>NZ_CP101743.1:0-5764913 GCF_024496285.1 Comamonas sp. C11
ATGACAGAGGAACCAACCAATGATGCAGGCCAGGCCCTGTGGCAGGTCTGCGTTGAGCAACTGGGTCAGGAGCTGCCAGAGCAGCAATTCAACACCTGGATCAAGCCGCTGACGGCACTCGTTGCAGAAGATTTTTCCAAGGTCACCGTCTATGTGGCCAACCGCTTCAAGCTGGACTGGATCCGTGCCCAGTATGCGGGTCGCATCTCCGCCATGCTGGAGTCGCTCTACGGCCAACCCGTCACTCTTGAGTTAGCACTTGCTCAGCGCGAAAGCGTTGTGCGTACTTATGTGCGCCCTCCGTCGTCGACACAGCAGGCTGCACCGCAGACGCACAATGTCGCTGTGCCCACCGTCACCAGCGAAGAGGCCAGCGCACCGGTATTCCGCACCCGGCTGAATCCGGCTCTCACCTTCGAGACGCTGGTCGAAGGTACGGCCAACCGCATGGCGCGCTCGGCCGCCATGCATGTGGCAGGCTCGCCCGGTCATCTCTACAACCCGCTGTTCATCTACGGCGGTGTCGGTCTCGGCAAGACCCACCTGGTGCATGCTGTGGGTAACCAGCTGCTCAAGGACAAGCCCGACGCCAAGATTCTCTACATCCATGCCGAGCAGTTCGTCTCGGATGTGGTCAAGGCCTACCAGCGCCGCACCTTCGACGAGTTCAAGGAACGCTACCACTCGCTCGACCTGCTGCTGATCGACGATGTGCAGTTCTTCGCCAACAAGGACCGCACGCAGGAAGAGTTCTTCAATGCCTTCGAGGCCCTGCTGGCCAAGAAGAGCCATATCGTGATGACGTCCGACACCTATCCCAAGGGTCTGGCCAATATTCACGAGCGCCTGGTCTCGCGCTTCGATTCGGGCCTGACGGTGGCCATCGAGCCGCCCGAGCTGGAAATGCGCGTGGCGATTCTGATCAACAAGGCCCGCGCCGAGAACGCCGACATGCCCGAGGAAGTCGCCTTCTTCGTGGCCAAGAACGTGCGCTCCAACGTGCGTGAGCTCGAAGGCGCGCTGCGCAAGATCCTGGCCTATTCGCGCTTCAACCAGAAGGAAGTGTCGATCCAGCTGGCCCGCGAGGCGCTGCGCGATCTGCTCAGTATTCAGAACCGCCAGATTTCTGTGGAAAACATCCAGAAGACGGTGGCTGACTACTACAAGATCAAGGTGGCCGACATGTACAGCAAGAAGCGCCCGGCCAGCATTGCCCGGCCGCGCCAGATTGCCATGTACCTAGCCAAGGAGCTGACGCAGAAAAGCCTGCCCGAGATCGGCGAGCTGTTCGGCGGCCGCGACCACACCACGGTGCTGCACGCCGTACGCAAGATTGCGGGCGAGCGCCAGACCAACACCGAGTTGAACCAGCAGCTGCATGTGCTGGAACAAACGCTCAAGGGTTAAGAGCGTGTTCACGATCTCCTCGCGCCGACGTAGAGACCTTGAGCACGCTCTAAAAAACTCCCACATGAATGTCACTCACACAGGGCAAAATGGGGAATTCACGCGGCATGAGGGAGCGTCCGCCCTGCCCTGCGGACGCCGCCGCGTCAAAACATATGCGCACTTAAATCACTGAGGTTGACATGATCGTCCTGAAAGCCACACAAGACAAAGTTCTCGCGGTCCTGCAATCGGTGGCCGGCATTGTCGAGCGCCGCCACACGCTGCCCATTCTGGCCAATGTGCTGATCAAGAAGACGGGCAATGCGCTGCAGCTGACAACCAGCGACCTGGAAATCCAGATCCGCACCACGGCCGAGCTGGGCGGCGACGCCGGCGACTTCACCACCACCATCGGTGCCCGCAAGCTGATCGACATCCTGAAGACCATGCCCGGCGACCAGACCGTGAGCCTGGAGACGCAGCAGTCCAAGATGATTCTCAAGGGCGGCAAGAGCCGCTTCACGCTGCAGACCCTGCCCGCCGAAGACTTCCCGCTGGTGCAGGAATCGGCCGCCTTCGGTCCCGCCTTCAGCGTGCCGCAGAAGGTGCTCAAGGACCTGCTGGGCCAGGTCTCCTTTGCCATGGCCGTGCAGGACATCCGCTACTACCTGAACGGCATTCTGTTCGTCGCCGAAGGCAACACCCTGAGCCTGGTGGCCACCGACGGCCACCGCCTGGCCTGGGCCAGCGCCACGCTGGATGTGGAAGTGCCCATCAAGCAGGAAGTGATTCTGCCGCGCAAGACCGTGCTGGAGCTGCAGCGCCTGCTGTCGGACGCCAGCGGCGAGAACCAGCCCGTCATCGAGATGCAGTTTGCCAACAACCAGGCCAAGTTCACCTTTGGCGGCATGGAGTTCGTGACCAAGCTGGTCGAAGGCAAGTTCCCCGACTACAACCGCGTCATCCCGCGCAACCACACCAACAGCGTGACTCTGGGCCGCGCCCCGCTGCTGGCATCGCTGCAGCGCACGGCCATCATGACCAGCGACAAGTTCAAGGGCGTGCGTCTGTCGGTCGAACCCGGCACCCTGCGCGTGGCGTCGAACAACGCCGAGCAGGAAGAGGCCATGGACGAACTCGATATCGACTACGGTGGCGACACCATCGAGATCGGCTTCAACGTGACCTACCTGATCGATGTGCTCACCAATATGAGCCAGGACATGGTCAAGATCGATCTGCAGGACGGCAACAGCTCGGCGCTGGTCACCATCCCCGAGAACGAAAGCTTCAAGTACGTCGTGATGCCCATGCGCATCTGAGTGAACCGAACGCAGCCAGCCATTTCATTGCCTGAAATAACAGGAGCAGCTACTGCTCGTCCTGTAATGATTTCAGGCAAGTATTCATTTGAAAGTTATGCAGGTCAGGCACCAACAGCTCCTGACCTTGTAGCAGCAAGGTAATTTCATGACCGAAGAGAACAAGCCAGACACCCAGACCGCCGCAGATGCAGGCGGCTATGGCGAAGGCGCAATCCAGATCCTGGAAGGCCTGGAAGCCGTGCGCAAGCGCCCAGGCATGTACATCGGTGACACCTCGGACGGCACCGGTCTGCACCACCTGGTCTTCGAGGTCGTGGACAACTCCATCGACGAAGCGCTGGCCGGCTACTGCGACGACATTCTGGTCACCA
The DNA here is from genome assembly GCF_024496285.1 of Comamonas sp. C11. Lineage (NCBI taxonomy): Bacteria > Pseudomonadati > Pseudomonadota > Betaproteobacteria > Burkholderiales > Comamonadaceae > Comamonas > Comamonas sp. C11. The sequence continues at coordinate 3,086 of NZ_CP101743.1, forward strand.
TCCATGCCGACGGCTCGCTGTCCGTCATCGACAACGGCCGCGGCATTCCCACCGGCGTGAAGATGGACGACAAGCACGAGCCCAAGCGCTCGGCTGCCGAAATCGCGCTGACCGAGCTGCACGCCGGCGGCAAGTTCAACCAGAACAGCTACAAGGTCTCGGGCGGTCTGCACGGCGTGGGCGTGTCCTGCGTGAACGCGCTGTCCGTCTGGCTCAAGCTCACCGTCAGCCGCGACGGCCGACGCCACGAAATCGACTTCTCGCGCGGCTTTGTGCAAAACCGCCTGATCGAAGTCGTGGACGGCGCCGAAGTCTCGCCCATGCGCGTGGTCGGCGCCAGCGACAAGCGCGGCACCAAGGTGCACTTTCTGCCCGACCAGGAGATCTTCAAGGAGAACTTCGAGTTCCGCTACGAGATTCTGGCCAAGCGCCTGCGCGAGCTGTCCTTCCTGAACAACGGCGTGCGCATCCGCTTGAAGGACGAGCGCGACGGCAAGGAAGACGATTTCTCGGGCGCCGGCGGCGTCAAGGGCTTTGTGCAGTTCATCAACGGCACCAAGAAGGTTCTGCACCCCACCACCTTCCATGCCAACGGCTCGCGCCCTGCGGAAACCTATGGCGGCATTCCCGGCACCGAAATCGGTGTCGAAGTGTCCATGCAGTGGAACGACAGCTATGCCGAGCAGGTGCTGTGCTTCACCAACAACATTCCCCAGCGTGACGGCGGCACCCATCTGACCGGCCTGCGCGCCGCCATGACCCGCGTGATCGGCAAATACATCGCCGACAACGAAATGGCCAAGAAGGCCAAGGTCGAAGTCTCCGGCGACGACATGCGCGAAGGCCTGTGCGCCGTGCTCAGCGTGAAAGTGCCCGAGCCCAAGTTCTCCAGCCAGACCAAGGACAAGCTGGTCAGCTCGGAAGTGCGCGCGCCCGTGGAAGACATCGTGGCCAAGAGCCTGACCGACTTCCTCGAAGAAAACCCCAACGACGCCAAGATCCTGTGCGGCAAGATCATCGAGGCAGCCCGCGCCCGCGAAGCCGCGCGCAAGGCCCGCGAAATGACGCGCCGCAAGGGCGTGCTGGACGGCATGGGCCTGCCCGGCAAGCTGGCCGACTGCCAGGAAAAAGATCCTGCGCTGTGCGAAATCTACATCGTCGAGGGTGACTCCGCCGGCGGCTCTGCCAAGCAGGGTCGCGACCGTAAATTCCAGGCCATCCTGCCGCTGCGCGGCAAGATCCTGAACGTGGAAAAGGCCCGCTACGAAAAGCTGCTGTCCAGCCAGGAAATCATCACCCTGATCACCGCCCTGGGCACCGGCATCGGCAAGGTCAGCGAAGACTCGGGCAAGAGCAGCAGCGACGACTACAACCCCGACAAGCTGCGCTACCACCGCATCATCATCATGACCGATGCGGACGTGGACGGCGCCCACATCCGTACCCTGCTGCTGACCTTCTTCTACCGCCAGATGCCCGACCTGGTCGAGCGCGGCCATATCTACATCGCCCAGCCGCCGCTGTACAAGGTCAAGAACGGCAAGGAAGAGCTCTACCTCAAGGACGGCCCGGCCCTCAACAAATACCTGCTCAAGATCGCGCTGAACCATGCCAGCGTGAACACCGGCGGCGACAGTCCGCGCACCGTGGAAGGCGAAGAGCTGGCCAAGCTGGCCAACATGCACCTGGCCGCCGAAACCGTCATCGAGCGCCTGTCCAACTTCATGGATGCCGAAGCCCTGCGCGCCATTGCCGACGGCGTGCAGATCAAGCTCGACACCATCGAGGAAGCCCAGGAGTGCGCCCCGATTCTGGAAGCCAAGCTGCGCGAGCTGACCACCACCGGCGTGCCCGCCGATGTGACGGCCGAGATCGACCCCAACAGCGAGCACCCCATCCTGCGCATCAGCCGCCATCACCACGGCAATATCAAGAGCTCCATCCTGACCCAGGAGTTCGTGCGCAGCCATGACTACGCCGCCCTGTCCGACGAAGCGCAGAACTTCGTCGGCCTGCTGGGCGAAGGCGCCAAGGTCACACGCGGCGAAGGCGAGAAGGCCAAGACCGAAAAGGTCGGCGACTTCCGTCAGGCCATGGCCTGGCTGATCTCCGAAGCCGAGCGCACCACGGGCCGCCAGCGCTACAAGGGTCTGGGTGAAATGAACCCCGAGCAGCTGTGGGAAACCACCATGGACCCCAACGTCCGCAGCCTGCTGCAGGTCAAGATCGGCGACGCCATCGAGGCCGACCGCGTCTTCACCATGCTCATGGGCGACGAGGTCGAACCGCGCCGCAACTTCATCGAAGACAACGCGCTGCGGGCGGGGAATATCGACGTGTGATGTCCTCGGGCGACGTGGGTACCAGTATGGATCAGGATTCGCAGGAGGCGCATGCACTGCCTCCCATGCCTTTTGTTGAAGACTATCTGCCGGCGCTGCTAGCGCAGGCCAGCAAGCTAATTTCAGCTGAATTCCATACCGTGGTCGAGGCCGAGGGCTTCTCAATCACCGAGTGGCGAATCCTCGCCTCGCTGACAGGCACCTCCGGCATCAGCACCGGCCGCCTGGCGCAGATCTCGGTCAGCAAGCAACCAACCGTCACACGCCTTCTTGATCGCATGGAAGCCAAGGGCTATGTGGAGCGCTTCGCGCACGACACCGACCGGCGCCTCACCATGGTGCGTATTGCGCCAGCCGGCCAGACTATTGTGGCCGACCTGATCCGCAAGGCCAAGGAGCACGAGCTGCGAGTGCTGCAGCCCTTCGGCCTCAAGCGCGCCGAAGCGCTCAAGGTCACGCTACGGCGCATCATCGAACTACACCTGCCTCCGGGCTGAGAGGCGGATTCACTTCAATCCGCCTTGATGCCCTGCGTCCTCACGATGGGACCGAACAACGCCGCTTCCTCGCCGACCATGGCCGTCAGTTCAGCTGGCGACAGCGTCATTGGTTCGGCTCCGACCTCTGCAAACCGGGCTTTGATGACAGGCTGCGCGAGCAGCCTGTTCAGTTCGCGGTTCATGCGCATCACATGGGCCGCCGGCATCGCTGCTGGCGCATAGACCGCAAACGGCGTGTCCACGTAGACTTTGCCAAAACCCGCCTCCTCAATCGTGGACACATCGGCAGCATAGGATGGCCGGCGTCGGCTTGCCACGGCCAGCAGCTTGAGCTTGCCGGCCTTTACGCTGGGAAATACCGTGCCCGGCACCAGCGCATAGTCGACCTGGCCGGCCATCACGCTTTGGATTGCCGGCGCTGCCCCCCGATAGGGAATGTGCGCCGCGGAGATGCCCGCCGCCTGCTTGAACAGCTCACCGCCCACATGCGGCGTGGTGCCGTTGCCGGCAGATCCGTAGCTGAGCTTGCCGGGGTTGGCCTTCGCATAGGCCACGAATTCGGCCAACGTGTCCGGCGCCAGCGTCGGCCGCGTCACCAAAAACAACTGGGTATTGGCCAGTAGCGCCACATGCTGCAGGTCCTTAGCAGGCTGGATCGGCATACGCTCGAACATCAACGGATTGACCGATTCCAGCGTGGTCACGTTGACCAGGAAGGTGCGTCCATCGCTGCCGTTGCGTGCCACCTCCACTGCGGCGACATTACCGCTGGCACCGCTACGGTTGTCGATAATCACAGGCTGACCCAGCGCTTCGCTCAGTTGAGGCACCAGCAGGCGCATCAGCACATCAGCCAACCCTCCCGGAGGAAAAGCCACAACAAAGCGTACGGGCTTGCCGGGCCAGGCAGCCTGGGCCAGCGCCGGAGTGCCGACCATGGTCATGGCCCCCGCCAAGGCCAGCAGATCTCGGCGGCGCGGATAGTGAAAACGTGAGGCCATCAATATGCTCCTGGAAATGGTCCTACAGCGCCAGGCTGCCGATGCTGGTGCCGCCGCAGACGTAGAGCACCTGGCCGGTCACGAAGCTGTTGGCCGCATCGGCAAAGAAGCCGACGGCGCGCGCCACGTCGGCCGACTCGCCTAGCCGGCGTACGGGCACCGAGGCGGCGAGCTGGCGCTCGCGGTCGCTGCCCTGCTCCACCACGTCGTAGAACATGTCGGTGCGGATGGGCCCCGGCGCGACCACGTTGACGGTGATGCCCTCGGGCGCCAGCTCCAGCGCCCAGGTACGCGCCATGCCCTGCATGCCGGCCTTGGTGGCCGAGTAGCTGGTGCGCGTGGCCAGGCCCAGCGCGGCGCGCGAGGACAGCAGCACGACGCGGCCGAACCGACGCGCGCGCATGGCCGGCAGCGCCGCCTGCAGCATCTGCACAGCGCAGCCCAGGTGCAGGTCGACCAGCGCATCCAGGTCGCCGAGCTTGACCTCGGGCAGCAGCGCGGCGCGGATCACACCGGCGTTGTGCACGATGGTGGTGACCTCGTGCCGCCGCACCATGGCCTGCACGGCCTCGGCCGTGGCGGCGCGGTCGGCCAGGTCGACCTCGATACTGTGCAGCCGGGGGTGGTCGATCTCGGTGCGCCGCCGCGCCAGCGAGACGACTTCGTAGCCCTGCTCCAGCAGTTGTTCACAGATGACCTTTCCGATGCCGGCGCTGCCGCCCGTCACCGCCGCAACCTTGTTGGGTTTCATGTCTTTCCCTCCACCAGTGCCAGCACGCGCAGCGGGCTGCCGCTGCCGTTCTCGATCTTCAGCGGTGCCGCCACCACCAGCGCGCCGGTGGGCGGCAACTGGTCGAGATTGGTAAGGCACTGCAGGCCGTACTTGCCGGCGCCGTGCATCAGCGAATGGCAGGGGTACGGCGGGCGCAGGTGGTAGCCCTGGCCGGCGTCCGTGCCTATGGATTCGGTGCCGAAGCCCAGCACGCCGCGCTGCTCGACCAGGAAGCGCACGGCCTCTGTGTCCGGCCCCGGCGTGTGCTGGCCGCTGGCGTCGAAGTTCTGGAAGGCCTCGGCATCGCGCGCCTGCGACCAGCGCCGCGCCCAGTCGGTGCGCATCAGCACCCAGTGGCCCTCGGGGATGCGGCCGTGCGCGGCCTCGAAGCGCTCGATGTCGGCCACGCCCATCAGGTAGTCGGGGTCGGCCGACGCCTGGGCGCTGCAGTCGATCACGCAGGCCGGCGCGATGAAGTGCTGCGGCGGGATGTTGTCCACCGCGTTGTTGGGCAGGTCGCGGCCCGAGATCCAGTGGATGGGCGCGTCGAAGTGCGTGCCCGTGTGCTCGCCGCAGGAGAAGTTGTTCCAGTACCAGCCGGGGCCGCGCTCGTCGTAGGCCGAGATCTGCTCGATGCGGAAGGGCTGGCACTGGCCCATCTCGGGCGGCAGCGCGATGGCGGGGAAGTCCGGGCTCAGCGTCTGCGTCAGGTCGACGATGCGGATGCGGCCAGTGGCGATGGCAAGCGCCATGCCGCCGAGGAGTTCGAGGGGGGTCTGCATGTCAATATCCTCCGGCGGCGATTTCGCGCTCCAGTACCTTGGGGTTGTGGCGCCAGCGTTCCAGCCATTCCTGGGCAACGTCGCCGGGGTAGATGTCTTCCACGCCGTCCTTCAGCGCCTTCACGATGGCCGAGGCCAGCGCGGCCGGCGCCAGCTTCGGCGGCGGCAGGTTCTGGTTCCATTCGTCGTCGATGGGGCCGGGAAAGACGTTGACCACGCGGATGCCCGCGGGCCGCATCTCGGCGCGCAGGCACTGCGCCAGCGACAGCGCCGCAGCCTTGGAGGCCGAGAAGGTGCCGTGGGGCGGGAAGTTGGCCAGCGCATAGATCGACAGCAGGTTGACCCAGGCCGTGGCATGCGTAGCGCCGTCGGCCGCGCGGCCCTTGAGCCCCGGGCCGAAGCACTGCGCCAGCCGCAGCAGGCCGATGTAGTTGACCTCCATCTCGGCCTTGGCCACGTCGGTGCCGCGCCGCGCCGCGATGCCGAAGCCGCGGTGCAGCTCGGCGGTGTTGACCACGATGTCGACCTTGCCGCCGATCTGGCCGGCCAGGGTGCTGACCGAGCGCTCGTCGGTCACGTCCAGCGGCACCAGCGCGACCTGCGGCAGGGCTGCCAGCTCCGCCAGGCCCGGTAGCTTTTTCCAGGGCTCGGCGTGGCCCACCCAGACGAGGTCGGCACCGGCCTTGACCATGGCATGGGCCACGGCCTGGCCGGTGGCGGACTTGCCGTCCGTCACCAGCACCTTGCGGTACTTGGGGTCGCTGGCCATCTCGCGCAGCATGGGGTCGTCAGCCATGTTCTCCGTTCCTTTCTCGGGGTATCCGATCAGCACCGCCTGGCCGGCGCGGTCGAGCCGCGCGCCGACACGCACGCGCGCCGGGGCCTCGCCCACCTCGCCATGCAGGTGCACCATGACGCTGGGGCCTGCGTCGAGCCGCACCATGCCCAGGCGCCAGGGCAGGCGCTCGCGGAAATACAGGTCGTTGCTGTGGGCCAGCGTGGTCATGGCCAGCAGCTCGCCTGCGCCGCTTTGCGGCCGCCACGGCAGATCGGGCGACAGGCAGCGGTGGCAGGCCTCGCGCGGCGGGTATTGCACGGCACCGCAGTCGGCGCAGACCTGCAGCGCGAAGCGGCCTTCGGCCGCCGCAGCGGTGAGGCCCAGCGCCACACGGCCGCGCGCGGCTGGCGGCAGGTTGATCTGCGGGGTGCGCAGCACCGGGTTCTTGCGCGGGGGCTTGATGAAGGGCATGGTCATGGCGCCTCCGCCGGGCCGCCCCAAGGAGAGCGCCGCACCCCCTCGTGGGGCAGCGACCACACGGAGTGGGGAGCGTGGGGGTCATTTTTCATTCGCTTGTCTCCAGGATCACCGCCCCAGTGCACAGGCAGCGGTCGTAGGTCACCATGCCGAGGCCTCCCACCAACCCGGTGCGCGCGCCCGCCACGCCGCGCTCGCCGGCCTGGCCGGTGAGCTGGCGCAGAGTCTCCGTCATGCCGAGAAAGCCGCCGGCCGCACCCGCCTGGCCGCAGGAGAGCTGGCCGCCGCTGGTGTTGTGCGGAAAGTCGCCGGCATGGGTCAGGTCGTGCTCGCGCACGAAGGCCGGGCCCTCGCCCTTGTCGCAGAAGCCCAGGTCCTCTATCTGCATCATCGCGATCACCGGGTAGTCGTCGTAGGTCTGCAGCAGGTCGATGTCCTGCGGCGCGAAGCCGGCCTGGGCATACAGATCGGCGCAGTCCACGCGCCAGCCGCCGCGCAGCATCACCGGGTCGTCGGCATAGGCGTTGTGGCGCTCGATCGCGCCGCGCAGCAGCACGTGAGGCAGCCCCAGGTCGCGCGCTCGCTCGGGCGCCATCACCAGGAAGGCCTCGGCGCCGGCGCAGGGCATGACGCAGTCGAACAGGTGTATGGGATCGGAGATCGGCCGCGCCGCCATGTACTCATCGAGAGTCAGCGGCTTCTTGAACAGTGCGTTGGGGTTGCGCAGCGCGTTCGCCCGCTGGGCCACCGCGATGCGGCCGAAATCCTCGCGCTGCGCGCCGTAGCGGCGCATATAGCTCGCGGTGATGAAGGCGAACATGGAGTTCGGCCCACCTGCGCCGTAGGGGTAGCTCGCGTCGCGGGCGAAGTCGCTGAACGCGCCCAGCGTCTGGCGGAACGAATCCACATGGTTGGTGTCGGCCGCCACGCAGGCCACCACCTCGGCGTCACCGCACTGCACGGCGCGGGCCGCGCGCCGCAGCGCCATCACGCCCGAGGCGCCGCCGGTGGGGATGTGGTCCAGCCAGCGCGGCGACAGGCCCAGGTGCTGGGTCACGCCCACGGCCGTGTCGGGCGCCAGCGAGAAGCTGCTGACCGTGAGGCCGTCGATCTGCTCCTTGGCCAGCCCGCTGCCCTGCAGCAGGCCACGCACGGCCTGGCCCAGGAACCAGTGCGCGCCCCGGATGGAGTAGCGCTCGTAGGGCACGGTGACGGGCACGGCCAGCGCCACGCCCTCGTAGCCCCTGCGTCGGATGTATGCGGTCATGTTCAGTCCAGCCTGATGCCGGCCGCGCGGATGATGCGACCGAATTTCTGGGTGTCGCCCTGGATGGTCTGCGCGAACTGCTCGGGTGTGCCGGCCACCACCGTCATGCCCACGCCGGACAACAGCTCGCGCGTCTGCGGCATCTGCAGGATGCTGGCCAATTCCTGGTGCAGCTTGGCTATGACGGGCTGGGGCGTGCCGGCCGGCACCACGAAGCCGATCCAGGTCAGCAGATCGACGCCGGGAACGCCGGATTCGGCCAGCGTGGGGACGTCGGGCAGCAGCGGGTTGCGCTGCGCGCTAGTCACCGCCAGCGCCCGCACCTTGCCGCCCTTGATGTAGGGCATGGCCGGGCCCAGCGCATCGAAGATCAGCGGCACCTGGCCGCCCACCGTATCCGTCATCGCTGGCGCGCCGCCCTTGTAGGGCACGGCCAGCAGGTCCGCGCCGGTGGCGCTCTTGAAGACCTCACCCGCCACCTGCGCCGGCATGGCGCCATGCGCATAGGCCAGCTTGCCGGGCTGTGCGCGCGCCGCCACCAGCAACTCGGACACCGTGCGCGCACTGACCGACGGGTGCGCCGCCAGCACCATGGGCATGGTGATGGCCAGCGTCACCGGCGCGAAGCTCCTGGCCGGGTCGTAGGGCAGCTTGCCGTACAGGCTCTGGTTCATGGCCAGCGTGGAATCGATGGCCACGAACAGCGTGTAGCCGTCGGGCGCCGCCTTGGCGGCCGCCTCGGCAGCGATGATGGTGTTGCCGCCGGGCTTGTTGTCCACCATGACGGGCACCTTCCAGCGCTCACCGAGGCGCGCCGCCACGGCGCGGGCCACCAGGTCGCTGCCGCCGCCGGGCGGAAAGGGCACGATGATGCGGATAGGCTTGCCGGGATAGGCATCCTGCGCCGCCACGCCGCAGACCAGGCAGGCGCTGCACAGCAGCAGGGCCAAAGATCGTTTCAGGAAGGGCAAAACTCGCATGGAAGCTCCTTCGGGGTCAGCGCTTGAGCTGGATGCCGGCCGCATCGCGGTCCCAGGTCTGCTCGGTGATGCCGCGCTCGCGCAGCTTGAACTTCTGCACCTTGCCGTTCTCGGTGGCGGGCAGCACGGCCATGAATTCGAGGTAGCGCGGCACCGCGAAATACGCCATGCGCGGCTCGCAGAAACGCACCAGATCCACCGGATCCAGCGCGGCGCCTTCGCGCGGCACGATGGCGGCCATGACCTCGTCCTCGGCCAGCTCGCTCTTCACCGGAAACACCGCCGCCACGGCCACGGCCGGGTGGCTGAGCAGCACCTGCTCCACTTCGTAGGATGAAATGTTCTCGCCGCGGCGGCGGATAGCGTCCTTGAGCCGGTCGAGGAAGGTGAAGAAGCCGTCGGCATCGCGCACCACGCGGTCGCCCGTGTGGAACCACAGGTTGCGCCAGGCTTCCACGGTCTTGTCTGCCATGCCGAAATAGCCGGTGGCGAAGGCGAAAGGCTCGTCGGCGCGCAGCAGCAGCTCGCCGGGCGTGCCAGTCGGCACGTCCTCGTCGTGCTCGTCGGCCACCCGGGCGGTGAAGCCCGGCACGATGCGGCCCATGCTGCCGGGGCGCTGCTCGGCATCAAGGCCGATGACGAAGTTGCTCTCGGTGGAGCCATAGCCGTCGAGCAGGCGCATGCCGAAGCGCTCGCTGAACTGCGCATGGAAGCGCGGCGGCACGCCGGGCGCCAATGCAATGCGCACACGGTGCGCGCGGTCGTGCGGCGTCGCGTCCTTGGACAGCAGGATGGGCACCATCGCGCCCAGCACATAGGTGGCCGTGGCCTGGTGCCGCACCAGCGCGGCCCAGAAGCCCGAGGCCGAGAAGCGTTTCTCGACCACCAGCGTGGAGCCGGTCAGCAGCGCCTGGAAGAAGGCGTTCATCGCGTTGGTGTGGAACAGCGGCAGCGTGGTCAGCAGCACCTCGCCATCACCCAACTCCAGCAGCTCGGCGGTATGCCGGCCCCACCAGTAGAACTGCGCATGCGGGCAGCACACGCCCTTCGAGAGACCCGTCGTGCCCGAGGTGTAGAGGATGGCCAGCGTGTCACCAGGCTGCACTGATGCGGCATCCACCAGCGCATCGCCCGGCGCAGGGAAAGGCTCGGTGCCGGGTTCCTGCGGCGCGTCTATGCGCCATACGCGCTCCAGTGGCAGACCATCACGGTCTTCCAACCCGCGCAGCGCCGCCAGCCCTTCGGCCTCGGCCACGAACAGCCGGGCGCCCGAGTTGGCCAGGATGTGCCGCAGCGTGGCACCGCGCGCGGCGGTGTTGACCGGCACGGTGACGGCGCCGATCCAGGCGCAGCCCAGGAAGACCTGCAGGAACTCGGCACGGTTGCCGCACATCAGCGCCACGCGGTCGCCGGCACGGATGCCGGCGGCCTGCAGCACCGCGCCCATAGCCTGGGCGGTGCGCAGCGCGTCGGCGTAGCGCCAGCGGGCATCGCCTGCGACGAGCAGCGTGCGCTCCGCAAATCGCTGGCACTGGTGCGCCAGCATCGCCGGCAGCGTACGTCCTGCGGGCGCGAAGGTTTCTATGGCGGAAATGGCAGCAGGCATCGCGGGCCTCACATGAAGAGTTGCATGTTGCCGAAAGCGGCATCGCAGTTCACCAGGTCCACGCGCTTGAGCCGCATACGCAGCGCGCCGTCGGCCTGCCGCACCAGCTCGTGGCTGGCCCAGCCGGCGTACAGCGTCTGCTCGTCCTGGCGTGTCTCGATGTAGTGGAACGCCGTGCGGCAGGTATAGGTGCCGGCCGCATCGTCGCGCGCCGTCACGCGTGGCGTCTGCAGCAGGTGGTGGCAGCGGCTGATGGGCTGCTGCGAGAAGGTGCGCGCGCCGCGAAGGCGCTCTATGCGCACCTGCAGCAGCAGCCGGTCCTCGTACAGCAGCGAGGCATGCAGCCGCGGATCGGTCTGGCCGTGGGCCAGCGGCATCCAGTAGTGGCCGTCCTCGGTGAACAGGGCCAGCCAGTCGCCCCAGCGCTGCTCGTCGAGCAGGGCCGCCTCGTCGAGCACGAAGTCGATGAGCTGCGGGTCGGTGGGTACGTTGCTCATGCCTGGGCTCCTTCGCGCATGCCGGCCGTCATGAAACGCGCCCAGGCACGCATCTGACTGCGCATCTGCCATTCGTTGGTGCCATTGGTCACGGCCCCTTCCTGCCCGTCTTCCCGGGCCTTTTCGGCGGGATCGAACAGCCGGCCCACGTTCACCCATTGCGAGCCGCGCGAGGCCAGGCCCTGCTGGGCGCGCTCGTACATCTCCAGGTCGTCGTGGCCGACCACCGAGGTGGGCGCATTGACCAGGCGGTTGTACATCAGCGTGCGCTCCAGCAGCAGGTCCGGCGCGCCCACGAGGCGGAAGGTCCAGCTCTCCACCAGCGTGCGATCGGCCGCCAGCGGGCGGAAGATGCGCAGCGTCTGGATAGGGCCCTTGACCATGATGTTGGGGAAGTACACGGTGTTGTGGCGCACGTCGCTCAGGATGGCGTTGGCGCGCTCCTCGCCATAGGTGGCGACCATGCTCTCCCGGTAGCCGGGCGCGGGCGAATAGGCCGCGTGGATGGAGTCGCTGACGCCGGTGTGGCCGTGGCCGTTTGGCCAGACGCGGATGCCCATGTTCTCGAAGAACTCGTAGGGATTTACGAAAGGCGCGAACAGCTCCACCGCCATGGGCTTGGGCGTGCCCTCCGGCGCGCTCTCCCAGACCTTGACGGCCGTGCCGGCCGAGGACTCGTGCGCGACCATGGGGTGGCAGGTGTCGGTCTGGTTGTCGACCAGCATCTTCCAGTTGCAGCGGTGCAGGTAGCGCATCACGCCGCCGGCCACCTCGAGCTGACCCTCGGGGGAGCGGTCGACCATGTTGTCCAACGTGGACAGCGAAGGGCCGAAGAATTCCTCGAAGCCCATGCCCTCGGGGCTCAGCCGGCAGAAGACGAAGTCGCGGTACACCTGCACCGCGCCCACGGCGGCCAGGCCCTTGCTGGCCTCGCAGCTTTCCAGGCCGGTGTTCTCGTAGCCCTTCTTCAGCGGGATGGACAACAGCTGGCCGTCGGTGCGGTAGGTCCAGGCGTGGTAGGGGCAGCGGAAAAACTTGCCCGTGCTGCCGCAGCCATCGGGCGCCACCTTCACTCCCTTGTGCGCGCAGCGGTTGTACAACACCTTGATGCTCTGGTCGGTGTGGCGCACCATGACCACTGGCTGGTCTCCCACGGTGGTCGCGAAATAGTCCCCCGGCTGGGGCACCTGGCTGGCGTGGCCGACGTAGATCCAGGTGTTGGTGAACAGTTGCTCCATCTCCAGCGCAAAGATCTCGGGATGGATGTAGCAGTCCTTGTGCACTTCGGTGTCGCGCACCAGGGCGCGGATGGCTGCCGGGTTGTCGCGGTATTCGGACATTGCGCCTCCCTCAGTCCAGCTTGATGTTGGCTTCGCGCACCACGCGGCCCCAGCGCTCGCGCTCCTGGGCCGCGAAGCGGGCCAGCTCCTGCGGCGTGCCGGGCAGCGGCTCGATGCCCAGCGTCTGCATGCGGGCGCGGATGTCGGTGGAGTTCAGCACGTCCACCAGGTGCTTGTTCAGCGTCTTCACCGTCGCGGCGCTGACGCCGGCAGGCGCCACCAGTGCCTGCCAGGCCGAGGCCTCGAAGCCGGACAGGCCCTGCTCGGACAGCGTGGGGATGTCAGGCATGGTAGCCAGGCGCTTGGCGCTGGCCACGCCGATGGCACGCACTTTGCCGGAGGTGATGAAGGCGCCGCCGCTGGAGGTGTCGACGAACATGAAGGGCAGCTGCCCGCCAACCACGTCGGCGATGGCCGGCGCGGCGCCGCGGTAGGGGACATGCGTCAGCGTCAGGCCAATCTGCTGGCGGAACAGCTCAGTCGCCAGGTGGTGCGGGCTGCCGGTGCCGGGGCTACCGTAGCTCATGCCCGCAGGATCGCTGCGCACCCAGGCCAGGAAGTCCTTGAGGTTACGGGGCTTGGCGTTCGGATGCACGACCAGCACGAGCGGGAAGCGGGCGATGGTGCCCACCGGCGCGAAGTCCTTCTCCGCGTTGTAGGTCAGCTTGCTGTAGAGGAAAGGGTTGGCGGCGATCACGGCCGAGTCCCCGGTGAACACCATGTGCTCGGCATCGCGCGACTTGGCCACGTAGTCGCCCGCGATGTTCGAGCCAGCGCCGGGCTTGTTGATGACGATGATGGACTGGCCCATAGACCGGCTCATGGCTTCGGCCAGCATGCGCGCCACGGCGTCGGAGCCACCGCCAGGAGCGTAGCCGACCACCCATTCGATGGGCTTGCCATCGGCCAGGGCCAGCGAGGGCGCCACGGCCATCGGCAGCAGAGAAAGCACTTGGCGACGGGACAGCATGGTGGATTTCATCGCGGGACTCCTGGAAGCGGGTCGGTGGGGAGGAAGGAAAGGAAAGGGCGCGGGCTCAGAGGTCGAGCACCAGCCGCGCACTGCGGGCGCGCGAGACACAGATCTGCATCACCTTGCCGCCGGCGCGCTCGGCGGCGCTGAGCACGGCATCGCGGTGGTCGATCTCGCCCTCGATCACCCCTGCGGCACAGACGCCGCATTCGCCGCGCTTGCAGTCGAACAGCGGGTCGCAGCCGTGCTCGATCAGGCAGTCGAGGATGGACTGGCTTGCCGGCACCCTGAGCTGCTTGCCACTCTGCGCCAGCACCAGGTCGATGGCCTGGTCGCCCACGGCTGCGACCGGCGCGGTGAACAGCTCGAAATGCACGCGCTCGCGCGGCCAGCCGCGCGCATCGGTGGCCGCCAGCACGGCGTCGAGCATCACGCGGGGGCCGCAGACGTAGAGCTGGTCCTCGCCGGCGCAGCCGTCCAGCAGCGCCGCCACGTCCAGCGGCGCGCCCTGGTCTTCGTCGGCGTGCAGGGCCAGCGACTCGCCCAATAGGACCTGCAGCTCTGGCAGGAAGGCCATCAGCCCCCGACTGCGGCCCGCATACAGCATGCGCACCGGCAGGCCGGCGGCACGGCGTGCAGCCGCCATGCTGGCCAGCGGCGTGATGCCGATGCCGCAGGCCACCAGCACCGCGCAGCCGGCATGCGCGCCGAGCGGAAAATCGTTCTTCGGCGGCTCGATCGCGATGCACTGGCCCGGCTGCAGCCCATGCATCCAGCGCGAGCCTCCACGGCCCTCGTCCTCGCGGCGCACCGCGATGGTGTAGTGCGGCTGCGGCAGGCCGGTATCGGCGCTGGCATCGGTGTTCACCAGCGAGTAGTGGCGCCAGTCCCGCACCTCACCCTGAGCCTTGCCCGGCAGCCCTACCTGCACACGCACATGGGCGCCTGCGGCAAAGCCCGGCAGCGGGCTGCCATCCGCCGCGCGCAACGTGAAACGGCGGATCAGCGGATTCAGTTGGTCGGCGGCGACGACTTCGACAGCAATCGTTTCCATGGAGGTTCTCCTTCAAGCCAGCGCATGGCGCGCGAGTGCGTCATGCAATGCCTTGCCATGCTCATCGGCCAGCGCGGCCTCGCGCAGTTCGCGCAGCGTGGCCGGAGCCAGGCGCTGGCCCGCACCGCGCACTGCATCCATCAGCCGCAGGTAGTTGGACAGGCCACGCGCATGCGTGTCGCTGTAGCCCTTGACGAGGCGCTGGCACTGCGCCACCTCCACGGCAAGGGCCGGGTTGTGACCGGCCGCCGTTTCGATGTGCGCCAGCCACTGCTCGATGTTCGCGCTCTCCATCTGGTAGCGCAGCGTACTGCGCCGGATGCCGCGCAGGCGCGACAAGCCCCACAGCAGCAGATAGCCGCGCAGCGAGCTGGTGGTGACCACTCGGCCCTCCCGCGTGAAGCGCGCCAACAGGCGGTGCACTGCATGCGGGCGCGCCAGCCAGCGGCCCAGACCGGTGGGCAGGGTTTCGCAAATTTCCTCGATGCGCGGATGCATGAATTCATTGATCGCGAGCTGCTGGCCCTGCTGCACGCCCACCTCGGACTGCACGCGGGCAAAGCGGCTGGCGCGCGTCTTCAGGTCGGCCACGCGGATGGTGTCCTCGTAGCTCATCCACAGCGCGAGATGGCGCGCCGTCTCGCGCAGCAGCAGGCCGGAGCCTTCGGCCAGCGCCTGCACCCGCGCCAGGCGGTCAAGGTACAGCGCGGCATAGCCCGGGTCCTGGTAGTCGAGCATGCGGCGCACGCCCTCGATGATCACCGGGCGAGCGTCGACCGCAAAGCCCTGCTCCACGCGCTGCAGCAGCGCCGCCACCCGGGGATCGCGCGGCGTGGCCACGGCGGCTGCGGCTGTTGCCGTTGCAGGCGATGCGCTGTCCGCCTGCTGCGCCTGATCGCAGGCACCGCCGAAAGCCTTGAGGCTGGCCTTGACGCCCACGCCACCGCGCTCGATCGTGGCCTCGAACTGCGTGCGGCTGAAGGGCAGTACGCCGGTGCCGGCCAGCGCGCCGAACAGCACGGCGCTGACCACGCTGCCGCTGGCCTGCGCGGCCTCGGCCATATCGAAGCGCACGAAGCGCTTGGAGGCACGCTCGGCATGGGCCAGCAGGCTGGCGTCATCCACGCGGCCGTCGCCCATGGCCGTCTTCTCGGCGATGGCATAGACGCGGTGCGTGGAGGAGATCAGCGTGGTGCGGTCCGCGGTGACCAGGCCGCGCTGCACGGCGCGGCCTGCCTCCATCAGCTCGGAGGCCAGCACCACGTCCACGTCGCCCGGCAGCGGCATCAGCGCCAGCACCGGCTGCGCCCCGTCGCGGCGCGACAGCGAAGCCGGGAATAGCTCGACGTAGTAGATGGTGGCGCCGGTGCGTTGCGCCACACCGGGCACCGACGTGGTCTGGGCGATGTAGTCGTTGTGCTCCGCGAGGTCGACGATCCAGTCGGCCAGCACGCCGCCGCCCTCGCCGCCCATGGCGAGGATCGCAATCTTGATGGGTTGGATGGTTTTCATGACGGTGTCAGAAAGCATGGCGCTCGAGACGGCGCTGGTCGCGGCTCTGCAACCAGCCGATGACGGCGCTACGCAGGCACTGGCGCAAGCGATCCCAGCGCGTGGGGTTGCTCACGATCTGCGCGCGGTAGAACGAGGGGCAGAGCACGGCAGCATGCGAAACCTCGCCGCACAGGCCGCAGCCCACGCAGCTGTCGATGACGGTCGCCACCGGGTCTGTGCGCAGCGGATCGGGGTTGGGCTTGATGGACAGCGAGGGGCAGCCCGAGAGCCGGATGCACGAGTGGTCTCCCGTACAGGTGTCAGAGTCGACGCCGAAGCGCTCGCGCACCACGCGCTCGCCGCGTGCCACGGCGGCGCGTTGCTGCGGCTTGATGCGGCGCTGCTTGTTGAGCATGCACTCGCTCTGCGCCACCAGCACCTTGGGCCCCTGCTCCTTGGTGGTCAGTGCTTCGCGCAACGTGCCGACCATGGCCTTCAGGTCGTAAGTGCGGCACACCGTCTTGACCCAGTTCACGCCCACGCCACGCACCGCCTTCTCTATCGCATGGTTGGTGCTGCGCGTGGGGTTTTGCGCCGCCGACGAGAGGATGTCCTGCCCGCCCGTGGCCGAGGTGTAGCTGTTGTCGACGACGATGGTCAGGTTGTCGCTCTGGTTGAACACCGCATTGGCAATGCCGCTGGTCAGGCCGTTGTGCCAGAAGCCGCCGTCGCCCATGACCGAGATCACGCGCTTGCCGCCCTCCTGCTGCTTCGGAGGGTTGAAGGCCGCCGCGCCCGCAGCACCCAGGCCATAGCCCATCGTGGTGTTGCCCAGGTTGAAAGGCGGCAGGATGGAGAACAGATGGCAGCCGATGTCGGCGCTGACATGGTGTTCGCCCAGCTCACGCTCAACCAGCTTCATCGCGGTGAAGATGGGCCGCTCGGGGCAGCCGGTGCAAAAGCCCGGCGGGCGCGCCTGCACGCTGGCCTCAATGGGGTGCTCCGGTTCGGGCGGCACGGGTGTCAGCGGAATGATCTTGCGCGCAGCGGGCTGCGGCTGCAGCTTGCCATGCATCTCGAGGAAGGCGCGCAGACCCTTGAGCAAAGCGGCCGTGGTGTATTCGCCTGCGACCGGCAGCACATCCTTGCCGTGCAGCTGGGTGGCCGAGCTGGCCTGGCGCAGGATGGTCGCCACGTTCTGCTCGACGAAGTTGGGCTGGCCCTCCTCCACCACCAGCAGGGCACGCTTGCCTTCGCTGAAACGCAGCAGCTCGTTGTCCACCAGCGGGTAAGCCACGTTCATCACATACAGCGGAATCTGCGTGTTGCCGTAAGCATCGGCCAGGTCGAGCTGCTGCAGCGCCCGGATCAGGGTGTTGTAGCTGCCGCCCTGGCAGGCGATGCCGACGTCGCCGGCACCCTCGGCGAAGAACTCGTTGAGGCCGCGCTCCTCAATGAAGCGCACGGCAGCGGGCCAGCGCTGCTTGACCTTCTCCTGCTCGTGCAGGAAGCTGGCCGGCGGCAGCACGATGCGGTCCACATCGCGCTGCGGCCGGGCCATGGCCTGCTCGATGGTGTAGGAGGGGCGGCGGTTGTCGCTGGCAGTGAACCGGCCATGCACGTGGCAGGCGCGGATGCGCAGCTGCAGCATCACCGGCGTGTTGCTGGCCTCGGACAGCTCGAAGCCGTCCTTCACCGCCTGCACAATGCTCGGCAGGTTGGGGCGCGGATCGAGCATCCAGATCTGCGACTTCATCGCAAAGGCGTGGCTGCGCTCCTGCATGATGGACGAGCCCTCGCCGTAGTCCTCGCCCACGATGACCAGCGCCCCGCCCTTGACGCCGCCCGAGGCCAGGTTGGCCAGCGCATCGGAGGCCACGTTCGTGCCCACCGTGGCCTTGAAGGTCACCGCGCCGCGCAGCGGGTAGTTGACCGACGCGGCCAGCGTCGCGGCGGCCGTGGCCTCGCTGGCGCTGTTCTCGAAGCGGATGCCATGCTCGATCAGGATGTCCTGGGCATCGGCCAGCACGTCCATCAAATGCGAGATAGGTGCGCCCTGGTAGCCCGCGACGTAGTTCACGCCGGACTCCAGCAGCGCCTTGGTCACTGCCAGGATGCCTTCACCGTGGAATACCTCGCCGGCACCCAGACGGAGCTTCTTGACCTCTTCGACAAACGAGCGTTCTGCCATCGCAAGATCCTTCACAGGGCCCGCGTGGGAACGGGCGTTTATGATTTTGGATGAATATGGCACGCATTACTTTAAAAATAAATATATCCAAAATCATAGTTTTCCCTAGCCCCAAATGGGGATGAGAAGTACCGTGTCACGGATAAAAAGCAGTGTGAAAATGTCTAGCGCACGCAATGGCTCATGCATTTGCGCCAAGGGGAGTGTGGTTCTTGAGACCCCGGGAAGGTCAAGGACCAGGCATACGCCTGCCACTATGGCCGGCGCTAAGAGCGCCAAGCCCATGGATCTGATAGCGCGGTTAGCGGCTACCAGGAGATCGCTTGATCAGCATCTGATCTTCCAACAACAGGCCCTTGCGCACACCACTGACATCCAGAAGTTGGTCGCCGTCGTTCAATTCGACCTCAAACGGGCCATTCACCTTTTCGATGATTTCTGCCGAATAGGCTTTTTTCCTTTTCCGGCACCGGTCCACTACCCATGGCCTGGACCCTGTAGGTGCCAGCCTGGCTCAGACCCATGATCTCCTGGCCTACTTTTTTGAGCGAGTGATCGCGCTATCGCGTACCGCGAAGAGAGCCTATGGCCCTCTCCCATTGGGACGCAATCAGGCCTGCCACAGCCCTCGTCACAAGCGCTATGGCAATTCACCGATACGCTGGCATGCGTATTTCTTATCCCTTCACGTCAGACATTTGAAATACTGTCAGCCCAGCCTCTGCACCGAAGCCCTGGCCTTCACGCGCTCGAAATGGGCCGCCACGCGCGGGAACTCGGCAATGTCCACTCCGTCGCCCTTGAGCCAGCCGGCCACGGTGTAGAGATAGCCGTCGGCCACGGTGAACTGCTCGCCCATCACCCAGGTCTTGTCGCCCAGATAGTGCTGTTCGATCACCGCAAAGCATTCGCGCATGTTCTGCGGCACCTTGGCGCGCATGGCGGCCTGGGCGGCCTCGTCGTCGGCCCAGCGCGAGGCGCGCGGGCGATGGGCGTGAGCGATGTGCGCGGTCGATGCCAGATAGGCATTGAATTCCTGCATCTGCGCCAGCGCGAAGGGATCATCGAGCGGCGCCAGCCTTGCCTGCGGATGGGTCTGCGCCACATACAGCAGCAGCGCGGGAGTCTCGGTCAGCACGCCGCGCTCCGTGGCCAGCGCGGGCACTCTGCCCTTGGGATTGATGCTCAGGTATTCTGGGCTGCGCTGCTCGTTGTCGGCAAAGCTCAGCGTCTTGAGCGTGAACTGGGCATCGGCCTCATAAAGCGCAATCAGTACGGCCTGCGCGCAGGTGCCAGCTGCGTAGTAAAGCGTGGTTTGGCTTGCCAAAATCGTTCTCCCGTGGATGGTGATATGCCTGTGCAGTGTAGGCTGCTGCGCAACCGGCTCAATCCCATGAGCCGGGTCTGCTCATAGCAATGACGCAAGGCAGACATCGACATCTCATGGCAGCATCGCGCTTCTCCCAGAAGTGCCCACCCGAAATGAAATCCTCCATCCGCATTGTTGACGTCGACCGCCTGGAAACCTGGAGCAAGTACAAGGCCGGCATGTGTGACAGCTGCGCGGCCAATTGCTGCACCATGCCGCTGGAGGTACGCCTGCCGGATCTGGTGCGCCTGGAGCTGGTGGACCCGTTCGAGGTCGAAAACATCGAACCCAAGCTGATCGCCAAGCGGCTGCTGAAGATGCGCCTGATCGACCACTTCAACCCCAAGCACGAGATCTTCACCATGGCCCGCCGGGCAGGCGGCGACTGCAATTTCCTGGACAAGAACACGCGCCGCTGCACGGTCTATGAAAAGCGCCCGGAGACCTGCAGATTGCATCCCAAGAAGGGGCCCAAACCTGGGTTCTGTGCCTACGGCAACAAGGCGCTTTCGCAGATCTGAAAGCGTCGCGGCAGCGCTTCAGACATCAGCCACTGCAGGCAGCCAGATGCGCGCCACCATGCCTGGATGGGCGTTGTGAAAACTGAGCCTGCCGCCATGCAGCTGGACAATGGCCAGCACGCTGGCCAGACCCAGTCCGTAGCCCGGACGATCCGATTCTGCGCGATAGAAACGGGTGGTCATTTTCTCCAGCGTCTGAGGATCTGCGCCCGGTCCCTGGTCCTGCACGGTGATTTCCACCCCCCATGCTCCATCGCTGCCCTGCTCCTGCGCTGGGGCGGCACGCAGCAGCACGTCAGCACCATGAACATCATCGGATGATGCTCCGTATTTGATAGCATTATCAACAAGATTGGCAACGGCACTGGCCAACAGGTCGCCATCGCCCAGGGCCTGCACACCTTGCTGCACATCCAGCCTGAGAATGCCGCCAGCGTCCTCCACCAGCGGCTCGTAAAAGTCCACCACATCGACCAGCAAGGCCTGCAGGTCAACCGGTGCAAAGCTCTTGCGGCTGGCCCCGCTTTCCACTTCGGCAATCTGCAAGAGCTTCTCGAACACCACACCGAGTTCAGCGACTTCTTCGGCCACCAGCGCCAGCGTGGCGGACTGCATTTCGGGGCTGGCCTGCTGTGCGTTTCGCAGGCGCAGCAATATGCGCGTCAGCGGCGTTCTGAGGTTGTGCGCAATGCTGTTGGAGACATGGCGTATGCCTTCCATCAACTGTTCGAGCCGATCGAGCATGGTGTTGATATCACGGTTGAGCAGCGTGAATTCATCACCGCGCTGATCGACCGGAATGCGCTGGCGCAAATCGCCCGCCGCAACGCGCGACATAGTGTTGCGAATGGCGGCCGCGCGCTCATCCACCACACGCCTGAAGACCATGGCACCTATCAGGGCCATGATGCAGGCCGCGACGGCTGCCAGCAAGCTGGCCTGACCGAACAGCTCTTCCATATCACGCTGCAGCTGCATGTCGCTGCCCACGGCCAGCAGATTGCCATTGGGCATTTCGACCACGGCAACCCGGCCCACCATCAGCCGCCCGTTGCGCTTCACGGTCAGCTCGCGCACGCCCATGATGCTGAGCTTGCGCGGAGGATAGACCTCGGCATTGCTGACAATGGTCTCGCCTTGCGGGTTCATGAGAATGAGGATTTCCGTGTCGGTATTCACTCCGTCACGAATGGTCTGCAGTATCTCGCTCTCCAGCGCTCCGGGGCCGTATTTGGCCGAGTGCTCGGTCAGTCTGCGCACATGGTTTTCGGCCTGCTTGTCGAGCCTCACCCGCACCACGCCCACGGTCTGCACATAGAAGACGGCCAGCACAATGGCCATGGTCAGAACCAGGAGGCCGCCATAGCTGAGTGCCAGTCTGAAGGCCAGCGAACTCCAGGGTCTGGAGCGCATCATCAGACCACCTCGGGCAGGTCTTGCGGCTGGTCCGAAAGGCTGTAGCCCACACCGCGCACGGTATGGATGAGAGGCGTGGCAAAGCCTTTGTCCACCTTGCTGCGCAGGCGGCTGATGTGCACATCGATCACATTGGTCTGCGGATCGAAGCGGTAATCCCAGACCGACTCCAGCAACATGGTGCGCGTGACGATCTGGTGCGCATGCTGCATGAGAAACGCCAGCAGACGGAACTCGCGCGGCTGCAGCGAAAGCGGCTGGCCGGCACGCTCGGCACTGCGTGAAATCAGGTTGACGCGCAGATCGGCCACCTGCATCTCGCGCGTGGGAGCCGGGATCTGCGCGCGACGCACCAGGGCTTCGAGCCTTGCCGATAGCTCGGAAAATGCAAAAGGCTTGGTCAGATAGTCATCGCAGCCGGCCTTGAGCCCGCGCACTCTCTCGTCCGTGGCAGACAAGGCACTGAGCACCAGCACCGGCGTCTGTTTGCCCATGGAGCGCAGTGTCTGCAGAATCTGCAGCCCGTCAAAGCCATTGGGCAACATGCGGTCGAGGATGATGACATCCCAGTTCTCGCCAACGGCCTGTGCAATGCCTTGAACGCCGTCACCGCAGACGCTGACATGCGCGCCTTGCTGGCGCAAACCTTCAGCGATGTAACGCGCATTGAGCGCATCGTCTTCGATGATGAGGTAGCGGTACATGCTGAGTCTGTCTCTGGCCGTTGGTGGACAGACACTATAAGCCGTTGCCTCCACCTTCGCAGCCGGAGACGCAGCGGCATCAGGAGGTGGTACAGGGGTTTGTGCCATCTCCCTCGCCTCGCTCAAGGCTGCACCTGTGGCAGATCGCCGCTGGCCTGGCGCACTTCCCACTCGGCATCCAGCATGTCCTTGACCAGCTCCAGATGCTCCAGCCTGTGCTCGGTAATCGAGCCCAGCGCATCGATCAGCTCCAGAATCGTACCCTTGCCCAGCTTGTAGGCGTCTTGTGCCATCTGGTGCAGTGGCGCAATCTGCGCCAGCCCTTCCTTCTCGTAATCGCGCACGGCCGTTCGACGCAGCGACAGCTGCTGCAGGGCACGCTGCAATTCGGACTGAGCGGCAAGCACGACCGCATCACGGCGCAGTTCGGCCTGATCGGCCTCAACCTTGGCGCGCTCGATAGGGCCCTGGCGACGGTCGAACAGCGGGATCTCCACGCTCACGCCCACCTGGTTGAAGCTGCCATCCACGCTGTTGCGGATGCGGGAGAGACCAAAGGATGGCGTGGGCAATGCTTCACGCTGCTCCAGCTTGATTTTCTGACGCGATCTGTCGAGCTCGGCCTGCGCGGCACGCAGGCTCGGCAACTGGGTCTGCGCCAGGTTCCACAGCTGCTCGTAGCTGGCTGCCTTGCGAATGTCAGTGGCCTGCAGGCTGCCTTCCACACGCACCTGCCATTGCGGCAAGGCCGCAATGCTGGCCACGCGCGATGCGGCATCCCGCAATGCGGCCTGAGCCTTGCTGACCTGCATGCTCATCTGGGCCTGCTGCAGGTTAAGGCGCGCGCCGTCATAGCGGCTGCGCGTGCCGGCTTCGATCTGGCCCTTGACGATATTGCCTGCCTTCTCCAGCTCATCACGGGCAGCCAACCACACCTGATAGCGCTGCTGTGCCACCAGCAGCTCATTGAAGGCATGGGCTGCATCGCTCATGGTGACGGCGACTGCCACATCGGCATTGGCCGCAGCGGCCTTCTCGCCCAGCCTGGCATTCTCGATGCGCATGCCGCGCTGGCCGAAGATGGGGATGGCCTGCTCCACACCCCATTCCTTTTCTCCGCGCTTGCTGGAGTAGTGCATGGCGGGATTGGGTATGGTGGCAGCCGTCTTGCTGTCTGCCTTGGCCAGATCCAGCTGCATGCGATCTGCCGCCAGATTGGGCTGGTTCTGCACGACGATGCGCAGATATTCCTGCAGGGTCACAGGCTGTGCAGGGGCCGCCATACGGCCCGCTGCAGCATTGCCCTGCGCGGCTGCATCCATAGTCTCGGCAGCATGGCCTGTGCCGCTGAAAGCACCGCAGCACAGTGCAGCGGCCATGGCCAGAGAGTGCCACTTATTCATCTTGAGCGCTTTCATCACGTTCTTCCTGCGTCAACATGTTCTTGGGGCCCAGCAAGGCATACAGCACCGGCAGCAGCACCAGTGCCACCAGAGGCAGCACCACCATGCCGCCGACGATGACCGAGGCAAAGGGGCGCTGGGTTTCGCTACCCACGCCGGTAGACAGTGCCATGGGCAGCAGGCCCAGCAGCGCCAGCAACGCCACCAGAATGATGGAGCGCATGCGCTCGGCTGCACCTTCGATCAGCGCCTGCATCAAGGGCATGCCCTGGCGGCGCAAATCCTCGACCGCAGAGACCACCAGCAAGCCCGCCAGGGCCACCTGACCCAGCAAGGCGATAAAGCCGATGGCCGCGCTGATGGACAGCTCGATGTGTGCCAGATGCAAAGCGGCGATGCCGCCCACCATGGCGAACGGCGCGCACAGCAGGATGATGCCGGCACTGCGGGCCTGGCCCAGCGCGCCAAACAGCAGGGCGTAGACGATGACCAGAGACAGCGGCACCACCACCTTCAGGCGTGCAGCCGCACGCTGCTGGTTCTCCCACTCACCGCCCCAGACGGCCTGGTAGCCTTCGGGCAGCTTCACG
The DNA here is from genome assembly GCF_024496285.1 of Comamonas sp. C11. Lineage (NCBI taxonomy): Bacteria > Pseudomonadati > Pseudomonadota > Betaproteobacteria > Burkholderiales > Comamonadaceae > Comamonas > Comamonas sp. C11. The sequence continues at coordinate 27,143 of NZ_CP101743.1, forward strand.
TTCTGCTTGAAGGTGGCCAGCGTGTCCTTCACCACCGAGCCGATGTCGCGGCCTTCCACGTTGAACTTGAGCGCCATGTAGCGCGCATTGCCTTCGCGGAAGATGGAGGAGTTGCCGATCTTCATGCTGACCGTACCTACCGATCCCAGGGGGACCGAACCACCATCGGGCAGCGGTATGGCGATGTTGCGAATGCGCTCCTCGTCCATGCGGTCCACATAGGGCAGACGCACGCGCACCGGCACGGGGAATTCACCCTCCCACAGAGTGGTGGCCACATTGCCTGCCAAGGCCACTTCCAGCGTCTTTTGCGCGTCTTCCATGGCAATGCCCTGGCGCGCCAGTGCCTGGCGATCGAACTGCACATGCACCTGAGGTGCCGGAGCATCGCGGTACAGGTCCAGGTCAACCACTCCGTCGATGCCTTTCACCAGCGACTTGGTCTGCTGAAGAATGCCACGCAGCGTGGGAATATCGGGGCCGAACAGCTTGAGTACCACCTGACCACGCGCGCCCGATGTGGACTCTTCCACGCTGTCGCGAATAGGCTGTGCGAAGTTGAAGGCCACACCGGGAATTTCACCCAGCGTCGCACGCATTTCCTCGATCAGCGCGGGCTTGGTCAGGCCCTTGCGCCATTCGCCATGGGGCTTGAGGCGCACCAGCACCTTGGCCAGATTGAGCGTCTCGTTGTCGGTGCCCGATTCGGGGCGTCCCTGCTCCGTGGTGACGGTGATCACCTCGGGGAACACCTTGAGGCGCAGACGCACATCGCGCAGCACTTCCTGGCCTTTTTCCAGCGAGATGGAGGCAGGCATCTGCACCAGCACATAGGCATCGCCCTCATCGAGCTCGGGCAGGAACTCGGTGCCCAGCCATTTGGCTGAAACCCCGGCCACCACCAGCACGCTCACGAACACGGCGATCACCGCAGTGCGGCGCTTGGCTGCACCCAGCACCTTGGCGATCCAGTGCTGGTAGCCATGATGCGCGCGGTCGAAGATCTTGGGCTCTTCCACCATCACATGCTTGGGCTTGAGCATCAGGGCGCACAGCGCAGGCACCAGTCCCATGGCAAACACCAGCGCACCCAGCAGAGCAAAGCTGTAGGTCATGGCCAGCGGACGGAAGATGCGGCCTTCGATGCTCTGCAGCGAGAACACGGGAATCAGCGCCGCAATCACGATGGCCATGGCGAACAGCGTGGGCTTGGCCACGGCAACTGCCGAATCCACAATGATGTGGCGCATGTCATTGGCCGTCTGCGGCTTGCGCTGGCGTGCGTTGCGGATGATGTTCTCGGCCAGCACCACGGCACCGTCCACCATGATGCCGAAGTCGATGGCACCCATGGAGATCAGATTGGCAGGCATGCCCAGCCAGTGCAGGCCGATGAAAGCCACCAGCAGCGACAGCGGAATCACTGTGGCCACGATCAGCGAGCCACGCAGGCTGCGCAGGAACAGCCACAGCACGGCCACGATCAGCGTGGCCCCGAACAGCAGGTTGTGCTGCACGGTCTTGAGCGTATGGCCCACCAGATCGGAGCGGTCATAGTTGGTGACCATGTGCATGCCTTCAGGCAGGCCGCCACTGTTGAGCTCCTCGACCTTGGCATGAATGTCATCCAGCACGATGGAGGGGTTGGCGCCGCGCTTGAGCAGCACAATGCCCTGCACCACATCGTTCTGGTCGTCCATGCCCACCGAGCCCTGACGCGGCGTATGCGACTGCGCGACACGCGCCACGTCACCGATGGTCACGGGGGCCTTGCCACGCATGGCAACGACCACATCCTGAATCTCCTGCGGATTGCGCAACAGGCCGATACCGCGAATGATGAAGGACTGCTCGCCGCGGCGCATCAGGCCACCGCCGACGTTGCGGTTGGACTTGGACAGCGCATCGCTCACATCATCCAGCGACAGGCCCAGGCTGTAGAGCTTCTCGGGGTCCACTTCAACGTGGAACTCCTTGACGAAGCCGCCAATGCTGACCACGTCGGCCACGCCCTGCACCTGCTTGAGCACGCGCACCACATGCCATTCCTGCTCGGTGCGCAGCTGCGCCAGGGTGTGCCTGTCGCTTTGCAGGCGATAGTAGAAAATCTTGCCCAGCGGCGTGTAGTCGGGCGCCATTTCAGGCGTCACGCCGTTGGGCAGATCTGCCTGTGGCAGACGCTGCGAAACCTCGGCGCGCGCAATGAAGCTCTTCGCGTCGTCGTTGAAGACCAGGTTGATCATGGAGAGACCGAAATAGCTCTCCGAGCGCAGCGATATCAGACCCGGCGTGCCGTTGAGCTCGCGCTCCAGCGGCTGGGTGATCTGGCGCTCCACCTCTTCAGGAGCCAGGCCCGGTGCCTGGGTGATCACCCCGACCTGCACATTGGTCACGTCAGGGTAGGCTTCGATGGCCGTCTGCAGATAGGCATAGACGCCATAGATGGCAATCGCCAGCGTGGCGCACAGCGCCAGCAGCCGGCGATGGACGACAAATGCAATAAATGAACGCAGCATGGTTCAGACTCCTGCCGGGACTACAGCAGCTGACTGGCCGCGCCGTCGAGCAGCAGGCCACCACGCACCACGATCTTCTCACCGACCTTGAGGCCGCTGATCACCGGCACCATGCCGCGCGATGGACGCCCCAGCGTCACTACGCGAGCTTCGAACTGGTTGTTCTCATGCTGCACATAGACCACGCTGCGACTTTCATCCTTGATGAGCACGGCAGTGACGGGAATCAGCATCTCCTGCAGATTCGACAACTGCACGCCCACCTTGGCCTGCATGCCGGGACGCAGCACCGGGTTCTGTTCGCTCAGCTCCACCACCACGGCAGCGCGGCGCGACTCCTTGTCCAGCGTGGCTCCCAGATGACGGACCGTGCCCTTGAGAGGTTTGGGCAGTTGCGGTACCTCCACCTGTACGGAACTGCCCAGACGAATGCCGGGCAGATCGGACTCGAACACCTCTGCGACCACATTCATGGCCTGGGGGTCGCCAATCATGAACAGCGCCGCTCCCGGCTCAGCAGCAGTCCCCACCACGGCCTTGCGCTCGGCCACAATGCCGGCACGCGGTGCGCGCAGCTCGATCCGATCACCGCTACCGGAGCCCAGCAGCGCTGCCGTGCCCTGTGCACGGCCCAACTCCTGCGAGGTCTCACGCAGCTTGGCCTGCGCGGCACGCAGATCGACCTCGACACCCACGCCCTTGTCCACCATGGTCTGCTGGCGCTGGGCTTCCACCACAGCCACGTCGTGTGCGGTCTTGGCCGCAGCCACGTCATAGCGGGTGCGCAGTGCATCGGGGCTGACCAGCGTCGCCAGCAAATCACCGGCCTTGACCATATCGCCCACATGCGCATTGACAGCCACGACACGCGCCGACAACGGCACTGAGACCGAGGCCACACGATCCTCGACAAACGCCACATGCGCAGGAGCCCAGGCCATCTGCACCCCTTGCGGATCGGCCACAGGCGCGATCTCCAGCATCTTCACGGATTCTGGCTTGACCTGAATGAAGCCTTTGGGCAGCTGTGCAACCGGTTTCTTCGCTTCCTCGGTGGACTTGGAGGCATCACAGCCACCCAACAGAGCCGCCACGGCAATGGCCGCAGCCACCACCGGCAGTCTTGCCCACGTCCAGTTTGGTAAATGTGCCGCTCCCGGCAGTCCCACAAGGCTTTTGTTCATCGTTCACCCTTTTGCATGGCTGGCAAGTGACGAGCTGGTCCGCGGCTTCACTTGCAGTGATGCCTCCATGCTAGGAACAGCCCCCAGCAGCGTGGATGACACACGCATTACGGTTTGGTAAGACCGGGCACGGACTGGAACGGGGCCGCAGAGCAAGCCAGACCCCGCTGATGGCCTGACACCAGGAAATCAGCCTTCAGACAGGCCGCATTGCCCGTTTTTCAGGCAATTCACGCATACCTTCTGCAATTTGCTCAAAAAACAGGCATTTTTCATGTATTTTTTCATACATGAGTATCAAAAGCATCATTACTTCATGATCAAAGGCCGATCCATGCCTTGCCTCTGAATTTCAGAGAAAACACGATCAATCGATTGATAGTCAATGGATATCTACTATCAAAAGATGAGCTTTGAAGTTATCCACGCGGTGGATAGCTTTCGCCCTCTTCCTCCTTCGCACACAGATTTCAACAGAAACCGGCGCTCTTGCATACAAAGCAGAGAGACGAGCATTGCCGGTGAGTAATCTTCCGCCCACAGCTGCGCGCCATTGCCTTCGACAAACTTGTGGATAAATTTGCAGCTTCACCACCTGCAAGAGCGAAGAAAACCATGAACAACCTTACCCACAGCACTTGAAAACCATGCCATTTCTGCAGAATTCCAGCAAAGCGAGAATCTAGAAAAATCTTTTTATTCATAAAAATTTAACAACCATATCCACAGGGATAAATACATGGTTGTCTCCAGGATATGTACAGGCCGATTTTCGGCTATTTCTGTGGATAAGTTTCTTGGTAACTGCACCCAGCAGAATCCACAACTACAATGAACAAGTCATATACAAGTAGTGGAAAAGTTCTACCTGCCGACTCCCTCGGATACGGCTGTAGAACATACAAACCACCCTGATTTGTATGCCGTATTGCATAAGAAATTCAATCTTATTTGATACATATCTCTGTACGAATACTTATAAGTCGCAAAAGCACAGCGTCTTTGCGTCTCAAAAAACGCTGAAATGCATGAAAAAAAGTGGGCTGAAGAGGCCCTGAATTCCTTTGATGCCGTGGTCGGGGCCATGCCGGGATTTCGCAGTCGTGATGGGCAGCGAAAAATGGCGGCCCAGATCGCGCAAACGCTGAGCCAGGCCCAGCTCGGAAAAATCGATGAAGGCGAGCCGGAACCACGTCGTGCCATCGCTGTCGTGCAGGCCGGAACCGGGGTCGGAAAATCGCTGGCCTACAGCATTCCGGCCATTCGCATGGCGCTGTCGCGCGGCACGCGCGTGCTGATCTCCACAGCCACGGTGGCGCTGCAGGAACAGCTGGTGAACAAGGATTTGCCGGCCCTGGCACAAAAGCTGGACCAACCTTTCAAGTTCGCCCTGGCCAAGGGACGTGGCCGCTTTGTCTGCAAGCTCAAGCTGGAACGTCTGGCGAGTACGGGGGAAGCACAGGACGAGATGGACGATCTGTTTGGCGATGAGCAGGGCCAGACCAAGTTCAGCCGTCCTCAGCATGAGCTGCAGGCCCGCATGCAGTTCTACAAATCCATGGCCGATGCGCTGGCCACGGAGGCCTGGAACGGCGACCGCGATTCGCTGGAGACCCCGCCCGAGGCCGAGGCCTGGAGCCCCGTGGCAGCCGAGTCCTCTTCATGCACGGGAAAGCACTGCCCGGCCTTCGGCAACTGCGTCTATTACGAGCGCCGCAAAGACCTGGTGGCAGCGCAAGTCATTGTCGCCAATCATGATTTGCTGCTTTCATCGCTGGGCTCCAAGCTGCTGCCCGAGCTGGACAACTGTCTGCTGGTGCTCGATGAAGCCCACCACCTGCCCTCCACGGCTCTGGACCAGTTTGCCGGCGAGATGGATCTGAGCCGCCTGGGCTGGATCGACAAGCTGGCCAGCCGTGCGCTGCGCGTGAACCAGGTCGCCGAAGTCGAGGAGCTGGCCGACGTGCCCAAGCATGCGGGTCAGCTGCGCCAGCAGATGCAGGAGCTGGCGCGACTGGTCATGGAGCACTACGGAGAGACGCTCAAATCGCAGAAAGACAGCTATGGGCCAGCCAGGGTGCGGGCACCCCGCGGAATGCTGCCTGAGGCGCTTCTGGAGCCCCTGGGACAGATTGCGCACCATGCCGACGGCTTTCTGGATGCGCTGCGTGCCGTCTCCAAGGCCCTGCGTGCCGAAATCAAGGAGCAACCCGAACAAGCGCAGCGCCTGTCCACCGTCTATGCGCAGGTTGGCGCCCTGGCGCCCAGGCTGGAAGCCATTTTCAACACCACGCAATTGCTGCTGCAGAACAACGAGAGCGATGGCGACGGCAAGATGGTGCCCCATGCCAAGTGGTTCACGCTGGAGATGGACGGTGAGTTCATCGTGGTCAAGGCCCATGCCAGCCCGATACAGCCCGGCTCCACCCTGCGCCAGCACCTGTGGTCGCAGGTGCGCGGCGCGGTACTGACATCCGCCACGCTGACCAGTTGCGGCCATTTCGACTTCTTTCTGCGCGAAGCGGGGCTGGCCAATGACGACTGTGTCACCACGCTGGAAGTGCCAAGCCCATTCGACTATGCGCGCCAGGGCACGCTGGTGGCCCGTGAAACGGTCTCAGACCCGCGTGAAGCCGCCCGCTTTACCGAGGAGATGGTCGAGGCCCTGCTGAACGATCTGAGCCGCATAGAGGCCGGCGCACTGGTCTTGTTCACATCCCGCGAGCAGATGCGCCAGGCCGTGGATGCGCTTTCCACCAGCATGCGCAACCAGGTGCTGGTGCAGACCGCCCTGCCCCGCCAGACACTGCTGGCACGCCACCGCGAGGCCGTGGCCATGGGCGAGCCCTCCATCATCTTCGGCATGCAGTCCTTTGGCGAAGGACTGGACCTGCCCGGAGCGCTATGCGAGTCCCTGTTCATCACCAAGCTCCCCTTTGCGCCACCCGATGACCCCGTTGGCGAAGCCCGAGCGGAATGGCTGCGCAGCAGCGGCCGCAACCCTTTCAACGAGCTGGTGGTGCCGGCCACGGCCATTCGCCTGGCCCAGTGGGTGGGCCGCGCTATCCGGACCGAGGAAGACCAGGCCCATGTGTATTGCTATGACCGCCGCCTGACGGGCACCAGCTACGGCCAATTGCTCATCAAAGGCCTGCCGCCCTTCACGCTGCAACGGCGCCCTGTTTCAATGTCCTGAAGTCCTGAACGAAGCGCGCCTTTCACGCAGGTGATCCAAGGCCGTTTCGCAGCTCTTTTGCATCATTCCTGAGGCTGGTTTTCAGCGCTCCAGAGCTTCGCAGCATGGCTGTTTTCTGCACTGCTGCTGCGCCCTTCCTGCGCACTTTCACTCAGTCCCGGCGCACTCCGCGCATTTGTAATTTTTCTAACAGTTGCTCGGCATTGCGAGCAGCATCCAGCCTTGCCTGGCTGCCGACCCGCAAGGTCTTGCCTGAAGCAATACCGCCGGGCTTGTGCACCATTGATCACCACGACTCGTTGGCAACTCCCGGTGCTCGTGGTTTCCGTCCCATCGACGGATGGCTGCACTTTCCCAGAGCTTGCCGTATCCGCTCAGGTTTCTGCTCCAGGCAGAAGCAAAAAATTCTTTGAAAACAATGACCTATAGATCATTGAATTTTTTTGAATGAACAAGGCGGAATCCGGGCAGCTATCGCTGGCGCGCATCCCCGGACAGTTTCCCCCAGCTGTTCATAACATTCTGTGGATAACCAACGTCTCAAAGACTCCTCAATGGGAATTTATCCCCACCTCCAATCATTGAGGAGGCGCATCTTACGCCAATTTTTCGAGATCTGGCGCGTCAATTTGGCCAAAGTCCTTTTTTTCTGGACTTCCCTCTGAATCAAAGGGATTGGAGCACCTGATCAACCGCAATTTTGCATGGGTTCGACTCTTTCCCGTGGCTTCACCTTCAGTTGTTCTTTAGAAGTTTTATAAAAATATAGTCGTAGTAGTAAGACTTGGCCCCTGCTGTTGATAACTTCCAAAACCCAAGGTAAATCAAGCATCTTGTGTGATGACAAACATGGAGACAAATGGCGGTTGCTGCTGTCCTTGATCCATGAACAACTTTGGCTGCTTCCGTATTTTTGTGGAAAACATGAAAGTTGATAGGTTGTTATCCACAGAAATCCATTTATTCGTCTATATCCATTAAATACTCTGTATACATTGATATATAAGAGTTTTTAGCTACTATTTTTATAGTGAACAACTGGTGAAGCCGTGCTTGGGCACATCAGATTTCGAGGGTGTGATGTAGCAAGAACTTCTTGAAGTCGATCTGATCGGCCTCTTTTTTTATTCAGTCCATGTCCGATTGCTGTGTAAACTTCGACCAAAGTTGTTATTTCTAGTCTTATCTTTTTACTTAGTAGTAATAGTAAGTAGTCCACTTAATTGTTGATAAGTAGGTAATTTCAATAAAAATCAACAACTTACAGTTTCACAAAGTCTGTGCCCTGACATGGGCTGCCGATGTCCTTGATTTGGGAACAACTTTCCAGAAGCCAGCCGGCCTGTGGAAAACCGAAAATTTCCTTGGCCTTTATCACCATGTTTATTCACAGATCGTGCGACTGCTGCAAAGCATGAAAAAAGCCGCCCGTTGGGCGGCCTTGTCGATACAGATTGCGCTGGCCCGGGAATTCAGAAGTGACGTGCGTATCGCAGCTGAAGAAAGTTCTCTCCCGGATTGGGGCGCTTGATACCTGCATTGGACTGGTGCTCGAAGCGCAGGCTGATCTCGTTTTTCATTTGCTCGCCAAACAGGTAGCCGATGCCTATATGGCTGGCAAAGTTGTAGCGGGTCGAAAATTCCTTGTGATCGGTGATGAAACGGTGGTTGGTGGCATAGCTCATGCCCAGGCCGGCTTGCAGGAACCAGGGCGACTGGCCTTGAGAGGGGCGCCAGCGTAATGTGGGTTGTGCTCCCAGAACCCAGGTTGAACGATTGCTGCCCTGATAGTCGGCCGACCAGCGGCTGATGGAGAGATCCCAGAAACCTGTCATCCGTCCCGAGCCAAGGGCGTAGCTCCAGTTCCAGGGGAGGATGACGCCACCTGTCCAGCTGTCGGTGCTGTGCTCTGCCGAGCCGTACTGCAGATAGATCGCTGCTGTCGATGCTTGCACAGGCTGTGCATGAAGCATGGGGCTGCCCAGGCTGACCAGCATCGGGATTACGAGATTCGTTGTCAATTGCAGTTTTTTCATGTCAATTGCCATCTAAATGTTTTGAATCTGGTCGCGATATCGATGCTCTGACAATGCCTTGATTTCGCTCCCTCTGTGGATATGAATCTAGAAGCTTGTGAATAATTGTTCTGTCGGCAAGCGCTTGCGTTGGTAGTCAGCCAATTGATATCGAAATGAAAAAAGCCCCCGGTCATGACGACCGGGGGCTTTTATGGAGAAGGCGATTGGGCTCGGCTTACTTTGCTGCAGGGGCCGGAGCTGCGGGACGCTCCTGGCCGGGTTTGCCGCCATGCTGGCCATGATGATGCTCACCGCGCTGGTGATGCATGTGCAGGGTGGCTGCATCGAAGGTCTTTTTCTGCTCGGCATTGAGCTGGGCGTAGAAGGCCTTGGTGGCTTCGGCACGGCGGTCCATTTCCGCCATGCGCTTGTTGCGCATTTCACGCATCTTGTCGATGCGCTCGGGCGTGGTCAGCTTGGCAAAGGCTTCGCGGTCGCCGGGGGCAGGGCGCTCACCGGGTTTCATGGCTTGCGTGTAGGTGGTCCAGGCAGCTTGCTGCGCAGGCGTCAGCTTCAGATCGGCCTTGAGTTTTTCCATGCGCTGCTTCATATGCTCCATGCGGTCGCCGCGCTTGTCACCACGCTGGTGCTGGTGCGGCTCAGGTGCTTTTTGAGCTGCAGCAGGCTGCTCAGCGGGGGGCGTAGTCTGGGCAAAGCTGGGCAGGCTCAGCGAGGCGAGCAGGGCGGTTGCAACAGCAGCGCCGGTCAATGTCTGGCGAAAGCGGTTCATGTCTGTTTCCTTTTCGGTTGAAGTGGAAGTGGTGGCCGCCTGGTCTTGCTCCTGAATGGGCATTCGGTAGCGGATGACTGAAGTGTGGACCTCCCATGTTTCTGAGACGTGAGGTTTTGCAGCCGCTCTGTAAAGTATTGATAAGTTTGAGTGGCTCCGACTGCGCAACAATGGATGCATGGGCTGCTTTGGCGGCCGATTTTTTCCGCGAGGTCCAGCTGCAGGAGCTGGCGACGATTGAAGGTTTAGCAAAGGTTTTTGATGTTCAAGAACATGATTGTTTATCGCATTGCCGAGAGCTGGCAGGGCGATCTGCAGCTGCTGGAAGATGCGCTGCAAAAGACGGTGTTTGAGGAGTGCGGCGCGACCCAGGAACGTTCCGTGGGCTGGGTGCCGCCGCGCGGCGAGCCGCATGGCCCGCTGGCGGAAAGCGTGGCCGGCCAGTGGGTGATGCGCTTCATGAGCGAGTCCAAGATGCTGCCGGCCAGCGTGCTCAACCGCAAGGTCAACGAGAAGGCCGAGCACATCGAAAAGACCGAGGGCCGCAAGCCTGGCAAGAAGGAGAAAAAAGAGCTCAAGGACGAGGCCAAGCTGGACCTGCTGCCCATGGCCTTCACCAAGCAGGGCAGCATGTGGGTCTGGATCGATCCGCAGGCGCGCACGCTGGTGCTCGATACCAGTGCGCAAGGTCGTGCCGACGAGATCGTGACTCTGCTGGTCGAAGGCCTGCCAGGCTTTGCGGTGGCGTTGCTGGACACGCAGACCAGTCCGCAGGCCGCCATGGCGCACTGGCTGATGACGCAGGAGCCTCCCGCAGGTTTTTCCATCGACCGCGAGTGCGAGCTCAAGGCCGCCGATGAGTCCAAGGCCGTGGTGCGTTATGCGCGCCACCCACTCGATATCGACGAGGTGCGCCAGCATATCGAGCATGGCAAGTTGCCGACCAAGCTGGCCATGACCTGGGATGACCGCGTGAGCTTTGTGCTCAGCGAAGGCCTGCAGATCAAGAAGATCGCGTTGCTCGATGCAGTGATGGATGGCAACAGCCAGGACGATGGCGGTTTCGATACCGATGTGGCGATTGCCACGGGCGAGCTGTCGCGCCTGATTCCCGATCTGATCGAGGCTCTGGGCGGGGAGGGGCGCACGGGTCTGGGCGAAGGCCTGCCTGCATCGCTGTCGTCGGCGCCTGCCGCAGAAACTCTGCCCGTGCGCCTGGCACAGGGGCGCAGCCAGGGAACGGTCACCGGGCCGGCCACAGCTCCCGCCGACACTGCTCCTGAAGAGGCTCCATTCTGAAGCTATGGATGATGTAGCGGTCTACGCTTGCCAGGCAATGAATTCAGTATTTATTGATGCTGAAATTAAGTACTAGCAGGCGCAAGAAGCTATCAAAAAGGCCTGCCAGATTACTCTGGCAGGCCTTTTTTCATGGACGTTTCAGGTGCTCTGAAACGCGTGGATCAGACGCGTTCGAAAATCGCGGCAATGCCCTGACCGCCGCCGATGCACATGGTCACCAGCGCGTAGCGGCCTCCGGTACGCTGCAGCTCATACAGGGCCTTGGTGGTGATGATGGCGCCGGTGGCACCCACGGGGTGGCCCAGTGAGATGCCGGAGCCATTGGGGTTGACCTTGGCAGGGTCCAGAGCCAGCTCCTGGATCACGGCGCAGGCCTGGGCGGCGAAGGCTTCGTTGGCTTCGATCACGTCCATCTGCTCGATCTTCAGACCGGTGCGTGCCAGCACCTTCTGCGTGGCCGGGACCGGGCCGATGCCCATGTATGCGGGATCGACGCCGGCGTGGGCGTAACCGACCAGGCGGGCAATGGGCTTGGCGCCGGAAGACTTCAGGGCCTGCTCGCTCATCATCAGCACGGCAGCTGCGCCGTCGTTGATGCCGGAGGCGTTGCCGGCCGTGACCGTGCCGCCTTCCTTCTTGAACGCGGGCTTCATGCCGGCCAGGGTGTCCAGCGTGGTGGCGGCGCGCACATGTTCGTCGGTGTCGAACAGCACCACGCCCTTGCGGCTGGCAATTTCCACGGGAACGATCTGCTCCTTGAAACGGCCTGCCTCGATGGCGGCCGCGGCGCGCTGCTGGCTGATGACGGCCAGCTCGTCCTGCATCACGCGGCTGATCTTGTAGCGCTCTGCCACGTTTTCAGCAGTGATGCCCATATGCATTTTTTGCCAGGGATCGTGCAGGATGCCCAGCATGTAGTCGATGCTCTTGGCATCGCCCATGCGTGCGCCCCAGCGCGCGGACATGTCGAAGTAGGGACCGCGGCTCATGGATTCGGAGCCGGCGCCAATGGCCACTTCGCAGTCGCCCAGCGCAATCGATTGCGCTGCCGAGACGATGGCCTGCAGGCCTGAGCCGCACAGGCGGTTGACGTTGTAGGCCGGGGTTTCGATGGAGCAGCCGGCGTCCACGGCCGCCACGCGGGACAGGTAGGCGTCGCGCGTGTCGGTGGGGATGACGTTGCCCATCACCACATGACCCACGGTGTCGGCAGCGATGCCGGCACGCGCAATGGCGGCCTTGACCACGGTGGTGGCCAGCTGGGCGTTGGGAACGTCCTTGAGGCTGCCGCCAAAAGTGCCGATGGCCGTGCGCGCGGCGCTGACAACGAAGATGTCTCTGGTGCTCATGGTTTGTCTCCTGCATCGCGTCGGCAATGCTTGTGCTTGAATGATTTGAAAGGATGAATGAGAGCAACCGCATTCATCGCACAGAGTATTCTGCAGTATTTGCTGCAGTGCAACATGTCTCGTTGTTGACGCTGCCCTGCGTGGGTGGCGATGGTTTCACGTGAAACCCATGAGCCGCCTCAGGCTGCTGTCCTGCGCCTGCTTCTCGGAGTGGGGGCCCTGGGTTCGTGATGGGCCGGCGTCAGGTCGGTGTCCGCGCTGGCCAGGTCGTCGAGGATGGGGCAGTCCGGCCTGTCATCGCCATGGCAGCAATGCACCAGAGTCTGCAGCGTGCGCTGCATGGACTGCATGGCGGCGATGCGTTCGGCCAGCGTGGTGATGTGCTTTTGCGCGATGGCCTTGACCTGGCTGCTGGCGCGGCCCTGGTCCTGCCACAGGCCGAGCAGGGTGGCGATCTCGTCCATGGAAAAGCCCAGATCGCGCCCGCGGCGGATGAAGCGCAGCGCATGCACATCGGCTTCGGTGTACTGGCGATAGCCGCTGTCGGTACGGTGCACGGGTGGCAGCAGGCCCAGTGACTCGTAGTGACGCACCATGCGCGCAGAAACCCCGGCGCGGCGTGCGGCCTCGCCGATGACGACAGGCCAGTTCTGAGCGATTTTTTGTGTCGATGCTTGTTTGGGCATGGGCGGTCCTGAAAAAACGCGCCAGCGGCCTTCCGATGCCTTGCATGAGGTGCTGGCGCGGTGGTAGAGGCTGCGTTTAGGCTACCTTGTAGCCCTCTTCGGCAATGGCGGCTGCCACGGCTTCGCGACTGGCGCCGGTTTCGACTTCCACGCGGTTGGCAGCGCGGTCGATCTTGATCTGTGCCTGGGCATCGACGCCCTGGATGGCATTGGTGACGGCACGTTCGCAGTGGCCGCAGGTCATGCCTTGAACTTCAAAAACTTGTTGCATGGATGGCTCCTTCAGAAAGTGAGTCGACCGGACTGGCGGACTCCATGTCTTGAATGGTCAACCCTAACATCATGGCAAGGTCAAGCCTTTGACAAGACATGCAGCCGGCAGGGTTGATAAGCCGCAAAGACTGCCGATAAGAACTTGTCATATTGCAGATCGCCATGGCTTGGGCATCGGAGTCATGGGTTTTTCTCTGTGTCGGTGACAATCTGAAACAATTTGCAAGTTCTGGCTCGACAATGCCAGTCGTTCAAAGTGGAGAGGGATTCATGAGTCTTTTGGAAATGATGCGGGGCTTCACCATCCGCACGCGCATGCTGGGCGCCATTGGTGTGGTGATGGTATTGCTGGGTCTGCTGGGAGGCGCCGGGATGTTGGGCATGTTCCGCATTCAGGACATGAGTCAGGAGTTTCTGAGCAACGCCTTTGTCAAATCGGGCCATATGGCGCAGTTGCGCATGGAGCTGGGCGGCATTCGTTCCAGCGAGAAGGACATGGTCATCCAGTACGAAAAGCCCGAAGAGGTGCGCAAGGCCTATCAGCAATGGGTCATGTTCATCGACAAATCCAAGGTGACATTGGGCAAGTTTGTGACCGACCAGAACGCGCAGGACGCACAGCTGACCAAGAGCATCATTGGGCACATCGACGCTTATCGAAAGCTCTTCGAGCCTGTTGCGCGTCAGCTGGAAGCCGGTGGCTATGACTCGGCCACCACGGCCAACCGCATGAGCGGCAAGGCTCTGGCCGAAGTCATGGAGGCCGACAAGCTGCTGGCGCAGCTGGACAACTTGCTGCGTGAGCAGGCCAATGCGCTGGCCGCCGCCGAGCGTGATGTGGGCGACCAAACGCGCTGGATGTTTGTGGCGGCCGTGATCCTGGCGCTGGTGGTGGTGATTCCGCTGACTTTGCTGAACATGCTGTCCATCTGCCGTCCGCTGGAAGTGGCTCGCCAGATGGCTCTGACGATTGCCGGCGGCGATCTGTCGCACAAGGCCGAGGTCAGCGGCAAGGACGAGCTGACGGATCTGCAGCGTGCTCTGGACCAGATGCAGCAATCGCTGAGCACCACGGTGGCCCAGGTGCGCGATGCCAGCGGCAATATCGCCACGGCCAGCCAGGAAATTGCCACGGGCAACCAGGATCTGTCGGCCCGTACCGAACAGACCGCCAGCAATCTTCAGGAAACCGTCGCATCGCTGGCTCAGCTGACGGCCACGGTGCAGCAGACCGCATCGTCTTCGCAGCTGGCCAACCAGCTGGCTGCCTCGGCCTCTTCGACGGCCGTGCAGGGCGGCGAGATCGTCGGCCAGGCCGTCAACAGCATGCAGGAGATTTCGGCCTCCAGCCGCAAGATCGGCGACATCATCGGCCTGATTGATTCCATCGCTTTCCAGACCAATATCCTGGCGCTGAATGCCGCCGTGGAAGCGGCCCGTGCCGGCGAACAGGGCCGTGGTTTTGCCGTGGTGGCGGCCGAGGTGCGCAGCCTTGCCCAGCGTTCGGCCCAGGCCGCAAACGAGATCAAGTCGTTGATCAACACCAGCGTGCAGACCGTGGACGTGGGCGCGCGCCAGGTGGAGAGCGCAGGCAAGGCCATGCAGGAGACCGTGGACAGCGCACAGCGAGTGGGCGACATCATCGGCGAGATTACGGCGGCGTCCAGCGAGCAGTCGCTGGGCATCAGCCAGGTCAACCAGGCCGTGGGTGATATCGACCGCATGACCCAGCAGAATGCGGCACTGGTGGAAGAGTCTGCCGCTGCCGCAGAATCGCTGCGCGAGCAGGCGGCGCGACTGGCACAACTGGTCAGCCAGTTCAAGCTGGCCGGCGGCGCGATGCATGCAGTCATGCGCAGCCCCAGAGGCACAGCCCATCCCGGCATGGCACCGGCGGTGCCTGCAACCGCTCAGACCGCCTTGCCTGGTCAGAAGGCGCAATTGCTGGAACATGCCTAAGTCCCGAGCGGCTCATCCCTGAGCGGCTCGTTCCATGAAAAAAGCCCGGTTGCAGTGATGCACCGGGCTTTTTGTTTTCCTCCCAATGACTGCCGGCGCAATCGGAAAAGGGCCGGAGCCGGATGGACGGTGCTTACTGGCTGGCGAGTGCCGGGTAGTCGGTATAGCCATCGGCACCGCCCCCGTAGAAGCGTTCACTTTTCCAGGCATTGAGCGGCAGATCGTCGCGCAGACGGTGCACCAGATCGGGGTTGGAGATATAGGCCTTGCCGAAGGCCACGACATCGGCATAGCCGCTTTCCACTGCCTGCATGGCCAGTTGGCGGTCATAGCCGTTGTTGACCATCCAGGCTCCCTTGCCTCCTGCACAGCGATAGGCCTGCTTGAGTGCCTGGTAGTCGAAGGGACGATCCGCCAGCTCGCGCGGACCGCCTGTTGCGCCTTCGATCACATGGATATAGGACAGGCCCAGAGGGGCGAGCTGGCGCACCAGATATTCGAACAGCACCTGCGGGTTTTCGTCCACGATGTCATTGGCGGGAGTGACCGGAGAGATGCGGATGCCGACCTTTCCGGCACCGATGGCATCGGCCACGGAGCGTACGCATTCCAGCACCAGACGGGCCCGGTTTTCGATGCTGCCGCCGTAGTCGTCGCTGCGCTGGTTGGTACCGGTCTTGAGGAATTGATCGAGCAGATAGCCGTTGGCTGCATGCAGCTCCACGCCATCGAAGCCCGCCGACTGTACGGCTTCGCGCGCGGCGGTGGCGAAACTGTGAACAATGCCCGGCAGCTCCTGTTGCCTGAGTGCGCGCGGTGCCGAGGTGGCGACAAACTGGCCTTGCCCCGACTGCTTGTCGATCACATAGGTCTTGGAGCGGGCCGTCAGCGCGGAGGGCGCGACCGGAGACTGGCTGTCTGGCTGCAGCACGTTGTGGGAGATGCGACCCACATGCCAGAGCTGGGTGACGATGCGGCCGCCCTTGGCATGCACGGCATCGGTGACTTTTTTCCAGGCCCGCAGCTGCTCTTCGCCATAAAGACCGGGCACATCGGCATAGCCCTGTCCCTGGTGGCTGATGGCCGTGCCTTCGCTGATCAGCAGACCGGCAGAGGCGCGCTGAACGTAGTAGGTTTGCATCAGCGGCGTGGGTATCGCGTCGGGAGCGCGGTTGCGCGTCAGCGGTGCCATGGCAATGCGGTTGGGCAGACGCAGGCTGCCTGCTTCAATCGGTTCGAACAATGAGGTCATGCAGAACTCCAGATGAAAAAAGCTCGGTGGGTACCGAGCTCCTAGAACGTGTTGACGATCTCCTCGCGCCGCGACAGAGGCTTTGCGGGATGGGATGCAAGGGGGCGGCCCCCCGCGCGCGATACCGCAGCAATAGCCGTGCTATTGCGAGGATTGGCGCGGCCGGCGAGGCAACGCCGCAGACCGCCCCTGACCGGGCGTCCCTGACCGGGCGTCCCTGACCGGGCGTCCCTGACCGGGCGTCCCTGACCGGGCGTCCGCAAAGACACTGTCCCGAAGGGTTGGAGCGAAATCGGGCGATTTCTGTGCGCTGTCTCTTTCTTGCACCCCGGTGCAAGCGGCGAGCCATCGCTTCGAGCTCATCCCGATTGCGCTCCAACGCGGCTGCGTAGAGATCGTAAATACGTTCTCAGTGTGCATGGGTGTCGAAAAACTTACTTGAGCAAGCCTTCTGCCTTCATGGCGGCCTGCACTGCGGGGCGCGCCAGAATGCGCTCGCGATAAGCCTGAAGGTGCTGCAGTTCAGAGATGTCCAGGCCCACAAATTGGGCCCAGCCTGTGACCGTGAAAAAGTAGGCATCGGCCACGGTGAACTGATCACCCATCAGATAGGACTTGTTGGCGAGCTGCTCGTTGACCCAGCTCAGGCGCTTGAGCAGATTGCCGCGCAGCACAGTTTTGAAGTCTTCGGGCGTTGTGGGGCTGAACAAGGGGCTGAATCCCTTGTGCACCTCGGTGCTGATGAAGTTCAGCCATTCCTGCAGGTGGTAGCGGGCCACGGTGCCGTTGGCCGGCGCCAGGTTCTTTTCGGGGGCCAGGTCGGCGAGGTACTGAACAATGGCCGGACCTTCGTGCAAGGTGTCGCCGTTGTCCAGCACCAGAAAGGGCACATAGCCCAGCGGATTGATGCCGTAGTAATCCGTTCCGTCCTGGAGCTTGTGGCTCTTGGTGCTGACCATCACGGTTTCATGCGGCAGGCCTGCTTCATGCAGCACGATGTGCGGAGACATGGAGCAAGCGCCGGGGCTGTAGTAAAGCTTCATGGTGAGTGGCTCTCTATGCAATGAAAAGACAAGCGTCCATGCTAAACCGGTTGCACTTCATATGCATGCGCAGCCGGCAGAAGTCCGGATCGGAGAGGAGATTGCTCAGCCCAGGCGCCCTGCAGCCCACAGCACCTGCTGCACAAGAGCCTCCATGCCTTGCTGGTTCTGCGCGCGCAGCAGATGACCCTGGGCATCGAAAGCCTCTGCCGCATGGCTCACGGCATGGCTGCGCGGTGCTACCCAGCATTCCAGATTCAATAGCAGCGCAGCGAGGTGAGACTGGGCTCTTAGGCCGCCAAGACCGCCAGGCGAGGCACTGGCCATGCCGACGACCTTGTTGCGAAAGGGCAGGACACCGTCGGACCACTGCGCATCGCCCTTGACCGGGCTGGAGGCCCAGTCAATCGCGTTCTTGAGCAGGGCCGGGTAGCTGCCGTTGTACTCGGGGCTGCAGACAATCCAGGCTGCATGGCTGTGCATGGCCTGCTTGAGGCGAATGACGTCGGCAGGCGTTCCCTGGGCCTCGAGGTCGGCGTTGTAGAGCGGAATGTCGTAGTCCGACAATTCCAGCAAGCTGGGCTGTGCACCCTGTTGTTCCGCGATGGAAGCAGCCACCTTGGCCAGCTTGCGGTTGTACGAGTCCTGGCGGGTACTGCCCGCAAAAATGAGAATTTGCATGCAGTGGATTGCAGCACAGAGCGATTGCATTTTTCATGCATAGACGGGGCTATCAGGGCAAACATCTAGGCTGCACTTCAGACCGCCATGTTTCACGTGAAACCCCCCTGGCAAGGCATTGTTGCGCCAATGGTGGGAAAATTGCAGGTTCCCCAGCAGGGATGACATGGCGCGAGAACATGTCCGCCTGCCGTGAGAGCCGAGGCATGGTTGCTTCGTGCAGGGGCAAGGGCCGGGCTCGGCCCGGAGCAGGAATATGTTGTACCCACAGGAATTTGATGTGATCGTGGTCGGTGGCGGCCACGCCGGCACCGAGGCTGCGTTGGCCGCTGCACGCATGGGCAGCAAGACATTGCTGCTGACCCACAATATCGAAACCCTGGGGCAGATGAGCTGCAACCCCAGCATCGGCGGTATCGGCAAGGGCCATCTGGTCAAGGAAGTCGATGCCCTGGGTGGCGCCATGGCCCTGGCTACGGACAAGGGCGGCATCCAGTTCCGCATCCTGAACAGCTCCAAGGGTCCGGCGGTACGCGCCACGCGTGCCCAGGCCGACCGCATTCTGTACAAGGCCGCGATTCGCGAGATGCTGGAAAACCAGCCCAATCTCTGGCTCTTCCAGCAGGCCGTGGATGACCTGATGGTGGAGGGCGACCGCGTGGTCGGTGCCGTCACCCAGGTTGGTCTCAAGTTCCGCAGCCGCACCGTGGTGTTGACCGCGGGTACCTTCCTCGATGGCAAGATTCACGTGGGCCTGAACAACTATGCGGCAGGCCGTGCGGGCGATCCTCCGGCCGTGAGCCTGTCGGCGCGCCTGAAGGAGCTCAAGCTGCCGCAGGGGCGCCTGAAGACCGGCACGCCCCCGCGCATCGACGGCCGCAGCATCGACTTCAGCCAGTGCGAGGAACAACCCGGCGACGGCATGCCAGGCGGCGTGAACGAGGGCGAAGTGCCCGTCTTCAGCTTCATGGGCAACCGTGCCATGCATCCCCGGCAGATGCCTTGCTGGATCACGCACACCAATGCGCGCACCCACGAGATCATTCGCAGCGGTTTTGACCGCAGTCCCATGTTCACCGGCAAGATCGAGGGCGTGGGTCCGCGTTACTGCCCCAGCGTGGAAGACAAGATCAACCGTTTTGCGGACAAGGAAAGCCACCAGATCTTCCTTGAGCCCGAAGGCCTGACCACGCACGAGTTCTACCCCAACGGGATCTCCACCAGCCTGCCGTTCGACATTCAGTACGAACTGGTGCGCAGCATGAAGGGGCTGGAGAATGCCCACATCCTGCGCCCAGGCTATGCCATCGAGTACGACTACTTCGATCCGCGCTCGCTCAAGAGCAGCTTCGAGACCAAGCAGATCCAGGGTCTGTTCTTTGCTGGCCAGATCAATGGCACGACCGGCTATGAAGAGGCGGCTGCCCAGGGCCTGTTCGCCGGCCTGAACGCAGCGCTGCAGTGCCGTGGCGAAGGCCCCTGGATGCCGCGTCGTGACGAGGCCTATCTGGGCGTGCTGGTCGACGATCTGATCACCAAGGGCGTGACCGAGCCCTATCGCATGTTCACCAGCCGCGCCGAGTTCCGCCTGCAGCTGCGCGAAGACAATGCCGATATGCGCCTGACCGAAGCGGGCCGCCAGATGGGTCTGGTCGATGATGCGCGCTGGGACTCCTTCAGCCGCAAGCGCGATGCTGTTTCACGTGAAACAGAGCGCCTCAAGTCCACCTGGGTGAACCCGCGTGTCGTGGCTGCGGAAGAGTCCGAACGCGTGCTGGGCAAGGCCATGGAGCGCGAATACAACCTGTTCGACCTGCTGCGCCGCCCCGATGTGGATTACGACAAGCTCATGGGAATGAACCAGGGCAAGTACGCCTGCGCCGATGTGCAGCCCGAGGCGCTGGGCGAACTCAGCGCTCCTGTGATCGAGCAGGTGGAAATCGCTGCCAAGTACTCTGGCTATATCGACCGCCAGAAGGATGAAGTCGAACGCGCTGCGCATTTCGAGCGTTTGCGTCTGCCGCTGGACTTCGACTATATGCAGGTGGCTGCGCTGTCCTTCGAGGTGCGCCAGAAGCTGCAAAAGCACAGGCCCGAAACCCTGGGCCAGGCTTCGCGTATTTCGGGAGTGACGCCTGCAGCCATCTCGCTGCTCATGGTGCATCTGAAAAAAGGCGGCTTCAAGGGCTTTGCCACTCAGAACGAAGAGGCTTCCGCATGAGTCAGGTTTTGCGTACCCAGCTGGAGCAAGGCGTCCGGGCACTGAAGCTGGAACTGGCCCCGGCCCAGATCGATCTGCTGATGTCCTTCATGGATCTGCTGCAGAAGTGGAACAAGGTCTACAACCTGACGTCGGTGCGTGATCCCCAGGAGATGCTGACGCATCACCTGCTCGACAGCCTGGCCGCCGTGCCCGCCTTGCTGCGGCATGTGAGCCGCCTGCCGGTGGAAGAGGGCAAGCGCCTGCCGCTGCTGGATGTGGGCTCCGGCGGTGGTTTGCCCGGTGTGGTGTTTGCCATCTGCTGCCCGCAGATCGATGTGAACTGCGTGGATACCGTGGGCAAGAAGGCTGCTTTCATCCAGCAGGTGGCTGCATCCTTGCGCCTGCCCAATCTGCGCGGTATTCATGACCGGGTGGAAAACCTCAAGACCCGGTATCCGGTCATCAGCTGCCGAGCCTTTGCGTCCTTGGTGGACTTCACCACCTGGTCGCGCAAGGCTCTGGCAGAGGACGGCATCTGGTTTGCCATGAAGGGCAAGCACCCCGAAGAGGAAATTGCTGCGCTGCCTGCTGATGTGAAAGTGTTTCACGTGGAACCATTACAGGTTCCCGGCCTGGATGCCGAGCGCTGCGTGATCTGGTTGAAGCTGGCTTCTTGATCGGTAAAGCTTGGTCGGGCACTTTGTTTCCAAGGGGGACAAAGTGCCTTTTTACATACTGTGTCAGGCAACATCTGTGCAATGCAGATGCACCTGCCATGGCCCTCGCATAAACTTGCTGTTTTCCATCGCGCAGGGTTTGAATGTTTGGCATCTCTGATTACGGCGCTTTTGCAGCCGCCGTTACCGTTTTCTTGCTGATCCCTGGACCAGGCAATCTGGCCTTGATTACCTCCACGGGCAAGGGCGGATGGAGAGCGGGCCTTGCATGCTGCCTGGGTGTGATGGCCGCCGATCAGGTGCTGATATGGCTGGCCGTGGCAGGCGTGGCGGCGGTGCTGGCTGCCTATCCGGCGGCCTTCCATGCCGTGCAATGGGTGGGGGCGGCCTATCTGGCCTGGCTGGGCTACAAGCTGCTCACGGCCAGGCCCGGCGATGCGCCGGCCATTGAAATCCAGCCGCGCCAGTATTTCCGCCAGGGTGCCCTGATCACCCTGATGAACCCCAAGGCCATTGTGTTCTACATGGCGTTCTTTCCCATGTTCGTGGACCCGGCCCGGCATCAGGGCGCCATCACCTTTGGAGTGATGGCTGCCACGGTGGCGGCAATTACCTTTATCTACAGCGTCATCGTGGTGACGCTGACCACGGTGCTGGCCGAGCGCTTGCGTGCCAACCCGGCTGTGGTGAAGTGGCTGGAAAAAACAGCCGGTGTGTTTCTGATCGGTTTTGGCCTCAAGCTGGCCGCCAACTAAAAGAGAAGTTCAATGGCCAAAATTTTCTGCGTTGCCAATCAAAAAGGTGGAGTGGGCAAGACCACGACCACGGTCAATCTTGCCGCTGGTCTGGCCAAGGTCGGCCAGCGTGTGTTGCTGATCGACCTGGACCCTCAGGGCAATGCCACCATGGGTTCCGGCGTGGACAAGCGCGCGCTGGAGCTGACGGTCTACGACGTGCTGCTGGAAAACGCCAGCGTCAAGGAAGTGGCCCAGAAGTCCGAGCAGGTCGGCTATGACGTGCTGGGCGCCAACCGCGAGCTGTCGGGTGCCGAGATCGAGCTGGTCTCGCTGGAGCGCCGCAACGAGCGCCTCAAGACCGCTCTGCAGGCCGTGGCCGCCGATTACGACTTCGTGCTGATCGACTGCCCGCCTTCGCTGTCCATGCTGACCCTGAACGGTCTGTGCTCGGCGCATGGCGTGATCGTGCCCATGCAGTGCGAGTACTTTGCACTGGAAGGCCTGACCGATCTGGTCAACACCATCAAGCAGGTGCATGCCAATATGAATCCCGACCTGCAGATCATCGGTCTGTTGCGCGTGATGTTCGATCCGCGCACCACGCTGCAGCAGCAGGTCAGCGACCAGCTCAAGGAGCATTTCGGCGACAAGGTGTTCGATACCGTGATCCCGCGCAATGTGCGCCTGGCCGAAGCCCCCAGCTACGGCCTGCCTGGCGTGGTGTTCGACGCCTCGGCCAAGGGTAGCAAGGCCTTTGTCGAGTTCGCCGAAGAGATGGTGCGCCGCATCAAGAAAATGTGAGTGTTTCACGTGAAACAGCTCCCCATCCAGCCATCGCCAACGCCCATGACCTCTGAAGCACTGAACCCGCAGCATGTCTGGCTGCTGCCCGGCTGGCAGAACTCCGACCCTGGCCACTGGCAGAGTCTGTGGCAGGACCGGTTCGGCTACCAGCGGCTGGAGCAGCATAGCTGGCAGCATCCGCTGCGCGGTGACTGGAGCATTCGCCTGCAGGAGACCGTGCTCGACGCTCCCGCCCCCGTGACGCTGGTGGCGCACAGCCTGGGCTGCGTGCTGGTGGCATGGTGGGCGGCGCATTCTCAGGTCGCGAAAACCAAGGTGCGCGGCGCTGTGCTGGTGGCCCCCGGCGACACCGAGCAGGAGAGTCTGCGCGGCGTCCTGCCGGGCTGGTCGCCCGTGCTGCTGCAAAAGCTGCCCTTCCCGTCGATACTGGTGGGCAGCGAGAACGACCCCAACTGCTCTGTAGCACGCGCACAGGCCATGGCACAGGGCTGGGGCAGCCGCTTCGTGAACGCGGGTGCCGCAGGCCATATCAACACGGCCAGCGGACTGGGACTGTGGGAAGCCGGGCATGAGCTGCTGCTCTCCCTTTAAAGAAAGAATTCAGCAATGGTGACTAAGAAACCCAAGGGCCTGGGACGTGGTCTGGAAGCCCTGCTGGGCCCCAAGGTCAGTGAAGCAGAGCAGGCCGCTGCGAGCGGGTCTCAGGCCAATCTGCCGAGCACCCTGGCACTCAATGTGATGGTGGCCGGCCAGTACCAGCCGCGCACCCGCATGGACGAAGGTGCCCTGTACGAGCTGGCCGAGAGCATCAAGGCCCAGGGCATCATGCAGCCGATTCTGGTGCGCCAGCTCTCCCGGGGCGACAACGCCGGCAAGTACGAAATCATTGCCGGCGAGCGGCGCTTCCGTGCCGCGCATATCGCGGGTCTGTCCGAGGTTCCGGTGCTGGTGCGCGAAGTGCCCGACGAGGCGGCGGCGGCCATGGCACTGATCGAGAACATTCAGCGCGAAGACCTGAATCCGCTGGAAGAGGCGCAGGGTCTGGCCCGTCTGGTCAAGGAATTCGGTCTGACCCACGAGCAGACCGCGCAGGCCGTGGGCCGCTCGCGCAGCGCCGCCACCAATCTGCTGCGTCTGCTGAATCTGGCCGAGCCCGTGCAGACCATGCTGATGGCCGGCGATATCGACATGGGTCATGCGCGGGCGCTGCTGACCCTGGACCGTGCCACCCAGATCACGGCAGGCAACCAGATCGCAGCCAAGAAGATGTCGGTGCGCGAGGCCGAGTCGCTGGTCAAGAAGATCGGTGCCGAGTTCAATCTGACGCGCCAGAAGGCCAAGAAGGATGGCAAGTCGCGCGACGTGAAACGCATCGAGGAAGAGCTGTCCGACCTGCTCACGGCCGATGTCGAGGTGCGCATCAAGAAGACCGTGCGCCGCCATGGCAAGCAGCAGGAAATGGGCGAGATCGCCATCCAGTTCGGCTCGCTTGACGAGCTCAACGGCATCATCGAAAAGCTGCGTGGTGAAGCCTGAGTGCCTGACCACCCCAAGGCTGATTCTGCGGCAATGGACGCCGCAGGATTTGCCGGAGTTTGCCGCGCTCAATGCGGACACGGAAGTCATGCGCTACTTCCCAAGCGTGCTGGACAGGCAGGCCAGCGATGCCCTGGCCGCCAAGGCCGAGGCTTTGATTGCCGAGCGTGGCTGGGGATTCTGGGTTGCGCAGGATAGAGCCACCGGGCACTTGGCAGGAATGATTGGCTTGCACACTCCTGCAGCAGAGCTACCGTTTTCACCCTGCGTGGAGGTAGGCTGGCGGCTGGCCCGGCCATACTGGGGCAAAGGTCTGGCGACAGAGGGCGCAAAAGCTGCGCTGGATTTTGCGTGGAATGAGCTGCAGCTGGATGAAGTTGTGGCGTTCACGGCGGTGCCGAACAAGCCCTCGCAGGCCGTAATGCAGCGTCTGGGAATGCAGCCCGATGCGCAGACATTCATGCACCCTGATCTGCCATCCGACCATGCTCTGGCTGAGCACTGTCTCTACCGTATTCGCCGCAGCTGATGCTGCAAAAAAGGGCATCCCTCTGGATGCCCTTTTTGATTCCGGTGCGGTGTTCTAGCTGCGGTAGCCGGGGTCGATTCTGTCGAGCTTGCGCAGCAGGGCGGGCCAGGCAAACTGGCCGCCCATGCCGCCGGTCTGTACCTTCATGGCATGGGCGATGCCTTGCAGAATCTGCGGGTCGACCTCGGTGAGCTCGGTGCCGCCGGACTGGGCTGCGATCTGTATCTGGCAGGCGGACTCGAAGACGTACATGGACAAAAAGGCATCGGCAATGGTGAGGCCGCAGGTCAGCAGGCCGTGGTTGCGCAGCATGAGGAAGTTGGCCTCGCCCATGTCGGCCAGCAGGCGCGGCTTCTCGTCCTCGCGAAAGGCCACGCCCTCGTAGACGTGATAGGCCAGGGACCCCAGGACGAAGGTGCTTTGCTGGCTGATGGGCAGCAGCCCCTGCTTCTGGGCCGCCACGGCCACGCCGGCGCGCGTGTGGGTATGGATCACGCATTGTGCATCGGCACGCGCCTCGTGCACGGCGCTGTGGATGACGAAGCCGGCCGGGTTCACGGGGAAGGGCGACTCCATGAGCTTGTTGCAGCCCAGGTCCACCTTGATCAGCGAGGAGGCAGTGATCTCGTCAAACATCAGCCCGTAGGGGTTGATGAGGAAGTGATGCCCGGGGCCCGGCAGCCGCGCGCTGATGTGGGTGAAGACCAGATCGCTCCAGCCGTACAGCGCCACCAGCCGGTAGCAGGCGGCCAGGTCCACGCGCAGCTGCCATTCCTCGGGGCTGACCAGATGCTGCACGCTGGGGATGTTCAAGGGCTCTTGGCTCACGGGCGGCTCTCCTTCATCGTTGATCCGATGAATGTAGACACTCGTGCGCCGGCGGTCTGTTGGCTAGGCGACAGAACCCTGGAAACGCGGGCGAGGCCGGTTTGGATCAGGCGCGGTGGAAATGCCCGTGGTGCATGTCGGTTCGGGTCAGGGAAATGAAAAAGGAGCTTGCAGCGCAAGCTCCTGTTGATTTTCAGATCGCTTCTATACGTAAACCGAAGCAGATCAAGCGAAAGCAGCTATCAAAAGCGCTTACTTGATCTGGCCTCGCGACAGGTCCTGGATCATGCGGGCGGCCAGATACAGGCGCGGTGCGATGGTGTTGATGTGCACGTATTCGGCATCGTTGGAGTGTGCGCCATAGCCCGACAGGCCGAAGCCCTCGATCACGCCGCCCTTGGCCTTGAGGGCCGCGAAAGCCGCATCCGTGCCACCGCCCGTGGCCTTGTCCATGACCTTCATGGGCAGCTTCAGCTCCTGCTCATAAATTCCCTGGGCATGGGCCGCCAGCTTGCGCGCCGTGGCATTGGCCTCCAGCGGCGGGCGGCGCACTTCGAATTTCAGCTCCACCTTGCTGGCGGGGAGCAGCTTGTTGCCGATCTTGTCCTGCATGGCTTTTTCCAGCGCCGTGAAGTCGGCCACGCGCAGCGCGCGGGCATCGGCCTGGGCCGTGGCTTCGGCAGGAATCACATTGCGGTTGGTGCCGGCCTTGGACACCGTCCAGTTGAGCTTGAGGCCGTCCTGGGGCTGGGACAGATCCTTCATCTGCAGCAGCTGATGCGACAGCTCGTACAGCGCGTTCACGCCGTCTTCGGGCTTGGCGCCCGCATGCGATGCCTTGCCCGTGACCTTGAGGTAGGCGGCGCCGATGCCGCTGGTGGCCAGGCGCAGGCTGCCGTCGGTGCCGCCGCCTTCAAAGCTGAACACGGCGTCCTGCTCGGCCCCCAGGCGGGTGATGGTGCTGCGTGCTCCGGGCGAGCTGATTTCCTCGTCGCCGTTGATCAGCACGGTCAGCGTGCCGTAGTCCTCGATGCCCAGCTTCTTGAGCAGGGGCACGATATGCATGATCAGGGCCACGCCCTGCTTGTCGTCGGCAATGCCCAGGCCATAGGCCTTGTCGCCGTCGACACGGAAGGGCTGGTCCTTGAGCATGCCGGGCAGATAGACGGTGTCCATGTGCGCGATCAGCATGATGCGGCTGCTGCCCTTGCCCTTGAATTCGGCATGCACCATGGGGCCGACCTTCTCGGGCGTGTCATCGAGGCGGTAGATGTCGCTGGGCTCGATCACCTCGACCTTGCCACCCTGCGCGCGCAGCTTGCCGGCAATGTATTCGGCAATCTTCTTCACGCCCGCCACATCCTTGCTGCCGGACTCGATATGCACCAGATCGCGCAGCGTATCCAGATAGGGCTGCTGCTCCTTTTTCGCATGCTCCAGCCATTCGGCCTGAGGGGCAGCCTGGGCAGAGCCGAAGGCCAGCACCAGGGCCAGGGGCAGGGCGCGCAGCAAAGGGGCAGAGGGCGTGTTCCAACGCATAGAAATTCTCCTTGAGGGGGGCGGGCCGCTCCCGGATAGGGCCGCGGCAGGAAAGGCGGCGTGATGCACCGCTCAGGGAATTCAGCTTAGCAGCCGTGTTTGTGGCCTCGGCGCTGACAGACTAGGGATAAATACCAGGACAACTTGATCTCCCGCGCCGACAAAAAAGCCCTGCAGCTTGCACGGGCAGGGCTTGGTGGGGTGTGCCGGTTGCTCAGGCCGCCGCCAGATGGGATTTGGTCTTTTTGCTCACACCGTCGCCGACGATGACCGCCGAGACCACAGACAGCACCAGCGCAATTGCCGAGCCATAGAACACTGCGTTGGTCATCTGGTGGTCCAGCATGTAGCCGAAGACCGGCGCGGCCAGGCAGAAGCCCAGATCCAGGCCCGAATACACCGTGCCGTAGACACGGCCCGTGGCGCCGGGGGGCGCTGCGCGCTTGATCAGCATGTCGCGCGAGGGGCCGGCCAGGCCCGTGCCCAGACCGGCGACTGAGGCCACGACCACCGCCACCATGCCGGGCAGCCAGCCCGTGCCGACGACAAACAGCAACAGGCCCGAGCCCAGCATGCAGATGGAGATCACCTTCTCCAGCCGCTGCACGCGGCCGACCAGAAAGCCGCCCACGACCATGCCGGCAGCGCCGCACAGCATATAGCCGGTGACGATCAGCGCCGTCACGGAAAGCGGCAGGCCGTACATGGATTGCAGGGCCGGGCTGGCAAAGCTCTGGATGGCGCTGAGCGCGCAGGTGCTCCAGAAGAAGAAGGAAAAGCACAGCCACACCGATGGCAGCTTCATGAAGGCCATCGGGTGTTCCTGAGGTGCAGCAATGGCTCCGGCAGCCGGCTTGGCGGCAGCACCGGCGGATTCGGCGCGATCATCGAGCGCATCGCGGTTGAAGACCATGATGGCCAGCACCACGGCTGCGCAGAGGGCGCCGCCCAAGCAGGCCAGACGCCAGGAGCCCGTGGCCGTGGTGATGCCCGCCATGAACAGCGGCGCCAGCGCCCAGCCCAGATTGCCGGACAGGCCATGCACCGAGAAGGCATGGCCTATGCGCTGCTGCGACACGCGCTTGTTGAGGATGGTGAAGTCCACGGGGTGGAAGGGCGCATTGCCCAGGCCCGCAAAAAAGGCGGCGGCCAGCAGCATGCTGTAGCCCTGTGCCGTGCTCGCAATCAGGCCTGCGACCACAAAGCTGCCAAGGGCGGCAAACAGAATCGGACGTGCGCCAAAGCGGTCCACCGCAAAGCCGGCCAGTGCCTGGCCGGTGCCGGAGACAATGAAGAACAGCGAGACCATGACGCTGAGCTCGGCATAGCTGTAGCCGAAGTCCTTGATCAGCCAGGGAAACAACGGCGGCAGCAGCAGATGGAAAAAGTGCGACGAGCCATGGGCCAGGCCGATGAGGCCGATGGTGCGCGCGTCACTGCGCAGTGTCTCTGGCGCCTGGTTTTGAGGTGTTGTGGAGGCAGGGCGGTTCATATGTCGCATCTTAGGCAGACTGCTCGCGTCTTGTATGCGATAGTCTGCCAATTGCTATCGCAAGCCAGCCAAACCATCATGTCCAGCCTCCACGATCCCGAGCCCCTGCGTGCAGGCAAGGCCAGCGCCTATGTGGAGACGCTGACGCCCCATCTCTACATACCCACGGCACAGCGCCCGGTGCGGGCCAAATGCCGCTGGCTGGAGGCCGATACCCAGGTCAAGCCGCACCGTCATCCCTGGGGGCAACTGGCCATCTCCACCACGGGCACCATACGCCTGACGGTAGCGCAGGGCACCTATATCGTGCCGCCGTCCCGCGTGCTGTGGGTGCCGCCGGGCATGGAGCATGCCGTGACCATGGTGGAAAGCGCCGATCTGCGCACCTTGTACTTCTTTCAGACCCAGGGGCGTTGCGGCCCCGATGTGGTCCCCGGCGAAGAGGCGGCCTGGCGCCAGTGCCGGGTGCTCAATGCCTCGGATCTGCTGCGCGCCGTGGTGCGCGAACTGCCCACGCTGCCCGATGACAGCCAGCAGCTTTGCGAGCAGGACAGGGCACGCGAGCACCATCTGAGCCAGCTGCTGCTCGACGAGCTGCGCCGTGCCAGTGCCGTGCAGCTGGGTGTGAACCTGCCCCAGGACAAGCGCTTGCGCCAGCTCTGCGAGGCCGTGCTGGCCGACCCCACGCGCAACGAGACGCTGGAGGACTGGGCGCGCGATACCGGGGCCAGTCCGCGCACCGTGGCGCGACTGTTTCGCCAGCAGCTGGAATGCAGTTTTACCCAGTGGCGCCAGCAGGTGGTGCTGGCCCATGCCGTGAGTTTGGCGGCGCGCAACTGGCCGATCCAGCGCATTGCGGCCGAGCTGGACTACAGTCCCAGCGCCTTCAGCGCCATGGTGCGCCGCACGGTGGGTATGCCCCCTGCACAATTTTTCGGCATGCATGCACAAAATGTATAGCTGCTAGCTCTTTGTGCAAAAGGGTTTGAGGCTGTTTTTGTTATTTTGAGGGGTGGAGCCTCAAACAATATTTGCAGCGGCATGGAATGAAAGCTGCAAACCTGCGCTCTTTATCACCATGATCTTCTCCGCCGAGTCGCGCTACAACCAGTGGGTGCGCGAGCACTACCGCTTTTTGCTGCGCAGCGCCTGGGCGCTGACGGGCTCGCGTGCGACAGCCGAGGATGTGGTGCAGGATTGCTTCACCAGCGCCTGGCGCTTTCGCCACCAGCTGCGCGACCAGAGCATGGCCAGGGCCTGGCTGTTCCAGATCATGCGCCGTCATGCCTTCAGGCACTTCGATCCTGTGCAATCGCAGGCCGAGTCTCTGGATGAAGCCTGCGAGCAGGGCGTGAATCACCACGATGCACTCGATGCGCAGCTGGACGTGGTCAAGGCGCTGAGCCGCATTGCCCCCATCCATCGTGAAGTGCTGGTGCTTTACTACTTTGACGACATGCCCACGGCCCAGATGGCCGAGGCGCTGGATATTGCACCAGGCACCGTGCTCTCTCGCCTGGCGCGGGCCCGTGA
Source organism: Comamonas sp. C11 (assembly GCF_024496285.1). Taxonomy (NCBI): domain Bacteria; kingdom Pseudomonadati; phylum Pseudomonadota; class Betaproteobacteria; order Burkholderiales; family Comamonadaceae; genus Comamonas; species Comamonas sp. C11. Next base: position 57,270 of record NZ_CP101743.1, read on the forward strand.
GGCGCTCAAGACGGCACTGCAGGAGCCTGCGCGCCGTCCCGCCAAGGCTGCCACCGAATCTTTCGCAGCTGTCGGCGTGATACCGCTGAGAAAGCGCGCACCATGAAACATCAAGACCGCCCCGAAGACACCGATTTCGACCTGCGTGCCCGTGCCGAGCTGGCACTGGCTTTCGAGCCCGGCGAGCCTCCGACCCATTTGCTGCGCCACACGCCCTGGTACGCCCGTCGTGGCCTGCATGCGCTGTGTGCAGCCGTGATGGTCGGCAGCGTCGCTGCGGGCAGCGTGCTGAGCCTGCGACCGCCGCAGATGGTGCGCTCGGCCATAGAGCATGAGTATTACGAGCGCACGCTGCGCGGCCAGTTCATACCCGAGGCCGAGATTGCCAGACATATGGACTGGCCTGTCGACCAGAAGCTGCCTGGCTATACCCAGCTCATGCGGCCCTGCGATATCGACGGCAGTCGCGCCTATCACCTGACCACTTTTTTTGAAAAAGGCGGCATCGTCACGGTGCTGGCCTTCGAGCAGCCCCAGCGGATTGCCGACGGCCAGGGCTGGTGGGCCAACAGCTACTGGCAGGTGGTGCGCTCGCGCGAAGGCCGTCCGCTGGTGCTGATCGCACAGAAGAAACAGGCTCTGGCCGTGGCATCACGCGCTCTGGGGGCCCCTGAGAAAGTCGATGGCTGAACCGGATTTTTCGCGCTGATCATTCACCACAACTACCAAGGAGACACCATGCAACAACCTACATCCCTGCCGCGTCGTCGCCTGCTCGCCGGTAGCGCCAGCGCGCTGGCTGCGGCCGGTCTGGCCAGCTTTCAGAGCCAGGCCATGGCGCAGGCCGCTGCACCCGCAGCCAAGCCTCTACCCGGCTATGCCGGCTTCAAGAATGCCGATGCCGTGATCGTGCACAGCTCCACCACCATCGAGACCAGGCGCAGCGCGTTTGGCTCCAGCGTGGTCACGCCCACCAACCAGCTCTATGTGCGCAACAACCTGCCCACGCCGCCAGAGTCCATCGTGGCCGATCGCGATGCATGGGCGGTGCAGATTGATGGCGTGAAGAAGCCCGCCAAGCTGACCGTTGGCGAGCTCAAGAAGCTGGGCCTGGAAACTGTGACCATGGTGCTGCAATGCTCGGGCAATGGCCGCGCCTTCTTCCCCACCAAGCCCAGCGGCACGCAATGGACCGTAGGCGCAGCAGGCTGCGTGGTCTGGAGCGGCGTGCCAGTGCGTGAGGTGGTCAAGGCCCTGGGCGGCATGGCCGACGGCATGGTCTACATGACGGGAACGGGCGGAGAGGTGCTGCCCGCAGGACTGGACCCCAAGAGCGTGCTGGTGGAGCGTTCCGTGCCTCTGTCGGCCATGGAGGACGCGCTGCTGGCCTGGGAGATGAACGGCGAGCCCGTGCCTTTGGCCCATGGCGGCCCGCTGCGCCTGATCGTGCCCGGCTACACCGGCGTGAACAACATCAAGTACATCAAGCAGCTGGCCTTTACCGTCAAGGAAAGCGAAGCGCACATCATGTCCCACGGCTACCGCATCTCTCCCCCCGGCAGCAAGGGCGACCCCAGCCAGCCTTCGGTACAGGAAATGAGCGTCAAGTCCTGGATCAACAGCCCCATCCCCGAAGACGGCAACCAGGCCTCCGGCCTGGTGCAGATTCAGGGCGTGGCCTTCGGCGGCATGAACGCCGTCAAGGGGGTGGAAGTCTCCATCGACGGCGGCAAGACCTGGAAGCAGGCCCGTCTGGTAGGCCCCGATATGGGCAAGTACGCCTGGCGCCAGTTCGTGCTGCAGGCACAGCTGCCCAAGGGTACCTACACCCTGGCCAGCCGCGCTACCGACGTCAAGGGCAATGCGCAGCCTGAAACGCGGGGTGAGAACCAGAGCGGCTACAACAACACCAGCTGGGCCGACCACGCCGTGACTGTCACCGTGGCCTGAGCGCCGCACTCGCTACCCATGCCGGGTGCCGAAGAAGGGGCGCCGGGCGATGGGTATCAAAACCCCCGATGCATCGCATTTCTCAAAGAACAATGATGAAGACAAACCACACCCTTGCCGCCCTGCTCTTGACCGCCTTTGCGGGCACTGCAGCCCACGCCGATCAGGCTGCCCAGATGGCACGTGGCAAAGAGCTGTTCACCACTGCTGCAGTCCCTGCCTGCGCGGTGTGCCATACCCTCAAGGACGCCGGTACCGAGGGTGCCATAGGCCCGGTGCTGGACGAGTTGCAGCCCGATGCGGCCCGCGTGGCGCGTGCTCTGAAGGATGGCATCGGCTCCATGCCCTCCTTCAAGGCCACAATGAGCGAAGCCGATATCGCTGCCGTTGCTCTCTACGTGAGCAAGGCCAGTGGCGGGGCCAAATAAAACGCCTCAGCTGCGTTCTGCGCCATCCAGCGGAATGGCGTAGATCCATGCCTTGTGGCGGCTATTGCCTTGCAGGCAGGCCGTCGCCTCCACGCCGGGCAGCTGGAAGTCCAGACTGACCAGCCAGCTGCCGGGCTGCATCTCGGTGGCTGCCTTGACGGCAGCGCGGCCCATGCTTTCGGGCCGCTGGAACAGATAGACCAGCTGATAGCGGCTCCAGTCGGTCAGCCAGATATCGCCACGCCGTACGCGTGCCCAGGGGCAACGCAAGGCGCTGGCAATCGCCAGTGGCCAGCTCCATTCCAGACCATTGAGGCGGGCCTGCGGCAGCGCGCGGTGCAGCGCTCGCAAGCCATCGCCCATGCCGCAGCCGGCGTCCAGCACCAGCGCCTGCTCCGGCAACTGCACGACCTCTGCCAGTCCTTTGAGCGCATTTAACGGCGTTGGAAAGACGGGGGCATCACGCCAGGCATTGAGCGGGTAGATCAGCAGCAGCAAGGCCAGGGGCAGCAGCCAGCCCCAGGCGGGCAACTGGCTGGCGCTGAGCACCAGAAACGACAGCGGAAACCCGGCCGCAATGATGAGCCGGCGCCACCAGTTGGGCCCGTAGAGACTGGCCGCCGTGCTGAAGCCGCCTCCGACCAGCAGGGCCAGCCACCAGGGCAGCAGGCGCGCCAGACCCGCAAAAATCAGCCAGGCCAGCAGCCAGACGAGCAATGCAGGCAGAGGCCAGGTCGAGTCAAGCCATTTTTTTGTCATGAGTTTTGAAATGTATCCGTCATACACAGGCTTCACGACACCGAAGTGCAGGCAAGGCCTTGTCGGAATTTTGCATTTTGTGCGGGATACCCCTCTTTGGTGGGGTATGCGTGTAGTCAACTCGTCGTAAAAATTACCGATTTTTGCTTATGTATACTTTTCGGCTTTCAGCGGCTGAGAATTCAGAGGAGACATCCATGCGCCTGCTCGCCCCCACCTTTTCATTGGCGGCTCTTGCATTGACAGCATGCGCGGTACAGACACCGCAGGAGCAGTTGGCACCTGCTTCGCCCACCGTGCGCCTGTGCGAAGGCAATAACTGTTCCGAGCTGCCGCGCAATGTCGCGACTTTCCGTGGCGAGCCCGTCAATCCCGAGGCGGAGCGCCGCCTGGCGGCACTGGTGCAAAAAGCCGAAGCCGATCCTCGCGCAGCCTATGACCTGGGGCTGCGCTATCTGCGCGGCGATGGCGTGGAGCGCAACAGCTATCAGGCCATCGAGTGGATGCGCAAGGCCGGCGATGCCGGTAACGGTCAGGCCCAGTTTGCGCTGGGTCGTCTGTATCTGCTGGGCTTTGAAGAGATGGGCCCGGACCCCGCCGAAGCCGAGGCATGGTTGTCGCGTGCTGCAGCCAAGGGCTTCAAGGAAGCCAAGCGCCTGCTGCCCCAGGCGCAAGCTGCCAAACAGAATGCTCATGCACGCTATCAGGCCATCGAGGACGAGCGCAAGTCCTGGAACGGCTGGTATGTGGGCGCGCCCTACTACATGGTGTGGGGCTCGTCGGGTTGGTATTACCGCTGAGGCGCTGTGAGCGCTGCAGCATTTTTTATTTTTTGAAAGCATCACTATGTCCAAGAAGACAACGCTGCGTCTGGCAGCCATCGCATCGGCCCTGGCACTGGGCGGTTGCGTGACCCCCGGCGGCGGCACCATTTCCACGGGTACGGCTCCCACGGCTGCCACCGGCGCAGCGGGCGGCGCAACCAGCGTGAATGCGAACCCTACGCTCGAGCGTTGCGATGCTCCTCTGGGTACGCTGGCCGTGGACGACGGTCGCGGCAAGGAGTGGTATGCCAGCTTTGGCGCTGCCACCAAGATCACGACCATCGAGCCCCTGATCCGTCTGGCCGTGCAGCAGTCCAACTGCTTTGTGATCACCTCCATCGGCAACAACCGCACCGAAAGCAAGATGTCGGCGATCACCGACAAGCAGCGCAACTCCGGTGAATTCCGCGCCGGCTCCAAGCAGCAAAAGGGCCAGCGCGTGGCGGCCGATTACTACATGGAGCCTTCCATCATCATCGACAACGATGCAACCGGTCAGCTGGCAGCGGGCGTGGGCGGTCTGTTCGGCAATGTGGGTACGCTGATCGGCGGCGCCATGCAGAGCAAGGCTTCGGTGGTGACTCTGAGCATGTTCGACATCCGTTCTGGCGTGCAGATCTCCATCTCCGAAGGCAACTCCACAGCCACCAACTTCGGCGCAGCCATGGGCGCGTTCGGCGGTGGCGTGGGTGGCGGTCTGGGCGGCTTCTCGCGCTCACCCGAAGGCAAGGCCACGGTGGCCGCCTTCATGGATGCCTACAACAACATGGTGATCTCGCTGCGCAACTACAAGGCACAGGAAGTCAAGGGCGGCCTGGGTCGCGGCGGTCAGCTCAAGGTCGGCAAGTAAAGCTCCGATCCGGAAACAGAAAAGGGCCTGCAGCTGCAGGCCCTTTTTTCATGGTTTGCGCGTCTTCAGCAAGCGCCGCGAGCGCTGCTTACTGCAGCTGAAAGATCTTGCCCGGGTTCAGGATGTTCTTGGGGTCCAATGCCTGCTTGATGGCGCGCATCATCTGCACCGCACCGGCTCCTGCCTCTTCGAGCAAAAATCCCTGCTTGTGGATGCCGATGCCGTGCTCGCCCGTGCAGGTGCCGCCCAGCGCAATCGCACGTGCCACCAGCGTGTGGTTGAGCTGCTCGGCCTGCTGGCGCTGGGCGTCGTTGTCGGGGTCGATCAGATAGCCGAAGTGGAAGTTGCCGTCGCCCACGTGGCCGACCAGGAAGTAGGGGATGCCACTGGCATCGGCTTCGGTCACGCATTCCAGCAGCGCATCGGCCAGACGGCTGATGGGCACACAGGCATCGGTGGTGATGCAGCGGCAGCCGGGCACGCTGGAGACGGCCGCGAAATAGGCGTTGTGGCGCGCGGTGAACAGACGCGTACGGTCTTCGGGGCGCTCGGCCCATTCAAAGGCATTGCCGCCGAATTCATGGGCAATGTCCTGAACCATCTCGGCCTGCTCCTTGACGCCCGTGGGCGAGCCGTGGAACTCCATCAGCAGCATGGGCTCTTCACGCAGGGACAGCTTGCTGTAGGCATTGACCATGCGCACCGAATTCACATCGACCAGTTCCACGCGTGCGATGGGAATGCCCATCTGGATGGTCTGGATCACCGTGTGTACGGCGCTCTCGATGCTGGAAAAAGAGCAGATGGCTGCGCTCACCGCCTCGGGCAGGGGATAGATGCGCAGCGTGATCTCGGTGAAGATGCCCAGCGTGCCTTCGCTGCCCACCAGCAGGCGGGTCAGGTCGTAGCCGGCAGCGCTCTTCTTGGCGCGGTTGCCGGTGCGCACCACTTCGCCGCTGGCCGTCACCACCTCCAGGGCCAGCACGTTCTCGCGCATGGTGCCGTAGCGCACGGCATTGGTGCCGCTGGCGCGGGTCGAGGTCATGCCGCCAATCGAAGCGTCGGCGCCGGGGTCGATGGGAAAGAAGAAGCCGGTGTCCTTGATGGCCTCGTTCAATGCCTTGCGCGTGATGCCGGGCTGCACGGTGATGGTCAGGTCTTCGGTGTTGACCGAGAGCACACGGTTCATGCGGCTGACGTCGATGGTGATGCCGCCCTGCACGGCCAGCAGATGACCTTCCAGCGACGATCCTGCGCCGTAGGCAATCACGGGCACGCCGTACTGGTCGCAGAGCGTGACGGCATCCTGCACGTCCCGGGTGGATTCGGCAAACACCACTGCAGCCGGAGGGGGCGCAGAAATCGCGCCTTCGTCGCGGCCATGCTGCTCGCGCACGGCCAAAGCCGTGGAGCACTGGCCGCCGAAACGTGTTTGCAGAGCCTGCAGAAATTCTTCGGGGATGGGGCGCTGCACGAAATCGGGCTGCAGCGAGGTATGGGCAACAGGTGCGTTCATCGGGGGCTCCAGAGGAGAAAAAGAATACCACCTGACCCGATCCAGACATGTACGTATTGGGTACTAGGCCATGGCGCTCAAGGTCGCAATCGCTGCGCTGGTACATGCCCATTGGAGCTGGCAGAGCTCGTGGCTTTCGTCGTGGTGCAGCCATCTGCTGCGAGCACATAGATAAGTTTCGCCCTAACTAATGAAAATTCAGTGTTTAGGGTTTGTGCCTGGTGTGCCTATATTGGCAAGCCTCATGGCGTGCGCTGCAGAGCTCGCTTCAAACCAAAAGCAGTTCGGAGGGCGGAGCTATGCGCGATACGGATCGCAGATCATTCATTCAGGGGCTGGCCGGGGTGTCGGCGGCAGGTATGCTGGGCGCGGCATGGCAGGTGCGTGCAGCGCAGACGCAGGCCTGGCCGGCGCGGCCCATCAAACTGGTCGTGACCTTTCCGCCCGGCGGCTCCAGCGATATCGTGGCGCGGGTGCTGGCTCCCGCGCTGGCCGAGAAGCTGGGCCAGAGCGTGGTCATAGACAACAAGCCCGGTGCGGGCTCGTCGATTGGTGCGCAGATCGTGGCGCACAGCGCCAATGACGGCTACACGCTGCTGGTATCCAATTCTGCGGCGCTGTCGATAGCGCCATCGCTGCTGCAAAGCCCTGGCTACGATCCCTTGCGCAGCTTCGAACATCTGGCCTACATCGGCGCCGTGCCCACGGTGTTTGCGGTACATCCTTCGGTGCCCGCCAACAGCCTGAGCGAGCTGGTGAGCTGGATCAAGGAGCAGCCTGCTCCCGTGGCCTTTGGCAGCGGCGGCGCCGCCTCGGTGGGACATCTGGTGGGCGAGCAGTTTGCACAGACGCTCAAGCTGTCCATGGAGCATGTCCCTTATCGCGGTGCCGGCCCCATGCGTGCGGATCTGCTCAGCGGCCATGTCAAGCTGGCGTTCGATGCCTTGCCGCAGAACATCGCGCTGCACAAGCAGGGCCGGCTCAAGCTGCTGGCGCTGACATCGCCACGCCGCGTAGCGCAGGCACCGGCGGTGCCCAGCGTGGCCGAGCTGGGGCTGGCACAGCTGGTCTCCGAAAACTTCGTCGGCATTTCGGCACCCGCTGGCCTGCCCAGGGCGCTGGCCGAAAAAATCGCCGGCGCGGTTCGGCAGATCAGCGCGCGTCCCGAGTTTGCGCAGACGCTCGAAGCCCAGGGATTCGTGACCCGGGATATGGAATCCAAAGCCTTCGCCCAGCTGATTGCAGACCAGCATCTGGCCTGGGGAGATATCGCGAAAAAGACCGGCGCAAAGCTTTAACCAGTCAGGACAACGATGAGCAGCGAGAAACTGTATTCACCCCGTAAGCCGCGCTATGCCGTGGTGCTGTTTGGCCCCGAAGGGCAGGGCAGTTTCAACGATTCGGGACTGCGCGGAGCCTATAGGGCCAGAGAGGCCGGCCATGAGGTCGATATGCTCTGGGTGGCCGGCCAGTCGGCCGAGCAGCGCGCCGCCGAAATGTCCGCATTGTGCGGCGGCCGCTATGCGCTGATTCTTGCGCATGGCGGTCAGGGGGACGGTCCGGTGCAGATCCTGGCCGGGCGCTGGCCCGAGCAGGCCTTTGCGGTCACGCAGGGCAGCTGGGCGGCACCCAATGTGGCGCGTTACGAGGTGCTGCAGGAGCAGTCGGCATTCCTCGCCGGCGTGCTGGCCAGCCAGTGGAGCAAGACGGGCAAGGTGGGGCATTTCTCGGGCGAGAAGGTGCCGCCGGGTCTGCGTGGTCGGGCGGCCTATGCGGACGGTCTCAGGCGCGCCGGTTTTGAGGGGCAACTCGTCACCCAGTTCTGCGGTCACCAGCATCGTCCGGACTGGGCCCGCACCTGTGTCTCGGCGATGGTCGAGCAGACGGATCTGGACATTGTGTTTGCCATGCTCGATGGTGGCCGCCCCGGTGTGACGCAGGCTTGCCGGGCGCATGGCGTGGCGCAGATCGGCAATGTGCTGAACTGGGTGGAGCGCGACCCCGAGGTGTTTGTGGCCTCGGCGATCTGCGATTCAGGCGAGGCCTTGTTTCGCGCCGTCGAGGACCATGCCAGGGGCCTGCTGCCGCTGGGTGGCTATCGAGCCTTCGGCCTCGAAGAGCCGAGTCTGGTGCGGCTGGAAATGGGGGCCGGGGTGAGTGCTGCGCAGCGCAGCCTGGTCGAAGACTGGGCGCAGCGCCTGCTGCGCCGCGAGTTCGAGATTCACCTGGACTATGCCGGGGCCGAGTTCGCCTTGCCGCAGGAGGAAATCAGCGCTGCGGCATGATCAGGCAAGGGCCGGGGCAAGGACTCAGTACTGCTGCGCGCCCTTGTCGAATTCGGCGCGTGACAGCTGGCCGTTGCGGTCGCTGTCGATCTCTTCGAAGCGCTGGGAGATGACTGGCAACTGGCGTGCTTCCTGCGCACTGAGCTGACCGTCGCGATTGGCATCGGCACGCTCGAATGCCGCTTGCACGCTGCTTTTTGCCGCTGGTGCCTGCTGCACGCCGGTGGCGGAACCCGACTGCACGATGCGCGCAGGCTCCTTGTTGTTGCCGACATTGCCGCCGCCGGTTTGTGCAAAAGCCATGCCTCCACCCAGGGTGAGCGCAGAAAACAGCACCACGCTGACGACTTCGAATGACGAGACCTTGCAATTGAGCAGATTCTTCTTGTTCATGAATGGCATTCCTTCTCTATGCGATAACAGGAGTGCATTGCACCCTGTGAGGCGTCAAAGGGCCAGCATTTTTGCCTGCTGTTGCCTCAGACTACATTTGCCTGCGGGCTGTAACGCACAATGGCGGCCATATCTGCGGGCCGCGCCGGCCCTGGAAAAACTCGCAGCTTTGACAAGGGATGACCCATGGGCAATCGCCTCACGCAAATCGCCACCCGCACCGGAGATGACGGAACCACCGGCCTGGGAGACAACACCCGCGTTTCCAAGAACAGCGGCCGCCCGCATGCCATGGGCGATGTGGATGAACTGAACTCGCATATCGGCCTGCTGCTGTGCGAGCCAATGCCCCAGGATGTGCGCGACCTGCTGATCGACATCCAGCACCAGCTGTTCAACCTGGGCGGCGAGCTGTCCATGCCGGGCTATGAGCTGCTCAAGGACGATGCGCTGCTGCAGCTCGACAACGCGCTGGCCCACTACAACGCAGAGTTGCCGCGCCTGCAGGAGTTCATCCTGCCTGCCGGCACGCGTGCTGCCGCGCAGGCCCATGTATGTCGCACCGTGGCGCGCCGTGCAGAGCGCCAGGTGGTGGCGCTGGAGCAGGCCGAGACCATGCGAGCCGCGCCGCGCCAGTATCTGAACCGCCTGTCCGATCTGCTGTTCGTGCTGGCCCGCGTGCTCAACCGCATCGACGGCGGCGACGATGTGTACTGGAAGAGCGAACGCCTGGCGCGCGCACAGTCCGAGTGAGGCGGAGGCAGGAGGCCGGGCATGCGTCTGCGACATATCGAAGTCTTCAATGCCGTGATGCAGACCGGCAGCGTCAGCGCGGCCGCGCGCCTCATCAACGTCACCCAGCCCGCGGTCAGCCGCACGCTGCAGCATGCCGAGCTGCAGATGGGCTTTGCGCTGTTCCAGCGCGCGCGGGGGCGGCTGACGCCGACCAATGAAGCGCTGGCCCTGTTTCCGCATATCGAGAAGCTGTTCGAGCAGCTCGACGAGGTGCAGCGCCTGGCAGCCAATCTGCGTCACGGCCAGTCGGCCGACCGGCTCAATGTGCTGACGGTGTTCGCGCTCAGCCGCGAGGTACTGCCGCGCGCCGTGGCGGGCTTCAGGCGCCGCCATCCGCAGGTCCAGGTGCACGTGCAGGCGCTGCACACGCCGCAGGTGGTGTCGGCCCTGCTGCTGCAGGAGGCCGATGTGGGCTTTGTGATCAGCTCCGCGGGCCAGCCCGCGCTGGAGCACGAACTGCTGGCCGAGGTGGACATGTTCTGTGTGCTGCCCAAGGGACTGCTGCCGCCTTCGCGCGTGCGCGCCGAAGGCATGGAACTCAAGGATCTGGCCGATCTGCCGGTGGTCGCGCTCGATGCGCGAGACCCGCTGGGCATGCGCCTGGGCCAGGCCTGCCGCGAGCATGGCGTGGGGCTGTCGCCCGTGGTGACGGTGCAGACCTACCATGCGGCGCTGTCCATGGCCGAATACGGGCTGGGCGCGGCCATCATGGACGGCTGCACGGCACTGGCGGCCGACCGGCGCCGCGTGCACGTGGTGCCGCTGCTGCCGCGCATCACCGTGGGCGTGAACGCGCTGAGCCTGCCCCAGCGCCCGGGATCGGTGCTGGCGCGCGCCATGACCCAGGAAATGCGCAAGGCCCTGCAGGAGCTTCTGGGCGCCTCCTGAGCAGATCCGTGTTCAGGCAGCGCGCATCTGTGCAGCCAGTCGCTGCGCCGAGCCGAAGGCCAGCGTCAGGCCCAGCGCACCATGGCCGGTCTGCAGCCACAGATTGCGCGGGCCTCCGCGCTGGCGGCCGGTGATGGGCAGGCCCGTGGGTGTGGCCGGGCGCATGCCGCTCCAGGGATGCAGCGAGCCCTGTAGCGGTAGCTGGGCGAAGACCTGCTGAGTGGAGCGGCGCAGGCTGTCGATGCGGGCTGGATCGATGCGTGTGTCGCGACCGATGATCTCCACCATGCCGGCCACGCGCAGGCGCTCGCCCAGGCGCGCGAACACCACCTTGCGCGCGGTGTCGGTCACGCTCACGCGCGGCGCGGCATGGGTGTGGCTTGACGGTATGTCCACGGTGATGCTGTAGCCCTTGAGCGGATAGACGGGAATGCGCAGGCCCAGCAGGCGCGCATGGGCCGGGCTTTCCCAGCCGCTGGCCAGCACATAGTGCTCGGCCTGCAGCAGGCCGGCGGCGGTGCGCAGGCCGGTGACGGCGTCGCTCTGGCGCTCGAAGCCCAGCACCTCGGTGTCATAGCGCAACTCGGCGCCGCGCACGGCCAGCAGCGCTGCCAGCTGCTCGCACAGCTGGCGGCAGTCGGCGGCACTTTCACTGGGGGTGTGAACGGCGCCCGCCATGCGGCCCGCGTAGCCGGCCAGCGCGGGCTCCAGGCGCACGGCGGCGGTGGCATCCACCACCTGCTGGCTGGCGCCGCCAAGGCGCGATTGCAGGGCCACCTGCCGGGCCGCGGCATCCAGGCCCTGCTGCGTCTCGTACAGCACCAGCTTGCCCGGCGTGTGCAGTGCGCAGCTCAGGGACTCCTGCGCCTGCAGGCTCTCGAAAGCCTGCCGGCTTTCGGCGGCCAGCCTCAGCAGCGCCTGCGTACCGGCCATGGAGGCGCGGGCATTGCAGGCGCCCAGAAAGCGCAGTCCCCAGGCCCATTGGGCGGGATCGGCACGCAGGCGCAGGGCCAGCGGCGAGTCCTTTTCCAGCAGCAGCTGCGGCAGCATCTTCCAGATGCCGGGATCGGCCAGCGGCTGTACGTAGGAATAGCTGAGCTGCGCGCCGTTGCCGCCGCTGGCGCCCGCTGCCGGGCCGGGCCCGCGCTCCAGAACGGTGACCCGGCAGCCCGCGCTCTGCAGCGCATAGGCAGTGGCCAGGCCGACGATGCCGGCGCCCACGATGCAGACATGCATTGATCGTTTCTCCATGCTGCCGCACTGTAGGCCCGTACGGGGCCGGGCAGCCATGGCATTTGGCATGCAGGGTATGCGCCCAGGTTATGGGCTGCCCGCGCGCTGCGTGCGCCCGGGCGGCCCTTTGTCGCGGTGTTTACCCGGAGCATGGCTGTGCCTGCGCTGCCACCCATAAACCAGGGGCATGGAACAGCCCGATATTGTCATCCCCCGGAGCCGGGCGCGCTTTCTACACTGGCGGCACATCCACCACCGAAGAGGAGACACCGCATGCAACTTCACTCCACCGTGCTTTGCGCGGCACTGGGCCTGGGTTTTCTGGGCGCTGCCCATGCCGATACCCTGGCCAAGGTGCGCGACAGCGGACGCATCACGCTGGCTTACCGCGAGTCCTCCGTGCCCTTCAGCTACCTGGACAACGGCAAGCCCATCGGCATGACCGTGGAGCTTTCGCAGGCGGTGGCCGACGCCGTGAAGAAGGTGCTGAACCAGCCCGCGCTGGAGGTGCGCTGGCAGGCCGTGACCTCGCAGAACCGCATGCCGCTGCTGGCCAACGGCACCATAGACCTGGAGTGCGGATCGACCACCAACAACACGGTACGGGCCAAGGAGGTGGGCTTTGCCATCAATCACTTCTACACCGGAACGCGGCTGCTGGTGAAGAAGAGCTCGGGCATCCAGAACTATGCCGACCTCAAGGGCAAGACCGCGGCCATCACCACCGGCACCACCAATCTGCAGGTGCTGCGCAAGGCCAATGCCGAGCAGGGCTGGGGCATGAACATCGTCATGGCCAAGGACCATGCCGACGGCTTTCTGCTGGTCGAGAACGACCGCGCCGCGGCCTTCGGCATGGACGACATCCTGCTCTACGGCCTGATCGCCAACGCCAAGAATCCCAAGGATTTCCACGTCGTGGCCGATGCGCTGCAGGTCGAGCCCTATGCCTGCATGCTGCGCAAGGACGACCCGCAGTTCAAGCAGCTGGTGGATGGCGTGATCGGCGACATGATGAAGTCGGGCGCCTTCGCCAGGCTCTACGACAAATGGTTCATGCAGCCCATCCCGCCCAAGAATGCGGCCCTGGGTCTGCCCATGAGCGAGCAGCTGCAGCGCAACGTGCAGGAGCGCGGCGACAAGCCGGCGTTCTGAGATGCAGGCTGTGGGCATTCTCGGCGGCATGGGGCCTGCAGCGGGCGCGGATTTCGTGCGCCTGTTCGTGCAGGCCTGCACCCGGCACCTGCAGGACCGGGGACTGCCCGTGCGCGACCAGGCCTATCCCGAGCACTGGCTGGTGCAGCTGCCCATGCCCGATCGCACGCAGGCGCTGCGCAGCGATCCGCAGTCCCCTGCGGGCCCGGCACCGCATCTGCTGCAGGGCGCGGGCCGGCTCGCGGCCCTGGGCGTGCGCAGCGTGGCCCTGGCCTGCAACACGGCCCATGCCTGGCATGGGCAGATACAGGGGCTTTTTCCGCAACTGCGCGTGCTGCACATCGCGCAGCAGACGGCGCTGTACCTGAAGGCAGGCGGCGCGCGCCAGGCCCTGGTGCTGGCCACGGACGGAACCTATGACAGCGGGCTCTACGACGCGGCGCTGGCCGAGTGCGGCATTGCCGCGCTGCGGCCCGGACCGGCGGGCCGGGACCGGCTCATGCAAGGTATCTACGAGGGCGTGAAACAGGGCGATATGCCGCTGGCCGTGCAATGCTTCGGCGAGGCGCTGGCACCGCTGCTGCAGCGCCACGGTGCCGTGCCCGTGATCATGGGCTGCACCGAAATCCCGCTGGCCCTGCCGCAGGCGCCGCAGGCCCGCGGCGCCGAGCTGGTGGACCCGGCGTGGATACTGGCCTGTGCGCTGGCGCAGGATGCATACGCGCACTAACGGCGACGGAGGAGCAGAGATTTATAAAAAGATGAGCTGCAATCGCTTGTCAAAAAACAGATATGTATCGAATCAAGGCCAGATCTGTTGATGGGTCAGCGGTACCAGCTCATCTTTTAACGATGGTTTGCTAAGACTTCCGGGCGTCCTGCATCTCCGAGTCCATGGCGGCCTTGTAGATGCTTTGCCGGGGGCGCTGCATCAGGCGGCGCAGCATGGGCTCGAATTCACCGAGGGGCAGGGTCTCGGCCCGGGGATCGAAAGCGGGGTTGTCATAGAGTTCGCAGAACTCGGCCGTGCGCGTGTAGTGCGGATGCTCCCGGAACTGCTCGCGCATATCCCTGTCCAGGCCGATGTGATGGAAGAAATAGTGGCCCTGGAAGATGCCGTGATGCTTGACCATCCAGTGGTTGGCTTCGCTCACAAAGGGCTGGAGAACCGCGGCGGCAATGTCGGGGTGGTTGAAGGACCCGAGGGTATCGCCAATGTCATGCAGCAGGGCGCACACCACATACTCCTCGTCGCGGCCGTCGCGCAGCGCGCGCGTGGCGGTTTGCAGGGAGTGGGTATAGCGGTCCACCGGAAAGCCGCCATAGTCGCCCTCCAGCAGCCTCAGATGGGCCATCACCCTGTCGGGCAGACCCTGTGTGAACTGTGCAAACTCGCCGCCGATCACCTGCCAGTCTTCACGCGTGCTGTCTTGCATGCGCAGAAAATTCGCCCGTGCATTCATGCCATGTCTTTCGTGGGTTATGGTCGTTGCACTGTAGGGCGCTGGCAGGGGCTGAGCTGTCAAGGGCATGACATGCAGCCGCTGCCTTGATGTGCGAGCGAATCGTGCTTGCCGCAGACGGTGTGCGAGGACTGCAGGCGTCAGTAGGTTTCCAGGTGCAGACGTCCTTCGCGCTTGAGTCTTGCGCCAAGCTCCTCCCACCCTAGTCCTGCTTGCTGGGCCACGTCACGCAGGGCCAGCACGACGCCGTCCTCCATGCTTTTGAGACCGCAGACATAGATATGCGTGTTGTCGTCGCGCAGCAGCTCCATGAGGTCGGCCGAGCGCTCGCGCATGGCGTCCTGCACATAGCGCCTGGGCTGGCCGGCCACGCGCGAGAAGGCGAAATTGATGTCGATGAAATCCTTGGGCAGGTTCTGCAAGGGGCCGAAATAGGGCAGTTCCTGAGGCGTTCGCGCACCGAAGAACAGCAGCAGTTTGCCGCTGTCGAACTTGCCGCTCTTGCGCAGGCGGCGGCGCCACTCCGTCATGGCGCGCATGGGTGCGCTGCCCGTGCCGGTGCAGATCATCACGATGTGCGAGCGCGGGTGATTGGGCATGAGAAAGCTGCTGCCAAACGGGCCTATCACCTGCACCTTGTCACCCACCTGCAGATCACAGAGATAGTTGCTGGCCACGCCGCGCACGGGCTGACCCTGGTGATCCTCGACCACGCGTTTCACGGTCAAGGCCAGATTGTTGTAGCCGGGGCGCTCGCCGTTGCGGGCGCTGGCAATCGAGTACTGACGCGCCACATGGGGCTTGCCGCCGGCATCCACACCCGGCGGAACAATGCCCAGCGACTGGCCTTCGAGCACCGGGAAAGGCATGGCGCCGAAGTCCAGCACGATATGGTGGGTCTCGTTGTCGAAGCCGGCTTCCGTGCAGTTCAGATTGCCCACCACCGTGGCCGTCACCGCAGCCTTGGGACCATGCAGATTGGTGTAGGCATGGGCGGCAGACCAGGGCGGTGTGGTGGCGCCATAGCTGGCTGCGCGAAAGACTTCCGCAGTGCCGCTTTCGGCCAGGCCGGCAGCGGCCGCGATCACGGCCTGAGCCTGGCTCAGATCATCCACATCGCCGGCATTCTCGGTCGTCTGCGCGGCGGCCAGCACATCGGCGCAAAGCTCTTCGGGCAGGCTCTCCCAGCCCAGCTGCTCGGCAACGCTGTAGGGCTTGCTTGCCGACACCAGCCGCCAGTTGTCGATGGAGCCGGTAGGGCAGGGCGAGATGCAGTCCATGCAGCCGTTGCACTTGTCCGCCATGACCACATAGTTGTTGTCGTCATGCGTGATGGCGTCCACGGGGCAGGTCGCCTCGCAGGTGTTGCAGCGAATGCAGATTTCCGGGTCTATCAGATGCTGCTTCAGGATGCCGTTTTCAATCAGCGTGATGGTGCTCATTTCTTTCTCCCAACTGGCATGGCCTAAAACTGACACTGCACCAAGTGAGAGGTGCCGAGCAAGAGCCGCCTCGCGGCGAAGGCACCGTCCCCTTGGGGAAGCCGCGTAGCGGCTCAGGGGTCACCCAAACTTCACATACTCGAAGTCCACGGGCTGGCGATTGATACCCATGACCGGGGGGGCAATCCAGCCGGCAAACTTGCCGGGCTCCAGGCATTGCTTCATCAGCGATGCGACAAAGCTGCGGTCGTCGTCGCTGGCCAGCCACTCGTTCTTCCTGGACAGCCATTCCTGCTCGCTCACAGGGCGGCCGTCGGGGCTGATGCGCACGCCTGCCAGCGCGCCGATCTGACGGTTGAAGGCCTTGTGCGGCACCGTCAGGCGAAAGTCGATGCCGGCCTTTTCCATCACCTTGTTCCAGCGGCCCACACCGGCATTGCTGTCCTTGATGTAGTCATCGCGCAGCACCTCGTTCAAGGCGTTGAGCATGGGCACTTCCTTTTCCTGCAACTTGCCGTCCACTACTTCCAGCACTTTGTAGTTCTGGTCGTGCAGCTTGTGGTCGTCCTCGCGCTTGCCCTCTTCGTAACGGCCCTTGAGGCCCGAGCTGTAGAAGGTGGCGGCATTGCTCGACTGGTCGGCGCCGAAAAGGTCGATGGTCACGCTGTAGTGGAAGTTCAGATAGCGCTGGATCGTGGGCAGGTCGATGACGCCCGCGTTGCGCAGCTTGTTCACATCGTCGGTCTTGAGTTCGTTCATGACCTGGCAGGTGCGGGCCAGAACGCGCGAGACGCCGGACTCGCCGACGAACATGTGATGCGCCTCTTCGGTCAGCATGAATTTGGTGGTGCGTGCCAGCGGATCGAACGCGGATTCGGCCAGCGCTGCGAGCTGGAATTTCCCGTCTCTGTCGGTGAAGTAGGTGAACATGAAGAACGCCAGCCAGTCCGGCGTTTTTTCATTGAAGGCGCCCAGAATGCGCGGGTTGTTTTCATCGCCGCTCTGGCGCTCCAGCAAGGCCTCTGCTTCCTCCCGTCCATCACGTCCGAAATGCTTGTGCAGCAGATAGACCATGGCCCAGAGATGGCGGCCTTCTTCCACATTGACCTGGAACAGATTGCGCAGGTCGTACATGGATGGCGCGGTCAGGCCCAGATGGCGCTGCTGCTCCACCGAAGCGGGCTCGGTATCGCCTTGTGTGACGATGATGCGACGCAGGTTGGCGCGGTGCTCGCCGGGCACATCCTGCCAGGCTTTCTCACCCTTGTGATCGCCAAAATGAATGCTGCGTTCCTGATCAGCCGGGTTCAGGAAGATGCCCCAGCGATAGTCACGCATCTTGACGTAGCCGAACTGCGCCCAGCCCTGCGGATCCACGCTCACCGCGGTACGCAGATAGACATCGTAGTTGGTCGATCCTTCGGGGCCCACATCATCCCACCAGCGGATGAAGCTGGGCTGCCAGCTCTCCAGCGCACGCTGCAGCGTGCGGTCGCCGCTGAGGTCCACGTTGTTGGGAATCTTCTGGCTGTAGTCGATGCTGCTCATGGGGAGTCTCCTGTGATGTTTTGCCGATTCATGAAGCCGTGCAGTCGCTTCGAAACTGGTGCAGCCCAGGCGAGTAACGCCGAGCAAGGGCCGCCCCGCTGCGAGGGCGTTGTCCCCCTCCGGCACGCAGTGCCAGAGAGGGGGAAGCGGCATAGCCGCTCAGGGGGAGTTTCCTCATACCCTGTTGAAATCGAAGCCGGCTTTCTGTCCGGTGCCGTAGAGCTTCAAAGCGCCTTTTTCACCGACCGCATTGGGGCGGTTGAAGATCCAGTTCTGCCAGGCCGACAGACGCCCGAAGATGCGCGTGACCATGTTTTCCTGGCTGGCGAAACGCAGATTGGCTTCGAGGCCCGTGAGCGCATCGGGCGACATGGCGGCGCGCTCTTCCATGGCGATGCGGATCTCGTCTTCCCAGTCGATATCGTCAAGCGCGGCGGTGACCAGTCCCAGCTGTTGCGCGGCATCGCCGTTGAGCGGCTTGCCCATCGCCGCGCGCGCGGCTTCCAGGGGCCCGGACTCCTCATAGAAGCGCCGCTGCAGACGGCTTTGGTCGTTGACCAGCGGCAGCAGGCCGAAGTTGAATTCATCGAGCTCGATCACGGGCTCGCGCTTGGGCTCGTCGGGCAGCACCAGCATGTAGGCGCGATCGGCGCAGAAGACCAGCTCGGCCAGCATGCCGGCAAAGCAGGAGCCGGGCTCGATCAAGGCGAACAGCGAACGCGACGACACATCGAGGCGTGCAAAGGTGCGGCGCAGCAGGCCCAGGGTTTGCTGCACCAGCCAGTGATCCTTGTGCGCCATCAGAGACTGGTCTGCCGCCAGCACGGCGCGTGCATCGCCCTCGGTCTTGAGAATCCAGGTGCCCACATCGAGCTCGTTGGTGCGCAGATGCAGTATGGCGTCGTCGAGCTCGCGGCCCATGGCCAGCGGCCACCAGGCAGCACCTGCGTTTTCAATGGCTTCGATGCTGCCGGGCTGTTCGCCCCTGGGGGCCTTGACCGTAATGGTGGCGCTGCGCTTGCTGCGATCGATCTGCACGCTGACGTGGCGATAGTGCAGGCCGTCCGGGCTCTCCTCGCGCTGCAGCCTGGTGAGCTGTATGCCTTTGGCGGACGCCGGGCGCGGGCTGCTCTCGCCCAGCGCCGTGGCACGTTGCTGCACCACCTCGGCAAACTGCGCGGGCTTGGCGATCGCATCCACCAGTCGCCAGTCCACGGCGCGCTGGCCGCGCACGCCTTCCACGCTGGTGCAGAAGATGTCGGCCAGGTCGTGGCGCACATGGCGCTTGTCGGTCACGCGCGTCAGCCCGCCGGTGCCGGGCAGCACGCCCAGCAGCGGAACCTCGGGCAGCGATACCGAGGAAGATCGGTCGTCGATCAGCACGATGTCGTCGCAGGCCAGAGCCAGCTCGTAGCCGCCGCCCGCGCAGGCGCCGTTGACGGCGGCAACGAACTTGAGTCCGTCGTGCCGGGAGCTGTCCTCCATGCCGTTGCGCGTCTCGTTGGTGAACTTGCAGAAGTTCACCTTCCAGGCGTGGGACGAGACTCCGAGCATGAAGATATTTGCGCCCGAGCAGAAGATGCGTTCCTTGCCGCTGGTGACGATCACGGAGCGAACCTGCGGGTGTTCAAAACGGATGCGGTTGAGGGCATCGTGCAGTTCCACATCCACGCCCAGGTCATAGCTGTTGAGCTTGAGCTTGTAGCCGGGGCGTATGCCTCCGTCTTCGGCGATGTCCAGCTTGAGCCGGGCGATATTGCCATCCACTTCAAACGACCAGTGCCGGTACTGGCTGGGCTCGGTGCGGTAATCGACGTTGGTTTGCTGCTGCATGCTCGGCTCCTGCTGAGATGAAAGATAGTGCAGTTACTGACTTGGTGTTGGCACAATTATGCAGATTCATCGGAAAAAAGCACGTATATTTAGGCACTATGTTGCATGTTTTGCTAAAACCAAGGGAAATCCATAGGCGCTGCCAGTTCGCAGAACTGCGCCAGGATTGATGTGTTTTGATGGCTATCCCCTTACTCATGAAGGGTGGGCAGCTAGCAATTACGGAGCAAGTGATCCGGATGGCCTTGATTCGCAAACCCAGCACTGGCGCGGGGTGATGAGCTGCTTGCAAAATGGATCCACCATGCTGACCTTTGCAGATATCCAAGCCGCCGCTGCGCGCCTGAATGGCGCCGTCCTTCAAACCCCTTTTGTGGAATCACGCACGCTCTCGCAGATCACGGGGGCACAGGTCTACCTCAAATTCGAGAACCTGCAGTTCACTGCATCCTTCAAGGAGCGTGGCGCGCTGAACAAGCTGCTCATGCTCAGCGATGCCGAGCGCGCGCGCGGCGTGGTCGCCATGAGTGCGGGCAATCATGCCCAGGGCGTGGCCTATCACGCTCAAAGGCTGGGTTTGCGAGCCGTCATCGTCATGCCGCGTTTCACTCCCGGTGTGAAGGTGGAGCGCACGCGTGGCTTCGGTGCCGAGGTAGTGCTGCATGGCGACACATTGGCCGAGGCGCGTGCCCATGCCTATCATCTGGCGCAGGAGCAGCAGCTGACCTTTGTCCATCCCTATGACGATGAAGCGATTGCTGCCGGCCAGGGCACACTGGCGCTGGAAATCCTGCAGGCACAGCCCGATCTGGATGCGCTGGTCATTGCCATTGGCGGCGGCGGTCTGATTGCGGGCATTGCCACGGCGGCCAAGGCCATCAAGCCCGAGATGGAGATCGTGGGTGTGCAGACACAGCGCTTTCCTTCCATGGTCAATGCGTTGCGCCACACCGACCTTCCCATGGGGACTTCGACGATCGCCGAGGGCATTGCGGTGACCCAGCCCGGCATCATCACCCAGGAGGTGGTGCAGCGTTGCGTGGACGATTTGTTGCTGGTGGACGAAGGAGATATAGAGCAGGCCGTGCTCATGCTGCTGGAGATCGAGAAGACCTTGGTCGAAGGTGCGGGGGCGGCGGGTCTTGCGGCCTTGCTGCGCTATCCCGCTCGCTTCAAGGGCCGGAAAACAGGCCTGGTGCTGTCGGGTGGCAATATCGACCCCATGCTGCTGGCTGCCATCATCGAGCGTGGCATGGTGCGCTCCGGTCGTCTGGCGCGTGTGCGCGTCAGTGCGCGCGACGTACCAGGCGTGCTGGCCCAGATCACGGCCACGGTGGCCGGAGCCGGCGCGAATATCGAGGAGGTCCATCACCAGCGTGCTTTCACCATGCTGGCTGCGCAGAATGTGGAGATCGAGTTCGTGCTGCAGACACGTGGCCACGCCCATGTGGGCGAGGTTCTGGAGCAACTGCGCCGCGCAGGCATGGAGGCGGCTCTGGTGTGACGCTGGAGCCGCAGGCCTTGCTCAGGCCTGCAGGGGCGTGATCTTCTTGATCAGCGGAGTCACCAGGTCCATGGGCAAGGGGAACACCACGGTGGTGTTCCTGTCCGCGCCGATCACGGTCAGCGTCTCCAGGTAGCGCAGCAAGATGGCCTGAGGCTCCTGCGCCAGAACTTTCGCGGCCTGAGACAGCTTTTCCGAAGCCTGCAACTCGCCTTCGGCGTGAATCACCTTGGCGCGGCGTTCGCGCTCGGCCTCGGCCTGCCGCGCGATGGCCCGGATCATGGATTCGGTCAGATCGACCTGCTTGATCTCCACGTTCGAAACCTTGATGCCCCAGGTGTCGGTTTGCGCATCCAGCGCCTGCTGGATGTCCAGGTTCAGCGATTCACGCTCTGCCAGCATCTCGTCGAGCTGATGCTTGCCCAGTACGGAGCGCAGCATGGTCTGCGCGAGCTGACTGGTGGCCTCCAGATAATTGACCACCTGGATCACCGCCTTCTCTGCATCCACCACGCGCAGATAGATCACGGCATTGACCTTGACCGAGACGTTGTCGCGCGAGATCACATCCTGCGCCGGGACCTCCAGGACCACGGTGCGCAGATCCACCCGGACCACCTGCTGAATGGCGGGAATGATGAAGATCAGTCCCGGCCCCTTGACCTTCCAGAAGCGCCCCAGCGTGAAGACCACGCCGCGCTCATACTCGCGAAAAATCCGGATCGACGCCGTCCCCAGGCCAATCACCAGCATCAGCAGGATTAGCCAGAACAAGAAAGAAGCGCTAACCATAGAAGCCATCCTTTCAGCGAGGAACTTCGGCGCTGCGATCTGACGTTGAACGGTGTACATCGATTTCGCAATCGGCGCAGGGTCGTCCGCAAGCCCAGCATATGCTGTTGCACTCCGGGTGCGCACTTATCCGCGCATGGTCGACATCGAAGAAGTGCTGTTCGCCATTGCCGGCGCATGAGATGGGGGTCTGGGCTGCCGGAGCGGCTATGGCTTTCCCTGAGCCATGTCGCCAGGGCTGTGCCTAGAATGGCTGCAGCGCTTGCTTGTTTCACCGCCTGCTTTCAGGAGGAGCATTGATCACATGTCAGATGATTCCGCAGTGAACCACGAGGCACAGGATGCGGCCGAAGCCGTTGTGCCCTATATTCCCATCATCATCCCCGCCGCTGGCGCCGTGATGATGTTCCTGCTGGCCTTTATTGCCGTGAACATGGCCTAGGCATTCCAACCTTCTCGAGCCCAACCCCGCGACGCGGGGTTTTTTTACGTCTGTGCAGGTTATGAATGAATGATCTATGCATATTGTGATGCACAAAATGCATAGATATTGCCCGTGATTTGCTGACAAATTCAAGGCCCCTACCTAAAATCGATCTCCCGCTGCTATTCAAAACAAGGTTGTTTTGACTATTTCAGACGGATTTCAGGCGCCAACAAGCGCTAGGGAAAGCACGCGAGACACCTTCAAAAGCCTTTTTTCAAAGACGCAGCCGAGGATGCTTCTTTGAAAAACTGGTTTTTTAATTGAAGGACTTCCCCCATGAACGCCGCTGTGCAAAGCCTGAACATCCAGGCTCCCGACTACGTCAAAAATCCCAAGCTCGTTGCCTGGGTCGCCGAAATGGCCGCGCTGTGCAAGCCTGCCCAGATCCACTGGTGCGACGGCTCGCAAGCCGAATACGACGCGCTGTGCCAGCAGCTGGTGGACGCAGGCACCTTCAAGCCCCTGGCCAAGCGCCCCGGCTCCTTCCTGGCCTGGACCGATCCTTCGGACGTGGCTCGCGTGGAAGACCGCACCTATATCTGCTCCGCCAAGAAGGAAGACGCAGGCCCCACCAACAACTGGATGGAACCTGCGGAAATGCGCGCCACGCTGAACCCGCTGTTCGACGGCTGCATGGCTGGCCGCACCATGTACGTGGTGCCCTTCTCCATGGGCCCGCTGGGTTCGCCCATCGCCCACGTGGGTATCGAGCTGTCCGACAGCCCCTATGTGGCCGTCAACATGAAGATCATGACCCGCATGGGCAAGGCCGTGTATGACGTGATCGGCACCAGCGGCGAGTTCGTGCCCTGCGTGCACACCATCGGCGCCCCTCTGGCCGCAGGCCAGAAGGACGAGACCACCTGGCCTTGCAGCAAGACCAAGTACATCGTTCACTATCCCGAAACCCGCGAAATCTGGTCCTACGGTTCGGGCTACGGCGGCAATGCGCTGCTGGGCAAGAAGTGCTTTGCGCTGCGTATCGCCTCCACCATGGGCCGCGACCAGGGCTGGCTGGCCGAGCACATGCTGATCCTGGGCGTCACCAACCCCGAAGGCAAGAAGTACCACGTGGCTGCCGCCTTCCCCTCGGCCTGTGGCAAGACCAATTTCTCCATGCTGGTGCCGCCCAAGGCCTTCGACGGCTGGAAGGTCACGACCATCGGTGACGACATCGCCTGGATCAAGCCCCAGGCCGACGGCTCGCTGCGCGCCATCAACCCCGAGGCCGGTTACTTCGGCGTGGCTCCCGGCACCAATATGCTCACGAACCCGAACTGCATGTTGAGCCTGGACAAGAACGTGATCTTCACCAACGTGGCCCTGACCGATGACGGCGACGTGTGGTGGGAAGGCCTGGAAAAGGATCAGGGCAAGCTGCCCGATCACCTGATCGACTGGCAAGGCAAGGACTGGACGCCCCAGATCGCCAAGGAAACCGGTGCCAAGGCCGCTCACCCCAATGCCCGCTTCACCGTGGCTGCCACCAACAACCCCGCGCTGGACGAAGCCTGGGACGATCCCGCCGGCGTGAAGATCGATGCCATGATCTTCGGCGGCCGCCGCTCCACCACCGTGCCTCTGGTGACCGAAGCCCGCGACTGGACCGAAGGCGTTTACATGGCAGCGACCATGGGCTCCGAAACCACGGCCGCCGCCTTTGGCGCGCAAGGCGTGGTGCGCCGTGATCCCTTCGCCATGCTGCCTTTTGCCGGCTACAACATGAGCGACTATTTCCAGCACTGGCTGGACCTGGGCGCCAAGATCGAAGGCCAGGGCGCAACCCTGCCCAAGATCTTCACCACCAACTGGTTCCGCAAGAACGCCGAAGGCAAGTTCGTCTGGCCCGGCTACGGTGAGAACATGCGCGTTCTGAAGTGGATGATCGACCGTCTGGAAGGCCAGGTCCAAGGCCAGGAAACCGCCTTCGGTATTGCTCCCCAGTACGCTGAAATCAACTGGACCGGTCTGGACTTCGACGCCGCCCAGTTCGACAGCGTGACCAATATCGACAAGGCTGCCTGGGCCGAGGAAATGAAGCTGCACGGCGAGCATTTCGACAAGCTGGCCTACAACCTGCCTAAGGCCATGCTGGACACCAAGGCCAAGCTCGAAGAGCGCCTGTCCGCCTAAGCCTTTGATGGAATAGAAAAGCCCTGCAGGCCGCTGGCCGCAGGGCTTTTCTTTTTGAACCGTTGTTTTGATAGCTGTTGGCGCTTGCCGGACAAGGGGTGGACGCTCATTTCATGAAGCGTCGAGAGGGCATGAAAAAAGCCGCTGGCCTTGTGGGCAGCGGCTTTTCGAGGGAAGCGGTCCGGGCGCTTAGCGGCTCTGGCGATCCATGGCACGGGCCAGATCGGCCATCAGGCGGGCATCTTGCAGCGCAGCGTTCCAGACGCGTTCATCGGCAGCAGCTTGCTGGCGGCTCTTGACCCAGGCGCGGTAGCCGGTGCGCACCAGATTGATGGCACGGCGTGCGGGAGTGGAGAAGAGGGCAATGCTGGCAAAAGCCATGGCCCACAGAACCATCCAGGCGGCCATCATATGACCGTCGCTCCAGGTCTCGGTAGCCTGGAAGACGCCAGCGGCCAGGGCGGCCAGGACCACAGCCAGCACCATCCAGTAGGACCTGGACTGGGATTGCGCCTCGTGCTCGGCAGCAATGGCGGCCATGCGTTCATCGCTGGCTTGATAGATACGCACCACACCAGGGTGCTCGACACAGTAGGAGTTGTAAATAAAGTTGCTCATGGCAGTTAACCCTTTGACCCACGCTTTTGGCGAATTGCCCGGGGAATAGGTGTAACTATAGGGATTACCCTAGGTATGTTCAAATTTATATTTTGAATCTGTAGCATTCACAGCAGTGATGTATTGGGTGATGCCATGTCTTTGAACTTTCGTTCTCTGGATCTCAATCTGCTGCGCGTCTTCGACGAGGTCATGTCCGAGCGCAGCCTCACGCGCGCGGCGCACAAGCTCAGCATCACCCAGCCGGCGGTCAGCAATGCCATGCGCCGGCTGCGCGAGGTCCTGGGCGACGAGCTGCTGGTGCGCCAGGGACAGGGCGTGGAGCCTACGCCGCGTGCCCAGGCCCTGTGGCCGGTGATACGCGAGGCCTTGCAGCATCTGGAGGGTGCACTCGCACCCGATGAGTTCGATCCCGAGACGGCCGCCACCACGTTCGTGATCGCCATGGCCGATGCCACGGCTGCCACGCTGATTCCGCCGCTGTACCCGATTCTGGCGCGCGAGGCTCCGGGCCTGGGCATACGCCTGCTGCCGCTGACCACGCGCGATCCAAGACCCTTGCTCGATGATGGCGAGGCCGATATGGCCGTGGGCTATTTTCCCGCCGTACTGGCCGATCTGACGGCGCGTGCGCAGGCCGGCGGTCTGGTGGCGTTTGACAGCCGCCGCCTGTACGAGGGCGAGTACCTGTGCGTGATGCGCAAAGGCCATCCGCTGGCGCATGTGCCGCTGACGCTGGACAACTACTGCGCGGCCCGCCATATGCTGGTCAGCTTCTCGGGCCGCTCCTTCGGCTTCATCGACGAGGCCCTGGCCTCGCTGGGGCGTTCGCGCGAAGTGGTGCTCACCGTCAACCAGTTCTTCACCGCGGCGCGCGTGGTGATCAACTCCGATCTGCTGACCATCTTGCCGCGCCATTTTGTGCCCGTGACCGGCATGAGCGACCAGCTGGAGCTGCGCGATCTGCCCTTCGATGTCACGCCCGTGCATGTGGATGCACTGTGGCGTCGGCGCGGCCCGCACCCGCAGGCCTATGACTGGCTGCTGAAAACGCTGACGCGCTCGGCCGAGATCACCTTTGCCAACGGTTCGGCCCAGGTCACTCACCATGGTTGACTAAACTAGTCACATGAAGATCCAGCTGCTGTCCGACCTGCACCTCGAAGTCCACCCCCAATTCGTGGCCCAGCCTGCCGCGGGCGCCGATGTGCTGGTGCTGGCCGGCGACATCGGCTCCTACCAGAGCAGCACCCAGGTCGACGGCGAGAACTTCGGGCTGGAGCGTTTCTCGCCGCTGCCGCAATACGCCAACTGGCCCACGCCCGTGCTGTTCGTGCCCGGCAATCACGAATACGACATGCAGGACTTCGACGAGGCACGGCTGCGCCTGCAGCGTGTGTGCGACAGGCTGGGACTGATCTGGCTCGATCGTGAAACCGTGGTCATGGACGGGGTGCGTTTCATCGGCACCACGCTGTGGAGCGATTTCGACGCCATGGCCATGCATGAAGGCGTGAGCGATGCCACGCGCTTGCACAAGCTGCGCGAGAAGGCCTTTCGCGCCGCCAATTTCTATCTGCAAAAGACCGGCGGCAGTCGCCAGGGCGAGCCGTTTCTGGCCGCGCCCATGCGCGAGGAAAGCCTGCTTTGCCAGGACTGGCTACGCGCCGCGCTGCAGCAGCCTTTTGACGGACCCACGGTGGCCGTGACCCACTTTGCGCCCAGCCTGCGCAGTGCCGATCCGCGCTACGGGCTGGTGCCCGGTACGGCCGGTTTCTGCAATGTGATGGACGACTTTCTGCCCCATGCCCAGCTCTGGCTGCACGGCCATCTGCATTGCGCCAGCGACTACATCGCGTGCGGCCAGCGCGAGGACGGCAGCGAATGGCAATGCCGTGTGGTGGCCAATCCCCTGGGCTATGCCCGCAAGGGAGAGCAGGATGACTTTCTGCCGGCATCGACAATTGACTTGAGCCAAGTCAAGATGCTGACTGTCCCCAGCCCTTAGGCTTGAGACATCAACAAGGAGAAATTGGTATGAAGATCTTGCTCGCCGTGGACGGCAGTGCCTACACCCAGAAAATGCTGGCCTATCTGACCTCGCATCAGGAGATGCTGGGCACGGGCCATGAGTACACCATCATCACCGTGCAGCCGCTGCTGCCGCCTCGTGCACGCGCTGCGCTGGGCAAGGAAGTGGTGGAGCAGTACTACGACGAAGAATCCGCCAAGATCCTGCAGCCCGTGCTGGAGTTCCTGAAGGGGCGTGGCGTCGAGGCGCAAAGCATCGCCAAGGTCGGTCCCATTGCCGACACCATCATCCATGCCGCCCAGGACGGCAAGTTCGACCTGATCGCCATGGGCACACACGGCCACGGTGCGCTGGGCCGTCTGGTCATGGGCTCGGTCAGCTCGCAGGTGCTGGCGGGCTGCACCATTCCCGTGCTGCTGATTCGCTGATTTTCATAGCTGCTTGCGCTTGATTTACATGCGTATCAGGCTTGAATCAGCTTCAAATCAAGGTTAGATGAGCGTCCACAGCTACAAAAACCAAGGTACCTCCGTTTGACATCAAGCTCTCAAGGCCGCGCTGCAAAGCACGGCCTTTTTTCTTGTCTGCATCAAACCGCTTGCAGCACTTGCCGGGCCTTGCCCAGCAAGGCCTGGCTGACACGGGCCAGCACGCGTGACTCCAGATTCCAGCAATGCCAGAACAGCGCGATGGACAGCACATGGCCTGTTGCCACGTCGATCAGTTCACCGGCATCCAGCGCAGGCTGCACCAGCAACTGCGGCAGCACGCCCACGCCCCAGCCGGCACGCACGGCACGTACCTGCGCCTCGCAACTGGGCAGCAGAATCTGATGCTGCAGCGACACATTGCGCAGACCCAGGCAACGCGCCACAAATTCGGCCTGCATATCGTCCTTGCGGTTGAAGGACAGATAGGGCAGCTGGTTGAAGTTCTTGCGCGTCAGCCCCTGCGGCAGTCTTTGCTGCGCAAATTCGCTAGAGGCCACGGCCACATAGCGCATGGCGCCCAGGGGCTGCACGGCGCAGCCGCGCAGGGCCTGACTCAGCGTGGTGACGCAGCCCATGACCTGGCCCGAGCGCAGAAGCTCCTGCGTGAAGTCCTGATCGTCGACCACCACCTCCAGCGGCAGGCCGCTCTTTACCAGCTCGTCGAGAGCCGTCATGGCCCAGGTGGCAATGCTGTCGGCATTGATGGCGATGGAGACGATTTCTCCGGCCAGACTCTGCCCGGTCTGCGGTGCCAGCTCCTGCAGCTCATGCGCGAGATCGGCGCGCAGCAGGCGTAGCTGTTTGGCATGCTTGAGCAGCAGCCGCCCGGCGCTGGTAGGTTTGACGGGGCGCGTGCGCTCCACCAGCACCGAACCCACCTGAGCCTCCAGTGCACGCAGGCGCTGGGATACGGCCGACTGGGTGATGTGCAGCTTTTGCGCCGCGCGCTCGAAGCCGCCTTCCTCCACGATGGCGGCCAGACATTCAAGCGCAGCAGGGTCCCAGGAACTCATGGCAATTTCATTAGCTTTTCTGATGAAACTGCTGAAAATTTAATGCTGCTTTTGTTTGTCCGCAAGAGTGCAGACACTGGCCGCATGAACATCATCGTCCTGGGCGCCGGCATCATCGGCATCAGCACCGCCTGGCATCTGCGCGAGCGCGGTCATCAAGTCACCGTGGTGGATCGTCAGAGCGGTCCGGCCCTGGAAACCAGCTATGCCAATGGTGGCCAGATCTCGGTCAGCTACTGCGAGCCCTGGGCGAATCGCCAGGCGCCCTGGAAGGCGCTCAAATGGATGTTCGACAAAGAGGCTCCGCTGCTGTTCAGGCCCCAGGCCGACAGCGCGCAATGGCGCTGGTGCCTGCAGTTCCTGGCCCAGTGCAATGACCGGGCGTTCGCGCGCAATGTGCAGCAGATCGTGGCGCTGGGCGCCTACAGCCATCTGGCGCTCAAGGACATGGTCCAGAAGACCGGTATCGAGTTCGAGCGGCTGGAGCGTGGCATTGCCCATTTCTACAGCAGCCCGCAGGCGTTTGCCGAGGCCGCCGAAGGCGTGGAGCTGATGCGGCAATACGGCGTGCAGCGTCGTCTGGTCAGCCGCGACGAGCTGCTGGCCATCGAGCCAGCATTCACGCCCTACGCGGCGCAGATTGCGGGCGGCACCTTCACTGCCACCGATGAGTCCGGTGATGCGCGTCTGTTCACCGAAAAGCT
Organism: Comamonas sp. C11; assembly: GCF_024496285.1. Classification (NCBI taxonomy): domain Bacteria; kingdom Pseudomonadati; phylum Pseudomonadota; class Betaproteobacteria; order Burkholderiales; family Comamonadaceae; genus Comamonas; species Comamonas sp. C11. The sequence continues at coordinate 86,406 of NZ_CP101743.1, forward strand.
GGCCGGTCTCTGTGCCCAGGCCGGTGTGCAATTCCTCTACGGCCACGACATCCTGAGCCTGCAGCCAGCGCGCCGGGGCAAGCCTGCCCAGGTGCAGATTCGCGACGGCAGCGATGGAGCCCCGCGCATGCTGAGCGCGGATGCCGTGGTGGTCGCCTGCGGCTCCTACACGCCGTTGCTGCTCAGGCCTCTGGGCGTGCATGTGCCCATCTATCCGGGCAAGGGTTATAGCGCCACCTTGCCGCTGCTGCGGCCCGAAAAAGCCCCCATGGTCTCCACCATCGACGACAGCCGCAAGGTCGCCATGAGCCGTTTGGGCAACCGACTGCGGGTAGCCGGCACCATAGAGCTGGGAGGCTTCGATCTGAGTCTGGACACGCCCACGGCCAGGGCGCGCTGCGAGATGCTGGTCAGGCGCGTGGAGGAGCTGTTGCCCGGCGTCTGCGACACGCGCCTGCCCGAGCAGGGTGGCGATCCGCAGTTCTGGTGCGGCCTGCGGCCCGCCACGCCCAGCAATATTCCCTGCATCGGTGCCACGCAGGCAAGAGGCATCTGGGTCAATGCCGGGCATGGCACCCTGGGCTGGACGCATGGTGCAGGCTCGGGCAAGGCCATGGCGGCCCTGATGAGCGGCGAGCGCCCGGCGCTGGATTTCCGGTTCTGGGATGAGCCGGCACACGACGTCGCACGCGGCGCGCGGATTGCGTCGGCCTGAGCCTGACACAGGGCATAGGACTGCAGGACGAGTACGGGCTGGCTGACTCTTTTGCCCGGATTGACGGTATCGCTGCGTGGGGCTCTTACATACAATCACGCCAGCAACTCGTCCATGCCATGATCCAGCACGACATCACTCCTGCCCTTGAAACCTCACGTTCCTTTGCGCGCTCATTGCCCATGGCTTTGCTCAAGGCCCGCGAGGCGGTCATGGTGCGCTTTCGTCCCTCGCTGCGTGCGCATGGCCTGACCGAGCAGCAATGGCGCGTGCTGCGCATCATGTGGGTGGCCGACAAGCGCCTGCGTCCCATGGAGCTGTCGCAGCTGACCTTCATCAGCATGCCCAGTCTCTCGCGCCTGCTCAAGACGCTGGAAGGACGCCTGCTCATCAAGCGCGGCCGCCATGTAGCCGATCTGCGGGGCTCCGAGTTTGCCCTCACGCCAGCCGGCCAGGAGATGGTGGCCCAGATCGTGCCGCACTTCGAGACCATCTACACCGAGATCGAGGCGCAACTGGGCAGCGCCGAGAGCGAGCAGCTGTTCCGCATCCTCGAGCATGTGGTGCAAAGCCTGGGCCTGCCCGGCGAAGACGAGCTGGGCCAGGACTGAGGCGCCGGCCACGGCACAATGCAGTCATGAGTGCTGCGATCGCCGTCATCGACTTTGAAACCACGGGCATGACGCCCGCCCAGGGCGCCAGGGCCACCGAGGTGGCCATCGTGCTGCTGGAGCAGGGTCGCGTGGTGGACCGTTTCCAGAGCCTGATGCAGACCGGGGCCTGGGTCTCGCCCTTCATCACCGAACTCACCGGTATCACCAACGCCATGCTGCGCACGGCGCCGCCCGCCGCCGAGGTGATGCGCGATGCGGCCCGCTTTGTGGGCGGCGCGCCCATGGTGGCCCACAACGCATCGTTCGACAGCAAGTTCTGGCAGGCCGAGCTGGCGCTGGCGGGCGAAGCCGCCCCCCAGCTGTTTGCCTGCACCGTGCTGCTGTCGCGCCGCATCTATCCCCAGGCGCCCAGTCACAGCCTGGGCAATCTGGCGCGTTATCTGCACCTGCCTTCCACGGGGCGTGCCCACCGGGCGCTGGCCGATGCCGAGATGGCGGCGGCCCTGCTGGCCCGCATGCAGCAGGACCTGTGCGAGCGCCATGCCCTGCCCTGGCCCGAACATGCGCTGCTGATGCAGCTGCAACGCTGCAGCAAGGCCAAGGTCGGCGGCTGGCTGGCGCAGCAAGCCGGTCAGGGGCTGCTGGCAGCCCAGACCCAGGATTGATGAAGATTTGGCCTGCAGGCCTTTTCAATCCTGCGTCAGAAGCTATCAAAATTGAAGACTCTGGCCTTAAGCCCTTACGGATTGTGACCGGCAAGGTTCAAGTTGATAATTGATCAAGTCCTGCAGATGCTCCTTGTATCTGCTGATCTTGAACCGTGGCGCGCCGTTGTGGTCGCTGACTTGAGCCCTGAATTTCGTGAACTCCGCCTTGCCTACCTCCGTCCTGCGTTCGGCCTTGCCTTTCTCGCAGCGCGAATTTCGCGATGCGCTGGGGCAATTTGCCACCGGCGTGACCATCATCACGGCGCGCAGTGCAGAGGGCCATGCGGTGGGCTCCACGGTCAGCTCCTTCAACGCACTGTCGTTGGCGCCCTCGCTGGTGTTATGGAGCCTGGGTCTGAAGGCCAACTCACTGCCCGTGTTCCGGCACTGCACGCATTACGCGATCCATGTGCTGGCGGCTTCGCAAAAGCCGCTGGCCGAGCTGTTTGCGCGCAAGGGTGCGGACCGTTTCAGCCATACGCCGCATCATGACTCCGAGCATGGCGTGCCGCTGCTGGAGGGCTGCAGCGCGGTCTTCGAGTGCCGCAATCTGCGCCAGCATGAGGAGGGCGATCATCTGCTCTTCATTGGCGAGGTGGATCGCTGCGAGCACCATACCGACCGCGCACCGCTGCTCTACCACTCTGGCCATATGCACGCCCACGGCTTCGTCAAATGAAGCCGGATGCCGACTGGGAGCCCTACCTAGTCGGCTTGAACGATACCGATCTCCAAGGCTCGCCCTAGATTGCCCCCAGACCTGAGTGCGTCAGGTCAGAGGACAGTGTTGCAACGCTTTGGAGACAGATCATGATCGATTGCGAAGACAGGCCGGCCCATACCCAGCTCAAGGTGGCCACGGCAAGCGGGACGGGGATCGAGCTCAGGCGCATCTCTCCCGCCATAGGCGTGGAGGTCTCGGGCATAGACCTGCGCCAGCCCGTGAGCGAGGAGCAGGCGCGCGAGCTGCGTCAGGCACTGGTGGCACACAAGGTGCTGGTGTTTCGCGAGCAGAACATCACGCCTGCCCAGCATGTGGCATTTGCGCGCCGCTTCGGCGAGCTGGAGCTGCATCCGGTATTTCCCCATCACCCCGACCACGCCGAGCTGGTGCTGCTGGGCGGCAACAGCAAGATCCCGGGCACCGAGAACGTCTATCACACCGATGTCTCCTGGCGCGAGACACCCTCCATGGCTTCGGTGCTGCGCTGCGTGGAATGCCCCGAGGTCGGCGGCGACACGGTCTGGATCAATATGGAGCAGGCCTACGAGCAGCTGCCCGAGACGCGCAAGCAGCAGATCGCCGGCCTGTATGCCGTGCATGACATCCTGCCCTCGTTCGGTGCGCGCATGACGCCCGCCGAGCAGGCCCAGGCCCGCGGCAAATACCCGCCCGTGGTGCACCCGGTGGTGCGCACCCACCCCGAAAGCGGCAAGAAGATTCTCTACGTCAACGAAACCTTCGTCACGCACTTTGCCAACTTCAGCTCGAACTTTGCCAGCTTCCGCTCGGCCAACGAAATTCATGCCCAGCAACAGGACCTGATGAACTATCTGCTGCGCCAGCCCGCGATTCCGGAATACCAGATGCGTCTGCACTGGGAGCCCAACACCATTGCCATGTGGGACAACCGCTCCACCCAGCATTACGCGATTCAGGACTATTTCCCGGCGGTGCGCCGCATGCATCGCGCCACGGTCGTGGGCGACAAACCGTTCTGAGGCGCCCGCCGATCAAACTGGGTCGTGCAGGTGGTTTAACGCTGCGTTAAACCACCTGCGGCAGTCTTGTCTTGTAGAGTTCAAAGCAGCAAGCATCTGCTTTGAACCTCCCAAACAGCGAGACAGAACATGCAGCAACAAGACTTTGATTACGACTTTCTGGTCATAGGCGGTGGCTCTGGCGGCGTGCGCGCCAGCCGTGTGGCAGCCGGTCTGGGGGCCCGTGTGGCTGTGGTGGAGGCAGCCCGGCTGGGCGGTACCTGCGTCAACGTGGGCTGCATTCCCAAGAAGCTGCTCAGCCATGCAGCGCATTTCAGCCAGCTGGCCGAGGAGGCCCGGGGCTTTGGCTGGCAGCTGGCGCAGCCCCAGTTCGACTGGCCCACGCTGATTGCCAACAAGGACCGCGAAATCGAGCGCCTGAACAGCGTCTACGGCCGCATGCTGGCTGGGGCAGGCATTACCCTTGTCCACGGTCGTGCGGCGCTCTCGGGGCCGCATAGCGTGCTGGTGAATGGCCAGACCATCCATGCCCGCCATATCCTGATTGCAACGGGCGGAACGCCCAGCATGCCCGATATTCCAGGCGTGGAGCATGCCATCAGCTCCGACGAGGCCTTCCATCTGCCGCATCTGCCCAGGCGAGTGGTGGTCGTGGGCGGAGGCTATATCGCCGTGGAGTTCGCCTCCATCTTCAACGGCCTGGGCGCCGAGACGACCCTGCTGCACCGCCGTCAGCAACTGCTGCGCGGCTTTGATGCAGACCTGGGTCTGCATCTGGGCCAGGAGATGGCTCAGCTGGGTGTGAGCTTTCGCTGGGGTGAAGAAATCCAGGCCATCAGCAAGCAGGCGGACGGCCTGCATCTGCAGCTCAAGAGCGGCGAGCAACTGGTCGTGGACTGCGTGATGTACGCCACGGGTCGCGTGCCCCTGATCGAAGGGCTGGGGCTGGAGGCTGCGGGTGTCAAGGTCAACGACAGGGGCGCCATCGAAGTGGACCAGCATTTCTGCAGCAATGTGCCCTCCATCCATGCCGTGGGCGATGTGGTCGATCGCATGGCTCTGACACCCGTGGCGCTGGCTGAGGGGACGGTGCTTGCCCATCATCTGTTCGGCCAGGGCGGCAAGAGTGCTCCCGACTACGAACTGGTGCCGACGGCGGTGTTTTCCCATCCGCAGGTGGGCACCGTGGGCCTGTCGGAGGAGGTGGCGCGCGAGCGCTTCGGTGCGGTGCAGGTTTTCCAGTCCGGCTTCAGGCCGCTGACCAACCGCATGGGGGCCGAGCCCGAGAACGTCTTCCTCAAGCTCATCGTCTCCACGGACGACCAGCGCGTGCGTGGCGTGCATATGGTGGGCGAGGGCGCGGGCGAGCTGATGCAGGGCTTTGCCGTGGCGCTGCAATGCGGCGCGACCAAGCAGCAGTTCGATTCGACCATAGGCATACACCCGACCGTGGCCGAGGAGCTGGTGACCATGCGGGAGCCGGTGCGGGAATGAGAAACGCCCCCCGCGCGTTCGCTCTGTGGGGCGCGCAGGGCGAAACCGCAATGAAAAATGGGCCTTTTCAGGCCCATTTCTTATCCATCAAGCGTCATACGCTTGAAAGAGCGGGTCGGCTTCAGCCGCGTGCGGCATCCGGCAGCTCGATCTTGACTTCCAGAACCTCAAGGTTTTCCTGGCGCTCCAGCTGTACCTTGATGTCATTGGGGTTGATGTCCACATACTTGGAAATCACGGCCATCAGCTCTTTTTGCAGAGCCGGAAGATAGTCGGGCTTGCCGCTTTCGCCGCCAACGCGCTCGCGCGCGAGAATGATCTGCAGACGCTCCTTGGCGACCGAAGCGGACTTCTTCTTCTCCCCGAGCAGAAACGACAACATGGACATCAGGCTTACCTCCCGCCAAACATGCGCTTGAAGAAACCGGGTTTGACGGCTTCGGTAAAGCGCATGGGTTTTTCTTCGCCCAGGAATCGGGCCACCACATCCTGATAGGCCTCGGCCACATCCGTGCCTTGCATATGCACGGCGGGAATGCCTTGGTTGGAGGCCTGGAGCACGGTTTCGGATTCGGGGATCACGCCGATCAGCTCGATGCGCAGAATGTCCTGGATGTCCTCCAGCGACAGCATCTGGCCATCTTCCACGCGATTGGGGTTGTAGCGCGTGATCAGCAGATGTTCCTTGATGCGCTCGCCCTTGACCGCACGCTCCGTCTTGGAGCTGAGCATGCCCAGAATACGGTCGGAGTCACGCACCGACGAGACTTCGGGGTTGGTCACCACCAGGGCCTCTTCGGCATAGTGCATGGCCATCAGTGCACCGCTTTCAATGCCGGCGGGCGAGTCGCAGATGATGAACTCGAAGTCCATGGCGGACAGATCGTCCAGCACCTTCTTCACGCCTTCCTGCGTGAGGGCTTCCTTGTCTCGGGTCTGCGAAGCAGCCAGCACGAACAGGTTTTCGCACTGCTTGTCCTTGATCAGGGCCTGGTTCAGATTGGCCTCGCCCTGGATGACATTGATGAGGTCATAGACCACGCGGCGTTCGCAGCCCATGATCAGATCGAGATTGCGCAGACCCACATCGAAGTCAATCACTGCGGTCTTGTGGCCGCGCAGTGCGAGGCCGGATGCGAAGCTGGCGCTGGTGGTGGTCTTGCCGACACCGCCTTTGCCAGAGGTCACGACGACGATTTTGGCCATGTTTGCACGATTCCTTTAAGACAAATGGGGCAGGTTGATAGGGTGTCCGGTGTGTCTCTCATACCGGCTCGATGACGATTTTTTCTCCTTCCAGACGCACCTTGGCAGCTTTGCCGGCGACTTCTTTGGGGAGATCGGTTTCAATTGTGCGGTAGATACCTGCGATGGAAAGCAGTTGCGCCTCCATGCAAGTGCTAAAAATTCTTGCGCTGGTATTGCCGCTGGCCCCGGCCACGGCGCGGCCGCGCAGCGGCGCATAGACATGGACGTTGCCGTCTGCAATCACCTCGGCACCATAGCTGACCATGTCCAGAACCACAATGTCGGTGCCTTTGGCATAGACGCGCTGACCTGAGCGCAGCGGCCGGTCCACGATGACGGCATCGGCCAGCGGAGCAGGCACCTCGACCTCCACTTCGCGAATGATTTCGTGGATTTCCGGCTCGGCGCGGCGCGTCGGCATGGCATCGGGGGCTGCACTCAGACCAAGGGCCCTGGCTGCTTCCATCTGGGCCTCGCTGCCGCTGCGCACGGCAACGGGCACGGTGCGGTGGTTGCGCAGGGCCTCGATCAGGGCCGGGAAGTCGATTTCTTCCTCTGCTTCGCGCACCTGGCTGAGGTCGATCAGCACGGGGTCGTTATCGAAGAAGTCCGGGTCGTCGGCAAGACGGCGTGCCAGATCCTGGGCCAGCGCCTGCATGTCGGTGCTGCGAAGTACCACGGAAAGCACCGGCAGTTGTGCGCTCTTGAGGTCAAAGCTGGGGCGCTCGGCGCCGGTCGATTCAACAGACATGGATGGGATCAGCGCACATCAGGTGCTCTATGAGGACGACAAAGTGTACCTGCCTACCGGCAAAAGATATGGTCACCGAGTGTTTGCACTGCAACACTTGATGCACCTCAGAGGCCTCTGTTTGTGCAGGTCTGGATGAAAATACAGTCATGTCTCCAGAGCTTTTGATCCAGGGCGCCTGTGCCAGCATCACCTTGCGCCGTCCCGAAGTTGCCAACAAACTGCTGCCCGAAGACCTGATCGTGCTGCGCCGTCAGATCGATGAGGTCAACGCCAGCCCTGCGGTGCTGGTGCTGACGCTGCAGGCGGTGGGCAGGCATTTCTGCAGCGGCTACGACATTGGCGAGATTGCCAACAGCCAGAACGAGGGAAGCTCCTTCGGCGAGATGGTGGACGCCATAGAGAGCTGCCGCGCCGTGACGATTGCCGCCATCCAGGGCGGGGTGTTTGGCGGCGCCACCGATATGGCGCTGGCCTGCGATTTCCGCGTCGGCGGTGCCAACAGCCAGATGTTCATGCCCGCCGCGCGGCTGGGCCTGCATTTCTACCTCTCGGGCCTGGAGCGCTATGTGACCCGGCTGGGCCTGGATACGGCCAAGCGCCTGTTTCTGACCTGCGAGAAGCTGCAGGCCCAGGCGATGAAGGACTGCGGCTTTCTGACCGATCTGGTGGACGGCACAGATATCGGCGAGCGCGTGGTGCAGCTGCAGTCCACGCTGTCCGGCATGGCGCCGCTGGCCTTGCTGGGCATGAAGAAACACCTCAACGCCATTGCCCGCGGCGTGCATGACAAGGCCGGCATCGATGCTGCCGTGCAGGCCACCATAGAGTCGGCCGATCTGAAGGAGGGCGGCGCGGCCTGGCGCGAAAAAAGAGCCGCCCGCTTTCAGGGGCACTGAGCCCCAAGAAGGGACGGCATTCCTTTGCAAAGCGGTGGGGCCGCCCAGGCCCTTGCTCCGCGCCTGCCGCGTCAGGACACCGCGCCTGCTTCGACCCTGGCCAGGTATTCCCTGGCAAAGCCCTCGTACCAGTCCAGGCAGCCGGGGTTGGCCATGGCGTCCTTGTTGACCACCTTGGCCAGGGGCTGTCCCAGCAGCAGCTTCTTGATGGGCAGCTCCTGCTTCTTGCCGCTGAGCGTGCGCGGTATCTCGGCCACGGCAAAGATATCGTCGGGCACAAAGCGCGGCGACAGCGCCGAGCGTATGGCCTTGTTGATGCGCTCGCGCAGCGCCGCATCGAGTTCCACGCCGGGGCGCAGGGCGACAAACAGCGGCATATAGCTGTCCTTGCCCAGGTATTCCAGGTCCACCACCATGCTGTCCAGCACCTCGGGCAGGGCTTCTACGGCGCTGTAGATCTCGCTGGTACCCATGCGCAGGCCGTGGCGGTTGATGGTCGCATCGCTGCGGCCGTAGATGATGCAGCCGCCCTCGCCGAGCAGCTTGATCCAGTCGCCATGACGCCAGACAGGTCCCATCTCGGCCGGGCCGTCACCGCCGCCGGGTTGGCGGCCATGACCGGCGGGATACATGTCGAAATAGCTGGACAGGTATCTTTTCCCGAATGGGTCGCCCCCACGCTCCCCCACTGCGTGTGGGTCGCTGTCCCTAAGCCGGGCGCCCCCCGAGGGGGCCTTCGCACCTTGAGGCGGCTCGGCGGTGCTCACGTCTCCCCACAGGAACAGCGGCATGGACGGAATGGGCTGGGTACAGACCAGCTCGCCGACCTCGTCCATCACGGGCTGGCCCTCTTCGTTCCAGGCCTCGACGGCCGCGCCCAGCTGGCGGCATTGCATGACGCCGGGCACCAGCGGCAGATCGCGGTTGCCACCGATAAAGGCACCGGCAAAATCTGTCCCTCCAGACAGGTTGTTCCACCAAATGTCAGGGCGTCCAAGCTTGGCAAACTGCTCCGTCCCCCACTGCTGCACTTCGGCAGACAGCGGCGAGCCCGTGCTGCCCAGCCCGCGTATGCGTGACAGATCGCCGCAGGCGGACAGATCGACACCGGCCTTCATGCAGTTGGCGTAGAAGGCCGCGCCTGAGCCAAAGCTGGTCACGCCGGTCTCGGCCGCGAAGCGCCACAGCGTGCCCCAGTCGGGCCTGTCCTTGCTGCCGCCGGGGCTGCCGTCGAAGATCACGCAGGTTGTGCCGCCCAGCAGGCCCGAGACCTGGGCATTCCACATCACCCAGCCCGTGGAGCTGTACCAGTGGTAGCGCTCGCCCCAGCTGTTGGGCTCGTAGCTGCAGCCGATGTCGTTGTGCAGGCCCTTGAGCTGCAGGGCCACCAGCACCATGCCGCCATGACCGTGGACTATGGGCTTGGGCAGGCCGGTGGTGCCGCTGGAGTAGACGATCCACAGCGGGTGGTCGAACGCCAGCCATTCTGGTTCAAAGGCTGCAGTATCAGCATCATTTCTCGCTGTAACGCTGGTGTAGTCTGCGGTGTCAGCTATCTTTATCGAGGTATCCAGATTGGGCACCAGCACCACGTGCTGCACGCTGGGCAGGCCGCTGCGCAGCTCCTGCAGGACCTCGCGCCGGTCTATGTCCTTGCCTGCGTAATGCACGCCGTCCACGGCGATCAGCGCCTTGGGCGCTATCTGCCTGAAGCGGTCGAGCACGGCATGGGTGCCCATGTCGGGTGCGCAGATGCTCCAGATGGCGCCCAGGCTGGCGCAGGCCAGAAAGGCGACCATGGCCTCGGGAATATTGGGCAGGTAGGCCGCGACGCGGTCGCCCTTGGCGACGCCCTGGGCTCGCAGATGCAGGGCCAGGGCCGCCACCTGACGCTGCAGCTCGGGCCAGCTCAGCTCGCGCTGCAGGCCCTGCTCGTTGCGGCTGATGACGGCCGGCATGCCGGCGGCATGTGCCGGCTGGACATGGCGCAGCACCTGCTGCACATAGTTCACCTGTGCGCCCGGGAACCATTGCGCACCGGGCATGGTGTTGCTGGCCAGCACCGCGCTGTGCGACGTTGGCGACTGCAGGTCGAAGTAATCCCAGATGCTTTGCCAGAAGGCATCGAGATCGCTGGTCGACCAGCGCCACAGCGCGTCATAGTCGGCGAAGCTCAGGCCGCGCGTTTCACGCAGCCAGTTCTGGTACAGCCGGATCTGGGGAATGTAGGGGGCGGGGTGTTGGGGGGCACAGGACATGGCTTCAGCCTAGCGCTGCAGTCCTTGCAAGTCATTGGTGGTGGCCCCTTGGCCTGTCACCTGCGCAGCAGCGCGGTCGGCTGTATGGGCGCACACCAGCACAGCTCAGCGGTCAAACCGATAATCGGGGCCTGTCTACACCGTCAACGGCGCATGCCGGCGACCCGCACCCCCATGTCCGCTTTGCCCACCCGCGTGCTGGCCGTCATTCCGCCGATGACGCAGCTCAACACTCCCTACCCCTCCACGGCCTATCTGACCGGCTTTCTGCGCTCGCGTGGCATCACCGCCATGCAGGAAGACCTGGCACTGGCCCTGGTGCTGCAGCTGCTCTCGCCCGATGGCCTGCGCGCCGTGGCCGAGCGCATCCGGAGCCTGCCGGTCGGCAAGCACACGCCTGCCGTCCAGTCCTTTGTCGCGCAACAGGAGCGCTATCTGGCCACGATTGCGCCCACGATTGCGTTTTTGCAGGGGCGAGACTCCACGCTGGCCCATCGCATCGTGGGGCGCCACTTTCTGCCCGAAGGACCACGCTTTTCCACGCTGGACGTGTATGAGGACGAGGAAGGCGGCGATCCGCTGGGCTGGGCTTTCGGGGCCCTGGGACTGCAGGACAAGGCCAAGCATCTGGCCACGCTGTACCTCAACGATCTGGCCGATGTGCTGCGCGATGCCGTGGACGAGCGCTTCGAGTTCGTGCGCTATGCCGAGTCGCTGGCCGGCAGCCAGCCCAGCTTCGATCCGCTGGCCAGCGCACTGGCGGCAGAGCCCAATCTGGTAGACGAGGTGCTGGAGCGCCTGACGCTGGAGGCCGTGGAGCGCCACCAGCCCACGGTGGTGCTGCTGTCCGTGCCCTTTCCGGGCTCGGCCTATGCGGCGTTTCGCATTGCCCAGACCATCAAGCGGCGCTTCCCGCAGATTGCCACGGTGCTGGGCGGCGGCTTTGTCAACACCGAGCTGCGCGAGCTGGCCGAGCCGCGCGTGTTCGACTACTTTGACTTCGTGACGCTGGATGCGGGCGAACGCCCGCTGCTGGCGCTGCTCGAGCATCTGCGTGGCGAGCGCGGCAGATCGCGTCTGGTGCGCAGCTTTGTGCGGGCCGACGACGGCAAGGTCCAGTACGTGAACATGATGGAGTCCGACATCGCGTTTGCCGAGGTCGGCACGCCCACCTGGGACGGCCTGCCGCTGGACAGATACCTGTCGCTGCTGGACATGCTCAACCCCATGCACCGTCTGTGGAGCGACGGGCGCTGGAACAAGCTGACTGTGGCCCATGGCTGCTACTGGAAGAAGTGCAGCTTCTGCGATGTGAGCCTGGACTATATCGGTCGCTACGAAGGCGCCAGCGCCGCCGTGCTGGCCGACCGCATCGAGGCCATCGTCGCCGAGACCGGCCAGACCGGCTTTCACTTTGTCGATGAAGCCGCACCGCCCAAGGCGCTCAAGGCGCTGTCGCAGGAGCTGATTGCGCGCAACGCCGGCATCTCCTGGTGGGGCAATGTGCGCTTCGAGAAGACCTTCACGCCCGAGCTGGCCGAGCTGATGGCCGACAGCGGCTGCATCGCCATCTCCGGCGGTCTGGAAGTGGCATCCGACCGGCTGCTGGCGCTGATGAAAAAGGGCGTGACCGTGGACCAGGTGGCACGCGTGACCAAGGCGTTCTCGGAGGCCGGCATTCTGGTCCACGCCTATCTGATGTACGGCTTTCCGACGCAGACCGTGCAGGACACGGTGGACGCGCTCGAGTATGTGCGCCAGCTGTTCCTCAACGGCTGCATTCAAAGCGGCTTCTTTCACCGCTTCAGCTGCACCGTGCACTCGCCCGTGGGCCTCAACCCCGAGGAATACGGCATCGAGCTGCCGCCGCTGCCCGAGGGCAACTTTGCCAAGAACGACCGCCCCTTCATCGACCCTACGGGCGTCGATCACGACGCATTGGGCGCGGCGCTCAAGAAGGCCATCTACAACTTCATGCATGGCATAGCGCTGGAGGAGGATGTGCGCATGTGGTTCCCGTTCAAGGTGCCCAAGCCCACGGTCAAGCGCGACCGCATTGCGCGTGCGCTGCAGCAGAAGCAGTGAATTTGATAGCTGTTAGCGCTTGCTGATAAACAACTTTAGATTTGTTTATTGATTAATTCATTGACGGTTTTGCGCTGCAAGCTATGTATTTGATAGTTTGCCCTTGTGCAGCCGTTTTCCCGCGTGTGCGAGAGACCACAGTCCCTGGTTTACCAGTGCTTGCACGGCCCCAGCGGGCAAGCACTGCTTGCCATAATCTGCTCCGTTTTTGATATCTCCAAGGAGCGATGGGATGGGAATGTTTCAATGGACGGAGCGATCGTCCGATGTCTTGCAGGGCGGTGGCGTCATCGGCCCCGATGAGCGACTGCCCTGGACACAGACCGGTTTGATGGGTATCCAGCACGTGATCGCCATGTTTGGCTCCACCGTGCTGGCCCCCATCCTCATGGGTTTTGATCCCAATCTGGCGGTGTTGATGAGCGGCGTCGGCACGCTGATCTTCTTTCTCATCACCGGCGGCAAGGTACCCAGCTATCTGGGCTCTTCCTTTGCCTTCATCGGCGTGGTCAACATCGCCACCGGCTATGTGGCCAGCCAGGGACCTGCCAACGCCAATATCGGCGTGGCGCTGGGCGGCATCATTGCCTGCGGCTTTGTCTACATGCTGGTCGGCCTGCTGGTGCAGATGGTGGGAACGGCCTGGATCGAACGCTTCATGCCGCCCGTGGTGACGGGCGCCGTGGTGGCCATCATCGGCCTGAACCTGGCCGCGATTCCCATCAAGAACATGGCGTCCAACAACTTCGAGTCCTGGATGCAGGCGCTGACCTTTGTCTCCGTGGCGCTGGTGGCCGTGTTCACGCGCGGCATGCTGCAGCGCCTGCTGATCCTGATCGGACTGATCATTGCCAGCGTGCTCTATGCCGTCTTCACCAACGGCCTGGGCTGGGGCAAGCCCGTGGATCTGAGCGGCGTGCTCAATGCCGCCTGGTTCGGCATTCCCAGCTTCCATGCCCCGGTGTTCACCAGCAATGCCATGCTGCTGATCGTGCCCGTGGTCATCATCCTGGTGGCAGAGAACCTGGGCCATATCAAGGCCGTGACGGCCATGACGGGCAAGAACCTGGACCAGTACATGGGCCGGGCCTTCATCGGTGACGGCGTGGCCACCATGGTCTCCGGCGCAGCCGGCGGCACGGGAGTGACCACCTATGCCGAAAACATCGGCGTGATGGCTGCCACCCGCATCTACTCCACGGCCGTGTTCTTTGTGGCGGCCCTGCTGGCCGTTCTGCTGGGCTTCTCGCCCAAGTTCGGTGCGCTGATCCAGGCCATTCCCCTGCCCGTGATGGGCGGTGTCTCCATCGTGGTGTTCGGCCTGATCGCCATTGCCGGCGCCAAGATCTGGGTGGACAACAAGGTGGACTTTTCCGACACCAAGAATCTGATCGTGGCTGCCATCACCCTGATTCTGGGCACCGGAGAATTCACGCTGAGGTTCGGCGAATTCGCGCTGGGCGGCATCGGCTGCGCCACCTTTGGCGCCATCATCCTGTATGCGCTGCTGACCATGGGCGAGCGCAAATCTGAAACCAAGGTACAGGCCAAGTGAGTGCCAACATGTAATCGGGGAACATTCCCTTGACAGCAGCGCGGGGCCTTTGCCGAGAATTCCGGTGTTAATGTTCCGCGCTGGTAACATTTCTCTCTGGAGATATGCCGCCCTACCCGGGCGGTTTTTTTTAGAGGTGCCAGCCCGAGCGCCGAGCATGAGCCGCAAAAATAGCCAGCGCGTTGGCACCGGTCAGGCTCGCGTGGCGGGCTGGGGCCTCTGAGTTTGGAGCATGCAATGTCCATCGCAGATCGCGTACGTTACCCAGAATTCCTCTCGCGCGTCATGACGGCCGAAGAGGCCGCCGCCCTCATTCCCCACGGTGTCAATGTCGGCATGAGCGGCTTTACCGGAGCCGGTTACCCCAAGGCATTGCCCCAGGCCATAGCGGCCCGTGCCAAGGCCGAGCATGCCCAGGGCAAGCCCTACAAGATCAATGTCTGGACCGGCGCGTCCACCGCCGCTGAATGCGACGGCGTGATGGCCGAAGCCCATGCACTGGGTCAGCGCCTGCCCTTCAACACCGACCCCATCGCGCGCAAGGCCGTGAACTCGGGCGAGATCGACTTCATCGACATGCATCTGTCCCATGTGGCGCAGCATGCCTGGTTCGGCTTTCTGGGCCATATGAACATCGCCGTGATCGAGGTGCTGGGCGTGACCGCCGACGGCCTGCTGATTCCGTCGACCGCCGTGGGCAACAACAAGACCTGGCTGGAGATCGCCGACAAGGTGATTCTGGAGGTCAACACCAAGCCGCCCGCCCGGATGGAGGGCATGCACGACATCTACTACGGCACGGCCATCCCGCCGCGCCGCATGCCCATCAACATGACGCATGCCGACGACCGTATCGGCGATGCCTACCTGAAGGTGGATCCCGCCAAGGTTGTCGCCGTGGTCGAGACCCACAAGGGCGACCGCGACAATGTGTTTGCCACACCGGACGAAAACTCCCAAAAAATAGCCGGCTACATCATCGACTTCCTGGCCCACGAGATGAAGATGGGCCGCCTGCCCAAGGAAATGCTGCCCATCCAGTCGGGCGTGGGCAATGTGGCCAATGCCGTGCTGGCCGGGCTGCTGACCGGCCCGTTCGAGAACCTGCTGGGCTTTACCGAAGTGCTGCAGGACGGCATGCTGGATCTGCTGCGCGCGGGCAAGATGAGCAAGGCCTCGGCCACATCGATCTCGCTGTCTGCCGCGGCCTACAAGGACTTCGAGGACAACATCGACTTCTACCGCGAGCGCATCATCCTGCGCCCGCAGGAAATCTCCAACCACCCCGAGCTGGTGCGCCGCCTGGGCATCATCGCCATGAACTCGATGATCGAAGCCGACATCTACGGCAACATCAACTCCACCCATGTCATGGGCACGGGCATGATGAACGGCATCGGCGGATCGGGAGACTTTGCACGCAACGGCTATCTGTCTTTCTTCGTCACGCCCTCGGTGGCCAAGGACGGCAAGATCAGCTGCATCGTGCCCATGTGCTCGCATGTGGACCACACCGAGCATGACACCCAGATCGTCGTCACCGAGCAAGGTCTGGCCGATCTGCGCGGCCTGTCGCCCAAGCAGCGTGCGCAAGTCATCATCGACAAGTGTGCCCATCCGGACTATCGCGCCCAGCTGCAGGATTATTTCGACCGCTCACGCCAGCAGGGTGCACAGCACACGCCGCATATCCTGACCGAGGCACTGTCCTGGCATCAGCGCTTCATGGACAAGGGCGATATGCGCGCTTGAACAGGTTCCCCCTGAGGCGCTTCGGGGGACGACACCATTGCTGCGGGGCGGCGGGGCCGCCCAGGCCCTTGCTTGGTGTCTCTGACATGGAGTGTGGAGGGGGTGAAAGCTGTGCCTAGTCCGCTTGGTGCTGGCGTCTGCTGCTCCAAGTCCTTAGCATCGAAGGACGCTCTGCAAGGAGCGTCCTTTTTTCATGCACCACAAGGACTGGTATGGCGATCTGGACCCGAGAGCTCGATCTGAAAGCGCTGAACGCAGGCAGCGCAAACACTGCAATCTCCCACCTGGGCATTGAGTTCACCGAATACGGCGACGACTATGTGCGCGCCCGCATCCATGTGGATGAACGCACCTGCCAGCCCTATGGCATCTTGCACGGCGGCGTCAGCGTGGTGCTGGCCGAGACGCTGGGTTCGATGGCCGCAAGGGCAGCTGGATCACCGCCACGGCGCGGCCCACGCACCTCGGGCGCACCACGCATGTCTGGGCGGTGGAGCTGCGCGATGAAGAGGGCAAGCTGACCTGCAACTCCAGCCTGACGATGGCGATCCTGCCGCCTGAGGCAGCCAGGAATGCGCGGCTGGATGCGGCTTCGTTGGGCGGGGTTCAGTAGGTTTTGGTTTGCGAGACCGCTTTGTTTTGGGGATATAGGCCGGGTTTCGCCCGGCTGGCGACCTACTTTCTTCGCAAGAAAGTAGGCAAAGAGCAGGCCCCTACTGCCCACGTCCCTCCGGCTTCGCCTGTGGGCAACCTGCGCCGACAACCTCTTGTGGCTGTACGGCAAAACTCACTTCGAGCTTCGCTCTTCGTTCAAACACATTGCCGTAAAAGTGATGACGATGCGGCTGCACTCTACGGTGCAGCCGCGCGTCACAAGAGGCTGCCGTCGCAGGCGTGGGCACAAGGGGCAATACCAGAGACAGGATAGCTCCGAGATAAATTTGATAGCTGCCACCGCAATTCATGTAAGCGCTTGAGCCTGATTTCGCCACAAGTCTTGCAGGCTGTCCGCTCCCACCCGTCTGGCTGTGCCTGCGGCACGCGGTTCAGGCTGCGGGCAATGCTGCCGCAGGACAGCATTGCTTTGTGAACTGACTTGCCGCCGTTTGTCTGAGCGCAGCGGCATGCCGCGCAGCGAGTTGGGCGGCACCGTAGGCTGAATTGTGTGACGCAGGTTTACCCGGAGCGAAGCGCAGGGACACAGGCAATCGGATAGCGCTCTTTGCCTACTTTCTAGCGCGCTAGAAAGTAGGTCGCCAGCCGGGGCGAGTCCCGGCCTCTGTCCATAAATCAGGTATCCAGTTTCACTCCAAACATCAAACAGAGCAGGTTTCAAACGCTTATCTATCAGGCCTGAACAGCTATCGAAACAAGATGAGAGTCAAACTCCCAGCAACGCCGACAACTTCTCCGGCTGCTGCAGCAGATCCGCAGACTCAGCCTGCAGCGCAAGCCGGCCCTTCTCCATCACCGCCGCATAGTCGGTATGCGCCAGCACCTTCTTGTAGTCTCGGTCCACGATCAGCGTGGAGATGCCGGTTTCACGAATCTGGGCAATCACGCGCCAGATTTCGGCCACCACCAGCGGAGCCAGACCCTCGGTGGCTTCATCCAGGATCATGAGGCGCGGGTTGGTCATCAGCGCGCGGCCGATGGAGACCATCTGCTGCTCGCCGCCCGAGAGCTGGTCGCCGCCGTTGGACAGGCGCTCCTTGAGGCGTGGAAAGGTCTCCAGAACGCGCTCGTAGGTCCAGCTACTGCTGCCATCAAGGCCGGCTCTGGCGCTCATCAAGAGGTTTTCCTTGACGGAGAGATTGGGGAATACGCCACGTCCTTCGGGGACATAGCCAATGCCGAGACGTGCCATTCGTTCGGGGGCGGAATTCGTCACTTCCTTGCCATCGGCAAACACCCGGCCCGAGCGCGCCGCCACATAGCCCATCAGCGTGCGGATCAACGTGGTCTTGCCCATGCCGTTGCGGCCCAGCAGGCCCACGGCCTGGCCCTGGGGCAGATCCAGCGAGATGCCGTGCAGGATATGGCTGTCGCCGTAAAAGCTGTGTACCTCCTGCACGCTGAACATGGCATGGTTCGAGGGCCCGGAACGTGGGCGCGTGCCTGTGCCAGAGGCACCAAGCAAGGGCCGCCCCACAGCGATGGTGCCGTCCCCCTCCTGCGCAGCGAGAGAGGGGGACGCGGCAGAGCCGCTCAGGGGGGGCTTTGTTTCAAGCATGCTCTTCCTCTCCCAGGTAGGCGGTGCGCACCACCGGGTCGTTGCGAATCTGATCGGGCGTACCTGTGGCGACCACGCTGCCGTTGACCATGACGGTGATGCGATCGGCAATGCGGAAAACGGCATCCATATCGTGTTCCACCAGCAGTACGGCATGCGCGGATTTGAGCTCCTGCAGCAGCTCCAGCATGCGCTCGGTCTCTTCTGCCCCCATGCCTGCCAGAGGCTCGTCCAGCAGCAGCACGCGCGGCGCAGTGGCAAGGCACATGGCGACTTCCAGCTGACGCTTGGCGCCGTGGCTCAGGCTGCCGGCAAGGCGCTCGGCATGCTGGGCAAGACCGGCGCGCTGCAGCGCAGATTCCGCGCGCAGCATGCTGGCCGCGCAATGCTGTGCCGACTCCCAGATGCGCCAGGGTCTGGGCAGCGCCTGGGCCTGTGCCGTGAGCCGGCAGTTCTCCAGTACTGTGAATTCAGGGAAGATGGTGGTGCGCTGGTAGCTGCGCCCGATGCCGGCCTTGGCGCGCTGCGGCTGCGGCATCTGCGTGACGTCCCGTCCTTCAAGCGCGATGCTGCCGCTGCTGGCTGCTATCTCGCCCGAGAGCATATTGATCAGCGTGGACTTGCCTGCGCCGTTGGTGCCGATGACGGCATGGACCTCGCCCTGGTGCAGATCCAGGTCCACATTGTTCACTGCCACCAGCCCGCCAAAGCGCCGCGTCAGGCCGCGCACGGACATCTTGGGAGCCTTGCCTGCATCAGCCATGATCCGCTCCTTGCTCGACAGCTTCCGGCGACCTGCCGGTCCGCGCCGCAGCCTTCTTCTGCCATTTGTCGTTGATGCCGACCAGCCCCTTGGGCAGCAGCGCTACCAGCGCGATGATGGCGATGCCCAGCGTCAGCTGCCAATGGTCCGCGGCATTGCCAACGATGGCATGCGTGCTCAGAAGCTCCTTGAGCAGCACAAAGGCGATGGTGCCCAGCACCGCACCGCGCAGCGAACCCACGCCGCCCAGAATCAGCATCAGCAGGACCTCGCCGGAGTGGTGCCAGGCCAGCAGCTCGGGGTTGACCACGGCATCGCGTGCGGCAAGCAGAAAGCCCGCCAGACCCGCCAGCGCACCGGCAATCACAAAGCCTGCGAGCTTGTAGCCGTAGGTGGCAAAGCCGGCAGCACGCATGCGTTGCTCGTTGACGCGAATGCCGGCCAGCGCGTGGCCGAAGCGCGAGTGACGCAGCATGGCAATGAAGGCGTAGACCAGCACCAGCGCGACCAGCACCACGTAGTACTGCGTGGAGGTGCTCTCCATGTCCAAGGCTCCAATGGCCGGTCGCTGCATCAGGTAGATGCCGTCGCTGCCGCCAAAGTAGCCCACGTCGTGCACGACAAAAAACGCCAGTTGCGCGAACGCCAGCGTGACCATGATGAAGTACACGCCCTTGGTACGCAGACTCAGGGCGCCCACCACCAGCGCATACAGGCCCGAGACGCCGACTGCGGCGCCCAGCATGACGAGAAAGTTGCTGCCGTCCTGGCCGGCGGCCTTCACCGCCGCATAGGCACCCAGGCCGAAGTAGGCGGCATGGCCCAGGCTGACCAGCCCTGCGCCGCCCACCAGGATATGCAGGCTGAGAGCAAAGATGGACAGGATCATGATCTTGACCACCAGATCGGAAAGATAGGCCGACCAGAAGGGCTGGGCGGCCGCCAGCAGCACTGCGGCGGCCAGCGGCAGCGCCGTGCTCACCCAAGGGCTTCTGGAGCGTATGGGGCGGCTCTGGTTGGTGACTGCGGGAGCCTCGGCGTAAGCCTGGTTGGTATTGGGCAAGGGCGTGGAGGATGTATTGCTCATGTTCAGCTCCGTTTTCCGAGCAAACCCTCAGGTCGCCATACGAGGATCACGGCCATGAGCAGATAGATGCTCATGCCGCTGAGCTCCTGAAAGAACACCTTGCCGAAGGTATCCACAAAGCCCACCAGCAGCGAGGCAATCAGCGCGCCGGTAATCGAGCCTATGCCGCCGATGACCACCACCACAAAGCAGATGATGAGCACGCTGGAGCCCATATTGGGGTAAACCGAACTCATGGGCGCCGCGATCATTCCGGCCAGGGCCGCCAGGGCCACGCCCACGGCAAAGACGATGCGGTACAGGCGCTTGATGTTGATGCCCAGGCCACGCACCATGTCGCGGTTGCTGGCACCGGCACGAATCATCATGCCCAGACGCGTGCGGTTGACGGTGTAGTACATCAGCAGCGCCACCAGCAGGCAGGCAGCGGCTGCAAACACGTTGTACCAGGGGTACTGCATCATGCCCATCAAAGGGAAGCTGCCGGCCAGCCAGGCAGGCTTTTCCACGCCATGCACATCGTTGCCCACGAGGATGGCGCGCAGGCCTTCAAACACCAGAATCAGGCCATAGGTCATCAGCACCTGCTGCAGGTGATCGCGTTCGTAGAGAAAGCTGAAAAATGCCCATTCGAGAAAATAGCCCAGCACCACGGCCAGCACCACGCCGACCAGCAGCATGGCGATGAAATGCTGGCCCAGATACGGTGCGAGCGAGAACGCCACATAGGCACCGATCATGTAGAAGCTGCCATGGGCGAGGTTGATCACCCCCATGATGCCGAAGATCAGCGTCAGGCCAGAGGCCAGCAGAAACAGAAGCAGTCCGTACTGAACTGAGTTCAGACACTGCACCAGAAAAGTGGCGAGATCCACGGCAATCCTTGTTGAAGCAGAAGGCTGCAAAGCGGGGCATACAGCCCGGCGAATCGTCGATTCGTGCTGGAGACGAGGCGCTCTGTCGCAGGCGGCACCGAAGGCGCGGCAGGACAGAGCAACCAGGTATCGAGGGCGGTATGGCTCGCGTCTATTACATGCGGCAGCCGCGGGCTGGGTCCGCCAGAGCCTTCACTGCCACGCTGATCTTCTTGTTCTCCTTGCCGTCGACCTTGCGCAGATAGATGTCCTGCACGGGATTGTGTGCCTTGCTCAAGGTGAAGTCGCCGCGCGGGCTGGCAATAGTGGCTTTCTCGATGGCGGTGCGGAAGACGTCTTTCTTGCTGATGTCGCCGCCGGCGGCCTTCAGGCCCACGGCCAGCATCTGTGCGGCGTCATAGCCTTGCACGGCATAGACATCGGGCTGCAGCTTGTAGTTCTTGGCGTAATTGGTGCGGAAGGCCTGATCGCGCGCCGTACCCAGTTCGTCGGCATAGTGCAGCGTGGTCAGCATGCCCTGGGCGGCCTCGCCCTGAGCGTCCAGCGTGCCGTCGGTCAGAAAACCCGGTCCGTAGAGCGGAATGGTCTTGGACAGGCCCGAGGCGTGATAGTCCTTGACGAATTTCACGGCACCTGCGCCCGCGAAGAAGGAGAACACCGCATCGGGCTTGGCCGCTGCGATCTCGGTCAGCAGAGCCTGGAATTCGACGTTGGGGAAGGGCAGGGTCAATTGCTTGCTGACCTTGCCGCCGCTTTTCTCGAAGCCTTCCTTGAAGCCGTTGACGGCCTCTTCACCGGCAGCGTACTTCCAGGTCAGGGTCATGGCATTTTTCTTGCCTTCCTTGGCTGCGACCACGCCCATGGGGTAGGCCGTCTGCCAGTTGGAGAAGGAGCTGCGGAAGATATTGGGAGCGCACATGGGACCGGTGACGGCATCGGCTCCTGCATTGGGCACGATGAGCACGGTGCCGCTTTCCTTGGCGGCCTTGGCCATGGCCATGGCCACGCCGGAGTGCACGGTGCCGATGATCACATCGACCTTGTCGCGCTTGATGAGGCGGTTGACGTTGTCCGTTGCCTTTGCGGGATCTGACTCATCGTCGACCTTGAAGTATTCGATCTCGCGCCCTCCCAGCTTGCCGCCTTGCTCGGTGACCTGCATGCGAAAGCCGTTCTCGATCGCCACGCCCAGGGCAGCATAAGTGCCGCTGAAAGGCAGCATGAAGCCGACCTTGATCTTTTCCTGCGCGATTGCGCTGCTGCCGCCTGCGGCGGCAGCCAGTGCGATTGCGCTCCATATTGCCCATTGCTTGCTCATGCTTGTCTCCTGCTGGTTGATGGACGAATGCCGGCTTACTCTCAGATCAACGGTTGTGACTGGCTGTGGTGCTGGGGTTGGCACTGATGCACGAGCGCACTCTAACAACTTTAGGTTTAAAGCAATACCAGCGATTGCCCTAGTTTGTGACTACTGTTTTGATAGCTTCTTGCAACCTTGCGATAAGCAATCAACGCGGCTTGGATTCCAGCTCACGCAAACGAAAGCGCTGGATCTTTCCTGTCGCGGTCTTTGGCAGCTCATCGACAAATTCAATGAAGCGCGGGTATTTGTAGGCGGCCAGCCGATTCTTCACAAAGGCCTTGAGTTCGGCCTCGCTGGCGCTCTGTCCGGGCTTGCACACCACATAGGATTTGGTCTTGGTCAGGCCCTGTTCGTCGGTCACGCCGATCACGGCAGCCTCCAGTACGGCTGGGTGCTGCTGCAGCGTGGATTCGACCTCGAAGGGCGATACATAGATGCCGCTGACCTTGAGCATGTCGTCGCTGCGGCCTGCATAGGTGTAGTAGCCCTCGGCATCGCGCACATATTTGTCGCCGCTCTTGAGCCAGACGCCCTGGAAGGTGTCGCGTGTCTTGTCACGGTTGGCCCAGTACATCAGGGCGGCGCTCGGGCCCTTGATGTAGAGGTCGCCAATCTCGCCATCGGCCACGGGCTGGCCGTCCTCGCCGCGCAACTCCACCACATAGCCTGGTACAGGCTTTCCCGTGCTGCCGTAGCGTATGTCGTCCGGGCGGTTGGAGATGAAGATGTGCAGCATTTCGGTGGAGCCGATGCCGTCCACGATATCGGCGCCGAAGTGGGTCTTGAAGCGCTGGGCAATCTCGGCCGGCAAGGCTTCGCCCGCCGAGGAGCACATGCGCAGGCTGACCTGCTCGCGAGCAGGCAAGGCGGGGTGAGCCAGCATGCCCGCAAAGCCCGTAGGCGCACCGAAAAACACCGTGGGCCGGTGTTCGGTCCAGCGCCTGAAAGTGGCTTCCGGCGTGGGGCGCTCGGCCATCAGCAGCACGCTGGCGCCCACGCTCAAGGGGAATGTCAGGGCGTTGCCAAGACCGTAGGCGAAGTAAAGCTTGGCGGCAGAAAAGCAGACATCGTTCTCGCTCAGGCCCAGCACCGGCTTGCCATAGAGCTCGGCCGTCCAGTAAGGGTTGGCGTGGGTATGCACTGCACCCTTGGGCTTGCCGGTGGAGCCCGAGGAATAAAGCCAGAAGCCGGGGTCGTCGCCCATGGTTCTGGCGGCATGGGCCAGCGGCGTTTGCTGCTGCAGCCAGGGCTGCAGCGGCTCAAAGGCCGGCGGCAGTCCTTGCGGTGCCTGCTCGGGCCTGGCGACCCAGATATGGTTGACCTCATGTTGCGCCTGTTCCAGGGCCTGCTTCACCACGGGAACCAGCGCGCCATTGGTCAGAATTGCCTGGGCACGGCAATGCTCGAGCATATAGGCGTAGTCGGCAGCAGTGAGCAAGGTGTTGACCGCCACCGGCACCACGCCTGCGTACATGGCTCCGAGAAAGGAGATCACCCACTCGCGCATATCGTGCATGACCAGCAGCACGCGCTCCTCGCGATGGATGCCGGCTGCGAGCAGGCCATGGGCCAGGCGGCGGGCCTGCTCCTGCAACTGCGCATAGCTGAGCGTGCCCTGGTCATCGGTGTAGGCGTTCTTGTCACCCCGGCCCTGGTTGAGATCGAACAGATGCTGGGCAAAGTTGAAGGCTTGGCTGAAGTCGGCCATGGCTCATGCTCCCGTCGTTTCGGCCAGCGCCTGCAGAACCTGTGGTGCGGCTTGTATGGCGCTTTTGCGATGATAGAAATCCAGTGCCCGCAGGCCGCCGAGTTCGGAGCCTCCGCCTGCGCGGCCCGGACCGCCATGCTGGGACTGGGGCATGACATTGCCGTGGCCCGTATGCAGCTTGGCGACAGCGGGGGTGACCACATGCACGCGACCGTGGCTGGCTGCGAGATCGGTGGCGGCTGCGGCCAGTGCCTTGTCGTCATCGCCGTAGATCGAGCAGACCAGCGAGCCCTGGCCGCGATGTGCAAGTGCCAGGCCATGGGCCAGATCGCGGTAGGGCATGAGCGTGACCACGGGGCCAAAGACTTCCATGTCATGCACGAGTGCACTGCCATCGGGGTCCTGTGCCCCCAACAGCACGGGTTGGGCGCAGGCGGCAATCGCGGGGTCGGCATCGATCAGTGTGTTGCGTCTGCCGTCATGCAGGGCCGTGGTGTGCTCCAGCAAACGCCCCAGGCCCTGCTGGACGCTGTTGTACTGCTCGCGGCTGACCAGAGACCCCATCCGCACAGCCTCGTTGCGCGGGTTGCCTACGGTGATTTTGGCCAGTTGTGCACCGATGGCTTGGGCCACACCGTCGTACAGAGGTTGCGGTACCAGCACGCGGCGTATGGCCGTGCATTTCTGGCCGGATTTGACCGTCATTTCGCGCACCACTTCACGCGTCAGCAAGGCAGTGGCTTCGCTGTCCATGCCATGGCCGGGCAGCAGCAGCGCGCAGTTCACGCTGTCGGCTTCGATATTGCTGCGCACTGATTGGCGGGTGATGGCTGCGTGAGAGCGGATGGTCGCTGCCGTGTCCGCAGACCCTGTGAAGGAGACCACATCCATGGGCTGAAGCTGATCCAGCAATCCGGCGGCACTGCCGCAGACGATGGACAGCGCGCCCGGCGGCAATATGCCGGCATCGATCACATCCCTGACCATGCGCTGGGTCAGCCAGGCGGTGGCGGTGGCCGGCTTGACGATGACGGGCACGCCCGAGAGCAGGGCCGGTGCCGCCTTTTCCCACAGCCCCCAGGCAGGGAAGTTGAAGGCGTTGATGAACAGCGCCACGCCGCGCGCCGGAACCTGGATATGGCGGGACAGAAAGGCTGCGTCCTTGGCCAGCGCCACGGCTTCGCCGTCGCTCAGATGCCTGGCCTCGCCCAGTGTTGCGCCCCATCTGGCGTATTGGTTCAGAGTGTAGATGCCTCCGTCCACATCGACGGCGGTGTCGTTTCTGACGGTGCCGCTATTGGCGGTGGATATCTCGTAATACGCGTCGCGCCGGCTTTGCAGCACGGCGGCAATATCGGTCAGCAGGCTGGCTCGCCGGGCGTAGCTCAGGGAACGCAAGGCCCTGCCGCCGGTGTCGCGTGCAAAGGCAAAGGCGGCGCCCAGATCAAGCCCTGTGGCGTCGACACGCACCAGCTCGGTCCCCAGTACCGGATCTCGTAACAAACTGCCCGGGCCGCCGCCGGTTTGCCAGCGGCCTGCCATATGGTTGGCCAGTAACTCGGTCATGGGGGTCTCCTGAAGTGCTGATCTGAGCAGCATCAAATCTTTGATAGAACATGCAATATTGTGCGTGCAATCAAAAGATAAATACGAGACAATGCAGTGTCAAGCAATATATTGCATGATTCGCGTTAACCCCGACTGTTTATCATTCACGGCCTCTGAGGAGCTTTATGGATCAGTTAGACATGGCATCCGCGTCGGTTGCGGAAGGGGATGAAGCGGGCAAAAGCCCGCTGTTGCAGGCCTTGGGCGAGAGGGTGCGCAATCTGCGTGCGCGCCGCGGTCTCACGCGCCGTGGACTGGCTTCGGCGGCCGTGGTGTCGGAGCGCCATCTGGCCAATCTCGAATACGGCACGGGCAATGTCTCCATCCTGGTGCTGCAGCAGATAGCAAATGCACTTCAGTGCAGCATGGCCGAGTTGTTGGGCGATGTGACGACTGTCAGTGCTGAATGGCTGTTGCTGCGCGAGCTGCTGGAAGGCCGCAGCGAAGCCGACTTGAAGCGCGTGCGACTGGCGGCCGGAGAGATTCTGGGAACGGCGCCCATGGGCGATCCCCACCGGGCTTCGCGCATTGCCCTGATAGGTCTGCGTGGCGCTGGCAAGTCCACGTTGGGACGTATGCTGGCGGAGCAGTTGAATGTGCCGTTTCTCGAGCTGAACCAGGAGATCGAGCGCGTGGCCGGTTGCAGCGTGCGCGAGATCTACGACCTCTATGGCGCGGGCGCCTATCGTCGCTACGAGCGCCGCGCGCTCGAAGAGGCCGTGCAGATCTACAGCGATGTGGTGATTGCCACCCCGGGCGGAATCGTGTCAGACCCCGCAACCTTCAACGAACTGCTCAGCCACTGCACCACGGTCTGGCTGCAGGCCCAGCCCGATGAGCATATGAGCCGTGTCGTGGCTCAGGGCGACACGCGGCCCATGGCCGCCAACCCCGAGGCCATGGATGATTTGCGCCGGATCCTGGACGGTCGATCGGCCTTCTATTCCAAGGCCGACCATGTGCTGGACACCAGCGGCAAGAGCTTGCCACAAAGCTTCAGGCAGCTGAAGGCGCTGGTTGCCGCCTGACCGGATTCAGACGGGCAGGGCGCGCTGAAGTATGGCAGCAATGTCCAGCCCTGCCGGGTCGAATGCTCCTACCACCATGGCTCCGTTCTGCGCGCCGAGGCGGGTGTGGATGAAGCCATCAGCCACGGGGGCGGGCGCATGCCTGCGCATCAGGCAGGCCTGGGCCAGCAGACACAAGTCCTGCACCAGTCGGCGGGCCTGAGGCTCCAGTGCATCGGGGGCTGCATACAGGCGCCTGGCCAGCGATTGCGCCATCGCCGTCAGCAGGGGCTGGCCGGCAGCCATATCATCCAGATCCTGCAACAGCAGGCGCGCGGCTTCAGGCTCGCGGCCCATGGCACGCAGCACGTCGAGGCACATCACATTGCCCGAGCCTTCCCAGATGGAGTTGACCGGCGCTTCACGGAACAGGCGCGAGACGATGCTGTCCTGCACATAGCCGTTGCCGCCAAAGACCTCCATGGCTTCGCCCGTGATCTCCACCGAGCGCTTGCAGACCCAGAACTTGGCGGCCGGAGTCATGATGCGCTTCCAGGCACGAGCCAGCAGATCGCCTTCGGCCTCCAGCTCATAGGCCTGCGCCAGATGCATGGCGAGCTGCATGGAGGCTTCGCTTTCGAGGGTCAGGTCCGCGAGCACGGTGGCCATCAGCGGCTGATCCGCGAGATGTTTGCCAAAGGCCGATCGCTGACGCGCATAGGCAATCGACTGCACGGTGGCGCTGCGCACAATGGCCGCGCTGCCCAGCACGCAGTTCAGTCGCGTGTAGCTGGCCATCTCGATGATGGTGGGAATGCCGCGCCCTTCCTCGCCCATGAGAATGCCCCAGGCGTCCTGCAGCTCCACTTCCGAGCTGGAGTTGCTGCGGTTGCCGACCTTGTCCTTGAGGCGTTGCACACGCACCGGGTTCTTGCTGCCATCAGGGCGCCAGCGCGGCACGAAAAAACAGGCATGACCGCCGAGCTCACCGCTTGCCGTGGCCATGCGCGCCACCACCAGATGGGCGTCGCACATGGGGGCCGAGAAAAACCATTTATGGCCGCGCAGCAGATACTCGCCGCCGCGGCCGCCCTCATGGACCGGTCGGGCCACCGTGGTGTTGGCGCGCACGTCCGAGCCGCCTTGTTTCTCCGTCATGCCCATGCCTATCCAGATGGATTTTTTCTGACTCAAGGGCAGGTCGCGCGCGTCGTACACGTGGCTGAACAACTGGGCCTGCAACTGGCGCCAGAGCGCTGGCTCTTTTTGCAGCACGGGGATGGCCGCTGTGGTCATGGTGGCCGGGCATAGCGTGCCTTGCTCCACCTGGCCGTGCAGGTAAAAGCCGGCGGCCCAGGCGCTCCAGCGACCGCGGCCCTGGCTCTCGAAGGGCAAGGAGATCAGACCTTGCGCGCGATACAGCTGCATGAGGCGATGCCAGCTGGGGTGGAATTCCACGGCATCGAGCACACGCCCGCGCGCGTCGAAGCGCTGCAGCTCGGGCGTATGGCGGTTGGCGAGTTCGGCATGCTCCCAGTTGTGCTTCTCGCCAAGCTGTTGCGCAAAGCGGCTCAGGGCCGGAACAAAGCTCTGGGCCTGCTGGCGCTGCAGCACTTCCTGCAAGGCCGTGTCAGCCTGCAGCAGGTTGACGTCGGTCAACTCGTCGAACTGGTTGAAGACTTCATGGGTGTCCAGGGCCTGCATGCGATCACTCCTGTGGCTGTGCGCTCGTCACAGGCCAATATAGAGCGCGTCATGGCTGACGCAAAGCGGGTTTTCAACCGCCTTGTGACCGGTGCTCAGCGCCTGCGTGCCTGCTCGTACAAGCCCATGACGCGGGGCACGTTTCCTTCCAGCTGGCGGATGCGATCGGGGCCTGTCGGGTGGGTAGAGAGAAAGCCTATGCCGCCTTCGCCCGTGGCCTGGCCCATCTTGCGCCACAGACTCACGGCGGCCTGCGGGTTGTAGCCGGCGCGGGCGGCCAGCTCCAGTCCGACCAGGTCGGCATCGCTTTCGTCGTTGCGGCTGAACTTGAGGCTGAGCAGTTGCCCGCCCAGGCGGGCAGCTGCATTGCCGATATCGCCCAGACCCAGCAATTGCGCGCCCAGCGATATGCCTATGCTGGTGGCCTGGTTCTTGGCCAGCTGCTCGCGCGAATGCTCGCGCAGCGCATGGGCCATCTCGTGGCCCATGATCATGGCGATCTCGTCGTCCGTGAGCTTGAGCTGGTCGATGATGCCTGTGTAGAAGGCGATCTTGCCACCGGGCATGCAGAACGCGTTGATCTGCTTGCTGCCTATGAGGTTGACCTCCCAGCGCCATTGGCTGGCGCGCGGATTCCATTGCGCGGCATAAGGGATGAGGCGCTGGGCAATGCTGCGCAGGCGTTGCAGCTGCGGGTTGCCGGCATCTGCCAGCGCGCCCTGGGCCTTGGCCTTTTGCAGCAGCTCCTGGTATTGCTGGGTTGCGGAGTTCTCCAGCGTCTCGGCCGGCACCAGCTGGCGCATGACCGATGCCTTGCCTACCTCAACCTGAGCCTGCGCTGGCGCGTGCATCAGCGCAGCGCAGACCAGTGCGGGCAGCAGGCAGTTGCGGGGGGCGGGCAGGCGCAGGGATGAGATGAGGGCGTGCATGAGCGCCAAGTCTATGCGAGCCCGGTGAGGACTCGGGTCAGACGGTTTCTGCAGTCTTGCGCTCTGCCTGCACTACCAGCCACAGGCCGCCGATCACGCCCAGCAGACCGATCACCGACCACCAGGCGGGGCGCTCGCCCACCACCAGCAGCGACAGCATAAAGGCTGTGATCGGCTCGGCCTTGCTCAGGGCCACGCCGGTAGCGGCAGACATGCCACGCAGGCCCACGGAAAACAGCAGATAGGCCAGGCCGGTGGCGACCATGCCCAGATAGATCACCACAGCCCAGCCCTCGGCGCGGATCTGCAGCGGCCCGCCCAGCCAGGCGGAAACAGGCAGCGACAGCAGGGCCGCGCTGGCAAAGACCCAGGCATTGACCGTGGCCACGCGCGCCTGCAGCACCAGTGCCTGGTTGACCAGCGCGTAGGCGGCATAGGACAGTCCGGCCAGCAGACACAGGGCCATGCCCGCCCACGGCAGATGCTGCCTGTCGGTGGCGGCCAGCGCCATGACAATGCCTCCGCCCACGCCGGTGCAGGTGCCCAGCCACCATTGGGCGCTGGGCATGCGCTTTCGCACCACGGCCTGCATCAGACCGGCCCAGATGGGGCCGCTGCCAATGGCCAGCGCCGTACCCAGAGCCACGCCGCTGGCCTTGACGCCGGCAAAAAAGCTGAGGTTGTAGATGGCCATGCAAAAGCCGCAGAACAGAACACGCGCCCAGCGTATGGGCTGGCGCACATGGCCTCTGTCCAGAACCATCGCCAGAGCGACAAAGAACAGCGCGGCCATGACCATGCGAAGGCCACCCACCCAGTAGGGCGAGAGCTGTGCAGGCGCGAAATGCTGGGCCGTGCCCGTGGTGCCCCAGAGCATGGCGGCGGCCAGTACCAGTCCCACAGGGCCCAGAGTGCTACGGGGCAAGGAGGACGAAAAAGCTGAAGTGGAGGACATGAGCAGGCCATCATGCTCGGGCTCTGGTCGGCCATCTATCGAGAAACGCTTGAAGTGAGTGCGTCGGCTCAGCGCGGCTTACGCAGCTGACGCGATGTCACGCCGCGCTCGCGCCGCAATGCATAGGCCAGGGCACTGGCCGACGCGTAGCCGCAGCGCAGGGCGGTCGCTTCGAGTGCCGCCCCCTGTTTGAGCTGCAACACGGCGGCGTCCAGGCGCAGGCCGCGAATCCAGTCCTGCGGCGTGCGATCCGTCAGCTCTACAAAACGGGCATGGAACTGGGCCACGCTCAGGTGCATCAAGCCCGCCAGTCTGACTGTGGGCCAGCTTTCGTGCAAGGCGGCCTGGACCTGCTGCTGCAGCCGCAGCAGATCCAGTCCACGCCGCTGCAGCAAGGTGGGAGCCTGCAGCACCAGCGCCATCTGCGCGGCAGCCGACAGGCTTGACTGAGGAAAGCGCAACGCCGGGGGCACGGCAAAGCGGCGCAGCTTGTCCAGCCCCTCGGTCATGGGCGCGTCGATCACCAGCACCTGGGTCTGCGGTGCTGCCAGATAGCCGTGGTCGGCACCTGCGGGTATGACCATGCCGCAGGCGCTGTCCACAAAGCTGGGTCTGCCGCCGACCTCCAGCTCCATGCGGCCCTGCAGCGCAAACAGAATCTGGGCATGGTCATGGGCATGGGCCTGATGCTCGCCGCTGTAGCTGCGCACCGAGGTCTGTGCCTGGTCAAGCACAGGGCGCGGAGATGCGGTGTCACGGCTCATGGGGCAATCCTGCTTACAGAAAGAGACGACGGTCGCGGTAATGGTAGCGCCCGGCGACTGGCGCGGGCAACCGATAATGCCCTCTGCCTCAGAGAACCAGACCATGACCGAGTCGTCCCAAACAAGTCGCAACCCCTCCTCCGCAGATGTCGTCATCAAGCCCAAGCGCAGCTGGAGCCAGGCCTTCAAGGTCTATGCCCAGCCCACCAGCCTGCGCATGCTGGCTTTGGGTTTTTCGGCAGGCCTGCCGCTGTTGCTGGTGCTGGGAACCTTGAGCTTCTGGCTGCGCGAGGCCGATATCGATCGCACGACAATAGGATTTCTGAGCTGGGTGGGTTTGGCCTATGCCTTCAAATGGGTCTGGTCCCCGCTGGTGGATCGTCTGCCCCTGCCGGCACTGACGCGCATGCTGGGGCGGCGCCGCAGCTGGCTGTTGTTTTCGCAGTTGCTGATCGTGGCGGGCCTGCTCGGCATGTCGTTCATGGACCCCAAGCAATCCCTGCAGCCGCTGGTGCTGTGCGCGGTGCTGGTGGCTTTCGGCTCGGCCACGCAGGATATCGCGCTCGATGCCTATCGCATCGAGTCCGCCAAGGTCGACGATCAGGCGGCTCTGGCTGCCACCTACCAGACCGGCTATCGCCTGGCCATGATCTGGGCCGGTGCCGGCGTGCTGTGGGTGGCGGCACAGGTGCAGGGGGATGTGCAGGGCTATATGGTGCAGGCCTGGCATGTGGCCTATACGGCCATGGCGGCAAGCATGCTGGTAGGCATGATCACGGTGCTGCTCTCTCCCGAACCTGAAGCTCGTCCCATGGCGCCGGCACGCAATGCGGCCGAGTGGATCAAGGGCGCGTTGATTGCTCCGTTTGCCGACTTCATCGGCCGCTACCGCTGGCAGGCGTTGCTGCTGCTGGCGCTGATCGGCCTGTATCGCGTGAGCGACGTGGTCATGGGCATCATGGCCAATCCGTTCTATGTGGATATGGGCTACACCAAGGAAGAGGTGGCCGCCGTGACCAAGGTGTTCGGCGTCATCATGACGCTGCTGGGTGGCTTTGTGGGCGGAACCATGGCAGTGCGCTGGGGCGTGATGCGCGTGCTGATGCTGGGCGCGGTGCTGTCGGCCTGCACCAATATTCTGTTTGCCTGGCTGGCTACGCGCGGCCATGATGTCTCGGCGCTGGTCTGGGTGGTCAGCGCCGACAATCTCGCCGGGGGAATCGCCTCGGCGGCCTTTATCGCCTATCTCTCGGGCCTGACCAATGTGCAGTACTCGGCCACGCAATATGCGCTGTTCAGCTCGATGATGCTGCTGGCCCCCAAGTGGCTCGCGGGGTTCTCGGGGGCGTTTGTCGATGCTTATGGTTACGAGGCGTTTTTCCACACCACGGCGTTGATGGGGTTCCCCGTGCTGCTGCTGATTTTCCTGGCATCCAGAGTGAAAATTGGCTCTGACGCTTGATGAGCAAGCACTGACAGCTATTGTTTTTGAGCGGCTCAGCGTTTACCCAACTTTACGCACCAGACAAGAGCAGGTCATCTGCGTGCTGCAGCATGACGTCTTGAGGAAATACCGAGGCGCGAGCATGACTACACTGCCCCCTATGAGCACGCACCAACTTCTGATGATTGAGGATGACGTTCGCCTGGCGCAAATGGTGAGCGATTACCTGGGCAATAACGGCCTGGAAGTGACCCATATGGCTGACGGCAAAAGTGGCCTGGAACAACTGCAGCCCAGCGATGGTGGCTCGGTCGAGCTGCCCGACCTGGTCATCCTTGACCTGATGCTGCCCGATATGGACGGTCTCGAGGTCTGCCGCCGCATACGTTCCATGCCCGGTACTCCGGCACAGGTCCCCGTGCTGATGCTGACCGCCAAGGGCGATCCCATGGATCGCATCATCGGTCTGGAGCTGGGCGCCGACGACTATCTGCCCAAGCCTTTCGAGCCGCGCGAGCTGCTGGCCCGCATTCGCGCCATCCTGCGCCGCAAAGGCAGCGATAGCCAGGCGGCGCCGGCCAATGCCGTCATGCGCTTCGGCAGCCTCGAAATCGATCGCGATGCCCGCACCGTGTCGGTGGGTGAGCAACAGGCCGACCTCACCTCCTACCAGTTCGACCTGCTGGTGGCACTGGCCGAGCGCGCCGGCCGCGTTCTGACGCGTGACCAGATCATGGAAGCCGTGCGCGGCCGCGAACTGGAGGCCTTCGACCGCTCCATCGACGTGCATATGGGTCGCATCCGCGCCGCTATTGAAGCCGATCCCAAGGCTCCCAAGCGCATTCTCACGGTGCGCGGTGTGGGCTACGTTTTTGCCAAGCAACAAGACTGATGAAGTTGCTGCATGCTTTCTCCCAGCGCCTGTATCTGCGCATCTGGCTGGCAGTGGTGGTCGGCGTGGCCGTGCTTACGCTCTGCGTGGCCTGGGCCTGGAATATCGCCGAGGAACAGCGCGCGCAGAACAGCACCACACCGCCCTCGCGCGAGATGGTGCTCAAAGGCCCCGAGGGCGAGGTGCTGGTGGAGGGGCGCGGCAACCGCATCTCTGGTTCGCCCGTAGATGGCGTGCGTTTTGAAATTGCCGCCAGGGACGGGCAGGTCTATGAGCTGTGGATGGCACCACGTGAGTGGCGTGAAGGACGCCCTCCCCCGCGTGATGGTGCCGTCGCCTTCTGGCTGCGGCCGCCGTTTGGCTTTCTGTGGATGCTGGGCCTGGTCGGCGTGGCGGTGGTCGTGGGCGTGTTCCCCATCATTCGCCGCCTGCTCAAGCGTCTGGAAAACCTGCAGCGCGGCGTCAAGCGCTTTGGCGAGGGCGACCTGTCGGTGCGTGTCCCCGAGCATGGTCATGACGAGGTGGCGGATCTGGCGCACCAGTTCAACGCTGCTGCAGCGCGCATCGAAACCTTGATGACGTCTCACAAGTCTCTGCTGGCCAATGCCTCGCATGAGCTGCGCTCGCCATTGACGCGCATCCGCATGGGCCTGGAGTTCATGGGCAATGACCCTGCCAGCACACGCGCCAAGGCCGAGATCCAGCGCAATATTGGCGAGCTTGACCAACTGGTCGACGAGATCCTGCTGGCCAGCCGGCTTGACTCCAGCGAGGTCGATGTAGGTACGGTGGAGTCGGTCGATCTGATCGGTCTGGCGGCCGAGGAATGCGCGCGCATCGATGCCGATCTGGAGATGCAGACCGATGGTCCGCTTGAGGTGCAAGGCATCGCGAAACTGCTGCGCCGTGCCGTGCGCAATCTGCTGGAGAATGCGCGCCGCTACAGCGAGGGCGAGATCACGCTGTCCCTGTCCAGGCAGGACGGCATGGCGTTGATCCGTGTCGAGGATCACGGCCCTGGCGTTCCCAAGGCGCAGCGCGAGCGCATCTTCGAGAAGTTCTATCGCCTGCCCGGGGCCAGCGAGCGCTCCGGCGGCGTGGGCCTGGGCCTGTCGCTGGTGCGTTCGATTGCCGAGCGCCATGGCGGCACCGTGCACTGCGAGGCGCGCCAGGACGGCCGCAGCGGTGCGAGCTTTGTGATCTGCCTGCCGCTGTCCTGAGCCGCTGCCCGGAAAAAAGCCCCGCAGGTTTCGGCCTGCGGGGCTTTTTGTTTCAGCGCGGCGGCTGAGCGGGGCGGCCTATGGAAACATAGCCCAGGCCATGGCTGGCAGGCAGGGCAGGCTCGTAGAGATTACGGCCGTCAAAAATCATTCTGTCGCGCAGCGTTGAGGCCAGCAGGTCAAAGTCCGGCGCACGGAAGATCTGCCATTCGGTCACGATGGCCAGGCAGTCTGCATCCTGCACGGCAGCCAGGGGGCTATCCACCAGTTGCAGGTCGGCACGCTCGCCGTAGATGCGGCGGGCCTCCTTCATGGCAACGGGATCGTAGGCTTTCACCTTGGCACCGGCGGCCCAGAGCGACTCCAGAAGATTGCGGCTGGGCGCTTCGCGCATATCGTCGGTATTGGGCTTGAAAGCCAGGCCCCAGACGGCGATGGTCTTGCCCTCAAGCTGGCCGCCGTTGAAGGCGCTGATACGCTCGAACAGCACATTGCGCTGGGCGTGGTTGCGGTCTTCCACGGCGTTGAGCAGCAGAGGCTCGAAATTGACTTCCCTGGCGGTGTGGATCAGCGCCTTCACGTCCTTGGGAAAGCAACTGCCGCCATAGCCCACGCCCGGGTAGATGAAGTGATAGCCGATGCGCGGGTCGCTGCCGATGCCGCGGCGCACGGCTTCCACATTGGCACCCAGCTTTTCCGCCAGGTTGGCAATCTCGTTCATGAAGCTGATCTTGGTCGCCAGCATGGCATTGGCCGCATATTTGGTCAGCTCGGCGCTTCGGACATCCATCATCACAATCTTGTCGCGATTGCGGTTGAAGGGAGCGTAGAGCTCGCGCAGCTTGGCTTCGGAAGCCGGATCGCCGGTACCTATGATGATGCGGTCCGGACGCTGGCAATCGCCCACTGCCGCTCCTTCCTTGAGAAACTCGGGGTTCGACACCACATCGAAAGGGTGCTGTAGATTGCGCTTTGCAAGGCCTTCGGCAATCACGGCCGAGACCTTGTCCGCCGTTCCCACGGGCACGGTCGATTTGTTGATGACGATGCGCGGGCCGTCCATGTGCTGGGCGATGGTACGGGCCACGGCCAGCACATATTGCAGGTCGGCACTGCCGTCTTCATCGGGCGGTGTGCCAACGGCAAGAAAGATCAACTCGCTGTGTGCCACGCCTTCCGCAGCATTGGTCGTGAACTGGAGACGGCCCAGTTGCTGGTTGCTGATGACGAGTGCATCGAGGCCAGGCTCATGGATGGGGATCTGGCCTGCCTTGAGTGCCGCTACCTTCTTCTCATCCACATCCACGCAAAGCACCTGGTGGCCTACGTCGGCCAGCACGGCGCCTTGCACAAGACCGACATAGCCGGTACCAAAGACAGTAACTTTCATACGCGATAAAAAGAGCGATACCAATCCACAAAATGCTGCACGCCGGTGGCCACGGGCATGGCCGGCGAGAAGCCGACCCAGGCTTGCAGGGCTCGTGTGTCCGCCGATGTGCTGTGCATGTCTCCGGGCTGTATGGGCAGCATTTGCTTGCGGGCGGTAATTTGCAGGGCGCCCTCCAAGGCGGCGATGTAGTCCATCAGCAAGGTTGGTGCGTTGTTGCCGATATTGAAGATGCGATAGGGCGCGGTGCTGGTGCCTGGGTTGGGGTTCTGGCTGTCATAGCTGGCGTCGGGTGTGGCTGGCTTGTCCAGCACGCGCATGACGCCCTCGACGATATCGTCGATATAGGTGAAGTCGCGCACCAGCCTGCCTTCGCCATAGACATCGATGCTCTCGCCCGCCAGCATGGCCCTGGTGAACTTGAACAAGGCCATGTCGGGGCGGCCCCAGGGGCCGTATACCGTGAAGAAGCGCAGACCTGTGGTGGGAATGCCATACAGGTGCGCATAGCTATGGGCCATCAGCTCATTGGCCTTCTTGGTGGCTGCGTAGTAGCTGATGGGGTGGTCGACCGCATCGCTTTCGGCAAACGGCATCTTGGTGTTGCCGCCATAGACGCTGGAGCTGCTGGCATAGACCAGATGCTCGACCTGGTGCTTGCGGCAGCCTTGCAAGATATTGCCAAAGCCCAGCAGATTCGAGTCGGTGTAGTCGTCGGGCTGATCGATGGAGTAGCGCACACCGGCTTGTGCAGCCAGGTGCAGAACTTTGCTGGGGGCTACCTCGGCAAACAGGTCGGCCATGCCTTGTCGGTCCGCCAGATCGAGCTCCACAAAGCGGAAGTGGGCGTGCGGGCGCAACTCGTCGAGGCGGGCATGCTTGAGCGCCACGTCGTAGTAGTTGTTGAGATTGTCGATGCCAACCACGGGCACGCCTTGCTCAAGCAGTCGCTTGGCGCAATGCATGCCGATAAAGCCGGCACAACCGGTGATCAGAACGGGATTCATGGGGCAATCCAGAGATATTGGTATTGAGCAGGTGTTGCGCTGGCAGGCATTTTCTCGAAAGGGATGCTCAGCGTCTGCAGCGCGGTTTTTGCCTGTGTGGTGAAGATGCCTTCCCACCAGCCCTCGACGGGCTTGTCGGCGCGTGTAATCAACAGCAGACCGTCAGCGGTATCGGCGCTGGCCTGAGACAGGCACTGTCTCAGCTGTGCGCCAGCGGAGCAGCCCAGGGCGTAGGTTTGCGGGAACTGCGAATGCAGCATGGCCGCCATCATGTGGTCCGAGCCGACGATGACGCCCTTGCCGTCATAACCGGCCTTGCGCAGTTCCTGGGCCAGCGTCTTGACCGGATGGTTGAGTTCGTCGGGATCGTTCTTGCGACCGCCCTGCCAGGGGCGCAGCGTGGCCATGATCAGAAAGATCAGCGCAAAGACGACGACGAAGGAGGTGAACATCCGGCCCACGCCCTGCTCCAGAAGCGCCGGATGCCGGACATACAAGGCCAAGGGGGCAATAGCCGTCAGAGGCAGCATCCAGCGCTGCTTGAAGTCCGTGACATCTGCCGCCAGCACCATGCCCAGCAGGCAGATGGCAATGATGAGCAGGTAGTTGCGTAGCAAAGGCCAGGCCCACTCCTGGCCCGGCAAAGACGCGTCGGTGCCGGGCTTCCAGAGTCTGGAGCGATAGCTGATCAGAGCGGCAATCAGCCACAGGCCCAGGGTGGCAAGCAGGGCCTTGAGCAGATTGCCCAGACCTTTCAGATGCGAGGCCTCGGTGGAGATGGACATCTTCTGTACGGTCTCGGTGGTTGCCATGCCCCAGTGCGAGGCCAGCCAGAAGGCATGGGGCGCAAACACCAGCAAGCCCACCAACGGAGCCAGCCACCAGCCCCTGGCGAAGATGGTGCGACGTACCTGCGTCACCGTCATGGAGGCCACGAACAAGGCGCCAATGAGCATGGCATAGCTGTATTTGGACAGCATGCCCAGACCGCAGAAGAGGCCAATCAGAACAAAATTGATGGCTTGCGGCCTTTGCACCTGTCGCAGCACGGCCCACCACAAGCCCATGGCCATCACCATCACCATCACCGTATGGGTCTGGTCGCGCAGCGAGTCCCAGCCGAAGGGCGGCATCAGCAGCAGACCTGCGGCAACCCACCAGGCACCTTTCTCATTGAGCAACTGCCGGCCAGCCAGCCATGCCAGGCAATAGGCCAGGGCAATCAGCAGATGTTTGAGCAATGCCAGAGCCAGCACCGAAGGGCCGAGAAGCTGACAGACCGCCCATTGCATCCAGGTATACAGAGGCGGCTGTGGGCCATAACCCAGCTGCAATTGCTGGGCCCAGAGAATCTGTTCGGACTCATCCCATTTCATGCCTGCTGAAATGCTGATGCGGGAAACGATATGGGCACAAACCAAAAGAGCCAGCCATATCCATGGCTTGGCATATAGGGCTTGCTGCCAGTCGGGGCGAATAGAAATCGAAGAGTTTGATGCCATAGGATTTGGCGAGTGCACATGTTTTGATAGTGCGCACTTACGATTGCGCTTGGCTTTGCAGGCCAAACAAAGGGCCTGGCGCAAATGGCACCTAGGGTATTCAGTTAGTATAGGTGACTGTTATCCTCAATCATTCAGCATGACGTCCGTGCACGATTCCAATCCCGAAGTTTCCATCGTTGTTCCCGTTTATAACGAGTTCGATAATCTGCCCGATCTGGTGGCCCGCATTGACGAGGCCATGCGTACCCAGTCACTGAGCTACGAACTGATTGCGGTGGACGATGGATCGACGGATGGCAGTGCAAGACGTCTGCGCGAGCTGGCCGAACAGCATCCCTGGGTGCGTGCCGTCTGCCTGGTGCGCAACTACGGTCAGTCCAGTGCCTTGCAGGCCGGTTTTGACCGGGTGCGCGGCCGCTATGTGGTGACCCTGGATGCAGATCTGCAAAATGAGCCTGGCGATATTCCGCTGTTGCTGGAGCGTCTGGAAAACGATCCCGATGTGGACATGATTTCGGGCTGGCGCAAGAACCGCCAGGACAAGGCCCTGTCGCGCCGCCTGCCCTCGGTGCTGGCCAACCGCCTGATTTCCAAATTCACCAATGTGCAACTACACGACTATGGTTGTGCATTGAAGGCCTATCGCCGCGAGATCATTGACCGCATCCGCCTGTATGGCGAGATGCACCGCTTCATTCCCTCGCTGGCACGTGATGCAGGCGCGCGTATCACGGAGATTCCGGTGCGTCACCATGCGCGCACGCGCGGTGTCTCCAAGTACGGCATAGATCGCACTTTCCGGGTGATTCTGGATCTGATCTTCATTGTCTTTTTCATGCGCTTCCGCCAGCGTCCGCTGCATGCCTTCGGCGGCATGGGGCTGTGGATGGCTACGCCTGGCGTGCTGATCCTGCTGTGGCTGCTGGCGCAGAAGATCATGGGTGAATCGATTGGCGGCCGCCCCCTGCTGATGGCAGGGGTCATGCTGGTGCTGATGGGCATGCAGTTCATCGCGGCGGGCCTGATCGGCGAGCTGCTGACGCGCATCTATTACGAGTCGGGCAGCGGCCTTCAGTACCACGCCAAGGATTACGGCGCTGTTGAACACAAGCCTGCAGACAAGGCCGCGAAAACCGAGACCACGGTTCTGTGAGCAAGGCGCGTAAGGCGGTTGTCCGAGCCCTGATGGGCATCGCTTTGCTGACTGCCGTCATCTATCTCGCCAACCCCGTGCAATTGTGGGGGCGGCTGCAGCAGGCCAGTCCCTGGTGGTTGCTGGGGGGCTTCGCGGTCTCCTTGGCCTCCAATGCGGTGTCGGCATGGCGCTGGCGTGCCATGGCCCAATGGCTTGGGGCCGAGATGTCGGTGGCCTCAGGCATGCGGTGGTACTTTCAGGCCATCGGCCTGAATGTGCTGCTGCCGGGCGCGGTTGTGGGCGGTGATGTCTATCGTGCGATTGCGCTGCAGAAGACCGGCCAGACCAAGGCGGCCAGCAATCTGTCGGTAATTCTGGATAGGGTCAGCGGTCTGTGGATGCTGTGCGCGATCGGTGGTCTGGGAGCGGTGGCCTGTGCTTCCACGCTGGCCCCCTGGGTACACATGAATACCGCAGTCTTCATCGCCCTGCTGCTTGCCGTCATCGTGCTGTGGTTGCTGCTGCCTTGGATTGTTCTGCAGGGCCTGCGCAGCAACTGGTTCAAGCTGCCTGGTGCATGGCTGGAGCCTGTGCGCGTGGCGGCAAGCAGCCCGAACTTCCTGCTGCAACTGTCGGTGCAGGCCGCATCCTCGGCCCTGGTGCAATTGCTGTCTGCTGGTGCGCTGGCATGTGGGGCCATGGCTCTGGACCTGCATTTGCCGCTGGCCGTATGGGCCTTTGTCATCGCCCCCGTGTTTCTGATGGCTGCGCTGCCCGTGAGCGTGGGCGGCTGGGGCACCCGTGAAGCCGCTGCAGTGGCAGCTTTGGCGCCCTTCGGAGTGCCTGCGGTATTAGCGGTCGGGGTTGGGCTCCTGTATGGCGTCTTTGCCCTGGGCCAAGGGGCTCTGGGAGCTCTGGCCCTGGGCTTCCCAAGCAGGTCTCAGGACTGAGTTTTTGTGATTGCAGACCGGGTTTCCAATCTGCAAATACCGCCCCAAAGCACAGCGAGGCTGAAAATATAGAACATGTTTCCGCTGTTGTGCGCGAAGAACACCTGGGTCCAGCCAAACCCGAAGTAGGCCAGTGGCAGCAGTGTGGCGGCTGCGCGCAAAGCCAGCAGCCTGGAGCGTTGCGCTGCATCGGCGCACGCCAGACGGCGCTGCGTGGGCCAGAAAATGGCGGCGGGTACGGCATAGAACGCCAGCAGCAGGATCAACCCCGGCAGCCCGCGCTTGACCCACATGTCCAGGATTTCATTGTGCGCATGCCCATATTCCATGACCGAGGGGTGGGCCAGGCCTTGATCGACCATCTGCTGCTTGGCCGCAGGGTAGCCGGCCAGTCCCCAGCCGCTGAAGGGGCGCTGCTCGATCAGATGTATGGCAAGCCGCCATTGCTCCAGACGCTGGCCGACCGAGGTCACTGCATATTTCTGAGGGTCCTGCAGATACTGCGAGACTTCCCGTGAGGCTTCGGCGCTGCGCTGTTCCAGCTTTTGATAGGCAGGGATGGCAACGATCAGCCCCAGCATCAGCATCGCGGCCGCCGTCATGCTGGCCAGACGCTTGTAGCCATTGAGCCATGCCATCAGCCAGATGGCCGCAATCAGCAGCGGGATCACGACCCAGGAGCCGCGTGAGTCGGAAAGAAAGGACGCATAAATCCCGCATGTACCCATTAGTCCCAGCGCTATTGTTTGAGACTTGCTCCAGCGGCCCAGCAAAGCCAGTGACAAGGTGGCAAAACCCAGATACATGGCGATGCCGCCGTACTGAATGGCATTGGTAAAGCCGGAGACACGTGGCATCTTGAGCACGCCGGCTTGATATGCAGCAATCGCCAGAGCACCCACACTCCCCAGAGCCAGGCCCCAGACAATGGCCCTGAGCCGGATACCTGTTTTGCTCAGATACCAGAGGCAGAGCGCGGCCAGCGCGTACTTCGCACCATAGCCCCAGCCGGCCGCCGAGAACCAGCGATCGAAGGACAGGCTCCAGAGCAGGCCCAACACCAGCATCAGCCCCAGCAGCACCAAGGTTTCGCGTCGAGCTGGGTCCTTGGGGCGAGCGGCGATGGAGCCGGCCAGAGTCAAAAGAGCCAGGGCCGTGGAGCCGTAGGAGTAGCCCGAAGGTACGCAAAGACTCAGTGCAAAGAATGCAAAGCAGGCGGCATCCAGGGCATAGGCAAAGACAGCAGCCCGCTTGCCGGGCTGGCCGGGTTGAGGCGTGACGGGTGTAGGCACATTCATAGTTGTGATCGGGTTCTTCTGCGAGGCAATGGGCTTCAACCTACACTGCAGGTCTTGTGTCCGGTGCAGAAGTGTATGTCCTCATTACCCATTGTCTTTATCAATTTGTCCAAGGACGCGGAGCGTCGCGAGCGTATGACCGCCCAGTTTGCACAAATGGGGTTGGTGGCATCGCGCTTGCCTGCAGTGTGGTGGGCGGATCTGTCCGAGGCCGAGCAAAGACATTACTTCTGTGCGCCTCAAAGCCATGGCCGCTACTTCAAACCCCTGAGCAACGGAGAGAAGGGCTGTTACGCCAGCCATCTGAGGTCATGGCAGCAACTCATGGCTAGCGACGCTCCTGCCATGGCCGTCTTCGAGGATGACGTGCGGCTTCTGCCGGATTTGCCCCAGGCGCTGGCGGCGATTGAAGCACTGCCCGCCGATGGCAGCTGGGACATGATCAAGCTCTACGGGCGCGAGCCGGAAAAAATAGCCGACCAGGGTCCGCTGGTAGAAGGGTCTTTGCAGCTGATCTCCTATCAGCGGGTGCCCAGTTTTGCCGCTGGTTACGTCATCAGCCGCTCCGGGGCCCGCAAGATGCTGGACGCACGTGTTCCCTTCGACAGGCCGGTGGATGTGGATATCCGCTTCTGGTTTGAAAACGACCTGCGTGTGTACGGGGTCTACCCCTCGGTCATTGCTCTGGATGACACCAGCGAGATCAGCAGCATCTGGGCCCAAAAAGAAGCACCGGCGAGTCGTTTGCAAAAAATGCGCAAATTCAAGATGAAGCTGGCATTGAACTGGGGCAATTTCCGGGCGGCAAAACCCCAGGTCTCGGCGGTGCTCAAGCCTTGAGCGGCAGCAGCCCTTGATATTGGCCCCACATCTGCTCGCGTCCATAGTGGCTGAGTGCGTGAGCACGCGCCGCCGAGCCCAGGCGCTGGGCCAGGGCAGGGTCCTGAAGCAGTCTTTGCAGTGCATCCGCCATGGAGTCGGGGTCTGACTCCTGCACCCGCAGGCCGTTCACCTCGGGGGTGACGACTTCCCGGGCTCCGATGACATCGGAGACGACACAGGCACAGCCTGCGGCCATGCCTTCCACCAGCGCCAGAGGCATGCCTTCCCAGTGCGTAGCCAGAACAAAGATCTGAGTTCTGGACAGTCGCTGGGGCAGGTCCGAGACATTGCCCAGGAAGCGAACCTGCTGCTCAAGTCCCAGTTCGGCCACCAGCCGCTCGGCTCTGGCCCTGAGCGAACGCTTGCCTGCGCCGGCCAGATAGAGTGTGGGCGTCAGGCCGCGCTGCCTGAGAGCGGCTATGGCCCTGATCAGCGTGTCGTGATCCTTCTGGCGCGCAAAGCGCGACGCCATGTAAATGGCCGGCTCGCGTTCCTGCCAGAGCTGGGGCATGGCGTCTTGAGCAAAGCGCGTCAGGTCGATGCCGTTGCAGATGGCAATGCATTTTTCGGCCGGGAAACCTCGTTCGACCAGACTGGTTCTGACGCCTTCAGAGACGCCGATATGGGCCTGGGTGAACGGCTCCAGCGCCAGGGCCTGGCGCAGACGACGCGGCGTGTAGCGCTCACGCGAGTTGTGCTCCACATGAAAGATATGAGCCACCCCCTCGGCCGCCGCCGCGCGCCGGCCCCAGATATGGTCGCTGAAACCATGGGCGAACATCGCATCGGGCTTGAACTCGCGAATGATCTTGCGCAGCTCCCAGACAGTCAATGCATGCAGCCAGTTGGACACGACCTTGACCTGAAGGCCTTGCTGGCGCAGTGCATCGATCTTGTGTTCATCCGTGCTGGGCTTGCGGCGCAGCACCAGCAGAGCTTCATAGCCTGGCGTGCGCAGTGCGGCCAGGCTCAGGTCCACCGCGACCTGGGTGGCGCCGGAGAATCCTCCGGTCACAAAGTGCAGGATTCGGGCCGGCGTTGTAGCGTCAGTTTTTGGCTCGGGGAAAGAGTGTGGGTTCATTGTTCTGATGGACAATCTGCACAGATCATTTGCGTCTATTGTTTCTTTTTGTTTCCCGCACCATGACCCGGATTCCTGCCCAATTATTCAAAAGCGCATTGAAGCTGGTTCAGCCCCGGGCGCTGAAATCCTCAGCAAGCTATTGCGACGCAATACCGGTCATTGTCGAAGGCGAGGTAGCTGCTCCAGCACCGCAATTAGCGGCGTCGCCAGGCGCTGCGATTCCCAAGAAATTGTGGACCTACTGGAACCATGCTCAGCCCGACTCGTTTGTGCGCGAATGCATCCAGAGCTGGCGTTTGCAGTGTCCGGATTATGAAGTATGCCTTGTGCATCCTGGCAACCTGGCCCAGTACGT
The DNA here is from genome assembly GCF_024496285.1 of Comamonas sp. C11. Classification (NCBI taxonomy): domain Bacteria; kingdom Pseudomonadati; phylum Pseudomonadota; class Betaproteobacteria; order Burkholderiales; family Comamonadaceae; genus Comamonas; species Comamonas sp. C11. The sequence goes on from NZ_CP101743.1 coordinate 130,364, forward strand.
GGCTCAAGAAGCTTTGCCTGCCCGGTTCCATGAGCTGCATCCCACCAAGCAATCTGACTGGCTGCGCCTGTACCTGGTGGCGCTGCATGGAGGCTTCTGGCTGGATGCCAGCACCCTGCTGACGCGCTCATTGGGCTGGATGCAGGCAGCCGTCGACTCCAGGACTGAGTTTGTGGGTTTCTATCTTGAGAAATTCACCACCCAGGTGCAGACGCCGGTGATCGAAAGCTGGGCATTTGGCGCTTTGGCGGGCTCCGGTTTCATCGTCGCCTGGCAGCGGGAATTTCACCAGGCCTTGATTGTCGAGGGAACCGAGGCCTATCTGCGGCGGCTTCAGGCACAGCCCGATTGGGTCGACATCCGGCAGAACATTGGCGATCCCCATTACCTGCTGATCCATGTCACGGCACAGCAGGTGCTGCGCCAAAGACAGTATTCACGCATGGCCTTGTTCAAGGCCGAGGACTCGGCCTATTACTATCACCATGCCTTGCGCTGGAAATGGTATTTGCTGTATCCCCAGCTGTGTCGGGTCCAGGGGCCGAAGATCGGTGCTCCCATCGTCAAGCTCAGGGGCGGAGAGAGGCGGCATTTCACGGAAATGTTCAAGGCACACGGCGGGGCAGTGCCAGGCAGCACCTGGCACCGGGCTCTTAATCCCGAGGCATAAAAAAGAGGCTCCTATCAGGAGCCTCTTTCATGAGCGGTGTTGCTTCAATGCCCGCCAGCAAACACCTCACCGGCCTTGAGGCGGTAGGTCGTGCCGCAATAAGGGCACTTGGCGTCGCCGGTCTTGGCCACATCCAGATAGACCTTGGGGTGGCTGTTCCACAGCTTCATGTCGGCCTTGGGGCTGGGGCAGAACACGCCACCTTGTGCGTTGAGGTCTTTGGCGGCCAGTTCGACGACGGCATTCGTGGTCATTTCTCGTGTCTTTCGTGTTTTCAATAATGAAGCATGGCCGGAAATACTGGCGCAATTGAGATCAGAAGCACCAAGCAAGGGCCGTGTCCCCCGAGGGGGAAGCGGCAAAGCCGCCCAGGGGGTGATTTATACCAAGGTCAGCCAGTGTGCGTACTTGGGATTGCGGCCGTTGACGATGTCAAAGTAGGCAGCCTGGATTTTCTCGGTGATCGGGCCGCGGCGGCCTTCGCCGATCTGCAGGCGGTCCACTTCGCGGATGGGCGTGACTTCTGCAGCGGTGCCGGTGAAGAACAGCTCGTCCGAAATGTAAAGCTCATCGCGGGTGATGCGCTTTTGCACCACTTCCAGGCCGAGGTCCTTGCAGATGTGCAGCACGGTGTTGCGTGTGATGCCGTTGAGTGCGCCGGCGGACAGGTCGGGGGTGTAGACCACGCCGTCCTTGATCACAAAGATGTTCTCGCCCGATCCTTCGGAGACAAAGCCCGAGGCGTCCAGCAGGATGGCCTCGTCGTAGCCGTCGTCCAGAGCCTCGGTATTGGCCAGGATGGAGTTGGTGTAGTTGCTCACCGCCTTGGCCTGGCTCATGGTGATGTTCACATGGTGGCGGGTGAAGCTGGAAATCTTGGTGCGGATGCCGCGCTGCATGCCTTCCTCGCCCAGATAGGCGCCCCAGGCCCAGGCAGCGACCATCAGGTGGATGGTATTGCCCTTGGGCGAGACACCCAGCTTGCGGTCGCCGATCCAGGTCAGCGGGCGCAGATAGCAGGATTTGAGGCCGTTGGCCTTGACCACCTCGACCTGGGCCTGGTTGACCTGCTCCTGGCTGAACGGGATCTGCATGCGCAGAATCTTGGCGCTGTTGAACAGGCGCTTGGTGTGCTCTTCAAGGCGGAAGATGGCCGTGCCCTGTGCGGTTTCATAGGCGCGCACGCCTTCAAAGGCGCCGCAGCCATAGTGCAGCGTGTGGGTCAGCACATGGATCTTGGCATCGCGCCACTCCACCAGCTGGCCATCCATCCAGATCTTTCCGTCGCGGTCGGACATCGAGGGAACAACAGGGCTCATAAAACCATCCTCTATGGGTTGTGTGTTCGGCGGGCGCTGCTGCCGGATAGGCGGCGGCGCTTGTCTCCTGAAACTGCCATTTTAGGGGGAGGTCGGCTCCGATGTCCGGGCTGTTGCCTGCGCGGCAGTCGGGTTCAGCTCTTCCTTGGGCTCGGGACGCTGCAGCTCCCACTTCATGAGGCGGCCGGCGACGAACTCGCAGGTCACATGGGACTGCGAGCCGTCGGTCCAGCGGTAGATCTCGGGGCTCTGGCCTTCTTCGGACAGGCGCTGGCCCAGGGAGCGGGTCATGGCCACCACATGGACCAGCGGGACCTTGGGCTTGAGCTTGGCATTGAGCATCACGGCGCTGCCCACATAGCCGATAGGCCGGTCCGACGCCTTCTTCATGATGGACATCAGGCGCGTGAAGTGCAGCAGCCCCCACATGAGGATGCCGCCTGCCACCGCCGCCACGCCGGGCCAGCCCGCAGAGTTGTAGGCCGCGATCACCAGCACGATCAAGCCCAGGGGAACCAAAATATTGCGCAAATTCATGGGCTTATTGTCTTACGAGGGTATGGGTTTGAGGTTGCGGACAGTGCGTATGCCCACACAGGCTGCGGTGACCAAGGGGTTTTCAAAAACAGTAGCTGCATGCATATCTCAATCAATGATTTCAGATCATTTATTAGCTGATATCGATGACTGAAAGGCGCAAGCAGCTATCAAAATACATCAACCAATGCCGCGCACGATGTTGATGGCTTCATCAACGCGCTCCACGGCATGGATGGTCAGGCCGGTGATGGGCTTCTTTGGGGCATTGGCCTTGGGAACCACGGCGATAGTGAATCCCAGCTTTGCTGCTTCCTTGAGACGCTCCTGACCGCGAGGGGCGGGGCGCACCTCGCCGGCCAGGCCGACCTCGCCAAACGCGATAAAGCCCTTGGGCAGCGACTTTCCGCGCAAACTGGAAGTGATTGCCAACATCACTGCCAGGTCGGCTGCAGGCTCATTGATGCGCACGCCGCCCACGGCATTGACGAAGACATCCTGGTCGGCGCAGGCCACGCCCGCATGGCGGTTGAGCACGGCCAGCAGCATGGCCAGACGGTCGCGGTCCAGCCCGACGGAGAGGCGGCGTGCGGCCGGGCCGCCCTGGTCCACCAGCGCCTGGATTTCCACCAGCATGGGGCGCGTGCCCTCCAGCGTCACCAGCACGCAGCTGCCGGGCACGGGTTCGCTGTGCTGGCTCAGGAAGATTGCGCTGGGATTGGTCACGCCCTTGAGGCCTTTTTCCGTCATCGCGAAGACACCGATCTCGTTGACGGCACCGAAGCGGTTCTTGATGGCGCGTACCAGACGGAAGTTGCTGTGCGTGTCGCCTTCGAAGTAAAGCACCGTGTCCACCATGTGCTCGAGCACGCGCGGGCCGGCCAGCGCGCCATCCTTGGTCACATGGCCCACCAGAATGATGGTGATGCCCGTGGTCTTGGCCGCGCGCGTCAGATGGGCCGCGCATTCGCGTACCTGGGCCACGGATCCCGGAGCCGAGGAGAGCTGGTCCGAATACACGGTCTGGATCGAGTCGATCACCACCACGGCGGGCTGGGTGGCCTCCACGGTGGCGAGGATTTTCTCGAGCTGGATCTCGGCCAGCACATTGACCTGGCTGTTGTCCAGCCCGAGCCGGCGCGAGCGCAGCGCCACCTGGGCGCCGCTTTCCTCGCCCGTAACATAGAGCGTGGGCAGGCCTATGCGATGCAATGCATCCATGGCCTGTAAAAGAAGTGTGGACTTACCTATTCCAGGGTCTCCGCCGATCAGCACCACGCCGCCTTCCACCACGCCGCCGCCCAGCACGCGGTCCAGCTCCTCGATGCCGCTGGGGGTGCGCGCCACATCCTGGGCCTCGATGGCCGACAACGGGGTGACGGGCTGGGCATTGGCCAGACCTGCATAGCCCTGGGGCTGGCTCAGGCGGTTCTTGCCGCCCGAGGCGGAGTCGGCCACGGTCTCGACCAGGGTGTTCCAGGCGCCGCAGCCCGGGCATTTGCCCAGCCAGCGCGGGCTGGTGCCGCCACAGGCGTTGCAGGTGAAAGTGGTTTTCTCTTTGGCCATGGGCGGCAACTATACCGACTGGCATGGGCGGCAATTGCTGTTGCCAAGGGGGAGCGGGCGACAAATCTCAGAGCCAGTAACCATAAAAAGCGCGTGTTTATATAACTGCTCCGCATGACAGGCCGATTTAGGCTACAATTGCGCCCATCGACACAGCGACTGCTGTTGAGAAACAAATTACCGCGCGATGGAGCAGTCTGGTAGCTCGTTGGGCTCATAACCCAAAGGTCGGAGGTTCAAATCCTTCTCGCGCAACCAAACAAAAAGCCTTCTGGAAACAGAAGGCTTTTTTCGTTTTGGGCCTCGAAGCCGCTTGCCCTCTCCAAGAGACGGCAAGCTAGGGCCGGACCGATGGTGAAGCCGGTATCCCCCTTCCGGTTGATGCCAGAGAGGGGGAAGCGGCAAAGCCGCTCAGAGGCCGATCATGGATACAGGCCGCGCGCCTCGCGGGCATGGAGAATGCGCTTGCAGGCCACGATGAAGGTGGCGGTGCGCAGTGTCACCTTGTGCTCCTGGGCCACGGCCCAGACGCCGGCAAAGGCTTCCTGCATGATGCGCACCAGACGGGCGTTGATCTCGTCTTCGGTCCAGAAGAAGCTGGAGAAATCCTGCACCCACTCGAAGTAGCTCACGGTCACGCCGCCGGCATTCGCAATCACGTCGGGCAGAACCAGCACGCCTTTTTCGCTGAGGATGTCGTCAGCCTCGGGAGTGGTGGGGCCGTTGGCACCTTCGATCACCAGCTTGGCCTTGATCTGGCCGGCGTTTTCCTCGGTGATCTGGCCTTCCAGTGCCGCCGGGATCAGGATGTCGCAATCCACGCCCCAGAAGGCGGCAGCATCCATGGCCTCGCCACCGGCAAAGCCACCCACACCGCCGGTATTGCCCACATGTTCCAGCAATGCCGTCACATCCAGGCCATTGGCGTTCTGAATGGTGCCCGTATGGTCCTGCACGGCCACGACCTTGGCACCGGCATCGGCAAACAGCTTGCCCGCCGTGCCGCCCACATTGCCGAAGCCCTGCACGGCCACGCGTGCGCCATGCACATTCAGGCCGGTGAGCTTGGCGGCTTCCACGCCCACGGTGAACACACCGCGGCCCGTGGCCTCGACGCGACCCAGCGAACCGCCCAGATCCACGGGCTTGCCCGTGACCACGCCGGTGGCCGTGGCGCCTGTGTTCATGGAGTAGGTGTCCATCATCCAGGCCATGACCTGACCGTTGGTGTTCACGTCAGGTGCCGGAATGTCCTTGGTGGGGCCGATCAGCAGACCGATTTCGCTGGTATAGCGGCGTGTCAGGCGCTCCAGTTCGGCCTTGGACAGCTTTCGCGGGTCGACACGGATGCCGCCCTTGGCGCCGCCGTAGGGCACGTTCACGGCTGCATTCTTGATGCTCATCCAGGCCGACAGTGCCATCACCTCGGACAGCGTCACATCCTGGTGGAAGCGCACACCGCCCTTGCCGGGACCGCGGCTCAGGTTGTGCTGCACGCGGTAGCCCTCGAAATGGGCGATACGGCCGTCGTCCATCTCGATGGGGACATCGACGATCAGGATGCGCTTGGGGCGCTTGAGCGTTTCCACCCAGCGGGCCAGCGAGCCCAGGTAGGGGGTGACACGGTCGACCTGTTGCAGATAAATGCCCCAGGGACCGAGATGATCGGGGTTGAGGTAGGAGGGCAGAGCATGCGCTGTGGACAGCGCTGAAGAGTCTTTGGCTTGCATGATGTAGGCCTGGTTGACTGAGTGGAGCAAGGTCGTTGTAAGCCCTTGCTGTCCGGGATTCACAGTGTGCGCGCGCCGAATTTTCCTGTCCAAGGCTTCTTGTTTGAGATGCTATGCATTTTATGCATAACCATCCGAAGGCCGCTCTGGATGTGGGCCAAGCACTGAATTGGTGACATGGAGACAGGAAATTTGCCATCATTGCCCTCATGTCTGAAAACAATGATTGCAAAAGCGGCTGGTGCGGCCCGGCACCGTTTGCCAATACCCCGCCCATAGGTCTGGCTCCCGAGCTGCAGACGCAGGATGAGGTGCTGCCCGACTGGAAGACGTTGTGGCCTGATTTGCCCGAGGACAGCTATGCCACGGCCGATGCGCTGTGGTGGTCGCGCAAACTGGGCACGGCCCAGGCCCAGGGTGCCGACGTGGCAGCGCTGATGCGCGATGCCGCCGATGCCCGTGCCGTGCAAAGCGCGCTGGCGCGCACCTGGAACTGGTGGCCCGCCGATCGCGCGCCGCGCTACTGGAAGTCCGGCGGCCCCGACCGCGATGCGGCGCTGCTGCATGTGCCGCTGCCCGAGGAAGGCATTCGCCAGGGCGTGAACCCGGTGCCCGCGCCCGCCACCGTCTTCAATCTGCGCAATGCCGAGGCCGAGATCGCCTTGCGCATAGGCCGGGATGTGAGCGCCGAGCAGGCCGCAGCCCTCGATTACGACAGCGCGCTGGCGCTGGTGGATGCCGTCTGCGTGGCCGTGGAATGGGTGGATGTGCGCTGGCGCGACGGCACCAAGGCCCCGGCCCTGGCTCTGCTGGCCGACGGCCAGTGCCATGGCGGACTGGCCCTGGGCGAGTGGCAGAGCGCTTCCGTCATCGCCGGTCGCGACTGGGCGCGGCAGCTGTGCACGGTGACCGTGAATGGCGGCTTGCCGCAGCGCTTCACCGGAACGCACAGCCTGGGCGATCCGGCCTGGCTGCTCGTGGACTGGCTGCAGCATGTGGCGCGCGAATACGGCAGCGTGCCTGCCGGCACCGTGGTGACGACAGGAACCTGGTGCGGCTGCATGCCGCTGCAGGCCGGCGATCGCTTCGAGATGGAGTTCGACGGCCTGGGCGGACTGGGCTGGCAGTTCTGATCCGTCCCGGGAGTCTTCAAAAACAAGAGCTGCTAGCGCCTTTTGATGAATGATTTCAAATATCTTTCAATCTGAAAATCATTGAAAACATACGCTAAATGCTCTTTTTATGAGAGTGACGCACGGGCACCAGTGGCTGTGTGCGCTGTCCGCGTCATCGGACCTGGATGTGATCCAGCCCCGGTGCGCCGGGCGGATATTTCAGTTCCAGATTGCCCAGCACCTCGCGCAGCACCGTGGCCACCATCAGATTGCGGTGGGTCTTGGAGTCGGCGGGCACAATGGTCCAGGGCGCCCATGGCGTGTGCGTGGCAGCCAGCAGCCGGCCGTAGGCCTGCTGGTAGTCGTCCCACTGGGCGCGCACCTTGAGGTCGTTCTCGTCGAACTTCCAGTGCTTGCTGGGGTCGTCCAGCCGCTGCTGCAGCCGCTCGCGCTGTTCGTCCTTGCTGATGTGCAGCATGAACTTGACGATCACCGTGCCGGTCTCGCTGAGCATGCGCTCGAAGTCGTTGATCTGCGCATAGCGCTGGGTCTGCTGCTCGGGCGTGAGCCAGCCGTTGACCACGGGCACCAGCACATCCTCGTACTGGCTGCGGTTGAAGAGCACGATCTCGCCCGCACCCGGCATCTGCTGGTGAATGCGCCACAGGTAGTCGTGGGACTTCTCCACGTCGGTGGGCGCCTTCCAGCCCACGGAGCGCACGCCCAGCGGCGACATGCGACCGAAGACAGCGCGCAGCGTGCCGTCCTTGCCGGCTGCGTCCATGCCCTGCAGTATGACCAGCAGCTTGAAGCGCCGGTCGGCGTAGAACAGGTTCTGCAGCGCGTCCAGCTCCTCGGCCAGGGCTTCGACACTGGCCCTGTCCTGGGTCTTGCTGCCGCCCGAGAAGGGCTTGGTGCCGGGATCGAACCCGGCCAGCTCGCAGCGTCCGGCCTTGACGGCAGCGGCGCCCGGTTGCAGGGCCTTCCAGCGTTCGCGCAGCGCGGCATCGCTGCTGGTGAAGATCGATTGCGGCATGGGCGGCGGCCTTCCCTGGTGTGATGAGGCGTCGAGCCTAGCGCATGGCCGGCGGCAGCTCAAGCGGCGGCCGGCCCGCGCGGGCGCGCCGCATTCAGTCCATGTGGATGCCGCGCTCGTTGATCAGCCGCGTCCAGCGCTGGCTTTCGGTCTGCAGGTGACGTGCCGCTTCCTCGGGCGTGGAGCCCACGACCTCGGCGCCTATGGCCTGGAAGCGCTCGATCACGTCGGGCTGCTTCATGGCGGCCACCAAGGTCTGATTGAGCTTCTTCACGATGGCCGGCGGCGTGCCGGCGGGCACGAAGGCGGCGAACCAGGGCGAGACTTCATAGCCCTTGATGCCTGCTTCCTCCATGGTGGGTACATCGGGCATGCTGGTCGAGCGCTTGGCCGTGGTCACGGCCAGCGCGCGCAGCTTGCCCGACTGGATGTGGGGACGCGCCGAGGTGATGGAGTCGAACATGTAGTTGACCTGACCGCCCAGCAGGTCGGAGACGGCGGGGCCTGATCCCTTGTAGGGGATGTGCAGCATGTCCACGCCCGCCAGCGAGGTGAAGACTTCGCCGGCCAGGTGAATGGAGGTGCCGTTGCCGGCCGAGGCATAGGTCAGCTTGCCCGGCGCGGCCTTTGCCGCGGCCACCACGTCGGTCACGCTCTTGATCTGGGGCTGGGTGGCGTTGGTGACCAGGATGTTGGGCACCACGGCCAGCACGCCCACGGGCGCGAAGTCCTTGATCGGGTCATAGCTGAGCTTGCGGTACAGCGGCTTGTTGGTGGCCATGCCGATGGAGGTGATCATCAGCGTGTAGCCGTCGGCCGGGGACTTGGCCACGAAGTCGGCGCCGATGTTGCCGCCCGCGCCGGGGCGGTTCTCGATGACGAAGGGCTGGCCCAGCGTGCGCGCGGCCTTCTCGCCCAGGGTGCGGGCGATGGCATCCATGGCGCCGCCCGGCGGGAAGGGCACGATCCAGCGAATGGGCTTGCTCGGCCAGTTGGCCTCGGGCGTCTGGGCATGGGCGGCGGCGGCCAGGGCGCTCAGGCCGAGGACGGCGGGCAGGGCGGCGAGGGTGCAGAGAAGGCGGCGTTGCATGGTGGATGTCTCCTGAAGATGAATGTTGTAGTTGGTGCGGTGTCAGCGGGCTGAGGGGGCAGGCGCAGACACGGGGGCGGATGAAGGTGCGGCGCCGAGGTCGATGTGCGTGGGTTGCAGGCCCTGGCGCGCGCGGTCGAAGCGGTCGAGCTGGGCAGCATCCACTTCCACACCCAGGCCGGGGCCGTCGGGCAATTGCAGGGCGAAGTCGGCAATCGGCATGCGCTCGGCCACGATGTCGTCCACCAGCAACTGGGGGCCGAACAGTTCGCAGTTGTGGTGGCGCCCGCCCAGCGTGGCGAACACATGGGCCGAGGCGGCCGAGCCTATCGAGGTTTCGAGCATGGTGCCGCCGTACCAGCCGATGTCGGCGGCCTGGGCGATGGCGGCGACCTGGCGCGTGCGCAGCAGACCGCCGTGCTTGGCGACCTTGAGCGAAAACACGTGGCAGGCCTGCTCGCGCGCCAGGCGCATGGCGTCGTGCGGCGTGCACACGCTCTCATCGGCCATGACCAGGGCCGTGGACGGCAGCGTGGCCGTGAGCTCGCGCAGCGCGGGCACATTCCACTGGGCCACGGGCTGCTCGATGAGGCTGACGCCGGCCTCGATCATGGGCGGCAGAAAGCGCCGTGCGGTGGCACCGTCCCAGGCCTGGTTCACGTCCACGGTCAGCGTGGCGCGGCCCTGCAGGCCGCGCGCGATCTGGCTCACGTGGGCCAGATCGGCCTCGGGCGTTCGGGCACCGATCTTGAGCTTGAAGATGCGGTGGCGGCCCTGTTCCAGACGCAGCTGGGCCTCGGCCAGGTCGCGTTCCACATCGCCGCTGGCCAGCGTCCAGGCCAGCGGCAGGCTGTCGTGCTGCTTGCCGCCCAGCAGCTGCCACACGGGAACCTGCAGGCTGCGTGCCACGGCGTCGAGTAGGGCCATCTCCACGGCGCTCTTGGCAAAGGCATTGCCGCGGCAGGCCAGGTCCATGCGGGCCAGGCAAGCCTCGATGCGCGCGCCGTCCTGGCCCGTGAGGGCCGGGGCCAGATGGTTGGTGACGGCGTGGTGGATGCTCTCGGGCGACTCCTCGTTCCACGACGGGCCGCCGATGGTGGCTGCCTCGCCGAAGCCCGTGGCGCCGTTGCGCAGCCACAGCTGGACAATGACCGGGCTTTGGCGGTTGATGGCGCCGAACGACAGCTTGTGCGGACGTATGGTGGGAATGTCCAGGATGCGCGCGGTAATGCGTTCGATGGGGAAGCTGGTGGTCATGGGCAAGAGGCCGTGAGGGCGGAAGGCGTTGGGGCGGGCAGCTGCATGGCTGCGATGGTCGCCAGCGTAAATCCATGAATGCCGTTGATCTACTGAATTATTTTTAAGGTATTGTTCGATGGCATCGATGTATCTACCTGGAAGCCGCCCATGGAACTGCGCCAGCTGCGCTACTTTGTCGACATTGCCAAGACCGAGCACCTGACGACCTCGGCGCGCAACCTGTTCGTGACCCAGTCCACGCTGTCGCACGGGCTGCGCCAGCTGGAGGAGGAACTGGGCATGGTGCTGTTCGAGCGCATAGGCCGTGGGCTCAAGCTCTCGCAGGCCGGCGTGGTGTTCCGCAACTATGCCGAGCGCGCACTGCACGAGATCGAGGCCGGGCGCATGGCGCTGGCCGATCTCAGCGAGCTGCAGACCGGCACCCTTACCCTGGGCGTGATCCCCACTTTTCTCAACACCCTGGTCGCGCCAGCCGTGGCGGCCTTCACGCGAGCCTATCCCAAGGTCAACGTGGTGGTGCGCGAGCTGCTGGCGCCGCCCGTGGAGGCCGGCCTGCTCGACGGCAGCCTGGACCTGGGCGTGAGCTTTCATCCGCCGCAGCGCACCGAACTCGAGGCCCTGCCGCTGTTCGATGAACGCATGATGCTGCTGGTCAATCCCTCGCATGCGCTGGCCGGGCGGCGCACGCTGGCGGTCAAGTCTCTGGCCGGCGTGCCGCTGGCGCTGCTGCCGCGCAGCTTCTACACGCGCGGCCTGATCGACAACGGCCTGCGCGATGCGGGCGTCACGCCCAGCCTGCGCGTGGAAATGGGCTCGGTGGAATCGCTGATCGCGCTGTGCCGCTGGGGCGACATGGCCACCATCGTGCCCGAGCGCGCGGCCCAGCAGGCCAGCGATATGGTGGCCATACATCTGGTGGGCCCGCAGTTGGTGCGCACGGCCGGACTGCTGTGGCGTCGCGGCAGCCATTACAGCGCCGCGGCGCGCGAGTTCGCGGCGCTGCTGGCGCCCGCGGCGCGCGCCAGCCTGGGACGAGAAGCCTAGCGCTGCGGTCAGCGGCCCGCGGGCTGCCTGCCCATGAGCTCCACAAAGCGCCGTGTGGCCAGACCTTGCGGGCGCTCCTTGGACCAGACCCAGTCCACGAACAAGGTCGTGCCGTTGCTGATGTTGAGCACGGGAATTTCCATCAGCGCACCGCTGCCGATATGCGACTCCACCAGGCCCTTGGGCAGCCAGCCCCAGGCCAGACCTGCACCTATCAGCGAAAGCGCTGCCTGGTGGCTGTCCGTGCGCCAGAGCTGGCGCGCAAACACAAAGCGCGGGTCTGTCTGCTGTGGGTCGCGGCTGGCCACCAGCACCTGACGCGTGGCAGCCAACTGCTCCACCGTGAGCTGTGGCCGTGTGGTGCGGCCCTGCTCATGCTCGGCCAGCGCCTGCTGCCAGAGCTCGAACTGCGGCGACATCACGGCCACCAGCGTCTCGCGGCCCATTTCCTGGAAGCCCTCGCGCCCGTCAATGGCGGGCCGCTCGAACACCAGGGCCAGATGGGCGCGGCCTGCATGCAAAAGCTCCAGCGCATCTGACTGGGGAGCTGCCAGCACCTCAATGGGCAGCGCAGGAAACTCGTGCACCAGCCGGTTCAGCGGTTCGCTCCAGTGCGTGGCCAGCAGTTCGGGGGCGATGGCCAGCGTCAGCCTTTCCTCCAGACCCGCATGCAGCGCCTGAGCCTGCCAGTTCAGCAACTGCAACTGCTCGGCCAGCAGGCGTGCCTGCGGCTCGAGCGCGCGGGCGGCGGCACTGGGCACGGGTTCGCGTCCGCTGCGGTCGAACAGCTGCAGGTCCAGCTCGGCCTCCAGCTGGGCAATGGCCATGCTGACGGCCGAGGGCACACGCCCCAGCTTGCGTGCAGCCGCCGAAAAGGTGCCGGCATCCAGCACGGCAAGAAACAGCGGAACCTGGTCGGCGCTAAAGGGCATGGTGTCGATCTGTCAGAAAAATTGAAAGGAACTGACTTTTATCTTCAGTTTATAGAACATACACTGCAGCCCATGTCTCAACAAGCCTCAGCGATGGCATCCGCTTCTTCCTCTGCCGTTTCTCTCAGAAATACCGCCGCTTTTGCCACCCCCGCCAAGGCCAAAGGTCTTCAAGGTCCCAAACGTCGCATCCTCTACGTGGGTCTGTACGAAATCATTGCCATCATCGTCTCCAGCCTGATCTTCATGGCCATCGGCCAGAAGGCCGGCGATTCCGGCGTCATGGCCGTGGCTGCCTCGGTGATCGCGATCTGCTGGAATCTGAGCTTCAACCACCTGTTCGAAAAATGGGAATCGCGCCAGAGCGTCAAGGGCCGTTCCCTGATGCGCCGCGTGGTGCATGCCATCGGTTTCGAAGGCGGCATCGCCGCCATGCTGATTCCGCTGATGGCCTGGTGGTTCGGCATCTCGCTGTGGGAAGCTGCAGTGATGGAAGCCGGCCTGCTGGTGTTCTTCATGGTCTACACCTTTGCCTTCAACTGGGCCTTTGACCGCATCTTCGGGCTGCCGGCTTCGGCCCAGGCCGTGGCTGCATGATTTGAGCCGCACAAGCCTCTGACGCTTGCCCTGAAAGCGCAAGCAACCATGAAAAAAGCGTGTTCCCGTCTACCGGGAACACGCTTTTTTTGCCTTATGCAGCGGTCAGCGAAGAATGCTGAGCATGGCCTGCAGCACAAAGGCGTTGATGATGTCGATGAAGAAGGCTCCGACCAGGGGCACGATCAGAAAGGCCTTGTGCGACGGGCCGTACTGGTTGGTGATGGCCTGCATATTGGCAACGGCCGTGGGTGTGGCGCCCATGCCGAAACCGCAGTGGCCGGCAGCCAGCACGGCGGCGTCATAGTTCTTGCCCATGATGCGGAAGGTCACGAAGGCCGCATACAGCGTCATGACGATGGCCTGCGCGGCCAGGATGACCATCAGCGGGCCGGCCAGGTCGGTCAGCTCCCACAGCTTGAGCGAGAGCAGCGCGATGGCCAGATAGATGGACAGTGCGGCATTGCCGAAGACGTCGATGGCGCGGTCAAAGACCTTGAAGCCGAACATATAGTCCAGCACGTTGCGTATGACCACGCCGCCGCCCAGCGCCCAGACAAAGGTAGGCAGCTGGATGACCGTTCCCATGGTCAGGCCGGTCATGAATTCGGCAAAAGCCAGGCAACCCGCGAAGAGGGCCAGCGTCTCCACCGCCGCATCGGCCGTGATCAGGCGCGGAGCCTTGTTGGGCGACTCGAAGTTGGCGACCTCGCTGCCTTCGCTCACGGCGGGCGCATCGGCGCGCAGCTGTTCGGACTCGGTCAGCGGCTGGGCCAGCTGATGGCGCGTGATCAGCCGCTTGGCCAGCGGGCCGCCCACCAGGCCGCCGATGATCAGGCCAAAAGTGGCGCAGGCAATGCCCAGGGTGGTGGCTCCCGTGAGACCGTATTGGTTTTCCAGCACCGAGCCCCAGGCTCCGGCCGTACCGTGACCGCCCACCAGCGTGATGGAGCCCGCGACCAGGCCGATCAACGGGTCCAGTCCCAGCACGGTGGCCAGGCTTACGCCCACGATGTTCTGCATCATGATGAAGACGGCAATCACGCCCAGGAAAATGAACAGCGCCGAGCCGCCCTCACGCAGCTTCGCGAAGTTCGCGCTCAGGCCGATGGACGAGAAGAACACCAGCATGAACGCCGACTGCAGACTGCCCTCGAAGCTCAGCGCCAGTCCCGTGGTCTGATGCAGCATGAAGATGATGGCCGCCACGACCAGGCCGCCGGAGACAGGCTCGGGAATATTGAAGTCGCGCAGAAAGCGGATATGTCTTGTCATGAGCTTGCCAAGCATGAGCACAAGCACGGCCATGATGAGGGTGTAGTACGCGCCGAAGGTCACGTTCATGAAGATCTCCTGGGTGTTCCGTTCCATGCGATGGCTGAATGGCCAGCCCGGTCATGGCTGGCAATCGGCTGTGCACGGCTGAGCACATGGACCAGACATTTGCTGCCGATGGTGCCAAAGACTCAAAGATAGGGGCTGTAGGTGCTTGTCCACTCATGGCAGGCGGGCCCGTCGGTGCCGGGCTGCCTGAGAGCCGGAAAGCGGTGCGCGCCATTCCTTGCGGATGCGCACCATGTCGGGAATATGCTTGAAATGAGATGGTTGCATTCGTGTTTTGCGAAATTACCTTTTGCCCTGCTCCTGTTTTTGGGGCGTGGAAAGTCGAATCTGCTATAGCCATTCGCAAAGAGCTCGCCTGCACAGCCACGGGGCAAAGCGCCTTGAAGCCCCGATTGCCCGCCCTCGCCGTAGAATGACGGGCTTCACCCCGAGGAGCGCTGCAGCAGGTCATCCCTGAGATGTTTGACCCGTCAGGCTCGGGGTCGCAGATCCGGTTGACGATCTGCCTGCACTCCCAACGGCGCTCACCTGTTTTCGATTCTGTTTCTGGTTTTCACACAGGTGAGCTGATGTCCGCTGCTACCCCTTCCACTGTCATTCCTCCCATGCGTCTGTCGGGCCTGGAGCCCGTCTTCATCGGCGATGAGACGCTGTTCGTCAACGTGGGCGAGCGCACCAACGTCACCGGCTCCAAGGCCTTTGCGCGTCTGATCCTCAACGAACAGTATGAAGAAGCGCTGGCCGTGGCGCGCCAGCAGGTGGAAAACGGCGCCCAGGTGATCGATGTGAACATGGATGAGGCCATGCTGGACAGCAAGGCCGCCATGGTGCGCTTTCTGAACCTGATTGCCTCCGAGCCCGATATCGCCAAGGTTCCGGTGATGGTGGACAGCTCCAAGTGGGACGTGATCGAAGCCGGCCTGCGCTGCCTGCAGGGCAAGGGCATCGTCAATTCGATCTCCATGAAAGAGGGCGTCGAGGAGTTCAAGAAGCACGCCAAGCTGGTCAAGCGCTATGGCGCGGCCGCCGTGGTGATGGCGTTTGACGAAAAAGGCCAGGCCGACACCTTTGCGCGAAAGATCGAGATCTGCGAACGCGCCTACCGCATTCTGGTCGATGAAGTGGGCTTCCCGCCCGAGGACATCATCTTCGACCCCAACATCTTTGCCGTGGCCACCGGCATCGAAGAGCACAACAACTACGGCGTCGATTTCATCGAGGCCGTACGCTGGATCAAGCAGAACCTGCCCGGTGCCAAGGTCTCGGGCGGCGTCTCCAACGTGAGCTTCTCCTTCCGCGGCAACGACCCCGTGCGCGAGGCCATCCACACCGTGTTCCTCTATCACGCGATCGGGGCAGGCATGGACATGGGCATCGTCAATGCCGGCATGGTCGGTGTGTATGACGACCTGGAGCCCCAGCTGCGCGAACGCGTGGAGGATGTGGTGCTCAACCGCCGCCCCGATGCGGCCGAGCGTCTGCTGGAGATCGCCGACAGCGCCAAGGGTGCGGCCAAGGACGACAGCAAGAAGCTCGAGTGGCGCGGCACGGCCGAGGCACCGAAGACGGTTGGCGAGCGTCTGTCGCACGCCCTGGTGCACGGCATCACCGACTTCATCACCGAAGACACCGAAGAGGCCTACCAGCAGATCGTGGTGCAGGGCGGCGGCCGCCCGCTGCACGTGATCGAAGGCCCGCTCATGGACGGCATGAATATCGTCGGCGACCTGTTCGGTGCCGGCAAGATGTTCCTGCCCCAGGTGGTCAAGTCCGCGCGCGTGATGAAGCAGGCCGTGGCCCACCTGGTGCCCTATATCGAGGAAGAGAAGCGCCAGCAGGAAGCGGCGGGCCTGGACGTGACCAGCAAGGGCAAGATCGTCATCGCCACCGTCAAGGGCGACGTGCACGACATCGGCAAGAACATCGTCACCGTGGTCCTGCAGTGCAACAACTTCGAAGTCATCAACATGGGCGTGATGGTGCCTTGCCACGAGATCCTGGCCAGGGCCAAGGCCGAGGGCGCGGACATCATCGGCCTGTCGGGCCTGATCACTCCGAGTCTCGAGGAGATGCAGTATGTGGCCGGCGAGATGGACAAGGACGACTACTTCCGCATCAAGAAGATTCCGTTGCTGATCGGCGGTGCGACCTGCTCGCGCGTGCATACGGCCGTGAAGATTGCGCCCAAGTACGACGGCCCCGTGGTCTATGTGCCCGATGCCTCGCGCTCGGTCAGCGTGGCGCAGAGCCTGCTGGGCGAAGGCAAGCAGGCCTATCTGGACGAGCTGAGCGCCGACTACGACAAGGTGCGCACCCAGCATGCCAACAAGAAGAAGACGCCGCTGTGGACGCTGGAGCAGGCCCGTGCCAATGCCGCCGTGGTGAGCCACGCCCCCGTGGTGCCGCGCAGCCTGGGCCGCCGTGTGTTCAAGAACTTCGACCTGGCCGAAATTGCCCAGTACATCGACTGGGGCCCGTTCTTCCAGACCTGGGATCTGGCGGGGCCGTACCCAGCCATCCTCGACGATGAGGTCGTGGGCGTGGAGGCGCGCAAGGTGCTGGCCGATGCCAAGCTGATGCTGCAGAAAATCATCGACGGCCGCTGGCTGCAGGCCAATGGCGTGATGGGCCTGTTCCCGGCCAATCGCGTGGGCGACGACATCGTGTTCTACACCGACGAGTCGCGCAGCCAGGTGCTGACCACCTGGTACGGCATGCGCCAGCAGACCGAGAAGCAGGCCGTGGGCGGCCCGGATGGCCGGCCCGTGATGCGCCCCAGCCGCTGCCTGGCCGATTTTGTGGCCAGCAGGGAGTCGGGCATTGCCGACTATGCCGGCCTGTTTGCCGTGACCGCCGGCATCGGCGCCGAAAAGAAGGACAAGGAATTCGAAGCCGCGCTGGACGACTACAGCGGCATCATGTTCAAGGCCCTGGCCGACCGACTGGCCGAAGCCTTTGCCGAATGCCTGCACCAGCGCGTGCGCAAGGATCTGTGGGGCTATGCCGAAGACGAGAACCTGAGCAACGAGGAACTCATCAAGGAAGCCTACAAGGGCATCCGTCCTGCGCCCGGCTATCCTGCCTGCCCCGATCACACGGCCAAGATCGAGCTGTTCAAGGCGCTGCAGGCCGATGAGATCGGCATGACGCTGACCGAGAGCCTGGCCATGAACCCGGCATCCAGCGTGAGCGGCTTCTATATCGGAAACCCCGAGGCCAGCTACTTCAACGTGGGCCAGATCGGCGAAGACCAGCTCGCTGATATGGCTCAGCGACGTGGTATGGATATCGAGGAGCTGCGCCGCTATCTGGCGCCGAATCTGGGCTGAACCAGCTTCAAGCTCGTACTTCGCAAATGAAAAAGCCAGGGTCGACCCTGGCTTTTTGGTTTGGAGCACGTCGCTCAGAGGCGCTGCTTGAGCACGGGCGCCAGCGTGGCACGCAGCCGGTCGCCGGGCTCCTCGGTCCCGGTCGCACGGATTTCCAGCGAGCGCTCCACCATGCCTATATGTTCCAGCAGCAGCGCCTTGGCACCCTCGGTGTCGCCGCGTTCCAGGGCGGCCACGATGCGCTCGTGCTCGGCGCAGGACTGGCTGGCACTGTGCGTGGACTGATAGAGCGTGGCAGCCAGGGTGGTGCGCGCCGTCAGATCGCGCAGCGTGTCGGCCAGCAGCCGGTGACCCATCTGTTCGGCCAGGCAGACATGGAAATCTGCAAGCAGGAAGGAACGCGTGGCGTTGTCCGCCCCGGCGATGGCTTTCTGCTCCTGGGCGATATGGCGGCGCAGCCTGGTGATGACGCGCTGCAGCGGCTTGCCGGCCTCCTGCAATATGCCGGTCTCGATGATCCGCCGGGCAGAGAACGCGTCCATGGCCTCGGCAGCCGAGGGCTGGACCACGTACCAGCCCCTGCGGGCCTGGACCTGGACAAAGCCCCGGGCCTGCAGCTGCATCAGCGCTTCGCGCACCACGGTGCGGCTGACGTCGAAGTTGTTGGCCAGCTCCTGCTCTCCCAGTCGTTCGCCGGGTGCCAGTTTCTGGGCCAGGATGGCTTCGACGACGCGTTCCGCGATGTGCTGTGGAGAGGCAGGAGTCATTGCTTGGTTCAGTGGCTGGAGTGAGGGATGGGGACTACGACAGGCGGCACGATAGCAGATGCATGGTCTTCTTCTTCGGTCAGTGGCTCGGCCTTGCCGTCAAGTACCGCATGGGCACGCTCGCGGTCGATGTCGCCTTCCCAGGCGGCGATGGCCACGGTGGCCACGCAGTTGCCGATCAGATTGCCCAGAGCGCGTGCAATGCCCATGAACCAGTCCACCGACAGCACCAGCACCAGGCCGATCGCAGGGATGGCGGGGATGGCATGCAGGGTGGCGGCCAGCACCACGATGGCCGAGCCCGGCACGCCGTGCGCACCCTTGGAGGTCACCAGCGCGATGGCCAGAATGGTCAGCAGGTCGGACATGCTGATGGGGGTGTTGGTGGCCTGGGCGATGAAGACCGCTGCCAGCGTGATGTAGATGGAGAATGCGTCCAGGTTGAAGGAGTAGCCGGTGGGAATCACCAGGCCCACGGTGGAGTCGCGCACACCCATGTTGCGCAGCTTGGCCATGATCTGGGGCAGCACGCTGTCGGAGGAGGTGGTCGCAAAGACGATGGTCAGTTCCTCACGCAGATAGCGCAGCAGCTTGATCAGACTGAAGCCCGACAGGCGCATCACCAGGCCCAGCACCACGAACACGAAGAGCAGTACCGAGACGTAGAACAGCGCCACCAGCATGCCCAGCTGCTTGAGCGAGCCTATGCCGTACTGACCCACGGTGAAGGAGATGGCGCCCAGCACGCCCAGCGGTGCCAGCTTGATGATGATGCCCATGACCTTGAACAGGGCCATGGACAAGGTGTCCACCAGCTCGGAAACGGGCTTGCCGCGCTCACCCAGCATGGTCAGCGCGCAGCCGAACAGCACGGCGAACAGCAGCACCTGCAGGACGTCGCCCTTGGCGAATGCTTCCACCACGGTGGTGGGAATGAGCTTCATCAGGAAGTCCACCGTGCCGCCGCTGGTCAGCTTGTCGGCATTGCTGGCATAGGCCGCCATGGCCGAGGCGTCGAGCTTGCTGGTGTCCACGTTCATGCCCACGCCAGGCTCGAAGACAAAGGCCAGCACCAGGCCCATGCCCAATGCGATGGTGGTCAGCACCTCGAAATAGATCAGGGCCTTGACGCCCACGCGGCCTACGCGCTTGAGGTCGCCCGCGCCGGCAATGCCGTGCACGACCACGCAGAACACCAGTATGGGGATGATCATCTTGATGAGCTTGATGAAGCCATCGCCCAGGGGTTTGAGTTTCACGGCCCATTCAGGGGCCAGTAGTCCGGCGAGCACACCCAGTATGAGTGCGATCACCACCTGTCCGAACAATGATCTGACAAAGCGGCGCATAGTCGTCTTTCGCAAGTTGTGGAATCTTGTATGCAAGTTGACTGCAACTTGCATACAAGAATGTAGGCAAGCGAAAGGCGTGCCAGCAGAGGGTATTCCTGCAGATTTGTGTAAATCAGGGGAGGATCAGCCCTGACTTTCACGTATGAAATAAAAGGGCGTTCCGCCTTGGTGCGAGAGGGGCCGCCGGCGTGCACGCACGTGGTGCGTGGGCTTTGGGCATGCCCAAAGCCAGGGCATGGCGCTTACAGCAGCGGGCTCAGCGCGCCCAGCAGGTTGTCCCAGATGCGCTTCCACCAGGGAGCCGAATGCACCTGTGCCAGCGTCACCACATCGGATTCGCTGAGATAGCTTTGCTGGCGCTGCCGGATAGCCTGGGTGGTGGCTTCGTCGTGCAGCAATACATTGTTTTCGAAGTTCAGGTCAAAGCTGCGCAGATCCAGATTCGTGGAGCCGATCAGGCTGACCGAGCCGTCCAGGCACAGGGTCTTGGCATGCAGCAGGCCGGGGCGGAATTCGTGGATATGGACGCCAGCGCTCAGCAGCCGCCAGTAATGGCTGCGGCTGACGGCGCCGACGATCCATGAGTCATTGCGGGCGGGCAGGATCAGCGTGACCTTCACCTGGCGCAGCGCGGCGGCGCACAAGGCATCTAGCACCGTGCTGTCGGGCACGAAGTAGGGGGTGGAGATCACGACCTCGCGCTGCGCGCAGGCCAGCAGGCTGGCAACCAGCTGGGGTGTTGAGCGTGCTCTTTCCGTCGGCCCTTCGGCAATCGCAACGGCATGGAAGCCGTCGTCAGCGGCAGTGCGGGCCTCGGCCTCGATTGCCGGTGGTGCAAAGCTCGCATCGGACTGCGCCCAGTCGCTGGCAAAGGCCTGCTGCATCTGCATGACCACAGGTCCCTGCAGGCGCAGCATGATGTCCACCCAGGGGGCATAGCGAGCCTTGATGTGAAAGCCTTCGTCGGCGCAGTTCTGGCTGCCGCAATAGTTGATCCTGCCGTCTATGAGCGTGATCTTGCGGTGGTTGCGCAGGTCTATGCGGCTGGTCAGCATGACCTTGAGCAGATTGCTGATGGGAAGGGCAATCGCCAGATGTACGCCGGCCTGCCGCATCTGCTGCCACAGTGGCGAGCGCGTCAGTGCGCGCGATCCCAGTCCGTCGACCATGGCACGGCAGGTCACGCCGCGCTGTGCGGCACGCATCAGGGCATGGGCCACATCGGTGCCGGTGCCGTCGTCCAGCCAGATGTAGTACAGCACGTTGATATCGTGGCGCGCGGCATCCATATCGGCGAGCATCTGCGAACGGGCATGTGCACCATCGCGCATCAGCTCGGCCCTGTGGCCGGGCAGCGGCGCAAAGCCATTGATGGACGAGGCATAGCGGAAGGCCGGCAGCCATTGATCGGCCATGGTCGGAAGTGCCTGCGGGCTGCGGCCGGCATCGGTCGCGGCGCCGCTGCGGGACTGGCAGAACTCGCGCACATTGAGTCTTCTGCGGCCGGGCACGCGGCCCAGGGCCACCTCGCCAAACAGGTAGTACAGCAGGCAGCTCACATAGGGCAGCAGCACGATGACCATGAGCCAGGCCAGTCGCACATCGGGCCGCATGTCT
The DNA here is from genome assembly GCF_024496285.1 of Comamonas sp. C11. Taxonomy (NCBI): domain Bacteria; kingdom Pseudomonadati; phylum Pseudomonadota; class Betaproteobacteria; order Burkholderiales; family Comamonadaceae; genus Comamonas; species Comamonas sp. C11. The sequence continues at coordinate 151,669 of NZ_CP101743.1, forward strand.
CTGCGCAGCAGGATGCGCAGGCCGAAGCCGGCAATCAGCAACACATGAAGAGTCAGCAGCAGCCAGGTCATGAATCAGTGCAGCAACGATGGACCTTGTCGAGCATAACGGGCTCTGCCCCAAGCACAAGCTGCAAGCCCTGATTCATATGCAATGAGCTCGAACTCTTTGATGAAAAAGTGCGGATTGCTATCATTAGTGTAGCGGCAGAGCATCGGCATGGCACTGGCATGGAACCTGCTTCCTTTTCTTGTCAAAGCAAACAAGCAGGGGGGAGTGCATGGAAATGGTGCCATTGACTGCCATCGACAAGGCAGATACCGGTTGGGTCATGGTCGCGTCGGCGCTGGTCTTGCTGATGACCTTGCCGGGTATCTCCCTGTTCTATGCGGGGCTGGTACGTCGCAAGAATGTGGTCAACACCATGGTGGCCGTGTTCGCTGTGGCCTGTGTGGTGACCCTGACTTGGTTCGGCCTGGGCTACTCGCTCGCGTTTACCGCCGAGTCTCCCTGGCTCGGCAATCTGGGACGCGCCTGGTTCGCCTCACTGCACTTTGATGGCCGGCGCAGCGTGATCTCGGTCAGCCATCTGGCGCCGCATCTGCCCGAAGCGGCCTATGCTCTGTTCCAGGCTGCATTCGCCATCATCACCACCTCGCTGATCGTGGGGGCCGTGGTCGAGCGCATGCGCTTTGCGGCCCTGCTGGTGTTTGCCGCGCTGTGGAGCGTTCTCGTCTATGCCCCGGTGGCGCACTGGGTGTGGGAGAGCGGTGGCTGGCTGAACCAGCTGGGCGCGCTGGACTTTGCCGGCGGTGCCGTGGTGCATGTGAACGCAGGTGTGGCGGCACTGGTCTGTGCCTTCATGATGGGGCGCAGGCGTGGCTATGGCACCGAGCCTTTCGAGCCGCACAGCCTGGGCTGGACGGCCATGGGCACTGCGCTGCTGCTGTTCGGCTGGTTCGGCTTCAACGCCGGATCGGCCCTGTCCGCCGACGGTCGTGCAGCGCTGGCCTTTGTGGTCACGCTGGTGGCGGCCTCGGCTGCGGGGCTGGCATGGATGGTGGTGGAGTGGCTGGTGCGCGGCGCTCCGACCTTGCTGGGCCTGCTCTCGGGCATGGTGGGTGGACTGGTGGCCATCACTCCTGCCGCCGGTTTCGTGCAGGTGGGCAGTGCGGTGTGGATAGGCCTGATTGCGGGCGCTGTCTGCTTCTGGGGCGCAACCTGGCTCAAGCGCCGGCTGGGGGCCGACGACTCGCTCGATGTCTTCGGCGTGCATGGCGTGGGCGGCATTGCCGGCTCCATCCTCACGGCGGTGTTTGCCGACCCTCTGATCGCGGGTACGAGTGCCACGGTGCTGAATCAGCTGATTGCGGTGGCAGCCGTGGCTGCCTACAGCGCCGCGGCCACGGCCGGGGTGCTGGTGCTGATCCGTCTGCTGATGCCGTTGCGGGTGGATGCCGTGCAGGAAATGGAAGGCCTGGATATCAGCCTGCATCTGGAGCGTCAGCACTAGTGATCCATCAAAGACAGGAGCGGTGTATGGAGGACAGCGAGCGAGTGGCGGTGGCCGCACATCTGCATGTGGTGTTGCGCCGCAAGACGGGCCGGGTGACCGATACCGAATGGATGGCCTGCAACCAGGCCTATGCACAGGCCATGGTGGCTTTTGCGCTGGAGCACGCGAGAGAGCAACAGGACGAGGAGCTGGCGCGCCTGGCCCGACGTCTGCAGGACAGCTGGAGCGGCGACAAGCCCCGGCATGCAGCGCCTGCCGAGACCGCACAGAGCGATAGCTCGGTCACCACCAAGGCCGCCGAGATACTGCGCACCTCGGCACGCTATATCGGCGGGCTGCGCTGAGGCACAAGCCGAACCGAGGGCGGTACGGCTTGGTGCCACGGATCACAATGCCTGCGATCCGTGGCAGTCCGCTGCAGCAGGCTGTGCCGGCAACGAGCCAGGCCTATTGCTTTTTCAGCTCGGCAATATAGGCATCGCGGGCCTTCACGCCATCGGCCGTGAAGTCGGTGAACACGCCGTCAATGCCCAGGCGGTAGTAAGCCAGGTATTCCTGCAGCGGGTCGCCCTTGAAGATGCCTGCGAGCCGGCTGGCCTCGCTGCGGAAGGTAAAGCTGTGCACCACCAGGCCGGCCTTGTGCGCATTGGCGATCAGGCCGGTGTCCTTGAGCGTGTTGACGTCCTTGAGGCCTGCGCCGTCCTTGTAGGGAACGACGGAATGGGCCAGCACCTGGGGCTTCCAGGGACCGATGCCGTCGGCATAGGTCTTGATCTCGGCCAGGCCTGCCGGCGTCTGCATGACCGCGAAGGTGCGCGCATCGCCGGCCAGCGTCCAGCTATAGGGGCGGCCGCTGATGAAGGTCCATTCGTCGGCGGTGATATAGCCTACGGAGCCATCCTTGAAGTTGTAGTCGTTGCCATCGATCAGCTGCACCCCCTTGGCCTGCATGCCCGCCTTGCGCAGATACTTCAGGCTGTCGGGGTCGAAGCTCTGGATGTAGATGGGCGCTTCCTTGCGGTTGAGATTGTTCCTGTCCAGCAGCGCCATCACGGCGTCTTCGAAGGGGTGGTCACCCGTTCCGCAGCTGTTGGCAATGGCCTGCTGGTTGTTCCAGTAAGGGTTCTTGGTCTCGGCGTAGACGGCAATCGTGCGGCCTGCCGCCTTGCCCTTGGCGAGTGCGATATCGATCACATCCTGTGCGCTGATCAGTGGCAGCCTGCCATTCCATTCGCTGGGGCGATCGGCCCGGTTGTCCAGCGTGGTGCCGCCAAACAGCGTGCGCAGCTCATGCAGGGTGAAGTCCGAGATGGACCAGTCGCCGGTGTGGTCCTCGCCATCGACCACCAGAGCCTGCAGCACCGACTTCTGATTGTTCGGGTCGATGCGGTCGCTCAGGTACTGCGCGGGGCCGTTGGCGGCAATGGCCGGGTACTTCACGTTGACCAGCACGCCGGGCGTGTTGCGCTTGCGGCCCGCCACATAGGCATTGATCTTGGCGACCTCGGCGATATTGGTGCTGTCGCTGAGCCAGGCGTTGTGGCGTGCCACCAGCTGGCAGTCGCGGCTCAGGTGCATGTCCAGCTCGATCATGTCGGCACCGGCATCGATGGCTTTCTCATACGCCATCTGTGTCTGCTCGGGGTACAGCCCCGAATAGCCGCGGTGGGCGATGACCTGGGGCTGCTTGCCGTCCAGCGTCAGAAACTGCGGCGCAGGTGCCGGCGTCGGACCGTCTCCACCGCCACAGGCACTCAGGGCAAGGGCGGCAAGCAAGGTCAGAGCAAAGACGGGGTGGCGGGTATGGGACATGGTTTCAGGCATGGATGGAGATCGCCTCATGCTTGCGGTTGTTGATGACGGTTGTGTGACCGTGCCCTCAGAGCGTGTTCAGCTCCGAAGCACAGGGCTGCGGCCGATACAGCCCCAGCTTCCTGGCGACGCAATCGGCATTCTTGTCGCCGCGGCCCGAGAGGTTGACGAGGATGTGCTGCTCCTTGGCCACATAGCCGGCAGAGTCCTTCACCGGTGTGCCGGCGCTGAGCATCTCGCCCTGGCTGACGGTCTGCAGCCCGCCGTGGAATTGCTTGTCGATGGACATGCGGCCGAGGCCGATGCCGTCGCTGTCCTGTGCATGGGTGGCCAGCGGGCGTAGCTGTACTTCAAAGAATCCGGTGATCTTTGGCATGTCTGGGCTCCTGAGGCATAAAAAAGCGCGATGCACCAGCTCCAGCCGCGCATGAAACTGCGCGGGCAGCGCGATCCACTCGTGGGCCTCGGGTTGCAGGCCATAGGCCTGGTCGAGCGCCGCCCAGCCCGTGGGGATGGCACTGGACCGCGACTATGCCATGCCAGCGTCTGGCCACACGGCGGCGGCTACCGATGGCGGCCGCCGTGCGTGGGCTTGCGCGGCAGTGGAGGTGGCGGAATGGTGGAGCATGATGAATACTGTTAATTTATGCAGTATTCATCAAAACTCCAAGTAACAGCAATACGGCGATCCGGGTCTGGGTTATTTCCCGGTTTTGACAGATTGGCGCCGCCATCCTAAATTGCGTGGCGTGTGCTTCATTGGTGTTCAATGCGAGGCGCCCCACTAGGAGAGCGGCAAACGCTCCCTCAATCCGTCGAGGATTGCATGATTACCTTGAACGTAAATGGGCGCTCGCGCCGTCTGGATGTGGCGGCGGACACGCCGTTGCTGTGGGTTCTGAGGGATTACCTGGGTTTCACCGGCACCAAGTTCGGCTGCGGAGCGGGCCTGTGCGGCGCCTGCACGGTGCATGTGGATGGCAAGGCCGTGCGCTCGTGCATCACACCGGTGTCGGTCGTGGCCAAGGCCCGCATCACCACCATCGAAGGGCTTTCCAGCGACAACACGCACCCGTTGCAGCAGGCCTGGATTGCCGAGCAGGTGCCGCAGTGCGGCTACTGCCAGTCGGGCATGCTCATGGCCGCGGCCGCGCTGCTCAAGGATAAGCCCCAGCCCACCAAGGCGGAGATCGCCGAGGCGATGACCAATGTGTGCCGCTGCGGCACCTATCCGCGGGTGGAGCACGCCATTTTGCGTGCCGCCAAGGCTTGAGGAGGGCGCCATCATGCAAGCATTGCAAGTGGATCGCCGCGACTTCCTCAAGGCCGGCGGCGCGGCGGCCAGCCTGGTGCTGGGCTTCAAGCTGCCGATTGCTGCCGCCAAGGGCCAGCCGGCCCGCGACCCGGATGACATCAACGCCTGGCTGCGCATCGCGCCCGATGGCACCGTCACCATCATGGTGCCCTCGGCCGAGATCGGGCAGGGCGTGTACACCTCGGCGCCGATGCTGATCGCCGAGGAGCTGGAGTGTGACTGGCGGCAGGTGCGCGCGCAGATCGCGCCGACCGACCCGGTGTATGCCAACCGCATGTTCAAGGTGCAGGCCACGGCCAGCAGCACCTCGTCGCGCTGGTCTTTCGAGCCGCTGCGCCGCATAGGCGCGGCAGCGCGCCTGATGCTGGTGGAGGCCGCCGCGCGCGAGTGGCGGGTGGATGCGGCCGGATGCACCGCCGTGCGAGGCCGCGTGCTGCACGCTGCCAGCGGCCGCAGCCTGGGCTATGGCGAGCTGGCGCCCAAGGCGGCGCAACTGCCGCGGCCCGATGTGGCCAGGATCGTGCTCAAGGCCCGGCCCGAGTGGCGGCTCATCGGCCAGCCGGTGCAGCGGCTGGACATTCCGCTCAAGACCAATGGCAGCGCGGTCTTCGGTGTGGATGTGAAGGTGGGCGGCATGCTCATCGGCACCGTGGCCGCCTGCCCGGTGCGCGGAGGCAGGCTCAAGCCCTTCGACGACAAGCCCGCGCTGGCGGTGAAGGGCGTGCACAAGGTGGTGCCGCTGGCTGGCAGCGCCGTGGCCGTGCTGGGCGAGAGCTACTGGCCGGCCAGACAGGGGCTGGCCAGGCTGCAGCTCGACTGGCAACTGCCCGAGGGCCCGCTGGTGGACAGCAAGGCCATGCTGGCCCAGCTGCGCGGCGCAGCGGCGCAGACCGATACCGTGGCGAAGCGCACAGGCGACCCCGAGGCCGCGCTGCGCGAGGCTGCACAGCGCGTGGAAGCAGAGTACGAGGTGCCGTACCTGGCCCACGCGACCCTGGAGCCGATCAACGCCACCGCCGACGTGCGCGCCGACCGTGCGGAGATCTGGGGCCCCACGCAGGTCTGCGGCGAGATTGCCGAGCGCCTGGCACCGCACCTGGGCCTGCCGGCCGAGCGCATCGCGGTGCACTCCACCTTCGTGGGTGGGGGCTTCGGGCGGCGCGAGGAGTTCGACGTCTTTATCCAGGCTGCGCTGGCCTCGCAGGCGGCCAGGCGCCCGGTCAAGCTGATCTGGTCGCGCGAGGAGGACATCCAGCAAGACTTCTACCGCCCGGCAGCCGCTGCGCGCTTCGCGGCCGTGCTGGGCGAGGGCGGCAGCGTGCAGGCGCTGGAGGCCCGGCTGGCCTGCTCGTCGATCTACATCCGCAACTTCCCCGACCGGGTGAAGAACGGCGTTGACCCGAAATCGGTGGAGGGTGTGGTCGATGTGCCCTATGCGCTGCCACATTTCGGCGTGCGCTATGCCATGGTCAACAGCGCGATACCGGCGGGCTTCTGGCGCGGCGTGGGCTACACGCAGAACTGCTTTTTCTTCGAAAGCTTCATCGACGAGCTGGCCCATCAGGCCAGGCGCAATCCGCTGGACTTCCGCCTCGCGCTGCTGAAAGACCAGCCCCGCCATGCCGGGCTGCTGCGGCGCCTGGCGAGCCGCGCGGGCTGGGGGCAGGCGCCTTCGCCATCGGGTGGGGACCGCCACCTGGGTCTGGCGCTGTCCGAGGCCTGGGGCTCGATCTGCGGCACGGCGGTGGAACTGTCGGTGAAAGACAAGCGCATCACCATCCACCGCGTGGTCTGCGTGGTGGATTGCGGCACCGTCATCAACCCGGCCACGGTGCAGCGTCAGCTGGAGGGCGCCACCATCTGGGGCCTCGCTGCCGCCGCCTTTGGCGAGATCAGCATCGAGCAGGGCAAGGTGCTGCAGTCCAACTTCCACGATTACCCGATGCTGCACCTGGCGCAGACGCCGCCGATAGAGACCGAGCTGATCGAGAGCGGCGCCAAGATCGGCGGTGTGGGCGAGTCGGGCGTGCCGCCGCTGGCGCCAGCGCTGGCCAATGCGCTGTTTGCCGCCACGGGCGAGCGGCTGCGTTCGCTGCCGCTGTCGCGCCATGGCTATACGCTGGCCTGAGCGTTATTGCCGGTGTTCCGGCATCAGCGACGAGTGGTGGCTGACGATCAGCCACTGCGTGCCGTCCCAGCGATAGGCGCAGCCGCCGAGGGCCAGGCATGATGCAGCCAAGGTCAATTCCCGAGGGGCTGGCATGGTGTATTCCTTTGTGTTCCAGGTGCGTGGGAGCAGCGGAATACCCCAGGGCGTAGCAGATTCGAAATCGTAAAAATGTTGGCCATCGTCAATGCGGATAGCCATTTTGCCGCCACGGGCGAGCGGCTGCGTTTGCTGCTGCGCCGTGGCTATGTGCTGGCAAAGCCAGCAGGGGCTTACAGGCCGAGCACCCGGGCCACGTAGTCGGCATCCTTGTCGCCGCGGCCCGAGAGGTTGACGAGGATGTGCTGCTCCTTGGGCAGCGTGGGCGCCACCCGCATGGCCCAGGCCACGGCGTGCGCACTTTCCAGAGCCGGGATGATGCCCTCCACACGCGACAGCGTCATGAAGGCATTCAGGCATTCCTTGTCGTCCACGGACTGGTAGTCCACGCGCCCTGTATCCTTGAGATAGCTGTGCTGCGGGCCCACGCCGGGGTAGTCCAGGCCCGAGGCAATGCTGTGTACGGCGGCGGGCGTGCCGTCGGCGTTCTCCAGCACATAGCACTTCATGCCGTGAATCTCGCCGGGCTTGCCAACCGACAGCGTGGCGGCATGGCGGCCGGGCTTATCCACGCCCTCACCGGCAGGCTCCACGCCCACCAGATGCACGGACGCGTCATCCAGGAAGGCCGTGAAGATGCCCATGGCATTGCTGCCTCCGCCCACGCAGGCTGCCACATGGTCGGGCAGCTTGCCGTGCCGGGCCTGGAACTGCTCGCGTGCCTCACGGCCGACGATGGACTGGAAGTCCCGCACCATCATGGGAAATGGGTGTGGGCCGACCACCGAGCCAATCGCGTAAATGGTGTTGACGGGGTCTTGCAGATAGACCTCGAAGGCGCTGTCCACGGCCTCCTTCAGCGTGGCTGCGCCGCGCGTGACGGGCACCAGATTGCAGCCCAGAATGCGCATCTTGGTGACGTTGGGGTGTTCCTTCTCGATATCCACCTGACCCATGTGAATCTCGCAGGGAATGCCCACCAGCGCACAGGCCGTGGCCAGGGCCACGCCATGCTGGCCGGCGCCGGTTTCGGCGATGACTTTTTTCTTGCCCATGAACTTGGCCAGCAGCGCCTCGCCCAGGCAGTGGTTGATCTTGTGGGCACCCGTGTGATTCAGATCCTCGCGCTTGAGATGGATCTGCGCGCCGCCCAGTTGATCGGACAGGCGCCGGGCGTGAAAGATGGGGCTGGGTCGGCCCACATAGTCGGCAAACAGTGCGGCCAGCTCGTCCTGGAAATCCTGGCGTTTGACGATCTCTTCATAGGCAGCGGCAATCTCGTCCATGCATTGCTTGAGCTCGGGCGGTACGAGCTGGCCGCCGTAGGGGCCGAAGAAGCCTTGCGCATCGGGCATGGCCTGGGGGTTCTGGGTCATGGCTTGTCTCCTTGGTGTGTGGTGCAGCGAAGCTGCATTCATAGCACACGGCGGGCTCAAGGCGCTTGCAGGCAAGTCCGGATGGAATCAGTACAGAAATGAACGCAGCCCTCAAGATGAAAGCGCTGACAGCTATTGTTTTGATATTGGCGGCAACCTGCCCCTGCTCTGAAACACAATAGCAACATGAAAGCCAGCTCAGCCCGCGACATTGTCTTTGCCCATGCTCTGGAAACCGCAGCTCCACACGAGGCGCTGCCCACGGCCGAGCGTTGCACTGCCATCACGCAGGAGTGCCTGCACGCCCAGGGCAAGACCAAGGGTGGCGGTCGTGCAGCGTTCGAGAGTTTTCTGCTGGAGCGGGCACAACGCGTGATCGCCGCAGCGCAGCTGCCTGCCGACATACGGGTGATGGCCCGGCAGCGCGCCGGTATTTCGCGCTGGATGGTGCTGGCCGTGATGGCAGCGGCATTTGCGCTGGGCTTTGCGGGTCATGCGATCACGGACCCGCATCGTGTGGATCTGCTCTCGGCCTCACTGATCGGCATCGTGCTGTGGAATCTGCTGGTCTATGTGCTGTTGCTGCTGTCCTGGCTGCGCGGTCTTGTTCGGCGCAGGCAAGCAGTGATTGAACCGCTGGTGCCTGAGACAGGTCAGGACGCTGCGCTGCAGCAGCCCGTGGCAGCACCCGGCGGCTGGCTGCAAAAGCTGCAGATGAAGAAGTGGAGTGTTTCGCGCGGCACGGGGCTGCGCAAGATGGCGCTGAACTTCGAGCGCAACTGGTGGCAGGTCAACCAGAGACCGCGCCATGCGCAATGGCTCATGTGTCTGCATCTGGGAGCTGCCATGCTGGCGCTGGGAGCGCTGGCATCGCTATGGATCACCGGGCTCACCAAGGCTTATCAAGTGGGCTGGGAGAGCACTTTTCTCTCGCCGTCTGCCGTGCAGACCTGTTTGAACCTGCTGTTTGCTCCGGTGCAGCATCTGCTGGGCCTGGCGCCGTGGGGTCTGGCGCAGATCCAGGCGTTGCAGGGTTGGTCGGCCGGTGATGCCGCAGATGCGGGGCCGCGCTGGGTGCAGCTCTACAGCTGGCTGCTGGGATTGATGGTGGTGGCGCCGCGCCTGCTTCTGGCGCTGTGGCAAGGTGCCAGGGTCTGGTGGTTGAGCGAGCATCTGGCCTTGCCGCTGCAGCAGCCTTATTTCCAGAAGCTGCAGCGTGACTGGGCGGGACGCGCCACGGCGCTGCTGGTGCAGCCCTACAGCCTGGACATCACGCCCGAGCGCGAGGCCGCTCTGCGCAACCATGTGGCGCAGAGCTACGGCGCTGGTGCGCAGCTTGAGCTGCTGCCTGTGCTGGCCTATGGCTCGCCCTTGCCGGACGCTTCGGCTGTTGATGCACAGCAGGTGCTGCTGCTCAATCTGGCTGCCACGCCGGAGGCGGAAATTCATGGCGTGCTGCTGGCGCAGGCATTGAACCGCTGGGGCGCGCAGACCGATGTGTGGCTATGGGCGGCGGATTTTCGTGCGCGCAACAGCGGTGCCCCGGCGCGAGTGCAGGAGCGCGAGCAGCTGTGGCGGGAATTTGTGCGCGGCGCGGGCCTGAACGCGACCCTGGTGCCCGGCGCAGGAGTGTGATGATGAGTGAGAACAATGAGCTGGCTCTGAGTGACAGCAGCATTCAGTGGTGTCTGCTGTCGCACACCAATATCGGCAAGACCACGCTGACCCGTACGCTGATGGCCGACGATGTCGGCGAGATTGACGACGCAGCCCATGTGACCACGCAGTCACAGCGCTATCTGCTTCAGAAAACGCAGCAGGGCGATGAGCTGTGGCTCTGGGATACACCGGGTTTCGGCGACTCCGTGCGGCTTTATGAGCGCCTGCGGCAGCAGGGCAATCCGCTGGGCTGGTTTCTCAGCAATGTCTGGGATCGTTGGCGCGACAGGCCTTTTTACCTGAGCCAGCGTGCCTTGCTTGCTGCGCGCGATCATGCGGATGTGATGCTCTATCTCGTCAACGCGGCAGAAGACCCGGCCGATGCAGGCTACTGGAGCGCCGAGATGAACATCCTGGCCTGGATGAACAAGCCGGTCATCGTGCTTCTCAACCAGATCGGCAGCGACACCACCGCAGAGCAGACACAGGAAGATTTGCGGCGCTGGCAGCAGGCGACGCAAAGCTTTCAAAGCGTGGTGCGCGATGTGCTGGTGCTGGACGCCTTCACGCGCAGCTGGTGGCATGAACGCAAGATGATGCAGAGCATTGCGCCATTGTTGCCTAGCTCCAAACAGTCTGCCTATCAGCGCCTGCTGGAACAGCGAGCTTTGCTGCAGCAGCAGCGAGAACAGGCGAGCCTGGCGGTCATGGCAGATCAGTTGCTGGCTGCGGCAGGTCTGCATGAAAAGCTCGATCCCGAGCAAGGCAAGCTGCTGGCGCGTGCCTGGAAAAGCCTGAGCCAACTCACCGCCAAGCTGGGCAAATCGGCAGAGGATGAAGAGCGGCTCGGAGCGCAAGCCAAGGCAGCCGTTCAGCGGCTGATGCAGGCTTTGCGTCAGGCCGATGTGCAGGCCACCCAGCGCTTGCTCGAGATTCATGGACTCGACGGTCAGGCGGCCAGTCAGATTCAGGAGCAATTGCGCAGCCAGCTTCAGATCACCACGCCTGTGGATGCGCAGGCGGCCAGCTTGTGGGGGGCGTTGACTGCCGGTGCGGCCACAGGACTGGGGGCCGATCTGATGGCAGGAGGCTTGACGCTGGGTGCCGGTGCCCTGGTGGGGGCGCTGTTGGGGGCGATAACCTTTGGGGGAGCGGCCTGGGGAGCGAACAAGATGTTCGACCAGGAGCAGCAGAGCTTTCAGCTTTCGACCGATTATCTGAACGTCGCAGCGAGTCAGGTATTGCTCAAGTACCTGCTGATCTCGCATTTCGGCCGTGGTCGCGGTCGCTACACCAGCCCTGCTGCGCCCCGTCAATGGAGCGAGCTGACCCAGGGCACGGTGCAGACATATGCTGCGCAATGGGCGGCGCTCTGGGCGCAGCTGCGCGAAGCACATGCCGCAGGGGCGGCTGCCGATGCGCACAGAGTCGCCATGATGGAGCTGCTCTCGCAAAGCCTGCAGCAGATCATGGCCGATCTCTATCCGGGGCTGAACGCAGAGTCCGGTGTCAGAGACGGGGAAAGCGCACCGTAAACAGGGCACCGCCACGCTCGGACACGCCGGCGCTGACGGTCCCGCCCTGTGAAGTCACCAGTGCCTTGACGATGGACAGGCCCAGACCCGAGCCTTCCCGGCGGCGCTTGCCGGGAGTCTGGGCAAAGCGCTGGAAGGGGTGGGCCTGAACTTCGTCGGCAAGGCCGGGCCCCGCATCGCCCACTTCCAGGGTCACCCATGACTGGTTCTGGTGGTCGGAGGTCGTATGCACTCTGATGCTCAGCCAGTGGCCGCTGCTGGCATGACGCAACACGTTGCCGATCAGGTTGGTGGTGATCTGGCGCAAGCGATCGACGTCGGCTTTGATGTCGGTGCTGCCATCGCCGTCCTGCATGGGCAGATCCAGTGACAGCGCCATGTCCAGCTTTTGCAGCTGCGGGTGCAAGTCCTCGACGACATCGCCGACCAGTGCGGCAAGGTCTATGCGTTCCTTGCGCAGGGACAGTTGTCCTGCATCGGCCATGGACAGGGTGTGCAGATCGCCGACCAGCCGGCCCAGATGCTCGACCTGGGCCAGCAGCGTCTTCATCTCGGCCTGGCTGGAGTCGATGACGCCGTCGCAGATCGCGTGCAGGCGAGCCTGCAACACCGTCAAGGGGGTGCGCAGCTCATGGGAGATGGAGGCGGCCGTGGCCAGGCGCTCTGCTTCCAGCGTCTCCAGCGAATCGACCATGCCGTTGAAGGCATCGATCATCTCGGCCATCTCGCCATGGGCGTTGCCCTTGACGGCTCTGGAGGCCAGATCGCCACGCTCCACGCGCGCAGCCACTTCCACCATGGAGGCCAGCGGACTGGTGATGCGTCGCGAAATCCAGAAGCCCACGGCCATGCCGAAAGGCAGGCTGACAGTCAGGCCGATGACCAGCGACCATTTCTCGCCAAACAGGCGGTCGCCTTCCCAGTACTCGGAGTAGATCTGCAAGGCTCTGGGGCTGTCCTCCAGGTCCTGGGACTTCAGCGCTTCCAGCTCGGTTCTGACGGAGCCTGGCAGGTGGCGGTAGAACTCGCGGTACTGCAGCTCGGAAAACGCAAGCACGCCAATCGCCAGGGAGGCAATGGCCAGCAGCACGGCCGCCGTGATCCACAGACCAAAGCGGACCCAGATGCGGTTCAGTCCCAGGGCCATAGACGATAGCCAATACCGCGCACGGTCTCGATCAGTCCGTCCTGGCCGGCCAGTTGCAGCTTGCGGCGCAGTTTGGAGAGATGGGAGTCGATCACCCGCTCCAGCGCATCGCTTTCCGGCAGGCAGTTCTCAATCAGGTAGGCACGTGAGAAGCAGCGGCGTGGCTGGGCCGCCAGGCATGCCAGCAGACGGAATTCCGTGAGCGTCAGTGCCAGAGGCACGGCCTGGCCCGCATCGTCATAGACGGCTGCGCTGTGGGCTTCCACGTCGATTTCTATGGGGCCGACGCGTATGGGGGCGGCTACCGGCGCAGGCTTGGCCTGGGTGCGGCGCAGCACGGCACGCACCCGGGCCACCACCTCGGGAGGGTTGAAAGGCTTGACCACATAGTCGTCAGCTCCCAGGCGCAGTGCCAGCAGCTTGTCCACATCGTCTGCCAGGGCCGTCACCATGATGACGGGGACATCGCTGTCATTGCGAATCATGCGCAGCACATCAACGCCATCGACCTTGGGCAGATGAATGTCTAGCAGCACCAGGTCCGGGCGCAGTTGGCGAAAGCTCTGCAGGGCTTCCTCGCCGTCTTGCGCCATGCGGATGCGCAGGCCGTCGCGCTCCAGATAGGCACTGAGAATGCCCGCAATTCCGGGTTCGTCTTCGACGACAAGCACCATGGGCGTGGAAGCAGGTTGAGCAAAAGTAGTCATGGTTTTGTGTGCAGCAAAGTCATGCATCTGCTGGACTCCCTGAAACTTGTTATCTGCACATTATGTGCGTTGCCGCTGCAATAGCCGAATGGCGACGGCTCTCCATAATTCCTACATAAACCCTGCAATCTGGCGAAAGCTTGCTGCCGTTCAATGGAGAGGATGGAAAGCTGTTTCTGCTTTCTGCAGGTTCCCGGGGTACAACCTAAAGCTTGAGCCAACTGCGCTGTGATATTTCCCTCCCACGTCTCGCGTCTTCGCATGGGCAGTCTTTGTCTATGTGCTTTGTCCTTGCTGGCAGGCTGTGCCGCGCCCGAGGCCGTCAAGCTGGACCGAACCACGCCACCTCGATGGCAGCAGCAGGAGTCGGCCCCAAAGCCGGCCTCTGCGGAGCTGGCCCAATGGTGGCGCGCCTGGAATGACCCTGCTCTCAATGCGCTGGTGGACGAGGCGCTGGCCCAGAATCTTGATGTGGCTCAGGCCGTGCTGCGCCTGCGTCAGCAGCGCTTGCTGGCCGGTACGGCCGATGCGGCTTTCCGCCCCACGGTCAGCACCGGAGCGCGGACCTTGCAGGATATTGCAGCAGTTGATACTTACTTCCATGCCAGCATTGATGTGAGCTGGGATCTGGGCCTGTTTGGCGATTCAGCCGCGGCACGCCGTGCAGGCGCGGCCGGCGTGCTGGACGCACAAGCCCAGCTGCATGCGTCGCGGGTGGCCCTGGTGGCCGATGTGGTGCACCGTTATCTCGATATCCGGCTGGCCCAGGTGCAGCGCAGTCTTGCAGAAAAGCAGGTGCAGCAGGCAAGGCGACAGCTGCAGCTCTTGCAGATTCGGCATGCGCAGAGGCTGGCCGATGCCCAGTCTCTGGAGCAACAACAGCTGCAGCTGCGCACCGCAGAGTCTCAGCTGTCCATCCTGAACGAAGCCCAGGCGCGTGCAGCCCATGCGCTGGCAGCCTTGCTGGGGCGGGAACGCGCCGAGCCGCAATGGCTGCAGCCAAGTGCCGATGTCGCGCTGCCCGTAGTGCAGGCGCTTGCCGTGCTGCCGGCAGACCTGCTGCGCAACCGCCCCGATATTCAAAGCGCCGAGGCCGCGGTGGAGCAGGCCGCGGCCGAGGTCGGCGTGTCGCGCGCGGCGCTCTATCCGCGGTTGACCCTGACGGGGTCCTTGTTGTATGCCTACAACCTGACGCGCAATCACCGCACGACCTCGGACTCCATCCCCATGGTCGGTCCGCAGATCGATATTCCGCTCTTTGACTGGGGTCGCCGCCGTGCGGTGGCGGACGGCAAGGAGCTGGCGCTGCAGGCCAGCATCAAGGCCTACCGCCAGGCCGTGCTCAATGGCATTGCCGAGGCTGAAACCGCCCTGGCAGCCGTTGCTGCTCAGCAGCAAAGGCAGCAGCAGCTGCAGTCCGAGCAGCAGGTTCATGCCGGGCGCGAGAAGGCCCAGGCAGTGCGCCAGCAACTGGGCCTGTCCAGTGAATTCGCGGGCATCGACAACGCCCGCGCCAGCCTGCAAAACCAGAGCGAGCTGGCAACCGCCAGGGCTGCCGAGGCGCTGGCCTATGTGGCTCTCTACAAGGCCGTGGGCGCTGCGCCTGTCGATGCTGCGCTTGTTACCCAGACCACAGAGGCTCAGCCATGATTGCCCTGGCGCGCAAGACGCTGATCTATGAGTGGCGACGCTTTGTCCCCTCGGTGTTCGCCGTGGGCTTTTCGGGCGTTCTGCTGGCCATGCAGGCTGCCCTGGTGCTGGGCATCTTCGGCTCTGCCGCGATTTACGTGACGGCTTCTTCGGCTGACCTCTGGGTGGGCTATCCGGGCACGCAAAGCGTGAACTTCGGGCGCAATATCGGCAGCGATGTGGAGATGCGTCTGCGCATGGACCCCGATGTGGCGGCCGTGGAATCCTATGTCTGGGTCGATGGCGACTGGCGCGCACGCGCGGGTGCCCAGGGCGCGACCGGCGGCGGAGTCTCGGTCTATCTGTCGGGGGTCGGCACAGCGGACACCTCCATGATGTTCACCAAGGTGCTCACCTCGTGGCAGCGTCAGTTGCTGCGCGAGCCCGGCGCCGTGATCGTGGACAGGGCGGACCTGGGGACTCTGGGGGCGCAGGAAGGCAGCACGGCCTGGATCAACAACCATGCGGTCAAGGTCGTGGCTGCCGTCGACGGCTTGCGCGGACTGGGTGGCGTGAATGTGATCGCCTCGCTCAGTACGGCCCGCGAAATTGCAGAAACCAGTGCCGAGCATGGCAGCACCTATTTCGTGGCGCGCCTGAAACAAGGTGCCAAGGCAGCCGAGGCCCAGGCGAGATTGAGCCAGTCCAGCAGCAGCTTCGGCCCCTATGAGGTCTGGACGGCGGATGCCTTTGCGCGCCGCTCGCAGCGTTACTGGATGCTCGATACCGGAGCCGGTGCCGGCGTCCTCTTCATGGCCGTCATCGTCTGCCTGGTGGGTGCCATCGTGACCAGCCAGTCGCTCAAGGCGGTGGTGGCGGGGTCCGCCCGCGAGTATGCGGTGCTCAATGCTCTGGGCGTGAGCCGAGCGGCACTGGGCCGCGTGGTGGTCGAGCAGGCCTGCTGGATTGGCGGACTGGGATTTGTGCTGGCGGCACTGGCCAGCGCGGTGCTGCTCAGCATTGCATACAGCTATCGCGTGCCCGTGGCCCTCAACCTGTCCGCAGTACTGGCTTGCGGTTTTCTGGTAGCCGTGCTGTCGCTGCTGTCGGGCCTTGGTGCCATGCGCAGCCTGCTGCGTGCCGATCCGGCAACCCTGTTGCGTTAAGGCCTGAAACATGCCAGCCGAGACCATGGAACGCGTCAAAACACCTGCTGCAGCCAAGGATGCTGTGCCCAGCCTCGAGGCCGTGCGCCTCGACAAATCCTTTGTGTCGGGCATCGTCCAGGTGCATGTGCTGCAGGGGCTGTCCGTCAGCCTGTATGCGGGGGAGTTGAGCCTGATCTCCGGTCCTTCGGGCTGCGGCAAAAGCACGCTGCTGTCCCTGATGTCGGGTCTGCAAAAGCCCGATGCCGGCCATGCGCTGGCATTGGGCGAGGACCTGGCCAAGCTCAGCACGGCGGCGCTGGAGAAATTTCGCCTGCGCCATACGGGCTTTGTCTTCCAGGGCTTCAATCTGTTTCCGGCCTTGACGGCACTGGAGCAGGTGCAGTTGCCGCTGGGCTATATGGGCCTCAGGAACGCCGAGACATTGCGCCGTGCCAGGGAGGCGCTCGATGAAGTGGGGCTCTCGCACCGCAGTCATATGCGCCCGGCTCAGCTTTCCGGCGGCGAGAAGCAGCGTGTGGCCATCGCACGTGCCATGGCCAAGCAGCCTCGCCTGCTGTTCGCCGACGAGCCCACCAGTGCGCTGGACGCCGAGAGCGGCCAGCGTGTCATCGATTTGCTGCACCGTGCAGCGCGCACGCATGGCACCACGGTGCTCTGCGTCAGCCATGATCCGCGCCTGGTGCGCCATGCCGATCGTGTGCTGGGCATGGAAGACGGCGCCATTCGCAGCGACTGGCGCCAGAACAGCCCCATCAAGGAATAAACATGAACGCAAGCCCATTTCGTCTCAGCATCGTGTCGGGCGCGCCGCTGCTGGCGGCTGCCGTGCTGGTGCTGGGCGGGTGCTCTCCGTCTCAGGACGCTGCCTCCGTGATCACGCCGGCTGCAGCCCAGATCAAGCCTCAAAGCCAGGTCGCCGTTGCGCGAGGCAAGATCGACGTCGAGGGCGGCCTGCTCGACCTCTCGTCGGCCGCATCGGGCGTGGTACAGCAATTGCTGGTCAAGGAAGGCCAGAGCGTACAGAAAGGCCAGGCGGTGCTGCGTCTCGCGGACGATGCGGCGCGCGCCGATCTGGCGGTGGCGGAGTCCGAGCTGCAGCTGGCACAGACCAGGCTCAAGACGCGCCAGGATCGCCTGCCTGCGCTCAAAGCCACGCTGACGCGCTGGCAGGCCGCTGCCAAACAGGGTGCGGCGGACCTGCAGAGCGTGGACGAAGCCGTGCAGGCCCTGCGTGACGCGCAGTCCGAAGTGGATATTGCGGCTGCGGAAGTCACGGTCGCCAAGCGCAAGGCCGAGCAGCTGCGGGCCCAGCTGCAGCGCCATGAACTGCGTGCGCCCGAGGCCGCTGTCGTGGTGCGTCTGCTGGCCCAGGGCGGCAGCATGCTGCAAAGCGGCAGCCCGGTGGCGGTGCTGCTGCCCAAGCGCCCTCTGATCGTGCGTGCCGAAGTCAACGAAAGCTATGTGACGGCGATTCGCGAAGGCATGAAAGCCCAGGTGGCCGCTGACGCAGACGGCAGCGCTGCCCGGCAGGAGTTTCCCGCTGCGACCGTGCTGCGCATCAGTCCCGTCTATGGCGCCGCCAAGCTGCAGGACGATGCACAGCGCGGCCCGGTAAGGGTTGTGGAATGCGTGCTGGCGTTTGATCAGCCGCCCGCCAATGTCAAGGTCGGTCAGAACGTGAGGGTCAGTTTCCATGAATAAGCGCATTCAGATTTTCCCGTCGCCTGCAGGTACAGCTTCGGTCGGCTGGATGGTGCAAAGCGATTTCGACGGCACCATCAGCCTGCTGGACGTGACCGATACCCTGCTCAACCGCTTCGGCAAGCCGGGTTGGCAGGATCTGGAAGACGCCTGGGAACGTGGCGAAATCGGCTCGCGCGAATGCATGAAGGGGCAGGTGGCCCTGCTGGACATGAGCGAGGCCGAGCTGCAGAACCATCTCGACAGCATAGAGATCGACGAGCACTTTGCCGGCTTCGTGGCCGAGGCCAGGTTGCATGGCATCAAGGTGCAGGTCGTCAGCGACGGCATTGACTATGCGATTCGCCATGTGCTCGCACGCCATGGCCTCGGGGATCTGGAAGTCATCGCCAATCACCTGGTGCAGACGGGAGAGCGCAGCTGGCGACTGGATTCGCCCTGGGCCAGCAATCGCTGCACACGGGCCAGCGGCAACTGCAAGTGCGAACGCCTGGCCGAGCAGCAGGCCGTGCACGGGCGGGTGCTCTATATCGGCGACAGCACGTCGGACTTCTGCGTTTCCGGCAAGGCGGATTTCGTGCTGGCCAAGTACAAGCTCATCGACTATTGCGAGAGCCAGGGGATTGCCCACGCGCGTTTCGAGCATTTTGCGCAGGCCACCCAGCTGCTGGAGCAGGTTGTGCTCGGCATGGAGCAGACTGCATGAATGCTGCCGATGGATTGGGGCTGCTGCTGCAGCCGGATTTGCAGCAGCTGTGCGTGACGCCGCATGAGTTCGTCATGCCCGGCGAAGGCCTCAATGCCCGCACCGGCGTGCTGCTGATTCATGGCCTGACCGGCACGCCGGCCGAGATGCGCCTGCTCGCCAAAGGGCTGAACAAACAGGGCTTCACGGTCTACGGGGTGCAGCTGGCAGGACATTGCGGCAGCATGGAAGACCTGGTGGCAGCCCGCTGGACGGACTGGCTGGCAAGTGTGGAGTCGGGTCTGCAGCGATTTTCGCTGCATGTGGACCATGTCGTGGTCGGCGGTCTGTCCATGGGGGCGCTGCTGTCGCTGGCCGTTGCCGAGCGCCATCCCGACAAGGTGGCTGGCGTCTGTGCGCTGTCCACCACCTTCCGCTATGACGGCTGGAGCATTCCGGCCTATACCAAGCTGGCGTTCCTGCTGCCTCTGTTCCGCCTGCTGGGCATTGGCCGCAACAGCGTTTTCATGGAGGCACCGCCCTACGGCATCAAGGACGAGGCCTTGCGCGCGCGCGTGGTCGAACAGATGAACAGCGGCGACAGCTCTGCCGCAGGCCTGCCCGGCAATCCCTGGTGGAGCGTCATCGAGCTGCGCGCCCTGTCCGCGAATGTGCAGGCCAGGCTGGCGCAGCTGCGCTCGCCCTGTCTGGTCATTCATGCCAGGGAAGACGATATTTCCTCGGTCAGCAATGCCCACGATATCAAGCGTGGCGCGGTCAACGCCCATGTCGACCTGGTGCTGCTGGACAATTGCTATCACATGGTCACCATCGACCGCGAGCGCCGCACCGTGATTGCCAAGCTCAACGAATTCATCGCGCGCATCGCCAGCTCGGCGGCGCCTGCCAGGGGTGCGAATGGGTAGTGATCTCTCGCCCCTGGTGGTGACGCTGTGGATACTCAATGTGCTGGTAGACAGCGGGGGGCAACTGGCCTTCAAGGCCGCGGCCAGCGAGCCGGGGCATCGCAATGGCACCGAGCGCTGGCGCTTCATGCTGACCAGGCCCTGGCTGTGGGTGGGTATTGCCTGCTATGTGGCGGAGTTTCTGGTCTGGCTGGCGTTTCTGTCGCTGGTGCCGCTGTCGGACGGGGTGCTGCTGGGCTCCATCAACATCGTTGCCATCATGATTCTGGGACGGGTGCTGTTTCGCGAAAAGCTCGCGCCCATGCGCGTGGCCGGCATCGTGCTGGTGTCCATAGGCGTGGCCATCGTTGGATTGCACTGAGGGCCCTCGGCTATGAAGCGTTTTTATATTGTCGGCTTTCTGGTACTCATGGCCTTTGACACGCTGGCGCAGCTCAGCTTCAAGCAGGCCGGTGATTCCGCACTGCCGCTGGAGTTCTCGACCGGCTGGCTGCTGCGCGTGTTCAGCCAGCCCTGGATATACGGTGCCTTCGTGGGCTACATCGGGGCCTTTTTCACCTGGATGAGTCTGCTCAAGCACGCTCCCATCGGCCCGGCATTCGCGGCCTCGCATCTGGAGATCATCTCGGTGCTGGCGATCTCGTACTGGCTGTTCAACGAGCCCATTGGCTGGCCGCAGATCATTGGCTGTCTGTTCATCGTGGCCGGCATCATGTGTCTGGCCGTGAGCGAGAAGCCAGAGGCCGAAGAGGCCGCCTGACATGCGCCAGCCCACCGTGCCGCCAACGGCCGGCTTGCCGCTGCAGCTCGGCGATCTCTGGCCCTCGGGGGCGGGCAGCCTGGCGGTGCAGCTGGCCGCGTGGCTGGGAGTGGATGCGGTGCAGCTCGAATGCTCGGGCACCTCGGCCCTGATGGTGGCATTGCGAAGCCTCAAAACCCTCAGTCCGGAGCGCAGCGAGGTCGTTGCACCGGCCTATACCTGCCCGTTGGTGGCGCTGGCGATTGCGCAGTGCGGGCTGCAGCTGCGCCTGTGCGATCTGCGCGCCGATGCGCTGGACATGGACCCGGTTTGCCTGCAGCGCCTGTGCAGCGAGCGCACGCTGGCCGTGCTGCCCACGCATCTGTGCGGGCGTGTGGCCGATGTGGACGCGGCCCTGCAATGCGCGCGTGCCGTGGGCGCCTATGTGATCGAGGATGCGGCCCAGGCGCTGGGAGCGCGCAGCGACGGAACGTCGGTGGGCCTCAAGGGCGATATCGGCTTCTTCAGCCTGGCCGTCGGCAAGGGACTGAGCACCTTTGAAGGTGGCGTGCTGATGGCGCGCGAGCCTTCCATGCGTGCTGCGCTGCGCGCTGCCGGCGCCGCCACGCGCTTCAGCCCGTGGTGGGAGCTGCGCCGCAGCATCGAGCTGCTGGGCTACGCCATGCTCTACCGGCCCTCCGGCCTGCGCATGGCCTATGGCAAGCCACTGGAGAAATCACTGTCGCGTGGTGACTGGGTAGAGGCCGCAGGCGATGACTTCGACGACCTCATTCCCCAGCACCGTCTGGGGCGCTGGCGCCAGAGCGTGGGCGCCAAGGCATTGCGGCGGCTGGCGGCATTTCAGCGACAGACATCCGGGCAGGCCGGCTTGCGCATCGCCCGGTTGCAGGCCTGCGGGCTGGAAGTCGTGCAGGATGCCGTTTCCGGGGCGCAGGGCGTGTGGCCGGTGATACTGCTGCGCATGCCCAGCCAGCAGGCCAGGGATGCCGTGCTGCGCTCGCATTGGGGCGGCGGCTGGGGTCTGTCCCTGCCGTTTGTCCATGTGCTGCCCGACTATGGCCGCTACGACCATGTGCTGGGTGCTGCGCGGGGCGACACCGTCGGCCAGGCACGTGACTGGGCGCAGCGCCTGCTGGCCATCAGCAACAGCCCGTGGCTGGATGAAGCACGGTTTGCCCAACTGGCGAGCCACCTCGGGTCCGCAGTTCAGCGTGCCTGATTCTCATAGAATGATAGCTTCTTGCGCTTGAGATAAAACGATTTCAGGTCTTTTTGATTCTGAAATCGAAGACAGTCAAGCGGTGGATGCTTTGATTTTTGCGGCGCCTGCCATGACCGGTGCGTTCGGGCCCAGGGTCGCTTCCCGGCTTTTGAGTGCCCCTTCGCGCTGGTGCACATAGTCACGCGTGAGCGGCACGGCATCCTGCCTGCGCGCCAGCTGAACCTGGAAGATGGCAATGTCCTGATAGCGGAACGCAGTTTCCGACATGGACAGATAGAACTCCCACATGCGGCAGAAGCGCTCGTCATACAGGGCTGCGGCTTCGGCACGACGTGCCATGAAACGCTCGCGCCACAGGCGCAGGGTCTGGGCATAGTGCAGGCGCAGCACCTCGATATCGCAGATCACCAGTCCCGCGCGCTCTATGGCCGGCGTGAACTCCGACATCGACGGAATATGACCGCCGGGAAAGATGTAGCGCTCTATCCAGGGATTGTTGAAGTCGGGCACATCGCTGTTGCCGATGAAGTGCAGCAGCATCACGCCGTCCTCGCTGAGCAGTTTATGGCATTTGCGGAAGAAGGCGTCATGGAATCTCGTGCCCACATGCTCGAACATGCCGACTGAGACGATGCGCTCGAAGGGCCCCTGCGTATCACGGTAGTCTTCCAGCCGGTACTCCAGCCGCTCGCCATGGATGGACTGCGAGGCCCTGGACTGCGCGCCGGCCAGCTGCTCCGTGGACAGCGTGATGCCGGTGACATGGTCGGCTCCGGCCACCTCGGCCAGATAGCGCGAGAGACCGCCCCAGCCGCAGCCGATGTCTAGCACGCGCTGGCCCGGCGCTATCAGCAGCTTGGCGGCGATATGGCGTTTCTTGGCCAGCTGTGCCGTTTCCAGGTCTTCGTTGCCCTGCTCGAAATAGGCGCAGGAGTATTGGCGCTCGCTGTCGAGAAACAGCTGATAGAGCCGGTCGTCCAGATCGTAGTGATGCGCCACGTTGGCACGCGATTTGCCGCGCAGATTGTTCTGCAGCAAGGGCCGCAGCTTCATGCGCCAGGCATCGAGCATGCGTACCGTGGCGCTGACGGGCACATGCCTGGCGCCGCGCAGCACCAGCTCCAGCACGTCGTAGACCGTGCCTTGCTCGACCAGCAGGCGCTGCTGCATGAACAGCTCGCCAAAGTTGAGGTCGGGGTCGCGCAGCAGCGCAAGGACGGCGCGTCTGTCGGCAAAGCGCAGGCGCGCCTGGGGCTGGCCGTCGTCGCCGAAGATCAGCGCCTTGCCTGAAGGGGTGATGACTTCGAGCCGTCCCGTTTTGACCAGAGGGGCAAATGCCTGTTGCAGCAATTTTTCGGTCAACCGGTCCAGCATGTCAGCTCCTTGAGGCGAAGTGTTGAAAAGTGGTCGGTGGAATCGCTCTAACTCGTGCTGCTGAGCGCTATGTGCTGTATCAGCCGCTGGTTCAATGCATGTTGCCCGGCCTGCCAGCCGGCCAGCGTAGCGGCGTCAATCTGTGTGTCCTGGCCGTCGCCCGCGCTCATCAGTCGCTTCCACCAGGTGCCATAGTGCCATGACGACACATCACCCGTGATGTCGCTTCCCGTGATCTGTCCGCGCAGCGCATCGATCAGCTGCTCGGCCTGCTCTTGCAGCATCCGGCCCTGGTCCCAGTTGGTGCGCACGACTTCAGCGGCGAACACATCCTTGTCTATGCTCAGATACGTGTCCTGCGGCCAGTCATGCAGGTGGCTGGACAGCGCCTGTACCAGCTCGGCGATATCGGCAAAGCTGCGAAACGCCTTGCCCGCGCCCAGGCGCCTGGCCCAGCCGGTGTCCACGCCGCAGCTCCAGTAGGTGAGCTTGCCCGCGCGCAGCGGCCGCAGATAGTTCTCCCAGGCGTGGCCCGAGCCTATGTCCTGCGAGGTAATGCCTGCCACATGGACCTGCGACACGGCCGGGTGCATGGCCACGCGCCGCACCCAGGAGCCGCAGTGCACGCCCCAGGGAAAGCGCATATTGTCAGGGTGGTTGTCCAGCACCACCACGCGCAGCGGATGCTTGGCACTGAAGCCCTTCTGGGCAATGCAGCGCTCGATCAGCGGCCAGCTCAGATGGTGAAAGTCGCCGCTGCCCATGAGCACGGTTCCGTGCTGCGCGGGCAGCTGCTCCTGCATGGCCTGGCTGAAGCGCCTGAAGCTGCGCAGGCCGCAGCCAAAGCGCACCAGCTCCTGCCACTGGGTGAGCGCAAGGCGGTTTTCCTGGAACAGCGGGCCTACCGATCCATCGACATCCAGCACCACAGGTGTTTGTTGCATCATGGCTTGTCACTCCACTGACGATCGCTTTCAAACAGGCCAGAGAAGCGTCGCCCCAACGCGCGCAGCACGGGATTGCGGATGAAGACCAGATGCTGCGTCATGGTGAAGCTGGCGCCGAGCTGGGCCTTGACTTCCGGGTCGGTCCAGCCCGCCACATAGTGGGACAGACCCCGCTCCAGTGCATACTCGAGGTTGACCATCCAGCTCACGAAATAGAGATTCGCCTCACGCGCTGCCGGGTACGACAGGCCTATGTATTTGTCGATCAGCCTGCCGTCGTGCTCGAAGCACAGATTCCAGCCCAGCAGAGCATCGCTTTGCCGATCCCGGTACTCGAACACGATGCCGCCGTTGTCCGCATCGCGCAGCAGGCCTGCCAGGAAGGCGCGCGAGAGCTTGTCGAAATGGATCTCGCTTTGCGCGTACACCGCCTCGAACAAGGCGTAGTAGGCGTCGATGCGGCTCTCGTCGGCGAAAGCGGCGCCGGTCGGCATGCGGCGGATGTCAAGCCCGGCACGGCTCTTGAGCTTGCGCCTGAGGCTGCTGCGGCGGTTCTTGGACAGGCCGGCCAGATACTCGTCCGTGCTGGCAAAGCCAAGAGGCACATAGGCCAGTGCCTGGCCCTCGAGCGCCACAAAGCCCTGCTCCGCCAGCGCCTGGGACAAGGCCTTGGCAAAGTCGTTGTCGTCCGCACTCAGCAGGGGCGATGCCTGCGGCAGATCCTTGACGATGGTGAGCATGGCGCGGCCCGCCACTGCGCGCAGCTGCCGGGCCAGCGTGGCGGCATCCATGCCCTGGGGCAGGGGCGCATACTCGCTGACCGTGCTGCCGACGAAGTCCGTTTTCAGCCTGAGTCTGGAGCTCAGCCAGCGCCCGCCCGGCAACGACAAAAGACGCGCCTTGAGCGCGTCATCTGCAGTGGTCAGCAAATCGAAGGGGGCGGTGAATGCTGGCGCCGGCCATTCCTTCAGCAAGGCAAAGCCTTCTGGAGGATGGTTGGTGAACTGCTGCAGCAAGCCACTGGGTTCGAGCTGGTTGCGGAAATTTTCCGTCGCCATTTCGCCTTTTTGTAGTCGGTTTTGATGGCGCCTGAGTGTGTCTGCAGCGCAGAAAACTGGCACAACCCAAGCAAGAGACAGCGAGGCTGCCGTCCCCTTCCCGAAGCGAGAGGGGGAAGCGGCGCAGCCGCCTAGGCAAAGCCGCTCAGGGGGTTACGCCTTCTTCGCCTTGGTCAGCAACTGATCGAGCAGCACCATGGCTTCGTCGATCTCGCTGCGCGAAATCATCAGCGAAGGCGCGAAGGTGATCACGTTCTTGTAGTAGCCGCCCACGTCCAGCACCAGGCCGCGCTTCTGACCCTGGTATTCCAGGCCGCCTTCGAGGCCGATGTCCACCATCTTGTCCAGCAGCGCCTTGTTGGGCGTGAAGCCGTCTTCGGTGCAGATTTCGGCACGCAGCGCCAGGCCCAGGCCGTCCACATCGCCGATTTCCTTGTGGCGTTTCTGCAGCTCCTTGAGGCCTTCGAGGAAGTAGGCACCCGATTCGCGCACCTGACGGCCGAAGTCCATCTCGTGGGTCATCTTCATGACTTCCAGGCCCAGGGCCGTACCCAGCGGGTTGGAGGCAAAGGTGGAGTGGGTGGAGCCGGGCGGGAACACCGTGGGGTTGATCAGCTCTTCGCGAGCCCACAGGCCGGACAGCGCATTCAGACCATTGGTCAGGGCCTTGGCAAACACCAGCACATCGGGCTTGATGCCGAAGTTTTCCACCGACCACAGCGTGCCGGTACGCCAGAAGCCCATCTGGATTTCATCGACCACCATCAGCACGCCATGGTCGTCCAGCACCTTCTTCAGACCCTTGAAGAAGTTGGGAGGAGGAACCACGTAGCCGCCCGTGCCCTGAATGGGTTCCACGTAGAAGGCTGCATATTCGCACTGATTGGTCTTGGGGTCCCAGACCGCGTGGTATTCGTTCTCGAACTTGCGCGCGAACTCGCGCACGATCTGATCCGCATACTCCTCGGACGTCATGCCCTTGGGGCGGCGGAAGGGGTAGGGGAAGGGGATGAACTGCGCGCGGTCGCTGAAGTGGCCGAAACGGCGGCGGTAGCGGTAGCTGGAGGTGATCGAGGATGCGCCCAGCGTACGGCCGTGATAGCCGCCTTCGAACGCGAACATCAGGCTCTTGCCGCCGCTGGCGTTACGCACGACCTTCAGCGAGTCCTCGATGGCTTGAGCGCCGCCCACGTTGAAGTGCACGCGGCCGTCATGGCCCCATTTGCGCTTGGCGTCCTCGGCGATGAACTTGGCCAGTTCGATCTTGGTGGGGTGCAGATACTGGCTGGCCACCTGGGGCAGCTCCTGCAGCTGCTCGATCATCTTGGCTTCAAGACGCTTGTTCTTGTAGCCGAAGTTGACGGCCGAATACCACATCTGCAGATCGAGGTAGGACGTGCCGGCATCGTCGTACATATAGCTGCCTTCGCAGCCCGTGAAGATCTTCGGAGGATTGACGTAGTGGACGGTGTCGCCAAACGAGCAGTATTTGGCTTCGTCAGCCAGCAATTGGGCAGTATTGATCACAGCAGAAAGCGCTCCGCAAAAATGGATTCGGTCAACGGTATGCGGCAGCAGTGTGCGTTTGCAATATTTCCGGGCTGTCGAGCATTTGTGTGGGAATTGTGGAGAGGTCTCTATTGGCCGGCTTCCTGCGGCCTCAGGGATTTGAAACCGGCGTGGCAGCCCTCCCGCTGCGCTTTCAGCTGGCCCAAGGCTCGGGGCCGAGCCGCCACGGGCTGGTCAGGCGGCACCGTAGCCGTTGCGGCGGGCCGATCAGCCCAGGGCCACCACGCGCAGCACCTCGGCTCCATAGGCATCGAGCTTCTTGGTGCCCATGCCGCTCACGCCCTGCAGCTCCTGCAGGCTCTGGGGATTGAGTTCGGCAATCGATGCCAGCGTGGCATCGTGGAAGATCACATAGGCCGGCAGATTGTGAGACTTGGCCACTTCGGCGCGCCAGGCCTTGAGGTTGATGAAGCGAACCTGCGCATCGGGGCCCAGATTGACCGCAGCCGCATTGGCGGCGGACTTCTTGCTCTGCTTCCTGCTGCGTGAAGCGGCCACGGCTTCGCGCAGCTGCACCTGTATCTCGCCCTTGAGCACGGCACGCGAGCCGGCGGCCAGACACAAGGTGTCAAACACATGGCCGCTATTCTCGCTCACCACCTTGTGCAGGCCCAGGGCCCCGGTGGCCAGCAACTGGCGCATCACGGCGCGCAGCTGCGGCTCCGAATATTCCTTGCCGATGCCGAAGGTGGACACCTTGTCATGCCCGTACTGCGTGACCTTGTCCGTCTCCTTGCCACGCAGCACGTCCATGATGTGGCCTGCACCGTATGTCAGGCCGCTGGCCTCGTGCACGCGGAAGATGGTGGACAGCAGCTTGCGCGCCGCATCCGTGCCGTCCCAGAGCGCCGGCGGCTCCAGGCAGTTGTCGCAGTTGCCGCAATGGGTGCGGGCAACGGCCTGCAGTGGCTTGCCGTCCAGGCTTGGCTCCTGTCCATACTGTTCGCCAAAATAGGCCAGCAGGCGCACACGGCGGCAGTCCGTGGCCTCGGCCAGACCGAGCAGGGCATCGAGCTTGCCGCGCATCACCTGCTTGAACTGTTCCTCGGCCGGGCTTTCGTCGATCATGCGGCGCTGGTTGACCACGTCGCTGAGACCGTAGGCCATCCAGGCATCGGCGGGCAGGCCGTCGCGGCCCGCACGGCCGGTTTCCTGGTAGTAGCCCTCGATGTTCTTGGGCATGTCCACATGGGCCACAAAGCGCACATCGGGCTTGTTGATGCCCATGCCGAAGGCAATCGTCGCCACCATGACCACGCCGTCCTCGCGCAAGAAGCGGTCCTGGTGGTTCTGGCGCATGTCCTGGGGCAGGCCCGCGTGATAGGGCAGGGCATTGATGCCGTTCTGCACCAGGGTCTGGGCCAGCTCCTCGACACGCTTGCGTGACTGGCAATAGACCACGCCGGCCTCGCCCTCATGCTCGCGCTCGATAAAGCGCAGCAGCTGGTTGCTGACGTCCTTTTTCTCGGCGATCTTGTAGCGGATGTTCGGGCGGTCGAAGCTGCTGATGAAATGCTGGGCTGCTTCCAGCTGCAGGCGCTCGATGATGTCGGCGCGCGTCAGCGCATCGGCAGTGGCCGTCAGCGCGATGCGCGGCACCTCGGCATAGCGCTGGTGCAGCACGCTCAGCGCGCGGTATTCGGGGCGGAAGTCGTGTCCCCACTGGCTCACGCAATGCGCTTCGTCGATGGCGAACAGCGACAGCTTGCCCTGGGCATGCAGATCGTCGAGCAGGCCCAGAAAACGTGGCGTGTTCAGCCGCTCGGGCGCGGCGTAGAGCAGGGTGATGTCGCCGCTTTGCAGGCGCAGCTCCACCTCCTGCGTCTCGTCGTAGCTCAGGGTTGAGTTCAGATAGGCGGCGCTGATGCCGGCCTCATGCAGTGCGCCGACCTGGTCGTGCATGAGCGCGATCAGCGGCGAGACCACGATCGTCACGCCATGGCCGAGCTGCTGGCGCGCGATGGCCGGCACCTGATAGCACAGCGATTTGCCGCCACCCGTGGGCATGAGCACCAGCGCATCGCCGCCGTTGATGACATGCGAGACGATGGCCTGCTGGGGGCCACGGAATTGCTCGTAGCCAAAAACGGCTTGCAGAATGGATTGCGCGGAAGACACCGGGTACTCTTGAATCGATAGCTGGTAGCGCTTGCTGTATATGAGTTTGAGGCTGATTTAACCTCGGGTGCAAGCATCAGGACTGGCCCTATTGTGCGCCGCGACCCGACGCGCTGCCCGGGCCGGGTTATGCACAATCAGCCAGCCTGCCCTATGGTGGAGGGCGAAAAATGCGCATCCAGCTCGTAGAGATCGGCGGGATAGGTCAGGCGCACAAAGGTGATGGGCAACTGCCCGGTCCAGGTGCGGCGGTCGATCACCAGGCAGGGAAAGCCGGGCTTGATCTCCAGCAGGCCGGCGGTTTCCTCGCTGGCTGCCTCGGCGCGAATGCGGTGTTCGGCCGAGCTCCAGGGCACATGGTTGACCATCCAGGAGCTGGGGCTGTGTTCGGTGAACGGCTCGTGCTCGGCGTCCGGCACGGATTCGAGATTGATCAGGCGGTCTTCGATGCAGAACGGCCGGGATCCCGCCATGTGCAGGCACAGCACATGGACGATGGGGGCCGGCCGCGTCATGCGCATGGCCTCCATGTCCTCGCGCGTGCTGCGCCGCTGCGTGCGGCCGAGCAGTCTGCTCGAGTACTCCTGCCCCATGCCAAGCACCACCTGACGCAGATCGGGAATCTCGAGCACGGCAGAGCTGGTTTGCGGGCTCGTCACAAAGCTTCCCGCCTTGCGCTTGCGCACCAGCAGACCGGCTTCTGCCAGCTTGTTCAGCACCTTGCTCACGGTCATGCGCGAGCATTGGTAATGGACGGTCAGCTCCATCTCCGACGGGATGCGATAGCCGGGCGGCCAGCGGCCACTGAGAATGTTCTGTTCAATCTCGGTGAGAATTTTCCCGTGCAGCGACATGGAAGAGTGTTTGTCCATGGAGTGGATTACACCAGCAAATCCTCCCGGGTGCCGCTGCGACCCCTAGGTGCTCAGTACGGCACGTGCAATGATGGTGCGCTGAATCTCGGAAGAGCCTTCGTAGATGCGCAGGATGCGGGCGTCGCGCACATAGCGCTCCAGGGGCATTTCACGGGTATAGCCGTAGCCGCCATGGATCTGCAGCGCCTCGTCGGTCACGAAGCCCACCATCTCCGAGGCGAACAGCTTGGCCATGGCCGACTGCTGGGTGAACGGCTGCCCCTGCTGGCGCAGTGCCAGGGCCTGCATGGTCAGCCCCCAGGCGGCTTCCAGACGCAGCTTCATGTCGGCGAGCTTGAACTGGATGCCCTGCTTGCCGGCTATCGGTTCGCCGCCCACCAGACGCTGGTTGGCCCAGTCGGCTGCTGCCTTGAGCGCGGCCTCGGCGATGCCCAGAGAGGTCGCGGCCACGTCCAGGCGGCTGTTGTCCAGCACTTTCATGGCGGTCTTGAACCCGGTGCCCTCGGCGCCGAGGCGGTTGGCAGCCGGGACACGGACGCCGTCCAGCGAAACCTCAAAGGCATGTCCGCCGCGGATGCCCATGAGCTTTTCGGGCGACGATACCTGTATGCCGGGCAGCTCGCGCGGCACGATGAAGGCACTGACTCCGCGTGCCGCAGCCTGCGCATCGGTCTTGGCGAAGACCACCATGAAGCGGGCCTCTGCTGCATTCGAGATGAAGTGCTTGACGCCCGTGATCAGATAGTCGTCGCCGTCGCGCACGGCCCGGGTACGCATGTCTGCTGGGTGGGAGCCGCCACGCGGCTCGGTCAGCGCGAAGGCCGCCAGCCATTCCCCGCTGGCGCAGCGCGGCAGCCATTGCTCGCACTGCGCCTCGTCACCGCCGATGAGAACGGCATCCGTGCCCAGGTAGTGAGCACCGATCATGGACGAGGTCGCTGCACAGGCGCGCGAGATGGCGACCAGCGACATCAGCATGGCGGTGGGAGTGACGCCCGGCCCGCCAAAGCGCTCCGGCAGATTCATGCCCATCACGCCCAGCGCGGACAGGCCGGGCACATGACGCGTGGCGGAAAAGGCTTGCTCGTCCATGGCCTGGGCCACGGGCGCCAGGGCTTCCTCGGCAAAGCGTGCAACGGCATCGGCAACGGCCTGATCTTCTTCGGTCGCGCCCAGACGAATCAATGACATGGCTGTCTCTCCTTGTTTTCTTGCTATCAGAATCAACCCAGGGCGCCTGCTTCGCGCAAGGCAGCAATGGCGTCCGTGCTGCGGCCCAGCCAGCTTTGCAGCAGCAGCTCCGTGTGCTCGCCCAGGGCCGGCGCGCGTTGCGCACGATTGGGCAGAGCGCCGTTGAAATGCACGGGCTGTGTCGGCAGCTGCAGGCCCGGAAGGCGTTCGTCTTCGATCTCGCGGAGCAGGCCACGCGAGCGGATCTGCTCGGAATTCAGGGCCTGCTCGATATTCCAGATGGGGGCTGCGGGAACGCCTGCGCTCTCCAGCCGCGCGACCACCTGGGCCACATCGTGCTGCGTGCTCCAGCCCTCCAGCGCAGCGCGCAAGGCGGGCTCGTTGGCCGAGCGGCTTTCGTCACTGGCAAAACGCGGATCGCTGGCCAGTTCGGGCAGTTCCATCGCGGCAGCGGTGGCATCGAACAGCTTCTTGTTGAGCACGGCCAGGGCGTAGTGGCCGTCACGTGCCCTGTAGACGCCGAACGGCGCCGAGAGCGGATGCCGGTTGCCCACACGCCGGGCAGGCAGGCCGGTGAACAGATAGCGTGACATCGATGTCGCCAGAAAGCTCAGCGTGGTGTCGAACATGGCGACATCGACATGCTGGCCGGTGCCTGTTCTCTGCGCCTGCAGCAGGGCCGCCAGTGTCGCCCAGGAGGCAAACAGGCCGGCAACCACATCGCTGACCGCTTCGCCGACCAGGGTGGGCGCGCCTTGAGGCTCGCCCGTGGCTTCCATCAGGCCGCTCATGGCCTGAACAATGATGTCGTAGGCCGGGCGATGGGCCAGCGGGCCGGTCTGGCCAAAGCCAGAGACGCTGACATACACCAGCCGGGGATTGAGGGCGCGCAGCGTTTCGGGGCCGATGCCCAGGCGCTCGGCCACGCCAGGCCTGAAGTTCTCGACCACCACGTCGACCTGCCGGACCAGCTCATGCACCACGGCCACCGCGTCCGCATGCTTGAGATCGAGCACCAGGCTTTGCTTGTTGCGATTCATGACCGTGAACAAGGCGCTTTGCCCGTTCTTCATGGGGCCGATGGCACGGTAGTCGTCGCCCTGGGGCGGCTCCACCTTCACGACTTCCGCTCCCAGATCGGCCAGCAAGGCCGTGGACATGGGGCCTGCCAGAACCCGGGTGAAGTCCAGGATGCGGATGCCGTCCAGCGGACGGGAGGCAGATTTTTCGGTGGATTCAGGCATGGGATTCCCGCTGTTGATCTGAAGCGATGTCTGCATGCTGCCCAAAACATGAATCAATGGAAAATATTCATTTCCCATTCATTGGATTCAAAAAATTGATTCAGATAAATCTGCGACAGCTCGAGTACTTCGTGGCCGCCGCACGCCACGGCAGCACGGCCAAGGCGGCGCTGGCCATCAATGTTTCACAGCCCTCCATCTCCAAGGCGATTGCCGACCTGGAGGCCCAATGGGGCGAGAAGCTGTTTGTGCGCAAACATGCCGTCGGGCTGGACCTGACCGCGGCAGGGCTGGCCAGAAGCCGGGAGGCCCTGAGCCTGCTGGAGGCTGCGCAACTGCTTCAGGAGCCACGCAAGCAGGCGGTTTCCGGCACGCTGAGGCTGGGCTTTCTGAGCACGCTGGGCGCGCTGTGGATTCCGCAGTTGCTTACCCAGATGCAAAAGCGCCACCCCTCCATCGACATCGAACTGGTCGAAGGGGACATCGCCTCCCTGACGCGGCAAGTGGAGCGCGGGGAGATCCATGCCGCGCTGCAATATGACCTGGGCCTGGCTCGCCCTCTGCTGACCATGCACCCGGTTGCCGCGTTGCCGCCCTATGCCTTGCTGCCCGCAAGGCATGCCCTGGCTGCGGCGCCCAGCGTGAGCCTGGCGGAGCTGGCCCAGTCGCCGTTGCTGCTGATCAACCTGCCGCAGAGCCGAGAGTACTTTCTCTCGCTGTTTCGGGAGGCGGGCGTGGTGCCCACGGTGAACTATGAACTGGCGTCGATAGAGCTTGTTCGCTCCATGGTCGCCAACGGGCATGGTGTCAGCGTTCTGACCACGCGGCCGGTGGTTGACCGAACCCACGACGGCAAGCGACTGGTCTGCAAAAGAATCAAGGGCCGTGTCGCCAAGCAGGCCGTGGTGCTGTCGGTGCCAAGGAGCAATGCCTCGGCGCTGATTGCACCATTTCTGACCGCGGCGAAAAGCGTGATTGCACCCGACTAGCGCAACTCGGATGCTGTTTTGGTGCGCGTCTCCGGGAGACGGCGGAGGCGGTCCGTGGGCGAGCGAGTTGGCACATTGCTTGCTCTTGTCGATTGTTGGTGCATGTCTATACAGCTGAGAAATGCTGTAACTATGGCGCTCGGGTAAGCCTGTATATACATGTTCAATCAGCAACCGCAAACTTCGCTGCCTGCACTGTCGTGCAAGGCTTGAAGTCCGCATCAACAACCGAACTGCTCTGGCATCGACCGAGGAGAGTCCCATGAAATCGACACGTCGCGTTCCAATCTGGCAATTGGCATTAGCCGCAACCGTTCTAGTGTCTGCTGCACAACATGCAGCGGCTCAGGAGACCAAGATCGTCCTGGGCATGTCGGGATGGACCGGCTTCGCTCCACTGACGCTCGCGGACAAGGCAGGGATCTTCAAGAAGAACGGCCTCAATGTCGAAATCAAGATGATTCCCCAGAAGGACCGTCACCTGGCGCTGGCCTCGGGTGCCGTGCAATGTGCCGCCACCACCGTGGAGACGCATGTGGCCTGGAACACCAATGGTGTGCCCATCGTGCAGATCTTCCAGATGGACAAGTCCTATGGCGCAGACGGTATTGCCGTGCGCAACGACGTCAAGAACTTTGCCGATCTGAAAGGTAAGACCGTCGCCGTCAGCGCGCCGGGTACGGCTCCCTACTTCGGTCTGGCCTGGATGCTGAACAAGAACGGCATGACCATGAAAGACATCAAGACCGTATCGCTGGAGCCGCAGCCTGCGGCACAGGCTTTTGTCTCCGGGCAGAACGATGCGGCCATGACCTATGAGCCCTACCTGTCCACGGTCCGCGCCAACCCCAGCGCGGGCAAGATTCTGGCCACCACCATCGACTACCCGATGGTGATGGACACCGTGGGTTGCGATCCCAAGTGGCTCAAGGCCAATGCGCCGGCGGCCAAGGCCCTGACCCAGTCCTACTTCGATGCGATCGCCATGATCAATTCCGACAAGGAAAAGAGCTACGAAATCATGGGCGCGGCCGTGAAGCAAAGCGGTGAACAGTTCGGCAAGTCGGCTGCCTTCCTGAAATGGTCGGACAAGGAAGCCAATCAGAAATTCTTTGCCAACGACCTGCTGCCTTTCATGAAGGAGTCTGCCGCCATCCTCAAGGAGGCCGGCGTGATTCGCAGCATTCCTGAGAACTACGGCGTCATGTACGACGCAAGCTTCATCAAGTAAGCGCAAAGAGGTTGCACATGGAAGCGGTATCACCTTCTATCAAGTCAGCGTCGCCCGCATCGGTTCAGGTGGCATCGCCTTCCGGACGGCCGGCTCGTCGGCGCTATATGGCCCCTCTGGAACCTGTCAGCCCCAAGGCCAAGTGGCTGCTCGGCACGGGCTTTTTTGCGCTTTTTGTGCTGATCTGGTCCGCCGTGACCTTTGGCGGCCTGGTGTCGCCGACCTTTCTTGCCAGCCCTCTGACGATGCTGCGCGAAGGCATTCTGCTGTTCACGGAGTTCGACTTTCACCATGACATCGGCATGACCGTATGGCGTGTCATGGGGGGCTTCATACTGGCCAGCGTCGTGGCCGTTCCGCTGGGCATTGCCATGGGGGCCTGGAAGCCCGTGGAGGCGTTTTTCGAGCCCTTTGTCTCATTCTGCCGCTACCTGCCCGCATCGGCCTTCATTCCGCTGCTGATCCTCTGGGCCGGCGTGGGCGAAGCACAGAAGCTGCTGGTCATCTTCATCGGCTCGGTGTTCCAGATCACCCTCATGGTGGCCGTGACCGTGGGCGGTGCACGCAAGGATCTGGTTGAGGCCGCCTACACCCTGGGTGCCAGCAATACCGGCATCGTCAAGCGGGTGCTGATTCCCGGCGCTGCTCCTGGCATCGCGGAAACCCTGCGCCTGGTTCTGGGCTGGGCCTGGACCTATGTGATCGTCGCCGAGCTGATCGGCTCGTCCTCCGGCATCGGACACATGATCACCGACAGCCAGGCGCTGCTCAATACCGGACAGATCATCTTCGGCATCATCATCATCGGGCTTATCGGTCTGGTGTCGGACTTCATCTTCAAAACCTTCAACCGTCGCATGTTCGAATGGAGTTCCCTGTGATGAACCAGCTGTCCATTCAAGGCGTTTCGCGTACCTTCACCAGCCACAAAGGTGTCAGCACCCAGGCGCTGCTGCCGGTGGATTTCGAGGTCCGGGAGAACGATTTCGTGACCATTCTCGGGCCCTCCGGCTGCGGCAAATCGACGATGCTGCGCATTGTTGCGGGTCTGGATTTTCCGACGACGGGGCAGGTGCTGCTGGACGGGAAACTGGTGCAGGAGCCCGGCGCCGACCGCGGCATGGTGTTTCAAAGCTATACCTTGTTTCCCTGGCTGACCGTAGCCCAGAACATTCGCTTCGGGCTGCGCGAGAAGGGCGCAAGCGAAGCCGTCCAGAAAGAGCGCAGCGACTACTTCATTGCCAAGGTGGGTCTGCGCGGGTTCGAGAATCACTATCCCAAGCAGCTGTCTGGAGGCATGCAGCAACGCACGGCGATCGCGCGTGCGCTGGCCAACGATCCCAAGATCCTGCTCATGGACGAGCCCTTCGGTGCGCTGGACAACCAGACCCGGGTTCTGATGCAGGAGTTGCTGCTGGGCATCTGGGAGGCCGAGCGCAAGACGGTGATGTTCGTGACCCACGATATCGATGAAGCCATCTTCATGGCCAATCGCGTGGCCGTGTTCAGCGCGCGTCCGGGCCGCATCAAGGCAGACATCCCGGTCCATCTGCCGCACCCGCGCCACTACACCGTCAAGACCTCGCCAGAGTTCATGGAGCTCAAGGCCCGGTTGACGGAAGAGATTCGCGCCGAGTCACTGGCTGCGGCTGCTCACTGAGGCCTGCATCATGAATGTCCGAGACCCTGCCCAACGCAAAACGGCTCCTGCAGCCCAGATGCCGCTCGCGTTGTACCAGCAGGTCAAGGACCATGTGCTGCGCAAGATCGGCGACGGCTCGCTGGCGGCCGGCGCGCGTGTGCCTTCCGAGCAGGAGCTGGTCAACGAGTTCGGCGTGGCGCGCATGACGGTGAACCGCGCGCTGCGCGAACTGGCCGAGCAGGGCGTGATCGTGCGTGTGGCGGGAGTGGGCTCCTTCGTGGCCGAGGAAAAGCCGCAATCGACCCTGCTGCGCATTGCCAATATCGGTGAAGAGATCACCCAGCGCGGTCACGATCATCGCTTCGAGCTGCTCGATATGCGCCGCGAGTCCGCCTCGCCCGAAGTCGCCGCGGCGCTGGACCTGGCGGTCGGCGCCTCGGTCTTTCACCTGCACGGCGTGCACTTCGAAAACGAGCTGCCGGTCCAGATCGAAGACCGCTATGTGAACCCCCGCCTGGTCCCTGACTTCATGGACCAGGATTTCTCTGCCGTGCAGCCCTCGGTCTATCTGGTGCGCAATGTGCAGTACGACCAGATCGAACATGTGGTCGATGCGATCTTGCCGACGGCCGAACAGGCCCGGCTGCTGCAGATGGCTATCGACCAGCCTTGCCTGATGCTCACGCGCCGTACCTGGTTGCGCGGCGTCCCTATCACCTGGGTGCATTGCGTGCATCCAGGCATGCGCTACCGACTCGGTAGCCGTTTCCGAACCGATTCAGTGCACGGCGGCTGATCCCGGCCAGGCTCTTGAATCCCTCAGTACGTTTTTGTTTCTCTTGACTGTATAGACAGGTATAGCCATGAACACTACCACCACCCAAGAGCTCTCGAACTCCGAACTGGAACTGCATCCCGGCGAACTCACGCTGGCTCAGCTGCGCCGCATTCAGGACGGCGGCGTGCAGCTCAGCATGGCGCAGGCCGCCTATGCCGCCATGCGCAAGGCCGAGGCGCATGTGCAGCACATCGTCGATGAAGACCAGGTGGTCTACGGCATCAACACTGGTTTCGGCAAGCTGGCTTCGACCAAGATTGCCCATGAGCGTCTGGCCGAGCTGCAGCGCAATCTGGTGCTTTCGCACAGCGTGGGCACGGGCGAGCCACTGCCGGATCATGTGGTGCGTCTGGTGCTGGCCACCAAGGCCGTGAGTCTGGCCCGCGGGCATTCGGGAGCCCGCACGGCGCTGGTGGACGCGCTGCTGGCGCTGGCCAATGCCGATGTCCTGCCCGTGATTCCCTCCAAGGGGTCGGTGGGCGCTTCGGGCGATCTGGCGCCGCTGTCGCACCTGGCCTGCGTGCTGATCGGCGAGGGGCAGGCCAAGGTGGACGGCAAGATCGTCTGCGGCCGTGAAGCCATGAAACATATCGGTCTGGAGCCCTTTGTGCTGGGTCCCAAGGAGGGGCTGGCGCTGCTGAATGGAACCCAGGTCTCCACCTCGCTGGCGCTGGCGGGTCTGTTCCAGGCCGAAAGCGTGCTGGCCGCAGGCCTGGTGGCCGGCTGCCTGACGCTGGAAGCCATACAGGGCTCGATCAAGCCCTTCGATGCGCGCATTCACGAGGCCAGAGGCCAGCAGGGACAGATTGCCGTGGCGGCCGCCGTGCGCTCGCTGCTGGACGGCAGCGCCATCGACCCCTCGCACCCCAATTGCGGGCGCGTGCAGGATCCCTATTCCATCCGCTGCGTGCCGCAGGTCATGGGCGCCTGCCTGGACAACCTCAGCCATGCTGCGCGCGTGCTGGTCATAGAAGCCAATGCAGCCTCGGACAATCCGCTGGTGTTCGACAACGGCGACGTGATTTCGGGCGGCAACTTCCACGCCGAACCCGTGGCTTTCGCCGCCGACATCATGGCCCTGGCGATCGCCGAAATCGGCGCCATCTCCGAGCGTCGCATGGCCTTGCTGCTGGACACCGGGCTGTCGCGCCTGCCGGCCTTCCTGATCGAAGACAGCGGCGTCAACTCGGGCTTCATGATCGCCCAGGTCACGGCGGCCGCCCTGGCGGCCGAAAACCAGTGCCTGGCGCACCCGAGCAGCGTGACCAGCCTGCCCACATCGGCCAACCAGGAAGACCATGTCTCCATGGCCACCTATGGCGCGCGTCGCCTGGCCGACATGGCCAGGAACACGGCGGTGATCGTGGGCGTGGAGGCCATGGCCGCAGTCCAGGGCATGGACTTCGACCGCCGTCTCAAGAGCTCGCCGCTGATCGAGGAGCAGTACGCGCTGATCCGCAGCCAGGTGCCTTATCTGGACAAGGACCGCTACCTGGCCCCCGATATCGAAATCATGCGTCTGTGGGCGCTGGAAACCGCCTGGCCCGAGGTGTTGCAGAACATCCTGCCAAGCACGGAGCGCTAAAACTGCTGCCTACAACCCTCATCGCAAAAATCGCCGGTGCCTCAGGCCAGGGGGGGCAAGCAAGTGCCTCAGCCGGCCGCGCCGCCTCGCAGCGAGGGCGCCGTCCCCTTGGGGGAAAGCGGCGCAGCCGCTCAGGGGGATCAAAAACTTCCCGCGAATTGGTAGCGCGATGCCGGGTGCCACAGGGCCGAAACCGAGGCCACCTGGCCCTGGGAGCGGGTTCTGCGGCGCAGCACCAGGCAGGGTTCGGTGACCTCCATGCGCAAAAGCTCCGCCACCTCTGGCGTGGGCATGCTCGCTTCGATGGAGAAATTCACGCCCTGCAGCGGAGCCACGCGCACCAGATAGGCATTCGGCGTCTGGCTTGCAAAGTCCTGGCTCAGATAGTCGGGAGCCACGGCCGGGTTCACATAGCGGTCTTCGACCTGGATGGGGACATCGTTTTCGAAGTGCACGACCACGGAGTGAAACAGATGGGGGGCGGCGTTCAGCTCGAACTGGCGCAGCAGGGCGGCGTCGACCTTGCAGCGCTCGAGCCGCTGCAGCTCCCCCCGATGGCGGTGGCCGCGAGCCGCGATCTCGTCGGCGATATTGCGCAGCTCGACCAGGGTGGCCTGGTACTTCTGCTGGGCCACGAAAGTGCCCGAGCCCTGGACACGCGTCAGTGTCTTTTCGTCGCTGAGCTCGCGCAAGGCACGGTTGACGGTCATGCGCGCCACATTGAACTGCTTGACCAGCGCGGCCTCGCTGGGAATGGCCTGGCCTTCCTGCCATACGCCACTGTGGATCTGCTGCAGCACATGGTCTTTGATGCGCTGGAACGCAGGTACGGCGGCGGTGGTATCGGTTCGCGACATAGGGTTTGTTTGGATTAGAAAAGCTGTCTAGATGATTGACGTTGGCAGGAGTAAATCACAAAATTCGTATAGACAACTTTATGGAAATTACTGAAAGTTGTTCGGACATATAAGAGACATCCAGAGGGATTGACGGAGCAATTTCATGAGTATTGATACAGCAACGCTGGGTTCCTCTGGCGCCATCGAGAGCAGAACCATAGACATGGTTCCGGAGAGCGAGCGCCACGGCACGCCCTCCAGCCAGTTCACCCTCTGGTTCGGTGCCAACATGCAGATCACGGCGGTGGTGGACGGCGCCCTGGCCGTGGTGTTCGGCGCCGAAGCTATGACCGCCATCCTCGGTCTCCTGATCGGCAATATTCTCGGCGGCATCGTCATGGCGCTGCACTCGGCCCAGGGGCCGCGCCTGGGTCTGCCCCAGATGATCTCCAGCCGCGTGCAGTTCGGCGTCAAGGGCGCAGCCCTGCCATTGGTGCTGGTGATCCTGATGTATGTGGGCTTCGCCGCCACGGGCACCGTGCTCTCGGGCCAGGCCATCAATCTGATGTTCGGCTTTCACAGCCCCGCGGCCGGCATCATCATCTTCGGCGCGCTCACGGCCCTGGTCGCGGTGGTGGGCTACCGGCTCATCCATGTGGTGGGGCGCATCTCCACCGTGGTCGGCATTCTGGGCTTTGGCTATCTGGCCTGGCAGCTGTGCCATCAGTTCGATGTGGTCTCGGCGTTCGGCCAGAAGCCTTTCACCTGGGCCAGCTTTCTCACCGCCATGGCTCTGTCGGCAGGCTGGCAGATGACGTTTGCCCCCTATGTGGCCGACTATTCGCGCTATCTGCCCACCAGGACCTCGACCGCCGCCACCTTCTGGACCACGTTCGGCGGCAGTGTCATCAGCTCGCAGCTGGCCATGAGCTTCGGTGTGCTGGTCGCAGCCCTGGGCGCCAACTTCATCAAGAACCAGGTCGGCTTCATGGGCCAGCTGGCTGGCCCGCTGGCCGTGGTGATCTATCTGGTCATCGTCACCGGCAAGCTTACCGTGAACTGCCTCAACGCCTATGGCGGCTTCATGACCGTGCTGACAACGGTCAGCGCCTTCAACCGGAAAACGCAGTTCACCGCGACATCGCGCCTGCTCTACATCCTGGGCTTTGTGCTGGTGACGGTGCTGGTGGCCCTGCTGGCCAGCTCCAACTTCCTGGCCACCTTCAAGAATTTCGTGCTGCTGCTGCTCACCGTGTTCGTTCCCTGGAGCGCCGTCAATCTGGTGGACTACTACCTGGTCTCCAAGGAAAAGGTGGACATCCCGGCGCTCTATGACAGCCAGGGCCGTTATGGCGCCTACAACTGGACGGCCCTGTCCTGCTATGTGATGGGCGTTGCGGTGCAGATTCCCTTCATCAACCAGGCCATGTATGTGGGCCCGCTGGCCAAGGCCATGAACGGCGCCGACATCTCGTGGATCGTGAGCCTGATCGTCACCTCGCTCGTCTACTACCCGCTGGCCAGGAAAAGCATGAACGTGCCCGGCCAGATGATCTACCCCAGCCCGGCTCCTGCCGCGACCACAGGCGCAGACAGGAACTTTGCTGGTGCCACTTACGCCGTGCAAGCCGGCTGAATCCTCCCACCCATTCTTGAAGGATACGACCATGAACGCCAACGACGCCATCCTCAGCGCGGCCAAGCAAGACCCCCGCTACGACGCCAGCCGAGAAATCCGCGCTCCCCGCGGCAGCGAGCTGCACTGCAAGAACTGGCTCGCCGAAGCGGCCTACCGCATGATCCAGAACAACCTGGACCCGGATGTGGCCGAGAACCCCAAGGCGCTCGTCGTCTACGGCGGCATCGGCCGCGCGGCCCGCAACTGGGAGTGCTATGACGAGATCCTGGCCCAGCTCAAGAAGCTCGAGGCCGACGAATCGCTGCTGATCCAGTCGGGCAAGCCGGTGGGCGTGTTCAAGACCCACCCCGATGCGCCGCGCGTGCTGCTGGCCAACTCCAACCTGGTGCCCAAGTGGGCCAACTGGGAGAAGTTCAACGAGCTCGATCAGAAGGGCCTGTTCATGTACGGCCAGATGACGGCCGGCAGCTGGATCTACATCGGCGCCCAGGGCATCGTGCAGGGCACGTTCGAGACCTTTGTCGAGGCCGGTCGCCAGCACTACAACAACGACCTGACCGGCAAGTGGATTCTCACGGCCGGCCTGGGCGGCATGGGCGGTGCCCAGCCGCTGGCCGGCGTGCTGGCCGGTGCCTGCGTGCTGGCCATCGAATGCAAGCAGTCCAGCATCGACTTCCGCCTGCGCACCCGCTATGTGGACAAGCAGGCCAAGGACATCGACGATGCACTGGCCCTGATCAAGCATCACACCGAAAAGGGCGAGGCCGTCTCCATCGCCCTGCTGGGCAATGCGGCCGAAGTCCTGCCCGAGCTGGTCAGGCGCGCCAAGGCCGGCGGCATCCGTCCCGATATCGTGACCGACCAGACCTCCGCCCATGATCTGATCAACGGCTATCTGCCCGTGGGCTGGACCGTGGAGCAATGGAACGCCGCTGCGGCCGATCCCGGTCAACATCCCAGGCTCAAGAAGGCCGCCGCCCAGGGCTGCGCCCAGCATGTGCAGGCCATGCTGGACTTCCAGGCCATGGGCATTCCCACGGTGGACTACGGCAACAACATCCGCCAGGTGGCCCTGGACGAAGGCGTGAAGAACGCCTTCGACTTCCCCGGCTTTGTGCCCGCCTACATCCGCCCCCTGTTCTGCGAAGGCAAGGGCCCGTTCCGCTGGGTGGCGCTGTCCGGCGACCCCGAGGACATCTACAAGACCGACGCCAAGATCAAGGAGCTGTTCCCCGAAAACAAGCACACCCACCGCTGGCTGGACATGGCCAAGGAGCGCATCGCCTTCCAGGGCTTGCCATCGCGCATCTGCTGGCTGGGTCTGGGCGAGCGCCACAAGGCGGCCCTGGCCTTCAATGAAATGGTCAAGAACGGCGAACTCAAGGCGCCCATCGTGATCGGCCGCGACCACCTGGACTGCGGCTCGGTGGCCAGCCCCAACCGCGAGACCGAAGCCATGAAGGACGGCACCGACGCCGTCTCCGACTGGCCGCTGCTCAACGCACTGCTCAACACTGCGGGTGGCGCCACCTGGGTCAGCCTGCACCACGGCGGTGGCGTGGGCATGGGTTACTCGCAACACGCTGGCGTGGTCATCGTGGCCGATGGCACGGACGAGGCTGCGGCCCGCCTGAACCGCGTGCTCTGGAACGACCCCGCCACCGGCGTGATGCGCCATGCCGATGCAGGCTACGAGATTGCCGTGCAAGCGTCCAAGCGCCATGGCTTGAATCTGCCGATGGTGAAGTAACGTCGTCCCCCCTGAGCGGCTGCGCCTAGGCGGCCCCGCCGCTTCCCCCCCAGGGGGACGACGCCCTTTGCTGCGGGGCGGCCCTTGCTGGGCGTCCCGCACCTGGGGCATGCTTGTTTTTAGAGCTTCGGCTTCACTCACAACAGTCTTCGATGCAACGCTTTGACCTGAACCAGATTGCGCCCAGCCCGTGGAAGAACGGGGGCGGCAGCACGCGCGAGATTGCCTGCTGGCCGCAGGGCGCGGGCATGGACAGCTTTGGCTGGCGCGTGAGCGTGGCCAGGATTGCCCAGGCCGGCCCGTTTTCGGCGTTTGCGGGCATAGACCGGCAGATCATGCTGCTCGATGGCGACGGGGTGCGGCTGCACAGCGCCCAGGCCGGGCTCGAGCATGCATTGACCGAGCGCTGGCAGCCGTTCGCCTTTTCGGGCGATATGGCGCTGGATTGCGATCTGCTGGGCGGCCCGTCCAGCGACTTCAATGTCATGACCCGGCGCGGACAATGGTCGGCCCGGCTGGAGCTGCTCGGCGGCCAGGCCGAGGCGGGGCTGAGCGCTGCGGGGCTTTGCATGGTGTTGCAAGGTAGCTGGAAATGCGCCGACGGGCGGATACTGCAAGCCGGTCAGGGGCTCTGGTGGAGCAGCGTCCGGTCCAAGGAGCTGCTGGTGGCGCAGGGCGAGGATGCCAGGCTGATCCTGGTCAGCCTGACAGCGCACACCTGAAACAGGAGCGGCTTGCGCCTTTGTACCGGACATTTCAGTGAAGATTGATCTGAAAAGTTAAGGGAGGCAAGCGCTGGAAGCTATGAAATCAGGAGTTTCATGGCCTGGACTGACATCATCGAACACGAGGAGCATCGCCATGGCGCAAGCTA
Organism: Comamonas sp. C11; assembly: GCF_024496285.1. Classification (NCBI taxonomy): domain Bacteria; kingdom Pseudomonadati; phylum Pseudomonadota; class Betaproteobacteria; order Burkholderiales; family Comamonadaceae; genus Comamonas; species Comamonas sp. C11. The sequence continues at coordinate 194,857 of NZ_CP101743.1, forward strand.
ATCACCATCCCGCAGTCTCCGCCGACGGCTGCTGGCAAAACCTGCGTCTGGCGCCGCAGCTGTATGTCTCCGAGGTGGCGGATATTCCCGAAGGTACGCTGGCCTGCATCGTGGTGCAGCAGGGCCGCATGGTCTGGGTGGGACCGCTGGATGCCATGCCTGCCCAATACCAGGCGCTGCCCAGGCACGATGGCGCAGGGCGCCTTGCCACGCCGGGCCTGATCGACTGCCACACCCATCTGGTCTATGGCGGCGAGCGCGCCAACGAGTTTGCCATGCGCCTGGCCGGTGCCAGCTACGAGGAAGTGGCCAGGGCCGGCGGCGGCATCGTCTCCAGCGTCAGGGCCACGCGCGAAGCGTCGGAGGACGAACTGGTGGCGCTGGCGCTGCCGCGTCTTGAACAGCTGCTGGCCGAAGGCGTGACGGCCATAGAGATCAAGTCGGGCTACGGACTGGCCCTGGAACACGAGCGCAAGCAGCTGCGTGCCGCAAGGCGTCTGGGCGAGCTGTGTGCCGTGACCGTGCGAACCACGTTTTTAGGAGCCCATGCGCTGCCGCCCGAGTATGCGGGCCGCAGCCAGGAATACACGGATCTGGTCTGTCAGGTCATGCTGCCGGCGCTGGCCGCCGAAGGCCTGATCGATGCCGTCGACGTGTTCTGCGAACGCATCGCCTTCTCGCTGGCCGAGACCGAGCAGGTCTTCCAGGCGGCCAAGGCATTGGGCCTGCCCGTCAAGCTGCATGCCGAGCAGCTGTCGAATATGGAGGGTGCAGCCCTCGCGGCCCGCTATGGCGCGCTGTCCTGCGACCACATCGAGCACCTGTCCGAGCAGGGCATCGCCGAGATGAAGAAGGCAGGCACCGTGGCCGTGCTGCTGCCCGGGGCCTTCTACACGCTGCGCGACACCAAAGTGCCCCCGATTGAGGAATTAAGGGCCGCCAAGGTCCCGATGGCCGTTTCTACCGATCACAATCCGGGTACCTCCCCGTGCTTGAGCTTGCTGCTCATGGCCAATATGGCTTGCACGCTGTTCCGTCTGACGGTTCCCGAGGCTCTGGCCGGCATTACCCGGCACGCGGCGCAGGCTCTGGGCCTGCAGGACGAGCAAGGCCTGATTGCCGTGGGGCGCCCCGCCAATTTCGTGCTCTGGCCCGTGCAGCGGGCTGCAGAGCTGGCCTACTGGTTCGGCAGCAAGCCTGACTGCACGGTGGTGCGCCAGGGCCTGATTGCACAGCAAGCCAAAGCCTGAATGCGGGGAGCGCGAAAGGTTGCTGATGTCTCACGAACAATTTCTCAATGAACTGATTTCCACCCTGGGCGCCGATGTAGCGCTGCGCGGCACGGACACGCCCGAGCGTTGTCGCACCGATTGGAGCGGCACGCCGCCCCGGCAGCCGCTGGCGCTGGTGCGCCCGCGCACCACGGAGGAAGTCAGCGCCGTCATGCGCCTGTGCAGCGCCCACAGGATTGCGGTGGTCCCCCAGGGTGGACTGACCGGGCTGGCCGGTGCCGCAGTCCCCATGGAGGGGGCAGTGGCCCTGTCGCTGGATCGCATGAACCGCATCGAGGACATCGATGCCCAGACCGGGCTGATGCAGGTGCAGGCCGGCGTCACCCTGCAGGCCGTGCAGGAGGCTGCCGTCGATGTCGGCATGGTGTTCGGCGTGGATCTCGGCGCTCGCGGCAGCTGCCAGATCGGCGGCAATGTCTCCACCAACGCGGGCGGCAACGGCGTGCTGCAGCACGGCATGATGCGCGAGCAGGTGCTGGGCCTGGAGGTGGTGCTGGCCGACGGCACGGTGCTGCCCATGCTGCGCCCCATGATCAAGAACAACACGGGCTATGACCTCAAGCAGTTCTTCATCGGTGCCGAAGGCACGCTGGGCATCATCACGCGCGTGCTGCTGCGCCTGCGTCCCGCGCCCCAGGCCACGGCCACGACGCTGGTGGCCATGCCCGATTTCGACTCGGCGCTGGCCGTGCTCAAGCGCATGCAATCGCGCTTCGGCAACAGCGTCGCTGCCTATGAGCTGATGTGGGACAGCTTTGTGCAGGCCTCCATGGCCTGGCTCAAGCTCGCTGCGCCTTTTGAACAGCGCTACCCCTTGCTGGCCCTGATCAATGTGGACGGCAAGGACGAGGCGCAGCTGCAAGGCGATGTGCAGCAGGTGCTCGAGGAAGCCATGGAAGCCGGCGAGGTGCTCGATGCCATCGTGGCCCAGTCGGGTGCCCAGGTGCAGCAGCTGTGGAAGCTGCGCGAGGCACCGGCCGAGCTCAACAACAATATGCATCCCGCCATCAACTTCGACGTGAGCCTGCCCCAGGCCGACATCGGCCGTTTTGCCGAAGCCTGCATGCAGGCCTTTGCCGCTCGCTGGCCAGGTCACCAGGCGCTGTACTTCGGCCATGTGGGCGACGGCAATCTCCATGTCTCGGTGGATGGCAAGACCGTCAACGGCGAATGCGAGCAGGTGGAGGCGCTTCTCTACCGCATCGTGGGCGAGATGCAGGGCAGCGTCTCCGCGGAGCACGGCATCGGCCTGCACAAAAAGCCTTTTCTCAGCAACAGCCGCACGCCCGCAGAGCTGGCGGCGATGCGGGCCATCAAGCTGGCCCTCGATCCCCTGGGCCTGATGAATCCCGGAAAGGTGTTCGATCTATGACGAATTCTCTGGTGGCCTCGCTGGCCCGTGCCCAGGTGCGCCCGCTGCCCGCATACAACGCCGGCCTGTCCAATGAAGCGGTACGGGCGCGCTATGGCGTGACCGATATCGCGCGACTGGCCAGCAATGAAAATCCCTTCGGTGCCAGTGCCTCGGTGCGCCGCGCGATTGCCGAGGTGGCCGACGATGTGGGTAACTATCCCGATGCCAACTGCACGGCCTTGCGCGAAGCCATTGCCGAGCGCACAGGGCTGCCCGCCGGGCGTCTGGTGTTCGGCGACGGCTCGGAAGACCTGATCAAGATTCTCTGCGAGGTCTTCCTCGCCCCCGGCGATCTGGTGGTGACCCAGCGTCCCGTGTTCGGCCTGCACGAAATCTATCCGAAGATGATGGGCGCGGAAGTCGAGCTCCTCGAGCTGAACGGGGAACTGGGCTTCGATCTGGGCGCCTGGTGCACTGCCGTGGCCAAGGCCCCCAAGATCGCCTTCCTGCCCAACCCGTCCAACCCCGTGGGCTGCATGATGGATGCGGCGCAGTTTGCGCAGGTGCTGGAGGCCACGCCCGCCAACACCGTGCTGGTGGTGGATGAGGCTTATTACGAATACGCGCTGCATGACGATGACTACCCCGATGTGCTGGCCATGCTGGACGCGCGGGTCGGACCCTGGATCGTGCTGCGCACCTTCTCCAAGGCCTGGGGCCTGGCCGGTCTGCGCGTGGGCTACGGCATGGCCGACAGCGCCGAGCTGGTGGGCCTGATGGACAAGGTGCGCTCGCCCTTCAACGTGAACATGGCGGCCCAGCGCGCGGCGCTGGCGGCCTGGAACGACCCTGCGCACATGCGCAGCGGCGTGGCCGCCACGGTGGCGCTGCGCGAAGATCTGCGCAGACAGCTGCTGGCGCTGGCAGGACCGGGCCAGCCGCTGCAAGGCCTGCGCATTGCGCCCTCGGTAGCCAACTTCCTGTTTCTCGACCTGGGCCGTCCCAATGCCCCGGTGACCGAGGCGCTGCTCAGGCAGGGCGTGATCGTCAAGCCCTGGAAGGAGTCCGGTTTCGAGCATTTCATGCGCGTGTCCATAGGCACCGAAGGCGACAACGCGCGTTTTGTTCTGGCTTTGCTCGCTGCGATGGAGCAGACTGAGCGCGTGACTGCATGAGCTGCGCGGTTTGATCTTTTTCGCTTCACAGAGACCATCATCATGACTGCATCCTCATCCATTTCGCGTACCTTGTTTGCCGAAGACGCCTTACTGCCCACGGGATGGGCGCGCAACGTCCTGCTGAGCTGGGATGAGAGCGGGCGTCTGGCCGAGGTGCTCACCGATGTGGATCCGCAAAGCGGCGAGGCCGGCGAGGTCGATACCGCCATCCGTGCAGCCGGCCCGCTGATCCCCGGCATGCCAAATCTGCACTCGCATGCCTTCCAGCGCGCATTCGGCGGGCTGACCGAGTTCCGCGGCCAGGCGCAGGACAGCTTCTGGAGCTGGCGCAAGCTGATGTACGGCTTTGCCAATCGCATGACGCCCGAGGCCCTGGAGGCGATCGCGACCTGGCTGTACCTGGAAATGCTGGAGGCCGGCTACACCTCGGTGTGCGAGTTCCACTATGTGCACCATGATGTGGGCGGCAAGCCCTATGCCAACGATGCCAGCCTGTCTCTGGCGCTGCTGCGTGCGGCGCAGAAGACGGGCATAGGCATGACCTTGCTGCCCGTGCTCTATCAGACCAGCGGCTTCGGGGGCCTGCCGCCTCGCGAGGATCAGGCCCGCTTCATTCGCAGCACTGACAATATGCTCGGCCTGCTGCAGCAGCTGGAGCCCGTGACCAGGGCGCAGCAGGCAGCCCTGGGCCTTGCTCCGCACTCGCTGCGGGCCGTGCCCCCGGACAGCCTCAAGACTGCGCTCGCTGGCCTGCACGCCATGCTGCCCAAGGCACCGGTGCACATCCATATTGCAGAGCAGACCCAGGAGGTGGATGACTGCCTGGCCTGGAGTGGTCAGCGCCCCGTGCAATGGCTGCTCGACCATGCTCCCGTCGATGCGCGCTGGTGCCTGGTTCATGCCACGCATATGACGCCCGAGGAATATGCAGGCGCGGCTCGCAGCGCTGCCGTGGCCGGCATCTGTCCCACCACCGAAGCCAACCTCGGCGACGGCATTTTCGACATGCCGCTGTGGCTCAGGCATGGCGGTCGCTGGGGCATTGGCTCGGACAGCCACGCTACGGTCAATGCGGCCGAAGAGCTGCTGATGCTCGAATACAGCCAGCGCCTGAACCTGCGCCAGCGCAATGTGCTTGGCGGCGGCGCTCAGCCCCAGGTGGCGACCTCCATGACCCTGCAGGCGGTGGCCGGCGGTGCCCAGGCCTCGGGCCGTGCCATTGCCGGTCTGGCCGTGGGCCAGCAGGCGGATTTCGTGGTGCTCGATGCCCGCCATGTGGCCCTCAACGGGCTGCCTGCGGACAGCGGCCATGCGGCCCATGTGTTTGCCAGCCATCGCACTTCGGCCATTGCCGAAGTCTGGGTTCGCGGCCAGCAGCGTGTGCAGGCAGGCCGCCATGCGCTGCACGAAGTCGCTCAGCAAGGCTTTGTGCAGACCCGCAAGGCATTGCTGCAGAACGCCTGAGGGCGGCTGCATCCAGATTTTTGACAGAAGAGAGACGCTCCATGAGCCAAGCCATCGCCCCCTTTGTCTTTCACCAGGGTACGGCACCGCTGCTGATTTCCATGCCGCATACCGGCACCCATGTGCCGGCCGACATTGCGGCCAGGCTCACGCCCGAAGGGCGCGAAGTCCACGACACCGACTGGCACATGCCGCGGCTCTACGACTTCGCCAAGGAACTGGGCGCATCCATTCTGGCCGCCACGCATTCGCGCTATGTCATCGATCTGAACCGTCCGCCCGATGGCGCCAGCCTCTATCCGGGCCAGAGCGTGACCGGGCTGTGCCCGGTTGACGGCTTCGACAGCGAGCCCCTGTATGCGAGCAAGGCGTTCGAGCCCGACGAGGCGGAAGTCGCGCGCCGCCGCGAACTCTACTGGCAGCCCTATCATGCGCAGCTGCGCGCCGAGCTCGACCGCATCAAGAGCCAGCATGGCGTGGCCATGCTGTGGGATGCGCACAGCATCCGCTCGGTGCTGCCGCGCTTTTTCGAGGGCAAGCTGCCCGACCTGAACCTGGGCACCGCCGACGGCAAGAGCTGCGCGCCAGCGCTGGCCCAGCAGTTGCTGGATATTGCACGGCAGGCACCGGACCACACCAGCGTGCTCAATGGCCGCTTCAAGGGCGGCTTCATCACACGCAACTATGGTCAGCCGGAGCAGGGCTTCCACGCCGTTCAGCTGGAGATGACGCAGTCCAGCTATATGCAGGAGCAGATGCCGTTCGACTATCTGCCCGAGGTTGCGGCCCGCATCCAGCCCACCATGCAGCGCCTGCTGCAGGCCGTGCTGGCCTTCGCCCAGGCCAGCGGCCGCTGAGCCGAGGCTAGTGGCCTTCGGCCTGCAGCTCGTCGCCTAGCCAGCGGCGCGGCCCAGGGCCGCAGCGCTGGCACTGGTCGCCGGGGTTGTACATGCTGCAGACCTTGAGCGACAGACAGCCGCAGCCTATGCACTGGTTGAGGCTGTCGCGCAGGCGCTGCAGCTCGTCGATGCGCTCGTCCAGCCGCTGTTGCCAGATGCGCGACATCTTCTGCCAGTCGCCGCCCGTGGGCACATGCCGCGTCGGCAGCCGCGCCAGCTGCGCGGCAATCTCCTCCAGCGTGAAACCCACGCGCTGCGCAAACACGATGTAGGCGATGCGCCGCAGGCCCGAGCGGTGGTAGCGCCGCCTTCCGCTGCTGCTTCGCACCGATTCGATCAGACCCAGCGACTCGTAGTAGCGCAACGCCGATGCGTTGACGCCGCTGCGCTGCGCGAAGTCGCTGATGCTCATCAGCGGATCATCCTCAATTTTCATGATGTCTTTCCCTGGGACTTGACTTAAAGTTCACTTGAACTTGAAGAATGCCGCCATTGTGATCGAGAGCCGGTGGAGCCGCAATCAACGGCCCAAGTGCTGGCCGGAGTTCTTCTGATATCCGTAGCTGTATTCGCTTGATGAAAAACGACTTCAGATGGTTTTGTGCCTGAAGTCATTTGGTGAATTGCGGCAGCAGCTATCTTTATTGAATCTCTCTCAGCCACCTGCCAATGCTTGTCACAAGCCTGGCTGCTCCTGCGTCTTGTAGGCAGAGGTGGCCGTTCCGTCAGGCCTGCTGCCGCCAGCAGGGCGGGCGCATTCATTCTGGGAGAGTCCATATGTCAGTCCATTCCACGCCGCCGCTGCGGCCCTTGCTGCTGGCCGGCGGCCTCGCGGCGCTGGTCCTGCTTTCGGGCTGCGACCGTCCCGGCGCGGGCGATGCCCATGCCGGCAACGGCCCGCCGCCCGCGCCCGAGGTGCAGGTAGTCGAGGTTGCCTTGCAGGCCATACGCCCCTGGGACGAGTTCAATGGCCGCATCGAGGCCGTGGAGTCGGTGCAGCTGCGCTCGCGCGTGTCGGGCTATATCGAGCGCATCGCCTTCGTCGAAGGCCAGGAGGTGAAGAAGGGCCAGCTGCTGTTCGTGATCGACCAGCGGCCCTATCGTGCGGCCCTGGCCAGCGCCCAGGCCCAGCTCGAACGCGCGCGTGCCGCTGCCGGGCTGGCGCAGACGCAGGACCAGCGCGCGCGCCAGCTGGTGGCCGAGAATGCAGTCTCGCGCGAGGAGGCCGACACGCGGGCCGCAACGCTGGCCCAGGCCACGGCCCAGGTGCGTGCGGCCGAGGCCGAGCTGGCCACCGCACGGCTGCAGCTCGACTTCACCGAGGTGCGCGCGCCCATCACGGGCCGTGCCAGCCGCGCCCTGCTCACCGTGGGCAATATGGCCCAGGCCGACCAGAGCGTGCTGACCACCCTGGTCTCGCAGGACCCGGTGTATGCGTATTTCGATGCCGACGAGCACAGCTTTCTGCGCTACCAGAAGGCAGGTCTGGCCGGCCTGACCGGCCAGGGCCGCGCGGTGCGTGTCGCCCTGGTCGGCGACAGCGGTTTTCCCCATGCGGGCACGCTGGACTTCAGCGACAACCAGCTCCAGCCGGGCACGGGCACCATGCGGTTGCGCGCGCGCCTGGCCAACCCCGACCGGATGCTGACGCCAGGCCTGTTCGCGCGCGTGCAGATGCAAAGCGGCCCGGACCGGCAGGAGGCCGAGTCCCAGGCGCTGCTGATCGACGACAAGGCCGTGCTCACCGACCAGGACCGCAAGTACGTCTATGTGGTGGGCGAAGGCAATCTGGCCGAGCGTCGCGACCTCACGCTGGGTCGCATGGTCGATGGCCGGCGACTGGTGGAAAAGGGCCTGGCTGCGGGTGACCGGCTGGTGGTGGGCGGAGTGCAGCGCATCTACTACCCCGGCATGCCCGTCAATCCCAGGCCGGTGGCGGCAGCGGCCGCACAGCCCGCGCCAGCCGCTGCGCAGTAAGGAGGGCGTGCCATGGACTTCTCCAAATTCTTCATAGACCGGCCCATCTTCGCGGTCGTGCTCTCCATCATCATGTTCGCCGTCGGCCTGGTGGCCATTCCGCAGCTGCCGGTGGGTGAATATCCCGAGGTCGTGCCGCCCAGCGTGGTGGTGCGCGCCACCTATCCGGGAGCCAATCCCAAGGAGGTCGCCGAGTCGGTGGCCGTGCCGCTGGAGGAAGCCATCAACGGGGTCGAAGGCCTGATGTACATGAAGTCGGTTGCGGCTTCGGACGGCAGCCTGCAGGTGGTCGCCACCTTCCGCCCCGAGATCGACCCCGACACCGCCGCGGTGCGCGTGCAGAACCGCGTCAGCCAGGCCCAGAGCCGGCTGCCCGAGGAGGTGCGGCAGTTCGGTGTGACCACGCAGAAGCAGGCGTCCACGCCGCTGATGTACGTGGGCCTGGTGTCCCGGGACGGCGCGCATGATGCGCTGTATCTGCGCAACCATGTCACGCTCAAGATCAAGGATGTGCTGGCGCGCATTCCCGGCGTGGGCGACGTGGGCATCTACGGCGCCGGCGACTATGCGATGCGTGTCTGGCTGGACCCGCAAAAGGTGGCGGCACGCCAGCTCACGGCCGGCGAGGTGATTGCCGCCATCCGCGAGCAGAACATCCAGGTTTCGGCCGGCCAGCTGGGCGCCGAGCCCAGTGCGCAGAAGTCCGACAAGCTGCTGTCCATCAATGTGCGCGGGCGGCTGAAGACGGCCGAGGAGTTCGGGGACATCGTGCTCAAGAGCGGCGAAGGCGGTCAGGTCGTGCGTCTGGCCGACGTGGCGCGCATCGAGCTGGGCGCCAGCGACTACACGCTGCGCTCGTGGAGCGACACCAAGAACATGGCTGCCGTGGGCATCTTCCTGTCGCCGGGCGCGAATGCGCTGGGCGTGGCCGAGCAGGTCTACGCGGCCATGGACAGGCTTTCCAAGGACCTGCCCGAAGGCGTGGCCTTCGAATCCGTCTGGGACCCCACGGTCTTTGTGCGCGATTCGATCAAGGCCGTGCAGAGCACGCTGATCGAGGCCGTGATCCTGGTGGTGCTGGTGGTCATCGTCTTTCTGCAGACCTGGCGCGCCTCCATCATTCCGCTGCTGGCCGTGCCCGTGTCCATCATCGGCACTTTCGCTGGTCTGTACCTGCTGGGCTATTCCATCAACACGCTGACGCTGTTCGGCCTGGTGCTGGCGATCGGCATCGTGGTGGACGATGCCATCGTCGTGGTCGAGAACGTGGAGCGCTACATCGAGCAGGGCCACAGCCCGCAGGAGGCGGCCCACCTGGCGATGAAGGAGGTCTCCGGGCCCATCATCGCCATCGCCCTGGTGCTGTGCGCGGTCTTTGTTCCCATGGCCTTTCTCAGCGGCGTCACGGGCCAGTTCTACCAGCAATTCGCCGTGACGATCGCCATCTCCACGGTGATCTCGGCCATCAACTCGCTGACCCTGTCGCCGGCGCTGGCGGCCAAGCTGCTGCAGCCGCACGGCGCACCGCGCGACGCGCTGGCGCGCGTCATCGACAAGGGCCTGGGCTGGCTCTTCCGGCCCTTCAACCGCTTCTTTGATCGCAGTGCTCACGGCTACCAGAACTCGGTGGGTCGCTCGCTGCGCCGGCGCGGCCTGGTGTTCGCGGTCTATGCGGCACTGCTGGCCGGCACCGCCGTGCTGTTCCATGTCGTGCCCGGCGGCTTCATCCCCATGCAGGACAAGCTCTACCTGTTTGCCGGCGCCAAGCTGCCCGAAGGTGCGTCGCTGAACCGAACCGATGCGGTCACGCGCCAGATGGTGGAGGCGGCCAAGAGCGTGGATGGCGTGGACATGGTCGCGGCCTTCGCGGGCTTCAATGCGCTGCAGTCCACGACCACGCCCAATCTGACCAGCTCCTACATCATGCTCAAGCCCTTTGGCGAGCGCACGCGCAGCGCCGAGGCCATCAATGCCGAGCTGGGTGCCAAGTTCGCGCAGATCGAGGGCGGCTTCGCCTATGCGCTGATGCCGCCGCCCATCCAGGGCCTGGGCAACGGATCGGGTTATTCGCTGTTCCTGCAGGACCGCGCAGGCCTGGGCTATGCTGCGCTGCAGCAGTCGCTTGCGGCCTTCCAGGCCGAGATCGCCAAAACGCCGGGCATGACCTACCCGGTCAGCAGCTACCAGTCCAACATCCCGCAGCTGGAAGTGAAGGTGGATCGCATCAAGGCCAAGGCCCAGGGCGTGGCGCTGACCGATCTGTTCCAGACCCTGCAGGCCTATCTGGGCTCGGTCTACGTCAACGACTTCAACGCCTTCGGCCGCGTCTGGCGCGTGATGCTGCAGGCCGATGCCGACTACCGCCAGGCCGTGGAGGACATCGCACAGCTGCGCACGCGCAACGCGCGCGGCGAGATGGTACCCATAGGCTCCATGGTCACCGTGGTGCCCAGCTACGGACCCGATCCGGTGCTGCGCTACAACGGCTTTCCGGCTGCCGACCTGATCGGCGACTCCGATCCGCGCCTGCTGTCGTCGGCCGAGGTGCTGACCAAGCTGCAGGAGATCGCGCAGCGCACGCTGCCGCGCGGCATCGAGCTGGCCTGGACGGATCTGAGCTACCAGCAGGTCGAGCAGAGCCATGCTGCGGCCGTGGTCTTCGTCATCGCCGTGATGCTGGTCTTCCTGGTGCTGGCCGCGCTCTACGAAAGCTGGACTCTGCCGCTGGCCGTGATCCTGATCGTGCCCGTGTGTATCTGCGCGGCGCTGTTCGGCGTATGGCTGGCCGGGGGGGACAACAATGTCTTCGTGCAGGTCGGCCTGGTCGTGCTCATGGGTCTGGCCTGCAAGAACGCGATTCTGATCGTGGAGTTTGCACGCGAGCTGGAGATGCGCGGCTCGCCAACAGTCGATGCCGCGCTGCAGGCCTGCCGCCTGCGGCTGCGTCCCATCGTCATGACCTCCATCGCCTTCATCGCGGGCGCCGTGCCCTTGCTGATCGGTAGCGGCGCGGGCAGCGAGGTACGCGCGGCCACGGGCGTGACGGTGTTCTCGGGCATGCTGGGCGTGACCCTGTTCGGCCTCTTCCTCACGCCAGTGTTCTACGTCACGCTGCGCCGTCTGTCGGGCCGTTCGCTGGCGACCCGCACGCCTGCTCATCTAGCTTCACATGTTTCACCCACATCCCTGGAGGGCAGTCATGTCTGAGATCCGCAAACCCTTGCGCCGGCATGCTCTGGCATATGCCGTGACAGGCCTTGCGACCCTGCTGGCAGGCTGCGCCGTCGGCCCCGATTTCCGTGCACCCGAGTTGCCCGCAGCCGGCGCGCAGTTCGCGCGGGCCGAGCCGTCTGCAGTCCTGCAGCTGGCATCCCCCGAGGCCGGTTCCGATGCCGCGTTCTGGCGCCAGTTCCAGGATGAGCAACTGACGCAGCTGGTCGAGCAGGCCCTGCGGGCCAACCAGGAGCTGCGCGGTGCACTGGCGAGGCTGGATGCGGCCCAGGCCCTGCTGCGCGAAAGCCGTCTTGATCAGCTCCCTACGCTCACCCTGTCGGGCCAGGCGCTGCAGCAAAGACGCAGCGAAAACCAGGCACCAAGCGGGCCGCGCAGCCAGCGCAGCTACAGCGCCGGCATCAACGCGAGCTGGGAGCTGGACCTGTTCGGTCGCGTGCGTCGCAGCATCGAGGCCGGCAGCGCCGACCTGCGTGCCAGTGCCGCCGATCTGGCTGCGCTGCAGGTCGCCATTGCGGCCCAGGTCGTGGCCGGCTACGCAGATCTGCGCGGCTGGCAGAAGCGCCTGCATCTGGCCGAGGCCAATGCCGCCAATCAGCAGGACACGTTGCGCCTGGTGCAGCTGCGGCTGGCGCATGGCAGCGGCACCGACTTCGACCTGGCGCGCGCCCAGGCGCAGCTGGAGACCACGCGATCGCGCATTCCGGCGCTGCAGGCCCGGATCGCCGTGGCCCAGCACCGGCTGGCCGTGCTCACCGGCCAGGTGCCCGAGGCTCTGATCGCGGCGCTGGACGCGCCGGCCGCCTTGCCGCAGTTGCCAGAGAGCATCGCTCCCGGCACGCCCGCCGAGCTGTTGCGCCGTCGCCCCGATGTGGCCGCCGCCGAGGCGCGTCTGCATGCCGCCACGGCGCGGGTGGGCGTGGCCACGGCCGAGCTGTTTCCGCGCCTGTCGCTGGGCGGTCTGCTGGGCAGCTCCGCTCTCAGTACGGGCGCGCTGTTCGAGGCCGGCAGCGCGAACCGCAGCGTGTTTCTGGGTGTGGACTGGTCTTTCCTCGACGTGGGCCGCGTGCGCGCACGCATCGCTGCCAGCGAGGCCGGTGCCCAGGTCGCCCTGGCCCAGTACCAGCAAAGCGTGCTACTGGCACTGGAGGACACCGAGAACGCCCTGGTGGGCCTGGCGCGCACCCGCACCGAGGATGCCCATCTGGCCCAGGCCGCCGAGCAGCGTGCCCGGGCCGAGCAGCTCGCGCAGCGCCGCTACCGCCTGGGCAGCGTGGGCCTGTACGAGGTGCTGGACGCGCAGCGCGACCTCTACGCGGCCCAGGACGCGGCGGCCGACAGCCGCGTGCGTGGCCTGCGTGCCGCCGTGGCGCTGTATCAGGCGTTGGCTGGCGGCTGGGAGGGGCAGCCGCCGACCGGGCCTATGATAGCGTTGCAATGACGCTTTCGCTGTTTCCTGACGACCCCCTGCCCGCCGAGATCATTGATGACGGAGCCGTGCTGCTGCGGGGGTTTGCGACAGCCGAGGAGCAGCGCTGGGTGGCCGAGGTGAGGGCCTTGCAGACACGGGCAGCGTTTCGCACCATGCAGGTGCCCGGTGGCAAGTTCATGTCGGTGGCGATCACCAACGCCGGCGGCTGGGGTTGGGTTTCGGATCTGCAGGGCTATCGCTACAGCGCTGTCGATCCGCAGACCGGCAGGCCCTGGCCTGCCATCCCGGCTTTTCTGGGCGAGCAGGCCGCCAGGGCTGCGGCGCTGGCCGGCTATCCGGGTTTTGCGCCCGACGCCTGCCTGATCAACCGCTATCAGCCGGGTGCGCGCATGGGCTTGCACCGCGACCAGGACGAGCACGACTTTGCTGCGCCCATAGTCTCGGTCTCGCTGGGCCTGGCTTGCAGCTTTCTCTGGGGCGGACCGACGCGCCAGAATCCCACCCGGCGCCTTGCACTCACCCATGGCGATGTGCTGGTCTGGGGCGGGCCTTCGCGCTTAGTGTTCCATGGTGTTGCCCCGCTCAAGCCGGGCCCGCACCCGCTGCTTGGCAACGAGCGCTGGAATCTGACGTTCCGCATGGCCAAGGCTCGCTACCCGGCAGGCCAGCCATCGGAATAGGCGCTGGCTACAGGGCAATGCCCGGCTGCCCGGCAAAGCCTGCCAGCTTTCCTACAATGGCGGTCTATGAGCCAGTCGCACCCCACCCCCGCCTACACCCGAGCCCAGGAGCTGCCCGCAACGCTTGCCAAGCGCCTCGTCATTCTTGACGGAGCCATGGGCACCATGATTCAGCGTTTCAAGCTGGGCGAGGCGCAGTATCGCGGCGAGGGCTATGCCGGTGCCGATGCTGCAGGCGAGCGCTTCAAGGACTTCGCCCATGACGTCAAGGGCAACAACGAGCTGCTGTCGCTGACCCGTCCCGATGTGATTCGCGACATCCATGAGAAATACCTGGCAGCCGGCGCCGATCTGATCGAGACCAATACCTTTGGCGCGACCACGATTGCGCAGGAGGACTATCACATGGCCGACCTGGCCTATGAGATGAACCTCAGGAGCGCCCAGCTGGCGCGCGCGGCCTGCGACAAGTACAGCACGCCTGATCACAAGCGCTATGTGGCCGGCGCATTGGGCCCCACGCCCAAGACCGCCTCCATCAGCCCCGATGTGAACGACCCTGCTGCGCGCAACATCACCTTCGAGCAGCTGCGCCAGGCCTATCTGGAGCAGACGCTGGCGCTGATTGAAGGCGGTGCCGACGTGATCCTGGTCGAGACCATCTTCGACACCCTCAACGCCAAGGCCGCGCTGTTTGCCGTGGACGAAGCCTTCGAGCAGACCGGCGAGCGCCTGCCCATCATGATCAGCGGTACGGTGACCGATGCCTCGGGTCGCATTCTGAGCGGACAGACCGTGACGGCCTTCTGGCACAGCGTGCGCCATAGCAACCCGCTGTCCGTGGGCCTGAACTGCGCGCTGGGCGCCACGCTGATGCGTCCCTATGTGCAGGAGCTGGCCAAGGCGGCTCCCGACACCTTCATCAGCTGCTACCCCAATGCCGGCCTGCCCAACCCCATGAGCGATACCGGCTTTGACGAAACGCCCGAGATCACCAGCCGCCTGGTGCACGAATTCGCGGCCGAAGGTCTGGTCAATATCGTGGGTGGCTGCTGCGGCACCACCCCCGACCATATCGGCGCCATTGCCAAGGCCGTGCAGGCCACGGCCACGCGCAAGCTGTTCTACCCGGCCGAAGCCTGATTCCGCCCGCAATGGTTCGCCCCTGACCCGCGCTTCGGATCGCAGGCGTGAACCATGCGGCGCCGGCACGATCCGGGCAGCCCTGGTGCTTGAGCTACAAGCACCGGCAGCTCTTTTTCCGATGCTTATCTGCAGGGGCGGGCACAATGGCCTGATTCCGGCTTTGCTGCCCCGCCACCGACGACCGCATGACTGCACCACTGCAACCCGTTGCCTCCTTACTGCCCGTGTCCGTGCCCACGGGTCAGGCGGCTGCGCAGGCCGGCAATGTGGCTGCAGCCGCTGTCCCGGATCTTCCCGCAGCGCAGCAGCTGCCCGCCGCTCAGGCGACGCCCCCGGCGACCAGCATCGTGCAGTGGTCGCCGCAAACCTTGCAGAACCTCAAGCTCCAGGCCTTTGAGCATCTGATTGCGCAACTGGCCCTGCAGGTGCAGGCCCAGCCCGGTGCGCCTGCGGCGAGCTGGCCCAGTCAGGGCCTGCCAGCGGCCGTGCAGCAGTTTGTGCAAAGCCTGCTCGCGCAGGTTCAGGTCAGCCTGCAGGGACAGGCCCAGCCCTTGCAACTGCTGGCCGGCCAGCAGGGATCGGTTGCGCTGATGCAGGCCTTGGCGCAGGCTGCGGTGTCTGGCGCGCAGCCGCCCAGTTCCGCTTTGCAGACGGCGACGACCCTGTCTCCGACGGCGGCCGTGGCGCTGGAGCAGGCGCAGCAGGGCATGGCGGCGGCAACTGCCGGCGGTGCTGCCGCACCGCGTCTGCCCCAGCTGCAGAACTGGCTGGTGCAGCAAGGCACGCTGGTCACGCCGCAAGGCGAGCGCAGCTTTTCCCTGACATTGCAGGTACCCGCCGCATGGGCGCAGGCCGTGGGTGCGGCAAGCATCCCGACAACCCTGGGGCCGGGGACGGCCCTGCGCCTGCCCATGGCGGATCCGGGTGACTTGAGCAGCGGTCCTCTGGCTCTGGTGGTGCAGCCGCAGTCGCCCGCGGCAACCAGCACGCTTGCCACCAGCGCATTGCTGTGGCTGGAGATGCAGCCCGTCACGGCGAGCGCTGCTCAGGCGACGCCGGCACAGATGGCTTCTCTGCCTCTGGCCATGCCCACGCCGGCGCTGGCGCAGGAGGTGCAGCAGCTGCTGCAGAACAAGTCCGATCCCTGGCTGATGATGGCGGCGGCCCAGGCTGCCAATGCCTTGCCCGTGCCGCGCCGCAACAGCGAGCACCGTTCGCATTTGTGCATGACCGAAGGCTGTCAGTACCAGGGCCTGGCACCCTGTGCCCAGCCGTTTTGCAGCGAGATGAATCGCATCTGGGCCGCTTCCGGCGTGGCGCGCAGCGGCTGAACCAAGCTGACGACGGACTGGACTCTGCGCAGGCCAGACTTTCATAATGCGTCCCGTTGCCTGCTTTTTGAGCAGGCTTCTCGGGCCGGAATCGGCAGCCCCGCTGCCAGCCATGTTCCGGCTGTCTTCAGTGCATCAGGCAGGGCCTGACTGCCTGTCATCGCCTCATCTCACAGGTCTTCGACCTTCTCTGTCTTCTGCTGTGCCATGGGCTGGCTGCGGGGCAGTGACTTCACAATTCAAGGAGAACCACCGGCATGCGCTTGCGTACTGGCATTGCTTGTTCCACATGTTTCACCCTTTTGTCTGCCGTGCTGCCTGCGGCAGCCCAGTCGTCCAGCGTCAGCATTGGCGGTCTGATCGACGGCGGCATCTATCGCGGCTTTGACGGCACGGCCCAGGCCGGCACGATTCAGCGCAGCAATCTGGCCATTGCAGGCTGGGAGGACCTGGGAGGCGGCCTCAAGGCCACCTTCCGCCTGAGCGCGCGCTTCGATATCGATACCGGGCGTCTGGAGGATCAGGGCAGCAAGCCGTTCTGGCACGACGAGTCCACGGTGGGTCTGCAGGGCGGATTCGGCCACCTGCGCCTGGGCCGCGCCCTGTCGGCCATGTGGTCGCAGGACTGGAAGTTCGACCCCTGGGCCAATTTCAACCGCATTTCCTCTCCGGCCTGGTATCAGTGGCACTACCTCACGCCTACCGACCGCTACAGCAACAACGGCGCAGCCGAATATGGGCGCATGGCCAATGGCATCTTCTACGATTCGCCCACGATGGCCGGCTTTACCCTGCATCTGAGCGCCTCGCCGGAGCGCACCGAAGTGCCGCTGACCTTGCGCCGCGAAGGGCGCGGCTATTCGGCCTCTCTCAATTACGACTCGGACAGCCTGAGCGGCATGCTGGCCTTCGAGCGCAACGGCAGCGGTGACAAGGACACCTTCGTGGCTGGCAAATACCGCTTTGGCGCAGCCGCCGTGATGGCCGCCTGGGACTACTCGCGCGTGGCCCAGACGGCGCTTTCGGCCAAGGCCGTGACGCTGGGTGCCACCTATCAGATGGGACAGACCACCCTGAAGGCCGGCTACGGGCGCCAGCGCATGCAGGAGCAGACCAATCATTTCTACTCCCTGGGGGCCGACTATGCGCTGTCCAAGCGCACCACGCTCTATGCCAGTCTGGGCCGCAAGAGCTACGAGTACGGTGCAGATTCGGGTACTTCATTCGGCGTGGGCATGGCTCACGCCTTCTAAGCCCAGCCCTCCCGCCCTACAGCCGCAGCCCTGCTGCGGCTTTTTTTGCGCTCGGTGCGAATGTCCAACAAGAGTTGAGGGAATTAAATCGGCCAGTTTGGGGTGTTTGTCCGCCTTTGCACGGACGGCACAGCACCGTTTCTGGCTCTGATTCAGGCCTTGTCCGGGTAAAAAGCGCCAAAAACCATGTTTTTTGCCGATATCTACGCTCTTCCTCGTTGAAATCCACGGTCTGAATCTGTTGCATTGCACTCAATTGAATGCACAAGAGCTCAATTTGGCAGAAGTTATGGCTGGCTGTTTCTAATGGGTGCTGAAAATCTGTCAAATGCATTGAAATAACGCTCAAAAATAGCGCTTCTTGCTGCAACTCTTTGGAGGGCAACTATTTGCATGTGGGCTCTGTAAATCCTTGATTTTTTTGCCCAAAATGCGCGGCATTCCCCCGATTGAGGAGAGACCGCGATGTCCTATTCCGTGCCCGAGCAAGACAACCCAGTGCGCGCCGCCGACGCACAGCAAGCCGCTGCCTGCGGCAGCCAGACCATGCACTGGCATACGCCGGCCAAGCCCGCCGCGGCCACCGAAGCGCAGCGCTGGCCTGTGGAGGCAGTGCAGTCCTTGCTGGACCTGCCTTTTCTTGACTTGTTGCACCGTGCCCAGAGCGTGCATCGCGAGAACTGGCCGGCGGGCGAGATCGAGCTGGCGACCCTGCTGTCCGTCAAGACCGGCGGCTGCCCCGAGAACTGCGGCTACTGCCCGCAGTCGGCCGAGTTCGATACGGGAGTGAAGGCCGAGAAGCTGATGAGCGTGGAGGAAGTCACCCGCGCCGCCAAGGCAGCACAGGATGCCGGAGCCACCCGCTTTTGCATGGGCGCCGCCTGGCGCGCGCCCAAGGACCGTGACATCGAGAAGATGAACGAGCTGATCGGCGCCGTGAAGGGCCTGGGCATGCAGACCTGCGCCACGTTGGGCATGTTGCAGCCGCATCAGGCGGCATCGCTGCGCGAGGCCGGCCTGGACTACTACAACCACAACCTCGACACCGCGCCCGAGTACTACAAGGATGTGGTCAGCACGCGCCAGTACCAGGACCGGCTGGACACGCTGGCGGCGGTGCGCGATGCGGGCATCAGCGTGTGCTGCGGCGGCATCATCGGCATGGGCGAGACCGAGGTCCACCGTGCCGGCCTGATTGCCCAGCTCGCGAACATGCAGCCCTATCCCGAGTCCGTGCCCATCAACAGCCTGGTGCCCGTGCCCGGCACGCCGCTGGCCGACAGCGAGCCGGTGGATCCGCTGGACTTCGTACGTGTGATCGCCGTGGCGCGCATCACCATGCCCAAGGCCCGCGTGCGCCTGTCGGCGGGCCGCCAGCAATTGGGCGAGGCCGTGCAGACCCTGTGCTTCATGGCTGGTGCCAATTCCATCTTCTACGGCGACAAGCTGCTGGTGACCGGCAATCCCGATGTGGAGGCCGATACCAGCTTGATGCGCAAGCTGGGCCTCAAGGGCCTGGGGACATCGGCCGCGAGCTGATCCCTGAATCGCCCCCGGCCGTCGCGCCGGGGCTTCTCTTTCCGGATGGCTTGGCCTGGCATCTTGCACAGGCCAGGCCCCGCCGTGCCTGCGATCTGGCAAGGCCGGTGATTCGCCTCAGGAGTTTTTGATGGACCACAGTCTTGCCAGCCGCAGCGTGCGCCATGTCTGGCATCCCTGCACCCAGATGAAGCGGCACGAAGCCGCGCCGCCGATTGCCATCGACCACGCCACCGGGCCCTGGCTGGTGGATACCGATGGCCGCCGCTATCTGGACGGCATCAGTTCCTGGTGGGTCAATCTGTTCGGTCACTCGCATCCGCATATCCAGGCGGCGCTGACCGAGCAGATGCGCAAGCTCGATCATGTGATGCTGGCCGGCTTCACCCATGCACCCGTGGTCGAGTTGTCCGAGCGCCTGGCCGCTCTGACTGGCCTGGGCCATGCTTTCTACGGCAGCGACGGCGCTTCGGCCACCGAGATCGCACTGAAGATGAGCGCCCACTACTGGCGCAACCAGGGGCATCCTGCCAAGCACCGCTTCGTGGGCCTGGCCGGCGGCTACCACGGCGAGACCGTAGGCGCGCTGTCGGTCACCGATATTGCGCTGTTTCGCGATGCCTACGGCCCTCTGGTGCGTCTGTCTGCCACCGTGCCCAGCCCCGATGCACGCCAGGCCGGGCCTGGCGAAACCGCTGCCGATGTGGCACGCCGCGCAGCAGAGGGTCTGGAAGCCTGGCTGCAAGCGCATCACCAGGAGACTGCTGCCCTGATTCTGGAGCCGCTGGTGCAGTGCGCCGCCGGCATGGCCATGCACGATGCCGAATACCTGCGTCTGGCCAGGGCGCTGTGCGACCGCTATTCAGTGCATCTGGTGGTGGACGAGATCGCCGTGGGCTTTGGCCGTACCGGAAGCCTGTTTGCCCACCAGCAGGCCGGCATCAGGCCGGACTTCATCTGCCTGTCCAAAGGTTTGACCGGCGGCACGCTGCCCTTGTCTGCCGTGCTGACCACCGATGAGGTCTATGCGGCCTTCTATGACGACGATGCCGCGCGCGGCTTTCTGCATTCGCATTCCTATACCGGCAACCCCCTGGCCTGCCGGGCTGCCGTGGCGACGCTGGAGCTGTTCGAGCAGCTGGACCAGCTGGCTGCCAATCGGCAGCTGGCCCGGAAAATCAGTGCTGCATTGGCCGGGCTGAATGTTCACCCCCGCGTCAGCAATGCATGCCAGCAGGGAATGATCTGGGCCTGGGACATCGATACCGCGTTGCCGGACTTTGCACAGCGCTACCACGAGGCAGCGCTGGATCTCGGTCTGCTGCTGCGCCCCATAGGGCGCACGCTGTACTGCATGCCGCCCTATGTGCTGGACGATACCGATATCGCCCACCTGGGTCAGGCCGCGCTGGCCGCGCTGAACACCACCTTGCAGCAGGAAGCGGAGCTTGCCGCGAAGAAGGGAAACGCATGATCGGCTGTTTCGTCACGGGCACCGATACCGGTGTGGGCAAGACCCTGGCCAGCTGTGCATTGCTGCACGCACTGGCAGGCCACCATTCGCGCGTGGTGGGCATGAAGGCCGTGGCCGCAGGCGCCGAGCCAGACGGGCGGGGCGGCTGGGTCAACGAAGACACGGTGGCCTTGCGCGCGGTCTCCACGCTGGCCGTGCCGGCAGCGCTGGACAATCCCGTGCTGCTGCCAGACCCCATGTCGCCGCATATCGCGGCCCGGCGCGCGGGCGTGGAGGTGACGCTGGCCCCGATTCTGGACGCCTACCGGCAACTGGCGGCGCAGGCCGATGCCGTGGTGGTCGAGGGCGCAGGTGGCTGGCGTGTGCCGCTGTCGGACTCTCTTTGCATTGCCGATCTGGCTGTGGCGCTGCAGTTGCCCGTGGTGCTGGTGGTGGGGCTCAAGCTCGGTTGCCTGAACCATGCGGTGCTGACCGCCGAGGCGATTTGCGCAGCCGGCTTGCCGCTGGCGGGCTGGGTGGCCAGCCGTGTGGAGCCGCAGATGCTGGTGCCCGAGGAAAACATGGACTGGCTGCGCCACCAGCTGGGACGGCTCGGCGCGCCGCTGCTGGCCGATATTCCCTGGCAGGCCACTCCCGATCCTCGCCTGACCAGTTTCTCTTTGCCCAAGGAATGGCAATGACTACATCTTCCAATTTCTGGCTGCAGGATATTCCACGGCAGCTGGCAGCACTCGACGCCGCCGCGCTGCGCCGCACCCGTCGTACCGTGGCGCCCTTGCAAGGTGCGCGCATTCTGGTCGACGGGCAGCCCATGCTGCAGTTCTGCAGCAACGACTATCTGGGGCTGGCCCAGCACCCGGCCATGATTGAGGCGGCCTGCGCCGGTGCGCAGGACTTTGGCGTGGGCTCGGGCGGTTCTCCCATGGTCAACGGCCATAGCACGGCCAACGCTGCGCTGGAGGAGGAACTGGCCCGCTTTGTGCAACTGCCCCGTGCGCTTTACTTCTATGCCGGGTTTGCCACCAACACCAGCATCATCCCGGCGCTGGTGGGCGCGGACGATGCCATTTTCTCGGACGCTCTGAACCACGCCAGCCTGATCGACGGCTGCCGTCTGTCGCGTGCCCAGATCCACCGTTTCGGGCATGGCGATCTGGCCGAATTGGAGCAGATGCTGGCTGCTTGCCCGGTGCAGCGCAAGCTGGTGGTGAGCGATGCCGTTTTCAGCATGGACGGCAATGTGGCAGATATAGAGGGCCTGCTGGCCCTGTGCGAGCGCTACGATGCCCTGCTGCTGCTCGACGATGCCCACGGCTTCGGCGTGCTCGGCCCGCAAGGCCGCGGCAGCCTGGCGGCCGCAGGACTGACGGGGGACAAGGCTTCGCCACGCGTGCTGTACATGGCCACGCTGAGCAAGGCGGCCGGCGTCTCGGGCGCCTTTGTGGCAGGACATGAACTGCTGATCGAGTGGCTGCTGCAGAAAACGCGCAGCTACACCTTTGCGACCGCCGCCCCTGCGATGCTGGCGCGTGCATTGCAAACCAGTCTGCAGCTGATAGAGCAGCAAGGCGCTCTGCGCCTGCAGTTGCAGGCCCGTATCGCCCAGTTGCGCGCGGGTCTGCAGCCCTTGCTGAATGGCAAGGGATGGAGGCTTTTGCCATCGGAAACGGCCGTGCAGGCACTGGTGGTGGGTGGGAATGACGCTGCGCTTAGCCTTATGGAGGGGTTGCGCCGCCATGGCCTGTGGGTGCCGGCGATTCGTCCTCCCACCGTGCCCGTGGGCACGGCTCGGTTGCGTATCGCACTGTCGGCGCTGCACACCGAGGCGGATGTGAGTCAGTTGCTGGCAGCGCTGCAGGAGCTGGCAGGCTGAGGCCTGGCCGCTCGCTGCTCGCTGCTCGCTGCTCGCTGTCAGCGGCGTAGCGCCTGCAGTACCTGTGCCAGCTTCCTCGCGGCGACCTCCAGCTCATGCGGTGTGTGAGCAGCAAATCCCATGAGGAAACCCGCCTTGTGCCGGCTCGATGCATGCAGCTGCGTCAACCCGAGCAGGTCGATGCCAGCTCTGCGAGCGCAATCCACTGCGGCAAGCTCGGAAATGTCGCGAATCAAGGTACACGGCATCTGCATGCCGCCCGCAGGCACCCGGGGCTCCAGAAAATCCCCCAGATGCTCGCGCACCAGCCGCGCCAGTACATCACGCCGCTCGGCATAGACGGCGCGCATGGTACGCACATGCGCTCCCAGGTGCCCGCCTTCGATGAACCGCGCCAGCGTCAATTGCGCAATCGGTGCGCTGTGTCCATCGAGCAAGGTCCGCGCCACCGTCATGGGGGCGACCAGCGAAGCCGGCAACACCATATAGCCTATGCGTAGCCCAGGGAACATCGACTTGGTGAAGGTGCCGACATAGATCGTGCGCTCGTGCTGATCCAGCCCCTGTACGCAGGCCGTGGGCTTGCCGGCGTAGTGGAATTCGCTGTCGTAGTCATCTTCGATGATCCAGGCCTGCTCCTGCTGCGCCCAGGCTATGGCGGCCAACCGGCGATCCAGAGCCAGCGTGGTGCCCGTCGGGAATTGATGGGATGGCGTCAGGAACACCGCCTTGGCGCATGGCATGGTCTGCAATAGATCCACCCGCATGCCGTCGCCGTCCAGCGGCACGGGCACACATTCCAGTCCCGCTGCATCGAAGGCCTTGCGTGCGCCGTGATACACCGGGTCTTCGATAAAGATGCGATCACCGGCGTCGAGCAGTACATTGGCGCACAGGGTCAGAGCCTGTTGCGAGCTGGTCAGCACCAGCACGCGTTCGGGCGTGGCGCGCGCGCCGCGCTCCAGGTTCACATAGGCGGCAATGGCCTGGCGCAAAGCCTCGGTGCCCTGTGGCGGACTGTGCAGCAGAGCCTGGGTGCCGTGTTCCTTGAGCACCTGCCGCTGCAGGCGCTCCCAGGTCTGGAGCGGGAAGTTGCGTATCTCAGGCACACCGGGCGCAAAAGCGCGTGGCGCGAGGAAATCACGCAGGCCACCGCCCGCAAACATGGCTGCGCCGCGTTGGCTCAAACGCAGGGCGGGAACGCGCGCCAAAGGACTTTGCATCAGGCCGCGCCCCGGAAGGCGCTTTACCTGCCCGGACACAAAGCTGCCGCTGCCCGTGCGTCGTTCGATAAATCCTTCGGCATGTAACTGGCCATATGCGGCCTCCACCGTATCGCGCGAGACACCCAACGATTGGGCCAGGGCTCGCGATGCCGGCAGGCGCCGGCCCACGTCCAGCGCGCCATCGAGGATCAGGTGCCGTATGGCCCGCTGGATGCGGGCATGCAGGGGCAAGGCGCCATGAGCGGGGTCGCCGATCCAGGCTTTGACGGATTCGAGTTGGGCGTGTTTGAACAAATGGTCTGTATTCCTGCAAAAAAGTGGCTGGGAGTATCAGGCCATTTTGATTCTATAAATCTGCTACCCCATGGGGTCAATCACTTTTCCGGGAGCCCTTGCAAGACCATGCCAACCACCCACTCACCTTCGCCTCTTCGCTGGAACGATCTCGCACATCCCGTCGTGGCAGGCCTGATCTCGGTCATCGTCAACTACGGCGGCACCTTCATCCTTGTGTTCCAGGCGGCCAAGGTGGCGGGCCTCGGCCCGGAGCTGACGGCCTCCTGGGTATGGTCGATCTCGATTGGCGTAGGGGTGACAGGGCTGCTGCTCAGTTGGGTGACGCGCGAGCCCATCATCACGGCCTGGTCCACACCTGCTGCGGCATTCCTCGTGACTGCCCTTGCGAGCACGCCCTATGCCGAAGCAGTGGGGGCCTACCTGATCTCCGCGCTGGCTTTCGTGGTGCTGGGGCTGTCGGGATATTTCGAGCGCGTCATCCGGCTTATTCCTGCCGGCATTGCGGCCGCACTGCTCGCGGGCATCCTGCTGCAATTCGGTATCAAGGCATTTGGTGGCATGAGCGTCGATCCCATGCTGGCAGGCCTGCTGATCGCAACCTATGTGGTACTGAAGCGGATTTCGGCACGCTATGCCGTCGTCGGCATTCTGGTGCTGGGGCTGGTCTTTTTGCTGTCGCAGAATCGGGTCGATCTGTCCGGGCTGGAGTTGCAGCTTGCTGCTCCAGTGTTCACCAGGCCGGAGTTCTCGCTCAATGCCTTGCTCAGCGTCGCGCTGCCGCTGTTTCTCATCACGTTGACCGGCCAGTACATGCCCGGCATGCTGGTGCTGCGCAACGATGGCTTCAAGACCAGCGCCAATCCCATCGTCACGATCACGGGTCTGGGCTCGCTGCTGATGGCTCCGTTTGGTTCGCATGCGTTCAACATCGCCGCGATCACGGCTGCAATCGCCACGGGCCGGGAGGCGCATGAAGATCCCTCCAGGCGCTGGATTGCCGGCGTTGCTGCAGGCATGTGCTACATCCTGGTCGGTGTGTTCGGGGTCACGCTGGCGGCGGTCTTCATGGCTTTTCCTGCCACCTTCATCACCACGCTGGCAGGCCTGGCCCTGCTGGGCACCATTGGCGCCAGCCTGGCCACGGCCCTGTCGGATGCCAAGGTGCGCGAGGCCGCGCTGATCACCTTCCTGGCTGCTGCCGCCAACATCACGCTGCTGGGCATTGGCGGCGCCTTCTGGGGGCTGGTCATAGGGCTGCTCGCCTATGCGGTCCTCAACGGCCGGATGCCGTGGAGCGCACAGCCGGGCGCTATGGCTGCCATGGAAAAAGGATGAGGTGATGCCCATGACTTCAGAAACCCCGACCCGTCACGATCAGCATGGCCTGTACCCCGAGGCCGGCACGGTAGAGGACTTTCGCCGCAACCTCGCCACCGTGCAGGATCGCATTGCAGCTGCCTGCCAGCGCGTGGGGCGTGATCCAGCCAGCGTGCGCCTGCTGCCCGTCAGCAAGACCAAGCCTCAAGCCAGCCTGCGTCTGGCCTATGCGGCGGGCTGCCGCCTGCTGGGCGAGAACAAGGTACAGGAAGCGCTTGGAAAATGGGAGTCCATGCAGGACCTGGCCGATCTGCGCTGGTCGGTCATCGGCCACCTGCAGACCAACAAGGCCAGGCTGGTGGCGCGCTTCGCCAGCGAGTTCCAGGCGCTGGACAGCCTGCGCGTGGCCGAGGCGCTGGACAGGCGCCTGCAGGCTGAAGGGCGGTCGCTGGACGTGTTCGTTCAGGTCAATACCTCGGGCGAGGCCAGCAAATATGGCTTGAATCCCGAGAACGTGCCAGGTTTCATTCGGCAGCTACCCGTGTTTTCCGCGTTGCGCGTGCGTGGTCTGATGACACTGGCCCTGTTTTCCGCCGAGACCGAGCGGGTGCGCCGGTGCTTCATCCTCCTGCGCGAGCTGCGCGATCAGTTGCGGCAAGGCGCACCCGAGGGCGTGGAGCTGGATGCTCTGTCGATGGGGATGTCCGGCGATTTCGAGATTGCCATCGAGGAGGGCGCTACCGTGGTGCGCGTGGGGCAGGCCATCTTCGGCGCGCGTCCGTTGCCCGATAGCTATTACTGGCCAACGCGCTCTGATCCGGAGACGCCGGAATCCGCTACCGATTGACATGGCATCGGCGCAATCGCAGGTGGCCTGTGCCCGCGCGGTGCGTTGCGACCGCAGCAGGCTGGCCAATCTGCCGCCAGGTCCTGCAGGTGCTGCGCCATGCCCGGCAAGCGCAATGCGCGATGCGCGATGCGCGATTTTTGCCGCTGAAACCGGGCATTGGCCCGCTGCAGAGTTCTCCCGAACTGGTTGATTCCCGCCAGCTTTCCTTCACATCCCACCGGAGCATTGCATGTTGCAAACCGACTCTCACCTGATGCGGGCATACGCCCGCCAGCCTGTTTCTTTTGTGCGCGGACGCGGTGCACTCCTCTGGGATGAGCAAGGGGTGGAATACCTGGACGCCATCGCCGGAGTGGCCGTCACCAGCCTGGGCCATGCCCATCCCGAGATTGCCGCCGTCATGGCTGAGCAAGCCGCGACGCTGCTGCACACTTCCAACGTGTTCCGTATCGACTGGCAAGAGCAGCTTGGCGAGCGCTTATGCGCGCTCGCCGGCATGGAAAAGGTGTTCTTCTGCAATTCGGGTGCCGAGGCCAATGAGACGGCTCTCAAGCTCGCCCGATTGCACGGGCATCGCAAGCAGGTGGCCGAGCCGCAAATTCTCGTGATGGAGAACGCTTTTCATGGCCGCACGCTGGCGACGCTCGCCGCCACGGGCAACGCGGCCAAGCAGCGGGGCTTCGAGCCGCAGATGCCCGGTTTTGTGCGCGTGCCCTATGACGACATCGATGCGGTGCGCCGAGCGGCTCAGGAAGTACCAGGTATCGTCGCCGTGCTGGTCGAGCCCGTACAGGGCGAAGGCGGCATCCGTGTCGCCAGTACCGGCTACCTGCGCGCTCTGCGCGAGCTCTGCGACAGCCAGGGCTGGCTGCTGATGCTCGACGAGATACAGACCGGCCTGGGCCGCACGGGGGCCTGGTTCGCGCACCGGCACGCCGGTATCGAGCCCGATGTGATGACTCTCGCCAAAGCGCTGGGCAATGGCGTTCCCATTGGGGCCTGTCTGGCGCGTGGCACCGCCGCGAACCTGTTCTGTCCCGGCCAGCATGGCTCCACCTTCGGTGGCAATCCGCTGGCATGCCGCGTGGCCTGCGCCGTGCTCGACATCATGGAGCGAGACGGCATTGCGCAGCGGGCAGCCCTGCTGGGCGAGCGCCTGCTGGCCGGGCTGCGGCTGGCTCTGGGAGGACACCCGGGCGTGCAGGCCATCCGAGGCCTGGGGCTGATGGCAGGGATCGAGTTGAACCGGAACTGCCAGGAGCTGGTCGGCCGCGCGCTGTCCGAACAGCGATTGCTGATTACCGTGACCCGTGAGCGCACGATCCGGCTGTTGCCGCCGCTGATCTGCGACGAGGCACAGATTGACGACATCGTTGCCAGAGTCACCAGCCTGTGCCAGGACTGTGCACCAAGTCGCGACGCTGTTTAGCTGCCGGGGCGTGAGCGCTGTGGCCGAAGTCGTCGCAGCTTCGACAAGGTCGCTCTTGGCGTCGCATTCCGGACTCTGATGCGCTGTCCTTGCCGCGGCTTTTTGACGGGAGCAGGCCGGTCTATCTGCCCGCACCCTCCACCTGCTTGGGCACGCGGGGAGCCACGGCACACATCAGCTCGTAGCCCAGCGTGCCGGCAGCAGCGGCTACCTCGTCGATGGGCAGCACGGCGCCATTGCTGGCGCGACCCCAGAGCGTGACCTCGCTGCCCAGCCTGGCCTTGGGAACGGGGCTCAGGTCCACGGCCATCATGTCCATGCTGACGCGGCCCAGCGTGCGGGTGCGCACACCGTCCACCAGCACGGGCGTTCCCGTGGGGCAGACACGCGGATAGCCGTCCGCATAGCCGCAGGCCACCACGCCCAGGCGCAGCGGTCCGTCGCACTGAAAACGCGAGCCGTAGCCCACGGTGTCGCCGGCACGCAGATCCTGCGTTCCGATGATTTTTGACGACAGCGTCATGGTCGGCTCAAGACCCCAGTGAGCCGCATCATGGGTGGGGAAGTCTGGCGAGCTGCCGTAGAGCACGATGCCGGGGCGAACCCAGTCGCAGCGCACATTGTTTTCGTCACCATGCAGCAAGGTGGCAGCGCTGTTGCTGATGCTGCGCTCGCCGGGCAGGTCCAGCGTGGTTTCGTGAAAGACCCTGAGCTGGTGGTCCATGCCATGCTCCACATCGGCATCGCTGAAGTGGGTCATGAACGAGATCTCGTCGACCTGGGGCAGGGCATTCAGCCGCGCATAAGCCGCACGAAAACGCTCGGGTGTAAAGCCCAGTCGGTTCATGCCGCTGTTCATCTTGAGGAAGACTCGGTGGCCGACCTGGGTCTTGTGGGCGGCCAGCCAGTCGATCTGCTCGTCGCAGTGCACGGCATGCCAGATGCCCAGACGCGAGCAGATTTCCAGGTCGCGCAACTCGAACACGCCTTCGAGCAGCAGGATGGGGCCGCGCCAGCCCAGATTGCGCACGCGCTGGGCTTCATCCAGGTCCAGCATGGCAAAACCGTCCGTCGCTCGCAACCCTTCAAACACGTTCTCGATACCGTGGCCATAAGCGTTGGCTTTGATCACGGACCACAATTTGGCATCAGGGACGGCTTGCCGTACCCGCTCCAGATTGTGGCGAACGGCTTCAGGATGGATGGTGGCAGTAATGGGACGAGGCATGGTTTTTCTCAATCAGACCAGTGGGATTCTGGCACTGTCAGCCGGAGCCTGCGTGATATAACCCCCAGTCACTTGCCACGGGGTCTATTATTTCCTTGGCATCGGTCCGTCCGGTGCCAGTTACAGCTAATTCATGAAGCGCGGTTTCTACACCATCATGTCAGCGCAGTTTTTCAGCTCGCTGGCAGACAACGCCTTGTTTGTGACCGCTGTAGAGCTGTTGCGTGCCAATGGTGCCCCCGAGTGGCAACGTGCTGCCCTGGTGCCCATGTTCGCCCTGTTCTATGTGGTCCTGGCCCCCTTTGTCGGAGCCTTTGCGGACGCATTGCCCAAGGGCAAGGTCATGTTCATCAGCAACGCCATCAAGGTGGTGGGCTGCCTGATGATGCTTTTCGGCCATCACCCCCTGATTGCCTACGCCGTGATAGGGCTGGGCGCGGCCGCCTATTCGCCGGCCAAGTATGGCATCCTGACCGAGCTGCTGCCTGCCTCCCAACTGGTCAAGGCCAACGGCTGGATCGAGGGGCTGACCATCACCTCCATCATTCTGGGGGTGTTGGTGGGTGGCCAGCTGGTGGGGCCGACCATTTCCCAGCATCTGCTGGGCTTTGACTTCCCGTACGTCAACACCGGCGTGGATACTCCGGCCGAGGCGGCGATTGCCGTGCTGATCCTGATCTACATCGTGGCGGCCTGGTTCAATCTGCATATTCCGCTGACGGGCG
The DNA here is from genome assembly GCF_024496285.1 of Comamonas sp. C11. Classification (NCBI taxonomy): domain Bacteria; kingdom Pseudomonadati; phylum Pseudomonadota; class Betaproteobacteria; order Burkholderiales; family Comamonadaceae; genus Comamonas; species Comamonas sp. C11. Next base: position 224,052 of record NZ_CP101743.1, read on the forward strand.
TGGCCATGCGCCCGCTGCGTGAAGACCCGAGCAAGAGTCTGATTGCCAATCTGCTGGGCCTGCTGCCCGATTTCTGGCGCTGCAGCAAGCGCCTGTGGGCCGACAAGCTGGGCCAGATCTCGCTGTCAACCACCACGCTGTTCTGGGGGGCGTCGGGCAACTTGCGCTATATCGTGCTGGCCTGGGGGGCAGCGGCCCTGGGTTACAGCACCACCCAGGCATCGGCGCTGGTGGGCGTGGTGGCCATCGGCACGGCTGTCGGCGCGGTGCTGGCATCCATGCGCATGCGCCTGGACAACGCCACGCGTGTGATTCCCCTGGGCGTGCTCATGGGCCTGCTCGTGGTCTGCATGATCTTCATCGACAGTCTCTGGGTGGCCGTGCCCTTTCTGATCCTTCTGGGCGGTCTCGGCGGCTTCTTGGTCGTGCCCATGAATGCGCTGCTGCAGCACCGTGGCCACAATCTCATGGGGGCGGGCCGCTCGATTGCGGTGCAGAACTTCAACGAGCAGCTGGCCATCCTGGCCATGGGCGGCTTCTACAGCCTGTCCACCAAGATGGGATTGACTGCCTTCGGTGCGATCACGGTATTCGGTCTGCTGGTTGCCGCTAGCATGGTACTGATCGGCCTCTGGCACTGGAATAATTGCAAACGACACCCGCAAGAGGTCGAGAAGCTGCTGGAAATCGCCCGTCGCGACTGCCATTGAAGCCCTGCAGCCAGCGCGCTGCATTAACTACACAATCAATAGCTTCTAACGCTTGCAGAATAAGCGTTAGAAGCCTTTTTTATGCATAGTCCACTACCTGTATTTGCGCTGCTGCTCAATGCCCTGATCTGGGGTTTGTCATGGTGGCCGTTTCGCCTCATGCATGAGGCCGGACTGCATCCGCTATGGGCCACGGCATCGATGTATGCACTGGTGCTGGCCGGTCTGCTGGCGCTGCGTCCCGCCAGCCTCAGGCAGGCCTGGCAATACCCGGTGCTCCTGTTGCTGGCGGCCAGCTCGGGCCTGAACAACGTGGCCTTCAACTGGGCTGTGACCGTGGGCGACGTGGTGCGCGTCATCCTGCTGTTCTATCTCATGCCGGCCTGGGCCGTGCTGCTGGCCTGGAAGCTGCTGGGCGAAAAGCCCACGCCCATGGCGCTGCTGCGCCTGTTGCTGGCCTTTGGCGGTGTGGTGCTGGTGTTGCTGCCCGCCGATGCCACGCTCTCCGGGCTGTTTGCCGGACTGACCCTGGCCGATGCGCTGGCCGTGTTTGGCGGCTTCATGTTCGCGCTGACCAATGTGCTGTTGCGCCGCTTTCAAGGCATTCCGGCCCAGGCCCGCATGCTGGCCATGTTTGCCGGCTGCATGAGCATGGGCCTGCTGACTGCCCTGACCGCCAGCAGCCTGGGCGCGGTGCCGGGCTTTCCGGCTTTCGACGGCAGCTGGGCCCTGGTGGCACTGGGCATGGCCGTGCTGCTGATGCTGGGCAACTGGGCCCTGCAATTCGGTGCCGCCCATCTGCCTGCGGGCGTGACCTCGGTGGTCATGCTCAGCGAAGTGGTGTTTGCCAGCATCTCCTCCGTGCTCATCGCCCACGAGCAGCTCAGTGCACGCACGCTGGCCGGCGGTGCGCTCATCATGGGCGCGGCATTGCTGGCGTCTCTGGGCCGAAGAAGACAGGCCTGAACAGGCGTCAATCAAGCCCGCAGACGCCGAGCAAAGGCCCGAGCGGCCGCCCCGCTCCGCAGCAAGGGCGTCGTCCCGTTGCACGTCGCCCCTTCCTGGGGGAAGGCGCACAGCGCCTCAGGGGGTCACATCAGCTTCCCCGCCAGGATCAGGTATCCGGGCACCCAGCCCGTGAGCACGCCTTGTGCGATGCACAGCCAGCCCGTGGGGCGTTCAATGCGTTTCCTCAGGGCCAGCAGTGCGAAGAACAAGGCCCAGAGCACGGCCCAGGCGGCCCAGTTGACGCCCATCCACCAGTCCAGCCCCGAGCTGGCGCTGGTCAGCGTATCCAGGGCGACGGGAATGGCTGTGATCGCCACGAACAGGCTGAACCAGCCCAGACCGCGGCCGTCGGCACCGCTGAAGCGATTGAAAGCCACCCAGAGATAGGTGAAGGCGAACAGCAGGGTCAGCGCGCCGCTCTTGATCGATGCAGCGTCGGCCGCCGGGCCGAAGATGCTGGCCAGGCCGATGCATAGCGACACCACCCCGGTGAAGATATTGATGACCCAGATTTCCTTGTCGGCAATCTTGCCCAGCATCCACAGGCCGTTGAGAAACAGCACCGCACCCACATAAAACAGCGACAAACCCAACCACATACAAGCTCCTTGGCTGCAGGCTGGTGCAGCGCGGCGAGGATTGTGGGGCCGTGCGGGGTGGGGCGGAACCCTGGGCGAACGCAAAAGAGTCTTGCGCCATGGGGCGGGAATGGGCTCAGAAACCCTCGTCCCGACCGCCGCGCAGGCGGCGGTACAGCGTGCCGCGCGAGATGCCCAGGGCGCGCGCGGCCTGTGAGACATTGCCGCCATGCTGGTCCAGCGTCTCCCTGATCAGCTGCGCGCTGTGCTCACGCAGCGTCGCCAGGGGCTGTGCCTCGGCGGCGGGCGTTGCTTCGGTGGTTACGAGGCAGGGCTGGTCTTGCACGCTGCTGGTGTCCAGGTGCGATCCAAGGCCGTGCGAGGTTTGCAGATGCGCCTGCATCCAGACGCCCAGGCCGCTGGCCAGGCGCAGCGACGCGGGGCCGGGCTGGCCGCTCAGTTGCAGCAGGCGCGTTAGATCATGGCCCAGCAGTTCCTGCGCGCTGCATGTTGCATGTACGGGCTGGCCGATGAGCTGGGCGGCGGTGCCGTTCATCCAGGCGACGCGGCCATCGGCAGCTACGCCCATCAGCGCCTGCAGCGGCGTGTGCAGCAGGGCCGGCGTCACCTGAAAGCGCAGTACCAGATGCTCGTGCGACTGAGCCTGCAGCAAGGTGTTTTCGATGGTCGTGGCGTACATGCCGACCACGGGACTGGCGTCGAAGCTGAAATGCTGCTCCTCCACCATCAGATTGAGCACCCCGGCCAGGCGGCCGTGCACATCGCGTATGGGTGCTGCCGCGCAGCGGAAGGCGTGCAGTTCGTCGAAATAGTGCTCGCCGTTGGTGACGGTGCATGCCTGGCCGGTGGCGGCGACGATGCCCGGTGCGTTCGTGCCCATGGCCTGCTCGGACATGTTCAGGCCGACCCGCTCGTCACGGGGCCGCATGGATGCCGGGGAGACATGGAGCACGATGCCCTTGTCGTCCGTCAGCATCACGCGCGTGCCGGTGCCCGCCAGGGCCTGCTCCAGGGTCGGGAGCTCGTGCTGCAGTGCCTGCAGCAGGCTGCGGCAGCGCTCCTGCGTGGCATGCAGCCTGCTGGGGCTGACGGGAGCCAGAGCCAGCCGCCGTCCATTGCAGTGCTGGCGCTGGCTGCGCAGCCAGGACTGGATGACCGCCTCGCTGACCAGGCCCGAGGGGCGTATGCCGGCCTCGAAGAACTGGCGGCGAGCCTGCAGGGCCCGCTCCGCCCCGGTGCTCGAAAAGCACTGCTGTAGCGCGTCCATCGCGCGTGGCTCATCAACGTTCATGTCATGTCCAGGCTGTCCGCAGGAGCGGTCAATGTGTTCCGCAATGGAACAGTTCGAGCCTGGGGAAATCCCGATCATGAAGAAAAACAGGCGATACACCATGCTTTGCGGCATAGAAATCACAACAGGAGACCTCGATGGAACGGCTGATCGACAACTCTCATGGGCGGCCCGGTCGCATGGCCTGGATGCTGGCCGCCTGCCTGGGCAGCGCAGCGGCTTTCGCGCAAGCCGACCCCGCGGCGCAGGCTGCGGCCGCCGTGCAGCGCGTCGATGGCGCCTTCATCCGTGCCAATGCCGCCAAGACGCCCGACTGGCCCACCATCGGCGTGGACTATGCCGAGACCCGCTACAGCCGCCTCGATCAGATCAATGCCGCCAATGTCAAGGACCTGGGCCTGGCATGGTCGTACAACCTCGAATCCACGCGCGGCGTGGAGGCCACGCCTGTCGTTGTGGACGGCATCATGTACGTCAGCGCCTCATGGAGCGTGGTGCATGCCATCGACACCCGTACCGGCCAGAGGATCTGGACCTATGACCCGCAGGTCGACCGCAGCACCGGCTTCAAGGGGTGCTGCGACGTCGTCAACCGCGGCGTGGCGCTGTGGAAGGGCAAGGTCTATGTGGGTGCATGGGATGGCCGCCTGATCGCGCTGGATGCCGCCACCGGCAAGGAGGTCTGGCAGAAAAATACCTTCGAGGGGCAGAAGGGCTCGCTCACCATCACAGGCGCGCCACGCGTGTTCAAGGACAAGGTCATCATCGGCAACGGCGGCGCCGAATATGGCGTGCGCGGCTATATCACGGCCTATGACGCCGAGACCGGTGAGCAGAAATGGCGCTGGTTCAGCGTACCCGGCGATCCGTCCAAACCCTTCGAGGACGAGTCCATGAAGCGCGCCGCCAGGACCTGGGACCCCAGCGGCAAGTGGTGGGAGGCCGGCGGCGGCGGCACCATGTGGGACAGCATGACCTTCGATGCCGAGCTCAACACCATGTACGTGGGCACGGGCAATGGCTCGCCCTGGTCGCACAGGGTGCGCAGCCCCAAGGGCGGCGACAACCTGTATCTGGCCTCCATCGTGGCCCTGGATCCCGACTCCGGCAAATACAAGTGGCACTATCAGGAAACACCTGGCGACAACTGGGACTACACCTCCACCCAGCCCATGATCCTGGCCGACATCAAGATCGCCGGCAAGCCGCGCAAGGTCATATTGCATGCGCCCAAGAACGGTTTCTTCTTCGTGCTCGACCGCACCAATGGCAAGTTCATCTCGGCCAAGAACTTCGTGCCCGTGAACTGGGCCAGCGGCTACGACAAGCACGGCAAGCCCATCGGCATTGCCGCAGCGCGCGACGGCAGCAAGCCCCTGGACGCGATTCCGGGCCCCTATGGCGCGCACAACTGGCACCCCATGTCCTTCAACCCCCAGACGGGCCTGGTGTATCTGCCTGCGCAGAATGTGCCCGTCAATCTGATGGACGACAAGAAGTGGGAGTTCAACCAGGCCGGACCGGGCAAGCCCCAGTCGGGCACGGGCTGGAACACGGCCAAGTTCTTCAATGTCGAGCCGCCCAAGAGCAAGCCCTTTGGCCGCCTGCTGGCCTGGGACCCCGTTGCGCAAAAGGCCGCCTGGAGCGTGGAGCATGTCTCGCCCTGGAACGGCGGCACGCTGACCACGGCGGGCAATGTGGTGTTCCAGGGTACGGCCGATGGCCGCTTCGTGGCCTACCACGCGGCCACGGGCGAGAAACTGTGGGAAGCGCCCACGGGCACCGGTGTGGTGGCCGCGCCCAGCACCTATATGGTGGACGGCAGGCAGTATGTCTCGGTGGCCGTGGGCTGGGGCGGTGTCTACGGCCTGGCTGCGCGCGCCACCGAGCGCCAGGGCCCCGGTACGGTCTATACCTTCGTCGTGGGCGGCAAGGCCAGGATGCCGGAATTCGTGGCCCAGCGCGCGGGTCGGCTGCTGCAGGGCGTGAAGTACGACCCTGCCAAGGTCGAGGCCGGCGCCATGCTGTATGTGGCCAACTGCGTGTTCTGCCACGGCGTGCCGGGCGTGGACCGTGGCGGCAATATTCCCAATCTGGGCTATATGGACGCAAGCTATATCGAGAACCTGCCCAGCTTCGTCTTCAAGGGCCCGGCCATGGCGCGCGGCATGCCGGATTTCACGGGCAAGCTGTCGGGCGATGACGTGGAGTCCATCAAGGCCTTCATCCAGGGTACGGCGGACGCCATCCGGCCCAAGCCCTGAAGCCTGCACTTCACCACGCCGGGCCGCTGGTGCATCCGAGCCATGCACCGGCGGCCCCGGATCGCAAACCTCTTCTTTTGACTCGATACCAAGGAAATAGCCTCATGCAAGACCATCTGCAGTTCTATATCGACGGACAATGGGTGAATCCGGTCAGCCCGCGCAGCCTGGACGTCATCAATCCCTCCAACGAGCAAGCCATCGCCCGCATCAGCATGGGCTCGGCCGCCGACGTGGACAAGGCCGTGGCTGCCGCGCGCCGCGCCTTCGAGAGCTACTCGCGCACCAGCCGCGAAGAGCGCCTGGCCCTGCTGGCCAAGGTGCTGGAGGTCTACCAGCGCCGCTATGGCGACTTTGTGCAGACCATCTCGCAGGAGATGGGGGCGCCGCTGTGGCTGTCCAAGGCGGCGCAGGCCGCCATGGGGGTGGCCCATCTGGGCTCCACCATCGAGGTCCTCAAGAGCTTTGCCTTCGAACAGGTGCAGGGCAGCACGGCCGTCGTGCACGAGCCCGTGGGCGTGGTCGGCATGATCACGCCCTGGAACTGGCCCATCAACCAGATCATGTGCAAGGTCGCCCCGGCCCTGGCGGCTGGCTGCACCATGGTGCTCAAGCCCTCGGAGGTCGCCCCGCTCAACGCCCTGCTCGTGGCCGAGGTGCTGCACGAGGCGGGCGTGCCGCCCGGCGTCTTCAACCTCGTCAACGGCGACGGCCCCGGCGTGGGCGAGGCTATGTCTTCCCACCCTGACATAGACATGATGACCTTCACCGGCTCCACGCGCGCGGGCATTGCCGTGGCCAAGGCCGCGGCCGACAGCGTCAAGCGCGTGGCCCAGGAACTGGGCGGCAAGTCCGCCAACATCGTGCTGGACGACGCCAACCTGCAAAAGGCCGTGACCCATGGCGTGCAGGCGGTACTGATGAACTCGGGCCAGAGCTGCAATGCCCCCACGCGCATGTTCGTGCCGCGCACCCTGCACGGGCAGGCCGTGGAGATCGCGCGCAGCGTCGCCGCAGCAGCGACCGTGGCCGATGCGCTGGCCGATGGCATGCACATGGGCCCCGTGGTCAGCGAGGCGCAATGGGGCAAGATCCAGGCCCTGATCCGCAAGGGCATCGAAGAGGGCGCGACCCTGGTGGCGGGCGGCACAGGCCGCCCCGAGGGGCTGGCCCAGGGCTACTTTGTCAAGCCCACGGTGTTTGCCGACGTGAGCAACGACATGACCATCGCGCGCGAGGAAATCTTCGGCCCCGTGCTGGTGATGATTCCCTACGATGACGAGGAAGATGCCATCCGCATGGCCAACGACACGGTGTACGGTCTTTCGGGCTATGTGCAGTCGGGCAGCCTGGAGCGTGCGCGCCGCGTGGCCGCGCGACTGCGCACAGGCATGGTGCACCTCAACGGCGCGGGGCCTGACTTCAATGCGCCGTTCGGCGGCTACAAGCAGTCAGGCAATGGCCGTGAATGGGGCGAGCACGGTTTCCGCGATTTCCTGGAAACCAAGGCCGTCATGGGCTACGGCGCGGCCTGAGCTATTCAAAATCAATAGCTGCTGGTGCCTATCTAATGGGCGCCAGCAGCTTTTTTATTGAATATTCTGCTGGCGGCGACGCGCGCGTTCCAGCTGCTGTGCGACCTGGCGCGGATTCATGCCGTACATCTCGGCGAACTCCTGCTCCGAAGTCTGGCCGCTGAGCTGGAAAGAGCGCAGCAGCGCCTCGTCCTTGGCGGCGCGGGCATCGGCCTCGGCCAGAGCATCTACCACCAGGGCGTTGGTCTTTTCGTCACGACCCTGTACGCGCTCGGCGTATTCCTCGCGCGTGAGACCGGAGGCTTCGTAGGCGACGACGATGCGGTTGCGCAGCTTGGGCGTCAGGTCTTCCTGCGTGCGCTGCTGGCGACGGCGGAAGACTTCGATCAGAGCGTGGTGAACATGCTCGGGCAGCGTGGCTTCCACGGGCTGGCCGCTCAGGTCATGACGCTGCTGGCCGCTGGCCATGGCAGCCAGATAGCGGCCGGAGCGGGTGTGCTGCTGCAGCGCGCTCTTGAGCGCGTCCTTGTCCAGCTCAGGGTGGGCGGCCAGCAGGTCTTCAAAAATGCCGCGCTTGAAGGGCAGCAGTTGCTCGCCAAACAGGGCCGGGTGCCACTGTGCCAGCTGCTCCAGCAAGGGGTGTTGCGGGCGTGCGGCCTGCGGGGCGGCTTTGGCTGCAGGAGCGGGGTTCTGGCGGCCACGGCCACCTCGGCGCGAGCGTGAGCCGGGCTGCGAGTCCTGCACGCTGTGCTGCGATGCCGCTTGCGAGGCTTTCTGCTCTTGTGATTCAGACACGATTTCAGTCATGGCAAAGCCCGTGGGCCTGGGAAAACAAAACTCCCAATCATGCCAGCATTGCAAACCGCAGTGGCATGCGGGGGTGTCAGTCGGTGGCCAGCGCCTGATCCAGCAGCTCCACCCAGTGCATGACCGGGACCTCGGTGCCGTTTTGCAGATGGACGATGCAGCCCATATTGGCCGAGAGAATCGCTGCGGGCTTTTCGGGCGCGAACGGCTCGTCCAGTGCGGCGATCTTGCGGTCGCGCAACTGGTGCGAGATTTCGGGCTGCAGCACCGAGTAGGTGCCGGCAGAGCCGCAGCACAGATGGGATTCGGTGCGCGCCACGCGCAGATCGAACCCCAGCTCGCGCAGGCCCGCTTCCACGCCGCCACGCAGTTTCTGCCCATGCTGCAGCGTGCAGGGCGGGTGATAGGCCACAGGAGCCCGGGGAGCTGTGATGCGGTCCTTGAGCTTGTCCACCAGCTCGGGCAGCATGTCGGGCAGCAGTTCGCTGAGGTCGCGGGTCAAGGCGCTGATGCGCGCGGCCTTGTCTGCGTATTGCGGCTCCAGCCGCAGCAGATGGCCGTACTCCTTGACGGTGACACCACAGCCCGAGGCGTTCATCACGATCGCCTCGACCTCGCCGCGCTCCACCAGCGGCCACCAGGCGTCGATATTGGCGCGCATCTGGGCCTTGCCCCCGTCCTGGTCGTTGAGGTGGAACTTCACCGCACCGCAGCAGCCCGCCTTGTCGGCAATCACGGTCTGCACGCCCACGGCGTCCAGCACGCGGGCCGTGGCGTAATTGATGCGGGGCATCATGGCCGGCTGCACGCAGCCTGCCAGCAGCAGCACCTTGCGCGCATGCTCGCGCACGGGCCAGGCACCGGCATCCTGGACGGTCGGTATTTTTTCGCCCAAAGACTCCGGCAGCAGGCCTTTCACGGCGCGGCCCAGCTTCAGTGCGGGGGCGAACAGCGGGGAATTCATGCCCTCCTTGAGCAGCCAGCGCTGCAGCTTCTCGCCCGTGGGTCGCTCGACCTGCTCATCGACGATCTTGCGACCGATGTCGACCAGGTGGCCGTACTGCACGCCGCTGGGGCAGGTGGATTCGCAGTTGCGGCAGGTCAGGCAGCGGTCCAGATGCAGCTGCGTGGCCCGCGTGGGCGTCTGGCCTTCGAGCACCTGCTTGATCAGATAGATGCGGCCGCGCGGGCCGTCCAGCTCGTCGCCCAGGGTCTGGTAGGTGGGGCAGGTGGCGGTGCAAAAGCCGCAATGCACGCATTTGCGCAAAATGGCTTCGGCTTCCTGCCCTTCGGGCGTGGCACGGTATTCGGGCGCGAGATTGGTTTGCATGGGGTGCTGTCCTTGTTCTTACCAATGCGCCGAGAGGCGGCCTACATTGAGAATGCCGGCGGGGTCGAATGCCTGCTTGAGCCGGGCATGCAGCTGTGCCGATGTGCGGCCTGCGGGGCTGGCCTGTGCATGAACATCAAGATCGCTGTTGGCGCTTGTCTGATTGGCGTCCTCGGCTTTGAAAAGAGAAGCGGACCCGCCGGCTGCCTGCGCGAGTTGCTGCAAAGCTGCTGCGGCCGAGCGCGGGGCCTGCACCCAGCGCTGAGCTCCATGCCAGTCGATGAACGGGCCTGCTGCACCTTGCGGCAATGGCAGCGGCGCTGCGGTCGCAGGAACGGACAGACGCCACAGGCAATGATCGGCAGCGCGCTGCTGGAACCAGGGCAGGTTCAGATCGCGGCTGGCGTTCCAGTCGGCGGCAACGGCGTCGCTGTCCAGCCGCTGGCCACCCAGGCGCAGGGTGGCGGCCTGAACGGCTGCGCGGGCGCCGCGCAGTCGCAGATACAGCGTGCCCTTGCCGTCTTCTTCCAGCCAGTTGCTGGCATTGAGCGGCAGAGGCTGGCCGCCCCAGTGGTTGAGCCAGTCCAGCGCCTGCTCCTGGCTGCAGCTATCAAAGCGCAGCGTGGCCTCGGCCGGAGCCATGGGCAGGACCTTGAGGCTGATCTCGGTGATCAGGCCCAGCGTGCCCCAGCTGCCCGTCATCAGGCGCGAGACGTCATAGCCGGCCACATTCTTCATGACCTGGCCGCCGTAGCGCAGCAGCTCTCCCTGGCCGTTGATCATCTCCAGGCCCAGCACGAAGTCGCGTACTGCACCCACGCTGGCACGCGACGGGCCGGACAGGCCTGCGGCGACCATGCCGCCCACGGTGCTGCCCTCGCCAAAGTGCGGCGGCTCGAAAGCCAGGCACTGGCCTTGGCTGGCCAATGTTGCCTCCAGCTCGGCCAGCGGCGTGCCGGCACGAACGGTCACCACCAGCTCGCTGGGCTCGTAGCTGACGATACCGCTGAGCGCGCGCGTGGACAGCGGCTCGCCCTGCAGACGCAGGCCGTAGAAGTCCTTGCTGCCGCCGCCGCAAATGCGCAGCGGGGTCTTGTCACTGGCAGCGGCGCGAATGCGCTCGCTGAGCTGATTGATTTGGCTGGTGGCTGAATCCATGGCCTGCATGGTAGCCGGGGCGCCCCTTGGGCAGGAAGGCCTGGTCTTTGATTTTTTTGAAAAGCAGGCGTGAATAAAAAAGCCCCGCAGTTCGCACTGCGGGGCAACGTAATGAAACTGAACTTGCGAAGAGCCTGCCGCTTAACGGGTGTAGGCCACCTCACCGTGAGAAGTGATGTCCAGGCCCTGGCGTTCGGACTCTTCCGAGACACGCAGACCCACGGTCAGATCGGCAATCTTGTAGGCCAAGAAGGAGACCACGCCGGACCAGACGATGGTCACCAGCACGCTCTCGACCTGCACCCACAGCTGATGCGCCATGTTGTAGCCCTCGGGCTCGATACCGCCCAGGCCCTTGGCGCAGAACACGCCGGTCAGGATGGCACCCAGGATACCGCCGACACCGTGGACGCCGAACACGTCGCAGACGTCGTCAACCTTGAGCAGATGCTTGAGGCCGGACACGCCCCAGAAGCACAGAGGGCCGGCGATGATGCCCATGACGATGGAGCCCATGGGGCCGACGAAACCGGCGGCGGGCGTGATGGTCACCAGACCGGCCACGGCACCCGAGGCAGCGCCCAGCATGGAGGCCTTGCCGCGCAGCAGTGCTTCGGCCACGATCCAGGAGATGGCAGCAGCGCCGGTCGCCAGGATGGTGTTGATGAAGGCCAGGCCGGCAGCGCCATTGGCGGCACCGGCAGAGCCGGCGTTGAAGCCGAACCAGCCCACCCACAGCAGCGAAGCGCCCACCATGGTCAGCGTCAGGCTGTGAGGGGGCAGGGCTTCCTTGCCGAAGCCGATGCGCTTGCCCAGCATGTAGGCACCCACCAGACCGGCCACGGCGGCGTTGATGTGCACCACGGTGCCGCCCGCGAAGTCCAGCGCGCCATCGGCACCCAGCAGACCGCCGCCCCACACCATGTGGGCCATGGGGATGTAGCTGAAGGTGAACCACAGCACGGAGAACACGATCACGGCCGCGAACTTGATGCGCTCGGCAAACGCTCCCACGATCAGCGCCACGGTGATGGCGGCGAAGGTGGACTGGAAGGCCACGAACACGTATTCGGGGATGGTCTTGAGCATGGACGACAGCGTGTCAGGCGTGATGCCCATGAGGAACAGCTTGTCGAAGCCGGCGAAGAACTTGCCTTCGCCGCCAAAGGCCAGCGAGTAGCCGTAGATGGCCCACAGCACGGTGATCAGCGAAAAGATCACGAAGACCTGGGCCAGCACGGACAGCATGTTCTTGCTGCGTACCAGGCCGCCGTAGAACAGCGCCAGGCCGGGGATGACCATCAGGATCACCAGCATGGTCGAGGTCAGCATCCAGGCGGTGTCACCGGCGCTCAGGGTGGGAACGGCCTCGGCCGCTGCTTCGGCCACAGGTGCTGCGGCGGCGGCAGCCGTTGCAGCTTCCTGGGCAAAGCCTGTGGCCGAAGCAGCCAGCAGGCCCAGTCCCAGGCCTGCGCTCAATAATTTCTTGATCATGGCAATCTTTCTCAAAACGGTTCCAGAGAGACTGGGCCTTTACAGGGCCGCGTCGCCGGTTTCTCCTGTACGGATACGGATCGACTGCTCCAGCGCCTGCACAAAGATCTTGCCGTCGCCGATCTTGCCGGTGCGGGCTGCGCCCTCGATGGCGTCGATGGCGGCATCGACCAGATCGTCGGCAATAGCGGCCTCGATCTTGAGCTTGGGCAGAAAGTCCACCACATACTCGGCACCGCGGTACAGCTCGGTGTGACCCTTTTGACGACCAAAGCCCTTGACTTCGGTCACGGTGATGCCTTGGACACCGATTTGGGAAAGTGCCTCACGCACTTCGTCGAGCTTGAAGGGTTTGATGATGGCGATCACCATTTTCATGACGGGCTCCTGAAAAATTAGAAAGTCTTGGAGAGCGTCAGAATCAGACGCGCCTTGTTCACATCGCCGAAGTAGGCCTTCTTGTTGGCGCCGGTCACCGCTGCTGCTGCAGAGAAGCCGTCGCCCAGGTCATAGGCACCACCCAAGCTGTAGTCCACATAGTTGGGAACGCCCAGGTCCTTGATGTCGCTGGAAAAATGGGTGTAACCAACTGATGCTTTCAGTGTCACCTTGGGCATCACTTCCTGGCTGTAGGAGAACTGCAGATATCCGGTGTTGCGGCCCTTGAGACCCGAACCCGCCTTGGCGCCGGCCCAGCCGAAGTAATCCTTGGACACCGTATGCGAATACTTGGCCGTGAACGGGCCGTAGGTACCGGCGCCGTAGATCTCGGTGGTGTTGCCGTTGGCATTGCCCGAGTACACATAGGTCAGCATGCCCACGTCCCAGTCCACATCGGCGGCCTTGAACTTGTAGCCGCCGTAGAAGTCGGTTTCCAGCGAGTTGCCGGGCAGCCAGTCCACGGAGGAGTTCCAGTTGCCCACGTAGAAGCCGCTGTCGCCGAACGTGTAGTCAAAACCGCCTTGCAGCGCGGGCTTGACGGCCTTGGTGCGGCTGGCGTCCTGGTCCTGACCACGGAACTTGTAGTTGGTAGTCAGGGCAACGTTGGCGGAGAGCTGGGCATGGGCCCACATGGGGGCGACAACAGCGCAGGCCAGGGCGGCAGTCTTGGCGAAAGTCTTGAAACGGCTTGCAGCGGGACTAGGCATTCAGGGTTCCTCCGGTTTGAAAATTTCGTGGCAAAAATCTCGGATGAACTCTCAAAGCACAGACCGTGCCAGTCTCTGTGGCTGCTGCCGGGTGGTCCGCCGCTCATGCTCTGAGAACAGGCGCCGGGCCATAGCTGCCAGTACAAAAAGCTACGAGTTTTCACAATCACTGAGCGCATCTTTCGCCACCTGGGTGCTGGCCGAAATCCATTGCACCAAGATGGTGCGTTTTTGCGATGCACCGCCATGGCTCTGCTTTTTGCCGGGTTCTTGCACCAATCAGGGGATTGGGAAGTGAGTGCGTGCTCTTTGTCTGGGCGCTGACAAGGAAAAAGCCCATCGGCTAGGCGATGGGCTTGGGGGTTGGCTGCAATTCAGAAGCTGGCCTGGGGCAGGTCTGCCTTGGTGAACACCAGCGAGACCTTGGCTTCCTCGGGAATCGGCGGCAAGTCCTGATTCCAGTGCTCCCAGGCGCTGCGCAGCTCGGCCAGTTTCCGGGGCTCACGGTCACGCAGATTGGCGCGCTCACGCGGGTCGTTGCCGATGTGGAACAGGTACTCGATGCCCTCGATCTGCAGATATTTCCAGTCGCCGCGTATCAAGGCCTTTTGCTCGCGGTGTTTCATGCGCCAGGCCAGGTCGCGCTCGGGCATCCAGCTCTGGTCCTGCATCAGGGGCAGCAGGCTGATGCCGTCCAGCGGATAGTCGGCATCTGCCGATACGCCGGCGGCGGCCAGGAAGGTGGCCGACCAGTCCATGGTCAGGCTGGGCGTGTCGCAGACGGCTCCGGCCGTCATGCGCGCCGGCCAGCGTGCCAGCAAAGGCACGCGGATGCCGCCTTCGAGCAGGTCCATCTTCTGGCCCACGAAGGGCCAGGTATTGGAGAAGCGCTCGCCGCCGTTGTCGCTGGTGAAGACGATCAGCGTGTTCTCGCTCATGCCTTTTTCCTCCAGCGCATCCAGCAGCCAGCCTATGCCTTCGTCCATGTGATGGATCATGCGCTGATAGGTGTCGATGGAGCCGCCGTCGATATGCTTGCCCATGCCTTGCAGGCGCTCGGATTCGGCGCGGTCCTCGCGCGTCAGCCAGGGCCAGTGCGGCGCGCTGTAGTGCAGCGAGAGGTAGAAGGGCTGGTCGGCCGTCTGGCGCTTGACGAAGTCCACGGCGCGGCGGCTCAGCAGATCGGTCAGGTAGCCGTCTTCGGCATGCGGCTCCTCGTTGAGCCAGAAGTCGGGGCGTCCGCGCGGGTCGCAGTGGGCGAAGTAGTCGGCGCCGCCGGCATGAAAGCCGTAGAACTCCTCGTAGCCCGACAGGCGCGGGCCGAAATGTGGCGGGTAGCCCAGATGCCATTTGCCGACCAGGGCCGTGGCGTAGCCAGCATCGCGCAGCAGCGAGGCCACCGTGGGGTGATCGGGCGGCAGGCCCAGCACCTTGTCGCCATGCACGCTGGCGATCGGCTCCTCGGCCGCACCGCGCAGGCGGTACTGCCAGCGGCCCGTGGCCAGCGCAAAGCGCGTTGGAGAGCACACCGACGAGTTCGAGTAGCCGCGCGTGAAGCGCAGGCCCTGGGCCGCCATGGCGTCCAGGCGCGGCGAGACATCGGTGGCGTTGTTGTGCGCATCGCGCGCACCGGTGCAGCCCAGGTCGGCATAGCCGAGGTCATCGGCCAGGATGAAGATCAGATTGGGACGGGAGTCGGTCATGGGAGAGCGGGGAACATTCAAAAACAGGAGCTTCTATCGCTTGTTATGCAAGGATTCTGAATAGATTTGATGCTGAAAATGTTTGGCGGCAAGCGATAGGCGCTCCTCAAATATCAGGGCTTGAAACCCGAGCGCTGCACCACCGGCGCCCATTGCGCGCGGTAGGCCTTGAGCATTTTTTCCGTGTCCTGCGCACTGCTGACCACGGGTACCAGGTTGGAGGCGGCGAACTTGTGCTGCGTGTCGGTTTCCTTCATCACCTCCTGCACCAGCTGCGACAGGCGCTGCACCGTGGCCGGCGCCATGCTCTGAGGGGCGAACAAGGTATTCCAGCCCGTGCCGACCAGGTTCACGCCCAGCTCCTTGAGCGTGGGAATGCCGGGCGCCATGGTGCTGCGGCGCTCGCCCGAGGTGGCCAGCACGCGCAGCTTGCCTGCTTCGTGCTGGGCAATCTGGGTGTCGAAAGTGTCCACGGCAATGGGGATCTGCCCGCCCATCAGGTCGGTGAGCAGCGGGCCAGAGCCCTTGTAGCCCACGACCTCGACCGGCACCTTGGCGGTCTCGCCCAGCATCAGTGCGAAAAAGTGCGGCAGGCTGCCCGTGGCCGGCACGCCGAAATTGGCCTGCTGCGGATTGGCCTTGAGCCAGGCCAGCAGGTGCGACAGCTCCTTCACGGGCACGGCGCTGGCCACGGCCAGGCCGAACTCGTAGCGGTTCACCTCGCTGATGGGGCGGAAGTCCTTTTCCGGGTCGTAGCCGGAGTCCGGAAACACCAGCGGCGCCACCACCATCACGGCGGGATTGGCCAGCAGCACGGCGGGCTGGGAGGCGGGCGCGTTCTTCACGTACTGGGCCGACAGACGGCCGCCCGCGCCGGGCTTGTTTTCCACGATGACCGGGCTGCCCAATCGGACCTGCAGCCGGTCGGCCACGATGCGTGCCACGCGGTCGGTGGCGCCGCCGGGCGGATAGCCGACCACCATGCGCAGCGGTGTCTTGTTGGGAAACAGGGCATGGCTCTCCTGGGCCTGCAGCGCGCCGCTGCCCAGCAATCCAGCGCTCAGGCCGAGCCCTGCCGCGAGCTTGCCGAAGATTCTTCTTTGCATCGTCATGTCTCTCCTGGTCTGTGATCCGCGCTGCGGTCTCACGCCATTGCTGATGGGAAATTGGGCAGTGTAAGTGCGTGCCGGCAGCGGCCTCAATCGGGTTTCAGATTGATCTTGCGGGCCAGCGCTTCCCATTTGCCCGAGATCTCGCGCACCCTGGCCTGGGCCTGCTCGGGGCTGCTGCCCACCATCTCGATATCCACGGACCTGACCCGCTCCTGCTGTTGTGGCGAGCGGATGGCGGCATCCATGGCGGCGAGAAAGCGCTTCTGGATCTCGGCAGGAACACCCTTGGGCGCCGCCAGCAGCAGCCAGTAGGTGCCGTCGAAATCGGGGTAGCCCGACTCGGCAATCGTGGGCAGCGCCGGCAGCAGGGGCGAGCGCGTGCGCCCCGTGGTGGCCAGCGCGGTGACCCGGCCGCTCTGGATCTGGGGCAGCACCGTGGGTGCGGCCAGGAAGCCGCAGTCCACCTGGCCGCCCATCAGATCCTGCATGGCCGGTGCCGGCCCCTTGTAGGGCACATGCACCATCTTCACGCCGGTTGCCGACAGCAGCGACTCCATGACCAGGTGGCCGGGCGAGCCCGCGCCGCCCGTGGCATAGGTCAGCTCGCGTGCCCTGGCGGTCTCCAGCATGTCCTTGACGGACTTGAAGCCGAGGCCGGGGGTGCAGATCAGGGTCTGCGAGAACCTGGCGGCGGCATTGAGCACCACGATGGCATCGCTGGAGTAGCCGATGTTCTTGTAGATATGCTTGTTGACGGTGAGCACCGGGTCCATGGTCCACAGCCAGGTGTAGCCGTCGGCCGGGGCGCGGGCGACCTCGGCAGCCCCGATATTGCCGTTGGCCCCGGCCCGGTTTTCCACGATCACGGGCTGTCCGAGCGCCTTCTGCACGGCTGCTGCGAGCGGGCGCACGGCAATGTCGGAAGGGCCGGCGGGCGGCGTGGGAACGATGATGCGTATGGGCTTGGCGGGCCAGCTGTCGGCAGCATGGGCAGCCGGCAGCAGCAGCGCTGCGGCCGCCAGCCCGGCCAGAGCGCTGCGGGCGATACGGGTGCAAGGCATGGTGTCTCCTGTCGTTTTCTTTGCAGCCACTGTAAGCAGTGACTCGATAATGGATCTAATCCATCATTCCTAGAGAAAACCCACAACACCCATGACCAAGGTGCAGAGCCACCCCTGGCGGCAGCCGTCCGAGCTGGACGATCTGTTCCTCTACCATCTGGCCCGACTGATGAGCTCGACCGGGACCATGGTGGTGCGCCTGTGCGAGGGCGGCTTCGGCATCACCCGGCGCGAGTGGCGCATGATCGGCCTGCTGGCCACCAAGGGCGCCATGCAGCCCTCTGGGCTCGCAGAACTGGCGCAGCTCGATCGCACGCGCACCTCGCGGACCATCTCCACCCTGATTGCCAAGGGGCTGCTGCACAAGCAGGGCATGGCCGGCGACGGGCGCCAGGCCATGGTGCAGCTGACGGCCGCCGGGCTGGCGCTGCACACCCAGCTGTTTCCGCAGATACAGGCGATCAACCAGGAGCTGCTGAGCGATTGCAGCGATGCCGAGCTTCAGGTGTTGTCGCAGGTGTTCGAGCGCGTGCGTACCAGGGCGGCGCTCATGCAGGAGCAGGGCAGCTTTCCCAAGGCCGAACGACGTCGTGGCCGGGCCGCGGGCAAGCAGCCCGCCCGCGATGACGCCACCGGCTGACGGCCTGTGCACACCCCTATTGCCTGTTTGAGCCGCCCGCGCATACGCTAGGCCCTACAGTCCGGCTGGAAAGGGAGGGGCGTGATGGGTCTGGCTCTGGTTCAAAGTCGTGCCCTGCTGGGCCTGCAGGCACCGGCCGTCACGGTGGAGGTCCATCTGGCCAACGGACTGCCTTCGTTCACGCTGGTGGGCCTGGCGGATGTGGAGGTCAAGGAGGCCCGCGAGCGCGTGCGTGCAGCCATTGTCAATGCGGGGCTGGAGTTCCCGAACAACAAGCGCATCACGGTCAATCTGGCTCCGGCAGATCTGCCCAAGGACTCAGGCCGCTTTGACTTGCCGATAGCGCTGGGAATTCTGGCGGCCAGCGGGCAGATCGATGCACAGCGGCTCGCCGATTATGAGTTTGCAGGAGAGCTGTCCCTGACAGGTGCCCTGCGCCCGGTACGCGGAGCCCTGGCTACGGCGCTGGCCTTGCAGCGTCAGCAACAGCGCGTGCGGCTGGTCCTGCCGCCAGACAGTGCGCTGGAGGCCGCTTTCGTGCCGGCTATCGAAGTCTTCGGCGCTGTGCATCTGCTGGATGTGGTCAGGCAGTTCATCGCGCATGACGCCGCCCCGTCGGAGCAGGGCGATGGCGTGGAGGGCTGGCAGCGGGTGCACTCCAGACCTGCTGAAGCTTCTTTGCAGTCGCTGGATCTGCGGGAGGTGCGCGGCCAGATGCAGGCCAAGCGTGCTCTTGAAATTGCAGCTGCCGGAGCTCACGGCGTCTTGATGATCGGCCCTCCGGGTTCTGGGAAATCAATGCTGGCCCAGCGCTTTGCGGGTTTGCTGCCCGGCATGACCGATGAGGAAGCCCTCGAAGCCGCCGCCATTGCCAGCCTCAGCGGTCGTTTCACGCCGCAGTTGTGGCGTCAGAGGCCGTTTGCCGCTCCCCATCACACGGCCAGCTCCGTCGCGCTGGTCGGCGGCGGCTCGCCGCCGCGGCCCGGCGAGATTTCATATGCCCATTGCGGGGCGCTTTTTCTCGACGAGCTGCCCGAGTTCGCGCGCAGTGCCCTGGAGGCCCTGCGCGAGCCGCTGGAGACCGGGCGCATCACCATCGTGCGGGCCGTGCAGAGGGCGGAGTTTCCGGCTCGTTTCCAACTGGTGGCAGCCATGAACCCCTGCCCCTGCGGCTACTGGGGCTCGCGCGTGAGGGCCTGCCGCTGCTCCCCCGACCAGGTGGCACGTTATCAGGCACGCATCAGCGGGCCCTTGCTGGACCGTATCGATCTGCATGTGGAGGTGGCGGCACTGTCGCCCGAGGAGCTTCTGGCTGCGCCCGAAGGGGAGAGCAGCGCTGCCGTGCAGCAACGCGTGAGTGCAGCCAGGGACAAGGCCTTGCTGCGCCAGGGCCTGCCCAATCATCAGTTGCAGGGGGTGCAGCTCGACACGCATCTGCAGCTGGAGCCCGAGGCGCTGACCTTTGCGCACAAGGCTGCAGCGCGCCTTGGCTGGTCGGCACGCGGCACGCACCGGGCCTTGAAGGTGGCGCGAACCATTGCCGATCTGGCGGACTCGGATGCCATCACGCAAGCCCATCTGGCCGAGGCATTGCAATACCGCCGCGCACTGATGCAGCCGTGATGTCCTGCCGCCCTCAGGCGGCAAGAGCCAGTGCCACGGGCTGTGCCTGTGTGGCATGTGGATGGACACCCAGTACCTGCGCAAATGCATGCAGTGCCGGCGACCAGCCTTGTACGGCAGCAGTCACAAAACAGGTGTCGACAAAGGCCAGCTCCTGCCCGCTCTTGCCGGGCAGCGTCATCCAGTGCACGCCAAAGCGCTGCTGCTGGGCTTCGACCAGCGAGCGCGACAGCAGTGCATAGCCCATACCGGCGGCCACGCAGCCGAGGATGGTGTCCAGCATGCCCAGCTCCATGATGCGTACCGCCGTCACACCCATAGAGGCCATCAGCAGCTCGATCCGCTGGCGATAGCTGCAGCCCTGGCGAAAGGCCAGAAACACGGCGCTGCTGAACTCTGCGGCGGTGGGGAAGCGCGTCAGCGGCTGTCCGCTGACCAGCACCAGCTCTTCGCGGAACACGGGCCAGGATTGCAGCTCGTTTTGCGGTGCGGCGCCGTTGATGAAGGCACAGTCGATGCGGCCGGCCGCCAGCTCCATCAGCAATGCGGCGCTGGGCTGGGCGTCCAGTTCCAGGTCGATATCCGGATGCTGCTTGCGCAACTCGGCCAGCAGTGGCGGCAGACGCAGGGCAGCCGTGGTTTCCATCGAGCCTATGCGCAAGGCGCCCTTGACCTGTCCGGCTGCAAATTGCCGGGCTTGCAGCATGGCCAGCACCTGGTCGTGCGACTGCAGCATCTGCCGCGCAGACTCCAGCAGCGTGCGTCCGGCCGGAGTGGGAAAGACCGGGCTGGCCCGCATCAGCAATTGCACGCCTGCTTCGTCCTCGAGCTTTTTGATATGGGCCGTGACATTGGATTGCACGGTGTGCAGCCGCTGGGCAGCGGCACCAAAGCTGCCGCTTTCGCAGACGGCTTCAAACATGCGCAGGGATTTGAGTTGCATTGCGGCTCCAATATCTTGAATTGAGATGCAAGTCATCATTTTGAATCATTGGACATGATCGAGTCGCAGCGTTTAGGCTTGATGCCAATTCCCCTCCATAACCCGAGCTGTGATCGAGCGCAAAGAACTTCCCCTGCTGTTGACCGGCTTCATGGCCACCCTGAGCGGCGTCGGCCTGGCCCGTTTCGCCTATACGGCGCTGATGCCGCAGATGGTGCATGCGGGCTGGTTCAGCGGCGAGCAGGTGGCATATCTGGGCGCCGCCAATCTGCTCGGCTATCTGATCGGGGCCCTGGTCGCCGCGCCGCTGGCCGAGCGCATGGGCGCGCTGCGCGTGCTGGTGATCTGCTGGGTGGCCGTGATGCTCAGCTTTGCGGGCTGCAGCCTGCCCCAGCCCATGGCCTTGTTCTTTGTCTGGCGGCTGATCTCGGGCATTGCCGGGGCCGCGCTGATGGTGCTGGGCCCGTCGGTGGCCATGGCTGCCGCCGCGCCGTCGCGCCGCGCCACGCTGGGGCCGCTGATGTTCTGCGGCATTGGCGTGGGTGCCTTGCTGGCCGCCACGCTGGTGCCCATGTTTGCGCGCAGCAGCCTGAGCGCCGTCTGGTGGGCGCTGACGGCGCTATGTGCGCTGGCGCTTTACAGCGGCCGGCATGCTGCGCGCCAGATTCCCCTGCATGCGCCGGTGGCGGTCCAGCCCACGGCGACGGCCGCAACTTCCGGGGCAACGCCCTGGAGCCTGGCGGTGATCCTGGTGTTGACTGCCTATGCCTGCGACGCCTTCGGCTTTGTGCCGCACACCGTGTTCTGGGTGGACTACCTGGATCGCGAGCTGCAGCTGGGCGGCGCCTATGCATCGACGCAATGGGCATTCTTCGGGCTTGGAGCGATGGTCGGGCCGTTGTGCGCGGCCTACTGTGCCACGCGCTGGGGCTGGTGGGGAACGACCACGGGCGCTTATGCCCTCAAGGCCGTGGCCATCGGCCTGCCGCTGGTCTGGGCCGGTTTCGGCGGCCATGCGCTGTCGGGCTTTGTGGTGGGGGCGCTGTCGCCGGGCATGGCGGCCATTACTTCGGGCTATCTGATGCAGCTCATTGGCCCCGGCCGGCACAAGAAAATGTGGGGCTATGCCACGGCGGCATTTGCGCTGTTGCAGGCCAGCTCCGGCTATCTGATGGCATTTGTCTACGCCAGCAGTGGCAGCTATCGCCAGCTGTTCGTGCTGGGCTGCGCGGCGCTGGGCCTGGGGGCGCTGCTGGTGGCCTCCAGCCGCCTTGCCCGCGCGGCGCAATGATCCATATCGAGAAGTGACAACTAGGAGACGTGCGATGAGCAAACTACCTTCATGGATGACAGGCCTGGGTCTGCAGCATCCCATCATTCAGGCCCCGATGGCCGGGACCTCAACCCCGCAGCTGGCAGCTGCCGTGAGCAATGCATACGCCCTGGGTTCGGTCGGCATAGGCGCCTACGGCCTTGAGCAGGCGCGCCAGCACATCGAACAGACGCGTGCGCTGACCGATCGCCCCTTCAACGTCAACCTCTTCTGCCACCGTGCGCCGGTAGCAGATGCAGAGCGCGAAGCGCAGTGGCTGCGCTATCTGGCGCCGGAGTTCGAGCGCTACGGCGCGTCCGTGCCGTCTGGCCTGCGCTGCATCTACGAGTCTGCACTGGGCAATGCGCGATTGCAGGCCATGCTGCTGGAGCTGCGTCCCGCTGTGGTGAGCTTTCATTTCGGCCTGCCGGAGCAGGGCTTTGTCGATGCCTTGCGCGCCGCCGGCATCACCACGCTGGCCTGTGCCACCAGTCTCGATGAGGCGCGCCAGATCGAGCAGGCCGGGGTGGATGTGATCGTGGCCCAGGGCATGGAGGCGGGCGGCCATCGCGGCGCTTTCGTGCCCGAGCAGGACACTCTGATGGGGACTTTGGCGCTGGTGCGGCTGCTGGCGCGCGAGTCCCGCCTGCCCGTGGTCGCTGCAGGCGGCATCATGGACGGTGCAGGCATTGCCGCAGCTCTGCAGCTCGGAGCCTGTGCCGTACAGATGGGCACGGCCTTCATCCTCTGTCCTGAATCCGCAGCCAGCCAGGCCTACCGCGCCGAGCTGCAAAGCGACAGCGCTCAGCACACGGCCATCACCGCAGCCATTTCCGGACGCCCTGCGCGCGGCATGTTCAACCGTCTGCATCAGCTGGGACGGGACTATGCGGGAGCGCTGCCCGCCTATCCCATGGTGTATGACGCGGGCAAGGCGCTGCACCAGGCCGCCAGCGCGCAGGGCAGCAGCGACTATGCCGCGCACTGGGCCGGCCAGGGCGCACCGCTGGCCCGCGCCATGCCCGCCGCCGAACTCGTGCGCACGCTGGCGCAGGAGCTGGAGCAGGCCGTGGCCTAGGTTCGGCCGCTTTTCCGCTCTACAGCACCCCCCTGCCGCGCAGCGCCTGCAGTTGCGCAGCGTCGAGCTGCAGTCTTTCACGCAACACCTCCTCGGTGTGCTGGCCCATGGCTGGAGGCGCATAACGCAGCGTGGCCGGAGTGTCGGACAGGCGCAGAGGGCTGGCCGTGGTGACCACCTGGTTGATGCACTCGCCCTGCGGCAGCGGTCCATCCGGGTAGCGCTGCTGCGTGATGCGCAGGCCACGTGCCTGCACATGGGGGTCTTCAAAGGCCTGACGGATGTTGTTGATGGGGCCGCAGGGCACGGCTCTGGCTTCCAGCAACGCGATCCAGTCGGCCGTGCTGCGGCTGAGGGTCAGCTCGGACATCATGGCCACGATCTCCACGCGGTGAATGACCCGGCCCGCGTTCGTGGTGAAGCGCGCGTCCTGGTGCCAGGCCACGCCGGCCGCTTCGCAAAAGCGTGCGAACTGGCCGTCGTTGCCTATCGCCAGCAGCATATTGCCGTCGGCCGTGGGAAAGTCCTGATAAGGAACCACGCTGGGGTGGGTGTTGCCCTGGCGGCCCGGAATGCTCCCGGTGTTCAGGAAACCTGTGCCCTGGTTGGCCAGCACTGCCATGGCCACGTCCAGCAGCGCCATATCGATATGCTGGCCCCGGCCCGTGTGGTGGCGCGCCTCCACGGCGCCCAGGATGGCCGTGGTGGCATACATGCCGGTGAACAAATCGATCACGGCCACGCCCACGCGCAGCGGGCCGCCGCCGGGCTCGCTGTCGGCGCGGCCCGTGATGCTCATGAGGCCGCTCATGGCCTGCACCAGCAGGTCGTAGCCGGCGCGCGGCGCATAGGGTCCGGTGTGGCCGAAGCCGGTGACGGAGCAGTAGATCAGACGGGGGTTGAGGGCCGCGAGGCTGGCGTAGTCCAGGCCGTAGCGCTGCAGGCCGCCGGTCTTGAAGTTCTCCACCAGCACGTCGCTTTGCATGGCCAGCTCGCGGATGATGGCCTGGCCTTCCGGGGTTGCCATGTCGACCGTGACCGATCGCTTGTTGCGGTTGCAGGCCGCGAAATAGCAGGCTTGGGTTGTGGGCCGGCCATCTTGATCGGGGAAAAAGGGCGGCCCCCAGTGGCGCGTGTCGTCGCCTTCGCCAGGCTTTTCGATCTTGATCACGTCGGCGCCCATGTCGGCCAGATTCTGTGTGCACCAGGGGCCGGCGAGCACGCGTGAGAGATCGAGCACGCGCAGATGGCTCAGGGCACCTGTGCGGGCAGTGGCGGAGGAAACAGCAGCAGCGGTCATGAAGAGATTGGGTCCGGATAGAGGGCTGGCAGCCATCGTAGGCAAGCCCGGCAGTCGCGTGTTTCGCATTTGTGGAAGCCGGGTTTATCCGGGCCAGCCGCGCCAATCCGCGACAGCCGATCACTGGCTGCGTTCATACAATGCAGCCATGTCCATGCACTTTGACCTCGTAGACCTGCGCTTGATGACCCATATCGCGGAGGCCAACAGCATGACTCGTGGCGCCGAACTCTCGTGCATTTCGCTGCCGGCGGCCAGCACGCGCATCACGAATCTGGAAGACAGCATCGGCACCAAGCTGCTCTACCGCACCAGCCAGGGCGTGACCCTGACGCCGCCAGGCCAGGCGTTTGTGGCCCATGCGCGCATGGTGCTCAGCCAGATCGAGCACCTGCGCGGCGACATGCAGGAGTATGTGCGTGGCATCAAGGGCCATCTGCGCGTGTATGCCAACACCACTTCGCTGAGCGAATTCCTGCCGCCGGTATTGCGCGAGTTTCTGGGCCGCAATCCGGATGTGAATGTGGACCTGCGCGAGCGTCTGTCCCACGACATCGTGCGCGCCGTGACCGAAGGGCAGACCGACAT
Source organism: Comamonas sp. C11 (assembly GCF_024496285.1). Taxonomy (NCBI): domain Bacteria; kingdom Pseudomonadati; phylum Pseudomonadota; class Betaproteobacteria; order Burkholderiales; family Comamonadaceae; genus Comamonas; species Comamonas sp. C11. Next base: position 248,756 of record NZ_CP101743.1, read on the forward strand.
CGGCATCGTGGCCGGTCTGGTGCGCACCGAGAACCTGGAAACCCTGCCCTATCGCAAGGACAGGCTGGTGCTGGTGGTGCCCAGGGGGCATGCGCTGGATGGGGTGATGCAGCTGGCGTTTTCCGACACGCTGGATCTGGACTATGTGGGCCTGCACGAGTCCAGCGCCATCCATGCTTTTCTGCGTCAGGCCTCGGACCATCTGCACAAGCCCATCAAGCAGCGCATCCAGGTCGGCAACTTCGAGACGGCTTGCCGCATGATCGAGTCCGGCGTGGGCGTGGGCGTGCTGCCGGAGTCGGCGGCCAGCCGCCATGCGGCAGTCATGAACATCGCCATCGTGCCGCTGTCGGATGCCTGGTCGGTACGCGATATGCAGATCTGCATGCGCAGCCTGGATGCGCTGCCCAGTTTTGCCAAGGAGCTGGTGCAGCTGCTGGTGATCGATGCTGCGGGAGAGTCCGATACCGGCGAGCTGCTCTAGGCAGCGCAAACACTTACTAAATAAAAACAGAGCGTGCTGCGCTTGTGGATTCAAGGTTTCAAGGCGATGCAGGCCCAAAGCCATGATTCCATGAGCGGGGGGTGCTCACTTTTCCAGTGTGGTGGGGGCCTTCCAGTACTTGAACGTGCCCTGGGCGGTAGCCACCAGCGTGCCTTGTGCGTCGGTGATCCTGGCGGCGCAGCTGCACAGGCTGAGGCTGGCTTGCACTACCCAGCCCTCGGCCAGCAGGCCGCCGCGACCGGGACGGTGAAAGCGGCTGCTCATCTCTACCGTCACGGCGGTCTGAGATGGCGCCTTTGGCAGTGCGCTGGCAGCGCGCGACATCACCGAATCCAGCAGGCTCATCAGCACGCCGCCGTGGGCGGCAGGCAGCTGGTTGAGCAGTTCCTCGCGCAACTCGGGCAGTCGTATCTGGACCGTGCCGGGGGGCGCATCGGCCACCTGGCAGGCGCCCAGCAGGCGCATGAATGCGCTGCGCTCATGGCCGGATGCTGCGGGCATTGCGGTCGGAGGGTTGAGGATGCTCATGCGTTGGCGCGGGCTTCGCGCACCATGTTGCGGGCAATGATGATCTGCTGAATCTGCGTCGTGCCCTCGTACAACCGGAACAGGCGCACATCGCGGTAGAAGCGCTCGATGCCGTATTCGGACATATAGCCAGACCCTCCCAGGATCTGCACCGCGCGGTCGGCCACGCGGCCGCACATCTCGGTGGCGAACATCTTGGCGCAGGAGGCCTCGGTCGACACATTGCTGCCGTCGTCACGGCGGCGGGCCGCATCGATCGTCATGCACTCGGCCGCGTACAGCTCGGCCTGGCTGTCGGCCAGCATGGCCTGCACCAGCTGAAAGTCGCAGATCGCCTGGCCGAACTGCTTGCGCTCCAGCGCGTACTGCAGAGCATCGCGCAGAATGCGCCTGGCGCAGCCCACGGCCACGGCGGCAATGTGGATGCGGCCTTTCTCAAGCACCTTCATGGCGGTCTTGAAACCCTTGCCTTCCTGCAGGCCGATCAGATTGGCGGCAGGCACCTTGACGTTGTCAAAGATCACATCGCAGGTGTGGGCGCCGCGCTGGCCCATCTTCTTGTCGTATCTGCCAAAGCTGATGCCCGCAGACCTGGCGTCGACGATGAAGGAGGACACACCACCCGCGCTCTTGTCCTCGGGGTTGGTGCGGGCCATCAGCGTGAACATGCCTGCGTGCGGAGCATTGGTGATGAAGCGCTTGGTGCCGTTGACGATGTAGTGGTCGCCGTTCTTGATCGCTGTGGTGCGCAGCGATGCCGCGTCAGAGCCGGCTTCTGGCTCGGTCAGTGCGAACGAGGCAATCACCTCGCCGGTGGCAAGCCTGGGCAGCCACTGCGCCTGCTGCTCGGGCGTGCCATCCATCAGAATGCCTTGTGAGCCAATGCCGACGGTGGTGCCGATGACGGAGCGAAACGCCGGCGCAGTCTGGCACAGCTCCAGCAGCACACGGACCTCTTCCTCCATGCTCAGCTCCAGACCCCCGAAGCGTTCGGGAATGGTCAGACCGAAGAGGCCCAGATCGCGCATCTCCTGCACGATGGCGGCGGGGATTTCGTCAGTGTCGGCCACTTCGTTTTCGGCAGGCACCAGACGCTCGCGCACAAAGCGGCGCACGCTGTCCAGCAGGGCTTCGAGGGTTTCTGGGTCGCGGATCATTGCGGTGTATCTCCTTGTCTTGTGAGTTGTTCATTACGCCCATCGCACCGTCTGTGGCGTATGAAACCGGCGTGGCTCGGGCCAGGGACACCGAGGAAGGGCCTAAGCCGGCCGCGCCGCCCCGCACCGAGGGTGTCGTCCCCCTCCCTCGCGAAGCGAGTAGAGAGGCGCCGTGCCACAGGGGGAAGGCGCGTAGCGACTCAGGGGGTGAGAGCCTCGGCAGTGCCGAGGATTGCTGTCGACTGACTTGACAGCGTGCCGCCGTTGCCGTGGACCACGGCCGTGCGGTGGCGTGCCAGCTGCCGCAGGCCGGCCTGGCCGCGCAGCTGGCGCACGGCCTCAATCAGCAGGAACACGCCATACATGCCCGGGTGGACGCAGGACAGGCCGCCGCCATTGGTGTTCACGGCCAGACGGCCGCCGGGGGCGATGGCGCCGCCTTGCACAAAGGCACCTCCCTCGCCCTTGCGGCAAAAGCCCAGGTCTTCCAGGAACAGGAGGGTGTTTATCGTGAATGCGTCATACAGCTGGGCCATGTCCATGTCGGCTGGCGTCAGCTTCGCCATGGCAAAGGCCTGCCGGCCGGATTGGGTGGCCGAGGTCACGGTCAGATCGGGCATGCAGGAGATCTGGCGGTTCCAGCAGGCCGTGGCATTGCCCAGGATGTAGACGGGGGGCTGTGGCAGATCCTTGGCACGGTCCGCGCGGGTGAGCACGATGGCGCCGGCACCGTCGGTGACCAGACAGCAGTCGCGCACGCCCAGGGGGCTGGAGACCATGCGCGCCTTCAGCACATCGTCGATGGTGAGCGGGTCACGCATAAAGGCTTCGGGGTTGAGCTGAGCCCAGGCACGGGCCGCTACCGCCACCTCGGCCAGCTGCTCGCGCGTGGTGCCGTACTGGTGCATATGGCGCTGGGCGGCCAGCGCATAGGCCGAGGCTGGCAGCAGCGGCTCGTAAGGGTGTTCATAAGGCTGGGGGTCCATGGCACGACGCGCGGCCACGATGTCCTTGCGGCCTGCGGAACCGGAGCGCTGGGCGCTGCCGTAGCAGATCAGCACAGCTTTGCACTGGCCGGCTTCCAGCGCGCGCATGGCGGGCAGCAAATGGGCCACGAAGCTGCTGCCGCCCAGCATGGTGCCGTCGATGTAGCTGGGATTGATGCCCAGATGTTCGATCACCGGCATGGCCCACATGCTGGCGGTGACGCTGCAGGTGGCAAGGCCGTCGATGTCCTGCATGCTCAGGCCGGCATCGGCCACGGCAGCGTGGGCAGCACGTACCAGCAGCGTCATATCGTCCATGCCGGGGGCTTCGCCGCAGCCATAGGTGGCAGCGCCGGCAATGGCCACTTTGCCGCGCAGGGCACGATTCGCGGCTGCGGCGTCCAGGCTGGATGAAGGCAGGGAAACGCTCATGCGACCTCTCCTGGTGCATTGACGGCGGGTTGGAATACGACCAGCCCCTTGCCGTTGTGCTGGATCGTCCGGGCAGTGACGCGCATGCCGATCAGCACGTGCTCGGGTGCAATGCCCTCGATGCGGCTCATCATGCGCACGTCTTCATCCAGATCGATCAGCGCCACGTTGTAGTCACCGCCGGCTTCGGGCTTGCGGGCGATGGTGGTGGTGGAGTAGACCGTGCCCTGGCCGCTGGGGCGTACCCAGCGCAGCGGGCTGGCGCCGCAGTGCGGGCACAGCTCTCGGGGGGTGAACACATGTTGCTGGCAGGCCGTGCATTGCTGGATGGCGAATCGGCCGGCATCGAGTTCGGCCTGGTAGTGGGTCTGTGCGCTCAGGTGCATGGGCGGTGTTTCCATTCTTTGTGTTCTTGGCGCTGCGCCCGGCGGCATGCAGGGCAGCGGCTGTCCGCCAGCATGCCCGCATCGCGGGGCCGCTTCAATTCGCCAATCTGGAAGGGTGGCTTCACCAGCGCCGGCGTCCGGCTGTCAACCCAGGGTTGCTGCCTAGGCGGGCCGGCAGGCACGGCTGCTATGGTGTTTATGCATTCCCGGCCTTTTCTTCATACCCGCCCTGCGCCGCCTGCCGGCGCACCGAGTGCGCGCTGCCGCTTTGGCACGGCGTGGCGCCACAGGAAGGCCGGCAATGGCGTGCCGCACCCCGGCCCGTTCTCCGCTGTCGATCCCCACCCACCCAGGAGGCTTTTGCACATGACGGATACGCTGATCAAGGTTGACCTGAACCGCCCGCCCACCGACAACGAAAGGGTCCACAACCGGTGGCACCCGGACATTCCCATGGCCTGCTGGGTCCAGCCCGGCGACGACTTCATCCTGGAGACCTACGACTGGACCGGCGGCTTCATCAAGAACAACGACAGCGCCGACGATGTGCGCGACATCGACCTGACCACGGTGCACTATCTGTCCGGCCCCGTGGGCGTGAAGGGCGCCCAGCCCGGCGACCTGCTGGTGGTGGACCTGCTGGACATCGGCGCCAAGCCCGACAGCCTTTGGGGCTTCAACGGTTTTTTCTCCAAAAACAATGGCGGCGGCTTCCTGACCGACCATTTCCCCTCGGCCCAGAAATCGATCTGGGACTTCAAGGGCATGTTCACCAGCTCGCGCCATATCCCGGGCGTGAACTTCCCCGGCCTCATCCATCCCGGCCTCATCGGCTGCCTGCCTGACCGGCCCATGCTGGAGATGTGGAACGAGCGCGAGCGCGCCCTGATCGCCACCGATCCCGAGCGCGTGCCCGGCCTGGCCAACCCGCCGTCGGCCGGCACGGCCCACATGGGCCAGATGCGCGGCGAGGCCCGCGACAAGGCCGCAGCCGAAGGCGCACGCACCGTGCCGCCGCGCGAGCACGGCGGCAACTGCGACATCAAGGACCTCTCGCGCGGCGCCAAGGTGTTCTTCCCGGTCTATGTGGACGGGGCCGGCCTGAGCGTGGGCGACCTGCACTTCAGCCAGGGCGACGGCGAGATCACCTTCTGCGGCGCCATCGAGATGGCCGGCTGGGTGCACATGAAGGTCGGCCTCATCAAGGGCGGCATGGCCAGGTACGGCATCAGGAACCCCATCTTCAAGCCCAGCCCCATCACGCCGCGCTATGACGACTACCTGATCTTCGAGGGCATCTCGGTGGACGAGAGCGGCAGACAGCACTACCTGGATGTCAACGTGGCCTACCGCCAGGCCTGCCTGAACGCCATCGAATACCTGAAGAAGTTCGGCTACAGCGGCGCCCAGGCGTATTCCATCCTGGGCACGGCGCCTGTGCAAGGCCATATCAGCGGCGTGGTGGACGTGCCCAACTCCTGCGCCACGCTGTGGCTGCCCACGGGCATCTTCGACTTCGACATCAACCCCAACGCGGCGGGGCCGGTCGTCCAGTTCGACGGCAGCATCGACATGCCCCTGTCCCCCGACCTGCGCTGACGCCAAGGAGCCCGCCCATGCCCACCTACGACTACGACTGCGCGCAATGCGGCGGCTTCGAGGCCCTGCGGCCGCTGCGCCTGCGCGACGAGCCGGCGGCCTGCCCGGGCTGCGGCACGGCGTCCGCACGCGTTCTGGCCGCTGCGCCCCGGCTGGCGCTGATGGCCGACGGCACGCGCCGCGCCATGGACACCAACGAGCGCGCACGCCACGAGCCCGCCAGCTCGCGCGACTATGACTATGCGCGGCTCAGGCACCCGGCAGGCTGCGGCTGCTGCGGATCGGGCCGGCGCAGCGCCACGGTGACGGCGCCCAACGGCGCAAAGTCCGCGCCCTCGCGGCGGCCCTGGATGATCAGCCACTAGGCTGTACGGGAGTCGACCGCTTCCCCAGGGTTTCCACCGCTTGGGAGCCCTGGAAGCGCGCCTTCCACATTGGCGAAACACGGGGCAGGGCAGCTTGCCCAGAATGGGCCGCGCGGCAAGCCGCCGCCCGTTGCCCGGAGTTTCGCCATGCCCTCGTCTTCCCTGCCGTCTTCCTCCTTTTCCTCGCAGCGCCGCCGCCTGCTGTCCGCCGGCGGCGCGCTGGCTGCCAGCAGCCTGTTTCCCGCAGCCCGGGTGGCCCATGCGGCCGATGCCTGGCCCACGCGGCCCGTGCGCTTCATCGTGCCCTTTCCGCCCGGCGGCCCGGTGGACACCACGGCGCGCGCCTTCACCCAGAAGCTGGGCGAGATCTGGCCGCAGCCCTGCATCGTGGACAACCGCGCGGGCGCCGGCGGCATGGTGGGCGCGGCCCTCGCAGCCAAGGAGCCTGCCGACGGCTACACGCTGTTCGTGGGCTCCATCCACCATGCGGTGAACCCGGCGCTGCAGCCGAAGATGACCTACGACATAGAGCGTGACTTCGCGCCCGTGAGCTTTGCCGCCATGTTCCCGGTCTTCCTGGTGGCCCATCCCTCGGTGCCCGCCCGCAGCGTGCGCGAGCTGATCGCGCTGGCCAAGTCCGGCAACGGGCTGAGCTTCGGCTCCTCGGGCAATGGCGGCGGCACGCACCTGGCCGGCGAGCTGTTCAACATGCATGCAGGCATCAAGCTGCAGCACATTCCCTACAAGGGCAGCGCGCCGGCCATGAACGACCTGCTGGGCGGCCAGGTGCAGCTGATGTTTGCCGATGCGCCCAGCGCGCTGCAGCACATCAAGTCGGGCCGCATCAAGGTGCTGGGCGTGGCCAGCCGCCAGCGCTCGGCCATGCTGCCCGAGGTGCCCACCATCGCCGAGTCGGGCCTGCCCGAGTACGAGGCCTATTCCTGGGCGGCCCTGTTCGCGCCGGCCCGCACGCCGCCCGCCGTGCTGGCGCGCATCAATGCCGACTTCAACACCGCGCTGCGCGATGCCGCCGTCCGCGAGCGCCTGCTGACGGCCGGCGCCGAGGCCGACTCTGGCACCCAGCAGCAGATGCGCGAGCGCCTGAGCAGCGAGCTGCGCAAATGGGCCCAGGTGGTCAAGGTGGCCGGCATCCAGGCGGACTGAGCGGCGCTCAGGAAACGCGCAGCGCCTGTTCCTGCAGCAGGCGCTTGAGCACCTTGCCGTTGGGGCTGGTGGGCAGCTCAGCCAGGGGCACGATGCGGGCGGGCAGCTTGTAGGGCGCCAGCCGTTCTCGCAGGTGGGCACGCGCGGCAGCGTTGTCCAGCGTGGCGCCGGGCTGCAGCTCGACGAAGGCGATGACCTCCTCGTTGCCATCGTTTTCGGGGCGGCCGACCACGGCGCTGCGCTGCACGCCGGGCAGCTCGTTGAGCGCCAGTTCCACCTCGGCCGGATACACGTTGAAGCCCGAGCGGATGATCATTTCCTTGAGCCGCCCCACCACGAAGAGCGCGCCGTCGGCATGCAGCTCGCCCAGGTCGCCGCTGGCGTACCAGCCGCCCTCGCGCATCACGGCGGCCGTGGCCTGGTCATCGCGGAAGTAGCCGTGCATCAGGCCGCGCCCGCGTATCCACAGCTCGCCGCGCTCGCCCACCGGCAGGCTGCGGCCCGTGGCCGGGTCCACGGCGCGCACCTCGGCGCCTTCCACCACGTAGCCGGCGCTGGTGTCGGGCCGCTGCTCGCCCTGGCGCGTGAGGTGGACCGACCCTGCGTATTCCGACAGGCCGTAGCCATGGTGCAGCGCCTGGCCGAAGACGGCCTCCACGCGTTTCTTGAGCGGCAGGTCCAGCGGTCCTGCGCCGGTATAGACATAGCGCAGCGCTGGCGCCTGCGGGTGTGCAATGCCCTGCTCCTGCAGATAGGCCAGCAGGCGCGCGTACAGCGCAGGCGGCCCCTGCAGTTGCGAGATGCCGTGGCGCGCCAGCGCGTCCAGCAGGTCGGCCGGGTCGAACTGCGGGCGCATCACCATCTGCGCGCCTGCATGCAGCGAGGCCAGCAGCACCGTGCCCAGGCCGAAGATATGGGTCATGGGCACGAAGGCATAGCTGCGGTCCTGCGGACCCAGGCCGCGCGATGCGGCCGAGACGCACGCGAACAGCGTCAGCGCGTCATGCCCCACCATCACGCCCTTGGGCGTGCCCGTGGTGCCCGAGGTGAAGATCAGCGCCGCCACCTCGTCCTGCAGCGCACCGGATTCGGCCACCGCCTCAGCGCGCACGGGGCTGTGCTGCATGCCGGCCAGTGCCGAGTCGCCTGCGCCAAAGCGCCGCGCGTGGCCGCTGGCGCTGTCCGATGCGGCCGAGGTGAAATACACCACGCGCGCATCGGCCTTGGCTGCAAAGGCATCGATCTCGCCGGGCGCCATGCGTGCGTTTACGCCGCAGGACCAGGCGCCCACGCGGCTGCAGGCCAGGATCAGCGCCGCATGCTCGGGGCAGTTCTCGGCCACGACCAGCACGCGGTCGCCGGGCCGCACCTGCAGCGCACGCAGCTCGGCCTCGGCCGTGTCCGCCAGCGCGCCCAGGTCGGCAAAGCTCAGGCTGCTGCCGTCGGGCAGGTGGATGAAGGGACGCTGCGGCGCTTCGGCCAGCCAGCGGTCCAGCAGATGGTGTATTCGTTGATTCATGGATGCCATGGCATGGCCTTTGCAAATGGTGCGGCCCCACTCGGAGACACCGAGGAAGTGCCACCCCGCACCGAGGGTGTCAGGGGGAAGGCGCGAAGCGACCCAGGGGGTGTCAGTCCACCACAATTCCTTGCGTGACGGTGGCCCACATCGCGCGTTCTTTTGCACCGCGCTCGGCCAGTTTCTGGGGGGCGCCGGTCCACTCTTCGTAGCCCAGTTCCTTGAGGCGCTTGCGCAGCTCCGGCTGGGCCAGGGCGGCGTTGATGGACTTGTTCAGGCGGGCCACGAGTTCAGGCGACATGCCCTTGGGGCCGTAGACGCCATACCAGCCGCCCACGTCGAAGCCCTTGAGGCCTTCGATGCCGGACTCGGCAAAGGTGGGCACATCGGGCAGCGAGGCATTGCGCTGCGGGGAAGTCACGGCCACGGCGCGCACCTTGCCGCCCTGGATGTAGGTGCTGGCGGTGCTGATGATGTCCAGCATCATGCTCAGCTGGCCGCCGATCACGTCGGTCATGGCCGGTGCGTTGCCCTTGTAGGGAATGTGGTTCATCTCGATGCCGCTGCGCCGCGCGAACAGCAGCGCGCCCAGGTGGTTGGAGCCGCCCACGCCGGCCGAGCCGTAGTTGAGCTTTTGCGGATGGGCCTTGGCATAGGCCACGAGCTCGGCCGTGGTCTTGTAGGGCTCGTTGTTGTTGACCACCAGCACGTTGTAGTAGCTGAGCACGGGCGCCACGGGCGTGAGGTCACGGACCGGGTCGAAGGACATCTTGCTCATCACGTTGGGGCTGATGGTGATGGTGGGGCTGGCCGCGAACCACAGCGTGAGGCCGTCGGGCCTGGCGCGCACGACCTCGCTGCCGGCCATGGTGGCGTTGGCGCCGGGCTTGTTCTCCACCACCACCGAGGCGCCCAGCTCCTTGGTCAGCGCCACGCTGAGCAGGCGGGCGCCCTGGTCCACGGGGCCACCGGCCGAGTAGCCCACGATCAGGCGCACGGGCTGCGCGTCCTGCGCGGCGGCGGGGAGGGCGGTCAGGGCGCTCAGGGTGGCTAGGGCGGTCACCAGGGACGCCAGAAGCGGGGCATGGGCCAGGGTGGCCAGGGCCTTGCGGCGGTGTTGGGCAGGCATGTGCATGTCTCCTGAAAAAAATGAATGAAGCGCTGCCGTGGCCTGCACGGCGGCGCGCCCGGTCTGCGCCGGACATGCAGGCAATGGTGCGCACGCCGGCGCTTCTTGGGAATCTGCTTTTGCCTAAGCCGGGGTTTGCCGGCTGTTAGGGCAATCCTAGGAAGACAGGTCCGCGCCCGCCTCTTCGGCGCCCGCCTGCCAGCTGGGGGCGGCGGTGACGATGGCCTCGCGCAGGAACTGCTGGAAGGCGCGCGCTGCCATGGTGGGCTGGCGGTCGGGCATGCGCACCAGGTACATGGCATTGCCCAGGCCGGAGAACACCACCTGGTCCAGCACGGCCACCAGCGTGCGTTGGCCGTCACCTCCAAGCGTGAAGGCTTCGGGCGCGCGTGCGGATTGAGGCGGGAAGCTCACACCCGCTCGAACACCGCCGCAATCCCCTGGCCGCCGCCTATGCACATGGTCTCCAGGCCATAGCGGCCTTTGCGCCGTTCAAGTTCATGCAGCAGCGTGGCCAGAATGCGCACGCCGGTGGCGCCTATGGGGTGGCCCAGGGAGATGCCGGAGCCGTTGACGTTGAGCTTGTGGTCGATGGCGTCCTGGTCGTTCCACTCCCAGCCCTTGAGCACGGACAGCACCTGGCAGGCAAAGGCTTCGTTGAGTTCGATCAGGTCCATCTGGTCCAGCGTGAGGTGCAGGCGCGCCAGCAGTTTCTTGACGGCGGGCACGGGGCCTATGCCCATGTGCGAGGGCTCGCAGCCTGCGGCGGCCCAGCCCACCATGGCGGCCATGGGGGTGAGGCCCAGTTCGGCCAGCTTGTCCTCGGCCACGATCAGGCAGGCGGCGCTGGCGTCATTCTGCTGGCTGGCGTTGCCGGCCGTGACCGTTCCATTGGGCATGAGCACGCGCAGCTTGGCCAGGCTGTCCATGGTGGTTGCGGCGCGGAAGCCCTCGTCCTGGCTGAACAGCAGAGGCTCGCCCTTGCGCTGGGGCACGGATACGGGCACGATTTCATCGTTGAAGCGGCCGGCGGTCCAGGCTGCAGCCGCACGCTGGTGGCTGCGCACGGCATAGGCGTCGGCTGCCTCGCGGCTGATGCCGTAGTCGCGCGCCAGGTTCTCGGCTGTCTCGATCATTCCCGAGATCTTTCCGAAGCGCTCCACGGGCTGGGAGCGCTCGCGGCCGCGGTCCAGGCGGTCATAGAAGCGCACATTGCCCGAGCGCGCGCCCCAGCGCATGTCGGTGCTGTAGTACTCGATGTTGCTCATGCTCTCCACGCCGCCCGCGATCACCACATCGGCGGCGCCGCTTTGCACCATCATGGCCGCCGTAACCACGGCCTGCAGGCCGCCGCCGCAGCGGCGGTCCAGCTGCATGCCCGGCACCTCTACCGGCAGGCCGGCCTGCAGCGCGGCCCAGCGGCCCACGCAGGGCGTTTCGCTGCTGGCGTAGGACTGGGCGAAGACCACGTCGTCGATGCGTGCGGGGTCGATGCCGCTTTTCTCGACCACGGCGCGCACTGTGGTGGCGGCCAGCTCCTCGACCGATACAGGCCGCAGGCTGCCGCCGAAGGTGCCCACGGGCGTGCGAAGGGGGGTGACGATGGCGGCTCTGCGCATGGTGTTGTCTCCTTGGGAATCAGTGGATCAGGAAAAGGCTGCGCCGCATTGGCGCAGCAGGGTATGTGCCTGTTGTTCCAGGTCGGCGCGGTGCTCCGGTGCCGCGATGTCGATCAGCCGTTTCACGCGGCGCGACAGCGTCTGGCCGCGCAGGTCGGCCACGCCGTGTTCGGTGACGATGAGGCCGGCATCGCTGCGCGGCGTACTGACGGGACCGGACAGCCGCACGACGATGCGGGTCTCACCCCTGGCAGTGGCGGGCAGGGCGATGATGGGCAGGCCGCCGCGGCTGCGTGCCGCGCCGCGCAGAAAGTCCACGGCGCCCCCCACGGCGCCCACGTAGACGCCGCCTGCCACCTCGGAATTGATCTGGCCCGTGAGGTCCACCTCCACTGCCGAATTGATGGCGGCCAGCCGGTGGCTGGCCGCCAGCACCTCGGGGTCGTGCGTGTAGCGCGTCTCGCGCAGTTGCAGTGCGGGGTTGCGGTGTGCCCAGCGCCTGAGCGATTCGCCCCCCATGAGGATGCCGCCGATGCCCACGCCGCGGTCCTGGCTCTTGTGCGCGTGGGTCAGCACGCCGGCTTCGGCCAGGGCGGCAATGCCGTCGCCCACAGCGCCGCTGTGCAGGCCCAGGTCGCGGTGGCCGTGCAGGGCGGCGAGCACGGCCTCGGGCAGGTTGCCCACGCCCACCTGCAGCGTGGCGCCGTCTTCGATGAGGGCGGCCACATGGCCGGCAATGGCCTGCTCGGCAGGGCCGGGCGCGCTGCGCGCCTGGCCCTGCGGAGGGTGTTCGGCATCGACCAGCAGGGCGAAGTCGCCGGCCTGCAGGTGCAGGCTGCCATGCGTCCAGGGAATGGCGGGGTTGACCTCGCCGATCAGCACGCGTGCCTTGCGTATGGCGGCCGGCAGGTATTCATGCACCAGGCCCAGGCTGTAGCGGCCCTGTGCGTCGGGCGGGGACAGCTGCAGCAGCACCACTTCGGCAGGCAGCAGGCCATCGTCGATCAGGCTGGGCAGGTGGGAGTAGTGGCTGGGCAGGATGTCCAGCACGCCCGCCTGGGCCAGTGCGCGGTGCGGGCCGCCGGCCGCATAGCCGAAGAAGTCGATGGCGTCGGCATGTGCCGGTTGCAGCGTGCCCGATGCGCCCATGCCCACGAAGACGCGCAGCCGGCCGCCCCGCGCCAGTGCCTGGCGCTGCGCGACTACGGCGCGCGTGAGCGTCAGCGGCTCGGCCGTGGCCTGGCCCCACCACAGCGTGTCGCCTGGGCGGATCAGGGCCTGCAGCCTTTCTTGCAGTGCGTCCGGCGGCAGCACGCTCATGGCGCGCGGTCCCAGTCGAAGCGCGTGGGCTGCTTGTCCTTGAAGCGCTGCACCGCCTCCTGGTGGTAGTCGGAGCCACGGCACATCGTCTGGGCATAGGCTTCCAGCTCGGCCATGGCGCGTGCGTCCAGCTCGAAAGCCTGGTTCATGGCCGTCTTGGCCATGCCGATGGCGGCCGTGGACGCCTGACCAAAGCGGCGGGCCAGCGCCACGGCAGCGGCCTGCAGTGCTTCGCTGTCTTTCACGATCTCGTAGACCATGCCCAGCGACCTGGCTTCCTCGGCCTGCACGGTGCGCGCGGTGAAGACCAGCTCCTTGGCCTTTTGCAGACCCACGATGCGCGGCAGCATGTGCATGGCGCCCAGGTCGGGCACCAGGCCGATGCGGCCGAACACGGCGCAGAACTTCGCGCGCCGCGTGCACAGCACGAAGTCGGCGGCCAGCGCCAGGCTCAGGCCCGCGCCGAAGGCCGGGCCGTCCACGGCGGCGATCACGGGCTTTTCGAGGTTGACCAGCTCGGGAAACCACTGGTGCAGGCTGCGCATGCGCTGGCGCCAGGGCAGGCCGGCCTGGCTGGCATCCATCATCTGGCGGATGTCGCCGCCCGAGCAGAAGGCGCCGCCCGCGCCCGTGAGGATGACGGTGTGCACCTGCGTGTCGTCACGCATCTGCGCCACGGCGGCGGCCAGGGCCGGGCGCATGGCCTGGTTGAGCGCGTTGCGGGCCTCGGGGCGGTTCAGCGTGATCGTGCCTATGCCGTCCTGGACGGAGGTCAATACGGGGGAGGTTTCAGGGGATGTAGTCATGGTGCCGAAGTTTGATTCTTGGGTTCGAAAAAGCTGGAATGTCTTGCTTGCTCCTATGCACACCTGTGACGAGGCATTCAAATCGGCATGTCCCAAGTCAGGGACACCGAGCAAGGGCCTACGCCGGCCGCGCCGCCCCGCAGCTAGGGTGTCACCGGCCGCCCGTATGCTCCCCTCCCGAAGGAGAGGGGGAAGGCGCGTAGCGACTCAGGGGTGGTCCATTCAAGCGAGCTCGGCGTAGCCATGGCTGAGCACGACTTTGTCGCGCTCCAGCACGCGGGCGCGAAACTGCAGCTGGCAGGGCTGGTCGGGCGTGCGCCAGATCTCGGTGACCAGGGTTTCGCCGGGATAGACGGGCGAGGTGAAGCGCACATCCAGCGCCTTCAGGCGCGCGGGATTGCGGTCGCCGCATTGGCGCAGCACGGCATGGGCCACCAGGCCGTAGCTGGCCAGGCCATGCAGGATGGGTCGCTCGAAGCCGGCCTTGCGTGCCACGGCCGGGTCGGCATGCAGCGGGTTGTAGTCGCCCATCAGGCGGTACAGCAGCGCGGCCTCGGGGCGTATGGCTTGGGTGTCGGTGACGTCGGGCGCGCGGTCCTCGGGCGTGGGGCGCAGCGGCTCCAGGGGCGCATCGCTGGGCTGGCCGCCGTCCAGCAGGCTGTAGCCGCCATCGCCGCGCAGAAAGCTCACCTGCTGAACGGTGGCCAGCAGCTCGCCGCCGGCGGTCTCCAGGCGCCGCTCGGTCACCATGATGGCGCCCTTGCCTTCGCCCTTGTCCGTCAGGTGCGTGATGCGGTTGTGGCCCACCACGTCGGCGCTGGCCGGCAAGGGTCGGTGAAGCCGCATGCGCTGCTCGCCATGCAGCAGCTTCACCCAGTCAATGCCCGTATCGGCCTCGCGCGCCCAGAAACCCGGGTAGCCCAGCACCACGGCCTGCGAGGGCAGGGCGCGCAGCCCGCCCGGCGTCCCTTCGTAGAAGAAGGGCAGGGCTGCATCCGACAGCGGATCGCTGCCCAGGCCCAGGCTCAATGCATAGAGCATGGTGTCGCGCTCGCCATAGTGCTGGCGCACGGGCTCGAAGGGGCGCTGTTTCAGGTGGTCGTAGCGAATGGTCATGGAACGGGTCATCTCGGTAATTGATTGCGCTGGCGCAATACCAACAGCCTTCAAAACCGGCGCACCCCAACCCAGGGTCGCCGAGCAAGAGCCGCCTCGCGGCGAGGGCGCCGTCCCCCTCCCGCGAAGCGAGAGAGGGGGAAGCGGCGCAGCCGCTCAGGGGGTGCTTTTCTAGACAGGATCCCAGCTGAAAACGTCGGCGGATCGGTCCAGCGGCACGAACGAGGCCTTGAGCGCGGGCATGCCGTGCTCGGCAATGAACTCGGGTGTCCAGCCTTCGCTGCGATGCACCGATCGCAGCGGCCGGGGCTGGCTCATCAGAAACAGCTCGTTGTTGCGTACGGCAAAGACCTGGGCGTTCACATCCCTGGCCTGGTCGGACAGCAGATAGACCGCCAGCGGCGCGATCTTGTTGGGCGTCATCTGCTGGATCTTGGCCACACGTGCCTGCTGCTCGGGGGTATCGGTGGGAATGGAGCCGATCATGCGGCTCCAGGCAAAGGGCGCGATGCAGTTGGAGCGCACATTGAACTTGGCCATGTCCAACGCAATGGATTTGGACAGGGCGGTCAGGCCCAGCTTGGCAGCGCTGTAGTTTGCCTGGCCCAGGTTGCCGATCAGGCCGGAGGTGGAAGTCATGTGGACCAGGGCGCCGCTTTCCTGCTCCTTGAAGTGGTTGGCGGCGGCGCGGCTCATGAAGTAGCTGCCGTAGAGATGAACCTTGATGACGGCGTCCCACTCTTCCAGGCTCATCTTGTGGAAGAACCGGTCGCGCAGGATGCCGGCGTTGTTGACCACGCCGTCGATGCGGCCGAAGCTGTCCACGGCGCACTGCACGATGCGGGCCGCGCTGGCGGCCTCGGCCACGCTGTCGGTGTTGGCCACGGCCTGGCCGCCTGCGGCCTTGATCTCATCGACCACCTTCTGCGCCGGGCCGGCGTCCGTGCCCTCGCCCGTGGTGGAGGTGCCGATGTCGTTGACCACCACCTTGGCGCCCTCGGCCGCCATGGCCAGCGCCATGTCGCGCCCGATGCCGCCGCCGGCACCCGTCACCACCACTACCTTGTCCTGCATCATTTTCTGCGCCATGGCTTGCCGTTCCCGTTCAGTGTTCGTTGGAAAGAAGTCGGAACCAAGCATGCCGGCAAACGCCGGGCCGCGCCATTCGGCAATCGCAAGGGCGGACTTCGCGGGAATGAAAGCGGCGGCGGCCAGCATGCGCCAGCCCAGCCTTCAGCGGGGGCCAAAGGCATGCCTAAGAAAACGCGGATTGCGGGCCGCTGCGCTTGTCCCGACCATGATGGCCATGACAGAAAAGCAAGCTACCGACACCATCGACGCCGCAGCGCTGGCGCAACTTAAGTCCTGGCAGGCCACCGCGCCGAGCTGCAAAGCGACAGCGCGCAGCACACGGCCATTACCGCCGCCATTTCCGGGCGTCCTGCGCGCGGCATGTTCAATCGCCTGCACCAGCTGGGGCGGGACTATGCGGGTGCACTGCCCGCTTATCCCATGGTGTATGACGCAGGCAAGGCGCTGCACCAGGCCGCCAGCGCACAGGGCAGCAGCGACTATGCCGCGCACTGGGCCGGCCAGGGTGCGCCTGCAGCGATCATCTGATCTGATAGCTGTCATCGCTTGTGATGCATCAAATTTGGAATGTCTTAGTCAATTTTTGATTACTGACTTGCGATGATTGCTATGGTTTCAGTTGTTCCAGCGAATGACCGATGCATCCTTTGACGCGAACAGACGTCGCACCGCATCGGCGCGCCGCGCCAGCACCGCGCGCTGGTTGACGTAGCCCTTGTCGGTGATCTCTCCGGCCTCTGCATCCGGCGGCTCGGCCAGCACCAGCGCGCAGCCGGGGCTTTGCGAGCTGCCCGCGCCTGCGTCGCGCTGCTCGTGCATCACGCGGCGCAGTGCCTGTGCCAGGGTTTCGGGGGCGGCAGCGCCTGCGGGCGTGGCAAACACCAGCAGACCCAGCTCGTCGCGGTCGTGGCCTGCGATGACGATGTCCTGCACCCAGGGTGCCAGGCGTGACACCAGTTCCACGCGCAACGTTCCCACCGAGACCCAGGTGCCGCTGGAGAGCTTGAAGTCCTCGGCCACCCGGCCGTTGAAGATGACGCCTCGTTCAGGGCGCAGCTCGTCGACCATGAAGCCAGCGTCGCCTATGCGGTAGTAGCCTTCTTCGTCGAAGGCTGCGGCCGTTTCGCGCGCTGCATCGCGGTAGCCGGGAAACACCGAAACGCCCTTGACGCGCATTTCCTGCTTGTTGCCGTTGGGCACGAACTTGAGCTCCAGTCCGGGCAGCGGCGCACCTATGCAGCCTGCGCCGTCGAGCTGCCAGTGGGCCGAGGTGATCGCGGGCGAGGTCTCGGTGCAACCCCAGGACGTGGTCAGCCACAGGGGGCGGCCCGGGCGCACGCGCAGGGCTACCGCCTCCAGCCGCTTCCAGCTCGAGGGGGCCAGCGCCGCAGCCGCGTAGAAGGCCAGGCGAAGGCGCGAGAGCATGTCCGCCGCCAGCTTGTCGTCGGCCTCCATCAGCGGCAACACCATATCGAAGCCGCGCGGCACGTTGAACCACAGCGTGGGCCGAACTTCACGCAGATTGCGCACCGTCTTCTCGATCAGACCCGGTGCGGGCCGGCCCTCGTCGATGTAGAGCGTGCCGCCGTGCGCCAGCACCAGATGCAGGTTGTGGTTGCCGCCGAAGGTGTGGCTCCAGGGAAGCCAGTCCACGAGCACGGGTTTTTCCTGCTCGAGGAAGCGCCAGGTCTGCGCCATTTGCTGCTGGTTGGCGCACAGCATGCGGTGCGTGTTGATGACCACCTTTGGCGTGCCTGTGGAGCCCGAGGTCAGCAGGTATTTGGCATGCGTGTCGGGGGCGATGGCCTCATAGGCGGTGCGCACGGCGGCCGTCTCGGGTCTGGCCATGAGCGACTCGAAATCCTGCCCGCCAGGCCAGTGCTGCGCATGTGCGCTGAAGACGCAGGGCGCGTGGGTTTCGCAGGCCGCCAGCGCTGGTCCGTAAAGGCGCGCGTCCGCTGCGTAGATCAGCGCAGGCTGCAGCGCCTGGAGCATCTGGCGCAGCCGCCCGAAGTCGCGCGCCGTGCGCGAGTAGGCACTGGACAGCGAGCAGGCTGCCCGGCCCACGTGCATGGCGGCCAGCATCAGCACCGCG
This sequence comes from Comamonas sp. C11, assembly GCF_024496285.1. NCBI lineage: Bacteria > Pseudomonadati > Pseudomonadota > Betaproteobacteria > Burkholderiales > Comamonadaceae > Comamonas > Comamonas sp. C11. The sequence continues at coordinate 266,574 of NZ_CP101743.1, forward strand.
TGATCGATGGCGTTGTCCGACAGGATGACCACAGGGCCGGGGGGCAGATCCAGGTCCAGCAGCCCCTGCGCCGTGCGTCCCACGGCCTCGCGCAGCTCGCCCCAGCGGAGCATGCGCCAGCCGCAGCCGTCGGGCGTGCGTTCGGCCAGGGCCGGGGCCTCGGGTGTTTCGCACGCCCAACGTTCCAGCCACTCGCCCACGCAACGTGCATAGGGCTTGAGCGCCACGGGCGATCGCAGTACGAAGCTGCCGTCGTCGAGATTGATGCGCAGGCTTCGCGGCGGGGCGACCTGCTGCGGATCGGACAGGAAGTCTATGGCTTGCATGGGTGCTCCTCCATGTGGGCTCAGAACAGCGAGCCCTGGGCCTTGGCGCGTATCAGGTCGGTCAGCAGTTCGTCGCGCGTGCGCTCCAGCTCCTCCTCGCGGCGCATGCCGCGCGCCTCTGCCACGCCCTGCACCACTCTGTCCTTGAGCGCCGCTGTCATGGCCGGATTGCCAAGATCGCGCCACCAGCTTTCGATGGGGCCGCCCAGGTGCTCCAGCAGATGCTGCATGCCGCCCTGTCCACCAGACAGATGCAGGTTCATGAATGGCCCCATCAGCGCCCAGCGCAGGCCGGGGCCGTGGGCGATGGCCGTGTCGATGTCGCTGACGCTGGCCACCCCCTGGTCAACAAGGTGAAAAGCCTCGCGCCACAGCGCGGCCTGCAGACGGTTGGCAATGTGGCCAGCGATTTCGCGCCGCACATGAATGGGGCGCTTGCCCAGCGCTGCATAGAAGTCCATGGCGCGCTGGATGCTGCCTGGCGAGGTGGACTCTCCTCCGCCCACTTCCACCAGCGGAATCAGGTGCGGCGGATTGAAGGGATGACCCAGAACCACGCGCTGCGGCGTCTTGCAGCGTACCTGCATGCCGCTGACCGGCAGGCCCGAGCTGCTGCTGGCCAGCAGTACCTGCGGCGGCGTGGAAGCGTCCATGCGCGCATAGAGATCGGCCTTGAAGTCGGCGCGCTCGGGGCCGCTTTCCTGCACGAAGTCGCAGCCGTCCAGTGCACGCTCAAGTTCGGCGTCAAAGCGAAGGCGTCCGGGCGAGGCTCCATCCACCAGCCCCATGCGTTGCATGGTCGGCCAGTGGCGCTGCACCGCTTCGCGCAGGCGCTGTTCGGCGCCGGGTGCGGGATCGGTGGCCATCACATCAAGGCCGCGCGCCAGGAAGAACGCAGCCCAGCTGGCACCGATCACGCCGGTGCCAACCACGGCCACGCGCCGTATCGCGGGTGCGGCCGCGCTCATGATGTCTTCCATTGCGCGCAGCGTGTCTCGGCGCGTGTGGTCCAGGCGGCCTCGCCCCGGATGGTCTCGACCACCTTGTAGTAGTCCCAGGGTTCTTTGAATTCGGCCGGTGTCTTTACCTGCATCAGATGCATGTCATGCACCATCAGGCCGTCGGCGCGCAGCCAGCCGTCCTTGACGAACATGTCGTTGAAGCGGGTCTTCCTGAGCTGTTCCATCACCTTGGTGCCATCGTCCGTGCCCGCGGCCTGCACGGCCTTGAGGTACTGCAGCGTGGCAGAGTAGTCGCCCGCATGGAAGGAGGTGGGCATGCGCTTGTGCTTGTCGAAGAAGCGCCGTGCCCATGCGCTGGCCTCGGTGCTCTGGTTCCAGTACCAGCTGTCGGTGAGATACATGCCCTGTGCCGTCTTCAGGCCCAGGGCGTGCACGTCCTGAATGGTGATGATCATGCCCGCCAGCTTCATCTTCTGCGCCAGCCCGAATTCCGCCGCCGACTTGATCGCGTTGACCGTGTCGCCACCCGCATTGGCCAGGGCCAGTACATCGGGCTTGGCCGCCAGAGCCTGCAGCATGAAGGACGAGAAGTCGCTGGCGCCCAGCGGGTGCTTGACCGCACCGGCCACGTTGCCGCTGCCGGCTTCGAGCACCTTGGCGGCATCGGCCTGAAGCGCATTGCCGAAGGCATAGTCGGCCGTCACGAAGAACCAGCGCTTGCCGCCGCTCTTGAGCACGGCGCTGGCCGTTCCGCGCGCCATGGCCACCGTGTCGTAGGCATACATGACCGTGTAGGGCGAACACTGCTCGTTGGTGAGGCTGGAAGCCCCCGATCCGACCACAAAATAGGGCTTGCGCTTATCGCGCGCCACGCCTGCCATGGCAATGGCCGCGCCCGAGTTCACGCCGCCGATCAGCATGTCGAAGCGTTCCACGTCGAACCATTGGCGCGCCTTGGCGGCGGCGATGTCGGCCTTGTTCTGGTGGTCGGCCGCCACGAGCTCGATCTTCTTGCCGTTGATGGCGCCGCCCATGTCCGCGATGGCCATGCGTATGGCCTCTGCGCCTGCCGGTCCGTCGTAGTCGCGGTACACGCCCGACATATCGCTGATGAAGCCTATGCGTATCACATCGTCCGAAATCTGAGCTGCTGCCGTGGCCGCGCCGGCCAGCGTCACGGCGCCCGCCAGGGCCTTGCATGCGAAGTTCATGATGCTGTCTCCTCGTTGTTTGTGAACAGTGCTGCGCCGTGCGCGGCTCAGGCCGCCTGTGCCATGGCGGCGGGCGCGAACGCGGGTAGCGGCATGCCACTGCGTTGCAGTCCCATGATCTGACGTGCTTCCTCGGGTGTGGCAGGCTCCATGTCGAGCTCGCGGATCAGCCGCACAATGCGCTCGGTCAGCTGTACATTGGTGGCCAGCTCGCCCTGGCAGTAGTAGAGGTTGTCCTCCAGGCCCACACGCGCATGGCCGCCCAGCAGCAGCGCAGCCACATTGGCCTCCAGCTGCGAGGGACCGATGCCGCTGACGCAGAAGATGCTGTTGGCGGGCAGAACGTCCACCATCTGTTGCAGGTAGCGCGGAGAAAACGGCATCGCATTCTGGAAATTCCGGTGGACGTTCATCACCAGGTTGATGAAGTGCGGTGCGGCATCGTGGTCTTCCTCGATCAGCGTCGTCACGTCCTGCAGGATGTGGGTGTGGGCGAAGACTTCCCACTCTGGCTTGATGCCGCGCGCCTTCATGCCTACGGCCAGCTCGCGGCCCCGGGACAGCGGCGTGTCCATGAGGATCTCGCGCCCGCCGAAGCTCAGATTCAGCGTGGTCGCATCCAGCGTGCACATTTCAGCGCCTGCGTCCATGCCCTTGATGCGTTCCTCCCAGGCGATTTCCCAGCGCCCGCCCTGCAACTCGCGCACCATGTCGCCGTGCACGCCGCCGCCCGTGGAGTTGTTGATCACGATGCCGCAGCCCGCAGCGCGGATGCGGGTGTTGATGTCGCGGTAGATGTCTGCATTGCAGGTGGCACCGTCGTCGGGCCGGCGCGCATGGATGGCCGCCACGCTGGCGCCCGCATTGCAGCAGCGCACCACGTCTTCGGCGATCTCGTCCGGCTGGGTGGGGAGATGGGGGTTCTGCGATTTGTGGGCCATGCCGCCCGTGGGGGCAATGGTCACGATCACCTTGCGCTTGCTCATGGCGTCTCCTGATGCGTGGGGTTGGGTCGTCCGCTATTATTTTTTTCACCCCCGCATGAATCAGTCGTTGCGATGACATTTGACCTCGGGGTAAGTACGCAAGGAGTTTCACCATCGCCCGCCATCACCGCTCAACGGCCGCGGCCCGCCCCACTCTCGACGAGCTGCTGTCCGGCTCGGCCTGGTTTCCCGCGCTCGACGTTGCCGTGCGAGAACGCGTGCGTGCCGAGATGCGCGAGGTGGACCTGCCTGCGGGCACTGCGCTGTGCCGTATGGGCGATGAGCCCCGGCACTGGTATGGCGCTATCGAAGGTCTGCTCAAATGGTCGGTGAGCAGCGCCGATGGTCGCTCGGTTACGCTGGGAGGACTGTCGGTGGGAAGCTGGTTCGGCGAGGGAACGGTGCTGCGCGGTGTGGCGCGCACGGCGGACGTGATTGCACTGCGCGACAGCCGCGTGGCCTTGATGCCTGCCGAGGTCTTCGAGTGGTTGCGCGGCAGCGAGCGCAGCTTCGAAGCCTTTTTGCTGCGTCAGATCAACGAGCGAATGCACTGGTTCCTGGGCAACTTCGCGGCCCATCATCTGCTCGATACCGATAGCCAGGTGGCGCGCGCGCTGGTGGGCCTGTTCCACTCATGGCTGCATCCGGGAAGCGACCCGCGCCTGAGGGTGTCCCAGGAGGAGATCGCCAACCTCTCGGGCCTGTCGCGCCAGCGCTGCAACGCAGCGCTGCGCCGCCTGGCGGCGGCGGGCCTGATAGAGATCGAATACGGCGGCATCACCGTCATCGATCTGCCGCGTCTGCGCACGCGTGTGCTTGCAGCGGCGTCGTTCTAGCGGCCAGATTCGCGCTGCCTCACATGCTCTCGCCGAGCTCATGGTAGGCAGCGATGGCGTCCATCAGTTCCTGCAACTGGGCCGATACCTGCTGCTCCTCGCGCACCAGCATATAGCGCGGGCGTACGGCCCAGGCGTCCGTCAGCGGCACGCGACAGACGCGCGGCAGGCCGCGGTAGCGCTGGGCCACGGTCTCGGGCACCACGGCCACGCCCACGCCTGCCGCGACCATGCGGCACATGGAGTCGAAGCTGGACAGCTGTATGCGCAGCTTCAGCGTGGTGCCTAGCTGCTGGCTCAGCCGTTCCAGAAAAGTCTGCAGAGTGCTGCCACGGTGCATGCCCACAAAGCGCTCGTGCAGCACATCGGCAAAGGCCACGCTGCTCATGTCCGCCCAGCGCGCGGTGTCGGGGGTCACCAGCACCAGCCGGTCGGTGCTGAAATGCAGCGCGCGCAGGCCGTGCGTGTCCACCTCTCCGGCCACGATGCCCAGGTCGGCGCGGCCGTCGCGGATGTCGGCGGCAATGCCTGCATTGGGGCGCTCCTGCAGGTCCACGCTGATGTGCGGGTGCTGGGTGAGGTAGGCCGCAAGTATGTCGGGCATGAACTCCGTCACGGCCGTGGTGTTGGCGAATACGCGCACATGGCCGCGCAGGCCCGCACCGTACTCCTGCAGGTCGGCTTGCAGTTGCTGCGAATGCTGCAGCATGGCGCGCGCATGGTGCAAAAAGGCCTCGCCGGGCGCCGACAGTTTTACCCCTCTAGGCTCTCGTATCAGCAAAGGCATGCCGGCCTGCTCCTCCAGTGCCCTGACACGTGCGCTGGTGGCCGCAAGCGATAGATGAGACTGTTCAGAAGCCCTTGTCAGGCTTCCTGTCTGCGCTATCAAAACAAAGAGTCTTAAATCCTTGAGATCGAATTGCATGGCGGTTCATGGTTTATACCAATCAAGGCAAGGCTTCGGAAAAACAAAAGGCTTGATTCCAATATCAGAGATTGTGCACAGAGCTGGCGCCAGCGAGCATAGGCCCATCAACCCCAAAAGAGGAGACAGTCGCCGTGCCAGTCCGATCCGCCCCGCCCTCCATTCCATCGGTATCGCGCCGCAGCCTCTGCGCCGGCGCCCTGCTGACCCTGGGCCTGCCGACCTGGGCGCAGGCCTCCTATCCTTCCCGCCCCATCGTGCTGGTGGTGCCCCAGGCAGCGGGCGGAACCAATGACATCGTGGGCCGCATCGTGGCACAGAAATTGGGCGAGAAGCTGTCCGTGGGAACGGTGGTCGAGAACCGCCCCGGTGCGGGCGGCAACATCGGTACCCAGGCCGTGGCCAAGGCCGCCAGGGACGGCCATACATTGCTGATGACCATCAGCAGCAGCCAGGCCATCAATCCCGCGCTCTACAAGTCGCCGGGCTTCGATCCCGTGGGCGACTTCACGCCGGTGAGCATGATCGGCGCCGTGCCCAATGTGCTGCTGGCCCATCCATCATTTCCCGCACGGACCGTTCCCGAGCTGCTGGCCCTGGCCAGGTCCAAGCCCGGCGAGCTGCAATATGCATCGGCAGGCAACGGTACGCTCAACCACCTGCTGGGCGAGATGCTTAACCAGATGGCCGGCGTACAGCTGCAGCATGTCCCCTACAAGGGCGTGGCGCCTGCACTTAACGATGTGCTGGGCGGGCAACTGCCGCTGCTGTTCGGCAGCCTGCCGTCCACGCTGCAGTACATCAAGTCGGGCAAATTGCGGGCACTGGCCGTCAGCAGCGCAGCGCGCTCGCCCGTGCTGCCCGACGTGCCCTCGCTGGGTGAGTTCGTGCCCGGCTACAACGGCACGCTTTGGATTGCCTTGTTCGTGCCGCGCGGCCTGTCGCCTGCGGTGATGAGCCGGCTGCGCGAAGGCATGCAGCAGGCCATGGCGGACAAGGACATGCGCGCCCAGTTGCAGGCCCAGGGCGTGGAGCTTGCGGGTACGCCAGAGCGTCAAGTCACGCCCGACGAGCTGGCTGCCGTCCTCAGGCAGGACATCGCCAAATGGGCGCAGATCGTGAAGACCTCCGGCGCCACGGTGAACTGAATCCCTTCCTCACTTTCATCCATGAATCCGAACACTGTCCAGATCGACGCTGCCGCCCTGACCAAGCTCCAGTCTTGGCAGGAGCGCAGCGAAACCGCGCTCGACATCATCACCGCCGCTCCGCTGCGTGCCCTCTCGGCCACGCTGGACCGTGACGACCCGGTGCCTGGAGATGGCTCAGCCGTGCCTGCGTTATGGCACTGGCTGTACTTTCTGCCGCATGCGCGCCAGAGTGAGATCGGCCCCGACGGGCATCCCCGGCGCGGTGGCTTTCTGCCGCCCGTGCCGCTGCCGCGCCGCATGTGGGCGGGTGGACGGCTGCGCTGGGAGACAGACAATCCGCTGCGCGTGGGGCAGCAGGTGCAGCGCGTCTCCACCATCCGCAGCGTGCAGCACAAGACCGGACGCTCGGGCGAGCTGCTGTTCGTGCTGGTGGAGCATCGCTTCTCGAACCAGGACGGTCTGGCGCTGGTCGAGGAGCACGACATCGTCTACCGGGCCGCCGCCAGGCCCGGCGATCCGGTGCCGCCACCGCAGCAGCCGCCGCTGGCGGGCCAGGCTGCCTGGTCGCGCACCATCGTGCCCGACGACATCTTGCTGTTTCGCTACTCGGCGCTGACCTTCAACGGCCACCGCATCCACTACGACCGCCAGTATGTGACACAGGTCGAGGGCTACCCGGGCCTGATCGTGCATGGTCCGCTGATTGCCACGCTGCTGCTCGATCTGCTGCGCCGCCAGCTGCAGGGCGCCAAGGTGGTCACGTTCGACTTCAAGGCCTTGCGGCCGACCTTCGACCTTCACCCTTTCAGCGTGCACGGCAAGCCGCGCGAGGACGGCTGGACCATCGACCTGTGGGCGCGGGATCACGACGGCTTTCTCACCATGCAGGCAACGGCCATGGTGTCCTGAAGAATTAAAAACCATAGCTTATGACGCTTGATGGATAAGCGTTCTAGGCCAAAAGGCTTTAAATGATAGAACACACCAGCTCGAATAACCACCACGAGATCCGCGATGCCATCCGTGCGCTGTGTGCGGAGTTTCCCGACGAGTATTTCCGCAAGATCGACGAGCAGCGCGTCTACCCCGAAGCCTTCGTCAACGCGCTCACGAACGCGGGCTGGCTGGCCGCGCTGATTCCGCAGGAGTACGGCGGCAGCGGCCTGGGCCTGACCGAGGCCAGCGTCATCATGGAGGAGATCAACCGCTGTGGCGGCAACTCGGGTGCCTGCCACGGCCAGATGTACAACATGGGCACGCTGCTGCGCCATGGCTCGCAGGCGCAGAAGGAGAAATACCTGCCGCGCATTGCCTCGGGCGAATGGCGGCTGCAGTCCATGGGTGTCACAGAGCCCACCACGGGCACGGACACCACCAAGATCAAGACCAGCGCCGTGAAGAAGGACGGGCGCTATGTGATCAACGGTCAGAAGGTCTGGATCAGCCGCATCCAGCACAGCGACTTCATGATCCTGCTGGCGCGCACCACGCCGCTGGCCGAAGTGAAGAAGAAAAGCGAGGGCATGTCCATCTTCATGGTCGATCTGGCTGAGGCGCAAGGCTTGCCCCCACGCTCCCCTGCTGCGCAAGGGTCGCTGCCCCCCGAGGGGGCAGCTTTGGGCCTTGGGGCGGCCCGGCAGCCCAAAAAGGGCATGACCGTGCGCCCCATCCTCAATATGGTCAACCACGAGACCAACGAGCTGTTCTTCGAGGATCTGGAGATTCCCGAGGAGAACCTGATCGGCGAGGAAGGCAAGGGCTTCAAGTACATCCTCGACGGGCTGAACGCCGAGCGCACGCTGATCGCCGCCGAGTGCATAGGCGACGGCTACTGGTTCCTGGACCGCGTGACCAACTATGTGCGCGACCGCCAGGTGTTCGGCCGCCCCATCGGCCAGAACCAGGGCGTGCAGTTCCCGATCGCCGATGCCTTCATCGAGGTCGAGGCCGCCAACCTCATGCGCTGGAAGGCCTGCGAACTGTTCGACGCGCACGAGTCCATGGGCGCTCAGGCCAATATGGCCAAGTATCTGGCGGCCAAGGCCAGCTGGGAGGCCGCCAATGCCTGCATCCAGTTCCACGGCGGCTTCGGCTTTGCCTGCGAGTACGACGTGGAGCGCAAGTTCCGCGAGACGCGTCTGTACCAGGTGGCGCCGATCTCCACCAATCTGATCTATTCCTATGTGGCCGAGCACATCCTCGGGTTGCCCCGCTCGTTTTGAAATGAAGTACCCCCTGAGTCGCTACGCGCCTTCCCGTTGCACGGCGCCCCCAAAGGGGGACGACACCCTCGGGGAGGGGGGGCGCGGCCGGCCCAGGCCCTTCCTCGGTGCCCCTGGTCTTTGGCCGCGCCAGTTGCACAGGCAGCGCGGAAGCGCAATGGATTTTCAAGATGAAAAAACAAAATCTTCGTCCACTGGACGGCATCACCGTCGTCTCGCTGGAACATGCGGTGGCAGCACCGTTTTGCACGCGCCAGCTCGCCGATCTGGGGGCGCGCGTGATCAAGGTGGAGCGTCCGGGAAATGGCGATTTCGCGCGCGGCTACGACCAGCGCGTCAACGGCCAATCCTCGCACTTCACCTGGATCAACCGCAGCAAGCAAAGCCTGGCGCTTGATCTCAAACGCCCCGACGCACCGGAGGCGCTGATGCAGCTGCTCGAAGGCGCCGACGTGCTGGTGCAGAACCTGGCGCCTGGCGCGGCCGCGCGCATGGGCCTGTCCTATGCGGTGCTGCATGAGCGCTTTCCGCGCCTCATCGTCTGCGACATCAGCGGCTACGGCGCCGACGGCCCCTACCGCGACAAGAAGGCCTACGACCTGCTGATCCAGAGCGAGGCCGGCTTCCTCTCGGTCACGGGCACGCCCGAGGTGCCGTCCAAGGCCGGCATCTCGGTGGCCGACATCGCGGCCGGCATGTATGCGTACACCAACATCCTGTCGGCCCTGCTGCTGCGCGGCCGAACGGGCGAGGGAAGCCACATCGATGTCTCCATGCTGGAGGCGCTGGGCGAGTGGATGGGCTACCCCATGTACTACGCCTTCGACGGCGCGCCGCCGCCGCCGCGCACCGGCGCCTCGCATGCCAGCATCTATCCGTACGGCCCCTTCGAGGCAGGTGATGGCGGCACGGTGATGCTGGGCCTGCAGAACGAGCGCGAATGGAAGCTCTTTTGCGAACAGGTACTGCTGCAGCCCGCGCTGGCCGCGGATGCGCGCTTCGACAGCAATGCGCGCCGCAACGCCAACCGCGAGGAGCTGCGAGCGCTGATCCTGGATGTATTCAACGCGCTGGATGCCGCCCAGGTCGTGCAGCGGCTGGACGCGGCCGGCATTGCCAATGCGCGAGTCAACGACATGGCCGGCCTGTGGGCCCATCCGCAGCTGGCCGCGCGTCAGCGCTGGTGCAGTGTGGGAACGCCGGCCGGGCCGGTGCAGGCGCTGTTGCCGCCCGGCGTCAACAGTGCCTTTGACTACCGCATGGAGGCGGTGCCCTCCGTGGGCGAGCACAGCGAGGCCATCCTGGCCGAGCTGGGCTGGTCGACCGAGCGCATCCGTGCTCTTTACGCCGAAGAAGCGACTCTGTGAGAACTGTGCGCAGCGTATGCGCGGGAGTGATTCCATGAAGAACGAGACCCAAGTGAGCATTCATCCGCTGGCCAGGTTCGCGGCCACGCTGTGCTGGGAGGACATTCCGCAGGAGGTGCAGCGGCGCGCCGAGGATCTGTGGGTGGACTGGTTCGGTTCGGTGATGGCGGGCCAGGGCGCGCGTCCCGTGCAGAGCATCACGCACTTCGCGCTGTCCCAGGGGCCGGCCGCGGGCCCCTGCGAGATACTGGGCAGTGCCGCCACCAGCTCGCCGCTGATGGCGGCCCAGGCCAACGCCGCAGCCTCGCATGTGGCCGAACAGGACGATGTGCATAACGGTTCGGTCTTCCACCCCGCCGCCGTGGTCTTCCCGCCCGCGCTGGCCGTGGCCCAGAGCATCGGCGCCAGCGGCGTCGAGCTCATGGCCGCCTGCGTGGCCGGCTATGAGGTCGGCATCCGGGTCGGCGAGTTTCTGGGCCGCAGCCACTACCGAATCTTTCACACCACGGCCACGGCCGGAACGCTGGCGGCGGCCGCCGCCGTGGGGCGCCTGCTCAAGCTGACGCCCGAGCAGATGCAGCATGCCTTCGGCTCGGCCGGCACGCAGTCGGCGGGGCTGTGGGAGTTTCTGCGCACGGGCGCCGACAGCAAGCAGCTGCACACGGCGCATGCCGCCTCAGCGGGACTGACGGCCGCCTTCCTGGCGCAGGACGGATTCACGGGCGCACAGGACATCTTCACGGGGCCGCAGGGACTGGCGGCAGGCATGTCCACGGATGCCGACCCGGCCCGGCTCAGCGATGGGCTGGGCACGCGCTGGGCCACGGCCGAGACCTCGTTCAAATGGCATGCCTCCTGCCGCCACACGCATCCGGCCGCCGATGCGCTGCTGCAGGTCATGCAGGACCACGGCCTGACCCCCGCCGATCTGGCCCAGGTCACCTGCCATGTGCACCAGGGCGCCATCGATGTGCTGGGCCCCGTGCTCAGGCCGAGCACCGTGCACCAGAGCAAGTTCTCCATGGGCACCGTGCTCGCGCTGGCGGCGCGTCACGGCCATGCGGGTCTGACGGAGTTCGACCGCGACTATCTGGCACAGGAAACCGTGGAGCTGCGCGACAAGGTGAGCATGGAGCTTGATGCCGAGGTCGACGCGGCCTATCCCCGGCGCTGGATAGGCAAGGTCAGCGTACAGACCACGGATGGCCGTCTGCTCAAGGGCCGTGTCGACGAACCCAAGGGCGACCCCGGCAACACGCTGTCGCGCGAGGAGATCACGGCCAAGGCGCTGCGGCTGATCGCCTATGGCGGCCATGTGCCCGCCGAGCGCGCCCAGGCAACGGTGGCAAGGCTGTGGCAGGTCGCGCAATGGCCGCAGGTACGGCATCTGCTGGATTGACACGACTTACGCAAATAGGTTCAGGCCATACCACTGCCCCAGGAGGCAGGCCGTTGCTGCACTCTTGTTTGCGCAAGTCTTATGAGTTTCTTTCTGCCGGTGCAGGCAAGGCCGGCATCCCTAGTGCAAAGGCGCCACTACAGAGCGCCTCCCGCTTTCACAAAGTGCAAAGGAGACAATGCATGCCATATCGATCCATCCGCCGCCGCCTGATCTGCGCCGCGGCCGCAGCCTGCGCGTTCGCCGCGAGCAGCGGCGTCATGGCCGCTAGCTGGCCGGACAAGCCCGTGACCCTGGTCGTTCCCTACAGCGCTGGAGGGCCTACCGATGTGGTGGCGCGGCTGCTGGCCGTGCCGATGGGGCAGTACCTGGGGCAGTCGGTGCTCGTCGAAAACACCGTGGGCGCAGGCGGCACGCTGGCGCCGGCGCGCATCGTACGCTCCAAGCCCGACGGCTACACCATATTGATCCACCACATGGGAATGGCCACGGCACCCGCGCTGTACAAGAAGCTGCCCTATGACCCGCTCAAGGACTTCGAGTACATCGGCCAGGTGCTGGACGTCCCCATGACCCTGCTGTCGCGCAAGGACTTCCCGGCCAACAACTTTCCCGAGCTGCTGGACTATGTGAAAAAGCACCAGGATAAGGTGTCGCTGGCCAATGCCGGCGTGGGCGCCGTGTCGCAGCTGTGCGGCATGCTGTTCATGCACCAGGCGGGTGTGAAACTGACCGTCGTGCCCTACAAGGGGGCCGGTCCCGCCATGAACGATCTGATGGGCGGGCAGGTCGACCTGCTGTGCGACCAGACCACCCAGACCGTGCCCGTGATCCAGGACGGCAAGCGCGCGAAGGTCTTCGGCGTGACCACACCTCAGCGCCTGTCGTCGCTGCCCAATATCCCGACGCTGGACGAGCAAGGCCTCAAGGGCTTTGACGTCAAGGTCTGGCATGGCATGTATGCGCCCAAGGGCACGCCCAGGGAAGCGATAGAGCAGCTGAACAAGGCGCTGAATGTGGCGCTCAAGGACGATAACGTCAGAAAGCGCATTGCCGAACTCAGCTCCGATCTCGTCACACCCGACAAGGCCACGCCAGAAGGACTGCGCAAGCACCTGGAGGCCGAAGTCGCGCGCTGGCGCACCGTCATCAAGGCCGCTGGCGTATCGGCCGAGTGAGGCTGCGCACGGCATGAGGCCCGCGCCCCGGCGCGGAGCCCCGTCTGTCGATTGAAATCCCGCATTCCCAAGAGACGCCATGAGCACCTTGCTGCATAACGCCTGCACTTTTCTGTTCGTTCCCGCCAACCGGCCTCAGCGGCTTGCCAAGGCCCTCGCCAGCGGCGCCGATATGGTGATTGCCGACTGCGAGGATGCCGTGGCGCCGGGCGACAAGGCGGCCGCCAGATTGGCCCTGGAGCGGGCCGTGCAGCAGCTTTCAATGTCCGAGCGCGAACGGCTGCTGGTACGTGTCAATGCCTGGGGAACGCCGTGGTTCGATGAAGATCTTCAGGCGCTGGCGCGGCTGGTGGCCGTTGGCGTGGCCGGGGCCGTGGTGCCCAAGGCGGAAAGTGCGGCGGTGCTGCAGCAGATTGCCGGCGCAGCCGGCCCGCGCTGTGCGTTGCTGCCCCTGGTGGAAAGCGTGGCGGGCCTGGACGCCTGCGATGCGCTGGCCGGTGCCGCGCAGGTGGTGCGGCTGGCTTTCGGACATCTGGACTTCCAGGTCGATGCCGGCATGCAGTGCGAGCCGGACGAAGCCGAGCTTCTGCCGGTGCGTCTGGCGCTGATCCTGGCATCGCGCCGGGGGGGCCTGGCCCGTGCCGTGGATGGCGTCACCATCGACACCAAGGATGCGGCCCGCCTGGAGAGCGACACCCGGCGCGCACTGCGCATGGGTTTTGGCGCCAAGCTGTGCATACACCCGGACCAGGTCGGCACGGCCAACCGCGTGTTTGCGCCTTGCGATCCGGCCGTGGTCCAGGCCAGTGCGGTGGTGCAGGCCATGCAGGCCTCTGGCGGCGGCGTTTGCACCGTCAACGGCAAGATGGTCGATGCCCCCGTGCTCCATCTGGCGCAGCAGACACTGGCCCGCCACGCCTGGGCCCTGCAGCGCATGCAGCGCAACACCTAGTCTTATCGGACGTTGCCGGGTGCCACCGTCTGGTTCAGATTCATGCTGCTTCATGAAACAGGGGACGGCATGAACCAGGCTTTGGTATGTGTGGTGACGGGGGCCAGCCGTGGCGTGGGCCGGGGTGTGGCGCTGGCGCTGGGTGCGTCGGGGGCAACCGTTTACGTGACGGGGCGCAGCGTGAAGGAGGGCGACTCGCCGCTGCCCGGCACGGTGGGCAGGACGGCTGCTGATGTGACGGCAGCCGGCGGCCACGGCATTGCCGTGGCCTGTGACCATGGCGATGATGCCCAGGTGGCAGCGCTGTTCGAGCGCGTGCGCCGCGAGCATGGCCGTCTCGACATTCTGGTCAACTGTGCGATTGCAATTCCCGATCCGCTGACCGTACCCGGCCCGTTCTGGCAGAAGCCGCTGGAGATGACCGGGCTGCTCGATGTGGGACTGCGCTCCACCTACGTGGCCAGTCATTGCGCGGCTGGCGTGCTGATCGCGGCGCGCGGCCTGGTGGTCAATATCTCGTCGGCAGGCAGCCGCTGCTATATGCATGGGCCGGCCTATGGCGCAGGCAAGGCAGGCACGGACAAGATGAGCTTCGACATGGCCCACGATTTCAAGCCTGTCGGCGTAAGCGTGGTTTCGCTCTGGCCCGGACTGGTCAGGACCGAGCGCTCCGAACGCGTCTGCGCGGCCGAACCCGACAAGTACGGCAACAGCTTCGACAGCGCCGAAACGCCGCAATTCATCGGCCGGGTGGTGCTGGCCTTGCATGGCGATGCCGACTGCCTGGAAAAGCGCTCTGGCGGCGTGTTCTATACGGCCGAACTGGCCAGCCAGTATGGCGTGCAGGACATCGATGGCGCGCAGCCGCCGTCGCCGCGCGCCTACTTCGGCGCGCCACCGGAGTTCAGCCCGGTGGTGGTCGATTAAGCCGGTGCACTGACAGCACGCAAGAGCAGGGCCGCCGTGGCGACTACACTGCGGCCTTCCTTGTTTTTGCGGTACCCGGTCCGTGTCTGCTTCTGTCTTCCTTTCCCGCCGCTGCTGTCTGTATCTCTCCTTCTCGCTGCCCCTGGTACCGGGTTTGTCGGCCTGTGCCACGACCACCCCCGAACAAAGCCAGGACGAACTGATCCAGCGCTTTTACGTGCTGATGGCGGCCGGCGATTTCGACGCCTGCATTGCCCTGATCTCGGCACGCAATATTTCCAGGAAGCAGCTGGCGAGTTTTGAGCACAAGCTGCGCCGCATGCTGGCAGGCGCCAAGGGAATGATCGACTCCAAGGGTGGCCTGGCCAAGGTGGAGGTGGTGGAAAGAAAGGTTTCCGAGGAGGAACAGGTCATCAAGCTCAGGGTGCTGGTCAGCTATCGCGATGGCAGCACCCGCCGCGAGCGCATCAATCTGGTCCAGGAAGAAGGTGTCTGGAAAGTGCTGCTGTGATACTTCTGCGGCTGGCAACGGCCGCTGTGGTCGCGGTGTCGGCCTGCTCCGCGGGCCTGGCTTTGGCAATGCCGCCGTTGCCGCCGCAGGCTGCGCCCGGTGATCTGATCTTTCGCCGGGGGACGGAGCACGTCAGCCACCTGGTGCAGGCCGTGGACCATGGTGACTTCAGCCATGTGGGCATGCTGGTGGGTCGGCCCGGTCAGTGGAAGGTGTTGCATGCCACGCCGTCCGAGCGCCCTGGTCAGGCGGATGCCGTGGTGCTGAATTCGCTGGACTTCTTTCTGGACGCTCGGCGCGCTCATCCCGTTTGCGCCCGCTGACGCCCTTGCTGTCCTTGCACTAGGCCCGGACTCTATACGCCCAGATATTGCTGGCGCACGGCCTTGTCGCCAGCCAGTTCGGCCATGCTGGCTGCGTGCACGATCTGGCCTTTTTCCAGCACATAGGCACGGTCGGCCACGACCTCGGCAAATGGCAGGTTCTGCTCGCTGAGCAAGATGCCTATGCCCTGTGCCTTGAGTTCGAGAATCGTGCGCGCCATCTGCTCGACGATCAGCGGGGCTACCCCTTCTGAAGGCTCGTCCAGCAATACCAGACAGGGCTGGCCCATCAACGTGCGGGCCACGCTCAGCATTTGCTGCTCGCCACCGCTCATGCGCCCGCCAAGACGGTCTGGCATCTCGCCCAGGTTGGGGAACAGCGAAAAAAGCCTTGCCGGCGTCCAGTGCGGCATGGCGGAGCCATCGGGCCATCGGCGAGGCTTTTGCTTGCCGACCTCGAGGTTTTCCAGCACCGTCAGCTCGGTAAAGATGCGGCGGTCCTCGGGCACATAGCCCAGGCCGCGCTGTGCGATCTGGTGCGAGGCTTTTTTCTCTATCGACTCTCCCATGAAGCGGATACTGCCCTCGCGGTGCGGCACCAGGGCGGCAATGCTTTTGAGCGTGGTGGACTTGCCAGCGCCATTGCGACCCATCAGCGCCACGACTTCGCCGCGCCCAACGGCCAGCGATACCCGATGCAGGATATGGGCCGCGCCATACCAGGCATCGAGGTTCTGGACTTCAAGCAATTTGGGGCTCTTGACCTTATCCATCAAGCGCTGGTTGCTATGCATTTGATTCATTGCTGTTTTTCAAGAACGAGGCCGGTACCGAGGTAGGCCTGCTGCACGCGCGCGTCGTCGCGAATGGCTTGCGGCCTGCCTTCGGCCAGCAACTGGCCGCGTACCAGCACGGCCACGCGGTCGGCCTGACCGAAGACCACATCCATGCTGTGCTCGGTAAACAGCACGCCCATGCGGCGCTGCTGCGCCAGCTGGCGTGTCAGCTGCATCAGCGCGACACGCTCGCCCGGGGCCATGCCGGCCGTGGGTTCGTCCATGAGCAGCAGCAGCGGATCATGGGCCAGCGCCATGGCCAGCTCCACCCGTTTCACATCGCCATAGGCCAGGGCGCTGCAGGGGCGGTCGGCCTGAGCCGCCATGCCCACCTGTTCCAGCAGGGCCAGAGCATCGGCACGCCGGTGGCTGGCGGCACGCGGCCACCAGCTGAAGATCCTGCGATCGGCCGACAGCAGAGCCATCTGCACATTTTCCGCCACGCTGAGCGAGGCAAAAGTCTGTGCAATCTGAAAGGTGCGTCCCACGCCCTTGCGCCAGATGGTGCGCGGCGGCAGGCCGGTGATGGACTGGCCATTGAGCAGCACCTGGCCGCTGTCGGGCGGCAACTGGCCGCCGACCATATTGAAGGTGGTGCTCTTGCCGGCGCCGTTGGGGCCGATCAGGGCCAGCAGCTCGCCCGCCTGGAGGTCGAATGAGACCTGCTGCACGGCCTTCACGCCGCCAAAGGCCTTGCTGACGTTCTGTACCTGCAGCAGGCTCATGATCTTGCTCCTGCCTTGTTCTTGGCGCATACCTTGCCACATGTGCGCGACCACAGCCGCTGTGCATAGCCTGCAATACCCTGCGGTGCCAGCAGCACCAGAATCAGCATGGTTGCTCCCATCAACGCGCGCCAGTATTCGGTGTTGCGCGCCACGGTGTCGTGCAGCCAGGTGAAGGCTGCCGCACCCACCAGGGGGCCGGCCAGTGTCTGCACACCGCCCAGCAGCACCATGACCAGTGCATCCACCGACTTGCTGACCGACATCGCGTCGGGCGCAACGCCGCCCTTGCTGAAGGCAAACAGCGCTCCGGCCAGGCCGGCAAACAGCCCGGCGATCACGAACGCCGTCCACTGCACGCGGCGCACGTCGATGCCGATCGCATCGGCCCGCAGAGCCGAGTCGCGCGATGCGCGCAGCGCATAGCCCAGAGGAGAAAACAGCAGGCGACGCAGCAGATAGATGCCCAGCGTGCAGATGCCCAGAGCCAGCCAGTAGAAAGCGGGGCCTTGCGATGCCCATTCGGGGGGCCAGACGCCGGTCAGGCCGTTGCTGCCCCCGGTGAAGTCATCCCACTGAAAGACGATGGCCCAGCTGATCTGCGCAAACGCCAGCGTCAGCATGGTCAGATAGACACCCGACAGCCGCACGCAGAACCAGCCATAGAGAAGGGCGCCCGCAGCGGCGGCCAGAGGGCCGAGCAGCAGCGCGGCTTCCATGGGCAGATCCAGGGTGCGCACCAGCAGGGCCGCGCCGTAGGCACCCAGGCCAAAGTAGGCCGCGTGGCCGAAGGAGTGCATGCCGCCGGGCCCGAGTATGGAGTGCAGACTGCTTGCGAACAGCGCGGCGACAAAGATGTCGGCCAGCAGCACGGTGGCGTAGCTGCCGCCTTCGGCGCCGCTTGCCATCAGCGGCAGCAGCACTAGTAGGGTCAGCAGGCCCAGCCATGCGGCTGCTGCTCCACGGCCAGCAGGATGCAGCGGTTGTTCAGGCTCGCCAGCGCTGCGTGCCAGCGCCTGGGGCTTGCCCAGCAGGCCCCAGGGCCGCCAGATCAGCACCACGGCCATGACCAGGAACTCCACCACCAGCGTGAGCTTGGAGAACGATAGCTCAATGCCCGCGATCTCCTGCACGCCCAGCCAGATGCAGACGGCCTTGAGCTCTGCCACCAGCAGCGCCGCAATGAAGGCGCCCGGTATGCTGCCCATGCCGCCGACCACGACCACCACAAACGCGGCGCCAATGGTGAGCATGTCCATCTCCAGGCTGGCGGGTTCGCGCGGCAGCTGCAGCGCGCCGCCAAGGCCTGCCAGCAGCGTGCCCAGTGCGAAGACGGCGGTGAACAGCCAGGCCTGGTTGACTCCCAGGGCTCCAACCATTTCGCGGTCCTGCGTGGCGGCACGCACCAGGGTTCCGAAACGGGTCCTGGTCAATAAAAGCGTTAGGCCCACAAGTACGCAAGGGCCGACAGCTATCAAGAACAGATCGTAGGTGGGGAACTGGCGGCCCAGAATCTCCACCGAGCCTTCAAGCCCTGCGGCACGTGGGCCGAACAGTTCCTCGGGGCCCCACTGCCACAGCGCCGCATCCTTGATGACCAGCACCAGTGCAAACGTGGCCAGCAGTTGGAACAGCTCGGGCGCCTTGTAGATGCGGCGCAGAAGCAGCGTCTCGGTCAGCGCCCCCAGTGCACCGCAGACCAACGGAGCCAGCAGCAGTGCGGGCCAGAAGCCGATATGGGGCGAGAGCCGGTCCACGCTGCTGTAGGCGATGAAGGCACCCAGCATATAGAACGAGCCGTGGGCGAAGTTGATGGTGCGGGTGACACCGAAGATCAGCGACAGCCCGACCGAAACCAGAAACAGCGACGATGCGCTGGCCAGTCCGTTGAGCAACTGGGCCAGCAGGCCGGATGCACTCATGCTGCGTAGCTCCTGAAGCTCGACATAGTGTGTTCAGAGATGAAAAAGCCACCTGCTGCAGTGCAGGTGGCCTGGCATTTTCGCCGAAGCGAAATCAGTTCGCTGTCGCGGTGCGCAGCTTCTTCACTTCCTCGTCCGTAGGCTGGTAGTTCTTGCCGTCGGCATAGTGGTAGTTGACCAGCACGCCGCGCCCCAGATTCTCGTCATAGGCGGTCTTGCCGATATAGGCTCCCATGGTGGACTGGTTGTCCTGTGCCCGGTAGGTGATGGGGCCGAAGGGCGTGGCGACTTCCAGGCCCTTGAATGCCGCAATCAGCTTTTCGGTGTCAGGGTCGCCCTTGGTCTTGCGCAGGCCCGCAGCAATCGACTGGATGGCGTTGTAGCCCACGATGGTGCCCAGGCGCGGGTAGTCCTTGAACCTGGCCTGGTAGGCCTTGAGGAAGGCTGCGTGCTCGGGGGTGTTGATGGAATACCAGGGGTAGCCGGTCACGGTCCAGCCGATAGGCGCTTCCTTCTTGAGCGGGTCCAGGTATTCGGGCTCGGCCGTCAGCAGGCCCACGACTTCGCGGCCATTGAACAGGCCGCGTGTATTGCCTTCGCGCACGAACTTGCCCAGGTCGGTGGCGAACAGCACGTTGAAGATGGCATCGGGCTTGGCGTCAGCAAGCGCCTGCACGACGGAGCCGGCGTCAATCTTGCCCAGCGCAGGTGCCTGCTCGGCCACAAACTCGATGTCGGGCTGCCTGGCCTTCATCAGCGTCTTGAAGGTGGCAACAGCGGACTGGCCGTATTCGTAGTTGGGGTAGACGATGGCCCAGCGCTTCTTCTTGAGCTTGAGTGCTTCCTCCACCAGCATGGCGGTCTGCATATAGGTGGAGCCGCGCAGACGGTAGGTGTAGTGATTGCCGTCGGCCCAGACGATCTTGTCGGTCAGCGGCTCGGAGGCGAGGAAGAAGCGCTTTTTCTGCTTGGCGTAATCGGTCAGTGCCAGACCCACATGCGAGAGAAAGCTGCCCGTGAGCACATCGATTTTTTCGCGCGTGTAGAGCTCTTCGGCGGCGCGCACGGCATCGCCCGGAGTGGCGTTGTCGTCGCGCACGATGAGCTGCAGCCTCTTGCCGGCAATGCCGCCTGCGGCATTGACCTGCTCCACCGCCAGTTCCATGCCCTTTTTGTAGGGCTCCAGAAACGCGGGTTGAGCCTTGTAGCTGTTGATTTCGCCAATCTTGATCACGCCCTGCGCCCAGGCGGGCAGGGCGGCCAGTGTCAGCAGGGGCAGGGACCAGCGCAACTGCATTGTCATTCTCCTTGGTGCTAGATGGGTGACCATGGTCCGAGAGACTGGGTCATCGCAATCATTAATGCTCAATTTGAGCATTTATATAGACAAATAAAGCGCTTGTTCAAAGCGCGTGGGAAACGATCCTAGAGCAGCGTTTTCCCTGAGTCAAGATGGGCGAGACAGTTTTTCGGCGATCGGGCGGTATCTGAGCGCTTCATTCTGCTTATCACTATTCGATCTCAAGACATTCATGTGTGATTCACCCGTTTCTGTGCAATTGCCGGACAATATAGGTCTTGTCCCGCTTGGCAACCGGCAGCCAACGCGCTAGCAGCCCTGACCTGCAGTGCCCCGCCACCGCCCAGCATTTGCCGCGCAGGTTTTCTGCTTCGAGTTTTTATTTCAGACGAATCATGAGTGCTTTTCTTGAAGAACGCGTGCTGTCCGTCCACCACTGGACCGACCGTCTTTTCTCCTTCACCACCACCCGCGACACATCGCTGCGCTTTTCCAACGGCCACTTCACCATGATCGGCCTGAAGGTGGATGGCAAGAACCTGCTGCGCGCCTACTCCATCGCCAGTCCCAACTACGAAGAGCATCTGGAGTTCCTGTCGATCAAGGTACCCGAAGGCCCTCTGACCTCCAAGCTGCAGAACATCCAGGTGGGTGACACCATCATCGTGGGCAAGAAGCCCACGGGCACGCTGCTGATCGACTATCTGCTGCCCGGCAAGAATCTGTATCTGATCGGTACGGGTACCGGCCTGGCTCCCTGGCTGGCCGTGGCGCGCGACCCCGAGACCTATGAGCGTTTCGACAACGTGGTTGTGGTGCATGGCGTGCGTCAGGTGCAGGAGCTGGCCTATCAGGAGCTGTTCGAGAAGGAATTGCCCGAGCATGAATTCCTCGGCGATATCGTCAAGGGCAAGCTGCATTACTACCCCACGGTGACACGCGAGCCCTTCCGCAATCAGGGCCGTATCTCGGCCCAGATCAACAACGGCACCTTCCCGCAGAATCTGGGTCTGCCCGATCTGAATCCCGAGACCGATCGCGTCATGCTGTGCGGCAGCCCCGCCATGCTGTCCGAACTCAAGGAACTGCTGGAAAAGCGCGGTTTCAAGGAAGGCAACACCACCACGCCCGGCGACTTCGTCATCGAGCGCGCCTTCGTGGAAAAGTAATTCCACCTTGCCCCGAGCAAAAGGCCTGCATCAGCAGGCCTTTTTACATTTTCGACATGACGCAGATGGTTGCGAGCGCAGGTATGGCAGTCGATCTCGGCCGCTTCATATGTTCTCCCCTGCATTTTCGGGAAGACGCTGCAAATCCATGGGCCTGGCGCTGGATGCCTTGCGCGCGACAAAAGGGACGGCAAACTGGACCCGGGACTTGCTGCAGGCCTTGGCCGTGGCGGCCGAGAACAGCAGGATGGCCGAGGTGAAGTAAAACCACATCAGCACCACAACCAGCGAGCCGGCTGCGCCATAAGCCGAGACCACGGCGGCGGTGGACAGATACCAGGCAAGGGCCTGCTTGCCTATGGTGAATAGGGCGGCGCCCGTCAGCGAACCCAGCAGCAGGTATCTGGTGGAAGGCTTGATGCCGGTCCCCATGCGCATCAGACCCCAGAACAGCAGCACCGCAATGCCAAAGGACAGGCCCTCGTTGATCAGCCCCATCAGCGGGCCCAGCGGCACAAGCTGCAGCTCGTCATTGGCCCATTTGGTGATCATCTGGATGGCGGTTGAAAGCACCATGGACACCAGCAGCAAGAAGCCCAGGCCCACGACATAGCTCAAACCCCAAAGACGGGAGATGGCCATGCTCCACCAGGGCTTGTTTTCCTGCGGGCGAGACTCTTCGCCCATGGACCAGAGCTTGTCCAGCGAAGCCTGCAGCTCCACAAACACCCCGGTTGCGCCCGAGAGCATCATCACCAGACCGAGTACGGACGCGAGCGAGCCCTGATTGGCATTCTGGGCGCTGGCCAGAGCGCTCCTGACGACCTGTGCCGCGCGCTCTCCGACCACGCTCTGTATCTGGCTGATCAAGGTGCTTTCCACATAGCTGCGATCCAGCCACCAACCCAGCAGCCCCACGACGGCCAGCAACAGCGGTGCCAAGCTCAGCATGCCGTAAAACGACATGGCGGCACTCATGCGCAGACCGTCGGCCTGCAGCCAGAGTTGTACGGAGTCAATCAGCGGTTGCAGGGGGTGGGCGAGGCGTCGCAGCTTGTGCTGCCAGCCGGAGGTATCAAAAGCCATGTGTCGAATTCTGGTTGCTGAACCATGGTGGTTTTGTCAGCCTATGTCTGCTGGCAGTGAGTACAGGCAAATATTTTGTAATTTCCGCCTGCATTCTGGCAACTTTGCCATGGCGGTTGATTTCAGCGGTTTTAAGTTTTCATCCTTTATCCGTTGAGCGATGAATGCTCACTTTTTTGAGTTGTGCATCCAATTTCGTGGGCTTCTTTCAAGAAAGCACATCGGGGTTTTCTCTAGTCAACTACGCTTGGCGACTCTCTGTGTGTCGTAGTTCAATCCGGGTTTGCACCAGTCAAAGTGCAACTCTTTAACTACAAAAAACTATCCCGCTTCACGAAAGCTGGCGAGACGAGACACATTTCATGAAGACTTCCTTCACCACCGCTTCTCCTGCAGATCGCGTGCTTTGCCCTGTCTTGCGCGAACGCATCATGACGGCGGACCAGGCCGCCGACCTGATTCAATCCGGCATGACACTGGGTATGAGCGGCTTCACTCCCGCTGGCGCACCCAAGGCCGTGCCTCAGGCACTGGCACGCCGGATCGAAGCGCAGAACGCCAGTGGCGGAAACTTCCGCATCAGTCTATGGACGGGAGCTTCGACCTCACCAGAACTCGATGGCGCACTGGCCAAGGTGCATGGCATCGAACGCCGTCTGCCCTATCAGTCGGACCCCACGGTGCGCAAGGAGATCAACGAGGGACGCATGCAGTATGTGGACATCCACCTCTCGCATGTGGCACAGCATGTGTGGTTCGGCTTCCTCGGCCATCTTGACGTGGCGGTGATCGAGGTGGCGGGTGTTTTGCCCGATGGCCGACTGATTCCATCGACCTCGGTGGGCAACAACAAGACCTGGCTGGAGCAGGCCGACAAGATCATTCTCGAAGTCAACAGCGCCCAGCCTGCCGAGCTCGAGGGCATGCACGACATTTACTACGGTGCAGCCGTGCCCCCAAAGCGCAAGCCCATACCCATGGAGCATCCGTTCGACCGGATTGGCGAGCCCTATCTGCATTGCGATATGAGCAAGGTGATTGCCGTGGTACCAACGGCCCAGCGTGACAGGTTGGCTGCGTTCACGGCACCCGATGAGGGCTCCATGCGCATTGCCGAGAACATCATCGACTTTTTGCAGCACGAGGTGAAAGTGGGCCGCCTGCCGCCCGAGTTGCTGCCGCTGCAGTCGGGCGTTGGCAATATCGCCAACGCCGTGCTGGCGGGGCTGAACAACGGCCCGTTCGACCATCTGAACGCCTATACCGAGGTGCTCCAGGACGGCATGCTGGACATGCTGGAGTCGGGCAAGCTCGATACCGCATCGACCACCTCGCTGGCGCTGAGCCCTGCGGCCATGGAGCGCTTTCTGGCCAACATCGACTATTACCGTCAGCGCATCATGCTGCGCCCGCAGGAGATATCGAACCACCCCGAGCTGATCCGTCGCATGGGTTTGATTTCGATGAACGCGCTGATCGAGGCCGATATGTACGGCAACGTCAACAGCACGCATGTCATGGGCTCGTCCATCATGAACGGCATTGGCGGCAGCGGCGACTTTGCGCGCAACGCCTATCTGTCGATCTTCATGACACCTTCCACGGCCAAGGACGGCAAGATCAGCTGCATCGTGCCCATGGTCTCCCATGTCGATCACACCGAGCATGACGTGCAGGTCATCGTGACCGAGCAAGGCCTGGCCGATCTGCGCGGCCTGGCGCCGGTACAGCGCGCACGTCTGATCATCGAGAAATGCGTGCACCCCGACTACAAGGTGGCGATGAGCGAGTATCTGGAGCGCGCGCTGCGCGACGCACCGGGCAAGCACACGCCACATTTGCTCGATCAGGCTTATGCCTGGCATCAGCGCTATCTGAAGACGGGCTCCATGCAGGCCTGAGGGAGCATGCGCAAACCGGAAACGCTGCCATGGCAGCGTTTCTGGCGATTCTGTCTGCAGCTCAGGCAACAGCTTCGCAAAGCGCTCTGGATTTGCAAGCGTTTCAGAGGTGAGGGCGCCGTACGGCTTCAGGTCACCGGGGCCGGGTTGAACAGCACCAGCGCGTTGTGCAACTGCCAATGTTCGGCCCAGGTCTTTTTGCGACCGCTGGCGACATCGAGCATCAGCCTGAACATTTCCCAGCCTATGTCTTCGATCGTGGCCTCGCCGTCGGCAATGCGTCCGGCGTTGATATCCATCAGATCGTGCCAGCGTCGCGCCAGATCGCTGCGCGTGGCCACCTTGATCACCGGCACCTGTGCCAGACCGTAAGGCGTGCCGCGGCCCGTGGTGAAGACATGCAGGTTCATTCCCGCCGCCAGTTGCAGCGTGCCGCAGATGAAGTCGCTGGCCGGCGTGGCAGCATAGACCAGACCCTGGCTGATGTCGCGATCGGCCAGCCGCTGGCCCGGCGACAGCACGCCGGTGATGGGGGCCGTGCCGCTCTTGACGATGGAGCCCATGGCCTTCTCGACGATGTTCGACAATCCGCCTTTTTTATTGCCCGGCGTGGTGTTGGCGCTGCGGTCCACGCGGCCCTTGTCGAGATAGGCGTCGTACCAGGCCATTTCCTCGATCATGGCTTCGGCCACCTCGGGGCTTGCGGCGCGCGAGGTGAGCTGGTCGATGCCGTCACGTACCTCGGTCACCTCGCTGAACATCACGGTGGCGCCCGCGCGCACCAGCAGGTCGGTGCAAAAGCCCACGGCCGGGTTGGCCGTGACGCCGCTGAAGGCGTCGCTGCCCCCGCATTGCACGCCTACCACCAGGGCGCTGGCGGGTACAGTTTCGCGGCGGCGGGCGTCGAGGCGGCGCAGGTGCTGCTCGGCCTGGCGCATGATGGAGTCGATCATGGACATAAAGCCCACATGGGCCTCGTCCTGCAGACAGACCACATCGAGTGCTGGTTCGCGCTCGTCGACGATGGGAAAGCTGCCCGGCGGCAGCAGGCGCTCGGGCTGCAGCTTTTCGCAGCCCAGGCTGACCACCATGACCTCACCGCCGAAGTTCGGGTTGCGGCTGATATTGCGCAGCGTGCGCTGCGGGATCTCGGCGCCCACGGCGTCGATGGCCACGCCGCAGCCATAGCTGTGCTCCAGGCCCACCACGTCGTCGACATGGGGGTATCGGGGCAGCAGCTCGGACTTGATGCGGCGCACGGCAAAGTCGAGCACCCCGGCCACGCATTGCACCGTGGTGGTGATGGCCAGGATGTTGCGCGTGCCTACCGTGCCGTCCGCATTGCGGTAGCCCTCGAAGCTATAGCCTGTCAGCGGCTCCAGCACGGGCGGCTTGACGGTGGCGATGGGCAGGCCCTCCAGCGAGCGTGCCTCGGGCATCTGTAGCAAGCGCTCGTGCACCCAGCTGCCGGCGGCAATGGGCTTGAGCGCATAGCCGATGATCACGTTGTAGCGGCGCACCTCGCCGCCCTCGGGAATGTCCACCAGCGCCACCTTGTGCGCCTGCGGCACCTTGTCGAGCAGCGTGAGGCCGGACGGCAGCACGGTGCCCGCAGGCAGCCCGCCGTCGTTGGCAACAATGGCCACGTTGTCGGCCGGATGCATGCTGATGGAAAGCGGAAGTGGGGTACTCATGACAATGTCTCAATTTTCTAGAGGGCCAGCACGGCTACGGCACAGCCTGAGCAAACGGCGCAGCCCAAGGCGAGGGACACCGAGCAAGGGCCGCCCCGCAGCGATGGTGTCGTCCCCCTCCCTTGCGAAGCAAGTTAGAGAGGGGGAAGCCGCGAAGCGGCTCAGGGGGGCTTTACTTACTCAGCCTTTATTCCAGCAGACTTGATCACCTTGGCCCACTTGCTCACCTCGGCCTTCTGATAATCGGCCAGCTCGACGGTGCTCATGTTCGACGGCAGCATGCCGAAGTTCTTGAGGCGGGCCTGGACTTCGGGGGTGGCCACGATCTTCAGGATTTCGGCATGCAGGCGGTCCACGATGGGCTTGGGTGTGCCGGCAGGGGCGAAAACGGCCTGCCAGGAGCCCATGTCGAAACCCTTCTCGCCGGCCTCGGCAATCGTCGGTACATCGGGCAGCGATTCCAGACGCTTGGAGCTGCTCACGGCGATGGGGCGCAGCTTGCCGGACTGGATGTGCGGGCCGACGACCAGGGCAGTGTCGAACATCATGTCAACCTGTCCGCCCATGACATCCTGCACGGCGGGGCCGCTGCCCTTGTAGGGAACATGGGTGAACTTCACGCCGGTCTGATAGGCCAGCAGCTCCAGCGCCATGTGGTTGGAGGTGCCGTTGCCCGGAGAGGCCGAGGTCAGGCCGCCCGACGAGGCCTTGGCCTTGCTGCCGGCCAGCACGTCAGCCAGAGTCTTGTAGGGGCTGGAGGCAGGCACTACCAGCACCAGAGGGCCGGAGCCGAGCATGGCGACGGGCGTGAAGGACTTGACGGGGTCATAGTCCAGCTTGGAGTACAGGCTGACATTGATGGCGTGCGAGCTGATGGTGCCGCCCAGGATGGTGTAGCCGTCGGCCGGGGCGCGTGCCGCCAGGGCCGAGCCCACGCTGCCGCCGGCGCCGCCCTTGTTCTCTATGACCACGGGCGTGCCCAGGGCCTTGCTCAGCGGCTGCGCAATCACGCGCGCCAGGGTGTCGGTATTGCCGCCGGGGGGGAACGGCACCAGATAGGTGATGGGTTTGCCCGTGGGCCAGTTGCCCTGCGCGGCGGCGGGCATGGCGGCCAGGGCCGTGCCCAGCAGCAGGGCGCTGGCGAGGGAATGTTGGATAAGTGTGCGGCGTTGCATGGTGCTTGTCTCCGGGAAGGGTTTGTCGTTGGAATGGCGTGGAAGCGGGTTCAGAAGCGCGGCTGGTGGCCGGTGAACGCGGGGTCGTACTTGCGCATCTGCCCCAGGTCGTCGCGGTTGCGGATGCCGCAATGCAGATAGTTGTCGTGTAGCCGGGCCAGGGCCTCGCGGTCCAGGCTCACGCCCAGGCCGGGCGTGGTGGGCACGCGCAGGCTGCCCTGCTCGAACTGCAGGCGGCCGCCTTCGACGACTTCCTCGTCCTGCCACGGATAGTGGGTGTCGCAGGCATAGGTCAACAGGGGCACGCTGGCGCACAGATGCGTCATGGCCACCAGACTCACGCCCAGATGGGAGTTGCTGTGCATGGACAGGCCCAGGTCGAAGGTGCGGCACAGCGTGGACAGGCGCTGTGTGGCGCGCAGGCCGCCCCAGTAATGGTGATCGCTGAGTACGATCTTCACGGGGCAGCCCATGTCGGCGTTGCGGCGGAACTCGGCAAAGTCCGTCACCACCATATTCGTGGCCAGTGGCACATCGCACTCGCGTGCCACGGCGGCCATGCCGTCCAGGCCCGGGGCCGGGTCCTCGTAGTACTCAAGCACGCCGCGCAACTGCTGCACGATCTTCAGGCTGGTTTCCACGGTCCAGTTGCCATTCGGGTCGATGCGCAGCGGTGTGCTGGGGAAAGCCTCGGCCAGCGCCAGGATGCCGGCGGCCTCCTGCTCGGGCGGCAGCGTGCCGGCCTTGAGCTTGATGCTCTGGAAGCCGTACTGATCGATCATGCGCCGGGCCTGGGTCACGAGCTGGGCCGGCGTTAGGGCTTCGCCCCAGGCGTCGGGTGCATAGGGCTGGCCCACATGCTCGGCGTATTTGTAGAACAGATAGGCCGAGTAGGGCACGCGGTCGCGTGCGGCTCCGCCCAGCAGGTCGACGATGGGGGCCTGGGCCATCTGGCCCTGCAGGTCCAGCATGGCGACCTCGAAGGCGCTGACCACCTTGGCCACGGTCTTGGAGACATGGGTGCCAGGGGCCAGCGAGACCTGCTGACCCAGAAATTCCGAGGCCGTGAGCTTGGGCGGAGTGACCAGGGCGGCGACACGGGTCTCCATTTCATTGAGGGCCCAGGGCGAGAGCCCGACCAGGGCCGGTGCGGCCTTGGCCAGGGCATCCAGCATGGGTTGGTCGCCATAGCTCTCGTTGATGCCGACCAGACCGGAGGCGGTCTCGATCTCGATGATGGAGCGCAGTGCCCAGGGCTCGTGAATGCCGGCGGCGTTGAGCAGCGGCGGATCACGGAAGGCAATCGGCGTGATGCGGATGTGGCGGATCTGGTGAGAAGTGCTCATCTTGAGATGACTGATGCGGCGCAGGAGCTGCGGGCCGAAGTTGAAATAGGGCGTCTTTGTGGTATGTTGTCGTACAACTGAAAGCCATTATCATCAGGCTCATGAGTACTCAGACATCGGAATTACCCCAATCAAGCCCGTCTTTGCCGCTGACGGAGGGGTACGCGCTGCGCAGCAAAACCAGCAAGGGCAGCCGCAGTCTGGCGAATCTGTTGTCCGAGGAGTTCGAGCACAAGATCCGCCAGGGCCTGCTGCATGAGGGGGACAAGCTGCCCACCGAGTCCGAACTCGTGCGCAGCTATGACGTCAGCCGCACCGTGGTGCGCGAAGCCTTGTCCAAATTACAGGCTGCGGGGTTGGTCGAAACCCGCCATGGCATAGGCACGTTTGTGCTGCCCGCGCGTCAGAGCGCAAGCCCCATGCTCAGCGCGCGCGAGCTCAGCGAGTCCGTCGATGTGCTGGCCGTGCTGGAGCTGCGCATCAGTCTGGAGACCGAGGCTGCGGGTCTGGCTGCCCAGCGCCGAAGCGAAGTCCATCTGAAGGTCATGAGCGAGGCTCTGCAGGAGTTCGAGCATCATTTCGCCCTGGGGCACGACACCGTCGAGCATGATCTGGCCTTTCACCTGAGCATCGCGCAGGCCACAGGCAACCGGTATTTTCAGGACATCCTGCAGCATTTCGGAACGCTGCTGATTCCGCGCAATCGCATCGCCTCCATGCATACGCCGGCACGCGATCCCGACTATCTGCGCCGGGTGAACCGCGAGCACGAGGAGATCTATGCCGCCATCGCGCGCCAGGATGCCGATTCGGCCCGCGCCGCCATGCGCATCCATCTGACCAACTCGCGGGAGCGTTTGCGCCTGGCCCAGCGCCTGAGCCTGAGCGCCGAGTCCTGAGCCCGCCTGGGCGGGCGCTTGATGGAAGAGCCTGACCGCAGCAAAGCGCGGCGGACTGCCCGCGGCATGCGGCGGTCGCTGTGACCCCGCTGCGCCAAACATATGAAGGTGCTTTAAAAATAATAGCTTGAAGCGCTTTTCGGTATTGAGCTTGAAGCGCATTTAATGGATGAAAGTGGCACGCGCTGAAGTCTGTTCAACAGCGGTGACCCGTGCTTACCCTTAGAAAAAATCTCTTGGTGTTCAAAAAAACCTAGTTGTATGATGACTGACCACAACAAGGAGACATTTCACCATGGTCCGACGCTCGCACTTTCTGCGCTCTCTGCTGGCCCTGGCGGCAGGCGGTTTGCTGTCGTCCACATTGCTGGCTGCCGATGCCTGGCCCAGCAAGCCCATCCGTCTGGTCGTTCCCTATCCGCCCGGCGGCAGCTCCGACATCATTGCGCGCTCCATCGGGCAGCTGATCTCCCAGGAGCTCAAGCAGACCGTGGTGATCGACAACAAGCCCGGCGCCAATGGCAATCTGGGCGCTGAGTTCGTCGCCCGTGCACCGGCCGACGGCTATACCTGGCTGCTCTGCGATCTCGGCGCGCTGGCCATCTCTCCCTCCATCTATACCAAGCTCAGCTTCGATCCTTCCAAGGCGCTGCGCGGTGCAGCCATGCTGGCCTATTCGCCCCATATGCTGGTGGTGCATCCCTCCGTCCAGGCCAGCAATCTCAAGGAGCTGGTGGAGCTGTCCAAGAAGCAGGACCTGAACTTTGCCGTCACCGCATCGGGCAGTGCCCCCCATCTCGCTGGCGTGGAGCTGGCCCGCATCACTGGCGCCAAATGGGTGTACGTGCCCTACAAGGGCGGTGTGCAGTCGGTCCAGGACACGGTGGCAGGCCAGACCCAGGTGCTGATGAACGGCATGCTGGCCACCTATCCGCATGTGCAAAGCGGCAAGCTCAAGCTGCTGGGCATTTCCAAGAACACCCGCATGCCGCTGATCGCCGATGTGCCGACGCTGGCGGAGCAGGGCGCACAGGGTTTTGCCTCGGGCACCTGGCAGGGCGTGGTGCTGCCCGCCAAGACGCCTGAAGCCGTGGTGCAGCGTGTGAACCAGGTGCTGCTCGCTGCCATCCGCTCCACCGAGGTCCGCTCCCGACTGACCGGCCAGGGTGCCGAGGTCGTCACGATGACGCCCGCCGAAACCGACAAATTCTTCAACGCCGAGCGCGCGCGCTGGCGCGCTGTGGTGCAAGCCGCCCAACTGCAGCTGGACTGAGCTGCCAGATCTTTTTTTGCTCTCCTCTTTTCAAGGATTACCATGACACCCCAAGACCTCAAAGACGTGATGAGTTCCGGCCTGCTGTCCTTCCCCGTGACGGACTTCGATGCCCAGGGCAACTTCAATGCCAGGGGCTATGCCGCGCGCCTTGAATGGCTGGCTCCCTACGGCGCCAGTGCCCTGTTTGCTGCCGGTGGCACGGGCGAATACTTCTCGCTGTATGGCGAGGAATATGGCCAGATCATCAAGACCGCCGTGGATACCTGCCGCGGCAAGGTGCCCATCATCGCCGGTGCCGGCGGCCCCACCCGCAACGCCATCGCCCATGCCCAGGAGGCCGAACGATTGGGCGCCCACGGTATTCTGCTGATGCCTCATTACCTGACCGAAGCCGGCCAGGAAGGCCTGATCGCCCATGTGGAGCAGGTCTGCAAGAGCGTGAAGTTCGGCGTCATCGTCTACAACCGCGACCGTTCGCGTTTCACGCCCGAATCCCTGGCCATCCTGGCCGAGCGCTGCCCCAACCTGGTGGGTTTCAAGGACGGTCTGGGCAATATCGAGACCATGTCCTCCATCTTCATGAAGATGGGTGATCGCTTCGCCTATCTGGGCGGACTGCCCACGGCCGAGGTCTATGCGGCCGCCTACAAGGCTCTGGGTACGCCCGTCTACTCCTCTGCCGTCTTCAATTTCATCCCCAGGACGGCGATGCAGTTCTACGAGGCCGTGCGCAGCGATGACCAGGCCACACAGCACAAGCTGCTCAAGGAATTCTTCATGCCCTACCTGAAGATCCGCAACCGTGTCGAAGGCTATGGCGTGAGCATCATCAAGGCCGGCGCCAAGCTGGTCGGCCACGAGGCCGGTCCCGTGCGCGCTCCCCTGACCGACCTCAAGCCTGCCGAGATGGAAGAACTCAAGGTCCTGATCGACAAGCTCGGCCCGCAATAAGACCCGATGCAGGGGCCAGGCCAAGAACCGGGCCCTGCGTCTTCAGGAGACAAGGCATGAAAAAAATACTGATCACGCTGGGTGCCACCCTGGCCCTGGCCGCCCAGGCGGCCAGCAGCTTTCCCGACAAGCCCGTCAACATCATCGTGCCCTTCCCGGCCGGTGGCTCCACCGACACCGTGGCGCGTGCCCTGGCCCTGAGCATGGGCGAGCAACTGGGCAAGCCCTTTGTCGTGGAAAACCGTCCTGGAGCCACGGGCACCATCGGTGCGGGAGCCGTCAAGCGCGCCGCGGCCGATGGCTACACCCTGCTGGTGGCTTCGCTGGGCCCTTTCGTGGTGACCCCGCATATGGTCAAGAACGTGCCCTATGATGCCGGCAAGGATTTCGACTACATCACCATTCCCGTGCAGGCGCCCAATGTGCTTGTCGCCAGCCCGACGCAAAAGGCCCGCAGCGTGAGCGAGGTGATCGCCGCGCTCAAGGCCAATCCCGGCAAGATCAGTTTTGCCAGCTCCGGCAATGGCTCCTCGGACCACTTGTCGGCCGAGCTGTTCTGGCAGCAAACGGGTACCGAAGCCGTGCATGTGCCTTACAAGGGCGGAGCACCGGCCATCACCGATCTGCTGGGTGGTCAGGTGGATTTCTCGTTCCAGAACGTCAACGCCGTGCTGTCCCATCTGCGTAGCGGCAAGCTGCGCGCCATTGCCGTGACCGGAACCCAGCGTTCGCCCGTGCTGCCCGATGTGCCCACACTGGCCGAGTCCGGCGTCAAGGGGGCCGAGGTCTATTCGTGGCAAGGCATGGCCGCTCCCAAGGGCCTGCCGGTCGATGTGAAGGCTAGATTGTCCAAGGCCGCGATCGCCGCCGTTCAGCAGCCCGAAATCCGCAAGCGCTTTGTGGAGCAGGGACTGGAAATCGTGGGCAACACGCCCGAAGAATTCACGCGTTTTCAGGCACAGGAGAACGAGCGCTGGAAGCGACTGATCGAGACCCGAAAAATCACTGCTGATTGACATGAAGCACCCCTTGAGTCGCTTCGCGCCTTCCACCGTGTGCACGGCGCCCTCTCTCGCTTCGCGGGAGGGGGGCGTCCGGGCAACCGGCGACACCCTTGGTGCGGGGCGGCCCTTCCTCGGTGTCCCTGATCTCTGGCCGCGCCAGTTTCGAACGGCCTTTTTTACACAGAGCACGGTGGGCAACTGAGATAGAAATGTGGGTTGGCCTCAGGCCAACTCAGCAGGCCTGCCATCCGGCAGGCCCTTTCCACAGGGGCTTCAGACCCCCGCAAATTCCAAGGAATTCCCGGCATGGCGACCACCCGACCACGCGTTCTTCAATACGGCAAGATGCCGCTGACCCAGCTTGATGCCGAACTGGCTCAGGCCTACGAGGTGAGCATCCTCTCCGAGCAGCCCGATCCCGGGCGCTTTCTTGCCGAGCATGGCGGACAGTTCGAATATGCGGTCACATCGGCCGCCATGGGCCTGCCTGCGGGCGTGGTCGATGCTCTGCCCAATCTCAAGTTCGTGAGCAGCTTCGGCGTGGGCTTCGATGCCCTGGACAAGGACGCCCTGCTGCGCCGCGGTGCGCGTGTGGGCTATACGCCCGGCGTTCTCGACGATTGTGTGGCCGACCTGGCTTTTGCCCTGCTGCTGGACGCCACGCGTGGCCTCAGCGAATCCGACCGTTTCGTGCGTCGCGGCGACTGGAGCCAGGGCCGCTTCGGCATCCGCACGCGCGCCAGCGGCAAGCGCCTGGGCATCTTCGGCATGGGCCGCATCGGCAGCGCCGTGGCGCGCCGCGCCTCGGGCTTCGACATGGAAGTGGCCTACCACAACCGCCGCCCCGTTGAAGGCTCGCTCCACCAGTACCTGCCTTCGCTGCTGGAGCTGGCGCGCTGGGCCGACATCCTGGTCATCACTGCCGCCGGCGGCGAAGGCACACGCCACCTGGTGAACGCCGAGGTGCTGGCTGCTCTGGGTCCGCAGGGCTTTCTGGTCAATGTGGCACGTGGCAGCGTGGTCGACGAAGCCGCCCTGGCCGATGCCCTGGAGAGCAAGCGCATCGCCGGCGCCGGCCTGGACGTGTTCGAGGACGAGCCCCGCCCTCTGCCCGCCCTGCTGGCCCTGGACAACGTGGTGCTGGCCCCCCACATCGCCAGCGGTACCCACGAAACCCGCCGCGCCATGGCCGACCTGGTTCTGCTGAATCTGCAGCAGTTCATCGCCACGGGCCGGCCTGCGGCAGAAGTGCCCTGGTCTGCTGCGCAGTGATCGCCCTGTGATCCCCTTTTTTCTCCGCGTCTGTTGAAGAGCCTTTCTATGTCCACTACCCCGACCATCACCGCCATCGAAGTCATTCCCGTCGCTGGCCGCGACGGCATGCTCATGAATCTCAGTGGCGCCCACGCGCCTTACTTCACCCGCAACATCGTGCTGCTGCACGACAGCGCGGGCCACACGGGGGTGGGCGAGGTGCCGGGCGGCGAAGGCATTCGCCAGGCGCTGGAGGACAGCAAGCAGGTGTTGATTGGCCGCTCCATCGGCCAACACCTGCAGCTGCTGCAAGAGGTGCAGAAATCCCTCGACGGCCGTGACACCGGCGGCCGCGGCCTGCAGACCTTTGATCTGCGCATCGGCGTGCACGCCGTGACCGCCATCGAATCCGCCCTGCTGGATCTGATGGGTCAGCACCTGGGCGTGCCCGTGGCCGCCCTGCTGGGCGAAGGCCAGCAGCGCGATCGCGTGGAAATGCTGGGTTACCTGTTCTTCGTGGGCCCCAGCGACAAGACCGGCATGGACTACGTCAAGGCCGGCGAAGACAAGCTGGGCACGGATGACTGGACCCAGGTGCGCCACATGACGGCCATGACGCCCGAGACCATCGTGCGCCAGGCCGAAGCCGCCTACGCCCGCTACGGTTTCAACGACTTCAAGCTCAAGGGCGGCGTGCTGGCCGGCGAGCAGGAGGTCGAGGCCGTCACCGCACTCGCCAAACGTTTCCCCGAAGCCCGCGTCACCCTGGACCCGAACGGCGGCTGGCTGCTCAAGGACGCCATCCGCCTGATGCGCGACATGCGCGGCGTGCTGGCCTATGCCGAAGACCCCTGCGGCGCCGAAGGCGGCTTCTCGGGCCGCGAAGTCATGGCCGAATTCCGCCGTGCCACCGGCCTGCCCACGGCCACCAACATGGTCGCCACCGACTGGCGCCAGATGGTGCACGCCCTGTCGCTGCAGTCCGTGGACATCCCCCTGGCCGACCCCCATTTCTGGACCATGGCCGGCTCGGTGCGCGTGGGACAGACCTGCCGCGACTGGGGCCTGACCTGGGGTTCGCACTCCAACAACCACTTCGACATCTCGCTGGCCATGTTCACCCACGTGGCCGCCGCCGTCCCCGGCAAGGTCACGGCCATCGACACGCACTGGATCTGGCAGGACGGCCAGTACCTCACGCAGAACCCGCTGCAGATCAAGAGCGGTTTTGTGGAAGTACCCAAGACCCCAGGCCTGGGCGTGACCGTGGACCGCGCCGCGCTGCAGCGCGCCAACGCCCTGTACCTGGAACACGGCCTGGGCGCGCGTGACGACGCCATTGCCATGCAGCACCTGATCCCCGGCTGGAAGTTCGACAACAAGCGGCCCTGCATGGTGAGGTAGAGCACCCCCTGAGGCGCTACGCGCCTTCCCCCCGTGGCACGGCGCCTCTCTACTCGCTTCGCGAGGGAGGGGGACGACACCCTCGGTGCGGGGCGGCGCGGCCGGCTTAGGCCCTTCCTCGGTGTCCCTCGTTTTGGGCCGCGCCAGTTGCGCAGGCCTCGCCCTTATCGCAGCCCTCTTCAGTCAGCTCTTTTTCTTACGGAGTACCCCATGTCCCGCTACGACAACCTCATCAACGGCCAATGGACGGCCGCCATCACCTACAGCACCAACACCAACCCCAGCGACCTGTCAGATGTGATCGGCGAGTACGCCCAGGGCGGTGCATCCGATGTGCAGGCCGCCGTGGCCGCCGCCGCGGCCGCGTTTCCGGCCTGGTCCACCTCGGGCATCCAGGCGCGCTCCGACGCCCTGGACAAGATCGGTACGGAAATCCTGGCGCGCAAGGCCGAACTCGGCGAGCTGCTGGCCCGCGAAGAAGGCAAGACCCTGCCCGAAGCCATTGGCGAAGTCGGCCGCGCCGGTCAGATCTTCAAGTTCTTTGCCGGCGAGTGCCTGCGCCTCACTGGCGAGACCGTGCCTTCGGTGCGCCCCGGCATCGGAGTGGAGATCACGCGCGAGCCCATTGGCGTGGTCGGCCTGATCACGCCCTGGAACTTCCCCATCGCCATCCCCGCCTGGAAGATCGCTCCGGCCCTGGCTTTTGGCAACTGCGTGGTCCTGAAGCCCGCCGATCTGGTGCCCGGCAGCGCCTGGGCCCTGGCCGACATCATCCACCGCTCGGGCATCCCCGCCGGCGTGTTCAACCTGGTCATGGGCCCGGGCCGCGTGATCGGCGAAGCCCTGGTGAACCACGCCGATGTGGCGGCCATCAGCTTCACGGGCTCGACGGGCGTGGGCCGCGGCATTGCCGAAGCCTGCGTCAAAAGCGGCAAGAAGGTGCAGCTGGAGATGGGCGGCAAGAACCCCCAGATCGTGCTGGACGATGCCGACCTCGCCCAGGCCGTGGAGCTGTCGGCCCAGAGCGGCTTCTACTCCACCGGCCAGCGCTGCACGGCCTCCAGTCGCCTCATCGTCACCGACAAGATCTACCCGGCCTTCATCGAGGCCCTGCAGGCGCGCATGGCGCGCATCCAGGTTGGCGATGCACGCGCCGCCGGCACCGACATGGGCCCCGTGGTCAGCCAGGCCCAGCTGGAGCAGGATCTGAGCTATGTGGAAATCGCCAAGGCCGAAGGCGCGCGCCTGGCCGCTGGCGGCAGCCGCGTCGCCTGCCACACGGGCAGCGGCAAGGACGGCTTCTACATGGCGCCCACGCTGTTCGTGGACACCGAAGCCGGCATGCGCATCAACCGCGAAGAAGTCTTCGGCCCCGTGGCCAGCGTGATCCGCGTCAAGGACTACGAAGAGGCCCTGGCCATGTCCAACGACACGCCGTTCGGCCTGTCGGCCGGCATTGCCACAACCAGCCTCAAGTACGCCACCCACTTCAAGCGCCACAGCCAGGCCGGCATGGTCATGGTCAACCTGCCTACGGCGGGGGTGGACTACCACGTGCCGTTTGGCGGTCGCAAGGGCAGCAGCTACGGCCCGCGCGAGCAGGGCCGCCATGCCCAGGAGTTCTACACCACGGTGAAGACGGCCTATACGCTGGCCTGAGCGCGGCCCTGAAGGACTCTCCGGTTTGCTGCTTCTCCTTGCCGGGCCTGGTGCCCGGCTTTTTGATGATGCCGCAGCGCCTGCAACGTCTGCGTTGCAAGTTATGGCTTCAGAAGAAGATCACACGTACCCAGGGGGCGGCCAGCACGTTGACGGCACCGGCAATCATCATCACCAGCGATGCCATCACGGCCTGCACCTCGCCGGCCTGGCGCGCGCGGGCCACGCCGCTGCCATGGGCGGCTCCGCCCCAGCTGGCGCCCGTGGCCAGTTTGCTGCGGATGCGGGGCAGCACACGCAGCACGGTCTCGCCCAGCAGCATGGCACTGACGCCGGTCAGCAGCACGAACAGCGCCGCCAGATCGGTGGGGCCGCCCAGCACTTTCTCGGCCTCGATCGCAAACGGTGTCGTGATGCTGCGCACGGCCAGGCCTTTTTGCAGCGCCTCGGACAGGCCGAACATATCGGCAAACGCAATGGTGGTGGAGATGGAGACCAGGCTGGCCACGATCACGCCGGTGGCTATCGACATCCAGTGCTTGCGCAGCAGCTTTCGGTTCTCGTACAGCGGCAGTGCAAATGCCACCGTGGTGGGGCCCAGCAGCCAGACCAGCCAGTGGGTCTGGGCAATGTACTGCGGGTAGCTGACATGGGTCAGCAGCGACAGGCCGATCAGCACCATGGGGGTGGCGACTATGGGCATCAGCAGCGGGTGGGGATGTTTGCGATACAGGCGCTTGTTGACCCAGTAGCAGGCCACGGTGGTCAGCAGCGACAGCAGGCCGATGACTTCATTCGACAGCATGGCTTAATCCTCGTTCAGGGCAGCGGCATCGCGGCTGGACTTGCGCCTTGCCAGCCACAGCTCGAAGCGATAGACGCGATCGACTGCCAGCGCGGTCACGGCCATCACGCAGGCTGTGCTGGCCACGATGACGGCCAGAATGCGCAAGCCCTGGTGGCGGATCAGATCGGGGTATTCGGTGACCACCAGCATGGCGGGCACGAAGAACAGCAGCATCTCTGCCAGCAGCCAGTTGGTGCCGCCTTGCAGCCAGCGTGCTTTGACCAGGCCCGAAAAAAGGCCCACTGCCAGCAGGCCGAAACCGATCAGACCGGCCGGCATGCTCCAGCCGAAATGCTGGCGCAGCACATCCATGGCAATCCAGATGGCGCTGAGCAGGCACACTTGCAGCACGGCCTTGAGCAGTTGCCAGAGTGTCTGGGCAAAAGAATGGCTGTCGCCCTGGGCGCGAGGAGCGACAGCTTCCGTAATCTGTGACATGGGTGAAATTCTAGGGTTTTCACCTATATTCATAAAATGACTTATTTTCATTTTTTCCATGCGTAAAAGGAATTGTCATGGACTTGCGTGCCCTGCGTTACTTCATTGAGGTCGTGCGCCAGAACGGCTTCACCCGCGCGGCCGAAACCCTGCATGTGACCCAGCCCACCATCAGCAAGATGGTCAAGGCGCTGGAGGACGAATTCGGTGGTCGCCTGTTGCTGCGCGAAGGCCGGGGCGTGCAGCTGACCGACGCAGGTCAGGTGGTCTATGACCGCGGACTGGAGATTCTGGAGCAGGCCCAGCTGCTGCGCCGTCAGGTGGCCGAGGTGGACCACATCACGCGTGGCGAGCTGTCCCTGGGCATCATGCCCACCACGGGCCATTACATGGCTCCGGTGATTGCGCTGTTCCAGCAGCGCTATCCGGGTGTGAATCTGCAGGTCAACGAGCAGGGTGCGCGTGCCCAGTACCAGCTGATTCAGGAAGGCAAACTGGACATGGCGCTGGGCCTGTTCGCCGCCCCCGATCCGGCGCTGGAGCGCTACACCGTGGCGCGCCAGAAGACGCGCGTGGTGCTGCCTGCCCAGCAGGTGTCAGACCCCGGCCAGCCCATGCGCTGGAGCGATCTGCGCGACCTGCCGTTTGTGCTCTACACCTCGGACTTTGCACTGCACGAGCATGTGCTGCAGCAATGCGAGGCGGCGGGCTTCACGCCCCAGGTCAAGCTGCAGACGCGCTACTGGGATTTCATAGGCCATCTGGTCGCGGCCCAGGTGGGCGTGGCCGTGATGTTCGAGCATGTCATCGCGCGCTACGACCCGCAGCGCGTGGCCAGCCGCCCGCTGGTGGAGCCCGAGATCCCCTGGGATGTGGCGCTGATGTGGCGGCCCGGCTATCTGTCGCGTGCGGCCCAGGCCTGGCTCAACTGCGTGCGTGAGGTGTATCCACAGCCGCTCCTCGGTGCTGCGTCCCCGGATTTTCAAAACTAATAGCTGTATTCCTATGTCCAGTAGGCGATACAAGGCATTCTGATGCTTGATGTCAGTCCTGGCCTTTGTTGCTAAGCTCGCCGCCATGCCCCGCCCGTTCTCTTCCAATCGCTCCAGCAACTTGCGCCGCAGCACCGTGGTGCGCCAGCCCGTGCCCCGGCCTGAGGTCACACGTCTGCTGTGCTTTCACAAGCCCTATGGAGTGCTCAGCCAGTTCACGCCCGAGGGCAAGTGGCAGGGCCTTAAGGACTGGATCGATGTGCCCGGTGTCTATGTGGCTGGCCGGCTCGATGCCGACAGCGAAGGCCTGCTGCTGCTGACCAATGACGGCCAGTTGCAGGCCCGCATTGCCGACCCGCGCCACAAGATGGAGAAGACCTACTGGGTGCAGGTCGAAGGGGTGCCGGACGAGACGGCGCTGCAGCGCCTGCGCGAGGGCGTGGAGTTGAGCGACGGCAAGACCCTGCCCGCGAAGGCCCGCCTGATAGACCCCCAGCCCGGCATGTGGCCGCGCAACCCGCCGATTCGCGTGCGCCAGAACATTCCCGATTGCTGGATCGAGCTCATCATCCGCGAGGGCAGGAACCGCCAGGTGCGCCGCATGACGGCAGCCGTCGGCCACCCCACGCTGAGGCTGGTGCGCATGGCCGTGGGGCCTTATTCGATTGAAGGGCTGGAGCCTGGCCAGTGGCTGGATGTGTTGCCGCTCAGTGGTTCTTAGCGCAGAGTATCGAGCCGCTGCAGCTCATCTTCATCTTCCGGCAAGGCAGCAGCCTGCCAGCGCGGCAGAGCTGGCCAGGGGCGAAAGCGATTCCAGCCCATTTGCACCTCCTGCAGGTTGCCCCGTAGCAAGGGAAGAGCGGTCGTCAGCTCGGATTGGCGAGTCCGCACGCATTCGCGCAGCGATTGCATGGCTTGCTGGCCACGCCCGAAAAAGCGCTGTCTGCCCAACCAGTCGGGGGACTGCTGGCATTGGGCATAGGCCAGTGGCAGGCTGCTGGCCTCTCCTTCCACCACGGAAATCAGGGCCTGCAGATGCATGTTGAGCTGCTCATACGGCATCAGGCCCGCCAGTTGCAGCTCCAGCGCATCCTCATGAAAACGATAGCGTGCGGGCAGGGCGGCGCTCAGGGTATAGCTGCTGCCGCTGCGCGAGCGGGCACGGTGACTCAGGATGCGGCTGCCTTGCTCCAGTATCGGGCGGACCAACTGCAACAAGGCCTGCTGGTGCTCGGCATCGTTGTGCTTCAGGGGGATGCGCAGCCGCGTGCTGTCATAGCCGCGCCATTGCTCGCGCCAGACCATCCAGCCCGCCGTATGCGGTACGAAGAAAATCAGGGTGATCAGGCAGAGCATGGGCACAATGCCCGCCCCTAGCGACCAGGCCGCCCTGATCTCGGCAGCGGCAGCGGCCTCCTCACCCAGGCTGACGAGATTGCCGCTCAGCTTGATGAGGGTGGCAAGACTGATGGCAAACACCAGACCACAGATCAAAGAAAGCTGCTCGGGCGAATAAAGGCTATCGGGCAGATGAATCAGGGTGGCCAGTGCGGCAGCGCATCCCAGCAGGGTCACGGCTGCGGACAGCAGATAAAACAGGGCGCAAGGGGCCTGCTGCTGGATATCGAGAGCCGGGTTCTGTTCCAGCTCGCGCCGCAACTGCCTGTGGCGCCACCAGCGCAGCGGCTGCCAGAGCAGGGCTCTGACCGCCAGGCCGGCGAGCATGCTGATGAACAGCGCCGAAAAAGCCCATAGCAGCAAGGCTGCCACCAACAAGATACCCAGTCCGACCAACCAGTTCATTACCGCGATTGTCCTTTTGAATTGATAGCTGCTTGCGCTTGATGAGCCATCGTTTCAGCGTGTCTTACATGAAAAAACGCGCTGCCTGCAACCGCAGGTCAGCGCGATGCTTGAAGGCTGCAGGTCAGTTGCAGGTCTTGTTGTTGGCGCCGTGCATGCCGGCGGCCTTGGCATCGGCTTCGCTCATGTACTTGCCGTTCTTGGTCGTGCCGTAGAAACGGGTGCCGGGGCAGTGATAGATCTTGCTGTCCTCATTGGCCCAGACCTTGCCTGCACCGCCGCCTGGTGCTGCAGTCTTGGCAGGCTTTGCGCCTGCAGCAGCCTTGGCCGTGGCATCCTGATCAATGCCCTTGCGGCCCGAGCAAGCTCCCTTGGAGGACGCAGCGCTCATGGTGGAGCCATCCTTGCAGACAAAGGTCTGCATGTCCGCCTTGGCAGCAGCAGGGGCCGGCGCAGCCTTTGCTGCCGGTTCTGCCGCCGGCTTGGCGGGCATGGGGGCTGTTTTGGCGGCCGGCGCAGCAGGAGCCGCCGCCGGTGCCTGGGCAAGGCTCGCCCATGAGCTGCTGACCAGGGCTGAAGCCAGGCAAATCTTCCATAAATTGCGCATACGAACTCCCTCCAGTGATGTGATGTCACAAGGCGTGACAGGCGCATGCTGCTACGGAAGACCTGATTCCGCAAGCCTCGGCCGTCAGGATTCAGGTCCCGCTGACATAGGGGTTCAGCTTGCGCTCGCGGCCGAAGCTGCTTTCCGGGCCGTGCCCGGGGATGAAGATCGTCTGATCGCCCATGGGCCACAGGCGCTGCACGATGGAGTCGATGAGCTGCTGATGGTTGCCCTGCGGGAAGTCCGTGCGGCCTATGCTGCCCGCAAACAGCACATCGCCGACAAAGGCGCGGTCGATCTGCGGTGAGTGGAACACCACATGGCCGGGCGTGTGACCTGGGCAGTGGCGCACGTTCAGCGTTTCCTGGCCGATGCTCACCGTATCGCCATCATGCAGCCAGCGTGAGGGCACAAAAGGCTCGGAGTGGGGAAAGCCGAACATGGCGCCCTGTTGAGGCAGACCGTCGATCCAGAACTGGTCGCCCTCATGCGGGCCGATGATGGGCAGCTCGTGCTTGGCCGCCAGCTCGCTGGTGCCGCCCGCGTGGTCGATATGGGCGTGGGTGATCCAGATGGCCTTGAGATTCAGGCCCAGGCGCTCCACCTCCCACTCGATCTGCTCGATATCTCCGCCAGGGTCGATGACGGCCGCATCCATGGTCTGGTCGCACCAGACGAGAGAGCAGTTCTGTTGGAAGGCGGTG
The DNA here is from genome assembly GCF_024496285.1 of Comamonas sp. C11. NCBI lineage: Bacteria > Pseudomonadati > Pseudomonadota > Betaproteobacteria > Burkholderiales > Comamonadaceae > Comamonas > Comamonas sp. C11. Next base: position 308,842 of record NZ_CP101743.1, read on the forward strand.
ACGGGGACAGTGTGATATTGCAACATGGGTGACTTGTATTTTTCGGGCGTTTGCGTAGTCTCGCGGTCAGCGAACCCCGCAAGCATGACACGGCATGACACGCGCATCAAAAATGCCCGCTCAGATTCTGGCGTCATCCCTCATATGAGCTAGCATGGATGCGAGTGCCCCATTTTGGTGCGGGCTGCTAAAACGTATTTGTGCTGCAAGGCAGCGGGCAGTCGCTTCATGGGAAGCGGCCCGACACAGTTTCAAGATCGTTCAGGCCGTGCCAATGCCCATGCAATACAAGTTCCTCCCACGGGCAGGAATGGCAGGAGATGGGGCGGTCTGGAGGAAAACCGTTTTTAAACTCCAGGAGACTCTGCATGTCTACCTCTTCCAACCCGCCGACCGACGTCCAGCGCTCTGGCGCCCAACGTAGTGACGTCCAACGTGGTGACGTCCAACGCATCGGCATCCCACGGGAAACCTTTCCGTTGGAAAAGCGCGTGGCCTCCGTGCCCGATGTGGTCGAAAAGCTCATCAAGCTGGGCTTTTCGGTCGCCATCGAATCGGGTGCCGGCGATGCCGCCAACTTCAGCGATGAGGCTTATCGCGCAGTGGGTGCCGAGGTGCTGCCCAACGCTGCTGCGCTCTGGGCCGCTGCCGACATCATCTTCAAGGTGCGCCCGCCCACCCAGCAAGAAGTCGCTTCGATGCGCGAAGGCCAGATCCTGATTGACTTTCTCTGGCCCGCTCAGAACCCCGATCTGATGCAGCAACTGGCCGCCAAGAAGGTGACGGTGCTGGCGATCGACTCGCTGCCCCGGACATTGAGCCGCGCGCAGAAGATGGATGCACTGACCTCCATGGCCGGTGTTTCGGGTTACCGCGCCGTGATCGAGGCAGCCAACGCCTTCGGTCGCTATTTCAACGGCCAGATCACGGCGGCAGGCAAGGTGCCCCCGGCCAAGGTATTCATTGCTGGCGCTGGCGTGGCCGGCCTGTCGGCCATCGGCACGGCCGCCAATCTGGGGGCCATCGTGCGCGCCAACGACACGCGCGCCGAAGTGGCCGACCAGGTCACATCGCTGGGTGGCGAGTTCGTCAAGGTTGACTACGAAGAGGACGGAGCTGGCGGCGGCGGCTATGCCAAGGTGATGAGCGAGGGCTTCCAGGCTGCGCAGCGTCAGATGTATGCCCAGCAGGCCAGGGATGCCGACATCATCATCACCACGGCGCTGATCCCCGGCAAACCCGCGCCCAAGCTCATCACGGCCGAGATGGTGCAGAGCATGAAGCCCGGCAGCGTGATCGTCGACATGGCGGCCGAGCAGGGCGGCAACTGCGAGCTGACCGTGCCCAATGAGGCCGTAGTGCGCCACGGCGTGACCATCATCGGCTACACCGACCTCGCATCGCGCCTGGCCAAGCAGTCGTCCACGCTGTACGCGACCAACCTGCTGCGCCTGACCGAAGAGTTGTGCAAGGCCAAGGATGGCGTGGCCGTGGTGAATATGGAAGACGATGCGATTCGCGGGCTGACGGTGGTCAAGGACGGCGAAATCACCTGGCCTGCTCCGCCCATTGCCCAGGCGCCCAAGCCAGCCTCCAAACCGGCTGCGGCTGTGGTGGAACAGAAGAAAAGCGGTCATGGCCATGGCGCTGCCGGCCCGCTGCCGGCAAAGACCTTGGCCATTATTTTTGCGATTGCCGCCGTGGCCTTCTGGTTCATCGGTGCCTATGCGCCGGCGGCCTTCCTGGGCCACTTCACGGTGTTCGTGCTGGCCTGCTTCATCGGCTACATGGTGGTGTGGAATGTGACGCCTGCGTTGCACACGCCGCTGATGAGCGTGACCAACGCCATCTCCAGCATCATCGCCATCGGCGCTCTGGTGCAGATCGCGCCGCCGGGCACGGCAGGCACGGGGCGCCCGGATGAACTGATCCGCTGGCTGGCCTTTGCCGGACTTGTGTTGACTGCAGTCAATATGTTTGGCGGCTTTGCCGTGACACGTCGCATGCTGGCCATGTTCCGCAAATAAGAAGAACGAGCACAAGAGAGAAACACCATGTCCCAAAGTCTCGCAACGGTAGCCTATCTGGGGGCTGCCATTCTGTTCATCCTCAGTCTCGGTGGGCTGTCGAACCCCGAAACCTCGCGCCGCGGCAATCTGTTCGGCATGGTCGGCATGGCGCTGGCCGTGCTGGCCACCGTGTTCGGCCCGCGTGTCGATGCCGGCGGTATCGCCTGGATCGTCGGTGCGCTGGTGCTCGGCGGCGGTATCGGCCTGTATGCGGCCAGGGTCGTCAAGATGACCCAGATGCCCGAGCTGGTCGCCCTCATGCACAGCCTGGTCGGCCTGGCGGCCTGTCTGGTGGGCTTTGCCAGCTATGTCGATACCTCCATCCAGCTCGCGGGCGCAGAAAAGGCCATTCACGAGGTGGAAATCTACGTAGGCATCCTGATCGGCGCCGTCACCTTCTCGGGCTCGCTGATCGCCTTCGGCAAGCTCAACGGCAGGATAGGCGGCAAGCCGCTGCTGCTGCCCGCACGCCACTGGCTCAATCTGGTGGCACTGCTGGTGGTGATCTGGTTCGGCCGCGAGTTTCTGCACGCCGAGACCGTGGCTGACGGCATGTTGCCCCTGGTCGTGATGACCGCCATTGCGCTGCTGTTCGGGGTGCACATGGTCATGGCCATCGGTGGTGCCGACATGCCCGTGGTGGTGTCCATGCTCAACAGCTACTCGGGCTGGGCGGCGGCGGCCACCGGCTTCATGCTGGGCAATGACCTGCTGATCGTCACCGGCGCGCTGGTGGGCTCATCGGGCGCCATCCTGAGCTACATCATGTGCCAGGCCATGAACCGCAACTTCATCAGCGTGATTGCGGGCGGCTTCGGCTCCGGGGCGCCGGCCAAGAAGGGCGGTGCCGCTGCGGCTGCCGAGCCCCAGGGCGAAGTGGCGCCCGTCAGCGCCGCCGAAACTGCCGAGATGCTGCGCGAAGCCAAGAGCGCCATCATCGTGCCCGGCTACGGCATGGCCGTGGCCCAGGCCCAGCACACCGTCAACGAAATCACCAGGACCCTGCGCGAAAAAGGCGTCGCTGTGCGCTTTGCCATCCATCCAGTGGCAGGACGCATGCCCGGCCACATGAACGTGCTGCTGGCCGAAGCCAAGGTGCCTTACGACATCGTGATGGAGATGGACGAGATCAACGAAGACTTCCCCGAGACCGATGTGGCCATCGTCATCGGCGCGAACGATATCGTGAACCCCGCGGCTCAGGACGATCCAGAGAGCCCCATCGCCGGCATGCCGGTGCTGGAAGTGTGGAAGGCCAAGACCTCCATCGTGATGAAGCGCTCCATGGCCTCCGGCTATGCGGGCGTGGACAATCCGCTGTTCTACAAGGACAACAACCGCATGCTGTTCGGCGATGCCAAGAAGATGCTCGATGAGGTGCTGGGGGCTCTGAAGAGCTGATGAAAGGGGTGCCTCTCCTGAGGCGCTCTCTCCTCGCCGGGCGCCTCTCTCGCTTTGCTTCGCAATGCGGGCGGGGGACTACATCTTCGCCGGGGCGCAGCGTACGCCTGTTCTTGAAATGCCTGCGGTTTTCGGCTGCAGGCATCTTTTCTTTCAGAGATGCTGGACGGCGATCTCGCCCAGCAGCACAGCGGCAATCAACAGCATCAGCGTGCCCGACAGGCGCGAGACGGCAAGCGCTGCTGCGGGGCGCGAGCGCAGCACGCTTTGCGAGCCCCAGCCCACGCCGAAGTAGACCACGGCACAGCTGGCCGCATGGACGGCGCCCAGCACCATGATCTGCGCAAACACCGGCCAGCTGTCGCCGGGCCGCACAAACTGCGGCAGCAAGGCCAGCAGCAGCAACAGCTGCTTGGGGTTGAGGCCGCTGACGCTGGCTCCCTTGACCGTCCAGTGCCAGCGCGTGCCGGCGTCGGCATCTGCGGCGCTGCTGATGGCGGCCGGGCTGCGCCACAGGCCCACGCCCATCCAGGCCAGGTACAGCGCTCCGGTGGCCGTCAAGGCGGTCAGCAGGGCCGGGTTGCGTGCCACCAGGGCGCCCACGCCTGCAGCCACGGCCAGCGTGGCCAGCAGCGCACCGCAGGCCAGGCCCAGCGTGGCGGGCAGCACCAGCCGCCTGCCGCGCAGACCGGCTGAGATCACATAGGCCCAGTCGGCCCCGGGCGTGAGCACCAGAAGAAAGGAGACGGCCCAGAAGGCGGTCAAGGCGGCGTAGGACACGAAATTCCCTCGAAAAGCGTTGATGCCGAGAGAATATGGAAGAGGAGCGAGAATGTGCTCTCAATATTCGCCGCTGAACGGCTTGAAATTGGAAGAAACTGCCCCGTGAATTCGCTGGATCGAAAAATTCTTGCTGCGCTCGAAAACAATGGCCGCCTCACGGTGACCGAGCTGGCCGAGCAGGTGGGCCTGAGCCTGTCGCCCTGCCACCGGCGTGTGCGTGCGCTGGAGGAGTCTGGCGTGATTCGCGGCTACCGCGCCGAGCTGGACCCCGCGGCGCTGGGGCTGGATTTTTCGTCGCTGGTCTTTGTCACGCTCAAGGACAGCAAATCCGTTCCCGCGTTCGAGGACGCCGTGGCCCGGCTCGACAATGTGGTGCAGGCCCAGCGCCTGTTTGGCGACCCGGACTATCTGCTGCAGGTCGTGGTGCGCGACCTGCCGGCCTACCAGCGGCTCTATGACGAGCACCTGACCCGGCTGCCCGGCGTGCTGCGCATGACCTCCACGCTGGTCATGAAGCATGTGGTGAGCAACAGACCGCTGACCTCCGCGATGGAATAGCCATGAAAAAGCGCCGGTGACTTTCATCACAGGCGCTTTGGGTCAGCCAGATTTGCTATTGATTAAGAAGCTAATTGCGCTTGATTATCAAGGTTTTAAGGTATCTGTATATCTGAAAACCTTTGAGGAAAAGCGCTGGCAGCTACTAAAAAATAGGATTTCGGGATCAGGAACCCAGCTTGAGCGAACCCTTCATGAGGGCAGAGTGGCCGGGGAAGCTGCAGAAGAAGGCGTAATCCGTGCCCGCCTTGAGCTTGGCCACGTCGATATCGAACTTGCTGGTCTCGCCGCCGCCGATAACCTTGGAGTGCGCCAGTACGCGGGCGTCGCCGGCCTTCACATAGTCGGCGCCTGCACCGGCGGCCATGCCGTCGGTGATCACGGGCTGCATATCAGCCGCAGTGCTGACCACGATGTTGTGGCCCATGGCGGTCTTGGGCATCTTGCCCACATGCTTGAGAGTCACGCTGAACTTCTTGCAGGACTTGGGCACATCGATGCTTTTGACATTGAACTGCATGGCGTCGTTGCTTTCAACGATGGCTTCGCAGCCTGCCGCCATGGCGGGTGCGCTCAGGGCACCGACTGCACACAGGGCCAGAGTCGTCAGGATCTTCTTCATTGGCTATTCCTTTTCCTAAAAGCGAAACGGGAGGCCGCTGTGGCGTTGTCGCCATCCAGGCTCCGCATTTCATTTTTTCGGAAACCTGTCCAGCCGGCTCAGTACAACTCATGCTCGCATGGGTTGTACTGTTGCACCTTGCGCTAAAGCAAGTGCTCAAGCATGCATGCGTTCGCTGCTTTGCATGCCTATGCACAGCGCCTCAGATCGCCATGTCGTAGCCAATGGTGATGGGCGCGTGGTCCGAGAACTTCTCGCCCTTGTAGATGGACTCGGTGCGTGCCAGGGCCGCGATCGCTGGTGTTGCCAGATGGTAGTCCAGTCGCCATCCCACGTTGTTGGCATAGGCCTGGCCCCGATTGCTCCACCATGTGTAGCAGGCATCCGTGGTGTCGGGCTGAAGCTGACGATAGACGTCGACCAGACCGCCGCTGGCCTCGGTCTTGTGCAACAACCTGCTCATCCAGTCGCGCTCTTCGGGCAGGAAGCCGCTGTTCTTCTGGTTGCCGCGCCAGTTCTTCAGGTCTTCCTTCTGGTGCGCGATATTGATGTCGCCACAGAGCACGAAGTCACGCTCGGCCTTGAGGTGCATCAAGTGGCTGTGCATCTTGGCCAGAAAGCGGAACTTGGCTTCCTGGCGCAGCTCGCCCGAGCTGCCGCTGGGAAAGTAGGCGCTGATGATGGAGAGCTTGCGGCCGGGCGTGTCGAAGCGGGTTTCGACATAGCGGCCTTCGGCGTCGAACTCGTCGATATCGAAGCCCACCACCACATCGCTGGGCTCGTGGCGGGTGTAGACGCCCACGCCCGAGTAGCCTTTCTTCTCGGCAAAGTGGAAATAGCCCTTCATGCCGGCCAACACCTCGAAGCGCCCGGCCATATCCGAAGCCTGGGCCTTGATTTCCTGGACGCAAATACAATCCGGCGCAGTGGCTTCGATCCAGGCTTCGGCGCCTTTGGTCGTGGCAGAGCGGATACCGTTGAGGTTGAGGCTGGTTAATTTGAACAAGGATGAATCCATGGTGGTGAGTGAGAAGCCAATGGGCGGTGCAGACCGTCTGGCGCAGGATTTTGTGCAGTTTGCCGTCGATGCGGGCGTGCTGCGTTTTGGCGAATTCAAGACCAAGGCCGGGCGCATCAGCCCGTACTTCTTCAATGCCGGCCTGTTTGACGATGGCGCCAAGATGGCCCGTCTGTCCGAATTCTATGCAAAAGCCATTCTGGCCAGCGGCATGGAGTTTGATATGGTCTTCGGGCCTGCCTACAAGGGCATTCCTCTGGCTGCCACGGTGGCGGTGGAGCTGGCGCGCCAGGGCAAGAACGTACCCTTTGCCTACAACCGCAAGGAAGCCAAGGACCACGGCGAAGGCGGTACTCTGGTGGGCGCTCCCCTCAAGGGCCGCGTGCTCATCATTGACGATGTGATGTCGGCCGGTACGGCCGCGCGCGAGTCGATTGCCATCATCAAGGCGGCCGGTGCCGAGCCTCACGCCGTGGCCATCGCTCTGGACCGTCAGGAAATGGCGACGGAGAATGGCCAGGACGTGCCGCACAGCGCCGTCCAATATGTGCGCAATCAGCTGGGCATGCAGGTCTGTGCGATTGCCAAGCTGGCAGATTTGTTGCTCTATCTTGAGCAGCAGGGCGGGGATGCCGGCCGCGAGCATCATGAACGCGTGCTGGCCTACCGTCAGCGCTATGGTGTTGAAAACAAGGAATAAACACGCAAATGAAGCAGGCCTTGCATGCAAAACTGAGTTTGTATGTGGTAGCTATCGTCTGGGCAGGGGCCATGCCGGCTCAAGCCCAGGCCCCAGCCAATAGCGGCGGTATCTACGCCTGCACGGATGCCAATGGGCGGCGCATCACGGCCGACAGGCCTATTGCCTCCTGCGTCGATCGCGAGCAGCGTGTGCTTGGCAACACGGGCGTCGAGCTGCGCCGCGTGGGCCCCACGCTGACCGACCAGGAGCGCAGCGCGCTGGAGGCCAGGCGGCGTCAGGATCAGGCCGAGCAGCAACGCCTGCGCGAGGAGCGCTCGCGTGACCGAGCCATGCTGGCGCGCTTCCCCAATCAGGGCGTGCATGACGCCGCCAGAGCCGAGGCGATTGCCCAGGTCAACGATGTGATCGGCGTGGCCCAGCAGCGCCAGGTCGACCTCAGGGAACGCCGCCGCAAGCTCAATACCGAGCTGGAGTTCTATCAGAACGATCCGAAGAGGGCTCCGGCCAATCTGCGCCGCCAGCTGGACGACAACACGGACTCTCAGGCCGAGCAGCAGCGCTTCATCAAGCAGCAGGAAGAGGAAAAGCAGCGCATCAACCAGCGCTTCGATGCCGAGCTGCAGCAGCTGCGCAAGCTATGGGCGGACCTGCCGCAGACCGCACCGCGCGCGCACTGAGAACGTGTCGCGCCTTCAGTCTTCGTGGCTGTTCTTGTGCATGGCCATGACGCGGCCCAGCAGCAGGGTCGCAATCCAGGCCACTGCCGCGATGATCAAGGGTATCTGCACCAGCAGCGATGCCTGAGCCATGAGCATCAGCGCATCGGCTTGCCACAGCGCCCCATAACCCTTGAGCAAGCCATAGGCCAGCCATAGCAGCAGGCCTGCACTGGCGATGGCGGCCATGCTGCGCATATTGCGGCCGTCACGGCTGCCCGCCGGAACGCGCAGGGCCGAGCGCCACAGCCAGCCCACGGCGGCCAGTACCAGCAGCACGCAGGCCGCGACGGAAAGCGGCAGCCAGAGGGGGGGAGGAATCAACGACATGGCGCCGCACTTTAGCCCAGTTGATCCCTGGATGAAAAAGAAAATACCCACCGAGGTGGGCATGCATGAAGGGGCCTGACAGCGGCTCAGTTTGCGCGCCAGACCACATAGTGGCCCGGCACGGACTGAATGCCCAGCACGGTTGCGTGGTGGGCGAGCAGCTCTTCGAAGGTCTTGGTGATTTCGCTGCCGGCAGTGCTGCCTTCGTATTCCGTGGCCACCTGTGTCGCGGTAAAGGAATTGGCGCCAAAGCTTTGCACGATGTTGCGCAGCTTGTCGAGGTTGGGGGTGAACACGGCGTCCATGGCAGCAACTCCTTTTTCGGGCAATCAAACCAGTACTGCCCATAGTTTATCCAGCAGCCCGTGCCAGGCAAGAGGGCCTTTGCCCGCATGGCTATTGATTGATGGAGAGCAAAGTGCGAATGACGTCGGAGCGCGTGATGACCCCGACCAGGGTTTTGCCGCGCAGCACGGCAATGAACTGCACGCTGTGCGATGCCAGCTCGTGCAGCAGATCGCCCATGGGGGTGTCTTCCTGCACGCTCATCTCTGGTGCGCGCATCAGTTCCTGGGCTACGGATTGCACTTTGGATGGCCGGCTGCGCAGGCGCTGCCAGAGGTTTTGCTGCTGGCGTGCGCGGTGGTCCTGCCAGAGCCAGTCGAACAGGTCGGCGCGCAGCACGCGACCAATCAGCTCACCTTGCGCATCGACCACGGGAAGGCTTTTGATCAGATGGCGGTGAAACAGCTCGGCCACCTCTTCGAGCGGAGTCTGCGGGCTTACGGTCAGGAGCTTGGCGGACATGACGGTGCCGCAGTTGACGCTGGACAGCCGGCGCTTGATGGCCTCCTCCTCGGCGGCGGCCAGCAGCTCGCCCAGATCCTCGGGTGTCAGGTTGTAGCTTTGCTCGAAGCGCTGCAACAGTTGTTCCAGATCCTGCTCGCTCAGCGCCAGGCGCGTGGTGGGGCGCTGGGTCTTGGCCGCTTGAGGCGGCTGGTGCAGGTAGGGGCGGCCGCAGGCACGATGGTAGAGCACGCCGACTGCTGCAAGAACACCAGAGAGCACGGCCATGGGAATCAGCAGATGCCAGCCAAGGGGAGCCATCTGTGCCGCCGCCAGTACCGTCAGCAAGGCAACGGCGCCGCCCGGCGGGTGCAGGGCGCGCAACAGCAGCATTAGGGCAATGGCTCCTGCCACGGCCAGCGCGGCCAGCGAGGTCTGGGACAGCATAGGGAACGCCCAAAGCAGCAGCAAGGTATAGAGTGCGGGCACGGTGTTGCCGACGACACAGTTCCAGGGCTGGGCCAGCGGGCTGCTGGGCACGGCGAATACCAGCACGGCCGTGGCGCCCAGCGGGGCGAACAGGAACAGGGTGTTGGGAAAGAAATGCTCGACCAGCCCGACCAGAATGCCGGCCAGCGCAAGACCCAGACCTGCGCCGATACTGGCGCGGATCAGCTCTTTCCACGAAGGGCGCGAGGCCACCGGCCCCAGGCGCTGCCACATTGTTTGAATGACGGACATAGGCACAGGCTGCAGGGCGCAAAATTGATAGCTGCTCCCGCAATGTTGTATTGATTAGTGCAGCAATTCTGTCAAAAAAAGCTCCACAGGGTGAGCTGTGGAGCTTTGGCGGGATTGACGCCGCTTCAGGCTGCTGCGGGGGCTTGAACGGCTCCGGCACTCAGCATTTCGGCCAGCGGCTTGCGGCCGGACGGCAGTTCGCGCTCGCGCAGATCGTCAGGCAGAGTGGCTGCATCGGCGCGGCGGCCCACGGCGATCACGCATTCGGGTACCAGGTGCTCGGGCAGGTTCAGCACCTTGCGGGCTTCATCGGCCGAGAAGCCGCCCATGGCGTGCGTGGCCAGACCCATGGCATGGGCCTGCAGCGCCAGATAGCCCCAGGCGCAGCCCGTGTCGAAGCTGTGCTTGGCGGCCGAGGCCTGCCTGTCCGACAGCAGCACGATCAGCGCGCCGCCATTCAGGCACCAGCGGCGGTTGGCTTCGTTGGGGATCTGCGAGAACGCCTGCCAGTTCGCGTCATCGCGCAGGGCGTAGGCAAAGTGCCAGGGCTGCTTGTTGCTGGCCGAAGGCGCCCAGCGGGCGGCTTCCACCAACTGCTCCATCTGGGCCGCACTCAGTGCTTCAGGCACAAAGGCGCGCGGCGACATGCGCTCGATGAATTGCGCGTGGACGGGGACGGTACTGCTACGGGTGGTGCTCATGGTGATATCGCTGAACTGAAAAGAAAAGGGCCCGCCTACTGTACAGAGCAGAGGCGGGCCCGAAACCATAGCGCAAGCTCCGGCCTTTGTGCCGGAGCCGGAAAATCAGGGCTTTTGACCCGATTGCGCGCCGATGCCGCGCAGATGGCGTTCCATGCGGAACATCACCAGCGCCATCATCACCATCACCAGGCAGGAAATCAGCAGCGTGGCAAACGCCGTGTCCATGCCCAGAAACTCCCACTTCTCCTCATCGGGGTTGTCGCCGCGCAGCTTGGCGGCCGTGCGGTCGAACGACAGCGTGTAGTTGGTCAGCAAGGTGTTGACGATCTGCGGGGCGGACTGCTGCTGCAGCTTCTTGGCCAGGCTTTCGTTGCCCAGCACCTTCTCCAGCGCCACGGGCAGCCCCTTGATGTAGGCTGCGTACGAGCCCTCGCCATGCTCCATCTCTGCGGCCTGGGCACGGTCGTTGATTTCGGAGGCCAGGTTCACCGGATCCATCAGCATGGCGTCTTCGCCCGCAGCCTCGGCGGCTGCCGCAATCGCCGCATCGGCTGCAGCATCTGCGGCGGCACGGGCCATGCGGTCCTCGCGGGTCAGCGAGATGCGGCGAGCCGTCCAGGCGGCATCCACTTCGGCAGCGGCCGCGTCGGCAGCCTCCTTGTCGCAGCAGGAGTTTTCACGTGCCTCGCGCATCTTGATCTGGCGGTTGACATCGTCGGCCGAGGGCAGGGCATCGCCCTTGAGCAGGGGGTGGATGGGATCCAGGCCCTGGCTGCTGTTTTCCGTTTCTACGCGTTTGCGCGCAGCCGTGTCCCGGTAGATGAAGCCACGCAGCAGGCCGTCGGCCTTGCGGAAGTCCGGACGCAGGGCAGGGTCGGCCAGACGCTTTTCCATGGGCACGGCGTTGCCGAGGACGCTCATGTCGCGGCCGGTCTCTTCTTCCATGTACTTGAGGTCGTAGGGCGCATCCTTCCAGTTCAGCGCCGTTGCGCCGGCAGTGGCGATATCGGGCTTCTTGGGCTTGTAGTGGTCCCAGATCCAGTGGCCCATGCCAAACAGCACAAAGATGGAAAAGGCGAGCAAGACAAGACGCAGAACTTGAATCAGCAAATCTTCTGCGCGGCGCAAGAGGGTCAGCATAGGCAGCAAATCCTTGTAAAAAGCTTGAGTGGTCTGTACTTTCAACTATGAAATTGGAAGCGCGTGAATGATCGCGATTGTAGGAAGCGAATCGGAAAGTCGTAATTTGTTACAGCTGAGTCGACAAATGCACGCTTCTGTCCCGCCCGGCGCTTGTTGTGGGGCCAGGGGCGCCGGTGCTGCTCCTCCTCACGTCATGAAAGGGCGATGCACCCAGATCCTGTAACGGAATTGCGAAACCGCTGTAATGGAGCTTTGATGGATCGAGGCTGGATCATGGGTAAGACGTCGCTGGATAAATCGAAGATCAAGTTTTTGCTGCTCGAGGGCATACATCCCTCCGCGCTCAAGGTGCTGCATGACGCGGGCTACACCAATGTGGAGGCTCTGACCGGCGCGCTGGACGGCGAGGAGCTCAAGCGCAAGATTGCCGATGTGCACTTTGTCGGCATTCGCTCGCGTACCCAGCTCACGGCCGATGTGTTCGCGGCCGCGCAGAAGCTGGTAGCCGTGGGCTGCTTTTGCATCGGCACCAACCAGGTCGACCTCAACGCAGCGCGTGAGCGCGGTGTGGTGGTCTTCAACGCGCCTTACTCCAACACCCGTTCGGTGGCCGAGCTGGTGCTGGGCGAAGCCATTTTGCTGCTGCGCGGCATCCCCGAAAAGAATGCCGTCTCCCACCGCGGCGGCTGGAAGAAGAGCGCGGAGAATTCCTTCGAGATCCGCGGCAAGACGCTGGGCATCGTCGGCTATGGCTCCATCGGCACCCAGCTGTCGGTGCTGGCCGAAGGCCTGGGCATGAAGGTCATCTTCCACGACGTGGTGACCAAGCTGCCGCTGGGCAATGCCCAGCAGAGCAGCGGTCTCAACGAGCTGCTGGCCCAGTCCGATATCGTCACCCTGCATGTGCCCGAGCTGGCCTCCACCAACGGCATGATGGGGGCTGCCCAGATTGCCGCCATGAAGCCCGGCAGCATTCTGATCAATGCGTCGCGCGGCACCGTGGTCGATATCGAGGCCCTGGCCGAGTCGCTCAAGAGCGGCAAGCTGCTGGGCGCCGCCATCGACGTCTTCCCCAAGGAGCCCAAGAGCAACAAGGACGAATTCCTGTCGCCGCTGCGCGGCATGGACAACGTCATCCTCACGCCCCACATCGGCGGCTCCACCATGGAAGCGCAGGCCAATATCGGTCTGGAAGTGGCGGAGAAACTGGTCAAGTACAGCGACAACGGCACGACCACCTCGGCCGTCAACTTCCCCGAAGTGGCACTGCCCGAGCACCCCGGCAACAACCGCATCCTGCATGTGCACGAGAACCGTCCCGGCATTCTCTCTGCCATCAACCAGGTGTTTGCCGACAACGGCATCAATATCGCGGGCCAGTACCTGCGCACCGATGAGAAAGTGGGCTATGTGGTGATCGATATCGATGCCAAGTCCTCGGCGCTGGCGCTGGAGAAGCTCGCGCAGATCGCGGGCACCATCCGCTGCCGCGTGCTGTTCTGAAGCCTTGGTAGCTGAACGGAAAAGGAGACCTCGGTCTCCTTTTTTCATGGGCCGGCCATTGGCGATGCCACGGGCTGGCCGGAAGGGCGCGCGACGGACATGGTGTTGCGCGCCGCTGATGCTAGGCTTGTGCCGTCACAGACCCTCCCGCTTGCACAATGAATACACCAACCAAGAGAGAGTTCACCTTCCGTGGCGTGCTGCTTGGCGCGCTGATCACCCTGGCGTTCACCGCCGCCAACGTCTATCTGGGACTCAAGGTCGGGTTGACCTTTGCCTCGGCGATTCCCGCTGCCGTGATCTCCATGGCGCTGCTCTATCGCTTCAAGGATTCCAACATCCTTGAAAACAATCTGGTGCAGACCCAGGCCTCCGCGGCCGGCACCTTGTCCTCGGTCATCTTTGTGCTGCCGGCACTGCTCATGCTGGGGCTGTGGACGGGTTTCCCGTTCTGGCAGACGGCATTGATCTGCGCGGCTGGCGGCACGCTGGGCGTGCTCTACACCGTGCCCCTGCGTCGCGTGCTGGTGGTGCAGTCCGAGCTGCCCTATCCCGAGGGCGTGGCCGCTGCCGAGGTGTTGCGCGTAGGCGATGAGCAGCGCCATGCCCATGACCCGGAGAGCCTGGGCAAACCGCGCAGTTCGGGCTTGCGCGAGCTGGGCTGGGGCACGGGGCTGGCCGCGCTGTTCGGCTTTCTCAGCGGCGGTCTGCGCCTGCTCGGCGATGCCTTCAATTTCTGGATTCCCGCTGGCGGCGTGGCCTTTCGCGTGGCAGCGGGCTTCTCGCCGGCCCTGCTGGCCGCCGGCTATCTGATGGGCGCGGCCGCAGGCATTGCCGTGCTTGTGGGGCTGGCGCTGTGCTGGGGTGTGGTCGTGCCCTGGCTGACGGCCCAGGCCTCTCCTGCAGCCGGCCAGGCGCTCTCCGAGCTGTCCACCCAGCTCTGGGGCAGCAAGGCCCGCTTTCTCGGTGCGGGCGTCATCGGCATCTCGGCGCTGTGGACCGTGGCCACGCTGGCCAAGCCCATTGTCCAGGCGATTCGCAACCAGCCGGCACGCAGCGTTGCCGACAGCGGCGGTGGCGATGAAACCGACAAGGACATGCCGCGCAGCTGGATGCTGATGATAGGAGCCGCCGCCCTGGGCGTGTTGTTCCTGGTGGTCAATGACTTCATCGCCGGGCATATGCCCGATCTGGTCGCTGGCGCACGCTACGGTCTGGCGGCCCTGTGCGTGCTGTTTGCGGCCCTGTTCGGCTTTCTGGTAGCCGCCGCCTGTGGCTATATGGCCGGTCTGGTGGGCTCGTCGGCCAGTCCGATCTCTGGCATCGGCATCATCGCCACCTTGCTCATGGGAGTGAGCCTGCTGGCGCTGCATGCCCTGGTGCCGTCCTATGCCAGCGCCGTCGCGGGGCAGATGGGCATTGCACTGGTGCTGTTCATGGTCTCGGCCGTTCTGGCCATGGCCGCCATCTCCAACGACAACCTGCAGGATCTCAAGACCGGCTATCTGGTGGGGGCCACGCCCTGGCGTCAGCAGATCGTGCTCATCATCGGCTGCCTTGTGGGCGCGCTGGTCATTCCGCCCGTGCTGGATCTGCTCTATAACGCCTACGGCTTTGCAGGCAGCATGCCGCGTGCAGGCATGGACCCGAACCAGGCCCTGGCCGCGCCGCAGGCCACGCTGATGATGCAGATTGCCAGCGGCATCTTCAAGGGCTCGCTGGACTGGAGCATGCTGGGCCTTGGCGTGGCCGTGGGCATTGCCGTCATCCTGGTCGATCTGGCCCTGCGCAAGAGCGGCAAGGGCGCGCTGCCGCCGCTGGCCGTGGGCCTGGGCATCTATCTGCCTCCCACCATAGGCCTGACGCTGACCATAGGCGCGGTGCTGGGCTGGTGCATTGCCAGAGCCATCAAGGCCTATGCGCAGCGCGGCGGCAAGGACTGGACGGCGGCGGCCGAGGAGCGAGGCCTGCTGCTGGCCTCCGGGCTGATCGTGGGCGAGAGTCTGATGGGCCTGCTGATTGCGGCATTGATTGGCTTCAGCGGCAAGGATGCGCCGCTGGCCCTGGTCGGCGAAGGCTTTGCGCCCGCCATGTGGCTGGGCCTGGCCTATTTTGTGGGCCTGTGTGTGTTCTTTTATCGCCGGGTGCTGTGCAAATGAAGACAGGAAAATTCGACGGGGAACAGGCCGAATACCGCCGGGGCAACTTCGGCTTCGCACATGAATGGCTGCAAGAGTTCAAGGCACTGGACGAGGTGCTGGAGCGGCTGGACGTGCTGCGTGCCGCCGATCCTGCACATCGCTACCTCTGCACGCTGGACGATGTGAGCCAGTGCAGCTACACCAGCGGCCATGCGAGCCAGGATGAGCGCCTGTATCTGGACGACCCCGAGGACATGGATTGGGACGACCCCGCGCAGGAGCAGGCCCTGACGCTGGCATCGCTGCAGCACCGCGTGGCGCAGCTGCAGCGGCCTGAACTCGTGCAGGAATGGGCACAGGTCTGCGGCACGCTGCTACTGGCTGCTCAGGACGTGGATGCCCTGCTGCAGGCCAACCGCAGTCCCGAGGCCCTGCTTGATGACGTGGTCTATGTCCAGCGTCTGCCCGTGCCCTGCGACGAGCTGATGATTGCGGGCCAGCCCAACGGCTATTTCAGCGCGGACTGGGACAGCTTCCAGAACCACGCCGTCATCTGCCACCTTGCGGCGCAGTACGGCTATCGCTTCTTCGGCATGGGCGCCGCATGGATGGGTTTTGTGCGCTGCAGCCTGCCCGATGCAGCGCTGGTCGAGCGGCTGATAGAGGACTTGCGCATGCTCTACGGCCAGGGGCAGGGCGAGGTACGGGAGCATGCGGGCTGGGTACAGCTGGCGTCCGTGCTGCTATCGCGGCGTACGCTGATGCTCGGTTATGCCGAGAGCCTGGCCGAAGGCCTGGACCTGCCTGCGGGATAAAGGCGCATCGCCACGCTGGCAGCGCTTGCAGCATCTGTGCCAGAGGTCTTTCAGGCCTTTTTTTGCTGGCCGTCCACAAACTGCTCTATGGCGCTCCAGAAACCGTTGGCGCGGAAGATGGTCGAATGATTCGCCTGGGTGAATGCCTGCACCTGCACCGCCTTGTCCCTGAGACTGTGCAGCAGGGCGTCGGTGCGCTCGGGCAGCACCACCTGATCGCGTCCGGCGCGCAGCACCAGAATCGGCCCATGGTAGTTGCGCAGATGCGCGGCAGAGTCGAACGGGTCGCGCAGCAGCAGTTCCACAGGCAGCCAGCCATACATGCCGCGCACCGTGTTCAGAATGCTGTCGAAGGGCGTGACCAGCACCAGCTGGTCCGGCTGGCGCAGGTCGGCCACGGCAGCCGCCACGCCCGTGCCCAGGCTGCGGCCGACCACGGTGATGGGCAACTGTGGGTGCAGGCGCCTGACCTCATCGAACAAGGCGGCGGCATCGAGCTCCATCAGCTCCTGCGTGGGCTCGCCCTCGCTGGCGCCATAGCCGCGGTAGGCCAGCATATAGATATCGCTGTGCGGCAGGCTGCGCGACAGCTGCTGGCGCCGGTGGGCAATGTTCTCGGCATTCCCGCCAAAGTAGATCACCGCATTGCGCGCCTTGCCGTCGGCCGGGTGCAGCTGCCAGCCCCGCAGCAGCACATCGGCGCGCTGCAGCGAGAAATCGGTGCTCTCGGCCGCCACCTGCGTGCTGCCGCCCGGAAAAATCATCTGGCGCTGCTGCGCAAACATATAGCTGCAGATACAGATATAGACCGCCAGGCACAGGGCCAGCAGCCAGAGCAGGGGCTTGAGCAGCTTTGAGAACATGGAGCGCAAAAGTATGGGGTTTGCACCGGATTGTGCGCAGATTTGTGTGGGTTTGGTGTGCGCTTTACCTCGGCTTTATGTAAGCGGTGGTTTGAGGAATTGATAGCGGGTGGTGCAAGTGATGTCTACGTTTGGGGCTTGTTTGGCTCGTGGTGATGCTTTAGCTGTTTGCCTGCTGTGGCGAGGCTGATTGCATGCCTGCTTTGCTTGCAGAGGGCGGGTCTCGGCCCGCCTGCCGACCGACTTTCTGCTGCCAGAAAGTCGGCAAAGAGCCAGCCCCTGCTGCCCCCGTCCCTCCGGCTTCGCCTGCGGGCAACCTGCGCCGTCAAGCTCTTGGGGCTGTGCGGCAAAACTCACTCCGCGTCTTCGACGCTCCGTTCAAACAGGTTGCCGCAGATTGGATGACGATGCAGTTGCACTCTGCGGTGCAACTGCCCGCCCCAAGAACTTGCCGTCGCAGGCGTGGACACAAGGGGCAATACCGCATACGGGATAGCTTCTTTGTGTTTTTGATAGCTGTTACCGCAATAGGAGTATGCGTTAGCGGAAAATTTCGTCACAACTCACGAAGGCTGTCCGTGCCCGTATCAACCCGTGTGTCAGCGCCTGCGGCACACGGTTCAGGCTGCGGGCAACGCTGCCGCAGGACAGCGTTGCATCGTGCTCTGACTTGCCGCCGTTTGTTTGAGTGGAGCGGCAAAGCCGCGCAGCGAGTTGGGCGGCACCGCAGACTGGATTGCGTGACGCAGGTTTGCCCGGAGTGAAGTGAAACGTAGCGTAGGGACGCGGACAGTCGGGTCTGTGTTCTTTGCTTACTTTCTTGCACAAGCAAGAAAGTGAGTCGCCGGCCGGGGCGAGACCCGGCCTCTGTCGCTGGCAACCAAGCGATGCTGTGTTGATAGAAGCTTACTTCGTCACAGTTCTTGCTGGCAACAAGCAAAAGGCCGCAGGCATGTGCTGCCTGCGGCCTTGAACGGTGGGGTTGGCGCCTGGAGTTGGCGGCTTAGGCCAGCTTGGCCTTGAGCAGCTCGTTGACCTGGCCGGGGTTGGCCTTGCCCTTGGAAGCCTTCATGACCTGGCCGACCAGGGCGTTGAAGGCCTTGTCCTTGCCGGCGCGGTATTGCTCGACGTTGGCGGGGTTGGCAGCAATCACCTCGTTGATGATGGCTTCCAGTGCGCCGGTGTCGTTGGACTGCTTGAGGTCCTTGGCGTCGATCACGGCGTCCACATCGGAGCCTTCGCCGGTCCACAGGGCTTCAAACACCTGCTTGGCCGAGTTGTTGCTGATGACATTGCCGTGGATGCGGGCGATCAGGGTACCCAGCTGCTCGGCGCTGACCTTGACCTGGTCCATGCCGATCTCTTCCATGTTCAGGCGGCGCGAGATCTCGCCCATGACCCAGTTGGACGCCAGCTTGGGCTGGCCGCAGGCCTTGGCGGCGGCTTCAAAGTAGGCGGCCATGGCCTGGCTTTGCGTCAGCGTGGTGGCGTCGTACTCGGGCAGGCCGTATTGCTCGACAAAGCGCGCGGCCATGGCGCGGGGCAGCTCGGGCATCTCGGCCTTGACCTGCTCCACCCATTCGGGCGCCACGACCAGCGGAGGCAGGTCGGGGTCGGGAAAGTAGCGGTAGTCGGCCGCGTCTTCCTTGGTGCGCATGGCGCGGGTCTCGCCCGTGTCGGGGTTGAACAGCACGGTGGCCTGCTGGATCTTGTGGCCGTCCTCGATCTGCTCGATCTGCCAGAGGATTTCGTAATCGATGGCGATCTGCATGTTCCTGAACGAGTTCAGGTTCTTGATCTCGCGGCGTGTGCCCAGCGGCTGGCCGGGCTTGCGCACGGACACGTTGGCGTCGCAGCGGAAGCTGCCTTCCTGCATATTGCCGTCGCAGATGCCGATCCAGGTGACGATCTTGTGCAGCTCCTTGGCATAGGCCACGGCTTCGGCGGTGGAGCGGATATCGGGCTCGGTCACGATTTCCAGCAGCGGCGTGCCGGCGCGGTTCAGGTCGATGCCGGACTGGCCGATGAACTCGTCGTGCACGGACTTGCCGGCGTCTTCCTCCAGGTGGGCACGCACCAGGCGCACGGTCTTGAGGACGTTGTTCTTGCCTTCTTCCAGATAGAAGCTGACTTCACCGCCTTGCACCACGGGGATCTCGAACTGGGAGATCTGGTAGCCCTTGGGCAGGTCGGGGTAGAAGTAGTTCTTGCGCGCGAAGATGGAACGCGGCGCAATCGTCGAGCCCAGCGACAGGCCGAGCTTGATGGCGCATTCCACGGCCTTTTTGTTCATCACCGGCAGCGTGCCGGGCAGGGCCAGGTCCACGGCGCTGGCCTGGGTATTGGGCTCGGCGCCGAAGGCGGTGCTGGCACGGCTGAAGATCTTGCTGTTGGTCGCCAGCTGGGTGTGGGTTTCGAAGCCGATGACGACTTCGTAGCCATTGATTAGTTTCACAGTCATTGCTCTGTGTGTCCTAACTGCTAAAAGAGAAGCGGCTTGCGCATGTTCTGATTGGGTTTCAGGTTGTTTTCGTGCTGAAAATCAGTCAGTACAAGCGCAAGCAGCTATTGATTTTTAAATGCCAACAGGGCTCTTCAGGTGGAAGTCTGTCGCTTGCTGGAAGCGGTGGGCCGCATTCAGCAGCTTGGCTTCGCCGAAGTAGTTGCCGATCAGCTGCAGGCCCACGGGCATGCCGCCGTCGCCAAAGCCTGCGGGCAGGCTGAGGCCGGGCAGGCCGGCCAGCGAAGCGGGCAGGGTGAAGATGTCGGCCAGATAGTTGCTCACGGGATCGGCCTTGCCGCCGATGGCCCAGGCCGTGGTGGGCGCGGCCGCGCCGGCGATGACGTCGCAGTCCTTGAAGGCGGCCTGGAAGTCGTCGGCAATCATGCGGCGGATCTTCTGCGCCTGCAGGTAGTAGGCGTCGTAATAGCCTTCGGACAGCACATAGGCGCCGATCATGATGCGGCGCTTGACCTCGTCGCCAAAGCCTTCGGCGCGGGTCTTCTTGTACATATCGTTGAGGTCTTCGTACCTGGCGGCGCGGTGGCCGAACTTCACGCCGTCAAAGCGCGACAGATTGGACGAAGCCTCGGCCGGAGCCAGGATGTAGTACACGGGCACGGAAAGCTCGGTGCGCGGCAGGCTCACGGGCACCAGCTTGGCGCCCAGCTTTTCGTATTCCTTGAGCGCTGCGTCCACGGCTGTGCGGACATCGTCGGACAGGCCTTCACCAAAGAACTCGGCGGGCACGCCGATGCGCAGGCCTTCGATCGAGTCACCCAGGCGGGCAGTGAAGTCCTCGGCGGGGTAGTCCAGGCTGGTGGAGTCGCGGTCCAGATCGGGGCCGCACATCTCGGAGAGCAGCAGCGCGCAGTCTTCGGCGCTGCGGCCCATGGGGCCGGCCTGGTCCAGGCTGGAGGCAAAGGCGATCATGCCGTAGCGGCTGGCGCGGCCGTAGGTAGGCTTGATGCCGGTGATGCCGCAGAACGAGGCGGGCTGGCGGATCGAGCCGCCGGTGTCGGTGCCGGTCACGGCCGGGGCCAGACGCGCGGCCACGGCAGCGGCCGAGCCGCCCGAGGAGCCGCCGGGCACGCGTTCAGTGTTCCAGGGGTTGCGCACGGGCTGTGCCGCGTCAAAGCCCACGGGGGCCACGGCCGAGTTTTCGTTGGCGCCGCCCATGGCGAATTCGTCGCAGTTGAGCTTGCCCAGGGTGACCACGCCGGCATCGGCCAGCTTCTTCACCACGGTGGCGTCGAACGGCGAGCGGTAGCCCTCCAGCATCTTGCTGGCGGCAGTGGTGGGGAAGTCCTTGGTGACGAAGATGTCCTTGTGCGCAATCGGCACGCCGGCCAGCTTGCCGCCCTTGCCTTCGGCGATCAGGGTGTCGGCTGCCTTGGCCTGGGCCAGGGTGGCGTCTTCATCGATGGCGACAAAAGCGCCCAGGTTCTGGTGCTGCTTGGCGCGGGCCAGGAAATGCTGGGCAGCTTCGGTGGCGGAGACCTGCTTGGCGCGCAGTTGCGCGGCCAGCTCGGCCACGCTCAATTGGTGGAGTTCGGTTTGGCTCATGTTCTTGTGGTTCCGCGCGTTTATTCGATGACCTTGGGCACGAGGAAGTAACCCTTTTCGGCTGCAGGGGCGTTCTGCATGTTGGCGTCGCGGTTATTGCCCTCACTTACCAAATCGTCACGTAGCCGTAAGGCGACGTCCTGGATGGCAGCCACCGGATGTGACAGAGGGCTGACGCCCGAAGTATCCACAGCCTGCATTTTTTCGACGATGCCGAAAAAGTTGTTTAGTTGCGCGAGCATGCGCTTACTTTCGTCTTGCGACAGTTCAAGGCGGGCCAAGTTGGCGATGCGCGCAATGTCTTGATCGTTCAATGCCATAGAAATTATTTAACAGGGCCGCCGCGTGTAAAGCAGTGTTTCTAACCCTGACAGTAGAAGTTATTCACAGGGGATACGGTATTATCTCGGCTTTGCCGCAATACCTCCGTTCGGCTGGTCATTGTGCAAAAAATGCCCACCACCCAGACTCCATTACCTTACATCCCGGCGACGGCCAGCCGATGCGCAAGCCGTGCCTGAGAGGACCCTGAATGTTCGGAGCTTTCCGTCGGTACTTCTCCACCGACCTTGCCATTGACCTTGGCACAGCTAACACCCTGATTTTCGCCCGAGACAAGGGCATTGTTCTGGACGAACCTTCGGTGGTTGCGATCCGTCACGAAGGCGGCCCCCACGGCAAGAAGGTGATCCAGGCTGTCGGCCGCGAAGCCAAGGCCATGCTGGGCAAGGTGCCCGGCAACATCGAAGCCATTCGCCCCATGAAGGACGGCGTGATCGCCGACTTCGTGATCACCGAGCAGATGATCAAGCAGTTCATCAAGATGGTGCATCCGCGCTCGGTGCTGACGCCCAGCCCCCGCATCATCATCTGCGTGCCCTGCGGCTCCACCCAGGTCGAGCGCCGCGCCATCAAGGACGCTGCCGAAGCTGCGGGCGCCACGGCCGTGTACCTGATCGAAGAACCCATGGCTGCCGGTATCGGCGCGGGTCTGCCCGTCTCCGAAGCCTCTGGCTCCATGGTGGTGGACATCGGTGGCGGCACGACCGAAGTGGGCGTGATCTCGCTGGGCGGCATGGTCTACAAGGGCTCGGTGCGCGTGGGTGGCGACAAGTTCGATGAATCCATCATCAGCTATATCCGACGCAACTACGGCATGCTGATCGGCGAGCCCACGGCAGAACTGATCAAGAAGCAGATCGGCTCGGCTTTCCCCGGCTCCGAAGTCAAGGAGCTGGAAGTCAAGGGTCGCAACCTGTCCGAAGGCGTGCCGCGCAGCTTCACCATCTCTTCGAACGAAGTGCTGGAGGCGCTGACCGACCCCTTGAACCAGATCGTTTCCGCCGTAAAGAATGCGCTGGAGCAAACGCCTCCCGAGCTGGGCGCCGACATTGCCGAACGCGGCATGATGCTGACTGGCGGCGGCGCGCTGCTGCGCGATCTGGATCGTCTGCTGGCCGAAGAAACCGGTCTGCCTGTGCTGGTGGCCGAGGAGCCGCTGACCTGCGTGGTGCGCGGTTGCGGCATGGCGCTGGAGACCATGGATCGCCAGGGCAGCATCTTCACCAGCGATTAATCGCTGTGCACTGTGGTGTTTTGCGGCACGCGGCATAGTGCGCGTACCGCAGCCACTTCCATGAACAGGGCCTGAGTCCGTGATACGCCTGCATACTGCGCTCTCTTTTTGCATTCCTTCTGGTCGGGAAGGCCGTGCGCATGCGGCTATGCCCAGGGAGCGCACATGAGCCTGGACACCCTGGACCACCGCGCCCCATCACTGTTCAAGCAACAGGCATCGCGCACTTCCCAGCTAGCCCTCTACAGCGCCTTGGCGCTGTTTTTGATGGTGGCCGATGCGCGTTTCAAGATCACTACGCCAGTGCGCTCCGCCTTGTCGGTGGCGCTGTCACCCGTGCAATGGCTGGTGGCCCAGCCCGTGCTGGCCTACCAGAACGCCAGCCGCTATGCCGAGGTACAGCAGCAGGCAGTGGCCCGCGAGGATGCCGCGCGCCAGGAACTGGTAGTCATGGCTCAGCGGGCCGAACTGGCCGATGAGCTGATCAAGGAGAACGAGCATCTGCGCTCCATGCTGGAGTTGCGTGAGCGCTCGTTGACGCCGGGCCAGGTGGCCGAGGTGGTCTATGACAGTCCTGACCCCTATACGCGCCGCGTGGTGATCGACAAGGGGCAGGCGGACAATATTGCGCCGGGCTCGCCCGTGCTCGATGAAAAAGGCGTGATAGGCCAGGTCACGCGCGTCTATCCGACGCGTGCCGAGGTCACGCTGCTGATCGATCGCGATCAGGCCATTCCCGTTTTCAACCCGCGCACCGGTGCGCGCAGCGTTGCCTATGGCGATGCGTCTTCGACGCGTGCTGGAGGGCTGGAGCTGCGCTTCATGCCCAGCAATGCCGATGTACAGGTGGGCGATTTGCTGACTACCAGCGGTATTGACGGGCTTTATCCCTTGGGTCTGCCCGTGGCCAAGGTGGTGACGGTGGACCGCCGTGCCGATTCTGCCTTCACCCGCATCTACTGCGAGCCCGTGGGCCGCGTGCAGGGCGTGCGCCATGTGATGGTGCTCAAGCCCCAGGGCCGGACCGAGCATCCCGAGGCTGCCAATATGCAGGCCCAGGCCGATGTCGAGAAGGCCGACCGCGCTGCCAAGGCACGTGGCAGGAAGGAAGCAGCCGCTGCCGAAAAGGAGAAGGCTGCCGCCGAGAAGGCGGGGACCAAGGCCGCCAAGCCTGCAAAGGATCCCGCATGATCATGCCGCGCGGCCAGCAGCTCTTGCTGCCGGTCAATCCTCTGTTCATCGTCGTCACCCTGGTGATAGGCCTGGCCGTCAACATGCTTCCGCTGGGCCGCATCGTCTGGCTGCCGGACCTGCTCATGTTGCTGCTGGCCTTCTGGAGCTTGAACCAGCCGCAGCGCGTGGGCCTGGGCATTGCCTTCGCACTGGGGCTGGTCATGGATGTGGACCGAGCCTCACTGCTGGGCCAGCATGCACTGGCCTATACCTTGCTGGTCTTCGTGACGGGCTGGATGAGTCGCCGCCTGCTCTGGTTCTCGAGCCCCGTGCAGGCCCTGCACCTGCTGCCGGTGTTTGCTGCGGCGCACGGCATTCAGGTACTGCTGCGTGTCGCTACGGGGGGGATCTTCCCCGGACTGGAGTTTTTGATAGCTCCAGTGATCGAGACCTTGCTGTGGCCTGTGGTCAGCGCTTTGCTGCTGGCGCCGCAGCGCCGTGCGCCGGACAGCGATGAAAACCGTCCTCTGTAGATGAAAGCCCCCTTGAGTCGCTGCGCGCCTTTACCCCTCTCGCTTCGCGAGGGGGAACGACTGCCTCGCTGCGGGGCGGCCCTTGCTTGCAGTCACTGGCTTGGCGTGCGGGGAGCCTGCGCATGATGGAGATCCGTAACACCGAAGTCGAGCTGCAGCGCTTCCGGATGCGTGCAGTCGTCATGGGCTGCGTGGTGTTTCTTGCGTTCTGTCTGCTGGTCTGGCGTCTGCTGGTGCTGCAGGTGGAGCGACATGAGGAGTTTGCCGAGCGGGCCGAGAGCAATCGCACGGCGGTGGTGCCCATCGTGCCCAATCGGGGCCAGATTCTGGACCGCAACGGCGTGGTGCTGGCGACCAATTACTCGGCCTATACGCTGGAGATCACTCGCTCCAAGGTCGAGGATCTGGACGAGACCATCGAGGGGCTGTCCGAGGTCATCGAGATCACTCCGCGCGACCGCCGCAAGTTCAAGCGACTCATGGATGACTCCAAGAGCTTTGAATCGATTCCGATCCGCTCGCGCCTGACGGATGAGGAAGTCGCCAAGTTCGCGGCTCAGCGTTATCGCTTTCCGGGCGTGGACATCAAGGCCCGTCTGTTCCGCACCTACCCGCTCAAGGAAACCGGCAGCCATCTGATCGGATACATCGGTCGTATCAATCAAAGGGAAAAAGAAGAGATCGACGAGTCCGACGATGCGGCCAACTACCGCGGCACCGAGGTCATGGGCAAGCTGGGTGCCGAAAAGAGCTATGAGCTGCAGCTGCACGGTCAGACCGGCTGGGAGGAAATGGAGACCTCGGCTGGCGGCCATGCCGTGCGCCGCCTGGGCAGTCGCCCCGCCACGCCGGGACACAGCCTGCAGCTGTCGGTGGACATCAAGCTGCAGAAGATGGTGGAAGACCTCTACGGCAACCGCCGTGGCGTGGCCATCGCCATGGACCCGCGCAACGGCGAGGTGCTGGCCATGGTCAGCAAGCCGACCTACGACCCGAATCTGTTTGTCGACGGCATCGACCAGGAAAGCTGGAAGGCACTCAACGAATCCCTGGACCGCCCTTTGCTCAACCGCTCCATGCGCGGCACCTACCCCGTGGGCTCGACCTACAAGCCCTTTATGGGCCTGGCGGGCATAGAGACCGGCAAGCGCACGCCGGGCACGGTGATCCAGGACGGCGGCTCCTGGACTTTCGGCGGTCACACCTTCCGCTCCGGCCATGCGCTGGGGCCGGTGGACCTGGCACGCGCCATCCAGCATTCCAGCAACGTCTATTTCTACACCCTGGCCAACGAGATGGGCGTGGATGCGATCCACGACTTCATGAAGCCGCTGGGCTTTGGCCAGATCACCGGCATCGACCTGCCCGGCGAGGTGCGCGGAGTGCTCCCCAGCAAGGAGTGGAAGCGCAAGACCTACAAGCGCGCCGCGCAGCAGCAATGGTTTGCGGGCGAGACGATTTCTCTGGGTATCGGCCAGGGCTACAACAACTTCACCATCCTCCAGCTCTCGCATGCGCTGGCCACGCTGGTCAACAACGGCATGAGCTTCACGCCCCATGTGGGCAAGGAGCTGATCGACTCCGTCACCGGAACGCGCACGGCCATTGTCCAGCCGGCGCCCGTCAATCTGGGCTTCAAGCAGAGCAATGTCGATGCCGTCAAGCGCGGCATGGTGGGGGTGGTGACCGGCGGCACGGGGCGCGGCGTCTTCGGCAGTGCCAGCTATCTGTCGGGCGGCAAGACCGGCACGGCCCAGGCCGTGAGCGTGGGCCAGAAGGAAAAGTACAACGCTGCGCGTCTGGCCGAGTACCAGCGCGACCACTCGCTCTATATCGCCTATGGCCCGGCCGAAGCGCCCAGGATTGCCGTGGCCGTGATTGTGGAAAACGCCGGCTTCGGTGCAGCGGCTGCCGCACCTATTGCACGCCGCATACTGGACTACTGGCTGGTCGGCAACTATCCCAGCGAGGCTGATATCGCTGCCGTGCGCCAGGGCAAGGCAGGCGCACCGATAGGCACGCCGCGCCGTGTGGAAGATATCTCGGTGCTGTCCGACGACGAAACAGCACCCTGATAAATTGATAGCTGTTAACGCTTGCTGTGTAAAGGTTTAACGCAGAAAAGCGTCATAACCTGTCTTCAGAATCAGCAAGCTGACCACGCCGATGAAAATCGTGCGCACAAAGCCCGTGCCGTGGCGCAAGGCCATCCAGGTGCCCAGCATGCTGCCCAGCACATTGGCCACGGCCAGCGGGATGGCAAAGTGCCACCAGACATGGCCCTTGAGAGTGAACAGCAGCAGTGCCGCGGCATTGGAGGCCAGGTTCAGCAGCTTGGCGCTGGCCGAGGCGTTGAGGAAGTCATAGCCCAGCAGGCGCACGAACAGGAACACGAAGAAGCTGCCTGTGCCCGGGCCGAAGAAGCCGTCGTAGAAACCGATCAGCAGGCCGATGGCGCTGGCGGTCAGCATCTCGGTGCGGCCCGCCAGGCGCGGCTCGTGGTCGCGGCCCAGCTCTTTTTTGGCCAGGGTGTAGCCCAGCACGCCAAGCAGGATGAAGGGCAGCAGCTTGCGCAGAAAATCGGGCGAAATCAATGTGACGGCCCAGGCTCCGAGAAAAGCTCCCACCAGCGTCGTGCCGATGGCAGGTACCAGCGTGGCCCAGGTGATATGCACACGCTTGCTGTACTGCCAGGCGGAAATGGCCGTGCCCCAGACGGCGGCACTCTTGTTGGTGCCAAACAGCGTGGCGGGCGTGGTGGTGGGGAAGGCTGCAAACATGGCCGGCACCAGAATCAGTCCGCCGCCTCCCACGATGGCGTCAACAAACCCGGCCAGGGCCGAGGCGAGGGAAACAAGAATCCATTCCATGGAGCAAATGCCTGCAATTGGTGCATGCCGTGAGCAGCGCCCGTTGCTGCTGGGGCGGCGCTGCCGGAGGCGGGATGAAGAAGCCAGGGGAGAGCGGGCGTGCATGCCCGCAAATGGCGCCGGCATTGTCGCACCGCCGCCTCAAGCTTGTGCGCAGGCATAAAAAAAGCGCCCACTGAGGGGCGCTTTTGAACGCATCTTTGATGCTTTTATATGTATTGGTCTGGTTGTGTCGAGTTGTCTCCTCGGCCCTCCATGCTGCTTCGTGGAGCAGCGAGAGTGACGAGAATGTAAGGGCTGCACCTGTGTGGTGCATTGGGGAATTCCCTTGGGTTATATCAAAAACGTCTGACAAATGAATCCGAAAGTTTCGTGACATCCTTATGAGTTTTGAGATATTTCAAAAACAATAGCGTCATATGCTTATAAGCAAAAGATCTCTGAGGACTTTGATTCGTGCGGCATGACGCCGCACCGGATTCTTCCGCTAGTACAGACTTTGCGCTCCAGAGCGAATTTCAGGGGGCTGACGGGCTTGTCGCAGTGAATCGCTCGGTTTTTTGAGAGGCCGTTTTTCAGGCCGCGTCACGAATCCACTGCGCCGCCTTCTCAGCCATCATCAGCGTCGGGCTGTTGGTATTGCCGCTGGTGATGGTGGGCATGGCGCCGGCATCGACCACGCGCAGACCCTGCACGCCTCGCACCTTGAAACGGCTGTCCAGGACTGCCATCGGGTCGTCGGTGCGTCCCATCTTGGTCGTGCCCACGGGGTGGAAGATGGTGGTGGCGATATCGCCGGCCAGACGAGCCAGCTCCTCATCGCTCTGGTATTGAGCACCGGGCTTGAACTCTTCGGGTTGGAAGCGCGCAAGCGCCGGCTGGCTGACGATGCGCCGCGTGACGCGCAGGCTGTCTGCCGCCACCTGCCGGTCTTCTGGCGTGGAGAGGTAATGGGGGGCGATGGCCGGAGCCTGGCGGAAATCCGCGCTTTGCAGCTGCACCGTGCCGCGGCTGCTGGGGTTGAGGTTGCAGACGCTGGCGGTGAAGGCGGCAAAGTCGTGCAGCGGCTCGCCAAAGGCATCCAGCGACAGCGGTTGCACGTGATATTCCAGATTGGGGTGGGCCAACGCCGGATTGCTGCGTGTAAAGGCGCCGAGCTGCGAAGGCGCCATGCTCATGGGGCCGCTGCGCTTGAGCGCGTACTCCAGGGCGATGGCCGCCTTGCCCCAGAGACTGCCGGCCATGGTGTTGAGCGTCCTGGCGTTCTGCACCTTGTAGACCGAGCGGATTTGCAGATGGTCCTGCAGGTTGGCGCCCACGCCGGGAAGATCGCGGCGCACAGCCATCCCATGGCGCTGCAGCAATTCGCCGGGGCCTATGCCCGACAGCTGCAGGATATGTGGCGAGTTGACCGCACCCGCGCAGAGCAGCATTTCGCGCCCGGCCTGCACAGTCACCATCTCCTCTCCGGTCCAGACTTCGGCACCGGTGCAGCGCTGGCTGCCGTCCGGCAGATCTTCCAGAATCAGCCGGCGCACCTGGGCGCGGGTCCACATCTCGAAGTTGGGGCGGCCGTAGCAGGTGGGGCGCAGAAATGCCTTGGCTGTGTTCCAGCGCAGCCCCGACTTCTGATTGACTTCAAAGTAGCCCACGCCCTCGTTGCAGCCGCGGTTGAAGTCGTCGGTGGCCGGAATGCCGGCCTGCTGCGCGGCCTGGGCAAAGGCATCGAGTATGTCCCAGCGCAAACGCTGCTTCTCCACGCGCCACTCGCCGCTGCCACCAGTGCTCTTGCTGCCGTGCAGGCGCATGAATTCTTCGCTGGCGCTGCCTCCGGCGTCGAGACGCCAATGGTCTTCATGCTGTTTGAAGGCCGGCAGGACCTGCTCCCAGCGCCAGGTGTCGTCGCCGGTGAGCTCGGCCCATTGCTCGTAGTCGCGGGACTGGCCGCGCATATAGATCATGCCGTTGATGCTGGAGCAGCCGCCCAGTGTCTTGCCGCGCGGATAGCGCAGGCTGCGGCCGTTGAGGCCGGGGTCGGGCTCGGTCTGGTAGAGCCAGTCGGTGCGCGGGTTGCCTATGCAATAGAGATAGCCGACGGGGATGTGGATCCAGTGGTAGTCATCCTTGCCGCCGGCTTCGATCAGCAGAATCCGGTGATTCTTGTTGCGGGTGAGACGGTTGCACAGCAGCGAACCTGCTGTGCCGCCGCCGATGACGATGTAGTCGAACTGGGTATCACTCATGGGCAGATCAAAAGGCTGGTACAGCTAGGCGCAGAGGCCAGAGCATCAGGCAGTCATGGGCAAAAAGGCTGGTTCATTAGGTGTGATGAGCTTGCGGGTGTCGATAGGGAAAGCGCTCGCATACTCCTGTTTTGGAAGCTGTCAACGCAGTGCTGGTTTTGACTTTCACGGTTTTTTGATAAAAATTGCAGCGTTATCATGCTGCTGCTGGCCATGCGCTGCATTGGCATAAAACGGCTTGAATCTTGCTCGGCACGTTATGCTGGCTCCTCTGGCTAGCCAGCCTCCCTCAAGTTCTAGGAAGCTTTTCTTTGTCCAGCTCAGACCAACTACCTCAATGTCCGCTGCAGTCCCGTGAGGGGCAGCAATGGGCCGTGCCTGTGGGCCGCTGGAGTGCAGCCGAGCTGGGCGACCGCCATATCTGGCGTCAGCTGGCGCCGCAGATCAAGGCTGTGCCCAAGGGCGTCGCCTGGGATTTGCAGCAAATGGTCTGGTTCGACCATATCGGTGCCCAGTTGCTGTGGGAGCAATGGGGCAAGGCCTGGCCGGTCCACTTGCTGACGACCAAGACCCAGCGCTCCATGCTGGAGCGTGTGGCCAGGTTCAGCGAAGTGCCCGAGTCCAAGCCCGAACCCTCGGGATGGATGTGCGAGATCAATCGACTGGGTCAGATGGTGATCGATGCCTGCGGGCACTTTTCCAACTTGATCCAGCTCGTCGGTCAGTTGCTGCTGGACTGCCTGCGCCTGCTGCGCAATCCGTTTCGTGGTCCCTGGCGCGATATTTCAGGCCACCTCTATGCGACAGGGGCGACAGCCTTGCCGATCACGGCGCTGGTCGGCTTTCTGATTGGCGTGGTGCTGGCCTATCTGATGGCGCTGCAGCTGCGCCAGTTCGGGGCCGAATCCTTTATCGTCAACATTCTTGGCATTTCGCTGATCCGAGAACTCGGGCCGCTGCTGGCGGCGATTCTGGTGGCAGGACGTAGCGGCTCGGCCATCACGGCGCAGATCGGCGTGATGCGCGTGACCGAAGAGCTTGACGCCATGCAGGTCATGGGCATCTCTCAGGGCTACCGACTGGTGCTTCCGCGTGCGCTGGCGCTGGCCGTTTCCATGCCGCTGGTGGCGTTGTGGACCATTCTTGCGGCATTGGCCGGCGGCATGGTCGCGGCCGACCTGACCATGGACATCACGCCGTCTTACTTCATTCAAAGCCTGCCTGCGGCCGTAAAGGTCGGCAATCTGGTGCTTGCCATGGGCAAGTCCGTGGTGTTTGGCGTGCTGATTGCCCTGATTGGTTGCCATTGGGGCCTGAAGGTAGAGCCCAATACCCAGAGCCTGGGGCGCGGCACCACGGCGGCGGTGGTGTCATCCATCACCATGGTCATCATCGTGGATGCCATCTTTGCCATCCTCTTCAGAAACGTGGGCTTTTAGGATGAACTACCCCCTGCGCGGCTTCGCCGCTTCCCCCCAAGGGGACGACACCTTCGCTGTGGGGCGGCCCTTGCTCGGCGTCTCTGGCTTGGGTCGCGCCAGCCTCGTGGAGCGGGGGACAGGCAAATGACAGAGGTGATGCAGAACCGCCGCATCGAGGGGGCCGTGGGTGACTACACGCCGCCGCAGGATGTGAAGCCGCTGGTGCAGGCGGTGGACCTGTGGACCGAGTTTGGCGAGGGCGAGTCGCGCTTTGCCGTGCACCAGGACTTGAATTTCGATGTCTATCCGGGCGAGATCCTTGCCCTGGTTGGCGGCTCCGGCACCGGCAAGACGGTGCTGCTGCGCCAGATCCTGGGGCTGCTTTCGCCTTCGCGCGGCACGGTGACCGTGGATGGCCGGCCCTCGCGCGAGGTCATCAGCGGTGAACTGGCGGCGAGTCAGGTGGGCATGCTGTTCCAGCAAGGGGCGCTGTATTCGGCCTTCAACGTTCTGGACAACATCGCATTTGCATTGCGTGAACAGGGCACCTTGCCAGATGCCGTGGTGCGCGATGCGGCCATGGTCAAGCTGCAGATGGTCGGCCTCAAGCCGGAGCATGCCTCGCGCATGCCTGCAGACCTGTCAGGCGGCATGATCAAGCGTGTGGCTCTGGCACGCGCGCTGATGATGGATCCGCCGCTTCTGCTGCTCGACGAACCCACAGCGGGGCTCGACCCCAAGGGCTCGGACGAGTTCTGCGAGCTGCTGCGCGATATCCATGCCGAGCTGGGCCTGACCGTGATCATGGTCACCCACGATCTGGATACGCTGTTTGCGCTGTCCACACGAGTGGCCGTGCTGGCCGAGAAAAAAGTGCTGTTCACCGGGGCTCCGCGCGATGTGGCCCGGATCAAGCACCCGTTTATTGAACATTTCTTCCAGGGAGAGCGTGGCCGCCGTGCCATGGCCCCGGTGCAAGGCGGCGCGGCCGCAGAGGAAAGCTGATGGAAAACAAGTCCCATGCCATGGCTGCCGGCATCTTCGTTCTGGTGGTGGCGACCCTGCTGGCAGGGCTGGCCGTCTGGCTGACGCGCGACAACCGGGAATACCAGCTCTATGAAATGTCCACCAAGGACGGTGTCAGCGGCCTGCAGCCCCAGGCCACGGTGCGCTACAAGGGCGTGCCCGTGGGCAAGGTGGTGCGCATCGGTTTTGACCCGCAGATTCCCGGCAATGTGCTGATTCGCATTGCCGTGGGCGAGGACACGCCGGTCACGCCGGCCACCTATGCCCAGCTCGGCTATCAGGGGGTGACGGGGCTGGCCCATATCCAGCTCGACGATGACAGCCGGGCTTCGCAGCCGCTCAAGCCCGGGCCCAGCGGCCTGCCGCGCCTGCCCATGAAGTCCTCGCCGCTGAACATGCTGGCCGACCAGGGGCCGGTGCTGCTGGAGCGGGTTGATGAAATTTCACGCCGCCTCAATGCCATGCTGGGTGAGGACAACCAGAAGCGGGTGAGCGTGGCGCTCGACAATATCGCTGCTGCATCTGGCGGGATCAAGGATCTGGCCGAGACCATGAACAAGACGGCCAAGGACTTTCCACAGATCACGGCAGATGCGCACCAGACCCTGCAGTCCCTTACCAAGGCTGGCAATGCCGCCACGGGCGTGGCGACCGATCTGCAGCAGACCGTGCGCAAGGTGAATGCGCCGGACGGCCCGCTGCAGCAGATTGCCGAGGGCACACAGGCCCTGTCGCAGGCGGCCGAGTCGCTGGGGCGCAGCACCTTGCCGCGCATGAACGGCGCGGCCGACGATGTCTCGCGTGCCGCGCGCACCATGGGCGCGGCCGCGGGCCGCTTCAATGACAACCCACAATCCGTCATCTACGGCCAGGGACTGGGCCTGCCAGGCCCCGGCGAGCCTGGTTTCGTGGCTCCGGCCAAGTGAACCCGCAACAAGGACACGACTTGCGCAAATCCGGAGCAGGCATGGTGTTTTCTTCGATAGCAACATCCATTGTCCCTTCCCGTTTGCGTCGGTCCTAAAGGAATCAATATGGCAGACACAAAGCTTTCACTCACAGGCCGCAGAGCATGGAGATTGCTGGGCGCATCTTCTTTGTTGCTGGCGCTTGCGGCCTGCTCGGGCCTGCCCACGGCTCCCACGCAGCCGGTGCGATATGACCTGGGCATGGCCAACCTGGCAGTGCCGGCCGCGAATGCCGCCGCACCCTCCGTGGCGCCGGTGCCGCTGGTGCTGGCTGAAGTCCAGGCGCCGGGGCTGCCCGAGGGCCTGACGGCCATGTTCTACCGTCTGAACTACAGCGACAGCCAGCAACTGCGTGCCTACCAGAACGCACGCTGGAGCCTGCCTCCCGCCCAGATGGTGGAGCAGCGCCTGCGCATGCGCTTGGGGCTGGAGCGTCCCGTTCTTTCGGGTAAGGACAATGTCCGCGCGGTGCTGGCCGACAAGCGCTCGATTGCGCAGCTGCGCGTGACGGTGGACGAGTTCAGCCAGGTCTTTGACAACGCCAGCAACAGCCGTGCGCTGCTGCGCCTGAGCGCCAGCCTGATTGGAGCCGGCGAGAGTGCAGGCAACCAGTTGCTGGGCCAGAAGGTGTTCACGGTCGAGGTTCCGGCTGCCTCGGCCGACGCAGCCGGCGGTGCTCAGGCCATGGCGCGTGCAGTGGATGAGGCGGCAGCCCAGCTCAGCCGCTGGTTGCAGGGTTACGGGCGCTAAGGCCCGGTCAGTCCCAGGCATTTCCGCTCCCAAAGCCCTGCCATGCAGGGCTTTGTTGATTCCGGGCAAGTCCTGGTTGCCGGTGGGCAACTGCTTTGCTGATGTGGGTCAATGGCCGGGACAGGCCTTGTTCTTAAGCTGGCAGTTCCTCAACCTCGCACAAGGAACTGCCATGGCCAGCCTCGAATGGAATGCCGCTCTCATCCTGGATTTTCCCGTCATGGACGCGGTGCATGAAGAGTTCGTCACCTTGCTGGCCCAGGTGGAGGCGGCGGCCGATGAGCAGCTGTGCGCGCTCTGGGACGAGTTGATTGCCCATACCCAGCAGCACTTCGATCAGGAAGACCGCTGGATGCAGACCACGGGCTTTGCCACGAGCAACTGCCACAGCCAGCAGCACAAGGTGGTACTGGCCGTGCTGCGCGAGGGGGCGGTCAAGGGCGAGCAGGGCGATCTGGCCACGATCCGCCATATGGCGGCCGAGCTGGGCCCGTGGTTCAGCCACCATGCGCAGAATATGGACGCGGCTTTGGCCTTGCACATGCGCCGCTCGGGTTTCGATCCGGTCAGCGGTGCGGTGCTGATACCCGAGGCCTTGCCGGCCGAGCCTATCACCGGCTGTGGCGGAGCCTGCGGTGAAGCTGAAAAAAAGGAAGTAGTAACTGCCTGAAACTGGCACGCGCTAAGGCGAGAGACAGCGAGCAAGCTCCGGTCCCCCTTGGGGGAAGCGGCGTAGCCGCTCAGGGGGTCAAGGGTAAATCGCCGGGGAGGCCAGGATGGGGAAGATCTTGATCAGGCCTCCTGCCATCACCTCGATGGCCAGCGCGGCCAGAATCAGGCCCATGAGCCGGGTCATCACATTGATGCCGGTCTTGCCCAGCACGCGGGCGATCGGGTGGGCCAATGAAAAGCACACCATGATGGCGGCAGCCACCACCACGCCGTAACCGACCAGCGCCACATGCTGCCAGATGGTACGCGCCTGATCGGCATAGATCACCACGGTGGACATGGCGGCAGGCCCGGTCAGCAGCGGAATGGTCAGCGGCACTACGGCAATGCTGTTGCCCTCGGCGGCCTTTTCGACGCCGGCTGCCAGCGTGGCATTGTTGGGGCGGTCTTCGGCGGGGCGGGCATTGAGCATGTTCATCGCGCTGATCAGCAGCAGCAGACCGCCGCCGACCTGAAAGCTCTGCAGCGAGATATTGAAGAACTGCAGAATCTGCAGTCCCAACAGGGCGCAGACCGCAATCACACAAAACGCGGCAAAGGCGGCGGTGCGAATGGTCTGCCAGCGCTGCTCGGCGTCGAAGCCGGCCGTGTAGTGGATGAAGAACGGGACGATGGCCAGCGGGTTGATGATGGCGACCAGGGTGATCAGCGGCTTGATATCCATTACAGCTCGCCTCCGGGCATGGGGGGCTTCTTGCGACTGTCGGCCTTTTGTGGGGCTGGGATAGCTTGCATCAACACTCCTGTGAAAAAATGTCCGAATCATCGACGCGGCATCAGCCATTACAGCATTGCTGGCGGCCGCGTCGCGGATTTTCCCTTTGAACCAAGTTAAGGAGCTTCGCAATGGGCAGCTTTATTGAACTGACAGCCGTGGATGGCGCAAAAACCCCCGCCTATGTGGCCATGCCCGAGGGCCAGGCACGCGGTGCCATCGTGGTGCTGCAGGAGATCTTCGGCGTGAACTCGCATATCCGCTCCTTGGCAGACCGCTACGCAGCCCAGGGTTATGTGGCGGTGGCTCCCGCCATGTTTGCCCGCGTCAAGCCCGATGTGGAGCTTGGTTACAGCGAAGAAGACATGAAGGCCGGATTTGCGCTCAAGACCGCGGTGGAGGCCCTGCCCGAGCCTGGAGCGCTGCGCGATGTGGAAGCGGCCGTGGCCCATGCCGCGACGCTGGTGCCCGGCGGCAAGATCGGCGTGGTGGGCTTTTGCTGGGGCGGCCTCATGACCTGGCGCTCGGCCTGCAATCTGGCCAGCGTCTCGGCTGCAGTCTGCTATTACGGCGGCGGCATGACGGGCGAGCTGGAAGCCAGCCGTCAGGCGCTGTGCCCGGTGCTGGCCCACTTCGGCAGCAAGGACCATTACATCTCGCTGGAGTCCGTCGAGGCCTTCAAGACGGCCCAGCCCAAGGCGCAAGTGCATATCTACGAAGCCGATCACGGCTTCAACTGCGACCAGCGCGGCTCCTACAATGAAGCGGCAGCCAAGCTGGCCGGTGAGCGTACGCTGGCCTTCTTTGCCCAGCATCTGGGTTGATATAAAAACCATAGCTGCTTGTGCTTGATATATAAGCACAAGCAGCTGTTTTTATCTAAAGCCCGTTGCCGCCGGGCGGTCCCCCATCAGAGACATCAAGCAAGCGCCGCCGCGCAGCGAGGATGTCGTCCCCCTTGGGGGAAGGCGCGGAAGCGCCTCAGGGGGTCATTCTTTTTCTTCGCTTTCCAGATAGCGCCGCCGCCAGAAATAGGCCACCAGCACCACGGTGATGATCACCATGGCCACCAGGGCCCAGATGAAGCCGTCCTTTTTGTGCACGAAGGGAATGAACTCGAAGTTCATGCCGAAGATGCCTGCAATCAGGTTCAGCGGCAGAAAGATGGCCGTCACCGTGGTCAGCGTGCGCATGATGTCGTTGGCGCGGTTGCTCTGCGCCGAAAAGTGCATCTGCACGGCGGTCTCGGCGCTTTGCTCCATGCGGTGAATGTGGTGGGTCACGCGCTCTATATGTTCGAGCACGTCGCGCGAGCGCACGCGCAGCAACTCGCGCTCATGCTGGCGCGCGGGTGTGTGCTCGGGCGGCCAGCCCTCCAGTGCCTCGGTCCAGTCCTGCACGGCCGCGCGCTGGTCTTCGCAGATCTCATCCAGCTGGTGCAGCGCCAGACGCACGTCGAGCACGCTGGCCCAGTTGCTGAAGCGCTTGTTGGGCTTGAGCAGCGCCATCTGCCAGTGGTCGATCTGGCGCGTCAGTGTGCGACGCAGGTCAAGATAGCCGTCCACCATGCCATTGACCATGCGAAGCATCAGGTCGGCAGGCTCCACAGGCATCTTGGTGCTGACCTGGCGGCTGTCAGTCTTGGCGGGGCCGGAAATCAGGCGCTGCCAGAAGCTGTCCAGCACAAAGCAGCCATCGGGATGCACGGACAGCAGGATCTGGTCATACAGCGCAAAGCCCACGGGCTGGGTTTCCACGCGTTGCAGCACCGGCGTTTCTCGCTGGCCGCTGTGGGCCGGGTTGTGCGATGGAGGCGGGGCA
This sequence comes from Comamonas sp. C11, assembly GCF_024496285.1. Taxonomy (NCBI): domain Bacteria; kingdom Pseudomonadati; phylum Pseudomonadota; class Betaproteobacteria; order Burkholderiales; family Comamonadaceae; genus Comamonas; species Comamonas sp. C11. Next base: position 345,632 of record NZ_CP101743.1, read on the forward strand.
CTGGATGCAGCACTGCCGGTGCCTGCCGTCACGGCAGGCGAGGCTGGGGTGTGGTTGCCGTTGAGCGGCGGCAGATGGGCGTTGGCCAGGCGGCGGAACACCAGCACGTCGTACACCGAGGTGTAGTCGTAATTGGAAGGGATTGCCGGATTCAGCAGATCGGAGACATGCAGATCAACGAGGGCGGAGCCGCCCAGCCTGGTCAGCATGGTCTGAATGGCCGGCAGTTGCGTCTCCAGCTCCGAGCGTGTGCAGGAGACCCAGTAAAACCCCGTTGTCGCGGCCTGCGTTGGCAGTCCGTCAACAGGCTGGGCATAGAGGGGAGAGATATGCAGCACGCGCATGGGAATTGGCAGCCTCGATGTCAGTGCAAAAGCAGATGCAAAAACGGCCCGGGCCAGCAGCCCGAGCCGTCAGATCATGCCTGAAATGCTCTCAGGCGCAAGCATGACCTGCGCTGGTAGCTATCAATTTTGTTACAGGCCGCGCAGCTTCTTGGCGGCATCGATGGCAAAGTAGGTCAGGATGCCGTCGGCGCCGGCGCGCTTGAAGGCCAGCAGGGCTTCCATCATCACGGCGTCATGATCGAGCCAGCCGTTGGCGGCCGCGGCCTTGAGCATGGCGTATTCACCGGACACCTGATAGGCGAAGGTCGGCACCTTGAACTCGTCCTTGACGCGGCGCACCACGTCCAGATACGGCATGCCGGGCTTGACCATGACCATGTCTGCGCCTTCGGCGATGTCCTGCGCCACTTCGCGCAGGGCTTCGTCGGTGTTGGCAGGGTCCATCTGGTAGACATTCTTGTCGGCCTTGCCCAGGGCGCCGCGTGTGCCCACGGCGTCGCGGAAGGGGCCGTAGAAGGCGCTGGCGTACTTGGCGCTGTAGGCCATGATGCGGGTGTGAATATGGCCCTGAAGCTCCAGGGCCTCGCGGATGGCGCCGATGCGGCCGTCCATCATGTCGCTGGGGGCCACCATGTCCACACCGGCTTCGGCATGGGCCAGGGCCTGGCCGACGAGTACTTCCACGGTGTCATCGTTGATGATGTAGCCGCTCTCGTCGAGGATGCCGTCCTGGCCGTGGCTGGTGTAGGGGTCCAGAGCTACATCGGTCATCACGCCCAACTGGGGAAATTCCTTTTTCAGCGCGCGCACCACGCGCGGGATCAGGCCGTCGGGGTTCAGGGCTTCCTTGCCATCGGGGGTCTTGAGGCTGGATTCAATGGCGGGGAATAGCGCCAGGTAGGGAATCTCCAGCTTCACGCATTCCTCGGCCACGGGCAGCAGCAGGTCCAGGCTCAGGCGGTCCACGCCAGGCATGGAGGGCACGGCCTCGCGCTTGTTCTGGCCTTCATGCACGAACACGGGGTAGATGAAGTCGTGCGGTGTCAGCACGCTCTCGCGCACCAGATTGCGGGTGAAAGCATCGCGGCGCAGACGACGCGGACGATTCTGGGGAAAAGGAGTAGGGCTGGACAAATGCATGGGGAAAATTGTGCCCCATTCGTCATGGCTTGGCTTGCAGCTGCGTGACTATTCCATGACGACCGGCGCGACAAGGCCCGAGCTTCAGGGTAAAGACGCGGCGCGCAGCAGCTGTGGCGCAGCGCAGGCCTTTACACTGGCCCCATGCTATGGGTCAAAGCCTTTCACATCATTTTTGTCGCCAGCTGGTTTGCTGGTCTGTTCTACCTGCCGCGCATCTTTGTCAATATCGCCATGGTCACCCCGGGCTCTGTGGCTGAGCGCGAGCGCCTGCTGCTGATGGCGCGCAAGCTGCTGCGCTTCACCACCATGCTGGCCGTGCCCGCGCTGGGCCTGGGCCTGTGGCTGTGGCTGGGCTGGGGCTTCGCGGGTGGCTGGCTGCATGCCAAGCTGGTCGTGGTGCTGCTGGTCATCGGCTACCACCACAGCTGTGCCGTGCTGCTGCGCAAGCTGGCGGACAACACCTGTCATAAAAGCCATCGCTGGTTCCGCTTCTATAACGAAGTGCCGGTGCTGCTGTTGATTGCCGCCGTGATTCTGGTGGTGGTCAAGCCCTTCTGAATCTTGCGCTGAGAGTAGGAGGCGACTGTGTCCGATTCCGCGGTGCCGGTGATTTCCATGCGCCATACCTCGGCCTGGCCGCTGGCGCTGGTCTATGGCCTGCTCATCGTGTTTGCCAGCCTGTTCCCGTTCGACGGCTGGCGCGCCCAGGGGATTGATCCCAGCGTATTTCTGCTGGCCAGGATTCCGCCGCCGTACTGGACCTGGTTCGACGTCAATACCAATATCGTCGGCTATGCGCCGCTGGGCTTTTTTCTGGCGCTGGCCCTGATGCGTTCGGGCCAGCCCAGGCTGGCCGTGCCGCTGGCTTTTCTTGCCGGCACGCTGCTGTCGCTGTGCATGGAGTTTCTGCAGATCTATCTGCCGCGCCGCGTGCCGTCGAATCTGGATCTGATGCTCAATGCGGGCGGTACCTTGATCGGTGCCCTGCTGGCTGCGCTGCTGGAGAGGCTGGGGGCTCTCTCGCGCTGGAGTGCATTTCGCAACCAGTGGCTGGGCGAGGGCGGTGCTGGCGTGCTGGTGCTGCTGGCGCTGTGGCCGTTTGCGCTGCTGTTTCCGGCGGCCGTGCCGTTTGGCCTGGGCCAGGTGCTGGAGCGCATCGACGATACCCTGCAGGACTGGTTGCTGAACACGCCGTTCGAGGACTGGTTGCCTCTGGGTGACTTCGCCATGACGCCGCTGTCGCTGGTGACGGAGATGCTATGCGTGATGCTGGGGCTGTGGATTCCCTGTCTGCTGGCCTACTGTGCCGTGCGCCATATGGGGCGCCGCGCGCTGGCCGGACTGCTGCTGGTGGCGGCAGGAGTAGGGGTGACGGCACTGTCGGCCGCGTTGAGCTGGGGTCCGGCCCATGCCTGGGAGTGGGTGGATCTGCCGGTGCGCCTGGGAGTCTGGGGCGGGCTGGGCCTGGCCGTGATTGCATTGCCTGCCTCGCGCCGCATGTGCGCCGTGCTATTGCTGCTGGTGCTGGTGCTGCATCTGAGCATCCTCAATCAGGCACCGACGAATGTGTATTTCGCCCAGACCCTGCAGGCCTGGGAGCAAGGCCGTTTCATCCGCTTCTACGGCCTGGGCCAATGGCTGGGCTGGCTCTGGCCTTACGTGACACTGGCGTATGTAGTGATTCGACTCTCGCGTCGCCAACAGCCTGCCTAGAATGAGCCACCATGAGCGACATCCAGAATCAAGGCCAGGCCGGTGGCTACTACCAGCGTCATATCTTCTTTTGCCTGAACGAGCGTCCCAACGGTGAGGACTGCTGTGCCCTGCATGGCGCCAAGGCAGGCTTTGACCACTGCAAGCGCAAAGTCAAGGAAGAGGGGCTGGCCGGCAAGGGGCAGGTGCGTGTGAACAAGGCCGGCTGCCTGGATCGCTGCGCCGGCGGCCCCGTGGCCGTGGTCTACCCCGAGGCCGTCTGGTACACCTTCATCGACGACAGCGATATCGATGAAATCGTCGAATCCCATCTCAAGAACGGCAAGGTGGTCGAGCGCCTTGTGCTGCCCGATAGCGTGGGCCGGTGATCTGGCTGCCCTGAGGTTTTTGGTCGCTCCGACAGGCTTGCGGCAAGGCGGCTCTTGCCTGGTGCAACCTACTCAGGGCTTGCTGGTTCAGGAACTTTAAGCGTTTACAGGCGTCAGCCCAATTACAGCAAGCGCAAAAAGCTACAACTAGGATAGCAATCGTGAATTCCCAGACCGAACGACTGACGCTCACCGGCACCGCCGGTGCCATTGAGGCCCTGCGCGATGCACCGCAACTGGTCGAAGGCCAGAGCCCCAAGGGTGTGGCCATCATCGCCCATCCGCATCCGCTGTTTGGCGGCACCATGGACAACAAGGTGGTCCAGACACTGGCGCGTGCCTTTGTTCAGTGCGGCTATACGGCCGTGCGTTTCAATTTTCGTGGCGTGGGTGCCAGTGCCGGCGAGTATGACGCGGGCAAGGCCGAGCTGCAGGATTTGCTGGCCGTGGTGCAGCAGGTGGCTCCCGAAGGCCCGATTGCCCTGGCCGGTTTTTCCTTTGGCGCCTTTGTCACCAGCCATGCACTGGCCCAGCTCTGGGATCAAGGTCGAGTGCAGAAGGCCGTGCTGGTAGGCACCGCCGCCAGTCGCTTCGAAGTGGCGCCCGTGCCTGCCGAGGCCCATGACCAGACCCTGGTGATCCACGGAGAGGCGGACGACACCGTCGAGCTGTCCGCAGTGATGGACTGGGCACGCCCGCAGATACTGCCTGTTACCGTGATTCCCCAGGTCGGCCATTTCTTTCACGGACAATTGCCTCTGCTCAAGAGCCTGGTGGTGCGCCATCTGAAGTCCCTGTAAGAGCCATTTCCCACACCTTGACGCACGTGAATTGCTGCCCCGTCTTGGTTAACTCCCTTTTCATAGCGCCAGGCCGAGGTATATCCTTGGCCTTGGCCGTTTTCGACGGTAAATCACCGCGCTTACCTTTGCTTTAGCGAGAGTCCTCTTCATGAAGCCCATCTACTCCACACTGCGTGTTCTGGCCGTTGCTGCCGCAGTGGCGCCCGTGTTTGCCATGGCACAGGTGGCGGCCCCTGTTCCTCCCGAAATTGCTGCCCGCAACTATCTGCTGGTGGACGTCACTGCCGGCCAGGTGCTGGGTGCCAAGGATGTCGATGCTCCCGTCGAGCAGGCATCGCTGACCAAGCTGATGTCGGCCTATGTGGTGTTCGACGCCCTGCGCTCCAAGAAAATCACGCTGGAGCAGCGCATGCCAGTAAGCGAGCGCGCCTGGAAGATGCCCGGCTCGCGCATGTTCATCGACCCCAAGATGCAGGTGCCCGTCAATGACCTGCTCAGCGGCATGATCATCCAGTCCGGCAACGATGCCACCATGGCATTGGCCGAGGCTGTGGGCGGCACGGCCGAGAACTTCGTCAAGATGATGAATGACCAGGCCAAGGCCCTGGGCATGAAGAACACCAGCTACAAGAACCCCGAAGGACTGACCGAGCCCGGCCACCTGACGACGGCGCGTGATCTGTCCATCCTGGCGCAGCGATTGATGCATGACTTCCCCGAGTACATGCACTACTACGCCACCAAGCAATACAGCTACCCCGGCACGCCGGCCTCCAACGGCAGCAACCGCAATGCCTTGCTGTTCCGCGATCCCACCGTGGACGGCCTGAAGACCGGCCACACCAATGCCGCCGGCTATTGCCTGGTGGCCACTGCCAAGCGCGACCTGCCCAATGTGGGCCAGCGCCGCCTGCTGTCCATCGTGCTGGGAACGGCCAGCGAAAAGGCGCGTGCCAACGAAAGCCAGAAGCTGTTGAACTGGGGTTACACCGCGTTCGATGCCGTCAAGCTGTTCGATGCCGATCAGCCCGTGGCCACTCCCGCCGTCTGGAAGGGCGCTGCCAATGCCGTCAAGATCGGCAAGGCCGACGGCGCCGTGGTGGTGACCGTGCCCTCGGGTACCGGCGGCAAGCTGACCACCGAGGTGGTGCGCCAGGATCCGCTGATTGCACCTATTGCCAAGGGGCAGTCCATGGGTGTGCTCAAGGTCAAGTCGGGTGCGGATGTGGTGGCCGAGGTGCCGCTGGTAGCGCTTGAGGCCGTCGAGCAGGCGGGCTTCTTCGGCCGTCTGTGGGACACCATCCGCCTCTGGATCAAGTAAGTTCCCGGGCCGGCAGGAGGCTGCTCCTGCCGGTGAGAGCACTTTGATGTGCCATGCAAAGCATCTTGCTGCCTGCGGGGCTATTGTTGGCGGGGAGTTGTGCTGGTTTGCACAAGCTGGTACATTCGAGGGCTTTTCGGAATTTCCGAAGGGATTCACGTTTCCGCATCGGCATCTGTTGCTGCGGATAAACCTTTTGCTTTCACGAAGCAAATTCACGTTTAGGGACGTTTAATTAATGCCAACCATTAACCAACTCGTGCGTCAGGGCCGCACGGTCGAAGTTGTTAAATCCAAGAGCCCTGCTATGGAAAACTGCCCCCAACGCCGTGGCGTGTGCACCCGTGTGTACACCACCACTCCCAAGAAGCCTAACTCGGCTCTGCGTAAGGTGGCCAAGGTTCGTCTGACCAACGGTTTCGAAGTGATTTCGTACATCGGCGGTGAAGGCCACAACCTGCAAGAGCACAGCGTTGTGCTGGTGCGCGGTGGTCGTGTGAAGGACTTGCCCGGTGTGCGTTACCACATCGTGCGCGGTTCCCTGGACCTGCAAGGCGTCAAGGACCGTAAGCAAGCTCGCTCCAAGTACGGTGCCAAGAAGCCTAAGGCTAAGTAATCAGCCCTGGTTTTTTGAAAACAAACGGTGTTTGATTCGCCTGACTGGCGCGGTCAAACGTAGTGGCCCTGAGCACGAATGTTTTGTGCGGGTCGAGTAAGTGAGAGTTTTGAATAGCTCTCGCGGTATCTGAAAAGATGCCAACTGAAGCAAAGATAGAGGTAAAAAATGCCACGTCGTCGCGAAGTCCCCAAACGTGAAATCCTGCCGGATCCCAAGTTCGGCAATGTAGAGCTGTCCAAATTCATGAACGTGATCATGGAAGGCGGCAAGAAGGCGGTTGCTGAGCGCATCATTTACGGCGCTCTGGACCTGATCGAGAAGAAGCACCCCGGCAAAGACCCTCTGGAAGCTTTCGTTGTTGCCATCAACAACGTCAAGCCCATGGTCGAAGTGAAGTCCCGCCGTGTTGGCGGTGCCAACTACCAGGTGCCCGTGGAAGTGCGTCCCGTCCGTCGTCTGGCTCTGGCCATGCGCTGGATCAAGGAAGCCTCCCGCAAGCGTGGCGAGAAGTCCATGGCTCAACGCCTGGCCAACGAGCTGCTGGAAGCTACGGAAGGCCGTGGCGGCGCCATGAAGCGTCGTGACGAAGTGCACCGTATGGCCGAAGCCAACAAGGCTTTCAGCCACTTCCGCTTCTAATCGGAATCTCGCTCGAGATACAGGGCCGCATGCAAAAACTTGCTGCGGCCTTGTGTCGATTCTGAGCGCCCCCATATAGAGCTGCTGCCTCCTGCGCACAATGCGGGGCCGGCAGTACTCCCATACGATCAAGCAAGGATCCATCATGGCTCGCAAGACCCCCATTGAGCGCTATCGCAACATCGGTATTTCCGCTCACATTGACGCAGGTAAGACAACCACTACAGAACGTATCCTGTTCTATACCGGTGTGACCCACAAGCTGGGCGAAGTGCACGACGGCGCTGCCACCACCGACTGGATGGAGCAAGAGCAAGAGCGTGGTATCACCATCACTTCCGCTGCAGTGACCTGCTTCTGGAAGGGTATGGATCTGTCCTACCCCGAGCACCGCTTCAACATCATCGACACCCCCGGCCACGTGGACTTCACGATTGAAGTGGAACGTTCCATGCGCGTGCTGGACGGTGCTTGCATGGTGTATTGCGCCGTGGGCGGCGTGCAGCCCCAGTCCGAAACCGTGTGGCGTCAGGCCAACAAGTACAAGGTGCCTCGCCTGGCCTTCGTGAACAAGATGGACCGTACCGGTGCCAACTTCTTCAAGGTCTATGAAGGCATGAAGACTCGCCTGAACGCGAACCCTGTGCCCGTGGTGATCCCAATCGGCGCTGAAGAAAACTTCCAGGGCGTGGTCGATCTGGTCAAGATGAAGGCCATCATCTGGGACGAAGCTTCCCAGGGCATGAAGTTCGAATACCAGGATATCCCCGCCGAGCTGGTGGAGACCGCCAACAAGTGGCGTGAAAACCTGGTGGAAGCCGCTGCCGAAGCTTCGGAAGAGCTGATGAACAAGTACCTGGAAGAAGGTACTCTGACTGAAGAAGAAGTGAAGCTCGGCGTGCGTACTCGTACCCTGGCCACCGAAATTCAGCCCATGCTGTGCGGCACCGCGTTCAAGAACAAGGGTGTGCAGCGCATGCTGGACGCCGTGATCGACTATCTGCCCGCTCCTGTGGACATCCCTGACGTTACCGGTACCGACCCCGATGACGAAGAGAAGAAGCTGAGCCGCAAGGCTGACGATGCTGAGAAGTTCTCGGCTCTGGCCTTCAAGCTGATGACCGACCCCTTCGTGGGCCAGCTGACTTTCGTGCGCGTGTACTCTGGCGTTCTGTCCAAGGGTGAGACCGTTCTGAATGCCGTCAAGGGCAAGAAGGAACGTATCGGCCGTATCGTGCAGATGATGGCCAACGACCGCGTGGAAGTGGAAGAAATCCGTGCTGGCGACATCGCTGCCTGCGTGGGCCTGAAGGACGTGACCACCGGTGAAACCCTGTGCGACATCGCAGCGCCTATCGTGCTGGAGCGCATGGTGTTCCCCGAGCCCGTGATTGCACAGGCTGTGGAGCCCAAGTCCAAGACCGACCAGGAAAAGATGGGTATCGCTCTGTCGCGTCTGGCTGCAGAAGATCCTTCCTTCCGCGTGCGTACCGACGAAGAATCCGGTCAGACCATCATCGCCGGTATGGGCGAACTGCACCTGGAAATCATCGTTGACCGCATGAAGCGCGAATTCAACGTGGAAGCCAACGTGGGCAAGCCCCAGGTTGCCTACCGCGAAACCATTCGCAGCACGGTCAAGGACGTGGACGGCAAGTTCGTTCGCCAGTCCGGCGGTAAGGGCCAGTACGGCCACGTGGTTCTGACTCTGGAACCCCAGGAAGCCGGCAAGGGCTTCGAGTTCGTCGACGAAATCAAGGGTGGTGTGGTTCCTCGCGAATACATCCCTGCGGTGGAGAAGGGCGTGATCGAAGCTCTGACTTCCGGCGTGCTGGCTGGCTACCCTGTGGTGGACGTCAAGGTTCGTCTGACCTTCGGTTCGTACCACGATGTGGACTCGAACGAAATGGCGTTCAAGATGGCCGCTATCTTCGGTTTCAAGGAAGCTGCCCGCAAGGCCAACCCCGTCATCCTGGAGCCCATGATGGCTGTGGAAGTGGAAACGCCCGAAGACTACGCCGGTACCGTGATGGGCGATCTGTCCTCGCGTCGCGGCATGGTTCAGGGCATGGACGACATGGTTGGTGGCGGCAAGGCCATCAAGGCTGAAGTGCCTCTGTCCGAAATGTTCGGCTACGCCACTTCGCTGCGTTCCATGACTCAAGGTCGTGCCAGCTACACCATGGAATTCAAGCACTACGCTGAAGCTCCTCGTAACGTGGCTGAAGCCATCGTTGCTGCCCGCGCCAAGTAATTGACGCAGGTTTGACGAATCCGTCATAATCTACGGCTTCCAATCGCGGCAGTCCTTTGAGGATTGCCGCGATTTTTGCCGGTCTGCGATCCCATGCCGTCCTGTTTCCTGTGCGGGGCGAGTCAGCAATGAGGTGCAGACCTTAAACATCACACAGGTTTTTGCTCTTTCGGAGAAATCATGGCAAAAGAAAAGTTTGAACGTACCAAGCCCCACGTGAACGTGGGCACCATCGGTCACGTTGACCACGGCAAGACCACCCTGACTGCTGCTATCGCTACCGTGCTGTCCAAGCACTTCGGCGGTGAAGCCAAGGACTACTCGCAGATCGACAACGCCCCCGAAGAAAAGGCTCGTGGTATCACGATCAACACTTCGCACGTTGAGTACGAAACTGCCAACCGCCACTACGCTCACGTGGACTGCCCCGGCCACGCTGACTATGTGAAGAACATGATCACTGGTGCCGCTCAGATGGACGGCGCTATCCTGGTTTGCTCCGCTGCTGACGGCCCCATGCCCCAGACTCGCGAGCACATCCTGCTGTCGCGTCAGGTGGGCGTGCCCTACATCATCGTGTTCCTGAACAAGGCCGACATGGTGGACGATGAAGAACTGCTGGAACTGGTCGAAATGGAAGTGCGCGAGCTGCTGTCCAAGTACGACTTCCCCGGTGACGACACCCCCATCATCCGCGGCTCCGCCAAGCTGGCCCTGGAAGGTGATCAGTCCGACAAGGGCGAGCCTGCCATCCTGAAGCTGGCCGAAGCTCTGGACACCTACATCCCCACTCCCGAGCGTGCTGTTGACGGCGCCTTCGTGATGCCCGTGGAAGACGTGTTCTCCATCTCCGGTCGTGGTACCGTGGTGACTGGCCGTATCGAGCGCGGTATCGTCAAGGTCGGCGAAGAAATCGAAATCGTCGGTATCAAGGACACCGTCAAGACCACCGTCACCGGCGTGGAAATGTTCCGCAAGCTGCTGGACCAAGGTCAGGCTGGCGACAACGTGGGCCTGCTGCTGCGCGGCACCAAGCGTGAAGACGTGGAACGCGGCCAAGTGCTGTGCAAGCCCGGCTCCATCAAGCCCCACACCAACTTCACTGCTGAAGTTTACGTGCTGTCGAAGGACGAAGGCGGTCGCCACACTCCTTTCTTCAACAACTACCGTCCCCAGTTCTACTTCCGTACAACTGACGTGACCGGCTCCATCGAACTGCCCGAAGGCAAGGAAATGGTGATGCCTGGCGATAACGTGTCGATCACTGTGAAGCTGATCTCCCCCATCGCCATGGAAGAAGGTCTGCGCTTCGCTATCCGCGAAGGTGGTCGTACTGTGGGCGCCGGTGTGGTTGCCACGATCATTGCCTAATTCTTAGAAAAGCTAGGAATTAACAATGTCTAAGCAAAAAATCCGCATCCGTCTGAAGGCTTTCGATTACAAGCTGATCGATCAGTCTGCAGCCGAAATCGTTGATACCGCCAAGCGTACCGGCGCCATCGTCAAGGGTCCCGTGCCCCTGCCGACACGCATGAAGCGCTTCGACATCCTGCGTTCGCCTCACGTCAACAAGACCAGCCGTGACCAGTTCGAAATCCGTACGCACCAGCGTCTGATGGACATCGTGGATCCGACTGACAAGACTGTTGACGCTCTGATGAAGCTGGACCTGCCCGCAGGTGTGGACGTCGAGATCAAACTGCAATAAGAGTTTTGGAAGCCTCGCAAGAGGCTTTTGAGGGTCTTTGTTTAACGCGAACTTGCTTGAAAAAGCAGTTCGCGTTAAAATTTGGAGCTTCGCCTTTGATGCGGAGTTTTATTAACCTTCTTTTGTGTGCTAGGCATGATTGCCGAGGCGCAACGCTGGGCCAATTGCAGTTTCAGCGGCAAAAGTTTTGGAGCAAACAAATGAGTCTGAGCAACTCCCTGGGGTTGCTGGGTCGCAAGGTGGGCATGATGCGTCTGTTCACTGATGATGGGGACGCAGTGCCTGTCACAGTGGTGGATGTTTCTAACAACCGCGTGACTCAGGTCAAAACCCAAGAGAACGATGGCTATGTGGCCCTGCAGGTCACTTTCGGTGCACGCAAGGCTTCTCGCGTGACCAAGCCTCAAGCCGGCCACCTCGCCAAGGCGGGTGTCGAAGCCGGTGAAGTGACCCGTGAATTCCGTGTGACTGATGAAACCGCTGGCAAGTATGCCGCTGGTGCCGTTCTGCCTGTGGCAGAACTGTTCAGCGTTGGCCAGAAGGTGGACGTGCAAGGCACTTCCATCGGTAAGGGCTACGCCGGCACGATCAAGCGCCACAACTTCAGTTCGCAGCGCGCTTCGCACGGTAACAGCCGTTCGCACAATGTCCCCGGTTCTATCGGTATGGCACAAGACCCCGGTCGCGTGTTCCCCGGTAAGCGTATGACCGGCCACATGGGCGACGAAACCGTCACTACTCAAAACCTCGACGTGGTTCGTATCGACGAAGCACGCCAACTGCTGTTGATCAAGGGTGCCATTCCTGGTGCCAAGGGTGGCTTCGTTTCCGTGCGCCCCGCGATCAAGGCTAAAGCTTCCAAAGGAGCGAACTAATGCAGCTCGAACTCCTGAATGAACAAGGCCAGGCCGCTTCCAAGGTGGAAGCTCCCGAGACTGTGTTCGGTCGTGAATTCAACGAAGATCTGGTCCACCAGCTGGTGACTGCCTACCGTGCCAACGCACGTCAAGGCACTCGCGCCCAGAAGGACCGTGAACAAGTGCGTCACACCACTGCCAAGCCTTTCAAGCAAAAGGGTACAGGCCGTGCACGTGCTGGTATGTCCTCCTCGCCTCTGTGGCGTGGCGGCGGTCGCATCTTCCCCAATCTGCCCGAAGAAAACTTCTCGCAGAAGATCAACAAGAAGATGTACCGCGCCGGTATGGCTTCCATCCTGTCTCAGCTGGCCCGCGAAGGCCGTCTGGCAGTTGTGGAATCCCTGACGCTGGATACCCCCAAGACCAAGGTGCTGGCAGACAAGTTCAAGGCTATGAACCTGTCTTCGTCGGTGATGGTGATCGCTGAAGAAATCGACGAGAACCTGTACCTGGCATCCCGCAATCTGAAGAACGTGTTCGTGGTTGAGCCGCGCTATGCAGACCCCGTGTCGCTGGTGCACTACAAGAAAGTGCTCGTCACCAAGGGTGCGATCGACAAACTCAAGGAGATGTTCGCATGAGCACTACCAAGTTTGACGAAGGTCGTCTGATGCAAGTGCTGGTCGCTCCCATCGTGTCCGAAAAGGCCACTCTGGTTGCTGAAAAGTCCAATGCTGTGACATTCAAGGTGCTGCAGAACGCTACCAAGCCCGAAATCAAGGCCGCTGTGGAATTGATGTTCAAGGTTGAAGTGGCTGGCGTGTCTGTGGTGAACACCAAGGGCAAGACCAAGCGCTTTGGCAAGACCGTTGGCCGTCGCGACAATGTGCGCAAGGCTTACGTGATGCTCAAGCCCGGTCAAGAGCTGAACCTGTCCGGGGAGGCTGCGTAATCATGGCTGTTATCAAGCTCAAACCTACGACCCCCGGCCAACGCGGCGCGGTGAAGGTTACTCGCGACCACCTGCACAAGGGTGAGGGCTTTGCCCCCCTGCTGGAAGCTCAATTCCAGAAGGCCGGTCGTAATAACAACGGTCACATCACAACTCGCCACAAGGGCGGTGGTCACAAGCACCACTACCGTGTGGTGGACTTCAAGCGCAACAAGGACGGTATCCCCGCCAAGGTTGAGCGCATTGAATACGATCCCAACCGTACTGCCCACATCGCTCTGGTGTGCTATGCAGACGGCGAGCGTCGCTACGTCATTGCTCCTCGCAACCTGGAAGTCGGCGCTACCATCATCAGTGGCTCCGAAGCTCCTATCCGCGTGGGCAACACCCTGCCTATCCGCAACATCCCCGTGGGCTCGACCATCCACTGCATCGAACTGAAGATCGGTGCCGGTGCTCAGATCGCTCGCTCGGCTGGTACCTCCGCCACTCTGCTGGCTCGCGAAGGCATCTACGCTCAAGTGCGTATGCGTTCGGGCGAAGTCCGCAAGGTGCACATCGAGTGCCGCGCCACCATCGGTGAAGTTGCCAACGAAGAACACAGCCTGCGCCGTCTGGGCAAGGCCGGTGTGAAGCGTTGGATGGGTATTCGTCCTACCGTCCGCGGTACGGTCATGAACCCTGTCGACCACCCGCACGGTGGTGGTGAAGGTAAGACCGGTGAAGGCCGTCACCCAGTTGACCCATGGGGCAATCTGACGAAGGGCTACCGCACCCGTAACAACAAGCGCACACAGACAATGATCGTGTCGCGCCGTAAGAAGTAAGGGGTAGCAAATGACTCGTTCTCTTAAAAAGGGTCCGTTTGTTGACCATCACTTGCTGGCCAAGGTCGAAAAGGCCATCGCCACCAAGGACAAGAAGCCAGTGAAGACCTGGTCGCGTCGCTCCATGGTCCTGCCCGAGTTCATCGGTCTGACCATTGCCGTGCACAACGGCAAGCAACACGTGCCGGTTTATGTGACTGACCAGATGGTCGGCCACAAGCTGGGTGAATTCGCGCTGACTCGTACCTTCAAGGGTCACCCTGCGGACAAGAAAGCCAAGAAGTAAGGAATAGAACATGTCTGAAACACGTGCTGTTCTCCGTGGCGTCCGCCTGTCTGTTGACAAGGGTCGCCTGGTCGCGGATCTGATCCGCGGCAAGAAGGTGGATCAAGCTCTGAACATTCTCCAGTTCACGCAGAAAAAAGCTGCCGTGATCGTGAAGAAGGTTCTGGAATCCGCTATCGCCAACGCTGAGCACAACGACGGCGCCGATATCGACGAACTGAAGGTCAAGACCATCTACGTCGAGCAAGGCACTACGCTCAAGCGTTTCACTGCTCGCGCCAAGGGCCGCGGCAACCGCATCAGCAAGCCTACCTGCCACATCTACGTGACAGTGGGTAACTGAGGCCTTAAGGAAGAATATGGGACAGAAAATCCATCCTACCGGCTTCCGTCTGGCGGTGAGCCGCAACTGGGCAAGCCGCTGGTACGCTAGCAACCGTGACTTCGCCGGCATGCTGGCCGAAGACATCAAGGTGCGCGAGTACCTGAAGGCCAAGCTGAAGAACGCTGCCGTGGCTCGCGTTCTGATCGAGCGTCCTGCCAAGAACGCCCGTATCACCATTTTCTCGGCTCGTCCGGGCGTGGTGATCGGCAAGAAGGGTGAAGACATCGAGGCCCTGAAGAAGGAACTCGCTGCTCGCCTGGGCGTGCCCGTGGCTGTGAACATCGAAGAAGTGCGCAAGCCCGAAATCGATGCCAAGCTGATCGCTGACTCCATCTGCCAACAGCTGGAAAAGCGCATCATGTTCCGCCGCGCCATGAAGCGTGCCATGCAGAACGCCATGCGTCTGGGTGCTCAAGGCATCAAGATCATGTCTTCCGGTCGTCTGAACGGTATCGAAATCGCTCGTACCGAGTGGTACCGCGAAGGCCGCGTGCCTCTGCACACTCTGCGTGCCGACATCGACTACGGCTTCTCCGAAGCCAAGACGACTTACGGCATCATCGGCGTGAAGGTCTGGGTCTACAAGGGTGACACCCTGGGCCGTAACGATCTGCCCGCCGTGGAAACGCCCCGTCCTGAAGACGAGCGTCGTCCCCGTGGTCCCCGTCGTGACGGTCGCCGTGATGGCCGTGATGGCGCTGGCCGTGGTGGCCGTCGTCCCGCAGGCACCAATGCCGCTCCTGCCGATGGCAGCGACAAGCCTGCTGGCGCTGGTGCTGATTCCGTTAAGCGCGTTCGTAAGGCCGACGCGCCCGCTACAGCAGCGGACGGTAAAGGAGAATAAACATGCTGCAACCTGCACGCCGCAAGTTCCGTAAGGAACAAAAAGGCCGCAACACCGGCATCGCTACCCGTGGCAACTCCGTTGCCTTCGGCGATTTCGGTTTGAAGTCTACTGACCGTGGTCGTCTGACCGCACGCCAGATCGAAGCTGCACGTCGTGCAATTTCCCGTCACGTCAAGCGTGGTGGTCGTATCTGGATCCGCGTGTTCCCGGACAAGCCCATCTCTACCAAGCCCGCCGAAGTGCGTATGGGTAACGGTAAGGGCAACCCCGAGTACTACGTGGCCGAAATCCAGCCCGGCAAGGTGATCTACGAAATCGTGGGTGTGCCTGAAGAGCTGGCCCGTGAAGCGTTCCGCCTGGCTGCTGCAAAGCTGCCTCTGCGCACGACCTTCGTGTCCCGTCACATTGGTGCTTAAGGAGATCAACATGACGAAATCTGCTGAACTCCGCCAAAAAGACGTGGCTGGTCTGGAAGCTGAAGTGAAGTCCCTGCAAAAGGCTCACTTCGGTCTGCGCATGCAAAAGGCCACGCAACAACTGGGCAACACTGCGACCATCAAGGCTACACGCCGTGACATCGCTCGTGCCAAGACCATCCTTGCTGAAAAGCAAGCCGCCAAGTAAGGAGCCGACATGACGGAAGCTAAAACATCCCTCAAGCGCACCTTGATTGGCAAGGTGGTCAGCGACAAGCGTGCCAAGACCGTGACCGTTCTGGTGGAACGCCGCGTCAAGCACCCCATCTACGACAAGATCATGATCAAGTCGAGCAAGTACCACGCTCACGACGAGCAAGGTGAGTACAAGCTGGGTGACGTGGTTGAAATCACCGAGAGCCGTCCTCTCTCCAAGACCAAGAACTGGGTTGCTACCCGCTTGGTTCAAAAGGCTGCCCTGGTGTAAGCCTAACCAGGCCCGGCGGCTGCAAAGCCCTTGAAAACGACCCACAATGCTGTGGGTCGTTTTTTTATTTGGGCCGCCAAGAACGCGGTCCTTGCTTTGCAACAAAGGAGATAGTCATGATTAAAGTTGGTGATGCCCTGCCCGCAGTGACCTTGATGGAATATGTGGAAGTGGAAGGCAATGGCTGCAGCCTCGGCCCCAACCCCGTGAAGCTGCCCGAAGCTCTGGCCGGCAAGACTATTGCCGTGTTTGCCGTGCCCGGTGCATTCACGCCCACCTGCTCCGAAAAGCACCTGCCAGGCTATGTGGCCAAGGCCGAAGAACTCAAGGCTGCTGGCGTCGATGAAATCTGGTGCCTGGCCGTGAACGATGCTTTCGTGATGGGCGCCTGGGGCCGCGATCAGAAGGTGGCTGGCAAGGTGCGCATGATTGCCGACGGCGATGCGGCCTTTGCCAAGGCGACCGGCCTGACGCTGGACCTGAACGGCAAGGGCCTGGGCCTGCGTGCCAATCGCTTCTCGATGCTGGTCAAGGACGGCAAGGTCGCGACCCTGAACGTGGAAGCCCCCGGCAAGTTCGAAGTCAGCGATGCCGACACCATGCTGGCTCAGGCCAAGGCTTGATGGGTGAAGTCCCGAGCTGCTGCGCGCGGGAATGATGTTCTCGCCGTAAGGCAGCTTGGCATCACAGAAAAAAGGCATTGCCAAACTGGCAATGCCTTTTTCGCATTAGGGGGCTCAGAACAGGTTCGCCTTGAGGTAGTGCGCGCCTGGAAGCGGGTTGTGATAGTAGGGCTCGATCGACTCGAAGCCCAGATCCACATAGAGTGCGCGGGCAGACTCCATGTCGTCCAGGGTGTCGAGCAGCACATGGTCATAGCCAGCCTGGCGGGCTATGTCGAGCATGGTTTCGGCCAGTTGGCGCCCCAGGCCAAAGCCACGAAACGCCTTGCGCACGAACAGGCGCTTCATCTCGGCGGCATTGGGGTAGTCGGAGTCGTCCAGAGGGCGCAGCGCGCAGCAACCCGCAATGCTGCCATCCACGCGAGCCAGCAGAATCTGTCCACGGGGCGCAGCATATTCC
This sequence comes from Comamonas sp. C11, assembly GCF_024496285.1. NCBI lineage: Bacteria > Pseudomonadati > Pseudomonadota > Betaproteobacteria > Burkholderiales > Comamonadaceae > Comamonas > Comamonas sp. C11. The sequence continues at coordinate 362,687 of NZ_CP101743.1, forward strand.
CCAGGGAGGGCGGCGAGTTCAGATTCGAATCCTTGAAATTCCAGGTCGATGTTCAGGCTGTCCGCATACTCTTGGAAGATCTGGCGCACAGCACCCATTTCCTCCAGGCTGGGCGTCAGCAAGTCCACGGCAGGCTTGTCCACGGCAACTAGGCGATGATGAAAGAAGGGTCAGTGTAGCGGCAAGTGCGCTTCATGGTTAAAGCGCAGGCGGCGTCGTCAGAACTCAGAAAGCAGCGCCCTGACCCAGTTGATGGACCCACCAGGACAGTGCGCTTGCCACCACGGCCAGTAGCGCAGCCAGCATGCGGGTGGCAGCGGTGTCGCGGCTGGCGGCAACAGGTTCGGCCAGGCATTTGTCGCCCGTCACCATGGCGGGCACCAGCTTGTCGCCCTTGAGGCTGTAGCCGATGAGGGCCAGCAGATGCAGTGCGACCAGTGCGTAAACCAGGTACTGGCCCCAGTGGGCGTGGTAGTTGGTGGCCTTGGAGATCAGCTCGCCCGAGACAAAGCGGGTCAGGGGACCGCTGAAGGCAATTTCGTCATCGCTCATCAGCCCGCTGGCGATCTGCGCTGTCAGAACGATGAGCATTGCGATGACCGACAGCGAGCCCAGGGGGTTGTGGCCTGCGCGGTCCTGCGTGGTCGACGCGCCGCTGAGATAGCGTTTCATGGCTGCTGCGGAGGGGATGAAGCTGCCAAAGCGCGACCAGTACCCGCCCACCAGGCCCCAGAGAATGCGAAAGACCAGCAAGGCCAGCACCACCTGTCCCAGTATCAGATGCCAATTCATGGCATTGCCGCCCATCTTGGCGGTGACGACCAGGGCCACGATGCAGATCGCCAACAGCCAGTGAAACAGGCGGGTGGGCAGATCCCAGATCCGAACTCTGTGGATTTTCGTGGCGGTTTGTGCGACGGACTCTGTCATGGCTTTTTTCATGGCTGATGGACCCGGGCATTGTGCCCTGGCAAGGCCGCAAGCCCAAATCGCGGCTTTTGGGTGACTCTGCCATACTGGTCAGGCAGCCGCCTGCGGCAGGCTGCAGAACCAAGAAAGGATACCCTGATGAAAGCTTTTTCCACTCTGGCATTCGCTGCTGTGGTTGCCACCGTGGCCCTGCCTGCCTCGGCCCAGTTCGCCAAGGCTGAAGATGCCATCAAATACCGCCAGAGCGCCCTGAGCGTGTTGGGCACGCATTTCAGCCGTCTGGGCGCCATGGCCAACGGCAAGATGCCCTTCGATGCCAAGAGCGCGCAGGAAAGCGCCGAGGTCGTGGCCTTCATGTCCAAGCTGCCCTGGGCTGGCTTCGGTGCCGGCACCGAAGGCGGCAAGGCCAAGCCTGAGGTGTGGAAGGAGCAGGCCAAGTTCCATGACCTGTCGGGCAAGCTGGAAGCAGAAGTCGTCAAGCTCAACGCCGCCGCCAAGACCGGCAATCTGGACAATCTCAAGACGGCTTTCGGCCCGGCCGCCAATAGCTGCAAGAGCTGCCACGACAGCTTCCGCAATAAGTAAGCCAAGACTGTTCTGCATCAAACAGACGCAAAAAAACCGGCATTGCCGGTTTTTTATGAGCGTCTTGCGCTTGCTGGTAGATCATTTCAGCTGGATTGAAGCTTGAGATTCAGCAGCAGCATGCGCAGCCAGCTATGCTTTTGAATGAGCTCAGGCGTTCGCCGGCTCGGCCAGCAGCTTCTCGATCAGCTTGTGCAGTTGCTCAAAGTCGGGGGCGCCGATATAGCGCTTCACGATCTCGCCGCGCTTGTTGACGATGAAGGTGGTAGGGGTGAGCTGCACATCGCCCCAGGCCTTGGCCACGGTGCCGGTGTTGTCCAGCGCGACCTGGAAGGGCAGCTTGCGCGATTCGACGAAGTTCACGACATAGCTGGGCGGGTCGTAGCTCATGGCCACGGCCAGGGTGTCAAAGCCCTTGTCCCGATACTTCTGGTAGGTGCTGATGATCTCGGGCATTTCCGCCACGCAGGTGGTGCAGCTGGTGGCCCAGAAGTTCACCAGCGTCACCTTGCCTTTGAGCTCGGCGGTGGTTTTCTGGCTGCCGTCCAGCAGCACAAAGGTGGATTGGGGGGCAGTGGTCTGCCCTGCGCCCGAATACACCCAGGCCCCGACGCCGATGACGGCGGCCGCCACAATGCCTGCGATCCAATGTTTGCTTGCCATAGAGATTGATTGTGCACAAATCTTCAGCACCTTGCTGATCTGTGGGTTGGTGTGTCAAACCCGCCGAAAGTTCAGTTCTTACTGCTTGACCCACGGGTCAACCCTAGGCTTGTGTGACAGCTCGGGCCCGTGCCGCTGCCGATAATGGGTCATGAAGAAAACCGGACTCCGGGCCGTGAACTTGCTTGCCGGTTGCGCGCTGTTGCTGGCAGCCTGCAGCCCGGCGCTGAACTGGCGTACCACCCAGCTCAAGGATGCGCCGCTGCAAGCACTCTTGCCCTGCGATGCGCAAACAGCCGCCCGGCCGATAGAGCTGGGGCTGGGTCAGGTGCAACTGTCGGTCGTGGGCTGCGAGGCCCGGGGCGCGACCTATGCGGTATCGCATTTCGCCGTGGCCGAGCCAGCGCGTGCTGCCGAGGCTCTGACATTCTGGCAGCAGGCGGTGCTGGCACAGCTGAAGTCGGCAGGCGGCGTCGCGGCAAGGCTCAATGCCAAGGGAGACGGCCCATGGGTGCCCAAGGGGGTGCTGAATCTGCCGCAGTCCCTGCGCATCACGTTCGAAGGCCAGGGCCCGAGCGGACAGAACGTGGTGGGGCATGGCCTGTGGTTTGCTCGTCTGGAGGGCAGTGGTGCCAGGGTCTATCACGCCGTGATCTATGCCGACAAGCTCGGGCCTGCCGAGGCCGAGATGTTTTTTTCAGGCCTGCAATTGCAATAAGCCCCCATCCAGATCATGAGCTTTGCGCTTCATCCACCTCATTGCCCTTGTTGATCGAAGCAACAGGCCATAATTTGCTTTCAAGAACTGTGACTACATGACCACGCGCATTCTTTTGCTCACTCACGCTCCTTTGGCCGCTGCATTGCGCGAATGCGCCCTGCATGTGTTTGCCGATAGCGCTGACGATTTGCTGGCCCTGGACGTGCCTTCCGAAGAGGCGCCCGAGGCCACGCTGGAGCGCGCCCTGGCCATGCTGGTGGCACATGGCGGGCTGGATGCACCGACCCTGGTGCTGACCGACCTGTTTGGCGCCACTCCATGCAATGTGGCCCAGCGTCTCACGGGCCTGTTGCAGGCCAGGCTGGTGGCGGGCGTGAACCTGCCCATGCTTTTGCGCTCCATCGGCTATCGGCATGAGCCGCTGGATGCCCTGGTTTCGCGGGCCATGGTGGGCGGCAGCCAGGGGGTGATGCAGGTAGCCGGCAGTTCTCGACAAAATCAAAGCGCACGACCTTCCAATGATCAAGACCAATATCACCATCAGCAATAAATTGGGCCTGCATGCCCGTGCATCGGCCAAACTCACCAAGCTCGCCGGCAGCTTCCCCTGCGAGGTCTGGCTGACCAAGGGCGAGCGCCGCGTCAATGCCAAGAGCATCATGGGCGTGATGATGCTGGCGGCAGGCATAGGCTCCGAGCTGGAGCTGGAAACCGACGGCGCGCAGGAGCAGGAGGCCACGGAGGCGCTGGTGGCCCTGATCAACGACAAGTTTGGCGAAGGCCAGTAAAAGCTGTTTCACCTGTGCCGCGGCTTGACCGCGCGGAGGTGGCAGTTAGCTCTTTTGATAGCGGGCAAGGTCTTGCTGTCAATAAAGTAGAGCTGTTTTGATGCTGTAGTGCAGCGATAGTTGGCGCTGACTGCTGCAAAAACAAGAGCAAGAAGCAAGCAAAAAGCAATCGCGAAATTCGCGAAAGGGCATTCGCTATGACATTTGCCATCCACGGCCTGGCCGTCTCCCGGGGGATTGCCATCGGGCGCGCGGTCGTTGTGGCCTCCAGTCGCATGGAGGTGGTGCATTACTTCATCCGGCCTGATCAGGTGGAGTCGGAGATCCAGCGTGCCCGCACGGCACGCAATGCGGTGATTGACGAGCTGCGCCGGCTTCAGGAGGAAATGCCCAAGGATGCGCCAGGCGAGCTGGATGCGCTGCTCGATGTGCATCTGATGCTGTTGCAGGATCAGGCACTGGCCGAGGCCATCCGCAACTGGATCTCGGAGCGCCTGTACAACGCCGAATGGGCGCTGACCACGCAGCTGGAAATCGTCTCGCGCCAGTTCGACGAGATGGACGACGAGTACCTGCGCGAGCGCAAGGCCGATCTGGAGCAGGTAGTGGAGCGCATTCTGCGCCACATGAAGGGCGCGGCCAGTCCGCTTGCGCAGGTTGCGCCACCTTTGGCTCCGACGGGCGCCGTGCCTGCAACCGATGGGCAGCAGTTGCGTCTTGACGTCACCACGGAAACCCCGCTGGTGCTGGTGGCACAAGACCTGTCGCCTGCGGACATGCTGCAGTTCAAGAGCAAGGTCTTTGCGGGCTTCATCACAGCCGTGGGCGGCAAGACCAGCCACACGGCCATCGTCGCGCGCAGCATGGACATTCCGGCCGTGGTTGGGGCGCGGGCTGCAAGCCAGCTGATTCGTCAGGATGACTGGGTCATCATCGACGGCAACGAGGGCGTGGTCATCGTGGACCCCACGCCCATCATCCTGGCGGAGTACAGCTTTCGCCAGCGCCAGACTGAACTGGAGCGCGAGCGCCTGACCCGTCTGCGTTACACGCCGTCCCTCACCATGGACGGGCAGAAGGTGGAGTTGCTGGCCAATATCGAGCAGCCCAGCGACGGGGCTGCTGCCGTGCGTGCCGGTGCAGTCGGGGTGGGGTTGTTCCGTACCGAGTTTCTGTTCATGGGACGCAGCGGCAATCTGCCCGGCGAGGAAGAGCAGTACCGCGCCTATCGCGAGGCCATAGACGGCATGCAAGGCATGCCGGTCACCATCCGCACGCTGGACGTGGGGGCCGACAAGCCCCTGGACAAGGCACAGCCCAAGGACTACTACCTCAACCCCGCGCTGGGCCTGCGCGCCATACGCTGGAGTCTGGCCGACCCCGTCATGTTCCGTACCCAGCTGCGCGCCATTCTGCGCGCGGCAGCGCATGGGCAGATCAAGCTGCTGTTTCCCATGCTGGCCCATCGCAGCGAGATCGAGCAGACCCTGGCCCAGCTGCGCCAGGCGCAGCATGAGCTCGATGTGCGCGGCGTCGCCTACGGCCCGGTCAAGCTGGGCGCCATGATCGAGATCCCGGCGGCCGCCCTGACGGTGCGCAGCTTTCTCCAATATTTCGACTTTCTGTCCATAGGCACCAACGACCTGATCCAGTACACGCTGGCCATCGACCGGGCCGACGAAACCGTGGCCCATCTCTACGACCCCATGCATCCGGCCGTGTTGCGCCTGGTGGCCGAGGTGATCGCAGCGGCCAATGCCGCAGGCAAGGAAGTCTGCGTTTGCGGCGAAATGGCGGGCGATCTGAGCATGACCCGGCTGCTTTTGGGCCTGGGCCTGCGCAGCTTTTCCATGCACCCCGCGCAGATTCTGGCGGTGAAGCAGGAGGTGCTGCGTGCGGACACCGGCAAGCTTGCACCCTGGGCCAGCGAAGTACTGGTCAGCGAATGTCCGGCGCAGATGCTGGCGCCCTGAAGCACCCGGGGAACGACATCGAGGCAGGCAGAAAGGGATGGATGAATTACGCAGATTCGCAGGAAATTGCCCGCGCGCTCGAGCCGGTGCTGGAAGATGCGGCACTTGCGCAGCAACTGGCTGAGCAAGCCAGGCCGGCCGTGTGGTTGCAGACCACTGTGGTGGAGGATGAAGCGGAGATTGCGTCCGGCAGCACCAAATTTGGCGGCTGTCCCGATCTGCCTGCCGGTGTGGCCTGGCCCGAGCGCGGACGCTATCCGGACCATGAGCAGCGGGTGAAGCCCCATCGCGAAGACAGTGTTGCTCCCGACAGCCGCTGGCGATGGGCCAGGCCGGAGCAAGTCCAGCTGTTTCGCGAAGAGGCCTTGCAGCACGTCGCAAGGCTTGAAAGCACTTTTCCGCTGAGCTTTGTGGCGCAGATCAACTTCGCCGAAGCCCGCTCCGCCGGGACTCTGGATGCAGATTTCCCCGAGTCCGGACTGCTGTCCGTCTTCTACGACCTGATGGAGCAGCCCTGGGGTTTCGATCCTGCCGATGCCTGCGGGTTGAAGCTGATCTTCTCCGAGGGCGATGCCGCGCTCGAGCGGCGCCCGCAGCCGCCGGCGCTGCTAGAGCTGCCCGATCACTGCCAGCTCGCTCCTATGGCCTGCGAACTGCATGCCTGCGTCACGGCCCTGCCCCTGGAGAGCGCTCAGTGGGGTTCGCAGGGCCTGGCACTTGACGAAGAGCAGCGTGACCGCTTTTTCGAATGGTGGTTTGATGGCGCACAGAACGCTGCCAGCAGCGGTGGTGAGGACAGCGGCTGCCACCGCATCGGCGGCTGGCCCACGCCTGTCCAGGGTGATATGCAGACCGAATGCGCGCTGGTGGCTGCGGGGTATTACTGCGGTAATGGCGATGCCTACGCGGACGATGCCACGCTGGCTGTGCGCAATACTGCAACGCAGTGGCTTTTGCTGCTGCAGATCGGCAGTGATGAAAAAGGTGGCATGGGCTGGGGTGATGGAGGCCAGGTCTATCTGTGGATGCGCCGCGACGACCTGCGCGCACGTCGCTTCGACCGAGTGCGGCTGGTGCTGCAGTGTTGCTGAAACCGGCAGGCGCCGTAATTGCAGGTGTCAACGGTTGCGAAATGACCGCAAAACAGGTGTTTACAGATTTCTTTTTGTCTGAAGTGAAAATTAATTGATATTGATTCTCATTTGATGTTAATATTCATCCGGCTTGCAGCGCAGGACTCTGGTGGGGTATCCAGTGCTGCATTGCTCAGTTTCATCGTGGGGCGACTCGTCGGGCCTGTTCAGCCTGCAGTCGTTTTTGCCAGCCAGCGGTTTGCCGGTTAGCCAGGCGTTTTTTTCGATGCAAACAGTGAGTTACTCAAAATTCATAGCTTTTGGCGCATGATATGCAACGATTGTGCTATGGATTGACTTTGTAAGTGCTACAGGAAAAGCGCATCAAGCTCCTTATTCAGGAGCTTTATTTTTGGGGAAATCCTGGAGCGCGCAGCACTGCCCATCGCATCCGGGCATGAAAAAAAGCAGCCACAGGGGCTGCTTTTGTGAGTGCTGTCTTCGGTGCTCAGACGCCGGCAGCATGTGCCTGCTGGTCGGCATGGTAGCTCGAGCGCACCATGGCGCCGACGGCGGCGTGGGTGAAGCCCATCTTGTAGGCCTCTTGCTCGAACATCTTGAAGGTATCGGGGTGCACATAGCGGCGCACGGGCAGGTGGCTGTTGGTGGGCGCCAGGTACTGGCCGATGGTCAGCATGTCGATGTTGTGGGCGCGCATATCGCGCATCACCTGCAGGATTTCCTCATCCGTCTCGCCCAGGCCCACCATGATGCCGCTCTTGGTCGGCACATCGGGGTGCAGTTCCTTGAACTTCTTGAGCAGGTTCAGGCTGAACTGATAGTCGGAGCCGGGGCGCGCTTCCTTGTACAGGCGCGGCGCGGTTTCCAGATTGTGGTTCATCACATCGGGCGGAGCCGACTTGAGGATTTCCAGTGCGCGGTCGTCACGGCCGCGGAAGTCGGGCACCAGGATCTCGATCTGCGTCTCGGGCGAGAGCTCGCGGATGTTCTTGATGCATTCCACGAAGTGGCCCGAGCCACCGTCGCGCAGGTCGTCGCGGTCCACGCTGGTGATCACCACGTACTTCAGGCGCAGCGCGGCAATGGTGCGCGCCAGATTCAGCGGCTCGTTCACATCCAGTGGATCGGGGCGGCCATGGCCCACGTCGCAGAAGGGGCAGCGGCGCGTGCACTTGTCGCCCATGATCATGAAGGTGGCCGTGCCCTTGCCGAAGCATTCGCCGATATTCGGGCAGCTGGCTTCCTCGCAGACCGTGTGCAGATTGTTCTTGCGCAGAATGTCCTTGATCTCGTAGAAGCGCGTGCTGGGGCTGCCGGCCTTGACGCGGATCCATTCCGGTTTTTTGAGGACTTCGGCCTGCTCCACCTTCACGGGGATGCGTGCCAGCTTGGCAGAAGCCTTCTGCTTGGCCAGCGGGTTGTAGTTTTCGGCGGACTGCGCTTCGCGCACGACTTCATTGGTGCTCATGATCTTGCCTTCAGGGAGAGAGACGCGCCTTCAGCTGGCGGCCCAGCACGGATGCGGCCTCGTCCCAGGTTGTCTGTACGCCGATTGTAGAAAGGTCCACCGTCCTCAGCCCTGCGTATCCGCAAGGGTTGATTCGCAAATAAGGTTCCAAATCCATATCGACATTGAGTGCCACTCCGTGGTAGGTGCTGTGGCGGCTGACCTTGATGCCCAGGGCGGCAATCTTGCCCAGGCCCTCGAAATGCGGCTCGGGCGCCGGGCTGCCGGCCTCGCGGTGTTGCGGTCGCTGCTCCAGCATGGCATGGCTGCGCGGATCGTCCAGGCGCACATAGATGCCGGGGGCACCTGCCACGCGGTGGCCGGTGACGCCGAAATGGTCCAGCGTGCGGATCACTGCATCTTCCAGCCGGTACACATACTCTTTGACGAAGTAGCCCATGCGCTGCAGATCCAGCAGCGGATAGGCCACCACCTGACCGGGGCCGTGATAGGTCACCTGGCCGCCGCGATTGGTTGCCACCACGGGAATATCGCCGGGATTCAGAACATTTTCAACTTTGCCGGCCAACCCCTGGGTGAAGTGGGGTGAGTGCTCGCACACCCATAATTCGTCACGTGTGGCCGGGTTGCGAGTGCGCGTGAACTCCTGCATCGCGACCACCGTTGCTTCATAGCCGGTGTGCCCCAGAAAGCGCAGATCCATGGCTTCGGGAGGCTGCAAGGCGGAAGCAATCGGGTTGTTGCTCACAGCACGACCTTCACCAGGGGGTGAGAGGTCAGTGCGCGGTAGGTGTCGTCCAGCTGCTCGCGGCTGGTGGCCGTGATGGTGATGGTCACGCCCAGGTAGTTGCCGCCAGAACTGGGGCGCAGCTCCACCGTGCTGGCGTCAAAGCTGGGGTCGAATTTTTCGGCGATCTTGGTGATTTCATGCACCAGATGCTCATTCTTGACGCCCATCACCTTGATGGGGAACTGGCTCGGATACTCGATCAGCGAATCCTTGCGCGGGTCTTCTTGCTGGCCGTTCTCGTTGGCGGCAGATGGGTTGGGCGTGTCGCTCATGAAGAGTCCTTGGCTGGAATGAAAAATTGCCGTTGGTGAAACAGCCGGTCAATGAGTAAGAAAGATTGTGCGCCACGCCGGGCAGCCCTGCGCGCGTGGGCCTAATCCATGGCTCGGCGAGGCCTGTCAACCGGCAAAGCCCCTGGCAGGCGGCAGACAATTCAGGGTAATCAGGTATTTCAATTAGGGCACACTCGCGCCGCACCAAAGCCGAGGGTGGCAGATGTTGTCACTCAGCGACAACCCTCAGGTCTTGTCAAAGACGTTTTGCGCATGACAGTATCAACCCCTATCTAACGACGGGGGTTTTTACTTATAATCAGAGGCTTTGTAAAAAAGTCTTGTCTGGTCAGCGGTGTGAAAGAAAACATGACAAACATGCCCGCTGATTTTCAGGATGAGGACGAAGTCGAAGACTTCAAGCCCCTGACTGCACAAGAAGCCTCTGCATGGCGTTCGCGCTTTCCGCAGGTTTCGGTCTGGCGCATCGTCATCGTTCAGACGCTGGTAGGCGTTATCGTGGCTTTGCTGTCGTGGTTGATCACGGGGCGTGCAGCCGCAGGCTGGTCGGCAGCGTATGGAGCGCTGGCGGTCGTGTTGCCCGCGGCGCTGTTTGCAAGAGGCGTGGTTCGTCAGCGGCCGGGAGGTGCCGGTGCGGCCATGGCAGGGATTTTCGGTTGGGAGCTGGTGAAGCTGGTGCTGTGCATTGCCATGTTGGCGGCTGCACCCAAGCTGGTACCTGACCTGAGCTGGCTGGCGTTGCTGGTTGGCTTGATTGTTGTGATGAAAACGTATTGGGTTGCGCTTCTGGTGCGATCCAGTGTCCAAAAACCGATTGATATTTGAGAGAAGTTGACCGATGGCCGCAGAAGCGCACGCACCAACTGCAAGTGAATACATCGTTCACCACTTGCAACACCTCCAGAACATCAAGCAGAAGTCCATCATCGACTTCTCCGTGTTCAATCTGGATTCGATTGCCGTGAGTGTGACTCTGGGCGCTTTGTGCCTGTTCGTCCTCTGGCTGGCTGCCCGCAAGGCGACTTCCGGCGTTCCCGGTCGTTTCCAGGCAGCGGTGGAAATGCTGGTCGAGATGGTGGACAACCAGGCCAAGGCCAATATTCACAACGCTGAATCTCGCAAGTTCATCGCTCCTCTGGCACTGACCGTGTTCGTCTGGATCTTCGCGATGAACGCCATGGACATGCTGCCTGTGGATCTGCTGCCCGTGCTGTGGCAGACCGCCCAGGGCGACTCCCATGCCTACCTGCGTGTCGTGCCTACTGCCGACCTGTCCACCACTCTGGGTCTGTCGACCGGCGTGCTGGTGCTGTGCCTGATCTACTCGGTGAAGATCAAGGGCATGGGCGGCTGGGCTCACGAACTGGTGACCGCTCCTTTCGGTACCTCTAAGAATCCCGTGTTTGCTGTGATCCTGGGTGTTGTGAACCTGGCCATGCAAATCATTGAATACATTGCCAAGACGGTTTCGCACGGTATGCGACTGTTCGGCAATATGTACGCTGGTGAGTTGGTGTTCTGTCTGATCGCCTTGATGGGCGGTGCGGCTGCCATGTCGCTTTCCGGTGTGTTGCTCCCCGTGGGGCACATCATTGCAGGTTCGATCTGGGCGATCTTCCACATCCTGATCATTACCCTGCAAGCCTTCATTTTCATGATGCTGACGCTGATTTACCTCGGCCAGGCACATGAAGCTCACTGAAATCCTTTCTTTCACTCAACCTTTCTTTAATCCCTAGGAGTCATCATGGAAAACGTTCTCGGTCTCGTCGCTCTGGCTTGTGGTCTGATTGTTGGTCTGGGCGCTATCGGCGCTTCGATCGGTATCGCTCTGATGGGTGGCAAGTTCCTGGAATCCTCGGCACGTCAGCCTGAGCTGATCAACGAACTGCAAACCAAGATGTTCATCTTGGCTGGTCTGATCGACGCCGCCTTCCTGATCGGTGTGGCTATCGCTCTGCTGTTCGCCTTCGCCAACCCCTTCCAACTGGTTGCCTAAGCTCCGTTCAACGCCCTAAATAGAAAGGTGTTGCCGTGAGTATTAACGCGACCCTGTTCGTTCAGCTTGGTGTTTTCCTGGTTCTGGCGCTGTTCACGATGAAGTTCGTGTGGCCCCCGATCGCGAAGGCACTGGATGAGCGAGCCCAGAAAATCGCCGATGGCCTCGCTGCTGCCGACAAGGCCAAGACCGAACTGACCGCTGTCAACAAGCGCGTCGAGCAGGAATTGGCCCAGACGCGCAACGAAACAGCTTCGCGGCTTGCGGACGCCGAACGCCGCGCCCAGGCCATCATTGAAGAAGCCAAGGCCCGCGCGACAGAAGAAGGCAACAAGATTGTTGCTGCTGCCCGCGCTGAAGCTGACCAGCAAGCCATTGCTGCCCGTGAAGCCCTGCGTGAGCAAGTGGCAGCGCTGGCCGTCAAGGGTGCCGAGCAGATCCTGAAGAAGGAAGTCAATGCCGGTATCCACGCTGATCTGCTGAACCGCCTGAAGACAGAGCTGTAAGGAAAGCAAAAAATGGCAGAACTCGCCACCATTGCCCGCCCTTACGCCGAAGCATTGTTCAAAGCCTGCGCCGACAAGGCTGCAGATTTGAACAGCACTGTCGCTTGGGTGGAGGAATTGGCGGCGATTGCCGCCAATCCGCAATTGCGCCAACTGGCCGACAACCCGAACGTGAGCGACGCGCAAGTGTTCGATCTCATCACGGGTGTGGCCAAGTCGGCATTGCCCGAGTCCGCACGCAACTTCCTGCGTGTGGTCCTCGAAAACGGCCGTCTGGACGTGCTGCCTGAAGTGGCAGCCCAGTTCCGCAGCCTCGTGAACAGCAAGAGCGGCTCTTCGGATGCCGTGGTGTACAGCGCTTTCCCGATTGAGGATGCAGCGCTGGCCGAGCTTGGCGCCACGCTGGAAAAGCGCTTTGGCCGCAAGCTGAATCTCACCGTGAAGCTCGATGAATCGCTGATCGGTGGCGTTCGCGTCGTGGTGGGCGACGAGGTGCTGGACACCTCCGTCAAGGCCCGTCTGGAACAAATGAAAGCGGCCCTCACGGCGTAATGCGCTTGAGGTCTCGGCTAACACACAAGAAAGAAGGAAAGAGTCATGCAACTCAATCCCGCAGAAATTTCTGAACTGATCAAGAGCCGCATCGAAGGGCTGGCTGCTAGCACTGACGTCCGTAACCAAGGCACCGTGGTGTCGGTGACTGACGGTATCGTGCGCGTGCACGGCCTGTCGGACGTGATGGCTGGCGAAATGCTGGAATTCCCCGCAGGCGCCGACGGTCAACCCACTTACGGTCTGGCTCTGAACCTGGAGCGCGACTCCGTGGGCGCCGTGATTCTGGGTGCCTACGAGCACATCGCAGAAGGCAACACCGTCAAGTGCACCGGCCGTATCCTGGAAGTGCCCGTGGGTCCCGAGCTGGTCGGCCGCGTGGTGAACGCCCTGGGTCAGCCTATCGACGGCAAGGGTCCCATCAACGCCAAGATGACGGACGTGATCGAGAAGGTTGCACCTGGCGTGATCGCACGTCAATCCGTGGATCAGCCCCTGCAAACCGGTATCAAGTCCATCGACTCCATGGTTCCCGTGGGCCGTGGTCAGCGTGAACTGATCATTGGTGACCGTCAGACTGGTAAGACGGCTGTCGCTATCGACGCCATCATCAACCAGAAGGGCCAGGGCGTTATCTGTATCTACGTGGCTATTGGTCAGAAGGCTTCTTCGATCAAGAACGTGGTGCGCTCTCTGGAACAAGCTGGCGCGATGGACTACACCATCGTCGTGGCTGCGACCGCTTCCGAATCCGCTGCCATGCAGTACGTGTCGGCCTACGCTGGCTGCACCATGGGTGAATACTTCCGCGACCGCGGCGAAGACGCTCTGATCGTTTATGACGATCTGTCCAAGCAAGCCGTGGCCTACCGTCAAGTTTCGCTGCTGCTGCGTCGTCCTCCCGGACGTGAAGCCTTCCCCGGCGACGTGTTCTATCTCCACAGCCGTCTGCTGGAGCGTGCCGCTCGCGTGAACGCCGACTACGTCGAAGCCTTCACCAAGGGTGAAGTCAAGGGCAAGACCGGTTCTCTGACCGCTCTGCCTATCATCGAAACACAAGCTGGCGACGTGTCCGCTTTCGTTCCCACGAACGTGATTTCGATTACCGACGGCCAGATCTTCCTGGAAACCAGCCTGTTCAACGCCGGTATCCGTCCCGCTATCAACGCCGGTATTTCGGTGTCCCGCGTGGGTGGTTCCGCTCAGACCAAGGTTGTGAAGGGCCTGTCCGGCGGTATCCGTACCGACCTGGCTCAGTACCGTGAACTGGCTGCCTTTGCGCAGTTCGCTTCCGATCTGGACGATGCAACCCGCAAGCAGCTGGACCGCGGCGCCCGCGTGACCGAACTGCTCAAGCAGGCTCAGTACTCTCCTCTGTCGACCGCTCTGATGGCCGCTTCTCTGTTCGCAGTGAACAAGGGCTTCATGGACGATATCGAAGTCAAGCAAGTGCTGCCCTTCGAATCTGGTCTGCACCAGTTCCTGAAGACCAGCCACGGCGCTCTGCTCGACCGTCTGAACGAAAAGCGTGCTTTCGACAAGGAAGGCAAGGACGAAGCTGAACTGACTGCAGCCATTACTGCATTCAAGAAGTCCTTCGCTTAATACCGGCGAGGAGTCATCATGGCAGCAGGTAAGGAAATACGCGGCAAGATCAAATCGGTGGAAAACACCAAGAAGATCACCAAAGCCATGGAAATGGTGGCTGCATCCAAAATGCGCAAGGCGCAGGACCGGATGCTGGCTGCCCGTCCATATAGCGAAAAAATCCGCAACATTGCAGCCCATCTTGGCGAAGCTAACCCTGAATATGTGCATCCGTTCATGCAAGTGAACGATGCCAAGAAGGTCGGCGTCATCGTGGTGACGACCGACAAGGGTTTGTGCGGCGGCATGAACACCAACGTGTTGCGTGTCGTCACCAACAAGTTGCGCGAACTGCAAGATGCGGGTGTTGCGACAGATGCAGTGGCCATTGGCGGCAAGGGACTGGGTTTCCTGAACCGTGTCGGTGCCAAGGTGGTCTCTCACGCTACAGGCTTGGGCGACACGCCTCACCTGGACAAGCTCATCGGGCCTGTCAAGGTGTTGCTGGACCAATATGCTGAAGGCAAGCTGAGCGCGGTGTACCTGGCGTACACCAAGTTCATCAACACCATGAAGCAGGAGTCGGTGGTGGAGCAACTGCTCCCCCTGTCGTCCGAAAAATTGCAAGCCGAGAAGACGGGTGCATCCTGGGAATACATCTACGAGCCTGACGCTCAAAGCGTCATTGACGAACTGCTGGTTCGTTACGTGGAGTCCCTCGTGTACCAGGCAGTTGCGGAAAACATGGCGTCCGAGCAATCGGCGCGCATGGTGGCCATGAAGGCCGCTACCGACAACGCCGGCAACGTCATCAGCGAGTTGAAGCTGGTCTACAACAAGACGCGTCAGGCAGCGATTACGACCGAGTTGTCGGAAATCGTGGCAGGCGCAGCCGCTGTGTAAACGGCTTTAACGAACAAACAGATTGGAGCAAAAAATGGCTCAAGTACAAGGCAAGATTGTTCAATGTATCGGCGCCGTGGTGGACGTGGAGTTTGCCCACGGCCAGGTGCCCAAGGTGTATGACGCCTTGAAGCTGGAAGGCTCGGCCCTGACCCTGGAAGTTCAGCAGCAGCTGGGCGACGGCGTGGTGCGTACCATTGCCCTGGGTTCTTCGGACGGTCTGAAGCGTGGCCTGATGGTCACCAACACCGGCAACCCCATCACTGTTCCCGTGGGTAAGGCTACCCTGGGCCGCATCATGGACGTGCTGGGTAACCCCATCGACGAACGTGGTCCCGTGGACCAGACCCTGACCGCCGCGATCCACCGCAAGGCTCCTGCTTACGACGAACTGTCGCCTTCGCAGGAACTGCTGGAAACCGGTATCAAGGTGATCGACTTGGTCTGCCCCTTCGCCAAGGGCGGCAAGGTGGGCCTGTTCGGTGGTGCCGGTGTGGGCAAGACCGTGAACATGATGGAACTCATCAACAACATCGCCAAGGCCCACAGCGGTCTGTCGGTGTTCGCTGGTGTGGGTGAGCGTACCCGTGAAGGCAACGACTTCTATCACGAAATGTCCGACGCTGGCGTTGTGAACCAAGAGAACCTGGGCGAGTCCAAGGTTGCCATGGTTTACGGTCAGATGAATGAGCCCCCAGGAAACCGTCTGCGCGTGGCGCTGACCGGCCTGACCATGGCTGAGTCGTTCCGTGACGAAGGCAAGGACGTGCTGTTCTTCGTGGACAACATCTACCGCTACACACTGGCCGGTACCGAAGTGTCCGCTCTGCTGGGTCGTATGCCTTCCGCCGTGGGCTACCAGCCTACCCTGGCTGAAGAAATGGGTAAGCTGCAAGAGCGTATTACCTCCACCAAGGTTGGCTCGATCACTTCCATCCAGGCCGTTTACGTGCCAGCCGATGACTTGACCGACCCCTCGCCCGCCACCACTTTTGCTCACTTGGACTCCACCGTGGTGCTGTCCCGTGACATCGCTTCGCTGGGTATCTACCCCGCTGTGGATCCTCTGGACTCCACCAGCCGTCAGCTGGACCCCCAAGTGGTTGGCGAAGAGCACTACAAGGTGGCTCGCCAAGTGCAGGGCACGCTGCAGCGCTACAAGGAACTGCGCGACATCATCGCGATTCTGGGCATGGACGAACTGGCTCCCGAAGACAAGCTGACCGTGGCTCGTGCTCGTAAGATCCAGCGTTTCCTGTCTCAGCCTTTCCACGTGGCTGAAGTGTTCACCGGCGCTCCCGGCAAGTACGTTCCCCTGTCTGAAACCATCCGTGGCTTCAAGATGATCGTGAACGGCGAAGCCGACCACCTGCCCGAACAGGCTTTCTACATGGTTGGTACCATCGACGAAGCCTTCGAGAAGGCCAAGAAGCTGGCAGCCTAACGGACTTTCACCCCCTGAGCGGCTAACGCCGCTTCCCCCTCTCTCTTCGGGAGGGGGACGACGCCCTCGCTGCGGGGGCGGCCCTTGCTTGGCGTCTCTTGCTTGGGGTGTGTCGGTTTTAGGACCAGTTTTAACCTTTTCAAGGAGCAAAGATGAACACCATCCACGTTGATGTGGTCAGTGCCGAAGAGTCCATCTTCTCCGGTGAAGCGCGCTTTGTCGCCTTGCCCGGCGAAGCGGGCGAGCTGGGCATTTATCCCCGCCACACACCGCTGATCACCCGCATCAAGCCGGGTTCGGTGCGCATCGAAATGCCTGATGGCAGCGAAGAGTTCGTCTTCGTGGCCGGTGGCATTTTGGAAGTGCAACCCAACTGCGTGACCGTGCTGTCCGACACCGCCATCCGCGGCAAGGATCTGGACGATGAAAAGGCGCAAAAGGCCAAGGCTGCCGCTGAGGAAGCCCTGAAGAACGCCAAGGGCGAGCTGGATATCGCTCGTGCACAGTCCGAGCTGGCCGTCATGGCCGCTCAGATTGCCGCTCTGCGCAAGTATCGCCAGAAGCGTTGATGTCCGGTGCCCTGGAGCACCTGCATCAGCAAAGAAAAGCCACCGCATGCGGTGGCTTTCTTTATGGACTGCTGCTGCGTAAATCGAAGCGCACTGCGCTTGTCCAAAAGGGTCTGATCCCGAAACCAGCAGGATTCTGAACCGCGGCAGCGCGCAAGCAGCCTAGCCGTTGCAGGCGGCCTGATAGCCGTAGACCACGGAGTTGTCCTTGGGGTCCACATGGCGCGATTTGCGCACCACGGCCTTGCTAGGGTCTTCGCAGAGTGCTCGGATCTGGGCTTCGCACTTCTTGGGGTCATCTTCCTTGAGCTTGCAGCTCAGTGCGTAGTCGTATTCGGCCGGTGTTTCGGCGCCCTTGGGGCTGATGGAGGAGCAGGCGCTCAGTGCCAAGGCAGAGCTGATGATGGCCAGAGAGAACAAAGATTTCTGCATGCTTGAATGCTTTCTTAAGAAAATACGGCTGCCCCAAAACTAACACAGCCATGCGGGGAAAAAGGTTTTTTCTGGCTGGGACTGACCTGCTTTTGGGCTCACGAGGCCTGTTTGCGGTGTCAAAAACAACAAAGGACGGAGATGCGCTATAGCGGTGTCTTGACGCAATGGAATGACGAGCGTGGCTTTGGCTGGATAGAGACCGATAGCGGTGGTGAGCGTCTGTTTGTCCATATCAGTGCTTTTGAGCCGCGTCCGCCCGCAGAGCATCGTCCTCAGCCTGGCCTGCGCCTGGAGTTTGCCGTCGGCATGGAGCAAGGCAAGAAGCGCGCGCTTCAGGTTGCGTGGCGCGCCACCGGTCAAATCCGTCAGCCGGCAGCGAAAGTATCCAGATTGGTGCGGCACAACAGCTCGCCTGCAGGGCGTTTGCAGTCCTCGCGTACGGCTCCTCAGGGCTGGCATGCCTCCAGTGGCTTCAGTTATGGTGCATTGCTGGTCTGGTTGCTGATGATGCTGGCCGCCGCCGTGATTTGGGGCGTGCCACGCATCCTCTGGCTGGTCTATGCAGGTCTTAGCATGCTGACCTTCATGGCCTACTGGCAGGACAAATGGGCCGCCCAGAAGGGGCATTGGCGCACGCCGGAAAAAACGCTGCAGACCATGGCTCTGGCCGGTGGCTGGCCCGGTGCCTTGCTGGCTCAGCAATGGCTGCGTCACAAAAGCAGCAAGACGAGCTTTCAGCTGCAGTTCTGGCTCATGGTTCTGATCAATGTGGCGACTGTGCTCTGGCTGTGCTCGCCCTATGGGCGGCATGTGCTGGCTTAGGGTGTTGGTGCCTTCAGCCGTTTTCCGGAAGACGCATGCAGCTTGACGCCTGATTAGCTGCTGTGGCCTGGCAGATGTCGCTCGACCACGGGCGAGTCTGGCAGGTTTCGTTCCGCGCTGGGGGCTGATTTGCGCGGGAAGTGGGTCTGCAACTGCCGACTGACGCGCTCCAGTGCCGATACCAGGCCCACGCTGAAATGCCCGCCCTGGAAGGCGGACTGCATATCGCTGATCAGCGTTTGCCATTGCTCGGCGCTCATGGTGCGGTCCAGGGCGCGGTCGGCCACGATTTCTATGGCGTGATCGGCCAGCAGCAGGTAGATGAGGGCGCCGTTGTTGTGCTCAGTGTCCCAGACACGGAGCTTTGCGAACTGCGAGAGCGCACGCTGGCGGGCCGTGGCATCGCGCCAGATATAGCTCCAGGGTAGGCCGGCCTCCACGCAGATGCGGACCTGGCCGGTGTGGCCCAGTTCACTTTGGGCGATCAGCAGTTCCAGCTCCTTGAGCGTGGCAGGAGGCAAGGCCTTGCGCAGATGCTGTTCGGCCCAGCGGTGTCGCACCAGGCGTGCCAAGCGTTGGAAGATATTGCTCATTTCACCAATCCCCCGAGGCGCCACCGCCACCAAAGCTGCCGCCGCCCCCCGAGCTGAAGCCACCGCCCCCGCCGCTGCTCCAGCCGCCGCCCCCGCCCCCGCCCCCGCCCCCGCCCCCGCCGGTGCCGATGTACGGTCCGCCCCCGCCACGCGAAAGGTTTGAGAGCAGGGTGAAGATCAGGCCCACAAAGCCAGCCACGCCTGCGATCAACAGGCTGGCGGTGATCACATAAGCGGCCACCCCGGCAACGCCGCCAATGAGCAGCGAACCCAGCACGCGGCCAAAAATGGCGCGTGCGACGGCAATCCCGATCGGAAAACCGAAGAACAGCAGAGGAAGCAGAAAGTCCAGCTGGTCGGCCCAGGACTTGCCGGACTTGCGCGGTTGGGACTGCGGTGCGGGCAGTTTCTCGCCATGAATCAGCAGGCTCATCTGCTCGATGGCGGCAGACAGTCCACCCGCATAGTCGTCGGCGCGAAAGCGCGGCTTCATGGCACTGTCGATGATGCGTGCAGCCTGGATGTCGGGAATGGCGCCTTCCAGCTTGCGCGCCACTTCGATGCGCATGCGCCTGTCGTTTTTGGCCACGACGATGAGAGAGCCGTCGCCTATGTCCTTGCGTCCCAGCCTCCAGCTGCTGGCCACACGCCAGGAATAGGCTGCGATGTCTTCCGGGGCCGTTGTGGCAACCATGAGCACGGCGACCTGGGCGCCGGTCTCATCCTCCAGCTTCTTGAGCTGCTCGCTCAGCGATTGCAGATCGCCGGGGCTCAGCGTGCTGGTCTGGTCGATGATGCGCGCAGTGAGCTCGGGAACAGGCTGAAGTTGCGTGCCTGCAGCACCTTGTGCCCAGACTGGCAGCGCCGCAAGCAGTGCCAGCCATGCAAAAACAATAGCTGCAAGCGCTTTATGTATAAGAGCTTGATGCATGTGGTGCATGGTTTTTGAAGCGGAAGCCTGCAATTACTTGTTGCCAGCAGGCGCTGCGGGTGTGGAAAAGTCAACGGCTGGTGGCTGTGAGATCTGGGCTTCGTTCTGGACCGTGAAGGTCGGCTTGACCTTGTAGCTGAATACCTTGGCCGTGATATTGGTGGGGAAGCTGCGCGCCAGCACGTTGTAGGCTTGTACGGTGCCTATGTATTCGTTGCGCGCCACGGTGATGCGATTTTCCGTGCCTTCCAGCGTTACGCGCAGATCGCGGAACGCCTGGTTGGCCTTGAGTTCGGGGTATTTTTCCGCCACCACCATCAGGCGTGAGAGCGCGCTGGAAATCTCGCCCTGAGCCTGCTGGAACTTGTTGAAGGCTTCGGGGTTGTTGATCAGCTCGGGCGTGGCCTGAATCGAGGTGGCCTTGGCGCGTGCTTCGATCACCTTGGTCAGGGTCTCTTGCTCGAAGTTGGCTTCGCCCTTGACCGTGGCGACAATGTTCGGGATCAGGTCCGAGCGGCGCTGGTACTGATTCAGCACCTCGCTCCAGGCGGCCTTGGATTTTTCATCCAGGCGCTGAAAGTCGTTATAGCCGCAGCCCGTGAGGGAGAGCATGGAGGCCGCGGTTGCGATTGCCAGAAGCCAGCGTTTCATGGGTGTTTCCATTCACGAGATTGAGACGGAAACAATAGCATAAGGGCTTGGTCGGTTCGTGTGTGTGCAAGGCCTGTCACCCTGCCCGCTGCCCGGCGGCGCTAGCATTGCAATCATGTCCACTGTTTCTGCACTCGATGCCCTGCGTGGCGCACAGCGTCCCGGCCCGAAAACTGCGACCTTGCCGCGCCTGTTGCTGGCCGGGGCCACGGGGCCGCTGGGTAACGAGGTGCTCAGCCGCGTGGTAGGTGCGCAGAACTATGGGCTGGTCCAGGTGCTGGCACGCGAGCCCTATGTCCAGGGCCTGCGTGGCATGGAGTTGCTGACGCAGCTGCACGGCGATGTGCAGCAATGGCCTGTGCAGAGTGCCGATGTGGGCCTCATCATGTTTGAGCCTCCGCGTCCCTATTACCAGCGCGAGCGCGCCTTGTGGACGCCCCGGCCCGATCAGCTGCCGGCGGTGGCGCGGTGGATGCAGCGCTGTGGCGTGCATACGCTTGCCGTGGTGCTGCCCCACGATATGGGCAGCCTGCCCCAGGCTTTGAAGCAGGGACTGGCCAATCTCAATGAGCAAGGCGTAGCTGCGCTGGGCTTCGAGCGCCTGATTTTTGTGCGCTCGGCCAGAGAGGCCCGGAAAATCAATACCGACCATTGGCTGCAGCGTATGGCAAAGACCATGCTTTCGGTGCTCAGCTATATGCTGCCGCAGACGGAGCGACCGGTGCGGGCCATGCATGTGGCCCGTCTGGTCGAGGCCGCCTTGCTCAAGGCGCCGCCGGGAATTCATGTGGCTCCGCCTGAACTGGTCTGGCGTGCGGCGCAAAAAGACGCCCTGCAGTCAGAGCTGCGCAACTGGCTGGGTTCCCCATGAATTTCGAACAATTTCGTGCACCTTGGTGGCAGCCCGGAGGTCATGTCCAGACCATTTGGGCTGCACTCTGTGCGAAGGGCGGAGAGTCTCCGAGGTGGCGGCGCGAGCGCTGGGATACGCCCGATGGCGATTTCATCGATATCGATTTTTCAAGCCATCTGGCCAGTGCAAGCGCTCCCACACTGGTGCTGTTCCATGGCCTGGAAGGCTCTTCCTCCAGCCACTACGCCAAAGCCCTGGCACAGGTCTGCGCGCAGCGCGGCTGGCATCTGGCCGTGCCGCATTTTCGCGGCTGCAGCGGTGAGCCCAATCGCTTGCTGCGTGCTTATCACTCTGGCGACTCGGACGAGGTGGACTGGATTTTGCGCAGGCTGCAGCAGAGCACGAGCGGCGAGTTGCTGGCAATGGGTGTATCGTTGGGCGGCAACGCCCTTGCGCGCTGGGCCGGGCTGCAGCAGCGGGCGGCTGCAGAACTCGTCAAGGGCGCGGCAGTGATCTGTGCGCCGCTGGACCTGGTGGCCGGAGGCGTCAATCTGGGCCAGGGGCTCAATCGCTGGATTTACACCCCCATTTTCATGCGTACCCTGGTGCCCAAGGCCCTCGCCAAATGGCAGCAGTCGCCGGACTTGTTCGACAGGGAGCGGCTGCAGCGCGCGCGCACCCTGCATGACTTTGACGATGTGTTCACGGCCCCGGTCCATGGCTTCAGGGATGCCGATGATTACTGGAGCCGGGCCTCGGCCAAGCCCCTGCTCAAGCAAGTGGCCGTGCCCTTGTTGCTGCTCAATGCGCGCAACGATCCGTTTGTGCCGGCGCACAGCCTGCCCAGGCCCGATGAGGTCAGTGCCTCCGTGCAGCTATGGCAGCCGCCCCACGGTGGACATGTGGGCTTTGCCAGCGGTGCATGGCCTGCCCATGTGCAGGCCATGCCGCTGGCCGTGACCGAATGGCTGGAGCAGTGGCTCTGAGCGTTCGCAGAATAATCAGGAGATGATTGATGGATGACATCGTGAAGCAGGCCATGGCGAAATGGCCCAACGTGCCTGCCTGCAGCGGCTGGCTGGGTCTGGATGCGCGCGGCCAGTGGTGGCTCAGAGACGAGCAGGCCCAGGCATGCGGCACGTTTGCCGGCGGCAAGCCCGGAGCCAGGGGCAATCTGCTGCGCCACGAAAAGCTGGCCGAATTCATCGGTCGCAACTATCTGGCCGAGTCTGATGGTCGCTGGTATTTCCAGAACGGCCCGCAGCGTGTGTATGTGGAGCTGGAGAGTGCGCCATGGATATGGCGTCTGCGATGCACGGAGCATGGCCTGCAGCTCAGCAGCCACACGGGCCAGGAGCTGGCGGTCGAACAGGTGCAGCAGGTGCTGCTTGATGAGCAGGGGCGGCTTTTCCTGGCTTTGCCGCAGGGCCTGGGCATGGTGCACAGCCTGGACATGCTGGATGCCGCCAATGCGCTGGAAGGCGGCTTGCTGCCCGAGGTGCAGGAGGTCGACAGCGCTTCGCTGACATTGAAGTTCGGTTTTGTACCCAGTCCTGAGGGGTATCAAGTTTGATAGCTGCTTTCGCTTGCGTGCAAAGGGCTTGAGGCCAAAAATAACAAAACCGGCCAAAGGCCGGTTTTTGCGGAGCAGAGAGCAGGGCTTACTTGGCTGCATCCACCATGTACTGAATGGCGGCCTTGAAGTCTGCGTCCGAAGCAGTGGAGCCGCCCTTGGGAGGCATGGCCCCAACACCTTGGGTGGCCTTCTGCACCATATCGTCCATGCCCTTGGCAATGAAAGGTGCCCAGGCAGCCTTGTCGCCAAACTTGGGAGCCCCGGCTACGCCACTGGCGTGGCAGGCCATGCAGGTGGTGTTGTAGATGTTCTTGCCCACATCGGAGGCTGCGGCAGCTGCGGCGGGTGCCGCCTCGGCGGCTGCAACAGCTGCAGCAGGTGCAGCGGCAACGGGGGCTGCAGCTGCTGCTGCGGGGGCATCACCGGCTGCTGCGCCAGCTGCAGGCTGGGGCTCGGGGAAGTTGGCTCCGGCCGCATTGGCCATATAGACCACGCCACGGGCAATTTCCGTGTCATTGAACTCGCCGCCACCCTGGGCCGCCATTGCGCCCTTGCCTGCCAGGGCCGAATGCACCAGCGTTTCCAGACCCTGCTTGATGCGCGGGCCCCAGGCTGCCGCATCCTGGAATTTGGGTGCGCCGGCTACGCCGGTTTCATGGCAGGCCGCGCATTGCGACTTGAAGACTTCCGCGCCACCGCGCAGCGGGCGGTTGGCATCACGAATTTCCACCGTTCCCACTTTTTGCAGACGCATGGCCTTGGCCATTTCGGCATTGGCCGTACCTGCGCCCGTGGTGTCGGACGAAGTCACGAACTTGACCAGTCCGATGATGACGAAGATGGGAACCACAAACGAGAAGAAGACGGCAAGCAACAACTGCTTGGGTTTTTTGATTGGGCCGGTATGGGCTTCTTCGTGGTGTTGCTCGCTCATGAAGTCCTCTGAGATCGTGGGGTGGGAATTAACAAACCATTATAGAAGTGAGGGTTAAGAACACCAGTGCACGACGATCCGGGTTGACGGCTGCTGCATAAAGGAGTTGAGTTGGATCAACTTTGTGCAGTCAATTTGTGGCGTGCATGAAAAAAGGCGTCCGAAGACGCCTTGAGTGAGGGGGCAAAAAACGGCCTGATTACTGGGCTGTAGTTGCTGCCGCAGGGTTGTTGCTGGCGCTTGCCTCCGTCCAGCCGCCGCCCAGCACCTTGTAGAGATTGACCTGGTTTTGCAGCTGCGCCAGGCGGACCTGAACCACGGACTGCTCCAGTGCAAACAGTGAACGCTGCGCATCCAGCAGATCCAGGTAGCTGGCCACACCGTTGGTGTAGCGCAGGTCCGACAGCTTGTAGCGAACCTGCTCTGCCTCCAGCTGACGCGATTGGGCATCGAGCTGATCCTTGAGTGCCCGGCGATTCACCAAGGTGTCGGACACCTCGCGGAAGGCCGACTGGATGGAGCCTTCGTATTGCGCCACGGCAATCTTCTGGCTGGCTTCTGCAACCTGCAGATTGGCGCGATTGCGGCCTGCATTGAAGATGGGCAGATACAGCGAAGGCGCAATCGTGAAAGCCGCAGAGTCCGATTTGAACAGATCGGAAACCTCCGAATTCACAAAGCCTGCCGAGGCAGTCAAGGAGATGTTTGGGAAGAACAGCGCACGTGCCGCACCAATGCTGGCATTGGCGGCAATCATGCTTTGCTCTGCCTGACGGATGTCGGGCCGGCGCAGCAACAGGTCAGAAGGCAGGCCCGACGGCACATCGGCCAGGGCTGGCAGATCGCGCAGCTGCTTGCCTTGCATGCTGGTCTGCAGATCGGCAGGCAGAGCCTGGCCTACGAGCAGCGTCAGGGCATTGACGTCGCGCTCGCGCTGACCGGCTTGCTGGGCCAGCGTGGCGCGTGCGCTTTCGGTCAGCGACTGAGCCTGGCGGTAGTCCAGCTCGGAAGCCACGCCAGAGTCCAGGCGCAGCTTGGTCAGCTTGATGGACTGCTCGCGTGTGCCCAGGGTACGGCGGGAAATGGCCAGCAGCTCCTCGTCAGCCTGCAGGTTCAGCCAGGTGTTGGCGACTGTTGCAATCAGGCTGATCTGGGCTGCCTTGCGGCCTTCCTCGGTCGCCAGATACTGGGCCAGAGCTTGCTGCTTGAGGCTGCCGATGCGGCCCCAGAAGTCAATCTCCCAGCTGGGCATGGAGAGGCCCGCCATGTACGAGTTTGCATAGCGGCCCGTGGTAGCGCTGGGCTGGCGGCTGGCGCTGCCTGCCACACCGAACTCAGGAAACTGAGCGGCACGCTGGATCTGGTACTGGGCCTGCGCCTTTTCGATGTTGAGCACGGCCACACGCAGGTCGCGGTTGTTGTCCAGCGCGAGCTGTATCACCTGCTGCAGGCGTGGGTCCGTGTAGAACTGCTGCCAGGGGATGTCGGCGGCCGCAGTGGTGCCGGCCTGCTCGTCGGCGGCAGAGTAATGCTCGGCCACCGGAGCGGCAGGGCGCTCCAGCGTGGGGATGAAGGAGCAGCCGCTGGCCAGCAGCGCGCCGGCCAGTGCTACGGGTAGCAAGGTTTTATTCATGTTGCGAGCCTCCCTGTGCTGCAGAAGTTGCCGCCGGGGGAGTGGCGTTGGAGTCTTGCTTGGATTTCTTGCCAAACAGATTGAACACGGCCACAAAGAACACGGGCACCAGGAACACGGAGATCGGCGTGCCGATCACCATGCCCCAGAACACGCCGGTGCCGATTTCCTTCTGGCTGGCCGCGCTGGCACCTGAGGCGATGTACAGCGGCACCACGCCCAGAATAAAGGCCAGCGAAGTCATCAGAATGGGGCGGAAACGCAGGTGACCGGCTTCCAGTGCGGCTTCCAGCGCGCTCTTGCCTTCCGCATGCAGGTCCTTGGCGAACTCCACGATCAGGATGGCGTTCTTGGCCGAGAGACCAATCACCGTGATCAGCGCCACCTGGAAGTAGATGTCGTTGGGCATGCCGCGCATCAGCATGCCGGCCACGGCGCCGAACACGCCCAGAGGCACGACCAGCAGCACGGACAGCGGGATGCTCCAGCTTTCATACAGTGCGGCCAGGCACAGGAACACGGCCAGGATGGAGAACGCGTACAGCAGCATGGCCGAGGAGCCGGCCTTTTTCTCGTCCAGAGACTGGCCGGTCCACTCGTAGCCGAAGCCGTCGGGCAGTTCCTGGGCCAGCTTTTCCATTTCCTTCATGGCATCACCGCTGGTAAAGCCGGGTTTGGCCTGACCGGTGATGCTCATGGAGGGGTAGCCGTTATAGCGTGTCAGCTGCATGGGACCGCTGATCCACTTGGCGCTGACCATGGTGGAAAGCTCCACCAACTGGCCTTGCGCGTTGGGAACCGTCAGGCGCATCACGTCCTCGGGTTGCATGCGGCGGGCCGCATCGGCCTGGATGGTGACGCGCTGCATATAGCCGTTGTTGGGGAAGTCCGTGGAGTTGGACGAGCCCAGGGCCGTTGCCAGCGTCGAGGCAAGGTCGCTCATGTTCACGCGCTGGGCATAGACGGCATCGCGGTTGATGTCCACCTGCCATTGGGGGGCGTCATCCACACCGTCAAAGCGCACGCCGGTCAGCACAGAGCTCTGGTTGGCCTTGGCAACCAACTGATTGCGGGCTGCCAGCAAGGCTGCATGTCCCTTGCTGCCGCGGTCTTGCAGACGGAAGGTGAAACCGTCGCTATTGCCCAGCTCTGAAATGGAGGGGGGAACCAGCGTGAAGATGAAACCATCGCGCAGCGCTGACATGGCGCCCTTGGCTCGGTCAGCGAAGGATTTGGCATCCGAGCCCGCTCCTGTGCGCTCGGACCAGTCCTTGAGCGTGGTGAACGCCAGGCCCACGTTCTGGCCCTGACCCATGAAGCTGAAGCCCAGAATGCTCACGATGTGATCGGTCTCAGGCTGGCTCAGGGCGAACTTCTCCAGCTCAGACATGGTCTTGCTGGTGCGTTCCAGACTCGCGCCGGGAGGCAGCTGAGCCAGCGAGATGACATAGCCCTGATCTTCGGTGGGAAGAAAGGCCGTGGGCAGTCGCATGAACATGAAGACCACACCGGCGATTACCAGCAGGTAGACGATGAAGGCCTGCACGGAGCGCTTGACCACACCGGACAGAGCGGTTGAATAGCGCCTTGTGCCGGCTTCAAACTTGCGGTTGAACCAGTTGTAGAACGGGCCGAGCAGACCGGTCTTCTTGTCGTGCGCATGGCCCTTTGGAATGGGCTTGAGCATGGTGGCGCACAGTGCGGGCGTCAGTGTCAGCGCAAAGAAGCCCGAGAAGAAGATTGAGATGGCCATCACCAGCGAGAACTGGCGATAGATGTTGCCGGTCGCGCCGGAGAACATGGCCAGAGGCAGGAAAACCGTCACCAGAATCACGGTGATGCCGACCACGGCGCCTTGAATCTGTCCCATGGCCTTGATGGTGGCTTCCTTGGGTGGCAGACCTTCCTCGGCCATGATGCGCTCGACGTTTTCCACCACCACGATGGCATCGTCCACCACGATACCGATCACCAGCACCATGGCGAACATGGCCAGAATGTTGATGGTCAGACCGGCAAGCAGCATCACGGCAAAGGTGCCGAGCAATGCGATGGGGACCACGATGGTAGGGATCAGGGTGTAGCGGATGTTCTGCAGGAAGATCAGCATCACGATGAACACCAGCACGATGGCTTCAAGCAGCGTGTGCACCACCTTTTCGATGGAAATCTTCACGAACTTGGAGGTGTCGTAGGGCGAGGACCACTTCACGCCGGCAGGCAGGAAGGGCTCCATCTCTGCCATCTTGGCCTTGACCAGCTTGGCAGTCGCCATGGCGTTGGCAGTAGAAGTCAGCTGCACGGCCATTGCCACGGCGGGCTTGCCGTCCAGGCGCGACTCGAAAGCATAGCTTTCGATGCCCAGTTCGATGCGAGCCACATCCCTGAGGCGCACGGTGGAGCCGTCGGAGTTGGAGCGCAGCACCACTTCGCCGAATTCCTCGGGCGTCGTCAGCTGGCCAGGCACCACGATCGTGGCGGTGGTGGTGGTGCCAGGGGTGCTGGGCAGGTTGCCCAGGGCGCCACCGGAGATCTGCTGGTTCTGCGCGGCAATCGCTGCGTTGACCGATGCAATCGACAGACCGAAGCCCTGGAGCTTGGCAGGATCCACCCACACGCGCATGGCACGACCCGATGCAAACAGCTGTGCCTTGCCCACGCCGTCCAGACGCTGGATTTCAGGCACCACATTGCGGTTCACGTAGTCGGCAATATCGTCACGCGAAGTCTCTCCGGACTCGGCCTGGAAGGCCAGAATCATCAGGAAGTTGCTCATGGACTTGTCCACGCGCACGCCCAGGGCCTGTACGACCTGAGGCAGGCGGGGCAGCACGCGGGAGAGGCGGTTTTGCACGTCCACCTGCGCCAGATCGGGGTTGGTGCCCGGAGCAAAGGTGACGGTCAGAGTGCCTTGACCGCCCGCAGGGGCGGAGGCTTCCATATACATCAGACCCTGGGCGCCGTTGATTTCGCGCTCGATCAGTTGCAGAACGGAGTCCGTCATGGTCTGTGACGTGGCGCCCGGGTAGGTCGCCGTCACGTTGATGGTGGGAGGTGCGACCGATGGGAACTGTGCCACCGGTAGCTTGGTGATGGAGATCACGCCCGCAATGATCACGAAAATCGCGATCACCCAGGCAAAGATCGGTCTGTGGATGAAAAACTTTGACATGGATCGTGCCTGTTACTTGGCTGCCTGGCCTTCGCCAGCACCTTCGGCTGGTGTGGCAGCTTTCTCTTGCGCAGGTGCGGCAGGGGCCGCAGCAGAGGGCTGTGCTGGTGTGCCGGCAGCCGCATTGTTGATCTCGACGGGCTTGACCTTCTTGGCGCCCATGCCCACCTTGATCAGGCCGTCCACCATGACTTTCTCTCCAGCTTTCAAGCCGGATGTGACGACCCAGTTATTGCCACTGGACTGACTGATCTGAACGGGACGCGGTGCCACGGAGCCATCCTCGGCCACGATCATGACGAAGTTGCCCTTTTCGTTGCGAGTCACGGCTTGTTGCGGAATCAGCGCTGCGTTCTCGACCTGTGCCTGCTCCAGGTGCACGCGTACATAAGTGCCGGGCAACAGCAGTCCGTCGGGATTGGGCAGCTCCGCACGCACGCTGACCTGTCCGGTAGTCGGGTCCACGGTCAGGTCGGTGAACAGCAGCTTGCCGGTGTGTGCATACTCCTTGCCATCGTCCAAATAGACGTGGACGCGCGCTGCGTTGTCACCTACCTTTGCTAACTTGCCGGAGCTGAGCGCTTCGCGCATGCGCATGATGTCGGAAGAGGACTGAGTCAGGTTCACGTACAGCGGGTTGACCTGCTGAATGGTCGCCAGCTGTGTGGCCTCGCCCTGGCCGACCAGAGCGCCTTCCGTCACCAGAGCGCGGCCGATGCGTCCGGAGATGGGGGCTGTCACGCTGGCATAGCCCAGGTTGACGTTGGCATTGGTGACTGCCGCCTTGCCTGCTGCAACCTGTGCCAGTGCCGCCTTTTCGTTGGCAATGGCCGTGTCGTACTCCTGCTTGCTGATGGCATTGGCTTCCACCAGGGGCTTGTAGCGGCGGGTGGTGGCAGATGCCTGGGCAAGATTGGCTTCGGCCTGTGCCAGGGTCGCCTGAGCGCTCTGCAGATTGGCCTTGTACGGCGTGTTGTCAATCTGGAACAGGGCCTGGCCGGCCTTGACATCCGAGCCTTCCTGGAACAGGCGCTTTTGCACGATGCCGGCAGCGCGGGCGCGAACCTGAGCAATGCGCGATGGCTCCAGACGGCCGGGCAGATCGGAGATCAAAGGCACGTTCTGCATGGATACCGTCACCACACCCACTTCGGGTGGCTGTGCCTGCGCGGCTGCCTGTGCTTTTTGAGCTTCCGCGTTTTTGTCACTGCATGCGACTAGGCCCAGTGCAGCAGCCAGGCTCAGGCCGATGACCATGGAGCGGGTGCCGGATGCGGCTGAATGGGACTGATTGTCGGGAGCCTGGTTTGCTTCATACATCGGGTGCATGAACGTCCTTCCGGTTGACATTGTGAAAACGAGAAAAGAGCGCTGTCCGCAGTGGAGCGCTCATTCGGGTGGAAACCCTAGATGGTTTCCTGCATATCGGTGCTAGAGAAATTATACATACATGCATAAATGTATAATTGAAAACGCTGCGTAAAGCAGCTGAGAAATGGTTGTTCTCGCGGCGAGCTATCGCTGGCGAGTGATGAGGAGGGTGAGTGATGGCTCGAAGAACCAAGGCTGAAGCGGACGAGACGCGCACCAAGCTGCTGGATGCGGCTGAGGAGGTGTTTTTCGAGAAGGGGGTGTCTCGAACCTCTCTGGGCGATATCGCGCAGCGTGCAGGGGCTACACGCGGGGCGGTGTACTGGCACTTCAAGGACAAGATGGATGTCTTTGTTTCCATGCTTGGGCGCATATGCCTGCCTTTCGAAGAAATCTGTGACGACAGGTATGGCGACCTGTTGCCGCTAGAGCGCATTCGTCACTCCATCCTGTGTGTGTTCGAGAGCTTGGATGAGGATGAGCGCAGACGCAAGGTGTTTGAAACGGCGCTATTCAAAATGGAATACGTGGGCGAACTGGCTGATGTGCGTTTGCAGCATATAGAAAGTTCAGGCTTCGCTCGGGAAAAATTTGCGCACGACCTGGCGGCTGCAGCGCAGGGGCAGTCCGTGCAGTTGTCGGTATCCCCGGAAGAGGCAGCCCTTGGTTTGCACTCTCTTTTTGTAGGTCTTATACATGGTTGGGTATTGACGGAAGGAAGTTTCTCATTGGTCAAGGTCGGTTCGATGTCGGTGGATGTCTACTTGTCTGGTTTGGGATTTCGGGTGAATTTGTGATTTGGGTGTCCAAACCCGTGCAATAATTGCGGCTGTTGAATTGTTGTTGGCCGTGCAAGCGGCCTGACGGATTCGCGGCTGTAGCTCAGTGGATAGAGTATTGGCCTCCGAAGCCAAGGGTCGTGGGTTCGATCCCCGCCAGCCGCGCCAGCATCGATCTTCGGTAAGAAAAAAGAAATTTCAAAATTTCTTTTTAAGCCGGAAATAGATGCTACAATTCAAGTCTCTTCGGAGGGGTGGCCGAGTGGTTAAAGGCAGCAGACTGTAAATCTGCCCGCTAACGCGTACACAGGTTCGAATCCTGTCCCCTCCACCAGCAATGGTTGAGAAGAGCGATTGCTAGAAATAGCAGTCACGTGCAGTAGTAAATCTGTGCGGGAGTAGTTCAATGGTAGAACCCTAGCCTTCCAAGCTAATGACGCGGGTTCGATTCCCGTCTCCCGCTCCAGTTTGCGAGCAAAGATTTTAGAAGTTGTTTTTGCAGCTTCTTTGCCCATGTGGCTCAGTGGTAGAGCACTCCCTTGGTAAGGGAGAGGTCGCGGGTCCGATTCCCGCCATGGGCACCATTTTCTGGTGCGCTCGCTTGATAGGGTTGCGCCGAAATCCTCTTGCAGTGAATTAGTTTTTTCGGAGTCGGAAAAATGGCAAAAGAAAAATTCGAGCGCACCAAGCCCCACGTGAACGTGGGCACCATCGGTCACGTTGACCACGGCAAGACCACCCTGACTGCTGCTATCGCTACCGTGCTGTCCAAGCACTTCGGCGGTGAAGCCAAGGACTACTCGCAGATCGACAACGCCCCCGAAGAAAAGGCTCGTGGTATCACGATCAACACTTCGCACGTTGAGTACGAAACTGCCAACCGCCACTACGCTCACGTGGACTGCCCCGGCCACGCTGACTATGTGAAGAACATGATCACTGGTGCCGCTCAGATGGACGGCGCTATCCTGGTTTGCTCCGCTGCTGACGGCCCCATGCCCCAGACTCGCGAGCACATCCTGCTGTCGCGTCAGGTGGGCGTGCCCTACATCATCGTGTTCCTGAACAAGGCCGACATGGTGGACGACGAAGAACTGCTGGAACTGGTCGAAATGGAAGTGCGCGAGCTGCTGTCCAAGTATGACTTCCCCGGTGACGACACCCCCATCATCCGCGGCTCCGCCAAGCTGGCCCTGGAAGGTGACCAGTCCGACAAGGGCGAGCCTGCCATCCTGAAGCTGGCCGAAGCTCTGGACACCTACATCCCCACTCCCGAGCGTGCTGTTGACGGCGCC
Organism: Comamonas sp. C11; assembly: GCF_024496285.1. Classification (NCBI taxonomy): domain Bacteria; kingdom Pseudomonadati; phylum Pseudomonadota; class Betaproteobacteria; order Burkholderiales; family Comamonadaceae; genus Comamonas; species Comamonas sp. C11. The sequence goes on from NZ_CP101743.1 coordinate 394,597, forward strand.
TTCGTGATGCCCGTGGAAGACGTGTTCTCCATCTCCGGTCGTGGTACCGTGGTGACTGGCCGTATCGAGCGCGGTATCGTCAAGGTCGGCGAAGAAATCGAAATCGTCGGTATCAAGGACACCGTCAAGACCACCGTCACCGGCGTGGAAATGTTCCGCAAGCTGCTGGACCAAGGTCAGGCTGGCGACAACGTGGGCCTGCTGCTGCGCGGCACCAAGCGTGAAGACGTGGAACGCGGCCAAGTGCTGTGCAAGCCCGGCTCCATCAAGCCCCACACCAACTTCACTGCTGAAGTTTACGTGCTGTCGAAGGACGAAGGCGGTCGCCACACTCCTTTCTTCAACAACTACCGTCCCCAGTTCTACTTCCGTACAACTGACGTGACCGGCTCCATCGAACTGCCCGAAGGCAAGGAAATGGTGATGCCTGGCGATAACGTGTCGATCACTGTGAAGCTGATCTCCCCCATCGCCATGGAAGAAGGTCTGCGCTTCGCTATCCGCGAAGGTGGTCGTACTGTGGGCGCCGGTGTGGTTGCCACGATCATTGCATAATTGATTTGTAGGGGTATAGCTCAATTGGCAGAGCGTCGGTCTCCAAAACCGAAGGTTGTAGGTTCGATTCCTACTGCCCCTGCCACCTCTTAATGGTGGAATCAACAAGAGCCCGCCTTTGGCGGGCTTTTGTGTCTTGAAATTGCACATTTTTGTGCATTTGAAACAAAATATGGCCACTACTCAGGTTGAAACAGTCAGCTCTGCTGCTGACAAAGCAAAATTAGCCGCTGTTGCGGCTTTAGTTGTTGCTTCTATTGCTGGCTTTTATCTGTTGAGCAAGCAAGGTGCGCTGGTGCAGTGGGCGACTCTGATTGTCGGCCTGGTGCTGGCTGCTGGCGTGTTTCTGATTTCTGAGCCGGGCAAGCGCTTCATTGGCTTTGCTCGTGATGCTTGGCGTGAGGTGAAGAAGGTGGTCTGGCCCACCCGCAAAGAAACCATGCAGATGACACTGTATGTCTTTGCGTTTGTGGTGGTGATGGCCTTGTTCTTGTGGTTCACCGATAAGACGCTTGAATGGGTCTTGTACGACTTGATTTTGGGCTGGAGGAAGTAATGGCTGATGCAGTCGAAACAGATGTGAATGGTGGAGCAGCGGGACCCGCCAATCCCGATCTGCGCTGGTATATCGTCCATGCCTATTCGGGTATGGAGAAGGCTGTCGAGCGCAATATTGCGGAGCGTATTGCCCGCTCGGACATGCAGTCCAAGTTTGGCCGCATCCTGGTGCCTTCCGAAGAAGTTGTGGAAATGCGCAACGGCACTCGTCGCACCACAGAGCGTCGCCTGTTCCCCGGTTATGTTTTCGTCGAAATGGTGATGGATGACGATACATGGCACCTGGTGAAGCACACCAGCAAGGTGACTGGTTTCGTCGGTGGTGCCAAGAATCGTCCTGCCCCCATTTCTGAAGAAGAAGTTCGCAAGATCGTCGACCAGATGCAGGAGGGCACCGAGAAGCCCCGCCACAAGGTCGAGTTCATGGTGGGCGAAATGGTTCGTGTCAAGGAAGGTCCGTTCGCAGACTTCAACGGCTCCGTCGAAGAAGTCAACTACGAAAAGAACCGTCTGCGTGTGTCGGTCACCATCTTTGGCCGCGCAACTCCTGTGGAATTGGAATTCTCTCAAGTTGAGAAAACTTGAGATTCGCAATAGAATCTAGGGCTTCGCATTTTTTGACTCGATGCGAAGCTTTTTTGTAGAGTCAGCAACCTCGGGGAGCTGTTTGCAGACGCTGCGAATGGCGCTATACCCGTAAGGAGCTCAACATGGCGAAAAAAATCGTCGGCTTCATCAAGCTGCAAGTGCCAGCTGGTAAGGCCAATCCTTCTCCTCCCATTGGTCCTGCGCTGGGTCAGCGCGGCCTCAACATCATGGAATTCTGCAAGGCGTTCAACGCCCAGACCCAAGGTGTCGAGCCCGGCCTGCCTCTGCCCGTGGTGATCACGGCTTTTGCTGACAAGAGCTTCACGTTCGTCATCAAGACTCCTCCCGCAACCGTTCTGATCAAGAAGGCTGTGAAGCTGGACAAGGGCTCTTCCAATCCTCTGAAGAACAAGGTTGGCAAGATCACACGTGCTCAGCTGGAAGAAATCGCCAAGACCAAGCTGAAGGACATGAACGCCGCTGACGTTGACGCTGCTGTGCGTACGCTGGCTGGTTCTGCCCGTTCGATGGGCGTGATCGTGGAGGGTGTGTAAATGGCCAAGTTGACCAAGAAGCAAAAAGCTCTCCAGGGCAAGGTTGATTCCAACAAGCTGTACTCTTTCGCTGACGCCGTGGCGCTGGTGAAGGAAGCTGCAACTGCCAAGTTCGATGAATCCATCGACGTGGCCGTGCAACTGGGTGTGGATGCCAAGAAGTCGGACCAAGTGGTGCGTGGCGCTGTGGTGCTGCCTCACGGTACCGGCAAGACTGCTCGCGTGGCTGTGTTCGCACAAGGCGCCAAGGCTGAAGAAGCCAAGGCTGCTGGCGCTGACGTGGTCGGCATGGACGACCTGGCTGCTCAAGTCAAGGCCGGTGACATGCCCTTCGACGTGGTGATCGCTGCTCCCGACGCTATGCGCGTTGTGGGCCAGCTGGGTCAGATCCTGGGCCCCCGTGGCCTGATGCCCAACCCCAAGGTTGGCACCGTGACTCCTGACGTCGCTACGGCCGTGAAGAACGCCAAGGCTGGTCAAGTGCAGTTCCGCGTGGACAAGGCTGGTATCGTGCACGGCACGATCGGTCGCCGTTCGTTCGATGCCGACAAGCTGCAGGGCAACCTGGCTGCTCTGATCGATGCACTGAACAAGGCCAAGCCTGCTTCCAGCAAGGGTCTGTACCTGCGCAAGGTGGCTGTTTCGTCGACCATGGGTGTGGGCGTTCGCGTCGATACACAATCCATCTCGGCGTAATTGCTAGAAATCGTCAGATGAGCCTGGCTCATCTGGTGTGGTGGGCTGCGGGAGTTGTTGCTCCTGCAGGTCATCCAAGACCGTTGGTGTGATTTGATCACTTAATCACGAAGGCCAACGCAGATGGCGATCCCGCTGCAGATGGAAATTTTTCCTAAACAGTTGGTCGCTGCAACAAGAGCGTGTATGCAGGGCTTGCCTTGCATATGCATTTGAAGGAGTAGACCTTGAGTCTTAATCGCAGTGAGAAAGAAGCGGTCATCAACGAAGTGACCAGCCTCGCCGCTAAAGCTCAAACGCTTGTGATCGCGGAATACCGTGGCATCACGGTCGCCGACATGACCAAACTGCGTGCCGATGCTCGCAGCAAGGGTGTGAGCCTGAGCGTGTTGAAGAACACCCTGGCCCGCCGTGCTGTTGCCGGTAGCGCGTTTGACGTGGTGGCTGACCAGATGACTGGTCCCCTGATCTATGGCTTCTCTGAAGACGCAGTGGCTGCCGCCAAGGTGGTGGCCGACTTCGCGAAGACCAACGACAAGTTGGTGATTCGCGGTGGTGCGTTCGGAGGCAAGGCCCTGGACATCGACGGCGTTAAGCAACTGGCAAACATCCCCTCCAAGGAAGTACTGCTCGCACAACTGTGCGGCTTGCTCATGTCGCCTATCTCGCGTACAGCCGTTGTGCTGGGCGCTCTGGCGGCCAAGAAGGGCGAAGGCTCTGCCGAAGCGGCAACAGAAACAGCCGCAGCCTGAGTGCTCGGCAAAACCAACCAATTTTAGGAAATCAAAATGGCATTCGATAAAGACGCATTCCTGACCGCCCTGGACAGCATGACTGTTCTGGAACTGAACGACCTGGTCAAGGCTATTGAAGAGAAGTTTGGCGTGTCCGCCGCTGCTATGGCTGCTCCCGCTGCTGGCGGCGCTGCTGGTGGCGCTGCTGCTGCTGAAGAAAAGACCGAGTTCAACGTCGTTCTGACCGACGCTGGCGCTAACAAGGTGTCCGTGATTAAGGCTGTGCGCGAAATCACCGGCCTGGGTCTGAAGGAAGCCAAGGATCTGGTCGACGGCGCTCCCAAGACCGTGAAGGAAGCAGCTCCCAAGGCTGACGCTGAAGCCGCTGTGAAGAAGCTGGTTGAAGCCGGTGCCAAGGCTGAACTGAAGTAATTCAGTGAAATCAAGGGCTGGAGACTCCTAAAAGGGTCTCCAGCCTTTGGCGCTTGTGGAACGCGCTGAAAGAACACACCAGAAAGCAGGTTTCCTAGGGAGTCTGCTTTTTAGTGTCTTCTGACAATCCGACAGCAGAAGATGCCTTGGTTCGGGCGATGTGCAACGCATCGCCGTCAGCCATGGTTGGTAGTGGCCAACCGCCAAGCCCGCAGGAGAACCCTGTGGGGCAGTCGTCGCAGACCCAGGACTCATGTCTTTGCCCGGAGATCTCATGGCCTATTCTTATACCGAACGCAAGCGAATCCGCAAAAGCTTCGGGAGCCGCGATAGCGTGCTCGAAGTGCCTTATCTGCTGCAGATGCAAAAAGATGCCTATACAGCATTCCTGCAGGCAGATGTAGCCCCCAAAAAACGTACCATTGATGGCCTGCAAGCGGCCTTCAATTCCGCCTTCCCCATCGTCTCCCACAATGGTTTTGTGGAGATGAAGTTTGTCGAGTACAACCTCGCCAAGCCCGCTTTCGACGTGCGTGAATGCCAGACCCGTGGTCTGACCTTCGCCTCCGCTGTCCGCGCCAAGGTCCAGTTGATCATCTATGACCGCGAGTCCTCCACGGCTCAGTCCAAGGTGGTCAAGGAAGTGAAGGAACAAGAGGTCTACATGGGCGAAGTGCCCCTGATGACCGACAAGGGTTCGTTCATCATCAACGGTACCGAGCGCGTGATCGTGTCTCAGCTGCACCGTTCGCCTGGCGTGTTCTTCGAGCACGACAAGGGCAAGACCCATAGCTCGGGCAAGCTGCTGTTCTCGGCTCGCATCATTCCTTACCGCGGCTCCTGGCTGGACTTCGAGTTCGACCCCAAGGACCTGCTGTACTTCCGCGTCGACCGTCGCCGCAAGATGCCCGTGTCGATCCTGCTGAAGGCCATCGGCATGACGCCCGAGACCATCCTGGCAACGTTCTTCGTGAACGACAACTTCCGCCTGATGGACAGCGGTGCCCAGATGGAATTCGTGGCCGATCGCCTGAAGGGCGAAGTCGCGCGTTTCGACATCACCGACAAGTCCGGCAAGGTTGTTGTCGCCAAGGACAAGCGCATCACTGCTCGCCACACCCGCGAGCTGGAGCAGTCCGGCACCAAGTTCGTCAGCGTGCCCGAAGACTTCCTGCTGGGTCGTGTGCTGGCCAAGAACATCGTTGATCCCGATACCGGCGAAATCATCGCCAAGGCCAACGAAGAACTGACCGAAGCCCTGCTCAAGAAGCTGCGCAGCGCCGGTGTGCAGGACGTTCAGTGCATCTACACCAACGAACTGGACCAGGGCGCCTACATCTCGCAGACTCTGCGCACCGATGAAACCGTGGACGAGTTCGCTGCCCGCGTTGCCATCTACCGCATGATGCGTCCTGGCGAGCCTCCTACCGAGGACGCCGTGCAGGCCCTGTTCCAGCGCCTGTTCTACAACGCCGACACCTATGATCTGTCGCGTGTGGGCCGTATGAAGTTCAACGCCAAGATCGGCCGCGAAGGCGCGACCGGTCCCATGGTGCTGTCCAACGAAGACATCCTGGCCGTGGTCAAGATCCTGGTGGACCTGCGCAATGGCCGCGGCGAAGTCGACGATATCGACCACCTGGGCAACCGCCGCGTGCGCTGCGTGGGCGAACTGGCCGAAAACCAGTACCGTACCGGTCTGGCTCGTATCGAAAAGGCTGTGAAGGAACGTCTGGGTCAGGCCGAGCAAGAGCCCCTGATGCCTCACGACCTGATCAACTCCAAGCCCATCTCTGCGGCTCTGAAGGAGTTCTTCGGTGCCTCGCAGCTGTCGCAGTTCATGGACCAGACCAACCCTCTGGCAGAAATCACGCACAAGCGTCGTGTTTCTGCCCTGGGCCCAGGCGGTCTGACCCGCGAACGTGCCGGCTTTGAAGTGCGTGACGTGCACGTGACCCACTACGGTCGCGTCTGCCCTATCGAAACGCCTGAAGGTCCCAACATCGGTCTGATCAACTCGCTGGCTCTGTACGCCCGCCTGAACGAGTACGGTTTCATCGAAACCCCGTACCGTCGCGTGGTGGACGGCAAGGTGACGATGGACATCGACTACCTGTCGGCCATCGAAGAAGGCAAGTACGTGATCGCCCAGGCCAACGCCGATCTGGATGCCGAAGGCAATCTGGTGGGCGAGCTGGTGTCGGCCCGTGAAGCCGGTGAATCGACCCTGGTGTCGGCCGAGCGCGTGCAGTACATGGACGTGTCGCCTGCGCAGATCGTGTCCGTGGCCGCTTCGCTGATTCCCTTCCTGGAACACGACGACGCGAACCGTGCCTTGATGGGCGCCAACATGTCGCGTCAGGCCGTGCCTGTGCTGCGTCCTGAGAAGCCCATGGTCGGTACCGGCATCGAGCGCGTTGCCGCTGTGGACTCCGGCACCGTGGTCACCGCCAAGCGCGGCGGTATCGTGGACTATGTCGACGCCACCCGCATCGTGATCCGTGTGAACGACGACGAAGCCGTGGCCGGTGAAGTCGGCGTGGACATCTACAACCTGATCAAGTATCAGCGTTCCAACCAGAACACCAACATCCACCAGCGCCCCATCGTCAGCCGTGGCGACAAGCTGGCCAAGGGTGATGTGCTGGCGGACGGCGCTTCGACCGACCTCGGCGAAATCGCCATCGGCCAGAACATGCTGATCGCGTTCATGCCCTGGAACGGCTACAACTACGAAGACTCGGTGATGATCAACGAGCGCATCGTGGCTGACGATCGCTACACCTCGATCCACATCGAAGAGCTGGTGGTGATGGCTCGCGACACCAAGCTGGGTGCCGAAGAAATCACGCGCGACATCCCCAACCTGTCCGAGCAGCAACTGAACCGCCTGGACGAGTCCGGCATCATCTACGTGGGTGCCGAAGTGCAGCCCGGCGACGTGCTGGTGGGCAAGGTCACGCCCAAGGGCGAGACCACGCTGACGCCTGAAGAGAAGCTGCTGCGCGCCATCTTCGGCGAGAAGGCTTCCGACGTGAAGGACACTTCTCTGCGTGTGGATCAGGGCTCGCAAGGCACCGTGATCGACGTGCAGGTGTTCACGCGTGAAGGCATCCAGCGCGACAAGCGCGCCCAGCAGATCATCGACGATGAACTCAAGCGCTTCCGCCTGGACCTGAACGACCAGCTGCGCATTGTGGAAGCCGACGCCTTCGACCGTATCGAGAAGCTGCTGACCGGCCGCGTGGCCAACGGTGGTCCTCAGAAACTGTCCAAGGGCGCCAAGATCGACAAGGCCTATCTGGACGGCGTGGAGAAGTTCCACTGGTTCGACATTCGTCCTGCCGAAGACGATGTGGCCGCTCAGCTGGAGTCCATCAAGAATTCCATCGAGCAGCAGCGTCACACCTTCGACCTGGCGTTCGAAGAAAAGCGCAAGAAGCTCACCCAGGGCGACGAGCTGCCTGCCGGCGTGCTGAAGATGGTCAAGGTCTACCTGGCCGTCAAGCGTCGTCTGCAGCCCGGTGACAAGATGGCCGGCCGTCACGGTAACAAGGGCGTGGTCTCCAAGATCACTCCTGTGGAAGACATGCCTTTCCTGGCTGATGGCTCCACTGCCGACATCGTGCTGAACCCGCTGGGCGTGCCTTCGCGTATGAACATCGGTCAGGTGCTGGAAGTGCACTTGGGCTGGGCCGGCAAGGGTCTGGGCCAGCGCATCGGCGACATGCTGCAAAAGGAAGCCCGTGCTGCTGAAGTGCGCGCCTTCCTGGAAGAGATCTACAACCGCAGCGGTCGCAAGGAAGAGCTGTCTCAGCTGGACGACGGCGAAGTCATGTCCATGGCCAAGGAACTGACCACGGGCGTGCCGTTCGCAACGCCGGTGTTCGACGGTGCTTCCGAAGCCGAGATCAAGGACATGCTGAAGCTGGCCTACCCTGACGACATCGCTGCCGCCAAGGGTCTGACCGAGACACGCACTCAGGCTTATCTGTATGACGGCCGCACCGGCGAGCGCTTCGAGCGTCCGACCACCGTGGGCTATATGCACTACCTGAAGCTGCACCACTTGGTCGACGACAAGATGCATGCCCGCTCCACCGGTCCTTACTCGCTGGTGACGCAACAGCCTCTGGGCGGTAAGGCCCAGTTCGGTGGTCAGCGTTTCGGTGAAATGGAAGTGTGGGCGCTGGAAGCTTACGGCGCCGCCTACGTGCTGCAGGAAATGCTGACCGTGAAGTCCGACGACGTGGTCGGTCGTACCAAGGTGTACGAGTCCATCGTCAAGGGCGAGCACTCGATCGAAGCGGGCATGCCCGAATCGTTCAACGTGCTGGTCAAGGAAATCCGCTCTCTGGGCTTGGACATCGAGCTCGAACGTTCTTAAGCCCTATTAAACAGAGAGCTGCAACCGCTTTAAAACAAAGGATTTGCGCTTGGTTCGTTGCTGAAACCAAGGCAAATCCAGCGGTGGCTGCAATGATTTTTGACGAAAAGGAAAGAGTTACATGAAATCGCTACTCGACCTGTTCAAGCAATTTACGCCTGATGAGCATTTCGATGCCATCAAGATCGGCCTGGCCTCGCCCGAGAAGATCCGTTCCTGGTCTTTCGGTGAAGTGAAGAAGCCTGAAACGATCAACTACCGTACTTTCAAGCCCGAGCGTGATGGTCTGTTCTGCGCCAAGATCTTTGGCCCGATCAAGGACTACGAATGCCTGTGCGGCAAGTACAAGCGCCTCAAGCACCGCGGCGTGATCTGCGAGAAGTGCGGCGTTGAAGTCACACAGACCAAGGTGCGTCGCGAACGCATGGGTCACATCGACCTGGCCGCGCCCTGCGCCCACATCTGGTTCCTGAAGTCCCTGCCTTCGCGCCTGGGCCTGGTGCTGGACATGACGCTGCGCGACATCGAGCGCGTGCTGTACTTCGAAGCCTATGTGGTGACCGACCCCGGCATGACTCCGCTGAAGAAGTTCAGCATCATGACCGAGGACGACTACGACGCCAAGCAACTCGAGTACGGCTACGATGAGTTCACCGCCAAGATGGGCGCTGAAGGCATCAAGGACCTGCTCGAAGGCATCGACATCGACGTCGAGATCGAGCGCCTGCGCAACGATCTGACCGGCTCCGAAGTCAAGGTCAAGAAGAACGCCAAGCGCCTGAAGCTGCTGGAAGCGTTCAAGAAGTCCGGCATCAAGCCCGAGTGGATGGTGATGGAAGTGCTGCCCGTGCTGCCTCCCGATCTGCGTCCCCTGGTGCCTCTGGACGGTGGCCGTTTCGCCACTTCCGACCTGAACGACCTGTACCGCCGCGTCATCAACCGCAACTCGCGTCTGCGCCGCCTGCTCGAGCTGAAGGCTCCTGAAATCATCGCGCGCAACGAAAAGCGCATGTTGCAGGAAGCGGTGGACTCGCTGCTGGACAACGGCCGTCGCGGCAAGGCCATGACGGGCGCCAACAAGCGTGCCCTGAAGTCGCTGGCCGACATGATCAAGGGCAAGAGCGGTCGTTTCCGTCAGAACTTGCTGGGCAAGCGCGTGGACTACTCCGGTCGTTCCGTGATTACCGTGGGTCCTTACCTCAAGCTGCACCAGTGCGGTCTGCCCAAGCTGATGGCGCTGGAGCTGTTCAAGCCCTTCATCTTCGCGCAGCTCGAGCAGCGCGGCATCGCCACGACCATCAAGGCTGCCAAGAAGGAAGTGGAAGCCGGTACGCCCGTGGTGTGGGACATCCTTGAAGAAGTCATCAAGGAACACCCCATCATGCTCAACCGTGCGCCTACGCTGCACCGTCTGGGCATCCAGGCTTTCGAGCCCATCCTGATCGAAGGCAAGGCCCTGCAACTGCACCCGCTGGTCTGCGCGGCCTTCAACGCCGACTTCGACGGTGACCAGATGGCTGTTCACGTGCCCCTGTCTGTGGAAGCGCAGATGGAAGCCCGCGTGCTGATGCTGGCCTCGAACAACGTGCTGTTCCCCGCTTCGGGCGAACCCTCCATCGTTCCTTCTCAGGACGTGGTGCTGGGTCTGTATCACGCCACGCGTGAAAAGATCAACGGCAAGGGCGAAGGCATGGTGTTTGCCGACCTGATGGAGCTGCAACGCGCTCTGGATGCCGGCGAGACCGAACTGCACGCCAAGATCAGCGTGCGCCTGACCGAGTGGAACAAGAACAAGGAAACCGGCGAATTCGAGCCCGTGACCTCGCTCGTGGAAACCACCGTGGGCCGTGCCCTGCTGTCTGAAATCCTGCCCAAGGGCCTGGCTTTCAGCAACATGAACAAGGCGCTCAAGAAGAAGGAAATCTCCAAGCTGATCAACGCCTCCTTCCGCAAGTGCGGTCTGAAGGCCACGGTCGTGTTTGCCGACAAGCTGCTGCAAAACGGTTTCCGTCTGTCCACGCACGCCGGTATCTCGATCTCCATCGACGACATGCTGGTGCCTCCGCAAAAGGCCGACATCCTGGCCCGCGCAGAGTCCGAAGTGAAGGAGATCGAGCAGCAGTACGTCTCGGGTCTGGTGACCTCCGGCGAGCGCTACAACAAGGTGGTGGACATCTGGGGCAAGGCCGGCGACGACGTGTCCAAGGTGATGATGGACCAGCTCAAGGTCCAGAAGACCACCGACCGTCATGGCAACGAAGTCGATCAGGAGTCGTTCAACGCGATTTACATGATGGCCGACTCCGGCGCCCGTGGCTCCGCAGCTCAGATTCGTCAGCTGGCCGGTATGCGTGGTCTGATGGCCAAGCCTGACGGCTCCATCATTGAGACGCCTATCACCGCGAACTTCCGCGAAGGCCTCAACGTGCTGCAGTACTTCATCTCGACCCACGGTGCTCGTAAGGGTCTGGCCGACACGGCGCTGAAGACGGCTAACTCCGGTTACCTGACTCGTCGTCTGGTGGACGTGACGCAGGATCTGGTCGTGAACGAACAGGATTGCGGTACCTCCAACGGCTATCTGATGCGCGCCATCGTCGAAGGCGGTGAAGTGATCGAATCCCTGCGCGACCGTGTGCTGGGCCGTTCGACCGCGGAAGAAGTGCTGCACCCCGAAACCCGTGCCGTGCTGGTGCCTGCCGGTACCCTGCTCAACGAAGACACCATCGAAGAGCTGGAAGCCCAGGGCGTGGACGAAATCAAGGTTCGCACGGCTCTGACCTGCGAAACCCGTTTCGGCCTGTGCGCCACCTGCTACGGTCGCGACCTGGGCCGCGGCGGCCTGATCAACCTCGGCGAAGCCGTGGGTGTGATCGCTGCCCAGTCCATCGGTGAACCCGGCACGCAGCTGACCATGCGTACCTTCCACATCGGTGGTGCCGCTTCGCGTGCCGCCATCGCTTCGAGCGTGGAAGCCAAGTCCAATGGTGTCATCGGCTTCAACAGCACGATGCGCTATGTGTCCAACACCAAGGGCGAGCTGGTGGTGATTTCGCGTTCCGGCGAGATCGTGATCAGCGAAAACGGCCGCGAGCGCGAGCGTCACAAGGTGCCTTACGGCGCCGTGCTGACCATCAAGCCCGATGAAGCCATCAAGGCCGGCAAGATCCTGGCGAACTGGGATCCGCTGACCCGACCCATCATTACCGAATACGCCGGTCAAGTGCGTTTCGAGAATGTGGAAGAAGGTCTGACGGTGGCCAAGCAGGTCGACGAAGTGACCGGTCTGTCCACTCTGGTGGTGATCGACCCCAAGCGTCGTGGCTCCGCCAAGGTGGTGCGTCCCCAGGTCAAGCTGATCGACGCCAACAACCAGGAAGTCAAGATCCCAGGTACCGACCATGCCGTGACGATCGGCTTCCAGGTCGGCGCCCTGATCCAGGTGCGTGACGGCCAGGACGTGGGCCCCGGCGAAGTGCTGGCCCGTATCCCTGTGGAAGGTCAGAAGACCCGCGACATTACCGGTGGTCTGCCCCGTGTGGCCGAACTGTTCGAAGCCCGTACGCCCAAGGACAAGGGCACTCTGGCCGAGATGACCGGTACCGTGTCCTTCGGCAAGGAGACCAAGGGCAAGATCCGCCTGCAGATCACCGATCTGGAAGGCAAGGTCTGGGAAGAACTGGTGCCCAAGGAGCGCAACATTCTGGTCCACGAAGGCCAGGTGGTGAACAAGGGCGAGTCCATTGTTGACGGTCCTGCCGATCCTCAAGACATCCTGCGTCTGCTGGGTATCGAAGAGCTGTCGCGCTACATCGTGGACGAGGTGCAGGACGTTTACCGTCTGCAGGGTGTGAAGATCAACGACAAGCACATCGAAGTGATCGTGCGTCAGATGCTGCGTCGCGTGATCATCGAGAACTCCGGCGATACCACCTACATCCAGGGTGAACAGGTCGAGCGTTCCGAGGTGCTCAACACCAACGAACAGATGCAGAAGGAAGGCAAGCTGCCTGCCACGTACTCCAACGTGCTGCTGGGTATCACCAAGGCTTCGCTGTCGACCGACTCGTTCATCTCTGCGGCTTCCTTCCAGGAAACCACCCGTGTTCTGACCGAAGCTGCCATCATGGGCAAGCGCGACGAACTGCGTGGCCTGAAGGAAAACGTGATCGTGGGTCGTCTGATCCCCGCCGGTACCGGTCTGGCCTATCACCAGGCTCGCAAGGCCAAGGACGAAATGGACGATGCCGAGCGTCGTGCCATCGCCGAAGCCGAAGAAGCCGAGCTGGCCGGTGTGCTGGCTGATGACGTCGAAGCACCTGCTGGCGACGCCTCTGCCGACTAAGCATGGCACTGGGCCGCAGCCGGCAAGGGCTGCGGTTCGCTGCTGATGCACCGCGCTCCCGCTCTGCCTTGTGCAGACGGGAGCGTTTTTCATTGATCAAGACACGATTTGCGCAAGTTCGGATCAGGCATGGCGCATGTCGATGGACATGCCCGCCGTGCCTTGCTGTCTGCGTCAGTTTTCCAAGTTTTTCAGGTCTGCTCTTCATGACTTCCAAGCCTTCCCAACCCAAGAACGCCGCGGCTGGTGCTGCTGTACCCAACGCTCCTGCCCTGTGGCAACAGCTGGATGCAGTGGCCAAGGCCCTGCACGGCATCCTGGGTGGCCAGTCCAGCAAGGCTGTGCTGGCACAGGTGCCGCAGCGCTTGCGTCCGGGAGTGCAGGCCTTGCTGTTCCAGGTGCTGCGCAATCTGGGACGTGCCCAGGCGCTGCAAAAGCAGCTGGCGCCGCGCGCACCTGCACCCAAGGTCAGTGCCTTGCTGAGCACGGCGCTGGCTTTGGCCTGGGATGAGGCGCAAGCCCCGTATCCGCCCTTCACCCTGGTCAACCAGGCCGTGGAAGCCGCCAAGAATGGCGCGGCACGCGCGCAGTCCGGTTTCATCAATGCCTGCCTGCGCCGCTTTCTGCGCGAGCGCGATGCCTTGGTGAGCGCGACCGACAGCGATCCAGTGGCCGTCTGGAATCACCCTGCCTGGTGGATTGCCCGGCTCAGGAAAGACCATCCCCAGGATTGGCAGACCATTTTGGCGGCCAACAATGCCCAGCCGCCCATGACGCTGCGCGTGAATGCACAGAAAAGCACTGCAGCCCAGTATCAGGATGCGCTGCAGGAGATGAACCTGAAGGCGACGGCCGTCGCCGAGTGCGGTCTGCAGCTGGAGCAGGCCGTGCCTGTACAGGAGCTGCCGCATTTTGAAGAAGGCTGGGCATCGGTGCAGGACGGCGCGGCACAGGCCGCGGCCCCACTGCTGCTGGCCGGCTTGTCCCAGCCCCAGGGGCGCCCGCTGCGCGTGCTGGATGCCTGTGCGGCGCCCGGCGGCAAGACCGCTCATCTGCTCGAACGTGCCGCGCCCGGCAGCATCGAAGTCACGGCCTTGGAGATCGACCCCGAGCGGGCTCGCCGCATCGATGAAACCCTGTCGCGCCTGGGCTTGAAGGCCAAGGTGCTGGTGGCCGATGCGTCCGCGCCCCAGGCGTGGTTCGAGTCGCAATGTGGCGGTCAGCCCTTCGATGCCATCTTGCTTGATGCGCCTTGCACCGCATCGGGCATTGTGCGTCGCCAGCCCGATGTGCGCTGGCTGCGCCGTGAAAGCGATGTGGCCCAGTTGGCAGACATCCAGTCCAGGCTGCTGGATACCTTGTGGCCGCTGCTGCAGCCCGGCGGCCGCATGGTCTATTGCACCTGCTCGGTCTTCAAGGCCGAGGGCGATGCCCAGATGCAAGCGTTTCTTGCACGCAACACTACGGCGGCCAGCTTGCCTGCTCCGGGTCATTTAATTCCCGGCAAAGCTGCCAAACACGATTCAGTGGCAGACAATCCCCTGGGTGACCACGACGGCTTTTTTTACGCTCTGCTGGAAAAATTGCGCTAACGCTGTAGCGGGGGCCTTGTGGCCTGCGGCCCGTGCAGCTTCGCTGGTGCTGGCCTTGTCCCTGTTTTTCGTGATGGCCCGGGCGGATACCGTGCCGCCGGACATCAGCTCCATGCAGGTCACGCGTACCGACGAGGGGGTGTTTCTCTCGGCCAATCTGCAGTTCGAGCTGCCTGGCCAGGTTGAAGATGCCCTGCGTCAGGGCATTCCCATGTATTTCATTGCCGAAGCCCAGGTACAGCGCGAGCGCTGGTACTGGTCCGATCAGCAATTGGGCGTCGCCACCCGCTATTACCGCATTACGCACCAGCCACTGACCAGGCGCTGGCGTTTGCATATCTCCAATTCCGCCTTCACCGGCGGCAGCGGCACCGGACTGGCGCTGGGCCAGTCCTACGAGCAGCTGGAGGATGCCATCGCAGCCATTCAACGCATTTACCGCTGGAAGATTCTGGAGTCCGGCCAGCTCGGCTCCACTTCAGGCGTCTCGGTGCAACTGCGCTTTCGCATAGATCTGTCGTCCCTGCCCAGACCTTTACAGATTGGGGCGCTGGGGCGCTCGGGCTGGAATCTGCAACTGTCGCGCACACAGACGCTGGAGGCTGCTCCCTGATGGCTGACTTCAAGCTCCTGGATGGCGAAGCCAGCGGCTCCTCTGCCGCGCGCTGGTCGCGCGCCACGCGCTGGGCCGTTGGCACGGGCGTGGCGCTGATGGTGGTGGTGGGGGTGCTGCTGCTGTTCCTGCTGACCCTGGCCACGAATAACCGGCTGGCCTATGAGCGCAACTACAACTGGCTGTTTGCCGCCAATGTCGTTGTGGCCGGATTGCTGCTGCTGGTACTGTTCTGGGGCGGCTTGCGCCTGGCTCTGCGGCTCAGGCGCGGGCGTTTTGGCAGCAAGCTGTTGCTCAAGCTGGCGGGCATCTTCACCTTGGTGGGTTTGCTGCCGGGCTTGTTGATCTATGTGGTGTCCTACCAGTTTGTTTCGCGCTCGATAGAGAGCTGGTTTGACGTCAAGGTCGAGGGGGCCTTGTCTGCGGGTGTGAGCCTGGCCAGTGCCACACTGGATACTGTGGCCAATGACATGGCCAACAACACGCGCACGGCAGGCCTGCAGCTCTCTCAGACCTCGGATGCCGGTGCGGCACTGATGCTGGAGCGCATCCGAGATCAGATCGGTGCCTCCGATGTGGTGCTCTGGAATGCATCAGGCAAGGCCATTGCAAGTGCCGGTCAGTCTCAGTTCAGCCTGGCGCCGGAGCGGCCCAACACCCAACTGCTGCGCAGCTTGAGGGAGCAGGGCGGTCAGCGTGCCGTGGCCAGCATCGAAGGCCTGGATGATGCCGGTGACGTGCCTGCCGATCAGGCTGCGGCCAACGCCAAGGTGCGCACACTGGCGCTGGTGCCCAGCTCGGCCGTGAATCTGTTGGAGGAGGCTCGCTATCTGCAGGCCACGATTCCCCTGCCGCAAGCCCTGGTCAGCAATGCCCTGGCCGTGCAGGAGGCCAATCGCGAATACCAGGAGCGAGCACTGGCTCGCGGTGGGTTGCAGCGCATGTATATCGGCACTCTGACGCTGGCGCTGTTTCTGGCCGTGTTTGGTGCCGTGGTGCTGGCCGTGGTGCTGGGCAATCAGCTGGCCAAGCCATTGCTGTTGCTGGCCCAGGGCATGCGCGATGTGGCTCGTGGAGATTTGCGTCCCAAGCCTGCGCTGCAAAGCAAGGACGAGATTGGCGGGCTGACGCGCTCTTTTGCCGTCATGACCCAGCAATTGGCCGATGCACGCTCCGATGCCAACCGCAATCTGCTGCAACTCGATGCTGCGCGCAGCAATCTGCAGACCATTCTGGACAACCTTACTTCGGGCGTCATCGTGCTCGATCGCTCCGGGCGCATCGTCCTCAGCAATCCCGGTGCAACACGCATTCTGCGTGCGCCCATGGCGGTGTTCCAGGGCAAGCGTCTGCGCGATGTCTCGGGTCTGCAGGACTTCGCGCGCGTGGTGCAGGAGCAGTTCGAGATTTTCCTGGGCGATGCTTCGGCCGAGCAGGGGCGCGACCGCTGGCAGCAGGTCTATGAGCTGGACGGTGGCAGCGGCAATGGCGATGTGGTGCATAACACCACCAGCCTCGTCATGCGTGGTGCGGAGCTGCCCGATGACCAGCGTCTGCTGGTGTTCGATGATATTTCGGAGATCGTCTCGGCCCAGCGTGCACAGGCCTGGGGCGAGGTTGCGCGCCGCGTGGCGCATGAGATCAAGAATCCGTTGACGCCGATTCAGCTGTCTGCGGAGCGTCTGGCGATGAAGCTGACCGACAAGCTGCAGCCTGCGGAGCAGGCGCTGCTGGCAAAATCGGTCAAGACTATCGTCGACCAGGTGGGCGCCATGAAGCGTCTGGTCGATGAGTTTCGTGAGTACGCACGTTTGCCGGCAGCCAATCTGCAAGCGCTGGATCTGAATGCACTGATCGCAGAGGTGCTGCAGCTCTATGGCGAAGAGAATGCGACGGTGCGTGTGGAGGCATCGCTTGACGAAGCCTGTCCGCTGATTCAGGGCGATAGCCAGCAATTGCGCCAGGTCATCCACAATCTTTTGCAAAATGCGCAAGATTCCACGGCGCAAAGAGCGCAGGAAACAGGGCAGACTCCGGGCTCCGTCACCATCGAAACCCGCTGGATGGACACGGCCCAGCGTGTCCGCCTGAGCATCAGCGACAGTGGCACAGGTTTTGCTCCCAATATTCTTCAAAGAGCTTTCGAGCCCTATGTGACCACCAAGTCCCGCGGCACAGGTCTGGGTCTGGCCGTGGTCAAGAAAATCGCCGACGAGCATGGCGCAAGAGTGGACCTGGGTAATCGAGAGGAAGACGGGGTAGTGCAAGGCGCGCGAGTGTCGCTATCATTTGTACCTAACGACCGTGCGGGGGCGGCTTGATCCCGTTCTGCACAAGGCATAGCAACAGGCTTTAGACACATGGCAAACATACTAGTGGTCGACGACGAACTGGGGATCCGGGATTTGTTGTCGGAAATCCTCAACGACGAAGGTCATAGTGTGGACGTGGCGGAGAACGCCACGCAGGCACGCGTATCCAGGGCAACCCACAACTACGATCTGGTGCTGCTGGACATCTGGATGCCGGATACCGACGGCGTCACCTTGCTCAAGGAATGGGCCACGGCCGGCCAGCTCACCATGCCCGTCATCATGATGAGCGGTCATGCGACCATCGAAACGGCCGTCGAGGCCACGCGCATCGGTGCACTGTCCTTCCTCGAAAAGCCCATCACGATGCAGAAGCTGCTCAAGGCGGTGGAGCAGGGGTTGGCGCGCAGCACGGCCAGCCAGGGCGCGGAAACTGCAGCGCATGCCAGCAACGGCACGGCGCCATCGGCCGTGGTCAGCATCACAGCCCAGGCGGCGGAAGACAACCTGCCCAATTCGCACCAGGGCTTCGATCTTGACCGTCCCTTGCGCGAGGCGCGCGACGGCTTTGAAAAAGCCTATTTCGAATTCCACCTGGCCCGCGAAGGCGGCTCCATGACGCGCGTGGCCGAGAAGACCGGCCTGGAGCGCACCCACCTGTATCGCAAGCTGCGTCAGCTGGGCGTGGACCTCGGACGCAATCGCCGCGGATAATTTCCAAAAAAATCGCAGTTTTCGACTTTGGGTCGAAAAGTGTGCCTATAATCGTGGCTTCGGCACTCAAGAGTGTTGATGAAGGCCCGGTAGCTCAGTCGGTAGAGCAGAGGATTGAAAATCCTTGTGTCGGCGGTTCGATTCCGTCCCAGGCCACCAGATTCAAAGCCCTGGATCAGCAATGATCCAGGGCTTTTCTGCATCTAGATCTGACCCGTCACCGGCAGTATTCGCAGGTCGGCGAATGCTTCGGGCTGGAATGCCCCGGCGGGGCAGGAAGCGGAAAAAATATGCCTATAATCGCAGCTTCGGCAAATTCAAGTTGCTGGACAGCAAAGGCCCGGTAGCTCAGTCGGTAGAGCAGAGGATTGAAAATCCTTGTGTCGGCGGTTCGATTCCGTCCCAGGCCACCAAACATGAAGCCCTAGATCAGAAATGATCTGGGGCTTTTCTGTTTGTGCTTGAGGAAAAAAATCCTTGGTTCCCGGACGTATGCCGAGGAAGCTGCGCTTTGCGCCACGGCTGCATTGCAGCGATTGCAATACCGGAAGCACCTGCTGGCGCAGCCTACATGCTTTTCATCCGGGCTGGCTGCTTGGCGGCCACACTCCTATGAGCGATACGGACACGCAGCACGACCGCCCATCCCCGCTAAGATCAGGCCAGTTACAAGATCAAGCGAGAGTCTCTTACGGCCTCTCACTGTGCCTGCTCCACTCTTCCATGAACGCCGACATCAAAAAAACCCTCTGGGCCACAGCAGACAAGCTGCGCGCCAACATGGACGCCGCCGAATACAAGCACCTGGTGCTGGGCCTCATCTTCGTCAAATACATCTCTGACACCTTTGCCGCCCGCCGTGCCGAGCTGACGGCCCGCCTTACCAACCCCGACGACGAATACTTCTACGGCGACTCCGACCCGGCCGACATCGAAGCCGAGCTGGAAGACCGCGACTATTACAAAGAAGTCAATGTCTTCTGGGTACCCGAGGGCGCACGGTGGGAAGCCTTGCGCAATGCTGCCAAGCAGCCCGACATTGGCAAACACATTGACGACGCCCTCACGCTGATCGAGGCCGAGAACCCCAAGCTCAAAGGCATTCTCGACAAGCGCTACGCCCGTGCGCAGTTGCCTGATGGCAAGCTGGGCGAGCTGGTGGACTTGGTCTCCACCATCGGCTTTGGCGACGACCCCTCCGTGGCACGCGATGTGCTGGGCCAGGTGTACGAATATTTCCTAGGTCAGTTCGCCAGCGCCGAGGGCAAGAAGGGCGGGCAGTTCTATACGCCCGCCAGTATCGTCAAGACCCTGGTCGCCATTCTCAGCCCGCATGAAGGCAAGGTGTATGACCCGTGCTGCGGCTCGGGCGGCATGTTTGTGCAGAGCGAGAAATTCATCGAAGCCCACGGCGGAAAGCGGGGCGACGTGAGCATCTACGGGCAGGAAAGCAACCCCACCACCTGGCGCCTGGCCGCCATGAACCTGGCCATCCGAGGCATTGACTACAACCTGGGCCGCGAGCCTGCCGACACCTTCACCCGCAACCAGCACCCCGACCTGCGGGCCGACTACATCCTCGCCAACCCGCCCTTCAACATCTCCGATTGGTGGCACGGCAGCCTGGAAGGCGACCCACGCTGGGAGTTTGGCGATCCACCACACGGCAATGCCAACTACGCCTGGTTGCAGCACATGCTGCACCACCTCAAGCCCACGGGCCGCGCCGGCATTGTGCTTGCCAACGGCAGCATGAGCAGCAGCCAGAACAACGAAGGCGTGATTCGCGCGGCCATGGTCGATGCCGATGTGGTCGAAGTCATGGTGGCCCTGCCCGGGCAGTTGTTCTTTAATACCCAGATCCCCGCCTGTCTGTGGTTTCTGGCCAAGCAAAAAACGCGCAAGGGCGAAGTGCTATTTATCGATGCGCGCAAGCAGGGCCGCATGATCAGCCGTGTGCAGGCCGAGCTGACCGATGAGACGATTGCCCGCATCGAAGCCGTGGTGGCCGCCTGGCGCGGCGAGCCGGGCGCAGGCAGTTATGAAGACGTAAAAGGCTTTTGCCGCAGCGTGCCCCTGGCTGAGATCGCCCAGCACGGCTATGTGCTCACCCCTGGCCGTTACGTGGGTGCCGAAGAAGTGGAAGACGACGACGAAGCCTTTGCCGACAAGATGCAGAAGCTCACGGAGAAGCTGGGCGAGCAGATGACGAAGGGCGCGGAGCTGGATGCGGTGATTCGGGCGAAGCTGGGGGGGCTGGGGTATGCGTTCTGAGTGGCCGCAGGTCTCGATTGGTGATTTGGCAGATCCTCGCGCGGGTTCACTAGCCGTAGGCCCTTTCGGCTCTCGTATGAAAGCTGACCTGTATGTACCTGCTGGCGTCCGCGTAATCCGTGGGAATAACCTTGGAGAAGGTTTACAGCTCAAAGGCGATTTTGTCCATGTGACCAGTGGCACCGCAGATTCATTGGCGAGCTGCTGCTTGACTCCTGGTGACTTGGTTTTTCCGCATCGCGGCAACATCGGAGAGGTCGGGATCACACCTGATGATGGTCATCGCTACATGCTTTCGACCAGCCTCATGAAACTGTCACCAAACCGATCGAAGGTCGATCCGCTGTACTTGCTCTATTTCTTTAAGAGCGTCACGGGACGTGCTGCGTTGCTAATGAATACCTCCCAGGTTGGCACGCCAGGAATAGCGACTCCGCTCAAATCTTTGCGAGGGATAGAGTTAGCGCTGCCTCCCCTGGGAATTCAGCGCGCTATCACGGCCATCTTGCAAGCCCTCGACGACCGCATCTCCCTCCTACGCGAAACCAACGCCACCCTAGAAGCCATCGCCCAGGCCCTGTTCAAGTCCTGGTTCGTCGATTTCGACCCCGTGCGCGCGAAGATGGAAGGCCGCACGCCCGAAGGCATGGACGAGGCCACCGCAGCGCTGTTTCCCGATGGGTTTGAAACGTCGGAGTTGGGGGAGGTGCCGAGGGGGTGGCTAGTGCAGACATTCCGCGACACCATTCAAATCATCGGTGGCGGTACTCCAAAAACCTCTAATCCCGATTTTTGGGGTGGCGATATTCCTTGGTTCTCGGTGGTTGATGCGCCAGGGGCGTCCGACGTGTTTGTAATCGATACAGAGAAGCACATCACAGAGGCGGGATTGTATGGGTCATCCACCAAACTGCTGCCTGCTGGCACAACCATCATTTCAGCCCGTGGAACTGTTGGAAAGCTAGCTCTGACTGGACGGGCTATGGCAATGAATCAATCTTGCTACGGGTTGCGAGGTAAGGTGGGCGACACTTTCTTCACCTACTTCAGCGCAACGCGTTTGGTTCAACAGTTGCAACAACGGGCGCATGGTTCTGTCTTTGACACCATTACACAAGATACCTTTTCAGGCGTGCATGTCGCTTATCCCCAAGCTCCGGTAGTCCAAGCGTTTGATACAGCCGTGGATGCGCTGATGGCTCGAATTCGAGAAAACCTGTTCCAAGCCCAAACCCTATCTACCCTCCGCGACACCCTGCTCCCCCGCCTAATTTCCGGCCAGTTGTCCCTGCCTGAAGCACAGATCGAACTGAAAAAAGCTATCGTATGAAAACGCTCCTTGGCAAACTCGAACGCATACCGCTGCGCAAGGCTTGGGCACACGAGGCAGGGGAGTTCACCCCGTGGCTGGCGCAGGCCGAGAACCTGACGCTACTGGCTGAGTCTTTGGGCCTGGGTGAACTGGAACTGGTGGGTACCGAGCACCCGGTGGGTGACTTCAAGGTGGACATTCTGTGCACGGACGATGGGGGCAAGGTCATCATCGAAAACCAGCTTGAAAAGACGGACCATACCCACCTGGGCCAGATACTGACTTACGCTGCGGGCGTAGGGGCGCGCAAGGTGATCTGGCTGGCCGAATCTTTTCGCACGGAGCACATTGCCGCACTGGAGTTTTTGAACCAGCACACGACCGACGAGTTGGATCTGTTTGCGGCTGAGATTGAGCTGTGGCGCATTGGCGATTCGCCCATGGCACCTAGCTTCAACGTGGTCGTCAAGCCCAATGATTGGGCCAAGACGGGCCAGCAAAACGCCAAAGCAGCTGCAACGACCACGCCCACCAAGCAGCGGCAGCTGAAGTTTTGGACGGGCTGGCAAGCCTGGTTGCAGGCCAAGGGTTCGACGCTGCGCCCGCAAAAGCCGCTGCCGCAGCATTGGACCAATATTGCGCTAGGCCGTTCGGGCATCAGTCTGTCTGCCACCGTCCACTCGCGAGAAAGCCGTGTGGGCATGGAGGTCTATATTGACCACCCCAACTCCAAAGCGATATTCAAGCAGTTGCAAGCGCATCAGGCGGAGATTGATGCGACCCTGGGGGTGAAACTGGAATGGATGGAGCTGCCCGATGGACATGCCTGCCGCATTCTGCAGGTAAGTGCTGACTCGCCGCTGGACGATGAGAGCCAATGGCCCACGTATTTCGCGTGGCTGGAGCAAGCCGCGTTGCGTATGTCGGAGGTGTTTCGCCCACTGGTCAAAGGCTTGAACTGATGGGCCATTTAAATGGCAGCCGCCCTTTGCACACTGGGAGGGAATGGCGATCCGAGCATGACACCGGTTTCTGCTATGTGACGCCACGACAGTGTGTACGCGTAGAGGAGCCCGTGCATCGCACATATTCAGGTTGGAGAGGTGAAGATTGACTGAAGATCAGCTCGAACAAGAAACCCTGGCCTGGCTGCAAGACGTAGGCTACACCCACCGCTACGGCCCCGACATCGCATTCGACGGCTCTTCGCCCGAGCGTGCCGACTACCGCCAGGTTGTCTTGCCTTTCCGGCTGCGCGAAGCCATCAACCGCCTGAACCCTGGCATTCCCGTCGCGGCGCGCGAGGATGCCATCAAGCAGGTCACGGACCTGGGCATCCCGTCCTTGCTGTCGGCTAATCGAGCCTTCCACAAGATGCTGGTGGGTGGTGTCCCCGTCCAGTACCAAAAGGATGGCGAGACACGCGGCGACTTCGTGCGCCTGATCGACTGGACAAACCCCAAGAAGAACGAATGGTGGGCCATCAACCAGTTCACCATTAAAGGCCCTCACAAGACCCGCCGTCCCGACCTCATCCTGTTCGTCAACGGCCTGCCGCTGGTGCTGCTGGAACTGAAGAACCCCGCCGATGAGAACGCCAGCATCTGGAAAGCGTTCGACCAGATCGAGACTTACAAGGAGCAGATCCCGGACGTGTTCCAGTACAACGAGGTGCTGGTGATCTCGGATGGCACTGATGCATTGATGGGGTCCCTGTCTGCTAATGCCGAGCGCTTCATGGCTTGGCGCACCATTGATGGGGTAAACCTCGACCCGCTGGGGCAGTTTCAAGAACTGCAAACCCTGGTGCGTGGCGTGCTGGCCCCACAGTACCTGCTCGACTACATCCGTTACTTTGTCCTGTTCGAGGACGATGGCCAGTTGGTCAAGAAGATCGCTGGCTACCACCAGTTCCATGCGGTGCGCGCCGCCATCGAAGAAGTGGTGACTGCTTCCCGGCCCGGCGCCTCCCGCAAGGGCGGTGTGGTGTGGCATACGCAAGGCAGTGGCAAGAGCATCACCATGACCTGCTTTGCCGCCCGTGTGATGCAAGAAGCCGCGATGGAGAACCCCACCATCGTGGTCATCACCGACCGCAACGATCTGGATGGACAACTCTTTGGCGTGTTCAGCCTGGCCCAAGACCTTTTGCGCGAGCAGCCAACGCAGGCACTGACTCGGCCTGACCTGCGCGCCAAGCTGGGCAATCGCCCCTCGGGCGGCATCATCTTTGCCACCATCCAGAAGTTCATGCCAGGGGAAGATGAAGACACCTTCCCGGTCCTGTCCGAGCGCAGCAACATCGTGGTAATCGCCGACGAAGCGCACCGCACCCAATATGGCTTCAAGGCCACCCTCAAAGGCAAACCCGGCGAAGAGAAGTACCAGGCCGGCTACGCCCAGCACCTGCGCGATGCTCTGCCCAACGCCACGTTCGTCGGCTTCACCGGAACCCCAGTCAGCAGCACCGACCACGATACCCGCGCGGTGTTTGGCGAGTACATCCATGTGTACGACATGCAGCAGGCCAAGGAAGATGGTGCTACCGTGGCCATCTACTACGAGTCTCGCTTGGCCAAGCTGAGACTCAAGGATGAAGACCTGCCCACCATTGACGACGAAGTCGATGAACTGGCCGAGGACGAAGAAGAAAGCCTGCAGGCCAAACTCAAAAGCCGCTGGGCAGCCCTGGAAAAAATCGTAGGGGCCGAACCCCGTGTGGCCAGCGTGGCAGCTGACCTAGTGGCGCACTTTGAAGATCGGAGCACAGCCCAATCAGGCAAGGCCATGGTAGTAGCAATGAGCCGTGAAATCTGTGTGCACCTGTACAACGAGATCATCAAGCTGCGCCCCGGCTGGCATGACCCCGACCCCGAGAAAGGCGCGATCAAGATCGTGATGACTGGCTCAGCCAGCGACAAAGCCCTGCTGCGCCCCCATATCTACGACGGCAAGGTCAAAAAGCGTCTGGAAAAGCGATTCAAAGATCCCGCTGACCCACTGCGTCTGGTGATTGTGCGAGACATGTGGCTCACCGGCTTTGATGCCCCCTGCGTTCACACCCTGTACGTGGATAAGCCCATGAAGGGCCACAACCTCATGCAGGCCATCGCACGGGTGAATCGTGTCTTCAAGGGTAAGCAAGGTGGTTTGGTTGTGGATTACATCGGCATCGGCAACGAACTCAAAGCCGCCATGAAGGAGTACACCGCCAGCAAAGGCCGCGGAACCCCCACCGTGGATGCCCGCGAGGCGTACAGCGTCCTTATGGAAAAGCTCGATGTCTTGCAATCCATGCTGCATGGCTGCGATTACCGCGACTTCCTGACGGGGGGGCACCAAACCCTCGCTCGTGCCGCTAACCACATTCTGGGCCTGCGGGAGGAAGGCGGCAAGGACGGTAAACGCCGCTTTGCCGATACCACCTTGGCACTGACCCAAGCCTTCTCCCTGTGCTGCACCCTGGACGAAGCCAAGGCCGTGCGGGAGGAGGTCGCCTTCATGCAGGCCGTCAAGGTCATCCTGACCAAACGGGACATCACCTCCAAGAAGCGTACCGACGAGCAGCGCGACGAAGCCATCCGGCTGATCATCAGCAACGCCGTGGTGTCTGATCAAGTAGTGGACATCTTTGATGCCGTGGGCCTGGAAAAGCCCAACATCGGTCTGCTGGACGATGAATTCCTGGCACAGGTCAAGAACCTGCCTGAGAAGAACCTGGCAGTCGAGTTGCTCGAACGCCTACTCGAAGGAGAAATCAAGAGTCGCTTTGGCAGTAACGTGGTGCAGGAAAAGAAGTTCTCAGACCTACTTGGCAACGTGATCAAGCGCTATCAGAACCGCTCAATTGAAACCGCTCAGGTGATGGAAGAGCTGGTCGAGATGGCCAAGAAGTTCCGTGAGGCGGCCAGCCGAGGCGAGAAGCTGGGCTTGAGCGAAGACGAGGTACGCTTTTACGACGCGCTGGCTACCAATGAATCAGCAGTCCGCGAACTGACCGATGAAACCCTCAAAAAGATCGCCCACGAGCTGACAGAGAACCTGCGCCAGAACCTGACGGTGGACTGGTCCGAGCGGGAAAGCGTGCGGGCCAAGCTGCGGTTGATGGTCAAGCGGGTATTGCGCAAGTACAAGTATCCACCTGACTTGCAGGAAGAGGCTGTGGATCTGGTGCTGAGGCAAGCACATGCACTAGGAGAAGAGTGGGTGATGTAGTGCACGCTCGGCCTACAAGGCATCGACTTGGCAGCAGTCATTGATCTGGTTGAGTTGACCGACTACAGCCGGCCTGAGGCGGTCAGCTAAGAAAAAGGCGGTGTCGAAAAAAAAGGAAGCCTGGGGCTTCCTTTTTTAATGCTTCTGATCTCAGTCGTCAAAGCACTCTAGTGCAAGGCACTACTGCTATTCACCACCGCAGTCCTGACCATCTCTATCACTTTGCCAACAACACGCATACGACCAGAATTCCCAAGGGTGTGCATAGCGTTGTGTCATCTGTGATGTGCTATGCCCAAGTAGATCATGGACCTCATACAACGTAGCCCCAAAGTTGCTTCAATGTAATTGACAATAATAAAAGGGTACGGTTACATTTGCCTAAAGGTGCTTGTCTGGTACCCGCTGCTCACCTCTGGCAAACCCATTTGGGACAGATCGTTCTCTTGGAGAACACATCCGATTCTCTGTACGCGAATCGGGCAGTGAGCACCTTGATTCGCATACAGATTAGGAATCTGAGATGCGTTTTATTCCCACGTTCGTCACTCGCGTCGAACAACTCAAAGTCGAAGCCAAAAAGCTGCAGCGTAAGCGTGGAGGCAAGCATACCGAATTGCTTGATCGCGTCGCCCGTGGAGCTGGCTATGACCATTGGCATCATGTCGTCCTTTGTCAAAAGGAAACCGCTGCGCGAAACGGTGGTGAGGCATTGATAAATGAGTGCAAAAACATCATTCGGGCGGAGCAAGAAGGACGAGTGTCTGTTGTCATGACAGGCCCTGAAATTGAGGTTGGTCCTTTCGTCCTTTTTTCGACGGGCCTAGGGGATGCATGGCTGTTGAGCCCTGATGAAGACTTGTGCATGTGCCTCATGTGGCACGGAGAAGTCAATGAGCCACAAATTCAAGATACGCCCACTCAAATTAAGATTGGTTGGGATGCCCGCTATCAGCTTATTGGCCCCTTCATGCATTTAGATCCAATCGATCTCAGGATGAAGGCTCAAGCAGTTGGAGGGTATCCCCTTGATGGTGTTCGCTCCTTTATCGACAGAGCACAGTCTTTTGAGCAGCGCTTTCTCTCAGTCATAGAGCAGGAAGACTCAATCCCGCTGGATGACGTTGTTATCAGCGACTTAGTCCAGCAAGGATGGGATGGGCAGGAGCTGCGTACTTATGCTGCGGACGGTTTCCGCTATTCGCCATCGCGTAATTCAATTCTCAGTCCTACCTTCAGCTCAGACGATCTTTGAGTTCTGTGCTGTGCCGTACAGGCTTTAGTACTTGGTGCGCTCGCTGTTCACAAAAAAATGAGGGAGGCTTATGGGCCTCCCTCTGCCTTATGCAACTCCGCATGAAGTCAATTTTCTAATAAAAGTTTAGAATAAAAAACAAGCGTGCCGAAGCAACTTTTTCAGAGACTGAATCCCATCCTATATTGGATATTTTCCATAAAATTTCTTTCTCATATTCAATTTTTTCCTCAATTGACATTAAATTGAGACCATCCTTTTTCCATTTGCCTAATCCTATAAAATCCCACTGCTTCGAGTGGTGCTCATCATCTGTACACCAATTGCAGAAGTGTTCGCAATTATTGGAAAAAAGACTATATAGATCTTCTCCAAGTCTGCTGTGGGCGCGCTCAACTACTTCATCACGACTGAATTTTTCACTTTTCCCTTTGTAAAGTATTGCTGGACTTTCCTTTTCGAAAAGAGATAAAGGTATTTTTTGTACAGAGTTATTACTTAAGCCGAAAATTGATTTGAAAATTTCTGCGTACCCTGCGTAATGTATTACAGAGTTTTTCCCTATATATATTCCATGATGCGTATAACCAGATTTTTTGATGTAAATGTGATCGCCTTTTAGAAAGCTCATTTTTCTATGTTTTATATAGTGTGCTAAGTATTTTTATAAGGTATTCATCGACTGTCAATATTATTTCTTAAATTAGAGAAGATAAATAGGAGGTGTGAGTACTTCCTATTTATGATTCCTAATCATGGAGGCTCTGGTTTCTAACGCATGTCATTGCTGCTGTGGAGCACTGCAGTCCTGACCATCTCTGCTACCTTGCCCACTACCCGTATACGACCAGCGTCGGCAAGGTGCGCATAGCGCTGAGTCATCTGTGAAGTACTATGGCCAAGAAGGTCTTGAACTTCATACAACGTAGCGCCAGAGTTGACCGCCAGACTAGCGAAAGAGTGGCGCAGGTCATGGATGCGCATGTGCTCAATTCCTGCGGCTTTGAGTAGACGATCAAAGGCTTTGCGTGGGTTGTGAAACGCTTTGCCTTCAATGCGACTTGGAAAAACAAACCCACCTGTGGCTCGGCTAGGCAGTGCCACAAGAATTGCTCTCACTTCATCCGACAGCGTGACATAGCGGCCCATGCCATTTTTTGTGTGTGGCAACCACCATTGCCCTTGATCCAGATTAATGTCTTTCCACTGGGCTCCTAATGCTTCCTGTCGACGAGTGCCGGTCAGCAAGAGCAACTTCAGAGCCGCCACTGCAACCTTGTTCTTCTCCTGCTCCATTGCGGCGAACAGGCGTCCGATCTCATCAGGAGAGAGGAACCGCTGCCGCTGATTGTTTTCCTTGAAGGCTTTGATTCCTGCCGCAGGGTTGCGATCGAGCTTGTCCCATTCCATTGCTTTTCGGAACGTAGCACTGAGCAGTGCAAGGTGGCGATTCGCCGTGCCTGGAGAGTGGCTCTCTCTGATGGATGCATGGTGCATCTGGACATCGCGCGTGGTGATGTCACAGAGCCGCAGATGCCCAAACTTTGGCTCCAGATGGAGCCTAAATTTTGAGTCGTCATTGATCGCAGAACGCTTGGTCTGGTAAGCGTATGGAAGGTATTCCTGACGTACGAATTCTGAAAACGTCGGCATGGTCTTGATGCGATCTCGATCCTCTAGCGGATCTCCGCCGCGTTCAACAATCGCCCGCATCTCAAGAGCTAGCTTGCGCGCCTCCGCAACATCGAGAGCACCAACCGTCCCCAGAGTTGCATAGCGCTTGCGACCGGAAAGCGTTTGATAGCGGAAAGCGAATCGCTTGATGCCGTTGGTGCCGACGATGACTTTGAGTCCAACGACGGCCAGGTCGGAGTATTCAGCGGCTTTGGCTGAAGAGTTCGCTTCATGAGCGGGTAGAGCTGCAATGTTGCGATTCGTGAATTGAAATTTCGTCCTTGTGGCCATCATCTGCCTCGCTGGAAGTGGAATAAAAAAATGCCGCTTCCGGAAATTTCCGGAGCGGCACAGGGGGTCCTGAAAGGAGTGGTGCAGGGCCTATCAATGTGTTCAGAGGCGATCCTTTTTTGAAAAAGGGAAAAGGGACTGTGAGATCTGAATGGGCGCTGGGTGATGCACGAGTTGTTGATTCACAAGGGAAAGCAGCAAGTGAGCTGCTCGTACACTAAATCCCTGTTTCCCCGCAAACCCCAAGCAACCGGGACTGCATAGCGTTAGAGCAGGCAAGGGACTTCTGCTATCCAACACGGAGCAGCCCATGCAGGTGATGGACCGTCCGGTCTTATGCCGAACTCACTGAAAAACTCGGAGTGAGCAGGTCGCTCAGCATGGCCGCCATTGCAGTTCTTGGGGGTTCAGTGTGTAGAGGCTGACATCAATACTCGCTGGGAAGCAAGATGGTTGTTGCAAGTCGCTTGGGAATGACCAACGCATTGCCTTGCTCATCCCAGTTAGACACGGCCTCCGTGATGATCCACACCATCGACGTTGCGTTAATGCGGTAGCTGGACAGCAGCCGTGTACCTGTGCGCACCGCGTCGTCATTGGCAGCCGCATCGTCGGAACATACATCGCCCCAATCGCCCGTCACATGACGGGACAGCAGTAGTAAGGGGTTGATGCCGTGTTGGTGAAGAAGGACGAGGGATGAAGGTGTAGCAACCACCTGACCGAACTCAAATTTGTGATCCATAGCGATCTCCTCAATAGAAAATGCCGACCCACCCGGCAATGGGCGGTCGGCATGATGGGGATGGGAAAACTGGGGGAAGAGGGGGTGGCAGCGATAGCGTCATGTCTCAACTGCGTGCGTGTGACACAGCTGAAGTAAGGCTAGATCGGCGTCGGACTTGGGTATCCAGAACACCGCCCCATAGCCTGTATCGTCCAAAACAAATGCCATCTCGAAGCACGATGAATGCGATGCCAGTGCGTCCCAGCTGGGCTGAAACGCTCCGTCTGGACTGGGCCAGCCTGCTATCACAGGCCTGGCGGTTCTGGTCTCCAAGGCAGCCACCGTATCGGAGCTATCTAGCAGCCAAAACTCGGCCAGCTCATCCAATGGTTGCCCGTACTCGGACAGTTCGATAAGCCTTTGCCGAATCACCGCTCGCATGGCGCAGTCATTGAGAGCATTGACCGCAGAGGCATCACTGAGCCGAAGCATCGTGACCATCCTCTTCGTCTTGATCTACCTGCTCAGATTCGGCCTTGGCAGGCTTCTTCTTACGCTTAGGCTTGGCTGCGGTCAATGCATCAGAGGTGGGCGCAGAGGATGTATCGGCGGCATTGCGCGGGATGTTGGCTGCCTCTTCGTCAGAAGAGCTCGATGTGACTTCCGGATAGGTGACCTCTGGGCCATCCTGCAGCAGCAGTTCATTGCGAAACAACGACCAATCACCAGCCTTCACATAGTGGTGGTGCTTGTCTGGAGAGGATTGAGCCAATCCCAGGTCCTTCAGTACGGCAAGCAGAAACGGCGCATTGTTTGCACTACGTCCGACCGTTGCTTCTCTCAATGCTTTGGTTGGAAACGACTGCGCTGCAAAGCCGTCAATGACTTTCTCAATGGTCGAGAGGGCTACCGCTTCACGGCTCCACAGGCCTCCGCCTTCATTGGCAGTGACTGCAATGTGCAGATCAGGCCAATCACCAAGGTCCGCCATCACGACGTAGGTGATGCCTCCTTCACTACGGGTGGATAACTTGGCGGCGATATCTGTCTTGAGCAAGCGGAAGGTTTGGGGTGCTTCAAAGGATGTTGTCATTGCAATCTCCATAAAAACGAAACCCCCGTAGCCAGCTGACTACGGAGGCATCAAGGGGATGAGAGGGGTTAGCGGATTCGGATGGACGCGTCGAGTTCGCGCTGGGTCAATACATAAGCCACAGCGGCAGTGACCAAGGCCAATGCAGCTCCGGGTCCGGTGGGTAGGGCAGCGAAAACGGCGGGTAGCAAAGCAGGTGGCACATGAAACTCCTGTTGGGTCATATAAAAAGAAAGCCCCAGACGCTGGATTGCGGCTGAGGCTGATGGAGATCCAATGGTTGGATCAAAAAAATAATATAGCTCTGATAGGCTCTGCTATGACGCCTTGTCAGATTTTAAAAGGGACAGGTACTTCGTCAGGCTCCAACTCATCAAGGGGTGGCGGCACATCCTGGATGGGGGTGAAAAAATCATGAAAAAGTACATCGGCATAAATCATGTAACAGCGTGAACTAGCGATGTAGCCGTCAGCAGCTTTGGGGCGCTTTGGATCAGGCCTGTTCTCCCCTTTGCTCATACACCAGTAATCCTTTTGCGACAAGGCTTGGATGACGGTGGTGATTGAGCGCTGGCCTGTTGCACGCAGCAGCTGTGCCTTGCTGAAAAGAATCAGCTTTTTGTCCGCGTAGTAAAGAAATGGCACGCCACTACTGGGGGATGAGTCTTGTTGTCGAAAATCCCTTGTCAATAAATGTGGAAATGCCAAGCAGTACGCGCGCAGTGTTTCTTCGATTTGATTGTCTATGGGAGCGAACTGGGTACTGCCAAGCCATGCATATGCCGTAGCCAGAACGGCAACTTCGATTTGCTCGTAAGTGAATGGGAGTACGGCTTTCTCACAGGCAAATGAGCCAATCACTAAGCCCAAGGCGAGTCGACGCAGCGCACGCCTTTGTGGCGCAACAAGGCTGATTCCTGCTTCTTGGAGGTGTTCGCAAAGCGCTGTGTGAGTGTCTTCCAGTTCGGCTTTGATGTATGCCGCCAAGTCCCTGTCTTCTGGAAGGGGCTCTTCAAAGAATGCAGCAATCAACGCCGGAAGTGCGACGCCGTAATGACTCAGGATGTCCTGCTGCAATTGCTCCACTTGCGCGCCTAAGACGGCGAGGTCTGGGGGCTGGGGTGCATCCAAGCGTTGAGCTTGATTGTGAAGGTCGCTGATCGGCACATCCATCATGCGCACCATACTGCCCGCAGTCGCTTGTCCCTGATTTTTCAAGCTCGCATGCTCGTTGCAGCTGTACTCACCAGTCGACAGGACGAATGCTGACCAAGAGTTTTGCGTCCGCAGCACACCTTCCTCATTCAGCTTCGCCTTGCCTAGGCCGGAGAAAGCGTTGTAAAGATTGAAGCCGCAATCGTTGGCTCCTACTTCGTCGATGATCACGGTCATACCGGAATGTGGTGCGAGAAGTTGCTCGACAGCATTCTTGGTGGTGTTCCAGGTTTGAAATAGGCTGGGCTGTCTGTTGCCTCTGGAAGGGTTCCCTGGATAGCCAGCTACTGAGGCGCATACCTGAGCTGCAGTGGTTTTTCCACATGAGGTAGAGCCATAGAAATGCACGCCGCAGTTTTCCTCTTCCGCGAGGCACAGGAATGGTCCCATCAAGCCGAAGAGCACACTTGCAACGATCAATGAGTTATCGCCGAAGGGGCTGACAGCAGCTTTCCAGCCCTCAAGGTCTCCCTTTGAGTGGTAGGCCTGATGTGCGGGCACAGGGGTGCTTGAAAGAAACTGGATTTGCTCTGATTCAACGCTCTGACCAGGCAATGCAGGGGCTGTTAGAGCTTCGCGTGGAAGTACAAACTTGAGAGGCTGTCCTTTATTTGCAAGGAAGCCAAGGTGCCCAACGGTTCGCTCCAGAGGCATGCTGCTAATGCATTGGCTCTCAAAGAAATACTCCAGGAGCATTGCTTGCGTGCGTGCCCCAGGGCTAAACAGAATCCCTAGACTTGCGAGCTCCTTTGCCAGGATCTGGAACTCTCGCGGTTGCGACAGTACTGGCGCTGGAACTAGACGGGATTGAACACGCGACTCGGAGTCCAGCCATGCAAGACGAACAGCCCAATTGGAGCTGCGATGATCTCGGCTGCGTGCGACGATCCCGATCGGTTGATGACAGATCACTACCTCCGCAATATTTCCTCGGGGATCTTTGACGTGCTTGACGGTACCCCTCGTCGAGATGCTGTAGCCACGCGGGGTGTGCACTCGCGCGACAAAGGCTTCAAGGGTAGTTGTGGCAGTCAACATTGATGTGAGGGCTGTGTCGGGATTCCCCGAGATCCCCAGATTCCCCTGGTTGCTGCTGTGTGGTGTTGGGTGAAGGTTGCCCATAGAGCGGTTCCTAAAATTGTTGAAGCAATGCACCGGCGTCGACAACTACTGCGACGACAGGGCTTCAATTGGATAACTGCCTCATTGCACTTCCACTCCACTACCAATTTTTTACCGAAACATGTCCTCGTACCCAACCCCTTCATGGATGGCTGAACTTCAACGTCTGCAGTTCCCTGAGCACATGACAGCTCTTCTCATGCTGACATTGGGCATGAGTCATCGCGACGTATCCGAAATATTTAATCCTCTTTCTCTTGATGAGCTTTTAGATAAGGCCTTGTCGGAGGATAAAAAATCAAACCTATATATTGACGATACTCTTGGTAAAGAGTATTTGAGAAGAGTAATTTTAGAGAGAAATGTTAATAAGATTAAATATGAATTAAGAAGTACTGGTGCAGCCTGGGTAAAAAATAATGATTTACATATATTAAATATGTCGATCAATTCTCGTGACTCTATTTTTGAAGAATTAGCATTAAAAAATGCTTGGAGCCTTGAAAGCTGTGAGCTTAGAAATGGCTGGGTTGCTGAAATTTCTAAAGATTTAATTTCTAAGAAATTTATAAATATAATTATTATGCTTCCGTCGGAGGTGGATGTCACTCCCCGATGGAATTTAGTGGATCTATATGGGTATGAATCCGGTAACTCTGATGATGCATTTCGGATAATGTCAGCATTGGCAATTCTTGGCGTAAATTATAGGGATAAGAAGAATCCAGAATTTTCTTCAACTCTTAGTGATCTGATTCAGATTGCTGATGTTTTTGAAGGTTGCTGTGTTAAAGGGGATGATGAAAGAGTTAAATATTCTGATCCTAAATATTCTTCTAATCAAATTGTGTTCTTAAAAAGAAAAAACTATCATGATTTACAACCGAAATTATTTCATCTAAATTTTGAGAAGAGTCGCTCATCAATGAAGATGAGAGAGTGGGTGATGAGGGATAAGTTGGGCGACTATGATGAGATGGTAAAAACACTGCTTATTCCATTGGGCTTGACTTCCGGTACTTTTATTAGATTGAAACTTAATCCGATTGCTGGGCAGGGCTCTCAAAGCATGAGATTTTTTATGCCTAAAGCTTGGTTGAAATTATTTAAAACAGGTCAAGCAGAGAATAGAGGTAAGAGGGCAGAGACTCCATTTAAACAAAGCAAGCATGGCGATGAGCTTGATGATATTTATTTCCCCGCTCCACAGGATTTAAAGGATTTGAAAAGCCTTTTGAGACGCTAGTTGGAAGCAGGGGAAGCAGGGGAAGCAGGGGAAGCAGGGGAAGCAGGGGAAGCAGGGGAAGCAGGGGAAGCAGGGGAAGCCGGGGAAGCAGGGGAAGCAGGGGAAGCAGGGGAAGCAGGGGAAGCAGGGGAAGCAGGGGGAACGCTTCCTCTACTAGAAGCGATGGAGCTTATGCTGGCGTGTAATGTCAACCTGCGTATCCCACAAAACTGTCACGTATTGACAGTGGTTCACCTTAGTCCATCCACGGGGCCATGTCTTTGCCCATACGTTTAGCTAGGTTCTTCAGCTGCGGCAGGTAGCGTCTCTGGAGCTCATCTCTTGGGACTGCAGATTTGGGAAAAATAATATTCAATCCACCCACTAGGCGGCGTCCACATTTCAGAGGGACAGCCATTGCACCAAACGGGGCCTGTTGATCCCAGTCTCCATCACTAAGTCCATAACCGAGCTCTCGCGTCTCGGCAATCAAGCGCATTACCTCTTTTGTGTCACGGGCCATAGAACCGACCGCATCATCACGTTGCTTCAATAGAGTCAATAAACCGGTGAGTTCCTTATCGGAGCATGCTGCAAGATAGGCCTTTCCCATGGCCGTAAAAAAAAGTGGCAGCTTTTCGCCGATCATTCCCCGATGCTGAGATAGACGACTGAAGCGGTGGGTACTCTCTCTCACTACCATGAAGCCTCCTTCCACTGTGCCGAGATCACATGGCCAGAGTAGATCGGGAACCGCGGCGCGCATAAGCGGTAATGCAACTTGTTCTACCCATGCATCATCTACTAGGCCTTCACTCAGGCTACGTACTGCAAAAGTTAGGTAATACTGCCCTTCCTTTTCGCCACGGCGCACAAATCCATCGGCGCGTAAGGTCTCCAATAGGCGCTTGACCGTGGTGCGGTGTAAAGCACAGGCGTCTGCCAGCGCCGATGTGCTGGAAATTCCTCCTGGTGCGCGGTTCAAAGCCTGAAGCACGGCCAAGCCACGCGACAGGCTTCGGACATCCTTGTAATCATTGGTGGCGGAAGAGCTTAGTAACGTAGGTGGGGTCATAGGGGTTCAAACTTTGCTGACGTGATGTTTGACTAGAAGGTGAGTCAAGCAACTTAGCTCGTTTAAAGCAATGCGTGGTGCTGATCGAGTTACTTGATTTCGAGGGTTTACCCCTCTATTTTGGTGCACCTGGTGCACGCTATTTGGGATTGAGTCTCAAATTCGACAATAGTCTTCCCAGTGTAGAACGGCGCATTCCCACTGAATGGATTCGTTGATCTGGGCCGACGATTGCGTGTTAACGCCATTGCCACGTACACCCCTTTGAAAAGCTATAAGTGCCCTTGTGGCCATACAGGAGACAGTCATGTTTTCTCGTCGTCGTACTCTTCTTCTCTCCAGCGCTTTCGGCGGTTTACTGGGCGCTGCATCTATGGTGCATGCCACCAATGAATTTCCAGCCCGCCCGGTAACGCTGGTTGTGCCTTATGCAGCAGGCGGACCAACGGACCAGTTGGCTCGTGAAATGGCACAGTACTTCACTCAGAACTTTAAGCAGCCTGTGGTTGTAGATAACCGACCAGGTGGTGGAGCGCAGGTGGCAATGAATCTGCTCAAGCAATCGCCTGCCGATGGTCATGCCATCTTTTTTGGCGATGTCCCTTCTCTGGCGACAAACCCTGGTCTTTTCAGCAAGCTTTCTTACGATCCGCATAAAGATCTGATCCCTATTTCGCAATTGATCGTAGCGCCCGGCTTGTTTGTGGTCCCAAACAACAGCCCGTTCAAGACGTTGCAGGATCTTGTCAATTACGCAAAAGCTAATCCGCAAAAGCCTCTGAACTATGCATCTCAGGGCGTCGGCTCCGGTGGCCAGTTGTTTAGCGTCATGCTGAGCAAAAAATTGGGTGTGTTGATGAACCATGTGCCTTATCGCGGATCGGCTCCCGGTCTTGTCGATGTGATGAGTGGTCAGGTGGATTTTTTCTACGACACGGTTCCCAGCGCAGTGAATTATGTCAATACCGGAAAAATGCGTGCCTTAGCCGTTGGCGAAGACAAGCGCTCTCCTTTGCTGCCCAATGTGCCTACCCTCAATGAGCTGGGGTATGGGGATATTGTTCCTACCTTCTGGTACGGCGTAGCAGTCAAGGCAGGCACTCCGGCTCCTGTAGTTCAGCGCATCACACAAGCCGTGCACAACGGCATGCGCGACCCCAAGGTGTCTGGAAAATTCATTGCACAGGGGATGCTGATCAAGACGAGCAGCCCGGAAGAGTTTGCACGCTACACCCGCCAGGAAGCAACTCGCTGGATTGCGGTCATGAAAGACGCCGGGATGAAGGCTGAGTAAGTTCTAGTGGAGAAATTAATGCAACGTTTTACGAACAAAATTGTGCTGATTACCGGCGGTGCGGGTGCTATTGGTCTAGCCTGTGGGCAGCGACTGGCGCAGGAAGGCGCGGAAGTCATTCTGGCCGACCTGCAGTTCGGAAATGCAGAAACCATCCTGCAGCAATTTGTAGGAAACAAGGCTCCGCAATTGAAAACTCTGGATGTTCGTGAACCCCTGGCATGGAAAGACCTGATGCAGTCCATCGTGACCGAATTCGGAGCGCTGGATGTACTGGTGAACAACGCAGGTTTGATATCGCCCAAACCTGCACCGTTCGATGAACTGGATCTCGACGAGTGGCGCCGTGTTTTTGCCGTCAATGTCGATGGAGCACTTCTAGGTATGCAAAGTGCTCTACGCGTGATGAAAAAGCAAAGTAGCGGTGGCTCCATCGTCAACATGGGCTCAATTTCAGGGTTTGTGGGCTCCAAGGATCTCGGTACTTACGCTTCCAGCAAAGGCGCTTTGCGCACAATGACCAAGCAGGCAGCTGTCAGCGCAGCGCATCATGGCTACAACGTGCGGGTCAATGCCGTTCACCCCGGTTATTTGTGGACGCCATTTGTCGAGGCCCAGCTCTCCGAGCGTTTTGGTGGTCGTGAAAAAGCACTAGAAGCTGTCAAGAAAATGAACCCCATGCAGCAGATTGTCGAGCCAGCCGATGTGGCTGCCGCTGTGGCATTTCTTGCATCTGCTGACGCTCGCATGATCACTGGTGCCGATCTGGTCATTGATGGCGGTCGGCTGGTGCAGTAACACGCAGACTTCTTTGAAATTAATCCTTTGAGCCACCTTTACGGTGGCTTTTTTCTTTGAAGCTGATAAGAGGTGTTTAGGGTTAAACCCTAGTTTATGGTGCACCAGGTGCACACAGTTTGGGTGGCTTCAGCTTGCTCTGACAATGTGTGCAACACAAGAAAAGCGCACTGAATAGGCGTTTTACAGGAGTCAGCCATAAGCATGAAAACCGCAGCCATCACGACCTCTCGCCGGGCCTTTCTGGGTATGTCTCATTCGCCCCTACTTGGGCTGAATCCCATCAGCGCCGAAGATCAGCAAGCACTGGATACCGCGATAGGGCAGGCCCGTGAGGCCATCAAAGCTTTTGATCCGGAACTTATCGTTCTGCTGGGACCGGATCATTACAACGGTTTTTTCAATGAATTGATGCCGCCGTTTTGTATCGGTAGCCAGGCTACGGCAGTCGGTGACTACCTCTCGCCAGCTGGTACGCTGAACGTGGCAGAAGAGCATGCAGTGGCATTGGCCAGCTATCTGATGGATCAGCACTTTGACATTGCTGTGTCGCGTCGCATGCAGGTCGATCATGGATTTTCGCAAGCGCTGCAGTTCATTTGGGGCGATGACATGAAAACGCCCCCCGTGATACCTATTTTCATGAATGCTGTTGCGCAGCCCGGGATTGCACGCATGAGCCGTTGCAAGGCTCTGGGTGAAGCGATCGGCCGTTTCCTCGATACGCTGCCACTGCGCACACTGCTTATTGGATCCGGGGGGCTATCGCATGAGCCGCCAGTTCCTACTCTGGCCCATCCTGATCCCGCAGTGCGTGAGCGCATCACGGTCAAGCGCACCCCTACGGACGCGGAAAAGGCACTCAAGACAGAGCGCGTCATGGCTGCAGGCGTAGCTCTGGCCAATGGTGATAACTGGATGAAGTCGCTCAATCCTGAGTGGGATCTGAACTGGATGGATGCGCTGGCCAGCGGCAAGCTGGATGAACTGTGCCTTATGAGTGAAGCATCCATTGCAGAAGAGGCTGGCAATTCCGCCCACGAATCCAAAACTTGGCTTATTGCCCGCGCTGCCCTTGAGCTGGAAACGCTGTTGCCCTGTCCGGTGCGCAATTACCGGGCCGTCCCGGCATTAATCGCAGGCTACGGCGTCATGCTCATGCATAACTAAGCCACTACACCCTATGCCTATTTCTCAAAACATTCGCGCCTGGGCCGAGCGTCTGCGCACTGCCGAAGCCACGGCCACACCTATCGCACCCTTGCGCGAGGAGGTTCACGACAATGAAACCGCTTACGCCATTCAGCTTGCCAATGTGGAGCATGCACTGTCCGAAGGACGGCGCATTGTCGGTCGCAAGATCGGCCTGACTTCTCTAGCCGTACAAAAACAGCTGGGTGTGGACCAGCCGGACTTCGGCACGCTGTTTGCCGACATGGTTTATGGCGACGATGAGCTCGTGCCGCTGTCGCGCACACTGCAACCCAAGGTCGAAGCCGAAGTGGCATTGGTTCTGTCCAAGGATCTTGATTTGGTCGACGCCACGCTGGTGGATTTGATGAATGCTGTGGACTACGTGCTGCCGGCCATTGAAATCGTCGGCAGCCGCATTGCGGACTGGAACATCCGTTTCATTGATACGGTTGCGGACAACGCATCCAGCGGTCTAGTTGTTCTGGGCGCCGTGCCGACTAAGCTCAATGCGCTGGATCTGAAACTCTGCGAAATGCAGATGTCACGCAATGGTGAACTTGCCTCTTCAGGCGGTGGTGCGGCATGTTTAGGTCATCCGCTGAATGCGGCCGTGTGGTTGGCACGCAAGCTCGCCAGTCTCAAGCAGCCTTTAAAAGCCGGCGATCTCGTTCTGACCGGCGCTCTGGGCCCCATGGTGTCTGTACAGCCCGGCGACCGCTTCGAGGCACAAATCAGTGGTGTGGGCAAGGTCTGCGCTCAGTTTAGTCAATAAACGAAGACGGCAGCATATCCGTCGTCCTAAGAAAGAAATGCAATGACGCGCAAACTCAAGGCTGCCATCATCGGTAGCGGAAATATCGGCACGGACTTGATGATCAAGATCCTGCGCCATGGTCAAAATATCGAAATGGGTGCCATGGTTGGCATCGACCCCAACTCCGATGGCCTGGCCCGTGCAGCTCGCATGGGCGTTGCAACAACCCACGAAGGTGTTGAAGGTCTGACCCGCATGCCGGAATTCGCTGATATCGACTTCGTCTTTGATGCGACTAGCGCTTCTGCACATGTCAAAAATGACGCTTTTCTGCGGACGCTCAAGCCAGGTATCCGTGTCATCGACCTGACCCCTGCAGCCATCGGCCCATACTGTATTCCCGTGGTCAACGGTGATGCTCATATGGATGCAATGAACCTCAACATGGTGACCTGCGGAGGCCAGGCCACCATTCCCATGGTGGCTGCAGTTTCCTGTGTGGCCAAGGTGCATTACGGTGAAATCATCGCATCCATATCCAGCAAGAGTGCCGGCCCTGGCACCCGTGCCAACATTGATGAGTTCACGGAGACCACCTCCAAGGCCATTGAAGTGGTGGGGAGGGCGAGCAAAGGCAAGGCCATCATTGTTCTGAATCCTGCAGAGCCGCCGCTGATCATGCGTGACACGGTCTACACCCTTAGCGAGCTGGCCGATGAGGCCGCGATTGCCGAATCGGTCGAGCGCATGGCAGCTGCCGTGCAATCCTATGTGCCTGGCTACCGCCTCAAGCAAAAAGTGCAGTTTGACCGCATCGACAAGCCCATTCGTATTCCTGGCGTGGGCGATGCACTCACAGGACTGAAGACATCCATCTTCCTCGAAGTTGAAGGTGCGGCTCACTATTTGCCCGCTTACGCAGGCAACCTGGACATCATGACCAGTGCGGGTCTGCGCTCCGCTGAATCCATTGCCGCACGCATGCTGGCCACTGCCAGCGCCGAGTAAGGAGATATCTCATGAACGCGAACAAAAAAATCTACATCTCCGACGTGACGCTGCGCGATGGCAGCCATGCCGTGCGTCATCAGTACAGCGTGGAGCAAGCCCGGCAGATTGCCAAGGCTCTGGACGAGGCTAAGGTGGACTCCATTGAAGTCGCACACGGCGATGGCTTGCAAGGCTCGTCGTTCAACTATGGCTTTGGCGCCCATACCGATCTGGAATGGATCGAGGCCGTGGCCAGCGTGGTCAAGCATGCCAAGATCACCACGCTGCTGCTGCCCGGCATTGGCACCGTTCACGATCTGAAGGCTGCTTACGAGGCTGGTGTTCGCGTCGTGCGTGTGGCTACGCATTGCACCGAAGCCGATGTCTCTCGTCAGCACATCGAATACGCCCGCCATCTGGGCATGGAAGCAGTGGGCTTTTTGATGATGAGCCACATGCAGACCCCGCAAGGTCTGGCCCAACAAGCGAAACTGATGGAAAGCTACGGCGCCACCGTCTGCTACGTGGTGGACTCGGGCGGTGCACTGGGTATGCAAGACGTGCGTGACCGTTTCCGCGCCTTCAAGGATGTCTTGAAACCTGAAACCCAAACTGGCATGCATGCCCACCACAACCTGAGCTTGGGTGTAGCCAACTCCATCGTGGCCGTGGAAGAAGGCTGCGACCGTGTGGATGCTAGCTTGGCCGGCATGGGTGCTGGCGCTGGTAATGCTCCTCTGGAAGTTTTCATTGCCGCTGCCGAGCGCATGGGATGGAACCACGGTACCGATCTGTACAAGCTGATGGATGCCGCCGACGACATCGTGCGCCCCCTGCAAGACCGCCCAGTGCGTGTGGATCGAGAAACGCTGGCCCTGGGTTATGCCGGTGTGTACAGCTCGTTCCTGCGCCATGCCGAAGTGGCAGCGGCCAAGTACAACCTGAAAGCCGTGGACATTCTGGTGGAACTGGGCAAGCGCCGTATGGTGGGTGGTCAGGAAGACATGATTGTCGACGTCGCGCTGGACTTGCTGCGCCAGCGCACTGCCGCTTGATTTCATCGTTTTCGGGGACTAGCAGCGCACGCAGTAAACCCTCCTGACTTTTTCATCTTCAAGAGATATCAATGAGCATCACTGTTACCGAAGAAGCCACCAGCCGCTTTGTCACCATCACAGAAGACGGCAAGCCACTGAAACTGCACTACAACGATGTAGGAACTGGCAGTGAAGTGGTTGTTATGTTGCACGGCTCTGGCCCCGGCGCCAGCGGTTGGGCCAATTTTCACCGCAATATCGAGTCCCTGGTGGTTGCGGGCTATCGTGTGATTCTGCTTGACTGTCCGGGGTGGAGCAAAAGCGATCCAATTGTCAGCACTGGCTCGCGCTCAGACCTCAACGCCCGCTGCCTCAAGGCCGTGCTTGATGCACTGAGCATCGCCAAGGTGCACATCATCGGCAACTCTATGGGCGGACACAGCGCCGTCGGTTTTGCACTGGCCAACCCGCAGATGGTCGACCGACTGGTGCTGATGGGCGGCGGAACAGGTGGCCCCAGCGCCATCGTGCCCATGCCTGCCGAAGGCATCAAGCTTATTGGCGCGCTCTATCGCGACCCCACGGTCGAAAATCTCAAGCGCATGATGAATGTGTTTGTCTACGACGCGAGCAGCCTGACCGAAGATCTCTATCAGCAGCGCCTTAGCAATATTCTGGCCCGCCGCGACCATCTGGAAAACTTTGTCAAAAGCGCCCAGATCAACCCCAAACAGTTCAGCGATTACGGCACGCGCTTGTCGGAGATCAAGGCCCAAACCCTGATCATCTGGGGTCGTGATGATCGCTTTGTGCCGCTGGACATTGGTCTGCGCCTGCTGTGGGGCATTCCCAACTCCGAGTTCCATGTCTTCAGCCAATGCGGTCACTGGGCTCAGTGGGAACATGCAGAGGTCTTCAATAAGATGGTCAAAGATTTTTTGGCACGTTAAGTCAGACTTTTCTCCGCCAATGCTGCCTGGGCCGGTGGTTGCTACACCACGGCCTGAGGCGGAGCCAGCTCAGTGCCTTAATGCCCCCCTCAATATCTTGCAACCATGGCTGGCCTGCTCGATAGTGTTGCAGCAGCGCTGCTAGTCATTTGCAATACGTCTGGATCTACTCAAAAGTCATGCTCACGCATACCGCTACGTTGCCTGAATACATTAGTGGCACAGCCAAGACACCACAGCGGCTAGAGCTGCCACTGCACTAAATTCTGCTGTAGCCGTCGACTGACGGTGTCGGCGAGCTCCTTGTACAGGCGTGGATTATCCAATTCCACCGATCGCTGTGGGCTCATAGCTCCAACAGTACCTGACGGGGCTAATCGCTGGAGAGATCAGATGATCTTTTTTCGCAGCGGTCGGTTGCACGGGCTGCAAACGCCCTGACGCTCCCGGATATCAGGACAGCCTGCTATAGGGCTGGATAGAGCGGCGAATATGCATTTCATCGCCTTCAAATGAGAACAGCGTGCAAAGCCCCAGCGGCAGCGTGGACAGGTGCTGCATGATGGGCAATGCTGCGGGCCATCTGTGATCGAGGTATGACGCCATTGCTCAGGCGCATGATCTGCGGTGCTAGTCGATACAGACCGCTGTGCGCTTCATAGTCCAAAAAGTGCAGTTGGCGCAGTGTCTCCACATGCACTTGCTTGAGGCACAGGAAACTCTAGGGCGCATCGCCAGCACGGTATAAATGGGGCTGCTGGTTGAGCGCCTTCAGCAAAGCTAAGCTCTTCACCAACGGCGATAAGTTCCTAGAACAGGCAAGGCAATCGCCGATGATGCCGTCACTCAACGGTTGCACCAGCGCTCTTGACGATTGCACCAATGCGCCGGGTTTCGCTACGCAAGAACTGGCCCAACTGCTCAGAAGTAGACGGCTGCAGGGTTTGTCCAATCGCCTGCATCTTTTGCTGCAATCCTGGATCCTTGAGGACTGCCATCGTAGATTGATTGAGCTTTTGCACCACCGCCGGCGAGGTGCCTGCGGGTGCAAACATTGCAAACCAAACATCAATCGCATAGCCCGGGACGCCGGCTTCGGCAACGGTCGGAATTTGTGGCAGTGTAGGGGCGCGTGTTTCCCCTGTGGTTGCAAGCACCTTAAGCTTGCCGGCCTGGATCTGCGGCATGGAAATGGACAGGTCCAAAAAGCCCAATTGAATGACACCGCTAAGCAAGTCAGCCATTGCCGCAGAGCCGCCCTTGTAAGGCACGTGTATCAGGTTGGCGCCAGTGTTGGATTTGAGCATTTCACCCGCTAGGTGCAAGATGGTCCCATTGCCTGAAGAGCCATAGTTCAAAGGCTTTTGTTTAGATAAAGCGACCAGCTCTTGCACAGTATTGGCCTGCACCGATGGGTGAACGACCAGCGCGTGGGGACTGCGTGCGACTAGGCTAATAGGCGCAAAGTCTTTGATAGCGTTATAGCTGAGCTTTTGGTACAGGCTGGCGTTGGTCGCTAGCCCCGTCGAGCCGAACAATATCGTGTAGCCATCGGGATGGCTCTTGGCTACATAT
Organism: Comamonas sp. C11; assembly: GCF_024496285.1. Classification (NCBI taxonomy): domain Bacteria; kingdom Pseudomonadati; phylum Pseudomonadota; class Betaproteobacteria; order Burkholderiales; family Comamonadaceae; genus Comamonas; species Comamonas sp. C11. The sequence goes on from NZ_CP101743.1 coordinate 438,747, forward strand.
TCATAGGCAATATTGCCGCCGGCACCGACCTTGTTTTCCACCACCACCGGTTGGCCGAATTGCTGTCCGATACGCTCGGCCACGTTGCGTGCGACCACGTCGGTCGCGCCGCCAGCGCTGAAAGGGACAATCATCTTGATGGGCCGATTCGGGAACACTGAATCCGCCAGAGCGGGACTGGTCTGCACGATGGTCACCAAACCCGCAAGCAGCATTCGCTGCGCTGATGCACTAAATCTTTTCTTCATTTCAATGTCTCCCTACTAGTCATCGAAATATAAAGACAGAAACACTTTCAAGGGGTGCACATAGTGCACCAGTGAGCCATTGGGATGCTTTCGCTGGGAGTTTGACCATTTCTTGATGCAGCGTTGGCGTACTCCAAAGGGAACGGAAAGCCAAAATCAGTGCACAGCAATATCCCTAGGAGCCGGTGATGGCTGACAGATCGGAGGGGCAGCAACTGAACCTAGAATCGCAATGCCATGTCCACCGAAGACTCCAGTTACCGCCACTGCCAGTCCCTGCTCAAAGGCTTGGAGTTGCTGGCCTTGCTCAACCAATGCCCCAACGCAACGGCGTCTATCTCAGAACTCGCACGCCTGTCAGGTCAACATCGCACCACCATCAAGCGCCTACTCGAATCCCTAAAGGTAGCGGGCTATGTCAGCCACGATATTGCTACCAACCTGTACCGCTTGACGTTTCTCGTGCAGCGGCTGAGCCATGGTTTCAGGGATACCAGCCTGATTGCAGAAATTGCCTGGCCGCTAATGCGCCGGCTATCGCAAAAAATAGTCTGGCCCTGCTCATTGGTCGCCCCCGAAGGGGCTGAAATGGTAGTTCGTTACTCCACGCGCGCTTACAGTCCACTGTCTTTTCATCCCGGAATGCCGGGGCGGAAAATGCCCATGCTGACCACGGCGGCGGGCCGCGCCTACTTTGCCTTTGCCTCGGAGGCTACGCGCGCCACACTGCTTGCCATGATTCGTCAGCAGACGCCACCAAACAGCTTGTCCGATCTTCGCGAAGCGAGCATTGGAAGGATGGTTGATCAGGTGCGTCAATGCGGCTATGCCTCCAATTTGGGAGAGTGGACGGATGAGCCCAAATTCAGTGCATTTGCCGCACCGATATCGCACCTGGGCGAGGCGGCCATCTGCCTGAACGTAATTTTTCTCAGCAGCGCACTCGACAGCCAGGCCAAGCGCGACTCACTGGCATCTAGCTTGCTTGATACAGCGCAAAGCATTGAGCGGCTGTATGCCGAGAAAATGCAGCTAGGCAACGAACAACCTCTTTCAAAGAGCTGATTGGACAAAACCGCTCGAGGTTAGTTGTGCTGGAGAGGGTGCACAATGTGCACTCTTTTTTCGAGCGCATTGCTCTTATTGGGGTCGACTCCTACCATTTACTGGTCCCTGCTAGCCAGGATAGGAGATCGAATAATGACCCCCACATGTGCACCTCAGACCATTGCGAGCATGGTCGATGATCAAGTCAGCGAATTTCGAGTTTCGACAGCCGCGTATCGTGGCGAAGCCATGTTCGAGAAGGAGCTGGAAAACATCTTCTACCGTACCTGGATCTACTTGGCGCACGAAAGCGAAATCGCTAATCCAGGCGACTTCAAGTCGACGCAAATCGGTACGCGCCCTGTCATTGTCTCGCGCGGCCGCGACGGCCAAATTCATGCAGTTCTGAACGCCTGTACCCACCGAGGTGCAACCATCTGCCGTGAAGAAAAAGGCACGACTCGCGCTTTCGTCTGCCCGTATCACGGCTGGTCCTTCCGTCCCAGTGGTGAGTTGATCGGTATTCCTGATGAAGCGCGCTACCCAGGCGGCTTTAACAAGGCAGACAAGAATCTCAAGCCGCTGGCACGCGTCGCCAGCTATGGCGGCCTGATTTTCGGTTCCTTCAATGCCGACGTGGAAGATCTTGAGACCTTCCTCGGCGGTGCCAAGCAACATATCGACATCTGGCTGCAGCGCACGGCAGGCAGTAGCTACCGTGTCACGACTTCACACAAGTACGGCTACGACGGCAACTGGAAGTTCCAGAGTGAAAACGTTTACGACGGATATCACCCCGGCTTTGTGCACCGCTCGGCATTCGCAACAGTGCGCAAATTTGAAGGCTCTTTCGAAAACCGTGAACTCAATGCAGCGGTGCGTCAGCAAGGCTTCACACGAGGTTACCCAGAAGGTCACGGAACGCTGGAAGCTGGAGCTCCTCTGGAGTCCGGCGGTATTGACCCCGCGATCCGCGAAGCTTATGAAGCCAAGCTCAAAGAGCTGTATGGCGAACAAGGTGCAGCCGAAACATTGACCAATCGCCAGTTTTTGATTTTCCCGAATCTGGTGATTTTTGACTTCAACATCCGCGTCGTTCAACCCATCACCCACGATAAGACCGAGGTGTACTCCTACCCCTTGATGATCACCGGCGCACACGATGACATCAACAGCAACCGGATGCTGGACGCCCAAACGCGCGTCGGCACGGCTGGGATTCTGTCCGCCGATGACATTGATGTTTTCGCAGGCGGACAGAACGCGCTGAGAGCCGGAGGCTTCGACTGGATCACTCTGTCCCGCGGCCTCGACAAAGAGGAAGTCAAGGCGTGTGGTGAGCGCGTCGGCGTATACAGCGATGAAGTTCCGCAGCGGGCTTTCTGGCGCAAGTGGAAGTCGCTGCTGAGCAACTAAGCACCTTGCGACCAAGCTGAGACTTGTCTGCCTATTAGGCAGGGACTGTGCTGTTCGCCCCTGCTTGCAAGGCCGCTCTATACCCGTTCGCTGAACCGCTTTATTTCAAACTCCAAGCACCATGACACACCCCGTTGAAAAACTGATTTACCAGGAAGCTAGGCTGCTGGATCAAGGCCTTCTGGACGACTGGTTGGCTCTCTATACCAGTGATGCGACGTACTGGATTCCCATTGACGAGAATGCGGACCCCCTCAAGGAGTCTTCCATCATTTTTGACAACCACTTGCGCTTGCAGATGCGCGTTGAGCAGATCATGCGTCAAGCCCGTGTGGCCCAGAATCCGTCGTCATACATGATGCGCATGGTGAGCAATATCAGCCTGCAAGAGCAGGCGAGTGACCGTATCGTGGCCCACTTTTCCATGTTGCTGACAGAGGTGCGATCGGGCGACTGGCGCCAGCAAGGGCTGGGAGACATGCGTCAGCTGCCGGGCCACTGCGAACTTGAGGCAGTCAATGTGGATGGCATTTGGAAGATCCACCGCAAAAAAATTGTGCTCCTCAATCGCAAGCAGCCCATTACCGGTCTTTCCTTCCTCATCTGAACTCAGATCCAGAGCCATCAGCCCCCTCGAAAAACGAAAACAAGAGACAAACATGCTCCTCAAGCCCACGAAAATCACAGCTTTGCTTTTGGCATCTGCGGCCCTTATGGGCTCTTCTGCATACGGCCAAACCGGGTATCCCGACCGCAGCGTCAAGCTGGTGGTTCCATTTGCGCCAGGAGGCTCCTCCGACAGCGCCACTCGAATCCTTGCAGAACAACTGGGACAAAAGTGGAAGCATCCCGTTGTCGTGGAGAACAAGCCGGGGGCTAGTGGCTCGCTGGGGGCACTGCAGGTTGCCAAGTCGGCGGCTGATGGATATACCTTGCTGGTCACCCCTGTCTCCATTGGAACCATTGAGATATTCCTGAAAAACCCTGGTTTTGATCGCAACAAGGACCTGATGCCCATTACGCAATTTGCACGTGGTGACTATGTTCTGTCGGTCGGCAAGAATGTTCCTGTCAAGAACTTTGCGGAATTCGTGAAATTCGCAAAAAGCAGCCCCTCAGGTGTGTTCCATGGCGCTTTTGGTGGAGCGTCCATGCTGGCCTTTGATGGTTTCGCACAGTCCCAGGAATTGCGACATGAAAACGTCAGCTACCGAGGCGAATCACTCGCTCTGAACGCCCTGATGGGTGGTGAAGTACAGGCGGTGCTTTCCACACTGACGGCCGCCAAGCCGTTCATTGATGCAGGTCGTATTAAGGCCATTGGTATTCCATCCAAGGAGCGCTCTCCTCTTGCGCCCCAGATTCCTACGGCTGGTGAAAGCGGTATCAAGGGATTTAACGCAGACTTTTGGTTCGGTCTGATGGCGCCAGCAGGAACGCCAGAGGTAGTGCGCAACAAAGTTGCTCAAGACGTTGCAGAAATCCTGCAACGTCCACAAATTCAGCAGCGCTTTCTTCAACTCGGCTTGATTGCCAAGTCCTCCAAGCCTGAAGAGTTTGCGCAACTCATCAAATATGAATCCGAACGCTGGATTCCGGTTGCTAAGAAATCTGGCATTGAGCCTCAATAAGACATCAGGAGTGTTGAAAATATGTTGGCACTGAGCAAAGTCACCGCTGGTCCTGGTGGGCTGGCCATTCGCGAATGTGAACCACGCGCTCCCGGTGCAGGAGAGATCCTGCTCAAAGTGATCGCAGCCGGCGTCTGCGGCACTGATATGCAGATTTATCACGGCTATGGCGCTTTCGCGCAGCGCGTCAAACTTCCAACAACGCTGGGTCATGAAATGTGCGGCACGGTGGTGCAGGTGGGATCCGGCGTTACTCGTGTCAAGCACGGTGATTTAGTCAGCCTGGAAAGCCACATTCCGTGTGGTGAGTGCATTGCATGTCGCACCGGTCGCGCTCATGTCTGTCCGCAGACACGCTACCCTGGCATTGATATTGACGGAACCTTTGCCGAATATGTCACCGTCCCTGAGTCGATTGCCTGGGTGAACCCGGCAGGTACAGCCCCTGAAATGGCGGCACTTCTTGAGCCCCTAGGTATCGCCGTGCATGCCAGCATGGAAGGTATGGGTGTGGCCGGGAAAACGGTTGTCGTCAATGGTTGCGGCCCCATCGGTCTGATGAATGTTGCAGTGGCTCGACACTTTGGGGCGGACAAGGTCTTTGCCATCGACCCCAATGCCAAGCGCCGCGATATTGCGCTTCAAATGGGCGCGGATGCGGCCTGGGACCCGGAGCAGCAAGATCCGGTGAAGGCGCTCAAGGATGCCACTAAGGGTTTTGGCGCAGATGTGGTTTTTGAATACACCGGCAGCCCTCAAGGTGTTCTCAATACCTTTGGGATGGTTGGAACGCTTGGCGATGTGCGCTGGTGCGCCACACCAGCCAAGCCTATGGAGTTTGACTTTGGCATGTGGCGCAAGGCACGTCCCACCATCTATAACATCCATGGCCGGCGACTCTGGAACACCTGGGAGCTTTCCGCACCACTGGTCTACGGCAACAAAATTAACCTAGCACCGATTGCAAGCCACCGCATTGACCTTGCAGATGGCGCCAAAGCGTTTGAGCTGATCGCTCAAGGCCAAGCGATCAAACCTCTCATTCTCTGTTCCTAATTCATGAACGCTGCTTACATACCCACTCTCGCTTTGCGCGTGCAGGCCATTGATCTCGTCGCCAATGACACCCGCATGTTCACGCTTCAGGCGGAAGAAGGCCATGTGCTGCCTGCGTTCACTGCAGGCTCGCATATCGAACTTCAGCTAGCACCGGGACTCACTCGCAGCTACTCCTTGCTGAATTCTCCCGAAGACACACAAAAATACCAAATTGCCGTCCATCTCTCCCCCACAAGTAAAGGCGGATCGAGTCATCTGCATAGCAATATTCAAGTCGGTCAGACCATAAATTGCTCTGGCCCACGCAACTTGTTCAAGCTAGATGAGAGTGCCGCACACACCTGCCTAATTGGTGGTGGTATTGGCATAACACCGCTAATGTCCATGGCCAAGCGCCTAACACTGCTGAAAAAATCCTGGGAGCTGCACTACTGCGCGCGTACCCCAGACCATGCAGGCTGGATGCAAGAGCTGACTAAACTGGGCCAAGCCAGTGGCAATAAAGTGTCCTTCCATTTCGATCAAATTCCGGATGGTGGCCCACTTAACATTCCAAAGCTGGTCCAACAAAGCCAGAATAGCACCCACTTTTACTGCTGTGGGCCGAGTGGAATGCTGAAGGCCTTCGAAGAAGCTACCGTACAGTGTCCAGAGCGTCGCCATGTTGAGTACTTCACGGCCAAGGCCGAAGCATCTCTTGAGGGTGGCTTCGAGCTAGAACTAGCGCGCAGTGGGAAATGCCTACGGGTGCCAGCCGGGCGCTCAATTTTGGACATAGTGACGGAAGCCGGACTGGATATTCCAACCTCCTGCCGCGAAGGGATCTGTGGCAGCTGCGAAACCCGCATCATCAGCGGAGAAGCTGACCACCGTGACGCTGTGCTGACCCCCCAGGAGCAGGCGGAAAACAAGAGCATGATGATCTGCTGCTCTGGCGCCCGATCAGCTCGTCTAGTTCTCGATCTGTAAGGACTTTTCCCCTTTTTTTAAATCTGAATCGCACCAGCCAAGTACCGGGCATCCATGGGGGGAGGCAGTGTTTGAGTCACACAGTTACTTGGTTTGGATATGCTGCATAGCCACCGATGATTGTCTCAAAGGCTGAGCGAGAGATTGGTTCATGACTTCACGTGACTACCGTTTTCATTGGCAGTAACTGCAATGTGCAGGTCAAGTCAATCATCAAGTCGGCCATCATGATGTAAGTGCTGCCTCCTTCGCTGTGAAGGGATAGGCTCGACGGTATTTGTCCAGATTAGTTCGCGATGTTTACATTAGTAAGGCGTTATGCGCGTGCGAGTAAGCACTTATCGGGAAACGAAAAAGCTTAGAAGTTGCGGAAAATCTTCCGGTTTTGCGTCGGAAGGTGGAGTCTGCTTCGAGTCCGGAATCGGTGCATATTGACTCGCTGAGTCAACTTTCTAAGGCAGACTGAGTGATCATTTCTGCATGTCTGCCATGGCACTCGGGAGATCAAGGTAGGTGCTGAACCCCGCCGAGCAAGTGTTCAAAAAATTGAAAATCCTTGTGTCGGCGGTTCGATTCCGTCCCAGGCCACCAGACATGAAGCCCCAGATCAGCAATGATCTGGGGCTTTTCTCATTGCCGCCTCGAATGTCAGCAATGGGCATGGGTACTGGGCAGCAGAAAGCAGAGCGGCTTGCGCTTGCTTTAGCTTGATTTCAAGGTGTTTCAGCTCCAGTTTGCTTTGTGGGTGAGCGCAATCAGCTTTTCATTTAATAGCGCTTGCATGCTGCCGTTAAGCTTGCAGCTTTCATCGTGCACAGACAGGCACAGGAGCGCGTGTGACAGCAGAGCAGCAACCAAGGGCGTCGCAACCGGCAGCTAACTGGCAGCCGGGCCTGATCGCCATTCACGGCAACCAGACCGAGGCGCTGGCCGATACCGTGCTGGCCTGGCTGGCCGCGCACCCCTTGCAGGCGCTGGAGCCCGAGATCGTGCTGGTGCAAAGCAACGGCATGGCCGAGTGGTTCAAGATGCGCATGGCCGGGCAGCAGGGCGTGTGCGCCGCCGCACAGGTCGAGTTGCCGGCGCGCTTTGTCTGGCGCAGCTACCGGCAGATTCTGGGCAGGCATGAGGTGCCACGTGAATCGCCGCTGGACAAGACGCCCATGATCTGGCGCCTGATGCGTCTGCTGCCGCAATGTCTGGGCGAGTCTGCATTCGCACCGATCGCCAACTTTCTGCGCCCTGGCGAGCCGCAGCGCCTGCTGCAGCTGGCCGAAAAGCTGGCGGACCTGTTTGACCAGTACCAGATCTACCGCGCCGACTGGCTGGCCGCCTGGGAGCAGGGCGAGGATGTGCTGCGCACGGCGGGACGCCCCGATGCGCCCGTGCCCGAAGGGCAGCTCTGGCAACCCCAGCTGTGGCGCAAGGTGCTGGCCGAGCTCGATGAGCAGGAGCGTGCCGCCACCCGCCCGGCTCTGCTGGCGCGGATTCTGGACGCGCTGCAGAGCGGCCGGCCGCCGGTCACGCCGCTGGCGCGCCGCGTGGTGGTGTTCGGCATGAGCCAGATGCCTCTGTCGCTGATGCAGTTTCTGAGCGGCATTGCCCAGCACAGCCAGGTGCTGATTGCCGTTCCCAACCCCTGCCGCTTTCACTGGGCCGATGCCATCGACGGGCGCGAGCTGCTGCGCCAGCAGCGCCGCCGCCACGCCGACAAGGGCGGCAAGGACCTGGCGCAGATTCCCTTGGCCGCCATGCACGCCCATGCCCATCCGCTGCTGGCGGCCTGGGGACGGCAAAGCCGTGACTACGTGCGTCAGCTCGATGCCTTCGACACCACGGATGACACCGCCATGCAATGGGGCTGGCCGCGTGTGGATGTGTATGACGAGGCCGAGGCGGGCGAGCTGATCGACGCACCGCTGCTGGCCCAGGTGCAGCAGCGCATTCGCGATCTGGTACCCATGTCTGAGCACCCTGCCGTCGAGATCGCGGCGGCCGACCAGTCCATCGTCTTTCACAAGGCCCATGGCCTGGTGCGCGAGCTCGAAGTGCTGCACGACCAACTGCTGCAATGGCTGGCCGAGCCTGCCGCTGCGGGCCGCGCAGCGCTGGCGCCGCGCGAGGTGGTGGTCATGCTGCCGTCGATTGAAGAAGCTGCACCCGCCATCCGCGCCGTGTTCGGTCAGTACGGCCGCCACGATGCGCGCCATATCCCGTTTGACATTGCCGACGTGGGCGCGCGCGCCTGCAGCCCGCTGGTGACCGCGCTGCAATGGCTGCTCAAGCTGCCTCAGCAGCGCTGCCGCCTGAGCGAGTTGTGCGATCTGCTCGATGTCCCCTCCGTGGCGGCGCGGGTGGGGCTGGCGGCCGACGATCTGCCCCAGCTCACGCACTGGATGGCCGGCGCAGGCATTCGCTGGGGGCTCAACCATGCGCAGCGCGCCCAGTTGGGCCTGGCGGCCTGTGGTGATCCCAACAGCGCCTGGTTCGGCCTGCGCCGCATGCTGCTGGGCTATGCCAGCGGGCCGGCGCTGCAGGCCCCTTTCGACGATGCACAGGCTTTTGCCGGCATGGAGCCCTATGACGAAGTGGGCGGCCTGACGGCCGAGCTGGCCGGATCGCTGGCCAGCTTGCTGGGGCGCATGCTGCAGTGGTGGCAAACGGCTGCAACGGCCGTGGCTCCCGAGGTCTGGGCCCAGCGTTTTCGCAGTCTGATGGATGACTTCTTTGTCGCGCAGGGCGATGAGGACCAGGCCTTGTGCGCCGCACTCGACACGGCCCTGGTCGGCTGGCAGTCCGCCTGCGAGCAAGCGGGCTTCGATGCCCTGATTCCGCTGGAAGTGGCGCAGGAGGCCTGGCTGCAGGCCCTGTCCGAGCCCGCGCTCAACCAGCGCTTTCGCGCCGGCGGCGTGACTTTTTGCACGCTGATGCCCATGCGCGCCATTCCCTTCGATGTGGTGTGCCTGCTGGGCATGAACGATGGCGACTACCCGCGCCGCGCCATGCGCGTGGACTTCGATCTGATGGCCTTGCCCGGCCAGCAGCGCCCCGGCGACCGCGCGCGCCGCGACGATGACCGCCAGCTGATGCTGGATGCCTTGCTGTCGGCCCGCAGCAAGCTCTACATCAGCTGGGCCGGCCGCCATGTGCGCGACAACAGCGAACAGCCCCCCTCGGTGCTGGTCTCGCAGCTGCGTGACTATCTGCGCCAAGGCTGGCAGGGCGAAGGCAGCGCAGGCCTTTGCGCCAGCGAGCGCGGAGATCTGCTGCTGGCCCAGCGCACCCGCCAGCATCCTTTGCAGCCTTTCAGCCGCCGCTATTTTGAACAGGCTTCGGGGCTGTCGACTTTCGCGCGCGAATGGTATGGCGCGCATGAAGAGCGGGAGGCGCAGTCGCTGCCTGTCGTGGCCGCATTCGAACCTGACCCCGAAGTACCGCTGACGCTGGCACGCCTGACGGAATTTCTGCGCCATCCTGCACGCAGCTTTCTGCGCAACCGCCTGCAGGTACGCTTCGAGCAGGACGAGGAACTGCTGGAGGACGACGAGCTTTTCAGCGTCGATGGTCTGACCGCCTACGGCCTGATTCAGCAGCTGCAGCAAGGCGTGCGCACGCAGCTGGCGCATGATGCGGCGCTGGACGTGGGTCTGCAGGTGCAGCGCCAGGTGCAGCGTCTGGGGCGTGCCGGCGTGCTGCCGCTGGCGGGTCTCGGCAGGCGCGAGGCCGAGGCCTTGCAGGCCCAGGCCACGCCGTCGCTGCTGGCCTGGCAGCAGCACATGCGGTTATGGCCCCATGCGGCGCCGCGCGAGCGGCTGTTGCTGCACTGCGGTGCGGTCACGCTGGACGACTGGATGGATGGCTTGCAGGAGCGCGAAGAGCCGTCCTCGGATGCGGGCCACAGCCGTTGCTGGTTTGCGCTGGAGCCGCGCACGCTGCTGAACAAAAAAGGCGAGCTGCAGGCCTACAAGCTGCTGCCCATCTATGTGCGCAGTCTGGCGCTCTCCAGCACGGGCACCGACACGCTGATGGGCGTGATCGCACGCGACACCCTGGTCTGGGTGCAACCGCTGGAGCCGCAGGCGGCCACGCAGCGCTTGCAAGCCTTGATGCAGCTGTGGCTGGCGGGCCAGAACGAGCCCTTGCCGTTGCCTCTCAAAAGCGCCATCGCAGCCGGCCTGGACGATCTGAGCGCCGCAGCACAGGCCTATGAGGGCGGCTACATGCTGGGCGGCGAATGCGAAGACCCCAGCTGGGCGCGCTGCTACCCCGGCTGGGAGGCGCTGACGGCCGATCTGCGCTTTCACGCCCTGGCCAAGCAGATCTATGGCCCGCTGCATGACTGGCTGGCCGCGCAGGTGCACACCGAGAGCCTGCCCCCGATACAGCGTGCAGACCAGAACGAACAACCAGGAGAGCCGGCATGAGCACGCCCGCCAACCCCATGAAGCCCGACAGCCAGGCGCTGCAGCCCCTGCATTTCCCGCTCTGGGGCTCGCGTCTGATCGAAGCCAGCGCGGGCACAGGCAAGACCTGGACGATTGCCGCGCTCTATCTGCGGCTGGTGCTGGGCCATGGCGCAGAAAATGGCTTTGCCCGCGCCTTGATGCCGCCCGATATTCTGGTCATGACCTTCACACGGGCCGCCACGCGCGAGCTGTCGGACCGCATTCGTGACCGCCTGATCGAGGCCGTGCAATGCTTTCGCGGCGAGGCCGAACCGGCTGCGCACGACAGCTTTCTGCGCGATCTGCGCGATGCCTATGCCGAAGGCACGGAGCGCGATACCGCCGCCTGGCGGCTGGATATGGCTGCGCAGTGCATGGACGATGCCGCCATCCACACCATAGATGCCTGGTGCCAGCGCATGCTGCGTGAGCATGCCTTCGACAGCGGCAATCTGTTTGATGAAACACTGGAGGCCGATGAAAGCCAGCGCCAGACCGAGGCTGCACAGGATTACTGGCGCCAGCAGTGCTATCCGCTGTCGGGCGAGCTGCTGGAGACGGCGCTGCAGGTCTGGCCCGATGTGCAGGCCCTGGTCAAGGATATGCAGTCGCTGCTGCGTGAAGACATCGCCGCCACGGCGGGCGCCGGGACCTTGGGTGAATGCATTGCACAGACCCAGGCGGAGCGTGCGCAGCGGTTGCGGGCACTGGCCGATGGCTGGGACGCCAAGGCCGGGCGCATGCTGCGCTGGATCGAAGGCGAGCTTGACGGCCGCGCTGCGCTGTGGGACAAGCGCAAGCTGCAGGCCCGCTACTATCAGGGCTGGTTCGACAGCCTCATCGTCTGGGCGCAAGACCCCTTGAACCGGTCGCTGGAACTCAGCGATTCCGCCCGCAAGCGCCTCCGCCCCGAGGGGATGGCCGAGGCCTTCAAGGGCTCGACCATGGACTTGCTGCTGCCCACTGAATTTTCCGAGCTGGAGCAATTGCTTAAAGCGTTGACCGAGCTGCCGTCGATCAAGGTGGCGCTGCGCCTGCATGCTGCAGTCCATGTCCAGCAGCGCCTGCTGTGGCTCAAGCGCCAGGCCGGCACTTTCGGCTTTGCCGATATGCTGCAACGCCTGGACGCTGCCCTGGCCGGAGATAACGGGCCTGCGCTGCAGGCCGGCATTCTGGCCCAGTACCCGGTGGCGCTGATTGACGAGTTCCAGGACACCTCGCCGCTGCAATACCGGCTGTTCGACCAGATCTACCGTACGGCAGACAACCGCGCGGACAGCGCATTGCTGCTGATTGGCGACCCCAAGCAGTCCATCTACGGCTTTCGTGGTGCGGATATCTACAGCTATCTGCAGGCCAGGCAGGCGACCGAGGGCCGCCACTATGTGCTGGACACCAACTTCCGCTCCACCGAGGCGCTGGTCGATGCGGTCAACCAGTGGTTTGTGCAGGCTGAAGTGCGCGAAGGCGAGGGCGCGTTCATGTTCCGCGCAGGGCAGAGCAATCCGCTGCCGTTCGAGAGCGTCAAGGCCAATGGCCGCAAGGAGCGGCTGATGCAGGGCAGCCAGCGCATGGCAGCGCTGACCATCGCCTGGGATGGCAGCAGCGAAGAGCCGCTGAGCAATGACGATATCCGCCGCCGTGGGGCGGAGTTCTGCGCCAGCCAGATCGTGCAGTGGCTGATGGACGCTGCAACTGGCTTTGCCGAGGGCGACCAGCCGCTGCAGCGCCTGCGCCCGGCCGATGTTGCGGTGCTGGTGCGCACTGGCAAGGAAGCCACAGCCGTGCGCCGCGCGCTGGCGCGGCGCAATGTGGCCTCGGTCTATCTGTCCGATCAGGACTCGGTATTCGCCAGCAGCGAGGCGCAGGATCTGCTGCTGTGGCTGCGTGCCGTGGCCGCCCCCCTGGACGGACTGGCTGTGCGCGCCGGCCTGGCCACGCCCATGATGGGTCTGTCGTTTGACGAGCTGGCCTGGCTGGCCAGCGATGACGAGGCCTTCGATGCGCGCAGCGAGCTGCTCAAGGAGCTGCACAGCCTCTGGCTGCGCCTGGGCGTGCTGGCCATGCTGCGCCAGACGCTATACCGCTTTGAATTGCCGGCGCGCTGGCTGCAGGATATGGGCGGCGAGCGCCGTCTGACCAACTATCTGCACCTGGCCGAGCTGCTGCAGGGCGCGAGCGCCCAGCTGGAGGGCGAGCAGGCGTTGATCCGCTGGCTGGCCACCCAGATCGAGAGCCCGGGCGCGGCCGGCGATGCGCAGATCGTGCGGCTGGAATCGGATGCCGATCTGGTCAAGGTCGTCACCGTACACAAGAGCAAGGGGCTGGAGTACCCACTGGTCTGCCTGCCGTTTGGCGGCAGCTTCCGGCCTGTGGACGGCAAGGCGGCCTATCTTTCGCTGCCCGTGCAGATCGATGGCGCACCTGCGCGCGAGCTGGTGCTGGACTACGACGATGCACAGTTGGCGCAGGCCGACAAGGAACGCCTGCGCGAGGATCTGCGCCTGCTCTATGTGGCGCTGACCCGTCCGCGTCATGCGCTGTGGATGGGGCTGGCCCCCATGAAGCGCGGCAACAGCAAAAACTGTGCGAACGAACAGGGTGCGGCGGGCTATCTGCTGGCCGGAGCTGTTTCGCAGTCCGCAGCCCGCTGGCGCGCCAGCATCCAGGCCCTGAGCGAGCGTTGCACGCAGATCGCCGTGGTGGATTTGCCGGCCGAACTGCCCGTGGCCTCGCGCTATGTTGCCGCTCAGGCCTTGCCCGCCCTGGCCGCCGCGCCGGTGTACGAGGCGCAGTTCGACCGCCGCTGGGGCATTGGCAGCTTTTCGTCGCTGACCCGCGCCATGGCCGCACCCAGCCTGCCGGTCCTGCCGGTGGCCGCACAAAGCCCTGCCGAGGACGAGCGTGCGCTGCAGGCCCAGGAGGCCGGTGAAGCTGCGCTGGATCTGGGCGTCATCAACGAGGTCATGACCACCCTGCCCACCTTGACCAGATTCGCCGCCGGTGCGCGCAGCGATGCGGCGGTCTGGCACCGCTTCATGCGCGGCCCGGTGGTGGGCAATTTCCTGCACGACCAGCTGGAATGGCTGGCTGCCGAGGACTTTGCGCTGCAGCCCGAGGATGATCCCGACAACAGCGAGCCCCTGGCGGCCCGTCTGCTGCGCCGCTGCGAGCGCGCGGGCCGCAAGGAGCAGGCCGCCGATGTGCTGCAGTGGCTGCGCGCCGTGGTGCACCAGCCGCTGGCGCCGCTCGGTGTCTCGCTGGCCCAGCTGGGCGGAGGTGATGCGCTGTTGCCCGAGATGGAGTTCTGGCTGCCGGCGCGGCGCCTGTCGGCACCGCGCATCGACGCGCTGTGCCGCCGGCACATCCTTGCCGGCCAGCCGCGCCCGGCGCTGCCCGAGCGCGAGCTGCACGGCATGCTGATGGGCTTTGCCGACCTGGTGTTTCATCATGGCGGTCGTTACTGGGTGCTGGACTACAAGACCAACCACCTGGGCCAGGACGGCGCGGCCTACGCACCTCAGGCGCTGGAGCAGGCCATGCTCGAACATCGCTATGACGTGCAGGCGGCGCTGTATCTGCTGGCTCTGCACCGCCTGCTGCAAAGCCGCCTGGGCGCGGCTTACGACCCCCGGGAACAATTGGGCGGCGCGCTCTATTTCTTCCTGCGTGGTCTCGATGGCGAGGCCGCCGGCATGCATGTGCTGAAGCCGCCGCTGGCGCTGCTGCAAGGGCTTGAGGCGCTGCTTGGCGACTGCGAGCAAGAATCGAAGGAGGAGCAGCCATGAAGGGCCGCCGCAAAGCCGATCTGCAGACGCTGGACCTGTTTGCCGCCCCCGTGGATGGGGACCGGATTGCGCCGGACACCACGGACTGGCTGGCCGCTCTGGAACGCCTGGCAGATGCCGGCCTGCTGCGCCGCCTGGACAGCGCCCTGGCGGCGTTTGTGGCAGCGCAGGACGCCGAGGCCGGGCCCGCGCTGCTGGTGGCCACCGCCGTGCTGGCGCAGATGGAGGGGCGCGGCCACAGCTGTCTGCCCTTGCAGGCGCTGGCTGGCGATCCCAATCAGATTCTCGCCTGGCCCAAGGAGGCCGAGCGACTGCAGCAATCGCTATGGGAGCAATTGCCCGGCCGGCTGGCCGACTGGCTGCAGGCCCTGCGCCGCAGCCCCGTGGTGCGTGTCGTGCAGCCGGGTGCGGTAGCGGCAGACCGAGGTCAGCCGCTGGTGCTGCTGGACGGCGCTGCGCCCTTGCTGTATCTGCGCCGCTACTGGGACTACGAGCGCAGTGTCGCCGCGCATATGGCGCAACGCACGGCGGCCGATGCGGTGGCGCTTGACGAACCCAGGATCCGCGACTGGCTGGGACGGCTTTTCACCGCGTCTGCCGTTGCCGCGAATGCGGTGGACTGGCAGAAGCTGGCTTGCGCGCTGGCGCTGCGGGGGCGCATGTCCGTCATCACCGGCGGGCCGGGCACGGGCAAGACCTATACGGCCGCCCGCCTGCTGGCGCTGCTGTTTGCCACGGCGCCGGATGCCGCGCAGCTGCGCGTTGCGCTGGCTGCGCCAACCGGCAAGGCGGCGGCGCGGCTCAAGCAGTCCATCGACAGCTCGCTGCTGGAGCTGAAGGAGGCGGTGGGCCGCGAGCTGGATCTGGAAGCCCTGGTCAAGCGCATGGGGGCGGCACGCACCCTGCATTCGCTGCTGGGCGCAAGGCCCGACACGCGGCGCTTTGCCCGCCATGCGGGCAATCCGCTGGATGTCGACGTGCTCATCGTCGATGAGGCCTCCATGATCCACCTCGAGATGATGGCCGCGCTGCTGCAGGCCCTGCCGCCCACGGCGCGCCTGATTCTGCTGGGCGACAAGGACCAGCTCGCCTCGGTGGAGGCCGGTGCCGTGCTGGGCGATCTGTGCCGCGATGCGCAGCGGGGCAATTACGCGCCGGACACCGCGGCCTATGCCGGGCGCGTGACGGGCCAGCGCCTGCCAGAGCAGTACCTGGCGCCAGCCAGGGCCTTTCCGCTGGCCCAGCACACCGTCATGCTGCGCGAGAGCCGCCGCTTTGGCGGGCCTATCGGTCAGCTTGCACAGGCCGTGAATGCCGGCGATGCACCTTCTGCCATGGCGCTGCTGCGCATGCAGACCCAGGCCGGCCTGCATGCCGAACTCTGGGCACGTGAAGGCGGTGAGGTCGAGGCCGTGGTGCGCAGCGCCGTGCAAGGCCGTGGCAGCATGGCCAGCTATGCCGCCTACGCCGAGGTGCTGGAAAGACATGGGCAGGGCAAGGGGCGCGGCTTTGCCGCCGAGGCCGAGCACCGGCAATGGGTGAGGGACGTGCTGGCCGCCTTCGACCGCTACCGCCTGCTCTGCGCCGTGCGCGATGGCAGCTGGGGTGTGGCGGGCCTGAACCGCGCGGTGGAGCAGGCATTGCAGGCCATGGGCGCCATACGCAAGGAGGGCGAGTGGTATATGGGCCGTCCGGTGATGGTCACCCGCAACGATGCGCAGCTGGGCGTGTTCAATGGCGATATCGGCATGGCACTGCCCAGCTTTGCCGACCCGGCGCGGCTGCGCGTGTACTTCATGCAGGGCGAGCATCTGCACCATGTCAGCACGGCGCGCCTGGCCCATGTGGAGACCGCATTTGCCATGACGGTGCACAAGAGCCAGGGGTCGGAGTTCGAGCACACGGCGCTGGTGCTGGCCGCGCAGGGCGGCAATGTGCTCAGCCGCGAGCTGGTCTACACCGGCATCACGCGGGCGCGCAAGGCGTTCTCGCTGTGGACCGAAGTGCCCGGCCTGCTGGTGTCGGCGATGGGCAGTCCCACGCAGCGCAGCAGCGGTTTGCTGGGATTCATGGAGCGTGCTCAGTAGCCTATGGGGGAGACTCTGTTTTGATAGCCGCTACCGCAGTTCAGGTAAGCACTGGAGGCTTGTTTCGCTCAAGCTGTACAGGTTTCCCATTTGGCCTGGCTCGAAGTGATGAGCCTGTGACGCCGGCGAAGTCCAAGCGCGAGACGGCCAGCAAGGGCCGCCCCGCAGCCAGGGGTGTCGCCCCTCTTCGGGGGAAGGCGCGGGGCCGCCCAGGCGAAGCGGCTCAGGGGATCAGTGTTCGTAAACCGCTTCCCAGTTGGCAAATCCCTTGACCTCGATCGGGTTGCCGCAGGGGTCGGTGAAGAACATCGTCCACTGCTCGCCGGGCTCGCCTTCGAAGCGCACCTGCGGCTCCAGAATGAAGGCCGTGCCAGCGGCTTTGAGGCGTTCGGCCAGGGCCAGCCAGTCGGGCTTGAGCAGGATCACGCCCAGGTGGGGCATGGGCACCATATGGTTGCCGACCTTGCCGGTGTTGCTCACGGCAAAGGGTTTGCCCAGGTGCAGGGAGATCTGGTGGCCGAAGAAGTCGAAATCGACCCAGGTGTCGGTGCTGCGACCCTCGCGGCAGCCCAGCACGCTGCCGTAGAAGCGGCGGGCCTGGTCAAGATCGGTCACGTGGTAGGCGAGATGAAAAGCGCTTTGCATGATGGAGCCGAGCGTAGCATCACCGGATCGAGCCAGGCGCCCAGGCGCATCAGCGCGCAGCCTTGGCCTGTATCCGTGCCATCAGTTCCTCGGTGTTGCTCTTGCGGTCGGCGTTGACCTTCTGCACCGTGGGACGTTCGCCCATGCGGGCCAGATAGTCGCGCACCGGCAGCTCGGCCAGCAAATCGCTGCCGCCCACGATCTTGCAGGCGCTGCTGACCAGGGGCAGGTGCACGATGGCGCTGCAGTCGGCCAGCGTGAAGCTGTCGCCCGCGATGAACGGGGTGTCGAAGCGGGCCAGCTTGGCGAAGGCTGCAATGTTCTTTTTCAGCTGCTCCAGCGTCTTGTCGCGCGCGCCGTCACTGATCTTGCCGCCGAAGAAGGCCTGGGGGTAGAGGTTGCGCGCCACCAGCTCCAGGTGCAGGTTCAGATAGACGCAGAGTTCGCGGACCTTGGCGGCAGCAAAGGGGTCCGAGGGCAACAGCGGCACCTTGCTGGACAGCGTTTCCACATATTCGATGATGGCGTCGGACTCGCTGATGGCGCCATGCTGGGTGCGCAGATATGGCACCTTGCCCAGCGGCGATTCCTCGGGGTTGGTGCTGCCCAGCCAGGCGAGTTCCTCCGCGAAGGGAATCTGCTTTTCCATCAAGGCCAGCTTGACCTTGTTGTAGTAGTTGCTGGCCGAAAATCCGCACAAAGTCAGCATGCTTGTCTCCTGAACGGTTGCTGTGAATAGGTCACGACTTACGCAAAACGGGTCCAGCCAAGACGACTGCCTTGGGAGGCAGGCCGATGCTGCATTCTTGTTTGCGTCAGTCCCATAGAGATAGGTATCCGTGGCCACGCTATCGTAGAGGCAAGTGGTGCAAGCCCTGCGTCGCCAACCGGATAGCGGGCCAGCTCCTACAATCGCCCCATGCATTGGCGCGCACACCCTCCTCGGCACGAACCGGCAGCCCTTATGGCGCGCTGGGCGCTGGGGGCATGGTTCTGCGTGCTGCTGGTCAGCATGATCACGCCCTGGGCGCGCGCCACGCCGCCTGCCGGCTGGGAGGCTGTGTGCACGGCCAGCGGCAGCACACACTGGGTGCCCAGCCCCGCCAGCGACGATGCCGCCACCCCGCATGGACTGGATTGCGCGCTGTGCCTGCCGCTGCTGGCGCCGCCGCCAGCGCAGCAGCCAGATCCGGGCAGTCACCGTGCCATTCTCGATGCCCTGCCTTGGGCCGATGTTGCTCGCAGAGCTTTTGTCTCCACCCTGCCGCCCGTACGCGCACCGCCCTTTGAGACTCTGAAAAACATAGCTGAGGGCGCTTGATGGTCAAGCGCTTCAGATCGATTTGAGATTGATACGACTTATGCCAATCAGGCTCAAGCAAGGGCTTCGTTTCAAGAAGACCATCTTGATGCACCCTTGTTTGCGTAAGTCCAGACTGAATTTGAATGGAGATGGTTTCATGAATATGCGTCGTTTTACCGTGATGGCCCTGGGTTCGCTGGTCGGTTCGCTGCTGGTTTCCGGTGCCGCCTGGGCCCATGCCGATGCTGCCCATGTCAAGGTTGAAAATGCCTGGGCCCGCGCCAGCGTGGAGGGTCAGCAGGCCTCGGGGGCCTTTATGCGCCTGACGGCCCAGGAGCCGCTCAAGCTCGTGGGCGTGGAAACCACGGCTGCTGCAGTGGCCGAGGTGCACGAGATGAAGATGGAGGGAGACGTGATGCGCATGCGCGCCATCGAGGCGCTGGATCTGCCTCAGGGCGTGGCCGTGGAGCTCAAGCCCGGTGGCTATCACCTGATGCTGCAGCAGCTCAAGGCCCCGCTGGTCAAGGACAGCCAGGTGCCCGTGACCCTGGTGTTCAAGGATGCCAAGGGCGCAGTTTCGCGCCTGAGCCTGCAGCTGCCGGTGCGCGTGGCAGCCCCTGCGGCGGCCGGTGCCGGGCATCAGCACATGGGCCATGGCGCGCATCAGCATTGATGACTTGAGCCAGGGCTGCGGCCTGCTCCCTTGTTTGCTGCGAACATCGCAAGTGCAGTAAGCTAGTTCCGCATCCGGCCCTGTCCGGATGCGGATTCTGGTATCCATCCCTGCAGTGGAGAGCACTATGAGCGGCGACGCATCGGCATTTGGTTTCGGCAAGTTCATTCCTGGCTTTGATTTTCTGCAGGGGCTGGCGCAAAGCGCTGGCGCTGCGGCCAACCCCATGGGCCGTGTGCCGCAATGGGTGGCTCCCACCGTCAGCGTGGAAGAGGTTGACAAGCGCATTGCCGAGCTGAAAGCCGTGCAGTTCTGGCTGGAGCAAAACAGCCGCGCTCTGGCCGCCACCATCCAGGCGCTGGAAGTGCAGCGCATGACACTGTCCACGCTCAAGGACATGAATGTCAGCATGAGCGAGCTGGCCAAGTCCTTTCCTTTCCCCGGTGCAGCGCCGGTAGAACCCGCAGCGACAGCCAATACCGGCTGGCCCATGGGCAGCGCCACGGCCAAGGCTGCGGTAGCAGAGCCGTTGGCAAGCCCTGTGCCCGAGCCTGAAGCACAGGCTGCGGCCCAAGAGGAGCAGATCCATGCCGAGGCTCCTTCTCAGGCTGCCTTGAGTCAGGCCATGCAATGGTGGGGCGCGCTGACCCAGCAGTTCCAGCAGATTGCGGCCAAGGCCATGGCAGAGCCCGTTCCGCCCGAGACCCTTGCCGCTGCCCAGCGTGCGACCGAGATGGCCAGCGGTTTTGCCAAGTCCACCATGGAAAAGGTGATGGCGCAGGCTGGCGGCTTTGGCGCTGCAGGTGCAGCAAAGAGTGCAGCAAAGAGTGCAGCAAAGAGTGCAGCGGCGGCCGAGCCCAGGCCTGCACGCAAGGCGGCGGCCAAGACCGGTCAACCCCAAGCGGCAGCCGGCAAAACGGCAGCCGCTAAAAAAACTGCTGCCAAGCAGCCTGCTGCTAAAAAGACGGCCGCCAAAACCTCTGCTACCTCGCGCAAGCCCTGAGCAATCCCTTCCCGCTAAGGTGGAAAATCGTGGTTGCAAGGCATCCACGCTCCAGCAAGAACAGGAGGGCTTATGTCACTGTTTCCCGTCGCTCATGCCAGCCATGAAGACTGGCGCGCTGCGACTGAGCAAGTCGTGCTGCAGCTGCGTGGGCAGTTGCTGCGCCAGTCACTGCAGCCGCACCGGCTGGGTCTGGTCTATATCGCGCAGGGGCTGGTGCCCCATGCGCAGCCCCTGTTGGCGCTGCTGGCGCGCGAGTTGCCCCAGGTCACCGACTGGGTGGGCAGCTCCGGTCACGCCGTACTGGCCATGGAGCACGAGTATTCCGAAAGCTCCTCGCTGGCGGTCATGCTGCTGGACCTGCCCGCCGCCCATTACCGCGTCTATTCCGGCGTGGCACCGCTGGCGCAAAGCGGCGCCGAAGCAGGATTCGAGGCGCATTCGGCCCTGGTGCACTCCAGCATCGATCAGCCCGATCTCGCTGAGCTGCTGCTGGAGCTGTCCGAGCGCATCAGCACTGGAAATCTGTTCGGGGCGCTCAGCAGCGAGCAGGGCGTGCAGTTTGCCTGCCGCGCGGAAGATCTGCCCCGGCTGAGGGCGCAGGCCAGCGTCGGTATCTTTCATGCCGGCTTTTCCGGCGTGGCCTTCGATGCCGACGTAGCCTGCATTTCAAGACTGGCCCAGGGCTGCGCGCCTTTGGGTGCGGGGCTTGCGATTACCGAGGCCAGAGGCCCGGTGGTGCTGGAGCTCGAAGGCGAGCCTGCCTTGCCACGACTGCTGCAGATGCTGGATGTGGAAGCCAGCCCCAGCGCCGGCGGCGGCTGGCAGGCTGCGTTGTCGCAGCTGCGCAAGACCCAGGCCGCGATTGCACCGCTGGGCCGGGGTCTGGAGCGCGGCGCGCTGACCGACGAGGCCCAGGTGCTGCATATCGTGGGGCTGGACCCGGTGCGCCAGGGCGTTGCGCTGTCGTCGCCCGTGGAGGCCGAGCATACGGTGATCTTCTGCCAGCGCCAGAACAGCGCGGCCCGTCATGAACTGATGCAGATGGGGGCGGCCCTCAAAGATGCGCTGCAGCCCGACTTTGCCGATGCCGGCCCCGAGACCATGGCCGAGGCGGCCCAGCCCCAGCACATACGCGGTGCCATCTATGTGAGCAGCAAGGGACGGGGCAGCGAGCTGTTTGGCGGCGCCGATGCCGAGCTCAAGCTGCTGCGCCATGCGCTGGGGCCTGTGCCCCTGATCGGCCTGGTGGCCGAGGCACAGCTGATGGATGCGCATGTGCATCAGCTGGCCGGCGTGCTGACGGTGTTTACCGGTAGGTAGCCCGAAATTTGATAGCTGCTAGCGCTTGATAAAAATGGCTTTCAAAATCAATTGGCTCTGAAGTCATGCATTAACTAGCGCAAGCAGCTATCAAAAAAGAGAGCCGCCCCAAAAACTGGCGCGGCCTGAAATCAGCGATGCGGAGCAAGAGCCGCGTCGCGGCGATGGCATCGTCCCCCTCGGCAAAGCCGCTCAGGGGGTGGAATACAGTTCCACGCCCAGATTCAGCATCAGGCGATTGGCCCAGCCGAACAGTGCGGCCGAGTGCAGCATGTCCAGGATTTCCAGATCGGACAGACCTGCATCACGCAGCGGCTGCAGATTGTGTTTGCCAAAGTTGCCCGGCGTACGCGTCAGTGCCAGCGAAGCCTGGATGATGGCGCGCTCGCGGGCATTGGTGCCGGCGGTGTCGGGCTCGTCAAACAGCTGGGCCATCACATCGTTGCGCTTGGCCAGCTGCTCGAAGCGCTGGGCATGCACCGAAGCGCAGTACACGCAGCCGTTGGAGCGAGAGACGGCAGTTGCCGCCACTTCACGCTCGGCGCGGGACAGGCCGCCGGGCGCATACATGATGGCGTTGAAGGCCTGGGAGCGCTCCAGCAGCACCTGGGGCTGGCGAGCCAGCAGCAGGTAGAAGTCCATGCTTTTGGCCTTGGGGTGGCTGACTTCCAGCACATGCTGCTGCTCGGGCGTGGCGGTGTCGGGGTCCAGCACCTGCAGCCAGGCCTTCCAGTCCAGTGTCTCGCTGGTAAAGCCGTTGCGGCGCAGCGGCTCGCCGGGCGGAGGCAGATTGGCGGGGTGGACAAAGGGCGCGGCATCGGCAGGCTGGGCGGCAGGCGCTTCGGTCGCGCCGCCCAGCTCGCCCATGGCCTTCACACCCGCCAGCAGGCGGGCCTGATAGGCCACAAAGCCGATCAGCTGAGCCAGCAGCACGGTGTCGTTGAGCGACAGACCGGCGGCCGGAATGGCCAGCAGCGCTGCCTGATCGCTCTGGGCCGGGTTCAGGGCCAGCGTGCGCACAAAGTGCAGCATGGCATCCATGCGCGCCTTGCCAGTCTGGGCGCCGGGCTGGTCGAGGATGGCGCGCAGCTCGGGCGTGATGGCTTGGCCCAGGGCCTCGGCGCGCGCACGGTATTCTGCTTCGAGCACGTTCACGCCGCTGACACGGGCCTGCTCGGCAGCCAGCACCAGGCGCTCGGCCTGGGTCAGCGCGCTGTCCAGCTGATTGCCCAGCAGCAGGTCTTCGCAGGCCTGGGTGGCCAGAGCGACTTTTTCGCGCTCGTGGCGGGTGGTGAATGTGGGGCCGCCTTGCTCGAGGCCGGCCAGTCGGTCTATGGTGTCTGTCATGCGAAGTTTCCTGATTTAGGGGTGCAGCTGGCGGATGCGCGCAGCGCTGTCGGCTGCGGTCCATTCCGTGCCGTCCAGTTCGGGCTCGGCATAGGCCTTGAGCTTGTCGAAGTGCTGCTCGATATCGTTCAGATAGAATAGCGAGGCCAGACCTTGCGCGAGTTTGCGCGCCCCGTCGCTGATGGCGGGAATATCGCCCGACACCGTGCCGTGCGAGAGCGCAGCGGGGTAGCAGAAGCAGTGGATCCGGTCGAGACCGGGAAGGTCTCCCTGGAACTCGAACAGCGGCCCCAGATCGGGCGATGCCGACAGCTCGGCATCTTCATCGCCGGCCTCGGGCGTGAAGCGGCTGTTCCACAGCTTCACGTGCGGCGCGATGTCGGCAAACTCGGGACGCAGGCTCCAGTCGATGGCAAAGCCCGTGGAGACGATGAGAAAGTCCAGCAGGAACACGCCGGCCGAGGTCTGCACCTGCAGCTTGTCGCCCGCTTTCTCCACGCCCTGCACGGCGCAGCCCAGATTGAAGAAGGCGTTGTCATGGCGCGAGACGCGCAGCGTGCTGCCGTGGGGCGGCGGCACCTGCTGGGCGTTGATGTAGTGGCGGATGCGCCATTTCCAGGCATCGGGCAGCAGATACTGGCCGTGGGTCAGACCGGGCACGCCCGAGCCCTTGGACTTGTTGATCAGCGGCAGCTGCTGGCGGCGGATCAGCATGTCCACGCTGGCTGCGCCGTTTTCGAGAGCCGTCGCTGCGCTGTCCATGGCCGAGGCGCCGGCACCGACCACGCCCACATGCTTGCCGGCCAGCGTGGCGTAGTCCATGGCGTCCGAGGAATGGGCCCAGAACTTCCTGTCCACGCCCCGCATGAAGGCGGGAACCGTGGCGCCGCCCAGACCGTCGCGGCCTGTGGCCAGCACCAGGCGGCGGGTCTGCCAGGTGGCGATCACGCCATTGGCCTTGACATCGACTTCCACCACGCCATCGGCCTGCGGGCGCACGGCTATGACTTCATGGCCGTTGCGCACATCGGCGTTGGTCACGCGGCGGTACCAGCGCAGATAGTCCATCCACTGCAGGCGCGGGATCTTGTCCAGCGCCGTCCAGGCGTCCAGACCGAACTGGGCGATGAACCAGGCGCGAAAGGACAGGGCTGCAACTCCCATGGCGGGGCCGGTCAGCTCCTTGGGCGAGCGCAGGGTTTCCATGCGCGCCGTGGTGGCCCATGGGCCTTCGAAGTCCGGAGCCGACTTGTCCAGCAGCACGGGCTTGATGCCGACCTGCTGCAGCGCCATGCTGAGCGCGAGACCGGCCTGACCGGCGCCGATCACGAGCACGTCATGCACCGGCAGCCCCTTGCGCGTGGAGGGGGGAATCCAGGCCTTGGCAGGCCAGCCCAGAGTGACGAAGTCGTCACGCAGGCGCTCTTCCAGCACTGCAAGCCCCGTGGCGGCTGTCGTAGGAGTTGAAATTGACATAGCTAAAACCCAAAAGCGCCTGAGGCTTGAGCCGCAGACGCATCAAACAAACACCGATAACTTAACACTGCTTGAACTCGAAGCAGGACCAAGCGAGAGACACCGAGGAAGGGCCTGGGCGGCCCCGCCGCCCCGCACCGAGGGTGTCGTTGCTCTCCCTTAGCGCGCAGTGCGTAGAGAGAGGGGGAAGCGGCAGGGCCGCTCAGGGGGTGTTAGTCAATACTTATCTTGGCATCCTTGACCACCTTGGCCCATTTGATGCGATCTTCATGCACGGTCTTCTTGAACTGCTCGGGTGTCTCTTCGCGGATGGTGTTGCCCTGGGAGACAAAGCGCTCGCGCACCTCGGGTTGCTTGAGCACGTCGTTGACCGCCAGGTTGAGCTTCTTGATGATCACCGGGTCCGTGCCCTTGGGCGCGAAGATGCCGAACCAGATGGAGCTGTTGAAGCCCTTGGTGCCCGGCAGGCCGCTGGCGGCAATGGTGGGCACTTCCTTGACGGCTTCCACGGGCTTGGCCGTGGTCACGCCCAGCAGGCGCACCTTGCCGGCCTTGTAGTGGCTCAGCACGGTCTGTACCTGGTTCATGATGCAGCAGGTCTCGCCGCGCAGCACCGAGGTGATGGCTTCGGGGCCGCCCTTGTAGGGCACATGCACCATGTCCAGGCCCAGACGCGAGTTGAACTCTGCGAACGCCATATGGGTGCCTGCGCCATTGCCGGTGGAGGCGTAGTTGTACTTGCCGGGATGGGCCTTGACCTCGTCGACGAACTCCTTGAGGTTCTTGACGTTGATCACATTGGGATTGATGGTCAGCACATTGGCCACGTCCACCAGCGGTGCGACGGGCACAAAGTCGGCCTCCACGTCGAACGGCAGCTTCTTGTACAGCGCGGCATTGCTGCCATGGGTGGCGGCAGTGCCGAAGTAGATGGTGTAGCCATCGGGCTTGGCGCGGGCCACAAACTCGCTGCCGATATTGCCGGCTGCGCCGCTCTTGTAATCAATGATGACGGGCTGGCCCAGGATCTTGCCCAGCGGCTCTTGCGCCACACGACCGATCACATCCACACCCGAACCCGCGTTGAAGCCCATGATCATGGTGATGGGCTGGTGCGGATAGCTGGCGGCGCCGGGGTCGGCTGCCTGGCTGGCCAGAGGAAACAGGGCGGCGGCCGCCGCTGTGGCTACAAGACCGGAGATGGAACGGGGCAGCAAACGCATGATGGGACTTGTCCAGAGGAACCTTGAATGCCGTGAATTGTGTCCGTAATTTAATGATTTGCTTCTATATGCTTATGCAGCATTAAGCTTGTGGGGTTAATGCAAAAAAGCCCAGGTCTCTTGCGAGACATGGGCTGAAATCCGCTGGAAAGTGATGACTCGGAGGGCCAGCGGAGGGAGCGATCAAGGCTTGAAGCGTCAACAGGCGCTTAGCGACGATACGGGTTGTGGGGGTTGCGGTCATGGCGGTTGGGCACGCCGTCACCGTCCCTGTCCCAGCGGCTGGCCCGGTAGTCCCAGCGGTTGCCGTGCTGCACCCAGGCGGGCTGGCGGTACACATAGCCGGGGCGGTTCTGCACCCAGTGGCCGGCGCGCCAGACATGGCGGTGGCCGCGCGGCTCCCAGTAACCAGGGGCCCAGACATAGCCGCGGCGCGGAGCGGGCACGGCTTCATAGCGGACAGGGGGCGGTGCGTTGAACTGCACGTTCACATAGGCGCCCTGGCTGGCGCCCGCCCAGTAAGCGCTTTGGGCCTGTGCGCTGCCGGCAAAGCCCAGCAAGGCGAGTGCGCCTGCGGCAGCGACGGTTTGGATGGTGTTGCGGATTGTCAGCATATACGCCTCCTTCATGGGTAGCGGGCTGTCTGTGGGTCCAGGCATCCCTTGGGCTTCATGTTGGAAGGCCAGCGTCAACCGTGGGTTGCCGCTGTGCGAAGTCTTGCAATCTTGTGTGTCTGTTTGGTGAAGAATGTATAAAACAGGCAGATAACGCAGATGCAGCAAGCGCATTTAGCTACATATTTGGGAGTGGCCGTCTACCGGCGCAAGGCCGCAAAGGCGGGCAGCTCCCATTTGCGCATGCCCAGCACCAGGGTGTAGCCCTCGATCTTGTTGGGCCCCAGGCGCTGATCCTGCAGATGCTGCTGCGAAAAGTCCTGACCGATGCGCTGGATACGCTCCACGAAGCTGGGCGCCAGGCTGGGGGCGATGGAGCCATGCACCAGCAGCATGGTCTCGTCCTCGCCGGCAAAAGTGCCGCCGAAGTAGTCCAGCACGGCGTTCTCGCGGAAGAAGTCCATCACCGGGCCGTTGGTCTGCCAGCGGAAGGTCTTGGCCAGGCGCAGCTTGTAGCGGTTGCCGGGACGCAGCTCGATGATGCCGATGCGGTCCAGCTGTGCCAGATAGCCTATGCCCTCGGGCTCGCTGATGCGGTAGGTGGCGACGATCTGCTCCAGCGTCCATTGGCTGAGCACGCAGATGGCCGTGAGCAGCAGCTTGCGGTCGGCAACCACGGCAATCTCCTGCTCGCGCGTGATCTGTTGCAGCAGCGGCCGGCTGTCGGCCACATTGCGCGCCAGATCGGCAAAGTCCAGGTGCAGGGCGCGGCAGATCTCGTCGATGCGCGACAGCGGCATGTCGCCCTTGGCCAGCATGCGCTTGACGCTGGATTCGGCCATGCCTATGGCCTGTGCCAGGTCGGCATAGGTCATCTGCGCGGCCTTGAGTTCTTTCTTGATGGCGGTGACGAGATCGGCGGTCGTGCTCATGGTATCGGTTGGTAGTACTGGCAGTGCAGCGATATGGGGCAAGTTTAGAAGATTGATGCCGCTGCTTCGGCTGATTTCCATACTGCGCGGCAATCACACAAGGAAGCGCCATGCAACTGCATACCTCATCGATCACGAACGTGGAAATGACGAGCCCCGAGACCTCGGGCACGCTGGAGCAGCGCTTTGCCTTGTTCGGGGGCATGGCCTTGCTGTTCACGCTGGCACTGCTGATGCCCGGCATGGCCCAGCCCGAGCACTATCACGCCTTTGCCGACCAGCGCGGCTGGCTGGGCCTGCCGCATGCAGCCGATGTGTTGAGCAACCTGGGGTTTGTGCTGGCCGGACTGGCGGGCGGGCTTGCGCTGTGGCGTGCCGACTATCAGAAGCTCAATGGCACGGCGCGTGCCCTCTGTGCTCTCTTCTTTGCGGGCCTGCTGTGCTCGGGGGCGGGCTCGGCCTGGTATCACTGGGCGCCGCAGGATTCGAGTCTGGTCTGGGACCGGCTGGGCATGAGCCTGGCTTTCGCCGGCTTGCTGGGTCTGGCGGTGCAGACGCGCATTGACGACATCAGCGCCTGCATCACTGCCGGAGTATTGCTGGTGGCAGCACCCGCCAGCGTGGCAGTCTGGGCGCAGACCAGCAATGTGCTGCCCTGGGTGCTGGTGCAGGGCGGCGGCATGCTGACTCTCCTGTGGCTGGCCTTTGTGACGCCGCGTCGTCACGCACTGCCCGTGGAGCTGGGCTGGGTGATCGGTCTGTACTTCGTGGCCAAGCTGCTGGAGTTGTCGGACGGCGATGTCTTCGATGTGACCGCGCACGCAATCTCCGGCCACAGCCTCAAGCACTGGGTGGCCGCCGCCGCCGCATGGCCTGTGCTGCGTGCCTTGCAGCAGTGGCGCGAGTCGTAATATTCATAGCGGCTAGCGCATGTTCAACAAGCGCCAGCGGCATAAAACCTACAAAAAAATCCGGGCAAGTTGGCACAATGCCAGCAGCGCCACAGGGAGAGATCCATGAATTCCACGCCGACCGTCCATACGGCCGCCACTGCACAGCAGCATGCCCACCCCAACCAGTTTGCCCTGCTGGGCCAGCGCCGCTTTGCGCCGTTTTTCTGGACGCAGTTTGCCGGTGCGGGCAATGACAATCTCTTCAAGTTCGCCTTCACGGTGATGGTTACCTATCAGCTCAGCGTCTCGTGGCTGCCGCCTTCCATGGCGGGCCTGGTGATCGGTGCGCTGTTCACCCTGCCTTATCTGCTGTTTTCGGCCACTTCGGGCCAGCTGACCGACAAGTGGGACAAGACCCGCATGTTCCGCCTGGTCAAGAATCTCGAGATCGCCATCATGCTGATTGCGGCCTGGGGCTTCGTTCAGGCCAATGTACCGGTGCTGCTGCTGTGCGTGTTCCTCATGGGACTGCACTCCACGCTGTTCGGCCCCGTCAAGTTCGCCTATCTGCCCCAGGTGCTCAACGACCGCGAACTCACGGGCGGCAACGGCATGGTGGAGATGGGCACGTTTGTCGCCATCCTGCTGGGTCAGGTCGCCGGTGGCCTGCTGATCGCCGTGCCAGAGGTCGGTCATATGCAGGTCGCCATGGCCTGCGTGGCCGTCGCGGTCGTGGGCCGCATCTGCGCGCAGTTCATTCCTCACGCACCGGCCACCGATCCGGGCCTGATCATCAACTGGAATCCGTTTACCGAAACCTGGCGCAACCTCCAGCTGGCTCGTCAGCAGCCCGTGGTGTTCCGCTCGCTGCTCGGTATCAGCTGGATGTGGTTCTTTGGTGCGGTGTTTCTCTCGCAGTTTCCCAGCTTTGCCAAGGAGGTGCTGCATGGCGACGAGCATGTGGCATCGCTGCTGCTGGTGATCTTCTCGGTGGGCATAGGCATCGGCTCGCTGCTGTGCGAGGTGTTCAGCCGTCGCCAGGTTGAGATCGGCCTGGTGCCGCTGGGTGCGATTGGCATGAGCGTGTTTGCGATTGATCTGTTCTTTGCCACGCGCGCGCTGCCTCCGTCCGAGCTGATGGGCGTGAGTGCCTTTTTTGGAGAGGCCAAGCACTGGCGCGTGATGCTGGATCTGGGCCTGCTGGCGCTGTCGGCGGGCATTTACAGCGTGCCCATGTATGCGCTGATCCAGATGCGCAGCCAGCCCACGCACCGCGCGCGCATCATCGCAGCCAACAATATCCTGAACGCGCTGTTCATGATCGCCTCGGCTGTGCTGGCCGGCGCCCTGCTGGCCGCAGGTTGCAGCATTCCACAGGTGTTTCTGATCACCGGCATCGCCAATGCCATCGTGGCGCTCTATGTGTTCCTGCTGGTGCCCGAATATCTGCTGCGCTTTGTGGCCTGGGTCATTACCCACTTTGTCTACCGCTTCAAGGTGCGTGGCGACGAGCATATTCCGCACGATGGCGCGGCCGTGCTGGTCTGCAACCATGTGAGCTTTGTCGATGCCATCTTGCTCATGGCGGCCAGCCCGCGCCCCATTCACTTCGTGATGGATCACCGCATCTTCCAGGCACCGGTGCTGGGCTGGTTGTTCAAGCTGGCCAAGGCGATCCCGATTGCGCCGCACAAGGAGGACCCCGCGACCTATGAAGCCGCGTTCGCGCGGGCCGCAGAGGTGCTGCGCGAGGGCGATCTGCTGGCCATCTTCCCGGAGGGCGGCATCACCTCAGACGGCCAGCTGCAGCCGTTCAAGGGCGGCATCATGAAGATTCTCGACCATGCGCGAGACGACGGCCTGCAGGTTCCCGTCATTCCCATGGCGCTCACCAATCTCTGGGGATCCTACTTCAGCCGCATTGAGTTGCGCGGCGGCAAGAATGTGGCCATGGTCAAGCCGTTGCGCCGCGGCCTGTTCAACCGGGTGGGGCTGGAAGTGGGCGAGCCCGTGGCGGCTGCCGCTGTCACGCCGGCCCTGCTGCAGCAGAACGTGGCGGATTTGCTCAGGCGTTGAGGCTGGACGATCAGGGCAGGAGTCGGATATCACCCATGTAGGCAAGTCCTTCGCCATGGGTGTTGTCCGAGTCCGCCGATACGGTGATGCCGATGATGGTGGGCATGGTCTGCGACTCGTCGCCAAAGGCGTGCATATAGTCGGACGTCAGATTGCGCTGCTCCGTCACCCACTGGCCTTTGTGCGTGCTGCCGCTTTGCAGCACGATATAGCGCATGCGATGCGTGAACGCGTTGTGCATGACCGTCCCTGCGGGCTGCTTGTTGTCCCAGACATAGCACAGCGTCTCGGCCGGAATATCCTCTCCGGTGCTGATTCTGCCCAGACGCAGCTTTGCCCGTTCGCCAAAGCTCAGCTGCGATTTGTCAAAGTCGAAGGACACGCAGAGCTTGAGCGCCGCATCGTCACCGGCTCTGGTTTTGATATCGGCCTTGTCGATCAGCTGATCCACGCGCCAGCGCCACTGCAGCTGCAGATCGGGCGAGGCAGTCAGGTGCAGCGTGTGAACCATATTGCCGTAGGCGTCCTGTGTGCTCACGCGCAGCACATGCCCGCCATCCTGGTCCACCACATTGAAGGCCGTCGGGTTCTTGTTGGGCAGGGTGGCAAAGTGCCAGGGCCCGCCCAGCGGGCCCGGCGGCATCTGCGAAAAAGCGGGAACGCTGCTGCCCTGCGCCAGTGCCGAGACAGCTAGCGCGGACATGGCCGTGGCGAGCACCGCCGCAAGCCGGCTTTGCCGGCGTGAAGGTTTGTGCAGGGCGAAGGTCTGAGAGTGAAGCCGCATGGATTGCCTGATGATTTTTGAAAGTTGTGGGCGCGGGAGTGGGGCAAGATGCACAAGCTGCAGCTGGTTTGAGAGCTGGAAGCGGGCGGTGAGTATCGATTTGCGATACTGCGAGACCTGCCGCTTGCTGATTTTGACAAAACACAGGGCCGAAGTTTCGGGCGCGTGGATGATTCGTTCGTCGCCGCACGGAAATTGCGGCCATTTCAACAACCACCGGGAGCCATTTGTGATCAACGTCCTGACCTTTATCCGTCCTCTTCGCAAAAGCCTGTGCGCCCTGGGCGCGGCCTTTGCCTTGCTGGGCGGCAGTGCGGTCCACGCCCAGAGCGAAGCCTCTCTGGTGCTATCGGCCCTGCCCGTGGCATCGGTGGTTGCAGCGGTATCGGGTGGCGCTTCGGAGGAAGTCGTGGCAATACCCCTGTTTCTGTCGGCCGCTGGTGCATCCGTGATCGTTGAGGCCGTGGAGAGCAGTGCCACAGGCGTGACCTATGTGCTCAAGAATGTGGCAGACGGCACTTCGGCCGTGGTCAAAGTCTCTGGCCAGGCCGCAGGCGCCCTGTCGGTCGGCGTGGGCACGGTGGTGCAGACCAGTGCCACAGCGGCCGGCGTGATTCTGTCCACGGCAGGCAAGGTGCTGGCCTTCATCCCCAACGAAATCGGCAAGGCGCTGATGCACAACGAGCGTCTGTAATTCAAGAAGCTGGAGGCTCGCATGATCAAGGAACCGAAAAGCGTTGTACAAGCCATGGCGCCCGCTCAACGCACCGGCATGCCCATTCCCGGCCCTGTGGTGCTGGCGCTGGGCGCCGCGCTGATTGCCTGGGCGGGCTCGGCCCAGGCCGGTCGCAGCTGTGAGGACCGTCCGCTGACTGCCGATGTCATGGCCAAGGGGCTGAATCTGGCCGCGCGTACCGCCAAGGCGCTGGATGCCGAGTTTCAGAAGAACGGCACCCAGGTCGTGCTGCTGGCGCGCCAAGGGCAGGACTTGAGCAAATACGATCTCAAGTATTCGCACTATGGCTGGGCTTACAGAACACCCGCCGGCCCCTGGCGCGTGGCGCACAAGCTCAACGAGTGCGGCACGGCATCCGGCCATATCTACCGGCAGGGCCTGGGCGAGTTCTTTCTTGACGATATGTGGCGCTACGAAGCCGCCATTCAGATCCCGACACCGGCGGTGCAGCAGGCCCTGCTCAAGTTCCTGAGCGCTCCCACGGTACTGCGCCTGCAAAACGAACCCTACAGCATGGTCAGCTATGTCTGGAGCAGCAAGTACCAGCAGTCGAACCAATGGGCAACCGAGACGCTGGCCGCGGCCATGGAGCCGGCGACGATTCAGAACCGCGCACAGGCTCAGGCCTGGTTGCAGGCCAGGGGCTATGAGCCCGGCGCGCTCATCATTCGCGCGTTCTCGCGACTGGGGGGGCGCATGACGGCAGCCAATATCGCGTTTGACGATCATCCGAATGAAAAGCGCTTTGCCAGTCGCATAGAGACGGTGACGGTGGACTCCGTGACCCAGTGGTTGCAGCGCACGCAACTGGCTTCGGCCGTGCGCACCGTGCAATGAGCTTGAGCCTTGTTGGCTTCAAGATCTTGCTGAATATGCGCATGGCGCTATGTTTTTGGAGTAGTTGAAATGAGCAAGTCTCTGCGTTTGCCCGAAAAATGGTTTCGCCGCGGTCTCTGGCTGGTCGCGTTGGTGTTTGCCTTTTTCCTGATCGGTCTGGGTGGGCTGGTGGTGGGCAATCTACCGCAGCCCAATCGCTCGCTGGAGGTGGAATCCTTTATTCCGCAGGCCGATGCACAGCGCGTGCAGGCCGAAATCGACCAGGCCCGGAAGACGGCCGGCGTGACCCAGAAGGCACTGGACAGGGCTCAGCTCAAGTTCGACGCCGAGCGTGCGCGCTACCAGTCGGCGCGCGACACCTTTGACAACTGGGTGGCGACCCGCCGGGCCACGGAGCGCCCCGAGCAGGATGCAGAGCTGGTGGCGCGCAGCAAGGCTCTTGATGCGCTCAAGCAGGCCGAAGACATGGCCCGTCAGGAGCGCGAGAAAGAGGCTCAGACCCATCTGGAAGCCAACCAGGCCGTCTCCAATGCCGAAGCCGAGATGAGCAGTCTGCGCGAGCAGGCCTATCCTCAATACGAAGCTGCCATGCGCTCCAGCGAGCTGCGCGTGTTTCTGTTCCGCCTGGCCATCACCTTGCCTCTGCTGGGAGTGGCGGGCTGGTTGTTCGCCAAGAAGCGCAAGAGCACCTGGTGGCCATTTGTCTGGGGCTTCATCTTTTTTGCACTGTTCGCCTTCTTTGTCGAGCTGGTGCCCTATCTGCCTGACTACGGCGGCTATGTGCGCTACATCGTAGGCATTTTGGTGACGGTATTGCTGGGGCGCTATGCTATTCTGGCGCTCAACCGCTATCTGGAAAAACAGAAGCTGCAGGAGTCCCTGCCGGAAGAACAGCGCCGTGAGGAGCTGAGCTATGACGTGGCGCTGGAGCGTCTGTCCAAGAATGTGTGCCCGGGCTGCGAGCGCCCAGTGGATCTCAAGAACACCGAGATCGACTTCTGCCCCCATTGCGGTATCGGCCTGTTCGACCATTGCGGCAGCTGCAATACCCGCAAGAGCGCGTTCTCACGCTTTTGCCATAGCTGCGGCACTGCGGCGGGGAAGGTCTTGCCGCGTCTGGATGGGGCGCCGGCGGCTCAGTCGGCGTCCGGGGCGAATGAGGTGAGATGAGTGCTGGCCGGGCAATCCGGCCGCAGGGAGCAGGCCGCGTGTCGGGCTCAGCAAAGCTGTGAACTGACGCGATCGCGCCCGGTGGCCTTGGCCTCATACAAGGCCTGGTCTGCCTGCAGCAGCAGCATGTCCAGGCTTTGATGGGCTTGCAGGCTTGCGGCATGGACCAGGCCAATGCTGACCGTGGCACTCATCGTCTTGTCATTCATGGGCACGCGCAGCTCCCGGATGGCGCGGTTGATGCGTTTGGCGATCTCCTGCGCAGCGGTTGCGTCCACCTTGGGCAGGGCCACGGCGAATTCCTCGCCTCCCATGCGGCCCACGATGTCCTGAGCGCGCAGCACCTGACTCAGGGTCTGGCTGAAGCTGCGCAGCAATTGGTCGCCTCCCGCGTGGCCGAAGCTGTCGTTGATCTGTTTGAAATGGTCGAGATCCAGCATCAGAATGGCGAAGGGCTGGCCATCCTGTCGGCAACGCTCCAGTATTCTTTGTCCCTGTTTCATGAAGGCACCGCGTGCCAGCATATCGGTCAGAAAGTCGTGGTTGACGGCATGGCTGAGCTTTTGCATCAGCTCGTTGCGCGCCATATGCGATCCTGCCACCGCAAGTGGGCCCAGCACCAGCATGCATAGCCCCACGCGAAATGACAAAGCCTCCAGAAAATGTGCGGGTGTGAATTCAAGCGTGCCGAGTGAAATGAAAATGATGTTGCTCAGGCAAAGTGATGCCGTGATCAGCGTCAGACTGAAGATGCGATAGCTCAGCGCGCACCATATGAGAGCCGGCAGCGAGAACGCCAGCGAGCCTGGACCTTTGATCCAGTAGCTGATGGCTTCCAGCGCAATGACAGACAGCAAAGGCAGGATGCGACGCAAGGGGGAGGGCTCGTCCAGATGCCCAGCCGGCTGCTTGCGTGTCGGCCAGGCCAGGATAATGGGCAAAAGCATCATGTAGTTCAGCCATTCGCTGCTCAGCCACATGGAAAAGGCCTGCCAGTGCGGCGTCCCGAAAACGGCGCTCAGCACCGGAGTTCCCAGCAGGGCGGCCGTCAGTGCGCCCAGGCCGCTGCCCACAAACAGCAGCAGGGCGGAGGACTGGCGTTGCATGAACAATGTGGCGTGGCGCTGCCTGTGCATCAGCGCCCAGGCTGCGCCCACACCGGCCATATTGGCGATGCTCAGCAGGATTGCCACATCGAGCCGGCTGCCTGTGAGCAGATCGGCTGCGATATAGGCGGCAGAAACCGCCAGTACCGAGCTCGGGCGCAGCCAGTCAGGGCGGTGCAGCAAAAAGCCCAGCAACAGCGCGTTTGCGGGCCAGATCGCCGATAGAAATCCCATGGGGCGCCCCAGTATGCCCAGCAAGGAGGCCAGAAACACCAGGCTCCCAAGCCCGAGCGCCGCTGCCCATGTCCTGGGGGCAGCGGTCTGCAGCAGCGGCGTTGGCTTGGGTGCGGAGGCGTCGGTCATGGGAGAGGGGTCGCGAGCGTTTCGTGGAGTTTTCTTCAGGGGCTCTTTGCGAATTCGATATCAATCGCCAAAAATGCCTGTTGTTGACGTCAAATGTTGTGGTTTTAACAAAGACATACAGGAAAACGATTACCGAAGCGGTTTTGTAGCGCGCAATTGACGATGTTTTTCATTTGACGGACTCCAGGCAAGCCGGAGGTCGCCGCTGAATGAAAAAAGCCAGAGACTCGCTCTGGCTTTTTGGCGGTTCTGCTGCGGCAGACGATGGGTGGCTCAGACCCCGCGTGCGCGGTCGGCCTTGAATTGGGCGCGGAACTCGGCAAAAGTGCCTGCGTCCAGTGCGTTGCGGATTTCCTGCATCAGGTTCAGGTAATAGTGCAGATTGTGGATGGTGGTGAGCATGGGACCCAGCATCTCGCCGCAGCGGTCCAGGTGGTGCAGATAGGCACGGCTGAAGCCTTCGCGGCCGCCATCGTCCCAGCTCACGCCGCTCTTGCCCGCGCAGGCGTGGCAGGTACAGGTGGTGTCTATGGGCTGGTGGTCCACCTTGTGACGGGCGTTGCGGATCTTCAGATCGCCGTAGCGCGTGAAGATGGTGCCGTTGCGTGCATTGCGGGTAGGCATCACGCAGTCAAACATGTCGACGCCATCGGCCACGCCTTGCACCAGGTCTTCGGGTGTCCCCACTCCCATCAGGTAGCGCGGCTTGTTGGCGGGCAGCAGATGCGGCGTGTGGGCCATGATCTCCAGCATTTCGTCCTTGGGCTCACCCACGGAGACGCCACCCACGGCATAGCCGGGGAAATCGATTTCCAGCAGACCCTGTAGCGATTCCTCGCGCAGATTGGTGTACATGCCGCCTTGCACGATGCCGAACAAGGCATTGGGGTTTTCCAGGCGCTGGAACTCCTCCTTGGAGCGCT
The DNA here is from genome assembly GCF_024496285.1 of Comamonas sp. C11. Classification (NCBI taxonomy): domain Bacteria; kingdom Pseudomonadati; phylum Pseudomonadota; class Betaproteobacteria; order Burkholderiales; family Comamonadaceae; genus Comamonas; species Comamonas sp. C11. The sequence goes on from NZ_CP101743.1 coordinate 474,864, forward strand.
TGGCCCAGCGACGGCTCATCTCCATGGACTTGCGCGCTTCGGCTTCGGTGGTCTTCTTGCCGTTGGTTTCGTAGGGCGTGCACTCGTCGAGCTGCATGACGATGTCCGAATTCAGAATCGTCTGGATCTGCATGCTGACCTCTGGCGACATGAACAGCTTGTCGCCGTTCACGGGGCTCTGGAAATGCACGCCTTCTTCTGTGATCTTGCGCATCGCACCCAGCGACCAGACCTGGAAGCCCCCCGAGTCGGTCAGTATGGGCTTGTCCCACTTCTCGAACTCGTGCAGACCGCCAAAGGACTTCATGATGTCCAGGCCAGGGCGCATCCACAGGTGGAAGGTGTTGCCCAGGATGATCTGTGCGCCCATTTCTTCGAGGCTGCGCGGCATCACGCCCTTGACAGTGCCATAGGTGCCCACGGGCATGAAGATGGGGGTCTGGACCTTGCCGTGGTTAAGCGTCAAGGTGCCACGGCGCGCGTGGCTGGTCGGGTCGGTCTTGAGAAGGTCAAACTGCAGCATAGCCCGCTATTTTCCCAGATGCCCGCAAGCACTGCTGCAATAGCCGATGCTTGCCCCAGATTCGCAACCCGTCTTTGCAGCCTGGGCCTACACTGGTGCGCAAGACGAACAGGAGGTTGCCATGCTCAAGATCATGATTGCGGTGGATGGATCGGATGTCGCACTTGAGGCCGTACGCCACGGCATCAAGCTTTTGCAGAGCGGACTGGATGCTCACTTTGTGATAGCTCATGTGCAGAAGGAGGCCACGCTGCTGGAGCTTGCAACCACAGATTCAGATCTGATCGCCAACGCCAGCATCGAAGCCGGCATGGATCTGGTTGCGCCTGCACAGGATCTTCTCAAGGAGGCAGGGGCCTCCTATGAGGTGGAGATCAGCCTGGGCGAAGAGGCCAATACCCTGATCGATATTGCCGAGAGCAATGAATGCGATCAGATCATCATCGGTGCCACGGGCCAGAGCGGCCTGGGCAGCATTCTGATCGGCTCGGTCTCACGCGAGGTGGCCAGACACAGTCGGCTGCCGGTGACGATTGTGAAAATGCCCGAAGTGACCGAGGCGGATGACAGTTCCGCTGAAGAGGCTGAATCCTGATTTGATGGCGCTCTGCGCTTGATCTGTAAGAGCTGGCGGAGATTTGAGTGGAGATCAGGCCGCCCGGCGCTGCTGGCCGGACTCCCGTCTTTGCCAGCTGCTGCGGCTGCCTGCACGATGGGCTGCAAATTTGCCATGCGGCATGTTTGCCAGACGCGTCAGCATCCAGCGGCAATAGCCTTGTACGCTCAGGCATTTGTTGATTTCTTCTTCGGGCAGCGGGCCGGAGACCACGACCAGCCGGTTTGCGCCTTCCCAGTCTCCTGCCATGCGCAGACGGCGCTGCGCTCCCATGGCCCAGGAGTGAATGCGGGTGGGGTGACCATGCTGGTGCACGCGACCGGTGATGCGGTCAAACGCGATGGCGACCAGTTCGGTCTTGAGGCGATAGGGGCGCTCTCCCGTGATGGCGTTGGGTGCATCACGCATGTCGTAGAGATAGTAGAACCCGGACTTGAGCCGATATCGCAGATGCAGTAAATCCATGAACCATGCCCCCCAAGCCTGTGTCACGCAGGACTGCGTGCAGGGCATTCTCCATGAAATTGTCACAAAACGGTGTTTTTTCGGGATCAGGCACCTTCTGACAGGCTCAGCACCTGTCTGAGCTTGCCCAGTTGTTCGTACAGATGGCTGGCGCTTTCGCTGTCCAGCGGCGCCAGCAATTGTTCAAGCCATTGCTCATGGGCGGTGGCCATGGCCTTGAACTGCTTTCTGCCGGTGCGCGTCAGCCGCACGATCATGGCGCGTCGATCTTCTTCGTCGGCCACACGCTCCACCCAGCCTTCGGCCACCAGCTGGTCGGTCAATCCGGTCACATTGCCCCCGGTCACCATCAGATATTCCGACAAGGTCTTCATCCGCAGCCCTTGGGGAAAGCGGCTGAGCTGGGCCAGATAGTCAAAGCGAGGCAGGGTGGTGCCGAACTCCGTGCGCAGCTGGCTGCGTATGACTTGTTCGATCTGTGTGCTGCAGGTGAGCAGGCGAAGCCACAGGCGCACGGCCTGGTGGTCGGAGTCGGACAGGCCGGCCTCGCGGCCAGGCGCCTCGGGCATGTCGATGGAAAAATCCGAATTGTGTTGGGGCATGGTTGGCATGGTGCGCAAACTGGCGTGCTTTGGGTTCAGGGTTTGGCCGGATTTTAGTAAAAAGTTCATGCATTAATAATTTATGTATAAAGTAATTTTCAATGCGTCATTTCTCAACGTGCCAGGAAGGGATTGTTGTCATGAAAATCGTCTGCATAGGTGGCGGCCCCGCCGGCCTGTATTTCGCGCTGCTGATGAAGCAAATGAACCCTGCGCACGAGGTGACGGTGGTGGAGCGCAACCTGCCCTATGACACCTTTGGCTGGGGCGTGGTGTTCTCCGACGCCACCATGGACAATATGCGCGACTGGGACCCGGTGACAGCCGCGCAGATCGAGCAGGCTTTCAATCATTGGGACGATATCGAGTTGCTGTTCAAGGGGCGCAAGATTCGCTCCGGAGGGCATGGTTTTGTGGGGATTGGCCGCAAGCATCTGCTCAATATCCTGCAAGCGCGTTGCGAACAGCTGGGTGTGAACCTGGTGTTCGAGACCGATGTGCAAAGCGACGAGGACTATCCGGATGCCGACCTCATCATTGCCTGCGATGGCGTGAACTCGCGCATCCGCAGCAAATACGCCGACATCTTCAAGCCCGATATCGTCACCCGCCCCAATCGCTATATCTGGCTGGGAACGAACAAGGTCTACGAGGCATTCACCTTTGACTTCGTGCGCACGCCGCATGGCTGGTTTCAGGCGCATATCTACAAATTCGACGACAAGACCTCGACCTTTATTGTCGAAACCACGGAGGAGTGCTGGAAGGCCAGCGGCCTCGATGGCGCCAATCAGGAACAGTCCATCGCCTTCTGTGAAAAGTTGTTTGCGGACAATCTGCAGGGCGAGAAACTGATGACCAATGCCCGCCATTTGCGCGGCTCGGCCTGGATCAACTTTCAGCGCGTGGTCTGCGATCAGTGGTGGTTGAAAAACCGCAAGGGCAGCCATGTGGTGCTGATGGGCGATGCCGTGCATACGGCACATTTCGCCATTGGCTCAGGAACCAAGCTGGCGATCGAGGATGCGATCGAGCTGGCGCGCCAGTTCAAGCAGCGGGGTGATGCGGCTGCGCATATTCCCGAGGTGCTGGCGGCCTATCAGGAAGCGCGTCGCGTTGAGACGTTGCGCATCCAGAATGCGGCCTGGAATGCGATGGAGTGGTTCGAGGTCTGCGGTCAGCGCTATTGCGACCAGCTGGAGCCCGAGCAGTTCATGTACTCCATGCTCACGCGCAGTCAGCGCATCAGCCATGAAAACCTGCGCCTGCGTGATGCGCAGTGGCTTGGCGGCTATGAGAAATGGCTGGCCGAAAGAAACGGTGTCGCGGTCGATGTCAAGGCGCCGCCGCCCATGTTCCTGCCCTATACCCTGCGCGGCATCACGCTGAAGAACCGTATCGTGGTCTCTCCCATGGCGCAGTACTCTGCGGTTGATGGCGTGCCTGGTGAGTTTCATCTCGTTCACCTGGGTGCGCGTGCGCTTGGCGGCGCCGGTCTGGTGTTCGCCGAGATGGCCTGTGTCAGCGCCGAGGGGCGCATCACGCCCGGCTGCCCGGGTACTTATAGCGCTGAGCAAAAGCAGGCCTGGAAACGCATCAGCGACTGGATTCACACCAACACCGATGCCAAGTTCGCCATGCAGATCGGCCATGCGGGTGCCAAGGCCTCGACGCGGCTGGCCTGGGAAGGTACGGATCTGCCGCTGGAGCAGGGCAACTGGCCCGTCATGGCAGCGTCGGAGCAGCAATATCTGCAGGGAGTGAGCCAGATCTCCAGGGCCATGACTCGCGCCGACATGGATGAGGTGCTGCAGCAGTTTGTGCATGCTGCGCAAATGGCGGCCGACATAGGCGTGGACTGGCTGGAGCTGCACTGTGCGCACGGCTATCTGCTGTCGGGCTTTATCTCGCCGCTGACCAATCAGCGCAGCGATGAATATGGCGGCAGCCTGGAAAACCGCTTGCGCTACCCGCTGGAAGTGTTCAAGGCCATGCGCGCCGTTTGGCCGCAGGACAAGCCCATGTCCGTGCGCATCTCTGCCCATGACTGGGTGCCGGGCGGCATCACGCCCGAAGATGCGGTACAGATTGCCAAGGCCTTCAAGGCCGCAGGTGCTGATCTGATCGACTGCTCATCGGGGCAGGTCAGCAAGCTCGAAAGGCCGGTGTTTGGCCGCATGTATCAAACCCCGTTTGCAGACCGCATTCGACAAGAGGCGGGTATTGCGACCATGGCCGTGGGCGCGATTAGCGAGGCCGACCATGCCAACAGCATCATTGCTGCAGGACGTGCCGATCTGTGTGCGATTGCCAGACCGCATCTGGCCAACCCGGCCTGGACGCTGACCGAGGCCGCCAAGATAGGCTACACGCCTATCGTCTGGCCCAAACAATACTTCCAGGGTAAGCGCCAGATGGAAGCCTTGTTCGAGCGCGAAAAGGCCTTGAAATGAAGCATCCCCTGAGCCGCTGCGTGCCAGTTTCCTGAGCGATGGAGAACTCAATGACAGGCGATCTGAACGATCAACATGCGCTGGTGACGGGCGCGGGCCAGGGTATTGGCGAGGCGATTGCACGCCAGTTGCTGGTGCAGGGCGCTCGCGTCACGGTGCTGGGGCGTCGCGCCGAGCCGCTGCAAAAACTGGTGGAAGAACACCCCGGTCAATGCAGGATGGTGCTGGCCGATGTGGCGGATCAATCACAGGTGAAAACGGCGTTTGAAAAGGCAGTGGCTGCGCAAGGTGCCATCAGTATCCTGATCAACAACGCAGGTCAGGCCGGCAGTGCACCGTTCATGAAGATGGATGCCGCGCATTGGCAGCAGATGCTGGCGGTCAATCTCAGCGGCACCATGTACTGCATCCAGCAAGTGCTGCCGGCCATGTCGGCATCGGGCCGGGGGCGCATCGTCAATGTGGCCAGCACGGCAGGACTGGTGGGCTATGCCTATGTCGCGGCCTATGTGGCGGCCAAGCATGGCGTGGTGGGCCTGACACGAGCCCTGGCGCTGGAGTACGCCAAGACCGGGATCACCGTCAACGCCGTCTGCCCCGGCTATACCGAAACCGAGATTGTCAAAACCAGCATTGACCGCGTGGTGGCCAAGACCGGCCGCACACCAGAGCAGGCAATGGCCGAGTTCGTCAAATCCAACCCCCAAGGCCGCCTGGTACAGCCGCACGAGGTGGCTGACGCCGTGCTGTGGCTGTGTGGTCGAGGCGCATCAAGTATTACCGGGCAAGCCATAGCCGTCGCTGGTGGCGAAGTCATGTGACCCGGATTTTTGGAGACAGACATGAGCGAATATGCAATCGATCCAGCGCTGCAAGCTGGCAATCACAAGCTGCTGGCGGGCTATAGGGCCACACATTTCCAGTGGCAGGTGCAGGATGGCGTGGCAACCATCACTCTCAATCGTCCGGAGCGCAAGAATCCGCTGACGTTTGATTCCTACGCCGAGCTGCGCGACCTGTTTCACCAGCTCAAGTGGGCGCAGGATGTGAAGGCGGTGGTGCTGGTCGGCGCCGGCGGCAACTTCTGCTCTGGTGGCGATGTGCATGAAATCATCGGTCCGCTGGTCGCGCTCAAGGCCCCCGAGCTTTTGATGTTCACCCGCATGACGGGCGAACTGGTCAAGACCATGCGTGCCTGCCCCCAGCCCATCATTGCTGCAATCGATGGCGTATGTGCGGGTGCTGGGGCCATCATGGCCATGGCCTCGGACATGCGCCTTGGCACTGCGCGCAGCAAGACCGCATTCCTGTTCAACCGCGTGGGGCTGGCGGGCTGCGACATGGGGGCCTGCGCCATGCTGCCGCGCATCATTGGCCAGGGCCGTGCGAGCGAGCTGCTCTATACGGGACGCAGCCTGGGTGGTGAGGAGGGCGAACGCTGGGGCTTCTTCAACCGTCTGTGCGAACCCGAGAGCTTGCTGGCCGATGCGCAGAAGCTGGCCGCCGACCTGGCTGCCGGTCCCAGCTTTGCCAATGGCATTACCAAGACCATGCTGCACCAGGAATGGGCCATGACCATAGAGCAGGCTATCGAAGCCGAAGCCCAGGCCCAGGCCCTGTGCATGCTGACCGAGGATTTCTCGCGTGCCTATCACGCGTTCGTGGCCAAGCAAAAGCCAGTCTTTCAAGGAAACTGATATGGCAGACACCAGCTATCTGAAATGGCCTTTTTTTGAAGCCCATCACGCTCGTCTGGCCCAGTCGTTGGATGCCTGGGCCAGGCAGAACATTGCGCATGCGCATGGCCCCGATGTGGATGCCGAATGCCGCAAACTGGTCAAGGCCCTGGGCGAGGCCGGGTGGCTGCGGCATGCAGTTGCTGGTACGGCCTATGGCGGCGCGGGGGAGCAGATCGACACCAGAGCCATCTGCCTGATCCGGGAGACTCTGGCGCGCCACGGCGGGCTGGCCGACTTTGCGTTTGCCATGCAGGGTCTGGGCTCGGGGGCGATCTCTCTGGCGGGCAGCGAGGAGCAGAAAAAGCGCTATCTGAGCCTGGTGGCCAGGGGCGAGGCGATTTCCGCTTTTGCACTGTCGGAGCCCGACGCCGGCTCGGACGTGGCGGCCATGGCCTGCGAGGCCAGGCTGGAGGGTGATCACTATGTGATCAACGGCGAGAAGACCTGGATCTCCAACGGCGGCATTGCCGACTTCTATGTCGTCTTTGTGCGCACCGGCGAGGCTGCGGGTTCGCGGGGCCTGTCGGCGCTGATTGTGGAGGCCGGCACTCCGGGCTTTGAGATTGCCGAGCGTATCAACGTCATCGCACCGCACCCGCTGGCGCGTTTGACGTTCTCGAACTGCCGCGTGCCTGCCTCCCAGCTCGTTGGGGTGGCCGGCGAGGGCTTCAAGGTGGCGATGCGCACGCTCGATGTGTTCCGTACCTCGGTGGCCGCCGCATCGCTGGGCTTTGCGCGTCGTGCCATGGATGAGGCCTTGCAGCGCGTGACCAGCCGCAAGATGTTCGGCGGCGTGCTGGCTGATTTTCAGCTCACCCAGGCCAAGCTGGCGCAGATGGCCACGCAGATCGACAGCGCGGCGCTGCTGACCTATCGCGCAGCCTGGTTGCGTGACCAGGGCGAGAACGTGACACGGGAGGCCGCCATGGCCAAGATGACGGCGACGGAAAACGCCCAGCAGGTGATCGATGCCGCCGTGCAGATCTGGGGCGGCCTGGGCGTGGTCAGCGAGCAGCCCGTGGAGCGCCTTTACCGGGAGATTCGCGCCCTGCGCATCTACGAAGGCGCGACCGAGGTGCAGCAGCTCATCATTGGGCGTGAACTTATCAAAAGTCATAGCTGATGGCGCTTTTGTATCAAGCGTTTGATCCTATTTTTGACTGAAAGATCGGAATCATGTCGTACACCGCGCATATCGATACCTTTGCTGCCGACAACCTGCCGCCACCCGAGCAGCAGCCCGAGTTCATTTTCGAGCTGCCCGAGCTGCGGTTCCCCGAGCGCCTTAACTGTGCCGTGGAGCTGCTGGATAGACATGTGAGCGAAGGGCGCGGCGACCGTTTGTGCATTCAGGCCGAAGGCCTGCGCTGGAGCTATGCGGATCTGCAGCTCAAGGCCAATCGCATCGCCAATGTGCTGACGCAGGAGCTGGGACTGCAGCCCGGCAATCGCGTGTTGCTGTGCGCACCCAACAATCCCATGATGGTGGCCTGCTGGTTTGGCGTCATCAAGGCTGGGGGCATTGCCGTGGCCGCCATGCCGCTGTTGCGGGCCAAGGAGCTGTCCACCATCATCGACATAGCGCAAATCAGCCATGCGCTGTGCGATGCGGCGCTGCGCACCGAGGTACAGGGTGCACAGGAAAGAACCAGCACGCTCAAGGCCGTGCGCTATTTCAACAGCGTGGAAGCCGATGCACTGGAGCGTCTGATGGAGCAGGCGGGCGATGACTTCCAGGCCGTGGAAACTGCCGCGACCGATACCTGCCTGCTGGGCTTCACCTCGGGCACCACGGGCGTGCCCAAGGCCACCATGCATTTCCATCGCGATGTGATGGCAGTCTGCGCCTGCTGGCCCGTGCATACGCTGCGTGCCAATGCCGACGATGTGTTCATAGGCAGTCCGCCGCTGGCATTCACTTTCGGGCTGGGCGGGCAGGTGCTGTTCCCTATGTCCATCGGAGCCAGCATGGCCTTGCTGGAGAAAGCCGGCCCCGTGCAATTGGTCGATGGCATTGAGCGATTTGGTGCCAGTGTGGTGTTCACGGCGCCTACGTCCTACCGTGTGATGGCCCAGCAGGGCGAACGCATCCGCCGCACCCGGTTGCGCAAATGCGTGTCGGCGGGCGAGGCCTTGACCGCCTCCACACGCGCGCTGTGGAAGGATGCGACCGGTATTGAAATCATTGACGGCATCGGTTCTACCGAGATGCTGCACATCTTCATCTCGCACCGCGAAGAGGAGGCTCGTCCCGGTGCCACCGGCAAGGCCGTGCCCGGCTATCGTGCCAAGGTGGTGGATGATGGGGGGCTCGAGGTGCCGCCCGGCACCGTGGGCAGGCTGGCCGTGCAGGGGCCAACGGGATGCCGCTATCTCAACGACAGCCGTCAGGCCAAGTATGTGAGCCGGGGCTGGAACCTGACGGGCGATGCCTATCTGATGGATGTCGACGGCTATTTCGTTTATCAGGCACGCACCGACGACATGATCATCTCGGCCGGATACAACATCGCTGCGCCTGAAGTCGAAGAGGCCCTGATGCAGCACGGCTCTGTGGCGGAATGCGCGGTGATTGGCGTGGCCGACAGCGAGCGAGGCCAGATCGTCAAGGCTTTTGTGGTGCTGCGTGCCGGCCATGTGGCCAGCGATGCCATGGTCATGGAGCTGCAGGATTTTGTGAAGAGCCAGGTCGCTCCCTACAAATATCCACGGGCTGTGCAGTTCGTCGATCAACTGCCGCGCACGGCCACGGGCAAGTTGCAGCGCTTTCGCCTGAATCAACCCTGATTGCTATGTTTCTTAAAGCTGCATGCGCCTGATTGAAAAGCGCTGCAGGCAGATTTTGCTGAAGGAATTGTTTGCGTATGAATGAAGTGGCAATGGCTTCAAAACGCTTTGTGACGCAGGTGCCGATTCGTTTTGCGCACTGCGATCCGGCGGGCATCATCTTCTTTCCCCAATATCTGGTGTTGTTCAACGGGCTGGTCGAAGACTGGTTCAACCAGGCGCTGGGCCTGAGCTATGCGGACATGCTGCACAAGGACAAGGTGGGCCTGCCCATCGTGCATCTGGAATGCGACTTTCGTGCCATCACCCGCATGGGCGAAACCGTGAGTCTGGGCCTGTCGGTTGCCAAGCTGGGCAATCGTTCGTTGACGCTCGATGTGGATTGCAGAGGTCCTGAGGGACAGCTGCGCGTGATGGCGCAGAAAGTGCTGGTCTTCACCAGTCTTCAAACCCATCAGGCCATCACTGCGCCGCAACATATCCGCCACGCAATCGAGCGTTGGCAAAGTTCATTCAATCCAACAGAAAACAGGAGTTGAACATGCAAGTACTGCTGCCTCCGGGCTGGCCTCGGCCCAAGGGATATGCGAATGGCGTGGCCGTCAGCGGCCGCCAGATCTATGTTGCCGGCATGATTGGCTGGGACGCCGAGGGCCGGTTTCATACCGACGATCTCGCGGCGCAGGCGAGACAGGCTCTGCACAATATCGTCGAGGTGCTGCAGGCAGGGGGAGCCAGGCCTGAACACATCGTGCGCATGACCTGGTATATCACCGACAAGAAGGAATATCTGGCTCAGCAGGCCGAGATCGGCAAGGCCTATCGCGAGCTGATTGGTTCATTCAACGTAGCCATGACGGCCGTGCAGGTGGCGGCCTTGATCGAGGACCGGGCCAAGGTGGAGATCGAGGTGACTGCAGTCGTGCCCGACTGATTGGCAATCTGCGCATGCATAGCCGCTGGGCCTTGGGCGCAGCGGTTTTCTTACGGCTGCTGCTTTGCAGTTTTACCGTCGTGCAGCGCGGTCTGCATTGGGGCGGCGGAGGCTGAGCTATCCTCGCGCCCAAGGAGCTGCCTTCCAGCCCTTGCAAACCCGCTGTTTTGTGAGATGCCATGAAACCGATATTTGACCCGTACCGACGCCATGTTCTTCAAGGCATGCGTGCCGCAGCATTGCTGACGGGGGGCGCCATGCTGCTAGGTGCCTGTGGCAAGAAGACACCCAAGGCCGCTGTCGTTCCTGTCGGGGCTACCGTGCTGGCGCTTGGAGACTCCTTGACGCAAGGTGTCGGAGCCAATGCAGATGCCGGCTACCCCAGCCTGCTGGCCGAGCGCACGGGTTGGAAGGTGGTGAATGCCGGTGTTTCTGGCGAGACCAGCAAACAGATTGCGGACCGCCTGCCGGGGCTGCTCGATGAGCACAGGCCATCTTTGACGATTCTGTGCGCTGGTGGCAACGACTGGCTGCAGCGCAGGAGCGAGCAAGTCGTGCAAGGCGAGATCACGCGCATGCTGCAGCTGTGCAAAGCCAGGGCGACGCCCGTGCTGCTGGTGGCCGTGCCGGAGCTGAGCCTGGGTGCGGCGTTGACGGGGCGCATGAAGGATCACGCCATCTACCAAACCTTGGCCAAGGACAACCGGGTGGCATTGCTGCCCGATGCCTGGAGCGAGGTGCTGGGCAATAGCGCCTTGCGCGCCGATCAGGTACATGCCAATGCCGCAGGCTATGCGCGGTTTACCGAACTGCTGGTGGCTCAAGCCCGGGCTTCTGGTTTTCTGGCGTAAATCACGGCTCGGCCCGGCGGCAGAGAGCGAAGCCGGCTTCAGAAGTCCAGCAGGCTCAGGCCCACGCTGAGTACCGTGCGCTTGTTGTTGTAGTCGACCAGGCTGTCGCCATAGCCGCTGAACAGCTGAACATGCAGGCGCAGATTGCTCTTGCCGCCGTTCCAGCCTTCGCCCAGGGTGCGCAGCCACTCGATGCGACCGGAGCCCTTGCCCTGGCCCAGCGAGCCTCGTGCGGTCAGGCCCAGGTAGTTCTGCTCGTTGACGTTCCAGCCCAGCTTGACTTCGCCGCGACCGATGTAGTCCTGGATATGGGGGTTGTCGTCCTCGAGCGCGCTTTCCTTCATGCGCTGCCAGGCTTTCAGATGCAGCTGCAAGCGGTTGCCCAGCTCGGCCCCGGTCATCAGATACCAGCGGTTCCAGCTGCGCGACAGCGGGTTGCTCTGGCCGTTCGACTGATGCGCTATGCCTATGCCCGAGTAGCGCCAGCGCCAGCCTAGCGGAAGCTGGGCGTCCGTCGGGTAGACGTAGAACACCTCGGGCTCGTGGTCGGTGGTGCGGAAGGGGCGCGAGATATCGCCATTGAACAGCTGCCAGTAGGACTGCTGGGTATAGCCAAACCACAGCGAATCCTTGCCCGACGAGGTGGGACCGGTCAGCAGGCCGGAGGCAATCTTGGTACGGGCCGAGAGCTGCAGACGCATCTCATGCTTTTGATAAGGCTGCTCGGTCGCAAAGCCGCGGCTGGGCGAATAGGGCTGCTGATTGACCTCGTCGCCGACGACCACGGAAACGGACATGGGGCGGTAGCCGCGGAAGTTGAAGGTGCCGCAGTCCGTGCCGGGCTCCAGTTCGTAGTAGCGCGAAACCTCGGTGTAGCGAGGATCGCGACAGCCGCCGTTGGTGGGAGAGAGGCCCAGGCCGCTGTCGGAGCCGGCCGTGATTGCCACCGCTGAGCTGGCTGGTGCGGCGTGGTTCGCCGAGGCAGGGTCCGGTGCTGCTTGTGCGCTGGCCGCAGGGGCACTCCAGCTGGTAGCGGGTGGAGCAACAGCCGGGCTTTGCTTGATTGCCCAGGCGTCAAAACATGCCAGACGGTCGGTGTTGCTGGTGGTGGCTGCGCATTGCTGCCAGTTTTCGGGGGAGGGTAGTTCTGCGCTTTTGGCGGTAGCTGGGTTCAGGCTGCCGACCAGCGCCAGGCCGATGCTCAGGGTCAGGGGGTGCGGGGTAAAAAAGCGAATACTCATGGAATCAATCAATGCACAGGCCGGTTGCGGTTGGCAACACCCAGCCCCGCTCAGGGTTGGGCCTTGCGCATGATGAACGCACGTGGTGGAACATTTTCTCCCTCCTGGTAACTGCCGTGAATTTCTGTACCGCAGCTGCCGTCGACCACCTCGCCCAGCCAGGTGCCGGTGATGCGTGAGCCGTCTGCGCTTTCTTCTAGCGTGACCGTGCCCTCATTCACATCGCCCACCATGGGGTGGCTGCCCCCCCGGCGGCTGATGCTGCCCTTGACATTGCCTTCCCATTCGGGATGCGGGCCCAGCACCATGTGGGCGGTTTCTTCGCTGCCGGCGACGGAGCCTGTCCATTCACCTTGCAGCTGCTTGTCGCTCATCTGCCAGTCTTGCGGGCAAGTGCTGGCAGATCTGGAGTCAAACTGGGAAAAAGCGCTTATGGAAAAAGCGCTGGCAGCTATGAAAATCAGAGTTCTCAAAGTCATCTCGGGTCTTCAGTTGGCGGCGCCCGGCGCCGCCTGGTTCTTGCGTGCGGCAAATTCCTCGCGCAGCTTGCGCAGCTTCTCGCGCGGGTCTTCCTTGGCCGTGGCTGCGTCCAGTCCCATTTCCTTGATGAAACGGCTGGGCTGGCAGGCCACCATCTCGCGGCCTTTCTTGCGGCGCTTGGTCCAGCTCACGGCCAGCGTGCGCTGGGCGCGGGTGATGCCCACATACATCAGGCGGCGTTCTTCCTGCAGCCGCGCTGCCGTTTCATCGCTGACCTTTTGCTGCTTGCCGTCGTCGTCGTCCAGCTTGAACGGCAGCATGCCCTCGGTCACGCCGACCTGCATGACATGGGGCCATTCCAGGCCCTTGGAGGCATGGAGGGTGGAGAGCACGACCATGTCCTGCTCCTTCTCGCGCTCGCTGATGGTGGACAGCAGCGCGATGTTCTGCGAGACCTCCAGCAGGCTCTTGACCTCGGTCTGGGGGCCGGCGCCTGCGGCATCTTCTATCTGACCACCGGCGCGCTGGGCCATCCAGTCGCAGAACTCCAGCACATTGCTCCAGCGCGCGGCGGCGACAGACTCACTGTCTTCGCTGTCATACAGATACTGTTCGTAGCCAATTTCCTTGAGCCAGTCGATCAGGAAGCTGCGCGAGGCTTCAAAGCCCAGGGTGTGGCGGGCGCGGTATTCCAGGTCGTTGATGTAGCGGCCGAATTCCAGCAGGCTTTCGAAGGCCTTGCGCGGCAGCGCCTCCTCCAGCATCGCATTGAACAGCGAGCCGAACATGCTGAGCTTGTGCGCGGCAGAGAATTCCCCGAGCTTGCCCAGCGTGGTGTGACCGATGCCGCGCTTGGGCGTGCCTATGGAGCGCAGAAAGGCGGGGTCGTCGTCGTTGTTGATCCAGAGACGGAACCATGCGCACAGGTCCTTGATCTCGGCGCGGTCGAAAAAGCTGGTGCCGCCCGAGACCTTGTAGGGGATGTTGGCCTTGCGCAGTGCCTTCTCGAAGGGTTTGGCCTGGTGGTTGGCGCGGTAGAGGATGGCGAAGTCCTTCCACGCGGGCTGCGGGTTCATATTGGCGCGCAGGCCCTGAATGCGGGCCACGGCGCGCTCGGCCTCATGCTCTTCGGTGTCGCAGTCGACGATGCGCACGGGTTCGCCCTCGCCGAGTTCCGAAAACAGTGTCTTGGGAAACAGCTTGGGGTTGGGGCCGATCACATTGTTGGCGGCGCGCAAGATGGCGCTGGTGGAGCGGTAGTTCTGCTCCAGCTTGATGACCTTGAGCTGCGGAAAGTCCACGGGCAGCTTCTTGAGATTGTCCAGCGTGGCGCCGCGCCAGCCGTAGATCGACTGATCATCGTCTCCCACCGCCGTGAAGTGGGCGCGCTCGCCCACCAGGAATTTGAGCAGCTCGTACTGCGTGGCATTGGTGTCCTGGTATTCGTCCACCAGCACGTGGCCCAGCAGGCGCTGCCATTTCTCGCGCACCTCGGGGTGGCCGCGCAGCAAGCGCATGGGCATGCCGATCAGGTCGTCGAAGTCCACGCTCTGGTAGGCGGTCAGGCGCTCTTCATAGCGCTGCATGATGAGAGCGGTGCTGCGTTCGTTGTCGTCCTGTGCCATGGCCAGGGCCTTGCGACTGTCCCAGCCCTGATTCTTCCAGCCGCTGATGGTCCACTGCCACTGGCGGGCCGTCGCCACATCGGTGGTGCCGCCCGCGCAGTCCTTGAGGATGCCGGTGACGTCGTCGGTGTCCAGAATGCTGAACTGAGGCTTGAGACCGAGAATGTGGCCGTCCTCGCGCACCATGCGCACGCCCAGCGAGTGGAAGGTGCAGATCAGCACCTCCTTGGCCTGGCGGCCTATCAGACCTGCGGCGCGTTCGCGCATTTCCGCGGCGGCCTTGTTGGTAAAGGTGATGGCGGCAATGCGGCGTGGCGCCAGACCGGTTTCGATCAGACGGCCGATCTTGTGCGTAATCACACGGGTCTTGCCCGAGCCGGCGCCTGCCAGAACAAGGCATGGACCTTCGGTGTAATGCACGGCCTGGAGCTGAGCGAGGTTGAGACCAGCAGACATGAAGCAGAGTGACCCATCATCAAAAACAAGGACTGGGAGCATACCGCTTCGCTGTAAAGAGCCCTGATGACAGCGCTCACAACTGACAAAAATCAGGGACTCAGCGAGCGTTTCACCTACACGTGCGCTCTCCTGTTACTTGAATAATTGTTGTAATAAGGTGTTAGTTGTGTAGCGTGAAGATTGCATTGTTCCGGCCTTGATCCCGATAGCGCCAGCGAATTTTCGATGGTTGAGGGATTCATGGTCTTTTCCTCAACCCTCAGGGTGTTGTGCATGGCGAGAACCATCGGTGAAGTGAGCTTGGCCGCAGAACTTTGGACGCCTGCCGTGCAGCAGCGCTTTGAAGCGCTGTTCGCAGTCGCCGCGCGCAAGTCGCTTTCCGGCTGGCGTCAGGTTCCGCGCCATGCGGCCGAAGTGCTGGTGATTGAAGGGCTGGAGAGCCTGCTGGCCAGGGCAGAGGCGAGAGCTCCTTGCGTGGTCTATATCGGCGGCGAGCCGGCCATGCAGCCGCTGGGGCGTTCTTCCCAGGGCTGGGTAGTACATCTTGATGTGGACTTCACGTTGTCCGACCTGATCGACATGCTCGATCGTGCCGCGGTTTTCCTCATGGACTGGAGGGCCCGGCACAGGGACGGTGAGCCCCTGTCGCCGCAGCGTGCCTTGCAAGAGCTTCAGTTGCAGGGAGTCGACTGTACGCATTGCTTTCAAATCAAATCCTGGGTTGCTTTGCCTGGCAGCGACAACAGCGCGCAGAACATGCGCGTGCTGGCGCTGCTCGCGCGTGGGCCTATCGATGCCAGATCGCTGGCGGAGCACGCCGGCATTGAGATATCGCAACTATCGACCCTGCTGTCCCTGCCTCAGGTTCAGGCAGTCCTGCGCTGCAGTCTGCGCGGCTCCGAGGAACCCTCTGCTGCGCAGAAATCAACTACCCAGAAGCAGCCGGCCGCTTCCGTGACGCGTCAATGGCTCAGCAGGCTGACGGGCTGGATTACCCGTGGAGGACGTACATGACATCTTTCATGCCCATGCAGCCTGGTCAGGGCCTGCTGCGGGTGAGTCTTCTGGGGCCCATGGGCATCGGCAAGACCACGGCGCTGCGCAGCCTGTGCGGGGAATTCATGGCGGGCAGCGATGTGCGCAACCTGGACAAGGCGACACACGGCAAGGAGTTCACCACGGTAGGGGCGGAGTTTGGCGAGATCGACCTGGGCTCTGGCGAGCGATTGCAACTGGTAGGCAGCCCCGGTCAGGATCGTTTCGATTTCGTGCGCCGCTGGGTGCTTTCTGCATCGGTGGGAGCGCTGCTGATGGTGGACGTCAACGATGTAGGCGCGGTGGACTACGCCTGCGAGATGCTGACGGGGATCGCAGAGCTGGATCAGGCGCCATTGATGGTCATTCTGAGTTGCCGTCCCGCCAGCGGAGCAAGGATGGAAGCATTCAGCTCGGCCCTGGTTGCCAAAGGCCATGACCTCACCCCGCTTGTTGAGGTCGATCCACGCGATCGCCAGCAGATGCTGGATGCCCTGAGCGTGCTGGCATCGCTGCTGTCCTTGCAAAGTCAGACGCTATGAAGACCCATACCTCCCTCGTGATTCCGCCACATGCCGTGGAGGCAGGTCAGGAAATCCTGGCGCGCGTGGTTGCCCCGGTGGCGGGCGTCCACATCGCCTTGCTCTGTACCCCAGACGGTTTCGAGATTGCTGCGCTGCGCATTCGCAGCGAACTGCCGACCGAGCGACTGTCGGCCATGGCGGGCTCGCTCATGGCCATGGCCAAGGCCGTGGCCAATGAGATCGGACACAGGGATTGCAAGCGCCTGACTTTCGAGACGGAGTCGGGCACGGTGGTCTTCCAGGCGGTGAGCGGCTCCTTCCCGGCCGTTCTCTGCCTGGTGGTGGATCAGAACGCCTTGCTGGGTCGCGCGCTCTGGGCGGCCGGTGAGGTCGCCACAGGGTACCTGCCCTCTTGATCACAGGTTCACTGGAGTTCTGAGTCTGAGTGGGTGCGCATCTGGCGCACGAGTTCCTTGTCTTGCTTTTTTTCTCAAAAGGTGGATTTATGGCCTCTATCCAGGATTCTCTGAACGCTCTGATGACCACAGACGGTGCTGTCTGTGGCGCTCTCGTGGACAGCTCCAGCGGCATGCTGATGGGCAGCGTAGGCGGCGGCGTGGACATGGAGCTGGCTGCGGCCGGCAACACCGAGGTCGTGCGTGCCAAGATCAAGACCATGCGCATGCTCAATCTCAACGACCAGATCGACGACATACTGATCACTCTGGGCAAGCAATATCACATCATCCGTCCCGTGGCCGCCAATGACGGCGTGTTCTTCTATCTGGTGCTGGACAAGGCTCGTGCCAACCTGGCGCTGGCGCGCCGCAAGACTGCAGATGTGGAAAAGGAACTCAGGCTCTGACGCGCTGTCCTTGTACCTGTCACAGCAGCCTGCCTTGCGCAGGCTTTGTTTTTGGGTAGGTCTGCACTGAAAAACTTTCATCGAAGGCCGTGAGAGGGTTGGAGCCGGGCGCTGTCACAATTTGCCGGTGCTGTCCGTTCTACTCATCACCTTTCCCTTCTTTGCGCTGGTGGCCTGCGGCTTTGCCGCCACATGGCGCGGCATTCTGCCCCAGGCCGCGATCCCCGGCCTCAATGCTTTTGTGCTGTACTTCGCGCTGCCCTGCATGCTGTACCGCTTTGGCGCGCAGACACCGATTCATCAGTTGCTCGACATCAACGTCACCCTGGTCTATCTGCTCTGTGCAGCGCTGATGGTGGGCGCGACCGTGCTGCTGACACGCGCACGCCTGGGCTGGAACGATGCCGCATTCGGCGCTTTGGTGGCCGCGTTTCCCAACACCGGTTTCATGGGCGTCCCCATGTTGGCGGCGCTGCTGGGCACGCAGAGCGCGGGCCCGGTGATCGTGACCATGGCCATCGACATGGTCATCACCACCTCGGCCTGCATTGCACTGTCGCGGCTTGATCTGGCGGGAGGGCAAGGAATCTGGCTGGCGGTGCGTAATTCGCTCAAGGGCATGGCATCCAATCCCATGCCCTGGTCGATTCTGCTGGGCGGTCTGGCGTCGGCCATGGGCTGGGTATTGCCCGGTCCGGTGGACAAGACCGTGGCCATGCTGGCTGCCGCAGCTTCGCCGGTGGCATTGTTCACCATAGGAGCCGTGCTGGCGCGCTCGCAGATGAACAGCCACGAGCGCGTGGCTGCGCGCGACTATGTGCCGATTGCGCTGGCCAAGCTGGTCGTCCATCCGCTGCTGGTCTGGGCCGTCGGACTGGCCGCAATCTCCATGGGCCAGGGGCTCCAGTACGAAACCCTGGTGGTGCTGGTGCTGCTGGCGGCTCTTCCCTCGGCCAGCAATGTGTCGCTGCTGACCGAGCGCTACGGCGCCCACAGCGGCCGCGTGGCGCGCATCATTCTGGTATCGACCAGCCTGGCTTTCCTCAGCTTCTCCGCCGCCGTGGCGCTGATGACCTGATCCAAAACAAGAGCGGCTTGCACAAGACCAGCCTGTGCAAACCGCTGTTTTGGCTAAAAACCGTAAATCAAACACACACCTCAACAAAGAGACACCGAGCAAGGGCCTAGGCGGCCCCGCCGCCCCGCAGCGAGGGTGTCGTCCCCCTCCGGCGCTCAGCGCCAGAGAGGGGGAAGGCGCGAAGCGCCTCAGGGGGAGTGTTCAATACTCCCAGAACATCCGCTGCAGTTCCTTGGTGTTGGCGCCCTTGGTCAGCGCCAGCATGGTCAGCAGGCGTGCCTTTTCGGGGCGCATATCGTGGGCGACCACCCAGTCGTACTTGTCGTCGGGCTGCTCGGCATTGCGCAGCACAAAGCCGTAGGGAACGCGTGACGAGCGCACGATGAGCACGCCCTTGCCGCGTGCATCCTGCAGCGGCTTGACCATGCGGTCGGCCACCGAGCCATTGCCGGTGCCGGCATGGACGATGGCCTTGGCACCGGCATCGACCAGGGCATTCACGGCCGTGGGCTGAACGCTGCCGTAGGCATAGACGATGTCCACCTGAGGCAGCTTGTCGATGTTGTCGATGTTGAACTCGGAGTTCATGGTGTGGCGCTTGACGGGGGCGCGGAACCAGTAGTTCTTGCCCTCGACGACCATGCCCAGCGGGCCCCACTGGCTCTTGAAGGCACCGGTCTGGATGTTGATGTCCTTGTTCACATCGCGGGCGGTGTTGATCTCGTCATTCATGGTGACGAAGACCCCCTTGCCCCTGGCGTCCTTGGAGCCGGCCACGCTGACGGCATTGACCAGATTCAGCGCGCCATCGGCGGACAAGGCCGTGCCCGGGCGCATGCTGCCGACCACGGCAATGGGCTTGTCGGTGTGCACGGTCAGACTCAGGAAGTAGGCCGTCTCGGCCAGCGTGTCCGTGCCGTGGGTGATGACAATGCCGTCCACATCGGACTGCTTGGCCAGTTGCGAGACACGCTTGGCCAGGGTCAGCAGATTGTCGTTGGTAAAGCTCTCGGAAGCGATCTGGAACACCTGCTCGCCGCGCACATTGGCGATCTGGGTCAGCTCGGGCAGGCCGGCCAGCAGCTTGTCCACAGGTACCTTGGCGGCCGTGTAGGTAGCGCTGTTGACGGTCGAGGCACCGGCACCCGCAATCGTGCCGCCCGTGGCCAGCACCACCACATTGGGCTTGGCCGCCTGCGCCTTGGCCGCCTGCGCGGCCGCAGGCGATGCATCCTGCGCCAGGGCTGCGCCGGGGGCGGACAGAACGCCCAGAACGGCAATGGTGGCGGCCAGCAAGGACTGGCGGAAGACTTGTTTTTGCATGAAGTAGTGCTCCGTGATTGAATGAAGCGGCCTCTTGTGGAGCCGAACTTCACACAATGCAATAGCCATGCCGGTTTGCCCATTCGCGCAAATCCCGATGGATTTGCCAAGCGTCTGCGGTTTATATAAATTGATAGCTGTCAGCGCTTATGGGTAAAGGGCTGAAGAGCTAAAAACCTTAAACTTCAGACGACTTTAGATGCTGAGCGGATCCACATCCACCAGCCAGCGCACCAGCGGCCTGTGCTCGGGCAGGGTGCGCAGCCAGTGCAGATACTGCTGCCAGGCATTCAGAAAGCGCAGCAGGGCGCTGCGGTTGCCGGCTTCCAGCAGCATCTGGGCGCGCTCCACATTGGCCACGCGCTGCACCGCCATGGGGATGGGCGGGTAGATGAACACCTCGTCCAGATAAGGCAGTTTGGCCTCTCTTGCGACCTGGGTGGCGGCATTCAGAAACGCCTGGGCGGCTTCCTGGGTGCGTGCATCGGCCCGGACTATGGCCTGGAAGGCATAGGGCGGCATGCCGGCATCCAGCCGTTCCTTGAGCTGCTGCCTGGCAAACGCCGGGTAGTCATGCTTGCGCAGTGCGGTGTAGACGGCGTTTTGCGGGTCGTGGCTTTGAATCCACATTTCCGGATGGCTGCCCTGGGCCTTCACATATTGCGCGTCGCGCCCGGCACGCCCGGCGGCCTGCATCAGCAGGCAGAAGAGCCGCTCCGGGGCGCGATAGTCGCTGGAGTACAGCGCGCTGTCGGGTTGTACGGCCGCCACCAGCGTGATGCGCCGAAAGTCATGGCCCTTGGCCACCATCTGGGTGCCTACCAGCACATCCACATCGCCGGCATGCACCTGGGCCAGCTGCTGCTCCAGGCTGCCCTTGGCCTTGGTGGTGTCGGCGTCGATGCGCGCCACGCGGGCAGGATTGCCGTCGGGGCGCTGCACATTGCGCAGCAGCCGCTCCAGCTCTTCCTGCAACTGCTCCGTGCCCTTGCCCAGTGGCAGGATGTCGGGGTTGCCGCAGCTGGGGCAGGCAAACGGTACACGCTGGGTAAAGCCGCAGTGGTGGCAGCGCAGCGTGCGGTCGCCCTTGTGAAAGACCTGGTGAGCGCTGCAATGGGGGCAGTCGCTTTTCCAGTTGCAGTCGGCGCAGAACAGCACGGGGGCAAAGCCTCGGCGGTTGAGCAGAATCAGGCTTTGCTCGCCGCGTTTGACGCGCTCGGTGATGGCCTCGATCAGCGGAGGCGAGAACACGGCGCGTTTGGGCTGCTGGCCCATGTCCACCATTCTCACCCTGGGAAGGCTGGCCGCGCCGGAGCCGGCCGCGCCTGATCCGGCCGCGCCGATGCGGCTGGGCATATGCAGGCGCAGGTAGCGGCCGACATCGGGTTCCGAGGCATGCCAGCTCTCCAGCGACGGGGTGGCGCTGCCCAGAATGACCTTGGCGCCGGTATCGCGCCCGCGCCAGATGGCCAGATCGCGCGCCGAATAGCGCGCGCCTTCCTGCTGCTTGTAGCTGGCGTCATGTTCCTCGTCGACTACGATCAGCGCCAGATGCGGCACGCTGGCAAAAATAGCCATGCGCGTACCCAGTACGATGCGGGCGCGGCCCGTGTGAGCGGCCAGCCAGCTTTTGAGGCGCTGCGGGTTGGTCATGCCGCTGTGCATGCTGACTACGGCGTCCTTGCCGTACTGAGGCACGAAGCGGGCGACAAATCGCTCTTCCAGCTGAGGCGTGAGGTTGATCTCTGGCACCATCACCAGGGCTTGGGCCTCTGGGTTGGCGTCCAGCACGGCTTGCACTGCGCGCAGATAAACCTCGGTCTTGCCGCTGCCCGTGCTGCCGTAGAGCAGGAACGGGCCTGGGTTTTGCTCAATTTGCTCGAAAACCGAGGATTGCTCGGCGCTGAGTGCGACCCAAGGCGTTGCGCTGCTGGCGTCCGGCGTGTGATCCATCGTCTCGGTGCTCGCTTGCGCTGCTTCGGTGGCTTGTGCCTTCTTGCGCTTGCCGGCTGGCGTCTTGACTGTCTTGGGCGGAGCCAGCCGCCGTGCCAGTTGTTCGGGCGACATATCGCGCAACTGAGGTGGCAAGGCGGTGACGGCAATCTCGCCCAAGCTGCGCTGGTAATAGTGCGCGGCAAAAGCCACCAGCCGTCGCCAGGCCTGGTTCAGCGGTTCTATGCCCTGCAGCAGGCCGGCAATGCTGCGTAGTTCCACCCCGTCTGGAATGGCTTCGGGGGCAGCGGGTGTATCCCAGACCACACCCAGCAACTCTCTTTTTCCCAGAGGAACGCGCGCCAAGGTGCCGGGCTCCAGCCATGCATCGCTAACGTAGCTCAACAGATCACCTACGGCGCTGTGGGCAGGGGTCTGGACGGCAACGTAAACGATATGGGACATGGAGTTGGATCAGGGGAAGGCGCTGCAGAGGCCGCGGTTCCTCAGAGCTATAGCAGATTTTGAGGCCTGCAAAGGCTTTGCGTTCTGTGGATAACTTTGTGAGAAACAATGTGCGAGAAAGGCCTGGGCAAGTCCTGTTCGTGTTTTTAAGCCTGCAGGATGGTTGAGCAGTTGAAGAATTAATTTATTTAAAACAAAGACTTATATGTATTCATGAGGCGATGAGGAGCTTGCTTCGGCGGAGTGTTGGCAGGGAGTCTGCTTTGCCATATCTGTGCATAAATCAGGCGGCGAGTCACTGTCAACCGAGAAGCTCCCTAAACCTAAATGCTTTCAAACCGCGGTGCAAAGTCCTTAACTTCTCAAAAAATAGCACTAGAGCCAGCAGCCATGAGGCATGCACTTATCTTGAAGCACTCATATGTGGATAACTTCCGTCAATCGATGCCAAGGTGGATGAAAAAATAAAAAAGCGCCAAGCACTGCTGGCGCCGAATTTTTCAGGGTCCGAGATTTAGTGATTTGAAATCAATGATTTGCTGCCGCTTTGCTGCATCTCAGGCCGGCAATTGTCGTTCAATAACCATTTGATCTTATCGGGTGATTGGGCCCGTTGTTCTGCAACAAACGCCTGGGAAGGCACTCGTTGCAGGGGAATCAGCCCTTTGTGCGCAGCAGGCGCGAGTGGCTGTGCACAGCTTCGACCAGCGCGGCCACATGTTCGGGTGGGGTGAACTGGCTGATGCCGTGACCCAGATTGAAGATGTGGGTGGGGCCGGTGGTGCTCTTGTCGGTATGGGGCTTGCCAAAGCTGTCCAGCACGGCACGCGCCTGGGCGGCGACCTGCTCGGGTGCGGCAAACAGCACATTGGGGTCGATATTGCCCTGCAGCGCCTTGCCTGGGCCGCCGACCTCGCCGCCCACGATGGCGCGAGCCTTGCCCAGATTGGCCGTCCAGTCCAGACCCAGCACTTCGCAGTCGATGTCCTTCATGTCGGGCAGCCAGATACCACCGCCCTTGGTGAAGACGATGCGGGGCACGTCGCTGCCGTCCACGCCGGTGCGCTTGAGCTGAGCCAGCACGCGCTTGGTATAGGCCAGGCTGAATTCCTGGAAAGCGCCGTCGGCCAGCACGCCGCCCCAGCTGTCAAAAATCATCACGGCCTGGGCGCCGGCATCGATCTGGGCGTTCAGGTAGGCGGCCACGCTGTCGGCGTTGACTTCCAGGATGCGGTGCATCAGGTCGGGGCGCGAGTACATCAGCGACTTGACGGTGCGGTAGTCATCGCTGCCCTTGCCCTCGGTCATGTAGCAGGCCAGAGTCCAGGGGCTGCCCGAGAAGCCGATCAGCGGCACACGGCCATTGAGCACCTTGCGGATATTGGTGACGGCGTCAAACACATAGCGCAGCTTGTCCATGTCGGGTACGGCCAGCTCCGCCACGGCGGCCTCGTCGCGCACGACCTTGGCAAAGCGCGGCCCCTCGCCTTCGGCGAACGACAGACCAAGGCCCATGGCGTCGGGCACGGTCAGGATGTCGCTGAACAGAATGGCCGCGTCCAGAGGGAAGCGATCCAGCGGCTGCAGGGTCACCTCGGTGGCATAGTCCACATTGGTGGCCAGGCCCATGAAGCTGCCGGCCCTGGCGCGGGTGGCCTTGTACTCGGGCAGGTAGCGTCCCGCCTGGCGCATCAGCCACAGGGGCGTGTAGTCGGTAGCCTGGCGACGGCATGCGCGCAGGAAGGTGTCATTGGTCAGGGGGGCGAAACTCATATGCCGATTGTCGCCCACTCCGGCTTTCCCATTCACCACAATCCCGAGCAGCATTTCAGCTCTCTGTGCAGCGATGGCCGTTGCCAGGGCTTGTCATGAAACCGTCATCCAAATGTCTCGTGGGCTTCATCTGCGTTTTCCACAATGACGCCACGCAGACACACCGTGTGGCACAGGCAGGCCGCCAACTGCGTCCAACACCGGAGGAAAGCAGACATGAGGCATCCCGAGATTCTTGATGCGCTGAATGGCCAGAGCATCGCGACGACACCGTCATCGGCACCCTCGCTTTCCCATCGCCCTGTCAGTCCCGCACATGCTGCAGCGCCCGCTTTGCGCCTGCAGGTGCGCTGGGCCCGGCATCTGGACGAGGTTCGCCAGGCTCAGCGCCTGCGCTACCAGATCTTTGCCGAGGAAATGGGGGCTGTGCTGCAGACCCCCGTGGCGGGTCACGACATCGATGTCTTTGACGATTTCTGCGAGCATCTGATGGTCTGCGATGAAGAGCAGAACAAGGTAATCGGTACCTATCGTCTGCTGACCCCCGCCCAGGCCCAGCGCGCCGGCGGTCTGTACAGCGATCAGGAATTCGATCTCTCGCCCATCAACGCCTGGCGTGCGCAGATGGTCGAGCTGGGGCGCAGCTGCGTGCACGCGGAGCATCGCCAGGGCGGCGTGATTCTGGCGCTCTGGGGGGCGTTGGCCGAATTCATGCAGCGCAACCGGCTCGAAGCCATGGTGGGTTGCGCCAGCATTCCCATGCAGTACCCGGGCCTGGCCCATGGCGAAGGCCCGGCACGCATCTGGCAGCAACTGCGCCAGAGCCATCTGGCCGAGCCCGAGTTGCAGGTTCGCCCCCGCGTAGCCCTGCCCGAGGAGCTGGCACATATCAGCAATGTCTCGGCTGATGCGTTGAAGGTCGAGCCGCCAGCGCTGATCCAGGGCTATCTGCGTGCCGGCGCCAAGGTGCTGGGGGCGCCGGCCTGGGACAGCGACTTCAATACGGCCGATCTGCCCATCATGATGCGCATGCAGGATCTACCCTCTCGCTACCGCCGACTGTTCGGGCGCATGAAGGCCTGAGGCGAGGACGGAATGCAAAAAGCCTGTGGTCATGCCACAGGCTTTTTTGATGGCTGGACGGGTCATGCAGCGTGGCTGGGCTCATCTTCCAGGCCTTCGGCAAACAGGCCCAGCGCTGTAACCATCAGGCCCAGCATGAGGAAGGCATAGGCTGCAATGGACAGCACCAGACTCATGCTGTAGCCCCATTGCAGAACCGAGCAGGCCCAATCCCAGGATACATAAAGCGCGCTGCACTGATTGCTGGCCGGCATGTGCACATACCAGGTGACGGCGATCCACATCAGGATCAGCATCACCACCGTGGTGCGAAGCTTGTGTGATGGCGTCTGGTCCATGTTCTTGAGCAAGACCAGTGGTATGGCTCCGCCCCAGACAAACATCATCAGCCAGCTGAAGGCAGGAACCTGCGCCAGTGCCTGTTCCAACCAGTGCATCTTGGGCATGCTGTTGATGCTGGCCAGGACGTCCCAGGCAAAGGGCAGGGCCAGACCGGCTATTGCCAGACTGGCCAGCGCCAGTGCACGCAACAGGCAAAGACGTTTGTGAGACGGCTGGTGGATAAGGTTGGCATGCATGGCTTACCTCCTGTGCAGTTCAGGCAGTCCGCAGTGGTCAACGTGTGCAAGGCTGGCAAAGGCTGGAAACTGCGGTTGCGCCTGGCTTGTGGGCCTCTCCAGTCTAGAGCTTTTGCATGGTTTGTGCCATAGGCACTGTGCGCCTGCTCGAAGTCGCTCTCTACTCCAGGCCGAAGCCATGTCAGGTATTGCCGGTTTGACCAGGGCGAGGCCGATGTGCCCAGTCGTAAAGTTGATTGCGCCAGGTTCAGTGAGCTTGCCGGGGCTGGCATCTGCCCACTCCTGGGGCTAAGCTTGGTCTGCTCGACTCAGGGCCATGGCCCCGCAGCGCCGGGCAAAGGAGTTCTTATGCTGAGCCATTCTGCTGTGACGACGATGCTGCCGGTGATGGATATGGCGCGTGCTCGTGCTTTCTACGAGGAAGGCCTGGGTCTGCAGCCAGGAGAGCTGCGGCCCGATGGAAAGTTTGTCTACCTGGTTGGCGGTAGTGCACTGGCCCTGTTTCCAAAGCCTGGCGGTACCAAGGCCGAGCACACGGCCATCAGCTTCCGGGTGCCCGATATCGCTGCCAGCATTCGGGAACTGCAAAGCCGGGGTGTGGTGTTTGAGGACTACGACTTCCCTGACTTCAAGACTGTCGACCATGTCTGCGTGCTGGGGTCCGAGAAGGCCGCCTGGTTCAAGGACACGGAGGGTAACTACCTCTGTCTGCACGAGGAGGTGGTGCCAGCCTGAATTGCGTCATGCTCTGCGCGCAGCAATGGCCTAGATCTGTTTGAGTGCGTCAAGTACCTCGCTCTTGGAGAGCAGCTCGCTCATCACCACAGGCGGCTTGCCGGGCAGGTACAGCACGTAGACGGGGACGCCGCTGCGCCCCAGCGATTGCAGTGCCCGGGTGATGGCCGGGTCCTGGCGTGTCCAGTCGGCGCGCAGCAGCTGCACCTTGTGCTGCTCGAAAGCTGCCAGCACCTCGGCATTGCTCAGCGTGGTGCGCTTGTTGACCTGGCAGGTCACGCACCAGGCGGCCGTGAAGTCCACAAACACCGGCTGGCCCGAGGTCCGGGCAGACTGAACCTTGTCTGCCGACCAGGGTTGCCAGAGTTCACCGGCCTGTACCCTGACCTGATCCACAGGCTCGGCCTTGATCAGCGGCAGTGCGTAGTAGGCCACGCCAATGGCCAGCAGCAAAGCGACGGCGCCGAGGCTGATGCGGCTCTTGCCGCTCAGGCCCAGGGCCCAGATCAGCGCGGCCAGCACCAGCAGCAGCGCCAGCAGGGCCGCAGCGGCATCCATGCCGCCCTGATGGCCCAGCACCCAGACCAGCCAGACCACGGTGGCAAACATGGGGAAGGCCATGGCGTGGCGGAAGGTCTGCATCCAGGGCCCGGGGCGGGGCAGCCAGCTCACGACGGCTGGCACGAAGCTGGCCAGCAGATAGGGCAGGGCCATACCCATGCCAAGTGCGGCAAACACCGTCAGCGCCTGTGCCGCTGGCATGTCGATGGCAAAGCCCAGCGAGGCACCCATGAAGGGCGCCGTGCAGGGCGATGCGATGGCCACGGCCAGCACGCCGGAGAGAAAGGAGTCCAGCATCGGGTTGCGCGCCTGGGCACTGGCAATGCTGCTGGGCAGCAGACTGCCGAACTCGAACCAGCCGGCCAGATTCAGTCCCAGCACGGTGAACAGCGCCGCCAGCAGCGAGACCACCACGGGCGACTGCAGCTGGAAGCCCCAGCCCAGTTGCTGGCCCGCCGCGCGCAAGCCCAGCAGCAGTGCGCCGAGTGCCACAAAGGACAGCACCACGCCCGCGGTATAGGCCAGGCCGCCCAGTTTCTGGGCATGGCGGTTCTGGCCATGACCCGAAAACCCCAGTACCTTGATGGCCAGCACAGGAAACACGCAGGGCATGAGGTTGAGGATCAGGCCACCGATCAAACCGCCCAGCAGGGCCGCCCAGAGGCTGCCTGCACTGGCCGCATTGCCTGCAGGTACGGTCTGTGAAGCGGTCTTGTTGGCTTCCAGCGCTGCGGCCAGGGCCGGGGAAACGCCTGCAAGCGCGGGGGCGCTCCAGCGGCCCTGCACGGCCAGTTCGCTGCGCCAGCCAGCGCTTTCGCCCCGCTCCAGCGCGGCAGCGCGCTCGGCGGGCGGCAAGGCCAGCACCACGGCCAGCTGCGCTGCGGTTTCGCCGCGCATATCGGACAGCGGCATGTTCTCGCCCACCCAGACCTCACCGTCCCAGTGCTGCTTCCAGTCCTTGCCCGACTCTGCGGCATGCTTGAAGGTGTCGGCATTCTCGGGATAGAACTCCAGTGTCTTGCCCTTCAGGCTGGCGGGCAGTCCGGGTATGCGCAGCGTCACACGGTCGTCGGGCAGGTTCGCGCCTTCGGCCTTGCCGGACTCGACAAGGGCCTGGCCGCCCTGGCTCAGCGCCTGGGGCTGGCCGGCCTGGGCCTGCACAAAGGCCTGGCTTTGCGGGGCGCTGCTGCCCTGAACCGGGATCTGCAGCTGGAAGTTGCCGGACTCGGGAATGCATTCCACGCGGCAGACCAGCCATTCGGCGGCCAGGCCTACGTCCACCATGCCGGAGGCCGGTGCCTTGAAGTCGGCCGCGACCTTGATGGGTACGGGCAGCAGCACCGTGTCTTCATAGCCATAGTTGACCAGGGGTCCTACGCGCAGCGCATGAGGCAGCGGCCATGCAATGGGGCCAGCCTCCAGGCCCGGTGGCAGTTGCCACTGCAGCACCGTGGGCAGGCCCGAATCGCCGGCATTCTTCCAATAGGTATGCCATTCGGGCTGATGGGTGATCTTCAACCCCAGCCAGAAGACCTCGCCGGCGGTGACGCCCTCGGGAGCCTGGGCCACCAGCTCGGCCTGCACACGCGGCGTCTGCACGGTGGAGCCACCCGAAGCCGCATTCTTGAGCAGGATCTGCGCGCCGGCACCGGTGGAAAAGGCACAGAACCAGACGGTCAGCGCCAGCATCAGCCAGAGTGAAAGGCGCTGCGAGAGGCTGCGGGGTCCGGTGGTCAGGGAAGGGGCTTGAGAAGACATGGCGGACGGTGGGAGTCTGTGGCGGTGTTTTTGGTTCCCTGCACGGGGTGGCCGATTGGCAAAACCAATGCTTGCATAGGCGCATGGTATTGGACAGAAGGCGCGGGCGGACTCCATCATGGCCCGGCCAACAAGGCTCAAACAGCCCGCAGCCGGAGCCGGTCGCAGGAGTCCGTTGCCGGGCAACTACAGGAGACAAGCATTATGGTGAATACCTCACGCCGCCGCTTTCTTGCCACCTCAGCTGCCTGTGCTGCCAGTGCGCTGCCCTGGCATGCAGCCGCTGCGCCAGCCTATCCGGACAAGTCGGTACGGGTCATCGTGCCGTTTCCTGCCGGAGGCACCACGGACGTGGTGGCGAGGCTGACCATGCAAAAGCTCGGCGAAATCACGGGGCAGTCCTTTGTGGTCGACAACAAGGGCGGCGCCAACGGGGTCATCGGCTCGGAGCTGGCGGCCCGCGCCGCACCCGATGGCTACACGCTGCTGATGAACACGGCGGGAGCGCAGACTCTGAGTCCAGTGCTCTACAAGACCGGCTACGAGGCGCTGGCCAGCTTCGAGCCCATCAGTCATCTATGCGATGTGGGCTTTGTGGTGATTGCGCGCAAGGACCTGCCCGTCAACAGCATGCAGGAGCTGATCGCCATGGCCAAGCAAGGCCGGCCGCTGAGCGCCTCCTCGGGCAGCAGCATGATTTCGCTGATCACCGAGCAGTTCAAGAAAGTGCTCGAGGTGCCCGGCATCGTCAATGCCCAGTACAAGGGCACGGGCCCGCAGATGCAGGCCGTGGTGGCGGGCGAGGTGGACTTCTCGTTCGACTCCTTCACCTCGGTGGAAATGATTCGCGCGGGCAAGGTCAAGGCCCTGGCCGTGCTGCTGCCCCAGCGGGCCCCGACCTTTTCCCAGGTACCCACGCTGCGCGAGCTGGGCGTCAGTGGCATGGATTTCAGTTCCTGGTCGGGCCTGCTGGCGCCCAAGGGAACGCCTCAGGACATCGTGGGCTATCTGGCCCAGCAGATGGACAGGATCATGCAGATGCCCGATGTGCTGGCCAGGCTCGCCGGCTACAACTACCTGCCGCGGCGCAGCACGCCCCAGGAGTTCGGGCGGCTCATCGCCGCCGACCACGAGCGCTGGAAGCGCGTCGTCAAGGAAACGGGCATCACCCTGGGTTAGCGTCGCGCGGTGGCTGCCCCGCATCCGCGGCCAGGGTGGCCACGGTACTGGGCGGCTGACCGCCCACCTCGGCAGGGATGGCGATGCGCTCGCAGGGGGCGGCCCGGTCTATCAGCGCATCGCCATCCACTGGGGCCTGTGCTTCGAGTTCCTCTGCCGCCCGTGCCGGCGCCTCTTTCTCTGCGGGCTGTGCCGGGGCCTGGGCTGCAGCCGGCAGCATGTGCGCCTTGCGCCAGCGGCCCCAGCGGTAATAGGCCAGCATCATCAGCATGGAGCAGACGGAGCTGATGGGAAAGCTCCACCAGATGGCATCCACGCCCATCACGGGTTGAAGCCAGCGCGCCACGGGAACGCGTATGCCCCACATGGCAATTGCCAGAATGAGCACCGGCGCCATGACCGCCCCTGTGGAACGCACCACGCCGGCCAGCACAAAGGTCACGCCGAAGAAGAGAAAGGATCCTATGGCAATGTGGTTGAGGTGGCGGGCCACCTCCAGCGAAGGACTGCCGCCGGGCAGAAACCAGCCCAGCACATGGCGGTCCAGCAGCACGATGAGGACAATCAGACTGCCCGTCAGCACAAGATTGCCCAGCATGCCGGCATTGGCCGTGGCGCTGACACGCTTCCAGAGCCCTGCCCCCACGTTCTGCGCAGCCATGGACGAACAGGCCGCGCCTATGGCCATGGCCGGCATCTGCACATAGGTCCACAGTTGCAGCGCGGCGCCATAGGCGGATGCGGTCTGCACGCCATGCTCGTTGACCATGGAGATCATGGCGATCATGGCCAGCGAGATCATCACGATCTGCACGCCCATGGGCAGGCCCTTGACCACCAGAGTGCGCACAATCGTCAGATCGGGCTTGAACAGACCGAGCTGCCTGCGACCTATCCATAGCGGATGGCGGCGCAGGCGCAGCCACCCCAGCAGGGCAAAAAAGCTCACGGCATTGGCAATCAGCGTGGCGACCGCCGAGCCCTGGATGCCCATGCGCGGCACAGGCCCCCAGCCAAAGATCAGCAGAGGGTTGAGCGCCATGTCCAGCGCCACGACGACGAGCAGGAACCAGAACGGCGTTCGGGTGTCTCCCGCGCCGCGCAGGGCCGCCGTCACAAAGCTGAACATGAACAGCAGCGGAATGGCCAGAAAGATGACCTTGAGATATGCCTCGGCCAGCAGCAGCGCTGCCTCGGGTGTGCTCATCCACTGCATGAGATGGCGCGACAGTGGCCAGCCCAGCAAGGCAATCAGCAGTGAAACAATACCAAAAAACGTAGCGCTGGTGCCCAGTACACGCTTGGCTTGCGCGATGTTTTTTGCGCCAATGCTCTGGGCAATCAGGATATTGGTTGCCATGCTGATGCCGAACACCGCACCGATCAGCGCAAACATCACATTGTTGGCATTGGCGGTGGCCGTGAGCGCGGCCTCGCCCAGGTGACCGCCGACCCAGATGGCATTGACCGAGCCGTTGAGCGACTGCAGCACATTGCCGGCCAGAATCGGCAGGGCAAAGACCAGCAAGGTGCTGGCAATCGGGCCCTGGGTCAGGTCGCGGGTCTGGGGCTTGGAGGTGGCGGTGCGCGCACTCTGGCGCGGGGCGCTTGCGGAGGCTTCGGGCATCGGGCCATTGTGGGGCAAGTCGTCCGGTTGCGGATGACGGGAGGCCGGACCGAAGTCGGGAGCGAGACGTGGTTTTGTGGAGCCGGCGCAGCTACGATGATGGTCATGAGCAATACCCCGACCACTCCCGCAAGCGCGCTTCCCCGCTGGCCGTCACGCTTCTGGGCCCAGGCCTCGGCCCATGACTTTGCCCTGGCCCAGCGCAATGGTCTGGCCGCCGATACCGTGGCCGTGCTGCCCGTGGCTGCGGTGGAGCAGCATGGGCCGCACCTGCCGCTGTCTGTGGATGCCAGCCTGATAGAGGGCGTCATCGATGCCGCTCTGGCGCAGCTGCCCGCCGAGCTGCCGGTGCTGTTTCTGCCGCCGCAGAACATCGGCTTTTCGGTCGAGCATACGCACTATGCGGGCACTTTGAGCCTGCAGCCCGCGACGCTGATTGCGCTGTGGACGGAGCTGGGCGCCTGCGTGGCGCGCGCCGGCATCAGGAAGCTGCTGCTGCTCAACGGTCATGGCGGCCAGGTCAGCGTGATGGACATCGTTGCGCGCGAGCTGCGCATCCGGCACGGCCTGCTGGTCTACAGCGCCAGCTGGTTCGGGCTGGTGGACGACGCGGCCAACCAGCAGTTCTGCGCGCATGAGCACCGCTTCGGCATTCATGGCGGCGAAGTGGAGACCTCGATGCTGCTGCACCTGGCGCCCGAGACCGTGCATATGGAGCGTGCGCAGAACTTCGCTTCCAGCTCGGAGCAGCGGGCCGGCAAATACCACTTCATCGGCAATGGCCGCAGCGCCAAGCTGGGTTGGGCCATCGAGGACTACAACCCGGCCGGTGCCGTGGGCAACTCCGCCGCCGCGACGGCCGAGCGCGGTGCGGCCATGGTGCATTCATCGGCGCAGGGCCTGGTCAGGTTGCTGGGCGAGATTCATGATCTGCCCCTGAGCACGGTGGGAAACCAGCCGCAGCCGCTTTGAATTCAGGAGCTTCTTACACAATAACAGCCTGCATTTGCAGGCTGTTTTGTTTTGAAAATAAATGCTATCAAACGCTAGAAGCTACTGAAAGCATAGTCCTCGCTGTCATTGCTTCGGTATTTTTGCCTGAGCAATCACATCGCCCCAGCGCCTGATTTCCGATTGCAGCAGCTTGGCGGTCTGCTCTGGCGTGCTGGCCTGGGCCTGCACATTCAGTTCGCGCAGCTTCTTGGCGACCTCGGGGTTGTTGACGGCGGCGTTGATTTCCTTGTTCAGACGCGCGATCACGGGGGCGGGCGTTTTGGAGGGCGCAGCCAGGGCATTCCACGACGAAGCCACAAAGCCCTTGACGCCGGATTCCTGGGCCGTGGGCACATTGGGCAGCAGCGGCGAGCGCTTCTCTCCCGTCACCGCGAGCAGGTTCACGGCCTTGGAATTGATCTGGCCCATGATGGGCGTGAGAATTTCCACGGCTGCATCGATCTGCTTGCCGCGCAGCGCGGTCACCACGGCGGGTGTGCCGTTGAAGGGCACGATCTGCGCATCGATGCCGGCCGTGGTCTTGAACAGCTCGGCCGCCAGATGCTGGGTGCTGCCCACGTTGATGCTGCCCAGATTCAGCTTGCCGGGATTGGCCTTGGCATAGCTCACCAGCTCGCCCAGGTTCTTGAAGGGCGACTTGGCATCGGTGATGACGCCAATGTCAAAGTAGCCCAGCGTGGAGATGGGCGTCAGGTCCTTGACCATGTCGAAGGGCAGGTTGTTGAACAGATTCACCGTGACGGCACTGCCGTTGGACATGAGAAACAAGGTATGTCCGTCGGGCGCAGCCTTGGCCACGGTCTCGGCCGCCACAATACCGCCCGCGCTGGGTTTGTTGTCTATGACCACGGGCTGGCCGAGCTGGGTGGACAACTGCTGGGCCACCACACGGGCCGTCACATCGGCCACGCCGCCGGCCCCGAAGGGCACGACGATGCGGATGGGGCGGTTGGACAGGCCCTCGGCCAGGGCGGTGGCGGCAAATCCGCTCAGCAGGGCAGCCCCCGCTGCGGCGCTGACCAGGGATTGGGTAAAACTGCGGCGTTTCATGCTTGTCCTTCTGTCTGAAACTTTTATTCAGAGAGTGTGCCGCCGAAAAATGCCCAGAGGCAGCAGCAAAGCGTTCTGTCTGCTATGCCGCACAGGTATGGCTAGTTACCGCTTGCTTGCAGGGCAGCCATTCCCCAGTGATGCATGGCCTCGCGCAATATCAGCAGGGCGGCCGCATGTTCAGCGGTCTGCGGCAGCTGCGGGTCGGCATGGCCGGGCTGTTGAGCTTGGCGTGCCAGCAACTCGAACAGATTCTCGATCGCATCGCGCGAGG
The DNA here is from genome assembly GCF_024496285.1 of Comamonas sp. C11. Taxonomy (NCBI): domain Bacteria; kingdom Pseudomonadati; phylum Pseudomonadota; class Betaproteobacteria; order Burkholderiales; family Comamonadaceae; genus Comamonas; species Comamonas sp. C11. The sequence goes on from NZ_CP101743.1 coordinate 508,493, forward strand.
CCTGTGTGGCTTGCGGGTCTGCCGTGGAACTGTGGATCAACTGCCTCAGCAGCGGGTCTGCCGTTTGCAGCATGCTGGCACCTGCAGGCAGCCAGCGCCCGGCCGGCATGATGGCATCCTCCACATCGGCAATCGCGTTTTCCAGCGTCAGCGCATCGGGCATGTGTTGGCCAAATGCATTGACCAGGGTGGCAAGGCCTATGGGGATCCGGTGCTGCTGAGGGCCGATGTCGAGCGTCAGTGCCGTATCGCCAAGGCTGAGAAAGATGGAGTCCATGCCGGCTTTGTAGCACTTTGCGTTGGCCGGCTCCGGGTCTGAGGGGTGATCAGGCGGCGGTGACCCAGTCTCTGTACTCGAGCCCATCCAGATGATTGAGCGTGTTGAAGCTTTGCAGCATCAGGCGCTTGGGACTGATGCTGAACTCTGTCACGGCAATATTGCGCAGCCGCATATTGAGGGCGATGGTCACCTCGGGGGCGGTGCCAAGCACCTGGCCCACGGCAGTGGAGATGGGGCCGCCGCTGCTGACCAGCAGCACGTTGCGGCCGCTGTGCTGGTGACGTATCTCCTCGAGCACCTGGTGCACTCCATCCGCAAAACCGTTCCAGTCAGGCATGCCGGCCGGGCTGATGGTGCCTCCCATCCATTGCGCCAGCGCGTCGCACAGCAGGCGGAAATGATGGCGGTACAGCTCGGGCGTATCGGGCCTGGGCAGAGGAGCCGGGTGGATGGCGCGCAGCAGGGCTTCGCTGTCGTACTCGTTGAGTCCGGGCCGGCTTTGTGCCTCGGTGCTGGAAGCGCTTCCCAGGCCCTGGACGATGCCGGCCAGCGTCTGCTGATGGCGCTTGAGCGTGCCTGCATAGACGGCATCGAACTTCATACCTCGCTCACGCCAGTACTCGCCAAGACGCACGGCCTGATCCTGGCCGCGTGGGCTGAGCTGGTCGTAATCATCCGCGCCAAACGAGGCCTGGCCATGGCGCACAAGGTAGAGGTTTCCCATGGCGCGGATGTTGGGCCTTGGCCGCTTGCTGCGCTGTCATGCCTGCGACCAGGTGGCGCTTGGGTGACAGCGGACTGGTTCGCATTTCCGCATCCCGCATCGGGATTGAGGTGCGGGCATGGCATGGCGCTCGGTTAAGATAGTTGAGAGCGATTCTCAAAAACATAAAAATACGCTCCGCTTTTGGTACTGGTTCACGGGTCTCCTGCGCTTGGCTGGAAGGAGGCTTGTCGGTTTCGAGGCGGAGCGTGTTTTTTTATGCCTGTTCACCTTCTGGAGCCCTCCATGTTTCGACGACCCCTGTTTGCACTGGCCGCCGTTGCCAGCCTGTGCGCCCCTGTGCTGTCCGCCCACGCCGAGGACATCACGCTCTACACCACCCGTGAACCTGCTCTGATCCAGCCCTTGCTGGCTGCCTTCACGGCGCAGACCAAGATCGGCGTGAAGACGGTGTTCGTCAAGGACGGCCTGCTGGAGCGCGTCAAAGCCGAAGGCCAGCGCTCGCCTGCCGATGTGCTGATGACGGTGGATATCGGCAATCTGCTGGATCTGGTGGACGGTGGCGTGACTCAGCCCGTCAAGTCCAGCGCGCTGGAGGCTGCCATCCCGGCCCAGTTGCGTGCCGCCGACAACCAGTGGTTCGCGCTGTCCATGCGGGCTCGCGTGCTGTATGCCGAAAAGGACATGAAGATCGGCGCCTTCCGCTATGAAGACCTGGCCAAGCCTCAGTTCAAGGGCCAGGTCTGCAGCCGTGCCGGCCAGCACCCCTACAACACGGCGCTGATTGCCGCCATGATTGCCCATGACGGCGAAGCCAAGACCGAGCAGTGGCTCAAGGGCGTCAAGGCCAATCTGGCGCGCAAGGCTACGGGCGGCGACCGCGATGTGGCACGCGACATTCTGGGTGGCATCTGCGATGTGGGTCTGGCCAACACCTATTACGTGGGCCATATGAAGGCCGCCAAGGAAGGCACGGATGCACGCAAGTGGGGTGATGCCATCAAGGTCGTCAAGCCCAGTTTCAACGATCCCAAGAGCGGCACGCATATCAATATCAGCGGCGCTTCGGTGGCCAAGCACGCTCCCAACCGCGATCAGGCCGTGAAACTGCTGGAGTTCCTGGTCTCCGAACCGGCCCAGAATATGTACGCCCAGGCCAACTACGAGCACCCTGTGCGCAAGGGCGTGGCGCTGGACCCCGTGGTGGCCCAGAGCATTGGCGAGATCAAGATCGATCCGCTGCCGCTGACCGAGATCGCCAAGCACCGCAAGGCTGCCAGCGTGCTGGTCGACAAGGTGGGATTCGACAAGTAAACACCCCTGAGCGGCTTTGCCTAGGCGGCCCCGCCGCTTCCCCTCTCTCTAGGCGCTGCGAGCCAGGGGAGGGGACGACAGCATCGCAGCGGGGCGGCGGGGCCGCCGAGGCCCTTGCTCGCTGTCCCTTGCTTCGGAGCATGCCTGTTTTAGCATTGCGCTCCTGTATGAGCCCCTTCGCCGGGGCATATCTGTTTCTGGGGCGTTGGTCCTGCCGTGATCGTTTTGTCTTGATGTTTTCTTATCTTCGTTCAGGGCTGAGGCCCGTCGGGCCGGTGTGGCAGGGCGCAAGCTGGTTGATTGCGCTGGGGGTGTTTGCGCCCATTGCCTCGCTGGCCTGGCTGGCGCTGGGGGCGGACTGGGCGCACTGGCAGGATCTGCTGCGCTATGTGCTGCCCGATGCCGCAGCCAACACGGCCTGGCTGCTGGGTGGGGTGGGCCTGGTGGTGCTGGTGGTGGGCACGGGCTGCGCCTGGCTGGTGACGGCCTGTGATTTTCCGGGGCGGCGCTGGCTGCACTGGGCGCTGCTGCTGCCGCTGGCCATGCCGGCCTATATCGTGGCCTTTGCCTATCTGGATCTGCTTCACCCCATAGGCCCGGTGCAGGGCGCGCTGCGCTGGTTGCTGGGTTACGACAGCCCGCGCCAGTGGCGCCTGCCCGATCTTCGTTCCATGGGTGGTGCGATCTTTGTGCTGGGGTTCACGCTCTACCCCTATGTGTATATGATGGCGCGGGCCATGTTCATGACCCAGCCCGCGCATCTGATGGAGGCCGCTCGCTCGCTGGGTGAGACCCGCTGGGGGGCTTTTTGGCGCGTGGCCCTGCCCATGGCGCGACCGGCGCTTGTCGTGGGGCTGAGCCTGGCCTTGCTGGAGACACTCAACGATATCGGTGCGTCCGAGTTTCTGGGTGTGCACACGCTCACGGTGTCGATCTACACCACCTGGGTCACGCGCTCGGATCTGGCCGGTGCCGCGCAGATTGCCTGCTCCATGCTGCTGGTCGTGGTGGCCCTGGTCTGGCTGGAGCGTCAGGGCCGCAGTCGTCAGCGCTTTGGCTCTGCCCAGCGCATGCGGGCCATAGCGCCGCACCGCCTGCCCCCGGGCAGGGGCTGGCTGGCAACACTGGCCTGCAGTCTGCCGGTGCTGATCGGCTTTGCTGCGCCGGCGGCTTATCTGGCTTGGGAAAGCGGCAAGCGTCTGGTACAGGGCTCGGGCGTCTCCGAGGGACTGATATCCAGTCTGCTCAACACGTTGGGGCTGGCGCTGGGCGTGACCGTGATCGCGGTGGCAGCGGGTCTTGTCGTGGCCTGGGCCACGCGCACCGGCATCAGCACGCGAGCGCCTTCGCGCTGGCCAGCGCAGCTGGCGGCGCTGGGCTACGCCGTGCCGGGCACGGTGCTGGCCATCGGCCTGTTGACGCCGGCGCTGGCGTTCGACGCCGGGCTGGCCCAGTTGTTCGGCATGGACGGCCTGCCGCTGATGGGGCAGGGCATTGTGCTGGTGGCTGCCTGCGTGATTCGCTTTCTGGTCATGCCCGTGGGCGGTATCGAGGCCGGGCTGGCGCGTATCCCGCCGACGCTGGAGCAGGCCTCACGACTGCTGGGCGAAAGCCGCCTGGGCACCCTGCGCCGCGTACACCTGCCGTTGCTGCGGCCTGCCATGGCCACCAGTGCCATGCTGGTATTTGTCGACGCCATGAAGGAGCTGCCTGCCACCTTGCTGCTGCGCCCGGCCGATTTCGACACCCTGGCCACCTGGCTCTATGCCGAAGCCGCGCGCGGCACCTATGAGGAGGGCGCGATCGCCGCGCTGTGCATTGTGGTCGCGGGGTTGGTTCCCGTCATGCTGTTGGCGCGCACGCAGCTGTCGGGTGGCCAGCGATGAATATGCATGAAAATCGGCTCAAGCGCTTATGGGTATTGCGCAGGCAGCTATTGAATATGAATAGAACTTACGCAAGCAAGAAGGCAACAACGGCCTGCCTCCCGGGGCAGTCGTCTTGCCTGAACCGGCTTTGCGTAGGTCGTGATGAAGTGATTGCATGACCGCCTCTCTACAAATTGCGCAGCTGCAACTGGGCTATGACACGCCCAAGGGCTTGCACACCGTGCTGCAGGGCTTTGATCTGCAGGTGCCTGCAGGTCACATCGCCAGCCTGCTGGGCCCTTCGGGCTGCGGCAAGACCTCCGTGCTGCGAGCGATTGCGGGCTTCGAGCCGGTGCGCGCGGGCAGTATTCATCTGGGCGAGGTATTGCTCTCCGGCCCCGGCACGCATTTGCCTCCCGAGCAGCGCCATGTGGGCATGATGTTTCAGGAGTACGGGCTGTTCCCGCATTTGACGGCAGTGCAGAACGTGGGCTTCAGCCTGCGCCGCATGGGCAAGCCAGAGCGCGACAAACGTGTGCAGGAGCTGCTTGCCGTGGTGGGACTGGCGAATTCAGGTAGCAAGTTCCCGCACGAGTTGTCCGGCGGTCAGCAGCAGCGTGTGGCGCTGGCGCGAGCCCTGGCGCCGTCCCCGGCCTTGCTGTTGCTCGACGAGCCATTTTCCAATCTCGATGCCGCCACGCGCGAGCGGCTGACGCTGGAGGTGCGCGACATTCTGCGGGCCACCGGGCAGACGGCGATTCTGGTCACGCACAATGCGCAGGAGGCCGAAACCATGGCCGACCAGATCTGCAGGATGACGCCGGTTCAGCTCTGAGCCGGCCCTGAGGTCTAGAGCAGGACGCGGCCTGATGTGACGGTCACGGTGTGGCCGCCCACCCAGAGCTTGCCATTGGCTGCGGTCTGGACGTGAACCTGTCCATCACGACCCACGCAAATGCCTTGCGCGGCGATATAGGGCGTCTGCAGCAGACCCTCGCCGGTCAGCCATTGGGCCAGCGCAGCATTCAGGCTGCCGGTGACAGGGTCTTCGCTTGCGGTCTCGCCGATCAGGGCGCGCACTTCGAGGCGTGGCTGGGCTGGGATCACTTTTTCTTGAACGGCTTCTTCAGCCTGCTTCGCAAAAGCGCGGGCCTCGCGGCTGGAGCGGCCAATCAGCGGGGCATCCTCTTCCTCCTCATAAATGGCCGCCAGACCGGCTTTGGCATCGAGCTTTCTGAGCGCAGCAAAATCGGGCTCCACGTCCAGCACGGTGTCCGGATGGTCAAGCAGCAGGCCCAGCCAGGGAGATCCATTGTGGAGGCTGCGCGCCATCAGCACCTGCTCTCGCGCAAGGCCCAGCGCCTGCAGCACGGGTGTCAGCTCTTCTTCGGAAACTTCCTGGGAGTCGAGCGAAGGTGCTTCGAAAAACAGAGCGCCTTGCGCATTGCAGCCAATAGCGATCAGGCCTTTTTTGCATTCCTGCAGCACCTGCTCGGGATTGCGCGGCTGCCCGCCCTGGGCCAGCCAGGCATGGCAGCTGCCCAGTGTGGGGTGGCCGGCAAAGGCCAGCTCGCCCGCAGGCGTGAAGATGCGCAGCTGGTAGTCGGCTCCAGCGGCCAGCGCTTGTGCGCTGGGCTGAAGCACAAAGGTGGTTTCCGACAGATTGGTCCAGCGCGCGAAGGCCTGCATCTGGGCCTCGCTCAAGCCATCGGCGCCCAGCACCACGGCCACGGGGTTGCCGAGCAGCGCGGTGTGCGTGAACACGTCCACGGTCATATAGGGACGGGATAGAGCGGCATGGGGGGCTGGAGCAGACATGGGCAGCGATTGTCGGCAAAAAGAAAAACCGGCGCAGAGCCGGTCGATGTGGCATTTCACATGCCATGGGGTATCAGAGACAGCGAGGAAGCGCCGCCGCGCACCGAGGCTGTCCTCCCCCTCCGGCGCAAAGCGCCAGAGAGGGGGAGGCGGCAAAGCCGCTCAGGGGGCCTTCAGATTACAAGCTGGCCTTGATGGCCTCGGCCAGGGACTTGATGCCGACGTTGATCTGCTCGGCAGACACCGTCACATACGACAGGCGCAGCGTGTTGTTCTGTGCATCGCCGGCGTAGAAGGGCGCGCCGGGCACAAAAGCCATATTGCGCTCCACGGCCTTGGCCAGCAGGGCCTGGGCATCCATGCCTGCGGGCAGCCTGACCCAGAGGAACATGCCGCCCACGGGACGTGTCCACTTCACGTCGAGGCCGGCCATCTCGCGCTCCAGAGCCATCAGCATCACATCGCGCTGGGCCTTGTACATGGCGCGGATGGTGGGCACATGGCGGTCCAGGAAGCCGTCCTTGATGACTTCGGCCACCACGCGCTGGTTGAAGCTGGGGGTGTGCAGGTCGGCAGCCTGCTTGGCCTGGGTCAGCTTGCCGTACACGGACTTGGGCGCGACGATGAAGCCGATGCGCAGACCGGGGGCCAGCACCTTGGAGAACGAGCCCATATAGATCACGCCCTCGGGGTTGCGTGCAGCCAGGGGCAGGGGAGGCTCCTGCTCGTACCAGAGGTCACCGTAGGGGTTGTCCTCGATCAGGGGAATGTCCAGTTCCCTGGCCTTGTCGACCAGAGCCTGGCGGCGCGCATCGCTCATGGTGCGGCCGGTGGGGTTCTGGAAGTTGGGCAGCACATAGGCCAGTCGGGCCTTGTCGGCGCCGCTGCCGATCTGCTTGGCAAAGTCCTCGATCAGCATGCCTTCGTCGTCACTGTCCACGCCCACGGCCACGGGCTCCATGGGGGTGAAGGCCTGCAGGGCGCCCAGGTAGGTGGGCTTTTCGACCAGCAGGCGGCTTCCCTTGTCCAGGAATACCTTGCCGATCAGGTCCAGCGCCTGCTGGCTGCCGGTGGTGATCAGGATCTGCTCGGGATCGACGTTCCAGGGCAGGAAGTCGGCAATCGCCTGGCGCAGCGGAGCAAAGCCCTCGGTGGTCGAGTACTGCAGGGCTGCGGCACCGTCACGCTGCATCACGGTCTGGCAGGCTTCGGTGAACGCGTCCAGGGGGAAGGCCTTGGGTGAAGGCAGGCCGCCAGCCATGCTGATGATGCCGGGGCGGTCGGTCAGCTTGAGGATCTCGCGGATGGCGGAGGAATTCATCTTGGCAGCACGTTCTGCCAGCGTCCAGGTTGTCATAAAACAGTACTCGATCTCTACGTTTCCAGCCCGGGCAGGGCTGGCCGGTGTGCATTCTCACGCCGTTGTCGGGCATGTGCCGGCCTGAGCTTGGGGCTCGGGATGCAATCGCTGCGGCGCGCAAAGCGCTACAGCCATGCACCAGCAGGTGGGGCTTATTGTGTCGCGACCGGTTTGCCTGTGTGGGCTCGCGGGCAATTGCGACGGTGTGGTCTGCAGCCGGTGAGGCCGCTGACCGTGGCCATAGCCCTGTGTGGAGGGCGGCCAAGAGAGGTTGATGGACTCAATATACGCTTGAGACCATTACAGTACCTATACAGACAGTCTCACAATCATGGCTTCTGTATCGGTATCTGCTTCAATACAGTTCGCAGTCCATCACCATGTCCATCTCCCTGTCCCGCCAGGCGGCCCTGACCCTGACCCAGCAACTGGCCGAGCGTCTGGCCGAGCGCATACGCACGCGGCTGCTGCCTGCTGGCGCGCGCCTGCCCTCGGTGCGTGAATGCGCGAGCCAGCAAGGCGTGAGCCCCTACACGGTGGTGGCCGCCTACGACCTGCTGCAGGCCCAGGGGCTGGTCGAGGCCAGGCCTCAGCGCGGCTTTTATGTGCGCGACATTGTGCAAAATCCGCTGAAAAATCAGGATGGTCAAGCGCAGGCAGCTATCAATGAGGGAGCGGTCAATACCCCGGTCGGCATTCCGCCTGGCACGCGCATCAACGCCACCATGCTAATTCGCGGCATGTTTGTGGAGAGCGTGGCCGGCAAGCCCCAGCCCGGTGCCGGCGTGCTGCCTGCCGAATGGCTGGATGCCGGCTTTCTGGTGGCCGCCATGCGCAAGGTCACCAGCGGGCAGGCGCTGCGCGAATCGCTGGTGCGCTATGGCGAGCCCATGGGCGACAGCCGGTTGCGCGAGGCGCTGGCGCGGCGCCTGCAGCGCATAGGCATTGCGACGGGGACTGGCCAGATCATCACCACCCTGGGCGCGACCCAGGCGCTGGACATCGTGAGCCGGGCCCTGCTGCAGCCCGGCGATCCGGTGATGGTGGAAGAGCCGGGCTGGGCCGTGGAATATGCACGCCTGGCCGCCATGGGCATGCGCGTGCTGCCCGTGCCGCGCGGGCCCGAGGGGCCGGACATGGCGGTGATGCAGCGCTATTGCGAGACCATGGCCCCCAAGCTCTATGTGAGTGTCAGCGTGCTGCACAACCCCACGGGCTACAGCCTGAGCGCGGCCAGCGCCCATGAGGTGCTGCAGATGGCGCAGCGATACGGCTTCTATGTGGTGGAGGACGATAGCTACTGCCATATTGCGCCCGATCACGCACCACGCGTGTCGGTGCTGGACCGGCTGCAGCGCAGCATCTACATCAGCGGCTTTGCCAAGGTGCTGGTGCCCAACTGGCGCCTGGGCTATCTGGCAGCGCCGCCCGAGCTGGTCGAGAGACTGCTGGACACCAAGCTGCTGTCCACCCTGTCCACGCCGACTCCCATGGAGCAGGCCCTGGCCCTGTGCATGGAGCAAGGCCAGCTGCGCCGCCATGCCGAGCGGCTGCGCCAGCATCTGGCCCAGGCGCGCACGCGCAGCGTGGCTCTGGCCCAGGCGGCCGGCTGTCGGTTTGTGGCCGAGCCTGCGGGCATGTTCGGCTGGGTGGATACCGGCGTGGATACCGAGGTGCTGACCCAGTTGCTGCTGGATCAGGGCTACATGATTGCCCCTGGCGCCATGTTCCATGCCAGCCGGGGCTCCAGCACCTGCATGCGCATCAACTTCGCGACCACACAGGATGCCGCCTTCTGGCGGGTCTTCGAGCGCGCCGTGGCCCAGATGCAGGCCCAGGCACAGAAGTTTTAGAACGTGTTGACGATCTCCTCGCGCCGCGACAGAGGATTTGCGCAGCCGGCAAGGCAACGCCGCAGACCGCCCCTGACCGGGTGTCCCTGACCGGGCGTCCGCAAAGACACTGTCCCGGAGGGTTGGAGCGAAATCGGGCGATTTCTGCGTGCTATCTCTTGCTTGCACCCCGGTGCAAGCGGCGAGCCATCACTTCGAACTCATCCCGATTGCGCTCCAGCGCGGCTGCGTAGAGATCGTCAATACGTTCTCAGCACAGCTGGATGGGGCCCTGATGGATATGGCAGCCGCTGCGCTGCAGCAGTTCGCCAAAGTCCTCGGACATCAGGTATTCGAACTCCACGGGGCGCTGCCTGCCTATGGCGTCGCCCTGCACCACGCCGCTGGCCGGGTGGCACATCAGCAGGCCGCCATCCGCCATATGCGGCAGCCAGCTGGCCATCTGCCTGCCGTAGCTGGCGGTGTCGGGGGCATCAAAGCCATAGACGCCGCCAAAGCCGTGGTTCATGGGAATGTCGGCGCGGCGCAGCCGCCGGGTGGTGGTCCAGCCGCCGAGCAAGCCAATGATGGCGGCCTTGGGGCTGCGCCACAGGCCTGCAGCCGGGGCCGTGGAGCGCACCCAGGGCATTTCCCGCGTGGCGTAGCGGGCCTGAAGCTCCTGCTGCATGGCAGCGCGCAGGCCGGGCAGCTGATGCACATGCTGGTGGCCGTCGATGAAGTCCGGGGCCGTGCCCATGGCCCGTTCGAAGGCATCGAGCTGTTCGCGCCAGGCCTTGCGCATCAGATCCTGCGGCATCTGCCTTGCATAGGCCTGGCGCAGCACCGTGCCCAGAGCCTGGGCGCGATGCTGTCCGCCATGGTCTTCGGTCAGGTTGAAGTGCAGACCCACCGAGAGCCGGGGACGCAACTGCCGTAATGCCGGCGCGGCTTGAGGCCACAGAGGCGAAGTGCTCATGCAACTGGTGGCCGACAGACGACCGGCAAGCGTCAGCTGCTGCACGGCATCGTCCACCAGCGGGTGCAGGGCGTAATCATCGGCGCACAGCAGGATGGCGCGGGAGGTTTTCATGTGATTCATGCGGCGCCGCCTGCCTTGAAGGCCCAGAACTTGCTCATGACAAAAGTGCCTATGGCCACCAGCACCAGCACGGCGGCCAGGCTCCAGAAGTAATGCCAGTGCAGCCAGTTCAGGGCGATGTAGTACAGCGCCTCGTTGGCGACAAAGGAAAGGCAGGCCACGGCAAAGAATTTCGCCACCACCGGCCAGCCCCGGGCCTGCGCTGCCGAAAAGGTGAGCAGGGCGTGGCCGTTGTAGCTGACCACAAAGGCCACGAGGAACGCCAGCACATTGGCCCAGAGCGGCGGCATGCCGGAGAGTGAGACCAGCAGGCCGACCACCGCCAGATGCGTGGCTGCTGCCGAGCCGCCCACCAGCACGAACTGCAGCAGCTGGGGCAGGCGGCGCAGTCTTTGCAGCGCGTCCTCGATCACGATGGCTCGCGCAGCGGGCTGCGGTCTTCGTCATGGGCCACCAGGTAGATGGGGCGGCGCTTGACCTCTTCGTAGATGCGACCGATGTATTCGCCCAGAATGCCGATGGACAGCAGCTGCACGCCCGAGAACAGCATGATGCTGGCGGCCAGCGTGGGCCAGCCGCGCAAAGGGTTGCCGAAGAACAGGGCTTCGGCCGCAATCCACAGGCCGTAGGCCAGAGCCAGCAGGGAAATGCCCGCACCCACCATGCTCCAGACGCGCAGGGGCAGGGTGGTGAAGGAGGTCAGCCCCAGCAGCGCCAGCGATCCCAGGCGGCGCAGATTGAAGCTGGAGCTGCCTGCCGCGCGGTCCCTGGGGACGAAGGGCAGGGCTGCGGTCTTGAAGCCGACCCAGGCGTACAGTCCTTTCATGAAGCGATTGTTCTCCGGCAAGGCCTTGAGGGCCTCGACGACCTTGCGGTCCATCCAGCGGAAGTCGCCCGCGTTCGGCGGCATCTTGACCGTACTGCCCGAGTTCATCACGCGGTAGAACAGATCGGTGCCCATGCGTTTGGCGCTGCTTTCTGCGCCGCGGTCGGCAATCACGCCATAGACCATCTCGTAGCCCGATTGCCACAAACCGTGCATTTCGGCCAGCATCTCCAGCGGATGCTGGAAATCGGCGTCGATCAGCAGCACGGCGTTGCCCCGGGCGTGGTCTATGCCGGCAGACAGGGCGGCTTCCTTGCCGAAGTTGCGCGACAAGGCCAGGTAGCGCAGCGGCAGCTCCTGTGCCAGACGCAGGCACAGCGCGTGCGTGGTGTCGCGGCTGCCGTCGTTGACCACCACGATCTCGAAATCGGGTGTCAAGGCCCGGACCGTCCCGGCCAGGGCACGCAGAAAGCCCTCGATATTGGCTTGTTCGTTGTAGGCCGGCACCACGCAGCTCAGCCGCAGCGGCTGACGCGGCAACTGGGCTGGCGGGGCTGCGGGGGCATATTCGGCGTGAAGATCGGTCATGGAGCAGGATTTTCGCGCAAGTCTGTCACTGCTTGCCGGGCCGGTCACGGCTTGCGTTGCTGCAAAAAGGTCGTCGTTATACTCACGCCCCTACTGCCCCTGCTTCTTTCCTGATCGTCTGATGACCGCTGCTCAACGCGAATCTCTTGTTCTTGGCGGCCGTGCCGTTGCTGCCCTGCTCGCCGTATACGGCGTGATCTGGCTGGCCATCCACTGGGTGACGGCCCTGGCCGCGCCCGGGGACAACGTGGAGCAACTGATCTGGATGCGCTCGCTGGAGCTGGGCTATTTCAAGCATCCGCCCATGCCGACCTGGATCATGGCTGCCTCTGCGGCTGTCTTTGGTCCTTCGATAGGGCTGACCTATGTGCTGGGCGGTGTGCTCACACTGGGCTCATTGGCGATTTTCTGGAGGCTGCTGTGCGATATGCGAGGCCGGGCCTATGCGACCCTGGGCCTGCTGGCGGCGCTGAGCATCACCTTCTATTGCGGGCGGCTCTATTACTACAACCACAACGTCGTGATGATGCTGTGGATCTCGCTGGCCGTGGCACTGAGCTGGCATGTCACGCAAAAGCCGTCGCTGGCGGGCTGGGCCTTGCTGGGCCTGGTCTCGGGCCTGGGCATGCTCAGCAAGTATCAGTATGTGCTGGCGCTGGGGGTAATAGGCCTGTGGTGGCTGCGCATTGGTGCCTGGCGGAATCCGGTGCATGTCAAAGGGGCTGCGCTGGCGAGCGTGATCGGCCTGCTGGTGCTGTCGCCTCATCTGTACTGGCTGAGCACCCACGACTGGATGCCCATGCATTACGCCGAGCGCACGTCCCTGGGCCTGCATCTGGATGCGGCTGCCCGCATCAATATGTCCTGGAAGTTCGCGGTGGACTGGATCTTCAACCGCTGCATGCCCGCCTGGATGGTGTTGGGCGCAGCTTTGTGGTGGGCGCGCCGCTGTGCGGGCAAGGCCGGTGTACAGGCCGCGCCCGCGCCGCAAGCGCCTGTTGCCGTGGACAGGATGCTGCGCGAGTTCTGGCTGCTCTGGGGCCTGGTGCCGCTGCTGGCCATGCTGGTGCTGTGCCTGTTCACGGGCTCCTATCTGCACCTGCAGTGGGGGACGGCCTTCATGTTCCTGTGCGTGCCTGCCGTCATGGAGCTGGCACGCTCGCCCCGCAACTGGGGCGGCACGGCACATCTGCGCGCCGCCTGGCTGACGTTTGCGGTGCTGCAGGCGCTGCTGCTGCTGCAGTTCTGGCTGGCCTCGCCCATGGGGCTGTCGGGCTACAAGAGCAGCCATCAGAACCACATCCCCGTGGACCGGATCGTTGAAGGCCTTGCCCCCGCCGCGCATCGGGCTCTGGGCGGTCCGGTGGACATCATCATCGGCCCGCAGGCCCTGGCCGGGCGCATTGCCATGGAGCTGCCCGAGCGCCCGCGCGTCTATGTGGAGCGCAATCTGCAGTACAGTCCGTGGATTCGCGAGGACGAGCTGCCGAATGCCCGCATCATCGAGGTGATGGTGGCACCGGACCCCTTGCCCGAAGGCTGGACGCGTGCTTATGGTGTCTGGGCCTGGCGGCCCGTGAAGATTGCCAAGGGCGAGCACTGAGACCTGCCAAAACAAGCAAAGGCGGGCCTCTGGCCCGCCTTTTTTGCTGGAGTTGCCGATTCGAGCCTAGCTGGCAGCGCGATAGATGCGTGCGCGGCCGGTCTGCGATGCGCCGCGCAGGCTGCTTTCATAGGTGCTGTCTTCGGCCGCAGGCACCAGAGCCTTGGTGCGGCGCTGGTTGAGCACGGAAAGCCTTGCCAGCTGGTCACGGACCAGGGAGATTTCGCGGTCCAGATTCTGTGCCCGTTCGCGCAGCGCAGGCGTCCAGTCGTCGCCCGAGAAGCGCTTGACGAGTTGGGAGAACGCCACCATGGCGTCACGCAGGCGGGTGCTGGATTGTTCCAGCGCGGAGGCGTCCGGTGACTGCAGCGATGCCGAAACGGTCTGAATCACCGCATCCAGCGAGTCGAGCATTTCCTGCAAGGTCATCGGGTCAGCCTTTGTTCAGGAGTTCAGCCGCGGGCGCTTCAGCCGCGAGCGTGAACCAGGAATTCTTCGGTATTGGCCAGCAGCTTGTCTGCCACGGCCTCGGCGTTGACGCGGAAGCTGCCATTGGCAATGGCTTCGCGCATGGCCTTGACGCGATCGGCATCAAAGTCGGTATTGGTGCGGCTTTGGCTGTCCAGGGCGCGGGCCGAGGACGAAAAGGACACGGGCACGCCGGCGGCGCGCTCGGACAAGCCTTTGGTCGATTCTTCGGTGGCAACCGTGGTGGCGGATTTCGGGGCCTGCTTGGCAGCTGCAGCGGTTTGCTGCAGGTCCGGCTTATTGCCTATCTTCATGCTGGTTCTCCAATCGCCCTGTATCGGCGTAGGGCGCTGTAGCCTTGCTTTCGACAAGGGCGCGTAAAACTTGAGGAATATTTGGCATGGTTGATAAAGTGAGTGCGCACTCTCTCTTTATTGAACCAGAACCACGCCACTGGCATTGACCGTTCCTGTGACAAGGCGGCCATTATCCATGCGAACCCGTACCTGTTGCCCTTCTCCGGCTGCGGTCATTGCCTTGCCTGAGCCGGCAACACTGAAGCCACCGCCGTTGATCATCACCTGCACGGGCGATCCCGCCGTGAACAAGGCTGGCGGACGCACCATGTTCTGGCGCAGAGCCTGGCCCGATGCCAGCGGACGCGCCGCTACCATGCCGATGAAGTCCTGTGCATTGGCGAAGACAGGAGCGCTGTCCTCTGCCCAGTCCACTTCCGCGGGAACGGCGTCCTCGGCGCTCAGGGTCTTGCCGGCCGGAATATTGCCCTGGGTCACCCAGGCCGGGCCATAGGCCCGCACGGTGATGGGCAGGAACACGTTCCAGGGAACGCTGCCCTGCACGCAGCGCAGGCCCAGCCGGGTGCGACCCCAGAGGCGACTGCCTGCGGGCAGATAGGGCTCGACCTTGGCGCAGGCTGCCAGGCGCAGGCGCGAGTCCAGCTGGCCCATCTGGACCTCCATGCGCAAAGCCATGCCATTGCCGGCCTGCGCAGTCTCGGTTGATGGCTGGTGCAAAGCCGCATCGACAAAGCGCTGTCCGATCTGGCTGAGCTGCGCCGCGCCATCCTGGGCCTGTGCGCCAGCGGTCAGCAGCAGCGCAGCGAGACCCCATGCCGCAGCCAGGCCTTGAGAGGGGCGAAGGCGCAGAAACAGGGAAAAGCGGCCAGACATGCATCAATCCTTTGAAGCATCCACAGACACAGGGCTGCAGACGATGCTTGCAAATATAGGCGCGACCCGGCTTGCGCAATGGCTTGAAGTGCCAGCGCAATACCGCTTTCTTCGCGCTTTAGTTTGCGCTGCCGATTTTCATAATCCTCGCATGCCGCAGTCCGTGGGCTCCGGCATCCCCGAATTCTGAAAGCGAGGCCGCAATGCTGAACAAAATGACCGAACGACTGGACTTCCAAAGCGAGGCGCTGCTCTTGCGCGCCGAGCGCCAGCGTGCCATTGCCAGCAATATTGCCAATGCCGACACCCCCGGCTATGTGGCGCGCGACTTCAACTTCCGTGAAGCCTTGATGGCCGCGACCAGCGGGCCCAAGCCCCTGACCCAGGCCAGCGCCGCGACGGCAGGCCATATCCCGCTGCAGGCGCAGATGTCGGACGAGGCGCTCAAGGCCAAGCTTGGCTATTCGGTCAATTCCCAGCCCAGCCTGGACAACAACACCGTGGATCTGGATCGCGAGCGCGCCAACTTTGTCGACAACTCCGTGCGCTACGAAGCCACGCTGCGCTTCATCAACGGCCAGGCCAAGACCATGCTCAGCGCCATTCAAGGCCAGTAAGCCCAGGAGCTAAACCATGTCCATGTTTTCCATCTTCAATATCTCGGGCAGCGCGGTCAGTGCCCAGTCCCAGCGCCTGAACGTGGTGGCCTCCAATCTGGCCAACGTCGATGCCGTGGCCGGTCCCGATGGCAGCGTCTACAAGGCGCGCCAGGTCGTGTTTCAGACCGTGCCCATGGGCAACGACGGCAGCGCGGGCGTCAAGGTCAATGCCATCAGCGAGGACAACACGCCCGGTCGCCGCATCCACGACCCCAGCAATCCGCTGGCCGATGGCGAGGGCTATGTCACCCACTCCAACGTGAGCGCCGTGGACGAGATGGTGAACATGATCTCGGCGTCACGCTCGTATCAGAACAACGTGGAAGTCATGAACACGGCCAAGACGCTGCTGCTCAAGACTCTGCAAATGGGCCAGTAAGCCCGGGAACACACACACATGATCTACGGCGCAAGCAGCGTGGACGGCACCACGACCAACACCACCAGCAATACCAAGAACGCGGTGACCGACCCCAACGAGGCGCAGGACCGTTTCCTCAAGTTGCTGGTGGCCCAGCTCAACAACCAGGACCCCATGAATCCCATGGACAACGCGCAAATGACCTCGCAGATGGCGCAGATCAACACCGTGACCGGGATTCAGCAGTTGAACCAGACCATGGCCTCCATGGCCAGCCAGTTCACGGCCATGCAGGTGCTGCAAGGCACTTCCATGATCGGCCGCACGGTGCTGACCGAGGGCAATACCTTGGGCGTGGCGGCCGATGGCACGCATACCGCTGCCTTCGATCTGGAAAACCAGGCGGCCAGCGTCAAGATCCAGATCACAACGGCCAGCGGCGAGTTGGTGGACACCATCGACCTGGGTGCCGGCGCAGCCGGGCGCAACTACTTCACCTGGGAAGGCAAGGACAAATACAGCGGCGATGCCTCGCAGTTGCGCTACAGCGTGGTCGCCACCAATGGCACGACCGCCGTGGCATCCACCCCGTTGGCGCCGCATGCAGTGATTGCCACCAGCTCGGCCAATGGCTCTTTGTCGCTGGAGCTCGATAACGGCAGCAGCGTGGCTTATTCCGGCGTCAAGGCCGTTTACTGATTGAGGAACACATCATGGGTTTTCAACAAGGCCTCTCCGGCTTGAACGCCGCCAGCAAGAACCTGGACGTCATCGGCCACAACATCGCCAACTCCAACACCACGGGCTTCAAGGCCTCGCGCGCTGACTTTGCCGAGATGATCGCCAGCGCCATCGGCTCGGCCAGCGGCCAGAGCAGCGGCATTGGCGTCAACGTGGCCTCGGTGTCCCAGCAGTTCAGGCAGGGCTCCATCACTTCGACGGGCAACAACCTGGACATCGCCATCAATGGCAACGGCTTTTTCGTCGTCAAGCAAAGCGATGGCAGCATCGCCTATACGCGCGCCGGCAACTTCGGTCTGGACAAGGAGGGCAACCTCAAGACCGTGGACAACGACAATGTCATGGGCTATGTGGTGGATCCTTCGACCGGCAAGATCCAGTCGGGTGCCACGCCTGTGCCGATGAGCTTTCCCACAGGACAGCCGATTCCCGCCAAGCAGACATCCAAGGTGAATGTGGAGCTGAATCTGGATGCGCGCGCCACGGTGGCCGCCGGCGACGCGACAGCCACGCCTCCAGTCGCTGCCACGCCGCGTGCCACCTATGGCACCTCGCTGAATGTGTATGACACACAGGGCACGGCGATCCCGGTCAATCTGTATTTCGAGAAAGATGCCACAGGCAACACCTGGAATGTCTTCAACTCGCTCGATGCCACGGCCACGCCGATCGGCAAGGCCCTGTTCGATGCCAGCGGCAAGCTCACCAGCGTCACCCCCAATGCACCGACCACAGGTTCGGGCACCACGCTGAATCTGAGCGTCAGCGGCGGCACGGCCAATCCCAACGGCCTGCAGCCTTTCAATGTCGCGTTCGATTTCGGCGGTCTGACCCAGTTCGGCACCAAGTTTGCCGTCAGCAGCCTCAAGCAGGACGGCTATACCTCGGGTGCGCTGACCGGCATCAATGTGGGCCGCGACGGCTCCATCGTGGCCTCCTACTCCAACGGCGTCACACGCACCGAAGGCCAGATCGCTCTGGCGGCCTTCACCAATACCCAGGGTCTGGGCTCCATCGGCAACAACAAATGGGTGGCCACCTCCGACTCCGGTCCGGCGCTCAATGGTTCGGCCCAGACCGGCACCTTCGGCTCGCTGCAGTCGGGTGCACTGGAGGAGTCCAACGTGGACCTGACGGCCGAGCTGGTCAACATGATGACGGCACAGCGCTCCTATCAGGCCAATGCCCAGACCATCAAGACGCAGGATCAGGTGTTCTCCACACTTGTGAACTTGCGATAACAGATAAGCCCCTGAGGCGCTTTGCGCCGGGCTGCAAAAGCGATTGATTTGACGGGAGGAAGGTCAGCATGGACAAAATCATTTATACGTCGATGACTGGGGCCAATGCGGCAGCCCAGCGTCAGGCCGTGCTGGCCCACAACCTGGCCAATGCGGGCACCAACGGCTTCCGGGCCGAGATGTCCACCTTCCGCTCGGTACCGCTGCAGGGCTCGGGTGCCGGCACGCGGGTGTTTGCACTGGAAGCTACCTCCGGCTATCAGGACACTCCCGGCCCTGCCCAGCGCACCGGCCGGGCGCTGGATGCCATGGCCATGGGCCGCGCCTGGTTTGCCGTGCAGGGCCTGGATGGTCAGGAGGCCTACACGCGCAACGGCGTGTTCGAGATTTCGCCCGAAGGGCAGCTGGTCAACAGCAACGGCCAGGCCGTGCTCTCCGACGGCGGCGCTCCCATCGACATCCCGCCCGAGTCCACGATCTCCCTGGGCTCGGACGGCACGCTGACGGCCAAGACGGGCAATCAGCTGCCCGTGGCCGTGGGGCGCGTCAAGCTGGTCACGCCGCCCGTCGATGAGCCTCTGGTGCGCGGCGATGACGGCTTTTTCCGCGCGGCCCAGGGCGATGCGCTGCCCAACGATGAAACAGCGCGCCTGCTGTCGGGCTCGATCGAGGGATCGAACGTGAACTCCGTCGAAACCATGGTCGGCATGATCGCGGCCTCGCGCCAGTTCGAGCAGCAGATGAAGCTGCTGCAGACCGCTGAAACCAACGATAAATCCGCCAGCCAGCTGCTGAGCTTGAACGGCTGATAGCCAAAGGAATACGTCATGATCAATTCGCTGTTCATTGCCAAGACCGGCATGGAAGCCCAGCAGACGCAGCTGGACGTGATTTCGCACAATCTGGCCAACGTCTCCACCACCGGCTACAAGCGCGCGAATGCGGTTTTCGAGGATCTGATCTATCAGAATCTGCGCCAGTCCGGTTCGCAGACGACCGAGCAGAATCAGCTGCCGACCGGCCTGCACCTGGGCCTGGGCGTGCGCACCGTGGCCACCAGCCGCAACTTTCTGCAGGGCAGCCTGCAGCAGTCGAGCAATGCGCTGGATGTGGCCATCAACGGCAACGGCTTCTTCGAAGTCAATATGCCCGACGGCACGATTGCCTATACCCGCGACGGCTCGTTCGAGGTCAATGCCCAGGGGCAGCTGGTGACCTCCAGCGGCCTGCCCGTGGCCAACGGCATCACCATCCCCAACGGGGCGACCAAGGTGTCGATCAGCCATGACGGCGTTGTGAGCGTCACCATGCCCGGCCAGGCTGCGCCGCAGCAGGTGGGTAATATCGCCATGAGCCAGTTCATCAATCCCGCCGGTCTGGAGCCGCGTGGCCAGAACCTCTACATCGAGACTGCCTCCTCGGGCCAGCCCCAGCAGGGCACGCCCGGCACCAACGGTCTGGGCACGATTCAGCAGGGCTATCTGGAGGCCTCGAATGTGAACGTGGTCCAGGAGCTGGTGACCATGATCCAGACGCAGCGCGCCTACGAAATGAATTCCAAGGCGATCCAGACTTCCGACCAGATGCTGGCCAAGCTGGCGCAGCTCTGATTGATCACCATGTATTGAGGAGCAGCTTGCGCTTGATACATCTGATTTTCAGATGAAATCAATATCAGATTCAATATTGAGCAAGCGCTATCAGCTCCTATTTAAGTAGCGTGCATTGCGCACGCAAGGGCACAAGGGGCCAAGCGCCTGACTGCCAAGGACTTGCCGCCATGTTCAAAACCATTGTTTCCCATTGCCCGCCGCTCTGTGCCCTCACTGCGGCCCTGCTGGTTTCGGGCTGCGTCACGCTCAATCCGCCGCCGCCCGTGGACATGCCCTCGACCGCACCCCCCGTGCTGCAGCCACGCGAGCAGACGGCCCAGGCGCCCACCGGCAGCCTTTTCAACGCCAGCCGCTACCGGCCCATGTTCGAGGATCAGCGCGCCCGCATGGTGGGCGACTCGGTGACGGTGCAGATTGTCGAGCGCGTTTCGGCCAGCCAGAGCACGGACTCCAAGGTCGGGCGTGCCAACGAGTTGAGCACGGGCATCACCTCGCTGCCGCTGCTCAGGGGTGGCGCCGAGAAGACGGTGGCCGATGCGCTCACCATGGGGGCCGAGAGCAAGAACGACTTCAAGGGCTCGGGTGCCACCAGCAGCAACAACACCTTCACGGGTTCGATTGCCACCACCGTGGTCGATGTGCTGCCCAACGGTCATCTGGTGATTGCCGGCGAGAAGCAGATTGGCGTGAACCATAACGTCGATGTGCTGCGTTTCACGGGGACGGTGGACCCGCGCTCGCTGCGTCCGGGCAGCACCGTGGCATCGACCCAGGTGGCCAATCTGCGCGTCGAGTCGCGCAGCCGTGGCCAGGCCGGTGAAGCCCAGTCAATTGGCTGGTTGTCCCGGTTCTTTTTGAACGTTATGCCGTTCTGATTCTTCCGAGAATGGGCAGTATGAAAGTACTGTCCACGCTCCTGTCACTGCGCCCTGCGCACACCGCCTTGTTGGTGGTCGCAGCCCTTGGCGCCAGCGGGCTCACCCTGCCTGCGCATGCCACACGCATCAAGGAGGTTGCCGCCATCCAGGGCGTGCGCAGCAACCAGTTGACAGGCTACGGTCTGGTGGTCGGCCTCGATGGCACGGGCGACCAGACCACGCAGATGCCCTACACCAAGCAGGCGCTGGCCAATTACCTGGAGCAGATGGGCATCGCCCTGCCGGCAACGGGCAATGCGGCCCAGCTGCAGCTCAAGAATGTGGCGGCGGTGATCATCACGGCCGAGCTGCCGGCCTTTGCGCAGCCCGGCCAGGCCATCGACATCAATGTCTCCTCCATGGGCAACGCCAAGTCGCTCAAGGGCGGCACGCTGGTGGCGACACCGCTGCGCGGCGCGGACGGAGAGATCTATGCCCTGGCCCAGGGCAATGTGGTGGTCGGCGGCGCCGGGGCTGCTGCAGGCGGCTCCAAGGTGCAGGTCAATCACCTGAACGCGGGCCGCGTGCCGCAGGGCGCACAGGTCGAGCGTGCCGTGCCCACCCCCGTCAATCAGGGCAACACGATCACGCTGGGTCTGAATCAGACCGACTTCCAGACCGCCGACAAGATGGTGCGCGCCATCAACCAGCGCATGGGAGCCGGCACCGCCATGGCATTGGATGGCCGTACGGTGCAGGTCAACGCTCCCATCGATCCGGGCTCGCGCGTGCGCATGATCGCCGAGATTCAGGAGATGCCCATCGAGACCTCCAAGCCGGCGGCCAAGGTGGTCATCAATGCCCGCACCGGCTCCATCGTGCTCAATCAGGCGGTGACCCTGGGCCCCTGTGCCATTGCGCACGGCAATCTGTCCATCACCATCAGCACCACGCCGGTCGTCAGCCAGCCCGCGCCGTTCTCGCAGGGTCAGACCGTGGTGGCGCAGAAGTCCGATATCCAGGTCAAGCAGGAGCCCGGCAAGGTCATCAACATGCCCAATTCGCCCCAGCTCACCGATGTGGTGCGGGCACTGAATTCACTGGGCGCCACGCCGCAGGACCTGCTGGCCATCCTGCAGGCCATCAAGGCTGCAGGCGCCATGGACGCCGAGCTGGAGGTGATATGAGCACGTCATTGCCCCATTCTTCATCCCTGGCGGCCAGCAATGCTCTGGCTGTCGATGCACGTTCGCTCAATGCGCTCAAGACGGCAGCCGGCGAGAACAGCCCGCAGGCCGCGCGCGAGACGGCCAAGCAGCTGGAATCGCTGTTCATGCGCGAGATGATCAAGAGCATGCGCGAGGCGACCATGAAGTCCGGCCTGCTCGACAGCGCGCAGGGCAATCTCAGCACCGATCTGCTGGATCAGCAGCTGTCGGTCGCCATGGCCGGCCAGCCTGGCGGCCTCACCGATGCCATCAACAAGCAGCTGGCGCGCAGCATGGGGGTCGATGCGGCCGAGGACGCCGAAATTGCCGTGCCTTCCACACTGAGCCTGAGCCGCAATGCCTGGCGCAATGTGGGCAGCAACGGCGCCTGGAGCGGCAGCCGCAGCCAGGCTGCGCAATCGATCAATGCCTATGCACCGGCTCCCAAGGGCCGCGACAACTTCGTGACGGCGCACACCGGCGCGGCGCAGCGTGTGGCCAGCGAGAGCGGCATCCCGGCCCACTACATGATCGGCCAGGCCGGACATGAGACGGGCTGGGGCAGGAGCGAGATCCGCAACAAGGACGGCAGCAACTCGTTCAACCTGTTCGGCATCAAGGCCGGTGGCAGCTGGACGGGCAAGGTCGCCGAAGTCACGACCACCGAATACATCAATGGCGCGCCCAAGAAGGTGACGGCCAAATTCCGCGCCTATGACTCCTATGAGGAGTCCTTCCGCGACTACGCACGTCTGATCGGCAGCAATCCGCGCTACGAAAAAGCCATGGCCCAGACCGGCTCTGCCCAGGCCTATGCCAGCGAGCTGCAGAAGGCCGGCTACGCCACCGATCCGGCCTATGCGCAAAAGCTCAGTCGCGCCATTCAGAGCGTGGCCCAGGTCACAGTCGCCAACGCCGGCAACAGCAGCGCCAATGTCGCAAGCCGTCTGGGCGTCAGCGCCCGTGCCGCACAGATCAACAAGATCACCGAGAACCAGTCATGAGTCTTCTGAACGTGGGCGCACGCGCCCTGATGGCCAACCAGATCGCCCTGCAAACCACGGGGCACAACATTGCCAACGTCAACACCGCCGGCTATTCGCGCCAGAGCGTGGCCTTCCAGACCTCGGCGGGCCAGAACATCGGCAATGGCTATATCGGCAATGGCGCCGATGTGGCGACCATCCTGCGCAACTTCAGCGAGCTGCTCAACCGTCAGGCGGCAGCGGCCAGCGCGGTCAGCGCATCGGACGCGGCGCGCTCGCAGTCGCTCAATCAGATGCAGGAAGTGTTTTCGGGCGGCAGCAATGGCCTGGGCGCTGCAGTCAACGACATGCTGAATTCTTTTGCCGATGTGAGCAGTGCTCCCACGGATCTGACTTCGCGCAACGTGGTGCTCACACGCATGAACGAGCTGGCT
Source organism: Comamonas sp. C11 (assembly GCF_024496285.1). Lineage (NCBI taxonomy): Bacteria > Pseudomonadati > Pseudomonadota > Betaproteobacteria > Burkholderiales > Comamonadaceae > Comamonas > Comamonas sp. C11. Next base: position 531,563 of record NZ_CP101743.1, read on the forward strand.
GCGCGCTTTCGCTTGGCTTCCGGTCAGCTCGATGAGCTGGACTACAACACCAAGCAGCAGATGACCAACGATGTGAACGTGGTCAACAGCCTGGCCAGCCAGGTCGCGTCGCTGAACTCGCAGATCAGCCGGGCTGTGGCGACTGGCGGTGTGCCCAACGATCTGCTGGATCAGCGCGATCAGCTGGTGCGTGACATCAACAAATATGTGCAGACTTCGCAGGTCGACGCCGGCGATGGCTCCATCACGCTGTTCGTGGGCGGCAGCCAGCCGCTGGTGATGGGGCAGACTGCCGCGCAACTCAGTCTCAAGGAGTCTGTGCAATACCCTGGCAGCGGCCAGATGAGCCTGTACTTCCAGCAAGGCAGCGGACAGACGGTGGAACTGACGGCCAATATGGTTGGTGGCGGTGAGCTGGCGGGTCTGCTGCAATTTCAGAACTCCGACTTGACCGAGGGTCGCAATTTGCTGGGCCGCATGGCGGCCACGCTGGGTGCGGCCATGAATCAGCAGCAGCAAAGTGGCCTGACTCTGGATGGCAAGCCGGGCTCTGCCCTGTTCACGGTGCCCAGCACGGTTGTGGGGCATACCTCGATTGCAGGTATCACGGCGCAGGCGCAGTTTGTGGATACGGCTTCCACCAGCATTCCAAAGACGCCGCTGGACTACACGGGCTATCAAGCCTCCGATTACAAGGTGCTGTTCAAGGACAACGGCGCGTTGTCACTGATTCGTCTGTCGGACAACAAGGTCACGGATTTTGCCGATATCAATGAGCTGGCAACGACCACGGTTGATGGTCTGCGCTTCAATGTATCGGGTGCCGGAGCAAAAGGCGAGTCCGTTCTGTTTCAGCCCTATGCCAATGTGGCGCATGACTTCAAGGCCCTGGTGTCCTCGCCGCGCGATCTGGCTGCAGCCAATCCGATTACAGCGGGCATGTCGCAGAGCAACAAAGGCAATCTGCAGTTGGCGGCGCTGAAAGTCAATTCGGGTGACTTCACGGTGCCGCCTACGACTACCGGTGTGCAACTGAGCTTTCAAACCGATGCGCAAGGCAATATCAGCTATACCGTTTCGGGCTCCAGCAATGCTGGCAGCAACGTCAGTGGCAAGCCCTATGTGTCTGGCCAACCGATTGAAGTCGATGGCTGGTCCATCACGCTGACGGGGACGCCTCACGACGGCGATTCGGTACTGGTGGGCGATGCGCTGGATCCTCAGTATGGTGACGCCTATACGCGCAATGCCGGCAATGCGGGGGCCTTTATGGATCTGCGCGACGCCAAGGTGTTTGATGGTGGTACCAGTCTCAGCGACGGTTACTCGGCACTGATCGCTCAGGTCGGCACACGCACGCAGAGTGCCAATTACGCCGCCAAGCTCTCCCGCACGATTGCCGACAATCTGGAGGCTGACCGCACGGCTGTGTCGGGAGTCAACCTCGACGAGGAAGCCGCCAAGCTGCTGCAGTTCCAGCAGGCCTACCAGGCCTCGGCCAAGATGCTGCAGGTGGCACAGGGAATTTTTGACAGCGTGGTTCAGGCCGTGGGCCGCTGATCCGCAACAAGGAGCCAATCATGACCAATATTGCCCGCGTTGGCACGGCCAGCATGTATGACAGCTCGGTTCGCAACATCAATTCGCGCCAGAGCAATCTGGTCGATCTGATGGACAAGATTACCGCTGGCAAGCGCGTGCTGCGCGCCAGCGACGACCCGGTGGCGGCCGCCCAGGCCGAGCGCGCACGTACCAGGCTGACACGCACCGAGTCCGATCAGCGCTCTCTGGACGCGCAGCGCAATATCATCTCCTATGGTGAATCGACTCTGGGCGAGGCCAACAAGGCTTTGCAGGATTTTCGCGATCTGCTGGTGAATGCGGGCAATGGCACGTTCAACCAGACCTCGCGCGATGCATTGGTGGCGCAGATGACGAGCCTGCGCGACCAGCTCATGAGCTATGCCAACCGCAAGGACAGCAATGGCTTGCCGCTGTTTCGCGGCCTCGACAGCTCCGAGCAGCCCGTGCAGGGCTACACGTTTGCGGGCCAGCCCGGTCAGTCCGGCAGCGGCGACAACAGCATTCCCAACTCGCTCGATGGTGCTGCGGCATGGATGAATGTGCCGACCGGAAACGGCGTGCTGGAAGTCAATGCAAACCAGAGCAACAAGGGCAAGGCCTGGGCCGATGTGGGCGTGATCTCGGACCCGTCCACCGCAACCGCGCTGACCACGCCTGTCAGCGTCGAGTTCTCCATGGATGCAGACGGCAAGCCTCAGTACAGCCTGGATGGCGGAGCGACCTTCAAGCCTTACAAATCGGGCGAGGCGATCGAGGTGGCCGGCATGAAGCTGACCATCACGGGCGAACCTGCAGCCGGCGACAGCTTTACCGTGTCACCAAGCCAGCGCTCGAATATTTTCAGTGTGCTGGACAAGGCGATTGATGCCGTGCGCAACGGCAGTAATACCGACGGCTCCACGGCGACGGGGGCATTGACCCATGCCATCACCAAGGGCCTGGCGGAAATCGATACCGGCATGAGCCGTATGCAGACCGTGCAGAGCTTTGCGGGTGACTTGCTCAATCGTGCCGATCGCATTGAAACCGGACTGTCCGCACAGTCGTTGCAGCAAGAGGCTGACCGCTCAAGAGCCGAAGATCTGGATATGATTCCCGCGCTTTCTGAAAAAGAAACCCAGACCGTGGGTCTGCAGGCGGCTCTGCAGTCTTATGCTCAGATCCAGAAGCTGTCACTGTTCAACTACATCGGCTGATTCCTGCGGGCTCTGCCCGTCTTGATGTCTCGTCGTACACCTGTCCAAATCCTCCATGACCCAGTCTGCCCTCAGCTCCTTGACTCTTGGTTATCGGCCGCTCTGGGGACGTACGCGACGCCTGGCAGGAATTCAGCTTTATGTACACGAGGACTCTGGCAGCTCTGCCGACATGGCGCATTTTCTGCGCACCGTGGATGAGATCTGGAGCCGTCAGGCGCCGCCGCTGCTGATATCGCCACAGTCCCGCCAGGTCCTGTGCAATCTTCTCGAACATGCACCTCAGGGCAGTCCCTGGATCGAGGTGCGCGGCGACTGGCTGCAGCAGGATGAAGGTATCTACGAGCTGGTACAGAAGGCCAAGGCACGCGGGCTGATGCTGGTCTGGGGAGGATCGCTGGCCGATGTGCCCGATGCCGATGCGGCGCGCTGCTTTGCCAGCAGCCTGCTGAGCCTGCCACCAGAAGGTGCTGCGGGACTGCCCAATGTGGTGCGCCCAAGCCAACCGGCAAAGGATGCGGACAAGGAGACTGCCTCGGGCTTTTTTGCCACCCAGCCCCTGAATCTGCTGGACGGTCAGATGTACCAGAGCCTGCAGAGCCTGGAGCTGGCGCGCTCCTGTCTCGACGAACACGAAGCGGCAGCCGTGGCCGGCTGGCCCGTGGCAGACACCATGCAGGCTTTTCGGCTGCAGCAGCCCCAGCCATCGCGCGATGCGCTCTTCAGGCTCATGAAGGCTATCGACAAGGAACAGTCCCTGGATGTGATGGAAGAGATCCTGGGCTCGGACCCGGTGCTGGCCTACCGCTTTCTGCTCTATACCAACTCGGCCGCACTGGGACTGCGCCGCGGCGTGGACTCGCTGCGCCGCGGGCTGGTGATGCTGGGGCTTGGCACGCTGGAGCGCTGGCTGGCCGACCAGCTGCCCCATGCCTGTACCGAACAGGATCTGGTGCCTCTGCGCACGCAGGTCGTGCTGCGCGCCAGGCTGGCCGAGCAACTGATCGAGGCCGGGGTGGGCCTGGATCTGCAGCGCGAGATGTATCTATGCAGCCTGTTCTCGCAGCTGGATTTGCTGCTGCATGAGCCAGTGGCCATCATCTTGCGACGCACACCGCTGAACGAGCGCATCTTCGATGCCATCGTCACGCGCACCGGTCCCTATGCTGCCGTGCTGCAGATGAGCCAGGCCTTGGAGAGCCGCGACCCGGCGCCCATCCGGCAGTTGCGCGAGCAGGAGGAGTGGGAGGCCGAAGACCTCAACCGGATGCTGCTGCGCATGCTCAGCGAACTCAAGCTGGGCATGCCGCAAGCTCAGACCTGAGTGTCTGGGTGGAAATTCACTGAAAACAGGCTCTATCTCCTGATAGGTCAGCCTATGCAGCTATCAAATTGATGGATGTGTTGTGAGGCAGAGTCGTGCATAAGCAGGGCTTGGCTGCCGCTTATCCGCGCATTGCCTGGGCGTCGGATTCGGACAATTGGCGCATCCAATCCGTCCGTGCGTCATGTCCGAATCCCAAGACAAAAACCTGCCCGCCACCGAACGCAAGCTGCAGAAAACGCGTGAAGAAGGGCAAGGTGCGCGCTCGCGCGATCTGTCGCACCTGGCAATTCTGGGCACGGGCGCTTTGTTGGTGCTGATGGGCACGCAGCCCATGATCAATCATCTGCGCGAGGCCATGGCCCGGCAACTGGTGTTCAATGCCGCGACAGCCAAGACTCCGGCGCTGATGCTGGAGCGCTTTCAGTCCATGCTGATGCTGGGTCTTGGAATTTCCGTGATCTTTGCGCTGGTGACCACCACGGCCTCGGTGCTGTCCGGCGTGGCTGCAGGTGGCTGGATCTTCAGCTTCAAGCCCATTCAGCCGCGCTTTGGCAAGCTCAACCCCTTGTCTGGCCTCAAGAATCTGTTTTCCAAGCAGCAGCTGACAACGGTGGTCAAGATGGTGTTCCTGACCATCGTGCTGGGCTTCGTGGCCTGGAAGTACATGAGTGCCAATATTGCCGAGATCGCATCGGTTTCGGCCCAGCCATCGCCCATGGCGCTCGCCATGGTGGGTTCCTGGCTGACCACGGGCGTTACCCTGCTGTTGATCGTGGTGCTGCTGTTGGCCCTGATCGACGTGCCACTGCAGGCTTTTCTCTTCAAGTCACGCCTCAAGATGAGTCATGAGGAAGTCAAGCAGGAGCACAAGGAGTCCGAAGGCAACCCGCAGCTCAAGGGCAAGATTCGCCAGAAGCAGCGCGAGATTGCCGACCGGGCCAGCGTCTCGGCCGTGCCGAAAGCCGACTTTGTGGTCACCAACCCTACCCACTATGCCGTGGCGCTGCGTTATGACGACGCCACGATGGCCGCGCCCCAGGTGATCGCCAAGGGCACGGATCTGGTGGCGCTCAAGATTCGCGAAATCGCGGGCGCGCATCAGATTCCGGTGCTGGAGTCTCCCATGCTGGCGCGCGCTCTCTATGCCCATGCCGATCTGGATCAGGCCATCCCCGCTGCGCTCTACACGGCCGTGGCCCAGGTGCTGGCCTATGTCTATCGTCTCAAGGCTGCACTGAGCGGCCAGGGTCCCATGCCCGATGCCCTGGGCGAGCCCCCCGTGCCCGTGGAGCTGGATCCGCACCGCGGCCGCACCCCGCCTGCGGCGGTCGATGCTGCTGCGCAGCAAGAAGGTAATCTGTGATGTCGTCGAATCGTCTGCAACTGTTCCAGAAGTGGTCTGGCTCCAATGCCGGTGCCCTGCAAGGGATGACTGCTCCCATTCTGGTGGTGGCCATTCTGGGCCTGATGGTGTTGCCCGTTCCGCCCTGGCTGCTGGACACCTTCTTCACCCTCAATATTGCCGTGGCGCTGATGGTGATGATGGTGGCGGCCTATATGATCAAGCCGCTGGATTTTGCGGCCTTTCCCTCGGTGCTGCTGCTGACCACGCTGATGCGTCTGTCGCTCAACGTGGCGTCGACGCGCGTGGTGCTGATGGAGGGCCACACCGGCCCCGGCGCTGCGGGCGCGGTGATCGAGGCTTTCGGTCACTTCCTGATCGGTGGCAACTTTGCCGTGGGTCTGATCGTGTTCAGCATTCTGGTGGTCATCAACTTCGTGGTGATTACCAAGGGTGCTGAACGCATTGCCGAAGTCTCGGCCCGCTTCACGCTGGACGCGATGCCCGGCAAGCAGATGGCCGTGGACGCGGATCTGAATGCCGGTCTGATCGACGAGAAGGAAGCCAAGCGCCGTCGTGCCGAAGTGGGCGAAGAGGCCAATTTCTTCGGTTCCATGGACGGTGCCAGCAAGTTTGTGCGCGGCGACGCGATTGCCGGCATCCTGATTCTGGTGATCAACGTCATCGGCGGCCTGATCATCGGCATGGCCCAGCACGGCTTGTCCGCGGGTCAGGCGGCTGACAGCTATATCCTGCTGGCCGTGGGCGATGCGCTGGTGGCGCAGATTCCGGGTCTGTTGATCTCGGTGGCCTCGGCCATGGTGATCTCGCGCGTGGGCAAGGAATCCGACATGGGCCGCCAGATCGTGCAGCAGCTGTTCATGTCGCCCAAGGTGCTGGGCATCACTGCCGGCGTGATGATCCTGCTGGGCCTGATTCCCGGCATGCCGCATCTGGTGTTCATCAGCATGGGGGCCTTGCTGGGCTGGGGAGCCTGGATGCTGGACAAACGGGAGAAAGCCCGCGTCGCAGAAGAAAACAGCGCCGCGGCGCCCCAGCAGCAGGCTGTGCAGGGTGACGGCGAAGCGAGCTGGGACGATCTGCAACCCGTGGATCTGCTGGGCCTGGAGCTGGGCTACCGCCTGATTGCCTTGGTGGACAAGAGCCGCCAGGGCGACCTGCTGACGCGTATCAAGGGCGTGCGCCGCAAGTTTGCGCAGGAGGTGGGCTTTCTGCCGCCGGCCGTGCATGTGCGCGACAACCTGGAACTCAAGCCCAGCGCCTATCGCATGACGCTGCGCGGCGTCATGGTGGGCGAGGGCGAAGCCTTCCCCGGCATGTTCCTGGCCATCAACCCCGGCGGCATCACTACGCCGCTGATCGGCACGGCCACGACCGATCCGGCCTTCGGCCTGCCCGCGCACTGGATCGACGAGCGGCAAAAGGAAGCGGCACAAATGGCCGGTTTTACCGTCGTTGATTCGGAAACCGTGATGGCGACGCATTTGTCACACTTGATGCAAGTGCACGCGGCCAAGCTGTTGTCTCGTACCGAGACGCAGCAGCTCGTTGACCATGTGGCCAAGCTGGCCCCCAAACTCATCGAAGAAGTCATCCCGAAAATGGTGCCCATCACAACGTTCCAGAAAGTGCTCCAGCTGCTGCTGGAGGACTCTGTGCACATTCGTGATATCCGTACCATCATCGAGACGCTGGCTGAAAACGCCACGCAGACGACCGACCCGGTGGAGCTGGCGCGTCGCGTGCGCATTGCACTGTCGCCTGCCATCGTGCAGCAGATCTACGGTCCGACCCGCGAGCTCAATGTGATTGCCATCGAGCCCGGCCTGGAGCGTCTGCTGGTGCAGGCACTGTCGAACCCCAATGCGCCATCGCTGGACCCCGGCGTGGCTGAAATCCTCACACAAAAAGCGGTCGATGTGGCCAACCAACAGGAAGAGCTGGGCCTGCCCGCCTGTCTGCTGGTGCCGGACGCGATCCGCAACTCTCTTGCCAAGCTGCTGCGCCGTGTGGCGCCGCGTCTGCAGGTGCTCGCGCACAGCGAGATTCCCGAGACGCACACCATCCGCATCGGCCCGATTCTTAAAGGTGCAACCGCATGAATATCAAACGCTTTTACGCCCCGACCGCCCGCGAGGCCCTGGCCAAGGCGCGCATGGTTTTTGGCGACGGCACCCTGATTCTGTCCAATCGTCAGACTCCGGACGGAGTCGAGGTCATGGCCACTGCCGAAGAGACCCTGCAGGACATGGATGCCGGCATGCAGACCAGCTCGCCCCTGCAGAAGGCACTGGAGCGCCGCGCGAGCGACGAAGGCATGAGTCTGCGCAAGGAGCACTCGCCTCTGGCCACCGCTGCTGCCAGGCGCAGCCCGGGCGGTGAAGCCATGAGTACGCTGGAGCATGTGCAGGCACGCCAGACAGCCAGGCAGGAGCAGGCCCGCGAGATGCAGGTTCAGGCCAAGCCGGTCAAGGCCATCAATGAACTGGCCCAGCATTCCGTGCAGGACGATGTGGAGCAACTGTCCATGAGCACGCTGACTTTCCAGGACTATGTGCGCGAACGCATGCTGCGCCGTCGCCATGAGTCGTCGCTGGACAGCAACGAAGCCCTGCCCACTTTTGCCCAGCGAGTGCAGGAGCGCAACAACGAGCGCCCCGCCATGGCTGCCAAGTCTCAGGCGGCCAGTGCTGCGGTGGTCCGTCACAATCCTCTGCGCCCCGAGAAGATTCAGCTCAAGGAAAGCGCCAGGCCCGCCAGCGTGGCTGCGCCCCAGAACTTCATGCAGGAGATGCAGTCCATGAAGGATCTGATCGAGGAGCGCTTCAACACGCTGACCTGGCTGGGCCAGACGCGTCAGAACCCGATCCAGTCCAGCCTGATGCACAAGCTCATCCGTGCCGGATACTCGCCCGCACTTGCGCGTGCGCTGATCGAGAAGCTCCCCGAGACGCTCTCCGCCGGCGACGCCGTGCGCTGGCTGATGCAGGTGCTGGAGCGCAATCTGCGCACCGATGCCGCCCAGCCCGCCATCTACGAGCAGGGCGGGGTGTTTGCACTGGTCGGTGCGACCGGCGTGGGCAAGACCACGACCACGGCCAAGCTGGCGGCGTTGTGTGCGGCCAAGCATGGCCCCGCGTCGGTGGGCCTGATCACGCTGGATACCTACCGTATCGGCGGTCATGATCAGCTGCGCACCTATGCCCGCATGCTGGGCATGGTGGCCCATCAGGCCCATGACAAGGCCGCGCTGCAGGACCTGCTGGGCCTGCTGCAAAGCAAGAAGATGGTGCTGATCGACACGACCGGCGTGGCCCCGCGCGATCCGCGCAAGGACGAGATCATGGATGTGCTGGCCATTGAGGGCGTTCAGCAGTTGCTGGCCGTCAATGCGGCCGCACAGGGCGATGCGCAGGACGATGTCATGCAGGCCTTCAAGGCACGCGGATCGCAACACGCCATCCTCACCAAGGTCGATGAAGCCGTGAAGGTCGGTCCCTCGGTGGATACGCTGATTCGCCATCAGATTCAGCTGCGCGGCGTGACCAATGGCCAGCGCGTGCCCGAAGACTTCGAGCGCGCCAACGCGCAGCTGCTGGTCTCGGCCTCCATGCGCTCGGCTGCCAAGTCGGCCTTTGATCCTCAGTCTCTGGATCTGGACTTCTTCTTCACCCCTTCGTCCGTGAGCGGCGCAGAGGCTGCCCATGCTTGAGCGTCGCTCGCCCCTGCATCAGGGCATGGCCCTGCATGTGAGTGATGCCAGCACCGCCGGCTTGCGTGTGCTGGCAGTGCTGCACAGCGCATCGGGTGCGGCTGCCGAACAGGCTGTGCTCTGGCCGCTGTGCGCCCAGCTGCAGCGCCTGGGTCAGAAGGTACTGGTGCTTGATGGCAGCCAGGCCGAATCCTTTCACACGCCAGGTCTTGCTCAGCTACTGGCTCAGCATGCCTGGCAGGCCCAGGCGGGACTGCGCGCAAGCGTCGGCGATGCCCAGTCGGTGGCCAGCCTGCCAGCGCGGCTGGGCCTCAAGCAGCTCAAGGCCTCGGCCGACGAGATGGGGCTGGACATGCTGACGGCCCTGCAAGCCTATGTGCGCGGCTATACCACCGTGCTCATCTATGCGAGCAGTGAAACCTTGACGCCGCTGCTGCAAGGGCAGGGCCTGCAGCCGCTGCTGGTCGTGCCACCCGATTCCGAACACCTCATCGAAAGCTACCGTCAGCTCAAGCATCTGGCCGTGTTTGCAGGCGTGGAGTGCACGATTGCCGCCCTGGAAGCGCCGCTCGCGGCTGACGGTCCGCAGAAATACGACTGGAGCCGCAAGCAGAGCAGCTCGCAGACAGCCAAGCAAAATGCTCAGACACGCTTGCAGCGACTGAATGCACTGCTACAGTGTTCGCAGCGTCACCTGGGCGATGCCCCGGTGCTCATGCGCCTGCGCTGGCGCCAGGCCAGTGATCTGCATCAGCTCACGCTGCACATGCTCAAGACGGCCTGCATCCTGCCCATGCATGCCCAGCCCACGGCGGCTGTCGCGCCTGAATCTCTTGTCTGGAGCCATTGACTGCCATGTACACCGCCAAAGGCCAACTCGACCGCGACGCGCTGATTCGTCAGCATGTGCCGCTTGTGCGTCGGATTGCCTTGCACATGATCGCCAAACTGCCACCGAACGTCGAGCTGGATGATTTGATCCAGGTCGGCATGATCGGTCTGGCCGAAGCGCTGTCGCGCTTCGAGAGCGAGCAAGGCGTGCAATTCGACACTTTCGCCAGCCAGCGCATCCGTGGCGCCATGCTGGACGAACTGCGCGAAGGCGACTGGATGAGCCGCAGTTCGCGCAAAAGCCAGAAGGAAATCGAGCAGGCGCTCAACCGTCTGGAACAGCGCCTGGGCCGGCCCCCGCTGGAGTCGGAAATCGCGGCCGAGCTGGGCATGGCCCTGGACGACTACCAGTCCCTGCTGGGCAAGGTGCGCGGCACGCAACTGGTCTATCTCGAGGACATAGGCGGCGGTGACGGCGACGATGGCGACGACTACCTGGAGCGGCATGTGGCCGACTCGGGCGCCGACCCCTTTGCCCTGCTGCGCGACCTGCGCATGCGCTCCGCACTGGTAGAGGCCATCAAGGCCCTGCCGGAGCGTGAGCAATATGTGATGGGCATGTACTACGAGCACGACATGAACCTCAAGGAAATTGCCGCCGTGCTTGGCGTGACCGAATCGCGGGTCTGCCAGCTGCACAGCCAGGCCATCGCCCGCCTGCGCACCAAGATGCGCTCGCATTGATCCCCTGAAACGGCTTGCCAGGCGCGGGCCGTTCACCACAACAGAAGCCGCCGCGCAGGCAGAGTCCATCTGCCCACGCGGCGGCTTTGCTTCTGTGACGCAGCCTGGCTGCGCTCTGGTGCTTCGCTATCGATGGCTTGTAGCGTTCTATGGCATTGGGTTCATGGATGTTTTGATCGGTCATCCGTCGTCGCTGCAAGCAAAAAGCCCTGTTGCATCGCTGCAGCAGGGCTTTGGCTTGAGTGGCTTTGCAATCAGTGCATCACATGCGGCTGACCGTCGAACATATGCTCGAAACTGGCCAGCCAGGGCTCGGCCAGCACGCGAATCTGGGCATCGTTGCGCAAGATGCGCTGCATGATGCGCGCCTTTTCCTTGCGCAGTTCGGGCGCCAGCTTTTCATCGCGAGAGCGAAAGCGCAGCTGCTCGATCAGCACGGCACAAGTGCCCTCATAGCGCGCAACACCATCCCAGTCCTTGGCCTGGGCGGCCTGCAGCATCTTGGCACTGCTTTCCTCTATGGCCCGGTAGAAGTCGATCAATGTGTGCTCCATATATGCATTGTTTTATTGCCCAGCTGCAGCAGCAGGAACGGAACCGATTTCTTGCCAGCCTTGGGCGACAGGTTCCACCAGCGAGACCACCTCTTCCACGGCCTGCACGTCATTGCGCAAATTGGCGTGAGTCAGGCGCTGAATGCAATAGTCGTACAAGGCGCCCAGGTTGGCGGCAAGCTCTCCGCCCTGTTCGCGATTGAGGCTGCCCTTGAGGCCTTCTTCCAGAATGCGCACCGCACGGCCCAGCTGAGTGCCCTTGACCTCTACTTCGCCGCGTTCAATTGCGCCGCGTGCGGCATTCAGGTTCTGCAACAGCCCCTCAAACAGCATCTGAATCAGGCGATGTGGCGATGCGCTTTCCACGCCAGACTGAGCACCTACCTGGCGATAGGCGCTCGCAGCGCGGGAAAAAGAGGGGGTATACATGGCAGGCTTCCTTGTCAACGACTTGCCTTGGATATCGGCAGTCGCTTTCCAAAATCAAGTTTTTTTTGGCCCCGTGCAGAACTGAGCCGTTTTACGCAAAACGCGAATCCTCAGCTGCTCTTGTTCCAGGCAGCAATCTGGTTCTGCATATAGGTACTGAGCGCCGAAATGGAGGACATCTGCGAGTCCAAAGCCGAGTATTGACGCGTCAGCTTGGCCTCCAGCGTCGTTGCCCCTTCGGTTACCTTATCCTGGTCCTTCTGGTTGTTTTTCTTGCGCAGCTCCAGCGCATCCGTCTTACTGTTCAGCGTCCCATCATAGGCGAGCAACTCGTCTGTGAATTTCTTCATGCCCACGGCAATGCCGCCACCCGAGCCATCGCTGGAGGACTTGGCGGCGAAAAGCGATTTGAGGGCATCGGGCGAGTCCAGGGCCTTGTCCAGCTTTTCAGACTTGGTGATCTTCAGCGAGCCATCCTTGTATTCGATGCCTATATCCGCAAGACGCTTAAGATCGCCCGAAGCATTGCTGGCCGAGCCGCTAAGCAGGGAGCGCAGTCTGCTTTGCAGACTGATCGTGGCCGAATCGCCCTGGAACAGTCCAGACGGGTCGTTCTCGTCGGCCAAGGATGTCTGTTTGCCGCTCTCGTCCCGCATGCCCTTGGTGGTCTTGGTCAGCAAGTCATTCAAGGCATTGAAAGCGTCTACAAAGTCCTGAATGTTCTTCTTGGTGGCGGTCTTGTCGGCCGTTACGGAGACGCGCGCAGGCTTGTCCACATTGGTCGCCTGATCGACCGTCACCTGGTTGACCGTGATCTTCAAGCCCGGCAACACATTGTCGAAATTGTCCGTGCTGGAGGCTTGCGTCACGCCGTTGATCGTGATCAGAGCATCCTGTGCCCCTTGGTTGGTAGGGATAGAGAAGTTGCCCACTGCCGAGCCGCTATCCGCTACGCTGAATGCAGCATCTCCTCCTGTTGCCTTGGAGCGCAGCATCAATTGCTCGTTGCCCGCGCCATCGCGCATCACCAGGGCTTGCATGCCCGAGGCGTTCTCATTGATTTTCGCGGCCAGCGTGGTTAACGTGTCGCTGCTGGTGTACTTGACGTCCACCGCTACACCAGTCTTGGTGTTCTGGATGCTCAGTGTGCCTTCCGCCCCCATCTTCTGATCCACAGTACGTGGAGCGCTCACCGATGTCTGCGATCGCGCGAGCTGGGTCACCGACACGTCATACGTCGCTGCGCTGGTAATGCCCGATACCGTCATCGACACTGCGGAGTTGCTGGAGTTGATGGTCATCGAATTCCAGCCGCTATCGCGCGTGAGCTTGGCATTCGCATCGGCCAGCGTGCTCGACAGCGACTTGATCTGAGCATAGGTCGAAATCTGGGTCTGGATGGTCTGCTGCTTGACCTGCAGTCCTGCCAAAGGCTGCTTCTGCAACGACACCATCTTGCTGATGATGTCCGAAACATTCAGACCGCTGCCAATACCCACAGAGGAAATTGCCATTTTCTACTCCTTGTGGCCGTGGACTCCCGCAGTCCATGCCTATCACTGCCGCCCATTCTGGGGCAAGAAGAAAAAATCAAAAGCATGAAAAGCAGCATGAGGCCTTGTCTATCGCGGCTTTGGACCCTGGACTCACAGCTTTTCCTGCCTCTTTCTCGGCTTTTTCGAGGAGAACTTGAGTGCTTTTCGCAGGCCAATGCAAAAAAGGCGGTCCTGCATGCGCAAGACCGCCATCAAAAAGCAAACTTTCACTAAAGCTTGCCTGCGATGCCTTTCATCAAGACGACGCAGGCAACTACCGTCATCAGCGCAGCAGGCTCAGAACCTGCTGGGGCAGTTGGTTGGCCTGGGCCACCATCGCCGTGCCGGCCTGCTGCAGGATCTGCGTGCGGCTCAGGTTGGCGGTTTCCTTGGCGAAGTCGGCATCAGTGATGCGGCCGCGGGCTGCAGTGATGTTCTCGCTCTGGATGTCGATGTTCTCGGTGGCCTTATCGAAGCGGGTCTGAACCGCTCCCAAATCTGCACGAGCAGAATTCACACTCGTGATTGCACCGTCAATCTTCTGCAACGCATCCCAGGCGCCTTTTTGGGTCGAGATATCCAGATCCGAAATACCGGTAGTCGGATTCTTTTCGGTGGAACCTGTTGTAAAAGATGTTGGAAAGCTGGTTCCGCCTGAGGCGGTAATGGTCATGGCGGAGTAAGTGCCGCCCTCCTTGATTGTGCCGCGCAGGTCAAAGCCCTTACCATCATCTGTGATGTAGGCAGTGACGCCGGTATCAGCTGTCTTGGAGTTGATGGCAGCAATGACAGCACCCAGAGCTTCCTGATCCGAGGGGGCGTTAGCCATCTTACCAATCGTGGCCGTGGACGAGGCTCCATCCGCGCCAGTAATGGTGATGCTGACATCTGCGCCAGTCATCATGGCTCCAGTAACGGCCGCGTTGGCAACAGCACCTTCTGCGTAATGCGAATTACCCAGCGAGGCCACTTTAGCATTGCCCAGAGCGCCCACGGTGATGTTGTCGCCCGAATTGGCGCCAACCTGGAACGTTGCACCGTTGAAGCTACCGTCCAACAGCTTCTTGCCGTTGAAGCTGGTGGTCTTGGCCACGCGGTCCACTTCGTCGCTCAGTTGCTTGAGTTCCGATTGCAGTGCCTCGCGGTCGCTCTTGCTGTTGGTGGCATTGCCGGACTGCACGGACAGTTCGCGCATGCGTTGCAGCATGTCACCCACCTTACCCAAGGCACCTTCTGCCGTCTGGGCCAGAGAGATACCGTCATTCGCATTGCGAGAGGCAACAGACAGGCCGCGCACCTGGGTGCTCATGCGCTCGGCAATGGCCAGGCCGGCTGCATCGTCCTTGGCGCTGTTGACACGCAGACCCGAAGACAGGCGCTGCATGGAGGTCGCCAGCGAGTTGCCAGACAGCCCCAGATTGCGTTGTGCATTGATGGACACAACATTGGTGTTAATGGTCATTGCCATTTGAGTTCCCCTTTTTCCTAACGCTCACTCTGTGATACGGAATCCGGCGGCGACAAGCACGCGAAGAACATGCCTACACCCACCAACTCCTTTTTCAGGCAGTCTGGCTACCCGTCCTTGTCAAAGCCCTGCGACAGACCAGGGAGTACACCCCAGAGCTTTGTATTCGTATCAAGCCTTGACGAAGCAGCGCTTCCTCAAGGTTTGCTCCATGCTTACTTCAGCAGGCTCAGCACTTGCTGGGGCAACTGATTGGCCTGGGCCACCATGGCTGTGCCGGCTTGCTGCAGAATCTGCGTGCGACTCAGGTTGGCGGTTTCCTTGGCAAAGTCCGCATCTACGATGCGTCCACGCGCGGCCGTGATGTTCTCGTTCTGGATATCAATGTTTTCGATTGACTTCTCGAAACGAGTCTGGACTGCACCCAGTTCGGCACGTGCAGAGTTCACGGAGGTGATGGCTCCATCAATCTTTTGCAGAGCATCCCAGGCACCCTTTTGAGATGAAATATCAAGATCCTCGATACCCGTCTCGGTCTTCTCTGCTGCACCTGACAAGGTGCCTAAATTGACACTCGTTCCGCCTGCCGCCGTCAGTGTGAGGGCTGTATATGTGCCGCCTTCTGTAATGGTTCCGCGCAGGTCGAAGCCATCACCCGTGTCATTCATGTATGCGGTCACACCCGTGTCGGCCGTCTTGGAGTTGATGGCCGCGATGACACGACCCAGCGCCTCAGCATCTGTAGGGGCATTCGCCATCTTGTCAATCTTCACGTCCGTCGTACCACCGTTGGCCCCACCGATGGTGATCGTTACGTCCGTGCCGGTCATCATGGCTCCGGTCACCGAAGAGCTAACTGTAGCTTCCGCATAGTGCGAGCTACCCAGCGCGTTCACCTTTGCGTTGCCCAGAGCGCCCACCGTAATGTTGTCGCCGGAGTTGGCGCCCACCTGAAACACGCCGCCAGCAAAGCTGCCGTCCAGCAGCTTTGCACCATTGAACGTAGTGGTCTTGGCCACGCGATCCACTTCGTCGCTCAGCTGCTTGAGTTCGGCCTGCAATGCCTCACGATCACTCTTGCTGTTGGTGGCATTACCGGATTGCACGGTCAGTTCTCGCATGCGCTGCAGCATGTCTCCTACCTTGCCCAAGGCCCCTTCGGCTGTTTGGGCCAGCGAGATCCCATCATTGGCATTGCGCGATGCGACGGACAGACCGCGGACCTGGGTGCTCATGCGTTCGGCAATGGCCAGGCCAGCCGCATCGTCCTTGGCGCTGTTGACACGCAGGCCCGAGGACAGGCGTTGCATCGATGTGGCCAGTGAGTTGCCTGACAGACCCAGGTTGCGCTGTGCGTTGATCGAGACAACGTTGGTGTTGATGGTCATGGCCATGATGGAATCCCTTTATGCAGACGGTACGGATGAATGGTTTGCTTGGTTGCCGGAGCCTTGCATTTGCTGCCTCTTTGGGCTTTGCTTGCCGCTTTTTTGCGGCTTGCCTGCTCCGTACAATCCAGTTATCGGGCTGTATTTTTTTTTCTTTAGCGTTTTTTCATTTCACCCGTAGCAAGCTACCAAGGGCTTGACGCGCTAGGCTGCCGCATAACAAGAGCTTCCGTTTCGAGAGCGGCATCAGACTGGCAGCGAAACGCATTTGGGCTGAGCTCACCTAGCGGCTATAAGCGGGCCAGTGGCGGATGGCTCGTCGCAAGGTCAGGGAAAGCAGCAAGAAGGCTGGGAATTGACGCTTTATTCGGTCGTATGCATGTCAGCGGTTCATAGAAAAATCCTCTCATCGCTAGGTTTGCCAATCGCTTAACCAGTGTCTTTGGTCACTGCTGCGATGCTCCAAGCCCTAATTCCGGAGGTTTCTAGACATGGCTGCGACCATCAACACCAACATCATCTCGATCAACGCTCAGCGCAATCTAGCCCTCTCGGGTGGTTCGCTGGCGACCTCCATGCAGCGCCTGTCCTCGGGCCTGCGTGTCAACAGCGCCAAGGACGATGCGGCCGGCCTGGCCATTGCCGAGCGCATGAATACTCAGGTGCGTGGCCTGCAGGTCGCATCGCGCAATGCCAACGATGGCATCTCGCTGGCCCAGACGGCAGAAGGTGCCTTGGGCAAGGTGGGCGACATGCTGCAGCGCATGCGCGAGCTGGCCGTGCAAGCCGGCAATGCGACCAATAGCAAGAGCGACCGCGAAGCCCTACAGGCGGAAGTAGGCCAACTTGCCGCAGAAATCGACCGAGTGGCTAAGCAGACCAATTTCAACGGCCAGAAACTGCTAGAAGGCAGCTTTGCCGGAGCCGTATTTCAGGTGGGCGCCAATTCGGGCGACAACATTACTCTGGGAGCCCTGGCGGATACACGCTCCAGCCAAATCTCGAGCATCAGTTATGCCACCGCCGACGTCCGCTTTGACACAAGCGACAAACCGACACCGGCAATCGCTAGCTATGACAAGGCGATTCCGGCGGACTCTCTGTCTATTACTGTTGGTGGCATTACCACCTCCTTGGAGGAAATCGCACCTGCCAACAGCAGCCTGGAACGTATCGGCCAGGTGATCACGGCTATCAACAACAAGTCGGCTGATACAGGTGTTACGGCATACATGACAATGAAGGACGGAACTCAAGAGTATGAGGTCTCCTTCATGTCCTCCAAGGTCGGAGCGGATGGCAAACCTGCGGATGTCCAGTTTCAGGGCTTCAGCGCGGAAACTTCGGGCATTGGTGGCAGCATTTCCAATGCCGTCCCAGCCACAGATTTGGCGGCCTTGAATGCTTTGGCCGCCAATATCGCCACTCCAGCACCGACAACCCCGCCTGAAGCGGTGTCCGCCAACAACAGTGCCATTGCCAAATTCGATGACGCGCTTGCGCAAATGCGCAGAACCAATCCAGCATTGGAGAATGCACCCACTGCCGCGGTTCCGACGGCTATTGGCGCGTATGACGGCAGCAAGACCGGCACTACGGCAGCAGCTGTGGTAACTGCATTGACATCCGCCAATACAGGCTATGAAACGCTTGTGACTGCTCGTGCGGCTTTCGATGCAGTCAATCCAAAAGACCTGACTGCGACTACGAATTATGGAACCGCTCTTAATAGTTATTTTGGTGCTGGAACTTTCACCCCCGCCACACCTGCCAATCTGACGGCAGATCTTGCGCAAATCACTCAGGTTCAAGCAGCTAAAGGAACCCCGAGTAACCTCAACCTTGACAGCGTCGATTACAAGCCCAATCAGCGTGGCGTGGATGACATCGACGTCACAACTCAAGCTAATGCCTGGGTTGCGCTCAAGAAAATCGATAGTGCCATCGATCAGGTCAACAGCGCTCGCGCCACACTGGGCGCTATGCAGAGCCGCTTTGAGAACGCAGTCAACAATATCGACATCCAGTCCGAAAACCTCTCGGCCGCACGAGGACGCATCGTCGATGCAGACTTTGCCAAGGAAACCGCCAACCTGAGCCGCACGCAGATCCTGCAGCAGGCCGGCACGGCCATGGTGGCCCAGGCCAACCAGATTCCCCAGCAAGTGCTGCAATTGCTGCAAAAATAAGAGGCTTTGCGACGATGCTCCCGCCATCGTTCGAAAAACTCCTCGGGCCGCTTGTTCGCCATGGCTGACAAGCGGCCTTTTTACAGAATCGGACCAACATGCCTTCTATCAATATCGAAAAATTCATTGAAAGTTTTCTGAGCGCCGTTGACTTCCAGGAGTCCGTGGAGGTCACACCCGAGACCGAACTCAAAAGCCTGCCCGAATGGGATTCGCTGGCCGCACTGGGCGTAATCGTGATGTTCGACGTGGAATTCGGCAAGACCATCACCGGTAACGATCTCAAGACCTGCGTCACCCTCACCGACCTTTACAAGTTGCTCGGCTAAGCCCGGAAAGGCATCCTATGGCGCTGTCTACACTGCATAACGTCCGCGTTGCGGGCATGGCAAGCTGTGTGCCCAAACGCGTGGTTTCCAATCTGGAGGATTGCCCTCCCTCGCAGCGCTCCGAGCGCGAGCGGCTAGTGCGCAATATCGGCATCCAGACCCGGCGGCTATGTCCTGATTGGCAATGCTTTTCAGACTTGGCGTTCGCCGCTACCGAAAAGCTCTTGGAAGATTTGCAGTGGCAGCGCGAAGAAATCGGTGCGCTGATCGTCATCACCCAGTCGCCTGACTACCTGATCCCATCCACCGCCATCATTTTGCAAGACCGTCTGGGCCTGCCCCAGACCACCATTGCGTTTGACGTGAACCTGGGCTGCTCGGGCTACCCTTTTGGTCTGCATCTGGTCGGCAGCATGATCTCTGCAGGCGGTGTGAAAAAGGCACTGCTGCTGGTGGGAGATAAATCCGGCAGCTATCGCGACCCGCTTTTCTCCGATGCAGGTACGGTGACGGCACTGGAATTCGACAGCAGCGCGAGCCCTATGTTCTTTAACCTGAACAGCGATGGCAGTGGCTACAAAGCCATTTTCAAACCTGTGGGCGGGCATAGGGAACCATTTGCGCCGCACCACAGCAGCCCCATCCGCGCCGAGGATGGCAGCATTGCCTCCTGGCCCAGTGACCTGGTGCTGGACGGCCCAGCCGTCTTGAGCTTCTCTACCCAGCGTGTACCGCCTGCCGTGCTGCAGACACTGGAGTATGCAGGTGTGGAAAAAGAGGCTGTCGATTACTTTGTGTTCCACCAGGCCAACCGGATGATCAACGAAACCATCCGCAAAAAGCTGGCCTTGCCCGTGGAAAAAGTCCCCAGCACACTGGCCGACTATGGCAATACCAGCGGCGCCACTCTGCCTGTCACCATGACGGCCCGCCTGCACGAAGCGCTGTCCGCCGGCAGACACAAGCTGCTGCTGTCAGGCTTTGGCATCGGACTGTCGTGGGGCAGCTGTATTCTGGATGTGGAAAACGCAGTCTTCCCCGCCATGCTGGAGGCTTGAAACCATGGACACCACTTTCAATCCGTTCTCTCTCGCGGACAGGCGCATTCTGGTCACGGGCTCCACCTCGGGCTTGGGCAAAACCATTGCCCTGACCTGCGCACGCATGGGCGCAGAAATCATCTGTACCGGTCGCGATGCCGAGCGCCTAGCGCAGACGCTGGCCGAGTTGCAGGCTCTTTCGGCCCGGCCACACCAAGGCGTGCAGGCCGATCTGACGCAGCCCGAAGGCCGCGATGTGCTAATGGCCGCTGTCGGCCAAACCGCGCTCCACGGCGTGGTACACAGCGCAGGCATTTCACGCCTGAGCCCCGTGCGCATGCTGACCGAGCAGCATTTGCGTGAAGTGCAGTCCATCAACGTGGATGCCCCCATGCTGCTGACGCAAGCCCTGCTCAAGCGCAATCTGGTGGCAGCCGACGGCTCCATGGTGTTCATTGCCAGCATTGCCGCGCATATCGGCGTGCCCGGCGTGGCCGCCTATTCCGGCACCAAGGCCGCGCTGCTGGCCATGGTGCGCTGCCTGGCAATGGAAGTCATCAAACGCCGCATCCGCGCCAATTGCCTCTCACCCGCGCTGGTCGAAACCCCGCTGCTGGAGGCCACCGCCACAATGATCGGCTCCATGGAACAAGAACGCGGCAATTACCCGCTGGGTTTTGGCAAGCCTGAGGACATCGCCAATGCTGCCGTATTCCTGCTCTCCGGAGCCAGCCGCTGGATAACCGGTACAACACTGGTCATGGACGGTGGTTTGACCATCAGCTGAGGAACTTACCGACATGCAATCGACAGACACCCGGCGCTCCTTGCTGATCGTGGGAGCTGGCGGCTTCGGACGCGAGGTTCTGTGCTACATCGAGGATGACAACCCCCTGTTTCGGATCAAAGGTTTTCTGGACAGCCGTTCCAACGCACTCGATGCCACGCCCAGAGATGTACCCATCGTTGGCGATCCGCTGACTTATGCACCAGAGCCAGGCGAAGCGTTCATGGCAGCGCTGGGAGATCCTCAGCAGCGTTTCAAATACACCGCCGCGCTGCGCGATATCCACCATGTCGATTTCGCCACCGTGGTGCATCCGCGCGCGCGCATCAACCGCCATGCACGCATGCGCCACGGCTGCATCGTCGCGCCGCATGTCGGCGTTTCGGTGGATGTACAGATCGGTGAATTCACCCATATTCAAGAATACACGGTGATCGGCCACGACGCACAGATCGGAAATTGGTGCCAAATCAACAGCCATTGCACGATTGCCGGTGGTGCAAGAATTGGGAATTTCGTGACCATTCACCCCAATTGCGTCATCACCAGCCGCGCTGTGATTGGTGATGGCGTGACCGTCGGACCAGGCAGCGTGGTCATGGGCAAGATTCCAAGCGGTATTACCGTACTCGGGAACCCGGCACGCCGATTCAGCTTCAAATAGAACCAGCCATCTCTTATCAAGAGAAATCAAACATCTAGTATTTAATTAAAATAATCCATGGGACTACTTGATCATAATTTTCAGCTTGCCAGTGGAGAGCGAGTCACTGCTATCGCAATTGACAATATTCCTCCCGATCACTTGGCACGCTATGAATTTGCCGCTGAATGTCTGAAAGATATGCAGCCAGAACTCGAAAACTCCCCCTTGATCGGAGCCGACATATTTTGTGGTTCAGGCTATGGCTCTCATATACTGGCTCAGCGACTGCCTTGCTTTCTTCTTGGAATTGATGGATCGTCTGAAGCCATTCAGCAGGCATCTCAGCATTACACAGATTTCAATCTTTTATTTAGTCACAAGTTTTTCCCCTTCACCCTACCACCACGGCATTTTGACTTCATTGTCTCCATGGAGTCTCTTGAACATGTAGAAAATGGAGATTTATTCTTTAAAGTTTTATCGCAATCTATAAAACCAGGGGGGCGATTGATAATTTCAGCACCCAATTCTGAAGTTGTTGATCTCGCAAAAAACCCTTATCCGTGGCATTACCATCATTTCACAAAACAAGAAATCATGGATATGGGGAAGAAATATGGACTGGTTCATCAAGTCTGCATGGGTGCCGAATGTACGGTTGTCGATAAAAGCACAGGCAAGGTTGTCGCAGGAAATTATTACAGCCCGATAAGTGGGAAATTACGCCAAGACTATCCTGGAGATACTTTGACGCACTTCTTCAAAAAACCCGCATAAGACCCCATGGAATATCAAAAAAGCATTTATTTTATTGGTTGGGACTATGCGAGCCCTGATTCGATTGCGTTGAAAAATCTGCTTGCGCATCCTCTTTCTCCCTGGCGGGCTGAAGCGATTGTCCACGACGAGGTTTATGTACCTGAGGTGGATGGCATCCGATTGATGACTACGCAGGAATTTCTGGAAATATGTGAAAGTTCTCCCGACATTCACATGATACTGAGTGTCAAGCATCCTATTCACCAAAAATTATGGCAGCGACGGGCCAAGGATTACAAAATAACCATAGTCGATGAAGGTGAAATTTTTCAATCAACCTGCCAACATCTTCAAGCTACATCCGGCAGCATGGATTTGGGAATCATGCAAATTCCTACGTCCATGTCAACTGATTGCATCGAAGCCCTGAATGAGTCCGTTAAAAAACTCACGGATGGAAAATCACAAGAAATACTTCGGGCTTATATTCTTTTCTTGAAATCTGGTTTTCTGGAGGCATTCCGCCCCCACACCAAAGCACAAGCAGAAAATCCATTAACGCGTCCCGCAAACGATAATTGGCTGTTATCCACTGCTTGGGGAAATATTGAAGGCCCTGCTCTGGCATGGGAATTTTCTGCACAGCGCACGAGCTTTCTTGAGCAAGCCATGCTCTTGGGCAGTGGCTCATTAGATCAATGGTCGTATGCCTTCACGGCACCAGACGCAAAAGCAGCCACGCATGAAGACCGTCATTTGCGCACACTTTTCCAGCCGTTTGGAATAACGCCCTATGTAACACACCTGACTTCAGCGCTAGTCAATAGACTGGAAAATCAGGTCAGTGTTTCCCAAACAGCTTGCCCCGAATGGAAAAATTCCCAGATATTGGCCCACATCAACGTCCCCCACCCATTCTCTATTGTCAGTAATCTCGCCGAGCAAAATAATCCTAAAAACTTGCTCATCCGATTAGGGAGCTCACCAAACGATCTTTTGTTGTTGCTTCAGAATTTTGCGCCCAATTTCGTTTCCTTGCGCTGCGACAGGCCGGGTCCACTAGGCCTTCATGCGCATCTTAAATTTCATCTGCCATGAGCCAGCCCCAAATCCTTCCTGCTTGGTATCGCTCTTCTGAGCACTACGTCGACATTGAATATGAAGCCATTTTCAAGCATTCTTGGCTATTTGCCTGTTTGACTCTGGAGCTGGAAGGAAAGGCACATTACGGCGTGCGCTTGGGCAACACTGAGTTGCTTTTGCAACTGGACGAAGAAGGTCATCCACGCGCCTTTTTGAACGTCTGCACCCACCGCCACGCTAAGCTGTGCGAGCCTGGGCAACACAAAGGCCCGGTGCGCTGCCCCTATCACAGTTGGGTCTTCAATAAACAAGGCATTCCTACAGGGATTCCATCCAAGCAGTGCTTTCCCCAAGTGGTAGCTGCTCCTGAGAAGTACCGTCTGGCTGAGTTTGCATGCGAAGTCGTTGGGCAGTTCATTTTTGTACGGCTTTCCTCCGAAGGCCCGGGGTTGCGTGAATATCTTGGCAATCAGTATGCTTTTCTGGAACGTGCCAGCCAAGGTATGAATGGCGTGCTCGATGAATTTCAGGAAGATGTGGCAGCCAACTGGAAAGTTGTCATTGAAAACTCACTGGAGGGCTATCACGTCCCTGCCGTGCATACCCGCACTTTTGGCGAAATTGACGGCATGAGCCGAGAAGCGCAAGCACCCATCTTCTTCCTGGATGACCCACTACATAGCCACCTAGAGCACGCCGCCGAACCGGATTGGGTGGCAAGATTTGCCCGCACTGAGCGCAAGATTGGCCAATGGCCGTGGCGCTTTGAGCATTACACGCACCATCTGATTTTCCCGAATCTGACCATCACGTCGTTCATGGGCTACAGCTTTCATGTGCAGCGCTTCGACCCATTCACCGTAGACAAGACCCGGGTGCATTCGCGCGCCGTCGGTGTGTGCTTGCGCAATAGCACAGAAGTTGGCGCGAAGATGATGGAGCGGATTTACGCTGACGGCCACGCCTTCACACGCAAGGTGTTTGCAGAGGATGGGGACATCTGTCGCAAAGTACAAGCAGGGTTGGAGCAGGCTACACGCCCTGCCGTGCTGGGACTTGGCATTGAAGACCGGGTCGCGCACTTCCATCAAGCCTATTTCCGATGCTTACCTAAGGCATCGCAAAATAATGAGCACTTGGCCCCTGCAAAACATGAATTGCAGAACGTTTGATTTCAGAATGCCTTGCCCATCAGCCGCGATCTGCTTCTATTTAAATAGCAAGCCAGTTCACGGAACCGATTGCGATGGCAGGACATGGATATGACCACACCACATGGCATTGTTTGCCTGCCAGATCTACTGCGCGGCGTAAACAGCTTCTCGACAGCATTTTTCGATCTGGTGCGCGAGCCGATCCATCAAGGCGCAGGGTTAACGGTAGGCTGCCCTCCCGGGGGCAAAAAACCGCATAGTTTGGCCCCAGGCTTTGACGTCGCGGAGTTCCGTACCCGAGCCGGAGCACCCCCACATATTTTCAAAGACAACGATGCCCGACAGGCTCAATGGTTCTTGAGCTACCACGATCTATCGGACAGCGCGATCGACTACCTTTTCGACCATCTGCCCGCAGCACACATGCTGCTGTCCTTTGAACTGCCGCCTTGGCTGGCACAGGCCTGTATCGCACGAGGTGTGGATTTCCTGGACATACGGCCGTCTCCTTTGCGCTTTGGCCGCGACCTGTACGTGGCGCTGCGCAGCAATCGCCCAGAGATACTGCAGCGCATCAGTGCCCATACAGTTCTCGAAGAAGAGCTGCGCCTGGAAGCCGCAGTGCTGGGGGCCAATGTGCGCATGCACAAAGAACGTTTGCAAAGCGAACGGGGCTTTGCGTTCGAAGACCTGGAAGACAGCCTGCTGTTCATCGCCCAGGCACCTTATGACGCCTCATTGCTTGCACCGAATGGCAAGTCGTTGCGCGCCAGTGACTTTGCCGACCA
Organism: Comamonas sp. C11; assembly: GCF_024496285.1. Classification (NCBI taxonomy): domain Bacteria; kingdom Pseudomonadati; phylum Pseudomonadota; class Betaproteobacteria; order Burkholderiales; family Comamonadaceae; genus Comamonas; species Comamonas sp. C11. Next base: position 556,469 of record NZ_CP101743.1, read on the forward strand.
GCTGCGGGAGATGAGCCGGGGGCGACGCCTGCTGCACAAAGGCCACCCCTTCGCGCCCGACTTTGCCCAGCAGGAACGCGCCGCACTGCGTAAGATCACCGGCCAACAACCACGGCCATGCCTGCAAAATGCCTACCAAATTCTCAGCAGCGACGAAGACCTGGCGCTGGTCGGAATCTCGTCAAGCCTGCTTCAAGAGGCTCGCTGGTTCGGCAAAGCCGCCACCGCACTCTACCGGCCCCTTGTCCCACTAGCGGCTCCTGAGACACCAACCACCGATACATATCAGCAGGTACATTTCCACACCCTCCTGTCCCCAGCCTTCTGGCACCAAGTGCTCAGCCCCCAAGGTCCTGCACCACGTCTGGCAGCGTTGCCCCAACTGGCCCATAACCATGCGCGAGAAACAATCGATCACTGGTGGGACTACTCGAAGGCAATGACCTGGGAGCGCAGCCTCCCTATCGAGTCCTTTGAACGCTCTGGCGGAGGTCTGCTGCGCCAGCGCATTGAGACTCTGGAACGTTCATTCGCCCAGCTATCCACGGCGCAAGACGGGAACCACGTAGAGACACTCAAAGCCGTAGGCATTGCGCCCGATACGCAACGCTGGCAGAACATGGATGCTCGGCATCTGAAAGAGTTGACAGATCCACAAGAAGCTGCAGCACTGTTCAAGCACAGCGTGCGCATGGTGGAGATTGAGGTTTCCTCTTATTGCAACCGCAAGTGCTGGTTCTGCCCGAATGCCACTTATGACCGGATGTCCGATAACAAGCTGATGTCGGCGGAGATGTATTCATCAATCCTGCGGCAGTTGGCATCCATTGGCTACGACGGAACCATTACATACAGTCGCTACAACGAGCCGCTGGCGGACAAAATGATTCTGGAGCGCATCGCCGAAGCACGGCGCATGCTGCCCGATGCACAGTTGCACACCAATACCAATGGCGACTATCTGGATCTTGAATACGTCGAGCAGCTTTATGCAGTGGGCCTGCGCAGCCTCAACATCCAGATTTACCTGGGCAACAAAGAGCGTTACGACCATGCAAAGATCAAGGCTGCCGGCGACAAGACTCTGAAGCGCGTACAACTGCCTCACACCTTGGTGCGAGATACACCGGGCGAATGGTACGAGCAACGGCTGCATTACCGCGACATGTCTATCCGCCTCTATGGCCGTAATTTCGAGACAGGTGGTACCAGTCGTGGTGGAGAAGTGCCCATCCACATGGATTACCAGCGCACATCTCCCTGCCTGATCCCTTTCTGGGCGGTCTATATCGATCACGATGGCTCCACCGTGCCATGCTGCAATTTCCGCTCCGACATACCCGCTCATGCGGACTATGTGATCGGCAAACTGACGCAGCAACCAGACCTTTTTCTGCAATACGCCAGCCGCTTTGCTGCCAACTTTCGTGCCAGCCTCATCAAGGATGGTGTGAAAGAGGGTCTGTGCAGCAACTGCCACTACGCGGAAGAAAAGCCAAGCCAGGAGCAAACCGCACAACTGGCATGCATGCTTGCGGGCAAGGGGCACTGATGGGTACCGCGCCTCTCACCCTTGCCCTGCGGGACTCACTGCGCCAACGCGGCTTTGCCATGGACGGGAGCTTTACGGGAGCAGCCACACCGTCCGCTGATTTGTATATCGAAACGCCAGCCAGCAGCAGCGCCTTGTTGGGGTTGGGCTACCCTCTGCGCATCGGTGCCTTCAGCCACCTGAATGGCGGTTTCATCCAGAACGCAACCATAGGCCGTTATTGCTCTTTCGCACGGGACGTGCAGATCGGGCACGGCAGCCATCCTGCTGATTGGCTATCCGTTTCACCGCTGCAATACAACCCTGATTACCGAGGCTGGCTGGAAATCTCCGGGCTGGCGCCCATGCCGGGCACCACACCATTCCAATGGGCTATCCACACAACCATCGGCTCCGATGTTTGGCTGGGAAACGGCGTGTTTGTACAGGACGGTGTGACTATCGGCCACGGCGCCATCGTGGGTGCTCGCAGTGTGGTGACGCACGATGTGCCACCTTACGCCATCGTTGCAGGCAACCCGGCGCGGCTGATACGAATGCGTTTTTCGGATGCCATCATCGAACGGTTACTAAGAGCCGAATGGTGGCGCTACGCCATCTCGGATTTTGGGTCACTGGATTTTTCCAATATTGAGGAAGCACTGGATAGGATCGAAGCGCGTATCGCCAGCGGTACTTTGCGAGAATTTACTCCTGCCATCATAGACGTGAATACTTTCTACAAGGAATCGTGACTATCCTACCGGGACTGGTCAGATAGTTGCTTGAAGCGTGTTCAAAGTTTTTGGCGATATGAGAAGCCTACAGGATGACTTTGAACACGCTCTTACGCGCTTGTCTGAAATTTCACAGCAAGTCCGACGAAATAATTGCGGCACACGTCTGTCCCTTGAATGCGGTGCTAGTCACTGACAATACCCGGCAATTCCAGCACATTTCTCATCTCCCCTTGGAGAATTGGTTACGCGAAGGGCAAAGTCATTGACCTAAGCTGCCCATGGTCTTGGCAACGACAGCACACAAACGCAAACGCTGCTGCTGCGCCATCCCCAGAAAGAACGGCAGCCCCAACAATGTCTGCTCCAAATCCATTACATTCGGCATATCCAGTGACAAGCACCGCTTCTGCAGCACATCCATGTGCTGCAGAAGCGGCTGGTACCAGCGCCGCGTCATGATGTTTGCCTGCTGGCAGGCCTGCTCCAGCATGACTCGTACCTCCGCATCCGGCTGCCGCGCGCACAACAGCGTGGGAGCCATGAGAGGGCCTCCAGGACCTTGGGCCTGCCAGGTGAGGTTATAGCCACTGGCTTGATCCAGTTCATGCATCAAATCAGTCTGCAGCTCACGCCGTTTCTGCGCATGCAGCTCCCATTTTTGCAATGAAATCAGGCAAATGGCGGCGTGGTATTCGCTCATCTTGGCGTTGCTGCCAAGGCTGGCCAACGCACCCACGGGCATGTTGGCTGCAGGGTCCAGATTGATGCCGAAGTTGGAGAGCTGGCGTACCCTGGCGGCAAGGCCTGGGCGCGTGGAAACGACTAGGCCGCCCTCGCCAGCCGGTAGGCTTTTGGTCGTGTGTAGACTGAAGACCAGCGTGCCTTCAGCGCCCTGCAGCCATTGGCTGCCATAAGCCGCCGCCGCGTCGATGATGACGGGCAAACCCGTGTCCCGCTCAAACTGTTGCCAGGCCTGCATGTCGTGCGGCATGCCGAAGGTGGCAACGGGGAGCACTGCATCAATACGCATGCATTCGCGCGCGGTACGGGCGATTTCAGGACTCAGCATCCAGGTCTGCGCGTCTACGTCGGCTAGTACGGGCCGGTGGCCTGCGCGCACTACCGCCGTAGCCGTCGCGACAAAGGTCAAAGCAGGAATCAGTACATGGGAACTGGCGGGCAAATCCAGCGCCTGCAGCGCCAGCTCCAGCCCCTGGGTGGCATTGGCCACGGTGGTGAGTTGTTCACTTGCCATGCCGAACCGATGCGCGAATGCGGCTTCCAGCTCTCGCACCAATGGGCCGAAGTTGGCATATTGCCGCGCCGCGTGCATGCGCTCCAGCCAGGGCAATAATTCCTGCGGCGATGGCATATCAGGAATCAGCAGAGGGAGATGTTCCCGTTCCTGAGCAATCTTCATACCTTGGTGCCCATTTCGGCCAGAACATGATCCACATCGGCCGCAATAGCTAAGGTTCTTCGGTCCCCGCGCAGGTAATTGAGCCACATGAGGCGAAACGCTGTTTCCAGTTCGCCCGTACGAGACGCGTAGTCCATCAAAACACTACATCTCATTCGATCGCGAGTTTCAGTACGAAGCTTTTGCAACCCTTCAGGATTATTCATGAATGCCAATGCACGCTCGACATACTCCTGATCGCTCTGTGTCACCCAATGCCGCCATCCAAGACCGGCCAAAGTACGCGCAGTAGAAGAATCCACACCGCGTACAGCATCCATAGTCACAATAGGCATCCCCATCCATAAACTATGCAGCGTGGTCGTCCCGCCCGAGATGGGCGAGGTATCGAGCACGATATCCGCGATATGCCCCATCTCCATGAACTGGTTGAGCGGCTGCAGGTGTAGCACAGAGACGCGATCCAGCGGCATGCCAGCAGCCTCTGCGCGGGGCTGCATATGGGCCTGGGCGGCATCGGCATTCTCTTCCTTCACTAGGATGATGAGCCTGGCATCCTCGCGCGCCTCCAAAATGCGCGCCCAGATACGCAACATCTGGTCGGTGATCTTGGCCGAGTTGTTGAGAGACACCAGCGTGGGATACCCGTTGCGCAGCATGGGGGGCTCTTTGCAAAGCGGCGCATAGGTGGGCGGTGTATAGCTGGCCATGCAATTCAGGTGGAACAGCGTTTCCGAGTAGTAAGGGGCATGGCTGGGTGGCGCAATGCCCATATCGACCAATCGGTAGTCCATCGCCTTCATGCCGAGCGTCTGCATATAGCCCAGCCAAGTCGCCTGCACTGGTGCTGCGCGGCGTGCAAAAACTCCGAGGCGGTGGCCATGTGTGAATCCGGACAAATCCACGAGCACGTCGATGCCGTCCTGGCGGATTCTTTCGCACAGCGCTTCGTCGTCCAAATTCATCACATCCAGCCAATACGGCACCAGCGAGCGCATGTATTCGGTCGTGCTGTCCGAGGGGCCATTCGAGTAGACATGCACCTCGACGTTGTCGGAATTGTGATGAGCCAGCACGGGCTGCATGAAAAAGGCCACCGAATGCTGGCGGAAGTCCGCCGTCATATAGCCGATTTTGAGCTTTTTGCGCGGGTTGCGGTCTGTCACCTTTAAGGGTTTGGCATCGCGCGTCAGTGGATCCGCAAATCGCTTGCCCCAGTCGCGTGCGACCTGAAGCGCCCTCATGGGGTCGCGGCTGGTGTGCGAGTGGAGGTAGGCGCGCATCATCCATTGCGGACCGAGATTGCCTTTTTTGACGACTTTGTCGATCAGATCGCATGCCTGCTGCTGTTGGCCCGTGCTGAACAATGCCAAGGACAACAGATGTTGAGCCTGCATTTCTTCAGGATCAATCTCCACCGCGGTCTGCAAGGCATCTATGGCCGACTTCCAATCGGCCATGCGCGTATAAGCCAGGCCGATCAGCAGCCACAGCTTCGGATTGCGAACGTCCTGCGTCACCAGTTGCATCAGGGCAGTGAGCGCGGGCACAAACTGATTGCTCTTGATCAGTTGATGAATCTCTTCAAGCTCCGCTGGCGTGGCTTGCTGCGGTGTTGAGTTCGCGGTGGTGGAGGGGGAAGACATTGGTACTCAGAGAAATGCAAAAAGTGCACTGGCATGCTGTGCTTAGAGAGCCCGATATGGTGCCACCTCAATATACCTGTCGAACTCTTGGTCATCGGCGAGTTAAGACCCACAATGGCAGCCCATGAACAGGTACGTCTTTACCTTTCAATTCGGCTGCCGCCCTACAAAAGAGCCTGAAGCTGCCGATCTAGAGAGCAATCACCCAGCTTTTTCCGTTAACAATCACGGCCCGCCCCCTCACAATCACTCCCCATGCTTGTTCTCATCGGTTATATCGTCGCCTTTGGCTGCATCTTCGGCATGTATGTGCTGCACGGCGGCAGCGTGGGCGTTCTTGTCAAGGCGCTGCCGTTCGAGATGGTGACCATTGGCGGTGGCGCCCTGGGCGCTTTTATCGTCAGCAACCAGCCCAAGGTGCTCAAGGCCACGGCCAAGGCGATCCCTTCGGCGCTCAAGCCTTCGCGCTATAACAAGGCGCGCTATATGGAAGTGATGGCACTTCTGTACGAGCTGCTGCAGAAGGCGCGCAAGGAAGGCCTGATGTCGATCGAGTCCGATGTGGAAGATCCGCAGTCATCGACGGTGTTTCAGAACTATCCGCAACTGATGGCCGACCACCATGTCGTCGAGTTCCTGACCGACTATCTGCGCATGATGGTCTCGGGCAATCTCAATTCGCACGAGATCGAGGCGCTGATGGATAGCGAAATCGAAGCCCACCATGCCGAGGCTCATGCGCCGGTGATGGCACTGAATCGTCTGGCGGGCGCCTTGCCTGCCTTCGGCATTATTGCGGCCGTGCTGGGTGTGGTGAATACCATGGCTTTCGTGGGGCAGCCCCCGGCAGTGCTGGGCGGCATGATTGCCTCGGCCCTGGTGGGAACCTTCCTCGGTATCTTGCTGGCCTATGCGCTGGTGGAGCCCATGGCTGCGCTGCTGGAGCAGCGTGCCCAGGATGCGGCCAAGGAGTTCGAGTGCATCAAGGCGACGCTGCTGGCCAGCATGCAGGGCTACAACCCGGGCACAGCCATCGAGTTCGGCCGCAAGGTGCTGTTTTCCACCGAGCGTCCGGGCTTTCTGGAGCTGGAGTCGCACGTCAAGGGTAAGAAGTGATGAGTGCCCGCTCTCGCCAGGATCTATTGATGGAGCGCTTCCATGGCTGACAAGAAGCTGCAGCCCATCATCATCAAGCGCGTCAAGAAGACCGCCCATGCACACCATGGTGGTGCATGGAAGATTGCCTATGCCGACTTTGTGACGGCGATGATGGCCTTCTTCCTGCTGATGTGGCTGCTGGGCTCGACTGCTCAGGGCGAGCTGCAGGGGATTGCCGCGTATTTCAATTCGCCGCTGAAGGTGGCCATGTCGGGCGGCAGCGGCGCGGGCAACAGCTCCAGCATCGTGCCGGGCGGCGGCAACGACCTGTCCAAGGTGCACGGCCAGGTGCGCCGCTCCGAGTCCGAAGACAATGCCAACCGCCGCTCCAGCCAGGCCATGGGCCGGGCCGATGAGTCTGCACGCGATGCACAGCGTCTGCATGCGCTCAAGGCCAAAGTGGACAGCATGATTGCCAACAATGCGCGCCTGAACGAGTTCCGTTCGCAGATTCGCACGGAGATCACGCATGACGGCCTGATGATTCAGATCGTCGATGACCAGAACCGCCCCATGTTCGATAGCGGCAGTGCCGTGGTCAAGCCCTATATGCGCGACATCCTGCGCGAGATCGGTGCGGCCATGGGCAATGCGGAAAATCGCATCAGTCTCTCAGGTCACACCGATGCCGCGCCCTACGGCAATGCCGATCGTGGCTATAGCAACTGGGAGCTGTCGGCAGACCGCGCCAATGCTTCGCGCCGCGAGCTGGTGGCTGCCGGCATGCCGCTGGACAAGCTGGCACGCGTGGTGGGCATGGCCAGCAGCGACCTGCTGCTGCCCGAGGAGCCGCGCGCGGCGCAGAACCGCCGCATCACGATTACCGTGCTGACCAAGGAGGCCGAGCGCCGTGTGCTGGGCAACGACAAGGAGCGCAGCATGGAGCAGGTGACCAGTGCCGAGGAAGCTGCCAGCACGATCAACCAACCCAAGGCCCGGCGCGCAGTACCCAGCGCTGCCGACAAGCAGTCTCTGGATGCCAAGGAAGAGTTTGTTGTAACAAACCCTGAAGTTGCCACGGAGACTGTCGAAAAGCCTGACAATGCACGTCCAATGCCGGGAGGTTGACAAATTGTTACCATCACGGCTGAAAACTTGTTCCCACGCACCTATTCCGACCGAAAGGGCCTCTCGTGGCTAATGCCCTGCGATTTTTGATTGTTGACGACTTCTCCACCATGCGCCGTATCGTGCGCAATCTGCTCAAGGAGAGTGGCTTCGCCGATGCCGATGAAGCCGAAGATGGTGTGGTTGCCATCACCAAGCTGCGTGCTAGCAAGTTTGACTTCGTGGTGACCGACATCAACATGCCGAACATGAACGGCTTTCAGCTGCTGAGCGAAATCAAGCAGGATGAAAAGCTCAAGCATCTGCCGGTACTGATGGTGACCGCCGAAGCCCGCAAGGAAGATATCGTGGCTGCCGCCCAGGGCGGAGCGGCCGGCTATATCGTCAAGCCCTTCACCAAGGCCACGCTGGAAGAGAAGGTCAATCTCATCATCAAGAAACTCGATCTCTGAGCCATGAGCAGCGACCAGGCCTCCGCCAACGTCCACTACAAGATTGGCGTGCTCACGCGCCAGTTGCATAACTCGCTCAATGAGCTTGGCTATGCGGACCGTTTGCGCGGCAGCGCAGGGGAGCTTCCCGATGCGCAAAGCCGCCTGTCCTATATCGCCCGTCTGACGGGGGAAGCTGCCAACAAGGTGCTGGGTCAGGTCGAGGTGACGCAGAACCGCCAGGATGCGCTGGCCGAGCGCACTCGTGCCATGCGTGCAGAACTCATCAGGGATCCTGTGGCCGCCGTGGCCAAGGGCCGCGTGATGAACTATCTGCAGGAGGTGGAAGAGGGCACGGAGCAGACCAATAGCCATCTGACCGAGATCATGATGGCGCAGGACTTTCACGATCTCACGGGCCAGGTAATTGCTCGCGTGGTGGCGCTGGCGGCCGATCTGGAGTCGCAGCTGCTGGAGCTGCTGATCCAGACTTCGCCGGATGCTGCGCAGGCACCGGCCCTGACGCCTATGGAAGCCGCGCAGCCCAAGCTGGCCGGCCCGGTGGTGGATCCCGAAAACACGGCAGACGTGGTGACCTCGCAGTCCCAGGTGGATGATCTGCTGGCCAGTCTTGGTTTCTGAACTTCTGAAAACATAGCTGCCTGCGCTTTGCCGATAAGCGCTTGAGCTTGAAAAGCCTGATCTCTCAAGAGGTCGGGCTTTTTTATTGGGCGCTGCCAGGAGGGCGGAGCGCAAAAAGCCCGCATGTCATCACAACATGCGGGCAAGCCTTGGAGGGCAATCTGCCTTCTGAGTGGTGTGCGGCGCTGCGCCGCTCACACCTGCATATTCATCACATCGGAGTAGGCCTGCACCAGGCGGTTGCGCACATGCAGCGTGGCCTGAAAGCCAATCTGCGATTTTTGCATGGCCACCATGGTCTGCTCCAGGCTGACGGCGGGGTTTTCCAGCTGCACTTCGCGCTGCAGCTGGCTGGAATGGTTTTGAGCGGCGCTCACCGATTGCAGTGCATTTTGCAGAGCCTGACCGAAGCCGCCGGCCACGGGAGCAGTGCCGGCGCTGCCGACCTTGGTGAGCTGGTTGCCCAGTTGGGCGGGGTTGATTGCTGGGATCTTCAGGTCCATATCTTTATCCAACTGGCTTGGTGAGTTGGAGGTGATCGTAGGTTTTTCGCCTGATTGCAGACGGGCAATAAGTGGGTGAATCGGCTTGCTTATCGGGGGAACGCCGCCGGCCCGAGTCCGAATAATCCACTGGACGCTAGACCTCGTGTGGGGTCTGACACCATGGAATCAAGATGTCTGCTGTAGCTGAAGTACCTGTCCCCAATGCCGTGCCCGGTGCCACGTATGCGCCCCGCCCCGCGCTTGCGCAGCGCTGGAATGCGCTCGACCGAGGCCAACGTCTTCGTTGGGGCGCACTGGCAGCCTTGGTCGCTGTAGGTCTGGTGGCGGCGGCGGTGTTCTATCGCCAGCCTGATTACAAGCTGCTGTTCTCCAACGTCAGTGACAAGGATGGCGGAGCCATCGTGGCGCAGCTGACGCAGATGAACGTGCCCTACAAGTACAGCGAGGGCGGCGGCGCCATCCTCATCCCCGCAGACCGTGTGCACGATGTGCGCCTGAAGCTGGCCACACAAGGCCTGCCCAAGGGCTCGGTGACGGGCTTCGAGCTGATGGAGAACAGCAAGTTCGGCATCACCCAGTTTCAGGAGCGCCTCAACTTCCAGCGCGGCCTGGAAGGCGAGCTGACGCGCTCCATCCTGGCGCTCAATGCCGTGCAAAGTGCTCGCGTGCATCTGGCACTGCCCAATCAGAACGGATTTTTCCGTGAGCAGCAAAAGCCTTCGGCTTCCGTGCTGCTGAGCCTGCATCCTGGTCGAATGCTGGACCGTGCGCAGATTGCGGGCATCGTGCATCTGGTGGCATCCAGCGTGCCCGAGATGGAGCCTGCTGCCGTCAGCGTGGTGGACGACACCGGCAAGCTGCTTTCGCAGTCGCCTGACGGCAATGCCGGCGGCGTGGACATGCAGCAGTTCCTCTACACCCAGCAGGTGGAGCAGCAATATGTGCGCCGCATTCTGGACATTCTGGAGCCCGTGGTCGGCAAGAACAATGTGAAGGCCCAGGTTTCGGCCGAGCTGGACTTCAGCCAGACCGAATCGACTTCCGAACAGCATCGTCCGAACCAGTCCGCCGACGGCGGGGCCGTGCGCAGCCAGCAGGTGATGGAGACCAATGGCGAGAAGACGGCCACTCCACCTACTGGCGTGCCTGGCGCGACCAGCAACCAGCCTCCTCAGAACTCCACCGCACCCATCAACGGAGCCAATCCTGCGCCGCAGGCTGCGGGTGCAGGCCAGGGCAACGCCCAGGGCAACAAGCGCGAGTCCATCACCAATTACGAAGTGGACAAGACCGTCAGGGTCACACGCGGCAGCACCGGCACCGTCAAGCGCCTGACGGCTGCGGTGGTGGTCAATGCCCCGTTGGCTGCTGCGGCTGGCACCGATGCGGCGACAGCGGCAACGGCAGCAGCTGTCAGCTCCGGCCTGCGCCCTCTGACGGCGCAGCAGCAGGAGCAGTTGCTCACGCTGGTGCGCGAGACCGTGGGCTATAGCGCCGACCGAGGCGACTCGGTGAATCTGGTCAGTGCACCCTTCATGGACAGCGGTGCCGCTCCGGCCGAGCTGCCGATGTGGAAGGATCCCGAAATTCAGGCCATGGCCAAGAGCCTGGGCGTGCCGATTGCGCTGGCGCTGTTTGGTGCCCTGGTGTTGCTGGGCCTGGTGCGCCCCTTGCTCAAGGGGCGCAATACCGGCCCCGGCGCTCAGCTCAATGCCATTGAAGCCGAGGCGCTGGACAGGCCGGCTCTACCCGCCCCTGTGAAGGAGCTGTCGCCGACCAAGGAGCAGGAGCGACTGGACCAGGCCCGTCATCTGGCCAAGCAGAACCCGATTGCGGTGGCGAACATCGTGAAGACATGGATTAACGGTGAGGGGTGACGAAGTCACCCCCTGAGGCGCGTTGCGCCTTCCCCCTTCTCTCTTTGGGAGGGGGACGATGCCCTCGCTGCGGGGCGGCGGGGCCGCCTAGGCCCTTGCTCGGCATCCCCGGCATGGGACGGTTGAATAACTAGTAGAGAGTTTTGAATATGGACGATAGAGGTCTGAACGACGCTGCCATCTTGCTGGTCTCCCTCGGCGAGGAAGAAGCGGCCGAGGTGTTCAAGCACCTCACGCCCAAGGAAGTGCAGAAGCTGGGCGAGACGATTGCCCGCATGCGTGGCGTGACGCGGGAAAAGGTTGATTTCGTGATCGACCGCTTCACCAGCGATGCGGCGTCGCAGAGTCTGCTGGTCGACGATGCCAGCGACTATGTGCGCTCGGTGCTCAAGCGTGCCCTGGGCGATGACAAGGCGGCGCTGCTGATCGACCGCATCATGCAGGGCGGCGACATCTCGGGCATCGAAAGCCTGAAGTGGATGGACCCGCTGTCGGTGGCCGAGCTGCTGCGCGGCGAGCATCCGCAGATAGTGGCGGCGATTCTGGTGCACCTGGAATATGAGCAGGCTGCGGCCGTGCTGATGCAGTTCCCCGACCGCGCACGCAGCGAGGTCATGCTGCGCGTGGCCACGCTGGAAGGCATTCAGCCCACGGCGCTCAAGGACCTGAACGAAGTGCTGTTCAAGGTGCTGGCAGGCGGCGACAAGGTGCGCAAGACCTCGCTGGGCGGCGTCAAGACTGCAGCCGAAATGCTCAACCAGATGGGTGGCAATGCCGATGTGGCGGTGCTCGATACCATCCGCAACTACGACCCCGAGCTGGCGCAGAAGATCATGGACAAGATGTTCGTCTTCGACGACCTGGTCAAGCTCGACGACCGCTCGGTGCAGCTGGTGCTGCGCGAGGTGGTGTCCGAGACGCTGATCGTGGCGCTCAAGGGCGGCTCCATGGAAGTGCGCGACAAGATTCTGGCCAATATGTCCATGCGTGCGGCAGAGTCGCTGCGCGAGGACCTGGAAGGCCGCGGCCCCATGCGTCTGTCCGAAGTGGAAGCCCAGCAGAAGGAAATCCTCAAGGTCGTGCGTCGTCTGGTCGAGGAAGGCCAGGTAACCATCGGCTCTGGCCCGGAGGACAGCTATGTCTAAGGGCCAGCCTCCGCGCTCGCACTCGCGCTTTATTCCGCAGGAAGAGATCGACGACAGCACCGTGGTGCAATGGCGCTTCGGTGCAGTGGGCGCGCAGAGCGGTGGTGTCTTCGCGCCTGCACAGCCGGCGGCCTTCATCCCGGCTGGGGTAGAGCACTTCAACGGTTTTTTCCCCTCTATTGCCCATCAACCGCAGGCGCAACCAGAGGTGCAGGCCGTGGAGCCGGTGGAGCCGGCTGCCCCGGCTTTCGACGAGGAGCAGCTGCAGCAGATGCTGGAGCAGGCACGTGCCGAGGGCCATGCACAGGGCCTGGCCGAAGGCCGCACACAGACGCAGCAGCAATGGCAGCAGCATCTGGACGACCATATCAACGGCGCGGGCCGCGAGAGTGCGAAGCGTGTCGATGGCGTGTTGCAGGGCCTGGAAGACAACTTCAAGCAGCTGCAGTCGGGCATGGCCCAGGAGTTGCTGAATCTGGCCTGCGATATTGCCCGCCAGGTGGTGCGCCAGGAGCTGCGCAGCCAACCCCAGGCCTTGCTGCCCGTGATTCGCGAGGCGCTGGACATGCTGGTCGACGAGAGCCGCCCGGTGACCGTTCGTCTGAACCCCGCAGACTTTGAACTGCTCGATGAAGCCCTGCGTGCCGAGCATGGTGCGCACAGCCGCATCCAGTGGCTGGGCGATGCCTCGATTGCCCAGGGCGATGTCAAGGTGGAGTCGGGTGGTGCCGAGATCGACGGCGGCCTGGACAAGCGCTGGCGTCGCGCCGTGGCGGCTCTGGGTCTGGTCTCCACCTGGTATGACGGAGACAAGGCATGAACCCCTGGCAGCAGTTCATGAGCCAGGCGCGCGCACGCTATGCCGAGCCTGTGCCGCTGGAATGCCAGGGCCGTCTGACCCGGTTGACCGGCATGGTGCTGGAGGCTTCGGGGCTGCGCGTTCCCGTCGGGGCGCAATGCCATATTCATCAGCATGGGCAGGAGCCTGTGCTGGCCGAGGTGGTCGGCTTTGCCGGCGAGCGCGCCTTTCTGATGCCTGCGGGCGATATTCAGGGTCTATCCAGCGGCGCCATGGTGACGCCGGCAGCCCCCTTTGTTCCCGTGCCCCAGCTGGGCGTGCTGGAGACCGAGAAAGTCAGCCAGACCGTGGGCGTGCTGCGCCTGCCCATGGGGGATGGCTTGCTGGGGCGGGTGGTGGATTCGCAAGGCATTCCGCTGGACCATGCGGGCGAGCTGGGCAGCGTGGTGCCCGAGGTGCTGGACCGCAACCCCATCAACGCCATGGACCGGGATCCCGTGCGCGAGTCGCTGGATACCGGTGTCAAGGCGCTGAACGCGCTGCTGACCGTGGGTCGCGGCCAGCGTCTTGGCCTGTTTGCCGGCTCGGGTGTGGGCAAGTCCGTGCTGCTGGGCATGATGGCGCGCTACACCCAGGCCGATGTGATCGTGGTGGGCCTGATCGGCGAGCGTGGCCGGGAGGTCAAGGAGTTCGTCGAGGACATCCTGGGCGCCCAGGACCGCAGTCGCGCCGTGGTGGTGGCTGCCCCCGCCGATGCGCCGCCGCTGCTGCGCATGCAGGGCGCCAGCTACGCCACGGCGATTGCCGAGCACTTCCGCGACAAGGGAAAGCATGTGCTGCTGCTCATGGATTCCTTGACCCGCTATGCCATGGCCCAGCGCGAAATCGCCCTGGCCATCGGCGAGCCGCCGGCTACCAAGGGCTATCCGCCATCCTGCTTTGCCAAGCTGCCCGCGCTGGTGGAGCGCAGTGGCAACGGTCTGCACGGCGTAGGCTCGATCACGGCCTTCTACACCGTGCTGTCCGAGGGTGACGATCAGCAGGACCCGATTGCCGATGCGGCTCGCGCCATTCTCGACGGTCACGTCGTGCTCTCGCGGGCCCTGGCCGAGACCGGGCATTACCCGGCCATCGATATCGAGCAGTCGGCGTCTCGCGTCATGCACAACGTGGTCTCGCGCGAGCATTTCGAGCTGGCGCGTCGCTTTCGCGCCGTCTATTCGCGCTACCAGAAGGGGCGCGATCTCGTGCAGGTCGGTGCCTATGTGCCGGGCTCCGACCCGCAGCTGGACGAGGCGATTGCGCTGCAGCCCGCCATGACCGGGTTTCTGCAGCAAAGCATGTTTGAAAGCTCCAGCATGGAGCAAAGCCTGGCCGGCATGGCGCAAGCCATGCAGCGGGGCTGAGCATCAACGGGTTAGCCAGAGGGAGAGTCGCAGATGTCGTCCTTGAATGCCTTGAACGTCGCCATTGAAGCCGCAGAGCGCAAGCGTGACGAGGCCCGCACCGCCATGCAGGAGCGCCAGCGTGCTCAGCAGGCGGCGCAGGCCCAGATGGATCAGCTGCAGGGCTATGTCCTGGAGATGCAGGCGCGCTGGGGGGCCCAGGAAGGGATGGCCGTGCAGCCCGAGGTCATGCATCACCAGTATCAGTTCATGGAGCGCCTGCAGCATGCCATCGGCTTGCAGACCCGGGTTGTGGCCGACCAGAACATTCGCCTGGAGACCGCACGTCAGGCCCTGCTGGCGGCCGAGCTGCGCGTGACCAGTCTGCAGAAAGTGGTGCAGGCCCGCCGCCGTGATGTGGCACTGGCCCAGATGCGCCGCGAGCAAAAAGATACCGACGAGCGCGCCACCATGGCCTTTTTTCGACGCAGCTTCGGCCTGCAACTTCAGGAGGCCTGAGCATGGCGGAAACCAGAATTGATGGCCCGCGCAGCGGTGAATCTCGCACCGGCAAGGCCATGGCGCAGTCCATGAGCTCGGCCAAAAGCGCTACGGCGGAGGCAGGCGAGCCCGGCCAGGGCTTTTCATCGCTGCTGGCATCGCTGGATGGATTCGTGGCTGCAGGCCTGCCGCAGGCGGCGCAGCAGCCTGCCGAGGTGCAGGACGTGAAGCAGGCACCAGGCGAGCAGGATGCGCTGCTGATCGCTCAAGGCCATGCGCCGTGGATGAGCCTGGTCGGACAGACCGCCCAGCTGGATGGGCAGGGTGATGCCGATCTGCGCCAGGGCGTGGCCACCGACTTTCTTTCGGGCAGAGGCCATGCCGCGCAACTGGCCCATCGCCAGGCTTTGCAGCTCGGGTCCGGGCAGGCCCATGCCGCATTCATGGGCAAGGATTTGCAGTCAAATCAGGCTCAACTATATACAGTGCAAGCGCAAGCAGCTATTAATTCTGATGAGGCTGCCTTGCAGCCGCAGCGGGATGCAGTCGCGCAGGGGCAGGACAGCGTGCACAGCGCGCTGGCTTCGGCGACTGAAGAGGTGCCTGCTGCGCGCCTTGAGCCTGCTGCGCACAAGGCGCAGGCATTGCCGCAGCAGGGCATCGGCCTGCAGGGCATGACGGCCGTGCAGCCCCAGGCCCTGGAAGGTCTCAAGGATTTGCTGCGTGCGGCCCGCTCGTCCCAGCAGGATGACGCTGCGCCACAGGGCAAGACGGCGGCAGTGCAGGGCGGGGCCGACTTGCAGGCCGCAGCGGCAGCCGTAGGGGCAGCCATGGGAGCGTCGAGCGCGGGCATGCAGGGCGGTGGCCAGAACAGTTCAGACTTCGGCCAGAACCTGGCGGGGCAGGATGCCGCACCTGCAGAGCGCGAGCAGGAGGTTTCCGAGCAGGTGGCGTTCTGGGTGCATCAGAAAACGCAGAATGCCGCGCTGTCGATCCAGCATGAAGGCAAGGCTATCCAGGTCCAGGTGCAGTTGAACGGCCAGGAGGCTCATGTGCGCTTTGCCGCAGGCGATGAGCAGGCTCGCCAGTTGCTGGCCGACGGTCAGGCTCAGCTGCGCGAGCTTTTGCAGGCCCAGGGGCTGAATCTGAGCGGCGTCAGCGTGGATGCGGGCGGTGCCGATGCCCGGTCCGGGGGCGACAGCCAGGGCGAGGGCGTCCAGCACGGCCAGGCC
This sequence comes from Comamonas sp. C11, assembly GCF_024496285.1. Taxonomy (NCBI): domain Bacteria; kingdom Pseudomonadati; phylum Pseudomonadota; class Betaproteobacteria; order Burkholderiales; family Comamonadaceae; genus Comamonas; species Comamonas sp. C11. The sequence continues at coordinate 572,550 of NZ_CP101743.1, forward strand.
AGGGTGGCCCGGGTCTCGGTCAATGCTGCCGAGCTGCCCATGGGCGCAGCCGGTGCGCGCAATGGCGCGCTGCCGGTGCAGTCTGGCGTGGACCTTTTTGTGTAAATGATCAGAGCCGGCTCACGGAAACGGTGAACCGGACATGGCGCGAAACCCGGAATGAAGCCGGGTTTCGCGCTTTTATTCGGGCAATGGTCAGCAGGGCGGGCGGCGAATAATTCAGGCGTGGATCTTCCGTGTCGCGGCAATGGCTGCGAGGTGGATGCAGTCCCCCACTCTTGAGGAATACCCGCCGTGTCAGCCAATCCCAATGCCGCCCCTGTCGCACCTGCTCCTGCCAAAAGCAAGAAGCTGATCGTCATCGTGGCCATCGTTGCCGTGCTGGCCATTGTGGCTGCCGCAGCCTATGTGCTGATGATGCAGCGCCAGCACAGCAGCGCCGATGGCGAAGAAGAAGTCAGCGCCAAAGCCACAGTGCCCACGTTTCTGCCGCTGGACAATATGGTGGCCAATCTGGCCGACCCCGGCGGCGACCGTTTTGTGCAGCTGGGCATCACGCTTGAGCTGTCCGACGAAAAGACGGCTTCCACCGTCAAGCAATACCTGCCCAGCATCCGCAACGGCATCCTGATGCTGGTGTCCCAGCGCACGGCCGACGAGCTGCTGGCGCGCGAGGGCAAGGAAAAGCTGGCTGCCGACATTCTGACCGAGGTCTCGGCACCGCTGGGCTTCGGCCCGGGCGCCAAGAAGCGCTCGCGCGACGATGAAGAGGCCGACGAAGACAGCCCGCGTGCCAATCGCAAGGGGCCTGTGCGTCGCGTGCTGTTCTCCAGCTTCATCATTCAGTAAGCAGGGAGGGAGTGCATGAGCGATTCTTTTCTCTCCCAGGAAGAGGTTGATGCTCTTCTTGAAGGCGTTACCGGCGAAAGCCAGCGCTCCGAGGTGGTGGAGGTCGATCTCGGCCAGGTCCGCAGCTACGACATCTCCAGCCAGGAACGCATCGTGCGTGGGCGCATGCCCACCATGGAAATTGTCAACGAGCGATTTGCCCGCAACTTCCGCATCGGCCTGTTCAACTTCATCCGCCGCAGCCCCGAGGTTTCCGTCGGCACGGTGACGGTGCAGCGCTACAGCGCCTTCCTGCGCGAGCTGGCCGTTCCGACCAATTTCAACATCATGGCCATTCGCCCGCTGCGCGGTAATGGTCTGATTGTCTGCGATCCCTCGCTGGTGTTCGGCGTGATCGACACGCTGTACGGCGGCACGGGTCGCCTGCAGACCCGCATCGAGGGGCGCGACTTCTCGACCACCGAGCAGCGCGTGATCAACCGCATGGTCAATGTGATCTGCGAGGAATACAAAAAAGCCTGGCATGGCATCTATCCGCTGGAGCTGGCCTATCAGCGCTCGGAAATGCAGCCGCAGTTCGCCAACATCGCCACGCCCAGCGAAATCGTGGTCTCCACGGCGTTTCAGCTGGAGATCGGCGATATCTCGGGCTCCATCCACATCTGCATGCCCTATGCGACGCTGGAGCCGATTCGCGACGTGCTGTATTCGTCCACTCAGGGCGACGCCATCGAAGTGGACCGCCGCTGGGTCAAGGTGCTGACGCGGGAGATTCAGGCCGCCGAGGTTACGCTGGTGGCCGAGCTGGCCCGCGCCGATGCCACGGTGGAGCAGCTGCTGGCCATGCGCCCGGGTGACTTTATCGAGCTCGACCGCGAGCCGCTGATTCGTGCCTCCATCGGTGGGGTGCCGGTTTTCGAGTGCCAGTACGGCACGCACAACGACAAATATGCAATCCGCGTGGAACGCAGCCTGCGCGGTGGCGAGACCAGCTGGATGGGAGAGAAGCATGGCAATTGATGACAACAACAAGCCCGCAGGTGACGATCCGTTCTCCGGCTGGGCCGAGGCGCTGGAAGAGCAGCGTCAGCATGACCAGGCCGTCGAAGGCCCCGAACTGTCCGACCAGGGCGGGCCGCTGGCGGGTGACGCCGCTCGCAGCTATGGCGATGTGCCGGTGCACGATATCAATATGGTGCTGGACATTCCGGTTCAGCTGTCCGTGGAGCTGGGCCGCACCAAGGTGCCCATCAAGTACATTCTGCAACTGGCTCAGGGCTCGGTGGTGGAACTTGATGCCCTGGCCGGCGAACCCATGGACGTGCTGGTCAACGGCTACCTGATCGCCCAGGGCGAGGTGGTGGTGGTCAACGACAAGTTCGGTATCCGCCTGACGGACGTGGTGACACCGTCCGAGCGTCTGCGCCGGGTCAGCCGTGGTTGATAACGCGGCCAACTCTGCGGCAGCGGCTCCTTCCATGTGGCCCACGCTGCTGCTGGTCATCCTGTTTGTGGCTGTCATGGCGGCGCTGCCCTGGCTGGTGCGTCGTCTGCAGCAAAAAAACCTCCTGCCCCGTGGCATGGGGATGGCCCGTGGTGCCGCCTCGGTTCCGGCGCAGGTGCTTGGCACGCTGGCCATTGGCCCGCAGCAGCGGGTGGTGACCGTGCAGCTGGGTGAAGGGGAGCAGGCCGTGCGCCTGGTGCTTGGTGTGACGGCGCAGCAGATCCAATGCCTGCATGTGCTGCAAGACCCATCCGCATCCTTGCAATCTGCCCGTGCGGCCCATTCACCTGGCGTCTCATCGTTCACCGACTCGCTGATGCGCGCGCAGGCCGACGAAGCGGCCCGGAATTCTGGAAATGTCTAAATTCGTCTCTCGTGCTGCTGCCGCTGTCCTGCTGGCCATGCCCCTGATGGCCGCAGCCCAGGGCGCACCCGCCAGTCTGCCGCTGCTGGTAGGCCAGGGCGCGGGCGGCACCAGCTATTCGGTGCCCATCCAGACACTGCTGTTTTTCACGGCACTGTCGTTCCTGCCCGCCATCTTGTTGTTGATGACGGGCTTTACCCGCATCGTCATCGTGCTGAGCCTGCTGCGCCAGGCGCTGGGCACGCAGTCCGCGCCGCCCAATCAGGTGGTGATCGGTCTGTCGCTGTTTCTCACCATGTTTGTGATGGGGCCCACGCTGGACAAGGTCTATCAGGAAGCCTATCTGCCCTACACGCAAAACAGCATCAGCTTCGAGCAAGCCATGGACAAGGCCGAAGCACCCATGCGCGGCTTCATGCTCAAGCAGACACGCCAGTCGGACTTTGCGCTGTTCAAGCGCCTGGCCAAGCTGGATGCGAATGTCACGGCGGAAACAGCACCTCTGCGGGTGCTGGTGCCGGCCTTTGTGACCAGCGAGCTGAAAACGGCTTTTCAGATCGGTTTCATGATCTTCATTCCGTTTCTGATCATCGATATGGTGGTGTCCTCCATCCTCATGTCGCTGGGCATGATGATGCTCTCGCCCGTGCTGGTGGCCCTGCCTTTCAAGCTCATGCTGTTTGTGCTGGCCGATGGCTGGAATCTGATCATCGGCTCTCTGGCGGCAAGCTTTGCTACATGAGATACCCCTGAGGCGCTTGCCTAGGCGGCCCCGTGCCTTCCCCAAGGGGGACGGTATCTGCTGCGAGGCGGCTCTTGCTCGATGCCTCTTACGTGGGCTGCGCTAGTTTCAAGTGCGTTTAATCCTGTCGCTGATCGGGGGAGAAAAACAATGACTTCTCAATTTGTTCTGACCTTTGGCCGCGAGGCGCTGACCCTGCTGCTCATGATCTCCATGCCTGTGCTGGGCGTGGTCATGGGCGTGGGTCTGCTGGTGAGCGTCTTTCAGGCTGTGACCCAGGTGCATGAGGCCACGCTGGCCTTTGTGCCCAAGCTCATCGCTGCCGTGCTGGTGTTTGCCGTGGCGGGACCGTGGATGCTGTCCACGCTGGTGGATTTCATTCGTCGCACCATAGAAAGCATTCCAGGTTCGGTGGGATGATCTCCTTTAGCGAAGCCCAGATTGCAGCCTGGCTCTCGCCACTGATCTGGCCGTTTGTGCGCGTGCTGGCGCTGTTCACCACGGCGCCCGTGTTTTCTCAGAAAGCCATTCCCATGCGGCTCAAGGTCGGGCTGGCTTTCCTGGTTGCGCTTTGCGCGCAGCCCGTGCTGGGCGAGCAGACGGTGGTCAGCATTGCCTCGGCCCAGGCACTGGGCACTCTGGTGCAGCAGGTGGTGATCGGCTTGTCCGTGGGCTTTGCCGTGCGTCTGGTGATGGCGGCCATCGAAGTCGCCGGTGAAGTGGTAGGCCTGCAGATGGGCTTGAACTTCGCGTCTTTCTTCGACCCGACCAGCAATGCCCAGCTCAGTGCCGTGGCGCGCTTCATGGTGCAGATCGCCACCTTGCTGTTCATCGTCATCAACGGTCATCTGCTGGTGCTGATGGCGGTTCTCAAGAGCTTTGAAGCCTTCCCCGTCGATGGCAACTTTCTGCAGGCCATCTCCCAGATGCGGATCCACGAGATGGGCAGTGCCGTCTTTGCCAGCGCTTTCTGGATTGCCCTGCCCATGATTGCCATGCTGCTCTTCGTCAACCTGGTGCTGGGGATCATCTCCCGGGTCGCGCCACAGATGAATATCTATGCCGTGGGCTTTCCTGTCACCTTGACTGTGGGTCTGCTGGGCTTGACGGCGACCCTGCCCTTGCTGGAGCAGCCCCTGGTGGCTCTGCTGCTAAAGGGGATGGCAGTCTTCGGGGTTTAGCGCGAAGCACTATCTGTTTGATAGCTTGGTGCGCTTTATGGCAAGGGGATAAGGCCGCTTTGGCCTCAAGCGAAAAAGCTGACTCGATGCGGGCGCACAAGCCAGTGATGAGCAGCCAGCGCATGGCCTGCAGCGCGGTTCAGGGTGTATCGATCAGTCCGTTCTTGATGGCATAGGCGGTCAGCTCCGCGTTGCTGCCCATGCCCAGCTTCTCCAGCACCCGTGCCCGGTACACGCTCACCGTCTTGGGGCTGAGCATCAACTCCTGCGCAATATCGGTCTGGCGCTGACCGCTGGCAATCTTCAGCAGCGTCTGCATCTCGCGCTCGGACAAGGTTTCATGCGGCACGGGGGCGGCTGGTTGGGCCAGGCTGTCGGCCAGCATCTGGGCCACTTCGGCAGTCAGGTATTTGCGTCCGCTGTGGACGGTGCGCACGGCGTCGATCAGCAGCACCGGATCCCCTGCCTTGTTGGCATAGCCGGCCGCGCCAGCCTTGATGCTGCGCAAGGCGTACTGGTCTTCGGGATACATGGAGACCATGATGACGCGGATCTGCGGATGCGTTTCGCGCACGCTGGCCAGCACTTCCAGGCCGCTGCGGCCCGGCATATTGATGTCCAGCAGCAGCACATCGCAAGCAGCGTCGCGCAGTTGCTCACGCAGTTCGGCATAGCTGCCGGCTTCTGCGGTGACGCTGATGTCCGTCGCCTCTGCCAGGGTGTCGCGTATGCCCCGGCGCAAAATGGCATGGTCGTCGCACAGCACCACGTGAATCAAGGTCGCTCTCCCAGGAAGTCAGATGGCAGACCGGACAAGCGCGCGGTTGGGTGGCTCATGCCTGGTTCTCTGCCAGAGGAATGGTGAGAATGATAGAGGTTCCTCGGCCGGGGTGGCTGCTCACATCCAGCCAGCCTTGAATTGTTCGTGCGCGCTCACTTAATCCCCGAAGTCCGAAAGATTGAGGCTTGTTGCGATCATCCTGGCTCAGGCCTATGCCGTTGTCTGTTACTTCCAGTGTCAAAAAACCTTCGTGGTCGGACAAATCCAGCGTCACCTGGCTGGCTTGTGCGTATTTGCTGATATTGGTCAAGGATTCCTGTGCCGTACGGTAGACCACCACCTGCTGCGCGGCGGCTATTTCCATATGCTCACGGCTGGTGTGCAACTGGGCGGGTATGCCGGTGCGGCGCTCGAAGTCCAGGGCCAGCCATTGCACGGCCGCCACCAGCCCCTGGTCCAGCACGGGTGGGCGCAGGTTCTGCATGATGCGCTGGCTGGCTCCCAGTGCGTGTTCCAGCATCTCCAGTGCCGACCTGGCATGCTCGCGCGGCTTGCCTTCGGGGCTGTTGCGGATCAGCCAGGCCAGGTCAAACTTGACGGCCGTGAGCGAGCCGCCGATGTCGTCGTGAATCTCGCGCGAGATACTGGCGCGCTCCTGCTCGATGCTGGTGTGCAGATGTTCGGTCAGCTCGGCCAGGCGCTTTTCGGACTCGGCCAGCTGTAGTGCGGCGCGGCGGCGGGCTCGCCTCGCCTCATGAACCTCCATGGCGCGCTTGACGACATGGGGCAGACCGTTGATCTGGTCCTTGAGCAGATAGTCGCTGATGCCCAGCCGCATGATGTCCACGGCGGCGGATTCGCCGATAGCGCCCGACAACAGCACAAAAGGAGGGGCATCGGCACGGGTTCGCACCAGGTCCCAGACGTCGAGAGCCGTGAAGCCGGGCAGATGATAGTCCGCCAGAATCAGGTCGAAATCCTGTGTCTCCAGGGCGCCCTGTACCTCCTGCAGACTGTCCACTGCCGTGAGCGAGCAGGGCAGCTGCCCGCGCTTGAGGCTCAGGCGTGCCAGAGCCTGATCTGCGACAGAGTCTTCAATATGAAGGATTTTCAGGGTCTGATTCCGGAATTGCATATCGCCAAGGACGCTATCATTGGATACATTTTGGAACATCGAGGGTAGTCGTCAAGTGTGGCCGTGTGGTCGCAGGGCGGGCTGCCGGGCGGTTCATTTCGTGGAGCATGACGGCGTGGCTGTCATGATGGTTTTACGCAGTTGGAGTAACAATGCAGACGATGCAAAACCCTTCGGGTGTGCCTGCAGTTGCCGTGCCGGTGATGGTGGCTGCGGAGCTGCAGGATGCCTTGCTGGTCACGCTGCGTGATCTGCAGCGTCTTGAAGGGCTGCTGGACCATGCCACGCACAATCTGCTGGAGCGCTTTGAGCAAGTCAACGGGCAATTGTCGCAGCCTGCCTTGCCCGATTCTGCAGCACTGGCTACAGCACGTGAGTCGCTGCGGCTGGCGGTGACCGAGCTCCAGTTTCACGATATGTCGTCTCAGCTGATTGCCCATATGGCACATACCTTGCAAGCCTGCGCTTTCAGGCTCGGGGCTGCCGCCATGGGCAGGGACGAGGATGAGGCGGAGTCCGCCATCAGTCTGCCAAACCTGCCCGAAAAGCCCAATCCCGTCACGCAAAGCGAGATGGATGCCGGCTCTGTGGAGCTGTTTTGAACTTCTACCCTGTTTTCCGTTGCCCGTCTGTTGGAGCTGTACATGCGATCGATTCTGGCTGTTGATGATTCCCCCTCGATGCGAAAGATGGTGTCTTTCACATTGAGCAGTGCTGGTTTTAAGGTGGTGGAAGCCGTCGACGGTGTGGATGCGCTGGAAAAAGCGCAGGCGCAAAACATTGATCTGGTGCTGGCCGACCAGAACATGCCGCGCCTGGACGGCATCGGTCTCACGCGCAAGCTACGTGAAAACCCGAAGTTCAAGGGCACGCCGATCTTGATACTGACCACGGAATCCAGCGATCTGATGAAGCAGGCGGGCCGGGCCGCAGGTGCCACAGGCTGGTTGGTCAAGCCCTTCGATCCCAATCGATTGATCGAAGTTATTCAAAAAGTGCTGCGTTAAGCCGATAACAACGAATCACAGCAGGAAACACCATGGCGGATACACACCAGGATGGCGCAGGTTCGGGCGCAGACTTCGACCTTAGCCAGTTCTATCAAATCTTTTTCGAGGAAGCCAGCGAGAACCTCGACCAGATGGAGCAGATGTTGCTCAGCCTGGACCTTTCGGCCGCCAACGATGAAGAGCTCAACGGTATTTTCCGCTGCGCCCACTCCATCAAGGGCGGTGCGGCGACCTTCGGCTTCTCGGATGTGACCGAGCTCACGCACCGCATGGAGTCCCTGCTGGACCGCCTGCGCCGCCACGAAATCACGCCTATCCCCGAGATGGTCGATGTGCTTCTGGAGTCGGCGGACGCCAGCCGCAGCTTGCTGGCACGTCACCAGTCCGGCGACGAGGGCGAGCCGGTTTCGACTGCGGAACTGGTGGTGCGTATCGAGGCCCTGGCCCAGGGCCTGACCGAAATCCCCCAGGTCAATCGCAGCGCGGGAGCTGCCGGGCCTGTGCAGTCGGCTGCCGCTGTTGCCTCGGTGGCGACGGATACGCCTGCTCCAGCACCGGCCCCCGCAGCCGCCCAGGTTGCAGAGCCAGGTCCTGTGATCGGTACCGAGCCTCCCGAGGGCGCGCGCGAGCTGACTATCGAGATCGGCCCGCTGTCCCGGCTGGAGCTGGGCGACGCCATCAAGGAGCTGTTCCGCGATATTCCGGGCCTGGGCACGATTCAGGACCAGGTCGGCACCAAGGCCGATCACCGCCTGTTCAAGGTCAGGACGGTGTCCACCGATGACGAACTGCGCGATCTGTTTGTCTTCCATGTCTCCAAGGAGCAGGTGCAGATCAGCGATGCCGCCCAGCCGCAGTCAGCAGCCGAGCCGGTAGTCGAGCCGGTAGTCGAGCCGGAAGCCCTGGCGGATGAAGAGGCGGCCATGCCGCCCCACAATCTGCCGGCCGAAGAAGCCTACGGCTTTTTTGCGGGCGCTCCGGGCAGCCCCGAGGCCCAGCAAAATCAGGAGCATGCCGCACTTGGCGGCGCTGGTGGCGTGGCGCAAAAGGCGGCACCCAAGGCCGCTGCTGCGCATATGGAGTCCACCAGCATCCGTGTCGATGTGAAGAAAGTGGATCAGCTCATCAATCTGGTGGGCGAGCTGGTCATCACCCAGGCCATGCTGGCGCAGAACAGTCAGGGGCTGGACCCGACGACCTATCAGCAGCTGCTGGCCGGCCTGGCCGATCTGGATCGCAACACGCGCGACCTGCAAGAGTCTGTGATGTCGATCCGCATGATTCCCATGTCCACCGTGTTCAGCCGCTTCCCGCGCATGCTGCGCGATCTGGCGGGCAAGCTGGGCAAGAAGATCGATCTGGTCACGCTGGGTGAGGCCACCGAGCTGGACAAGGGACTGGTCGAAAAGATCACCGATCCGCTGACCCATCTGGTGCGCAACAGTGTGGACCACGGCATCGAGATGCCCGAGGACCGCATCGCTGCGGGCAAGTCAGAGCATGGCACGCTGACGCTGGCGGCATCCCACCAGGGAGGCTCCATCGTCATCGAGGTGCGCGACGACGGCAAGGGCATGAATCGCGAGAGGATTCTGAACAAGGCCCGCGAGCGCGGCATGGATGTCTCCGACAGCATGCCCGACAGCGATGTCTGGCAGCTGATCTTTGCGCCGGGCTTTTCGACGGCCGATGTGGTCACCGATGTCTCGGGCCGCGGCGTGGGCATGGACGTGGTCAAGCGAAACATCACCTCGCTGGGCGGCACGGTCGAGATCGAGTCCGTCGCCGGCGTGGGCATGAAGGTGGCGGTGCGCCTGCCGCTGACGCTGGCCATCATGGACGGCATGTCCGTCGGTGTGGGCGAAGAGGTCTATATCCTGCCGCTGTCCTCGGTGGTCGAGTCCTTCCAGGTCAAGGCCGACGATGTCAACACCGTGGCCAACGGCACGCAGCTGGTCAAGGTGCGCGACGAATACATGCCGGTGATCGCGCTGGAGCGTACTTTCCAGGTGCCGCGCGCCGATGAAAGCCAGACCAGCAACATCATGGTGGTGGTCGAGGCCGAAGGCAGCCGCGTGGCGCTGCTGGTCGACGAGCTGCTGGGCCAGCATCAGGTGGTGGTGAAGAACCTGGAAAGCAATTACCGCAAGGTGCCCAATGTATCGGGTGCCACCATTTTGGGCGACGGATCCGTGGCGCTGATTCTGGATACGGGCGCTCTGGTGCGCCGTACCCGCCACTGAGGCAGCCGACCCGAACAACGCAGAGAGAGCCGACATGAACATCATCAACAAGACTGCCGAAGGCGTGGCCACCGGGGCGCGCGAATATCTGACCTTCCGCCTGGGCGAGGAGGAATACGGCATCGACATCCTCAAGGTGCAGGAAATCCGTGGCTACGAGCAGCCCACGCGCATTGCCAACGCGCCCGAGTTCATCAAGGGTGTGGTCAATCTGCGCGGCACCATCGTTCCCATCGTGGACATGCGCCTGCGCTTCAACTGCTCCGAGGTGGAGTACAACGCCTTCACCGTGGTCATCATCCTGAACCTGCGCAATCGCGTGGTCGGCATTGTGGTGGACTCGGTCAGCGATGTGATGGAGCTGCCCGCCGATGCCGTGCGTCCTGCACCCGATATCGAAAGCGCCATCGACAGCGGCTGCATCCTGGGCCTGGGTTCGGTGGGCGAGCGCATGCTGATCCTGCTGGACATCGAGAAGCTCATGGGTAATGTCGACATGGGCCTGGTGGCCTCCGAAGCCTGAGCGCGCCAGAGGCCCGTGTGCTGAACCTGGGACGTAATGCTTCATTCGCAGCATCCCCTGCCAGGCCTGAGCAGGATGATGAGGCGCTGCCGGGCGGCATGTCCGGCCCGCTGGCGCAGGGGCGCGAGTTCGTCTGGTCCAACCGCGACTTTGCCCGTGTCCAGGCCCTGATCTACAAGCGTGCCGGCATCAGCCTGCATGATGGCAAGCACGCCATGGTCTACAGCCGTCTGTCGCGCCGCCTGCGCGAGACTGGGCATGAGAGCTTTGTCAGCTATCTGGACTGGCTGGAGAGCATCAACGATGGCCCTGAATGGCAGGAATTCGTCAATGCGCTGACCACGAATCTGACCTCGTTCTTCCGCGAGCAGCATCACTTCGACATCCTGGCCCAGCATCTGCGCAGCCACAAGCCCGGCGGCAATGGCTGGAAGGTATGGTGCAGCGCGGCCTCCACGGGAGAGGAGCCTTATTCCATCCTGATGACAGCGGTCGAGAGTCTCGGCGCCTCGGCCAGCTTTCAGCTCATGGCCAGCGATATCGACTCGCGCGTGCTGGAGACCGCCTCGCGCGGCATCTACCGGGCGGAGAGCCTCAAGGGCGTGAGCACCGAGCGGCTGCACCGCTTTTTCCTGCGCGGGCGCTCTGCCAACTCGGGCATGGTGCGGGTCAAACCCGAGCTGCGCCGCATGGTGGACTTTCTCAACGTCAACCTGATCGCCGGCGATTGGCCGTTCCGGGAGACGTTCGACATCGTCTTCTGCCGCAATGTGATGATTTATTTCGACGCACCGACCCAGCGTCGCGTGCTGGAGCGCATTCATCAGGTGATGCGTCCGGGTGGGCTGCTGTTTGTCGGTCATGCCGAGAACTTCAGCGATTCGCGCGATCTGTTCGCGCTCAAGGGCAAGACCGTCTATGAGCGCCAATGAAGCTGAAGGGCAGGGCTGCAAGTCATGAGGAATCTGAGCTCTCCGCTGGATCTGCCAGGTGCTGGCGCTGCCAGACCCCTGCGCGGCAACAGCTTCGTGCCCCAGGGTTATCCTGATCCGGCCATGCCGGCGCCGGTCTCATCGCTGGAGCAGCTCAAGCGCCAACCGCGCCAGCCGGGCGAGGCCTCGTTCTTCTACTACGACCCGCACTTCCAGCTCAATTCGGCCAAGGTGCTGCCGGGCGAATATTTTGTCTCGCGCGACGAGATGGCCATCGTCACCGTGCTGGGCTCCTGCATCGCGGCCTGCCTGTGGGATCGCTTTATGCGCATCGGCGGCATGAACCACTTCATGCTGCCCGACGGCGACAGCAACGATGTGTCGGGGCGCTATGGTTCGTACGCGATGGAGCTGCTGATCAATGAGATGCTCAAGCTGGGTGCGCGTCGAGAATCCATGCAGGCCAAGATTTTTGGCGGCGCCCAGGTCATGGCCAATTTCACGACCATGAATGTGGGGGAGCGCAACACCAGTTTTGTGACAGAGTATCTGCAAACCGAGCGCATTCCCATCGTCTCCGAAGACGTGCTGGATATCTATCCGCGCAAGGTGGTGTTTTTCCCGTCCACGGGCAAGGCCATGGTCAAGCGCCTGGCCCATGCCCATCCCGAGGCCTTGGTGCAGCAGGAAATCAGCCGCGGCAGCGCGGCTGCGGTGGCGCGCAATACGGCGGGCGGTTCGGTGGATCTGTTTTGAGGAAGGTTGAGCGTTGTTAAAGCCAAAAATCCGGGTGATCGTGGTGGATGACTCTGCGCTGGTGCGCAGTCTTCTGGCCGAGATCATCAACCGCCAGCATGATATGGAGTGCATCGGCTCGGCCAATGATCCGTTGATCGCACGCGAAATGATCCGCGATCTGAACCCCGACGTCATCACGCTGGATGTGGAAATGCCCCGCATGGACGGCATTGATTTCCTGGGGCGGCTCATGCGCCTGCGTCCCATGCCGGTGGTGATGATCTCCACGCTGACCGAGCGTGGCGCCGAAGTCACCATGCGCGCCCTGGAGCTGGGCGCCATTGATTTTGTGGCCAAGCCCCGCGTCGGCGTGGCCAACGGCCTGCAGGAGCTGGCCAGCCAGATCGTGGACAAGATTCGCGTGGCCGCCGTGGCCCAGGTGCACCGCCTGCCGGTGGTTCCGCACGGCGTTGCTGCGGCCGCGGGTGCGGGCGCCAAGCCTGCTGCGCCGCGTGCGCCGGTGGCACCCAGCCTGCTGGGACGTATCTCGACCGAAAAAATCATCGCCATCGGTGCCTCCACGGGAGGGACGGAAGCGATTCGTGAGGTGCTCACGCACCTGCCGGCCGACTGCCCGGCCATCGTCATCACCCAGCACATGCCGCCGGGCTTCACCACCAGTTTTGCGGCGCGCCTCAACAGCCTGTGCCAGATGACGGTCAAGGAAGCCACGCATGGCGAGCGTTTGCTGCCCGGTCACGCCTATATCGCCCCTGGTGGCAAGCATTTCTCCATCACGCGCAGCGGTGCCAACTATGTGGCCGTGGTCGATGATGCGCCGCCCGTCAACCGTCACAAGCCCTCGGTGGAAGTGCTGTTCAAGTCCGTGGCCGCCAGCGCCGGGCGCAATGCCTACGGCATCATGCTCACTGGCATGGGGGCCGATGGTGCCACCGCCATGCGCGAGATGCGCGATGCCGGCAGCTACAACCTGGTGCAGGACGAGAGCACCTGCATCGTCTTCGGCATGCCCCGCGAAGCCATTGCCCACGGTGCGGCCGACGAGGTGCTGCCTCTTCCGCAGATCGCTCATGCCCTGCTGACCAAGCTGCGTGGCGGCTCGGATCAGGTGCACCACCGCATCTAAGATTGCATAAAAAGAGAGCGCTTTGCGCTTGTCAGGTAATGACTTCAGGCTTATAGAGCTTTGAAATCAAGACTTGACCGGCGCAAGGCGCTCTCTTATTTGATGGTCTGATTATTCGGACAGCAAGGTCCAGCGCTCCAGCGCCTCCATCAGTGCTTCATCGATCTCCGCGTCGCGCTGGTGCATGGCGACGGCCTTGGCATTGTCGCTGGCAAACAGGCTGCCGTCGGCCAGCGCCTGCTGGATCTGCTTTTGCTCGGCCTCCAGTGCGGCAATCGTGGCCGGCAGGGCTTCCAGCTCGCGCTGATCCTTGTAGCTGAGCTTCTTCTTGGGGCTGGCCGCGGCGTCGGAGCGGCTTGCGACGGGCTTGGGCTCCTCCTTGGGGGTGGACTTGGCCTGTGCGGCTTCGGCCATGGCCTTGCTGCGGCGCGATTGCTCCATCCAGTCCGTTACGCCACCTTCGTATTCACGCCAGTGGCCGGGGCCCTCCCAGGCAATCGTGCTGGTGACCACGTTGTCGAGGAAAGTGCGGTCGTGGCTGACCAGAAAGACCGTGCCGTCATAGCTTTGCAGCAGGTCTTCCAGCATGTCCAGCGTCTCGATGTCCAGGTCGTTGGTTGGCTCGTCCAGCACCAGGACATTGGCCGGGCGCGCAAACAAACGGGCCAGCAGCAAGCGGTTGCGCTCGCCGCCTGACAGCGATCGGACCGGGGAATGCGCACGCGCCGGAGAGAACAGAAAGTCCGCCAGATAGCTCTTGACGTGCTTTTTCTGGCTGCCGATCTCGATCCACTCGCTGCCGGGGCTGATGAAGTCCTCCAGCGTGGCATCCAGATTCACCTGATGGCGCATCTGGTCAAAGTAGGCCACTTGCAGATTGCCGCCCAGGCGCACCTGGCCGCTGTCCGGAGCCAGCTCGCCCAGGATCATCTTCAGCAGCGTCGTCTTGCCTGCGCCGTTGGGGCCCAGCAAGCCGACCTTGTCGCCACGCAAAATGGTGCCGCTGAACTTCTCGACGATCTTCTTTTCGCCAAAGGACTTGCTGACATCGGTCAGCTCGGCCACGATCTTGCCCTGATAACCGTCGCCCTTGCCGGATGCGATATCCATATTCACGCTGCCCAGCACATCTCGGCGCTGGGCACGGCTGGCACGCAATTCCTGCAGACGGCTGATGCGGCTCTGGCTGCGGGTGCGGCGGGCTTCCACGCCCTTGCGAATCCAGACTTCTTCCTGGGCCAGCAGCTTGTCCGCCTTGGCGTTGATGACGGCTTCCTGGCTGAGCTGCTCTTCCTTTTGTAGCACGTACTGAGAGAAGTTGCCCGGGTAGGTGCGCAGAACGCCCCGATCCAGCTCCACGATGCGAGTGGCAATACGGTCCAGAAAGCTGCGGTCGTGGGTGATCGTGATCACACTGCCCTTGAAGGCAATCAACAACTCTTCCAGCCACTCGATGGAGTCCAGATCCAGGTGGTTGGTCGGCTCGTCGAGCAGCAATACATCGGGGCGGGCCACCAGGGCCTGGGCCAGTGCCACACGCTTGCGGGTGCCGCCAGACAGGCTGCCCACCAGGGCGTTCGGGTCCAGATGCAGACGCTGCAATGTTTCCTCTACGCGCTGCTCCCAGTTCCAGGCGTCATAGGCCTCGATTTGCGTCTGCAGCTCGTCCAGATCCTCGCCCTCGCCACCGGCCAGATAGCGCTCACGAATCGCAATCACGGCCGCAATGCCGTCGGATGCCGACTCGAAGATGGTGTGCGCAGGGTTCAGATCGGGCTCCTGTGCCACATAGGTAATGCGGATCCCGTTCTGCACCTGGAGCTGGCCATCATCGGCCTTTGCCAGGCCGCCCAGAATCTTGAGCAGCGAAGACTTGCCGGCGCCGTTGCGGCCGATCAGACCGACGCGCTCGCCGGTCTCCAGGGAAAAATTAGCGTGGTCCAGTAGAGCCACGTGCCCGAACGCCAATTGAGCGTCTAACAAAGTAATCAGTGCCATCGTGCCTGCATTATCGTTGGCCTCCATAGAGACAGCGGCCGTGAGGCCGCTGTCTCTATCTCTGGCAGTGGATGCAACGGTCGCAAAGACCACTCTGGCAGATGAATCTTTTGTGTCAGAAGCGGCGTGGCTAGGGTTTTACCTATGCTATAGTTCAGTCCATCGCAGCAAACGACTGCCTCGCAAAACTCCAAAGTTCTTGCGCAGGAATGAAAAAGTTGTGATACACTGCAAGGCTTCGCTGATCGCAGCAAGCAACGAGATTCAAGATCGGTTCTTCTGATTTTGCGCTCGGTTCCTTAAAAAAATACAGCCGATAAGCGTGGGCGTTTGAGGGCAAGCAGCCAGTTCTTCGGAACAAACTCTTCGGAGTTATCAAACGCTCACAAAAACAGTAATGAGGAAGAATTTATTCTTCTTGATTCCGTCAAGTGAGTGAGCAGTCGAAAGACTTTAAATTCAAGATCGAACTATAGAGTTTGATCCTGGCTCAGATTGAACGCTGGCGGCATGCTTTACACATGCAAGTCGAACGGTAACAGGTCTTCGGATGCTGACGAGTGGCGAACGGGTGAGTAATACATCGGAACGTGCCTAGTAGTGGGGGATAACTACTCGAAAGAGTAGCTAATACCGCATGAGATCTACGGATGAAAGCAGGGGACCTTCGGGCCTTGTGCTACTAGAGCGGCTGATGGCAGATTAGGTAGTTGGTGGGGTAAAGGCTTACCAAGCCTGCGATCTGTAGCTGGTCTGAGAGGACGACCAGCCACACTGGGACTGAGACACGGCCCAGACTCCTACGGGAGGCAGCAGTGGGGAATTTTGGACAATGGGCGAAAGCCTGATCCAGCAATGCCGCGTGCAGGATGAAGGCCCTCGGGTTGTAAACTGCTTTTGTACGGAACGAAAAGCCTGGGGCTAATATCCCCGGGTCATGACGGTACCGTAAGAATAAGCACCGGCTAACTACGTGCCAGCAGCCGCGGTAATACGTAGGGTGCAAGCGTTAATCGGAATTACTGGGCGTAAAGCGTGCGCAGGCGGTTTTGTAAGACAGTGGTGAAATCCCCGGGCTCAACCTGGGAACTGCCATTGTGACTGCAAGGCTAGAGTGCGGCAGAGGGGGATGGAATTCCGCGTGTAGCAGTGAAATGCGTAGATATGCGGAGGAACACCGATGGCGAAGGCAATCCCCTGGGCCTGCACTGACGCTCATGCACGAAAGCGTGGGGAGCAAACAGGATTAGATACCCTGGTAGTCCACGCCCTAAACGATGTCAACTGGTTGTTGGGTCTTAACTGACTCAGTAACGAAGCTAACGCGTGAAGTTGACCGCCTGGGGAGTACGGCCGCAAGGTTGAAACTCAAAGGAATTGACGGGGACCCGCACAAGCGGTGGATGATGTGGTTTAATTCGATGCAACGCGAAAAACCTTACCCACCTTTGACATGGCAGGAACTTACCAGAGATGGTTTGGTGCTCGAAAGAGAACCTGCACACAGGTGCTGCATGGCTGTCGTCAGCTCGTGTCGTGAGATGTTGGGTTAAGTCCCGCAACGAGCGCAACCCTTGCCATTAGTTGCTACATTCAGTTGAGCACTCTAATGGGACTGCCGGTGACAAACCGGAGGAAGGTGGGGATGACGTCAAGTCCTCATGGCCCTTATAGGTGGGGCTACACACGTCATACAATGGCTGGTACAAAGGGTTGCCAACCCGCGAGGGGGAGCTAATCCCATAAAGCCAGTCGTAGTCCGGATCGCAGTCTGCAACTCGACTGCGTGAAGTCGGAATCGCTAGTAATCGTGGATCAGAATGTCACGGTGAATACGTTCCCGGGTCTTGTACACACCGCCCGTCACACCATGGGAGCGGGTCTCGCCAGAAGTAGGTAGCCTAACCGCAAGGAGGGCGCTTACCACGGCGGGGTTCGTGACTGGGGTGAAGTCGTAACAAGGTAGCCGTATCGGAAGGTGCGGCTGGATCACCTCCTTTCTGGAAAAATGCTGCTTCAAATTGAACGTCCACACTTATCGGTTGTTGGAACAAGCCAGGTGGCCTGCTGAGTGACGGCGGGCTGCATGGAATGGGTCTGTAGCTCAGCTGGTTAGAGCACTGTGTTGATAACGCAGGGGTCGTTGGTTCGAGCCCAACTAGACCCACCAAGATTCCAATATCTGGTCAGAGGATCCCGGGGGATTAGCTCAGCTGGGAGAGCACCTGCTTTGCAAGCAGGGGGTCGTCGGTTCGATCCCGTCATCCTCCACCAAAAATGATAGCGCTAATGGTGCTATAATCGTTGGCTCAGCAGATGTGAAGCGCAAGCGAAGCAAAAGCAGAGTGAAAGCGAAAAAACCAAATTCAATATAAAAGCAGTCTGCATCAGACTGCTTTTATATTGATCTTTGATCAATAGGCTGTTCTTTAAAAATTCATAGAGTCGAAATCAGCGTTGCTGGTGGAAAGCACAAACCAAGGTTTGTGCACCGTGCCGCCAGCAACATTTTGATTGCGTCAAAACAGATATTTTGCGAATGCAAATGTATCTAGTAATGACGAATATTCTCTAAGCTGCGTCGAAAGATGCAGCCAAAGATATTCACATTACGGCATAACGCGTGAGGTGCAAGACCTCACCAGTCTTTGAACACCAGGCTTTGATTCTCGACGAGAGAGTCCAAAGTTATAGGGTCAAGTGACTAAGAGCATATGGTGGATGCCTTGGCGATGATAGGCGACGAAAGACGTGATAGCCTGCGATAAGCTTCGGGGAGCTGGCAAATAAGCTTTGATCCGGAGATTTCTGAATGGGGGAACCCACCTCGCAAGAGGTATCGTGCACTGAATACATAGGTGCACGAAGCGAACCTGGAGAACTGAAACATCTAAGTACCCAGAGGAAAAGACATCAACCGAGATTCCGATAGTAGTGGCGAGCGAATTCGGAAGAGCCTTGCAGTGATAGTCGATCAGTTAACAAAACGGCATGGAAAGGCCGACCATAGTGGGTGATAGTCCCGTATGTGAAAACCGATCGGTGGTACTAGGCTGCAGACAAGTAGGGCGGGGCACGAGAAACCCTGTCTGAATATGGGGGGACCATCCTCCAAGGCTAAATACTCATCATCGACCGATAGTGAACCAGTACCGTGAGGGAAAGGCGAAAAGAACCCCGGGAGGGGAGTGAAATAGATCCTGAAACCGTATGCTTACAAAAAGTCGGAGCCCTTAGGGGTGACGGCGTACCTTTTGTATAATGGGTCAGCGACTTACATTCAGTGGCAAGCTTAACCGAATAGGGGAGGCGAAGAGAAATCGAGTCCGAATAGGGCGACTAGTCGCTGGGTGTAGACCCGAAACCAAGTGATCTATCCATGGCCAGGATGAAGGTGCCGTAACAGGTACTGGAGGTCCGAACCCACTAATGTTGCAAAATTAGGGGATGAGCTGTGGATAGGGGTGAAAGGCTAAACAAACTTGGAAATAGCTGGTTCTCTCCGAAAACTATTTAGGTAGTGCCTCAAGTATTACCGTCGGGGGTAGAGCACTGTTTAGGCTAGGGGGTCATGGCGACTTACCAAACCTATGCAAACTCCGAATACCGACGAGTACAGCTTGGGAGACAGAGCACCGGGTGCTAACGTCCGGACTCAAGAGGGAAACAACCCAGACCGCCAGCTAAGGTCCCTAAAATTGGCTAAGTGGGAAACGAAGTGGGAAGGCTAAAACAGTCAGGATGTTGGCTTAGAAGCAGCCATCATTTAAAGAAAGCGTAATAGCTCACTGATCGAGTCGTCCTGCGCGGAAGATGTAACGGGGCTAAGCCAGTTACCGAAGCTGCGGATTTGCAATTTATTGCAAGTGGTAGGAGAGCGTTCTGTAAGCCTGTGAAGGTGTCTGGTAACGGATGCTGGAGGTATCAGAAGTGCGAATGCTGACATGAGTAGCGTTAAAGGGGGTGAAAAGCCCCCTCGCCGTAAGCGCAAGGTTTCCTACGCAACGTTCATCGGCGTAGGGTGAGTCGGCCCCTAAGGCGAGGCAGAGATGCGTAGCTGATGGGAAACAGGTCAATATTCCTGTACCGATCAATAGTGCGATGTGGGGACGGAGAAGGTTAGCTCAGCCAACTGTTGGATATGTTGGTTCAAGCCTGTAGTCGTGCCTGGTAGGCAAATCCGCCAGGCTTAGATGAGGGGTGATAACGAGTCTGCTTGCAGACGAAGTGAGTGATACCCTGCTTCCAGGAAAAGCCACTAAGCTTCAGCTATTGACGACCGTACCGCAAACCGACACTGGTGCGCGAGATGAGTATTCTAAGGCGCTTGAGAGAACTCAGGAGAAGGAACTCGGCAAATTGACACCGTAACTTCGGGAGAAGGTGTACCCCAAGTAAGTGAAGTTGTACAAACGGAGCTCAAAGGGGTTGCAAAAAATTGGTGGCTGCGACTGTTTAATAAAAACACAGCACTCTGCAAACACGAAAGTGGACGTATAGGGTGTGACGCCTGCCCGGTGCTGGAAGATTAAATGATGGGGTGCAAGCTCTTGATTGAAGTCCCAGTAAACGGCGGCCGTAACTATAACGGTCCTAAGGTAGCGAAATTCCTTGTCGGGTAAGTTCCGACCTGCACGAATGGCGTAACGATGGCCACACTGTCTCCTCCTGAGACTCAGCGAAGTTGAAATGTTTGTGATGATGCAATCTCCCCGCGGAAAGACGGAAAGACCCCATGAACCTTTACTGTAGCTTTGTATTGGACTTTGAACGGATCTGTGTAGGATAGGTGGGAGGCTTTGAAGTGCGGTCGCTAGATCGCATGGAGCCAACGTTGAAATACCACCCTGGTGCGTTTGAGGTTCTAACCTGGATCCATTATCTGGATCGGGGACAGTGCATGGTAGGCAGTTTGACTGGGGCGGTCTCCTCCCAAAGCGTAACGGAGGAGTTCGAAGGTACGCTAGTTACGGTCGGACATCGTGACGATAGTGCAATGGCATAAGCGTGCTTAACTGCGAGACTGACAAGTCGAGCAGATGCGAAAGCAGGACATAGTGATCCGGTGGTTCTGTATGGAAGGGCCATCGCTCAACGGATAAAAGGTACTCTGGGGATAACAGGCTGATACCGCCCAAGAGTTCATATCGACGGCGGTGTTTGGCACCTCGATGTCGGCTCATCTCATCCTGGGGCTGTAGTCGGTCCCAAGGGTATGGCTGTTCGCCATTTAAAGAGGTACGTGAGCTGGGTTTAAAACGTCGTGAGACAGTTTGGTCCCTATCTTCCGTGGGCGCTGCAGATTTGAGGAAGCCTGCTCCTAGTACGAGAGGACCGGAGTGGACACACCTCTGGTGTACCTGTTGTCACGCCAGTGGCATCGCAGGGTAGCTAAGTGTGGAAGAGATAACCGCTGAAAGCATCTAAGCGGGAAACTCGTTTCAAGATGAGATCTGCCGGGGCCTTGAGCCCCCTGAAGGGTCGTTGTAGACCACGACGTTGATAGGCTGGGTGTGGAAGCGCAGCAATGCGTTAAGCTAACCAGTACTAATTGCCCGTGCGGCTTGACCCTATAACTTTGGGTAAGCCTGGAAAAATAAAGACAGAACGCAAGTTCTAGTTATGCCGAAAAGGCGCAATCGAAAAGCTGATCGAAGACTCTATGAATTCGTTGGACTGAAGGTGAGCGAGATTAAGAAGTTAATCGAGGCGCCGTCAATCTGACAAAAAGTTTATGCCTGATGACCATAGCAAGTTGGTACCACTCCTTCCCATCCCGAACAGGACAGTGAAACGACTTAGCGCCGATGATAGTGCGGGTTCCCGTGTGAAAGTAGGTCATCGTCAGGCTCTTACGCCAAAACGCCTGGCTCACGCCAGGCGTTTTCTTCTCCCTCCTTGTGCTAAGGGGCGAGAAGAAAACGCAAAAACGTTTTAAAAGTGCTGTGAAAACAGTGCTACAATAGAAGGCTTCGCTGATCGCAGCAAGCAACGAGATTCAAGATCGGTTCTTCTGATTTTGTACTCGGTTCCTTAAAAAAATACAGCCGATAAGCGTGGGCGTTTGAGGGCAAGCAGCCAGTTCTTCGGAACAAACTCTTCGGAGTTATCAAACGCTCACAAAAACAGTAATGAGGAAGAATTTATTCTTCTTGATTCCGTCAAGTGAGTGAGCAGTCGAAAGACTTTAAATTCAAGATCGAACTATAGAGTTTGATCCTGGCTCAGATTGAACGCTGGCGGCATGCTTTACACATGCAAGTCGAACGGTAACAGGTCTTCGGATGCTGACGAGTGGCGAACGGGTGAGTAATACATCGGAACGTGCCTAGTAGTGGGGGATAACTACTCGAAAGAGTAGCTAATACCGCATGAGATCTACGGATGAAAGCAGGGGACCTTCGGGCCTTGTGCTACTAGAGCGGCTGATGGCAGATTAGGTAGTTGGTGGGGTAAAGGCTTACCAAGCCTGCGATCTGTAGCTGGTCTGAGAGGACGACCAGCCACACTGGGACTGAGACACGGCCCAGACTCCTACGGGAGGCAGCAGTGGGGAATTTTGGACAATGGGCGAAAGCCTGATCCAGCAATGCCGCGTGCAGGATGAAGGCCCTCGGGTTGTAAACTGCTTTTGTACGGAACGAAAAGCCTGGGGCTAATATCCCCGGGTCATGACGGTACCGTAAGAATAAGCACCGGCTAACTACGTGCCAGCAGCCGCGGTAATACGTAGGGTGCAAGCGTTAATCGGAATTACTGGGCGTAAAGCGTGCGCAGGCGGTTTTGTAAGACAGTGGTGAAATCCCCGGGCTCAACCTGGGAACTGCCATTGTGACTGCAAGGCTAGAGTGCGGCAGAGGGGGATGGAATTCCGCGTGTAGCAGTGAAATGCGTAGATATGCGGAGGAACACCGATGGCGAAGGCAATCCCCTGGGCCTGCACTGACGCTCATGCACGAAAGCGTGGGGAGCAAACAGGATTAGATACCCTGGTAGTCCACGCCCTAAACGATGTCAACTGGTTGTTGGGTCTTAACTGACTCAGTAACGAAGCTAACGCGTGAAGTTGACCGCCTGGGGAGTACGGCCGCAAGGTTGAAACTCAAAGGAATTGACGGGGACCCGCACAAGCGGTGGATGATGTGGTTTAATTCGATGCAACGCGAAAAACCTTACCCACCTTTGACATGGCAGGAACTTACCAGAGATGGTTTGGTGCTCGAAAGAGAACCTGCACACAGGTGCTGCATGGCTGTCGTCAGCTCGTGTCGTGAGATGTTGGGTTAAGTCCCGCAACGAGCGCAACCCTTGCCATTAGTTGCTACATTCAGTTGAGCACTCTAATGGGACTGCCGGTGACAAACCGGAGGAAGGTGGGGATGACGTCAAGTCCTCATGGCCCTTATAGGTGGGGCTACACACGTCATACAATGGCTGGTACAAAGGGTTGCCAACCCGCGAGGGGGAGCTAATCCCATAAAGCCAGTCGTAGTCCGGATCGCAGTCTGCAACTCGACTGCGTGAAGTCGGAATCGCTAGTAATCGTGGATCAGAATGTCACGGTGAATACGTTCCCGGGTCTTGTACACACCGCCCGTCACACCATGGGAGCGGGTCTCGCCAGAAGTAGGTAGCCTAACCGCAAGGAGGGCGCTTACCACGGCGGGGTTCGTGACTGGGGTGAAGTCGTAACAAGGTAGCCGTATCGGAAGGTGCGGCTGGATCACCTCCTTTCTGGAAAAATGCTGCTTCAAATTGAACGTCCACACTTATCGGTTGTTGGAACAAGCCAGGTGGCCTGCTGAGTGACGGCGGGCTGCATGGAATGGGTCTGTAGCTCAGCTGGTTAGAGCACTGTGTTGATAACGCAGGGGTCGTTGGTTCGAGCCCAACTAGACCCACCAAGATTCCAATATCTGGTCAGAGGATCCCGGGGGATTAGCTCAGCTGGGAGAGCACCTGCTTTGCAAGCAGGGGGTCGTCGGTTCGATCCCGTCATCCTCCACCAAAAATGATAGCGCCCAAAGGTGCTATAATCGTTGGCTCAGCAGATGTGAAGCGCAAGCGAAGCAAAAGCAGAGTGAAAGCGAAAAAACCAAATTCAATATAAAAGCAGTCTGCATCAGACTGCTTTTATATTGATCTTTGATCAATAGGCTGTTCTTTAAAAATTCATAGAGTCGAAATCAGCGTTGCTGGTGGAAAGAGTTGAAAAATACTCACCGTGCCGCCAGCAACATTTTGATTGCGTCAAAACAGATATTTTGCGAATGCAAATGTATCTAGTAATGACGAATATTCTCTAAGCTGCATCGAAAGATGCAGCCAAAGATATTCACATTACGGCATAACGCGTGAGGTGCAAGACCTCACCAGTCTTTGAAACCAGGCTTTGATTCTCGACGAGAGAGTCCAAAGTTATAGGGTCAAGTGACTAAGAGCATATGGTGGATGCCTTGGCGATGATAGGCGACGAAAGACGTGATAGCCTGCGATAAGCTTCGGGGAGCTGGCAAATAAGCTTTGATCCGGAGATTTCTGAATGGGGGAACCCACCTCGCAAGAGGTATCGTGCACTGAATACATAGGTGCACGAAGCGAACCTGGAGAACTGAAACATCTAAGTACCCAGAGGAAAAGACATCAACCGAGATTCCGATAGTAGTGGCGAGCGAATTCGGAAGAGCCTTGCAGTGATAGTCGATCAGTTAACAAAACGGCATGGAAAGGCCGACCATAGTGGGTGATAGTCCCGTATGTGAAAACCGATCGGTGGTACTAGGCTGCAGACAAGTAGGGCGGGGCACGAGAAACCCTGTCTGAATATGGGGGGACCATCCTCCAAGGCTAAATACTCATCATCGACCGATAGTGAACCAGTACCGTGAGGGAAAGGCGAAAAGAACCCCGGGAGGGGAGTGAAATAGATCCTGAAACCGTATGCTTACAAAAAGTCGGAGCCCTTAGGGGTGACGGCGTACCTTTTGTATAATGGGTCAGCGACTTACATTCAGTGGCAAGCTTAACCGAATAGGGGAGGCGAAGAGAAATCGAGTCCGAATAGGGCGACTAGTCGCTGGGTGTAGACCCGAAACCAAGTGATCTATCCATGGCCAGGATGAAGGTGCCGTAACAGGTACTGGAGGTCCGAACCCACTAATGTTGCAAAATTAGGGGATGAGCTGTGGATAGGGGTGAAAGGCTAAACAAACTTGGAAATAGCTGGTTCTCTCCGAAAACTATTTAGGTAGTGCCTCAAGTATTACCGTCGGGGGTAGAGCACTGTTTAGGCTAGGGGGTCATGGCGACTTACCAAACCTATGCAAACTCCGAATACCGACGAGTACAGCTTGGGAGACAGAGCACCGGGTGCTAACGTCCGGACTCAAGAGGGAAACAACCCAGACCGCCAGCTAAGGTCCCTAAAATTGGCTAAGTGGGAAACGAAGTGGGAAGGCTAAAACAGTCAGGATGTTGGCTTAGAAGCAGCCATCATTTAAAGAAAGCGTAATAGCTCACTGATCGAGTCGTCCTGCGCGGAAGATGTAACGGGGCTAAGCCAGTTACCGAAGCTGCGGATTTGCAATTTATTGCAAGTGGTAGGAGAGCGTTCTGTAAGCCTGTGAAGGTGTCTGGTAACGGATGCTGGAGGTATCAGAAGTGCGAATGCTGACATGAGTAGCGTTAAAGGGGGTGAAAAGCCCCCTCGCCGTAAGCGCAAGGTTTCCTACGCAACGTTCATCGGCGTAGGGTGAGTCGGCCCCTAAGGCGAGGCAGAGATGCGTAGCTGATGGGAAACAGGTCAATATTCCTGTACCGATCAATAGTGCGATGTGGGGACGGAGAAGGTTAGCTCAGCCAACTGTTGGATATGTTGGTTCAAGCCTGTAGTCGTGCCTGGTAGGCAAATCCGCCAGGCTTAGATGAGGGGTGATAACGAGTCTGCTTGCAGACGAAGTGAGTGATACCCTGCTTCCAGGAAAAGCCACTAAGCTTCAGCTATTGACGACCGTACCGCAAACCGACACTGGTGCGCGAGATGAGTATTCTAAGGCGCTTGAGAGAACTCAGGAGAAGGAACTCGGCAAATTGACACCGTAACTTCGGGAGAAGGTGTACCCCAAGTAAGTGAAGTTGTACAAACGGAGCTCAAAGGGGTTGCAAAAAATTGGTGGCTGCGACTGTTTAATAAAAACACAGCACTCTGCAAACACGAAAGTGGACGTATAGGGTGTGACGCCTGCCCGGTGCTGGAAGATTAAATGATGGGGTGCAAGCTCTTGATTGAAGTCCCAGTAAACGGCGGCCGTAACTATAACGGTCCTAAGGTAGCGAAATTCCTTGTCGGGTAAGTTCCGACCTGCACGAATGGCGTAACGATGGCCACACTGTCTCCTCCTGAGACTCAGCGAAGTTGAAATGTTTGTGATGATGCAATCTCCCCGCGGAAAGACGGAAAGACCCCATGAACCTTTACTGTAGCTTTGTATTGGACTTTGAACGGATCTGTGTAGGATAGGTGGGAGGCTTTGAAGTGCGGTCGCTAGATCGCATGGAGCCAACGTTGAAATACCACCCTGGTGCGTTTGAGGTTCTAACCTGGATCCATTATCTGGATCGGGGACAGTGCATGGTAGGCAGTTTGACTGGGGCGGTCTCCTCCCAAAGCGTAACGGAGGAGTTCGAAGGTACGCTAGTTACGGTCGGACATCGTGACGATAGTGCAATGGCATAAGCGTGCTTAACTGCGAGACTGACAAGTCGAGCAGATGCGAAAGCAGGACATAGTGATCCGGTGGTTCTGTATGGAAGGGCCATCGCTCAACGGATAAAAGGTACTCTGGGGATAACAGGCTGATACCGCCCAAGAGTTCATATCGACGGCGGTGTTTGGCACCTCGATGTCGGCTCATCTCATCCTGGGGCTGTAGTCGGTCCCAAGGGTATGGCTGTTCGCCATTTAAAGAGGTACGTGAGCTGGGTTTAAAACGTCGTGAGACAGTTTGGTCCCTATCTTCCGTGGGCGCTGCAGATTTGAGGAAGCCTGCTCCTAGTACGAGAGGACCGGAGTGGACACACCTCTGGTGTACCTGTTGTCACGCCAGTGGCATCGCAGGGTAGCTAAGTGTGGAAGAGATAACCGCTGAAAGCATCTAAGCGGGAAACTCGTTTCAAGATGAGATCTGCCGGGGCCTTGAGCCCCCTGAAGGGTCGTTGTAGACCACGACGTTGATAGGCTGGGTGTGGAAGCGCAGCAATGCGTTAAGCTAACCAGTACTAATTGCCCGTGCGGCTTGACCCTATAACTTTGGGTAAGCCTGGAAAAATAAAGACAGAACGCAAGTTCTAGTTATGCCGAAAAGGCGCAATCGAAAAGCTGATTGAAGACTCTATGAATTCGTTGGACTGAGGGTGAGCGAGATTAAGAAGTTAATCGAGGCGCCGTCAATCTGACAAAAAGTTTATGCCTGATGACCATAGCAAGTTGGTACCACTCCTTCCCATCCCGAACAGGACAGTGAAACGACTTAGCGCCGATGATAGTGCGGGTTCCCGTGTGAAAGTAGGTCATCGTCAGGCTCTTACGCCAAAACGCCTGGCTCACGCCAGGCGTTTTCTTCTCCCTCCTTGTGCTAAGGGGTGAGAAGAAAACGCAAAAACGTTTCAAAAGTGCTGTGAAAACAGTGCTACAATAGAAGGCTTCGCTGATCGCAGCAAGCAACGAGATTCAAGATCGGTTCTTCTGATTTTGCACTCGGTTCCTTAAAAAAATACAGCCGATAAGCGTGGGCGTTTGAGGGCAAGCAGCCAGTTCTTCGGAACAAACTCTTCGGAGTTATCAAACGCTCACAAAAACAGTAATGAGGAAGAATTTATTCTTCTTGATTCCGTCAAGTGAGTGAGCAGTCGAAAGACTTTAAATTCAAGATCGAACTATAGAGTTTGATCCTGGCTCAGATTGAACGCTGGCGGCATGCTTTACACATGCAAGTCGAACGGTAACAGGTCTTCGGATGCTGACGAGTGGCGAACGGGTGAGTAATACATCGGAACGTGCCTAGTAGTGGGGGATAACTACTCGAAAGAGTAGCTAATACCGCATGAGATCTACGGATGAAAGCAGGGGACCTTCGGGCCTTGTGCTACTAGAGCGGCTGATGGCAGATTAGGTAGTTGGTGGGGTAAAGGCTTACCAAGCCTGCGATCTGTAGCTGGTCTGAGAGGACGACCAGCCACACTGGGACTGAGACACGGCCCAGACTCCTACGGGAGGCAGCAGTGGGGAATTTTGGACAATGGGCGAAAGCCTGATCCAGCAATGCCGCGTGCAGGATGAAGGCCCTCGGGTTGTAAACTGCTTTTGTACGGAACGAAAAGCCTGGGGCTAATATCCCCGGGTCATGACGGTACCGTAAGAATAAGCACCGGCTAACTACGTGCCAGCAGCCGCGGTAATACGTAGGGTGCAAGCGTTAATCGGAATTACTGGGCGTAAAGCGTGCGCAGGCGGTTTTGTAAGACAGTGGTGAAATCCCCGGGCTCAACCTGGGAACTGCCATTGTGACTGCAAGGCTAGAGTGCGGCAGAGGGGGATGGAATTCCGCGTGTAGCAGTGAAATGCGTAGATATGCGGAGGAACACCGATGGCGAAGGCAATCCCCTGGGCCTGCACTGACGCTCATGCACGAAAGCGTGGGGAGCAAACAGGATTAGATACCCTGGTAGTCCACGCCCTAAACGATGTCAACTGGTTGTTGGGTCTTAACTGACTCAGTAACGAAGCTAACGCGTGAAGTTGACCGCCTGGGGAGTACGGCCGCAAGGTTGAAACTCAAAGGAATTGACGGGGACCCGCACAAGCGGTGGATGATGTGGTTTAATTCGATGCAACGCGAAAAACCTTACCCACCTTTGACATGGCAGGAACTTACCAGAGATGGTTTGGTGCTCGAAAGAGAACCTGCACACAGGTGCTGCATGGCTGTCGTCAGCTCGTGTCGTGAGATGTTGGGTTAAGTCCCGCAACGAGCGCAACCCTTGCCATTAGTTGCTACATTCAGTTGAGCACTCTAATGGGACTGCCGGTGACAAACCGGAGGAAGGTGGGGATGACGTCAAGTCCTCATGGCCCTTATAGGTGGGGCTACACACGTCATACAATGGCTGGTACAAAGGGTTGCCAACCCGCGAGGGGGAGCTAATCCCATAAAGCCAGTCGTAGTCCGGATCGCAGTCTGCAACTCGACTGCGTGAAGTCGGAATCGCTAGTAATCGTGGATCAGAATGTCACGGTGAATACGTTCCCGGGTCTTGTACACACCGCCCGTCACACCATGGGAGCGGGTCTCGCCAGAAGTAGGTAGCCTAACCGCAAGGAGGGCGCTTACCACGGCGGGGTTCGTGACTGGGGTGAAGTCGTAACAAGGTAGCCGTATCGGAAGGTGCGGCTGGATCACCTCCTTTCTGGAAAAATGCTGCTTCAAATTGAACGTCCACACTTATCGGTTGTTGGAACAAGCCAGGTGGCCTGCTGAGTGACAGCGGGCTGCATGGAATGGGTCTGTAGCTCAGCTGGTTAGAGCACTGTGTTGATAACGCAGGGGTCGTTGGTTCGAGCCCAACTAGACCCACCAAGATTCCAATATCTGGTCAGAGGATCCCGGGGGATTAGCTCAGCTGGGAGAGCACCTGCTTTGCAAGCAGGGGGTCGTCGGTTCGATCCCGTCATCCTCCACCAAAAATGATAGCGCTAATGGTGCTATAATCGTTGGCTCAGCAGATGTGAAGCGCAAGCGAAGCAAAAGCAGAGTGAAAGCGAAAAAACCAAATTCAATATAAAAGCAGTCTGCATCAGACTGCTTTTATATTGATCTTTGATCAATAGGCTGTTCTTTAAAAATTCATAGAGTCGAAATCAGCGTTGCTGGTGGAAAGCACAAACCAAGGTTTGTGCACCGTGCCGCCAGCAACATTTTGATTGCGTCAAAACAGATATTTTGCGAATGCAAATTTATCTAGTAATGACGAATATTCTCTAAGCTGCGTCGAAAGATGCAGCCAAAGATATTCACATTACGGCATAACGCGTGAGGTGCAAGACCTCACCAGTCTTTGAACACCAGGCTTTGATTCTCGACGAGAGAGTCCAAAGTTATAGGGTCAAGTGACTAAGAGCATATGGTGGATGCCTTGGCGATGATAGGCGACGAAAGACGTGATAGCCTGCGATAAGCTTCGGGGAGCTGGCAAATAAGCTTTGATCCGGAGATTTCTGAATGGGGGAACCCACCTCGCAAGAGGTATCGTGCACTGAATACATAGGTGCACGAAGCGAACCTGGAGAACTGAAACATCTAAGTACCCAGAGGAAAAGACATCAACCGAGATTCCGATAGTAGTGGCGAGCGAATTCGGAAGAGCCTTGCAGTGATAGTCGATCAGTTAACAAAACGGCATGGAAAGGCCGACCATAGTGGGTGATAGTCCCGTATGTGAAAACCGATCGGTGGTACTAGGCTGCAGACAAGTAGGGCGGGGCACGAGAAACCCTGTCTGAATATGGGGGGACCATCCTCCAAGGCTAAATACTCATCATCGACCGATAGTGAACCAGTACCGTGAGGGAAAGGCGAAAAGAACCCCGGGAGGGGAGTGAAATAGATCCTGAAACCGTATGCTTACAAAAAGTCGGAGCCCTTAGGGGTGACGGCGTACCTTTTGTATAATGGGTCAGCGACTTACATTCAGTGGCAAGCTTAACCGAATAGGGGAGGCGAAGAGAAATCGAGTCCGAATAGGGCGACTAGTCGCTGGGTGTAGACCCGAAACCAAGTGATCTATCCATGGCCAGGATGAAGGTGCCGTAACAGGTACTGGAGGTCCGAACCCACTAATGTTGCAAAATTAGGGGATGAGCTGTGGATAGGGGTGAAAGGCTAAACAAACTTGGAAATAGCTGGTTCTCTCCGAAAACTATTTAGGTAGTGCCTCAAGTATTACCGTCGGGGGTAGAGCACTGTTTAGGCTAGGGGGTCATGGCGACTTACCAAACCTATGCAAACTCCGAATACCGACGAGTACAGCTTGGGAGACAGAGCACCGGGTGCTAACGTCCGGACTCAAGAGGGAAACAACCCAGACCGCCAGCTAAGGTCCCTAAAATTGGCTAAGTGGGAAACGAAGTGGGAAGGCTAAAACAGTCAGGATGTTGGCTTAGAAGCAGCCATCATTTAAAGAAAGCGTAATAGCTCACTGATCGAGTCGTCCTGCGCGGAAGATGTAACGGGGCTAAGCCAGTTACCGAAGCTGCGGATTTGCAATTTATTGCAAGTGGTAGGAGAGCGTTCTGTAAGCCTGTGAAGGTGTCTGGTAACGGATGCTGGAGGTATCAGAAGTGCGAATGCTGACATGAGTAGCGTTAAAGGGGGTGAAAAGCCCCCTCGCCGTAAGCGCAAGGTTTCCTACGCAACGTTCATCGGCGTAGGGTGAGTCGGCCCCTAAGGCGAGGCAGAGATGCGTAGCTGATGGGAAACAGGTCAATATTCCTGTACCGATCAATAGTGCGATGTGGGGACGGAGAAGGTTAGCTCAGCCAACTGTTGGATATGTTGGTTCAAGCCTGTAGTCGTGCCTGGTAGGCAAATCCGCCAGGCTTAGATGAGGGGTGATAACGAGTCTGCTTGCAGACGAAGTGAGTGATACCCTGCTTCCAGGAAAAGCCACTAAGCTTCAGCTATTGACGACCGTACCGCAAACCGACACTGGTGCGCGAGATGAGTATTCTAAGGCGCTTGAGAGAACTCAGGAGAAGGAACTCGGCAAATTGACACCGTAACTTCGGGAGAAGGTGTACCCCAAGTAAGTGAAGTTGTACAAACGGAGCTCAAAGGGGTTGCAAAAAATTGGTGGCTGCGACTGTTTAATAAAAACACAGCACTCTGCAAACACGAAAGTGGACGTATAGGGTGTGACGCCTGCCCGGTGCTGGAAGATTAAATGATGGGGTGCAAGCTCTTGATTGAAGTCCCAGTAAACGGCGGCCGTAACTATAACGGTCCTAAGGTAGCGAAATTCCTTGTCGGGTAAGTTCCGACCTGCACGAATGGCGTAACGATGGCCACACTGTCTCCTCCTGAGACTCAGCGAAGTTGAAATGTTTGTGATGATGCAATCTCCCCGCGGAAAGACGGAAAGACCCCATGAACCTTTACTGTAGCTTTGTATTGGACTTTGAACGGATCTGTGTAGGATAGGTGGGAGGCTTTGAAGTGCGGTCGCTAGATCGCATGGAGCCAACGTTGAAATACCACCCTGGTGCGTTTGAGGTTCTAACCTGGATCCATTATCTGGATCGGGGACAGTGCATGGTAGGCAGTTTGACTGGGGCGGTCTCCTCCCAAAGCGTAACGGAGGAGTTCGAAGGTACGCTAGTTACGGTCGGACATCGTGACGATAGTGCAATGGCATAAGCGTGCTTAACTGCGAGACTGACAAGTCGAGCAGATGCGAAAGCAGGACATAGTGATCCGGTGGTTCTGTATGGAAGGGCCATCGCTCAACGGATAAAAGGTACTCTGGGGATAACAGGCTGATACCGCCCAAGAGTTCATATCGACGGCGGTGTTTGGCACCTCGATGTCGGCTCATCTCATCCTGGGGCTGTAGTCGGTCCCAAGGGTATGGCTGTTCGCCATTTAAAGAGGTACGTGAGCTGGGTTTAAAACGTCGTGAGACAGTTTGGTCCCTATCTTCCGTGGGCGCTGCAGATTTGAGGAAGCCTGCTCCTAGTACGAGAGGACCGGAGTGGACACACCTCTGGTGTACCTGTTGTCACGCCAGTGGCATCGCAGGGTAGCTAAGTGTGGAAGAGATAACCGCTGAAAGCATCTAAGCGGGAAACTCGTTTCAAGATGAGATCTGCCGGGGCCTTGAGCCCCCTGAAGGGTCGTTGTAGACCACGACGTTGATAGGCTGGGTGTGGAAGCGCAGCAATGCGTTAAGCTAACCAGTACTAATTGCCCGTGCGGCTTGACCCTATAACTTTGGGTAAGCCTGGAAAAATAAAGACAGAACGCAAGTTCTAGTTATGCCGAAAAGGCGCAATCGAAAAGCTGATTGAAGACTCTATGAATTCGTTGGACTGAAGGTGAGCGAGATTAAGAAGTTAATCGAGGCGCCGTCAATCTGACAAAAAGTTTATGCCTGATGACCATAGCAAGTTGGTACCACTCCTTCCCATCCCGAACAGGACAGTGAAACGACTTAGCGCCGATGATAGTGCGGGTTCCCGTGTGAAAGTAGGTCATCGTCAGGCTCTTACGCCAAAACGCCTGGCTCACGCCAGGCGTTTTCTTCTCCCTCCTTGTGCTAAGGGGCGAGAAGAAAACGCAAAAACGTTTTAAAAGTGCTGTGAAAACAGTGCTACAATAGAAGGCTTCGCTGATCGCAGCAAGCAACGAGATTCAAGATCGGTTCTTCTGATTTTGTACTCGGTTCCTTAAAAAAATACAGCCGATAAGCGTGGGCGTTTGAGGGCAAGCAGCCAGTTCTTCGGAACAAACTCTTCGGAGTTATCAAACGCTCACAAAAACAGTAATGAGGAAGAATTTATTCTTCTTGATTCCGTCAAGTGAGTGAGCAGTCGAAAGACTTTAAATTCAAGATCGAACTATAGAGTTTGATCCTGGCTCAGATTGAACGCTGGCGGCATGCTTTACACATGCAAGTCGAACGGTAACAGGTCTTCGGATGCTGACGAGTGGCGAACGGGTGAGTAATACATCGGAACGTGCCTAGTAGTGGGGGATAACTACTCGAAAGAGTAGCTAATACCGCATGAGATCTACGGATGAAAGCAGGGGACCTTCGGGCCTTGTGCTACTAGAGCGGCTGATGGCAGATTAGGTAGTTGGTGGGGTAAAGGCTTACCAAGCCTGCGATCTGTAGCTGGTCTGAGAGGACGACCAGCCACACTGGGACTGAGACACGGCCCAGACTCCTACGGGAGGCAGCAGTGGGGAATTTTGGACAATGGGCGAAAGCCTGATCCAGCAATGCCGCGTGCAGGATGAAGGCCCTCGGGTTGTAAACTGCTTTTGTACGGAACGAAAAGCCTGGGGCTAATATCCCCGGGTCATGACGGTACCGTAAGAATAAGCACCGGCTAACTACGTGCCAGCAGCCGCGGTAATACGTAGGGTGCAAGCGTTAATCGGAATTACTGGGCGTAAAGCGTGCGCAGGCGGTTTTGTAAGACAGTGGTGAAATCCCCGGGCTCAACCTGGGAACTGCCATTGTGACTGCAAGGCTAGAGTGCGGCAGAGGGGGATGGAATTCCGCGTGTAGCAGTGAAATGCGTAGATATGCGGAGGAACACCGATGGCGAAGGCAATCCCCTGGGCCTGCACTGACGCTCATGCACGAAAGCGTGGGGAGCAAACAGGATTAGATACCCTGGTAGTCCACGCCCTAAACGATGTCAACTGGTTGTTGGGTCTTAACTGACTCAGTAACGAAGCTAACGCGTGAAGTTGACCGCCTGGGGAGTACGGCCGCAAGGTTGAAACTCAAAGGAATTGACGGGGACCCGCACAAGCGGTGGATGATGTGGTTTAATTCGATGCAACGCGAAAAACCTTACCCACCTTTGACATGGCAGGAACTTACCAGAGATGGTTTGGTGCTCGAAAGAGAACCTGCACACAGGTGCTGCATGGCTGTCGTCAGCTCGTGTCGTGAGATGTTGGGTTAAGTCCCGCAACGAGCGCAACCCTTGCCATTAGTTGCTACATTCAGTTGAGCACTCTAATGGGACTGCCGGTGACAAACCGGAGGAAGGTGGGGATGACGTCAAGTCCTCATGGCCCTTATAGGTGGGGCTACACACGTCATACAATGGCTGGTACAAAGGGTTGCCAACCCGCGAGGGGGAGCTAATCCCATAAAGCCAGTCGTAGTCCGGATCGCAGTCTGCAACTCGACTGCGTGAAGTCGGAATCGCTAGTAATCGTGGATCAGAATGTCACGGTGAATACGTTCCCGGGTCTTGTACACACCGCCCGTCACACCATGGGAGCGGGTCTCGCCAGAAGTAGGTAGCCTAACCGCAAGGAGGGCGCTTACCACGGCGGGGTTCGTGACTGGGGTGAAGTCGTAACAAGGTAGCCGTATCGGAAGGTGCGGCTGGATCACCTCCTTTCTGGAAAAATGCTGCTTCAAATTGAACGTCCACACTTATCGGTTGTTGGAACAAGCCAGGTGGCCTGCTGAGTGACGGCGGGCTGCATGGAATGGGTCTGTAGCTCAGCTGGTTAGAGCACTGTGTTGATAACGCAGGGGTCGTTGGTTCGAGCCCAACTAGACCCACCAAGATTCCAATATCTGGTCAGAGGATCCCGGGGGATTAGCTCAGCTGGGAGAGCACCTGCTTTGCAAGCAGGGGGTCGTCGGTTCGATCCCGTCATCCTCCACCAAAAATGATAGCGCTAATGGTGCTATAATCGTTGGCTCAGCAGATGTGAAGCGCAAGCGAAGCAAAAGCAGAGTGAAAGCGAAAAAACCAAATTCAATATAAAAGCAGTCTGCATCAGACTGCTTTTATATTGATCTTTGATCAATAGGCTGTTCTTTAAAAATTCATAGAGTCGAAATCAGCGTTGCTGGTGGAAAGCACAAACCAAGGTTTGTGCACCGTGCCGCCAGCAACATTTTGATTGCGTCAAAACAGATATTTTGCGAATGCAAATGTATCTAGTAATGACGAATATTCTCTAAGCTGCGTCGAAAGATGCAGCCAAAGATATTCACATTACGGCATAACGCGTGAGGTGCAAGACCTCACCAGTCTTTGAACACCAGGCTTTGATTCTCGACGAGAGAGTCCAAAGTTATAGGGTCAAGTGACTAAGAGCATATGGTGGATGCCTTGGCGATGATAGGCGACGAAAGACGTGATAGCCTGCGATAAGCTTCGGGGAGCTGGCAAATAAGCTTTGATCCGGAGATTTCTGAATGGGGGAACCCACCTCGCAAGAGGTATCGTGCACTGAATACATAGGTGCACGAAGCGAACCTGGAGAACTGAAACATCTAAGTACCCAGAGGAAAAGACATCAACCGAGATTCCGATAGTAGTGGCGAGCGAATTCGGAAGAGCCTTGCAGTGATAGTCGATCAGTTAACAAAACGGCATGGAAAGGCCGACCATAGTGGGTGATAGTCCCGTATGTGAAAACCGATCGGTGGTACTAGGCTGCAGACAAGTAGGGCGGGGCACGAGAAACCCTGTCTGAATATGGGGGGACCATCCTCCAAGGCTAAATACTCATCATCGACCGATAGTGAACCAGTACCGTGAGGGAAAGGCGAAAAGAACCCCGGGAGGGGAGTGAAATAGATCCTGAAACCGTATGCTTACAAAAAGTCGGAGCCCTTAGGGGTGACGGCGTACCTTTTGTATAATGGGTCAGCGACTTACATTCAGTGGCAAGCTTAACCGAATAGGGGAGGCGAAGAGAAATCGAGTCCGAATAGGGCGACTAGTCGCTGGGTGTAGACCCGAAACCAAGTGATCTATCCATGGCCAGGATGAAGGTGCCGTAACAGGTACTGGAGGTCCGAACCCACTAATGTTGCAAAATTAGGGGATGAGCTGTGGATAGGGGTGAAAGGCTAAACAAACTTGGAAATAGCTGGTTCTCTCCGAAAACTATTTAGGTAGTGCCTCAAGTATTACCGTCGGGGGTAGAGCACTGTTTAGGCTAGGGGGTCATGGCGACTTACCAAACCTATGCAAACTCCGAATACCGACGAGTACAGCTTGGGAGACAGAGCACCGGGTGCTAACGTCCGGACTCAAGAGGGAAACAACCCAGACCGCCAGCTAAGGTCCCTAAAATTGGCTAAGTGGGAAACGAAGTGGGAAGGCTAAAACAGTCAGGATGTTGGCTTAGAAGCAGCCATCATTTAAAGAAAGCGTAATAGCTCACTGATCGAGTCGTCCTGCGCGGAAGATGTAACGGGGCTAAGCCAGTTACCGAAGCTGCGGATTTGCAATTTATTGCAAGTGGTAGGAGAGCGTTCTGTAAGCCTGT
This sequence comes from Comamonas sp. C11, assembly GCF_024496285.1. Taxonomy (NCBI): domain Bacteria; kingdom Pseudomonadati; phylum Pseudomonadota; class Betaproteobacteria; order Burkholderiales; family Comamonadaceae; genus Comamonas; species Comamonas sp. C11. Next base: position 608,789 of record NZ_CP101743.1, read on the forward strand.
GAAGGTGTCTGGTAACGGATGCTGGAGGTATCAGAAGTGCGAATGCTGACATGAGTAGCGTTAAAGGGGGTGAAAAGCCCCCTCGCCGTAAGCGCAAGGTTTCCTACGCAACGTTCATCGGCGTAGGGTGAGTCGGCCCCTAAGGCGAGGCAGAGATGCGTAGCTGATGGGAAACAGGTCAATATTCCTGTACCGATCAATAGTGCGATGTGGGGACGGAGAAGGTTAGCTCAGCCAACTGTTGGATATGTTGGTTCAAGCCTGTAGTCGTGCCTGGTAGGCAAATCCGCCAGGCTTAGATGAGGGGTGATAACGAGTCTGCTTGCAGACGAAGTGAGTGATACCCTGCTTCCAGGAAAAGCCACTAAGCTTCAGCTATTGACGACCGTACCGCAAACCGACACTGGTGCGCGAGATGAGTATTCTAAGGCGCTTGAGAGAACTCAGGAGAAGGAACTCGGCAAATTGACACCGTAACTTCGGGAGAAGGTGTACCCCAAGTAAGTGAAGTTGTACAAACGGAGCTCAAAGGGGTTGCAAAAAATTGGTGGCTGCGACTGTTTAATAAAAACACAGCACTCTGCAAACACGAAAGTGGACGTATAGGGTGTGACGCCTGCCCGGTGCTGGAAGATTAAATGATGGGGTGCAAGCTCTTGATTGAAGTCCCAGTAAACGGCGGCCGTAACTATAACGGTCCTAAGGTAGCGAAATTCCTTGTCGGGTAAGTTCCGACCTGCACGAATGGCGTAACGATGGCCACACTGTCTCCTCCTGAGACTCAGCGAAGTTGAAATGTTTGTGATGATGCAATCTCCCCGCGGAAAGACGGAAAGACCCCATGAACCTTTACTGTAGCTTTGTATTGGACTTTGAACGGATCTGTGTAGGATAGGTGGGAGGCTTTGAAGTGCGGTCGCTAGATCGCATGGAGCCAACGTTGAAATACCACCCTGGTGCGTTTGAGGTTCTAACCTGGATCCATTATCTGGATCGGGGACAGTGCATGGTAGGCAGTTTGACTGGGGCGGTCTCCTCCCAAAGCGTAACGGAGGAGTTCGAAGGTACGCTAGTTACGGTCGGACATCGTGACGATAGTGCAATGGCATAAGCGTGCTTAACTGCGAGACTGACAAGTCGAGCAGATGCGAAAGCAGGACATAGTGATCCGGTGGTTCTGTATGGAAGGGCCATCGCTCAACGGATAAAAGGTACTCTGGGGATAACAGGCTGATACCGCCCAAGAGTTCATATCGACGGCGGTGTTTGGCACCTCGATGTCGGCTCATCTCATCCTGGGGCTGTAGTCGGTCCCAAGGGTATGGCTGTTCGCCATTTAAAGAGGTACGTGAGCTGGGTTTAAAACGTCGTGAGACAGTTTGGTCCCTATCTTCCGTGGGCGCTGCAGATTTGAGGAAGCCTGCTCCTAGTACGAGAGGACCGGAGTGGACACACCTCTGGTGTACCTGTTGTCACGCCAGTGGCATCGCAGGGTAGCTAAGTGTGGAAGAGATAACCGCTGAAAGCATCTAAGCGGGAAACTCGTTTCAAGATGAGATCTGCCGGGGCCTTGAGCCCTCTGAAGGGTCGTTGTAGACCACGACGTTGATAGGCTGGGTGTGGAAGCGCAGCAATGCGTTAAGCTAACCAGTACTAATTGCCCGTGCGGCTTGACCCTATAACTTTGGGTAAGCCTGGAAAAATAAAGACAGAACGCAAGTTCTAGTTATGCCGAAAAGGCGCAATCGAAAAGCTGATTGAAGACTCTATGAATTCGTTGGACTGAGGGTGAGCGAGATTAAGAAGTTAATCGAGGCGCCGTCAATCTGACAAAAAGTTTATGCCTGATGACCATAGCAAGTTGGTACCACTCCTTCCCATCCCGAACAGGACAGTGAAACGACTTAGCGCCGATGATAGTGCGGGTTCCCGTGTGAAAGTAGGTCATCGTCAGGCTCTTACAGTGAAAACCCCGTAGTCGAAAGATTACGGGGTTTTTTATTGGGCGCCTCAAAATGAGGAGCGCCTGCCGTAGGCTGGCAAAGCATTGCAGCCGTAAAAATACCGGAAGCCTATAAAAAGAGAGCGCCAGGCGCTCTCTTTTTATTTCTGCATGTTGGGGGCATAGAAGCGCAGGATGCCGTTTTCATCCAGCCGCCGCGTCAGTTGCCGGCTGAACCAGAGGTAGTGCAGGTGAGCCAGAGCCTCGCCCATGGCGAAAGTCATCTGGTGAGTGTCCAGTTGGCGTTTGAAGAGGATGGGAAGGATGTCGGCAGCGCTCAGCCCCTGTTGCCGGGAGGCCTGCATGATGTCGACCAGACGTTCCTGATGATGGTCCAGCAGTTGCTGGACACGGGTATGCAATCCTGTGAATGGCTTGCCATGCGAGGGCAGAACATAGGTGTCCTGAGGGAGAGCGAAGTAGCGCTTCAGCGATGTGAGAAACAGCTGCAGCGGGTTGGCTTCGGGCTCGGAAGAGTGCACGCTGACATTGGCGGAAATACGGGGCAGCACCATGTCACCGCTGATCAGTGTCTTGAGCTCGGCGCAATAAAGCGCCATGTGCTCCGGCGCGTGACCGTAGCCGGCAATGCACTGCCATGTGCGGCCGTTGATGTCTATCTGGTCGCCATCCATGATGCGCTGATAGATGTCGGGGATAGGCGCTACCAGGGAAGAGTAGTAGCTGCCACGGCCACGCACATGGAGCAGAAATTCTTCATCTCTCTGTCCGTGCAGGCTGTAGAAGTCCGCACCAGATTCGCCGCCGAAGCCATCTCTGTCTTTCATGGCGACGCGGGCGACGTTGTAATCGGTGGCACTGACCCACAAGGGCGCATTCCATTGATGGCAGAGCCAGCCGGCCAGACCGATATGGTCGGGGTGCATATGGGTGACGATGACACGCAGAATAGGCAGGCCTTCAAGCGCAGAGGCAAAAATCTGCTCCCATTGCTCGCGAGCTTCAGTGCGATTGACGCAGCAGTCGACGACCGTCCAGCCCTCGTGTACCTGGCCATGTGGATCCGTTTGGCGATCACGCAGCAGCCAGAGGTTGATGTGATCAAGGGCAAATGGCAAGGTCATGCGGATCCACTTGACGCCGGGTGCCACTTCCAGAGTCTGGGCTGGACCGGGCAAGGTATCACCCAGTGGGTAGTGAAGAGCGGATTCTTGGCTTGAGGTCATGGGGCGGTAATTCGTTTAGCATTGACGTTAACGTAAACGTCAGTTTTGTCAAAGCATTTTAGAGATCAAGCCGCTTCTGGCAGTCGCCTGTGCGATGCAAGACCTACAACCCTAAAGAATCATGTCGACCATTTACACCATCAGCGATCTTGCCAAAGAGTTCGATCTCACGACTCGGGCCATCCGTTTTTATGAGGACATGGGCTTGCTGCAGCCGGAGCGCTCCGGCGCAGGCGGCCGCAACCGCGTGTATTCATCGAGAGACCGCGCACGTCTGCGCCTGACGCTGCGGGCCAAGCGCCTGGGGTTGTCGCTGTCGGAGGCCAAGGAAATCATCGACATGTATGACAGCCCGCGTGATACGGGCGTGCAGCTGCGCAAGTTTCTCGATGTGCTGGCGATCCACCGCAAGCAGCTCGAAGCGCAGATGGCCGATCTGCAAGTGACACTGGATGAGGTGCGAGAGCAGGAAAAAGAGGCGCGCACGCTATTGAAGAGGAGCGAGAGCAAAAATGGCGCATAATTGACGTTTACGTAAACGTCAATTTCAAAGCATTGCTGGAGCGTTGTCATGTCTGTTGCAGGTGTCACCGAGTCTCTGGATTTTGTTCATCGGGTGAGGCAGAGCTTTGCCAGGCAAGGCGCCATGGCCACGATTGGCGCGGAGCTGACCCTGGTGGAGCCAGGCGTTGTCGATATCTGTCTGGACTGGGCTCCGGGCCTGACACAGCAGCATGGTTTTTTGCACGCCGGCATGGTGTCCACCGCTCTCGACTCGGCCTGCGGCTATGCGGGCCTGACGCTGATGCCAACGGATGCCGCCGTGCTCACCATCGAATTCAAGATCAATCTGCTCGCCCCGGCCAAGGGCCAGCGCTTTCGCATGGAGGGCCGGGTCATCAAGCCCGGACGCACCATCACCGTATCCGAAGGCAAGGCATTCGCCATTGACCAGGGAAAAGAGAAACTGATCGCCACAATGGGCTGCACTCTGATGTGTGTGCAGAACCGTGAAGGCATACAACACTGACAAGACGATTCGTCAGACCCATATCTACAGGAGACAACCATGAGCCTTGCCAATCTGCCCGGACTGAACTTCCAGCTCGGTGAAGACATCGATGCGCTGCGTGATGCGGTGCGTGAGTTCGCACAGAGCGAGATTGCTCCGCGTGCGGCCGAGATCGACCGCAGCGACCAGTTCCCCATGGACGTGTGGCGCAAGTTCGGCGAGCTGGGCGTGCTCGGCATCACCGTACCCGAGCAGTACGGCGGCGCCGATATGGGCTATCTGGCGCATATGGTGGCGATGGAGGAAATCTCGCGCGCCAGTGCCTCGGTGGGCCTGTCCTATGGCGCGCACAGCAATCTGTGCGTGAACCAGATCAATCGCAACGGCAGCGAGGCGCAGAAGGCCAAATACCTGCCCAAGCTCATCACTGGGGAACACGTGGGCGCGCTGGCCATGAGCGAGCCCGGTGCCGGCTCTGACGTCATCAGCATGAAGCTCAATGCCGAGGACAAGGGTGGCTACTACCTGCTCAATGGCAGCAAGATGTGGATTACCAACGGGCCCGATGCCGACACCCTGGTGGTCTATGCCAAGACCGAGCCGGAGATGGGCGCTCGTGGCGTGACGGCCTTTCTGATCGAGAAGGGCATGAAGGGCTTCTCGATCGCGCAAAAGCTGGACAAGCTGGGCATGCGAGGCAGCCATACGGGCGAGCTGGTGTTCCAGGATGTGGAAGTGCCGGCTGAAAACATTCTTGGTGGCCTGAACATGGGCGCCAAGGTATTGATGAGCGGCCTGGACTATGAGCGCGCCGTCCTGACCGGCGGCCCGCTGGGCATCATGCAGTCCGTCATGGACAATGTCGTGCCCTATATCCACGACCGCAAGCAGTTCGGCCAGAGCATCGGCGAGTTCCAGCTGATCCAGGGCAAGGTGGCGGACATGTACACCGTGCTGCAAGCAGGCCGCTCTTTTGCCTATACGGTCGCTAAAAACCTGGATCTTCTGGGAACCGATCATGTGCGCCAGGTTCGCAAGGATTGCGCCAGCGTGATCTTGTGGTGCGCCGAGAAGGCCACCTGGATGGCCGGCGAGGGCGTGCAAATCTATGGCGGCAATGGGTATATCAACGAGTATCCGCTTGGTCGTCTGTGGCGAGATGCGAAACTCTATGAGATTGGCGCTGGCACCAGCGAAATTCGCCGCATGCTCATAGGCCGCGAGCTGTTTGCTGAAACCTGCTGAAAAAGCAGGAGCTGCGCCGTTCTTTCAACCACAAAAAGAAGGATAGCTTCATGACAACGACCTCCATCGAAGAACTGTTTGTCCACAACCGCGAATGGGCAGACCAGATGGAGCGTGATCGTCCTGGTTTCTTTACCGGACTGATGGCGCAGCAAAAACCCAAGTACATGTGGATCGGCTGCTCGGACAGCCGCGTGCCAGCCAACCAGATCACGGGTCTGGAGCCTGGCGAGGTGTTCGTGCACCGCAACGTGGCCAACGTGGTGGTGCCCAGCGATCTGAACTGCCTGTCCACCATTCAGTACTCGGTCGATCATCTGAAGATCGAGCACCTGATGGTGGTGGGCCACTATGGCTGCGGCGGCGTGTATGCGGCGCTGAACAATCTGCGCCTGGGTCTGGTGGACAACTGGACCCGCCACGTGCGCGACGTGCGCGACAAGCACATCAAGCTGCTCGAAGGCATCTCCACCCAGTTCCGCCACGATGTGCTGTGCGAGCTCAACGCCATCGAGCAGGTGGTCAACGTGGCCCAGTCCACCGTGATGCAGGATGCCTGGGCCCGCGGCCAGAAGGTGACTCTGCACGGCTGGTGCTACAGCCTGAACAACGGCCACATCACCAACCTCGAAATGACCGTGCCTGGTGTGGGCGGCCTGGAGGATGTCTACAACAAGGCTGTCGAGAAGGTCGCTGCGCGCAAGCGCGACTGATCGCTGCCGCAGCGCAGTTGCAGTGCCCTCAAGCGGACTCAAGGCCTGTGTCGCTTGTTCTGTTTGAGAGTGCTGCTCACTTATCTGGAGCGACTGGCCCGCCATGTTTCCGCAACGACTGGACGCCCCCGAGGCCTATGCCATTGCGCAGGCCCTGATGCACGGCTACAACCAGCATTACCGCATGTTCAGTGCGGAAGCTGCCCGAGCCAAGCAACGCTTCGAGACCATGGACTGGCAGGGCCAGCAGCAGGCTCAGCGCGAACGCATAGAGTTCTACGACCGGCAGGTGCGTGCCTGCATCCAGAGGCTGGAAGAGGGGTTTGCCGCCAGCCTGCAGAGCATGGCTGTCTGGCAGCAGGTCAAGCTGCATTACATCGGCCTGATGGTCGATCATCTGCAGCCGGAGCTGGCCGAGACCTTCTTCAACTCGGTCACCACCAAGATTCTGCACCGCACCCATTTCCAGAACGACTTCATCTTCGTGCGTGCGGCCGTCAGCACCGAGTATCTGGAAAACACTGCGCCGGGTGCCGTACCCATCTACCGCGCCTACTACCCCGGCAACCTCGACCGCATCGAAGGCACGCTGCAGAGCCTGTTCGAGCAGCTGCAACTGCAATGCGGCTTCGAAGACCTGCCGCGCGACGTGCATCTGCTGGCCGAGCGCATACGCGAGAGGCTGGCGGGTCTGACGCTCAGGGCCAACTTCCAGCTTCAGGTGCTGTCCAGCCTGTTCTACCGCAACAAGGGGGCCTATCTGGTCGGCAAGATCATCACCGGCTATACCGAGCTGCCGCTGGCGATTCCCATACTGCATGGAGAGCAGGGGCAGCTGATACTGCACGCGGCCCTGTTCGGCGAGGACGACCTGCATGCGCTGTTCAGCTTTGCGCGCGCCTATTTCATGGTGGACATGGAAGTGCCCAGCGCCTATGTGAGCTTTCTGCGCAGCCTCATGCCGCGCAAGCCCAAGGCGGAAATCTATAACGCCCTGGGTCTGGCCAAGCAGGGCAAGACGCTGTTCTACCGCGACTTTCTGCATCATCTGCGCCATTCCAGCGATCAGCTGCGCATTGCGCCCGGCATCAAGGGCCTGGTCATGCTGGTGTTCGACCTGCCCAGCTTCCCCTATGTGTTCAAGCTCATCAAGGACCGTATCGCCAGCAGCAAGGATGTGTCGCGTCCCCAGGTCAAGGCCAAGTACCAGCTGGTCAAGAAGCATGACCGTGGCGGCCGTATGGCCGACACCATGGAGTACAGCCTGGTGGCTTTTCCCAGGGAGCGCTTCAGCGATGAGCTGCTGGCCGAGCTGCATGCCCAGGCTCCCGAGCAGATCGAGATCAGTGACCGTGATGGCGACGGGCAGATGGAAGTCATCATCAGCCATCTCTACATAGAGCGCCGCCTGGTGCCGCTGAACCTGTTCCTGATGGAGTGTCTGGCCGAGGCAGATACCAAGCCGGAGCGCCGCGCTGCCATGGAGAGGGCGATTCTCGAGTACGGCAATGCCATCAAGGATCTGGTCGCCACCAATATCTTTCCCGGCGACATGCTGTGGAAGAATTTTGGCGTCACGCGCGGCGGCAAGGTGGTGTTCTACGACTATGACGAGATCGAATACCTGACCGATTGCAATTTCCGCGAGGTGCCGCAGCCGCGAACCGAGGAAGAGGAGATGTCGGGCGACATCTGGTACTCGGTCGGCCCCAGGGATGTCTTCCCCGAGACCTTCGGGCCTTTTCTGCTGGGCCATCCGGCCGTGCGCGACATCTTCATGCGCCATCACGCCGATCTGCTGGAGGCCGAGTTCTGGCGCGGCCATCAGAGCCGTATCCGTGACGGTCATTTTCTGGACGTGTTCCCCTACGAGCGCAGCCGCTTCCTGCATGCTGGCGACGCAGGCCTGGACACGCAGCGTTTCGAGATTCCCGTCAATAGCCTCGCCTGAAGAGGCAGATCACATCCATCCATTTTTCAAGGAGACAAACCATGCATCAGGATCCCGTTGTCATCGTCAGCGCTGCTCGCACTCCCATGGGCGCGTTCCAGGGCGATTTTTCCGATCTGGCCGCCCATGACCTGGGCGGCGCAGCCATCAAGGCGGCAGTCGAACGTGCCGGAATCCGGCCTGAGCTGGTGGAAGAAGTGCTATTTGGCAACTGCCTGATGGCCGGCCAGGGCCAGGCTCCGGCTCGTCAGGCCGGCTTCAAGGGCGGCCTGCCGCAAAGCACAGGTGCCGTGACCCTGTCCAAGATGTGCGGCGCCGGTATGGAGGCCACCATCCTGGCGCACGACCAGCTCATCGCCGGCAGCCGCGAGGTGATGATTGCCGGCGGCATGGAGAGCATGACCAATGCCCCTTATCTGCTCAAGAAGGGGCGTGGCGGCTATCGCATGGGACACGACAAGATCTTCGATCACATGATGCTCGACGGTCTCGAAGACGCCTATGAAGCGGGCCGCTCCATGGGCACCTTCGGTGAGGACTGCGCCGCCAAATACCAGTTCACGCGTGAAGCGCAGGACGCGTTTGCCATTGCCAGCGTGCAGCGCGCCCAGGCCGCGGCGCAAAGCGGCGCCTTCGATGCCGAAATCACTCCTGTCACCGTCAAGACCCGCAAGGGCGACGTGACCGTCAGCGTTGACGAAGGCCCGGCCAAGGCCAAGCTGGACAAGATCTCCAGTCTCAAGCCTGCGTTCAAGAAGGACGGCACCATCACGGCGGCGTCGAGCTCCAGCATCAACGACGGCGCTGCCGCCATGGTGCTGATGCGCGAGTCCACCGCAAGGCAGCTGGGCTGCAAGCCGCTGGCGCGCATCGTCTCGCACGCGACCTTTGCACAGGCCCCCGAGTGGTTTACCACTGCACCCGTGGGCGCCACCGAAAAGGCGCTGAAGAAGGCCGGATGGGCCGTGGAGGATGTGGACCTGTGGGAAATCAACGAAGCCTTCGCCGTGGTGCCCATGGCGCTGATGGCCGATCTCAAGGTCTCGCATGACAAGGTCAACGTGAATGGCGGCGCCTGCGCTCTCGGACACCCGATTGGCGCCAGCGGTGCGCGCATTCTGGTCACCCTGCTGCATGCGCTCAAGACACGCGGCAAGAAGAAGGGCCTGGCCACGCTGTGCATCGGCGGCGGCGAGGCCACGGCCATGGCAATTGAGCTGATCTGACGCCATTTGCTCAGAACCGTCACCGGTTTGCTCTACAGTGAACGCATGTTCAACGGATTGCACGCATTCGCGCTGAATGTGTGCAGCTCACATTGCGGAAATCATTCATGAGCGCAGACATTCACCACGACGAGAGCGAGACCATCAAGCCGCTGGAGCCGCAGCAGATTGATGCTTTCTGGGGCGATTTTTCCAACCAGCTGAGCCAGCTGGAGGGGCTTGATCGCCATGAGTTTGTGGAAAGCTCCAATGAGTTGCTGCACCAATATGCGCCGGGCCTGAGTCTGGAGCTGGAAGGCAAGCTCGGGGAAGCCGGCTCCCGTCTGGTGATCTCGGCCCATGGCAACACGGCGCAGTTCGAGAATGCCCAGGCACTGGTACGCCAGGCGCCGCGTTTCGAGCATTACGGCGTGCAGGCGTTTCGCAGCCGCGCGCTGGGCAGCAACTTCGGCATGCGCATGGACGGCTTCGAGCTGGCCTGCTCCGATATCCGGGTGGGCTATTACGATGCGGGCGGCATCATAGGCCTCAAGCTCTCGTTCGAGAAGCCCATTGCCAGGGACATGGCCGAGCATGCGCAGCACATGGCTTTCATCATGCTGGACCATGTGCTGGGCGAGTGGGATTTTTCCGTACGCGTGGGCCCGGTCGAGTTCGTCGACGAGGCTGCGGCCGATGTCTACGGCTCCGCTCTGCTGTCGGAGTTCCCGCCGCTGTTCGATGGCTTCATCCGCCAGCAGCTGGGCCGCAGCTATGAATTCCCCCAGGAAGACAGCGACCGCTGGCTCTCGCTCGAAGTGCGTGCACAGGATGCCGACGAGGATGCGCCGCCCGATATCCTGACCTTCCACGACGGGGCCAATGCCGTGGCCACGCGTGCCGATCTGTCGCATTTCATGGAGTGGCGCTTCACTTTCTCCAGCCAGCAAGAGCTGGACGGCGTGCGTGACGCCCAGGATGCGCTGGATGAACAACTCAGCCGCGAGCAGCGCGGCATTCTTGCCTTCTCGCGCGTGGAAAACATGAGTGCCCGCGTGGCCACCTACTATGTGGAAGATCCGGTCCATGCGGTGCAACTGGCCGGACAACTGGGCAGACAGCATGTGCCCGAGCTGGAGGGTGAGCTCAGCGTGAGCTTCGATCCTTCCTGGAACGAGTTCCTGTCTCTGTACGCCGCCATTCACCGCAACGACCGTCCCGAGGAGGTCCTGGCTTCATGATCACTTCGCGTGAGCAACTGCTGCAGTTGTATGACCCGCCGGCCGAGAGGGCGCTGCTCAAGCAGCAGTGGGAGCTGGATCGGCACTGCCTGCGCTTTATCGCGCTGTCGCCGTTTCTGGTCATGGCCACGGGCGGTCCAGGCGAAGCCTTGCTCGATGCCTCGCCACGAGGCGGCAAGCCTGGCTTCGTCAAGGCACCGGACGCCAATACCTTGCTCATTCCCGATGCCGGCGGCAACAACCGGCTGGACAGCCTGAGCAACCTGCTCGACGACCCGCGCCTGGGCCTGCTGTTCTTTGTGCCGGGCTTCGACGAAACCCTGCGTGTCAACGGCACGGCCCAGCTGCGTGACGAGGCGCATTACACGGCCTTGTTTGCCAGCGATCATTTCCGCCCCAAGCTGGTGATCGAAGTCCATGTGCAGGAAGCCTATCTGCACTGTGCCAAGGCGCTGATGCGCTCGCGCCTGTGGAGCGAGGAAGCCAGGGTGGCGCGCAACGTCATGCCCACGCTCAATCAGATCATCCATGCCCAAATGGGGCTGACCGCACAACCTGAATCGCAGGAAAGCATGGTGGCCCGCTATGGCGCCATGATTGCCGCCGAGCAGATCAAGAAAAGTTGATAGCTGACAGCGCCTGTCATGAAAGGATTCTCGATGAAAAACGTTTTGAAACCCAATATTCATAGGCGCAAACAGCTATGGCTTTGATACTGATTCTTGGCGCATCACGCGGTCTGGGGCGGGCCCTGGCCGAGGCCTACCTGGCGCAGGGCCACCAGGTGATTGCCACCGTGCGCAAGGCTGAAGACATGGTCGACCTGCAGGCACGGGGCGCCCGGGTGCTGCAGGTCGATCTGGCCGATCCGGCCAGCGTCAGCGGCCTGGCCTGGCAGCTTGACGGGGCCAGCATCGATATCGCGCTGTACGTGGCCGGCGTCTGGGACGGTCATGACGCAGGCGTGCCGCCTACCCAGCAGCAGTTCGACCTGGTGATGCACAGCAATGTGCTGGGCTTCATGCAGGCCCTGCCGCAGATTGCGCCCATGGTGCAGGAGGCTGGCGGCGTGATCGGCGCCTTCTCCAGCGGCATGTCCCTGCTGGGCGATGCGGACGAGAGCGCCTGGCTGTACCGCGTCAGCAAGGCTGCGCTCAATATGGCCGTGGTCTCGGCCTGCCGCCAATGGCCGGGCCTGACGCTGCTGGCGCTGGACCCGGGCTGGGTGCAGACCGAGATGGGCGGCGCTGCGGCCCCGCTGTCGGTGGCTCAAAGCGTGCAGGGACTGATGCAGGCCCTGGCGCAGGTCAAGCCCGAAGACCGTGGCCAGCTGCTGCGCCACGACGGCAGATACATCAAGCTTCTAGACGCCTAGCCCAGGCTGAACAACGGGCATATAGCTATAAATATCGGAGACAACATGCTGCTGAATCAGGACCAGGAAATGATCCGCGACGCTTTGCGCGATTTTGTGCGCGAGCAGATCACCCCCCATGCCGCGCGCTGGGACAAGGAACACCAGTTCCCCAAGGATGTGCACCAGGGGCTGGCCGCGCTCGGTGCCTATGGCATCTGCGTGCCCGAGGAGCTCGGTGGTGCGGGCCTGGACTATGTGAGCCTGGCGCTGGTGCTCGAGGAAATTGCCGCCGGCGATGGTGGCACCAGCACCGTCATCAGCGTGACCAATTGCCCGGTCAATGCCATCCTCATGAAGTACGGCAGTGCCAGCCAGCAGGAGCAATGGCTGCGTCCGCTGGCCCAGGGGCAGATGCTGGGTGCCTTCTGCCTGACCGAGCCCCATGTGGGCAGCGATGCCTCGGCGCTGCGTACCACGGCTGTGCGCGATGGCGAGGACTACGTCATCAACGGCGTCAAGCAGTTCATCACCAGCGGCAAGAATGGCGATGTCGCCATCGTCATCGCCGTCACCGACAAGGCTGCGGGCAAGAAAGGCATGAGTGCCTTCATCGTGCCCACCGTCAATCCCGGCTACCAGGTGGCACGCCTGGAGGACAAGCTGGGCCAGCACAGCAGCGATACGGCACAGATCAATTTCGAGAACTGCCGCATTCCCGGGTCTAACCTGATCGGGGCCGAGGGCGAGGGCTACAGGATTGCGCTGTCCGCACTCGAGGGCGGGCGTATCGGCATTGCCGCGCAAAGCGTGGGCATGGCGCGTGCGGCCTTTGAATGCGCCCTGCAATACAGCAAGGAACGCGAGAGCTTTGGCCAGCCCATCTTCAACCATCAGGCCGTGGGCTTCAGGCTCGCCGAATGTGCCACGCAAATTGAAGCAGCCCGGCAGCTGATCTGGCATGCTGCCAGCCTGCGTGATGCGGGTCTTCCCTGCCTGAAGGAAGCCGCCATGGCCAAGCTCTTTGCCAGCGAGATGGCCGAGCGCGTATGCAGCGCCGCCATCCAGACCCTGGGCGGCTATGGCGTGGTGAGCGACTTCCCCGTGGAGCGGATCTATCGCGATGTGCGTGTGTGCCAGATCTACGAAGGCACCAGCGATGTGCAGAAGATATTGATCCAGCGGGCGCTGGCCTGATCTGCGCCTGGCGGCAAAAGCCCGCCGTTGTCAACTGCTGTGCACGAGGCTGTGGCACATCAGGGGACGGGCCGGTTGCCGATGTCACAAGGCCTGCTTAGGATGTGCTCAGTGGGGGAGTTCCCCCAGGGGTTTCAACCATTTGCAGCAGGAGTCCGCAGCATGCCTTTTGCCCAGGTCAATGGTCAGAATATCTACTACGAGGACACGGGAGGGCGTGGCCCGGCCATTGTGTTCTCGCACGGCCTGCTCATGGATCACACCATGTTCGAGCCACAGATACAGGCTTTGCAGGGGCTGTATCGCTGCATCAGCTGGGACGAGCGTGGTCATGGGCAGACGGCGGACCCCGAGCATTGCGAAGCGTTCAGCTACTATGACTCGGCCGACGATCTGGCGGCCTTGCTCAAATATCTGGGTGTGGAAAAAGCCGTGCTGGTGGGCATGTCGCAAGGCGGCTATCTCTCGCTGCGCTGCGCGCTGATTCATCCGGATGTCGTGGGCGCGCTGGTGTTGATCGACACCCAGGCCATGCTGGAGGATCCCGAACAGATGCCGCACCATGAGGCGCTGCTCAAGGCCTGGATGGAGCATGGGCTGTCGGATGACATGGCCACCATCGTGGAGCACACGATTCTGGGCCAGGGTTGGCCGGGAGCTGAGCAGTGGCGCGCCAAATGGAAACAGGCCTCTCCGATCAACCTGGGGCAGAGCTTTGCGACGCTGGCGCTGCGCGACGACATCAGCCCGCGCCTGGCCGAAATCAAGGTGCCTGCGCTGGTGATTCATGGCGACAAGGATGCGGCCATCGGTGTGGAGCGTGCGCGGGCCATGTTCAAGGGCCTGCCCCAGGCCCAGTGGGTGGATGTGGCCGGCGCAGGCCATGCAGCCAATCTCACGCACCCGGAACCCGTGAATGCGGCCATCAGGCAGTTTCTGGACGGCCTGCACTGAGAACCAACACGTACTGAGGTTCAGGCCTCTCCCAGCTCTGCCATGCTGCGCTTGCGCAGTACCACGGTGATCTGTCCGTTGGTCTCGATCGTGGCGCGCTCCACCTCATGCGCGTTGAGGCAGCCATTGGAGCGCAGGGCTGCCGCGAGGTCTTCGGCAGTGATCTGCTCCTGCGTCATCAGACTGGGTTGCACAATGCCCTGGTGAATCAGGACCTTGGGCTTGCCATTCACCAGCCTGCGAAGCCTCGCAAAGCGGTAACTCAGGTGGGAGAGCAGCGCATGGCAGGCCAGCAGCGTGCCGGCACTGATCAGGCCGCCGATCAGCGAGTTGTCGCCCGCATTCATGGAGTTCTGTACTGCGTTGGAAAGAATCAGCAGCAGCACCAGATCGAAAGGTGCGTACTGGCCGGTCTGGCGCCTGCCGGTCAGACGCAGAAACACCAGCAGAAACAGGTAGACGCTAACACCGCGAATCACGAACTCCCACCAGGGAACCGCCATGGAGAACATAGACAAACCTTTGAGCAGCGAGCTTTGAACTGCCGCTACTGTGCTATGAGGCGACCGACTGCGCAAGCCGGCTTGTTCGTTGTTCGACTTGGTCGACAATGCAGCATTGCCAATCAAGACTGCCAAAGTTGTGAAAGAAGCTGAGAAAAAGCGGGACTGTCCCTGTGGACGCAAGAATGCCAAAGGCCGGCTGCTGGCCTATGCCGATTGCTGCGGCCGTTACATCGATCACTGGGATACCCGGCCCGCTCCCGATGCCGAGGCTCTGATGCGCTCGCGCTATACGGCCTTCGTGTCTGAGAACCAGGAATACTTGCAAGCCACCTGGCATGCCAGCCAGCGCCCGTCCCAGCTTGATTTTGATGCCGCCACCAAATGGCTGGGGCTGGATGTTAAGCAGTTTCAGTCGACCGGGGATGCTTCAGCAGAGGTCGAATTCGTCGCCCGCTATCGTTTGGCGGGGCGTGCCGTACGCCTGCATGAGCGCAGCCGCTTCGTGCTCGAGGGTGGGCGCTGGTTCTACGTTGATGGCGATCAATTCTGAAGTCGATTCGGCGCAGTTGACCCGGCTGCAGGCCGGTCTGCGCCTGTTGCAGTCACTGGCTTCGCGTGGCTCCTCCGAAATCGCGGCCTTGCTGATTCCAGCCCTGCTGCTGTGGGTCAGTACCCGCAACAGCCCAGCCGTCAGCGCCGGGCTGGCCTGGTGGTGGGGGCTGATGATCGTCATGGCGCTGGGCTTTTTGCTGTTCCGCCGCAGACTGCATCGCCAGTGGCGGTCGGCGTGCGATTGGGAGCCATTGCGACTGCAGGCGGCATTGACGGCATGGCAGCGACAGCTGGCGCTGGCCGCGTTGATCAACGGCCTGCTCTGGGTGAGCGTGCTGGCCTTTACCTGGAGTGACAGCCACAGTGAGCTGCGCCTGCTGATCTATCTGGTACTGCTGGGCGTGATGGCATCGGCCGCCACCTTTCTGGCCCCCGTGCCGCAGGTGTTCGCAGCCTTCATGGCGGGCATCTACTTGCCGATGTTGCTGTGCACGCTGCATTACTTTCCGAAAAAAGGCCCTTATCTGCTGCCGCTGCTGCTGCTGTACGGCGCCATACTTGTCCGCCACGCCTGGGGTGCGCGGCGTTTCGTGCAGCAGCAGATGGCGCACGAACTGGAGCGTCAGGCACTGGCGGAGCGCTACCGCGAAGCCAAGGAACAGGCCGAGAATGCGCTGGCCGAAAAAAACTGGTTCATTTCCGCCGCCAGTCATGATCTGCGGCAACCCCTGCATGCCATGGGCCTGATGCTGCAAGCCGCTCATCAGCGCAATCAGGATGACGATCTGGCGCAGCTGCTGCAGGAAATGCAGGCCTGCACGCGCGACCTGGGCTCCATGTTCAACG
Organism: Comamonas sp. C11; assembly: GCF_024496285.1. Lineage (NCBI taxonomy): Bacteria > Pseudomonadati > Pseudomonadota > Betaproteobacteria > Burkholderiales > Comamonadaceae > Comamonas > Comamonas sp. C11. Next base: position 624,754 of record NZ_CP101743.1, read on the forward strand.
ACCTGATGGATCTGTCGCGGCTTGAGGGCGACAGCTTCGCACCGCAATGGCAGGCGGTATCCATGAGTGCGGTGCTGGACGAAGCCCGGCGCCTGTTCGCGCGCGAGGCAGCGCAGCGTGGTCTGCGTCTGCGCGTGAGGCAACCAGCTCATATGCCGGCACTGTGCACGGATGCGGTGCTGTTGCGGCAGATGGTTTTCAATCTGCTGCAAAACGCGCTGCGCTACACCGACCAGGGCGGGGTGCTGCTGGCGCTGCGGCACAGGCAGGGACGCTGGCTTTTGCAGGTGTGGGACAGCGGTTGTGGCATGAGCGAGCAGGAATGCGCACAGGTCTTCATGCGTCACTATCGCAGCCCTGCGCGTCAGCAGCGCGATGCCAGAGAGGGCGTGCCGGCGCCATTGCGCGGGCGTGGCCTGGGCTTGTCCGTGGTGGCACTGGCAGCGCAGCGGCTGGGCGTGGAGTGCGGCGTGCAGTCGTTGCCGGGCAAGGGCTCGTGTTTCTGGTTGCGCTGGCCGCAGGATGCCGAGCAGTGGCAGACCTCGTCCGTGCTGCCTGTACCGCCGATATCGACTGGATCGCAGTGGTTTTCCCCATTGCAGGGGCACTGTCTGGTCGTGGAAAACGATGCGCAGCTGGCCCCGGTGCTGGTACAGATTTTGCAGAGCTGGGGTGTGCAGGTGCAAAGAGCGCGCAGCTTGGTTGAGGCGCAGCAACTGCTGGCCGATGGATTGTTGCCAGACTTTGTGTTGTGCGACCAGCGATTGAAGGATGGCGCAAGCGGGCTTGAGTGTTTGATGCAGCTTCTGGACCAGCATCCGCAAGCCAGCGGTGCTTTGATGAGCGGCGATGAGGAGATGCTGGAGCAGGTCCAGGATCAGGGTTATCTGGCCCTGGCGACCCCGCTGCAGCCCGACCAGCTGCATGCGGTGCTGGCGCGCTGTATGGCGATCTCCCAGCCTTAGTCCAAGTCGACCTCTATGCCTCGCATGCGCGTGATCAGGGCCACGCGGTTGCTGGCACCCAGGCGCTGCAGCAGGGCGGTGACATGCTCCTTGACCGTGTATTCGGACAGGTTCAGTGCCTGTGCAATGGCGCGATTGGGCTTGCCCTGCAGCAACAGGCTCAGTACCTGCGCCTGGCGGGCAGTGATGCCGAGCTCTCTGGCGCTCATATGCAAGATGCTGCCCGCGGTTGGAATCGGAGGTGCGCTAGGGATGGGAGGCAGGGCCTCAAACCAGATGCGGCCATTCAGCAGGGCTTGCACCGCTGCCTGAAATTCGTGAGACGGACTGCTTTTGTGCACAAAGCCATGCACACCTGCGGCTGCGGCCTTGCTGATGATGGCCGGGTGCTTGTCGCCGCTGGTCACCAGAATGCGTGTGCCAGGAGCCAGAGCCAGAATGCTGTGCACAAATTCCAGAGATGCACCGTCCTCCAGCCAGAAGTCCATCACGGTGATAACGGGCTCACCCAGTGCAGCAATCACGGCCAGCGCCTCATTGCCGTGAGCCGCGCAGCGCACCTGGCGCACGCCGGCACTGCTCATCAGCGCTTGTGACAGGCCCTCGGCGACCAGCGGGTGATCATCCACCACCAGCGCATAGGGCTGTGCGCACAGTTGAGTGGTGCTCAGGATTTGCAGTAGATCGGGCATGAGCCTTCCTTTGGGCTTGGTAACAAAGACCCCTCCTCGGTAGGGAGTGGTTTGCTCGCAAGCCTTCTGACAATGTCTGTAAGACGACGCTGATGGCTATCTCAGTGTCGGGATCTGGACATTTTCAACCAACATCAAGACCGAGGAGCAAGCCTGTGTCATCTCGTATGCAAATCACCCGTAGAACCGCAGCCCTGTTGCTGATTTCCACCCTGGCCGCCTGTGGCGGCGGTGGAGATGGTGGCAGCAGCGGAAGCATAGGCGGAGGCGGCGGCTCAGAAGGCGGTGGAGGCAATACGGGAGGCAGCGGCAACGGCAATCAGGCCGTCACGGGAACTTACAAGATGGGCGGCCAGACTGCCACCAGCCATGCGCAGATGCTGGATTTTGCCAACAGCATGGGGGCCGACGGCTATGCGCTGTTCAGCTCCCTGGCGGGATCGATCAGCTCGACCGGTTCGGAGATCGGCGACTTCTATCTCACGGATACCGCACATGCAGGGCGCAAGTTCAGCTATGTCAATCCTGCGGCACAGCCATCACGCACCGCCTTTCTGGCCCAACTGAACCAGCAGGGCAGCAGCGGCTATATGTACAAGTCCGATGCGGTGTTCGGCGATGTCGGCGACATCCGCAGCGTCTACGTCAAGGACAACAGCCGCAGCGACCAGTTCAGCTACAGAACGGTGACGCCCGTGGCCACCACCGCCGAAGCCTTTGCCACGGAACTGAACGGCCAGGGCGCCGAAGGCTATCGCTATCTGGGTCCCCAGATCGTCAACAACGAGCTGTTCAGTCTGTATGCCAAGCGCAATGACGGCGTCACCTATACCTATCAGGTCGACAAGCTCGGCAGCTCATTCTCGGCCGCCGATGCTGCAGCGATGAGAACGCGTCTGGCCCAAAAGGGGGCGGATGGCTGGTTCATCCGCGGCACGCAGAGGCTGGGCGGTGACCCGCTGAACATGAGCTATGTGGATGTCTTCGAGAAAAGCTCGGCACAGAATGGCGCCATCGAATACCTGGTCGAGGCCTCGGCAAGCAGTGATTCGCTCACGACCCAGCTGAGCAATATGAATGCCAATGCGGCCAAGGGCTTCTTCTATTTCAGCGGGATCATGACTTCCGACAACAAGACAAGCACCATCTACGCCAAGAACAGCGCGTGGATGATCAATCCGCTGGCCGGAGTGACCTTCCCCTGAACTCGAAAAGGGCGTGAGCGCATAATTGCGCCCTCTGTTTCTTGATACTAGGCGCCGTTGAGCGCCTTTTTTGCATCCGACGATGCACTGGTAATGCTTTCATGACTGCTTTTGACGCTGTGCTTTTCGACTGTGATGGTGTGCTGGTGGACAGCGAGTCCATCACCAATCGCGTGCTGTGCACCATGCTCAACGAATCTGGCTGGGCCATCAGCCAGGAACAGTGCACGCGCGACTTCATCGGCAAGACGGTGCGCAGCCAGGCGGCCGTGATCGAAGCCCATACCGGCAAGCCGCTGACCGATGCCTGGATGGCCGAGTTCTACGAGCGCCGCAATGCCGCCCTGCGTGCCGAACTGGTGGCCATCGATGGCGCGCTGGAAGCGGTCGGGCAGATTCACGCGCTGTGCAACGGTCGCATTGCCTGCGCCTCCGGTGCGGACCGTGCCAAGGTGGAGATGCAGCTCGCCAAGGTGGGCATGGCTCCCTATTTCGAAGGTCATGTCTACAGCGGCCATGAAATGCCGCGCAGCAAGCCTTTCCCCGATGTGTATCTGGCTGCGGCCGAGGCGCTGAAGGCCGATCCCGCCAACTGCCTGGTGATCGAGGACACCATGACCGGGGTTCAGGCCGGTGTGGCAGCAGGTGCCACCGTCTGGGGCTATTTCCCGGCGGATCAGGGTCATGCCTCGGCAGAGCAACTGCTCGAGGCTGGCGCAGCCTGCGTGTTCGGAGACATGGGCGATTTGCCCGCCATGTTCGAGGCCGTGCGCAGGAGTGCCGCCAGCGCCTCGGCTGGCGATGACGACGAGCACGACCTGCGGTAAAGCGCGCTCAGTCCCAGATCGACAGCGCCTCGCGCAGGTGCTTCATGGGCTGATCGTCGATAACGCTGTTGTGCAGCAGTATCACGCGCTGTACGGGCCAGCTTTGGACACGCTCCACCCAACTGCGCACGGCGGCCTTGTCCCTGACCAGCAGGCGCACAGTGCGCGGTACGGTCAGGCGCTCATGTCCGCCCGTCAGACCCAGATACATGCGTACCGGCAGGCTTAGCGGTCCCTGCCAGCATTGCAGCACGTCGGTAGCGACGAGGCTGCCGCTGGCCGGGTGGAACCACAGCGTCTCGTCGAGCATGGGAAGGCCGTCCAGCGGCAGGCATTGCAGCTCGCCTGCCCAGGGCGCTTCAGCATCTGGCGGCAAAGGCTCCAGCAGCGGCAGATCCGGCCGCTTGCGCAGCACGCCCTGTGTGCCATAGATCCGGGCCTGTGGATAGAGCCTGGCCAGTTTGCCCAAGAACAAGTGGTGCATGGCGCTGGGTGCGACTATGTGCTGCACCGGTCCCAGGGCGTCGAGCGCAGCTTTCTGTCCGTCCGTCAGCGGCACTGCAGAGTGAGAGAACAGGCTGCCGTCGGCCAGCCGGATCACCGTCATGCGTGTGCTGACCTTCAGCCCTGCATTGCTGAAGTGATAGCTGAGTGCCCAGACCCCATCAGCGATTGCCTGCCAGTTTTCTGAGGATTCCTGCATGGAGAGCTCCTTGCGTCAGACGGCGCGCTGGCCGGCGGTCTTGCGAAATTCCGAAGGGGACAGCCCTGTCCAGAGGCGAAAGGCGCGGATAAAGCTCTTGTCGTTGAGAAAGCCGCAGGCCTGGGCCACGCGCTTGATGGGGCGGCTGGTGCGCAGCAGCAGCGCAATCGCGCGTTCACGCCGGATATCGTCCTTGAGGGCCTGCAGCGAAATACCTTCTTCCTTGAGCTGGCGGTGCAGGCTGCGCTGCGACAGATGCAGCTGGCGGGACAGCGTTTCAGCCGTCTGCTGCTCCTCCCCGCTGGCGGCCAGCAGATGGCGCACACGCTGCACCAGAGTCTTCTCGCGTTGGTAGGGGCGCACCTGGATCGGCAAGGCGCGCTGCAGCATCCGGTTGAGGGCCGCCTCGTCGCGCGCCAGCGGAGCCTGCAGCCAGCGTGCTTCAAACTGCAGACTGGCGACGGGTGCATCAAAAGCGATGCTGCCCGGTGCGAACAGCACCTTGTAGACGCTGGCATGTGCGGGCTCGGAAAACGGAAAGCTGGCATGCAGCAGGCTGATCGGTTCGTTGATCAACCAGCTTGCAAAGCCGTGGATATTGCGCAGCACCGATACCATGCAGAACTCGCGCATGCTTCCCAGCGGGCGGCTTTCATGCAGGGTGAGGGTGGCAATGCCAGCTTGCTCGCTGAGCTGAAGCTGTATGTCCTGTGCAATCAGTCCGTGATGGCGGCACCAGCGTGCCAGCGCCAGGCCCAGTTGCGGAGCGCTGATGCTGGCGCGGGCCAGCATGCCGTAGCTGCCCCAGGGCAGGCGGCGCTCGAACCAGCCCAAGGCTTCATCGTCCAGCTCGCGCATGGCTGCGTCGGATAGGGCCTCCATCTGCAAAGCCGTGATGCGCTCGTTGGCATCGTCAATCAGGTTTGGCGGGATTTGTGCCTTTTCCAGGGCACCTAGCGCTGACATCTGCCTTGCTTCATAAGCGCGGACAATGGCTTTCACAAACGCCATGGGGGTAATTGCCGGGTGCGATTTGAGCACGGAGCTGGCATGGTGTGGCAGAGGAGTCTTGACCAGGGAAGGGGTGAGCATTTGGCAATTATTGCAACCTTTGTGACTTCTTCTGGACAGGGCTTGCCCTTATTCTGAGGCGCAGAAAACGGTGCTGAATGGACGCCGTGCAGCCAGTTCGCAGGTGGCTGCCGGCACGCAAGGAGACACAAGACCATGCCATTGCAAGTGAACGCTCTGACCGCCAGCTATGCCAAGGGGCGCACGGATGTGCCGCTGATCGAGCAGACGATTGGCGATTTTTTTGCCGCAATGGCAGGGCGCCAGGGCGCGCGTGACGCGCTGGTCAGCCGTCATCAGGGTCTGCGCTACAGCTATGCCCAGCTGCATGTGGCTGCGCGCCAGCTGGCCAGCGCGCTGCTGTCGCAAGGGCTGGTCAAGGGTGACCGGGTAGGGATCTGGAGCCATAACAATGCCGAGTGGGTGCTGCTGCAGCTGGCCACGGCTCAGGTGGGACTGGTGCTGGTCAACATCAACCCGGCCTATCGCACCTCTGAAGTCGAATATGCGCTCAACAAGGTGGGCTGCAAAGCGCTGGTGTCCATGCCGCGGTTCAAGACCAGCGACTATCTTGGCATGCTGCGTGAGCTGGCGCCCGAGCTGGCGAGCTGCGCACCGGGCCAGCTGCAATCCAAACGCCTGCCGACCTTGCGCACGGTGGTGTGGATTGACGCTGCCGGCTCAGGTGCTGCCGGCTCAGGCGCAGCGGATCTGGACGTCGAACAGCCCGGCATGCTGCGTTTTTCGCAGCTGATGGCGCAAGGAACCAGTGCCGATGAGCGCATTGATGCCATTGCGGCCACGCTCAGCAACCGCGACCCCATCAACATCCAGTTCACCAGCGGCACCACGGGCTTTCCCAAGGGGGCGACGCTGACGCACCGCAACATCCTCAACAACGGCTTTTTCATTGGCGAATGCATGCGCCTCACGCCCAAGGACCGGCTTTGCATTCCCGTGCCGCTGTATCACTGCTTCGGCATGGTGCTGGGCAATCTGGCCTGCTTCACCCATGGCTCGACCATCGTCTATCCGAATGATGGCTTCGACCCCATCACCGTGCTGGAGGCGGTGCAGGCAGAGAAATGCACGGGTCTGCATGGCGTGCCCACCATGTTCATTGCCGAGCTCGATCATCCGCGCTTTGCCGAGTTCGATCTGTCCACGCTGCGAACCGGCATCATGGCGGGCTCGCCCTGTCCCATCGAGGTGATGAAGCGTGTGGTGAAGGATATGCATCTGAGCGAAATCACCATCGCTTACGGCATGACCGAAACCAGTCCCGTGAGCTGTCAGAGCGATGCCGACACGCCGCTGGAAAAACGCGTTGCCACCGTGGGCAAGGTGCAGCCGCATCTGGAGGTGAAGATTGTGGATCCATCCACCGGCGAGATCATGCCGCCGGGCCAGTCGGGCGAGCTGTGCACGCGTGGCTATTCCGTCATGCACGGCTACTGGGAAGACGAGGCCAGAACCCGCGAGGCCATCGATGCCGAGCAATGGATGCACACCGGCGATCTGGCGACCATGGACGCCGAAGGCTATGTGAATATCGTGGGCCGCATCAAGGACATGGTGATCCGTGGCGGCGAGAACATCTACCCGCGTGAGATCGAGGAATTCCTCTATCGCCACCCCAAGGTGCAGGACGTGCAGGTGGTGGGCGTGCCCGATGTGCGCTATGGCGAGGAGCTGTGTGCCTGGATCATTGTCAAGCCCGGTCAGGAACTCGGCGAGGATGAGATCCGTGAGTTCTGCAAGGGGCAGATTGCGCACTACAAGGTGCCGCGCTATATCCGCTTTGTCCAGGCCTTCCCGATGACGGTGACGGGCAAGATCCAGAAGTTCAGGATTCGCGACGAGATGATCGAGTTGCTGGATCTGCGCGTCATCAAGACGGCCTGAATATGTGCTCCCCCCTGAGCGGCTTCGCACCTTCACTGCGCCGGGTGCCCCCCAAGGGGGACGACACCCTCGGTGCGGTGCGGTGCGGCCAGCTTCGGCCCTTCCTCGGTGTCTCTGGCTTAGTGATTGGACGGCGTGCTGGTCATGGTCAGACCCGCTGCGCGGCACGCCACGATCAGGCGCTTGCGCATGGCGATTTCCTGCATGTCCAGCTCGCTGACCAGGCTGCGCAGCGATTCGTCGTTGATGCGGTGGGCCTGTCTTTCGGCGTAGTAAAAGTCCCGCTCGGCATGAATGCACTCGATGCGGGTTTCGATCTCCATCACATAGCGCAGCTTGCGCTGGCGCACGACTTCGGGCGCTTCGCGCAGCAGCTCTATGCTTTGCGCGGCGCCGCTGCCGTCGTCGAGCAACTGGATGCGGTTGCGGTATTCCTGGGTCAGGTGGCCGTTGACCTCCTGGCGCATCGCCACCCATTCGGGGTCGCGGCGCTGCATTTCTTCCTCGCTCAGCGTGAGCTTGGCCATGGCCGCCATGCAGGCCTGTTCGCGGGCCAGGCGCTCCTCGCGCACGGTGGGCGACTCTTCGTGCGGGGGCAGGTGGCGCAGCACGACGGGAAGGCCCACGGCGCCGATCACCAGCGTGAACAAAATGGTGCCGGTGGCGAGAAAGACCAGCATGTCGCGGCCCGGGAAGGGCTGGCCGTTGTTCAGCAGCATGGGCACGGACAGCGCACCGGCCAGCGTGACCGCGCCGCGAATGCCGGCCAGCGTGGTGGCCAGATTCAGCAGTGGCGAGGGACGCTCGGACATCTTGCCCTGCCGGTGGGCGCGCAGCAGAGATCCATGCACACCCAGGACCAGCCAGATCCAGCGCATCAACAGCAGCGCAAACGAAATCGCGGCCACATAGCCGACCAGAATCCACCAGTCATGGCCGGCCTGATGCAGCGGCACGCCGATGATGGACGGCAGCTGCAGGCCCAGCAGCAGGAAGATGGCGCCGTTGAAGGCCGATTCCACCATGCTCCAGGTGCCTTCGGTCTGCAGGCGTTCGCTGATATAGCTGCTGCGCTCCAGGTCGGCGAAATTGGTGGCGATGCCGGCGGTCACGGCAGCCAGAATGCCCGAGACTCCGATTTTCTCACCCACGATATAGGCGGCAAAAGGCAGCAGCACCAGCAGCAACACCATCTGCGTGGCAGCGACATCGCCCAGGCGGCGCGTGATGGTGCCGCGCGCATGGCTGAAGCCCCAGCCTATCAGCGTACCCACACCCAGGCCGCCGACGGCCATCCAGGTGAATTCCTTGGCGACTTCGCCCCAGGAGAACATGCCGGTCAGCGTGGCTGCAATCGCAAATTTCAGCGCCACCAGACCCGATGCGTCATTGAGCAGCGACTCGCCCTCCAGCACGTGCATGGTCTTCTCGGGCATGCCCAGATTGCGCGTGATGGCCGAAACGGCCACGGCATCGGTGGGCGAGATCACGGCGGCCAGGGCAAAGGCCACGGTCAGCGGAATCTCGGGAATCATCCAGTGGATGAGATAGCCCAGGCCCAGCACGGTGAACAGCACCAGGCCCAGGGCCAGCAGCAAAATGGGTTTGGCCAGTGCGAAGAATTCACGCTTGGGGATGCGCCAGCCGTCGGCGAACAGCAGCGGCGGAATGAACAGCAGCAGGAACAGCTCGGGGTCGAACGCGATGTGCAGGCCGGCTTGCGGCCAGGCAATCAGTGCACCCAGTGCGATTTGAATCAGAGGCAGGGGGATGGCCCGGATATAGCGGGCCACAATGCCTGTCAGCGCTCCCAGCAGCAAGACAAGCAAAACGGTTTCAACAGCGTGCATAAGGCATTTTCTTCAACTGCCGTGGCAGTGCTGTGTCTGAGCAAGAAAAAAACCAAGTTCCCGTATCGGGCAAAGTAATCAAGACAAGAGGCAAGCGATGAGCATTCTGGGTACACAACTGAATCCGCGTTCGGCAGATTTCCTGGCCAACGCTGCCGCCATGCAGGCGCTGGTCAATGAGCTGCACGCACGCTGCGATCAGAACGCACTGGGCGGCAACGAAGCGGCACGCGCCAAGCATGTGGCGCGCGGCAAGCTGTTGCCGCGCGAGCGCGTGCAGCGGCTGCTGGACCCCGGCACGCCGTTTCTGGAGCTGTCGCCGCTGGCCGCGCTCAATATGTACAACAATGATGCACCGGGCGCCGGCGTGATTGTCGGCGTGGGCCGCGTCAGCGGCGTGGACTGCATGATCGTCTGCAACGACGCCACCGTGAAGGGCGGAACCTACTACCCGATGACGGTGAAAAAGCATCTGCGCGCGCAGGAGGTGGCCGCGCAGAACCGTCTGCCCTGCATCTATCTGGTGGACTCGGGTGGTGCCAACCTGCCCAATCAGGACGAGGTCTTCCCCGATCGCGAACATTTCGGCCGCATCTTCTACAACCAGGCCAATATGAGCGCCCAGGGCATCGCCCAGATCGCCGTGGTCATGGGGTCGTGCACGGCAGGCGGCGCCTATGTGCCGGCCATGAGCGACGAGTCCATCATCGTCAAGAACCAGGGCACCATCTTTCTGGGCGGCCCTCCCCTGGTCAAGGCCGCCACCGGCGAGGTGGTCAGTGCCGAGGACCTGGGCGGCGGCGATGTGCACACGCGCCTGTCGGGCGTGGCCGACCATCTGGCCGAGAACGATCTGCATGCACTGGCGCTGGCACGCCAGGCAGTGGCAAACCTGAACAAGGGCAAGCCCCAGTCGCAGACCGACCATGCGCCGGCCGCCCCCCTCTTCGAGAGCGAAGAGCTGTATGGCGTGATTCCCGTCGATACGCGCAAGCCCTTCGATGTGCGCGAGATCATCGCCCGCATCGTGGACGGCAGCCAGTTCGACGAGTTCAAGGCCCGCTTCGGCAACACCCTGGTCTGCGGCTTTGCGCGCATCGAGGGCATGCAGGTCGGCATCATCGCCAACAACGGCATCCTGTTTTCCGAGTCGGCGGTCAAGGGCGCACACTTCATCGAGCTGTGCTGCCAGCGCAAGATTCCGCTGGTGTTCCTGCAGAACATCACGGGCTTCATGGTCGGGCGCAAATACGAAAACGAAGGCATTGCCCGCCACGGCGCCAAGCTGGTCACGGCCGTGGCCACGGCGGCGGTGCCCAAGTTCACCATCATCATCGGCGGCAGCTTCGGCGCGGGCAACTACGGCATGTGCGGCCGCGCCTATTCGCCCCGTTTCCTCTGGATGTGGCCCAACGCGCGCATCAGCGTCATGGGCGGCGAGCAGGCGGCCAGCGTACTGGCCACCGTCAAGCGCGACGGCATCGAAGCCAAGGGCGGCCACTGGAGTGCAGAAGAAGAGGAGCGCTTCAAGGCGCCCATCCGCCAGCAGTATGAAGACCAGGGCCATCCCTATTACGCCACGGCGCGACTCTGGGACGACGGCGTGATCGATCCCGCCGACACGCGCCGCGTGCTGGCGCTGGGCCTGGCGGCGGCGCGCAATGCTCCGATTGAAGACACGCGCTTCGGCGTATTCCGCATGTAAGCGGCTAGAGGCTGCCAGTCATGTCGCGTCGTCATTTCCTCACCTGCCTGCCGCCAGTCCTGCTGTCGGCTGCGCTGGCCATGCCCGTGGTTGGTGCTGCCGAGCCAGCGGTGCAGCGCATGGATGCGCGCATTCCGGTCTGGGTGCCAGCGAGCGGCGATTCGCCCGCGCACAGCGCCGAGCTGGCAGGCCATGTCTATCGTCCCCGGGGTCTCGGCCCCTGGGGGCTGATCGTGCTCAGCCATGGCACGCCCAGCGGCCAGGAGGCGCGCGAAGCCATGACCGATCGCTACGGCCCGCAGGCGCGCGCTCTGGCCGAGCTGGGCTATGTGGTGGTCACGGGTTTGCGTCGCGGCTATGGGGCATCGGACGGTCCTCTGGCCGACCGTTACGGCAGCTGCGATGCCCCCGACTACGCCCATGCGGCTCAGGAGGCCGCGCGCGATGTGGCGGCCATCATGACTTACGGGCAAAAGCTGCCCGATGTCGATGGCTCGCATGTGCTGCTGCTGGGCAAGTCCGCCGGCGGCTTTGCGTCGCTGGCTCTGGCGGCGCAGCAGCCCGCGGGTCTGCGCGGCGTCGTCAACTTTGCCGGCGGCCGGGGCTCACAGCCGCAGATGCGTGAGAAAGCCGCGGTTTGCGGCGAGGCGCAACTGCTCAAGACCGTGGCCGGCTTTGCCGCCACCAGTCGTGTGCCCCAGCTGTGGATCTATGCCGAGAACGATAGCTACTTTCGCCCGCCGCTGGTGCGCAAGATGGCGCAAAGCTATCTGGCCGCAGGCCAGAACCTGAAACTGGTGTTTGCTCCATCCAGCGGCGCGGAGGGACACCAGTTCTTTGACCGGGCTGCCAATATCGGGCAATGGTTGCCGCAGGTCCGTGAATTCCTGATGCTGCAGCTGCCGGGTACGGCGGCTGCGCAACTGCAAAGCCCTAACTCACTGGGAGACAAGCCATGACTGCTTTGACTTTGACCGTGGACGGCGGCATCGCCCGCGTCACGCTGGCTCAGCCCGCCATTCGCAACGCCTTCAGCGATGCGGCGATTGCCGAGATCACCGCCGCCTTCCTCCAGGTCGGCGAGCGTGCCGATGTGCGCGCCGTGGTGCTGGCCGCCGAAGGACCCGCATTCTGCGCGGGCGCGGACCTGAACTGGATGCGCCGCATGGCCGATTACTCGCGCGACGAAAACCGCGTCGATGCGGGTCTGCTGGCCGAGATGCTGCGCGTCATCTACGAATGCCCCAAACCCACGATTGCGCGTGTGCAGGGCGATGTCTATGCGGGCGGCATGGGCCTGGTGGCCTGCTGCGATATGGCGGTGGCGGCCGACACGGCGGGCTTTTGCCTCAGCGAGGTCAAGATCGGCCTGATTCCCGCCACCATCAGCCCCTATGTGATCCGCGCCATGGGGGCCAGGGCCGCGCACCGCTACTTTCTCACGGGCGAGCGCTTTTCGGCGCAGGAGGCGCATCACATCGGCTATGTGCACGAAGTGGTCGATGCCGACGGGCTGGATGCTGTGGTCGACGGCTGGCTCAAGCATTTGCTGAGCGCTGGCCCCGCCGCCGTGCGGGCCTGCAAGCGCCTGGTCCTGGACATGGCCGAGCGCGAGATCAGCGAGCAGCTGATTGCGGCGACCGTGGAGTCCATTGCCACCATCCGCGCCAGCAGCGAAGGCAAGGAAGGCGTGCAGGCTTTTCTCAACAAGCGCAAACCCAACTGGCTGCCCGGATGAGATGACAAACCTTGTGTTCTGGGCGCTTTAGAGTCCGGGCGAGACATAGGGAATGAACACCATGGATATCTGGCAAACCATCATCGACTGGCTGCACCGCATCGGCCTGCATATCGACCCCGAAACGGCCAGGGCCGTGGGCGATGCTGCTGGCCAGGTCGGAGATGTGGCTGCCAGGGCCGGGCAGGCCGTGGGGCAGATGGACATGGCCTCGATGCTTGCGCTGGCCGCGGCCCTGGGCTGGGCCAGCGGCTTTCGCCTCTATGCCGTGGTGTTTGTCGTGGGCATGCTGGGTGCAAGTGGCCTGATGCCGCTGCCCGGCGGCCTGCATGTGCTGCAGCATCCCATGGTGCTGGTCATCAGCGGCAGCCTGCTGTTTGTGGAGTTCTTCGCCGACAAGATACCCGTGGTCGATTCCGTCTGGGACCTGTTCCAGAGCGTGCTGCGCATTCCGGCCGGCGCGGCACTGGCGGCCTCGGTCTTTGCTGCCGACAACACCACCATGGCCATGGCAGCCGCGCTGATGGGCGGAACGCTGGCGGCGACCAGCCAGGCAGCCAAGACCACCACGCGTGCCCTCATCAATACCTCGCCCGAACCGTTCTCCAACCTGGGAGCCAGTCTGGCGGAAGACACGGTGTCGCTGGGCGCCATCTGGCTCGCGCTGACCAATCCGCTGGTGTTTGCCGCCGTGCTGCTGGTCGTGGTGATTGCGATGTGGCTGGTGATCTGGGCGCTGTGGCGCTTTCTCAAGGCGATTTTTCGACGTCTGCGCGGAGCTGGCGATGCGCAGGATTCATTGCAAAAAACATAGCTGCCTGCGCTCAATTGATATGCGCTGTGCGGCGATTTGACCGATAACCGGAGACGATATGTTCAAGAAAATTCTGATTGCGAATAGAGGTGAAATCGCCTGCCGCGTAGCCGCCACCGCCCGTCGCATGGGCGTGAAGACCGTGGCCGTGTATTCGGATGCCGATGCCCGGGCCAAGCATGTCGCGGCCTGCGACGAGGCCGTGCATATCGGTGGCAGCGCGCCCAAGGACAGCTATCTGCGCTGGGAGCGCATTCTGGAGGCCGCCCAGGCCACGGGTGCCGAAGCCATTCACCCCGGCTATGGCTTTCTCTCCGAGAACGAAGACTTTGCCAATGCCTGCGCGGCGGCCGGCCTGGTCTTCATCGGCCCGCCCGCCAGCGCGATTCGCGCCATGGGTCTCAAGGCCGAGTCCAAGCAACTGATGGAAAAGGCCGGCGTGCCGCTGGTGCCCGGCTATCACGGTCACGACCAGAACCCCGAGCTGCTGCAACGCGAGGCCGACCGCATCGGCTATCCCGTGCTCATCAAGGCCAGCGCGGGCGGTGGCGGCAAGGGCATGCGTCTGGTGGAAAAGAGCGAGTACTTTGCGGCTTCGCTGGAGTCCTGCAAGCGCGAGGCCATCAACAGCTTCGGCAACGACGCCGTGCTGATCGAGAAGTACGTGCTGCGCCCGCGCCATATCGAGATTCAGGTGTTTGGCGATACGCAGGGCAACTGCGTCTATCTGTTCGAACGTGACTGCTCGGTGCAGCGTCGCCACCAGAAGGTGCTCGAGGAAGCGCCGGCTCCCGGCATGACTGCCGCGCTGCGCAAGATGATGGGCGAGGCCGCCGTTGCTGCTGCCAAGGCCGTGAACTATGTGGGCGCGGGCACGGTGGAGTTCATCGTCGAGCAGCCCGGCGGCTACGACCAGCCCGAAGCCATGAAGTTCTACTTCATGGAAATGAACACCCGGCTGCAGGTGGAACACCCCGTGACCGAAGCCATCACCGGCGAGGATCTGGTGCGGTGGCAGCTGCTGGTGGCTTGGGGACAGCCCTTGCCCAAGGCGCAGTCGGAACTGCGTATCCAGGGTCATGCCATCGAGGCGCGCATCTGCGCGGAGAACCCCGAGAACAACTTCCTGCCCGCCACCGGCCATCTGGCCGTCTATCGCAAGCCCGAGTGCAGCAGCTTCGAGATCAGCGATGTACGCGTGGACGACGGCGTGCGCGAGGGCGATGCGATCAGTCCCTTCTACGACTCCATGATCGCCAAGCTCATCGTCCATGGCGACGATCGTGCCCAGGCGCTGGCGCGTCTGGACGCGGCGCTGGCCCAGACCCATATCGTGGGCCTGACGACCAATGTGCAGTTTCTGCGCCAGGTGGTGAAGAGCCAGGCTTTCTCCAATGCCCTGCTCGATACCGCGCTGATCGAGCGCGAGCGCGAGGCCTGGTTCGGCAAGGATTTCGTGGGCCGCGACCTGGCCGTCGCCGCTGCCATGGCCTGGCAGCTGCAGGGCGAGCAGGCAGGCCAGGGCACGGACCCCTTCAGCCGCCGCGACGGCTGGCGCATGTCTGGCCGCTATGTGCGTGCCTTCGGCTTTGCCTACCGCGGCGAGGACTTCACGGCCGGCCTGGCCTACGGCCGCGGCACGCAGGCGGCGCAGACCTATCAGCTCGGCATTGGCGAGGGCGAAGGCCGCATCGATGCCACGCTACAGTGGCGCGCACTGGCAGACGGAAGGCTGGAGCTGGGCCTGGACGGCAAGCGCACGGTGGTCGTGGTCCATGCCCAGGGCGACCAGCTGTCCATCTTCACCGAGGCGGGCAGCACCCAGATCACCGTGGTCGACCAGCTGGCCCATGCGGGCGATACAGGCCATGAAGGCGGCCGCCTGACGGCGCCCATGCCCGGCAAGGTGGTGTCTTTCACCGTCAAGGCCGGCGACAAGGTCAGCAAGGGCCAGCCGCTGGCGGTGATGGAGGCCATGAAGATGGAGCACACGATTGCCGCCCCCGGCGATGGCGTGGTGCTGGAGCTGCTGTATGTGCCTGGCGATCAGGTCAGCGAAGGCGCCGAGCTGCTGCGCATCGAGGTGGCCGCCTGATCCGGCCAGGGTTGAACTGTTTAACAAAAAGAGCGGCTTGCGCTGGACCATCCATGAATTCAGTCACTTTCAATGATGAAATCAATACGGGTAAAGCGCAAGAAGCTTCTTTTTTGATAGCGGTCCATTTGTCATCCGCGTCTGCAGCAGGCTTGGCAAAGCGTTAGGCTTGGCATCCATGAAAGTCTTGTTTTGCTGTGACGATACGCGGCCGGAACCCTGGCTCAAAGGTTTGCATGACGCGCTGCCGGGTGCGGAGATTGCCATCTGGGAGCCGGGCGCGCCCCAGGCCGACTATGCACTGGTCTGGGCGCCGCCCCAGCAGTTCCTCGACGAGCAGGCGGCCGGCCTGAAGGCCATGTTCAACATCGGCGCGGGCGTGGATGCCTTGCTGCTGCTGCGCATTCCCGCCGCGCTGCCCGTCTACCGCCTCGAGGATGCGGGCATGGCCGTGCAGATGGCCGAGTATGTGGCCCAGGCCGTGATCCGCTTCTTCCGTGGCCTCGACCAGTACGAGGCCGATATGGCGCAGGGCCTGTGGCAGCACCAGCGCAACCCCAGGCGGGTGGACTACCCCGTAGGCGTGATGGGCCTGGGCAAGATGGGCGAGCGCGTGGCCAGGGCGCTGACGGTGTTCGATTTCAAGGTCAATGGCTGGAGCCGCTCGCCGCGCGAGCTGCAGGGCGTCCAATGCTTCAGCGGCATGGACAGCCTGGACCGCTTTCTGTCCGAGACGCGCATTCTGGTCAACCTGCTGCCCCTGCACGACGAGACCCGCGACATCATCAACGCCCGCACGCTGGCGCTGCTGCAGCCCGGTGCCTATGTGATCAACGTGGGGCGCGGCGGCCATGTGGTCGATGCCGACCTGATTGCACAGATCGAGTCCGGCCATGTCAGCGGCGCCATGCTGGACGTGTTCCGCGAGGAGCCGCTGCCCGAGAATCATCCGTTCTGGAAGCAATCCAGAATCATCCTCACCCCCCATACCTCGGCCCGCACGCTGGCGGCGGACAGCATTGCCCAGATCGTGGGCAAGGTAGCCGCCATGAGCCGGGGTGAGCCCGTCACAGGTCGCGTCGACCTTGGCAAGGGCTATTGATACCAAGGAGACAAGAATGAAGTACCCCGCACGCGTCAAGATCATCGATGTGGGCCCGCGCGACGGCCTGCAGAACGAAAAGCAGCCTGTGCCTGCCGCCGTCAAGATCGAACTGGTGCAGCGACTGCAGGACGCAGGCCTCAAGGAGATCGAGGTCACCAGCTATGTGTCGCCCAAATGGGTGCCGCAGATGGCGGACAACGCCGAGGTCATGGCGGGCATAGTGCGCAGAGCCGGGGTGCTGTATTCGGTGCTCACGCCGAATCTCAAGGGCTTCGAGGCCGCGCTGGCCGGCAAGCCCGACGAGATCGTGGTTTTCGGTGCGGCCAGCGAGGCCTTCAGCCAGCGCAACATCAACTGCTCGATTGCCGAGAGCATAGAGCGCTTCGCGCCTGTGGTGCAGGCGGCGCTGGAGGCCGGCATTGCCGTGCGCGGCGCCATGAGCTGCACCGTGGGCTGCCCCTACGAAGGCGAGATCGCGCCCGGGAAGGTGGGCTATCTGGCCGGGCTGATGAAGAATATCGGCGTGCAGCGCGTGGACGTGGCCGACACCATAGGCGTGGGAACGCCCGTCAAGGTGCAGAAGGCGCTGGAAGCCACGCTGGCGCACTTCGATCTCGACCAGGTGTCCGGCCATTTCCACGACACCTACGGCCAGGCCCTGAGCAACACGCTGGCGGCGCTGGATCTGGGAGTGTGGAACTTCCAGTCATCGGTCGCCGGATTGGGCGGCTGTCCCTATGCCAAGGGCGCCACGGGCAATGTGGCTACCGAAGACGTGGTCTACCTGCTGCAGGGCATGGGCATAGAGACCGGCATCGACCTCGACAAGCTGATCGATGCGGGCCAGTTCATCAGCGAGCACCTGGGTCGCCCCACGCAGTCGCGCGTGGCCAAGGCCTTGCTGACCAAGCGCGCGGGCTGAATCCCGGTTCGGCCCGGGCAGGCACGGGCGTTGTTACCATCGCCGCCATGCAAGCAAGATCAAGTTTTTCGCTGGCCCTGTGTCTGGCTGCAACTGCCCTGCTGGGCGGCTGCGCCGGCATGGACGCCCAGGAATGCCGGGACACGGACTGGGCCTATCTGGGGCAGCTCGATGCCATGGACGGCAGGCTGGACCTATCCACCCGCGCCAGACGCCATTTCAAGGCCTGCAAGGAGCAGGGCGTGCAGATGGATGCGCGGGCCTATCAGCAGGGCTGGCTGCGCGGCCTGCAGGATTTCTGCACCCCAGAGAGCGGCAAGGCCTATGCGGAAGCCGGCAGCAAGTTCCAGCCGGGCTACTGCCCGGCACCGCTGGAGGCGGCGTTTCTGCAAGGCTATTCGCCGGCGCGCGACCGCTATCAGGACAGGCAGTCGGTGCTCGAGCTGGAGCGTCGCATCGAGGCCAAGAAAAAAGAGCTGCGCGAGGCGCGTGACGCCAAGAACAGTGCCGGACATATCGCCTATGTCCAGAAAGACCTGCGTGATTTGCAGCTGGAGCTGGTGCAGCTCAGGCTCAAGCTGGCACAGTAGGGGCCGTGACGCTGCCGGATGGCGGCGCGATTTTCAGGAAAACATCATGTGTGGGTCAGAACTTCATGCGCTGCCGGAAGGCGTGCAGCGCGTCAGCCGCTTTTTGCAGGATGCCGGTCATCCGCATGCGCCGCAGATGCTGGACGGTGCGGCGCGTACCGCCCAGGAGGCCGCCGATCAACTCAGCATTCTGGTCGGGCAGGTGGCCAAGAGCATCATCTTCAAGCGCAGGAGCGATGACGCGGCCGTGCTGGTCGTGACCTCGGGCGACAGGCGTGTCGATGAAAAAAAAGTGACGCAGCTGGTGGGCAAGGTCGGCCGCGCCGACGCGGACTTCGTCAAGTCCAGCACCGGTTTTTCGATCGGCGGCGTCAGCCCCGTGGCCCATGCAACCAAGGTCGTGACCTTGATGGATGCCGAGTTGCAGCGCTTCGATACGGTGTGGGCCGCGGCAGGCCATCCGCACGGCGTGTTTCCCGCATCGCCCGCGCAGCTGCAGGCGCTGACCGCAGCCCCCTGGTCGGACGTGGTGGAGCAGGCATGAGCACGGAACTTCTTCAGGAGCAGCAGGCACAGCAGGCTCAGCAGCTGGCGCAACTGGCCGCCAAGGCCGAGGTGGCCCTGGTCTGGGCCGAGGCCGACCAGCCCGTGGCTTCGCCCTGCATCAATGTCTGCCGCATGACGCAGGATCGCAGCCATTGCCAGGGCTGTTTCAGAACCATTGACGAGATTCGCG
The DNA here is from genome assembly GCF_024496285.1 of Comamonas sp. C11. Lineage (NCBI taxonomy): Bacteria > Pseudomonadati > Pseudomonadota > Betaproteobacteria > Burkholderiales > Comamonadaceae > Comamonas > Comamonas sp. C11. The sequence goes on from NZ_CP101743.1 coordinate 643,677, forward strand.
CCTGGTCCAAGGGCGATGCCGAGCTGCGTCTGCAGATCTGGAGCCGGCTGCTGCAGCGCGCCGGTCTCGAGGACCCGCGCAAAGCCGAGATCTGATCACTCTTTGAGGAGAGCCGACATGAAGCACATCACCTTTTATCTGGACTTTGTGTCGCCCTATGCATGGCTGGCGCTGGAGCAGATGCCCAAGGCGCTGCAAGGGCTCAGCTATCACGTGGATTACCGCCCGGTGCTGCTGGGAGCCTTGCTGCAAGGCAATGCCAACCCCGGACCGGCCGGTATTCCTGCCAAGCGCGCCTGGACCTACCGCCATGTCACATGGCTTGGTCGGTCGCTGGGCATACCGCTGCAGATGCCGGCCCGGCACCCGTTCAAGCCGTTGCCGCTGCTGCGGCTGGCGCTGGCCCATGGACGTGAAGGCAGCATCAACCGCTTTGTGGCACAGGCCGTGATGCAGCATGTCTGGCAGGGCGGCCATGAGGCCAATGATGCGCAGCGCCTGCAGCAGCTGCGCGAGCATCTGAAGGAGCAGCTGCGCCATGAGGAAGACGGCGCCGAGGTCAAGCAATGGCTGCGCGGCAATACGGAGCAGGCGCAGCAGGCCGGCGTGTTCGGCGTGCCGGCCTGGGTGGTGGACGGCCATGTGTTCTGGGGCCTGGACGGCCTGCCCATGCTGCAGGCCTATCTGCGTGGCGACGAGTGGTTTGCGCAGCAGTGGGAGGCCGCGGCCGGCGTGTCCTGGGGGCTGGAGTAGGGCGGCAGGTATTGGGGGCGGAGCGGGATCGACGCGCAGGGCGGTGCTTTCTCCCTGGGGTCAGCCATGGCGCCTAGGCGACGCCGGGCGTGGCGGGCCTTGCATAAGCTGGCGTGGTTTGAAGACCTTCAAGGAGACCGCACCATGGATACCCAGCAGATGTTTTCGCTCAAGGGCCGCACGGCTCTTGTCACCGGTGGTTCGCGCGGCATCGGCCGCATGATCGCCGAAGGCTTTGTGCGCCAGGGCGCGCGCGTGTACATCTCGGCGCGCAAGGCCGAGGCCTGCGACCAGACGGCACGCGAGCTGTCGGAGCTGGGCCACTGTGTTTCGCTGCCCGCCGACGTGTCCACCCTGGACGGCGTGAAGTCGCTGGTCGATGCCTATGCGGCGCACGAAGGCCAGCTGGGCATCCTCGTCAACAACGCGGGCGCGGCCTGGGGTGCGCCCTATGACGAATTTCCCGAAAGCGGCTGGGACAAGGTCGTGGACCTGAACATGAAGTCGCCCTTCTTCCTGACCCAGGCGCTTACGCCCATGCTGCGCAGGTCGGCGGCGGGCGCGCAACTGGCCAAGGTCATCAACATCGCCTCCATCGACGGCGTTTCGGTCAACCCCTGGGAGACCTACTCCTACGCGGCCAGCAAGGCCGGCCTGATCCACCTGACCAAGCGCATGGCCCTGCGCCTGGCGCCCGAGCGCATCGTGGTCAGCGCCATCGCGCCCGGGCCGTTCGCCTCGGAGATGAACAAGAACGCGCGCGACCATGCGGACGAGGCCGCGGGGCGCGTGCCCCTGGGGCGCATCGGTGAACCCGAGGATATGGCCGGCGCAGCCATCTTCCTGGCCTCGCGCGCCGGCGACTATGTGGTGGGTTCCACCCTGGTCGTGGACGGCGGCTGCGCCTGGGCGCGCTGAGCTCACTCGAGCGCATTCATTGCATAAAAAGATAGCTTTTACTGCTTTATGGAACAGTAAATCAGATACAAAAGTATCTGGGTTTCAATTTCAATAAGCGGGGAAAGCTATTGTTTTTGAATCTTCATTCCAGCGGAAGAAAAAGCCTTTCGGGGCCGGTCCCCTGCGCTCAGGGATGCCACTGCGTTGCGCGCACAGGGCTGGCCGCCGGTGTGGCGGAATTGCCGGCCAGCGCATAGGACAGCTTGTTGGCCGCGGCGATCACGGTCCGGGCCAGGGCTTCGAGCCTGGCCTCGGGCAGGCGCGATGCAGGGCCCGAGATGCAGATCGATCCCATGAGCCGCCAGTGCATGCCGAACACTGGCGCCGAGACCGTTGCCACACCTTGCTCGCGCTCGCCGATGGAGCAGTGGTAGCCCTTTTGGCGGATCTGCTCGTAGATCTCGCCGGGCTCGCCCGAGAACGCGAGGATGACGCGGCCCGGCGAGCCCTTGTCCAGTGGCAGCCCCTCGCCCATGCGCGCATGGTGGCGCAGGGCCTGAGGCCCTTCCACGCGTACCAGGCAGGTCCGTACATGGCCCTCGCGCACGTAGAAGGCGGCGCTCTCGCCGCTGAGTTGGGTGAGCTCGCGCAGCGCGGGCTCCAGCACATTCTGCACATCGAAGCCCGCCTGGTAACGCGCGCCCAGCCAGCCCGAGGAAGGACCCAGCCGCCATTCCCCGTCCTCGCGCTGCACCATGTAGCCCGACCGGGCCAGCGTGCGCGCCAGCCGCAGCACCGTGGTCTTGTGCAGGCCGCAGCGCCGGCTGAGTTCGGCCAGCGAAAGATGCGATTCGCCCAGCGCAAAGGCCTCGAGCAGCTGCAGTGCGCGGGTGACGGCGATGACGCCGTCGCCGGACTTCTGTGCGGATTGGGTGGGGTTGCTCATGATGCAATGCGTTTCATTCTGCGAAACATCATTGTATGGGTTGAAACGTTTGCCTAAAGTCGCCTCCAGCGGTCGGGGCCTCCGGCCGCACGCATCAGAACACGCTTCAAAGCGACCAACAGGAGACAAAAGATGAACTTTCGCCCGCTTTCGCGCGCCCTGCATGCCGCCGTGCTCGGCTTCGTGGCCGTAGTCACCCCCTTCGCCGGCGTGCAGGCGCAGCCCGCCTATCCGGCCAAGCCGATCCGCCTGATCGTGCCGTTCCCGCCCGGCGGCGGCACGGACATGATTGCGCGCACCGTGGCCCAGAAGATGGCCGAGCAGAACAAGTGGAGCGTGGTGGTGGACAACCGCCCCGGCGCGGGCGGCAACCTGGGCGTGGACGCTGCGGCCAAGGCCGCGCCCGACGGCTACACCCTGGTCATGGGCCAGACCAGCAATCTCGCCATCAACCCCTGGCTCTACGCCAAGCTGCCCTACGACCCGATCAAGAGCCTGGTGCCCGTGGCCCTGGTGTCCTCGGCGCCCATCGTGATGGCAGCCCCCGCCAACACGCCCTTCAAGACCTTTGCAGAGCTGGTGACGGCGGCCAAGGCCAGACCCGATGGCATCACCCTGGGCTATTCGGGTAACGGCACCGTGGCCCATCTGGCGGGCGAGCAGGCCCAGAAGATCTCGGGCATGAGCCTGCGCCATGTGCCCTACAAGGGAGCAGGCCAGGCCATGACGGACCTGGTGGGCGGACAGATCGACCTGTACATGTCCGCCATTCCCACGCTGCTGGGCCAGGTGCGCAACGGCAAGCTGCGGCCCATTGTCGTGACCTCGCTGGCGCGCTCCAGCCAGCTGCCCGACACGCCCACGCTGGCCGAGCTCGGCTACAAGGACTTCGAGGCCAGCTCCTGGTACGGCGTGCTGGCGCCCGCGGGCACGCCCGAGGCCATCGTGCAGCAGCTCAACAAGGCCATCAACCTGGCCCTGAAGCAGCCCGATGTGGCCGAGAAGCTGCGCTCCGAGGGCGGCGACGTGCTGGGCGGCACGCCCCAGGCCTTTGCCCAGTTGCTGCGCACCGAGGTGCCGCGCTGGGGCCGCATCGTCAAGGACTCGGGCGCCAGCCTGGACTGAGGCCGATCACGCCACCGCGCCACCGCGCCAGCAAACCACCCAACCAGTACATCAGCCGCGCCGTGCCTGGCGCTTATGTCTTGCGCACATGCCTGGCATGTGCCCTTGCGGGCAGGACGCGGTGCGCCCTGCCACTCGTGCTCCTTCGTCACTTTCACCCCTGCAACCGGACCGAACCGCGGACCTAATCATCATGAGCCCACTTTCAGAAATCATCCGTGACTTCGAGCGCGTCAGCGCCGAGGTCGTCCAGAAGGCCTCGAGCTTCCAGGCCGCCATCCTGGCCGACGTGGCAGGCCGCCGCGGCACCATGAACGCACGTGTGGCGCCCGTTCACCAGGACATGAAGCTCGCCGGCCCGGCCTTCACCGTCGAGGTGCGCCCCGGAGACAATCTGATGATCCACGCCGCCATCGCCCTGGCCAAGCCCGGCGATATCCTGGTCATCGACGGCAAGGGAGACCAGACTGCGGCCCTGATGGGGACGCTGATGCTCAGCGCCTGCAAGAAGACAGGCCTTGGCGGCGTGATCGTGGATGGCGCGATCCGCGACAAGCTCGAGCTGCTGGAGCTGGGCTTTGCGGTGTTCAGCGCCGGCTTCAATCCCGCGGGTCCGACCAAGTTCGTGCCCGGTCGCATCAATCACCCCATCTGCTGCGGCGGTGCGACGGTGAACCCGGGCGATCTGGTGGTGGGTGACGCCGACGGCGTGGTCGTGATCGAGCGCGCCAAGGCGCCCGCCATGCTGGCGCTGGCCGACAGGAAAGTGGCCGACGAGGCCGCGCGCATCGAAGCCATCGCCCGCGGCGACACGGCCTCGAAGTGGCTGCCCGCCGCGCTGCGCGCGGCCGGCCTGCTCAAGGAAGGAGAGACGCTGTGAGCACCATCATCGTCACGGGCGCTGACCTGGCGCAGCAGGCCCTGGATCTGCTGCAAGACCACGACATAGTCTACGCAGGCAAGACGCCCACGGAGGAAGACCTGGTGGCCCTGTGCCGCCTGCATGATCCCGTCGCCATCATCGTGCGCTACGGCAAGGTGGGGGCTGCGGTCATGGACGCCGGACCTTCGCTCAAGGTGATTTCCAAGCACGGCAGCGGCACGGACACCATAGACAAGGCCGCGGCCGCGCAGCGCGGCATCGAGGTCGTGGCGGCAGTCGGTGCCAACGCGGCGGCCGTGGCCGAACAGGCCCTGGCCCTGCTGCTGGCCTGCGCCAAGTCGGTGGTGCAGCTGGACTCGCGCATGCACTGCGGCCATTGGGACAAGTCCACGCACAAAAGCCTGGAGCTGGCCGGGCGCACCGTGGGCCTGGTCGGCCTGGTCGGCCTGGGCGCCATAGGCCTGCGCTTTGCGAAGATGGCCGATGCACTGGGCATGCGCGTGATCGGCTTCGATCCCTTTGCGGGCCAGCTGCCCGGCTACGTGCAGGCCGTGGACCTGGATACGCTGTGGCGCGAAAGCGATGCGATCTCGCTGCACTGCCCGCTGACCGACGACAACCGCAACCTGCTCGACGCCGCAACCCTGGCGTGCTGCAGGCGCGGCGTGATTGTGGTCAACACCGCGCGCGGCGGTCTCATCGACGAGGCCGCGCTGCTGGCCGCCGTGCAGCAAGGCCAGGTCAGCGCCGCGGGCCTGGACAGCTTCGCCGTCGAGCCCATGGCGGCCGGCCACCCCTTCCTGCACCAGCCGGGTTTCATCCTCAGCCCGCACATCGGCGGCGTGACCTCGGATGCCTATGTGAACATGGGCGTGGGAGCGGCGCGCAACGTGCTGGCGGTGCTGGAGCGCGCCAGCGTCTCCTGAGCCGGCGCCTGTCCCGCAAGGCCGGTCGTGAGACCGGGCCTCTTTGCGATCGAGATCCTTGGCGCGTTGAGGGGCAAGGGCCCACTCAGGCTGCGGCCTGCTTGGCTGCGCCGCGATAGCGTTCCAGCCAATGGGCATAGGGAGTGGGCAGGGTCCAGTCGGGACGGGCCACGCCCAGGCTTTGTGCCAGTTGGTAGGTGTAGTGCGGATTGGCCAGATGGGCGCGGCCGATCATCACCAGATCGACCTGGCCGTCGGCCACGATGCGCTCGGCAATCTGCGGATCATCCATGCCCCAGCCTGAGGCCACGGGCAGGCCGGCGCTGCGGCTCACGCGCTGGGCAATGGGAGCGAGGAAGGCGGGCGTTCCCCAGGGAATCTTCACATCGGGAATCACGAAGTTGACGCTGACATTGAGCAGGTCCAGGCCGCGCTCGCGCATCAGGCGCGTGACGGCGATGGATTCCTCCAGGGTTTCCTCGTCGCGGCCGTCGTACTCGATAACGCCGAAACGCGCTGTCAGCGGCAGGTGCTCGGGCCAGACCTCGCGCACTTTGGCCACGGTCTCCAGCAGAAAGCGGGCACGGTTGCTGAAGCTGCCGCCATAGGCGTCGTCGCGCTGGTTGCTGTGGGCCGAGAAAAAGCTCTGCGCCAGATAGCCGTGTGCAAAGTGCAGCTCCAGCCATTCGAAGCCGGCTGCAAGGGCGCGGCGGGCTGCCGCTACAAAGTCGTCCTGTACGCGGCCGATATCCTCCAGCGTCATGGCGCGGGGGACGCGCGGCAGACCGCCGCCAAAGGCGATGGCCGATGGTGCAATCGGCTGCCAGCCGCGGGCATCGCCTTCGGCAATATGGTCGTCGCCTTCCCAGGGATTGTTGGCGCTGGCCTTGCGTCCGGCATGGCCGATCTGGATGCCGGGCACGGCGCCTGCGGCCTTGATGCCGGCGGCAATGCGCGACATGCCTTCGATCTGGCCGTCGTTCCAAAGACCGGCGCAGTCGGGCGAGATGCGGCCTTCGGGAGATACGCCCGTGGCTTCGACGATCACCAGCCCCGCGCCGCCGCGCGCCATGGAGGCGTAGTGGACCTGGTGCCAGTCATTGGTGAGGCCGTCCACGGCGCTGTACTGGCACATCGGCGGAATGGCGATGCGGTTGCGCAGAGTCAGGCTTTTGAGAGTGAAAGGGGTAAAGAGTGCAGACATGCGAAGTAGCGGTGGTGCGAATGGAAGAAGTCGGCAGTCCTGCAGCAAAGCAGGAGGTCAAAGATTTGATAGCGCCTTACGCATTTCATTGCTTGTTTTCGGCATGAAATCAAACTGAATTCCAATGAATTAAGGCGCTGGCAGCTATCAAAAAATCAGGGACAGCGAGGCTCGGAAAGCGGCGGATAAAGGCCCGGGGCAATGAGCTCGCTGATGACGAAGTTTTCGGTGGTGCCCGGCATGTAGTCGGCGGGCCAGTGAATGCTGTGCATGCAGGGCTTCTGTCGAAGGGAATGGGGAAATGATGGGGTCTGTGGTGAAATAAATCCAATCGATATTTCTGATTTGTGAAATCATGCCGACTGATATCAAGAGTCTGGACCTGAATCTGCTCAAGGCCCTGGATGCGCTGCTGGACGAGCGCAGCGTGACGCGCGCTGCCGAGCGTCTGGCGCTGACCCAGCCGGCGGTCAGCGGCATGCTGACGCGGCTGCGCGAGAGCTTCGACGATCCCTTGTTCGTGCGCACGCAGCGCGGCATCGCCCCCACGCTGCGCGCGCTGGCACTGGCCGGGCCGCTCAAGGAATTGCTGTGCAATGCCGAAGCGCTGCTGCGTCCCCAGGCCTTTGATCCGGCTACGGCACATATGACGCTGCGCATTGCCGCCACGGATTACGCGCTGCAGGCGGTGGTGCTGCCGTTTCTGGCCGTGTTGCGCCAGCGCGCGCCCGGTATGTGCGTGGCTGTGGTGCCGGCCCAGCATCTGCCGCTGCACGAGCGACTGGAGCGCGGCGATATCGATCTGGCGCTGGTTACGCCGGAGCGCACGGCCCCCGATCTGCATGCGCGCCGGCTGTTCGATGAACGCTATGTCTGCGTGATGCGCCAGGGCCATCCCGGCGTGCGCCGGCGTGGCCTGTCACTGGAGCGCTTCTGCGCGCTGGACCATGCGCTGGTGTCCTATGACGGAGGCAGTTTCCATGGTGTGACGGACGAGGCGCTGGAGCGCCTGGGACGGCGGCGGCGTGTAGCGCTGTCCGTGACCAGCTTTCTGGTGCTGCCCGAAATCCTGCGCAGCAGCGATCTGATTGCCGTCGTGCCGCGGCGTCTGGTCAGGCCCGACTCGGGACTGGTGGTGCTGGAGCCGCCGCTGGAGATTCCGGGTTTCACCAAGACGGCTGCCTGGCATGCACGCACCCATCGCTCTCCCGGACACCAGTGGGCACGGGAGCTGTTGTTCGAGCTGGCGCAGGCCGGCGGGATGGACGTGGAATGAGCGCGGCCCGCAGAAACCGTTGAGGTCTCTGCGGGCCGAGGTGAGGGCAGAGTCCTGCCGGGGCCCGGCATGGTGCCGGGCCATTCACATCATCAGTGGCCGGATGCGCCTGCGGCACCCAGACCGGTTTCCGAACGCACTTGCTGCGCAGGGAACACGGCGCGCTCCTTGGCTGCCTGAGCGCTCTTGTCGAGCACGGAGAACAGCCACACGCCGAAGAAGCCGATCGCCATGGAGAACAGTGCAGGCGAGGCGTATGGGAACCAGGCCGAGCCGGCGGGATGGCCCAGAGTCGCTTCCCACACCGAGGGCGAGACGATGGTCAGACCCACGGAGGAGACCAGGCCCATGAAGCCGCCGATGACGGCGCCCTTGGTGGTGCAGTTCTTCCACAGCACCGACAGCAGCAGCGGCGGGAAGTTGGCGGAAGCCGCCACGGCAAAGGCCAGCGAGACCATGAAGGCGATGTTCTGCTTCTCGAACACAATGCCCAGCAGCACGGCCACAAAGCCCAGGCACAGCGTGGTGATGCGCGAGACCTTGAGTTCGGAGGCGCTGTCGGCCTTGCCCTTCTTGATGACGGTGGCGTAGAGGTCGTGCGAGACGGCCGAGGCGCCGGACAGGGTCAGACCTGCGACCACGGCGAGAATCGTGGCAAAGGCCACTGCCGAGATAAAGCCGTAGAACACATCGCCGCCCACGGTCTTGGCCACCAGCACGGCGGCCATATTGGCCGTGCCTGCGCCGCCGTGGATCACGCCCTTGGCCGTGTCCGCCATTTCGGGGTTGGTGAGCACCAGGGTGATGGCGCCGAAGCCGATGATGAAGATCAGCACATAGAAGTAGCCGATCCAGGTCGTGGCCCAGAACACGCTCTTGCGTGCTTCCTTGGCGTCAGGCACGGTGAAGAAGCGCATCAGGATGTGGGGCAGGCCCAGGGTGCCGAACATCAGCGCCATGCCGAAGCTGATGGCGGAGATCGGGTCCTTGATGAAGCCGCCCGGGCCCATGATGGCCAGGCCCAGTTTCTCTGCGACGGATGGCTCGGCACCGCCGTTCGCGGCGATCTGGGTGCGTACCTTCACGCCTTCGGCAAACAGTGCCTCGGGGCTGAAACCGTATTTGGACAACACCATGAAGCCCATGAAGGTCACGCCGGCCAGCAGCAGGCAGGCCTTGATGATCTGCACCCAGGTAGTGGCCGTCATGCCGCCAAACAGCACATAGATCATCATCAGGCCGCCGACCAGGACCACGGCAATCCAGTAGTCCAGACCAAACAGCAGCTTGATCAGCTGGCCTGCACCCACCATCTGGGCAATCAGATAGAAGGCCACCACTACCAGCGTGCCGCAGGAGGCAAAAATCCGGAACGGCTTTTGCTCGAAGCGGTAGCCGGCCACGTCGGCAAAAGTGAAGCGGCCCAGATTGCGCAGGCGTTCCGCCAGCAGAAAAGTCAGAATCGGCCAGCCCACCAGAAAACCGATGGAGTAGATCAGGCCGTCATAGCCGCTGGCCATGACGGAGGCCGAGATGCCGAGGAAGGAGGCGGCAGACATATAGTCGCCTGCAATCGCCAGACCGTTCTGAAAGCCGGTGATGCCGCCGCCTGCGGTATAGAAGTCGGACGCCGACTTGGTGCGGCCCGCAGCCCATTTGGTGATCCACAGGGTTGCCACCACAAAGGCGGTGAACATGATGATGGCCGTCCAGTTGGTGGCCTGCTTGGCGGCGTTGCCGACGTCGCCGCCGGCGGCCAGCACAGGAGCTGTCGCGACCAGCGCCGCGGCGCCCGCCAGCCATTGGGAATAGATGCGCTGCTTCATTGCTTGATGCCTTTGAGAATGTCGCGGGTGAGCTGATCAAACTCGTTGTTGGCGCGGCGCACATAGAGGCCGGTAATGATCACGGAAAAAATGATGACGCCCATGCCGATGGGAATGCCCAGGGTGGTCACTCCGGCGCCAATGGGGCGGGCCAGGAATTCCTTGTCGAATGCAATCAGCGCGACATAGCCGTAGTACACGATCAGCATCAGAACGGTCAGCGCCAGGCCCAGGCGATTGCGCTTGCGGCGCAGTTGCTGGTAGGCGGGGTTGCTTTGGATTGTCTCTATCACAGGGTCTCGCACAGCGTTGTCTCCTTTGAAGTTTTCCAGCCTGCCATCAGGTGCTCGGTGGCTTGCTTGCGATGCATTCTGAGAAGCCCGTCTGACCGCCTCCTTACTTACGATATCGGTGTTTGCCCCCGGTTTTTCACATCAAAAAAAAACCAATCCGGGTAAGTGCGGAGAGGGTCGGGTAATGCCCAGTCTTGAATTTTTGAGAAGCTTTTTTTTGTAAGTTAGCGGTCAGTTGTCGCTTTGATATTGGGCAAACAGGTGAGTTGGCAGCGCCTGAAATTCCAAAACCTAGGAGACAAACATGGCCATCAATGCGACAGCACATATGGGAGGTAAATCGGCCCCAAGGCCGATGAGCCCGGAAGAGCGCAAAGTCATCTTTGCGTCTTCGCTCGGAACCGTTTTCGAGTGGTACGACTTCTATCTGTACGGATCTCTGGCAGCCATCATCGCCAAGCAGTTCTTCAGCGGTCTGGATGCAGGATCGGCCTTCATCTTCGCGTTGCTGGCCTTTGCGGCAGGCTTCATCGTGCGCCCCTTCGGCGCGCTGGTGTTCGGCCGTCTGGGCGACATGATCGGGCGCAAGTACACCTTCCTGGTGACGATCCTGATCATGGGCATGTCCACCTTCATCGTCGGCGTCTTGCCCAACTACGCCAGCATTGGCGTGGCCGCTCCCGTCATCCTGATCGCGCTGCGCATGCTGCAAGGCCTGGCCCTGGGCGGCGAGTACGGCGGCGCTGCCACCTATGTGGCAGAGCATGCGCCGCATGGCAAGCGCGGTGCTTACACCTCCTGGATTCAGACCACGGCAACGCTGGGCCTGTTCCTGTCGCTGCTGGTGATTCTGGGTGTGCGTACCTCGATGGGTGAAGAGAAGTTCGCCGACTGGGGCTGGCGTATTCCATTCCTGGTTTCCATTTTGCTGCTGGCCATCTCGGTCTGGATTCGCATGACGCTGTCCGAGTCTCCAGCCTTTCAGAAGATGAAGGCCGAGGGCAAGGTGTCCAAGGCGCCTCTGACTGAGTCGTTCGGTCAGTGGAAGAACCTCAAGATCGTGATTCTGGCGCTGGTCGGCTTGACCGCCGGTCAGGCTGTGGTCTGGTATACCGGCCAGTTCTATGCGCTGTTCTTTCTGACGCAGCAGCTCAAGGTCGATGCCGTGACGGCCAATCTGATGATTGCCGCCGCACTGCTGATCGGCACGCCTTTCTTTGTGGTCTTCGGCACGCTGTCCGACAAGATCGGCCGCAAGCCCATCATCATGCTGGGCTGCATTCTGGCCGTGTTGACCTACTTCCCGGTCTTCAAGGCGCTGACCGAAGCCGCCAACCCCGACCTGGCTGCGGCTCAAGCCAAGAACAAGGTGGTCGTCGTGGCCGATCCTGCGGAGTGCTCCTTCCAGTTCAACCCCACGGGCACGACCAAGTTCACCAGCTCCTGCGACGTGGCCAAGCAGGTGCTGGCTGCGGGTTCCGTGAGCTATGAAACCGAAGAGGCGGCTGCAGGCACCCAGGCCATGATCCGTATCGGTGCGACCGAGATTCCTTCGTTCTCGCTCAAGGGCCTGAGCCCTGAAGATGCCAAGGCCAAGGACGGTGCGTTCAAGAAGACCGTGGCTGCAGAACTGGCCAAGGATGGCTATCCCACCAAGGCCGACCCCGCCAAGATGAACAAGTTCATGATGGTCGCGATCCTGACCTATCTGGTGCTGCTGGTGACCATGGTCTACGGCCCGATTGCAGCCATGCTGGTGGAGCTGTTCCCGACACGCATCCGCTACACCTCGATGAGCTTGCCCTATCACATCGGCAATGGCTGGTTCGGCGGTCTGCTGCCCACCATGTCCTTCGCCATCGTGGCGCAGACCGGCAATATGTACAACGGCCTCTGGTATCCCATCATCATCGCTGGCGTGACGGCCGTGATCGGCACGCTGTTCGTGCCCGAAACCAAGGACCGCGACATCTACGCAGAAGACTGAGGCAAAGTGATGGTGCTGCAATTTATGCAGCATCACATCGAAGACCTGCAAGGCTTGTGCTTTGCAGGTCTTTTTTGTTTGCATCAGCACTAGTGGGTTACAGCAGTGTGGCAACAAAGCATCATTGCGTTACTTTTTTGCGATGGAAATCATGCTTTTGAGAGGGGCCAACCTAGAATCACACCTAGCCGCGAGAGGGCCAACAACCTACAAGCCAATGCGGTGCAAAAAACACTATCCCAGGATATAGGAGCATTGAATGACCAAGATGACTCGCATCGCACTGGCCGCACTGGCTGTGATGGGCGCAACCACCGCAATGGCACAGAGCAGCGTGACGCTGTACGGCCGTATCAACACCACCGTCGAACGCCAGAAGGCTGGCGGTGAATCGGTGTCCGGCCTGTACAACAATGCTTCCCGCTGGGGCATTCGCGGTACCGAAGATCTTGGTGGCGGCCTGAAGGCAGGCTTCACCCTGGAGTCCGGCTTCAACTCCGACACCGGCACCGGTTCCGCCTGGACCCACCCCACCACCGGCATGTCCTTTGCGCGTCAGAGCGAAGTGAACCTGTCCGGCGGCTTCGGCATGATCCGTCTGGGCAACTTCGTTCCCGAGTCCTACTACGCAACTGCTGACTACATCAGCATGCACAACCACGACACCGGTTCTTCTTCCGATGCGCTGTACTACGATCCCGTCTGGTTCGGCGGTCTGAGCACCAAGAACAAGATCGGCTATCGCACTCCCAGCATGGGCGGCCTGACAGTGGATGCCTCCGTGTCTATGCACGAGAAGGATCCCTCGGTCGGTCCTCGCAAGAATGGCTACGATCTGGCCGCCAACTACGCCACCGGTCCTGTGCACCTGGGCGCTGGCTTCAGCAAGGTGGGCGACAACTGGCAAGCTGCCCTGCGCGGCCTGTACACATTCGGTCAAGTGACTCTGGGTGCCTACTACCAGCGTAACAAGGACGACAACCAGATCACCGGCACTGGCGCTGGTTCGCGCAACAACTTCCGTCTGTCGGCCATGTACACCATGGGCGCTTCGGAATTCCATGCCAACGTGGGTCATGCCAACAAGTGGAGCCATATTGCTGACTCCGCCGCCACTCAGTGGACTCTGGGCTACAACTACAACCTGAGCAAGCGCACCAAGGTGTATGGCTACTACACCAAGGTGAACAACAGCAAGGGTGCGAACTATGTGACTGGTAATGCCGGCGCGGACTTCAGCTCCTTCGCTCTGGGCGTGCGCCACAACTTCTAATTTGTGCACCGCGCAAGCGGTGTCTCCAGCAGCTGCAGCTGATAATGCAGACCATTACTCCAAGTTCACACCCCATGTCGCAAGGCATGGGGTTTTTTCTTATGCGCAGCCTGCCTTGCAGTAAGCCACGCGCAAACTCGGTGAGGCTCAATGCTCTTGCTGTCTGGCGCGACGCAAGCTGCCGCTCCGGCTGCCTCTGTTCATAACGACTCTGGAGACTGATATGTGGAAGCTGGCGATTGGTTTTGTGGTGTTTGCCGCCGTGGCGCTGTTTGTCATCATGAAGGCGGGGGACAAGGTGGATATGAGCGGCGAAAAACATGGTGCGGATGCGATTCATGCACCGGTGGAGTCCAAATGAAGACTGCCGCAAGCGATCAAAGCCCCGCCAGCCGGGGCTTTTTTTATTGCACTCTTCAGAGCTGCGGCAAACCTGAATGCACATGCGCAACCCAGGCTCTTGCCAGGACTGCCTAGAATGTTTGGCCTCCATAGAAAAGACCGCAGAACATGACGCAGGGCCTGATCCGTATCCGTGGTGCTCGCCAGCACAATCTTCGCAATCTGGACATCGATATCCGTACCGGTGAACTGACCGTGGTCACCGGCCCCAGCGGCTCGGGCAAGTCCAGCCTGGTGTTCGACACGCTGTACGCCGAAGGCCAGCGCCGCTATGTCGAGACCTTCTCCGCCTACGCGCGTCAGTTCCTCGATCGCATGGACAAGCCGGCTGTGGACAAGGTCGAAGGTGTGCCGCCCGCGATTGCCATCGACCAGACCAACCCGGTGCGCAACTCGCGCTCCACCGTGGGCACGATGACGGAGATCAACGATCACCTCAAGCTGCTGTTTGCGCGTGCGGCCCAGTTGTTCGACAGCAGGACGGCCCTGCCGGTGCGCCACGATACGGCGGACAGTATTTATGCCGAGCTGGCCCAGCGCTGCGAGGCCGCGGGCGACCCGCGCATTGCCATCACCTTCCCGGTGGAGCTGCCGGCCAATACCTCGGCCGAGGAGGTGGAGCAATGGCTGTCTGCCAGCGGCTTCACCAAGGTGCAGGCCGAGCGCGAAGTGGAGCGCGCGCATGCGGCCAGTGACGAGGCCGCCAAGGCCAAGAAAAAAGCCAAGCCAGCCCCCGAGAAGATCAAGGTGCTGGATGTGATTGCCGACCGCTTTCGCCTCGGCAAGGCCGAGCGTTCCCGCGCCATGGAGGCGATCGAGGTGGGCCTCAAGCGCGGCAGCGGCAGGCTCACGGTCTATGTGTTGCCCGATAGCGGTGTCGAGGCGGCCGAGCCCGAGCTGTGGAAGTTCTCGCTGGGCCTGCACTGTCCCGAGAGCAATCTGACTTACCAGGAGCCGATTCCCTCGCTGTTTTCCTTCAACTCCGCGGTGGGCGCCTGCGATGCCTGCCGTGGTTTCGGTCGCGTCATCGGGGTCGACTGGGGACTGGTGATTCCCAATGAAAAGCTCACCTTGCGCACCGGTGTCATCAAGCCGATCCAGACGCCGGCCTGGAAGGAGATTCAGGACGATTTGATGCGCCACTCCGAGGCCGAGGGCATTCCACGCGATACGGCCTGGTCCAAGCTGACCCAGGCGCAGAAGGACTGGGTGATAGAGGGCTCGCCCAACTGGAACGGCAAGTGGAGCCAGACCTGGTATGGCATTCGCCGCTTCTTCGAGTATCTCGAAAGCAAGGCCTACAAGATGCATATCCGGGTGCTGCTGTCCAAGTACCGCAGCTATACCGAATGCCCGAGCTGCGGTGGCGCTCGCCTCAAGACCGAAAGCCTGCTCTGGCGCATTGGCGGAAAGCAGGCCGCGGATGCCGTGCTGCCGCCCGGCGACGAGAGCGGCCGATACCAGCGCTTCATGCCGCAGGCGGTGGGCTGGAGCCGCGAGCAGCTCGACAGCCTGCCCGGCCTGTGTCTGCATGATCTGATGCGTTTGCCGATCACGCGCCTGCGTGACTTCTTTGCGCAGCTGGCGCCAGACAACGATGCCGTTAAAAATGATGGTGAAGCCCAGGCATTGAGGATGCTGCATGCAGAAGTCATGACGCGGCTGCAGTATCTGTGCGATGTAGGCATAGGCTATCTCACGCTGGACCGCCAGAGCCGCACGCTGAGCGGTGGCGAGGTGCAGCGCATCAACCTGACCACCGCTCTAGGCACTTCGCTGGTCAACACCCTGTTTGTGCTCGACGAGCCATCGATAGGTCTGCACCCGCGCGATATGGAGCGCATCACCGAAGCCATGCAGCGCCTGCGCGATGCGGGCAATACGCTGGTAGTGGTGGAGCATGACCCCGCCGTGATGTTTGCCGCCGACCGAATGATAGACATGGGGCCGGGCCCGGGTGCGCGCGGCGGCCAGATCGTGTTCGACGGCACGCCCGAGGATTTGCGCAAGGCCGATACCCTGACCGGCGCCTATCTGGGCGGGCGCAAGCAGGTGGGCTTCGGTCTCAAGCGCATGGTGACCGAGAGCACGCCGCGCCTGATTCTCGAAGGCGCGCGCGAGCACAATCTGCGCGATATCAGCGTGGACTTTCCGCTGCAGCGCCTGGTCACCATCACCGGCGTGTCGGGCTCGGGCAAATCCACGCTGATCCAGGACGTGCTGGTGCCGGCACTGATGCGCCATTTCGGCAAGCCCACCGATGCGGCGGGCGCGTTCGAGCGCCTGCTGGGCGCGGACCATCTGGCCGATGTGATGTTTGTGGACCAGTCGCCGATCGGCAAGACGGCGCGCTCCAACCCGGTCAGCTATGTGGGCGCCTGGGATGCGATCCGCGAGCTGTTCGCCGTGGCGCCGCTTTCACGCCAGCGCGGCTACACGGCTGCCAAGTTCAGCTTCAACAGCGGCGACGGCCGCTGCCCGACCTGCGGCGGCTCGGGCTTCGAGCATGTGGAGATGCAGTTCCTCTCGGACGTCTATCTGCGTTGCCCGGACTGCAACGGCACGCGTTATCGCCCCGAGATTCTGGAAGTGAAAATCGAGCGCAACGGCCAGCCGCTGAATGTGGCCGATGTGCTGGAACTCACGGTGGCCGAAGCCGCGCTGCTGTTTGCGCAGGACCGCGACGTGATCCGCGCGCTGCAGCCCATCGTCGATGTGGGCCTGGAATATGTGAAGCTGGGCCAGCCCGTGCCCACGCTGTCGGGCGGCGAGGCACAGCGTCTCAAGCTCGCCGGCTTTCTGGCCGAGGCGGCCAAGGCGCAGTCCAAATCCAGGCAGTCGCTGGCCAAGAAAGGCACGCTGTTCCTGTTCGACGAGCCCACGACCGGCCTGCATTTCGAAGACATTGCCAAGCTCATGCGCGCATTGCGCAAGCTGCTCGAAGCGGGCCACTCGCTGATCGTCATCGAGCACAACCTGGACGTGATTCGCGCAAGCGACTGGCTGATCGATCTGGGTCCCGAAGGCGGTGACGGCGGCGGTCTGATCGTGGCCGAGGGCACGCCCGAGGAGGTGCGCCATGTGAAGGAATCGCACACGGCCCAGGCCTTGCGCGAATACGACCTGGCCATGGGCGTGGGCGGAGAGGCGGTGCGCGAAGTCGCTCCCATGCTCTACAAGCCCCAGCGCAAGGCCCAGGCCGAAAAGGCGCCGCAGGCCAAGAACGCGATCGAGATCGTCAATGCCAAGGAACACAACCTCAAGTCCCTGAGCGTGGATGTGCCGCGCGGCAAGTTCAATGTGGTGACCGGTGTCTCGGGTTCGGGCAAGTCCACGTTGGCTTTCGACATCCTGTTCAACGAAGGCCAGCGCCGCTATCTCGAATCGCTCAATGCCTATGCGCGCTCCATCGTGCAGCCAGCGGGCCGTCCCGAGGTCGATGCGGTCTATGGCATACCGCCCACTGTGGCCATCGAGCAGCGCCTGTCGCGTGGCGGTCGCAAGTCCACGGTGGGCACGACCACCGAGGTCTGGCACTTTCTGCGCCTGCTCTATGTGAAGCTGGGCGTGCAGCACTGCATACACGACGATGCCATCGTGCAGCCGCAGACCGAGGAAAGCATTGCCGCGCAGCTGATGACGAATTTCCGCGGGCAGACCATAGGCCTGCTCAGTCCGCTGGTCGTCAACCGCAAGGGCGTCTATACCGAGCTGGCCGACTGGGCCAGACCCAAGGGCTACACGCATCTGCGCGTGGACGGCGAGTTTCTGCCGACCACGGGCTTTCCGCGTATCGACCGCTTCAAGGAACACACCATCGAGCTGCCCGTGGCCAGCGTGACGGTGACCGCGGCCAACGAGAAGGAGCTGCGCGGCCATCTGCGCCAGGCGCTGGAAATCGGCAAGGGCGTGCTGCATGTGCTGTCCGGCATCGAGAACCTGGCCGACGCCATGCAGGGCGGCCGGAGCACGGCCGGCATCGGCGCGCTGCAGGTGTTCTCCACCCAGCGCGCCTGCCCGGTCTGCGCCACCAGCTATGCCGAGCTGGACCCGCGTCTGTTCTCCTACAACAGCAAGCATGGCTGGTGCCCCGATTGCGTGGGCACGGGTGTGAAGCTGACCAAGGACCAGCGCAAGGTCTATGACGACACCTTGCTGGCCGACGACAATCGGGGCCGTGAGGTGAAGTTCGAGGGACAGGAAGTGGAGGACCTGGCCGAGGTGGAATGCCCCAAGTGCCAGGGCACACGTCTGAACCCTGTGGCGCGAGCCGTGAAGTTTCACGATGAGGCAATCACCGATATTGCCCAGCTGTCGGTCAGCGATGTGCGCCAATGGATACAGAGTCTGGAGCTTACGGGCCGCGAAGCCGATATTGCGCGCGATCTGATTCCCGAGATCCAGAGCCGTCTCGAATTCCTGGAAGAGGTCGGACTCAACTATCTGACGCTGGACCGCGGCGCGCCCACGCTGAGCGGGGGCGAGGCCCAGCGCATCCGGCTGGCCGCGCAGCTGGGCAGCAATCTGCAAGGTGTCTGCTATGTGCTGGACGAACCCACCATCGGCCTGCATGCGCGCGACAACCAGATCCTGCTCAATGCCTTGCACAAGCTCGGTGACAAGGGCAACACGCTGGTGGTGGTGGAGCATGACGAAGACACGATTCGCCGCGCCGACCACGTGATCGATATCGGCCCCAGCGCCGGCATCCGCGGCGGCCGTCTGGTGGCCGAGGGCACGGTGGATGACATCATGGCGGCCAAGGACTCGGTCACGGGGCGCTATCTGCTGCACGCCATGCGCCATCCCTTCAAGCCGCGTCTGTGGGTGGGGGAGGGCGAGCCTCCGGAAAAAACGGCTGCTATCAATGCAGAAGCTTCTGACGCTGGCGATATGGAGGTTTTAGATAAGAAACCATCCAAAGCCAAGAAAAAGAAAGCGGTAGCTGCTACTGAGAATGTGGTGCCGCAAGACAGCGACGTACTGCACTGGCTGACGGTGCTGGGCGCGAATCTGCACAATCTGCAGAGCGTGGAGGCGCGTGTTCCGCTCAAGCGGCTGGTGGCCGTGACCGGAGTTTCCGGCTCGGGCAAGTCCACGCTGGCGCGTGATGTGCTGCTGAGCAATGTGGCGGCCTGGGTGCAGCAGCGCTCGACCAAGGCCGGCCGCGATGCCATGGATGCCGGCAAGTCGCCGGCACTCGTGGGCTGCAAGGGGCTCAAGGGCTTCGAGACCATCGACCGCGTGCTCGAAGTCGACCAGACCCCGATCGGCAAGACGCCGCGCTCCTGCCCGGCGACCTATATCGGCTTCTGGGACACGATTCGCAAACTGTTTGCCGAGACCCTGGAGGCCAAGGCCCGCGGCTATGCGGCTGGCCGCTTCTCGTTCAACACGGGCGAAGGGCGTTGCCCGGCCTGCGAGGGCCAGGGCGTGCGCACCATCGAGATGAGCTTTCTGCCCGATGTCAAAGTGCCTTGCGAAGTCTGCCACGGCGCACGCTTCAACCCCGAGACGCTGGCCGTGAGCTGGCGCGGCAAGAGCATTGGCGATGTGCTGCAGATGGAGGTCGACGAGGCCGTCGAGTTCTTCGCCTCCATGCCCTCGATTGCCCATCCGCTGCAGTTGCTCAAGGACGTGGGGCTGGGCTATCTCACCCTGGGCCAGCCATCGCCCACGCTGTCGGGCGGCGAGGCCCAGCGCATCAAGCTGGTGACCGAGCTGACCAAGGTGCGCGACGATATCGGCCGGCGCGGACAGAAGGCTCCGCACACGCTGTACGTGCTTGACGAGCCCACCGTGGGCCTGCACATGGCCGATGTGGACAAGCTCATCCATGTGCTGCACCGCCTTGTCGACGGCGGCCACAGCGTGGTGGTCATCGAGCATGACCTCGACGTGATTGCCGAGGCGGACTGGATCATCGATCTGGGCCCCGAAGGCGGCAAGGACGGCGGGCGCATCGTGGCCACGGGAACCCCCGAGGAGCTGGTGAAGATCGGCACCCACACCGGCAAGGCACTGGCGCCGTTGCTGGCGCGGTAAGAGGCGGCGCGCACCATGTCCTTCTCGCGCAGCAACTTTCCTGCACCGGCGGAACTGGCCGCCTCGCGTGTCGCGTGGATGGCGCAGATCGCGCACCCACCGCTGCCGCCGGCGGTGCAGGCCTGGATGACGTGGGCGCGTGGCTGGAAGGATGCGCTGCCGTGGCTGCAGCTTCCTGCATGGCGTGAAGGCGCGGGCAACTGGCTCGCGATGCAGCGCGCCACCGAGGCGGCTGGGCTGTGGTCTCAGACTGGTGAGTACCGCTTCGGCCTGGACCTCAAGGCCAGCACGCCCGGTGATCTGCGCTGGATCGATGGCGCGGTGGCGGATGGCTGGAGCCCGCACTGGCTGGTGCTGAGCCATGGCCTGGATGGCGACCCGCTGATCGGTGACATGAGCCGGCCCGAAGTGCCTGTGCTGTGGAAGTGGCATGACGAGCCGCACCGCGCGGCCAGGCCATTGTTCGCCTCGCTCGAGGAGTTGATGGCGCATGTGCAGGCCAAGGCAGCCAAAGCGCCACTGGTGCCGCTTGAAACGCGCTCTTCCACCATCTTCTACACCGTGCGCCTGCTGGAGCTGGGGCCCGACCCGGCCAGGGTCATGCTGGCGCTCAGGAAAATCTTCACGACGCTGTCTGCGCAGGAGCTGCTGAAACTCAAGACCAGGCTGCCGCTGACGCTGCTGGACGATAGCGTCAGCGCCTTGCAAAAGGACCGCCTGGTGCAGCATTTCGGGGCGCTGGGTGCGCGCGTGGAAGTGAGTGAACGTCGCTTGTAGCGCGCACGCTCATGGTGTTCATGAGTCAGCGGCACCGATTTCTGATCGCAAAAAAGGCACCCGTGATGCACGCAGGCCTTGTGGTCCAGCACAGCCCGCTTTACTGGAATCCCTGCGTATGCGGCAGCCAGGTGGACAGTGCCGGGATGAAGGTCAGCAGGCACAGCACGACGAAGTGTGCCAGCAGGAACAGCGGCATCTCGCGCGTCAGCTCGGTGATGGACACCCGCGTGGACACGGGAACCTCCGAGGCGCTGGTCAGCATCGGCACCCACACCGGCAAGGCACTGGCGCCGGTGCTGGCCAGAGGCTGATGTCGTGGTGTGGGGCAATACTCTGTCGGGTATTGCCCCGTCTCCGGATCGACGTTCAAGCGCTTCTGTACGTGCTTGCCGGGCGAGTGTCGGGCTGGCTTTCAGCCTGCGCTTGCGGGCTGCGGCCTATGGACATGGCGCACAAGGCGGAGACCAGGCCGGCAAACAGGACGTACAGGCAGATCAGCCAGGGCGAGCCGTCACCTGCCTTGATCAGGCTGGTCGCGATGATGGGAGTGATGCCCGCCGCAAAGATGCCGGAGAACTGATAGACGAAGGAGATGCCGGTGTAGCGAACCTTGGCGTCGAAAAGGTCGCAGAAAAGCGCTGCTTCCGGACCATAGACCGATGCATAAAGCACGCCAAACGGAATGACGATGGCAGCCCAGATCAGCATCGCATTGCCGTTGCTATTCGTCATCAGCCAGAAGGCTGGAAAGGCCGAGATGGCGGTAATGAGTGAGCCCCACATGTAGGTGCGGGCACGCCCCAGTCTGTCCGACATGCGGCCAAAGAACGGGATGGTCACGCACATCACTACGGCCGCCAGCATCACGCCCATCAGCGCATCGGTGCGCGATATCTTCACAGTGTTGGTCAGGTAGCTGATGGAAAACACGCCGAAGACGTTGAAGAACACACCGTCGATATAACGGGCCCCCATGCCCTTGAGCACGTTGCCGGGATAGCGGCGCATCATGTCAAAAAAAGGAATAGCCGTTTCCGCGTTGCGCTCCTTGACGGCAGCAAATTCCGGTGTCTCCTTCACGTGCAGGCGGATGTACATGCCTACCAGTACCATCAGTCCCGATATCAGGAAGGCGATGCGCCAGCCCCAGGCCATGAACTGCTCGTCGGTGCACAGCCAGGACAGCAGTGCCACGACGCCCGATGCCATGAACAAGCCTACGGCCAGACCGATCTGAGGCAGTGAAGCGTAGAAGCCTTGCTGGTTCTTGGGCGCATATTCATAGGCCATCAACACGGCTCCGCCCCATTCTCCGCCTAGCCCTATGCCTTGCGCGATGCGCAGCAGCAACAGCAGGATCGGCGCGGCTATGCCGATTTGCGCGTAGGTCGGAGTCAGTCCGATGAGAAAGGTCGAAACGCCCATGATCATGAGGGTGATGACCAGCATGCTCTTGCGTCCGATCTTGTCGCCGAAGTGCCCGAAAATAATGCCTCCAAGAGGCCGGGTGACAAAGCCGACGGCGAATGTGGTGTAGGCCAGCAGGGTGGAGATCAGCGGATCTTCCCCAGGAAAGTAGAGCTTGCTGAACACGATGCCGGCGACTACGCCGTACAGAAAGAAGTCATACCACTCGATGGTGGCTCCGATCAGTGCGGAGGTGACTACCTTACGAACGACCTTGGGATCACTGTCTTTTGCCATGATGTCTCCTGGTGTCTTGTCGCGTGGTTTGAACCTTCAAGCAGTCATGCGACTTGAAACTGCTTTGCGTCTTCATGGATCAGGTCGGCGGCTTTTTCGGCAATCATCACGACGGGGGCATTGGTGTTGCCCGAAACCAGTGTCGGCATGATCGAACAATCAACCACACGCAGCCCTTGGATGCCGTGGACGCGCAAGCGCGCGTCCACCACAGCCATAGGGTCCTGGGCCAGGCCCATGCGACAGGTGCCGCTGGGGTGGAAGATCGTGGCGCCGTTATCGCGGCAGAACTCCAGCAACTCCTCATCACTTTGCGTCTGTGGACCGGGCTTGACTTCGCGTTTGACATATGGAGCCATGGCTGCAGATTGCGCGATCTGTCTGGCTGAGCGAATGGCGGCCACGTTGGTGCGTTGATCGAGTTCCGTGCTCAGGTAGTTGGGCTGCATGGAAGGCGCGGCAAAAGGATCTGTGGAGCGAATACGCACATGGCCGCGAGACTCGGGGCGCAACTGACACACTGACATGGTGAATCCCGAGTAAGGGTGGACCTTGCCGCCGGCCATGTCCGCAGAGAGCGTGGACACATGAAACTGGATGTCTGGTGTGATGGCGACGGGGCTGCCGTCGGCATTCTTGAGGGCCCGCATGAAGCACCCGCCCTGATTGATACCGACGGCCAGGGGACCCGAGCGGTAGAAAAGCCATTCCAGCCCCAGTCGCGTCGTACCAACCCAGGAGTTCAATTGATCGTTGGTGGTGATCGGTTTGCTGCACTCGTAGCTCAGACGGATCTGCAAATGGTCTTGCAGGTTTTCACCCACGCCAGGCAGTTCGTGCACGACTGGAATTCCGAGGCTTTGCAGCAGTGTGCGAGGTCCTATGCCTGACAGCTGCAAGAGCTGGGGCGATTGAATGGCTCCGGCGGACAAGATGACCTCTGCATGGGCCATTGCCTTGCGCATCCGGCCGTTCTGGCGAAAGTCCACGCCTATGGCCCGTTTGCCACGCATGATCAGTCCGGTGGCCATGGCATCGGTCTCAATATGCAGATTGGGACGCTTGCGGGCGGGGCCCAGATAGCCCTTGGCGGTGCTGCAGCGCAAGCCCTTGCTCGTGGTGAGTTGGTAGTAGCCGGCACCTTCTTGCTGCTGCCCGTTGAAGTCACTCGTGCGTGGGACGCCGATCTGCTCGGCGCCGGCAATAAAGGCTTCAATCAGCTCATGCCTGGCCCCGATGTCCGAGACCTTGAGCGGGCCGGCTGCGCCATGGAAGTCGACCGCGCCTCTTGCATTGCCTTCTGACTTGATGAAGTAGGGCAGCACATCCTCATAGGACCAGCCTGGGTTGCCCAGCGCGGCCCAGTGATCGTAGTCCTGTGCCTGGCCTCGCACGTAGATCAGGCCGTTGATGGAACTGCTTCCACCCAAGGTCTTGCCCCTAGGCCAATAGATTCTTCGTCCGTTCATATTGGGGTCGGGGTCTGTCTCGAAACGCCAGTTGTATTGAGGGCTCCACATGGTCTTGCCATAACCGATGGGCAAGTGGATCCAGACAGATCTGTCGGGAGGCCCTGCCTCCAGCAGCAGGACCTTGTTGTCGGGGTCTTCGGAAAGTCGTGCCGCGAGAACGCATCCGGCAGAGCCGGCGCCGACGATGACGTAGTCATAACTTGCGATCGCATCTGACACAGCAAATCTCCTTTTGTTCTGCCAAGGGGAACTATTTGTTCCTTTTGGTGGAACTCTAAATGCGTGATTGCCCGCTGCAATCAGCGCTTTCCCTTGCTGGTGTAAATACCGGGACGCATGGGCTTTCAACTGGCGTATCCGCGAGCTGTGCCATCATTCCTGTCATGCCTGTAGCAATTCCACAAAGTGCTTCCGATGCCGCACAGCCCTCCCAGGAAGATCCCAGCTCAATGTCGGACCGTGCGCTCGCGGTGCTCGATTACGTGACCAAAAGCAGCGAACCTCCTGGGCTGATGGAAATTGCCAATGCGCTGCACTTTCCCAAGGCCACAGCTTCGCGTTTGTGCTCGGGATTGGAGTCGCGGCAGTGGCTGACGCGGCACGAGGGGGATCGCAGTTTTGCGCCAGGTCCGCGCTTGCTCAGTCTTGCGGTGAAAGCCCTGCAATGCGATCCGCGCCAGGCTTTGCGCCATGAGGTTTTGTCCCAGCTGGTGCAGACCTTGGGTGAGACCTGCAACCTCACGGTTCTTGATGGAACCCGTGTACGTTATCTGGACCGGGTGGAGACGCATTGGCCCTTGCGCATGCAACTGGAAGTCGGGTCCCTGGTGCCTTTGCATGCGACGGCCAGCGGCAAGCTTTTCCTCGCGCATATGGCTGATCAGCGTCGTCAGGCCGTGCTGGAAAACCTGCTGCTGACGCCTTGTACGTCACGCACCTTGCAATCAGCCGAGGCATTGGCCCAACAGGTCCAGCAGATTCAAGCGCTTGGCTATGCCTGCGACCGTGAAGAGTTCATGCTGGGAATGATTGCCGTGGCCGTACCGATCAAGGACGACAAAGGCCTGTGCCGTGCAGCGCTGGCGGTGCACGCGCCGCAGGCACGCATGTCTCTGGAGCAGGCGCTCACGGGCTTGCCGCATTTGCAGGCTGCTGCACAGCGCATGGGCAAGCTCTTGTTCTAGTGCCGGCATTGAACGCACGGGGCGCGATCCGCTGGACGCGGTCGTCGCAGCACAGGGCCACCCGGCGAAGTGTGTGGGATCGATGCCCAGGCTGAAGGCGATGGGCGCGAGAATGGGCACCAGAATCATCACGCCGGGCAACGGCTCCATGAAGATGCCGAAGATCATCCGCAGAATGTTCATGGCACACATGAGCTGGCGTATGGCATGGTGCCATGCTCTTGAAGATCCCGCCCAAGGACCGGCCCCCTCAAGCAGGGTTATCTTCCGCACGGAAGCAGCGTCCGGTGCGATGCGCCGTGAACCTGCCCGTGGGGCAGGAACGACGCTTGCGTTCGCATGCCGCACGGCCTCAGCAGATCCCCAGGCTTGCGCAATGACAGAGCGCCGCCGACGAAGCTCAAGGCGATTTTCCATCAATGTAAGTATTGTGCAACGCAGGGGCGGGAGGCCGGCTGCGTCAGCCCCAAAACGGGTGGCCCGCTCAATAATGGCAGACTGAAAAGAGCGGCGCCACCAGGTTCGGATGCATGGTTGCTCCGGGTAAGCCGCTGATCTATGTCTGACACTGTTGTTTTGCGTGGGCCCGAGCGGCCGGACCTGCTGCGCCACGAGGTGCTGGCCGATATCTTCGAAGCGACCGCCGCAGCCCATCCCGAACAGATCGCGCTGATCGAGGGACAGGGCGAGCAGCTGCGTCAGTGCAGCTACGCGGAGCTGGACGCCGATGCCAGCCGTGCCGCGCACCGGCTGATCGAGGCCGGCATCCGCCCCGGCGACATGGTGGGCCTGTGGCTGCCGCGCGGCATGGAGCTGCTCACGCTGCAGCTGGCGATCGCCAAGACCGGCGCCGCCTGGCTGCCCTTCGATGCCGAAACGCCCACCGAACGCATCGCCACCTGCCTCGGCGATGCGAATGCCAAGGCGCTATTGATCGCGCAGCGGCAGACGCATCTGGTGCAAGCCCAGGCAGGTATTTCAGCGCAGGTATTCAGCGACACAGCATTGCTGGCGCCGTTGCCGGCGGGCACGGCGCTGCGCCGGCGCGATGGCGCGCAGCCCGGCTATCCGGCCTATGTGATCTATACCAGCGGCTCCACGGGCAAGCCCAAGGGCATCGCCATCACCCAGGGCAGCATCTGCCACTTTCTGCGCAGCGAGAACGCGCGGCTTGGGGTGCAACGGGGCGACAAGGTCTACCAGGGCTTCTCGGTGGCCTTCGACATGTCGTTTGAGGAGATCTGGATCAGCTATCTCGTGGGTGCGACGCTGTGGCTGGCGCCGAGAGAGATCGCCGGTGACCCAGAGGCCTTGCCGCGCGCGCTGGTGGAGCAGCAGGTGACGGTGCTGCATGCCGTGCCCACGCTGCTGGCGCTGTTCGCGCAGGATGTGCCGAGTTTGCGCCTCATCAATCTTGGCGGCGAGATGTGCCCCGAAACGCTGGTGGCACGCTGGGCCAGCCGGGATGGCGGTGGCCACCGGCAGATGTTCAACACCTACGGTCCCACCGAGGCCACGGTGTCGGCCAGCCTGGCCGAACTCAAGGCCGGCGAGCCGGTGACCATAGGCACGCCACTGCCCAATTACGGCCTGGTGGTGGTGCGGGTGATCGAGGCCGACAGCTTTCCGGCCGGCACCGCGCCCGCCCTGGTGGGCTTGCCGCAGGGCGAGGTCGGCGAGCTGTGCATCACCGGCCCCGGCGTGGCTGCCGGCTATCTGGGCCGCCCCGATCTGACGGCCGAGAAATTCCTCGCCAATCCCTGGGCTCAGGGTCCGCACGATACGCGGCTGTACCGCACCGGGGATCTGGCGCGTATCGACGAGCATGGCCAGATCCACTGCCTGGGTCGGGCCGACGACCAAGTCAAGATCCGCGGTTTTCGCGTGGAACTCGGCGAGATCGAGGCCGTGCTGGCGCAGCAGCCGGGCGTCGGAACCACGGCCGTTCTGCTGCGCCAGGACGAGGGCATGGACCAGCTGGTTGCCTTCTATGTGCCCGCCGATGCAGATGCGCTGCCGATGCATTCCGCACTGCGCAATGCCCTGGCCGGGCACCTGCCTCCCTATATGGTGCCCGCGCGATTCGAGGCACTGGCCGAGATGCCGCGCCTGACCTCGGGCAAGATAGACCGCAAGGCACTCAAGGTCCGGCCGCTGTCCGCCGCGATGGATGCTTGCGGCTCCGACCTGCCTGAAACTCCGGCCGAGGAAGTGCTGTTCGCGGCCCTGGCCCAGCTTTTTCCGGGGCAGTCCATACGCCGCGGGCTGGATTTCTTCAGCGACCTGGGCGGGCATTCCCTGTTCGCGGCGCGGCTGACCTCGCTGCTGCGAGCCGATGCGCGCTTTGCCCGGGTTACCGTGAGCACCATCTACCAGCAGCGTCACATCGGCCGGATCGCCGATGCGCTGCAGGCCACCATGCTGGCCGACGATGAGGCTGCAGCCGGTGTTCCGCAGCGGCCCTTCCGCATCCATTCCGCGTGGCGGCGCTGGCGCTGCGGCGTGGCCCAGGCGGTGGCGATTCCTATGCTGGTGCTGATCAAGATGGCGCAGTGGCTGGCGCCTTTCTTCACCTACCACTTCTTTACCGGCGACGAGAACGACTCGGTATGGTTTGCCGTGGCCATGTCGGTGCTGGCCTTCGCGATCGCCACCCTGGCCGAATTCGTGATTGCCTGGGCCGGCAAATGGCTGGTCGCGGGGCGCCTCAAGCCGGGACGCTACCCGCTGTGGGGATGGACCTATTTCCGCTGGTGGTTAGCCGACCGGCTGGTGGAGGCCGTGCCCATCGCGATGATCACAGGCTCCTCGCTGCACCCGCTGTGGCTGCGTGCGCTGGGCGCGAAAGTGGGGCGGGAGACCAATCTCGGCTCGATGACGGTGCGTGTGCCCGACCTGCTGGCCATCGGCGACGGCGTGAGCGTGGGCAATGCCGTGAGCATGGAGAACGCGCGCGTCGAAGGCGGCGAGCTGGTGCTGGGCCGTATCGTCATCGGCAACGAGGTGTGCATAGGCTCGTATGTGGTCGTGGAAGGCAATACCTGTCTCGAAGACTGGGCCCACCTCGAGGGGCAGTCGGCGCTGGCCGACGGCATGGTCCTGCCCGCGCGCAGCATCTGGGCCGGCTCGCCGGCGCGGGCCGTGGGCGAGTTCGACCCCACCAGCCTGCCGCCGCGCCAGACTGCCGGGCGGCTGCGCCAGACCCTGGAGATGCTGGTTTTCCTGGCGGGGGGGCTGCTGGTGGCCACGCTGTTCTTCATGCCGGTGTTCCCGACCTTCATGCTGATCGACGTGCTCGACATCGAGGCGATCTCGGTGCGGCCGTTGCTGGAGCAGGGCGTGGTCGATGCGGGAGGGGCCTTTGTGCTGCGCCTTCTCAAGTTCTTTGTGCTGGCCCTGCCATCCAGCCTGGTGCTGGTGGCCTGCACGGTGCTGGCGGCGGCGCTGGTGCGCTATCTGTTCCTGCCGCGTACGCGGGCCGGCACCTGGTCTGTGCACAGCGGGCGTTACCTGGGCAAATGGCTGGTCAACCAGATCCAGGAGGCGAGCCTGTCCACGCTGCACGGCATCTACGCCACGGTCTACTCCTCCACCTGGTACCGGCTGCTGGGCGCCAAGGTCGGCAAGCAGACCGAGCTGTCCACGGCGCTGGGCGTGGTGCCCGATATGCTGACGCTGGGTGACGAATGCTTTGTGGCCGATGCAGTGATGCTGGGCGACGAGCTCATTGACGGC
Source organism: Comamonas sp. C11 (assembly GCF_024496285.1). NCBI lineage: Bacteria > Pseudomonadati > Pseudomonadota > Betaproteobacteria > Burkholderiales > Comamonadaceae > Comamonas > Comamonas sp. C11. The sequence continues at coordinate 672,391 of NZ_CP101743.1, forward strand.
GGCTGGATGACGGTCAAGCCCACGGTGGTGTCGCGCCGCAGCTTCATCGGCAACGGCGCCTATGTGCCCGATGGCTCGACCATCCCCGAGAATGTGCTCATAGGCGTGATGACTGCCGTGCCACGCAATGCGGACATGAAAAGCGGCGACACCTGGCTGGGGGCACCCGCGATCAATTTGCCGGCGCGGGAGGTCGCACAGGGCTATCCCGAGCACCTGACGTTTGCGCCCTCTGCGTGGCGGCGATTCGCGCGCGGATTGGTGGAGGCCGTTCGCATTGCCGTTCCACATGCGCTGGTGATTGCCGTCGGCTATGCCATTGTGCTGGACGCGATGCCTCTGGCTTCTGAAGAGCGCTGGGGGGCCGTGGTGCTGGACCTGGCCATTTCAGGGGTGGTCTTCGGGATCGTGGCGTTCTTTCTGGTGGCGCTGTTCAAATGGCTGACTATCAGGCGCTACGGCAAGACGGCTGTGCCCATGTGGACACCTTTTGTCTGGCTCTCCGAGGCCGCGACCAATATGTATGAGGGCATGGCGGTGCCCAATTTCCTGCGTTACCTGCGTGGCACGCCCTGGCTGCCACTGGCCATGAACCTGATGGGCTGCAAGATTGCCGCCAGCGTCTATCTGGATACCACCGACATCACCGAGCATGACTGCGTGACGATCGGCGCTCACAGCGAGCTCAATGCGCTGTGCTGCCCGCAGACTCATCTGTTCGAGGACCGGGTGATGAAGATAGACCATGTGTCCATAGGCAGCCGCGTGACCATGGGCGCGCGCTGCACTGTGCTCTACAGTGCCAGCGTGGGCGACGATGTTCAGCTCGGGCCGCTGACCCTGGTGATGAAGGGCGAGACCCTGCCTGCGCGCACACGCTGGGAGGGCGCGCCGGCCGCACCGGCCCGGCGCCGCACCGGGACGGCCTGATGCAGATCCGGCCCTGTCTCTTTGCCGGCGAGCGGCGGGCCGATGCGCCGCAGCTGCGATTGGTACAGGGTCTGGATGCCACAGACCGTGAGAGGGCGCGCGGCCAGGCTAGGGCGGCGCTGCGTACCTGTCTGGCACCGGAGCTGGGCTGTACCGAGGCCGAGCTTGAGGTCAGCAATCTGCGCAACCAGGCACCGCAGCTGTTGCTGCGCGGCAAGCCGCTTGCGGCGCCGCACTGTTCCATCAGCCACGCGCCGGGACTGGCACTGCTGGCCTGGCATGGCCGGGCTGCGGTAGGCGTGGATATCCAGGCCGTGGACGCGACCGTGCCACGCTGCGAGCTGGAGGATGTAGTGCGCCTCTTTCTGAGTCCGGAAACCGCTCGGAAGCTTCTGGATATTGCGCCGGGTACTCTCTTCTTCGAAGCATTTGCGAGGGCATGGACGCAGCACGAAGCCAGACTTAAATGCGCAGGCCTGGGTCTGGCGGAATGGAGCGCCACGCTGCAGGCGCGGCTGACGGGCATGGACTGCGCACCGCTGGAGCCTGCAGCTGGCTATGCGGGCGCAGTGGCCTGGTATGGCGCTGCCGGCAGCGGCGGCCTGCGCTGAACAGGCCGTATATCAGTAGTCCGGTTGCCCAAAAAAAGGCTGCCGGAGGCAGCCTTGGCGGATGAGCACAGTGCTTACTGGAAGCCCAGCGTATGCGGCAGCCAGGTTGACAGCTCGGGGATAAAGGTCAGCAGGCACAGCACGACGAAGTGGGCCAGCAGGAACAGCGGCATCTCGCGCGTCAGCTCGGTGATGGACACGCGTGTGGACACGGCGGTCACGAACAGCAGGCCGCCAACGGGTGGCGTGATCATGCCCAGCGTGAGGTTGACGATCACCACCATGGCGAAGTGTGTGGGATCGATGCCCAGGCTGAAGGCGATGGGCGCGAGAATGGGCACCAGAATCATCACGCCGGGCAGCGGCTCCATGAAGATGCCGAAGACCAGCAGCAGAATGTTCACGGCAATCAGGAACATCACGGGCGAGAGTTCCCAGCTCACGATCAGCTCGGACAGATACTGCGGAATGCCTTCCACCGTGAGCACCCAGGCAAACGCTGCCGAGGTCGCCATCACCAGCAGCACCGAGGCCGTGAGCATGGCCGAGCGTGCCAGGATGCCGGGCAGGGCCGACCACTTGAGCGTGCGGTAGACCCATTTGCCGCAGACCAGGGCATAGAACACGGCCACGACGGAGGCTTCCGTGGGCGTGAAGATGCCGAAGCGGATGCCGACCACGATGAGCACGATGAGCATCAGCGCGGGGATGGCCTTGAAGCTGGTGCTCCACATCTCGCGTGCCGAGGGGCGCGGCTCGGTGCTGCGGTAGTCGCGCTTCTTGCAGACCCACCAGTTGACGGCCGCCATGGCCAGCGCGATGAGAATGCCGGGAATGAAGCCGGCCATGAACAGGCCGCCCACGGACACGTTCTCATCCTGCAGCGCATAGATGATCATGCTGACCGATGGCGGAATGATGGGGCCGACGATGGCGGTGCTGGCCGTCAGCGCGGCCGCATAGGGCCGGCTGTAGCCGGCCTTGTCCATCATCTTGACCATCATGGAGCCGGGGCCGGCCGCATCGGCCAGGGCCGAGCCCGAGATGCCCGAGAACATGGTCAGCGACAGCACATTGGCATAGCCCAGACCGCCGCGCAGATGGCCGACGAACTGGGCGGCAAAGCGCAGCAGCACGGCAGTCAGCGCACCGCCCGACATCAGCTCTGCGGCAAGGATGAAGAAGGGCACGGCCATCAGCGGAAAGCTGTCGATGCCCGTGAACATTTCCTTGAAGACGATCAGCTGTGGATAGCGTCCGCCCACGAAGACCGCCAGGGCTGCCGAGATGGCCAGCGCAAACGCCACCGGAAAGCCCAGCGTGAGCAGGGCGATGATGGCAACAAATAAAGTGATACCCATGGTGTTTCAGTCAATCAGTGATTCATGGCGCAATGCATAAAACTGGCCTGAACCAAGCCAGGGACAGCGAGCAAGGGCCTATGCCGGCCGCGCCGCCCCGCAGCGAGGCTGTCGTCCCCCTTCCAGGGGGAAGGCGCGTAGCGACTCAGGGGGTGTTTCATATCGACGCTGCAGCGTCCGCATCCATTTCATCGGACTCGGCGAAGCTGCCTGCGGTGATGTAGCCGCGTGCGATGAACAGCAGATGGATCAGCATCAGCACAAAGCCCACGGGCATGGCGCCGTAGATGTAGGAGATCGGGATGTCCGTGGCCGCCGTGGTCTGAAAGCGCGTGGCGTACACGTACTGCGACGAGGTCACGGTCATCACGGCAAAGAAGATCGCCAGGATCAGCGCGACAAAGCCGCGCATGGCCTGTGCCTTGCGGGTGCTCACGCTGCGGTGCAGATTGTCGATGGCCACATGGCCGCCAAAGCGCAGCACCAGGCCTGCGCCCAGGAAAGTGACCCAGATCATCATGTGGCGGGCCACTTCTTCGGCCCAGACGATGGAGTCGCCCGTGGTGTAGCGCAGCACCACGTTGGCAAAGACGATGCAGGCCATGGCCAGCAGCAGCAAGATCAGCAGCCAGCGATTGCCGGCCACGAGAATGCGTTCGATACGATCAAGCATAGGAGTGGGGGTGAGCAGAGGCAGCAGCGAAACTTGCCGCCAGAGCCGGCTGCGTCACAGAGTTGAGAGCTGCTTCATCATCGGCAGGAATTGGCGCAAGTCCATTCGTGCTGACCGCAGCCGGGCAAGGACCTGCCTTGCCCAGGAGGGAGAAAAATGCACGGGCCCCTCTTCGCGGAGACAGGCCCATGTCGGCAGTGCTTACTTGACGGCGGTGATGGAGTCCAGCGTCTTCTGGCCGAACTTCTTGGCGTATTCCTTGTACGCGGGCTCCAGCGCGGTGCGGAAAGCGGTCTGGTCGACCTTTTCCACGACCTTCATGCCGTTGGCCTTGGCTTCTTCGACGCCCTTCTTCTCCACGTTGTCCACAAAGGCGCGCGATGCCAGCGCGCCCTTCTTGGCGGCTTCGGTGAAGGCGGTCTTCTGGGCCGCGTTCAGCGATCCCCAGAACGAGGGCGACACGATCAGGGCCATGGGGGCGTAGACGTGGGAGGTCAGGGTCAGGTGCTTTTGCACCTGCCACAGCTTGGCCGACACCAGCACGGAGATGGGGTTCTCCTGGCCGTCAATCGTGCCTTGCTGCAGCGCACCGATGACTTCGGGCCAGGACATGGGAGTGGGCGAGGCACCCAGGGTGCGGAAGGCCGTGATGTGCACGGGGTTCTCGGTCACGCGGATCTTCAGGCCCTTGAGATCGGGCACACCATTGACGGCATGCTTGTTGTTGCTCAGATGGCGAAAGCCTTGTTCGCCCCAGGCCAGCGCGATCAGGCCGCGCTTCTGGAACTTGGCCAGCAGCTCCTGACCAAAAGCGCCGTCCATCACGGCACGTGCGTGCTGGGTGTCGCGGAACAGGAAGGGGATGTCCACTACGCCCACATCGGGCACGAAGTTGCTCAGCGCGCCGGTGGAGACGATGGCGGCTTCCACGGTGCCCAGCTGCAGGCCTTCGATCAGCTCTCGCTCGCCACCCAGGGCGGAGGCGGGGAACTGCTTGAACTTGTAGGCACCGTTGGTGCCTTTTTCCACGCCCTCGGCCCAGGCGTTGGCGGCAGCGCCGTAATGGGAATTGACGGCCAGCGCATAGCCGATCTTGACTTCCTTGCCCTGGGCAAATGCAGTGCCAGCGGTCAGGGCGGCTGTTGCTGCCACGGCCGTGGCGACGAAGGTACGGCGAATCATGCGCATGGTGTTGGTCTCTCAGAAATGTTTTGAAATGAATCAAAAATTGTAGTGAGTGCCAACCGTGGGTTTTTACGCATCCGGGGGTCGTCTTGTACGGGTGGATGCATCGTGTTTGGCGATGGATGGGCATCAAAAAGGCCTCTGTGCCGGCAAGCACGGAGGCCTTTGAAAATGAGAGCTGCTTGCGCTTTCTGTCAAACGATTTCAGATTGTCTTGATAGTGAAATCATTAAGCAATAAGCGGTTGCAGCTACTATTTCTGTTGATCCAGCAAACGATCCACGAGCTGCACAAAACCGTCGCCGCGCTCGGCCGTGGTCACATGGCGTGGCAGATGCCTGAGCTGGGGCACGAAGCGCGCGATATTGGCCACGCCCACGCTGTGGGGCATGTGCTCGAACATCTGCTGGTCGTTGGTCGAGTCGCCGATATACACCCAGCGCGCCAGCGTGGCGTCCAGATCGATGTCGAACAGCTCGCGAGCGATCCAGCGCGCGCCTTCGAGCTTGTTGTGCTCGCCGAACCAGCCGTTGATGTGGATGGAGCTGACGGTGGCATTCATGCCGGCCGCCTTCATGATGGCCACGCATTCATCGATCTGTGTCTGGGGCATGTTCGTGAATTCGCTGTGATCCACGGCGATATCGCATTCGCGGCCGGCCGAGTCCGTGGCGCGTTTGGCGCCTGGCACGGTGGCCTCGATCTGCTTGAGTACCTGCTGCATGCGGGCAAAGTTGCGGGCACGCTCATCGGCAGATTGCTGGTAGAGCTTGTCCAGGCCGCCCTGGGCATTGCGGCGCAGGGCCACGGCACCGTTTTCGGCCACGATGGCGTCCACGGGCCAGGCCGATGCAAACGGCACGCTCCAGCCCACGGGACGGCCGGTGATGGGCACCACTTTCAGACCCGCATCCTTGAGGCGCGCAATGGCGGCCACCACATGCTCGGGCACCACGCCGTCGGTGGTCAGCGTGTCGTCGATATCGGTCAGCACGCCCAGCAGCTTGGCAGGTGTCTGCAGTTCAGACAAAGGGCGCAGAAATTCTTGGCTCACAACAAACTCTCAATGCATTGCAAAAGACGCTTGAACCTGGCGCGGCCCATCGGCGGGACGCCGAGCAAGGGCAGCCCCTTGCGCTCAGGGCGTCGTCCCCCTCCGGCGAAGCCAGAGAGGGGGAAGGCGCGGGGCCGCCTAGGCGAAGCGCCTCAGGGGGATCGCGCTCAGTTCGCTGAGCCTAGTGCCAGGCCCGCATGCTCGCGCAGCGGGTGGAAGTGGATCTTGGGGAAGCGCTCCTGTGCCAGGCGCACGTCATAGGGGCTGGTGCACAGATAGGCCAGGGTGTCGGCCGCATCGTGCGCCAGGCGCATGGGGTAGGCGTTCTCGAACTCGCGCAGTTCGGCGGGCGAATCGGCCGTGATCCAGCGCGCCCCGGTGTACTGGCAGCCTTCCAGGCGGACGTCGCAGTCGTACTCGGTCTTCAGGCGGTGCTGCACCACTTCGAACTGCAGCTGACCCACGGCGCCCAGCAGCATGTTGCCGCCGACATCGGGCTTGAAGACCTGAATCGCGCCTTCCTCGCCCAGCTGCATCAGGCCTTGCTGCAGCTGCTTGGTACGCAGCGGGTTCTTGAGCACCACGGTCATGAACATTTCGGGCGCGAAGAAGGGCAGGCCGGTGAACTGCAGATTGGGGCCGTCGGTGATGGAGTCGCCCAGCTGCACGCCGCCGTGAATCGTGAAGCCGATGATGTCGCCCGCATAGGCCTCGTCGACGGCCTCGCGGCGCTGCGACATGAAGGTCACCACGGACGTGGGACGCAGCTCCTTGCCGGTGCGCTGCACCTTCATCTTCATGCCGGGCGTGTACTTGCCGCTGGCCACGCGCACAAAGGCGATGCGGTCGCGGTGATTGGCATCCATGTTCGCCTGCACCTTGAACACCACGCCTGCGAAGGTCTTGTCTTCGGGTTTGATGGTGACTTCTTCGCGCTGGCGGTTCACTTCGGTGAAGGCAACGCGCGGGCCGGGCGGGGGCGACATGTCGACCACGGCGTTCAGCACCTCCATCACACCGAAGTTGTTCACGCCGGAGCCGAAGAACACGGGGGTCAGCTTGCCTTCCAGAAACGCCTGGTGATCCCATTCGGCCGATGCGCCCTGGGCCAGTTCCATGCTCTCGATGGCATCGTCGTAGGCCTGGCCGAAGCGGGCGCGCAGCCTGTCGACTTCCGTCAGCGGGATGACTTCGAAGTCTTCGGGGCGCTTTTCGCTGCCGGCGGCAAACACCGTCATGCTCTGCGTCTGCAGATTGATGATGCCGCCGAAGCTCTTGCCCTGACCCACGGGCCAGGTGATGGGGCAGCAGGGCATGCCCAGTTCGCGCTCGACTTCGTCCATGATGTCCAGCGGGTCGCGCACTTCACGGTCGAACTTGTTGACGAAGGAGATGATGGGCGTGTTGCGCTGGCGGCAGACCTCGATCAGGCGGCGGGTCTGCGACTCCACGCCGTTGGCCGCGTCGATCACCATCAGCGCCGAGTCCACGGCCGTCAGCACGCGGTAGGTGTCTTCCGAGAAGTCCTTGTGGCCGGGAGTGTCGAGCAGGTTGATCACATGGTCGCGGTAGCTCATCTGCATCACCGACGAGGCCACCGAGATGCCGCGCTGCTTTTCGATTTCCATCCAGTCGGAGGTGGCATGACGCGATGCCTTGCGGCCCTTGACGGCGCCGGCAATCTGGATCGCGCCCGAGAACAGCAGCAGCTTTTCGGTCAGCGTGGTCTTACCCGCGTCCGGGTGGGAGATGATGGCGAACGTACGACGGCGCCGGGTTTCTGGGGCGTATGACACAGTATTGAGAGCTGTAAATACAGCCGGAGAACGCCGGCTGTGACAACAAAAGGTGCGGCGGTTCGTTTGCCGCACCAGGCCCGCACCCATGCAGGGCAGACCTGTGAATAAGTCTTGAGGGCGCTTATTTTAACGGCAGGGCCAATTCATGGAGATGCTCCGGCAAATGCGGGCCCGGCGACGCCATTGAGCGAGGCCGGCGGCTGTGGCTGCCGGCAGATGCACAGCACAATAGGGGCCTTGTCTCCGGTCCTCATTTTCCCGTCATGAACAGCGCCCCGCAGGATGTGAACCCATCCTTACCTGCCCAGTCTCCAGCCTTTGCCGCCCCGGTATGGATCAAGCGCGGCACGCCCGAGTACTGGCGGGTCAGCATGGCGCTGTTCCTGGCGGGGTTTGCCACCTTCTCCCTGCTGTACTGCGTGCAGCCGCTGCTGCCGGAGCTGGCCCACAGCTTTGCCGTCAGCCCGGCCCAGAGCGCGCTGGCGCTGTCGGTATCCACGGCCTGCCTGGCAGGCTCCATCGTGCTGGCAGGGGCCTTGTCCGAGGGGCTGGGGCGGCGCAAGCTGATGTTCATCTCCATGGCGCTGGCGGCGCTGTGCAATCTGCTGGCTTCGTTGATGCCGCAGTGGCATGCGCTGCTGGCTGCACGCGCGCTGGAAGGCCTGCTGCTGGGTGGCGTGCCCGCCGTGGCCATGGCCTATCTGTCCGAGGAGATCGATCCGCCCGGCCTGGGCTTTGCCATGGGCCTGTATGTGGGCGGCACGGCTCTGGGCGGCATGCTGGGCCGGGTCGGCATGAGCGCCATGACCGAGTTCTGGGGCTGGCGCCACGCCATGGCTGCGCTTTCGGTGCTTGACCTGCTGGCCGCCCTGGGCTTTGTCTGGCTGCTGCCCAGCTCGCGCAACTTCATCAAGAAGACCGGGCTGGGGGCCCGGTATCACCTGCAGGCCTGGGGTCTGCATCTGCGCCACCCGGGCCTGCCACTGCTGTTCCTGATCGCCTTTGGCCTGATGGGCGTGTTTGTCAGCATCTACAACTATGCCGGCTTTCTGCTCGGTGCTTCGCCCTATGGTCTGAGCCAGCTGCAGATCAGCCATATCTTCTACGCCTACCTGCTGGGTACGGCGGCTTCGCCGATTGCCGGAGGGCTGGCCGACAGGCTGGGCCGCGGGCCGGTGCTGGTCGCAGGCGCTTTGCTGATGGCCGCTGGCGTGGTTCTGACCCTGTTTCAGCCCCTGGCCGTCATCGTGCTCGGCATCGTCCTGCTGACGGCCGGCTTCTTTGTCGCGCATTCGGTGGCCAGCGGCTGGGTGGGGCGGCTGGCCACGCAGTCCAAGGGGCACGCATCATCGCTATACCTCTGGGGCTATTACATGGGCTCCAGCGTGCTGGGGGCCGGGGCGGGCTGGTTCTGGTCGCGCTGGGGCTGGACGGGCGTCGGCTCCGTGGCCTTGGCTGTGCTGGCTCTGGTCATCGCGCTGGCCTTGCGCGTGCAGTGGCTGGCCGGGGTTGCGGCCGCGAATCGGGCCGCTTCTTGATGCCGTCTTGATATCGGCAAGCCCAATCTCTACCCGTTCTTGACGGGCGAATTTCTACAGTTCCTCCATCGCAATCAAGCCGCGTGAACGGCTTGCGGGAGGAATGAAATGAGCATCACCTGGATCGAAGCCCTGGCCGCCCTGACGGCGCTGGGGCTGTTTGCCTATTTGGGCTATGCGCTGCTGCGCCCCGAGAAATTCTGAAGGGGCTGCCATGCAAGTGCTGCAAGACCTGATTTTTGTGAGCCTGACGGTGGTCTGCTTTGTCGGACTGCTGGGCTTTGTGCGCGCCCTGGCGCGTCTTTGAAAGGGGTACATCATGTGGTTACCCTGGATGGAATTTGCCGCCGTGCTGACTGCGGCAACCTTGCTGACCATACCCATGGGCCAGTGGCTGGCGCGCTGCTTTACCAGCGAGCGTCATGGCTGGCTGGAGCGCCTGAGCTACCGGGTCATGGGCGTGAATCCGCAGGAGCGCATGGGCTGGAAGCGCTATGGCGCCGCTCTGGTCCTGAGCAATGCGCTGATGATGCTGCTGGGTTATCTGCTGCTGCGCCTGCAGGGCGCGCTGCCGCTGAACCCGCTGGAGATTGCGGCGCAGGCGCCCGACCTGGCTTTCAACACCGCAGCTTCCTTCATCACCAATACCAACTGGCAGGCCTACGCGGGTGAGAACAGCCTGAGCAATGCGACGCAGATGGTGGTCATCACCTTCCTGATGTTTGCCGGTGCCACCACCGGTGTCGCCGCGGGCGCCGGTTTTGTGCGCGGTCTGGCGCGGTCAAGCGCACAGGATATCGGCAACTTCTGGGTCGACTTCGTGCGCGTGTTCTGGCGTGTGTTGCTGCCGTTGTCCTTCATCATGGCCCTGGTCTATGTCTGGCAGGGCATCCCGCAGACCCTGCACGCCGAAACCGTGGCGACGACGCTCGAAGGTGGCCGCCAGCAGCTGCTGATGGGGCCCGTGGCCAGCCTGGAGAGCATCAAGCATCTGGGCACGAATGGCGGCGGCTTCTTCGGCATGAATGCAGCCCATCCGTTCGAGAATCCGACGCCGCTGACCAATCTGCTGCACATTCTCTCGATGCTGCTGATCCCGGCCGGCATGACCTACGCCTTTGGCTCCATGCTGCTGCGCCGCAAGCAGGGCTGGGTGCTGTTCGCGGCCTGCATGGTGATGTTCGTCGGCTTTCTGAGCCTGGTGTTTGTGGCCGAGCAAAACGGCAGCCAGCTGCTGGCGCGCGCCGGAGCCGATCAGCAATACAGCCTGACCCAGAGCGGCGGCAATATGGAGGGCAAGGAGCTGCGCTTCGGCATTGCCGATACAGCCTTGTTTGTGGCCACCACGACAGCGGCCACCACGGGTTCGGTCAACGCCATGCATGATTCGCTGACGCCGCTGGGCGGCATCACGCCGCTGGCACAGATGATGCTCAACTGCGTCTTCGGCGGTGACGGCGTGGGGCTGATCAACCTGATTCAGTACGCCATCCTCACGGTGTTTCTGGCCGGCATGATGATTGGCCGTACCCCTGAATTCCTGGGCAAGAAGATCGAGGTGCGCGAGATCAAGCTGGTCATGCTTGCGGTGCTGGTGCCGCCGGCCAGCATTCTGGGCTTCACGGCGCTGGCCGCGCTCTGGCCGGATGCTGCAGCCAGCCTCAACAACCGCGGCCCGCATGGCTTCTCGGAGATTCTCTACGCCTATGCCTCAGCCACGGCCAACAACGGCTCGGCCTTTGCAGGGCTGAATGCCAACACGCCCTTCTTCAACACCACCACGGGCCTGGCCATGCTGGCGGGGCGCTTCCTGACGCTGCTGCCCATGCTGGCCGTTGCCGGCAGCCTGGCTGCCAAGGCCACCGTGCCCGCAGGCCCGGGTACTTTCCCCACGGCCACACCGCTGTTCATGGGTCTGCTGGTGTTCGTGGTGTTGGTGGTGGGCGGTCTGACCTTTCTGCCGGCGCTGGCCCTGGGGCCCGTGATCGAGCACCTGCAAATGCTGGTGGCTCAGCTGTACGCCTAACGTTCTATCCAATCGATGCCAATGGTCTGCAGTCCATGCACGGCTGCAGACCAGGGAGCAAATCATGAAAACATCGACTCAAACTCTTTGCGCTTCCGTGCTGTCAAGCCATGCACAAGCGCAGCCCGAGGCGCAATCCGCCTCCTGGCCACGTCTGCTGGGCAGCAGCGTGCGCACGGCCCTGCTGGTGATGGCGGTCTCCGGCATTGCCTATCCCTTGCTGACCACGGGTGTGGCGCAGGCACTGTTTCCCCATGCAGCCAATGGCAGCCTGATCGAGCGCCAGGGCCGGATCGTGGGCTCTGCTCTGATCGGCCAGCAATTCACCGGGCCGCAGTACTTCCATGGCCGTCCCAGCGCCACGGTCGCTCCCGATCCGAACCAGGACGGGGCAAACATGGCGGATCCCTACAACGCCGGCCTGTCTGGTGCCAGCAACCAGGGGGCAACGCACAAGGACCTGTCCGAAGCCGTGGCGCAGCGTGTCGCGCAGTACCGCGCCGATAACGGTCTGCCCGCAGACCTGGCGGTGCCGGTGGATGCGGTCACGGCGTCGGCATCGGGCCTGGACCCGCATATCTCGATGGCCAATGCCCTGCTTCAGCTAGCTCGTGTGGCGCAGGCACGTCAGCTGCCCCAGGCCAGGCTGCAGGAGCTGCTGGCCCAGGCCACGGAGAAGCGCAGCCTGGGTTTGCTGGGGGAGCCGCGCGTGAATGTGCTGCAGCTCAATCTGGCGCTGGACGCCTTGCAGCCCGCTAGCAGCGCAGTGAAGGAGTAAGCCATGAGCACAAAGAAAATGACGGCAGGCCGCAGCCTGCTCGATGCCAGGCTGGTGAAGTCGGCTCTGGGAGATGCGGTGCGCAAACTCTCGCCGCGTACGCAGTGGGCCAACCCAGTGATGTTTGTGGTGTATCTGGGCGCGATCCTGAGCAGTCTGTTGTGGTGGCAGAGCCTGATGGAGCCGGGCAGCGAGAACAGCGGCTTTGTTCTGGCGATTGCGCTGTGGCTGTGGTTCACCGTGCTGTTTGCCAACTTTGCCGAAGCATTGGCCGAGGGCCGCAGCCGCGCCCAGGCCGCCAGCCTGCGCGGCATGAAGCGCGATACCGTGGCCAAGCTGCTGCAGCAACCGCATTTCGGCAGCTCATGGATTCCCATGCGCGCCAGCGAACTGCGCAAGGGCGTGGTCATCTTCGTGGAAGCCGGCGACACGATTGCGCTTGACGGTACGGTGATAGAAGGCGTTGCTTCGGTGGACGAAAGCGCGATCACCGGCGAATCCGCACCCGTGATCCGCGAGGCCGGAGGCGACTTCTCGTCGGTGACCGGCGGCACGCGCGTGCTGTCGGACTGGCTGGTGGTGGAAGTCACGGTAAACCCCGGCGAGTCGTTTCTGGATCGCATGATCTCCATGGTCGAGTCGGCCAAGCGCCAGAAGACTCCGAACGAGATGGCTCTGACGATTTTGCTCGTAGGGCTGACGCTGGTCTTTCTGCTGGTCATCGTCACGCTGTGGCCTTTCTCGGCCTTTGCGGTGTCACAGGCCGGAACGGGCTCGGTGGTCGGTATTGCCGTGCTGATTGCGCTGCTGGTCTGCCTGATTCCGACCACCATTGGCGGCCTGCTGTCGGCCATTGGCGTGGCGGGCATGAGCCGCATGATGCAGGCCAATGTCATTGCCACTTCGGGCCGGGCCGTGGAGGCTGCCGGTGATGTGGACGTGCTGCTGCTGGACAAGACCGGCACCATCACCCTGGGAAACCGCCAGGCCTGCGAGTTTCTGCCGGCTCCCGGAATGAGCGCCGCGCAACTGGCCGAAGCCGCACAGCTGTCATCTCTGGCAGATGAAACACCTGAAGGCCGCAGCGTGGTGGCTCTGGCCAGGGAGCGCCATGGCTTGCCCGATCGCAGCAGTGCGGATTTTCCGGGCGAGTTCGTCCCCTTTACCGCACAGACGCGTATGAGTGGGGTGGATCTGCAGAGCCCGCAAGGCTTGCGCAGCTTGCGCAAGGGAGCCGCCGATGCCGTGCGCCGGCATGTCGAGGCGCTGGGAGGCAGCTTCCCGGCTCAGGTGCAACTGTCCGTGGATAACGTCTCGCGCAAGGGCAGCACGCCTTTGGTGGTGGCCGATGGCGCCAAGGTGCTGGGCGTGATCGAGCTCAAGGACATCGTCAAGCCAGGCATGCGTGACCGATTTGCCGAACTGCGCCGCATGGGCATAAAGACGGTGATGGTGACGGGCGACAACCCGCTGACGGCAGCTGCCATTGCCGCCGAGGCCGGGGTGGATGACTACCTTGCCGAAGCCAAGCCCGAAGACAAGCTGCAGCTGATCCGCTCGCACCAGGCGGCGGGCCGCCTGGTGGCAATGACGGGGGACGGAACCAACGATGCGCCGGCCCTGGCCCAGGCCGATGTGGCCGTGGCCATGAACAGCGGCACCCAGGCTGCCAAAGAGGCCGGCAACATGGTGGATCTGGACAGCAACCCCACCAAGCTGATCGAGGTGGTGGAAACCGGCAAGCAGATGCTGATGACACGCGGCGCGCTGACCACCTTCAGCATTGCCAACGATGTGGCCAAGTATTTCGCCATCATTCCGGCCGCCTTTGTGGGCACTTATCCGCAACTGGCCTCGCTCAACGTGATGCAGCTGCACAGCGCGGATTCCGCGATCCTGAGTGCCGTGATCTTCAATGCACTGATCATCATCGCCCTGGTGCCGCTGGCCTTGCGTGGTGTGCAGTATCGCGCCGTGGGTGCGGCCCTGCTGCTGCGCCGAAACCTGCTGATCTATGGCCTGGGCGGGCTGATCGTGCCGTTTGTGGGCATCAAGCTCATCGACATGCTGCTGACCGTTCTGGGCCTCGTCTAAGTCCTATCCAGGCCTTGCTCTCTCGTTTCTCTGGCTTGTCCGCGTCCCCGGCGGGCGCGGCAAGTCTGATCTGTTTGCTTCACCATCATGCGTCTTTCCCTTCCCCAAAAAACATTTCACACATCGCGTTCCTGGGTCATCAGCTCTGCGTTGTTGATGACTGCCTTGAGCTGTGCCAATTCCTCTGCTGCCGAGGAGGCAACAGCGCAATCTGCTTCTGAAACCACAGCTGCTGTGCCGGCCGACAGCAAGTCTTCCCTGACCGGCTCGCTGAGCCTGATCAGTGACTACCGCTTTCGCGGCATCTCGCAGACCTGGCAAGGTGCGGCCGTGCAGGGCGCAGTGGAACTGGCCTTGCCCAAGGGCTTCTATCTGGGCACGTCGCTGTCCAATGTCTCTACCAACAGCTACGGCCGGGGCCAGGGGCTGGAGCACGATATCTATGGTGGCTGGCGCGGCGAGCTCGTGCCTGACTGGTTGCTGGATGCCGGGGTTTTGCAGTACCGCTATCCCGGCGCCCGCCTGGGCGCAAGCGATGGCAGCAGCAAACGCTTTGACACCACCGAGCTCTATCTGGGGACGACTCATGGTGGTCTGAGCATCAAATGGTCTGTGGCGCTGACGCCTTATTTCGGCCTGGGCGAGAGTACCGCCGACTCGGCGTTCGCCACTGCGCTGCAACCAGCGGGCAGCAGTCGCGGCAGCCAGTATCTGGATCTGAACTATCAGCATCCGCTGGGCGATCTCGCCACCTTGGGCCTGCATGGCGGCTATACCTGGGTGCGCAACTACAGCGATGTTTCCTATGCCGACTGGCGCATCTCGCTATCCAGGGCCTGGGGCCCATGGACAGCATCGCTTGCGTACGCGGGCACCTCGGCCGATGCCAGGTACTACAGCGCCGTCAACAGTCGTGGCCAATGGCGTGATCTGGCGCGCAGCGGCTGGCTGCTTGGCCTGAGTGCCGGGTTCTGACCGGGCTTGAGTGATACGCTGATCGCCTGATGCCTTCATCCACACCTTCATCCGCCGCGCAGCGCCCCGACCCCGACGCGTTGGTCGCTCAACTTCAGGCAGACCGGCAGCGCGCCCATCTCGGCAAGCTGCGCATCTACTTCGGCTCCAATGCCGGAGTGGGCAAGACCTATTCCATGCTGGCGGCCGCGCAGCGCGAGCGGCAGGCCGGGCGCAAGGTTCTGGTGGGGCTGGTGGAAACGCATGGCCGTGCCGAGACCGAGCAGCAACTGCATGACCTGGAGCTGCTGCCGCGGCGCACGCTGGCCTACCAGGGCAGGCAGCTGGACGAGTTCGATCTCGATGCAGCTCTGGCACGCCGCCCGGAGGTGCTGCTGCTCGACGAGCTGGCACACAGCAATGTGAGCGGCTCACGCCATCCCAAGCGCTGGCAGGATGTGCAGGAGCTGCTGGAGGCGGGTATCGAGGTGTGGACCACGCTCAACGTCCAGCACCTGGAAAGCCTCAATGATGTGGTGGGCGGCATTGTGGGCATACAGGTCCATGAGACCGTTCCCGACCATATCTTTGACGATGCCGACGAGGTCATCGTGGTCGACATTCCACCCGAAGAGCTGCTCAAGCGCCTCAAGTCGGGCAAGGTCTATCCGCTGGAGCAGGCCGAGCGGGCCTCGCGCAACTTCTTTCGCCAGGGCAATTTGCTGGCACTGCGCGAGCTGGCCTTGCGCCGCACGGCAGATCGTGTCGATGAAGACATGCGCGACTACCGCCGCGAGCGCTCCATCGGCGATGTCTGGCCCACGCGCGAGCGCCTGCTGGTGGGCGTCGGCGGCCGCGCCGGTGACGATGCCCTGGTGCGCCAGGTGGCACGCCTGGCAAGGCGGCTGGAGGCCGACTGGGTGGTGGTCTACGTGGATGCTCCGGAGCGCCAGCATCGGCCTCGGGCGGCGCAGGAGGCCGTGCTCAAGACCCTGGCGCTGGCTGCGCGCCTGGGCGCGGAAACGGCCACGATTCCAGGTGCCCATGTGGCCCAGGCTCTGGTGGACTTTGCGCGTGAGCGCAATGCCAGTCATCTGGTGCTGGCACGTGTGCATGAACCTTTGAGCCGCTGGCTGCGCTGGCGTGCCTCCAGCCTGTCCGAACAGATTGCGGCGCTGGATCCCGGCCTGGACGTGCTGCTGCTGTCCGTCAAGCAAAGCAAGAATGACAGCACCTTGCGATTGCCGGCGGCGCGTGAAAAGACCATTCCGTGGAAGGGCTACGCGGGCGTGACCTTGGCATGCCTGGCCGCTACGGCGGTGGCGGAGCTGCTGCTGCGGGTGTTCGACCCGGCCAATGTGGTCATGCTTTTCCTGCTGGTGGTGGTGCTGTCCGCCGTGCGCTGGGGGCGCGGCCCCGGAGCATGGGCGGCCCTGTTGTCGGTGCTGCTGTTCGATTTTTATTTTGTGCCGCCGCGCAACTCTTTCAGCGTCAACGATACGCAATACCTGTTCACCTTCAGCCTGATGCTGGGTGTGGCCCTGGTCTGCGGCCAGCTGACGGCGCGGCTGCGCCACGAGGCGCGCGTGGCCGCAGAGCGCGAACGACGTGCCGGCGCGCTGGCCAGGCTGGCGCGTGATCTGTCGGGTGCGCTGACGCAGGAGCAGGTCACGCAAATTGCGCTGGCTACGATTTCAGGCGTTTTTGATGCCCAGACCGGGCTGCTGGTGCCCGATGCCGATGAGCGCTTGCAGCTGGCGCATGGCAGCGAAGCCCAGATCGACACCAGCGTGGGTCGCTGGAGCATGGAGCATGGCCAGATGGCCGGCCACGGCACCGATACCCTGGCTGCCGCGCCGGCGCTTTATGTACCGCTGATGGCGCCCGTGCGCTCGCGCGGCGTGCTGGTGCTGCAGTTGCGTGCGCCGCAACGATTGCGAGTGCCTGAGGAGCGACGCCTGCTTGAAGCCTGTGCCAGCCAGATCGCCCTGGCATTGGAGCGTGTGCACTTTGTGGAGGTGGCGCAGCAGACCCAGATCGCCATGGAGGGCGAGCGCATGCGCAACACCTTGCTCTCGGCTGTCTCGCATGATCTGCGTACGCCGCTGACGGGCATTCTGGGTGCGGCCCAGGCGGCCTTGCCGCATGCGCCGCAAGGGCCGGCGCATCATATGCTGGTGCAGATTCGCAATCAGGCTCAGGCGCTGCAGCAACTGGTGGACAACCTGCTGGCCATGGCGCGCCTGCAGCAAGGCGGTGTGCAGCTCAAGCGCGAATGGCTGCCGGTGGACGAGCTGGTGGGTAGCGCGCTGGCGCAGATGCGCGAGCGACTGGCCGCTCATGTGCTGCAGACCTCGCTGCCGGCAGATCTGCCCTTGCTGCAGCTCGATGCCGTGCTGATGGAGCGTGTGCTGGTCAATCTGCTGGACAACGCCATCAAGTACACGCCCGAAGGCACGACGATCACCATGGGCGCCAGCGTGACCGACGGCGACTGTGTGCTGAGCGTGCAGGACGCGGGGCCGGGCCTGCCCGGGCATCTGTCGGCTGAGCAACTGTTCGAGCCGTTTACCCGTGGGCAGGCGGAGAGTGCCGTGTTTGGCATGGGGCTCGGGCTGGCTCTGGCTCAGCGCATTGTGCAAGCCCATGGCGGCAGATTGCGGGTGGCGGCGGCAGACCCCGGGCCGGGCACCATTTTCAGCGTACACCTGCCCGTGCCCGAGCAACCGGCCATGGACGAATGAGCCGACAATCTCGTGCATCAATTGAAATCCCGACATGACGAGCTCCGCCCCCCGCATTTTGCTGATTGAAGACGACGCCAGCATCCGCCGCTTTGTCCGCCTGGCACTGGAGGACGAAGGCTGGCAGGTGTTCGAGTCCGAAACCGCCAGGCGCGGCCTGATCGAGGCCGCCAGCCGACAGCCCGACGCCGTGGTGCTGGACCTGGGGCTGCCCGATGCCGATGGCAAGACCGTGATTGCCGAGCTGCGCGGCTGGAGCCAGTTGCCGATTCTGATCCTGTCCGCGCGCGAGCGGGAAGAGGAAAAGGTGGCGGCGCTGGACGCCGGTGCCGATGATTACCTGACCAAGCCCTTTGGCGTGCCCGAGCTGCTGGCCAGGTTGCGCGTGATGCTGCGCCGCCGCCAGCAGGCATCGGCGGCAGACAAGCCCGGCAACTGTGCGCGTTTCGGCGCGGTGGAGGTGGATCTGGCGGCGCACGATGTCAAGCGTGACGGAGTGGCCGTGCACCTGACGCCCATAGAGTTCCGTCTGCTGGCGACGCTGATTGCCGGCCATGGCAAGGTGCTGACGCATCGCCAGCTGCTGCTGCAGGTCTGGGGGGCGGAGTATCTGGACCGCCCTCACTATCTGCGCGTGCACATGGCCAACCTGCGCCAGAAGATAGAGAGCGATCCGGCCCAGCCCCGGCATCTGGTAACCGAGTTGCAAGTCGGTTATCGCTTGGTGGGCCTGGAAGGCTGATTCCCTTATAATCGCCCTCCATCCGAGGAGCGTTGCAGCGTTCCCCAGCCAGCCATGAGCTGGTCTGCGCGGGGCGTGAGGCTCGGATTTCATCCCGCAACGACGCTCGCCCACGCTTTCTGTGCGGTGAGCCGGTTTATTCCCCCTCTGCTGCAGAACGTGGTTTTTCATTCAAGATTTGGAGAAAACCATGAACGCTGCCGTGCGCTTCAACCCCGCTGATTCGGCCATTACCGATATTTCCCTGGCTGCCTGGGGCCGCAAGGAAATCAGGATCGCCGAAACCGAAATGCCCGGTCTGATGGCCGTGCGCGAGGAGTTCGCCGCTGCCCAGCCCCTGAAGGGCGCGCGCATCACAGGCTCGCTGCACATGACCATCCAGACGGCCGTGCTGATCGAGACGCTGACGGCTCTGGGCGCACAAGTGCGCTGGGCCTCGTGCAACATCTTCTCGACCCAGGACCACGCAGCTGCCGCCATCGCCGAAACCGGCGTGCCTGTCTACGCCATCAAGGGCGAGTCGCTGGAAGACTACTGGAACTACACCCACTCCATCTTTGAATTCGGTGCTGCCGGCACCGAAGGCGAAGGCCCCAACATGATCCTGGACGACGGCGGCGATGCCACCATGCTCATGCACCTGGGCAAGCGCGCCGAGAAGGACCTGTCCGTGCTGGCCAACCCCGGCTCGGAAGAAGAGCGCATCGTCTTCGCCGCCATCAAGGCCAAGCTGGCCGTGGACCCCACCTGGTACAGCCGCAAGTCGGCCCAGATCATGGGCGTGACCGAGGAAACCACCACCGGTGTGCACCGCCTGAACGAAATGTCGGCCAAGGGCACGCTGCTGTTCCGCGCCATCAA
Source organism: Comamonas sp. C11 (assembly GCF_024496285.1). NCBI lineage: Bacteria > Pseudomonadati > Pseudomonadota > Betaproteobacteria > Burkholderiales > Comamonadaceae > Comamonas > Comamonas sp. C11. The sequence goes on from NZ_CP101743.1 coordinate 691,741, forward strand.
CGTCAACGACTCGGTGACCAAGTCCAAGTTCGACAACCTGTACGGCTGCCGCGAATCGCTGGTGGACGGCATCAAGCGCGCCACCGACGTGATGATCGCCGGCAAGGTGGCTTGCGTGGCCGGCTACGGCGACGTGGGCAAGGGCTCCGCCCAGGCTCTGCGCGCGCTGTCGGCCCAGGTGTGGGTGACAGAGATCGACCCCATCAACGCCCTGCAGGCCGCCATGGAAGGCTACAAGGTCGTGACCATGGAATACGCTGCCGACAAGGCCGACATCTTCGTGACCACCACCGGCAACAAGGACATCATCCGCCACGAGCACATGGTTGCCATGAAGGATCAGGCCATCGTCTGCAACATCGGTCACTTCGACAACGAAATCGATGTGGCTTCGATCGAAAAGTACAAGTGGGAAGAAGTGAAGCCCCAGGTGGACCAGATCGAGTTTCCCGACGGCAAGAAGATCACCCTGCTGGCCAAGGGCCGTCTGGTGAACCTGGGCTGCGCCACCGGCCACCCCAGCTTTGTGATGTCCAACTCCTTCGCCAACCAGACCCTGGCGCAGATCGAGCTGTTCACCCGCCCCGATGCCTACGAAGTGGGCAAGGTCTATGTGCTGCCCAAGATCCTGGACGAAAAGGTCGCCCGCCTGCACCTGAAGAAGGTCGGTGCCATGCTGACCGAGCTGAGCGACGAGCAAGCCGCTTATATCGGCGTGAGCAAGCAAGGCCCTTACAAGCCTGAAACTTACCGCTATTAATAGCACCCCCTGAGGCGCTTTGCGCCTTCCCCCTCTCTCTCTACGCGCTGCGCGCTAGGGGAGGGGGACGACAGCTTTGCTGCGCGGCGGCGCTTGCTCGCTGTCACTTTGCTAGGCTCTGCCAGTATTAGTGAGCGGCTGTCGTTATTTAAATTTAATAGCTGCTTGCGCACGTTATATATAGATTTCAGGTGAATATTTATCTGAAATCAGGATGTATCAAGCGAAAGCAGCTATCTCAAAAGATTTCTTTGCCCGCTGCACCTTTGTGCAGCGCCTGGCGCCGGTTTATTTCAAAGGAAGCGACGCTATGCGCGCAGATGTTTTTCTGGTTGAAGCAGGTCATGCTGCCACCCGTTCCCAGGCCCAGCGCCTGATCGCCTCGGGTGTGGAGTGGCGCCTGACGCCGCTGGCGCCCTGGAAGAAGGTGGCCAAGAACGGCGATGACATTCCTGCCGGTGCCGAGCTGCAGCTGCTGGACGCCGCCGAGGCCAAATACATCTCGCGCGGCGGGCTCAAGCTCGAAGGCGCGCTGGCCGCGACCGGCCTGAGCGTCAAGGGTTTGCGCTGTCTGGACGTGGGCCAGAGCACGGGCGGCTTCACCGATTGCCTGCTGCAGGCCGGTGCAACCCAGGTCATCGGCATCGACGTGGGCCACGGCCAGCTGCATGAGTGCCTGAAAAATGACGAGCGCGTGGTCTGCGTCGAGGGCTTCAACGCCCGCGCGCTGACGCCCGAGCTGCTGGAAAAAGCCTGCGACGAGGCGCTGTGCGAAGTCATCGAGGAAGAAGAGGACAACGACACCCAGCCCGTCGCTCCCTATGCCTGGATGCGCAACGGCGGTCAGGTCGATGAGGACTATGACGACAGCGACGATGCCAAGGAGCAGGATGTCGAGAGCTTCAAGGCCGAGCGCGCCGCCAAGGCCAAGGCCAGGGCCGAGGGCCTGGCTCCGGTGGAACTGCGCCGCAAGCCCGGCACCGAGAATATCGACATCAGCCCGGCCTTTGATTTCGTGACCGGAGATCTGTCCTTCATCTCGCTGACCCTGGTGCTGCCTGCCGTGGTGCAGCTGCTCAAGCCCCATGGCCAGCTGCTGATGCTGGTCAAGCCCCAGTTCGAGCTCCAGCCCGGCCAGATCGGCAAGGGCGGCATCGTGCGCGACACTGCCTTGTACGCCGAGGTCGAAAAGCGCATTCGCGACTGCCTCGGCGATCTGGGGCTGAGCGTCAAGCAGTGGCTGGACTCGCCCATAGAAGGCGGCGACGGCAATCACGAATTCTTTGTCTGGGCCCAGCAGGGCGCTGAAGTCAGGGCTCCGGCCCCGGCCGTTGCAGACGAAGCGGCTGCGGCCAGGCCTGCCGTCAAGGCGGCCGCCAAGCGCCCTTCGCGTGCCGACATCAAGGCCCAGCGCGCCAAGCAGGAGCTGTATGAAGACCCCGAGGTGGCCAGCTTCGGCCAGCCCGGCCCGGCCCGCAGCAAGCAGAAAAAGCGAAACGAGCGCTGAGCAAAAAGCGCAACGAGCGTTGAGTAGAAAGCGCAAGCAGCGCTGAGCACAAGAGCGTGGCGGGTGCCGAGTCTTCGGAGCCCGCCCATGACCCAGGATTCAGAGACATAGACCGCCATGAGCTTTCCCGTCAGCTTCGAGTTTTTTCCCACCAAGACGCCCGAAGGCGCTGCCAAGCATGTGGGCGTGCGCCAGGCCCTGTATGCGCGCAAGCCCGAGTTCTGCTCCGTGACCTATGGCGCGGGCGGCTCCACCCAGGCCGGCACCTTCACCATGGTGCGCGACATCCAGAACGAGGGTGTGGGCGCGGCCTCGCACTTTTCCTGCATCGGCGCCACGCATGAAAAAGTGCGCGCCGAGCTGAACGAACTCAAGGCCATGGGCGTCAAGCGCATCGTCGCCTTGCGCGGCGACCTGCCCAGCGGCTACGGCCTGGGCGGCGAGTTCCAGTACGCCAGCGATCTGGTGGCATTCGTGCGCCAGGAGTTCGGCGACTGGTTTCACATCGAAGTTGCCGCCTATCCCGAAACTCACCCTCAAGCAAAGTCCCCTCGCAGCGATCTGGACGCATTTGTTGCTAAAGTGCGCGCTGGTGCAGATTCCGCCATCACGCAATACTTCTACAATGCCGACGCATACATGCGCTTTGTCGATGAGGTGAGGGCTCTGGGGCTTGACGTGCCGGTCGTGCCAGGAATCATGCCGATTACCAGCTCTACACAGCTGATGCGCTTCTCGGATGCATGTGGTGCCGAGATTCCGCGCTGGATTCGTCTGCGTCTGCAGGCGTTCGGAGATGACACCGCTTCCATTCGTGCGTTCGGTCTGGATGTCGTGACTCATCTATGCGAGCAGTTGCGCAGCCAGGGTGCTCCCGGGCTGCACTTCTATACGATGAACCAGAGCGTCGCCACTCTGGAGATCTGCGACCGTCTGGGTCTGTAAGCCAAAAGCTTGCCGGCTGCGAGGCGGCCGGTCTTGGGCGGCTCTCACTTGAGCTTTCAAGGAGATTGCGCCCGTGCAACCGAAATTTTGGCGCTTGCGTTGTTGTCAGTGGATAGGTCTTGCCGTCGTTACCGCGACCATGGCCGGCTGTGCTCCACTGCAGGAAAAGCCCGAGGAGCAGCCCCCCGTCGCTCAGAGCCAGTCCCGGAAAAAGGGCGCGCAGCCCACGGTCTCGGCCCCGCTGCTGCCCGACGCCTATGCGCGCAGCAACTATCGCGACAAAGGTCTGGGCGTCAAGGCCAACAAGCCTGCGGATGCCGACAAGGCAGACCTGCCCGAAGACAGCAACAAGTACGAGCTGAGCCCTCCGCGTGAAAGCGATCAGGCGGGTCTGGCCTCCTGGTATGGCGAGCAGTTCCACGGTCGCAAGACGGCCAGCGGCGAGCGCTTCGACAGCATGGACCTGACGGCAGCGCACAAGACCCTGCCTTTCGGGACGCGTGTTTGCGTGCGCAGCTCCGTGACCGGCAAGAGCGTGGTGGTGCGTATCAATGACCGCGGCCCTTTCGCGCCCGGTCGCGTCATCGACCTGAGCAAGGCCGCGGCCCAGGAACTGGGCATGCTGGGACTGGGCATCAAGCCCGTGGAGCTGTGGCAGCTGGACGCCGATGAAGACGAGTGCCCGGCCACGCTCAATGCGTCGAGCCGAAAGCGTCACCCCAGTGTGGCGCAGGGCGCTGCAGCCGCCAAGACGCGTGCGGCATCCGCGAATCAGCCCGCGCGCAAGGTCTCACAGACCGCCAAGCGCAAGCGCTGAACCTTATTTCCGGTTGAAGGCGCACCGCCGGCGGAGCTGGTGCGCCCGGACTGCAGAGGGGGCCGGCAAGGGCCGACCCGCAGCCGCGCAATCAGCCGCCAGACTCCAGCGTGAATCCTGCATTGCTGTCCTGACCCAGCAGCTTGACCAGCTGAGGCATGGCAGGCTTGAGCTGATCCTTGAGATTGAACGGCGGGTTGATCAGAAACATGCCGCTGGCGGGCAGGCCGCCGCGCTCCGAGGTCTTGTTGCTCTTGACCGTGAGCGTTGCATGCAGCCAGCTCTTGCCGGCCTTGGTGGCCATGGTCTTGAGGCGCTTGGGCAGGTCATGGGCTTCGGGGCGCGGGATGATGGGGTACCAGACGGCGTAAGTGCCTGTGGGAAAGCGCTTGAGGCTGTCCGCCACCATATCCAGCACGCGGCCGTAGTCGGTCTTCAGTTCGTAGCTCGGATCGCAGAGCAGCAATGCGCGGCGCGATGGCGGAGGCAGGAATTTCTTCACGCCTTCAAAACCGTCCTCGTGCAGGATGGCGACCTGGCGCCTGACTTCCAGCTGGGCCATGTTGCCGGTCAGCGAGCGCATGTCCGTGGGGTGCAGCTCAAAGGCCTTGAGACGGTCATGACCGCGCAGCAGCGCCTGGGTGATGAAGGGCGAGCCGGGATAGTTGCGGATGGCATTGCCCTGGTTGAAGCGACGCACCATCTGAAGATAGTCCTGCAGCACCGGGGCCAGCTCGGCCTCCTTGGCGGCAGCCAGGCGCAGCACGCCTTCTTCGGCCTCGCCGCTCTTGCTGGCGTAGTCGCCGTCCAGGCGGTACAGGCCGGCTCCGCCGTGGGTGTCGAGCACCGTCAGCGCAGCCTCTTTTTGCGTGAGGTATTGCACGGTGGCAATCAGAACGGTGTGCTTGAGCACATCGGCGTGATTGCCTGCATGGAAGGCGTGGCGGTAACTGAACATAGAAATGGATGGTAACCAGCAGGGCAAGAGGGGAACAGCACTTTTTACCCTGTGGTCTTTAAAGGCTGTCGGCGCCTGGGTGCAGAGGGAGAAACAGGCGCTAGGGGCTGTTTCACAACAGGCTGCTGCACGAAAACACGCAGATTCTGGCGTTTTTGTATAATGGTGGGCTTCGCAGCGATTTTATGGTTCCCGCGGCGAAGGCTTGGGCCAAGTTTAAATGGGTCCGAGTAACCCCGCCTAAGAGGCTTCCTTTAAAAGACCTGTCTTTTTCAAGAAGAAGCACCGACCGCGGAAAAGGGACCGCCAAACCCTCTTGAAAGAGAAAACTCATGTCTACATTCAGCGCAAAGCCCGCTGAGGTGCAACACGAGTGGTTTGTGATTGACGCCACCGATAAGGTGCTCGGACGTGTCGCCAGCGAAGTGGCACTCCGTCTGCGCGGCAAGCACAAGGCCATTTACACACCTCACGTTGACACCGGTGACTACATCGTCATCATCAACGCCTCCAAGCTCAAGGTCACTGGTACCAAGAACCTGGACAAGGTGTACTACCGTCACTCCGGTTTCCCCGGCGGCATCACTGCCACCAACTTCCGCGACCTGCAAGCCAAGTTCCCTGGCCGTGCTCTCGAGAAGGCCGTCAAGGGCATGCTGCCCAAGGGTCCTCTGGGCTACGCCATGATCAAGAAGCTGAAGGTTTACGGCGGTGCTGAGCACCCCCATACCGCACAGCAGCCTAAGGCTCTGGAAATCTAAGGAGACCTAGATGATTGGTGATTGGAACAATGGCACAGGCCGTCGCAAGTCCAGCGTCGCTCGCGTGTTTCTGAAGAAGGGCTCCGGCAAGATTACTGTGAATGGCAAGGACATTCAGCAGTACTTCGGCCGCGAAACCTCCATCATGATCGCAAAGCAACCCCTGGTTCTGACTGAGAACCTGGAGACTTTCGACATTCAAGTGAACGTCCATGGCGGCGGCGAATCCGGTCAAGCCGGTGCAACCCGTCACGGCATCACTCGTGCCCTGATCGACTATGACGCAGCGCTGAAGCCTGCACTGAGCCAAGCCGGCTTCGTGACTCGCGACGCTCGTGAAGTCGAACGTAAGAAGGTCGGTCTGCACTCCGCACGCCGCGCCAAGCAGTTCTCGAAGCGTTAATCCGCGTCCCCTGCAGGAAAGACTCTTCGGAGTCTTTTCAAGAAAAGCCGCCTCGAATGCAAGTTCCAGGCGGTTTTTTCATGGGCGGTGCAGCCTTGTCCAGCGCTTGCGCAAAGCCCCCACTTGCTCTGGCGACAAACAGATGCGGCCGGTATTCCCGAGCCCCTTGCTGTACCATTTCAAGCAATCAAGAAACTACGGAGTAATGCCATGAGCGCCGTTGCTGAAACCACGACCACCGAAATGCCTTCCCCCATCGTCTTCACCGACAGCGCTGCTGCCAAGGTGGCCGACCTGATTGCCGAAGAAGGCAATCCCGATCTGAAGCTGCGCGTTTTTGTGCAAGGTGGTGGCTGCTCCGGTTTCCAGTACGGTTTCACCTTCGACGAGATCACCAACGACGACGACACCACCATGACCAAGAACGGTGTCTCGCTGCTGATCGACTCGATGAGCTATCAGTATCTGGTGGGTGCCGAGATCGACTACAAGGAAGACCTGCAAGGCGCTCAGTTCGTGATCAAGAACCCCAATGCCTCGACTACCTGCGGCTGCGGCTCCAGCTTCTCGGTCTGAGTGAAATGATTGTTCGCGCGCCGGCCGCTCTGGTCTGGCGCCTGCATATTGCTTAAGCCGCTGCTTGTCAGCGGCTTTTTTGTTGCCTTGACGCCTCGTTCCGGAGCTGCCCATGGGTGAGATGCCCACCGCACACCATAGTGCCCCCCATAAAGAAAGACTGCTGTGGCTGGTGGCCATAGGCTTTTTCATGCAGTCGCTGGACGCGACCATACTCAACACGGCGTTGCCGGCCATGGCGACCGAGCTGGGCGAGAGCCCGATGAAGATGCAGTCCGTCATCGTGGCCTATGCGTTGACCACGGCCATGCTGATTCCGGCCACGGGCTGGGTGGCCGACCGCTTTGGCACGCGGCGCGTCTACGGCTGGGCGATAGGCCTGTTTGTGCTGGGCTCGGTGCTGTGCGCGCTCTCGCCCAGCCTGCCGTTTCTGATCGCGGCACGCGTGGTGCAGGGCGTGGGCGGCGCCATGATGCTGCCCGTGGGGCGGCTGGCCGTGCTGCGCACCTATCCGCGTGGCGAGTTCATTCGCGCCATGAGCTTTATCGCCATTCCCGGCCAGGTCGGGCCGCTGCTGGGGCCTACCCTGGGCGGCTGGATGGTGGAGTACGCCAGCTGGCACTGGATCTTCTGGATCAATGTGCCCGTGGGACTGATCGGGCTGTGGGCCACCTGGCGCTGGTTCCCGCGCAGCGCGCCCGTGCCCGTGCACCGCTTTGACGGCACGGGCTACGCCATGCTGGCCTTCGGCATGGTGGCCATTTCCATCGCGCTGGACGGCCTGTCCGGCATGGGGCTGGGCATGGCGCTGGTGGTGGTGCTCATGGTGTTCGGTCTGGCCAGTCTGGCCAGTTACTGGATGCATGCGCTGCGTGTGGATGAGCCGTTGTTTCCGCCGGGCCTGTTCAAGGTGCGCTCGCTGCGCGTGGGCCTGCTGGGCAATCTGTTCACCCGTTTCGGCAGCGGTGCCGCTCCGTTTCTGATTCCGTTGATGCTGCAGGTCGGTCTCAAGATGTCGCCCATGAACGCGGGTCTGATGATGCTGGCTACCGTCACCGGCAGCATGCTGGTCAAGCGCATTGCCGTGCGCACGGTGCAGCGCTTTGGCTACAAGCGCGTGCTGCAGGTCAATTCGGTGATGCTGGCGGTGATGCTGGCCTCCTTCGGGCTGGTGGTGCCGGGCACGCCGGTCTGGCTGCTGCTGGTGCAGCTGTTCATCTTCGGCGGCTTCAACTCCATGCAGTTCTCGGCCATGAATTCGGTCACGCTCAAGGACATGGAGGGCGAGTCTGCGAGCAGCGGCAACAGCCTGCTGTCCATGGTGCAGATGCTGGCCATGAGCATGGGCGTGGCCCTGGCCGGAGCCTTGCTGACGGGCTTCAGCGATATGTGGCCGGCGCACAGCGACGAGCGCATGCAGGCCATTCGCGCCACCTTTGTGACGGTGGCCTTGATGACGCTGGCGGCAACGCTGGTGTTCAGCCAGCTCGATGCCGACGAGCCTGTACGTCCGGCTCCGGATGGTGGCGATGCCTGAAAATTTGATAGCTTGAAGCGATTGTCAATAAAAGATTTTAGATAGTTTTATCTATGAAATTGTTTATTGGAAGGCGCTAATAGCTATTGATAAGAGAGTGTGACTGGGTTTCCATTCCCTGGGATTTACCCGTAGGGAGCCGGGTTTTGTACGGGTTCTCCCTTGATTTTGGTCACGGATATATGACGCGCTACATAGCCCCTATGAGCGCGTCTGTATGAGAAGCTGCCCATGCAGGCGTAGCCTTCGATCTTGACGAATGCTGCGTTTGGAATGCATCTTGCATGCAGGCATTCAATCTCACCCTGTCCCACGATCATGAGCACCAGTCAGAACTCTCAACCGATACGCTTCTTCCACCGCGGCGAGGTGGTGGAAGTGCAAGGCCCGCACCCCACACGCTCCGTGCTCCAATGGCTGCGCGAGGATGCCCATTGCACCGGCACCAAGGAAGGCTGCAACGAAGGCGACTGCGGTGCCTGCACGGTAGTCATCGGCGAGCTGGCCGAAGCCGGCGATACCGAGGCCATCAACGGCCTGCGCCTGCAGACCGTCAATGCCTGCATTCAGTTTCTGCCAAGCCTGCATGGCAAGGCCTTGTTCACGGTGGAAGACCTCAAGAGCCAGTGCGCGGGCAAGTCTGCCTGCGCCGGCAAGCCGGCAGGCCCGCAAAGCCTGCATCCGGTACAGCAGGCCATGGTGGAGTGCCATGGTTCGCAATGCGGCTTCTGCACGCCCGGCATCGTGATGACGCTGTGGTCGGCCTATGAGCATCACCAGCAGCAGGGCAGCGAGCCCACGCGCCAGCAACTGGCCGACGAACTCTCGGGCAATCTGTGCCGCTGCACGGGCTATCGCCCGATTCTCGATGCCGGTCAGCGCATGTTCGACCTGCCTGCGGTGCGACTGGATACGGCGCCCGTGGTGGCTGCGCTGCAAGGCCTGCAGGCCGAGGCCGGCGACGCGGGTCTGAACTATGCGGCGCCCCAGGGGCTGCGCACCGACTTCTTCCACGCTCCGCGCACGCTGGCAGAGCTGGCCGGTCTGTGCGAGGCCAAGCCCAAGGCCCGCATCGTGGCCGGCTCCACCGATGTGGGGCTCTGGGTCAACAAGCAGTTTCGCGACCTGGGCGACATGATTTATGTCGGCGACGTGGCCGAGATGAAGCGCATCGAAGTGCGGCCCGACGCCGAGGGCGGCGAGTTGTACATCGGCGCCGGTGCCTCGCTGGAATCGGCCTGGAGTGCGCTGGTGCAACGCTGGCCCAGTCTGACCGATGTCTGGCTGCGCTTTGCCTCCACGCCCATCCGCCACGCGGGGACCATGGGCGGCAATGTGGCCAATGGTTCGCCTATCGGCGATTCGCCGCCGGTGCTGATGGCGCTGGATGCCCAGATCGAGCTGCGCAAGGGCGAGCGCGTGCGCCGCATGCCGCTGACGGATTTCTATCTGGACTATATGAAGAACCAGCTGGAGGCCGGAGAGTTCGTGCAGGCCCTGGCTGTGCCGCTGGCGGCCATGCAGCGCCAGGTGCGCGGCTACAAGATCAGCAAGCGCTTCGACTGCGATATCTCGGCACTGTGCGCCGGCTTTGCCGTCGAGCTCGATGGCGATATCGTGCAATCCATCCGACTGGCTTTTGGCGGCATGGCCGCCACGGTCAGAAGAGCTGCCAACGCGGAAGCGGCCCTGCTCGGCAAGCCCTGGAGCCCGGAGAACGTGAAGGCTGCTCAGGCCGCACTGGCCCAGGATTTCAAGCCCATGAGCGATATGCGTGCCAGCGCCGATTACCGTCTCAAGGTGGCGCAGAACCTGATCCAGCGTCTGTGGCTGGAAACGCGCGCCGATCAGCCGCAGGGCACTGATGCGACCAGTGTCTGGAGCGTGATGCCCCATGTCGTTCCCGCCGCCGTGGAGCAAGGAGTCTGAAATGAACCACCCCCTTGAATTGTCGAATGAATTGGTGGCGGAAGCCTTTGCCGATTACCGCAAGAACCAGGCCTATCGCATCGACGAAGTGACCGAGGCCAAGGCCCATGATCAGGGCGCGCGCGTGGGCGTCAGCCGCAAGCATGAGTCCGCACATCTGCATGTGGCCGGCGAGGCCGCCTATATCGACGATCTGCCAGAGCTGGAGGGAACGCTGCATTGCGCCCTGGGCCTCTCCCCCGTGGCCCACGGCCGCTTGACGGCGCTGGCGCTGGAGGCGGTGCGGGCCATGCCCGAAGTGGTGGACGTGATCACGGCAGCCGACATCCCCGGCGTCAACGATTGCGGCTCCATCATTCATGACGACCCGATTCTGTGTGATGGCGAAATCCGCTACGTAGGCCAGCCCCTGTTCGCCGTGATTGCCCGCTCGCGCGATGCGGCAAGGCGTGCGGCCGCCCTGGCCAAGGCTGCGGCCACCATCAGCGAGCTGCCGCCCGTGCTGACACCGCGCAAGGCCCATGAGCTGGGCCAGTACGTGATGCCGCCCATGCACCTGGAGCGCAGCACCCGGGAAGGCGGCGCGCGCGCCGCCATGGATGCCGCGCCGCATCGCCTCAAGGGTTCCTTCGATGTGGGCGGGCAGGAGCAGTTCTATCTGGAAGGGCAGATCAGCTACGCCACGCCCAAGGAAGACGGAGCCGTGCATATTCATTGCTCCACCCAGCATCCCAGCGAGATGCAGCATCTGGTGGCTCATGCTCTGGGTGTGGCTTCGCACAGCGTGCATGTGGAATGCCGGCGCATGGGCGGCGGCTTCGGTGGCAAGGAATCGCAGTCGGCGCTGTTCGCGTGTGTGGCGGCCGTGGCGGCCACCCGGCTGCAAAAGCCGGTCAAGCTGCGTCTGGACCGCGACGACGACTTCATGATCACCGGTCGCCGTCACTGCTTCTGGTATGAGTACGAGGTGGGCTATGACGATGAAGGCCGCGTGCTGGGAGCCGAGATCTCCATGGTCTCGCGCGCCGGTCACTCTGCCGATCTGTCGGCGCCGGTGATGACGCGTGCGCTCTGCCATTTCGACAATACCTACTGGCTGCCCGATGTGCTCATGCATGGCTATATGGGCAAGACCAACACCCAGAGCAATACGGCTTTCCGTGGCTTTGGCGGACCTCAGGGCGCGATTGCCATCGAGAACATCCTGGATACGGTGGCGCGCAGCCTGGGGCGCGATCCGCTCGATGTGCGGCGCGTCAACTTCTACGGCAAGGGCGAGCGCAACATCACGCCTTACGAGCAGGTCGTGACCGATAACGTGATTCACGAGCTGGTGGCCGAGCTGGAGGAGTCCAGCGACTACCGTGCGCGTCGTGCAGCCGTGAATGCCTTCAACGCCGGCAGTGCCGTGCTCAAGCGCGGCCTGGCGCTGACGCCGCTGAAGTTCGGCATCTCCTTCAATGTGGCCCACTTCAACCAGGCCGGCGCACTGGTCCATATCTATACCGATGGCTCCATTCTCGTCAACCATGGCGGTACCGAAATGGGCCAGGGCCTGAACACCAAGGTGGCGCAGGTCGTGGCGCATGAGCTGGGCGTGGCATTCGAGAATGTGCGCGTGACGGCGACGGATACCAGCAAGGTGGCCAACACCTCGGCCACGGCGGCATCGACGGGAGCCGACCTCAACGGCAAGGCCGCACAGGATGCCGCACGCCAGCTGCGCGAGCGTCTGGCCGAATGCGCCGCACGCCTGCATGGCGGCGATGCCCATGACGTGCGCTTTGCCAACAATGCGGTGCAGGTCAATGGCCAGAATGTGCCGTTTGCCGAGCTCGTGCGCGCCGCCTATCTGCAGCGTGTGCAGCTGTGGTCGGATGGCTTTTATGCCACGCCCGGCCTGCACTGGGATGGCAAGCGCATGAAGGGCCACCCCTTCTTCTACTTTGCCTATGGTGCAGCCGTCAGCGAAGTGGTCATCGACACGCTGACGGGCGAATGGAAGCTGCTGCGTGCCGATGTGCTGCATGACGTGGGCCGTTCGCTGAACCCGGCTGTCGATGTGGGCCAGGTGGAGGGTGCCTTCATTCAGGGCATGGGCTGGCTGACCACCGAAGAGCTGGTCTGGCATCCGCAAACCGGAAAGCTCACGACCCATGCGCCCAGTACCTACAAGATTCCCACGGCCAATGACTGCCCGCCGGTCTTCAATGTGCGCCTGTTCGAGGGCGACAACTATGAAGACTCCATCCACCGCAGCAAGGCCGTGGGCGAGCCCCCGCTGCTGCTGCCGTTCTCGGTGTTCTTCGCGATTCGCGATGCGGTGTCGGCCGCCGGCGAGCACCGCATGAACCCTCCACTGCAGGCGCCTGCCACGTCAGAAGCCATCCTGCGTGCAGTGGAAGCCGTTCAAGGGCACACTGGCTAGTTTTTCCTCACAGGTGTTGTCGCCTTGCGGGGCGGCAGCCATTTGAGTCATGGCTGTTTGCCGCGGGGCAAGGCCATGTGCTGCGCCGTCCATTTGGCGGCGCAGGACCGGGCGCGTTCCTCGCGTTGCGCCTCGCATGCAAAACAACACGGAGACTATGCAATGAACTGGACAGAGCGGATATTCAAACTCAGTGAGCACAAAACCAATGTGCGCACCGAACTGGTCGCAGGACTGACGACCTTTCTTTCAATGGCCTACATCATGTTCGTCAACCCCTCCATTCTGGGGGATGCGGGCATGCCAAAAGGCTCGGTCTTTGTCGCCACCTGCCTGATCGCAGCGCTGGGCTCGACCATCATGGCGCTGTATGCCAACTACCCGATTGCGCTGGCGCCGGGCATGGGGCTGAACGCCTATTTCGCCTATGTGGTGGTGCTCAAGATGGGCTATACATGGGAGGCTGCACTGGGTGCGGTGTTCGTCTCGGGATGTCTGTTCCTGATCTGCACCATGCTGGGCCTGCGTGAGCTCATCATCAAGGGTATACCGCAGTCCATACGCGTTTCCATCACCGTGGGTCTGGGTCTTTTCCTGGCGCTGATCGCGCTCAAGACCGCCGGTGTGGTTGCTGCCGACCAAAATACCTATGTGACGCTGGGCGATCTGCACAAGCCCGAGGTCATCATGGCGCTGCTGGGCTTTTTGCTGATCGTGGTGCTGGACCGCCTCAAGGTGCCGGGCGCCTTGCTGATCGGCATCCTGGCCGTGACCGTGGCCTCGTTCTTCTTCGGTGGCAACACCTTTCACGGCATCTTCTCGGCGCCTCCCTCCATCGAGCCCACCTTCATGAAGCTCGACATCAAGACGGCGCTGACCACGGGCTTCCTCAATGTGGTGCTGGTGTTCTTCCTGGTGGAGCTGTTTGATGCCACCGGCACGCTGATGGGCGTGGCGCGTCGCGCCGGCCTGCTGGTGCCCGAGCGCATGGGGCGTTTCAATCGTTCGCTGCTGGCCGATTCGGGCGCGATCTTTGTGGGCTCCATCCTGGGTACCTCCAGCACTACTGCCTATGTGGAGAGCGCTGCCGGTGTGCAGGCCGGCGGTCGTACGGGCCTGACGGCTCTCACGGTTGCCATGCTCTTCCTGGCCTGTCTGTTCATCGCGCCGCTGGCCGGTGTGGTGCCCGGCTATGCCACAGCGCCTGCGCTGCTGTTCGTGGCCTGCCTGATGCTGCGTGACCTGACGGAAGTGCAGTGGGATGAAACCACCGAAGCCATACCGGCGGTCGTCACTGCACTGATGATGCCTTTCACCTACTCCATCGCCAACGGTCTGGCCTTCGGCTTCATCACCTATGCCGTACTCAAGCTGTGCACGGGCAAGGTCAAGGAGGTGCACTGGATCATGTGGGTGATTGCTGCCCTGTTCCTGTTCAAGTTCATCTACGTCGGCGGTCACTGAGTCTTCAGGCGCTGATCGAACCCGGCATGGCTCGATGGAGCCAGCCGGGCAGGATATCCAAGATGCGAAAAGCAGTCCGGCTACTGGTGGGTCGGGCTGCTTTTTGCATTGCGTGCGGCAGGCTACCGGCAGGCCTGCCGACGGCCTGTGTTTTGCGCAAGCGTGGACTGTTCCGCAGCGGCTACCAGAGCAGCACGCTGCGCGGTCATTTCGGCTTGCCCGATCTGCCTGTGGTGCAGCACAAGGCGCAGGCGGTCGAAGTCGTGGCCTGAGCCAGCAGGCTGGCTGGCGTCTGCGCTGTCAAGCGGGGTGGATGGCGCCCAGAATGCGCGGGCCGCTGGCGCCCGTCACGCTGGCCAGATTGCCAGGCAGGCCCAACAGGCACTGGCGTGCCAGCCAGGCAAAGGCGGCGGCTTCCACTTCCAGCGGGGGCAGGCCGCGCTCTGCCGTGGAACTCACCCTCACGCCCGGTAGCAGGGCGGCCAGGCGTTGCATCAGATGGGTGTTCAGTGCACCGCCGCCGCAGACCAGCAGTTCGCGGCCGTTGCTGCCGAAGCGCTGCACGGCATGGGCGCAGCTGGCGGCCGTGAATTCGGCAAGGCTTGCCTGCACATCGACCGCGGCGGCCTGCGCCGCATGTTGCTGCAGATGCCGCTCCAGCCAGCCGGCGTGAAACAGATCGCGTCCCGTGCTCTTGGGTGGCTGCTGGGCCAGATAGGGATCGCCCAGCATGGCGGCCAGCAGCTCGGGCAGGACCTTGCCGCTGGCGGCCCACCGGCCGCTCTCGTCATAGCTCTTGCCGGTATGGCGCAGGCACCAGCCATCCATCAGTGCATTGCCGGTGCCGGTATCGAAGCCCAGCACCGAGCCGTCGGCCCCCAGCACGCTGAGATTGGCAATGCCGCCGATATTGAGCACCAGGGCTGTTTCCCCGGGCTTGCCAAACACGCTTTGATGAAATGCCGGCACCAGCGGCGCACCCTGGCCACCCGCCGCCACATCGCGGCTGCGCAGGTCCGCGACGACGGTGATGCGGGTCAGCTCGGCCAGCAGGGCGGGACTGTTGAGCTGCAGCGTATAGCCCGTGCCATCGAACATCTGCGGACGGTGGCGCACGGTCTGGCCATGGGCGCCTATGGCGGCGATCTGCCTGGCCTGGACGCCGGCTGCAGTCAGCAGTTGCTGCACCACCTGTGCATAGTGGCGCACCAGTGCATTGGCGGCCAGGGCGGCGCGATGGAGCTCGTCCTGGCCGCCAGCGGTGTTGAGGGCCAGCAACTCGGCGCGCAATGCCGCGTCGAAGCCGCAGCTGGCATGTTGCAGCACCTGGGTGCCACGGCTGAAGTCCACGAGAACCCCGTCGACGCCGTCCAGCGATGTACCGGACATCAGGCCGATATAGAGGGCGCTTTGAGCGGCTTGTTCAATGGCATTGGGCATGGCAGATCAGAGGGTTGGCGTGCGGTTTACTATCTTAGCTGTAGCGTTTGCGGCTTTCCTGGCGGTCGCTGCAAACGATCCTGATGCGCAAATGAAAAAGGGCTGCAATTTGCAGCCCTCAGGTCGTTTCGCGGCGCTGGATCAGCGCGCGCTGGCCAAGGCGAACGACTGCGTGCCGGCGTTGAGTTCGATGCGCATCTGCGCTGCCTGCTGCTCGAAGGCCGGGCGGGCGGCCTTGGAGATGGGCTGGGCGGCATCGGTGATCTGGGCAATGGTCAGCGGGTCGCGCTGCTCGCCCTTGTCGCGGAACTCGAAGTGCAGATGAGGGCCGGTGGCCCAGCCCGTGGAGCCCACGGCGCCGATGATGTCGCCCTGGTCGACGCGCTGGCCGCGCTTGACGTCGATGCGGCTCAGGTGGGCATACACAGTGGTGTGCTGGTTGGCGTGGTCGACAAAGATCACATTGCCGTAACCGTTTTGTACGCCGGCAAAGGACACGACGCCGTCGCCCACGGTGCGCACCTTGGTGCCCGTGGGTGCCGCGAAGTCGGTGCCCAGATGAGCGCGCCAGGTTTTCTGGATGGGGTGGACGCGCATGGAGAAGCCGCTGCTGATGCGCGAAAACTCCACGGGGTAGTTCAGATAGGCCTGGCGCAGGCTCTTGCCGTCCAGCGTGTAGTAGGCGCCCTTCTTGCCGGCTTCCTGGAACCACATGGCCTGGTGCGACTTGCCGTTGTTGTAGAACTCGGTGCTCAGCACGCGGCCGGCACGCAGAGGCTCGCCATCGGCTTCCAGCGATTCATAGACCACGGCAAAGCGGTCGCCCTTGCGCAGGCCGCGGCGGAAGTCCAGCTCGCCCTGGAAAATGTCGGCCATCTGCATGGAGACACTGTCGGGAATGTCGGAGGCATCCGTGGCGGCAAAGAAGGAGGAGCGAATCACGCCACCCGCGAGACGGGGGCTGGCTGTGAGCTTGCCGGTCTCGATCTTGGACTGCAGCTTGCCGTCCACGCGTTCCACGGTCAGGCGCTGAAAGCTGCCGTCTTCGCTGGGGGCCCAGCGCACGGTCAGCTGGCTCAGCTGCTGGTCGGGCGTGGTCTCTGCGGACACCAGTCGGCCGGCGCGGCCCAGCACGTTCTGGCGCACGGCTTCGTTGCTGCGCATGAAGGCGGCGGCCTGCGGGTCGGCAATGCCAAGGCGCTGCAGCAGCGACTCGGTGGTGTCGTTGCTGCGGGTGTATTCGGAACGGTAGAGGGAGAAGGACTGCAGATCCGTCAGATCGGCCAGGTCCTGGCCGGCGGCCAGGGAGGTGACGGGTTCGGTCAGTGTACGCACGGGGAGGTCGGCGGGGTCGGGGCCCAGGCTGGCCACTGCGAAGGCGCCGCTGCCACCGGTCAGCAAAACAGTCGCCAGCGCCGCCGTGGCGCGCTTGGGGTGTTTCTGCAGAGCCGATGTCAGCCGCGCAAGCAGGGCACCGCCGGCATTTTTCAAGCCAGTCATCAAAACATCAAATCCTTGGGAAAGCGTGTCGGTGGAGTTGGTATTTGTTACGACTGACACGTCTCCAGCAGCTCTACCGTGCCATAAGTCCATCCAAAGAGGTCTTTATGAGGGAGCAGTCTAGAATTGACCGTAACACCAAACCTCCAAGTATATCGGCCGCGTCCTACCTCGCCTGCCGAAAAACCCTTATGAATCAATCTGCTGTTACAAGTTTTCCCGTGACCGACAGAGTGAACCAGGCGCTGGAAGTCACTCTGCGTGGAGTCGATGAGCTGCTGCCCAAGGACGAGTGGGTCCAGAAGCTGGCCAGGTCGGAAGCCACCGGCGTGCCCCTGCGCATCAAGCTGGGTCTGGATCCGACAGCTCCCGACATTCACCTGGGCCATACCGTGGTGCTCAACAAGATGCGCCAGCTGCAGGATCTGGGCCATCAGGTGATCTTCCTGATCGGCGACTTCACCACGCTGATCGGTGACCCTTCGGGCCGCAACTCCACACGCCCGCCGCTGACGGCCGAGCAGATCAAGGTCAATGCCGAGACTTATTACACCCAGGCCGCCAAGGTGCTGGACCCGGCCAGGACCGAGGTGCGCTACAACAGCGAGTGGTGCGACCAGCTGGGCGCGCGCGGCATGATCCAGCTGTCGGCCAAGTACACGGTGGCGCGCATGATGGAGCGCAACGACTTCCATACGCGCTTCACCGACGGCAGCTCCATCAGCCTGCACGAGTTTCTCTACCCGCTGCTGCAGGGCTATGACTCGGTGGCGCTCAAGTCCGATCTGGAGCTGGGCGGCACCGATCAGAAGTTCAATCTGATGATGGGCAGGCATCTTCAGGCTGAATATGCTCAGGAGCAGCAGTGTGTGCTCACAATGCCATTGCTGGTGGGCCTGGACGGCGTGCACAAGATGTCCAAGTCCAAGAACAACTACATCGGCATCACCGAAGACGCCAACACCATGTTCGCCAAGGTGCTGTCGATCTCGGACGATCTGATGTGGGACTGGTACACCCTGCTGTCCTTCAAGAGCCTGGCCGAGATCGCCGCGCTCAAGGCCGAGATCGAGGCCGGCGGCAATCCCAAGCATGCCAAGGTGGCTCTGGCCAAGGAGATCACCGCGCGCTTCCACAGCGCCGAAGCCGCCGATGCGGCCGAGCAGGATTTCATCAACCGTTCCAAGGGCGGCATTCCCGATGACATCCCTGAAATCAGCCTGTCCGGCGCTCCGCTGGGCATTGGTGCGCTGGTCAAGCAGGCCAATCTGGCTGCATCGACCGGCGAAGCCAACCGCCTGATCGATGGCGGCGGTGTGCGCGTTGACGGCAACGTCATCAGCGACCGCGCATTGAAGCTGGATGCGGGCACCTTTGTGCTGCAGGTGGGCAAGCGCAAGTTTGCGCGCGTCACGCTGAGCTGAGCGCCCTGGGGCGCCTTGCCCCATTCGCCTTTTTTGCGCTTGGCGCCACAGGTCAAGGCCTTTGCCGCTGTGGCTTGGCCTAAAGAGGTGACAGTAAAAATGAGAGCTGTTTACGCTTGATACATCTACGTTTCAAATCACTTTGTATTTGAAACCGATGCAACTCATGCGTGAATAGCTCTCTTTTTTATTGGGTTGGCTCGCTCGCACCCTGCATGGCGTCGCGTGTCTGGCCGGCCTGTTCCATCAGCCACTGACAGAAGGCCTGCACTTCGGGCCGCTCGCTGCTGCGCGGGCCTTGCAGCAGCCAGTACGACAGAGGCGACGCCAGGCGATGCTCGGGCAATACCTCGATCAGGGTGCCGGCCGCCAGCGCATCGGCCACCAGCGGCAGGCGCGCGATGGCCAGACCCTGGCCCGCCAGCGCGGCCTGCACGATCTGGTGGGCGTAGTTGAAGTACAGCCAGCGCGGCGGCTGCAGCTGGTCGCAGCCGTTGGCGGCAAACCAGCGCTGCCAGCTCAGCCACTCCAGCTGGGGCATGCGGTGCACGTCGCCGGTTTCAATCAGCGTGTAGCGGGCCGCATCGGCGGGGCTGTGCACGGCAGGGCCGCTCTTCAGCAGGGCTGGGCTTGCGACCAGCACCAGTTCTTCGCCGAACAAGGCCTTTGCGGCGGCATCGGAGACGCCGGCGCTGTAGCGTATGGCCAGGTCCACATCGGTGGTTTCCAGATCCACCACGGCGTCGCCCGTGTCTATGCGAATGTCGATATCGGGATGGTCGCGCTGGAAAGCCTCCAGGCGCGGAATCAGCCACATGGCGGCAAAGCTGGCCCAGGTGGTGATGGCCACGCTCTTGCGGCCCACGGTCTGGCGGATCTGGCGCACGGTGGCGTCGATCGATTCCAATGCAGGCTGCACGGCATGCAGCAGCTGGGCGCCGGCACCCGTCAGTTCCACGGCGCGCGAATGGCGCAGGAACAGAGGGATGCCCACCTCGTCTTCCAGCGACTGGATCTGGCGGCTGACGGCAGATTGGGTCAGTGCCAGCTCGTCCGCCGCAGCACGAAAGTTCAGGTGTCGGGCTACGGCCAGAAAGGCGCGCAGATGGCCGGCGCCGATGGCGCGGGTGCGAAGCAGCGGAGTGGGGCTGGTGGTGGCATGAGGCATGGCAGGGCAAGCATAAGGTGTTTGCGGCGACTGTTGCCTGCGCTTGCAGTTGCCGACCACGACTATGGGTCGATAATCAGGCAGTTTTCATCCCACAAATCAATATGACTGCACCTCTGGACATCGTCGTCATGGCTGCCGGCAAAGGCACCCGCATGAAAAGCCGCCATCCCAAGGTGCTGCAAAAGCTGGCCGGTCGTGCCCTGTTGCAGCATGTGCTGGATACTGCTGCGCAGCTCAAGGCGCGCTCGGCTGTCGTGGTGACTGGCCATGGTGCTGCGGAAGTGGAGGCGGCCATCGCCGCTGCCAATGGCGCGGGGGGCGGGGATGGCACCCATGTTGCAATGGACCTGAAGTTTGTGCGCCAGGAGCCCCAGCTGGGAACCGGCCATGCCGTGCAGCAGGCCGTGCCCGTGCTCAAGGACGATGGCCTG
The DNA here is from genome assembly GCF_024496285.1 of Comamonas sp. C11. Taxonomy (NCBI): domain Bacteria; kingdom Pseudomonadati; phylum Pseudomonadota; class Betaproteobacteria; order Burkholderiales; family Comamonadaceae; genus Comamonas; species Comamonas sp. C11. Next base: position 711,792 of record NZ_CP101743.1, read on the forward strand.
GTCGTGGTGCTGTCGGGTGATGTGCCGCTGACCCGGGCCGACACGCTGCAGGGTCTGCTCGATGCCGCAGGCAGCGACAAGATGGCGCTACTCACCGTGACCATGGCCGATCCCACGGGCTATGGCCGCATCGTGCGCAACGATGCCGGCACGGTGCAGCGCATCGTCGAGCAAAAGGACGCCAGCGAGGCCGAACGCGCCATCACCGAGATCTACAGCGGCATCATGGCCGTGCCCGCCAGGCATCTGACGGCCTGGCTTGCCAAGCTCGACAACAACAATGCCCAGGGCGAGTACTACCTGACCGATATCGTCGCCATGGCCGTGGCCGACGGCGTACCCGTGGTGGGCCACCGCATTGCCGATGCGCTGCAGGTGGCGGGCGTCAACAGCCCGCTGCAACTGGCAGAGCTGGAGCGCGCCCACCAGCTGCGCCAGGCGCGCGAGCTGATGGAGCAGGGCGTGCGCATGGCTGATCCTGCGCGCATCGATCTGCGTGACGATGCTCGCGGCACCAAGGCCAGCCTGAGCTGCGGCCAGGATGTGGAAATCGACGTGAACTGCATCTTTGCCGGCAAGGTGACGATTGGCGCTGGTGCCCGGATCGGGGCCAACTGCCATCTCAGCAATGTGAGCATTGCCGACGATGCCGTGATCCACCCCTTCACGCACATCGATGGCGAGAAGGCCGGTGTGGAGGTTGGCCAGGGCGCGCTGATCGGCCCGTTTGCCCGCCTGCGCCCCGGAGCCAGGCTGGGTCGCGAAGTGCATATCGGCAACTTCGTGGAAGTGAAGAACTCCAGCCTGGCCGACGGCGCCAAGGCCAATCACCTGGCCTATCTGGGCGATGCCACGGTGGGCGAGCGCGTGAACTATGGTGCAGGCAGCATCACTGCCAACTATGACGGCGTGAACAAGCACCGTACCGTGATCGAGGCCGATGTGCATATTGGCAGCAACTGCGTGCTGGTGGCTCCCGTGACGATTGCCGCTGGCGGCACGGTGGGCGGTGGCTCCACCGTGACCAAGAATACGGAGGCTGGTGCCTTGACGGTAGGACGTGGCAGGCAGGTCAGCATCCGCAACTGGAAGCGTCCTGAAAAGCTGCCCAAAGCCTGATGGAACAAGCGCAGCAAGCTTTGGATAGCATGGTGCCCCAGTCCCTGGACGAAGCGCTGGCGCTGCTGGCCAGGCGCGAGGCCGAACTGGCCGCCTTGCGCACGGCCCAGCAGGAATGGATGCATGCCGTATCGCATGATTTGCGGGCGCCGCTGCGCCATCTGCTGGCGTTCAATCCCCTGGTTGCCGAGCTGCTGCAGTCCGCCAGTCCCGGTGCCGAAGACTTGGAGGAGGCGCGCAGCTTCCTCCAGACCATGGAGCAGTCCGCCCAGCGCATGGCGGCCATGTTCGACGGCTTGCTGAAGCTGAATCGCGCTCAGAGCCATGTGCTGCAGCCGCAGCCAGTGGACTTGCTGGCCTTGCTGGGCAGTCTGCGCCAGCGCCTGCAGGCAGGCGCGCAAGGCCGACACATAGAGTGGTGTCTGCCCGCTGCCGCCCCCATGTTGCAGGCAGATCCGCATCTGCTGGAACAGGCTTTGGACGCAGCTCTCGCCAATGCCGTCAAGTTCACGCGGGCCGTACCGCAGGCGCGCATCCAGGTCGATGTGCAGCGCGACGGGCAGGGCGGCTGCTTCATCACCGTGGCCGACAACGGAGCCGGCTTCGAGCAGGCGCGCGCGGGCAAGCTGTTTGGCGTCTTTCAGCGTATGCATCGCGAGGCCGAGTTCGAGGGCCTCGGTATTGGCCTGGCGCTGGTGCGCGATATCTGCCGCCGCCATGGCGGCGAGGCGGAAATTCAAGCCCGGCCCCATGTGGGATGCCAGTTGCAGATGCATTGGCCCACCTGCCTGCCCTGAGTGGTCAGACCACGTCGCGGTCCAGGCTTTTCTGCTCGGCACTCGCCGGGCTGAGTCGCGTGGATCCCGGTCGCATGGGCATGGTCGAGGGGCTGTGCTGCCGCTCGGGTTGCTGCGTGGCATCCATCACCTGGTCGCGCCCGCCGCTCTTGGCGCTGTAAAGCGCACTGTCGGCCGCTTTTATCCACTCGGTCACCGAGCCAAAACCTTCATCGGCTGCCGCAACGCCGATACTCGCACTGATGTGCAACTGTGGATATTCGCGAACGCGTATCTGAGCAATTTTTTCGCAAATACGCATGGCGACCGAATATGCCTCCTTGGCCGTGGTGTGCTTGCAAAGAACGGTGAATTCATCGCCGCCGTAGCGCCCTGCAATATCGTTGCTGCGCAGGCTGTTTCTAATCGCCAGCCCGATCATTTTCAAAACATCGTCGCCCACAATATGGCCGTACAGATCATTCACGCTTTTGAAACGGTCAATGTCAATCACCAGCAGGCAGGTCTGCTCCTTGGCGGTGCGGTGCTGATGCAGCGCGGCACGGGCTTTTTTCCACCAGTAGTCGCGGCTGTATACCGTGGTCAGAGGATCGATGCGTCCCAATAGCTTGAGCTGCAGGTTCTGCCTGGCCAGGGTCTTGAGCATTCGGCTGTTGGACCAGCTGGCATAGGCGCTGTGCAGAATGATCAGTGGCAGCAGGCTGAGCTGCACCGCCAGTGGTGCGTCCCACTGCGGGGTGGGCGTTATGGCGATGCTCGTGAACAGCATGCCGCACAGCAGCGCGATCAAGGAAGGCAGCCAGCGGCGCTTCAAGCCGGTATAGAAGCGGTCGGCCACGCCGATGGCCAGAATGCAGATGCTGGGCAGCAGGCTCCAGTGCATCAGAGAAATCCAGCAGCCGACGATCAGCGCATCTATCAGAGAATTGCAATACTCCGCATGGAACTGATCCTGTTGCCGGCTCGAATGCAAAAAAGCAATATGCGGCCATAGCAGCGCACTGACCGTCGTGAATGCCCACCAGGCGAGATTGGTCGGGATATATGACAGGCTCGCAGCCACCACCGCTCCGCCCAGTGCCATATAAGAGGCGCGCAGAGGGTAGGTCCGGCGGTGAATATCTCGATGCAAGGGCATCTGGTGGAATTGGCTTAAGTCAAGGTTGCGAGAATAATCTAATTAATACAATTTGTATCAATCATTGAGGAGCTCACGCGGCATCCGCACCACACATGGCGGTTCAAAAATCAAGGCGTGCAAGTCCCTAGTGATTGGGGACGGGCAAGGGCAGTTCGGTGCTGAATTTGGCTCGCTTGATGCTGAAGAAGGCTTTGACATTGCGCACATTGGCATCCTGCGTGAACAGCTTCTGGCTCAATGCCAGATAGGCAGGCATATCGATGGTGGCAATAACGAGGATGAAGTCGGGTCCGGGAGAGACGCGCCAGCATTGCTGCACGCCGGATTCGGCCACGGCTTTGTGCTCGAATTGCAGCAGTGAGCTGCTGTCCTGCCGGTCCAGCGAGACCTCCACAATGGCCTGCAGGCCATGACCGGTGAGGCGGGCGATGTGTTCGCTGCTCAGGATGGCGACTTGTTTCTCGATCAGACCCAGCTCCTGCAGGCGCTTGACACGACGCAGGCAGGTAGGGGCAGACAGCTTGAGATGCCGGGCCAGGGCCTGGTTGCTCAGGCTGGCATCCAGCTGCAATTGCTGTAGCAGTTGCAAGTCGGTGTCGTCCAGATTGATGGAATTTTCATTCATTTATTTGAATTTTATTGAATAAATAATCAATATTCCGGTTTGATGAAATTTTCAATCATTTCGTTGTTTTTATTGATTGAAAATTTTTTATTGCAACCGTTAGCATGCTCGCTCAAACAACCTAAGGTGTATCTCTATGTGTGGCATTGTTGCTGCGGTGTCTCATCGCAATATTGTTCCGGTTCTGGTCCAGGGTCTGCAGCGGCTGGAGTATCGTGGTTATGACTCCTGTGGTGTGGCTGTACAGGCAGCGGATGCCAGCGGCTTGAGCCTGGGTTTGCAGCGTGCGCGCTCTACAGCCCGCGTGGCCGAGTTGATGGAGCAGGTCAAGACCGAGCATGTGGAAGGTTTCACCGGCATTGCCCATACCCGCTGGGCCACTCACGGCGAGCCTGCCGTGCGCAATGCCCATCCCCACTTCAGCCATGGTCCCGGCATCTCGCCCGTGGCCGATGCCGATGCGCCGGCACGCGTGGCCCTGGTGCACAACGGCATCATCGAGAACTACGAAGCCCTGCGTGCCGAGCTGCAGGCCAAGGGCTATGTATTTGCCAGCCAGACCGACACCGAGGTCATTGCTCACCTGGTGGACAGCCTCTACAACGGCGATCTTTTCGAGGCCGTGCAAGCCGCGACGGCTCGCCTGCATGGCGCCTACGCGATTGGCGTGATGCACCGGGATGAGCCCAGCCGTGTGGTGGGCGCTCGTGCCGGCTCGCCGCTGATTCTGGGTGTGGGCAAGGACGGTGCTGAACATTTCCTGGCCAGCGATGCGATGGCGCTGGCGGGTGTAACCGACCAGATCGTCTACTTGGAAGAGGGCGATCTGATCGACCTGCAGCCGGGACGCTACTGGGTCATCAGCAAGAGCGGCGAGCGTTTGACAGAGCAGCAGCGCCCGGTCAGAACCGTGATGGCGCATAGCGGCGCAGCCGAATTGGGCCCTTATCGCCACTACATGCAGAAGGAAATCTTCGAGCAGCCGCGCGCTTTGGGCGATACGCTGGAAGGCCTGAAGAACATCGCCCCCGAGCTGTTTGACGGAGTCACTTCGGAAGGCAAGACCGGCGCGGCGGCCTGGCGAGTATTCAAGGAGATCGACCGGGTCCTGATTCTGGCCTGCGGCACCAGCTATTACAGCGGCTGCACGGCCAAGTACTGGATCGAGGCGATTGCCGGCATTCCCTGCAATGTGGAAGTGGCCAGCGAGTACCGCTATCGCACCAGCGTGCCCGATCCCAAGACGCTGATCGTGACCATCAGCCAGTCGGGCGAGACGGCCGATACATTGGCGGCCCTGCGCCATGCCCAGAGCCTGGGCATGAAGCACAGCCTGACCATCTGCAATGTGGCCACCAGCGCCATGGTGCGCGAATGCGAGCTGGCCTATATCACGCGCGCCGGCGTGGAAATCGGCGTGGCATCGACCAAGGCCTTCACGACACAGCTTGCAGGCCTGTTCCTGCTGACGCTGGCGCTGGCACAGTCCAAGGGGCGTCTCACGGAAGAGAAGGAACAGCAATATCTGACGGCCATGCGTCACCTTCCCGTTGCCCTGCAATCCGTGCTGGCGCTGGAGCCGCAAATCATCAGCTGGGCTGAAGACTTTGCGAAGAAGGAAAACGCACTGTTCCTGGGTCGTGGCATTCACTACCCCATCGCTCTGGAAGGAGCGCTCAAGCTCAAGGAAATCAGCTACATCCACGCCGAGGCCTATCCCGCCGGCGAGCTCAAGCATGGCCCGCTGGCACTGGTGGACAGCCAGATGCCTGTGGTCACCGTGGCGCCCAACGACGAACTGCTGGAAAAGCTCAAGAGCAATATGCAGGAAGTGCGTGCGCGCGGCGGTGTTCTCTATGTGCTGGCCGATGCCAAGACCAATATCGAAAGCAGCGAAGGCATGCATGTGATTCGCATGCCCGAGAACTATGGTGCGCTGAGCCCCATCCTGCACGTGGTGCCGCTGCAGTTGCTGGCCTATCACACGGCGGTGGCACGCGGCACCGATGTGGACAAGCCGCGCAACCTGGCCAAGTCGGTCACGGTGGAATAAGCCTATTGCTTCTTGCTGACTAGAGCAAATAAAGTTTGTCGAACACGAATAAAGTTAGTCGAGCAGAGCACGTCACTCGTTGCTTGAGCTCATCGCAGCAAAAAGCGCTCGGTGCGAGCGCTTTTTGCGTCTAGAGCTTTGTTGGTCTTGCTCGACTAGACTCCTTTACCTGAAAGCAGCTGTGTCATGAGTGCCATGAGGTTGTTTTGTTGTGCTGAGTTTGGCTGGAGGACTCGTCACTTTTGTATGCCTGTTTTAGGCTGATTAGAGATATTTGATTTCGAGGTCTAGGTCACTGCAGCGCCTTCAACGGTACAGTTAGATCAGCGGTGCTCTATCGAAAGACGAGCATAAACTTGGCTACCCAACCACTTGGACACCAGCTCCCGCATATCTGGCTTGCCCATGTAATCAGTGAACAGCTCTTCATTCAGCTCCAAGCGCTCAATGAATAGTGACTCAAGGACCTGCCGAAATACGAGCTGGAACTTGTCTAGGGAGTTGACCTCTGCTGCCTTCTGCAAGGACTCGTTCTGGCTTGCGGCTTCGGTGATCTGATCGAAGAACAATTGATCTGCATCATTCAATTCGCCACCGAAGCGCTGATTGATGATGTCGATCAGGCGTGACAGCGAAACGGGTTCCTCACGCACCATGCCTGAGCCCACCTCTCGCGGACCGTCAAGCGGTTTGGCATAGCCCTCATTGAGGCTGATCGAGCCTTCGCTGATTTTCTGCAGGCGGTAGTAATCGAGTTCAACTTCCTCGTCGAACTGATAGCCCGGTCCGCTCTTGCGCTTAGGCAGCTTCAACGCGAGATGGCGCAGGTAAGTGAAGAGTTTTTCCAGATCGCTGTCCTGATAAGGAATCACCTGGCTCAGGAAACCGTACAGATTACGAAAGGCCTGCAGCTTGCCACGCCACAACTCTGCTTCATCCTCTTCGGTGCTCTGCAACTGCACAAAGCGCGCAACCGCCTGATCAAGAATTGCATTCATCAGCTTGTGGTCACCGGGACTCTGCCGGCGCTTAGGCGCAAAGAACACATGCGCAAACTCGACAATCTCAGTTTGCAGGTAAACGCCAGAGGCATCCAACTCGGCCTTCATTTCGTAGAGCTTGTCGGGATCAACCTGCTCACCCATCACAGCGCCCTCGTAGTAGTCACGAAAGGCTTGCCGGATCTCTTCAGGATCGTTGACGAAGTCCAGCACGAAGGTGTCGTTCTTGAGTGGATGTGTCCGGTTTAAGCGCGACAATGTCTGCACGGCTTGAATGCCTGCCAGCCGCTTGTCCACGTACATCGTGTGCAATAACGGCTGGTCGAAGCCGGTCTGGTATTTCTCGGCTACCAGTAGCACGCGGAAATCCGGTTTGGCGAAGGTGTCGGGCAGCTCCTTTTCCTTCAGGCGGTCATTCATCTCCACCTCGGTGTACGACTTTTCCGGAACCTTGTCGTCTTCCACTGCGCCCGAGAATGCCACAAGGCTCTTGATCGGGTATCCCTTTTCCTTGATGTAGCGGTCGAACTCCTGCTTGTAGCGCACCGCCTCCAAGCGCGAGCCAGTAACCACCATCGCCTTGGCATGTCCACCAATCTTATGCCGGGTGAACTGCTGGAAATGCTCGACCATTACCTCGGTTTTCTGGCCGATGTTGTGTGGGTGCAGGCGCATGAAGCGGGCCAAAGCCTTGGCCGCCTTATTGCGCTCGACATTGGGGTCGTCTTCGGCCTTCTTGATCAGCTTGTAATACGTCTTATAGGTAACGTAGCTCTTTAGCACGTCCTCGATGAAGTCTTCCTCAATGGCCTGGCGCATGGTGTACCGATGGAAGGGTTCACCACTGCGACCGAAGATCGCTAGCGTCTTGTGTTTAGGCGTGGCGGTGAAGGCAAAGAAGCTCATATTCGACTGGTGACCACGCTTGGCCATGGAGCGGAACAATCGTTCGAGTTCGACTTCGTCTTCCTCCTCGGCCATTTCATGGGCCTTACGGCGCAGCTCGGTACCGCCTAACACGGCCTTGAGCTCGGTAGCCGTTTCGCCCGATTGCGAGCTGTGTGCCTCGTCGATGATCACCGCATACTTGCGGGGGGGTAGATGGCTTTTGCTGCCTTCCCCGCGTTCCTCGTTGAGCTTAGCCAGTTGTCCTGTCACGAACGGGAACTTCTGCAGCGTGGTGATGATGATGGGTACACCGTCTTCGAGTGCTTCTGCAAGCTGGCGCGAGTTCTCGTCGATCTTCTGCACAACACCCTGGCGGTGATCGAACTGGTAAATCGTGTTTTGCAACTGGCGGTCTAGTACCACGCGATCGGTGATGACCACCACGCTGTCAAAGAGCCGTTCATTGCTTTCGTTGTGCAAACTAGACAGGCGGTGTGCCAACCAAGCAATAGTGTTGCTTTTGCCACTGCCGGCTGAATGCTCCACAAGATAGTTGTGTCCCGCGCCTTCACTTGCGGCAGCCTTTTCCATCTGGCGTACCGCTTGCAACTGGTGGTAGCGAGGAAAGATCAGACTTTCCTTGCGCACTTTTTTACCGTCGTCAGTGATCTTCTCTTCCACATTTAGGTGCAAAAAACGGGCAAGCAGATCGAGCAGGCTGTCGCTCTGTAGCACCTCTTCCCATAGATAGGCAGTCTTGTAGTTGCGGCCTTCATGGTCGGGCGGATTGCCGGCACCTCCATCCATGCCTCGATTGAAGGGTAGGAAGTAGGTGGATGAACCGGCCAAGCGAGTGGCCATATGCGCTTCTTCAGTGTCCACCGCAAAATGCACCAGCGTTCGTTTGGTGAAAACGAAGATGGGCTCACGCGGGTCGCGGTCATAGCGGTACTGGTGGATGGCATTGGCCGCCGTCTGGCCACTCAATGGGTTTTTGAGTTCCAACGTGACCACCGGAAGGCCATTGACGGACAGCACAACATCCAGCGACTTTTCCGACTTAGGGCTGAAATGCAGTTGGCGGGTCAGCACCAACCGATTGGCCTTATAGCGTGCTTCCAGCTCCGGGTTCAAGCCGTGGGCCGGGCGAAAAAACGCAATCCGTAAAGTCTTACCGAAGCACTTGAAGCCGTGCCGCAGTGTGGCCAGTGTGCCGTGTGTGTCCAGCCATTTACACAGCGATTCCAGCACTCGGGCACTGGTCTGCTCACCGTGCAATGCTTCCAGCTTGTCCCATAGTTTGCCTTGGGTATCACGGATAAAGGCCAAGGCTTCTTTGGGAAAAATTGCGCGTTCACGGTCGAAGCCCTTGGCATCAATCCGTGAGTATCCATTGGCCAGCAACACCGCCTCGATAGCGGTTTCAAAAGCAATTTCTCCGGTACTGTTCATGCGGCGACCCTCGATATTCTCTTTCTCAACCAGAACACCATCACCTGCGCAAACTCAGGCAGATCTCCGGCTTGGGTTCCATCCCATTTCCTGAGTTCTTGTGCAATATTCAGGTCGCCCCTTCCAAGTCGCTGCTTGAACGCGTCAAGTACTGCCTTGCGATTATTCACAAGGCGAGACCGGTTAAGGTTAAGCACATTGTTCAATGCCGCTTTGATAGCCAAATCATCGGAGTCAATGCGCCCATCGCCCAGGAACTTGATCTGCCGTTCAATAGGGTGAGTGGGGTCACACACGCTGAAGCACAGGGCATCGTTGCCCTTGCGTGTATCGCAATGCTGCTCCCGCTCTGGCTGGCCATGCCCGCCCAGACAGGAGCCGTGCAGATTGTCAAAATCGAGCTGCCGCTTAGGATAGTCGGCTTGGCATTGCCAGTGCTCGATCTTCATGCCCTCGGGTGTGGCGCGGATACGCGACTGGCAGTAGCAGCACAGCCCGCGCTGTTCTGCCACCAATGCTTGCCGCAAGGTGGCCTTGTCGGTGTAATTGTCATAGTCGGCATGTTGCTTCTGGCGATGCTGGGTCAAGGTGCCCGGCTCCGGTCCTTTTTGAATGGTCCGCATCTATTCGCTGCCCTCCAGAAAGCGGATCAACGAACTAGCACGGGTCAGCTCTGGCTCGTCCTCGCCCAGTTGGTGTTCTAGCGTAGCAATGGTGGAGCGCGCTTCGTCGAAATGCTCTAGGTCGATTAGTTCAAAAAGGCTCTTAAGTTCACCCTCCACCTGCCGGTTTCGCACCGGTGCATCCATAAACTCCTGAAGGATGCGGTTGGCATCCATGCCATAAGCCTCGGTGGGCACAGTCACGCCCACCCTGCCGTTCACGAATTCGAGGAAACGTACGCAGCGCGCCGGTACCTCGCCCAGCACCAGAGGCGAATGGGTTGTCACCACGAACTGGCAGGCCTTGAAGATATCGCGCAGGCGCTGCAAGACATCGCGCTGCCACTTGGGATGCAGGTGCAGTTCTATCTCGTCGATCAGCACTAAAGCCACGCCGTCGGTGATCGGGTTATCGCTATCCGGGTTGGCGATGGCTAAGCGCCGTGTGAGGTCGAACACCAAAGCCAATAGGCCGCGCTCGCCGTCGGAAAGCTGATGCAAGTAGAAAGGCTGGCCGCGTTTGTCCACGACAAAGCCCAGGCGCGGTTGCTCCTTGATGCGCAGGTTGCTGAACTCGGGCACCAGCTCGCTAATCACGGCGCGCAGAGCAGCCAGTACTCTAAGGCGGCGTGGCTCACCATCAGCGCCCAGCTTTTCCTGCGTGCGGAACCAGTGCATGAACTCGCGCAGCTCCACCTCGCGGTCATGTAGGGCACGGCCGTAGGCGATAGAAGGGTCGAAAGGCTTGGCCTCCGGAAGGCTGCGTGGCTGGCCGGGCAACTGACGCTTGGGCGAGAAATACACCGCCAACGGCGGATGGGCCGCGTTCTTAAGCGCCGCCAGCGTGGTGCGAGTTTCCTGCATGCCCGCTTCCAGCTCACCGGTCAGCGTGCGAGCGCTCAGCGTCTGCACAAAATCGGTGGTACCAGTGGCAGCTTCGGCCTGCCGCAGTAGCATGAAGCGATCACCTTTTTCGTCCGCTGCGCGCAGGCGCTGTACCCCAGCGTTGATGGTCTGGCCATCTATCTGGATGCGCGCGAACGCCTCCAGTGAGCTCTTGTCACCGTGGATATCATCATCGGTGAAGTACAGCGGCGTCGAACGTGAGGGCGTGAACTCCGGCATTGCACGCGACAGCAGCACTGCCAGTGCATGTAGCACCGTGGATTTGCCCACCCCGTTGACGCCAGCGATCAGCGTTACATCGGGTTCGAAAGCGATATCGAGTTGCTCAAAACCACCGCAGTGGGCAAGGGAAAGGGATTCCAATTTCATCCAGACATCTCCTCCAGCGGAATTTGGCCGGTGACGGCAGCGGAGATCAGCGCGGCGCGGCGCTCCTTCAACAGACTAATGGAGCTGCTTATATGTTCGCGGACTGGGGTCGATGTCGCGGCGTCTCGTTCGAGGAAGGTGACGATCTCATCTTGCTCGGCCTTTGGCGGCAGAGGGATGTGAATCTCCCCGTATCGGGTCGGGCTCAGATTAGCTTGGCCGATCGCCGGAATTGCGTTTTTTCGAGCAAACTCCAGAAACAGTGACGAATTCAGTAGCGCGACCAGGTACTGTGGCGTGGCGCGATGATTCGCACGAATACGAACCAAGTAGGAAGCGAAGGTCAAGGGCTCGTCGGGATCGAAATCCACAAGCCCGACCTTTGCAATCTGATCAAGACTGTTCGTTCGGTTAAAGAGCAGATCGTTCCGCCGGAGCAGCAAGTGGTCGTCAACATCGGCAATCATGCCGGACTTCGAAACATCAATCCGCCCATTCACAATGCAACTCATACGAAGGACTGCTATATCTCCTTCGTCCCTAATGCTTTCCGACAGTCCATAGTCCGATGAAGCCCAGGTGCGCTTTAGTTGGCAAGTAGCCCAATGAGCCGGAATTTCTCCCAGCCATGCTTGGCCAGAACGTTTGAGCGGCGCGTTGGGGTCGAGACCGCGGGTGACGATGCGGTTGATTAGGGCGGCGTGCTTCTCTTCCAGTAGCGCCAGCATTCGTTCCTTCTCTGTAACTAGCCCGTCGATGCGTGCGGTTTCGCGGTCGAGGTAGCTGGCGATTCGGCGCTGATCATCTCGGCTCGGGCAAGGCAAGTGATGCTGGCGAAGAACATCGGTTGACACTCGCTTGAGGCCACCAGCTCCTGTCATTGATGCCTCGCCGTCCTGTTTGAAGGTCGAGGACTGGAAGTAGTAGAAGAGAAACCTGCGCTCAGCCGCAGTCGGGCGAATCACGAATAGCTCCGAACTACCGAATCCCTTGCCTCCTACAAGGTTGTCAGCGATTGCAATGTTGCCGTTCTCAAAGCAGGGGGTGACCTTAGCCAAGACAATATCGCCATCCTCGAAAGCAGTGTATGAGGCTCCGTACTTTGAAAACTTGCTAGTGTTTGCGATGAAGTACCCACTCTTCACTCTGTCCATAGGCAGAAAGGTTAGGTCTTCATCTTCATCAAGTCCGTCGAAAGCAACCGATGGATTCAACTCGCACACATACCGTAGCGGTATGGTCTCCCACTTTTGCGGGCGGCTCACTCTGTCACCTCGCGCAGCAGGTACAGAATCCGCCTTTCCACTTCTGCCAATTCCGCATCAATCTCATGCAACGGGCGCGGCGGCTGGTGCTGGAAGAACACGCGGCTGAAGTTGATCTCGTAGCCAACCTTGCCGATGCCGCCGTCCTGCTCGTCCAGTGTCTCGCGGTCGATCCAGACATCGTCCACGTAGGGACGCACCTCGCGCAGAACGTAGCTGACGATGTCTTCTTTCAACGGGATGCTCTCGGCGTCTTTCAGCGTTGGGTCAGGCTCGTACTCGATGAAGCCGTTCTTGCCATCGCGGTGCAGGCCGAGCAGGACATACAGGCCCTGCGTGGTGAGGTCGGTGGGCAGGATTTGGCCTGGAAAGTAACGTGCGTCCCGCAGAGGGTCTGTCTTGTGGTGTTTGGCAATCACTGGTGCAGCATCGGGGTCCACAGTGGTAAAGCAGTCGCGGAAAATTTTCTTCTGCGCGGTGCCCTTGGCGCCTTTGGTCCAACCTTCCATATCGTCGGGCAGTGTCTTAAACACTTTTTGCACAGTGGTCCAGACCTGGTTCCAGTCCAAAAACGATTCGGTGCCAAGTTCGTCCTGTACCGCTTGCAGAGCGTCGAACAGTTCGGGACAGGTATTGAGGAAACGTTCTCGGGCTTCGTCGGTAATCTGGAAACGTAGGCGCAGCGGACGCAGCACGGTGATGCGGCGATAGCCGAAGTCCGTGTTGTCAAACACGCGGCTGGTCTGACTGCATTCCATCGCGCCGTGTTCGCAGGTGATGGCATCGAGCGCGGATTGGTCAAGGTAGCGACGCTTGTCGCCGAGGCTGCGTCTCATGGGAGAGTAGCGTTCTCTAGCGTCGATGAGCTGGATCTTGCCCTTGCGGTGCGCGGCCTTGCGGTTGCTGACCACCCAGATGAAGGTACCGATTCCGGTGTTGTAGAACATCTGCTCAGGTAGTGCGACGATGGCTTCGAGTTGATCGCGCTCAATGATCCAGCGACGGATGTCACTTTCGCCGCTGCCGGCGCCGCCGGTGAACAAAGGCGAGCCATTGAAGACGACGGCAGTACGTGAGCCAGCCTTTTCGCGGTCGCCGGGCTTGTAGTCTTGGAATTTGCTCATCATGTAGAGCAGGAACAACAGGGCACCGTCGTTGATACGCGGCAGCTTGCCGCTGTAGCCACGGAAGTTGGGCCAATGGTCGATGATTTTCTTCTCTGCTTTCCAGTCCACGCCGAAGGGCGGATTGGCCAGCAGATAGTCGAACCGGTGGTCCGGAAACGGGTCGTCGGTAAGGGTGTTGCCCAACATCACTTGCCCGTCCTTGTGACCCTTGATCAACAGGTCGGAGGCGGCCACGGCATAGGAGCGCGGGTTGTAATCCTGCCCGAAGACCTTGACCGTGGCCTGATCGTTGTGGGCACGAATCCAGTTCTGCGCTTCGGCCAGCATGCCGCCGGTGCCGCATGCGGGGTCGCAGATGGTGACGATGACGCCGGCCTGGGTGAGCACGCTGGTGTCGGGCTCCAGCAGCAGGTTGACCATGAGCTGGATGACTTCACGCGGGGTGAAGTGGTCGCCAGCGGTTTCGTTTGCGGCCTCGTTGAAGCGCCGGATCAGGTCTTCGAACACCAGACCCATGGTGATGTTGTCCACCCGCTTGGGGTGCAGGTCGATCTCGGCGAATTGGGACACCACTTGGTAGAGACGATTGGACTCTTCGAGCTTCTCAATCTCTTTGTCGAACTCGAAGCGCTCGAAGATCTTGCGGACGTTCTCTGAGAAGCCAGCGATGAAGTCAGCCAGGTGGCGGCCGATGTTATCGGGGTCGCCCTTAAGCTTGTGGAAGTCAAGCTGGCTGTGGTTGTGAAAACCCAGCGAAGTGCCTTCCTCATCCTTGGCAAGGCTGTTGAGGATTGCATCAATATTCTGGATATTCTTCGCTTTGAGCTGCTCGTACCGCTTAAGCACGGCGTCCTTGCTCGGCGCTAGCACGGCATCGAAGCGGCGCAGCACGGTGAGTGGCAGCATGACGCGCTCATACTGTGGCGGACGGTAAGGGCCGCGCAGCAGGTCGGCCACCGACCAGATGAAATTGGCGAGTTGCTGAAAGTTAACGCTCATTGTTATTGAACCATCTTCTTTTTCGGTTAGGCTGGCCAGTACAGCCGTTTCAAAGGCACGATCCGCTTGGTTTCGGCGTCGGTCCTTTCATAATGCTCAATCAGCGCCCGCACTACGTGGTCCAGTGTCCACATCGCCAGCGGAATTGAGGCGCGATCAGCTTCGTACAGGGCGTCTTTACTGAAACCGCCCGTGCTGACATACAGCCCTCGATCATCCTTGTGGCGGCCGCCGAGGAAGCTGCGGATTTCTTGGCTACCCATCTGTCCCTTGCGATGCTTGACCTCTACGACGATGCGCGGGTGTTCGAAGCCGAACCCGTCTGGCGAGGCAACGATGTCCTTCCCTCGGTCGGAGCCAGGCGGCGAAACTTGGGTCTTGTAGCCCATGGCGCGTAGGATGCCTGCGACCAGCTGCTGCATGTCATCCCAGTCCAGTTCGTTGACCCGATCCTTAATGCGTTCCAGTGCCTGAGACTCGATGTCGGCCAGAGGATCGGCGATGACTTCCTCGACTTCCTCTTCAACTGCTGGCGCGGGCTTACCCTTCAGTGCGGCCAGCACTTCGGCTGCCGCGCTGTACGGCACCTCGAAGATGGTCAAGGTCGAACCTAGGCTGTTTTTACTGCTCGTGTCCAAGCTGTCGCGTGGCAGTTCCTGCGCGTGCCACTGTACCTTGCGCACTAGGGGCATACCTTGCTCGGCCCACTCGGGATGATGCTCGGGTGGTCCTATGACATTGCCGATCGAGTAAAGGCGATTGGCGGGCGAATAGGTGATGATCCAGTCGCCATCCCGAATGTCGTTGACGAAACGCCAGACCTGGGATGCACCCGAAACCACCGTGCCTTGTTTTGCCAGTGGCTCGGCTGACTTGTACAGATCGATCAACTGCTTGCGCCCGACACCGGGTTTGGCATGCGCCGCCAATTGGTTCCAGCCCACGGCAGCCACGCCACGTTCTCGAAAGGCATCATACAAGCTGCCACCTTCGCCGCGCACCATCCACATTCTGGCCATCGTGCTTCCTCTCATGTTTGCACCCATCAATCCAACACGACCACGAACTCAGTCGCCAGAGCAGTCGGTTGGACATCCCGGACATTGCGCTGCAACGAGACCAGACCGTAATTCGCCATGAGACGCAAGGTACGGGACAAGTTCGGTACCTTCCGACCGCTGAGTTCAGCCAATTCCGTTAGCGATTTCGGCTGCTTCTCGTGGATTAGGCGCAGCAAGCGCCGATTGTCATCTGAAAGCACTGCCGCAAGCGACGCCAATGAACTGAACCAAATCTGCGGCGACTCACTCCCAGATCGCTGAGGATCCACAACATCTGGTCGCTGAATGCCGACGATGAACCGTTTCATGATGGCTCCAAAAATACGCTTTCAGGAAATTGTATCAGTGCCTGATAATCATCTTTGAATCCCAAACCTTCCTGCTTTAGTCCTTGCTAGGCTTCACTTGCTTGACAGCCTTTGAATCCTAGACTCCCCGCGATGAACGCTTCCAGCATGTGCTGGATCAGCGCCACGGCATCGACAACCTCGTCGGGCGGATTCAACTGGTCGTCGCCGCATGCAAACCACCGCCCAGACGGCAGGAGTGCTGCAAATGGAGCAGCGACCTCGAATCTTCTATTCGGATAGAGGTGACCGTCGTCCAGTCTTCGTCATATAGCGTTACCTAGGGTGGGCCACAGCTTGTGGCGTCGGCTCAAACTTGAGCCCCGAGTCAAGGAGTCGAAATAAAACTTACTCATCGTGCTGTGAAAAGTTGTGCCAATCACTCGTGAGCGCAGAACCCTCAATATTCAGATCCACGAACTAGACAAGACGATTGAGACATTGGGATGTGGCACAAGGGCATCAACAAGAACCTCGGCGTAATCGAGCAAGGCGCAACCAAGGTGTTCCATACCGAAGTACTCCCGGTTTTGGTTGTTGGTAGACGAGCGCTGAGAGCAGTACCCCGTCATCGTCAAGGTAAAGAATTCTGGCATGCGTGCGACTCAATCGCTGAACCATCAAGAGCAGATCTCTTGTGGAAGGCCGAGGGGCGTGAGCATTTGCAATGCGTTGCCCAGGGGGGATACGAGGGGGCGATGCAGAAGAATGACCAAAAGAGCTGATGAATTTTGTGTTTTAGCTTAGCAGTCAGTGCGCAAGTAGCGGTTTATCTTTGATGCTCATATGGCTCCGAAAAGATATCAAAACTCAACTGAAATGCTACCTTTAGAGTGTCGATTTATAGAGCGCATAAAGATGTACTTCTTGGGTGCCAAACAAACGCCCGTCACCTGAAGTTTCCCTTGGAAAAGCCGTACGCAGCCGTCGCCTAGAGTTGGGTTGGTCGCAAGAAGATTTGGGTTTTGAAGCTGGGATCCATCGAACCTATGTTGGAGTCATTGAGCGCGGGGAGAAGAGTATTTCTATTGGCAGCCTTGTGCATCTAGCTGAGACGTTGGGTGTCAAAGCTTCAGATTTACTTCGTGAGGCGGGGCTATAGGCTTGAAAATTCTTGCGAATCAACTTGGAAAATTGACTGGTCTATGCAACTTGCCTATCCCTTTGGATGATGAGTTGATCAATGGCTTGGTTGGCCGCATAGCCAGACTGAACGGCTTGAGCACCTCTCAGGCTGTGCTGCAAGCCCTAGGTGGTGAATTTCAAATTCCTGGTCGGGGATCGCCCTTGCAGCTAGTGTCGATGTTTCTCAATTTCGATGAAAGAACATTGGCAAAGCAACATTCAATGCTGCCAGTCTTGAATCCTATCTCGGGGCGTGTCGCTGCTCTAGGCGAAGGTGATGGCTGCAGATCAAAAACTAAAACCTATACCAAAAGACGTCTCCCCGTAAATAGCCTTCGGTGGTGCCCAAAGTGCGCATGCTTGGATCGTGCCGCTAGAGGCTTTAGTTACTGGCGTCGCCAGCACCACCTGATTGGTGTGGATTGGTGTGTTGTGCATCGAGAGCCTTTGCTGAAAGCTCCTTTGAGCGCTGACATAGACGCTCCTGGGCATGAGCTCATAGAAGCCGGTGCTGAACACATGCTTGACGCCATTGGTGACGAAGCTCTTCACCCTGTTGTACAGCGTTTTGAGCAACTCATGGTTGGATGGCTGCTCCAACCTGCGCCCACTGATCATGCTGTGTGGTCAGCAGTCGTCAGGACCGAATGTCAGAAGGCTGGGTTACGCATCTGTGAAGTGGGGCAGCGTTCCATCGCGAGTGACCTGATACGTGATCTGTTTCCCAATAGTTGGCTAAACCGATACATGCCAGATGTAACGATAAAGTCTCCTCAAGTCTGCGTTCGGAAAGTCGATGGTGCGTGTATTGATAAACATGTGGTCTATCCGACGCTCGTTTGTACCGCCCTCATGGCAGTGCTGTTCAGCTCCAGCGAGGAAGCATTCCGCGCGCTTAAGCAGGGCACTCGGCAGTTTAAGAATAAGGAGCGTGCAAGTCAGCAAGAAAGCCATGCCTTGGATGCATTTCTAACTGGGCAACGGCTGCACGAGTCCTTTGCAAAATTTGGGGTTGATGCTTTAAGTGCAGAGGACGCAATACGAAAACTACTGAAGAGGCGGTCCGTTTCTTCGATATCTTTCAAGTAGATTTTTGGCAGTCAGTGAAGCTCTGCGTTGAGAAGGAAGCGCAGCACTTTGATTGTTTCAGGCCATCTCTCTGGGGTTTGAAGCACTTGGTTAATTTTCGGAATCGAGAGGCTGATTTCATCTAGGCTCCATTTTCTGGTGGCTGTGAATTTTTCCGTTAAATTTCGCAGCGTCTTGGCGATGCGGGCATCCGAATTTTCAATTCGAACGGCTGCATGGTTGGCGCCTTTACGTTGACTGATCGACTGAGTACTAGCGATAAGCCATATCCGGTCATTGCGATAGAGCCATGCATATGCCGCTGGCTGTAGGCATCTGAGGCCTTTGATGCCAAGAAAAGCTTGCAAGCCAACAACTTTGCTCCAGGAGTCGCGTGCATGGGCACGGCGTTGCTCGTGCTTGGCAGCGTGCCATTGCGCTTGGAGATTGGGGACCGTGCGCAGAATTCTGGTAACGGAGGCGGTTGAGACCCCTAGATCCAATGCCACCCTCCCTTTGTCTTGTCCTTGAGTAAGTCGCGTGATGGCTTCTCGCAAACAAGGCTGCAGTAGTGTCTTTGGGCGTCTCTTAGGCTCATGTGCCTGCTTGCTAGCCCAATGGGCCATAGTTGTGTAATCGACATTGGCTGCTTTTGCGGCAGCACTCAGTGAGATAGACCCTTGCAAAGCTCTTTCAAGAAAATATTTTTGAGACTTGCTGAGGCTTAAGCGATTGGTCGGTTCTGCATCACGTGTTGCTGGGACCTCAGCAGAGCTTTCCGCTTCGACCTCATAAGCTTTCAGAAATTCATCGAAGGTACTAAACCACGTTGCGATCCATACCAAATATCGCAATGGATGGGTGAGAGAACGGCCAGAGATCAGGCGAAGCAACTGGCTGTTCAATAGAGTTGAGTCCGACTGATGTGCCAGCTCAGGAAGACAACTCAAATGACTTGATAGCTTTTCTAACGTCGGAGTCAGACTTGACCTGCGCAGGCGACCAGATGCTGTAGTTGCGCCCATCTCACCAAGACGCCGTCTAAAAATATCACCTATTCGGACGGGATCGTCCAGACTACCAAGGGGGCGCAAAGTCAATTCAGATGCCATGGCCTCCAGTTTTAGGAGCCAGCTTTGCTGGTTTGGCGAAAGTGCTTGAAGGCTGGGAACTTCTTGGCAGTAGGCTTCGGAGGGTAGTAGCCAGCCAGAACGCCCCTTTTGTGATGAAACTTGGAGTGTTTGGAGGTGCTTGCGGCATAGCCAAACGCCTGGTAACTGCTGACTTCGCCGCCAAAAAGACCATCCATGTTGCCTTTGGTCTTCTTGCATGCAGTGTGGACAAAATTTCAGTGGGTGAGCGGCCCCTAATCCGCTCGTCAGAAGCCCCAGTCGATACTTCATGTGGGCAATGCCATACCCTTGCATTGCAGAGATTGCTTCTAAGCCAATTCTTGCGGGTTTAAACGATAGGTAAAACGGCAGCAGGGTTCGTTGTTGAACGATATCCAGGCTGCTTCCTAGCGCTCCGTTGGCCCTGGTAGCCAGGGTGTCTAGGTGGGCAGTGAAGTCGTGCGTGATTGCTGTTTGTGCGGTACCAAAAAGGTGCAGTGCAGTCACTCTGTCAAAGGCGCTGGCTGCCAATCGGTGGTATCGGCTGCACCAACTGAAGATCGTTTCATCCGGAAATGGGGTGATCTGGATTTCAAAGCCACCAAGCGCAGTTTGATCATGCATCGTGGCTTTCCGGCTTCGTCACGGGCTTCGTTGTTCGACGCGTATCTTTCAGGGCTTCCCGCAAAGTCTGTGCACCTTGCAAAAGCGATTGTGCAGAAACGGGTTCACGTCGAGGTAATCGGATTACGGTGGTTGAGCTTGGTTCGCTTGAAGGCTGATCAGTAGTGCTTCTGAGAGCTTTTAGCTTCTTCCTCGCGCCGCTACTCAGGGTGCTTTCAACCATGGCTGATGGAATGTCAAGTTCAGGCCATGGCTTTCGAGCCGATGAAAGGTGACTCGCGGTAGCTTTTGTCTTCGATATGGTGTGGGGGCGGAGCTCCATGAATGGACATACCAAATCAGATCGCTTTTCCAATAGGTAGTCTGAGACAGACAGAGAATTGAGGTCCTCGACGTCCTTGCGATGGCTGCTATAGGCCGAGCTTTTATAGCTGCGACGCACATCATCTATCGTCACATGCAACTTCCCTTCGGCGCGTGTCTCCTTATAGCTTTGTAGCAGCAGGTGACGTAGGGCTCTAAACAATCCTGCGGTGTATCTATGGAGCTCAAGCGCATCAGCCTCTACGTTGAGTCTGAAGGTTGCTGGACAAATGCTCAGATACTCACTTAGACATGAGATCCACCATGGGTCGCCAGCCGTAGGTGGATGCAGCACGATGGGGTTTGACAATAAGCGGTCTCGTTCCTCCTGCGGCCTCTGAGTGAGTTTTCTGATCAGCGAAAAATTCGCGACATATACAAGGGGCGATCCAAGGTTTGCGAGCGCCATGATGAGCTGCGAAGTCTTTGTGCTGGCTGAGCTGCTTTGTGTGAAAAACTGCATCTCGTCGACTGTGAGAATGCTGGTCGCGGTCGCCAGTAACCAGTCCCGAACATGCTCCATGAGCGCGTCAGTTGAGAGTTTCTTTCGGCCTTGCAGTGCCAGCGGATTGGCCATGCTTCTGAGAACGCCCTGTAGTGCAGACTGGCCATCAATTTCAAGTCGACGAGCAGGGGTGATGCGTAGTTGCTGCCCATCGGTGAGGTACTCAGGGCCATGCTCAAGTTGGCAAATACGCTCCAAGGCCTGCATCAGGGAAGATTTGCTGACTCCTGCTAGGCCTGTCAGGCAGAGAGTCGGCTGAATGCACTTCTTGGTTGGCGGAGATGCCGAGCGCAAGCGGTTGTAATCCGTGACAGATGGATAGCGATCCATTGCGTATGCATGAGCGCGGTCCAATAGACTGCGCAGTATCTGGATATGCTGTGGACCAGGTACAAATGCTGTACTCCAACCAGCATTCAATCTTTGGCAGGCATCGTTCACGGTAAGTGAGCTGAGGCCGCGTACTGGTTTGACTGGAAGGTATGCCGCAGTACGAATTAGGTGTAGAAGTTCCGATCTGATCTGACAGTTGCTCCCGTTTCGGACGGTACGGCTGTCAGATTAATTCAGCTCTTTTACCTTGTCGTCCTACACCTCCTTTGCATCCATCAGCGTTTGCATCGGCGTCCTGCCGCAGCACATCTTGCCCTGATGCGTGCGCTGGCTGTTGTAGTAATTGATCCAGTCGTCCAGATCCGTTTGCAGCTCGTCGATGGACCGGTAGATCTTGCGCCTGAACGTCACCTGGTAGAACTCCTGCAGGATGGTCTTGTGGAATCGCTCGCAGATGCCATTAGTCTGCGGGTGACGCACCTTGGTCTTGGTGTGTTCAATGTCATTGACGGCTAGGTACAGTTGGTAGTCATGCGTTTCGGCCTTGCCGCAATACTCCGTGCCCCTGTCGGTCAAGATTCGCAACAGCCCCATGCCTTGCTCGGCCAGGAACGGCAGCACCCGGTCATTGAGCAGATCAGCACCTGTGATCGGCGTTTTTGTGGTGTAGAGCTTGGCAGCGGCCCATTTGGAATAGGTGTCCACAAAGGTCTGCTGGTAGATGCGCCCGACTCCCTTGATCGAGCCCACATAGAAGGTGTCCTGGCTACCCAGATAACCGGGATGGGCGGTTTCGATTTCTCCGCAGGCCAGCTCATCTTCACGCTTTTTCTCCAAGGCTGTCACCTGGGCTTCGGTGAGCACAGCGCCAGTCTTGGCGACCTCGGCCTCCAGGTTTGACAGACGCTGTTTGAAGCTGGCCAGTTGATGGCGCATCCAGATGGAGCGTACACCGGATGGCGACACAAAGATGCCCCGCTGGCGTAATTCATTGCTGGCACGCAACTGTCCATGCGCTGGCTGCTCCAGGGCATAGGTAATAACGGTCGCTTCGATGGCGTCATCAACCCGGTTCTTGAGATTGGGCTTGCGCCTTGAAGTCTGGATCAGGGCCTCGACGCCGCCTTCTTCGTGGGCATGCTGATAGCGGTAGAAAGTGTCACGGGAGACGCCCATGACTTTGCACGCCTTGGAGATGTTGCCCAGCTCGCTGGCCAGGTTGAGCAGGCCGACCTTGTGCCGGATGATGGTTTGGTTGAAACTATTCATGAGGTTTCTCCGTTGGGCGCTTGCGCGCCCGGATTGATAAAGATTCGTACCCTTATCAAAACGGGAAACCTCACCTGTTGGCAAGGCACACTGTCAGATCAAGTCTGAACTTCTACAAATTAGGTCATCGGATTGGTGGCGTGCAAACCAACTGAGCCAGGGCTGAGATTTACTCATCGTCTGCCTCCTGCCCGAAGGTAGCCGATGCTTTCCTGCCGCTCTTTGACAGAATTCGGTTTAGAGCGCTTTGCTCGACCAGATTTCAGGACAGCTTGCTCAAAGGCTTGTCCGGTATGGTTCTGGAAAATTTCTTCGTACTCGGCACGTGCAGCGATTTTGTGGGCCTGAAGGGCCAGCCTTTCATCACGACGAATTTGCTGCAACTGTTCAACTTCATTGGCTGAAAGGTAGAGCTGCTCGTCATCATCACGAATGGAGAGTGTTGCATCTACCTGGATCAATGCACCACCAATGTCAATCCACAGATGACGAACACAAACATTGAGCATGAAGCCCTGCAAGGCATAACGACCTAGGTTGTGAGCCTTCTGCAATGCACCGGACTGCTGGAGCGAGGCGGAGTCGAACCGCGCTTCCTTGAAATAGACGGCGTCGTCTTTGACCGTGACGGTGATTGGATCTAAATACGTGCGTACGGCCTCTTCAAATCCCATGCAGATGCCGTAATTCCGTCCTTTTTTGCTGAGGTAGTTCCACAACGAGACGGGGGTGGGTTGTAGATGCTCCGCGAGAGCTTCGTTGTTGATGCGATCGGTAATGTCCGTGCAGTGGTTGTCGGCCACCGCGCGCAGAATCTCCTGGATAGCCAACTGGGGAATCGATAGACGTGTTTCCCGATATGTGGGACGCCCCTCTAATTTGACCGATTTCGGATGCAGCGTTTCGATGGATGCCTTTGACTGACCCGCATAGCTGGGGGCACCTTCTTTAATGATCGGTTGAAATTCGCTTTCAAACGCATCGGCCTTTGCAGTGCTTCCAGGTTGTTGATTTCCACCCAGAAGTGACCCACTAGCCCCCGGTTTTTCCATCTCAATCTGACCCACGCATTAACCCTAGCCTGCTGCTTTCTTGTGCAGCAGGAGACCAGGAGTGATTGACGTGGCCACTTTGAGTGTCATCCGGCGCTGGGCTCTGCGTGAGCACCTGTCCATCCGAGAGATCGCCCGCAGAACTGGGCTTTCTCGCAATACCATCCGCAAGTATTTGCGCTCCGACGTTGTGCAACCTCAACTTGCACAGCGCACCATTGCCACCAAGCTCGACCCCTACGCCAGCAAGCTGTCAGGCTGGCTGCGTACAGAAGTCAACCGCTCTCGCAAGCAGCGGCGCACGATCAAGCAGATGTTTGTGGACTTGCAGGGGTTGGGCTATACCGGCTCCTACAACCGAGTCGCTGCCTTTGCCAGAGTGTGGAAGGCTCAGTGTCATGTGGCTGAGCAAACATCAGGGCGAGGCGTTTTTGTGCCCCTGGTCTTCGGCGCTGGAGAAGCCTTCCAGTTTGATTGGAGCGAGGATTGGGCTGTCATCGCGGGTGTACGCACCAAGCTGCAAGTGGCTCACTTCAAGCTCAGCCACAGCCGAGCCTTCTATCTGCGGGCCTATCCCCTGCAAACCCATGAGATGCTGTTCGATGCCCACAACCGTGCCTTTGCGGTGTTTGGAGGCGTCCCTAGGCGGGGGATCTACGACAACATGCGCACAGCCGTCGATCGTGTCGGCCGTGGCAAGCTCAGAGAGGTCAACGCCCGCTTCAGTGCTATGGCCAGCCATTTCCTGTTCGAGGCACAGTTTTGCAATCCGGCCTCGGGATGGGAGAAGGGACAGGTCGAGAAGAATGTTCGGGACGCTCGCCATCGTATCTGGCAATCTGTACCAGCGTTTCCGACACTCAGTGCCCTCAACGATTGGCTAGAGCAACGGTGTCAGCAGTTATGGCAAGAGATTGCGCATGGCCAATTGCCTGGCTCACTTGCTGATGTGTGGGAGCAAGAACGCTCAACTTTGATGCCCATGCCTCGGCCGTTTGACGGCTTTGTCGAGCATGCCAAACGAGTCTCTCCCACCTGCCTAGTTCACTTCGAGCGCAATCGCTACAGCGTGCCGGCCTCTTATGCCAACAGGCCCGTGAGCTTGCAGGTTTATGCCGACCGCCTGGTTGTCGTGGCCGAAGGTCAGTTCGTCTGCGAACACCCGCGCATCATTGAGCGCAATCACCAAGGCTCTGGGCGTACGGTTTATGACTGGCGCCATTACCTGGCCGTATTGCAGCGCAAGCCTGGCGCATTGCGCAACGGTGCGCCGTTTGTCGAGTTGCCAGACGCATTCAAACGACTGCAAGCTTTGCTCCTGAAGCAACCTGGCGGCGATCGCGAGATGGTGGAAGTTCTTGCCTTGGTGTTGCAGCACGATGAGCAAGCCGTCCTGGCCGCTGTCGAGTTGGCACTGGAGGATGGCGCACCCCGCAAGACCCACATCATCAATATCTTGCACCGCCTCATTGATGGAACACCGGAGCCTGACCCCATCCATTCACCCCAAGCCTTGGCCTTGATCGTTGAGCCACAAGCCAACGTCGTGCGCTATGACCAACTCCGACAGGTGCGCCATGCGTCATGACCCCGCCATTGCTGCGATCATCATCATGCTGCGCCAACTCAAGATGTTTGGCATGGCCCATGCCGTGACAGAACTTGCAGAGCAAGGCTCACCAGCATTTGAAGCAGCACACCCCATACTGTCGCAACTGCTCAAGGCCGAGAGTGCTGAGCGAGAAGTGCGCTCCATTGCCTATCAACTCAAGGTCGCCAGGTTCCCGGTCTACAGAGATCTGGCAGGCTTTGACTTCGCACACAGTGAAGTCAATGAAGCCTTGGTACGCAGCCTTCATCGCTGTGAGTTCATCGAGAAGGCTAACAACGTGGTGCTTGTCGGTGGACCTGGCACGGGCAAGACGCACATTGCTACAGCACTGGGTATTCAGGCCATTGAGCACCACCGTCAAAGGGTGCGCTTCTTCTCTACTGTTGAGTTAGTTAATGCCCTGGAGCAAGAGAAAGTGCAAGGCAAAGCCGGACAGCTCGCCCACAGGCTGGTGCATACGGATCTGGTGATACTCGATGAGCTGGGCTATCTGCCCTTCAGCTCATCTGGTGGTGCGCTACTGTTTCATCTACTCTCGACGCTTTACGAACGCACCAGCGTAGTCATCACCACCAACCTGAGCTTCAGCGAATGGGCCAGCGTGTTTGGTGATGCCAAGATGACCACGGCCCTGCTGGACCGCCTGACCCACCACTGCCATATTCTGGAAACAGGCAACGATAGCTACCGCTTCAAGCACAGCAGTGCAGTCCAACAACCGCCCATGAAGAAGGAGAGAAACAAAACCTAATCCACATCTTGAGCCTTACGGCTCAAGTCAAGGAGTGGGTCAGTTTGAGATGGAAATGGCGGGTCAGTTTTGCGTGGAAATTAACAGGCTGGCTTCAGCGCTGGCTAGACTCCTGCCGCTTTGAAGACCCGGCGCAGTACCTGCATGGGCAGAAACTTCACGCGGCGGCGTTTGAGTTCATGTCGGTAGAGGCGCTCCCTCTCAATGAAGTTGATTTTTTCTTTCATTGCGATGTGTCTGGATGGCTAACCCGACTAATCTAACAGCGTAGTGCGCATTTTTCGTAACACCCTGTCAGAGGGATTCGGCATCCACATCCCGGCGCTGAAACCTACATGTTCTGGCCTGCATGCAGCCATTCTGGTTCGCCCATGAAAAACGCCCCTTTCGGGGCGTTTGTGCAGAGCGAATTTGCTTACATATTATTGGGCAGCACGGTCACGATCTGCGGGAAGAACCACAGTATCACGAGTGCCAGCACCATCAGCAGGAAGTACGGTGCGCAGACGCGGGCCAGATAGGTGATCTGCTTGCCTGTCATGCCCTGGAGCACGAACAGGTTGAAGCCCACCGGTGGCGTGATCTGGGCGGTCTCCACCGTGATCACCAGGAAGATGCCGAACCATAGTGGGTCGATGCCTGCGGCCTGGATGATGGGCAGAACCACGCTGGAGGTCAGCACGATGGTGGAGATGCCGTCCAGAAAGCAGCCTATGAGAATGTAGAACAGGCCCAGCACTGCAATCAGCATGGCGGGCGAGAGGTTCAGGCTGCCCACGTATTCGGCCAACTGGCGCGGCAGGCCGATATAGCCCATGGACAAGGTCATGAAGGCTGCTCCGGCGAGGATCAGCGCAATCATGCAGTACAGGCGGGTGGCTCCGAACAGCGATTCCTTGAAGTTCTTCCAGGTCAGAGCTCCTTGCAGGGCCGACAGGATCAGCGCTCCCGTCACGCCTATGCCGGCCGCTTCGGTTGCGGTGGCAATGCCGCTGTAAATGCTGGCAATCACACCCGAGATCAGCAGCACGACTGGGATCAGGTGCCGCGACTCGTAGACTTTTTGCTTGAAGCTCATGGAGCTGTCGGCCTTGGGCACCTTGTCCGGGTGCATCAAGGCCCAGACCATGATCCAGCCGCTGAACATCAGTGCCAGCATGATGCCTGGCAGCACGCCTGCCATGAAGAGCTTGGAGATCGACAGCTCGGCCGACACGCCATAGACGATCAAGATGATGGAGGGCGGGATCAGCAGACCCAGTGTGGCGGGGCCGCCCAGTGAGCCGATCACCATGTTTTCGGGATAGCCGCGCTTTCGCAGCTCGGGCACATTCATCTTGCCCACGGTGGCGCAGGTGGCGGCCGAGGAGCCGGACACCGCCGCAAAAATCGTGCAGCCGATGACATTGGTGTGCAGCAGACGGCCCGGCAGCGCGTTGACCCAGGGGGCCAGACCGCGAAACATGCTCTCGGACAGATTGGTGCGGTAGAGAATCTCGCCCATCCAGACAAACAGCGGCAAAGCCGTCAAGGTCCAGCTGCTGGCAGAGCTCCAGATGGTCATGGCCATGGCATCGCCCGCAGCGCGCGCGGTGAAGAACTCCATGCCGAACCAGGCAACGCCCGCCAGCGTCAGTCCGACCCAGACGCCGCCGCCAAGCAGGACCAGCAGCACCACGATCAGTGCAATGCTTGCGGTGATTTCATTCATGAGGGGTTCCCTCCTTCTCTACCGCCTTGCGTTTGCCCAGCAGCTCCAGCACCAGTTCGTCGCAGAACGCGATGAAGAAAACAATCGTGCCCAGAGCCATGAAAATCTGCGGAATCCACAGCGGTGTGGCGTCGATGCCCACGGAGATGTCTTCGATCTCCCAGGACTGCCATACCAGGCGCGTGGAATAGAAAGCCAGAAAGGCCGAAAGAATGGTGGCGATGCCCAGGGCGGTCAGTTCCAGCGCCTTGTAGGCCTTGCCCTTGAGCGCGCCCAGCAACAGGGTGACGCGGATATGTTCACCTTTCTTCAAGGTGCTGGCCAGGGCCATGAAGCCGGCTCCGGCCATGGCGTAGCCTGCGTAGGCATCGGTGCCCGGGGCGCTGAAACCGAAGAGTCGGCTGGTGATGGTCAGCAGCACCATCGCCAGCACGCCGATCATGGCGATGCCGGCAAGCCAGGCACTGCCGTCATAGAGGCCGTTGAGTAACTTGCGCATACTTGTCTTCCTGAGCGGCTGTGGTCATCGGCCGCCCGGCACCAAATGCCAGGACCGGGCGGCCAGATGCAATCTGCGCCTTACTTGCCAGCCTTGTAGCCGTCGAGAATGGCCTGGCCGTCAGCACCGGCCTTGTCCGTCCATTCCTTGATCACGGTCGCCCCGATCTTGCCCAGGTCGGCCTTGAGCTGGGCGGACGGCTGCTCGACCTGCATGCCGCCTTGCTTGAGGGCTGCAATCGAGCGCGCATCCACTTCCCTGGACTCTTTCCAGCCGCGCTGCTCGGCGGCGGCAGCGGCCTTGAGTACGGCCTCCTGCGTGCTCCTGTCCAGTGCGCCAAAGGCCTTCTTGCTCACGGTCACGGCATTCTTGGGAATCCAGGCCTGTACGTTGTAGTAGTACTTCAGGCTTTCAAACAGCTTGTTGTCGGCACCGGTTGCGCTGGAGGTAATCAGGCCATCCACCACGCCCGTAGCCAGCGCCTGGGACAGCTCGGCCTCCTGCACGGTCACGGGCTGGGCGCCGATCAGCTCGCCAATGCGGGCTGTGGTCGGGGAGTAGACGCGCCACTTCATGCCCTTGAGATCGGCCGCGGAGTTGACGGGCTTTTTGGTGTAGATCCCCTGGGGAGGCCATGCCACTGAATACAGCAGCACCTGTCCCTGCTTGTCCAGCAGCTTTTGCAGCGCGGGTTTCTGAGCCTGATAGAGCTTGTAGGCATCGTCATAGTTGCTCACCAGGAACGGGAGTCCGTCGACACCGAAGATCTGCGACTCATTCTGAAAGCTCACCAGAAAGAATTCACCCATCTGTGCATTGCCGGTCTGCACGGCACGCTTGATTTCGGGCATCTTGAACAGCGATGCACCAAAGTGCGGCGTGATCTTGAGCTTGCCGCCCGTGGCAGCATCCACATCCTTCACAAACAGTTCGTTGTTCTTGGAGTGAAAGTTTCCAGGCCCGTATGCGGTGGCGAAATCCCACTTGGTTTGTGCCATTGCATGACCGGCAATGCCGATGCCGGCGAGCAAGGTTGCGGTGGCGCAGAAAATGCGACGCTTCATGAGAACTCCTCGGATAAGAGATGCGGACGAATGAACTCAGGCAAGAGTTGTGCCAAAAGTAGCATTTGTCTCAACAAACATCCATGAGGGATTTCAACGAGTTTCAAGGAAACGTAGGGTGTTTCATTGCTTTTTTTCTATTGAAAATGGCATTTTGTTGAACAAGATCCCTCAAGGGGCTTTGATTCCCGCCTCTGCCAGACGCCGCGCATAGGCGGCCAGAATGATGCGCTCCGAATGCACCAGGTAGGCGCTGAGTTCCTGCGCCGCCTCTGCTGGCCTGCCGGCTTCGAAGATCTGCAGAATCTTCAGATTCATGCTCACATAGGGTGCATGCAGAAAATGCGGGTCGCGCAGCAGGCCGAAGGCCAGGCGCAGCTCTGCCAGCAGATGCGAGAACATCTCATTGAGGCGTTCGCTGTCGGCCAGGGCCACGATGGCTTTGTGAAACGCCATATTGGCGGTGCCCACTTCGGACCAGTCCTCGGCCTCGCTGTGCCGCTGGCCGCTTTCCACGGCCTCGCGCATCCGCGTCAGCGCCGGGTGCATGGGATAGGCCTGTGCCAGTGCCTGGCACTCGATCATGCGCCGCACGCGATAGATGTCGATGATGGACGCCATGCTGGGCACGGCCACCGATACGCCCTTGTTGGGCTCGTGTACCAGCAGACCTTCCTTGGTCAGCATGCGGAACACCTCGCGCAAGGTGTTGCGCGAAATATCCAGCGCTTCGCTGAGTGCTGCTTCGGACAGTCGCTGGCCCGGGCTCAGCACGCCCTTGACCAGCTGGCTGCGTATTTCTTCGGCGATGCGTTCGGTCAGGTTCTGGACCTCTGCTGCGACTTTCATGGCATTCCCTTTTGACTGTCGCCAGAGTGTAGCCATCGTTCTGTTGACTCAGAGAAGTTCAAAAGAATGGTGAGACCTAGGGTTTGCTCTATTACAAAGTCTATTTGTTCTGCAAACAATTTCATTTGTGGAATCAATCTGAATTGATTGTTCAACAATTTGAGGAATCAGGCAGCTCTGAAGCAGAGCTGCCCAGCCTTCTTCAAAAGAGCTGGGCGGGGTTGCCGATAGCGTTCCCGTCTTTGGTAGAGCCCGCCGCGCAGCGGATCAGGGCGTGATTTCCGGAGGCTTCCATGCCTGTAGACGTAAACCTGTGGCCGCTGATCGGCGTGCTCATCATCATTGCCGGCTTCGCGCTGCGCTTTAACCCCATGCTGGTGGTCATCGTGACCGCCATCGGCACAGCTTTTGCGGCGGGCTTTCCGCTGGACAAGGTTCTGGCCGCCATCGGGACCGGCTTTATCAAGACCCGCAATCTGCCGCTCATCATCTTGCTGCCCCTGGCCGTGATCGGCTTGCTGGAGCGCCATGGCCTGCGTCAGCATGCGCAGAACTGGATCAGCTCCATCAAGTCGGCCACCGCCGGCCGCCTGCTGATCGTCTACCTGGCAGCACGTCAGCTGACGGCAGCCATCGGTCTGACCAGCCTCGGCGGGCATCCCCAGATGGTGCGTCCGCTGCTGGCCCCCATGGCCGAAGGCGCGACGGAAAACCGCTACGGCAAGCTGTCGGGCAAGGTGCGCGAGAAGCTGCGTGCCATGTCGGCTGCCACGGACAACGTGGGTCTGTTCTTTGGTGAGGACATCTTCGTGGCCTTCGGTGCGATCGTGCTGATGACCACTTTCCTGAAGGAGGCGGGCATCGAGGTCGAGCCGATCCATGTCGCGCTGTGGGGCATTCCCACGGCCGTCTCGGCCTTTGCCATCCATGCCTTCCGCCTGCATCGCCTGGACAAGCAGCTGGCGCGTGAAATTGCTGCGGAAAAGAAAGTTGCCCAGGGAGAACAGGCATGACCATCACCATTCAATACCTGTACTACCTCGTCGGCCTGGTGCTGGCGGTGACGGCCTTGATGACGCTGCGCGATGGCAGCAACCCGCGCCGTTTCTCGGCGGGCCTGTTCTGGGCACTGTATGCGCTGGTGTTCCTCGTCGGTGATCTGCTGCCGCCCGTATGGGTGGGGGCGGTCGCGGTCGTCATGGCCCTGATTGCCGGCTTCGGCGGCGTGATGGGCGGCAAGCACCAGCCGCGCACCGATGCACAGTACCTGGAAAGCGCCAGGCGCCTGGGCAACAAGCTGTTCGTGCCGGCGTTGGCCATCCCGCTGATCACCATGGTGGGCACGCTGTCGGCCAAGCATCTGGTCTTTGGCGGCACTCCGCTGATAGACCCCAAGAACAGCACGCTGGTCAGTCTGGGCATCGGCTGCGTGATTGCGCTGGTGCTGGCCTGCAAGATGACGCGCGAGACGCCGGTGCAGGGCCTGCGCGAGTCGCACCGCCTGATCGATGCACTGGGCTGGGCCCTGGTGCTGCCGCAGATGCTGGGCATGCTGGGTCTGGTGTTCTCGGATGCCGGCGTGGGCAAGGCCGTGGCCTATGTGACCACCACCTACATCAACATGGATGTGCGCTTTGTGGCCGTGGCCGTGTATGTAATCGGCATGGCGCTGTTCACCGTCATCATGGGCAATGGTTTTGCAGCCTTTCCGGTGATGACGGGCGGTGTGGGCGTGCCTGTGCTGGTTGGCGTCTACCATGGTGATCCAGCCGTGATGGCGGCGGTCGGCATGCTGTCGGGCTACTGCGGCACCTTGCTGACGCCCATGGCGGCCAACTTCAACCTGGTGCCCGCGGCACTGCTGGAAATTGACAAGAATGCCGTCATCCGTGCGCAGGTTCCCACGGCCATCACGCTGCTGATCGTCAATGTGTTCCTGCTCAATTTCCTGATGTTCCGCTGATTGTTAGAGTTTTGCCATGACTGCGCCCACCGTTTCCCGCATTCTGCTCACCGGCTTCGAGCCGTTCGATCAGGACCCGATCAACCCCTCCTGGGAAGTGGCGCGAGCGCTGAATGGCGAAGTGATTGCCGGTGGCCTGGTGCATTCCGTCGAGCTGCCCTGTGTGTTTGGCGATGCCATCCTGGCGCTGGATGAAGCCCTGGCCGAATTGCAGCCGACTCTGGTGATCTGCCTGGGTTTTGCCGGGGGGCGTTCGGAGATCACGCCTGAACGCGTGGCCATCAACATTGATGACGCGCGCATTCCCGACAACGCGGGCAAACAGCCCGTGGACGAGGCCGTGGTGGCCCATGCGCCCGCGGCCTACTTTTCCACATTGCCCATCAAGGCCATGGTGCGCAACATGCGCGACCTGGGTGTCCCGGCCTTGGTTTCCAATACCGCGGGCACTTTTGTCTGCAACCATATCTTTTACGCGCTCATGCATCGCCTGCACCGCCGTGGCGCACCAGGCGTGCGTGGCGGTTTTATCCACACGCCTGTCATGCCAGGGCAAGTGGCATCGCAGCCAGGCATGGCCCTGGACCTGCAGATCAAAGGCATACGTGAAGCGATTCGCACGGCCATGACCGTGCACCAGGACCTGCGTGAAACTGCAGGCCAGCTGCATTGATGCCGACCGGGAGACGAATGATGAAAATGGATTTGAACAGCGATCTGGGAGAGAGCTTCGGCGCCTGGCGCATGGGCGACGATGCGGCCATGCTGGACATCGTCAGCAGCGCCAATGTGGCTTGCGGCTTTCATGCTGGCGACCCGGCCGGGATGCTGACCACGCTCAGGGCTGCCAAGGCGCGCGGCGTGGTCGTCGGCGCACATGTGGCCTACCGCGACCTGTCGGGTTTCGGGCGTCGCAACATGGATGTGGCCAGCGGCGATCTGGTGGCCGACGTGATCTACCAGATCGGCGCTCTGCAGGGCCTTGCGCAGGCGGCCGGCACCAGTGTCCAGTACGTCAAGCCGCACGGCGCGCTCTACAACACCATTGCCCAGGACAGGCGTCAGGCCATGGATGTGATCAATGCCATCAAGGCCATCAATCCCAAGCTGGTGCTGATGGCGCTGGCAGGTGCGCCCCTGATAGCCTGGGCCCGCGATGCGGGCCTCTGCGTAGTGGCCGAGGCCTTTGCCGATCGGGGCTATACGCCCGACGGCGCCCTGGTCTCGCGCCGCGAACCCGGCGCCGTGCTGCACGACGAAAACCTGATTGCCCAGCGCATGCTGACGCTGGTGCGTGATGGAGTGATCGAGGCCGTGGACGGCAGCCTGGTGCGTGTGCAGGCCGATTCCATCTGCGTGCACGGCGACAGTCCCGGTGCCGTGGCCATTGCGCGCAACATCCGCCAGCGTTTCGAGCAGGAGGGCGTGCAGATCACCTCCTTCGTGGAAACAGCGTCATGAGCACCATGCGCTTTTTGCCCGTCAACCGCCAGGCCATCCTGGTGGAGTTGGCCGATCTGCAGCAGACGCTGGTGCTGCTGGGTGCCTTGCAGGCCCAGCCCATAGAAGGCGTGCAGGAGCTCGTGCCTGCCGCGCGCACCATTCTTGTGCAGTTCGCGCCTCATATCATCGGCGCGGCGCAACTGGTGCGGCGCATTGCCGCCTGCGACCTGAGCGGCAGCGTGCAGCGCTCGGATGTGCTGGTGCAGATTCCCGTGCGCTATGAGGGCGAGGATCTGGCCGAAGTCGCGCAGATCCTGGGCCTCACGGCCGAGGAAGTGGTGCGCCGCCACACCGGCAGCGAATGGTCGGTGGCCTTTACCGGCTTCGCGCCGGGCTTTGCCTATCTGAGCGGTGGCGACCCCGTCTTCAACGTGCCGCGCCGTGCCACGCCGCGCACCAAGGTTCCGGCCGGTGCGGTGGCGCTGGCCGGCAGCTTCAGCGCGGTCTATCCACAGGCCAGCCCCGGCGGCTGGCAGATCATCGGCGTGACCGATGCCGCCATGTGGGATCTGGCGCGCGATCTGCCTGCCTTGCTGCAGCCCGGCTACCGCGTGCAGTTTGTCGATGCAGCTACTCAAAAAGTAGCTGCTAGCGATTTCTCTGATTCGATTTCAGATGAAAAAGTATCTGAGATCAAGAATGATCAGGCGCAAGCAGCTACGAATTTCAATGGCTGCGCCTTGCATGTGCGCGCCACGGGCCTGCTCACGCTGTTCCAGGACATGGGGCGCCACGGCCAGGCCGGGCAGGGCGTTTCGGCCTCCGGAGCCATGGATCAGGCTGCATTCAAGACGGCCAACCGGCTGGTTGGCAATGCCAGCCAACTGCCGGTGCTGGAGACGGTAGGCGGCGGCTTGTCGCTGCAAAGCGTGGGCGAGAACGTCGTTGCAGTGACGGGCGCAGATGCGCCCATCAGCATCTCCACAGCCGACGGGCGCCGCTGGTCTGCGCCGCGCCATGCCGCGATTGCGCTGGCCGATGGCGACACGCTGAGCCTGGCCCAACCCGTTGCCGGTGCCCGCTGCTATGTGGCGGTGCGTGGCGGCTATGAGGTGGCTCCCGTGCTGGGCAGTGCTTCGACGGACACCCTGGCCCATGTCGGCCCTCCCGCCCTGCACAGCGGCCAGTTGCTGACAGTGCTGCCGGCCCGCCATGCCGTGGTGGGCGAGCTGGCCCTGCCGGTGCAGGAGCTGCCGGCCCCAGACGGCGAGGTGGTGCTGGATGTGGAGCTGGGCCCGCGCACCGACTGGTTCACGCCCGAGGCCGTGGCCTTGCTGGCCGGCCAGCGCTGGCAGGTCACGCCCCAGTCCAATCGGGTGGGCTTGCGCCTTGCCGGCGAGCAGGCGCTGACGCGCGCCGTGAGCAGCGAGCTGCCCAGCGAAGGCACGCCGCTGGGGGCCATCCAGGTTCCTGCCAGCGGCCAGCCCGTGCTGTTTCTGGCCGACCACCCCTTGACCGGTGGCTATCCCGTCATCGGCTGCGTGGCACCCCATCATCTGGATCTTGCGGGGCAGATTCCCGTAGGAGCCTGGATTCGTTTTAACCCCATACGCGCCTTTGCAGAGCTGATGCCAGCAGCCGCGGAGTGAGGAGTGAGTTGATGAAAAAAGTTCTGATTGCCAACCGTGGCGAAAACTGCTGCGCAGCAGCGGTTTCACCAGATTGCCGGGCCCGCGCAGCAGGCGGCGGTCTCGCAACCCTGTCTTACGCTTCCTGAGGTGGCAACCATGATTACCAAAGTTCTGATTGCCAACCGTGGCGAGATCGCCGTACGCATCGCGCGAGCCTGCGCGGATTACGGAGTGAAGTCCGTCGCCGTCTATGCCGATGCCGATATCGATGCCCTGCACGTGCGCCGCGCCGATGAAGCCTACGGCCTCGATGGCGACAAGCCTGCCGACACCTATCTGAACATCGCCAAGCTGATTGAGATCGCCAGGCGTTCGGGCGCCGATGCCGTCCATCCCGGCTATGGCTTTCTGTCCGAGAGCGAAGCCTTTGCGCAGGCCGTGCTGGATGCGGGGCTGATCTGGATCGGTCCGCGTCCCGACACCATTGCCAAGCTGGGCGACAAGGTCGAGGCGCGCAAGATTGCACTGCAGGTCGGTGCGCCGCTGGTGGCCGGCACGCCCGATCCCGTCAAGGATGCCGACGAAGTGCTGGCCTTTGCCCAGCAGCATGGTCTGCCCATCATCATCAAGGCCGCTTTTGGCGGCGGTGGCCGTGGCATGAAGATCGCCTGGCGCATGGACGAAGTGGCCGAGCTGTATGCATCCGCCGTGCGCGAGGCCGTGACGGCTTTCGGCCGTGGCGAATGCTTTGTCGAGCAGTTCCTCGACAAGCCGCGCCATATCGAGGCGCAGGTGATTGCCGACACGCACGGCAATGTGGTGGTGCTGGGCACGCGCGACTGTTCGCTGCAGCGCCGCAACCAGAAGCTGGTGGAAGAAGCGCCGGCACCCTTCATCACCGAGGCGCAGCGTGAACGCATTCACAGTGCGGCGAAGGCTATCTGTGCGCAGGCAGGCTATATCAGCGCCGGAACCGTGGAATTTCTGCTCAGCGGCAATGGCGCCATCTCCTTCCTCGAGGTCAATACCCGCTTGCAGGTCGAGCACACCGTGACGGAGGAAACCACGGGCATCGATCTGGTGCAGGAACAGCTGCGCGTGGCCGACGGTCTGCCGCTGTCCTTCACGCAGACTCCGACGCCGCGGGCTCATTCCATCGAGTTCCGCATCAATGCCGAAGATGTGGGGCGCGGCTTTCTGCCCACACCGGGTCTGATCACGCGCTTTGCCCCGCCTTCTGGGCCGGGCGTGCGACTCGATTCCGGTGTCGAAACCGGCTCGGTGATCCCCGGCACGTTTGACTCCATGATGGCCAAGCTCATCGTCACCGGGGCCACGCGCGAGCAGGCCCTGGCCCGTGCGCGTCGCGCGTTGGCAGAGTTCCGCATCGAGGGCGTGGCTTCGGTGCTGCCCTTTCACAAGGCTGTGCTGAATCAGGCCGACTTTGTGGGGGCTAATGGCTTCAATGTCCACACCCGCTGGATCGAGACCGAGTTTGCCGAGCCGCTGGCAGCGGCTGCCCGCGCCGAACCTGTGGCCGATACCAGCCTGCTGCGCACGGCCATCGAGATCGACGGCCGCCGCGTGCAACTGGGCCTGCCCGCCATGCTGCTGCAAGGTCTGTCTGCACCGACGACTGGCGTGGCTCAGGCCGCCGCGCAGCAAAGCGTGGACCCTGACGCGGTCATCTCGCCGATTGCCGGCAATCTGCATGCCTGGAAGGTCGCCGATGGCGACGAGGTCAAGGAAGGCGATGTGATCGCCGTGATGGAAGCCATGAAAATGGAAATGCAGGTCTCGGCCCACAAGAGCGGCCGTGTCACCTTGGCCGCGCAGGCAGGCACTGCGCAGGCCTTGAGCGCCGTGATCGCTCATATCCGGTAAGCTCGGCCAGCCCCGCTCGAAGCGCGACCTCTGTGTCGCGCTTTGTTTTTTAGCTTCGCTTCACGCAGCTCATGGCCATGGCCACCAGTGCGTCGAGAAAATCGGGCGAGCGGGCCTGCTCGGGCACATCGTGGACGGCGCTGTGGATGATCTCGCGCAGGCCCTGGCCCAGCAGATAGGCCGCCAGCGGCATGTTGTCGGTTCCCACCTCCGCGACATGCATCTGCAGCAGCGGCAGCCAGGTGGTGTTGATGAATTCCTCCCGGCTGGCCTGCGGTGCATGCCACAGGCCCAGATGCAAGGCCGAGCCGTAGCGCGCATGAAAGGCGCTGCTAAGGCCATGCAGCCGCTGCTCCACGCGGATCATGTTGGCAAACACCTGCCGTAGCAATGCCTCCAGCGACAGGCCTTGCAATTGCTCGCGCATAGCAAAAAGCTGCTCGGATTCCTGGTCGAGCAGGCGTTCATACACCGCCGCAATCATGGACTCCTTGCTGGGAAAGTACTGGTAGATGGAGCCCACGGCAGCACCCGATACCTCTGCAATGCGATTGACCGTGAGAGCGTCCTCGCCTTCCTTTTCGAGAAGGCGCAAACAGGCTTCGGCAATGGCATCGACCAGCGCTCTGGAGCGTGCCTGCGTGGGTTGTTTGCGTGGCTGAGGCAGAAGGTCCTTGGGGCGTGGGGTGGTGGGCGCTTCCATGAAATGCAAGTCCTGACTCTGTCTGATCTGTTGGTGCTGATTTTCTCTTTTTCCATCAATGACTTGCGACGTCTTTGAGGGCGCTGGAATGCGAGTGGAAAAACGCACTCCCTGTGCCTAGACTTTGGATCAGGCTGCTCGCCATCCTAGCGCGAAGGAGCGGCCCGACAAAGCCTGAGGCAGACGCTGTGGAGGAGACGGAAGCGCTGCCCTCGGGCAAGACATTGCATAGAGGAGAAAGTCCATGTCATCCCCCATCTCGGTTCAGATTCTCGGCCCGCGCATCGGTGCCGAAGTGCTGAAGCTGGACCTGGCAGACCCGCTGTCTGCGCAAACCTTGCAGGAGCTGGAAGCCGCCCTGCTCAGGCACGAAGCACTGGTGCTGCATGTGCCCGATATGACGCCCGACCAGCATCTGGCGATCGCCGGGCATTTCGGCGAGGCCGAAGTCCATACTTTCTATCCCAATCTGGGGCAGGGCTATGAGCAGATCACGGTCATCGACTCCAAGCTCGGTGACCGCGCCGATATGTGGCACCACGACGAGAGCTTTCTGCCCAGTCCGCCCATAGTCACCATGACCCATGCGCGCATCCTGCCGCCCACGGGGGGCGATACCTGCTGGATCAGCATGACCAGTGCCTACGATGCGCTTTCGCCGAAGATGAAGCAGTACCTCGATGGCCTGAGTGCCTGGCATGACATGAACAGGCCCATGACGGCGGCGCTGCAGCATGGCATCTGCACGCACGAGCGCTATGTGGAGGTGGTCGCGCAGAACCGTCGCCAGTTGCACCCCATGGTGCGCGTGCATCCGCTCACGGGGCGCAAGGCGCTCTACGTCAGCCCCACCTATGTCACGCATATAGATGGCCTGCCGCAGGCCGAAAGCCATGCCATCCTGGCCTATCTGCACGCGCACTGCATTCAGGTGGAGTTTCTGTTCAAGCACCGCTGGGTACTGGGCGATATGGTGATCTGGGACAACCGCAGCGTGGTGCACAACGCCATCATGGACTACGCCCCGCACCAGCGCCGCATGCACCGTGCCTCGGTGTTTGCGCGCCAGACCGCGGCTGCCGATCCACACAACAATCAGGGGGTTGCATGCGCTACGACGGCTTGAATCAGGAGCTGCTCTCCAAATACGCACCCCGTCCCGGTCGCAAGCCTTTGCTGCCGCAACTGACCGAGCGCCAGCAGGTCGCGCTGCTGTGCCGCGTGCTCTCGCGCGAAGGCTATAACGACCATATCGCGGGCCACGTCACGCTGCGCCTGGATGACGGCAGCTATCTTGCCAACCCCTGGGAGCTGACCTGGAGCGAGCTGACGGCCTCGGACATCCTGCGGCTGGATGCACAAGGCCAGGTGATCGAGGGCGAGTGGAATATCACTCCGGCCATTCGATTGCACATGGACGTGCATGAAAAGCGCCACGATGTGCGCGTGGTCATCCACAACCATCCCGAATGGAGCTCGGTCTGGTCGGCCACGGGCAGGGTGCCGCCCGTGTATGACCAGACCTCGGCCCTGGTCGATACCGACCCCGTGGTCTATGACGAATACCGGGGTACGGTGGAGCAGCGCGAGCTGGGCAATGCCGTGGCCAGCGCATTGGGCCAGAGCAAATGGGCGCTGCTGGCCAATCATGGTGCGCTGGTGGTGGGCGAGAGCATTCGACAGGCGCATCTGCGTGCCATCACGCTGGAGTGGCGCTGCCGCCTGGCCTGGCGGGTGCAGGCGCTCGGTGGCGGCACCCCCTTGAGCGATGCCGTGAGCCAGGCCACCGGAGCGCGCACCGACCTCAACGGCTTTCCCTTTCTCTGGGAGGCCATGTGCCGCGAGGAAATCCGCCGCGATCCCTGCGTGCTGGAGTAGGTCCGGGCTCTCTTCGCGCTCGCACCGTTGGCTGCTGGCGCGAAGCGAAGACTGCATCGATCTGTCGAAAGCGCTTTCCGTCCGTCCATGATTTGCCGATACCGCTGCGTCCGCTGCTCAATACTTCAGCAGGCGCTGCGGCATTGGATGTGTTCGCACATGAGCCGCAAGTGTCCGAGGCTTTGGTCGACCTGCCCAATACGGCGCTGATGCCGTACATGGCAAGCTCCACCCGCAAAGGCTGGCGGGCACATGCTCGCGTAGGCCCAGGCGCACCTGGTGGAGTATTTCGGAATGCCGCAGCACACAGGCTGAAGCATTGCATGTTTGCACCATGCGGCAGAGGTTTTTGCCGAGGGCTTGACCTTTACATGATGTCAATCTCTACAGTAGCCTTCAACGTGAATGGAGAACGCGATGAATGCACTGACCAAAAGCGGAGCCTTTGAGTTGTCTGTGGAAGGAATGACCTGCGCATCCTGCGTGGGCCGGGTGGAGCGGGCGCTCAAGAAAGTGCCTGGTGTGCAGGAGGCCGTGGTCAATCTGGCCACGGAAAAAGCCAGCCTCACCGTGGCCGATCCGGCGCAGGCTGCGGCCATCCTGCCGCAGGCCGTGGCGGCGATCGAAAAGGCGGGCTACGCGGTGCCCGCGCAAAGCGTGGACCTGCAGGTGGGCGGCATGACCTGTGCGTCCTGCGTGGGCCGTGTGGAGCGTGCGCTCAAGAAAGTGCCCGGTGTCCAGAACGCCGTGGTGAATCTCGCGACCGAGCGTGCCAGCGTGCAGCTGCAGGGCGGCGTGACGGTGGGCGCTCTGATCGCGGCGATTGAAAAGGCCGGCTATGAAGCGCAGCCCGTTGCGCACAGCGCCGACGCGACTGGCGAGGACGCCACAGCCCAGCGCCAGGCGCAGGAGCGCGAGTCGCTCAAGCGTTCGCTGATCTTTGCGACCCTGTTCGCACTGCCCGTGTTTCTGCTGGAAATGGGCGGTCACATGGTGCCGGCCTTCCATCACTGGATTGCGGGCAGCATCGGCACGCAGAACAGCTGGTACATCCAGTTCGCGCTGACGGCCGTGGTGCTGTTCGGGCCGGGCCGGCGCTTCTTCGAGAAAGGCGTGCCCGCCCTGCTGCGCGCTGCGCCCGACATGAATTCTCTGGTCGCCGTGGGCACTTCGGCGGCATTCGCCTATTCGGTGGTCGCGACCTTTGTGCCGCAATGGCTGCCTGCAGGTACGGTGAATGTGTACTTTGAAGCCGCGGCCGTCATCGTCGCGCTGATCCTGCTGGGCCGCTTTCTGGAGGCGCGTGCCAAGGGCAATACCTCGGAGGCCATTCGCCGCCTGGTGCAGCTGCAGGCCAAGACTGCGCGCGTGCGCAAGGGCGGCATGGTGCAGGAAATCGACATTGCCCAGGTGCGCGCCGGCGATGTGATCGAAGTGCGCCCCGGCGAGCGCATTCCCGTCGATGGCCTGGTCATCGAAGGCCGCAGCTTTGTCGACGAATCCATGATCAGCGGCGAGCCCGTGCCGGTCGAGAAGGCTGCAGGTGCCGAAGTGGTGGGGGGCACGGTCAATCAGAATGGCGCGCTGGCTTTCAACGCTACAAAGGTGGGGGCAGACACGCTGCTGGCGCAGATCATCCGCATGGTGGAGCAGGCCCAGAGCAGCAAGCTGCCGATTCAGGCCCTGGTGGACAAGATCACCATGTGGTTTGTGCCGGCCGTCATGGCAGCGGCCCTGCTGACCTTTGTGGTCTGGCTGGTCTGGGGTCCCGATCCCGCGCTGAGCTTTGCCCTGGTCAATGCGGTGGCCGTGCTCATCATTGCCTGCCCCTGCGCCATGGGGCTGGCCACGCCGACTTCCATCATGGTGGGAACCGGCCGTGCCGCGCAAATGGGAGTGTTGCTGCGCAAGGGCGAGGCACTGCAGCAGCTCAAGGATGCCAGGGTGGTGGCGGTGGACAAGACCGGCACGCTGACCCGTGGCCGTCCCGAGCTCACCGATCTGGTGCTGGCCGATGGGTTTGAACGTGCCGTCGTTCTGGCGCAGGTAGCTGCCGTGGAAGACCGCAGCGAGCACCCGATTGCGCGCGCCATTGTCGATGCTGCCAAGTCAGAGGGACTGGAGATTCCATCCATCAGCGACTTCGCATCGGTGACCGGCTTCGGCGTGCGTGCCGTGGTGCTGGGCGATCAGGTGGAGATTGGTGCCGACCGCTTCATGCGCGAAATCGGCCTGAGTGTTGACGGCTTTGCGGCTGAGGCCGAGCGCCTGGGCAGCGAAGGCAAGACGCCTCTGTATGCCGCCATCGGCGGCAAGGTGGCGGCCATGATTGCCGTGGCCGATCCGATCAAGCCCACCACCAAGCCGGCGATCGATGCCTTGCATGCGCTGGGCCTGAAGGTGGCCATGATTACCGGCGACAACCGCCACACGGCCGAGGCGATCGCCAGGCAGCTGGGCATTGACGAGGTGGTGGCCGAGGTCCTGCCAGGCGGCAAGGTCGAAACCGTTAAGCGTCTCAAGGCCGAACATGGCACGCTGGCCTATGTGGGCGACGGCATCAACGACGCACCGGCCCTGGCCGAGGCCGATGTGGGCATCGCCATAGGCACGGGTACCGATATCGCGATCGAGGCTGCCGATGTGGTGCTGATGTCGGGCGACCTCTCGGGCGTGCCGAATGCGATCGCGCTGTCCAAGGCCACGATGAAGAACATTGGAGAGAACCTGTTCTGGGCCTTTGCCTACAACGTGGCGCTGATACCGGTGGCGGCGGGTCTGCTCTACCCATTCAACGGCATGCTGCTGTCGCCGGTGTTTGCGGCCGGAGCCATGGCACTTTCCAGCGTATTTGTGCTCTCCAACGCGCTGCGGCTCAAGCGCTTCAAACCCGTCCTCTGAAAGCAGGGCATGGGGTGGGCGCCGGAAGATGTTCTGACGCTTGCCCCGCATCCGGGACTATGGCTTGGGCAGCTGCGGCACATCCACAAAATCGTCGAGGCTCAGGCCTTTTTCCTGCAGCA
The DNA here is from genome assembly GCF_024496285.1 of Comamonas sp. C11. Taxonomy (NCBI): domain Bacteria; kingdom Pseudomonadati; phylum Pseudomonadota; class Betaproteobacteria; order Burkholderiales; family Comamonadaceae; genus Comamonas; species Comamonas sp. C11. Next base: position 754,066 of record NZ_CP101743.1, read on the forward strand.
GGGCTTCGAGCACGGGCTTGAGCCGGCCCAGGCTGGCCTCCACGGTTTCGCGCACGGTATCGACCACCACCTGGGTGCTGCGTTCGATCTCGATATTGACCAGATTGCCGACCTTCTTGCCGCCGAACACCGTCATGCGCAGGGTTTCGGGAATCAGCCAGACCTCGAACCAGCCCTCCTTGCGGTTCACCTCGGCCACCGTCAGGCTGGCGCCGTTGACGGCGATATAGCCCTTGGCAAACACATAGGGGCGGAAGGCCTCGGGAATGCCGAAACGGATCTTGTGATTGGTCTCGGTCTGCATCACCTCCAGCAGCGGCGCCATGAAGTCCACATGGCCCGACAGCGGGTGGCCGCCAATCTCGGCACCGTCCCTGGCGGCGCGCTCCACATTGAGCGTGTCGCCGGCCTTGCAGCTGCCCAGCGTGGTGATGTTCAGGCTTTGCAGCATCACATCAAAGCTGGCGCTGGTGGGTGAGAGGTTTTCGGTCACCGTCAGGCAGACGCCGTCGTGCGAGACGCTGGCGCCAATGGCCAGATCCTGGCAGAAGCCTTCGGGGAACTCCATGATGAAGGTGCGCAGGCCGTCCTGGTCGCGCAGCGCGGCAATTGTTGCCACGGCCTGAATGATGCCGGTAAACACGGGGCAGACTCTCTTATCAACAGGCTGGCGCCGGGCGCTGGCCTTGGGTCAAAAAAGCTATTTTGCCTGTGTTCTGCATAGCGGGCAGAACGTCTGCTGCACTGTGAGAAGGGCCGCTTGCTCAGGGACGCCGAGGAAGGGCCTGGGCCGGCCGCGCCGCCCCGCACCGAGGGTGTCGTCCCCCTTCGGCGTAGCCAGAGAGGGGGAGGGCGGGGCCGCCCAGGCGCGCAGCGCCTCAGGGGGTGAGCGCCGCATTTTCCCAGAAGCCGCTGATCAGCGCCTCGGGCTTTTTCAGTGCACGCACCCAGGCGCAGTCGGGCCAGGCCTGCATCTGCACATTCATGCCGGCAAAAACGCCGTAGCCCGGGCCGGCCGCGATCTCGCCATCGGCCTGCAGGGTCTCGCCGCTGCGGATGCTGCAGGCCGCGCGGATATCGCCCTGGGCCTTGATGCCCCAGCCGGCCTGAATATGGTTGCCGCACAGGATGTCGTCGTTGCCGGCAATGCCATGACCTACATCGAGCAGGCCCTGCACCTCGATGGCGTCACCCGCTTTCAGGCCCTTGCCGCAGTGCATATCGCCTTGCACCTGCACTTGCTGGCCGATATGGGCATTGCCTTTGAGCTTCACGTGGCTGCCGACGCTCAGCTCCCAGCCGCAGCGCAAGTCTTCGGCGCGCAGCTCGCCTTCGACTTCCACGCTCCAGGCCGCCTTGATGCTGCCGCCGGCCTGCAGCAGTTCAGCCGCGAAGATGGCGCCGCCGCATTGAATGTCCTCGCCCGCTTCCAGCTTGCCCGCCCGTATGCCGCCGCCCGCCTGCAGGCTGCGGCCCACCAGCAACTGGCCGGGCACGCGCACATCGCCATGCACTATCAGCGTGCCGGCATAGACGAAGTTGTCGGCCTCCAGGTGCTCGAGCTCCAGCACGCTGTTGGTGGAGCCGAAGTTCTCCAGCAGCCAGCGTGCATCTTCCACGCGGCCTGCGGCCACCTGGGTGTCCATGGCCGCCTGGTAGTCGCCGCCGGCCAGGTTGTTGCGTACAAACCAGCGATAACCCATGGCACAGGGATTTTTGCCGCGCAAGAAATTTTGAGTGAGTTCCATGTCCATGGCTGACCTCCGGATCGTCCTTTGAGCAAGATGCGGTGCGCGTGACAGTACGGACGCCGAAGACGTGGACGTACCTCTCCCATGCACCAGGGAAATGCTGTTTGGGAAGGCCGTGCGGAGGATGTGAGCTGTGTGCTTCAAGCCATCCGCACGGCGGCGGAAAGCATGGCCGTGACACCGCTCAGGCTCACGAATGCAGTGGGAATGCCATGGCGGCGTGTGTGCAGCGCACGCAGCACGCAGGCACGCGCGGGCAGCTCTGCGGCGAGGGCAGAGCGGCGCAGGCGGGCGGCGGTGGACAGGTGCAGGCAGGCCATGGCAGAGAAGATGTCTGAGCCCCGATTATGCCGCGCAGCCCGGGCCGGTGCAGCCGGGCTCCTGTATCTCCGTGCTTTCATGGCGCTGTGCATGGTTTGGCGCCGCGCAAGGGCCGCACCGCAGCGTCTTTGCCGTCCCCTCCGGCGAAGCCAGAGAGGGGGAAGACGCGAAGCGGCACAGGGTGCCTTATCTCAGCGGCTTTGCGCTGCGGCCCGGCACAGGCGTTCCACGGCCTGCGCGATCTGCGGCACCTCGGGCGCGGCAAACGACATGCGCAGCGTGTGCAGGTCGGGGTCGGCCGGATAGAAGGCCTTGCCTGGCACATAGACCACGCCCTGGGCCACGGCGGCGTCGAAGAGCTTTTGCGGGTCGATGCGGTGGTCCAGCTCGGCCCAGACGAACATGCCGCCCGCGGGGCGCGAGCAGCGTATGCCGCTGTCCGGCGCCGCGTCCAGGCCCTGGACCAGTGCCAGCATGCGGCGCTGGTATTCCTGGCGCGCGCGCTGCACGGTGGCCGGGTAGCGGCCGCTGGCCAGATAGCAGGCGGCCACCGACTGCGTCAGCGGCGAGGTGCACAGGTCGGCTGTCTGCTTGGCCACCGTGCAGCGGCGCAGCAGCGGCGCGTCGGCCAGCATCCAGCCCACGCGCAGCGCGGGGGCCACGGTCTTGGACAGGCTGGACAGATAGATGACGGGGTTGGTGCCGGGCCCGGCCAGGCGCTCGCCCGCTGCGCGCACAGTGCCTGGCATGGCCTGGGGGACGCCGCCGGGCTCGTCGAAGCGCAGCTCGCCATAGGGATCGTCCTCGACTACCCAGAAGCCGTGCTGCCTGGCCAGTTGCACCAGGGTTTCGCGGCGCTCCTGCGCCAGCAGCGTGCCACGCGGGTTGGAGAAGTTCGGCACGGTGTAGAGCAGCTTGGGGCGCTGGTCGGCGGGCAGCGCGGCCAGCACATCGGCCAGGGCTTCGGTCTGCAGGCCTTGTTCGTCCATGGGGATGGGCAGGATGCGTGCCTGCGCCAGGCGCAGGGCCTGCAGCGTGGCGGGATAGGCCGGCACCTCGACCAGCACCGTGTCGCCGGGCTCCACGAGTACGCGCACCAGCAGGTCAAAGGCCTGCTGCGATCCGGTGGTCACGAGGATGTCGGCGGCCGTCGCCTGCATGCCGCGCTCGTGCGCCTGCTGCGCCAGGGCCTCGCGCAGCTCGCCCATGCCTTCGGTGGCGCCATATTGCAGCGCGCCCGGGCCCTGGGCCATGGCCTGCGCAGCGGCCAGGGCCAGGCCCTCGGCATCGAAGAGGCTGGGCGATGGATAGCCGCCGGCCAGCGAGATCATGCCGGGACGCGAGAGATAGGGAAACAGCTCGCGTATCGGAGATCCCGCAGGCTCGGCAAACACGGCGGCAAAGGGAGCCAGTGCGCTGTCCTGACTCATGCCGCAGCTCCCGCCAGCATCCCGAGAACCTGGGCCCTGGATTGCTGCTCGGAGGCCTCGTACAAGGCGATTTCGTCATGCACGCTTGCGCCCAGCGCGTTCTCGAAGACCTGCTGCGCGGCATGGGCCTGGTATTGCTTTTGCTCCTCGCCGCCGAGGTTGGACTGGAAGATGCCGGCCGCGCTCACGGGCAGAAAATCCTCATAGGTAATCGGCTCGGCCTGCACCAGTCCCTTGCCGATCAGCGCTTCCAGGTCTGCCTCGGCAGCGTCCTGGGGCAACTGGGCCTGAGCCTGTTCGGTCAGGCGGTAGCGGTAGAAAGCCAGGCCCTGGCGGCGCAATTGCTCGTGCGTGTCTGGAAACTGCGTGAAGACCTGTTGCAGGCGGTGTGCATAGTCGGGCGCGGCGCTGCCCGCGCTGTCTATGCCGCGCACTAGGCCCAGGAGCTCGTCGTACAGGGCGCGGCCCTTGCGTGTCAGCGCGACGCCGCGCTGCTCGATCTCGCCAAAGCGGGCGGTATGGGCGCCGGCACTGTCCGCGTTGGCGTCGGCATCGGTAAAGCGCACGGCCTCCTTGAGCGCCTTGAAGCTGGTCTGGCGCAGCAAGATAGGGCAGGCGCGCTGTGGCGGGCCTTCGACCACGTCCTTGGCATCCATGCCGCGCGTGGGCATATCGGCCTGGGCCATGTCTATGTCCAGCGTGCGTGGCGTCAGATGGTTGATGTGCGGGCCCTTGAAGCACACCACATCGGCGACCAGGCGGTGGGCTTTTTGCAGGGCGTTGTAGGTGGCGGCGTCCACGGTGGCATCGCTGTGCCAGCGGAAGGTCTCCAGGGTCTGCTGCACAAAGGCGTCTGCGTCGCTGCTGTCCAGGCCTCCGTCACGCTCGGCCTGGGCAATGAGCTCCAGCGCGCGCGGCGTGAAGATGCGACGGCGCTGGAGGATTTCGGCAGCCTGCGCGCGCAGTGCCTCATCGGCAATCAGCTCCAGGCGCAGCAGCGAGGTGAAGACGCGAAACGGGTTGGCCAGCAGCGCCTCGTCGTGTACGGGGCGAAAGGCCGTGGAGTGCACGGGAACGCCGGCCACCGAGAGGTCGTAATAGCCCACGGGCTCCATGCCCATCACGGCGAACAGGCGGCGCAGCGTGGCCAGTTCCTCGGCCGTGCCCACGCGGATGGCGCCATGGCGCTCCACATCCAGGCGCTCGAGCTCGCCGCTTTTGCTCATGCGCTGGCGCAACTCGGGGTCGGCCTGCAGGGCCAGGGCGTTGATATCGGCCACCAGGTCGATCAGGGTCCCGTACTGGGGCACTTCCTTGCGATACATCTCGGACATGGCCCGCGAGAAGCGCGTGCGGATCTCGTTGGAGGAGACAAAACGGGCAGCGGTGGAGGAGGCGTGGGGCGTGGCGCTCATGACGAAACAGAAGGGTCTTGGGTTCGTGGGATGGCTACGCCGCTGGCGTGGCCGCAGGAATATCCAGGATGTTGTGCGCCGTCATGACTTTGGTCAAACGATAATCCTGCCTTCAGGTCATACCTAAATGGAATGAACCTGCTGGCAGTCCCACACTTACCGGTTCCTTCCATGCAGCTATCCCGTCGCTTTCTGCCCCCCATGTCCCTGCTCTGCGCCTTCGAGGCCTCGGCGCGGCATCAGAGCTTTACTGCGGCCGCCGCCGAGCTGCATCTCACGCAAAGCGCCGTCAGCCGCCAGATCCGCGCGCTGGAGGAGCGGCTGGGCACGGAGCTGTTCGTGCGCGAGCGCCAGACCGTGCGCCTGAGCGCTGCGGGCCAGGCCTATGCGCAGGAGATCCGCGCCGCCCTTGCGCGCATCTCCAATGCCACGCTGGGCTTTCGCACCAATCCGCAGGGCGGGAGCCTGAACCTGGCGATCCTGCCGACCTTCGGCACGCGCTGGCTGGCGCCGCGGCTGCCGCAGTTCTTCAGCGCCCATCCGGGCATCACCATCAATCTGACGACGCGGCTGTCGCAGTTCGATTTCCAGCTCGAAGCCGTGGATGCAGCCATTCATTTCGGCCTGCCGAACTGGCCGGGCGCGGAGCTGGAGTTTCTGATGAGCGAGACCGTGGTGCCGGCCTGCAGTCCCGATGTGGCGGCCCGCCATGGTTTTGCCCGGCCACAGGATCTGCTGCGCGCGCCACTGCTGCATCTGGCGTCGCGTCCCGACGCCTGGCAGCGCTGGTTCGGCAGCCAGGGTTGCCAGGGCGGCGATATGCAGGGCATGCTGTTCGATCAGTTCGCCACGGCGGCGCAGGCGGCGATTGCCGGCGTGGGCGTGGCGCTGCTGCCCAAGTTTCTGATCCTGCGCGAGCTGCAGGCCGGCGATCTGGTCCAGGCCCTGCCGCAGCTGCCCGAGGTGCAAAGCGCCGAGCGCTACTACCTGGCCTGGCCGACCAGCCGCTCGGCCTATCCGCCGCTGCAGGCCTTCCAGGGCTGGCTCAAGCAGGTTGCGCAGGAGTTCGCTTCCTCTGCACCGCTGTAATGGAAAAAAGGAGCTGCCAGCGCAGCTCCTTCAAGGGATTCAGCCATGAATATGCCTGAAGTGATTTATCAACAGGCGCAACCAGCTATCAATAAAGCATGGCTTCAAGCACAGGCCAGTGGTTGCTTCAGCTGTTGTAGGCTTCCAGTGGCTTGTCATTGGGCGCTTGCAGCAGCTGCTTGAGCGTCTCGCTCATGGGTAGGTTCAGCGGCATTTCCTTGGGCGGAATGGGCTGCATAAACCATTTGTCGTAGATCTTCGCCACCTCGCCGGACTTCATCATGCGCACCAGGGCATCGTCCACGGCCTTCTTGAAGCCGGGATCGTCCTTGCGCATCAGCAGCGCGATGGGCTCCGATCCCAGCGCCTCGCCCACGATCTTGTAGCCTCTGGGGTCCTTGGAGTTGGCGATCACGCCGGCCAGCAGATTGTCGTCAAGCACGAAAGCGTCAGCGCGGCCGGACTCCAGCATCAGAAAGCTCTCGAAATGGTCCTTGCCCAGCTGGGTCGGCAGCTTCACATTGTTGTCATGACTGTATTTGCGCAGCAGCTGCACGGCGGTGGTACCTGCCGAAGCTGCCACGGTCTTGCCGTCCAGCTGCTTGAACGAGGTCACGGGCGAGTCCGCACGCACGGCCATGCGCACCTGGCTGACATAGGTAGTGACGGCAAACGAGACCTGCTTCTGGCGGCTGAGGTTGTTGGTCGTGGGGCCGCAGCCCAGATCCACCGTGCCGTTCTGCACCAGCGGCATGGTGTTCTGCGCGGTGATGGCCATGTATTCGATCTTGGCACTGGGCGCGATCTGGGCCAGAACCTTCTCGCACAGCTCCACGTGGTAGCCGGTGAAGCGGTGGTTGGCGCCTATGGCATAGGCCATGGGGGCCGAGCTTTCGCGCACGCCGATGACCACCTTGCCGGTCTTCTGCAGTTTTTCCAGCGTGCTGCCGGAAGTGGTCTGGGCCTGGACGCCAGCGGCGGCCATGGCGGCTACAAGGGCGGTACATGCCAGCGTTATGTTCGCGGTCATCAGGCGCATGGGGGAGGTCTCCTCGGAAAGTGGGCGTATGGAAAACGCAATGCAGTTGTTGTTCGGTCGTTCCTGGTGCCGCGCATTGCTGCAGCCCTTGAACCGGCAGGACCTGTGGCCGCAACGGCCTGTGTGTCAATGTCCTGCAGCAACTATCCGGCAAATGGCGGCGGCTTCATAACGATGAAACGGAAGAAGGTCATGCTTGCTGCGTATGACCCGGCAGCGCGCGTTCCGGCGCGGCAGCCGGAGCGGCAAAGCCATAGCGGGAGGGCAGATCGGGCTTTTTGGGTAATATCTGCGCCTGTTGCACAGGCCCGCGCGCATTCTGCATTCGTTTGCGACGCGTCCAGCCTTGTATCGCCAGGGCCGGCCGTGCTGCTGCCGCCTTGTCAGGCTCCGTTTTCGGTTCGCGCAGCCCAGCCCGCAAGGGCGCCACAGAATGGTTGTGCGTGCGTGAACCCGTTTTGAGACAGACTCCATGACTGCCAATACCCCCCCCTCATTCCTGAGCCGCATCGCCATCGCGATCGGCAGTTTCTTTGCCATCCTCGGTAACGGCCGTCTGGCCGCCGACGTGAACCGTGTGCGCGCCGGTGAGGCCTTTGCCGCCGACGTTGCGCCCAAGGAAGTGCGCGTGGAAGTGCCGGTCGAGAAGATCGTCGAGGTCCGTGTCGAAGTGCCGGTCGAGAAAATCGTGGAAAAGACCGTCGAGAAGCGCGTCGAGGTTCCGGTCGAGAAGCTGATCGAAAAAACCGTCGAGGTGGAAAAGCTCGTCGCCACCGACAGCGCCGCCCTGCAACTGCTGGGACTGATGCAGCGCGAGGCCCGCTTTGTGGACTTCATCCAGGAAGACGTCGCCCCCTATACCGATGCCGAAATCGGTGCCGCCGCGCGCGTGGTGCATGAAGGCTGCCGCAAGGTGCTGCGCGAGCATTTCACGCTCTCCCCTGTGTGCAGCGAAGCCGAAGGCTCGCGCATCACATTGCCGGCCGGCTTTGACGCCGCTGCCGTGCGCCTGACGGGCAATGTGCTCGGCCAGCCACCGTTCACCGGCACGCTGTCCCACCGCGGCTGGCTGGTGACGGAGGTCAGGCTGCCCCAGCTCATCGACATTCAGGCCGCCAAGGTCATCGCCCAGGCCGAAGTGGAGCTGTGAGCCATGAATATGTTTGCCTCCATCGCCGCATCGGGTGCGGCCAGTCAAGCTGCGAGCACTCCTGATTCCGTGGCTGCTGCCGCTCAGCTGCAAGGCCCAGCAGGCCAGGCCCAAGCCCAGTCTGTCGGCGCCAGCTACAGCATCGGCATCGATCTGGGAACCACCCACTGCGCGCTGTCCTATGTGAACAAGACCGCCAGCGATGGCGAGAAGGTGGTGCAGGGCGTGCTGGACATTCCCCAGCTCACGGCTCCCGGCAGTGTCGAGGCCAGGCCCCTGCTGCCGTCCTTTCTCTATCTGCCGCACGAGAGCGAGCTGACCGAGGCCGAGCGCAGCCTGCCCGGCGCGCCCGGCGACTTCATCACTGGTGAATTCGCTCGCAGCCGTGGCGCGGCCACGCCCATCCGCCTGGTGAGCAGCGCCAAGAGCTGGCTCTGCCACCCCGGCGTCGATCGCCGTGCCGGCATTCTGCCCGCCGATGCTCCCGAGGAAGTCAGCCGCATTTCGCCGCTGACCGCTTCCACCCGCTATCTCGAGCATCTGCGTCGCGCCTGGGAGCAGGCCCACCCCGAGGCCCCGTTTGCCCAGCAGGACATCACCGTCACCATCCCGGCATCGTTCGACCCCGCCGCGCGCGAGTTGACGGCCGAGGCCTGCAAGGCCGCGGGCTTTGCCAGGCTGACGCTGCTCGAAGAACCCCAGGCCGCGCTGTACAGCTGGATCCAGGCCAGCGGCGGTCAGTGGCGCAAGCAGGTCAAGCATGGCGACATCATCCTCGTCGTGGACGTGGGTGGCGGCACCACCGACCTGTCGCTGATCGCCGTGCTGGAGCGCGAAGGCAATCTGGAGCTGCAGCGCATTGCCGTGGGCGAACACATTCTGCTGGGCGGCGACAACATGGACCTGGCTCTGGCCTATGGCGTGGCACGCAAGCTTGCGGCCGAGGGCAAGCAGCTCGATGCCTGGCAAACCCGCGCGCTGGCCCATGGCTGCCGCGCCGCCAAGGAGCAGTTGCTGGCAGATAGCAGCCTGCAGGCCGTGCCTGTGGTCGTCCCCAGCCGGGGCAGCAAGCTCATCGGCGGCAGCATCCGTACCGAGGTGACACGCGACGAAGTGCTGGCCATGCTGGTCGAAGGCTTTTTCCCCAAGGTGGCCGTCAGCGACAAGCCCAAGACCCGTGCGCGCGGCGCGCTCACGCAGCTGGGCCTGCCCTATGCGCAGGATGCCGCCGTCACGCGCCATCTGGCGGCCTTCCTGAGCCGCCAGGTCAATGCGCTGGCCGAGATTGACGGTCTGAACGGTGAGCAGATCGACGGCTCCACCTTTCTGCACCCCACGGCCATTCTGTTCAATGGCGGCGTGCTCAAGGCGCCCCAGATCGAGCAGCGCATCCTGGAAGTCATCAACGGCTGGCTGGACGACGAGGCCTGCGAGCCCGCGCGTCTGCTGGACGGTGCCAACCTCGATCTGGCCGTGGCGCGCGGAGCGGCCTATTACGGCCATATCGCCACCAGCGGTCGCGGCGTGCGCATTCGCGGCGGCACCGCCCAGTCCTATTACGTGGGCGTGGAGAGCAATATGCCCGCCATCCCCGGCATGGAGCCGCCCTTGTCCGCCCTGTGCCTGGCACCGTTCGGCATGGAAGAGGGCACCGAAGTCGCTCTGCCTGACGAAGAGTTCGGCCTGGTCGTGGGCGAGCCCGTGCGTCTGCGCTTCTTCGGCTCGTCCGTGCGCCGCAGCGATCAGGTCGGCACCATGCTGGACTTCTGGTCGCCTGAAGAACTGGTGGAGCTGCAGGAGATCGAGCTGAATCTGCCCGCCGCCGGCCGCGCGGCCGGTGAGGTGGTGCCCGTGACCCTGGCGGCGCGCGTGACCGATATCGGCACCCTGGAGCTCAATGCCGTGCCTGTGGGCGGAAGCGAGCGCTGGAAGGTGGAATTCGATGTGCGCGCAGAAACCTCTGCGGAGGCCGCCGAGTAAGGCCGCTGAGTTGCTGGACTGCGACAGCCCGCTGGCCGATTGGTTGGCGGGCTTTTTTGTTCTCTCTTTTGTTCTCTCTTTTGCGGCTGCACGTCCGGCCGAGACCCGCCCGCTGTCCGTGGCAAAGGCATGTCACAAAAAGGTTCAGGCCCAATCACGCCAGGAGCAAGATCATCAAGCTCTTCTTTTGAGTAGCATGGCGCGCGCCACGCCCACCAGCAACATGGAGCGCGCCCGCCAATCAAGCAGAGGTCTAGAACGCGTGGCGCAGACCGACGCTCAGGCTGCTGGCATCCTGCCCATAGCCCACGCCGCCCTTGAAGTTATAGCCATAGGCCACGCCGGACCCGTTGTCGATGCGCGTGTAGGCAGCATAGAGCTTGGTGCGTTTGCTCAGGTGGTGGTTGTAGCCGAGAATCCACTGGCGCGCGCTGCTGCCGGGCACATGGCTCCATCGGCTCGCCCAGCCGTAGCCCAGGGCAAGCTCCGAAGCGCCGACCCGGTAGACCGCAGTCACGCGCGCAGCGTCACGCGTGCCGCAACCGGCACCGCCATTGCTGCACAGCGAGCCCGAGCCGTTGTCCGAGCGCTGGTAGTAGGCACCGACCTGCAGCGCATTCCAGAGGTAGTGGCCGCGCAGGGCAAACTGCTTGTCGTCACCCAGCTGGGTAAAGCCCGCGCCCAGGGCCAATGGGCCGCGTTCCCAATTGGCATAGAGGTCGTAGCCGTTCTTTTGCACGGCGCCTGTTGTCTTCTCGTGTAGCGATGCCTGAGCTTCCAATGTCAGACCAGCCATCACAGGGCTGCGATAGGCGATCTTGTTGGTGTTGCGCATCACGTAGTCATAGAGCGCATCGGCGATGGAGCCGGTGTCGTGGTTGGGCTCATCCAGTGCACCATAGTCTGCAATGCCGAAATAGGTGGCAGCACCAAAACGGCCCAGACGCAGCTTGCCAAGACTGCCCGAGAGGTTGACTTCGCTTTGACGCTGAAAGGCCAGGGCGCCGTTGCTGCCGGTACCGGCGCCGGTATCGGATTCGAAGCCGGATTCGAGCTGGAAGCCGGCCTTGAGGCCACCGCCCAGGTCTTCGCTGCCCACAAAGCCAAAGCGCGAGTTGTTGTTGAAGAGCCCGGTCAGGCTGCTGCCTCCGACCTTCTGATGTTCGACCGAGGTATTGAGACGGCCGTAGATCTGAACGCTGCTTTGTGCCAAAGCGGCGGAAGCTCCGGCGGTGGCCAGAGCAGCGAGGAGGACACGAGACACAGTTGTTGTTTTGACTGGCATGTAGCGACTAGCCTTCGATCTTTGCTATGAAACTTGCGCGAACCTGCGCGCTTGTTACAAGGCAAATCCCGTGCCAGCCAATGTGCACTGCTTTGGACAGTTGTCGTTGCGGCTGCAGCTCATCCCGGCAGGCGGTTCGGGCATCCGGCTCTTGTTACGATCGGCGACAGAGTTTTACGCGTCTTCGTCTCAGCCCATGCATCCATCTCGCCCCACCCACGCCGTCGGCATAGACCTGGGCACCAGCCACACAGTCGTGGCAAGCGTTGCGCTGGACGGTGCGACGGGTGATATCGCGCTGCTCGATATTCCGCAGCGCAGCACGGCAGGCGAGGTCGTGGCCCAGCCTCTGCTGCCTTCGGTACGTTACCAGGCAGCAAAGGGCGAGCTGGGCGAGGCCTGGCAGCAGCCCTGGCCACCGCAGGGCGCGGATGAAGCTGCGCCTGCCGTCATAGGCCGCTGGGCGCGAGATCTGGGGGCTGCCGTGCCGGGGCGGCTGGTGGCCAGTGCCAAAAGCTGGCTCTCGCACACCGGCGTGGATCGCACGGCTGCCATCCTGCCCTGGGGGACAGGCGAGGACGTGACCAAGGTATCGCCGCTGGCGGCATCCAGCTCCTATCTGGCCCATGTGAAAGCAGCATGGGACAAAGCCCATCCCGAAGCGCCACTGCACCAGCAAAGCGTGGTGCTGACGGTGCCCGCTTCATTTGACGAGGGTGCACGTGCGTTGACGCTGGAGGCCGCGCAGATGGCAGGTCTGCCGCGCGTGCAACTGCTGGAGGAGCCCAAGGCCGCGTTTCACGACTGGCTGGTGCTGCAGGGTGATGAGCTGGCCGCGCAACTGGCGGACAGCCGGCTGGTGCTGGTGGTGGATGTGGGCGGGGGAACTACCGATCTGACGCTGATCCGCGTGGATGCATCGGCCGACGGCGGCCTGCCCACGCTGACGCGCACGGCTGTCGGCGAACACCTGATGCTGGGCGGCGACAACATGGATCTGGCGCTGGCCCATCAGCTTGAGACTGCGTTTGCGGGCAAAGCGGGAGACCAGGGCCAGAGGCTGTCCGTCCAGCGCTTTGCCCAACTGGTGCAGCGCTGCCGCATGGCCAAGGAGCAGTTGCTGGCGCAGAACGCGCCAGAGCAGATCGGCATCACCTTGCTCGGGGGCGGCAGCAAGCTGCTGGCGGCGACTCAAAGCGTCACGTTGACCCGCGAGCAGGTGCGGCAGTCGGTGGTCGACGGCTTTTTGCCGGTCGTGCAGATCAGCGATATGCCCGCCAGGCGGCAGGGCGCGCTGCGCGGCTTTGGTCTGCCCTATCCGGCCGATGCGGCCATCAGTCGTCATCTGGCGCAATTTCTCGCCCAGCATGCAAGCGGGGGGCTGCCCGATACCGTGTTGCTCAACGGCGGCGTGTTCCACGCCCATGCCATGGTGCAGCGTCTGACGGAATTGCTGGGCCGCTGGCGCGGCAGGCCGGTGCGCGTGCTGCACAACCCGCACCCGGACTGGGCCGTGGCGCGCGGTGCGGCGGCCTATGGACTGGCCCGCCATCAGGCAGAGCTGGCGGCGACTCAGGTTGCCGCACCCAACCCGCCCGAAGCACGGGCTGGGCAGGCATCAGCAGCGATCAAAACCATGGTGCCGCGCATTGGCGGCGGTTCGGCACGCAGCTACTGGTTGCTGCTGCCGGGCAAGAGAGGCGAGGCTCCGCAAGGCCTGTGCCTGCTGCCGCGTGGCACGGAAGAGGGCGTGCGCATGGTGCTCTCTGGCCGGCGCTTTGCGCTCAAGCTGGGCCAGGCCGTGCGCTTCAGTTTGCTGGCCAACAGCCAGAGCCATGTGCCTGCGCAGCCCGGCCAGATTGCACCTTTGAGCGGTGAGGGCTGGGTAGAGCTGCCGCCCTTGGTCACGGTGCTGCCCGCGCCCGAAGGTCGGGCTGCGGCCCAGGTCGAGGTGCAGCTGCAAGCCTGCATGAGCGAGGTCGGCACGCTGGAAGTGCGCTGCGTGGCCGTGCCGGATGCAGGCCGGTCCTGGTTGCTGTCTTTTGCCGTGCGTGGTGCTGCAGCTTCCGAATCAATAGCTGACAACGTAGATGCGCAAAGCGCTGAGGACCGGAAATCTTCAAATTCTTTGATGGCCAGGCTGCCCGAAGCCGTGGCCCTGGTGGATCGCATCTTCGGCACGCAGGCGCAGGAGGTGACGGCCCGGGAAGTGCGCCAGCTGCGCCAGTCGCTCGAGAGAGTCCTCGGCCCGCGCGAGGGCTGGGAGCTGGACCTGCTGCGTGCCTTGTTCGATGCGCTGCTGGCCCGTTCCAGGCGCCGCCGCCGCACGGCCGACCATGAGCGCGTCTGGTTCAATCTCGCAGGCTGGTGTCTGCGCCCCGGCGTGGGTGCAGAACTCGATGGCTGGCGCATAGACCAGGTCTGGTCCTTGTATGGCCAGGGCCTGGGTCATGCCAAAGAGGCCGCCAACTGGACGGAGTGGTGGGTGTTCTGGCGTCGCGTGGCGGCGGGTCTGAACGAGACCCGGCAGATGGAGCTGCTCGAAGACGTGGCCGGCCATATGCACAAGGCCGTGCAGCAGAACACGCGCGGCAAATCCAGCCATGGCAGCTATGACGACATGCTGCGCCTGTTCGCGGCCATGGAGGCCGTGCCCTGGCAGTACCGCCAGGAAATGGGGCAGTGGATGCTGCAGCGCCTCAGGCGCGAGGATGAAACCGTGCAGACCTGGTGGGCCATAGGCCGCCTGGCGGCACGCCAATCGCTGGCCGCCAACGCCCATCTGGTGATGCCGCCCGAGGCGGCTCTGGAGTTTGTGAACGCCACGCTGGCCCAGGACTGGCGCAGGAACGAAACCGCAATGTTTGCCGCTGTGCAGATGGCCCGCATGACGGGCGACCGCGCGCGTGACCTGCCCGATGCCATCAGAGCGCAGGTGCTGGAGAAGATGCGCAGCAGCAGTGCGCCCGAGCGCTGGATGACCATGGTCGAGCAGGTGGTGCAGATGGAGGCCGAGGACCAGAAGCGCAGCCTGGGCGACAGCCTGCCGCCGGGTCTGGTGCTGTTGTGAAGATGCCGTGCCGCCGCAGCCAGGCTTGGAGTCAATGCATTTGCAGGAGGCTGCCCCTGCCAAACGCGATGGCTGAACAGTGAGCGCTGTTCAGGCCCTCCGGTCAGCGATGCAAGAATGGCCTGTTGCATGGGACGACAGGCCAGCATGGAGGGCTGGCAGCATCCATGTCCACCACCACAGGAAATGATTGCCATGAAGTTTGAAGAAGCTGCGCGCACCGAGATGGCGCGAAACGCTGTTTTTATCTCCGGAAACCAACGCCGCTCGCTGCTGCTTGCGGCGGTGGCTGCCGTGGTGGCGGCTCCTCTGACGCAAGCATTGGCGCAGGGCGGCAACTGGCCTGCCAAGCCGATTACCTTTGTCGTGCCCCAGGCACCGGGCGGTGCCAACGATGTGATTGCGCGAGCCGTGGCGCAGGGGCTGGAGAATTCGCTGGGCCAGCCCGTCATCGTGGAAAACCGCGCCGGTGCCAACGGCAATCTGGGCACGGGCCAGGTGGCGCGCAGCGCGGCCGACGGCTACACCTTTCTGGTGACGGCGCAAAGCGCCTACACCATCAATCCGGCGCTTTATTCCAGGGTGCCGTTCGATCCCATCAAGGATTTCACCCCCGTAATGCAGCTGGCCGTCGCGCCTTATCTGCTGGTGGTGAACCCGAACTTTCCGGCCAAAAATCTGGACGAGCTGGTGGCCTATGCCAAGGCGCATCCGGGCAAGGTGGAATACGCCTCTGCCGGCAACGGCACGCTCAACCATCTGCTGGGCGAGATGCTGAAAAAACAGAAGAACGTGAGCCTGCTGCATGTGCCTTACAAGGGGGCATCGGCCGCCGCCACCGATGTGGTGGCCGGCCAGTTGCCGGTGACCTTTGGCAGCTTTCCGGGCGTGATGCCTTTTGTCAGCAGCGGCAAGCTGCGCGTGCTGGGCGTGGCGTCCGACAGGCCGACCTCGCTGGCACCCGAGATCCCCGTGCTGGGCAAGGGCCTGGCCGTGACCAGCTGGTACGGCTTGTTCGCACCGGCCGGTACGCCGCAGCCGGTGGTGGACAAGCTTTATCAGGCCGTGAAGACCGTGCTGGCCAGGCCCGAGATGGCCGAACGCCTCAAGACTCTGGGCGCCGAGCGCGTGGAGTCCACGCCGCAAAGCTTCAAGGACATGCTGCCGGCCGAGCTGGCGTACTGGAAGCAGGTGGTCAAGGACTCCGGCGCGCATATCGACTAAAGGGGACGCAGCTTGTTGATTCATCTGGCCGCTGCCGGACCCTTTCGTCGCTCACGGATGGTGTTGACCCTGTTCATTGCGGCGGTCATCGCCATCGGGCTGGCCTCGCGCCGGGGCTACGTGCCCTTTCCCGTCGTGCTGGGCAACTATCCGGGCGATGCGCTCTGGGCCTGGGTGCTGCTGCTGTGCGTGGCCTGGCTGCGGCCGGCCATCACGCGCGGCAGGCTCATGGCCTGGTCACTGGTCATCGCCTTTGCCATCGAGTTCCTGCAGCTCTATCAGGCCCCCTGGATGCAGGCCCTGCGTGCCAACAAGCTGGCCTATCTGGTGCTGGGCAACGGCTTCGATCCCCTGGATCTGCTGGCCTATGTCGTGGGAATCGGTGCGGGCGCCATGGTGGACCGGCTCTGGGAGAAGCGGCAGCGTCGCCTTGCCTGAGATGGCATGAATCGTGCTGATCGTCCATGGCATCAACATGACGACAAGCACTACCCCATGAAAACGCCTCTGCACTATCTGGTGGCTGCAAGGCAAAGCGAGATTGCCGAGCTGGAGCAGATCAGCCGCGCCAGCAGCCTGGTGGCGAGCGTGTCCGAGCTCGTCCATGCGCTGCAAAAAGAGCGCGGTCTCTCGAATATCTTTCTGGTCAGCGGCGGAGCACAGGCGCAGCAGAGCCTGCTCGACCATGGCCTGCATGTGGACCGGGTCATGGAGCGGGTCTGCCTCGCGCTTGAAGAGCTGGGCGCGCGGGCGCCGGGTGCGCATGGCGCTCGCCTGTTCAATGCGATCGCCAATGCGCTGCAAGGCTTTGAAGCCCTGCCGCTGCTGCGCCGCCGGCGCGATGCGCTGCAGCTCAGTGCCGAGGACTGCACTCAGGCGTTGATCCGCATGATTGCGGCCTGCCTGACCGTGGTGTTCGAGGCGGCGGACAGTGCTTGCGATCCCGATATCGCGAAATTGCTGGTGGCGCTGTTTCATTTCATGCAGGGCAAGGAGCTGGCGGGCCAGGAGCGTGCCACGGGGGTTGCGGCGTTTACCGCAGGGGTAGGCAGGACGGAGCGTCAGCGCCATTGGCTGCATCTGATCGAGTCGCAGGAGCGTTGCTTTCAGGTGTTTGCAGACTTCGCCAGCCCCTCGGGGATGGAGCGCTGGCAGCAGCAATGCGGGGCCTGCCCCGATATGACGGTGATCGAGCGGCTGCGTCGAATGGGCTGCACGGCCGGTGACGGCCTGCCGCTGGACCGCAGCCTGAGCTCGCCGTGGTTCGAAGCCTGTTCCAGCCGGCTCGACGCCATGCACCAGATTGAGGCATTCCTGGCCGAGGAACTGCAGGCCCAATGTCTGCGCAAGCTGGAGCAGGCCGGCGCCGCGCTCTGCCAGCAACTGGCGCTGCTGGAGATGCAGCCGCAGCCGGGGACTCGCGCCGAAGCGGCTGCAGCCTTTCTGGGGGCCACGCAGTCAGCCGCCTCCTTTCCTGCTGAGGGCGCATATGGGTTGCAGCTCGAGAAAAGCATTGTCTTGCTGGTGCAGGAGCAATCCATGCGGCTGCAGGACATGCAGACCGAAATCGACAAGGCACGCGCCACGCTCAAGGAGCGCAAGACCATAGAGCGGGCCAAGGGCGTGCTCATGAACTACCGCCAGCTCAGCGAGGGCGATGCCTACAAACTGATCCGGCAGACGGCCATGAACCAGAACCGGCGCATGCTGGATGTGGCCGAGGCGATTCTGGCCACGGTGGACCTGCTGCCGGGCAGCACCAATTCATAGCCTTGGCTGCGCTGTGTTTGTTGTGCTGCACCAAATATGGGCCAAAACCGGAGGCGCAAAGCCTGCTCCGCCTCTGATCAAGGCCTGGCATGGTTTGTGCATGACTGTTGATGTCAAGCAGACCAAAGGCGGTCGCGCTTAAAGCGTTATTACGAGTGACCTGGGACAACGGCGTCCTTTTCTCCTCACACCCGAGGAGGGAAGGGCGCCTTTTTGTTTTCCGGATCGCCTTCACCACGATTCTTGATGGAGTTTTCTCATGAGCCAGCGCCTTCCTTCGTCTACTGTTCCTGCGCCCGAGCCCGTATCTGCCGGTGGCCGGCGTGAGTTTCTGCGCGTGGCCGGTGCTGCTGCCCTCTATGGCACGCTGGGCCACCATGGCGCCTGGGCCGCAGGCTCCGACGCGCCGGAGAAGAAGGAGGTCAGGATCGGGTTCATCCCGCTGACCGATTGCGCCAGCGTGGTCATGGCCTCGGTGCTGGGCTTCGATCAGAAATACGGCGTGAAGATCGTCCCCAGCAAGGAGGCAAGCTGGGCCGGCGTGCGCGACAAGCTGGTCAACGGCGAGCTGGACTTCGCCCATGTGCTCTATGGCCTGGTCTACGGCCTGCATCTGGGTGTGGGCGGCCCCAGGAAGGACATGGCCGTGCTCATGAGCCTGAACAACAACGGCCAGGCGATAACGCTCTCCAAGGCCCTGGCCGACAAGGGCGCGGTGGACGGAGCCAGCCTGGCCAAGGTGATGGCCAGGGAAAAACGCGAATACACGTTTGCCGGCACTTTCCCCACAGGCACCCATGCCATGTGGATGCATTACTGGCTGGCGGCTGCGGGCATCAACCCTTTGTCCGAGGCCAAGCTGATCACCGTGCCACCGCCCCAGATGGTGGCCAATATGCGCGTGGGCAATATGGATGGCTTCTGCGTGGGCGAGCCCTGGAATCACCGCGCCATCATGGACGGCATAGGCATTACGGCCAATACCACGCAGGATATCTGGAAGGATCACCCCGAGAAAGTGCTGGGCACCACGGGCGAGTTCGCACAGAAGAATCCCAACACTTGCCGCGCCGTGATGATGGCGATTCTCGAGGCCGGCCGCTGGATCGACGCCAGCCTGCAGAACAAGACCAAGATGGCCGAGACCGTGGCCCAGAAGTCCTATATCAACACCAGCGTGGACGCCATCAACCAGCGCATTCTGGGGCGCTACCAGAACGGACTGGGCAAGACCTGGGACGACCCCAACCACATGAAGTTCTTCAACGACGGGGCCGTGAACTTCCCCTATCTCTCGGACGGCATGTGGTTTCTTACCCAGCACAAGCGCTGGGGCCTGCTCAAGGCTCATCCCGACTATCTGGCCGTGGCCAAGCAGATCAATCGCATCGACCTCTACCAGCAGGCGGCAAGCCAGCTCAAGGTCAGCGTGCCCAAGGATGTGCTGCGCAGCAGCAAGCTGATCGACGGCGTGGTCTGGGACGGCAAGAACCCTGCCCAGTACGCCGACAGCTTCAAGATCAAGGCCTGAGGCCGCCACCCGACAGGAGAACCATCATGGTCAGTGCCGTACTTCACGCGCCGCTCGAACTCGACCCCCCGCACGATCCGCAACTGGCAGCCCAGGCGGCCAATGATGCGCTGCTCGAAACTTCAAAAGAGATAGCTTCTGGCGCAGAACTTGTAAAGGCTGAAGTGCAAAAAGATATCAAACCCAAAGCGATGGTCACGGCTGCGGTTGCGGTGGCACCCAGCCGCTTGCGCCAATGGGCTGAACAGCTATTTGGTCAGGCCCTGCCGCCGCTGCTGGGGCTGGCGCTGCTGGTTGGCCTGTGGTCGCTGGTATCGAGCAGCACCGGCAAGAGCATTCCTACCCCGGCGGAGACCTGGGAGCAGGCCTTGCAGGTGTTCAGCGATCCCTTCTACCGCAACGGACCGAATGACCAGGGCGTGGGCTGGAATGTGCTGTCCTCGTTGCAGCGCGTGGCCCTGGGTTTCGGTCTGGCGGCACTGGTCGGCATCCCTTTGGGCTTCGCGATCGGACGCTTCAGCTTTCTGTCGCGCATGTTCAACCCCTTGATCAGCCTGCTGCGTCCGGTATCGCCGCTGGCCTGGCTGCCTATCGGCCTGCTGGTGTTCAAGGGCGCCAATCCGGCAGCCATCTGGACCATCTTCATCTGCTCGATCTGGCCCATGGTCATCAACACCGCCGTGGGCGTGCAGCGTGTGCCCCAGGACTATATGAATGTGGCGCGCGTGCTCAATCTGTCGGAGTGGAAGATCGCCACCACCATTCTGTTTCCTGCCGTGCTGCCCTATATGTTGACCGGCGTGCGCCTGGCCGTGGGCACGGCCTGGCTGGTGATCGTTGCCGCCGAGATGCTGACGGGCGGCGTGGGCATAGGTTTCTGGGTCTGGGACGAGTGGAACAACCTCAACGTCAAGAACATCATCATCGCCATCTTCGTGATCGGCATCGTGGGCCTGGTGCTGGAGTGGGCCCTGGTCAAGCTGGCTTCGGCCTTTACGTTTGAAGAGGTCAAGACTTAACCCACCCCTGAGCCGCGCCCTCGGGCGCGTCACTCCCTCAAGGGGGCACCACCGGTGGCCCGGCAAAGCCGGCGCCACGGTGGCCTCGAAAAATAGCAAGGAGTACCTCATGCATACATCTCTCAGCACCAAGTACATCGAGATCCACGGGGTGGAGCAGACCTTCAAGACCGCCAAGGGCCTGTTTCCCGCGCTGCGCGACATCAATCTGAACATTGCCAAGGGCGAGTTCGTAAGTCTCATCGGGCATTCGGGCTGCGGCAAGTCGACGCTGCTCAATCTGATTGCCGGCCTGACCATTCCCACGGGCGGTGCATTGCTGTGCGCCAACAAGGAGATCAAGGGCCCCGGCCCCGAGCGTGCGGTGGTCTTCCAGAACCACTCGCTGCTGCCCTGGCTGAGCTGCTGGGGCAATGTGCACCTGGCCGTGGAGCGTGTCTTCGGCAAGCGCGAAAGCAAGGCACAACTGGCGCAGCGCACCGATGCGGCGCTGGCCATGGTGGGCCTCAGCCATGCGGCGCAAAAGCGTCCCGGCGAAATCTCGGGCGGCATGAAGCAGCGCGTGGGCATTGCCCGCGCCCTGTCCATGGAGCCCCAGGTGCTGCTCATGGACGAGCCCTTCGGCGCCCTCGATGCCCTGACGCGCGCCAAGCTGCAGGACGAGTTGCTGGAGATCGTGGCACGCACCCAGAGCACCGTGGTGATGGTCACGCACGATGTGGACGAGGCCGTGCTGCTGTCCGACAAGATCGTGATGATGACCAACGGTCCCGCTGCCACGATTGGCGAGGCGCTGCATGTGGCACTGCCACGCCCGCGCAGCCGGGTGGAGCTGGCCGAGGATGCCCAGTATCAAAGCTACCGCAAGGCGGTGATCGACTTTCTCTACACGCGCCAGGGCCATGTGGAAAAAGCGGCCTGAGCCTCGCCTCGATGTCTGTTGCATGGCGCCCTGGGGCGCCATGTTTGTTTGGTGCACAGCAAAGCGGCGCACAGGCACAAGGATGGTGCATCTCTTTCTTGCCTGCTGCATTCCACGAGACGGCAGAGCTGGCATGGCAATTGCATGTTCCCTGTCGTGGCCAAGGTGGGCCACAGGGTGATGGTGCAAGGCTGGATCAGAACCCAAAAGACAAAGACGTCTACATGCTCATGCAAGTCATGAAGCATGCAGACGTCTTTTTTTGTTGCCGGGCCGTCTCAGGACACAGGCGCTTCTTCGGAGGTGTTGCTGCCAAGCGCAGGGGTTCTGCGCGGGAGGCCTTTTTCGCAAGCCCACGGGGACTCAGATGAAAAAATCCAAACTGGTCATGATTGGTAACGGAATGGCAGGCGTGCGCGCGCTGGAAGAGTTGCTGGCCATTGCTCCCGATCTGTACGACATCACGGTCTTCGGCGCCGAGCCGCATCCCAACTACAACCGCATTCTGCTGTCGCCCGTGCTCGCCGGCGAGCAGACGCTCGGCGATATCGTGCTCAACGACTGGTCCTGGTACCAGGATCACCATATCCTGCTGCACGCCGGCTATACCGTGACGGCCGTGGACCGGGCCCGGCGCACGGTACATGCGGTCAATGCCCTGGGCGAGACCGCCAGCGCCGAGTACGACCGGCTGATCATGGCGACGGGCTCCAAGCCCTTCATCCTGCCCATCCCCGGCAAGGACCTGGAGGGTGTGCTGGCCTACCGTGACATTGCCGACACCGAGGCCATGATCGAAGCGGCCAAGACACTCAGGCATGCGGTGGTGATCGGCGGTGGCCTGCTGGGACTGGAAGCGGCCAACGGCCTCATGAAGCGCGGCATGCAGGTCACCGTGGTGCATGTCGGCGACTGGCTGATGGAGCGTCAGCTCGACGATCAGGCGGGCCGCATGCTGCAGAAATCGCTGGCCGAGCGCGGCATGCAGTTCCGCATGCAGGCGCAGACGCAGGAACTGCTGGGCGACGAAGACGCAGGACGCAGCGGCCGCGTGCGCGCCGTGCGCTTCAAGGACGGCAGCGAGATACCCGCCGAACTGGTGGTGATGGCCGTGGGCATTCGTCCCAGCACCGAACTGGCCGAGTCCATGCATCTGCTTGTGAGTCGCGGCATCGTGGTCAGCGATACGCTGCAGACCGTGACCGATCCGCGCATCTATGCCGTGGGCGAATGCGCGGCACACCGAGGCATTGCCTACGGACTGGTGGCGCCCCTGTTCGAGCAGGGCAAGGTGCTGGCCAACCATCTGGCCGAGTTCGGCATCGGCCGCTATCTGGGTTCCCTGACCTCGACCAAGCTCAAGGTCACGGGCATCGATCTGTTTTCCGCAGGCGATTTCCAGGGCGGCGGCGATACCGAGGAAATTCTCATGAGCGACCCCTACGCGGGGGTCTACAAAAAGCTGGTCATCAAGGACGACAAGCTGGTCGGTGCCTGTCTGTACGGCGACACGGTGGACGGCAGCTGGTACTTCAAGCTGCTGCGCGAGGGCCGCAGCGTGGCTGATATCCGCGACAAGCTGATGTTCGGCGAATCCAATCTCGGCGATACCGGCCACCAGGGGCAGAGCAAGGCCGCGGCCATGGCCGACGGCGACGAGGTCTGCGGCTGCAACGGCGTGACCAAGGGCGCGATCTGCAAGGCCATCAAGGACAAGGGCCTGTTCACGCTCGACGATGTGCGCAAGCACACCAAGGCCAGTGCCAGCTGTGGCTCCTGCACGGGACTGGTGGAGCAGATCATCATGTTCACGGCCGGCGGCGACTACTCGGCGGCCCCCAAGACCAAGGCCATGTGCGGCTGCACCGACCACGGGCACCAGGCCGTGCGCGATGCGATCCGCGATCACAAGCTGCTGAGCACCGATGCGGTGTTCCGCTTCATGGAGTGGCGCACGCCCAATGGCTGTGCCTCCTGCCGCCCGGCCGTCAACTATTACCTGATCAGCACCTGGCCCAAGGAAGCCAGGGACGACCCGCAAAGCCGCTTCATCAACGAACGCAGCCACGCCAATATCCAGAAGGACGGAACGTACAGCGTGATTCCGCGCATGTGGGGCGGCGAGACCACGGCCTCCGAGCTGCGCCGCATTGCCGATGTGGTGGACAAGTACCAGATACCCACCGTGAAGGTCACGGGCGGCCAGCGCATCGATTTGCTGGGCGTAAAAAAGGAGGATCTGCAGGCCGTCTGGA
Organism: Comamonas sp. C11; assembly: GCF_024496285.1. Classification (NCBI taxonomy): domain Bacteria; kingdom Pseudomonadati; phylum Pseudomonadota; class Betaproteobacteria; order Burkholderiales; family Comamonadaceae; genus Comamonas; species Comamonas sp. C11. Next base: position 777,317 of record NZ_CP101743.1, read on the forward strand.
ACGATATCGGCATGCCCTGCGGCCATGCCTATGCCAAGGCGCTGCGCACGGTCAAGACCTGTGTGGGCAGCGAATGGTGCCGCATGGGCACGCAGGACAGCACCCAGATGGGCAAGGACCTGGAGCGCGCCATGTGGCGCATGTACGCACCGCACAAGGTGAAGTTCGCGGTCAGCGGCTGCCCGCGCAACTGCGCGGAGTCCGGCATCAAGGATGTGGGAATCATCGGCGTGGACTCGGGCTGGGAGATGTATGTGGGCGGCAACGGCGGCATCAAGACCGAGGTCGCGCATTTCTTCACCAAGCTCAAGACCGCCGAAGAGGTGATGGAGTACACGGGCGCCTTCATGCAGCTGTACCGGCTGGAAGGCTGGTATCTGGAGCGCACGGTGCACTACATCAATCGCGTGGGTCTGGACTATGTCAAGCGACGCATTCTCGACGATGCCGAGGGCCGCAGGGCGCTGTGGGAGCAGCTGCAGTTTGCACTGGACGGCGAGCCCGATCCCTGGTTCGAGACCGACAAGGCGGCCGTGGACACGCGGCAATTCCAGGCTTTGCCCGCTGATGTGTCAGCTATTGCCTGAAACCGAGAACCTCTTTCAATTTTTCAGCAGTTTACGAACCTGGCGCGGCATAGCCAAGGGACGGTGAGCAAGGGCCTGGGCGGCCCCGCCGCCCCGTAGCGAGGCCGTCGCTCCCCTCCCGCAAAGCGAGAGAGGGGGAAGTCGCAAGGCGGCTCAGGGGAGCTTAGGAGATGCAAATGAGCGAATGGATTTCTATCTGCACGATGGACGACATCCCCGTGCTGGGAGCGCGCCGCGTGGCGCGCGCACAAGGGCTGGATGTGGCCGTGTTCCGCAATGCCGACGACGAGGTGTTTGCGCTGCTGGATCGCTGCCCGCACAAGGGCGGCCCGCTTTCGCAAGGCATTGTGTTCGGTCGCAGCGTGGCCTGCCCGCTGCACAACTGGACGATTGCACTGAGCAGCGGCGAGGCGGCTGCGCCCGACGAGGGCTGCACGCCCTATTTCAGCGTGCGTGTGCAGGACGGCGAGGTGCAGCTGCGCGCCGACGAGCTGGCCAACCGCGCCCTGGAGCAGACCCGCCCGCATGCCGGTCCTGCGCATTGCGCGGGCAAATCCGGCTGTGCCACGGCCTAGTGTCTATGTTGATATGAAATGAATAGCTGCATGCGCTTGTTCAGAAAGCGTTACAGCATGATTTCACTGAAAGTCTGCCATGCATGAGACTCGATCCACCTGTCCCTATTGCGGTGTCGGCTGCGGACTCGCCTTCGGCGGTCCGCGTTGCGGTGACCATGGGCGCCGCAGCTTCTCTTCGGTGACGCCATGAAAGAAACCAAGTCCACTTGCCCCTATTGCGGTGTCGGCTGCGGCGTGGTCATCGAGTCCGATGGCCTGCAGATTACCGGCGTGCGTGGCGATCCCGAGCATCCTGCCAACTTGGGCCGTCTGTGCACCAAGGGCAGCACCCTGCATCTGACGGCCGCGCCCGCCTATGCCCAGCAGGCCCGCCTGCTGCAGCCCATGCGCAGGCTGGAGCGGACATCCGCGCCGCAGGCCGCGAGCTGGGATCAGGCCCTGGATGAACTGGCGGCGCGTATCGCCGGCATTCGCGCCGCCCATGGGCCCGATGCACTGGGTTTCTATCTCAGCGGCCAGTTGCTGACCGAGGACTACTACGTCTTCAACAAGCTGGTCAAAGGCTTGCTGGGCACCAACAATCTCGACACCAATTCGCGGCTGTGCATGAGCAGCGCCGTGGCCGGCTACAAGGCCACGCTGGGCGCCGATGCACCGCCGGCCTGCTATGAGGACATAGACCTGGCCGGCTGCATGTTCATCACGGGCAGCAATATGGCCTGGGCGCACCCCATTCTGTTCAGGCGTGTGGAAGAGGCCAGGGCGCGCAATCCGCAACTCAGGATCATCGTGGCCGATCCGCGCCGTACCGAGACGGCAGAGCTGGCCGATCTCTATCTGCCGCTGCAGCCGGGCAGCGATGTGATGCTGTTTCACGGTCTGCTGCACATCATGCTGTGGGAGGGCTGGACGGACAGCGCCTTCATCGCGCAGCACACCAGCGGCTTTGCACAGCTCAAGGAACTGGTGCGCGAAGCCACGCCCGAGAAGGTCGCTGCCATCTGCGGCCTGCCCGTGCCGGACCTGTACCTGGCGGCGCGCTGGATGGCGCTGGGCGGTGCCGAGGAGCCGGCGGACGCGCGTCGTCCCACGCTCAGCCTTTACTGCCAGGGTCTGAACCAGAGCCGCAGTGGCACGGCCAATAATGCGGCGCTGATCAATCTGCATTTGGCGACGGGCCAGATCGGCAGGCCTGGCGCCGGGCCCCTGTCACTGACGGGCCAGCCCAATGCCATGGGCGGGCGCGAGGTGGGCGGACTGTCCAATCTGCTGAGCGCGCATCGTGATCTTTCGAACGCAGGGCACAGGGCAGAAGTGGCACGGCTATGGGGTGTGGAGTCGATTCCGCAGAAGCCCGGAAAGTCAGCGCTGGAGATGTTCGAGGCCGCTGCCGACGGCCAGATCAAGGCCTTGTGGATTGCCTGCACCAACCCCGCGCAGAGCATGCCCGAACAGGCCATGGTGCGCAGGGCGCTGGAGCGCGCCGAGCTGGTGGTGGTGCAGGAGGCCTTTGCAGCGACCGAGACCACGGCCTATGCCGACTGGTTGCTGCCAGCCTCCACCTGGGGCGAGAAGCTGGGCACGGTCACGAACAGCGAGCGGCGCATCTCGCGGGTGCGCGCCGCCGTGGTCGCGCCGGGGGCGGCACGCCATGACTGGCAGATAGGCGTGCAGCTGGCGCGGCGCCTGGAGCAGCATCTGCGGCCCTCGCTGCCAAGCTTGTTTCCCTATGACACTGCGAATGCCGACGCGGGTGCAGAAGCCATCTGGAACGAGCATCGCGAGTCCACACGAGGGCGCGATCTGGATATCACGGGTCTGAGCTGGGCGATGCTCGAGGTCGAGGGACCCCAGCAATGGCCCATGCCCCAAGGCGCTAGCCAGGGCCGGCAGCGTCTGTATGGCGATGCGGTGTTTGCGACCGAGGATGGGCGTGCACGCTTTGATGCACAGCCCTGGCAGACGCCGGCCGTGCCGCGCGATGCACGGCATCCGTTCAGTCTCAACACCGGCCGCCTGCGCGATCAATGGCATGGCATGACGCGCACTGGCCAGTTGGGGCGTCTGTTCGCCCATGCCAGCGAACCTCAACTGCAGGCCAGTCCCCAGGACATGCAGAGGCAGCAGCTGCAGGACGGCGATCTGGTCCATGTCTCCAACCGCTATGGCGCCATCGTGCTGCCCGTCAAGGCGGACCCGGGCTTGCAGCCCGCACAGCTCTATCTGCCCATGCACTGGGGCAGCATGTACCTGAGCGGCATGGGCTCCAAGGGACAGCGGCTTGCCGGAGTCAACGCCTTGACCACCCCCGAGCGCTGCCCGCGCTCCAAGCAGCCCGAGCTCAAGCATGTGGCCGTCAGGCTGCTCAAGGCCGAGCTGCCCTGGACCTGTCTGGGCATGGCCTGGCTTGATGACCAGCAGGTGCAGTCGGTTCGGCAGGCCCTGAGCGAACTGATGGCCGAGTTCGACTTTGCCAGCTGCGTGCTGTTTGGACGCGCCGTGCCGCTGGAGAAAGCGGATCAGGGCCGCACCGGCGTGCAGTTCCGCGCCGCAGCCTATGCGCAGCCCGGCGCCGAGGTGCTGGCGCGGCTGCACAGCCTGCTGCGGCTCGATGGCCCGCAGGCCATGCGCTATGCCGACGCGCGTCGCCAATGCAGCCGCGCCATGGCGATAGGCCGGCAGACCGATGAGCCCAGGCTCGATGCCTTTTTGCTCTGTGGCGATGCCAGCGCCGGTCGCTGGCTGGGGCCGGTACTGCGCGACGAGCAATCGGTGCAAAGCTATGGGCGTCTGCTGCTGTCCTCGGGGGCCAGGCCGCCAGCCGCCATGCCTGCCCGGTCGCCACAGATCTGTGCCTGCATGAATGTGGATGAGGCCAGCATCAACTCGGCACTGACCGCGTGCGAGGGCTCCGCCGACGAGCGGCTCGCGCAGCTCAAGTCTTCCCTGGGATGCGGCACGCGCTGCGGCTCCTGCATTCCCAGGATCAAACAACTGGTGCATGCGACGCCTGCGCCGCAGTCGGCAAGCCTGCCGGTTGCCGCCTAGATGTCGATGTCCGGCAATGCATATGAAAGGCCAGCCATGACAAACAGCCATGCCACTTCCCTGCTGCCCGCGGGCCGCTGCTATCTGGTCGGTGCCGGCCCCGGCGATCCGGAGCTGCTCACGCTCAAGGCGCTGAGGCTGATCCAGTCCGCCACGCTGCTGCTGGCCGACGACCTGGTGTCTGCCGACATCGTGAAGCTTGCCAGCGCAAGCGCCCGCATCGTGCATGTGGGCAAGCGCGGCGGGCGCGAGAGCACCTCGCAGGAGTTCATTGAAAAACTCATGATCATGGCGGCTCGCCAAGGTGAGCTGGTGGTGCGCCTCAAGGGTGGCGATCCCTTCATCTTCGGTCGTGGCGGCGAAGAGGTCGAGCATCTGCGCCGGGCCGGGATCGCCGTGGAAGTGGTCAACGGCATCACCGCCGGGCTGGCCGCAGCCACCAGCCTGGGCGTTTCGCTGACCCATCGCGACCATGCCCATGGCGTGGTATTCATCACTGGTCATGCCAAGCCAGGCAGTGCCGGCCATGACTGGCAACTGCTGGCCGGCACGGCCCGGATGCTGGGGCTGACGCTGGTGATCTACATGGGTGTTGCCACTGCCGCCTTCATCCAGCAGCAGCTGCTGGCAGGCGGGCTGCCGGCTTCTACTCCGGTGGCTCTGGTCCAGAACGCCAGTCTGCCGGCACAGCAGCAAGTGGTGACCGAGCTGGGGCAGATGACGCAGGCGCTGGCTCGCAGCGGACTGGGCAGCCCCTGCGTGTTCGTGGTGGGCGAGGTGGTCAGGCTGGCCGCATCGTCCGCCGGGGGGCTGGGCGGGCTGATGGAGCAGGTGGAGCGACGCCTGGCCGTGGGCGCATGAGGTCGATTGCTGACAGCTGTCCCCCTTTTGTCTGAGTGCCGAGCCCGCATGACTAGAATTTGTTCGGTAACCCCTGAACATTTGTCACACCCGGTCGCGCCAGTCTGCAGGGGGATAGCGGCGGCCGACACCTATGAGTCATGCGATGAGCACTGCATATCCTGATACCCAGCTTTTGATCGACGGTCAGTGGCAGGACGCTGCCAGCAGCAAGAAAATTGATGTGCGCAACCCGGCAAGCGGCGAGGTGATTGGCCGCGTGGCCCATGCCGATATTGCCGACCTGGATCGCGCCCTGGCGGCGGCCGACAAGGGCTTTCAGGTCTGGCGCAAGGTGTCTGCCCATGAGCGCGGTGCCATCATGCGCCGTGCCGCAGCCCTGTTGAAAGAACGTGCCGACGAGATCGCCGCGCTGCTGACGCAGGAGCAGGGCAAGCCGCTGGCCGAGGCCAAGGTGGAAATCATTGCCGGCGCCGGCATCATTGAATGGTTTGCCGACGAGGCGCTGCGTGTCTATGGCCGCATCGTGCCTTCGCGTCGCCCCGAGCAGCAGCAACTGGTGATCAAGGAGCCCGTGGGCCCGGTCGCTGCCTTCACGCCCTGGAACTTCCCCGTCAACCAGATCGTGCGCAAGATCGGCGCGGCCCTGGCTTCGGGCTGCTCCTTCCTGGTCAAGGCACCCGAGGAAACTCCGGCCTCCCCCGCAGCCCTGCTCAAGTGCTTTGTCGATGCCGGAATTCCTGCCGGTGTCGTGGGTCTGGTCTATGGCAACCCCGCGCAGATTTCCGAATATCTGATTGCCCACCCCGTGATCCGCAAGGTGACCTTCACCGGCTCCACGGCCGTGGGCAAGCAGCTGGCGGCGCTGGCCGGCCAGCACATGAAGCGCTCCACCATGGAACTCGGCGGCCATGCTCCCGTGATCGTGGCCGAGGATGCCGATGTGCAGCTGGCCGTCAAGGCTGCGGGCGCGGCCAAGTTCCGCAACGCAGGCCAGGTCTGCATCTCGCCCACGCGCTTTCTGGTGCACAACAGCGTGCGCGAGGAGTTCACGCGCGCCATGGTCGCCCATGCCGAGGCATTGAAGGTCGGCAACGGCCTGGAGCAGGGCACGCAGATGGGCCCGCTGGCCAATCCGCGTCGCGTGACCGCGCTGACCCAGCTGATCCAGAACGCCGAACAAAGCGGTGCCAAGCTGATGACGGGCGGCGCATCCTTTGGCTCCGCCGGCAACTTCTTTGCCCCCACGGTGCTGGCCGACGTGCCTTTGACGGCCGACATCTTCAACCAGGAGCCTTTCGGTCCCGTGGCGGCGATTCGCGGCTTCGACAGGATCGAAGACGCCATTCAGGAGGCCAATCGCCTGTCCTATGGTCTGGCGGCCTACGCCTTCACGCGCTCGCTCAAGACGACGCACCAGCTGTCGCAGGATGTGGAAGCCGGCATGTTGTGGATCAACCAGCCTGCCCTGCCATCGGCCGAGCTGCCCTTTGGCGGCATCAAGGACTCTGGCTACGGCTCCGAAGGCGGCCCGGAGGCGCTGGAAGCCTATCTGGTGGCCAAGGCCGTGGCGATCAGCTGCGTTTGAATCTGCGAGGCATTTGATGCAAGGCCACCCTCGGGTGGCCTTTTTCATGGGTGATGTATGCCGTGCGGCTTATGGAGACTGTTTGTTGATCGTTATTCCATAAATGAATAGCGGTGGCTAGAATCGACATTTTTTACATTCGACAACAAATTCCAGCCCGCGCCATGCCATTGCACTTCACGGTTTCCCAGATCCATCCTCCGAGTCTTGTTCTTCGCCGCAGCTGGTTGTGGGGCGCGCTGGCCATCGCGCCCATGGGTGCGGCCGAAGCTGCCAGTCAGACTTTCACGCTGGGTACGGTGGAGGTCAGTGCGCGGCGCGAGGCCGAAGAGCTTGGGGCCGGCGACATGCAGCGCGTCGGCAGTGCCGAGATGGAGCGCATCAATGCCGGCACCGTGGCCGATGCCGTGCGCAATCTCCCCGGCGTGAGCCTGTCGCGCAACAACCGCAACGAGGAAATGATCAGTCTGCGGGGCTTTGACTCGCGCCAGGTGCCCATCTTTGTGGACGGCGTGCCGCTGTATGTGCCCTATGACGGCTATGTGGATCTGGGCCGTTTCACCACCTTCGACCTGGCCGAGATCAACGTGGCCAAGGCCGGTGCCTCGCTGCTGTACGGCCCCAATACGCTGGGCGGTGCCGTCAATCTGGTCACGCGAAAAGCGGTCAAGCCCTTCGAGGGCGACGTGCGCCTGGGTGTGGGCAGCGGTGGCGAGCGCAGGGCGAGCTTCAACCTGGGGGGCAACCAGGGCAACTGGTACTACCAGTTGGGCGCCTCCTACCTGGATGCCGACAGTTTTCCTCTGCCCCGGGGCTTCAGGGATTACAAAAAGCAGCCCACCGATACCGGCAGCAAGCGCGAGAACGCGGACCGTACCGACAAGCGCCTGTCCTTCAAGCTGGGACTCACGCCCAATGCCACGGACGAATACGCCATTGGCTATGTGCGTCAGGAAGGCGAGAAGGGCAATCCCGTCTACACCGGCCAGTCCACGCAGAAGAACGCCGTGCGTTACTGGCGCTGGCCCTATTGGGACAAGGACAGCCTGTACTTCCTGAGCACCACCCGTCTGAACAGCAGCAATGTGCTCAAGACCCGCCTGTACCACGACACTTACAAAAACGGTCTCGACATGTACAAGGACGCCAGCTACACGGCCCACGATCCGACCAGCAGCTACAAGGATGTGAGCAAGGGGGCCAGCCTGGAGTGGGTCAACTACGCCTTCTCCGGTCATGAGCTGCATGCGGCCTTCCACTACAAGCAGGACGAGCACACCGACGCGGCCTCGGGCAAGGACCCGCAGAAGCACTACCGCGATGTGACCACCTCGCTGGTGCTCGAGGATCACATCGCCCTGGCCGAGCGTTGGCGCCTGACGCTGGGCCTGAGTCACGACCAGCGCGATGCCAAGCAGGTCTACCAGTGGCCCACGGGCTCCACCAGCGCCACCAACGGTCTGGCACGCCTGAGCTATGCGCTCACGGCCCAGGGCGACGAGGTCTATCTGATTGCCTCGCACAAGACCCGCTTTGCGACCATCAAGGACCGCTATTCGGCACGCATGGGAACGGCCCTGGCCAACCCCGACCTCAAGCCCGAGGTGGCCAACCACCTGGAGCTGGGCCTGAGCGGCAAGCCCTGGCAGGGCGGCAAGGGGCAGGCGGCCGTGTTCTACAGCCGGGTGCGCGACCAGATCCAGACCATGGTCCTGGACTCCACGGCCTGCGGCGGCAAGACATGCAACCAGGCGCAGAACGTGGGACGCACGCGCAATGTCGGTCTTGAGGTGTCTCTGGCGCAGCAACTGTCGGCCCAATGGGCTCTGCATGCGGGCTACACCTATCTGAGCCGCACCAATCTCAGCGACCGCAGCATCACCTTGACGGACACGCCGCGTCAGCGTCTGACTGCCGCCCTGCAATGGAGTCCGCAAGCCCAGTGGCAGCTGCGTGCCGAGCTGGAGGCAGAACAGGGCCGCAAGGTGCCGCTGTCGGCCAGCGGCCAGGCACAGGTCTATCAGATGGCCGGCTATGGTGTGGCCAATCTGCGCGCGCGCTATCTGCCGCGTCCGGACACCACGCTGGACTTCGGCGTGGCCAATCTGGGCGACAAGTGGTATCAGCTGGCAGACGGTCTGCCCATGCCTGGCCGCAGCTGGTACATGAACCTGGGCTACCGGTTCTGATGGCCATGGAACACCTGCTTCAGACATCGCTGGCAAGGCGTGACTGGCTGCGGAGTCTGGCTGCCCTGGGCATGGCCGGTGGCCCGGCCCTGGCGGCGGGAGCAAAACCCGCTGCGAGCACAGGCGTACAGGTGGCAGCCGTGGGCGGACTCGTGCTGTGCGGCGTGTGGCCGCGCGTGGCCGAACAGGCCAGCCAGGCCCTGGCCATGCCGGTCACCACCGTGGCGGCCGCGCCCAAGGAGGGCGTGGTGCCCGCCTTCGCGCGCGGCCAGGCGCAGATGCTGCTGATTCACGCCAGCGACGAAGCCATGGCACTGGAGGCCAGCGGCATGGCGGGTGCTGCGCGCGTCTGGGGCTGGAACCAGCATGTCATTGCCGGCCCCGCTCATGACCCCGCCGGCGTGCGTTCGGTCGCTGACGGCACGCAGGCGCTGCGGCGCATTGCCGAAACCGGCGCCCCCTTTATCGCGCTGCGCGATCCCGGCAGCTATACCGTGGTGCAGCGTCTGTGGCGGCGCGGCGGCATACGCCCCGATGCGCGCTGGCTGCGCGCCGACACCGGCCCGCGCCCGCAGGCCGTGCTGGAGCTGGCGGCGCGCGAGCAGGCCTATGCCGTGGTCGGCCATATTCCCCTGGCTTTCGGCAAGATGGGCGCTCCCGGCATAGAGCTGCTGCTGCATGGCGATCCGCTGATGCGCAGACCCTATGTGCTGCTCACGCCCGGCCCGCGCCATCCGGCCACGCCGGAGCAGCGTCGGACGGTGAACCTGCTGGCCGAGTATCTGCTGTCGGCGGCCGGCCAGCATGTACTCGAAGCCGCCAGCGGCGCAGGCGGCCCCTGGGTGTTTGCGCGCGACAGCGTACCCGCCGGCATGAACACCGGCGCCGATGGACAGACATGATCGAAGGAGCTGCATGAGCCCCTATCCTGACCGGCCGCCGCTGGCGGCAGTGATCTTTCCCGATGACCGGCACGATATCGAAGCCATGCTGGAGAGCGTGGCGCGGCGGCTGCAGCAGTCGGGGCGCTGCGTGGGCGGGCTGGTGCACCGGCAGAGCCGCTATGCCAATGGCAACAAGTGCATGCGCCTCGTGGATCTGCGCAGCGGCCAGCAATTCGAGATGACCGAGGATCTGGGGGCGGCTTCGCGGGCCTGCAGCCTTAACCCTCAGGCCCTGGCCCGGGCCAGCGTGGTGCTGCGCCAGGCGCTGGCCGATGGCGTGGAGTTGGCCGTCGTCAACTGCTTTGGCCAGCTCGAAGCCGCAGGCGGCGGTTTTGTCCAGGAGATCGCTGCTTTTGTCGAGGCCGGCATTCCCATGATCACGGCGGTCGCCGCCCGGCATGAAGCCGGCTGGCAGGAATTTACCGGTGGCGCCTTTGTCGGCCTGCCGGTGGATGAAGAAGCCGTGCTGCGCTGGTGCTTGCAGCAATTGCAAACTCAGGGCGCGGAAGACTTGCCATGCTGACACGTCGCCAATGGCTGCATGGCGGTGCAGCGGTGCTGGCTTCAAGCCTGTACCAGGGTGCTTTATGGGCGCAGGACGGCCGCTCCGTCATCGCCGCTCGATTCGGCTCGCTGCCGGCACGGCCGGGCCGGGTCTTCGCTTCGGGGCCGCCGGCCGGCGTGCTGCTGGCAGCGCTGGCGCCGCAGCAGTTGCTGGGTTGGCCCATGCAGCTCAGCGATGCAGCGCGCGCCCATCTGGGTGCGCCACTGCAGGCCTTGCCCTATCTGGGGCGCCTGTCGGGCCGTGGCAGCACGCTGCCGCTCGAAAAGCTGCTGGCTCTGCAACCCGATCTGGTACTGGACTCCGGGACTTCCGACGCCACCCATGTCTCAGCCGCAGAGCGCCTGGCGCGCCAGACGGGCCTGGCCTGCGTGCTGGTACAAGGCAGCCTGGGCGACCATGCGCGCCAGCTGCGCGAGGTGGGAGCTTTGCTGGGTGCGGCCGGGCGTGGCGAGACCCTGGCCCGCCATGCGGACGAGGTCGCGGGTCTGGTGCAAGCCGTGACTGCCGGTCTCGGTGAGCAGGCCCGGCCGCGCGTCTATCTGGGGCGGGGCACCAACGGTCTGGAAACCGGGCTGGCCGGCTCCATCAATGTCGAGGTGATCGACTATGCGGGCGGCCGCAATGTGGCGGCCCAGGCAGGCAGGGGCGGACTCACGCGCGTCTCCATGGAGCAGATCCTGGCCTGGGACCCCGAAGTCATACTGACCCAGGAGGCGGGCTTTGCCGAGCGCGCGCGCCAGGACCCCTTGTGGCGTGGCGTCAGCGCCGTGCGCAGCGGCCGTGTGCACTGCGCGCCTGTGCTGCCCTTTGGCTGGCTGGACGGCCCGCCCAGCGTGAACCGGCTGATCGGAGTGCGCTGGCTGGCTGAGAAGTTGCATCCGGGCCGGCTCGCGCGGCAGGGCGCCAAGCCCCTGGAGCAGGCGGTGCGCGAGTTCTATGCGTTGTTCTATGGCGTCCAGCTGTCGTCGGCACAGTTGCAAGCGCTGCTGGAAGTCGCGCGCTGAGTGTCTCTGGTTTTATGAAGCTATTCGGCGCTAGCCCAGACAGGGTAATCGGTGACAGCTCTATTTTGAGGAGCAAGGCAAGCCGCAGCCATCAACGCGGCCATGTTCGTAGCAGCACGGCCTGGGGCTGGCCTTTGGCCCTGCTCTTGCTGGCTATGGTGCTGCTGTGGGCGTTGTGCTCGGGCCAGTTTGCGCTCGCGCCGGCACAGCTGGCCGAAGCATTGTGGGCTCGGGCCACGGGGGCGGCTTCGCCGCTGCCGCCAGCGGCCGAAACCGTGCTCTGGAATATCAGGCTGCCGCGCATCGCAGCCGGCATGGCGGTCGGTGCGATGCTGGCTGCAGCCGGTGCGGCCTACCAGGGCATGTTTCGCAACCCGCTGGTATCGCCTGACATTCTGGGCGTTTCGGCCGGTGCCGGCCTGGGCGCCGTCGTCGCCATCTATCTGGGCCTGTCGATGTTTGCCGTGCAGTGGCTAGCCTTTGGCGGCGGACTGGTCGCCGTGGCTGTCGTGGTGCTCATCAGCGCCTGCGTGCGCAGGCACGATCCGGTGCTGGTGTTGGTACTGGCCGGTATTGCGCTGGGCGCTTTGCTGGGTGCCGGCATCGCCCTGATCAAGACCCTGGCAGACCCGAACACCCAGCTGCCGTCCATCACCTTCTGGCTCATGGGCGGACTGTCGGCCGTGACGCTGCAGGAAGTGGCCGCCACGGCACCCGTGATGCTGGCGGCCTTGCTGCCTTTGCTGCTGCTGCGCTGGCGCATCAATCTGCTGGCTCTGCCCGATGAGGAAGCGCGGGCTCTGGGCGTGCCGGTCGGGCGGCTGCGCCTGGTGCTGGTGGTTAGCGCCACGTTGGGCACGGCGGCGGCCGTGTCGCTGGCCGGCATCATCGGCTGGGTCGGACTGGTGGTTCCGCATGTGGCGCGCCTGCTGGTCGGTCCTGATTTCGTGCGCCTGCTGCCGGCTTCGGCCCTGCTGGGCGCGGGCTTTGTGGTGGCAGCCGATACGCTGGCCCGCACCATGGCGCGTATCGAGCTGCCGCTGGGCATTCTGACGGCCCTGGTCGGTGCACCATTCTTTCTGTATCTGCTGGCCCGCACGGGTCGCCGTGAAGGAGATGCCTGATGGCGGTGCTGGACTTGCAGGGTCTGAGCACCGGCCATGGCCGCAGCGTGGTCAGCGAATCCGTGGATCTGTCGATTGCTACGGGCGAGGTGCTGTGTCTGCTCGGCCCCAACGGCTGTGGCAAGACCACGCTGTTTCGCACGGTGCTGGGCCTGCTGCCGCCGCTGGCGGGTCGGGTGCTGGTGCAGGGCCAGCCGGTACAGCACTGGCCGCGCGCGGAGTTTGCGCGCCGCGTCGGCTATGTGCCTCAGGCCCAGGCCGGGGTGTTTGCCTTCGAGGCGCTGGACATGGTGCTCATGGGCCGCGCTGCGCGCCTGCCCCTGCTGGCCAGACCCTCCGGCGCAGACCGTGCCATGGCACTGGCCTGCATGGAACGGCTGCAGATCGCCCATCTGGCCGCACGCCGCTACACCGAGCTCAGCGGCGGCGAGCGGCAGTTGGTGCTGATTGCACGCGCGCTGGCGCAGGAGCCGGCGCTGCTGGTCATGGACGAGCCCACGGCCAGCCTGGACTTCGGTAACCAGATTCGCGTGCTGGAGCAGATCGAGGCGCTGAGCGCCCAGGGCATGGCCATGCTGTTGTCCACCCACCAGCCCGAGCATGGCTTGCGTGTGGCCAGCCGGATCGCCCTGCTGGGCCATGGGCGGCTGCTGGGCGTGGGCGAGCCGCGCGCCGTGGCCATGCCCGCAGCGCTGGCTGAGCTCTATGGTGTCAGCGAGGCGGCGATTGCCGCCCATCTATCGGGCGGCCGCTGAAGCGGTCAGCGCAACGCGGCGCTGGAGGCAAAGAAGGCCGGGTGCTCGCTGATGTCCTGGGCGGCCAGCCGCAATTGCAGCGCCTGCTCGGGCTGGCGCTGTTGTATGCGCCGGGCCAGGGCTTGCAGCAGCGGCACGGCCCTGGCGGGAGCGCTGGGCAGTTGCTGCAGTCTCTGCAGCGCGCTGCGCACACCGCGCAAGCTGCTTTCGGACAGGAGTACATCCGCCTGCAACTGGTGCAGGATCAGCACGGCCTTGCCCACCCGCAGCGCGGCCAGACCGCAGTCGGCCGCGTCCTGCACTGCGGGGGCGCTGACTTTTTCGGAGGCGCGCACCAGGCGCAGCAGGCGGTGGTAGAGGCGGGCGCGCCACACGCGCACGTCGCGGGCGTGCACGGGGGCGGAGGCCATGTCCTGCAGCTCATGAACCATCATGGCGCGCAGGCCGTTGAGCCTGCCTTGCGCGGTGACGGGCAGGATGAAGCGATAGGCGGCCCAGCCGGCCAGCGGGCCGGTGACGATGGCAAAAGCCATGGACAGCGAGTGGCCCACATCGAGCTGATAGGGGAAATGCGGCGACAGCGCCAGCAGGATCACCATATTGCAGTCAAAGCCGTACAGCGTGGTGCGGCGGTGGCTGAGAAGCAGGGCGCCAAGGAAGATGAAGGGCAGCATCATCAGCACCATCTGCAACTGGCTGTTGGCAAACGGCCAGGCAAACCACTGGCAGGCCAGCGCCACGCCCGCGCCCATGGCCTGGCCCAGAATCACAAAGCGCATGGTGAAGGCCGGGTTCTCGAACGAGGAGAACACGGTGATCATCACCGACAGGCCCAGCAACATATAGGCGCCGCCATGCCAGCCAGTGAGTACCCAGATCAGGCCGACCAGAAAGATGGAGCTGAAGGCCCGCAGCATGGCCCTGCGCGCACCCACCCAGTCGCTGTGCAGGACCACGGGCAACTGGCGTGCGCGATGGTGGGCCGGCAGAGTCAGGTCGCTGGCGGCCACGAAATGGGCCTGCAGGGCCAGGCCGATATTGCCCAGGATTTCCTCGGCATGACCCCAGCCCGCTGCGGCGCTGCGGGCCGTGGCGATGGCGTCGATGGCGGCCAGCGGGGCGGGCTGGGTTTCCAGCAGCTTGGCGGCCTGCTCCAGTGCAGCCGTCATGGCCTGGGCTTGGTCGGGCGAGAACTCGGGAGTGATGGTCTTGCCCGTGCTGTCGCGCAGCCAGAGCAGGGCCGAGATCTGGGTATTGATCAGGCGGCGCAGCGCCCGCACGGCGCGGCGCGAGCGCTGCGAGCCGGCGGCATGCGGGTCCAGTCCTTCCTCGATGGCAGCCATCACGGCCAGTCGCTCGGCCAGGTCCCTGGGGCTGAGGGCGCTATGCCCGCTGGCCGTGGCCTGTGTCGCATCGGCGATATCGCGCAGCAGACGCGCGCAGAGTCGTCGTACCCTGCCGTCGCCGGGGATTTCGGCGCCCACGGGCGTGAACAGCCAGCCCACGACGAGGGCGGCGGCCACGCCGGTCAGCGCCGTGAACAAACGATCCCAGCCCAGCGCGTAGACATGGGTGGGGTTGCCGTTGTCCAGCAAGGCCACCATGGAGGCCGAATAGCCGGCCAGCATGGTGCCGTAGGAGGCAAAGCTGCGCTGCAGATTGCCCAGGCCCGCGCATATGCCTATCCACACCGCCAGCCCCGTGACCAGCCAGAGCAGATCGCCATTGGCCACCAGTACCAGCACCACGCCGGCGGCCGTGCCGGCCAGCGTGCCCGTGGTGCGGAAAAAGCTTTTCTCCAGCAACTGGCCGCGCAGCGGCTGGGAGGCGGCCCAGACCGTCATGCCCGCCCATTGCGGGTGTTCCAGCCCCAGGGCCCAGGCGGCGAACACGGCAATGCAGGCTGCAAAAGCCGTGCGCAGATGCTGGCGCAGGCGGGCGCTGTCAAAGCCCCATCGCGTGGCGCTCTCCAGCAGGCGGTCGTAGGCAGCCACGCTCATGCGCGCTCCTCGGTGTCGGGCTGGGCCTGGGCTGAGTGCTGCTCGTGCATCTGCTCGATGCGGGCGCGAATCTTGTTGACGCCGTCCAGCATGGCTTCGACCTCGGAGTCCTCAAGGTCCTGCAACAGACTGAGCTCGGCCTCCAGCATGGTGGCGCGGACATGGTCCACGGCGCGATTGCCTTCGGCCGTGAGAAAGATGCGCTTGCTGCGGCGGTCGGCCGCATCGGCGCGGCGCTCCACCCAGCCCTTGCCTTCGAGAATGTCCAGCAGGCGCACCAGGCTGGAGCCGTCCAGGCCCACGCGCTCGGCCAGCTCCTTTTGCGTCACGCCGTCACCCCAGGCGCGCAGATGCAGAAGCGGCGTCCAGGTGGCGTCGGTCAGGCCGCTGGCGGCCAGCTGTTCTTCGACAAAACGCCGCCATTGGCGGGTCAGGGTGACCATGAGAAAGCCCAGGCGGTCGCGGGAGGGAGCATCGGCAAAAGACATGGCCAAATTTTGATGCTTGCTCAATTAATTTGCAATTCAAACTAATTGAGTCTGCATTTATAGCAAGGGTATTCCCTTGTATTTATGCAGCAAAAAAAGAGAGCGACAAGCGCTCTCTTTCAAAGGGTTTCAGACCTGTAGATGTTCTAGTTCTAATCCAGTCAGGCGCAAGCCGCTATCAAAACAGTGTTGGAATCCAGAGGTTCAATGCCAGGCCGGCGATCAGCAGCCAGGCAAACAGCGCCAGGGCCAGAATCAGCGGCCGGGTGCCCGCAGCACGCACGGCGCGGATATGGGTGGTCAGGCCCAGAGCGGCCATGGCCAGGGCCAGCAGCGCGTTGTCGAGTTGAATGCCAACGCTGACCACTTCCTTGGGCAGCACGCCCAGGGAGTTGACGCCGGCCATGGCCACGAAGCCCACGGCAAACCAGGGAATGGTGATCCGGTTGCCGGGCTGGCCGTCGTTCACGCCCAGGGCCCGTTCGCTGCGTGTCAGCCACATGGACAGCACCAGCAGGAAGGGCGCCAGCATCATCACGCGCACCATCTTGGCGATCACGGCCGTATCGGCGGCCTGGCTGCCTATGGCCTCGCCGGCGGCCACGACCTGGGCCACCTCATGCACGGTGGAGCCGACGAAAACGCCGTACTGCTGCATGCTGGTGTCTATCCAGCCGTACTCGGCATTCCAGTGGAACAGCGCCGGGTAGAGAAAAGTGCCTATGGTGCCGAACACCACCACGGTTGCCACGGCCACGGCCACGTCCTCGGCGCGCCCCTTGACCACGGGCTCGGTGGCCAGCACGGCGGCCGCGCCGCAGATGGAAGCGCCGGCTCCCACCAGCATGGTGGTGCGCTTGTCCATGCCCAGCAGTTTCTGGCCTATCCACTGCGCCAGCAAAAAGGTGCTGGACAGCACCAGTGCATCGATCACCACGCCGGCCATGCCGACCTGGCCGATGTCCTGGAAGGTCAGGCGCAGACCGTAGAGCACGATGCCGGTGCGCAGCAGGCGGGCCTTGGTGAAGGCGATGCCGCTGGCGCACTGGCTGGCGATGGCGGGATAGACGGTGTTGCCGACCAGCAGGCCGATGATGATGGCCAGCGTCAGCGCGCTCAGTCCGTTGTTCCTGATGGCCGGAAACTGCGCGGCCCAGGTGGCCACGGCAGCGATGGCGCCCGCCAGCAGCAGGCCCGGAATCATCCCGCCGGTCTTGTGCATCCAGCCTTGCGAGGGTGCGGAGTTTTTCAGTGTTGTAGTGTTCATCGTGACCTTTCGCAGCAGGCAAGACAACAGGTCTGATTGCCGGCATGGAGGTCACTTTAGATTTCTTGGTTATATTTGTATAACTAATAGTATTTGTAAGATCAACCTATAAAACAGGTAGATTGGGCTTTCTGGCTCCTGCAAATCGACTCAATCATTGATTGGATGAGCCGATGCTGGAGGGGCTGGTTGCCCGTTTTCGGCTGGGGGCAGGGGCTACTGGCTAGCCTGCTGTTGTCGATACGAATATACGAATCATCGTCATGCTGCATCTCACCTTGCGTCAGTTCGAGATCTTCTGCGCCGTGGCTCAAAGCGGGACCACGGTGGCTGCCGCAGAGGCCGTAGCGCTCTCGCAGTCGGCCACCAGTGCCGCGCTGCAGCAGCTGGAACAAGGCCTGGGCGTGCAACTGTTCGAGCGCGTGGGCAAGCGCCTGGTGCTCAACGATGCCGGCCGCGCGCTGCTGCCCCAGGCCCTGAGCGTGCTGGAGCAGGCAAGAGGCATAGAACAGACGTTTTCCGCGCGTGCGGCCAATATGCCGGTGCGCC
This sequence comes from Comamonas sp. C11, assembly GCF_024496285.1. Taxonomy (NCBI): domain Bacteria; kingdom Pseudomonadati; phylum Pseudomonadota; class Betaproteobacteria; order Burkholderiales; family Comamonadaceae; genus Comamonas; species Comamonas sp. C11. The sequence continues at coordinate 794,864 of NZ_CP101743.1, forward strand.
TGCGTGTGGCTGCCAGCACCACCATCGGCACCTATGCGCTGCCCGAAGTGCTGGCGCGGCTGGCACGCTCGCATCCGCTGGTGCGCGTGGACCTGCAGATCGCCAACACCCAGGAAGTGGGCGAAGCCGTGCTGGCCATGGAGGTCGACATGGGCCTGATCGAGGGCAGCAGCCACTGGCAGGGGCTGGAGGTCGAGCCCTGGCTGCGCGATGAACTGGTCATCGTGGCATCGCCGCAGGACCCGCTGGCCGAGCAGGCGCGCAGCAAGCCGCTGGGCGTGGCAGCGCTGCGCAAGGCGGCATGGCTGCTGCGCGAGGCGGGCTCGGGCACGCGCGAGATGGTCGAGCATGCGCTGCTGCCGCATCTGCACCAGCTGCCTGCAAGCGCCACTCTGGGCAGTTCCGAGGCGATTGCACGCTGTGTCGAGCAGGGGCTGGGCATCAGCTGTCTGTCGCGCGTGCTGGTGCAGTCACAGCTGCAGGCTCGGGCGCTCGAAATTCTGCCCACCACGCTGCCGCGAATGTGGCGCAACTTCTCTCTGGTGCAGCGCGCCGGCAAGCGCCGCTCGCCCGCGCTGCAGGCCTTTGTCGACGCCTGCAAGGCCGGCGGGCAGCCGCCGCCCGATCCGTCCGCGGCTCAAGCGCCAAGCACGCTGTAGCGCTTGAATGACAGTCGCAGGCAGCTATGGTTTTCTTGACAATGATTTTGCTTGCGGCGGCGGTTTTTGCCCCTATATTGGATAGACAAGTCGGGCGTGGGTTGTACAGCGCCGGCTTTCACAAGCAGGGAGGAACACCATGAAAACCATCGATGAAATGCTGCACCTGGACCTGCTCACTCATGAACAGCATCTGCAGATCAGCCACTGGATCGACGATGCGCAGTCCCCCGAAGCCATCTTGCAGATGCCCGCCGGGCTCTGGCAGGCCGTGGAGCGCGCCAGCCAGGCCATGGGCGTGAATGAGGATTTGCTGCGCCCGCCGGCGCTGGACGCTGGCGGCCTGATTTTCAGTCAGTAGGTCGCGGGGCCTGGCCTTGAGTCAAAACTGCCTCAAACGCAGGCTGCACAAGCGCAGCCTGCTCTGATTTCTATTTCAACGGGATAGCCGTGCCCTGGGGCACGGCCACGGCGGTGACGCTGTTCTGAGGCGAGCCCTCGATCACCCGGTCCGAGTAGGTCATATAGATCAGGGCATTGCGCTTGGCATCGACCATGCGCACCACACGCAGGCGCTTGAACAGCAGCGAGGTGCGCTCGGTAAACACTTCTTCCTGCTGCCTGAGCGGCGCGGGGAACTGGATACTGCCCGTGGCCTGGCAGTCGATAGACGCCTCCGAGCGATCCTCGGCCAGACCAAGGCCGCCCTTGATGCCGCCGGTCTTGGCGCGCGAGACATAGCAGGTCACGCCCGGCACCTTGGGGTCGTCATAGGCATCGACCACGATCTTGTGATCCGGGCCAATCCACTTGAAGACGGTATCCACGGCGCCGATCTGTTCGGCATGGCTCATGCCGACAAAGGCCATGGTTCCTACGGTGGCGGCCCCAAGGGCCAGAACGGCGGAGAGCAATTTCATGGTGGTACGCATAGGTTGTCTAGGGTTAACCCTTGGATTCTGGCAGGGCATTGTGCCTCGGACGTGAGACCGGAAGCCGGCCTGAAGACAATACCGGCTGCTGCAGAGCTTTCTGTATTGCATCACGGTTTGCCCCGACCTGCTGGCGGGCGCCGGCAGCTGAGACGCTGCCACAGGCATGACACAGCGCATGTCGGACTTCCGAACTCCCTCTTTGATCAGCGACGGCCCCTCGGGCGGTGGCTCCATGCAAGCGCCGCATCCGCCGGATGTGGCTTTATCTATGTCGGTGAACGTTTCCGCGCCCGGTCTGAGCGCTTCCTCCCTTTTGTTGATGGCACTGGCCTGCGGCCTGTGTGCAGGCGGCAATTATTTCAACCAGCCGCTGCTGCACTCGATTGCGGCTCACTTCTTGGTCGGCGAGTCGGCGGCCGCGACCAGCGTGACACTGGCCCAGGTGGCCTATGCGGCAGGCCTGCTGCTGCTGGCCCCTCTGGGCGACAAGCTGCAGCGCCGCGGCCTGGCGGTGAGCCTGATGCTGCTGGCGGCCCTGGGGCAGGCGCTGTGCGGCCTGGCGGGCCAGTTCGATCTGTTTCTGCTGGGCACGCTGATGGCGGGCCTGTTCTCGGTTGCGGCCCAGGTGCTGGTGCCCATGGCGGCGGCACTGGCCCAGCCGGGGCAAAGCGGGCGGGCCGTGGGCTGGGTGATGAGCGGTCTGCTGCTGGGTATCTTGCTGGCTCGCAGCGTGGCCGGCATGGTCTCTGAGGCCTGGGGCTGGCAGGCCGTCTACCAGGGCGCTGCGCTGGTGATGGCCGTGGTGGCGCTGTGGCTGTGGAAGGCGCTGCCGGCATCGCGCAACCCCAGCCCTGTCAGTTATCCACAGGTGCTGAGAAGCATGTGGCATCTGCTGCGCAGCCAGCCGGGTCTGCGCCAGCGTACCCTGGTCAGCGCGCTGGCGTTTGCCTCGGTCAGCGTGCTGTTCTCGACCATGGCGCTGCAGTTGTCCAGCGGTCCCCTGGGCCTGGATGATGGGCAGATCGGTTTGATCGGTCTGGCCGGCGCGGCGGGTGCCCTGGTGGCCACGCAGGCGGGGCGGCTGGTGGACAAGGGTCTTGGGCGCGTGAGCTGCGCCATCGGGGCGCTGGCCCTGCTGCTATCCTGGCCCCTGCTGTGGGTGGGCGGAGCACATCTGGGCTGGTTCGTGCTGGGCATGGTGGTGATCGATCTGGGCCTGCAATGCCTGAACATCACCAACCAGGCCACGGTGGCCCAGTTGCTGCCCGCGGCGCGCGGCCGCATGAATGCCGTCTATATGACGGGATATTTCACGGGCGCGGCGGCGGGCTCGGCACTGGGGACTCTCGCCTGGCGCATCGACGGCTGGCAAGGTGCCTGCGTGCTGGGCCTGGCCCTGGCGCTGCTGGCCTGCCTGGGCACATTCAGGATGCGCAAGACCCACAGGCTTGTGGCCGCTTAAAGATCCCAGCGCAGGGAAGCGCTAAAGGTTCTCTGCGGATAGGGATGGAAGTTCCAGTACCTGGCATTGTTGGCGTTGTCTATGCCAAAGGCTGCCGATAGCTGTCTGTCGATCTGATAGCGGGCCCGCAGATCGACGCTGAAATACTGGCTGGCACCCATATAGGTGTCGGCATGCACATCGCTGTTGTCCAGATTCGAGTACTGGCGCCCGCTGTAGCGCGCGGCCACCGTCAGGGCCCAGCGTTCATCGGGCTTGTAGGTGGCCCAGGCCGTGGCACGCCAGCGCGGCACGCGCGGCTGCCATTTACCCACGCTGGCCGGATTGGCGGCATTGGCCGTGATGCGCGAATTGGCCCAGGTCAGGCTGCCGCCCAGGTCCAGCCCCCGAATCCACACCGATTGCGCCGAGTAAGCCAGCTCCAGCCCCGAGGTCCTGACCTGATCCACGTTCTGCACCGCAGAGATGGTTGTGCCGGCAATCAGCTGGCTGTAAAGCGCATCACGCGTGCGCTCGTGGAACCAGGTGGCGCGCAGCAAACCATTGCCCAGGTCTTGCTCGGCCGTCAGCTCGCCCGTCCAGGACTTTTCGGGTTTCAGATTCGGGTCGTTGATGAAGGACAGCGCGCCGCCAGAGGTCGCGCCATACAGCTCGCCCACCGTGGGAAAGCGCACGGCACGGCCCAGCGATGCCTTGAGCATGGTGCTGCGGGCCAGCTGATAGGCCAGCGCGGCCTTGGGCGAGAAATGCGATTCGCTGCGCTGGGCGTAACTCAGCTGGCTGCTGGCCGTGGCGGTGTGGCCCTGGCTGGCCGTCCAGTCCTCCCAGCGCAGGCCCAGCACGGCCTTCCAGTCTCTGGCCAGCTGCCAGCTGTCCTGTGCCCAGGCATAGCGGGTCTCGGCCCTGCCGCCGACCTGGCTGACGATGGACTGCTCGTTGGCCGGGCCGGACTGCCAGTCGCCGAGCACGTTGTATTTGCCGATGTTGAGCTTGTAGGCATCGCGGCCCAGGCCGAAGTCCACGATATGTGTGCCTTTCATTCCCTGCGGCCGCCATGTGCCCTTGGCGGCCAGCGTGTTCCAGCCCGTGCCGTCCTGATCCTGCAGCGTGCCCTTGCCGCCCAGATTGGCAGCCGGCTGGGCCACGATGGGCACGCGCTGCTGATCCTTGCCGTAGTCATAGAGACTGGCGCTGAGCTCCCAGTCGAGCTCGCCCTGGGTATGGCTTTTGAGCGAGACGCCATGCATGGTGTGGGTCTGCTGGTCCTGGCTCAGTCCGAATGCGGTGTCTGCCAGCTTGTAGGTCTTGCCGTCGATATTGATATTGCCGCTGTAAACCGGCTGGCCGTCCGGCCCGCGCAGATAGGTCTCGGAGCTGCCTCGGGCGCTGTTCTGCCACCAGCCCAGCGTGTAGCTGGCGCGCAGCGTGGGCGTGATGTCATAGGCCAGCTTGATCTTGGCGTGATCCTGCCTGGTACGGTACTGCGTGCCCGCACCCAGGATGTACCAGGGCTGGTTGGTGGTGCTGAGCCCGGCGATTGCGCCAGTCACGCGCGTGCCGGCACCGCCCGCCACGCCGGCGGACTGCAGCACGGTGGGGAAGGTCATGGGCTGGCCCTGGCTGTCGCTGCGGCTCAGATTGATCCAGTACGACCAGTCGCCGCTTCTGCTGCCTATGGAAGCGCTGGTATTCCAGCTGCGGTAATGGCCGCTGCTGCCCAGCACGCCGGCGCTCTGGTGGGCATAGCCCGCCGCCACATGGGCTTCGAGCTTGTCGGGCATGCGCGTCACATAGTCCACCACGGCGCCGGCGGAATTGCCGGGGTAGGCGGCCGAGAACGGGCCGTACATGACGTCGACGCGTTCGATCTCCTCGGGCGTCACCAGGCCCCAGCGCGGTGCGTAGTTGCTGCCGTTGGCAATGCCGTTGCCCAGATAGTTGGACAGCAGAATGCCGTCGGCATAGACGGCCGAGCGCGCGCTATTGCCCGTGCCCGAAGCCCGCGTGGAGAGGATGGCGTGGTTGTAGTCGCCGATATAGCGCTTGCGCACCAGCAGGCTGGGCAGATATTTCAGGGCATCTTCGCTGTCGGTGGCATTGATGCGGGTCTCTATCTCCTCGCGCGTGATGCCTTCGATGGTGGTCGGAATCTGCGTGGGCAGCGAGCTGGGCTGGCCGCCGTTGACGGTGACCACGCCCAGGGTCCGGCTGCGCTCGGGCAGATCGCTGGATTCGGTGGCAGTCTGGGCCAGGCACGGCCAGGCGATGCCACCGACCACGAGTGGCAGAAAAATCTTGTTCATGGATGCTTACCTCGGGACATGCGGCAAGCCGCGATGTCCTGCAAAACGAATGGCGGCCAGCGCATGTCAGTGCTGCGCCGGAGCCGGGAAACGTTCAGAGATAAGCGCCGGGCGGTCCGCGCGCAGGCAGGGGCGCGGCGGTAAGGGAGGCGATGCGTGCGCGCTGCACAGGCTGCAGTGCATGCCACAGCGGCGACTGGGTAGGGGGCGGCAGCTGCAGCGCGGGCGGAGGCGGTGCTGCATGGGGCAGGCACATGGGGCAATCGAGGTGGCCCGCACCCAGGGCACTGCCGCCGTCTTCGCCCTTGACGATCAGCTTGACCGCGCCGGTGCTGGTGCAGATCAGCTCAAGCCCCTGAGATTGGATCAGTGGAGCGGCCGCCGCCACTCCCATGGACAGTGCCATCCATGCCAGCACGCACCGGCCCAGCAGGCAGGTGGCTATGCGGCGAAGCTGTTGCAAGGTCATGGGGTGGGCGCTGCTGATATGCGTGCGCATCATACGTCGTCTGCCGCCTCAGACCATGCGTGAAAACCGCCGCCCAAGCCCTGCTGCAGGTGCAAAGTGCTGTGACTTCAATGACAAAACCCGGCGCAAGGCCGGGTCGGTATGGAGGTGCCGAGGGTTCATGCACGGCTCCTGGGCTGGAACATGGGCACTTGCTCAAGCGAGAGATGGCAGGCAAGAGCCTGGCCGGCCGCGCCGCCTCGCGGCGAGGCCCTCGTCCCCCTCAGGGGGAAGGCGCGTCAGCGCCTCAGGGGGTCACTGTCCATTCACATGCTTGCGCAGATGCTCCAGAGCTTCTTCCACCTGATCCACCAGCACCAGGCACAGGTCGCCTGGCTGCAGGCGGGCCAGGGCATGGTCGATGGCGAGGAACTCGCCATGGATCTCTGTGCTGTAGCTGGTGCGCGGCGCGCCTTCCAGGCCCTTTTTCAGCAGGGCCAGCACTTCGCCATCCACGCGGCCACGTTGGCAGGCGTCCTGATAAAGCACCACATCATCGAACACCTTGCCCAGAATCTGGGTCTGTTCGGTGATGTCCTGGTCGCGGCGATCGCCGGCGCCCGAGATCACCACGCTGCGGCGCTTGGCAGGCATGGCTTCCACGGCCTGGGACAGCGCGCGAATGGCGTCCGGGTTGTGGCCGTAGTCGGCAATGATGGTGGCGCCCTTGTAATCCATCACGTTGAAGCGGGCAGGGGCGTTGTCGCTGTCGTTGAGGAAGCCGGCCAGACCGCGGCGGATGGTCTGCCAGGGCAGGCCGGCCGCCCAGGCGGCGCCGATGGAGGCCATGACGTTTTCCACCTGGAAGGTGATGGTGCCGTTGCGGGTCAGCGGAATGTCGCGCAGCGCGATGCTCTCGCGCCAGGAACCTTCTGCAGCCACGATGGCGTCGCCATCGACATAGACCACGCGGCTGCCCTGGGCACGGTGCGTGGCCATGACGGGGTGGTGGCGGTCTGCGGCAAAGAAGATGACCTTGCCGGGGCAGACATGGGCCATGGCCGCGACCAGCGGATCGGCGGCGTTGAGCACGGCATAGCCCGTGGGAGCCACGTTCTGCACGATGACGCGCTTGAGCACGCCGACATCTTCCTTGGTGGTGATGAAGTTCAGACCCAGATGGTCGCCTTCGCCCACATTGGTGACCACGGCGACCTGGCAGCGGTCAAAGCCCAGGCCTTCGCGCAAGATGCCGCCGCGTGCGCATTCCAGCACGGCTGCATCGGTCTCGGGGTGGGCGAGGGCGTTGCGCGCACTCTTGGGGCCGGAGCAGTCGCCGCTGTCGATCTGGCGGCCGTTGACGTACACGCCATCGGTGTTGGTCATGGCAGTGCGCCAGCCATGCGAGGTGAACAGATGGGCGATCACGCGCGTGGTCGTGGTCTTGCCGTTGGTTCCGGTGACGGCGACCAGGGGGATGCGGCCGTCATCACCGGGCGCGAACAGCTCGTCCACCATGGGCACGCCCACATTGCGGGGACGGCCGAAGGAGGGCGCCAGGTGCATGCGCAGGCCTGGAGCGGCGTTGACTTCCACAATGCCGCCACTTTGCTCTTCCAGGGGCTTGAGCATGGTTTCGCAGACCACGTCCACACCGCAGATATGCAGGCCTATGGTCTGTGCGGCCTCGATGGCGCGGGCGGCGATTTCGGGGTGCACGTCATCGGTCACGTCGGTGGCGCTGCCGCCGGTGGACAGATTGGCGTTGTTGCGCAGCACCACGCGCTGGCCCTGGGCGGGCACGCTGTCAGGCGTCAGGCCTTCGCTGGCGATGCGCGCGATGGCGATATCGTCCAGACGCACCTTGGTCAGCGCCGTGCCGTGGCCCGAGCCGCGGCGGGGGTCCTGGTTGACGATGTCCACCAGCTCGCGGATGGTGTGCTGGCCGTCGCCCAGGACCTGGGGGGGCTCGCGGCGAGCGGCTGCCACCAGCTGGCCGCCAACGACCAACAGGCGGAAGTCGTGACCGGGCAGAAAGCGCTCGACCATGATTTCATCGCCGAACTCTCTGGCAGTCTTGAAGGCGGCCTCCAGCCCTTCGCGGGTGGTGATGTTCACCACCACGCCCTTGCCCTGGTTGCCGTCCTGGGGTTTGACCACCACGGGAAGTCCCACTTCCTGGGCCACGGCCCAGGCGTCTTCCACGTCGGTGACGGGGCGGCCCATGGGCACGGGCACACCGGCTGCATGCAGCAGGCGCTTGGTCAGGTCCTTGTCCTGCGCAATGGATTCGGCCACGGCGCTGGTGGAGTCCAGCTCGGCGGCCTGAAAACGGCGCGCGCGCGAGCCCCAGCCCAGCTGTACCAGCGAGCCGGTGGTCAGGCGACGGAAGGGAATGCCGCGCGCTACGGCGGCATCGACGATGGCGCCGGTCGAGGGGCCGATGCGGTCGTCCTCGTCCAGCTCGCGCAGCTCGGCAATCGTTGCGTCGGCATCGAAGGCGGTGTCCTTCAGTGCGGCCTGAATCAGGGCTTCGGCACGCTCCATGGCCAGCTTGCCCACGGATTCCTCGGTGTACTCGACCACCACCTGGAAAGTGCCGTGATCCACGGTCTCATGGGTGCGGCTGAAGGTGACTGGGCAGCCTGCCTGGGCCTGCAGCGAAAGGGCGGCGACTTCCAGCACATGGGCCAGCGACAGGCGCTGGTCTGCGCCGTGCGGCTGCAGCGTGCCGATGGTGGGGAAACGCGCACGCAGCTTTTCTTCAAAGCCGGGCATGGCGGTGTACAGCAGCTCGCTGTCTTCGCAGTGCACGATGGCTTCGATGGCGGTGCTGCGGGTCCAGAGGTTGGGGCCGCGCAAGGCTCGGGTGCGAGTGATCTGCATAGTGTTTCTTTCAGCTGGATTTCAAGCTATTTCTTGGTTTGACGCTTATCTGATAAGCGTCAGCAGCTATATCTGTTGAAGCGTTTATGAGGCAATCAGGCCTGGTATTCAAAGGTCTTGATGCCGGCGCCGATCAGCTCGGGCGTGATGTCCAGGGCCCAGGCGGTGGCAATCGCAGCCAGCAGTGCCGAGGTGTCGGGGCGCTTGCCGCCGGCCAGGGACAGGGCATCGAGCGTGCCCAGCACGCGTTCCTGGGTGCCGGTGGCCAGCACCACGCTGTTGCCCTTGATGAAGACGGCGCGGCCGCCTTCGTGACGGGCTTCGGTGTTGGCGCGGTGGGCGGCGACAAATTCGTTGTCGGCGCTGGTGGCGTACAGAATGACTTCGCCGTCGCAGAGCTCGGCCAGATCGGCCACCTCGGGCAGGTCGGCGTTGAGCACGCCTGCACCGTCGTCCAGCACCACGTCGATCTGGGTGCGCATCACGCGGCGCATCTGGCCGGGCTCCAGCACATCGTGATCGGCCAGTTGCTCGTAGCCGTCCATGTCGGTGACCACGCCGACCAGGCAGCGGTCATAGGCCAGGCCTTCTTCCAGAATGGAACGGGCCGTGGTCTGGATGACGGCGGCTTCGGCCAGACGGTTGGTCAGCAGGCGATGGGCACCGGCCCAGTTGGCGGTATTGGTCTTTTGTGTCTGGCGATTGGCGAGGAACATGCCTTCGCCGCTGGCCACGCCGGTCAGCTTGCCCGACAGCTGCAGCAGCCAGCCGACCAGGCGCGAGATGAAGGCGTTGTTGCGTGTGCCCACAATGCCGACCACGGGGATGCGACCGGCGCCGGCACCGTCTTCGCGGGGGAAGAGATGGTCGGCAATGGCCATGCCCACGGGGCGCGGTGCGCCGCTGGTGGGCTTGAGGTGCATCAACAGGCCGGGGCCGGCGTTGACTTCCAGAATCGCTCCCTGGCCCTGCATGGGCTTGGAGACATCCTTGAGGATCATGTCCATGCCGGCAATGTCCAGGCCGACGATCTTGGCGGCCAGCACGGCGTAGTAAGCCACGTCGGGGTGCACGTCGTCCAGGCAGTCGATGGCCATATTGCCATTGCGCTGCAGCAGCACGCCCTGACCCTGGGGAATCACGCTGTCGGGCGTCACATGCTGGCGATTGAGTTCCAGCTTGACGGCGCCGGCTTCCAGATTGATCCAGTCCAGCGGGTATTCCTGCTCGGGACCGCGGCGCGGGTCCTGGTTCAGCACTTCCACCAGCTCGCGCAGCGTGGCATTGCCGTTGCCGTAGACGGAAACCGTCTCGCCCTTGGTCGCTGCCACCACCTTGCCGCCCACGACCAGCAGGCGGTGCTCGACGCCGTCGATGAATTTTTCGACGATCACGTCCGAGCCTTCGGGCTGGGCCAGTGCAAACGCGGCCTTGATGTCCGCTTCCTTGGACAGCTCCAGGGTCACGCCACGGGCATGGTTGCCGTCCGAGGGCTTGACGGTGACGGGAAAGCCGATGTCCTGCGCCACTTCCCAGGCTTCCTCGGGGCTGGCCACGATCTGGCCTTCGGGCACGGGAACGCCGCAGGCGGCCAGCAGGCGCTTGGTGAAGTCCTTGTCCTGGGCAATGCCTTCGGCGATGGCGCTGGTCTGGTCGGACTCTGCCGTCCAGATGCGGCGCTGCGCCGCGCCATAGCCCAGCTGCACCAGATTGCCGTCGTTCAGGCGGATATGGGGGATGCGGCGCTCGCTGGCGGCATCGACGATGCAACCGGTCGAGGGGCCCAGGTAGCGGTCGTTGATGGCCGTCTTGATGGCATGCACGGCGGGCTTGAGGTCGAACGCCTCGTCATTGATGGCCGCCATCAGCAGCTTGTGCCCGTATTCCAGCGCCACGCGGGCCACGGCCTCTTCGGGGCAGCGGAACACCATGCGGTACACGCCGCGCCTGGATATTTCTCGGGTCTGACCGAACTCGGCGGGCATGCCGGCCAGGTTCAGCAGCTCGATGATCACATGTTCCAGCACATGGCCCATCCAGGTGCCGCCTTCCAGGCGCTGGATGAAGCCACCGCGCTCGCCGACGCCGCAGGTGTGCTCGATCAGGTCGGGCAGCCAGCTGGTCAGGCGCTCGTTGAGGCCGGGAATCTTGTTGGACGGATAGTCTTCCAGCTCTCCCAGATCCAGCCAGACCTCCAGTACCGGGCGGTAGGTCCAGACACTGGGGCCACGCAGGAAAGTTGTGCGCAAGAGTTGGATGTCGTTGAATTTCGCCATGTTGATCAGCGGATAGGAATGAGGAGAGCAGGTTTTCTTAAACTCCTGCCCCTGATAGGTTGGCATTGTGCGCCCAGAATCTGCATTGTGAAGCTTGTCAGCCTAAATGCAGGTTCGCGCGTTAACCAGGGTATATCGGACGTCAGGCGCAGCCATATTCACCATGCCGATGCGGTTGCCCGCATGACTCTTGGAGCCGCCATCGGCGGAGAAAAATAACTCAACATGCAACATCACCATACTGTGGACGCCTCGGCAGTCTTTGCCGGCCCCCTGGGGGGCGAGCTGCGAGCCAGGCTCGCTGAACATGAAAACGTATTAGCCGTCGTCCCGGTTGACCTGAGTGCGGATTTGCAGTTCGGCAGCGGCCTGCTGGCCCTGACCCAGGAGCGTTTGCTGGCCTGCGATCCCGAGACCCGGCAGTGGCGTGAATGGGCTCTGGCGGTAGATCAAAGCCTGCGCCTGCAGGATCATGGCGGTGTGGGCAACCTGGAACTGCATGACAGGAGCGCGCGTCTTGCGCAGTGGCTGATCACGCTGAAGCACCAGACCTCCATGCTGCAGCTGATGCAGCAGTTCGACCGCCAGCGCGAGCGCATCGCCCGTCAGGAGGTCTATAGCGCGGTCAGCGATGAGGATGTGGCGCATTGCCCGGTCTGCCACTCGGTGCTGCCGCCCGATACCGAAGAATGCCCGGCCTGCGCACGCCAGCAGGCGCCCCAGACCTCCACCTGGGTGCTGCTGCGCCTGTGGCGTTTTGCCAAACCCTATCAGGGCCAGCTGCTGCTGGGCTTCTTGCTGACCCTGGCCACCACGGCGGCCCAGTTGGTGGCGCCTTATCTGACCATCCCGCTGATGGACAAGATCCTGATTCCATTCCAGAACGGTGAAAAAATCGACCGGGATCTGGTTTTCTTCTATCTGGGCATGCTGCTGCTGTCGGCGCTGCTGGCCTGGGCATTGGGCTGGGGGCGTACTTTCGTGCTGGCCAAGGTGTCCGAGCGCATAGGCTCCAATCTGCGCACCACCACTTACAACCACTTGCTGAACCTGTCGGTGGATTACTACGGCAGCAAGCGCACGGGGGATCTGATGGCGCGTATCGGTGCCGAAACCGATCGCATCAATCTGTTTCTGTCGCTCAACGCACTTGATTTTGCGACCGATGTGCTGATGATCGTGATGACATCGGCCATCTTGTTCTCCATCAATCCCTGGCTGGCGCTGGTCACGCTGGTGCCGCTGCCCTTCATTGCCTGGATGATCCATACCGTGCGCGACCGCCTGCGCACGGGCTTCGAGAAGATAGACCGCGTCTGGTCCGAGGTGACCAATGTGCTGGCCGACACCATTCCCGGTATCCGCGTGGTCAAGGCCTTCGCCCAGGAAAAGCGTGAAGCCGACCGCTTTGCCGACGCCAACCTGATCAATCTGCAGGCCAACGACAAGGTCAACAAGACCTGGTCGCTGTTTACCCCCACGGTGACGTTGCTGACCGAGGTCGGCATTCTGGTGGTCTGGGGCTTCGGCATCTATCTGGTGGCCGGCGGCTCCATCACGGTCGGTGTGCTGACCGCCTTCATCGCCTATATCGGCCGCTTCTATACCCGCCTGGATTCGATGAGCCGCATTGTCTCGGTCACGCAGAAGGCGGCGGCCGGTGCCAAGCGCATCTTCGATATCCTCGACCATGTCAGCAATGTGCCCGAGCCCAGCAACCCCGTGAAGCTGCCCGGCAAGGCCAAGGGCGCCATCACCATGGAGGATGTGGGCTTTCGCTACGGCAGCCGTGCCGTCATCAAGCATCTGAACCTGGAGATCAAGCCCGGCGAGATGATCGGCCTGGTCGGTCACAGCGGCTCGGGCAAGAGCACCCTGGTGAATCTGATCTGCCGCTTCTACGACGTCTCCGAGGGCTCCATCCAGCTCGATGGCGTGGACGTGCGCCGCATGTCCGTGTCCGACTACCGCAGCAATATCGGCCTGGTGCTGCAGGAGCCCTTTTTGTTCTTCGGCACGATCGCCGAGAACATTGCCTATGGCAAGCCCGACGCCACGCGCGAGGAAATCGTGGCTGCAGCGCGTGCCGCCCATGCCCACGAGTTCATCCTGCGCCTGCCCCACGGCTATGACTCCCTGGTCGGCGAGCGCGGCCAGGGACTGTCGGGTGGCGAGCGCCAGCGCATCTCCATCGCGCGTGCGCTGCTGATCGATCCGCGCATCCTGATCCTCGACGAAGCCACCTCGGCCGTGGATACCGAGACCGAAAAGGAGATCCAGAAGGCGCTGGACAATCTGGTCCAGGGGCGCACCACGATCGCCATTGCCCACCGTCTGTCCACCTTGCGCAAGGCCGACCGTCTGGTGGTCATGGATCGTGGCGAGATCGTCGAAGTGGGCCCGCACGACGAGCTGATGGACCTCAAGGGCCATTACTTCCGTCTGTACGACGCGCAGGCGCGCCGTGCCGAAGAGGATGCGCAAGCGGCCGGCCTGAAGTTGCAGACCAAGGAACCCCAATGATCGAAGCTCCCCAATCCAATCTGAACGGCATGCAGCTGGTGCGCAACGCCCATGGCCGTCTGGTGCTGACACTGGGCAACGGCCTGGTCTACGAAGCGGTGGTTCCCGTGCGTGCATTTCCCATCGCGGCGCCTGCCGAAGGGCTGTCGCTGATCGCCGCCGATGGCAAGGAAGCGTTGTGGGTGGCCCGCATGGCCGACCTGCAGCCCGAGCATCGTCAGCTGATCGAGCAGGACCTGGCAGTGCGGGAGTTCGTGCCGACCATAGAGCGCATCCTCAAGGTCTCCAGCTTTTCCACTCCCAGCACCTGGGATCTGCAGACGGATCGCGGTGCTACGCAGATGGTGCTCAAGGCCGAGGAAGACATCCGCAAGCTGGCCGGGCGTACCAGGCTGCAGATCACGGGCCAGGATGGCGTGCAATACCGGATTCCCGACAGCGGCAAGCTGGACCGGCATTCGCGCAAGCTGCTGGAGCGTTTTCTGTAAGCCGCGCAGCACAACGATTTCGAGGGTCTCGTATGAACGCGAGGCCCTTTTTTGTATCAAATTGCGCAGCGGTGCTTGATATATATAGACTAATAGCTATCAAAACAGGATTGAAAATAATCCTACAGTTTTCTCAAGCGTGGCCGATAACAGGGCGAGATAGCTGTTTTTCCGCCTGCACCTTTTTACTGCCGAGGGCCAAGCCATGCAAATTCCACCTCTAGACCGGACACAGACGCCCTGGCGTACCCAGGGTGCGGATTTGTATTCCACAGGTGCCTCTGGCGCCGCACCAGTGCGTCCCGTGAATGCGGTGAATGCCCCAGAGTCGGTTGACAAGATCGGCGAGGGCCGCACGGTGCGCGAACCCGAGAAGCCCTCGGCTCCTGATACCGAGAACCGCGACTGGACGCTGGCCGAGGAGGTCAAGCAAAAGGAAGAGGTGGAGGAGCCGCCCAAGGAGCCCATCTCCAAGCAGCTGATCGAGTTCATCCAGTCGATGTGGCGCGCCAGCGCCCAGGCGGTGGAGCAGGCTCAGGAAACCAGCAAGTCGGAAGATCTGCTGCAGAGCAAGCAGACGGCACGCAATGAGCCGCTGACTTATTCCGAGCCCCGGGTCAAGCGCAGCGGCAACGCCAAGTAAGGCGATTGCTTTGATTTTGAGAGCTGACTGCGCTTGATAATCAAGCGCTTCAGCTATTTTTATATCTTATTTGCTTTCGGGGTCAGCGCTCTCAGCTTCTGATTTGTGAGCGTCGTCCTTGGCTGGTGCAACTGCCACGGCTTCGGCGGCCTTGGCCTTTTCACGCGCTGCCCGGTATTTGACGGCAAAGGCGCGCACTTCCTCATAGGTGACGAAGCCGTCCTTGTTGGTGTCGGTCTCGTCAAAGGCGGCGGCCAGCTTGGGGATGATGGCCACTTCCTTGCGGCTGAGCTTGCCATCCTGATTGAAGTCCAGCATCTTGAACTGCTGCTGGGCCTTGATCTCGCCCTTGGAGAGCTGGGTTCCCTGTCTTTCACCGATCTTGTCGCCGGCGGTTTCCTCGGCGCGCACCGTGGGCAGCAGCAGCACGGCGCTGGTCAGCAGCACGCCCATGGCGGTCTTCATGACCGAGCTGCTGCGCGCGACGATGGGGTGGTTCTTGGCTTTTGACATAGCGATATAGATGAGGGCCATGACGGCATTCTCAAGCTCCGGCCCGCCGCACTTTCAAAGTTTTGCATTCGCTTGCCGGACTTTGCCAAGCTTTACGTAGGCAGAGCCGCCTTGTCATGGGCAATGCCGCTGCGCACATGGCCAGAGGGAACATGTCCGGCCGCATTGCGCACATGGCCGGTCTGGTCGTCGAAGAAGAAATCGGGCTCGAACTCGCGCAGAAAACCGCCCTTGGCCAGTCCGCCGAGGAACATGGCCTCATCGACATCGATCTTCCAGTCCATCAGCGTATTGAGTGCGCGCTCATGGGCCGGGGCGCTGCGCGCCGTGACCAGGGCCGTGCGCACGCGCATGCCGGCTACATCGGCCTGCTGCAGCCGGTGCAGGGCCGCCAGCAGGGGCTTGAACGGGCCTTCGGGCAGCGGCTGGGCGGCTTTCTCCAGCTCATGCTGCTGGAAAGCCTCCAAGCCCTGGGCCTGGAAGATGCGTTCGGCCTCGTCAAGGACTATGTTTGGCGCGATGCTAGCCAGAACTTCCATTTCAGAGGTACGTGACAGTTGGCTGTGATGGAGGGCCTAGCCACAACTTTACACCTTGGTGTCAATCCAATCTTGTGGCTAGCTACTGGCTCAATCTGGTAATGCTCGCGCAGACGTACCAGCATGGCTTGGTGCAAACGCTGCCAAACGCCATTGGCATTCCAGTCATGCAGGCGCCGCCAGCACGTCATACCACTGCCGTAACCCAAGGACTGAGGCAAGTCTTCCCATGGGATGCCTGTTTGCAGCACGAACAGAATTCCATTGAGCGCTGCTTCATCGCTCCCGGTGAGCCTACATGCGCCACCTTTGACGGAAGGAGTGAAGGCCGGGATCAAGGGCTACAGCTGTCGCCACAGTTCCTTGCCAACGGGTTGTCTTGCCATGAGGGCCAGATGCATAAATGCTTCCGGCTGATCTCAAAGGGAGGTAGCGTTAGCGGCTCAAAAGAGCACATATCTCGGCAATCAATCCCTGCAGCCGCTTTGCAGCCTACTGGTTCACTCGGCAGCGATATCTTTTCTCTATAGCTATCACTAGCTCTGAAAAATCAGTCTCTAGAGCTGCTGCCAGTCTAAAAAGCACAACAAGTGATGGCTGTGTCTGGGCGGTTTCAATTTTTGCCACGAATGTCCGGTGAACTTGCGCTCTATGCGCAAGTTCTTCCTGACTGATCTTGCATTTGCCGCGTCGATGCTTAATTTCGATAGCAATAGCGCCCTGTATTTCTATGTCGTTTGGACTTTTCATGGGAGGAAATGTCCAATGCATGAATCACTTATGCACCACCATTTATGGTGCAAAATGGCATCTAGATAGCAAACTTAAGTTCCTTGGAAAGGCAAAGATGTCCACCTCTGCAGAAATTTCGGTCGGGCTTACGTACGCTGAGGTTCAGCAAAAAATGCGTGCAAAGGATTGGTTAGAGCACCCCCTTGCAGACTTCTCGACTGATGAGCTTGAGAGGTTAGTTCCCTGTATCCAGAAATTAGAGAACTTCAGTTCCGATGCATTGCTGGGTGGTAGGTTAGGTCCTTTTTCCCTCGCTCCCGTGGCCCTTGTCTTTCACATATTTCGAAGACACCCTGCGTTGGCCAGTGCTCGGACAACTTCGCCAGAAATGCTTCCTGAGCGGCACATCGACAAGGGCCTGAAACTGTTCCTTTCATACGTTGAACAAGAGATTTCGTCTCGACGCCAACGCGTTGACAGTGGCACAGCCTTTGAAACTCTCATCGATGGGTTCGAAAAGATCCTCTCATCAGAGTAGTTTCGCCACAGTTTCGATCTGTCCACGTTACCGCCTCAACCGATTCTTCTCGAAGTCACAACGGATCTTTGTAATGAAAGTAGCACCCAAAGATTTCCCCTGGCAGCCATGCTTCAGCGCACTCTCTGGCACTCAACCGAAATTGAGCGTTGTAGAAATAGACGGTCGCTACTACTTAGACCAGCCAAGCGAAGATGAAATCTATCAACGGTATGAGATATGTGCTGATCTGGTTGAACAGCTTGTTGCGTACTGCAACAGGACAAAGCAGCCTAGCCACACCTGGGAGGCACTACTAAACGCAGTAGCACTTTCATTGACGCAAAAGTCTTGGGGTCTCACACCGGAAGAAAATGCGTGGATCATGAGCAAGTTGCGAAGTAGCTTTCCTACGTCACCCAACAAGTAAAGCAACACATGGTGGTCAGTTCACTGACGTGGGCAACTTCAAACTTAGACACACTGAAGGACAGGTAGCTCACATGCTGCTACCTCTAAGTACCCAAGCACTATGCTTAAGCCTCATCAATCAAGAGCACTGTTCTTGGACTTCGATGGAGTACTTCATCCGCCGGAAGCTATTGCAGGAGCCAGGCCTCCTCTCACCGCGAATCAGATCAGAAAGAGCTTTCCAGACACGTTTCAACATCTGCCAACTTTGCATGATCTTCTGCAAAAGCATGATGATGTTGCGGTTGTCGTCTCTAGCTCTTGGCGCTTGTTCCTTTCGGATGCAGAACTGATCGATTTGTTGGCGCCAATTTCAACGTGGTTTGCAGGTTCCTTAAGCAGATACAAGGGAAAGGATGAGGCTATACGTGATTGGCTGACGCATCATCAAGTAAATGATTTCGCTGTGCTGGATGATGTTGCCGAATTTTTCCCAGAAGGCTCAAAGTCACTGATTCTGTGTGACTCTAGGAGAGGCCTTTCTGACCCGTTGGTTCAAGGCAGAGTAAGGGAATGGCTCCAGTTGGCTAGCCACTGAAAGAACTGAATTGAGTATTCAGTTGATGCCTGCAACCGCTGGGTTTCATTTCCAAAAGGTCTAAGTAGCCAGAGCTCTTTAGGTCAGCTTGTGACCTTGAAGTATCGAGAGCTTGAAGTCGCCTGCTATTAAAAAACTGCACTTTTCCGAAGAAGATCGGCCATGACAAACATGCGTATCAGTAGGTCAGAGTCTCCAGGCTTGTCTAGTTGCGGGCCGGTGCTGTACCTCGATTTCGACGGCGTTTTGCATCACCATAATGTTCTCTGGTCAGCATCAAAGGGGCCCTACCTAGACGCATCGTCCAGTGACAGGCTATTCGAACATGCTCCTCTGCTGGTCGAGCTCTTGGAGCCTTATTCCACAGTCCGCATCGTTCTGTCTACTTCCTGGGCCATGAAGTACGGTTGCCATGGCGCCGCGCGTCGTCTGCCTCTTGAGCTACGCAAGAGGGTCATCGGGGCAACCTTTCACAGTCAGATGAATCGTGCCGAATTCGAATCAGCTTACCGAGGTATGCAGGTCTGGGCAGACGTGTTTCGTCGCCGCCCATCCGATTGGCTTGCGATTGACGATGACTATTTGCAGTGGCCCGTATGGTGTCGTGACAAGCTTGTCAGATCACACCCTGAAAAAGGTCTGGCGGATCCGGCGGTTGTAGAGCAGGTTCGACTTGGTTTGCTGAGGATCACCTACTCCCAATGACGCACTATTCTCAAACCGCCTTCAGGCTCACGAGGTGCACTCGACGCAGCTTCTCAGGTGCGACATAACTTGTTCATGAGCCGCTTTAATTAGCCCCCTGAAGGGGAAGCAGTGGAGGGTGTCAAAGATATATAGAGGCTGTCTGTCTATACAAAGGAGCTTATCAATACTTGATAGGAGCGATAACAGTAACAATTAAGCCAGTTTTCTGAACTTCATCTGCGAAGTCGAGGCTAATCTCTGCACCGACGCGATGCGCAATCGTCTGGACAATGGAAAGCCCAAGGCCAGATCCAATTTGCTCGCTACCCAGAATCCGGTAGAACGGATCAAAAACTCGAGCTCTCTCAGCGAAGGGAATGCCCGGCCCACTGTCCTGGATGCGTAGTTCGGCTTTTCCTCCCGACAGGCCCACTGAAAGATCGACCCGCCCACCCTCAGGGGTGTAGCGGATGGCGTTGTCGACTAAATTCTTGACCAAAGCGATCATGTCCAACTCGCTCGCCCACACTTCGGCGTCTTGATTGCCTTCGACACCGATGTCGATGTGCTTCGCATCGGCCAGCGGCATGAGGTCTTCCAGTACGCGACGATAAATGCGCTGGACGGATATCGGCGACTTCGGCAAGTCGCCAGCCGACTGCGCTTTGGCCAAAGTCAAAAGTTGATCCAGCAGGCTGCGACTACGCTCGATTCCCTGTCGCAGTACTGTCAGCCGCTCACGTACCAGCTCGGACATTTCTGCGTCCGCCAGCCGCTCCGCTTGCAGTGACATGGCAGTGAGCGGCGAGCGTAGTTCGTGAGCGGCATCTGCCACAAAGCGGCGCTGAGACTCCATCGTCTGACCAACACGAGCGAGCAGCCGATTGATCGCCACGGCAAACGGACGTACCTCGACTGGAAGGTTTCGGTCCTCAACGGGATGTAGTTCCTGATCGGCGCGCAGGTCGATTTCCCTGGAGAGAGCGGCAATCGGCAGGAACATCTTGCGCACTAGGTCCGCGACGATCAGCAGTAGCACCGGCATAAGAATCAAGAAAGGCATCACCGTGCGCAGCGCACCATCGCGCGCGATTTCATTGCGGAAGCCTGATTCCTGGGCAACGGCAATGCGTTCTCCGACAGCTGTTGTCTTGACCAGCACGCGAAAGGTCTCGCCACCAACCTCGAGAGTATGGAGTCCATCCGCAATGTTTTTTGGTAGTGGGAGCGTTCCACCTTCATCTACGCCTGCCGCAGATAAATTGGGATTGGCATCGTCCAAGCGCTGGACGATGACGCGAGATTCTTCGTCGACATCCTTAAGTCGGGTATCAGTAGTCGGTGTGGCTGGCGTCAGCCGCTGACGATCCATGAGATGTGCCACCTGTCGCAAAACATCGTCTTGTAGCTCATGTGCTTCGTCAAAGGCCGACAAGAAGGAGAAGATGCCTGCCACGATGGCCACTGCGATGATCGTCAGCGACAAGGTTAGGGACAGCTTGAGCTGAACCGATTCGTTCAAGCGCTTTTTGAAACCATCCATCCGACCCCCCTGACATTTTTAATGACCTCGCTGCCGAGCTTGCGCCTCAGTGCATGGATCAGAAACTCGACGGCATTGCTTTCGACTTCCTCCCCCCAGCCGTAGATTCGATCCTCGAGCTCGCTACGCGAGAGAATGGCACCAGGTCGCACCAGCAGAGCTTGGAGTAGCGAAAACTCACGGTTGGATAATTGCTGTGGTGAGCCGCCATTGACGCTGGCCTCCTTCGTGGCTGGGTTAAGCGAGACCACGCCATTGCTGAGGACAGGCGCTGCCGTGCCGCCCTTGCGCCGCAAGACGGCACGCATCCTAGCCAGCAGCTCCGCCATTTGAAATGGCTTAGACACGTAGTCGTCGGCGCCGCCATCCAGACCGCGTAGACGGTCATCTAGGCCATCGCGCGCCGTGATGATGAGCAGAGGGATCGGGTTGTCTTTGGCGCGGAGACTCGCCAGCACCTCCAGTCCATCCTTACCAGGCAGTCCCAAGTCGAGCAACACCAAATCATAGTGCTGGCAGCCCAATGTCGTCAGAGCCGTCTGCCCGTCCTTCACCCAATCGGCGGCATAGGACGAGTCCTTCAAGGCGCCCTGAATCGCATCACCAATCATTGGATCGTCTTCGACCAGCAATACTCGCATTCCCTCTCCGTTCCATCGTTGTTCAATGTGAAGTTCTGGCTGCCCGCTGCCTAAAGAGCAGGATCGCGATCAGCATGAAAGCCAGCAGAGCTGCCGATGCCGAATAGCGGCTCAGTGCCAGACCGCCCGCGCTCAGTGGCTTGTCCAGATAGTCCCCGACCACGGCACCCAGCGGGCGCGTCAGAATAAACGCCGTCCAAAACAGCAACGTACGAGACACATTCGTCCAGTAGTAGGCCGCCACGACCAAAACGAGCAGCCCGCCAAACACAACGGCCGCACCGGTGTAGCCCAACCCCACCGTATCAGCGGTCCAGTCGCCTAGCGCCGTACCCAATGTCTGGGAGAACATGATCGTCAGCCAATAGAAGGCTTCTGCCTTAGGTGAGCTGACCGTGTTCACAGATACGGTGCCGAGGCAGCGATACCAGACGAACAGCGAGCCGAGCAGCAATGCCAGCAGCACACTCGAGCCACCAGCGTAACCGATCCCGAGAGAACGATCCGCAAAATCTGCCAGTGTCGTGCCAACTGTCGTGGTGGCTATGATGGTGGTCCAGTACAGGAAGGGATGAAAGCCTTTGGCCTTGACCTGTGCGACAACAGCGGCCAGGAATATCACCGCGAAGATCCCCGTGCTCACAAGGTAGCCCAGGTTCATGGACATCGAGACAGCATCGCCTCCGGTCTCGCCGAGCGTCGTGGCGGCAATTTTGATTAGCCAGAAGCCCAGCGTGACTTCTGGCACCTTAGCCAGGGCGTGTTCAGTAGATGTTTTCATAAGGCACTCTCACTTTCCATCGAGCGTGTCGAAGGTTTTCAGCAGGGCAGCCATCGCAGACTTGATATCGGTCTCGCTCTGCTTTTCGGCGCGCAGCGCCGCAAGCGACTTGTCGATGGCCTTGTCAAGCACATGCCAGTCATCGGCGGCTCGCGGTTTCAGTCCCGCTTCGGCCGAGTCCCATGTGACCTCCAGATCCTTGATGCGAGCCTTGGCCGCGGGTAAGTCACCTTTGTCCACTATTCGGGCAACATCAGTGGCGATGCTGTGAAACGCCGATAGGTCGCCTAGTTTGGAAGCGGCTTTGCCTTGCATTGGCGTGGTAGCCGGCGCCGTTGTGGCAGACGCTCTGTTTGCGCTGTTCTGATCGGCGGGCTTCGAGCAACCCGCCGCCATGGCCAGAAGCAGTGCTGCCGACACGGCAGCCACAGGACGAACGAATGAGTGCTGTTTGAACATAATTTTTCCTTGAGCGTATAAAGATGGTTACTTGGCA
This sequence comes from Comamonas sp. C11, assembly GCF_024496285.1. Lineage (NCBI taxonomy): Bacteria > Pseudomonadati > Pseudomonadota > Betaproteobacteria > Burkholderiales > Comamonadaceae > Comamonas > Comamonas sp. C11. The sequence goes on from NZ_CP101743.1 coordinate 816,945, forward strand.
GTTTGAGCAGAGCGGTTTCCGTTCATGCCGATTTGTGCAGCTGCCACCAGCATCACAATCACCGATAGGAACAAGGCACTGGTCCACATGGCGCCCATGCCAAGGCCTCCATAGGTTTTTGCCTGTGTCAGTAAGTCGCCGAGTGCGGCGCCGAAGGGGCGAGTCAGGATGTAGCCGATCCAGAAGGTCAGCACGGCGTTGCCACCCATGCGCCAGCCTGCATAGGTGAGACCGATCAGCGCACCAAAGGCGAGCGCACCCCAAGTGAAGCCTAGACCCAATGCCTCAGTCGCAAGATCTCCAGCTGCAGTGCCAAGGGCGAACGTGCACAAGATGGCCGCCCAATAGAACAATTCTCGGCTGCGCGTCACGATGTCATGGATGGACAGAGTACGTTCGACCCGATACCAGACGAAAAAAATTGTAGCTAGGGCTACAGCGAACACAGAAGTGCTGATGTATAAGCTGACGCCCAGACCATCGGTCAGTAAATCCGTGATTTGGGTGCCGACCACGCTGACCAGTACCACCGTTAGCCAGTAAATCCAAGGGGTGTAGCGACGGGTTCGCAGCTGGAAAAACAGGGCTGTCGCCAGCAGAGTGGCCATTACAGTGCGGGTCACACCCTGGCCTAAGCCCGCGTTAACTGCCAAGAAGTCGGCCCCAGTTTCCCCGACTGTTGTGGACATGATCTTGATGATCCAAAACGAGAGTGCGACTTCTGGGACTTTGTTGAGCCAGCCTGTGGGGTTGCTGGTGGGCAATTTGTTCATGGTTTTCTCCTGCCGATGTGAATCAATGACATCACTCTGGCTGGGCAAACTTAGCTAATCCTTAGCCTCACTCGTGACCCCATCCATGCTCAATCAGAATGCCAAAGATTCGGTGATAGATGCAGGAGGCAGTTTGATAACTGGGCTCCAGATATCACCGCAATTCGCGCGACGTCAGTCCGTAGGAGATTGCTGCACCCGTTGCAGCCACGACCATGTCGAGTGGGAAATTAACGATACGTACCCAGGCGATGGGAATACCCAACAAGGCCACTACCGTGACCCTTTGCCAGACGTAGACATAGACGACTGCATAGCTAAGTACAAGCTAAGTCTGCGTGGTTACTTTCTCCACCGTGCAAATCCCTGCACTCTTTTGGAGAAACATCATGTACCGCTACACCAAACTTTCCCTGCTGGCCGGCGTTATTGCAGCGACGGGGGCTGTGGCCTATGCAGCCAATGGTGGGATGGAAAATGACGCCTTGGCGATCAATAAGGCAAAGATTCCGCTCATCCAAGCCGTCACCGTTGCCGAGCAGCATGCAAACGGCAAGGCGTCGCGTGCCGAGTACGAAAACTCGAAGCATGGCTGGGTCTATGACGTGGAGGTCGTCAGTGGGGTAAAGGTCTTCGATGTCCTGGTTGATGCCGACAAGGGCACGCTCATTTCGTCTGCCGAGGACAAGGCGGATCACGATGTCGATCACGACAAGCGAGACTGACATCTCGGCAGCATGGTTGGATCGTCACTTAGGGGGCGATCCAGCCTGGAGACCTCTTGGAATCACTCAAACAAGCGCTCCTTCTGTGGCTCGATGCGCTCGAGCAATCGATCCAATGCGACCCTTCAAGAAGCGAAGAAGTGGCCACCGGATTTGCATCGAAAATTACGGTTCCTAAGGACCCGTTACTGACTTCCTGTTCTGGAGGAAGCGTTGTAGAGCAACGGTTGTTGCCGCTCCCAGCTGCATTGCGATCTAGCTCCATAGAAGTCAATGGAAGGATCACTAATCCATCCCAATCGGGAGGCAATTTCATCTTCCTCACGCTGACTTCTGGTTTGCAAATTCAATGAGTAGGAGATTTTTCTGCGCCGGGCCTAGTCTTCTGGCAATGCACTTCTGCTTCACAAGGTGAGCTAATTTTCTTCTTATTGGCGTTAGTCAACACTTCAATAACTCGAGCGCGCTGATCGGCATCAAAAAGACTGGCGGTCACCCTTAGCTGCAATGGGTAATAGGCGTTGCAAGTCTTCCACGCGACCAATGGGATCAACGAATACACGAGGATTCGAAGCATTGCAGCCTCATTGTGATGACATTTATTAAATGTTATCTCATGTAACAGATTGGTTCAGATTCCTTAAGAAATTGATAAGTTGCAAAGCCTAGATTCCCGCCAGCAATAACGGCTGGTGAGCATGTTCTGTACAAGCACATCACGGCCCGTTTAGCCAAAGGAGTCGATGATGTCGCTGGTAGAAATGCAAAGATTTGAGGCTGGAGCCTTTGGAGAGAGCGCAGCCGCTTCCATTGATTCACGTGGTCGTCTGATTTAGCTCATGAGGTCCGCCATCACTCTGGGCGTGCAGGTCTCACGCAGCAAGTTCAACGACACTCTGGCTTACGGCGCGGCAATGGCGCTGTGGCTCTTGGTTTTTGCATGGATTCGCCCATTGAGCGACCCGGATGAAGGTCGCTATGCCGTGGTGGCGTTAGACATGCTACGCACTGGAAACTGGGTGACCCCTCACCTCAACGGACTCCCCTTCTTTCACAAACCACCTCTGTACTACTGGCTCGCAGCCGGAGGCTATGAGTTGTTCGGGGTACATGCCTGGGTGGCACGCCTTCCGTCGATGCTGGGTGCATGGATGGCATCGATGACTCTGCTGGTTCTGGCCCGGCGCTACACAAACGCCTCGACAGCCTTGAGTGCTGCCATCATCTTCCTCACGATGCCGTTTGCCTATTTGGCCTCTCAGTATGCCAACATGGACATGCTGCTGGCTGGTTGCGTGTGTGCTTGCACAGCATGCGCATTCATTGCCACCATGGAGTCCCGGCTTGGCAAACACTGGCAGGCATGGATCACGGCGGCGGGCGTTTTTGCTGGTCTCGGCTTTCTCGCCAAAGGGCTCATTGGCCTAGTCTTGCCAGGCTTGGTGTGGTTCATTTGGATGCTTTGGGAGCGTCGCTGGAAACAGCTAGCGCTTCCCCTGTATCCACCAGTGTGGCTCGCAGTACTTGCTATAGCGGGACCATGGGCATGGTTTGCGCAAAAGCAGCATCCGCAGTTCTTTCATTATTTCTTTATCACGCAACATTTCCAGAGGTACACAGAGACGGGCTTCAACAATCCGCAACCCTGGTGGTTCTATCTGGGAGTGATCGCACTTGCCTGTTTACCGTGGACATTGTTCGGCATCTACATGCTCTTTAGGTGGTGGCAAACACGGCCGGTGGCTAAGCCACAGTCTGCGCCTCCTGATGGACAAACAAGTCTGGACCGCTATATGTGCGTCTGGTTAATCGCTGTAGTGGCTTTCTTCTCATTCCCCAGCAGCAAGATCGTGGGTTATGTACTGCCGGCCCTTGCGCCTCTTGCCTACCTTATTGCTCGAATCGGGCATGTGTCTCTCATAGGCAGTGGGGCAAAGATTGTGCGGCCGAAGTCCAAGCTGCCTTTGGTAATAGGTGTTGCCGCAATTCTTTGCGCGACACTGGCCGTCGGTTTCGGCATCAAAGGTGTTCCTCAGAAAGCTCGTTGGGATCGACTGGCCGCGCTGCCAGTGCAGCCTGGCGATCGGGTCATGATGCTCGGACAGCTTTACTACGGTGTGCCATTCTACCTGCACACCGACAAGGCCCCTTGGGTCGTCGATGCTTGGCAAGCAGCCAAAGCCTCAAAGTCCGACAACTGGAGAAAAGAGTTGCTGGATGCCGCTGATTTCTCACCAGATACTGCTCGCCATGTACTTCTGGACAAACAGGATGCAAACCATGTTTTGTGCACCGCCAAGCACCGAGTATGGGTTGTTGGCGAGCTCAAGGCAGCCAATCAAATGACACCTTCACTCTCCGGCTCTAAACCGATGCTTGAGCTGGGCTCTCGCGCCGTTTGGCTTTGGACACCAGACAGGGACCAATGCTGAATTTAAAGGCCCGCAGCAGCCGGCGTATTCAACCGATCGGTGCAATGGATCGATACTTCACTATAGGCCATGCACTCAAGCGCGTGCGCGCTGCCCTTTGAATTAGCAAAAAAGTTCAGCAAGCAACAACAACCGATGAAACCATCCCGATACTTGGCCCATCCAGAGCGCCACCGCACAGAACACATTGGCTGGCTTCGGGCAGCGGTCCTTGGTGCGAACGACGGCATTATTTCAACCGCTAGCCTCATCGCTGGTGTGGCTGCAGCCAATGCAAGTCATGGAAGCATCATCACAACGGCAGTTGCTGGACTGGTCGCTGGAGCGATGTCTATGGCGGCTGGTGAATTTGTCTCTGTTTCTACTCAGGCGGACACAGAGAAAGCCGATCTTGAACGTGAGCGAAAAGAACTTGCCTCAGACCACGAGGCAGAGCAGCGTGAATTGACAGCTATCTACGTCAGGCGAGGACTCGACTACAAGCTTGCCAACCAAGTCGCTACGGAGCTCATGAAGCATGATGCGTTAGGCGCTCATGCGAGAGACGAACTAGGCATCTCCGATGCACTGAGCGCAAAACCTTTACAAGCTGCACTCGCTTCCGCTGGGAGCTTTGCAGGAGGGGCAGCATTGCCACTTGCCGTTGTATTGATAGCTCCACAGGCAGACTTACTAGCCTGGACAATTTTGACTGCTCTTGCTTCTCTTGCTTCTCTCGGAGCTGTTGCGGCAAAAGTTGGTGGCGCACCAGTTATGAAAAGTGTCTGTCGCGTGACTTTCTGGGGAGCGCTCGCAATGGGTCTTACTGCTGGTGCAGGAGCGATTTTCAATGTGTCAGCTTAGCGAGCCTTTGTGCAACAAATGATCCCTTTGCGTATGGCTATGGCCCTGAGTCTGTTCCGAACTTCTTTAGACAGGGCCACTCGCTGGTTATTCATTGCCATCAAGCAACACAAAACTACAGCATCCGCTAGAGCCTTCCTGGCCGTAGTGCGCAAGGCAGCACCGTTCAAGATTCAGATCATCCTGACGGACAACAGTAAAGAGTTCACAGATCGTCTGTCTGGCAGTCGCAGCCGCAAGTCCACTGGATAGCACGAGTTCGATCAGCTGTACCAAAGCCTGGGTATCGAACACTGGTTGATGAAGCGCAAGACGCCACAAACCAACGGCATGGCCGCACACTTCAATGGACGACTCAGCCAGTTGCTGCTCAACAGTGCTGAGGACCTGGAGAAGACGCAGCACTGGGCTGTACAACCACTTCTTGCAGCAAAAGGCACTGGGACATGTTGCCCCAGTGCAAGCGCTCAAAACCTGGAAGATAAAAGTGCCGTAGTGATTTGTAATAAACGTGCGCAATCATCCGTGACCTGACACCTAGCCACAATGGTTGCAGGAACTAGCCTTGCACTAATGTGGCTGGGCTGAAAGGGATCGGCTCTATCAGCTATTTAAATGGCCATAGCTCAACGCATACGCATCAAAAGGCCATCCTTAACTATGAACTGATGCCAAAGGGCAGCTACGGCATGCAGGCCTACGGCCGCAAATACCAAGTTGGCTCCTGCCTCGTGAATATCCTTAATGCTGCGGCCCAGAGGTGCATCTGCCATCAACGGCAATGTCCAAGATGCACCAAAAAAAGCAATGGGCTTGCCCGACCAAGCCAGGGCCAATATTCCCAGCACTGGCATGCCCAGCATCAACAGGTACAGCAACCAGTGCATAGCGTGAGCAGAAATCTCCATCCAACGAGGACCTGGGGGCAGCGGCGGCACTTGGACGCTGGCGCGCACCACAAGGCGGATTGTCATGAGCATCAGTACGGCGAGGCCAAAGCTTTCATGCCATAGAGTCATCTGTGCACGATCAGCCGACCCCTTTGGGAAAAAGCCCTTGAGCTCGATGGCAGCGACTGCGAGCGCTGCTGCGACGAAAACCAGCCAGTGCAACAGCACCAGCGAGCGAGGATATGAGTCTGAACGGGTCATTGTTGATTCCTTATCTTTCGGCGAGGAACGTGTTGATATCCGTCATTCATCACGTTGCGTCGAATTGGTGTGATTCAGATCGCAGGGCAGAAAACGTCGAAGGTAGATCCAGGCTGCATTAATCATCTAAATCCCATATCTCATGCAAGTACAGACTCAGACGACTGTCGCTTTCCAGCGTGTCGATGTGTGACATGAGATCGACTTGCGCAGCCATTGCGATTGTCAGATGCCTCCGCCGGACTGGGCTAGTCGTTTTCGATTCTGTATCGATCAAACTGAATGAGTGCTACCACCACGACTAGAGCCCCCGCAACGCCGGCCAGTGGGTGCAGCACAAAGGCAACCACAGGTACCAGCAGTATCAGTTGCCGAAGTCCCCAACTGTAGAGCAGGCCGGCCTTGCGCACATATGCGGTGCCCGTGGCTGCCCATTGCAGGCGCTGGGTGCTCCCCACGGGCATGCCGCCAATAAAGCCAGCGTGGTTGTAGTAGCGCACGGCCATCACAGAGGACACGAGCGAGGCGAACAATAGGCACAACAGCACCAGTTCCATGGCCAGTCTGGGCGTGAAATGCGGCCAGACGGCATCGCCCAGATTGGCGTGCAGCGTGGGTGCGGTGAGAGATAGCGCGCCCATGAGGCCCAACACCGCGGTGGAGGCCGCCATAGTGGCCGACATCAGCGAGTTGCGTAGCGTCTGAACTGCCAGGATCTCGGACCCGGGCTGTGCCGAAATGGCAGCAAACCAGTCTTCGCGAAGCGATGCATGGACCGAGCGTGCCAATCGCTGCGGGGTGCGCCGCTGTGCCATGGCCAGCCGGCCCTCATATGCCGCAACAATACCCAGGGTGACAATGACAGTAAGCCAGGGGCTGATATTCATGGCCTTGTCCTTCGTTCAGGCCACATGGGGTGCGCTGCGCGCAGTCTTGCGCATCTCCAGCAATTCGAAAGCGCCCATGCCCGTCAGCATGGCCAGCACGAACACAACAGCCTTGGGCTCGCCCGCGCCAAACGACACGATGGCCGGCCCAGGGCAAAAGCCCGCGATGCCCCAGCCCACGCCAAACGTTAGGCTTCCCAGTACCAAACGCCGATCGATCTGGCGTGAGGTAGGTAGCTGCATAGGACCACCCAGTATGCTGGTGCTGCGCTTGCGGGCCAGGGTGAAAGCGAACAGACCCACCAGCACAGCGCCGCCCATTACTAGTGCAAGGGATGGATCCCACGAGCCAGCCAGGTCCAGAAAGCCCAGCACCTTCCCCGGATCAGTCATGCCAGAAATAATGAGGCCAAGGCCAAAGACTAGGCCGATGGCGAATTCAGATATGCGGTTGCGCATGTGTCGGCTCCTTAAAATATAAGACAGCAATTACGCCAGCACATGGCGAATGGCGTACACAGTGACAAAGCCCGCGCCCATGAAGGCTAGCGTGGCAGCAAGCGAGCGCGGTGACAGGCGCGATAGCCCGCACACACCGTGACCGCTGGTGCAGCCCGAGCCATAGCGCGTGCCTACACCCACCAGCAAACCGGCTAATACCAGCATGCTCCAACTCGCGTCTATTCTTACCTCGTGCAACCCCACCGTCAGCCGATATAGCAAAGGTGCTGCCAGTACGCCCAGCACAAATGCAATGCGCCAAGCGATGTCCTTACTATGAGGGCGGATCAATCCACCAACGATGCCGCTGACCCCCAGGATGCGGCCGTGGAGCAATATAAAGGCTGCCGCTGCTAGGCCCAGCAGGATCCCCCCCAGTAAAGCGGTCCAGGGCGTGAAATGGTTCCAGTCAATCTGCATGGGAAACCTCCTCGGGTACACAAAATTGTTCAAAAAGGGTCTGCATGACCGCCAGTGCTTGGGGGCTGGATATTCGATAGTGGATGTGCTTGCCGTCGCGGCGGGTGGACACCAAACCTTCGTCCCTTAGCACACCTAACTGCTGTGACAGCGTCGGCTGGGTGATGCCTACCAGATGTTCCAACTCGCCTACGCGCTTTTCTCCCTCGGTCAGTTGGCACAGTAGCAACAGTCTGTCTGGATTAGACAGCGCCTTCATCAGCCGACACGCGTTGTCGGCTGATCGGCGCAATCTCTCTAGATCTAGGTTGATCGTGGCTTCGGCATGCATAAGTTCTCTATTGATGACTGAGTGGTTGGCTGGCTAACATTATGCTTGCAAATATTATATCAATAAATAGAATGTATTTTTATTAATTGATGAAGTAGGCAGGAGCACACATGAAACAGCAAGATCCATCGCAACCGCAGGTTCAGGCCTTTTTCGATCCCACCACCTGGACGGTCACCTATGTGGTCTTCGACCACCCTGGCGGGCACTGCGCCATCGTGGACCCGGTTCTCGACTATGACCCCAAAGCTGGCCGTACCCGTACTGCCTCGGCTGACAAGGTGGTCGACTTCGTGCGAGCGCAGCAACTTACCGTGCAGTGGATCCTGGAAACCCATGCTCATGCGGATCACCTCACTGCTGCGCACTATCTGCGTGAATTGCTGGGAGGTCAGATTGCCATTGGCGCGCAAATCACCCAAGTGCAAAAGGTGTTCAGCGGCATCTTCCACCTAGAGGAGGGTTTTCACGCCGACGGGCGGCAGTTCGACCACCTGTTCAACGATAGCGAGGCGTTTAATATTGGCAACCTACAGGCGAGCGCTCTGGCGGTGCCGGGACACACACCAGCCTGTATGGCCTACCAGATCGGCGACGCCGTGTTCGTGGGCGACACGCTATTCATGCCCGATGTGGGTACCGCGCGCTGTGACTTCCCCGGTGGCAATGCGCATACGCTTTATCGCTCCATTCGCAGACTGCTGACCCTACCGCCAGCCACGCGCCTGTTCATGTGCCATGACTACCCGCCAGCCGGTCGCGAGCCCGCCTGGCAGACCACTGTCGCGGAACAACGCTCAGGTAACATTCACGTGCACGATGGCGTGTGTGAAGACGAGTTTGTCTCAATGCGCGAGCGCCGCGACGCGACGCTGGAGATGCCGGTGCTGATCCTTCCCTCGGTACAGGTCAACATCCGAGCGGGCGATTTGCCTCCAAAAGACGAAAACGGTGTGTCCTATCTGCGCATTCCGCTCAATGCGCTCTGACAGTTCAGTATCCAAGGCCACTCATATTTCTTGCTACACAAAGAGGTTTCACCATGAAAACCGCACACGAAATCGTTGCCGAGGCCAAAGCATATGTCACTGAAGTACCGCTCGACCAAGCGCAAGACGCCATTCGAGCCGCCGATATCTTGATCGACGTGCGCGAGGTCGACGAGTATGTATCCGGGCACTTAGAGGGGGCTGTTTGCATACCACGGGGCGTGCTCGAATTCCGTCTAACCGGCAACTCGGCTTTTGAGCGGCGGGACCTAGCTGTGGTGCTTTACTGCAGGACAAGCGGGAGAGCCGCGCTCGCGGCCCGTTCGATGCAGTCCATGGGTTACCTTAACGTGAAATCCATCGCCGGGGGGATCGAAGCTTGGTTAAAGGCGGGCCTGCCTGTCGTGCAGCCCGAGCAGCCATCATTCGACTGAGTCAAATGCTACCGGACCGAGCGCCCGCAACATAGCGATTTGTTCAACAACGCCCATGGGCATCCAGCGTGCCCTATGCCTCCTTTCCTTGCTCTGGAACGGGTCTTGGCATAGAGTGAATCAAGTACCTGAACCAAGGGCACAAGGACGCTGGATATGTTCAAACATCTGCTTATTCCGACGGATGGCTCAGAACTCTCTGAGGCGGCCGCCTACGCAGGCATCCAGTTGGCCAAGGAACAGGGTGCACAGGTAACTGGTCTGTATGTGATACCGGACTACGCCGTGATTTATGCAACTGAAGGAATGTTGAGCATGAACGTCTATGGGGAACTTGAGCAAAGTGCCCAGATAGCAGCAAACTCCTCATTGGAGTTCATTAAGCAACTTGCCCAAAAGGAGAGCGTACCTTGCAAGACTGTCATGGTGACCGACATCTCCACCTACGAAGCAATCATCAAGCAGGCCCAGAGCAACAACTGTGACCTAATCTGCATGGCCTCTCATGGGCGTAAGGGCATCGGCAGCTTGCTACTGGGCAGCGAAACCCAGAAGGTGCTGAGCCACAGTCACATCCCCGTGCTGGTGCACCGCCCAGCTTTAACGTAGGATGCCCTGAAGTCAGGGTTTGGCGGTTGTCGGTCTTTGTTGTGCACGCGATGACATTAACGATGTTGCAGCCTACATCCAGGCTTTGCTCTCTGTTTTCGAGATAGCGTTAAATGCTCTTTCGTGGACTCATGGGAATGCAGCGCTTTTCTGACTATTCGTTAAGGTAATGCATCATCCTACAAACGTGATGCTGCCAAAGGCTCCTGTATTTTGGTATTTTGTCCCGTTACATCCGACTGCACAGGTACAAGCGATAGCGGCCTGATTGTTTGCGCTGAATAGAAACCCGCCTGCATCCTTGAGCGCCTCCGCTAACTGATTGGGGACCGAAGTAGCGGCAAAATCTGCTGGCACTTATCCCTGCCATGATCCATTTGCTTCTCTTTCGATTGAGCATCTGAACACCATAAGACAACGGGTCTGACACATGTCTAGTCTGTCTTATTGCACCACGCGTCGTGAACTGAAAATTCACTGATGGAAACAGCATGATGGATCCTCATTGGCGTAAGGCACTGCGCATATTGCATGCTGGGTTCGCAATGCTTGAACCGCCATGGCATGACCTGTTTGTGGCTGCGGTTGTAGGCACAGCTTCCGCACTTGCCGTGAGCGGTTTCAAGCTTGCGCTGTTCACGCTTGAAACACTCCTTGTTGGTGCGCACGGAGGCCATCTTGTGGAAGCAGCCCGCTCGTTACCTCTGGTGACACGTGCAATAGCTCCCGCCACTGGAGCACTGGCGGCTGGCCTGTTGTTATGGATAGCTGAACGTGGTCGCCCACCCGCACCGATCTCAAAGACCAAAAGCGGTGACTATATTGAAGCGGTGGCTATTGGCAACGGGCACCTTGACATTCGGCGAGGCTTTCTCAAAGTAGCAGCGTCGATGCTGGTTGTCAGCACCGGTGGTGCTGTAGGCCGAGAAGGTGCAATGGTATTGTTAGCCGCGATGCTCGCATCGATACTTGGACGCCTGTTGGGTCATGCATCTGACTTGCGATTGGTCGTGAGCTGTGGAGCCGCTGCAGGACTTGCTGCCGCTTACCACGCACCTTTAGCCAGTGCGGTATTTGTAGCTGAAATCCTGTTGGGCTCCTTGGCACTTGCGCAACTTGGTCCTGTCGTAGTGGCTGCTGCAGTGGCTTTCGGCATCTCGATAGTCTTGGGCGAGAGTGCTGTGCTATTTCCCGTGCCATTGATTGCAATGCCCAACATCGCACAAGTAATGCTGATATTGACTCTCAGCCTGCTCGGAGGCATGTGCGGTGCCGGCTTGACGTGCTGGTTGCGTGCCGCACGCAGTGTGTTTGAGCGCTCAAACCTTCTTCAGCCACTGGCATTTGCAATCGGTGGCCTAGTGGTCGGGATCTTGTCACTTTGGCGTCCTGAGGTCTGGGGCAATGGCTACAGTAGTATTCAGCAGCAACTCACAGCTCCGGGCGAGGGTGCAGTTATTACACTTGTGTTGCTACTCAAACTCATAGCAATTGGAGCATCCGCTGGATCTGGAGCGCCTGGCGGTGTATTTACTCCGACGCTCTTTACGGGGGCCGCAGTTGGTGCTCTTGCTGCAGCCACACTGTCAGGACTGGGTCTGAGCACGGCACCGGAGCCTGTATATGCCGTGGTCGGTATGGCTGTCTTGCTTGCAGCCACTACGCACGCTCCCGTCATGTCGGCCTTAATGATTTTCGAGATGACGGGGCAGTACACGCTGCTCCCTTTGCTGCTGCCTGCCTGCGTGCTGGCGACAGTGGTTTCACGCCAGCTTGTGCCTGTATCGATATACGGCTTAAAAGGGCCGGGGCATATAGGCTCCTAGCAACCCACAAGGATAGTTTCACTAAACAGATAGCAGACCGAGGTCTACAAGCGCTAAATGTGAACAGTGGATTGAGAACAGCCTGTGCTGCACATAAGCCTGCTTTGCAGTCAGAATTGCTTACGAAGCCATTGTCCGCAACGGTCGCTTGCAACAACTCCAGTGACTGTTGTCACCCTAAGCAGACACTGAGACAGAAAAATTGCATGGCATCAATCATCCTGAAGCACTCGCCTGGAGAAATGCTTTAAAGGACTGCTACTGGCCGAACTCAGTCGGTCACGAACAGCGGACTGCTCAACTGCATCCAGCACGGGTAGTCAATCCAACCGGAATACGCATCCAGGGCCGGATAGGGAATGCTTCCAATCTTTTTGAAGGTTTTGACTTCATCGTCATCGGTGCCGATGCGCAGCTACGGCCGCTTTTGATAGGCGCGCGGTGCGCGGAGGAAGCTCAAAAAGAGGCAACTGTAATGGCCTCTGGCCAACGGACGCTGCCAGGCTGTCCCATTGCTCTCTGATCAGCGCATAGGTTGCATCAAGGTAGTTGTTTGCATAGGCGTAGTCGACATCCAACTCCTTTGCACATAGTAGTAGAACGTCTGCAGTCGCACGAGCCTCGCCTGAGCGAAGCAATCCTGTGGACAGTGTTTTGACTGGGTGGACTGTGCCACCCGTGGGCGTGTAAGGCGCAATGTCGTAGGCAGGGGACAGCTCCCAGCCTTTTGGACCAAGCAGGAAGCCATGGTTACGTGCGTGATCGTCACCGTTGCCGATCAGCACGTTGAATGCAATGCGGCGCCACAACTCATCCTTGAAATCTGGCACTAGCCACCTGCTCGCATACTGGGCGATCATGGGATATGTGCGAGTCCCTGCCAAAGCTTTATCCGTGCCCATTACAGTTGCAGCCGAGGCAAAGTGGGTTCGCAGCACGGTCCCGTCGTCGCCAACGTGCCGGTCAAATCGTTTGACGAGCACAGCGCCTCGCGTGCCCTCGTGCACATAGTCCACCTCTGCTGTGTAGATGCCGCTGAGTGCGGCCAGACGCATGGCCAAGAACTCACGCAAGGTGCTGGTCGGGTCGTCTTTGTTTCCGGCGAACTTAGCGATCCATTGCTGCCCTTTATAGAGCACGGTGAATTTTGGTCGCTCGCCACCTAAGCCTGTGCTGACTATGCTTTCTAGCGAGGTCTCTGCTTGGCCGGCGTGACCCCCAGGTGCAAGCATCCTCATCGCCTCGAACAGGTCTTCTGCTGCGTGAGGAACGAACAGTGCTTTTTGAGCGATATCGTCACAAACAGCCAAGGCACCTACGGTGTCTCCCGGGGCAAACTCCAATGCTTCGAGGTTCGTAATACTGCTGCGAGAGTGTTTCCTGGTCAGGATGTGAAGCCCAAATCCTTCGGGCTTCACATCCTTGAACACGTCATACAGACCCTCATTGCGTGTAGCCTTGAGTGGCCTGTGCTTCAAAAGCTTGAGCTGTCCATGATCCAAGGGGAGTGCGTCGGCGCGTGCGAGGTAACTAGCCTCATAGACAAAGGCGCCTACTGACTTGGTCCCCTCGGCCAAAGTGAACGTTCCTGCCTGTACTGGCTCGGCTTGACCAGGTATCCAAATCCACACTGGTTTCGCAATCTCACTCATCGCTTTGATCTTTTGCGCACGGCTTTTGGCAGGTTGGCTTCCACTAGGGAGAACTCAGTTTCGTTGATGCCGACCATCCCCATCTGCTTGGTGAAGTCATCAATCAGCTCCAGTGCCCAAAGCGCCTTGAGGTAGAAGCCGAATTGCACACCAGGATGCCCGGCTTCCATCTTCACAACCGTGTTCAACGACATCTGAGTGGCGTCAGCAAGGTGTTGCTGTGTCATCTCCCGGATGCGACGGGCCATTCGTATCTTTTTGCCCATGAGCAGTGCTGCATCTTCTGCCTCAATGGGTAGCATTGCGGTGTCGGAAGACTTTTTCATAGGCTATGCTGCTTAAATTTTCCTTTAAATAGTATTTATGCGGAATAAATCATATTTAAAGAGAAACTTCCATCTGAGAGAAAGTAGCGAAGAAGTTTTCGGGTGTTGAGCTACAGCTGATTTGCTGCAAGACCTCTCGTCTGGTGCAACTCCAGGCCTAAGATGCTCTTGAGCATCGAGTTGAGTGGTCGAGCCGAGATGTTGCAAATGCCCAAATTGGCTGAGCATCCATGACTATTCAGCTCTCAATATGATCTGACCTAGGGCCTTCCAAAGGCGGCAGGATCTACTGATCCACAAGAGCTAACGTCGAAGCAGGAAAGTGCCGTTGACGATAGGAGCTGAGGGAGTGCACATGATGCAAGCTGCAAGGAGATGAAAAGTGGGTCAAAGCCTAAGGGAGATCATAGATCTTATCTACAAACCACCTCCAGGCGTTCGTCAGGCAATAGCTGTTTCGAGAAGGGTGGCAGAACAACTTCCGCCGCTCAGCACAGTAGCGATGATTTCGATCACTGCTCCTGAGCGAGCTCCTGCAGAAGTACATGGATTTAGCCAGCTGTTGCGGCTGAGCTTTGCCGACGTCGATTTTTTGAACACGGAGATTTCTGCGCGAGCGAAGGCAAAAATCAAGGACGGTTTTTCGCCCCTACAGGCGAAAGAAATTCATGCATTCGTGCAGGCTCTAACCCCGGAGATCAGGTCCGTGGTTGTCCATTGTGAGGGCGGCTATTCGCGATCTTGCGGCGTTGTCTTAGCTCTGCACAACATCTATGGCTTTGCTGTGAACCTCAACAGTCTCAGTCAAGCCAATCGGTCTGTAGTGGCAACCATGGATGTTAATAAGCGTTGAGTTGACACCGCTGCTACGTGAAATTGAAATCCTTCGCTTAGCATGTGTTGTGGAGGTACTCAGGAGCGCTTGTATTGCTTCAGCAGGGATTCGGGGATGAACGTCAGATTCCCTCTTGCGCGAGAACAGGCAACGTAAAGTTTGTTGCGCGTTTCCGGGTTGATGTCCCGGAAGCTGCCGGCTTTCCAAGCCTTCACATTGCCCGGGTTCAGCACTACACACACATCCTCATAGCAGTCCATGCCCTTGGACGCCCCCCAGTTTTGGGAGAAGCAATCGTATTTCTGATGTTCCTTGTAGAACAACTTGACCGTCCCAGAATCGCGGTAGAGGGCCGCCACCGCTGTCGGATCGTCTTCGAAGCGCACAACACTCGTCCGCTCGTCATGCGCTTGAATGTCGATACCGATCTTCTCCGTGATGAAGTCGCAGACGCTCTTGCTGCAGCGTCTGCTGCGCTTGAGACTGTCTGTATCGACCTTCAAGCGAGCCTGCTCGAACTTCTTTTTGTAGGCATCGTAGTTCGCATGAAGGTTCGCATTGACGTTGCCGTCACGACTCGTGTCGAAGGTGTGCTGGTGGAAGTCGCCGACGAAGCTCGTTCTCACCTGAGCAGCGCTGATCCTCAATAAGAAGTTGAAGTCATGCCCGCCGAAATCCTGTACCTCGTCGACGAAGAAGACGTCAAAGTACTTTTCTATGCGGGCCACCACCGCATCAATCAGGCCAGACTGTTCGATGAACTTAGCTAGCCGGTTCGCATAAAGCCAGCGGCCAGGTGACATGTAGCGCCGGTCATCAGTCAAGGGGTAGACCGGAAACCGTTCAGGAGCGTTGAACGTTATGCCGCGCGTGTCTTTCTTGGAGCGCAGGAAGGGCCGGTAGCAGAAGCTGTGCAGGAACCTGAAGTAGGTGTAGATCGCGATGTTGGGCGGCATGTAGCCGAACCGCTCAATGACCTTGGCACGCAGGTTGTTGTAGTTGGCCTCGGTGTACGTGACCAGCAAGAAGCGTCGCACCTCGTCCAACGCCGCGACCAGACGGGTGGTCTTGCCTGATCCTGCGACCGCGAAGACTACGCTCTTATCCATGTCACTGCCTGCTGGATGTAGCCAGGGGCTACCAGCGCGGAGCCCTTCTTTTCCAGCAGCTGGAATGCAGCGTCGGTCTTGTTCTTCAACATATATTCTTCGACGCTCAGGGTCTTGCGGCCGGCCGCGAAAAGCTCCTCACAGGCCGCCCGATTGTCCTTGTAAATGCAGACCTCGAAGGTATGGCGGCTGTTATCGAGATCCGCAAAGACCTGGATGGAAGCCGACACGTGGTCCGAGTAGTTGGCGACGCAGTTGGCAGCATGGTCCTTGTCGTTGTCGCGGATCGCCGCCACCTTAATGCCAAGGAGGTTGGCAAGCTCAAGGTAGCGCTTGAAGCTAGTGCCATCAACCGAGATTACATGGACGCCATCGGCATCCAGACTTCCCTCCGGGGCACTGATTTTGTAGAGAGCCTCCATCAGGATGAACTCGGCGTCGCCCTCGACTAGGATCGCCTTTTTGCACAAAGCCAGCTCCAGGACGTTGTTGTCGGGCGCCTTCATAAAAAACTCGGCGGTTCCCGGGCTGAGATCCTTCAAGCTGGCTGGTCGCGACGGATGTTCTTCACTAAGGATCAGAACCTTCCTGAGATTCAGCCGTGTAGCGATGAAGCTGCTGTGCGTGGCCACAAAAAGCTGCTTTTTGGCAGAGGCACGGATACGCTCGATCAACTTGCGCATATGCACCTGGCTGAGATGGTTCTCAGGCTCCTCCAGCAATAGTACGTGTAGCGCATGCTCCCGATTACGCAGCGCGAACTCCGTCTTGATGAAGCACTGGCGGCCCTTGCCCTTGCTGTCCACCGGTATGTCGTCCTCGGTAATGATGATGTCGGTCTCGACGCTGGCCTTTGGACTGGTTCTAACATCGAACTTGTATGCATCCAGCTCGTCGTTCATCGACTTGAAAACGTCATCCTTGAACTTCGCTTTCGCCTTTCTGTACTCGAAGCCGTGCAGGTTGCGCTGAGCAACACTCGCATGCGCGGCATACATTGAACGCGTGTACTCGCGCGTGGCGTGCTCGTTGTTGATTAGTGAGCTGTCAATCAGTAGGTGCCGCAACGGCTTCTTGTAAGGAAAGACAACCTCGTCCGTAAAAGTCAGGAAACTTATTCCGTAGTACTCGAATGGAAAGTTATCGTGCTTTTCCGCAAGGATGGCTTGGATGTGCTTTGTGAAATCGTCGACTGGCTTGCACACCATCTTGATGCCTAGGTGGTCGACGCCCTTGCTATTGTTCCTTCCATCTAGGTCGTGACGACCAGGAAGATCATCGAAATAGAGCTCGATATGCAACTCGGGCAGATCGCCGATTTTCCTGGCACCCGCGAGAAACTCAGCAATACAGTCAGCGTTGAACAACGCTTCAAGCCCCATGCCCTCGACCTTGCTGCGACTGGCGCTCAGCACAATGTCCATCGCCTGAAGCACTGAACTCTTTCCCGCTTCGTTGCCGCCAACCAGGATGTTGAGCTCCGGATCAAATTCCAGCTCAAGCGATCTGAAACGCTTGAAATTCCTGAGTACCAGTCGCCGAATCGTTCCCATGCGCATCGTCCCTCATTCGATATTTGTTCTTTGGCTGTGTCGACTTCCACTACACCCGCTTCAAAAACAAGTTGCTGTTGCCGTCGCTAACAGCTTGCCATAAATAGTTTGCAGCGTGGCCTCGGAGGTCGCAATGTTGCGTGAGATGTGCACCTCATGGGCTTCACCAATCAAGTCTTGCTCCTTTGGCACGGGCCGCAGCATCTTCTCATGTAGGTCGATGGTGCCGTAACTGGCGCCATCCTCTAATTTGGAGTGAACCGCACAGCCGGTCACCAGATCCTGCACCGTCGTAGCGCAATCGCCATGGGCCCACCGCATTGGGGTCAAGTGTGTGCCACCTGCGCGTGTTGATATCTTCAAGTAGCCATCCGCCTCCTCAACAAAAGACATGGGAATGATGGATACCGGTAGCGCTTTGAAGTACTACTGAAGTCAGGCCGACAGGCGATGCCGGGGTTCATGAACTCGGGGCGAGTGGCGCGCTTACCGACGGACTGGCTTAAACCTGCGTCGGTATGGCCGCAGCGCATCCGGAGGCGCAGCAGACCGCTACTGATGAAATTTGAGGCGCGGCTGACCAACCGATCAGAATGCCACCGGCATGCTGGTAGGGCGGTGTTTTGGCTGGTGTCCATGCCGTCGCCCGTACAACCGAGCTGGCGGCCGGTAACGCCAAGCCCGGGGCTGTTTGCCAAGCTTGGCCGTGCGTCCATCCAGCAGTCTCGTGAGCTCTTACTGAGTGGAGCGTCGGATGCTTGTGTTCATTCCCGCTGCCGAATGAGTAGACAAGGCGCCGGTAGTCGGTGCCTACTGAGATGGGGGTGTCCGCCATAACCTTCGGTGCGGCCCCGTGGTGAAAGGCCGTGAGAGCCACGCAGTATGGCGTGTCCGCCATGGACTTCAGGCGGAAGGGGAAGAAGTGATAGTCGCAGTCGCCAGGCAGCAGCCAGTAACGCTGGTTGTCCTGTCTGACCACGGCGACGATGAGGCCGGAGTCGTTGAATTGCTTGCTGGTGCCCTGGGCGAGCAGGAGGCTGCCAGTCTTCGTCTTGGCCATGATAGTGATGGGAGACACGCCGGTCAGGTTGAGCGTGCGGACATGGCCTCCTTGGGACCATACCGAGCGTGCGAACGCCATG
The DNA here is from genome assembly GCF_024496285.1 of Comamonas sp. C11. Classification (NCBI taxonomy): domain Bacteria; kingdom Pseudomonadati; phylum Pseudomonadota; class Betaproteobacteria; order Burkholderiales; family Comamonadaceae; genus Comamonas; species Comamonas sp. C11. The sequence goes on from NZ_CP101743.1 coordinate 835,483, forward strand.
AACGCAGCGCTTCCTGTTGTGGCTGGCGCCATCCATGCCAACGCGTGCGCGGGGTATCCTGCGGTGGCCATGGCCTTCGTAATAGCGCCGCACCAGTGGTCTTCGTCAGCATGGCTAAGGATGACTGGAGGCGATGCGCTAGTACAGAACCTAAGCGTCTGCAGAGCTGGGTCTTGAACGTGGTTTCTGCCACAGCCCATGTCAACGTAAAGCTCTGGTGTGGCGTGTGATTGGGCCAAACGCACTAGCGCCTGAGCCGCGCCCTGGCCGACGTCGTATACGGCGAGGTACTCCGCCAAAAGATTCCGTTGAGTCAGCAGATCGCCAAACCGATGGGCTGATTGCTCAAGTATGCTCGGCATACTGAATCGGCGGCCGGTCTTGGCGAGCGATGGTTTGGACAAGGCACTCACGGCGTCGATCGCGGCAGGTTGGCCAGCGTCGAAGATCGAGGCGAAATAGGTGACGCGACAATAAGGGATGTCAGCCATCTTGCCCACGGTAATCCGTGCCTTGAACCAACCTGGCTTGGCGCCTTGCTGCCAGCGGCGCAGCGCTTCGTCGGGCGTAGCTAGATTGCCGCCCAGAGAAGCGTTCAGCAACATCATGTCCCAGGGCTTTTGGCTCGGTTGATATGTGAAGCGCCCGAGCGGTGCGTTACCTAACGAGAACTGACTGTTGGTGGGCAGGCCGATGACGTCTCTGATCCAGTCTCGATTGGACAGGTTCAGCCAGCCCACTGCCCAGTCTGCGCCGACTACTTCGAACGTAACACTTATTGGCTTTTCCGTGCCTTCCGGGGCCCGGGCTCTTTCCTCTCCCTCCGCTGGCTCCGTGATGCGGACAAGCCGGGCCAGCACGAAGAACCCGTCATGCTTGTGGTTGTTAAAGAAGCCTCTGCCATGCCTGGGGTCATAGTGCAAGTAGGGACAGTTAGCGTATAGCGAGTTGTATTTCTTAGTCATTCGGACAGGCGTGCAAGGCCGGGACGGCATTGTCTAGTAGTGGGTCTGCACGGCAGCTTCGATGGATAGGGATGAGAAACCCGACCGAGGCATAGGTGGCCTAACGATAACTGCCTGAATGGATTGGAACTGATAGTTGCAACATTGTCTTTTAGTGATTCGGTTTGCTTCTGACGGTTCGCTTGCCCACTTGCGGTTGTCGGTATGAGATTAACCTGAGCAGAATAGGTCAATCGCAAGGTGCTGATTGTGTCGCTAAAGGCTTAAACAGTATTAGCGGCCAGCTTGATCCTAGTTTGTGTAAGTTCGTCGTCTAAAGGGCAAGGTCTGCAACCGCAGCAAAGCAGTCGTAGATCAACGAGTTTTGATGGCCTGCAATGGGCCGAGGCTGTGTGAAAACTCAAGCGTGTGCAGGCAAGTTGAAGACTCGACCGCTCAGATCGGCCCAGGATCGATGATCACGCTGTCGGGGTTGGTTTTGCTACTACTGAAAACGTGAATTTTTCGAATTTTCACACAGCCTCGGTCGATTGCTGCCGGTGTTAAGTACAAGCATAACGGTCATCTCCTGTCGGAAACATGGTTAGTTGGCACCAGCGCCCGTACAAACACCGGCCTAGTCCCCTGTTCATCACGCAAAATACCCTGGCAAATCGGGAGGCGCCCATACACGCCCTTCGCTACCCATGTGCTCTCCTCCTTAAAGATACTCATGAGGTTTGGCATGTGGGCGATCTACCTTAATCACAGAGGATGGCGGGATGCAGTACAGATTCGAGAATCTTTATTCAGAGGCCACGTCATTGCAAAACCTCATGGTCGCAATCGCTCAAGGCGGGCAAGAGGGTGAGGCTGACTATGTTCGAATTAGACAGGCTTTGATTGGTGACCCCACAATAGAGCCGCTGCTACCTATCTTCGTGAAGACCTGCCGTACAAAGTTGCAGTTCTGGGGCTACATCCAACCGATATCCAAGACGTACAAGGGGAGGCGGGAGCACATTTATGGCATGTTCCAGCATCTGCTGGACTTCCTTGAGAAGGGCGGTGGTGCTCCAGCAGACAAAAACGTTACTGGTGTGCTTGAGAAGTTCGATGCTGCACACGTGCATGCAGCCTGGGAGAAAGCGTTGGAACGTCGCATAGCTGATCCCGAAGGGGCAATCACTTCCTCTCGGACGCTATTGGAGTCGGTCTGCAAGCACATCCTGGACGAGGAAGATGTCGCATATGACGATAAGGATGACCTTCCGAAGCTCTATCGCAAAACGGCGGAGAAACTGAACATAGCGCCGTCACAGCATACGGAGGAAGTGTTCAAGATGATCCTCGGCGGCTGCACTGCAGTTGTGGAAGGTTTGGGCTCGTTGCGCAACCGCTTAAGCGACGCACATGGCAAGGGAAGAATCGCTGCAAGGCCGCAGCCCCGACACGCCGATCTGGCAGTGAACCTCTCAGGAGCGTTGGCGCAGTTTGTACTATCAACGTGGGAAGCTCGCAACGACAGGTAGCATGGAAAAATTACTCCAGCACAGATAAGCCACAGAATACAATTTATAGATATGAATTTTTATCAACAAAATAATACCCTCAACAAGTTTATATCAATCCAGATAGTTAATGTTTATTTTGACCGGATTGTTATTGACTCAAATATTAATAGTTTACTAACCAAGCTAAAATTAAGTTTCACTGAGTTTGATAAGCTGGTGAAGCTGAAGATGCCATCTGTCGATATAAAAAGAAAAGCCATTGAGATTAACTCCACATTCGATGTGTTGATGAGCTCTACGGATGAAGTTGACTTCGGCTACAAAGATGAATTCTCTACAAAAATAATTGAGTCTTGCGTCGCTGTAATTGAAAAATATAAAAATGCAGAGGAGGGTGGAGAATTTGGATTTGAACTTAAGAAAGAGCTCCAGTCTAGTTGCATTAATTTTTTTTACAGAGAGTTTGGGCGTTATTTAGACGACTACTTTTGGTTTGAACTTAAATACTACGAATGGCTAGATAAAGAAGGTTTTCTCAATGAAACCCATTCTAGGTATGCTGAGAGATATAATCGTTATCATTCAGATGACTATCTTGAGGACTTCTTCAAAGAGAATCGTGGTCAAGTTATAAGAAAAATGCTGAACGAAGAAATAGCTTATGATGCTAAACTGAATGTGAGAAGTCCATTATCTAATAATAATAACAATACAGTATTCAAAGCATATAAGATGTTGCCATTAACGCCGTAGCAGTTAATTCAACCCGTAAGGCTGGATAATGCGTTCGTAAAAATAAGTTCACCGAGGCATCCTGGTGCGGTTTTGCATAATTCACTTGTGACGACCATCTGAACTTGAGCGCTGAGCCTGCCCTCACAGTCCAAGCCCCGCTACCGCACCACCAACTGGAAGCCCTACATCGTGGTGCTCAAGGTCCGCCACTCTAGGCAGTCCTAGAAGATTTAACGCAAAGGGAGGAGACGTGAAGGAAGAATCACCCTTGATCACTCCAGATGCTCACTTGGAGGCACTTATAGAGGTCGTGCGCGGCATCACTGAGAACTGGGCTAAACGGCATGATTTGTGGCATGACTCTGCCCATAGGGATCCGATTAATCACTATAACTCGGAGCCTGGCGAAGGTGTGCCCATTCTTTTGCTGTGCTCGGACGGCCCGGCCATCACTTCCATTGAGTGGGACGACGAATACGCTCAGGAACTGCGCGAGGAACTTGAGCGGGCCGGTGTGTACATCGAGCTTGAGGATCGAGCCACTGCTTGCTATTACCTTATCGACCATAAATCAACTTTGCAAAAGGAGTTTGACCAACGTGCGCGATGGCAGTGGACATGTAAGCTCATCGAGGCTGACAGCGCGGATGTCAGCGGTGATCTGTACCAGCACTTCGCAAGCTTTCCTGAAGACTTCCATAGGCTCCCTCATCGAGACTTCGAAAAATTGGTTAGCAGCGTGTTTGCGGCTAGAGGCTGGCGCACTGAACTCGGGCCCGGCTCCGGTGACGGAGGTGTAGATCTACGCCTTTGGCAAACCGATCCCATCGGAGATCTGCTGACCCTTGTTCAAATCAAGCGACATGCTGCACATCGGCCTGTACATTTGGAAGCTGTTGCTGCATTGGAAGCCCATGTCAATCGAGAAGGAGCAAATCGCGGCTTAGTCGTTACCTCGTCTCGCTTCCTGCCTGGGGTTCACACATTCGCAGGAAGGCAAAGTTATCGACTTCAACTGGCGGAAGGACAAGATTTACAGGCATGGTGTCTGTATGCAGCTCAAGATCAGGTACTAGCCAGAAATCGGGCTTTGGCATTGGACTCGATGCTACCCTTGATGCAGGAGTTACGTGCAGCTGTCACCCACCCACGGTTGCTAGTCGGCGGTATTAACACACCATCTTTTTGCGTACTGCTCCGAGAGACTAGATCATCGGCGCTTTTGGCTCGCATTCCGAGTTTTCTATTTTCAGGAGATATTCACCGTGGGCAGCGAATGCCAGTTCTCGACGGCTCGGTTGTAGAGGATCCTTTTGATGGATCAAAGGTTTTCCGTGCGCAGCGCTCGGAGGAGAACGGGCGCGTTTCCTATTGGGCGCATCGAGCCTTGTACTGGCAGTGGGATGGCAGCCCTCAAGGCTATGACACATGGGACTAAGAAACCATGCTTTGCAGAGGATGCTTCGCCTATCAGCAGTGCAAACCTGAAATTAAAAACTAGACGCGCCATCGAACATTAATATCACGAGGGTCCAATGACTACACTTGCAGTCCTTAGTGCGCTCTCAAACGTTGCAACCGCAAGTGGTGTGGCGGTTGCTGCTTGGCAGCTGTTCACTACAAGGCAACAAGCCGCAACGGCGTTTGAAGACTCGTTAAAAAATCAATATCGAACGCTTATTGCAAGAATCCCCATCGAAGCGCTGTTCGGCGAAGACATTCCCGAAAAAAAGCAGACTGAGCTACTTCCTCACTTCTATGGATACTTTGATCTTTGCAACGAGCAAGCATTCCTTCAAAAGAAAGGGCGTATATCAGCTGAGACTTGGGAGAACTGGAAGGACGGCATCACAGGCAACATGAGTCGGCCCGCATTTGCCAGGGCGTGGGCGCAGGTAGCAGAACGAGCCTCAGGCGACTTCGAACACCTACGCACTTTGTGTCCGCCAGCTCCCGTCACGCCTACGCAGGTGGAATCAAGGAGAACTCCCCTTGCAAGCCGGGGCGAGACTACCGTGTCAAACGTTGAATGACTGCCTTATGAGACAGCGGGGCTTCCTGGGCGAGATCAGCCGCAATCAGTGCTGATGATCAGCGCAACCAGATCATGCAATGAACTTAGGCTGATACGTGATCTGGTTCTGCAGCCCAACCGGCGATCGTGCACTGCTCCGCTTTTTGGTTTGCTCATATCAAATTAGTACAAAATGTGCGCGGTCACTTCCGGTTGAGGATGACAACCGCATAGACGACGTATCTCATGTATGGGTGCATCCTTCTGGTGTCGGTTCACAGTTTTTACATAGGAACTCTTACAGATGAGTACACATTCGTACAAGGAGCTGCTGGCACAACGCGAGGCTTTAGAACAGCAGATTGCTGCAGCTCGAAAGGCTGAAGTTACAGGTGCAGTACAAAAAATTCGAGGTTTGATTGAGGCTTTCGGCCTAACGCAGGACGATATCTTCCCGGTCGCAAAGCAAAAGCGCGAGATCGGTGCAGTAGCACCGAAATACCGTGACCCAACGACAGGCCAAACTTGGTCTGGCCGTGGAAAGCCTCCAAACTGGATCAAAGATCAAGACCGTTCTCAATTTGAGATCTAGCCTCATTAAAGGTGGCCTTGAAGGCCACTTTTTTGGCCCTTTGTAGTGCCTGGGTCAGCTGTATGCGCTGATCATGATTGCTCCTCCTCATGAGTTGGCCGGCTGGTTTGAACTGACCACTGGCGGAGATCGACCAGAAGCGGCCTTCTTGGATTGCAGAAGTGCACATTCATTGTTCGAGCCAGTCAACGGATGAAGCCAATGAGCACAATTTCGGATCCATGTACATCGGTGCCAGCGATAGGGAACTCACTCGTGCAGATACGGAAGGCCTTGACAAAGCACTGACAACGGGATGATGGACGCTGGAACTGATTTGAACCTATCGCGCTCGCGGCTAATCAACTTCTGGAGGCGCTCAGCGCTTTTAGTGCTTTTGACTAGCACTGCACGTACCTTGCCAGGGAGAGCAAAGGAGCCCTTCGACCTCCACTCCCGCTCATGCAACCAATTGACATGAAAGCCATCGACCCCCTCAAGTCTCACAACTCTCCATAGTTGATCTGATCGGATTTGCAACGACTTGGTCTCCGCGTCAGATAAGTAGAGGACGGGTCTGCAACCATTTTCGTAGGCGTACTCCTTCGATACGACAATTCCGAATGGTTCGTAGCGCGGGTGATCGGGATTTGTGTTGGCCTCGTTCAGAACATACTTAAGACTTGAAAGAGGGATGTCCATAAAGCAAGAGGCACTCGACGTCCCTTTGATAAATCCCTTTTTAGTTGTGCTACCGAAAACCTCGCCGGTCTCAAGGATGTTAACTAGATTATCAAAGGCGCTGTATTTATCTTCCGATAGGGTGTTCTTTGTCAGGTGCACGAGGAAAGGCGAGAGGTCAGGACGCTGGAAGAATGGCAGCGCATTTGAGTCAGTGGAAGGCATAGCAGGTCAGTATTAATGTTTGGCCATAGGCAACTGGCAGCGCAGCGATGATTAACTGGTGAATGTGGCGTGGCCAGTTGCTGGAGGAAGGCCTACAAGTCATTCGATCGCACGGTTCTGAAGGCCTCTATGAAGGCTTGTTGGAGGTTGGCTGGTGGCACAGCCAAGAACGTAACAGCTACGGTGGTGAATGCCTCAATTCGGGATAGATTGTCACCTCTGTGATTAGGCCGCGCGACTGCGAGAATCTCGTTGATTGCGCCGAGGTCCTGACTGTCCAAGTCTGGTCGGAGTGTGTGCCCGAACCTATTTCGCACCGAGTTGAGCTTGAGGATGCCGGGTCTAACAAATGCTGCGGCCGAACCCTGATTGGGGAGAAGTTTGCACTTTTGGAGGAAAGACAACTTGGCGTCAGCTAGAGCCTCAATTCCGAGAAACTCACCAAGAAACCTATCGAGATAGTGCTCTACTATCAGGTGACACTTGAGTACGCGGCCAAGTGCATCATGATCGTGCCTCAACAGTTCAATGTAGTTAGCATTCTCTTGATGAAAGTGCTCCTCGAGCGCGGCCCAGTGTGGTGTAAGAGAGCGGACTACGTCTTCAACCCCTTCGATATCTCGCATACGGCCTCCTATACAGTTTGATTCAGAGATGGCCGGCGACATGCTTCTCGTGCACCAAGCGCAACTACCTTTTTGTAGAGAGACTTATTCGATGATTTTATTTGCAATCCCAAATGGAATATGAACCATCGGTATGTCTCCTGCCTCAGATTCAAGGTGGCTTTTCTGGTCATCGAAGAACATATGTGGCTTTAGCCGAACAAGTATTCGATCCTTCTTCATACCACCCAAGAAGAAAGTCTCATTTGCGCTGACCCCCCAATCTTCCAGTGTGGTAATTACACGTTCATGAGACGGCGCATTTCTTGCAGTAATTATGGCGGTCCGAATGATGCGTTTGTAATCTCGATTCTTTTCCTGCTCTTTATCTTCAAGTTTTTGCATGAATGAGAGCTTTTGGAATAAGTCGGCCAGCGGGCCTGGCTTGTGAGGAATGTGTGCATTTGCAACCTCATAGTCGCGAAACGCTGAAAGATCCTTGCCTTTGAAAACTGCTTCGGATTCGTCATCGGCGATCACGCCATCAAAGTCGAATGCGATGCGAAGTTCGTCCTCGGATTCGTCATCGATGACTGTACTCGGTAAAACAATGCCAGCTGGATACTTGCTGCTAATGGCATTTTTTACGTCTTCCTCATTAGCAGATAGAAACAATGACGCGTTGAAGGCTGGGATGTATTCGTAGGGTGATTTCCCCTCCATAAACGCAGCTCGTGAGATATCTAAGCCGTAGTGAGAAATAGATCGAAAAACTCTTTTTCCGGTGGCTGCAGAATTTCTAGACAAGAGAACCACTTCGACCGGTGATTGCTTCGGGAAGCGTTTATTGATGTTTAAAAAGCGCCGAACAAATGGAAACGCGACACCTTTTCCAAGAAATTTGTTTAGATTAGCTTCCTGAAACTCTTTGTAGGCTTTAGGGCCTTTTTCTACAAAAACCGCATGCGACTCTGAAAGATCGAAAAGAGCACTGGATGAGACGGCAACAACTAGCTTTTTTTCAATTGGATATGCCATTTAATACCTTTTACATTGAAATCTCAGTCAGACTTTTTTGTCCGTATCGGGACAACTTTCAAGGTCTTTTGCTGCGAAAGCTGCTGACGTAGTTGCTCGTTATCCAAAAGCACTTCTTTGAGCCTGGCTTCGGCGTACTGAAGATCAGTTTCACTAATGCGGTGAGTCTCAAGTAAGTCCTCGTATAGCTTCTTCCATTCCTGGATTCGGGTCCCCAGTTCTTTGCGGACCCGGCCTTGACCAACGACTGCACCTTGCTTCAATGTCTCAAGCCATGTCTTTACTTCCTTGCCGAGCTCTAGGTAGCGAGGTTTGTGGAAGGTGACGGGATGAATTTCTGCGCGTCGTGCGACCTCCGCCATCGAAACTGCGCCTTTGTTATGGGGGTAGATACCGTCGTTGGTGGCCATCTCCTGTTGGATGGCTTGCATTACGTGGCGAACTCTTTCATGAGACTGTGCCGCCTGTGAGTCATAACGCGCCAGCGCTGCTGAGCGCATGCGCTCAATAGCATCGACAGAGTGGGTGCGCTTTGGCTTTGATGTTTTCTTCATTCGACCACTTTGTCCAATTCGTCGGCGAACAACTCCCGCACTGTCTCGTTGAGCATCCACTTCGCCTGCAGGTCAGAAAAACGCGGTACATGGGCGCGTACCTGTGCGGCCCAGTGAGCGGCAGTCAGGCTTTCCTCATTGGCAATTGCCGCTTCATAAGCTGCTACTGCGTCTTGAATCGAACCTTCAACGTCCTCGCGTAGGAAGGCTTCTTCGAGGCGATGGTTACAGCTGATCTGACACTTTGAGGGTTCAGGTCGACCTTTGCTTTTGCTGCAGGGTCCAATCTCTCCAGGAAATTTGGTGCAGAGCACACCTGTTCTGACTTGCTCCCACGCTTTGCCTTGCAACGTCAGCAGCTCGGCCAATTCTCCAACGTCGTTCGCACCCCATTGGGCACCTTGACGGTGTGCTCGATCACGATTCTCTCTGATGACGTTCTGCAGTGATACAGCGGCAAGCCCTCCATAGCCGCCTAAGTCGGCACTTTCTGTTCCCTTAGAAGCCAAGTCCGCCTCGACCATACGTTCGACCACCTCTTTAGCACGCATTACGCGCAACTCACGTGCCACTGTCTCGATTTCGGCACGAAGATTTTTGTCGGAGAGGATGTAGTACAGCGTCATTTCGATGGATTTATGACCAAACACATCCATCAACAACTTCGGAGCTTGTGTCAAGGCTAAAGCCACGAGACGCGCAAGTGTCTTCCTGAATCGATGTGATCGGAGAGGCTGCCCACCGGGCTCAGTACTCAATCCGATCGCATGCGCATAAGCTCGCAATGCTGAATTGATTTCGAAGGACGAATTCGCCGGGTCACTAGTGTTCCCTGCATTCAATTGTCCCCAGAGATGCGTGCCTGAGCTAACGGCGTCTATATCGGTATCCCGCTGCACTTTGAAATAATCGATCCGCATAGCAGTCTCAATGAGCAGTGCCTGCTGAGCGAGTGCCTCGACTGCTGCCTCGGGTAATTGCCAGTCCCTCCACTCGCCACCGTGTCGTTCCACGAGCTTGTAGGTTTTACCGTTTGCGTAGCGTCTCCCGTCAACTGAACGTACGACGCAATCCCTATGTAGTCCTAGTACCTCAGATTGGCGGGCTCCCATACTGAGGCTGACTATAAAATAGTGTGCCATTTGCACGAGCCCGAGCAATCCCATCACGTCTGAAAGACTTTTTGGTGGCCAGTACGCCTCTGTTTCAACATTCCGGCCATTTACTGATTTAGTTTCACTGCGCAGCTTGTGTCGACGCAGCGAGAAGGGAAGTGCGTAAAATTCTTGGCCTTCTTGGTCGAGCCAACGAAAGGTAGAGAGTAGCTTTCGCACCTTTCTAGCACAGCTGCTGACTATATATTTTTGGGGCTTTCCATTACTGCCTTTTTCCGAGTAAAGGTCTGCTATTGCCTTTCCAATGTCGAGCAGGTTCGGAAAAAGCACGCGCATGAGCCAAAGACTGTGACGACCCATTTCTGAAACATACTCGTCAGGTAGGGGTTGATGACTAACGATCTTTCGCGGCTCTGCTGTGTAGCGAAGGACTCCAGTCATCGCAATCGTGCTAGTTTCCGTCTGTATGCTGGGTGCATCCGTCCACAGTCCTCGATCCACGAGCTCCTTCATACGCAGCCACTCTGCCAGCACTTGCCTTTTTTGACTCTCTGAAAGTGCAGATAGGTCATCCGTACGTAGCGATCGGAAAGAGATGCTGTCGGCTGTTGGTTGTCCTTTCGCATCAAAGGACGATGCAATTGCTAGCGCGAACATAATTGGCGCTATGCTATAGCCAATATAGATGATCGAATTTGGGTCAAGTGTGCGCTGGGCTCCCTTTTTTCCGCGGCCCACCGGGCCAATACGCAAAAGCACCAAATAACGTGTTATTTTGAGCACAGCCTCGTCTAAGTACTGCGCGATTGAATGATTAACGCGATGACTCATCAGATCTTCATCGCTCGCTAAGCGTTGAAGATGTGCAGGCAAGAAATGGACGATACGTCGACGTATGTCGATTGACAAAAACGCAGAGCTCTTTTTGGACGAAGGAACCCATGCATCAGCGGTTACCCATCTACCTAATGTATCGCCGTGCTGCAAGATCCGTTGCAATGCGATAAGTTGAGCGGCATCGGCGTGTTGAATGGAGTGGACCGGCATGAGCAGTAAACCACGATTGCGGGTTGCCTCTATCTCGTAATCTCTCCCGAATATTTCGGAAGGATCGGTATTGATTTCCAATTTAACTAAGTTATTCATTGATTATCCTCTTGCGAGTTTTAATCAAACTCAATGACTCGGTGTGCTCCGCTTTCAATGCGTCGCTCCCATTCCTCAAGCAATTGCGTAGATTCTTGAGCGTCGAAGGCAATTAGTGCAAGCTCTGTATTGTCCAACTCCTTTAAAAATGAAGATTCTTGGAACGCAGTTACGCTCATTTTCGATCGCAGATACCGCAGCTCAGCTAACCTCTTGCAAAGGCCGGGAAGGCTATCGGGAAGGAGGACGGCATTCTCTAGGCAGAGTGTGCAACGTTGGACATGGCACATTGCTTTCCCGTCAGCAACGAAGTCGGGGGCGATGTGACGTGGAGGGTTTGTGGGGTCTGTGCAGGCAATACCAACCCGGCTTCGCATCAGTGTTCGGTAATCCTGTAAACGCTTACGGTGCTCTGGAGTTATGCTGCCGTAGCGTGACCGCTGAGCAATAATTGTAGGGTCAACTCTTTGATGGGTCGCTATTTCACTCCAAAGAGCTTCGCTGAAGGTCCCGAACAGTTTTTGATGTTCATCATTCAGCAAAGTATTGTTCAGATAGCCTTGAGTTGATCTAATGCTGCGATGGCCTAGAGCCTTCATCACATAGAGAATTGAACCTCCGCTTGCGTGATATTGTGTTGCTGCATAGGCGTCACGGAAGTCCGATGCTCGAAGCGGTGATAATTGATTTTCTTTAGGTCTATTTAAATTAAGCTCTGCGATGAATTTCCCGATAAAAGAAAGGTAACCGATGCCTTTTTTATACACACCATCCGAGAAATTATCGTCGGTCAGCCAAAGAATATCATCACCATTTTTTTTTACAAAAATCCAAGGGGATTTTGTTCCCTGCTCTAGAGATGTGATATGTACGCGCATCAATTCAAGGTCGACCGCTGTGTGCGACGTGCTTTTCATTTCTGCCAAACTCGCTTTGTACACATGCAGGTCATTAATCAAAGACTCACGAAGCGACTTCGTTCGAGCTATTAGTGCCTGTATGATGAATCCTGCACTTCCTTGGGACTTCAGCAGCCCTTCGCTGAGTTGTTCGGCCCCACCGGACCGAGCCTTTGTTCCGCGGAGAATGTATCGCCCTGGGTCTTTTGGATGCTTTTCAATAATTGAAGTCGTGACATCAAGACTTAGTAAGACTGCGGGATTCCAGCCAGTGGTGGCCATACATAAATGAAAAGCAACGCGGATATCGAAGCTGTCAGGATAGCTGCCGCACAGCATATCGCTGTAGTTGAAGCCTTGTTCATAGAAGGTCTGGGCGGAAACCCCTTGCAGTAACGAACTAACTGATGGTCGCGGATCGCCAGTTTTCTCTACAACCGAGTCGAATAACTTGTAATTACGCAGTAGGCGCTGTTGCTCCTTGTGAGTCTCCGGGTCTGCGTCGTGCTCAACTACAGTGCTACATTGTTTTCGTAAATCGTCTGCCAATGACCATCGGTCAAGCACAGAGAACCAGTGGCGTTTAAGTTGTTGACGGATTACGTCGGTTTGCCACTTTGAAGGTAGATGTCGGTTGACAGGTTTCGATGACGGCGCTAGCCAGTACAGTGGTTTTAATCCTAGAGCAATTCGAGTTGTGTTCGCTAATTGAAAGAAATTGACGAACTCCAATCGCCCAATTCCTCTGTCTAAAGCAACTTGGCGATGCAGGTCAGTAATTTGGGAAACTGAAGTAATTGGGGGTGCTGTTCCCTCCGTCATGGCTTCGACTGAATCAAATATCCGCCACCATGCACGCAGTGAAGCCAAAATCTGGTCCACCGATTTATGTGCTAATGGAATTGCACGGTCGATAATTGCAGGTTTAAGCTGTGCTATCAGTTCAGGTCGGCCGGAAAATGGCTCTTTCCAGCTATCATTGCTTGAAGAAATGCTTTGACCAGTCTTGAAAACATTGAGATCTACTATGCGGGGCTTAGTCTTATGGGTTGTATAAAAGCGAAGCGCTTCTTTTTCATGAGGCAGAGTAGTTGAGCCTTCTACAGGTGAAGGGTGTAGTGTTGTGACACTCTGGCTTAGGTGATCCTTCGTATTCGTGTTCGTACGGATATTCATATCAGTCCTTGCTTATTTAGTGCCTATTGACGGCTCGTCGTCGTCTTCAAGTGAGGCCGGTACCGCGAGCATGTCCATCACCCATCGCAGATACACCATCGTCGTAGCTTCGTTGGCGTGACCTAGTTGCGGTTGGACTTGAAGTCTGATGATGCTCAGGGCAGTGTTCTCAAGCAGTGCTGCCGTAGTCTCATTGCTCAAGTGCGGCGTGTGCTGGTGCTTCTTCAGCTCTCGCCAAAGTACAGAGCATGCCCACCAGTGTCTTCCCTGGTGGGGAGACCAGCCATTGATGGGAGGCAGGGCTCCTGTCCACGCGTTATATAGCTCAGGGCCTTGGAACTGCATCCCATCTGAAGCGCGGAGGAATAAGTGCACAGCGCTCTTTGCAAGCGCAACCCGTGCCGCCCCTTTGACTCGTTTCATGCGCGCCGCAAAAGCTTGGTTCCGGGCATTAGAGCGATAGTGATCCCAGCTTTGAGCAAGGCTCAGGGGGATCAAGATGTCTCGCTCTGGACCAATCTTGTCCCCATTGTCCAGGCCATAGGTTGGACCCTTTGTGCCGTATCGGATAGTGATGCGAACTTGTTGTTGCGCAGGGGGGGCGAGTGGGTTCGCGATGAGCCAGTCTTTGGGGTTCTCGGGCAAGGTGTCGTGGCGGAGGCATACGACTTCTTCGCGTCGCATTGCAGTAAACAAGACCGTTTCGCACATAAGGCCGTAAGTCGGTCCATACTTTTCATGGACGCTTTCAAGCCACGCTTTCACCTGCGCATCTGTTGGCATACACAGAGTACGCGTCGGTCGCCGCAATTTTCCCTTGCGTACACGAACGTTAAAACCCAGGTGACCAATTGAGCTTGTGGCTGAGCCGATTCTCAGCTTTGCAGTGTCGTACGGTATCTGGAAGGTTACCCGCTTGCCTGTGTCTGCCATCCACGTCAAAAAGTCGCACGCTTGTTGAACCCTCAGATTCACCGTGCTTGGTGCGAGACCGTAACCATCGCGCGACCAGAGGCCTTCAAGCATCTCTTTCTGATAGAGGCCGACTATGTGTGTGGCGTAGTCACATGTCTTGAGGTCGACCTTGCGCTTATCTGCCCACTCTAAGAAATTCGCAAGCCATTGCGCGTAACTGAGCATTGACTTGGCGGTGGGGATGCGGCCGGTCAGGACTTGGTTCCGACTCTCTGGTCCCCAGAGGCCTAAGCCACGTTCAACCAAGTACGCGTTACCTAGCCGGTGGTAGCTGGGGCGCGAGTCCAAGATGAAGGGGAGATGCGCTAGTGCGGGGTACCTCGATGCAAATTCACCGTTAGGCGTGAAGTTCACCGAGTAGCTACGGCTATGTTGCATCAATAAAAAAAGAAGTTCCAATAATTTGAATTATTAGCGATCCTCCCGATGTTGGCAATCTATGGCTAGTGTTCTTGATACATCGACATAACGGAAAACAGCACGGCATCGCCGTCGAAAGCGATGCGCACTTCGCGGGGATGGCTGCTGCTGGCGCGCATGGAGTCGGTGAACACATGGGCGGCCGGGTAGCCCAGCTGCAGTGCCTGGGTCACGTCATCGGCATTCGCTGACAGAAACAGCTGGGCTCCCAGCGGGCGCAGATAGCCGAAAGGGTCGCGCCCCTGGGTGAATACGCCGCGCTGTATGGAGTGCAGGCCGTGGGCCTTTGCCGAGCGGAAGACGCGCATGCCGCTGACGGGGTCGTTGCGCGAGAGCAGCACCACTTCCACATGCTGCTGTCCTTCCGTGTTGAAGGCCAGCAGCTTCTTGACCAGCGAGAAGGCCACGCCGGGTGCGGCAGGCACGTCCAGCCGCTCGCGCTGCAGGCGCAGATAGCTCGCCGGGTCGCTGTCCTCGAAGAGGCGGTTTTCCTCCTCGAAATCGAACAGGGCTCGCGAGGAGATGGCGACGACGAGCTTGTCGTTCAGGGTCATGGCCATGGCGGTACGGCTTCAATCGGATGTGCAGACAAGCTCTGATGATACGCAGGCCGCCGCGCCCTCACCAGTTGGCTTCGCGCTCGGGCGTGGCACTGATGTGGTGAATGGACAGATCGGCTCCGTCGAATTCCTGCTCCTGGCTCAGGCGCAGCCCCATGGTCTTCTTGAGCAGGCCGTAGACCAGCAGGCCACCGAGGGCCGCCCAGGCCACGCCCATCAGCGTGCCTATGAGCTGGGCCAGCGGATGCACGCCGCCAAGCCCGCCCAGTGCCTGCGTGCCGAAGATACCCGCCGCAATGCCACCCCAGGCGCCGCACAGACCGTGCAGCGGCCACACGCCCAGCACATCGTCGATCTTCCATTTGTTCTGCGTCAGCGTGAACATGAAGACAAAGATGGCGCCGGCGGCGGCCCCCACGACCAGCGCCCCCAGGGGGTGCATCAGATCCGAGCCCGCGCAGACGGCGACCAGGCCGGCCAGCGGGCCGTTGTGCACAAAACCCGGGTCGTTCTTGCCCACGGCCAGGGCTGCCAGCGTGCCGCCCACCATGGCCATCAGCGAGTTCACGGCGACCAGACCGGAGATCTTGTCCAGACTCTGGGCGCTCATCACATTGAAGCCGAACCAGCCCACGATCAGAATCCAGGCGCCCAGCGCCAGGAAGGGAATGCTGGAGGGGGGCGTGGCGGCAATCGCTCCGCCCTGGCGGTAGCGATTGCGGCGCGGGCCCAGCAGCAGCACGGCGCCCAGGGCGATCCAGCCGCCCACGGCATGGACCACCACGCTGCCGGCAAAGTCGTGGAATTCGGCGCCGGTCAGCGCCTTGATCCAGGCCTGCACGCCGAAATGCTGGTTCCAGGCAATGCCCTCGAAGAAGGGGTAGATCAGGCCCACGATCATGGCCGTGGCGATCAGCTGGGGCCAGAACTTGGCGCGCTCGGCGATGCCGCCCGAGATGATGGCGGGAATGGCGGCCGCGAAGGTCAGCAGAAAGAAGAACTTGACCAGGCCATAGCCGTTGAGTTCCGTCAGCTGCTCGGCACCCACGAAAAAGTGCGTGCCGTAGGCCACGCCATAGCCGAGAGCGAAATAGACCACGGTGGAGACCGAGAAGTCGACCAGGATCTTGACCAGGGCATTGACCTGGTTCTTGCGGCGCACGGTGCCCAGTTCCAGGAAGGCGAAACCGGCGTGCATGGCCAGGACCATGACGGCGCCCATCAGAATGAACAGGGCATCCGCGCCCTGTTTTAGTGCTTGCATGAAAACGCTCCAGCTGAAATTTGCTATTTATTGGTGCGAAATTGCGGAAAAAACCCGCAATGCACTAAAAGAAAGCAAGAATTGCGCCAAGCTGGAGTGGGTGCTTCCGCACCGTTGCCGGCGCGGCCGGCCTATTTGACGAACTGGTTGAGCTGGATGATGGGCATGAGCACGGCCAGCACGATGAGCATGACCACCAGTCCCATGACGACGATGAGCAGCGGCTCGAGGATCGTGGCCAGGTGCATGGCACGGCGCTGGACCTCGGTGGACAGCTGGGTGGCGGCACGCTGCAGCATCAGCGGCAGCTGGCCCGTCTGCTCGCCCAGCCGGGCGAACATGGCGACCAGGCCCGGAAAGCGCTTCTTCTGAGCCAGGGCCGAGGCCAGTGGCGCGCCTTCGCGCACCAGCACCAGCGCATCCATGGCATCGGCGCGCAGGGCGCGGTTGTTCAGCGTCTCGGCCGCGGCCTGCAAGGCCTTGAGAATGGGCACGCCCGCTCCGGCCAGCATGGCCAGCGTGCCGGCAAAGCGCGCCGCGTTATAGCTGCGCGAGAGCCGGCCTATGAGCGGCAGACGCAGCCACTGGGCATCGAAGCGCTCGCGGAATGCCTCGTTCCTGAGAGCCAGCCGAAAGCCCACGGCAGCCAGCAGCACCACGGCCAGCATGAACCAGCCGTAGTGGCGCACAAAGTCGCTGATGCCGAGCATGACCACGGTGAGAAACGGCAGCGCACGCTTGGTGCCGGCAAACACGCCGGCCACCTGCGGCACCACATAGCTGACCAGAAAGATCACGATGACGATGGCCACCAGCGTCACGATGGCCGGATACAGCGAGGCGCCGATGAGCTTGGACTGCAAGGCCTGGCGCGCCTCCAGGTCGTCGGCCAGGTTTTCCAGCACCGGACCCAGGCTGCCGCTGGATTCTCCGGCGCCGATCACGGCGCAGAAGATATCGGAAAACTCGCGTGGATGCTGTTCCAGCGCCCTGGCAAAGCTGGAGCCTGCATTGACCTCTGCCCGCAGCGCTGCAACCAGCTGATGCTGGCGTTCGTCCTCGGCTTCCTCGGACAGAGCGGCCAGTGCGCGTTCTATGGGCAGGCCGGAGCTGACCAGGCCCGAGAGCTGGCGGGTCCATACCGCGAGGCTGGTGGAGTTGAAGACCGGGCGCGTGAACCATCCGGAAGCGCCGGTGCGGCCCTGGCCCTTGCCTGCGGCGACGGGCTCGACCTGCAGCGGCACCAGGGCCTGGCTGCGCAGCTGGCTGCGCGCGGCACGGGCGTTGTCGGCTTCCAGGGTGCCCTTGCGGGTCTGGCCCTGGGCATCCAGGGCTTCAAAGGTAAAGGCGGGCATGCGCGAATCGATCTGACGGGTGAGGGGTTGGTGCAGATGGTAGCGACTAATGATGTCAGCACTTCGGCGTTGGGGAGAGCGAACCCGGCTTGACGCAGGTCATGGCTGCCGCGGGTGAGGTCGGCACAATGGTCTGCCGATTCAAGAATGCGAGGTTTTGATGCTCAAGGACAAGGTTGCATTGGTGACGGGGGCTGCATCCGGCATAGGCCGTTGTGTGGCGCTGACATGGGCCCGGGAAGGCGCGCGGGTGGTGCTGGCCGACCTCAACGAGGAGCAGGGCCAGGAGACCGCGGCCCTGGTGCGAGAGCTGGGTGCCGAGGCACAGTATCTGCGCGCCGACGCCGGCAGCCCGGCGGATCATGAAGCGCTGGTGGCCCTGACCATGCGCCACTTCGGCAGGCTGGACGTGGCCTGCAACAACGCCGGCATCGGCGGAGCCAGCGCGCCAACCGCCGACTATCCACTCGATGCCTGGGAGCAGGTGCTGCGCGTCAATCTCTCGGGTGTCTTCTATGCCTGCAAATACCAGATTGCCGCCATGCTGCAGGGCGGTGGTGGCTCCATCATCAATATGGCGTCCATCCTCGGTGCCGTGGGCTTTGCCAACTCTGCGGCCTATACGGCGGCCAAGCATGGCGTGCTGGGCCTGACCAAGGCGGCGGCACTCGAATATTCGGCCCGGGGCGTGCGAGTCAATGCCGTGGGGCCGGGCTTTATCCAGACCCCCATGATCAGCGGTCTGGAGCAGGACCCGGCCACGCATGCGGCGCTGGTGGCGGCCCACCCCATGGGACGCCTGGGCCAGCCTGAGGAGATTGCCGAACTGGTGGCCTGGCTGGCCAGTGACCGCGCGTCGTTTGTGACGGGTGCTTATTACCCGGTCGACGGCGGTTACCTGGCACGCTGAGTGGTTTGCAGCGGTTTGCTATAGGTTTTGATGGCCCTGCTCTTGACGGACGGTCGCTGCGGGCCAAAACCTTTAAACGACTGGCGCCATGGCTGCGGCTTGCATATCGCCGTCGATCTCGTCGGCGCGCACCGAGGCTGCACGCTGCAACAGCGGCGTGGCATAGGCCTCGAATTCGGGCCGTCTGGGCAAGCTGCCGTCCATCATGCTCCAACCGATATAGCTGGCCAGATACAGATCGGCGGCCGTGAAGTGGTCGCCGCAGACATAGCGTTTGCCGGCCACCGCATGCAGCAAGGTGTTCAGCACATCGTCAAAGCGGCCAAAGCCCGCGCTCATGGCCTGCTGATGCGTTTGCGATTTCAGCCAGCCTTCGTTGTGGGCGGTTGTGACGGCCTCCACCGGCCCGGCGACAAAGAACAGCCAGCGAAAGTAGCTGGCGCGCTCCGTGCTGCCCATCGCCGGGGCCAGTCGTTTCTCGGGGAAAAGCTCGGCCAGATAGGCAAGGACGGCTCCGGTCTCGGTGACCACGGCGTCGCCATGCTGCAGCGCCGGGACCTTGCCCATTGGGTTGATGGACAGGTACTCGGGCGACTTCATCTCGGGTCCGAATTCCAGGTCAACGGTTTCATAGTCGGCACCGCACTCCTCCAGCATCCAGCGCACCATGCGGGCGCGTGATCTGGGGTTGCTGAAAAAGCGCAGCTTGGGCTGGTGAGGTGTGGACATTGCGGTTCTCCTTGGCGGGCTGTTGTGACATGGCAAAAACGCCATGCAGCCAATGTAGGAGCGGGGGCTGACAGTTTCTGTCAGCAGCGCCGCTCAATCCAGCGTGTAGCCGGTTTCTTCCAGCCAGCGCTGTATCAGGGCCTGACGTCGCTGTGGATAGCGTTCGCCCAGATCTTCGAGCGCGTCCACGCGGTCGGCGCGAAAGTGACGAAAGGCCTGGCGCAACTCGCACCAGGCAGAGACCACGCGGCTGCGCTCGAAGTAGGCCATGGCAAACGGCCAGACCCGGCGCTGGCTCGGCACGCCATGCTGGTCCCGGTAGTGCAGCACGACCTTGTGTTCGGCGCGGATGGCGCGGCGCAGCGCGGCCTGCCAGGGCTCGGCCGGAGGGTCTGTCTGCATATTGGGAACCAGCAGGCCGCTGGTGTCGACGGCGATGCGCAGCTCCAGAGGCAGTGCCGAGCGTATGCGGTCCATGGCGGCGGTGGCGGCCTGGGCCAATTGCGGATCGGCTTGCAGGCTGGCCCAGCGCGCGCCCAGCAGCAGTGCCTCCAGCTCGTCGGCGTTGAACATCAGGGGCGGCAGCAGAAAGCCGGGCCGCATCTCGAAGCCTATGCCGGGGTCGCCCAGAATGTCCGCGCCCTGACTGCGCAAGGTGGCGATGTCGCGGTAAATGGTGCGCAGGCTCACGTCCAGCGCCTGGGCCAGTTGCGGCCCGGTCTGTGGCAGACGTGCACGGCGCAGGGCATCCAGCAGCTGCAACAGGCGGGCGGAACGACTCATGGCGTGGGCTTTCTTGGCTATCGACGGTTTGTGGAACTGCCGGAGTTCAGGACAGAGATGGGCTGCAAGGATCATCTCGATGGTGCCCCGCGCGGAGAGCGGATCACAGCGCGGAGTGGGCGCAGAGCAGCGGCCTGTGCGGGCAGTGGAGGCTGAGGGAAGTATGCAGGCCGCAGAAGAACCATTGGGAATTTACCCCGGGTCTGAAGATTTTGTAACACCTAAGATGGTTTGTTGAATGGCACGGTCGTGCTATTCCTCAAAACGACAACGGAGACAATTTCATGCCCATTCATCGAGTCGGGTACGCACGGTACCTCGCCCTTTCTTCAATTGCCGCCGCCGCAGCCTTGCTGGCAAGCTGCGGCGGCTCGGATTCACCTGTGAAGCCGCCAGAGAGCAAGTTCAGCGCCGAGATCCGGCGCACCACAATGGGTGTTCCACATATCAAGGCCAAGGACTGGGGCTCCCTGGGTTACGGCGTTGGGTATGCGCAGGCGCAGGACAATCTGTGCACCATCGCCGATTCGATGCTGACCTACCGCGGCGAGCGTTCCCGCCATTTCGGCGGCGAAGCCCTGGCGGTCTACAACAGCACCATTGCGCAGCCGCGCAACATCGACTCCGATTTCTATTTCCGGCAGGTGATTTCCGACGAAAACATCGTCGCCATGGAGGCCGCACAGCCCGAAAAGCTGATCAGGATGGTGGAGGGCTTCGCTGCCGGCTACAACCGCTATGTGAAGGAGGTGAAGTCGGGTCAGTCAAAGGCCAATGCCGCCTGTGGTTCACAAGACTGGGTACAGCCCATCACGGCCAACGATATATGGCGCCGTGCCTATGCAGCAGGGCTGGCTGGCGGATATGCCAATTTCGTGGCGGCGATCGCCAATGCCCAGCCGCCGGTGACCAAGACGGCGAGCGCCAAGTCGGCAAGCCTGCAATTGGCAGCCATGAAGGCGCCCGAACTGCAGGTCGGCGGTAAGGCCGGTATCGGCAGCAACGTGTACGGCTTCGGCACCACCGGCACGGCCGGAGACAGTCCACTGCTGTTCGGCAACCCGCACTGGTACTGGAAGGGGCCAGATCGTTTCTATCAGATGCAGCTCACCATCGACGGCGAGGTGGACGCGAGTGGCGCGGCCTTCCTGGGCCTGCCCATCGTGCAGATCGGCTTCAACAACAACGTGGCCTGGAGCCACACGGTGTCCACCGCACGGCGCTTCGGTTTCTTCGTGCTGGGCCTGGATCCAAAGGATCCTACGCGCTACATGATGGACGGCCAATCCGTGCCGATGACAGCCAAGGATGTCACCATCGGCGTGCGCAATGCCAATGGCGGTGTGGATCAGGTCACGCGCACAATGTACCAGTCCGAGCATGGCCCCATCGTCAATCTTGCAAGTCTCAATCCGGCCATGGGCTGGACCGCGCAGAGCGCTGTCGCCATCCGCGACATCAATGCCGGAAACTACCGCACGCTGCGCACATGGATGCGCTGGAACCAGGCCAAGTCGTTGGACGAGTTCACCCGGATCCAGCGTGAAGAAGCGGCGATTCCCTGGGTCAATACGGTCGCCGTGGGCAGGGACAGCAAGCAGGCCTGGTATGCCGATCTGGGCGCGGTGCCGAATGCACCGGATGCGCTGCTCAAAACCTGCACGACGCCGTTCAGTGCCGCCGCAGCTGTGGCGCTGCCGCGCGTGCCGGTCTTGAGCGGTGCGAGCGCGGCCTGCAAGTGGGTGACCGATACCGATTCGGTGCAGGCCGGGGCCATCGGCGTGAGCCGCATGCCGACGCTGATGCGTGACGATTACGTGGGCAATATGAACGACAGCTACTGGCTGAGCAATGTGAATCAGCCGCTGACGGGCTTCCCGGCGATCTTCGGACCGGCGGGCACGCAGTCGCAATCGCTGCGCACCCGGCTCGGCCATACCATGGCCGTGCAACGTCTGGCAGGCTCCGATGGCTATGCAGGGAAATCTGCCACCAGCGAGATCGTGCGCCAGATGGTGCTGGATAGCCGGGTGCAGTCGGCGCAGTTCAAGGACCAGATCCTGGCGCTGGTTTGCGGATCCAGCGCCAGTGGGGATCGTGCTCCGGCCTGTTCTGCACTGGCCGCGTGGGATGGCAAGGGATCGAAGACTTCGACCGGCTCGCATGTGTGGGATGAGTTCTGGACGAACCTGATCGCGCTGTCCGTGCCCGAGGCCACGCTCTACAAGGTTCAGTTCAATCCGGCGGATCCGCTCAATACACCGCGAGATATCAACCCCGCAGCGGCGGCGCAGATCGGCAAGGCATTCGATGCCGCAGTCGCCACGGTCAAGGCCAGCGGCATTGCGTTCGACGCAGCGCGCGGCAGCGTGCTGTACGTGACGCGCAGCGCGCAGCGCCTGCCGCTGTTTGGCGGTTGCAGTGCGGTGGGCTACTTTACCGTCGATTGCTCGCAGGCGGCGCTGAACCAGGCAGGCTACGCGATGGACAACCAGCCGCACGGCAATTCGTACATGCAGGTGGTCTCCTTTCCGAAGGGCGGAGTCGACGCCTACACCTTCCTGACTTTCTCTCTGTCCGACGATCCGGCTTCGCCACACTACGGCGACTACACCCAGGCTTACAGCGCACAGCAGTGGCTGAAGGTGCCGTTCACGGAAGCCGAGATTGCCGCCAACCCGGAACTGGTGAAGATGCAGCTGTCCGAATGAGCCGTATGGCGGTGTGCAGGTGACCGCCTGCCACCTCATGTCTGAGGATATATCGCCCCGTGCCTTGCGCCGGGGCGATTGCCTTGGGCTTTACCGGAACGCGCCAGCCGTGATTTCCAGGCTGCGCAGGCGCAGAGCGGCGTCGAACACATCACTGACCATCATGAACTCGTCGGCCTGGGTTTCATCGGCCAGCTTTTGCAGGCCTTGGCGCACGGTATCAGGCCCGCCGACAACACCCACGGCCAGAAAGTCGCCGATGGCCGACTGGGCACGCGGGTCCAGTTGTTCCCAGAAGTTCTCCACTGGTGGCATGAGGCGGCTGCGGTTACCCGTCAGAATGCCCAGCACGCGCTGGTAGGTGCTGCTGGCCAGGAACTGGGCTTCTTCATCGCTGGGCGCCGCAATCACAGGCACGCCGACGATGGCATAGGGCTTGGCCAGTGTGGCGCTGGGCTTGAACGTCTGACGATAGATGGCCAGAGCCTGGTGCAGCATGCGCGGCGCAAAGTGCGAGGCAAAGGCGTAGGGCAGGCCCAGGTGCGCGGCCAGCTGGGCCGAGAACAGGCTGGAGCCCAGCAGCCAGATGGGCACATGGGTGCCGGCACCGGGCATGGCGATGATGCGCGCACCATCCTGGTCGTCGCCCAGCAGGCGCTGCAGCTCCTGCACATCGCGGGGGAAGTCTTCCTCGGTCTCCACACGGTCGCGGCGCAGCGCACGCATGGTGGGGCCGTCGGTGCCGGGCGCGCGGCCCAGGCCCAGGTCGATGCGGCCCGGGTAGAGCTCGGCCAGCGTGCCGAAGGCTTCGGCCACCACCAGCGGTGCATGGTTGGGCAGCATGATGCCGCCCGAGCCCACGCGAATCTTCTGCGTGGCGCCTGCGATGTGGCCGATCAGCACGGCCGTGGCCGAACTCGCAATGCCCGGCATATTGTGGTGCTCGGCCAGCCAGTAGCGGGTGAAGCCCAGCTTTTCAGCCTGCTGCGCGGTGCGCACGGCAATCTGCAGAGCATCGGCCACCGTTCCGCCTTCGCGCACGGCGACCAGGTCCAGCATGGACAGCTTGACGTTGTTCAGGGATTTCATGGCGATTGATCTTTATGGTTTTGATAGCTTGCAGCGTTTTCTGGGTCAGCGCTTGCGGCCGATTTCACGTCCAAAAACAATGCCGACCAGCACGCCCCAGGCCAGCAGCACGGCTGCCATGGCGTAGTAGGTGCTGCCAGCCTGCATGGCGAATACCGAGCCCAGCAAGGCCACCAGCGCCGCCATGCGGATCACGCGGCGCAACTGGTCCACGGGCAGACGGGCCTTGAGGTTGAACAGCACGGCGAGGCTGATGACAGCCAGGGCGATCAGCAGCAGAAACAGATCGCCGCCATAGGGCTGGACGGAGGTGCGAAGGTTTTCAAGCATGGCAACGATTCTGGCAAAGGCTCAATGACCGCTGCTGGCTGAGGCCATGCATGAAAAAAGCCCACCGAGAGGTGGGCTGTGCAGCCAGGCGGGGCCTGGTATCAGTTCAGACCGAGGGCGGCAAGCAGCGCATCGGCGGCCGTGCCATTGAGCCGCTGCTGATTGCTGACCATCTGCTTGTCCCGATAGCCGACATAGGTGATGCCGCCCCGTT
Source organism: Comamonas sp. C11 (assembly GCF_024496285.1). Taxonomy (NCBI): domain Bacteria; kingdom Pseudomonadati; phylum Pseudomonadota; class Betaproteobacteria; order Burkholderiales; family Comamonadaceae; genus Comamonas; species Comamonas sp. C11. The sequence goes on from NZ_CP101743.1 coordinate 860,040, forward strand.
CGACGAACAGGCGGTAGTTCTGGAAGTTGCTGACATTGAGCTGGGTGGGCTCCTGCGTGAAGCGCAGCACCTTGGCATCCGCCTGGGTGGCGATGCTGTAGTTGCTGACCAGGATGGTCTTGCAGGTGGACACTCCGTTGATGAACAGGGTCCGGTTGTTGGGCAAGGTGCTCATATCGCCCTCGCATTCATAGAAGCGCGCGCGCTGCTCGCCGCCGTTCTCGAAACCCACCATATAGCGCTTGTAGGCAGCGCTGCCATCGGGCTTGAGATAGTCGCGGCGGCTGACCAGCACGCGCGAGTTGTTGCCGTGCACATCGGCGGCCGAGATGTTGGGCGCGAAGTCGCCGGCGTTCCAGGCGATGAACTCCGCAAGCGTCGCGCTGCGCCAGGTGCTGGAGTCGGGGTTGTTGGGGGCGTCGACACGGGCAATGGTGGCGCGGTTGCCGTTGTTGCTCAGGTAGTAGTCGCTGCCGCCCAGGTCGGTGACGGTGCGATAGCTGAGCGTGGAGCCGCTGGGGAAGGTCGTGTCGGCGGGAACCTGATCGGGTCTGGGGCCCCAGTTGGCAAAGCTGCCATCGGCCGCGTCCTGCCAGGGGGCGGAACGGATTTCGGTGACGATATCGCGCATCTTCAGGCCGGCGATATTGCGCACGCTCTGCTTGGCTCGGCTGGCCAGGCTCTTGCAGTACAGGGATTCGGCCTCGCCGCTGGTGAGACTGGTGACCTGCTGCAAGAAATCGGTGGGACAGGCAAACCATTCGCTGCCCGTCCAATAGACCTGCGGCCGGGTCCAGGGCTGCTCCTGGCCGCCGACCACGCGCTCGCGGAATTCCGTGAAATAGCGTTTGCCGTTGGCATCGGGCGTGTTCTGTTCGGCCGTGGCTTCGAAGGCGCGAATGTAGTAGTTGCTGGTGTCGGTAAAGCTGAGCCAGCGCAACTGAGTGCTCGGCGCGGGGCCACCGGCCTCGGGGCTGCTGGATTGCGACTGCATGGCTGCGATCAGGCCCACATTGCCGGCCGTGACGCCCGAAGCGCCGGCAACTTGCCGGGCGGCGGTTTCCATGGCGGATTGCTTGTCCTTCATGGAGGTGCTGGTGTCGCTGAGGGCGGGGTTGTCCAGCACGGCCGTGGCCAGTGTTTGCAACTGCTGCAGCAGCACGCTGTTGACGGCGGCATTGAGCTGCACCGAGGTCAGCGGCGCGCCGTCGACGCCTGTGGCACCGGCCGTGTTGGTGAGCTGGGTCTGGGTGGTCACCACGATCAGACGCGCCATGGTGGCGGCCAGCTTGCCGGCGTTGCTGCCGTCCTGGGTGAAATCCGCCAGCGCCGAAGTGCCCAGGCCCAGCTGGCTCTGGATGGCTGCTGCCGCATCGCTGGTGCTGCTGCCCGTGGCCTGGCTGTGTGCCTGGACCAGGGTGCTCAGCGGGCTGACGACACCAGGCTGATCGGCGGGTGCTCGCAACATGAAGGCCACGGGAACGGCGCCGGTGTCCGCATCCACGGAGTCCCTGGTGACCAGGGCCAGAATCGGGTACTTGCCCACATCGGACTCGGGCATTTCCAGGCTGGCCTGACCGGAGGCATTGGTGACGGCACTGGGCTCTCCACTGTCACAGCTGCCGTTGTCATTTCTGTCCAGGCAGACCTTGACGTTCTGCAGGGCTCCGTCGATCACGGTGGTGGAGACCGAGGTGGTGGCGGGTGCCGGAGCGGGCGATGGTGCGGGAGAAGTGCTGTCGCTGCCGCCGCCGCAGCCGGCAATGGAGGCAATCAGGACCAGGGCGCCCAGGGACACTGAGCGGCGGATGAAGGGTGTGGTGGTGGGTGCTTGTGACATGACAGCCTTTGCTTGAGAGTGGTTGCCTTGTTTGTAAGCACTTGTTGTCGCGAAAACATCACCAAAATGGGTGAAGGGTTTGCAGTGATTTCAAAGTGTGAGTAAATGAAATAGATCCCCGGCGAAGGGCCATCAGGCGCTTGCTGTGGCGAGCCTTGGAAGGGGGCTCTATGGCGGTAGCGCATCTGTCTTTGATGTTGCAGGAGAGGGTTCCTGCATTGATAGCGGCCATCTACGAGTCGGCGCTGGAGCCGGCTCGCTGGCAGGGCTTTCTGGCCTTGTTCGGTGCGGCCCTGCGTTCGCCGGCCAGTGTGATCTGGGCCAACGACTTCGCGCAGCGGACGGTGGATCTGGACGGGGGCTTCGGCACTTTCGGCGCCAGCCAGGGCTTTGCCGCCGCCGAACTCGAAAGCTTTGCCGAGCACTACTGCCAGTGCAATGTCTGGCTGCAGGACCAGAGCCTGCATAGACCGGGCACGGTGGTGAATTCCTCCACCCTGTTTCCCGACCGGAGCCTGCCGGGTACCGAATGGTATGGCGACTGGCTGCAGCCTCAGGATCTGTTCTATTCCTGCGCGGCCGTGGTCGACAACCAGCACGATCGCTCGTTCAACATCACCGTCGTCAGGCCGCATGCGGTGGGTGCCTACAGCGCCGAAGAGCTGGGCCTTGTGCAGCAGCTCATGCCGCATCTGCAGACCGCGTTTGCGATGCACCGACGCCTGTACCGCACCCAGGCATTGCTCAATGCATCGCTGTCCGTGCTGGAGGATCTGCCGCTGGGCGTGGTTCTTCTGGACGAACATGCGACCGTGATGCATGCCAGCACACGGGCCCTGCGCCTGATGGAGCAGAGCCAGCTGATGTATCGCGGGGCCGATGAGAGCCTGCATGCCACCAATGCCGCAGACCAGCGCTGGCTGCACAAAGCCATGCGCGACTGTGTGGCCACGGGGTTGGGCAAGGGGCAGCAGCACGGGCGGGCCAGCCGCTTCACAGGGCTGGCCGGACAGCAGTTGCAGGTCATGGTGTCGCCGCTGCCCGTGCACAGCAGCCCCTATGGCGAGCGCAGCGCCGCCATGCTGCTGATCAGCGATCCGGCGCTGAGCATTCCCTCGCTGCAGGAGTTGCTGCGCAATCTGTACCGGCTCACGCTGGCAGAGGCTCAGCTAGCCCAGGCGCTGATCAATGGCTGGACCCTGCAGGAGTTCGCCGAGAGACAGGGCCTGTCCATCCATACCGCGCGTTCGCAATTCAAATCGGCGGCGGTCAAGGTCGGCGTGGGGCGGCAGGCCGATTTCGTGCGGGTGCTGCTCACGGGTCCTGCCATGTTGCGCTGGCGCGAGTGAGCCTCAGTCCCGCGTCACGCGCATGACCTCGGCCTGGGTGGTGATGCCTTCGCGAACCAGGCGTTCGCCATCCTCGCGCATCAGCTGCATGCCTGCCGCCATGGCGGTCTCGCGGATCTCGGCCTCGCTGGCCCCGCGGTGGATCTGGGCGCGAATGGCATCGTCCACCGTCAGCAGCTCGAAGATGCCGGTGCGGCCCCGGTAACCGCTGGGCTCGCTCTGGTCGACCTTGCGTACCAGGCGCTGTGCCAGCACTCCCAGCAGCGAGGAGGACAGCAAAAAGGGCTCGACCCCCATGTCGATCAGCCGGGTGACGGCGCTGGGTGCGTCGTTGGTATGCAGCGTGGCCAGTACCAGGTGGCCGGTGAGCGAAGCCTGGATGGCGATCTGCGCGGTTTCGAAGTCGCGGATTTCGCCGATCATGATTACGTCCGGGTCCTGACGCAGCAGTGCGCGCAAGGCCTTGGCAAAGGTCAGCTCGATCTTGGCATTGACCTGGGTCTGGCCCACGCCGGCCAGCTCGTATTCGATGGGGTCTTCCACCGTCATGATGTTGCTGTGGCTGGCATCCATGCGCTGCAGCGCGGCGTAGAGCGTGGTGGTCTTGCCCGAGCCCGTGGGGCCGGTGACCAGCACGATGCCGTGCGGCTGCGCGGTGAGATGGGTGAAGCGCCTGAGCGTCTCGCCGCCCATGCCCACGGCTTCCAGGCTGAGCTTGCTCTCGCTCTTGTCCAGCAGACGCAGCACGGCGCGCTCGCCGTGGGCACTGGGCAGGGTGGAGACGCGCACGTCAATGGCTCGCGTGCCCAGGCGCAGGCTGATGCGGCCGTCCTGGGGCAGGCGTTTCTCGGCAATGTCCAGGTCGGCCATGATCTTCAGGCGGCTGATCAGGGCGGCGTGCAGGGCGCGATTGGGTTGCACCACCTCACGCAGATCGCCGTCCACGCGAAAGCGCACGCTGGAATGGCGCTCGTAGGGCTCGATGTGGATGTCCGAAGCACCGTCGCGCGCCGCCTGCGTGAGCAGGGCGTTGAGCATGCGGATGATGGGGGCGTCGTCCGCGGTTTCCAGCAAGTCTTCCACGGCTGGCAGCTCCTGCATCATGCGTGTCAGATCGGCATCGGACTCGACTTCGCTGACCACCATGGCCGCGCTGGAGTCGCTTTGTGCATAGGCCGCGCTGATGCGGTGGGCCAGCGCGCCGCTGTCCAGTAGTTGCCAACGCTGCACCGCATGCTTGCGCTGCACTTCGGAGATGGCCGACCAGTCGGGTTGCGGACCATGCCAGAGCACGGGCTCCTGGCCGTCATCCTCGATCAGCAACTGGCTGCTGCGGGCAAAGCCATAGGGCAGGGGGTAGCGCATGCGTGGCCTTCGCTTACAGAGTGCCTGGAGGCAGGGTGGCGGGCGTCGCAGGCGTCACGGTCACGGGCTGGCCGTTCACCGTGGGCTGGCCCGGGCGCGTGAAGTCCACGATCTCGGGCTTGGCTCCGGGAACGATGGCCACATTGGGCGCGCTTGACTGTGCAGCGCCGCTGGATGCGGGCAGCAAGGGCGCTGCATTGACATTGCGCATCAGCAGATTGGGGTCGGGCTGCACGGTTTGCTGCATGCCGCGAATGGACTCATAGCGGTCCTGCGAAAGCTGGCTGGTGGAGTTGGCGTCGCGCAGCACGGTGGGGCGCAGAAACACCATCAGATTGGTTTTCTTGCGCGCGCGGCTGGTGTTGCGGAACAGATTGCCCAGCAGGGGAATGTCGCCCAGCAGCGGCACGCGTTCCTGGCTCTGGCTGTATTCGTCGGCAATCAGGCCGCCCAGCACCACGATGGCACCGTCCTCGACCAGTACGTTCGACTCGATGGAACGCTTGGTGGTGGTGGCGCCGGACTGGGCGTTGGCTGTGCCCTGCTTGACTGCCGAGTTCTCCTGGTAGACGGCCATCTTGATGGTGCCGTTCTCGTTGATCTGCGGACGAATCTTGAGCAGCGTACCCACGTCCTTGCGTTCATAGGTGGTAAAGGGATTGACCGAGCCCGAGGTGCCCGCAGTGTTGGTATAGGAGCCCGTGGGGAAGGGGACGTTCTCGCCCACCATGATGCTGGCCTCCTCGTTGTCCAGCGTCATCAGATTGGGGGTGGAGAGGATGTTGGTGTCGCCGTCGCCCTGCATCAGGTTGACCAGGGCGCCCAGGCTGGTGTTGCCGTTGACGTTCTGGGTGAAGCCCAGGTTCATCCCCTTCATGCCGCCGATCGCCGAGGCCTGGCTGTCGGTCAGGGGCGTGCCGTTGACCAGATTGCCAACGGCCCCCGACAGGCCGAAGATGTTGGAGATGCCGCTGATGGAGGTGCCGTTGCCGAGCACGCCCAGCACGCGGCCGTTGTTGCGGATCACCGAGCTCCATTGCACGCCGAGCTGGGCCGCCTTGTCGGCGGAGACTTCGACAATCAGGGCTTCGATCAGCACCTGTGCGCGGCGGCCGTCGAGCTTGTCGATGACGGTGCGCAACTGACGGTACAGCGGGCCGGGGGCGGTGATGATCAGCGAGTTGGTCGTGGGGTCGGCCTGGATCATGCCGCCCGTGGAGGGTTGCTGGGCGGTGCCGAAACGGGAGCTGGGGCCGCTGTTGCCGCCGCCCAGGCCTACGGTTGCGCTGCCGTCCGTGCCGCGTGAAATCACGGGCTGGGAGCTTGCTGCATTGGTGGTCGAGCCGGCGGCTGCCGTCATGCCCGGCTGGCCACCCAGTGCGGTGCTGGCACTGGTCTGGGCATTGATGGCGGCACGCAGCGTGGCGGCCAGAGACACTGCGTCGGCGTTCTTGAGATACACCACATGGATATTGCCGTCGTCACCATTGCCCGTCATGGCCGGCTGGTCCAGACGCGCGATCAGCGAGCGGATCAGCGACAGCTTGGCCGGGTTGGCCGCACGGATCAGCACCGAGTTGCTGCGCGGCTCGGCCAGTATGGAGGTGCGGAAACTGGTGTCCGCCTGGCCTGCTGCCGCGCCGGCTCCTGCCTGGATCACGCCGCCGGCGGTGGCAGAGCCACCTTCCATCAGGCGATTGACCAGGGCCACCATATCGGCGGCCACGGCATGGCGCAGCGAGATGACTTCCACATCGGTGGCGTTGGAGACATCGGTGCTGGCGATGATGCGCGAGATGCGCTGCAGATTGTCGGCGTAGTCGGTGATGATCAGCGAGTTGTTGCCGGGGTTGACGTTGATGGTGTTGTTGGGGCTGATCAGCGGCCGCAGCACGGGCACCAGATTGTTGGCGTTCTCGTAGTTGAGCTTGAAGATCTGAGTGACGATCTGTCCGCCGCCCTGGCTGGCGCGTCCGCCCTGTCCCACGGAGACCTCGCTGGACTGTAGCTTGGCATCGGCTTCTGGAATCACCTTGAACAGTCCTGCCGACTCCGTCACCGTGAAGCCCTGCATGCGCAGCGCCGCCAGATATTGCTGGTAGGCCGTGGCAGGCGAGACGGCCTTGTCGGTCAGCAGCGTGATCTGGCCCTTGACGCGCGGATCCACCACCACGTTGCGATTGGTGATAGCGGCCATGGCGCGCGACACGGCCTCGATATCGGCATTGGTGAAGTTCAGCGTGACCGGCTCGCCGGGTCGCAAACTAGGAGTGGCATTCGCCTGTCCGCTCTGGGTTTGAGCATGAATGGGTGCTGAAATGCAGACGGCAAGCGAGGCAACAGCTATCGAATGCAGTGTGTTTTGCCAGGCGGTGCGTGAATGCTGAGTCATGGGTCAACCAAAGGTGATGATGGAGCGCGCACCCTGGCGGCGCCCCAAGATATTGAGCAAATTCGACAGAGCGGCTTCGCGCTCGGGGCTGGCAGAGGCTTCGCCCCTGAAGTGCAGGCGCGAGCCCACCCATTGGCCCTGGCCGCTGAGCTGCAGGTCGCCGCCCAGCGTGGTCAGATTCAGCTGGGCATTGTCTCCGCCCTGTATATCGAGGCGGTAGCTGCCCAGGGGCTTGAGCGACGACAGTCTTGACGATACGGCCAATGCTTCCAGCCGCGTCAGGCCCAGGCTGGTGGCCCGGCCGGCGCGATATTGCAGTGTCAGCCCGACCGTGGACAGGCGCAACTGACCCTGCAGGGCCACGGTGTTCCAGGGCGTGCCAAGGCCGGCCAGCAGGTCGGCGGGCAGCTGCAGCACGCTGTCCTTGACGTGCACCGTCATGGCGTTCCAGCCCGGCTGCAGCTGCGCCAGCATCGGGGTGCTGGTGCAGCAATCGCTTTGAAGGCTGATGCTGGCGCCGCTCAGGCTGGGGCGCAGTGTCCAGTTCAGACGCGTGGGCAGGCTGCTCTGGTCCTGGCTGTCCTTGCCTCCCGTGAGCACCAGCCTGGCCGAGCCACGCCAGAGCGTGCCGCGCGGCTCCTGCAGCTGTACCTGGTTGGCGGTGATCGATTGCACGCCTGTGGCCAGCCAGGCCGCCGGAGCCTGGACCAGCACCGTCAGCAGAGCGCCCAGCAAGGCACCGCCCACTGCCCAGCGGCGCGGCGAACGCGGATCGCCCGCCTGGCGCGGTCTGCGCAGGGCTTGGCTGGCTGGGTGTGACCGGGACAGTTTCATGGCCTAGGCTCAGTTCTGCCCACCCGCGTTGCCGGGCAAATCGAGCAGCAGATTGCCGCTCCAGCGTGTAACGGCAGCGCCGTCGACACTTTCACCGAGGATGCGGTTGAGCTTCATCTCGGCCACCGAGGCATGGCTGTTATCACGCACCTGTGCCAGCCAGCGGGCCAGGGCGGGAGCGGCGGCACTGCTCAGGCTGACCTGGGCACGGTTGCCCAGCCACTGCAGCTGTGCGCTGCTGCCGAGTTCGGTCTTGAGCGACTGCTCCAGCTGCGTGCGTGTATCGGTGCTATTCCCCTGAGGCTGCTGGCGCAGCAGCTCGGCCTGGGCCTGCATCTGCAGCATGTTCTGCAGCTCGCGCTCCGCTGCCGCATGGCGCGCGGGGGCCGTGCGCAGGCTGTGCAGGGCCGGAGCCAGTGCCACCCACCAGAGCAGGGCCAGCAACACGACGCTGGCGGCGAGCAGCAACAGATTCTGTTCGCGCTGGGCCAGGGCACTCCAGCGCTGGCGCAGCGGAGCCAATGCGGTTTTCAAGGCGTTTTTCTGCTTCATGGGCTAGCCTTTGCACTCAGCACCAGATCTGTTCCTTCCGGTTGCAGCATATAGCCGTTGGCCTGCAGGCTTTGCTGTGCGTCGCCCAGTGCTTCGGGGCTCAGCTCCAGACCCGAGATGCGCAACTGCTTGTCCTGATACTGCAGGCTCTTGGCATTCTGCACGCCCTGGATGCCGGCACTTGCTGCCAGAAGGGCCTCGAGGTCGTTGGCGGACAGTGCGCCGGAGTTGCTGCGCAGCAGATCCAGTTCGCGCTGCATCTGTACCGGAGCATCGATGATGACGGGCACGTGAGGGAAGGTGGTCTGAAGTACCTGCTTGGCCTGCTGCTGGCGCAGTTCGATGGCACGGTTTTCCCTGAAGGCCCAGGCGTTGAGCCCGGCCAGCTGGGCAAGGACGGCAATGCCTGCTGCCCAGCGCGCAGCGCGCCATTGCGGGGCCTTGGCAAAACCATACCAGGCATCGATCAGGCGGCGCTTGGCGCGGGTGCTGCCGCCCAGGTCCAGGTCGAACTGGGCCAGGTCGCCTGCGTAGCCATGACTTTGCAGCAGTCGCTGGGCGGCGGTGAAGATGCCGACCGGGCGCTGCAGCGCTTCCGCGCTGCGTGCCAGATGGGGTTCGGCCAGCACTGGCAGATCCTCGGGCAGGCGAGCCAGCAGTGGCTGCAACAGGCCGGCATCGGCATGCTGGGGCAGGACGACGAGGCAGGCCTGTGCATCCAGTCCGGTGGCGCTCAACTGGGGCAGGGTGCTGTCGCCCGACAGAAGCAGCTGGGCCTTGCTGCTGGGCCATTGTTCGGGCACCAGGCGGCTGGCGGCATGACCATGCTGCTCCAGGGCCTGGAGATGGGATTGCAGCCAGCCCTTGTCGCAGGCGGCTACCCAGCAGGTCTGACCTGCCGCCGAGCCAGCGTCCAGAGCCAGGTGCATGGCGGCCGGCTCATCGAGCAGCTTTTCTTCCAGCAAACCCTCGAGCACGGCGCGCAGACGCTGCTGACGCCGGCTTTGCACATTCAGTCCCAAAGGCAAGGTGACGGCATGCCAGGACAACTGAGCTGCCGGAATGACGGCAGTGACCTGGGTCGTACGGCCTGTGGCCGGCAGCAGGGATGCAGCAGCCTGGCCGCTGCGCTGAATGCTTTGACCATCGTCACTGAGGACGTAGAGATATTCCGTGGCGGAGTTGGCGGGCTTCGCCGACAGCTGTATTAGCAATGTGCTCATGAGGGAAGATGCAGCATTCTATGGGGGCAGTGTGACATCAGGGTGTCAGGGTCTGGCAACCGCGGGCATACCCCAGTCGGCATGCTCCTGCCACAGGGTAGTCACGTTCATGTCCTTGCGCTGAATCAGTGAGCGCTGACTCAAGACATTGTCCCCGAGGCGCAGGCGGCCGCGGGCTTCGAAATAGCTGGTGGTCACGGAGTGCATGGCACTGTTGAAGACGCCGCTCAGGCCTATGGCCGCAGCCGCTGCATTCAGGGACTTGAAAGGAGAGGCGTCGCGCAACTGCACCAGCTGGTTGGCGCGGGCCCAGTCCAGATCCTCGGTGCTGGCCCAGATGACCTCGGCGCTGGCCGTGTTGAGATTGACCATGGTGCGCTCGGGCAACAGCGAGACATAGGGTTCGATGCGCGCGATGATGCGCGGATCAATGCCCAGCCAGCCCAGTTGCCTGACGGTGCGAGGCATCAGCGGCGCAGTCTGGCTCTTGCCGCGCATGGCTTGCTGCAAGGCCGTGGCGATCTGCATGACGGAGCTGCCGGGCAGACCCAGGCGCTCGAACAGGCGCAGAAAAGGCTTGAGGTTTTCCTCCTTCACGCTGGAATCGGCCCCGCTGAGCAGATTGCGCAGATTCAGGCGTGACTGCAGATCCACGATCTCGCCCGAGAGAAAAGCGTCCTGCATGTCGGCAAGACCGTCATCGACCTGACTGACATTGTTCTTGGCTGCCAGAAATGTGGACAGGCGAGCCTCCTTCAGCGGCACCGCCCAGGGCTCACCCAGATGATCGACCGGGTTGCTGCGGTTGGCGCGCGAGTCCTCCTGCAGCACCACGCGCGACCAGTCCAGCGCGCCCAGCAGCAACCAGTTGGCCTGAACTCTATTGCGTTCGGCGGTCTCGATTTCCACATCGCGCCATTGCTGCCAGAGCGCGGCCGAGGCCAGGGTGGCGACCAGCACCACCGTCAGCATGGCCGCCAGCAGCGCTGCACCGCGCTGGCGCCTGTGTCTGAAACTGGCGCTCCCCAAGCCGGCAGTCCCGAGCAAGGGCCGCCCCGCAGCGATGGGGTGGGAAGGCGCGAAGCGACTCTGGGGGGATTTCATGATCGTGAGTTGGAGCGCAGCGGGTTGACCCAGTCCACCGTCATCACGCCATTGAGCGCGCGGCCGGGCGGCAGGGTCAGCTCGATGCGTATGCCGTCGGGCACCGTGGGCAGCACGGGATTGCCGTCGCTGCCGACGCTGCTGCCGTCATCGCCGCCCTGATCGCTGGACTGGGGGTTGGTCCAGGCGTTGCTGCGGTAGTAGTAGACGCGCCACAGGTCGAGCGGTATCAGCACGGTTTCGCGGCGCATCTGGTCGCTGGAGGGATTGCGGCCCCATTGGGCCGCCTGGTTCCAGGCATCGTTCCATTCGCTGACCGTGCGTGCGGGCAGCGATTGCCAGCGCACCCATTGGAAGCGGCCATCCACATTGCGACGGCTCCAGGCCACGATGAGTGCCCCGTTGTCGACGGCTGCACTGGTCTTGCGCGTCAGGCGCAGCACCTGACCGTCCCAGTCCAGCACCTGGCGTCCCTGCAGCGGCATCAGCGCGTTGAGGTCGGCATTCCACTGAGCCAGCACGGTCTGCATGACGGCGTGTTGCTCACCTTGCTCGCGCGTCACTTCCTGCGCGCGCAGCATGCCGTCGATGCCGCGCCAGCTCATGATGGAAAGCAGGGCCATGGCGGCCAGGGCCACCAGCAGCTCGATCAGTGTGAAACCTTGGTTTCTGTTGCGCATGCTGATCATGATTCAGTAGCGACCGACGATGGTGGAGACGCGCAGCACCGCAGCAGCCTCGGAAAACACCTGGGCATCCACGCGCCTGAAGCTGGGGTTGGGCGTGGGGCGCACGCTGAGCTGTACCTGCATCTGTCTGCCGGCCTGCTGGCACTGGATGGTGGTGTCCCCGACGGCAGGCATCTGATTGAACAGCCGCAGTCGCACCAGTTCGTTCTGCGCGCAGAGCTGGGCCAGGATGACGTCGGACTGGCGCTGGGCATTGCGCGTCAGGGCGCTGCTGGCCTGAAGTCCAGCCAGCAGGGTGACGCCGACGATACCGACCGCGACCAGTACCTCGATCAGCGTGAAGCCGCGCTGCAGCAGGGCGGGCTTCATGGCGTCTCCTGCAGATTTTGAATGCTGAACGGGTGCAGCCCGTCGGTGGCCAGCCGCACTGGCGCGGAGCTGCTGCCGGGCAGCGACAAGGTAATGCTCTGCCTTGGAATCAGCGGCTCCGGCCCCAGCACCACGGGTGTATTGGGCTGCACCAGCACAGGAGTCTGCAGCCATTGCGTGGGCATCTTGACGTTGGGTGGCAGACCTTCAAACCGGAAGCCCTGCGGCATCGGGCGCCAGACCACCAGGGCGCCATTGGTACGGGCCTGGGCGCGTGCGGATTCGAGCAGCGTGGCCAGACGCTGGGCCTCGCGTTCGAGCTGCTGCTCGCCGCTGTCGCGTATGGCCAGGCTCACACCCGCCGTCGCCAGCGCCATGATGGAAATCACCACCAGCAACTCCAAGAGTGTGAATCCCCCCTGAAGCGCTGCGCGCCTTCCCCCCCGGGGGACGACAGCCTGTGCTGCGGGGCGGCCCTTGCTGGCTGTCCCTGTGACAGAGCGCACCAGTTTTACAGGCATTTGATGCGTTCGGGGTTGCCGCCGGGCCGCCCCAAGGCAAACCCCGGCGCCAGCCGCTCAGGGCCCCCTCGGGGGGCAGCGACCACACACAGTGAGGGAGCGTGGGGGCTCATTTCTATTGCCAGGAGCCAATATCCGCATCCTTGCCTTCGCCGCCGGCCTTGCCGTCAGCGCCTAACGACATGATGTCGATGGGGCCCTTCACGCCGGGGTTCAGGTATTGATAAGGATTGCCCCAGGGGTCATTGGGCAGCTTTTCCAGGTAGGGCTTCCAGTTCTGCGGAGCGGGGCCGGTGGTTGGTTTGGCCACCAGCGCCTGCAGGCCCTGTTCGGCCGTTGGATAGCGCTGGTTGTCGAGGCGGTAGAGCTTGAGCGCCTGGTTGATATTGGCGATATCGGTCTTGGCCGCGGTCACGCGCGCATCGTCGGCGCGGTCCAGCACATTGGGCACGATAAGCGCTGCCAGCACGCCAATGATGACCAGCACCACCATCAACTCGATCAGGGTGAAGCCGCGTGATGCGGCGTGGCGAATAGCAGACATCGGATGACGGCAGTTGGTGCTCATTGGAAACTGTAGGAAAAATGCAGTATTGCACCATCATAATCGTCGAATGCGACTGCAATCTTTCAATACCGGTCAGGGCCTTTCCATGCCGGTCAAACTCACGACCCTGCTGCTGTGGGCGATTGCCGCTGCGGTGGTGGTGTTCTGGACACTCCGGTTCGTCGGCAGTGCCAGTGAGCAGTTACCCTTGGTCGTACCTGCTCAGCCGGTACAGGCCAATGCCCAGGCCATGGCCAAGGCTTTGGGGGCGGTCGCAGCGCCTGCCGCCGCCGTGGCCGCACCAGTGGCCAGCCGCTATGCGCTGCTGGGGGTTCTGGCAGGGCACGAAACAGGTGGCGGCGCCGCCGTGATTGCCGTGGAAGGCAAGGGCAGCAAGGCTGTGCGTGTAGGTGAAGCCGTGGAGGATGGTGTGATTCTGCAATCGCTGGCGGCGCGCGAAGCGCGACTGGGTCCTGCCAACGGGCCGACCAGCACGGTGCTGCAATTGCCCAGGCCGCCTATGGCCAGCTTCAACTGAGCTCTAGCTGCAGCCACCGCCCATAGGCGGGCGCCGGCAAGGTCCACTCATGGCTTTGCGGCAGCCGGTGGCCATGCTGCAGCAGCCATTGCGCGCAGCGTGCCACGCCGGCATGGCAGATCCACACCATATGCTCGCTGTGGCCGCTGAGCGCGTCCTGCAGAGCCTCGTGGACGCGCTGCAGCATCTGAGCCAGGGATTCGCCGTCGCCGGGCGCGTGCAGCGCCAGATCCTGCGCCCAGGCGCTGATGGCGGCTTCGCCGATGTCATTCCAGCGCAGGCCTTCCCAATGTCCGAAGTCCATCTCCAGCAATCTGCCGTCGGGGGTGGAGACGAAATCCGGCTCCAGTACCTGCAGATCCAACGCCAGCTGTCTGCATCTCTGCAGCGGTGAATGCCGGATCTGCAGCTTGCCATGCAGGGGCCGCAGAGATTGCTGCAAGGCCTGGGCGGCTTGCTGTGTGGCCTCTGCATCAGCGGCGATATCGAGGCGGCCGTAACAGCGCTCGGTGTCGATCAAGGGACGTGCGTGGCGCACCAGCCATAGTGTTTTCATGCCTGAAGCAACTGGCGCAGATAGATGCAGCTGGCCAGCAGCAGGGCCAGTTCATTGAGCTGCTGGCAGGCGCCCAGGCAGTCGCCCGTCATGCCGCCCAGACGCTTGCACAGCCAGCGCTGCAGCAGCCAGGTGGTGAGCAGCATGGCCGTCAGCAGGCTGGGCACAAAGCTCCAGACGCCGAGCCAGCCCAGAAGGCCCAGTGCCGGCAGGCACCAGAGGCCGCCGGTCAGCAGCTCTTGCCAGCCCAGTTGCCTGCCCGCGATATGCAGGGTCTTGCTGCTCGCGGCCAGGCCGACGTGGGGCAGGCTGCGCATCAGCACCAGCGGCGCAAAGCGCGACAGCACATGAATGCAGCACACGAGGATGAGCACCGGCACCGGCCCCCAGAACGGCGGTATCACGGACAGCAGCAGGGCGATCAGCACGACCTTGGTCAGCAGGGCCATGAGCAGTGCCATCACGCCATAGGCGCCGATGCGCGAGTCCTTCATGATCTCCAGCGCCCGCTCGGCTGGCACCAGGCCGCCCAGTCCGTCGGCAACGTCGGCCAGGCCGTCCTCATGGAAACCGCCGGTCAGCCAGACCGTGCCGCCGGTGCTGATGAGCGCCGCCGCCAGCGGCGACCAGGGGCTTGCCGGCAGCAGCCATAGCAAGGCTCCCAGCAGCAGCGCGGCCCACAGGCCCACCAGCCAGCCCACGCCCGGCAGATGCGCGGCGCTGGCGCGCTGCATCTCGGGGCTCCAGCCCACCCAGGCCGCCAGGCGTCCGGCCACGGGGATGCGGCTGAAAAACTGGACGGCCAGCAGATAGTGGCGCAGGGCTTGCATGGTGTTGTGAATAAAAAAGGAGCTGCTTTCGCTTTCTGTTCCTTGGTTTTAGATACTTTTCTATCTGAAATCAATGCTGGGAAAGCGGTAGCAGCTCCTGTTTTTTACTTCAGGAACAGCTGATACGCAGGATTGTCGGTTTCCTCCACCCAGGGATAGCCGAGGTTCTTGAGGAAGCTGTCGAACTTCTTGTGGTCCTTGGCCGGCACCTGCATGCCGACCAGAATGCGGCCGTAGTCGGCCCCCTGGTTGCGGTAGTGGAACAGGGAGATATTCCAGGTCGGCGCCATCAGGCTCAGGAACTTGAACAGCGCGCCGGGACGCTCGGGAAAGACAAAGCGCAGCAGGCGCTCGTCCTGTGCCAGCGGCGAGTGGCCGCCCACCATATGGCGCAGATGCTCCTTGGCCATCTCGTCAAAGGTCAGATCCAGCGCCTCGAAGCCGTTCTTCTGGAAGTTCTTGCAGATCTTCTCGGACTCGCCCTTGGTCGGCGTGGTCAGGCCCACAAACACATGGGCCTTGCTGTCGTGGCTGATGCGGTAGTTGAACTCGGTCACGTTGCGCGGGCCGCCGGGCAGCTTGCCCACCACCTCGCAGAAATGCCTGAAGCTGCCGCGTTCCTCGGGGATGGTGACGGCGAACAGGGCTTCGCGCTCCTCGCCGACTTCGGCGCGCTCGGCCACAAAGCGCAGGCGGTCGAAGTTCATATTGGCGCCGCTCAGTATGGCGGCGTAGGTCTCGCCCTTGGTCTTGTGCCTGGCCACGTACTGCTTGATGGCCGCAACGCCGAGGGCGCCCGATGGCTCGACGATGGAGCGGGTGTCGGTAAAGATGTCCTTGATGGCGGCGCAGACGGCATCGGTGTCCACGGTCACATAGTCATCCACCAGGCCCTGGGTGACGCGGAAGGTTTCCGCCCCCACCAGCTTCACGGCCGTGCCGTCGGCGAACAGGCCCACATCGGCCAGTTCCACACGCTCGCCCGCCTGCACGGACTGCATCATGGCGTTCGAATCCTTGGTGTGCACCCCGATCACCTTCACCTCGGGGCGCACGGCCTTGATGTAGTTGGCAATGCCGGCAATCAGGCCGCCGCCGCCGATGGGCACGAAGATGGCATCCAGGCGCTGGCTGCCCAGTTTTTGCAGCTGGCGCAGCAACTCCATGGCGATGGTGCCCTGCCCGGCAATCACATCGGGGTCGTCAAAGGGGTGGACAAAGGTCAGGCCCTCGGACTTTTGCAGCTTGACGGCGTGCTTGTAGGCGTCGGAGTAGCTTTCTCCGGCCAGCACCGCCTCGCCGCCCAGGGCGATCACGGCATCGATCTTCACCTGGGGTGTGGTGGTGGGCATCACGATCACGGCGCGGCAGCCCAGCTTCTTGGCGCTCATCGCCGTACCCTGGGCATGGTTGCCCGCGCTGGCGCAGATCACGCCCTTTTGCAGCTGCTCGGCCGTCAGATTGGCCATCTTGTTATAGGCGCCGCGCAACTTGAAGCTGAAGACAGGCTGCTGGTCCTCGCGCTTCAGCAGCACTTTGTTGTGCAGGCGGCGGCTGAGGTTCTTGGCAATGTCCAGATCGGACTCCACGGCCACGTCATAGACGCGTGCATTGAGGATGCGAGTCAGATAATCGGCAGGGGTCAGGGCTTGAGTCATGGTGCAAATCGAAAGCAGAGCACCAGAGCCAGGGTCATCAGCCTGCCGGGTGCATGGAAGCCGACCATGATAGGCGCTTGCTTGCCGTGCTGCAGTACTCGCTCAAGAGGTGCATGCTGTCGCTCTGAGAAGCGGGATGGGCAGGTACGAAAAAAAGCCCCTAGCTCAGGAGCTAGGGGCTGAATCCACCATTAGAGGAGGTGGAGGAGACAATCGGTGCGATACAGATCGGTGTTAACCAGTAATCTGCAGTCTGCCTGCGGGTTTGACCTCACAGGTAACGCTTGAGTTGTATTGTATGAGGCTTGTGTTTTCTGTGCATCAAAAGATTCGGGTTTTTATGTATTTGATGCAAAATTGCAACAGTTTCGAGAGGAAAAACAATGGAATGCACAGTTAGTTGGACAGGCGCGGCCACCGGAACGCGCTCGGGCATGGGTTTTGTGGCAGAGACCGGCAGCGGCCATGTGGTCAATATGGATGGCGCGCCGGACGAGAAGAACCCGGCCAACGGCGGTCGCAACCAGGCACCGCGCCCCATGGAGATGCTGCTGGCCGGTGCCGGCGGCTGCACGGCCTACGACGTGGTGCTCATCCTCAAGCGTGGCCGCCACGATGTGAAGGGCTGCAGCGTGCAGCTGACTTCCGAGCGCGCCGAGACCGACCCCAAGGTGTTCACCAAGATCCACATGCAGTTCACGGTCAGCGGCAAGAACCTGCCTGCCGGCGCCGTCGAACGCGCCATCGCCATGAGCCACGACAAATACTGCTCGGCCACCATCATGCTGGGCAAAACGGCAGAAATCACTACGGGTTTCGACATCGTCGAAGCCTGAACTGGACGTTTGGTCGAAAAACGGGCCTCAACGGCCCGTTTTTGTTGAACAGGCGCCAATCAGATGCGATGCGCTGTAATCGTCATGACTTTGGCTGCTGCACGCATCAGCCCCTGGGCAATCGGCGGCAGTTGGATTGCGCCTTCATCGATCGCTGCCGCGGCATGACGCTCTTCGTCATCCTTCATGCGTTCGACCACGGCACGCGAAGCCTCGTCCTCTTCGGGCAGGCGACCCAGATGGCTCGCCAGGTGGGCAGAAACCTGATTTTCTGTCTCGACCACAAAACCCAGGCTGGCGGCATCGCTGAATTTGGCGGCAATCGTGCCAATGGCAAAGGCGCCAGCAAACCACAGCGGGTTCAGCAATGAAGGTCTGTCACCCAGGGCATGCAGGCGCTCGCGGGTCCAGGCCAGGTGGTCCATTTCCTCGCGAGCGGCATGCAGCAGATGCTCGCGCAACTCCATGTCCTTGGTCACCATGGCCTGGGCGTTGTACAGGGCCTGCGCACAGACCTCGCCCACATGATTGACGCGCATCAAGGCTGCGGAGAGCCTGCGCTGTTCATCGCTCAGGTCGGCTTCGGCGATCCCTGCTGCAGGCGAGCGCTCTGCGGCCACCGGGTCGGCAAACAAAGTGCGAAGAGCTGCATCGGCAGCGGTCAGAAACTTGTCCATGGCTAAAAAGAACTCAATGCGGCGCCTGTCTGGCGTCAATGCATATAAGGTACACCAGAGTGGCTCATCCGCAACTTGCGCTGGGGCAATCCTAGGCCGAAACCCCTAAGGGTGTGCCCGCTAGTGCGGCTTGGTGTTTGTTGCGGTGGTGCAACGAAAACGCGCCGAATCGAGCAGTTTTGGGTGAATTCCTTTGCGCTGGGCTCGGTGGTCTGGTGCAATAGACCCAACTTCCCCACCAGGAGGTTGGCGCGGGAAACCGGTGGAGCTCGAGGCTCAAGTCTCTCTCCCATAGAACCGGCGCCCTTCTAAACCTTGGAGTAACTCGTAATGAAAAAATCTCTGATCGCCCTGGCAGTGCTGGCCGCTTCCGGCGCCGCAATGGCTCAATCTTCCGTGACTCTGTTCGGTATCGTTGACACTGGCGTGTCTTACGTGGACAACGCTGATGGCAAGGATGCAAAGTACGGTGTTGGTACAAGCGGTAACGCTACCAGCCGTCTGGGCCTGCGCGGTACTGAAGACCTGGGTGGCGGTCTGAAGGCTGGCTTCTGGCTGGAAGGCGAAATCTTCGGCGACACTGGCAATGGTTCGGGCTTTGATTTCAAGCGCGAATCCACCGTGCGTCTGTCCGGCAACTTCGGTGAAGTTCGCCTGGGTCGTGAAACAACCCCCACTTTCCGTGCTGGTCTGAAGTATGACCTGTTCGGCGCTACCGGTATCGGCCAAAACATGGGTTACAGCCGTTGGTCTACCGTTGGTGGTTTCGCCAATTCTGGCGACACAAACACCATCCGTGCCAACAACATGGTGTCCTACTCTTCGCCTAACTTCAACGGCTTCACTGGCAACATCAGCTACGCTTTCGACGAGAAGGCTGTTGCTGGTACTAAGTCTGGCCGCTACGCCGGTGGTAACGTTGGCTATGACAACGGTCCTCTGAGCGTGACTGCTGCATACGGCAACCTGAAGGGTGCTGCTGGCGACCGTGATGAAATGTCCATCGGCGCTTCTTACAACTTTGGCGTGGCCAAGGTGACAGGTCTGGCACAACAGATCAAGTACAAGCCCGATGCTGGCTCCAGCGCCAAGTTCCGTAACTACCTGCTGGGCGTGTCCGCTCCCGTGGGTGGCGTGGGTGAAGTGAAGGCTCAGTACGCTTACTACGACCAACAAGGTCCTGCCAAGGCTCACCAGCTGTCGCTGGGCTATGTGCACAACCTGTCCAAGCGCACTGCCCTGTACGGCACTGTGGCTTACCTGAAGAACCAAGACGGTTCCTCTATGGCTCTGGCTGCCAAGGGTGTGAGCGACACCGTTGGCATGAAGGCTAATGGTACTGGCATGAACCAAGCTGGCGTGCAAGTGGGTATCCGCCACGCTTTCTAATCAATTGCTGGCGTAAGCCAGTAACTGCTTAAAAGCCAAAGGCCTGTCGAAAGACAGGCCTTTTTTGTTTTTCCGGGTTAGACCTTAAAGGGTGATTGCTGAGAGGTTTGCCCCCCAGAGGGAAAGGCCTGTGTTGCGCTTGTGCCAATGCTCGCGCGGTTGAGGAAAGCATTTCTAGAATGAATTTTCCACCAACTGTTTGTGAATTGAATTAAGAGAGAGGCAACACAATGACATCTTCATTTGTGAAAAAAACATTGGCTTTGGCTGTGCTGGGTTCTCTGGGAACAATGGCTTATGCACAAAGCAGCGTGCAACTGTATGGCATTGTGGATGCAGCGATTCGTCACACGACTAATGAGGGTCCGAATAAAAGCGGTCTGACCAAAATGATCGGTGGTGGCATGTCCGAGAGCCGCTGGGGTATCAATATCAAGGAAGATTTGGGCGGCGGCCTGTCGGCGATTGCCAACCTGGAAAATCGTTTCTGGACGGATTCGGGTACGCCCAGCACTGCTCAGCCTTACTTTGCGCAGTCCTGGGTGGGCTTGCGCAGCACCAGTTTTGGTCAGGTGACCATGGGGCGCCAATACAACGTGCTGTTTGATCTGGTGACCTCTACCTATGCATCGTTCCCATATTCCCCTTATATGGATGCCTACAAGCCTGAAATCGGCATGTCTCTGGGCGCGCGTGCAAACAATATGCTCAAGTACGTTGCCGAGTTTGGGCCGGTTCGTGCGGGGTTGCAGTATTCTTTTGACGAGGGCAATACCTTTGCCAAGAAAGGCGGAAGTATTGATATGACACCAGGCGGTCTGGCATTGAAAACCGCGGGCGGCTATCTGCGATATTCTGCCAACGGCATTTCTGTGGGCGGTGCTTTCCAGCGCTCGACCTTGCCCGCCGGCACCGATGTGGATGCCTGGACACTGGGTGGCTCCTATCGCACCGGGCCTCTGTATCTGATGGCTGGCTACGGCCAGAACAAGGTCAAGGATAGTCTCGGTGCTGCAGGGGCTGGTGCCATTTTTGACGCCGGCCTGCTCAATGCATATTGGACAGGCTCTTCCAATGGTGGCTTTATCGCGGGTAATGCGCCCGGGAATTTTGCCAACAAGCGTGAGATGTTCAAGGTCGGCTTTGGCTACCAGGTCACGCCGCAGCTCAATGCAGGCATGCATTACTACCATGCCAAGCAATCGGGATCGGCGACTGGTGCTTTTAACGGCAAGGCAGACTTTATCGTTGCCGTTGCCGACTATGCCTTCTCCAAGCGTACCGATGCCTATTTCGCGGTGGATCACACTAAGACCAAAGGCGGTGCGGGCGTGATGCTCGATTCCAATGGCGCGAAAAAGCGTACCGGCATCACCATCGGTCTGCGTCATCGTTTCTAAGGCGAATCCTTGGACAAAAAAGCCAGCCAATATCGGCTGGCTTTTTTGTGTCCGAAGCCGAGCAGCTAGTGAAGCGCGACGCACAAAAGAAAAGGCCGCATCTGCGGCCTTTTCTTTTGTGCAAAACCGGATGGTGCAAACCACCCGGTCAGCAGCAGAGCAATTACATGCCCATGCCGCCCATGCCGCCCATACCACCCATATCGGGCATGGCAGGAGCTGCGTCAGCCTTGGGGGCTTCGGCGATCATGCACTCGGTAGTCAGCAGCAGGGAAGCCACGGAAGCGGCGTTTTGCAGAGCAGTGCGAGTCACCTTGGTGGGGTCCAGAATGCCCATTTCCAGCATGTCGCCGTAGGTGTCGTTGGCAGCGTTGAAGCCGTAGTTGCCCGAGCCGTTCAACACGGCGTTCACGACCACCGAGGGCTCGCCACCGGCGTTGGCCACGATTTCGCGCAGAGGAGCTTCGATAGCCTTGAGCACCAGCTTGATGCCGGCGTCTTGTTCGGCATTGCCGGTAGCCAGGGCGCCAACGGCTTGCTTGGCGCGCAGCAGGGCCACGCCACCGCCGGCCACGATGCCTTCTTCCACAGCAGCGCGGGTAGCGTGCAGGGCGTCTTCCACGCGGGCCTTCTTTTCCTTCATTTCGACTTCGGTGGCAGCGCCAACCTTGATCACGGCAACACCGCCGGCCAGCTTGGCCACGCGCTCTTGCAGCTTTTCACGGTCGTAGTCGGAAGTGGCTTCTTCGATCTGGATGCGGATTTGCTTCACGCGGGCTTCGATTTCGTCAGCAGCGCCAGCACCGTCGATGATGGTGGTGTTTTCCTTGCCGATTTCGACGCGAGCAGCCTGGCCCAGATCTTCCAGAGTCACCTTGTCCAGAGACAGGCCCACTTCTTCAGCGATGACCTTGCCGCCAGTCAGGATGGCGATGTCTTCCAGCATGGCCTTGCGACGGTCGCCGAAGCCGGGAGCCTTCACAGCCACAACCTTCAGGATGCCGCGGATGGTGTTCACCACCAGAGTCGCCAGGGCTTCGCCTTCGACGTCTTCGGCAATGATCAGCAGGGGACGGCCGGCCTTGGCAACAGCTTCCAGCGTGGGCAGCAGGTCGCGGATGTTGCTGATCTTCTTGTCGAACAGCAGCACGAAGGGGTTGTCCAGAATTGCAGCTTGCTTTTCGGGGTTGTTGATGAAGTAGGGCGACAGGTAGCCGCGGTCGAACTGCATGCCTTCGACGACATCCAGTTCGTTGGCCAGGCTCTTGCCTTCTTCAACCGTGATCACGCCTTCCTTGCCGACCTTGTCCATGGCTTGAGCGATGATCTCGCCCACGTCGGAGTCGGAGTTGGCGGAGATCGTGCCCACTTGAGCGATTTCCTTGGAAGTGGTGGTGGCCTTGGATTGCTTCTTCAGCTCTTCCACCAGGGCGGCGACAGCCTTGTCGATGCCGCGCTTCAGGTCCATGGGGTTCAGGCCGGCGGCCACGTACTTGGAGCCTTCGCGCACGATGGCTTGGGCCAGCACGGTAGCGGTGGTCGTGCCGTCACCAGCGATGTCGTTGGTCTTGGAGGCCACTTCCTTCACGAGCTGGGCGCCCATGTTCTGCAGCTTGTCCTTGAGTTCGATTTCCTTGGCCACGGACACGCCGTCCTTGGTCACGGTGGGGGCGCCGAAGGAGCGCTCCAGCACCACGTTGCGACCCTTGGGGCCCAGGGTAACCTTGACTGCGTTAGCCAGGATGTTCACGCCTTCAACCATGCGTGCACGTGCTTCACCGCCGAAAACTACGTCTTTTGCTGCCATTTTTGGCTCCTAAAGAATGGGGTTCAAATGTTCTGCCGGCGCTTATCGATCAGTCGCCAGCAGTTGTATGAATAGGGGATGTGTTCGGGAAGGATTACTTCTCGACGACTGCGAACAGGTCGTCTTCCTTCATGACCAGCAGCTCGTCGCCGTGGATCTTCACGGTTTGGCCAGAGTACTTGCCGAACAGAACGCGGTCGCCGACCTTCACGTTCAGAGCGATCAGTTCGCCCTTGTCGTTGCGCTTGCCGGGACCCACAGCCAGCACTTCGCCTTGGTCAGGCTTCTCGGTGGCAGCATCAGGGAGCACGATGCCCGAGGCTGTCTTGGTTTCGTTTTCGAGGCGCTTGACGATCACGCGATCGTGCAGGGGACGCAGGTTCATACCAACTCCTAAATACATCAACAAAGTTGAAACAAGACTTGCCAGCCATCCTGGCCGACATTCGGAATATCTAGGGTCAAGCTGTTAGCACTCAACCCTATCGAGTGCTAATAATAAGGCAATTTCCTGAGCTTTCAAGACCTCTCCCCAGCCGATCAGAGGGCAAATTGGTCAAGGAGCAGGGTTTGTTCTGAGTCATATGTAACGTGTTTTTACAAATAGGCCTGGCTTTTGCTCTGCCAAAACATGCCTCCAGAAACCATGACTGCCCCGGCGCAGCGCGCCCAAGACCTGCTGCAGACAGATGTCTTCATTCCCCATATGCGCCAGGTCGGGCGCTGCGAGAGTTCGCTCGGGGAGCTGAATCTGATGTGGCGGCTCATAGAGTCCTCCGCCAAGATGAATTGCCCACAGGAAGCGCAGGCCTTGCTGCCCATGATGGCCGCCACGCGTGGCGGCTTCGAGCGCCTGGAGCAGGACCTGGTGCAGTCCATGGTGATGCAGGCTGTGACGGGGGTGACGGCGGGGCTGGCCAGTCAGGCACAGCATCTGATCGATACCCTGGTGCGCAATCTCTACGAGCGCACGGCCGACGTGGGGTTTCTGGCGACCGACGCCATGCTGTGCCAGTTCATGGCCGCAGCGGATGGCGACGGGGCGGCCATCACCCAGCGTCTGCGTGCCTACCGCAGCAAGTACACGGTCTACACGGACATTCTGCTGCTGGATGCCGAAGGCCAGGTGCGAGCGAGTGCGCGCGAGAGGAGTCAGGCCACAGATCAGCCATGCCGGGATGCATTGATTGCCCGCGCTCTGCAAAGCCCGGGTTTTGTGCAGAGTTTCGGCGCCACCGACCTGCTGCCGGGGCATGGCAGCGCGTTGATCTATGCGCATCGCATGCTGCACGCCGGCAACCGCCAGCCTATTGGCGTGCTGTGCCTGTGTTTTGACTTTGATGGCGAGATGCAAGGTATCTGGAGCAGCCGGGACCGGATAGACGGTAGCGGCGTGCCCGACGCTCAGACCAGCATCGCCCTGTTGCTCGATGATCAGGGACTGGTGCTGGCCAGCAGCGATCTGCACTGGATTGGTGTGGGGGCGAAGCTGCAGGCTCACCGTGATGGTGCGGGTCCGTTGTATGTACATGGCGGACGCACCTATCTGGTGCAATCGGCGGCCTCGGCAGGCTATCAAGGCTATATGGGCCCCCAGGGCTGGCGGGCGCAGATCATGACACCGCTGGAGCTGGCCTTCGGGCTCCAGCAGCAGGCCGGACTGGATGGGCTGGACGCTGCCGTGGCCCAGGGCCTGCTGGCGCATGCACATCGCTTCTGCCCGCCCCTGCACGCCATACGCAGCGCAGCGGATACCATACGCCGCGTGGTCTGGAACGGCCGCGTCATGACGGCAGGCAAGCAGATGGACAGCACGCGGCTGCAGGCCGTGCTGGAGCAGATTGGCGAGACCGGGGCCAGGACCAACGAGGTCTTCTCCCGGTCCATCGATGCGCTCTACGGCACGGTGCTCAATACCGCACTGAGAGACAACAGCCTCTTGAGCAGTCTGCTGGTGGATCTGCTTGATCGCAATCTCTACGAGCGTGCCAACGACTGCCGCTGGTGGGCCTTGACGCCGCAGCTGTCCGAATTGCTCGAGGACCAGGCCTTGGGCGAGACGGCCCCAGATCAGGTGAGCGAGGCCTGTGCGCTGCTCACCGCCATTCACGACCTGTATACGGTCTACCAGCAAATCATGGTCTATGACGTCCGAGGCAGGGTCGTGGCCGTCAGTCAGCGAGGGCGCTCCGATGCAGAGGTCCGTGGGCTGCTGGATACCTATATAGAGACGGACAGCCTGCAGCAGGTTCTGGCGCTGGGCGGAACCCAGGCCTATCACGTCTCGCCATGGCGCCCTTGTGTTCAGCATGAGGAGGACGGCTCGACCTATGTCTATCACGCGGCCATACGCAACGCTGACGGGGTGGTGCTGGGCGGGATCGGCCTGGTGTTTCATGCACAGCGTGAGTTCACGGCCATGCTGGAAAGCGTGACCGGCGTGCAGGCAGGAGGCGCAAGCAGCAGACAGGTGGCCTACCTGAACCGTGCGGGCATGGTCATGTCCTCGTCGGATGTGCAACTGCAGCCGGGCATGCGGCTGGATCTGCCGCCGCAAATGCTGGCCTTGGCGCCAGGCCAGAGCATGGCCCGTGCCATGGTGTATCAGGGGCAGTATTGCGTGGTGGCGATCACGGCGGGCAGCGGCTACCGGGAGTTCAAGCGCAGCGACGGCTATCGCGAAGAGGTGCTTGCGCTGTCCGTGCAGGCTTTTGGTGCCGTGCAGGACGATGCCCAGGCGGCTGTCTGTCGCCGCAATACCAGGGTGCAGAGCCTGGCTGCGGCCAGCCGGGGCAGCGCGTACGGCATGGAGATGGCGACTTTTTTTGTCGGGCGCAGCGTGCTTGCCGTCGATGCGGCCTGCGTGCTCGAGGCCCAGAGTGCCTCGGCCATCGCTCCCGTTTCGGCCGGACGCTTGCCGCACTGCGTGGGAACGCTGGCGCGGCGCAGCCAGGGAGTCGTGGCCGGCTATGTCTGGGTCTTCGATCTGGGAGCGCTGCTCTTTGGCAAGCCCGTGACCAGGACGGCGCAAAGCCAGGTGATCGTGCTGGAGCACCAGGGGCTCAAGCTGGGCGTGCTGGTCAGCGATCTCGAGGGCGTGGTGCGCTTCGAGAGCGGGCAGTTGCGACTGGCCCCTGCAATGGCAGGTGCAGCAGATCGGCTGGTGGACCGCTTGATCCGCGCCAATGACGGAGATCTGCTCATCCAGTGCCTGAACGTGACGGCACTGGTGCGCATGCTCAAGGCGCCACTGCCGACGGAGCAGGCTGCTGGCGGCTGAACGGGCCGGGGCGCTTACTGAACCGGGAACGGATTCTTTTCGTCGCGAGGGGCGTTGAAGTCCACGGTAGGCGTGGTCTTGATTTCGTACTGGCTGCGGTCCTTGCCTTCGATCCACTTCGGGGGCTTGCCGCGGCCAGTCCAGGTCGCGCCGCTTTCGGGGTCGTAGTACCTGGCCTCGATCTTTTTCTTTTCTTCAGGCCTCCAGGGGAAGACCTGCTGAGAGGTAAAGCCGAATGTGGCGATCAGTTGCTTGATGGTGGCCAGGGCTTCCTTGGCTTCGGTGCTGCGCGCTTCTTCGATGCGCTTGTCCAGCGCATTTTTCTGAGCGATGAGTTCTTGATAGCTTGGCATTCTGGATTCCAGAGATAGTGTGAAAGGTCAGCACTGATTGCCGCCTTTGTTATTGTTTTGCAAAACCATTCATTTTGGCGCAAGCGCGAACGCGCCGCATTGTTGATGTTGCGTACTCTCAATCTGCAAAGGGACGCACATCACTTCGAAGGGCTTCACACATCACTCTGGATGATCCGGATTGTGGCTCAAGCCTGTTTGTCACCCGTGGCCATGGCCTGCAGGGCTGAGCCCGTCATGCGATAGCGGATCCACTCGGTCTGCGGCAGGGCGCCCAGGCTGTCATAGAACTTGATGGAGGGGGTGTTCCAGTCCAGGCAGCTCCATTCAAAGCGACCGCAGTCCTTTTCCATGGCAATCCGGGCCAGATGCTGGAGCAGGGCCTTGCCGGCGCCGTGGCCGCGTGCGTCGGGCGTGATGTACAGGTCTTCCAGGTACAGGCCGTGCTGGCCCTGCCAGGTGGAATAGTTGAAGAAATACACGGCAAAGCCCACGGCCTTGCCCTCGATCTCGCAGATCAGGCCGAAGACGGCTGGGTTGGTGCAGAACAGCGTGCGGCGCACATGGTCTGGCGTGGCCTTGACCTCGTGCTCGGCCTTTTCATAGATGGCGAGTTCGCGCACAAAGTGCAGGATCAGGTCGATGTCTTGCTCGGTGGCGGGGCGGATATGGAGCTGGCTCATTAAATATCAGGAAAAAGTGGCTCCAGCGCTTGATGAGCAAGCGCTTGCAGCTATGGTTTTGATGTATCAGGCGACCTGACGCTCAGGCTCGCTCTGAGCCAGAGTCACGGGCAGGAACTGGCACAGGATCTGGAAATGGTCCTCGAAGAACTCGGCCTCCATGCGGGGCAGATCGGCAATCGGTACCCAGCGGGCCAGGGCGGCGTCGTCCGCGCCCTGTACCGGAGGCAGGCTGGGCTGTACGCCCAGATCCAGATAGTGCACATGGGTAATGGTACGCCCGCGCAGGCTGCGGTCCGGGTGATCGAAGACCTGCACGGCCTGCAGGGCTGCGAGCAGATCCGCCTCGCTGATGGAGGAGCAGGTTTCTTCACGCAGCTCGCGCATGCAGGATTGCCAGAGGCTGTCACGCTGCTCGAGAAAGCCGCCGGGCAGCGCCCACAGGCCCTGGCCCGGAGCATGGCCGCGCTGGATCAGCAGCACCTGGTCCTGGCCCTTGGCACGGCAGCGCAGCAGCGCATCCACGGTGACGAACACCGGTGCATAAGGTGCCTTGGCCCAGGCCCGCCTGTAGTCCTGCAGCATATGCCACTCTTTTTGCAGGCGCAGATACAGCGGTGTCTGGGCCCAGCGGCGCAAAAAGTCCAGCGTGCTCTCGGGCATCTGGGAGGAAAGCCTGGTCAGAGCGGCATCCATGGTCTCGGGCGATGCGCCTCCTTCACCGAAGAAGATTTCGCGCAGCGGAGTGGCATCGAACTGGCCCAGGCGAGGCAGGCTGATCAGCTCCCAGCCCGGAAAGCGGGCCAGATAGCTGCTGCTTGAGTCCTTGAAGTGCCCGACCAGGGCCACGCTAGCGCCTTCGGGTACATGGGCCTGCACGGCTTCGCGCACGGCATGTACCCACAGCGGCTCGTTGTAATAGTCGCGCACGGGCACGCAGCGCACGCGCTCGGCATCCTCTTTCGATAGCGCATTGCGCAACATTTGCGCGCGCTCCTGCCAGCTGAATGGGTTTTTGGGATTGGGGGCCTGCCAGGCGCTGCCCAGTACCACCACGACCTGGCGAGCCCGCTCCAGTGCAGCATGCAGCAAGGCCATATGGCCGTTGTGCAGTGGCTGAAAGCGGCCGATCAGCACAGCGGTATGCAGGGGCATGGAGGTGGGCAGAGTCTCGGGTGCGGCGGCGATGACACGCTTGCTGGAAGTGTTGGGACTGGCTTGAGGCATGAGAGCGAAACCCGTACAGAAATCGGTGCCCGCAAGGGCGAATATGGGTAAAAAACGCGCTAGACGCTTACTGGGTAAGCGGAAGTAGCTCACTTTTTAAATGGTAACCAGGCCCGGCACAGCCAAAATCGGCATTCGAGACAGGCCGCCAAGCGCTTTGCAGCACCCAAGATGCGGCAGGGCTTTGCCACCATGTCTCAAGCGGGTGTCGGGCATTGCTACTCGTAGTGTGCCGCAATCGGCATCTGCCGGCCCGTGCCAAAGGCCCGTGGGCGTACTCTGAGCATGGGCGGAGCCTGGCGGCGCTTGTATTCGCTGCGGAACACCAGCTTTTGCACGCGGGCAATGGTTTCGGGGCCGCCGGCTTCGGTGCGCAGCTTGGCCACAAAGGCTGCGGCCTGCGCATATTCCTTGCTGGACAGATGCTGGCCCTCGATATGCCATTTGAGAATCTCGTCGAGCACGGCATAGGGCGGCAGGCTGTCCTCGTCCTTCTGGCCGGGAGCCAGCTCGGCCGAGGGCGGCTTGTCGATGATGGCCTGCGGGATCAGCTCGCGGCCCGCATGGCGGTTGATATGGCGTGACAGCTCGAAGACCTCGGTCTTGTACAGATCGCCGAGCAGGCCCAGACCGCCGTTGGTGTCGCCATACAGGGTGCAATAGCCCACCGAGACTTCGGACTTGTTGCCCGTGGTCAGCAGCAGATGACCGAAGGCATTGGAAAACTCCATCAGCGTGGTGCCGCGTGCGCGGGCCTGCAGATTCTCCAGCGCCAGACCCTTGAGCGGTTCGCCAAAGCTGGCCTCGAACTGGCGTGCATAGGTGGTGACCAGCTCCTTGATGGGGTGCTCGTACAGTCTGATGTCCAGATTGCGGCACAGCTGCACCGAGTCGTCGACCGAGCCAGCCGAGGAGTAGCTGGACGGCATGGTGATGCCGACCACGTTGTCTGCTCCCAGGGCATCGACGGCCAGGGCCAGCGTCAGTGCCGAATCGATGCCGCCCGAGCTGCCCACCACCACCTGCTTGAAACCGCAGCGGCGCGCATAGTCGCGCAGGCCCAGCACGATCTGCTGGCGGTAGAACTCCATGGTGGGCAGGCCTTGCGCCGGCACGGTAGGCAAGGCCGTGCCGTCGCGGGCCTGAAACCGGCCCTGCGCATTCAGCTCCAGTGTGCAGACATCTTCTTCGAAGCGTCTGGCTTCAAACACCAGGCCGGCCTCGGGCTCCACGGCAAACGAGGCGCCGTCGAACACGATCTGGTCCTGGCCGCCGATCTGGTTGATGTAGAGGATGGCCAGCTTGTGGCGTGCCGCCGCCTGGGTGAATATCTCATGACGCTGCTCGCGCTTGCCCAGGTGGCTGGGGCTGGCGTTGATGCTGATGACCAGGTCGGGGGCCGCATCGCCCATGCGTACAAAGGGGTTGGTGGCGTAGTCGGCGCCCTGGTCGTTCCAGCCGTCCTCGCAGACCAGAAAGCCCACCTGGCAGTTGCCCACGCGCAGCACCTTGGCCGTGTCGGCTCCAGGCTCGAAATGGCGGCGCTCGTCAAAGATGTTGTACGTGGGCAGCAACTGCTTGTCGTACTGCAGGCGGATTTGTCCGTTCTTGAGCACCAGCAGGCTGTTGTGCAGCGGTTTGCCGGGGCCATCGTGGCGCGTGGGGGCGCCCACGACCCAGTGCAGATCGGGAAACTGGCGCGTGGCCTGCAGCAGCTCCTGAAGACCTGCATCCAGTCTTTGGAGAAAGCTGGGCTCGTCCAGCAGGTCGCCGGGGTAGTAGCCGCACAGCGACAGTTCGGAAAATACCACCAGGTCGGCCTGCTCGGCTGCGGCCCTGGTTGCGGCCTCTCTCATGCGGCGGATATTGCCGCTGATGTCGCCCACCATGTAGTTGAGCTGGGCGAGGGTGACTTTCAGCATGGTTGCCTCCGAAGATTCAAGCTGCCTTGGCAGCAGGCTCAGGGATGTTGAAGACCTGGCGCAGATAGGCCAGATAGGTCTCGTCGTTGCACAGCGTCTTGCCGGGCGAGTCCGAAATCTTGGCCACGGGCTGGCCGTTGGCATGGGTCAGCTTCATCACGATATTGATCGTGGTCAGTCCCATGTCATTGGTCAATCGCGTGCCTATGCCGAAGCCGCACTGGATGCGGTCGGCAAAGCGGTGGTAGAGCGCCAGGGCCATGTCCAGATCCAGTCCGTCCGAGAACACCAGACGCTTGCTCTGCGGGGCAATGCGCAGCTTGTCATAGTGGGCAATGGCCTTCTCGCCCCATTCGAACGGATCGCCG
This sequence comes from Comamonas sp. C11, assembly GCF_024496285.1. NCBI lineage: Bacteria > Pseudomonadati > Pseudomonadota > Betaproteobacteria > Burkholderiales > Comamonadaceae > Comamonas > Comamonas sp. C11. The sequence goes on from NZ_CP101743.1 coordinate 890,349, forward strand.
GAGTCATGGCGCAGGCCGTCGAAAAGCTTGGCAAAGTACATGTCGAAGTCGGCCAGAAAGGCGTCCATGCCCACGGTATCGGTCAGGGCGATACCGAGGTCGCCGCGGTATTCCTGCACCCAGTCCTCGAGGGCGGCTACCTGGAAGTCGCGCAGGCGCACTCCCAGGGCCTGATAGGTCTGCAGATACTCATGGGCCATGGTTCCAATAGGCACCAGATTCAGGTCGCGCGCCAGCAGCACATTGGACGTGCCCTTGAACCACTGCGCGGTTTCCTGCGCAAAAGCCTGCACCACCTCGCGTTGCCAGGCTCCCGAGAAGCGGCGACGCACGCCGAAGTCAAACAGCTCGAAGGGATTGTGCAGCTTGGCCTCGACAGCCAGGTGCTTGAGCTGGGCCAGCTTGACCTGCAGGCGCTTGCGGCCTTCGAGCAGGGCGGCCTCGGCATCGAAGCGGCGGAAGTACAGCTCGTTGACGATGGCCAGCACATAGATCTCGAAGCCCATCACATGGACTTGCGGGCCCCTGGCCACGATATGCAGCCGGTCGCCTTCGGCCCAGGCGCGGATGAAGGCACGCTGGAACTGGAAGATGCGCAGAAAGTCGATGAAGTCGCTCTTCATGAAGCGCAGACCGGCCAGATAGTCCAGCTCGCCCTTGTCAAAGCGCAGACTGCACAGGGCGTCCAGCTCGCGCTCTACCTCGGGCAGCAGCTCGGCCAGCGGGAAGGCCGTGGGCGTGCGACAGACAAATTCGTACTCGGCCTCGGTCTGGGGGTGGCGGTGCAGCATGGCCTGCCACATGGTGAACTTGTAGAGGTCGGTGTCCAGCAGGCTGGTGATGATGGGCTTCATGCTGTTTTTCTTTTCAAAAATATGAGCTGCTAGCGCTTTATCCATAATTGCTAGAGGCTGATTTGTCTCATAAGCCAAAGCTGGCGCTGGTTTCGCAGCGTACACCGGTTGCACGCATGCGTTGCAGGAAGTCGTGGTGCGCGGCCTCGAATCCGGCGACCGGGCTCATGCAGTCCGTCAGCAGCACGATGCGCGAGTAGTCGCTGCTGCACCAGTGCTCCACGATGTGCTCGGTGGTGGCGCGCACGCAGTGGCTGCTGGCCTCGCCCGCGATCACCAGGGTGCTGCTCTGGCGCAACCGGGCCAGCAAGGCGGTGTTCAGGCCGGTCTCGCCATCCTGCGGATCGGGAACCTCGGCACGAATGGCGCTGTAGTGCTCGGTCCAGGGGTTCATGCCCTTGAAGACATGGCGGGTGGCACGGTGCTGCAGCTCCTGCCACTGGCGGCAGGCCGCGAGCACGCCGGCATGGATGCCATGGCCCCAGCTGCCTATCTCGCAGTGCAGCGGCCAGACCATCAGGGTGTAGCTGCCCTGGGCCTCCAGCTGGCCCAGGTATTGCAGCGTTCGTTCGCGCTCGCCAGCGTTGCGCGGCGCATAGTCGCCGGCACGCACCTGCGCCGCCGTGATCGGGGTGAATGGCAGGACGGCACGGCCATCGCGCTGCTGCCAGAAGGCGGGGTGGGCAATGTCATAAGCCTGGTGCGAGTCCAGAGTGATGGTGATCTGGTCCAGCTTGTCTGCCTGGGCTGCCATCCAGCTGCTCAGGCGCTGCATATCGGCATGAGCACCTGTCACCGGAAGGCTGGGTGCTATCAGCTGATTGTTGTCTGGTGAGCGGGGGCACCAGTCGGCAGGCAGATCGCAGAAGTCGTTTTGCGGGTCAATGATGAGCAGCTGGGCTTGTGGATGACTCATGGTGTTCAGCTTTCATGCTAGATGCAATGTCTGCAGTCTAAAACACTTAAAATATTTTTGCAACTAAGTATTTTTGAGTTGATGTGAAATAATCAGGAAAGAAAAACGAAGTTGGTAAAAAAATGAATCAAAGCGATGAGCGCAGGGAAGCGGTGCAGGTCAGTGTGGATGTGGTGCTGCTGACTCTGGTGGAGCAGCAGCTGCATGCCGTGCTGCTACGTCGTCAGGCTGCGCCTTTTGCCGGGGTGTGGGCCTTGCCCGGCGGCTTTATTCATACCGATGAGGATGCGGACGCCAAGGCCAGTGCGGCGCGCGTGCTCAGAACCAAGGTGGGCATAGAAGGTGCGTATCTGGAGCAGCTGGCCACTTTCAGCGGCCCGGCACGCGATCCGCGCGGCTGGTCGGTGGCAATCGCCTATTGCGCTCTGCTGCCCGTGCAGAACCTGCCGCCCGATCGCGCCGACATCAGCGTGGTGCCGCTCTCGGCCCTGCCGCAGCTGCCGTTCGATCACCGTGCCATCCTGGACTCCGCCTTGGAGCGCGTGCGCAGCAAAAGCCTGTATTCCTCCTTGCCCGTGCATTTGTGCGGCGAAACCTTCACACTGCCGCAGCTGCAGCAGGTCTATGAAAACATTCTGGGCGAGCCGCTGAACAAGGTCAGCTTCAGGCGCAAGATGGACGAGATGGACTGGCTGGAGCCAGTGCCTGGGGCCATGCAGGGTGGCGGGGCGCACCGGCCCGCCCAGCTTTACCGCGCCAAGCCCGGCTTCAGCCAGACGCTGGCGCTGACTGCCCGGGGGCTTTGAGCTCGTAAGCGCGTTCTAGGGTCGGCCTGCATGAAAAATGCCTGCACAAGGCAGGCATTCGGGTTGGTGTTTCGGGTCGGGCGCGTCGACTAGCTGACTGCGCCAATGCCCAGCAGGGCCAGAACCACGAAGATCACGGCAACGGCAATGAAAATAAAGAACAGGATCTTGGCTATGCCGGCTGCGCCTGCGGCTACGCCGGTAAAGCCGAAAACACCGGCTACCAGGGAAATGATGGCAAAAATAATGGCCCACTTGAGCATCGGAACTCCTTTGTCTGAAGTGATGTCTCAAGCCTAAGCCGCCGGGCGCAGGCTTGCGGTGCTCATTTGGGGAAAATCCTTGTCGGCTTGATCCGACAACAAAAAAAGCCACCGCAAATTCTTGCGGTGGCTTTTTCATGAAGGTCCGATGACTCGGGCGCTCAGTCCCGCCTGGCGGGCATGCAAATCACTTCAGACCGGCGGCGGCACGCAGCATAGCTGCCTTGTCGGTGCGTTCCCAGGTGAACTCGGGCTCTTCGCGGCCGAAGTGACCGTAAGCCGCAGTCTTGCTGTAGATGGGGCGCAGCAGATCCAGCATCTGGATGATGCCCTTGGGGCGCAGGTCGAAATGCGCGGCCACCAGCTTGGCGATTTCCGCATCGGGAATCACGCCCGTGCCTTCGGTGTACACGGTGATGTTCATGGGGCGGGCCACGCCGATGGCGTAAGCGACCTGCACCTGGCACTGGCGCGCCAGACCAGCGGCCACCACGTTCTTGGCCACATAGCGGGCGGCGTAGGCGGCCGAGCGGTCCACCTTGGTTGGATCCTTGCCGGAGAAGGCGCCGCCGCCATGGGGGCAGGCACCGCCGTAGGTGTCCACGATGATCTTGCGGCCGGTCAGGCCGCAGTCACCCTGAGGGCCGCCCACGACAAAGCGACCCGTGGGGTTGATCAGGTACTTGGTCTCTTGCAGCCAGGCCGAAGGCAGCACGGGCTTGATGATTTCCTCAATGATGGCTTCGGTGAAAGATGCCTTCATCTTGGTTGCCGTTTCCGACTGATCGGGGCTGTGCTGGGTGGACAGCACCACGGTGTCGATGCTGTGGGGCTTGCCGTCCACATAGCGCAGGGTCACCTGGCTCTTGGCGTCGGGGCGCAGAAAGGGCAGGCGGCCATCCTTGCGCAACTGGGCCTGGCGTTCCATCAGACGGTGTGCGTAATAGATGGGCGCGGGCATCAGCTCGGGCGTTTCGTCGCAGGCGTAGCCGAACATCAGGCCCTGGTCGCCAGCGCCGGTGTTCAGCTCGTCATCGCTGGCCTTGTCCACGCCCTGGGCGATGTCCTGGCTTTGCTTGTCGTAGGCGACGAGCACCGAGCAACCCTTGTAGTCGATACCGTATTCGGTGTTGTCGTAGCCGATGCGCTTGATGGTGTCGCGTGCGACCTGGATGTAGTCCACATTCGCACCGGTGGTGATTTCACCGGCCAATACCACCAGACCGGTGTTGGTCAGTGTCTCGGCAGCCACGCGGCTGTGCGGGTCTTGGGTGAAAATAGCGTCCAGAATCGCGTCAGAGATCTGGTCGGCAACCTTGTCGGGGTGGCCTTCAGAAACCGATTCCGAGGTAAACAGAAAATCGCTGTTCGCCATTGATATAACTCCTTGTAGCTTGGGCAATTGCGTTGCCCGAGCTTCGAAGTCTGGCGAACGCTTTAGCAGTTTTGTTTTTACGTCGCCCTGCAAGTTGCTCTTTAACTCAGCGACCCCGCTATTCTAATGCCTTCCCTGTTTCGATTGTTTGCTGCACTGCCTTTATGGCTATTGCATGGCCTTGGCGCTGCCATGGGGTGGGTGACCTGGGCGCTATCTCCCACCTATCGGCGCCGATTTGCAGCCAATGCGGCGCAGGCTGGCTATGCCTTTGCCCAGGTCAGGGCAGCCGTGGGACATGCAGGTCGCATGGTGTTCGAGATGCCGCGCATCTGGCTGGGCCGTTTGCCGGATTGCGACATCGTCAATGGCGAATGCGCCGAACAGGCATATGCCAAGGGCAAGGGCATTGTCTTTCTCACGCCACATCTGGGTTGCTTCGAGATGTCCGTGCAGGCCGCAGCGCGGCGCTGGTCGGATCGGCATGGCGCAATTACCGTGCTCTATCGCCCCGCACGCCAGGGCTGGTTGGCCGAAATTCTGGAAACCGCGCGCAATCGTCCTGGCGTTCAGGCCGTTCCCACCACCCTGGCAGGCGTGCGTCAGATGATCAAGGCGCTGCGTCAGGGGGCAGCCGTGGGGCTGCTGCCCGATCAGGTGCCGCCCAATGGTCTGGGTATCTGGTCGCCTTTTTTCGGTCGTGATGCGTATACGATGACATTGGCAGCACGCCTGGTGCTGCAAACCGGGGCCACGGTGATCGTGGCGCGGTGCGAGCGCAAGTCCTGGGGGCGGGGCTACACGCTGTATCTAGAGGAATTGCCTGTGCCCGAATCTCAATCGCTGGAAGCCACTGTGGCGCTTATCAATCGCGCCATGGAAACCACCATTCGTCAGTCTCCGCAGCAATATCTGTGGGGCTATGGCCGCTACAAGCAGCCACGTGAAGACAAGCAACTCTTGGGGGAGAAGGCATGAGCGCCAGCAAGATCGCCATTGCCGGCATGCATGTGCTGGCCAAGCTGCCGCTGCCCGTGCTGCGTGGCCTGGGCAAGTTTGTGGGACGGGTGCTGTTTGTGGTGGCGGGCCAGCGCCGGCGCATCGCGCTGCGCAATTTCGAACTGTGCTTTCCCGATGTGCCTGAGGTGCAGCGCAAGGCCTGGGCGAAGGAGTCTTTTGAGGTCTTTTGCCAGACTTTTCTCGACAGAAGCTGGCTGTGGTTCGGCTCGGAGGAACTGGTGCGCAGCCGTGTCAAGCTGATCGGAGCCACGCATGAACTGGAGGGCGATACGCCCACCATCGTCTTTGCGCCGCATTTCTACAGCATGGATGCCGGCGGCCTGGCCCTGCCGCTCAATACCGAGCGCGAGTTCACCTCCATCTTTGCCACCAATCCCGACCCGGACCTGGATGCCTGGTTTATGAATGGCCGTCAGCGCTTCGGCAACGTGAAGATGCTCAACCGTGCCGATGGCGTCAAACCCATCATCCAGTGCCTGCGCAAGGGCGGGCTGCTGTATCTGCTGCCCGATATGGACTATGGCAAGAACGATTCGGTGTTCGTTCCCTTTTTTGCGGTGCAGAACACGGCCACGATTCCCTCGCTTTCGCGCTTTGCACGCCTGGGCAAGGCCAAGGTGGTGGCACTCTACAACCGCATGACGCCTGAAGGCTATGTGGCCGAGCTGACGCCGGCCTGGGAGAACTTTCCGACTGACGACCATGTGGCCGACACTGCGCGCATGAACCGTGAGCTGCAGGCTGCCATCATGACCATGGTTCCGCAGTATTACTGGGTGCACAAGCGCTTCAAGACGCGGCCCGATGGCGAGCCATCGCTGTATTCCAAAGAATAAACATCAAGGCGGCTTGAAAGCCCAGGTGGAAGGAGGCCGGCTGCTTCCTTTTTCAGGAGCGACCTGGCGTCAGAAACTCCGTCAATGCGCGCTGCACGGCCTCAGGCCTCTCATGGACCACCCAGTGGCTGCAGCCTTGCAGATGCTCTATCTCAAGCTGCGACACCCATTGCTCCAGCCCATGCAGCAGAGCAGGTTGCAGTGCCAGGTCGCTATCCCCCCAGAGAATGCGTACCGGCACAGGGATGTGCAGCATTTCAGCGGGCAGACTGAGCTCGCGAATGTCCTGCAGCTCATCGGCGCTGCCGCCGGGCCGAGGCGGCACAAGCGGGCTGGCAGCGTAGAACATGCAGGCACCGTGTACGCCCAGGTCCCAATGCTCGCGGTATTGCTGCTGACGCTCGGGCGTCAGCCATGCGGGCGTGCTGCCGTCGGGGTTCTGAAAGAATCCCAGCATGCGCTGCCAGCCGTTTTCGGCCAGCAGCTCGGGCGCATCGGGCCGGCGCAGAAAATGCATGTACTGGCTGGCGGACTGCTGCACTGGGTTGGACTGAAGCTCGCGCAAGAAGCTGCCGGGATGCGGGGAATTCAGTATGAGCAGCCGCTCAAGCTGCTGGGGATAGCGGTTGGCCAGGCCCCAGGCCACGGCGCCGCCCCAGTCATGGGCAATCACGCAGGCAGCGCGCTTGTCGCGGCTCTCCAGCGCAATCAAGGCCGCAAGATCCTCCACCAGATATTTGGCGCGGTAGTCGCTGATGGCCGTGGGCTGGCTGGAGCGGCCGTAGCCGCGCAGATTGGGCGCCACGCAGCGGTAGCGGCTGCCAAACTGCGCAAGCAGCCCATCCCAGATGAAGGCCCCTTCGGGAAAGCCGTGCAGAAACAGCAACAGGGGCTGACCCGGCTCGCCGCTGGTGCGGCATTCCAGTTCAACCCCTGTGGACAGGGTATGCATGCAAGTCGTGACCATGAAGCTCTCCTTTTTGTAGCTTCTGGCGCTTGCAAGATAAGCGCCTATGGCTGATTTTGCGCAGGTGTCTCGTCCGCGGGCGTCGCTTGGGTGACGGGAGCAGCCTGGGGCAATCCCGCCTGGGGCAAACCTGCCTGGGGCAACCCCTCGGGGTGGCACCAGTGCCACAGCAGCTGAGCCACATCGTCCACGCCCTGCTTTTTGAGGGCGGAGAACAGGCGCACCTCGCCACCGCCCGCATTGAGCTTGGTGATGGACAGGATCTTGGCCTGCTCGGCGCGGGTCAGCTTGTCGGCCTTGGTCAGCACGATGAGGAACTTCAGACCTTGCTCCACGCGTGGGCGGATGGCATCCAGCAGGGCTTCGTCGAGTTCGGTCAGGCCCAGACGCGGGTCGCACAGCAGCACCACGGCCGAGAGGCTTTCGCGGCTCATCAGATAGTTGAGCATGACGCGCTGCCAGCGCTCCTTGTCGGTGCGGGAGACGGCCGCGTAGCCATAGCCGGGCAAGTCGGCCAGCACGGCATCGGTCACGCCCTGCTTGCCCAGTGCGAACAGGTTGATGTGCTGGGTGCGGCCGGGCTTCTTGGAAGCGAAGGCCAGCTGCTTTTGCTGGGTCAGCGTATTGATGGCAGTGGACTTGCCGGCGTTGGAGCGGCCGACGAAGGCAATCTCGGGAACGTCAACCCTGGGCAGCTGGTTGAGCTGGGCCGCGGTCGTGAAAAAGCGTGCGGTGTGCATCCAGCCCATCGCAAGCTTGCTGTCGATCAAAGAAAGTGTTTTTCCGGTAGTGGTATCCGGGGAAGCATGGGTCATGACGGTAACTATTTCAGGGAGGCCCATTGTAGAATTTGACGGATTCGCGCTCTCAACAATAGACCCAGCCCCTTGATATGAAGTTGCTTGCCTCTTTGCTGACTGCTGCCATTTTCGCAGCACCTGCCTTCCCCGCATTTTCGGCGGGAGAAACACCTGTGAAGGCGGATGCTGCCAAAGGGCAAGCCAGTTATGGGGCGGTTTGCGCCGCCTGTCATGCCGCAGACGGCAATTCCACCATTCCCCTGCAGCCCAAGCTGGCCGGCCAGCACCCCGAGTATCTGGTCAAACAGCTGCGCGAGTTCAAGGATGGCAAGCGCAATGACCCGGTGATGAAGGGCTTCGCCGCCACGCTCAGCGATGGCGACATGCAGAACATTGCGGCCTGGCTGCATACCCAGGCACCCAAGAACGGCTTCTCCAAGGACAAGGACTCCATTGCCCTGGGCGAACGCATTTACCGCGGCGGCATTCAGGAGCGCCAGATTGCCGCCTGCGCGAGCTGCCACAGTCCCAACGGCTCCGGCATCCCGGCACAGTACCCGCGTCTGTCGGGGCAGCATGCGGAATACACCATGAAGTCGTTGACGGATTTCCGCGACGGCAAGCGCAGCAATAGCATTCCCATGGCCCAGGTTGCTGCCAAGCTTAATGATCGCGAAATCAAGGCCGTGGCAGACTATATAGCTGGCTTGCGTTAAAAATCCTTTTCATCAGATGCGCGGGTGACTCCGGGAACTTTCAGGCATCTGGCACCCCCCAAGTCAGGCGGGCCCATCGGCTAGTTCAGCAGATGGCCCGCCTTTTTGCGTTCGGCTCTATCTCATCCTCATGTCAGACCTTCCACTTCGCGATCGTGACTCCTCTCGCTCACAGGCAGTGCGCGCGACTCTGGAGTTGCTGGCCTCCATGCGCTTTGCGATTTCACTGCTCACGGTGATCTGCATCGCATCGGTCATCGGCACGGTGCTCAAGCAACATGAACCGCTGGTCAACTATGTCAACCAGTTCGGTCCCTTCTGGGCGCAGCTGTTTCTGGCACTCAAGCTCAATGCGGTCTATAGCGCCTGGTGGTTTCTGCTGATTCTGGCCTTCCTGGTCATCAGCACCTCGTTGTGCGTGAGCCGCCATGCACCCAAATATCTGGCCGATATCCGCAATTACAAGGAGAACCTCCGCGAGCAAAGCCTCAAGGCTTTCCACCATCGCGCCGAGGCCGATGTGGCTGGCAGCACCGAAGAGGCGGCCAAGCGCATCGGCCAGCAACTGGTGTCTGGCGGCTGGAAGGTCAAGATGCAGCAGCGCGACACGGCGGCCGGGCCCGGTACCGGCTGGATGCTGGCAGCCAAGGCCGGCGCGGCCAACAAGCTGGGCTATATCGCAGCGCATTGCGCGATCGTGCTGATCTGTATTGGCGGTCTGTTTGACGGCGATCTCATCGTGCGGGCCCAGATGCTGCTGGGCGGCAAAACGCCTTATACCGGTGGCGGCATGATCTCGGATGTGGCACCGGAGCATCGTCTGTCGATCAAGAATCCGACCTTCCGGGGCAACCTCATGGTGTCCGAAGGCACGCAGTCCGGTACTGCCATCCTGAATCAATCGGATGGCATCTTGCTGCAAGATCTGCCATTTTCGGTAGAGCTCAAGAAATTCATCGTGGAGTACTACTCCACCGGCATGCCCAAGCTGTTTGCCAGCGATATAGTGATTCACGACCGCGCCACGGGCGAGAAGCTGGAAAAGCGCGTGGAAGTGAACCATCCGGCCAGCTACAAGGGCATCGAGATCTACCAGAGCAGCTTCGATGACGGCGGCTCCAGCGTCAAGCTCCATGCCGTGCCCATGGATGGCGTCTCCCAGCCCTTCGACGTGGAGGGCGTGATCGGCAACTCCACCGAGTTCGTGCGCAAGCTGGCCGATGGCCAGCAGGACAAGGTGACGCTGGAGTACACGGCGCTGCGCACCATCAATGTGGAGAACTTCGGCGGCCAGGACAAGGGCGGCGCCGGCACCAATGTGCGCAAGGTCGACCTGAAGCAGGCCATCGACGAGCGTCTGGGCGCAGCCCACAAGACCACGGACAAAAAGGATTTGCGCAATATCGGCCCCAGCGTGGGCTACAAGCTGCGCGATGCCTCGGGTCAGGCGCGCGAGTTCCAGAACTATATGCTGCCCGTGGACACGGGCGAGGGCCAGCCCGTCTTCCTGCTTGGCGTGCGTGAGAACCAGGCCGACCAGATGCGCTATCTGCGCGTGCCTGCCGATCCTGAAGGCACGATGAACACCTTTATGCAGCTGCGTCAGGCCATGCAGAACAAGGCCCAGGCCGAGAAGGCGGCGCGCGCCTATGTGCAGCGTGCGGTCGATGTCTCCAGGCCCGAACTGGCCGAGCCGCTGACGCAGTCCGCGCTCAAGGCGCTGGAGCTATTCGCCGGTCAGGACCGCAAGCTCAAGGGTCCTGACGGCCGCCAGCTGGGTGGTCTGCAGGCGATATCGGACTTCATGGACAGCAATGTGCCCGAGGCCGAGCGCGAGCGCGCCGGCGAGGTGCTGGTGCGGATTCTGAATGGCGTGCTGTTCGAGCTGGCCCAGCAGGTGCGCCAGCAGGCGGGGCTCAAGCCTTTCGAGAACGACGAAAAGACCCAGGCCTTCATGACGCAATCGGTGTTCTCGCTCAGCGACGCGCAGTTCTACCCGGCGCCCGTGGTCTTCATGCTGCAGGACTTCAAGCAGGTCCAGGCCAGCGTGTTCCAGGTGGCGCGTGCCCCTGGTAAAAACATTGTTTACCTGGGTTGCCTCTTCCTGATCATCGGCGTTTTTGCCATGCTGTACGTGCGTGACCGCCGCATCTGGATCTGGCTGACCCCAGCGAACGGTGGCAGCCATGCGAACATGGCCTTGTCCACCAACCGCAAGACCATGGATGGCGACCGCGAGTTCGTCATGCTGGCCGACAAGCTGATCGGGGCCAAGCCCTTACAAAAGAAGACTCCCGGAGGTTCTGTATGAACACCGCAACCACGACATTGACTCTGAACGAAGGCTATTTTGCCCGCCGCAACTGGTTTGACTGGTTGTTCGCGGTTGTGGTGGCCGTGGGCCTGGGCTATGCGCTGCAGCGCTACGCCGCCTATATGGATGTGTATGAGAAGGGCATTTTGCTGGCGACCATCCCGGCCATGATCTGGATGGGCTGGTTCTGGCGCCCGCTGGCGGTGCTGATGCTGACCGTGGCCGGCTTCTCGCTGATGGCCATCGGTCTGTACCAGGGAGGAGATGGCGGCGAACTGGCACGATCGGAGACCGTCTTCGGCCTGAAGTACTTCCTCTCCAGCCAGTCCGCCATCCTCTGGATGAGCATGGTGTTCTTCATCAGCACGGCGTTCTACTGGATAGGCGTGTTTGCCAAGGGCGAGCGCTCGGTGATGTCGCTGCTGGGCTCGCGCCTGGCCTGGCTGGCCGTCGCCATGGCGCTGATCGGCACCATGGTGCGCTGGTACGAGAGCTATCTGCTGGGTCCGGACATCGGCCATATCCCTGTCAGCAATCTCTACGAAGTGTTCGTCATGTTCTGCTGGATGACGGCCATCTTCTATCTGTACTACGAGCAGCATTACGACACGCGTGCCCTGGGTGGCTTTGTGATGCTGGTGGTCAGCGCGGCCGTGGGCTTTCTGCTCTGGTACACGCTGGTGCGCCAGGCCCATGAGATTCAGCCCCTGGTGCCTGCTCTCAAGAGCTGGTGGATGAAGCTGCATGTGCCAGCCAACTTCATAGGCTACGGCACGTTCGCGCTGTCGGCCATGGTGGCGTTTGCCTATCTGATCAAGCAGCAGGCCACCGAGACCAAGTGGTACAAGCTTGCGCCGCTGTGGCTGCTGGGCGTGGTCCTGTGCTTCGAGCCCATCGTCTTTCGCAAGGGTGCGACCGAGAACGGCGGCAGCTACTGGATGGTGTACTTCGGCATCTCGGCCCTGATCGTGGCCGGCATCCTGCTCTCGCGCAAGCGTATTGCGGCCCGCCTGCCTTCGTTCGAGATCCTGGACGACGTGATGTACAAGGCCATCGCCGTGGGCTTTGCCTTTTTCACCATCGCCACCGTGCTCGGCGCTCTGTGGGCGGCCGAGGCCTGGGGCGGCTACTGGAGCTGGGACCCCAAGGAAACCTGGGCGCTGATCGTCTGGCTCAACTACGCCGCCTGGCTGCATATGCGCCTGATGAAGGGCCTGCGCGGCACGGTGTCCGCCTGGTGGGCGCTGGCGGGTCTGGCCGTCACCACCTTTGCTTTCCTGGGCGTGAACATGTTTCTGTCGGGGCTGCATAGCTACGGCGAGCTGTAGGCTTCGCACCAGACGCTCCAAAATACAGGAGCTGCTTGCTCTGACTGAATAAGGATTTCAGGTTGAAAACAATCTGAAATCTTTGATCATCAAGCGTGAGCAGCTCCTTTTTTATTAAGAAGTTCGGAGGAACTTTGCTGACGCAGGGGGCGTCCAAATCGCACTACTCTTGATCGTCGTTTGGGAGCATTCCTATGCTGATACGTCACCGCAACCAAGGCTTCGAGCATCCACTGGGCAGCGAGATCACGCCTCGGACCCAATACCTGCAGCGTCGGGACTTTCTGCAGACCCTGGCCATGGGGGCGGCGGGTGCGACCCTGGCCGGCTGGGCCGGCCGTGACGCGCTGGCTGCGGCCGATCGCGTGCATCTGCCCGCCCTGAAGGGCGTGGCCAGCAAGGTGGCCGGCGCCATGACCGTGGAGGCGACCACCAGCTACCAGGATGTGACCAGCTACAACAACTACTACGAGTTCGGTCTGGACAAGGACGAGCCCGCACGCAATGCGCACACGCTCAAGACCCGGCCCTGGACGGTGCGCATAGAAGGTCTGGTGCAGAAGCCGCAGACCCTGGACATCGACAGCCTGCTCAAGCTCGCGCCCATGGAAGAGCGCATCTACCGCCTGCGCTGCGTGGAGGGCTGGTCCATGGTCATCCCCTGGGTGGGCTACTCGCTGTCCGAGCTGCTGAAGAAAGTGCAGCCGCTCTCAGGCGCCAAGTATGTGGAATTCGTCACCCTGGCCGACAAGGCCCAGATGCCCGGACTCAGAAGCGGTGTGCTGGACTGGCCGTATACCGAAGGCTTGCGGCTGGATGAGGCCATGCACCCGCTGACGCTGCTGGCCTTCGGCATGTATGGCGAGGTTCTGCCCAATCAGAATGGTGCGCCGCTGCGCCTGGTCGTGCCCTGGAAATATGGTTTCAAGAGTGCCAAGTCGCTGGTGGCGATCCGCCTGACCGACAAGGAGCCGGGCACGGCCTGGAACAAGGCGGCACGCAACGAGTACGGCTTTTATTCCAATGTGAATCCCGAGGTCGATCATCCGCGCTGGAGCCAGGCCACCGAGCGGCGCATCGGCGAGGGCGGGCTGTTCGCCAAGCGCCGCAAGACCCTGCTGTTCAACGGCTATGGCGATCAGGTGGCGTCGCTGTATGCGGGCATGGACCTGAAGAAGTTCTACTGATGCAGGCCTGGTTGCTCAGGCCCTGGGCCAAGCCGCTGGTCTTCACGCTGTGCCTGCTGCCTTGCGCATGGCTGTTCTATGCGGCGTTCACCGACGGGCTGGGGGCCAATCCGGCCGAAGCCCTGTTGCGCAGCACGGGTGACTGGACCCTGCGTTTTCTCTGCATCGTGCTGGCGGTGACGCCGCTGCGCCAGATCAGCGGCTGGAATCTGCTGGTGCGCTACCGGCGCATGCTGGGCTTGTACGTATTCTTCTACGCCTGCCTGCACCTGCTTTGCTATGCCTGGTTCGACATGGGGCTGGACTGGGGCGATATCGTGGCCGATATTCCCAAGCGTCCATTCATTCTGGTGGGTTTCAGCACCTGGCTGCTGCTGCTGGTGCTGGCCGTCACCTCGCCCAGGTTCATGCTCAGGGCTCTGGGCGGCAAGCGCTGGCAGTGGCTGCACCGCGCCATCTATGTGGCGGTGCCGCTGGCCTTGCTGCATTTTTTCTGGATGCGCGCCGGCAAGAACAACTTTGCCGAGGTGGCCGTCTATGCGGCCATTCTCGCTAGCTTGCTTGGCTGGCGAGTGCTGCGTGCACTCAGAGGCAATCAACCGGCCACGGCGCGCAAGGGCGGACGTACCTGACGCGATACCGGGTCGATCTCCGCTGAAGGCAGCTGGTAAGCGCGCTGGTCGAACAGGTCGATTCCGCATTGCAGGCCTTCGAGCCAGTTGAACAGATCGCCAATCGCCTGTTTGCCCATGATGGGTGCGCCATGCTGGGGCACGATCATGTCTATGGGCAACTGTCGTGCCATCTGCACCCACAGCCTCAGAATCTTGTTGGAGACCATGTAGCGACGGTGAAAGCCTTCCATGCGCGAGATATGGGGAGCGAGGTCGGTGACGGGCTTCTGCGCTTCTGCTCCGGTGGTCAGTGAGACGCCCAGATCGCCCGTGAACAGAATCTTGCTGATGGGGTCGTAGAAGTGGAAGTTGCCCTCGGCATGGAGAAAATGCGCGGGCAGCAGCACCAGCTCGGTATTGCCCAAGGGCAGGCGTCCGCCCGAGTCCGGTACGCCGATGACGCGGTTTTCCGTCTTGCCCACCTTGGTGAAGTGCGGTGCAAAGCGCTCCCAGATGCGCGAGATGACCAGTTGTGCGCGGGTGCTGCTCATCCAGCGATCCAGCGAGGCAATGATGTCCGGGTCGGCATGCGAGGCAATCAGATAGGCCAGCTTCTGCGGTGGGAAATGCCGCGACATGCCCATGAACAGCTCGTTGAAAGCCAGGTTGCCACCGGGATCAATGATGGCGCCCGTGCCGTTGTCCACGATCAGGAACTGGTTGGCCTGAATGGCCTGACCGTCCTCCTCGATGAGGTCGGTGAACATCAGACAGACGTGGTTTTTGTCGCGATAGAGCTCAATGGACATGGCAGTTTGTCAAAGGACAAGATGCCATCACTCTAGAGAGTAAGTCCGGAGACCATGTTGACGTGCATCAAGCCTCAGGGCTTGGCATCGGTCTGGGGCATTTCGTCAGCCTCGATCGGCGTGGCTTTCGCTGCGGGTTTTGCGGCACTGGAGGGCTTGGTGGAAATGCCCAGTGTCTCGGGCAGCGTGGCACGACCCTGAGCCGCAGGATCTGTAGGCAGATAGAGCGGGCCTTTTTGCCCGCAGGCGGAAAGTGCTGCCAGGGACGCCGCACAAGCCGCAAGGGCAATGCTCCTGACTAAAATTTGGTTGGCTTTCAACATGGGCAAATTGTAATGACTGACCTTGAATATCTGGACCGCGCCGACCAACTTCTGCTGGCTGTGGAGCAATGCTGTGATCGCATCAATGACGAAACCGATGCCGACCTTGATGCCCAGCGCGTGGGTGGCATGGTGACTTTGGTGTTTGCCAATCGCAGCCAGATTGTCATCAACCAGCAAAAGCCCCTGCATGAAATCTGGCTGGCGGCCAAGGCTGGCGGCTTTCACTATCGTTTTGACGAAGACAAGAAAGTCTGGCTGGACACCAAGGGGGCTGGCGAGTTCTTTGCCAATCTGACGCAATATGCGAGCGAGCAGTCGGGCATGGCTCTGGAGTTCAAGGCCCTGGCCTGAACATTCAGGGTGCTGGAATAAAAAAAGCCTGCCTCGATGAGAGGCAGGCTTTTTGTTGTTGGAGGACTTAGTTTCTGAACAGGTCCAGAATGCGGCTGCGCTCCTCTGCGGCCGGAGGCTGGGTGGCACCCGGGCCAGCGTTGCCAGGATCGGAGACGCCTTCCATGCCGAGGCTGGAGACGCCGCCGTTGCGAGCGTTCTCTTCGTAATACCAGTCGCCGCCCATATTGACCACGCCAGGCGGGGTTTGTACTTCGGCGACGGGGACGCCCTTGAGCGCATGCTGCATGAAATTGATCCAGATGGGCAGGCTTAGGCCGCCACCGGTTTCGCGCGAGCCCAGGTTGCGCGGGGTGTCGTAGCCAATCCAGGAGACAGCGGCAATGCTGGGCTGGTAGCCAGCAAACCAGGCGTCCACCGAGTCATTGGTGGTGCCGGTCTTGCCATACAGGTCGGGGCGCTTGAGTGTGGCCTGCGCACGTGCAGCCGTACCCACGCGTGCCACATCGTTGAGCAGCGTTCCGGTGAGGAAGGCATTGCGCTCGGGAATGGCCTGGGGCAGCTCTTTGACCGCAGGTGGAGTGAACTCGGAGAGGATGCGACCCTTGTGGTCGGTCACGCGGGCAATCAGCCAGGGGTTGATTCGATGGCCTCCGTTGGCAAACACCGAATAGGCTCCCGCCATCTGCAGCGGCGTGACCGAGCCGGCGCCCAGGGCCATGGTCAGGTAGGCGGGCTGCTTGGCGGCGTCGAAGCCAAAGCGCGTCGCCCATTCCTGCCCGGTCTTGGGGCCGATGGCCTGCAGCAAGCGGATGGAGATCATGTTCTTGGACTTGTTCAAGCCCGTGCGCATGGTCATGGGGCCGTCGTAGCGGCCATCGTAGTTCTTGGGCTCCCAGGGCTGACCACCGGTGGTTGCTGCACTGAAGAAGATCGGTGCGTCGTTGATCATGGTGGAAGGCGAGAAGCCGTGTTCCAGCGCCGCAGAGTAGATGAAGGGCTTGAAGCTGGAGCCGGGCTGGCGCCAGGCCTGGGTCACGTGGTTGAACTTGTTCTTTTCGAAGTCGAAACCACCGATTAGCGCGCGGATGGCGCCGGTTTGCGTGGACATGGCCACAAAAGCGCCCTCGACTTCGGGTAGCTGGGTGATTTCCCAGGCTCCCTTGGAGTTCTTGATGGCGCGGATCACGGCGCCGGGGCGGATCTTGATATTGGGCGGTGCCTTGGGGCTGAGGCCTGATTCTGCGGGCTTGAGGTTGTCGCCGGTGATCTCGAAATGGGTACCGTCCGCACGGGCCGCGACGATCTTGCGAGGCGATGCTTCCAGCACCACGGCCGCAACCACATCGCCGTTGTCGGGATGGTTGGCCAGGGCATCGTCGATGGCGTCTTCCAGCTCCTGAGCGTTGCTGGGCAGAGTGATGAACTTCTCGGGGCCGCGGTACTTCTGGCGGCGTTCGTAGTTCATGATGCCTTCGCGCAAAGCCTTGTAGGCGGCCTCTTGTTCACCGGCATTGAGGGTGGTGTAGACGTTCAGGCCGCGGGTATAGGCATCGCTGCCGTATTGGGCAAAGATCAGTTGACGGGCCATTTCGGCCACGTACTCTGCATGCACGCGGGTCGAATTGGCGGCAGTACGCAGCTTGAGAGGCTCTTCGCGGGCCTGCTTGGCCTGCTCTGCGGTGATGAAACCGTTTTCCTCCATGCGCTCGATGATGTAGAGCTGGCGGATGCGAGCGCGTTTGGGGTTGCTGATCGGGTTGTAGGCCGATGGAGCCTTGGGCAGGCCGGCCAGCATGGCGGCTTCGGCCACCGTGATGTCCTTGAGCGGATGGCCGAAGTAGGCTTCGCAGGCAGCTGCAAAGCCATAGGCACGGTTGCCAAGGAAAATCTGGTTCATGTAGATCTCGAGGATCTGCTCCTTGGTGAGCAAGTGCTCAAGCTTGAAGGTCAGCAGGATTTCGTAGATCTTGCGGGTGTAGGTCTTCTCGGAAGAGAGGTAGACATTGCGCGCGACCTGCATGGTGATGGTGGAGGCCCCCTGGCTCTTGACCTTGCCCAGGTTGGCCAGCGCAGCACGCAGCATGCCCTTATAGTCCACGCCGCCATGCTCGAAGAAGCGCGTGTCTTCGATGGCCAGCACCGCATCCGTCATGACCTTGGGGATCTCGTTGATGGGGGTCAGGGTGCGGCGCTCTTCTCCGAATTCGCCAAGCAGTGCTCCTTCGCTGGAATACACGCGCAGCGGCAGCTTGGGGCGGTAGTCTGCGAGCTCGGAGACATCGGGGAGGTTGGGATAGGCCATGGCCAGTGCCACGGCCACGGCCAGCAACACCGCCAGGGCCGCGGCGACGGCAAGTCCGATCAGCCAGAAAATGGAGCGCGGCAACCAGTGCATGCGTTTTTTAGGAGTTTGGGAGCCAGGCGCAGGAGCCTGGTGGGCAGAATGTTCTGATGGCGGCATTTCGCAGTATTGGCAAGGGGTAGGGCATTATAGAAATGCCGCCCAGAAAAGCATCGTGGCGGCCGGGTGGAGGCCGCGCTTTGGTCGAATCCTAAGTCACAGGGTAAGTACCACTGGGGGCAAAGGGTAGCTTTCTTGTTGTTTGACGTTACACAAGTTTGTCTTTTTTTGACCACGAAATATGGTGCAAAGCGCTGCTGCAAAGCATGTGCTGCTATAGCTTGCTGCTAGGATCCCAGGGTATTGCTGGCTTTTGTTTCCATTCTTACAAACCTGGGGGGGCATGTTGATTGCTCTGAGTTCTTTATTCAGCCGTCAGCCTGCACCTTTGCTTGGCATTGATGTCAGCTCCTCCAGCGTGAAGCTGGTCGAGCTGGCCAAAAGCAAATCCGGCGAGTGGCAATTGGAGCGTTGTGCGATCGAGCCGCTTGAAAAAGGCTGGATCACCGACGGCAATATTGAGAAATTCGATGAAGTGGCTGAGGCGGTGCGCCGCCTGGTCAAGAAAAGCGGAACGCGTACCAAGCAGGTCGCCATGGCCTTGCCCGCCGCAGCCGTGATCACCAAGAAGATCACCCTGCCATCCGGTTTGACCGAGCTGGAAATGGAGGTCCAGGTCGAGTCCGAAGCCAACCAGTACATTCCGTTCTCGCTCGACGAAGTGAGTCTGGATTTCTGCGTCATAGGGCCTTCGCTGGTGTCGCCCGGCGACGTGGATGTGCTGATCGCTGCATCGCGCAAGGAAAAAGTGCAGGACCGCCAGGGCCTGGCCGAGGCGGCCGGTCTCAAGCCCATCGTGATCGATATCGAGCCCTATGCCGCCCGGATGGCTGCCACGCGTCTGGTGTCGCGTTTGCCCAATGCCGGGCGTGACGCCATTGTTGCGTTGTTCGAAGTGGGGGCCATGACCACCAGCATGCAGGTGCTTCGCAACGAGGAAGTGCTGTATGAGCGAGATCAGGCATTTGGCGGCGCGCAACTGACACAGCTGATTGCACGCCAGTATGGGTTTTCTCCGGAAGAAGCAGAGGCCAAGAAGCGCAGCGGCGAATTGCCGGACGACTACGCGGCTGGTGTGCTCAAGCCCTTCGTGCAAAGCCTGACCCAGGAGGTGGCGCGAGCATTGCAGTTCTTCTTCACGAGTACTCCCTATAACCGCGTCGATCATGTTTTGCTGGCAGGTGGATCGTCGTCCCTGCCGGGGCTGGTGGAGGCCGTCAGCCAGCAGACCGGATGTGCCTGCAGTCTTGCCAATCCTTTCGAAGGCATGGAAATTGGCAGCGGCGTGCGTCTGAAGAAGATGGCACGTGAAGCGCCGTCCTATCTGACCTCTTGCGGTTTGGCCATGCGGAGGTTTCAAGAGTGATACTGATTAACCTTTTACCGCACCGCGAAGCAGCCAAGAAGCGCCGTAAAGAAGCGTTTCAGGTGAATATGGTGCTGGGCGCACTGGGTGGACTGCTGATCGCAGCACTGATTTACTGGTACTTCCAGATGATGATCGAGGGCCAGCAGAACAAGAACAATCTGCTGCGCTCCGAAATCAAGGTCCTGGAAACACAGATCAAGGAAATCGAGGGGCTCGAGGCCGAAATCACCGCTCTGCGTGCACGACAGAAGGCGGTGGAGGATCTCCAGTCCGACCGCAATCTGCCGGTATACATGCTCAATGAGCTGGTCAAGCAACTGCCGGACGGTGTCTACATCAGCAGCATCAAGCAAGAAGGCCTGTCGGTGACCATGCAGGGAACTGCGCAGTCGAATGAGCGTATTTCCGAGATGCTGCGCAATCTTACGGATGGCTCGTCCTGGTTCTCCAAGCCTGAGTTGATGGAAATTGTGGCCAAGACGGTTGATGTGACTGCCAAGGATAAGCGCCGTGCAGCTGCATTCACATTGCGCTTCAATCTGACCAGGGCCAGCGATGCGGAGAAAAATCTGCTTGCTGCAAGCTCTTCTGTGAAGGCGCAGTAATGGCAAAAAAGAAGAAATCTCTGGACATCGACTTCGCTGCATTGCAAGAGAGAATTCAGCGCCAATTCCGGAATCTGGATCCCAATGACCCTTCGGTCTGGCCAGCCTTGCCCAAGGCACTGCTGTATGTTGCCGTTGCAGTCGCTGTCGCTGCCTTGCTGTGGTTCGTCATCCTGAAGGATTACGAAGCAGAGCTTGACGCCGAGCGTGCGACCGAGGTGACTCTGCGCGAAGACTATTCCAAGAAAATGGTCAAGGCAGTGAGCCTGGAGGGCTTGAAGAAGCAGCGCGAGCAGGTGCAGCAGTATGTGACGCAGCTGGAAAAGCAACTGCCCAGCAAGGCGGAGATGGCAGCTCTGCTTTCCGATATCAACCAGGCTGGCTTGGGACGTAGTCTGCAGTTTGAGGTATTCCGCCCTGGTGCCATGGTTACCAAGGAGTACTACGCCGAGCTGCCCATCACCCTGAAGGTGACGGGGCGTTATCACGACATCGGTGCTTTTGCCTCGGATATCGCTTTCCTGTCCCGTATCGTGACCTTGAACAATCTGTCCATCGCTCCGGGAAGCAAGGACACGGATGTGCTGTCCATGGATGCCACGGCACGCACATTCCGATATCTGGATGCGGACGAAGTCAAGGCGCAGCGCGACGCGGCCAAGAGGAAGAAATGAGCAGAGCATTCTTGAACCCTGTCTGGCTGGTCCTGATGAGCAGTGCTTTGCTGGCGGGCTGCACCTCCTCCGAGGAGGAGCAACTGCGTGAGTGGATGGCCCAGGAGCGAGCCAATGCCAGGCCTCGTGTGACTCCTCTGGAGGAGCCCAAGCCTTTCAAGCCTCAGGCCTATACAGGGGCTGATGGCATGGACCCCTTCAATCCTCTCAAGCTGATCCAGGTGCTGCGCAAGGAGTCTGCGCAATCCAACATCAGCACGGCTTTGCTCACGCCAGAGCTGAATCGCCGCAAGGAGCCGCTGGAGGCCGAGCCGCTGGACACCATGACCATGGTGGGCAGTCTCGACAAAAAGAACGTACCCACGGCCTTGGTCAAAGTCGGCGGTCTGCTCTATCAGGTGCGTGTCGGCAACTATCTGGGGCAGAACTACGGAAAGATCACCAAGATTACGGAAAACTCCATCCAGCTGAGAGAAATTGTCCAGGATGGCGGTGGTGACTGGATTGAAAGAACAAGCACTTTGGAGTTGCAGGAGGTTGGCAAATGATGGGTATTAATCGCAGCACTATGGCGAAGGCCCGTTGGGGTCTGACCCTGAGCGGCCTTTTGCTTTCTTCGGCAGCTTGGGCACAAGCCCGCATTGAGGCTGTTACAGGTGCTTTGCATTCAGGCTCCGAGGTCGTCCGTGTTGAGCTGTCCGAACCGCTGGCTGCAGACCCGACCGGATTCGTGGTTCAGTCTCCGGCGCGTATCGCTCTGGATTTTCCGGGTGTGAGCAATGGTTCGGGCAAGTCGTCGCTTGAATTCAATCAGGGCAATCTGCGTTCGGCAAATCTGGTGGAAGCATCGGGTCGCTCACGTCTGGTATTGAACCTGAAGACGGCTACGACCTATCGCTTGCAGCGCCAGGGCAAATCTCTGTTGATTTTGCTTGATCCCGCGGGTGCCGCGACAACTGCTGCAGCTGCGGCTCCTGTCATGGCTCCGGTGTTCGAGAACAAGACGGCCGCCTCTGATGCAGCTCCGATTCGCGGTATCGATTTTCGCCGTGGTAGCGACGGTTCCGGCCGGGTTGTTGTCAGCCTTGGCAGCAGCCAGGTGGGGGTGGATCTGCGACAGGAGGGCAAGGGCCTGACGGTGGATTTCCTGCGTACGGCCCTGCCTGAAGATTTGCGCAAGAAGCTCGATGTGGGAGATTTCGGTACGCCTGTGCAAACGATCTCGACCACCCAGCAAGGTGATCGTGTTCGGATGCGCATTGACCCTGTGGGTGACTGGGAGCACAGCGCTTACCAAAGTGACAATCAGTTCGTGGTGGAGGTGCGCCAGAAAAAGGTCGACACCAGCAAGTTGACCCAAGGCCCGGGCTACAGCGGCGAAAAGCTATCGCTCAATTTTCAGAATATCGAAGTGCGCTCTTTGCTGCAGGTCATTGCGGACTTCACCAACTTCAATATCGTCACCTCGGATACGGTGACAGGTGCCTTGACCCTGCGCCTGAAGGATGTGCCTTGGGACCAGGCACTTCAGATCATCATGGATGCCAAGGGGCTGGGCATGCGCAAGTCCGGCTCCGTGCTCTGGATCGCTCCCAAGGACGAGATTGACGCGCGTACCAAGCGTGACTATGAAGCGGCCATGGAAATCCAGAAGCTGGAGCCTTTGCGCACGCAAGGCTTTCAGCTCAACTATGCAAAAGCCGCAGACATTCTGCAGCAGATCACGACTTCGACAGGCGGCGGTGGTGCAGGCGGTACAGGATCCAGCACGCGCTTTCTGTCGTCGCGCGGCTCGGCCATTTCCGAGCCACGAACCAATCAGCTATTCGTGACGGACACGCCGACCAAGCTGGAAGAAATGAAGGCTTTGCTGGCAACGCTGGATGTGCCGGTACGCCAGGTCATGATCGAGGCCCGCATTGTCGAGGCGCGCGATACCTTTGGCCGTTCGCTGGGTGTGAAGTTCGGCGGAGGGGCTGTTGGCAGCAATGCCTCCATGACATCGTCTCAGTTTCTGCCTGGTAGTACTGGTAGTGGATCGGGATCAAGCACCAGATTCCCCAGTGGCAATTTTGTCAATTTGCCGGCCAGTATTTCAGGAATCAACACTGTGGGTCAGGTTGCATTCTCTGTCTTCAATAGCTCCATGTCGCGTTTTCTGTCCCTGGAGCTGTCCGCTCTGGAAGCCGAAGGCGATGGCAAGATCATCTCCAACCCCCGGCTGGTGACGGCAGACCAGAACAAGGCCTTGATCGAGCAAGGCACGGAATACCCATACTCCGTGACTGCGCCGAATGGCGCCACGACCATCTCGTTCAAGAAGGCCGTACTGAAACTGGAAGTGACTCCGCAGATCACTCCTGAAGGCGACATCATTCTGGATCTGGATGTGAACAAGGACAGCCGCGGCGAGACCACGACTCAGGGCGTCGCCATCGATACCAAGCATGTCAAGACCCAGGTGCTGGTCGAAAATGGCGGCACGGTGGTGATTGGCGGTATCTTTGAGATGGAGGAGACCAACCAGCTCAACAAGGTGCCGCTGTTCGGAGATCTGCCGGTATTGGGGCATTTGTTCCGCAGCAACACCAAGGCTTCGAGCAAGCGCGAAATGCTGGTTTTCATCACTCCCAAGATGCTGAGCCAGGTGCGCAGCACCAGCAAATAACTGTTATCAGTTTTTACATAGGGCCCGCACGAGTTGATGCGGGCCTTTTCATTTGTAATATCTGCGGGCTGCGAGAATCATGGGCTGGCCAGATTGGCGGATGACGGTAACGCGATGACTGTTCTAAAGAAATTTCATATTGCCCTTGTGGGCTTGCCAGGCTCCGGCAAATCCACCATCGGACGCTATTTGGCCAAGCGTTGGTCTATGCCTTTTGTGGATGTGGATACTGCCATTGAAGAGCATATTGGCTGCACGATCCGCGACTTTTTTGCCAAGGAAGGCGAGTCCAGATTCAGGGATGTAGAGCAGGAGGTGCTGGCGGCGCTGCTGGCGCGATCTGATAAAACGGTGGTTGCCACAGGTGGCGGAGCTGTGCTGAAGGCCGAGAACCGGCAAGCGCTGGCCGAGCATGCACAGGTGGTCTATCTGAGTGCATCACCGCATGAAATTGCCAAGCGCCTGCAGCGAGACACCCAGCGCCCCTTGCTGCAGGTGGACAATCCTTTGCAGCGCTTGCTGGATTTGCACGCCATCCGGGATCCGCTCTACAAGGAAGTGGCGGATTTTGTGGTGGCGGGCAGCGGCCTGTCCGCTACGCAGGTGGCTCAGCGAGTGGCCATGCAGATCGAGCTCGGTCAGCATTCCTGATTCCGTTGAAAGCTTGTTGTCCGGTGCGCCGTATGCACTGCCTGCTATGTATTTTGAGAGAGATTGAACGTGGAAACAGTGCATATTGATCTGGATGAACGCAGCTATCCCATCGTGATTGCAGAGGGCTTGCTGGCCCAGAGCTCCACTTGGCGGACATTGCCCAAGGCTGCTGCGGCTCTGGTCGTGACGAATGATGTCGTGGCTCCGCTTTATCTGTCTGCGCTCAAGCAGGCCTTGAGCGGCCAATACGCGCAGGTTCACGAGGTGGTGCTGCCCGATGGTGAAGCCCATAAAGACTGGCAGACTCTGAACCTGATTTTTGATGCCCTGCTGCAACACGGCTGCGACCGCAAGACGGTGCTGTTTGCGCTGGGCGGTGGCGTGGTGGGAGATATGACGGGCTTTGCTGCCGCCAGCTATATGCGTGGCGTGCCTTTTGTGCAGGTGCCGACCACGCTGCTGTCCCAGGTCGATTCCTCGGTGGGGGGCAAGACTGCCATCAACCACCCACTGGGCAAGAACATGATTGGGGCCTTTTACCAGCCGCAGCTGGTGCTCTGCGAGCTGGCCACGCTGGATACCCTGCCCGAGCGCGAGTTGAGCGCAGGTCTGGGGGAAATCATCAAATACGGCCCTATTGCCGATATGCAGTTCTTTGACTGGCTCGAACAGAACATGGATGGCCTGCTGCGCCGCGACCGCGACCTGCTCGCCCATGCCGTCAAGCGAAGTGTGGAGATCAAGGCCTGGGTCGTTGGGCAGGACGAGAAGGAAGCGGGTCTGCGCGCGATTCTCAATTTTGGTCATACCTTCGGTCATGCGATCGAGGCCGGCATGGGCTATGGCAACTGGCTGCACGGTGAAGGCGTGGCTGCAGGCATGGTGATGGCAGCGGAGCTGTCCCAACGTCTTAGCCTGGTGGAGGCGGGCTTTGTCTCGCGTCTGCGCAAGCTGATCGAGCGAGCGGGCTTGCCGGTGCGCGCAGCGGTCATCGATGCCCAGGACAATGCGGGTCGCTATCTGGAACTGATGCGGGTTGACAAGAAATCCGAAGCCGGTGAAATCCGCTTCGTGCTGATCGATGGTCCCGGCAAGGCCGTGATGAGGTCGGCACCCGACGCACTGGTGCGTGAAGTGATCGAGAGTTGCTGCGCTTGATGCATGGCGCTATGTGAGCAGACCCTGGGGGAAGCGAGTCCATAGCTGTTAGAGTCATTGCATCGAGTTGTTGAGGCGATTTGCATGACCGCTCTGGCTTCCTATGCCTGCCATCCCCAGCAAAGCCGCGGGCGTCGCTTTGCTGAGCCCCAGGCTCCCACGCGTAGCGACTTTCAGCGCGATCGGGATCGCATTGTTCACTCCTCGGCCTTCAGGCGACTGGTTTACAAGACCCAGGTCTTTGTGAACCATGAGGGCGATCTGTTCCGAACCCGGCTCACGCACTCTCTGGAAGTGGCGCAACTGGGGCGCTCCATCGCGCGTTCTTTGCGGCTGGATGAAGACCTCGTTGAAGCCATCTGTCTGGCGCATGATCTGGGGCATACACCTTTTGGACATGCGGGGCAGGATGCGCTCAATGAGTGCATGAAGCCCCATGGCGGTTTTGAGCACAATCTGCAAAGTCTGCGTGTAGTGGATAGGTTGGAGGAGCGTTATCCTGCCTTTGACGGTCTGAACCTGACTTTTGAAACACGCGAGGGAATTCTCAAGCATTGCTCGCTCAGCAATGCGCAATGGCTGAATGCACGTGAGCCCGGCGGCGTGGCTCAGCGTTTTCTGGACGGTACTCAGCCTTCTCTGGAGGCGCAGCTATGCAATCTGGCGGATGCGATTGCCTATAACGCCCATGATGTGGACGACGGCGTTCGATCGGGCTTGATCACCATGACCCAGTTGCGTGAAGCCGTGCCTTTGTTCGCCCGCTATTACACCTCGACATTGGCGGATTGGCCCGATCTGGCTCTGCCGGATGCTCAGCGCAAGCTGCTCTATGAAAGCATTCGCCGCATGCTCAGTGATCAGGTCTATGACGTCATCCGTCACTCACAGGCCGGTATTGAGCAGGCGGCTGTGCGCTCGGTGCAGGAGGTTCGCCAGCACGGGCGGACGCTGATCGGTTTCAGCGAAGAGATGAAAGCGCAGTCCCAGGTGCTAAAGCAGTTCTTGTTCAGGCAGCTCTATCGGCACCCTCGAGTCATGCAGACCATGGACAGTGCTCAGCAAGTCGTGAAAGAGCTGTTTGCCGCCTATATGGTGGAACCTGAGCGCATGAAGCCGCGCTTTGTTCAGCGTGCCCATATCGTCACTACCCTGCATGAACGTGCGCGAGTGGTGGCGGACTTTATTGCGGGTATGACGGATCGTTATGCGGCGCGCGAGCATGAACGCATCACCGGGTTGAGGCTGCTGGGCGAGGCCTGAGGGAAGCTCGCCAACGGTCTTGCCGCCAGTGGCGAGCATGGCACAGGCCGGATCGCTAAAATAGCGATTCTGTGTATCTAGAGCCGGAATATTTCCCGCCCAGTGCGCATTCTTTGGGGGCGATGGCCCCCGTTTGCATTTTGGAGGGCCCTGTCATGACCGAAACTTCAACCATCGCCGATCAGGCTTTCCCGCCAGAGCTTGTGATTGCGGATACCGTGCGCTGGCTGGAAAAGGCCGTGATAGGTCTCAACCTATGCCCTTTCGCCAAAGGCGTGCATGTCAAAGCTCAGATCCACTATGCCGTCAGCGATGCGACCGATGCGGAGGCTGTTGCCGAGGCCCTGCATCGCGAGCTTGAGGCCCTGGCCGAAGCCAGTGCGGAAAAACGTGACACCACACTGCTGATCCTGCCCCATGCCTTGCAGGATTTCCTGGACTTCAATGACTTCCTTGAAGTGGCCGATGCCATGGTCGAGGAGCTTGATCTGGGCGGTATTTTGCAGGTCGCCTCATTTCATCCTCAATTTCAGTTTGAGGGCACTGATGTGGACGACGTTACCAACTGCACCAACCGCTCTCCCTATCCCATATTGCACTTGCTGCGCGAAGACAGCATCGACAAGGCTGTGGAGGTGTTTCCGGAAGCCGAGACGATATACGAGCGCAATATGGAAACGCTGGAAAAGATCGGTATCGAGGGCTGGCTGGACCTGGATGTCGGGGCCCGCTGCCCCGTGACCGGCCATGCTCAGACGAAGGCAGAGAAGTGATGGGCAAGACCGATAAAAAGCAGAACCTGCAAAAGCCCGCCAAAACAGGGACGTCAGATATCGCCGAGCAACTGGGGCTCAAGCCCGGCCAGAGCCTTGAGCTGCTCAAGGCCCTGCATATTCTGACGCGCGAGGGCAAGCTCAACCAGGATTCGCGCCGCAAGCTCAAGCAGGTCTATCACCTCTATCAGTTCATCGAGCCTTTGCTGACAGAGCTATCCAAGGATGGGCATGCCGTGACACTGGCCGACCATGGCGCAGGCAAGTCCTATCTGGGGTTCATTCTTTACGACCTGTATTTCAAGGCCCTGGACCAGGGACGGATTTACGGCATCGAGACGCGTGCGCCGCTGGTCGAGGCATCTCAGAAGCTGGCGACTGAACTTGGCTTCGAGCGCATGGAGTTTCTCAATATGTCGGTGGCCGAGTCCACGCGAGCAGACTTCATGCCTTCGCAGTTCGATGTGGTCACGGCCTTGCATGCCTGTGATACGGCGACTGATGATGCGATCGCCTTCGGGCTGGAAAAGCAGGCCCGGGCCATGGTGCTGGTGCCTTGCTGTCAGGCCGAGGTGGCCGCATGTCTGCGCCAGACCAAGGCCATGAGCCTGGCGCGCACTCCGCTGGCCGAGTTGTGGCGTCACCCGATCCACACTCGCGAGATTGGCAGTCAGATTACCAATGTGCTGCGCTGCCTGTATCTGGAGGCTTGTGGTTACCAGGTCACGGTCACCGAGTTGGTGGGCTGGGAGCACAGCATGAAAAACGAATTGATTGTGGCCCGTTATACGGGACAGAAAAAGCGCAGTGCGGCGCAACGCCTGCGTCAGCTGCTCGCCGAGTTTGGACTGGAAGGTCTGGCGGGTGCACGCTATCCCCATTTGCCGGAAACCAGCGCGGTCTGAGCAGGCTTGAAGCATGAGCCCTGCCGGGCCCGCTGCTTGTGATGCTCAGTGACTTTCCATCAGGCGCTTCATCAGCTCCTGCGTCGACGCGTCCACTCCTGCCCAGTCATTGCGGTTCTGGCGAGCATGCAGCTGCTTTGCCAGCTTCTTGCCCAGCTCCACACCCCACTGGTCGAAGCTGTTGATGTCCCATATGGCGCCAGAGACAAAAATGCGATGTTCATACAGCGCAATCAAGGCGCCCAGAGAGGCCGGATCCAGTCTTTCAAGCATCAAGAAACTGCTGGGGCGATTGCCGGGACAGTCTTTTTCCAGACCTTCTCCACAGCGCCCCACCATCAGCGCCTGGGCCTGGGCAATCGCGTTGACCACCAGGCTTTGATGGTGCTCTCCCAGGTATTTGCCCCCGTCGCGCAGGGCAATGAATTCGACCGGTATGACATCTTGCCCCTGATGCAGCATCTGAAAGAAGGCATGTTGCCCATTGGTGCCGGGTTCGCCCCAGATCACCGGCGCAGTGGGGACGGAGAGCCGAGCGCCATTCTTGTTGATGCGTTTGCCGTTGCTCTCCATCTCCAGCTGCTGCAGATAGGCTGTCAGGCGGCGCAGCCCATGGCTGTAAGGCGCGATGCAGCGGCTGGAAAACTGGCAGAAATTGCGATACCAGATGTCCAGCAGGCCCAGGCGCACCGGGAGATTGTTCTCCAGAGGGGCTGTGAAAAAGTGGGCATCCATCGCGTGCGCGCCGCTCAGCAGCGCCCTGAATTGCGCCGAGCCTATGGCGATGGCAATGGGCAGCCCGATGGCGGACCACAGCGAAAAGCGTCCGCCCACCCAGTCCCAGAAGCCCAGAGTGCGCTGTATGCCGAACTCTGCGGCCGCCTGGGTATTGGTGGTTAGGGCCACGAAATGCCGGTCAATCGAGCATGGGGCCTGCGGATCTGCGCTGCCCCCATGGTCGAGAAACCACTGTCTGGCCGAGCGTGCATTCAGCATGGTCTCGGCCGTGGTGAAGGATTTGGAGGCAATCAGGAACAGCGTGCTTTCCGGTTTGACCCGGCGCAGCACATGCCCCAGTTCGTGCCCGTCCACATTGGAGACAAAGTGAAAGTTCTTGTCCTTGTCTATCCAGTCCTCAAGGGCATTGACCACGACTTCAGGACCCAGATGCGAGCCGCCGATGCCGATATTGACGATATCGGTGATCTGTTGACTGCCCCTGATCTGATCGGCCAGGGCGAGCATGCTATCCAGCGTGTCGTGAACGCCACGCAGAGCCGAATGCATGTCCTGGGGCCAGGACCGAAGCACAGGTGACTGGGCGAGCTGCCCGCCGTCTGCAGGAGTGCGCAGCAGCCAGTGCATCGCGCTGCGCTGCTCGCTGGGATTGATGACTGCGCCGGCCAGCATGGCATCGCGCTTGCTTGCGAGCTGGCTATCGACGGCAAGCTGTCTCAGCAAGGCCTCGGTCTCGCTAGTCCATAGGTTCTTCGACAGATCGGCGAATACATGCGGTGCCTGCATGCTCAGTGCATCAAGACGTTGTGGGTCTTGTGCAAAAGCCTGGCGCAAATCCAGATGCTGGATCTGCGACCGGTAGTGGGTTTGCAAAGCCTGCCAGGCAGGCAGCTCGTGACAAAGAGGGGTCAAAGGAAATGTCCGTCAATCTGCAGCCGCTTGCTGCATCAATGCTTCCAGCTTCAGGGTGTCTGCGGTGAAAGCGCGAATGCCCTCGGCCAGCTTTTCGGTGGCCATGGCATCTTCGTTCAGCGCAAAGCGAAACGAGGCCTGGTCATACAGAACGCGTTCCTGTGGCTGGGCTCTGGCCTTGTTCGGGTCCAGGGCGCGGGTCAAAGGCATGTCATCGTCCTGCTGTGCGCGGAGCTGGGCCAGCAGCTCAGGTGCAATGGTAAGCAGATCGCAGCCCGCCAGAGCCAGAATCTGGCCGGTATTACGAAAGCTTGCACCCATGACCTCGGTGGAAACATCGAAGTGCTTGTAATAGTCGTAGATTTTCTGTACGGAGCGCACGCCCGGATCATTGGTCCCGGCCATGGCGGCCTCATCCCACTGCGCGCCGGCCTGCTTTTTGTACCAGTCGTAGATGCGGCCCACAAAGGGTGAGATGAGCTGGACCTTGGCCTGACCGCAGGCAACGGCCTGGCAGAAGGAGAACAGCAGCGTCAGATTGGTGTGAATGCCGCGCTGCTCGAGAATGCGGGCCGCTTCAATCCCTTCCCAGGTGGCGGCGATCTTGATGAGCACGCGCTCGGTGTGGATGCCTGCGGCCTGATACAGCTCGATCAGTCGCTCGGCGCGCGTGACCGTGGCCACGGTGTCGAAAGACAGGCGGGCATCAACCTCGGTGGAGACACGACCGGGTATGGTGCTCAGAATCTCGCAGCCGAAGCGCACCAGCGTCCGGTCCATGATTTCGTCCAGCCCTCTGTCTTTGAATTGCGCCACGGTGGCGCGCATCAGCGGCGCATATTCGGTCTTTTGAACCGCTTTGAGAATCAGGGATGGATTGGTGGTGGCATCTTGCGGTTGAAACTGCGCCAGTTGATGAAAATCACCGGTGTCCGCGACCACGGTCGTGAATTGCTTGAGCGCCTCCAACTGATTCATGTCCATCCTTTGCTGTGTTTCAAACTAACCAGCAAGTGTAGAGCGTGAATCCCTGATTGAGAATGAGCTTGCAGATGCTCCGTTTGATGATGCATCAAGGCAAACCCTGTTGAATATGCGCGCTCGCCTATTTATTTGCGGAAATATGCAAGTTTTGCTGTCATTTTGCGAGGCGTGAGGCGCTTCGGTCTTATGCTCGCCTTTTTCTGCACTCATTCATTGCCTCCACCTCATCTGCGCCAATATGCTTGATCGGATTA
This sequence comes from Comamonas sp. C11, assembly GCF_024496285.1. Classification (NCBI taxonomy): domain Bacteria; kingdom Pseudomonadati; phylum Pseudomonadota; class Betaproteobacteria; order Burkholderiales; family Comamonadaceae; genus Comamonas; species Comamonas sp. C11. Next base: position 921,252 of record NZ_CP101743.1, read on the forward strand.
CTGCCTCCCTTCCGTCCCTGGCGCCTGCAGAGCAGCGTGTTGCACGCCTGGTACTGGCCGATCCGCGGGCCTTCGCGCATCTGCCGGTGCGAGAGCTGGCAGTGCGGGCACATGTCAGCAAACCCACGGTGGTGCGCTTTTGTCGCAGCATGGGCTATGACGGCCTGGCGGACTTCAAGCTCAAGCTCGCGGGCAGCGTCAGCGAAGGCGTGCCCTTCATCCATCGCAGTGTGGACAGCGATGACAAGACCAGCGATGTCATGGTCAAGGTGGTGGACAACGCGGTTGCCGCTTTTCTGCAGTACCGCAATGCAGCCAGCACGGCGGCCATAGAGCAGGCTGCGCAGGCGATTGCAGCGACCTGGCAGACGGGCAAGCGCATCGAGTTCTACGGCGCCGGGAACTCGGGCATCGTGGCGCTGGATGCCCAGCACAAGTTCTTCCGCCTCGGTGTGACCAGCCTGGCCACCAGCGATGGCCATATGCAGGTCATGAGCGCCACCTTGCTGGGGCCGGGGGACTGCGTGGTCATTATTTCGAACTCCGGCCGAACGCGGGATCTGATGGATGCGGCGGATATCGCCCGCAAGAACGGGGCCACCACGATTGCCATCACGGCCAGCGGCTCTCCTCTGGCCTCGGCCTGCCAGGTGCATCTGGCGGCCGATCACCCCGAAGGCTACGACCGCTACAGCCCCATGGTGTCGCGGCTGCTGCACCTGCTCATCATCGATGTGCTGGCGACCTGTGTGGCTTTGCGCATCGGGCCTGCGCTGCAGCCGGCGCTGGAGCAGATGAAGAACAATCTGCGCGCCAAGCGCTATACCTGAAGACCTGCAAAGACGCGGCTTGGGGCAGGCAGCAGCGAAGGTGTGAATGCTCTTTTAATAGGAGCTTATACCGCTTTGCTGATAATGATTTCAGATATAAAACATATTGAAATCTTTTTTGAATAGTCGGCGATAGCTATCAAAAAAAGCCCATGCGGCCAGAGACTGCATGGGCTTTGTTGCGGACGGGCGCTGGCCCGCCGCTGTCGTGCTTACTCCTGCACGATGGAGGAGGGGTGGTTGGCCAGGGGCTTTACCTTGATCTGCATATAGGGGAACAGTGGCAGGCCGCTGAGCAGGCTGTGCAGTTCGTCATTGCTCTGGACGTCGAAGATGCTGACGTTGGCGTATTCGCCCACCACGCGCCAGATATGGCGCCACTTGCCTTCGCGCTGCAGCTTTTGCGAGTATTCCTTCTCGTCCTGCTTGATCTGCGCGACCAGTGCGGGGTCCAGCGAGTGGGGGATCTGGACAATCATTTCGACCATGTACAGCATGGGGTTCTCCTAGGTGAGGATGTGAACGGAAAAAGTACGCTGGCGCTCTGTTACAGATGAGGCCAGATCAGCATGGTGGTCGCGTAGATGACGCCGACCAGCATCATGGAAACCACGGTATAGCCCATGATGTCCTTGAGCTTGAGCTTGGACAAGGCCAGGGCCGGCAGGATCCAGAAGGGCTGGACCAGGTCGTTCCAGCCATTGCCCAGCATCACCGACATGGCGGTCTGGGCTTGCGAGGCCCCCAGAGTCTTGGCCGCGTCAATCATGAACGGGCCCTGCAGCACCCAGTGGCCGCCGCCCGAGGGCGCGAAGAAGTTGATCACGAAGGAGCTGACCAGGCCCCACAGCGGCAGCGTGTGCTCGCTGGCGACGCTCACGAAGATGTGGGCGATGGACTCCACCAGGCCAGAGCCATGCATGATGGCCATGATGCCCGCGTAGAAGGGGAACTGCAGGATGATGCCGCCGATGGTCTTGACGCCTTCGTTGACCTTTTCCACGTAGAGCATGGGTGTTCTGAGCAGCAGCACGCCCAGGAACAGGATGAAGAAGTTGATCATGTTCAGGTCGAGGTTGCCGCCCTTGACGAAATGCAGCACCACATAGGCCATGCCGCACAGGCCGATCAGCAGATTGAGCACGCGGCTGTTGTTCAGGCGGTAGGCCAGGGTCTTCTGGTCGCCCAGCAGGTCGTGGCCTGCGCCGCCCTTGCCTTCGTCGGCGGCCACGGCGGGGTCCAGTTCCACGATCTTCTCGCCGGCCTTGGGATGCATGGCGGCATTGAGCAGCGGCAGGGCAATGAGCACGGCCAGACTGGTCAGCAGCATGGGTGCGGAGAAGATGGTCTGCGTCAGCGGGATCAGGCCCATGCTGCTCTCGAAGGTGTGGCCCTTGGTCGAGATCAGCACCGGAATCGTGGCCGAGAAGCCCAGGCTGTACATGGTGAAGCCGGTATAGGCCGAGGCGATGATCAGCGGATAGTGAACGCCCTTGACCTTGAGCGCCAGCTTGCGCGCCATGATGCCACCGATCACCAGGCCGAAGCCCCAGTTCAGGTAGCTGCCCACGCAGCCCACGATGGTGGCCACGATGATGGCCTGGCGCGGTGTGTGCACGTGGCTGGCGATGCGGTCCAGGAAGCGGTTGACCAGGGGCGCAGCCGCCAGCACATAGCCCATGACCAGGATCACGGCCATCTGCGTGGTGAAGGCCAGCAGGCTCCAGAAGCCCTTGCCCCAGTCCTCGACCACGAGGTTGACGGGCCGGCTTTCCACGGCAAAGGCCAGGACCATGGTCAGCAGGGTCAGCAAGATGGCAAAGACAAAGGGGTCGGGCAGATACTTGCGCATCAGCTCGGTGAAGAAGGCGGTGATTTTCGACATGGGTACCGGTCTCCGGGGGTGGAATGATTTATGGGGAGAGGAAGGCGCCTGCGCCGCGGGGGCGCAGGGCAGGAACGTGGCTTTGCGGAAGTGGCCGGCAGGGCTCGCGTCAGAGACGCCGAGCCAGGGCCGTCCCGCAGCGAGGGCGTCGTCCCCTCCTGCGCAGCGAGAGAGGGCGCCGTGCATGCAGGCAAGCCGCAGCGCGGCTCAGGAGGCGTTTATACGGACGCCACGCCGACGGTCATCCCGCCGCAGACATAGAGCACCTGTCCGGTCACAAAGCCACTGCGCTCGTCGAGCATGTAGGACACGGCATGGGCCACATCCTCGGGAGTGCCCACGCGCTTGACGGGGACTGACTGGATGATCTTCTGCGTGCGCGGTGCATCGGGCGGGTTGGCCTTGTCGAACAGCTTGGTGCGGATGGGGCCGGGGCCTATGGCGTTGGCCGTGATGCCCCACTGTCCCAGCTCCAGCGCCCAGACGCGCGTCATGCCGATCAGGCCGGCCTTGGTGGCAGCGTAGGCGGTGCGCAAGTCCTTGCCCAGCGCGGCGCGCGAGGACATGTTGACGATGCGCCCGAAGCCCGCCTCCTTCATGCCGGGCAGCAGGGACTGCATGCACTGGAAGGCGCAGCGCAGGTTCAGCGAGACGGCCAGGTCGAACTCGGCCAGGGTCTGGGACGCGGCGTCATTGGGCACGACCACGCCCACGTTGTTGACCAGGCGTGTGATGGGGCCGCCTTCCAGAGCCTGACGCAGGGCGCGGGCTGTGTCCTCGGTATTGCTGAGGTCAGCCTGGATGCCGCCCGGAACGTGATCGACCACGCGGTCGATGATGATGGGCTCGTAGCCATCGGCGCGGCAGCGCTCTGCAGCGGCGGCGCCGATGCCGGCACCGCCGCCGGTGATCAGCACACGGGGGCGGACGGGAAGGGAAGCGTTCTGGGAAGACATGGCAATACTTTCGGACGGAATGCGGGGAAAGGGCTGGGCTGCCGGGCGGGAGCTAGGCCGCCGCAGGCAGGTGGCTGGCGCCGGCCACATAGGCTTTGCGCCAGCGGGTGATGGACACGCGCTCGAACAGGCCGGCGGCGAAGAAGGGGTCGGACTCTATGAAGGACCGGGCTGCTTCGCGCGTGTCCAGTTCCACCACGTACAGGCCGCCGCCGAGGTCGCTGCCGTCGTCGGCCAGCTTGGCGCCGCAGGCCAGCAGCAGGTGCTTGTGGGTGTCCAGGAAGCCCAGGTGCGCGGGGCGATGGGCCTGGCGCACGGCCTGGTGGCCGGGCTTGTCGAAGGTTTCGATGATGAAGGGCATAAAGGCTCCGGCGTTGGGCTCAGACCGTGGCGACGGGCGTGACCGGCGAGGCGATGGCGCCCGGCAGGTTCAGCGGCGGTGCCGTGAGCAGGAAGCGGTGGCGACCGTGCTCGCGCAGCCAGTGCGCCAGCGGCGTCAGGTGCCACAGCTCGCCCAGGTGCACGCCCAGCTTGAACAGGCAATGCTCGTGCAGCGGCAGGGCCGCGCAGCAGGCAGCGCCGGGGCGCGCCGGGAAGGCCTCGACCGCGTAGTTGTCGGTGGCGATGACGGCGATCTGGCTGTCGGTGATCCACTGCAGCAGGCGCGCATCGCGCCCGTCGAGCACGGCGCAGGCGTGTTCCAGCACCTCGGGGTCGGGGTTTTTGTGCATGTCCAGCACCCGCTGGGCAAAACCCGTGTGCAGGCACAGCATGTCGCCGGGCTCGATTTGCACGCCGTCGGCGGCGATGGCCTGCATCAGCTGCTCGTAGCCGACCACGGTGCGGGCGTCGCCGAAGTGGGCGCGCAGGTCCACCATCACCCCGCGGCCCTGCACGCCGTTGCGGGCCATGCCTTCAATGCCCAGGGCCTTGGCGCAGCTGGTGCTGGCGTTGTCGTCCAGGTGCGCGGGAATGCCGGTGCCGCTCAGCTCGGCGGGGCCCACGATGTCGATACCCGCAGCAAAGCCGTTGTAGTACAGCGGCTCGGGCAGACCGTCGCCATTGGCATCGAACAGGGCGCCCACATGGGCCAGGCCGTCCCACTGCGTGGAGTACTGCAGCGACAGGATGACCATGTCGTCCGAGAGCACGTCGGTACGGCCCGGCTCCAGCTCCTGCAGCAGGCAGTTGAAATTGACGCGGCCCTTGCGCTGCAGCGGACGCAGCACCGGGGGCTTGCGGTTGGGATTGAGGGCGCTGCCGCCCGGGTAGTCCAGGGGCAGGCTCAGCGCAAAGCGCTGGCCGGTCTGCACTTCGGCCACGCCTTGGCGGACTTTTTCGGGGGTCAGCAGGTTCAGGCGGCCGAGCTGGTCGTCTTCACCGAAATCGCCCCAGGTCGAGCCTTCGGGGCGATGTCTCCAGCGGCGGGAGAGTGTGGGCATGGCGGTCTCCGTGTCACAGGCCGTGACGGCCGCTGCCACAGAAGGGCAGCCGGTCGTCGCGGCGTCGGTCAGTGCTGGCGTGCAAAGCCGGCCAGGGCTTGTTCGAAGGCCTCGGGCGCCTCCAGATTGGACAGGTGCGAGGCCTGCAGCTCGACCAGCTGCGAGCCGGCGATGGCGGCCTGCATGGCCTGGGCATCGGCCACCGTGGTCACGGGGTCATGCGCGCCGGCCACCAGCAGCGTGGGCGTGGCGATGGCGGCAATTGCTGCGCGCAGGTCCTCGCGGGCCAGTGCTTCACAGCAGCTGGCATAGCCTTCGGGCGCGATGCCGGCGATCCATCCCTGGGCGCGTTGCACCACGGCCGGCTGGGCAGCCGCAAAACCGGGCGTGAACCAGCGGCCCGGCGACGATTCGGCCAGGACCTGCATGCCGGCTGCGCCGTTGGCGCGCACCTGGGCGGCTCGCTCCAGCCAGGCCGACTCCACGCCGATCCTGGCGGCGCTGTTGGCCACGGTGAGACTGCGCAGGCGCTGGCCGGCATTGACACCCAGCCACAGGCCGGTCAGGCCGCCCATGGAGATGCCGCAGAAATGCGCCTGCTGTACCTGCAGCGCGTCGAGTATGGCCAGCACATCGTGGCCCAGCTGGTCAAAGTTGTAGGGGCCGTCGCTGCAGACGCTGGCGCCATGGCCGCGCGTGTCGTAGCGCAGCACGCGAAATTCGCTGCGCAGGGCAGTTGCCTGTGCATCCCACATCTCCAGCGTGGTGCCCAGGGAGTTGGACAGCACCAGCACGGGGGCGTCGTCAGGGCCTTGCAGATCAATGCGGAAATCGCCGCTGGCGGTGGAGAGCAGGGAGGTGGTCATACAGGCTCGTAAAAGGGGTGGAAAGAAGCGCGCCGCAGTGGTGCGTCCTGGGTCAGGGGGCAGCCGAGCAGGGGCCTTGCTGCCCGCAGCGACGGCTACGAGAGCGCGCCGTGCCACGGGGGAAGCCGCGCAGCGGCTCAGGGGGAGTGTTGGATCTCAAACGCTGGCGCCGGAGTCCTTGACCACCTTGCCCCACTTCTTGGCTTCGGCGTCGATGAACTTGGCAAAGCCTTCCTGGGTGTCGATCACGACTTCACCGCCCTGGTCGTTGATCTTCTTGATCACGGCGGGATCCTTGAGCACCTTGGCAATGGCGGCATGCAGCTTTTGCTGGATGTCGGCAGGTGTCTTGACAGGAACGAAGAGACCGAACCAGGAAGTGGCCTCGTAGCCGGGCACGCCGGCTTCGGCCACCGTGGGTACATCGGGCAGTTCGGGCGAGCGCTTGGCGGTGGTCACGGCGATGGGGCGCAGCTTGCCCGAACGCACATGCTGGATGGCCGAGGGCATGTTGTCGAACATGATGGCGATCTGGTTGCCCAGCAGATCGGTGATGGCCGGCGCACTGCCCTTGTAGGGCACATGCACCATGTCCAGATGGGTCATGGACTTGAACAGTTCGCCTGACAGGTGGATGGAGCTGCCCGAGCCCGAGGAGCCGAAGTTCAGCTTGCCGGGATTGGCCTTGGCGTAGGCCATCATTTCCTTGACGGTCTTGAATGGCTGGCTGGGGTGGGCCACCAGCAGATTCGGCACATTGGCAACCCGGGTCAGAGGGGCGAAGTCCTTGACGGGGTCGAAGGGCATCTTCTTGTACAGGGCTTCGTTGATGGCGTGCGTGCCCACAGTTCCCATGAACAGGGTGTAGCCGTCGCCGGCTGCACGGGCTGCTGCCTGGCCGCCGATATTGCCGCCCGCACCGGGACGGTTGTCGATGATGATGCTCTGGCCCAGTTCGGTGCTCAGGGCCTGACCCACCACGCGCGCCAGGATGTCGGTCGTGCCGCCGGCCGAGAAGGGCACGATCATGGTGATGGGCTTGCTGGGATAGGGCGTCTGGGCCATGGCGGGAGCCGTGCCCAGAGCGAACAGGGCGGTTGCTGCCAGGGTCTGCAGGCTGCGGCGGCGAGACAGGGAAAGGGAATTGGACATTGAGGTCTCCGGAAAAAGGCAAGACACCGCCGGCCAGTGGCCGGGGCGCGGGCTGCCGCGGTGGCACACCTGCGAGAGAAGGTGCACGCCAGCGGTCGTTGTTTTTGAGCAAGAGGCAAGGGGGCGGCAGCAGGCCGGGCGGGGCCCGTCTCTGCCGCAGTCGGGATCAGACGCGTTCGAGCACCACGGCAATGCCCTGGCCCACGCCGATGCACATGGTGCACAGCGCATAGCGGCCGCCCAGGGTATGGAGCTGGTTCACGGCCGTGGTGGCCAGGCGGGCGCCCGATGCGCCCAGGGGGTGACCCAGGGCGATGGCGCCGCCCCACTGGTTGACGCGGCGGTCGTCGTCGGCAATGCCCAGATCGCGCAGCACGGCCAGGCCTTGTGCGGCAAAGGCTTCGTTGAGCTCGATGACATCCATCTGCTCAAGAGTCAGCCCGGTCTGGGCCAGCACCTTGCGCACGGCGGGAGCCGGGCCGAAGCCCATGATGCGCGGCGCGACGCCGGCCACGGCCATGCCGACCACACGGGCGCGCGGCACCAGGCCGTACTGCTTGGCCGCTTCCTCGTTGGCCAGCAGCAGGGCGCAGGCGCCGTCGTTGACGCCGCTGGCATTGCCGGCCGTGACCGTGCCATCGGGGCGTACCACGCCCTTGAGCTTGCCCAGCGCCTCGATGGTGGTGGCGCGGGGGTGTTCGTCCTGACTCACGACAATGGGGTCGCCCTTCTTCTGGGCGATGGACACGGGCACGATCTCGCGTGCCAGATGGCCGGCGGCAATCGCTGCCGCTGCCTTTTCCTGGCTGGCCAGGGCCATTCGGTCCTGGGCTTCGCGTTCGATCCCGAAGTCGTCGGCCACGTTTTCGGCGGTCTCGGGCATGGAGTCCACGCCGTACTGGGCTTTCATCAGCTTGTTGACGAAGCGCCAGCCGATGGTGGTGTCGTAGACGGCATTGCTGCGGCTGAAGGCGGACTCGGCCTTGGGCATGACGAAGGGCGCGCGGCTCATGCTTTCCACGCCGCCGGCAATCATCAGGCGTGCTTCGCCGGACTTGATGGCACGCGCGGCGGTGCCGACAGCGTCCAGGCCCGAGCCGCACAGGCGGTTGATGGTGGCGCCGGGCACATCGATGGGCAGGCCGGCCAGCAGCGCCGACATGCGGGCCACATTGCGGTTGTCCTCGCCGGCCTGGTTGGCGCAGCCGTAGAGCACATCGGCCACGGCGGTCCAGTCCACATTGGGGTTGCGCTGCATCAGCGCCCTGATGGGCAGGGCGCCCAGATCATCGGTGCGCACGCCGGACAGCGCACCGCCGTAGCGACCGAAGGGGGTGCGGATGGCGTCGCAGATAAAGGCTTGGTTCTGGTTGCTCATGGCATGTCTCCGTTATGAAAATTGAGCTTGGGGTCTAGGCCGGATTGGCAAGAAAGCCGTCAGCGGGCCGTTCAGGCCGCGATGGGCAGGCCCACGATGCGTTCGAGTTCGGCGTGCTCCAGTCCTTCGACCTTGTCGATCAGGCGCAGCCCTTCGGCAGTGCAGGCCAGGGTGCACAGATCGGTGTAGATGCGTTTGACGCAGCCCAGGCCGGTCAGCGGGTAGCTGCACCGGGCCACGACCTTGCTCTCGCCCTTCTTGGTGAGCAGATCCATCATCACCCAGGTCTGCTTGGCGCCAATGGCCAGGTCCATGGCTCCGCCCACGGCGGGTATGGCGCCGGGCTCGCCTGTGCTCCAGTTGGCCAGGTCGCCCGTGGCCGAAACCTGGAAGGCTCCGAGCACGCAGATGTCCAGATGGCCGCCGCGCATCATGGCGAAGCTGTCGGCGTGGTGGAAATAGCTGCCGCCGGGCAGCAGGGTCACGGGCTGCTTGCCGGCATTGGTCAGGTCGTAGTCTTCGGAGCCGGCCGCCGGTGCCGGGCCCATGCCCAGAATGCCGTTCTCGCTTTGCAGCACGATCTCGCGTCCTGCGGGGATGTGGTTGGCCACCAGGGTGGGCTGGCCTATGCCCAGATTGACATAGGCTCCGTCATGAATGTCCTGGGCCACGCGCAGGGCCAGTTCGTCCTTGCTTCGTTTTTGATAGCTCACGCTTGTATCTCCTTGCTGGACCTTGGCTGGCTCAGGCCGCCTTCTTGAAGCCGCCGGCCTGGGTGGCCACGCGCTCGATCTTCACCACCTGGCTCACATAGATGCCCGGGGTGACCACGGATTCGGGGTCAAGCTGGCCGAGTTCCACGATGTCATGCACGGTGGCCACGGTGAACTTGGCGGCCGAGGCCATCACGGGGCCGAAGTTGCGCGCCGACATGCGGTAGGTCAGGTTGCCCCAGCGGTCGCCCTTTTCCGCCTTGATCAAGGCCACATCGCCATGGATCGGGTACTCCAGCACATAGTGCTTGCCGTTGATCTCGCGCGTTTCCTTGCCTTTGGCAAGTTCGGTACCGTAGGCCGTGGGGCAGAAGAAAGCGCCTATGCCTGCAGCAGCGGCGCGCATGCGCTCGGCCAGATTGCCCTGGGCCACCAGCTCGAGTTCGATCTTGCCGCTGCGGTACAGCTCGTCGAAGACCCAGCTGTCCACCTGGCGCGGGAAGCTGCAGATGATCTTGCGCACCTGGCCGGTCTTGAGCAGGGCGGCCAGACCGGTGTCGCCATTGCCTGCATTGTTGTTGACCACGGTAAGCTCGCGAGCACCCTGGGCGATCAGGCCGTCGATCAGCTCGCCGGGGATGCCAGAGGTGCCGAAGCCGCCGATGAGCACGGTGGAGCCGTCTTGAATGCCGGACAGGGCCTGTGCGACCGAGTCGGCGATCTTGTTGATCATGGGTGTCTCCAATTTTCTATACAAAGACTTGCGCCATTGGCGCTAAAATGTTCGCATGTAGAACATTTGTTCGCTAAAAGAATTGTAGGAAAGGATGAAGAAAATGGAGACTGTAAAAACCACATCAGGGAAAACCCCTGTGGAGATCGATGCAGCCCCGCTCAAGCCCGGCGACAGCTATGTGCAGTCCTTTGCCCGGGGGTTGGAAGTCATTCGTTCGTTCAGTGCCAGGGCGCCGGAGCAGACGCTCAGCGAGGTGGCTGCCGCCACGGGTCTGACGCGTGCCGGTGCCAGGCGCATCCTGCTGACGCTGCAGACGCTGGGCTATGTGCGCAGCGACGGCAAGTACTACGCACTCACTCCGCGCATCCTGGATCTGGGCTTTGCCTATCTGAGCTCCACGCCGCTGTGGAATCTGGCCGAGCCGGCCATGGAGGCGCTGGTGGACGAGGTCAAGGAGTCATGCTCGGCCGCCGTGCTTGAAGGTCTGGACGTGGTCTATGTGCTGCGCGTTCACACGCACAAGATCATGAGCACCAATCTGGGCGTGGGCTCGCGACTGCCCGCCTTCTGGACATCCATGGGCCGGGTGCTGCTGGCGGCACTGCCCCCTGATGAGCTGCGGGCGCTGATGGCCCGGCGCGAACAGCGCGCCTTCACGCGCCACACGCTGACTGGCGACGACGAACTGTATGCCGAGATTGCACGTGTGCGTGAGCAGGGCTGGGCCCTGCTCAACCAGGAGCTGGAGGAGGGGCTGATCTCGATTGCTGCCCCCATACGCAATGCACGCGGCCAGACGGTGGCGGCGCTCAACATCAGTGGTCAGGCCAACCGCACCAGCGAGCAGATGATGCGCGAGAGGCTGCTGCCGCAGTTGCTGGCCGCTACGCGCCACATCAGCCAGTTGCTGAGTGCTTCGGGCCGCATGCATCTGTGATGTCTGGCGTTTGAGAGCGTGTCGGCTCTGGCGCGACGCTTCATAATGACCGAACGCCTTCCCTGTCGCCCCTGTCCAAGTCCGCTCCATGGCCCGTCTTCCCCGTCTCACGCTGGCAAACATGCCGCACCACATCATCCAGCGTGGCAACAACAGCGGCGAGATCTTTGTGGACGCGCAGGATCGCCTGGTCATGCTGGATCTGATGCGCGAGATGGCGCGGCGCTTCGATGTCGATGTGCATGCCTATGTGCTCATGCCCAATCACTTCCATCTGCTGCTGACGCCCAGGACGGAGCAGGGCGTGCCCCGGTTCATGCAGGCCGTGGGGCGCAGCTATGTGCGTTACTTCAACAACCGGCACGGGCGTACCGGCACCTTGTGGGAGGGGCGTTACCGCTGTACCGTGCTGCAGGCCGAGCAGTGGCTGATGGCCACCATGGTCTCCATGGATCTCAACCCCGTGCGCGACGGGCTGGTGCAGCGCGCGGTGGACTGGCCCTGGTCTAGCTATGCGCACAACGCAGGCCTGCAAAGCGATGCGCTCATCAGCCCGCACGCGCTTTTCTGGACCCTGGGCAACACGCCGTTTGCTAGAGATGCTGCTTATGTCAGGGCCGTGGAGGCCGGTCTGGATGCCGATACCCAGGCGCAGATCAGTCATGCAGCCCTGCGTGGCTGGGCTCTGGGCGAGCCCGATTTCATTGAAAATTTGCAACAAAAAACCGATAGACGCGTGAAGCGGCAGAAGGCCGGCAGGCCTGCAGCACGCACAGCTTCGGTGCACGAGGACTAGGCGGCTTTTCCAACTCCTTGTTTTTATTGGAAGACTTTGCTTGATTTTTATATGTCCCTAATTAAATGCAAATAAAAAAAGTTGGGAATTAATTAGAATCTGACCCCAATTAATACTTATTGCATAACTTCATGTCATGTCGTAATCTTGCGTTCCCCGCGATTGATATAAGAGGATTCCCCATGACGACTGCTGCCGAGATCAAGTATCTCCAGGACCACGGTCTGTACTCCAAGAGCAACGAACACGATGCCTGCGGTCTGGGCTTTGTGGCCCATATCAAGGGCCAGAAGCGCCATGACATCGTGCTGGGGGCACTGAAGATCCTCGAGAACATCGACCATCGCGGTGCCGTGGGTGCGGATCCCCTGATGGGCGACGGCGCCGGTATCCTGATCCAGATTCCCGACCAGCTCTACCGCGAAGAAATGGCCAAGCAGGGCGTGGCACTGCCTCCCGCCGGCGAATATGGCGTGGGCATGATCTTCCTGCCCAAGGAACATGCTTCGCGCCTGGCTTGCCAGCAGGAGATGGAGCGAGCCATCAAGGCCGAAGGTCAGGTGCTGCTGGGCTGGCGCGATGTGCCGGTGAACCGCGACATGCCCATGTCGCCCACCGTGCAGGAAAAAGAGCCCATCCTGCGCCAGGTCTTCATCGGCCGTGGTGCCGATGTCATCGTGCAGGACGCGCTGGAGCGCAAGCTGTACGTGATCCGCAAGACGGCCTCGGCCGCCATCCAGAACCTGGGCCTCAAGCACAGCAAGGAATACTACGTTCCCAGCATGAGCAGCCGCACCGTGGTCTACAAGGGCCTGCTGCTGGCCGACCAGGTGGGGGTGTACTACCGTGACCTGGCAGACGAGCGCTGCGTCTCGGCCATCGGCCTGGTGCACCAGCGCTTCTCCACCAACACCTTCCCCGAGTGGCCTCTGGCTCACCCCTATCGCTATGTGGCCCACAACGGTGAAATCAACACCGTGCGCGGCAACTACAACTGGATGCTGGCGCGCGAAGGCGTGATGGCCTCTCCCGTGCTGGGCGAAGACCTGCAGAAGCTCTATCCCATCAGCTTTGCCGGCCAGTCCGACACCGCCACCTTCGACAACTGCCTGGAGCTGCTGACCATGGCCGGCTACCCCATCAGCCAGGCCGTGATGATGATGATTCCCGAGCCCTGGGAGCAGCACGAAGCCATGGACGAGCGCCGCCGCGCCTTCTATGAATACCACGCTGCGATGATCGAGCCCTGGGACGGTCCCGCCTCCATCGTGTTCACCGATGGCCGCCAGATCGGCGCCACGCTGGACCGCAACGGTCTGCGTCCCTCGCGCTACTGCATCACCGATGACGACATGGTGATCCTGGCTTCCGAAGCCGGCGTGCTGCCCGTGCCCGATAGCAAGATCGTGCGCAAGTGGCGCCTGCAGCCCGGCAAGATGCTGCTGATCGACCTGGAGCAGGGTCGCATGATCGAAGACGAAGAGCTCAAGGCCAACGTCGTCAACACCAAGCCCTACAAGCAGTGGATCGAGAACCTGCGCATCAAGCTCGACGAGGTGGAAATCCCCGCCGACTTCAAGGCACCCGCAGCCAAGACCGAGCTGTCCCTGCTGGACCGCCAGCAAGCCTTCGGTTTCACGCAGGAAGACATCAAGTTCCTGCTGACCCCGATGGCTGAAAAGGGTGAGGAAGGCATTGGCTCCATGGGCAATGACAGCCCGCTGGCCGTGCTGTCCGACAAGAACAAGCCGCTCTACAACTACTTCCGTCAGATGTTCGCCCAGGTGACGAACCCTCCCATCGATCCGATCCGCGAAGCGATCGTGATGTCGCTGGTGTCGTTCGTGGGTCCCAAGCCCAACCTGCTGGACATCAACCAGGTCAACCCGCCCATGCGCCTGGAGCTGCAGCAGCCCGTGCTCGACTTCGAAGGCATGGCCAGGTTGCGTGATATCGAAAAGCACACCAACGGCAAGTTCAAGAGCTCGACGATCGACATCACCTACCCGCTGTCCTGGGGCAAGCAGGGTGTGGAAGCCAAGCTGGCTTCGCTGTGCGCCCACGCCGTGGACGAGATCAAGGGCGGTGCCAACATCCTGATCATCAGCGACCGCAACATGAGCGCCACGCAAGTGGCCATCCCCGCGCTGCTGGCGCTGTCCGCCATCCACCAGCATCTGGTGCGTGAAGGCCTGCGCACCACAGCCGGTCTGGTGGTGGAAACCGGCACGGCCCGCGAAGTGCATCACTTCGCCGTGCTGGCCGGCTACGGTGCCGAAGCCGTGCACCCCTATCTGGCGATGGAGACCCTGGTCGACATCTTCAGCCGCGAAGCTGCCCCCATCACTGCCGACAAGGCCATCTATCACTATGTGAAGGCCATCGGCAAGGGTCTGTCCAAGATCATGTCCAAGATGGGCGTGTCCACCTATATGTCCTACTGCGGCGCCCAGCTGTTCGAAGCCGTGGGCCTGAACAGCGAGACCGTGGACAAGTACTTCACGGGCACGGCCAGCCGCGTGGAAGGTATCGGCGTCTTCGAGATTGCCGAGGAAACCATCCGCAACCACGAGGCTGCCTTCAGCGACGACCCCGTGCTGGAAACCATGCTGGATGCCGGTGGCGAGTACGCCTGGCGTGCCCGTGGCGAAGAGCATATGTGGACGCCTGACGTGATCGCCAAGCTGCAGCACTCCACACGTGCCAACAACTTCAGCACCTACAAGGAATACGCTCAGCTGATCAACGACCAGACCAAGCGCCACATGACGCTGCGCGGCCTGTTCGAGTTCAAGTTCGATCCCGCCAAGGCGATTCCCGTGGACCAGGTCGAGTCGGCCAAGGAAATCGTCAAGCGCTTTGCCACGGGTGCCATGTCGCTGGGCTCCATCTCCACCGAAGCCCATGCCACGCTGGCCGTGGCCATGAACCGCATCGGCGGCAAGAGCAACACCGGCGAGGGCGGCGAAGATCCCAAGCGCTATCGCAACGAGCTCAAGGGCATCCCCATCAGCAAGGGCGAAACCCTGGCTTCCATCATCGGCAAGGACAAGGTCGAGTCCGATATCGAACTGCAGGCCGGCGACTCGCTGCGCTCCAAGATCAAGCAGGTCGCGTCCGGTCGTTTCGGCGTGACTGCCGAATATCTGGCCTCTTCGGACCAGATCCAGATCAAGATGGCCCAGGGCGCCAAGCCCGGCGAAGGCGGCCAGCTGCCCGGTGGCAAGGTCTCCGACTACATCGGTGCACTGCGTCACTCGGTGCCGGGTGTGGGCCTGATTTCGCCTCCTCCCCACCACGACATCTACTCGATCGAAGACCTGGCGCAGCTGATCCACGATCTGAAGAACGTGGCTCCGCACGCCAGCATCAGCACCAAGCTGGTGTCCGAAGTCGGTGTGGGCACGATCGCCGCAGGCGTGACCAAGTGCAAGAGCGATCACCTGGTGATCGCAGGGCACGACGGCGGCACCGGTGCCTCGCCCTGGTCCTCCATCAAGCATGCGGGCGGTCCCTGGGAAATCGGCCTGGCCGAAACCCAGCAGACCCTGGTGCTGAACCGTCTGCGCGGTCGTGTGCGTGTGCAGGCCGACGGCCAGATGAAGACTGGCCGCGACGTGGTCATCGGCGCTCTGCTGGGTGCTGACGAGTTCGGCTTCGCCACGGCTCCGCTGGTGGTGGAAGGCTGCATCATGATGCGCAAGTGCCACCTCAACACCTGCCCCGTGGGCGTGGCCACGCAAGACCCCGTGCTGCGTGCCAAGTTCACCGGCAAGCCCGAGCATGTGGTGAACTATTTCTTCTTCATCGCTGAGGAAGTGCGCCAGATCATGGCCCAGTTGGGTATCGCCAAGTTCGACGACCTGATCGGCCGCTGCGACCTGCTCGACACCCGCAAGGGCATCGAGCACTGGAAGGCTCAGGGCCTGGACTTCAGCCGTCTGTTTGCCCAGCCCGAAGTGCCTGCCGACGTGGCCCGCTATCACGTGGAAAGCCAGGATCACCTGCTGGACAAGGCGCTGGACGTCAAGCTCATCGAGCGCTGCAAGCCTGCCATCGAAAACGGCGAGAAGGTGCGCATCATGGAAGTGGCGCGCAACGTCAACCGCTCCGTCGGTGCCATGCTCTCGGGCGCGGTGACCAAGCATCACGCCGAAGGCCTGCCAGACGACACCATCCGCATCCACTTCGAAGGTACGGGTGGTCAGTCCTTCGGTGCCTTCCTGTGCAACGGCATCACGCTGAACCTCAGCGGCGAAGCCAACGACTACACGGGCAAGGGTCTGTCCGGCGGCCGTGTGGTGGTGCATCCCAGCCATGAGTTCCGTGGCTCGACGACGAGCAACACCATCGTGGGCAACACCGTGATGTTCGGCGCCACCAGCGGTGAGGCCTTCTTCAGCGGCGTGGCTGGTGAGCGCTTTGCCGTGCGTCTGTCCGGCGCCACGGCCGTGGTCGAAGGCGTGGGTGACCACGGCTGCGAATACATGACCGGCGGTACCGTGGTCGTGCTGGGCAAGACCGGCCGCAACTTCGCGGCCGGCATGAGCGGCGGTGTGGCCTATGTCTACGACGAGGACGGCAAGTTTGCCGAGCGTTGCAACACCGCTTCGGTGAAGCTGGAGAAGGTGCTGCCGCATGACGAGTTTGTCTCGCGTGTCGATCCCGGCATCTGGCACCGCGGCCAGAGCGACGATCAGCAGCTGCGCAATATGGTGGAGGCTCACAGCCGCTGGACGGGTTCCAAGCGCGCCCGTGATCTGCTGGACAACTGGGCCGCAGCGCGTGCCAAGTTTGTCAAGGTGTTCCCGACCGAGTACCA
The DNA here is from genome assembly GCF_024496285.1 of Comamonas sp. C11. NCBI lineage: Bacteria > Pseudomonadati > Pseudomonadota > Betaproteobacteria > Burkholderiales > Comamonadaceae > Comamonas > Comamonas sp. C11. The sequence continues at coordinate 937,765 of NZ_CP101743.1, forward strand.
GCGTGCACTCGGCGAGATCTTTGAACGCAAACAGAAGGAAAAGCAAGCTGCGAAAGCGCCAGCAGCTCCTCAAAAAGAAGCAGTAGCCGCCAAGTAAACACGGCTCCAAGCGGTGGCGGCCAGGCGGCCACCGCACTGCAAGCGAACACAGATTTCAAGGATTAAAGATCATGGGAAAGACCACCGGCTTCATGGAATACGAGCGCATCGAAGAGGGCTATGCCCCCGTTGCGGAACGTCTCAAGCACTACAAGGAATTCGTCATCGGCCTGACGACCGATCAGGCCAAGGTGCAGGCTGCACGCTGCATGGACTGCGGCACGCCGTTCTGCAACAACGGCTGCCCGGTCAACAACATCATTCCGGACTTCAACGACCTCGTGTATCAGGGTGACTGGAAGAACGCCATCACCACGCTGCACAGCACCAACAACTTCCCCGAGTTCACGGGCCGCATCTGCCCCGCACCCTGCGAAGCTGCCTGTGTGGCCAATATCAATGGCGACGCCATCGGCATCAAGTCCATCGAGCACTCCATCATCGACCGTGCCTGGAGCGAAGGCTGGGTCAAGCCCCTGCTGCCCAAGCACAAGACCGGCAAGAAGGTGGCCGTGGTCGGTGCCGGCCCTGCAGGCATGGCAGCGGCCCAGCAACTGGTGCGCGCCGGCCACGACGTGACCCTGTTCGAGAAGAACGACCGCGTGGGCGGCCTGCTGCGCTACGGCATTCCCGACTTCAAGCTGGACAAGGGCCTGATCGACCGCCGTGTCGAGCAGATGGTGGCCGAAGGCCTGAAGATCCGCACCGGCGTGCTGATTGCCGGCAAGGACGGTCTGGGCAAGGATTCCAAGGTCACCAACTGGGCCAAGGAAACCATCAGCCCCGAGCAGCTCAATGCCGAGTTCGATGCCGTGCTGCTGACCGGCGGCTCCGAGCAGTCGCGTGATCTGCCCGTGCCCGGCCGCGATCTGGAAGGCGTGCACTTCGCGATGGAGTTCCTGCCCCAGCAGAACAAGGTCAATGCGGGCGACAAGCTCAAGGGCCAGATCCGTGCGGACGGCAAGCATGTCATCGTCATCGGCGGCGGCGACACCGGCTCCGACTGCGTGGGCACCTCCAACCGCCATGGCGCCAAGAGCGTGACCCAGTTCGAGGTCATGCCCATGCCGCCCGAGCAGGAGAACAAGCCCCTGGTCTGGCCTTACTGGCCGATCAAGCTGCGTACCTCGTCCAGCCACGACGAAGGCGTGGTGCGTGAGTTCGCGATCTCGACCAAGGAATTCGGCGGCGAAAAGGGCAAGGTCAAGAGCCTGACCACCGTGCAGGTCGAGTTCAAGGACGGCAAGCTGAGCGAAGTGCCCGGCACGGAAAAGGTCTGGCCTGCCGATCTGGTGCTGCTGGCCATGGGCTTTGTGAACCCGGTTGCCACCGTGCTCGAAGCCTTTGGCGTCGACAAGGATGCACGCGGCAACGCCAAGGCCAGCACCGACTTCATCGGCGGCTATGCCACCAGCGTGCCCAAGGTGTTCGCTGCCGGCGACATCCGCCGCGGCCAGTCGCTGGTCGTGTGGGCGATTCGCGAAGGCCGCCAGGCGGCGCGTGCCGTGGACGAGTTCCTGATGGGCGCCAGCGAACTGCCGCGCTGATCATTCGCAGCGGGTCATCACACAAAAGGCATTCCCTGGAATGCCTTTTGTTTTTGATAGCTGCAAGCGCTTGCCTTAAATAGAATCCAGATATATTTCAATAGTTTTTTGATTGCTGTAAAGCGTAAGGCGCTATCAAAAAAGTCAGCGCAGCCACAGAAGCCGGGGGCAGGCGTCGGCACCGCTCCACAGCACGGCGTTCTGCTGCCAGTGCCGCCCCCATTGCAGCGCCGTGTCGGCGCCCATGCCCCAGATCAGCACGCTGTCCTCTGCGGGCCACTGGCCTTGCGGGTCCTGGCCGCAGCCGTCCAGATACTGCCAGCCCTCGCTGTCCAGCGCATGGCGCAGGGCGCGCATGCGACGGGCGTTCTCCGCCGGCTCCAGGATCTGTCCCCAGGGATTGCAGGCCGTGAGATAGCAGGCGGCCTGGATGGGCTGCCGTCCCAGTTGTTGCCCGAGCCAGTCGTTGTGTTCACCTGCGCGTAGCGTCTGTGCGACAGCGCCCTGGGGTGCATCGACCCGGTAGAGTGCGTCGCGATAGGCCTGCTGCAAGGCGGCGGGGAGCTGGCTGGTGTCGGGTGATGGTGGTGACATGGTGTGGAGTTTGGCAAGCTTGCACTTGGTGAGGACTTGCGCAGACAAGAATGCAACAACGGCCTGCCCCCTGAGGCAGCCGTCTTGCCTGAACCTGTTTTGCGTAAGTCGTGATGGTTTTGCGACCGGCGAGTGACGCACTGGCCCGTCTGCGCGACAATAGCGGATTCGGCGCTGGCGGCAGCCCGGCTTCGGGGCGGCTGCGGTGGCCCCGGACGGGAGACAAAGCCCCTGCCTCCGCTTTTTCCACTTCATATTTTGACGCCATGAAAAAACGTACCCTGCTGGCCTCGGTGGCCCTGACTGCAATTTTGGCTGCCTGCGGCAAGAACGAGCCCGCAAGCAACACTGCTGCAGCTCCTGCGCCCGCTCCTGCGGCAGCTGCCGCCAAGCTGGTGGTGGGCCTGGACGACAACTTCCCGCCCATGGGTTTCCGTGATGACAAGAACGAGCTGGTCGGTTTCGACATCGACATGGCCCGTGAAGTGGCCAAGCGCGCCAATATCGAAGTGGAGTTCAAGCCCATCGACTGGAACGCCAAGGAAGCCGAGCTGCTGGGCAAGCGTGTGGACGCGCTGTGGAACGGCCTGACCATTCTGGAAGAGCGCAAGGAAAAGATCCTGTTCTCCGATCCCTACATGGTGAACAAGCAGATCATCATCGTGAAGGCCGGCTCTCCCATCAAGAGCAAGGCCGACATGGTTGGCAAGATCGTGGGCGCCCAGGAAGGCTCCAGCGCCGTGACCGCCCTGACCAAGGACAAGGAACTGTCGGACAAGTTCAAGGAAACCAAGCTGTTCGGCGACAACATCACGGCTCTGATGGATCTGGAAGCCGGCCGTCTGGACGTGGTGGTGGTGGATGAAGTGGTGGGCCGTTTCCTGGTCAACAAGAAGCCCGAAAACTACGTGGTGCTGGCTGATGACTTCGGTACCGAAGACTATGGCGTGGGCTTCCGCAAGGACGACGAAGCCACACGCAACAAGGTCAACGATGTGCTGACCGAAATGAAGAAGGACGGCAAGGCTGCTGAAATCGCCCAGAAGTGGTTTGGCGCTGACGTGATCAAGCACTAATCCCTTTTTCGTGTACTGCACCGGCAATGCCTGGCATTGCCGGTTTTTTTTGCGACGACAATGCGTGCAAACACTTCCTTTTGCGCACGCCCGTGCCTGTGGCGGGCTTTCGATAGCTGCAGCGCCACACTGAAGGCCATTTGATGGACTATGTAATCTCGCTCCTGGGGCCCATGTCGGCTGGTGCCCTTGTCACACTCAAGCTGTTTTTCATCACGCTGGTGCTTTCCATCCCTCTGGGGCTGGCGTTGGCGCTGATGCGCATCTCCAGCATCAAGCCGCTGAGCGGCGCCGTAGGCGCCTATATCTGGCTGATGCGCGGCACGCCGCTGATGCTGCAGCTGCTGTTTGTTTACTTCGCGCTGCCCTTTGTGCCCTACATCGGTGTGCGCCTGCCCGACTTTCAGGCGGCCGTGGTGGCGTTTGCGCTGAACTACGCGGCCTATTTCGCTGAAATTTTCCGTGCCGGCATCAAGTCCGTGGACCGCGGCCAGTACGAAGGCGCCAAGGTGCTGGGTATGACTTATGCCCAGACCATGCGCCGCATTGTGCTGCCCCAGATGTGGGCCCGCATCCTGCCGCCCGTCAGCAACGAGACCATTACCCTGGTCAAGGACACTTCGCTGATCTATGTGCTGGCGCTCAACGACCTGCTGCGCGTGGCGCGCGGCGTGGTGCAGCGCGACTTCAGCTTCACGCCCTTTGTCGTGGCTGCGGCCTTCTATCTCATCATGACCCTGGTGCTGACCTGGGGCTTCCAATACCTCGAGAAACGCTATGCCAAGTACGACGCCTGACGTGATGATTTCCGCCCGGGGCATCCACAAGGCCTTTGGCAGCAACGAAGTGCTGCGCGGTGTCTCTCTGGAGCTGCTGCGCGGCGAGGTGGTGGCCGTGATCGGCCCGTCCGGCTCGGGCAAGAGCACTTTTTTGCGCTGCCTCAACCACCTGGAGACGATTGACCGCGGCACCATCAGCATCGAAGGCGAGGTGTTGGCGCGCTCCGAGGGGGAGGCCAGGGCTCAGTATGTGAGCGATGCCGAAATCCGCAAGATCGGCCGCAAGATGGGCATGGTGTTTCAGTCCTTCAATCTGTTTCCCCATCTCACGGTGCTGGAGAACATCATTGAGGCGCCGCTCATCGTCAAGGGCATGAAGCGCGAAGACATCCTTCCCAAGGCCGAGGCTCTGCTTGCCAAGGTGGGGCTGGCCGCCAAGCGCGATGCCTACCCCAACCATCTCTCCGGCGGTCAGAAGCAGCGCGTGGCGATTGCCCGTGCGCTGGCCATGGAGCCGGACATTCTGTTGTTCGACGAGCCCACCTCGGCGCTGGATCCCGAGCTGACCGGTGAGGTGCTGCGCACCATGCGCGAACTGGCCGAGGAGCATATGACCATGCTGGTCGTGACCCACGAGATGGGTTTTGCGCGTGAGGTGGCCAACCGCGTGATCTTCATGGATGGCGGTCACATTGTCGAGCAAGGCCCGTCCGAAGCATTCTTTGTTGCGCCTCAGCACGAGCGCACCAAGGCGTTTCTGCAGAATATGTTGTAAATAAGTCGCAACTGCTGATGCGATTTCATATCGCAAAAAAAGCAGTTTGCGCATGCACAACAAGCGCTAAATGCTCCTGAAACAGGAGCGGAAGCTCTGCGATTCAAACCAGGTCTTGAAGAAACATTCGTGAATGTATGTTTACTTGGGACTAACCCGAGCTTTTTGCCGAGCTTGTCGGCACAATACCAGTTTGCTTTCTCTTGAGCGGCTATTCACGCATGTCACCCAACGCACCCTTTGTGGAACTGCGCAATGTCACCTTTGGCTATGGTGACCGCGTCATCCTGCGCGATCTGTCCCTGCAAGTGCCGCGCGGCAAGGTCACGGCGCTGATGGGCGCATCGGGCGGTGGCAAGACCACGGTGCTGCGTCTGATCGGCGGGCAGAACCGCGCCCAGCAGGGCCAGGTGCTGTTTGACGGCCAGGATGTGACCACCATGGATGCGCAGCAGCTTTACGCCGCGCGTCGCCGCATGGGCATGCTGTTTCAGTTCGGTGCGCTGTTCACCGACATGAGCGTGTTTGACAACGTGGCCTTTCCGCTGCGCGAGCACACCGATCTGCCCGAAGAGCTGATTCGCGACATCGTGCTCATGAAGCTGCATGCCGTGGGCTTGCGCGGGGCGCGCGATCTGATGCCTTCCCAGGTATCGGGCGGCATGGCCCGCCGCGTGGCACTGGCCCGCGCGATTGCGCTGGATCCCGAACTGATCATGTATGACGAGCCTTTCGCGGGCCTGGACCCTATTTCACTGGGCACCTCGGCGCAGCTGATCCGCCAGCTCAACGATGCCATGGGCCTGACTTCGATTCTGGTTTCCCACGATCTGGAAGAAACCTTCCGCGTGGCCGACCACGTGGTGATTCTGGGGGCCGGCAGCGTTGCCGCCCAGGGCACGCCCGAAGAGGTGCGCGCCAGCAGCGATCCGCTGGTGCAGCAATTCATCCATGCCAGACCCACGGGGCCTGTGCCGTTCCACTATCCCGGCGTCAGTGCCGATGAGGACTTCGGCAGCAGGAGGCGTGCATGAACTTTCTCGCACGCATTGGCCTGGCAGTGCGCTGCCAGCTGGTCAACATGGGGATCGGTGCGCGCCTGTTGTGGCGCCTGCTGGGCTTGATGGGGCCGGCACTCAGGCGACCGCGCCTGATCGGCGACCAGATTCACTTTCTGGGCAATTATTCGCTGGCCATCATCGGCGTCTCCGGATTGTTCGTGGGCTTTGTGCTGGGTCTGCAGGGCTATTACATCCTGCAGCGCTATGGCTCGGCCGAGGCGCTGGGCATGATGGTTGCCCTGAGTCTGCTTCGAGAGCTGGGACCCGTGGTCACTGCCTTGCTGTTCGCGGGCCGTGCCGGTACGGCCCTGACGGCCGAAATCGGTCTGATGAAGGCCGGTGAACAGCTGTCGGCCATGGAAATGATGGCAGTCGACCCCGTCAAACGCATTTTGGCGCCGCGCTTCTGGGCCGGGCTGATCACCATGCCCTTGCTGGCTGCAGTCTTCAGCGCCGTCGGCGTGCTGGGCGGCTGGCTGGTGGGGGTGGTGCTGATCGGCGTCGACAGCGGTGCTTTCTGGGGCCAGATGCAGCAGGGCGTGGATTGGTGGAGCGATCTGGGCAACGGCGTGCTCAAGAGCTTTGTCTTCGGCCTGGCCGTGACCTTTGTGGCCCTGCTCGAAGGCTATGCGGCCAAGCCTACGCCCGAAGGGGTTTCCCGGGCCACCACCCGTACCGTGGTCGTGGCTTCGCTAGCGGTGCTGGGGCTGGACTTCCTGCTCACCGCAACCATGTTCAGCATTTGAGGCTGCACAGCAGATAGAGGTAAAAAATCATGCAGCAAAAGAAAAGTGATATCTGGGTCGGCCTGTTTGTGCTGATCGGTGCTCTGGCCCTGGTGTTCCTGGCCTTGCAGTCGGCCAATCTGCTGAGTCTGAACTTCCAGAAGACCTATGTGATTACGGCGCGTTTTGACAATATCGGCGGGCTCAAGCCCAAGGCGGCGGTCAAGAGCGCCGGCGTGGTCGTGGGCCGTATCGAGTCCATCACCTTCAACGACCAGACCTTTCAGGCCGATGTGGCCATGAGCATGGAAACCCGTTACGCCTTTCCCAAGGATAGTTCGCTGAAAATTCTGACAAGCGGCCTGCTGGGCGATCAGTACATTGGTATTGAAGCGGGCGCCAGCGAAGAGAACCTCAAGGCAGGCGACCGCGTGACAGCCACCCAGTCTGCCGTGGTGCTCGAGAATCTGATCGGTCAGTTTCTCTACAGCAAGGCGGAGCAGGGTGGTGATTCCGGTGGTGCCGCAGCCAACGGGGGAGCGAAAGAATGATGACGACAACAAGCTCACCAACGAAATTGGTGTCAAACAAGGCGCAAGCGCTCAGGCGCAGTGCGCTGGTAGCTGGCGTTTCCGTAGCAGCTTTGCTGACCGGCTGCGCCACCACCACGGCCACAGGCCCCGCCAATCCAGCCGATCCGCTGGAGTCCATGAACCGCAGCATCTATTCCTTCAACGAAGGCGTGGACGAGGCGATCTTCAAGCCCGTGGCCACGGCCTATCAGACCGTGACGCCGCGCCTTGCCAGAGATGGTGTGACCAATTTCTTCGACAACCTTGGCGATGCCTGGTCCTTCGTCAACAATGTGCTGCAGGGCCAGGGTGGGGACGCTTACAACTCCATGGTGCGCTTCAGCGTCAACACGGTGTTCGGCATTGGCGGTCTGTTCGACATTGCCAGCGAGGCCGGCATCGAGCGTCGGAAGCAGGATTTCGGTCAGACCCTGGGCCGCTGGGGCGTGTCTACCGGGCCATATCTGGTGCTGCCGTTCTGGGGGCCTTCCACGGTGCGGGATTCGGCAGGCCTGCTGGTCGATGCCTTTGGTTATCCCGCCAACACCATGGATGATGTGCGCTGGCGCAACAGCCTGTTCGGTCTGCGCATGGTCAACAACCGTGCCAATCTGCTCAAGGCCGGTGATGTACTGGACTCCGTTGCGCTCGACAAATACAGCCTGGTGCGCGATGTCTATCTGCGCTCACGCATTGGCGGCGCGGCGTCCGGCGGCGATGGTCGTCTCGAAAACTATGATGACGACAACGCCGGCAAGCTGCCCCCGGAAGGCCAGTGAGCCGGTAGAGCTTGGTTACAAACATGATGCTCAGGCTGCGCGAGTGCGGTGACACTTGCGGGCCTAGGAGAAAAAACGCAATGAAGATTACTCGTCGCATGTGGGGCATGGCAGCAGGTGCCATGCTCGCTCTGAATCTGGGTCTGCCCGCCGCCCAGGCTGCTGAGGAAGCGCCTGACGCACTGGTCAAGCGCGTCTCTGCCGATGTGCTGGAGACCATCAAGAAGGACGCCTCGCTGCGCAACGGCGACGCCAGCAAGATCAATGCGCTGGTCAATGAGAAGGTCATGCCCTATGTGGACTTCCGCCGCATGACATCGGCCGCTGTCGGTCCGGCCTGGCGTCAGGCCACGCCCGAGCAGCGCCAGAAACTGCAGGACGAGTTCAAGGCCCTGCTGATTCGCACCTATGCGGGGGCCCTGTCCCAGGTCGGCGATCAGACCATTACCGTAAGGCCAGTGCGCATGGCTGCCGGCGACACCGACGTGCTGGTGCGTACCCAGGTCAACGGCCGTGGCGACCCCGTGCAGCTGGATTTCCGTCTGGAAAAGCAGGCCACGGGCTGGAAGCTCTACAACTTCAACGTGCTCGGTGTGTGGCTGGTGGAAACCTATCGCAACCAGTTTGCGCAGGAAATCAATGCCAACGGCATCGACGGCCTGATCAAGACCCTGGCCTCGCGCAGCTCCATGCCGGCGACGGCCACCAAGTAAGCAAAGCGCTTCAGACGTCATGACCCGCTCAGCTAGCAACCCTCTGCAACTGCCCAAGGAACTGACCTATCGTCAGGGGCGCGACTGTCTGCTGCGTCTGCGCCCGCTGGTCACGGGCCATGCGGATGCCCAGGTGGTGCTGGATGCCAGCGCCGTCAAGGTGTTTGACTCGGCGGCTCTGGCCGTGCTGCTGGCCTGCCGGCGTGCAGCCCAGGAGGTGGGCAAGCAGCTCATCGTCGAAGGCCTGCCCAAGGGGCTGCAGTCCATGGCCGCGCTGTATGGCGTGGACGGCTTGCTGATGCCCGCTCCCGTGCCCGATGCGGCCGCCACCGTTCAGCAGGGCTAGGCTGACGAATCACTGTGTCCGGCTAAGCCCCGCCAAGGCAGAGGCTGTGGGCAAGCCCTAGAATCATGGGCTCCATGTCCGCAGTCTCATTCCAATCCGTCTCCAAGACCTACCGCACCCCCAAGGGGGATTTTCAGGCCCTCAAATCGGTGAGCCTGGATATCGAGGAAGGTGAATTCTTCGGTCTGCTCGGCCCCAACGGTGCCGGCAAGACCACGATGATCAGCATCCTCGCCGGACTGGCGCAAGCCACGGGCGGGCGCGTGCTGGTGCAGGGCAGCGATGTGCAGGCCAATTACGCCGATGCACGCCGCAAGCTGGGCATCGTGCCGCAGGAGCTGGTGTTCGACCCCTTCTTCAATGTGCGCGAGGCCTTGAGATTCCAGTCCGGATATTTCGGCGTCAAGAACAACGACGACTGGATCGACGAGCTGCTCGACAGCCTGGGCCTGACGGACAAGGCCCACAACAATATGCGCCAGCTCTCGGGCGGCATGAAGCGCCGCGTGCTGGTGGCTCAGGCCCTGGTGCACAAGCCGCCCATCATCGTGCTGGACGAGCCCACGGCCGGTGTGGACGTGGAGCTGCGCCAGACGCTGTGGCATTTCATTGCCAAGCTCAACAAGCAAGGCCATACGGTGCTGCTGACCACTCACTATCTGGAAGAGGCCGAGGCGCTGTGCAGCCGCGTGGCCATGCTCAAGCGCGGCGAGATCATCAAGCTCTCGCCCATGAGCGAGCTGCTCAAGTCGGCTTCCAGCAATGTGTTGCAGTTCAAGACCGATAGCGCCCTGCCCAAGGCCGTGGCCGACAGGGCCCGGGTCACAGGTCGAATCGTGCAGATTCCTGCCGCCCATGCCGGCGATGTGGAGCAACTGCTGGCCGCTTTGCGCGAGGCGGGCGTGACCCCCGAGGATGTGGAAATCCGCCGTGCGGATCTGGAGGATGTGTTCATCCACATCATGAATGAAGGCTCCAGGACACAGGCTCCTGCAGGAGGTGTCCAATGAACGGCTGGCAGACCCTGCTCAAGAAGGAAGTACTGCGCTTCTGGAAGGTGAGCTTTCAGACCGTGGCCGCACCGGTGCTCACGGCCGTGCTGTATCTGCTGGTTTTCGGTCATGTGCTCGAAGGCCGGGTCATGGTCTATGACCGCATCCCCTACACCGCGTTTCTGATCCCCGGTCTGGTGATGATGAGCATGTTGCAAAACGCGTTTGCCAACAGCTCGTCCAGCCTGGTGCAGAGCAAGATCATGGGCTCGCTGGTATTCGTGCTGCTCACGCCGCTGTCGCACTGGGCCTGGTTCAGCGCCTATGTGGGAGCGGCGATTCTGCGCGGCCTGCTGGTGGGGCTGGGCGTGTTTGTGGTCACCTTGTTCTTTGCGGTGCCCGACTTTGCCGCGCCGCTGTGGATTCTGGTGTTCGGCTTTCTGGGCTGTGCCCTGATGGGCACGCTGGGCCTGATCGCCGGGCTCTGGGCCGAGAAGTTCGACCAGATGGCGGCTTTCCAGAACTTTCTGATCATGCCCCTGACCTTTCTGTCCGGCGTGTTCTATTCCGTGCACTCGCTGCCCGGCTTCTGGCAGGCGGTCAGCCATGTCAACCCGTTCTTCTACATGATCGACGGCTTCCGCTATGGCTTCTTCGGCCAGAGCGATGTCTCTCCCTGGCTCAGCTTCATCATCGTCGGCGCTGCCTGGCTGGCCGTGAGCGCGCTGGCCGTGCACCTGCTGCGTATCGGCTACAAGATTCGTAACTGATTTTTAGAATTGACGCAGGGCTGCTTGCGAGACAATGACCGGTTTCGCCAGCTTTGCGCTTAAAGGTTCCCCATGACTGCAGACCAACTCAAAGACCTGATCGCCGCCGGCCTGCCCTGCGAGCATATTGCGCTGGAAGGCGACGGCCGACATTGGTTTGCCACCATCGTGTCTGCACAGTTCGAAGGCCAGCGTCTGCTGGGCCGTCAGCGCCTGGTCTATGCCACGCTGGGCAATCGCATGGCCACCGATGAAGTCCATGCTCTGTCCATGAAGACCTACACCCCGGCAGAATGGGCTGCTGCCCAGGCCTGAGGCGGCTTGAAAATCAAAATTGATAGCTGTCAGCGCTTGATGCATAAGCGCTGAGTGCATTTTTTATATATAACATTCAAGGCTTGAAGCCATGGACAAACTCAAGATCCACGGTGGTCGTCCCCTCAAGGGCGAAGTGATCATTTCCGGCGCCAAAAACGCCGCTCTGCCTGAAATGTGTGCCGCACTGCTCACTGCCGAGCCCGTGCATCTGCACAATGTGCCGCGTCTGCACGATGTGGCCACCATGCGCAAGCTGCTGGCCAATATGGGCGTGCAGACCGAGACCCATGGCGAACGCGGCGGCATGAGCTTTGTGGCCCCCGACAGCCTGACGCCCGAAGCGCCTTACGAGCTGGTCAAGACCATGCGCGCCTCGGTACTGGCCCTGGGTCCGCTGCTGGCCCGCTTTGGCCACGCCAAGGTGTCGCTGCCCGGCGGCTGCGCGATCGGCTCGCGCCCCGTGGATCAGCACATCAAGGGCCTGCAGGCCATGGGTGCCATCATCACCGTGGAAAACGGCTATATGCAGGCCAGCCTGCCAGAAGGCTGGAAGCGCCTGAAGGGCGCACGCATCACCACCGACATGGTGACCGTGACCGGTACCGAGAACTTCCTGATGGCCGCTGCGCTTGCCGAAGGCGAGACGGTGCTGGAAAACGCCGCCATGGAGCCCGAAATCACCGATCTGGCCGAGATGCTGATCAAGATGGGGGCCAGGATCACGGGCCACGGCACCAGCCGTATCGTGATTCAGGGCGTGGACAAGCTGCATGGCTGCGAGCACCAGGTGGTGGCCGACCGTATCGAGGCCGGCACCTTCCTCTGCGCCGTGGCGGCCACCAGCGGCGAAGCTTTGCTGCATCACGCACGCGCCGACCATCTGGGCGCCGTGATCGACAAGCTCAAGGATGCGGGCGTGAGCGTGGATTGCGTGGACGGCGGCCTGAAGGTGGCGTCCTCGGGCAAGCTCAAGGCGCAGGGCTTTCGCACCACCGAATATCCGGGCTTTCCCACCGATATGCAGGCCCAGTTCATGGCGCTGAACCTGGTGGCCGAAGGCACCAGCATGGTGACCGAGACCATCTTCGAGAACCGCTTCATGCATGTCAACGAGATGGTGCGCCTGGGCGCGCGCATCACCACCGATGGCCGCGTGGCGACCATCGAAGGCGGCAAGCGCCTGTCCGGCGCCACCGTGATGGCGACCGACCTGCGCGCTTCGGCCAGCCTGGTGATTGCCGGTCTGGTGGCCGAGGGCGAGACCATCGTCGATCGCATCTACCACCTGGATCGTGGCTACGACCGCATGGAAGACAAGCTGCGCGCCCTGGGCGCCGATATCGAGAGAATTTCCGCATGAGCACCGCAACGCCTGTGACCATCGCCCTGTCCAAGGGCCGCATTTTTGAAGAAACCGTGCCCCTGCTGGCCGCTGCCGGCATAGCGGTGACCGAGGATGTGGAAAAGTCGCGCAAGCTGATTTTCGACACCAACCGCCCCGATGTGCGCGTGGTGCTGGTGCGTGCTTCGGACGTGCCCGTCTATGTGCAATACGGTGGCGCGGATCTGGGCGTGTCGGGCCTGGATTCGCTGATCGAGCATGGCGGCCAGGGCCTGTACCAGCCGCTGGACCTGCAGATCGCCAAGTGCCGCGTCAGCGTGGCCGTGCGTAACGGTTTTGACTACCAGCTGGCGGTCAAGCAGGGCGCGCGCCTGCGCATCGCCACCAAATACCCCGAGATCGCGCGCAATTTCTTCGCCAAGAAGGGCGTGCACGTGGACATGGTCAAGCTCTACGGCTCCATGGAGCTGGCGCCGCTGACCGGCATGGCCGATGCCATCGTCGATCTGGTGTCCACCGGCAACACGCTCAAGGCCAACGATCTGGTCGAGGTCGAGCCGATCATGGACATCAGCTCGCGTCTGGTCGTCAACCAGGCTTCGCTCAAGCTCAAGCAGGCTCCGCTGCGCCACATCATCGATGCGTTTGCGCAGGCCGTTGCCGCCAAGAACAACTGATTATCCCCACTGGTAAATACTATGGAATTCGTAGCTGCTCCCGCCCGTCTTTCAACCGCTGATGCCCAGTTCGAGCATGATTTTGCGCAGCGTCTGCATTGGTCGGCGGACACGGATGCAGCCATCGAGCAGCGCGTGGCCGACATCCTGGCCGATGTACAGCAGCGTGGTGATGCCGCCGTGCTCGAGTACACGGCACGCTTTGACGGCCTGCAGGCCGATTCCATGGCTGCGCTGGAGCTGACCAAGCAGGAGCTGAAAGCCGCTTTCGAGAGCCTGCCCGCTGCCGAACGTGAAGCGCTGGAGTCGGCGGCACGCCGTGTGCGCAGCTATCACGAGGCGCAGAAGAAGGCCAATGGCGAGAGCTGGAGCTACCGCGACGAAGACGGCACGCTGCTGGGCCAGAAGGTCACGCCGCTGGACCGCGTGGGCATCTACGTGCCCGGCGGCAAGGCCGCCTATCCGTCCAGCGTGCTGATGAACGCCATTCCCGCCCATGTGGCCGGTGTGCAGGACATCATCATGGTCGTGCCCACGCCGCAGGGTCAGAAGAACCCGCTGGTGCTGGCTGCTGCCTATGTGGCGGGCGTGCATCGCGCCTTCACCATTGGCGGCGCCCAGGCCGTGGCTGCCCTGGCCTACGGCACGGCCACCGTGCCCAAGGTGGACAAGATCACCGGCCCCGGCAATGCCTATGTGGCCAGCGCCAAGAAGCGCGTGTTCGGCATTGTGGGAATCGACATGATCGCAGGCCCTTCGGAGATCCTGGTGCTGGCCGACGGCACGACCCCGCCCGAATGGGTGGCCATGGACCTGTTCAGCCAGGCCGAGCACGACGAACTCGCCCAGTCCATTCTGCTGTGTCCCGATGCGGCTTATATCGAGGCCGTGCAGCGCGAGATCGACCGCCTGCTGCCCGAGATGCCGCGCAAGGCCATCATCGCCAAGAGCCTGAGCGACCGCGGCGCGCTGATCCTGACCAAGGACATGGAAGAGGCTTGCGCGATCAGCAACCGCATCGCGCCCGAGCATCTGGAAGTCTCCAGCTGCGACCCGCATCGCTGGGAGCCTTTGCTGAGGCACGCCGGCGCCATCTTCCTGGGTGCCTATACCTCGGAGAGCCTGGGCGACTATTGCGCCGGCCCGAATCACGTGTTGCCGACCAGCGGTACGGCGCGCTTTTCCTCGCCGCTGGGGGTGTACGACTTCCAGAAGCGCAGCTCCATCATCGAAGTCAGCGAGGCCGGTGCCCAGATCCTGGGCAAGACCGCCGCCGTGCTGGCCTATGGCGAAGGCCTGCAGGGCCATGCCAGGGCTGCCGAAATGCGCCTGAAGTAAACCGGCGAGCACCTGCCCCCCTGAAGCCGTGGCCTGTCCACGGCTTTTTTCGTTGCCAGGCAGATCCACATGTCCGTCGTCCCGGGGCAAATCGTCTCCATATGTTTCCTGGCGCGGGAAAGCGTGGATTTGCGGTGACACTCGGCGGGCTGCGTGGCAGCGCAGCATTCCATAGCCAATCACAACAAGGGAGCGTGAAGATGAATCAGGTCATGAGTTCCTGGCAGCAACGCGGCTGGCGGCTGCTGGGCGGACTGCTGCTGGTCGCCGGGCTGGCCGCCTGCGGTGCACCGCCTTCGGCGCAGGATGCCTTGCAGGTCGCCGAGCGCGGATCGGCAGCGCCGCGCACGCCCAGGGTCGAGTCCACACTGGGCACGCAATGGGGGGAAGGGCGAGAGTCGGTCACACGGACCGTGGAAGCTGCGCGCCTGGATCCCGAGCGCCCGCGCACCGTGGCACAGCTGCGCTACTCCGATGAGGCCAGCATCCGCCGCGCCCTGGGACGCAGCATTGATCAGCAGCTCAGCGTGCAGCTGGCCGACGGCGACGTGGAGTGGGTGGTGCAGGACGGGCAAGGCCGGCCGCTGCCCATCTACACCATGCGCGGAGCTCGGGACTATCAGCTGGCCGGCCGTCATGGCGAGCGCTACGAGCTGGTCTACAGCAACCGCAGCCAGCGTCACTATGAGGTCGTTGCCACGGTGGACGGCCTGGATGTGCTCACCGGCCAGGCCGGCAGCGTGCACAGCGCCGGCTATCTGCTGCGTCCCGGCGAGACCCTGCGCATCGAGGGTTTTCGCAAGAGCCAGCGTGAAGTGGCGGCCTTTCGCTTTGCCGGCAAGGAGCGTGCCTATGCGGGCAACACCCCGGCTGGCGACGCCCGCAACGTGGGCGTGATCGGAGCGGCCCTGTTTGAAGTCCGGCTGCAGGGGCGCGATGCCGCTCAGCCTGCGCCCGGGAGCCGCGGCGCGGCCGAGCCTGCGGCTTTTCCCGCCGACGGCAGATATGCCCCGCCGCCGCAGTACCGGCGCTGAGGTCTTTGGCGCCGCCGCCTGCAGCCGCAGCGCCTCTCAGGCCCGTCTGCTGAACTGGCCCAATCCGTCGTCGTCATAGAACTCCAGCCAGAGGCTTTGGGCCGGCGCTGCGTCACCTGCCTCGAAGACCGCCAGCGAAATGCTGTGCGGAGCTGCGCTTTCGTTGCCCGGGACAAAGCAGAACTGGCTGCCGTTCCAGTGCTGCAGCACATAGGTCTGGGCTTGCGGGCCTATGCTTAGCTGCAGCCGGTTGTCGACGAGGCTGACCTGCACCGGGCCGTGGTAGGCGTTGTCATAGCTTCCCGCATAGCGCTGCAGCGCGCCCGGCGGCTGGGGCGCAGACGGGGGCTGCTGGCCCAGCAGGGAGCCCGTGGGCGCCATCAGCGGAGCGATCTTTTCGCTGTACAGCGACCACCAGTCCTGCGTGAGGCGGCCGGTCTCCATCAGGTCCACGAACTGGCGACACAGGGTTTCGGGAACGCCGATGGGCATGCCGTTGGTGAGCACGATGACGGCGGCGTCCAGCGAGGGAATGAGCATGAAGCAGGTGGCCGCGCCCAGCATGAAGGCGCCCGAATGGCTGAGGAACTTGAGCCCGCCATCGGTCGCTGCGACATTGAAGCCGAAGCCGTAGTGCCCTCCCGGCGCCTGTGGCTGCCAGGCGGCCTGCAGGGCCGCTGGGGCGACCAGCTGCTGTCCCTGCCAGCGCCCCTGCGCCAGCAGCAAAGACAGCCAGCGCGCCATGTCGTTGACGCTGGAGCTGGCGCCGCCGGCCGGTGACTGGGGGTCGGCATTGCGCGGCGTGCCGCGCTGCCAGCTGCCGTCATCGACGCGCACATGCGGGCTGGCACGGTTG
Organism: Comamonas sp. C11; assembly: GCF_024496285.1. Taxonomy (NCBI): domain Bacteria; kingdom Pseudomonadati; phylum Pseudomonadota; class Betaproteobacteria; order Burkholderiales; family Comamonadaceae; genus Comamonas; species Comamonas sp. C11. The sequence goes on from NZ_CP101743.1 coordinate 954,158, forward strand.
GCCTGCTGCATGAATTCGGCGTAGACCGATGTGGTTCGCGTCATGCCCAGAGGCGCATACAGGGTCTGGCGAGACAGACTCGCCCAGTCGGTATTGGCAGCGCCTGCGACGCCCACGGCGGCGGCAGTCAGCCCGGCATTGGTGTAGGCGTATTCGCTGCGCAGCGGTTTGACGGGCAGCAGACGCAGCCGCTCCAGCACCACCTGCTGGTCATTGCCCAGCTCCTCGAGCTTGTCGCCCGCATGGTCGGGCAGGCCGCTGCGGTGGGCAAACAGATCGCCCACGGTCAGCACCGCGCTGCTGCCCGGATTGCGCAGCGCAAACCAGGGCAGCAAGTCCTGCATGCGGCTGTCCCAGGAGACCCGTCCCAGGCCGACCTGGCGCGCCACGACGGTGGCAGCCAGGGATTTGGAGACCGAGGCCAGCTGGAACACGGTGTCGGCATTCACGGCTGCACTGCCTCCGGTCTCGCAAAGCCCCAGGCCTTGGGCGACAAGCGTTTGCGCGCCCTGGACCACGGCCCAGGCCATGCCCGGAACACCGCTGACACGGCGCAGCGTCGCAGCCAGTTCGGGTAGTCGCCCGGCTGCCTCCGCGGCGCTCAGGCCTTTTGCTGGTACGTCGTCTCCGCCGCAGCCCGCCAGAGCCAGCCCGGAGCCGGCCGCGATGCCCAGACCGGCTCCGGCGCGGACGGTGCGATCGAGCATCTGGCGTCTGGTCCATGTGGTCTCGGATTGCTGGCTCATGATTTCTCCTCCCGGTTGGTGGGCCTGCGCTTGCAGAGGGGCAAGTTCCTGGCGAACTGTTTTTTGCTCTGCAGTATGGATTCCAGCAGGCCATTCTGGCAATTTGAAATTCAACACGAATTTCGTGTTGCACGAAATTCGTGTACCATGCAGACCATGAAGAACGTCACCATCACCGTCGAAGACAGCGTGCTTGACTGGGCGCGCATTGAAGCGGCCAGGCGTGGCAGCAGTGTGTCGCGCATGCTGGGTGACTTCATGGCCGAGCTGATGCAGCGCGAGGACGCCTACGAGCGTGCCTACCTGGCCTGGCGCACGGACGAGCGGACCTGGCAAGCTGCCGGCCAGTCGGCCAAGTCCCTGGCGCGCAGTGCCAGCAGCAAGCGTGCTGCAGTACAAAGCAATGCCGAAACCGAGGTGGCCAGGTGAACCCCGTGTTTGTCGATACCTCGGTGCTGATCGCCGCGGAAGATGCGGCTGGCGGTGCGCTGTATGCGGCCACGCTGGAGTGGCTGGATCTGCTGTGGCGCAGCCGTAGCGGCCGCACCAGCAACCAGGCGCTGGTGGAGTTCTATGACCAGGCCACCACTGCAGCCCTGCCCCTGCCGCAGGGCGATGCCCGCGCAGCCATCCGTCGCTACCAGACCTGGACGCCCTGGAAGACCGACGCCGCCACGCTGGAGACGGCCTGGGCCGTGCAGGCTCGCCATGCGCTGGACTTTGGCGACTGCCTGGCCGTGGCCTGCGCCCAGCACAGTGGCTGCAATCAGATGCTGAGCCTGCATTTGCCCCACGGGGCGGAGTTTGGCGGCGTAACCGTGGTGCATCCGCTGGAGCAAGCCGCCACGCAGAATCTTGAGGCTTGAGCGCCACAATCGCAGCGATCGGTATCGACTGCATTGGCCAACGCAAGCCTTGTGTGAAGGAGTGAACCCATGACTGCTCAAGACATCCAGACCAAAGCCCTGCAACGCATTCGCGCCGATGTACGCGCCATGCAGGGCTACCATGTGCAGCCCGCGCAGGGCCTGCTCAAGATGGACACGATGGAGAACCCCTACCGTCTGCCGCCCGAGCTGCAGAAAAAGCTGGGCGAGCATCTGGGCGGTCTGGAAATCAACCGCTACCCTGGCGAGCGTCAGGAGGTGCTCAAGCAGATGCTGGCCGACTACGCCGGTGCTCCGGCCGGTACCTCGGTGCTGCTTGGCAATGGCTCGGACGAAATCATCACCCTGCTGGCGCTGGCCACGGCCCAGCCCTGCAACAACGAGCGCGCCAAGATGCTGGCGCCCATGCCGGGCTTTGTGATGTATCCGCTGTCTGCCAAGCTGCAGGGCCTGGATTTCGTGGGCGTGAATCTGACGGGCGACTTTGACCTGGATGTGCCGGCCATGCAGGCCGCCATTGCCGAGCACCAGCCTGCCATCACCTATATCGCCTATCCCAACAATCCCACCGCCACGCTGTGGGCCGAGGACAAGGTGCAGGCCGTGATCGACGCCGTGGCCGAGGTTGGCGGTCTGGTCGTGATGGACGAGGCCTATCAGCCCTTCGCCAGCCGCAGCTGGATCACCCGCATGAAGGCCGACCCCGCGCGCAACGCCCATGTGCTGCTGATGCGCACGCTGTCCAAGTTCGGTCTGGCCGGTGCGCGCCTGGGCTATCTGATCGGCCCTTCGGCCATCGTCAACGAGATCGACAAGGTGCGCCCGCCCTACAACATCAGCGTGCTCAACTGCGAGACGGCGATTTTTGCGCTGCAGCACGAGTCCCTGTACGCCGAGCAGGCTGCTGCCATCCGTGCCGAACGCCAGCCGCTGATCGATGCCCTGGCCCTGCTGGATGGTGTGCAAAAAATCTGGCCTTCCGAAGCCAATATGGTGCTGCTGCGCGTGCGCGATGCCGGCAAGGCCCAGATCGAGATGAAGCAGCGCGGCGTGCTGGTCAAGAACGTATCGGCCATGCACCCCTTGCTGCACAACTGCCTGCGCCTGACCGTGGGTACCCGCGAAGAAAACGCCCAGATGCTGGCGGCACTGAAAGAAAGCCTATGAGCAATATCGTCCCCTCCATCGCCCAGAACCTGCCGCGCATTGCCGAAGTGCAGCGCAACACGGCCGAGACCCGCGTCGCCGTGCGCGTCAACCTCGACGGCACTGGCAAGGCCAGCCTGAACTCCGGCATCGGCTTTCTCGACCACATGCTGGACCAGATCGCGCGCCACGGCCTGATCGACATGGACATCGAATGTGCGGGCGATCTGCACATCGACGGCCACCACACGGTGGAGGACATCGGCATCACCCTGGGCCAGGCCTTCGCCAAGGCCATCGGCGACAAGAAAGGCATTCGCCGCTACGGTCATGCCTATGTGCCGCTGGACGAAGCCCTGAGCCGCGTCGTCATCGACTTCTCGGGCCGTCCCGGTCTGCACATGGATGTGAAGTTCACCGCCGGCAGCATCGGTCAGCTCGATACGCAGCTGGTTTTCGAATTCTTCCAGGGCTTTGTCAACCACGCCGGAGTGACGCTGCACATCGATAATCTCAAGGGCTTCAACGCCCACCACCAGTGCGAAACCATCTTCAAGGCCTTCGCCCGCGCCATGCGCTTTGCGCTGGAGCATGATGAGCGCATGGCAGGTGTGATTCCGTCCACCAAGGGTGCTCTCTAATCAGGAGCTGGTAGCGCTTGATATGCAGTGAATGCAAGGCGCTATCTTTAGAAAATCAAATCTCGACAAGCGGTAGCTGCTATGAGTTTGAAGAACAACACCGTAGCCGTGGTCGATTACGGCATGGGCAATCTGCGCTCGGTCTCGCAGGCGGTACGCACGGCCGCGGCCGATACCGGCTGGGACGTGGTCGTCACGGCCGATCCCGAGGTGGTCCTTGCCGCCAACCGCGTAGTCCTGCCCGGTCAGGGCGCCATGCCCGACTGCATGCGCGAGCTGCGCGAATCCGGCCTGCAGCAGGCCGTGCTCGATGCGGCTGCCAACAAGCCGCTGTTCGGCGTCTGCGTGGGCATGCAGATGCTGCTCGACCACAGCGACGAAGGCGATGTGCCGGGCCTGGGGCTGATTCCTGGCAATGTGCGCAAGTTCGATCTCGAAGGCAGGACGCAGGCCGACGGCAGTCGTTTCAAGGTGCCGCAAATGGGCTGGAACCAGGTGCAGCAGACGCAGCAGGGCGGCAAGCCCCATGCGCTGTGGGCCGGCATTCCCGACGGCAGCTTCTACTATTTTGTGCACAGCTTTTATGCGCAGGTGCAACAAAGCGCGCATTGCGCGGCCGAGGCCGACTATGGCGGCCTCTTTGCATGTGCCGTCGCACGCGATAATATTTTCGCAACCCAGTTCCACCCCGAGAAAAGCTCGGACCAGGGGCTGGCGCTGTTCCGCAACTTCCTGGGCTGGAAGCCCTGAAGTTTTTCTTTGTGCACTGGCCATTTCTGACGGCCAAACTTGCTAGCAGATCACCATCATGTTGCTCATCCCCGCTATCGACCTCAAGGACGGCCACTGCGTTCGCCTGATTCAGGGTGATATGGACCAGTCCACCACTTTCGGTGAAGACCCCGCAGCCATGGCCGCCAAATGGCTGGATGAGGGGGCCCGTCGCCTGCACCTGGTAGACCTGAACGGCGCCTTTGCGGGCCAGCCCAAGAACCTGTCGGCCATCAAGAGCATCCTCAAGGAAGTCGATGGCGAGATTCCCGTTCAGCTGGGCGGTGGCATCCGTGATCTGGACACCATCGAGCGCTACATCGATCTGGGCATCGAGTACCTGATCATCGGCACCGCTGCCGTGAAGAACCCCGGTTTCCTGCAGGATGCCTGCAGCGCCTTTCCCGGCCACATCATCGTGGGCCTGGACGCCAAGGACGGCAAGGTGGCGATCGACGGCTGGAGCAAGCTCACCGGTCAGGATGTAATCGAAACCGCCAAGCGCTTCGAAGACTGGGGCGTGGAATCCATCATCTACACCGATATCGGTCGTGACGGCATGCTCAGCGGCATCAACATCGACGCCACCGTCAAGCTGGCCCAGTCGCTGAAGATTCCGGTCATCGCCTCGGGCGGTCTGGCCGGCATGGCCGACATCGAAGCGCTGTGCAAGGTGCAGGACGAGGGCGTGGAAGGCGTTATATGCGGCCGCGCCATCTATACCGGCGATCTGGACTTCGCCGCCGGCCAGGAGCGTGCGGACGAGCTCACGGGTGAGTGACTTGACGTTTCAGGCCCAGGCCGTTGACTGGAAAGGACTCCCTGCCATTGCTTTGAAGCTGGGGCAGGGGGATTCGGTGCTGATCTGTCTGCAGGGCGCCCAGGTGCTGTCCTGGATCGGCCTGGGGCAGGAACGTTTGTTCCTCAGTCCCAGGGCGGCCCATGACGGCCAGAGCGCCATTCGCGGCGGCATTCCGGTCTGTTTCCCTCAGTTCAATCAACGCGGCCCCCTGGTCAAACATGGCTTTGCGCGCCTCAGTCGCTGGCAGGCCGATGCTGCGCAGCCATCGGGCGAGGGTGGTGTGCAAATCTCCTTGTGCCTGACGGACAGCGAGGCATCGCGCGCCGTCTGGCCGCATGCCTTTGAGGCCATGCTCAGAGTCGAGCTCAGGCCCGGCATGTTGCGCGTGGAACTGGCCGTGCATAACCGCGGCCGGCAGGACCTGTCCTTTACCGCGGCCTTGCACGGCTATCTGCGTGTGGCCCAGGTCGAGCAGGCCAGCTTGCATGGCCTTGAAGGGCTTAGCTACTGGGATGCTGCTGCGGCTCAGCCGGACACCCATGTCACGCAGGAGGGCCGCGTCAGCTTCGGTACGGAGACCGATCGCGTCTATCCCCGTGCTGCTGCAGCCGTGCAGCTGCAAAGCTCGGGCCTGCCCTGGCTGCAGCTTGCCCAGGATGCATCCTGGAGCGAAACCGTGGTCTGGAATCCAGGCCCTGCGCTGTGTGCCACGCTCAAGGACATGGAAGTCGACAGCTGGCAGCAGATGCTGTGCGTGGAGGCAGCGGCCATTGATGCGCCTGTGGTTCTTGGGCCTGATCAGCGCTGGAAGGCGGCGCAGACCTTCGAATGCTTTTGAAGCGCTGAACGGGCAGGGGTGAGGCCACCCCGAGTCTGGATCGGTCCACGTGCGCAGACCTGCAGGCCGCCGATCTGTTCAATCCTGTCGCCGGCTCCATGGGCCCAAGCCGCAGTAGCAGGGCGGAAGGCGGCTCAGCGGGGTTTGCTGCCCAGGGCATCCGCCAAGGCATCGACCAGAGGCGGGTTCAGATAATGCGGGCCGTCGAAGGCGAAGACCGTCCAGCCCTGATAGGCCGTCAGCTGCGGCAGAAACTCCTCTGCCATGGCGCTGCGAAAGCCGCCGCCCGGCGCAGGCCGGAAGGCTTCGGCAATCACCCGCACCCGCGCCAGGCCCAGATGGGCGGTCAGCATCTGCAGGTATTCGCGTGCCACGCTGGGAGTGCGCGCGTGCACGCCGACTCCATCCTGGAAAAACACGCCCACATCTTCAGGTATCCAGCGCATGATCCAGTCAACCAGCGCCTGGGGACCCATGTTGGCATTGTCATAGGCGCTGATCCACAGCGGACGCGGCAGCTTGTTGAGAACCTCGGTGAGAAGACTGGGCGCAGCCCAGGTCGGATCGACTTCGACCGGGAAGTACCAGCCGGCAACCCGCAGTGGCAGCGCTGTGATCGCTGCCTTCAAGGCATAGGACTGCATTGCCAGATCCGCGAGACTGGCGCGGGCCTTGGCCTCGTCATGCATGCCGGCCAGGCCGAGAATCAGCTCCTGCGCCCAGGGCTCGGCCGCGATGCGCTCCCAGTCCGGGAGATTGCGGCTCATGGAGGGAAGGTAAGTGCCGGGCACCAGGCTCAGATTGTCCACGGCCGTCCATTGCACCAGCAGGCGGCGGATGCCCAGACGCTGCCATGTTCCATGGGGCCGCAAAGTGTCGGCACTGGGCTGCCAGACCATGCCGGGCAGACGCAGGCCGGGCTTGGCCTGTGCCTCGGGCAGGCAGCAGCTCAGCGCCCAGGCCAGGCCCAGTGCCTCGCGTCTGTTGCATTGTTCCATCGTCATATCTATGGATCGAGCCGCTCTCTCCTTTCGGAGAAAGCGCTTTTCTTTCATGGCAGCTGACTCGGAACCGTCCAGGTGAAGCCCAGATTGGAGATGCCGCTGACAAGGCTCTTGAAGTCCGCCAGGCCAGGGGTTCCAACCTGCGGCTCCAGCCAGAACGGGTGGAAGAAGAACGAGGCATAGCCGTCACGTACCGTCTTCACATACTGGGCATTGGTGAGAATGTCCTGCCATGTGTAGTTGAAGGAGGAAGTCGGGTCGATCTGATGAATGTCGTATTCGATGTTACCCAGGCTTTCCGGCAACACTTTCTGCCCGTAGTAGTCGGTCTGGATGGGGTAGGGGAAGATCTGGCCCACAGCAAAATCCTTCTCCACCGATGCAGTGAAATTGGGCTTGTCTGCGGTGTAGTACACCACGCGTTGATAAGTCTTGGGGAAGACCTGCGTACTGGCCTTGGATGCCAGCGCCGAGCCCTGGTAGTGCGGGGTTTCCCAGGCTGTCGCGCGATATCCATTGAGAGACAGCTCCAGCAGGCCGGCTCGATAACGTCCCAACGCCCAGGATGTCGAGTCTTCCGGCACGGGCTTGTTGTTGACAATGTCCCAGAACTCGTAGTCATCGCCACTCACGGCCGTATAGCGATTGCGCACATTGCTGTACTGGTGTGTGTAGCCATGCATCACGATTTCGCCGCCGCGCACCAGTGCGTAGTTGAGAGCTCTCTTCAGATTGGTCGCCAGTGACATGGGTACCTGCATCGGCACTCCCGAGTTGTAGACGCCAAGAGGATCCTTGTAGTACGGAATGGTCGCAATCGAAAACGGGATCCGTTGCTGGTAGAGGTAGTCCGTCAGTGATTTCATTGCCGTCACACTGACCAAGGCGCTCACATCTTCAAGACGGACCATGGCCTTGTGGCTTTCGGCATGGTTCACCCCCAGCATGTCATGCAGCATGTCTGCCAGCACGAGATAGCGATCGCGTGGTCCGATATAGCTGAAGGGCAGATCCGCCACATACCAGAAGTTGCCCGACCTCACCACATAGGGCGCCTGCTCGCCGGTCTTTGGATTGGACATGGAGACCAGGTTCTGGGCCTTGGTGGTATCGGTGATGGCCGTCAGCCCCACATCGGGATCCGCATTCACGGCTCCGGTACTGCTGTCGTATGCGTAGTATTTGACAAAGGGCAGGCTTTTGTAGGTGATGGTGTCGAAGAACCCCGGTGTGGTGTTGCTTGATGTCGGAGCGGCATTGAGTCCGCGCAGTGCCGTCAGGTTGAAGCCATAGCGGGACTGGAAGCCGTAGGTCGGATCCCAGGCAAACTGCCAGAGGTTGTACTTGAACCAGACTATGGTCTTGCTCGAGCTGGCAGCATCGGTCATGAAGGCGGCAGGAACCGGGTTGTCGTAATACGCGCCCAGATAGAACGTGGCGTCGTAGCCGCTGAGCTGCCCTGCCGTGTAGTTCTGCACCGCGACCATATCGACCTTGCTGTCGAAATGTCCCAGCAGATTGCGCAGCATGATGGCATAGCCCATGCCGAGCTTGGTGTAGGCCGTATTGGGCGGCGCGTCATAAAGGATCAGTGTGCGCGGACCTGTTTGCGCAAAGGCGCCAGGGCTCGCAAAGAGCATGGCCAGCAGCCATGCCCCAAGAAGGCGTCCTAGGGTTTTCATGAGACTCTCCTGAGATCATTACACGGTGAGGCTTATTGCTACTGGTCACGGAATGGACTGCCCGGATTGGGCTTGCCTTTCGGCGGATTGCCGGGGGAGGGGTTGCCAGGTTTGACAGGCGGCTCGTCCAGCGTGTCATCCCGTGTGAAATCCTTCTTGAAATGTCCTTTGTGGTGGTGCGCGCGTTCGTTGCGCTTGCGCTCTACGGGGGACGCACCGACATCCATGCGGATCTGGGAGGCCCCAGGTGGCAATGGCGGCGGCATGACGTTGGAGGCCTGGGTCCAGTTGGCCCAGGTCAGCAGCGCCAGCGCGAGCAGCGCGCGCGTGGCCTGCCTTTGATCATGGGAGTGCATGAGAGTCTCCTTTCTGGAGTGCAGAAAGAAAAAGTGTCGAACAACACCATCTCCATAAACTCTAAGAATGGCGATGGGTTCGGGCCTTAAAGGCGTGCCATCTCAAAACACCAAGGCGGCACGTAGAAACACGCCTTTCCCTCTGTCGTCCCCGGCAAGCCGGGCGCGATACTGCAGGGAGAGGTCGAGGTAGGAGCGGGGCGCATGGTCACGGTCCTCGCGGAACCAGAAACGCATGCTCACACCAACGCCAGCGCCAACCGAGCTTTGCTTGCCCGAGGCTGTGCGTTCAGAGTTGTAATCAGCGCCCAGGACTGCATGCGGAAACAGCACCAGTCTTGAGTCGCCCCCCCCCATTCGGAAACTGCGCCCTGCTTGGGCTTCGAACGTCGCGTAGTTCTGCTTGCGATGAATAAAACGGCCCACTTCGGCGTACATATTGAACGTGTTCCAGCTGGGCACATCCACGCGCAGGTCGGTGCCCATGCCGCCCGAATATCCCATGCGCAGCAACCAGTCGTTGCTGGACAGCGAGCCGATGCGCACGCGCCGTTCGGCCGCGAGTATGAGGTTGTGATCGCTCAGCGGCTTGGCTCGAATACCGATGGCACCCTGGGTGGTCTCTCCGCCCGTGGGCACATCGTGGCGGCTGTAGACCGTTTGTGCAGCGCCTCCGTACACCTCCCAGAAGCGGCCGTCGCCGAACTTCTGCGGGCGCCAGTACACCTCGCTGACGAGCTGGGCCACGTCGCCATAGAGGCCGGGCTGGGCGCCCGCCGCGCCCAGGGAAATGCCCCGATAGCCTAGCAACGTGTTGATGCCCCAGGAGCGGTCCCGGTCGGCAACTTCACGCCGCGTCTCATACAGCTGCTGCGGCGTCATGGCGAGTCTGCCGTCATGTGCTGCGGCAATGGCCTGCTTGAAGTAGTCGATGGACTGATCGTTCTCGGCCAGCCTGCTGGCCGCGTAGGCTCCATCGCGCAGTGCCGTGTCAGGCAGGCGGCTCTGGTCACGTGCGCGGTTGAAGATGGACAAGGCACTGCGATCGTCCCCCACGCGGACGGCCAGATAGGCCAGATTGGGGTCGGCGCTTTGCTGCATCTCGGGCTCTGCGGTGGCCTGGGCAAAGCGTGCTGCCGCCTCGTCTCGCCGCCCTAGCTGAAGCAGCAGATCCACCTCGCTGGACAGGGACAGGCCGCCCATCTGCAAGGCCGTCTGTGCGTCGGCGTTGGCAGCCTCGGTCATACCCTGCTCGCGACGCAGACGACTGCGCAAGGCCAGCACTTCGACTGCATCGGGCTGAAGCTGCAGTGTTTGATCGGCCTCCTCAAGTGCCTGTGCCTTCTGGCCTGCAGCCAGCAATGCCTGCAGGCGCAACTGGCGATAGGGCAGTTGTCCGGGGTTGAGTTGTATGGCAGCAGCGGCCTTGTCTGCCGCCAAGGCATATTGCCCATCGCTGTAGGCTTGATAGGCTTCATGTGCGACTTTGTATGCCGGGTCCGGCGCTTGCTGACCGGGCCAGATTTCGCAGCCGGGCACATCGCCGGCGCTGAAGCAGTTGACCAGGGGCAGCGGCAGCTCGTAGCTGCGTGACATGGTTGAGGAGCGCAGCGTCTTGAGCTGTTCCCGGCGGCTGTTGACGTCGGCATTGCTGTCCGCCTCCAGCGCCTGCACCAGCCGCTGGGCTCGTTCTGTCTGGCCGGCGGCCAGCGCTGCATCCAGGGCTATCACGCCGTAGTTCTGCCGCTCCGACCGCGACAGATGGGGGGCGGCAAGCGCTGCGTCGAAAGCCTGTTCGGAGGCCATGCCGCGACCTTGGAGATGCAGGGCCACGCCCTGCAGTACCTGCAGTGCAGGATCATGCTGCAGCGCCAGCCCCTGCTCTGCCACACGCTGTGCCTGGGCCGCCTGCCCATCCTGAAGCAGCAGGCCCAGCCATTGCAGGCGCGGCGCCAGCGCCTGCGGTGCCAGACGCACGCTGGACTCGGCATGGCGCAGGGCCTTGGCCATGTCGCCTTGCTCGCGGGCCTGCAGGGCTTGCTCGAAAGGGCGCAGAGCCTGGCGCTGGCGTATGGAGGTACGCAGCATCTGCCAATCGGCATCTGACTGCAGCTGTTTGACCTTGTCCAGTCTTGCTGCACGGGCTTCGGCCTCGTCGAAGCGCCCGTTCTCCACCAGCAGATAGACCAGCAGGCGCTGGTAGTCCAGACGCCCGGGGGCCGCAGCTACGGCCTGCCTTGCCAGAGGCAAGGCCGTCGCGAAGTCGCGCCGCTCGGTGGCGGCATAGGCCTGGCTGGCCTTGGCGTAACCAGCAGGCATTGCCTGTGCGGTCGGGCTCTTGCGCGGGCGCGGCGTGGTGTCCGCTGTCGATGCGGCCGCCTTTGCCGGCTCCGGTGTTGTCGCTGCTGAAGGCGTGGCCGTGCCTGGCGTCTTCGGCGGCTCCTTGGCCGCAGGAGCGGGCAGAGCTTGAGACTCGGGCTGTCTGGCTGGAACGGCTCCCTGATGCATGTCGCGCAGAGCCTGGGCCAGACGCGCATCGCCAGGGTGGCGCTGAAGCTGGGCTTTCAATACGGCTTCGGCCTGTGCGGGTTGGCCAAAGCGGCGATGGGCTGCCGCCAGTTGCAAGGCGATCTCGGTGTTGTCCGGTGCCAGACGCTGAGCCTGCTGCAGCTCGGAGATGGCGCGCTGGCCATCGCCGCGCGCCATGGCCTCATACGCCTTGTCGATCCGGGGGTAGACCTGAAAGCGCTGTCTGGGAGTGATATCCGGACCTAGATCCACCGTCTGCGCCAGACCATCGTATGGGGTGGCGCATGCCAGGGAAAGAACCAGAATAGGACGAGAAAGCTTCATATATTGGCACCTAAGCAGCAACAGATACGATCGGGGCGGCATCAAGGCGGCGCAAAAGTTGCGCCATGGTGACCTGCAGCTGTTGCTGCAGTCGCAGTGCTTCATCCAGCGTGGCCTGTGTCAACGCCCCCTGGTTCACCAGGAACTGGCCCAGGCTGTCATCGGCTTGCTCATGTCTGAGCAGCAAGGCATTCAGCACGGCCGTGTCGATGCGGCCCAGGGCTTGAAGCACTTCGCCCAGCATCAGCTGCCGCGACACATAGAATTTCCACAGCTCTTTCGCCTGTTCGGCGGATACGCGTTTGCGCTCCACGGCCCAGGCCAGCAGTTCGCGAGCCGGCTCCCCATGCTGTCTTGCATACAGACGCCGCAGCTCGACCGTGACCTCTCCCTTGGGGGCAATGAGGTAGCGCACAGGTCTCTCGAGCTTGCGCTCCAGGGCTGCATGCGAGACCGGGTCTATGACTGACTCGCTGGCCAGGACCAGCGTCTTTCCCTCCTCGCGCAGCGGCACCACGCTGTAATGCAGTGCCAGATGTGCCGGCAGCAGCGCCGCGATCTCGTCGGGGATCAGGCGCTCGCCCAGAAACTCCCAGGAAACCCCGGCCTGCTGGGCCACTGCAGCGGCCAGCTGTGCGGTGCTGATCAGGTCCTTGTGCACCAGCGCACTGCCCAGACGCAGGCCCGGAGTGGGTCGTACCAGGGCCTCCTGCAGCTGGCTCTCGGTCAAGGCGCCTTGCGCGATCAGTATCTGTCCCAGGGGCTGGCGCAGTCGGGGGCCCTCTCCCAGCATGGGGAAGTCATGGTCGGTCTTGGCCCAGGCCATGCGCCGGATATCCTTGGCCTGCAGCGCCTGGGCGATGGCCCGCCAGTTGGCCAGAAAGTTCACCAGATTGCCCCATAGCAGGCGCGGAAGCGACATCAATCCCTGGACGATGCCGTAGTAGCTGGTGACGAAGAACATGCGCTGGGCAATGCGGTTGAGCATCAGCACGAAGTTCGCGGCCAGCAGCGCGTACAGCCACCAGTCGCCCTGGAAGATGGATAGAAACCGGTAGCTGTCCGGTACCAGGCGCTGGTAGAGCCAGATGGCAATCAGCTGCATCGCCAGCAGCATGGCCAGAAAGCTGGCGAAATTGGTGAGAGCTCCCTTTCGGTCGCGCCAGAGAAAATAGTTCAGCACGCCGCTCTTGGTCCAGCGCAGGGTCTTGAAACCCTGGATCACGATGCCGGTGATCCAGCGGGACTTCTGTCGCACCGCCGCATTCAGCGTATCGGGGAAGAACTCCCGCACACAGATGACGCTGGCTTCGCGCGCGCTGCGTCCGTGTCGGCGTGGCTGGTCGGGATCGGCAGGCTGGTCTGCATCGTGCACGGGAAAGCGCACGAAGATCTCGCGCATGCCCAGCTGCTTGAGCCGGAAACCGATGTCGTAGTCCTCGGTCAGGCTCTGGGTGTCGAAGGCCACGCCGTCGCCCATCTCCAGCAGCGCCGTGATGGCGCGGCGGCTGAAGCAGGTGCCGACGCCGGCGCTGGGCACCTGGCCCACCATGGCCTCGCGCACCACGATGTCCTTGGCATGCAGCTCGGCAAACTCGTCCAGATAATGCCCGCCGGTGAATTCGCGCAGCGGCCGCTCCAGGGGGTAGACCGGCAGCTGGATCAGATCCTTGCGATCCACGAGAAAGTTGAACAGTCTCAGCTCCAACCTGGACAGCACGTCTTCCGAGTCATGCAGGATGAAGCCTGCAAACTCTATGCCCGAGCGCTGCTCGAACTGGAAGATGGCATCGAGCACGTTGTTGAGGCAGTCGGCCTTGCTGGTCGGCCCGGGGCGTGCGCAGACCACGCTGTGCACATTCGGGAAATGGGCTCTTACCTGCTCCACATCGGCGTGGGTCTGGGGGTCGTTGGGGTAGGTGCCGATGAAGATGTGGTAGTTCTCATAGTCCAGCGTGGTTGCCGCCAGCTGCGCCATCTTGCCGATCACGCCATGCTCCTGCCAGGCGGGCACCATGATGGCCAGCGGCTTCTCGTCCACCCCGAGCAAGGCCTTGTGATTCATCTGCTCATGGCGCGAGTACACGGTCAGTGCACGCCAGGTGCGCCGCCCCCAGTAAAAGAGGTCGATGAACAGATCGTCCAGTCCGCTGATGAAGATCACTACCGCAATGACGATGGCGATGCTCTTGAGGACATAGAGGTATCCGGTGAACAGGTCAAGCCAGGACATGAGGCGTCCTTTCTGCGGCTTTCTGTGCCAGGCCAGCTTGATCAGGCCTCAGCATCTGGTGCAGTCTTTTTACGGTGCGCTGTGCTGCAGTCCCGTCACCAAACGGGTTGCTGCTGGCCTGCATGCTCCGATAGGCCGCATCGTCATGCATCAGGTGGCGCACGGACTGAACGATCCTGCTTCTGTCAGCCCCAACCAAGGCGGCGCAGCCGGCTTCCAGAACCTCGGGACGCTCGGTCTCGTCGCGCAAGACCAGCACAGGTACCTTGAAGGTCGGCGCCTCCTCCTGCAGTCCGCCGGAATCGGTCAGCACCAGCCAGGCATCGGCCAGGGCCTGCTGCATGGCCAGGTAATCCAGCGGTTCTGTCAGCTTGACATTGGGCAGTCCGCCCAGCAGCCGGTATACGGGCTCCTTGACCACCGGATTGAGGTGGACCGGAAACAGCACCGGCATCTGGGGAAACTCGCGCGCGATATCGGCAATGGCTTCGCACACATGGTCCACATCGGGGCCCCAGTTCTCTCGCCTGTGCATGGTCACCAGGATATGGCCTCGGCCCTGCATGCGGCGATGGATGTGGTGATGCTGGCTGGCCCAGAGCTGGGCGTCGACGACGGTGTTGCCGGTGAGCTCGATCTTTTCCTTGCCCACGTTCTCGCGCTCCAGTGCCTGCTGGGCTCTGAGGGTGGGGGCCAGATGCAGGCTGGCGATGCGCCCTATCATCTGCCGCAGGCCTTCTTCCGGAAAAGGTCGGTGCAGGTTGTAGGTGCGCAGGCCGGCCTCGACATGGACGACGGGCACCTTGAGGTAGAAGCCGGCCAATGCACCCTGAAACGCGCTTTCTGTGTCGCCCTGCACGATCACTGCCTCACAGCTCGTAACCGTGAGCACGGACTCCAGTTGAGTCCGGCAGCCTGTAGCGAATTTCAGCAGTGAGCCTCCTTGCCTTTGCAGTACATGATCGGGCTGGATATGAAAGCAATCCAGCATTTGCGCGGCCATGTCGCCATGCTGGCCGGTGTGCAGCCAGATGGGGCGGGCCCAGTGCGTCTCCTGCAGTGCGTGATAGACAGGGGCCAGCTTGATGATTTCGGGCCTGGTCCCGGACACGATGAGCAACTGCGCGATGTCTGGCTTGGCGTGAAGAGCCTCGGAGTCCTGATTCATTGTGTTCTCCCTTTGAATCAATTGGTATCAGACGTTCTTCGTTCGTACCTGCTCAAAATCATCTTTCACGCTCCGCTTCGGGTATGTCAGCCAGCTCCTCGTGCTGGCCGCCATTGGTGCCGGCTTTGTCTGCTGCATGAGCGGCGCAGCCGCATCAGCGGGCTAACCATCTCTGGCAGCCGTGACCAGTCGCTCGGCACAGCGGCTGGCCTGATCGCCATCCTGAGCCTCCACCATCACATGCAGCAGCGGCTCCGTGCCGCTGTGACGAACCAGCACACGCCCGGTAGAGCCCAGCTCGGCCTCGACCTGTGCCTGCACTCGTGCCAGCAAGGCATTGCTGCGCCAATCCCGGTCTGGCGACCAGTGCACATTGAGCAAGGCCTGGGGGTAGAGCTGCACCGGCAGCAGCCATTGCGACAGCGTGCGGCCGGTGCGCACACAGGCCTGCAATATCTGCAGGGCATTCACCAGACCGTCGCCCGTGCTGTGCCGATCCAGTATCAGCAGATGGCCTGACCCCTCGCCGCCGAAGGTCCAGCCCCTGCGGCTGAGTTCCTCAAGCACGTAGCGGTCGCCGACCTTGGTGCGCATGAAGTCCACATCCAGCACCCCGAATGCCCGCTCCACCGCCATATTCGTCATCAGCGTGCCCACGGCGCCCGCAATGCTCTCGTCATGCTCCAGGCGGTCGGCGACGATCAGGTACAGCAACTCGTCCCCGTTATAGAGCCGCCCGGCGGCATCGACGACCAGCAGGCGATCCGCATCGCCATCCAGGGCAATGCCGAAATCCGCACCGCAACCGGAAACTGTCGTGGCCAGGAGCTCCGGATGTGCGGCTCCGGCCCCCTGGTTGATATTCATGCCATCGGGAGCGCAGCCTATGGCCACCACTTCGGCCCCGAGTTCATGCAAGACCATGGGCGCTATCTGATAGGCCGCACCATGGCCGGCATCGACCACGATCTTCAGTCCTCGCAAGGTGAATGCATGGTCGCAAGTGCTCTTGCAAAACTCGATATAGCGACCGGCGGCGTCTTCCAGGAGCTGGGTCTTTCCGAGTGCGATCGCCGGGACCCAATGCGGCTCATCGAGCAGCATTTGCTCGACTGCTACCTCCCAGACGTAGGGCAGCTTGGTGCCTTTGGCACTGAAGAATTTGATGCCGTTGTCCTCGAAGGTGTTGTGGCTGGCGCTGATGACCACTCCCAGGCTGGCCCGCAAGGCCCGCGTGAGATAGGCCACCCCCGGTGTAGGCAGCGTCCCAAGCAGCACCACATCCGCGCCAGAGGAATTGAAGCCCGACACCAGGGCGCTTTCGAGCATATGCCCCGAGATGCGCGTGTCCTTGCCGATCAGCACCGTCGGGCGCTCTTCGTTGCGATGAAGCATTCGTCCGACGACATGGGCGAGATGCAGAGCGAAGTCCGGCGTGATGGGGAAATACCCAGCCCGCCCACGGATTCCGTCGGTACCGAAATATTGGCGTCTCATATCCATGATGATCACCTATGCCTGAATACATTCATCGAACGGGATGGGTTTCCGGGTCCGGTCAATTATTTATGGGGCAACACTGTCGAGGTATTAAAAGCTATTGATTTACTTTTTTCATAGTTTCACTAGCAAAAACAATCCGAACAAGAATGCAGCGTAAAAAGAAACATCTTTTTACGCCATGAATATTTGGATGCCGAATTGGGGTTTTATACACAATATTTAAGGTATTTCGCTTCCCGGTCGGGACTGTTTGCATTGCTGTCAGCCCAAGAGTCCAGGCGTCCAGGCGGCTTGCAGAAGCCCAATCTGCAATAGCTTTGCTTTTCACGCAGTCGCATGCCGCTCTCGGCGGTGCAGCTTTTCGCTGGCCTGGAGGCCGCTTGTCGAGAATATCAGCGCCTGTATTTTTCGGATCGCTCGCGGCATGCCCGGTCAGGAGTGGGCGATGCTCCTATGTGTGCCAGTTAATCGCAGCCGGAATATTGATGCAGGAAAGAAATTGCGGCTGAAAACAATAAATTCCGAGGCCAGCTCTGTGTTTACTGTTATTCAATTGGGAGCACAGGGATTTTGTGCTGCTCTTTATGGGTTGAGGCAGCGGTTGAGTTGAATCGTTTCAGCTCGCGCAGGTTTGATTCGCGATGCGATGGCTGCGGCCGGGCTGCGTGCCGCCGAAGCCGGGTGGCAATGCCATGGCAGCAGCAAGGGGGCGCCGTTGGCAGATGCCGGAGGCAGCGGCGAGGCCGTGGTATCTTCGGCCTTCTTGTTCGTAGATATTCCGAGACTGGTCCATGCTTGCCAAACGCATCATTCCCTGCCTTGACGTGACCGGCGGCCGCGTGGTCAAGGGCGTCAATTTTCTGGAGCTGCGCGATGCGGGCGACCCGGTGGAAATTGCCGCACGCTACAACGCCCAGGGTGCGGATGAGCTGACTTTTCTGGACATCACGGCTACCAGCGATGGCCGTGACCTGATTCTGCCCATCATCGAAGCCGTGGCTTCGCAGGTCTTCATTCCGCTGACCGTGGGCGGTGGCGTGCGCAGCGTGGAAGATGTGCGTCGTCTGCTCAATGCCGGAGCCGACAAGACCAGCTTCAACTCCGCCGCCATTGCCAACCCGGACACCATCAATGCCTGCAGCGACAAGTACGGCGCGCAATGCATTGTGGTGGCCATCGACGCCAAGCGCCGCACGCCCGAGGACGAGCAGCGCATCGGCCCCGGCGGCACGCCCATGGGGCCGGGCTGGGATGTGTACAGCCATGGCGGCCGCAAGAACGTGGGGCTGGACGTGGTGCGCTGGGCCGAAGAGATGGCCAGGCGCGGTGCCGGCGAGATCCTGCTGACCAGCATGGACAAGGACGGCACCAAGAGCGGTTTCGACCTGAAGCTCACGCGTGCCGTGGCCGATGCCGTGGCCGTGCCGGTGATTGCATCGGGCGGTGTCGGCAATCTGGAGGATCTGGCCGATGGCGTGACCATTGGCGGCGCCGATGCCGTGCTGGCCGCGAGCATCTTCCACTATGGCGAATACACCGTGCAGCAGGCCAAGGAGTGCATGCGTGCACGCGGCATTCCCGTGCGCCTGTAAAAGTTAATTTGAGAGCGGCTTGCGCAGGCTACAAGCAGCTTTCCATATGTTTTGTGGTTGATGTTGTCTGCTGGCCTGCGCTGGCAGCTATACAAAACAAAGGTCTGCAATGAGCTGGCTCGATCAAGTCAAATGGGATGCGCAGGGACTGGTGCCCGTGATTGCGCAGGAGCAAAGCAGCGGCGACGTGGTCATGTTCGCCTGGATGAACCGCGAGGCACTGGAAAAGACCGCCGAGCTGGGGCGTGCCGTCTACTTCAGCCGCTCGCGCAACAAGCTGTGGTTCAAGGGCGAGGAGTCAGGCCATGTGCAGACCGTGCACGAGATGCGCATCGACTGCGACAACGACGTGGTTTTGCTCAAGATCACGCAAGAGGGGCATGATCCCGGTATTGCCTGCCATACCGGTCGCCACTCCTGCTTCTATAGCGTTTTCAAGGACGGACAGTGGCTCGCTGTCGATCCGGTCTTGAAAGATCCTGCTTCCATCTATAAATAAAGTCATGTCTGAACAAAACACCGCGTCGGTCGAGGGCGCACTGGCCCGTCTGGCCGCCGTGATCGAAAGCCGCAAGGTCGCCAACGGTGGCGATCCCGAGAAAAGCTATGTCGCGCGCCTGCTGCACAAGGGGCCCGACGCCTTTCTGAAGAAGATCGGCGAAGAGGCAACCGAAGTCGTCATGGCCGCCAAGGATGTCGATCATGGCGCGGACAAGGGCAAGATCCTCTATGAAGTGGCGGATCTGTGGTTTCACTCCATGATTGCGTTGTCGCACTACGGATTGACGCCTGCAGAGGTGGTGGCCGAGCTGGAGCGCCGCGAGGGCACCAGCGGTCTGGAGGAGAAAGCCCTGCGCAAGGCCCAGGAACGCGCTGCTCAGGAAGGGGCGGCCAAGCAATAAGGAGGAAGCGCATGAATGACGATCGCGACATCATCGATGTAAACAGCAGCAGCTCTACCGAGGTCGAGGGCCTGAAGGCCTGGGGCTGGGTCAGCTATCTGCTGCACCTGATCGTGGCCGTGGCTGCGGTGCTGCCGGGCGCGCAGGTCAGTGTGCTGCTGTTGCTGATTGCAGTCGTCATCGATCTGGTCAAGCGCGACGATGCGCGCGGCACCTGGCAGGAGAGCCATTTTTCCTGGCGCCTGCGCAGCGTGCTCTGGGCCATCGTGCTCTATGCCGTGACCTTCCCGTTCTTCCTGCTGGGCCTCCTGATCTTCAACCCCGCCTGGGTGCTGATCTCCATCTGGTTCCTCTACCGGATCGTCAGCGGCATGATCGCCATGAACAAGAATCGCGCGATCCAGCCCTGAGCCGAACTTGCCAGACACCCAAGCCCCTGCTTTACGGCCGGGGCTTTTTTGTTTTGGCAAGCGGTTTTGTTGCACTGCAACAGATTCGAGGTCGCAGGCTGACACGGGTGCAGGGCCTGTGCAATGCTCGCGGTGCTGGATAAGCTTCAGGACTTGTGCAAGCCAGGATCGGGCATGACATCCGTCCTGCCTTCTGGTTTTCATGAGTCGCTGGCTCCTCACTTGGTTCATCAACCTTCACAGGATCGTGCCATGGCTGCAGAGACTTCCCATACCCTCAACCTGGCCTTGCAGGGCGGGGGATCGCATGGTGCGCTGACCTGGGGCGTGCTGGACGCATTGCTGGACGATGACGGCCTGATCTTCGAAGGCATCAGCGGCACCAGCGCCGGTGCCATGAATGCCGTGGCGCTGGCCCATGGCTTCGCGCAGGCGGCCGCGCAGGAAAAAAAGGCGGACGATGCCCGTTACCTCGGGCGGCAACTGGCGCGCCAGTCTCTGCGCGAGTTGTGGGAGGGCGTGGGCACCATGGGCAGCGTGGGCAAGATCTTCTGGGCCGCGCCGTTGCCGGGCAGCAAGCAGTTCATGGGCGTGCTCAATCAGTTTCTGTCGCCCTATCAGACCAATCCGCTCAATATCAACCCGCTGCGACAGTTGCTCACCCGGGTGGTGGACTTCGAGGCGCTGGCACATCCCGAGCACCCCAGCGTGGTGCCCAAGCTTTTCATCTGCGCCACCAATGTGCGCACGGGCGCCGGCAAGATCTTCAAGGGCGAGCAGGTGACGGCAGACGCCATCATGGCCTCGGCCTGCCTGCCGCAGCTGTTCAAGGCGGTGGAGATTGACGGGGAGTGCTACTGGGATGGCGGGTTCTCGGGCAATCCGGCCCTGTATCCGCTGATCTACGAGACCCGGAGCCGGGACATCCTGCTGGTGCAGATCAATCCCAAGGAGTCCGATGTCTCGCCCGACACGGCACGCGAGATCATGGACCGCATGAACGAGATCACCTTCAACGCCAGCTTGCTGGCCGAGCTGCGGGCCATCGAGTTCGTGGTCAAGCTGCTGGAGCAAAAGCGCCTGGACCCCGAACGCTACAAGCATGTGCTGATGCACCGCATCGATGGCGGCTCCGTGCTCAAGCCCTTCGGTGCCTCGAGCAAGGTGCGCGCAGACATGGGCATGGTGCGCAAGCTGTTCGAGCTGGGGCGTGAGCGCGGCCAGCAATGGCTGCAGCTCAACCGCGAGCACCTTGGCGTCAAGCAGACGCTTCGATTCAACGAGAATAGGGGATAGCCTCCGCAGGGGGGCGACGCCATTGCCTGCTTTCTGGCTTCCCGGGTCATGGGCAGGGCAGGGCGTTGGGAGTACTGAACCGTAGATACAAGAGACCATGCACGACCACGATTACGACGCCAATTGCATTTTCTGCCGAATCGCCAAGGGGGAGATTCCTTCGCGCAAAGTCTATGAGGACGAGGAACTGTTCGCCTTCCATGACATTCACCCCGGTGCGCCCGTGCACTTCCTGGTGATTCCCAAGAAGCACATTCGCTCCATGGCCCAGGTCGGCGCCGAGGATGCGCCCCTGCTGGGCCGCATGATGGCGCTGGCTCCCCGGCTGGCGATGGAGCAGGGCTGCAACCCTTATCCCGATGGCGGTTTCCGCATCGTGGTCAATACCGGCAGCGAAGGCGGGCAGGAAGTGCACCATCTGCACCTGCACGTCATGGGCGGCCCGCGACCCTGGCTCAAGGGCTGATCAGGCCTAGCGCAGGCCTGCACCCGGCGATAGAGCTGTGCGCTGCAGGCTTTTTGGGTGATTGATTCGTATCTGTCACAAGCCCCGTCTAAAATGGTTTGCAATTTCTAGGAGATTCTCATGGGCTCGTTTTCTATCTGGCACTGGGCGATCGTGCTGCTCATCGTGGTTCTGGTGTTCGGCACCAAGAAGCTCAAGAACATCGGCTCCGACCTGGGCGGTGCCGTCAAGGGCTTCAAGGACGGCATGAAGGACGGCGCGACTGACGCCGACGCCAACGCTGCGACCGGCCAAGTGGCCAACCAGCAGGCCGCCGAAAAGGCCACCATCGACGTGGAAGCCAAGCAAAAGAGCTGATCGCGGCAGGACTGACATTTAGATGTTTGATATTGGCCTGTCCAAAATGGCGCTGATCGGTGCCGTGGCCCTGGTGGTCATCGGTCCCGAGAAGCTGCCGCGCGTGGCCCGCATGGTGGGCACCTTGCTTGGCAGGGCACAGCGCTATGTGTCCGACGTCAAGGCCGAGGTCAACCGCTCCATGGAGCTCGATGAGCTGCGCAAGATGAAGGACACGGTCGAGACTGCCGCGCGGGACGTGGAGTCCAGCATGCGCAATCAGGCCTCCGATCTTGAAAAGGACTGGAGCGATGTGACCAAGGACCTGCGCGACGACTCGAACATGACTTCGGCTTCGTCCTTCGGCTCCTATGACGCAGAAGGTGGCTACACCGGTCTGGATACGCACAGCAGCGTGGTGCCCAGCTATCGCCATCCGCGCAAGAACTGGCGCGTCAAGCGCGGTGCCGTGCCCCAGTGGTACAAGGCCCGTGCCGGGGTACGCAGCAAGGTCCAGTCGGGTGCGGCACGCGTGGCGCGCTTTCGCCCCAAGAAGTTCCATTGAACATGCAACTCAGCAGCCTGCCGGCCGCAAGGTCGGCCATGGCCGGCCCCAGGGGGACGGCTTGGCTGCCCGCATGTCGCCCTTTGCCCGTGATCCGCGGGCGTTGTTGTTTCCCAAGCGTGAGGAGCCGATCAGGCTCCGACGCGGTTTTGCACCATGTCCGAACCCTCTAAAGAAGACGAACTCGCCGGCACGGAGCAGCCGTTTGTCCAGCACCTGATGGAGCTGCGTGATCGCCTGCTCTACAGCCTGTATGGCGTTTTGATCGGCGTCGGGCTGCTGATGTTCTGGCCGGGCCCCGACGGCCTGATCGACTTCATCGCCCTGCCCATCAAGGAGCACATGCCGCCTGGCGCCAAGCTGATTGCGGTGGGCGTTTTCTCGCCCTTCTTCGTGCCGCTCAAGGTGCTGATGATGGTGGCTGTGCTGCTGGCGTTGCCCTGGATCATGTACCAGATCTGGGCCTTTGTGGCTCCGGGCCTGTACAGCCACGAGAAGAAATTCGCCTTGCCGCTGATCCTGTTCGGCAGCCTGCTGGCCTATGCCGGCATTGCATTCGTACAGTTCTTTGTGCTGGGCAATATGTTCAAGTTCATCCAGCACTTCACGCCGGCCAGCGTGGCAGCCACGCCCGACATCGCCTCGTACGTGGAAGCGATTCTGTCGCTCTACATCGCTTTTGCCGCGGCCTTCCAGGTGCCCATCGTGGTGATGCTGCTGGTGCGCTTTGGTCTGGTGGAGATCGAGAAGCTCAAGGCTTTCCGCGGCTATTTCGTGGTGCTGGCCTTTGTGATTGCTGCCGTGATCACGCCGCCCGATGTGATCTCTCAGCTGGCCCTGGCCTTGCCCATGTGCCTGCTCTACGAGATCGGCATTCTGGGGGCCGGCTGGTTCAGCCGGGTATCGCGTGCGCCCGATGCCGACGAAAGCACGGGCTCAGAGGTGGAAAAATCCACAGACGGCCACTGATCTGCGCCCCGACCTCCTGCAAAGCCCTTGAAGCAATTCAAGGGCTTTTGTTTTGATAGCTGCCGGTGCTTTCCCTGCAAGCGCTTGAGCCGTATTTTCTGACGAGTCCTGATGGTGCCGCTGCGGCTTGCAGAGCGGGCCGGAGCATGAAAAAAGCCAGCGGCTGGCGCTGGCTTTTCGGTTTGTTGGCGCTGCAATCAGCGGCGTGGGCGGCTCTGCTGCTGCAAGGTGCTGGCTGCTGGGCGGGCTCCCGGAGTGATGTCCAGCACGACTTCGCTGTCGCCACGGCGCACATCGAACTTGGCGGCTTCGCCGGGCTTGAGCGAGGCCACGGCCGTCAGCAGTTCGGAGACATTGCGGGTCGCGGTCTCGCCCACCTTGACGATCACGTCGCCGGGGCGCATGCCGGCCTGCGCGGCGGGGCCGGCCTGCAGCACGCCGGTGATGATGACGCCGGCATCGGCCTTGACGCCAAAGGTCTCGGCCAGCTCGGGCGAGAGCTCGTTGGGTTCCACGCCGATCCAGCCGCGCGTGACCTTGCCGTCCTTGACGATGCCGTCCAGCACCATCTTGGCAGTGGAGACGGGAATCGCGAACCCGATGCCCATGCTGCCGCCAGAGCGCGAGTAGATGGCCGTGTTGATGCCCAGCAGATTGCCGTTGGCATCCACCAGCGCACCGCCGGAGTTGCCGGGGTTGATGGCCGCGTCGGTCTGGATGAAGTTCTCGAAGGTGTTGATGCCCAGCTGGCTGCGGCCCAGGGCGCTGATGATGCCGCTGGTCACTGTCTGGCCCACGCCGAAGGGGTTGCCGATGGCCAGCACGCGGTCACCCACAGCGACCTGATCGGAGTTGCCCAGCACGATGACGGGCAGCTTGTCGAGCTCGATCTTGAGAATGGCCAGATCGGTCTCGGGGTCTGTTCCTATGATCTTGGCCTTGGCCTGACGGCTATCGGTCAGCGTGACCTCGATATCGTCGGCGCCCTCCACCACATGGTTGTTGGTGAGGATGTAGCCATCTTGACTGATGATGACGCCGCTACCCAAACCAGATTGCTCCTGCGGACCCTGATCGCCAAAGAAGAACTGGAACCACGGGTCGTTGGCGCGCGGGTGGCGTACCGCCTTGCTGGTGTTGATGCTGACCACGGCGGGCGAGGCCTTGCGCGCGGCAGGCGCAAAGCTGCCGGGAGCGACTTCACCCGCTGGAGTGGATGGAGCCTGCAGCAGTGAAACACCGGCACTGCTACGGATATTTCCGCGCTGAAGCCAAGTGGGCTGTAGGGTAGCCACTACAAAATAGATAGCCACCAGCACGGTGACGACCTGCGAAAACAGCAGCCAGGTGCGTTTCATGTAATGCGTATAGGTAGTGAGGGGAACAAGCCCACATTGTGAAGCATGGCTGCGCCAAGCGTCGAAGCGAACATTTGCTTGCAAGCAAATGCATAACGCAAAGCTTTGCAGAATGCAGGGCCTATGGCTATAGGACTGCAAGCATCTAAAGTTTTATGCGTCCAGGATATATGAGTGAAAACCCTAGAATGTTTTTTCGACTGCGCTTACGCCGCCGTTACTGAAGTGACTGCCCACAAGGTGCCCATATTCAGTTTGGTGTGGCTTTGCATCTGAAGCCCGCCGCAATCGGTCTGCCACTGCACGTTGACCCGTGATCAGCGGCCTTATCCGCGCTGTCCTGTTGTTCGATCTAGGAAACACCATGACTACGCTTGACCACGCTGCATCGGCTGACGCGCCGGCTGCAGCGACGAATCGTCTCCTGAACCGGGAGGACTACAAGACCCTGGGCTTATCGGCCCTGGGCGGAACGCTGGAGTTTTACGACTTCGTGGTGTTCGTCTTTTTTGCCAATGTGATTGGCAGCCTGTTTTTTCCAGCCTCACTGCCGGAGTGGATGCGCCAGCTGCAGACGCTGGGTATTTTCGCTGCCGGCTATCTGGCGCGCCCCATCGGCGGCATTTTGATTGCCCACTTCGGCGACATCCTGGGTCGCAAGAAGATGTTCACGCTGTCAGTGTTCCTGATGGCCGTGCCCACGCTGGTCATCGGCCTGCTGCCGACTTATGAAACCATAGGCTTGGCCGCTCCCATCCTGCTGCTGCTGATGCGCGTGATGCAAGGTGCCGCCATCGGCGGTGAAATGCCCGGCGCCTGGGTGTTCGTCGCCGAGCATGCTCCCGAAAAGCGCTACGGCTTTGCGATCGGCGCATTGACCTCCGGCATTACCGGCGGTATTTTCCTGGGCTCCATCATCGGGGTCTGGCTCAACAGCACCTACAGCCAGGGCGAGATCCACGACTGGGCCTGGCGCCTGCCCTTCATCCTGGGCGGTGTCTTCGGTCTGGTGTCGGTGTATCTGCGCAAGTTCCTGCACGAGACCCCCATCTTCCAGGAACTGCAGGCCCGCAAGGCCGCTGACCGCGAACTGCCGATCAAGACCATCTTGCGCGACCACAGGGAAGCCTGCGTTGTCGTGGCGCTGATGACCTGGGTACTGTCCACGGCGATCGTGGTGGTGATCCTGTTCACGCCGGCCTATCTGCAAAAGGTGTTCCACATCGAGCCTGCGATGGCCCTGAAGGCCAATGCCGTGGCGACCGTGACGCTGACCATAGGCTGCGTGTTCTGGGGCTGGCTGTCCGACAAGATCGGCACCAAGCTGACCATGCTCATCGGCTGGGGCGGCATGACGGCCACAGCCTATCTGTTCTACCTGAACCTGCCTGGCAACGAAGCTTCGCTGATCTGCAACTATGCGACCGTGGGCTTCTTCGTGGGCTCCATCTCGCTGCTGCCCGTGGTGGGCGTGCGGGCCTTCCCGCCCGAAGTGCGCTTCACCGGTCTGTCCTTCTCCTACAACATGGCCTATGCCGTGTTCGGTGGCCTGACACCGATGCTGGTGTCCGTATGGCAGCAGGTGGATGTGATGGCGCCTGCCCACTATGTGGCGGCCATGGGCGTGCTGGGCATGGCCATGGGCTTTTGGCCGCTGGCATGCAAGGGCTGGAAGCCGCGCAGAGGGTGAGTCTGCACAGCGAATGAGAAAAGGCAGTCAGCAGTGGCTGCCTTTTTTTTCGCCGCTCGCGCGCTTGCGGCGGCGTGGCTGCATGGCGGGCGCGGAGACGGTGCTCAGCACCATGTCGGCAAAGGCGCTCCCGCCCGCCGAGATATGGTTGCGCATGGCCTCGGCAGCGACTTCGCTGTTGCCGGCCAGAATGGCGTTCACCACGGTTTCATGCTCCGCCTGGGAGTGCAGCAGGCGCTCCGGCTTTTCAAACATCTTGCTGCGGTAGGGGGCGACCCTGAGTCTGGCCTCACGGGTTTGCTCGACGATAAATGTGTTTCCGCTAGACTGATATATCAAATCGTGCAGTCTGGCATTTGCCTGTTCGTAGGCAATGGAGTCGGCCGTACGCGCATGGGCTGCCGTCTGCGCCAGAGCCGCTTGCAGCTGCGTTCTCTGCTCCGAGTTGATGCGCCTGGCCGCCAGGCGCGCCAGCACGCCTTCCAGTTCGGCAAGTCCTTCCATCATCGCAATCAGCTCACGGGGATCGAGGTGGCGCACGTAGATGCCAACGCGCGGAAGAATGCTCACCATCCCCTTGGCAGATAGCAACAGCAGGGCTTCGCGTACTGGCGTGCGCGAAGCCCGGAAACGCTCGCACAGCGCCTGTTCGTCGATGGCGGCGCCCGGCCGCAATGCGCCGTTGCGCAGGTCTTGCTCCAGTGCCAGCCGTATGCGGTCCTGCATGCTGAGCGCGTCTAGGGTTTCTGCCGTTGGTGGATGTTTTGGCTTCATTGTTTAATATTAGATATATCTATTCATATTTCTGATACGCATGAACCCAAGACTGGATTTCCAGGACTGTATGGCAACCATCACACTCCAGCGTCCCACGGTGGCGAACCGTCTGGCGCCCGATGATTTGCCGGTACTCATTGAATGCATAGCATGCGTCAATCAGAGGGAGGATGTACGGGTGCTGGTGTTGCGTAGCGAAGGCAGGTATTTCTGCAGTGGCTACGATATATCACAAATCGAAAACAGCCAGAGTCAGGGCAGCAGCTTCGGAGAGATGGTGGACGTGGTTGAGCAGTGCCGCGCGGTGACCATTGCCGCCATTCAAGGGGGCGTATACGGCGGCGCAACTGATCTGGCACTGGCTTGCGACTTTCGCGTGGGTTCGATGGCGGCGGACATGTTCATGCCCGCCGCAAGACTGGGCCTGCATTTCTATGCCTCGGGGTTGGAGCGCTATGTCAGCCGTCTGGGGCTCGATACCGCCAAGCGCCTGTTTCTGAGCTGCGAGCGCCTGGATGCCGAGCAGATGAAGGCCTGCGGCTTCCTGACGCATCTGGTGGCACAAACGGAGCTTGAAGAGACCGTGGCGAGTCTGGCCGGGACGCTGGGAGCGATGGCGCCCTTGGCCTTGTTTGGCATGAAAAAACACCTGAACCTGATTGCCTGCGGTCGCCATGATCCAGAGGCGATTGCGCGCGAAGTGCAGCGCTCGGTGGAGTCCGAGGATCTGCGCGAGGGCGGCCTGGCCTGGCGCGAAAAGCGCACGCCTCTCTTCAGGGGTTGCTAGCACCGGCTTGCCGCCGAAAAACATCCATACCTTCCACCAAGGAGACAAGCATGTTCAAGAAAGCATTGGTATCGGCCTGCCTGCTGAGCGCCAGCGCGCTGGTGCTGGCAGACAGCTATCCGTCGCGGCCCATCACGCTGATGGTGGGCTTTCCGCCCGGCGGTGGCGCCGACGCGGTGGCGCGCATCGTCAGTGAAAAACTGGGGCGGGTGTTGAATCAGTCGGTGCTGGTGGACAACCGCCCCGGCGCAGGCACGACGATTGCGTCGGACCTGGTGGCGCGGGCGCCAGCCGACGGCTACACCTTGCTGCTGGGCTCAGCCAATCTGTATGGCACGGACCAGATTCTTTACAAGAGTGCGCGCTATGACGGCGTCAGGAGCTTCACGCCCATCATGCGCTGGAGCGATTCGCCGATGCTGCTTGCGGTGAAAAAGGACTTTCCCGAGAAAACGGTGGCCGGACTGATCGAGCAGGCCCGCAAGCATCCCGGCAAGCTGACGTATTCCTCGTCCGGCACCGGAGTGGTCACGCATCTGGCCGGTGCGTCGTTTGCGCATGCCGCCGGCATCGACATGCTGCATGTGCCGTTCAAGGGTGGCGCGCCTTCGATCCAGGCCGTGGGCGCGGGTGACGTGGACATGACCTTCGGGACGCCGCCCTCGGTGATGCCGATGGCCGCTGGCGGCAAGCTGCGCATCTTGGCCGTGACCACGGCCCAGCGCTCACAGCTGTTTCCCGATCTGCCGGCCATGCAGGAGTCCGGCATCGACGGGGCGGACTTCACGCTCTGGTTCGGCCTGTATGGGCCGGCCAAGTTGCCCAGGGAGATCACGCAAAAGCTGTTCGAGGCCAGCCGCCAGGCCTTGAGCGACCCGGAAGTCAAGGCCAAGCTTGAAAAGCAGGGCGTTGTGGCCTATCCCTCGGCATCGCCCCAGGAGTTTGAAACCTGGGCCCAGGCCGATGGCAAGAAGCAAAAAGCCATTGCCGAGCGGGCCATGGTCGCGCAATGAACCGGTTTCTTCCACAGAGAGTTCTTCGTATGTCTGATAACAATATGTTCAGCGCGCTGCGTGCCGCTTTTCCGGTCGATCTGGACGAGGTCGCCATCGAGGCCGTCTCGCCCCAGGTGTCGGCGGGCGAGCCGTTGCTGTATACCTGGCGCGACCTAGACCGCATGAGTGCGCGCATGGCGAATTGGCTGGCTTCGCTCGGTCTGCCCGTCGGCAGCCGTATTGCGGTGCAGGTGGAAAAGTCGGTCGAGGCGCTGATGCTGTACCTGGCCACATTGCGGGCGGGCCATGTGTTCCTGCCGCTCAATACCGCCTACCAGAGCGCCGAGATCGAATATTTCATCGGCAATGCCGAGCCCGCCGTGGTGGTGTGCACGCCCGGCAATGCGCACTGGTTGGCAAAGGTGGCCGCGGCCTGCGGCACGCAGCATGTCTTTACGCTGGGCGAAGCGCAGGACGGCAGCCTGCTGGAGCAGGCGCTGCGCTTCGACGACGTGCATGTGCCCCTGCCGCGCCAGGCCGACGATCTGGCCGCCATTCTCTACACCAGCGGCACCACGGGTCGCAGCAAGGGGGCGATGCTATCGCATGGCAACTTGCTCTCGAACGCGCTCATGCTCAGACAGTACTGGGGCTGGCGCACGCGCGAGCAGGGCGGCGACGTGCTGATCCACGCCTTGCCGATCTTTCATGCGCACGGGCTGTTCGTCGCCATCCATGGCGCGCTGATCAATGGCAGCAAGATCATCTGGATGGCGAAATTTGATGCCAGGGCCGTGATCGCGGCCATGCCGCGCGCCACCGTGTTCATGGGCGTGCCCACGCTGTATGTGCGCATGCTGGCCGAGCCGACGCTGACCAGGGCGGCGGCCAGCCGGATGCGGCTGTTCATCTCGGGCTCGGCACCGCTGCTCATCGAAACCTTTGGCGAGTGGCGCCAGCGCACCGGCCACACCATTCTCGAGCGCTATGGCATGAGCGAGACCATCATGCTTACCTCCAATCCCTACGGTCCCGATGCGCGCCACGGCGGGCAGGACGAGCGCCGCGGCGGCACCGTGGGCTTTGCGCTGCCCGGTGTGGGAGTACGCGTGGCGGGCGACAGCGGCCAGCCGCTGCCCACGGGCGAAGTCGGTGCCATCGAGGTCAGCGGACCCAATATCTTCAAAGGTTATTGGCGCATGCCTGAAAAAACGGCGCAGGAGTTCACTGCAGACGGCTGGTTCAGGACCGGAGACGTCGGCAAGGTGGATGAGCGCGGCTATATCACCATCGTGGGTCGCAGCAAGGATCTGATCATCAGCGGTGGCTACAACGTTTATCCGGCGGAGATCGAAGGCTTTATCAACGACATGCCCGGTGTGGCCGAGAGCGCTCTGGTCGGGGTGCCGCACCCGGATTTCGGCGAGGTGGGCGTGGCGGTGGTTGTCGCCAGGCCGGGGCATTCGCCCGGTAGCGAGGCGATCGTCGCGCAGCTGAAAGCGCAGCTCGCCAACTTCAAGATTCCCAAGCGCTGCTTTGTCGTGGCGGAGCTGCCGCGCAATGCCATGGGCAAGGTGCAGAAAAACCTGCTGCGTGATCAGTATCAAAGTCTTTTCACTTGAAAAGCATAGCTGCTGTCGCATGCTGTTAAACATTTTCAGCAATTTTTAGTGTTGAAATGATTGTTCAGCATGCGATAGATGCTCCTTACTTTGAAACAATCAGGGTGCGACAATCATGGGCATGATGACCACCCGCCAAGACATGTTGCAGGCCTTCGATGCCTTGCTGCAGCCCGAACGTTTCAAGGACTACGGACCCAACGGCCTGCAGGTCGAAGGCAAGAGCGAGATTCGTCGCATCGTCAGCGGCGTTACGGCCAGTCGCGCCCTGATCGAAGCTGCGATCGAGGCAGGGGCCGATGCCATCTTCGTGCACCACGGTCTGTTCTGGCGCGGCATGGATGGTCGGATCACGGGCTGGCTCAAGGAGCGCATCCGCCTGCTGCTGGCACATGACATCAATCTGTTTGCCTATCACCTGCCGCTGGATGCCCATGCCGAACTGGGCAACAACGCGCAACTGGGTGCCAGGCTCGGCGTGCAGGGACAGGGCGCATTCGGCGATCAGAATCTGGGCTGGCTGGCCGATGTGGACTTTGCCGATGCCACTGCTCTGGCCCAGCATGTGCAAGGCGTGCTGGGGCGCAAGGTGACGCTGGCCGGTGTGCAGGAGCACCAGCCGATCCGCAAGCTGGCCTGGTGCACCGGAGGGGCGCAGGGCTTTTTCGAGTCCGCGATTGCCGCCGGCGCCGATGCCTATATCACCGGCGAGATCTCCGAGCCCCAGATGCATCTGGCGCGAGAGATGGGCGTGAGCTTTATCGCTGCCGGCCATCACGCCACCGAGCGCTACGGCGCGCCTGCCGTGGCAGCCCATGTAGCCCGGGAGTGCGGGCTGGAGCACTGCTTCATCGATATCGACAACCCGGCCTGATCCGGACCTGGACCTTCGTTTCTCACTTTTGATGGCTGCAAGCACTTGGGAACAGAGGAGCTTGCGGCGACTCTGATGCCTATGTCCGTCATTGCTTCAACCCAAACCATTGCCATCACCCAGGGCGACTGTGCAGGCATAGGGCCTGAAATCATCGCCAAGGCTTTTCGGGCTGCACCGCAGGCCATGCGCGGCTGCTTTGTAGTGGGCGAGTTGCAGACTCTGCGCCGTGCGACTGCGCTGGCAGCGCGGGCCGCCGACGGCGACCAGGCCATCGCCCAGCCCGTGGTGGTGATCGATGAGCCGGGCGAAGCCTGGTCTGTTCCGGAAGGTGCTGTCGCGCTGCTGAACCTGCCGGGGCTGGCGGGGCCCCAGCCCTATGGCCAGATTTGCGCAGCTGCCGGGCAGGCCGCGGCGCAATGTGTGGTCTGGGCCGCGCAAGCGGCTTTGCGTGGCGAGATTGCCGCCCTGGTCACGGCACCCTTGCACAAGGAGGCGCTGCATCTGGCAGGCGTGACTTTCCCCGGGCACACGGAACTTCTGCAGGCCGAGGCGGCTGCCCATGCGGGCGTTTCGCTGGAACAGATGCCGGTGCGCATGATGCTGGCGAACGACGAGCTGCGCACCGTGCTGGTCAGCATCCATGTCTCGCTGCGCGAGGCCATCGAGGCCGTGACCGGGCCGCAGATCCTGCAGACCTTGCGCATCACGCATCAGGCGCTGAGCAGAAGCCTGGGACGCGCGCCGCGCATTGCCGTGGCCGGGCTCAATCCGCATGCGGGCGAGGGCGGCATCTTCGGTCGTGAGGAAATCGAGATCATTGCCCCGGCGATCGCGGCAGCGCAGGCTGAAGGCATGGATGTGCAGGGGCCGTTTGCGCCGGACACGGTCTTCATGCGGGCGCGAAATACGCCAGATCACCCGGGTGAATTCGATGCGGTGTTGGCGATGTACCACGACCAAGGGTTGATCCCAGTCAAATATTTGGGTGTGGAAAAAGGCGTCAACGTGACCCTGGGTTTGCCGCTGGTACGCACCAGTCCCGACCATGGCACGGCCTTTGACATTGCCGGCCTGGGCGTGGCCGACGAGGCCAGCCTGCTCGAAGCCGTGCACATGGCCCGCAGTCTGGCTATTTGACGGGGTTTCTCCGCGGCAGATCGCGCGGTGGCCGCCCGGAGGCGTGCACGGCATTCGCACCCATGAAAAAAGCCTGCCGGTGCCGGCAGGCTTTCAGTCATCGGATTTGAAGGATCTCAGGCCTTGCGATTGAGGCTGTCGCGGATCTCGCGCAGCAGCTGAATGTCTTCAGGCGTAGCGGGTGCTTGCTCCGGTGCCGCAGGTGCCTCGCGCTTGAGGCGGTTGATCTGCTTGACCATCATGAAAATGATGAAGGCCAGAATCACGAAATTCACTGCAACCGTGATGAAGTTGCCGTAGGCAAATACAGGAATGCCGGCTTTTTTCAGTGCATCCAGAGTACGAGGAACTCCTTCGGGCATGGTGCCCAGAACGACGAACAGGTTGGAAAAATCCAGCTTGCCAAAGAACAGGCCCACCAGAGGCATGATGAGGTCGTTGACCACGGAATCAACGATTTTCCCGAACGCGCCGCCGATGATCACGCCCACGGCAAGATCCATGACGTTTCCCTTGATTGCGAACTCGCGGAATTCTTGCATCATGCCCATAAGCAGTTCCAGTCACTAAGAGTTTGAGATAGCGCAGTATTGCGTGACTTTGGCCGTTGTCAACGTCGGACTGGGGCTGGAATAACCATAACCCCGCCGCTAGAATTTGCAGTTGACCCCAAATCAAGCGATGTACTTCGAGGAAATCCATGAGTGACTCTCCAGTCGACTCCAGCAAGCGCACGTGGATCATCACGTCAGCATGTGCTGGTGCCGTGGGCGGTGTGGCAACGGCCGTCCCTTTTGTGAGCTCCTTCCAGCCTTCTGAAAAAGCCAAAGCAGCAGGTGCTGCGGTAGAGGTGGATATCTCCAATCTCAAGGATGGTGAGAAGCTCACCGTCGAGTGGCGTGGCAAGCCGGTGTGGATCATCAAGCGCACACCCGAGCAGCTCAAGGACTTGCCAGGCCTCGATGGCGAACTGGCAGACCCAGGCTCGGCGCGTCATCCCGAAGAGTTCACTCCTCCCTATGCGCGCAATGAAGCGCGCTCCATCAAGCCTGAAATCCTGGTGGTCGTGGGCATCTGCACGCATCTGGGCTGCTCTCCCACCGACAAGTTCGTCGCCGGGCCTCAGCCTTCGCTGCCTGCAGACTGGAAGGGCGGTTTCCTGTGCCCATGCCATGGCTCCACCTTTGACATGGCCGGCCGGGTGTTCAAGAACAAGCCAGCTCCGGACAACCTGCAAGTGCCGCCACATATGTATCTGTCCGACACCAAGCTGCTGATTGGTGAAGACACCAAGGCAGCCTGAGGGAGACAAGAACAATGGCCCACGAATTCAAGCAAATCGACCCGAACTCCACGACCGGAGCGAAGGCCATGAACTGGCTGGAGAACCGGTTTCCGACGGCATTCGATGCGTACCGCGTCCATATGTCGGAGTACTACGCTCCCAAGAACTTCAACTTCTGGTACATCTTCGGCTCGCTGGCGCTGCTGGTGCTGGTGATCCAGATCGTCACCGGCATCTTCCTGGTGATGCACTACAAGCCCGATGCCGAAAAGGCGTTTGCTTCCGTGGAATACATCATGCGTGATGTGCCCTGGGGCTGGCTGATCCGCTACATGCACTCCACAGGCGCCTCGGCGTTCTTTGTGGTGGTCTATCTGCATATGTTCCGCGGTCTTCTGTATGGTTCTTACCGCAAACCACGTGAACTGGTCTGGATCTTCGGCTGCGCCATCTTCCTGGTGCTGATGGCCGAAGCCTTTATGGGCTATCTGCTGCCCTGGGGCCAGATGTCGTACTGGGGCGCTCAGGTGATCGTGAACCTGTTCTCCGCCATCCCCTTTGTCGGTCCCGATCTGGCTCTGCTGATCCGTGGCGACTATGTGGTGGGCGATGCGACTCTGAACCGCTTCTTCAGCTTCCACGTGATCGCCGTGCCTCTGGTGCTGCTGGGTCTGGTCGTCGCGCATTTGCTGGCGCTGCACGACGTGGGCTCCAACAATCCCGATGGTATTGAGATCAAGGGCCCGAATGCGCCCAAGGATGAAAAAGGCCGCCCTCTGGATGGCGTTCCCTTCCATCCCTACTACACGGTGCATGACATCTTTGGCGTGACGGTGTTCCTGTTCCTGTTCTCGGCCGTGGTGTTCTTTGCGCCCGAGTTCGGCGGCTACTTCCTGGAGTACAACAACTTCATCCCGGCCGACCCGCTCAAGACGCCCAATCACATTGCCCCTGTCTGGTATTTCACGCCCTTCTATTCGATGCTGCGTGCCATCACCAGCGAGATGATGTATGTGCTGATCGCCTGCGTGGTGCTGGGTGCCGGCTACGGCATTCTCAAGTCGCGCCTGCCCGGTTTTGCCAAGGGCGCCGTCGCCATCGTGGCTCTGGGTGCCATCGCCATGATGCTGTCCATCGATGCCAAGTTCTGGGGCGTGGTCGTCATGGGTGGTGCGGTCATCATCCTGTTTGCCCTGCCCTGGCTCGATTGCAGCCCGGTCAAGTCGATCCGCTATCGTCCCAGCTGGCACAAATATGTGTATGCAGTGTTTGTGGTGAACTTCGTCGTCCTGGCCTATCTGGGGGTGCAGCCTCCGTCGCCGGTGGGCGAGAAGGTGTCGCAGGTCGGCACGCTGTTCTACTTCGGCTTCTTCCTGCTCATGCCCTGGTGGAGCCGCTTGGGTGAAACCAAGCCCGTGCCCGAGCGTGTCACCTTCAAGCCTCACTGAAGCAGGAGAGAACAAGAATGAAGAAACTGATTCTGACCCTGGTTGCAGCCCTGGGTATCGCCGGTGCTGCGCAAGCCTCCGAAGGCGGCATCCACTGGGACAAGGCGCCGGTCAACACCAGCAATACGGCATCCCTGCAAAATGGTGCCAAGATCTTTGTCAATTACTGCCTGAGCTGCCACTCCGCTGCCTTCATGCGTTTCAATCGCTTGAAGGACATCGGCCTGACCGATCAGGACATCAAGGACAATCTGCTGTTCAGCACCGACAAGGTGGGTGAGACCATGAAGGCAGCCATCAATCCCAAGGAAGCCAAGGAGTGGTTCGGTGCCAACCCTCCCGACCTGACCGTGATTGCGCGCTCGCGTGCCGGCTCGGGCGGCTCGGGAGCTGATTACCTGTATACCTTCTTGCGTACTTTCTACAGGGATGACACCAAGGCCACGGGCTGGAATAATCTCGCCTTTCCCAGCGTAGGCATGCCGCATGCGCTGTGGGAGCTGCAGGGTGAGCGTCGCGCCATCTTCGAAGAGCATGACGACCATGGAACTAAGACCCAGGTCTTCAAGGGTTGGGAGCAGGTGTCTCCTGGCAAGATGAGCGCAGTGCAGTACGATCAGGCAGTTGGCGATCTGGTGAATTACCTGCAATGGATGGGGGAGCCGGCTCAGAACACCCGAACCCGTATCGGGGTGGGCGTGTTGATTTTCCTGGCCTTCTTCATCTTTATCGCTTGGCGCCTGAATGCCGCGTTCTGGAAAGACGTGAAATAGGCTTTGCCGCCGTGCAGAAGTTGTCTGCAGCCAAACCGTGTTAGTGCAGAGTGGGGTGCCGTGGGCAACCCACTCTTTTTGATTTTTAGGAGTCTCCACCATGATGGTGCTTTATTCGGGAACGACTTGCCCCTTCTCACACCGCTGCCGCTTTGTGCTGTTTGAAAAAGGCATGGATTTCGAGATCCGCGATGTGGACTTGTTCAGCAAGCCCGAAGAAATCGCCGTGATGAACCCCTATGGTCAAGTGCCAATCCTGGTCGAGCGCGACCTGATTCTGTACGAGTCCAACATCATCAACGAGTACATCGATGAGCGCTTTCCCCATCCCCAGCTGATGCCTGGTGACCCTGTGGACCGTGCCCGTGTGCGCCTGTTCCTGCTGAACTTCGAAAAGGAGCTGTTCGTGCACGTGAGCGCTCTGGAAGAGCGCAACGTCAAGGGCAACGAAAAGGCTCTGGAGAAGGCTCGTGCCCATATCCGTGACCGCCTGACCCAGATGGCGCCCATCTTCCTGAAGAACAAGTACATCATGGGCGAGAACTTCTCCATGCTGGATGTGGCGATTGCTCCCCTGCTGTGGCGCCTGGACTATTACGGCATCGAGCTGTCCAAGAATGCTGCCCCTCTGCTCAAGTATGCCGAGCGCATTTTCTCGCGCCCCGCTTACATTGAAGCACTGACTCCCTCTGAAAAGGTCATGCGCAAGTAATTGCACATGAGCGCAGAGCGGGCATGTTGAAGGGCTTTCCTTCATCTGCCCGCTTTTTTGTCTTTGCAATCTTCTGGATTTGATTCGTCAGGAAATGAGATGACAGCCCCTGAAACGACTTCAACCCGCCCGTATCTGCTGCGGGCATTGTTTGAATGGTGTACCGACAATGGTTTGACGCCGCATATTGCCGTGCGCGTGGACCGCAGCACCCAGGTGCCCATGGAGTTCGTGCGTGATGGTCAAATCGTGCTCAACATCAGCTATGACGCGACCAGCGGCCTGCTGATCGGCAATGAGTATGTTGAATTCAAGGCACGCTTTGGCGGCCAGCCACGGGAAATCATGGTGCCTGTGGCGAACGTCATGGCCATCTATGCCCGCGAGACCGGCCAGGGCATGGCCTTCCCGCCCGAGGAGGACGAAGTCCCCGAGGATGGCGATGCACCATCGATGGAAGATGCCGAGCCCGAGATGGAGTCGGATGAGGAGTCCTCGGCCGAGCGTGTGGTGCAACTGGTTCCTGTCAAGGCGGAAGCAGAAGCTTGCGGCGAAGATGACGCTCCTCGTACACCGCCACCCGCAGGTGGTCGTCCGGCGCTCAAGCGTGTGAAGTAGTCCGGTCAGCGTTTTTGCCGGTAGATCGGGAAATTTCAGGATTCTTCTTTTGGGGCTGAATTTCTACGTTAGAATTCAGTCTTCGCCGGTTTAGCTCAGTTGGTAGAGCACCCGCCTTGTAAGCGGTAGGTCGTCAGTTCGAATCCGACAACCGGCACCAAACAAATAGGTCTCTTCGGAGGCCTTTTTTGTTTTTCTGACTCTAAAAAGGTCTTGTCAGGCCTGAACTTTGATGCGGATGCTGTTGACAGTCCAGCCTTTGGTGCGCAGATGAGCCGCCATGGCCGGCAGCAATTGGCGCACTTTGGCCGCAGCAGCGTTGTTTTTCACAATCAGGCACCAGCCGCCCTCATCAATGGGGCCGGCCTGCAAGCTGGCGCGCAGCATGGGCGGAACCAGGGGTAAAACGGCTTTGAGCCGGTTGCTGGAGTCCTGAGTCAGTGCTGCCAGGCGCGCCAATGTGGGAGAAGACTCCATGGCATTGATGGCAGTTACGGCGTGATGGCGGCGAACAATGGTCATGCGAGCGGCAAACAGTTGGGCAGGGGCTAAGCCCGAGCTTAGCTCAGCCGGGAATGAATGCCGCAGTGCCGGCTATTTGCGCGCGCAGTGCAATCCCATACGTGCTCTGGAGTAGCGAAAAGCCAAGGCAGGCTTGCGCGGTTAGAATCATTTTTTGGTCCTGTCCCAGTTTGGGGTGCGTCAGGAGGTTTTTTCACCCATTTCGGGTGTGGCTCTTGACTGCCGCAGGGACGGCCCCATCTGAAGACCAACAATCAAGGGATTCTGGACACATTGCTTTGCGCAACAGGCAAAAAAGCAATGTGCCTTCGCACGCATGGCCACCAATTTCCTCACCAAACTGTTCGGCAGCCGCAATGACCGGTTGCTCAAGCAATACCGTAAAACAGTCGCTCGCATCAATGCGATGGAGCCTGAGTACGAAAAGCTCAGCGATGAGGCATTGCGCGCCAAGACGCAGGAGTTCAAGGACCGCGTTGCCAAGGGCGAGGCGCTGGACGAGTTGTTGCCTGAAGCCTTTGCCGTAGTGCGTGAAGGCTCCAAGCGCGTCATGAAGATGCGTCACTTCGACGTACAGATGCTGGGCGCCATGGCGCTGCATTACGGCAAGATTGCCGAAATGCGCACCGGCGAAGGCAAGACGCTGACCGCGACGCTGCCCGTGTACCTCAATGCCCTGTCGGGCGAGGGCGTGCATGTCGTGACCGTCAACGATTACCTGGCCAACCGCGATGCCACGACCATGGCCCGCCTCTACAACTTCCTCGGCCTGTCGGTGGGCATCAACCTGCCCAATCTGTCGCGCGAACAAAAGCAGCAGGCATACAACTCCGACATCACCTACGGCACGAACAACGAATACGGCTTCGACTACCTGCGTGACAACATGGTGTACGAGCCCGGCGACCGCGTGCAGCGCGTGCTGAACTACGCCATCGTCGACGAGGTGGACTCCATCCTGATCGACGAGGCGCGCACTCCGTTGATCATCTCCGGCCCGGCCGAAGATCACACGGCCATGTACGTGGCCATGAACCAGATCGTGCCGAATCTGGTGCGCCAGGAGGGTGAAGCCGATCCCCGTACGGGCGAAGGCGTGACCAAGCCCGGCGATTTCACGGTTGATGAGAAATCCCATCAGGTCTACCTGACTGATCAAGGCTATGAAGCGGCCGAGCGCCTGCTGGCCCATGCCGGCCTGATCGCCGAAGGCTCGTCCCTGTACGACCCGTCCAATATCTCTCTGGTGCATCATCTGTACGCCGCGCTGCGTGCCAACCAGCTGTATTTCCGCGACCAGCACTATGTGGTGCAGAACGACGAAATCGTGATCGTGGACGAGTTCACCGGCCGTCTGATGGCTGGCCGCCGCTGGAGCGATGGTCTGCACCAGGCCGTGGAAGCCAAGGAAGGTGTGGCCATCCAGGCCGAGAACCAGACCATGGCCTCGATCACCTTCCAGAACTACTTCCGTCTCTACAAGAAGCTGTCGGGCATGACCGGTACGGCCGACACCGAGGCCTACGAATTCCAGGAAATCTATGGCCTGGAGACCGTGGTGGTGCCGCCCAACAAGCCCAGCAAGCGCCAGGACCAGCTCGATCGCGTCTACAAGACCACCAAGGAAAAGTACGACGCGGCGATCAAGGATATCCGCGAGTGCTACGAGCGCGGCCAGCCCGTGCTGGTCGGCACGACCTCGATCGAGAACTCCGAAATCATCGACCAGCTGCTGACCCGCGAAAAGCTGCCCCATCAGGTGCTCAACGCCAAGCAGCATGAGCGTGAGGCCGACATCATTGCCCAGGCGGGCAGCGAAGGCATGATCACCATCGCCACCAATATGGCCGGCCGTGGTACCGACATCGTGCTGGGCGGCAATATCGACAAGCAGCTCAAGGCCATCGAGAGCAACGAGGCGCTGAGCGAGACCGAGCGCAACCAGCAGATCGAGCAGCTGCGTGCCGACTGGCAAGTGGCCCACGACAAGATCGTGGCGCTGGGCGGCCTGCGCATCATCGCCACCGAGCGTCATGAGTCGCGCCGTATCGACAACCAGCTGCGTGGCCGCTCGGGCCGCCAGGGCGACCCCGGTTCCTCGCGCTTCTATCTGAGCCTGGATGACCAGCTGATGCGCATCTTCGCGGGCGATCGCGTCAAGGCCATCATGGACCGCCTGAAGATGCCCGAAGGCGAAGCCATCGAGGCCGGCATCGTGACCCGCTCCATCGAGTCTGCACAGCGCAAGGTCGAAGCCCGCAACTTCGACATGCGCAAGCAGCTGCTCGAATATGACGATGTGGCGAACGACCAGCGCAAGGTGATCTACCAGCAGCGCAACGACATTCTGGACTCGACCGATCTGGGCGGCATGCTGGCCGCCATGCGCGAGGACGTGATCACCGATCTGGTGCGTCAGTACGTGCCGGCCGATTCCATGGAAGAGCAGTGGGATGTGCCCGGCCTGGAGAAGGCGCTGGCCAGCGAATGGCAGATCGATCTTTCCTTGCAGCAGGACGTGGCGGGCTCGGAATCCATCACCGACGAAGACATTCTGGAAAAGGTCGTCAAGGCGGCCCACGATCTGTTCGACGCCAAGGTGGCCCTGATCGGCCAGGAAAACTTCACGCAATTCCAGCGTGCCGTGCTGCTGCAGAGCTTCGACACCAACTGGCGTGACCACCTGGCCGCGCTGGACTATCTGCGCCAGGGCATTCACCTGCGCGGCTATGCCCAGAAGCAGCCCAAGCAGGAATACAAGCGCGAGGCTTTCGAGCTGTTCCGCCAACTGATCGATCAGGTCAAGACCGAAGTCACCCGCGTGCTGATGACGGTCCAGGTCCGCTCGCGCGAAGAGATGGACGAAGCCGCCGTCGCCATGAACGAGCGCGGCGCGCAGAGCCTGGAGCACATGAGCTATGCCTCGCCCTCGGAGACCGAAGGCATGAGCATCGAAGACGACGTGATGCTGGCCGAGCCTCTGGCCATGCCCGAGGGCGTGCATGTGGGCCGCAACGACCCTTGCCCTTGCGGCAGCGGCAAGAAGTTCAAGCTTTGCCACGGCAAGCTGTCCTGACCCCCTGAGGCGCTTTGCGCCTTGCCCCAAGGGGGACTCACGGCCCCGCCGTGAGGCGGCTCTGGCTTGGGCGTCTCAAGCTGCATTTACAACACGGGCTTTGGCCCGTGTTTGCATTGGGACTCAGCTTTTTGCGCAACAAAATCCGGCAAGTCCGATCAGGCCTCCGTTTGTTCCGATAATGGGGAACGTTTTGCTTGCAGTCCGAACTTGCCCCGCGGACTGTAAATCAGTGGCGTGCTCCAGGCGAGAGACATCGAGCAAGGGCCGCCCCGCAGCGAGGATGTCGTCCCCCTCCCGCCAGGCGAGAGAGGGGGAAGCCGCGCAGCGGCTCAGGGGGTGTCTTCTACTTTTCTAGGAACATACAGAAATGTCCGTGAATCTTTCCGCTCCCGTCGCCGCTGATCTGCTGGCGATCAATGGCGTTCGCATTGGTGTTACCGAAGCCGGCGTGCGCAAGGCCAATCGCAAGGACCTGACGGTGTTCCTGCTCGACGCAGGCGCCTCGGTGGCGGGCGTCTTCACCCAGAACCGTTTCTGCGCAGCTCCCGTGCAGATCTGCCGCGAGCATCTGGCGGCCGGTACCGGCATCCGCGCCATGGTCATCAACACCGGTAATGCCAATGCCGGCACCGGCGCAGCCGGTCTGGCCAATGCCCGTGCCACCTGCGCGGCTCTGGCCAAGGAGCTGGATCTGAACGCGGGCCAGATCCTGCCTTTTTCCACCGGCGTGATCATGGAAGAGCTGCCCGTGGACCGCATCGTGGCGGGCATGCCCAAGGCCATCGCTGCCGCCAAGGAAGATAACTGGGCCAGTGCTGCCGAAGGCATCATGACCACCGACACCTTGCCCAAGGCTTTCAGCCGCAGCGTCAGCATTGGCGGCAAGACGGTCTCCATCACCGGCATCAGCAAGGGCGCGGGCATGATCCGCCCCAATATGGCGACCATGCTGGGCTTTCTGGCTACCGATGCGGCGATCGCACCCGAGTTGCTGCAGCCCCTGGTCAAGGAGCTGGCCGACGGCTCCTTCAACCGCGTGACCATTGATGGCGACACCTCCACCAATGACTCGTTCGTGCTGATCGCCACCCACAAGGCAGGCAACGCCCAGATCAAGGAGCTCTCCAGCGCCGAAGGCGAGCAGCTCAAGGCCGCATTGCTGGAAGTGGCGCAAAAACTCGCGCAGGCCATTGTTCGCGATGGCGAGGGCGCCACCAAGTTCATCAGCGTCAAGGTCGAGGGCGGCAAGAATGAGGAGGAGTGCCGTCTGGTCGCTTACTCCATTGCCCACTCTCCCCTGGTCAAGACGGCCTTTTTTGCTTCCGACCCCAACCTGGGTCGCATCCTGGCTGCTGTAGGCTATGCCGGCATTGCCGATCTGGATCAGACCAAGATCGATCTGTTCCTGGACGATGTGCATGTGGTGGTCGACGGCGGCCGCAACCCTTCCTACAAGGAAGAAGACGGCCAGCGCGTGATGAAGCAGCAGGAGATCCTGGTGCGCGTGGTGCTGGGTCGTGGCGATGCCGCGCAGACGGTATGGACCTGCGATCTGAGTCACGAATATGTGACGATCAATGCGGATTACCGGTCGTAATTGAGCACCCCCTGAGGCGCGTTGCCTGGGCGGTCCCGCCTGGGCAACGCGCCTTCCCCCTCTCTCGATGCGTTGCATCGGGAGGGGGACGATACCTTCGCTGCGAGGCGGCTCTTGCTCGGTATCTCTGGCTTGGGCCGCGCCAGCTTATGCCTCGTTGGCGACTGCGTTTGCTGCAATTTAAGGAGCTGCCTACGTTCGCCCGTATTGATTTTCGATTGCTTTTCAATCTGAAATCAACATTGGGCTGACGCAAGAAGCTATAAAAATATGGAGATTTGGTCGTGCAAGATGTGATGAATCCTTTGGAGCGCTTGGTCGAGCGTGCCGAGCAATTGATGCAGCGCATCGAGTCCGTGCTGCCCCAGCCCCTGCAGGCGCCCGCCGATTGGAATGCGGCGATTGCCTGGCGCTACCGCAAGCGCGCGAACGGCTGCGGCGTGCTGGAGCCGGTGCGCCATGTGGGCGCCATGCAGTTGTCCGATCTGCAGAACATCGATGTGCAAAAGGAAAAGATTGCCCGCAATACCGAGCAGTTCGTCAGCGGTCGCACGGCCAACAACGTGCTGCTGACGGGCGCGCGCGGCACGGGCAAGTCCTCGCTGATCCGCGCCTGTCTGCACAGCTATGCGCCCCAGGGCCTGCGTCTGATCGAGGTGGACAAGGCTGATCTGACCGATCTTCCCGACATCGTCGATGTGGTTGCCGGCCGGAGCGAGAAATTCATCATCTATTGCGATGACCTGAGCTTTGAAGAGGGCGAGCCCGGCTACAAGGCCATGAAGTCCATGCTGGATGGCTCGGTTTCCGCGGCCACGCCCAATGTGCTTGTCTATGCCACCAGCAATCGCCGCCATCTGCTGCCCGAGTACATGACGGACAACCTGGCGCAGCAAAAAAGCGAGAACGGCGAGATCCATCCCGGCGAGGTGGTGGAGGAGAAAATCTCCCTGTCAGAGCGCTTCGGCCTCTGGGTGAGCTTCTACCCCTTCAGTCAGGACGAGTATCTGCGCGTGGTGGCGCAGTGGCTGTCTGCGCTGGGCATGGACCAGGCCACCATCGAGGCGGCCAGGCCCGAAGCCCTGGTCTGGGCGCTGGAGCGCGGCTCGCGCAGCGGCCGTGTGGCCCACCAGTTCGCGCGCGACTATGCGGGCCGCAACGAGCGCCCCGTGACGGTCAAGAAGCGCATTGAAGATGTGGACGGTCTGGCTGAAGAAGCAGACCTGGAATGAAG
This sequence comes from Comamonas sp. C11, assembly GCF_024496285.1. NCBI lineage: Bacteria > Pseudomonadati > Pseudomonadota > Betaproteobacteria > Burkholderiales > Comamonadaceae > Comamonas > Comamonas sp. C11. Next base: position 997,835 of record NZ_CP101743.1, read on the forward strand.
AAAGAGTTTTGTGGAAGTGACTGCTGAAACACAGGCGCAGCGCAAGCACACGGAAGTGGCCGTGGGCGTGCTGTTGCGCGAATCCGATGGGGCGCTGCTGATTTCAAGCCGCCCCGCAGGCAAGCCGTATGCGGGCTACTGGGAGTTTCCTGGTGGCAAGCTGGAAGCCGGCGAGAGCGTGGAGCAGGCCTTGCGCCGCGAGCTGATCGAAGAGCTGGGTGTGACCATTGGCCAGGCCCATGCCTGGAAGGTGACCGAGCATGACTACCCGCATGCACTGGTGCGTCTGCACTGGTGCAAGGTGACGGAATGGACGGGCGAGTTCGAGATGCGCGAGGGCCAGCAGATGGCCTGGCAGCAGCTGCCGCTCGATGTGCACCCCGTCCTGCCCGGCGCCTATCCCGTGCTGCAATGGCTGAGCGAGGAGCGCGGCCTGGTCTTTGATCAAAGCCATTACGAGGCGCAGCAGCCCGTGGAGTGAGGCAGTAAGCTCTTGAATGGAGAGTGCCTTGCGCCTGATGATTCTGGATTTACTTGGGTAGCCAAGCTGAAATCGGGAAATATAAGGCGCAAGTTGCTCCTGTTTTTGAGGCGTTCTTAGTTTTCTGTGCGTGGATCGCCAAACGGTGCATCTTCGGGAGGCGTCTGAGCCGGAACGCGGAACTCTTCATTGCCCCAGGCGCCCAGGTCGATATTGCGGCAACGCTCGCTGCAGAAGGGGCGGAATTTGTTGCTGGGCAAAAAAACGCTGGGGCCGCCGCAGGTCGGGCATTTCACCATGGTGGGGGATTGCTTGTCAGTGCTCATGGCGTAGATGTATCACAGCTGGAAAACACGGGTGGTCGACCCTGAAAGCCATTGAGCCGCAATGTGCGGCTCAATCGGGACGAGAAGACTGCCGGTGACTTATGCGCAGAGCGTGAGCTCGAAAGTGGCGTCGTCATTGCAGGGCTGGGGCTTGCTGCCATGGGCCAGCTTGAGCAGGCGCACCGACACCAGCAGGCGGTTGCCGCTGATCTCCGGCACCAGATTCAGATGTGGGTCTATGCGCAGGCGCAGCAGCTGGAAGCTGCGGCCAGCCGGCATGGCCTGCTGGAACACGCCTTGCTCGGCCACCACGCGCTGGGGAATGCCGGTTTCGCGCAGCAGCTGCAGGATCAGCTCAAGCGCCTGACCCAGCGGGGTCAGCTCGCCGGCCCAGTCTTCGAGATCGCGCTGGCGGTAGCGCGGATCGAGATTCTGCCAGGCGTGATAGGCCGGCAGGTCAAAGCTGCAGGTGCCGCCGGGTATGCCCACACGGCTGCGTATGGACATCAGCCATTCGTTCTCGGTCAGCGCCTGGCCGGTTTTGCCGGTCTGTGCATTGATGGTGGCAAAGCAGCTCTCCACCTGGCGCGCCACCTGGTGCAGCATGTGCTGGGAAATATCGGGGTTGTCGCGCAACACGTCCAGCAGGTGCTTCTGGCGCTCCAGATCCTTGATGACGTCGGCCCGCAGATCGCTGCGCGAGGCCACATCCATGATCTCGAAGATGGTGATCAGGGCGAAATGATGATCGACCGAATGCGCGCGGGTCAGCAGCTCGCGCAGACGGCGATACAGCTGCTCAAGGCGCAGATAAGTTCTCAGACGCTCGTTAAAAGGATATTCGTACAGGATCACGTTTGCTGGGCTCCTCGGGGTGCACAGGAATCAGCGGTCAACGTGCACATGCGGCGATCACACGCACAGGCCAAGCCATGGCTTGCATCATAGCCCGAACCATGCAGCGATTTGATCGGTATATGCGTGGAGAGTTTCGATTGTGACCTCGTCATCGTTATAGATGACCCAGTCGGCCGTGGCCAGACGCTGGGCGCGCGTGGCCTGGGCGTCGATGATGGCCTGCACGGCCTCGCGAGTGAGAGCGCTGCGCGCCATGACGCGCTCTGTCTGCGTGCTCTCGCGGCAGTCCACGACCAGCACGCCATCCAGGCGTGTTCGCCAGTGTCCGGACTCGACCAGCAGCGGAATGTCGTGCACGATGAGCTTGCTGCCTGCAACTACGGCCGCTTCATGCTGCCGGCGGGTCTGCTCGGCGATCAGGGGGTGGAGAATGGCTTCCAGGCGTTGCCGCGCGGACGGATCGGCGAAGACCAGCTCGCGCATGCGGGCGCGGTCGAGGGCGCCCTGTGCGTCGATCAGGTCGACACCAAAAGCCTGAGCGATGAGGGGCAGGGCCATGCCGCCGCTTGCCGTCAGGCTGCGCGAGATATGGTCGGCATCGATCAGCGTTGCGCCGCATGCCTGCAGCCTGGCTGCAACCGTGCTTTTGCCGCTGCCGATGCCGCCCGTCAGCCCCAGTCTGAATGGTGAGCGCTCAGGTGCGACTTTCATGGACTACAGGCCTGCAAAGCTGAGCACCGCCTGCGGGCCCCAGATCAGGCTGACGAAACCGCCGCCGGCGAGAAAGGGGCCGAAGGGTACATAGCCGCCTTCTCGCAGCTTGCTGTTGATCTTGAGTGCAATGCCGATGACGGCGCCCACGACCGAAGCCATGAGAATGATGGGTACCAGTGCCTGCCAACCAAACCAGGCACCGAGTGCGGCAAACAGCTTGAAGTCGCCGTAGCCCATGCCTTCCTTGCCTGTTGCCAGCTTGAAGGCCCAGAAGATCAGCCATAGCGACATATAGCCTGCGACGGCGCCCCACAGCGATTGTTGCAGAGGCACGCTGGTCCATTGCAGGGCGGAGGCGATCAGGCCGGCCCAGAGCAGGGGCAGAGTGATGGAGTCCGGCAAGAACGTGGTGTCCCAGTCTATCAAGGCGAGCGCCAGCAGCGCCGCGCTGAAGCCGCACCAGGCAAAGCCGGTGGCGCTCAGGCCGTCGCGGCCCAGACAGAAGGCAAACAAAGCGGCGCAGACCAGTTCCACCAGGGGATAGCGCAGACTGATGGGCTTTTTGCACTGGGCGCAGCGTCCGCGCAGAAACAGATAGCTCAGCACGGGAATGTTCTCGTACCAGGCGATTTGATGGCCGCAATGCGGGCAGCGCGAACGAGGCTGGCTCAGCGTGATGGCAGGCTTGGCCGGCGGCAGCTCGATTCTGGCGCCCTGGTCCTTCTCCTTCTGTTCCTCGGCCCATTGCACGCCTTCGGCATGCCATTGCTGCTCCATCATCAGCGGCAGGCGGTGGATCACCACATTCAGAAAGCTGCCGATCAGCAAGCCCAGCACGCCGCCGGCAGCGGCATTCAACACCAGTTCGGAAATCATCAGACCACTTGACCCAGCTTGAAGATAGGCAGATACATGGACACCACGATGCCGCCGATCAAGGTACCCAGGAAGACGATGATGATGGGCTCCATCAGGCTGGAAAGACCCGCCACCATTTCGTCCACTTCGCTTTCATAGAAGTCGGCGGCCTTGCCCAGCATATGGTCGATGGCGCCCGATTCCTCGCCGATGGCGCACATCTGCAGCACCATGGAAGGGAAGATATTGGCATTGGCCATGGCCACGGTCAGGCTGGTGCCCGTGGAGACTTCCGACTGGATCCTGTCGGTGGCGTTTCTGTAGAGGTAATTGCCCGAGGCGCCGCCCACGGAGTCCAGCGCCTCGACCAGCGGCACGCCGGCTGCAAACATGGTGGACAGCGTACGTGTCCAGCGGGCCACGCAGGACTTCTCGATCAGCACGCCGAAGACGGGTAGCTTGAGCATGGTGCGGTCCATGAACTGCTGCACGCGCTCGTTGCGCTTCCAGGCTTGCATGAAGAAATAGATGCCGCCGCCCAGCACGCCAAAGATCAGCCACCAGTACTGGACAAAGTAATCGCTGATGCCCATCACCAGCAGCGTGGGCGCGGGCAGGTCGGCGCCAAAGGAGGTGAAGACCTCCTTGAAGGCCGGAATCACGAAGATCATGATCACGGTCACCACGACGAAAGCCACGATCATGACCGAGGTGGGGTACATCAGCGCCGACTTGATCTTGGACTTGATGGCTTCCGTCTTTTCCATGTAGGTGGCAAGACGGTCCAGCAGCGATTCCAGAATACCGGCGGCCTCGCCGGCCTCCACCAAGTTGCAGTAGAGGCTGTTGAAATAGAGCGGAAACTTGCGAAAGGCGGCGCTCAGCGAGGTGCCGGTTTCCACATCGGAGCGGATGTCGTTGAGCAGCTTGGTGACGTTGGGATTGGTGTTGCCACGGCCCACGATGTCGAAAGACTGCAGCAGCGGCACGCCGGCCTTCATCATGGTGGCCAGCTGGCGCGTGAACAGTGCAATGTCCTTGGGCTTGATCTTCTTGCCGCCGCGGGTCTTGCGCTTCTTGATCTTGGACGGCGTCACACCCTGGCGGCGCAGCATGGCCTGGATCTGGTTTTCTCCGCCGGCACGAGTCTCGCCGCGAACGATCTTGCCGTTGCGATCCTTGCCTTCCCACTCGAAGAGAAATTCCTTGATTCCCTTGGACGCTGCGCTTGCCATGGCCTTCCCTCACTAATACTGGTTTTATTCGTTGGTGACCGCCAGCACTTCTTCGAGTGAGGTCAGACCCAGCTTGACTTTATGCAGGCCCGAGTCGCGCAGAGAGCGTACTCCTTCGGCCTTGGCCTGTGCGGCAATCTCCAGGGCGCTGCCGTCACGCAAGATGATGCGTTGAATTTCTTCGCTGATGGGCATCACCTGATAAATACCGACACGTCCCTTGTAGCCATTGTTGCAGGCCGGGCAGCCGACAGGCTTGTAGCTGACCCAGCTGCCGTTGAGTTCGGCTTCATCGTAGCCCGCCTCGATCAGGGCGTCGCGCGGTATGTCGGCAGGCTCCTTGCACTGCGCGCACAGGCGTCGAGCCAGACGCTGGGCGGTGATCAAAATCACGCTGGAGGCAATATTGAAAGGGGCGATGCCCATATTGCGCATGCGCGTCAGCGTGGTCGGAGCGTCATTGGTGTGCAGCGTGGACAGCACCAGGTGCCCGGTCTGGGCGGCCTTGATCGAGATGTCGGCGGTTTCCAGGTCGCGGATTTCGCCGACCATGATGATGTCCGGGTCCTGGCGCAGAAAGGATTTGAGCGCAGCGGCAAAGGTCAGGCCGGCCTTCTCGTTCACATTGACCTGGTTGACGCCGGGCATGTTGATTTCGGAGGGGTCTTCGGCGGTGGCAATGTTCACGCCCGGCTGGTTGAGCAGGTTCAGGCAGGTGTAGAGCGACACGGTCTTGCCCGAGCCCGTGGGGCCGGTGACCAGAATCATGCCGTAGGGGCGGTTGATGGCCTTGAGCAGGCGCTCTTTTTCCTCGGGCTCGTAGCCCAGGGCGTCGATGCCCATCTTGGCCGAGCTTGGGTCCAGGATACGGATCACGATCTTCTCGCCAAACAGCGTGGGCAAGGTGCTGACACGAAAGTCGATGACGCGGTCGGGGCCGACCTTGAGCTTCATGCGGCCGTCCTGCGGAACGCGTTTCTCCGAGATGTCCAGGCGCGAGATCACCTTGATGCGCGAGGCCAGCTTGTCCTTGATCGCGATAGGAGGAGAGGCTATCTCGCGCAGCTCGCCGTCGATGCGAAAGCGCACGCGGTAATTGTGTTCGTAGGGCTCGAAATGCAGGTCGGATGCGCGCATATTGAAGGCGTCCAGCAGCATCTTGTGCAGAAACTTGACGACCGGCGCATCCTCGACCTCGGCGCCGATGGCATTGTCTTTTTCCTCGGGGGCATCCTCGATCTTGACGTCGTCAAAGTCAAAGTCCCCGGAACTGGAATAGGAGTCCAGTGATTCGCTGGCGCTCTTGCCGGTCTGCTCGACGAGCTTTTGCAGCTTGTCGGCCTCGACAACCACCCAGTCCACCAGCAACTGGGTCGTGAATTTGATCTGTTCGGCAGCTTCCTGCTGAGTGGGGTCTGCCGTGGCAATGGTGAGGCGGTTGCCGCGCTTGCCGAGTGCCAGCACGCGATAGGCGTTGCTGATTTTCGGGTCCAGCAGTTCGCGCGGAAGTTGCTGGACGTCGATGGCGTTGAGGTCCAGCAGCGGAGTGCTGAACATCATGGAAATGGTTTCGGCAATTTCCAGCGCGCTGATTTCGCCAGACTGGCTGAGCTCGGTAATGAACGGGGTCTTGCCTGTGGCGGCTTTCTTGGCTGCGTTCTCGGCGGCTTGCTGCGAAACCTTTCCTGCAGAAATCAGGGCTCTGCCTATACCAGGGATGGCAATGGGCGCAGGGGCGTTCTTTTGCAGATTGTCGGCAGCAGCCATGTATCCAAGTCTGGGAGAGGTGGGAGAGGACCTATCCTACCATTCTTGTTGTGACAAACGGCAGGTCGCCAGAGGCGCATGCATGCGCCAATGCCGCGTCATTGAACATGGCGCAAGAAACTGCGACAAAAAATGAGATTGGTCGGGGTGAGAGGATTCGAACCTCCGGCCTCTACGTCCCGAACGTAGCGCTCTACCAGGCTAAGCTACACCCCGCAGGCTTTGTTTGTCGAGCACCTCGATGCACCTGGCGATTCAGGTGCGGCGCTCCAAAAGCTGAGAGGCCAATTGTAGCAAACTTGCGGTGTATGGATTGCTTGGCAGCGAGGCCAGTGCATCAATGGCGCGCTGGGCTTCCGCGTGCGCGGCGGCTCGGGCGACGTCCAGAGCGCCGGTGCTGCGCACGATTTCCACCACGGCATCCAGTTGATCCGTAGAGCCTTGCTCGATGGCGTTGCGCACGATGGCGGCCTGCTCGGCGCTGCCGCGCTGCATGGCGGCGATCAGGGGCAGGGTGCATTTGCCTTCGCGCAGGTCATCGCCCAGGTTCTTGCCCATTTCCTGAGTGTTGCCGGTGTAGTCCAGCACGTCGTCAATGATCTGGAATGCCGTTCCAAGTGCCTGCCCATAGGCGGCACAGGCCTGCTCCACTTCGGGCGTGGCACCCGCCAGCACGGCTGCCAGCTGTGCGCTGGCCTCGAAGAGCTGGGCGGTCTTGGAGCGGATGACGTGCAGATAGCCGGCCTCATTCAGCGAGGCATCATGAGTATTGATGAGCTGCTGGACTTCGCCTTCCGCGATCACGTTGGTGGCGTCGGACAGGATTTGCAGCACGCGCATGCTGCCCACTTCCACCATCATTTGGAAGGAGCGGGTATGCAGAAAGTCTCCGACCAGAACGCTGGCAGGGTTGCCAAAGGTCTCGTTGGCCGTGGCCCTGCCACGACGCAGCGTGGATTCGTCCACCACATCGTCGTGCAGCAGGGTTGCGGTATGAATCAGCTCCACCACGGCGGCCAGGATGTACTTGCTCTTGGCCTGGTGGCCAAGGGCTCCGGCGATCAGCAGCAGCAGCGCCGGGCGCAGGCGCTTGCCGCCGGCGGCAATGATGTATTGGGAGATCTGTGCGATCAGGGGGACGCTGGTTGTCAGTCGCTGAGCAATGACGATATCCACTTCGCGCATGTCATCTGCGATCAAGGCAAGCGGATTGGATGTGGAAATTTCTGTAGTCAAGGTGATGAACCGCCAAGTGGACTTACGATTATAGGAAGATGCAACAGGGTTTTGCGTGGTGCCCTCAGAGCCCGTTCAAGTGAACAGAGGCTTTGCGGGCGGTCTGTGGCATTGCGGTCGCTTGCAAGGAGCAAGCCTTGCCGCGAGCCTGCGCCTGGCATTCCATTTCGCGCGGGCTCCGTCGCGGCGTACGGAGATCCCAAAGCGCTTCCTGGGGGTATGAGAGCAGAAAAAATGCATGCGTGCTAGAATTGCCGGCTCCGTGGAAATCATTTCATGGAACTCTCAGACTTTAGAGGTTTTCAATGTACGCAGTCATAAAAACCGGCGGCAAGCAGTATCGCGTTGCAGCTGGCGAAAAGATCAAGGTAGAACAGATTGCTGCGGACGTAGGCCAGGAAATCGTGATCGACCAAGTTTTGGCCGTCGGCAACGGCGCTGAAATCAAGGTTGGTGCTCCCCTGGTGTCCGGTGCATCTGTAAAGGCAACTGTGGTTGCTCACGGCAAGCACGACAAGGTGCACATCTTCAAGATGCGCCGTCGTAAGCACTATCAAAAGCGCCAAGGCCATCGTCAGCAGTTCACCGAACTGCAAATCGTGGCAATCGCTGCTTAATTTTAGGAGCTAAGTCATGGCACAGAAAAAAGGCGGCGGCTCTACGCGTAACGGACGTGATTCCAAGCCAAAAATGCTGGGCGTGAAGGCCTTTGGTGGCGAGCTGGTGACAGCTGGTTCCATCATCGTGCGTCAGCGCGGCACCAAGTTCCACCCCGGTGAGAACGTTGGCGTGGGCAAGGATCACACCCTGTTTGCACTGGTTGACGGCCACGTGTCGTTCGGTGTGAAGGGCGCTCTGTCCAAGCAAACAGTCAACATCACGGCTGCATAAGTCGTCTTTGACTCAAACAAAGCCCCGACTTGTCGGGGCTTTGTTGTTTGAAAAGGCTCCAGGCAGCAGATTTCTGGCAGATGGGGCATGGTAATAGACCACTCAGGTGTGGCCCGGAGCTTCTGGTGCACACTGATTTTGTAGACTGGATGCCTCATGAAGTTCGTTGACGAAGCTTTTATCGACATTGCCGCCGGTGACGGCGGCAATGGTTGCGTGTCTTTCCGGCACGAAAAATACAAGGAATTTGGCGGCCCCGACGGTGGCGACGGCGGCCGTGGCGGTCATGTGTACGCCGTCGCCGATGTGAACCTGAACACGCTGGTGGATTACCGCTATTCGCGTCGCCACGAGGCCAAGCGTGGCCAGCACGGCATGGGTTCCGACATGTTCGGCGCCGCCGGTGACGACATCACGCTGAACATGCCCGTGGGCACCATCATCAGCGATGCGGATACCGGCGAGGTGCTGTTCGAGCTGCTCGAGCCCGGCCAGGTCATCACCATCGCCAAGGGCGGTGACGGCGGTTTCGGCAATCTGCGTTTCAAGAGCGCCATCAACCGGGCGCCGCGCCAGAAGACTCCCGGCTATCCCGGCGAGCGCCGCAACCTGAAGCTGGAGCTCAAGGTGCTGGCCGATGTGGGCCTGCTGGGCATGCCCAATGCCGGCAAGTCCACCTTCATCACGGCCGTCTCCAACGCCCGCCCCAAGATTGCCGACTACCCCTTCACCACCTTGCATCCCAATCTGGGCGTGGTGCGCGTGGCCGCCGAGCAGAGCTTTGTGGTGGCTGACATCCCGGGCCTGATCGAAGGAGCTTCCGAAGGTGCTGGCCTGGGTCACCAGTTCCTGCGCCACCTGCAGCGCACGCGTCTGTTGCTGCATATCGTGGACATTGCACCGTTCGATGAAGGCGTGGACCCGGTCGAGCAGGCCAGGGCCATCGTGGCCGAGCTCAAGAAGTACGACGCCGAGCTCTACGACAAGCCGCGCTGGCTGGTGCTCAACAAGCTGGACATGGTTCCCGAGGAAGAGCGTGCCGCCAAGGTCAAGGACTTCGTCAAGCGCTTCAAGTGGAAGGGCCCGGTCTTCGAGATCTCGGCGCTGACCCGTGAGGGCTGCGAGCCGCTGATCCGCAAGATCTTCGAGCATGTGCACAACCAGCAACTGGCGGAGCAGGCGCCCAAGGAAGTCGATCCTCGTTTTGCGGGAGGTGAGGATTCTGGTCTGGATATGACCGATCCGCGTTTCGCCTCTTACGATCCGGAATAAGCTAGAGGGTATAACCCAGCAGCGCACTTGGTGCGCTGTTTTGCTTTGAATTTAATAGCTCCTTGCGCTTTTTCCATAAGCGTTAGAGGCTTAAAACACTGTAAATTCTCATGTCTTCCAATGTGCTGCGTGATGCCCGTCGCATCGTCGTCAAAGTCGGCTCCAGCCTGGTTACGAATGAAGGTCGTGGTCTGGATGAGGCCGCCATTGAAGAGTGGAGCCGCCAGCTGGCGGCATTGGTGAATGGTGAAGATGGCGTCAAGCGCGAAGTCATCATGGTCTCCAGCGGCGCCATTGCCGAAGGCATGAAGCGACTGGGCTGGGCCACGCGTCCGACCGAGGTGCATGAGTTGCAGGCCGCTGCTGCCGTCGGTCAGATGGGGCTGGCCCAGATGTACGAGACCAAGCTGCGCGGCGAAGGCGTACCCAGTGCCCAGGTGCTGCTGACCCATGCGGATCTGGCCGATCGCGAGCGCTATCTGAACGCCCGCACCACGCTGCTGACGCTGCTGCAATTGGGCGTGGTGCCCGTCATCAACGAGAACGACACGGTGGTGATCGACGAGATCCGTTTCGGCGACAACGACACCCTGGGCGCGCTGGTGGCCAATCTGGTCGAGGCTGATGCACTGGTCATCCTGACCGATCAGCGCGGCCTCTACAGCGCCGATCCGCGCAAGAACCCCGATGCCAGGTTCATCGACGTTGCCGAAGCCGGCAACCCCGAGCTGGAAGCCATGGCCGGTGGTGCGGGCCTGTCCATCGGTACGGGTGGCATGATCACCAAGATCCTGGCGGCCAAGCGTGCGGCGGGCTCCGGTGCTTCCACCGTGATCGCCTGGGGACGTGAGAAAGACGTGCTGCTGCGTCTGACGCGTGGCGAGTCCATTGGCACGCTGCTGGTTGCCAACACGCACAAGATGCAGGCGCGCAAGCAGTGGATTGCCGATCATCTGCAGCTGCGTGGTTCGGTGACCGTGGATGCGGGTGCCGTCTCCAAGCTGCGTGATGAAGGCAAGAGCCTGCTGCCCATAGGCATGATCACCGTGGAGGGCGATTTCTCGCGCGGCGAAGTGATTGCCGTGCGTGATGAGAACGGTGCCGAGATCGCCCGTGGTCTGGCCAGCTATGCCAGTGCCGAAGCGCGGCTGCTGTGTCGCAAGAGCTCCTCGGAGATTGAATCGCTGCTGGGCTACTCGGCCGGTCCCGAAATGATGCACCGCGACAATATGGTGGTTGCCGGACACTGAGTACCGGCTGTCACCAAAAAAAGCCGTAATGCTGTGAGGCATTACGGCTTTGCTCATTGCAGAGGCTTGTGATCGGGCGGATTGTCTATGCCGGTCTGCGGGTCGGGGTCAAAACTGGCACCAGGCGGCAGCTCTATGCCGGGGTTGATGCGAAAGCTCCCTGTGCGGGCAGGGTACATGACCTGATGGTGCTGCCCAGGATGGGGAGTGCCGCCGGCGCTCTGGCCTGCCTCTTGATCGCGTGGTCGCATGCCGCTGCGCAGATAGCGGTTGCGCTGCTGCTCGCCGCGCGGCAGAAAGCGCGCCAGCTCGGTCAGCGCCATTTCATAGACGCCGCGTTTGAATTCGACCACCACATCCAGAGGAACCCAGTAGTCATTCCAGCGCCAGGCATCGAACTCAGGGTGGTCGGTGGCACGCAGGTTCAAGTCCCAGTCATGCCCGACCAGTTGAAGCAAAAACCATATCTGCTTCTGGCCTTTGTAATGCCCGCGCGCGTCGCGGCGGATGTACCTGTCTGGCACCTCGTAGCGCAACCAGTCCCTGGTGCGGGCAACCACGCGAACGTGATTGGGCTTCAGCCCCACTTCCTCGTGCAGCTCGCGGAACATGGCTTGCTCGGGTGTCTCACCCCGATCAATGCCACCTTGCGGAAACTGCCAGCTGTGGGTGCGAATGCGTTTTCCCCAGAACACCTGGTTTCTTTGGTTGAGCAGGATGATGCCGACGTTCGGGCGAAATCCGTCCCGGTCAAGCATAATCAAACCCCAAATTTTTGAATTGTGTTCATTATGCATGGCCCCTTGTGATCGACAAGCGGGCCATGCCTATTTCCACTGAATTGCCAGTTCCATGAAAGCCTCCCAATTTCTCATCTCCACCCTGAAAGAAGCTCCGGCCGACGCCGAAGTGGTCAGCCACAAGCTCATGATGCGGGCTGGCATGATCAAAAAGCTGGGTGCTGGCATTTACAACTACATGCCCATGGGCCTGCGCGTGATCCGCAAGGTCGAGGCCATCGTGCGCGAGGAAATGAACCGTGCCGGCGCCATCGAAACCACCATGCCCGTGGTGCAGCCTGCCGAGCTGTGGCAGGAAACCGGCCGTTTCGAGAAGATGGGCCCCGAGCTGCTGCGCATCCAGGATCGTCATGGCCGCGACTTCGTGATCCAGCCTACGTCCGAAGAGGTGGTCACCGATATCGCGCGCCAGGAGTTCAAGAGCTACAAGCAGCTGCCCAAGAACCTCTACCAGATCCAGACCAAGTTCCGCGACGAGCGCCGTCCGCGCTTCGGCCTGATGCGCGGTCGCGAGTTCATCATGAAGGACGCCTATTCCTTCGACAAGGATCGCGATGCGGCCCAGATCAGCTACCAGACCATGCGCGAAGCCTACAAGCGCATCTTCGACCGCTTCGGCCTGCAGTACCGCGCCGTGCGTGCCGATTCGGGCGCCATCGGCGGCGATCTGAGCGAGGAGTTCCAGGTCATCGCTTCCACGGGCGAGGACGCCATCGTCTACTGTCCGAACAGCGACTACGCGGCCAATATCGAAAAGGCCGAGAGCCTGGCGCCCACCCAGGCCCGTCCTGCCGCAGCCCAGGCCATGCAAAAGGTCGCGACGCCCGGCAACAGCACCTGCGAAGCTGTGGCCGAGCAGCTGGGCCTGCCTCTGGCGCAGACCGTGAAGTCGCTGGTGCTGGCCACGGACGAGCTCGACGACAAGGGTCTGATCATCAAGTCGCAAGTGTGGCTGCTGCTGCTGCGCGGCGATCACGAGATGAATGAGATCAAGGTCGGCAAGGTCGAGGGCCTTGCGGGCTTCCGTTTCGCGACCGTGGGCGAGATCGAAGAGCATTTCGGTGCCAAGCCCGGCTATCTGGGCCCCATCGGCCTCAAGAAGCCCGTGAACATCGTGGTGGACCGCGATGTGGCCGTGATGGCCGACTGGGTCTGCGGTGCCAACGAGGAAGACTTCCACATCACCGGCGTGAACTTCGGTCGCGACCTGCCCGAGCCCGCCGTGGTGGCGGATCTGCGCAATGTGGTGGCTGGCGACCGCTCGCCCGACGGCGCGGGCGAGCTGGCGATCGAGCGCGGCATCGAGATCGGCCATGTGTTCTATCTGGGCACCAAGTACTCCAAGGCCATGGACGCCACGTTCCTGGGCGACAACGGCAAGCCGCAGCACTTCGAGATGGGCTGCTACGGCATTGGCGTGACCCGCCTGCCTGCCGCTGCCGTGGAGCAGAACCACGACGAGCGCGGCATGATCTGGCCCGATGCGATTGCGCCGTTCACCGTGGTGATCTGCCCCATCGGCATGGGTCGCAGCGAGGCCGTGAAGACCGAGGCCGAGAAGCTCTATGGCGAGCTGCTGGCACTTGGCGTGGATGTGATCCTGGACGACCGCGACGAGCGCCCCGGTGCCATGCTGGCCGACTGGGAGCTGATCGGCGTGCCCCACCGCGTGGTGCTGGGCGACCGTGGCCTGAAGGAAGGCGTGGTCGAGTACCAGCAGCGCCGTGACACAGAAGCCACAAAGCTGGCGACAAATGAGGTGCTGGGTCATCTCAAGAACCGCCTGGGCCTGTAAGCTGCTGTTTCAATGCCGGAAATCCTCCTCAGCCGCCGCTCCTGCCTGACTGCTGCAGCCTCGCTAGCCGTTCCATCGGCGGGCTGGCTGCTGCCGCACACCGCATGGGCGGGCGGTCAGCTGGAGGAGCCGCTGGCGGATTCGGTACGTACGGCCCTGAGTGCAGCGGTGGCCGGCTCTGGGGCTCCGCCCGAGCTGGAATTCACCTCCACAGAGGCGCGCATGAGCTATCTGCGCTGGCTGGTGGCTTGCAGCGACAAGCTGGCCAAGCGCAAGCCCGATCCTCAGGCACGGCGCGAGTTCCTGCAGACCGTCTGGTATGAGTCCAAGCGCGCGGGCCTTGATGTGTCCATGGTCATGGGCCTGATTCAGGTGGAGAGCGGCTATCGCAAATACGCCATCTCCAGCGTGGGTGCACGTGGCTATATGCAGATCATGCCGTTCTGGATGCGGCTGATCGGTGATGGCGATATCGGCAAGCTGTTCCATATGCAGACCAATCTGCGCTTCGGCTGCGTGATCCTGCGCCACTACATGGATCGCGAAAAGGGCGATGCCTATATGGCACTGGGCCGCTACAACGGCAGCCGGGGCCAGCCCCAGTATCCGAATGCCGTGTTCGGCGCGCAGCGGCGCTGGCTGGTGGAAGAGCCGCAGCCGGTCTGATACCGTGGCGATAGACAGAAAAAAGAGAGCGCCTGGCGCTCTCTTTTTATTGTTTTCAGCAATAAAGGAACCTGAAGTCCTTTGGGAATAAGCGCAAGAAGCTCTTGATTCAGGAGTGGCTGCTTTTGCTGGCCTGGGCCTGGGCAGCGCTGCCCTGTACCTTGGCCGCAGCGGCCGCCGAAGGTGCGGCAGATTCGGCCCCGGGCTCGGGCAGATGGGTCACCATGACCTGGTCGATGCGGTAGCTGTCCACGTCCAGCACTTCAAACTTGTAGCCGCCCCAGATCACCGCATCGGTGCGGCGTGGCACGCGGCGGAGCATGACCATCAGGAAGCCGCCCAGGGTTTCGTATTCATCGTCATGCGGCATATCGTCCAGCTGCAGCACGCGCATCACATCCTCGACGGGGGTGACGCCGTCGATCAGCCAGGAATGCTCGTCGCGGCGGATGATCTGCTCTTCCTCGTCAGAAGGGCTGACCAGATCGCCCATCACCGTGCTCATCACATCGTTCAGGGTGACGACACCGACGACGCGGCTGTACTCGTTGACGATGACGGCAAAGTCTTCGTGCACCATGCGGAACTGCTCCAGCACCTCTGCAAGACTCAGTCGGTCGGGCACGATGAGCACCTTGTGAATCAGCGACTCATCCTGCAGGGACAGAGGCTGGTTGTTGAGCGCGCGCTGGAACAGGTCCTTGGCGTCCACATAGCCGATCACATGGTCGATATCGCCGTCGCAGACCGGGTAGGTGGAGAAGGGCTCCTCGGCAATGCGGGCGCGAATGATGGCGTCGGCGTCATCCTTGAAGAAAAAGGCAATGCGCTCGCGCTGCGTCATGGCCGAGGCCACGATGCGCGAGTCCAGCTCGAACACGTTGGCAATCACCTGCTGTTCGCGGGCGGCCAGCACGCCGGCCTTGGTGCCCGCTTCGGTCATGGCCAGGATGTCGTCACTGGTGATGCGCTCGTCGCGCGTGGCAGGCAGGCCGAGCAGGCGAAACAGGGTGTCGGTCGCCAGGTTGTAGAACCAGATGATGGGCTTGAAGATCACCACAAACCAGCGCATGGGCGCGAGCACGCGCACCACATAGCGCTCGGGCTCGTTCATGCTGATGCGGCGCGGCAACAGGTCGGCCAGCAGGATGAAGGCCGAGGTGACTATGAAAAACGAGAGCAGGAAGCCGAGCGTCGTCGAGAGGCTGGGCGAGAACCAGATCGAGAAAAACTCGGTCAGCGCGGGGCTGAACGCCCCCTCACCAACGATGCCGCCGAGGATGGCGACGGCATTCTGTCCCACTTGCACCACGGTGAAATATTCGCCCGGCTGCTCCTGTACGCGCAGGGCATGCTCGGCTCCCTCATTGCCATCGTCGGCCATCTGGCGCAGGCGCAGGCGGCGGGAGGCGGCCAGAGAAATCTCCGCCACAGAGAAAAAGGCGCTGAGCAGAATCAGCAGAACAATCACCGCAAGGCTTTGGGACACACTCATAGGCAGGGCTGCTGCGGCACGTCGACGTGCCTGCGGCCGGTTATCAAGGAGTCTCTATTCGACCACATAAAGCCTGTGGCAGGCAGCTGTACTGGCTTCAGGGGTGAAGCGCGGCTGCCGAATGGGCCATGCGTGCCAGCGCATCGGCCTCGGTATTGCGGTGTCTGGGCACCCATTGCAGCACCAGCTCGTCAAAGCCCTGCATCTGTGCACGGGCGGCCTCGAACAGCTGGCTGAGCCGCGCAATCGGCCGTGCCGGCCTGGCCATGGGCGGGCCGAGCTGCTCCAGCAGCACCCGGGAGTCGGTGCGCACGGTCAGGCTGCGCGCGCCGAGATCGCGTGCCAGCGTCAGGGCCGCCATCAGGGCCCGCAGCTCGGCTTCGTTGTTGCAGCCGCTGCGGTGCAGATCCTGCGACAGCGTATGGCGACTGCCATCGGGCAGCTGCAGCAACACGCCCAGGCTCATGGGGCCGGGGTTGGGCAGGGCGCTGCCATCGACATGGATGCAGCAGTGATGGGCGGGCGCGGGCTTGGGGGGCGGCATGAAAAAAGCCACCGGGGGCCGGTGGCTTGCAGACAGCTTGAGCTTACTTGGCGGCCAGCACTTGCTGCAGCTCGCCCGATTCATACATCTCCATCATGATGTCCGAGCCGCCGATGAATTCGCCCTTGATGTAGAGCTGGGGGATGGTGGGCCACTGGCTGTAGTCCTTGATGCCCTGGCGGATTTCCTGGTCTTCCAGCACGTTCACGGTGGCGATGGACTTGGCATCCACACCGCAGGCCTTGAGGATCTGGATGGCACGGCCGGAGAAGCCGCACTGAGGGAAGCTGGCGTTGCCCTTCATGAACAGCAGGATGTCGTTGTTCTTGACCAGGTCGTCGATGCGTTGTTGAGTGTTGCTCATAGTGGGCTCCGGATTTTGGAAATGGCGGTACCAGCCGCGATGTCTGCAATTATTTCACCGACCGCAAGCAATGCGATGCTGTGAGGAAATCTTGCTGTCTGGATATTTGGGGGCTCAGTTCTGGAAATCAAGCCTTGTCAGGGCGGCAGCCGCCCGTGCAGCGCGCAATGCCGGCCAGGTCGTGGCGGTGCTGGACCTGCCCGAAGCCCGCAGCCCGCATCAGCTGCGCCACGTCTTCGGCCTGATCCCAGCCATGCTCGAAAAGCAGCCAGCCGCCGGCCTTCAGGTGTGCCGGGGCCTGGTCGATGATGCTGCGTATGTCCTCCAGCCCATCCGCGCCGCTGGCCAGGGCCGACAGTGGCTCGTGGGTCAGTGCCGCCAGGTGCGGGTCGTCGGCGCGGATATAGGGCGGATTGCTGACGATCAGATCGACAGGTTCCTGCCCGTTCAAGGGCTCCAGCCAGCTGCCGTGGGCAAACTGCACGGGCAGTTGGAGCCGGGCGGCGTTGCTGCGGGCCACGGCCAGGGCATCGGCGCTGGCGTCCACGGCAATGACCCGGGCTGCGGGGCGCTGGCTTTGCAGGGCCAGGGCAATGGCTCCGCTGCCGGTGCCCAGGTCTACGACGCTGACCGGCTGCCCTTCGGGCATGAGCTCCAGCGCCCAGTCCACCAGGGTTTCGGTATCGGGGCGCGGGTCCAGCACCCTGCTGTCCACCGCCAGATCCAGGCCGTAGAACTCCTTGCTTCCGGTCAGGTAGGCGACAGGCGTGCCTTGCTGGCGCAGGGCGCATAGCTGGCCCCAGCGGGCCTGCTGCTCGGCGTCCAGCATATCGCCGTCATGGGTGATGAGCCAGGCGCGGGCATGCGCTGGCTGCTGCATCAGGTGCAGCAGCAGCATCTGGGCGTCGACACGCGCCAGGCCTTGGCTGGCGGCTTGCTGCAGGGCCTGGGCAACGGAGAAAGAGGGGGGCGAGAATTCGGTCATGGCTTGGCCGGAGGCGATCTTCTTCGGAAATTCAGCAAGGGTATATCTCGGGGGCGCCCGCCTTGTAGAGCGTGCCGTACAACTGGGTCGATGGCTGGCCAGGCTCGAGCATGGGGCGCGAGCGTATACCCAGCAGCAGGTGCTCCAGCGCCTGCTGAAGATTCTCGCCCTCGAAGCTCATGCCTGCAAAAGACCAGGAAAAGCAGCGTCCATCGCCCGCCATCAGCAGCTGGCCATGGGCATGGTGAACGTCGGCAAGCGCTATCAGCCGGGTGTCCAGGCGCTGTTCCCAGGAGAGCAGGGCGTCGTCCGCATCTTCGCCGGTGAAATATGCTTCAAGCCAGTCAAACTCTATATCGCTGCTGGCGCATTCCCGGCCCTTGCCCACCTGGCCTATATGCAAGCCCGCCAGGTTCTGCAGTGCAGCCACGGCAGGGTGGCAGGCCAGACTGGGCTGCTGGTCCAGAGCGCTCCGGACAGGCGTGGGTATGGCGACCTCTCGCTGCGGGGTCCAGCCCTGGGCTTGCAGCAGTTCAATCACGACAGGTGACTCGAAATTCAGCATGGCGGATTCTTAACGTCCGGGCGCCGAGATGAAGGGGCGCGACTGCAGGATGATGAGCTGATCGCCCTGTACGGCCCACTCGATGTCCTGGTCCCTGCCGCCAAAGCGTTGCTTGATGCCGGCTCCGGCGCGGGCCAGTCGCTGCACCAATGCGTCGCTGAGCACGGCGCGGCCGGCCGCAACCGCCACTTCACGCACGCCGCCCCTGGCATCCAACTGAAGTGCCACATCGTCCTGTGAGCGGTTGAGCACCTGCACGGCCTTGCTGCGGCTGGAGTAGAGGATTTGCTCTGCAACCCGCCGGCCCTCGACCACGCGGATGCCTATGCCGCGCTTGGCGGCGATATAGCTCATGTAGCGGTGCGAGGCATCGAAGGGGTCGCGGGTGATCATCACCCCCGATGCGGAGGCGTCCACGGCTTTTTGTACAAACACCGACATCATCACCTGAGCGTCGTCTATGCCCGCCGCCTGTCTGGCTTCCCAGGCCTCGAAGTTGTAGACCGAGGCCCAGACCTTGCGCACGGCGGCGGCCAGATCCGTGCCGCTGCGCACATTGGGCACGGTGGTGTAGAGGCCTGCTCCGCTGAAGTTGGGCAGGTCCTCGGAGCTGGAAGAGCTGCGTACGAACACGCCCTGGCTGCCTAGCTGGCCGGACCAGCGCTGTGCCCATCCATCGGCCGCGGCCGGACTGACGGGCCATTGCTCGATGTCTGCCTGCAGAGCAGACAGGGCCTGCTTTCGAAGGCCTGCATCCGTCGCAAAACCGGGCTGCTGGCGCATGCGGGCAATGCGCTCGGCCAGGCCGTTGGCGCGCATGAAGTCGGCATAGGCGGCGAACGGAATGCAAAAGCCATCAGGCACGCTGACGTCCGCCAGGCGGGCGGACTGGATTTCGCCCAGATTGGCGGCCTTGGCACCGCAGCGGCGGCGGTCCGCGCTGCGCAGGGCGGCCAGGGGTACCAGCTCGCTGCGACGCAGATCGGGCTGCAGCAAGACCTTGCGGCCCTTGGCGGGCTGGCGCAGTGCCTGCTGCTCCGCGCTCTGTTGTTCGGCAGCCGTGGCGGTGCGCAGCGCAAAGCTGGCGGGCTGTACGTCGATATGCACCCAGCGGCCGTTGAAGGCAGCGTATTGCTCGGCCGCTTTTTGCACATAGGCATTGGGTATGCCCCAGCCGCGCGCCAGCAGATTGACATGAGACAGCACTGTGGACGGCCTTTCCGTCACCACGCCGGCCACGGGCGGCAGGCTGATGGGCACTTCGGGCAGCAGCACGATGTCATTGGGCTGAAGATCAGTCACCTCTTCAGCCTGGTTCAGGATGCGCAGCCGGCCCACGGCCTGACCCTGGTTCAGCGGCAGATAGGTCTGGGCACCCAGCAACTGGGCCTGGGTGACCGCTGCAATACCGGCCTGCTGGGCCACGGCTTCTTGCTGAGTGGAGTTGGCCTTGAAGCGCACAGGGGCGAAGAAGCCGGTTTTCAGTGCAGCTGCCGTGGTCTGCAGCAGCCCGGGCGTGAGCTGGTCGCCCTCCCAGAACTCGTAGCTGTAGTCCTTGAGCGCGGGCTGCCAGCTCAGCGTGCCGAGAATGAAGCGGCGGTCCGGCTCGCGGTAATTGCGGTTGAGCGCAGGCTTGCCGCCCTGCAGCAGGCCTTTGGCACGCAGGAAATCTTCGTGAAACGCATAGCGCGGCGTGTTGATGAAATGCAGCGGTGCGCTCTTGCTGTGGCGGTCGATCACAAACAGCACATGGGGCATGGCGCTGGCCGGGTCGAAGATACGGGCCACGCGGTCGAAATCGGCGCGGCTGGTCAGCGCAGGCAGGCTGGCAGCAGCGTTACGGTTGCCGCTGACGTCGACCGGGCTTCCCGCACCCGAGTCATAGGCCGATGGCTTGCGCAAGGCCTGAGCCTGGGCGGCGGTCGATGCGAACAACAGGCCCGATAGCAGAGCAGACACCAGAATCGGTAAAAAGCGCTGTGTCATCTTGAAATTGTCCCCATTTCTGGCGAGTCGTTCGAACGGGCCGGGTTCGAGCCGGCTACAGCCAGGCTGTTCCCTGCCGCAGGGCAATGCCTGTGGCCTCAGGATGCGGCCAGCTCTGCCAGCAGCTCGGCCTCGCGTGCATGTTGCAGGGCCTGGATCACATCGCCCAGATCGCCTTCCATCACGGCCAGCAGCTTGTACAGCGTGAGGTTGATGCGGTGGTCGGTGAGGCGGCCTTGGGGGAAGTTGTAGGTGCGGATGCGGTCGCTGCGGTCGCCCGAGCCGATCAGACCCTTGCGCATGGCCGCTTCCTTGGCGGCCCGCTCGCTGCGTTCCTTTTCCTGGATGCGGGCCTGCAGCACCTGCAGGGCCTTGGCCTTGTTGCTGTGCTGGCTGCGGCCGTCCTGGCATTCGGCCACGATGCCCGTGGGCAGGTGGACCACGCGCACGGCAGAGTCGGTCTTGTTGATGTGCTGGCCACCGGCACCACTGGCGCGAAAGGTGTCGATGCGCAGATCGGCGGGATTGAGCGTGATGGCCTCGGCCTCATCGGGTTCGGGCATCACGGCCACGGTGCAGGCGCTGGTGTGGATGCGTCCCTGGGTTTCGGTGGCGGGCACACGCTGCACGCGGTGGCCACCCGACTCGAAGCGCAGCGCGCCATACACATGGTCACCCTCGATGCGCAGCACCACTTCCTTGTAGCCACCGATTTCGTTTTCGCTGGCGCTCATCACTTCCACCTTCCAGCCCACGTTGGCGGCGTAGCGGGTGTACATGCGGGTCAGGTCGCCGGCAAACAGGGCCGACTCGTCGCCGCCCGTGCCGGCGCGGATTTCGACAAAGGCGGGGCGGGCATCGTCGGGGTCCTTGGGCAGCAGCAGGCGCTGCAGCTCGTCCTCGAGCTTGATCAGCTCGGCCTCGCCGCTGCCGATCTCTTCCTGCGCCATTTCGGCCATGTCGGGGTCGTCCAGCATTTCACGCGCGGCGGCCATGTCGGCTTCGGTCTGCAGGTAGCGGGTGTAGCGGCTGGCAATGGCCGTCACATCGGCATGCTCGCGCGAAATGGTGCGGTACTGCTTCATGTCGCCCATGATGTCTTCGCGCGAGAGCAGGAAATCCAGCTCCTGCAGGCGTTGGGCATAGCGTTCGAGCTGGTTGCGCAAAAAGTCTTGCATAGGGGGTACCGAGAGTTTGGGAAAGGTGAGGGTGCTCACCTTTGTGGAGTCAGGAAAGAGGGAGGGCGGGCCACGGTCGGGCCTTGCTGCACGAGGACGGCAGCGCCAAAGCGGGCGAGCGCCGCTAAAGCTTGCTGGGGTTGCGGCTGGCGCGCAGGAACAGACGGGAGACGGTGTCCGCTGTCTGGGCACGCTCTTCGGCGTCGCCCTTGTGCAGCTCGGCCATGGTGCCGTGCAGCATTTTCTGTGTGAGGCCGCGCGAGAGCGCTTCCAGCACGGTGTCGATGTCTTCACCCTTGGCCAGCAGCTTTTTGGCACGGGCAATTTCCAGCGCGCGCCATTCGTCTGCCTGGGCATTGACCTGCTGGATCAGCGAGACCGCGCCACCCACGGGATTGCGCTGGTCCATCCATTGCATAAAGCTTTGCACGCCGGTGTCGATGATGACCTCGGCCTGCTGCACGGCGGCCTGGCGCTGGGCCTGACCGGTGCGCACGACGGTTGCCAGATCGTCCACGGTATAGAGGTAGACGTCGTTGAGGTCTTTGACCTCGGCTTCAATATCGCGCGGCACGGCCAGATCCACCATGAAGATGGGGCGGCGCTTGCGCTTCTTGAGAGCGGACTCCACGGCACCCAGGCCGATGATGGGCAGGGTGGATGCCGTGCAGCTGATGATGGCGTCGTACTCGTGCAGGTGCTCGGGCAGGTCGGCCAGGCGCATGGTGCCGGCGCCGAACTGGGCGGCCAGCTTCTCGCCGCGCTCCATGGTGCGGTTGGCGATGGTGATCTGCCTGGGGTTGCGGGCTGCAAAGTGGGTGGAGACCAGCTCGATCATCTCGCCCGCGCCCACGAACAGCACGCGAATCTTGCTCAGGTCTTCGAACAGCTGGCCGGCCAGACGCACGGCGGCGGCAGCCATGGAGATGCTGTGCGCGCCGATCTCGGTGGAGCTGCGCACTTCCTTGGCCACGGCAAAGCTGCGTTGGAACAGCTGGTTGAGCGTGGTGCCCAGGGCTCCCGCAGTCTCGGCCGCGCGCACGGCGTTCTTCATCTGGCCAAGGATCTGTGCCTCGCCCAGCACCATGGAGTCCAGCCCCGAGGCCACGCGGAAGGCGTGACGGGCGACCGAGCCGTCCTGCAGCAGATACGAGTGCTGGCGCAGCAGCTCAGGCGCTACGCCGCCGCTGTTGGCCAGCCAGTGCATGGTGTGATCCATGGCCGGGGCGTCGGCGGCGCAGTAGATCTCGGTGCGGTTGCAGGTGGAGAGGATGGCAGTTTCCACGCCACTGTGAACCCGGCCCGCGTGGGACAGGGATGCGCGCAGGCCTTGCAGCGTCGGCGCGATCTGATCGAGCGCGAACGCAAAACGGCCCCGCATATCGAGCGGCGCCGTGTGGTGATTGATACCTAAAGCCCAGACTGCCATAACAGGGGATTATAAAATTTAGTACCGAATTGGGCACCCCCCGGGCTCAAAGCCTTGGAATCGATTGTTGCCATGGATTTTGTTGCGAGCGTTAATCATTTACTCAACTTCCTCGCCCCGGCGTTTTTTCTCGCTCTGGGCCTGGCAATCTGTGCTCGCTTTTTAAAGCAAAACAAGGCTGGAGCCCAATCCTTCATTGCGCAGGTAGCTATTAATTTCATATTGGGTGCGGCGGTTTTGCTAGTCAGTCTCTGGTTGTTTTCACGCGACGGCAAGATGCTCGCTTATGCCGCACTGGTCTGTACAAGTGCCTGCTGCCAGTGGGTGCTTTCCAGAGCCTGGCGCTGATTGGCGTACCGGCTGGAAAGCTGTTTTGCGTGAAATCTTGATCTGACTCAAGAGTGTCTGTTGTATTCGCGCCAGTGTCTGGCCAGGCCTCAGTCGCTGACAGCCCTGGGACCGGCCTGCTCCAGTATCCAGCTGCGAAACTGCTTTAAGGCCTCCGTCGGAGAGCGGCTGCCTTGCTGGCACAGAAAGTAGCCGCGCTCGATATGCACCGGCGCATTCAGCGCCAGAGCCACGCGTCCCGATGCCAGATCCTCTTCCACCAGACAGCGCTGAACCATGGCTGTGCCCATGCCGGCAGCCACGGCCTGCACCAGCAGGGCCACGGTCTCAAAGTCCGCAACCGGGGCAGGGCAGGGCTGGCTCAGGCCCCGGGCCTGCATCCAGCTGGCCCAGTTGCCCGGGTAGTTGGTGTGAAACAGCAGCGGGCGGTTTAGCAAATCCTGCTCGCTGCGGATGGGGTTTGGCCCCTGCAGCTCGCGCGGGTGGCAGATGGGTATCAGGTCGCGGCCGATCACATATTCGGCCTCCACGCCCGCCGGCCATTGCTGGCTGCCGACGCGAATCCAGGCATCGATCTCAGGCGCATTGAGCGGATCGTCGCGCCGGTAGGGCGCGAAGGAGAGCATGATCTGCGGATGACGGCGGTTGAAGTCGGGCAGGCGCGGAATCAGCCAGTGGCTGAACAGCGTGGGAATGACGGACAGGCGCAGCTGCGGCCCGTGGCGGCGCCTGCGGGCGGCGGCCGACGCAGCCTCTATCGCCATCACGGCAGGCTCTATCGCCTGCAGATAGTCCTGTCCTGCAGCGGTGAGCGCGTTGCGTCTGCCCAGGCGCTCGAACAGGGCAAAGCCCAGATGTTCCTCAAGCCTGGCGATGGCCCGGCTGATGCCGCCCTGCGTCACATACAGCTCCTGCGCAGCGAGCGAGTAACTGCCCAGGCGTGCAGCGGCGGCAAAGGCGTGAAGTTCGGAGAGGGAGGGGGAGTGCATGCGCATGACGGTTTGGATTATGACGGTTGGTAATACTTGCGTGCCGTCTTGTCGCTTTTCGCCATGCGGCCTGGAGCACAGAATGAAACAAAGGTCGGAGCGTCCGGTGAAACGCTCCGGACCGACCCATAACCAGTCTTTCAAGAGATCCAAGGAGAAGCCGCATGGCCATTCGTCGTACCGTTCTGTCGTCTATTGCCGCCTGCGCAGCGGCAGCGGCGCTGTCCCCCGCATTCGCTGCCAATGCCGCAGCGGACTACCCCAATCGCCCCATCCGCCTGGTTGTGCCCTTTGGCGCCGGAGGTTCCACCGACATGGTGGCGCGTCTGCTGGCCGAGAAAATGAGCATCGTGCTCGGCAAGTCCGTGGTGGTGGACAACAAGGGCGGCGCGGGCGGCTCCATCGGGGCGACTGAAATCGCCAAGGCGGCACCCGACGGCTACACCATCGGCATGGCCACTGTGTCCACCCATGGCTCCAACCCCGCCATCTTCCGCAAGCTGCCTTATGACGCGATCAAGGACTTCGCTCCCATCACCAATGTGATGAGCGTGCCCAGCGTGTTCGTGGTGAACGCCAGCGTGCCTGCCAAGACCATGAAGGAATTCATTGCACTGGCCAAGGCCAACCCCGACAAGTACACCTTTGCATCGCCGGGCACGGGTTCCCTGGGTCATGCCAATATCGAGAACTTCATGAACCTCGCGGGCATTCAGCTGCTGCACATTCCCTACAAGGGTGCGGGCCAGGCGATTACCGATGCGCTGGGAGGACAGGTCAACGCCATGACGGACAACCTGCCCTCGACCCTGCCGCATATCAAGGCCGGCCAGCTGCGTCCTCTGGCCGTGCTGGCGCTCAAGCGCAGCGATGTGCTGCCCGATGTGCCCACCTATACCGAGCTGGGCTACCCCCAGATGGGTGACGGCGGCTGGTTCGGCCTGGTGGCGCCTGCGGGCACACCCAAAGCGATCATCGACAAGCTCAACGCTGCGGCCCACAAGGTCATGGCTTCGCCTGACTATCTGGAAAAGCAGAAGTCCATCTCCGGCGAGTCCATGGGCAACACGCCCGAGCAGTTTGCCAAGCAGATCAAGACCGCGATCGAGCGTTACACGGCCGTGGCCAAGCGCGCCAATATCAAGCTGGACTGATGAAGGTTTGAATGTCTGTGCCTGATTTTCTGCAAGCCAGACCGGCCGAGCCGGTGCTGGTGCACCCGGCCCGGGGCGAGGTCCTGCCCATAGTCTGCGACTCGCCGCACAGCGGCACGGCCTATCCCGAGGATTTCGGCGCCGTCGTGCCCATGAGCCTGCTGCGCCGTGGCGAGGACACGCATGTGGCCGCGCTCTGGGGCCGCTGGCCCGAGTTCGGCGCGACGCTGCTGGAAGCGACTTTCCCGCGCACCTATGTCGATCCGAACCGCAACGAGTCCGACCTGGACCCCGCGCAGATCGAGGGCGAGTGGCCGGTGCCGCTGTCGCCCAGCATCAAGACCCAGCAGGGGCTGGGCCTGATCTGGCAGCGCATCAGCAAGGCCGGCGTGGCCACTCCCCTGTATGAGCGCAAGCGCACCGTTGCCGAGGTGCAGCACCGTATCGAGCGCTACTGGCGCCCCTATCACGCGGCGCTGGCGCAGGCCATCGACGATAGCGTGGCGCGCTTCGGGTCTGTGTGGCATCTGAATCTGCACTCCATGCCCAATGATGTGTACCAGCGACTGGGTCGCAGCGATGCGCCGCCGCTGGCCGACTTCGTGCTGGGCGACCGCGATGGCACGACCTGCGCGCCCGAGTTCATCCATCTGGTGGGCGATACGCTCAAGGGCTTCGGCTACAGCGTGGCCTATAACGAGCCCTATAAAGGGGTGGAGTTGATCGGGCGCATAGGCCAGCCGCAGCTCAATCGCCACTCGATGCAGATCGAGATCCGTCGCCCCGTCTATATGGACGAGGACACGCGCGAGCCGAATGCGGGCTTCGAGCCGCTGCGCATGCATTTTGCCAAGCTCATGCAGGTGCTGGCGGACTATGTGCGCCAGCAGATGATCAGACGCTGAAGCCTGTCCATCGCTCCAGGCCCGGCTTTGCCGGGCTTTTTCATGTCACGGCCAAATGTCAAAAAACTGTGGCTAGGATGCCGCGATTGAGGGATTCCTTACCGAAACTGCTATCAGAATCAGTTACGCTCGCAGGTTGGTGTCATCGTATGTCTGATGTAACAACAAGCGTCTAGGAATCGTACCGGAATGAAGTTCACTCCCATCGCAGCGCTGGTCATGTCGAGTCTGGCGGCCTTTGCCCAGAGCGCATCCGCGCAAACCGGTGCGGAAGGTCGCATGAATTTTTTGCGCGATTCCAGAGCCGCCACATCGGGCCCCCAGTTTGAATTCAGCCGCCTGCAATATGGCCCGCTGCCGATTGCAGGCTCGCGCGTGGCCTCCACGGCCGGACCGCTGCAGGAGGCTGAGCGCGGCGATGCCAAGGCGCAGAACCAGCTGGGCGAGATGTATGTGCACGGCCAGGGCGTGCCCCAGAATGCCGCCACGGCCGCACAATGGTTCCGCAAGGCCGCGGCGCAGGGGCACGCGGGTGCCCAGAACAGCCTGGGTGCGCTGTATGCCAACGGCCAGGGCGTGCCTCAGAACTATCGCGAGGCGGCCCAGTGGTACGGCCGCGCGGCGCAGCAGAACAATGCCGTGGCGCAGTACAACCTGTCCCACCTCTATCAGGAGGGTCTGGGCGTGCCCCAGAGCTTCAGCACCGCTGCCCAGTGGCTGGAGAAATCCGCCGCCCAAGGCCATGTGACGGCCCAGTTCGAGCTGGGCCAGCGCTATCTCAAGGGCGATGGCGTGGCCGTCAATTACATGACGGCTGCAGACTGGTTCAAGAAAGCCGCCGATCAAGGCCATGCACAGGCGCAGAACCAACTGGGCTCCATGCTGTCCGACGGAGTGGGCGTGAAGCTGGACCCCGTGCAGGCCGCCCAGTGGCTGCAGCGCGCTGCCGAACAGGGCGACGCCAGGGCCCAGAACAGCCTGGGCCGCATGTATATGGATGGCGTGGGCGTCCCGCGCGACTACAAGCTGGCGGCGTCCTGGTTCCAGAAAAGCGCCGAGCAGTGGAATGCCGACGGCCAGAACCATCTGGGCCGTCTGTATCTTTACGGTCTGGGTGTGGAGCAAAGTCCTGCCTATGCGGCGCAATGGTTCCAGCGCGCGGCCGACCAGAATCATGCCGATGCCCAATACAACCTGGGCACCATCTATGCCGAAGGTCTGGGCACGCCCCAGAACTACGGCACGGCCCTGCAGTGGTATCAGAAGGCGGCCGAGCAAGGCCATGCTGCCGCCATCAACAATGTGGGCACCTTGTACGCCGAAGGCCGTGGCGTGCCGCAGAACTATGCGACGGCCATGCAGTGGTTCCGCCGCGCGGCCGACAAGGGCGATGCCTCGGCCCAGTTCAACCTGGCGCGTCTGTATGCCGATGGCCAGGGCGGTACCGCCAGCCCCGCTCAGGCGATGAAGTGGTATGCCGCAGCGGCCGAGCAAGGTCATTCCGGTGCGCAGAACCGCCTGGGCGTGATGTACGCCGAAGGCCAGGGCGCTGCGCGCGACTACGGCAAGGCCGTGCAGTGGTATCAGCGTGCGGCCGAACAGGGCGACGCCGCAGCCCAGTACAACCTGGGCATGGTCTATGCACAGGGCCAGGGCGTGCCGCGTGACTATGCCAGGGCCTACTTCTGGTACAACCTGGCAGCCATGGAGCTGGGTGGCGACGCCGCCAAGCGCCGTGATGAAGCGGCCAACAAGCTCAGCATTGCCCAGGTGGCCGAGCAGCAGAACAAGGCCTTGGCCTGGCAGCCCAAGCGCTGATTGCCGCTTGGCATTCTGGCAGGCAAGCGCTTCCCTCGAGAAGCGCTTTTTTATGCCGGCCGGCTCCCGCCGTGGCTCAGGGCATGGCTCGAATGCCGCTGCCCGGTGCAGGTTGGCCGAGCCGGGTTTGCCTGGGCATTGCCTTGCGCGGCCGATGATTTTTAAAACCAAGGAGACAACAATGAACAGGACTTCAATGAATATGCTGGCCGGACTGATGGCTGGCGCAAGCCTGCTTTTGTCCGCGGGCGCACAGGCTCAGGACGCCTTTCCGACCAAGCCCATCCGCATCGTGCTGGGCTTTCCCGCCGGCGGCCCGCTGGACCAGCATGCCCGTCTGCTGACCGACAAGCTGCAAGGTGTGCTCGGTCAGCCGCTGGTGGTGGATTACAAGCCCGGAGCGGGCGGCTCCGTGGGGGCGCAGGACGTGATGCGCTCGCCCGCCGACGGCTACACGCTGATGCTGGCCAATACCGGTGTGATGGTCATCAACCCTGCGCTCTACAGCAAGCTGCCCTACAACACGCTCAAGGATTTCACGCCGATTGCCCGCACCGCCATGCAGCCGCTGGCGCTGCTGGTCAACAACAAGGTGCCGGCCAAGACGCTGACCGAGTTCACGACCTATGCCAAGGCCAACCCCGGCAAGATCAACTTCGGCTCGGCCGGCAACGGCGGCATCAGCCATCTGGTGCCAGAGATGTTCAAGAGCGCAGCGGGCGTGGATCTGGTTCACATTCCCTACAAGGGCAGTGCGCCTGCGTTCACCGATCTGATCGGCGGTCAGGTGCAGTTCATGGCAGAGAGCATTCCGCAGGCTGCGGCCTATCACAAGCAGGGCAAGGTGCGTGCGCTGGCCGTGACCAGCAAGGAGCGCAACCCCGCGCTGCCCGAGGTGCCGACCGCCATCGAGTCCGGCCTCAAGGGCTTCGAGGTGGTGGGCTTCTATGGCTTCCTGGCGCCTGCCGGTCTGCCCAAGGAGGTGACGGCCAAGCTCAGCAATGCCTTCCAGCAGGTGATGAGCATGCCTGACGTGAAGAGCCGCATGGTGGAGCAGGGTGCCGACCCGGCCTTCCTGGGCTCCGAAGCCTTCGGCAAGTTCCTGGCCGGCGAGACGCCGCGCTGGGCGGCAGCCGTCAAGGCCTCCGGCACGAAGCTGGATTGACACCCCCTGAGGCGCTTGCGCGGCTGCCCTGATTTGTAAGTGCCAGTATTGGAGGTGGTGAACGCAAAAAAGCCCGGCCACCTTGCAGTGTCCGGGTTTTTGTTTTGCTATGAATATAGAAGCTTCTTACGCTTGATCTGAAAAAAATTCAGTATGTATTGATACTGAAATTATTGGCAGATCTACGTAAGTAGCTACTGATTTACAGCTGCTCGCCTGTCTGCGCGGGGCTGAAAAGATCCACGCGGTCGGTGATGATGCCGTCCGTGCCCAGGTCGATCAGGCGCTGGGCGGCCCATTGGTCGTTGACGGTGTAGCTGCTGCAGTAGAGGCCGGCGTCATGCACCTTGGCCACCAGCTCGGGCGTCCACAGAGCATGGTTGAGCACCATGGCGCTGCAGTCCAGCTCCAGGGCCAGCTTCAGGTCGGCGTCGCCGCTGGCGTCGGCCAGCTTGTCCACCAGCAGGCCGCGCGGAATATGGGCTGCGGTCTCGCGGGCGCCCTTGAGCGATTCGGACTTGAACGAGGTGAACAGCGGCTGCACCTCGGTCTTCGGCCAGATGCGGTTCATCAGCTCGCCGCAGGCGCGGCCGGTCTCCAGTTCCTGGCCCGGCGTGGGCTTGATTTCCACATTCAGGTGCAGATGGTTGGCCAGGCACCAGCGGGCCAGGGCTTCGAGCGTGGGCAGCTGCTCGCCCGCATAGGCGCGCGAATGCCAGCTGCCGGCGTCGAGCCGGGCGATCTCTCCCATGCTCAGTGCGCCGCCAATGCCGCGGCCGTTGGTGGTGCGCTCCAGCGTGGCGTCATGCATCAGAAACAGCACGCCGTCCTGGCTGAGCTTGGCATCGCATTCAAAGAAGCGGTAGCCATGCTGCGCGCCCAGGCGGAAGGCGCTCATGGTGTTCTCCGGTGCCAGCTTGCCGGCGCCGCGGTGGGCCACCCAACGGGGGTAGGGCCAGGGTTTCAAAGCAGTAGTCATGATCAATCCAACAAAGGTTTGCGGCTCAACACTTTTCTGCGAGTTTGGTGCTGCGCCTGGAGCAGGCAGCATTCAAACAGGAGACACCGAGTAAGGGCCGCCCCGCACCGAGGGTGTCGTCCCCCTCCGGCGCTCGCGCCAGAGAGGGGGAAGCGGCGAGGCCGCTCAGGGGGTGTTTCGATTTAGGCCCGTTTGCCGGTCTCGGCGTTGAACCAGTGCAGGCGGTCTTCGCGTGCCGAGATGCGGGCGGTTTCACCGGGCTTGGGATAGGGCTTGCCTTCTTCCACGCGCACGGTGACGTCTTCGTCGCCCACCTTGCCGTAGAGCAGGCGTTCGGCGCCCAGCAGTTCCACGGTCTGCACCTTGAACTCCAGGCCACCGGTCTCCACCAGGTCGAGATGCTCGGGACGGATGCCCAGGATCAGGCCGGGCTTGCCGTTGGGCGAGTGCTTGAGCAGGTTCATGGGAGGAGAGCCGATGAAACCCGCCACAAAGGTGGATGCCGGCGTGTGGTAGACCTCTTCCGGCGTGCCGAACTGCTCCACATGGCCGCCGTTCATCACCACCATGCGCTGGGCCAGGGTCATGGCCTCGACCTGGTCATGGGTCACGAACAGGCTGGTGATGCCCAGCTCGGCATGCAGCTTCTGGATTTCCAGGCGGGTCTGGCCGCGCAGCTTGGCGTCCAGATTGGACAGGGGTTCGTCGAACAGGAAGACCTGGGGCTGGCGCACGATGGCGCGGCCCATGGCCACGCGCTGACGCTGACCGCCCGACAGCTGGCGCGGCTTGCGGTCCAGCAGGTGACTCAGCTCCAGAATCTTGGCAGCCTTGTCCACGCGGCGCTTGATCTCGTCCTCGGGCACCTTGGCGAGCTTCAGGCCGTAGGCCATGTTCTCGTAGTTGCTCATGTGGGGGTAGAGTGCGTAGTTCTGGAACACCATGGCGATATTGCGCTTGGCGGGCTCCAGGTCGTTGACCTTGTTGCTGCCGATCAGCAGGTCGCCGTCGGTGATTTCTTCCAGGCCGGCGATCATGCGCAGCAGGGTGGACTTGCCGCAGCCAGAGGGGCCGACCAGCACGATGAATTCGCCGTCCTTGATTTCGACATTGATGCCGTGAATGACGGGCACGGCGGATTTGCCTGTGCCGTAGCGCTTGACGATGTTCTTCAGGGAGATGGATGCCATGAGAGGTATTCCGGGTATTCGTTCAATGGGTCAAAAGAAGGTGGTGGAGGCAGTGGTGACGAGCGTTATTTCTCGGTATCCACCAGGCCTTTGACAAACCACTTTTGCATCAGCATCACCACGGCTGTCGGGGGCAGCATGGCGAGAATGGCGGTCGCCATCACGATGTTCCAGTCCACGCTGGCATCGCCGCCGCCGCCCAGCATGCTCTTGATACCCACGACCACGGGGTACATGTCTTCCGAGGTGGTCATCAGCAGCGGCCACAGGTACTGGTTCCAGCCGTAGATGAACTGGATCACGAACAGCGCGGCAATCGAGGTCCTGGACAAGGGCACCAGAATGTCCTTGAAAAAGCGCATGGCGCCGGCGCCGTCAATCCGGGCGGCTTCCACCAGCTCGTCCGGCACGCTCAGGAAGAACTGGCGGAACAGGAAGGTGGCTGTTGCCGAGGCAATCAGGGGCAGGGACAGACCGGCGTAGCTGTTGAGCAGGCCCAGCTCGGCCACGACCTTGTAGGTGGGCAGGATACGCACTTCCACGGGCAGCATCAGCGTCAGGAAAATCGCCCAGAAGCAGAACATCTTGAACGGAAAGCGGAAGTACACGATGGCGAAGGCCGAGAGCAGCGAGATGGCGATCTTGCCCACGGTAATGATCATGGCCACGACAAAACTCACCCACATCATGCGCACGACATTGGTGTTGGAGCCAAGCTTGCCGGAGCCCAGCAGCGCTTCCTTGTAGTTGTCCCAAAGATGGGCGCCGGGCAGCAGCGGCATGGGGGCCTGCACGATTTCGCTGGCCGTGTGCGTGGAGGCGATCAGTGCCAGATACAGCGGGAAAGCCACGATGGCCACGCCAAGAATCAGCACGGCGTGGGAGAGGAAATTAAGCCAGGGGTTGCGATCCACCATGATCAGTACTGCACTTTCTTTTCAACATAGCGGAACTGGATCACCGTCAGCACGACGACGATAAACATCAGAATCACCGACTGCGCGGCCGAGCCGCCCAGGTCCAGCGCCTTGAAGCCATCCAGGTAGACCTTGTAGACCAGAATCGAGGTGGACTGGCCGGGGCCGCCATGCGTGGCTGCATCGATGATGCCGAAGGTGTCGAAGAAGGCGTAGACGATGTTGATCACCAGCAGGAAGAAGGTGGTGGGCGAGAGCAGCGGCAGCTGGATGTTCCAGAACCGGCGCCAGGGGCCT
Source organism: Comamonas sp. C11 (assembly GCF_024496285.1). Classification (NCBI taxonomy): domain Bacteria; kingdom Pseudomonadati; phylum Pseudomonadota; class Betaproteobacteria; order Burkholderiales; family Comamonadaceae; genus Comamonas; species Comamonas sp. C11. The sequence continues at coordinate 1,030,292 of NZ_CP101743.1, forward strand.
GCACCGTCGATCGAAGCGGCTTCGATCAAAGCCTTGGGGATGGATTGCAGTCCGGCGAGGAAGAACAGGAAGTTGTAGGAAATCTGCTTCCACACCGAGGCGATGACGATCAGCGCCATGGCCTGGTTTTCATTCATCAGGTGGTTCCAGTCGTAACCCAGCTTGCCCAGGTAATACGTCACCACGCCGATGGAGGGCGAGAACATGAAGACCCACAGCACGCCCGCGATCACGGGGGCCACGGCGTAGGGGATGATCAGCAAGGTCTTGTAGACCATGGCAAAGCGGATGATGCGATCCGCAAAGATCGCCAGAGCCAGCGAAATGGCAATGCCCACGCCGGCCACCAGCACTGAAAACAGTGCTGTGCGCTTGAAGGAGTTCAGATAGGTGGGGTCGGCGAACAACTGGCGGAAGTTGTCCAGACCCACCCATTCGCTACTCATGCCGAACGCGTCTTCCATCTGGAATGACTGGAGCACAGCCTGACCGGCGGGCCAGAAGAAGAAGATGCCGATGATCAGTAGCTGGGGGGCGATCAGCACCCAGGGAAGCCACTTGGATCGGAAAAGAACGCGTTTTTCCATGAGGAGTTACAAATAAAAAAACCGCCGGAGCCTGGGTGCAGTCAACGGGGTATTTGGGGGTGCAGAGCCTTGTTTGAAGGCCCCGCAGGCCTTGGCGGCACCCTTGCGGGTGCCTGGAGGGTTTACTGTTTGTAGGAGCGCTCGAAGCGAGCCAGCAGTTCGTTGCCACGGCTCACGATGGAGTCCAGCGCCTGCTTGCCGGTCTTCTTGCCAGCCCACACCTGTTCGAGTTCTTCGTCCTCGATGGTACGGATCTGCACGTAGTTGCCCAGGCGGATGCCGCGTGAGTTGTCGGTCACCTTGCGGATCATCTGCGTCACGGCGGTGTCGGTACCGGGGTGCTTGGCGTAGAAGCCGGACTTTTCGGTCAGGTCATAGGCCGCCATGGTCACGGGCAGGTAGCCGGTGCGCTGGTGCGAAGCGGCCTGCACCTTGGTCTGCGACAGGAACTCGAAGAACTTGGCCACGCCCTTGTACTCTTCGGCCTTCTTGCCAGCCATGACCCACAGCGAAGCGCCGCCGATCACGGTGTTCTGGGGAGCGCCCTTGACATCGGGATAGTAGGGCAGGGGAGCCAGGGCGTAGTTGAACTTGGCGTTCTTGGCCACGTCGCCGTAGAAGCCGGACGAAGTCTGGATCATGGCGCATTCACCGGCGGTGAACGAAGCCTGGGAAGTGGAGGCGCGACCCTTGTAGACAAACTCGCCAGCCTTGGCCGCTGCGGCCAGGTTGTCGATGTGCTTGATGTGCAGAGGCGAGTTGATCTTCATGCGCGCCTTGTAGCCGTTGGCGCTCAGACCGTTGTGCTCGGTGGCGAATTCCACGTTGTGCCAGGTGGAGAAGGACTCCAGCTGGGTCCAGCCTTGCCATGCCAGGGTCATGGGGCAGCTGTGGCCGCTTTCCTTGAGCTTCTTGGCGGCAGCAAAGACTTCGGGCCAGGTCTTGGGGGCGACGTCGGGGTTCAGGCCGGCCTTCTTGAAGGCGTCCTTGTTGTAGTAGAAGATGGTTGTCGAGCTGTTGAAGGGGAAGCTCAGCATCTGGCCGTTGGGGGCAGTGTAGTAACCGGCCACTGCAGGGATATAGGCCTTGGGGTCGAAAGCGACGCCGGCGTCATGCATCACCTTGCCCACGGGCACGGTCGCGCCCTTGGAGGCCATCATGGTGGCAGTACCCACTTCAAAAACCTGCAGGATGTGAGGGGCGTTGCCCGAGCGGAAGGCTGCAATCGCGGCTGTCATGGATTCGTCGTACACGCCCTTGAACGTGGGCACGACCTTGTAATCCTTCTGGCTTTCGTTGAACTGCTTGGCCAGGTCATTGACCCACTCGTTATTCACGGCAGTCATCGAGTGCCACCATTGGATTTCGGTGACGGCTTGTGCCGAGAAAGTAGTAGCGGCGACGGCGGCGGCCATGGCCAGTTGCTTGAATTGCATGAAGGCTCCTCTAACGATCGTTGACGAAATATGCGGTGATGCACACTAAGTCATCCGTATGACATATGGATGTCATTGTTTGCATGGGCAACGCGCCGCACCATGGGCAGAACCCGCAGTCACAAGCCTTTGAATGACGATCCGGTGACATCTGATGGTGCGCGAAGCTGCGCCATTCTAGGTCAATGGCATTTCGTTTGTTGTTGGTAGTCTTTCGTATTGAGTTGTTTTTGATTCGGAAATGTATGATTTTTGTCTAAATAGCCTATGAAAGATTCGTCTACCCTTTGGCCGCATGCAGCGGTGAGCGGGTTCGCAGCGCCTTTGTGCACTGCCATGTGGCGAATCGCCTGGGAAATGCCGTCAGGGCTTGCTGCTTTGGCGATAGCAGGGCTGGCCACTCAGAACCCATAGCAAAGCATGGCTGAGCCGCCGTCGCTTAAAATCGTCATCCCACTGGCTTAGGGGCGCCACACAGAGGGCGCCCGACACGGTCTACCCCCATGAATGTACCGATTGCGTTGGCTGCCGCCCTCCAGGCCCAGGCTGCCGAACCCGCACGACTGCGCGAGATTCCCTATAACTACACATCGTTCTCTGACCGTGAGATTGTGATTCGTCTGTTGGGCTCATCCATGTGGGATGTGCTCAATCAGCTGCGTCAGGAGCGCCGAACCGGCCGATCTGCCCGCATGCTCTACGAAGTGCTGGGGGATATCTGGGTTGTGCAGCGCAATCCCTATCTTCAGGACGATCTGATCCACAACCCTGACCGCCGCAAGTCGCTGGTCGAGGCTCTGGAGCATCGCCTGGCCGAGATCGACAAGCGCCGCGAGCCCAACGAGGATGCGCTGCGCGATCAGCTGGTGGGTCAGCTGGTGGAAGCGGCCCACCGCGCCGTGCATGAATTCAACGCCACTTTTGTCGAGGCCGAGCAGCTGCGCCGCCGTGCGCAGAAGACGCTGCGTCGCTATACCGCCAAGGACAACATCAAGTTCGACGGTCTGTCGCGCGTGGCCCATGTGACCGATGCGACCGACTGGCGCGTCGAATACCCGTTTGTCGTGCTGACGCCCGATACCGAAGCCGAAATGGCCGGTCTGGTCAAGGGCTGCATCGAACTCGGTCTGACCATCATTCCGCGCGGAGGCGGCACCGGGTACACGGGTGGTGCCATCCCTCTGACCTGGCGCTCGGTGGTCATCAACACCGAGAAGCTGGAAGCGCTGAGCGAAGTCGAGATGCGCATGATTCCCGGCGTGGATCATGAAGTGCCCACCATCTACTCCGAAGCCGGTGTGGTGACACAGCGTGTGGCCGATGCGGCCGAGCGCGGCGGCTTTGTGTTTGCCGTGGATCCGACCTCCATCGAGGCCTCCTGCATAGGCGGCAATATCGCCATGAACGCGGGCGGCAAAAAGGCCGTGCTCTGGGGGACTGCCCTGGACAATCTGGTGTCCTGGCGCATGGTCACGCCCGATGCGCAGTGGCTGGACGTCACGCGTCTGGACCACAACCTCGGCAAGATTCACGATGCCGAGATGGCCTGCTTCGAGCTGAAGTACTTCGAGGCGGACGGCAAGACCCATGTGCGCACCGAGCGCCTGGACATTCCCGGTCACACCTTCCGCAAGGAAGGCCTGGGCAAGGACGTGACCGACAAGTTCCTCTCGGGTCTGCCCGGTATTCAGAAGGAAGGCACGGACGGCCTGATCACCAGCGCGCGCTGGGTGGTGCACCGCATGCCGGCGCATACGCGTACCGTGTGCATGGAGTTCTTCGGCAATGCCAAGGATGCCGTGCCCTCCATCGTCGAGATCAAGGACTATATGTTCGCCGAGCAAAAGCGCTCGGGCGTGCTGCTGGCCGGCCTTGAACATCTGGACGACCGCTATCTCAAGGCCGTGGGCTACGCGACCAAGAGCAAGAAGGGCAACGGCCATCTGCCCAAGATGGTGCTGCTGGGCGATATCGCCGGTGACGATGCCGACGAAGTGGCCCGCGTGGCTGCCGAGGTGGTGCGCATTGCCAATTCGCGCAACGGCGAAGGCTTTACCGCCGTCAGCGCCGAGGCGCGCAAGAAGTTCTGGCTGGACCGCAAGCGCACGGCAGCGATCTCGCGCCACACCAACGCCTTCAAGATCAACGAAGACGTGGTGATTCCTCTGCCGCGCATGGCAGAGTACACCGATGGCATCGAGCGCATCAATATCGAGCTGTCGCTGCGCAACAAGCTCAAGCTCTGCGATGAGCTGAGCGGCTTCTTCAAGCACTCCGATCTGCCCCTGGGCAAGAGCGACGATGCCGGTGACATCCCCAGCGCCGAGTTGCTGGAAGACCGCGTGCAGCAGGCTCTGGCGCTGGTGGCCGAGGTGCGCGAGCTTTGGCAGGGCTGGCTGGACGGCGTGGCCACGCTGTTCCCCGAGTTGCAGGATCACCGCCTGCGTGCGAGCTGGAAGACCCAGCTCAAGGAGCCGCTGTCCAAGATCTTCGCGGGCGCTGCCTTCCAGCCGCTGCGCGAGTCCGTCAACGAGATTCACCAGAAGGTGCTCAAGGGGCGCGTCTGGGTGGCCCTGCACATGCATGCCGGCGACGGCAATGTGCACACCAACATCCCCGTCAACTCCGATGACTATGAAATGCTGCAGACCGCGCACGAAGCCGTGGCCCGCATCATGGAGCTGGCGCGCAGCCTCGATGGCGTGATCTCGGGTGAGCACGGTATCGGTATCACCAAGCTGGAATTCCTCTCGGATGCCGAGCTGGCACCGTTTGCCGATTACAAGAAGCGTGTGGACCCCGAAGGCCGCTTCAACAAGGGCAAGCTGATCCGCAACGAAGAGTGGGATGCCCTGGCGCACCAGAGTCACGACGGTCGCTCGCCGCGCGAGTCGCTGATGTTTGCCGACCTGACCAATGCCTACACGCCCAGCTTCGGCCTGATGGGTTATGAATCCATCATCATGCAGCAGTCGGACATCGGCGCCATCGCCAACTCCGTCAAGGACTGCCTGCGCTGCGGCAAATGCAAGCCCGTGTGCGCCACCCATGTGCCGCGCGCCAATCTGCTGTACTCGCCGCGCAACAAGATCCTGGCCACCTCGCTGCTGGTGGAGGCCTTCCTCTACGAGGAGCAGACACGCCGTGGCGTGTCCATCAAGCACTGGCAGGAATTCGAAGACGTGGCCGATCACTGCACGGTCTGCCACAAGTGCTTCAACCCCTGCCCGGTCAAGATCGACTTCGGCGACGTGACCATGAATATGCGCAATCTGCTGCGCAAGATGGACAAGAAGAGCTTCCGACCAGGCAACAAGCTGGCCATGGCCATGCTCAACGCCACCAACCCCGACACCATCAAGTTCATGCGCACGGCCATGGTGGGTGTGGGCTTCAAGGCCCAGCGCCTGGCGGCCGACGTGCTGGGGGCTGTCGCCAAGAAGCAGACCGCACATCCACCCGCATCCGTGGGCACGGCTCCCATCAAGGAGCAGGTGATTCACTTCATCAACAAGAAGCTGCCCGGCGGTCTGCCCACCAAGACGGCGCGCGCCTTGCTGGATATCGAGGACAAGGACTACGTGCCCATCATCCGCGACCCGCAGGCCACCAAGTCGGACACCGAGGCGGTGTTCTACTTCCCCGGCTGCGGCTCGGAGCGCCTGTTCAGTCAGGTGGGTCTGGCCACGCAGGCCATGCTCTGGCATGCCGGCGTGCAGACCGTGCTGCCTCCCGGTTATCTGTGCTGCGGCTATCCCCAGCGCGGTTCGGGCCAGTTCGACAAGGCCGAGAAGATGATCACGGACAACCGTGTGCTCTTCCACCGTGTGGCGACCACGCTCAACTATCTGGACATCAAGACCGTGGTGGTGAGCTGCGGTACCTGCTATGACCAGCTGCAGGGCTACCAGTTCGACAAGATCTTCCCCGGCTGCCGCATCATCGACATCCACGAATATCTGCTCGAAAAGGGTATCACGCTGCAGAACAAGGGCGCCTACCTCTACCACGACCCCTGCCATACGCCCATGAAGCAGCAGGATCCGATGAAGACCGTCAAGGCCTTGATGGGTGACAACGTGCTCAAGAGCGAGCGCTGCTGCGGCGAGTCCGGCACGCTGGGCGTGACGCGTCCCGACATCTCCACGCAGATCCGCTTCCGCAAGACCGAGGAGATCCGCAAGGGCGAGGCCGCATTGCGCGACAACGGCCAACTGGGTGCCCAGGACAACGTCAAGATCCTGACCAGCTGCCCCAGCTGCCTGCAGGGCCTGAGCCGCTATGGCAACGATCTGAACAACGGGCTGCTCGAAGCCGACTACATCGTGGTCGAGATGGCGCGCGACATTCTGGGCGAGAACTGGATGGCCGAGTATGTCAATCGCGCCAACCAGGGCGGTATCGAGCGTGTGCTGGTGTGATGCCTCCTGAGTCGCTTCGCGCCCTCCCCCAAAGTGAATGACATCCTTGGCGCGGGGCGGCGCGGCCGGCATAGGCCCTTCCTGGGTGTCTCCGGCCTGCGCTGCGGTCACACCGCCGTGATGTGGGTAAGAAGCATTGCAATGGAGATTTCAGATGTTGGTTGAAAACTGTCCTCTGTGTGGAACCGATGGCGGTGCGCTGGTCTGGCGCGGCGACAAGTTGCGTGTGATCCGCGCAGCGGAAGCTGGCTTTCCGGCCTTCTATCGCGTGGTCTGGAATGAGCATGCGGCCGAGTTCTCGGATCTGAGCGCAGCGGATCGCATTGTCTGCATGGATGCCGTGGCTCTGGTCGAACGTGTGCTGCGCGAGCAGCTGGCTCCGACCAAGATCAACCTGGCGGCGCTCGGTAATATGGTGGCGCATCTGCATTGGCATGTGATTGCGCGCTATGACTGGGACAGCCACTTTCCCGCTTCCGTCTGGGCTGCGGCCCAGCGCGAGCGCGATGAAGAGCGCGAAGCTGAGATTGCCCGCCAGCTGCCGCAGGTGGATGAAGTGCTGCAAAAGGCGCTGGCCCTCTGGGCCGCGTGATGTTTTTCGTCTCCGTCGGGAGATTCGAAGGGCAGCTTGAGGCTGCCCTTTTATGCATTGATTAGGAGAGAACCATGGCAGGACTGCAAGCCAATACTCCCACCCCTCAGTCGCTGACCGTGCATGGTGCGTCACGCGTGCTGGAGGTCTCTTATTCGGACGGCAAGACTTTCCGCATTCCGTTCGAGTTGCTGCGCGTGTACTCGCCCTCGGCCGAGGTGCAAGGTCATGGCCCGGGCCAGGAAGTGCTGCAGACCGGCAAGCGCGATGTGGGTATCAACACCATCGAGCCTGTGGGCAACTACGCCATCAAGCCGTTCTTCAGCGATGGGCACGAAAGCGGTCTGTACACCTGGGAATACCTCTACCAGCTGGGCAGCCAGCAGGATGCTCTGTGGCAGCAATATCTGCAGCGCCTAGAAGAGGCCGGGATGGATCGAGATACGCCCATGCCCGAGAAGGGCGCCGGTGGTCATGGTTGCAGCGTGCATTGAGCTTTGACTCCCAGGGGCTTGCATGTCGGCTCAAAAGCCGGCAGCAACGTCCCGTACACGCCACATAGCCCATGCATACGGCACAGGGTTATTGAGGCTGGTGCTATATTTCCAATAGCTGGCAGCGCATGTGAAATAAGCGCTCAAGGCGAATTCTTTCAAAAAACCATAGTGCTTCAAAGCCTGTAGCCATACGGGGTTGTCGCTGTACGCGCAAGCACTGCCTGCTTAGCATTCTTTGTTATGAGCTCCACACACTTCGGATTCCAGACTGTTGATGAAAGCGAGAAGGCATCGCGCGTACGCGGTGTGTTCGACTCCGTGGCCTCCAAGTACGACGTCATGAACGACGTGATGTCGGGCGGCCTGCACCGCGCCTGGAAGGCTTACACGCTGATGGTGGCCAACCTCAAGGAAGGCGACAAGGCGCTGGATATCGCAGGCGGCACAGGAGATCTGTCCCTGGCTTTTTCCAAGAAGGTGGGCGCCAGCGGTCAGGTGGTGCACACCGACATCAATGAAGCCATGCTGCGCGTGGGGCGTGACCGCTTGACCGACAAGGGCGTGATTCTGCCCACGCTGGTCTGCGATGCTGAAAAGCTGCCCTTCCCCGACAACTATTTCGATCTGGTCAGCGTAGCCTTCGGCCTGCGCAATATGACGCACAAGGATGCTGCGCTCAAGGAAATGAACCGCGTGCTGCGCCCCGGCGGCAAGCTGCTGGTGCTGGAGTTCTCCAAGGTGGTCAAACCGCTGGAGAAAGTCTATGACTGGTACTCGTTCAAGATTTTGCCGACCATGGGCAAGATGATTGCCGGCGACGCCGAAAGCTATCGCTATCTGGCCGAGTCCATCCGCATGCACCCCGGCCAGAAGGAGCTCAAGGCCCTGATGCAGCAATGCGGCTTTGGTCATGTGGACTATCACAACATGACAGGAGGCGTCTGTGCCTTGCATGTGGGAATCAAATGTTAAGTGCGCCCTGTGCGCAGATTTGTAGCGACTTTCCATAAGAAGGGAGATGAGATGAAGAAACTTTGGTCAATTGCCTTGGTGGCAATGCTGGTGGTGGCACATGGTCAGGCCGATGCAAAACGCATGGGCGGTGGCTCATCGTTCGGCAAGCAGTCGGGCAACGTCACTCAACGCGAAGCGTCTCGTGCTCCCGCTCAGAATACCCAGCAGGCTCCGCAGCAGAGTGCGGCGCAGCAAAACCGTGCTGCGCCGCCTGCAGCGGCTCCGGCCGCTGCACCCAAGAAGCCATGGGGAGCCATGCTGGGCGGCCTGGCCGCAGGCCTGGGCCTGGCCTGGCTGGCCAACTCGCTGGGCATGGGCGAAGCCTTTGCCAATATGCTGATGTTCGGTCTGCTGGCCATGGTGATCATGGTGGTGGTCGGCATGATCATGCGCCGTCGCAAGGCAGCGCCTGCCGTGCAGAGCGCTAGCAGTCCATTTGCCTTTCAGGGCGCAGGCAATCTGGGTGGTGATGTGAATGCACCCCAGGCACGCCAGTACAACCCTGAAAAAGTGGGCAATGACGCGTCGGCTCGTCCTTGGGAGCAGAACCATATTCCCGAAGCCGCGGCTGCAGCCGGCGGCTCCATGATCGGCTCTGCCCTGTCGGGTTCGCAGAACTGGGGCGTGCCTGCAGACTTCGATGCCGAAGGTTTTCTCACTGCAGCCAAGCGCAACTTCGTGACGCTGCAGTCGGCCTGGGATCGCTCCGACATTACCACTCTGCGCTCCATGATGACCGACGAGATGCTCACGGAAATCCGCAGCCAGCTGTCCGAGCGCGAGACACAGCGTGCCGGTGAGCCCAACCACACCGATGTGCTGATGATCGATGCGCAGTTGCTGGGCATCGAAGACCTGGGCAATGGCTACATGGCCAGCGTCGAGTTCTCCGGCATGATCCGCGAAGAGGCCTCGGCAGGCCCCAGCCCCTTCCGTGAAGTCTGGAACATGACCAAGCCCAAGAGTGGCACCAGCGGCTGGCTGGTGGCAGGCGTGCAGGCGCTGCAATAAGCACCGCAGGACGGATTACTCGCGCCCCATGCAAGGGGCGCCGAGCAAGGCCCGCCCTGCAGCGATGGTGCCGTCCCCCTTGGGGGGAAGGTGCAAAGCGCCACAGGAGGGGATTAATTTCATGAATAATCGGGGACTATGGCAACACAGTCCCCTTTTTCTTTTCTGGGCGGTCTCGTCGAACGCGTGATGGCCGGCCCCCAAGCTCCCGAATGGCTGGTGAGTGAAATGCATCAGCGTCTGGTGCTTTTCCTCAATCATGTGCTGATGCAGGAAAAAGAGGCCACGGATCGCCTCGTGCGACAGAAGGGGCGTATTGCGCGTGTGCAATGGCGCCAGTATTCGGTCGCCTTGCTGGTCACTCCTGCCGGTCTGTTCGACGTGGCTCCTGCCGAGGCTGCGCCCGATCTGATGCTGGAAGTCACCGAGACCTCTCCTCTGTCGCTGGCTCAGACGGCCTTGCGTGGCGACAAGCCCAGTATTCGCATCGAAGGCGATGTGCAGTTTGCCGCCGAGATCAATTGGCTGGTGGATAACGTCAAGTGGGATGTGGAGGAGGATCTGGCTCGCCTTATCGGGGATGTGCCTGCCCACACAATTGGCAAGGTTGCACGCACGGCCGCTCAGGGGTTGCGTCAGTTCGTCGGTGCACGCATGGGCAGCAAGTCTGCCTCTGCTGCCGATGTGGCCAATCCTGTCAGCATGGCACCCGTGGCAGCCATGCCCGGGGCCGATTACACACAGCCATGAGCCGCTTTCTGCGAGGCTGGGCCATCCTCTGGGTGGTGTTTCGTTATGGACTCGACGAGCTGGTGCTCTCCGGGATTCCGCATCCGCGCCTGCGCAGCCTGCGCGGCGTGCTGACCTTTGGCCGCAAGCTGGACAAGCCACGTGGCGTGCGCCTGCGCGAAGCGCTGGAAGAGCTCGGTCCCATCTTCGTGAAATTCGGTCAGGTGCTGTCCACCCGCAGCGACCTGATGCCGCCCGATGTGGCCGAGGAACTGGCCAAGCTGCAGGACCGCGTGCCGCCGTTCGATTCCCAGATCGCGGTGGACACCATCGAGCGTTCCTTTCGCAAGCCGCTGGAGCAGATCTTCATCAGCTTCGAGCGTGAGCCCGTGGCCAGCGCGTCCATCGCCCAGGTGCACTTTGCCAGTGTTCGCGACAAGGCAGGCGTTGAGCATGATGTCGCCGTCAAGGTGCTGCGCCCGGGCATGAAGTCCGTGATCGACAAGGATCTGGCATTGATGCACATGATGGCGAGCTGGCTGGAAAAGCTCTCCCATGATGGCAAGCGGCTCAAGCCCAAGGAAGTGGTCGCCGAGTTCGACAACTATCTGCATGACGAGTTGGACCTGATCCGCGAAGCCTCCAATGCCGCGCAACTGCGCCGCAATATGGAAGGCCTGGATCTGGTGCTGATCCCCGAGATCCACTGGGATTACTGCCATACCGATGTGATGGTGATGGAGCGCATGAAGGGTGTGCCCATCAGCCAGGTCGAGCGCCTGCGCGAAGCCGGCGTGGACATCCCCAAGCTGGCGCGCGATGGCGTGACCATCTTCTTTACCCAGGTGTTCCGCGACGGCTTCTTCCATGCCGACATGCACCCGGGCAACATCATGGTCAGCCTGGAGCCCGATACCTTCGGGCGCTATATCTCGCTGGACTTCGGCATCGTCGGCACGCTGACCGAGTTCGACAAGGAATATCTGGCGCAGAACTTCCTGGCCTTCTTCCGCCGCGACTACAAGCGTGTTGCCGCCTTGCATGTGGAAAGTGGCTGGGTGCCGGCCACGACGCGCGTCGAGGAGCTGGAGGCGGCCATTCGCGCCGTCTGCGAGCCTTATTTCGACCGGCCGCTGGCCGAAATCTCGCTGGGCATGGTGCTGATGCGCCTGTTCCAGACCTCGCGCCGTTTCCAGGTCGAGATCCAGCCTCAGCTGGTGCTGCTGCAGAAGACGCTGCTCAATATCGAGGGCCTGGGCCGTCAGCTCGACCCCAACCTCGATCTGTGGAGCACGGCCAAGCCGTTTCTCGAGAAATGGATGCTGGACCAGATGGGGCCGCAGCGCCTATGGCATGAGCTGCAGGCGCAGGCGCCGCGTTACGCCAAGATCCTGCCCGACATTCCGCGAGTGCTGCACCAGTATCTGTCCAGGCATGGCGCCGGCAATGACAGCGAGGCCCTGCTCAAGGAACTGCTGCAGCAACAGAAGACGACCAATCGCTTGCTGCAGGCCATCCTCTGCGGCGGCATCGGTTTCGTCATTGGTCTGGTGGTGTTGCAGGTTCTGCTGCGCATCCGCTTCTGAGCTTTCCCTTTCTTTAGAGTTCGAGGAGTGCCAGCGTGCTGCTCTCATTGGTGATCGTCTACCTGTTTGTGACCATCGGCATCGGCCTGTGGGCCGCCAGACGCGTGAAGAACACGGCGGATTTCGCCATTGCCGGCCGTCATCTGCCGCTCTACATGATCATCACCACCACCTTTGCGACCTGGTTCGGGTCCGAGCTGGTGCTGGGCGTACCTGCCAAGTTCATCGAGGGCGGTCTGCATGCGCTGGTGGAGGATCCGTTTGGCGCGGGCATGTGCCTGATTCTGGTCGGGTGCTTTTTCGCGGCCAAGCTCTACCGCATGAACCTGCTGACCATCAGCGACTACTACCGCTCGCGCTATGGCCGGTCTATCGAGGTTGTCTGTTCGCTGATCATCATGCTCAGCTATCTGGGCTGGGTCTCGGCCCAGGTCACGGCACTGGGCCTGGTGTTCAACCTGCTCTCGGGCGGTGTCGTCAGCATTCCCATGGGCATGACGATTGGCGTTCTCTCCGTGCTGGTCTATACGCTGTTTGGCGGCATGTGGTCCGTGGCCGTGACGGATTTCGTGCAGATGATCATTCTGGTCGCAGGTCTGCTGATACTGGCCTTTTTTGCCGGTGACATGGCGGGCGGCGCGGGCAAGGTGGTCGATCTGGCCACCAGCCGCGATCTCTTCAAGTTTCTGCCCGAGCCCTCGCTGCATGAAATCGTTTTCTTCATCGGCGCTGCCGTGACCATGATGCTGGGCTCGATTCCGCAGCAGGACATCTTTCAGCGCGTGATGTCGGCAGACACCGAGAAATCGGCCGTGCGCGGCACCATCATCGGCGGTGCCTGCTACGTGATCTTTGCCTTCGTGCCCATGTTCCTGGTGGCCAGTGCGCTCATCATCATGCCCGCCGAAGCCACGGCCCTGCTGGCCGATGATCCGCAGAAGGTGCTGCCCACCCTGGTGATGGACAAGATGCCGTTTGCCATGCAGGTGCTGTTCTTCGGCGCGCTGCTCTCGGCCATCAAGTCCTGTGCGTCGGCCACCTTGCTGGCCCCCAGCGTGACCTTTACCGAGAACATCTGGCGTCAGTTCCGGCCCTACACTTCGGACAAGGACAATCTCAGGACCATGCGCATCAGCGTGCTGGTGTTCGCGGCCTGCGTGCTGGCCTATTCCATCGTCATGGAAGGCACGCCCATCTATGAGCTGGTCGCCAGTGCCTATCAGGTGCCGCTGGTGGGAGCCTTCGTGCCGCTGGTGTTCGGCCTGTACTGGAAGAGGGCCACCACCCAGGGCGCCATCAGCGCCGTGGCGCTGGGCATCGGTGTGTGGCTCATCTTCATGGTCACGCCCGCGCTCAACCAGGCTTTTCCACAGCAGCTGGCTGGTCTTTTGGCTGCGGTTGCCGGCATGCTGGCCGGTTCGCTGCTGCCGCAGTGGATCAGCAACCATCACCGTGAAATCGAGTCCTTTGCCGAGATCAAGGCTTGAGGGAGCAAACCGGCTGCACCGGGGCTTGCTTGCGCAGCGCAGCAAAACCAGGGGCGGCGCCTATAATTGAGGGTTTTTGCACTTCCCCCGTTTTTAGCGCTATGCCTATCTATGCATACAAGTGTGGCTCCTGCGGTCACGCCAAGGATGTGCTGCAGAAAATCTCGGACGCGCCGCTGACCGTGTGCCCAGCTTGCGGGGCCGAGGCCTTTTCCAAGCAGCTCACCGCTCCGGGCTTTCAGCTCAAGGGTTCTGGCTGGTATGCCACGGACTTCAAGAACAGCGGCAGCAAGCCGGCTGCAAGCACTTCTTCATCCAGTGACAGTGCGGCAGCTCCTGCTCCCGCAGCTGCTGCAGCCCCTGCACCCGCCAATTCCTGAGGCTTACCCACACTATGTCTGCATTGCGCAAGTGGCTGATTGCCGGTTTGCTGGTCATCGTTCCCCTGGTGATCACGCTGGGCGTGCTCAACTGGATCATCGGAACTCTGGATCAGACGCTGGCCATTCTTCCCGAGGCCTGGCAGCCCGACAGATTGCTGGGCATGCATATTCCGGGGTTTGGCGTTATTCTGACTTTGCTGATTCTGCTGCTCGTGGGCGGCATTGCCAGCAATTTCATCGGCCGCAAGCTGGTGGGTTGGGGTGATGCGCTGGTGCGCCGCATACCCGTGGTGCGCTCCATCTATTCCAGCGTCAAGCAGGTCTCGGACACCGTGTTCTCCGACAGCGGCAACGCTTTTCGCACGGCGGTGCTGGTGCAGTGGCCGCGTGAGGGCGTATGGACCGTGGCTTTCGTCACAGGCCAGCCCAGCGGCGAAGTGGCGGCTTTGCTGCGTGATGAATATGTGAGCGTCTTCGTGCCCACCACGCCCAACCCCACCGGGGGTTACTTCGTGCTGGTGCGCAAGAGCGAATGCATCGAGCTGGAAATGAGTGTGGATGCGGCGCTCAAATACATTGTTTCGATGGGCGTGGTGGCTCCGCCAGACCTCGCCCTGATCGAAGAATCCAAACAAACAACCTTGTCGCACCCCTAAGGTGCAGGAAGAATTTTCATGGCAATGCGTTCTCAATACTGCGGTCTGGTGACCGAAGCCCAAATGGGCGAAACCGTGACCCTGTGCGGCTGGGTGAACCGCCGCCGTGACCATGGTGGCGTGATCTTCATCGACCTGCGCGACCGTGAAGGCTATGTGCAGGTGGTCTGCGACCCCGACCGCGCCGAGATGTTCAAGGTGGCCGAAGATGTGCGCAACGAGTTCTGCGTGCAGGTCAAGGGTGTGGTGCGTGCGCGTCCCGCCGGAACCACCAACGACAAGCTCAAGAGCGGCCAGATCGAAGTGCTGTGCCATGAGCTCAACGTGCTCAACGCTTCCGTCACGCCTCCTTTCCAGCTGGATGACGACAATCTGTCGGAAACCGTGCGCCTCACGAATCGCGTGATGGATCTGCGCCGTCCCGTGATGCAGCGCAATATGATGCTGCGCTACAAGACCGCCATCCAGGTGCGCAACTTCCTCGACAAGGAAGGCTTCATCGACATCGAGACTCCCATGCTGGGCAAGTCCACGCCCGAAGGCGCCCGCGACTATCTGGTGCCTTCGCGCGTGCATGACGGCGAATTCTTCGCGCTGCCCCAGTCGCCCCAGCTGTACAAGCAGATGCTGATGGTCTCGGGTTTCGACCGCTACTACCAGATCACCAAGTGCTTCCGCGACGAAGACCTGCGCGCTGACCGCCAGCCCGAATTCACGCAGATCGACTGCGAAACCTCCTTCCTGAACGAAGAGGAAATCCGCGCCATCTTCCAGCGCATGATCAAGGAAGTGTTCCAGACCCAGCTGAACGTGGATCTGGGCGAGTTCCCCATCATGAGCTACCAGGATGCGGCCTTCCGCTTCGGTTCGGACAAGCCCGACCTGCGCGTCAAGCTGGAGTTCACCGAGCTGACCGACATCATGGGCGACGTGGACTTCAAGGTCTTCTCCACCCCCGCCACCACCAAGGGTGGTCGTGTCGTGGCCCTGCGCGTGCCCGGCGGCGCTGCCATCTCGCGTGGCGAGATCGACGGCTACACCGAGTTCGTCAAGATCTACGGTGCCAAGGGCCTGGCCTGGATCAAGGTCAACGAAGTGGCCAAGGGCCGTGAAGGCCTGCAGTCGCCCATCGTCAAGAACCTGCATGATGCAGCGATTGCCGAAATCCTCAAGCGCACCGGCGCACAGGATGGCGACCTGCTCTTCTTTGGCGCCGACAAGGAAAAGATCGTCAACGACTCCATCGGCGCTCTGCGCCTGAAGGTCGGTCACAGCGAATTCGGCAAGAAGAGCGGCCTGTTCGAAGACAAGTGGGCGCCTCTGTGGGTGGTGGACTTCCCCATGTTCGAGCATGACGAGGAATCCGGTCGCTGGGTGGCCGTGCACCACCCCTTCACTTCGCCCAAGGACGGTCACGAAGACCTGATGGACACCGATCCCGGCAAGTGCATCGCCAAGGCCTACGACATGGTTCTGAACGGCTGGGAACTGGGCGGCGGCTCGGTGCGTATCCACCGCGCCGACGTGCAGGCCAAGGTGTTCGAAGCCCTGAACATCACGCCCGAGCAGCAACGCGCCAAGTTCGGCTACCTGCTGGATGCGCTGCAGTACGGTGCGCCTCCCCACGGTGGCCTGGCCTTCGGCCTGGATCGTCTGATCACGCTGATGACCGGCTCCGACTCCATCCGCGACGTGATTGCCTTCCCCAAGACACAGCGCGCCCAGGATCTGCTGACCCAGGCTCCCTCGCCCGTGGACGAGAAGCAGCTGCGCGAGCTGCACATCAAGCTGCGCAACCCCATGGTGGTCACCACCGAGGCTTGATTGCCAAGCTCCCCGTGAACAGCGCCGGTCGCTGTTCACCCCCGGGCGCCAGTTCGCGAAAGCGGCTGGCGCTTTTTTGTTGCTTTGAAATCGCTAGCTGCTTGCGCTTGTCGAGTTTGAAATTCAGATGATTTTTGTGCTGAATTCGATAAAGGGAAAGCGGTTGCAGCTATGAGTATTGATGCCTATCAAGCAGCAGGGCGACTCCGCCTGCTGTCATCCTGGCCGCGCTAATATGCTGCGATGGAAGTCAGGCCCTACAAGATTCCGCAGTCCGTGCTGGTCGTGATCTACCGTGAAGACGGGCAGGTGTTGCTGCTGCGCCGCAGCATTGCGGCGCCCGAGGGCGAGCCTTTCTGGCAATCCGTCACGGGCAGCAAGGACAGCCTGGACGAGGACTGGCATGAGACCGCAGTGCGCGAGGTGCTCGAGGAAACCGGCATCGACGCGCTGGCGCCGGACTGTTGCCTGACCGACTGGGAACTCGAGAACGTATACGCCATCTATCCACAGTGGCTGCATCGCTACGCGCCGGGGGTCAGCCATAACCAGGAGCGTGTCTTCGGCCTTCGTGTGCCACCTCACATGACCGTGCACTTGAATCCCAGGGAGCACACCGCACATGATTGGCATGATTGGCGTGAGGCAGCCCAGCGCTGCTTTTCTTCTTCCAACGCAGAAGCTATTTTGCTGTTGCCGCGCTTCGAGCCGGCGCTGGTCGAGCGCCGCTGCAGGCAACAGCCTTGAAACCAACAGTGCCTATGTCTGACGTTCAGTTGTTTACGCCGCCAGAGCCGCAGATCCTGCGCGTGGCTACCTACAACATTCACAAGGGTGTGCAGGGCCTGGGCCCTGCCAGGAGGCTGGAGATTCACAATCTGGGACTCGCGGTGGAGCAGCTCGATGCGGACATCGTCTGCCTTCAGGAGGTTCGCAAGATGAACCGCAAGGAGGAGCAGTATTTCGACCGCTGGCCCAATGTGCCGCAGGCCGAGTATCTGGCTCCCGAAGGCTACGAATCCGTCTATCTGACCAATGCCTACACCCGGGACGGCGAGCACGGCAATGCGCTGCTCAGCCGCTGGCCGGTGATCGGCTACCAGCACGAGGACATCTCTGACCATCGCTTCGAGCAGCGCGGCCTGCTGCATGTGGAGCTGGACATCCACGGCAAGCGCGTGCACTCCATCGTCGTGCACCTGGGCCTGATTCCGGGCAGCCGCATTCGCCAGATTGCACTGCTGCAGCGTTTCATCGAGCGCGAGGTACCACCCAATGCGCCGCTGGTGGTGGCGGGCGACTTCAACGACTGGGGCAACCAGATCAAGCGCATGCTGGCGGGCTTCGGCCTGTTCGAGTACGAGGAAACGCAGGGCATTCTGACCTATCCCTCGCGGCTGCCGATTGCGCAGCTCGACCATATCTATGTGCGCGGCCTGACCCCGCTGGGGCTGCAGGTGCCCAAGGGGCGCATCTGGTGGCGCATGTCGGATCACCTGCCGCTGATTGCAGAGTTCAAGCTGTAGCAGCTCTGAGCGGCCCCGCACCTTCCCCTCTCTCGTCGGGCGGCAGCGCTTGCCCGCTTCTCTGGCCGGGTGCATGCCTATTTTGAGATTGCTCCTGAAACCATAGCTTCCAAGGCCTTGTAAACATGCATCTGGATGGCAAATCCTTTGTGGCTTCGGGAAGTTGATTCACTGGTACCATTCTTGGATGTTCAGAGATCTCGCCGACATGAAAAAAGACAACTCAGCCGAAGGAACACCCGTTTCGGTCAAGATCCGCGAGCGGTTGCAGGCAGCTAACAAACGTTTCCACGCCAACGACAACATTGCCGAATTCATTGAGCCCGGCGAGCTGGAGAAGCTGCTGGACGAGGTGCAGGAGAAGATGCAGGGCGTGCTCGACTCCATGGTCATCGACACCGTGCATGACCACAACACGCGCGCCACGGCCCGCCGTGTGGCCAAGATGTATGTGAACGAGGTGTTCCGCGGCCGTTATGTGCATCAGCCGGCCATCACCGAATTTCCCAACGCCGAGCACCTGAACGAGCTGATGATCGTCGGCCCGATCACCGTGCGCAGTGCCTGCAGCCACCACCTGTGCCCCGTGATCGGCAAGATCTGGATCGGCGTGCTGCCCAACAAGAACACCAATGTGATCGGTCTGTCCAAGTATGCGCGTCTGGTGGACTGGATCATGGGTCGCCCGCAGATCCAGGAAGAGGCCATCATCCAGCTGGCCGATCTGATCATGGACAAGACCCGACCCGACGGACTGGCCGTGGTCATGGAAGCCTCGCATTTCTGCATGTCCTGGCGCGGCGTGCGCGAGATGGATTCCAAGATGCTGAACTCCGTCATGCGCGGAGCGTTCCTCACCAACTCCGAACTGCGCCGCGAATTCCTTTCGCTCATAGCAGCCCGAAAGTAAATGCTCCCCCTGTGGCGCTTCGCGCCTTCCCCCAGGGGGGGACGACGCCTTTGCTGCGGGGCGGTCCTTGCTTGGCGTCCCTCACCTGTGCTGCGCCAGTCACATCACGCACTGGCCATGTTCGGCCAGATGAGCGACTGAATTTTTCTTTTCAAAAGGCTGCGCATCGCGCGGCCTTTTGCATTTCCGGCTCCCATGTCCCTGCAAGCGTTCACTCTCATCATTCTGGCCGGCCTGATTCATTCGGGCTGGAACATCGTGGCCAAGAAGGCCGGCGGAGACGCCCGCTTTTCGCTCTACACCGCCATCTGCAATGCCGTCATCTGGCTGCCGCTGGGCTGGTGGCTGGGCAAGGATGTGGTGCCGGACTGGGGCTGGATGGAGTGGGTGTTCGTCACCGCCAGCGCCGTGCTGCATGTGGCTTATTTCGTGGTGCTGCTGCGCGGCTATCGCGTGGCCGATCTGACGGTGGTCTATCCGCTGGCGCGCGGCAGCGGGCCGCTGATCTCCTCGCTGGTGGCCGTGATCTTTCTCGGCGAACAGATCTCGACGCTGGGGGCTGCCGGCATTGCGGGCGTGGTGCTGGGCGTGTTTCTGATCGCGGGTGGCCCGCGCATGATCGTGGCCATTCGTGAGGGGCAGGATCTGGAGGCGCGCCAGCGCGTGCTGTCCGGTCTCTACTACGGCCTGCTGACGGGGTTGTTCATTGCCAGCTACACGGTGGTGGACAGCTATGCCGTCAAGATGCTGCTGATGTCGCCGATTCTGGTGGACTATATGGGCAATCTGATCCGGCTGGTGATTCTGGCGCCGCTGGCCGCCCGGGACTGGTCCGAGACCAAGCGCCTGTGGCGTCTGCAATGGCGCTATGCGGCCGTGGTGGCCTTCTTCAGCCCCATCGCCTATGTGCTGGTGCTCTATGCGGTGCAAAGCGCGCCCATCTCTCACGTCGCTCCCGCACGCGAGGTGTCCATGCTGTTCGCGGCCCTGATAGGCGGCAGGCTGCTGGGCGAGGGCGACCGGGCTCTGCGCATTGCCGGGGCCGTCATGATTGCCCTGGGCGTGACGGCACTGGGGCTGGGTTGAAGTGAGTCGTTTGTCAAAAAGGCCTGTAGCCTTTGTCGATGAATCGCAAGTAGCTATTGTTTTTGAAGAGAGCTGAAAATGCCGACCTGGGAAGTCCTGATCACATTCTTTGGCGTGGCCCTGCTGCTGGGCCTGAGCCCCGGCCCCGACAACCTGTTTGTGCTGGTGCAATCGGCCCAGCGCGGCTGGCGCGTGGGGCTGTGCGTAGTGCTGGGCCTGTGTCTGGGCATTGTCGGACATACGGCCGCCGTGGCACTGGGACTGGCGGCCGTGGTGGCGACATCGCCCATGCTGTTCACGGCGCTCAAGCTCTGCGGCGCCGCCTATCTGGCCTATCTGGCCTGGAGCGCATGGCATGCACCCGTCAGCGTGGAAGAAAGTGCCAGGGCACAGGAGCAACGCGATGTGCTGACTCTGCGCTCCGCCATGAGCTGGGTGGGCAGAGGCGTGGTCATGAACCTGACCAACCCCAAGGTGCTGATTTTCTTTCTGGCCTTTTTGCCCCAGTTCACCGACCCCGCTCGCGGCAGCGTGCCAGTGCAGATCATGGTGCTGGGCAGCGTCTTCATGGCAGCAGCTTGGCTGGTCTTTGGTTCTATCGCCTGTTTCTCGGGGCTCTTTGGCCAGATCCTGCAGCGCTCCGCCCGCGCCCAGCGCTGGCTTAACCGCATCGCAGCCACCGTTTTCGGTGCGCTCGCACTTCGTCTTGTGATGGTGCAACGCTAGAGGCAAACACTCTTAACACTGGTGCATGCCAGAAGCCAGAGACAGCGAGGAAGGGTCTGTGCCGGCCACACCGCCCCGCAGCGAGGCCGTCGTCCCCTCCGTCCCTCTCCCATAGTGTGCGAAGCACATAGAGAGAGGGGTGTCCAGCCAGGGGGAAGGCGCGTGCTGCCTCAGGGGGAGCTTGTCGTCCTTATCCCCAGGATAGCGCAGACAAGTCATTGACAAACACCGGCATGTCCTTCCACAGCCCGCGCAGCTTCTTGTTCGCCACGGTCACCCACTGCGGGGTGTAGAGAAAGCCGTGCACCGAATCATGCGCCAGCAGGCGCTGGGCATCGCCAAGCAGGCGTGCGCGGTCGGCGGGGCGCGGTGTGTGCTTGATCTTGTCGAAAAGTTCGTTGAATTCCTGGGACTGGTAGCCCCAGTAGTAATCGGGCTTGGCAAAGTTGCCCAGATCAAACGGCTCGACATGCGAAATGATGGTCAGGTCGTAGTTCTTGTTGGTGTAGGTGCCCGACAGCCATTGCGCCCACTCCACGTTCTGCAGCTTGAGCTGGATGCCGATCTTGGCCAGCTGGGCTGCAATCAGTTCACCGCCTTGGCGTGCGTAGGGCGCGGGCGGCAGCGTCATGGTCAGTGTCAGCGGGGTCTTGACGCCAGCTTCAGCCATCAAGGCCTTGGCTTTTTCCAGGTCAAAGGGGTTGACACCTGTGGTGTCCACATAGCCAAAGGCCGTGGGCACATAGTAGCTGCCGATGGGCACGCCATAGCCATCGGCGGCTCCGGCAATCACGGCCTTGCGATCGATGGCGGCGGCAATGGCGCGGCGCACGCGGATGTCGTTCAAGGGCTTGCGTGCATTGTTGATGGCCAGAATGGTCTTGGCGCGCGAGTTGCTCACCACCACCTGAAAGCGGGCATTGGTCTTGAACTGGGGCACGCTGCGCGGCGAGACGCGCGGGAAGGCATCGACATCGCCGGCCAGCAGGGCGGCAACCTGTGCCGCGGGGTCGGGGATGAAGCGGAACACGGCGCGCTTGATGCGAATGCTCTGTGCCGAGCGATAGCCGGGCCAGGCGGTCAGAGTGACCGATGCACCCTTGGCCCAGGCCGCCAGCTTGTAGGGGCCGGTGCCCACGGGCTTGCTGGCGTTGGTGGTGGCGCTCTTGGGCTCGACGATGATGGAGGTGGCCTGGCCCATCATGAACAGAAAGTCGGGGTCTATCTCCTGGTTGGTCAGTACCACCGTATGCTCGTCGGCGACCTTGGTGCTCAGATTGGCAAAGGTGCGCTTGTCCTTGTTGGTGCTTTTGTCGGCTGCCGCGCGCTCGAACGAGAACTTGACGGCAGCAGCGTTGAAGGGCTCGCCGTTCTGGAACTTCACATCCTTGCGCAGACGGAAGGTATAGGTCTTGAGGTCGGAGGAGACTTCCCAGCTTTCGGCCAGCAGAGGCGAGACGCTGCCATCGGGGTTGATCTTGGTCAGCGTCTCAAACACGTTGTAGAGCACGACTTCGGCAATCGAGGAAGCAGCCCCGGCCGTGGGGTCCAGTCCTGGCGGCTCCAGCGTCATGGCCAGCGTGACGCTGTCTTTCTTGGCCTGGGCCATGGCAGGCCAGGCAGCGAACAAGGGCAAGCTGGCAGCCGAGCTGGCCAGCAAGGAGCGGCGATTGAGCATCAACAAAGTCTCCGATGGGGGGGGCTGGCCGCATGGGGCCATCAAAAGCGCTGCAAGTCATCGCGGGGAGCGGACTTGTTTCATATGCGTTTTTACACCAGTCGGAGCAGTCTTTGCTGTGGTCGCCGGCATATCGCTGCTGCGAGTGTGAACAACTGTTTGCCGGTCCGGTTCAGATGACTCGCGGTGCGGCCTTGACCAAGGCCTGGGTATAGGGGTGCCCGGGGGTGGAGAACAGCTTGCACGGCGTGCCGCGCTCCACCACTTCACCCCGATGGAGAACGATGACCTGATCGCAGACATGCTGGACCACGGCCAGGTCATGGCTGATGAACAGATAGGACAGGCCCAGCTCGCGTTGCAAGTCCTGCATGAGATTGAGCACCTGGGCCTGCACCGAGACATCGAGCGCACTGACCGGCTCGTCGGCCACGATCAGGCGGGGGCGGGTAATCAGAGCGCGGGCAATGGCAATGCGCTGGCGTTGGCCGCCTGAGAACTCGTGCGGATATTTGTCGGCGTCCTGCGCGCGCAGACCGACCTGGTCAAGCACGCTCAGCACCTGCTGGCGCCTGGCAGGGCGACTGAGCTTCTCATGAGTCGTTCCCAAAGGCTCGCTGACGATGGCTTCCACTGTCATGCGCGGGTCCAGCGATCCATAGGGGTCCTGAAACACCATCTGGAAGTCGCGCCGCGCGGCGCGCAGTTCCTGTTCGGACAGCCGGTGCAGATTGTGGCCCAGCAGTTCCACCCTGCCTTCGCTGGGGCGGTCCAGAGCCATGACCAGACGTGCCAGCGTGGACTTGCCGGAGCCCGATTCGCCGACCACGCCCAGGCTTTGTCCACCCTGCAGCTCGAAGCTCACGCCCCGCAGGGCCTGCAGCGGCTCGGGCTTGCGCCACAGCGATGTACGGGGGCGTGAATATGCGCGTTTCAGTCCGCTAACCCTCAGCAAGACTGCGCTGCTGTTTCCAGCTTCAGAGGTTTCGGCTGGCTCGTTCATGTCCTTGCTCCTGCCGTCAGCACCTGTTCATAGAGGCAGCGTGCCACATGGGGCTGGCGCCAGGAAGCGAGAGAGGCCGGTGCCGCCATGCTGGGCTGCTGCAGCGTGCGAGGCTGGGGACGCTCTACATAGCAGTCGTCCTGTGTATGGGCGCAGCGGCCCGCAAACGGGCAGCCTGCGGGCAGGTCCACGAGCTCCGGCACGGCGCCTGCGATGGTGGGCAGATGCCCCGCAGCTGGCCCGGCCTGGAGCTGCGGCCGGGCCGCGAACAGGCCGCGCGTATAAGGGTGGGCGCGCCTGGCGAACACCGCTTCCGTCATGCCGGATTCGACCACGGTGCCGCCATACATGACCAGCAACTGCTCGGCGTTCTGGGCAATCACGCCCAGATCATGGCTGATGAGAACCAGCGCCATGGAATGCTCGGCCACCAGTTCCTGCAGCAGATCCAGAATGCGCTGTTGAACCGTCACATCCAGGGCCGTGGTGGGCTCGTCGGCCACCAGCAGATCGGGACCGCAGGCCAGGGCCATGGCAATCATGATGCGCTGGCGCTGGCCGCCGGAGAACTGGTGTGGATATTCATCGAGCCGCTGCGCAGCCTGCGCAATGCCCACCCTCTCCAGCAGTTCGGTGGCGCGGGCACGGGCCTGGGCGCGGCTCATTGCCAGATGAAGCCGCAGTGGCTCTGCCACCTGGCGGCCGATGCTGTGCACGGGGTTGAGGGCGCTCATGGGCTCCTGAAACACCATGGCCATGCGGTTGCCGCGCAGGGCGCAGAGCTGTCGCTCGCTGAGGCCCAGCAGTTCCTGGCCGTCCAGCTGGATGCTGCCGTCCACCTGTGCGTGTTCGGGCAGCAGGCCCATCAGCGCCAACGCCGTCAGCGATTTGCCGCAGCCCGATTCGCCGATCAGGCCCAGTGTGGCACCGCGCTCCAGCGTAAAGCTTACATCGCGCACGGCCTGGGCCCGGCCGCGATGGGTCTGCAGATTGATGGTGAGGTTGGAGACTTCAAGCAAAGCCATGGTGATTCAACGCTCGCGTGTCAGTCGGGGGTCCAGCAGGTCGCGCAGACCGTCGCCCAGCAGGTTCAGACCCAGCACCGACAAGGCGATTGCCAGGCCGGGCCAGACGGCCAGCAGCGGCGCCTGGAACATCAGGGTCTGGGCTTCGCTGAGCATGCGCCCCCAGGACGGCTGGGGCGGCTGCGTGCCCAGCCCCAGATAGGATAGGGCGGCCTCGGCCAGAATGGCCAGCGCAAACTGAATGGTAGCCTGCACGACGAGCACGGCCGCAATATTGGGCAGCACATGCTGCAAAGTGATGGCCGTGCGGCTTTTGCCGCAGGCTCTGGCGGCCAGCACATAGTCGCGGGCCCAGATGGCATTGGCCGAGGCGCGGGTGATGCGCGCAAAGGTGGGGATGTTGAAGATGCCGATGGCAATGATGGCATTGACCATGCCGGCTCCAAACACGGCTGTGAGCATGATGGCCGAGAGCAGGGCCGGAAAGGCAAAGGTGAAGTCCGCCAGCCGCATGATGATTTCCTCCACCCAGCCACGGCGTGCAGCGGCGACCAGGCCCAGCACCACGCCCAGCGTCAGACCTATGCCCACGGCGATCAGGCCCACGGCAATCGATGCACGTGCGCCGACCAGAATCTGCGAGGCAATATCGCGCCCGAAGGCATCGGTGCCCAGCCAGTGCCGGCTGCTGCTGGCCTGCAGGGCGGCGTCCATATCCACTTCATAGGCCGAGCCGGGGGTCCAGACAAAAGACAGCAGCGCGGCAGCAACCAGCAAGGTTGTGAGCAGGGCGCCGAGCACAAAGCTGCGGTGCTGCAGGGCGCGCCGGCCAAAGCCTTGGGGCTGTGTGCGCGTGAAGGCGCGTGTCGGGTAGTCGCTCACACTGGCGCGGGTATCGGTCTGCCTGCTCATAGATCGCCGGCCTTGATGCGGGGGTCGATGGCGGCATAAAGCACGTCGACGACAAAATTCACCACCACCACCATGGCGGCCAGCAGCAGCACGCAGTTGCGCACCACGATCACATCTCGGTTGGAAATGGATTGAAAGATCAGCCGGCCCAGGCCCGGCAGATAGAACACGTTCTCCACCACGATGGTGCCTGCCAGCAGGTTGGCGAACTGCAGTCCCATGACGGTGACGACGGGAATCATGGCGTTGCGCAGCACATGACGCCAGAGCGCCGCGCCGCGCGACAGCCCCTTGGCGCGGGCCGTGCGCACAAAGTCCTCGCGCAGCACTTCCAGCACCGCGGAGCGGGTGATGCGGGCCAGGATGGCTGCCTGTACCACGGCCAGCGCAACGGCAGGCAGCAGCAGTGCCTGCAGCGCCGGCCAGAAGCCGCCGCCGGCCTCTTCACTCCAGCCCGGAAAGCCGCCGGCCGAGAACCATTGCAGCTTCACCGAGAACAGCAGGATCAAAAGAATCGCAAACCAGAAGTTGGGGATGGCAATGCCGATCTGGGCCAGGCCCATGAGGCCCACATCACCCCAGCGTTTGTGGTTGGCGGCCGCAACCACTCCCGCAGCAATGGCCAGCACGGCGGTGATGCACATGGCCATGAGGGCCAGCGGCACGGTGACCGCAAGGCGTTCCCAGACCAGCTCGGCCACGGGCGAGCCATAGACGTAGCTGTCGCCCATGTCGCCGTGCAGAAGGCCGGCTACCCACTGCCAGTAGCGCATCGGCGCGGGCTGGTCCAGGCCTAGTTGCTGAACCATGGCCGCTACGACCTCAGGCTCGGCATCGGGGCCCATGAGCATCTGGGCTGCATCGCCGGGCAGGACTTCCAGCACGGCAAAAACCACGATGGAGGCGCCGAGCAATGTGGCGATCAGCGTGAGCAGGCGTTTGAGCAAGAAGATGCTCATGGCGTGAGGCGTTGTTTCATCGTGAAGTGGGCTCAGACGCGGTGTTTGCGTGCTGCGCAGCATAGCGGCAATTGTGCCGCGTCCGGGAGGGGGTGGCTTTGTCCCGGGTGCTGCCATGTCTTGGGGAGCTTGGGATAATGTGGGCCGATACCGAGAACTGCACAGGAGCTGGCACATGGCATTGATGATTACCGATGAATGCATCAACTGCGATGTGTGCGAGCCCGAGTGCCCCAACGATGCCATCTACATGGGTGAGGAGTTCTACGAAATCGATCCGCACAAATGCACCGAGTGCGTGGGCCATTTTGACGAGCCCCAGTGCGTGCAGATCTGCCCCGTGGCCTGCATACCGGTGAACCCCGAGTACATCGAAAGCCGTGAAGTGCTGTTCAAGAAATATGAGCTGCTTACGCAGGCCAAGAAAGAAAGCTAAGGCTCTTTGAGTCTGAATTCCTTGTATATCAAGCGCACATAGCTCCTTATTCAGGAGCTATTTTGCATTCTGCCTCGGGCTCAGGCCTCGCCAGCTGCGGGCTGGGCGGCCTCGGGCGCAGGCTTGCGGGGCGGCTTGGGGCGGGGTGCCTTGGTGGTGTGGATGGCGAGAGTCGCCTTGTCCATCTGGCCGGCCACCATATCGGGCCAGGCCTTGAGCGAATGTGCGATGGCGTCTTCGATCAGCTTGAGCTGCTCGGGGGCCGGTTTTTTGAGCACCCAGCTGGCGACCTCGCCCTTGTGGCCGGGGTGGCCGATGCCGACGCGCAGACGCCAGTAATTGGGTGAACCGAGCTGGGCATGGATATCGCGCAAGCCGTTGTGGCCGCCATGGCTGCCGCCGAGCTTGAGCTTGACCACGCCAGGCTCGAAGTCCAGCTCGTCATGCACGACCAGGATTTCCTCGGGTTGGATCTTGAAGAAGCGCGCCAGTGCGCCGACCGACTTGCCCGAGAGATTCATGAAGGTCTGCGGCTCCAGCAGCCAGACGCTCTGGCCGTGGATGCTGGTGCGGGCCATCAGTCCCCAGTAGCTGCGCTCCGGAACCAGGTTGACCTTGAGTTCGCGCGCCAGCGCATCAATCCACCAGAAGCCGGCATTGTGCCGGGTGTCTTCATATTCAGGGCCAGGATTGCCGAGGCCGACAAACAGTTTGATCATTGCTCGATTATCTTCTTGCCAGCAAAGCTGGGCGGGCGGAGGCTGTTGTGCATGGGCCAAAGAAAAAGCCCACCGAGGTGGGCCTTTTCTTGGAGTACAGCGGCAGGCGCTGTACCGAAGACGCAAGAATTACTTCTTGCCCTTCTTGGCGGGAGCAGCTGCGGGAGCAGGTGCGGCGCCTTCGGCGGGAGCCACTTCGGGCAGCTTGATCGAGATCAGCGAAGGGTTCTTGTTGGCGCCACGCACCACAGCCTTCACGCCGTTGGGCAGCTTCAGAGCCTGCAGGCCCAGCACGGACTTGGAAGTCAGGGCGCTCAGGTCCACCTTGATGAACTCGGGCAGGTTTGCGGGTTCGCAGATCACTTGCAGCTCGTGCATCAGAGGAGTCACAGTGCAGTTCTCGACCTTCACGGCGGGGGATTCAGCAGCGCCTTCGAAGTGCAGGGGCACGTTCATGTGCAGCTTGGTGTTGCCGTCCACGCGCTGGAAGTCGATGTGTTGCACCAGCTTCTTGTAGGGGTGGAACTGCACGTCGCGCAGCACGACCTTGGTCACTTGACCGTTGATTTCCATGTCCAGGATGCTGGAGTGGAAAGCTTCCTTGTGCACAGCGTGCCACAGGGCGTTGTGATCGATTTCGATCAGTTGGGCTTCACCAGCACCGTAGACGATACCGGGGGTCTTGCCCGACAGACGCAGACGGCGGCTCGCACCCGTACCTTGCTTGGCTCGCTCAGTAGCGACGAATTGCATAACTAACTCCTAGATGGACGGACCGCGACCAGTCTCGCCCGATTGATAAAAGAATCTGCACCTTGCAGCAAGGCCGTGGATTCTTGCGGTGGCCTCGAAACGGTCAAACCTCCCGAAGGAGGTTTGCTTGGGCTCGAGGCCGAAAAACCAGATATTTTAAGCGGTAAACAGACTGCTCACCGAATCGCCTGTGGAAATGCGGTGAATTGTCTCGGCAAACAGGCCGGCCACGGACAGCTGGCGAATCTTGCCGCACTGCTGGGCTGCGGGGCTCAGGGGAATGGTGTTAGTGACAACCACTTCGTCCAGAGCGCTGCCGTTGCCGATGCGTTCCAGGGCCGGGCCCGAGAAGATGGGGTGCGAGCAGTAGGCGTACACGTTCTTGGCGCCGCGCTGCTTGAGCACTTCGGCAGCCTTCACCAGCGTGCCGGCGGTGTCGATCATGTCATCCATGATCACGCAGTTGCGGCCGTCGATATCGCCGATCACGTGCATGACTTCGGACACGTTCGCCTTGGGGCGACGCTTGTCGATGATGGCCAGATCGCAGCCCAGTTCCTTGGCCAGGGCGCGAGCACGCACCACGCCGCCAACGTCGGGGGAGACGACGATCAGGTCTTCGTAGTTCTTCTGACGCAGATCACCCAGCAGCACGGGGGTGGCGTAGATGTTGTCCACGGGAATGTCGAAGAAGCCCTGGATCTGGTCGGCGTGCAGGTCCATGGTCAGCACGCGCTCGACGCCTACGGCCTGCAGCATGTTGGCCACTACCTTGGCGGTGATTGGCACGCGGCTGGAGCGGGGGCGGCGATCCTGGCGGGCATAGCCGAAGTAGGGGATCACGGCGCAGATGCGCTCGGCCGATGCACGCTTGAGGGCATCGACCATGACCAGCAACTCCATCAGGTTGTCGTTGGTCGGAGCGCAGGTGGACTGAACCACGAAAACGTCGCGGGCGCGAACGTTCTGCTTGATCTCGACGGCGACTTCTCCATCGGAGAAACGGCCAACGTCAGCAGCACCAAGAGAGGTGCCGAGGTGCTTAACAATCTCTTCGGCCATGCCAGCATTGGCATTGCCTGTGAAGACCATGAAATCTGAGTGATGTGAATGCATTGTGCGTCCCAGTGCTGTGGGTTGCTATGACGCAAGAAGATGTTTGGCAGGGGAAGAAGGATTCGAACCTTCGCATGCCGGAATCAAAATCCGGTGCCTTAACCAACTTGGCGACTCCCCTACACAGGCCTTTTGTCGAAGACAAACAGCCTTATAACTTGTTCTCTGGAATCCAGCTGTTAAGTGGGTGTTTTTCCAGATTTCTGCAAACCTTGATCTGCCAGGTGCTAGATGCACAGCTCAGATCAATGCTTTGCGCTATCGGTACAAATACCGCACTTCCAGAGCCCGTCATTGTAGCATGCAATTTGAGTGATTCGAGCCAGCTTCTGACTTTCATCACCTCGGGCTGCAAAGCTTCGGCGACCGGCTGCAGGTCGTTTCGGCCAAAGCCGAAGTGATTTGCAGCGAAGTCCGCTACTATAGCAGGCTTTGTGTCACGTTTCAGGAGCTCGCTGGAAAAAATCTTGCCAGTTTCCAGGCCCTGTTCGGGCTTGACCACCAGGAATTGCTGCTCCGGCAAGGCATTGCTGCCTGTCAGCGGGGTGATGATTTCGCCGATGCCGCTGACCCAGGCCGAGTGACCGCAGAGGAAAAAAGGGACATCGGCGCCTAGCTTCAAGCCTATGCTTTGCAGTTCCTGGCGCGAGAGCTTCAGATTCCAGAGGCGGTTCAATGCCATCAGAGTGCTGGCCGCATCGGATGAGCCGCCCCCCATGCCGGCTTGGGCGGGCAGGTGCTTTTCAATCCCTATGCGCACGCCTTGCGTGCAGCCTGTGGCTTGCTGCAAGGTGCGGGCCGCGCGTGTGATCAGATCATCGGCAGGCAGGGCAACGCCATTGAGGTCTTCGCGGCTGATCTGGCTGCTGGCCGTACGCTCGAAATGCAGCACATCATGCCAGTCGATGAGCATGAAGACGGATTCCAGCAGGTGATAGCCGTCAGGCCTGCGGCCGGTAATATGCAAAAAAAGGTTGAGCTTGGCCGGGGCCGGCACGTCATAGAGCGAGTGCATGGCGTGTATGTATCAGTAAGAGAAAAACGGTGCAACGATAGCACCGGGTTGCCGGCCAGTCAGCGAGCGTCCTGATCGAGAACGATGCGCAAGGAAGCCTCGGGTGGTGGGCTTATACGGTCGGCACGCAGGCGGCCATCGTTGATGCGCGAAAGATCGGTCTGCCAGCCGGGCACAGTCGTGTTCTTGCCTTGCAGCCAGTCAAACAGCGCGGTGACGGGAATCTCGCTGCCTGTCATGCGGGTGATGAGTTCAGGCAGGGAGTCTGACTGGGTGATCTGATCGCCCTGCTGCAAGGTGGCTCCGGCACGCGTCCATTGCAGGCGGGCCATGATGGATCCCAGAGGGTTGAAAACCAGCAGTGTTCCGCTCTCGGGCTGGCCTTGCAGCTCAAAACCGGCGCTGAAGGATTGCTGCTGGGCATCCTGGACCTGTAGCGCCATGCGGCCGGACCAGTGGTGACTTGCCGTCACATCGAGCTGCAGCTGCCGTGCAGGCTGGGCGCAGCCGCCGAGCATGGCCAATCCCAGGACCAGCCCTAGGGCTGTAAGAATTTTCAAGACAGTCGGGCTGCGCTTCATGGCGTCACTTTGAGGCGTTTGAGTGTTTCCAGCAGAGTGTCATTGCTGCTGTCTGCCTTCATGCCTTGGCGCCAGATGAGTTGGGCGCGCTCTTGCTTGCCTTGGGCCCAGAGAACTTCCCCTAGGTGGGCTGCAATTTCCGCATCCTGACGCGTGGCATAGGCCTGCTCCAGCAGTTTTTCGGCTTCGTCCAGATTGCCGCGGCGGAAATGCACCCAGGCCAGGCTGTCGGTGATGAATGGATCGCCGGGCTGCATGTCCAGAGCGGTCTGGATCAAGGTCTGCGCTTCTTCAAGCTTGATACCGCGATCAGCGTAGGAGTATCCCAGTGCGTTGTACGCATGCTTGAAATCGGGTTTGCGCTTGATGATGTCGCGCAGCAGGCGCTCCATCTCGCTGAAATTTCCGGCTCTTTCCGCGAGCAAGGCGGTGTCGTAGGCCAGCTCCACATCATCGGGTGCCTGGCTCAGCAGCTGGGCTTGCAGCGCATAGGCTTCCTTGTGCAGGCCGGTGTCGCGCAGCAGC
Source organism: Comamonas sp. C11 (assembly GCF_024496285.1). Taxonomy (NCBI): domain Bacteria; kingdom Pseudomonadati; phylum Pseudomonadota; class Betaproteobacteria; order Burkholderiales; family Comamonadaceae; genus Comamonas; species Comamonas sp. C11. The sequence goes on from NZ_CP101743.1 coordinate 1,061,485, forward strand.
TGTACCTCGGCAATCTGCTTGAGGCGCTTCTGGTTGGGGCCGTTTGCCGGAATGGCCTGGATAAGGGCGCGAGCTTCCTTCACCTTGCCCTGGCGAGCCAGCAGATCGGCGCGTCGGGCCTGCACGCTGAGCAGGTTGGCGGCATCGGGAATGCGCTGCAGATAGATGTCGGCTTCGTCGTAGCGCTGGCGCTTCTCGGCCAGATCGGCCCTGAGCAGATAGAGCTGGGATTCGCCAGCAGCGCGCCCCACGCCCTCAGGCAGCTTGGGCAGCAGAGAGCTGAACTGTGTCAGGGAAACGTCGGCAGCATCCAGCTCGCCATCCTGCAGTTGCAAATTGGCGAGCATGACCCAGGCTTCGGGGAATTCGGGCGCTTCGCGGGTGATGAACTGCAACTGGTTTTTGGCATCGGCATTGCGCTTTTGTCCCTGCAGCACGCGGGCATAGGTCAGGCGCAGTTGGGGCGAATGATTCTTTTCAAGATAGCGCTTGACCAGCGGCTCCACTTCGGCGGAGCCTGACTCCAGCAGCTCCATGGCCAGCAAGGCGACGGCACCCGACTCAGGACTCAGCTTGGCGCCGTTCTGCAGGGCCTGCAGGGCGGCGGGCTTCTGGTCGGCGATCAGGCGCATATGGCCTATGGCGGCCCAGGCCATGGGGCCGTTCTTCGGGTCCTTGAAATCGATTTCCAGCGCTTGCTCGACCACATCGGCGGCCAGAGGCTTGTCCGAGGCATTGTTGTAGAGCTGGGTGATGGCCAGAAAAGTGGCGCTGCGATTGGCCTGAGGGGTCAGCTCGACCTCTCGACGCAGATAGCTGGCCGAGTCTGCAATGCGGTTCATCACCACCAGAATGCGCAGCACTGCGCGGTTGGCATCGCGTGATTCGGGGTAGGCCTCCAGCCAGGCGCGGGCATTGCGCAGTGCGCGGTCGCCCGAGCGGGACTGGACGGCAAGTTCGGTGGCGCGGCGATAGAGCTTTTCGTTGTTGCTGCTGCGCGCGGCCTCCATCATCAGGGCCTGAGCGTCCGTCAGAGCACCTTCCTGAGCGGCCATCTCTCCCACCAGGATTTCGTAGAACAGCTCGGCAGAGAGGGCAGCTTGCTCATTCTCACGCTCTGCGGCCTGTTCGAGATCGGTGCTTTGCTCGATCTTGTCCTGCTGGGATGGCGGGTCAGCGGTCTGGGCGGATGCGATTGCCGATCCCATGGCCAGAACGGCGGCCACGGCGAGTCCCTGAAAACGTAGAGGATGAACCATCGGCTCATAATAATCCAAGCTTGTTGAACACTTGGCGAAGATGAGATTGCATGCCTGAGTTGCCCGAAGTCGAGGTTACGCGCCGCTCTTTTGCTGACCGCATTGCGGGTGCGCAGATTGAGAAAGCCACCTTGGGAAAGCCCCTGCGCTGGCCCCTGGGGCTGTTGCCGCAGGCACTGGCCGGCAGAGTCGTGCTGGGCGTGCGCAGACGCGGCAAGTATCTGCTGCTGGACCTGAGCGAAGGTCTGCTGCTCATGCACCTGGGCATGTCGGGCAGCCTGCGCTTTGCGGGCCGCGACGAGGAGCCGCTGGGCGCTGGCGGAGCGCATGATCACTTCGACCTGCAGACATCGCGGGGCCTGCTGCGCCTGCATGATCCGCGCCGCTTCGGTGCTGTGATCTATGTTCCGGATGAGGGCGATGCCTTGGCGCGCAAGCTGCTTGACCATCTGGGTATGGAGCCGCTGAGCGACGGATTCACGCTGGATGCCTTTCAAGCCGGGCTGGCTGCCAGTCGCTCGCCCATCAAGCAGTTGCTGCTCAGCGGCAGCGTGGTGGTCGGTGTCGGCAATATCTATGCTTCCGAGGTGTTGTTTCTATCGCGGATTCACCCGACAACACCGGCGCGCGATGTGGGCAGGCGCAAGGTCAAGGTTTTGTATGAGGCCATTCGCACCGTGCTGGCCTTGGCGGTGGAGAAAGGCGGCACGACCTTGCGCGACTTTTCCGCAGCCAACGGCATGGAAGGGCACTTTCAGTTGGAGGCCCAGGTCTATGGCCGCGATGGCCAGCCTTGCTCGCATTGCGGCGCCGCCATCCAGCTCATGCGCCAGGGGCAGCGCAGCACCTATTACTGCGCCCGCTGCCAGAAAGCAGCGAAAACTCAGAATTTGATAGCTAATACCGCAGTTTGAGTATGCGTTCAGGCATGTTTTGACGTCACAATTTCATTTTGATGCTTGATATGCTTCAAAGGCGTCGCCAATGCCAGGACGTTGGCGCTGTTCTGCGCCGTTGCGCGCAGATACTTTGCGGCTGGATATATCAGGCCAGCCTCTGGAAGAGCCGCAGATGCTGTCAAGGGGCAATGCTATATATTGATCAGGCTGTCAGCCCCGGCTGGCACGGCGACTCAGACAAACAAGAGGGGTAGATGTGTCAGCTTCATTCAACGAGCAGTTCGGTCAGTATGGCGCCTGGCGACGAGGCTTTGCCACCCAACTGCAGGAGCTGCGTGAATGGTTGATGGACCAGGATCTGCTGGACGCCTCGGTGCAGGAGCGCTTGCAGAGACTGGAAGAGCAGATGCGCACCGACAAGGTCATGGTTGCCTTCGTGGCCGAGTTCTCGCGCGGCAAATCCGAGCTTATCAACGCTGTCTTCTTTGCCCATTACGGCCGCCGGCTGATGCCGGCCAGTGCAGGCCGCACCACCATGTGTCCAGCGGAGCTGGGATGGGAGCCGGAGCTGCCGCCCTGTCTGCGCCTGCTGCCCATCGATACCAGAGAGTCGCCGGAGAGCCTGGGCCAGTGGCGCATGCGTCCCGACGCCTGGGTGCAGCAGCCGCTGGATATCGCCGATGCGCAGCAGATATCCGACACGCTGGCCAAGGTGGCCGAGGTGCGCAAGGTCTCCATCGATCAGGCCAGGGCCTGGGGCTTTTGGCATGACGACGAGACTGCCGACAACCCCATGGTCGATGCCGACGGTTGGGTCGAAGTGCCAATGTGGCGCCATGCCTTGATCAATATGCCTCATCCGCTGCTCAAACAGGGGTTGGTGATTCTCGATACGCCTGGCCTGAATGCAGTGGGGGCAGAGCCGGAGCTGACCGTCAATCTGATACCCCAGGCACATGCCGTGGTCTTTGTGCTGGGCGCCGATACCGGCGTGACCAAGTCCGACCTTGCCATCTGGCGCGACCATGTGCTACCGGCAGGAGCAGGCAAGGCGGGGAGCGATGACGCACTGGCTGCATCGCGTCTGGTGGTGCTCAACAAGGTGGATACGCTGTGGGACAGTCTGAGTTCTGGCGCGCAGGTGCAGGCCCAGTTGCGCCGTCAGCAGCAGGACTCGGCCCAGTTGCTGGGGGTGGCGCTGGAGCGCGTGCTGCCCATCTCCGCCCAGAAGGGGCTGGTCGCCAAGGTGGGGCGTAACGACAGCCTGCTCCAGGCCAGCGGTCTGCCCGCTTTTGAAGATCTTCTGGCCAATGGCATCATGGGACAGCGCCAGAAAGTGCTGCAGGCCGCTGTGCGTACCAATGTGCAACAACTGCAGTCGCAGGTGGAACGCGTCATCAACATGCGCCGCGGCGATCTCGACGACCAGCTGGCCGAGCTCTGCGGCCTGCGCGGCAAGAATGCGACGGTGATCGCCAGCATGCGTGCCCGCATCGAGGCCGAGCACAAGGAATTCGACCAGAGTGCCAGCCGCATCCAGGCCATGCGCAACATCCATATGCGCATGCTCAAGGAGCTTTTCCGGCTTCTGAGCTCGAGCACTTTGAAGGCCGAATTGGCCGAGCTGAAAGAGGCGCTGGATCAGCGCGGGCTCAAACTTGGCCTGCGCAAGGTCTATGAACAGACTTTCGAGCATCTGCATGCCGTGGCTGCAAAGGTGCAGGACCAGGCCGATGAGATCCAGACAATGATGAGTTCCTCGTTCAAGGAACTCAATGCGGAGTTTGGCTTCTCCCTGCAGGCACCGCCGCAGCTGGTGTTGTCCGAGCTCAAGGACGACTTGCGCAGCATCGAGGGCAGTTACACCCAGTATCTGGGACTTAGCAGTGTCATCAGGCTCGGCAGTGCCGACTTTTCGCAACGCCTGATCAAGGCGCTGGCGCTGCGTTTGCGCACGGTGTTTGAAGCGGCATCGAACGACGTGGATATGTGGAGCAAATCACTGACTGCACCAGTCGATGCACAATTGCGCGAACGTAAACGCAGTTACACGCGCCGCCTGGAGGCCGTAGACCGGATCAGCGGTGCGGCCACTGAGCTGGAGGAGCGCATTGCCGACATGGAAAATGCGCAAGCCCGCCTGGGAATGCTGCAGACGCAGCTGATCAGCGCATCGGCGCAACTGCTGGATCCGATTGGGGCCGAGCGGCAGCAGGCCGCGTCCATGCCGTTGGACATCAACCTGGTAGCTTGAAATCTTGACTCTCCCTTCGATTGCCGCAGCCGTAGTGCAGTGGCAGGCCAGCCATGGCCGCAATCATCTGCCCTGGCAGCAAACCCGTGACCCTTACCGCGTCTGGCTGTCTGAAATCATGCTGCAGCAGACCCAGGTCAGCACCGTGCTGGGCTACTACCAGCGCTTCCTGGACGCTTTTCCGGATGTGGCCAGCCTGGCGGCTGCACCGCAGGATGCCGTGCTGGCGCTGTGGAGCGGCCTGGGCTACTACAGCCGCGCGCGCAATCTGCATAAATGCGCGCAGACCGTGATGGAGCAATGGGGCGGGGCCTTCCCGCAAACGGCCGAAGAATTGGCGACCTTGCCTGGCATTGGCCGCTCCACGGCTGGCGCCATTTCATCGTTCTGCTTTTCCGAGCGGGTGCCGATTCTGGATGCCAATGTGCGACGTGTTCTCACACGGGTGCTGGCGTTCGATGCGGATCTGGCGCAGTCCAGAAATGAAAAGCAGCTCTGGGAACACGCCCAGCAACTGTGTCCCACAGAGAATCTGCAAGAAGCCATGCCGCGTTACACCCAGGGCATGATGGATCTGGGCGCCAGCGTCTGCACATCGCGCAAGCCCACTTGCCTGGTGTGCCCCTTGCACTCCGAATGCCGGGCGGCCCGTGCCGGCAACCCCGAAAACTATCCCGTGCGCACGCGCAGGATCAAGCGCAGCGCCGAGTCCTGGTGGCTGCTGCTGGCGGTGGATGCGCAGCGTCGCGTATGGCTGCAAAAGCGCCCGCAAGCCGGTATCTGGGCCGGGCTTTACAGTCCGCCTGTCTTTGAAGACTATGCGGCACTGCAAAGCCATGTGCAGGCCGCATGGCCTCAGGACGGGACCCGGGGCTGGCAGGATCTTCCCGGCTTTCTGCATGTGCTGACCCACAAGGATCTGCACCTGCATCCAGTTCTGGTGCCCGTCGATCAGGCGCACGCCGCCCTGCTCTCAGAGGCCGATGAATCCTGCTGGGCGGATGCAGCGGCCTGGGCTGAGCTGGGTCTGCCGGCCCCGATCCGCAAACTGCTCGATGCCGAGCTGGCCTGAACGCCTGCCGCATGAATGAAAAAAGGTGACGGCCGGCGTCACCTTTTTTGATGGCTGCAGATTTCAGAAACGCAATCTGGGCATCAGCATGGAGCAGCGCAGCCCCATCAAGGCCAGCCACAGGGCCTTGGCCTGCGGGTTGCCGCGCTGTGTCTGCAATTGCCGGCCGGCGGCCACCACCTGCTGGCGCAGGACTTGCTGCGCCTTGCGGTCGCCTTGGCTTTGTGCGCTCAGCCAGAGTTGCTGGTACTGCTGCACGCTGAGCCGGCCAGGCTCGCCGAGCAGGTGGCGCGACGACGTGTTCAGCAAGGCCTGAGCCTGCGGGCTGTGTCGTGACTGGTTCATGCGGCCTCCTCTTGTTTCGAAGACTTGCTTGGCGCTTCGTTCTCGCTGCGTCCAAAGGCGTACCAGTCCACATGACGGGTGCAGATCATGACCAGGGCCAGCACGCCGAACAGGGCGATGGAGCCGACGACCAGAGCGGTCTGCTCCAGCTGCAGCAGCACATACAGCAGGCCGTACAGGGCCGAGATGGCAACCGCGAACGGCAGGCCGCGTCTGATGCTGCCCAGAATGTGGCTGGCATAGAAGGCCAGCAGAGCCACGCAGGAGCTGGCCGCAACCGCATAGGCCGTGGCAAAGCCCAGATGTTCGGACAGACTGATGAGCAACAGGAAGAAGCTGCACAGGGCCGAGCCGACCAGCAGGTACTGCACAGGGTGAACGCGCAGCTTTTTCATGACTTCGAACAGGCCGACCGCGACAAAGGTCAGGATCACAAAAAGAATGCCGTACTTGGTGGCGCGCTCGCTCAGCGAGTAGACATTGACGGGGTTGACGAACTCCGTGTCCATGGTTTCGAGGCAGGGACCGCTGTCGTCATGGCCACGGGCTGCAGAGGCGGCATAGGTTTCCGAGCTGCCCCAGTTGCCGGGGCTGCAAAGACGTTGCTGGCGGGTGAAGGCCGTGCTGGCAGAGGTGGCCAGCGAGGACAGCTCCCAGCTGGCGGTGAATCCGCTGTCCGTCACCTCGCGTCGGCTGGGTAGAAAGCTGCCGCCAAACGAGGGATGAGGCCAGTCGGCAGTCAGCGTGACCTTGTTTTCCGTGGCGATGGGGCTGAAGGCGAGCTGCTCCGTACCCAGCAGCTGCAGCTTGAGCTCGAGGTTCAGGGCCTGGCCTTTTTTCAGCAGGCTGGCGTCAATCTCTGCCTGGATGCCCTTGCCGTAGCGCTCCAGTGGCGTGCCGGATTCGACGGCCAGATCCTGGCCGTTGGCCTGCAGCGTCGCGCTGCGGATGCCGCGGGGGTCGCTGAGCACGAATGCCGCAAAGACTTTCTTGCAGCGCACCACGGCGTTGGGCTCGCTGGGTTTGGGCAGCTCCGCATACTGCGCGGCATTGGCAAAACCGGCCGATATCTGGTCGTGCAGCACATAGGTGTTGATGTGGTGCAGGCCTCGTGAGCGCTCTTCCATCTTGGCGTTGGCATCGTGGTTGAGCGTGTCGGGCAGCAGCATGCGCTGGAATTCGCGGGTGCTGTACTCGATTTTCTTGCCATTGGTCGTGCTGGTGGTTTCGGTGCAGTTCTGCACCAGGGCAGGACCAATCAGCGTTTGCGTACCGGCCAGGCTGGAGACCACGCTTTGCACGGCGTAGTCTCGGTTGCGTATGCGGTCTTTCACCACGTCCTGAATCATGGACAGGCCGGCCATGAGCAGGGCCAGAACGATCAGCAGTGAGACTGTCTTGAACAGCAGTCGGTTTTTCATGCGTGCTCCTGAATGAGGGGTTCAGGACGCAGTGTCGGCAGCTACTGTGTGGACGCAATGAAGTCTGTGAAGCGGGTGTGAAGTCCTGCCCGAAAGCCTTGGTCGCTCAGCTTTGGGGAGCGAAATCCAGTGTCACGACAAGGCCGGGGTGGCGATTGCGGAACTGCATGCTGCCGCCATGAAGATGCATGATGCGGGTGACGATGGACAGGCCCAGCCCGGTGCCGCTGCGCTCTCCGTTGGGTCTGGGGGTCGTGAAGAAGCGCTCGCCAAGGCGGGCCAGCAAGGGCTCGGCCACGCCCGGACCCTGATCGCTGACGGAGATGCGGTGTGGGGCCAGCTCAAGCTCGATCACGCTGTTCTCTGCTGAGAAATCCAGGGCGTTCTGCAGCAGATTGCTGATGGCCAGGGTGACCAGGCCGGCCTCCCAGGGGCCGCTGCTGTCCATGCCGCTCAGGTGCATGGCCATGCCGCGTTGCTCGGCATGGCTTTGCAGCGCAGCCATGGCTTGCCGGGCGCATTCCATCAGGCTGCAGCCATGGCGGGTGTCCAGCTGCTGGCGCTGCTCAAGGCGGCTGAGCTGGAGCAGCTGGTCGATCAGATTCTGCAGACGCAGGCTCTGGTCCACCACCTGTCTGGCAAACAGGGCCCGGTCCTGGGGCGGCAGCTCTTCCTGCAGCAACTCGCCCGCGCCGCGTATGGCGGCTACCGGGCTTTTGAGTTCATGGGTCAGGGCGCGTACATAGCCCTCGATATAGTCGCGCCCCTCCAGGCGCTTGCGCATATTGTCCATGGCCTGGGCCAGCTCGCCCAGCTCGCCGGGCATGTCGGGTATGGAAGCAGGGGCCGAGGCCTGTGCGGGGTGGGCGGACTCGTTGAGCGTGGGGGCCTGTACATGCTGCGCATAGTTGCGCAGCCGGCGCACGTGAAGCACAAACCACCAGGTCACCGCACAGCCCACGGCGGCGGACAGCAGCACGAACAGCAGGCCGCCGCGCAGAATCTTCTGCTCTGCGCTGTCGACGATTTTCTGTACCGAGCTGGAGGGCTTGGAGGCGGTCAGCACCCCGGCAATCCTGCCGTCCACCATGATGGGCGCGGAGACATACATGACGCTGCTGGATTCGTCCTCCTTGATGGCTCGCGTGGTGCGCGCGCCGTATTCACCGCGCAGCGTCAGATAGACATCGCGCCAGCGCGAGTAGTCGGCGCCCTGGTCCCTGCCCTGGGAGTCGAACAGCACCATGCCCCGGGCGTCGGTGACGGTGATGCGCAGATCCAGCGTGGTCTTGCGTGTGTCCCAGATCCAGGCCTGTATCGGCTTTTGCGTGTAGCCCTGCAGCTGAGCGGCAAACGTGCTGTCCGAACCGGCCTGTAGCCGGCCTTTTTCCATGTCGGCACTGGCCAGCGTGGCCAGCGCATAGGCGGTCTCCACCAGCGTGTCCTCGGTCACCTTGCGTACGCTGGGCTTGATCTCCACCATGAAGACGCGCAGCACGAAAAAGGCGGCCAGACCGTTGATCACGAAGAAGGCAAAGAAGAGACGCAGGCCCAGACGCATACCGGCTATCCGGGCTGGTTCAGGCTATAGCCCAGACCGCGGTGGGTGACGATGAGCTCCTGATCGGGCAAACGCTCGCGCAGTTTGGCGCGCAGGGTCTTGATGTGGGTATCCACCGTGCGGTCCGTGCTCTCGCTGTCCAGCCCCCAGATTTGCTCCAGCAAGGCGTCGCGGCTCAGGATGCGGCCTGCCGCGTTGACCAGGCTCTGCAGCAGCTGGTATTCGCGCCGTGTCAGATCCAGCGCCTTGCTGTGGATCAGTGCACGCTGCCCTTGCTCATCTATTTGAAGTGCTTTCGCAAGCTGGGCGGGTGCTGCAGGCTGGAATTGCCTGGAGCGGCGCAGCAGGGCGCGGGTGCGCGCCAGCAGCTCGCGCGGGCTGAAGGGCTTGGTCAGATAGTCGTCTGCGCCCAGCTCCAGGCCCAGAACCTTGTCCATCTCCTCACCTCTGGCACTGAGCACCAGAACCGGAACAATGGAGCCGGCAGAGCGCAGCTCGCGGCACCAGTCCAGGCCGTTGCCGTCGGGAAGGCCTACGTCCATGAGCAGCACATCAAACGCTGTCCTGCTCCATTGCTGACGCGCATCGGCGATCAGCAGGCTGTGGGTGACGGCAATGCCCTCGCGCTCCAGAACGTAGCAAATCGTTCTTGCAATGGCCGGGTCGTCTTCGAGCAGCAGCACCTGCATGGCTGACGTCTGAGGGCTGAGCATGCGGGTCAGCTGATCGGATGGATGGCGTCCGGGGCCAGAAACTGCTGAGAAACCTGGATGAATTTGTCGCGGAAATCCAGAGAGCGGTGGCGACGGACGGTGGGCCACTGCTTCTCGAAATGCCTGGCGAGAGCTTCGACGAGAAAGACCGAGCGGTGCTGCCCACCCGTGCAGCCTATGCCCACGGTGACATAGCTGCGGTGGTCTCTGGCCAGCATCGGCAGCCAGCGTTCGAGGAACTGCTGTATATCCAGCTGCATCTGCTGCACCTCGGGCAAGGCGCCCAGATAGTCCGCAACCGGCTTGTCCAGGCCCGTCAAGGCACGCAGTTCCTTGTCGTAGAAGGGATTGGGCAGCATGCGCACATCAAACACATAGTCAGAGTCTGTAGGCATGCTGTGCTTGAACCCAAAGGACTGGAACATCAGCGTCATCTGCCCTGTGGGCGCTTCGATGATCTGCTTGATATAGCTTTGCAGCTGCGCCGACTTGAGGTCGCCGGTGTCGATGACGATGGAGCGGTCGCGCAGCAGGCCCAGCAGCTCGCGTTCCTTTTCGATGTCGAGCTCCAGTGCCTGGCGCTCGTTCGTCTGGGAGCCCGGAGACAGGGGGTGGCGCCTGCGGGTTTCCGAAAAGCGCCTGATCAGAGTGCTGCTGTCGGCATCGAGAAAAATCATGCGTGGCATCAGCCCCTGCTTTTTGAGGCGATGCAGCTGCTCAGGCAGCTGAGGCAGGCCCTTGGCGCTGCGTGCATCCATGGCAATGGCCACTTTCTCGTCCTGATGATTGAGCTTGAGCTCCACAAAGGACTGCAGCAGCTCCGGGGGCAGGTTGTCGACGCAGTAGTAGCCAGCATCCTCCAGCGCATGCAGCGCAACGGATTTGCCCGATCCGGACATGCCGCTGATCAGAACAATCTCCATGGACATGATTTCAAACTCCTCTGACTTTGCCGCTTTTGCGTGCTGTATTGCTGGCCTTGGCACTTCGGGCCTGGGTGCCCGATGGACGCTGGGCGCTGTTTGCGGCCTGCTTTGCAGGCAATCTTGCCATGGCCAGCATTTCTCTGGCATGGGCCATGGTTGCTTCGGACAGGTGCTCGCCGCCCAGCATGCGGGCCATTTCCATCTCGCGCTCGTCGCCAGTCAGTGGATCCACGCTGCTGATGGTGGTGTTGGACTTGGGGCGCTTGGTCACCCGGTAGTGCTGGTCTGCATAGGCAGCGACCTGGGGCAGGTGGGTGACGGCCAGCACCTGGCGCGAGCCGCCGAGCGAGTGCATGAGGCGGCCCACGGTTTCGGCCACGGCTCCACCCACGCCGGAGTCCACCTCGTCAAAAATCAGGGTTCCGGCCTGGCCTAGTTCGCTGGTGGTCACGGCAATGGCCAGCGAGATGCGCGACAACTCGCCGCCCGATGCCACCTTGGCAACGGGTTTGGGTGTGGCGCCGGTATGACCGGCAACCAGAAAAGTGATGCTGTCCGTGCCCGCAGGACTGGCGGCATCGGCATGCTCCAGCTGCACTTCGAAACGGCCGCCCTTCATGCCCAGACTTTGCATGGACTGGGTGATGGCGCGTGACAGGCGTGGTGCAGCCAGGGTGCGCTGCTGCGAGATTTTTCGCGCCTCGGCCTGATACCTGAGGTGGGCGGCTTGCTCTTTGGCGCGCAGCCCCTCCACGTCGACGGCAGCATCCAGCTGGTGCAGCTCCTGTTTCCAGCCTTCGAGCAGGGCGGGCAAGTCCTCGGGCGTGCGCTTGTAGCGGCGCGCCAGTTGCATCCACAGCGACAGGCGTTCATCGAGATCGGCCAGCAGCTCGGGATCCAGATCGGCGCGGCGCAGATAGGCCTGCAGCGAGTGACGGGCATCGTGCAGCTGTGCCACACAGGAGCCCAGTACGTCGGCAATGCTCTGAAACTCAGGCTCAAGATGCTCCTGGTCCTGCAGCAGGTGGTGGGCTCTGCCCAATGGGGTGGCCGCTCCCGAATCGTCATCCTCCAGCAGCTGCAGGCAGGACTGGGCCGAGTCCATCAAGGTCTGTGCGTGTGACAGACGTGTGTGCTGGGCATTGAGCTCATCCCACTCTTCGGCGCGCGGCGACAGCTTGTCCAGCTCGGAGATCTGCCATTGCAGGCGCTCCCGTTCGCGTTGCAGATTGTCCTGGGCCGAGAGCGCCTGCTCCAGTGCCTGATGGTTCTGGCGCCAGTCCAGCCAAAGCGATTTGAGCTGAGCCGTTTCAATGCCGCCATAGGTATCCAGCATGGCGCGTGCTGCGTCCGGGCGGGTCAGGCTTTGCCAGGCATGCTGGCCGTGAATATCGATCAGCTGATCGCCCAGATGGCGCAGCTGCGTGGCCGTGGCGGGAGAGCCGTTGATCCAGGCGCGGCTGCGGCCCAGACTGTCGATGACGCGGCGCAGCAGCAAATCCTGCTCCTGTGCAAAACCCGACTCTTCCAGCCATTCATGAAGATGGGGTGGGCAATCGAACTCTGCGCAAATATCGGCCTGAGGGCAGCCTTCGCGCACCACCTGTGCATCGGCTCGTGCGCCCAGCACCAGTTGCAGAGCGTCAAGCATGATGGATTTGCCGGCCCCGGTTTCGCCGGTAAGCACCGTGAAGCCGGTCTGCCAGTCCAGATCGAGTGACTGGACAATCACAAAGTCCCGCAGGACGATGCGCTTCAAGGCCATGGTCAGACGCCTCCCTCGTTCCAGCCCAGTTTTTTGCGCAGGGTGTCGAAGTAATTCCAGCCCTTGGGGTGCAGAAAGTGCACGCTGTGATCGGCGCGCGTCACCAGGATGCGGTCGCCATGCTGCAGCGATTTCAGGGACTGCATGTCGAAGTTCGCGCTGGCGTCGCCTCGGCCGCCCACTACCTCGATAGTCACTTCCTGGGCGTCGGAGAGCACGATGGGACGGTTGGAGAGGTTGTGCGGCGCGATGGGCACCATCACCCAGGCCGGAATCGAAGGGTGCAGCATGGGACCGCCGGCCGAGAGCGCATAGGCGGTGGAGCCCGTGGGGGTGGCCACGATCAAGCCGTCCGCACGCTGGTTGGAGACAAAGCTGCCGCCGACCTCGATGCGCAGCTCCACCATGCCCGAGGTCGAGCCACGGTTGACCACCACATCATTCATGGCCTGGGCTTCAAAAACGCACTGGCCGTCGCGCATGACGCGAGCATTCATCAGGGTGCGTTCGTCTTCCTCGTACTCGCCCTGCAATATGGGCGTGATGGAGGCTTCGAATTCATCCAGGGCGATATCGGTGACAAACCCCAGGCGGCCCTGGTTGATGCCGACCAGCGGTGTGCCATAGCGCGCCAGATGGCGGCACACGCCCAGCATGGTGCCGTCTCCGCCCACGACCAGGCCGAGGTCGCAATGCCTGCCCAGGCCGTCCACGTCCATGCTCGGGTAATCGGGCAGGCCCGCGTAGATGGCGGACTGGGTATCCAGAATCACCTCACAACCCATGCTGCGCACATAACCGGCAATCCGTTGCAGTGCTGCGCTGGCTGCATCGGACGGAACGCCTGCTGCGGGTGTGTGGTACTTGCCGATCAGGGCAATATGGTGGAACGTGGATGTCATCTGGGAAATTACATCATTAAAATGAAATCATGCTCGACGAACGTGCCAAGTTATTGCTCAAAGCGCTGATCGAGCGTTACATCGCTGACGGTCAACCAGTCGGCTCGCGCACTCTTTCACGTGCATCCGGGCTTGAATTGTCGCCTGCCACCATACGCAATGTGATGGCCGACCTGGAAGAGATGGGTCTGATCATCAGCCCTCACACATCGGCAGGCCGCGTGCCGACAGCCAGGGGATACCGCCTGTTTGTCGACACCATGCTGACGGTGGACCGCTGCGATCTTGTAACGCCCGGCCTGATGCCTGAACAGCCGCAGAAGGTGATTGCCAATGCGGCCAATCTGCTGTCCAACCTCTCCCAGTTCGTGGGTGTGGTCATGGTGCCGCGTCGCAGCTCCGTCTTCAAGCATATCGAGTTCGTGCGCCTGTCGGAGCGGCGCTTTCTGGTCATCATCGTCTCGCCCGAAGGCGATGTGCAAAACCGCGTGATCTTCACAGATGTGGACTACGAGTCCTCGCAACTGATAGAAGCCTCGAATTTCCTCAATCACCATTACGCCGGTCTGGCAATGGAGGAGGTGCGCACGCGGCTGCAAACCGAGGTGGAGCAATTGCGGGGCCAGGTTGCCAGCCTCATGCAGGCGGCGGTGAATGTAGGCACTGAGGTCATGAGCAACCATGATCGCGAGGACGTGGTGATCGCCGGTGAGCGCAATCTGCTGTCCGTGAGCGATTTTTCCAGCGATATGGGCAATCTGCGTCGTGCTTTCGACCTGTTCGAGCAGAAAACGCAAATCCTTAGGTTGCTGGACTTCTCCAATCAGGCCGATGGCGTGCGCATCTATATCGGCGGCGAGAGCCAGACCGTACCGTTTGAAGATTTGTCTGTAGTAAGCGCTCCCTATGAGCTTGACGGCAAGGTGGTAGGCACTCTGGGGGTGATTGGCCCCACACGCATGCACTACGACAAGATGATCCAGATTGTCGATATCACGTCCAAACTGGTGAGCAATGCTCTGAGTCACAAGCGTTAGGCCCTACAATGGCGAAGTTTTTCTGGTGGCAGCCACGGCTGTTGTCAGTGTTGGGGCGTTAGCTCAGTTGGTTAGAGCAGAGGACTCATAATCCTTTGGTCGTCGGTTCAAGTCCGCCACGCCCTACCAAGCTGCATGAAAGCCTGCCGTCTGTATCGATGGCAGGCTTTTTCTTTGCCTGAGCGCGAAAAAGTTGCCGATTTCGTCCGAGAGCCGTTTTTGCACTGCTAGAATACAACCCTGTTGCGGCTGTAGCTCAGCTGGATAGAGTACTTGGCTACGAACCAAGGGGTCGTGGGTTCGATTCCTGCCAGCCGCACCACAAAACGTCAAGCCTCAGAACTGAAAAGTTCTGAGGCTTTTTCGTTTCTTGGCTCAGGCCTTGGGTATCAGCAAGGTGAAGCTGCTGCCTTGGCCCAGCTGGCTGCTTATCTGCAGACTGCCGCCATGGCGCTGTGCCACGGTACGCGTGAAGGCCAGGCCCAGGCCCACGCCATCCATGCGCTGGTGTTGCTGCAGGCGCTCGAACGGCTGGCTGAGTCTGGCCAGCGATGCTTCGTCCATGCCGGAGCCGTGATCGCGCACGGCGATGCCCCATTGGCTGTCTTGCTCGACAACAGCGACTTCCACTTGGGCACCGCCATCCCCAGTCTGTGGCTTGCCGTATTTGATGGCATTGCTCAGCAGGTTGATGACGGCGCGGTGCAGCAGACCGGGATCGCCATGTACGCAGGCTTCGGCATCCGGCAGCTGGAATACCAGTTGCATGTTCTGCTGCTGGGCAAGGGCCCAGCAATCCGAGACGGCCTGATCCGCCAGCAGACCCAGATCCAGGACTTCGTGGCGGTATTGCTGCTGCTGGGCTCTGGCCAGATGCACAAAATCGTCTGCCAGCTGAAGAGACGACTGGGCATAGCCCTCAATGCGGTCAAACAGTGCATCTTGCGACTCGATGCGCTTGCCTGTGCGCTGCATCTCCAGCAAGGTGATGATGGAGCCTATCGGGGCACGGATATCGTGGGAGATGAACTGCATGGCCTGATCGCGCTGCGCCTGTGCACTGCGCAGGTCGCTGATATCGACCAGGGTGATGAGCCAGCCTGAGGTGGGCGGTGCCTCGAAGCTCTGGCTCAGCAGCATCAGATGGCGGCCCTGGGTGTCGCGCCCTTCGCTCTGGTGTGAGAGAGTGGCTTGCTGCAATGCGCTGTGCGTGAGCAGTGGTGTGCTGCTGGCAGTGCGGCCGCCGTCGCTGCCGGCGCTGCTCACGCCGCGGAGCAGGGCGACGAGATCGTCACCTTGCTGGAGTTTGTGTCCCAGGCTTTCGATATAGCGGTGCGCGGCCGTGTTGGCAAGCAGCAGCAGCCCTTCGCGGTCGCAGACAAAAGTGGCCGAGGGCAACTGGCGCAGGCTTTCGCTGACGAAGTGATGCAATGCGCGCAGCTGGCGCGAGGCATGCTCCACAGCGCCGATCCGCTGATCGAGTGCATCGCTCTTGAGCGAGGGCGTGGGCAGGCCCTGGCCTTGCAGGTCGCGCAGCTCCAGCGCCAGAAAGCGTGTGGCGGCGCGCAGACGCAGCCAGCTCCAGAGCGGGTAGGCAAGCGACAGGCTCAGCAGTGCCGCAGCGGGGGCTGTCTGCACATGACCCCAACGCGGCGCCAAACCGGCTATCGACAGACTGAGCAAGGCCAGCAGAATGCTGGAAATCAGCCCGCCAGAAGGGCCGAGCCAGGCCAGGGCCAGCAGGCCCAGCAGCACGGGCAGCACATTGAGGCTGCGGTTGAGTGTGGCAGTGGCTGGCTCCAGATGTGTGTCCTGAAGGATGCCGTTGAGCACATGGCCCAGCATTTCCACATTCGAGATCAGGCGCGCATCAAAGCCGATGGGGGCTGTGAATTTTTCGCCAAGACCAGCGGCAGTGGCTCCAATCAGCACGTATTTGCCGCGAAAAGCGACTGCAGGGATATCGCCGCGCAGGATGTCGATATAGGAGTAGGTGGTGAACGGCGAGCCCAGGCTGTTCTGGCGGTCCCGCGAAGCCCGGGCAAAAGCGATGAACTGGGGCTGCAACCTTTGCCAGGAGTTGGCTGCAACCGGGTTTGCTGGAGTCGAAACAGATGGTTGGCAGGGGTGGGTGGTCTGGCCCACGCAGTGCAGGCTCAGCGCCATGTGCCACCAGAGCTGGCCGGCCTTGCCTTCCTGCGCATAAAAGCGTCGCACCACACCGTCGGCATCCACAGGCATCTGGGTGTGCCCCAGAGCAGCAGCCTCGCTGGCAAGGCTTTGTAAAGGGGCGGTGGCAGCGCTTTGCGCGGCGCGCGTGACGGGCAGCACTACATTGCCGCTTTTTTGCAGTGCTCGTTGCAGCAGCAGATCGTCGCCGGGGTAGTCCCAGTCTTCCTCGCTGAAGACCACGTCCATGCCGATGGCGCGGGGCTGCCCTTGAGTGATGCGCTCCAGCACGGCGGCGTGCAGTGCACGCCGCCAGGGCCAGCGGCCTATGCTGCCGATGCTGTCATCGTCGATGGCCACGATGACAACATCGGGCGAGGCAGGGCGCTGGTGCAGCCAGGCCGAGGTGTCCTGAATAAGGCCGTTGAGACGTGCCAGCTGCCCCGGGCCGCTGAGCCACCAGGTCATGCCGAGCAGGAAAGCGCTGAGCAGCAGCCAGCTCAGGCGCAGGTCCTGCAAGCGGTTTTTACGCAGGTTGGGAGCTTCAGCCATGTGGGTGATTCGGTGAGAAGCTCATAAAACAGTAGCTTCCAGCGCTTGCCACATAAGCGATCAAGATATGAATCCTATGAAGCTTCATGGAATTCAGGCGCTGGCAGCTATGGTTTTTACTGGCGCATCAGGCGTGAACCGTCGCCGGAAGTCAGCGCCTGCCCCTCGGACGAGGTCACCCAGTTGCCGGTCTGGAATTGGCGTGCGACGGAGAGATTGCTGCGCAGGCCGTTGGCATCCTCGACCTGCATCTGCAGATAGTAGGTGCCAGGAGGCAGGCCCTGCGTGCTCCACTGAGGCTGGGTCATCCAGGTGTCGATCAGGGGCGCAGTAAAACCGGCGTCGCTGGCCACCACGATACGGTAGCGTTGACCCTCTTCACCTGCCCAGTGAATATGGCTGCTGCCTTCGCCGGGCGCGCCGCCGATCTGCAGCTCGGGCGATTTGGGTGCCAGGGCCAGTTTCATCTTTTGCGGGGCTGCGAAGGGGCCCGCGTCTGGCTGGCCGTTGCCGAGCTTGCGGATGCTGCCTACGCGCCACATATATTCGCCGACAGGCAGCTTGGCCAGCGCCTCGGCAGGCAGGGCACAGTCCTTGAGGTCGCTGGCGTCGATGAGCGGCTGGGCAAAGCTGCCGTCGGCGGTGGCCACCTGGATGCGGTAGGCCGAGGCTTCCGCCACCTGGGTGCATTGCAGGCCGTGCTGGCCCTGTCCGATGGTGGCTTCAGGTGCTGGAGACGCATAGAGCGGCGGCACCGGATGAGCCTTGACGCGCAATGCTTGCAGGCTGCGTTTGCCGGGAATGCCGTTGGCGTCGATGGCGCGAATGGCCGCAATGTAGCTGCCGTCTTCCACACCCGTCAGGCGTGCAGGTGACCGTGTGAACAGGCCACCGCGCACGATCTGGGTCAGATCCTTGTCCTGAGCCAGCAGCACTTGGTAGCGCACTGCACCAGCCATGGCAGGCAGGGGCAGGCTGACCCAGTTGGCGTCTTCGACAAGAGCGGGCCAGGCTGCAATATCGGGAGCCCCCAGCATGGCTGTGGGCCTGCCGATCTGACCGTTTGCGGAAACGGACAGACCTTGACCTGGCCTGAGCAAGGCTGAGGGCTGGCCCGTTTGCACGGCGACCGAGCCTTCGTCGACGGCAGCAGCCGTGCGGCCCTCGTCATCGCTCATTACCAGAAACTGGGTGCCGCGCACGCTGGTCGAGGCTGCCGGGGTGCGCACCTCGAAGCGGCGCTCGCCATTGGCCTGCCTGGACACTTTTGCTTCGATCGTGCCCTCGCGCAAATCGATGACGGACTGCAGACTGCCGGCTCGGCCTTTGCGGCGCATCTGGCGCAGCTCGACATCGGATTCAGACTGCACGCGCACCAGTGAGCCATCTGCCAGACGCACGGAGACAAAGGCATTGGCCGGAACCTGGAGCGAATCGCCTTCCTGCAGCAGCTGGCCTTTTTGCACGGGCTGAGGTGGCGGGTTGACGGAGTCTGCGAGATGGCTCACAGAGCGTGTGCTTTGCACATCGCCTTGCACAAACACCACCGAAGCCATTGCGGCGCGCAACAGGCGCGTGGGAATCTCCAGCAACGAACCGGGACGCAGACGCAAGGGGTCTTCCACCTTGTTGTGGCTTTGCAGCGCTGTCCAGCGCTTGTGGTCGCCCAGATAGCGTGCTGCCAGCATCTCCAGCGTATCTCCAGTCACCACGCGGTGGGCAATGGCATCGTTGCCGCGGGGCGTGATCTGGGCATGGGCCAGACCTGTTGCCGTCATCCCTCCAAACGCCACCCACAGCATGCCTGCACCCAGAATGGGCATGGGGGAGCGGACGGAAAAGAGGTTTTGACGTAAATCAGGCATTTTTGGAAGCGGGGTTATGGGGGCTGCCGGACTCAGGCAGCTGGGGCTGCGGGCTGCGCAGCTTCGGGGGCGTCCAGGCGGTAACCATAGCCATAAACGGCTGAAATGGCATAGGGCTGACCAGCGCGCAGGTTCAGCAGATTGCGCAGGCGCGAGACATGGGTGTCCAGCGAGCGCGATTGCACCTCGGCGTTATGGCCCCAGACGACTTCGCGCAGATGATCGCGCGAGAGCAAGCGGCCCTGGTTCTGGAACAGCGTCAGTGCCAGCGTGTATTCACGGTGCGTGACCTCCACGGGCTGGCCGTCCATCTCTATGCCATTGGTGGTGGTGAGAAAGCGGTAGGGGCCGAAGTTCAGCACGCTTTGTGCGGTCAGCGGATAGGCGCGGCGCAGCAGAGCGGAGATGCGAGCACGCAGCTCGCCCGCACGTACGGGCTTGATCATGAAGTCATCGGCGCCGCAGGCCAGGCCTTCGACAATGTCGGCCTCTTCGCTGCGGTGGGTCACGAAGATGATCGGCACTTCCTTGCTGATCTGCTCGCGCACCCAGCGCACGATATCGGGTCCCTTGACATCGGGCAGCTCCCAGTCAATCAGCAGCAGATCGAAGCTTTCGCGGCGCAGGGCTTGCTGCAGGGCAGCCCCCTTGAGATAGGAGTGACAGCTGTGCCCGGCTTCCGTCGCGACTTGTTGCAACAGTTCCAGTTGTAGTGGATCGTCATCCAGGGCAGCAATGCGCATCGGTAGTTCCTTTATTGCGAAGGATTAAATCCGCGCTGCCTCGCGAGTGCAGAGGCAGCGTCCATCGGGCAGCGAGGAGCTATTGCTCGGCCGCCTCACGCAGTTGTTCCAGAGCCTGGATCACCAGATCATCGCTGACACCATCCAGTATTTGCAGGCGCGGCTTGATGGCCGCCAGAGCCGTCGCGCCTTCACGCTGCAACTGGGCAATGTTCTGGCCCGCTTCCTTGGGGGCTGCAAAGCCCAGGCTTTGCAGCAGCAGTTGACCGTCAGCGGCCACCAGTTTGAAGTAGAACTGGCCATCGGATTCGCGATACTGCTTGAACTGGGGCAGTGCAGTCTTGGCGGCCTTGGTCTTGGCCTTGCTGGCCTGCGCCAGATTGCGGATGCCCACGGCGCCGCGCAGCTGCTGCAGCAAAGGAGTCGCCAGCTTGCGTGCCTTGACGGCACCGGCCTGAAGAATCTCTTCCAGCTCTGCGGGGTGGGCAATCAGGTATTCATAGCGCTCGCGCATGGGGGCGATTTCACGGTCGATGCGCTCGAACAGTGTCTGCTTGGCATCGCCCCAGGCAATGCCTTCGGCATATTGCTGGCGCAGGGCGGCGCTTTCCTCTTCGCTGGCAAAGCCCTGATAGATCTGGAATAGTGCCGAGCCTTCGACTTCCTTGGCCTCGCCGGGGGCGCGCGAGTCGGTGGTGATGCTGTTGATGAGCTTCCTGAGCTGTTCACGCGGCGCAAACAGCGGAATCGTGTTGTTGTAGCTCTTGCTCATCTTGCGGCCGTCAAGGCCGGGCAGGGTGGCTACAGACTCCTCCACCACGGCCTCAGGCAGCGTGAAGTACTCGCCGCCGTAGATATGGTTGAAGCTTGACGCCATGTCGCGCGCCATCTCCAGATGCTGCACCTGATCGCGGCCCACAGGAACCTTGTTGGCGTTGAAGATCAGAATGTCGGCACCCATGAGCACGGGATACATGAAGAGACCGGCGGTCACGCCGTCGTCAGGTTCGCTGCCGGATGCGTTGTTCTTGTCCACCGCCGCCTTGTAGGCGTGGGCACGGTTGAGCAGGCCCTTGCCGGTCACGCAGGTCAGGAACCAGGTCAGCTCCGGAATCTCGGGGATGTCCGACTGGCGGTAGAAGGTCACATGCTCGGGGTCGAGACCGGCGGCCAGCCAACTGGCGGCGATTTCGATGGTCGAGCGCTGCACGCGCTCGGGGTCCTGGCACTTGATGAGCGCGTGGTAGTCGGCCAGAAAGTAGAAGTTCTCCACATTCTTGTCGCGACTGGCTTCGATGGCGGGGCGCATCATGCCTGCGTAGTTGCCCAGGTGTGGGGTGCCGCTGGGGGTGATGCCGGTCAGAAAACGGGTGGTGCTCATAGGGATCAACAACAGATATCAGTAGCAGACCAGGTGCGGGGTTCAGCGCAGCAAGGCCATGAAGGGGTAGAGGATCAAATCGATGGCCGAGTAGCCCAGGCTCATCAACGGGCGCAGCCAGTAGCTGCCGACCACACCGGCAATCACCAGTGCCATGACAATGAAAAAGCCATAGGGCTCGACACGCGCCACCAGTTGCGCCTGCTTCCAGGGCAGCAGACCGACCAGAATGCGGCCGCCGTCCAAAGGCGGCAGCGGAAAGAGATTGAAGGCCCACATCACCAGATTGACCAGAATGCCGGCGCGGCACATCTCGAGGAAGAAGCGCTCGTGCAGACCTGAGCCTACCAAGACGATCAGCAGCAGGCCCCAGAAAACGGCCTGCACGAAATTGGAGGCGGGACCGGCCAGCGCTACCCAGATCATGTCGCGCTTGGGGTGGCGCAGATGGTCAAAGCGCACGGGCACGGGCTTGGCGTAGCCGAAAAGAAACGCGCCAGAGGTAGCGAAATACAGCAGCAGCGGCATCAAGATGGTGCCGATAGGGTCGATATGCTTGATGGGGTTGAGCGTGATGCGGCCCATCATGGCTGCCGTGTTGTCGCCAAAGTGACGCGCAGCATAGCCGTGTGCCGCCTCATGGATGGTGATGGCGAACAGCACGGGCAGTGCGTAAATCAGTACGGTTTGTATGAGTTCGGTGAGTTCCACGCACTGATTGTCTCAGACGCCGCGCCAAGCTGCTGTCTTGTGCCGGGACAAGCCGTTTGCTGTTGCAGAAATACGGGTTGCACATAGTTGTGTGGTAAACCAGATGTTGCAAAATGCAACTCGCGCAAATCCGTGGTTGCTGCCTGCACAGCGGAACAGGTTTTGTGCGGGTTGACGAAATCAATACATAACACGGCGTTCGGCAGGACAGGGCAAGGGGATCAATATGACGGTAAGCAAGCGACTGGTGATTGCATTTGTCAGCATCAGTGTTTTTGTCCTGGCTTTGATGGGAATTGCCTGGTCAGCGATGTCTGATGTGCTGGATGTGTTGAAGGCGGGCTCGCTCACGGCGCAGCAGTCGCAGAACTTGATGGCGGAAGTCGAGCGTTCGCGCTGGTGGTTGCTGGCACTGGGTGCCTGGGTCTGCATTTCCTGCACCTGGTCCTGGATCAGCCTGCGCCGCCGCATCGTGGCTCCCTTGCAGGAAGCCATCCTGATTGCCGAGACCGTGGCGGCAGGTGATTTGAGCAAGGAATTCTCTTCGAATGCCGAAGGCGAGTTCGGCCGTCTTCTGACTGCGCTGAGCACCATGGAAGACACGCTGACCGAGCTGGTGGGCCGTATCAAGCAGTCCACCGATTCGCTGGCTGTTTCGGCCTATGAAATCGATGCGGGCAACATCAACCTCTCCAGCCGCACCGAGCAGCAGGTCAGCGCGCTGACCGAAACCGCAGCCAGCATGGAGCAGCTCACCGTCACCGTGCGCCAGAACGCAGAGCGCGCTCACTCGGCCAGCTCTCTGGCGGTCGCTGCATCGGCCACGGCCGGACGTGGCGGTAATGTGGTGGACCAGGTCGTTCACACCATGGATGCCATCAGCGGCAGCTCGCGCAAGATTGTGGACATCATTCAGGTCATTGAAGGCATCGCCTTCCAGACCAATATCCTGGCCCTCAATGCGGCCGTGGAAGCGGCCCGCGCCGGAGAGCAGGGGCGTGGCTTTGCCGTGGTGGCCAGCGAGGTGCGCTCGCTGGCGCAGCGCAGTGCCGAAGCAGCCAAACAGATCAAGGAGCTGATCACGGCCAGCGTGACTCAGGTGGAAAGCGGCTCTGGCCTGGTGGGCCAGGCCGGCAGCACCATGAAGGAAATCATGCAGTCCGTGGGTCAGGTCACAGGTCTGCTGAGCGAAATCTCCGGGGCGCTGCAGCAGCAAAGCGAGGGCATCGCCCATGTGAATACGGCCGTGGCTCACATGGACAGCACCAATCAGGAAAATGCGGCCCTGGTCATGCAGGCCACGCAAGCCGCTGCTGCGCTCAATGCGCGCACACAGGATCTGCAGCAGGCGGTGGGGGCCTTCAAACTCGATGACGATGAGTCGCCTGGTCTGGCTCCTGCTGCCATGCCGGCTCCGCGCGGAGTTGGGGCCGCTCAGGCGCGTCCAGCTCGTGCCCGCGAGCTGGCCTATGAAGAGCTTTGATTCAGCGAATTTCGTGCAGATGGCCGTAAATGGCTGCGACGGTAAAGCCGAAATGGAGGCAGATAGCCGTTCCCAGCAGGACTCTGCGGCGCAGTATGGAGTCATCCGCCTGTGCCGACAGTCCTGGCGAGACATGGAATGACTTGCCTCTGGCATAAGCCAGAATCGTCCAAGCCGTCCAGAGGGTGGCGAGGGCATAGACCGTCCATAGCTGGGATGTCTGCCGAAACGCCAGCGCCACGACCAAAGAGCAAGCGCACAAAGAGACGATGAGCCAGGGCCAGTGGCGCTGAACAAAGTCTTGCGGTCGCTGCTCTTCTTGCATGAGGCCGTGCCTATTCGGCCTGAAGGCCTATGTCTTTCAGGCTGCCCATGCCCTGGCGCACCACGACGGGCGAATTGTTCAAGGCCATGGGCGTGAGGTCCAGCACCGTGGTGGGTTGCTGCGGACAGGCGCCGGAGTCGACCACGGCGTCCAGCTCATGGGGGAAGCGCTCCAGGATCGACTCGGCATCATTGAGCGGCTCGGTCTCGCCGGGCGCAATCAAGGTGGTGGCCAGCAAGGGCTCGCCCAGTTCTTCCAGCAGCAGTTGCAGACCTTTGCGATCCGGCACGCGCAGGCCGATGGTCTTGCGCGAAGGGTGGCTCAGGCGCTTGGGCACTTCCTTGCTGGCTTCAAGAATGAAGGTGTAGGGGCCTGGCGTGGCCAGCTTGAGCAAGCGGTACTGGCGGTTGTCCACTCGGGCATAGTTGGCCAGCTCGGACAGGTCGCGGCACAGAAGCGTGAGGTGGTGCTTGTCGTTGATCTGCCGGATGCGGCGCATGCGGTCCACGGCATTCTTGTCGTCCAGGTGGCAGACCAGGGCATAGCTGGAGTCGGTGGGTACGGCAAGAATGGCACCCTTGCGCAGCATGTCCGCCGCCTGCTTGATGATGCGCGGTTGCGGGTTCTCTGGATAGACTTCAAAAACGGTGGTCATGCCATCTCTCTCTGTGATTTATGCACGCTGTATGCGGTCCTGCAGCAGCTGCCAGACGGGAGTGAGCTGGCTGGGCAGATAGGGCAGCTGCCCCAGGTCTATCTGCGATTCATCGGGGCTGTGAAAGTCGCTGCCGCGTGATGCGGCCAGGCCGAATTCCAGGGCCAGATCGGCATAGATCGCATATTCGTGCGGGCGGTGGCTGCCGGTCACGACCTCCACGCCCTGGCCGCCGAGTTCCTTGAACTTGGAAAACAGCGCATATTCCTCGTTATGGCTCAGGTCGTAACGCGCCGGGTGAGCAATCACGGCCACGCCGCCGGCATCCACGATCCAGCGCACGGCGTCCTCCAGATTCGCCCAGACATGGGCGACATAACCGGGCTTGCCTTCTGTCAGATAGCGTTTGAAGACTTCATAGGTGTCGCTGCAGACTCCGCTTTCGACGAGAAAGCGCGCAAAGTGGGTGCGCGAGATCAGCTCGGGGTTGCCTGCATGGCGCAGTGCTCCTTCATAGGCGCCTGCAATGCCGGCCAGTTCCAGCTGCCTGGCCATTTCGCGGGCGCGTGGACCGCGGCCGTTGCGCGTGTCGTACAGGCCTTGGGTCAGAGCGGCATTGTCGGCGTCAAAGCCCAGGCCCACGATGTGTACGCCGCTGCCCGAGAAGCTGACGGAAATTTCAGTGCCTGTCAGATAGTCCAGCCCTGCTGACCTGGCTGCGGCTGCTGCCCGGTGCTGGCCGCCGACCTCGTCGTGATCGGTCAGCGCCCAGAGCTCCACCCCCCGCTCGGCAGCACGCAGAGCCAGTTGCTCGGGCGTCAGAGTGCCGTCGGAGACGACGGAGTGGCAGTGCAGATCGGCGTTCAGATAGGTTTTGGACACGGCTTGATTGTAGGCGGCTGTACGCAATCATGATTTGTGTCATGGCACTAGCGCTGTTGCGGTCGTGGCTTGTAACAAAGCTTAAATCTCCGGCCAGTATGCCGATTAAGGATTGGCTACAGCGCTTGTGAGTTTCTGAATTCGTTAAGGCTGCCACGGTGTTGCTTGATCTATTGAGATGGATAAAAAATGAAATTGAATCAGTTCTCTGTGTCACAAAAGCTGTGGGCTTTGGTGATTGGCTTGCTGGCGGGCTTGCTGCTGGTGTCTGCAGGCAGTCTGATCTATCTGGATCGCGTGTACGTGAGCATCTCCAAGGAGGCCACGCGTACCCGAATGGCAGCCAATATTGCCAGCGAGTGGCGTCATTTGACCGAGCAGAGCGTTGATCGCTCCATCGTCGCGGCCATTTCTTCCGAGGAAAACCTGGTGGAGCAGCAGCGAAAGCTGATGAGTGACGGGATTGCGCATATCACCGAGCTGCAGAAAAAGCTCAACGAGCTGGTCACTGACGAGGAATCACGCAAGGTGCTGGACGAGGTCGCCGAGCACAGGCGCGCGACGCTGGAGAGTAATGCCGCCGTGCAGGCCGCGCGCAAGGACAATGATTTTGCGGCGGCCTTCGATCTGGTTGAAAAGCGGCTGCGTCCCAACGCCAAGGTCTACGTGGATGCGCAGCGCAAGTTTGTGCAGTTGCAGGAGCAACACAGCCAGCGTGCGATTGCCGATGGCGAAGCACGCCAGTCTCAGGCCTATGTGGCTATCGGTCTGGTTTGCGGCCTGATCGTTCTGCTTGGCCTGGCGATGGCGGCTCTGATCCTGCGCTCGATCATCGCTCCGTTGAATGAGGCGGTAACTCTGGCCGACTCCATCGCTGCCGGCGATTTGACGGCAACGGTACGCAATGATCGTCATGACGAACTGGGTCGTCTGCTCAAGTCCCTGAACGCCATGGCCGAGCGCCTGCGCTCCGTCGTTGGCCAGGTGCGCTCGGGCGTGGAATCCGTCTCTTCGGCCTCGGGGCAGATTGCCACGGGCAACCAGGACCTGTCGGCCCGTACCGAGCAGACTGCTGCCAATCTCGAAGAAACGGCGGCCAGCATGGAAGAGCTGACGGCCACCGTCACCCAGTCTGCCGATACTGCGCGTCAGGCCAATCAGCTGGCATCGACAGCCGCCCAGGCGGCCGAGCAAGGTGGTCGCGTGGTGCAGCAGGTGGTGCAGAGCATGGGCCAGATCACCGACAGCAGCCGCAAGATTGCCGACATCATCGGCGTGATCGACTCCATTGCCTTCCAGACCAATATCCTGGCCCTGAATGCGGCCGTGGAAGCGGCACGTGCCGGTGAGCAGGGCCGTGGCTTTGCCGTGGTGGCGGGCGAGGTGCGCAGCCTGGCGCAGCGCAGTGCCGAGGCGGCCAAGGAGATCAAGCAGCTCATCACCACCAGCGTGGACAATGTGCAGTCGGGCTCGCAGCAGGTGGAGCTGGCGGGCCAGAGCATGAGCGAGATCGTGGCCAGCGTGCGTCGCGTCAGCGACCTGATCGGGGAGATCACGGCTTCGTCCACGGAGCAGCGCGACGGCATCAATCAGGTCAATCAGGCAGTGAGCAATCTGGACCAGATGACGCAGCAGAACGCGGCGCTGGTGGAGGAGTCCAGTGCGGCGGCACTGTCCATGCAGGAGCAGGCGCGTCGCCTGGCCGAAGTGGTGTCTGTCTTCAAGCTCGGCCATGAAACCGGCTATGCCAAGGCTGCAGCACCCCAGCGTTCGACCAACCGTGCCATGCCAGCCATGGCGCCAGTGAAGCAGACTGCTGCCCCAGTCAGACCCGCGATCAAGAAAGCGCCTGCTGGACCGGCTCCCACTGCACTGAGTGCCGGCAAGGCCAAGCCTGCTGCGGACTCTGACGATGGGGACTGGGAAACCTTCTAAACCGCAGGCTGACACCCGCTTGCAAGCCCGCCGCTTCTGACAGGAGGCGGCGGGCTTTTTCATTCTGGCTCGCCAACTCCAGCTGTGTCGAAAAGCGGGAAAGTACTGAGAACTTCAGTCGTGCGCAATATGCAAAGCAGTTGTAACAATTATTAATATATTGAAGCAGCCTCGGGGAGAGTGCCCCGTGGAGGTGGAGGGAGGACGTCAGGGGCCAGGAATTGACCGGCAGAGTCATGCACAAGCCAGCCCGTAGTTCACGATGCGGACGTGCCTGTGTGTGGGTTCTTTTGTCTGGATTGGTTGGTTCATGAAGTTGTTTCAATTCACCGTGGCCCGGAAGCTGTGGGTATTGGTGATCGGTCTTCTGGCGGGCATGTTGTTGCTGGTGGCAGGCAGCCTGGCTTATTCCAAACGTGTCAACGAGGGCGTTCTTACGGCGGTGGTGGAAGCGCAGACTGCTGCTGCGCAGGCCAGGGAGTGGCGTATCCTGACCCAGATGAGCATGGATCGCTTCACGGCGGCTGCCATGTCCACGGAAGAGAATCTGGTCGAGCACCAGTACAAGGCCATGGCCGGCCTGATCTCCAGCATCAACGAGTTGCGCGACAAGGTGCTGGCACAGGTTCATACGCAAGAGGCCAAGAGCCTGATGGCCGATGTGAACACGCATAGAGATGCCTTGTTTGCGGTGAACAAGGAGGTAGATCAGGCCCGTCAAGCCAAGGATTTCGAGCGTTCGCAAAAGCTGATCGAAGAGCGGCTCAACCCGATGGCGCAAAAGTACTATGCGGCCCTGGATTCCTATGTGCAGCTGCAGGATCGTTACCGGGTGCAGGCGCTGGAGCTGGGTGAGTCCAGCCGCTCCAAGGCCTATGTGGTGATAGCCGTCGCTTGCTGCATCATCATGTTGCTGGGATTGGTGACTGGCCTGATCATCATGCGCTCCATCACCCAGCCTCTGCTCGAGGCCGTGGAGCTGGCAGATGCGATTGCCGAAGGCGATCTGAGCTTCAGAACCGGGCATGGCCGCGAAGACGAACTGGGCCGTCTGCTCAAGTCCCTGAACGCCATGGCCGAGCGCCTGCGCTCCGTCGTTGGCCAGGTGCGCTCGGGTGTGGAATCCGTCTCTTCGGCCTCGGGTCAGATTGCCACGGGCAACCAGGACCTGTCGGCCCGTACCGAGCAGACTGCTGCCAATCTCGAAGAAACGGCGGCCAGCATGGAAGAGCTGACGGCCACCGTCACCCAGTCTGCCGATACTGCGCGTCAGGCCAATCAGCTGGCATCGACAGCCGCCCAGGCGGCCGAGCAAGGCGGTCGCGTGGTGCAGCAGGTGGTGCAGAGCATGGGCCAGATCACCGACAGCAGCCGCAAGATTGCCGACATCATCGGCGTGATCGACTCCATTGCCTTCCAGACCAATATCCTGGCCCTGAATGCGGCCGTGGAAGCGGCACGTGCCGGTGAGCAGGGCCGTGGCTTTGCCGTGGTGGCGGGCGAGGTGCGCAGCCTGGCGCAGCGCAGTGCCGAGGCGGCCAAGGAGATCAAGCAGCTCATCACCACCAGCGTGGACAATGTGCAGTCGGGCTCGCAGCAGGTGGAGCTGGCGGGCCAGAGCATGAGCGAGATCGTGGCCAGCGTGCGTCGCGTCAGCGACCTGATCGGGGAGATCACGGCTTCGTCCACGGAGCAGCGCGACGGCATCAATCAGGTCAATCAGGCAGTGAGCAATCTGGACCAGATGACGCAGCAGAACGCGGCGCTGGTGGAGGAGTCCAGTGCGGCGGCACTGTCCATGCAGGAGCAGGCGCGTCGCCTGGCCGAAGTGGTGTCTGTCTTCAAGATGGGACGCAATGTCGAGGCTTTCGCGACCACACCTATATCGCTTGCGAAAGTGTCTGCGACGATCAAGGCGATCAAGCCTGCGGCAGCCCTCCCCAGGCTGACAGAGTCCAGGCCCAAGGCCCGGTTGGTCGCGAGCACTGCGGATGACGAGAGCTGGGCACAGTTCTAAGTGTTGGGCAGCGTGAAAAGGGCTGCTGCCACGTTCGCTGTGGCGGCAGTCTTGGCTGGTGCGAAGATCAGAAGCCCATGTTGCCGGCACCACCCTCGAAGTCCTGCGCGGCTTCCACGAGAAACTGCACCTTGCGTTCGCCGCGCCATTCGTTGATGTCCAGGCGATAGGCCAGGGTGGTGCGCGCGGGCAGCGGGTCGGTGTGGTTGAACCAGATGCCGTCGATCTTGGAGCCATGGTGCAGCAGCTCCAGCTTCAGATGCTTTTCGCCGACCAGGCGCTGCGAGGTGATTTCCAGCTCTTCGCTGAAAGTCGGCGCGGCAAAGCCCTGGCCCCAGACGGCCAGCTGCATTTGTTCGATCAGGCTGGTGTCCAGCCATTGGGGCGAAAGCGGCCCGTCGGTCTCCAGCCTGCGCGTCAGTGTGGCTGCATCCAGCCACTCCCTGGCGACCTGGGCAAAAGCCTGCTCGAACTCGTCAAAGTGCGCTTCCTCTATGGTGCAGCCTGCTGCCATGGCGTGGCCGCCAAAACGCAGTATCAGACCGGGGTGGCGCTTGCTCACGAGGTCCAGCGCATCGCGTAGATGAAAGCCTGGAATGGAACGACCCGAGCCCTTGAGCTCATGCTCCTTGCCTGGAGCGCCACTGGCTGCAAAGACAAACGTGGGTCGGTGCAGCTTGTCCTTGATGCGCGAGGCCACCACGCCGACCACGCCTTCGTGAAAGTCGGGGTCGAACACGCTGATGGCCGGTGGCGGCGTCATGCCGTCCTCGCACAGACCTTCGGCCATGAGCAGGGCGTGCTCGCGCATGCTGACCTCGATCTCGCGGCGCTCGCGGTTGATGCTGTCCAGCATGCGTGCCAGATTGTCGGCGCGGCTGACATCTTCCGTGGTCAGGCACTCGATGCCAATGGTCATGTCGGCAAGCCGTCCGGCCGCGTTGATGCGCGGGCCCAGGGCAAAGCCGAAGTCGATGGTGGAGGCCATGTCAAAGCGGCGGCCCGATGCCTCGAACAGCGCGCGTATGCCGGGCTGCATGCTGCCTTTGCGAATCTGCTTGAGGCCCAGTGCCACCAGGCGGCGGTTGTTGGCGTCGAGCTTGACCACATCGGCCACGGTGCCTAGCGCGACCAGGGGCAGCAATTGCTCCAGCCTGGGCTGGTTGTGGCGATCAAAGCGGCCGCGGTTGCGCAGCTCGGTGCGCAGGGCCAGCAGCACATAGAACATTACGCCCACGCCGGCCATGGACTTGCTCGCGAACTCGCAGCCAGGCTGGTTGGGGTTGACGATGGCGTCCGCTGGCGGCAGGTGGTCGCCGGGCAAATGATGGTCGGTCACAACGACCGACATCCCCAGCTCCTTGGCCACGGCCACGCCTTCCACGCTGGCAATGCCGTTGTCCACGGTGATCAGCATGTCGGCACCGGTCTCCTTGACGCGCCGCGAGATGGGGGCGGTCAGGCCGTAGCCGTCGACCACGCGGTCGGGCACGAGATAGTCGGCATGGGCCGCGCCCAGCATGCGCAGGCCGCGCAGGCCCACGGCGCAGGCGGTTGCGCCATCGCAGTCATAGTCGGCGACGATGCACAGGCGCTTTTGCGCGGCTATGGCATCGGCCAGCAGTTGCACGGCAGCATCGATGCCGCGCAGGCCCGAGGGGGGCAGCAGCCGGGCCGGCGCATCGTCCAGCTCGTCGGCCGAGCAGACGCCTCGCGCTGCATAGAGCTGGGCCAGCAAGGGATGAATCTTGGCTTGCAGCAGTGCGGAGACACTATCGCTGGGGACAGATCTGGGAATTATTTTCATAGCATTTCCCGTAGATCAGGCAGGCGCTTCGTGCCAAAAACACTCTTTATCCTGTCCATCAGGCCGCGTGGCTGGCTTTGCCACTGCACGGCATTGCGCTCGCCGCAGAGCGTGAGCCAGACCGGTTCGCCGCGGGCAGCCCGCTGCTGCAGCTCGGCGATCAGGCCGTTGTCCAGCGCCTGCCAGGCCTTTTGCCAGCCTTGCACATTGCCTTGCAGAGCGGTGTGGCGCAGATCATCCACGCACACCGCCCGAGAGCTCGCAGTGGGCAGGCTGGCGAGGTCTCCCGTGCCATGCACCCAGAAGGAGTTGATGGGCGGCAGGCCGCGTTCGGCACGTCGGTCATTGAAGACATGGGTGTAGAGCAGCATCTGCAGCTCGGTCTGCAGACGCTGAATGATGGCTCCCTGAATCGGGTCGGGCATCCAGGGACGCACGTCGCGGCCCAGCGCACGGTCCATCGATGCGGTGGCCAGGCCCTTGAAAGCCGCACCACGTGCCAGCCAGAGGTCGGCGCGCAGATATTCCAGCGTGATGCCGTCGTCGCTGAACCAGGGCGCGATCAGCGCCAGCAGCTGGCGGGATTCGTCTTCGTCCAGTGGCGCGCTGGCCGGGTCGGTCTGATGGACCTGGTCCGGCGTGATATGCCAGTGGCAGGGCGTGATGAAGGCACAGGCCTGGCTGCTGTCTCCAGCCGCCAGCGCAGCCCAGGGAATCAGCCCGGGTGTATCGGGCAGCTGCATGCCACGGGCCAGGGCTCGCTCGTGCGGGGGAGAGAAGTCCATCTCGTCGCCCTGCACCAGCGAGGTCGGCGTCAGTGTTGCCAGCAAGGCCTGCAGGTAAGGGAGTTGCAAACCGTCCCAGGCCTGGGGAATGTCGGCAGGGCCGCTGGCATAGGCAACAATGATTTCAGAGGCGCCTGTGCCCAGGGCTTGGGCGGCAGGCAGCAAAGGCGCGGTCAAAGACATGGGCGCTATTGTCGGGCATGGCCGCCGCCCGGGCATGGTGCGGGGTGCTTTGTCACCTCGCGGGCATATTTTTCAGGGTGTAGACCAGGCTGTAGCTGGCATCATCGGCGATGGCGGGCATGCTGGCATTCCAGTCGTCCCAGCGCTGGCGCATGGCCTGCAGGCGCTCGGGCTGCTGTCCGGCCAGATTGGCACGCTCGCGCTCGTCCTGCGCCAGATTGAACAGGTATTCGTTGTCTTCCACGCGCAGGTATTTCCATTCGCCTTCGCGTAGTGCGCGCTGGTTGCGGTAGAGCATGCGCCAGTACAGAGGCCGGGCAAACTCCGCACCGTCGGTGCGCAGCAGGGGTAGCAGGGAGATGCCGTCCAGCGGGTAGTCGGGGGCGGCGCTCACACCGGCTGCATCCAGCACAGTGGCCGACCAGTCCATGGTCATGCATGGCTGGGCACTGCTGCGATGGGCCTCGATCACGGCAGGCCAGTGGGCGATCCAGGGCACGCGGATGCCGCCTTCGGTCAGGTCCATCTTGCCGCCCACGAGAGGCCAGCTGTCCGAGAAGCGCTCGCCGCCGTTGTCGCTGGTGAAGACGATCAGGGTGTTGTCGAGCTGGTCGTTCTTGCTCAGTGCTTCGACGATCCAGCCAATGCCCTCATCCATGTGATGAATCATGCGGCGGTACTGGTGAATATTGCCTCCTTCCAGATGCGTGATGCCTGCTCCCAGTTGCTCGGCGGTCTCTCGGTCATCACGGGTTTCCCAGGGCCAGTGCGGGGCCGTGTAGTGCAGGCTCAGGAAGAAGGGGGCATCGCCCGCGCTCATGCGGTTGACGAAGTCCACGCTGCGCTGGGACAGCAGGT
Source organism: Comamonas sp. C11 (assembly GCF_024496285.1). Taxonomy (NCBI): domain Bacteria; kingdom Pseudomonadati; phylum Pseudomonadota; class Betaproteobacteria; order Burkholderiales; family Comamonadaceae; genus Comamonas; species Comamonas sp. C11. The sequence continues at coordinate 1,093,990 of NZ_CP101743.1, forward strand.
CGGTCAGATAGCCTTCGTCGTGGTGCTCCTCTTCGCCCACCCACAGGTCGTGCTGGCCCGAGCTGCTCAGATGGGTGAAGTAATCCACGCCGCCCGACATGGGGCCGAAGTATTCCTCGTAGCCTGAGCGCAGCGGGCCGAAGTGGGGAGGGTAGCCCAGATGCCATTTGCCTATCAGTGCCGTGCGGTAGCCCGCGCCCTTGAGCAGCGAGGCAACGGTGGGGATCTCGGGCGGCAGGCCCAGCCTGGCGCCCAGCGGCGTACCGCGCGTCTTGCTGTTGATGGGCTCTTCGGCCGCACCGCGCAAGCGGTATTGATAGCGCGCCGTGGCCAAGGCAAAACGCGTGGGCGAGCACACGGGTGAGTTGGCATAGCCCTGGGTGAGCCTGAGGCCGTTGGAGGCCAGGCGGTCGAGCACCGGGGATACCGGGCCGAACTCGGCATCGCGGCCGCCGTAGCAGCCCAGGTCGGCATAGCCGAGATCGTCGGCGACGATAAAGATGATGTTGGGGCGAGTCATGAAATGCGGGTCGTTGTTGTTATTGGCTGTAGGTCGGCTGGAGGCCTTATTCCATCTTCATGCCGGTGGCCTGGGCCAGGACGCGATAGCGGTCGGCCAGGGCCTGAATGCGCTTGACGGCCGCATCGCCTGTCAGCCCTTCGTAGACCATGTCGTTGACACGCATGCGCTCGCGCAGCGTGCCGTCCTTCATGGCCTTCTCGAACTGGGCCCGGATTTTCTGAACCAGCGGCTCAGGTGTGCTGCTGGGTACCCAGGCAGCGAAAAGCACTTCCTGCTGCAGCTCCTTGTGTCCCAGCTCTGCCACCGAGGGAACTTCCGGCAGCAAGGGGTTGCGCTGGGCCGTGGTCACCGCCAGCGCCGTGATCTTTCCAGTGGTCACATGGGGCAGCATGGCGGTGGAGCTGATGACGCCGCCATCCACTTCGCCCGAGAGCATCGCCAGCGTGGCAGGTGCATTGCCTTTGTAGGGCACGTGGTTGACCTTGGCCCCGGTGGCGTAGGTCAGGATGCTGGAGGCCAGATGGCCGGGGGTTCCATAGCCGGCGGAGCCCAGGGTCAGGCCCTTGTCCTTGCCGCGGGCGATGAACTGCTCCAGTGTCTTGATATTGGTTTTGGGACTGACAGCCATCAGCATGCCTTGCGAGGCGAACACCATGACGGGACGCAGGTCGCCATTTTTGAACGGCATGCTTTTGTAGATCAGCGGGTTGACGGTGAAGCTCGTGTCCAGGCCGATCAGCATGGTGTAGCCGTCGGCGGCAGCCTTGGCGACGTAATCGGCTCCTATGTTGCCGCCGGCGCCGGTGCGGTTTTCAACAACGAAGGGCTGCCTGGTTTCGCGTTGAAGTACTTCTCCTACGCCGCGCGCCAGTATGTCCACAGCCCCTCCGGGAGCGAAGGAGGCGATCAGTCGAACCGGCTTGCCGGGCCAGGCAGAGGCGGCGGCGCCATCGGCAGGCTGGCCCTGGGAGGCGAATGCCGTGCAGCCCAGCAGCAGAGCCAGGCTGGTTTGAAGAAGGCGGCGGGGTGCAGTCAGGCGGGCCATGGAATCACTCTCTGGTCTGAGGAAAGTGCTGGCATTTGCGAAAATCCCCAGCACTCCCCTTTGTCTCTGTATTGGGAATGCCCACTGTAGAAGTGACATCCATAATTGATCTAATCAACTCATCCCCGTGAATACCCGACAACCCACCTCCATTCAGCAGATGCTGTTGTTTCGCATCAGCCGCTTCTTTGGTGTGGCGGGCGGAATGGCCATGCGCATGTGCGAGGCCCGCTTCGGCCTCACGCGTCGCGAATGGGGCGTGATGGCGACGCTGGCGACCGAGGAGGGTTTGCTGTCCTCCGAGTTGGCACAGAAGGTGCAACTGGACAGGGCGCGCACCTCTCGGGCGCTGAGCGGTCTGGAGGAGAAAGGCTGGGTGCTGCGCAAGCCTCTGGATGGAGACCGCCGGCGCGTGGCCATGTATCTGACCGATGAGGGGCGGCACATGTACGGCCTTATCCTGCCCGAGATGGTCAAGATTCATGCCGACATCGTGTCTGTCCTCAGCGATGAGGAGCTGGCCTTGTTTGACGACCTGCTGGCCAAGCTCCAGGCCCATTCGGTGACGCTGGAGCAGCAGGAGCAATACGCGGATCTGCCGCGCATAGGGCGCAGCAGGCCGCCTCGATAGAGGGGGCGGGCAGTCAGATTGCATAAGGCTGGCGCCGCCGGCGGGGCATTACCGGCAATGCCACAATGCTGGCAACATGCAATTTCCCTACGAACTGGCCGTGGGCTGGCGCTATACCCGTGCAGGGCGCGCCACACGCCGCAATGGCTTCATCTCCTTTATCTCGGGTGTCTCCATGCTTGGCATTGCGCTGGGCGTGGCGGCGCTGATCATTGTGCTGAGCGTGATGAACGGCTTCCAGAAGGAAGTGCGGGATCGCATGCTCAGCGTCGTCTCCCATGTGGAAATCTACGCCCCGCAGGGCGCGCCGCTGCCCGATGTGGAGCGCACCATGCGCGAGGCCAGAGCCAACCCCGACGTGGTGGGGGCCGCGCCTTTCGTGGCGGCTCAGGCATTGCTGGCGCGCGGCGAGGATATGAAAGGCGCCTTGGTGCGCGGTATCGATCCGGCGCGTGAAGGCGAGGTGACCGATCTGGCAGCCACCAGCGGGGAGGTGCTCAAGCGTCTGGTGCCCGGCGAGTTCAAGGTGGTTCTCGGCATCGAGCTTGCGCGCAACCTCGGAGTGAGCGAGGGCGATGTGATCACGCTGATCGCTCCCAGCGGACAGGTCACCCCGGCCGGCGTGCTGCCGCGCATGAAACAGATGACGGTGGCCGGTACTTTCGATTCCGGTCACTACGAATATGACTCGGCGCTGGTGATGATGCATTACGAGGATGCACAGCGCATCTTCCGCCTGGAAGGGCCGACCGGCATTCGCCTCAAGCTCAAGGATTTGCATGAGGCTCCGCGCGTGGCACATGAGCTGGCGGACACCTTGACGGATCGTTTGTTCATCCGTGACTGGACGCAGCAGAACAAGACCTGGTTTGCCGCCGTGCAACTCGAAAAACGCATGATGTTCATCATCCTGACCCTGATCGTGGCCGTGGCGGCTTTCAATCTGGTGTCCACCCTGGTGATGAGCGTGCAGGACAAGCGTGCCGACATTGCCATCCTGCGCACCCTGGGGGCCTCGCCCTCGTCCATCATGGGCATCTTCATGGTGCAGGGCGCCATGGTCGGCGTCATCGGCACCTTGGCCGGTCTGGCGCTGGGGCTGGCGATTGCCTTCAATATCGACGTCATCGTGCCGGCCATAGAGCAGGCGCTGCATGCCAACTTCCTGCCCAAGGACATCTACCTGATCAGCAAGATGCCCAGCGAGCCGCAGTCCACGGACATCGTGCCGATCGCCGTGATTTCCCTGATTCTTTCTTTTGTGGCAACGATTTACCCCAGCTGGCGTGCCAGCCGCGTGAACCCTGCGGAGGCACTGCGTTATGAATGATGTTGTGATGGACCGGACCGTGCTGGAGGCACGCGGCCTGACCAAGCGCTTTGCCGAAGGCAAACTGGATGTGACCGTGCTGCAGGGCGTGGACCTGCAGGTTCAGGCGGGCGAGACGCTGGCAATCGTCGGAGCCTCGGGCTCGGGCAAGTCCACCTTGCTGCACTTGCTGGGCGGGCTGGATGCGCCCACCACCGGCAGCGTCAGCCTCATGGGCCAGCCCCTGCACCAGCTCAGCCCGCAAAAGCAGGGCGCGCTGCGCAACCGGCACCTGGGCTTCATCTACCAGTTCCACCACCTGCTGGCCGAATTTTCGGCCCAGGAGAATGTGGCCATGCCGCTGCGCATCCGACGCGACGCCAAGGAGGACTGCATGGACCGCGCGGCCGAGATGCTGCGCGCCGTGGGCCTGGGCCAGCGCATGGCGCATCGTCCGGCCGAGCTGTCGGGTGGCGAGCGTCAGCGTGTGGCCATTGCGCGTGCCCTGGTCACGCGTCCGGCCTGCGTGCTGGCCGATGAGCCCACGGGTAATCTGGACCGCGGTACGGCCGATACGGTGTTTGCGCTGATGCTGGAGCTCGCACGCAGCCACGGCACGGCGTTCGTGATGGTCACCCATGACGAAGGACTGGCCGCGCGCTGCGATCGCATGGTCAGGTTGGTGCTGGGACAGCTGGGTTGAATACGTCCAGATAAATCAAGGCCCGAGCCACTGCCTGTGCAGCGGCTCGGGCCCAATTTGTGAAACATGCCTGAAGCGCTTTATCAATAAGCGCTGACAGCTGCATTTCTGATAGCGATCGTGGCTTGCTCGCGAGCCGATGCCTGCAGCGGCACGGCGGGGCGCGGCTTGCCTGAGCCATGGTTGCTCGAGACATCCTGAGCCGTCAGGTCGTCGGTGACCTCGCGCAGCCTGGCGGACTGGGTCAGCGAAGTCTGTACCACTTCGCCCATGATCTGCGTGACCTGGCGCGATGAGTTCACGATCTCGGCCATGGTGGTGCCGGCTTCGCGCACCTGCGTCACCCCCTGGGTGACCTGGGCGACCGAGGTCTGGATCAGCTGCTTGATCTCCTTGGCGGCTTCGGCGCTGTGCTGGGCCAGCTGGCGCACCTCATTGGCCACCACGGCAAAGCCGCGTCCCTGGTCACCGGCGCGGGCCGCTTCCACGGCGGCGTTGAGCGCCAGCAGATTGGTCTGGAAGGCGATGGAGTCCATCATGCCGATGATGTCGCTGATCTTGCGCGAGCTGGCGCTGATGGATTCCATGGTGGTCACCACATCCTGCACGGTGCGGCCGCCGGCCTCGGCCACGCTGCAGGCGTCCTGGGCCAGCTCGTTGGCCTGGCGCGCATGGTTGGCGCTTTCGGTCAGCCCCTCCACCGTGGCGCGCAGGGTTTGCGCCGCGGTCACGCGGCGTGTGATGTTGGTGGCGAACTTGACGACCTTGAAGGGGCGGCCTTCGGCATCGAGTATGGGGTTGTAGCTGGCTTCGATCCAGATCTGGCGGCCAGCCTTGCCTATGCGCAGGTACTGGCCCGCATCGTGATGCCCCAGGGCCAGCTTGTGCCAGAAATGCTGATAGGCCGGGGATTGGCGCTCGTGCGGCTGGACAAACATGCTGTGGTGCCTGCCAACGACTTCGGCGAGGGAGTAGCCCATGGTCTGCAGGAACAGATCGTTGGCCGTGAGGATGTTGCCGTTCAGATCGAACTCGATGATGGCCTGTACCTTGGCAATGGCTTGGAGCTGGCCTCGGGCATCGTCTTCATGCTGCTGCTGCTCGGTGATGTCGGTTGCGTACTTGATGACTTTGCGCGGCTGCCCCTGGCTGTCAAAGATCGGGTTGTAGCTGGCCTGCAGCCACACATCCTCGCCCTGGCTGTTGATGCGGCGGTAGCGGCCGCTGTCATGCAGGCCTGCCGCCAGGCGCTGCCAGAACTGGGCGTACTCGGCAGAGGCTCGGGTCTCCTCATCCACAAACATGCGGTGATGCTGGCCGATGATCTGCTCGGCGCTATAGCCCATGGTGCGCAGAAAGTTGTCATTGGCCGTCAGCACATGGCCTTGAAGATCGAACTCGATCACGGCCTGGACCTGATCCAGCGCGGCCAGCTTGCCCTGCATGTCGGCGCGTTGATGACTTTGGCTCAGGCGTTGCCAGAGCGTGCTTTGCATAAGTCCCGTCATAACTCGCTCCTTTGGCCGATCGCGCAGGGCAGTGGGTAAAGTTGCTTAATGTTTTATTTGTTTCAATGTGTGAATCGTAGGACAAGGCTGGAAACTGTCTGTAGTCACTTGACGTGTCGTCGGCCGAGGCCGGGCTGCGCAGGCAGGCCAGCCGATGCATGATGTGAGGATGCCAACCTGGATAGATACCCATTGCCATCTGGATGCCCCCGAGTTCGCGCCTGACAGGGATACCGTGCGCGCCGCTGCGCAGGCCGCAGGCGTCACGCATCTGGTCATTCCTGCCGTGCAGCGCAGCCACTGGCAGGACGTGATTGCGCTGGCCCATCGCCATGGCGACAGCTATGCGCTGGGCATTCATCCGCTCTACACGCCCGGCGCACAGGAGTCCGATATTGCGGCGCTGCGCGATCTGCTGAGTCAGCAGATCGGGGATCCGCAGCTGGTGGCGGTGGGCGAAATCGGTCTCGACTTTTTTGTCCCCGGACTGGATGAGCAGCGCCAGATCTGGTTCTACGAGCAGCAGATCCGGCTGGCATGCGAGTTCGAGCTGCCCGTCATCCTGCATGTGCGCAAGAGCAGCGATCGTCTGCTCAAGACCTTGCGCCAGCACAGGGTTGTGGGTGGCATTGCCCATGCGTTCAACGGCAGCGCCCAGCAGGCGCAGGCCTTCATCGATATGGGCTTCAAGCTGGGCTTTGGCGGCGCCATCACCTATGAGCGTGCGCTCAAGCTGCGTGAGCTGGCGGCCAGCCTGCCGCTGCAGGCGCTGGTTCTGGAAACCGATGCACCCGATATTCCGCCGCACTGGCTCTACACCACGGTCGAGCAGCGCGCGGCCGGTCAGCCCCAGGGGCGCAACAGCTCCGCCGAGCTGCCGTGCATTGCGGCGGAGATCGCGCGGCTGCGCGGCATGGACATTGAGCAGCTGGCGCAGGCCAGCACGGCCAATGCACGTAAGGCGCTCAAAGGGCTGCCGGCACTCCCGTAGATGGGCAGTAGCTATCCTTTGCACGCAAAGAGGCTGATGCTCATCTTTTTGAATATCAGCCCAAGATCTAGGCCGATGATGGCTGGGCGACAATAGAGCATGACCGAGGATTCTTCTGCCACTCCAACAGAGACTGGCCTGCGCTGGCAGGGGCTGGCAGCCGTGGCCGATGAGCGCACGCGTGCGCTGGTTCTGGGCAGCTTTCCGGGCCTGAAGTCGTTGCAGCAGGTGCAGTACTACGCCCATCCGCAAAACCAGTTCTGGCCGTTGTTGCAGGCCTTGTGGCCCCGGAACCAGCAGCCGCCACGTACTGATTACGCGGGCCGCTGCGAATGGCTGCTGGCACGCGGGCTGGGCCTGTGGGATGTGTATGCGAGCTGCGAGCGTGAGGGCAGTCTGGACAGCGCCATTCGCGCGGCCCAGGTCAACGACTTTGCCGGGCTGCGTCAGCGCTGTCCTGATCTGCAACTGGCGTTGCACAACGGCGGCGAGAGCTACAAGCATGCCCGTCAGACAGAGGCGCTGGGGTTGATCGCCCTCAAGCTGCCATCCACCAGCCCGGCCAATGCCAGCTGGTCGTTCGATAGAAAATTGCAGGCCTGGCGCCATGCGCTGGCGGCTCATGGCCTGCTTTGAAGATTGGTGTGAAACGTGATCCGTAAAACCCGTGGCGGTGCCAAATCCGCGCAAGACAAGAATGTGGCCAGCGTGCAGGAACTGCCCGAAGTCAGCGTCTCCGACGACGGCGATATTCGCTATCTGCATCTGGGTACGCCCTGGGTGCAGGGCTCCATGCGCATTCGCGACCCTTTTGATATCGACCTGGAATATGTGCAGCGCATGATGGGCTGGCTGCTGTTTGCCGAGCCAGCCGAAGTGCCCCGGATGCACGCCATGCAACTAGGTCTGGGGGCAGCCGCCATCACCAAGTTCTGCCACAAGAAGCTGCGCATGAAGACCACGGCGGTCGAGCTCAATCCCCAGGTGCTGGCTGTGTGCCGCAGCTGGTTCAAGCTGCCGCCCGACAGCAGCACACTACAGGTAGTGCTGGCCGATGCAGCTCAAGAGATCAAAAAGACCGAATGGCAGGGCACGGTCGATGCACTGGCCGTCGATCTCTATGACCATGAGGCGGCGGCTCCCGTTCTCGACAGCGCAGAGTTCTATGCCGATTGCCGCAATCTTCTGACCGAGGACGGCATCATGACCGTCAACCTCTTTGGCCGCTCCTCAAGTTTTGACAAAAGCCTGGATCAGATGGCCCAGGCCTTTGGCGAGGACGCGCTCTGGGCCTTCCGCCCCACGCGCGAAGGCAATACCGTGGTGCTGGCACAGCGCACACCGCGTGTTCTGCAGGGCGCGGAGCTGGACCTGGCCTGTGACCAGGTTCAGGCCCGTTGGGATTTGAACACCACGCGCTGGGCCAAGGTGTTCGTGCCGGCCCGCGATGCCGAGGCCGGCAGCAAGACGGCCAAAGCCAAAGTCAGCCGCATCGGCCGGGGCGCTACCGTGTAATTGCAAAGCCTGAGTAAATTGATGGTGCTGGCCTTGAGGGCGGCGGTTTTCTGCCGATGATATGGTCATGACGATCAGTGCCATCTCCTCCGGTTCTGTCAGCTCAGCCTCTTCGGCGGCCGGCGCAGCATCGCGTATCCAGCAACTGCAAAAGCAGATCAAGGATGCCACCAACGAACTCAAAGAAGTTGCCAACAGCGACGCGGATGCCAAGACCAAGGAGCAGCGGGCGCAGTTGCTGCAGACCAAGATCCAGATGCTGCAGGCCCAGATCGAGGCCTTGCAGAACCAGCAGGCACAGCAAGCCCAGCAGGCTGCTCAGCGTGGCGCCGAAGCCGTCCGGCCAAAGCAGGACGAAGCGGTGCAGAGCAGAAGTCGCAGCAATCCGGGCCAGGGCAGCCTCGGCGGTCTGCTGGACGAATACGCCTGAGCTGCATCAGACAAAAGGGATAAAAAAAGGTCTTCATCGGTTTCTTATGCACCGTCCTGATCGGGTGCATGGGCCGATGGCGGTACAGTCAAGGCAGTTTTGTTGCCACAGCCGCCCATGTCATTGACTGAATCCATCCTGCCCCGATCCGTCAAGCCAGCCCAGTACCAGGGGCCTCTGGACTGGCGCACGCTGGTGCAATGGCTGCAGGAAGACGGTGTGATCACGGCGCATGAGGCAGGGCGCACGGTGGCGCGCTGCTCGGCGGCCGAGAGTGCTCAACTGCCGCTGGTGCGCCTGGCCAATGTGGGCGTTGTCGGCGCCCAGACCCATCAGCCGCTGGATCTGGAAACCCTGACCCAGTACCTGGCCCAGCGCAGCGGCCTGGCCTATCTGCGCATCGACCCGTTGCGCGTGGATGTGGGCCGGGTGGGCGAGGTCATGAGCGCCAGCTATGCCGAGCGCCACAAGGTGCTGCCCGTGCAGGTGACCGCCAAGGAGGTGGTGATTGCCACGGCCGAGCCCTTCATCACGGACTGGGTGAGCGAAGTCGAGCGGCAGGCCCACCGCAGCGTGCGCTGCGTGGTGGCCAATCCGCAGGACATCAGGCGCTATACGGCAGAGTTCTTTGCACTGGCCAAGTCCGTGCGTGCTGCCGAGAAAGCCGGCGGTGCGACCGGTGGCGCGAGCTTCGAGCAGTTGGTGGAGCTGGGCAAAAGCAACAAGCAGCTCGACGCCAATGACCAGGGCGTGGTGCGCGTGGTGGACTGGCTGTGGCAGTATGCCTTCGACCAGCGCGCCAGCGACATCCACCTGGAGCCCAGGCGCGAGCAGGGCGTGATCCGCTTTCGCATCGACGGTGTGCTGCATCCGGTCTACCAGATGCCCATGGGGGTGCTGAACGCGATGGTGGCCCGCGTCAAGCTGCTGGGGCGCATGGACGTGGTGGAAAAGCGCCGCCCGCTGGACGGGCGCATCAAGACGCGCAACCCGCACGGCGAGGAGGTGGAAATGCGCTTGTCCACCTTGCCCACGGCCTTTGGCGAGAAGATGGTGATGCGCATCTTCGATCCGGAGAACACGGTCAAGAACCTGGATGCCTTGGGCTTCAGCGCCCATGATGCCCAGCGTTGGGAAGAGCTGGTCAAGCGTCCGCACGGCATCATTCTGGTCACCGGCCCCACGGGCTCGGGCAAGACCACCACGCTGTATTCCACGCTCAAGCGGGTGGCGACCGAGGAGGTCAATGTCAGCACGGTGGAAGACCCCATCGAAATGATCGAGCCGAGCTTCAACCAGACCCAGGTTCAGCCCCAGCTCGACTTCGGCTTCACCGAAGGCCTGCGCGCGCTGATGCGCCAGGACCCGGACATCATCATGGTGGGCGAGATCCGCGATCTGGCCACGGCCGAGATGGCGGTGCAGGCTGCGCTGACCGGCCATCTGGTTTTCTCCACGCTGCACACCAACGATGCTCCCAGCGCCGTCAGCCGCCTGATGGAGCTGGGCGTGCCCTCCTATCTGATCAACGCCACCTTGCTGGGTGTGCTGGCCCAGCGGCTGGTGCGCACGCTGTGCTCCAGCTGCAAGGTGCGCGATGAAGACGCAAAACCCGAGGATCTGGCCGAGTCGGTCAGGCCCTGGAAGCTGACCGGCAGCTACCAGCCCTACAAGCCTGTGGGTTGCGAGGACTGCCGCATGACAGGCTACCGCGGTCGCATGGGTCTGTACGAGCTTCTCACAGTCACCGAGGCCCTCAAGAAGCAGATTCACGATGCCCCATCCATGGACGTTCTGCGCCGTCAGGCCGTGCAGGACGGCATGCGTCCCCTGCGTCTGGCAGGGGCCCTGCGAGTGGCAGAAGGTGTGACCACCTTGCCCGAAGTGCTGGCCTGCACGCCGCTGATGAGCGAAATCTGAGAGTCTGGGTGCAAGTGCTTGCTTCTGGTTTTTCGTAGTAAGAAAAGGCCGGTACTGGCCTGGGCTGAATGCGGTAAATGTGTACAAAACGTCGGCATTAGGGTATGCCCTTTGTAGGTGGAATCCACATCAATTTGGCATATCTATGAAACGAGAATCGCCAAGTCGTGATTTCCGTAAGGAGACGTTTTGTGAAAATCAAGAGCCAAAAAGACTTTTTCTCCGGTCTGATGTTCTTGGCCGTCGGTCTCGCATTTGCGATCGGCGCGTCCAACTACACCATTGGCACCGGCGCCCGTATGGGTCCAGGTTACTTCCCTCTGATCCTGGGTGTGCTCATGGCCATCCTGGGTGCAGCCATCTGCGTCGGCGGCCTGACCAAGGGCCCCGAAGGTGGTGACAAGATCGGCAAGTGGGCCTGGAAGCCTGTGTTCTTCATCCTGGCTGCCAACTTTGCCTTCGGCATCTTGTTGGTGGGTGTGCCTGCTGTGGGTATCCCTCAGTTCGGTCTGATCATCGCCATCTACGCGCTGGTCTTCATCGCCAGCCTGGCAGGTCAGACTTTCAACCTCAAGGAAACAGCAGTCCTGGCCACCATCCTGGCCGTGGGCAGCTATTTCGCTTTCGTGTGGGCGCTGAATCTGCAGTTCCCCGTGTGGCCTAGCTTCATCGCTGGCTAATCAGGAGCATCGTCCATGGATCTGATTCAGAACTTGTCGACGGGTTTTGGCGTGGCTTTCACGTTCCAGAACCTGATCTACTGCTTTGTGGGCTGTCTGCTCGGTACGCTGATCGGTGTGCTGCCAGGTATTGGCCCAGTGGCGACCATCGCCATGCTGCTGCCCGCCACTTACGCTCTGCCCCCTGTGGCGGCGCTGATCATGCTGGCTGGTATTTACTACGGCGCCCAGTACGGTGGCTCCACCACCGCCATTCTGGTGAACCTGCCAGGTGAATCCTCGTCGGTGGTGACCGTGATCGACGGCTACCAGATGGCGCGCAAGGGCCGGGCGGGGCCCGCGTTGGCGGCAGCCGGTATCGGCTCCTTCTTCGCTGGCTGCGTGGGCACCGTCATCCTGGCTGCCTTCGCTCCTCCGCTGACCGAAGTCGCTTTCAAGTTCGGCCCTGCCGAGTACTTCTCGCTGATGACCCTGGGCCTGATCGGTGCCGTGGTGCTGGCTTCCGGCTCGCTGCTCAAGGCGATCGCCATGATCGTGCTGGGTCTGCTGCTGGGCATGGTCGGTACCGACGTGAACTCCGGCGTGGCTCGTTACAGCTTCGACATTCCTGAGTTGACCGACGGCATTGACTTCGTCGTGATCGCCATGGGTGTGTTCGGTTACGGTGAAATCATTGCCAACCTGTCCAAGCCCGACGACGAACGCGAAGTGTTCGCCGCCAAGGTGACCGGTCTGATGCCTACAGGCGAAGACTTCAAGCGCATGATTCCTGCCATGCTGCGCGGTACGGCCCTGGGTTCGGCCCTGGGTATCCTGCCCGGTGGCGGTGCCATGCTGTCGGCCTTTGCCGCCTACACCATCGAGAAGAAGACCAAGCTGAAGCCCGGCGAAGTTCCTTTCGGTCAAGGCAATATCCGTGGCGTGTGCGCTCCCGAGTCGGCCAACAATGCCGGTTCGCAGACATCGTTCATTCCTCTGCTGACTCTGGGTATCCCTCCCAACGCCGTGATGGCGCTGATGGTGGGTGCCATGACGATCCACAACATCCAGCCCGGTCCTCAGGTGATGACCAGCAACCCAGAACTGTTCTGGGGTCTGATCGCCTCCATGTGGATTGGCAACCTGATGCTGATCATCTTGAACCTGCCGCTGATCGGCGTCTGGATCAAGCTGCTGACCGTGCCCTATCGCTGGCTGTTCCCGTCCATCGTGCTGTTCTGCGCGATCGGCGTGTACGGTACCAACAACAACGCATGGGACGTGTGGATGGTCGGTATCTTCGGCTTCATCGGCTATGTGTTCCACAAGCTGGGTACCGAACCCGCTCCCCTGCTGCTGGGCTTCATCCTGGGCCCGATGATGGAAGAAAACCTGCGCCGAGCCCTGCTGCTGTCGCGTGGTGACTGGTCCGTGTTCGTGACGCGTCCCATCTCCGCCTGCCTGCTGGCTGCCGCCGTGGTGCTGCTGGTGATCGTGCTGATGCCCGCAGTGAAGAACAAGCGTGAAGAAGCTTTCGTGGAAGACTGATCGTCAACCTGATCGCTGATCATCGTTAAAGCGGCCCTTCCGGGGCCGCTTTTTTTATATGAGGACCTTTGTTTCTGGGACTATGGATTCGGGCGGCAAAATAGCTGCAGTTATTCGAAAGATTGCATGGCCTTGTCTTTATTGCCCGCGCAGCACCCTCAGCGGGTCTTGCTACACAACGAAATTCATGCCCGTCCTGCGGAAATCATGCAGGCCCCTCTGGCCATCACGCATATCGTGATGCTCACCGATGCGGCCCAGCGTGAAGCCAGCCGCGAGCATGTGGCCGCCCTGCTGCGCAACCACCATCGCCCTTTGCCCGATGCGGCAACCACCCATGTGCTGATCGATCTGGGGGCGTTTCGCCTGCGTTGGGAGCAGCACACCGAGTTCGTGGCCTGGACCTTCACCACGCCCATGGCGCAGGCCGGTGTGGCCGATGTGCGCGAGCCCGAGACAGCCATCGACGCCGTGCCGCGCGACTGGCTGGCCGCCCTGCCGGGGCAGTGCCTGAGCAGCCTGCATCTGTGGGCGCTGAACGAGCAGGATGTGGACCCGCAGTATCTGATGCGTCATATGTTGCAGGCCGATACCCTGGTCGGCTCGCGCGTCTCCGGCGGTGCAGGGGCCATCTACACCGACTTTGCGATTCACCCCGATGGTTTCTCGCGCATGCTGCTGCTGGCGGGTGCCGATCTGTCCCCGCGCCGCCTGGGTCGTCTGGTGCAGCGCGTGCTGGAGATCGAAACCTATCGCATGGCGGCGCTGCTGGGCCTGCCCGCCGCACGCAAGGCAGCAGCCGTGCTGGCCACGGCCGAGCGTGAACTGGCCGAGCTGGCCAATGCCATTCGCGCGGCCGACCGCGACACCGAGCCGGCGCTGCTGGACCGCCTGACCCGGCTGGCCGGCCAGGTGGAGAGCGAGTATGCGGCCACGCATTCGCGTTTTTCAGCCAGTTCCGCCTATTTCGAGCTGGTAGACAGGCGTATTCAGGAAATTCAGGAGACGCGGGTGGATGGCATCCAGACCATCCGTGAATTCATGGACCGGCGACTGACGCCTGCGCGCGCGACCTGCGAATGGGCGACACGCCGCCAGAATGCATTGTCCGAGCGAGTCTCCCGTGTCAGCAGTCTGTTGCGCACGCGTGTCGAGATCGAGCAGCAGCAAAGCAGCCAGCAGCTGCTGGGCACCATGAACGACCGCCAGGGCACCCAGCTCAAGCTGCAGTCCACGGTGGAAGGCCTGTCGGTCGCGGCCATCACCTACTACATCACCGGCCTGATCAGCTATCTGGCCAAGGGCGGGCAGAAGCTGGGCTGGCCCTGGTCGCCCGAGTCGACGGCGGCCGTGGCCATTCCGGTTGTGGCACTGGGCGTCTGGTGGTCGCTGCGCAGGCTGCACCACAAGCTGTTTCATGGTCGCAGTCATTGAGCATGAAATTGGATGCCAGCGCTTTCTGATAAAGCTCTAGCAGTTATTGATTTTGATAGCGTCGGGCAGTTTGTCCGGCTTGGAAACTGTGTGAAAGGACACTGACATGGACTTTGGTATCGCCGGGCGCTGGGCTCTGGTCTGCGGCGCCAGCAAGGGTTTGGGTTTTGGCTGCGCCAAGGCTCTGGCCGAAGAGGGCGTGAATCTGGTCATCAACGCCAGAAATGACGAGGCATTGCAACTGGCCGTGCAGAAGCTGCAAGCCGTTGCTCCTCAGATCAAGGTCATCGGTGTCGCTGCAGACATCACCACGCCAGAAGGTCGCACGGCAGTGTTCGAAGCCGCCGGCGGCCCGGGCAAGGATTACGACATCGTCGTGACCAACGCCGGCGGCCCGCCTCCCGGCGACTTCCGTACCTGGGATCGTGAGGCCTGGATCAAGGCCGTGGACGCCAATATGCTGACCCCCATCGAGCTGATCAAGGCTACGGTGGATGGCATGGCCGAGCGTGGCTTCGGTCGCATCGTCAACATCACCTCCAGCGCGGTGAAGGCGCCCATCGACATCCTGGGCCTGTCCAACGGTGCGCGCAGCGGTCTGACGGGCTTTGTGGCCGGCCTGGCGCGTTCGGGCATTGCCGCCAAGGGCGTGACCATCAACAGCATACTGCCCGGCAAGTTCGACACCGACCGTCTGGTTGCAACCCATCAGGCAGCGGCCAACAAGACCGGCCAGGACCTGGATGCCGTGCGCCAGGCCCAGGCTGCCCAGATCCCTGCCAAGCGCTTTGGCACGGCCGAAGAGTTCGGCGCCATCTGTGCCTTCCTGTGCAGCCGCCAGGCCGGCTATATGACGGGCCAGAATATCCTGCCCGACGGCGGGCTGTATCCCGGCACTTACTGATCGCTGATCAACGGCCGAAACGACAAAGCCCCGCAATGCGGGGCTTTTGTCTGGGTGGGCGGCCGTTTATTTGCGGGATGACACGACGATGCCGATCACGATCAGCGCAAACGCAAGCGCGTGGTAGAGGTGCGGGGTTTCGCCGAGCACGGGAATCGACAGCAGGGCCGTGAACAGCGGAATCAGATTGCCGAAGAAGCCCGCAATGGCGGGCGTGGAGCGCTGAACGCCCATGCCCCAGAAGCGATAGGCCAGAATGGCCGGGCCCACGGCGATGAACAGCAAGCTGCCCAGCAGCGGCCAGCCCGGCACGAAGCGGAACTCGCCCAGCAAGGCTTCGCCGCCCGTGAAAAGGCCGGACCAGAGCAGGCCGAAAACGATCTGCGCGAGCAGAAAGCTGGCCCAGTGCGATTTCACTTCCTGCGGGCCGCTGCTGCGCGACAGCAGCCAGGTGTAGAAAGCCCAGGCGATGGTGGCCAGCACCATGAACAGGTCGCCGGGTACAAAGCGCAGAGCAAGCAGCGTCTGCCAGTCGCCGCGCGACATCACCACCGCCACACCCAGCACCGACAGCAAAGCTCCGCCCATCTGCCGGCGGCTGATGCGAATGCCCCAGCACAGCCGCCCTATGGCCAGCATCCAGACCGGCATGCTCGAGCTCACCAGCGTCACATTCAGCGGGGTCGAGGTCTTCAGCGCCAGGTACAGCAAGGCGTTGTAGCAGCCTATGCCCAGCAGTCCCAGCAGCATGTACTGTCGCCACAGCGGCCAGATCGGACTGTCTTTGCGCAGCACCCGCCATGCCAGCGGCAACAGCAGCACAAAGGCGATGCACCAGCGCAGGAAGTTGAGTGCAAAGGGCGAGATCAGATCGTGAGCAAGGCGGCCCACGATGGCATTGCCGGCCCACAGTGCCGGAGCCAGGCTGAGCATGGCGACCGTGGCGGGTTTCAGGGGGGAATTCATGGGTTGCCACTGTAACGTGCGACCGTTGGTCTTTGGGCCTGTCACACCGTGTGGCGGCGGCAGTTGGCGGCAAACTGGCGAGCATCAATAGTGATGCAAGCCTTCCCGTTTTGCGAAGCTGAGCACAATGCAGTGCATGGGAGATTTTTCATGAAGCAGCAAACCACGTCGCTCCAGCAGCAATGGCTGCAAGCACAGCATGCCATGGCCTGCAGGCAGCCTCTGCGTCCGCGCCAGCCGCTGTGCATTGATGATCAACAGATCGGCAGTATCGAGGAAGACTTCGCTCGGAAGCTGGGGGAGGAGCTGCTGGCGGTGCACGAGGTCGACTTGCAGTCGGTTGCCGGGCAATGGCTTCTGATGGGCGAGGGCGGGGCGACCGAGAATCTGAACCGGCTGGCCCTGGCCATGCGCAGTGCCGGCCTTGTCGGGGCCTGGCGCAATGAACAGTTGGCGGTCTGCAATGCGCAAGGCCAGCAACTGGCAACCGTCGAGCGTGGTGCCGTGCGGCCACTGGGCATCGCCACCAGAGCCGTGCATCTGGTGGGCGTTTGTGCGGATGGCTCGATCTGGGTGCAGCAGCGCTCGGAGGACAAGGCCAACAACCCCGGCATGTGGGATACCCTGATGGGCGGCATGGTCTCGGCGGCAGATGGTTTGGCCGAGGCGCTGGCGCGTGAAACCTGGGAGGAGGCCGGTCTGCATGTGGCAGAACTCGGCGAGCTTCGGCACGGCGGAAATGTGATGTTCGCAAGACCCAGCGACGAAGCAGAGGGGCAGGGCTATATGGTCGAGCGCATAGACTGGTTCTCGGCCCTGGTGCCCGATGCGCTGCAGCCTGTGAATCAGGATGGCGAGGTACAGCGTTTCGAGCGGCTGGAGCTGACCGAGGTCCAGGGCTGGATGCTGCAGGGTCGTTTCACCCCCGAGGCCTCCCTGGTGCTTGCCGCCTACATGGGATGGTAGGGCGGCAGAGCAGCTAGCGCTGGCTCTCCAGTGCGGTGGACTTGAGCCGGCTGGGCGCCAGGGCTCCGGCCTGCTCGAGAATCGGGTAGGCCACCGAGCACAGCAGCGAGTTGATGCGTTTGAGGTCGCTGATCATGTCGATATGCAGAGAGCTGGTTTCTATGCTCGAAACCGTGTGCTGTGACAGGCGCTCCAGGTGGGTGGCCGAGTAGGCCAGCTCCAGATCGCGAAAGCGCGCTTTTTCCTCGAGCAGCTTTTGTGCTTCGCGCACATTGCCGTTGAGAAAGACACTCATGGCCAGACGCAGATTGTCCAGCAGATGCTGGGTCAGCTCGTGAATCTCCTGCTTGCCGGCGGCCGAGAACTGGCGGCCCTTCTTGATCTTCTTGTCTTCCAGATCCAGCAGCACGCGCTCGATGATGTCGCCGATCTGCTCCATATTGATGGTGAAGCTGATGATTTCCGTCCAGCGCTGACCTTCGCGCTCGTCGAGTTCGGCGCGCGAGATCTTGGTCATGTAGTACTTGATGGCCGAGTACAGATCGTCCACCGTGCCTTCCAGGTTACGCACTTCCTCGGACAGCTTGGCGTCGTCGGTTTCGGCCACTTTTTGCAGGCCGATCAGCATGGACTCCACCACGTCGGCCTGATGCAGTGATTCGCGCACGGCACAGGTGATGGCCAGCGAAGGCGTGGACAGGGCCGAGGGGTCCAGGTGGCGTGGGCGCAGCAGCTTGGCCGCACTTTCTTCCTCGGGCTTGGGCAGCATGGCGGTCACCCAGCGGGCCACGAGCTGGGTCAGGCCGATGAAGCACAGGCTGTTGAAGACATTGAACGCCAGATGGAACATCACCACGTTCTGGCCGGCGTTGGGCAGATAGGGCTGGGCGTACTGCGACCACAGCCCGATAAAGGGCGCGACGATGGCCACGCCCATGATCTTGAACAGCAGATTGCCTATGGTGACCTGGCGCTCCTCGACCGCCGATTTGGCGGTGGTGAGCGCCGCGACCAGGCCGCTGCCCAGGTTGGCCCCCAGGGTCAGGCCCAGAGCCACATCCAGTGGAATGGCGCCTGAGCTGGCCATGGCCGCAATCAGCAGCACCACGGCCAGGCTGGAGTAGGCCAGCACAGCCAGTACCGCGCCCAGCAGCAATTCCATGAACAGATCGCTGCTGACCGAGGCCAGCAGGGTGCGCACGGCAGGGGCCTGCAGCAGGGGCTCGGTGGCTTCCACCACCAGGCGCAGGGCCAGCAGCATCAGGCCCAGGCCGATGAGCACGCGGCCGATACGGCCGGGCTTGGAGTCCTTGCGCGAGATATAGAGCACCACGCCGACAAAGATGAACAGCGGCGACAGCCAGGAGAGGTCGGTGGAGAACAGCACGGCCATCAGAGCCGTTCCGACATCGGCACCGCGCATCACGGCAAGGGCCGAGGGCAAGGTGATCAGACCCTGGCCTACAAAGGACGAGGTCATCAGCGAGGTGGCTGTACTTGATTGCACCAGGGCCGTGACGCCCATGCCCGATAGCGCTGCCGAGAAACGGTTGCTCATGCTGCGGGCGAGAATATTGCGCAGGTTTGCGCCGAAGACCTGCAGAACGCCGGTGCGAACCATCTGAGAGCCCCAGATCAAGAGGGCAATGGCTGCTAAAAGATTCAATAAATGCTTCATGTTCTGCCCGCGAAGGAGCGACCTAATATACCCCTGAGTGAGGCCAGTCTGCCCGGATGGCTCACTCTTCACGCACAAATAAGTGCGGAATAAGGAACACAATAGAACAAAAACGAATTATTCCAAACATCGTTTCTACGGATATAAATTCAGAAAAAACTGAAACTTTTTGATGCTGACGCTGCTTACGCTGCTATCAAAAGGTGATTTCATGACTGTTCCCATGCCCGGTGCCGTCCCCGTAGGCTTTCTTTTGATGCCGTTGTCGTTCATGGCGGGCACGGGTCTGCTGCTGTGGTGGGGCTGGCGGCTGTGGCATCTGCGACGCGGCCGGCCCAGGCCGCCGATGCGCATCTGGCAATGGGTGCTGGCCGTGTGGCTGTCCATATTGCTGTTTTCCACGCTGCTGGGGCTGGTGCAAATGGTCTGGAGCGACCACCGTCAGGCGCAGCAGCTGAGTCGCCTGCAGCGGCTCACGCACATCACGCTGGAGCGGCCCATGGCATGGGGCGACATCACCTTGCCCGCGGGCAGCCATATCCAGCGCGATATGCCACAAGGCTCGGCAGACGGGACCGATGGGCAGCCCGATCTGCGGGGGCTGCAGGAAATACGCTTTCCCCATCCTGTGCCGCTGGGCGATATATGGGTCAATGCCCTGAGCGTCCACAGCCAGGTGCTGCTGGAGCTGGCCCGGCCCTACAGTTTCACGGGGCCGGGCCTGCGGACATTCCGATGCGAACCCGGAAACATGTTGCTGCTGTCCGCTGCCGAGCAGCCCACGAGCTTCGACAGGAACATGTTTCCCAGGCGCCTGAACGGTCTGGTGCTGGCGGACTGGGTGTTCGATGCCTGCTTTGTGACCACGTCCATTGGCGTGCGCTACTGGACGGATGGGCGGCTGGTCTGGGCCGCCGAACCTCTGTACGAGCCGGCCGAGACCGGGCAGGGCAGGGCTCCATGAACAAGGCCCGCAGTCTGCTTTGGTGACAGCGGGCCTTGTTCATGGGAGGGCAGCAGGTGCCTATGGCTTGCGAGTTCTGGTGCGTCTTGCGCGCAGCAGCTCGTCGAGGATCAGGAGGACGGCGCCCAGCGTGATGCCCATATCGGCCACATTGAAGGCCGGGAAATGGCTGCTGCTCCAGTAGAAGTCCAGAAAGTCCACCACATAGCCGTGCTGCAGGCGATCCACCACATTGCCGATGGCTCCGCCCAGGATGCTGGACAGCGACAGGCAGAACATCTTCTCGCCGGGGTGCTTGCGCAGCTGCCAGATGATGAGCACGGTGGCAATCACGCCGATGGCCACGAACAGCCAGCGCTGCCAGCCGCTGCCGCCCGCAAGAAAGGAGAAGGCTGCACCCGTGTTGTGCGCGCGCACGATGTTGAAGAAGCTGGTGATGGGAGTCCAGTCCCCATACTGGTAGTGGCTCAGAATCATCTGCTTGGTGATCTGATCCACGCCGATGATGACAAGCGCCCACAGCAGCCAGGGCCAGATGCGGCCAAGGCTTGCGGAGGATGTCTGGGTGTTGCTCATGACAGCTCTTTGCTAGGTTTTTTTGATAGCGGTTGGCGCTTGACTCAAAATGATTCCAGAAGGATATGCATCCGAAAGTGGCTACCAGCAGTTGCTGGCAGCTCACTTTTTTAAGGCTCAAGCCTTGGTGCGGACTTCGCCCGTGCCGTGCAGATTGCTGTCGCAGCGACCGCAGATCGAGGGGTGCTCGGGGTTCACGCCCACGTCTTCACGGTAGTGCCAGCAGCGCTCGCACTTGGCGTGCTCGCTGGCCTTCACCGTAGTGCTCAGCGCATCGCCGGCCACGGCAGTCGCTGCCGAGGTGATGAAGACGAACTTCAGATCGTCCTTGAGGCTTTGCAGCAGGGCCAGGTCTTCGGGCTCGGCCGTGAGCGTGACTTCGGCCTGCAGGGAGGAACCCACGGCGCCGGTGGTGCGCACCACTTCGATGTCCTTGTTGACCTGGTTGCGGATCTCGCACAGGCGCGTCCACTTGGCCAGCAGGCCTTCGTCGCCGGCGGGCAGCTCGGTGAACTTCTCCAGGAAGATGGATTCGCTGTGGCCCACGATCTTCCAGGCTTCCTCGGCCGTGAAGGACAGGAAGGGCGACATCCAGCGCAGCAGCGCCTGGGTGATCTGGTAGAGCGCGGTCTGGGCCGAGCGGCGAGCCAGGCTCTTGGGGGCGCTGGTGTAGAGGCGATCCTTGAGCACGTCCAGGTAGAAGCCGCCCAGGTCTTCGGAGCAGAACAGCTGCAGCTTGGCGACCACGGGGTGGAACTCGTAGACCTTGTAGTGGGCCAGGATCTCCTGCTGCAGCTGGGCCGAGCGCGCCAGCGCGAACTGGTCGATCTCCAGCATCTCGCCATAGGCCACGGCATCCTTGCTCGCATCGAAGTCGCTGGTGTTGGCCAGCAGGAAGCGCAGCGTGTTGCGGATGCGGCGATAGGCGTCCACCACGCGGGCCAGGATCTTGTCGTCGATGCCCAGGTCGCCCGAGTAGTCGGTCGAGGCCACCCACAGGCGGATGATTTCCGCGCCCATCTTGCTCGACACGTCCTGTGGCGCCACAGTGTTGCCCAGCGACTTGGACATCTTCTTGCCCTGGCCGTCCACGGTGAAGCCGTGGGTCAGCAGGCCGCGATAGGGCGCGCGGCCGAAGATGGCCGATGCCAGCAGCAGCGAGCTGTGGAACCAGCCGCGGTGCTGGTCATGGCCTTCCAGGTACAGATCGGCCTCTGGGCCGTGGTCGTGGTGGTGCTCGGGGTGGGTGCCGCGCAGCACATGCCAGAAGGTGGAGCCCGAGTCGAACCACACCTCCAGAATGTCGGTGCTCTTGGTGTAGTGCTTGGCTTCCTCGGCACCCAGGATATCTTCGGTGCTCACGCGGCTCCAGGCCTCGATGCCGCCTTGCTCGATCATGGCCGCAGCCTGGTCGATGATCTCCATGGTGCGCGGGTGCAGAGCGCCCGTGTCCACATGCAGGAAGAAGGGGATGGGCACGCCCCACGAGCGCTGGCGCGAGATGCACCAGTCGGGACGGCCGGCGATCATGGCGCGCAGACGGTCCTGACCGTTTTGTGGGTAGAAGCTGGTCTGCTCGATGGCGTCCAGCGCGATCTGGCGCAGGGTCTTCTCGGGCTTTTGCGCGGGATCGGTGAACACGCCTTCGCCTTCGTCCATGCGGATGAACCACTGGGCGGCAGCGCGGTAGATGACGGGCGTCTTGTGGCGCCAGCAGTGAGGGTAGCTGTGGCTGATGGTGGTGGTGTCCATCAGGCGGCCCGCGACCTTCAGGGCGTCGAGGATGACGGGCACGGCCTTCCAGATATGCTGGCCGCCGAACATGGGCAGATCGGCTGCGTACACGCCGTTGCCTTGCACGGGGTTCAGGATCTGCTTGTAGTCCATGCCGTTGGACATGCAGCTGTTGAAGTCGTCCACGCCATAGGCGGGGGCCGAGTGCACGATGCCGGTGCCGTCGTCGGCGGTGGCGTATTCGGCCAGGTAGACGGGGGAGATGCGGTCAAAGCCCTTGTCCACATGGGCCAGGGGGTGCTTGAAGGGCATGTGGTCGAGCTTCTCGCCCTTGGCGGTGGCGAGCACGCGGCCCTCCAGCTTCCAGCGGGCCAGGCATTTCTCGACCAGGGCGGAGGCCACGATCAGCAGGCCGCGCTCGGTCTCCACCAGGCTGTATTCCAGATCGGGGTTGACGTTGAGCGCCTGGTTGGCAGGGATCGTCCAGGCCGTCGTCGTCCAGATGACGATGAAGGCTTCCTTGTCGAGCTTGTCCAGGCCGAATGCTGCGGCCAGCTTGGCGGGCTCGGCTGCGGGGAACATCACGTCAAGGGTCTGGCTTTGCTTGTCGGCGTATTCGATCTCGAACTCGGCCAGCGAGGAGGCACAGTCAAAGCACCAGTACACGGGCTTGAGGCCGCGGTAGACAAAGCCACGCTCCATCACCTTCTTCAAGGCACGCAGCTCGGCGGCCTCGTTGGCGTAGTTCATGGTCTTGTAGGGGTGATCCCAGTCGCCGAGCACGCCCAGGCGCTTGAAGTCCACCATCTGCTGCTCGATCTGCTCGGCGGCAAAGGCGCGGCTCTTGGCCTGCATCTCGTCGCGCGGCAGGTTGCGGCCATGCAGCTTTTCGATGGCGTTCTCGATGGGCAGGCCGTGGCAGTCCCAGCCCGGTGCGTAGAGCGCGTCGAAGCCTTCGAGCTGGCGGCTCTTGACGATCATGTCCTTGAGGATCTTGTTCACCGCATGGCCGATGTGCAGCTTGCCGTTGGCGTACGGAGGGCCGTCGTGCAGGATGAACTTGGGCGCGCCGCTGCGGGCGTCGCGCAGCTTCTTGTAGATGCCTTGGTCATCCCATTCCTTGGCCCAGGCAGGTTCGCGCTTGGGCAGGTCGCCGCGCATGGGGAAAGGGGTGTCGGGCATGTTCAGCGTGGCGCGGTAAGCGGACGCTTCGGGCTTGTTGGACTTCGAATCAGACATGGGAAACCTTGAAAGCAATGCGGTGCCCGGGCAGTTCTGCCTGGGCGTGAATGGTGAGGTGAGCGCCAGTGCGCTGCTGCGCCTGGGACGTGCGAGCAGCGAGCTTCAAATTCGGTCGCGCGTGGTCTGGCGACGGGTCTCTGTGTGCGACGAGGTGTGAGACGGTATGTGGGCCGAGGCGAAAAACGCGCGCGCGTCATCGCAGTCCTTGGCGATGCCGACCGT
This sequence comes from Comamonas sp. C11, assembly GCF_024496285.1. Lineage (NCBI taxonomy): Bacteria > Pseudomonadati > Pseudomonadota > Betaproteobacteria > Burkholderiales > Comamonadaceae > Comamonas > Comamonas sp. C11. Next base: position 1,117,458 of record NZ_CP101743.1, read on the forward strand.
CAGGGCATCGAGACTGTCATACTTCAGCTCGTCGTGCAGTTTGTGCAGAAGTTCCACGCGGATGATTTTACCGTAGGCACCTTCTCCACCCAGTTGGGCGGGCCAATCGAAACAGTGGGTCTCCAGCAGCACCCGGCCGCCGTTGATGTCGTTGGGGTCCAGCGAGGGGCGTACGCCCAGGTTGGCCACGCCCTGCAGCGGCTTGTCCGTCAGCCCGTGCACCAGCACGGCAAAAATGCCACTGGCGGCCGGTTTCCAATGGTCGAAGCGCAGATTCAGCGTGCGAAAACCGTCCTCGGCTCCGCTTTGGGATTCGGCCAGCTTGCGGCCCAGCTTGCGGCCATGCACCACATGGCCCGAGATGCGGTAGGGGTGGCCCAGCAACTTGGCGGCCTGCTGCATGTCGCCGGCGGCCAGCGCCTCGCGTACGGCCGTGCTGGAGACGCGCAGGCCATGGACTTCATAGCTGTTCATGCGCGCCACATCAAAGCCAAGGGCCTGGCCGGCGTTGTCCAGCATGGCGTAATCGCCGGCGCGCTTGGAGCCAAAGCGGAAGTCGTCGCCCACCAGCACGTACTTGGCCCCCAGGCCCGAGATCAGCACGTCCTGAATGAAATCTTCGGGGCTCTGGCTGGCCAGGGCCTGGTTGAAGGGCAGGATCACGACCTGATCGACGCCGCAGACCTCGAGCTGGCTGAGCTTGTCACGCAGCGTGCCCACGCGGGCCGGAGCCAGCTCCGGCTTGCCCAGCTTCTGGGCAAAGTAGTCGCGCGGGTGCGGCTCGAAGGTCATGGCGCAGCTGGGGATGCCGCGCTGGGCGGCCTCGGCCTTGAGCAGACCCAGCATGGCTTGATGTCCCCGGTGTACACCATCAAAATTGCCAATGGTCACAGCGCAGGCCGGGGCCAGGCCGGGATGATTGATGCCGCGGAAAATCTTCATGGACTGCTTTGTTATTTGTAGCAACTGGCGCCGATGCATGCGACACAAGCCGTCAATTTGACATAGTTTCAGAGTATATTGCTTCAAATCAGGCAGCTGTGGAGGCTGCACGATTGTGCTCAAAAGCGCCAAGACGCTTGTCCGTTTTCCGTGGTCCAAGTTTGACTGTATGGAGGCTGGTTGTGAAAGTCTTGAAGCTGACAGCCCAGGGGCTGCCGCAGTCCTGGGTAACGCTGGAGCAGGCGGCGCTGCATTACGCAGCAGAAGATGTGCGCTGGGAAGCCGGTGTCGAAATCGCCTGCTTTCGTGGTGGCCACAATGCGGTGACCGGCAAGCAGTCAGTCATTCACATCAACTCCATCATCGGCACCAAGGGCATGCCGAACATCAACCCGCATGAGCTGCTGCCGGGTCTGACCAATGGCAAACTCTTTGCTCGTGACCGCTGCGTCTGCGCCTATTGCGGGCGGCGCTTCCATGAGAGCGATCTCACGCGCGAGCACATTGTCCCCGTGAGCACTGGCGGGCAGCACAGCTGGATGAATCTGGTCACGGCCTGCCGCGCCTGCAACCACCGCAAGGGAGCCAGAACGCCCGAGCAGGCCCGCATGCCCTTGCTCTACACCCCCTACACGCCCACGCTGTGGGAGGACTTCATCCTGAGAAACCGCCGCATTCTGGCCGATCAGATGGAGTTTCTCGTGGCCCATGTGCCGCGTGGATCACGCTGGCGCAGCTAAAAGAGCATGAAAAAAGCCCCGGGCTGGCGCCGCGGGGCAGGAGCAAGAGGACAGAAACGCGTTCAGACGGTGGTGGAGACGGCTTTTTGCCAGGCTTCATAGAGGTCTTCACCCTCGTCGCGCACGCGCTGGCCGATCAGGGCCATCTCGCGCTGCTCTTCGGGCTTGGCCAGTTCCACATAGCCGCGCGCAGCCGACAGATCGTAGGGCTCGCCGTCTTCGTTGGAGTAGGCGAAGTACACCTGTTTCACGCCGGCCAGCAGCATGGCCGTGTAGCACATGGAGCAGGGATAGCCGCTGGCATACATGACGGCCCCCGACAGATCGGTGCTGCCCTGGGCCTTGGCTCCTATGCGCAGGGCCTGCATCTCGGCGTGAGCCGAGGGGTCGCAGAGCTCATCGACCTGGTTGACGGCGCGGGCCAGGACCTTGCCCTCACGTACCAGCACGGCGCCGAAGGGCCAGGTGGGCTGCCGGCGGCCTTTGACATTGCCCATGGCCAGGCGGATGGATTCGAGCAGGTATTTGCCTGTGTCGTTATCGTTGTTCATCCAGTCTTTCTCCTTGGTAAAAAATCAGCTGCCACGGTAGGTGGTGAAAAACCAGGGCGAGCACAGCATGGGCACGTGGTAGTGCTGGGTCGCGTCGAAGATGGAAAAGCGCACCAGCACTTCTTCCGACAGCGCCGTGGGTTCCTTGAAGTGCTCGCCGGTGTAGAAGCGCAGCTCGAAGTCCCCGGTGCGGGCCGCGGCGGCGGGCAGCATGGGGGCGTCGGTGCGACCGTCGGCATTGGTACGGGTGCTGTTGATGCGCTGCGCGGGCGTCTGCGCCACATCGTAGAGCTCGACCCGCAGGCCGGCAATCGGCCGGCCGGTGGTGACATTGAGTACATGGGTGCTGATGCCTGCCATATCTGCCTTTCTATGGGGGTGTTGCGGCGGCTCAGCTGCCGCGCGAATAGGTGTAGCTCCAGGGGCCGAACTGGATGGGCAGATGGATGCGCTCTGCCGTGTTAACGATCTGGAAGCGCACCGGCACCTTGGACAGAAAGGCCGGGCGCGGCAGCTTGGCGCCCCTGGCCGCAAAATACTCGTCCACGTGCAGCAGCATTTCGTAGCGGCCGCTGCAGTAGCTGTCGTCAATCAGCAGCGGCTCGTCGGCCCGGCCGTTGGCGTTCACGACAAAGCTGCGTATCGGCACATAGGCTTCGCCGTCGAAGCGCGAAAAGTCGATGCGCAAGCCCGTGGCTGCAGAGCCATGGAAGGTGTCCACGGCATGCATTGTCAGGCGCGGGCTGACACCATGCAGCACGATGGGACCGGTGGCCTGGGCGGGCGCTGCCGGGTGTGTGTCGGCGGCCAGCGCGCCGTGTGTGCCCGTCAGGGCCGAGGCGCCGAGCACGAGGCCCGAGAGTGCGAACTGTCGGCGCGACGGGGTCGGTGTGGGTGTGGGATGCATGCGGGGTGACTCCTTCAGACGTTCTTGCGGCGTTGGAGGCGGGCGACGAAGGCGATGGCGAGAACGGCTGCCAGGGCTTCCACAATGGCCACCAGGTACAGGCCCGGAGCGACCTTGCCGGTGGAGGCCTTGATCACGCCCATCAGATAAGGGGCGCCGAAGCCGGCCAGATTGGCCACCGAGTTGATCAGCGCCACGCCCACGGCAGCGGCGCCGCCGCTGAGCAGCATATTGGGCATCTGCCAGAAGACGGGAATCGCGCTCATGGTGCCCACCAGTGCCAGGACCATGGCCGTCAGCGCCACGATCACGGGGATGCTGTCCATGCCCATGGTGACGGCCAGGGCCAGCATGCCCACGGCGCCCAGCAGGACCGAGCCCGCGAAGTGCCAGCGCACCTCGCCACGGTGGTCGGAATGGCGACCGTTGATGATCATGCCTGCCGCACCGAGCAGGTAGGCAGCACCGGCGATCCAGCCAACCTGCATGGGCGAGGTGAAGCCTGCTTCACGGATCACAGTGGGAATCCAGAAGGTCAGCGTGGAGTTGGCGCACAGCAGGCAGAAGAACACGGCGATCAGCAGCCACACCATGGGGTTGCCGAACAGGGTGCGCCAGTCGCTGTGGCGCTCGCCCTGGGCCTTCTGGTCGATCTCGAGCTGCTGGCGCACGACGGCGCGGTCCGTGTCGGTGAGCCATTTGGCTTCCTCGGGACGGTCGGTCATGTAGAAGTAGGCAAAGATGCCGGCCAGCACCGAGGGGATGCCTTCGATGATGAACAGCCACTGCCAGCCGTGCATGCCGTGCGCGCCTGCCGCCCAGGTCATGATGCCGCCGGCCAGCGGGCCGCCGATGACGCCGGCGATGGCCGAGGCCGACATGAAGGTGCCAAAGGCCTTGGCACGGCGCTTGGACGGATACCAGTAGGTCAGGTAGAGGATGATGCCGGGGTAGAAGCCCGCCTCGAACACGCCCATCAGAAAGCGCAGGATGTAGAACTGGGTCGGTGTCGTCACCCAGGCCTGCAAGATGCAGATCAGGCCCCAGCCTATGGTGATGCGCATCACCGTCTTCTTGGCGCCTATCTTCTGCAGCAGCAGGTTGGACGGCACTTCGAACAGGAAGTAGCCGATGAAGAAGATGCCGGCACCCAGGCCGTAGACGGCTTCGCTGAACTTCAGGTCGTCGAGCATCTGCAGCTTGGCGAAGCCGATATTGACGCGGTCCAGCCAGGCCAGCACCCACAGCACGCCCAGAAAGGGCAGCAGGCGCCAGGAAATCTTGGAATAGGTGGCGTCGACCTGATCGACGGACGCAGCAGTGCCGCTGATCGGCACATGGTGAGCACTCATGGCAAGTCCTTGTCTCGGAAATTTGTTGTTGGGTTGGCGGACACTTGCATGGTCGCGACTTGTGGCGATATGCGAAACTAAGCGCCTGCTATGAGCCGCATAGCAAAATGCATATCTCTAGGGAAAACACGTGTCTCGCAGCGAAGAACCGTTCGATACCTATTTGCTGCGCGTGCTGTGCACCTTGATCAGCGAAAAAAGCGTATCGCGCGCGGCAATACGCCTCAATCAGTCACAGCCGGCCATCAGCGCGGCGCTGCGGCGATTGCGGGCCATCTTCAACGACCCGCTGCTGGTGCGCGACAAGAATCGCATGGTGCCGACGGCGCGCGCGCTCCAGGCCGTGGAGCAGGCACGTGCGGCGCTGGGGCTGATCGACGGTCTGCTGAGCGTCGGCAAGGAATTTGTGGCTGAGACCACCCAGCTGCGCTTCACCATCGCCATGCCCGACTATCTGGCGCCGCCCTTCATGGCGCGCGTGGTTCAGCTCATGCGTGCGCAGGCTCCGGGCGCGAGACTGGTCCTGCTGCCGCTGGGCCAGAACTTCGACTACGAGCAGGCCCTGCAAAGCGGCGAGGTGGATATCGTCATCGGCAACTGGCCAAGCCCGCCCGAGCATTTGCACATGTCCACGCTGCTGGAGGACGAGGTGGTCTGCCTGCTCGATGAAAAGCATGCCCTGGCCGAGCCGGGCCGGCTGACAGCCGAGCACTATCTGCAGGCCGCGCATGTGGTGTTCACGCCTTATTCGCCCGATCAGCGCGGCGTGGTGGAAAGCAGCCTGGGCACCATGCGGGTGAGCCGTGACGGCCGCGTGCAGTGCTCGCATTTCTCGATGGCGCCGGACCTGCTGGTGGGTACAGACCTGCTGCTGACCACCAGCCGCCATTTCGCGGCCTACCACGCCAGGCGGCTGCCGCTGGCCATGGTGCCTCTGCCCATGGGCAACCGCGTCATGCGCTTCTATCAGCTCTGGCATTCGTCCCGGCACCGGGATGCCTCCCATATCTGGCTGCGCGCCCTGCTGAATCAGGCCTCGCAGGTGCTGACGGCGTCGACGTAGCCGGCTGCTATACGGGCTATAACAAGCCAGCACTGTGAGGCGGGAAGTGCGCTTCCTACACTGGCCTCATGACCAGCACCACTACCTCCTCCATCCCCACGCTCGACGAGCTCAACATCATGACGACCGCAGCCTTTGCGGCTGCGCTCGGCGAGGTTTTCGAATACGCCCCCTGGGTGGCCGAGGCGGCCGCGCATCGGCGCCCTTTCGCCAGCCTGGATGCTTTGCACCAGGCCATGCTGGCCGCCGTGCATGACAGCCCGCGCGAGCAGACCCTGCGCTTTCTCTGTGGCCACCCCGAGCTGTCTGTCAGCGCCGTGCGCTCCGGCACACTGACCGTTGACTCCCAGCAGGAGCAGCAAAGCGCAGGGCTGGGAGATCTGGCGCAGGAGCAGGGCGAGCGCCTGGCCGCGCTGAACCAGGCCTATCGCACGCGCCATGGCTTTCCCTTCATCGCCTGCGTGCGCCACTACACGCGCGTCGGCCTGTTTGCCGAGCTGGCCTCGCGCACGGAGCGAGGCACCGAGCAGGAGTTTGCCGAAGCCCTGCGCCAGATCGGCTTCATCAGCCGTCTGCGCCTGTCGCAACGGGTGAATGCTGGCTGCCTGCAGGCCGCCTGAGTGTCCATCGCGCCACCCAAGCCCCGCATCGCGGGGCTTTTCTTATGCTGGATGGCGGGTTGGCACCATATGTCGGGGTTTGCTGCCCATGTGCATCAGATGCCGCATGGGCCGTTCTGGCGCGGCCCAGGCTGCCTACTGCCGCAGTGGGAGTTCTCGGCGCTGGCTGAAATCCCCGGATGCTTGTGATTGAATTCGGGTTTAGACCTCATTTCTCGTTTTCATGATCGTCAGAGATCGCCCGTCGGGCTTCAAGCTGCTGTGGATTGTCCGGGGCTCGGTGCTGCAACGCATCAAAGGTGTGCTTGCCGTCAACATCGTGCTGGCCATCATCGTCACCGTGGCGCATGGCACGCTGTTTCACACCAAGATCCCCATTACGCCGATTCCGTTCACCCTGATCGGTCTGCCGCTGGCGATTTTTCTGGGCTTTCGCAACAACACCGCGTATGCGCGCTACTGGGAAGGACGCAAGCTCTGGGGAGAGATCGTGATCTATGCACGCACGCTGGCCCGCCAGTGCCTGAGCCTGATCGAGCTCGATCACCCCATAGACCCGCGCCAGCGGGCCAACGATGTGCGGGTGCGCATGGTGCATCGGGCCGTGGCTTTTTCTCATGTGCTGCGGGCCCAGCTGCGCGGCCTCAAGGACGATGTGGCGGCCCAGCAGTGGCTGACCCATGCCGAGTGGCAGCGCCTGCAGCTGCTGCCGCTGAATCAGCGCACCGATGCGCTGATGCTGGCCATGGGCAAGGAGCTGGGCCAGTGCGTGCGCGACAGGCGCATAGACCCCTGCCTGGCCGTGGAACTGGACCGCACCCTCAATGGCTTCACCACGGCCGCAGCCTCATGCGAGCGCATCCGCAATACGCCGATTCCGTTTTCCTACACCTTGCTGCTGCACCGCACGGCCCATCTGTACTGCTTTTTGCTGCCGTTCGGTCTGGTGGACATCACGGGCTTTATGACGCCGTTTGTCGTGGCCATCGTGGCCTATACCTTCTACGGCCTCGATGTGCTGGGTGACGAACTGGAAGAGCCATTCGGCATGGAAAGCAACGACCTGGCCCTGGACAGCATCTGCCGCAGCATCGAGATCAGCCTCAGCCAATCGCTGGGCGACCCCCAGGTGCCGGCACCGCTCAAGCCGGTGGACTATCTGCTGACCTGAGACTCTTCGCAATGCAAAGCCCTGAACTCCTCATTCAGGGCTTTGTTCTTGATGGCGGCTGAAGCCAGTGCTGGCTAGACCGTGGCGCGATCCTCGTCCACGGCTTTTTGCCAGGCTTCGTAGAGGTCTTCACCCTCGTCGCGCACGCGCTGGCCGATCAGGGCCATCTCGCGCTGCTCTTCGGGCTTGGCCAGTTCCAGATAGCCGCGCGCAGCCGACAGATCGTAGGGCTCGCCGTCTTCGTTGGAGTAGGCGAAGTACACCTGTTTCACGCCGGCCAGCAGCATGGCCGTGTAGCACATGGAGCAGGGATAGCCGCTGGCATACATGACGGCCCCCGACAGATCGGTGCTGCCCTGGGCCTTGGCTCCTATGCGCAGGGCCTGCATCTCGGCGTGAGCCGAGGGGTCGCAGAGCTCATCGACCTGGTTGACGGCGCGGGCCAGGACCTTGCCCTCGCGCACCAGCACGGCGCCGAAGGGCCAGGTGGGCTGCTCGCGGCCTTTGACATTGCCCATGGCCAGGCGGATGGACTCCAGCAGATACTTTTCGCTGTCTCGGGTGCTCATGCATGTCTCCTTGATCTTTGTGAATGGCGCAAAGATCATAGGAAGACCCGCAGTGTCCATAGTGCATGCAGGAAGCAAAACAGCACGCCGAAGCGTGCTGTTGACTTTTAGTTTTGGGTTGAATGCAGTTGCCGTGATTTTGATGTATGTTGATGCAGGCTTTCAGGCAAAGACGCCGGCGCTGTCCTGCATGTGGGCCGATACCGTGCCCAGGTGGTGCAAGGTGTCGCCGCCTGTCATCTCCATCTGGGTCAGGCGCTTGAAATAGTGGCTGCCCACATATTCGTCCGTCACGCCGATGCCGCCATGCAGCTGTACGGCCTGCTGGCCCACATAGCGCATGGACTGGCCCAGCTGTACCTTGGCGCGCGCGATGGCGACATGGCGCTCCTCGGCAGGCGCCACCAGCTTGAGCGTGCCGTAGTAGCTCATGGAGCGGGCCAGCTCCAGCTGCATCTTCATATCGGCCACGCGGTGGCGCAGGGCCTGGAAGCTGGAGATCACCACGCCGAACTGCTTGCGCTGGTTCATGTATTCGGTGGTGAGCTTGAGTGTCTGCTCCATCACGCCCACGCCTTCGGCGCAAAGAGCGGCATTGGCCACATCCTGTGCCAGGGTGAGGGCCGCCACGCCGTTGGTGGTGATCAGGGTGGCCGATGCGGCATGGCAGACCAGGTCGGCCGCGCGCCCTTCGTCCTGGGTGGCATAGGGTTTGCTGCTCACGCCCTCGCGGCCGTTCTCGACGAGGAAAAGCGCAATCTTGCCGTCGAGCTGGGCCGGCACGATGAAGGCATCGGCCTGGTCGCCTGCAGGAACAATGTTTTTCGTAGCATCTACCGCATAGCCATCGCCGGATTTAGAGGCTTTTGCAGCGCAAACATCAATCTGGTAGCGCGCCTTGCGCTCCTGTGATGCGAGCACGACCAGCTTTTCACCGCTGGCGATGCGGGGCAGCCAGGCTTGCTTGACGGCCTCGTCGCCGAACTGACCGAGCAGGGCGGAGGCCACGAAAGCCTGGCTCAGAGGTTCCATCACCAGACCGCGGCCCAGCTCCTCCATGACCACCATCACATCGACTGCACCCTGGCCCAGGCCGCCATATTGCTCGGGCACCGTGAGGGCCGTCAGGCCCAGTTCGGCCAGCTCGTTCCAGACCTCGCGCGAGAAGCCGCCCTGCCTGGCAATGCTCTGGCGGCGCTCAAAGGTATAGCCCTTGTCCACCCAGCGGGCCACGGCATCGCGCAGTTGCTGCTGGTCGTCGGAAAAATCGAAATCCATATTTGTCTCCTGCCACCAGGCCGCAATTGGCGCGAAGCGCCAAACCAGCCCGGCGAAGCTCAATCTAGAACCCCCTCCCGGAGGGGGCACGGGGGAGTAGTCCTGTTTCGCGAAGCGAAGACGGTTCCTGGCTAGCCAAGAACCGTCTGCGCGACGATGTTTCGCTGCACCTCGTTGGAGCCGCCATAGATGGTGGTCTTGCGCATATTGAAGTAGGTCGCGGCCAGCGGCGCATTGCCCAGCACATCGCCGGGAAAGTCACCCTGGTAGCCGGCTTCCATGGCTTCCTGGATATAGGGCAGGGCATAAGGGCCGGCGGCCAGCATCATCAGCTCGGAGTAGCGCTGCTGGATCTCGCTGCCCTTGATCTTGAGCAGGCCGGCGATGTCCAGCGGGTTCTTGCCCGATTTCATGGCCGACAGCACGCGCAGCACCAGCATTTCCAGCGCGATCACATCGATCTCCAGCAAGGCGATCTGATCTCGGAAGCGCTGGTCTTCCCACACGCCTTCGGTCTTGGCGATGCGCTTGAGGCGCTCCAGCTCCCGCTTGGCACGGTTCACATCGGCGATATTCGTGCGCTCGTGGCTGAGCAGGTGCTTGGCATAGGTCCAGCCCTTGTTTTCCTCGCCGATCAGTTGGTCGGCAGGTACCTCCACATTGTCGAAAAAGACCTCGTTGACCTCGTGCGAGCCGTCCAGCAGCTTGATGGGGCGCACGGTCACGCCGGGCGACTTCATGTCGACCAGCAGGAAGCTGATGCCGGTCTGGGGCTTGCCCTCGTTGCTGGTTCGTACCAGGCAGAAGATCCACTCGCCGTACTGGCCCAGCGTGGTCCAGGTCTTCTGGCCGTTGACGATGTATTTGTCGCCCACGCGCTCGGCACGGGTCTTGACGCTGGCCAGGTCCGAGCCCGAACCCGGTTCGGAATAGCCCTGGCTCCACCAGACTTCGCCACTGGCGATGCCGGGCAGAAAGCGCCGATGCTGCTCTGGTGTTCCATAGGCCATGATCACCGGCGCCACCATCACGGGGCCGAAGGGCACGATGCGCGGCGTGCCGGCGAGCGCACATTCCTCCTCGAACAAATGCTTTTGTACGGCGCTCCAGCCGGGGCCGCCGAATTCCTTGGGCCAGCCGTAGCCGAGCCAGCCTTTTTTGCCCAGAATCTTGGCCCAGCGCTGCATGTCGTCGCGCGTCAGGTGCAGATCGTTGCGCACCTTGTGCGCAATATCCTCAGGCAGATTTGCCCGCACCCAGCTGCGGATCTCTTCGCGAAAAGCCTGTTCTTCAGGGGTGAATGCCAAGTCCATGCGTTGTCTCCTGCAAATGCTGGATATTTGTAGCACGCACGTTCTTTTCCTGGCTGTCCGGGTTGCGACAAATGGCGGGAAACCCCAGGGATGAGCACTCCTGAGCGGCTGCGCCTGCCCGCTTTCCCTTGCTTGACGCGCGCCAGCTTTCGGCGCTGGCGGGTCGTTGGTAATGAAGCAGGCCGCCAGCGCTTATTGGATAAACGCTGGCAGCTATCAGTTTCTGTTTGAATTTATTCAGCCGGTGCAGCAGGCGGTTCCACGCCCAGCGATTCGCACAGCATCTGCATGGTGGCGCGCAGCTGGGCGACTTCGGCTTCGAGCGCATCCACACGCTGCTGCAGGGCCGATGCATTGCTGCCCGTGCTGGCGCTGCTGGTGCTTGCCAGGGCGTTGACATCCACCGGGCCGCAAAGCAGGTGGGCCCAGCGCTGTTCACGGGCACCGGGGGCGCGCGGCAGCTGCACGACCAGCGGGCCGCCTTTTTCCTCGCTGCGTTCGCGCAGTTCGTCGAGAAAGGCTTCGACCGAGGAGATGTCGGCAAAGCGGTGCCAGCGCTCGGAGTTGATGCGCAGCTCGCCAGCGGTCTGGGGGCCGCGCAGCATCAGCAGGGACAGCAGCACGGCCGACTGGTCGGGCACGCCAATGCCGCGCGGGAAGTTGTGCTCCCAGCGCGTGGAGCGCACGCTGCTGATCTGTACCGACAGGGTCTTGAGGCGCAGGCTGTCCAGTGCCTCCTGGGCTTCGCCCTCGCTGACCTCCATCACCGGGTCGCGGCTGGACTTCTGGTTGCAGCCCGTGACCAGGCTGTTGAGCGTGAGCGGATAGCTGTCGGGCACGGTGCGGGCCTTTTCCATCAGCGTGGCCAGAACGCGGGCTTCGATGGCGCTCAAAGGGGTGTTGCGTGGATCAAACGGCATGGGATCTCCTCTAAAGTCTTAGGGCAGCGCACAGGAACTGGTGCAAACCCGATAGGGTTTGTCCGTCAATGCGACAATCGCCGCCCATGAAAAACATCGTGATCCTCATCTCGGGCGGCGGCTCGAACATGGCTGCCATTGTGCGTGCATCCCAGCAGCAGAACTGGGCAAAGCAGTACAACGCCCGCGTGAGCGCCGTGGTGAGCAACAAGGCCGAGGCCAAGGGCCTGGTGTTCGCGCGGGACAACGGCATCGCCACCGAGGTGCTGGATCACAAGCAGTTCGACAGCCGCGAGGCCTTTGATGCCGAGCTGGCGCAGGTCATCGATCGCCATGCGCCCGATCTGGTGGTGCTGGCCGGCTTCATGCGCATTCTCACTCCAGGCTTTGTTGCGCACTATGAGGGCCGGCTGATCAACATCCATCCCTCGCTGCTGCCGGCCTTCACCGGTCTGCACACCCATCAGCGTGCGATTGATGCAGGCTGCAAGTTTGCGGGTTGCACCGTACACCGCGTGACGGCCGAGCTCGATGTGGGTCCCATCCTGGAGCAGGCCGTGGTGCCCGTGCTGCAGGGTGACACAGCCGAGCTGCTGGCTGCACGCGTGCTGGTGCAGGAGCACATCATCTATCCACAAGCCGTGCTCAATCTGATCAAGGCTTGATCAGATTTGATGGCTTCTATCTCTTTATCGGTAAGCGATAGGGCCTGCCTTTATGCTGATTTTTGCTCCTCGGCAGGCAGACGGCGAAAGCGTGGCTGCTCCACGCCGTCGATCACCACCGTCTCGTTGAACATGGCTGCGGGGCGCACCCACAGGCCATGCTCGCCATAGAGCGCACGGTAAAGCGTCATGGGCTCCAGCGTTTCGCTGTGGCGCACGGTAGCTATGACTTCATAGCGCATGCCTTTGTAGTGTTCGTAGAGACCGGGCTCGGTGGTGATGAGTGCAGGCAGATCGTGGTCGGACATGGTGCTTTAAAAAGATGAGCTTTCAGCGCTTGAAGGAAAAGGGCTGGAGCCTGTTTTTACTATGAATCTGCTTGGGCTGCCCGATGTCATAGATATCGGGTGCCAGCCAGGGCCAGGGCGAGAGTGGGACAATTGCGCCCATGCATCCCAAAGCCCTTCTCGACGCTTGCTCTGAACTCGTCAAGCGTGCCCTGACATTTGAACACCCGGCCGATGCCGTGGTGTCCCGCTTTTTCCGCGAAAACCGCTATCTGGGCCCGCGCGAGCGCGCCACCCTGGCTGAAACCGTCTACACCGTGCTGCGCAAGAAGCTGCTGTTCGAAGCGCTGGCGCATTCGGGCAGCGGCGCACGCGAGCGTCGGCTGGCCATTCTGGGCTTTGCCGCCGTGCTGCGCGAGCAGGCCAAGAAGGAAGGCAAGGTCAGGAACAAGGAAGGCCAGGATAGCGAGACCTTTATCAAGGCCGCGCTGACCCCCCAGGAACTCAAGTGGCTGGCTGCCTGCGACGGCGTCAAGCCCGAAGAGCTGATGGAGGCGCACCGCCACAATCTGCCCGAATGGCTGGTCGAGCCGCTCAAGGCCCAGCTGGGCGATGGATTCTGGGCACTGGCCGCCAGCATGGAGCAGGCCGCTCCATTGGACCTGCGTGTCAACACGCTCAACGATAAGCGCTCCGATCTGCGCAAGGAACTGGAAAAAGCCGGCATCAAGGCCGAGCCCACGCCGTTCTCGCCCATCGGTCTGCGTGTGGACGGCAAGCCCGCGCTGGCCAAGCTCGATGCCTTCAACCGCGGCGCCATCGAGGTGCAGGACGAAGGCTCGCAACTGCTGGCACTGATGCTGGACGCCAAGCGTGGCGAAATGGTGGTGGACTTTTGCGCCGGTGCCGGCGGCAAGACCCTGGCCATTGGCGCGGCCATGCGCAACACCGGCCGTCTGTATGCCTTCGATGTTTCGGGTCATCGCCTCGATGCGCTCAAGCCTCGTCTGGCGCGTTCGGGTCTTTCCAATGTCCACCCTGCCGCGATTGCCCACGAGCGCGACGAGCGCGTCAAGCGCCTGGCCGGCAAGATCGACCGTGTACTGGTCGATGCTCCCTGCTCGGGCCTGGGTACGCTGCGCCGCAACCCCGACCTCAAGTGGCGCCAGAGCGTCAAGGCCGTGCAGGAGCTGACGCAGAAGCAGGCTGCCATCCTGGAAAGCAGCGCGCGCCTGGTCAAGGCCGGCGGTCGTCTGATCTATGCCACCTGCTCCATCCTGCCAGAGGAAAACGAGGCCATTGCCGAAGCCTTCAGCGCCGCTCACCCCGAGTTTGTGCCGCTGGACGCGGGCGAGGTGCTCGAGCAGCTCAAGATTGCCGACGGCGACAAGCTTTGCAGCGGTGGTGACAAGGGTCGACGCTATCTGCGTCTGTGGCCACATCAGCACGAGACAGACGGGTTTTTCGCGGCTGTTTGGGTGAAAAAGACGTAACTTCGGTGCAAATCCGGTATCTGCTGTCGGGGAATCGACAGCAGGCCGGTCGGCAGCTCACCTAAAATGGCACGACCATGCGTGTCGGATGGGCGCGTTTTTTTGCCAAAGGCTTTGTTATTTATGTCGCTGGATATAGCCTCGATCTGGAATGCCGTCGTGGATTGGATGGCCAATGGCCTGTGGGATCTGTCGTGGTGGCAGCTGCTGCTCTACACCCTGATCACCACCCACTTCACGATTGCGGGCGTCACCATCTATCTGCACCGCAGCCAGGCGCATAGGGCGCTGGATCTGGGGCCTATTCCTTCGCATTTCTTCCGGTTCTGGCTCTGGCTGGGCACGGGCATGGTGACCAAGGAATGGGTGGCCATCCACCGCAAGCACCACGCCAAGTGCGAGACCGCGGACGACCCGCACAGCCCGCAGACCCGCGGCCTGGGCAAGGTGATGCGCGAAGGTGCCGAGCTGTACCGCGCCGAGGCCAAGAACGAGGAAACGCTCAGGAAGTACGGTCACGGCACGCCCGACGACTGGATGGAGCGCAATATCTATCGCCATTCGGTGATGGGTCCCTCGCTGATGCTCATCCTGAATGTGGCGCTGTTCGGTGCGATCGGACTGTCGATCTGGGCCGTGCAGATGGTCTGGATTCCATTCTGGGCTGCGGGCGTGGTCAACGGCGTGGGGCATTTCTGGGGCTATCGCAACTACGAGGCGACGGATGCCTCCACCAATCTGGTGCCCTGGGGTCTCATCATCGGTGGCGAAGAACTGCACAACAACCACCATACCTTCCCCACTTCGGCCAAGTTCTCCGTCAAGCCCTACGAGTTCGATATCGGCTGGCTCTATATCAGCCTCATGCAGAAGCTGGGCTGGGCCAAGGTCAAGAAGACCCCACCGCGCCTGCGCATGGGCGCCGTCAAGCCCGTGGCCGACGAGCTGACGCTGGAAGCCATCATTGCCAATCGCTACGAGGTCATGGCCCGCTATGCGCGCGGCGTGCGCGCGGCGGTTCAGCACGAGCTGGATCTGCTCAAGCAGAAGCAGGCGCAGAAGTCGGATGTTTCCCTGCTCAAGGGCGTGCAGCGCTGGCTGCACCGCGATGCCGACAAGGTGCCCGAGCGTGCCCAGGGCCAGCTGGCGCAGGCGCGCGCTGCGCACCCGGTGATTGACCAGATGCTGGTCATGCGTGAAGAGCTGCGCCAGCTGTGGCTCAACACCAGCCTGAGCCGCGAGCAGCTGACAGGCCAGCTGCAGGCCTGGTGTCAGCGTGCCGAAGCCAGCGGCATTGCGGCACTCAAGGATTTCTCCGTCAAGCTGCGCGCTGCCCACGTCTGAGGCCGAGCTTGCCTAGCTGCTGCCAGAGTCTGGCAAGCGCGAAGCTCAGGCCTTTTCCCTCTTCAAGCCGCCTCGCTGCCCTGTTCGGGTGGGGGCGGCTTTGCTGTATTCGTGCCGCCGGATATTGAATCCAGGCCGCACCTGCCGCCGTGCTCAGCTGCACCCAGGTGCGATCGGGGCAACGCCAGCTTTGCCCGGTTTGCAGCAACATGACCTGGCCGAAGTGAGTGTCGGTAAAGCTCAGCGACCCGATGGCCAGACGCAGCGGACCTTGCTGGCAGAACAGCTCGCTGCCTGGTTCAAACAGCAGCGATGCGGCTTGTCCGCTGTTGAGGCTATGTGTTTTCGGGGTGAAGTCCGGCTGTGACATGGTGGCTAGAGGTCTGTGATTCAGGCCCTCAAGCGTAGGGAAGTGAGGCTTGGCAGAACAGGCACAGCAAGCGTTCTGCGCAGGCGTAGCAGCGCGGATTCCGGTGTCTCTGTTCTGCCATGTTTGCTGACAATCTGTATCTGTTGCAGAACAGGGCTTGCTGGCATGATGCCGGTCCGGCCCTGCGTTTTTGCCATCATGCTGACTTCCACCACCTCCGAATCACTGCCTGTCGATGATGCGGCAAGCGATGCGCTGCTACCGCTGTATCAACGGCTGGCCGTGCACTACAGCGCAGCCATAGAGCTGGGGAGCTTGAAGCCCGGGGAGCGCATGCCGTCGGTGCGCGAGCTGATGACGCGGCATGACATCAGTCTCTCGACAGCCTTGCAGGTGCTGCGTTTTCTGGAAGCGCAGGGCTGTCTGGAGGCCAGGCCCCGCGTGGGCTACTTCGTGTGCGCGACGAGGA
The DNA here is from genome assembly GCF_024496285.1 of Comamonas sp. C11. Classification (NCBI taxonomy): domain Bacteria; kingdom Pseudomonadati; phylum Pseudomonadota; class Betaproteobacteria; order Burkholderiales; family Comamonadaceae; genus Comamonas; species Comamonas sp. C11. The sequence goes on from NZ_CP101743.1 coordinate 1,133,512, forward strand.
CGGGCGATATTCCTCTGACCAACGAACCGGACCTGAGCCAGCCGCTGTCTCCCGGCGCGCATGCGCATTTCGTGGGCATCAACGAGCATATTTCTCTGCTGCTCGAGCGCGGCCGCCAGGCCGAGGTCTATATGGACATCGGTGGCTGCACGCCGCCTGCCTCCTTGTTCGATCATCACTATCTGAACAAGACCGTCACCAGGCTGCTGCGCGAGCATCCGACGCTGCTCTCGCAGGGGCGCTCTCTGCTGGCCAATCAGGGCAATCATCCGCTGTTTCAGCAGGCCATGGCCAGACGGGCGCTGGCCTCCGGTATCCGTGTGGCGCCTGCAGACGTGCTGGCAACCACCGGCAATTCCGAAGCGGTGAGTCTGGCGCTGGCTGCCGTCGCATCCCCCGGGGACATGGTGGCCGTCGAGTCTCCAACCTATTACGGCCTGCTGCAGGTGGTGGAGTCCTTGCAGCTGAAAACGCTGGAGATTCCCTGCAGCCCGCGCACCGGCATGTCCATCGAGGCGCTGGAGCTGGCTTTTCAGACCCAGCCGCGCCTGAAGGCCGTGGTGGTAGTGCCGGATCTGCAGATGCCTTTGGGTGCACGCATGCCGGACGAGAACAAGGCCAGACTCGTGGCTCTGTGCGCAGCCCATGGGGCGGCACTGATCGAGGATGACTCCTACGGTCTGTTTGTCGAAGGGCTGCCGGTGAAGCCGCTCAAGGCCTGGGACAGTGTCTCCGGGCATGTGATCTATTGCCAGGCCTTCAACAAAAGTCTGGCGCCGGGTCTGCGTCAGGGCTGGATGAATGGCGGCCAATGGCACGGCCGTATCCAGATGCTGAAATTTGCGCAAAGCCGCAATACCCAGACGCTGGGACAGCTGGTCGTGGCCGAGGTGCTGGGCTCACCCACCCATCAGCGCAGCCTGGAAAAGCTCAGGCAGCAGCTCAAGCGGCAGCGCGAGGCCATGGCCAGACTGGTGGCACGCCATTTTCCGCTGGGCACGCGCATGAGTCTGCCAAGTGGCGGCCTGTGTCTGTGGCTGGAGTTCCCTGCGCAGATGTCCACCTCGGACTTGTTCACGGCAGCATTGGCGCGCGGCATACGCATTGCGCCGGGCAGCATGTTCTCCAACTCCGGCCGATACGAGCACTGCATGCGTCTGGCCTGCACCCATCCGGTCGACGAACTCATGGAAAGGGCGATGCAGGATCTGGGCGCAATGGCCTGCCGGCAACTGGGGCAGAGTCCGCGTAGCTAGAGCTGCGCTGTGCCTTTAATTCGTCAGCTGACCGGCCATGCACTTGCTCAGGAAGTCGCGGGCCTTGCCGCCCTCCTTGTAGAAGGTGCTGATGACCTCCTTGCCTTCCACGGAGACCTTGAAGCGGGCTTCTTCCTCTTCACCCAGCTCCTTGACCAATGCTTCGGGGCCGCCCAGCGCATAGACGATGGCTCCCCATTTTCCATTGGACATGGTGTAGTTGATGGCGCCAACCTCCTGGGGCCGGTCCTGGTTCTGGGTCAGAGTGGTTCTGATCTTGCGCGGGCTGGCGGGCTGGGGAATGTCCATTCCCAGAAAGGTCAGCAGGGCACCGTTGTGCTTGGCCGTAGGGCCGGAAAGCTGAACGGCACCGGACATGCTGCCAAAGATCGCAGCACATTCAAGACCCGAGCGTGGATTTTTCTCGTCGTGCGAAAACATCCAGTAGCCCTTGCGCAGCTTCTGGTACTGCGGATCTTGTGCAATTCTCTGTCCTTCCCTGATCAGCTCCTGCCCCTCGCGCAGCAGCTCCAGCTGGCCGCGGGCCAGACCGCCCAGGGCATCGGCGGGCGACGGTTCGGTGCGCTGGGTGGCGGCGGGCGCGGAACTGAACTGCTCGCAGACGGGCACCGAGGCCAGACCCGGTGAGCCGCCTGTCATGCCAACCTGGCGCTGGCCGGGGCCGGGACCCGAGGGGCAGATGAAGGTCTGGCCGAAGACGGCTGGCGACACGGCAAGCGAAAAAAGCAATGTGCTCAGCGTCCTGTGATTCATGTGATCCCCCCCTGCTCGTTGCAAAGTGCCAAGTATAGGGAGGGGCGCGGGGCCAGCCCTCGCGCGGTTACAGGCATCGCGAAGGCATAAAAAAACCGCCTGCACTTGCGTGAGGCGGTTTTTCAGGAAACAGGCCGAATTACTTCAGCTTGGTTTCCTTGTACTCGACGTGCTTGCGAGCCTTGGGGTCGAACTTGATGATCGACATCTTTTCAGGCATCGTCTTCTTGTTCTTGGTCGTTGTGTAGAAGTGACCGGTACCAGCAGTGGAAGCCAGCTTGATCTTTTCGCGTCCGCCTTTAGCAGCCATGGTGTTTCTCCTTCAGGAAATTAAGCTTGGCCACGAGCGCGCATGTCTGCGAGCACGGAGTCGATACCGTTCTTGTCGATCAGGCGCAGAGCAGCGCTGGAAACGCGCAGGCGCACCCAACGGTTTTCGCTCTCCACCCAGAAGCGGCGGTATTGCAGGTTGGGGAGGAAACGACGCTTGGTCTTGTTGTTGGCGTGGGAAACATTGTTGCCCACCATGGGCTTCTTGCCCGTAACTTCACATACGCGTGCCATTGGGACACTCCGATAGTTGAATCGGCCGCCGGCTCTGGAATCCTGCAGGAGCAGGAGGTGCCGACAACCTCACCTCGCCAGTTTGTAATGGGTGGCGGTAGCCCGATTGCGGAAGTCCCGAAGCACGGTAAAGCGCGAACCTGGAATTCAGCAAAGTCTGCGATTATAGCGTTCTCGCAAAAAAGCCCCTGGTGCCGGCCAAAACTGGCCAAACCCAAGGGCTTTTGCGCCGAACATGCGCTAACAGCCGCTCAGACGCCCAAGCGTCCTGGCGTCATCAGGATTCCTGTTCCAGGAAGCGCTGGGCATCCAGGGCCGCCATGCAGCCGGTGCCGGCGCTGGTGATGGCCTGGCGGTAGACATGGTCCTGGCAGTCGCCGGCGGCGAACACGCCGGGCACGCTGGTCTGTGTGGCAAAGCCCTTGAGGCCGCCCTGAGTGACGATGTAGCCGTTTTCCAGCTCCAGCTGACCCTGGAAGATGTCGGTGTTGGGGTGGTGGCCGATGGCGATGAAGGCGCCTTGCAGCTTGACCTCTTCCGTGTGGCCGTCCTGCGTGCTCTTGATGCGGATGCCGGTCACGCCGCTCTGGTCGCCCAGCACTTCATCCAGTGTGAAATGGGTCTTGAGCTCGATCTTGCCTTCCTTGACCTTGTCCATCAACTTGTCCACGAGGATGGGCTCGGCCTTGAATTTGTCGCGGCGGTGCACGAGGGTGACCTTGCTGGCGATGTTGGACAGATACAGGGCCTCTTCCACGGCCGTGTTGCCGCCGCCGATCACGCAGACGGGCTGCTCGCGATAGAAGAAGCCGTCGCAGGTGGCGCAGGCGGACACGCCGCGACCCATGAAGGCCTCCTCGGAGGGCAGACCCAGGTACTTGGCCGATGCGCCGGTGGCGATGATCAGCGAGTCGCAGGTGTAGACGCCGCTGTCGCCGGTCAGGGTGAAGGGGCGCTTGGAGAGGTCAACCTGGTTGATGTGGTCGAAAACGATTTCGGTCTTGAAGCGCTCGGCATGTTCCTGAAAACGCTGCATCAGCTCGGGGCCCTGCACGCCCATGACGTCGGCAGGCCAGTTGTCCACTTCGGTGGTGGTCATCAACTGGCCACCCTGGGCCATGCCGGTAATCAGCAGGGGCTTGAGGTTGGCACGGGCAGCGTATACGGCTGCGGTATAGCCGGCAGGGCCGGAGCCGAGGATGAGAACTTGTGCGTGTTTGGTAGAGGACATGGAGCGGAACTCTGAAAAAAGCAGGCCGACGGCCGGCGCGCGGTCATGAAAACATTGGGAAGATGTGGGAGTATCGCTCCGGATCAAGGTCTGCGCGTGCAGCTGTTTTTAATCACCGGAATTGTTAAAAATGATAGTGATGAAGCGAATCCGGCTACCGTATGGCAGTTTTGTTGCATGTGCTTGCATTACGCTGAGCGATCGTCTTGGCCGAATGTACCGCTTGGATAAGGGCCTAAGGTAAGCTAGCGCCTGCGTATGACATATACATTGAACGCTTCGAACGCGTCTTCTTCCAGCAAATCAAAATCCCGCGCTGCGACTCCGCGCTATGGAGTGATTCGCTTCAGCCAGGAGGTTTTGCTGTTGATCGGCCTGCTGGCACTGGTGTTCTGGCTCATGGCCATGTTCACCTACTCGCCGCAAGATGCAGCCTGGTCCACCTCGGGTGCCGGGCAAAAGCCGTTTGTGCATAACTGGATGGGCCGTGTGGGGGCCTGGCTGGCCGATGCCTGCTACTTCGGCTTCGGCATGTCCATCTGGTGGCTGGTGCTGGCCGCCGTGCAGACCTGGGTGACATCGCTGGTGCGCTGGATGCGTGGCGGGGTGAACAAGGACGGCAGCCCTCTGGCGCTGATGCCGCTGTGGCGCCGCCGCTTTCTGTTCTGGGGTGGCCTGGCCATTCTGATGAGTGCCAGCTGCGCGCTGGAATGGACGCGTTTGTACCGTTTCGAGAACTTGCTGCCCGGCCCCGCCGGTGGCGTGTTTGGTTACATGATGGGCTTTAATGCCCTCAAATGGCTGGGTTTTGCGGGTTCGGGCCTGATCGGCATCTGCCTGTTCGTGCTGGGCGCAGCCATGGTGTTCGGCTTTTCCTGGGGTAAGCTGGCCGAGGGCCTGGGCGCTCGCCTGGACGGCATGGTGCAGTTTGGCCGCGAGCGTCGCGAAATTGCCAAGGATGTCTCTGTCGGCAAGAGAGCGGCCCGCGAACGTGAGGAAGTGGTGTTTGACCGCACCGAAGGTGCGATCGCTGCACCGGTGCATCAGCCTGTGCAGATCATCGAGCCCGTGCTGCAGGAGACCAGTCAGCCCAGCGCCCGGGTAGTGAAGGAACGCCAGAAGCCGCTGTTCACCGATCATCCGGACAGCAAGCTGCCTCAGGTGGACTTGCTGGACCAGGCCCAGCAGCGCCAGGAGCTGGTGTCTGCCGAGACGCTGGAGATGACCAGCCGGCTGATTGAAAAGCGTCTCAAGGACTTTGGCGTGGAAGTTCGTGTGGTTGCGGCCATGCCCGGCCCTGTGATCACACGCTACGAGATCGAACCTGCCACGGGCGTCAAGGGCTCGCAGATCGTCAATCTGGCCAAGGATCTGGCGCGTTCGCTGTCCCTGGTGTCGATTCGCGTGATCGAGACCATTCCCGGCAAGAACTATATGGCCCTGGAGCTGCCCAATGCCAAGCGCCAGTCGATCCGCTTGTCCGAGGTGCTGGGCTCGCAGGTCTACCACGACGCCAAGAGCCTGCTGACCATGGGTCTGGGCAAGGACATCGTGGGTAACCCAGTGGTCGCCGATCTGGCCAAGATGCCCCACGTGCTGGTGGCCGGCACGACCGGCTCGGGCAAGTCCGTGGGCATCAACGCCATGATTCTGTCTCTGCTCTACAAGGCAGAGGCGCGCGATGTGCGCCTGCTCATGATCGACCCCAAGATGCTGGAAATGTCGGTCTATGAAGGCATTCCCCATCTGCTGTGCCCCGTGGTCACCGACATGAAGCAGGCGGCCAACGGCCTGAACTGGTGCGTGGCCGAGATGGAGCGCCGCTACAAGCTCATGAGCAAGCTCGGTGTGCGCAACCTGGCCGGCTACAACAGCAAGATCGACGAGGCCAAGGCGCGCGAGGAATCGATTCCCAACCCCTTCAGCCTGACGCCCGAGGAGCCCGAGCCGCTGCAGCGTCTGCCGCACATCGTCATCGTGATCGACGAGCTGGCCGATCTGATGATGGTGGTGGGCAAGAAGATCGAAGAGCTCATCGCCCGTCTCGCACAAAAGGCGCGTGCGGCCGGCATCCATCTGATTCTTGCGACCCAGCGTCCCAGCGTGGACGTGATCACCGGCCTGATCAAGGCCAATATTCCCACGCGTATTGCCTTCCAGGTCTCCAGCAAGATCGACAGCCGCACCGTGCTGGACCAGATGGGAGCCGAGACGCTGCTGGGCATGGGCGACATGCTGTACATGGCCAGCGGCACCGGTCTGCCGATTCGGGTGCATGGCGCTTTTGTCTCCGATGACGAGGTGCACCGTGTGGTCAGCTATCTCAAGGAACAGGGCGATCCCGACTACATCGAAGGCATACTGGAAGGCGGCTCTGTCGACGGTGAGGGCGGTGATGACGATGGCGAAGGTGGAGGTGGAGGCGAAAAGGACGAGCTCTACGATCAGGCCGTCGAAATCGTGCTGAAAGACCGCAAGGCCAGCATTTCCTACGTTCAGCGCAAACTGCGCATCGGTTACAACCGCTCGGCCAATCTGCTCGAGCAGATGGAAAAGGCCGGCCTGGTCAGCTCGCTCACATCCAGCGGGCAGCGCGATGTTCTAGTTCCGGCTCGCAGCGAGTGAGTCGCGTACAAGAGAGAGAGTCATGAAACGTCTTTTGACTGCAATTTTGATAGCTGGCAGCGCAAGTGCCGCAATGGCTGATGGCCTGAAAAGCCTTGAATCCTTCATGAAGAATGCCCAGGCAGGCAAGGCAGATTTCATCCAGTCCGTGACTTCGCCCCCCAAGTCCGGACAGCAAGCGCGTACCAAGGTGTCCAGCGGCAGCTTTGAATTTCAGCGCCCCGGCAAGTTCCGCTTCAACTACAGCAAGCCTTTCGAGCAACTCATCGTGGCCGACGGAAAGACACTGTGGCTGTATGACGCCGACCTGAATCAGGTGACGGAGCGTGCCCAGGCCCAGGTGCTGGGCAGCACACCGGCGGCCATCCTGACCTCGGCCACCGACCTCAAGGCCTTGAAGGCCGATTTCGAGCTGGGCAACCAGCCTGACGCCGACGGTCTGGAATGGGTGCTGGCCAGCCCCAGGCAGAAAGGCGGCCAGCTCAAGAGTGTGCGCATAGGCTTCACACCGGAAGGCAAGCTGGCGGCGCTGGATATCGAGGACAGCTTTGGTCAGCGTTCGCTGATGCAGTTCAAGGGCCTGCAAACCCAGGCTTCGCTGCCGGCATCGACCTTCCACTTCACGGTGCCCAAGGGGGCCGACGTGCTCAAGCAGTAAAGATTGCGGCACGCATCAGCAAAAAGGCCTGCGGATGGTGTCCGCAGGCCTTTTTTATGCAGGAACCGGGCTTAGCCCTTGTGAGTAGAGCACTGCCGTGGGGCTGTTGTGATCAGGCGCGCGTGGCGTTTGCGGCACTTTGCCTGTTGCCGATGGCGAAGTCCAGCAGGCCTGCAATCACCAGCACACCGACCACGGGGGCGACCCAGCCCATGCCCAGTGCAGCGCCGGGCAGTTTGTCCAGCCAGGCGGGCACCAGGGCATCAAGCTTGGCAGCCTTGGCGGCATCGAACAGGCCAAAGATCAGGGAGACGGTCATTACGGGAATGTAGACGCGCGACGGCTGATTCCAGCGGTGCAGCAGGCTCAGAGCGATCAGGGCGATGGCCACGGGGTACAGCCCCACGAGCACCGGCACGGCGACGGCAATCAACTGGGCCAGGCCCTGGTTGGCCACGGCCGCACTGAAGACCGACAGGCCGATGACCATGGTGCGGTAGGAGATACCAGTCAGCTCGCTGAAGAAGCTGCTGCAAGCGGTAATCAGGCCCACGCCGGTGGTCAGGCAGGCCAGCATGATGACGATGGCCAGCAGCCACAGGCCTGCGGGGCCGAAGGTCTGCTGTACAAAGGCCGTGAGAATCTGCACGCCGGTGGTGGCGTTGACAGCCAGCTCGCTGTTGGTGGCACCCAGATACATCAGCGAGACATAGACCAGGCCCAGGCAGGTCGCGGCAATGATGCCGGCGTAGATGCAGTAGCGGGTGTGCAGCTTGCTGTCGCTCACTCCAGCCGCCTTGATCGCATTGACGATGACGATGCCGAAGATCAGCGAGGCAAGGGCGTCCATGGTCTGATAGCCCTGCAGAAAGCCTTCGGAAAAGGCGGCTGCCTGCGTGGCATAGGCCTCGGTGCTGAGACTGTAGCCATCCACAGGGGCCAGCACGGCGGAGCCGCCGAGCACGGCAAGCGCCAGAATCAGCACGGGCGTGATGATCTTGCCCACGTTGTCCATGAGCTTGCCGGGGAAGAGCGACAGCAGCGCCACCGCCACGAAGTAAGCGATGGTGAAGGCCAGCAGCATGGCAGGTGTGTTGCCGACAAAGGGAGCCAGGCCCATCTCGAAGGAGACGGTCGCCGTGCGTGGCGTTGCAAACAGAGGGCCGATGGTCAGATAGATGGCCACTGCCAGCACCAGGCCGGCAATGCGGCCTATGGGGCTGGTCAAGGTGTCCAGGCCGCCACCCACGCGTGCGAGAGCGACTACGCCGAGAAGGGGCAGACCGACACCCGTCAGCAGAAAGCCGGTTGAGGCGCCGAGCAGGTTTTCACCGGCTGCCAGGCCCACCATAGGAGGGAAGATGATGTTGCCGGCCCCGAGGAACAGGGCAAAGGTCATGAAACCGAGGGCAAAAATGTCCCAGGTCTTGAGTTTTTTCATACGCTTAGGCTCAGGCGTGCAGCGCTGGCACGCCCTGGAGCAATGTGGAACCAAGGAAAGTTGCGGATGCTTTCGATTGATTTCTGGCTGATGGCGGTAGCCCTATCAGGCACAGGCATTGCGTGGCGCAGATGAGGCGGCCCGCAATGAATCTAGGCGTGCTGCCGGGCCTGGCTGGCCTGGTTTTTGGCAGGCCGGTGGGGGCAGTACCTCCATGGGGCGAGGGGTGGCCTCGTTAATGGAGAGATTAAATCCGTTAAAACGCTATTTTCTCTTATGGGAAATTCTGATAAATGTGCAGGGGTTAAGGTGGGTAAGTATTGCCTGCCTTCGGTGTGCAGACAGCCCCAACCCATTTGAATGCGCAACTGCCCGGAGCATTGGATACTTGAGGGGTCATGGTCACGCACATCAACTCCCATTCCCCAGCCGTTCCCCATCAGCCCCTGGCCGAGCGCCTGCGACCGCACACTCTGGCCGAAGTCATCGGCCAGCAGCATGTGTTGGGAGAGGGCATGCCGTTGCGCCTGGCCTTTGAGTCGGGGCGCCCGCATAGCTGCATACTCTGGGGCCCGCCGGGGGTGGGCAAGACCACGATTGCGCGCCTGATGGCCGATGCCTTTGATGCGCAGTTCATCTCCATCAGCGCCGTGCTGGGCGGCGTCAAGGACATCCGCGAGGCCGTGGAGCAGGCGCAGGCCGCCCAGAGCGGACTGTTGCAGCAGCGCACCATTGTGTTTGTGGACGAGGTGCATCGCTTCAACAAAAGCCAGCAAGACGCCTTTTTGCCTCACGTGGAAAGTGGGCTGTTCACCTTCATCGGCGCGACGACGGAGAACCCGTCGTTCGAGGTCAACTCGGCCCTGCTTTCGCGGGCAGCGGTCTATGTGCTGCAAAGCCTGACTCCGGACGACTTGAAGCAGATTGTGCTCAAGGCCCAGGCCATCCAGGCGATTCCTGCGATAGAGGACGAAGCTCTGGAGCGCCTGATTGCCTATGCTGACGGCGATGCGCGGCGCTTGTTGAACACGCTGGAGACCCTGTCCATCACGGCCGAGCAGGCCGGGGTGCAGAGCATCACCGATGGCTGGCTGCTCAAGGTGCTGGGCGAGCGCATGCGCCGCTATGACAAGGGGGGCGAGCAGTTCTACGACACCATCAGCGCACTGCACAAATCCGTGCGCGGCTCGGACCCCGATGCAGCGCTTTACTGGTTTTGCCGCATGCTGGATGGCGGCGCCGACCCGCGCTATCTGGCGCGTCGCATCGTGCGCATGGCCTGGGAAGACATAGGACTTGCCGATCCGCGTGCCATGCAGATGTGCAACGATGCCGCTGCGACTTATGAACGTCTTGGCAGCCCCGAGGGCGAGCTGGCGCTGGCCCAGGCCGTGATCTACCTGGCCGTGGCGCCCAAGAGCAATGCCGGCTACATGGCCTACAACAAGGCCAAGGCCTTTGTGAAGGGCGACACTACAAGGCCTGTGCCGCTGCATCTGCGCAATGCACCTACCAAGCTGATGAAGCAGCTGGACTATGGGCGGGACTACCGCTATGCCCACAGCGAGGAGGGCGGCTTTGCGGCGGGCGAGCGCTATCTGCCAGAAGGAATGGAGGACCCAGGCTTCTACCAGCCCGTGGCGCGCGGGCTGGAAATCAAGATTGGCCAGAAGCTGGCAGAACTCAAGGCGCTCAACGACGCCGCTCGTGCGGCAGATGACGAGCCGGCAGACCTGTAAAGAGCGAGTTGCCCAGGTGTTGCACAACTGGCACTAGTTGAATGCTGCATTTTTTGCGGTGTTTTCAGGGTTTTTCGCTAGATTGAGTAGCAGCCCATGACTAAGTGCCTGTATTTATTGGACTTGCGCTGTCGATGAAATTATTGCACTGCAGCATTTTGGGCCTGCGCACGGGAAACCCCGGCCCTGAGTCCTGAAAACAGCTCCCTAGAATCGATTCACTCTTTTGCGACAAGCGGCCCACAAAGCGGCGGACTGCAGAAGGGGAACCATGGCATCGCTGGCTCCGTCGTTCGGGATGAGAGGCTCGCAGTGTCTCCGTCTTGGATCGAGGGAAGGGGAGCGCGCTTATGGATATCTTGCTGCAGCAGATCATCAATGGTCTGGTGTTAGGCAGCATGTACGCCTTGATAGCCCTGGGCTACACCATGGTGTACGGCATCATTCAGCTGATCAACTTCGCGCATGGCGAGGTGCTGATGGTGGGGGCTTTGACCAGCTGGAGCTGCATCGGCCTGATGCAGGAGGCCATGCCTTATCTGCCGGGTTGGCTCATGCTTTTGATTGCCGCCATCATCGCCTGCGTGGTGGCCGCATCGCTGAACTTCGTGATCGAGAAGGTGGCCTACCGGCCGCTGCGCAGCAGCCCGCGCCTGGCACCGCTGATCACGGCCATCGGCGTCTCCATCCTGCTGCAGACCCTGGCCATGATCATCTGGAAGCCCAACTACAAGGCTTATCCCACGTTGCTGTCGTCCACGCCCTATGAGATCGGCACGGCGGTGATCACACCCACGCAGATTCTGGTGCTGGTGGTCACGGCGATTGCGCTGGCCACGCTGATGTACCTGGTCAACTACACCAGGCTGGGGCGCGCCATGCGGGCCACGGCCGAGAACCCGCGTGTGGCGGCGCTGATGGGCGTCAAGCCCGATATGGTGATTTCCGCCACCTTCATCATCGGTGCCGTGCTGGCGGCGATTGCCGGCATCATGTACGCCTCCAACTACGGCACGGCTCATCACACCATGGGCTTTCTGCCGGGTCTCAAGGCCTTTACGGCGGCCGTGTTCGGCGGCATCGGCAATCTGGCCGGGGCCGTGGTGGGAGGCCTGCTGCTGGGGCTGATCGAGTCCATTGGCTCTGGCTATATCGGCGACCTGACGGGAGGCGTGCTGGGCAGCCAGTACACCGACATCTTTGCCTTCATCGTGCTCATCATCATCCTGACGCTGCGCCCTTCGGGCCTGCTGGGTGAGCGTGTGGCGGACCGTGCCTGAGGAGTGCCCATGCACAACAACAAGACACTCCACTGGATTCTGGGCGGCATAGGCCTGCTGGTGCTGCCGCTGATCCTGCAGTACTTCGGCAACGCCTGGGTGCGCATCGCCGATCTGGCCCTGCTCTATGTGATGCTGGCGCTGGGCCTGAACATCGTGGTCGGCTACGCCGGCCTGCTGGATCTGGGCTATGTGGCCTTCTATGCAGTGGGCGCGTATATGTTTGCGCTCATGGCATCGCCGCATCTGGCCGAGACCTTCGAAGGCTTTGTGGCCATGTTTCCCAACGGACTGCACACTTCGATCTGGCTGGTGATTCCGCTTGGAATGCTGCTGGCCGCCTGTACGGGCGTGCTGCTGGGGTTGCCGGTGCTGCGGCTGCGCGGGGACTATCTGGCCATCGTGACACTGGGCTTTGGCGAGATCATCCGCATCTTCCTGAACAACCTGGATCAGCCGGTCAACATTACCAACGGCCCCAAGGGGATTGGCCAGATCGACTCGGTCAAGATCTTCGGCTTCGACCTGGCCAAGCGCCACGAAATCTTCGGCTACGACATCGCCTCCGTCACGCTGTACTACTACCTGTTTCTGGTGCTGGTGCTGGCCACCATCGTGATCTGCTACCGCTTGCAGGATTCGCGCATAGGCCGTGCCTGGATGGCGATCCGGGAAGATGAAATCGCCGCCAAGGCCATGGGCATCAATGTGCGCAACATGAAGCTGCTGGCCTTCGGCATGGGCGCTTCGTTCGGTGGCGTGGCCGGCTCCATGTTCGGCGCCTTCCAGGGCTTTGTATCGCCCGAGTCCTTCAGCCTCATGGAGTCCGTGATGATCGTGGCCATGGTCGTGCTTGGCGGTCTGGGCCATATTCCCGGCGTGATTCTGGGGGCCGTGCTGCTCTCGGCCCTGCCCGAGGTTCTGCGCTATGTGGCGGGGCCGCTGCAGCAGATGACCGATGGGCGCCTCGATGCCTCCATATTGCGCCAGTTGCTGATTGCCCTGGCCATGATTGTCATCATGCTGATGCGCCCGCGCGGCCTGTGGCCCACGCCCGAGCATGCCAAAAGCCTGGATCGCCAGTCCTGATGACTGCACAGACAAGGAATGTGAACTGATATGGCAGAGAGCACGACTTCCGCGGTCCTTCATGTCTCGGACATCTCCAAGCGCTTTGGCGGTTTGCAGGCGCTGTCCGGCGTGAGCATGAAGATTGATAGAGGCCAGGTCTATGGTCTGATCGGCCCCAATGGCGCAGGCAAGACCACGTTTTTCAACGTGATCACCGGCCTCTATACGCCCGATACCGGCAAGTTCGAGCTGGCCGGAAAGCCCTATGAGCCGACGGCGGTGCACAAGGTGGCCCGGGCCGGCATTGCCCGGACCTTCCAGAACATCCGCCTGTTTGCCGAGATGACAGCACTGGAAAACGTCATGGTCGGGCGCCATGTGCGCACGCATTCTGGCCTGCTCGGGGCAGTGTTTCGCACCAAGGGCTTCAAGGCCGAGGAGGCAGCGATTCGGGCCCGCTCGCGCGAGCTGCTCGACTATGTCGGCATCGGCAAATATGCGGACTTCAAGGCGCGCACCCTGTCCTATGGCGACCAGCGCCGCCTGGAGATTGCCCGTGCATTGGCGACGGACCCGCAGCTGATCGCGCTCGATGAGCCGGCCGCCGGCATGAACGCGACCGAGAAGCTGCAGCTGCGTGAGCTGATCGACCGCATTCGCAACGACCATCGCACCATCCTGCTCATCGAGCACGATGTGAAGCTGGTCATGGGTCTGTGCGACCGCGTGACGGTGCTGGACTATGGCAAGCCGATTGCCGAAGGCACGCCTGCCGAAGTGCAGAAGAATGAAAAAGTGATTGAAGCCTATCTGGGCACGGGAGGCCATTGAAGATGCAGGATCAAGTGCTGGAACAGGCGCAGGCCTCCAAGTCCACGGCCCCGGTATTGCTGCAGGTCAAGGGCCTGAAGGTGGGCTATGGCGGTATTCAGGCTGTCAAGGGCGTGGACTTTCAGGTGCATCAGGGCGAGCTGGTGTCGCTGATCGGCTCCAACGGCGCTGGCAAAACCACGACCATGAAGGCTGTCACGCGAGGTCTGCCGATTGCCGATGGCGAAATTCTCTACCTGGGCCAAAGCATCAAAGGCAAGGGCGCCTGGGATCTGGTGGCCGAAGGCCTGGTCATGGTGCCCGAGGGGCGCGGCGTGTTCGCACGCATGACGATTACCGAAAACCTGCTCATGGGGGCCTACACGCGCAAGGACAAGGCGGGCATACAGGCGGATATCGAGCGCATGTTCGGCATCTTTCCGCGCCTGAAGGAGCGCAAGGATCAGCTGGCGGGCACCATGTCCGGGGGCGAGCAGCAGATGCTGGCCATGGCCCGCGCACTCATGAGCCAGCCCAAGGTGCTGCTGCTGGACGAGCCGTCCATGGGTTTGTCGCCCATCATGGTGGACAAGATCTTCGAGGTGGTCAGCGATGTCTATGCGCTGGGCGTGACCATGGTGCTGGTGGAGCAGAATGCCAGTCGCGCGCTGGCGCTGGCCGATCGAGGCTATGTCATGGAGTCCGGCATCATCACCATGACGGGGCCGGGCCAGACCTTGCTGAGTGATCCGCGCGTGCGTGCGGCTTACCTGGGAGAGTAAGCCTTGACGAGACTGCTGGCGCTTTCGATCGCAGTGCGCTATCCCGCCGTCACGCTCTGCTGCAGTCAAGGGTGAACCCTAATTCCCCTTAAATTCAAGAAAATGACAAAAAAATGACGTTTTTCATGGTTCTTTGATTGTTTTATTCATTTCTTTTTAGTTCCTTTTAATTCTTTTTTGTCATTTAATAGAATTTGCTTATTACAAAAAGAAGTATTTGGAACGTTTTCGCGTGGCTCAGTGAAATGCTCAAGGAGTCGGCGCGTTGGGTGGGCGGATTGCTGCTCTCCGGTGTTGTCTGGAGGAATCACAGGCTTCTTGACAGCGCCTAGCATGGCGAAGAGCTTGTATTTTATTTTTCGTGGTGCCCGAAGGGGTGTCTTGAAGACGCGCTGAAACGCACAATGACTCAAGAGTAAACTCCGCCCCGTTTAAGCCGGGAGCCATGCACTTTTTTTGCAGTGAGTCGCCTGGTTTCTTTTCCCCGGTAAGGAGCATTCATGCTGTTTGGCAAGCTATTGCCGCGCGAAGGTAATTTTTTCGAGATGTTCAATCAACATGCAGACCGCATCGTTGAAGCAGCTCATGCCTTCTCGCAACTCGTTGCAAATTACAACGATCCCCATCTGCGCGAAAAATACAACGCCGATGTGGACAACGCCGAGCGCGCAGCCGACCGTGTGACCCATGATGTCACCAAGCTGCTGCACAAGACCTTCATCACGCCCCTGGATCGCGAACATATCCACTCGCTGATCAACACCATGGACGACGTGGCCGACCTGATCCAGGACTCGGCCGAGACCATGGCCCTGTATGACGTGCGTCACATGACAGACGAAATCACACGTCTGACCGATCTGTGCGTGCGCTGCTGCGAGCGTCTGCGTGATGCCGTCAAGCTGCTGGACCGTCTCTCGGACCCCACGATTGTGGATGCCGCCAGCAAGACCTGCGACGAGATCGACCGCCTGGAAGGCGATGCCGACCGCGTGATGCGCGCGGCCATGAGCAAGCTGTTCCGTGAAGAGCCCGATGTGCGTGAGGTGATCAAGCTCAAGGCCATCTACGAGCTGCTGGAAACCATCACGGACCGCTGCGAAGACGTGGCGAACCTGATCGAGGGCATCGTCCTCGAGAATTCCTGATTCTCGCTGGAGTCCGATCATGGAGCCGGTACAGGCAGCCCTCTGGGTTGTGATTTTGCTGGTGGTGCTCGCCTTGCTGTTCGATTTCATGAACGGCTTTCACGACGCTGCCAATTCGATTGCCACCGTGGTTTCCACGGGGGTTCTCAAACCTACTCAGGCCGTGGCATTTGCCGCGTTCTTCAACGTTGTGGCGGTTTTCGTCTTCCACCTCAGTGTGGCGGCAACCGTGGGCAAGGGGATTGTTCAGCCGGGCATCGTTGACACGCATGTCGTGTTTGGCGCTCTGGTGGGGGCCATCACCTGGAACGTCATCACCTGGATCTACGGCATTCCCAGCAGCTCCTCGCATGCCCTGATTGGCGGCATCGTGGGTGCGGTGATTGCCAAGGCCGGTGCGGGCGCGCTGATCGCCAGCGGCATCTGGAAGACTGTGGCCTTCATCTTCGTCTCTCCCGTGCTGGGCTTTCTGCTGGGTTCGCTGATGATGGTACTTGTGGCCTGGATTTTCCGCCGCGCCAGCCCCAATCGCGTGGACAAGTGGTTCCGCCGTCTGCAACTGGTGTCTGCCGGTGCCTACAGCCTGGGTCACGGTGGTAACGATGCGCAAAAGACCATCGGCATCATCTGGCTGCTGCTGATTGCCACGGGCTATGCCAATGCCGGTGATGCCGAGCCTCCCTTGTGGACCATCGTGAGCTGCTATCTGGCCATCGGCCTGGGCACCATGTTCGGCGGCTGGCGCATCGTCAAGACCATGGGGCAGAAGATCACCAAGCTCAAACCCGTCGGTGGCTTCTGCGCCGAATCCGGTGGTGCTCTGACATTGTTCTTTGCCACCTTCCTGGGTGTTCCCGTCTCGACCACGCACACCATTACCGGTGCCATCGTGGGCGTGGGCTCCACGCAGCGCGCGAGTGCCGTGCGCTGGGGCGTAGCTGGCAATATCGTCTGGGCATGGATTCTGACGATTCCTGCCAGCGCCTTTGTGGCATCCATTGCCTACTGGGTCAGCTTGCAACTGTATTGAGCTTGTGTACTCCTTGATTGATAGCTGTTGACGCTTTTCAATAAAGGGATTGGCGCCAAAAAGGCTTCGCATTGCGAAGCCTTTTTTCATGGCTGAAACATGGGCTCAGGCCACGGTTTCCTGCAGGCTGGATATGGCCTGCCGCTGCAGCAGCGATCTGAGCTGGCCGACCGGTGCCGGAGGGCTGAGCAGATAGCCCATGAAATGCTCGCAGCCATATTGCGCGAGCAGGGCACGCTGCTCCAGGGTTTCCACTCCTGCGCCGACTATCGTCATCTGATGGCGGGCGGCCAGCGCGATGGCCGCCTGCACGGCAGCTTCGGCGGCATTGTTGGGGCCCAGGCGCTGCACCAGGGAGTGCGAGAGCTTGAGCTGGTTCAGGGGAAGCTGCTGCAGCGCTTGCTGCATATGGGAGCTGTCACCAAAGTCGTCGAGTGACAGCCGCAGTCCCATGGAGCGAAGACGGGTGAGGGTCGGAACGATATCCGCGTGCGAGGGGCTCAGCGCTTGGGTGGAAAGCTCCAGCAGCAGCAAGGCCGGGTCGGCTCCTGTCTGGCTGATGATGTCCTGTACCTGATCGGCCAGGTCGGCTTGCCTGAGCTGCCTGGCGCTGATGTTGACGCAGATGGGCAGCTTGTCTAGTTGCGGATCGACCTTCCATCCGGCCAATTGCTCGCAGGCGGCCTGAATGCTCCAGCGGCCCAGCGGAACGATGATGTCGGTTTCCTCGGCCACGGACAGGAAAATGCTCGGGGGTACCAGACCTCGCCTGGGATGGCGCCAGCGCAACAAGGCTTCCAGACCGTTGACATCGCCGCTGGCGGAGTATTGCGCCTGGTAATGCAGCTCGAACTGGCCCAGGCGCAGGGCTTCGCGCAGCTCCTGCTCAAGGCGCTGGCGATCATTGGCCAGGATGCGCTGCTCGGGGCTGAAGAAGTGCAGGCCGCGGGCTTCCTCGTCACGCAGGCGGTACATGGCGATCTCTGCCTGCTGCAGCAACTCGGTGGCGGAGCGGGAGTGCGGGCCGAATAAAGTGGCTCCGATATTGGCCTCCAGCATCGCGCTTTTGTTGCCGAGCTGGTAGCTGCCGTTCAGGCTTTCCTGCAGACGCTCTCCAAGACGCTCCACCAGCACCGTGGTCATTTCGATATCCGGGGAAAGATCCGAGACCATGATGACGAAGTGTGCCGCATCCAGTCTGGCCACGGTATCGCAGGAGCGCACGCAGCCGAGCAGGCGCTGTGCGATGCTCGGTGCCAGGCAGGACTGGCTGTCTCCCGTGCTGGTGGCCGGGCCTGCCACCGACTCCATGTCTATGGTCAGCAAGGCGCCGCGCCAGCCCGTGCGCTCGGACTGGATCATGGCCTGGGACAGCCTGTCCAGCAGCAGGCGCCGGTTGGGTAGATTGGTCAGCACATCGAAGAAGGAAAGGCTTTCTGCTTCGTTGCCATGAGGCAGCAGTTCCTTGCAGGCCAGCACGGTGTAATTGGCTGATAGGGCGTGAGCCGACAGATTGAGCTTGCGCCCATTGGGCAGCTGAAACTGGGCATTGGCTTGCTGGCGCGTAATCAGGGTTTGATGACTTTCGGCGATATGGTTCAGGGCCGGTGCCGCGTTGGCCGGGGCTGCTGTTGCGGCAGCTTGCAGAGCGGCTTGCAGAGGTATGCCTACTTTGAGGAAGGGAGCCAGCCAGGGGAATATCCGCAGATAACCATCATTCCAGCGTTGTGCCCGGTTCTGAGCATCCAGCAACACATAGCCGCTGCTGGTTTGCTCAAGAATGCGGAAAAGCTGTTCTCCGTACACACCCACCAGGCTGGTGGCAGCTGGAAAGGCGTTTTGCCCATGTACTTCGGATCTGGCAGACTTTTCGTTGGTTGCAGACATAAGACCTCTTCGGACTGGTGCAGCAAAGCCGTCGTAGTGCAAATGCTGCTTGGGTGCAGTCTTTGCAGGAAGTTCGTCAGTTGGGCATTGTGAGTTCTGCGGAATCGGCAGGCGCCGCTTTGCGCCCAGTAGGTGAAAAATTAGACATTCGCTTACAAAAGCGGCGAGGCCGAAGCCGCCTTGGAGCGGGTGAGAACCCCTGGTTCGGAGCGCTGCAGCTACTGCGAAATCTTGCGTGCCTCTTCGACCTGATATTCAAAGTAGTGCTGGAAGCTGTAGGCGATGCTGGCCATCAGCACGGTGGCCCCCAGCATCAGGGACAGGCTCACGGCAAAAATCGTGGTCCATTGGGTGCGCCCTGCAGGTGCGTCGGCATCCATCCGGGGATTGAAGAGCCGGTTCCAGTTTCCTTGCTCCATCAGGCCGTAGAGAATGGCGCGCAGGGCACAGCCGGCGATGGTGAAGCCGAGCAGAGGGATCAGCAGCCAGCTCAGCCTGTCGTCCTGCCCAAGCTGCTGCACGCGCTCGATGCCGTAGATGCCAAGTGCAGTGGGAATGGGCAACAGCCAGCCCAGCCAGTCCCCGAGTCCGTGCAGGTAGAAGCGATGCAGCCCCAGCGGACCGCCGATCAAGGCCAGCCAGGAGGCAGTCGTCTTGTTTTTGGGGCGAGGGGTCGGGGTGGAGGCGGGAACAAGTTGGTTCATGGTCTGGTGCGCGGGCAGAAAACGAAAGAACCCGTCCATTATTCCCTTCGCGCCAAATGCGGGGCTCAGGGCAATTGCGGTTCACTTTCGGGGAGTCCTCTGTGCCGACTATGCCCATTTGCCGCAGCTATAGGCAGCTTTGGCAGAACTCGATATAATTTCCGGTTTTACGGCGTGTCGCTGGCCGGGTGGTCATGTCGCGTGTCTCAAACGCTGTAAGAAAACCTGCGCAGCTGGTCAAATTTTTGATGGCGCTGGCTGTAACCACCCGAAGGAAACATCATGGTTGTTATTCGTCTCTCCCGCGGCGGCTCTAAGGCTCGTCCCTTCTACAACATCGTTGCAGCTGACAAGCGCGTGCGTCGCGACGGTGCTTTCATCGAACGTCTGGGTTTCTACAACCCTAGCGCTCGTGGCGCCGAAGAAGGCCTGCGTCTGGCTCTGGACCGCGTGAACTACTGGAAGAGCGTTGGTGCTCAAACTTCCGATACGGCTGAACGCCTGATCAAGGAAGCTGCAAAGAAGGTTGCTGCCTAATTTAGGCGGTTGCTCTCTAGGCACCTTTACCAAAGCGGGTTCCGTTGGCTTGCCTGACGGGACCCGTTTTTTATTGAAATTCTGCATTTTTCTGCTGATCCCATGAGCCACATGCCTGTTCTTCAAGCCACGAGCTTGCCTGCTGATGCCATTGAAGTCGGTCGCATTGCCGATGCCTGGGGAATCAAGGGCTGGTTCAAGGTTCATGCCTTCAGCAGCGCCCCAGAGGCCCTGTTTGCCGCCAAGGACTGGTTTTTGCAGCCTGCCGAGAAAGGCGCCAAGCATTTCACGGGCACCTTGGTGCTGCCCGTCAAGCAGGCCCGCTTCCATGCCGACACCATCGTGGCCACCTCGCTTGAAGTCGCCGACCGCAACGCCGCAGAGGCTCTGCGCGGCGCCCGCGTCTTTGTGGCGCGCGAGCATTTTCCCAAGACCGAGGACGGTGAGTTCTACTGGGTGGATCTGATGGGGCTGAACGTGGTCAACCGCGAAGGTGTGGCCCTGGGGGTGGTCAAGGACTTGATGGCCACCGGCCCGCAGACTGTTCTGGTGCTGGGCTATGAACAGGACGGCAAGGAGCAGGAGCGTCTGATACCCTTTGTCGATGCCTATGTGGATTCGGTGGATCTGGCCGGCAGGAAGATTGTGGCCGACTGGCAGCCCGATTATTGAACTGGAATGCTTTTTTTGCTATTTGGTTTGTAGCTTAAATCGCTTTTATATCAATGCGTTTCGACATTATTACGCTGTTCCCTGAGCTGTTCGCTCCATTTCTGGAGAGCGGGGTGACGCGCCGCGCCTACAGCTCGGGTCAGGTGGCTGTGCATCTGTGGAACCCGCGTGACTGGGCCGAAGGCAATTACCGCCGTGTGGATGATCGTCCATTTGGCGGTGGCCCCGGCATGGTGATGATGGCCGAGCCGCTGCAGCGCTGCCTTGAAGCGATTCGCTTGGCACGCGCCGAGGTCGATGCTCGGGAACAGGCAGAGCCTGCTCCTGTGGTGCTGTTCTCGCCCATAGGTACGACCCTCAAGCATGCCGTGGTGGCCGATTGGGCCGAAAGCCGGGGTGCGGTGCTGCTCTGCGGTCGCTACGAGGGCATTGACCAACGTTTTATTGATAGAAATGTCACTCATCAACTGAGTCTGGGTGACTTTGTACTTTCGGGCGGTGAGCTGGCAGCCATGGTGCTGCTGGACTCCTTGGCGCGTCTGCAGCCCGGTGTGCTTAACGATGAAGGCAGCTTTCAGCAGGACAGTTTCAATCCTGCGCTTGACGGCTTGCTGGATTGCCCCCACTACACTCGCCCAGAAGTCTGGAATGAGCAGGAGGTGCCAGCCGCGCTGCTCTCCGGCCACCACTCCAATATCGAGCGCTGGCGTCGCGATCAGCGCTTGCGCATCACGGCCGAGCATAGGCCCGAGTTGATAGAGCAGGCCCGCGAACAGGGGCTGCTCAATGCCAGGGATGAGGGTTTTTTGGCAAAAACGGCGTCCAAGCTATAATTGCAGGTTCTTTGATCCTCTATCCGGCCGCTGCAAGGAAATAGCGGGACAGCTTTCGGGCTGTTCTTGTAATGCAGCAATAGCACCAATCCCGGCGCTTGCCAATTCTGGCGCGGACAAGATCAAGGTGGACTAAATCATGAATCTGATCCAGACCCTCGAGCAAGAAGAAATCGCTCGCCTGAACAAGACCATCCCCGAATTCGCCCCCGGTGACACCGTCATCGTGAGCGTGAACGTGGTGGAAGGTAACCGTAAGCGCGTGCAGGCTTACGAAGGCGTGGTGATTGCCAAGCGTAATCGTGGCCTGAACAGCGGCTTCACAGTGCGCAAGATCTCCAGCGGTGAAGGCGTGGAACGTACGTTCCAGACCTACTCTCCTCTGATCGCCAAGATCGAAGTCAAGCGTCGCGGTGATGTGCGTCGTGCCAAGCTGTACTACCTGCGTGAGCGCAGCGGCAAGTCTGCTCGTATCAAGGAAAAGCTGCCCCAGCGCGTTAACAAGACTGCTGCTGCAGCCGTGTAATACGCGTATCGGAAGCGATTCCGTAAAAGCCGCTACAGTTCGCTGTGGCGGCTTTTTTTATGCCGGCCTTGGCTTTGTGATTCTTGCTTTTGGTTTTGGCTGAGCACCTACATGCCTGCAACTGATAATTCTTCGCTCCCCGTGGTGGGCATTGTTGATCCGCGCAAGGCTCGCCTTCTGGGCATCGATAGCCAGTTGCCGGCTGTGCCGCTGGCTGCTCAGACGCCTCAGGCCTTGCGCACGCGCTTTGCCCAGCCGCCGCTGTGGCTGCCCGAGGCCATGCAGGAAAAACGCATCACGGCCAGGCAGCCTTCCGATGCGGCCGTGCTCGTGCCCATCGTCATGCGCGAGCAGCCGACCGTGTTGCTGACTGTGCGCTCGGCCAGGCTGTCCACGCACTCGGGTCAGGTGGCTTTTCCGGGCGGTAAACGTGACCCGCAGGATGTTTCGGCCGAGGCCACGGCATTGCGCGAGGCGCATGAGGAAGTGGGACTGGCTCCCAAGAATGTCGAGGTGCTAGGTCGTTTGCCTATTTATGTGACGGGTACGGCGTTTCACATTACCCCTGTGGTGGCGCTGGTTCACCCGCAGGCCAGTTACTTCCCCAATCCGGGAGAGGTGGCCGATCTGTTCGAGGTCCCGCTGTCCTATCTGCTCAATCCCGCGCATCATGAGCGTCATGCCATGCAGTGGCAGGGCGTGGATCGCGAATGGTTTGCCATGCCCTATCAGGATGGTGAGCAGCAACGCTATATCTGGGGTGCGACAGCGGGCATGTTGCGCAATCTTTACCGTTTTTTGGCGGCTTGAGACAGCAGTTGTAACGAGCCGACAAACAGCGCCGCTATGATGAAACAATGAGCTTTTTTGCCATCCTGATCGCACTGCTGCTGGAGCAGGCTCGTCCGCTGGCCCGGTCCAACCTGGTGCAGGCCGGTTACCGCGCCTGGACCGTGACCGTGCGCAGCAACTTCGATGCCGGCAAACCCCATCACGGCTGGCTGGCCTGGGCCATGGCCGTGCTGCTGCCCAGTCTTATCGTGCTGGGCATATTCTGGGCGCTGATGGAGTTCATTGGCTGGCCTGCAGCCATGCTGTGGAATGTCGCGGTACTCTATGTCACGCTGGGTTTTCGCCAGTTCAGCCATCACTTTACGCGGATTCGCGATGCGCTCGATGCCGGCGATGAATTTGCCGCCCGTCAGGCCCTGGCCGACTGGCAGCAGGTCGATGCCAGCGAGGTGCCACGCAGCGAAGTGGTGCGTCATGTCATCGAGTACTCGGTGCTGGCAGCGCACCGTCATGTGTTTGGCGTGCTGTTCTGGTTTTCGATTCTTTCGGCCCTGGGACTGGGTCCGCTGGGCGCCATTCTCTACCGCATGGCCGAATACCTGTCGCGAGCCTGGTCGCGCAAGGGGGCGGAAGGTCTTAGGGCACCGACCAGCGAGCGTTTGCAGTCCGCTGCAGCCAAGGCCTGGTATGTGATCGATTGGCTGCCGGCGCGGCTGACGGCGCTGTCCTTTGCCATGGTGGGCAGCTTTGAGGAGGCCATAGACAACTGGCGCGTCTATGCCCAGCGCTTTCCCAATGACAACGATGGCGTGATTCTGGCTGCCACGGCGGGTGCCATCAATGTACGCCTGGGGGGCGAGGCCTTGCGCCGCCGCGATGCGGCTGACGGCGAAGAGGGCGACGATGCACTGTGGACGGGCAGCGATGTCACTCCGGGGCGAGAGCCGGAAATGGCTCATCTTCGCAGCGTGGTAGGGCTGGTCTGGCGTTCGGTCGTGGTCTGGCTGCTGCTGCTGGCCTTGCTGACCTTTGCCCGTCTGCTTGGGTGAGCACTAGCGCATTGTCTTGCGCGCGGCAGCAGCTTGGCGCATGAGCGCTCAAGCCGCAGCGGGTCACCGAAGTCCTGTGTTGCGCGGTGCCACATCCCAAGGTGGCTCAGGTGCGGCGGGCATGCGGGGCACTGTTCAAGGAGCCATCAGCGAGCAGGGCGCTCGTGGCGCTTGGCGCGATAGAAGCTGAGTATGCGTCGGACATATTCACGCGTCTCAGCATAAGGAGGCACGCCGCCATATTGCTGCACGGTTCTCTCGCCTGCGTTGTAGGCGGCCGATACCAGTGCCACATCGCCCTCGAAGCGCTCCAGCAGCCAGCGCAGGTAGGCCAGGCCGCCACGCACGTTCTGCTCGGGATTCCAGGCATCGCGCACGCCAAAACGCTCGGCCGTCTCGGGAATGAGTTGCATGAGGCCCTGAGCGTTGCGCGGCGACAGCGCCTGTGCCTCGAAATTCGACTCCGAGCGCACGATGGCCAGTGCCAGTCGCGGATCAATGGAGAAGCGTGGCGCGAGGCGCTGAACCAGCTCGGCCATGCGCCGTTTTTCCCTGGGCAGGCTGCTCACATAGCTGGCCACCACCTCGTGGGGGACGGCCTCCTGGCTGGCTTCCAGAAACTCCTGAGCGGGCGCATCACCCTGGGTCAGGCAGTCGGGCAGCCGGTCGCCAGGGAGCTTGCCGGCCAGCAGCAAGCGGGCTTTCTCATGGCCGCGCTGGGCGGCCAGGGCCAGCAGCGTCGTGCCCGTGGCAGGGTCGGGAGTCAAGCCTCGCCCCAGCAACAGCAGCCGGCCCAGTCGGTATTGGGCTTCGAGGCTGCCATAGCGTGCTGCCGCGCAATAGCGCTGCGCTGCGCGCCATGGCTGCCGGCTCAGCTCGGCTTTGTAGCCTTCTTCGATCCAGCGAGACAGCGTGGGTGGCTCGTCCTCCCAGCTGGGGGCGGAGTCCGTGCCCTGGGCCCAGGCCAGGCCCATGCCTGCATATAGCGCGACGGCGAGGGCGGCTTGCAGGCAGGGCTGTAAAACTCTGGGTTTCATGACGTGAACACCGGGTTGTGGCCGGCAGCCAATCGCCGGAGGCGGAGCACTCGTGCCGGCGCTCATCGGGCTTGGAATGGCTGCGTGGCAAACGCTGAAATTGCTCTCATATGGCGCGGCCCTCCGGCTTGGCTGGCCTCGCACTCAGTAGCGGGGTTCCTGACTCAGTTCATCGAACAGCTCGCCATAGATCCGGTAGCGGTTGGCACTGATGGAGTGGGGGCTATCCTGCGCTTCGACCTGGGCCATGACGGCGCAGCCAGGCTCATGCAGATGGGTGCAGTTGTAGAACTTGCACTGGTCCGCCAGTGCGCCGATGTCGGGCATGCAGGCGGCCAGTTGCGTGGCTGCAATGTGATAGAGGCCGAACTCCTGAAATCCTGGCGAGTCGATGATGGCGGTGGTGCGTGCCTCATCCACCCAGTACAAGGTGGTGCTGGTGGTGGTGTGCTTGCCGGTGTTCAGCGCCTGCGAGATTTCGTTGGTCGCCACCCTGGCGTCGGGCAGCAGCAAGTTGATCAAGGTGCTCTTGCCTACGCCCGAAGGGCCGAGAACCAGTGTGGTCTTGCCTTGCAGCAGACCGATGATGGCGTCGCGATCCTCATCGTCTGCATCTTCCAGCGACAGCGGCAGCACCATATAGTGCGGCGCAGCGTTCGCGGCATCACGCATGGTCCGGTAAGGCTCCAGCCGCTGCCAGGCGCGCAGGAAAGGCTCTTCCAGGTCCATCTTGTTGAGCGCAATGATGGGCTTGATGTGTGCGGCCTCGGCGGCGATCAGCGCGCGGGCGAGCTGCACTTCGCTGAATACCGGCTCGGCGGCTATCAGAATCAGGAGCTGGTCCAGGTTGGCAGCAAAGGTCTTGGTGCGAATGTCATCCTGGCGGTAGAAGACGTTGCGGCGCTCCACAATTTTTTCGATCGTGCCCTCATCGCCCTGGCCGGGTGGGGGAGCCAGCCATTGCACATGGTCGCCCACCACGGCCTGGCTTTTCTTGCCGCGCGGGTGGCAGATGCGGCGCTCGCCGTCCGGGGTCTCGACCACGCAGTGGCGGCCATAACTGGCGACCACCAGGCCTGTCTGGGTGCCGCCTGTTGCTTGGGCGCCTGGGCGCCGTCCTTGTTTTGCCATAAGGATCAGGCCGGATTCAGCAGTGCTTCGATGCGGCGTGCGCAGTCGATGTCGGTCTCGGAGATGCCGCCCACATCATGGGTGTTGAGGCTGACCTTGCAGCGGTTGTAGCCGACTTCCAGATCGGGGTGATGGTCCTGCTGATGGGCAATCAGGGCCAGCGCGTTCACAAAGGCCATGGTCTCGTAGAAGTTCACGAAACGGAAGGTCTTGCTGATGGCCGCAGGGCCGGCCGACAGCTCCCAGCCCTCAAGGGCTGCCAGTTGCTCTTGCACTTGCTCTGTGCTCAAGGCGCTGCGCTTGAGTTGGGACCAGTCTTTTTGTTGCAGTGTGGGTGTGCTCATGTCTGAAACCGTTGTGGTGTTACAAGCTGCCTGCGGGAGCCGGCATGCGCGCCAGGCGATCCACGGCAGGAGGGTGTGAATAGTAAAAGCTCACATACCATGGATCTGGCGTGAGTGTGGAGGCATTGTCCTCGTAAAGCTTGAGCAGTGCAGAAGCGAGCTGTGCACCGTCGGCCTGCTGCATGGCATAGGCATCGGCCTCGAACTCGTCGCGGCGCGACATGGCCGACATCAGCGGCGTGACGAAGAAGCTGAATACCGGCACGGCCAGCATGAACAGCAGCAGCGCCAGCGCATTGTTTTCGGCGGCCACGTCGAGGTTCGGGCCCAGCAGCACCGAGACTCCGAGTCCGGTGTAGAACCACATTTGCTGGCTGAGCCAGCCCAGCAGCGCAAAGCCCAGCAGCGAGACGCCGAACATCAGGACCATGCGCTTGCTGATGTGCTTGTGCTTGAAGTGGCCCAGCTCGTGAGCCAGCACGGCTTCGACTTCGCCGGGGCTGAGCTGCCTGAGCAGAGTGTCAAAGAAGACCACGCGCTTGGAATTGCCGAAACCCGTGAAATAGGCGTTGGCATGCGCCGAGCGGCGGCTTCCGTCCATCACGAACAGTCCCTTGGCCGCAAAGCCGCAGCGCTCCATCAGCCGGGTCACGCGGCTCTTGAGGCTTTCATCGGCCAGCGGCTCGAACTTGTTGAACAGCGGTGCAATAAAGCTGGGGAAAATCCACATCAGCAGCAGATTGAAAGCCGTCCAGGCGCCCCAGGCCCAGAGCCACCACAGCGGGCCGGCCCCGCCCATGAGCCAGAGAATCAGGGCCGCCAGCGGCAGGCCGATGACGGCGCCCACCAGCGTGGACTTGAGCAGATCGCCCAGCCACAGGCCTGGCGTCATCTGGTTGAAGCCGAAGCGCTGCTCCAGCCTGAAGGTCTGATAGAGCGACAAAGGCAGCTCGATCAGCGCCGAGATCACGGCAAAGCCGGCCAGCAGCGCTAGTTGCTGCCACAGGCCGGGGCTGATGAACTCCAGCAGCCAGCGGTTGAGCCAGTCCAGCCCGCCCAGCAGCGTCCAGCACAGCAGCACGGCGGCCGACAGCGTGATGTCGATCAGCGACACCTTGGCCTTGGCCAGCGTGTAGTCGGCCGCCTTCTGGTGGGCCGCCAGGCTGATCCGATGGGCGAATGCCGGCGGCACGGCGCCGCGGTGGGTGGCCACATGGCGCACCTGGCGTGAAACAAGCCACACACGCAGCAGCCATTGCAGGGCCACGGCCGTCGCAAACAGCAGCGAAAGTGCCAATGTGAAATCTAGTTGGGAAGCCATGTATTGGCAGTGTAGGCGACAATTTGCGCCATGTCTGAAGCTTCCTGTACGAATTCCGTCAGCGCCGCACCCGTGGCCGCTACCCCACCGGTTCTGCCCAAATCCGATCTCAATATGGTGTGGCTGGACTGCGAAATGACGGGGCTGAACCCCGACCGCGACCGCATCATCGAGATTGCCGTGGTGGTCAGCAGCTCCGATCTGCAGATTCGCGTCGAGGGCCCGGTGTTTGCCATTCATCAGTCCGACGAGTTGCTGGGCGGCATGGATGCCTGGAACAAGGGCACGCATGGCAAAAGCGGCCTGATCGACAAGGTCAAGGCTTCGACCATCAGCGAAGCCGAAGCGGAGGCCGCGCTGATTGCCTTTCTGGGCAAATACGTGCCCAAGGGCAAGACGCCGCTGTGCGGCAACAGCATTGGTCAGGACAGGCGCTTCATGGAGCGCTACATGCCCAAGCTCAACAATTTCTTTCACTATCGCAATATCGACGTGAGCACGCTCAAGGAACTGGCCAAGCGCTGGAAGCCCGAGGCCTATACCTCCTTCAAGAAGGCGCAGCGCCACACGGCCCTGGCCGATGTGCACGAGTCGATCGACGAGCTGCAGCATTACCGTCAGCAACTGCTCAGTGTCTGATGGCGCGGTGGCGGGATGGTATAGCCCTGCCACTTGCGGGAAAACCCGGTACATGCGACAATGCGCTGCTTACCCGATCAATGGGTAATTTTTGCGCATCTCCATCACACACCGGGTTCTTACTTGCGTGCAACGGCCTGCCCAGCGCCGACACGACAAGCCATAACACCCATCTGCCCCGTTTTGCGAACGGGCCAGTCAAAGTCTGACGGTGGATGTTGATAACCAACCGTCAAAGAAGCGAGCAGCACGCTGACTGCGTCGCTTTTTGCGTGAGCTATTCATGACAGAAAACTCCCTGGAGCAGGGCCAAGTGGCCGCTGCTGATATTGCTTTGTCTTCGCCTGAAATCGATTCTCGTCTGGACGCCATGCTGGCTGACATGGACGCGGAAGACGCCGCTGTCGAAGAAGTCCAAGCCGCCGACGAACCCAATGGCTTCGTCGAACTGGGTCTGGCCCCCGAACTGATCCAGGCCGTGACCGACCTGGGCTATACCCAGCCTACCGCTGTGCAGCTGCAAGCCATTCCCCTGGCCATGGGCGAAGGCGCCGATGCCGACGGCTTCATCGACCTGATGGTGTCCAGCCAAACTGGCTCGGGCAAGACTGCAGCCTTCCTGCTGCCCGTGCTGCACACCCTGATCAAGCAGCGTGCCGTGGCCGATGCGGCCGCCAAGGCTGAATTCGAGCGCCTGTGCGCCGAAGCTGCGGCCAAGGGCGAGCCCGCTCCCAAGCGCAACAAGCGCAAGGACCCCACCAACGCCCGCAACTTCAAGGCCGCCGTGCCCGGCGCCCTGGTGCTGTGCCCCACGCGTGAGCTGGCCCAGCAGGTGGCGCATGACGCCATCGAGCTGGTCAAGCATTGCCGCGGCATCCGCATCGCCAACGTGGTGGGCGGCATTCCTTACCAGCTGCAGATCGCCAAGCTGCAGAACGCCGACCTGGTGGTGGCCACTCCCGGCCGTCTGCTGGACCTGCAGCGTTCCATGCAGATCAAGCTGGACAAGGTGCAGTTCCTGGTGGTCGACGAGGCCGACCGCATGCTGGACCTGGGCTTCTCCGACGATCTGGCCGAAGTCAACCAGCTGACGGCCGAGCGCAAGCAGACCATGATGTTCAGCGCCACGTTTGCTCCCCGCATTCAGCAGCTGGCCATGCGCGTGATGCATGACGGCGGCGCCAACGTGAAGAAGATCACGATTGCCACGCCTCAGGAAAAGCACGCCAACATCAAGCAGGCGCTGTTCTGGGCCGACAACATGCAGCACAAGCGCAAGCTGCTCGACCACTGGCTGCGTGACAGCAGCATCAACCAGGCCATCGTGTTTGCGTCCACCCAGGTGGAATGTGACGGTCTGGCCAACGACCTGCAGCAGGACGGTTTCTCTGCCGTGGCCCTGCACGGTGCTCTGAGCCAGGGCCTGCGCAACCGCCGCCTGATGGCGCTGCGCAACGGCCAGGTGCAGATCCTGGTGGCCACCGATGTGGCTGCTCGCGGTATCGACGTGCCCACCATCACCCACGTCTTCAACTACGGCCTGCCGATGAAGGCCGAGGACTACACCCACCGTATCGGCCGTACCGGTCGTGCCGGTCGCGAAGGCGTGGCCGTGACGTTTGCGGAATTCCGCGACCGTCGCCGCGTGTTCGACATCGAAGGCTATACCCGCCAGCAGTTCAAGGCCGAGACCATTCCCGGCATGGAACCCCAGCAGCGTTTCCCCGCCTCTGGCGAGCGTGACGGTCGTCGTGGCGGCGGCGCCGGTGGTCGCGGTGGCTTCGGTGGTCGTCGCGATGGCGAAGGCTATGGTCGCAAGTCCGGCTTCGGCAGCTTCGGCGGCGGCCGTGGCAATGATCGCGGCGGCTTCGGTGGCGACCGTGGCGGTGACCGCTTCGGTGGCGATCGCGCCGGGTTTGGCGGCGCTCCTCGCGGTGATCGCTTTGGCGATCGTGGCGAGCGTGGTGGTGATCGCGGCTTCGGCGGCGGTCGTCCCGGCTTCGGCGGCGAGCAGCGCCAGGAGCGCAGCTTCGAGCGTCGTGATGACCGCGGCAGCTTTGGTGGCGATCGCGGCGGTTTCCGTGGTGGCGAGCGTCAAGAGCGCGGCTTCGGCGGTGGCGAATCGCGTGGCGGCTTTGGTGGTGCCCAGCGCCGTGAAGGCGGCGATTTCGGTCGCAAGAGCTTTGGCGGTGGCCGTGAAGGCGCTCATGCAGGCGCTCCCCGCGAAGGCGGTTTCCGCGGTGGCGAATCGCGCGGCTTCGGCGGCGGCGATCGTCGTCCTGCCTTTGGTCAGGGTGCCGGCAAGCCTTACCAGCCCCATGGCGAACGTGGTGGCGAGCGCAGCTTCGAGCGCAAGCCCCGTGCACCGCGCCGCGATGAGCGTTGATCGCTGATTCGGGCTGCGGCCCGAAGCATGAAAAAGCCGGCTCTTGAAGCCGGCTTTTTGTTGCCCGTACAGGACTGGAATCTTGATTAAAAAGTGAGCTGCTAGCGCATGTCATTCAAGGATTTCAGATACTTTCCAATCTGAAGTCTGTGAATGGCGCGCGCTGGTAGCTCTTTTTTTAATGCTCTGAGGCATGGCGGCCGATGTCCGGCCAGTGGTGGTGCAGATAGATCCAGGCGACCAGGCCGATCAGCATCATCAGAATCGAGCCCGTGGCCAGCAGTGCGGCCGAATGCATGACCAGTGGCGCAATCACGCCGGCCACAAAGCCGTTGGCCACCGAGCCCACCACGGCCTGCAGCGAAGAGGCCAGGCCGCGCCGCGCAGGGTGGATGTCCAGCACCAGCAGCGTCACCACGGGCACCATCAGCGCCCAGCCGTAGGCGAACAGGCTGATGGGAATCAAGGCCCAGCTCACATGGGCGGGCCAGATCAGATTGGCCACCAGATTGATGATGGAGGTCACGCACATCACCAGAAAGCCGTGGCGGATCTGGCGCTTGGGCGGGATGCGTCCGGCCAGGCGGCCGCTGGTCCAGCTGCCGGCCATGATGCCGCCGATGGTGGCGATGAAGAACCAGAAGAACTGCGTGGGCTCCAGCTGCAGGATGTCGCCCAGAAAAGCCGGGGCCGACAGCAGATAGAGAAACATGCCGTTGAACGGAATGCCGCTGGCCAGGGCCAGCAGCAGAAAGCGCGGATCGGTGAGCAGGATGCCATAGCCCTGCATCAGCGGTCTGAACTGGAAGGGCTGGCGTTTGTGCGGTGGCAGCGATTCGGGCAGAAACTTCATGTTGATGAGCCAGAGCAGCACGCCCACGATGCTCAGGAACCAGAACACGGCCTGCCAGCTCAGGTGCACGAACAGCCAGCCGCCGATCACGGGAGCCAGCGCCGGCGCCACGCCGAAGAATATGGTGATCTGCGCCATCACGCCCTGGGCCTGGGTCGGTGGAAAGATGTCGCGCACGATGGCGCGCGAGACCACGATGCCGGCGCCGGTGGACAGGCCCTGCAGCGTGCGGAAGATCACCAGCTGGGTGATGTTCTGAGACAGCGCGCAGCCGGCCGAGGCGATGGTGAACATCACCAGTCCCCAGAGGATGACTGGGCGGCGTCCGAAGCTGTCGGCCAGGGCGCCATGAAACAGGTTCATGAAGGCAAAACCCAGCAAGTAGGCAGACAGGGTCTGCTGCATTTCTACGGGGGTTGCGCCCAATGCCTTGGCAATGCCCGAGAAGGCGGGAATATAGGTGTCAACCGAGAACGGGCCCAGCATGCCGAGAATGGCAAGCAGCATGGCCAGAGTCCAACGCGGTCCGCGCCAGAACGTGGAGAGGTCGTTTTGCATAGTGAGTCTTGGGTGGGCAAATACTGCCCGGGGATGTCTGCATGATGCCTGATATGGCGCGGCCCCGGTGTCGGCGCCCATGCTTTTGCAGATTCGGCGGCGCTCAGGCGCGGCCAAGAAAAAAGCCAAAGTTCCTGAGAACTTTGGCTTTTGAATTATGGTGGGCCCTGAGTGATTCGAACACTCGACCAACGGATTAAGAGTCCGCTGCTCTACCAACTGAGCTAAGAGCCCGCCGGATAAACCGGAGGATCAATCTGAAGAATCAGACCGAATAAATTTTTGGTGGGCCCTGAGTGATTCGAACACTCGACCAACGGATTAAGAGTCCGCTGCTCTACCAACTGAGCTAAGAGCCCGCCGGATAAACCGGAGGATCAATCTGAAGAATCAGACTGAAGAAATTTTTGGTGGGCCCTGAGTGATTCGAACACTCGACCAACGGATTAAGAGTCCGCTGCTCTACCAACTGAGCTAAGAGCCCGCCGGAGTAAATCCGGAGGATCAACCTGAAGAATCAGACTGAAGAAATTTGGTGGGCCCTGAGTGATTCGAACACTCGACCAACGGATTAAGAGTCCGCTGCTCTACCAGCTGAGCTAAGAGCCCCACACAACGCCTGCGCTGCAAGCGAGACCGCAATTATGCGCTAATTCTGGAGGGCTTGCAGGAAAACCCGCGGGTTTTTTTAATCCAGTGCGTTGCGGCGTTGCAATTCCACGAACAGGCCTGCCTGGTCCAGGTCGCCCAGGCCGTTTTTCACACCCTCGGCATAGAGCTGCTCCAGCAGGCCGGTGATGGGCGCGTCAAAGCCGATTTCCTCGGCAGTGGCGATGGCGTTGCGCATGTCCTTGAGCTGCACCGTCATGCGCCCGCGCGGTGCAAAGTCGTGCTTGACCATGCGTTCGCCATGTACTTGCAGAATGCGGCTGTCGGCAAAGCCGCCGGAGATGGCTTCGCGCACCTTGGCAGGGTCGGCGCCGCCGCGTTCGGCCAGCAGCAGGGCTTCGGCCACGGCACCGATGGTGATGCCCACGATCATCTGGTTGGCCAGTTTCGCCAACTGGCCTGCGCCATGCGGGCCCACATGGGTGGCACGGCCCAGCGCCGCAAAGACGGGCAGGGCCTGCTCGAAATCCGCAGCCTCGCCACCGGCCATGATGGCCAGCGTGCCGGCTTGCGCACCCAGCGTGCCGCCCGAGACGGGGGCATCCAGATGCCGCACGCCCAGCGCGGCAAGCTTGCCGGCATGTTCACGCGCTTCGCGTGGCTGGATGGACGCCATGTCGATGAACAGCGAGCCCTTGGGCATGGCATCGGCAACTCCCAGTGTGAACAGCACTTCGCCCACGATGGCGCCGCTCTCCAGCAGGCTCACGGCAAAGTCCACGCCGCGCACGGCATCTGCCGCGCTGTCGTGGATGCTCACGCCATCGGCAGCCAGCGGCTCGGCCTTGGCGCGGGTGCGATTCCAGACGTGGACCTCATGGCCGGCCTGAGCCAGACGGCGGGCCATGGGCAGGCCCATCATGCCCGTGCCCAGAACTGCGATCTTCAATGTGTTCATGGCGTTGTTCCCCTGGAGCTTTTATGAATGACGACATGCTAAGCCCTGACGAAGGCAGCAATCGCGGCCATGATCTCAGATCAGTTGTGCGCGCAGGATGCAGAAAAAGGGATAGCCGAAAACAACAAGGGCAGCCTGAGCTGCCCTTGATGCTTTTTTTGGAGGTTCACCTTCGCGCTGGTGAGTCGCGCCTGACGGCCTACATCAGCAGATGCTCGCCGGCGTTGTCGCCGCCGAGGATGACGTAGTTGACCTTGCGGATGTCCATGAGCTTGGTGCCGCCGGAGTAGCTGATGGAGGACTGCACGTCCTGCTGCATCTCGACCAGCGTGTTCATCAGCGGGCCCTTGATGGGCTCCAGAATGCGCTTGCCTTCCACATGCTTGTACTCGCCCTTGTTGAAGTCGGAGGCCGAGCCGTAGTATTCCTTGAACAGCTGGCCGTCCACTTCCACGGTCTTGCCGGGCGACTCTTCATGGCCTGCAAACAGGGAGCCGATCATCACCATGGTGGCACCGAAACGGATGCTCTTGGCGATGTCGCCGTGGCTGCGGATACCGCCGTCGGCAATGATGGGCTTGGTGGCCACGCGGGCGCACCACTTGAGCGCCGACAGCTGCCAGCCGCCTGTGCCGAAGCCGGTCTTGAGCTTGGTGATGCAAACCTTGCCGGGACCGACGCCGACCTTGGTGGCGTCCGCACCCCAGTTTTCGAGGTCGATCACGGCTTCGGGCGTGGCGACGTTGCCGGCAATCACGAAGGCCGCAGGGATCTTGGCCTTGATGTAGGCAATCATGTTCTTCACGCTCTCGGCATGGCCGTGGGCAATGTCGATGGTGATGTATTCGGGGCAGATGCCGTCGGCCACGAAACGGTCCACCGTCTCGTAGTCCGGCTGCTTCACACCCAGAGAGATGGAGGCAAACAGTCCCTGGGACTGCATGTCCTTGGTGAAGGCCACGTTGTCGATGTCAAAACGGTGCATCACATAGAAGAAACCGTTTTGTGCCAGATAGGTGCAGATCTTCTCGTCCACCACCGTCTTCATGTTGGCGGGCACCACAGGCAGCTTGAAGCTGCGGCTGCCCAGCACGACACTGGTGTCACATTCCGCACGGCTTTCCACGCGGCACATGCGGGGCAGCAGAAGAATGTTGTCGTAGTCGAAGATTTCCATGGTTCCAAGCTCCGGAAAAGGTCACGGCGGGAATCTCACCCACCTCAATTTTCAAGGATAGGCGCTTGGCTTGGAGCCCGGTTTTTGGCAGTGCCGGCATGCAGCAGGCAAAAAAACCGGACCTCAAAAAACTTGGGCCCGGTGATTGATTCTATACGGCGCCGGCGCAAATCGTATGTTCCGACATCGTTATGAGGGTTATAAGGATTTTCTTATAGCGTCGCTTTTGCCCTGCATGTCACCCGGTGTGCCATAGACCCGCATGAAGGCATCCACGGCGCGCTCGGTGCACAGGGCAATCTCCTGTGCCGTAGGGGCGGGCAGGTGCTGGAACATGAAGCGCGGCAGCAACTCGGCCTCCAGCAGCGCCAGCAGATGATGGCGCATGACCTCGGTGTCGGCATTGCG
The DNA here is from genome assembly GCF_024496285.1 of Comamonas sp. C11. Taxonomy (NCBI): domain Bacteria; kingdom Pseudomonadati; phylum Pseudomonadota; class Betaproteobacteria; order Burkholderiales; family Comamonadaceae; genus Comamonas; species Comamonas sp. C11. The sequence continues at coordinate 1,168,342 of NZ_CP101743.1, forward strand.
CAGCAGCCTGCGCTCTATGCCCTGCTGCAAAAAGGCATTGATGGCGGCGTTGCCGCGCGCCGGCCCCATGTCCCAGCAGCGCTGGCCGATATTGGCGCGCCCGCCTTCGGAAACCAGCAGGCGGCGCACGGCCATCACCTCCGGCGAATACAGCAGGCCGAGGAAGCGCTGGCCGAAGTTGCACAGCGTCTGCGCGGCATCGTCATTGCCGGTCTGCAGCGCCAGCATGGTGTTCTGGAAGTCGGCTTCGGAGGCCTGGAACATCACCTCCAGAAACAGCGCTTCCTTGGACGGAAAGTAGTTGTACAGCGTGGCCTTGGAGCCGCCCAGCCGCGTGCAGATCTCGGACATGGAAGTGCGCTCGAAGCCCAGTTCGCCAAAGGTGGCTGCTGCAACATCAATGATGGCTTGCCGCTTTTCTTCCGTTTTGGTGCGCATGGGGCGAAATGTCCTGGGGCGGTTGTGATGTCTTTCAGTGTAGCGCTTGCGATCTCAAACGCTGGAAACATATACTGTACCGTACAGTTCATTACTAAAGTATTTCATGACTCAATGCATAGCCGCCGCGCCGCAGAGGACTCGGCGTGGGCGCCATGGCTGGTGGGTTCTGGGCTTGCCTGCACTACTGTCAGCCTGCGCCCAGATTCCCGAATGGGAGGGCAAGGCTGTATTGGCGCAGCCCGTGCCCGAGACTCTGCAGGCTGCAAGCCATGCTCCGCCCATGGAATGGCCCACCCAGCAATGGTGGCAGCGCTATGGCGACGCACAGCTTGATCAGCTGATCGCCCAGGCTCTGGAGGGCGCTCCCGATATGACGGCCGCTGCGGCCCGCGTGCAGCAGGCCAGGGCCATGCTGGGCGTGAGCGAGGCGGCCTCTGCGCCGGAGCTTTCCGCCCACGCCTCGGTCAGCGAGGACAAGCTCAGCTACAACCATCTGACGCCAGAGGCCTTCGCGCCGCGCGGCATGAATGACTACGGCCGCGCCACGCTGGACCTGAGCTGGTCGCTGGATCTGTGGGGAAAGCAGCGCGCCGCCGTGGCCGCCGCTGCCGGCGAGCTGGCAGCGCGCGAGGCCGATGCCGCCCAGGCGCGTCTCGTGCTGTCCAGCAATGTGGCCCTGGCCTATGCGCAGCTGCTGCGCCTGGCCGCCAATGTGCAGACGCTGGAGCAATCGGTGCAGGTGCGCCGGACCACGGCCGAGCTGTTTGAGCAGCGTTATGCCAACGGGCTGGAAAACCAGGGCAGCGTGCACAGCGCCAGGGCGCGTCTGGCAGCCACGCAGGCCGAGCTGGCACAGATGCAGGAACAGGTCGCCTTGCAGCGCAACAGCATTGCTGCGCTGATGGGCGCTGCTCCCGATCGTGGTGCGGCCATCGTGCTGGATGCTGGGCGTCTGCAATCACCGTGGCAGCAGCAATGGGCCTTGCCGCAGCAGTTGCCGGCGAATCTGCTGGGCCGTCGCCCCGATGTGGTGGCTGCCCGCCTGCAGGCACAGGCGCTGGAGTCGCGCGTGGCATCGCAGCAGGCCGAGTTCTATCCCGATGTGAATCTCAGTGCCTTTGTCGGCGTGCAGTCGCTGGGCCTGGACATGCTGACCCGAAGCGGCTCCGGCATCGCAAGCCTGGGTCCGGCCGTCAGCCTGCCGATCTTCAATGGCGGCCGCTTGCGCTCGCAACTGGGTGCCGCGCGTGCCCGTTATGACGAGGCCGTGGCCCAGTACCGCAGCACGCTCAACCGGGCCTTGCAGGAGGTGGCGGACAACGCCGTCAGCCAGCGGGCGCTGCAGCAGCAACTGAAGGCCATGCAGCAGGCCGTGACGGCCGCGACCGAGGCGCATCGCGTGGCGCGCAATCGCTACGAGGGCGGGCTGGCGCGCTATCTCGATGTGCTGTCGGCCGAAGACCAGCTGCTGGCCAGCGTGCGCCAGCTGGTCGATGTGCAGTCGCGCGCCCTGACGCTCGATATCGGTCTGCATCGCGCACTGGGCGGCGGCTGGAGTGAGTCTGCCGGTGCCCCCGATCCGGTCTCGCCAGAGGCCTGAGCCGCTTTCCTGAACTGAATGACTTATGCAAAACCGGCTCCGGCAAGAGGACAGCCTCAGACGGCAGGCCGCTATTGCATTCCTGTTTGCATAAGTCCCATGAATATTTCCAAGGTTTTGTATGACTGAAAACGCTTCTTCCGTGAGCGCGACTCCTGCTGCGCGCGAACAGCGCCGCAACCGGCTGCTGGCCGGGCTGGCAGGCGCGGTGCTGCTTGCCGGTGCGGCTGCCGGCGCCTACTGGTGGCTGCATGCCTCCCACTTCGTCTCCACCGACAACGCCTATGCGGCGGCCGAGGTGGCACAGGTCACGCCATCCATAGGCGGCACGGTGCTGGAGGTACTGGTCAGGGACACCCAGGCCGTCAAGCAAGGCGATGTGCTGGTGCGCATCGATCCCACCGACGCCAGGCTGGCACTGGCCCAGGCCGAGGCCGAGCTGGCCCGCGCCACGCGCCGCGTCAAGGGCTATGTGGCCAATGATGGCGGCCTCAAGGCCCAGGTGACGGCACGCGAGGCCGATGAAAAGCGCGCGGCCGCGCAGCTGCTGGCGGCCGAGGCCGACATGGAGCGTGCCACCATCGACCTGCAGCGCCGCCAGGCCCTGGCCAAGAGCGGTTCGGTCTCGGGCGAGGAGCTGACGCAGGCGCAGAACGCGTTTGCCGCGGCCAAGGCGCAGCTGGCATCGGCCGTGGCCGTGCAGGCCCAGGCCAGGGCCAACCGCGAAGCGGCCGTGGGTGCCAAGCAGGTCAACGCCACGCTGATCGAGGGTGCGGATGCCGAGACCAATCCCGAGGTGCAACTGGCGCAGGCGCGTCGCGATCAGGCCCAGGTCGATCTGGATCGCAGCACGGTGCGCGCTCCCGTCGATGGCGTGGTGGCCAAGCGCAGCGTGCAGATCGGGCAGCGCGTGCAGGCCGGCGCGCCCTTGATGACGGTGGTGCCGGTGCAGCAGATCTATGTGGATGCCAACTTCAAGGAAGGCCAGCTGGGCAAGGTGCGCGTGGGCCAGCGCGTGCAGCTGCAGTCCGATCTGTACGGCAGCGATGTGAAGTACAGCGGCACTGTGGTGGGCTTCAGCGGCGGCTCCGGTTCGGCGTTTGCGGCCATTCCCGCGCAAAATGCCACGGGCAACTGGATCAAGGTGGTGCAGCGCCTGCCCGTGCGCATTCAGCTCGATGCCGCCGAACTGGCCAAGAACCCGCTGCGCGTGGGCCTGTCCATGCATGTGACGGTGGACACCCGCAGCGGCCCTGCCGACGCAGCCGGCGTGGCGACCACGGCCGCGCAGTGAGTGCCTCATGAGCGATCACAACGCAAGTGCGGCCGATGCGCCTGCCGTGCCCATGGCCGCCGGCATGGTGCCGCTGACGGGGGGCACGCTGTGGCTGGCGGCCCTGGTGCTGGCCGCGGCCAATTTCATGGCCGTGCTGGACATGACGGTGGCCAATGTCTCCGTGCCCAGCATCGCCGGCAATCTGGGAGCGACCACCAGCCAGGGCACCTGGGTCATCACCAGCTATGCGGTGGCCGAGGCCATCACCGTGCCGCTGACCGGCTGGCTGGCGGCGCGCTTCGGCGCGGTGCGCGTGTTTGCCACGGCCATGGGCTTGTTCGGCCTGGCATCGCTGCTGTGCGGCCTGGCCAATTCGCTGGGCATGCTGGTGTTTGCGCGTATCTTGCAGGGGCTGGCCGGCGGCCCGCTGATGCCGCTGTCCCAGTCGCTGCTGCTGCGCATCTTCCCGCCGCGCATGGCGCCCGCAGCCATCGGCCTGTGGTCCATGACCACGCTTATCGCGCCTGTGCTGGGCCCCATCGTGGGCGGCTGGATCTGCGACGAATACACCTGGCACTGGATCTTTCTGATCAACATCCCGGTAGCCCTGGTCTGCGCGTTCGCGGTCTGGCATCTGGTCAGGCGCTATGAGCAGCCGCTGCTCAAGAACCCGATAGACACCGTGGGCCTGATTCTGCTCATCGTCTGGGTGGGCTCGCTGCAGCTGATGCTGGACGAGGGCAAGAACCTGGACTGGTTTGCCTCGCCCATGATCGTGGCGCTGGCTGCGGTGGCCGTGGTGGGCTTTGCGGCCTTCATGATCTGGGAGCTGCATGCCGAGCACCCGATCGTGGACCTGCGCGTCTTCAGGCACCGCGGCTTTTCCATGGCCGTGCTGACCATCAGTCTGGCGTTTGCGGCCTTCTTCGCCGTCAATGTGCTCACGCCGCTGTGGCTGCAGAGCTTCATGGGCTACACGGCCACGCTGGCGGGTCTGGTAACGGCATGGACGGGACTGTTCGCGCTGTTCGTGGCGCCGGCCGCGGCCGGGCTGGCGGCCAGGGTGGATCCGCGCCGGCTGATCTTTGGCGGCGTGTTCTGGATGGGGGTGATCACCTGCTGGCGCGCATTTGCGACCACGGACATGGGCTATTGGGACATCGCGCTGCCGCTGATGTTCATGGGGCTGGGTCTGCCGTTCTTCTTCATACCGACCACCGGGCTGGCGCTGGCCAGCGTGGAGCCGCAGGAGATGGACAACGCGGCCGGTCTGATGAACTTTCTGCGCACTCTGTCGGGCGCGGCGGCGGTCTCCGTGGTCAACACGGCCTGGGAGAACGGCACGACGCGCAAGCATGCGGATCTGGTGGGTTTGAGCGATGCCAGCGGCGAGGTGCTGCACGGGCTGCAGCAGTCGGGCATGAGTGCCGATGCGGCGCTGTCGGCGCTCGATCAGCTCATCACCAGCCAGAGCGTGATGCTGGCCACCAACCAGATCATGTTCATCATTGCGGGCGGATTTGTGCTGGCGGCCTGTGCGATCTGGCTGGCACCGAGGCCGAGCCGCACGGTCGACCCCGGTGCGGGTGGACACTGAGGGCCGTGGCTTAATGAATTGATAGCTGCTTGCGTATGATATTCATGCGTTTCAGATATGAAAGCATCTGGAATCAATATTTATCAAGCGCAGGCAGCTGTTCTTTCAGGAGCATGATGCCGCGAAAGCAGCAGCAAGTCGCAGGGAGTCGCCAGCATTTCTACAATGGGGGGCTATGTTCCCGATCGACCTGCTTGACTCCGCGCCAGACGGTGCAAATTCCGGCGCCAACCTCGCCTCTCACTCGCCCCTGCTGACCGGCCTCAACGATGAGCAGCTGGCCGCAGTGACCCTGCCTGCGGGCCATGCGCTGATTCTGGCGGGTGCCGGCTCGGGCAAGACGCGCGTGCTGACCACGCGCATTGCCTGGCTGCTGCAGACCGGGCAGGCCACGCCCGGCTCCATCATGGCCGTGACCTTCACCAACAAGGCCGCCAAGGAGATGCTCACGCGCCTGTCGGCCATGCTGCCCTACAACGTGCGCGGCATGTGGATAGGCACGTTTCACGGCCTGTGCAACCGTCTGCTGCGCGCCCACTATCAGGCCGCGAAGTTGCCTCAGGCGTTCCAGATTCTGGACACCCAGGATCAGCTCTCGGCCATCAAGCGCCTGTGCAAGCAGTTCAATGTCGATGACGAGCGCTTTCCGCCCAAGCAGCTGATGTACTTCATCGCGGGCTGCAAGGAAGAGGGCATGCGCCCCGGCGATGTCGTGGCCACTGATCCGGACACCCGCAAAAAGGTCGAGATCTACCAGCTCTACGAGGAGCAATGCCAGCGAGAAGGTGTGGTCGATTTCGGCGAGCTGATGCTGCGCAGCTACGAGCTGCTGCGTGACGATGCCCATCTGCGCCACCATTACCAGCGCCGCTTCCAGCATATCCTGGTGGACGAGTTCCAGGACACCAACAAGCTGCAGTACCAGTGGCTCAAGCAACTGGCGGGCGACGATGTGGGCGGGCGCTACGAGTCGGCTGCCAGCGTGATTGCCGTGGGCGACGACGACCAGAGCATCTATGCCTTTCGCGGCGCGCGCGTGGGCAATATGGCGGACTTCATCCGCGAGTTCGAAGTCAGGCACCAGATCAAGCTGGAGCAGAACTATCGCTCCTTCAGCAACATCCTCGATTGCGCCAACGCGCTGATCAGCCACAACAGCAACCGCCTGGGCAAGAATCTGCGCACCAGCCAGGGCCCGGGCGAGCCCGTGCGCATCTACGAAGCGCCCAGCGATCTGGCCGAGGCCGCGTGGATGGTCGACGAGATCAAGCAGCTGGTCAGAAACGACGGCTTCACGCGCCAGGAAATCGCCGTGCTCTACCGCAGCAATGCGCAAAGCCGGGTGATCGAGTCGGCGCTGTTCAATGCCGCCATTCCCTATCGCGTCTATGGCGGCCTGCGCTTTTTCGAGCGTGCCGAAATCAAGCACGCCCTGGCCTATCTGCGCCTGCTGGAGAACCCGCACGACGACACCAGTTTCCTGCGCGTGGTGAACTTCCCCGCACGCGGCATCGGCGCGCGCACGATCGAAGTCCTGCAGGACACGGCGCGCAGCAGTGGCACTTCGCTGAGCGACGCCGTCACCGCCGTGGGCGGCGCGGCCGGCACCAAGCTGCAGGGCTTTGTGGCCCAGATCGATGTGCTGCGCGAGCAGACGCAGGGGCGCACGCTGCGTGAAATCATCGAGACCGTGGAAGAGCAAAGCGGCCTGATCGAGCATTACCGCAACGAGAAAGAAGGCGCGGACCGCATCGAGAACTTGCAGGAACTGGTCACGGCTGCCGAGAGCTTTGTGACCCAGGAAGGCTTTGGCCGCGATGCCGTAGCCATGCCGCTGGACGAGCAGCAGAATGCGCCGCAGCTGAGCCAGTCGCCGGTCAGCCAGGGGCTGGACCCGAATCAGCCGCTGCTGGACGAGGCGCTCAGGGCGCCGGCCGGTACGGCGGCTTCCATGGTCAATGCCGACACCGGCGAGACGCTGTCGCCGCTGCAGGCCTTTCTCGTGCATGCGGCGCTGGAGGCGGGCGACAACCAGGCCCAGGCCGGCCAGGATGCCGTGCAGCTGATGACCGTGCACGCCTCCAAGGGCCTGGAGTTTGATGCCGTGTTCATTGGCGGCGTCGAGGAAGGCCTGTTCCCGCACGAGAACGCCATGATGGATCGTGGCGGCCTGGAGGAGGAGCGGCGCCTGGCCTATGTGGCCATCACGCGTGCGCGCAAGCGTCTGTATCTGAGCCATTCGCAGACGCGCATGCTGCACGGCCAGACGCGCTACAACGTCAAGAGCCGCTTCTTTGACGAGCTGCCTGAAGAGGCGCTCAAGTGGATCACGCCCAGGCAGAGCGGCTTTGGCAGTTTTGCGCCTTCTTCAGGCGCCGGTGGTGCCTGGGGATCAAGGGCTGGAGGTCAATACGGTTCGGGCTCGGGCTGGGGCGGCAAGCAGACCGAAGTCTTTGCCAGCCCGCCGGTGCCACAGCAAAAGGCCGAGCCTGCGCATGGCATCAAGGCCGGTATCGCGGTGTTCCACAACAAGTTCGGCGAGGGCAAGGTACTGGCGGTGGAAGGCACGGGTGACGATGCGCGCGCACAGGTCAGCTTCGGCCGCCATGGCACCAAGTGGCTGGCGCTGGCGATTGCCAAGCTGACGATTGTGGACTGAGGCATGGCGCCTTTGCCCAGTAAAAAGCCGCCTTGTAGAAGGCGGCTTTTTTATGAGGCGTTGGCGCTTACTTGGCGCTGAGCTTCATCTGGGCGGGCGAGGCCGTGATGTAGCCCACGGCGGAGCCGAACTTGTCCTTGTAGTTGGCCTTGATCAGCGGATCCAGCTGGGTCTTGACGTTGGCGTGGATGCCGCCCCAGTCGCCAGCGTGCTGGAAGTTGCTCATGATGTAGGTCCAGCCGTTGATCTCGTCCACGGCATGCAGGCCGGTGGATTCACCACCTGCGGGCACGGACAGCACGCGCGACAGCTGCTTGGTGTCCACGTTGTAGGCCCACATGAAGTTGTTGACGTGCTGGCTGCTGTCCTCGCCGATGAACAGAGTGCGCATTTTCTCCGAGAACTTGAGGTTGTCGGGGTTGGCAATCTTGTTGGGGTTGGCGGTGTTGCCCAGGGCGTCGCCCTTGAGGGTCTTGCCGTCGCTGTCCAGCAGATCCTCGCCAGCCAGCAGGGGCGCCGTGTCCACGGGCATCCATTCGCTGTTGATGGCCGTGCCGGTCGTGTCCTTCTGGCCGCCCTTGAGGTTCAGCGCCATGACCACGCCGGCGACCAGCTGCTTGGGCACGGAGACGCCGTTGCCAGGCACGTTGGCGGCATTGCCGGCCACCATGGAGGACTGCACGTTCTGCAGGGCGGAGTAGGCAATCTTGTCCTTGGCGTTGACGGTCGTGCCTTCCATCTTGGTGAAGCCCAGGCTGGCGCCCTTGAAGGCGGCATAGCGATGGGTTTCGAGGAAGGCGGCGGCCTTGTCCATGCCGGGGTTGATCTTGATCCACTCGGTCTTGCCGTTGGCCACGATCTTGGTGTAGCTGGAGTCGCTGGGGTCGGTCTTGGACACGGTCAGGATGTCCGTAGGCTTGAGCGTGTTGGCCAGGTTCTCGATCTCGGTGCTGGTGGCCGAGCCCAGCTTGATCCAGGTCAGCGGCGCGGCGCTCTTGGCAGCGGGGTCGATGGAGAAGCCGGCGCCAACCTTGGCGGCATACAGCGTGCCCGAGGACAGGTCTTTTTCCTTGTCTGCCACGAAGACGAAGTAGCCGCTGTTGGTGGCGTCGTCACCCATGAGCGCGGTGCGCTGGTCGGGCATGACCTGCACCAGCTCGTGCGAGATGCGGCCCATGCAGAAATGCTTCTTGATGGTGGCCGTGCCGTCGACGTTGACGATCACTTCGGGCATGTGGCCGTAGTGGTAGGGGTTGGCCTTGCTGGAGTCACCGTAGAGGTTCTGGCTATAGGCCTGGAACATGGTGTTGGTGCCGATGCTGAAGGCATCGGGCTCGTACTCTTCCGACGACAGATGGGTGCCCCAGGGCGAGAGGCTGGCGCCGCAGGTGATCCACAGGCCGTGGACCTTGGAGGTATCCACATTGTGGTACTTCACCAGGCTCAGCTTGCCGGTGCTCTGGTCCTGGTCCAGCGTCAGCACGGCGATGGGAGAAGGCAGCTTGCCGTACATATCGGTCGTGCCGTCCTGGGCCCAGGTGGTGTACTCGAACTGCACCACGGCAAACACGGGCTTGCCCTTGACGCCGTCCACCTTGGCATTGGGCACGGTCAGCAGCGAGGTGCCATCGGGCGAGTCGGAGAAGAAGTGACGCTCCTTGCCGGAGACGGTCTTGTCGATGATCTTGTTGTTGTAGATGTCGTAGTAGCCGCCGGCCAGCAGCTGGCCGCCCTTGCCGTCGGAGACCATGTCGCCGGTCACGAAAAAGGGCTGATAGCCCAGGTCGTAGACCTGCTCGCTCTTGTCGTCGAAAGCGACCTTGAGCTGCGAGGCCGCATACATGGTCGCCATATTGGCAGGCGTGCTCAGCGTAGGCGCGGCCATGCTGGTGAAGGTGGCGGAAACATAGTTCTTGGTGACAGGAGGCGTTGTCGGCGTTGTGTTGTCATCGTCACCACCACCACATGCGGCCAGCAGGCTGGATGCGGACACGACCGAACCCAGTGGGAGCAGAGGAGCGCCGGAAAAGAGTTGCAGGGCCTTACGACGGCTGAGCAGATTTTGTGCCATGAGAGTTTCGCAGTGTGGGGTGAAGCGCAGACTTGGGGCCGCGCTGAATTGGATGAATGCCAGGACATGAGATGCATGCCTTGGTCAGTCCTGCGAATCCTAGGAAACGAATATGACAGTGCCGTGGCGGCTTGATGACGCCGGGATGAATGATCTGCTGGCGCGGGCCTTTGTTCAGCCCATAAAAAAGGTTCATCGCGCATTACCGGGGAAGGCTGCGCGAATCTTCAGAAAGAAATAGTCCTGATCGCGGTAGCCATAAGCCCGGCGCTTGATGACCTTGATGGTGTTGTTGATGCCCTCGACAACACTTGTGTTCAACGGATGCCGGCATCGGGCGATGATCCCGTGCAGGTAGCTTTGCAAGCGCTGAGCAAAGGTGCTCAGTGCTGTAATACCGCTTTGGCGCGCTTGCTCACACCAGTGCTGCCAGGCGCGATGCGCCCAAGCCGGACGACGGTAAAACCACAGCTGTTTTAGCTCATCGCGCAAGACGTATACCGCCATTAATGGCTCATTGGCCGCCAGCAGCTCCTTGAGCTGCACTGCTTGTTGAGCCTGCAGCTTGTTGCGATTGCGCAGTCGCAACCAGCGGCTGGACTTGAGCACCTTGCGCGCCAAGGGCTGTTGGCGCAGCAAGTTGGCCTGATCGACACGCACTCGGTCGATAACCTCCCGGCCATACTTGGCCACGACATGGAACAGGTCATAGACGATCTCGGCGTTGGGGCAGTTGGCCTGGATCTCCAGCTCGTAGGCAGTAGTCATGTCGATAGCAACCGCGCGAATGCGCTGGGCAACGCCAACGGGCAACTGCTCGAAGAACTGGCGGGCCGTCTCGCGTGAGCGCCCTTGCCCCACCCACAGCACCTGCCGGCTGATGGGGTCGACGACGACTGTGGCGTAGCGATGGCCCTTGTGCAACGCAAACTCGTCCATTGCCAAGTACTCGATCCGCTCCCATTGCGGCTGCGCGGTAGTGGCCAGCAATAAGGCCTTGTCGATGGACTTGACCGTGTGCCACCCAAGATCGAAGAAGGCCGCGACTGCCTTGATGCTGCTGCTGCGAAGCAACTGGCTGCACGCCTGTGCCAGACGGTCTGTGACGCGCTGGTAGCGACCGAGCCAGCTGAGTTTCTCCAGGCGCGGGCCACCACAGCTATCGCACCACAGACGCCGACGCGGCACATGCAGCACCACCTTGTACTCGAACAGTGCCAGATCGCGCACGCGCCGTGTCGTGGTCTCATGGACTTGGCTGCACTGCGCACCGCAGCGTTCGCAATGCATGATGCTGGCCTGCGGCTTCAGATAGATCGACACGGTGCGGCTATCGCCCTGGGGCCACTGCACACGTTCAACCTCGTAGCCCTCCCAGCCGCCAAGAGCCTGCAATAACTTCGAGTCCAGCATTTGATTTGTTCTCCGATGTCAGCTTCGCAGCCGTCAGATTACAAAACGAACGGGCTCATCTCCACGGAATTCCTCGATGAACCATAAAAAAGCCCCGACCTGGGGCCGGGGCTGGTGCTGGGAGTGCTCGAGCTTAGGAATCCGATGATGGCGGCGCTGTGGCCGACGAGGAGTCAATCAGAGTCTGGTCGTCATCGGGCGGGCTGAAGCTGTCACGGAAGGTAAACACGATCGAGGTAAAAAAGATGGCTGCCAGCATCAGTGCCGTTGCCACCATCAGGCCACCGGCAATGCTGCCGATGAGCATGGCCAGTATGCCGGTCACGATGGCCAGGGCCATGCCTGAGACGATGAACACGCCGATCCAGCAGACACCGAAGACCAGATAGGCACCGATATTGCGAATGCAGCCGACAAAGCTGAAGAACAGCGACTTGACGGGGCTGATGCCATGCCAGTGGATGAGCGCCGGTGCATGCCAGAAGGCCAGCGACAGCGGCAGGTAGAGAAACATGCTCAGCCACATGGCCGACTGGAACTCGGGCTCTTCGGCCAGTTCGCGGGTCATGGGAGTCTGGCCCAGGTAGACGCTGGCAAACGTGCCGCCGTCGACCAGGCTGGAGGCACCGATGATGAGCAAAAAGCCTGCGGCATACAGGCCGCCCAGCATCAGCATGGAGTGCAGATGCTGGCTGCCGGAGCGAAAAGCCACCAGCAGCAGCGCAGGAGTGGGCTTGCGGCCGTGGGCGGCTTCGGATGCAGCGACCATCATGGTCAGCGAGATGCAGGGCAGCAGTGCCAGTGCAATGACGGGGCCGATCAGCGGCAGGGCCGAGATCAGAGACATGCTGGCCATGCCCAGAAAGAACAGGGCAGCCAGGGCCAGAGGCTGGCTTTTGAAGGTGCGCAGACCCTGCAGCACCCATTGCAGACCGGTGCCGGGTGGAACGATTTGAAGTTTCATGGAAGAGGCTGAAATACTTTTGCGAGAGCGTGCAAAAGTCGCTTCTTGCACTGTACCCGAGACGGCTGAGTGGGGCCATCAAAAGCCCCGGCGCAATTAGCTGCTTGGTACTCAGTCCAGCGTCAGCGGATGAGCGATGCGCTGGTTCAGCACACGCTCGAAGTGGGTGGGGTCGTGGGGCTGCAGCAGTGCGGCTTCACGCGGCAGATGGAAGTCCCAGAGGCGGGAGATCCAGAAGCGCAGGGCGCCGGCACGCAACTGGGCGTTGAGCAGCTCGCGCTCGGCCCCGGTCAGCGGACGCACGGCCTGGTAGGCCGCAAGCATGGCTTTGGCGCGCTCGGCATCATGTGCACCTGTTGCGTGATCGATACACCAATCGTTGAGGCAGACCGCAAGATCGAAGAGCCAGGTGTCCACGCCTGCGAAATAGAAGTCGAAAAAGCCGGTCAGCCGGTCACCATCGAACATCACGTTGTCGCGGAACAGGTCGGCATGGATGGGGCCGCGCGGCAGGGCCGCATAGCTGGCCGAGGCTGCGATATGGTTCTGGTAGGCCAGCTCGGCACGCAGCATGGCGGCGGTTTCCTCGCCCAGATGGGGCAGGACCACGGGCACGGTTTCATTCCACCAGGGCAGGCCGCGCAGATTGGGCTGCTGGCGGCTGTAGTCCTGACCGGCCAGATGCATGCGCGCCAGCATCTCGCCCACGGCAGCGCAGTGCACGGCAGCCGGGGTCAGCTGGCTTTTGCCGGCCAGGCGGTTGACGATGGATGCGGGCTTGCCGCACACCTTGAGCAGAATGTCGCCGCTGCGTGTCTCGCCCTGCGGGTCCGGCACCGGAATCCCGGCTTGTGCCAGATGCTTCATCAGGTAGAGGTAAAAAGGCAGCTGCTCGGCACTCAGGCGCTCGAACAGTGTCAGCACCCACTCTCCCTGGTCGGTCGTCAGAAAGTAGTTGGTGTTTTCAATGCCGCCTTGAATGCCGCGCAATTCCTTGAACGAGCCTAGGGACATGCGGCGCAGCAGCTCGCGCGCATCTTTATCGGAAACTTCGGTGAAAACAGCCATGGTGAATACGCCGGTCTGGGGCGACCGACCGAACTAGCGGGGAGAAGGTGTCTATATGCAACAGGGCAGTGAAGCACTGCCCTGTCATGAATGGGGGGAAGCGCGCCGCGCTTCAGAATTTGATGAAATTCCAGACGCGGGTGCCCGTGGTGTCGCCGCTGTTGTTGTCACGGTTGCGGGCTGCGCGGGCGCCGTCGTTGGACTGCACCTCGTACTCGGGCATGGAGCCGACCTTGGGTTGCACGGTGATGCTCTGGGTCTGACCGCCGACACGGGTTTCATCCACACGGCTGCCGGCGTCTTCCACACGGATATGTTCGATACGCTGGTTGTGCTTGCCGGTCGCCGCCGCGTTGTCCTGTTGACCCTGGGGCGCAGGAGCGACCACGGCATTGGCCGGAGCAGGAGTGGGGGACTGGGCCAGAACGGATCCGGCAGCCAGGCTCAGGATGATGAAAAGTGGTGCAGCGCGCATGATGCATAGATTGTAGGGCGACTTCGAATTGTCCCACCAGGCGCAGCCCGTCTTTGGGCTGCAGACCGCAGGAGCCGGGCACGCGTGCACAATCCGGGGTATGAGCAATTCCAAGACCCTGGTGCTGGTGGACGGCTCCAGCTACCTCTACCGCGCCTACCATGCCATGCCCGATCTGCGGGCGATTCCAGGCGACCCGGCCAGCCCGGCCACGGGCGCCATCCGCGGCATGGTGAACATGATGCAGGCGCTGAGGAAGGATGTGCAGGCCGATTACGCCGTCTGCGTGTTCGATGCCTCGGGCCCGACCTTCCGCGACGAGATGTATACCGAGTACAAGGCCACGCGATCGCCCATGCCCGATGATTTGCGCAGCCAGATAGAGCCCATCCACGAGGTGGTTCAGCTGCTGGGCTGGAAAGTGGTGGCCGTGCCCGGCGTGGAAGCCGATGACGTGATTGCGACCTTGGCGCAGACCGCGGCGGCCCAGGGCATACAGGTCATCGTCTCCAGCGGCGACAAGGACTTGAGCCAGCTGGTGGGCGAGCATGTGACCATCATCGACACCATGAACGGCAAGAAGCGCGACGTGGCAGGGGTGACGGCAGAGTTCGGCGTGCCGCCAGCACTGATGATCGACTACCAGGCGCTGGTGGGCGACACCGTGGACAACGTGCCCGGCGTGACCAAGGTCGGGCCCAAGACCGCTGCCAAGTGGCTGGAGGAGTTCGGCTCCCTGGACAATCTGATTGCCAATGCGGCAGGCATCAAGGGCGTTGCCGGTCAGAACCTGCGCGATGCGATTGCCAGCGGTCAGCTGGCGCTGAGCCGCCAGTTGGTGACCATGAAGACCGATTGCGATCTGTCCTCCTATATCAGCGGCCTGCCGCAGCTCGATGCCATCACGCTGGCCGAGCCCGACAGCGCAGCGCTTGCGCCCTTCTACGAGAAATACGGCTTCAAGGGGCTGGTGCGCACCCTGGGCGCCGCAGCGGCCGAAGCCAGGGCGGCCAAGCCAGGCAAGGCCGCCAAGGTCGATAGCGCCCAGGGCGGCCTGTTCGATGCCGACGACGCGGCGGCGACCGAGGTCGCCGTGGCGGCCCAGCAGCGCGATGTGCTCTACACCACGATTCTCGACGAGGCGCAGCTCGATGAATGGCTGGCCAAGATCAATACAGCCGAGCTGACCGCGCTGGATACCGAGACCGATTCGCTGGACGAGATGGTGGCCCGCATCGTCGGCATCTCCTTCAGCGTGGCCGTGGGCGAGGCTGCCTATATTCCGCTGCGTCACGAGGGCATGGATGTGCCAGAGCAGCTCGATATGGACAGGGTGCTGGCCAGGCTCAAGCCCTGGCTGGAAGACGCCAGCCGCAAGAAGCTGGGCCAGCATGTCAAATATGACCAGCATGTGTTTGCCAATCACGGCATCACCGTGCGCGGCTATGCGCACGACACCATGCTGCAGTCCTATGTGCTCGAAGCCGACCGCCCGCACAATCTGACCAGCCTGGCGCTGCGCCATGTGAACCGCAGCGGCATCAGCTACGAAGACCTGTGCGGCAAGGGCAAGAGCCAGATTCCGTTTGCCCAGGTGCCCGTGGACAAGGCCGCTGCATACAGCTGCGAGGACTCCGACCAGACGCTGGACGTGCACAACACCTTGTGGCCGCGCATCCAGGCCCATGCCGGGCTGCTGCATATCTACGAGCTGGAAATGCAGACCAGCGAAGCGCTGTTCCGCATCGAGCGCAATGGCGTGAGCATCGACGCGGGCGAGCTGGCGCGCCAGAGCAATGATCTGGGCGCACGCATCCTCAAGCTCGAGGAAGAGGCTTACGAGATTGCGGGCCAGCCCTTCAACCTGTCCTCGCCCAAGCAGCTGGGAGAGATCTTCTTCGACAAGCTGGGCATGCCCGTAGTGAAGAAGACCGCCACCGGCGCGCGCAGCACGGACGAGGAAGTGCTGGAAAAGCTGGCCGAGGACTATCCGCTGCCAGCCAAGCTGCTTGAGCACCGCTCACTGTCCAAGCTCAAGGGGACCTACACCGACAAGCTGGCCCAGATGGCCTTGCCAATCGACGGTCGCGTGCACACCCACTACGCCCAGGCCGTGGCGGTGACGGGGCGCCTGTCCAGCAACGACCCCAATCTGCAGAACATTCCCGTGCGCACGCCCGAAGGCCGCCGCGTGCGCGAAGCCTTTGTGGCCCCCGAGGGCAAGCTGATTGCCAGCGCCGACTATTCGCAGATCGAGCTGCGCATCATGGCCCATCTTTCGGGCGACGAGGCCCTGCTGAGTGCCTTCAAGAACGGCCTGGACGTGCACCGTGCCACGGCCGCCGAAGTCTTCGGCGTGAGTGTGGACGAGGTCAGCAGCGAGCAGCGCCGCTATGCCAAGGTGATCAACTTTGGCCTGATCTACGGCATGAGCAGCTTCGGCCTGGCCAAGAACCTGGGCATCGAAACCAAGGCGGCGGCTGCCTATATCGACAAATACTTCCAGCGCTACCCCGGCGTGAAGCGCTATATGGACCAGACCGTGGAGCTGGCCCACGCCCAGGGCTATGTGGAGACCGTGTTCGGCCGCCGCCTGGTGCTGCCCGAGATCAACGGCGGCAACGGCCCACGCAAGAAAGCGGCCGAGCGCGCCGCCATCAACGCCCCCATGCAGGGCACGGCGGCCGATCTGATCAAGAAGGCCATGGTGGCCGTGCAGGCCAGGCTGGATGCCGAAAAGCCCGAGGTGCTGGTCATCATGCAGGTGCATGACGAACTGGTGTTCGAGCTGCCCGAGTCCGCCAGGGACTGGGTGCAGGCCGAGATACCGGCCATCATGGCCGGCGTGGCCGATCTGTCCGTGCCGCTGCTGGCCGAGATCGGCTTTGGCAGCAGCTGGGAAAAAGCGCATTGAGCTTTTCACCAAAAAGCGCATTGAGCTTTTACCCAAAGGCGCACTGATACGCTTTCGTCCCGGGGGCGCCTAGGTTTTGCCGAGGTGGCCCCTTAAAAAAAAAGAGAGCTGCTTGCGCTTTCTGAAAAATCACTTCAGGTTATTTTTGACCTGAAATGCTTTGTTCACAAGCGCTGCCAGCTCCTGAATTGTTCTAGCTTGATCCAGGAAACATCTTGTTCAAAGGCTTTGCAATGACGCCCGCCGTGCGCATGGGGCTGTCGATTTCGGTGGCAACGGGGCTGTACGGCATCTCCTTCGGTGCGCTGTCCGTGGCGGCCGGCCTCAGCCTCTGGCAGACCATGGCACTGAGCGCGCTGATGTTCACGGGAGGTTCGCAGTTCGCCTTCATCGGCGTGGTTGCGGGTGGCGGCAGCGGCATGGCGGCCGTGAGCGCGGCCTCGCTGCTGGGCGTGCGCAATGCCATCTACGGCATGCAGATGAGCCGTCTGCTGGGCGTCAAAGGGCTGCAGCGCTGGCTGGCCGCGCACTGGACCATCGACGAATCTGCGGCCACGGCATCGGGGCAGGAGGAGCTGGCCGAGCAGCGGCGCGGCTTCTGGGTCGCCGGGGCGGGTGTGTTTGCGCTCTGGAATCTGTTCACCTTGCTGGGCGCGCTGATGGGCAATGCGCTGGGCGACACGCGCCGCTTCGGTCTCGACGGGGCTGCCGTGGCGGCCTTTCTCGGCCTGCTCTGGCCGCGCCTGAATGCGCGCGAGCCGGTGGCGCTGGCGCTGGCCTGCGGGCTGGTCACGGCCCTGGCCATATCCTGGGTGCCCCCAGGCGTGCCGATCCTGCTGGCTGCGGCCCTGGGCGCCTTCTGGGGTTGGGTGCGCCCCTCGGAGGCCGAGCAATGACGCTGTCTTTGTGGCAATGGATTTTGCTGGCCTGTGCGCTGGCCTTTGTGACCAAGCTGCTGGGCTACAGCCTGCCCGAACGCTGGATGCGTAGCCCGCGCATGGCCCAGATCGCGGCCTGTCTGACGGTGGCGCTGCTGGCTTCGCTGACGGTGATGAACACCCTGGCCAGCGGCACGCAGATCGGTCTCGATGCACGCCTGGCGGCCTTGCTGGTGGCGGCGCTGGCCCTGTGGTTGCGGGCACCATTCTTGCTGGTGGTGATTCTGGGCGCGGCCGCAGCGGCGCTGCTGCGTTGGCTGGTCTGAGAACGTCAACATGTTCTGGGTGCCTGAAACGCACTGGCCTTAGACTGCTTGGCCAGCCCGGCTTGCTGTGCGAGCCGGGCTGGCTGGAGATCGTCAACATGTTCTGAAATTCCATCATCCCAAGGAGGATCCATGAAGTACGAAGACATCGCTCAGGATATGCAGGGGCTGCTCGGTGGTCGCGCCGATGCCCAGCCCAGCCGCCGCACGGCCTTGCGTGCGGCCCTGGGGGGCGGTCTGGGCGTGGGTTATGCCTGCGCTGCCGGCCCGGTCATGGCACAGTCGGCCATCAAGACCCCGGTCGACGGCCTGACGGCAGGTGAGGTCAGCATCGATGTCAAAGGCTTCAAGCTGCCGGTCTACCGGGCCATGCCTGCGGGAAAGCAGAATCTGCCCGTGGTGCTGGTGATCTCCGAAATCTTTGGCGTGCACGAGTACATTGCCGACACCTGCCGCCGTCTGGCACGTGCCGGCTATCTGGCGATAGCACCCGACCTGTTCGTGCGCCAGGGCGATCCCATGGCCTATGCCGAAATGGCCAAGCTCATGAGCGAGGTGATCGCCAAGGTGCCCGATGCCCAGGTCATGGGGGATCTGGACGCCGCCGTGCGATGGGCGGGTACCCAGGGCGGCGATGTCAAAAAGCTGGCCATCACCGGCTTTTGCTGGGGCGGGCGCATCACCTGGCTCTATGCCGCGCATGCGCCGATCAAGGCCGGCGTTGCCTGGTACGGGCGTCTGCAGGGCAACAAGAGCGATTTGCAGCCCAGCTATCCGCTGGAACTGGTGGGGCAGCTCAAGGCGCCGGTGCTGGGCCTGTACGGCGGCAAGGACACGGGCATTCCGCTGGAGTCGGTCGAAGCCATGAAGGCTGCGCTCAAGACCGGGTCTGCGCCAGCCAGGGCCTCGGAGTTCGTGATCTTCCCCGAGGCGCCTCATGCCTTCCATGCCGACTACCGACCCAGCTACCGCGAGCAGGCCGCGCAGGATGGCTGGATGCGCATGCTGACCTGGTTCAACCAGCATGGCGTGGCCTGATGCCTCATGCGCTGAAGTTTTCTGCCCGGGGGGCTTGACAGCTTTGCTAAGGTGAAAGAAATCCCGGCATGCCATGCACGGCATGTGCATCCGGGGCTGACGGTATGGGGATAGTCGCAAGCGGGCCGCGTTGGGCGGCGCATTCTGCGAAAATCCTCAAGATTCGCCTGTAAAAGGTTGCGGTTAAGCCATATAAAGCTATGACATTGGTAGCAATTATTCTGGCCACCCTGGCTGCTGGTATCGGCAGTGTCTGGGTGGCCGCGTTGTTGATGAGTCTGGGAGGGGGGCGCACGCCAGGGCTGATGCCCCAGCGTTTGCTGAGCCTGGCTGCGGGAGCCTTGCTCGCCACGGCCTTCATGCATTTGCTGCCCGAGGCGTTCGAGAGCCACGGCAAGTCCCATGATCTGTTCGTGGTGCTGCTGATCGGGCTGGTGTTTTTCTTTCTGCTGTCCAAGGCCGAGCTCTGGCACCACGGCCATGAGCATTCGCATGGAGATGCTCACCAGCATGTTCCCGTGCACCACGGTCATGCTCACGATCATCAGCATGGTCACGTCCACCATGATCATGGCGATCACGCGCATGGCCACAGCCATGGCAAGGGCGGCTGGGCCATTCTGACGGGCGACAGCGTGCATTGCTTTGGCGATGGCGTGCTGATTGCATCGGCTTTCGTGGCCGACATCCGTCTGGGCCTGATTGCTGCCCTGTCGGTGCTGGCGCATGAGGTGCCTCACCACATGGGCGATATCGTGGTGCTGCGTCAGTCCAGCAGCAATCGCCGCGTGGCGCTGATCAAGGTGTCCATGGCTGGAGCGGTGACCACGCTGGGCGGGGTGGCCGGCTATTTCCTCATCGGACAGCTGCACGAGCTGCTGCCATATTTCCTGGTCATTGCGTCGAGCAGCTTTATCTATGTGGCCCTGGCCGACCTGATTCCCCAGCTGCAAAAGCGCCTGAGCGCCAAGGAAACCGCAGCCCAGGTCTTCTGGCTGCTGCTGGGCATTGTCATCGTGACGGTGATGAGCGGCGCGGCGCACAACCATGGACATGAGCATGACCACGATCATGGCGCCGAGGTCGGGCACCAGCATGAGCCCGCATCCCCGGCTGCCGGTGAAGCGGCGCACAAGCATGAGCATTGATTGCGACTGCAGTCGATAAAAAAACCGGCTTTCAGCCGGTTTTTTCATTCAGGAAATATCTCACGACTTACGCAAAGCGGGTTCAGGCCAGACGACTGAATCAGGAGGCAGGCCGCTGCAGCACTCTTGTTTGCGTAAGTCCTATATCTTTGAGCTCGGTCTTGACCGCCGCCAGTTGGCGGCGTGAGACCGGCAGCAGCTCGGGCACGCCCTGCAGGCGCAGGCCCCAGCCTTCGCCTTCCTGCGGGTCGTCATATTTCTCGAGGCCGCGCAAGGCCGCACGCAGCACCAGGGCGTTGCGGTGTATGCGCAGCAGATGTTCGCCGTGGCGGGTTTCGAGATCGGCCAGCGCTCCGTCGAGGACGTAGTTGCGCTGCACGGTGCGCACGGTGATGTATTTCTGCTCGGCCTTGAGAAAACGCACCTCGGATAGCGGCAGCCGCAGTGTGCCGCCGCGCTCCTGGATCACCAGCACAGGGCCGCTGTCTGCGACGCTGCGCGTGCTCAGTGCACGCTCGGCCTTTTGCAGCGATTGCTGCAGCCGCTCCAGGCGTACGGGCTTGGTCAGGTAGTCCACGGCATCCAGCTCGAAAGCCTGTACCGCATGGCTGGCATGCGCTGTCACGAATACGATGGCGGGCGGGCTGGGCAGGTCCGCCAGTGCCGCTGCCAGTTGCAGCCCGTTGTGGCCGGGCATGTGAATGTCCAGCAGCACCAGCTGTATGGGTGTGGGCTGGGCGGCTTGCAGCATCTGCAGGGCTTGTTCGCCATCTGCGGCTTCCTGGATATGGTGGGGGCCGTGTGCGCAGTCGCCGAGCAGAGTGCGCAGTCTGGCGCGTGCCAGAGCTTCGTCATCAACGATCAGAATGTGCATGACGGGATTGTCCCGGTTTTGACTCGGTCTGCAGCAAAGGCACGCTCAGGCGCACCACATACAGCCCGTCGCGCACCTTGGCGCTGAAGCTGCCTTGCAGATCGTGCAGCAGCGACAGCCTGGCCCTGACGTTGTCCAGGGCCATGCCATGGCCGGTGCTTTGATGCTCGGCGCTGGCAGGCGGCAAGGTGTTGATGATCTGGATCAGCGCCTCGTTGCCGCGTCTTTCGGTGCGGACCTGCAGCTTGCCGCCGCGCGCATTGGGCTCCACTCCATGGCGGATGGCGTTCTCCACCAGCGGCTGCAGCAGCAGCGGTGGCAGCAGCGCTTCATGCACGCTTTCATCAAGCTGCCACTGCATCTGCAGGCGCTCGCCAAAGCGTACCTGCTCTATGGACAGATAGCGCTGGGCCAGCTCTATCTCCTGCGCCAGCGTGGTGGTCAGATGGGGTTCGGCCAGCGCATAGCGAAACAGATCGCTGAGGTCTTCGAGCAAGGCTTCGGCCTTGGCGGGCTCGGCGCGCACCAGCGCAATCGCGCTGTTGAGGGTGTTGAACAGAAAGTGCGGTCTTATGCGTGACTGCAGCTCGGTGAGACGGGCCTGGGTTTGCGCTGGCGTGTTGCCGCGCGCGCGCAGCACCAGTGCCGTCACCAGCAGCGCGGCCAGCAGGCCTCCCGTGACGGCACTGGCCAGCCAGGGGACTTTGGCTATGCCGATGAAGAACAGCATGCCGCAGGCATAAAGCCCTGCGAGCGCGCCCAGCAGCACGCCGGCCAGATACTGGCCGCGCGTGTCCAGACGCTGCAACTGGTGCTTGAGGCTGCAGGCTGCGATCAGCCAGACCAGGGTGCCGGGCAGGCAGGCTCCGGTGAGCAGGGCCGCGCTGCTAAACCACTCCCAGAGCGAGTCCGCACCATAGATGGCGGCCGTGCCCACCACCACCTGTACAAACAGCACGGCGCGCAGTACCACGCCGGCATTGCAGGCGTCGAACACCAGGACCGGGCGGGTCGAGGCGGGAGTTGCGGCGATGAGCGGTGAAATGGGCACAGGTGGTCTGGAGCAGGGCGGTGACTTGGATGCAAGAGCTGGGCGGGCAAAAGAGCTGGGCTGGCAAGCATGCGCAAAGAGCATGTCCATCGACATGCCCGATCCGAATTTGCGCAAGTCCTGTGATTATTGGCACGGAGCCGCGGTGCAGCTGCAATTCCTGCGGTATCTGTCGGTTTGATGCATCAGCGTTTGTGCTGACTCAAACCGAGGCCGCAGCCCGGCTTGCGGCCTGAAAGCGTCTGAGCGACCAGACCAGGCCCGCGAGAATCAGCAGCATGGGCGTCAGCTCGCCGATCCGGGGCAGGCGCTGTTCATAGAGGAAGTGGTAGGCCAGGGCGAACAGGGTCTCGAACACCAGCAACTGGCCCACGAAGGTGATGGGCAGGCGCTGGCTGGCGGCATTCCACATCCAGTTGCCCAGCCAGGACGAGAGGATGGCCACGGCCAGATTCAACAGCCAGAACAGTTGCCAGCGCTGGGCCGCAATGTCGGGACTGCCGGCGCCGCTGGCCTCAGGCGATATCAGCCAGAGCAGGGCCCAGAGCAAGGCGCTGATCAGCCCGACGACCAGACCCCAGAGCGTGGACCATTCCGTGCCGTTGAAGCGGCTTTGTGCCAGGTAGCGGGTGTTGTCCAGCGCGTAGCGGCTCCAGCAGAGCATGGCCAGCACGGCCATCAGCACGCCCAGCAGATAGCGCCCCTGGCTGCCTTCGGACCCTGTGCTCAGCGCATGGACATTGACGAGCACGATGCCGGCCAGAATCAGCGCCATGGGCGCCAGCATGCGGCGCAGCGGAAGCGCACCGCTGGTGTTGCGGCCCAGCAGCGGCACGGTGACGGGAACCAGGCCCACGATCAGCGAGGTCACGGCCATGCCTATCCATTGCACGGCGGTGGCGACCAGGGCAAAGTACACCACATTGCCCGTCAGGGCCAGCCAGACCAGATGCCGGATATCGGCCGCTTGCAGCCTGGGCAGCAGCCTGGTGGCCCGGGGCAGGAAAACGCATAAGGCCACCACGCCATAGAGCACGAAGCGGCCAAAGGTGATCTGCAGCGGAGAGAACTCCGGCAGCATGGCGGGCACGAGAAAAATCGCGCCCCAGAGCGCGCAGGCGGCCAGCGCAAAACCGAGGCCGGAAATCAGGGAAGAGCGGGAATTCATGCCGGGCGGCGCGTCAGCCGGGTGGGCCGCGACCTGTGGGGTGGGTGAGCAAAGATGCCGTGATTGTCCGCGCAAGCCAGAAACAGAGTGGCTGCAGCCAGATTTACCTGATTTGCATGGAATGGCCTTGCAGGCCTTTCCCATAAAGCGTAGAAAGCTATTGATTAATGAGCGGATGGCGCGTGAATGCTGCTTTGTCGCAGTGGCTGGCAATGGCTCTGGGGCGCTCTGGCGCCGGCGCCGGGTCAGGCCGATAAAATCCCTGTTTCTGCTTTGCACAGCCGTCACGCCAAACTTCTGCATTGGGCGGCCTGTGGTTTTACGGGATTGTTGCCCTCACATGTCTACATCTGCTCCTTCGCACAACCAGCTCGATTCCAAGGCCGAAGCCTGGTCTGCCCTGTTCTCCGAACCCATGAGCGACCTGGTCAAGCGCTACACCTCCAGCGTGTTCTTTGACAAGCGCATGTGGCAGGCCGACATTCAGGGCTCTCTGGCGCATGCCGAAATGCTGTCGGCCCAGAAGATCATTGCGGCCGAAGATTTTGCCTCCATCCAGAAGGGCATGGCGCAGATCACGGCCGAGATCGAGGCCGGCACTTTCGAGTGGAAGCTGGACCTGGAAGACGTGCACCTGAACATCGAGGCACGCCTGACCCAGCTGGTCGGCGATGCCGGCAAGCGCCTGCACACCGGCCGCAGCCGCAACGACCAGGTGGCCACCGACGTGCGCCTGTGGCTGCGCAGCGAGATCGACCTGATCGAAGGCCTGCTCAAGGAGCTGCAGCGCTCGCTGGTCGAAGTGGCTGCCAAGAATGTGGACGTGATCCTGCCCGGTTTCACCCATCTGCAAGTGGCCCAGCCCGTGAGCTTCGGCCACCATATGCTGGCCTATGTGGAAATGTTCAAGCGCGACGCCGAGCGCATGCTGGACGTGCGCAAGCGCGTCAACGTGCTGCCCCTGGGCTCCGCCGCCCTGGCCGGCACCACCTACCCGCTGGACCGCGAGCGCGTGGCCAAGACCCTGGGCATGGAAGGCGTGAGCCAGAACTCGCTGGACGGCGTGTCCGACCGCGACTTCGCCATCGAGTTCACCGCTGCTGCCTCGCTGTGCATGGTGCACGTGAGCCGCCTGTCGGAGGAGCTGATCATCTGGATGAGCCAGAACTTCGGTTTCATCAAGATCGCCGACCGCTTCACCACCGGCTCGTCCATCATGCCCCAGAAGAAGAACCCCGACGTGCCCGAGCTGGCACGCGGCAAGACCGGCCGCGTGGTCGGTCATCTGATGGGCCTGATCACGCTGATGAAGGGCCAGCCACTGGCCTACAACAAGGACAACCAGGAAGACAAGGAGCCGCTGTTCGACACGGTGGACACCCTGAAGGACACGCTGCGCATCTTCGCCGAGATGATCGGCGGCCAGCTCAACCCCGCCAGCGGCGTCAAGGAAGGCGGCATCACCGTGAATGCCGAGAACATGCGCGCTGCCGCCCTGAAGGGCTATGCCACGGCCACCGACCTGGCCGACTATCTGGTCAAGAAGGGCCTGCCCTTCCGTGACGCCCACGAAACCGTGGCTCACGCCGTGAAGCTGGCCACCATGAAGGGCGTGGACCTGGCCGAGCTGCCGCTGGCCGAGCTGCAGGCCTTCAACCCCAATATCGAGGCCGATGTGTTCGAGGCCCTGAGCCTGGAAGGCTCGCTCAATGCCCGCAACACGCTGGGCGGAACGGCTCCGGCGCAGGTGCGTGCGCAACTGGCCAAGCATCAGGCACGTCTGGCCTGACAGGCTCCGGCACTGTGGCGTAACGTTCACGCCTTGAAAGCGCCCTTTGCCGGGCGCTTTTGTTTTGGTTAGTCTGGAAAAGCATAAGGAGAAAACACATGACGCAAACACGTCGTCAATGGCTGAAGGCCGGAGTGGGAGCGGCTGCAGCATCTGCCCTGGGCTCGGTGGCCTGGGCCTCGTCGGGCCAGCCCATCCGCATTCTGGTGGGCTTTCCACCCGGCGGTGGCTCGGATGCGATTGCGCGCCTGCTGGCCGACAAGCTCAAGGACGAACTGGGCGGCGTGACGGTGCTGGTGGAGAATCGCCCCGGCGCTGGCGGCCAGATTGCAGCGCAACTGCTCAAGGCCTCGCCTGCCGATGGCCATACGCTGTTTCTCACGCATGACCACACCATCTCCATCCTGCCCAAGGTCGTGAAAAAGCCGGGCTTCGATCCGCAGCAGGACTTCATTCCCGTGGCCGGGGTTGCCACTTTTGTGAATGCGCTGGCCGTGTCCAGCAACACGCCGGTGAGGAATCTGGCCGAGTACGCGGCCTGGGCCAGGGGCAGTGCCAAGAACGGCACCATCGGCATTCCGGCGCCGGCTTCGACGCCCGAATTTCTGGTCAAGATCCTGGCCGACCACTACAAGCTCGATCTGGTGGCCGCACCGTATCGCGGCAGCGCCCCCTTGCTGGCCGATATGCTGGGCAATCAGATTCCTGCCGGCATTGCCTCGGTGCCGGACTTCATGGAGAACCAGAAGGCTGGCAAGCTGCGCGTGATCGGCGTACTGGGCGCCAAGCGCCAGGCTTCCATGCCCGAAGTGCCGACCTTGCTGGAGCAGGGCATCAAGGGCTTCGAGGACATGCCTTACTACGGCATTTTTGCGCCCAAGGGCGTGCCCCAGGCCTTTGTCGAGCGCTTTTCTGCAGCCGTGGGCAATGTGCTCAAGCAGCGTGATGTCTACGCGCAGCTGACGGCATTGGGGCTTACAGTTGGATACATGAATCCCCGCCAGTTGGGGGAGCGTGAGGCCGCCTATTCCAAGGTCTGGGCCGGTATCATTCAGCGCAGCGGTTTCCAGCCGCAGTAGTTTCGCGCGTGCGGCACCTGCTCAAGGCCCTGCTTCACTTGTGAGGCAGGGCTTTTTGCATTCTGCCGTCCTGCACTGCTGCGTCGCTGATTCCAGACTTCAGATTCAAACAGCCAGGGCCGGCGACATGCCTGCCCGAAAAGAAAGTGACTGTATGACTGTGCCTTATGCAGAGGGAAGGAAGAGGGAGCAGATCGCGCCGCACTGGCGCAAGCTGCTGAATGCAGGTCTGTTATGGGGCCTGGCGGCCACGGCGGCCCACGCCGTGGGGGTACGCCAGTTCAGCCCGCAGGGAGATGTGAGCAAGGTGGGCCAGGTCGTGGTGCAGTTCGATGGGGCCGCCGTGCGCTTTGGCGATCCCAAGGCCGCTGCGCCGGTCAACCTGCAGTGCAGCGATGCCCGGGCCGCCAAGGGCACGGGGCGCTGGAACAGCGAAAAGGAATGGGTATTCGATTTTGCCCAGAACCTGCCCGCTGGCGTGCGTTGCACGGCCCAGCTCAACCCTCAGTTCAAGAGCGTCGCGGGTACAGCTCTGACGGGCGCAGCCAGCTATCAATTTCAGACAGGCGGTCCGCAGGTGGCCAGCATTGCGCCCGACACCTATGAAGAGGTGGACGAGCAGCAGTACTTTGCCCTGCGCCTGACGGGCGCGGCGTCCGTGGACAGCCTCAAGCAGCGCGTCTGGTGTACCTCCGAAGGCGTGGGCGAGCGCATCCCCGTGCAACTGATCGAGGGCAAGGATCGCGAGGCCGTGCTCAAGCAGCGCCACTGGGACAAGGATGCGGCCCAGCACCCGCAGAACTATGCGGTGCTGGCCTGCAACCGCCGACTGACCTCGGGCAGCAAGATGACCCTGGTCTATGGCAAGGGCGTGGCCATGGCCAATGGCCTGGTCAGCAAGGACGAGCAGCGCTACGAGTACCAGGTGCGCCAGCCCTTCAGCGCCGACTTCAGCTGCGAGCGCGAGAACGCCAACGCCGCCTGCCTGCCGATCCGCCCCATGCGCCTGTCCTTCAGCGCGCCGGTGCCGCGCAAGCTGATCGAAGGCATACGCCTCAAGAGCGGCGCCTCGGCCGTGGCACCCATCATCGAGCAGAACGGCGACAAGCTGGCCGAGGACTCGCTGGTGGACAGCGTGACTTTCCCGGCCACCATGCACCCCAACACCAAGTATGTGGTGGAGCTTCCGCCGCAGTTCAAGGATGCCGCGGGCCGCACGCTGAGCAATGCCAATATGTTCCCGCTGGCCACGGCCACGGGCAATATGCCGCCGCTGGTGAAGTTTGCGGCGGCGCCATTCGGCATCGTCGAGCGTTTTGCCGAAGGCCCCAAGGGACCGGCGCTGCTGCCCGTGACGCTGCGCAATGTGGAACCGCAGCTCCTGGGCAAATCGCTGGACGCCAGCGTGGTGCGCACCAAGAAAGGCGGCTCGGATGCCGACATCATCGCCTGGCTCAAGAAGGTGGAGCGCTATGACAGCTATAGCGTGGAACGCAAGCGCGCGGCACGCGATGTGAAGGTGCTGCCTCCGGTCATCAACGACGACAAGCACTGGGTGCAGACCCGCATGCTGTCGCTGCTGGACGGCCAGAGCCAGACCCAGATGCTGGAGCTGCCCAAGGCGGCCAAGGGCGACCCGCGCCCCTTCGAGGTCGTCGGTATTCCGCTGAATCCGGGCTTCCAGGTGGTGGAGATCGCCTCGCCCATGCTGGGCCAGTCGCTGCTCGACGAAGGCTATGGCGCGGGCCGCACCATGTATGTGCGCACCTCGGTGCTGGTGACCAATCTGGCCGTGCACTTCAAGCTGGGTCGCGAAAACTCGGTAGCCTGGGTGACGACGCTGGACAAGGGCAAGGTGGTGCCTGGCGCCACGGTGCAGGTCTCGGACTGCAACGGTCAGGCGATTGCCTCGGCCGTGACCGATGCGCAAGGCATTGTGACCTTCAACGGCCTCAACCCCAGTCCGCCCTCCTGCAGCAACGAGGACGGCTACTACCGCAGCAGTTCCTATTTCGTGAGTGCGCGGGCCAAGACCGAGGCTGGCGAGGAGCTGGCGTTTGTCTGGAGCAACTGGAACAAGGGCATAGAGTCCTGGCGCTTCAATGTGCCGACCAGCTCCAGCAGCAAGCGCGACGAAGTGGCGCATACGGTGTTTGACCGCATGCTGTTCCGTGCCGGCGAAACCGTATCCATGAAGCACTTTCTGCGTGCCCTGACCGGTCCCGGCAAGAATTCCAAGGGCTTTGAACAGACCCAGGAGAAGCCCGATCGCCTGACCATCACCCACCTGGGCAGCGGCCAGCGCTTTACCCAGGCCCTGAGCTGGAATGCCAATGGCAGCGCGACCAGCGAGTTCCCCATCTCCAAGGCCGCCAAGCTGGGCGAATATGCGGTGGAGCTGAGTTACACCAGCGGCAACAGCCGTCGCTCCAGCTTCAGTACCGGCATCTTCCGTGTCGAAGAGTTCCGCCTTCCCGTGATGGAGGGGCGTGTGGGCCCGGCCGGCAAGGAGCAGCTCTACGCTGTGGGCAGCGTGCCTGCCGAAGTGCAGATCAACTATGTCTCGGGCGGCGCTGCCGCCAATCTGCCGGTCAAGGTGTCGGCTCTGCTGCGTTCCAAATCGCTGGACTTCTCAGGCTGGGATGGCTTCAGCTTCAACCCGCCGCGCAGCGCCCAGGACATGGGCAGCAGCGACGACGAGGAAAGCACGGCGGCTGACGACACCAAGGTCGTGGCCGACAAGCTGCCCGTGACGCTGGACAAGAACGGACTGGGCAAGGTCAGCATCGACAAGCTGCCCAAGTCCGGCGAGCCGCGCGAGCTGCTGATGGAGGCGACCTATGCCGACCCGAATGGCGAGGTGCAGACCCTGCGCAGCACACGCACCATCTGGCCGGCTGCCGTGGTGGCAGGCGTGCGCTCCGAGAACTGGATCTCCGTGGACCGCAAGCTGCGCTTTCAGGCGCTGACGCTGGATACGGCAGGCAAGGCACAGGCAGGCG
Organism: Comamonas sp. C11; assembly: GCF_024496285.1. Classification (NCBI taxonomy): domain Bacteria; kingdom Pseudomonadati; phylum Pseudomonadota; class Betaproteobacteria; order Burkholderiales; family Comamonadaceae; genus Comamonas; species Comamonas sp. C11. Next base: position 1,197,173 of record NZ_CP101743.1, read on the forward strand.
TGCCCGTCAAGGTCGAAGCCGTGGCGCGCATCACCACCTCCAGCCGCAAGCGGCTGGTGGGCGGCTTCTACAGCTACGACAACCAGACCACGCTCAAGAATCTGGGCACCGTGTGCTCGGGCACCAGCGACAGCCATGGTCTGGTGCAATGCGAGGCCCAGCTGTCCCAGCCCGGCGAGGTGGAGCTGATCGTCAAGGCTACCGACAAGGAAGGCCGCAGCAGCCAGGCTGCGACCTCGGTGTGGGTCACGGGCCAGGGCGAACTCTGGTTCGGTGGCGAAGACCATGACCGCATGGATGTGTTGTCCGAGCGCAAGAGCTATGAGCCCGGCGAGACGGCGCGCTTCCAGGTCCGCATGCCCTTCCGCCGCGCCACGGCGCTGGTGGCAGTGGAGCGCGAAGGCATCGTCAGCACCCAGGTGGTGGAGCTGGCGGGTGACAACCCCACGGTGGACGTCAAGATCGAAGACAACTGGGGGCCCAACGCCTATGTCAGCGTGCTGGCGCTGCGCGGTCGCCTGATGGAAGTGCCCTGGTACAGCTTCTTCACCTGGGGCTTCAAGTCGCCGCTGGAGTGGTGGCGTGCCTTCTGGAATGACGGCAAGGAATTCATCGCGCCGACGTCCATGGTGGACCTCTCCAAGCCTGCCTTCCGTTTCGGCATGTCCGAAATTCGCGTGGGCCTGAAGAACAATACTTTGGACGTCAAGGTGTCCTCGGACAAGTCCAGCTACAAGGTACGTGGCACGGCCAAGGTCACCATCAAGGCCACGCTGCCCGATGGCAAGCCCGCTGCAGGTGCCCATGTGGCGCTGGCGGCCGTGGACCAGGCCTTGCTGGAGCTGATGCCCAACAGCAGCTGGAATCTGCTCGATGCCATGCTGACACGCCGCGAATGGGGCGTGCAGACGGCAACGGCCCAGATGGAGGTGATCGGCCGGCGCCATTACGGCAAGAAGGCCGTGCCTGCGGGCGGTGGCGGTGGCCGCAGCCCCACGCGCGAGCTGCTCGACACCTTGCTGCTGTGGAAGCCCGATGTGGTGCTGGACGGCAACGGCATGGCGCTGATCGAGGTGCCGCTCAACGACGCCCTGACCACCTTCCAGGTGGTGGCCGTGGCCGATGCGGGCGTGAGCCTGTTCGGCACTGGCCAGGCGGCGATCCGTACCACGCAGGATCTGCAGATCATCAGCGGCCTGCCGCCGCTGGTGCGCGAGGACGATCAGTTCCGCGCCCAGGTCACGCTGCGCAACACCTCGGCCAAAGCCATGAAGGTGGAAGTCACGCCGCGCGCCACCATGCTGGAGCTCAAGGCCCAGACCGTGGAGATTCCCGCCGGCGAGGCGCGTGAAGTGGCCTGGGATGTGAAGGCTCCGGCCCAGCTCTCCGGCACGCGTGCCGAAGCGCTGATCTGGGAGATTTCCGCGCGCGATACCGCTGGCGGCGCCGATGCGGCGCAGGATGCGCTCAAGGTCAGCCAGCGCATCGTGCCCGCTGTGCCGCTGTCGGTACAGCAGGCCACGCTGGTGCAGGTCAGCGGCAGCTATAGCGTGCCCGTGAATCCGCCCGCTGATGCGCTGCCCGGCCGTGGCGGCCTGCAGATGTCGCTGGTGCCCAAGCTGACCGAAGGTCTGCCTGGCGTGCGCGACTGGTGGGCCCGCTACCCCTACTCCTGCCTGGAGCAGACCACCAGCAAGGCGGTCGGCATGAACAACGCCGAGCTGTGGGGCAGCACCATGGCCCAGCTGCCCAACTATCTGGACGGCGACGGCCTGGCCAACTACTTCCCGCCTCAGGACGGCTCGGTCAGCCGCGGCAGCGATACGCTGACAGCGCATCTGCTCAATATGTCGGCCATGGCACAGGGCGTTGACAAGCGCTTCGTGATCCCGGCGGCCGAGCGTGCGCGTATGGAGGACGGCCTGATCGCGTTTGTGGAAGGCCGCATCCAGCGCAACTTCTGGAGCCCGCGCAAGGATCTGGAAATGCGCAAGCTGGCGGCGATTGCTGCGCTGGCGCTGTCTGGCAAGGCCACGCCGCGCATGCTCGACAGCATCAATGCCACGCCCAACCAGTGGCCCACGCACACGGTCATTGACTGGGTGCTGCTGCTGCAACGCATGAGCGATGCGCCGCAGCGCGATGAGCGTCTGGCCCAGGCCATGCAGATCCTGCGCGCGCGCCTGACCTACAACGGTACGCGTGCCGGCTTCTCGACCGATCAGGACGATGGCTGGTGGTGGCTGATGCAGGGTCCGGACGTGAATCTGGCGCGTCTGATCCTGGCGACCATCAACGATCCGGCATGGGCCGAAGACATGCCTCGTCTGGTCAGCGGCTTTATCGCGCGCCAGCAGTCCGGTGCCTGGAACACGACCACGGCCAACCTCTGGGGAGCTCTGGCGCTGCGCCGCTTCTCGCAGAAGTTCGAGTCCGAGCCCGTGGCCGGCAGCACCGTGGCCAGCATGAACGGCAACGAAGCCAAGGTGAACTGGGCCGATGTCAGGCGTGCCACGTCCGAGGATGCGCAGGGAACGGCCCATTCCAACAGCGTCTTCGGTGAACCCGTGCGTGCTGGCGGCCTGATGAACAACACCATGTTCATGCCCTGGGCCAAGGCCGGCAAGGGTCAGCTCAGCGTGACGCAGCAAGGCACGGGCAAGCCCTGGCTGACCGTGCAGTCCGTGGCGGCCGTGGCCCTCAAGGCTCCGTTCAGCGCCGGCTACACCATCAAGAAGACCGTCACGCCTGTGGAGCAGGCGGACAAGGGGCTGTTTGGTGGCGGCCAGTACACGCGCGGCGATGTGCTGCGCGTGACGCTGGAGGTGCAGGCCAAGACCGATATGACCTGGGTGGCTATTACCGACCCCGTCCCCACGGGCGCGACCATTCTGGGCGGCGGCCTGGGCCGCGATTCGGAAATCGCTTCCAAGGGCGAAAAGCAGGAGGGAGCCGGCTGGCTTGCCTATGAAGAGCGCAGCTTCGAGTCCTACCGTGCCTACTACCAGTACCTGCCAGCAGGTACGACCAAGGTCGAATACACCGTGCGCCTGAACAATGCCGGTGAGTTCGCCCTGCCGCCCACGCGTGCCGAAGCGCTGTATGCGCCCGAGATGTTTGGCGAGATTCCCAACGCCAAGCTCAAGGTGGTGATGCCCAAGTAAGCCCTCGGCGGTTTCTCGGCCATACGGCAAGCCCCGGTCTGCGCAAGCAGTCGGGGCTTTTTTCATGCACTGATGCTATGGATATTGAAGCTGCTTTCGCATTTAAAAAGGATGATTCAAGATCATTTCTATCTGAGATCAATAAATAGCAAGCGCCAGAAGCTCCTGTTTTATTTGGTTGGATCTGGGTTGACACGCGGCTGTCATCCAGTCTTTCTAGACTGGCGCGATGTCTTTGATCGAGCTGGAGAACGTCGCCAAATCCTGGGGTGACGCCACGGCCCTGCATGCCGTGAATCTGCGCATTGAACCAGGCTCGTTTTGCGTCCTGCTCGGCCCTTCGGGCTGCGGCAAATCCACCACCTTGCGCATGATTGCCGGGCTGGACATGCCCACCTCGGGGTCGGTGCGCATCGATGGTCGCGACGTCACCCATATGCCGCCTGCAGAGCGCGGCATTGCCATGGTGTTCCAGAACTATGCGCTGTTCCCGCATCTGAGCGTGGCAGACAACATCCAGTTCGGTCTGCAGGTGCGCAAGGTTGGCAAGGCCGAGCGCGAGCAGCGTCTCAGGCAAACGGCAGAGCTGCTGGGGCTGACGGCGCTGCTGGAGCGTCGGCCCGGGCAACTCTCGGGCGGCCAGCAGCAACGCGTGGCGCTGGGCCGAGCGCTGGTGGCGCAGGCCAGGGTCTGCCTGATGGACGAGCCGTTGTCCAACCTCGATGCCCAGCTGCGCCAGGAAATGCGCGCCGAGCTGCGCGAGCTGCAGCAGCGTCTGGGTCTCACGGTGGTCTATGTGACCCACGACCAGGCCGAGGCCATGAGCATGGCCGATCAGGTGGTGCTGCTCAACAAGGGCCTGGTGGAACAGGCTGCCGGGCCGCGTGAAATCTATGCCCGGCCCGCAACCACGTTTGCCGCGCGCTTTATCGGCACGCCCGCCATGAACATCGTTGCCCTGCAAGGCAACCGGATTGCCGGCAGCGATGTGGCCGTAGCTCCGGATCTGGTGGCTGGCAGCGCCTATCCGCAATCGCTGGGCGTGCGGCCCGAGGTGATTTCCGTGGCACTTGATGCCGACGGCGGCAACGAGGGTCTGGGCAACGGCATTCCGGCCACTGTGCAGGGCTTTGAATATCTGGGTGCCGATCTGGTGCTGCGCTGCCTGGTGGGCAGCGAGCTGCTGACGGCGCGTGTGCCCGGCCATGCCCATGCCGATCTGCGGCCCGGACAAGGCGTGGTCCTGTGCTGGCCACAGCAGGCTGCGCACTGGTTCGATGCGCAGGGTGGGCGCATTCATGTTTGCGGGCAGGCGGTGGACTCCGCCCGCTCTTTGCTGGCTGCAGCCTGAGCTGTCAGCGTTTCCCATTGTCTGCAATTCTCGAGGAGAGATCCCATGCGTCGTCAAACCTTTGTTCATGGCGTGATCGCCGCTGCCGCCAGCCTTGGCATGGCGGGCACTGCTCTTGCTCAGTCCCCGCTGGAAGTGCCTTTCTATTACCCCGTGGCCGTGGGCGGCCCCATCGCCAAGGTGATAGACGGTTATGCGGCAGACTTCAACAAGGCGCATCCGCAGTACAAGCTCACGCCCATCTATGCGGGCACCTATCAGGAAACCATCGTCAAGGCGCTGACGGCGCACAAGGCCGGCAAGGCGCCTGCGACCTCGGTGCTGCTATCCACCGATATGTTCACGTTGATGGACGAAGGCGCGATTGCGCCCATTGACGACTTCGTGAAGACCGATGCCGACAAGGCCTGGCTCAAGGGCTTTTATCCGGCCTTCATGGCCAACAGCCAGACCGGTGGCAAGACCTGGGGCGTGCCCTTTCAGCGCTCCACCGTGGTGATGTACTACAACAAGGAAGCTTTCAGGGAGGCCGGCCTGAACCCCGATAAGGCGCCCCAGAACTGGAAGGAACTCAAGGAGGCCGCTCACAAGCTGACCAGGAAGGACGCCAGCGGCAAGGTCGTGCAATACGGCATCCAGATTCCGTCCACCGGCTTTGGCTACTGGATGCTGCAGACTCTGACCACACCCAATGATGTGCTGCTGGCCAACGAGTCCGGCACCCGCGTCATGCTCAACCACCCCAAGGTGGTGGAAGCGCTGAACTTCTGGGTCAGCCTGGTCAAGGACGGCGTGCACCCTGCAGGTGTGGTGGAGTGGGGCACGACGCCCAGGGACTTCATGGAAAAGAAGGCCGCCATCATCGTGACGACCACAGGCAATCTCACCAATATCCGCGCCAATGCCAAGTTCGACTTCGGCGTGGGCCAGATCGCCGGCAATGTCCGCAAGGGCTCGCCCACGGGCGGAGGCAATTTCTACATTTTCAAGAATGCGCCCAGGGAGCAGCAGCAGGCTGCGTTCGAGTTTGCCAAATGGGTGACCCAGCCCGAACGTGCAGCGCAGTGGAGCATGGACAGCGGCTATGTGGCTGTCTCGCCTGCAGCTTACGAGACGCCTGCGCTCAAGAAGTACGGCCAGGAATTTCCTCAGGCCCTGGTGGCGCGTGACCAGTTGCCCGTGTCGGTGGCCGAATACTCCACCCATGAGAACCAGCGCGTGACCAAGGTGCTCAACGATGCGATTCAGGCGGCCCTGAACGGCACCAAGACCGCTGCCCAGGCCATGGACGACGCGCAGAAGGAATCCGACCGCATCCTGCGTCGCTACAAGTAATGAGCAGTCCGGCGCTTGAAACCGGCAAGGGCGCCATGTCGGCTCCCTTGTCATCCAGGGCCGCCAGCAGGCTGGCGCAGGCCGCAGCTCGAAAGCAGGCCGTGCATGCCTGGCTGCTGCTCATGCCGGCGCTGGTGCTGCTGCTGGGCTTTACCCATTGGCCGGCCTTGTCCACGTTGATCGACAGCCTGCATGCCACGGGGCGTGGCGGCCAGTCCGGCGAATGGGTAGGGTTGGACAACTATGTGCTCATGGTCGACGACCCCGTGTTCTGGCAGGCCGTGCGCAACAACCTCTGGTTTGCCGCCGCCACCATTCCGCTGTCCATGGGGCTGGCCTTGCTGATGGCGCTGTGGGTCAACGAGAAGCTCGCGGGGCGGGCCTTGCTGCGCATGGCGTATTTCACGCCCACGGTGCTGCCCATGATTGCCGTGGCCAATATCTGGCTGTTCTTCTACACGCCGCAGTACGGATTGCTGGAGCAGGTGCGCGGTGCTCTGGGCCTGGGCGCGCACAACTGGCTGGGCGATCCATCCACGGCCCTGGCCTGCATCACGCTGGTGGCGGTGTGGAAGGAGGCAGGCTTCTTCATGATCTTCTATCTGGCCGCGCTGCAGACTCTCAATCCCAGCCTCAAGGAAGCGGCGGTCATCGAAGGCGCATCGCGCTGGTATTTCCTGCGCCGCGTGCAGTGGCCGCTGCTCATGCCGACCACACTGTTCATTCTGGTCAACGCCGTGATCAATGCCTTCCGGCTGGTGGACCATGTGTTCATTCTCACGCGCGGCGGGCCGGACAATGCCTCCACGCTGCTGCTCTATCACCTCTACGAGGTGGGCTTCAAGTTCTGGGATACCGGCTATGCCGCGGCCATCACCGTGGTGTTGGTCGTGGTGCTGGCTGCCGTGGCGCTGTTCCAGTTCTTCGTGCTGGACAAAAAGGTGCACTATCAATGACAGCTGCTGCATTTCCATCGGCGCGCAGGAGCGCCAGGGCAGGCCGGGGCGTGAGTTTTTATGGCGCTTCCTGGCTGGACACCCTGGCCGCCTGGACGCTGGCGCTGCTGTGGCTGCTGCCGCTGGCCTATGCGGTCTGGACGGCGTTTCATCCGTCCGATGCGTCCACGCGCCTCGATCTGTCCGCGCCCTGGACGCTGCAGAACTTCCGCCATGCCTGGGACGCCGCGCCGTTTGCGCGCTATTTTCTCAACACCATCTTGCTGGTGGCCATGATCTTGGCGGTGCAGCTGCTACTGTCCACGCTGGCTGCATTTGCCTTTGCGCGCTTGCGCTTTCGCGGCAGCAATGTGGCGTTTGCACTGGTGCTGGTGCAGCTGATGATCATGCCGGACATTCTGCTGGTGGCGAACTATCAGACCATGTCCGGGCTGGGCGCAGTCGATACCCTGGCGGGCATAGGCCTGCCGTATTTCGCCTCGGCCTTTGCCATCTTTTTGCTGCGCCAGACCTTTATGGGCATACCCCGTGAGCTGGACGAGGCCGCACGCGTGGAAGGTGCCAGCACGCTGCAGATTCTCTGGCGTGTCTACGTACCGCTGGCCAGGCCGGTCTACACCGCGTTTGCGCTGGTTTCTGTGAGCTTTCACTGGAATAATTTTCTCTGGCCTCTGATCATCACCAACAGCGTGCAGGCGCGTCCGCTCACCGTAGGGCTGCAGGTTTTCTCCAGCGTGGAGTCGGGCGTGGAATGGTCGATCATCTGCGCCGCCACCCTGATGACTTCAGGGCCGCTGCTTATTGCATTCCTGCTGTTCCAGCGCCAGTTCGTGCAGAGCTTCATGCGCGCGGGAATCAAGTGACTGGGATACAGTCAAACCATTTGGGGAGTTGACAATGCCTGGTCCCGCTGCTGCTGGTGTGCTGATTTATGCCAAGGATTTCCAGAGTCTGGCAAGTTTCTATGAGCAGGTTCTGGGCATGCAGCGGCTGCATGAGGATGAGCACATCATCGTGCTGGAGTCCGTCGCCCTGCAGCTGCTGATTCACGCACTGCCTGCCGAGATTGCCGCGCGGGTCCGGATCGGCAAGCCGCCGCAGCGCCGTGCCGATGTGGCGCTCAAGTTCTTCGTCACCGTGCCCGCGATCGCCGAGGCCGCAAGCGTCGCGCAGGCGCTGGGCGGACAGGTGTTCGACGAGCGCTGGCAAGGCCCCGGCTTTGTGGTCTGCAATGCCATGGACAGCGAAGGCAATGTGTTCCAGCTGCGCGAGGCCCTGGCCTGATCGGCTGCCAGCGCTGCGCAGGCAGGTGCTGCAGTCATTTTCAATGTGGAAAGAAGCGACAAGATGAATATCCTGAGCTGGAATGTGCAATGGTGCTGCGGCATGGATGGACAGGTCAGTGTGGAACGCATCGTGCGCCACGCGCTGCAAATGGGCGAGCAGGCCGGCGGACTGGATGTGCTGTGCCTGCAGGAGATCGCCGTCAACTACCCCGATCTGCAAGGGCGGCCCGGCGATCAGCCTGCCGAGCTGAAGGCGCTGTTGCCGGGCTGGCAGATTGTCTTTGGTGCCTCGGTCGACGAGTTCACACCCCGGGGACATCAGCGCTTTGGCAATCTGGTCGCCACTCGCCTGCCGCTGCTGCAGGTGCAGCACCATCCGCTGCCCATGCCGGCCGATGCCGATGTGCGCTGCATGCAGCGCATGTGCTCGGTGGTCACGGTCGCTGACGCGGCACTGGGGCCGGTGCGCGTCATGACCACGCACCTCGAGTACTTTTCGAAGCGCCAGCGCATGGCCCAGGCTGGCGCTCTGCGCGCCCTGCAGATGCAGGCCTGCGCACTGGCCGATGCCCCGCCGCAGCCGGCCAGTGACGGCTCGCCCTACCAGACCAAGCCGCATACACGCCATGCCGTGCTTTGCGGGGACTTCAACTTCGAGCCGCACGAGCCCGAATATGCCGTTCTGTCCGCACCTTGGGCTGCCGGTGAGCAAGGCTGTCTGCAGGCCGGGCAGTGGCGCAATAGCTGGGATGTGCTGCACCCCGGCCAGCCGCAGCCCCCCACCTTCAGACTGGTGGACCGGACCTGGGGCGCCGAGCCCGGGGCCTGCGATCTGCTGTGGGTGAGCGACAGCCTGTGCCAGCATGTGCAGGCCTGGCGTGTGGACAGCACCACAGAGGCGTCCGACCACCAGCCGGTGATGTTGACGCTGGGCTGTGCTTCTTGCTAGGGTCGGAGCTGGAGTCGAGAGACGAGTGGCTGCACAAGTCGCACTGTTGTGAAACCCTGAGAACGTAAACACGTTCTAAAAGAGAGGAGTCTTCATGCCTGTAGAAATTCCGTCCATGTCCATCATGCTGCACCGTAGCTGGTGGGTGCTGTTGTTGCGCGGCGCCGCCGCCATCATCTTCGGCGTGCTGACCTGGATGCAGCCCGCAGCATCTGCCGCCGCACTGGTGCTGGTGTTTGGCGCCTATGTGTTTGTCGACGGCCTGCTGGGCATCTACACCGCCATCAAGAGCCGCCAGCAGTCGCGTCACTGGTGGCTGGTTCTGCTGTGGGGGCTGACCGGTGTGGTGGTGGGGGTGCTCACGGTCATCAACCCGGCGATCACCGCATTGGTGCTGACCATCTATATCGGTGTCTGGGCTCTGATGACCGGTGTGCTGCAGATCGTCGCGGCGCTGCGTCTGCGCAAGGAAATTCAGGGCGAATGGCTGCTGGTGCTCGGTGGGCTGCTGTCGGTGCTCTTCGGCATCTTCGTGCTGATGCAGCCCGGTGCGGGCATGATGGCCATGCTGTGGGTGCTGGCGACCTATGCCGTGATCTTCGGCGTGCTGATGGTGATACTGGCGTTCAAGATCAAGAAGTTCACGGGCTGAAAACGTAAACACGCTCCGAGAGGCAGTGACTTCGGCAAAAAAGCGGCTCGCAGAAGCCGCTTTTTTGTTGCCGCTTGTCTGAGCAGTCTGTTTGCCGGGCCATCTTTGGGACAATGCCTGCTGACTTCCAACAGCGCACAACGACATGGAACAAGGCATTCAGCGGTATTTCCAGCCCCCGAGAGTGAAACAGTCCTGGCGGGCCGTCGGCATGACGGCCGCCCTGTGGCTGGGTCTTGCCGCCAGCAGCCATGCCGTGCCCAGCTACGACGAGGTGCGCAGCGAGCATCGCTCCTCGGAGACTCTGCTGCTGTCGCGCGAGGGCGAGGTGCTGCAGCGTCTGCGCACCGACAGCACGGTGCGCCGCGGGCCCTGGGTGGCATTGGCCGACGTCTCGCCGGCACTGCGCACGGCCCTGGTGCTCAGCGAGGACAAGCGCTTCTACGAGCACAGCGGCGTGGACTGGGCTGCCGTCACCGCAGCTGCGTGGGGCAATCTCTGGAACACACGCACGCGCGGCGCGAGCACCATCACCATGCAGCTCGCGGGTCTGCTCGACGGCGACTGGCGTCAGGGTCCGGGTGGGCGCAGCGTGGTGCAGAAGGTGGGGCAGGCCGTGGCGGCCCAGGTGCTGGACAGGCGCTGGCGCAAGGACCAGATTCTCGAGGCCTATCTGAACATGGTGCCGTTCCGCGGCGAGATCGTAGGCATAGCTGCGCTGTCGCAAAGCCTGTACGGCAAGGCAGCTCATGGGCTGGATGCTCGCGAGGCGGCCATTGCTGCGGCCCTGGTGCGTGCGCCCAATGCGTCGGTGGAGCGTGTGGCCCAGCGTGCCTGCGGCGTGCTGCAGGTGATGGTGCCGGACGATGTGGCGGCCAAGGATTGTTCGGCCATGCAGCTCTATACCTCCAGTGTGCTGCAGCGGCGTCAATGGCTGGCCAGCGAGGGCGTGGCCTTGCATTTCGCGCGGCGCTGGCTGGCGCTGCCCCAGAACAGGGGGCAGGAGCAGGTGCGCTCAACCTTGAGCGCACCCTTGCAGCGCTTTGCCGTGGCCAGCCTGCAGCAGCATCTGCGCGAGTTGCAGGGCCGCAATGTGGAAGATGGTGCGGCCGTGGTGCTGGACAACCGAACAGGCGAGATTCTGGCCTGGGTGGGCTCTTCGGGCACGCTGAGCCAGGCATCCGAGGTCGATGGCGTCACCGCGCTGCGTCAGCCCGGCTCCACGCTCAAGCCTTTTCTCTACGCCCAGGCGATTGCCGAAAAGCGCATCACGGCCGCTTCGCTGATCGAGGATTCATCGGCCCATATTCCCACGCAGAACGGCCTCTACATTCCGCAGAACTACGACCGGCGCTTCAAGGGCTGGGTGTCGGCGCGCACGGCGCTGGCGTCCTCGCTCAATGTACCTGCAGTGCGCACGCTGGTCATGATCACGCCCGATGCGTTTTTCGAGCAGCTCAAGAGGCTGGGTCTGCCGCTGCGCGAAAGCGGGGGCTACTACGGCTTCAGCCTGGCGCTGGGCAGCAGCGAGGTCGCGCTGCTCAATCTGACCAACGCCTATCGGGCACTGGGCAATGGCGGTCAATATCGTCCCGTGAGTTGGGCCTTGCCTCAGACTGAAAGCCGCAAGGCCGGCGGCAAAACCGGCGACGACGCGGTGCAGGCACTGGATGTGCGGGCGGCCTTTATCGTGGGCGACATTCTCTCCGACAATATGGCGCGGGCCCCGACCTTCGGCACCGACAGCGTGCTGGCCACGCGCTTCTGGACGGCCGTGAAAACCGGCACCAGCAAGGATATGCGCGACAACTGGGCCGTGGGCTGGTCCGAGCGCTACACCGTGGGCGTCTGGGTGGGCAATGCGGGTGGCGAGGCCATGCATTCAGTCAGCGGCACCAGCGGCGCAGCGCCCATCTGGGCCGACATCATGGGCTTTCTGCATCGCAATCTGTCCAGTCGTGCACCCCGGCCGCCCGCTGGCGTACTGCAGCAGCAAGTGCAGTTCGGTGCGTTGGCAAGCGGCGCCATGCCCATCGAAAGCACGCGTGGCGAATGGTTTGTGGAGGGCACGCAGCAATCCCTTTTTGCCATGGATCACGTCGCTGGCAGCGCAGAGCCGAAAAGCCCAGCCAGACAAAAGGGCAGCAAGTCCGGCAGCGCTGCGACCGCTGTCCGCATCTCGCGTCCGGCCAATGGCACGATTCTGGCGCTGGACCCCGATATTCCGCCTGACAGCCAGCGCGTGCAGCTGGTGGCGCGCCAGGCCGGCATGGCGGCCGAGCAGGACTGGCGTGACGGCAGCTTGCGCTGGCGCCTGGTGACCCGGCAATACGGCCCGCCTGCGGCTGCCGACAAGAATGCGCAACCCGTGATGCGGGAAGTGCAGCGCGAGCTGGGGCGCGGCAGTCAGCTGGGCTGGCTGCCCTGGCCGGGGCGCCACAAGCTGGAGCTGCTCGATGCTTCCGGCAAGGTGCTGGACAGCATCGCGCTGGAAGTGCGCGGCGCCGGTGCCCTGGTGGCCGGGCCGGAGCAGATCCAGAGCCAGCGCCGACGTTGAATGCCGGCCGGTCAACCGGCCCGGCGCTCAGTTGCCAGAATCGAACTGCGCTACCAGAAAGTCCAGCAGCACCCGCAGCTTGGGCGTCATATGCTGGCGCGACGGATAAATGGCATAGAGCGTGGTCTCCACCGTGCTCCAGTCTTCCAGGGCGGCCTGCAACCGGCCCGTGCGCAGGTCTTCCTCGACATAGGGCCGCGGGATCAGGCTGACGCCAAAGCCCGCGCGCAATGCATCGCGCACCGCCAGGCTTGAGGACACCGAGTAGCGCGCATTGACCGCCACGCGCTCCATGCGCCCGCCTTGCTCGAATTCCCAGACATCTGCATGGCCCGATAGGCTGAAGCGTATGTGCTCCAGGCCGTTGAGGTCGGCAGGCGTGTGCGGGCGGCCGCGCTTTTCGAAATACCCGGGCGCGGCGCACAGCACATGCGACATGGTTGTCAGCGGTCGCGCAATCAGCGAGGAGTCCTCGAGCCGGTCGCTGCCGCGTATGGCCAGATCGAAGCCCTCGCGCACGATGTCGACGCGTCTGTCGTCCAGGTGCAGATCCAGCTGCAGCCCGGGGTAGCGCTGCAGGAAGGCGGGGAGGGCGCAAGAGATCTGCGTCAGCGTGAATGTCATGGGCGCGCTGACCTTGAGCAGGCCGCTGGGCGCAGCCTTGAACGGGCATAGTGCCGAGTCTGCATCGGCCAGTGCATCCAGAGCCCGCGTGACATGCTCCAGATACAGGCGGCCTTCTTCCGTCAGCGCCATGCGTCGCGTGGTGCGCTGGATGAGGCGCGTGCCCACATGGGCCTCCAGCTCGGCGATGTTCTTGCTGATCGCGGCCGGCGACAGGCCCAGGCTGCGGCCCGCCTCGGCAAAGCTGCCGCACTGCGCGATGCGATGAAAGACTTGCAAGGCGGTCAGTCGGTCCATGTGATTCTTCTCTGCTGGTGAATGGTTTATTTTGATAATCGCCAATTATCAATTCGGGGTGAATTATCTACAGTCATGCCATGACGACACTTCATCCCGCACTCACCCTCATCGAGCAGCGCATCTCGGCCAACCGCTTCGATACCTCCCATCATCTGGCGGATGCCGACATAGCACGGCTGGTGCAGCTGGCCACGCGCGCACCCACGGCCTACAACCTTCAGAACTGGCGCTTCATCGCCGTGCGCACGCCTGGGGCCAAGGCCAGACTGCGCGCCATGGCGCAGGACCAGGCCAAGGTGCAGGAGGCGGCCGTCTGCTTCATCGTCTGCGGCATGCTGGCCGACCCCGAGGCGCTGGCCGAACGGCTGCAGCCCTCTGTGGACGCGGGTTTCTTGCCTGCCGCCATGGCGCAGGGCTGGCTGCAGGCCGCGCAGCAGCAGTACGCCAGCGCGCAGGCGGTGCGCGACGAGGCCCTGCGTTCGGCCAGCTTCGGCGCCATGACGCTGATGCACGCGGCGCAGGCGCTGGGCCTGGCATCCTGTGCGATGACCGGCTTCGACGCCGAAGGCGTGGCGGTCGGCTTCGGTCTGGCGAGCGAGGAGGTGCCAGTCATGCTCGTCACCGTGGGCCGTGCTGCGCCCGGCAACTGGCCGCAGAAGCCACGCCGGCCGCTGGATCAGGTGCTGGAGTTCGCATGAGCGCCGGCCAATCTGCGTCTGGTTCCAGGCAGGCCCAGGCGCACGATCTGCTGCTGACGGCGCTGGCACCCGCCATCTGGGGCAGCAGCTACATCGTCACCACGCAGCTGCTGCCGCAGGTGCCCGCGATGACCGTGGCCTTGCTGCGCGCGCTGCCCGCAGGCCTGTTGTTGCTGGCATTTGCACGGCGCCTGCCGCAGGGCGTGTGGTGGCTGCGGGTGTTCATTCTGGGAGCGCTCAATTTCTCGGTGTTCTGGAGCATGCTGTTCGTCTCGGCCTACCGCCTGCCGGGAGGGGCGGCCGCCACCGTCGGGGCCGTGCAGCCGCTGGTGGTGGTGTTTCTTGCGTCCTGGGTGCTGGGCAGCACGCTGCGGCCGGCCTCGGTGCTGGGAGCCCTGGCCGGTCTGGCGGGCGTGGCCTTGCTGGTGCTCACGCCTGGTGTGAGGCTGGATGCTACGGGCATTGCGGCGGGCCTGGCCGGAGCGGTTTCCATGGCCTGCGGCACGGTGCTCACGCGCAAGTGGCGTCCTCCCGTTCCGCTGTTGACCTTCACTGCCTGGCAGCTCACGGCCGGCGGACTGTTGCTGCTGCCGGTGGCGCTGTGGGCCGGACCGGATTTTCCGGCGCCCACACCGGGCCATCTGATCGGACTGGCCTGGCTGGGTCTGGTGGGCGCGGCATTGACCTATGTGCTGTGGTTTCGCGGCATTGCCCGGCTGGAGCCGAACATGGTGGCCCCGCTGGGTTTTCTGAGTCCGCTGACGGCGATTTTGCTGGGCTGGGCATTCCTGGACCAGACGCTGACGGCTGTGCAGATGGCTGGCGTGGCCCTGGTCCTGGGCGGCATCTGGCTGGGGCAGCGGGGCGCGGCGCGATGATCCACGCAAGGCCCGGCCCAGGGCCGGAGCCTGCGCGGGATCAGTCCCGTACCAGCAGATCGCCAGTGATCTCCGAGACGTTCTTGACGCTGGTCAGCGTCATGGCCACGCGCATTTCCTTTTCGAGCAGGTTCAGCAGGTTGGTCACGCCGGCTTCACCTTCTGCGGCCAGCGCGTAGACGAAGGCGCGGCCTATCATGGTGCAGTCTGCGCCCAGCGCCAGCAGGCGCACGATGTCCAGGCCGTTGCGCACGCCCGAGTCGGCCAGGATCTTGATCTGGCCCTTGACGGCATCGGCGATGGCAGGCAGGGCGCGTGCCGACGAGAGCACGCCGTCGAGTTGGCGCCCGCCATGGTTGGAGACGATGATGCCGTCGGCGCCGAAGCGCACGGCATCCCTGGCGTCCTCGGGGTCGAGGATGCCTTTGATCAGCATGGGTCCCTTCCAGAAGTCGCGGATCCACTCCAGGTCCGACCAGGAGATGGAGGGGTCGAAGTTCGCGCCCAGATAGCCCATATAGTCTTCGAGCGAGACGTTCTGACCCTTGTAGGTGGAGATATTGCCCAGCGTGTGCGGGCGGCCCATCAGGCCCACGTCCAGGGCCCAGTGCGGATGGGTCACGGCCTGCAGGTAGCGGCGCATGGCGGCGTTGGGGCCGCTCATGCCAGAGTGCGCATCGCGGTAGCGGGCGCCGGGCACGGGCATGTCCACAGTGAAGACCAGGGTGGAGACGCCCGCAGCCTGGGCACGCTCCAGCGCATTCTTCATGAAGCCCCGGTCCTTGAGGACATAGAGCTGGAACCACATCGGGCGGCCCAGCCTGGGCGCGACTTCCTCTATGGGGCAGACCGAGACGCTGGACATGGTGAAGGGAATGCCCTTCCTGTCGGCAGCCATGGCGGCCTGCACTTCGCCGCGGCGGGCGAACATGCCGGTCAGCCCGACGGGAGCCAGCGCCACGGGAATCGAGAACTTCTCGCCGAACAGCTCGATGCTGGTATCGAGCTGGCTCATGTCCTTGAGCACGCGCTGGCGCAGGGCCACGTCGGCAAGGTCGTCGACATTGCGCGCCAGCGTCTTCTCGGCATAGGCACCGCCGTCAAGGTAGTGGAACAGAAAGGGCGGCAGGCGCTTTTGCGCAGCTGCGCGGTAGTCGGTGGTGGAGGAGATGATCATGAAAAAATGGCGGAGGAAGAGGAGAAACGATCCAGCCGCTTGCGTCGGGCCGCTTCGGCATCCGATTCGGACAGCTTTTCGTGAACATAGGCCAGGTGCTGGCCGATGGCGCTTCTGGCCTGCTCTGGTTCGCCGTCGACAATGGCCTGCATGAGGTTGCGGTGCTGCGCAGTCAGATGCTCCAGCGTCGAGAGATCATCATGCACGAACATCAGGCGCCGGTTCTGGGCCACGGTACCCAGTACCAGCTCGAAGAGGCTGCCCATGAGCTGCACCAGCACGGCATTGTGCGAGGCTTCGGCAATTGCCAGATGGAACTGAGCGTCGGAGCGGGCCGCGCTGGCGGCATCGTGCGCCTGCTGGTGGCGCAGCATGTCGTCAAAGCAGTGGCGGATGCGGTCCCTGTCCTTGTCGGTGGCACGCTGGGCCGCATACCAGGCGGTGCTGAGCTCCAGCGCCTGGCGTGCTTCCAGCACGTCGTAGCGGTATTGGGGGTCGTCGCGGAGCAAGGACTCCAGCGGAGCGACGGCCTGCTCGTGCCACAGGGGCACGCGCGAGCCGACAAAAGTGCCGGCCCCCACGCGGCTTTCGAGCACGCCGCGGCTGGCAAGCTTCTGTATGGCCTCGCGCAGCGCCGTGCGCGAGACCCCCAGTTGCTCGGCCAGCGCCCGTTCAGTCGGTAGCTTTGCGCCGCTCTGGAGCTGGGTGCTCTGGATCAGCTCCAGCAACTGCTGGGCAACGCGGTCGGACAGGCGGATGGCGGGCATGGGGTCTGGCAGGAGTTTCAGGTGGTGGGAATCATCCACGGAAACACATAAGCCTGCAGCGTGCAGATGATGCCGATGAGCACCAGGAAGGCCAGGCTGTGCTTGACGGTAAAGCGGAACAGGTCCGATTCCTTGCCGGCCAGGCCTACGGCTGCGCAGGCAATGGCGATGGACTGGGGCGAGATCATCTTGCCGGTCACGCCGCCGGTGGTGTTGGCCGTCACGGCCAGAACCTCGGGCAGCCCCAGTTGCGCTGCCGTCGTGGCCTGCAGGGCGCCGAACAGCGCATTGGCCGAAGTGTCGGATCCCGTGAGGAACACACCGACCCAGCCCAGGAAGGGCGAGAAGAACGCAAAGGCCTTGCCTGTATGGGCCAGCGCCATGGCCAGCGTGGTGGACAGGCCGGAGTAGTTGGCGATGAAGGCGAAGGCGAGTACCATGCCGATGGAGTAGATGGGCAGTGCCAGTTCCTTGAAGGTCTCGCCCAGGGTCCGGACTGCCACGGCTGGCTTGAGGCGCAGCAAAAGAATGGCGAGCACGGAAGCGATCAGGATCGCGGTTCCCGTGGCCGACAGCCAGTTGAATGAGTAGACCGCGCCATAAGGCGTGGGCGTGGCAACGACGGGAGCCATTTTCTGCACCAGATTGTGCAGCATGGGCACGGGAATGCTGAAGACCGTGCCGGACAGCGCGCCACCCGAGGCGAACAGCGCCTTGAAGGGCTTGAGGCTCCAGATGGTCACCATGGCGGTGAGGATGATGAAGGGCGACCAGGCCTTGATCACCATGCCGGTCGTCAGCTTGACGGGGGCCGTCGTCTGGATCTTGGCTGCGCCCGGCTCGGTGTCGAAGCGGAAGATGCGCTTGGGCTGCCAGAACTTGAGAAAAGTGGTCAGTGTCACCAGGGCGAAGATGGCCGAAGTGATGTCCGGCAGTTCGGGGCCTATGTAGTTGGCCGTCAGAAACTGACCGAGTGCAAAGCTGCCGCCGCCGACCAGCACCGCAGGCCAGGTTTCCTTCACGCCGCGCCAGCCGTCCATGATGGCCATGAGCCAGAACAGCACGATGATGGTCATGAACGGCAGCTGGCGGCCGGCCATCTGGCTGATGGCCATGACATCGACGCCCGAGACCTGACCGGCCACGATGACGGGAATGCCCATGGCGCCAAAGGCCACGGGGGCGGTATTGCCGATCAGGCACAGGCCCGCTGCATACAGAGGCCTGAAGCCCAGGCCCACCAGCAGCGCTGCCGTGATGGCCACGGGGGCGCCGAACCCGGCGGCTCCCTCAAGGAAGGCACCGAAGCAAAAGCCCACCAGGATGAGCTGCAGGCGCTGGTCTTCGGTGACCGAGAGAATCGACGAGCGGATGATGTCGAACTGTCCGGTCTTGACCGAGACCTTGTAGAGAAAGACCGCCGCGACAATGATCCAGGCAATCGGCCACAGGCCGTAGAAGAAGCCGTAGACGCCTGCCGCCAGCGCATTGGCCACGGGCATGCGGTAGAAGAGCAGCGCCACGGCCAGGGACAGCGCCACCGTGATGGTGCCCGCCACATAGCCCTTGAGGCGCAGCTTGGTCAGCGCGAGAAAGAAAAAGATGATGGGTATCAGCGCCACCAGCGCCGACACCCACACATTGCCCGCGGGGTCGTAGTTCTGCGACCAGATTTCTTGCATTGCCTTGATCTCCTGGATTTATGCGGGGAGGGCAACCCTCCTGAGCGACCAGAAGCTTCCCCGTCAAATTTTCAAAAATGACCGTGCGCAAAACCGGCTGTGCCGCGCCATAGGCGGGCCTGAGCTATTCCAGTCTTGCCTGCTGAATTGGTATTACCAATATCAGTCGATTTCAAGTGGAATGGATTGTATGAAGCGAAATAAGTCTTGAAATTCATGGTTTTCCCTTGATTTTTGAAATTAATTGGTAGTACCAATTAAGGAGGATATGGAATTCTGAGAACATAAAAAAACCGCAGGCCTGGGGGCACTGCGGCTTCTATGGACAGCTCATTGCCGGCCTGACGGGGGAGCTCGGTGCTCGAAACCGCCAGGGCGTAACCCTGGGGCAACGAGCAAGAGCCTGGGCGCCTAGCCGAAGTTGCCGTCCCCCTGGGGGGAAGCCGCAAGGCGGCTCAGAGGGCGCGTCAATTCACCATCAGCTTGAACGGCCAGACATAGGCCTGCATGGTGACGAACAGGCCCATCAGGCAGGCCAGGGCGATGGAGTGGAAGAATACGTAACGCAGGATGTCGCCTTCGCGGTTGAACCAGCGTGTGGCGGTTGAAGCCACGACAATGGATTGCGCATCGATCATCTTGCCCATCACGCCGCCCGAGCTGTTGGCGGCGCCCATGAGGTTGGGGGACAGGCCCAGTTGGTCGGCGGCGACCTTCTGCATGCCGCCGAACAGCACGTTGGACGCCGTGTCCGAGCCTGTGAGTGCCACGCCCAGCCAGCCCATCAGCGTGCCGAAGAAGGGGTAGAGCACGCCGGTGTTGGCAAAGGCCAGGCCCAGGGTGGTGTCTGTGCCCGAGTAGCGTGTCAGCGTGCCCAGGGCCAGCATCAGCACGATGGTCAGCAGCGAGTAGCGCACCAGCCAGGTGGTCTTGAAGAAGGTGCGCACTATGGTCACCGGGTTGTACTTCATGACGAAGGCACTGACGATGGCCGAGAACAGAATGGCTGTTCCAGTGGCCGACAGCAGGTTCAGCGTGTAGACAGCACCTTCCTTGGTCGGCTGGGGCACCACGGGAGGCATTTTCTCGATCAGATTGTGCAGGCCCGTCATGGGGAAGGCGGGGGCAAACAGGCTGTTGAGCCAGGCCTTGACCGGCGGCAGGCCCCAGATGAACACAAACACCGAGAGAATGATCCAGGGTGTCCAGGCGGCGATCAGCGCGTTCCTGCTGTGCTTGGCCACGGGCTGGGGCGGCTTGACTTCGGAGGCGCTGATATCCTTGCCGCGCAGCGAGGCCGAAGTCCAGATCTTCTTGGGCTGCCAGACGCGCAGGAACAGGATCAGGCTGGCCATGGAAACAATGGCAGCAATGATGTCCACGAGTTCGGGGCCGATGAAGTTGGAGACTATGTACTGGGGAATGGCAAACGACAGGCCGGTGACCAGAATCGCGGGCCAGATCTCCATCATGCCCTTGCGGCCGGCAAAGGCCCAGATCAGCCAGAACGGCACCAGCACCGAGAAGAAAGGCAGCTGGCGGCCGATCATGGCGGTCACTTCCATCAGATCATAGCCATGGACCTTGGCCAGCGTGATGACGGGCGTGCCGAGGGCGCCAAAGGCCACGGGTGCGGTATTGGCGATCAACGACAGACCGGATGCCGCCAGCGGAGAAAAGCCCAGGCCTATCAGGATGGCTGCCGTCACGGCCACGGGCGTGCCGAAGCCGGCAGCGCCCTCGAAAAAGGCACCGAAAGAAAAGGCAATCAGCAGCAGCTGGATGCGGCGGTCTTCGGTGATCCCGGAAAGTGAATCCTGCAGCACCTTGAAGCTGCCGTTCTGCTCGGTCAGCTGATGCAGGAAGATGATGTTCAGCACAATCCAGCCAATGGGCAGCAGCCCGGTAAAGCCGCCGAACAAAGCTGCGCGCCCTGCCATCTCGCCGGGCATGTTGTAGACAAAGACTGCAATCAGCAGTGCTGCAATCAGGCCAGCTCCTGCGGCCAGGTGGGCTTTCATGTGCAGAAAACCAAGGCCCACCAGCATCACCACGACCGGAATGGCCGCCAGCAATGTGGATAGCCACATGTTCGATAGGGGGTCGTAGACCTGTTGCCAAACCATCTCTGTTGTCTCCTGCTTGTTGTGGTGACAAGGATGGTGGCTGCGCAAACAGACTTGCATACCTAGCATTAGCCCTTGATTTTCCCTCGCTGCAGAAAATTTCAAAACCGGCATAAATCACTTCAAACCATAGTGAACTGCCGATGACGGCGATGAGGGCTACCATCGGGTTCAACTCCAATTACAAGGCTAGAAGTCGTGAGCGATCTTTCCAAAATCACCTGTATCGAAGACCTGCGTGTGGTGGCCAAGCGTCGTGTACCGCGCATGTTCTATGACTACGCCGATTCGGGTTCGTATACCCAGGGCACGTATCGGGCCAACGAAGACGAGTTCCAGTCAATCAAGCTGCGTCAGCGTGTGGCCGTGAACATGGAAGGGCGCAGCACGCGCACGACGATGATCGGCGAGGAGGTCGCCATGCCGGTGGCGATTGCACCCACGGGCCTGACCGGCATGCAGCATGCCGATGGCGAGATTCTTGGAGCCAAGGCCGCCAAGGCCTTTGGCGTGCCGTTCACGCTGTCCACCATGAGCATCTGCTCGCTGGAGGACATCGCCGAGCACACGGATCGCCATCCGTTCTGGTTCCAGCTCTATGTGATGCGCGACAAGGCCTTCATGGAGCGCTTGATCAATCGCGCCAAGGCGGCCAACTGCTCGGCGCTGGTGGTGACGCTGGACCTGCAGATCCTGGGTCAGCGGCACAAAGACATCAAGAACGGCCTGTCCACCCCGCCCAAGCCCACGCTGGCAAACCTCATCAATCTGGCGACCAAGCCGCACTGGTGCCTGGGAATGCTGGGTACCAAGCGCCGCAGCTTCGGCAATATCGTCGGCCATGTGGATGGTGTGGGCGATGTGTCCTCGCTGTCGTCCTGGACGGCAGATCAGTTCGATCCGTCACTGAACTGGAGCGATGTGGAATGGATCAAGAAGCTCTGGGGCGGCAAGATCATTCTCAAGGGCGTGATGGATGCCGAAGATGCGCGCCTGGCAGCGCAAAGCGGTGCTGACGCGCTGGTGGTCAGCAACCATGGTGGCCGTCAGCTTGACGGCGCGCCTTCTTCGATTGCAGCCTTGCCGTCGATTGCAGAGGCTGCGGGCAAGGACATCGAAGTCTGGATGGATGGCGGCATTCGCAGCGGTCAGGACGTGCTCAAGGCCCGCGCACTGGGTGCGCAAGGCACGATGATAGGCCGCAGCTTCCTCTACGGTCTGGGGGCCTATGGCCAGGCCGGCGTGAGCAAGGCGCTGCAGATCATCCACAAGGAGCTGGACACCACCATGGCCTTCTGCGGGCACACCAATATCAACCAGGTCGGCAAAGAGATTCTGTTGCCCGGCACCTATCCCAAACCGTTTGCAGTGATCTGATCCGTGTTGTCGGCGGCTTGCTGCGCTGCAAGCCGCCGCGACCTCTGGCCGGAGGTCAGGAGTTGCCGGCCCTGGGCTTCCACTCCTGCACCTGCTGCTGGATCTTGGCCCGTTGCGCCGGCTTCAATTTCTTGGCAATGATTTCCTGCTGCTTGGCCGAATCCTTCTCGCCATCCCTGGCTGCCAGCAGCGCCCAGAAATAGGCCTGGGGCCAGCTTTGGCTGACACCGCGGCCCAGGGCATACATGGAGCCCACGTTGAACTGGCTATTGGCATCTCCTTGCTCTGCCGCAATCATGTACCACTTGAAGGCCTCCTTGCTGTCTTGCGCCACGCCACGGCCATGGTCGTACATATAGCCGAGATTGCTCTGGCTAGAGACATGGTTTTGTGCCACGGCAAGGCGATACAGCCTGACGGCTTCTTCCGGGTTCTCAGCCACGCCACGACCGTCGTCATACATCACGGCGAGGTTGAACAGGCCATCGACATCGCCTTGTTCTGCCGCCAGGCGATACCACTTGACGGCCTCTTCATCGCTTTGTGGCACGCCGCGTCCGCGGCCGTACAACAGGCCCATATTGGCCTGGCTTTCGGCGTGGCCCTGCTTTGCGGCCAGCATGAACCACCTGGCAGCTTCGTCATCATTCTTGGGGCCACCGCGGCCCGTGAGATAGACCGCCGCGAGCTTGAACTGCGCCTGGGCATCGCCCGCCTGGGCTTTTTGCAGCAGGTCGGCCGATTGCGCGATGGCCAGAGGGCAGGAGAGCAGCAGGGCGGCTGCGCAAAGAAGATGGCTGAATTGCTTTTTCATGGATCGCCTGTCGATAGGGAGTTATTGTTTCGAACGCGCAAATTCAGCGATTTGTCGTCTTGGGTTTCCAGGCACTGATTCTCTTGTTCAGGGTAGTGCGCTCTGCAGGCTTGAGCTTCTGTGCGACTGCATTGCGCAGCGACACCGTGCCCTCCAGGCCCTGGGCGGCCGCCAGGCAATACCAGAAATAGGCCTGAGACAGGCTGCGCTTGACGCCCCGGCCTTCCTCAAACATCGTGCCGAGATTGACCTGGGCCGTCGCATTGCCCTGCTCCGCGGCCAGGCCCAGCAGTCTGGCGGCCTCCTTCTCGTCGAGAGGCACGCCGCGACCGGTGGCATACATCACGGCGAGGTTGGCCTGGCCCGAGTCGTGGCCCTTGGCGGCCGTTATGCCAAACCATTTGGCGGCTTCCTGATCGCTTTGTTCCACCCCGCGGCCGCTGACGTACATCAGTCCCAGGTTGTACTGGGCATCGAGAAGGTTCTGCGCGGCTGCAAGCCGATACCACTTGACGGCCTCCCGATCGCTTTGCTCCACCCCGCGGCCGTCTTCGTACATCACGCCCAGATTGAACTGGCCGTTGGCCTCTCCCTGAGCTGCCGAAAGCCGGTACCACTTGACGGCCTCCTGGTCGCTTTGCTTCACGCCACGGCCGCGGTCATACATCAGGCCGAGATTGCTCTGGCTCAATGCATTGCCTTGTGCTGCCGCAAGACCAAACCAATGAGCGGCTCTCTCGTCGCTTTGCGCCACACCACGGCCTTCCACGTATATCTGGCCGAGATCCAGCTGTGCCTGTGCATCCCCCGCCTGTGCTTTATGCAGCAGGTCCGCTGGCTGAGCCATTGCCAAGGTGCTGGCAAGCAACAATGTGGCAGCGGAGTAAAGGTGAAGCTTTTTTTTGCATTTTTCCTGATGTTCTTGGGATAGATGAGCTGTGCCCGGCCTGCAACGGCAGGGCAGCCCATGACTTCAGGCTGCCCTGATGTCTTTCCCTGCATGCTCGGGCAGACCCACGGTTCAGCAGTCGGCAGAGCGAGAGCGCCGACCATCGGGCACTGCTGATTCACGCCGGTTATGGGCCTGGAGCCTCTGGAGCATCTGTCGGCGCCCTTCATGGCGCAGGCATTCCGATGTCCGGACTGTGGGCCGGAGCGAGGAGGCATTCTAGTCACCTGACAAGCAGCAGCAGCAGCCGCCAGTCGCTCATCGCGTCTGGCGGCTGCTGCTTGTTGATCAGGGCCGCTTGTCAGCCCCGAGCCCGACCGGGCATCGTGATCGGGAAGTGCTTATGCGTGCTGCAGGCGCTTGCGCATGGCAAAGCCATAGCCCAGTCCCAGCAAGGCTGCCATGGCCGAGCCTGCCAGAATGCCCAGCTTGGCTGCGCCCAGCAGCTTCGCATCCGCAAAGGCCAGGCCGCCGACAAAGATGGACATGGTAAAGCCTATGCCGGCCAGCAGGCCTACCAGCAACACGCCGCGCCAGTTCAGACCCTCAGGCAGGCTGCACAGCCCGCTCTTGACGGCCAGCCAGGTGCAGATGAAGATCCCCAGGGGCTTGCCCAGAACCAGGGCCACCAGCACGGCCATGGCGGTGGTCTGCGGTGCGGCAGCGCTCAGGTCTATGTCCGAGAACTGCACGCCGGCATTGGCCAGCGCAAAGATGGGCATGATGCAAAAAGCCACCCATGGATGAAGAATCATGGGCAGACGCAGAGCAGGCGGCAGCAGGTCGCGCTGTGCGAGCTGGGCAGCGCGCAACTGCTGCAGCAGATGTTGCGGATCGGGCCTGTCGCTGAGCATCTGCTCGCCGGCCTTGCGCATGGCCGTCTGTGCCGTTATCAGCAGCGGCATGGGAGCGGGGCGTACAAACACAGGCGTCATCAGACCCAGCACCACACCTGCCAGAGTGGGGTGAGCGCCGGTCTTGAGCAGGCCGAACCAGAGGATGGCTCCGGGCAGCACATACAGGGGCGCGGCGGCAATGCCCATGCGGTTGAACAGCAGCACCAGCAGCACGCCGGCTGCGGCGACCACAAAGCCCATGGCCTGCAGGCCGCCGGAGTAGAAGAAGGCGATGATGAGCACGGCCACGATGTCGTCGATGATGGCCAGGGCCAGCAGGAAGATACGCAGTGCACCCGGAATATTGCGGCCCAGCAAGGCCAGCACGCCCACGGCAAACGCGATGTCGGTCGCCGTCGGTATTGCCCAGCCGTTGAGCAGCGTCCTGTCGTTGCCCGCCAGGGCCACGTAGATGAGCGCGGGCACGGCCACGCCGCCGATGGCAGCGATCAGCGGCAGACTGGCCTGGCGCAGGCTGGCCAACGCGCCGTTGTGCAGCTCGCGCCGGATCTCCATGCCCACAACCAGGAAGAACACCGTCATCAGCACATCGTTGACGATGAAATGCAGATCGGTGCTGAAGCTCCAGGGGCCAAGCGTCAGCGCGACGGGGGCATGCCATAGTGCAAAGTAGCTTGGAGCTGCAGCGGAGTTGGCCCAGATCAGGGCTGCGGCAGCGGCCAGCATGAGCACCATGCCGGCAAAGGATTCGATATGCAGCAGGTGCGAGATTTGTGCCTGCACGCGCTCGGTCGCGGATTGCAGTGCGGGAACACGGGGTGAATTTGGGGATGCAAAAGGCGCAGGGGCCTGCACAAGTGTTTGTGGGTCCATGTGTCGGTAGGTGGCTGAAGTCGTGCGCTGAATGCGTTCTGCACCTGAGGCAATGCCTGCTGGTGCCGTCTGCACTGCTAGACGACTGGAGCGCTGGCGGCCCGACCTGCGCATGAACATTCACCTGCCATCGCCACCTCGTGCGGCGGGCACCCGGCCGAAATTGTAGCTAAAGATGCAGCAATGGTCTGGATTTGAGGTTATTTTGCCTGGGTGGAGACTTCGCCATCAGAACGGAAGCCGTTCGCACTTCACGTCGCCTCGGCTTGAGCGGGTGGACTGCACGAATCGCGTCAGCACCGTCCGGCAGCCAGCGCTATGCTGGCGCGCTAACAGAAAAGAAAGCGTCTCATGTCGGGCATAGGAATGGAATATTTGTGGGTGGGCGTGGTGCTGTTTGCGGCGGCGGCGCAGACGGTGCGCAACACGGCCCAGCGCTCGCTGACGGCTCAGGTCGGCACGCTGCCAGCCACCCTGGTGCGCTTTCTCTACGGCTTGCCGTTTGCCGCCATCTATCTGCTGGCGCTGTATGGCTTGGGCGATCCGTCCCAGGTGCTGCCGAAGTTCAGCGTCGCGTATCTGGGCTGGATTGCGCTTGGAGCCTTCTTTCAGGTCGCTGCCACGGCGGCCTTGCTGATGGCCATGAAGGAGCGCAACTTTGCCGTGGCGGTCACGCTGTCCAAGACCGAGGTGCTGCAGGTGGCCTTGTTTGCCGCCATGTTTCTGCACGAGCTGCCGACCCGGCTGGCGCTGCTGGCCATGGTGCTTGCCACGGTGGGCGTGCTGATGCTGTCGCTGCCGCCGCGCGGGCAGCTGTTCACGCTCTCGGCCTGGACCAGCAAATCCTCGGTCTACGGGCTGATCTGCGGCGCCTGTTTTGCGCTGGCCACCGTGGGCTTTCGCGGCGGCGCGGTCGAGATCGCAGCGCTGGGCGTGAGCTCGCCCTGGCTTTCCGGGGCCTGGGGCGTGCTGATTGCGCAGACCATGCAGTCCGTCGTCATGAGCGCCTGGATTGCCAGAACCCATGAGCAGGGCCTGCGCCCGATCTTCAAGGCCTGGCGCATCTCACTGCTGGCTGGCAGCATGGGCGCTGCGGCCTCGCTGGCCTGGTTCACCGCCTATGCCATGCAGGGGGCGGCTGCCGTGCGCACCCTGGGCATGGTGGAGGTGGTGTTCAGCTATATCGTCTCGCGCAAGGTGTTCAGCGAGAAGCTGTCGCTGACCGAAAAGCTGGGCATGGCGCTGATGATGCTGGGACTGGTGCTGATCTGTCTGCAGCTCTGATTTCAAGAGCTGCCTGCGCTTTCCATTGCTCATTTCTAAAGTGAAAAATCCTTTGAATGAAGCATGGAAGAGCACAAGAAGCTCCTGAATCAATCAGCGTATAGCCATGGCATCCACAGTGCGGCTGTGCTGCGCCTCAGGCGGCTTGCTGTTGCGCTTGCGCCAGGCGATGGCGCTGCTCGGGCTTGACCGCGTAGAGCCGGTAGCCAATCGTCAGCAGCGCAAACCACAGGGGCGCGATATATAGGGCCACGCGGGTGCTGGCATCCAGCGACAGGCAGACCAGCACCACGGCCAGAAAGGCCAGCACAAACCAGTTGGTGAACGGTGCGCCGGGCATGCGGTAGGCCACGGCTGCCGCATGACCCAGCCTGACGGCGCGGCGATAGCGCAGATGGGAAAAGACAATGATGCCCCAGGTCCAGACGGCGCCGATGGTGGCAATGCTGGTCACGTAGATGAAAGCCTCCTCGGGCACCAGATAGTTCAGCACCACGCCAAGCAGCATGAATGCTGCCGACAGAACAATACCGGCCGCAGGCACATGGCGCGCATTGACCCTGCCCAGCCTGGCGGGAGCCTGTTTGAATTGCGCCAGCGTATAGAGCATGCGGCCCGTGCTGAAGATGCCGCTGTTGCATGAGGAGGCGGCGGCAGTGATGACCACGAAGTTGATGATGCCGGCGGCGGCAGGAATGCCCAGCTTGTCGAAGACATGGACGAAAGGGCTCATGTCGGGGCTGAGTTCGTTCCAGGGCACCAGCGACATGATGATGATCAGGGCGCCGATATAGAAGATCAGAATGCGGTAGACGATGCTGTTGGTGGCGCGGGGCAGCACTTTCTCGGGCGACTCGGCCTCGCCGGCCGTCACGCCGATCAATTCCACACCGGTATAGGCAAAGCAGGCTATCTGCAAGGTGAAGACCACGCCCACCATGCCCACGGGTGCAAAGCCTCCATGCGACCATAGGTTGGTGAAGCTTGCCGTCTGGCCCAGCGGTCCCCAGCCCGTGGTGATGATGGCCACACCCAGCACCAGCGTGGCCACGATGGTCACGACCTTGATCAGCGCGAACCAGAATTCCAGCTCGCCGAAGACCTTGACCGCAATCAGATTCACACCCAGCAGCACGGCCAGGGTGGCGAGCGCCGGAACCCATTGCGGAATGGCCGGAAACCAGTAGTGGGTGTAGATGTCTATGGCCGTGAGCTCCGCCATGCCCGTCACCACCCAGGTGAACCAGTAGGTCCAGCCGGTGACGAATCCGGCCCAGGGGCTGACATAGGTTTCGGCATAGGTGGCAAAAGAGCCGGCCACAGGGCGGTGCACCAGCAACTCGCCCAGTGCCCGCATGATGAAGAAGATGGCCAGCCCCGCGATGGCGTAGCTGACCAGCAGCAGCGGCCCGGCCTTGTGGATCGCCTTGGCCGAGCCCAGGAACAGGCCCACGCCAATGGCACCGCCCAGGGCGATCAGCTAGATATGCCGGTCCTTGAGGCCGCGCTCCAGCTCCCCTGTCTGCTGCAGCGACTCCCCGGCTGCGCTTGGATGATTTCGACTCATGTTGTATGTCTCCGTTTGCCATTCACACGGCAACAGCTGCCCCTCACGGGGCGCTGCGGCTGCCGTGTCTGGCTTGTTGATGAGGTTTTCAGGTCGTGGTCAGGCGCTGGCGGTGGTCAGCTTGGCCGGCCGGGACTGCCTGCTGGCGCTGCCCATGGACTGCAGCACGAGGTCGCCGACCATGTCGGCGGTAACGGCCGACAAGGTCCAGCCCAGATGGCCGTGGCCGGTGTTGTAGAACACGCAGGGCTTGTTGCCAGGGCCCACGCGCGGCAGCATGTCCGGCATCATGGGACGCAGGCCCGCCCAGGGAACCACGCTGCGCGTGCTGACGCCCGGGAAGCACTGCTGCACCCATTCGATGAGAGGGCGGATGCGGTCGGCGCGGATGTCCTTGTTGTAGCCGTTGAACTCCGCCGTACCGGCAACTCGGAAGCGATCGTCACCCAGGCGGCTGGTGACCAGCTTGGTCTCGTCGTCCAGCAGACTCACCACGGGGGCTGCGGCGCGGCTGGCTTCGTCCGCCAGATTGACCGTGATGGAATAGCCCTTGACCGGATAGATGTTGACGCTGTCGCCGAGCTGAGCGGCCAGGGCGCGGCTGGCCGTGCCTGCGCAGACCACCATGGCGTCGAAAGTCGAGGTCTCGGTTGCCGGACCCTGGCGCACGGTCACGCTGGCCTGTTTGCCATTGCTGCTCACCGACACGATTTCCTGACCGTAGCGGCATTGCACGCCGTGTCGCTCACAGGCAGCGGCAAGGCCGCTGGTGAACTTGTGGATGTCGCCTGTGGAGTCGCTCTCGGTGAAGTAGCCGCCATAGAAGGTTCCGGACAGGGTCGGCTCGATGGAGCGCATCTCCTGCGGTGTCACGGCGCGGCGCTCCAGCCCGCCTTTGGCCAGCAACTGGGAAACCTTGCCCGCATGTTCAAAGCCTGCTCGGTCACGGTAGATATGCAGGATGCCTTTTTGCTTCAGATCGAAGTCAATGCCTTCGCGAGCCGCCCATTCGAACAGGTGCTCGCGTGCCGCAATCGCCAGCCTGGCGGTCTCCACGGTGTTTTTCTCATAGTGGGGGATGGCAGCGAGAAACTGGCAGAACCAGGAAATCTTGTGCCAGCTGGGCTTGGGGTTGAGCAGCAGCGGAGCATCGCTCTTGAGCATCCACTTGAGGCCTTTGACAATGGTGGACCAATGGGTCCAGACCTCGGCGTTCGAGGCCGAGAGCTGGCCGCCATTGGCGAACGAGGTTTCCATGGCGGCGTAGCGCTGTTTCTCGAACAGGGTGACGGAAAATCCGCGGCGAGCGAGAGCGTAGGCGGTGGTCACGCCCGTGATGCCACCGCCGATGACGGCGATTGTCTTCATGATTCAGATTCCAGAAACGTCAAGGGTGGAGCCCGTGCGCAACATGCGCAGCGGACGCCCCCTCTGTTCTGGACCTGAGAGATTCACGAGGCATGGCCTTGCGGCGCTGCTCGCTTGCTCCTTCGGTATGCCCGGCGGACGATGACGTCCGGACATTCTTCAGAGTGTGTGAAAGCGATGCCGATCCTTTGGCCTGAGAGTTTCCGGGGCGGTTGCTCCTTCGGCGCTGCATGCGCCAAGTTTGCGCTGCAGTCTCTCTCGGCATCACCGGGCTGAGAGCCTGTGGGCAAATGTAGGAAGAACGGCGGCGCCTGGATATACGGGTTTACTAGACTTCTGCGCCAGGGCCCAGTCATGGCTGATCATGTGGAGTCCACGCTATTTGATAGCGCTTTGCGTTTATCGTTCAAGGAAATATTGAGTATTTGTCTATGAAAATGAATTTATTCAAGCGCAGTGTGCTTCTAAATTCATAGCGATAGACGCTGTCAAGTGCCGCCGAGCAGCCCCAGAGTCAGCCCCTGCATTGGCATGGCGGGCCATGGCCGGCGGTGGATTTGGGCAAAATATCGTCTTTGCCTGTCAATGGGCCCGGCGATATCACCGCTTTGCCATTGAAGCGCCCGACTGGGGTGGCTGCCGATTCAGGATGCGACTGGCCTATCCGCCATGGCGTTCTGCTGTCATGGCTTCGTTCCTTTGTCCTTGTTGCCCGCGACCGTCATGGTCGCCTTTTTGCGTTGCCTGTCGCAGCGCCTGCGGGATGGTTGGGTGTTTTGTCCGGATGGGCGCAAACCATTACAACAAGACATTTATGTCCCAACCCAACTCAAGCCAGCAGCTCGCGCCGACTGGCGATGGTGACGATAAGCAGCCCCGCTTGCACCGGGTGCTCAAGCAGCGCCACCTGAGCATGATCGCCATTGGCGGCGCCATCGGAACGGGCCTGTTTGTGGCCTCCGGCTCGGCCATCGCCCAGATCGGCCCCGGCGGAGCCGTGCTCACCTATCTTCTCATCGGCATCATGGTGTACTACATCATGACCAGCCTGGGTGAGCTGGCTGCCTTCATGCCGGTGGCCGGCTCTTTCTCTACCTATGCCTCGCGCTATGTGGATCGCGGCTTCGGCTTTGCGCTGGGCTGGAACTTCTGGTTCAGCTGGGCCGTGGTGGTGGCGGTGGACCTGGTGGCCTCGCAACTGGTCATGGCCTACTGGTTTCCCAATGTGCCGGGCATCCTCTGGAGCGGCCTGTTCCTGCTGCTGATGGTGGGGCTGAACGCGTTTTCCGCGCGCGGCTTTGCCGAGGCCGAGTACTGGTTCGCACTGATCAAGGTGCTGGCCGTGGTGGCCTTTCTGATTACCGGCGTGCTGATTCTGTTCGGCATCATCAGCAACGGCCATGTGCCCGGCTTCGAGAACTGGACCACGGGCGATGCGCCATTCGTCGGCAATTTCGCGACCTTTGTGGGCGTGGCCATGATCGTGGCCTATTCCTTCCAGGGCACGGAGCTGGTGGGCGTGGCGGCGGGCGAATCCGAGAACCCGCGCGAGAACGTGCCGCGTGCGATTCGCCAGGTGTTCTGGCGCATCCTGCTGTTCTATGTGCTGGCGATTGTCGTCATCGGCTTTCTGATTCCCTATACCGATCCGCAACTGCTGCGCACTGATGTCGCCGATATCGCCGTGAGCCCGTTCACGCTGGTGTTCCAGCACGCAGGCCTGCTGTCGGCTGCTACGGTGATGAATGCGGTGATCCTGACCTCGGTGCTGTCCGCCGGCAACTCGGGCATGTATGCGGCCACGCGCATGCTCTACAACATGGCAACCGAGGGCAATGCGCCGCGCATCTTCTCCCGGCTGACCCAGAACGGCGTGCCGCTGGTGGCCTTGATCGGCAGCACGCTGGTCGCCAGCCTGTGCCTGTTTTCCTCGCTCTACAGCCCGCAGGCCGTTTATATCTGGCTGCTGAATCTGGCCGGCATGACGGAGTTCATCGTCTGGCTCGGCATTGCCGTCAGTCACTACCGCTTCCGTCGCGGCTATGTCATGCATGGCCACGATGTGGGCCTGCTGCCCTACAAGGCCGGCGCCTTCCCCTTCGGCCCCATCTTTGCCTTTGTGCTGTGCCTGGTGGTGACGCTGGGCCAGAACTATCAGGCCTTCCTGGAAGATCGCATCGATTGGGGCGGCGTGGTCTCGACCTATCTGGGCATTCCGCTGTTCCTGCTGTTCTGGCTGGGTTACTGGCTGGTCAAGCGCAAGACCTGGGTCAGCTATGCCGATATGCGCTTTGACGAGCTCGAAGACATCAAGCAGGGCAAGGTTTCGTCCTGAGGCGGTTTGAGCCTTTCCCCTCTCTGTTCGGGAGGGGATAGCAGCAGGGCCGGGGGCTGGCGCTGCTTGCTGTTTCCTGGTGCCTGTGTGCCTGTTTGACGCATGGCTGCCGTCTCTTGCCAGCGCAGGCAAAATCGGCACTGTGAGCGATCTTCCCACCAGCCCCGAGCCCAGACCCAGGCGCATAGCGCATCTGGACATGGATGCGTTCTACGCCTCCGTGGAGCTGCTGCGCTACCCGCAGCTCAAGGGGCTGCCGGTGGTGATCGGCGGCGGGCGGCGCAGCTTTGACGAAGAGCTGCTGGCGCGGCATGCGGGGCGGCCGCTGTCCGAGATCCCGGTGGCGGACTTTCCTCTGCTGCGCGACTACACGGGGCGCGGCGTGATCACCACGGCCACCTATCCGGCACGGCAGTTCGGCGTGGGCTCGGCCATGGGCATGATGAAGGCCGCCAGACTGTGCCCGCAGGCAATTCTTCTGCCCGTGGACTTTGGCGAGTACCGGCGCTTTTCCCGGGCCTTCAAAGAGATCATCGTGTCGATTGCTCCGCTGATGGAGAACCGCGGCGTGGACGAGGTCTACATCGACTTCACCGACGTGCCCGGCGGCCAGCGCGAAGGCGGACGCGTGCTGGCCCGGCTGATCCAGAAAGCTATTTTCGATGCCACGGGCCTGACCTGCTCGGTCGGTGTGGCTCCCAACAAGCTGCTGGCCAAGATGGCCAGCGAGTTCAACAAGCCCAACGGCATCTCCATCGTCCAGCCCGAAGATCTGCAAAGCCAGATCTGGCCGCTGGCCTGCCGCAAGGTCAACGGCATAGGACCCAAGGCCGATGCCAAGCTCAAGAGCCTGGGCATAGAAACGATTGGCGATCTGGCCGCGCAAAGCCTGCCGCAGCTGCTGCACTGGTTTGGCAAAAGCTATGGCCACTGGCTGCACGAGTCGGCCTGGGGGCGGGACGAGCGTGCCGTGGTGACCGAGAGCGAGCCGGTTTCCATGAGTCGCGAAACCACCTTCGAGCGCGATCTGCATGCCGTACGCGACAAAGCCGAGCTGGGCGCGATCTTCACGGACCTGTGCGAGCGTCTGGCAGAGGATCTGAAGCGCAAGGGCTATGTGGGGCGCACCGTGGGCATCAAGCTGCGCTATGACGATTTCAGGATCGCCACGCGGGACCAGACCCTGAACCTGCCGATACAGGAGGCGGCAGCCATCCGCCTGGCCGCGGGCCAATGCCTCAAGCGCGTACCGCTTGGCAAGCGCATCAGGCTGCTGGGGGTCAAGGTCTCGGGCCTGATTGCCGAGCAGCTCTGGCAGGCAAGTGCCGGCGATCCTGCGGCTCGCGAACTGCTGCTCAGGCCTCATGGTTTGACCTCGGTCAAGTATTCGGATCCATATACCGCATCTCTGTTCTGAGCTTGGGGCCACGGGAATCATCGCTGTGCGATGATTCAATTGTGAATTTGTGTATCTGGTTAACCAGCTGCCTACGGTATGCCTGATGCTCACTCTCGAACAAAAACTACATAGGCCTATTGGAGGAGTGCAAAGCATGCGCCTGAACCTGCCGGTATCTCAACAAAACTACGACTTTCCAGGTGACGAGCTGCTGGTCTCCAGCACCAACACCAAGGGCGAGATCACTCATTGCAACCCGGCCTTCGTGCGCGTCAGCGGCTTTGCCTACGAAGAGCTGATCGGCCAGCCGCACAATCTGATTCGCCACCCCGACATGCCGGCCGCTGCCTTCAAGGATATGTGGCGCACCATTGCCCATGGCTATCCCTGGACGGCACTGGTCAAGAACCGACGCAAGAACGGTGACCACTACTGGGTGCGCGCCAATGTCACGCCCATCATGGAGGGCGGCAAGCCAAGCGGCTATCTTTCGGTGCGTACCAAGCCTTCGGCCAGGGAAGTGGCTGAAGCCGAAGCGCTGTACGCGCGCATGCGCAACGAGGAAAAGCAGGGGCAGGCCAGCTTCCGCCTGCGCGCGGGCGCGGTGCGTCGTCTGGGGCTGATGGGCTGGTGGGATGGTCGCAAGGATGTGGGCCTGGTGGCGCGCATGGCCTGGTTGCTGGCCATCATGGCCTTGACCGCCATGCTGCCCGATATGCTGGGTTGGCAGGGGGCAGCTGCCTGGGGCTGGCGTGCTGCAAGCCTGGTGGTGGGCGGCGGATTCGTGCTGTGGCGCTTTCAACGGCGCTGCGTGGCGGGACTGGAGGAAGCCAGCAGCTTTGCGGCCGATGTGGCTGCCTGCAATCTGAGCACCGAATGCAGCCAGAGCTACAGCGGTGCCGTGGGGGCGCTGATGCTGAGGCTGCAGCAGATTCAGATCAATCTGCGCGCCGTGGTGGGCGATGTGCGTACCGAGGTGCAGGGCTTTGCCCAGACCGCCCATGAAATCGCCCAGAGCAGTTTCGATCTGGCGGGGCGTACCGAATCGCAGGCCTCCAGCCTTCAGCAGACGGCGGCCTCGATGGAGGAAATTTCGGGCACCG
The DNA here is from genome assembly GCF_024496285.1 of Comamonas sp. C11. NCBI lineage: Bacteria > Pseudomonadati > Pseudomonadota > Betaproteobacteria > Burkholderiales > Comamonadaceae > Comamonas > Comamonas sp. C11. The sequence goes on from NZ_CP101743.1 coordinate 1,231,601, forward strand.
TGTCGCAGACGGCCGATACGGCACAGTTCATGGCCGGTGCCAGCGACGAGAGCAGCAAGGTGGCCAGCCGCAGCGGCGCGGCCATCAGCGAAGTGGGACTGGCCATGGAGCATATCCGCGGCTCCTCCACCCGCATGAGCGAGATCATTGGCGTGATCGAGAGCATTGCCTTCCAGACCAATCTGCTGGCCCTGAACGCGGCCGTTGAGGCGGCGCGTGCCGGCGAGCAGGGGCGCGGCTTTGCCGTGGTGGCGGGCGAGGTGCGGGCACTGGCCCAGCGCAGTGCCGAGGCGGCCAAGGAAATCAGCGTGCTCATCAACCGCACGGTCGATGGCATCAATGACGGAAATGCGCGCATGCGTGCTGCGGGTCAGACCATAGACGGCATGGCGCAGGCCGTGGACAAGGTCGGCTCCCTGGTGCACCAGATCAGCATTGCCACGCGCGAACAATCGATAGGCATCTCGCAAGTCAACGAGGCCGTGGCCAAGCTCGACTCGGTGACCCAGCAGAATGCGGCTCTGGTGGAGCAGTCGACCAGTGCCGCGCAATCGCTGCGCCAGAGTGCCAGGACGCTGGAGCGTTCGGTGGACGTGTTCCATCTTTAGGCTTTTGCCACATTGCTCTGAAAAGGCAGCCGCTGAGCTGCCTTTTTCACATCGGCTTTCGGTAGGATTGCGGCATGAGTGTTGTGCTGACCCTGATCGCCATTGCGGCGCTGGCCCTGTGTTTGCTGATCTGGCTGATATCGCGTTTGCGCGAAGACGCGAGAGCGGCATCGTCTGGAACTTCCGAGCAGGAGGCTGATCAGCCTGCGGGCCAGGCCAGAGCCCAGTCGGAGGCGGCGGCGCAGATACCCTCCGGTCAGGAGCTTTCGGCGCAGGCGGATACGGCGTCCGAGGCCAGCAGGGATGTGAACTTTCGCCCCCAGGGCGAGCGCGGCATGGGCGGTCCCATCTATGGCGATGTGCTGTGCGCGGACGGCGTCTATCTGCCCCATGTCTGGGAGATGGACATGCACACCTCCTATGACGGGCGCTGGCTGCGCACGGGCTTTTATGACAGCGAGGCCGCCCATCTGGTCGACCGCAAATCACGTCGCAGCTGGGTGATCAGCAAGCCGGAAGGCGAGCTGCTGGATGCCATCCACTGGCGCATGCCGCGCTGGAGTGGCGAGAGCATCAACGAAAGCGGCATTGCCGACGATGCGCATGTGATCATGTCCGATGCCAGCTTCGAGGCCTGGTTGGGCGAGCATATGGCCGCGCAGCCGCAGCCCCTGCTGCAGGTGGTGGATCTCTGGGTGCCGGCCGACTGCCTGCCTGCCGAAGTCGCCCGGCCCATGCCAACGCTGCCACAACCGGCTCAGCCCACCTCGGTGCCGCCGGTGGCGCTGCAGCGCCACTGGCCGGCTTCGCTGCGCAAGCTGCGCTACCCCATGGCTCCGCTGCAGAATCCGCACTGGCAACTGATGCTGGGTGAGGCCGCCCAGCCTTGGGTGCTGGACGAAAGCCACAGCATGGTCTGGCGTGCCGATGCCCAGGCCTTTGCGCTCTATGCCTACCCCACACAGGGCGATGCCAGCCAGGCCAGCCTGCGGCTGGCTGTCTGGACCATGGAGCGAGGCTGGCAGCAATGGCCGGAGTTGATGCCCGAGGACCGCAAACCCTGGGCGCTGGGCCTGCCGGATCCTGAGCCGCCGAGCGAGCCGCAAGCGCCAGCGGTTTTGCCGCTGAGCTGGCTCAATGAGCTGCTGCTGCAGAAGGTGCAGCTCGATACGCCCGAGACCGAGCGCCTGCACGATGGCACCAGCATCAGCTGCGCCATGAGCGAGGTGGATGTCTGCGCTGCCCATCAGCGCGATGGCCTGCCCATCATCAAACCCTCGCTGCCCGTGAGTTTCGACTGGCTGCGTGATCCGGCGCAGCCGGCGCTGTGGCGCGCGCAGAGTGAGCCGCTCAAGGGGCAGCGCCTGATCTGGACCCTGTCCAAGCCCGCCAGGGAGGAGCTTGGCGAAACGGCGGCCTACAACCTGCAATGGGGCGAGCGCCATCTGCCCGGAACCTGGGCACTGGAACACGTGATCGTGCAGGGACGCTGGGCGATTCTCATGCCGCATGGTCGTGCCCCGATTCGCGGTGGCAGCGGCAGCCTGCAGGTCTGGGACGGGGAGCGCCTGCAAAGCGTGGACCTGCCCTGGCCCGTGGTGCGGCTGGCCGCTGTTCCTTCCGTCAAGGGCGGCATGGCCGCCCGCATGCGCGTGCTGGCGCTGACGGCCAGTCTGGCGGACAAGGACTGGGACCCCGCCACCGCATCCTGGCGCTGGCCTTTGCAGTCTGTATCGGCCAGCCATCTGGCAAGACCCGACTGGCGTCCGCTTTACTCCGAGCGCGAACTGGCGCCCGACGCGCAAGGGCGCTGGCAATTGCTGCCGCGCTGGCGCGAGGTGAGACAGATTCAACACCCTTGCTCCGACGGCGACTATGTCTGGCGTGACGAGGTGCGCGGCGACACCGTCTGGTGGTGGGGCGGCGTGAACGAGCGCGTCAACCACTATTGGCAGCATGATGAACCTCGCAAGGACGGCGTGATCATGACGCGCAGCGGTCTGGCATTTTGCGGTGTCGGGCCCTGCGCCTGTCCCCATCCTTCAGGCGAAGGCTGGGCCTTGCTGGAGCCTGTGGAGACACGTTATGGCGAGCCGGGGCAGTGGCAGCTGCACTGGCTCAACCCCGTGGAAAAGGAAGTGCGCACGCTGACTCTCAAGGCGCGCATGCCGGTGCTGCAGGGCTGGGATGCCCAGGGCCTGCATTGGCAGGATTTGCCCTTGCCCGATGCTGAGCTGCAGCAGGGCGAGGCGAACGCGGCCTACAAAGCACGGGCAGAGCCGGCCGCGCCGCGCCAGCTGGTGGTGGCGCAGACCTGGCAGCGTGCTGCCGTCGAGCCCCTGCGCCAGGGCATGAACGGGCTGTGGCTGCGCATTCAGGATCTGCGTTATGCCGAGGCTTTGCTGGGGCAGGATGACTGCCCATGGAAGAGTTGATCCCCCTGAGCGGGACGGCAGCCTTGCCGCGGGGCGGCCCTTGCTTGGGTCGTGCCGATGCTACTGGCGTGCCGTACGCACATTGGCGGGCAGGGCGCCCGGGCGGCTGGTGCGGAAGGGGGGTGATGTCCAGGCCGCCAGCCTGCAGCAGACGGCAGCCTCGATGGAAGAGATATCAGGCACCGTGGCGCAGACCACCGACACGGCCCAGCTTATGGCCCATGAAAGCGACCAGAGCGGCCAGGGCGCTGGCAGGAGCGGCGCCGCCATCCCGAGCGGGCGCAGCCATGGAGCCCATCCGCGGCTCCTCGCGCCGCATGGACGAGATCATCGGCGTGATCGAAAGCACTGCCTTCCAGGCCAACCTGCTGGCCCTGAATGCCGCCGTCGAAGCAGCACGCGCAGGTGGCTAGGCTTTAGTAATCTTCCTGTACATCACAGACCTAGCCAACCAGCAGAACCTGCCTGCGCATGTAGAAAGCGATTCAGGCAAGATAGGTTCCGCCGTCCACCGCGTTCAGCGAAAGCTGCGTCAACGCTAGCATCGAGTCTGTGTGCTACGCCCAGTCCTTCAGCACCTCGCCCGTGTGAGATCCAACAACCGGAGACGATTTGACAGGAGGATTGGGAGTGCTTTGGAATCGTGGCACAGCGTCGGGCATTCGGATGGAACCGAAATCTGGATCCGGCGCGGCAGCAATGGAGTTTCGAGCGATGAAGTGTGGGTTGGCAAACACATCCTCGATCGTGGCAACTTGCGCGAATGCAACGCCTGCACGCTCAAATTCAGACGAGATCGTTGCTAGCGATTTGGTGGCGCACCATCCGCCGAGGATCTCGTCGAGGTCGTCTCGACGGTCGATTCTTGCCACATTCGTGTTGTACCGCGGATCGTCGGGTAGTTTCGGATGCCCAAGCACTGCACAAAGCTTTGCGAACTGATTGGGGCTATTGGAGATGACGGTGACCCATTTGTGATCTGACGTCGCAAAAATACCTCCTGGAGCGCTGTGTGCGGGTGCGTTTCCCGTGCGCGATCGGACGTTTCCCGTCTGGTCGTACTCCGCCACCATCACGTCCATGATGCGCAGCAACGCATCGGACAGTGACAGGTCGACGGTTTGTCCTGGCGCACCAGCCCTCTTCGCAAGAAGCGCGGAAACGGCACCAAGCGCTCCAAACAAGGCTCCAATTGCATCGGCAACGGCAACGCCGGGGTGCAACGGCGACCCCTCGGCCGTTCCGCATAGGCTCGCAAATCCGGTCATAGCTTCAAAGACGCGGCCAAACCCAGGGCTCTGACTCAAGGGCCCAGCCTGTCCAAATCCCGTCACGCGAAGAATGATCAAAGACGGATTCGCTTCTAAAAGCCGATCTTCAGAGAGACCCCACCGATCCAGGGTGCCTGGCTTGAAGTTCTCGATCAGAATATCCACGCCCGGCAGGATGCGGTTTAGGGCGTGTTTTCCCTCCGGCATCTGCAGGTCGAGCAGCATTGAGCGCTTGCCGCGATTGACCACTTTTTCCCAAAGCGATATTCCCTCCTTCAGCGGTGCAAGATCCCGGATTGGATCGGAACGTTCCGGTGACTCGACCTTCACGACATCAGCGCCAAGGTCTGCCAGAAAAGCCCCGATCCAGGGGGCAGCAACCATCGTTGAAAGGTCGAGGACGCGAACCCCCTTCAACGGACCGGCTCCGGCAGTTCGAGCGCCACGGTGGTCTTGGGAAGTGGCGTTCTCTGTCGCTAAGCGATATTGCTGCTTGTCCATGACTCAGACTCTTTCAATCAAAAGTGCGATCCCCTGGCCGACTCCGATGCACATGGTGCAAAGAGCGTATCGCGCTGAGTGGACCATCAGTTGATTGACCGCAGTGGTGACAAGGCGCGCTCCACTTGCACCCAGAGGGTGACCCAGTGCGATGGCCCCTCCGTAGCGATTGACCCGGGGATCATCATCGTCAAGTCCAAGCCCGCGCATGACGGCGAGGCCTTGCGCCGCAAAGGCCTCGTTGAGTTCGATCACCTCGATCTGGTCCAAGCTCATTCCTGCAAGCGCGAGAACCTTTTGCGTCGCGGGCAAAGGTCCCATGCCCATCAATCGCGGCGCCACCCCCGCTGTAGACATCGCCACGATGCGAGCGCGTGGTTGCAGGTGGTGTGCGGCGATGGCCGAATCGCTGGCAATGATCAAAGCGCAGGCGCCATCGTTCACACCGCTCGCATTCCCGGCAGTCACGGTTCCTTCAGGGCGCACGATGCCTCTGAGCCTGGACAACGCTTCAAGGGACGTAGAACGGGGATGCTCATCGCGCGTGACAACCACGGCGTCCCCCTTTTTCTGTGGGATGACCACCGGTACGATCTCTGCGTTGAAGAATCCTTGCTCCTGCGCAGCCAAGGCACGTTGCTGGCTCCTCAACGCCATCAAATCCTGTGCTTCACGTTCGATACGAAATTCCAGGGCGACGTTTTCTGCCGTTTCCGGCATTGTGTCGATGCCGAATTGAGCCTTCATCAGCCTGTTCACGAAACGCCAGCCGATCGTGGTGTCGTAGACCGCGTTGTCGCGACTGAAGGCGGAACCCGCCTTGGGCATGACGAATGGTGCTCGACTCATGCTCTCGACGCCACCCGCAATCATCAGGTTGGCTTCACCGGCTTTGATAGCTCGTGCAGCGGTCCCGATAGCATCCAGTCCCGACCCACACAGCCGATTGACCGTTGAACCTGCAACATCGACAGGTAAGCCACCTAGGAGTGCAGCCATTCGGGCAACGTTCCGATTGTCCTCCCCGGCCTGGTTGGCACAGCCGTAAATGACGTCGTCAACGGCTGCCCAGTCGACACCGCTGTTGCGTTCGATCAATGCCTTGATGGGAATGGCGCCGAGGTCGTCGGTTCGGACGGTCGACAGCGCACCGCCGTAGCGGCCAATGGGGGTGCGAACGGCGTCGCAGATGTAAGCAGAATTCGTCATGCGACTTGCGATATAGAGGTTGCCGGGGTGGATCTGACTTCAGGAGATGACAAAGGCAGCTTCAGCTGCGCGCGCCTTCGAAGCCACGAGGAGGCGCGGTACCTCGGATCACCTGTGCTGCCATGCACGCAATCCAGCACTTCAAGGATCCGTGCTGGCCCGATTCTGTCGGCCCATTCGAAGGGACCAAAGGGATGCCCCAGGGCAAGTCGGATAGCTGCATCCACGTCGGTCGGCGCTGCGACCCCTTGCTGAGCGATCTCGCACGCCAGATTGACGATGCAGGCGATCACGCGTGGAGCAACGTAGCCAGGGGTGTCTGCGATTGCAAACGTGGGAACTCCGCGCGATGCGAATGCCGCTTGCACCTGTTGCAGCACCCCGGGCTCCGTTGCCGGGCATGACATTACTGTCACACCACGGATGGAGCTGAAGAAAGGATCGACAGCGATGACTTTTTGAGGGTTCGCCTCACCGGCACTTGCCAGCGTCGAGAGATCCGAGCACGCTGGCGAACTCACGATCACTTCAGCGGTTTCGGCATCCGTTTCCGGCCAGTGGGCTTCAAAGAGTGCTCTGACAGCAGCTGTCGGCTCCGCGGGTCCTTTTCCCGCACTCCATCGAAGTGCTTTGCCCTCACGGCCAGTAAAGATGTCCGGTGGTGCAATTCGGGCACCGCCGCTCGTGTAGTCATAGAAGCCACGTCCTGACTTGCGGCCGAGCAGTCCTCCGTTTAGCCTGATCCTTGCAACTGCCGCAGGCCTATAGCGATCGTCACCATAGTACTGTTGAAAAATGGCTTCGGAGGCAGGCAGGGAAACGTCGAGTCCCGTCAGGTCCATTAGTTCGAATGGGCCCATGCGAAAACCGCCGCAATTGCGCAGGAGCGCGTCGAGAACGTCGTGGTTCGCACACTTGTCAGCCAGCAAACGAAGTCCTTCGGTGACGAATGCACGACCGATATGGTTGACCACGAAACCGGGCGAATCTTCGACGGAAATGGCCCGGTGGCCGAATTCGTTGGTAAGGCTCAATAGCCGGTCGATGGTTTGCGGCGACGTTCGCACCGCCCGGATGACCTCGGCAAGTTTCATGCGCGGCACCGGATTGAAAAAGTGCCAGCCAGCGACTCGCTCGGGATGTTCGCACGCGGCAGCGATCTCCGTCACGCTGAGTGAAGACGTGTTGGTGGCCAGGATGCATTTTTCGTTGACGACGGATTCCAAGCTGGCAAAGAGTGAACGCTTTGCCTGCACATCCTCGATGATGGCTTCTACGATCACATCGCAGTCTGCAAGCTCGCCGAGCGTTGCGGGCAGTGTCAACCGGGCCACAGCGCGCTGGACGTCGCTTGGCGTCAGGGCGGCCTGTCTCACTCGTTTTGAGAGACTGTCCTGAATGAGTTCGACGGCTCTAAGCGCTGCTCCATCGGCCGCATCGAAAAGTCGTACCCGAAAGCCCGCAGCGGCTGCGGTTTCAGCGATGCCGCGACCCATCGCACCCGCGCCGATCACGCCGATTGTTTCCGTTCGCTCCGTCAATTGATGTGTCATCACGTCTCCTGCATCACTGGGGTTTCTGGCATCGCTATCTTTACGATGTGATTTCTAGCCAGGGACTCGATTTCGGCCTCCCCGTACCCGACCATGGCCAGCATGCTCCGTGTGTCCGCACCGACTTCTGGCGGTGCGACGGTCCGGGAGCGCCCGGCCTCAAGCATGTCGTACGGCAGTCCGAAACTCTGGTAACCGGCTTCCTGCTCGTTCGAATCGACGTCGATCAACATGCGACTCTTCGAGAAATCGGGGCCAGCCAAGACCTCGCTGTAGCTGCGCACGGCACCGGCAACGATGTTGTTATCAGCAAGCAGATTGATCGCTTCGTCGGTCGTCAGCCTCTGGAATGCGGTACTCAAAGCCTGCTTCATAGCCGACCTGTTCGCCACCCGCAACTCGTTCCGGCAAAAACGTGGGTCGTCAGCCAGTTCTGGCATGCCCAGCACTCTGCAGAGCCGCTGCCAGTGCGACTCGATGTAAGCCGACACCACGATCTGACCGTCCGCCGTTTGCATCAAGTCGGCTGCCGGTGCATTGAGTGGTTGCCCCTCGCCTGTGCGAAACGGCTGGACGCCGCGTACGAGATAGTCACTCCACGTGGGGAGCTGCAAGTGGAGTGCGACCTCTAGCAAGGAGATATCGATCGTCTCACCGCCGCCAAAACGCTCCTTGCGAAGCAGCGCAGCCAGTACAGCCTGAGCTGCGAGCTGGGCTGTCGCGGTATCCACGATCGGTGCGCCGACTTTTTGAGGTGAACCGTTCGGGTCTCCGGTCAAAGACATGAGACCGCTCTCCGCCTGGGCGGCTATGTCATACCCGGCACGTGCATTGGAGGGACTTTCGGCAGGGAATCCGGTGATCGAGCAATAGATCAGCGAAGGATTCTCTTTGCGCAAGGCTTTCGCGCCAAGTCCTAGACGATCTGCTGCGCCTGGCCGAAGATTCTGGATTACCACGTCCGAGGAGGCGATAAGCCTCACAGCAGCCTGCAGCCCATCGCGCGTGCGCAAATCGATCGCAACGGACTTCTTGCTTCGATTGAATGACCGCAGCATGGCATTGCCGTAATGTCCGGCGTGCCGCGCCATGTCACCTTCCATTGCTTCGATCTTCACGACCTCGGCACCGAGATCTCCCAGGGTCATTGCTGCGCCTGGACCGGCTATGTAGTTCCCGATCTCTACAACGCGAATGCCATGAAGAGGAAGTGTAGAGCCGCTGCCATGAGCGGCACTGATATTTGCGAGGGTCATGGAGCTTCTCAGTCGAGCTTGATGTTCGCGCGTTTGATGATGTCGGCGAACGTCTTGTGCTCAAAATCGACTCGCTGGCTCACTACTGCCGGCGCATCGGGTGCCGGCTCGAAGCCCAAGGCTTGCAGCCGTTCAATGACTTCAGGCTTGCGCAGGGATTCGTTGAGGGCTTTGTTGAAGGCTGAAATGGCGGCAGGTGCTGTGCCGCTCGGCGCCCATATCGCGAAATTTGAAGGAAAGTCAAAGTCCTTGATGCCTGCTTCAGCGAGCGTCGGAACGTTCGGCAACCTGGGGGAGCGCTTTGACGTCATGACCGCGAGCGCCCGAAGCTTGCCATTTTCGATGAACGGCAGGTATGGACCGATGTTGTCGAAAGACACTTGCACGATACCGCCGATGAGGTCGGTGATCAGTGGGGAACTTCCTCGGTACGTCGCACCCACCATCTTTGTGCCCACCGCCGCGGAAAACAATTCGGCGTTGATCTGGCTCAGCGTCCCTGCGCCGGCGGTTCCGTAGTTCAAACCTCGAGGCGTCTGCTTCGCATAGGCAATGAATTCCTGCACGTTCTTCACAGGCATCGAAGCATTGACCATGATCGCAGTCGGAAGTCTTGCGACCATGCCCACAGGAGCCAGGTCCTTCTTTGGGTTGAAGCCCGCAGCACGTTCAATCGCGAGGTTGATCGCTAATGGCGTCGTTCCGTTGAAGAGCATTGTGTTGCCGTCAGGTTGCGCCGATGCGACGAATGCACTGCCGATGTTTCCGCCTGCTCCTGAGCGGTTGTCCACAATGATGCTGCGCTGCATAACTTCGGCCATCGACATCGCAACGATGCGCGCAACTACGTCGGTCGCGCCACCTGGAGCGTAGGGAACAACGAGCTTGATCGGGGATGGTGCGCTGAACGCCAGACCAGGCGCAGCGGCTGCCAAGCTGGTCGCGGCAGCAGTCATGAGAAGGCTTCGACGGTGCATTGATGTCTCCGTTGGTTTACTTGTGCTTGAACTTTAGAGTTGATGCAAAATTCCGAAAAGTGCATTATTCGAAAACATCATTTACCAAATGGAATGAATGAAGAATCGCTGACAAAGCTCCTCCTGCGCAAGTTGCGCCTTCGGCACTTTGAACTGCTAAGTGTGCTCAGTGACTCGGAAAGCCTTCGCGTCGCGGCCGAGCGTCTTCATCTGAGCCAGCCGGCGATCAGCAAGATGCTCAAGGAAATTGAGAGTGCGTTTGGGGGCACGTTGTTCGCACGCTCGAAGGCCGGGTTGAAACCGACGCCCGCGGGAGAGGTGGCGGTGCGACAAGCGCAGATCCTTCGAAGCGAATTACAGGTCACCGCTGGTGCGGTACTGGCGGCGTTTGAAGGCAAGCGCAGAGTGCTCAGATTGGGCAGTTTGACCGTGACATCGATTGTTCCAAAGGCCATCGGCCACTACCGAGAACTGATCCCAGGGGCAAAAGTCCAGATCCGTGAGGCCAGCGTCGATGTTCTTCTCAGGGATCTGCTTGAGAACAATATCGACTGTGTTGTCGGAGCCTTGCCTTTGGACGTTGCCAGTTCTTCACTGGTCGAGGGTCTTGAGGTCACACCTGTCTCGCGGGATTGGATCTGCATGGTCTGCTCCCCCGAGCATGCCCTGGCAAGGCGGCGTAAAGTCTCATGGCAGGAAGTCTTTGAGTTCGACTGGGTCCTTCCTCCTTCCCACACGATGCTGCGCCAGATGTTCGTCGCTGCATGCCTTCAGCGTGGGTTGGAGCCGCCATCCGCAACGATCGAGTCGATGTCTCCGCTCACACTGACACAACTGCTGAAAACCGATCGCTCGCTGATCGGCGTGATGCGCAGAGAGCAACTTCGTGGCGAAACAAGCCCGTCGAGCCTCCGAGTCCTGCCAGTCGAGTCGCCCATCGAGTTGCCAACACTGTCTTTCATCACCAAGCGCTCAGGCTCTCCTCTGCCTGTCGCTGTTCAGACTTTTTTTAGATCCATAGAAATGGCTGTTGCTTGCGAGGCGACTCCTCATTCAAAAGAATGGATCAAGAAAGCTTGATGAGAAAGGCGAGGGCTGCTCTGTAGCTGTCGGCCATTCGATGACGAAGAGGCTCCTTGCTGCGCAGGGGCCGGCGCCCATAGATGACTGTTGTGTGTCACCGATGGGCTTTGTTGGGCTTTGTTGCACAAAGACGGTCGCCCATGCTGGTAGCCTGGGCACATGACTGAACCCAAGGGCGTCAAGTCCCGCTACAAGACTACCCACTGGGCCGAGTACAACGTAGCCCTGAAGTCCCGAGGGGCCCTGACGATCTGGCTGGACAAAACATGCCGTGGTACGCGAGCGCCAGTGGCAAACGAGGCCGGCAGCAAGGATTCAGCGATGCGGCCCTCCAGTTCTGTCTAAGCATCAAATGCCTGTTCGGACTGGCCCTGCACCAAAGCCTGGGCCTGATGCAAAGCCTGCTGCGCCTGGCCAAACTGGATTGGCGGATGCCCGGGTTCAGCACCATCAGCCGCCGCTGAACCGCACCGTGGTTGAGCTGGTCAAAGAAACCGGCATCAACGCCGTCACCCTGCGCACTTGGCGTGATGCAGTCCGTCAGGAAGGGTGCTGCGTGCCCGCTGACAAGCCCAGGGAGCGCTGGAGCAGCACCAAGAAATTACAGGCAGTTCTGCAGACAGCGCCGCTCAGTGAAGAGGAGATCGCGACTTAGTGCCGAACCAGGGGCATCTTGCCCGAGCAGCTGCAGCAATGGCACCAAGCCTGTGAACGGGCCAACGGCGGCGCAGCTCCTGTACATGAACAGGACCCTGTGATCAGCTCTGACACGCAGCAGCAGCTACGCAATCTCGAGCGGGAACTGCAGCGCAAATCCGAGGCGTTGGCGGAGGCAGCAGCGTTGCTGGTTCTCAGAAAAAAGGCGGATGCGATCTGGGGCAGGGACGAGGACGTCTGATCAATACCCAAGATCGCAAACAGGCCATGGAGTTGATCGACGAAGCCATTGGCGGTGGTGCCCGGCACGGACAGCCAACAAGCTCGGCGAAGCCGAACGTCAGCCTGTGCTCGATGTCGCCAATCGGGCCGACTGCGCCAGTCTCACGCCACACCAGATCGTGCCCAAGCCGGCCGACTAGGGCCTGCATCTGGCCAGCGAATCGACGTTCTACCGCGTGCTCAGGGCTGCAGGCGTGAACCGGCGACGGGGACGCAGCAAAGCGCCGGTGGCGCGGCCCTTGACCACGCACTGAGCGGATGCACCCAAGCAGCTGTGGAGCTGGGACCACCTGGATGCCAGGCACCGTCAAGGGCCGCTTCTTCTACTGGTACATGGTCAAGGACACCTACAGCAGGAAGCTCGTTGCCAATGAAGTGCACGAAGCAAAATCCTCGCAGCATGCATCCCAACTGCTGCACAAGGCATGCCTGCGTGAGCAAACGGCAGGTAGCCCGCTGGTGCTGCATTCGGACAATGGCTCGGTAATGAAGGGCGGCAATGCAGACCCTGGGCGTGGTGCCGTCATACAGCCGGCCTCGGGCCAGCAACGACAACGCCTACGCCGAGGCCTTGTTCCGCACGGCCAGATACTGTCCGCTGTGGATCGCCCGCCCGTTCGGCAACGTGCAGCAGGCCAGGCAATGGGTGCTGCGCTTTGTAGCTTGGTACAACGAAGAGCATCGCCACAGCGCGCTGAAGTATGTAAGGCCAGGCCAGCGTCACAGAAGGCAGTACCGGCGGTTGCTGCAGCAACGCATGCAGCTGTACGCGCAGGCCAGAAAGCACAACCCGCAGCGCCGGAGCGCGGGGCCGCTCAACTGGCATCGGCCGGATGAGGTGTGCCTCAATCCGGAGCGTGCGCAAAACGAGATGAGCAGGCGAGTGGCCTGACTACTGACGCGACAACTACCTTGGCACACGCCGCATTTCAATAGCAAGCTATCTAATGAATTCCGTGTTTTCGACGATTCATCTTTGTCAGCTCAATCGAGGCGAAATAGGCTCAAATAGGGTGATCTGAAAAGTCAACCTGAATCGGTGCGGGACGATTCCTATTTTTCAGAATTCAGGTGCGGGTCGCCGACAAGAGTCTGAGTGCGGGGGCATGCCGCTGCGGCGTCGGCATGCCGGTGAATAGCTTGAAATGACGGCCGGCCTGAGGATGGCCGGCCGCCTCTTTTACTGCCGCGCCGAGCGCACGTTGGCCGGCAAGGCGCCCGGGTGGCTGGTGCGGAAGGGGTTGATGTCCAGGCCGCCGCGGCGCGTATAGCGGGCGTAGACGGCCAGCTTGATGGGTTTGCAGCGGGTCCAGATGTCCATGAAGATGCGTTCCACGCATTGCTCATGGAATTCGTTGTGGTTGCGAAAGCTCACCAGGTACTGCAGCAGACCTTCCTGCTCGATCTGCGCACCGCTGTATTGAATCTGCACACTGCCCCAGTCGGGCTGGCCGGTGACCAGGCAGTTGCTCTTGAGCAGGTTGCTGACCAGGGTTTCGCTGACGGGGGCTTCGTCATGGTTGGCGCGCAGCAGCTCGGGAGCCGGCGTGTACTGGGTGCACTCCACATCGAGGCGGTCCAGCAGCAGACCGTCGAGCTCGTGCACTTGCTGGGCATCGAACTGCTGCGCTTCCAGCAGTCGCACGCCCACGCTGCCCTGGGTCTCGCTGCCGCGCCAGGTGGCTTCGGACAGATCGGTGCGCAGGCGCGCCAGCACCTCGCTGGCGTCGGCAAAACGGGTGTTGTTGAAGCTGTTCAGATACAGCTTGAAGGACTTGCTCTCGATCAGGTTGGGCGTTTCGCAAGGGATGGTGAAATGCGCCAGCGCCACCTGGGGCTTGCCGCGCAGGTTGAGCCACGAAACTTCGAATGCCGTCCACAGATCGGCGCCAAAGAAAGGCGGGTTGATGGCGGCGCCGATTTCCTCGCGCTTGGCGAGGCGTGGCAGGGGAAAGAGCAGGGATGCGTCGTACTGGTCCACATAGGCCGAGCTTTTGCCCAGCTGCGATTGTTCAGGGGTGTGCATGATTCAAAAACAAAATGGCCAGCAGTAGAAAAGATAGCTGCTGGCGCTTTATGGGTAAGGGCTGGAGCCTGTTTTTACTTGAACTCTCGTTCGCGCAGCCACTTGGTGGCAATCCATTTTTCGCCCTCCAGCACGGGAGCTCCGCCGTGCAGGGTCTTGGTGGCCGGGTCGGGCCGGTTATAGCTGAAGAATACGGCATTGCCACGACGCGGAACGACCTGCAGCCCTACATCGGGAAAGGTGGTTGCGCCGCCGCGCGCGGGCTCGTTGAGATACACGACCAGGGTCCCCACGCGCTGGCCACCACGCTTGAGTATGGTCGGCGTGCCGGGCTCGTTGGGCGCAAAGTAGTCGTAATGCGGCTTGTATTCGGCGCCTGGTCGGTAGTGCAGCACCTGCATGCCTTCGCCGTTTTCCAGCGGCCAGTTCAGCAGTCGGGCAATGCGCTGCTCCACACGGCTGATGAGGTCGTTCTCACCGCGCTGGAAGAACATGCCATTGCTGGTGCGGTCGTCATTGACGGCCTCGCCGCCGCTCTGGTTGTCCACGGTCAGCGAGCGCTGCATGCGCGGGCGCGCTGCTGCGATGATGGCATCGCATTCCTCGTTGGAGAGCAGGTTGCCGAACACCACCACTCGCGGGTGGCGCACGCTCATCAGCACATGGACATCGCGATCGCCGGCATGGACGCAGCAGGGATCGGTCAGCAGATCGGGCTCGGGAACGCCCGACTCATGGCCCTGCACTGCCACTTCGGCTTCGGGCCTGGCTGCTGCGAAAGGCAAGGGCAGTTCACCCTCTTCGGGCAGGGCCAGCGCGCGACGCGCCAGATGCTCGGCCCAGCCTGCCTTGCGCATGGATTGCAGCAGCGATGGCAGTGGCACGCCAGAGGCCCTTTGTGTTCGCACCCATTGCATCAGCTCGGGTGTCAGGCCGGGAGGTGTGACGAACTCGTCTTGGGTGGAGGTGCTCATGTCGACAATGCTAGTGTGCACTGATGCCGATTTCAATGCGCTGCGTCAGTCTTGCTGCTTGCGGCGGAACACCAGCTTGCCGGGCGTGCTGGCCTGCTCGGCCAGTGCATAGCCTTCCAGATCGAACTTGCGCAGGTCGGCCACCTTCCTGGCCTTGTGTTGCACGGCCCAGCGCACCATCAGCCCGCGCGCGCGCTTGGCATGGAAGCTGATGATCTTGTATTTGCCGCCCTTGAAGTCCTCGAAAACGCATTCGACCACGGGGACCTTGAGCGCCTTGAGATCCACGGCCTTGAAGTATTCCTGCGATGCCAGGTTGACGACAATGCGCTCGGTCTGGGCGTCACCGTGCTCGGCTTGCGCACCACTGCGCTCGTTCAGATAGTCGGCAATCTGGGTTCCCCAGAACTGATAGAGGTTGCTGCCCTTGGCGTTTTCCAGCCGGGTGCCCATCTCCAGGCGATAGGGCTGCAGCAGGTCCAGCGGGCGCAGCACGCCGTAGAGGCCGCTCAGAATCACGACATGCTCCTGGGCCCAGTCCAGCTCCTTGGGCTTGAGGCTGGCGGCATTCAGACCCTCATAGACATCGCCATTGAAGGCCAGCACCGCCTGGCGTGAGTTCTTGGCGGTGAACCTGGCACTGAACGCTTCGTAGCGGCCCACATTGAGTACGGCCAGCTTGTCGCTGATGCTCATGAGCTCCGAAATCTGCTGGGGCGATTTCTCGCGCAGCACTTCAATCAGTTCCAGGGGCTGCTTTTTGAAAACCGGCAGCGTGTGCGGCAGTTCGGCGGAAATAGGGCTTTCATAGTCCAGCGATTTGGCTGGAGAGATCAGAAACAACATGGCTTGACGTTCACTCAATCAAAGAAAGGGCGCATGAAAAAGGGCCAAGGCCCCATCCACCGAAGTGGACAGTCCCCTTGGCCCTGTGATGCCGGAAGGCAGTCTGCTTAGGCGTTGACGCCTGCAGCCTGTTCTTCCTTCTCGAATGGCAGCTGCATCAGGCTCAGATCCTTGCGGGTCTCGACCAGAATCAGCGGGCCTTCGTCGAGCACCACCACGGGTGGGCGCTCGCGCGGAATGCGCACGGGCTTGGGCTCGGCGGCAATCGCAGCCTGGACGGCGGCGATCTTTTCGGCATCGGAGTTGATCCATTCCAGGCCCGATGCGGCTGCCAGGGCTTGGAGTTCGGCAATCGGCAGCGCATAGCTCTGAGCCTTGGGCGTTGCGACTGCCGGGGCAGGAGTCACGGTTTCAGCCACAAGCTCCACGGCGGCAGCTTGAGGCTGTGCGGCAGCAGCAGGCTCTGCCTGCACGGGCTGAGAGAGTTCTGCAACAGGCGCGACAGCTGCTGCCACGGCTTCTGCAATCACGGGCGCCTGCACTTCTGCAGCAACAGGTGCCTGTTCTGCTTGAGCCTGAGGTGCAACAGCATCAAAGTAGCTGCGGCGTGCCGGCTGCTCGCCAGCGTCGGTGGCAGGCGCTTCGACCGGAGCCTGGGCTTCGGCAGTCTGCTCTGCAGCCTGGCCTTCTGCCTGGGCATCGCGCGGTGCACGGTCACGGCGGTCACGACCATAGCGGTCACGCGAACGGCGCTGACGGGGCTCGCGAGCCTCGCCGCCTTGTGTGCCATCCTGCGCCTGAGCGTCAGAACCTTCGACCTGGGCGGTGTTCAGCGCCGCTTCGTCGACCACGGCCTGCATGGCGGGCTGGGCGTCGGCGTTGCGATTCTGGCGCTCGCGGCGGCCTTCACCGCGTTCGCCGCGCTCATTGCGTTCCGCACGGTCACCACGTTCCTGGCGGTTGCGCTCGGGCTTGGGAGCTGCGTTGAACTCTTCGCCGTTCAGAGCGGCTTCTGCCACCTGGGGCTGGCGGTCGTCGCGGCGCTCGTTGCGTTCGCCACCGCGGCGGTTGCCGCGCTCGGGGCGGTCCTGACGCTGTTGCTGCTGCTCGGGACGCTCGTTGCGTTGCTGCTCATCACGGCCCTGGGCATTGCGGCGGTTGTTGCGGTCTCCGCGTTCGCTGCCATTGCGCTCTGCGCTGTTGCGGTCGCTGCGCTCGTTGCGGTCACCTCCACGGCGATTGCGATCGCCGCCACGGCCTTCGCCTCGGCGGCCGTCGCGGCTGCCTTCACGGGCGGCAGGAGCGGGAGCCTCGACCACGGCAGCGGGCGCTGCCACGGGGGCGGGTGTGCCGAAGCCGAACAGATTCTTGAGCCAGGCAAAGAAGCCTTGCTCGCGCACCACCGGGCGGGCCGCAGCGGGAGCGGGCGTCGCAGCGGCAGCGCGAGGCTGGCGGGGTGGACGAGGCTCTGCAATCGGTGCGGGAGCATCGGGCAGGACCCCCTTGATGACGGGAGTCTGCTTGTTGGTGGGCTCCTGCGAGCGGCGGGTGACGGTGGTCACCTCTTCGGGCTCGTCGGCCAGCTTGTAGCTGGCTTCCATGGATTCCAGGCGCGAGTCGTCGTGCTTGAGGCGTTCGAGCTTGTAGTGCGGCGTGTCCATGGACTTGTTGGGCACCATGATCACGTTGACGCGCTGCTTGAGCTCGATCTTGGTGATTTCGCTGCGCTTCTCGTTGAGCAGGAAGGAGGCCACTTCCACGGGCACCTGGCAGTGCACGGCGGCCGTGTTGTCCTTCATGGACTCTTCCTGGATGATGCGCAGAATCTGCAGCGCCGAGCTTTCCGTGTCGCGGATGTGGCCGGAGCCGCCGCAGCGCGGGCAGTTGATGTGGGCGCCCTCGGACAAGGCGGGCTTGAGGCGCTGGCGGCTCATTTCCATCAGGCCGAACTTGCTGATGGTGCCGAACTGCACGCGGGCGCGGTCCTGGCGCAGGGCATCGCGCAGGCGGTTTTCCACTTCGCGGCGGTTCTTGGCCTCTTCCATGTCGATGAAGTCGATCACGATCAGGCCGCCCAGGTCGCGCAGGCGCATCTGGCGTGCCACTTCGTCGGCTGCCTCGAGGTTGGTGCGGGTCGCGGTTTCCTCGATATCGCCGCCCTTGATGGCGCGAGCCGAGTTCACATCCACGGAGACAAGGGCTTCGGTGTGATCGATCACGATGGCGCCGCCCGAGGGCAGGGTCACGGTGCGCGAGTAGGCGGACTCGATCTGGTGCTCGATCTGGAAGCGCGAGAACAGGGGGGCGTCGTCGCGGTAGCGCTTGACGCGGGCAGCGTGCTCGGGCATCACATGTGCCATGAACTGCTGGGCCTGTTCGTAGATGTCATCGGTGTCGATCAGGATATCGCCGATGTCATTGTTGAAATAGTCGCGGATGGCGCGGATCACCAGGCTGGATTCCTGATAGATCAGGAAGGCGCCCTTGGAGGCCTTGGCGGCGCCGTCGATGGCGCTCCACAGCTTGAGCAGGTAGTTCAGGTCCCACTGCAGCTCGGGAGCCGAGCGGCCGATACCGGCAGTGCGTGCAATGATGGACATGCCCTTGGGGTACTCGAGCTGATCCATGGCCTCCTTGAGCTCGGCGCGGTCCTCGCCCTCGATGCGGCGCGAGACGCCACCGCCACGGGGGTTGTTGGGCATCAGCACCACATAGCGGCCGGCCAGAGAGATGAAGGTGGTCAGGGCTGCACCCTTGTTGCCGCGCTCTTCCTTCTCGACCTGGACGATCAGTTCCTGACCTTCGCGGATCACGTCGTTGATGCGGGCCTGGCTGGGCGAGACGCCTTCGGCAAAGTATTGCTTGGAGATTTCCTTGAAGGGCAGAAAGCCGTGGCGGTCTTCGCCATAGTCCACAAAGCAGGCTTCGAGAGACGGCTCGACGCGGGTCACGACGGCCTTGTAGATATTGCCCTTGCGTTGTTCGCGACCTTCGATTTCGATCTCGTAGTCCAGCAGCTTCTGGCCGTCCACAATGGCCAGGCGGCGTTCTTCAGACTGCGTCGCGTTAATCAGCATCCGTTTCATGATGCACTTCCTTTATTCGTTTTATGGGGCACGTTGGTCACAGACCAACGCACCTTTGACTGGTAATCAAAGACAGGCTCAACAGGAGCCGTGATGCCAGACGAACGAGTTGAAACGGATGAGGAATCTGGGGCGGTACAGGACGGCGCTACTGGCCTGATCTCAAGTCAGTAGCGGAGGTACAGGCCGGGGGACGAGCGGGAGAGGACGCGCATGCAGACGGGGTACAAAAGAAGCCGACGCGCGTGCTAGGGAGGTGGGTGGTTTCTTCGAGACACGACTCGTCCCGGGGGCCGGCCGTGCCTTGCCCCAGAGGTTGATCAGCAATGTCCAAAAGATCCACATGCTCGTTGAGAGAACCGGCAGTTGCAGGCTGCTTTTGCCTGGACAACTACACGGTATGAGATTCCGTATCAGTGTTTCAATTCGTCAGCCTTTGCCAGGCTTTCACAGGCTGCTGCAGCTCATCTTGACTGCAATTTGCGTGTGCAAAACTGGCGGGCATCGACCTGCCTGTGCGGTGGGAAATGATTGTTTGGACTAAACTCCATGCGAATCAATCACTTACAACTAAGCTCGGCACAGGTGAAACACATTATAGAGGGCAAACCGGCACAGGACCGGTCCCAGAATACGGCCACGGCCTCGGTACGGCTGATCGAGGTCGATGAAGACTCCGCCGGACAGCGACTCGACAACTTTCTCATGCGCCACCTCAAGGGGGTGCCCAAGACCCATGTCTACCGCATCATCCGCAGTGGTGAAGTACGGATCAACAAGGGACGCGTGAGTGCCGAGACCCGGGTTCAGCCTGGCGATGTGGTGCGTCTTCCTCCGGTCCGGATCTCCGACAAGGTGGCTGAAAAAGCAGAACGCCCGGCGCCGGCTAAGGACTTTCCCGCCCTGTTGGATGACGAACACATGCTTGCGTTGTCCAAGCCTGCCGGCGTGGCCGTGCATGGAGGCTCGGGCGTGAGCTTTGGCGTCATCGAGCAACTGCGCCAGGCGCGTCCCGATGCCAAGTTCCTCGAGCTGGTGCACCGGCTGGATCGCGAAACCTCGGGCATTTTGCTGGTCGCAAAAAAGCGCTCCGCACTCATCAATCTGCAGGACCAGTTTCGCGAACGCGAGACCGGCAAGACCTATCTGGCACTGGTGCAGGGGGCCTGGCCGGCCAACAAGAAGGTCATTGACCTGCCACTGCACAAGTATCTGCAGGCGGACGGCGAGCGTCGCGTGCGTGTGACCACGGCCGATGACCCGGACGGAATGCGATCCATCACCCTGGTCAAGGTCAGAAAGCTGATCGAGCCGCGCCCTCTGCAGGGACTGCCTGCCATGAGCCTGCTGGAGGTGACCATCAAGACGGGCCGCACCCACCAGATTCGCGTGCATCTGTCGTCTCAGGGGCATCCCATCGTGGGCGATGACAAATATGGTGATTTTGATCTCAACCGTCGTGTGCAAAAGCAGGGCCTCAAACGCATGTTTCTGCACGCCTGGCGGCTACAGTTCAATCATCCCGCCAGCGGCGAGCGTGTCGAGCTGCGCGCCGAGCTGCCGCCGGAGCTGGCGGATTTTGTGAACTGACTAGGCTTCATGACTACTGAAAACCATAGCGCCCGGCGACCACGCCGCTTCGATCTGATTGCATTCGACTGGGACGGGACCGTGGCGGATTCCACGGCCATCATCAGTCGCAGCATCCAGGAGGCAGTGCGTGATGTGGGGGGCATCGTGCCCAGCGACGAGCAGGCTGCCTATGTGATCGGCATGGCGCTGATGCCGGCACTGGCGCGCGCGGCTCCCGATGTGCCACCCGAAAAATACCCGGAGCTGGCCAATCGCTATCGCTTCCACTTCTTCAAGCATCAGGACGATATCTGCGTGTTTGACGGCATCCTGCCGTTGCTTGCCGAGCTGCGCGAGCGGGGGCACTGGCTGACCGTGGCCACCGGCAAGAGCCGCATGGGGCTCAACCACGCGCTGCAGGACCCGCAGCTCAAGGGATTGTTCGACGGTTCGCGCACGGCCGACGAGACCGCCGGCAAGCCCAGTCCGCTGATGCTGCACGAGCTGATGGCCGAATTCGGTGTGGATCCCGAGCGAACACTGATGATTGGCGACACCACGCACGATCTGCAGATGGCGCAGAATGCCGGCTGTGCCTGTGTGGGGGTGTCCTATGGTGCCCATGCACCCGACGGCTTTGCCCAGTTCGATCCGCTGTTCGTGGCCGATTCCGCGGCGCAGTTGCGGGCCTGGCTGTTGGCCAACGCGTGAAGCCAGATATGACAGATGCCGTGGAGCTGTGCGCCAGTGCCGATCTGGTCGACGGCGGCCGGGCGGTGAGCTTTGATGTGCTGTATGCCGGTCAGAGCAACCGCGCTTTTGCGATTCGCTACCAGGGGCAGGTCTATGCCTATCTGAATCGCTGCAGCCATATTCCCATGGAAATGGACTACCAGGAAGGTCAGTTTTTTGACGATTCCGGTCGCTGGCTGTTGTGTTCTACCCACGCAGCGGCCTACGAACCTGACAGCGGTGCCTGTGCAGGCGGTCCTTGCCGTGGCGGGCTGGTAAAAATCGCCTTGAGCGAAAGCGATGGCGTGGTGCGCTGGCATACTGGGCCACAACTGAAACCTCCAGAGTTTTGAGATGAGTTCCCCAAACACCCCTGACAACCATGACTCCCAGCCGCATGTGACGCCGGGCGCGGACCTGTGGTCCAAGGCTTCTGCCGCATCCGCAGAGGCGCCCGCCGCAGCCAAGGCCTCCGGGAATGGGGGCTGGGAGCGCGATGTGCTGGAAAAGCTGGTATTCGCTTCCATCAAGGAACAGCGAGCAGCACGGCGTTGGCGCTTTTTCAGCCGTCTGCTGTGGTCCGTGGTGGTGTTGCTGGTGCTGTGGGCAGTGTTCTTCAAGGATACGGCCACCAAGACCAGCACCTCGCCCCATACCGCAGTGGTGGAGATCAAGGGCGAGATCGCCTCGGGAGCGGACGCCAGTGCCGAGTTCGTGGTGGCCGCCATGCGCAGCGCCTTTGAGGATTCGGGTTCGCGCGCCGTGGTGCTGCTGATCAACTCGCCCGGCGGCAGCCCCGTGCAGGCAGGCATCATCAACGACGAGATGACGCGTCTCAAGGCCAAGTACAACAAGCCTCTGTATGCGGTGGTCGAAGAGTCCTGCGCCTCGGCGGCCTACTACATCGCGGCGGCGGCCGACGAGATTTTTGTCGACAAGGCCAGCATCGTGGGCAGCATCGGCGTGCTCATGGACGGCTTCGGCTTCACGGGGGTGATGGACAAGGTGGGTGTTGAACGCCGTCTGCTGACGGCTGGCGAGAACAAGGGCTTTCTCGATCCGTTCAGCCCCATGTCGGCGCAGCAGAAGGAATTTGCGCTGCAGATGCTGGAGCAGATTCACCAGCAGTTCATCGGCGTGGTCAAGGCCGGCCGCGGTGACCGTCTGCATGAAACTCCCGAAATGTTCAGCGGACTGTTCTGGACCGGCCAGCAGGCCGTGGAGCTGGGTCTGGCCGACAAGCTGGGCAGCCTCGACTTTGTGGCACGTGAAGTGGTCAAGGCCGAGGAAGTCATTGACTACACCCGTCGGGACAATGTGGCCGAACGTCTGGCCAAGCGATTTGGTGCCGCCATTGGCGAGGGATCGGTAAAAGCCATGCGCGGGCTGGTGCCCAGCATTCGCTGATCGCGCATCAGAGAGGTGCCAACCATTTCTGGATAAGCGTCGGTAGCTATCAAAAAAGCCTGCGGTTTGGCTGCAGGCTTTTTTGTTTCTTGGCGCTCAACGGCCTATGGCAAACACCACCGGCGTGCGATTGTCGGGTGGTGCATTGCGCTGGCGCCATTCGCGCACCAGATGGCTTTCAATGCGCGCTGTCTCCAGCGTCAATCCGCTGGCCAGAGCCAGCCTGGTATTGGGCTGCAAGGTTTGCAGCAGCGCCTGCCAAAGGGCTGCGTTGCGGTACGGCGTCTCGATGAACTGCTGGGTCTGGCCATGGCGCAGGGCCAGGCTCTCCAGTTCCTTGATGCGGGCCGTGCGCTCGGTGCCATCCTGAGGTACATAGCCGACAAAGGCGAAATTTTGGCCGTTGAGGCCGCTGGCCGCCAGGCCCAGCAGCAGCGAGACTGGTCCCGTCAGCGGCACGACACGAATGCCCAGATCATGGGCGGCACGCACGATGGAGCTGCCGGGGTCGGCCACGGCGGGCATGCCCGCCTCGCTGATCAAACCCATGTCCTGCCCGGCCAGTGCCGGTGCCAGCAGGGGTTTGGGGTCGAAGACGGCGCCGCCCTTGTTGCCATGGTCGCCTTTTTTGTGGGCTTCGCGTGGCAACTCGGCAATGTTCTGGGACTGCAGCGGAGCAGCGAGCGGGAACAAGGCGTCGATGCGCTTGAGATAGGCGCGTGCCGTCTTGGCGTTTTCGCTGATCCAGTGAGTCAGAGAGGCGGCACGGCGCAGCGTGCCTTCGGGCAGCACCTCGGTCAAAGCAGTCTGGCTTTCGCAGCCGAAATCGAGTGGGGCGGGCACCAGATAAAGGGTGCCCGCTTTGCTTCTTGATGTTTCGCTCATGGCAGAACCACTCCTGCGGCACGCAGCAACTGGCAGGTGCGGATCAGCGGCAGACCTATCAGTGCCGTGGGGTCGTCGCTGACGATGGCGTCCAGCAGGGCGATGCCCAGGCCTTCGCTCTTGGCCGAGCCTGCGCAGTCATAGGGCTGCTCGGCGCGCAGATAGCGCTCGATCTCGAGGTCGTTCAGTTCGCGAAAGCGCACTTGTACCGTGACCACGCTGGATTCCGTGAAGCCAGTTTCGGCACAGCTCACGCAGATGCCGGTGTGGAAATTCATCTGGCGACCGCTCATCTGGCGCAGCTGTTCGGTGGCGCGCTCATGGCTGCCGGGCTTGGACAGGGGCTGGCCATCGAGCTCGGGCACCTGGTCGGAGCCGATCACGATGGCGTCGGGGTGCAGTTGGGCCACGGCCTGCGCCTTGGCTACGGCCAGGCGCAGACTCAGCCCGTGGGGTGTTTCGCCGCTGAGCGGGGTTTCATCCACTTCCGGAGACACCGTCTCGAACGGCAGTTGCAGGCGGCTGAGCAGCTCACGACGGTAGCGCGAGGTGGAGCCAAGAATCAATGGACGCTCAAGTCGTCCGGCAATCAATAAGTCGGGCATTGCGGGATTCTCTTACACTGGCTGCATGAGCAAGGATTTTTCTGCGACCCGGCTGGATGTGCGTGCTTTCGCGCAGGCTGCAGGTCATCTGCATGGACAGGCACCATTGTCGGACTTCAAGCGTCTGGCGGCCGATGCGCTGGCGATTACTGGCGAGCAGCCCCTGGTACGCTGGGAAGCCGAGGGCGAGCTGGTGGAGCAAAAAGGCGGCAGCGGCCATGTGTGGCTGCATCTGAGTGCCGAGGTGGCTTTGCCGCTGACCTGCCAGCGCTGCCTGACCGAGGCCGATATTCCCCTTTACGTGGATCGGTCATTTCGCTTCGTTCCGGACGAAGCGACGGCAGAACTGGAAGATGACGACAGCGATGAGGATGTGCTGGCATTGAGCAGCGAGTTCAATCTGCTGGAGTTGATCGAGGACGAGCTGCTGATGGAAGTGCCTGTAGTGCCTCGCCATGAGGTCTGCCCGGTACCCGTCAAGCTGGAGGTCAGCGACGACGCCTTCGAGCAGGCCAATGAGCAAAAGGAAAACCCTTTTGCCGTGCTGCAATCTCTCAATGTAGGCAAGTCTGCCGATTGATCCATCCCATGGCGCGGTGGGGATTTGATTTTGCATAGGCTGCGAAAAGCGTTTGCGCTATAATCGTGAGCTTCGCGCGAAACCCCCTCGTGTCTTTAATGGGCTGATCGCGTTTTTTTAGGACTTGCACAGACAAGGGCGCTCTCTAGATGGGTGTGTCAAAAGGCAGAGTTTTTTGCCCGGTCTTGCTGTGTGGGTCGTGTTACCAACCCTTTCAAGATACACAGGAGCCATCATGGCTGTTCAGCAAAACAAGAAGTCTCCCTCCAAGCGCGGCATGCACCGTTCGCACAATGCACTGAATGTGCCTGGCATCGCTGTTGAAGCCACTACTGGTGAGACACACCTGCGCCATCACATCAGCCCCAACGGCGTGTACCGTGGCCGTCAAGTGCTGAAGAACAAGTCCGAAGCCTAAGCGACGACTGCATTCGCAAAGCCTGTTGCTACATTTTTTGTAGCAACAGGCTTTTGTTTTTATGGAAGATATTTGCAAAACCTGTCATGGCAGGCCTTGCTGCAAAATCTCAGCGCCGGTTTTGCAAATAACTTCTGTTGCGGTCCTCGGATCCTTCAATTCATCATCCCAAGCCTAATTGGATTTGTCAGTCGCCCATGATTAATTTGGCTGTTGACTGCATGGGGGGCGACCATGGCCCCCGCGTCACGCTGGTTGCGTGCCGTCAGTTTCTGAATTCACACCCCGATGCGCATCTGCTGCTTGTCGGCAAGGCCGAGGAGTTGGCCGGCTTCAAGCATGAGCGCGTGACCATCGTTCCCGCCACGGAAGTGGTGAGCATGGATGACCCTGTGGAAATAGCCCTGCGCAAGAAAAAGGATTCGTCCATGCGCGTGGCCGTACAGCAGGTCAAGAATGGTGCGGCTCAGGCTGCAGTGTCGGCGGGCAATACCGGGGCGCTGATGGCGATCTCGCGCTATCTGCTCAAGACGCTGGATGGTATTGACCGTCCTGCCATTGCCTTTGGTTTGCCCAACGCCAAGGGTAGCGACACCACCATGCTGGACCTGGGGGCCAATGTGGACTGCACGGCGGAGCATCTGCTGCAGTTTGCGGTCATGGGCTCGGCCCTGGTGTCGGCGCTCAAGAACACGGAAGCACCCAGCGTCGGCCTGCTCAATATCGGTGAAGAGCTGATCAAGGGCAGCGAAGTCATCAAGCGTGCCGGCGAGCTGCTGCGCGCTGCAGGCGATGCGGGCAACCTCAACTTCTACGGCAATGTGGAAGGCAACGACACCTTCAAGGGTGTGGTGGACATTGTCGTGTGCGATGGTTTCGTTGGTAACGTCGCGCTCAAGACCACCGAGGGGGTTGCCTCGATGATCTCGGGGATTCTCAAGGAAGAGTTCAAGCGCAACATCTTCACCAAGATTGCTGCCATTATTGCCTATCCGGTGCTATCTGCGCTGATGAAGCGTGTTGATCACCGTCGTTACAACGGTGCCGCGTTGCTGGGTCTGCGAGGGCTGGTCTTCAAAAGCCATGGCTCGGCCGATGCAATGGCATTCGAGCATGCTTTGAACCGCGCGTATGATGCGGCACGCAACAACCTGCTTGACCGTGTCCGCAGCCGTATTGCTGCTGCCGCACCATTGCTGCTGGCAGCACAGACGGAATCTGGAACTTCGGCGCCCTGATAGAAGACATGAGACGCTACGCACGCATCATTGGCACCGGCAGTTACCTGCCGCCCCGCCGCCTGACCAATAACGACCTCGCAGCCGAGCTGGCTCAGCGCGGCCTGGAAACCTCGGACGAGTGGATCGTCGAGCGCACAGGCATTCGTGCTCGCCACTTTGCCGAGCCCGATGTGACCAGCAGCGACCTGGCTCTGGAAGCCAGTCGCAAGGCTATCGAGGCTGCAGGCATAGAGGCTTCGGATATCGATCTGATCATTGTCGCCACGTCCACTCCGGACATGGTGTTTCCCTCGACGGCCGCCATCCTGCAGCACAAGCTGGGCATCAGCAACGGTTGCCCTGCCTTTGATGTGCAGGCGGTGTGCAGCGGTTTCGTCTATGCCCTGACGGTGGCCGATTCCATGATCCAGACCGGCGCTGCCAAGCGCGTGCTGGTGGTGGGCTCCGAAGTCTTCAGCCGCATCCTGGATTTCAACGACCGCACGACCTGCGTGCTGTTCGGCGACGGCGCCGGCGCCGTGGTGCTGGAGGCGTCCGACGAGCCCGGCATTCTGTCCACCGAGCTGCACGCCGATGGCAGTCATGTCGGCATTCTCTGCGTGCCGGGCAATGTCTCCGGCGGCAATGTGCTGGGCGATCCCTTGCTCAAGATGGACGGTCAGGCCGTGTTCAAGCTGGCAGTGAGCGTGCTGGACAAGGCGGCTCGCTCCGCACTGGAAAAGGCAGGTCTGACGGATGCCGACATCGATTGGCTGATTCCGCATCAGGCCAATATTCGCATCATGCAAAGCACGGCGCGAAAGCTCAAGCTGTCCATGGACAAGGTGGTAGTGACCGTTGATCAGCATGGCAACACCTCGGCTGCGTCGATTCCCCTGGCGCTGGACCATGGCGTGCGCAGCGGTCAGGTCAAAAAAGGCCAGACTGTGCTACTCGAAGGTGTGGGTGGTGGCTTCACCTGGGGTGCTGTGCTCCTCAAAATGTAGCTTTAAACGAAATATAGATAAGCGTTTCAGGCAATTTTTATACTAAGAAATATGAAGAAGTTCGCATTTGTATTTCCTGGCCAGGGCTCTCAGTCCGTAGGCATGCTGGACGGCTGGGGTGACCATCCTGTCGTGGCCCAGACCGTGGCTGAGGCCTCCGAAGCTCTGGGTGAGGATGTGGGTCTGCTGATCAAGCAAGGCCCCAAGGAAGCGCTGGCGCTGACCACCAATACCCAGCCCGTGATGCTGGTGGCCGGTGTGGCGGCCTGGCGTGTCTGGCAGGCCGAAGGCGGTGCGCTGCCCGATACCGTGGCCGGTCACTCCCTGGGTGAATACTCCGCGCTGGTTGCGTCCGGCGTGCTGACGCTGGCTCAGGCCGCACCCCTGGTGCGTCTGCGTGCTGCTGCCATGCAGGATGCCGTGCCTGTGGGCACGGGCGGCATGGCGGCCGTGCTGGCGCTGGATGCCGAAAAGGTCAAGGCAGTCTGTGCCGAAGTGACGGCCCAGCTGGGCGGCGCTGAAGTGGTGGAAGCCGTGAACTTCAACGACCCTGGTCAGACCGTGATTGCCGGCAGCAAGCTGGCCGTGGAAAAGGCCTGCGAAGCGGTCAAGGCGGCCGGTGCCAAGCGCGCCCTGCCTCTGCCGGTCTCCGCACCTTTCCACTCCAGCCTAATGAAGCCCGCTGCAGAAAAGCTCAAGGCCGCGCTGGCCGAGCTGACGCTGGCTGCACCCTCGATTCCCGTCATCAACAATATCGACGTCACCGTCCAGACGGACGCTGATGCGATTCGCGATGCCCTGTATCGTCAGGCCTTTGGTCCGGTGCGCTGGGTGGAGTGCGTGCAGGCCATCAAGGCACGCGGCGTGACCCATATCGTGGAGTGTGGACCCGGCAAGGTGCTGGCCGGCATGGTCAAGCGTATTGACGCCGACCTGACGGGTGTTCCCCTGTTTGATGCAGCCACCCTGGCTGACGTGAAAGAATTGCTCGCATGACTGATAACCAGACCAAGCCCCAGGTTGCCCTGGTCACCGGTGCCACCCGTGGCATTGGTGCCGCCATCGCGCAGGAGCTGGCCTCCAAGGGCTATCAAGTGATTGGCACTGCCACCTCGGATGCCGGTGCTGAAAAGATCAGCCAGGCGCTGTCCGCCTTCGGTGGCCGTGGTGTCACGCTGAACGTGACCGACGGCGCTGCCGTGGATGCCCTGATCGACTCCATTGTCAAGAATGACGGCGGCCTGCATGTGCTGGTCAATAACGCCGGCATCACCCGCGATACCCTGGCGATGCGCATGAAGGATGACGACTGGGATGCCGTCACCGACACCAATCTGAAGGCTGTTTTCCGAGTCAGCCGTGCGGCTATTCGTCCCATGATGAAGCAGCGTTTCGGCCGCATCATCAGCATCACCAGCGTGGTCGGTGCCTCGGGCAATGCCGGTCAGGCCAACTACGCCGCAGCCAAGGCTGGCGTGGCTGGCATGACCCGTGCCCTGGCCAAGGAACTGGGCAGCCGCGGCATCACCGTGAACTGCGTGGCTCCCGGCTTCATCGCCACGGACATGACGGCAGATCTGCCAGAGGCGCAGAAGGCTGCGCTCAAGGCCCAGATCGCCATGGGCGATCTGGGTCAACCCAGTGACATTGCGCATGCCGTAGCCTATCTGGCTTCTGCTGGTGCCGGCTATGTGACGGGTCAGGAACTGCACGTCAACGGCGGCATGTACATGTAAGAAATTTCGGCAGTTTGCGCGGCGTTTGTCGCACTTGCTGCCAGAAGCTGAACACTTTTGCAAGTTCAGTGGCCGTTTCCTCGCGACGGCCAGCCGCCAAGGGGCTTCTCCCGAAACGGCTAGAATCGCGGGTTCATTCACAACCCCCTGAGGGAAACCATGAGCGATATCGAAGCACGTGTCAAAAAAATCATTGCCGAACAACTCGGCGTTGAAGAGTCCCAAGTGACCAACGAAAAGGCCTTTGTGGCTGACCTGGGCGCTGACTCCCTGGACACAGTGGAACTGGTGATGGCCCTGGAAGATGAATTCGGCATCGAGATCCCTGACGAAGACGCAGAGAAGATCACGACGGTGCAAAACGCCATCGACTACGCCAATACCCACCAAAAGGCCTAAGGTCTTTTTTCAGCGATCAGTTAAAGGTTTGAACGCATGAGCCGTCGTCGCGTTGTCGTGACCGGTCTGGGCTGCATCTCCCCCGTGGGTAACACGGTGGGCGAAGCCTGGGCCAATCTTTTGGCCGGCCAGTCCGGTATTGACCTCATCACCAAGTTCGATGCATCGAACTTCTCCTGCAAGATTGCGGGTGAGGTCAAGGGATTTGATGTGGAGAAGTACATGAGCGCCAAAGATGCGCGCTCCATGGATACCTTCATTCATTACGGCATCGCGGCTGCGGAGCAAGCCGTTCTGGACGCAGGCCTGCCCACAGGTGAAGCCCTGTCCGAAGACCTGGCCACACGCATTGCCTGCGTGATCGGCTCGGGCATTGGCGGCCTGCCGCTGATCGAAAACACTCACGCAGAACTGGCTGCCCGCGGTCCTCGCCGCATCACGCCGTTCTTCGTGCCTGCTTCCATCATCAATATGGTGGCAGGGCATGTGTCCATGCGATTTGGCTTCAAGGGGCCGAATCTGTCGATCGTGACAGCCTGCACCACAGGCCTGCACTGTATCGGCGAAGCCGGACGCATGATCGAATACGGCGATGCTGACATCGTCGTGGCCGGTGGTACGGAAGCCACCGTCTCGCCTCTGGGGGTCGGCGGCTTCGCTGCCATGCGTGCGCTTTCCACGCGCAACGACGACCCCAAGGCTGCCTCGCGCCCCTGGGACAAGGATCGTGACGGCTTCGTACTCGGCGAAGGTGCCGGCGTGCTGGTGCTCGAAGAGTACGAACATGCCAAGGCCCGTGGCGCCAAGATTTACGCGGAGCTGGCAGGCTTTGGCATGAGTGCCGACGCAGGTCACATGACGGCTCCCAACATGGACGGCCCCCGCCGCGCCATGCTCAATGCTTTGCGCAATGCCGGTGTGAACCAGGATCAGGTCAACTACCTTAATGCGCACGGAACGTCCACGCCGCTGGGCGATGCGAACGAGTCCAATGCCATCAAGGCGGCCATGGGCGAGTTTGCGAAGAAGAATCTGGTGGTCAGCTCGACCAAGTCCATGACGGGTCACCTGCTGGGTGGCGCAGGTGGTATCGAGAGCGTTTTCACCGTGATGGCGCTGCACGACCAGAAGATTCCTCCGACCATCAACTTGATCAACCAGGATCCAGAGTGCGATCTGGACTATTGCGCCAATACGGCGCGTGACGCCAAGCTGGAAGTCGCCGTGAAGAACAACTTCGGCTTCGGTGGCACCAACGGCACGCTGGTCTTCAAGCGCGTCTGAGTCGCTGCTAGCCGCTTCTGCACAAGCCCGCACAGGCCCAGGCCTTGCGGGCTTTGCTCTATGTGCGGCTTGATCGTGCTTTCCCTAGCTTTGCGGCAGCCGGTTTTTCGCACATGGTCAGCCCATGAGTGCCCGCTACCATGCTCCTGCCGTTGCCTATGTCTTCTTCCGGCCTGGCTGGGCCGGAGGGGTGCTGCTGCTGACCGGCATAGTATTGCTGATGGCCCTGCTGGTCTGGTGCCTGCACGTCCAATCGGGCTGGTTGCAGGTGTTGCTGGCTTTACCCGCCTTGATCCTGACTGCGGTGCTGCTTTGCGGACAGTGGCGTAACTGGCCGCAAGGACGTCTGCTCTGGAATGGTGAGCATTGGATGCTGGAGGCCGAAAACCTGTCAACCGCTCGGTCACTGCCTGTGCGGCTGGCGGTGGGGCTTGATGGTGGCCACTGGCTTTGGCTCAGTGTTTCGGATGTTTTGGTGTTCAGGACCAAGGGCGACAGGCGCAAGGTGCTATGGATTTTCTTGTCTCAGCGACACAGCCCTGAGCAGTGGGGAGACTTGCGGCGTGCGGTATATTCCTCCATCGTGCCGCTGGCAGAGCAAGGCTAGGCCTTCGCCGGTTATGGCAGCACGCCGCTTGGCCTTTCATGACACCTCCCGATTTTCCCACTCCCTCTGCCGACAGCGATCTGGCTCTGGTCGAACGAGCCAATGCTGGCGACACGCGGGCTTTTGAGCTGCTGGTCATCAAGTACCAGCGTCGTATCGAACGTCTGGTGGGCCGCATGGTGCGCGATGTCGATCTGGTGCCCGACATCACGCAGGAAACCTTCATCCGCGCCTATAAGGCCTTGCACCAGTTTCGCGGCGAGGCCCAGTTCTACACCTGGCTGTACCGCATTGCCGTCAACACGGCCAAGAAGGCCTTGATGGAAATGCATCGCTCGCCGGTGATGACCGAGAGCGCGTTACACACTGGGGACGATGAGGATGAAACTTCTGTTCACAGACAGGAACTAACGACTCAGGAAACCCCGGAAACAGTGTTGGCGGCGCGTGAAATTGCCGAAGCCGTCAATGCCGCCATGGAAGCTTTGCCCGAGGATTTGCGCCAGGCGGTCACGCTGCGCGAAATCGAGGGGCTAAGCTATGAGGAAATCGCGCAGGCGATGGACTGCCCCATAGGCACGGTGCGCTCGCGCATCTTTCGGGCACGCGAAGCGATTTCGGCCAGGGTCAAGCCCCTGCTGGAGCGCCAGGGTGGAAAGCGTTGGTAGTACAGGCAAGACGAGCAGGTGAACTTCATGAATGACGATCTGATCAAGCAGGAACAGTTGTCGGCCCTGGTGGATGGCGAAGCCTCCTCGGTCCGGATGCAGGCCGTGCTTTCCTATGCGGAAAGCGACGAAGGCCGGCAGTCCTGGGCCATGTATCACCTGATTGGCGATGTGCTGCGTTCTCCCGAACTGGCCCATCACAGCCAGCACGATATTCTGAGCGGCGTGCGCGCCCATATGGAGCGCGAGCCGATCCGCGGCATCCATCTGCCCGGAGTGACCGCAGATGTGGCCAGTTCCCTGGGCTTGGGCGGTCTGGAGCAGATCACTGCAGCCGAGGAGCGGGGCCAGGCACTGGGCAACGGCGCAACGGTGGTCAGCCTGCCTGCCCGTCAGGCGGCCAATGCATCGGTCTTTCGCTGGAAGATGGCAGCCGGCTTTGCCTCGGTTGCAGCCGTGGCCGCCGTTGGCTGGGGAGTCATGCTTGCAGGCTCGGGGGGGCTGTACGGTCGCCAGGGTGGGGCGCAACTCGCCGCTCTCAGCCCGAATGCCGTGGTGGCCGCCGCGCCTGCCGCATCGCTGGGCTTGAGCCAGCCTGTTTCTGGCAGTGAGGAGACGGCCATGCCCTTGGGTTCGGAAGCCCAGTCTTCCACCGTGGTGGCAGTTGCTGGTCCCAACGGCCAGACCGTGATGCTGCGTGATCCGCGTCTGGACGAGCTGCTGGCTTCTCACCCTCAACAAAGCAGCGCGCCCAATCTGCAGATGCCTGCCAGCTTTTTGCGCAATGCAGGCTTTGCCACGGCTACCCGCCATTGATGCTTCTTCGCACAGCAGTCTTAGGCCTGAAATGCATGGTTTCAAGCCTAGGCTTTTATGCTGCTTGCGTACGCAGCTATTGATTTAGGATCAGTTGGGCGCAGATACTGTTTTATCTGTGCCCAATTTGACGGGCCGGAGCGCTTTCGGTCGATGGCGGCTTTTGCCAGAATGCGCTTCAATGCTCTCACCTGTTTTCTCTCATGGGTCTGATTTGGCGACCCGTTCTGTCCGACGACTCGAACAAGGAATAAAAACGATGCGCACACCAGCCTGGATGACGCTCAAATCCCGTGTTTCGGCTACAGCCATTGCCAGTTCGATGGCGATCGCGGCCCTGATCGCAGGAGGCATGCTGCCGGTTACTGCTGCTCATGCCCAAAGTGCTGCAACGGCGCGCGGCCTGCCGGACTTCACGGATCTGGTCGATCAGGTCGGTCCTTCGGTGGTCAACATTCGAACGCTGGAGAAGGTCTCCAACAACAGCGCCGAAGCTCTGGGCATGGATGAAGACATGCTGGAGTTCTTTCGCCGCTTCGGCCTTCCCGTGCCCAATGTGCCGCGTCAGCGCTCGCCTAAGGGCGGTCAGTCCGAGGAAGAGCAGCCACGTGGCGTGGGCTCCGGATTCATCCTCACGGCTGACGGCTATGTGATGACCAATGCCCATGTGGTTGATGGCGCCGATGAGGTCATCGTCACGCTGACCGACAAGCGGGAGTTCAAGGCAAAGATAGTCGGCGCAGACAAGCGTACCGATGTGGCCGTGGTCAAGATCGATGCCAAAGGGCTTCCCGCAGTCAAGATCGGCGATGTGAGCAAGCTGCGCGTGGGCGAGTGGGTCATGGCGATAGGCTCGCCCTTCGGGCTCGAAAATTCGGTCACTGCCGGCATTGTCTCGGCCAAGCAGCGCGATACCGGCGACTATCTGCCCTTTATCCAGACCGACGTGGCCATCAATCCCGGCAACTCGGGCGGACCGCTGATCAATATGCGCGGCGAGGTGGTGGGGATCAATAGCCAGATCTATTCGCGCTCGGGTGGCTTCATGGGCATCAGCTTTGCAATTCCCGTGGATGAAGCGATTCGTGTCAGCGATCAACTGCGCGCCACCGGCAAGGTCACGCGCGGGCGTATCGGCGTGCAGATCGGCCCCGTGACCAAGGATGTGGCCGAGTCCATAGGCCTGGGCAAGCCAGAAGGCGCCCTGGTGTCGGCCGTCGAGCCGGACTCTCCTGCGGCCAAGGCCGGTGTGGAGGCGGGCGACGTGATCACCAAGTTCGATGGCAAGGCCATCGAGAAGGTCTCCGATCTGCCGCGTCTGGTGGGCAATACCAAGCCCGGCACCAAGAGCAGCATTACCGTGCTGCGCCGTGGCAAGCTCAAGGAGTTGAGCATGGTGATTGCCGAAGTGCCTTCCGACGAATCTGCCAAGACCAAGGCTGGCAGCGGCGGTGCAGGCAAGACTCCATCCGGCACGCTGGAGAACAAGTCGCTGGGTCTGACGCTGAGCGAGCTGACGGCTGCGCAGAAGAAGGAGCTGGCCATCAAGGGCGGCGTGCGCGTGTCGGCTGCGGTGGATGCCGCAGCCCGTGCCGGCCTGCGTGAAGGTGATGTGATCCTGCAACTGGCGAATGCGGAAGTCTCGGATCTCAAGAGCTTCGAGGCCGCCTGGGCCAAGGCCGACAAGTCCAAACCCGTCAATGTGCTGGTGCGCCGTGGTGACTGGGCGCAGTATGTGTTGATTCGCCCTGCCAAATAACTGTGGTGAAAAGCCTGCATGGGCTTGTTGCCATTTCGTGATCTGAAATGACAACAAGCCCTCAGCCTGTCAGTGCCCCTATGCCATTGGGTAGAATCCCACGCAAATGCATGGTGGTTGGACGCAAAAAATCACGCTGACAGGCGGTTTTCAAGCGGTGCAAAAGCCTTTGCAATCTCCGGCTGCTGATGGCTAAACGGTGTTTTCTGGTTTGTGGATAATTTGTTGATAAATGAATTCGAAGATCACAAACCGAAACTTGTCAAGCCTTGCTGGGTCTTGGCTTGCGGCCAGTTTTGCCTACAATAAAGTCCCAACTATCGCAGTTGCCAGAGATTGTTGGTTAAGGGCGCGCCGCTTGAGGGACGCGCCCTTTTTTCTTGCTGCTGCAGGCCACTTTTTTCAATTCCAAGCTGTCTTTCTCGTTGATGAATCACATCCGTAATTTCTCCATCATTGCGCACATTGACCATGGCAAGTCCACGCTGGCGGACCGCCTGATCCAGCGCTGCGGCGGCCTCGCCGAACGCGATATGGAAGCCCAGGTGCTGGACTCGATGGACATCGAGAAAGAGCGCGGCATCACCATCAAGGCCCAGACCGCGGCCCTGCAGTACAAGGCCAAGGACGGCAATGTCTACAACCTGAACCTGATCGACACCCCCGGTCACGTGGACTTCTCCTATGAAGTCTCGCGTTCGCTGTCCGCCTGCGAAGGCGGTCTGCTGGTGGTTGATGCCTCCCAGGGCGTGGAGGCCCAGACCGTGGCCAACTGCTACACGGCGCTTGATCTGGGCGTGGAGGTATTCGCCGTTCTCAACAAGATGGACCTGCCCCAGGCCGATCCCGAGAATGCCAAGGCCGAGATCGAGGACGTGATCGGTATCGATGCCAGCGACGCCATTCCCTGTTCGGCCAAGACCGGCATGGGCATCGACGAGATTCTGGAAGCCATCGTGGCCAAGGTGCCGGCCCCCAAGGGCAATCCCGATGGCCCTCTGCGCGCCATGATCGTGGACAGCTGGTTCGACCCTTATGTGGGCGTCGTGATGCTGGTGCGCGTGGTGGATGGCGAACTCAAGAAGAACGAGCGCTTCAAGATGATGGCCAGCGGTGCTGCCTATGAAGCCAACAGCATCGGCGTGTTCACTCCTGCCAACCAGCCGCGCGACGTGCTCAGGGCCGGTGAGGTGGGTTACATCATTGCCGGCATCAAGGAGTTGAAGGCCGCCAAGGTGGGTGACACCATCACGCTGGAAAAAAAGCTGCCCAACAATCTGGGGCCTGCCGACAAGCCCCTGCCTGGCTTCAAGGAGGTCAAGCCCCAGGTGTTTGCGGGTCTGTACCCCACCGAAGCCAGTGAGTATGACCAGTTGCGCGATGCTCTGGAAAAGCTGCAGCTCAACGATGCGGCACTGCAGTTCGAGCCCGAAGTCTCGCAGGCTCTGGGCTTTGGCTTCCGCTGCGGTTTCCTGGGCCTGCTGCACATGGAAATCGTGCAGGAGCGTCTGGAGCGTGAATTCGACCAGGATCTGATCACCACGGCCCCCAGCGTGGTCTACCAGGTGGTCAAGGGTGATGGCGAGCTGATCGATGTGGAAAATCCGTCCAAGATGCCCGATGTCGGCCGCATCCAGGAAATCCGCGAGCCCATCGTGACCGTGCACCTCTACATGCCGCAAGACTATGTGGGCCCGGTGATGACGCTTGCCAACCAGAAGCGTGGCGTGCAGATGAATATGCAATACCACGGCCGTCAGGTCATGCTGACCTACGAGATGCCGCTGGGCGAAATCGTGCTGGACTTCTTCGACAAGCTCAAGAGCGTCTCGCGCGGCTATGCCTCCATGGACTATGAGTTCAAGGAATATCGCGCGTCCGACGTGGTGAAGGTCGATATCTTGCTCAACGGCGAAAAGGTGGATGCACTGTCCATCATCGTGCACCGCTCGCAGTCCGTGTATCGCGGCCGCGCCGTGGTTGCCAAGATGCGCGAGATCATCAGCCGTCAGATGTTCGATGTGGCCATCCAGGCTGCCATCGGTGCCAACATCATTGCGCGTGAAACCGTCAAGGCCATGCGCAAGAACGTGCTGGCCAAGTGCTATGGCGGCGACATCACGCGTAAGCGCAAGCTGCTCGAAAAGCAGAAGGCCGGCAAGAAGCGTATGAAGCAGATCGGTTCGGTGGAAGTGCCGCAGGAAGCCTTCCTGGCCATTCTGCAAGTGGAGGATTGATGCAAGTCATGCAGTGGATCACGGCCGCCATCCTGGCGGCCTTTGTAGGCTATATCGCGGCCTGGTACACCGGCTCCATCGAGGGCAACTTCGCGCTGCTGCTGTTTCTGGCAACCGTGGTGACCGGCGTGTACTGGCTGGCCGAGCGCTTTTACTTCTGGCCTCGGCGCCGCGCGGCTGCGGCTGCGCTGGAGCAGGCCGCCGTCGAGCGCCGCGCCGAGCTGGATCGCATGGGCATTGCCAAGACTGACATCGAAGTCTCCGAAGACGCCAAGGGTCGCATTCTCATGCAGCCCTGGTGGCTGGACTGGACCGCCGGTCTGTTCCCGGTGATCGCCATCGTCTTCGTGCTGCGCTCCTTCCTGTTCGAGCCGTTCAAGATTCCCTCGGGCTCCATGATTCCGACGCTGATGGTGGGCGATCTGATCCTGGTCAACAAGTTCACCTACGGCATCCGTCTGCCCGTGATCAACAAGAAGATCACCGAAGGCAACAAGCCCCAGCGTGGCGATGTGATGGTGTTCCGCTACCCGCCCCAGCCCACGCTGGACTACATCAAGCGTGTGGTGGGCGTGCCCGGCGATGAAGTGGCCTATATCAACAAGCGTCTGAGCATCAACGGCAAGGAGCTGCCCACGCGCGAGCTGCCGGACTTTCTGGACCGTGACGTGATGCGCTACTTCAAGCAGTTCGAGGAAACTCTGGGCGAGCAGGCGCACCGCGCCATCGTCAACAACGATGTGCCGGCCTTCATTCAGGGGGCAAGCAACTTCGATTTCAAGGAAAACTGCCGCTACAGCGTTGAAGGCGTGACCTGCAAGGTGCCAGAAGGCCATTACTTCATGATGGGCGACAACCGCGACAACTCGCTGGATTCGCGCTACTGGGGCTTTGTGCCGGACCAGAACATCGTGGGCAAGGCATTCTTTGTCTGGATGAACTTCGGTGATCTGGGCCGTATCGGCCGTTTCCACTGAGCATTGGCAATCGTTTCGTCATTTTTCTGGGATACACGGGCAGGAACATGCCCGACTTGCGAGGGGAAAAGCATGAAAAATCTGGCATCGCGCTCCAGGCAGCGTGGTCTGTCCTTCATCGGTCTGGTGTTTCTCGTGGCCATCATCGTGGCGGTTGCCGCAATTGGCGCACAATCGGTGCCCGTCTTCCTGGAGTACCAGGCCATCACCAAGGCGGCCAACAAGGCCGCCGCTGAAGGCAGTACCGTTGCCGAAGTCAAGGCCAGCTTCGATCGTTCGGCCTCCATTGATGATTTCAAGTCCATCTCCGGCAACGATCTGAACGTGACCAAGGTCAACGACAAGATCGTCGTGGGCTTCGAGTATTCCCGTGAGATTCATCTGGCAGGCCCTGCCTACCTTGTTTACCGTTTCAAGAAATAGACCTTTCAGGTGGAACCTGCTCTAGTCGCTCTGCAGCAAAGGCTGCAACATCAATTTGCCAACCCGGCGCTGCTGCAGCGTGCCATCACGCACCGCAGCTTTTCGGCCGACAACAACGAGCGACTGGAGTTTCTGGGCGACTCGGTGCTCAGTCTGGCCATCTCCAGCTTGCTCTATGCCAAGCTGGCTTCCATGCCCGAAGGCGATCTCTCGCGTGTTCGGGCCAATCTCGTCAAGGAAGGCACGCTGCACAAGATTGCGCTGAAGCTGCAGCTGCCTGATTTGCTGCGCCTGGGTGAGGGCGAAGCCAAGTCCGGTGGCAAGCAGCGCCCGTCCATCCTGGCCGATGCCGTGGAGGCGCTGATCGGTGCCGTCTACCTCGATGCCGGCTTTGCCGCAGGCGAGAAAGTCGTCCACCACCTCTTCGAGGGCGTGGACATCAACCCCCATATGCGTGCGGCCGACAAAGACCCCAAGACCGCACTGCAGGAATTGCTACAGGGCAAGCGCATGAAGCTGCCGCAATACCATGTGGTGGAAATCAGTGGCGCGGCGCACAAGCAGACCTTCAAGGTCGAGTGCACGATTGCCGAATGGAATATCAGCGCCCAGGGCTCGGGAGCATCCCGTCGCATGGGCGAGCAGGCAGCCGCCGCTGCCTTGCTGGAAAAAGTGAAAGCCAAAAATCCATGACCGATGCTGCTAAGAAAAAGATAGCGGGCACCGCAGGTGCAGAAAAAGCCAAGGGCCAAAAAGGCCCCAAGTCTGTGACTACCGATATCAGCGACCCCAGCCTGGACTACATCAGCGCCATGCTGGCTGCTGCCAAGCCCGGCAGCACGCCGACCGCCATCCGCGACCAGGAAGAGGAGGCTCCGGCGCGCGTCTACGCGCCCGAAGAGCAGCGCTGCGGCCTGATCGCCATCGTCGGCAAGCCCAATGTGGGCAAGTCCACGCTGATGAACGCACTGGTGGGCCAGAAGATCTCCATCACGTCGCGCAAGGCCCAGACTACGCGCCACCGCATCACCGGCATCCGCACCAAGGACGAGACCCAGTTCGTCTTTGTGGATACCCCCGGCTTCCAGACCAAGCATTCCACCGCCCTGAACAAGTCGCTCAACAAGACCGTGATGGGCGCCATCGGAGATGTGGACCTGATCCTGTTCGTGGTGGAGGCGGGCAGCTTCACGCTGGCCGATGCCAAGGTGCTGAGCCTGTTCAAGCCCGGCATTCCCACGCTCCTGATCGCCAACAAGCTCGATACCGTGGGTCGCCGCGCCGAGATCGCTCCCTGGCTGCGCGATATGCAGGAGCGCCATCCTTTTGCCGAGTTCGTGCCCATGTCGGCCAAGAACAAAAAGGATATTGAGCGCATGTATGGCATCTGCGCCAAATACCTGCCGCAGCAGCCCTGGTTCTACGGCGAGGACGAACTGACCGACCGCAGCGAGAAGTTCCTGGCTTCCGAGACCCTGCGCGAGAAGCTGTTCCGCTTCACGGGCGACGAGCTGCCCTATACCTCCACCGTGGTCATCGACAAGTTCGAGGAGGAGCCCAGCCCCAAGTTCGGTCGCTTCATGCGCGTTGCCGCCACCATCGTGGTCGAGCGCGACGGCCACAAGGCCATGGTGATCGGCCAGGGCGGCGAGCGCCTCAAGCGCATCTCCACCGAAACCCGCCAGGAACTGGAAAAGCTGCTCAACGCCAAGGTGTTCCTGGAAGTCTGGGTCAAGGTCAAGTCCGGCTGGGCCGATGACGAGGCCCGGGTCAAATCCTTCGGCTACGAGTAAACTTTTTTGACCCCCACGCTCGCTCACTGCGTGTGCTCGCTGCCCCCGAGGGGACCCTGACCCGGCTTAGGCCGGGTTTTGCCTTGGGGCGGCCCGGCGGCAAAACCGCCCCCTTCACATTTTTGTTGTGGTACGGAGCAATTCATGGCTAGCGCCAAACGCGTCGGCGACGAACCCGCATATATCCTGCACCAGTACGACTGGAGCGAATCCAGCCTGATCCTGGAGGTGTTCACGCGCCATCGCGGGCGCGTGGCGCTCGCGGCCAAGGGAGTCAAGCGTCATACCTCCAACTTTCGCCCCGTGCTGCTGCCGCTGCAGCCGCTCAAGCTCAGCTACACGCTGGGTGCGGAGGGCAATGCCGAGATTCACACGCTCAAGGGCGCGGAATGGGCGGGCGGCCATGTCATGCCCCAGGGCGATGCACTGTGGTCGGGCATGTACCTGAACGAGCTGCTGCTGCGCCTGCTGGCGCGCGATGATCCGTATGCGGCGCTGTTCGACATCTATGCCGGTGTGGTGCGCGTGCTGGCAGGCCAGCATGGCGGCACTACCGAGGCCATCGAACCCGTGCTGCGCGCCTTCGAGCTGGTGCTGCTGCGCGAACTCGGTCACCTGCCCGATCTGAGGCAGGAAAGCGCCACACTCAGCCAGGTCAACAGTGTTTTTCGCTACACCCTGGTGGCCGACGGTGGCCTGCGCCAGGCCGCAGGCTACGAACGCGCGGCGCTGACCGGCCTGCAGTGGCAGGGCATAGAGCTGGCGCTGCAGGCCGAGCAGCCATTTCCGCGAACCCTGAACGCGCTGGCCGAGCCCGAAGTGGCCCAGGCCCTGAAGCCGCAATTGCGCCATCTTCTGCAATACCATTGCGGCTCAACCATGCTGCGCACCCGCCAGCTGATGATGGATCTGCAATCGCTATGAATACCTCTGCCTCCCCCCGCACCGCGCTTTCGGTCAATGTCAACAAGGTGGCGCTGCTGCGCAATACCCGCCATCTGGGCATTCCATCGGTGACGCGTGCGGCGCAGATCTGCCTTGAAGCGGGAGCGCAGGGCATCACCATTCACCCGCGTCCCGATGAGCGCCATATCCGTGCGCAGGATGTGTTCGAGCTGCACGAGCTGCTCAAGAACTGGCCTGAGGCCGAATTCAATATCGAAGGCAATCCCACGCAGAACCTGATGGATTTCATCCGCCAGACGCGTCCGCATCAGGCCACCTTCGTGCCCGACAGCGAAGACCAGTTCACCAGCGACCATGGCTGGAGCTTTCCCCAGGATGCCGAGCGCCTCAAGCCGCTGATTGCCGAATGCAAGGCGCTGGGCGTGCGCGTGAGCCTGTTCATGGACCCCATTCCCGAGCAGATGGCGGCTGCCAAGGCCGTCGGCGCCGACCGCGTGGAGCTCTACACCGAGCCTTTTGCCGCCAACTGGGGCAAGTCCGGGCAGGAGCAGCAACTGCAAGCCTATGCCATGGCCGCCCAGGCCGCGCTGGATGCGGGCCTGGGCATCAATGCCGGCCATGACCTGAACCGCGACAATCTGGCCGTCTTTGTAGCCCGGGTGCCCGGTCTGGCCGAAGTCTCCATCGGCCATGCCCTGATCGCCGATGCACTGGAGCTGGGCTATGCCGAGACCGTCAAGGCCTACCAGGCCTGCATCGACTCTGGCATGGCACAGAAGAAGTCCTGAAAATATAGCTTTCAACGCTTGGTAGATAAGCGCTTGCAGCATTTTTCTCTATAAGGAGCCAGGGATGATCTACGGCATCGGCACCGATATCTGCGATGTGCGCCGCATACGCGCAAGCCTGGAAAAGCATGGCGAGCGTTTTGCCCGCAAGGTTCTGGCCGATGGCGAATTGGCGACCTGGAAGGCGCGCAGCGAGCGCTGGCCCGAACGAGGCATCCGCTATATGGCCACGCGCTTTTCTGCCAAGGAAGCGTTCAGCAAGGCCGTGGGAATGGGCATGGTCATGCCCATGACCTGGCGCCATTGCGAAGTCATCAAGCTGCCCAGCGGCCAGCCTGCGATTCGTCTGCATGGCGAACTCAAGGAATGGTTTGAGAAGAACAATCTGACGGCCCATCTTTCAGTCACCGATGAGTCCGACTATGCAGCCAGCTTTTGCGTGGTCGAAAGAAAATAATGAAATATGGTGCTAGCGCTCAATGGATAAGCGCTAGTAGCTATCAAAAACAAAGTACATCATGAGCATGCACGCCCCTCTCATCATCGATATTGCAGGTACATCGCTGACCGATGTGGACCGCGCACGCCTGGCCCATCCTCTGGTGGGCGGCATCATTCTCTTCAAGCGCAACTGGGAGGACCGCAGCGCGTTGGTCCAGCTGTGCGCCGATATCAAGGCCGTCAAGCCCGACCTGCTGATCAGCGTGGACCATGAGGGCGGCCGCGTGCAGCGCTTTCGCACCGATGGCTTCACGCATATTCCGCCGATGCGCGCCTTTGGCGAGATGTGGATGGATGACGGCGGCAAGGGCAGGAAGTACCGCGAAGGCAGTGGCGCCATGCGTGCCATGAACGCCGCCACGGCCGCCGGTTATGTGCTGGGGACGGAGCTGCGCGCCTGCGGTGTGGATTTCAGCTTCACGCCCGTGCTGGATCTGGATTATGGCGAATCCTCGGTCATCGGTGACCGCAGCTTTCACCGCGACCCGCGCGTGGTGGCAGCCCTGGCCAGGAGCCTGATGCACGGCCTGTTGCAGGCCGGCATGGGCAACTGCGGCAAGCATTTCCCCGGTCACGGCTTTGTCAAGGCGGACTCGCATGTGGACATTCCCGTCGACAAGCGCAGCCTGACGGCCATTCTCGACGAAGACGCTGCCCCCTATCCCTGGCTGTCCAGCGTGCTCACCGCCGTCATGCCTGCCCATGTGATCTACCCCAAGGTGGACAAGCGCCCGGCAGGCTTCAGCGAAAAATGGCTCAAGGACATCCTGCGTGCCCGCTTGCGCTATGACGGTGCCATCTTCAGCGACGACCTCAGCATGGAGGGCGCGCGCCGTATCGGTGGCGAGCTCATCAGCTACACCGATGCTGCGTTGACGGCCCTGAATGCGGGCTGCGACATGGTGCTGCTGTGCAACCAGAGCCTGGGTCTGGGCGAGCATGTGGATGAGTTGCTGGACGGCATGGACGCTGCGCTGCGCGATGGCCGCTGGGTGCCCGATATCGACTCCGAATCGCGCCGTGTCTCGTTGCTGCCCGATACCGAACCCCAGGCCTGGGAGGATCTGATGCGCCAGCCGGCCTATCTGCAGGCGCTGGATCTGTTGCCCTAGGCGGTACTGGGCCGACCCCGCCATCCGCTGCCTTTGACGCAAGGGCAGCGGATTTTTTTATGTCTTTCGAAGGCCGGGCAGGGCGCTGCCGGCATTTAAGTCTGGCCTCAGCTAGCCGGCTTAGGGTGTGCTCAGAAGCCTGGCAGCGGCATCACCGCTGCGCCAGTTGTTCATGAATCACCGAAAGCCTGCATGAATTCCAAGAGCCCGGGACTTGAGTCCTGCAAACACCGGCCAGGCGTGCTGCGCCAGGCCTTTACCCTGACCCGGCCCTATTTCCAGTCCAAGGAGAAATGGAGGGCCTGGGGGCTGCTGGCCGCCATCGTAGGCCTCAATCTCGCCGCAGTGTTCATGCTGGTGCAGATCAATGAATGGAACCGTGTGTTCTACGACGCATTGCAGAACAAGCAGGCCGAGGTGTTCTGGCAGCAGCTATGGCGCTTTCTCTGGCTGGCCCTGGTGTATATCGTCATCGCGGTCTACAAGTTCTATCTGACGCAGTTGCTGCAGCTCAACTGGCGGCGCTGGCTGACCGAGCACATATTGCAGCGCTGGCTGTCGGCCAAGGCGTTCTACCGGCTGGAGCTGGGGCGCTATGGCGTGGACGGCAATGCCAAGGCCCCCGACAACCCCGACCAGCGGATTCAGGAGGACCTGAATCTCTTCACCACCTATACCGTGTCGCTGTCCATGGGGCTGCTGAATGCGGCCGTCACCTTTGTGAGCTTCGTCGGCATTCTGTGGAGCCTGAGTTCCGTCGTCGATATCGGTCTGCCGGCCCTGTTCGGCGGCGGACAGCTGCAGATTTCCGGCTTCATGGTCTGGATGGCGGTACTGTATTGTCTGGTCGGCAGTGCGATCACCTTCTGGATCGGCAAGCCTCAGGTCCGTCTCAACAACCGTCAGCAGCAGCTGGAGGCCAATTTCCGCCACCACCTGATCCGCGTGCGCGAGCATGCCGAAGCCATCGCCCTGGACGGTGGCGAGCGCGTCGAGGGAGCGCAGATCGGCCTGCGTTTTGGCGACGCTCTGAGCAACTACCTGAACCTGATCAAGAAGCAGAAGAGCCTGGGCTGGTTTACCAATTTCTTCGGCCAGGCCGCGGTGGTCTTCCCTTTCATCATTGCGGCGCCGCGCTTTTTCAGCGGCGCCATCCAGCTGGGTCAGCTCATGCAGATAGGCTCCGCCTTCAATCAGGTGCAGGATTCGCTGAGCTGGATCGTCAACAACTACTCCGATATCGCTGCCTGGCGGGCCACGACTGAGCGTCTGGCGGGATTTGACGAGAGCTTGCGCGAGCAGGAAGACAGTCAGGCCGGTGTGCAGCTCGTGCCGTCGGCCCAGTTGCAGACCCGGGCTCTCGATGTGTTCCTGCCCGCAGGCGGTCGCATCGTGACGGATGCCAGCCTTGAGATACGGCCGGGCCAGAGGTTGCTGATCAGCGGGCCTTCGGGCAGCGGCAAGTCCACCTTGCTGCGGGCGCTTGCTGGCATCTGGCCCTATGCGCGAGGCCAGGTGCAGCGGCCTCTGGACGCGATGTTCATTCCTCAGCGCCCCTATTTTCCCGACGGCAGCCTGCGCGATGCCCTGGCCTATCCGGAGCCGGCGGCAAGCTACAGCGACGCCGAGCTCAAGCAG
Source organism: Comamonas sp. C11 (assembly GCF_024496285.1). Taxonomy (NCBI): domain Bacteria; kingdom Pseudomonadati; phylum Pseudomonadota; class Betaproteobacteria; order Burkholderiales; family Comamonadaceae; genus Comamonas; species Comamonas sp. C11. Next base: position 1,276,435 of record NZ_CP101743.1, read on the forward strand.
GTCTTGCGCGAGGCGCAGCTGCCGCAGCTGCAGGAGCGGCTGGACAGCCAGGCGGCCTGGAACAGCAGCCTGTCGGGGGGAGAGCTGCAGCGGCTGTCCGTGGCGCGAGTCTTGCTCAAGCGTCCGGCCTGGGTGTTTGCGGACGAGGCCACGAGTGCACTGGACAATGCTGCCGAAGCACAGATCTACAGCCGGCTGGTGCAGCTGGTGCAGGGCAGAGGCGGGGCGCTGGTCTCGGTGGCCCACCGCGACAGCGTGACGGAATTCCACACAGCCCGCTGGTTGCTGCAGCCGCAGCAAGAGGTCCGGGAGGCTGTACTGCCCTAGAGCCGCTGAAGCAGGTGGGGTCGGGGACAAGCAGTCTCAACTGCGGTGCAGGCCTGGGAGGCTTTGGCAGCGACTTTCTCGTGGGATGATGTGCACTCGAGAATCTTTGGAGAGCGAGCCCATGCGCGTTGGTGTGCTGACCGGTGGCGGCGATTGCCCCGGCCTCAATGCGGTGATCCGTGCGGTCACCAAGTCCCTGATCAACCATGGCCAGTGCGAGGTGCTGGGCATTGCCGACGGCTTTGAAGGGCTGATGGATGCGAGCCCGCGCGTCAGAGCTCTGAGCTGGGACGAGGTCAGCGGCATTTTGCATATTGGCGGCACGATCCTGGGCACCAGCAACAGCGCCAACCCGCTGCGCGATGCGGCCACGCTGGCCCAGGTGGGGCGCAATGTCAAGGCGCTGGCACTGGATGTGGTGGTCGCCATCGGCGGCGACGGCACCATGAGTCTGGCCCACGGCCTGGCACAGGTCGGCCTGCAATGCGTGGGGGTGCCCAAGACCATCGATAACGACATTGCCAACTGCGAGCGCAGCTTCGGCTTCGATACGGCCGTGGCCACGGTGACCGAAAGCCTGCGCCGCATCGAGAGCACGGCCATGAGCCACCACCGAGTGATGATCGTGGAGACCATGGGCCGCCACGCGGGCTGGCTGGCGCTGGAGTCCGGTATCGCCGGTGCCGCCGACATCATCTTGCTGCCCGAGATCGATTACGACCTGCAGTCCATCATCAAGGTCTGTCAGGAGCGTGAGCGGCGTCAGCGCTACACCATCATCTGTATCGGCGAGGGGGCCAAGGAAAGCGGCCAGAGCCTGACGGTGCGTGAACGGATTGCGCACAGTCCCGACCCCGTGCGCCTGGGCGGCGTCGGCCATGTGCTGCGCGAGCGCCTGCAACCCCATCTCCAGAGCGAGGTGCGCACCACGGTGCTGGGCCATGTGCAGCGCGGCGGCGATCCGACGCCGTTTGACAGGGTGCTGGCCACGCAGTTCGGCCACCATGCGGCGCAACTGGTGCTGGGCGGCCAGCTGGGCCATATGGTCACGCTGCAGAACGGCCGCATCGGCAGTGTGGCGATTGCCGATGTGGCCAATACCCAGCGCACCGTGCCGCTGGACAGCCCGCTGCTGACCATGGCGCGCGATATCGGAATTTGCTTCGGCGAGGCCTGAGCTGCGCTAAGGTGTGAGCCTGCGCGCACTTTCGGCGCGCCGGAGAAATTCAGCATGGACCGACATGAAGAAGCCGTGATGCAGCTGCTCACGGCCAACGGTGAGACTTTTGTGGCCCCCAAGTACGAGGTGGCCGATGGCTGGCAATGCCCGGCCTTCGTGGCATTGCGCCCGGCTCGTCGCCAGGTCTATGTGGTCGAGGTATCGGCTTCCGGCTATCCGCTGGCGCTGGTCAACCGTCTCAACGAGCGGGTCGAGAAATGGTATGCCCCGCTGCTTTCGCAGCTGCACGGCCTGGGCATCACGCAGCCCGACTGGGAGATCGCCTGCCTGGTATTTGTGCGCAGCGATCAGATCGACTGGCTCAAGGAACGCGTCAAGGACTTGAGCGGCGTTCATGTGCTCGGCCTGGAGCAGGCCAGCAGCCCCTGGGTCTGGGACGATGCGGTCTGGACTTCCGAGATGCGGTTCGACGCGGGAAGTATTCCGCAGCGTGGGGGCAAGGCCGTCGGTCTGACGCATTGATGTCATCTGGATATTTCCATGAAATTGGCCTCAATCCATTTTTATGGAGGCTTTTTTGCTATCAATGTGATAGTTTTAAAAGCCATGAACACCACTCGCTTGCAGGTAGGCAGATGACTCTTTTCCGAATTCTGATCGCGGCGGCTTTGACCGCCTGCGCCGCTGCCGTCCAGGCTGCTGACTGGCAGATCTGCGATCTCAAGGTGCAGGTGCGAGAAAAGCAAAGCGGTGGTCGTGCGTTGCAGACCCGCGTGCTCGAAGCCAAAGCCAGCGGCGATGCCGAGTGTCCGCAACCGGGCACGGCGCTGAGCTTCAGGCCAGAAACGGTGGACTATCAAAGCGAGCTGCCGCGCAGGCAGTGGCCCAGTCCTGGCGCAGCCGTGACGGTACGCTACCGCTATCTGGACGGGCAATGCAAGAATCGCGGTGCCTGCCGCATCGAGCATTACTCGCCGATGCCGCACTGAATCTTCAATCAGCCGCGCCATGCGCTTCATAGCTCGGCGCTGAAAGCGGCTGAATTGCCAAGCCGCAGCCAGGAAAGGGTTACCTGCTCGCCTATGATCGGGTGCTTGGCCCCATATATGCAGGATGCAACCATGACCACCCTAGGAACCCCTCTCTCCCCCAATGCCACCAAAGTCATGCTGCTGGGCAGCGGCGAACTGGGCAAGGAAGTGCTGATTGCCCTGCAGCGCCTGGGCGTGGAAACCATTGCTGTGGACCGTTATGAAAACGCGCCTGGCCAGCAGGTGGCCCACCATGCGCGCACCATCACCATGAGCGATCCGGCCCAGCTCAAGGCGCTGATCGAAGAGGTCAAGCCCGATCTGGTCGTGCCCGAGATAGAAGCCATTGCCACGCCCATGCTGGAAGAGCTGGAGGCCGCAGGCATCATCACCTGCATTCCCACGGCCCGCGCCGCGCGTCTGACCATGGACCGTGAAGGTATTCGCCGTCTGGCTGCTGAAACCCTGGGCCTGCCCACCAGCCCCTATCGTTTCTGCGACTCCCTGGCCGAGCTGCAGGCCGCGATCGACGGCAGCGACGGCCAGCCCGCCATCGGCTACCCCTGTGTGGTCAAGCCTGTGATGAGCAGCTCGGGCAAGGGCCAGAGCAAGATCGACGGCCCGGCCGATGTGGCCAAGGCCTGGGATTACGCCATGGCCGGCGGCCGTGTCGCCAAGGGCCGCGTGATCGTCGAAGGCTTTATCGACTTCGATTACGAAATCACCCAGCTCACCGTGCGCGCCAAGGGCGCGGATGGCCAGATCGAAACCCATTTCTGCGACCCCGTGGGTCATGTCCAGCAGGCCGGCGATTATGTGGAAAGCTGGCAGCCTCACCCCATGCATCCAGCAGCGCTGGAGAAATCGCGCCAGATTGCCAAGGCCGTCACCGACGACCTGGGCGGCCTGGGTCTGTTTGGCGTGGAACTGTTTGTGAAGGGTGAGCAGGTCTGGTTCAGCGAAGTCTCGCCACGCCCTCATGACACAGGTCTGGTGACGCTGTGCACGCAGTGGCAAAGCGAGTTCGAGTTGCATGCCCGCGCGATTCTGGGTCTGCCTGTGGATGCCAGCCTGCGCAACCCCGGAGCCAGTGCCGTGATCTACGGCGGTCAGGATGCCGAAGGCCTGGTGTTTGATGGTGTGGAGCAAGCCCTGGCAGTGCCTGGCACCGATTTGCGCCTCTTCGGCAAGCCCGAGAGCTTTGTCAAGCGTCGCATGGGCGTGGCCCTGGCGCGCGCCAGCGATGTGGAGCAGGCCCGTGTGAATGCCAAGCTGGCTGCGAGCAAGGTCAGGCCGCGTCTGCCTTGATGGAATCAAAAAAGGGCTTCTCAGGAAGCCCTTTTGCATGGAGGCCGGGTCTCAGCCGCTCTCAGCCCGAGGCAGCGGCGCTGCCGCCAGGAGTCGTGATTGCCACGGCGCACGCTTCTTCCTGGCTGGTGGCCGGCGTGTTCTCCGTCACCATCGGCATCCCGCCTTTCCAGCGGCGAATGACACGCTGGAAGATCAGTGAGTTGGGAATCTGCAGCAGATTGGGCATGCCTGCCGGTGCGCTGTCATCCTGCAAGGTGATGTAGAGCATATTGAGATCGATCACGCGGCCCTTGGCGCCAGGCTTCTCGGCAGTGTCGAGCACCTCGATATAGTCGCCCAGGCGGAAGGGACCGACGGTAACGATCAGCAGCGCGCAAAACAGATTGGAGAGCACGCTCCAGGCTGCGAAGAAGGCAACGGCACCCACTGTGGCAAAGCCGGTGAAAGCCGTCCAGAGCACGGTAGCCGACATGCCCAGGCGCTCCAGAATCGCCAGTATGGCGGCGGCGATGATGATCCAGCGAAACACGCCGCGCAGCGGCATGAGCAGCTCATGAGGCAGGTCATATGCCTTGCCTGCGCGCGAGATGATGCGCTTGATGAGCCAGTTGATCAGCCAGGCCACCAGGATGATGAGAAAGATCTGAACCCCGGGAATCAGGATTTCAAGCCAGTCCTGCATCCAATCGGGCAGGCGCATTTGAAGACGACGCATAACCAGTCACTCGAGAAAAACGGCAGAGGTCAGCCCCGAAGGGCTGACAGGACAATGCGCCAATCCTAGCGTCTCTTGAGAGCGGAGCTGGTAAGTGTCGATTGGGTAGGCCGTGCCGCAACGCTGCCTGGCGGACTGCTAGATCTGTCTCTGCTCTATGGTGTCCATCTGCATCTCGAAGCTGAAGAAGCGGTTGCGCCCTTGAGACTTGGCGGCATACAGGGCTTCGTCAGCCCGCATCAGCATGGATTCGGCGCTGGTGTGCTCGTCGGGAATGCAGGTGGTAATGCCGCCGGAGAGGGTCAGCGGAATATCCTCGGCGGCTCCTGGCGGGCGAATCTTGAGGAACTTGAGCATTTGGCCGAGAGCGCGTGCGAAGGTCATCGAGCCGGAGCGCGGGGTATTGGGCAGGATCATGGCAAACTCTTCACCGCCGTAGCGTGCGGCGATGTCGCGCGGGCGCACGCAGACTTCGCGCAGCAGACGCCCGACCTGCTTGAGGCATTCGTCACCCTGGACATGGCCGTAGGTATCGTTGAAGTGCTTGAAGTGATCGAGGTCGCAAAGCATCAGCGTCAGTGGCCTGCTCTCGCGCCTTGCCGCAGCAATTTCGGCATGCAGCATGCGATCGAGGCCCCGGCGATTGACCAGACCCGTGAGCGCATCGAGCTCCACCATTTCGTTGAGCTTTTGATTCGCCAGATGCAGCTCTGCAGAGACCGTGACCAGGCGGCGGCGCATGTCCAGCAGGCGGCGCATGGCGCGCAGCTTGGCGACCAGCACAATGGGTTTGACGGGTTTGACCAGATAGTCGTCGCCACCCGCTTCAATGCCGCGCCAGACGTCAAGATCATTGTCCAGGCCGGAGAGAAAGATGATGGGGGTCCACTCCCCGGGCTCGGCCTCGCGCAGCTGACGCGCGACCCAGTAGCCGTCTTCGCCGGGGAGGCGGATGTCCAGCAGCACCAGATCGGGTCTTTCGCTGCGAAACAGTGCCAGCGCGGTGCGGCCGTTTTCGGCTTCCAGCACCTGGGTCACGCCGGCCTGGCGAAGTTCCGTCACCAGAGCAGCGCGCATGACTGCCTGATCCTCGACGACCAGTACGGAGAATGGGGTTGCAGAATCGGGTGACGAGAACCGTGCCCCGCTGGATTCGATGGCAGACAAAGCTGATGCGGAAGATGGCTGAGCTGTCATGGGAGGAAGATCAGGGTCGGACGCATCTGTGGTTCAGGCATGTTCCGAAAAATATATTGTTACCTTATACGCCGGTTTAGGGCAACAGGCTTTGCGAATGGTCACGGAGATACTCAGGCCAATGCCAGCGTGGAGTGCGCCTTGCTGCTTTCATCGTGCCAGATGACAAAAGTCTGTGCCGTCGGGCACTGCGTCGTCGCACCCAGCTGGTCGATAAAGCGACAGGCCGCGAACTGCGCCGATCTGGCCTCGTAGTCCGATACCCACTGCTGGCGCGAAGCCTGTGAGGCGGCCGGCAGGGGCCAGCGCCTTTCCTGGGTGGACAGGCCATTCAGGCCCATGCGCCAGGGTTTGCCGCTGACACGAGCGCGAAAGCACTGCTGCTGGTTGCACAGCATGGCGTAGAGAGGGTCAACCTCGAGTTGCTGGAACAGCGCCTGAACCTCGGGGGAAGAGGGGCTGAATGCGGCGTGAGTGACAATGACGCGCAATCCTTTGGGCGTTTCGTAGACGCGCAGGCCCCAATCCGGGTGTCCGACCGCAAAAGCCTGAACCTTTGCCAGCGCGGCATCGATGGGCGGTGGCTGCAGGGCTTCGGCGCGCCGCGCATGGCGGGCATGCAACCATTGCTTGAGGCCCGACCAGAAGACCAGGCCGATGCCGGCCACCAGCAGCATCAATATCGCGGCACCGAGACTCCAGGTCAGCGGGGTCATCCACAGCCAGGGCAGGGCCAGAGCCAGCAGCAGCGACGAGATGACAGGGAAGCGGGCAGGCTTTTTCTGCCGCGGAAAGTCGATATCGGCAATGGCCACGTTCTCTGTATTCAGGCAGTGTGCGCCATAGCTGTTGCGGGTCAAGACGGACTCATCACGCCGCTCCAGCACCTCTTCGCGAATGGGTGTGCCGCCGTCCAGCCCGTATTCACCATGCCATTCCATGCGCTCGAACCCCGCATCGAGGTGGCGTTGCGTGGGGGCGGCCAGCACGGCGTCCAGCGCGTCCTGGGCTCGTTGCTGCGCATGGTTCTCTGCTTCCTGCTGGCTGTGGTCGGACCAGCCCCAACGCTGGACGGTCGCGCCGTGGCGTTGGCCGGTTGCATGGCGCAGCCGCGCTTGCGCCCAGTATTGAGGGATATGCATGGTGGGCCAGTATAGCCATGGGGCTGATGCCACTGTCGCTGGCCAGATGGCCGACAGCGATTGGATGAGCTTGCGCCGGGCTTTGGCTTGCGCGGTTGAACAGGCTCTCAGGATTGAATGGGCGCGAACGGCAGGTAGTCGATCTGCGTGCCACGCACGACGATCGCCGTCGACTCGGGCACCTGTGCCCAGGCCTGTGGCAGATCGACCAGCGGCTCGGACACGATCAAATACGCATCGTCACCAACGGCCGCGATGCGCGGGTCGTCGGGGTAGAGCGCGTGAAGATGCTTGAAGGAGGTGCTGTGATAGAGCGAGCGCGGCGACTGGCCTTCGCTCGCGTAGCGCACGGCCACCAGTTGCTCGCCATCGCTGGCACACACGGTCATGCTCAGCGGGTGAGCTATCCCGTGGCTGCGCGCCGTGGTCTCGACAAAGCCCGCCATGCGCGCGATGGCCGGCACAGGACTGTGCTCCAGCCCGAAACTCATGGCCAGAAGAAACATGGTCTCCGAGTCCGTCGAGCCTTCCAGCGAGGTGAAGAACTGCGGATCGATGGCCATGAGCAGATCGCGCCGTACCAGAGGAAAGTCCTCGATCATGCCGTTGTGCATGAACATCCAGCGCCGGTGGCGGAAGGGATGGCAGTTGGTCTCCTGCACAGGCGTATGCGTTGCCGCGCGAACATGCGCAAGAAACATGGGCGCCGACACGGCGCGCGACAGCTCGCGCAGGTTGTGATCGTGCCAGGCCGGCTGGATGCAGCGATAGCGAAAGGGCATGTCGCGCGGATGCTGGTACCAGCCCAGTCCGAAGCCATCGCCATTGGTCGTCGTCGCTCCGAATCTCGAATGCAGGCTTTGGTCGATCAGCGAATGGCGTGCGTGGAACAGCATTGTTTCCAGGGAAACAGGATTGCCGGTATAGGCCAGCCAACGACACATGGCGCTCTCCTTGTGGACATGGAACCGAGGATTCATCCTATCGGCACCAGACGCCACCGGGGCAATACCGGTATTTTGCTGATTTTTAATAGCTGGTAGCGCCTGCTCTGCCTGGTTTTCAGTAATAAAAGTATCTGAAAACCAAGACAGTCAAGCGCTAACAGCTATCAATTTTCAGGCTTACTGTTCGCGACGCAGGGCGGGGAACAGAATCACGTCACGGATGCTGGCGCTGTCGGTCAGCAGCATCATGAAGCGGTCGATACCGATGCCGCAGCCGCCGGTGGGGGGCATGCCGTACTCGAGTGCGCGCACAAAGTCGTGGTCGAAGTACATGGCTTCGTCGTCGCCGCCGTCCTTGGCTTCCACCTGGGCATTGAAGCGGGCGGCCTGGTCTTCGGCGTCATTGAGCTCGGAGAAACCGTTGCCGAATTCGCGGCCGGTGATGTAGAGCTCGAAGCGCTCGGTCACTTCGGGACGCTCGTCGTTGGCACGCGCCAGTGGCGAGATCTCGGTGGGGTGTTCCATGATGAAGGTGGGGTTCCACAGCTTCTCTTCCACCACCTCTTCGAAGTACAGCACCTGCAGGCTGGCCAGGGTGCGGGTGGACAGCTTGTCCTTGTCTTCCTTCATGCCCAGCTTCTTCAGGGCATTGGTCAGCCATTCGCGGTTGGCCACGTTGTCGCCGGCTTCGGTGTACTTGACGATGGCTTCGGGGATGGTCAGGCGCTCGAAGGGCTTGGCCAGATCCACGGGCTTGCCGCCATAGCTCAGCGAAAGAGTCCCCACGGCCTTGATGGCTGCGTCGCGGATCAGCTTTTCGGTGTAGTCCATCAGGTCCTGGTAGTTCCAGTAGGCCGCGTAGAACTCCATCATGGTGAACTCGGGGTTGTGGCGCACCGAGATACCTTCGTTGCGGAAGTTGCGGTTGATCTCGAACACGCGCTCGAAGCCGCCGACGATCAGGCGCTTGAGGTAGAGCTCAGGCGCGATGCGCAGGTACATCTCCTGGTCCAGCGCATTGTGGTGGGTGATGAAGGGCTTGGCATTGGCACCGCCGGGGATGGGGTGCAGCATGGGTGTCTCGACTTCGAGGAAGCCGTGTTCGACCATGAAGTCGCGGATGCCGGCCACAGCCTTGCTGCGGGCCACGAAGCGCTTGCGAGCCTCCTCGTCGGTCATCAGGTCCACATAGCGCTGGCGCACCTTCTGCTCCAGGTCTGCCATGCCGTGGAACTTGTCGGGCATGGGGCGCAGGCTCTTGGTGAGCAGGCGGATTTTCGTGGCCTTGATCGACAGCTCGCCGGTCTTGGTCTTCATCAGCTGACCTTCGACGGAGATGATGTCGCCCAGATCCCATTTCTTGAAGTCGGCGTACACCTCTTCACCCACGGCATCGCGGGTGACATAGGCCTGGATACGACCCGTGGCGTCCTGTACGGTGGCAAAGCTGGCCTTGCCCATCACGCGCTTGAGCATCATGCGGCCAGCCACGCTGACGGCGACGGCTGCAGCGTCCAGAGCTTCGGCATCCTTGTCGCTGTGCTCGGCGATCAGGGCTGCGGCGCGGTGCTCGGGCTTGAAATCGTTGGGAAAGGCAACGCCGCCGTTGGCCTTGGAGGACTCGCGCAGGGCTTTGAGTTTTTCGCGGCGCTCGGCGATGAGTTTGTTTTCGTCCTGAGGGGCGGTGTTTTCTGCCGCAGAAGAGATGTTTTGTTCAGTCATGAAAAGAGAGCGCCAGCGACAAGCGCCGGTTGGAGGCCAGGAATAAGGGCGCGGCAAGGATAGCCGCTGCCCGAAACCGGTGATTTTAAGTTTTTTGCCGAGTCAGCGGTAAGCCACCGGGCAAAGCGCTCGCAGGAACTGCGGAATGTCGCCTCCATGGCCCAGACTGCCGCCGGGCAAGCCAGCTGAATGCTGCCGAAAAAGTAGTGTTTCTACGCCGCCGCTAAAGGGAGGAGCCCAATTCAGGCTTCCTCCTGCGGGCCTGATCCGGTAATGCCGCTTTGCTCCAGCACATCGGCAATCAGCTCCAGTCGCAGCAGCGGGGCATCCAATGTCATGAGCTGCTGCTTGACCCGCACCGGCAGGGGCAGCATCTCAGCCCAGCGATTGGCAACCCAGGCGCAGTCGTGCATCTGCGTCGGAGTGGGCAGTTGCGCGTGGTCGGGGTCGTGGGCCTGCAGGTTCAGCAAGGCCTGAGCCAGTGCGTAGGAGGTGCTGAGCAAATGCTTGGGAACAGTGACCTTGGGGTCGTCGGGCAGCATGGCGACATCGGCTACCCACAGGCCATGCGGCAACTGCCAGCAGCGCTGGATGTGAAAGCGCTGGATGCCCTTGCATTGCAGGTGCAGCAGTCCGGGCTGGGGGGAATCGAGCCGGGCGATATGGGCCAGCACGCCCTCCGAGTGCAGGCGCTCGGTCTGGGCGCCGGCCTTGCGTACCTCCTGTCCCGACTGCAGCGCAACCACGCCGAAAGGGGCGTCGGCATGCTGGCATTTGCGGATCATGTCCAGATAACGCACCTCGAAGACCTGCAGGCTCAGCAGGCCTTCGGGAAACAGCACCGTGTTCAGCGGGAACAGGGGCAGGGAATGAAGACTTTGCGTATCGGTCATGGTGCCCGGCTATCATCCCACGAATGGGTGAGTTGCTCACTGTTTTCTGAATTGGGTCACATGCTGTTTGAAATCGTTCTGTTCCTGCTGGATGTCGTCGTCGGCTTGATCACCGGCGCCTGTCTGCTGCGCATGTATATGCAGGCGCAGCGCGTGCCGTTCGGCAACCCCGTGGGGCAGCTGGTCTTTGCGCTGAGCGACTGGATCGTCATGCCGCTGCGCAAGATCGTGCCCGCCAAGGGCCGCTGGGACAAATCCAGCCTGATTGCGGCCCTGCTGCTGCAACTGGCGCAGGTGCTGCTGATCTGGCTGCTGCTGGGCGGCAAGGGCTCGGTGCTGGCGCTGCCCTGGCTGGCTTTTTGCGGACTGGTCAAGGTCATCCTGTCCGGCATGATGGGCATCTTGCTGATCTACGCCATCCTGTCCTGGGTTCAACCCTATTCCCCCATCTACGGCGTGCTGCAGCGTCTGGCGGAGCCGCTGGTGGCACCGATCCGCAAGGTGGTGCCCCTGATAGGCAATGTGGACTTTTCTGCGCTGATTGCCCTGATCGGCCTGCAGGTGCTGCTGATGGTGCTCAACTATGTGCAGGCCGGCGGTCTGTCCATGATTGCCGGTGTGCGCTGAGGGCGCTGCCCGGGCCGGGAAAGCCGCATCGCCTTGAGGGAAGTCTCGTCAGTTCCAAAGCCTCTTCTGAGGTTCTTTGTGAATGTCCCGAGGCGATGAAGCCGACAAAAAAACGGCTGACGCAGATGAATGCTGCGTCAGCCGTTTTGCTTTTTGCTCGTCCGGGCTTATTGCACGGCGTCCGCAGGCAGACGTTGCAGCATGGCCAGAGAGCTGGAGACGCGATCGCGCAGCTCGCGGCGGTCGACGATCATGTCCACGGCGCCCTTGTCCTGCAGGAATTCGGCGCGCTGGAAGCCTTCGGGCAGCTTTACGCGCACGGTGGTTTCGATCACGCGAGGGCCGGCAAAGCCGATCAGGGCCTTGGGTTCGGCGATCACGATATCGCCCACGAAGGCGAAGCCGGCGGACACACCGCCCATGGTCGGGTCGGTCAGCACGGAGATATAGGGCAGGCCCTTCTTGGCCAGACGTGTCAGTGCTGCATTGGTCTTGGCCATTTGCATCAGCGACAGCAGGCCTTCCTGCATGCGGGCACCGCCGGTGGCAGTGAAGCAGATGAAAGGCACTTTCTGCTCGATGGCGGTTTCCACGCCGCGCACAAAGCGTTCGCCGACCACGGAGCCCATGGAGCCGCCCATGAAGTCGAACTCGAAGCAGGCCACGACTACATTGATGCTCTTGACGGAGCCACCCATGACGATCAGTGCGTCGGTCTCGCCAGTGTTCTCCAGCGCTTCCTTCAGACGCTCGGGGTACTTGCGGCTGTCCTTGAATTTCAGCGGGTCGACAGGAATGACTTCCTGTGCGATTTCATAGCGGCCTTCGGCGTCGAGGAAATGGTTCAGACGCGCGCGCGCACCGATGCGGTGGTGGTGGCCGCAGGTCGGGCAGACGTTCTGGTTCTTTTCCAGATCGGTCTTGTACAGAACGGTTTCGCAGCTGGGGCACTTGATCCACAGACCTTCGGGAATCTGCTGGTGGCGTTCCGTCGGATTGGTCTGCTGGATTTTTGCAGGCAGAAGTTTTTCAAGCCAGGACATGGTTATTTCCTTTTCAGTTTCCACTGCACTGCGCGCCACCCGCAACCCATGAGAGCGGCGCGGCGCAGGCACTGGCGCAATCCCGGTCAGGGACAGCGAGCAAGGGCCGCCCCGCTGCGAGGCTGTCGTCCCCCTTCAAGGGGGAAGCGGCAAAGCCGCTCAGGGGGTGGCTGATTTCAGGGCTGCATTATGCGTCGAGAGCCTTTCGCACACCACGCAGAAAGTCTATTGCCAGAGGCACGATCTTCTCGTGGGGCTGGTTGTCGAGCAGGTCAATGATGCGGCTGCCGATGATGACGGCGTCGGCAACCTGGCCCACGGTCTGTGCGGTCTGGGCATCGCGAATGCCGAAACCCACGCCCACGGGCACGCTGACATGCTGGCGAATGCGCGGCAGCATGGCCTCCACGGCCGAGGTGTCCAGAGCGCCCGAACCGGTCACGCCCTTGAGCGAGACATAGTAGACATAGCCGCTGGCCACGCGCGCCACCTGCTGCATGCGCTCGTCCGTGCTGGTGGGAGCCAGCAGGAAGATCAGGTCCATGTCGCGGGCCTTGAGCTTGGCTGCAAACTCCTCGCATTCCTCGGGCGGATAGTCCACGATCAGCACGCCATCGACGCCGGCTGCGGCGGCATGGTTGACGAAGGCATCTTCGCCATGGATCTGATCGTAGCGCTCCACGGGGTTGGCATAGCCCATGAGCACCACGGGCGTGGTCTGGTCCTTTTTGCGGAACTCGGCCACATAGGCCAGCACCTGGCTCAGACCCACGCCGTTGGCGATGGCCTTGTCGCCCGCACGCTGGATGGTGGGGCCGTCAGCCATGGGGTCGGAGAAGGGCACGCCCAGCTCGATCACGTCGGCACCGGCTTCCACCATGCCGTGCATGAGGGGCGGGGTGATGGCGGCGAACGGGAAACCTGCTGTCACATAGGGAATCAAGGCCTTGCGGCCTTCTTCCTTGAGCTTGTTGAAGGTGGCGGTAATTCGGCTCATAACTTGTTGCCCCCTGCGGCAGCCTTGGCTGCATCATGTCCGGGAGCGCCCTTGACGGTGAGGCCGCGCATGGAAGGGCGGTCGAAGTATTCGGCACCCGACAGGTCGGCCACGGTGCCGATGTCCTTGTCGCCGCGGCCCGAGAGGCTGACGAGAATCGACTGGTCGGCGCGCATGGTCTTGGCCAGCTTCATGGCATAGGCCACGGCGTGGCTGGACTCCAGAGCCGGGATGATGCCTTCGGCGCGGCACAGATAGTGGAAGGCATCCAGTGCTTCCTGGTCGGTGATGCCCACGTACTGGGCGCGACCGATTTCCTGCAGCCATGCATGTTCGGGGCCCACGCCGGGGTAATCCAGGCCGGCGCTCACCGAGTGGGTCTCGGTGATCTGGCCGTTTTCGTCCTGCAGGATGAAGGTGCGGTTGCCGTGCAGCACGCCCGAGCTGCCTTTTTGCAGCGAGGCCGAGTGTTTGCCGGATTCCAGGCCTTCGCCAGCCGCTTCCACGCCGAACAGCTTGGTGTCTTCGTAGGGGATATAGGGGTAGAAGATGCCCATGGCATTGCTGCCGCCGCCCACGCAGGCGACTACCGCGTCGGGCTGCTTGTCGGCGCCCAGGAACTCGGGCATCTGCGTCAGGCACTCGTCGCCGATGACCTTCTGGAAGTCGCGCACCATCATGGGGTAGGGGTGTGGGCCGGCCACGGTACCGATGATGTAGAAGGTGTTGTCCACATTGGCCACCCAGTCGCGCATGGCTTCGTTGAGCGCATCCTTCAGGGTCTTGCTGCCGGACTCCACGGGCACCACGGTCGCGCCCAGCAGCTTCATGCGGTAGACATTGGGGCTCTGGCGCTTCACGTCCTCGGCACCCATGTAGACGATGCACTCGAGGCCGTAGCGTGCACAGATGGTGGCTGTGGCCACGCCATGCTGGCCGGCGCCTGTCTCGGCAATGATGCGCGGCTTGCCCATGCGCTTGGCGAGCATGGCCTGGCCGATCACATTGTTGATCTTGTGTGCGCCCGTGTGGTTGAGGTCCTCGCGCTTCAGATAGATCTGCGCGCCGCCCATTTCACGGCTCATGCGCGAGGCGTGATAGACGGGCGAGGGACGGCCTACATAGTGGGCCAGCTCGGACTGGAATTCGGCGATGAATTCGGGGTCGTTCTGATACTTTGCGTAGGCCTCACGCAGCTCGGTGAGAGCGTGGGTCAGGGTTTCGCTGGCGAAGCTGCCGCCGTAGCGACCGAAATGGCCGTGGACGTCGGGATACTGGTATTCAAACATGTGTCAGTCTGCAAAATTTGGGCATCAGCTGCGCGTACGGCAGCAATGAAGCAATGAATCTTGTGGGCATCCTTGATGCCTTTGAGAGGCTTGCCGTCGGGACCTTCGGCCTCGACACCAGAGCTCACATCAACGGCCAGAGACAACCCGCGAGGGCGCACTTGCAAGATGCCATCGGTCACGTTTGCAGGCGTGAGTCCACCAGACAAAACGAGGTGAGAGTCGACGCTTGTTGGCAGAAGTGACCAATTGAATGCCTTGCCGCCGCCACCATAACCATCGACATGGGCGTCGAGCAGGATGGCTTGGGCCTTTGAATAACGTTGGGCATATTCTACGAGGTCAAACTGCGCCGCATCGTCTCCAAGGGGTATGCGCGCTGCGCGCAACCAGGGCTGGATGCCCCGGGTGGAGGCTTCGCAATCCGCTGCCGATTCATCACCATGAAATTGCACGCAGGCGTTTGGTATCTGGTCGCAGGCAGCTATCACATTGGTAGCTGTTTCATTCACAAAGAGCAAAACAGGTGTGACAAAGGGCGGTAGTCGCCGGGCCAGCTCGGCCGCACGTTGCAGCGTCACGGCGCGCGGGCTTGGCGCATAGAGCACAAAGCCGACGGCGTCGGCTCCGGCGGCCACTGCAGCGTCGACATCCTGTTCGCGGGTCAGGCCGCAGATCTTGATGCGGGTGCGGGGGGCAATGGAAGACATGACAAGTCCCTGGCGTTGCAGCAATGGATGGTGCTTGGCCGCTCAGGGCAGCCAGGCAAACGGGGGAGTGTCTACAGGCAGGCCCCAGCGTGTATCGTAAATGGGGCCGAGAAAGTACAGCCCGTCAGGGGAGAAGGTGGGGGCTGCAACCTCACGCGAGCGTGCCTCCAGCACTTGCTGCATCCATTCCACGGGCTTGGAGCCCTGGCCCACGTAGATCAGGCAGCCCATGATGTTGCGGATCATGTGGTGCAAAAAGGCGCTGCCCTCGAACTCGAAACGCCAGTAGCCGCATTCCATCTGTCCGTCACGCATGGGGGCCTGGCCAGCGGAGCGGTAGTGGATGTCGATGCGGCGCAGGGTCTTGACCGGGCTCTTGGCCTGGCAGCCCGCGGCGCGAAAGGACGAAAAATCATGCTCGCCCAGCAGCAGATCGGCGGCTGCGCGCATGCGCTGCGCATCCAGAGTCTGAAACACCCAGCCCACCCGGCCATGGTCGACGCTGGGGCGCACAGGAGACTGCAGCAGCACATAGGCATAGCGACGTGCGGTGGCACAGGCGCGGGAATGGAAACCATCCAGGCCGTCGGCCACCTCGGCCGCCCATTGCACGGCAATGTCCTTGGGCAGAAAGGTGTTGGTGCCGCGCACCCAGGAGTTGGGCGCGCGCTGCAACTCGGTGTCGAAGTGCACGACCTGCATCAGGCCGTGCACACCGGAATCGGTGCGACCGGCGCAGATGGTGGAGACTTCTTGAGCAGCAAAGCGGCCCAGGGCTGCTTCGAGTTTGTCTTGTACGGTGTTGCCATCGGGTTGGCTTTGCCAGCCGCGATAGGCCTGACCGTTGTAGCTGACGCCAAGAGCTATGCGCATGGCATGGCTCCCGGCGCGGGGTCTGAATGCATCAAATCAATCAACCAATCTGAGAGAGGAGGCTGTGAGCCTTGGCCTTGAGATCGCCATGGGCTTCGGCGATCACTTCCTCGATCAGTGTACGCGCTCCGTCGCTGTCGCCGATGGCATTGAACTCTTCGGCCAGGGCCAGCTTGGTGGCCAGCGGGTCCTCGGGTTCGGAAGGCGCCGGTACGGCATCTACAGCTGCAGCATCATCGGAGGTGCCCAGATCCAGCGACAGGCCGCTGAGGTCGAAAGTCACCTCGGGTTGTGCAGGAGCGGCGGCGGGGCTGTCGCTCTCCTCGGCGGGCTGCTGCAAGGTCAGGGCTTCGGCACCTTGCACTTCGTCCAG
This sequence comes from Comamonas sp. C11, assembly GCF_024496285.1. Taxonomy (NCBI): domain Bacteria; kingdom Pseudomonadati; phylum Pseudomonadota; class Betaproteobacteria; order Burkholderiales; family Comamonadaceae; genus Comamonas; species Comamonas sp. C11. Next base: position 1,292,812 of record NZ_CP101743.1, read on the forward strand.
TTTCTCCAGGCCGGAGGATAGGTTCAGCGGGGCTGTTTCCTGTGCGCCGTCTGGCCCGGGCGGTGTCTGCAACGGCAGGGTGAAACTGTCGAGGTCGAACTCGAGCGCATTCAGAGAGCTTTGCTCGGCGGGGGCGGGAGCTGCGTCTGGGGCCGGGGCTTGAGATGCTGTGGAGGGCAGGCTGAACGAAGCCAGATCGTCGAGGTTCAGGTTCAGGCCATTGTCTGCTGCGGGGGCCGGCTCGGATGCGGTGACGGGAGTGTCCCACTGCGCCAGTGCCGCGAAATCCTGCTCGTTGGGCAAGGAAACGGGCTCGGAGGCCACGGGCGCTGCGCTGGCCGCAGTGTCGGGCAGGCCTGCTGGCAGTTCCAGATCCATGTCGAAGTCCATGCCGGCTGGCTCCGTGGGAGGGCCTTCGCGGCTGGCCGCCGCTTCGGCGGCCTGTGCGGCAGCCAATGCCGAGCCGAAGCCCACGGCGGCGGCCACGCCGCCTTGCAGGGCGGTCGATGGATCGGTGGGGCTGAAGGCGCTTGGGGTCGCAACTGCAGCTGCATGAGCTTGGGGGGCGCCGCCCAGTTGGTAGGTCAGATTGTCAGGATCCAGGATGCGGCCCTGATCGGCCAGCCGCTGCCATTCGGGGCCCTTGCCCTGGGTCAGGGCAAAGACGTTGTTGGCTACTGATGCGTAGGCCATGCGGTCATGGCGCTTGGCATAGATTTCAGCCAGCTTCTGGTGCAGCACCAGACGGTTGGGGTCGGTGCGCAGCGCTTCCTTGAGGATTTCCTCGGCCTGCAGGTCGCGGCCGTAGGCCAGGTACACATCGGCTTCGGCCAGTGGGTCCACATCGCCGGCGTCGAGCTGGCTGGGAGAGTACTGCATGGACTGGCCCGACATCTGGCTGCTGCTGGTCGTGGTGTCCACGCGCTGGCCACCGCTGGCGCCGAAGAAGGAGTCCGCCGACAGCTGGCTGTCGCCCAGCGTGCTGTCCGCGCCTGCCGCAGCGGCTTTGCGACGCTGAGAAACACGGTAGCCGCCATAGCCCAGCAGCAGGGCCAGCAGTGCTGCCCCTGCCAGAGGGATGGTCGGGTCTTCCATCAGGCTGTCGATAAAGCTGGGTTCCTCGGGAATGGGGGCCGGTGCCACCACAGGCTTGGGAGGTGCAACCGGTGCCGGTGCCGGTGCAGGCGCTGCAGGTTCGGAAGCGGTCTGTGCAGGTTCGCCTTCGGCCGGAGCGGGTGCAGGCGTGGTGTCGCCTGGCTTGCCGGCATCGGCTGCCGCAGTCTCGGGTGTGGCTGGTGCAGCAGATGTGGCAGCCGCATCGGCAGCCGGAGCGGGGGCAGGTGCTGCAGCATTGGCGGCGCTGGCCGCGGGCGCGGTGACTGCAGGGCTTGCCGCTGGTGCAGCTGCAGCCGGTGTGCCTGCTGCGGGAGCTGCGACCGTACCTGCAGGCTTGGTGGCTGCCGCAATCTGGCTCAGCTCGGCCATATTGCGCTTGAGCTCATCGGCGCGCGCAGACTGGTCTGCGGCCTGTTTTTGCTGGGCCACTTGCTCATCGGCAGCCACGCCCTTGACGGAGCCCTTGGACAGGGTCAGCTTGTCGGGGGCTGCGGTGGCGGCCTTGGCATCTGCAACATGGGCCTGAACCTGGCCGGAAGCGCTGCGCGATGCGGCTTCCACAGGAGCCACAGGCGCCACGCCAGCCAGTTGACGGCGGAACTGGTTGAAGTCCTGAGACTGGGCCGCCATGATCTGGCGTGCTTCCCTGGCCGAGGTGGCCTGGGCAGTGGCCTGATCGGGCAACTGGATTACCGCGCCGCTGCGCATGCGGTTGACATTGCCATTGACAAAGGCCTGCGGGTTGCTGCGCAGCATGGCGACCAGCATCTGATCGAGCGAGACGCCTGCTGGCTTGTGCGCTGCAGCAATGCGACCTGCGGTATCACCTGTCCTGACACGAACTTCATCACTGCTGCCCGCTGGTGTTGAAGCGCCGGCCTGGCGTTTTCGTTGAGGCTTGGTTGCAGCTTCGTCCTGATCGCGGTCATTGCGCAGGTCACGACCGGCCGTGTTGACAGGGCTGGACGCTGGACGTGCAGTCACGGCGGGACGCGCCGGCGTTGCCACGGCGGCAGGCGTGGCCTGGGCAGCGGTGGTGGGCGCAGGAGCAGGGCGGCGTGTTGCAGGGGGGTCGAGCAGCAAGGTGTAGTTGCGCTGCAGTTTGCCCGATGCCCAGTTGGCATCGATCACCAGGTCGACGAAGGGATCGTTGACCGGCTGAAAGCTGCTGAGCTTGAGCACGGCCGAGCCGTTGGCGCGTTTTTGCACCTGCACACGCACCGAGTTGGCCGTGCCTGTGAATTCCATGCCCTGGGCGCGGAATGCAGCTGGCGATGCAATGGCTGCCTGCAGGCTGTCAGCCTCGGCCGCGCTGAGTTGAGGGATCTCGACCTCGGCACGCAGAGGCTCGCCCAGAGCCGACTGCACCGTGATGCGGCCCAGTGCCAATGCCCATGCATCGGTGGCCGGGAGGCTTGACAGTGCGAGGGTGGCTGCGGCGAGCGCAGAAAGTTTCCAGCGTTGCATAGGGCTCAGACTTGATTCGTGCAGCCTACAGCCCTCTTGTTCTTGATCGGGTTTGTGGCTGCGGTGCACATAAAAATGGGAAATTCCAGCAGGCGGCAAAGGTCTCTCAGCCCGGCGGATACAGTTTGCATTGTCAACGACGCTATTGCAATGTGAGCAAAAGCCTGGCTGGCAAGGCTCTCAATTGTTGTCGATTGGCAACGAGATGAGACCTAATGTAGGTCTGCTGACGGTTTGCATTCGCTCGAATAGACCAACAATTGTCACCCAAGCCCAGAGCTTGGACATGAAAAAAGCGCCAGTCATCACTCGGATGACTGGCGCTTTGCTGTGCTGGATCAAGTCAACAGCCGGCTTGATGGTGTCCGGGGTCAGGCAGCCAGCAGGATGCGCAGCATGCGGCGCAGGGGCTCGGCAGCGCCCCACAGCAACTGGTCACCGATCACGAAGGCCGAAACGTACTCAGGGCCCATATTGAGCTTGCGCACGCGGCCCACGGCAACGTCAAGGCCGCCTGTGGTCGCTGCGGGAGTCAGTTCCTTGACGGTCAGGGCGCGGTCGTTGGCCACGAACTTGACCCAGGGATTGCCACCCTTGATCAGGGCTTCGATCTCTTCCAGGGGCAGATCCTTCTTGAGCTTCAGAGTCAAGGCCAGGGAGTGGCAGCGCATGGCGCCAATGCGCACGCACAGTCCGTCCACGGGGATGGTGGCTTCGGTGCCGAGAATCTTGTTGACTTCGGCCTGGCCCTTCCATTCTTCCTTGGACTGGCCGTTGGGCAGCTGCGCGTCGATCCAGGGGATCAGGCCGCCGGCCAGAGGCGCGCCGAAGAATTCGGTGGGCACATCTTCGCGGATGGTCTGGGCGACCTTGCGGTCGATTTCCAGAATCGCCGAAGCAGGAGTCGCCAGCTCGTCGGCGACGGCAGCGTGCACCACGCCCATGCCCTTGAGCAGCTCGCGCATGTGGTTGGCGCCACCGCCCGATGCAGCCTGGTAGGTCATGGAAGAGACCCATTCCACCAGACCGGCCTTGAACAGACCGCCCAGACCCATCAGCAGGATGGAGTTGGTGCAGTTGCCACCGATCCAGTTCTTGCCGCCGGCGGCCAGCTTTTGCTGGATCAGATCGTCGTTGACGGGGTCCAGCACGATGACGGCGTCGCCCTCCATGCGCAGCGAGGAGGCGGCGTCAATCCAGTGGCCGTTCCAGCCGGCAGCGCGGATCTTGGGGAAGACTTCCTTGGTGTAGTCGCCGCCCTGGCAGGTGATGATGATGTCGCACTTGGACAGCTCGGCGATGTCGTTGGCGTCCTTCAGCTCGGTGTGCACCGTGGCCATGGCCGGGGCCTTGCCGCCGGCATTGGAGGTGGAGAAGAACATGGGCTCGATCAGCGCGAAGTCGCCTTCGGCCTGCATACGATCCATCAGCACGGAGCCGACCATGCCGCGCCAGCCCACCAAACCTACCAATTGCTTGCTCATTTGAAACGCCTTTTCAGTTTTGAAAACAGTAGCTTGAGACTGCTTCGTCCGGCTCGTCAGGGCCGGAAAGGGCGCGCGACGAACCGGGCTGGGTCAGCCTGTAATCGTCTTAATGGTGATTGCGCGCGCATTCACACCGGCAAGCTTTGCGGGTGTGATGATCTCGGGAGCGAAGGTGCGTGCGGCAAACATAAGAGTTGTCATTCTAGCGACTAGAGCAAAAGCTTGAAGAATTAAAAGTGCTTGAAACTCTAGTCAAATCGTCGAAATAAATGATTTATTTTTGACGTTTTGTTTTGTTTGATGCCAAAAAATGCGTCGAACAAAAAAGCCACCGCTTTGGGGCGGTGGCTTGGCACCGGTCGTTCTCGCCTCAGACTTCGGCCAGGGCCTTGACCACGGCATCGCCCATTTCACGGGTGCTGACCTTGGTCGTGCCTTCGCTGTAGATGTCGGCGGTACGCAGGCCGTCGGCCAGCACCTTTTGCACGGCGGCTTCGATCTTCAGGGCGGCTGCTTCCTGACCCAGGCTGAAGCGCAGCATCATGGCGGCGGACAGGATGGTCGCCAGGGGGTTGGCAATGCCCTTGCCGGCGATGTCGGGAGCCGAGCCGTGGCTGGGTTCGTACAGGCCTTGCTTCTTGTCGTTGAGGCTGGCGCTGGGCAGCATGCCGATGGAGCCGGTCAGCATGGATGCTTCGTCGGAGAGGATGTCGCCGAACATATTGCCGGTCACCACCACGTCGAAGCGCTTGGGCTCCTTGACCAGCTGCATGGCGGCGTTGTCCACGTACATATGGTCCAGGGCCACGTCGGGGTACTGCTTGGCGACTTCGCTGACCACGTCCTTCCACAGCTGGAAGGTTTCCAGCACATTGGCCTTGTCCACGCTGGTCACGCGCTTGCTGCGCTTCTGGGCAGCCTGGAAGGCGACATGGGCGATGCGCTCGATCTCGGGACGGGTATAGCGCATGGTGTCGAAGGCTTCCTCGGCGCCAGGGAAGTGACCGTCGGGAGCCACACGGCGGCCGCGCGGCTGGCCGAAGTAGATGTCGCCGGTTAACTCGCGGATGATGAGGATGTCCAGGCCCGCCACCAGCTCGGGTTTGAGGCTGGAAGCGTGGGTCAGTTCCTTGTAGCAGATGGCGGGACGGAAGTTGGCGAACAGGCCCAGGGCCTTGCGCAGGCCCAGAATGGCTTGCTCGGGACGCAGGGGGCGGTCCAGCGTGTCGTACTTCCAGTCGCCCACGGCACCGAACAGAATCGCGTCGGCTTCCTGGGCCAGCTTCAGCGTGGCAGGAGGCAGGGGGTGGCCGGCGGCTTCGTAGCCGGCGCCGCCCACGGGAGCGGTTTCCATCTCCAGACCCAGATTCAGGGCCTCGAGCACCTTGACGGCTTCTGCGACGATTTCGGGACCGATGCCATCACCAGGCAAAACTGCAATCTTCATGATGTTCCTTTGATTAATTTGATAGCTGTTAGCACTCGTTATTCATAGATTTCAGATTGAATATCTATCAAAGTCTATTGATGGCAAGCGCAAGCAGCTCATTTATTAATAGTTTTACTTCGGGCTCAAGAGGCGGGCATCCCTCAACTGAGTGAGACCGGCACAGCAGAGAACCTTACCTCCAGCACGGCCCAAGTGAGAGACGGCCAGCAAGAGCCGCCTCGCGGCAAAGGCCGTCGTCCCCCTGGGGGGAAGCCGCGGGGCGGCTCAGGGGTTACTTCTGAATCAATGTATGCGCCAGCCAGGGCTTTTGCGCCAGGCGCTCTGCTTCGAAAGCCTTGATCTTGTCGGCATGGCGCATGGTCAGGCCAATGTCGTCGAAGCCGTTGAGCAGGCAGTACTTGCGAAAGGCGATGATGTCAAACGGGATCTCTTCGCCCTGGGGGCGGACGATGACCTGACGCTCCAGGTCGATGGTCAGCTCGTAGCCGGGGAAGGCTGCGACATCGTTGAACAGCTGGTCGATCGTGGCCTCGGGCAGCACGATGGGCAGCAGGCCGTTCTTGAAGCTGTTGTTGAAGAAGATGTCGGCAAAGCTGGGGGCCAGGATGGCGCGGAAGCCGTACTGGTCCAGGGCCCAGGGCGCATGCTCGCGGCTGGAGCCGCAGCCGAAGTTCTTGCGCGCGATCAGGATGCTGGCGCCCTTGAAGCGGGGCTGGTTGAGCACGAAGTCGGGGTTGGGCTTGCGGTCGGCTTCGGGCACGCCGGGCTGGCCGGGCTGGTCCAGATAGCGCCACTCGTCGAACAGATTGGGGCCGAAGCCGGTCTTCTTGATGGACTTCAGGAACTGCTTGGGGATGATGGCGTCGGTGTCGACGTTCTCGCGGTCCATGGGGGCGACAAGGCCCTTGTGCACGGTGAATTTTTGCATGGTGTGGTTCCAGAATCTTTAGTCTTGGCGACGTTCGCGTCTTGCATCAGAGACGGCCAGCAAGGGCCGTCCCGCAGCAAAGGCCGTCGTCCCCCTTGGGGGAAGGCGCGCAGCGACTCAGGGGGTTACGCAAATTTACGGATGTCGACAAAGTGGCCATGGATGGCTGCCGCTGCGGCCATGGCGGGGCTGACGAGGTGGGTGCGGCCACCGGCGCCCTGACGGCCTTCGAAGTTGCGGTTCGAGGTCGACGCGCAGCGCTCGCCGGGCTCCAGGCGGTCGGCGTTCATGGCCAGACACATGGAGCAGCCGGGTTCGCGCCATTCGAAGCCGGCGGCCTTGAAGATCTGGTCCAGGCCTTCGCGCTCGGCCTGTTCCTTGACCAGACCGGAGCCGGGCACCACCATGGCCAGCTTGATGTTCTTGGCAACCTTCTGGCCCAGCTTCTTGACCACGGCTGCGGCTTCGCGCATGTCTTCGATGCGGCTGTTGGTGCAGGAGCCGATGAACACCTTGTCGACAAAGATGTCGTTGATGGGCTTGCCGGGTTCCAGAGCCATATAGGTCAGTGCACGTTCGATGGCGCCGCGCTTGTTGGAGTCCTTTTCCTTGTCAGGATCGGGAACGGCGGCATCGATGCCCAGCACCATCTCGGGGCTGGTGCCCCAGGTCACCTGCGGCACGATGTCGGCGGCGTTCAGCTCCACCACGTGGTCGAACTTCGCATCGGCGTCGGAATGCAGCGTCTTCCAGTAGCTGACGGCGGCATCCCATTCGCCACCCGTGGGCGCCAGGGGGCGGCCCTTGATGTAGCTGATGGTCTTGTCGTCCACGGCCACCAGACCTGCGCGGGCGCCGCCTTCGATGGCCATGTTGCAGACCGTCATGCGGCCTTCCACGCTCAGGTCGCGGATGGCTTCGCCGGCAAACTCTATGGTGTAGCCCGTGCCGCCGGCGGTGCCGATCTTGCCGATGATGGCCAGCACGATGTCCTTGGCGGTGATGCCGGGCGCGACCTTGCCGTTGACCTGAACCAGCATGTTCTTGGCCTTCTTGGCCAGCAGGGTCTGGGTGGCCATCACATGTTCGACCTCGGAGGTGCCGATGCCGTGGGCCAGCGCGCCGAAAGCGCCATGGGTGGAGGTGTGGCTGTCGCCGCAGACCACGGTCATGCCGGGCAGGGTCGCGCCTTGCTCGGGGCCCATGACGTGAACAATGCCCTGGCCCTTGTCCATGAAGGGAAAGAAGGCCGCCGAGCCGAACTCGGCAATATTGCTGTTCAGCGTGGTGATCTGTTCCTTGCTGATGGGGTCGGCAATGCCGTCATAGCCGCGCTCCCAGCCGTCGGTGGGGGTGTTGTGGTCGGCCGTGGCCACGACCGAGCTGACGCGCCACAGCTTGCGCCCGGCCATGCGCAGGCCTTCGAAAGCCTGGGGGCTGGTGACTTCATGGACCAGATGGCGGTCGATATAGAGGACAGAGGTGCCGTCTTCCTCGGTGTGAACGACGTGCTCGTCAAAAATCTTGTCGTAGAGGGTGCGTCCCATGGTGGTCTCGTGAGGTTGGTTTGTTGGGAGGATTCTGTGGTGGCTTGATGCGATGTTTCAAGCCTTGGCACTGGCGGGGCAGAGGTGATCGACCAGCAGGCGGGTGGTCACCGGCAGCGCTTCAAAGTCGCGCGCCACCACGCAGAGTTCGCGGTGCGCCCAGTCGTCGGTGAGCTGCACGGCGCGCAGATGGCCCACGCCATGCATCAGCTCGAAGGCGCGGTCGGGCAGCAGGCCCAGCCCCAGGCCGTTGTCGATCATGCGGCACATGGCGTCCAGGCTGGTGACCTGGATGCGCTGGTGCAGCGGGTGGCCGGCCTGGGCTGCGGCAGCACGCATGGCCAGGCTGATCGAGGAGCCCGCATGCAGGCTCACGATGTCCCATTCCAGCACTTCGGTGAATGCCACGCTTTCGCGCTCGGCCAGGGCATGGCGCTCGGGCACGACGACGACCAGTCGGTCCTTGCGATAGCGGCGGTACTGCAGCGGCACATTGCCCTGGCTCAGTTGCACGGTGGCCTGATTGCCTTCGCCGCCCCTGATATTGCCCAGCGTGCAGATGCCGATATCGGCCGTGCCCTCGGCCACGGCGCTCAGCACGTCGGGGCTCAGGTGCTCCTGCAGGTCGATCTTGATCTGGCTGTGTTCGCGCGCAAAGGCCCCCAGGTCTTCGGGCAGAAACTGCACGATGGCCGACATATTGGCGTGCATGCGCACATGGCCGCGCACGCCGTCGGCGTATTCGGAGAGCTCGCCCTGCATGCGCTCCAGCCCGTAGAGCACATTGCGGGCATGGTGCAGCAGACTCTCGCCGGCCGGCGTCAGCGTCACGCCGCGGCTGTGGCGATAGAGCAGGGCGGTGTCCACCGTCGCCTCCAGGTCGGACAGCCGCTTGCTGACGGCCGAGGCTGCAATGAACTCGCGTTCAGCAGCGCGGCCAATGCTGCCCAGTTCGCACACGGCGACGAACAGCTGAAGCGAGGTGAGATCGATGCGGCGCGCAAAACTGCGCTCTGAATTCTTCATGGGGTAGGCTCAAGTCTTCTCGTTTCGAGAAGTTTTCAGCATTTTTACCGATTAATCCAGTCGTATCCATCTTTGAATGAGATGTCTGGCTTGGCGATGGGTAAATTTTGGAGATGGGTGATTTCTTGTTTTGCGATGGATTGAGCAGACCTGGAAAAGCGATGTTGCATTTGTCAGTCTTGCGCACTTGCATTTTCATAGCGAAGACTCTAGATGCCTGAATCGTTCAAGCCGGATCCGGCCTGGGGGCGGTAGCCTTGCAGGTGCCTGAGCTCCGGTATTTTTTTTACAAAGTAAATCGTCAGTAAAGCAGCCCGGAATCGACGCTATTCGCTGCAAAAATGTGAGTCATGAGAGTTCCCAATCATCCGATGTCCGACAGTGAGCCTTCCGAGTTGCCAGCTATGGCTTCGGGGGCGTTTCTCTTGCACCGCAGTCGTTGCTGGGGGCAGGTCTGCCTGCTCGCAGCTGCACTGGCGCTGGGCGGCACCGCCTTGCCAGCCGTGGCCAAAGGCAAGACCCCGGCCAAATCCAGTGCGGCCGCGCCAGCCAAATCGTCCAAGTCCACCAAGAGCACGAGTGCAGGTGCTGCCAAGTCTTCATCGGCCAAGTCGGCCAAGTCGGCCGGCAAGGCCGGTAAAAAAGGGCGCGCCGGCCGCAATGCAGCGGTCGCTGGTGCTGCGGCCGCAGGTGCGGCAGCGGCCGCTCCGCTGGGTCGTGAGCATTGGACGCCGGAGGCCGGGAACAATCAGGCTGAAGATGCCAAGGAACTGGCCGCCATGCGTGCGGCAGCACAGACGGGCGACGCCAAGGCCCAGTATCTGCTGGGCTCGCGCTATCGTTTTGGCAAGGGTGTGAATCAGGACCTGGCCCAGGCCGTGCACTGGTATCGCCAGTCGGCCGACCAGGGCTATGCACCTGCGCAGTCCGACCTGGGAGTGCTCTATGCCAATGGGCGGGGCGTGACTCTGGACGAAGTGCAGGCCGTGAACTGGTACCGCAAGGCGGCAGAGCAGGGTGACGGCATCGCCCAGAACAATCTGGGTCTGATGTATGCCGAGGGTCGTGGCGTGGCGGCCGATGATGCGCAGGCCGTGCAATGGTTCGAGCGTTCGGCCAAAAGTGGCGAGGCTGCAGGTCAGTACAGCCTGGGGGTAATGCTCTCCAGCGGCCGGGGTGTCAAGGAGGATGGACGCGCCGCTTTGCAATGGTTTGAGCAGGCGGCCGAGAAAGGCCATGCCGACGCCCAGTACAACACAGGCATGATCTATGCCGTGGGTGCGCTGGTGCCGCAGGATCTGACGCGCGCGGCACGCTGGCTGGAAAAGTCAGCAGCTCAGGGCAATGCGGCGGCTCAGTCGTCTTTGGGTTTCCTGTATGCCAACGGCCAGGGAGTGCCGCAGGATGCAGGCCAGGCGGCGCGCTGGTTCGATCGCGCCGCCAAGCAGGGCTACACCCTGGCGCAGTCGAATCTGGCAGCCATGTATGTCAGCGGTCAGGGCGTACAAAAAGACATGGGCAAGGCCTATTTCTGGCTGGCTATCGCTCATGCCAAGGATCCCTCGCTGCAAAGCCGCATGCAGACGGCCGAGCAGGCATTGAGCCCCGCAGAGCGGCTGAGGGTTCAGCGCGAGGTGCGCAACTGGAAGCCCGGCAAGGAGTGATTGGCGCGCCATGAAAAAAGCCCATCAGGCATTGCTGATGGGCTTTTTGTTGGGTGTAGAGGCCTAGCTGAAGAAGCTCTTCAGGCGGTCCGTCCAGCTCTCGCCGCTGGGCGAATGCTTGGAGCCGCCTTTCTTGAGCGATTCGTCCAGATCCTTGAGCAGCTTGCGCTGGTACTCGGTGAGCTTGACCGGAGTCTCCACCACGATGTGGCAGTACAGATCGCCGGGGTAGCTGGAGCGAATGCCCTTGATGCCCTTGCCGCGCAGGCGGAACTGCTTGCCGGCTTGCGTGCCTTCGGGGATGTCGATCGCAGCCTTGCCTTGCAGCGTGGGTACTTCGATTTCGCCACCCAGGGCGGCGGTGATGAAGCTCACGGGCACGTTGCAGTGCAGATCGTCGCCGTCGCGCTCGAAGATGTCGTGATCCTTGACGCGAATCTCGATATAGAGGTCGCCTGCCGGTCCGCCATTGGTGCCGGGCTCCCCGTTGCCGGCCGAGCGGATGCGCATGCCGTCGTCGATGCCGGCGGGAATCTTCACTTCCAGCGTCTTCTGGCGCTTGACCTTGCCCTGGCCGCCGCAGGACGTGCAGGGCTCGGGGATGATCTTGCCCGTGCCACGGCAGTGCGGGCAGGTCTGCTGCACGCTGAAAAAGCCCTGGCGCATCTGCACCGTGCCCATGCCGTTGCAGGTGGTACAGGTCTTGGTGCTGGTGCCGGGCTTGGCGCCGCTGCCGCTGCAGGTGTCGCAGCTGTCCCAGCTCGGAATGCGGATCTGGGCATCCTTGCCCTTGGCAGCCTCTTCCAGGGTGATCTCCATGGAATAGCTGAGGTCGTTGCCGCGGTAGACCTGGCGGCCGCCGCGACCACCGCGGCCGCCACCGTTGAACATATCGCCAAAGATGTCGCCAAAGGCCTCGGCAAAGCCGCCAAAGCCCTCGCCGCCGCCCATGCCGCGATTGGGATCCACGCCGGCATGGCCGTACTGGTCGTAGGCCGCACGCTTCTGGCTGTCGGAAAGCATCTCGTAGGCCTCTTTGACCTCCTTGAACTTTTCCTCGGCTTCCTTGGCCTTCTCGCCCTGATTGCGGTCAGGGTGGAACTTCATCGCCAGCTTGCGATAGGCCTTCTTGATGTCATCGTCCGAGGCGCTTTTGGCAACGCCCAGAACTTCATAATAGTCACGTTTGGACATGTGAGTTTTCGGTCGGATGGAACAGGAACGCCGCGCCAGCTCCTGGGAGCCCGGCGCGGCGGCAAGCGGTCAATGGTTTGAGGCCAGGACCTGCCCGCGCTTAGTCCTTCTTGACTTCCTTGACTTCGGCGTCAACCACGTTGTCGTCAGCGGCTGCCGATGCGCCGGCACCGGCGGAGGCACCGGCGGAGGCAGCAGCGGCTTCGGCACCGCCAGCGGCCTGTGCGTCGGCGTACATCTTCTCGCCCAGCTTCTGGCTGGCCGTCATCAGGGCCGTTGTCTTGGCGTCGATGGCGTCCTTGTCCTCGCCCTTGAGCGCTTCTTCCAGCTCCTTGACGGCGGTTTCGATGGCGCTCTTTTCGGCGGCGTCCAGCTTGTCGCCATGCTCGGCCAGGCTCTTGTTGACGCTGTGAACAGCGGCTTCGCCCTGGTTCTTTGCAGTCACCAGCTCCAGCTTCTTCTTGTCGTCGGCTGCGTTCAGTTCGGCATCCTTGACCATGTTCTGGATTTCTTCTTCCGACAGGCCGGAGTTCGCCTTGATGGTGATCTTGTTTTCCTTGCCGGAAGCCTTGTCCTTGGCGGACACGTTCAGGATGCCGTTGGCGTCGATGTCGAAGGTCACTTCGATCTGGGGCACGCCACGACCTGCGGGCGGAATGCCTTCCAGGTTGAACTCGCCCAGCATCTTGTTGGCGCTGGCGATCTCGCGCTCGCCCTGGAACACCTTGATGGTCACGGCAGGCTGGTTGTCTTCAGCCGTGGAGAAGGTCTGCGCGAACTTGGTGGGAATGGTCGTGTTCTTGCTGATCATCTTGGTCATGACGCCGCCCAGGGTTTCGATACCCAGCGACAGGGGAGTCACGTCCAGCAGCAGCACGTCGGAACGCTCGCCACCCAGCACCTGGCCCTGCACGGCAGCGCCCACGGCCACGGCTTCGTCGGGGTTCACATCCTTGCGGGGATCCTTGCCGAAGAATTCCTTGACCTTTTCCTGTACCTTGGGCATGCGGCTCATGCCGCCGACCAGGATCACGTCGTGGATGTCGGAGACCGAGATGCCTGCATCCTTGATGGCGGTGCGGCAAGGCGCAATCGTGCGCTCGATCAGATCGTCCACCAGCGACTCCAGCTTGGCGCGGGTCAGCTTGATGTTCAGGTGCTTGGGGCCTGTTGCATCGGCCGTGATGTAGGGCAGGTTGATGTCGGTCTGTGCGGAGTTCGACAGCTCGATCTTGGCCTTTTCGGCGGCTTCCTTCAGGCGCTGCAGGGCCAGCACGTCCTTGGACAGGTCAACGCCTTGTTCCTTCTTGAACTCGTCGATGATGTAGTTGATGATGCGCTGGTCGAAGTCTTCGCCGCCCAGGAAGGTGTCGCCGTTGGTCGACAGCACTTCGAACTGCTTTTCGCCGTCCACGTCGGCGATTTCGATGATGGAGACGTCGAACGTGCCGCCGCCCAGGTCATACACGGCCACCTTGCGGTCGCCCTTGCCCACCTTGTCCAGGCCGAAGGCCAGGGCAGCAGCGGTAGGTTCGTTGATGATGCGCTTGACTTCCAGACCCGCGATACGGCCGGCGTCCTTGGTGGCCTGGCGCTGTGCGTCGTTGAAGTAGGCGGGCACGGTGATGACGGCCTCGGTCACGGCTTCGCCCAGGAAGTCCTCGGCGGTCTTCTTCATCTTGCGCAGCACTTCGGCGCTGATCTGGGGAGGAGCCAGCTTCTGGTCGCGCACTTGCACCCAGGCGTCGCCGTTGTCGGCCTTGACGATCTGGAAGGGCATCAGGTCGATGTCCTTTTGCACCTCGGCTTCGGCGAACTTGCGGCCGATCAGGCGCTTGGCCGCGTAGATGGTGTTCTTGGGGTTGGTGACGGCCTGGCGCTTGGCGGATGCGCCGACCAGGATTTCGCCGTCTTCTTGGTAGGCAACGATGGAGGGGGTGGTGCGGGCGCCTTCGCTGTTCTCGATCACGCGGGTGTTGTTGCCCTCCATGATGGCGACGCAGCTGTTGGTGGTGCCCAGGTCAATACCGATGATTTTTCCCATAATTCTCTCCGTAATCTGTTGAATGTTTGCTTGATTCGTCACTTGTGGGCGTAGTGGCCGGCTTCAAGAGCCGTCACTCACAATTTTTTGCCCTGACGGTGGTTTTTTGAGGGCTGGCCGGCTCAGCCCTGAGCCACGGTCACCAGCGCGGGGCGCAGGATGCGGTCGGCGATCACATAGCCCTTTTGCAGCACGGCCACCACGGTGTTGGCTGGCTGGTCGGCGGGGACCAGGGAGATGGCCTGGTGGTGGTGAGGGTCGAACTTCTCGCCCGCAGCGGGATTGATGGCGAGCACCTTGTTGCGCTCCAGAGCCGAATTCAGCTGGCGCAGCGTGGCGTCCGAGCCTTCGCGCAACTGCTCGGGTGTGGCGTTCTGGATGGCCAGGGCCGCGTCCAGGCTGTCGATCACGGGCAGCAGACTTTCGGCAAAGCTCTCGATGCCGAACTTGCGCGCCTTGGCGACCTCTTCTTCGGCGCGGCGGCGCATGTTCTCGGCGTCGGCCTTGGCACGCAGGTATTGATCGGCCAGTTCGGCGCTCTTGGCCTTGAGTTCTTCCAGCTCGGCCTGCAGACGACCCAGTTCGTCCGACGCATTGGCTGCCAGGGCCGCTTCCAGTTCCTCGGGGCTGGCGTCGTTGATGGTGTTGGGGTTGTGGTTCTCGGTCATGGTTGGTGAAGGTTTCTCAAAACTTAAGACAATCTGTCTTCCAGATGCGCTCCAGCAGGTCTATTTCAAGACCTGTGCCGCCCGACAAGGGCGAAGGGCGCAGCGGCTGAAGTGAGCCTGCAGGATTTACGGAGCATTCTTGGAGAGTGAGCACTTGTGATTTCAGTGCCTCTCGCCTTGATTGACCGATGGTAATCGCAGGTTTATAGGCCCCAGAGTGTACAGATAGTCTGCCACTCGGCTAGAATCTCACGTTTTGCCTTGCCGCACCGCTACAGACGCAGTGGGCGGCGTTTACCCAAAAGGAGTCGTTATGCGTCATTACGAAATCATTTTGTTGATCCATCCGGATCAAAGCGAACAAGTTCCCGCGATGCTGGAGCGCTACAAGGGCATGATTGCCGCTGGTGGCGGCAAGGTGCACCGCGAAGAAGATTGGGGCCGTCGTCAGCTGGCTTACATGATCAACAAGCTCGCTAAGGCTCACTACCTGTGCCTGAACATCGAAGCCGACCAGGCTGTGATGGCTGAACTGGAACACGCCTTCAAGTTCAACGATGCCGTGCTGCGTCACCTGACTGTGCAGAAGAAGAAGGCTGAAACAGCTGCTTCCGCCATGATGAAGAGCGTTGAGCGCGAAGAAGCCCGCAAGGCCAACCAGGCCGAGCACGCTTAACAGCATCAGACACTGAAGGAGTGGAAAACCGCGTTGTATTGACGGGCCTTCTCGCAGAGCAAGCTGCTTTGCGCTACACGCCCGCCGGATTGCCGGCCCTGGATTTGCGAATTGAACACAGTTCGCAGCAGCAAGAGCTGGGCAGTGCGCGCAACGTGAATGCATCTGTCAAGGCTGTTGCCTTTGGCGCCCTGGCTGAAAAGCTGGCCCGCCAAGCACCCGGTAGCCAATGGACCTTTCAAGGTTTTCTGGCCACGCCGCGCAATAGCAAGATGCTGGTTTTACACATTCAGGATATTCAACAAAATTAATTTTCAAGAGGTCCAGCAATGGCCACGTTCAAGAAATTCAACAAGGACAAGCGTCCTAAGCGCAACACCCAGTCGCTGCTGTTCAAGCGCAAGCGTTTCTGCCGCTTCACAGTCGCCGGCGTCGAAGAAATCGACTACAAGGATGTCGACACCCTGCGTGACTTCATCGCCGAAAACGGCAAGATTGTGCCCGCACGCCTGACCGGCACGCGCGCCATCTACCAGCGTCAGCTGAACACAGCCATCAAGCGCGCTCGCTTCCTGGCTATGCTGCCCTACTCTGACCAGCACAAGATCTAAGGAGCACGACTATGCAAATCATTCTGCTCGAAAAGGTTGTGAACCTGGGTAACCTGGGCGATATCGTCAAGGTCAAGGACGGTTACGCTCGTAACTTCCTGATCCCCTCCGGCGCTGCACGTCGTGCAACAGCTGCTGCCAAGGCTGAATTCGAAGCCAAGCGCGCTGAGCTGGAAAAGGCTGCTGCCGAGAAGCTGGCTGCCGCTCAAGAACTGAGCGAAAAGCTGAACGGCGTCAATGTGAAGATCACTCAGAAGGCCGGCGTTGACGGTCGTCTGTTCGGCTCCATCACCAACGCCGACATCGCTGAAGAACTGGTCAAGGCCGGTTTCGCAGTGAACAAGTCGCAAGTGCGCATGCCCAACGGCCCCATCAAGACCGTTGGCGACGCCACTGTGGTGGTGGCTCTGCACACCGACGTGGCTGCAGAAGTGGCTGTCTCCGTGTACGGCGACCACTCCTAATTCAGGCCCTGTTCTGAATTGGCAAAAAGCCGCCTTCGGGCGGTTTTTTGTTTTCTGGTAATTGTTTGTCTCGCCAGCGTTTTTATCGTCACCCGCCGTGACGTCGCCACCGCCTCCCGCTACGATGGAGGACTTGTCTCTAGGAGTCTCATGTCGTCAGTAATGCCCCCGCTTGATCTGCAAGATGATGCATTCGCCCCGGTTCCGCCTGCTGATCAGCAGGTGGCGCAACTGCGTGTGCCGCCGCACTCCATGGAGTCGGAATCTTCGGTGCTCGGCGGTCTGCTGCTGGACAACAATGCCTGGGAGCGCGTGGGCGACCTGCTCGGCGACGGTGACTTCTATCGACACGAGCACAAGCTGATCTACGAAGCCATAGGCAAGCTGATCAACGCCAGCAAGCCGGCCGATGTGATCACGGTCTACGAGCATCTGCAGGGCATGGGCAAGGCCGAGGAAATCGGCGGCCTGATGTACCTGAACCAGCTGGCGCAGTATGTGCCCAGTGCCAGCAATATCCGCCGCTATGCGGAAATCGTGCGTGAGCGTGCCATCTTGCGCAAGCTGGTCACGGCCAGCGACGACATCGCGACCAATGCCTTCAATCCGCAAGGCAAGACCGTGGAGCGCATCCTGGACGAGGCCGAGCAGAAGATCATGGCGATCGGCGAGGAGGGAGCGCGCAACAAGCAGGGCTTCCAGTCGCTGGATTCGCTGGTGGTGGACCTGCTGGACCGGGTCCAGGAGATGGCCGACAACCCCATGGATGTGACCGGCGTGCCCACGGGCTTTGTCGATCTGGATCGCATGACCTCGGGTCTGCAGGCCGGCGACATGGTGGTGCTGGCGGCGCGTCCCTCCATGGGCAAGACCTCGTTTGCCGTGAATATTGCCGAGCATGTGGCGCTCAATGAAGGCTTGCCGGTCGCCATCTTCTCCATGGAAATGGGCGCGGCCCAGCTGGCGGTTCGTATCGTCGGCTCCATCGGTCGCGTCAATCAGGGCAATCTGCGTACCGGCAAGCTCAGCGATGAGGAGTGGCCGCGTCTGACCGAGGCCATCGAGCGCCTGCGCACGGTGTCGCTGCATATCGACGAAACCCCGGGCCTGTCCCCGACCGAGCTGCGTGCCAATGCGCGTCGTCTGGCGCGCCAGTGCGGCAAGCTGGGCCTGATCGTGGTTGACTACCTGCAGCTGATGAGCGGCTCGGGATCTGCCGCCAGTTCCGACAACCGTGCCACCGAGCTGGGCGAAATCTCGCGGGGTTTGAAGATGCTGGCCAAGGAGCTGCAATGCCCGGTGATCGCGCTGTCCCAGCTCAACCGCTCGGTGGAGCAGCGTACCGACAAGCGCCCCATGATGTCCGACCTGCGTGAATCGGGCGCCATCGAGCAGGACGCGGACATCATCATGTTCATCTACCGCGACGACTACTACAACAAAGAGAGCAAGGAGCCCAATATTGCGGAGGTCATTATCGGCAAGCAGCGTAACGGGCCGACGGGGACGGTAAAGCTTTTCTTCCAGAAGAACCAGACGCGTTTCGAGAACCTGGCGCAGGGCTACGGCACGGACGAGTACTAAAAATCATAGCTGCCAGCGCCTGTCGGGAGGGGATTTCAGAACTCTATGAATATGAAATCTATGAATATCAAGCGCTGCCAGCTATCAAATTGAAGACATGAGAAAAGCCCGCAAGGCACAGACCTTGCGGGCTTTGTTTTTGAGCAGCTGCGGGGCTAGCGGCTGAACAGGTAGACGCCAAGACCGATCACGCACAGTCCCAGCACGCCGCAGGCCCAGGCCAGGCGCTGTGCGCCTATGCGCAGCGCGCCCACGGTTGCGACGATCTGGGCATTTTGCTGGGCCAGCTTCTCGATGATCTCGAGCGACTGGCGCTGCGATTGCTCCAGCTGGGCGATGCGCTCCTCCTGCTGCTGGATCAGCAGCAGCGCCTGCTCGCCGGCAGAGGCTGGTGGCGAAATGCGCTGTGCAGTGCTTTGCGCGCTGGCGTCCTGCTCGCGCGCCTCGGCCTGGGCCTCTTTCTTCTTGAGCATGCCCTGGGCGGCCTTCACCACCTGAGGCGTGGCCTTGATGACCTCGCCCCAGGGCACGAGCTTGAGCGCCGCGATCCAGCTTGCCACTTACAGCACCTCGCTGGCGAAGTCCGCCAGGCGCGAGCGTTCGCCGCGCGCCAGGGTGATGTGGCCGCTATGGGGCCAGCCCTTGAAGCGGTCCACCACATAGGTCAGGCCCGAGCTGCCTTCGGTCAGATAGGGGGTGTCGATCTGGGCCAGATTGCCCATGCAGATGATCTTGGTGCCGGGGCCGGCACGGGTGATCAGGGTCTTCATCTGCTTGGGCGTCAGGTTCTGGGCCTCGTCGATGATGACGTATTTGTTCAGGAAGGTGCGACCGCGCATGAAGTTCATGCTCTTGATCTTGATGCGGCTGCGGATCAGCTCATTGGTGGCGGCGCGCCCCCACTCGCCGGCATTGCCGCCGTCGCCCTTGGCCAGGAACTCCAGGTTGTCATCCAGGGCGCCCATCCAGGGACCCATTTTTTCCTCTTCCGTGCCGGGCAGGAAGCCGATGTCCTCGCCCACGCTGACCGTGGCGCGGGTCATGATGATCTCGGTATAGCGGCGCTCGTCCAGCACCTGGGCCAGACCGGCAGCCAGGGCCAGCAGGGTCTTGCCGGTACCTGCCGTGCCCGTCAGCGTGACAAAGTCGACTTCGGGGTTGACCAGCAGGTTCATGGCGAAGTTCTGCTCGCGATTGCGTGTGGACACGCCCCAGACGGCATTCTTGGGATTGCCGAAGTCGCGCAGCGTCTTGAGCACGGCCGTCTTGTCGCGGATCTCGGTCACGCGCATGTAGAGGCTGGGCTCGCCCGGTGCTTCGTAGTAGACGAACTGGTTGATCATCAACTGGTCGACGATGGCACCGCTGACGCGGTAGTAGGTGATGGCGCCTTCCTGCCAGCTCTCCACATTCTTGCCGGCCTTGGCCCAGAAGTCGTGAGGCAGGGCCAGTGCGCCAGAGTACAGCAGATCGCCGTCTTCCAGCACCTTGTCGTTCTGGTAGTCCTCGGCGGCCAGGCCCAGGGCGCGCGCCTTGACGCGCATATTGATGTCCTTGGACACCAGCACGACTTCGCGATCCTTGTGCTGCTCGCGCAGGGCTGCGACCACACCCAGAATCTGATTGTCGGCCTTGCCCTGCGGCAGGCTCTCGGGCAGGGATGCATCCAGAGGGTTGGTCTGGAAGTACAGCGTGCCGGTGGCGCTGCGCTGGCCGGTGGCATTCAGTGGCAGGCCTTTTTCCAGGCCGTCGGCGGGCTGGGAGGCAACCAGGGAGTCCAGCGTGCGGCTGACCTGGCGGCCGTTGCGCGCCACCTCGGTCATGCCCTTCTTGTGGTTGTCCAGTTCTTCCAGCACCACCATGGGCAGGAAGATGTCGTGCTCTTCAAAACGGAACAGGCTGCTGGGGTCGTGCAGCAGCACATTGGTGTCCAGAACGAACAGCGTGGTCGGGCCGGTGCGCGTATTGCGGGCGCGGCGGGCAGGCTTGGCGGCTGCGTCGGCGGGTTTTGCCGGTACTGCGGCAGCTGGTGCTGCTGCCGTCGGCGCTGCGCCAGTCGTTGTGGCTGTCTTGCGCGGCTTGGCGGCGGCGGGCTTGCTGGTGCTGCGGCGCGGCTTGGTGGCCGCAGGGGAGGTCTCTGGAGCTGCGCTCAGGGCGGCTCCGGTGGAGGGGTTCAGATCCTCGTCAAGCTCTGCAGTCTGCCTGGCAGTCTTGCGGATGGACGAAAAGGCTTCTGCGGAAAGCTTTGCGGCGCGGTGGCCGGGTGCGGGGGGCAGGGGCATAGTGGACGAACCGTTCTCAACAAGATTCAAAAAGCACAAAGCCGCCTGGAAACCGAGGCGGCTTTGGTGGGGTGAACAGAGAATACTGCGTAGCACTGAGGCATGCCCCATTATGCATAGGCCGCGAGGGCCTGAACGCAGTATTTCCTGTTTTGCCTTGTTTAAAGACTTTGAAATACTTTGCGTGTAGATAATTGCAAGGTCTTCAGTCCAGGGCGGGGCTCAGGCCACCTTCTTGTCCTGAGTCTTCAGGCTTTTGACGGCCTTGAGAACTTCGTCCACATGGCCGGGGACCTTCAGGCCGCGCCATTCCTGCATCAGGATGCCGTCGGCGCCGATCAGGAAGGTTGAGCGCTCGATGCCCTTGACCTTCTTGCCGTACATGATCTTGTTCTTGACCACGCCAAACATGTGGCACATCTTTTCTTCGGTGTCGGCAATCAGCTCGAACGGCAGTTCCAGCTTTTCCTTGAAGTCGTTGTGCGAGTTCATGTTGTCGCGCGACACACCGAACACGGTGGCGCCAGCCTTCACGAAATCCTTGTACTTATCGCGGAATTGCATTGCTTCCGTGGTACAACCCGGCGTGTTGTCCTTGGGGTAGAAATACAGGATCAGAATCTGGCCGTTGTGCGAGGTGTTGGACACCTTGACGCCGCCGGTGGCATTGGCTTCAAATTCTGGGAGTGGTTTGTTGACAACGATCGCCATGCGCTTGTATCTCTCGGGTGTGTTCGTTGAAATGCCGAGGGCGTCGGTGGTATTTTTGTTTTTATCAATCGATCGCCCCCAACCGCAACCTGCGATTTTACCCTGAAATACGTATTTCTCTCAATGTAGGCTCAGAAGTCTATGCTAGCAGCAGGGCTGCGACCACGTTGCGGCCTTCGCTGGCCAGAACGTTATAGGTGCGGCAGGCCGAGGCGGTGTCCATGCTCTCCAGGCCAATGCGTTTGGCGATCAGCGGCTTGAGCCAGGCCACAGGCGGAAAGCGGTTCTTGCTGCCGCTGCCAAAGAGGACGACTTCCGCATCCAGCTTGGCAAGCTCCTCGAAATGCTCGGCAGTCAGGTCTTCGAAGCGGGCGCAGTTCCACTCGGTCAGCAGGCCGCGGGCACCTACCAGCAGACTGGTTTCGTGGTTTTGCTTGTCAACGGCGATCCAGCCCGGGCCATAGCCGGTGATGGTTTGCGCATCGGATTTGTCTGCCTGAAATTTCATGATGGAGAGTGTGCGCAATCGGCGCGCTGGACGGGTGCGATGGCTGCTGTCTCCATACAGAGAGGGTGGGGACATTGCTGCAGCGCGGAACTGTGCTTAAATTATAGGTTTCACCATGGCACTTAATGCGCCCTGGCGTGCCTGAAATCCTTTTGTATTGATTCGCATGAAAACCGTTCAAAAATCCGCCAAGTTAGCAAACGTCTGTTACGACATCCGCGGGCCGATCATGGACGCGGCGAAGAAGATGGAGGACGACGGCCAGAAGATCATCAAGCTCAATATCGGCAATCTGGCCGTTTTCGGCTTCGATGCTCCCGAAGAAGTGCAGCAGGACATGATCCGCAACCTGCCCAACTCGGCAGGCTACTCCGACAGCAAGGGCATCTTCGCTGCGCGCAAGGCCGTGATGCACGAAACCCAGCGCCAGGGCATCAAGGGCGTGACGCTGGACGACATCTATCTGGGCAACGGTGCTTCGGAGCTGATCAGCCTGGCCACCAACGCGCTGCTGGACAACGGCGACGAGATGCTGCTGCCTGCGCCCGACTATCCGCTGTGGACGGCTGCCACCAGCCTGTCCGGCGGTACGCCCGTGCATTACATGTGCGACGAGTCCAATGGCTGGATGCCCAATATGGACGACATCCGCGCCAAGATCACGCCGCGCACCAAGGGCATCGTCGTCATCAACCCCAACAATCCCACGGGGGCGCTGTACTCCAGGGAGCTGCTGCTGCAGATCGTGGAGCTGGCGCGCGAGCATGGCCTGGTCATCTTTGCGGACGAGGTCTACGACAAGGTGCTGTACGAGGATGCCAAGCACACGCCGCTGGGCAGCCTGTCCATCGATGTGCTGACCATCACCTTCAATTCCCTCTCCAAGGCCTACCGTTCCTGCGGCTACCGTGCTGGCTGGATGGTGATTTCGGGCGACAAAAAGCCCGCCAAGGATTACATCGAGGGCCTGAACATGCTCTCCAACATGCGCCTGTGCGCCAATGTGCCTGGCCAATGGGCCGTGCAGACGGCGCTGGGCGGTCATCAGAGCATCGATGCTCTGGTGCAGGAGGGCGGCCGCCTGCGCGTGCAGCGCGATCTGGCCTGGGAGCTGATCAATGCCATTCCCGGCGTGAGCTGCGTCAAGCCCCAGGGCGCGCTGTACATGTTTCCGCGTCTGGATCCGGCCGTCTACCCCATCCAGGACGACCAGGAGTTCTTCCTCGAAGTGCTGCAGGAAACCAAGGTCATGCTGGTGCAGGGCACGGGCTTCAACTGGCCCGAGCCTGATCACTTCCGCATCGTGTTCCTGCCGCATGAGGCAGATCTGCGCGAGGCCATCAACCGCTTGGCCGCCTTCCTCGAGAAGTACCGCAAGCGCCATGGCACGGACAAGCCCAAGGCAGTGCCGGCAGAAAAGGCACTCAAGCCTGTCAAGGCTGAGAAAGCCGCGTAACTCATCTTTTTGATAGCTGGTGGCGCTTGATTTTCAAGCGCTTCAGCGCTTTTTTGACCTTAGAACTTATGAAACCCATCCAAGTAGGCCTGTTGGGCATTGGCACCGTAGGCAGCGGTACTTTCAATGTGCTGGAACGCAATCAAGACGAGATTCGCCGTCGTGCGGGTCGTGGCATTGAAATTACCATGGTCGCCGACTTGGATACCGAACGCGCCAAGAGCGTGGTGGGTGACAAGGTCAAGGTGGTCGGCGATGCACGTGAAGTCATCGCCAACCCCGATATCGATGTGGTGGTCGAGCTGATCGGCGGCTACGGCATCGCCAAGGCCCTGGTGCTGGAAGCCATCGCGGCCGGCAAGCATGTGGTGACTGCCAACAAGGCCCTGCTGGCAGTGCATGGCACGGAAATCTTCAAGGCTGCGGCCGAGAAGGGCGTGATGGTGGCCTATGAGGCCGCCGTGGCCGGTGGCATTCCCATCATCAAGGCCCTGCGCGAAGGCCTGACTGCCAACTCCATCCAGTGGGTGGCCGGCATCATCAACGGCACGACCAACTTCATCCTGTCCGAAATGCGCGACAAGGGCCTGGACTTCGACGTGGTGCTCAAGGAAGCACAGCGTCTGGGCTATGCCGAAGCCGACCCCACCTTCGACATCGAGGGTGTGGACGCTGCCCACAAGGCCACGCTGATGAGCGCGATTGCCTTCGGCATTCCCGTGCAGTTCGACAAGGCCTATGTGGAAGGCATCACCAAGCTGGCCGGTGCCGATATCCGCTACGCCGAGCAACTGGGCTACCGCATCAAGCTGCTTGGCATCACCAAGCGCACGGACAAGGGCATCGAGCTGCGCGTGCACCCCTCGCTGGTGCCTTCCAAGCGTCTGATCGCCAATGTGGAAGGCGCGATGAACGCCGTGGTGGTGAACGGCGATGCCGTGGGCACCACGCTGTACTACGGCAAGGGCGCCGGGTCCGAACCCACCGCTTCCGCCGTGGTGGCTGACCTGGTCGATATCGCCCGTCTGGACGGCTCCGATCCTGCACACCGCGTGCCTGCGCTGGCCTTCCAGAGCAGCAGCCTGGCTGCTGCTGGCAGCGAACTGCCCGTGCTGCCCATGGCCGAGGTCGTGACCAGCTACTACCTGCGCATCCGCGTGGCCGACGAAGCCGGAGTGCTGGCCAAGATCACCGGCTTGCTGGCGGGTGCCGGCATCAGCATCGACGCCGTGCTGCAGCGCGAAGCCGACGAAGTGGGTGGCGAAGGCTCGACCCAGACCGATCTGATCATCCTCACGCACGACACGCGCGAAGGTGATATGGACAAGGCCCTGGCCGAAATCCAGGGGCTGCCCACGGTGCTGGCTCCCATTACCCGCATCCGCAAGGAAGAGCTGAACTAAGGACTTGAGCATGTACCCTCGCACTCAAACCGGTTTATTCCCTGTTCAGTGCGGTGGCGGTATTGCAAACCCCTTCAAAGGCTGGCGCCCTATGGCGCCAGCCTTTTTGCTTTTGGCGGCAGCGGGTGCACAAGCGGCGCCTGTCGATGTCTATCGTGGCACGCTGGGCGGCTCGGCGGTGGTGATGGAGCTGGGCAAGCCGGGTGAGGGCGGTGAACGCCAGGGGCGCTATTTCTATCTGCGGCATGGAGTGGATATTCCGCTCCGGGGCGCGCTGAATGCGCTGTCTGAGGCACGTCCTTTGAATAACGACTGGGCGCGTGAAAGCGGTGGCGAGCCTCCCGTGTTGACCGACTCCCAACAGCGCCGCATCGTTTGGCAACTGCGCCAGCAAGGCAGTGCTTTGGCAGGTGAATGGGTGGATGATATTCACGGCAAAAAACTGCCGCTAGCCCTTACCCATATTGCGCAGTACGACCCTGAAAAGATAGCGCCAGTCGGTGTGGAGGCCGTGACGTTGGCGATTGTGCAAGGTGCGGGCAGTGGTATTGCATCGGGCGTTGCCATCTCGGCACAGGCCACGCCCTACGACTATCTGAAAGTGGCCGAGCAAAAGCTGGAGCAGGGCAGGGAAGTGGTGGTCAGCCCTACGCTGGCCTGGAGGCCGGTGCGCGATGCGCGTACCCAGTTCTGGTATCCGCGCCTCACGCGTCATCCGGATCCCAAAATTCTGGCGCAGACCAATACCGTTCTGGAGCAGCGCCACTGGGGCATGAGTCTGGAGGCGCTGGCCTGTGTGGGCTCGATCTACCAGAACGCGGGCCCGGCGGCAGGCTCACTGGGGGACTTCAATAACGAATCGATCAAGGTGACCTACCTCTCAAGCGCCTTGATGAGTGTGGTGGAGTCCGGTTCAACCGGTTGCGGTGGCGCTCACCCCAACAATCATTACGACCCCTTTGTGCTGGACTTGCTGCGGGGCGGCTATATGGACTTCACCCGCCTGCTCAAGGACGTGAAATATGGCGAGTACAAGCTGGAATATGGTGATCGGCTGTCGCGTTTTCTGCGCAAGGCAGTGGACCGGTATTCCGAGGATGACAAGGAGTGCACCGAGCTGCTGCCCCAGTACATGGCACTGATGCTCGACAAGCCTGACAAGATGAGCTTTGTGATTTCAGGCATAGGTCATGCCATGGGGGTGTGCCTTGGCAGCGGCGTCAGTGTCCCGTTCAAGGAGCTCAAGCCCTATATCAAGCCGGGGGCGCAACGCTATTTCCAGCCCTGAGTCCCGTCCGGCGCGATATGAGGCAATGGCGTTGGCCGGTCTCTGCATTCGCGCACAGTCAAATCGGGCTTGCTGACCGATAATGGTCGGCTTGGCGGCATGACTTCTGTCCGTTTGGCTGTCCGTTCCGAATTTTAGTTTTTGGCGAGTTTGAGATGCTGTATCTGTCCACCCGCGGCCATGCTGACCGCAAGCGTTTTTGCGACATTTTGCTCGAAGGCCTGGCTCCCGATGGCGGCCTGTACCTGCCCGTCGAGTATCCCCAGATCGACGATGCCAAGCTGAGCCAGCTGCGCGAGACGCTGGCCAACAAGGGCTATGCGGCCCTGGCCTTCGAGATTCTGTCGCTCTATATCGACGACATTCCGGCCGAGGATCTGCGCGCCCTGTGTGCCAAGACCTATACCAGGGAAGTCTTTGGCAGCGATGCCATCGTGCCTGTGCGCCAGCTGGACGGCGTGCTGCACATCGAAGCCCTGTCCAACGGCCCCACGCTGGCCTTCAAGGACATGGCCATGCAACTGCTGGGCAATCTGTTCGAGTACGAACTGGCCCGCCGCAACGAGGAACTGAATATCCTTGGTGCCACCAGTGGGGATACCGGCAGCGCGGCCGAATACGCCATGCGCGGCAAAAAGGGTGTGCGCGTCTTCATGACCAGCCCCCACGGCCGCATGAGCCCCTTCCAGCAGGCGCAGATGTTCAGCCTGCAGGACGAGAACATCCACAACATCGCCATCGAAGGCGTGTTCGACGACTGCCAGGACATCGTCAAGGCCGTCTCCAACGACCACGCTTTCAAGGCCCGATACAAGATCGGCACGGTCAACTCCATCAATTGGGCGCGTCTGCTGGCCCAGGTGGTCTACTACTTTGCCGGCTATCTGCAGGCCACCCGCTCCAACGACCAGAAGGTGAGCTTCACCGTGCCTTCGGGCAACTTCGGCAATATCTGCGCAGGCCATGTGGCACGCCAGATGGGTCTGCCGATTGCCAAGCTGGTGGTGGCCACCAACGAAAACGATGTGCTGGACGAGTTCTTCCGCACCGGCGTCTACCAGGTGCGAGGCTCGGCCAATACCTACGAGACATCGAGCCCCTCGATGGACATCTCCAAGGCCAGCAATTTCGAGCGCTTTGTGTTCGATCTGGTGGGGCGCGACGGCGTGCGCACCAAGCAATTGTTCGCCGAAGGCGTGGCCAAGGCGGGCAAGTTCGATCTGAGCACGGATCCTGCCTTCAAGGATGCCGCCGGCAAGTACGGTTTTGTGAGCGGCAAGAGCACGCACGCCGACCGTCTGGCCACCATCAAGGACACCTTCGAGCGCTTTGATCAGATGATCGACACCCATACCGCCGACGGTGTGAAGGTGGCGCGCGAGCATCTGGGTGCCGAGCCCATGCTGGTGCTGGAAACCGCTCTGCCCATCAAGTTTGCCGCGACGATCGAAGAGGCGCTGGGCCGCCAGCCCGACCGTCCCGCCAAGTTCAACGGCATCGAAGACCTGCCCAAGCGTGTGGTCGTCATGGCTTCCGACGTGGACAAGGTCAAGGCCTTTATCGCCGAAAACTGCAGATAAAGCCCTGCGGCGCTAAGCTTGAAAAGCACCTGTAGCTTGGCGACAGGTGCTTTTTTTCTTTGAATAGAATTGGCGTTCAGTGCTTTACCGTAGAGCGTTGGAAGCTATCAAAAATATATTGAAATCAAGATGAAGGTCATAGGCTTTGCCGGATATTCGGGCGCGGGCAAGACCGCCCTGGTCGAGGCGCTGGTGATGCTGATGAAGCAGCGCGGGCTCAGGGTCTCGGTCATCAAGCATGCCCATCATGACTTTGATGTGGATCGCGAAGGCAAGGACAGCTGGCGTCACCGCAAGGCTGGCGCTTATGAAGTGCTGCTCGCGTCCGATAGGCGCATGGCGCTGATGCGCGAATACGAGCAGCCTGCACCGCTGAGCGTGCACGACATGCTGGCGCAGCTGGACCCCAGCGTGGACTGGGTGCTGGTCGAAGGCTTCAAGCATGGCGAGCTGCCCAAGATCGAGGTCTGGCGGCAGCAGCAGGACAGGCTGGACAGAGGCAAAAGTCTGGAGCCGCTGTTTCCGCATGACCCTCGGGTGCTGGCGGTTGCCACCGACGCTGCCAATGACCTGCCGCAAGCGCCGATCCAGCCCGTGCTGGATCTGAACCAGCCCCAGCTTGTGCTGCAATGGCTGCTGGCTCATTCGGACTCTCTGCAATACAAGAACTAAGGAAAGACACAGCAATGCAAGCACCACAGACGCCTCGCAAGCCGCTCAAGCCTCTGGATGAAGCCCTGCAGGAGCTGCTGGCTCATGCCCAGCCCCAGGCCGGCGCACAGATGGTGGACACTTTTGATGCCGATGGCCGCGTGCTGCTGCAGGCGGCCGTCTCGCCGCTGCAGGTGCCGCCCCAGGATAACTCGGCCATGGACGGCTATGCGGTGCGCGCCGCCGAATGCGCGGGCGGCACGGCGGTGCTGCCGGTGTCGCAGCGTATTCCCGCCGGCACCTCGCCCCAGGCGCTGGCCGCTGGCTGCGTCGCCCGCATCTTCACGGGCGCGCCCGTGCCGGCCGGGGCCGATGCCATCGTCATGCAGGAGGATTGCGAACTGCTCGAGGACGGCCGCGTGCGCATCAAGGCCCAGCCCAGGGCTGGGCAGTGGATTCGCCGCGCGGGCGAGGACATCACGCAAGGAGCGACCGTGATCGAGGCCGGTACCCGCCTCACACCGGCCCACCTGGGTCTTGCAGCCAGCATGGGCTTTGCCCGCCTGCAGGTGGCACGCAAGCCGCGTGTGGCCCTGTTCTCCACCGGCGACGAACTGGTCATGCCCGGTACCGTGGCACCGCAGGACATGCCGGCGGGCAGCATTTACAACAGCAACCGCTTCTTCCTGCGCGCATTGCTGCTGCGCATGGGCTGCGAGGTGACGGATCTGGGCATTGTTCCCGACGACCGCGAGGCCACGATTGCCGCGCTGGCCGATGCCGCCATGGACCACGACGTGATCGTCACCAGCGGCGGCGTCTCCGTGGGCGAGGAAGACCATATCAAGCCTGCCGTGCAGGAGCTGGGTCAGCTGGACCTCTGGCAGATCAACATCAAGCCCGGCAAGCCTTTTGCTTACGGCCGTGTCAATCGAGAGTCCGGCACGGGCTTTGCGCACTTCATCGGGCTGCCGGGCAACCCGGTCTCCAGCTTTGTCACCTTCCAGGTGCTGGTGCGCCCCTTTTTGCTGCGTCTGCAGGGCGTGCGGCATGTGCTGCCGCGTGCCATCGAAGCGCGCGCCGATTTCGAGTGGCCAAAGGGCGACAAGCGCAGAGAGTTTTTGCGGGTGCGCTACAACGAGCGTGGCGGGCTGGAGCTGTTCAGAAACCAGAGCTCGGGCGTGCTGACTTCCACGGCCTGGGGCGACGGCGTGGTGGACAACCCTGCCGGCACCACGATTGCCGTGGGCGACAGTGTGCGCTTTATCCCGTTTGCCGAGCTCATGGCTTGATGGAGTTGGAGATGAAGACCGTTACGATTCGATATTTCGCCTCTATCCGGGAGGCCCTGGGTATGGGCAGCGAAAGCCTGCAGACCCCGGCAGCCACCGTGGGAGCATTGCGCGAGCAACTGATGAGCCGCAGCGATGCGGCTGCCCAGGTGCTGGCTGCCGGCAAGGCCGTGCGCATGGCGCTGAACCAGGATATCTGTGATGCCGATGCCATGCTCAGCCATGGCGACGAAGTGGCGTTTTTTCCGCCAGTGACCGGGGGCTGATGAGCCCTTGAGCGCATGGCGGCGGCTCCAGGAGCTTTGCCGCTTGTTGCCTCACACACCGCTGTTGCTGTTCCCGCAATGGTTGCGGGGTCAGCCGCTGAGTCATATATCCATCTCTGCTGCCATGACCGAAACCGCCGATCTGTCCACGCCCGAAGTCAATCCCGAGATCAGCGCCCGCACCCGCAAGGCGTTGGCCCAAGCGCGCGAGCGCGGAGTCAAGCTGGGCACGGCCGGTGCGGCCAATATCCGCGCCACGGTGGAAAAGCGCAAATCGGCGGCCGATGCCTTTGCCAGGCAGCACGAAGCGCTGTTCGCCCAATTGCTGCAACAAGGTCTGACCCACCGCGCCATGGCGGCCGAACTCAATGCACGGGGCATTGCGGCCGCCAAGGGCGGCGAGTGGACCCATGGTCAGGTGCAGCGCATTCTGAACCGCTATGCGGACTGGAAGGCTGCCGAGTCGGCCTAGGCCCGAGGGCAGCCTCCGAATCTCGAGCCGTGCCGCTTCTGCCGCACGGCTTTTTTGATGGCGGCGGTAATTGCTGAGCATTGGCCTGGAGCGATGAGCCACGCAGTGCGGCGCAAGACAGTGATTCAGCGCCTGTCTGCCATGGCCGTCGCGGGCTTCTGCCTTGTGGCTGCCAGTGCCAGCAAGCCCAGCGCAATCAGCATCAGGCCATAGCCATAGGTGGTGGGTACCAGCCCCAGGCTCTGGGTCAGCAGGCCTGCTGCGATGGCAGGCAGGCTGAAGGCCAGATAGCTCAGCACATAGATGGTGGCCAGCAGACCGCCGCGTTCATGCGGCTCGGCCAGCGGCAGCACGCTGCGCAGCGCCCCCTGAAAGCCCACGCCAAAGCCCGCACCGGCAACCACGGAGGCAGCCACCATCAGTGCCAGGCTGTGGCTGGCCACGCCCAGCAGCAGAATCACGATGCCCAGCGGCAGCACCGAGCCGCCAAAGCGCAGCATGCGCTGGGCCGTCCAGTGGCGAAGCAGCCAGATGGCCGCTGCGGCACTCAGGGTGTTGATGCACACGGCCAGGCCTGCCATCAGGGGGGAGCCGGTGATCACGCGCAGCAGGGTGGGGCCTAGCGACAGATAAAAGCCCGCCAGCGCCCAGGCAGCGATATCCAGCGGCGCCATACGCAGGAAGGCCGGGCGGATATGTGCGGGAAGGCGGATGCGAGGGCGCATGGAGGCCAGGGCTCCGTTGCGACGGCTGACGGTTTCAGGCATCACGGCAATGGCCCAGGCCGATGCCGCAAAGACCAGCAGCAGCCACCAGTAGATCTGATGCAGCCCGTCGTGGCCGTGGCTGGCCAGCTGGTTGGCGCCGAACACGCCGGCTGCCATGCCGATCATGGGAGACAGCGTGTTGATCAGTGCACCGCGTTCGCGGTCCATGTCGAGCAGGGCCGCGCCCAGGGCCGCACTCGCCATGCCGGTGGCAAAGCCCTGCACCACGCGAGACCAGAGCAGGGCTTGCGCATCCTGTGCATGGGCAAACATCAGCATGGAGAATGCTTCCGGTCCCAGGGCGGCAAGAATGACGGGGCGCCGGCCCAGGTAATCGGACAGTGCGCCCATGGTGAGCAGGGCGACGAGCAGGCTGAAGGCGTAGACCGCGAAGATCAGGGTCAGCATACCCGACGAAAAGCCCCAGGCCTGCTGGTAGAGGCGATACAAGGGCGTGGGAGCGCTGGATGCCGCCAGAAAACTGGCCAGGGTCAGGGCGACAGCAGCCATATGGCGAGTGCCGGACACCGCAGTCAGGGATACAGAGGATGTGGACATGGAAAAGCTGGCTCCGCTACCATAAAAGCAAATTTTTTGCGTTTGCGTATTCTGCGTTAATTTCTCATTAACGCAAATATTTAGCTTTAATGACCATGATTGCAAAAGACCCAGTCCAATCCCGGCCGGGCGGGCGCAGCTCCCGCGTACAGGCCAGCGTGCATCAGGCGGTGAGGAAACTGCTTGAGCACATGCCACGCGAGGAGCTGACCTTCCCCCTGATCGCCACCGAAGCCGGCGTGACGCCTTCCACGCTGTACCGCCGCTGGGGCGATCTGCCGCAACTGCTGGCCGATGTGGCGCTGGAGCGCATCCGTCCCATTGCCGAGCCGGCGGACACGGGCAGCCTGCATGGCGATCTGCAGGCCTGGACCGAGCAATACATCGAGGAAATGGGCTCGCCTCTGGGGCGCACCTTGCTGCGCGATACCTTGGTGGCAACCCAGGAAGACCAGGTGACCTGCGCCTGCGTGGACATCATCCGAGACCAGCTTGGCATTGTGCTGAGCCGGGCCCGGGCGCGTGGCGAGTCGGGTCCCGATGTGGACACCATGCTGGACCAACTGGTGGCACCCATCGTCTATCGCATTCTCTATGGTCTGCAGCCCGATGTGGCTTTCGGGCGCAAGCTGGTCGAGCAACTGACGCCCGAGCAGGCCTGAGGCGCTTGCACTAGAATCGCGGCTCACAGGTGCTAAGGGGCGCCTGCCCGCACAAGAGGCTCTCACCCTTGCTTTAGGCAGCGTGTTCACGCTCGATTCGATGTTCTGTCAGACCATGGTTGTTCTAAGGGCCCAGCGCGGGAGGCTCCGATGCAACCTGGAGCACTGTCATGACTTCATCTCTCCATCCCCAGGCGCGGCGCACGCTGGCGCGGGACTACAAACAGGCGTTTCCCGCCATGGGTATCTATGCGGTGCGCTGCGATGCTGCCGACTTGTTGCGCCTGGGTGCCAGCCGCAATGTGGACGCAATACTCAACCGCATGCGGTTCGAGCTGAGCAATGGCTCCCGGCGCGATGCGGCACTGGCCCAGGCCTGGGCCCGCCACGGCGCACAGGCATTCCGTTTTGAGGTACTGGACCGCGTGAAGGAGCGCGACGACCCCTTGTTCGACTATGACGCCGAACTTCAGGCCCTGCTGTCTCTATGGCAGCAAGAGCTGCAAGGGGTGCAACCATGAGCAGCGAAACCGCGAATTCCATGAGATCAGGCCAAGCGCTGTCCGCTGGTGCTGCAGCCATTGGTCACTCGGGTCCGGCCATGGAGGCGGGTTCTGTTGCTGAATTCATTTCGCCGCAGACGCTGGTCGACGAGATCAAGGTGCGTGCCCGTGTGCGCTTGAGCCGCGCGCGGCGCGAGGGGACTGGTGGCTCGGCCACATTGCGTGACCACTTGCATCAGGCGGCGCGCGAGGTCGGGTTTGCGGGCTGGGAGCAGGCGCGTCGGGTGCTGGGGGCGCAGGCAGCACCAGGAGATGACATGGGCAGCTTCTGGCATGTGCCGCGTAGCGGCATTCTTCTGCACATCTGGTTCAGCGAGCACGCGCAGGCGTGCAGCGTGCTTGCGCAGCAGGCGGATGGATTTTTGCTGCCTTATCGGCGCCAGTGTTTCATCGTGCAAGCGCCGTTCATCGAGGCCTTGGGTCTGAACCCGGCCGACCCGGCCTGGGCCGTCATAGGGCGCGATCTGGTCGCCGCCTATGGAGCGCCTGCCTGGCGGGCCCTGGCCTGGCAGCGTCTGCATGCGCCTGCCGGAGCCTTCTGATCTGCTCCCGAGTGGAAGAGGCTCCTGAGGCTTGAAGCGAAAAATGCGGGTCTGACAGCGCTGAAAACCGGTTTCGTCCGGGCTTTCACGCCGGGTCTGCAGGAGTGGGGAACTGCGGTGCACGCCATTCCAGCAGCTCGGCCAGGCGCTGCACGATCCAGACCGCTTCCAGCGCCGTGACGACCGAGCCCTGCGCGGCCAGGCCCGCATGCATGCCCAGCAGCACCTGCTCTTCGGAGGAATTTCCCGAGTGATAAAGCGTCTGTGCCTGCTCGGTCAGATGGCTTGCCAGGTCTTCGCACAGCTCATAGCGTGCGACGACCTCGGCAATCGGGGCGGACAGCTTGCCGCTGCGCGTGCGAAACAGCTCGGCAAAGCTGGGCGGCGGCTGAATCTGGCTGGTATCGTCCATAGGGCCTTGAACTTTAGCTTGGCTCGAACAGGCGCTCGAAGCGCTCGATGTCCACGGCCAGCTCGCAGGTAATGAGCTGGCCCGATTTGTTGTCGCGCTTGCGGTGGGCGGCAAACAGCGTGGCCTTGCCCTTGAAGTTGTAGTCGGGCAGGTGGATCAGCTCATAGGGATAGGGCACAAAGAGCTGGAACTCGAAAATCATCCGGTGCTCGTTGCGCGGAGAGGGGTACAGCGTGTACTCCGGCAGATTGATGGTTTGTGTGGCCATGGCCCAATGCTAATGCGCCGGACATGCCCATGCTGGCCTGCGACAATGCAGGCATGACTGAAGCACGTGTATCCATTCAGACCCAGGACTTTGACCTCTCGGCCGAGATTGCCGCTCTGCGCGCCGGCGATGCACGCGTGGGCGCGGTCTGCAGCTTTGTCGGCACGGTGCGCGACCGCAACGAGGGAGATGCCGTCTCCAGCATGGAGCTCGAGCATTATCCCGGCATGACCGAGAAGTCGATCGAGACCATCATCGACAAGGCCGTGGCGCGCTTCGGCATCTATGGCGCGCGCGTGATTCACCGTATCGGCCTGCTGCAGCCCATGGACCAGATCGTGCTGGTGGCCGTGACCAGCGCCCACCGCGGCAAATCCTTCGAGGCCTGCGAATACATCATGGACTATCTGAAGTCCGAAGCGCCGTTCTGGAAAAAAGAGCAGACCGGGCAAGGCGCACGCTGGGTGGATGCGCGTGTCAGCGATGAGCAGGCATTGGCGCGATGGCAATAATTCCATGAATTGATAGCTGCTTACGCATTTACTCATTGAGTTTCAATTGAAAAATCATCTGAAACGCAATATCGAATAGCGGTGAATGCTATGCTTTTTGCGGATCGTTCGGCTGCAGCCAGCGGGGTGGCTTGAAGACCAGTACATTGCCAGCCATCACCAGGATCAGGCCCAGCATGCCGGCGGCAGTCCACTGGTAGCCTTCGAACAGAGCCGAGATATTGAGCGCCACAATGGGAAACAGCACTGTGGCATAGGCGGCTTTTTCGGGTCCCAGTCGGCCTACCAGTGTGAGGTAGGCGGTAAAGGCAATCACCGAGCCGGGAATGGCCAGATACAGCAGCGCGCCTGTATATTGCAGGCTGGTATCAAAGTGCCAGGGCAGACCGGCAATCAGCGCATACGCCAGCAGCAGCAGCGTGCCGGCCAGCATGCCCCAGGCATTGGTGTGCAGCGGCTTGTAGCCCAGGCGCTGCAGCGATGCAGAAAGCATGTTCCCGCAGGAAAAGCACAGCGTTCCACCCAGCGCCCACAACAGACCTTGCCAGCTGGCGTGCTGGCCTTGCTGCAGCTCCGGCCAGAACAGAATCACCAGACCCGTCAGGCCCAGAGCGCTGCCTGCGAGCACATTGGGCGCAAGCCCGCGACCGTGGATGACTCGCGCCAGAAATGCATTCCAGATGCTGGCACTGGAAAACACCACGGCAGCCAGACCGCTGGTCAGGGTCTCGCTGGCGTGCATGAAGCAGACAAAGTTCAGGCTGAACAGGCATAGCCCCTGGCCCAGCACGCGTGGAATGGCTGCGCCGCGGGGGGCGCGCCACTGGCGGGTCAGCAGCAGCCAGGCAAAAAGCACCAGGGATGCAAGGCCAAAGCGGTAGGCGATGGACAGCTCTACGGGTACGCTGCCCAGTTGCATCTTGAGAGCGATCCAGGTGGAGCCCCAGATCAGCACGACCAGGGCATAAAGAGGCATAAGCATGGCAAGTCTTGGTGCTTGGAAGAACCAAGATCTTGCGCGCCTGGATTTGCGCTGCGTTGCACATTCCTGCGGTTTTGTGGCGCTGCAGCAAGCGCGGCCAGATGGCTGGCGCCACAATGCAGGCATGCCCGCCAGCGTTGTATCCGCCCCATCGCATCTGAGTCATGTACTGGCTCGGTCACGTGCCCAGATCAGGCGCAGAACGGGTTTGAGCCAGTCGCTGGAATTGGCTATCTGGGCCAATCACGATGATGAGGTGCACTACCGCCAGCAAGGGCATCACACGCTGTCTGTCTATCTGAGCGGAGGTCAGGGATCGCAACTCAAGGACGATGCACTGGCCCGAGGCGAAGCAGGGCGCTTTTGCGTTCTCCCGGCCGAGCATGAATCGCGCTGGCTGGTGCGCGAGCCCGTGCAGTTTCTGCACCTGTATGTCTCGGATATTGCCTGGGCCGACCGTGTGGTGCGCCTGCTGGATGCCGAGCCGCGCAGCATTACGCTGACACCACAGATTTATTCCCAAGACCCAATTTATGCGCAATGGGCACAGGCGCTGTGGCGACTGGACTGGAGTGGGGCTCACGACATATGGCAGGCGGACTGCCTGAGCCAGCAAGTGCTGGACCGGCTGGTGCTGCAGTCGGCGGCGCCCTGGCAGCGGCACAAGCTGCTGAAACCACTGGGTGGCCTGTCATCCACGGCCCGGCGCAAGGTGCTTGACTATGTGGATGCCCATCTGGCCGACAGCAAAGCCCTGAGCTTGCCCGCGCTGGCGCAGGTCGTGGCCTTGTCCGAATATCACTTTGCCCGTATGTTCCATCAAAGCATGGGTTGCACCGTGCATGACTGGGTCATGCAGCGGCGTCTGCAGCAGGTCTGTGCCCGCCTGCAGGGCAGCGCAGGCAGTGCGAGGGGGCGCGCGCCGCAGCTGGCACGGCTGGCCGCCGAAACGGGGTTTGCCAATGCCAGCCATTTGCTGCGCAGCTTTCGCAAGCACTATGGGCTTACTCCTACGCAACTGGCCCGCTGCTGGCACGATGCTTGACTTGATATACCGCAAGCAGAGCAGTTGTGGATCTGCTTTTTGCTGTTTTTTGCGCATTAAGGTCTTGAAACCCCCTGTTTGACTATCAGATAAATGGCAATGAATCTGATTGGAGCGAAAGCGACAAACCATGCGAATTGACAAACTGACGACCAAATTCCAAGAAGCCTTGGCCGACGCGCAGTCCCTGGCGCTCGGTGCTGATCAATCCACCATCGACCCTCTGCACCTGCTGGTGGCCATGCTGCGCCAGGACGACGGCCCGCGCGCGCTGCTGCAGCGTGCCGGCGGCAATGTACAACAACTCAAGAGCCTTGCCGAACAGGCCATGGCAGACCTGCCGCGCGTGCAGCAGCAAGGCGATGTACAGGTAGGCTCCGAGCTGGCTCGGCTGCTGCAGGCCAGCGAAAAAGAAGCCCTCAAACGTGGTGACCAGTTCATCGCCAGCGAGCTGTTTCTGCTGGCGCTGGCCGATGCCGCAGGCTCGGCCACGCGTGCCGGTGCCTTGCTCAAGCAGAGCGGCGTGAGCAAATCCAGTCTGGAAGCGGCCATCAATGCCGTGCGAGGAGGGCAGAACGTGGACAGTGCAGAAGCCGAAGGCCAGCGCGAAGCGCTCAAGAAATACACGCTGGACCTGACCGAGCGTGCCCGCAGCGGCAAGCTGGACCCGGTGATCGGCCGCGACGACGAAATCCGCCGCGCCATCCAGGTGCTGCAGCGCCGCAGCAAGAACAATCCCGTGCTCATCGGCGAGCCCGGCGTGGGCAAGACCGCCATTGTCGAAGGCCTGGCCCAGCGCATCGTGGCCGGCGAAGTGCCCGAGAGCCTGCAGAACAAGCGTGTGCTGTCGCTGGACATGGCGGGCCTGCTGGCCGGTGCCAAGTACCGCGGCGACTTCGAGGAGCGCCTCAAATCCGTGCTCAAGGAAATCGCACAGGACGAAGGCCGCATCATTCTTTTCATCGACGAGATCCACACCATGGTGGGCGCCGGCAAGGCCGATGGCGCCATGGATGCCGGCAATATGCTCAAGCCCGCGCTGGCGCGCGGCGAGCTGCATTGTGTGGGTGCGACCACGCTCGATGAGTACCGCAAATACATCGAAAAGGATGCTGCGCTGGAACGCCGCTTCCAGAAGGTCATCGTGGACGAGCCTTCGGTGGAGGACACCATCGCCATCCTGCGCGGCCTGCAGGTGAAGTACGAGGCGCATCACAACGTCGATATCACCGACCCCGCCATCGTTGCCGCTGCGGAGCTGAGCCATCGCTACATCACCGACCGCTTCCTGCCCGACAAGGCCATTGACCTGATCGACGAGGCTGCGGCCAAGATCAAGATCGAGATGGACTCCAAGCCCGAGGTGATGGACAAGCTCGAGCGCCGCATGATTCAGCTCAAGATCGAGCGCGAAGCCATGAAGCGTGAAAAGGACGAGGCTTCGCAAAAGCGTCTGCAGCTGATCGAGGAAGAACTCGAAAGCCTGGAGCGCGAGTACGCCGACCTCGAGGAAATCTGGAAGGCCGAGAAAGCCAGCGCTCTGGGTTCTGAGCAGATCCGCAAGGAAGTGGACCAGTTGCGCATACAGATCGAGGAGTTCAAGCGCAAGGGCGACTTCAACAAGGTGGCCGAGCTGCAGTACGGCAAGCTGCCTGCACTCGAAAAGCAGCTGCATGAAGCTCAGGCCAAGGAGGAAGGCCAGGACGGCGCGACGGCCAACAAGCTGCTGCGCACCCAGGTCGGAGCCGAAGAGATCGCCGAGGTGGTGAGCCGTGCCACGGGCATCCCCGTGTCCAAGATGATGCAGGGCGAAAAAGACAAGCTGCTGCACATGGAAGACAAGCTGCACGAGCGTGTGGTGGGCCAGGAGGAGGCGATCAGCGCCGTGGCCAATGCCATCCGCCGCTCGCGCTCGGGTCTGTCCGATCCCAATCGCCCCACCGGCTCCTTCCTGTTCCTCGGCCCCACCGGTGTGGGCAAGACCGAACTGTGCAAGGCGCTGGCAGGATTCCTGTTTGACAGCGAGGACCATCTGGTGCGTATTGACATGAGTGAGTTCATGGAAAAGCACTCTGTGGCACGCTTGATCGGTGCGCCCCCCGGCTATGTGGGTTACGAGGAAGGCGGTTACCTGACGGAAGCCGTGCGCCGCAAGCCCTATAGCGTGCTGCTGCTGGACGAGGTGGAAAAGGCCCACCCCGATGTCTTCAATGTGTTGCTGCAGGTTCTGGACGATGGTCGCCTGACGGACGGCCAAGGTCGCACGGTGGACTTCAAGAACACCGTGATCGTGATGACCAGCAATATCGGCTCGCATCTGATACAGGCCATGGTTGGCGAGGATGCCGATGATGTGAAGGAAGCGGTCTGGGGGGAACTTAAAAACCATTTCCGACCCGAATTCCTGAACCGTATCGATGAAACCGTGGTCTTCCATGCATTGGATGCCAAGAACATCGAGGCGATTGCCAGGATTCAGCTGAAGTTGCTGGAAAGCCGTCTGCAGAAGATGGAGTTGAGCATGCAGGTGTCCGAGCAAGCCCTGGCCGAGCTGGCCAAGGTGGGCTTCGATCCCGTGTTCGGGGCCCGTCCGCTCAAGCGTGCCATCCAGCAGCGTATTGAAAACCCGCTGTCCAAGTTGTTACTCGAAGGAAAGTTCCCGCCCAAGAGTACGATAGCCGTGACAGTAGACCCGGTGAATGATCCCGGGGTGTTCCGGTTCGAGTCCGCAGGCGCTGCCTGAGGACCTGAACCCTAGAAAGAGGTATTGCTTTGAACGATTTCGCCGCCACTGCAACCCGTTGGTCCGTCCGCATCATGCTGATGCTGGTGGGCCTGGTGTTCTTCCTGTGCCTGATGGCTGTGGCCTGTCTCATCGCCCTGGCCTGGGGCGTGCGCGCCCTGTGGGCCAGACTCACGGGCCAGCCCGTGGTGCCCATGAGCATGGGAGCCATGAGCCCCTTTGCCGGCTGGCAGACGGTGTACCGCTCGGGAGCCGAGTGGATGGCGCAATCGTCGGGCAATGTCGAGGCCAAGAAGGATGGGCGTGAAGCCCGCGGGCGCCGCGGCGTTCTGCCCGGTGCCGGCGATGTCACCGATGTGCAGCCGCGCGAGGTCCATGAATCCTGATAGAGCTGTGAGCTGATCGCCAACAAAGAGCCTGCGCTTGTATGTGTCAGGCTCTTTTTTTACGCGGTACTTACCTCGCTTGCGCTGAAGTAGGGACGAATTCAAATTCTTCGAGGGCACAATGGCAAAAAAGACACCTGAGCAAAAAGCTGCCGAGGAGCGCCGCTACATTGCAGCCTGCGGCGCTGCCAACGTGCAAGAGCTGGAGCCTTTCCTGACGGACCCCAATCAAGCCATCCGGGCGACTGCCGCGATGAATCCAGATGCGGATGCAGAGATTCTTGACCGCTTTGCAGATGACAAGTTCTGGGGCGTGCGCATGGAAGTCGTTCGCCACGCCAATGTCGGCGAAGCCACGCTGCGCCGCCTGCTGGAATCCAGCCTTCCCAAGCGTGGCGTGGTGCACCATGCCGCGCGTGCCAGGCTGGAAGAGCGCGGCATTGCATTTGGTGCAGATGGCATGCCGCTGGAGATGTCTGTATGAGGGGAAGCTGGTCTGATTACAGGCGCTGGCTTGGGTAAGAATGAAAACGAGTGAACAGAGGTTTTGAAGACAGGCATGAACTACATGGACTTGCATCGCATCTTTGACTTGCAATACCAAGCCAGCCGCGCGCAGGTTGATGTACCTGTGCTGGTGCGCCGCGAGCGTTTGCTGCGCCTGCAGAAGATGCTGGATGAGAATGGCGAGCAGCTTTGTGCCGCAGTGCAGCAGGACTTTGGCGTGCGCTCCGAGCGCTGGACCGAGATGCTGGATCTGATGCTGGTGCGAAACATGCTCAGGCACACGCTCAAGCATCTGGGCAAGTGGGCCAAGCGCCAGCGTGTGCGCACGCCGCTGATGCTGCAGCCAGGCAAGGCCTGGGTGGAGCGCCAGCCGCTGGGCGTGGTGGGCATCATCTCGCCCTGGAACTATCCGCTGCAGCTGTCGCTGGCGCCGGCCATCACGGCGCTGGCGGCGGGCAATCGCGTGATGCTCAAGCCCAGCGAGCTGACGCCGCATACCTCGGCAAAAATGGGCGAGCTGGTCGCTCAGTTCTTTGCACCCGAAGAGTTCTGCGTGATCGAGGGAGACGTGGCCGTGGCCACGCAGTTCTCGGGCCTGCAGTTCGACCATCTGCTGTTCACCGGTTCCACGGCCGTGGGGCGGCGTGTGGCGCAGGCGGCAGCCGTGCACCTGACGCCCACCACGCTGGAGCTCGGGGGCAAGTCGCCCTGCATCATTGCGCAGGACTGCGATATGCAGGCCGCTGCGCTCAAGGTGGCCTATGGCAAGCTGGTCAATGCCGGGCAGACCTGCATCGCTCCCGACTATGTGCTGCTGCCGCGCGGCAAGGAGCAGGAGTTTGCCGAGGCCTATCAAGCGGCGGTGCAACAGCTGTACCCGCGCATTTCGGGCAACCCGGATTACACGGCCATCATCAGCAAGCGCCATCTGGCACGGCTCAAGCAGATGCTGCGCCAGGCGCAAAGCCTGGGAGCACAGGTGCACTGGATGCATGAAGCGGCTGCCCCCGCTGCGGACGGCGACACCACGGCCTGGGGTGAGGCCGTGGAGCGGCAGTTCGCTCCCGCGCTGGTGTTTGGCGCCACGGGCGAGATGCAGCTGATGCAGGAAGAGATATTCGGCCCCATCCTGCCTGTGATCTCCTACGAGCATATCGAAGACGTGATCAATGCCATCAACGCCAGCCCGCGTCCGCTGGCGCTGTACTGGTTTGGCAATGACGAGGCCGAGCGCGACGCGGTGTTGATGCGTACCGTCAGCGGAGGCGTCTGTGTGAACGACACCTTGCTGCATGTGGCGCATGAGAACCTGCCGTTCGGCGGTGTCGGCGACAGCGGATGGGGCGCCTATCACGCAGAGCAGGGCTTTTTGCGCTTTGTGCACCAGAAGGCGGTTTTCGTGCAGTCGCGTTGGGCGGCGGCTTCCCTGCTGTACCCGCCATTCGGGGAAAAATTCGATCGGGTGATGGACTTTATGCGACGCTGGCTCTGAAATTTCTTGGCCGTCGCAAAGGGATTGAGCGCTTCCATGTTGTGGTGAGCGCTTGCCATATTGTTATCAAATGTGACGCAAACCATTGATGGTTGCGGGCTTGCTGCTCTGCTTAGTGGAGCGCATAGCACATAG
Source organism: Comamonas sp. C11 (assembly GCF_024496285.1). Classification (NCBI taxonomy): domain Bacteria; kingdom Pseudomonadati; phylum Pseudomonadota; class Betaproteobacteria; order Burkholderiales; family Comamonadaceae; genus Comamonas; species Comamonas sp. C11. The sequence goes on from NZ_CP101743.1 coordinate 1,334,221, forward strand.
ATTGCGCCATAGCAAGAAATTGCGAACAGCCGCAGTTGAGCAAATGGCTAACCACTGCACCGCGTGCCAAAACTCTGAATCTGTAGACAATTACGCCCTTCTATTCTTACATGTTTCCGCCCCGGTTTTTCCATGTCTAGTATCCAGGTCCGTCCCGCTACTCTTCGCGATGCAAAAGCGATTGCCCAGATCCATACTGCTTCCGCACTGGAGGCTTATCGAGGTCTGGTTCCCGATGATCAACTGAAGGCCATGTCCTCGGTTGAAAAGCGCCAGGCTTACTGGCGCGAAGCTATTGAATACTGTGAGCCACAGGTCCAGGTCGCCATCGACGGCGACAAGATCGTTGGCTTTGTCGGCTTTGACCGTTCCCGTGATGAAAAGTCCCGCCAGACCACCGGCGAGATCTGGGCTATCTATGCAGCTCCCTCGCACTGGAATCAAGGTGTTGGCGTTGCCCTGTGGGACGCTGCCCGAGATGGTCTGCTGGAAGAAGGCTGCACCAATGTGACCGCCTGGATTCCGCTGCGCAACGAGCGTGCCCTGCGTTTCCATGAAATGGCAGGTTTCAAGCGTGAAATGTCCACGGCCAAGACGGCTGTGATTGGCAGCATCAAGATTGAAGAAGTGCGCGTCAAGCGTCCTCTGAACGGCTGATCACAGCGTTCAGCACTCACTGAAAGACAGGCCGTGACGTCTCCCAACAGCAAGCTCGCGGCCTCAGTCTGCGCACCCCCATCTGCTTTCGACCTGCTGCAATGGCAGGAGCAAGCCCAGGCCCATACGGCTTTGTGGCGCAGCGAAAGCAGCTTGCCCAAGCCTCGCCGCATCGAAATTGCCGATGACACCATGCCCGCTGATACGGCGTTTCGCCATATCAGCGAAGGTGTGTCGCTGCTGTGGCGCGGTGATTTCCAGAATGCGCGTCAGCTGTTGCTGGCACTGGGCCGCCGGCTGGACAAGAAGTCGCGCCGCAAGAGCCCGGCAAAGAGCCCTGCTGCTACAGGCTTTCCCCACGCGTTTCATCTGTACCGCCAGTCCCAGGCCCAGCGCGCACGGATGCTGGCCAGCATTCTGATTGAGCTGGATATGCAATGGCATTGCGCCTTGCGCCGGGCTCCGGACTGGAGTCTTGCATGTTCCGAGGCCTGGGGCGCAGTCCCGGCCGAAGCGCATGCGCAGTCCGTGCTGGTGCCGCTGCGAGATCTGCTGGGTGTGGTCGGCGCCCATGAATGGCGCAAGAAGGGGGTGGAGATACCCGCCCTGGATGGCGCCCGCATTCATGCGCACTACGGTGTCTTCTCACCCGTGCGCGGCGAGTATCTCGATCTGGTGGCGCGTGCGAGCATTCCTGCTGCCGGATTGCAGCAGGCCTGGGATATCGGCGTGGGCACAGGCGTGCTCTCGGCACTGCTGCTCAAGCGCGGCGTGAAGTCGGTGCTTGCCACCGATATGAGCGAGCGTGCTTTGGCCTGCGCCTCCGAGAATCTGCAGCGGCTGGGTCATGCTTCCAGGGTGGAGCTGCAGCATGTCGATCTGTTCCCGCAAGGGCAGGCCGGCCTGATCGTCTGCAACCCGCCCTGGCTGCCGGGCAAGGCCGCATCGGTGCTCGATCAGGCGATTTATGACGAAGACAGCCGCATGCTGCGCGGTTTTCTGCAAGGGCTGGCAGCGCACCTGCTGCCAGGCGGCGAAGGCTGGCTCATTCTCTCTGACCTGGCCGAGCATCTGAAGCTGCGCACGCGTGAGGAGCTGCTGGGCTGGATTGAATCGGCCGGCCTCAAGGTGCTGGGGCGCGAGGATGTCCGCCCGCACCATGGCAAGGTTCAGGACCGCGAGGACCCCTTGCACATTGCGCGCTCTGCCGAAGTGACGTCGCTCTGGCGTCTGGCCAAAGCCGGCTGACAGCCAGGCTGCTAGGCCGTCGCTCCTTGAAGTTCCTGACTGGACGGATCGGCGGCTTCGCCATGCGCCAGCAGGGCAGCCAGCCTTTCGCGCAGCGACTGGGCGCGTTCTTCGCCCGCATATTCCTCTACCGCCGTCAGCAGGCTGATACCGGCGCTGCGCAAGCTGTTCAGGTCTCTGGCCTCGCGCAGTTGGGTGCGCAATGTCTGGGCCAGCGTCTCATGACGGTTGGCAAACAGGCGCTCGCACATATCGAATAAATACATGCGGGTACCCGCCATATTGATGGCTGGTGCCGAATCGGTGGCTTCCTCGGCTGGCGCCAGGGCTGGTGTGGCCGGACTGTATCCGGCTTTGGCGAGGGAGCTTGCTGGATGAATGGCCATGCTGCGCTCCCTGGGGGCGCTGGATGGCACCAGCTGAAGATATCCCTGCTCCACCAATTGCTGGGCCAGTGCGGCATGATCGCTGCCCAACATGGCTGCAAGTTCTTCCATGCTCTTGCCGCCGGCCAGCAACAGCAGGGAGCGTGCGCGCTGCGGTAGCTGGCGCGATCCTGGCTGAAGTTCTTCCTGGGCCTTGGCGGTTTTTTGCAAAATCATGGCTGCTGCGGTCTGGCGCGTTACAAGTGCGGATGCGCTATTGCATGGGCTGACGATGACACTGGTGTGAATCTGCGCCAATTCGCAGCGGATCATTCCGTCATTGCTGTTCAAGCTTGCCAATTGCTTCTGAATTACTAGCTGCTGGCGTTTTCTGATAAGCGCTGCAGGTCAATCTGATTTGAATCTGAAATGAGACTGCTGCTTGCGCCCATGGAAGGGCTGCTGGATTTTGTGCTGCGCGATGTACTGACCCGGGTGGGCGGCGCGGACCGCTGCGTGTCCGAGTTCATTCGCATCAGCGGCTCGCTGCTGCCGGACAAGGTCTATCTGCGTACCATGCCCGAGCTGCGCAATGGCAGCAGGACGTTGGCCGGGGTGCCGGTGCGGGCGCAGCTGCTGGGCTCCGACCCCGTCAGCATGGCCGAGAACGCTGCCAATCTGGCGCGCCTGGGACCCGAGGGCATCGATCTGAATTTCGGCTGTCCGGCCAAGGTGGTCAACCGCCATGGCGGCGGTGCATCGCTGCTGCAGGATCCCGAGCAGATCGTGCGCGTGGTGGATGCTGTGCGCCGTGCCGTGCCCGCGCAGATGCCGGTGTCGGCCAAGATGCGGCTGGGCTTCAACGATCGGGCGCTGATGACCGAGTGTGCCCAGGCCATGGAGCAGGGGGGCGCCTGTGAGATCGTCGTCCATGCACGCACCAAGCTGGACGGCTATCGTCCGCCGGCCTATTGGGAAGAGATTCCGCGCATCCGCGATGCGGTGGGCGTGAATGTGGTGGCCAATGGCGAGATCTGGACTGTGGAAGAGGCCTTGCGCTGCCGCGAAGTTTCGGGCTGCGACGATCTGATGCTGGGGCGCGGCATTGTGGCCGACCCAGGTCTGGCCCTGGCCGTGCGCCGCGCCGTGGAGCAGGGCAGTGTCAGCGCGGTAGCCGGCATTGACTGGCTGGCGCTGGTGCCCCAGGTGCAGCGTTTCTGGCATATGGTCTGCGAGGATCTGGAGCCGCGCCAGCGTGCGGGTCGCCTCAAACAGTGGCTCAACCTCATGCGCAGACGTTTTCCCGAGGCCGAGCTGGCTTATCAGGAAGTGCGCACCCAGACCGATCAGCGCGCCATCAGCGATTGGGTGGCGGCCTTGCCCCAGCGTGATCTGCAGCGGGAATGGCCCTGGCCAGAGCGGGCGGAAGTCACAGCAGACTGTCCGGAGCCAGAGGCCCGAGCAGCTGCAGCATAAGGCGCAGACCCAGGCTGGCATCGGGTTCGGAATACGAATCACTGAGCCCGCTGTCCTGAGGTGCACGCCAGACCAGTTGCCCTTTGGGATCCAGATCCACGCGCCAGCTGTTTTCAGGCAGGCTTTCATCGATGCTGTCGCTGGCCAGCTGGCTGAAGCGGCGGCTGGCGATCAGTACGGCGATCTCGGTGTTCTGCAGGCGTGAGCGCATATCCAGATTCATGGAGCCCACGGCGACCAGACGCCCGTCTATGACCAGCAGCTTGGTGTGCAGCATGGCCCGCGAAGCGCCGGAGCTGCCGCCGCTGGAGCCCGTGCCGCCCGCGCGCAGGGCGGAGCTGACATTTGCTGCTTCGCTGCGCATTTCATGCAATTCGACGCCGATCTCCAGTAGTGCCTTGCGGTGGCGAGCATAGCCGGCATGTGCCAGCGGAGCATCGTTGGAGGCCAGTGAGTTGGTCAGAACCCGGATGCGTACGCCTTTGCTGCGTGCAGCGCGAAAGGCATCCATGATCTCCGGCCCAGGTACAAAGTAGGGCGAAACGACCAGCAAGTCCCGCCTGGCAGAGCGAATCAGAGCCAGCAGGCCATCGACCACCGATTCGGCATTCAGTGCCGGTGCGGCCAAGGGAGGGAGGCTGTTGGCGTCGTCGGCCTTGAGTACTGCTGCTTCGAATGACTCATCGGCGGCAGTCCGCTCCGCTCCTTCAGCGGGAATCTTGGTCGGGCTGTCGGCCAGCACCATGGCCTGGGCCCAGATCCACGGGATCTGCTTCAGACTCAAGGGGCTGTCTTCGGGCTCCGGTCTCGGGGCGGTGGTGTTGCGAGCATGCTCGGCTTCGCTCCTGGCGTCTTCCTGGTCGAACTGCTTTTTGAGTTTGAGCAAGTCAGGCTCGCTGATCAGCGACTGCACGGGGTAGGCGCGAACATTGTTCCAGTAGCGATCAAAACTGCGCGACAGGTCTTTGACGACCGGGCCGCCGGTCAGAACATCGAGGTCGACAAAATTGCCCTCATTGGAGGCGTCAAAGTAGGCATCGCCCAGATTGCGCCCGCCAATCACAGCCAGGGTGTTGTCGGCCACAAACAGCTTGTTGTGCATGCGCTGCTGCGCGCGCTGAAAGTCGGTCAGCAGCGTCCAGGCCCGGCCGATGGTGGAAGCGCGCGAGCCGGCCAGGGGGTTGAACATGCGCATCTCCACATTGGGTACAAAAGCCAGGCGCATGATCTGTGCGTCCGGCCCCGTGCTGTGGAAGTCGTCCAGCAGCACGCGTACGCGCACGCCGCGCTTGGCAGCCTGCACGACGGCGTGCAGCAGTCGTCCGGTACTTTGGTCTGCATGGATGGCGTAGTACTGCAGATCCAGCGTTTTCTGTGCATTTTCCACCAGCGCCATGCGGCTGCTGAGGGCATGCTTGGGGCCGGATATCAAGGCGAAAGCCGAGGCATCTGGCTTTGCCTTGGCTGGGCGAGCCTGAGAGATGAACAGGCCCAGGTCGGTGTTTTGGGGCTGGCTCAATGCGGTGCTGACGGGGCGCTCCACATCCTTGGGTAGAGACGCCGCGCAACCCGTGAGCAGCAGCGCGATGAAAGCGCCGGCAAGCAATGCCTGATACTTTGGCCACCGCAACGGCTGCAGCCATGACGATGTGGAGATAAAAGCCGTCATTGCTGCTTTGTAACCCATGATGACCAAGTTGGCATGTCGGACACAGACTGCGCTAGAACTGCTCTCGGCCCTGGATTCTGGCAACAATGCGCAGGTCCGGTCCCAGGCGGGCGACATCATGGAACACCAGTGGCAGGCCTTGCTCCAGGCTGTCGAGCGGGCCGAAGTTGGCAATGCCCATGGCTCCCGTGCCCAGCAGCTTGGGGGCCTGATAGAAGAGAAGCTCATCGATCAGGCCTTCGCGAATCAGGGATCCATTGAGTTTGAAGCCAGCTTCCACATGCAGCTCATTCGTGCCGCGCTCGGCCAGATCGCGCAGCATGGCAGCCAGGTCCACCTTGCCTGCCGCATTCGGCATACCAATAACCGTAGCGCCTAGCGCTTGCAATTTCTCGATCTTGGATTGATTTGTACTGCAGGTATAAATGAGACAACCGCTAGGCGCTTTCAAAACATGAGCATCCAGCGAGATGTCAAGCCTGCTGTCCACCACCGCAACACGCGGCTGGCGTGGTGTTGGCACATCGCGTACGTTCAGCCGCGGGTTGTCTTCCAGTACCGTGCCTATGCCGGTCAGAATCGTGCAGGCCCGGGCTCGCCAGGCATGTCCGTCGGCCCGGGCGGCCGCCGAGGTAATCCACTGGCTTTGGCCGTTGTGCAAGGCCGTGACGCCGTCCAGCGAGCTGGCAGCCTTCATGCGCACCCAGGGCGTGCCGCGAATCATGCGGCTGAAAAAGCCGACATTGAGCTCGCGTGATTCAGCTGAGCCGGGGCCTATCTCCACATCGACACCCGCGGCGCGCAGCCGCGCGAAACCCTGGCCGGCCACTTGCGGATTGGGATCCGTCAGCGCACCCACTACCTTGCCGATGCCGGCTGCGACCAAGGCGTCGCAGCAGGGCCCGGTGCGGCCATGGTGCGAGCAGGGTTCCAGCGTCACATAGGCCGTAGCCCCGTGCACGTCATTTCCCTTGGCCGCTGCGTCGCGCAGCGCCATGATCTCGGCATGGGGGCCGCCGGCCTTCTGGGTAAAGCCCTGGCCGATGATCTGGCCAGCGTCATTGACGATCACGCAACCGACACGCGGGTTGGGTGAGGAAAGAAAAAGCGCCTGAGCAGCCTGCTCAAGCGCCTTGTTCATGAAGTGGGAAGAGTTTTTCATCTTGCCCAGAATGGTAATGCAGTGGGTAGGCTTTATTTACTCCAGCATTCCGTAGCGGTCATTTCGCTTGAAAGATTCTCTGCCCCTCTTGCTCCGGTGTGAGTCAAAGTGAAGTCGCCGCATTTGTCGGCGGCCTGGGGCCCTGGGTCTTTTCGCGTGGCAATCAAGGTATATGTCGAATTAGTACTGGTATCGGCCTTAACACCAATGGTGTAGCGTTTGCTCGCATCACCGGTCCAGCTCAGTGCAGCAGGCAGGATCTTGGTAGTGTCCGCGTTTGTCGGATAGACCCCCGTCGCAGTCGCTGCCCTCTCCATCCACATCTGGGCTTGCAGCAGCCCAGTGCGGGCATCCGCCCTATGGCCTCGCCGTACATACTCCGTATAGCTGGGATAGGCGACCGCACTCAAAATGCCGACGACGGCGAGAACAATCATCAACTCGATCAAGGTGAAGCCGCGTTGGTTTTTGTGTATGCGATGAATCATGGCTTTTCCTGTTATTTGATTTGGCGCCAGCTTGGGCGTGTGGACTGCTCAGGCATGCGTGCGAGAGTGTCACGGGGGCCGCCACCGCCAGTCTTGTCCACAATGCGATCACGCTTGGTGATCAGCAGCGGCGTACCAGTATTGACAGCCACTCGTGAAACGTTCCCGTCTGCATTGTTGTAGAAGCCGTCATTATTGGTGTCCACTATCTGAATGCTGGGGCGCTTTCCATCCATGATATTGATGAGCGTGCGCCACTGGGCGCCTGCGCTGGTATCAACCTTGACTGGGACGCAGCTCTCGTTGATGTTGTCGCTGGCGGCATTTTTGGTGCCTGAGGGCGACTCGCTGTAAACGGCCAGGATATTGCTGCCGTCATAGAACTGCATGGGCTTGAGCAGGCGCTCGCCGCTGGCAGGCAAGTCAAGGAACCAGCCCTTGTAGTTCTGCCAGGTTGCTGCGCTCAATTCCTGATCGGCGGTCTTGGGGCTGATGGTTGCGTCATCCTTGAATGCTCCAGTGCCAGTGAATGCGGCAATGACTTGCTGAGCCAGCAGCCTGCCTGTGCTGTTCATGGTGCCAACCGGAGCGGGTGGGCTGGCTCCGTCACGGACAACTTCCAAGGTACCCGAATTCATGCGGTAGCGTGTGTTGTCAAGAACCGAATATAGGGTTTGAACGTTCTGCTGGATGCTGGTGTTGCGGTCGTTGGCGGTCAAGTTGCGGCCTGTGCCAAAGGCAACCATCATGCCGCCGATGGGCAGGGTTTTGGCAGCTGTCCCAGTGCCTGTAGTCATGCTTCGGTCATTGGCACGAACGATGGGGGGTGCAGTGATCGGCTGTACCTGGTCGCGTGTGGAGCTGTTCAGCGCGACAGGGCCGCGGGCGGTGAACAGCGGCTGGCCGTCGAAGGCCACGGCCCAGCTGTCGGCATTTGTACTGGTCAGATCGAATTTCCAGAGATTGCCCAGGTTGTCGCCCGCATAGACCACATCGGTCTTGCCGTCGCCGTCCAGATCCACCAGCGCGGGAGAGGCCAGGCCGTTGTCGGCGGCATTGCCGCTACCTGGGGTAGCTGTGTTGGTGGTAACAGGGATGAGCTTCAACTCTTTGTTGCCATCCAGGTACTGAACCAGAAGCACCGGGCGTTGCTTGGCGCTGTTATAGCCATTGCCCATCACTACTGCCCAGCGGCCATTGTTCATGCGCGTGATCTGCGTGGCTTCCTGCAGGCTGGCGGGGTTGCGGTTTGGGCGGGCGGTGATATTGCCAATATCTGCGTCATCAGCTACGGCTGCGGTGCAGGCCTGCACCGCAGCACCGGTGAGCGCGCTGCAATTGGGTGCGGCTTCGCTATTGCCGCGAGTACGGTCTTTCACGACCGATGCTGCGGTAAGGCCAGGCCTGGCGGCACTGCCAGGATTGGTCACGTCTAGCAGAAAGTAACCCTTGCCCCCTGCGCCCAAGGTGCCTACCAGCATGGTCTTCCAGTCGTCGCCGTCCTTGATATCGCCCGTCATGGGCGAGCCATCGACGTAGTACTGGTGCCGATAGTCCTTGTCGGTCAGTTTTTTCAGTCCGCCTACAACGCCACGCGGTACATAGGCCATCAGTTCGCTGCCATCCTTCGCTGAAAAACCATGCAGCATGCCGTCATTGCCGCCAGCATAGAGAACAGGCGTACGGTCTTTTTGTGCTTGGACAAAGCTGGCATAGCCCATGCCATGATTGCTGATGGGGCCGCCCGTATACCAGATTTCGGAGTTCACGATATCGCCCTGGCGGCTGGTGCGCACGCGCAGAGGCTGGGCATCCGTAGTGCCTTCCAGAGAGCGATCGCCTCGAATGTAGTTGATGATATTGCGCGCTAGGGTTGACAGGGCAGTCGTGATGACATCGCTGCCGCTCAAGCCCAGTAGCGCTCGCTTTTGTGCTGTGCTGTAAGCAATTTCTGTGCTGTCCGTCCATTTGAATGGAGTTCCGGCGCCGGTTTCATCACTCCAGGTTAGAACCAGACGATTATCCACCGATGCCAGTTCGTCCAATCGGTCTGCTGTGCTCTTGCCATCCCAGCCAGATACCACATCGGGGAAGCGAATGCAGATTTTTTCAGGATCGTCTTTGCTAGGGCAGGCATATTTTTCTGGCTCAAGTGCGCGCGTTGCGGCGATATATCCGCTCCAGCCATCCTTGGGGCTATAAGCCGAGGCATAAATACCGGCATTGTTTTGAGAAACGTTATAGCCAGTGGTACTGCCGCCACCAGCAATCGAATCCGGCAATGGTGCACTTTCGTCGCTGATCTTGCCGATGATCTCGCGGAACGCTTTGGCAAGGTCTTCGGCTTCTGTCACTGCATAGTAACCACCGCGGCCGTTAATGGCTGCATGCCATAAATCCAGTGAGCGCTTGTATTCGCTGTCCATAGCTGGCCATTTTTGCCAGCCTGTTACCAGATCGACAAAGCTATTGTCATAGCCGAAAGGCACTTTTACTGATGGAGCAATAATATCGCTGGCGCCTGGCCAGGTGACGGCCTCATCACTGAAGCCAATCGTATAAGTGACCATATGTGGCCATGTTGCAGGGTTGTATTTTGGATTCCAGTATTTCCCCAGATTAACGGTTTTTGTTTCTTCTTTTGTTCCCACTTTTACTGGTGTTGTACCAATTTGACCTTGAGTCCATTGCGTACATCTTCCCCTTTTGTCGTACTTTAGGCATGGGGATACATCTCCGTATACAGGCTGTTCTTCATAAACATCTACGGTTTTTGTTTTTGAGAAAGTCTCGGCGAGCGGGGCTTCTTGATACGTCTGCGAAGGCTTTAGCTTGTCGGAATTTATCAGCAATGATGCATCCTGCAATGGATCCATCCAGCTCTTGAATGCCCAGTCGGACAAGGTATCCGAGAAGCTGTCGTAATAGACTCTGGTCTGATCGGATGTAGTGCTGTACATCTGGCGGCCATTCAGCGCAGCCCAATCTTTGCCATCCTGATCTCCGCCGGAAACATCCCCATTCCAGCGACCATCGGTCATCATGATGTGGTAGTTGCGGCGACAGCCCAGGTACTCGGTGCTCTTGCTGCCGGTGCCTCCTGGGTCGCTGGACCACGGGCTGTTCTTGCCAAGAGGCTGGCGCATATAGGAGTCCGCCTGGCTGAACATTCTATGGGAAGGTGTTCCATTCCCGGGGGATAAATTTTTGACGAAATCGAGGAAATTATCGCGATGCTTCTTATTGTTTATCGTCGAGTCAATGGATCTCATTGAATTGGTGTTCATTTTTGAGCTATTGACATTTCCTGCACTACTTGATCCGCCATTGTTATGCATTGCCTGCCAGGCGATACGTATTCTGTTCTCTGGTATCAGTTCCTTATTGTTGAATACGGCATCTAGAGCATATTTGAGAACATTAATGCGTCTGGCTTCGTCGTTCCACTTTCCAAGGTCATCAGGGATTGTATATCCCTTGCCGGTGCGCGATGAACCAGTGTAGGAAGTTTTGACACCGTAATTCATACTTCCAGAATCGTCGACCGAGATAATCACATTCGGCGCTACAAAGGCTGATTTTGATGTGGGGAGGGGCGGCTCTTGCACCATATCCAGCGCCCAGCTTGTGGTGGGGGGAAGTAATGTGCTGATGGCGATTGCCAGCAGGCTCTTCTGAAAGGGAAAACGCTTGGTAAGGGGCATGAGGCGCTCCTGGAAGAACAGATTCATAAAAGAAGTAAAAAGGGCTTGAAATACCTGAAGGAAATTGCGGTTTACTATCTGTTTGAAAGGCAATTTCGGGTCTGGATTTCAGTCCTTCATCCGCTGGCGGGCATAGGTTTCCTGTAGTACGACGGCGGTACCTTTCTTGCGTCCTTTGGCCAGAGCTGTAATTCGGAAGATGACATAGACGTCAAGGTTTAACGGCAATTGGCTGGTTTTGGAATCCATGATTAAGTTGGCGCTCTTGGCAGCGTCGCTATAGCGCATGACTTCAATCCAGTACCAGCCGCCTTTTTCCGCTGCGGTTTCGGTCAATATGGGGTTGAGCTGGCCGTCGGCCGTGGTATTGGCCGCGCCGGTGTATTGGCCATAGCGTGCGCCTACGGCCATGAGGTCGCTCAGAGGCACTTCGCCCAGGGTGGCGTCGGCCACAGGATCGACGGAGGTGTCTTTGTCGTAATTCCAGAAATCCTGTCTGCCCACGCGTCGCGCGCACAGTCCGTCCTTGCAGCGTGTCGCTTCACTCTGCAATGTGGTGATCAGTGGGTTGATTTCGTTGGTGTCCCCAGGGAACTGCAATGCGCTGCTATAGGCGCGGCAGGGTGGGGCGTTGCAGGCGCTACCGTCGGATTTTTCACCGCGTATATCGAGTTCGGCGTCTTGCAGCAGGGCCTGTGCGGCTTCAAAGGCGCGTTGGTAGTCTGCGTCGTTGCTCACGATCATTTCGTTGAACCACGCGGTGCGTGATGCCCATAGTGCCAGCAGCATGGCGAGCATGACGAAGATGATGACGACAAACAGCGCCACGCCGCGCTGTCGGTCAGCAGCGCGGCGGGGCATGGCAAAGTGTGAGAGGTGCAGCATGGCAGTATTCGTAGGTGTTGCTCAGATCAGCCCTTGGCTGCGTAGCTGGAAGGTGTTGCGGAACAGCAGGTGCATGCGGTTCTTGCGTTTGGTGTCGGTCAGGGTGGTGATGTCCACGGCCTTGCCATCGCAGTCGGTGTAGCTGCTGCCGGCGGGCATGTCTATGAGTTCGCTGCCGTAGAGCACTAGACAGACCTGCACACCCTGCACACTGCGCCATTTGGGGTCTGTAGAGGAGGTAGGCATGTCCCCGCCCTTGACATATTGCACACTGCCGTCGGCATTGGTCTGAACCAGATAGCTGACCTGAAATTGAGCAACGTTCTGTGCAATGGGCTGGGCGGTGGTGACCCCGTTTCCGCTGCACTGGAGGCTGTTCTTGGTGCTGTCGAAGGCAAAGATACTTTCGACCCGCTCGTCGGCATTGATGGTGCCGTTCTTCTCGTAGGCGGGGGCGCCCACACAGTTGCGAGCCAAGACATCGAGGCTATCGGTGTTGGTGGTCAGAAAAATCCTGTCCGCATAGCGTCTAAATCCCGTGGTCAGGCTGTCTGCGGTGCCGGAGATGGCGTCTGTCTGGTCGAAGCTGTTGCCGCCGTCGTGCGCGATGGCCTTGATTTCAAACACCACGGCGCTCAGTGGGTCGTTGCTGGCGCTGTTCCTGGGATCAGGATTGAGGTAAAGAGAACCTGCCTGGCGCAGTTGCTGGCCAATCACCCGAAGAGTGTGGGCCCCTTGCTGCTGTATGGAACTGGCATCGTTGACGGAGCCTGAGATGCCGCGCGAGAGCATCAGCGCTCCCATGGCGGTGGCAACGACCAGCAGGCCGATGGCCAGGCCGACCATCAGCTCAAGCAGAGTTACGCCCTGTTGTTGGGACAGGTGCCGAGTGCGGCGCAGGGAAGGAGGAGTGTGGGGAAGCACGGGTATCGATTCCATGGTGGCGGGTAGCAGCGTGATCATGAGCAATACATGGTGTTGCCATACGGCGCGCAGCGGGCGGAGACGGGCAGGTATTGCAGATGGCATGTGAATCCGTCAGGGCAGGTGTTGGTCTCATCGGTGCCAGCGCTGAAGCTGCCATCGGCATTAAGGAATTTGCTGGCGTCGATGTTGTCCTTGAATTTCTTTTTATCGTCGGTGTCGCTGATGTCCTGCTCGTTCTCTCGCCAAGCAATGATTACGCCGAGCTGTCGGCGGTTGGCATCAACGGTTTCACCGGGGGCGAGGAAGATGCTGCCTTGCCCCAGCGGAAGTGTTTGTTCCACTGAGGTTTTCCATTGCTTGAGGTCATACGCAGCTTGTGCTGCTGGAGCGCATGTGGCCTGGTTGCAATCGGCGCTGGCATAGTCCTTGGCTTTTTTGTCATACCCAGAGACATATCCGCTCAACCCTAGCAACGCATTGGGGTTGACTTTCATGCGCTCACTCAGGTCCTCGATCAGTCGGATGGCCTGCGCCCGCCGCACCGTGGTGGTGGTGTCAACCAAAGTGCGCATTTGCGCACCGATGATGCCCAGAATGCCCAAGGCGACGACGATCAGCGCAACCAGCGATTCAATTAGCGTAATGCCGCGCTGTTGGGGTAAGGACTTGGTGTTCATGAAGTGCATGGAATTTCTTCCGAAGGAATGAGGCGTATGCGTCCGCCCGAGCTCATGCAGAGGCCTTTGGCCGCAGAGTTTGCGGTGGACTTGTTCAGGGGGACGATGCTGAAGCTTAGAAAGGCTCCGTCGACCAAGCCCCAGCGATTGAGTTTGATGGTGCCAGCTCCACCGGAGCGTGTTATCTGAACATCGCGTGGTGCATTTACGATTTGCAGAACGGGATCGGTTTGGGTGCAGGTGCCGCTGTTATTGCTGTCATTGCAGATGATCCAGCCGCAGTCCCAGTCTGTTTTGTTGGTGGCTGTCGTGCAGCCGTCAGTGTTGTTGGCTATTTTCTGGATCACGACCTTGCCCCCGCGCTTGATGGCTTCCGAGCGGGCAAGCATCAGGCTGGATTTCAAGCTCTCGGTGGCTTGCAGGACGCGCCAGCGCTCGAATAGCGTGCGAAAGCTAGGCATGGCAATGGCTGACAGAATGGCCAATATCGCGAGGGTCACCATTAGTTCGACGGCTGTGAAGCCATGGCGTGCAACTCTGCTGACGTAGCGCAGGTGCAATGTGCTGTTGGCGGCGGTGTGCATAGAGATTCCTCATCAAAGATTGCGACCTCTGTAGCGACGCTGATAAGAGCGGGTGTCTGGCTTATGTGCACGATGTACTGTCTGTGTCAGGCGTGTAGATGCGGCCAGTGCTGCTAATGCACATGGTGCTGGCTTGCGCTTCGCTGCTTCCCTTGAGTTCTATGGCTGCATTGGCAGCTGAGAGCAGGCCCCAGCGATCCACCTTGATGAGGGTGGGCTCGCTGATGCCAGTTAATTTGACACTGACTTTTGAGGGCAGGGCGATGGTCTGCAAGGTGTCTTCGCCGCTGTCCTGCTTGCCATCATTGTTGGTGTCGACAAAGACGGTCCAGCCGCAGCTCCAGAGGCTGGTGTCGCTGCCGACAGTGGTGCAATCTGTCGTGTTACCGCTGCGCAGTATGGCGATGCCGCCGCCGCGCTTGATTGCTTCCGAGCGAGCCACATAGAAAGTGGATTGCAGCTCTTCTGTAACTTGGCGAACTTTCCAGCGTTCGATCAATGGCTTGAAGCTGGGGGCTGCAATGGCTGCAAGCACGCCAAGAATGGCGATGGTCACCAGTAGTTCGATGGCGGTGAAGCCTTTGACAGAACGGCGTGAGGGCATTTTGAACATGCCCTGATGTTACGTTTTGAGAGCTTGTGTAAATAATGAGCTTGGACGGGTGGCAGAAAGGTCGGGACAAACGGTAGCTCACCAGGGCTTGCGCAAACCGGGTTCAGGCAAGACCTGCACCTCAGAAACAGCCCTGGTGCATTCCGGCTTGCGTAAGTTCCACCCCTATTCGCTAACGCTTGCTGCCCTGAGGTTTCTGCGTATACCCCGAACAGGCTCCTGAGTTGGGTCTGCCCTGACATTCCCGGTAGAGGCGCCGGTCGCGCTCGGCAGTGGTTTCGTCCGAGCTGCTGCGAATGTTCTGGATCCTGATTTTGCTGCTCTGGTCCTTGCTGTTTTTGCGCCCAGCAGCAAGGGTGTCGGTGGCAAGTGTTGCTGCTATCAATGCTGCAACAGTCACGGCGGCGTACTGGAGCTTGTGAGCGTGTTTGAGCCAAGGTGTCATGGTCAGTCCTCGGTGAAGCTGTGACGGCTCATTGCAGCGTGTGTGCCATTGGCTGGCAATATGGGTTTGCGTGTGGGGAGTAGTGGATGCCAGGGAAATGGGCTCTTGATATAATCGCCGGGTTTTGCATGGTGCAAGACGCACGCTGAGGCCTTTCCAGTCTTGGCGCAAGTAACCAAGGTGCTCCTCGTCGAGTGCCAAATCCTAAGGAAAACAAAATGATCGCTGCCGATAAGAAGGCTGAAGTTGTCAAGGCCAATGCCCGTTCCGAAAACGACACTGGTAGCCCCGAAGTGCAAGTGGCTCTGCTGACAGCTCGCATCAACGAACTGACTCCCCACTTCAAGGCTAACGCCAAGGACCACCACGGTCGTCGCGGTCTGCTGCGCATGGTGAGCCGTCGCCGCAAGCTGCTGGACTACCTGAAGTCCAAGGACGCTGACCGCTACACAGCACTGATCGCCAAGCTGGGCCTGCGCAAGTAAGCACGGTGAAAGATCGAAACGCCTGAGTTAGATTGCCTAGCTCAGGCGTTTTTTACTTCGGAGTTCGCAAAACAGAGCGAAGCTGTGTCATTCCAGTGCTGCACTATTTGTAGCGTCTAGCGCGGCACTGGAATGGCATCGTGTTCTGTTTGCACTCCAAATCAAGACTGGATAAGCGCATCCAGCTATTCATAAAGGAGTCAATATGACCATGTTCAACAAAGTTACCAAGACCTTCCAGTGGGGCCAGCATACGGTCACCATGGAAACCGGCGAAATCGCGCGTCAGGCATCCGGCGCCGTGCTGGTCAACATCGACGACACCGTGGTGCTGGCCACTGTCGTGGGCTCCAAGATCGCCAAGGCCGGCCAGGACTTCTTCCCCCTGACCGTTGACTACATCGAGAAGACCTATGCAGCCGGCAAGATCCCCGGCAGCTTCTTCAAGCGCGAAGCCAAGCCTTCCGAGCTGGAGACTCTGACCTCGCGTCTGATCGACCGTCCCATCCGCCCCCTGTTCCCCGAAGGCTTCTACAACGACGTGCATGTGGTCATCCACACCATCTCGCTGAACCCCGAAGTCGACGCCGACATCGCTGCCATGATTGCTGTCTCCGCTGCCCTGGCAGTGTCGGGCCTGCCTTTCAACGGCCCTATTGGTGCAGCCCGTGTGGGTTACATCAATGGCGAATACGTGCTGAACCCTGGTCAGACACAGCGCAAGGATTCGCAGATGGATCTGGTCGTTGCCGGCACCGAATCCGCCGTGCTGATGGTGGAGTCCGAAGCCCTGCAACTGCCTGAAGAAGTGATGCTGGGCGCCGTGGTGTTCGGCCACGAGCAAGGCAAGATCGCTATCGACGCCATCCATGACCTGGTGCGCGAAGGCGGCAAGCCCGCATGGGACTGGACTGCTCCCGCCAAGGACGAAGCGCTGATCGCCAAGGTGGTCGAGCTGGGCGAAGCCAAGCTGCGTGCCGCTTACCAGGAGCGCAACAAGCAGGTGCGTACCCTGGCTTGCCGCACTGCCTACGCTGACGTCAAGGCCGCCCTGACCGAGCAAGGCGTGGCATTCGACGGCGTCAAGGTTGAAGGCATGCTGTTCGACATCGAAGCCGGCATCGTGCGTTCGCAGATCCTGGCGGGCGAGCCCCGTATCGACGGCCGCGACACCCGTACCGTGCGTCCCATCGAGATCCGCTCCTCCGTGCTGCCCCGCACCCACGGCTCCGCGCTGTTCACGCGTGGTGAAACCCAGGCCCTGGTGATCTCCACGCTGGGTACCGAGCGCGACGCTCAGAAGATCGACGCGCTGGCTGGCGAGTTCGAAGACCGCTTCCTGTTCCACTACAACATGCCTCCCTTTGCCACCGGCGAAGTGGGTCGCATGGGCTCGACCAAGCGCCGTGAAATCGGCCACGGCCGTCTGGCCAAGCGCGCTCTGGCCGCTTGCCTGCCGACCAAGGAAGAATTCCCCTACACCATCCGCGTGGTGTCGGAAATCACCGAGTCCAATGGCTCCTCGTCCATGGCTTCGGTCTGCGGCGGCTGCCTGTCCATGATGGACGCCGGTGTGCCCATGAAGGCGCATGTGGCCGGTATCGCCATGGGTCTGATCAAGGAAGACAACAAGTTCGCCGTGCTGACCGACATCCTGGGTGACGAAGATCACCTGGGTGATATGGACTTCAAGGTGGCCGGTACTACCAACGGCATCACTGCCCTGCAGATGGACATCAAGATCCAGGGCATCACCAAGGAAATCATGCAGGTCGCCCTGGCTCAGGCCAAGGAAGCCCGCATGCACATCCTGGGCAAGATGCAGGAAGCCATGGGTGAAGCCAAGACCGAAGTCTCCAGCTTCGCGCCCAAGCTCTACACCATGAAGATCAACCCCGAGAAGATCCGTGACGTGATCGGCAAGGGCGGTGCCACCATCCGTGCGCTGACCGAAGAGACCGGCACCCAGATCAACATCGAGGAAGACGGCACCATCACCATTGCCGCCACCGATGGCGCCAAGGCCGAAGCCGCCAAGCTGCGCATCGAGCAGATCACGGCCGAAGTCGAGATCGGCAAGGTCTACGAAGGCCCCATCGTCAAGATTCTGGAATTCGGTGCCCTGGTCAACCTGCTGCCCGGCAAGGACGGTCTGCTGCACATCAGCCAGATCGCCCACGAGCGCGTGGAAAAGGTCACCGACTACCTGCAAGAAGGTCAGGTGGTCAAGGTCAAGGTTCTGGAGACCGACGACAAGGGGCGTGTCAAGCTGTCCATGAAGGCGCTGACCGAGCGTCCAGCCGGCATGCCCGAGCGCGAGCCGCGTGAACCCCGTGGCGATCGCGAGTACCGCGAACGTGCTCCTCGTCAGAATCGCGAACCCCGCGAAAACCGCGAGCCGCGCGAAAACCGCGCAGCCGCCGACGAGCAGCAGCAACAGCAGCAGTAATGGCTGAGCAGGAGGCCGTCGTGAGGCGGCCTCCTGTTTTGTCGTTTGCTGGCTGATCCTGTTTTGTGGCTGCTGGCGCTTTCTGCCTAAGCGTTTGAGCCTGATTTATTTGATAGAGCAAAGCCTGACTATGCAAGCCAACACAATGCGAGCGGTGGAAATCACCAGCTATGGTGCGCCAGACGTGCTGCGCATGGGTGTACGTCCCATGTCGGCTGCGGCTGAGGGGGAGGTGCTGATTCGCGTTGCCGCGAGCGGCATCAACCGCCCCGATGTGCTGCAGCGCAAAGGTCATTACGCGCCACCTCCCGGCGCCTCCGATCTTCCGGGGCTCGAGGTGGCGGGTGTGATCGTGGCGGGCGACGAGGCCGCCATGCGCAAGGCAGGCTTCAAGCTCGGCGACCGCGTCTGCGCGCTGGTGGCCGGTGGCGGCTATGCGAGTTTCTGCGCTGCGCCCGTGGACCAGTGTCTGCCGGTGCCTGCAGGCTTCAGCGACGTGCAGGCGGCTGCCTTGCCCGAGACCTTTTTCACGGTCTGGAGCAATGTGTTTGACCGGGGGGCTCTGCAGCCCGGCGAAACCTTGCTGGTGCAGGGCGGCAGCAGTGGCATTGGCGTGACGGCGATTCAGCTGGCCAAGGCCTGGGGTGCGACGGTCATTGTCACGGCGGGCAGCGATGCCAAGTGCGATGACTGCCTCAAGCTCGGTGCCGACCACGCCATCAACTACAAGACCCAGGACTTCGCGGCAGAAGTGCAGCGCATCACGGCAGGCGAAGGCGTCAACGTCATCCTCGACATGGTCGCCGGCAGCTATGTGGCGCGCGAAGTCCAGTGCCTGGCTCCTGATGGTCGCCTGGTCATCATCGCGGTGCAGGGGGGGGTCAAGGCCGAGTTCGATGCCGGTCTGGTGCTGCGCAAACGACTGACCGTGACCGGCTCCACGCTGCGCCCGCGCTCCGTGGCCTTCAAGGCGGCGATCGCCGAGGCGCTCAAGCGCAATGTCTGGCCCCTGCTGGAGTCCGGCAAGGTGCGCCCAGCCATCTATCGTGAATTCGATGCTGCTGATGCGGCGCAGGCTCATGCGCTGATGGAATCCAGCCAGCACACCGGAAAAATCGTTTTGACTTGGGAAACATGAAGCAAAAACTCATTGTTGGCAACTGGAAGATGAACGGCAGCCTGGCTGCCAATGCCGCTTTGCTGCAGGCCATCAAGCAGGGCTTGCCTGCTGACAACAAGGCGGGCGTGGCTGTGGCGGCTCCTGCTGTCTATCTGGCTCAAGTCCAGGCAGAACTTGCGGGTACTTCCATCGGTGTGGGCGCGCAGGATGTGTCCCAGCACGAGCAGGGCGCATTCACGGGCGAAACTTCGGCGGCCATGCTCAAGGAGTTCGGCGTGCGTTATGCGCTGGTCGGTCACTCCGAGCGTCGTCAGTATCATGGCGAGACCGATGCCGTGGTTGCAGCCAAGGCTCAGGCCGCTCTGGCCAAAGGAATCACGCCCATCGTCTGCGTGGGTGAGACCCTGGCGGAGCGTGAAGCAGGTCAGACCGAGGCTGTGGTCAAGCGTCAACTGGCAGCCGTGATTCATCAGGTCGGCCACTGCGTGAGCGAACTGGTGGTGGCGTATGAGCCTGTCTGGGCCATAGGCACCGGCAAGACTGCCACGCCCGAGCAGGCCCAGCAGGTGCATGCCGTGCTGCGTGCACAGCTGGCTGCTGCCAGCGACAAGGCCAATCGCGTGCCTTTGCTTTACGGTGGAAGCATGAATGCAGGCAATGCGGCGCAGCTGCTGGCTCAGGCCGATATTGACGGCGGCCTGATCGGTGGCGCGGCTCTCAAGGCTCCGGATTTCCTCACCATTATTGCGGCAGCGCAATAATTCGTCTGCGCCACACTCCGGTGTGGTGCGCAATGATTCAGACTTTTAGGTTTTGATATGAACGTCTTTTCCAGCGTCATTCTCGCGGTCCAGATGCTGGCCGCCCTGGGCATGATCGGCCTCATCCTCATGCAGCACGGCAAGGGTGCCGATATGGGGGCTTCCTTTGGCAGCGGTTCGTCGGGCAGCCTGTTTGGCGCCTCGGGCAGTGCCAACTTCCTGTCGCGCTCCACGGCGGCCCTGGCCACCGTGTTCTTTGTGGCTACATTGGCACTGGCTTATCTGGGCAACGCTCGCCCAGTGAGTTCGGGTAGTGTGCTGGAAGGTGCTGCTCCTGTTTCGGCTCCTGCGCCTGCTGCCAATGTGCCGCCCGCAGCTGCTGGTGATGCAGCCGTGCCTGCTGCTGCTCCAGCGGCTGGTGCTGAAGGTGCAGCCCAGATCCCAACGAAATAATTTGGAGAAAATCCTGAAGAACCCCAAAGAGTGGGGTTTTTCAGGCTAGAATCTAGGGATTGTCTGGGGATCAGAATCTTTGCAACGAAGGTTCCAGAGATTGCCGGACTTTGAGACGAAGCCGTCGTGGTGGAATTGGTAGACACGCTATCTTGAGGGGGTAGTGGCGAAAGCTGTGCGAGTTCGAGTCTCGCCGACGGCACCAACACATAACTAAAAACCTGCCCTGCTGATCAGGCAGTGATCGGTGAGGCATGTTTTCATAACAAGGCCCACTCGATGAACATCGATCAGTACCTTCCCGTTCTTCTGTTCATTCTTATTGGCATGGCTGTGGGTGTTGTACCCCTGGCGCTCGGCTACGTGCTGGGTCCCAACCGCCCTGATGCTGCCAAGAACTCCCCCTATGAATGCGGTTTCGAGGCGTTTGAAGACGCTCGAATGAAGTTTGATGTGCGCTACTACCTGGTCGCCATCCTGTTCATTCTGTTTGACTTGGAAATCGCATTTCTGCTGCCCTGGGCTGTCGCACTCAAAGATGTCGGCGGCGTGGGTTTTGTTGCTGTCCTGATTTTCCTGGCCATTCTGGTCGTGGGCTTTGCCTACGAGTGGAAAAAAGGCGCCCTGGATTGGGAATAAGCAGCTTTTCTGAGGAAACACGATGATCGAAGGCGTGATGAAGGAAGGCTTCGTCACCACCAGTTATGACACGGTGGTGAACTGGGCCAAGACAGGGTCGATCTGGCCCATGACATTTGGCCTGGCCTGCTGTGCGGTGGAGATGATGCACGCAGCTGCTGCCCGCTATGACATCGGTCGCTTCGGCTCCGAAGTGTTCCGTGCCAGCCCCCGCCACTCAGACCTGATGATTGTTGCCGGTACGCTGTGCAACAAGATGGCTCCCGCGATGCGCAAGGTCTATGACCAGATGTCCGAGCCGCGCTGGGTCATCTCCATGGGCTCCTGTGCCAATGGCGGTGGTTACTATCACTACAGCTACTCGGTGGTGCGCGGTTGCGATCGCATTGTTCCCGTCGACGTCTATGTGCCTGGTTGCCCTCCGACAGCAGAAGCGCTGATCTACGGCATCATCCAGCTGCAGCAGAAGATTCGTCGTACCCACACCATCGCTCGCGTTTAAAGGGCTGAGATGACTGCAATTGCTATTCACCCCGAGAAGCTTCGGGATGTGGTTACTGCTGCCTTGGGTGACAAGGTGCGCTCCGTCACTCTGGCCTACGGCGAAGTGACGGTGGAGGTGTCCGCTGACAAGTATCTGGACGTGATGCAGATTCTGCGCAATGCTCCGGACTGCCAGTTCGAGATGCTGCTGGATCTGTGCGGTGTGGACTACTCCACTTATGCGGAAGTCGGCAAGGACGGTCCGCGTTTTGCCGTTGTATCCCACCTGATGTCCCTGACGCTGAACCAGCGGCTGCGCGTGCGTGTGTACTGCGCCGACGATGACTTCCCCGTGGTGGCTTCGATCAACCCCATCTGGAACTCGGCCAACTGGTTCGAGCGCGAAGCCTTCGATCTGTTCGGCATCGTGTTCGAAGGTCACGAAGACCTGCGTCGCATCCTGACCGACTATGGCTTCATCGGTCATCCGTTTCGCAAGGATTTCCCTCTGTCCGGTCACGTGGAAATGCGCTACGACGCCGAACAGCAACGTGTGGTGTACCAGCCCGTCACGATCGAGCCGCGCGAAATCACGCCGCGCATCATTCGTGAAGAAAACTATGGCGGAGGCCTGCACTAAAGGCGCGCGTCGCCTTTGACGGAAGACCATGGCTGAAATCAAGAACTATTCCCTGAACTTTGGTCCGCAGCACCCGGCAGCGCACGGTGTGCTGCGTCTGGTGTTGGAGCTCGATGGCGAAGTGGTGCAGCGCGCCGACCCGCACATCGGTCTGCTGCACCGTGCGACCGAAAAGCTGGCCGAAAGCAAGACCTATATCCAGTCGCTGCCCTATATGGACCGCCTGGATTACTGCTCGATGATGAGCAACGAGCATGCTTACTGCCTGGCCATCGAAAAGCTGATGGGCATCGAAGTGCCCATCCGCGCCCAGTACATCCGCGTGATGTTCTCGGAAATCACCCGCATCATGAATCACCTGATGTGGCTGGGTTCCTCGGGCAACGATGCCGGCAGCTCGACCATCCTGATCTACAGCTTCCGTGAGCGTGAAGCGCTGATGGACATGTACGAAGCAGTGTCGGGTGCGCGCATGCACGCGGCTTACTTCCGTCCAGGCGGCGTGTATCGCGACCTGCCGGACAGCATGCCCCAGTACAAGGCCAGCAAGGTGCGCAATGTGCGCTCCATGGAGGCCATGAACGAAGACCGTAAGGGCTCGCTGCTGGACTTCATCGATGCTTTCACGCAGCGTTTCCCCAAGTGCGCGGACGAGTACGAAACCCTGCTGACCGACAACCGTATCTGGAAGCAGCGCAACGTCGGCATCGGCGTGGTGTCTGCAGAACGCGCCATCAACCTGGGCCTGACCGGTCCCATGCTGCGCGCCTCGGGCCTGCCCTGGGACATGCGCAAGACCCAGCCCTACGAGGTCTACGACAAGCTGGATTTCGATATTCCGGTGGGTGCCACGGGCGACTGCTACGACCGCTATCTGGTTCGCATGGCCGAGATGCGCGAGTCCAACAAGATCATCAAGCAATGCGTGGACTGGCTGCGTGTCAATCCCGGCCCTGTGATCACGGACAATCACAAGGTTGCGCCCGCAAGCCGTGAAGCCATGAAGTCCAACATGGAAGAGCTGATCCACCACTTCAAGCTCTTTACCGAAGGCTTCAAGGTTCCCGAAGGCGAGGCTTATGCTTCCGTCGAGCATCCCAAGGGTGAGTTCGGCATTTATTTGATCAGCGATGGTGCCAACAAGCCCTATCGACTGAAGATTCGTCCACCAGGATTTGCGCACATGGCTGCTCTCGATGAACTGAGCCGTGGCCATATGCTGGCTGACGCCGTGATGGTGCTCAGTACCCTGGACATCGTGTTTGGAGACGTTGACCGATGATTACCGAAGCGACCAGAGAACGCTTTGCGCGTGAGGTGGCAAAGTATCCGGCTGACCAGAAACAGTCTGCCGTCATGGCTTGCCTGTCTATCGTGCAGCAGGAGCAGGGCTGGGTCAGCCAGGAAAGCGAGGCAGTGATTGCCGAAGTCCTGGGCATGGCCGAGATTGCGGTGCACGAAGTCACCACTTTCTACAACATGTACAACCAGCAACCCGTTGGCAAGTACAAGCTCAATGTCTGCACCAATCTGCCATGCCAGCTGCGCGACGGCTACAAGGCCTTGCACCATCTGGAGCACAAGCTGGGCATCAAGATGGGCGAGACCACCAAGGACGGCCTGTTTACACTGCAGCAGTCCGAGTGCCTGGGCGCCTGCGCCGACTCGCCCGTGATGCTGGTCAACGACCGTTGCATGTGCAGCTTCATGAGCAATGAAAAGCTCGACGAGCTGGTCGACGGCCTGCGCGCAGCGGAGGGCAAGGCATGAGCACGATTCTGAACAATCCTGCCGCCAATGCCGTGCTGGCCAAGTTCGCATCGACCGGCAATGAAACCTGCTTCCACGACCGCCACATCAACCCCCAGATCTATGCGGATCTGAACGGCAGCAACTGGTCCATCAAGGACTATGAAGCGCGCGGCGGCTATCAGGCCCTGCGCAAGCTGCTGGGCAAGGATGGCGGCGAAGGCCTGACGCAAGATCAGGTCATCGCGACGCTCAAGGAATCCGGTCTGCGCGGCCGTGGCGGTGCGGGCTTCCCCACGGGTCTGAAGTGGAGCTTCATGCCCCGCCAGTTCCCCGGTCAGAAGCATCTGGTCTGCAACTCGGACGAGGGCGAACCCGGTACCTGCAAAGACCGCGACATCCTGATGTTCAACCCGCACATCGTGATCGAAGGCATGATCATTGCCGCTTTCGCGATGGGCATCAGCATTGGCTACAACTACATCCACGGCGAAATCTTCGAAGTCTATGAGCGCTTCGAGGCAGCCCTGGAAGAAGCCCGTGCGGCCGGCTATCTGGGTGACAACATCCTGGGCAGCAGCTTCAGCTTCCAGTTGCATGCCCACCATGGCTTTGGCGCCTATATCTGCGGCGAGGAAACCGCGCTGCTGGAATCGCTGGAAGGCAAGAAGGGTCAGCCCCGCTTCAAGCCGCCATTCCCTGCCAGCTTCGGTCTCTACGGCAAGCCCACGACCATCAACAATACCGAGACTTTCGCAGCCGTTCCCTGGATCATCCGCAACGGTGGCCAGGCCTACCTGGAATGCGGCAAGCCCAACAACGGCGGCACCAAGATCTTCTCGGTCAGCGGCGACGTGAACCTGCCCGGCAACTACGAAGTTCCCATGGGCACGCCTTTCAGCAAGCTGCTGGAGCTGGCGGGCGGTGTGCGCACCGGTCGCAAGCTCAAGGCTGTGATTCCTGGCGGCTCTTCGTCGCCCGTGCTGCCTGCCGACATCATCATGGACTGCACGATGGACTATGACTCCATCTCCAAGGCGGGTTCCATGCTGGGTTCGGGTGCAGTGATCGTGATGGATGATTCGCGCGACATGGTCGAGTGCCTGCTGCGTCTGTCGTACTTCTATTCGCACGAGTCCTGCGGCCAGTGCACGCCCTGCCGTGAAGGTACGGGCTGGCTGTGGCGCGTGGTGAACCGTATTCAGCACGGCGAAGGCCGTCCGGAAGATATCGAGCTGTTGGACTCGGTATCCGTGAACATCATGGGCCGCACCATCTGTGCGCTCGGCGACGCGGCAGCCATGCCGGTTCGCGCCATGATCAAGCACTTCCGCCACGAGTTCGAAGCGAAGATCCAGAACGCTTCCAAACAGGCTGCATGAGCGCCTGATCGCGAGACAAGCATATGGTTGAAATTGAACTGGACGGAAAAAAGGTCGAGGTGACGGAAGGCAGCATGGTCATGCATGCAGCCGAGAAGGCCGGCACCTACATTCCTCACTTCTGCTACCACAAGAAGCTATCCATTGCGGCCAACTGCCGCATGTGCCTTGTGGATGTGGAAAAGGCTCCCAAGCCCATGCCCGCCTGCGCCACGCCCGTGACGCAAGGCATGATCGTGCGCACCAAGAGCGAGAAGGCCATCAAGGCACAACAGTCGGTGATGGAGTTTCTGCTCATCAATCACCCCCTGGACTGCCCCATCTGCGACCAGGGCGGCGAATGCCAGCTCCAGGACTTGGCAGTGGGTTATGGCAGCAGCTCTTCGCGCTACGAGGAGGAAAAGCGCGTGGTGTTCCACAAGAACGTGGGGCCGCTGATTTCCATGGAGGAAATGAGCCGCTGCATTCACTGCACACGTTGCGTGCGCTTTGGCCAGGAAGTGGCCGGCGTCATGGAACTGGGCATGATTCACCGCGGCGAGCACTCCGAGATCACCACCGTGGTGGGCGATAGCGTGGACTCCGAGCTGTCGGGCAATATGATCGACATCTGCCCCGTGGGCGCGTTGACCAGCAAGCCCTTCCGCTACAGCGCCCGTACCTGGGAACTGTCGCGCCGCAAGTCGGTGGCTCCGCACGACTCCACAGGCTCCAACCTGATCGTTCAGGTCAAGAACCACAAGGTCATGCGCGTCGTGCCCTTCGAGAACGAAGAAGTCAACGAATGCTGGATTGCCGACCGTGACCGCTTCTCCTACGAAGCGCTGAACAGCGACGAACGCCTCACCAAGCCCATGCTCAAGCAGGGTGGCGAGTGGAAGGAAGTCGACTGGCAGACCGCTCTGGAATATGTGGCCAACGGCCTGCAGCAGATCAAGAGCAACCATGGCGCCAGCGCCATTGGTGCTCTGGTCAGCCCTCACAGCACGGTGGAGGAACTGTTCCTGGCCGGCAAGCTGGTGCGTGGCATCGGTAGCGAGAACATCGACTACCGTCTGCGCAATGCCGAGTTCGCTGTTACGCAAGGCGTGCAGTGGCTGGGTCTGCCCATCGCTGCATTGAGCAATCTGCAGTCGGCTCTGATCGTGGGCTCCAACCTGCGCAAGGATCATCCGCTGTTCGCACAGCGCATTCGCCAGGCTGCCAAGAAGGGCTGCAAAGTCTTCGCCATCAACGATCGCGTCTATGACTGGGCCTTGCCCGTCAACGCATCGGTGGTCGCTGCCGGCGACTGGGCTCAGGCTCTGGCCGATGTGGCCGCTGCCGTGGCCGAGGCCAAGGGCGTGACGGCTCCCGTGGCCGGTCAGGCTCACGACGAAGCCAAGGCGATTGCTGCTGCACTGCTGGCCGGTGAGCAAAAGGCCGTGCTGCTGGGCAATGCCGCAGCACACCATGCCCAGGCTTCCGCACTGCTGGCCCTGGCCAACTGGATTGCACAACAGACCGGCGCTGCCGTGGGCTATCTGACCGAAGCCGCCAACACCGTGGGCGCACAATGGGTCAAGGCCGTGCCTGCTGGCAATGGTCTGAATGCGGCTCAGATGATCGGCGGTGGCCTGAAGGCTGCCATCTTGCTGAACAACGAGCCCGAGTTCGACAGCGCTGCCGGCAAGGCCGCCATCGCCGGTCTGAACAAGGCCGAGATGGTGGTGACTCTGAGCCCCTTCAAGGCCAACCTCGAATTCAGCGATGTGCTGCTGCCCATTGCTCCGTTCACGGAAACCTCGGGCAGCTTCGTCAACGCCGAAGGCCGTCTGCAGAGCTTCCACGCCGTGGTCAAGCCTCTGGCCGACACGCGTCCCGCATGGAAGGTGTTGCGCGTGCTGGCCAACCTGATGGGTGTGCCGGGCGTGGACTACGAAACGTCGCAGGACGTGCTGGCTGAGGCCACTGGCGGCGCTGCCCAAGTGCCCGCCAATGTGCTGAGCAATGCGGCCCAGGCCGTGAGCGCAGTGCCCGCCGGCAATGTGACTGCGCCTGCAGTCGCCAGCATTTACCAGCTCGACAGCATCGTGCGCCGCGCTACGTCGCTGCAATTGACGGCTGACGCTCGTCAGGTTCGTGAGGGAGGCGCCGCATGATCGACGCATTGAAAGCCTGGGGCGCGGGCCTGTCCGCCGCTCCTTTCTGGACCGATGTGGCCTGGCCCGTCATCTGGATTCTGCTCGGCATCGTGGCCATCGTGGCTCCCCTGATGGGTGCCGTGGCCTACCTCACGCTGTGGGAACGCAAGCTGCTGGGTTTCATGCAAATCCGTCTGGGCCCCAACCGCGTGGGTCCTTCGGGTCTGCTGCAGCCTCTGGCTGACGGCCTGAAGCTGCTGACCAAGGAACTGATTCAGCCCACGGCAGCTGCCAAGGGCCTGTTCTATGTGGGCCCGGTCATGGCCATCATGCCGGCCCTGGCGGCCTGGGTGGTGATTCCCTTTGCTCCCGATGTGGCCCTGGCCAACGTGAACGCGGGCCTGCTGCTGCTGATGGCCATCACTTCCATCGAAGTCTATGGCGTGATCATTGCGGGCTGGGCTTCCAACTCCAAGTACGCCTTCCTGGGCGCGCTGCGTGCCTCGGCTCAGATGGTGAGCTACGAAATCGCGCTGGGCTTCTGTTTCCTGGTGGTCATCATGGTCACGGGCAGCATGAATCTGTCGGCCATCGTGATGAGCCAGGGTCAGGGTCAGTTCGCGTCCATGGGCATGAGCATCCTGTCCTGGAACTGGCTGCCGCTGCTGCCCATCTTCATCGTCTACCTGATCTCGGTCGTTGCCGAAACCAACCGTCATCCGTTTGACGTGGTTGAAGGCGAAGCCGAAATCGTGGCCGGTCACATGGTCGAGTACTCGGGCATGGGCTTTGCGGTCTTCTTCCTGGCCGAATACGCGAGCATGTGGCTGGTCTCCATCCTGGCCGTGATCATGTTCCTGGGCGGCTGGTTGCCTCCGTTCGACTTCCTGGGCTTCATCCCCGGTTGGATCTGGCTGGCGATCAAGACCTTCCTGGTGGTGTCGTGCTTCATCTGGATTCGCGCTACCTTCCCGCGCTTCCGTTATGACCAGATCATGCGTCTGGGTTGGAAGATCTTCATTCCCGTCACCCTGGTGTGGCTGGTGGTTGTGGGTGCTTGGCTGTACTCGCCCTGGAACATCTGGAAATAAGCGGAGTACGTATGTCTGCAGTAGCTGCAACACCTTTCTCCTTCAAGGATTTCCTCAAGAGCTTCATGCTCTGGGAACTGGCCAAGGGCATGGCCCTGACTGGTCGCTACACCTTCCGTCGCAAGATCACGGTGCAGTTTCCTGAGGAAAAAACACCTCAATCGCCGCGCTTCCGTGGTCTGCACGCCCTGCGCCGTTATGAAAACGGCGAAGAGCGCTGCATTGCCTGCAAGCTTTGCGAAGCCGTGTGCCCTGCCATGGCCATCACCATCGAGTCCGATGTGCGTGACGACGGCTCGCGCCGTACCACGCGCTACGACATCGATCTGACCAAGTGCATCTTCTGCGGCTTCTGCGAAGAAAGCTGCCCGGTGGATTCCATCGTGGAGACGCACATCTTCGAATACCACGGCGAAAAGCGCGGTGATCTCTACTTCACCAAGGACATGCTCCTGGCAGTGGGTGACCGTTATGAAGCCGAGATCGCTGCCAACAAGGCAGCAGATGCCAAGTACCGCTGAAGCGGCTCCTTGATCACTTGAAAAGATTCGATCCATGGACGCCAAAACTGGTTTTTTCTATCTGTTCTCGGTCGTGCTGCTGTTTGCAGCCTTCCGGGTTGTCACGGCTCGCAACCCTGTGCACGCCGTGCTCAATCTGATTCTGGCCTTCTCGCAAGCGGCAGCCATCTGGCTGCTGCTCAAGGCTGAATTCCTCGGCATCGCTCTGGTGCTGGTCTATCTGGGCGCCGTGATGGTGCTGTTCCTGTTCGTGGTGATGATGCTCGATATCCGTATCGACTCCATGCGCCGCGGCTTCTGGAAGCATTTCCCGTTCGCCGCCCTGATCGGTGTGCTGATCGCCTTTGAAATGGGCATGGTGCTGATGGGCGGCTTCGGCGACGTTGAAGACGCCAAGGCGGTTGGTGCGACCATGGTCAATGCCGCCGGCCAGACCGTTCCTTACTCGAACACACAGGCTCTGGGCAAGCTGCTGTACACGGAATACCTGTATCCCGTGGAAATCGCGGCCGTGATCCTGCTGGTGGCCATGATTGCCGCAATTGCCCTGACGCTGCGCAAGCGCAAGGACAGCAAGGCCATGAACCCTGCAGATCAAATTCGTGTACGTGCCTCTGACCGCATCAAGCTGGTCAAGGTCGACAGCACCAAGCCTGCACAAAAACCTGACGCTGAAGCCGCGGCTGCAGCGCCTGCTGTGGAGACAAAAGCATGACGCTGACTTTGGGCCACTTCCTGACGCTGGGTGCCATGCTGTTTGCACTCTCCGTGGTTGGCATCTTTCTGAACCGCAAGAACCTGAT
Organism: Comamonas sp. C11; assembly: GCF_024496285.1. NCBI lineage: Bacteria > Pseudomonadati > Pseudomonadota > Betaproteobacteria > Burkholderiales > Comamonadaceae > Comamonas > Comamonas sp. C11. The sequence continues at coordinate 1,363,820 of NZ_CP101743.1, forward strand.
CGTCTTGCTCATGGCCATCGAGCTGATGCTGCTGGCCGTGAACATGAACTTTGTCGCGTTTTCCAGCTATCTGGGCGACATGCACGGCCAGGTGTTCGTGTTTTTCATCCTGACAGTGGCTGCTGCTGAATCGGCCATCGGTCTGGCGATCTTGGTGCTGTTGTTCCGTAACAAGACAAGCATCGATGCGGAAGATCTCAACGCCCTCAAGGGTTGAGTCCGCCGTAACTTGCAAGGTTCTCAAGAAATGAGTCAAACCCTTTCTGCATCCATGCTGCTTGCGGTGCCGTTGGCACCGCTGGTCGGCTCCGCACTCGCGGGTATCTGGGGCACGGCCTTTGGCGGCAACAAGATTGGTCGCACCGGCAGCAGTTCCCTGACGATTCTGAGCGTGCTCCTGGCCTTCGTTCTGTCGGCTCTCACGTTCCAGGCTGTCGTGTTCGACGGCGCAAAGTTCAACGAAACCATCTACACCTGGATGGTTGTCGGTGGCCTGAAGATGGAAGTCGGTTTCCTGATCGACTCCATCACGGCCATGATGATGTGCGTGGTGACCTTTGTGTCGCTGATGGTTCACATCTACACCATGGGCTACATGGAAGAGGATGACGGCTACAACCGTTTCTTCTCCTATATCTCGCTGTTCACCTTCTCCATGTTGATGCTCGTGATGAGCAACAACCTGCTGCAGCTGTTCTTCGGCTGGGAAGCCGTGGGTCTGGTGTCCTATCTGCTGATCGGCTTTTACTACAAGAAGCCCACGGCCATCTTCGCGAACCTGAAGGCCTTCCTGGTCAACCGCGTGGGTGACTTCGGCTTCATTCTGGGTATCGGCTTGATCGCTGCCTACACCGGCACGCTGAACTACTCTGAAATCTTCGCCAAGCTGCCCGAGATCCAGAACACCCAGCTGCCCGGTACGGGCTGGCTGCTGGTGACCGTGACTGCCATCTGCCTGTTCATCGGCGCGATGGGCAAGTCGGCCCAGTTCCCGCTGCACGCCTGGCTGCCGGACTCCATGGAAGGCCCCACACCTATCTCCGCGCTGATTCACGCGGCGACCATGGTGACGGCTGGTATCTTCATGGTGTCGCGCATGTCCCCTCTGTATGAGCTGTCGGATGTTGCGCTGAACTTCATCCTTGTGATCGGCTCCATCACAGCGCTGTTCATGGGTATCCTGGGCATCATCCAGAACGACATCAAGCGCGTGATTGCGTACTCCACGCTGTCCCAGCTGGGCTACATGACCATCGCTCTGGGTGTGTCGGCCTACTCGGTGTCCGTGTTCCACCTGATGACCCACGCCTTCTTCAAGGCTCTGCTGTTCCTCGGTGCCGGCTCCGTCATCATGGGCATGCACCACAATCAGGACATCCGCTGGATGGGCGGCGTGCGCAAGTACATGCCCATCACCTGGATCACCTTCCTGCTGGGTAATCTCGCACTGATCGGCACGCCGTTCTTCTCGGGCTTCTACTCCAAGGATGCCATCATCGAGGCGGTTCATGCTTCCAACCTGCCTGCTGCCGGCTTTGCCAATTTTGCAGTGCTGGCTGGTGTGTTCATCACGGCTTTCTACTCCTTCCGTCTGTACTTCATCGTCTTCCACGGCAAGGAACGCTACGACCAGAACCCCGATGCCCACCATGATGACCACCACGGCCATGACGACCACGGCCATGGCCATGATGCCAAGCCCCACGAGTCGCCTCTGGTGGTGACCGGTCCTCTGGTGCTGCTGGCCATTCCTTCGGTGGTGATTGGTGCGATTGCATTGATGCCCATGCTGTTTGGCGACTTCTTCAAGGGCGTGATCCACGTCGATGGCTCCAAGCATGGCGCCATGGCCGAACTGGCCGAGCAGATCCACGGCTGGGTGCCCATGGCGCTGCACGGCTTCACGGCTGCACCGTTCTGGCTGGCTCTGGCCGGTGTGGTGGTGTCCTATGTGTTCTACATGGTCAAGCCCGAGATTCCTGCCGCCATCATGGCTTTCTCCAAGAAGATTGGTCTCTACCAGGTTCTGGAAGGCAAGTACGGCGTGGACTGGGTGTACGAGAACATCTTCGCCCGCGGCTCCCGTGCCTTCGGTACCTTCTTCTGGAAGGCCGGCGATCAGGCCATCATCGATGGCGCCATCGTGAACGGCTCCTGGAAGCTCATGGCCAAGTTCGGTCAGTGGGTGCGCGGCCTGCAAACAGGCTATCTCTATCACTACGCGTTGGTCATGCTGCTGGGTATCGTTGCCCTCATGACGTACTTCGTGTGGCTCAACAAGTAGTAGGGGAAGAACAAAAATGGGTTTGTTGAGTCTTTCTATCTGGGTGCCGATTGTTTTTGGCGCCCTCCTGCTGGCCTTCAGCAAAGAAGGGCAGGCCAACGCGGTGCGCTGGCTGGCACTGATCGGTGCGCTGATCGGTTTTGCGGTGACCATTCCTCTGGTCACCGGCTTCGACACCACGACTGCCAATATGCAGTTTGTGGAGAACGCGCTCTGGATCGAGCGCTTCAACATCCACTACCACCTGGGCGTGGATGGCATCTCCATGTGGTTTGTGCCGCTGACGGCCTTCATCACCGTCATCGTGGTGATCGCCTCCTGGACCAGCATCACCGAGCGCGTCAACCAGTACATGGCCGCTTTCCTGATCCTGTCGGGTCTGATGATCGGTGTGTTCGCGTCTCTGGACGGCATGCTGTTCTACGTGTTCTTCGAAGCGACTCTGATCCCGATGTATCTGATCATCGGTATCTGGGGTGGTCCGAACAAGATCTACGCGGCCTTCAAGTTCTTCCTGTACACCTTGATGGGCTCGCTGCTCACGCTGGTCGCTCTGATCTATCTGTACACCCAGTCGGGCGGCAGCTTCGAGATCCTGGACTGGCACAAGCTGCCCCTGTCCGGTACCGCACAGACGCTGATCTTCTTCGCCTTCTTCGCCGCTTTTGCGGTGAAGGTGCCCATGTTCCCGGTCCACACCTGGCTGCCCGACGTTCACGTTGAAGCCCCTACAGGCGGCTCCGCCGTGCTGGCCGCCATCATGCTGAAGCTGGGTGCCTATGGTTTCCTGCGCTTCTCCCTGCCCATTGCTCCCGATGCGGCGCATGAGTGGTCGGGCCTGATGATCACGCTGTCGCTGATTGCCGTGATCTATGTGGGTGTGGTTGCTCTGGTGCAGAAGGACATGAAGAAGCTGGTTGCTTATTCGTCCGTGGCTCACATGGGCTTTGTGACCCTGGGCTTCTTCATGTTCAACAACCTGGGCATCTCCGGTGGCCTGGTGCAGATGATTGCCCACGGTTTCGTGTCCGGCGCCATGTTCCTGTGCATCGGCGTGCTGTACGACCGCGTTCACTCGCGCGAAATCGCCGCTTACGGGGGTGTGGTCAACACCATGCCCAAGTTCGCTGCCTTTGCCCTGCTGTTTGCCATGGCCAACTGCGGTCTTCCTGCAACCGCCGGTTTTGTGGGCGAGTGGATGGTGATCCTGGGTGCCGTGCAATACAACTTCTGGATTGGTCTGGGCGCTGCAACCGCTCTGATCTTCGGCGCTGCCTACACCCTGTGGATGTACAAGCGCGTGTACCTGGGTGCCGTGGCCAACGACCATGTGGCTGAACTCAAGGACATCAACTGCCGCGAATTCCTGGTGCTGGGCCTGCTGGCCGCGGCCGTGCTGGTCATGGGTCTGTATCCCAAGCCCTTCACCGATGTGATGGATGTGTCTGTGGCAGAGCTCATCAAGCATGTGGCTGTGAGCAAGCTCAACTGACCAGACTGAAACGAGAGACACGAGATGATTGACAACATCAGCTGGCTGGCGATCTACCCGGAGATCACTCTCCTGGTCATGGCCTGCGTCATTGCCTTGGTGGACCTGGGCGTCAAGAGCGCCCGTCGCACCGGCACCTATGTTCTGACCATGCTCACCCTGCTTGTCGTGGCGGTGATGCAGGGCATGTACGCCGCGAGCGGCAATACCTTCTACGGCTGGGGCAACATGGTTGTCTCGGACGCCATGGGCAACTGGCTCAAGTGCTTTGCCACTATCGCCGTGATGATCACCATGGTCTACGGCCGCCCTTATGCGGCCGAGCGCGACATGCTGCGTGGCGGTGAGTTCTTCACACTGTCCATGCTGGCCCTGCTGGGCATGTTCATCATGATCAGTGGCAACAATTTCCTGGTCCTGTATCTGGGCCTGGAGTTGCTGACACTGTCCAGCTATGCGCTGGTGGCTCTGCGCCGCGACCACACCGTGTCCGTCGAAGCCGCCATGAAGTACTTCGTTCTGGGTGCCATGGCTTCCGGTTTCCTGCTGTACGGCATGTCCATGCTCTACGGCGCCACGGGTTCGCTGGATATCGGACAGGTCTTCAAGGCCATCAATTCCGGTGAAATCAAGCACCAGGTGCTGGTCTTCGGTCTGGTCTTCGTGGTCGCTGGTCTGGCCTTCAAGCTGGGTGTGGTTCCCTTCCACATGTGGGTGCCCGACGTTTACCAGGGTGCACCTACCGCCATCACCGCCCTGATCGGTGGCGCGCCCAAGCTGGCTGCCTTTGCCATGACCATCCGCCTGCTGGTGGACGGCCTGCTGCCGCTGGCCATCGATTGGCAGCAGATGCTGATGGTTCTGGCCGTCTGCTCGCTGCTCATCGGTAACCTGGCCGGTCTGCAGCAGACCAACCTCAAGCGCATGCTGGCTTACTCGACTATTTCCCAGATGGGCTTTGTGCTGCTGGGTCTGATGTCGGGTGTGGTGGACGGCAAGGTCGATCCTGCCACCGTCGAAAACGCCTACAGCTCGGCGATGTTCTACATCGTGACCTATGTGCTGACGGCCCTGGCTTCCTTCGGCGTGATCCTGCTGCTGGCCCGTGAAGGCTTTGAAAGCGAAGAGATCGCTGATCTGGCCGGCCTGAACCAGCGCAGCCCGCTGTATGCCGGCGTGATGGCGATCTGCCTGTTCTCCATGGCTGGTATTCCTCCGCTGGTCGGCTTCTACGCAAAGCTGTCCGTGCTGCAGGCCCTGGTCGCTTCGGGCAGCAGCCTGTACATCGGTCTGGCCGTGTTTGCCGTGATCATGTCGCTGATCGGTGCCTTCTATTACCTGCGTGTGGTCAAGGTCATGTACTTTGATGCTCCAATCACTGCCACCAGCGTGTCTGCTCCTCTGGATGTGCGCGTTATGCTGACTATCAACGGTGCGCTGGTTCTGCTGCTGGGTATCCTGCCCGGCGGTCTGATGGCCTTGTGCGCTGACGCCGTTGTGCGTGCCCTGGCTTCCTGATAAGACGAACGTGATGAGGGCTTGATGCCCTCATCGCTTTTTCTAGGAATGGCTTTGTGTCTATAACCGCCTCTATCTGGCTCATCATCTTGGCTGCCCTTGTGGCAGCCAATTTGCCTTTTATCAACCAGCGTCTGGGCATCGTCGGCCCCGTCATGGCCGGTCGCAAGCCGCTGTGGGTGCGTCTGCTGGAAATGATTGCCCTGTACTTGCTGGTGGGCGGTCTTGGTCTGTTGCTGGAGCGTCGCGCCGGTCAGATATCTCCCCAAGGCTGGGAGTTTTATGCCATTACTGCTACGCTGTTTTTGACGCTGGCATTTCCCGGCTTCGTTTATCGCTATCTGGTTCACCGCAAGGGTTGAGTGGCGCCATGAAAGTGCTTGATCTTCACTGCCCTGCAGGCCATGTCTTTGAAGGCTGGTTTGCTTCGGAAGATGATTTTCAGAATCAGCTGCAGCGCAAGCTGGTGGAGTGTCCTGTTTGCGGCGACAGTGATGTGACCAAGCGCTTGAGTGCTCCCCGTCTCAATCTGGGCGCACAGCCGCCCAAAGCTGCCCAGGCTGCGAAACCAACGCCTGTCGCAGCGCCGGAGTTTCCCGTCGCCGTACCCGAGATCAGTGCCGAGGCGCGGGCACATCTTCAATCCGTTCATGCCGCCTGGATGCAGTGGTCGCGCCAGGTCGCGCAGAATACCGAGGACGTCGGCAAAAAATTTGCCGAAGAGGCGCGTCGCATTCACTATGGTGAAACCGAGGAACGCGCCATTCGGGGTCAGACCAGTGCCCGGGAGGCCATGGAGTTGCTGGAAGAGGGCATTGGCGTCCTGCCCCTGGCCTTGCCCGAGTCGGCCAGTGGCGAAGGCGGCAGCGGCAGCCTGCAATAACAAATCCTGCCTCGGGTCACTCCTCTTCAGGGTGTGAGCGATCTGCGGCTTCAGTTCAGCTGCTGATAGACCGCGTTGGCCAGAGTCTGCAGGCGCTCGCGTGGCAGGGAGGCACTCAAGGCATAGCCTTGCCGGCCGTCGATCCAGTAGAAACCATGGCTTGCACCGTCGCTGCTCCATTGAAACGAGGCGGGGGCGGAGGTGGCAGCAGTCCCGGGTTTGAGCACCGAGACATACAGAGTGACGCGTTGGCCGGCCTGATCCTCGTACATGAACTGGGCGCGGGCCTGACCGGTCTCTCCGGGCAGCAGCCGCCCGCCCATGAGATGAAAGCCCTGGGCTTCCAGCACCGGTGGCTTGAGCGCAACGCCCAGCCGCTTGGACAGCCACTGCACCAGATGCGCCTGCTGCTGCGCAGCTACCTCGACGGGGTGGCGCTGCTCGGGCACATAGACGGCATGGGCCGCCGCCGCCTCGCGGACAAAGCCTGGCAACTGCACGGCCGTGTCGGCTGGCAGCAATCCGGATTTTTGCCGGCCCGCACCATAGCCCAGACCCAGGCCCACGCTGAGCATGATGCCTGCGGCCAGCGCATGTTGCCAGCGCCATTGCAGCGCCGGCTTTTGCAGGGATAGCATGAGCTGGGGTGGAACCGGCTCTTCGAGCAATTGCACGTGCAGAGCCTGAAGGCCCGCGTTCTGGGCCTGAATGGCGGCCATGCGCGCTGCTTCTTCGGGGTGTTCGGCCAGCCATTGCGCTACGGCCGCAGCAGCATCGGGCTGCAACTCTCCATCCACCCAGGCATGCAGCGTGGCTTCGTCGGGGCGCTGGGGTGTCATTGCACTTTCCTTCATTTGACAGCCCTCAACACGGTCGTCGCGGGTCTTTCTCCTTCCATGAGGCGCCTGAGTTGCTCGCGGGCGCGCGAGAGGCGCGACATCACCGTTCCCACAGGAACGCCCAGCATCTGCGCGGCTTCGCCATAGCTGAACTGCTCCATGCCGATCAGCAGCAATACCTCGCGGGCCTGCGGCGTGAGATGGGACAGGGCCCGCTCCAGATCCAACTGCAGCGTCAGTCTGGGCATGGGGTCGTGGGGCGTGTCCAGGGCCTGGTCAAGCGCCACCATGCGATGCCGCGAGGACTGCTGCCACTGATTGGCATAGAGGTTGTGCATCAAGGTCAGCAGCCAGCTGAGCAAGGCCTTTTGCACCTGCTCGGCCGAGGCCGCAGCCGGGGGCTGCCACAGGGCCCATTTCTGGCAGGCGCGCTCCAGGGTGTCCTGCACCAGATCGTCTGCCAGCGCGGCATCGCCCGCCAGCGCACGCGCATAGCGGCGTAGGCGGGGAATATGGACCAGGGCGGCGTCGACCTTCACTCAAGGCTTGGCGACATGCCAGCTATTGTTGAGGAAGCCGTCACCCGTCTTGTCGCCGGGCTTGGCATCCTTGGCCCAGTGATAGAGGGGGCGGCCTTTGTAAGCCCATTGCTTGCTGCCGTCGTCGCGCATCACCACGCCCCAGTCGCCGATAGGCGCCGCATTCGCGGGGGCCATCAAAGGCGGCCAGTTGGTGGCGCAGCCGCCGTTGCAGACGCTTTTGCCGGAGCCTGCGGCATCCTTGTCAAAGACGTAGAGCGTCATCTGGGTCGGTCCTACCAGTACACCATTGAGGGTGGTGGCTGGAGACTTGGCCGGGGCGGCCGGGCCGCTCGAGCAGGCTGCCAGCAGGGCAGCGGAAACTAGCGTCAGAGAAGCGATGCGAAACATAAGGTCTCTCCTTGTGGTTGACCTGCAGTAAACAGTTCTGCACGGGGTTTTATTCCATGCGTTTTCATGCAAGAACTCAAGAGCAGCGCAGCCGGTTTCTTGGACACGGACTTCTACGTCGATGGCCAAATATTTTGATAGCTGCTATCGCACCCTAGCTATGTGCTTCAAAAATAAAAAAATATGAAACTAATATGGGTAAAGCGCAGATAGCTTCTGAATCAATAGCGGTATGGCCAATCTTTGTCGCCCTGGGTTTTTAAGGGCGACAAATAGCAAGCATATTTGTGGGCATTGGGCTAGTAACCTAGTTACCCCAGTGGGAATTGAACGACTCAGGGTTTACGGCATCAGGGCCAATCTGGGGAGCGCTGGGCCATGGGGTGCATTTCGCCCAGTTTTATTAATATTGATAGCGCAATACATATAAGGCATAAGCTTTTTACTCATTCCGAAGTGGATGCTGACATTCCGGGGGGATGCCGCTGTCTCTGGCGTGACTTGCAGTTGCGATGAGTTTGAAGTTTGTAGTTACTTCTATTGTTGCCATTTGTTTTATGGAGGATTAGGGAAAGCATAAGTCCGATGGCTCTTCATTCCTAGGAGTTTCCCGCTGCGGCACTGCAGCATGAAAGACCAAGATGCCGCTCAGGCAGAGGAAGCACAGCAAGTTGCTCCCCTCTTTGTTTTGCAGCATTCAGGACTGACGGCCAGCGCATGAGCGACCTTATTCTCGAAACCAGGCAACTCACCAAAGAGTTCAAAGGCTTTACCGCCGTCAGCAAGGTGGATCTGGCCGTGCAGCGTGGCTCCATTCACGCGCTGATCGGACCCAATGGCGCGGGCAAGACCACTTGCTTCAATCTGCTGACCAAGTTTCTGGAGCCCACTTCCGGGAGCATCCAGTTCAATGGGCTGGACATTACCCGCGAGGCGCCGGCGCAGATTGCGCGGCGCGGCGTAATTCGCTCGTTTCAGATTTCCGCCGTGTTTCCGCACTGCACCCTGCTGGAGAACGTGCGTATCGGCCTGCAGCGCAAGCTGGGCACGGCCTATCAGTTCTGGACCAGCGAGAAAACGCTCAATCAGCTCAATGACCGCGCCATGGAGTTGCTGACCGAAGTCGGCCTGCAGGATCTGGCCGATGAAGTCACCGTGAACCTGCCCTATGGTCGCAAGCGTGCCCTGGAGATTGCGACCACGCTGGCCATGGAGCCCGAGCTGATGCTGCTGGACGAACCCACGCAGGGCATGGGCCACGAAGATGTGGACCGCGTGACGCAGCTCATCAAGAAGGTCTCGGCCGGCCGCACCATCCTGATGGTGGAGCACAACATGAAGGTGATCGCCACCATCGCTGATCGCATCACCGTGCTGCAGCGCGGCGCCGTTCTGGCTGAAGGGCGCTACGAAGAGGTTTCCCGCAATCCGCAGGTGATGGAAGCCTATATGGGGACCACGGATGGGCAGCTTCAGGGGGCGCATTAGTGGCTCCCCCTGTGCCGCTCACGCGGCGTCCCCCTGAGGGGGACAACACCATCGCTGCGGGGCGGCCCTTGCTTGGTGTTTCTGACTTGGGTTCGTGCCAGTTTTGAGATCAGATGAACAATGAATAAGACAAGTACTCCGGCGCTGGAAATTTCGGGACTCAATGCCTGGTATGGCGAGTCCCATGTGCTGCACGGCATGGACCTGGTGGTCAATCCCGGCGAGGTGGTGACCCTGCTGGGCCGCAATGGCGCGGGGCGCACTTCCACGCTGCGCGCCATCATGGGGCTGACCGGCTCGCGCAAGGGCTCGATCAGGATCAACGGCGTGGAAACCGTTCACATGCCCACGCACAAGATCGCCCACCTGGGCGTGGGCTACTGCCCCGAGGAGCGCGGCATTTTCTCCAGCCTGTCCTGTGAAGAGAATCTGATGCTGCCGCCGCCGCTCAAGACCGGCGAGCCGGGGATGAGCATCGACGAGATCTACCAGATGTTCCCCAATCTCTATGAGCGCAGGAACAGCCAGGGCACGCGCCTGTCGGGCGGCGAGCAGCAGATGCTGGCCGTGGCGCGCATTCTGCGCACGGGCGCACGCCTGTTGCTGCTCGACGAGATTTCCGAAGGCCTGGCCCCCGTCATCGTCCAGACCCTGGCTCGCATGATCACCACGCTGCGCGAAAAGGGCTACACCGTGGTGATGGTGGAGCAGAACTTCCGCTTTGCCGCGCCGCTGGCAGACCGCTTCTATGTGGTCGAGCACGGCCATGTCGCCTTGCGCTTCGGAGCCGGCGAACTGGACGAGAAGATGTCCGTGCTCAACGAGCTGCTGGGTGTCTGAGTCTGCAAGCAATTCCCATTCGTTCATAACAAAGACCCAACCCGTGGAGATAAAGATGAAAGCAAAACTGAGCGTTCTCTCATGCATGCTGGCCGTGGCCGGTCTGTCCAGCCCCTTGGCCCAGGCCCAGGAAAAGGTGAAGATCGGTTTCGTCACCGATATGTCCAGCCTGTACGCCGACGTGGAGGGCAAGAACGGTGCGGTCGCCATGCAGATGGCGATTGACGACTTCGGTGGCAAGGTCCTGGGCCAGCCCATCGAGCTGGTCAGCGCAGACCACCAGAACAAGGCCGACATCGCTGCCTCCAAGGTGCGCGAATGGATTGATACGCAGGGTATCTCCATGGTCTTCAGCGGCACCAACTCCGGCACGGCGCTGGCGGTGTCCCAGATCGCCAACGAGAAAAAGCGCGTTCACTTCAACAGCGGCGCGGGCTCTTCCGCGCTGACCAACGAGCAGTGCAACCCCTATACCGTGCACTACGCCTACGACACCGTGGCCCTGGCCAAGGGCACGGGCGGTGCGGTGGTGGATCGCGGCGGCAAGGACTGGTTCTTCCTGACAGCCGACTATGCGTTCGGCCAGGCTCTGGAGGCCGACACCACCAAGGTCATCAACGCCAAGGGCGGCAAGGTGCTGGGCTCGGTCAAGCATCCGCTCAATGCTTCGGACTTCTCGTCCTTCCTGCTGCAGGCGCAAAGCTCCAAGGCCCATATCCTGGGTCTGGCCAATGCGGGCGGCGACACCATCAATGCCATCAAGGCCGCCAAGGAGTTCGGCATCAACAAGACCATGAAGACCGCCGGTCTGCTGGTCTTCCTGACCGACATCCACAGCCTGGGTCTGAAGAACACCGAAGGCCTGCTGCACACCACCAGCTGGTACTGGGACATGAACGACGAATCGCGCAAGTTCGCCAACAAGTTCTTTGCCAAGACCAAGCGCATGCCTACCGATGTGCAGGCCGCCGACTACTCGGCCGTGATGAACTATCTGAAGGCTGTCGAAGCGGTGAAGACCACCAATGCCGACAAGGTGATGGCCCACCTCAAGAGCACGCCCATCAACGACTTCTACGGCAAGGGCGTGATCCGTCCCGACGGCACTTTCGCCCACGATATGTATCTGGTCGAAGCCAAGAAGCCCAGCGAATCCACCAAGCCCTGGGACTACCTCAAGGTGCTGACCAAGCTGCCTGCAGATACGGTCTGGACCACCAAGGCCGAAACCAAGTGCGCGCTCTGGAAGTAATGGCGCTACCGGTTTGATGCACACCTCACCCTCACCAGCGTATCTCTCATGGAAATCTTCGGCGTTTCATTGCCCGGCCTGATGAGCCAGCTCCTTCTGGGGCTGGTCAACGGTTCGTTCTACGCAATTCTGAGTCTGGGCCTGGCCGTGATCTTCGGCCTGCTCAATGTCATCAACTTTGCGCATGGCGCCCTGTTCATGCTGGGGGCCATGTGCACCTGGATGGCCATGAGCTATTTCGGCATCAACTACTGGGTGATGCTGATCCTGTCGCCGGTGCTGGTGGGGATTCTGGGGGTGTTGATCGAGCGCTTCTTGCTGCGCTGGATCTACAAGCTCGATCATCTCTACGGCCTGCTGCTGACGCTGGGGCTGTCGCTGCTGATCGAGGGGGTGTTCCGCTCCGTATATGGCGTCTCGGGCCTGGGCTATGACACGCCCGAGCTGCTTGAAGGCGCGACCAATCTGGGCTTCATGATCCTGCCCAATTACCGTGCCTGGGTGGTCGTGGCTTCCATCGTGGTGTGCGTGGCAACCTGGTTTGTGATCGAGAAGACGCGCATCGGTGCCTATCTGCGTGCCGGCACCGAAAACCCGCGCCTGGTCGAGGCTTTCGGCGTCAACGTGCCCGTGATGATCACGCTGACCTATGCCTTCGGTGCGGCGCTGGCGGCTTTTGCCGGCGTGCTGGCCGCTCCCGTCTACCAGGTCACGCCGCTGATGGGGCAGAACCTGATCATCGTGGTGTTTGCCGTGGTGGTGATCGGCGGCATGGGCTCCATCATGGGCTCCATCCTCACCGGTCTGGCGCTGGGCGTCATCGAAGGGCTGACCAAGGTTTTCTGGCCCGAAGCATCGTCCACCGTCGTGTTTTTCATCATGGTCATTGTTTTGCTGATTCGCCCCGCTGGCTTGTTCGGTAAAGAAAAATAAGAAGGGCACGACATGAAATCCAAGACGCTTGTTCAACGCATTGCCCCCGTGGGCTATGGCCTGCTGCTGCTGGGCCTGATCGTCGCGCCCTTCCTCGGTGCCTATCCGGTTTTTGTCATGAAGCTGATGTGCTTTGCACTGTTTGCTTCGGCCTTCAATCTCTTGCTGGGCTATACGGGTCTGCTGTCCTTCGGCCACGCCGCGTTTCTGGGCGGCGCGGCCTATGTGGCGGGCTACACCATCAAGGCCTGGGGCTTTACGCCCGAAGTCGGCATGTTGCTGGGGACGGTGGTCGGCGGTCTGCTGGGCCTGATCTTTGGCTGGCTGGCCATTCGCCGGCAGGGCATTTATTTCTCCATGATCACGCTGGCGCTGGCGCAGATGTTGTTCTTTGTCGCGCTGCAGGCCAAGTTCACAGGCGGCGAAGACGGCCTGCAGGGCGTGCCGCGCGGCAAGCTGTTCGGCGTGATCGATCTGAGCAGCGATCTGGTCATGTACTACGTGGCGCTGATCATCGTGGCGGCGGCCTTTTTGCTCATCGTGCGCACCATTCACTCGCCGTTCGGGCAGGTGCTCAAGGCCATCAAGGAAAACGAGCCACGAGCCATCTCGCTGGGCTATGACGTCAACCGCTTCAAGCTGCTGGCCTTTGTGATCTCGGCTGCACTGACAGGTTTGGCGGGCTCGCTCAAGACGCTGGTGCTGGGCTTTGCCACCTTGTCCGATGTGCACTGGACCACCTCCGGCCATGTGATCCTGATGACGCTGATGGGGGGGCTGGGCACGCTTTCCGGTCCGTTGCTGGGTTCGGCCGTCGTCGTGGCGCTGGAAAACAAGATCGGCGAGTTCGGTACCTTTCTTGCACACACCACGGGAGTGGAATGGTTTGGCACGCTGGGCGAGTCGGTCACCATCGTCACCGGCCTGATCTTTGTGCTGTGTGTGCTGCTGTTCCGCAAGGGCATCATGGGCGAGCTGATCGCCTGGCTGCAACGTCGCAAATAAGGCGCTTCACTCTCCCTTCCAAGGCCGCATCTGCGGCCTTTTTTATTGCCATGACTCAGTTCAGGGGAGGGTAATTTTCAGAGATTTCTGAAACTGCTGGTACACGTTTGCAAGCGATGGACTTTATTTCTCACAACAATGGACTTTTTTTCTCATTTCAAAAAATGCCTGAGTGCAGCCGGATGCCGGTGCGCGTGCAGGCGCATACAGTTCGAGGTTCGATATGACACATCGGGAGCAGGCGCAGCCCTTGGCCGCGCGCATCTGGCTCTGGGTTCTGGGGGCGGCGCTGGCGCTTGCCGGCCTGTTCTTCTTGATAGGTGGTGGCAAGCTCATCAGCCTGGGCGGCAGCTGGTACTTTTTGCTCGCTGGCCTGGGGCTGCTGCTGTCCGGTGTGCAACTGGTTCGCCGCCGAGCCAGCGGCGCATGGTTCTACCTGGGCACTTTCGGCGCGACCGTGTTGTGGGCACTGGCCGAAGTGGGTCTGGATTACTGGAGCCTGATTTCGCGTCTGCTGGCGCTGACCTTCGCTGCCGTGGTGGTGCTGGCCAGCATGCCCTTGCTACGTAGTGCTGGTGAGCCGGGCAAGGCATCGTCCAGCAAGCTGCCATTTGCTGCAGCGGCGGTCATGCTGGTGGCTGGCATGGCGGCCTTTGTGTCCATGTTCCAGATTCACCCCGAGGTGCAGACCCAGTCTGCCGTGGCACGCAGGCCCGTGGATGCGGCCAGCGAGCAAAAGGACTGGAGCCATTACGGCAACAGCAGCAACAACGACCGCTTTGCCGCGCTGGATCAGATCAACGTGGACAACGTGAACCAGTTGCAGGTGGCCTGGACTTTTCGCACTGGCGACGTACCCAAGTCCACAGGCGCCGGGGCTGAAGACCAGACCACACCGCTGCAGGTGGGCGACAAGGTGTTTGTCTGCACGCCCAGCAACAACGTGATTGCGCTGGACGCCGATACCGGCAAGCAGCTGTGGCGTCATGACACCAACTCCCATGTGGGCGGTGTGTGGGAGCGCTGCCGCGGACTGGCCTACTTCGATGCGGATGCCGCACTGGTCCAGCCCAGCGTGCCGGGATCGACTCCTGTGCAGGCGGTGAGCCTGCCTGCCGGCGCTGCCTGCAAGCGCCGCATTCTCATGAACACCATCGATGCACGTCTGTTTGCCATCAACGCAGACAACGGCGAGTTGTGCGGCGAGTTTGGCGATCACGGCGTGGTCGACCTCAAGCAGGGCATTGGCAATGTCTCCAATCCCGCCTTCTACACCCAGACATCGGCCCCCACGGTGGCCGGCACCACGGTGGTGGTCGGCGGCCGCGTGGCCGACAACGTGCAGGTGGACATGCCCGGTGGCGTGATTCGCGGCTTCGATGTGATGACCGGCGCACAGCGCTGGGCGTTCGACTCCGGCTCGGCTACGCCCAATGAAGTGCTCAAACCCGGCGAGACCTACACCCGCTCATCGGCCAATGTCTGGGCGGGAACGACCTACGACCCGAGTTCCAATACGGTGTACCTGCCCATGGGATCGGCTTCGGTGGACCTGTATGGCGCCACGCGCTCTGCAGCGGACCTGAAGTACGGTGCCTCCATCCTCGCGCTGGATGCTGCCACGGGCAAGGAGAAATGGGTGTATCAGACCGTGCACAACGACTTGTGGGACTTCGACCTTCCCATGGCTCCCACACTGATCGATTTCCCTTTGCAGGACGGCAAGACGACGCCAGCGCTGGTGGTCGGTACCAAGGCCGGTCAGATCTTCGTGCTGGACCGCCACAGCGGCAAGCCGCTGACCAAGGTGGAAGACATTGCCGTCAAGCCCGGTCATATTCCCGGCGAAAAGTACGCCCCGACCCAACCCCTGTCCGTGGGCATGCCGCAGATCGGCACCAAGACCCTGACCGAAGCCGATATGTGGGGTGCGACGCCGGTGGATCAGCTGATCTGCCGCATCAAGTTCAAGTCCATGCGCTATGAAGGCCTGTTCACCGCGCCTGGCACCGATGTGTCGCTGAGCTTCCCGGGTTCGCTGGGCGGCATGAACTGGGGCGGCCTGTCTGCGGACCCCGGCAACAATCTGATCTTTGTGAACGACATGCGTCTGGGCCTGTGGGTGCAGATGATGCCCCAGCAGAAAAAGGACAAGCTGTCCGACGGCGGTGAAGCGCCCAACACCGGCATGGGTCAGGTGCCGCTGGGCGGCACTCCCTATGCGGTGATCAAGGACCGCTTCATGTCGCCTCTGGGCATTCCTTGCCAGAAGCCTCCGTTCGGCACGCTGACCGCCATCGACATGAAGACCCAGCAAGTGGTCTGGCAGGTGCCCGTGGGCACCGTGCAGGATCAAGGCCCCATGGGCATCAAGATGCGCGCGCCCATGCCTGTTGGCGTGCCCACACTGGGCGGTACGCTGGCGACCCAGGGCGGTCTGGTGTTCTTTGCCGGTACGCAGGATTACTATCTGCGTGCCTGGGATAGCGCCACCGGCAGGGAAATCTGGAAGGGCCGTCTGCCTGTGGGCAGCCAGGGCGGCCCCATGACTTACAAGTCGCCCAGGACTGGCAAGCAATATGTGGTCATCTCGGCCGGCGGTGCCCGTCAGTCGCCCGACCGCGGCGACTATGTGATTGCCTACGCGCTGCCGGATAGCGGCAAATAAGCACGGATGCATTGGACCGAACAGCCATGGCTCGTCAGAGCCATGGCTTTTTTCATCGCCGGGCAGCCCCAAGATGAAAGGCGCCCCCGACCACACGCAGTTGGAAGCATGGGGGCCTTTTTTCACGCCTGCGCTGCGTGTTACGCTGGCGCGCTTGAATCAATGGAGATGTGGTCGTGAGCGAGCAGCAAGGTCCTGAAAATTCACTGAGCCAGCAGCCTTCGGCAGACGCGGCATCGGCCGATATGCGCCGAGCCCTGCTGGACGCGGGCAAGACCGAGTTTGCCAATTACGGCTATGACGGAGCGCGGCTGGAACGCATTGCCGCCAAGGCGGGCTGCGCCAAGCGCATGCTCTACTACTACTTCGGTAACAAGAAGGATGTGTATCTCGCGGTCATAGAACAGAGCTACTCGGATATCCGCGAGTCCGAGGAGCTGCTCAATCTCGATGCGCTGGAGCCCTTGCAGGCGCTGCATGCGCTTGCGCGCAAGAGCTTTGAGTATCACGAGCAGAACCGGGAGTTCACGCGTCTGGTGCTGCAGGAGAATTTCCAGGGCGGCGAGATGCTGGGCCAGATCTCCAAGATCGAGCTGCTGCGCAAGGCGGCGCTGGAGCCTATCGAGCGCATCCTGCAGCGCGGCGTGGCGCAGGGCCTGTTCAGGGAGCAGCCGAACGCTGTCGATGTCCACTATCTGATTTCTGCCCTATCGGGCTTTCGCGTGGATCATGCGGCAACCTGGCAGAGCCTGCTGCAGGTCGATCTGCTGGGTGAGAACTTGCGCGAGCGCCATCTCCAGCTGCTGCTCGATCAGCTCGGCGCTCTGGTGTGCGAGCCCCAGGCCCTAAAGCCTTAGCGCATTCGCATAGCCGGTCATTTCCAGGTAGCCGTTGCCCACGCGGACGCTTTTGCCGTCGGCGCCTATGCTGCGCAGCTCGCACAGACCCTCCCAGTAAATGGCGCCGGTGCTGGCGCGGCTGTCCAGTTCCTGGTCGTCCACCAGCGCATGAACCTCGAAACGGCCCGCCGGTGTCTGCACGCTCCAGGCCACAGGGTAACTTGCTTTGCTGTGCGGGCTGCTCCAGCGGCGCAGCGGTTCGAACCGTACCTGATCGGCGGCAAAGATTTGCGCGTTCTGGTTTGGCGCGCGGAATGAACCACCGGCCCAGAGCGCCGAGCCATTGCGTCGGCGCAGATGAAAGGCCGTGAGGGCGCTGCCGTCATCGAGGTTCATGCCTATCCAGTCCCAACCCTGAGCCTCCGGGTCCATGATGGCCGCGCTGCATTCATGGTCCAGCCAGGCGCGGTTGTGTGCGCTGGCTTGCACAGCCAGCGACTGGCCGGCCACGGTGATGGAGCCGCCGACCTTGAGCTGGGGCTGGCTGTAGTAGTAGCTGGCCTGTTCCTCACGCGGGCCTTTGCGTGAAAGACCATTCAAGCCCTGCAGCAGCAGTGGCTGCGTGCTGTCAAATTCAAGATCCAGTATGAAGTCCTGGCTGCTCAGCAAAGCTCTGTAGCGGCAGGCTTCGCTGGCGCTTCGTCCTTTTACGGGTTGACGCTGGAGATACCAGTCGTTGATATGCACATCGGTATCGTTTTCGCCGGCTCCGGCCAGGCCCAGTCCCGCACGCGCCATGCGCTGGTCGTGGCGCAGCTTTTGGCCCTCGACATCGCACAGGGCCGCATGGGCGAAGATCAGCTGCTTGGCCGCGAGCGCCGATTGCAGGCCTTGCGCGGCTTCGATGCGCGAGCGAAAGAAAGTCAGCTGAAAGCCCCAGGGCTTGCCGCCGGCCTGCAACTGCCCTGTGATGTACCACCACTCCGTCTGCAGATCAGGGTGGCTGCCGAAGTCGCGCGGGAACTGCAGGGTCTTGAGCGGCAAAGCCATGCCTGGCAGAGGCAGGCCCAGGGTAGCCCAGCCCAGACCGGCAGCTGCCAGCGTCTGCAGGGACTGCCTGCGTGACAGGGCCGGCAGTGCCGGTTGCTGAGGCTGGGAGGTCGTGGGCTGATAAGGCATGGCCCATTGTCGCCCAGCCGATCAGGGCAATGCCATGATCTCCGGTGCTGCTTTGCGCTGCCTCAGCCAATGTCGATCAGGGGAACGATCACCATCCAGCTGACTCCGAAGCGGTCGGTCACCACGCCAAAACGACGCGCAAAAAACGTGGTGTCCAGCGCCATCTGTACCTTGCCGCCCTGGCCGATGGCGGCAAAGATGCGGTCGGCCTCATTCTCGCTGGGCGCGGTGATGGACAGAGAAAAGCCTTTGAAATCCGGCTTGCCGCTGTTCATGCCGTCAGATGCCATGATCTGCGTCTCGCCAATCTGCACATTGGCGTGCATGATTTTTTCGGGATCCATCTGGCCCGGGCCGCAGCCTTGCTGGCTCGATGACTCGGGTTGCGGAGGAGCATCCTTGTAGCGCATCAGCATGGTGATCTCGGCCCCCAGAGCGGCCTGGTAGAAATCCAGGGCCTCTTCGCAGCGACCGTCGAAAAAGAGATAGGGCTGGATTTGCATACGAACTCCTCGCAGGGGTTGAGGTTTCATTGTGCGCCGCGCCATGGCGCAATCATGTGAAAAACGCTGACAGGGGTGCAGGTATAGCTACCAGTCCTCCTTGACGGCCAGCACCGCGTCGGCACTGGCTGCCCGGCGCCCGGCCAGCCAGGCGGTGATGACGCCTGCCAGCACCACGGCAGCGCCCAGCGCCAGCAGGCGCAGCAGGGGCAGGCGCAGCTCCATGGTCCAGTGAAAGCTCTGCGGATTGACCACATGCACCAGGATCACCGCCACGCCCAGGCCCAGCAGCGTGCCCGCAATGGTGCCCAGCAGGGTCCAGGCCAGGCCCTCGGCGGCGACCACGCTCAGCACATTGCGGCGTGTCAGGCCCAGATGGGCCAGCAGCCCGAACTCCTTGCGCCTGGCCAGCACCTGGGCGCTGAAGCTGGCGGCAATGCCGAACAGGCCTATGCCTATGGCCACAGCCTGCAGCCAGTAGGTGACGGCAAAGCTGCGATCGAAAATGCGCAAGGAACGCTCGCGCAGCGTCTGGCTGCTGACAAACTCCAGCGCAGGGGGCGACTGCCCCGGCGTGCCGAGTGCCTGCTCTATTGCTGCTTGCAGATCGGCGCCAGACAGCATGCTTTGGGACTCCGGCCAGACGGCGATCTCGCTGATCTGCGCTGCATTGCCTGCCTTTCCTACCAGCGCCAGATAGTCCTTCCAGTCCAGTGCCACGGCACCGAACTGACGCACATAGTCGCGCCATACGGATG
Organism: Comamonas sp. C11; assembly: GCF_024496285.1. NCBI lineage: Bacteria > Pseudomonadati > Pseudomonadota > Betaproteobacteria > Burkholderiales > Comamonadaceae > Comamonas > Comamonas sp. C11. The sequence continues at coordinate 1,383,230 of NZ_CP101743.1, forward strand.
CTATGTAAAAAGAAGCTTCTGACGCTTGGTGGTCATGGGTTTGAAGGCTGAAAGCCTTGGAAAGCAGTGGCCAGCTGTCGCCGGGCTTCAAGCCATAGAGCTGGGCTACGGCTTCGCTGATGTGCACGGCGATGCCCGCGCGGGGCTGGCGCAGCGGCCCCTCCACCCAGGGAAGCTGCATGGCCTGCTCACCTTGAAGCGGGCGAATCAGCAGACTCAGGGCCGGACGTTCGGGGCTGAGTACCAGCTGGCTGCTGCGCATGGCCTGTGCTCGTTCTATGCCGGGTAGCTGCTCCAGGCGCTGCGCCGCATCGGCCGGCAGCAGGGCTGCATCGACACGGCTGGAGCCGCCGGCCGCGCGTACATACATGGGGGCGGGCAAAACGGCGTCCAGCCACTCCATCATGCTGCCGCGAAAGCTGGTGACCATCACCGTCAGGGCCACGGCCAGGCTCAGGCTGGCCACCACACCGCCCACGGCCACGGTAGTGGCGTGGCGCATGCGCCGCGCGCGCTCCAGCGCCAGCATGGCCAGCGGTTGGCGCGTGAAGGCGTCGGGCATCAGTCCCAGCACCACACCCAGCAGCCAGGGCAGGGCTGCCATGCCGCCCAGCAACAGCAGGCCCACGGCCATATAGGCGGCCAGCGGGACACCTGCCACCGGTGGCATAAAGGCCAGCATCAGGCTGGCTGCAAGCAGTGTCACAGCGGGCCACAGGCGCGGCGCTCTCTCATGCGTGCTGCCCAGTCCCTTGAGTGTGGCCGCAGGCGGCAGATCCATGGCGGCGCGTGCGGGCCACCAGGCACCGGCCAGCGTGGCGGCAAGGCCAAGCAGGCCAAATACCAGCGCCGCCACAGGGCTCCAGTGAAGGGCAGGCTGCACGCCGGCAAAGAATCCGCCGCCCAGATCGCCGCCCAGCACCTGCAGCGCCAGCCAGGCCAGTGCCGTACCCAGCGCGATACCGGCCAGGCTGCCCAGAGTCCCCAGCGCCAGCGCTTCCAGCAGCACCAGTGCCATGCGCTGGCGTGGAGTGGCCCCCAGCACGGCCAGCAGCGCAAACTGCGGCGCGCGCTGTGCCACGCTGAGCGCCAGCACCGAGAACACCAGAAACGCTCCCGTGAACAAGGCCACCAGGGCCAGCACAGTGAGGTTGACGCGATAGGCGCGCGACATCTCGCCCACGCGCTGCTGATCGTCGCTGGGCTGCTGGATCAGTATCTGGTCTTGCCAGGCCGCCAGTGCGTGCAGGGCGGTGGCCACCTGGCTGCGGCTGGCGCTGTCGGTCAGCAATAGGTCCAGCCGGTCGATGCGGTCAAACAGGCCGAGCTTCTGCTGCAGTGCGGCAATGTCCATGACTGCGACCGGTGCGCCGCTGGCGGCGACCGTGCCTGCAATGCGCAACTGCTGGGCCTGGCCATTGAGCAACCATTGCATGGGTGCGTTGACAGCTTGTTCAGGACTCAGTCTCAGGGCCTGCAAGGCTGCAGCATTGAGAAACACGGCATCGGGTGCAAACAGATCCAGCCGGTCACCACCTTCAAACAGGCGCGGCATCAGGGCCGGGGCGACAGGTGCCAGTTTGAGGGCATCGCTGCCGAGCACGCGCAAGCTCACGCCCTGCGCTGCCCCTTGCGTGCCGCGCGTCTGCAAATCTGCAGCGCCGCCGGGCAGCAACACAGTGGTTTCGACCCAGGGTACGGCGCTGGCGACGCCCCGGACCTGCGCCACCTGCGGATAGAGTGCCAGCGGCAGGCCACCCTGCATGGCGTGCAGCTGAAGATCGGGCTGGCCGTTGACGCTGCGCACCGCCCTGGAGAATTCGTCCAGCGCCGACTGGTTGATCACATGGACGGCAAAGCCCAGCGCCACGCCCAGCATGATGGCAATCAGCGCCGTAGCCGTGCGCCAGGGATGCTGGCGCAGCTCCTGCCAGGAGAAGCTGGTCAGCAGCAGAAGCAGCGGGGGGCGTGAAGTCACAGGCCTAACGATGTTTGCTGCGACACCGAGAGTTCGGCCTGCATGCCGCCTGCCGTCAGCCGCAGCACGCGGTCGGCTCGTCTGGCCGCTTCTGCGGAATGGGTGACCAGCACCAGGGCCGTGCCGTTGTCGCGGGTTTGCTGCAGCAGCAAATCCATGATCTGCTGGGCAGTGGACGGGTCGAGATTGCCCGTGGGCTCATCGGCCAGCAGCAGAGGCGGTGAATGCACCAGTGCACGCGCTATGGCCACGCGCTGCAGCTGGCCGCCGCTGAGCTGCTGGGGCAGGCGCTGGCCCAGACCAGCGAGTCCCACGGCTTGCAGCACCTGCTGCACGCGCTGCTGACCCTGGCCGTCCATGCGGCCCAGCAGCATCAGCGGCAGGGCAATGTTCTGCGCCACATCGAGATGGGGCAGGACATGAAAGGCCTGGAACACAAAGCCCAGATGCGCGCGCCGCCAGATGGCGCGCCGGGCTTCATCGAGCGTGGACAGATCAGTTCCGCTGTGCAGAACCCGGCCTTGCTGCCAGCTGTCCAGCCCGGCCAGGCAGTTGAGAAAGGTGGACTTGCCCACGCCGGAGTTGCCGACGATGGCGACAAACTCGCCGGCAGCGATCTCGCAGCTCACCTGCTCGAAGACCGTGGACTGCGCATCCGCCTCGCCATAGCGTTTGGCAAGGTCGCTGACCTGCAGCAGCGGATGTGCGTGGGATGAGTCGGTGGCAGCCATGCAGCGATCTTAACGATGGGCGGCTACGGGTGTAGTTCTTAGCTGGTGCCTTGCTGCGCTGCGTCAATGGCGGCCATGGCTGCATCCAGCAGTTGCTGCTGGGCGCCCGGTGCATCGCAGGCAATGGCATGGCGCTGGGGCATGGAGCGCAGCCAGGTGATCTGGCGCTTGGCCAGCTGGCGTGTGGAGGCGATGCCGCGCTCGCGCAGGCCTGCCATGTCCAGTGGCTTGCCGGGATCGGCCTCCAGAGCGTCCAGCACTTCCCAGGCCTGGCGATAGCCCACGCAGCGCATGGAGGGCAGGTTCAGATGCAGATCGCCGCGCGCGCGCAGGTGGCGCACTTCGTCGAGGAAGCCTTGCTCCAGCATCAGGTCAAAGCGCAGCGCAATGCGCTGGTGCAGCCAGGCTCGCTCTGCAGGCTCCAGCGAGAAAAGCGCGGTAACGCCCATCTGCTCTGCGGGACCTGCCTTGCTCTTGGTCGTGTGAAAGCTCGAAAGCGGCTTCCCCGACACATGCCAGACCTCCAGCGCGCGCTGAATGCGCTGGCTGTCGCCGGGGGCCAGGCGTGCTGCCGTGACGGGGTCCACCTCGGCCAGTCTGGCATGCATGACGGGCCAGCCGAGCTCGGCGGCCTGCGCGTCCAGCATGGCGCGCACTTCGGGGTTGGCAGCGGGCATATCGTCCAGCCCGTCCATCAGCGCCTTGAAGTACAGCATGGTGCCGCCCACCAGCAGAGGTATGGCCTGGCGGGAACGGATTTCGGCAACCAGGGTCTGCGTGTCCCGCACGAACTCGGCCGCGCTATAGGCCTGCAGCGGATCGATGATGTCGATGAGGTGATGCGGGACGGCGGCCAGCTCTGCCGCCGTGGGCTTGGCCGTGCCTATGTCCATGCCTTTGTAGACCAGGGCCGAATCCACGCTGATGATCTCGGCCTTCTGACCGCGTTGCGCCAGCCGCTCGGCCAATGCCAGCGCTGCCGCAGTCTTGCCCGAAGCAGTGGGGCCAGCAATGGCGATACAGGGCAGGGCGTGGGCAGCAGTCATGGGGCGAAATCCGTACAGGTCAAAGCACAAGAACCAATGACCGTCGGTCATTGGTTCTTGCTGGTCGTCAAGGATAACGCAGCCTGCCGCCTTGCGGCAGCGGCGGGACTTAGTGACCTGCTTCGCCTAGCCCTGGCTCAGTCGTGCCGGCACATAGCGGTCGGCCTGAATATCGGGCGAGAGGCCGTGGCTGTAGCTTTCAGCCGTGATCGGCAGCAACTGCTCGTTCCACTCCTCCCATTGCCTGCGCAGTCCGGCAAAGATTTCTGGCTGATGCTCCTTGAGATTGGCGCGCTCGCGGGCGTCCTCCTCCACATTGAACAAAAACTCGTTGTCGTTGATCTTGAGGTATTTCCAGGGACCCCGGCGCACGGCACGCTGGGCCTGGGATTTGTAGCGCCAGAACAGGCTGCGCTCGGTATTGGCTGCAGTGCCCTCCAGAATGGGCAGGATGTTCTGGCCGTCGCTGGGGAAGTCGGGGTGAGGTCTGGCGCCTGCTGCGGCCAGCAGCGTGGGCAGCCAGTCAAAGCTGGCCGTGACCTGCTCCTGGACCTGGGGCTGGATGCGGGCGCTCCAGCGCAGCAGCGTAGGTACGCGGATGCCGCCTTCCAGCAGCTCGGTTTTCTGGCCGGTGAAAGGCCAGGTCTTGGAAAAGCGTTCGCCACCGTTGTCGCTGGTGAAGATGACGATGGTGTTGTCGCCCAGGCCGCTGTCATCGAGCGCCTGCAGCACCTGGCCCACGGCCTTGTCCAGAGCCTCGACGATTTCGCCGTATTTCTTCAGGCTGCCGCCGTCGTAGTGAAACAGATCCTTGATGCTGTGAGCGACATGCTCGTCGTCAGGCCCTTCCCAGGGCCAGTGCGGCGCCGTGAAGTGCAGCGACAGGAAAAAAGGCTTGTCCTGACCCCTGCGCTCATGCACATAGCGCGTGGCTTCATCCCCCAGGATGTAGGTGTAGTAGCCCGTGCGCTGCACGGGCTCGTCGCCTTGCCAGAGGTCGGGGCTGAACTGTTCGCCCACGCCGGGCTTGTGCGTGAAGTAGTCGATGGCACCGCTGTGGTTGCCGAAGAAATAGTCGTAGCCGCTGCGCTGCGGGCCATAGGCGGGCGGCTTGCCCAGATGCCATTTGCCGATCAATGCCGTGTCGTAGCCGGCCTGCTTGAGCAGCGATGGCAGCGTGGGGTGATCGGCCGGCAGGCCGAGTTGCGCGCCATGGCGTGCCAGCGGCTCTTCGAGTCCGGCCTGCAGCCGGTACTGATAGCGTCCGGTGATCAGCGCAATGCGTGTGGCCGAGCAGACGGCCGAGTTGGCATAGGCCTGATTGAAGCGCACGCCCTGGGCAGCAAGCCGGTCCAGATGCGGGGTCTTGAAATCGGTGGCGCCATAGACGCCCAGGTCGGCCCAGCCCAGATCGTCGGCGAGGATGAAAACGATGTTCGGTGCGGTCATGAGTTCTTCGCCTTGCTTATTCGATGGCAAAGCCGGAGTTGGCGATCACGGGACGCCACTTGGCGACTTCGGCCACGCGCAGCTGCTCCAGCGCCTGCGGCGTGCGCGGGTCGGGCTGCAGGGACAGCTCCGCCCATTTGGGCTGCAGCTTGGGGTCCAGCAACGCGTGGTTGACGGCGCGATTGACGGTGGCAATGGCTTCGGGCGAAGTGCCTTTGCGTGCCCACAGGCTGTACCAGCCGCTGCCTGTGGCCTTGGGGTAGCCGGCTTCGGCAAAGGTCGGCACATCGGGCAGTTCGCGACCGCGCTGGCTGCCGAAGGTGCCCAGAATGCGCACCTTGCCTTCCTTGTGCAGCGGAGCGAGCTCGCTGGTGGTCTGTATGGCGGAGGCCAGCTGGCCACTGATCAGATCGGTCATCATGGCCGGGCCACCCTTGTAGGGCACATGCACGATGTTGACGCCGGCCGCTTCGCCCAGCAGCAGTCCAAAGAAATGCGGCAGGCTGCCTACGGCAGGGCTGCCGAAGTTGGCTTTGTCGGGATTGGCCTTGAGCCAGGCCACGTATTCCTGAATATTGCGCGCCGGATGCCTTGCGGGGACGGCCAGCCCGAACTGGAAATGCGCGAGCAGGCCCACCGGAGAGAAGTCGCGCGCAGGATCGTAGCCGGGCTTTTTGTAGACGATCTGCGAGAGCACCGGGGTGATCAGCGGCGCGATCAGATAGGTGCTGCCGTCGCTGGGGGCGTTGAGCAGCGTCTGTGCGGCAATCTGTCCGTTGGCGCCGGGCTTGTTGTCCACCACCACATAGTGGCTCTTGCCCAGTTGTGCGGCGATGCTTTCGGCCAGCACGCGTGCCAGCAGATCGATGCCGCCGCCTGCGCCAAAGCCCACCAGGATGCGGCTGGCCTGAGGGACGGCGGAGATCTCGGCTGCCTTGGCCAGAGAGTTCAAGGAGAAGCCAGCGGAGCTGGCGGCGAGCAGCGATTGCTGCAGGAAGAAGCGGCGGGAATGCATGGCTGGAGATCACAAAAAGTGCGGCGCGTTGGCCAGTCCAGGCATTCTCAAAAAATCTCTATAAAAAGAAAAATAATAAAAACTGGTTTTTAAATAACCTAATCATCTTATTTCAAATCATGATTTGCTGATGCCAAAACGCTGTACCAGCGTCCATGCCGTGATGGCCGTGCAGGCCGACCAGAACCAGATGCCGAAGGCCAGCGGCATGGTCGAGTCTGCATCCAGATTCAGTCCCAGCCAATGCCCCATGACAAACGCCATGAGCATCATCACCAGGCCGTTGATGGCCGAGGCCGTACCCGCTGCCTGGGGGAAGGGCGCGATGGCATTGCTTTGTCCGCAGGGCATGTGAATGCCGTGGGCGATCTGGTAGAGACAGAAGGGCAGGGCATAGGCCCAGATGCTGCGCAGATCGACCAGGGCCGCCAGGCCCATGATGGAGCCGGCCGTCAGCGACAACACCCCCGCCACGGCCACGGCGCGCTGCACGCTCATGCTGCGCAGCAGACGGCGGCAGGCAAAGGTGCCGGCGATATAGCACAGCGCGTTGCCGCCCAGCATCAGTCCGTATTGCGTACGGTCCATATGCAGCACGTTGATGTAGGTGAACGAAGAGGCAGCCAGGTTGGTGAACAGGCCTGCATAGCTGAAGCAGGTCAGCAGGTTGTAGGCCTGGAACATGGGGTTGCGCACAATGCGCGACCAGGTGTGCAGCAGATTGCCAAGTTGCAGCGCCTGCGGGTTGCGCTGGGGAATCGACTCCCTGAAGCGCAGCACCACCAGCAGCCAGGCCAGGCAGCCCATGAAGGCCTGGGCCAGCATGGTGGAGCGCCAGCCCAGCCAGCCTACGAGCAAGCTGCCGCTGATGGGGGCCAGAAAGGCCAGCACGCCCAGGCCCGTCAGCGCCTTGGACATGACTTGCGCGCCCATATGCGGGGCATAGAGATCGCGCACCACGGCACGCGCGCACATCACACCGGCGCCCAGGGCGGCGCCTTGCAGGCTGCGCCAGGCAATCAAGGTCTCCATGCTCTGGGCGCTGGCGCAGCCCAGCGCTGCGATCACATAGCCGCTGATGCCCAGCAGCAGGACCGGACGGCGGCCCAGCCGGTCCGACAGCGGGCCCCAGAGAATCTGCGAGCAGCCAAAGGCCAGCAAAAAGCCGGTCAGCGTCAGCTGGGCCTGCGAGACATGGGCGCCAAAGCCCTGCTGCAGCTGAGGCAGGGCAGGCAGATAGAGGTCGGTTGCCAGCGGCTGAAGACCGAGCAGCAGCCCCAGAGTGAGAATCACGAAGACTGCAGATTCAGGAGCGCTCTGCGCTTGCTCACCAAGGGATTGAGCGCGATTTGGTTCTGAGTTCAGGGCAGGCGGAGCAGACATAGCCAGACAGACTAGCAGAACCTGCCCATTGATCCGTATGCTGACGAGACAGTATGTGGCGATGCCGCTCAGCGCGGATTCAGGCCGAACAGCTCATGCAGTGCCTGGCGATATTGCACCAGTGCCTTGGACTGGGTGTTGTGATGGCTGGCGCCCTCGACCAGGATCAGGCGCTTGGGCTCGCGCGCCGCATCGAACAGCTGCTGGCCCAGCCGGGCCGGAATCAGCGGGTCTGCCGTGCCGTGCACGACCAGCAGCGGCGAGCCGATGTCCGCCACTCTGCCTACCGAGTTGAAACGCTGCGTGATCAACCAGTTCACGGGCAACCAGCCCCAGCGCATGGAGTCGAACACATCGGGAATGCTGGTGAAGGTGGACTCGACCAGCACCCCGCTTTCGTCCTTGACGGAGCTGGCCAGGTCGATGGCGACGGCGCCGCCCAGCGAGTGGCCGAAGATATAGCGCGGCCTGCCTGCGGCCTGTCGGCCCAGCCAGTCCCAGGCGGCGCGCGCATCCTCGGCGGCCGAGGCCTGCGAGGGCAGGGCCGGGCTGCTCTTGCCAAAGCCGCGGTAGTCCACGGCCAGCACCGAAAAGCCCATGGCCTGCAGGCGCCGTATGCGTGGCGAGGAGCCCGTCACATTCCAGCGCGCTCCATGCAGAAACAGCAGCAGCGGGGCTCGTGCATCGCTGGATGGCATCCAGAGGGCGTGCAGCCTGGCGGCGCTGCCATCGCGGCTGCGAAACGCTATCCATTGTTCCTGCATGCCGGCAGTGTTGGCTCCAGGCCAGCTGCGGTCGCTGGGCTGAAAAATCCAGACCCGCTGCCTGGCATCGAGCTCGCGCATGCCCCAGATCGCAAGCGCCAGCAGCAAGGCCAGGCCGAGTGCTGCCGCGATGCGGCGGGGGCTCCAGAAGCGTGAGGTCTTGGGCATGAGAAGAAGAGCGTCGGAAGAGAGCGGCTGTCAAGTGCTGTGCAAGTATGGCTGTCTGACCTGGCCCCAGTCATCTGGAGTGCATGAATTGGCGATATTCTTGCGGGTGTTTCAAGCCGCAAATGCATAGCTGGTTGCGCAGAGTTTGCGAGCGTTTGAAGCCTGTTTGAAGGATTAGTTCACTATGTCGATCTGCCTGGGTCTTGCCGCCAACAAACTCCACCACCAAACCGAGGACGCTGCGCTGTTTGCCCTGCTGCGCGCTTGCGAGGCCGGAATTCGCGAACTCAAGCTGGGCTTTCATACCGTGGGCCGCACCTATGACGCCATCACGGCGGCCAGCATGCTCCAGGGCTACAAAGGCCTGGTGCGCTACCCCTATGGCCGCGAGGGCGGGCTCATGAGGCTGGTGGCCGAGGTAGTGGGCATGGAGGGTGACGAGCGCACTCTCGATGGCGCCATCTACCTGATGGACCCGGTGGACCCGTCGTCCATCTTCCCCGAAGCCCTGGCCTTGAAGCGCCAGTGCGTGATTCACGGCAAGCCTTTTCTTTCCACGGTCGCCTCCACGCGTGACTGGATAGAGATGGAGCGCATTCACGCCGGCCTGACGCGCGACCGCAATGCCGACCGCTATCACGACTACGAAAACCAGACGCTGGCGCTGATTGCCCACGATGCCATGAAGCCCACCATGCTGGACTTTGCAGCACACAACTTCGAGTTGCTCAGCCGCTACCGCCGCCGCGTGGGTACCGGCACAACGGGGCAGAAACTCAACGAAATGGCCTGGAGCAAGGGCTGGCCTGCCGACAAGCCCTGGGTGGACCGCTACAACAGCGGTCCACTGGGCGGCGATGCGCAGATTGCCGATCTGGTACTGGAAAAGCGCTGCCACCGCGCCATCTTCTTCGAAGACCCGCATGTGGCACGCCAGCACGAAGCCGATATCCAGCTGCTGGAGCGTGCCGTGACCACGGTCACGCATGATGCGGTCTGCAGTACCTCGCCCCAGGTGGCGCAGCGCTGGTGTGATGCGGCCGTCAAGCGCGCAGGCTGAGGCGGGGTGCTGAGCGCTACTGGCGGTTGCGGTAGCGCCTGAGTTCGGCCTGCAGCCAGCTGGCGCTGGCCTCGGCCTCCTTGCCGCTGCAGCGCACCTGGTAGGGCTTGTGGCTGATGCTGCTCTCCGTGCCTGCGCGGGCAATGAAGTCCTCGGCCGTGGCCACCCAGCCCTTTTTGAGCAGATAGTCGTATTTGCCGCGCAGATGCTCGGCTGCCTTGGCGCTGTCATGCCAGCTGCCATTGCGCTGGAACTCGCAGCCCGAGGCTTTGAGGTGGCCGATCAGGTACTCGATCTCCTGAGTCGCGGCGGGTGTGGGCGATGCGGCAAGGCTCAAGCTGCAGGCTGCACCCAGCAGCAAGGCGGTAACGGTGTGCTTCATGTGGGGTGATCCTACAGAAGAAGAGCCGAGCAAGGAACAAAGGCCGCAGCAATGGACTGCGGCCTTGTTTTGGACGGTCGAAGCCGTGCGCTGCTCAGGGGGCCGGTGTGGCCAGAGGCTTGCCCTTTTCCACGACATACACGCCAATCAGCTTGACCGTGCCATTGCTGGCGTTGTGTGCATCATGAATCACACCAGCGGGCACGACAAAGGTCTCGCCGGCCTTGAGCGTGCGCGGCGGCTGGCCGTCGATCAGCAGATCGACCTCACCCTCGCTGATATAGCTGATCTCGTCGCCGGGGTGGGTGTGGCGACCCGCGCGCGAGCCTGGGGCGACCTCCACCTTGGCTACCAAGGCTTCGCGACCCGGCACCGAAACATCGGCCTTGCCGACCATGGTCCGGGACAGGCCTCCGGTTTGGGCCGCACCCGGCTGGGCCGCTGCAGCCTGGGCCAGGGCATTCTGGCTGAACAGCATGAAGGCGCTGCTGCAAAGCAGCGTCGAAAAGCTGGCGCGGCGAATCAAGGACATGAAATTACCCTCCAAAGTTCTGACAGAGACTCGTTGTGAAATCTGTCACTTGTACCGGGAAGGAGCGCGGGCACGCCATGGGGGCAGCCCTAGTCGCAGGGGCGTCGAAAACAACCCGGGCGCGCTGATGCAAGGCCTTGCGGGCAGGAGAGCATATGGCGCTGCAGGTCGCCGCTTTAGTTGTCGCCCGTGATCCTGGCGAACTTCACCAGCTCGGCGTATTTGTCCATGTCTGTGCGCATCACCTGGGCAAGGCTTTCATTGCCCTTGGCTGGCGGGGTCCCTGCTGCTTCCAGCTTCTGGCGGATGGCCGGGTCGGCAAGACCTGTCTGTACCGCTTTTTGCAGCTTGGCCAGCACTTCCGGGGGCAGGCCCTTGGGTGCCGCGAGGGCAAACCAGCCGCTCAGGGCATAGCCCTTGAGCGCGGGATGTTCCGCCAGCGCCGGAACCTCCTTGAGCGTGGCAATGCGGGTGGCCGTGGTGGCGCCCAGAATCCTGATCTTTCCGGACTGCGCCAGCGGCGCTGCGGCCATGGGCGAGAGGATGGCGAAGTCCAGGTTGCCGCCGCCCAGATCGCTGGTCATGGCCGGAGAGCCCTTGTAGGGTATGTGCACGAGGTAGACACCCGCAGTCTTCTTGATCAGCTCTCCCGAAAAATGCGGCGTCGAGCCGATGCCGGGGCTGCCGTAGCTGTATTTGCCTGGGTTGGCCTTGGCCAGTTTGACGAAGTCATCCACGGTTTTGACAGGAACATGCGCACCGGCTACCCACAGATTGGGGGCCAGGGCGGTCAGGCTCACCGGGGTCAGGTCCACCGCCGGGTCGTACTTCTGCGCGGCATTCACAAACTTGGTGCCCACCATTTCGTTGCTGGAGCCGGCCAGCAAGGTGTAGCCGTCGGGCTTGGCCGATACCACGCGCTGCGCTCCCACCACGCCTGCGGCGCCCGGCACGTTCTCGACCACGACAGTGGCGTTCAACTGCCTGGCCAGCATGTCCCCGACCACGCGGCCGACCATGTCGACGGAGCCACCCGGGGCATAGCCAATCACGATGCGGATGGGCTTGCTGGGATAGGCATCCTGTGCCTGCGCCGCCCCTGCGAACATGCTGGTCATGGCACAGGCGATGCAAAGTCGGCGGGAAAGAGTGGCGCGTTCTGGATTCATAAGTCCCACAACTATTTGTGGTGAAGGTTGATTCAGTGATTGACGTTGAATTGCTCAACAAAACTTAATTAATTGTCATAAAGTTTCATATGAGTAGGAATACATGAAAACCATCGGTTCATATGAACTTCAGCTGGTGCCTGGCGCCGGTAGAGCTGGCTGAACCAGCTTCAGGGCGCACCGCCGAGACTGAAAGTCAGATTTCGCGGCAGTGTGGGCCGGCGCAGGCAATCAGCCCGTTGCAGTCAATCAATGATCGATATTCCTGCTCATAGTCAGTGGCAAGGCGCTGTCGAGCGCATACCATGCAAGGGCGCGTTCTCCGCGGTAGCCGCCAACCGGGCACAGATCCGGCTCACAAGCGTTTCAGTTGAATCGTCAGGGAGTCTCAGATGCAGGAACAGAACCGCGTTGCCGCCTGGCACGCGTTGGCTACCGATGCCGTACTCACTCAATTGCAATCGACTGCCGCCGGACTGAGCTCCGACGAGGCCTGGGAGCGCCTGCAGCAGCAGGGCCCGAATGCCCTGCCTGCCGCCGCTTCGCGCAGCATGCTGGCCCGCTTTCTGTCGCAGTTCAACAATCTGCTGATCTATGTGCTGCTGGGATCGGCCGTCGTTACCGCACTGCTGCAGCATTGGGTCGATACGGGGGTGATCCTCGCGGTGGTGCTGATCAATGCGGTCTTCGGATTCGTGCAGGAAGGCCGTGCCGAGAGGGCGCTGGACGCCGTGAAGGCCATGGTTTCCAGCCGGGCCAATGTGCTGCGCGACGGCTTGCGCATGGCGGTGCCTGCGGAAGAACTTGTCGCCGGCGACTGCGTGCTGCTCGAGGCTGGCGATCGCGTCCCGGCCGATCTGCGCCTGCTGCGCGCCAGCAGCCTGAAGCTGGACGAGGCCATGCTGACCGGGGAATCGGTGGCCGTCGACAAGTCGGCCGATCCGGTGGCTGTCGATGCCGCTCTCGGCGACCGCTTTTCCATGGCCTATTCCGGCACCCTGGTGGCTGCCGGGCAAGGACTGGGCGTGGTGGTGGCCACAGGCCCGCGTACCGAGCTGGGTCTGATCAGCACCATGCTGGGCTCGGTGCAGACACTGGCCACCCCGCTGACGCGGCTCATGGACCGCTTCGCGCGTCAGCTCACCATCACCATACTGAGCCTGTCCGCGCTGATGTTCTGCTTCGCACTATGGGTGCGTGACTTCGACACGGCCGACGCCTTCATCGCCGTGGTGGGGATTGCCGTATCGGCCATCCCCGAAGGCCTGCCCGTGGTCATGACGATTGCGCTGGCCATTGGGGTGCAGCGCATGGCCGCACGCTACGCCATCGTGCGCAACCTGCCGGCGGTGGAGACACTGGGCGCCGTCTCCGTCATCTGCTCCGACAAGACCGGCACTTTGACGCGCAATGAAATGAGCGTGCGTGCCGTGGTGCTGCCCGGGGCCAGCTTTGGCATAGAAGGCGAGGGCTATGCGCCCCAGGGGCGTTTCACCCTGGCGGGCGAGGAGATCGAGCCTGCGCAGCATCCGCAGCTGCTGCACTTTGCCGCAGGCGCGGCGCTTTGCAACGACGCCCATGTAAGACATGCCGAAGGCAAGGTCTGGGCAGTCGAAGGCGACCCCATGGAGGGGGCTCTGGTGGTGCTGGCGGCACGTGCCGGCCTGGATGTGGATCGGCTGCGTCAGGACTGGCTCCGGCTCGACGAAGTTCCCTTTGATGCCGTCCACCGCTACATGGCCACTCTGCACCGCCCAGTTGATGCTCCAGCCGCGGTTTTCGTCAAAGGGGCTCCGGAGCAGGTGCTTGCCATGTGCCGCGACCAGCAGGGAGCAGAAGGCGTGCAGGCGCTGGACGCAGCCTATTGGCTGGAGCAGGTCGATGTCTTGGCCGCCAAAGGCTATCGCGTGCTGGCTCTGGCCAGCCGTGTCCCGGCAGATGGAAAGGACTGCGTGGACATGGCCGACGTCAAGGACCTCACTCTTCTTGGCGTGCTGGGCATGATAGATCCGCCGCGAGAATCGGCAAAGGAGGCCGTGCGTGAATGCCGCAGCGCTGGAATTGCCGTGAAGATGATCACCGGCGATCATGCAGCCACCGCTGCCGCCATTGCCAGGGAGCTGGCGCTGGCCGACACCATCCGCGTCACCTCGGGCCATGAGCTGGACGGACTGAACGATGCCCAGCTGATCGATGTGGCCAGAGCCTCCACGGTATTCGCCCGCACCAGCCCGGAACACAAGCTGCGCCTGGTGCAGGCCCTGCAGGCAGATCGCAGCGTCATCGCCATGACCGGTGACGGCGTCAACGACGCGCCGGCGCTCAAGCGGGCCGACATCGGCGTGGCCATGGGCATTACCGGCACGGCCGCGGCCAAGGAGGCAGCGGGCATGGTGCTGGCCGACGACAACTTTGCCACCATCGTCGCTGCCGTCAAGGAAGGACGCACCGTCTACGAAAACCTGCGCAAGGTCATTGCCTGGACCCTGCCGACCAACGGCGGCCAGGCCATTGTCATCATCGTCGCCATCCTGCTGGGCTTGTCGCTGCCGGTCACTCCAGTGCAGATTCTCTGGGTCAATCTGGTCACTGCCGTGGCCCTGGGCTTGACGCTGGCCTTCGAGCCGCCCGAAGCCACGCTGATGCGGCGCAAGCCGCGCTCGCCTGACGAGCAACTGCTGCAGCCCTATCTGCTGTGGCGCGTCGCCCTGGTCTCGGTGCTGTTTGCCTTGGGCTGCTTCGGCATGTTCGAGTGGTCGCTGCGCCGTGGTGACTCGGTCGAATTGGCCCGCACCATCGTGGTCAATGCGCTGGTGATCATGGAGATCTTCTATCTGTTCAGCGTGCGCTACACGCAGGGAACATCGCTCAGCCTGCGCGGCGTCCTGGGCACCCCGGCAGTGCTGCTGGGCGTGGCCGGCGTCACTCTGGTGCAACTGCTGTTCACCTACACCCCGCCCATGCAGACGCTGTTCGACAGCCGTCCTGTAGACCTGGAGGCCGGACTGCTGGCCATGGGGCTGGGTGTGGTCCTGCTGCTGTTGCTGGAAGTCGAGAAGCTCCTGATACGCTGGATGAGACTGGGCGTGCGGGCCTAGGGGGCAGGGCCTGCGGCGCTCTGGCGGCCGCTTCACCGCCTGGCTGCGGGCATGAAAAAAGGCCCCGAAGGGCCTTTCTTGCGAGTGACGAGCGCCTGACGCTCAGATCACGCCTTGTGCCAGCATGGCGTCGGCCACCTTCACAAAGCCGGCGATATTGGCGCCGTCGATGTAGCTGATGGTGCCGTCTTCGCGCTTGCCGTGCTTCACGCAGGCAGCGTGGATGCTTTGCATGATTTGCAGCAGACGTGCATCCACTTCTTCGGCAGGCCAGGACAGGCGGGCCGAGTTTTGCGACATTTCCAGGCCGGAAGTGGCAACGCCGCCGGCGTTGGATGCCTTGCCGGGTGCGTACAGCACGCCGGCAGTTTCGAAAGCGCGTGCGGCTTCGTTGGTGGAGGGCATGTTCGCGCCTTCAGCCACGCACAGCACGCCGTTGGCGATCAGGGTCTTGGCATCGGCTTCGTTCAGTTCGTTCTGGGTGGCGCAAGGCAGGGCCACGTCCACCTTGATGGACCAGGGGCTCTTGCCGGCCAGGAATTCCACGCCGGAAACCAGCTTGGCGTAGTCGCTGACGCGGCCGTACTTGTGGTTCTTCACATCCATCAGGATGGCCAGCTTTTCGGTGGTGAAACCGGCGGCGTCATACACGGTGCCCGAGGAGTCGGACACGGTCACGACCTTGGCGCCCAGTTCCATGGCCTTTTCCACGGCGTACTGAGCCACATTGCCCGAACCGGACACGGACACGGTCTTGCCTTCAAAGGACTGGCCGCGAGTGGCCAGCATTTCACGGGCGAAATACACGGTGCCGTAGCCAGTGGCTTCGGGACGGATCAGCGAGCCGCCGAAGGACAGACCCTTGCCCGTGAACACGGAAGCCGCAGTGTTCGACAGCTTTTTGTACATGCCGGCCATATAGCCCACTTCACGGCCGCCCACGCCGATGTCGCCTGCCGGCACATCGGTGTCGGGGCCCACGTGGCGGAACAGCTCGGACACGAAAGCCTGGCAGAAGCGCATGACTTCGGCAGGGCTCTTGCCCTTGGGGTCGAAATCGGAGCCGCCCTTGCCGCCGCCCATGGGCAGAGTGGTCAGTGCGTTCTTGAAGGTCTGCTCGAAAGCCAGGAACTTCAGCACGGACTGGTTGACCGAGGGGTGGAAGCGCAGACCGCCCTTGAAGGGGCCGATGGCCATGCTGTGCTGGATGCGGAAGCCGCGGTTCACCTGCACCTGGCCCTTGTCGTCGGTCCAGCTCACGCGGAACTGGATGATGCGCTCGGGCTCGACCAGGCGCTCCAGCAGGGCGTGCTCGGCGTATTTGGGGTTCTTCTCGATGAAGGGCCACAGGCTTTCCATCACTTCGGTGACGGCTTGCAGGAATTCGGGCTGACCGGGGTTGCGTTGTGCCACTTCTTCCAGGAATTGGCCTACGGACTCGTACTTCATAGAGAACTTTCTGACAGGGACAGAGGAATGCGCTGAAACTCGCGAAAACAAAATTATGCCAAAAAGTTATGCACTCATGCATGGATTCGGTGCATGAGGGCGCAATTCTGGTGCGTGCATGCCCAAACTTGGAACATTGAATTCGCATTTATTCTTAGTTTTCAGGCACTTGGATGGTGCATTTGAAGTAAAGGATTTTTCATCGTCCTGTCGCAAAAATGGTCTGCTAGCCGCTTGGCACAGCGTTGTCCGGCAGAAAAACTGGCGCCATGCGTGCGCCGGCATCGTTCTGTGATAGCACCGAAGTGGTGCGTGTGAATTCAGGCACGCAATCTGCAGTTGTGAAATTGTTTTTTCATCAAGGCCGTCACATGAGCCTGGGGCTGGCCTCTTTCACCAATCATCGGGGCTGGGTAAACGTGGATTTGAAAAAATATTTTCATAATTTCAAATATGAAAAATATATTTCTAGTTCGACTTGCCGGCCCAGTGCCTGGGCGGTCATCAGCACACAGGAGGTGGATATGGCAGGTGAAATCCCCGTGACGTCCTCGGCGTCAGGCAAGGCCAGTGCGGCGCAGATGCAGCAGCTGGAAAACGCGCTCAACCAGATCGGTGTGACGCGCTCGCACAAAAGCATCATCTTTCTGGTGGTCTGCGGCGTGCTCTTCGATGTGTTTGAACAGAACGCGGTCGGCCTGGTCGGCCCCCTGCTGCGGCAGCAATGGGGGCTGGACGCGACGGACATTGCTTTTCTCAACACCATCACTTTCTTTGCCGCCGCCATGGGGCGCTTGCTGTCGGGCTACCTGGCCGATCGCATGGGGCGGCGCTTCATGCTCAATGTGAATCTGGCGCTGTTCACGTTGGGGGCCGTCGGCTGCGCACTGGCACCCGATTACGCTTTCCTCGCCGTGGCGCGTGCCATCGTGGGCTTTGGTCTGGGCGGCGAAATCACCACGGCCGTGACCATGCTGGCCGAGTTCTGTTCGGCCCGCTTTCGCGGCACGGCAGTCGGTCTCATCAATGTGGGCGGCGGCGGTCTGGGCAATATGCTGGCGCCGGCATTTGCGCTGGGCGTGTTCACGCTGTTCCCGGGCGATGATTCCTGGCGCTGGCTGTTCGGCTGTCTGGTCATGCCGGCCATCTTCATCGTGTTCTACCGCCGCTTTGTGCCGGAGACGCCGCGCTTTCTGCTCTCCAAGGGGCGGGTCGAGGAAGCCAACCAGGTGCTGAGCATGCTGGCGGCCGGCAAGCTGGCCAATGCGCAGTATGAGTTGCGCGAGTTCATCAGCCTAGGCAGCGCTCAGGCGCAGACGGCTGCCGCGCAGACCGTGCAGCGCAGCTCTTTCACCGACATCTTCAGGGGCGGCTATGCGCGGCGCACTATTGCCGTGGGCGTGGCTTCGTGGATGACGTTTGGCGCGCAGCTCTCGGTGCTCACGCTGATGCCGACGATTCTGGTCGCCCAGGGCTACTCCATCACCAAGAGCTTCAGCTTCACCATCGTCATGCAGATGGGCAGCCTGGCCGGCGCTATCGCGGCATCGACCATGGGTTATTACTTTCCGCGCAAGCGGGTGCTGACGGTAGGGGCGATTGCAGCCTGTCTCGCGGGCCTGGCGTTCGGCAACTTCACCGATAGCGTGGCCATGATCCTGGTCTGCGGTGCACTGTTCCAATTCTGCGTGCTGACGCTCAATACCTCCATCTGGATCTTTGCGCCCGAGCTGTACCCCACGCGCATTCGTGCACTGGGCACTTCCTTCCTGCTGGCGCTGGGCACGATTGGCGGAGCCATGTCCCAGGTGCTGGCGGGCAAAATGTTCGACCTGCATGGCGTCTCCGGAATGTTCGGCATGATCGCGGCCATGTATTTCATCTTTGCGATTGCCGTGCAGTTTGCCCCCGAGACCTTCGGCCGCTCCATCGAGGAAGGCGCGGGCGGCGAATCCCATGCGCAGGAGGCGTCTGCCGCCGCTGCAGGCGTGCATGCCGGCAGTCAGGAGCGCACGGCATGAAAGCTGGCATGCATATTTTGCTGATCAACCCCAACACTTCGCAGCAGACCACGGCGCTGATGCTCAGACAGGCGCGGGTCTGCCTGCCGCCCGGCGTGCTGCTGCACGGCGCGACGGCCGAGCGTGGAGCGGCCATGATTACCGACGAGGCGGGGCTGCAGCTTGCCGAGCAGGAGGTGCTGCGCCTGGGTCTGGCCTTTGCCCGGGAAGATGAGAGTCAGGCTGGCCGGGCCATCATCGTGGCCGCGTTCGGCAATCCGGGGCTGGAATTGTTGAGAGCGGCCCTGCCGGCGGGGGTTGCCGCCTTTGGCATCGGCGAAGCCGCCATGTGGCAGGCCGCGCGGGACGAGCAGGGCGGCCCGCGCCGCTTTGGCATTGCGACGACCACGCCGGGGCTGGAGGCTTCAATTGCCGCCTCGGTCGCGGCGCTGGGCCTGACGCCCTGGTTCTGCGGCACGCGCATTGCGTTGGGCGAGCCGCTGGCGCTGGCTGCAGATCCGGCCTTGCAGTGTGAGCGCCTGGGCGATGCCGTGGCCCTATGCGTGCAGCGCGATGGCGCACAGGCCGTGGTGATCGGCGGCGGTCCGCTGTCCGAAGCCGCGCTGTGGCTGGCGCCGCGCTTTCAGGTGCCGGTGCTGTCGCCGGTTGTGGCCGCAGTGCAGGCAGCGCTTGCGAGCCTGGCGCTTGTCGCTACAAGCTGATTGCTATTGATTAAAGAGCTGTTTGCGCTCGTCATTTATTGATTTCATATTGAAAACCATATGAAATATATGAATAACAAGAGCAACAAGCTTTTGATTTCATAGCATCTCGTCCAGCGCATCATGGCTGGTCTCGATGGCCGCCATATGTCTGCGACCCGGCTGTCCGCTTTGCTGCAAGGTGGCGGTGGCAATCAGGTGGCAGAGCATGAAAAGCGCCGTGTGATTGTCCAGCGGTCCCGGCGCCGAGGTCTGCACGCGCAGCAGCCAGTCCGCCTCGGGGGCCGGGCTGGCATGGTCGGTGATGCAGATCAGGCGTGCGCCCAGCAGTCTGGCCTGGCGCGCGAACTCGCTGACCACGCGCACGCTGCGGCGCAGGGCAAAGATCACCACCACATCGTTTTCGCCGATCTGGGCCGCATATTCACCCAAGGTTTCGCCGGCGCCGGGAACGACCTGGCTGGGCATCTCGAGTGCCTGCAGCAGCTGCCAGCGCAGATAGGCGGCAAAGTTGCGGTTCTGGCGATAGCCCACGAAGAACAGCTGCCGGGCGCCGATCAGGGCCGTGGCGATGGCATCGAGCTGATCTGCAGAGATCTGTCCGATGGTGACGGCCAGATTCTCCGAGGCCTGGCGCAGATGCGTGGCGATCACATCCGCCGTGGGCCTGCCCTGGGCCGATGCGGCAGCCAGAAACAGTGGCGAGCCGTTGTCGCCCTGAGCGCGGGCATGGCGGCGTGCGTCCTCGTAGCCCTCGTAGCCCAGCCGCTGTATGAAGCGCGTGACCGTGGCATTCGATACCCCCGTGAGCTTGGCCATCTCGGCAGCCGTGTAGCTCGACAGATTGCCGGGAAAGTCCAGCAGGAATTCAGCCAGCCGCCGCTCCGACGGCGGCAGCTGCGGAAGGGCCGCACGCACGCGAGCAATGAAGGAATGGGCTTCGGCAGGTTCCGGGGTGGAGCTGGAGTTCATGGCGGGGAATGGCAGGCGGGCCCGCTGATCTCCCGGCCCGCTGTTTTGAACGATAACGGCAATGTAGCGGCTATTTAGCGGCTATTGCAGCCCTGTCATCAGCGCCCGCGCAGAAACAGTGCATCCAGCTCCTTCATGCTCAGCTGGCGCCAGGTGGGACGGCCGTGATTGCACTGGTCGGAGCGCTCGGTCACCTCCATCTGGCGCAGCAGCGCATTCATCTCGTCCAGCGTGAGCTTGCGGTTGGCGCGCACCGCGCCGTGGCAGGCCATGGTGGCCAGAATCTCGTTGCGCGCGCGCTGCACCACGGTGCTTGCGTCATGCTGGGCCAGTTCGGCCAGCACGCTGCGCGCCAGTTCCACGGCATCGCCCTGGGCCAGCGTGGCCGGCACGGCGCGCACGGCCAGGGTCTTGGGCGAGAAGGGTGAGACCTCCATGCCCAGGGTCAGCAACGTCTCGACATGGGCTTCGGCCGTGGCGACTTCCTCGGGCGTTGCGGCAAAGGTGGCGGGAATCAGCAGTGGCTGGCTGGGAATCTGTTCGTCGCCATTGACCGCATTCTTGAGCTGCTCATAGACGATGCGCTCGTGGGCGGCATGCATGTCCACGATGACCATGCCCTGGCTGTTTTCGGCCAGGATATAGACGCCGTGCAACTGGGCCACGGCCCGGCCCAGCGGCCAGACCGGGGCCGAGTCAGCCGCAGCCGTTACGGGTGGTCGTGTTGCCGGCGCTGCGGCATGTTCAGCAGTTTTCATGGCCGCAGCCGGCTCGACCGGGGCTGCAGCGTTGGCAACGATCTGCGTAGCGGCTGGCGCCTCCTGCATCTGGGGGGCTGGCGCTTTTCGCTGAAAGTAGCTGGACTGGCCCGAAGGGCGCAGCCTGATGCCTTCGTCCTCGGGCTGAGGCACGGGGCTTGGCATGGCCGTGGTGTTGGTGATCGTGGTCGCGCCGCTGGCAGATTCAGGTGTGGCGGGCGTCGCAGGCGTGGCAGCTGTGGCACTCGCGGGGGCTGGTGCCGCAGTCGCCATCTGCGGCACGGGTGCGGCCTGCGCAGTGGCTTCGCGCATGGGCTCCCAGAGCTTGGCCAGGTCGCGCACGGGGTTGCCGACGGCGGGTTCGCCAAAGCTCATGCGGGTTTGCGGCCAGGCCGGAGCTGCGGCGGGCTTGTTCGCCGATTTGGCCGGGATAGGCGTGGCAGCGCCGTCGTCGATCAGGCCGGGCTGGCGGGCGGCTTCCTGTGCCGCCGCCTCGACCACGGCTGCGGCGCGCGGCGTGGCCAGCGCGTTCTCGATCGCGTGGCGCACTGCCTGGTGGACTTCGCGGCTATCGCGAAAGCGCACCTCGATCTTGGTGGGGTGCACGTTCACATCTACGCGCGCGGGGTCGATCTCGATGTAGAGCGCGTAGACCGGCTGCTTGTTGCCATGCAGCACGTCTTCGTAAGCAGAGCGGGCCGCATGCGTCAATACCTTGTCGCGCACAAAGCGGCCGTTGACATAGCAGAACTGCTGGTCGGGACGCGAGCGCGCCGCGTCCGGGATGCCGGCGCGGCCCGTGACGTGGACGGGGCCTGCCCAGTGATCGACGGCCACCGAGTTGTCGACGAACTTGTCATTCAGCACATCGGCCAGGCGGCGCGACAAGGCTTCGTCGGGCGTGCTGCCGGCAGCGCGCCATTGCTCGACGAGCTTGCCTTCATGCCAGATGGCAAAGCCCACATCGGGGCGTGCCAGCGCATGGCGACGCACCGACTCTATGCAATGCGCGAGTTCGGTGGCATCGGTCTTGAGGAATTTGCGGCGCGCGGGCGTGGAGAAGAACAGCTCCTTGACCTCCACGGTCGTGCCCTGGTTGCGTGCGGCGGGACGCAGCTCGCCGCTGCGGGCGTCCAGCAGATAGGCCGAGTCCTGACCTGCTGGGCGCGAGAAGATGGAGGTTTCCGATACCGAGGCAATGGCGGCCAGTGCCTCGCCGCGAAAGCCCATGGTGGCCACGGTTTCCAGATCGTGCAGATCGCTGATCTTGCTGGTGGCATGGCGGCGCAGGGCCACGGGCAGCTCGTCTCGCGGGATGCCGCAGCCGTCGTCTTCCACCGAGATCAGGCGCACGCCGCCGGCCAGCAGGCGCACGGTGATCTGGCCGGCGCCCGAGTCCAGAGCGTTGTCCACCAGTTCACGCACCACGGAGGCGGGGCGCTCGACCACCTCGCCGGCAGCGATCTGGCTGATCAGCTCGTCGGGCAGGTCGCGAATCGGCCGGCGCACGGGGGCAGCCTGGTCGGCGGTTTCGGTAGGGGAGGGGGGGAGTTCGGGGCTGGTTGCGTTCACGGCAACCATTCTAGGCGGCTGTACAAACCGGCCGGCAAGTGAGTTTTTTGGAGGGCGAAAACACAAAGAGCTGCCGGAATACTTCTGGCAGCTCTTTGTTCAGCCCGCGGCGATTGCAGGGCTTAGCGGTGGCGGTAGCCGCCCTTGGTCAGTTCGTTACCGATCAGCGCACCGGCGGCCGCACCGCCGATGGTGCCCACGGGGCCGCCAAACAGCACGTTGCCCACGGCACCGCCGGCCACGGCACCTGCGCCGATACCGACTTGCTGACGGCTGGGGCCATGGGCGCAGCCGCCCAGAGCCAGGGCGCCGGTCAGTGCGGCTGCCAGAGTCAGGGCCTTGCCATAGCGCATTGTGAATGTCTTCATGTTCGTATTCCTCTCGTCGTGCTAGTTATGGAAAGCGGTCTGGTCTCTGTGCCCACTCCTGCACATGCGGGAGGCTGGAGATGCCGGACTTTGTTGGCCAGGGGCCGATGTCGTGATTTGCAATGCACGGCTTGCGGCGACACATCTCTACTGTGCCAGCAGAAATGGCAAGCTGACGTATTGTTGACGTTTAGTTTTATCAAAACTTGTAACAAACCAGCATTAAAAGGCCGGCCTTGTTGCAGTCTGCAAGCAGCTGTGAGTTTGCTCTCAAAAACATGGCACTCCAGCAAGGGGCGGAGCGTCTGCGGGCTTTGGGAGCGCAGTACATTACTGGCCGGCATACGCCGGTATGCCAATCCATTTTTGAGGACCGTGTTTTGGAAATCATTCAGTTTCTGATCGACTTCATCCTGCATATCGACAAGCATCTGGAAGCCTTTGTCGTGGCCTATGGGCCCTGGGTGTATGCCCTGCTGTTCATCATCGTGTTTGTCGAAACCGGTGTGGTGGTCATGCCTTTCCTGCCCGGCGACTCGCTGATGTTCATCGTCGGCGCGCTGTGCGGTGCCGGCTACATGAGCTATCCGGTGGCGGTGGTGGTGCTGCTGGCAGCAGCCATCCTGGGCGACCAGAGCAATTACACGATAGGACGCTACCTGGGCCCCAAGGTGTTTCAGTGGGAGGACTCGCGCTGGTTCAACCGCAAGGCTTTTGACCAGGCCCACAACTTCTATGAGCGCTATGGCGGCGTGACCATCATTCTTGCGCGCTTCATGCCTTTCATCCGCACCTTTGCCCCCTTTGTGGCAGGTGTGGCCCATATGAGCCGCGCCAAGTTCAGCCTGTTCAATGTCGTGGGTGCCGTGCTCTGGGTGGTGGGCATCAGCGCCGCAGGCTACTTCTTCGGCAATATGGAATGGGTGAAGAACAATCTTGAAAAAATCATCTGGGGTCTGATCCTGGTGCCAGGCCTGATCGCCATCCTCGGTGCCTGGCGCGCCGGCAAGGCCGAAAAGGCCAGGACCGCCTGATCCGCGCTCTTGCCAGCGCCTTGCCCCGACCAGAAAAGCACTGACCCATGAAAAAGCCCCGGCATGCCGGGGCTTCTTTGTTGGGCATTCAGATCGGATCGCGGCGCTTATTTGCGCTTGCCTACCTCGTTGCCGATCAGCGCGCCTGCAGCGGCGCCGCCTACGGTGCCCAAAGTGGAACCAAACAGTGCATCACCGACCACGCCGCCGGCGACGGCGCCGACACCGGTGCCGATCTGGGCATTGGTGGGCGAGGTGGAGCAGCCTGCCATGGCAAGCGTGAAGGCTGCAGACACGGTGATGGCAAGAGTTCGCAGTTTCATGAGGTCTCTCCTGTACAGCTGCCCTAGAGGCCAGCTTTCATAAGAACATGTCCTGATCTTGAACCTTTTGCCCTGGCTTTCAGGTAGGAGAGAGGGCCAAGCCTGTGTCATTCAGGCTTGGCGACTGTCATCAAGCCGGCTTGCCGGCTGACAGCGAATGCGGTGGTTTTGTGTAAGCACGCACTTAAACCGATCGGCTGCGCGCCAGGGGCGGGTTGTGGGCGAAGTACTTGCGTATGCCCGTCATCAGCGCATCGGCCAGTTGCTCGCGGTAGGCGGCAGAGGCCAGCTTGGCTTCCTCCTCGGGGTTGCTGATGAAGGCCGTTTCCACCAGCACGCTGGGAATGTCGGGCGCCTTCAGCACGGCAAAGCCGGCCTGCTCCACGCGGGCCTTGTGCAGCTTGGCCATGCTGCCGATCTCGCCCAGCAGCGAAGTGCCCAGCTTGAGGCTGTCCTTGATCTGGGCGGTGGTGCTCATGTCCAGCAGCATGCGCTGTACATGCTGGTCCTGCAGTCCACCCACGTTCAGGCCGCCCACCAGGTCGGCCTGATTTTCCTTGTTGGCCAGCCAGCGTGCAGCCGTGCTCGATGCCCCGCGCTCGCTGAGCGCAAACACGCTGGCACCACGCGCTGCCGGGGTGGTGAAGGCATCGGCATGGATGCTGATGAACAGGTCGGCCTGGACGCGGCGGGCTTTTTCCACGCGTGTGGCCAGGGGCACGAAAAAGTCGGCATCGCGCGTCATGAAGGCGCGCATGGGGCTGCCGCCGATACGCGAATTGTTGATGCGCTCGCGCAGCAGATGGGCGACCTTGAGCACCACGTCTTTTTCACGCAGGCCGCTGGGACCGGTGGCGCCGGGGTCTTCGCCGCCATGGCCGGGGTCCAGTGCCACGATGATGATGCGGTCCGTGCTTTGCGAGGTGGCAATATTGGGCGCAGGCCTGGGCGCCGGAGCCGGGCGTGGCGCGGGAGCCGGTGGCGGCGGTACAGGAACAGGTGCTGGTGCCTGTGCAATCACCGCGGGAGCCGGTGCTGGCGCGCTGGGGCGCTGGTTGCGCTGGGCAATGAGGTCACCCAGAGGGTCGGCCTGGGGCGCTGTCGCAATCGCCGCAGGGGGCGGTGTCGTGATGGCGGGATTGTGCGGTGCCGGGGCGGCGGCCGTGCTGCCGGTATCGCGCAGGCGTTCGCTGATCAGGGCTTCCAGCGGATCAACGGCCTTGGCGGGGTAGAGGTCCAGCACCAGCCGGTGCTTGTAGGGGGCAATCGGGGCCAGCGTAAAGACCTGGGGCCTGGCTTCCTGCTTGAGGTCGATCACCAGGCGCACCACGCCTGGCGCAAACTGGCCGACGCGGATGCTGGCGATATTGGGATCGTCAGCTCTGACCTTGGCCACCAGCTCCTTGAGCGCCGGGTTCAGATCCAGTCCCTCGACATCGACGGCCAGCCGCGGCGGGCTGGGCACGAAGACCGGCTTGGCCGTCAGCGGAATATCGGATTCCAGCGTGACACGCGAGTAGTCGGGTGCGGGCCAGACGCGCACTGCCACGATGCTCGCGCCTTGCGCAATATGCTGGCGCCCCAGCAGCAGAACCACGCCGCCTGCCTGCAGCAGATTGCGACGGGAAAGACCCGGTCGGGAAAGACCCGGTCGGGAAAGACCCGGTCGGGGCAGATCCGGAAAAGCCGTGGAGGAAGTTGTTTTGCTCATGCCGTCAATGCTTCAAGCACGGTGCAGCCTGCGGGGGTGCCAGCCTTGAGCGTCACCTGTCGCTGCACATCGTCAATTGCTTCGATATGGATAGCTATATCCGCAACAGGTGTAACCGCTGCAGCCTTTTCGGGCCATTCTGCCAGCTTGAGCCCGGCGCTGGCAAAAATGTCACGAAAACCTGCATCTTCCCATTCGCGAGGATCGTCGAAGCGGTAGAAGTCAAAGTGCCAGATCGAGAGATCGCCGGCCTCGTGCGGCTCCACCACCGCATAGGTCGGACTCTTGATGCGGCCCTGCACGCCCAGGGCGCGCAACCAGTGGCGCACCAGCGTGGTCTTGCCCGCACCCAGGTCGCCATGCAGGGTCACATAGGCGTTGCGCAGCTCGGGCAGGGCGGCCAGTTGCCGGGCAAAGCGCTCGGTATCCTGTTCGCTCTGCCAGAGTATCTGGCGCTGCGCCAGCGCCGGTGTGGGCTCGCTTCCTACAATTCGGGGTGTATGTTGAGCAGCAGTCAATTGGTTCCTTTGATGCAAGCCTGGGCTCGCGAGCTGGGATTTTCCCAAATCGGCGTGGCGGGCGTGGATTTGTCCTCGGCAGAACCCGGTTTGCTGCAATGGTTGGCACAAGGGTTTCATGGCGAGATGCATTACATGCAGGCCTATGGTTTGAAACGAGCCCGACCAGCGGAATTAGTTCCCGGCACGGTGAGCGTGATCACGGCGCGCATGGATTATCTGCCGCGCGTGACCGGGGACGGCTGGCAGGCCGTGGAATGGGACCGGCTCAAGCGTCCCGAAGAAGGCATCGTCTCCATCTACGCCAGAGGCCGTGACTATCACAAGGTGCTGCGCAACCGCCTGCAGAAGCTGGCCGAGCGCATTGCACAGGAAATAGGCCCGTTCGGCCACCGTGCCTTTACCGATTCCGCCCCGGTGCTGGAGGCCGAGCTGGCCAGCCGCAGCGGCCAGGGCTGGCGCGGCAAGCACACCCTGGTGCTGAGCCGGGAGGCCGGATCGATGTTCTTTCTGGGTGAAATCTATGTGGACTTTGCACTCGAGCCCACCGCAGCAGTCACGGCGCACTGCGGCAACTGCTCGTCCTGCATCGACGCCTGCCCCACTGGCGCCATCATCGCGCCGCACAAGGTCGATGCGCGGCGCTGCATCTCCTACCTGACCATCGAACATGCGGGCAGCATTCCCGAGGAATTGCGGCCCTTGATGGCCAACCGCATCTATGGCTGCGATGACTGCCAGCTGGCCTGCCCCTGGAACAAGTTTGCCCAGCCCAGCGTCTTGCCGGACTTCGACGCCCGCGCCGCACTGGCGGGCACTCAGCTGGCGCATTTCCTGGCCTGGGATGAGGCCACTTTCTTGCGCGTGACCGAGGGCAGCCCCATCCGCCGTATCGGGCATGCGCGCTGGCTGCGCAATGTGGCCGTGGCCCTGGGCAATGCCTGGCGCGAAACCGGCAGGCCCGAAATCAGGGCCGCGCTGCAGAGCCGGGCGGATCATCCCGACCCTGTGGTGGCCGAGCATGTGGCCTGGGCGCTGGCGCAGCGCGCCTGATTTTTAGTGAAACTGGCCTCTATCACTTATCCAGTAAGCACAAGAAGCCATCAAATTCAAATACCGATCAGCCAGAGCCCGAAGGGCAGGCTGAGCAAGCCAAGCATGGTGGACAGCGACACCAGACTGGCCACAAACGAGCCTTCATAGCCCATGCGCACAGCCAGCACATAGCAGGACGAGGCAGTAGGCAGGCTGGAGAACGCCATCAGCGCAATCGCCTGCGGCTGGTTGAGGTGGAACAGCTGGACCATGGCAAAGGCGATCAGCGGCTGTATGGCATGGCGTATCAGCAGCAACTCGCTGGCCAGCAGCTTGTTGCTGGCCAGTGCACTGAGCTTGAGGCCGGCGCCGGCGGCCATCAGGCCCAGTGCAATCGAGGCCGCACCGATGCGTGCCACGGGGGCTTCCAGCAAGGCCGGAATCCTCAGTCCGGCGGCATTGAACAGCAGGGCGCTGACGGTGGCGATGATCAGCGGATTGCGCAGCAGATGGCCGACAAAATGCTGGTCGCTGCCGCGCGTCATGGGCCAGACGGCGGCCACATTGAACAGCGGCACGGATACGCCGATCAGCACCGAGACATAGAGCAGTCCGTCCGGCCCTGCCAGGCGCGAAACCAGTGCCAGCGCGATAAAGGAGTTGAAGCGAAACGCCACTTGCGCTGCTCCCGCATAGCCGCGTGCATCGATGCGCCGGCCCAGAAGAGGCAGGTGCGGAAGGCTGTAGGTCAGAGCAATGCCCAGCAGGCCTCCCAGTACACCGGCGGCCAGCAACTGGCTGGCGTCGCCCCACTGGATCGGGTTGCGCGTGATGGAGTGGAACAGCAGCACCGGAAACAGCAGGTAGTAGACGAGCTGCTCCACGGCTTGCCAGACGCTGCGGTTGATGGGCGTGAAACGGCACAGCACATAGCCCAGCACGATGAGCGCGAAATCGGGAAAAAGCAGTTCTAGATAGTTCACGGCCTGTAAGCATAGGGCCGGTCATAGGTTTGCTGAGAGAAAGCTGTCGCCAAGTTTCTATGTAGTAGTACTTACTGTTGTCGCTCGGTTCATTCGTGTTGAACTTTGATGCGCTTCAAGGAAATGGTGTGAATCTAGGGTAATTACTGAGAAATCAGGGCCAACAAGAATGTGTCGGGTTTTTTGCGGCACGTACCATCAGCCGTTCATTTCAGAACTCATAAGGAGACCCCTTCATGAATCGTCGTATGTGCGTGGGCCTGACAATGGCTCTGGCAACTGTAGGTTTCTCGACTGGTGTGCTGGCAGAGGCCAACTACCCCACCAAGCCCATCAAGCTGCTGGTGCCCTTTGCCGCAGGCGGCACGACCGACATCATTGCGCGTGTGATCGCCGAGCCATTGAGCCGAGAGCTGGGCCAGTCCGTGGTGGTGGACAACAAGGGCGGTGGCGGCGGCGTCATCGGTGCGCAGGAAACCGCGCGCCAGAAGCCCGATGGCTACAACCTGGGTATTTCCACCCTGTCGACCATGGCCACCAACCCGGCCATCAACCCCAAGACTCCCTACAACCCGCTGACGGACTTCACGCCCATCATCAATATTGCGGCCACGCCCAATGTGATCGCCGTGAACCCCAAGTTCCCCGGTGCGGCCAGCTACAAGGCTTTCGAGGCCGAACTCAAGGCCAATCCCGGCAAGTACTCCTATGGCTCGTCCGGTACGGGCGGCATCCAGCACATGCTGATGGAGCTGTACAAGTCGCTGACCGGCATCCAGATGACCCATGTGCCCTACCGCGGTGCGGGCCCGGCCCTGAACGACGCGGTTGCCGGCCAGATCCCCATGATTCTGGACAACCTGCCTTCGGCACTGCCTTTCATCAAGGACAACCGCCTCAAGGCCATCGCCGTGGCAGCTCCCCAGCGTCTGGCTGTGCTGCCTGACGTACCCACCTTCAAGGAAGTGGGTCTGCCCCAGGTCAATCGCATGGCTTCCTACGGCATTCTGGGCCCCAAGGGCATGGACAAGGCCATGGTCGACAAGATCAATGCCGCCGTGAAGAAGGTGCTGCAGGACCCCGCAGTCAAGAAGCGCATCGAAGACACCGGCTCGCTGGTGGTGGGCAACTCTCCTCAGGAATTCGCCAAGGAACTGAAGGAAGAGTTCGAAACCTACAAGCAGGTCGTGGCCAAGCAGAAGCTGACACTGGATTAAGCCTCTGACTCCTTGCCTGCTTTGCTATTGAAGTCAAAGCAGGCAGCGCAGACGCAGCAAGCCCGAAGTGCCGAAAAGGCCTTCGGGCTTTGTTATTTCCGCTGTGGCGCGAGGCCGCACATCAAAGGGCATGTGCAGGCGACTTTTCAGGCTGCCAGCCATTCCCAGCGCGGAATCTCGCGCTCGTTTAGATTGGCGATACGTGTTTCGCCTAGCTCTTTATCGAGGTGGATCGGTTGCCAGTCGGGAAGGTGGTCGCTCTCTTCGGGCTCGCCCCAATGCTGGTGCTGCGCATCTTCGAGGGCATTGAGCAGTCGGCTGGCATGCGTGACCACGATGAGCTGGGTCTGGCGCGCCGCCTGGGTGATGAGGCGGCCCAGCGCGGGCAGCAGATCGGGGTGCAGACTGGTTTCGGGCTCGTTGAGCACCAGCAGCTGCGGCGGGCGCGGGCTGAGCAGGGCGGCGATCAGCAGCAGATAGCGCAGCGTTCCGTCAGACAGCTCGGCAGCGCTCAAGGGGCGCAGCAGGCCCGGCTGGTGCATCTGCAGCATCAGCCGCCCGGCTTCGCTGGCGATGCTTAGACTGGCACCCGAAAACGCATCGGCCACGGCTTGCTGCAAGGCTTCGTCGTCACCGATGTGCTGGATGGTCAAAAGTGCGGCCGCCAGATCATGGCCCTCGCCGCTGAGCACGGGTGTGTAGCAGCCCAGCTGGGGCTGGCGTGCCGGTGCATCGGCATCGGTGCGGAAGTGGTCGTAAAAGCGCCAGGCTCGGATTTGCTCGCGCAAGCCAATGATTTCGGGCGCGCCGCGCGGGTCCACCAGCTCGGTCATCATGCTGGCCCAGCGCGCGATGGGGCGCTCCAGCGTCTGCCAGCCAGAATCGCCGCGCAGGCGGATGGACGGGCCTTTGCGCTCTACCAGCAGGCTGGCGGGGCGGCGTATGGGGCCGGCCCAGACAGCCTCGGCCTTGATCTCCGGGTCTTGCATAAAGGGCTTGGGCACACTCGATGGCGCGGGGCGGCCCAGGGCCGTGGCATAGCTCAGGCCGCCTGCGCCATGGCTGGCAAAGCCCAGCTCCAGCCGTTCGGTTTTTTGGCGCACCGTGCCTTGCACCGGCTGCTCGCCTCGGCGCATGGCCTGGCTGATCTCTTCGGGCCCGGCCCAGAGCGTGGAGGGCAGGCCGCCTTCCCGCACCAGTGACTGCACGGCGCCGCCGTAGGCAATATCGCCCAGCAGCCGCAGCGATTTGTAGACGCTGCTTTTGCCGCTGCCATTGGGGCCGGTGACCACCGTCAGGCGGCCCAGCGGCATGATCAGGCGGCGCAGGCTGCGGTAATTGGCAATGGCAAGAGTCGAAAGCATGGCGGGTGGCGTAGTGGGCGCGGCTCATGGTAGCAGCGCCAGCGTGTACGCTTGAGCCCATGTCCGACATCCAAAAAAAAGCCCGCAAGCCGCAGATTCCCGATGACTGGCCGCAGCCCTTGCCGCAGAGCCAGGATGCGCTCGATCTGTTCATCGATGCCCTGCTGCTGGAGGACGGGCTTTCGCGCAATACCCTGTCCGCCTATCGGCGTGATCTGACGGCGGCTGCGCGCTGGCTGGCCCGGCTGCAGCCGCCCAAGGCCCTGGATGCTGCACTCGAAGCCGATCTGCAGGGCTATTTCACGGCCCGTGTGGACGACACCAAGGCGACCTCGTCGAATCGGCGGCTGACGGTGTTGCGCCGCTACTTTCACTGGGCGCTGCGTGAAAAGCGCGTCGCTGCCGACCCCACGGTGCGCATGCTGGCTGCCAAGCAGCCGCCGCGCATGCCCAAGACCCTGACCCAGGAGCAGGTGGAGGCCCTGCTCAATGCGCCCGATGTGGACAGCCCGCTGGGCTTGCGTGATCGCTCCATGCTGGAGCTGATGTATGCCAGCGGTCTGCGCGTCAGCGAACTGGTGGGCGTGCGCATGCATGAGCTGGACTTGCGCTCGGGCGTGTTGCGTGTGACGGGCAAGGGGCGCAAGGAGCGGCTGGTGCCGTTCGGTCAGGAGGCGCAGCACTGGCTGGAGCGCTATCTGCAGCAGGCGCGAGCGGCGATTCTGGGTGGACAGCAGACCGAGGAGGTGTTTGTGACCCAGCGCGGCGCGGGCATGAGCCGCGTGATGTTCTGGGTCATCGTCAAGAAATGCGCGCAGATTGCAGGTGTGAATTCGCCGCTGTCGCCACATACGCTGCGCCATGCGTTTGCCACGCATTTGCTCAACCATGGCGCCGACCTTCGCGTGGTGCAGATGCTGCTCGGGCATGCCGATATCTCCACCACCACCATCTACACCCATGTGGCGCGCGAGCGGCTCAAGGCCTTGCACGCCGAGCATCACCCGCGCGGCTGAGCAGGCCTAGGCAGCCGCGCTGCCCAGCTGCAGGTGGTACAGCCCCCAGACGGCGGCAGGAAAGCGCTGCTTGACGGGCAGCTGGTCGAGCTCCGGAATCTGATGGGCTGCAAAAATGGCCCAGAGCGGGCCCACGCCGCCCATGGCCAGCGGCACGCCGTCCAGCTGGGTGGCGATCAGCATGCGCCAGCGCACGGCCTGGGCCAGCGGTATCTGGCTGCGATAGCCGTCTATTCCCTGCAGGGTCAGTTGCAGGCCGCGCGCCATGGCCTGGCCTACATCCACGCCAGCGGCCTGCAGCACCTGCTCCAGCAGCGGGCCTTGCAGGCTGTGCTCGGCTTCATCGTATTCAAGCGTGGTCCTGAGCGTCTGCTGCTCCAGGCTGTTGAGGGCATCCATGCCACAGGACCAGGCTGCATCGAACAGATAGCCATGCATGATCAGCATGTGGTCCGCCACGGCCTGCGGCTTGCCACGATTGGCTTGCACGCCGGGGCCGCTGATGGTGAGCACCGCGGGCTGCAGGCCATCGAGCACGCAGGTGCGCGAGGCCTTGCGCGTGGTCGTGGCCGAGGTGGGCAGGGCCATGGTGCCCAGTGCAGCGCCCGCAGCACCGCCTTGCAGCAGCAGGGAGCGACGTGTTAGAGGGTTTTGTTCTGCCATGGGTGCTTTCTCTGTGGTGATGGCTGCAGTCTAGCTGCAAGGCTTGCGGGCGTCATTGCGGCATGCCGACCAAGACGCTGGTCGGCTGCTGCGTTAGTCTATTTGAATGTTTGAAGTTTTATTTTGATGTTTTCTGTCCAATGAATTGACGAATCGTCGTTCAAATCAACCTGGGAATTCACTTTGGTCAAAAATGCAGGTCTTGATTTTTGGATTTCGAGTGATGACTAACTTTCTGCGTCGCAGCATGCTGACCTGTGCCCTGGCAGCCGTGCTGCCTGCCACCTTGTCCCTGAATGTCCAGGCGGCAGACAAAGCCGACGCGGCTGGCTGGCCCAGCCGTCCCATTCGTCTGGTGGTGTCCTACCCTGCCGGTGGCGTGAGCGATGTGGTGGCCCGTGCTCTGGGTGAAAAGCTGTCGCAGTCGCTGGGTCAGTCGGTGGTGATCGACAACAAGGCTGGGGCTGGTGGCGCGATTGGCCTGGACCAGGTCGCCAAGTCCAACCCCGATGGCTATACGCTGGGCTTTTCGTCGATCAGCCCGCTGACGCTGAGCCCCCACCTGGGCAAGCCGCTGTTCGATCCGCACAAGGATATCGTTCCCGTGGTCAGCGTGATGTACTCGCCCGTGCTGCTGCTGGGCACGACTCGCCTGGCAGCCAAGAGCTTTCCCGAGCTGATGACCCAGGCCAAGGCCCACCCCGGCGATGTGCGCTGGGCCACGGCCGGTCTGGCGTCGCTGGGCCACATCATGCTCGAGCAGATTGCCGATCAGGGCAAGGTGCAGATCACCCATGTGCCTTACAAGGGCGGTGGCCAGCAGCTCAATGACGGCCTGAGCGCACAGTTCGAGGTGTTGTCCACGAATGCCGGACCGGCCGTGATGCAGCACATCAAGGCCGGCAAGTTCAAGGCCCTGGCCGTGGGCGCTCCGGCGCGTCTGGACTCGCTGCCCCAGGTGCCTACGCTGGCCGAGCTGGGCTACAAGAACGCCAACACCACATCGGTCTTCGGCATCTTCGCTCCTGCCGGCGTGCCCGCTGCCGTGCTGGCTCGCCTGAATGCCGAGGTGAACAAGGCGCTGGCGCTGCCCGAGATTCGTCAGCGCCTGGAGGCCACGGACAATGTGCCTACCGGCGGCAAGGCTGCGGACTTTGCCAAGCAGATCGAGGCCGAGTCCAGGTCCAACGCCCAGATCATCAAGGCTGCAGGCATCCAGACCAACTGATCGGGACACTCTTGAATGGCAAAGGGCTTGCGGTCACATCGGCCGCAAGCCCTTTGTCCTTGTGCCCAGCAAGCGCACTGAAGTGTCGCCAGGCGGGCTGGCTCAGATCACTTCGCTGGTCAGGTTGTCGGCCCAGCTCAGCGCCTGCAGATGGGCCCAGTTGACCTGATGGTTGGACAGCTGCAGCGCATTGGCCGCGCGGGCAAAAGCCGCTTCGTCGCCCGACTCGCAGGCGCGCGTCAGATCCAGGAAGGGCGCAAAAACTCCCTTGTTATGTACCAGTGCGTCGACCACGGACTGGGGCAGGGCCACGGATTCAAGGGCCTTGGCCATGGGCTGGCTCAGCATCACATCGAGCAGAGAGAAAACGCCCACGACGAAAGCGTGGTCGCATTCCTCGGGCGGCAGCAACTCGGCAGTCAGCAGCTCCATCAGCCGTCCGCGCACCACGGCTGTCTGGCCCACAGCCGGCGGTGTGCCGCCGGCGCGTGAGGTGGTCAGCAGCAGGGCCGCCCAGCGGAACAGCTTCTTGAGTCCCAGAATCATCACTGCATGGCGGAAGGAGGTGATCTCGCAGGACAGGCCAAAGCCCGAGCTGTTGATGAAGCGCAGCAGGTTGAAGGACAGTGTGGGGTCCTTCTTGAGCAGCTCTTCGATCTCCTCCGTGCTGGCCTGCTGGCGCACCAGATTGATGAGCTGGATGATGGTGGTCTGCGTGGGGCGGATGGTGCGCGCCTGCACAAGCTGGGGCTGGGCGAACCAGTAGCCCTGGAACAGCTTCACGCCCAGGCCCAGCATATGCTCGAACTGCTCGGCCGTTTCGACCTTCTCGGCCACGATCTGGGCGCGTGTGTAGGTCTGGGCAAACTTCACCAGCTTTTCTGCATGCTCGATTCCGAAGCTCTGCATGTCCAGCTTGACGAAGGAAGCCATGGGCAGCCATGACGCATAGTTGCGGCGCAGCAGGTTCTGGTCAAAAGCCAGACGAAAGCCACGGTGGCGCAGGGCCGCAAATGTGGGCAGGCAGGCTTCGATGTTTTCCTGGGTGGCGTCGGCGGGCAGGGCCGGGACCTCCAGTACCACACGGTCGGGGTGAATCAGCTCCAGGTGGCCGCCGCTCAGGCTGTCATGGGTGCAGTTGATGAAAACCGTCTTTTTGCCCACCAGAGCTTCGGCACCGGCATAGGACAGGGCATTGAACAGCAGTGCCGCATCGGATGCAGCAGTGTGTGCGTTATGTGCAACCGAGCGGTCAAACAGCTCGTAGCCATACACATCCCGTTTTTCATCGACGATTGCCTGACGCGCAATGCTGGCCATATTGGCCTCGTCCTTGTCTGCAACGGGGCTGACGGTCGGTGAAGAGGAGTTGGTGTCAGAGGTATCCATGTCGGTTATCGCTTGGGTGTGGGGGCAAAAGCGCTGTCAGTCGGACAGACACTCCGTCCATCTCAGAGCCTGCAGATGAGCGTGATTGATGTCCCCGTGCTGCAGTTCCAGGCTGCAGGCGCTGCGGTCGAATTGTTCCTGGTCATGACTCTCGCAGGCCTTGGTGAGCATCAGCAGCTCGCCCAGAATGCCTTCATGATGCAGCAACGCAGCAGAGACCGATTCGGACACCGGTATCAGCGCCAGCGCGGCAGGCAAAGGCATGCCCAGCATGCGGTCCAGCATGGAGAACATGCCGCAGATAAAGGCCAGATCGGCGTCGGTATCCGTCAGCGAGTGCTTGGCCAGCAGCTCCATCAGGCGACCGCGAATCACGGCGGTCTGGCCCACGGCAGGTGGCGGGCCGCCTTCGCGGGCGGCCGTCAGCAGCATGGCAGCCCAGCGGAACAGCTTGTTCAGGCCGAGCAGCATCACGGCCTGTTTGAATGAGGTGATCTTGCGATGGGCGCCAAAGCTGGCCGAGTTGATGAGGCGCAGCAGGTTGAAGGCCAGGGCGGCGTCCTTCTTGAGAACTTCTTCGATCGCATCGGTGCTGGCCTGCTCGCGTACCAGCGTCAGCAACTGGATGATGCTTTGCTGCGTCGGGGTCAGAAGGCGGGTCTGCATCACCGTGGGGCGGGCAAACCAGAAACCCTGGAAAAGCTCAATGCCCAGGCGCTGCCCCAGCTCATGCTGATGGGCGCTTTCGACTTTCTCGGCGATCAGCTCGGCGCGGGTGTGGCGGTTGGCGAACTTGACCAGCACCGTGAGCTGGTCCGGTGCCAGCGTGGAGAGATCGAGCTTGATGTAGTCCGCCAGCGGCAGCCAGGCCGAATACACAGACTCCAGCACCGTGTGGTTGAAGGCCAGATGAAAGCCCTGGTCCTTGAGTGCCAGCAACGTGGGCAGGCGGGCTGCCACCTCATGCACGGCGGCATGGCCCAGAGGGGGAATCTCCAGCACCACCTTGTCGGCCGGCAGCAGCTCCAGGTGCTCGCCTGTCAGACCTTCGTGAGTGCAGTTCACGAACATGAGCTTGGTGCCGACCAGATCCTCCTCTCCTGCATGCGTGAGGGCCGCGAAGATCAGCGTCGCGTCTGAGGCCATGGTGTGACCATAAGGCGAGCGCGAGCGGTTGAACAGCTCGTAACCAATGATTTGCTGCAGCCCGTTGACGATGGGCTGGCGTGCAATCATGCCTTTGGACAGGTTGCGCGGCGAGGCGAATGCCGTGTCCTCTATGGTTTGTTCACTCATTGCTGCATGACGTCTGTGTGAGAGATGGTTGGCTGTGCCGGTTATTGTAAGAACGAGCCGATCATAGTGTCAGCTTCGTGCGTTCAGTCCGTTTGTGCCAACAACTTCGGCTCGCAGGCCTTACTTGCGGATGCTTCTTGATTCGAGTCAAGGGAAAAATACCTAGATCTGTTGCAGCCAGGCGATCTCGGTCGCGGTGAAGCCTGCGGCTCGGCGAGCCTTCTCATTGAAGGGCGGGCGCAGGCGCGGCGCTTCATAGCGCTTTGTCAGCTCCAGGTACCAGGACTCGGGGTCCAGGCCGTTTTTCTCGCACAGCCAGCGGTACCAGTGATTGCCTATGGCCACATGGCCCACCTCCTCGCGCAGGATGATGTCCAGAATGTCGCAGGCTGCCAGCGCATCGGGTGCATGGGTGTTGCGCAGCTTGTTCTGGATTTGCGGCGTGGCGTCCAGGCCGCGCGCCTCCAGCGTTCTGGGAACCAGGGCCATGCGGGCCACGATGTCGCCTGCTGTTTTCTCGCACATGGTCCACAGGCCCTGGTGGGCCGGATGGTCGCCATAGTCCTGACCATGGTGCTGGCGCAGATGATCGCGCAGCAGGCGGAAATGCTTGGCTTCCTCGGCGGCCACCTGCAGCCAGTCGTGGTAGTACTGCCCGGGCATGTCGTCAAAGCGCCAGATGGCGTCCAGTGCGAGGTTGATGGCATTGAACTCTATGTGCGCAATTGCATGGATGAGCACGGCCCGGCCTTCGAGGGTGGCAGGCGAGCGGCGCGCCACGGCTGTATGGTGCCTGAGCTCGGGCCGGGCCGGGCGGCCGGGAAGCTCGGATTCGGGGATGCGCAGTGTCGGTGCTGTTTCTGCTATCGAATAGAGAGCTTTTTGTGCATGCAGATAAATGGCTGCAGCAGCTTTTTCCTCAGGGTCTGCAAGACACAAGACCTCTAGCGCGCGATGACGTAACTCCATCCCTACAATTCTAGGTTCTATAAAGAAGCAACCCACAGGGAGACAAGCAGATGGCAATTTACGAACTCGACGGCGTTGCGCCGCAGATCGATGAAAGCGCCTGGGTGGCCGACAGCGCCGAGGTCATGGGCCGCGTCAAGCTGGAAAAGGACGCCAGCGTCTGGTTCGGAGTCGTCATCCGCGGGGATACCGAAAACATCAGCATCGGCGAGGGCTCCAACATCCAGGATGCCAGCGTGCTGCATGCCGATTTCGGCAAGCCGCTGACGGTGGGTTGCAATGTGACGGTTGGCCACCAAGTAATGCTGCATGGCTGCTCGATTGGCGATGGCTCGCTCATCGGCATCGGTGCAGTGGTGCTCAACGGCGCCAGGATAGGCAGGAACTGCCTGGTGGGCGCAGGCTCGCTGGTGACCGAGGGCAAGGAATTCCCCGACGGCTCCATGATCATCGGCAGCCCTGCCAAGGTCGTGCGCGAGCTATCGCCCGAGCAGATCGAAGGTCTGCGCCAGAGCGCCAGGAACTATGTTGAAAATGCTCGCCGCTTCAAGCGCGGCTTGCGCAAGCTGGGCTGAGGGCCCCGCTTTTTACCGGAATCGATTAGCGTGTCTGAACTGCATAAATTCATTTTTGACGGCCTGCCCGTGCGTGGCGCCATTGTTCGCCTGACTGACTCCTGGCAGGAAATCCTGCAGCGCCGTTCCGGCAACAAGGATACCGGCGCCTACCCCGAGGCCGTCAGTACCTTGCTTGGCGAAATGACGGCGGCTGGTGTGCTCATGCAGTCCAACATCAAGTTCAATGGTGCGCTGGTATTCCAGGTCATGGGCGACGGCCCCGTCAAGCTGGCAGTGGCCGAAGTGCAGTCGGACCTGAGCCTGCGTGCCACGGCATCGCTGGTGGGTGAGGCCAATCTGCCCCTGCGCGGCCAGTTGGCTCCGCTGGCAGAGCTGGTCAATGCCCATGGCGCGGGCCGCTGCGCCGTCACGCTGGACCCCAAGGACCGTCAGCCCGGCCAGAACCCCTATCAGGGCGTGGTACCGCTCAACGATGGTGCTGGCGGTCGCTTCGAGCGCCTGTCGGATGCGCTGCAGTTCTACATGATGCAGTCCGAGCAGCTCGACACCGTGATGGTGCTTGCTGCCAATGACCAGATCGCTGCCGGTCTGATGCTGCAGCGCATGCCTGTGAAGGGCGAGGCGAATCTGGCCGCGGCCACCGAAAGCGGCGAGGCCGAGCATGATGCCCAGGGCCTGAACGAGGAGTACAACCGTATTGCCACACTGGCCTCCAGCCTGACGCAGCAAGAGCTGTTGACGCTGGATGTGGAGACCATTTTGCGGCGCCTGTTCTGGGAGGAGAAGCTGCTGCGCTTCGCTCCACAGGCCGACGAGCAGGCCCCGCGTTTCGCCTGCACCTGCAGCCGTGACCGAGTGGCCGCCATGCTGACGTCGCTGGGCGAGGAAGAGGTGGATTCCATCGTGGCCGAGCGTGGCAAGATCGAGGTGGGCTGCGACTTCTGCGGCCAGCAATACCAGTTCGACGCCATCGATGCGGCGCGTCTGTTCACCGAAGTGCAAAAGCAGCCGCCCAGCTCCAGCTCGGTGCAGTAACTGAACAGTCTGCTCTCGGCTATTGAGCTCCGAGGACGGTGGAGACACCCTGCAAGAGCCCAGGCGGGGGCTGCGCGGGTGTCTTCCAGCTCGGAAGAGATGGGAGAGAAGGCGCGAGCCACCTCAAGGGGCGCTTTTCAAGGCCTCGAACAGCGCCAGTTCACACTCGGGATCGCCGCATTGCTCGCAGGCTTTGCGGCGTATTTTCTGGCTGGAATTCCATGGATTCATGCTTGAAATCCAATCCCAGTCTGCGGCCGGTTCTATGAATTTCAGAGAGGCAGCGAGTTGCTGCCATTGGGCAGACGGTCTGCCGTACAGCATCACATAGTTCTGCGAGCGTTCTTCCAGCAGTGCGCGCCATCGGCTGATCTGCTCGGCGATGGCGGGGTCCGGGTCGGCATCGCGCCAGTCCTGGCCCAGCACATAGACCAGGGCGTCGGCCGGCCATTGCTCGCCGCTCGTGGGGGCCAGGCATTGCCAGGGCGTGGCATGGCCCGCATCCAGGCGGGCCTGCAGCAGGCCATGTGCCATGCCGCGCGCCAGGGCATGGGGTGCACCCAGCAGCACCACCGAGGGCGCAGGAACAGCAAAGCCAGCGCGGGGCTGGCTTTGATGCAGAGCGGGCGCCGGGTCAGCGCCTGGAAACCTGAATATAGATTTCATTGGGTTTGACCATGCCCAGCTCGTAGCGGGCCTTTTCTTCCACGGTGGACAGGCCGTCCTTGAGGTCGTTGACCTCGGACTGCAATCTGTCGTTTTCCGATTTTTCGAGGGCGTTGGCCGCGTACTGATCCTTGATCTGCTGCTGCAGCTCGTGCACATAGGCCATGCTGCCATTGCCCAGCCAGAGCTGGGCATGAATGGCGGTCAGCAAGACCAGCAAAGTGACGCAGACGACGCGGTTGACCATAGAAAAGGTGGCTTAAAAGTAGCTTGTTAGCAAGAGACACCGGGCAAGGGCCGCCCCGCAGCAAGGGTGTCGTCCCCCCTAAAGGGGGAAGGCGCGAAGCGGCTCAGGGGGCTCTTGTTTAGCGCAGGTTGTAGAAGGCAGCGCGGCCGGGGTACTCGGCGACATCGCCCAGGTCTTCCTCGATGCGCAGCAGCTGGTTGTACTTGGCGATACGGTCGGAGCGGCTCATGGAGCCAGTCTTGATTTGACCAGCATTCAGGCCCACGGCGATGTCGGCAATGGTGCTGTCTTCGGTTTCGCCCGAGCGGTGCGAGATCACGGCGGTGTAGCCGGCGCGCTTGGCCATCTCGATGGCGGCGAAGGTCTCGGTCAGGGTGCCGATCTGGTTGATCTTGATCAGGATCGAGTTGGCGATGCGCTTTTCGATGCCTTCCTTGAGGATCTTGGTGTTGGTCACGAACAGGTCGTCACCCACCAGCTGAACCTTGGCGCCCAGGCGCTCGGTCAGGATCTTCCAGCCATCCCAGTCGCCTTCGTGCATGCCGTCTTCGATGGAGATGATGGGGTACTTGTCGCACCAGCCGGCCAGCATGTCGGTCCACTGCGTCGAAGTCAGTGTCATATTGCCTTCGCCGGCCAGCACGTACATGCCGTCCTTGTAGAACTCGGACGCTGCGCAGTCCAGGCCCAGGGCGATCTGCTCGCCGGGCTTGT
Organism: Comamonas sp. C11; assembly: GCF_024496285.1. Classification (NCBI taxonomy): domain Bacteria; kingdom Pseudomonadati; phylum Pseudomonadota; class Betaproteobacteria; order Burkholderiales; family Comamonadaceae; genus Comamonas; species Comamonas sp. C11. Next base: position 1,423,832 of record NZ_CP101743.1, read on the forward strand.
AGCCGGCCTTTTCGATGGCTTCGATGATCAGCTGGATCGCGGCTTCGTGGTTTTCCACGGAAGGTGCGAAACCGCCTTCGTCGCCCACGGCGGTGGACATGCCCTTGTGGTGGATGATGGCCTTCAGTGCGTGGAAGACTTCGGCGCCCCAGCGCACGGCTTCACGGAAGGTGGGGGCACCCACGGGAATGATCATGAACTCTTGCAGGTCCAGCGAGTTGTTCGCGTGGGCGCCGCCGTTGATCACGTTCATCATGGGCACGGGCAACTGCACGCCGCCCATGCCGCCGAAGTAGCGGTACAGGGGCAGGCCGGCTTCTTCGGCAGCGGCGCGGGCCACGGCCATGGACACGGCCAGCATGGCGTTGGCGCCCAGGCGGCTCTTGTTGTCGGTGCCGTCCAGGTCGATCAGGGTCTTGTCCAGGAAAGCCTGCTCGGAAGCATCCAGGCCCAGCACGGCTTCGGAGATTTCGGTGTTGATGTGCTCAACAGCCTTCAGGACACCCTTGCCCAGGTAACGGCTCTTGTCGCCATCACGCAGTTCAATGGCTTCGCGCGAGCCGGTGGATGCGCCCGAGGGTACGGCGGCACGGCCCATCACGCCGGATTCCAGCAGCACGTCGCACTCAACGGTGGGGTTGCCGCGGCTGTCCAGCACTTCGCGGCCTACGATGTCAACAATGGCACTCATTGCATTTCCTTTGGGTTTCTGAAATCGGTACGTGCAGGCTGACTTCTTTCATGAAATCACGCCCAAGCGCTTGTGCAAAAAGCGCAAGCTGCTATCAAAATTGTGAAGCCGACTCTTCTCCACATGCTGCGCGCGCGCCATGCACGCGACGAGTATGGAAGAGGCTGCGGCGGCTATTGTGCACAAATTTGGTGGGCCGCTTTTGCCTTGACGTGTTGCAGCAGTCGAATTTCTTGCGCAAGACGTTTCTGTGCAAGCATTCGGACACAAAAGCGGATACAAAAAAGGCATGACGTCACGCTTCATCGTGTCGGTCATGCCAGGGTGCATCATCTGCTCAGACGCCGGGGCCCGCCTTGAGGCGGCCGGGGCGAATGGACATGCGGGCCTGCAGCAAGGCCTTCATGCCGGTGCTGATGCGCTGTGTATGCATGCTCAGGCCTGGAAGTGGTCTTCCAGGAAGCCGTTGCGCTTGGTCACATCGTCCAGCGCCACCAGGGTTTCGAGCAGTGCCTTCATGTGCTTGAGCGGCACGGCATTGGGGCCGTCGGACAGGGCGTTGCAGGGATCGGGATGGGTTTCCATGAACAGGCCTGCCACACCCACGGCCACGGCCGCACGCGAGAGCACGGGCACCATTTCGCGCATGCCGCCGCTGGATGTGCCGTTGCCGCCGGGCAGCTGCACGCTGTGGGTGGCGTCGAACACGACAGGAGCGCCGGTCTCGCGCATGATGGCCAGCGAGCGCATGTCGCTGACCAGATTGTTGTAGCCAAAGCTGGCGCCGCGCTCGCAGGCCGTGAAGCTGTCCGCGGGCAGGCCCGCTTCCACAGCCGCAGCACGGGCCTTGTCGATGACATTCTTCATGTCATGCGGGGCCAGGAACTGGCCCTTCTTGATGTTCACGGGTTTGCCCGACTGGGCCACGGCGCGGATGAAGTCCGTCTGGCGGCACAGGAAGGCGGGGGTCTGCAGCATGTCGACGACAGACGCCACGTAAGGCACTTCGGCTTCGGTGTGCACATCGGTGAGGATGGGCACGTTCAATTCCTTTTTGACCTTGGCAAGGATCTCCAGACCTTTTTCCATGCCGGGGCCGCGAAAGCTGGTGCCCGAGGAGCGGTTGGCCTTGTCGAAGCTGCTCTTGAAGATGAAATGGATGCCCAGCGAGGAGGTGATTTCCTTGAGTTGCCCGGCCACATCCATCTGCAGCTGTTCGGATTCGACCACGCAAGGGCCGGCAATCAGAAAGAAGCGCTTGTCCAGACCAATATCAAAGCCGCAGAGTTTCATGGTGGGTTCCTTTTTTGCACGCCGCGCATGCTTCAAAAACTGAAGCTGCCAGCGCTCTATATTGAATGAACTCAACATTATTTGATGCTGAAGTCATTGATTTTCAAGCGCTGGCAGCTCCTATTTAAGGATTGATTCCGGAGGAAGGGAATCAGGCCTTCTTGCCTGGCTGGGCCTTGTTGTCCATGGCCGCCTTGATGAAGGCGTTGAACAGCGGGTGACCATCCCAGGGGGTGGACTTGAACTCGGGGTGGAACTGCACGCCGATGTACCAGGGGTGGACCTTGGCGGGCAGCTCGACGATTTCGGTCAGCTGTTCGCGCTGGGTCAGGGCCGAGATCACCAGACCGGCTTCGCGCAGCTGGTCCAGATACTGGGTGTTGGCTTCGTAGCGGTGGCGGTGACGCTCGGTCACCACGTCGCCGTAGATGCTGTGCGCCAGCGTGCCCTTTTGCACGTCGGAAGACTGTGCGCCCAGACGCATGGTGCCGCCCAGGTCGGAGTTCTCGTCACGGGTCTTGATCGTGCCGTCCGCATCCTTCCACTCGGTGATCAGGGCGATCACGGGGTTGGGGGTGGCGGGGTCGAACTCGGTGGAGTTGGCGCCTGCGAGGCCGGCCACATGACGGGCGTATTCGATGGTTGCGACCTGCATGCCCAGGCAGATGCCCAGGTAGGGCACCTTGTTTTCGCGGGCGAAGCGGGCCGTCGAGATCTTGCCTTCCACGCCGCGCGAGCCGAAGCCGCCGGGCACCAGAATGCCGTCGTAGTCCTTGAGCAGCTTGGAGGCATCCGCGTCGTGGATGGTCTCCGAGTCCACATGCGTGATCTTCACGCGCACATGGTTGCGCATGCCGGCGTGCTTGAGCGCTTCGTTGACCGACTTGTAGGCGTCGGACAGCTCCACGTACTTGCCCACCATGGCGATCTTGACTTCGCCCTGGGGGTGTTCGGTCTCATAGACCAGGTCGTCCCAGCGCTTGAGGTTGGTGGGAGGCGTGTTCAGGCGCAGCTTGTCGCAGATCAGGCCGTCCAGGCCCTGCTCGTGGAGCATGCGCGGCACCTTGTAGATGGTGTCCACGTCCCACATGGAGATCACACCCCACTCGGGCACATTGGTGAAGAGGGAGATCTTGCTCTTTTCCTCTTCGGGCACCTGGTGCTTGGCGCGGCACAGCAGCGCATCGGGCTGGATACCGATTTCGCGCAGCTTCTGCACGGTGTGCTGCGTGGGCTTGGTCTTGAGCTCGCCAGCCGTCTCGATGAACGGCAGGTAGGTCAGGTGCACAAAGGCGGAGTTGTTGGGGCCGAGCTTGAGCGCCAGCTGACGCGCAGCTTCCAGGAAGGGCAGGGACTCGATGTCGCCCACGGTGCCGCCGACTTCGCAGATGGCCACATCCACTTCGTGGTCGGTGCCCAGGCCCGCGCCGCGCTTGATGTATTCCTGAATTTCGTTGGTGACATGGGGGATGACCTGCACGGTCTTGCCCAGATAGTCGCCACGGCGTTCCTTTTCCAGCACGGACTGATAGATGCGGCCCGTGGTGAAGTTGTTGCTCTGACGCATGCGCGTTTCGATGAAACGCTCATAGTGGCCAAGGTCCAGATCGGTCTCGGCTCCGTCATCGGTCACGAACACTTCGCCGTGCTGGAAGGGCGACATGGTGCCCGGGTCCACGTTGATATAGGGATCGAGCTTGATGAGGGTGACTTTGAGACCGCGCGATTCCAAAATCGCAGCAAGGGAGGCTGAGGCGATTCCCTTACCTAGGGAAGACACCACACCGCCGGTGACGAAGACGAACTTGGTCATGTCTTTTTTTGGTGGTGGTAAAACAGGATTATAGGTTCGCCACGAATTTCGGCGTGGCGTACAGGGATGCTTGTGCGGCGGCAAAGCCGCTCAGGTCTGATAAATTGCGCAGCATGAATGACGTGTTCGCAGGCAAACATCTGGTGCTGGGTCTCTCCGGAGGCGTGGCTTGTTACAAATCGGCCATGCTGTGCCGCTTGCTGGTCCAGGCCGGTGCCACGGTGCAAGTGGTCATGACGGAGGCAGCCGAGCAGTTCATGACGGCCGTCACCATGCAGGCGCTTTCTGGGCGCGCAGTCTACACCTCCCAGTGGGATGTGCGCGAACCCAACAACATGCCCCACATCAATCTGAGTCGTGAAGCCGATGCCATTCTCATCGCGCCCTGCAGCGCGGACTTCATCGCGCGTCTGGTGCAGGGTCGCTCGGACGAGCTGCTCAGCCTGATGTGCCTGGCCCGTCCCATGGACAGCGTACCCCTGCTGCTGGCCCCGGCCATGAACCGCGAGATGTGGGCCCACCCCGCGACCCAGCGCAATCTGGCACAGGTGCAGGCCGACGGTGCCCAGGTGCTGGGCGTGGGCAACGGCAGCCAGGCCTGCGGCGAGACCGGCGACGGCCGCATGCTGGAGCCCGAGGAAATCATGGAGGAGCTGGCGGCGCACTTCACGGCCAAGAGTCTGCAGGGCCAGCATCTGCTGGTGACGGCCGGCCCGACCTTCGAGGCAATCGATCCGGTGCGCGGCATCACCAATCTTTCGAGTGGCAAGATGGGCTTCGCGATTGCCCGTGCGGCGCGCGAGGCCGGCGCCCAGGTCACGCTGGTGGCCGGCCCGGTGCATCTGCCAACGCCGCGCGGAGTGACCCGCGTCGACGTGCAGTCGGCGCGCCAGATGCAGACTGCCGTGCAGTCCCTGGTGGCCGGGGCCTCGATCTTCATTGCCACGGCTGCCGTTGCCGACTGGCGTCCGGCCGAGTTTTCCGATCAGAAGATCAAGAAGGATGGCTCGGGCGATGTACCGGCCATGGACTTTGTCGAGAACCCCGACATTCTTGCCGGCGTGGCCCAGTCCGACCAGGCCCGGTCCGGCAAGCTGTATTGCGTGGGCTTTGCGGCCGAAAGTCATGATCTGCTCAAGCACGCCAGCGCCAAGCGCCTGCGCAAGAGTGTGCCGCTGCTGGTGGGCAATATCGGCCCCGCCACCTTTGGCAAGGACGACAATGCCCTGCTGCTGATCGACGATCAGGGCTCCAAGGAGCTGCCCCATGCCAGCAAGGATGTGCTTGCGCGGCAGCTGGTCGATGAAATTGCGCAGCGCCTGAGCGCCAAGCGTCCCTGACCCGTGATCCCAGGAGTCCGAACATGAATCTCTCCAGCTATGAAGGCCCGCGCAATGGCGACTATGTGGCTTATGTGGATCAGCTGATGCGAGCCAGTCCCGAGTATCGCCGCACGCTGCGCAGCATCGACGGAGCGATTCAGACCGCGGTCGTCACGCCCGGCTCCCAGGCCGCCTCGCCCATGTCCCAGCTGCGCAACACCTTGCAGAAGGCGCGCGACATGGCCGAGCAGGCGCAGCAGGTGCCGGGAGCGCGAACCACGGCGGCCGGTCAACCGGCCCAGCGCACGGCTGCTGCGCGGCGCCCCAATACGGCCGTGACCAAGCAGGAGGCGCAGCAGCGCTTCAAGGCCATGGAGCGCGAGATTGAGGGACAGAAGGCCCAGAACGGTCGCAAGCCCTGGGTGTCTCCGGGCTCGCTGGCGCTGATCGTGGGCGGGGTGATTCTCTCCCAGTTCATCCAGGGCTTTGGCGTGCTGCTCGCACTCATGGGCCTGATGTCGCTGGTGGGCGGCGTGCTCAAGCGCCTGCAAGGCCGCTGACAGGCGCCAGGCGCCGACGTCTGCCCGGCACAGGGCACAATGGCGCCCTTCAGGAAAACCGCTGGCGGCTGCATGGCAGCTGCCGCAATGAATGCAAGGCCCGGCTCACGGGCCTTGTTTCAAGACAGACAAGACTAGCCAGATCCTTATGAATGTTGATGTAAAGATTCTCGATGCGCGCCTGCGCGACAACCTGCCCGCCTACGCCACGCCCGGCAGCGCCGGCCTGGACCTGCGCGCCTGCATCGATGCGCCCCTGACCCTGGAGCCCGGCCAGTGGCAGCTGATCCCCACCGGCATGGCCATGCACCTCAAGGACCCCCATTACGCGGCGCTCATCCTGCCGCGCTCGGGCATGGGCCACAAGCACGGCATCGTGCTGGGCAACCTGGTCGGCCTGATCGACTCCGATTACCAGGGCCAGCTCATGGTCAGCGCCTGGAACCGTTCGCAGACCGCCTTCACGCTGCAGCCCATGGACCGTCTGGCCCAGCTGGTCATCGTGCCCGTGGTGCAGGCACAGTTCAATCTGGTGGATGACTTTGCCGATGCCAGCGAGCGCGGCGAAGGCGGCTACGGCTCCACCGGCAAGCAGTAAGCCTGCCAAAAGGCCCGCACCTCGCGCCACATGAGCCGCCAGACCCGCCGCCGCTCTGCCTCCTGGACCAAGGTGCAGCTGGGCCGCGACCAGCACATGCGGCGACGCCTGCAAAAACGCCACTGGCTGCGTCTGCATGCCGCTCTTACCGGCGGGCTGAGTCTGGCTGCCATGTCCCTGATCAGTCTGTGCCTGCTGCATGCCGGTGTGCACAGCATGGGGTTGCGCTATGGACTGGCGCTGGCCTGCGGCTATCTGCTTTATCTGTTGCTGGTGCGCCTGTGGGCGGGCTGCATGCTGCGCCGAGACTGGGATATGGGCGATATAGGGGCCGATGTTCCCGGCTCCAGCGGCAAATCAGGCAGTGCCGACGCTGCGGGCTTTGAAAGCGGGCAGGGAGGCTCCTACGGCGGCGGCGGTGCCGGCGGCCACTGGGACGATGGCGCAGCCATGCCTGATATCGTGCCTGCGTCATCGGGCCTGGAGCTGCCGGATGTCGATGTGTCGGGGCTGGACGGACTCGATGAAGGCGCCGTGGTGCTCGTGCCGGTGCTGCTGATTTTTTCCGTCCTGCTGGTGGCGGTCACGGGCATGGGCTCGCTGGTGTGGCTGGTGTTCGGTGCCGATCTGTTTCTGACCGTGGCGGTAGAGGTTGCGTTTGCGCTGCTGATGACCCGAACCCTGTATGTGGTGGAGCGCGAAGGCTGGCTGCTGGCAGCCTTGCGCATCAGCTGGAAGCCCGTGCTGGGCGCTCTGGTCGCGGCTGTGGCGCTGGGGCTGCTCGCCGACTGGCTGTTTCCCCAGGCCGATACCCTGGCGCAGGTGCTGCGCAGTCTTTGATCGACTTCAGTCCTGGTGCCTGGCTCCAGGCAGTTGCAGCTGCATGCGCAGCCCGCCCAGCGGCGACGGCAGCGCCTGGATGCTGCCGCCATAGGTCTGAACCAGATCGCGCACGATGTCCAGACCCAGGCCGGCGCCGGGACGCTGTTCGTCAAGTCGTTCCCCGCGGGCAAAGATGCGCTCGCGCAACTCGGGTGCAATGCCCGGGCCGTCGTCGTCTATGCACAGCGTCAGTCGCTGGCTGTCCTCGCTTGCCGGCTGAACCTTGAGCACGACCTTCGATCTGGCCCATTTGCCGGCGTTGTCCAGAAGATTGCCCAGCATCTCCATCAGGTCCTGGGAGTCGCCCTTGAAGTCCCATTGGGTGGCATCTCCCTGCAGCTCGAAGCGTATGCCGCGCGCGGCATGCAGCTTGTCCATGGTGTGCACCAGGGAGTGCAGCGGGCCGGCCAGCGCGGTGCGCAGGCCATGGCCCTGCTGCGCCGCTGCGGCAGCGGCACGGGCACGGGCCAGGTGATATTCGACCTGGCGGCTGGCACTGGCGACCTGCTCGCGCACCAGGGTCGCCAGCGGGCTGTCCTGCTGCGCGGCCGCGTTGCCCATGATGCTCAGCGGGGTGTTGACTGCGTGAGCCAGATTGCCGGCCTGGGTGCGGGCCCGCTCCACCATCTCGGCATTCATGCGCAGCACATGGTTGAACTCCTGAACCAGGGGCATGATTTCGGCCGGGTGCTCTCCCCTGATTTCGGAAGCTTCGCCCTGGCTCACGGCGGCCAGCTGACGGCGCAGAGCGGCCAGCGGAGCCAGCGCCAGCTGCAGCTGCAAGACCACGGCGGCGATCAGCCCCGCTGCCAGCATGCAAAGCGCGGCCACCAGCATCTTGGTAAAGCGCTGCAGCGGCGTGGCCAGCATGGCCGAGTCGGCGGCAATCATCAGGCGCAGCGGCGGGGCATCGGCCTCGGGCAGCTGTACGGTACGCGTCACGATCACCAGGGTGTTGCCATTGCCGTCCGACATATGGCCATAGCTTGCCGGTGCATGCAGGGGCAGGGTGGGCTCCCAGACCTTGTCGGCCTTGAAGAAGGGCCAGTCCAGGGTCTGGTCCCAGAGCGAGCGCGAACGCTGGATGCCGGCCTGAACCGTCTGTTGGCCGGCCGCATCAAGCTGGTCCACCTGCCAGTACATGCCCGACAGCGGCTGCTGCAGCAAGGGGTCGCCGGAGAAGGGCGAGACCGTGACCGGGACGGCCTGGTCCGGCTGGTAGTTGACGGCGCCGCTGAGCCGGTCGAGCTTGGCCACCAGCTGGCCGCGCAGTTGCTGGGTCAGATGCTCGGCAAACAGCGTGCGCAGACCCCAGCCCGTGAGCAGCAGTGCTGCCAGCACCCAGATCAGGGCGCCCGCCAGCAGTCGCAGGCGCAGCGAGTTCTTCCAGGAGCCCGCGCTCAGCGGTGGCGGCTGCTGGGTCGTGGAGGAGGTCAGGGTGTGCTCGGGCATATGGTTTATGTGTGATTTGTGGGCGCAACCAGGCGATAGCCCAGGCCGCGCACGGTTTCGATCGAGCCAGCAGGCAGCTTTTTTCTCAGGCGCCCGACAAAGACCTCGATGGTGTTGGAGTCGCGGTCGCTGTCCTGCGGATAGATATGCTCGGACAGCTCGGTGCGCGAGACCACGGCGCCCATGCGCTGCATCAGCAGGGCCAGCACCTTGAATTCATGGCTGGTCAGCGTCAGCGCCTGACCTTCGACGGTGACGCGGGCCTGGCGCGAGTCCAGGGTGATGGAGCCGCATTGCCACAGCGCGCTGGCATGCGGGCTCAGGCGCCGCAGCAGCGCCCGCAGACGCGCCAGCAGCTCTTCCATGTGGAAGGGTTTGGCCAGATAGTCGTCGGCTCCGGCATCCATGCCCGCGACTTTTTCATGCCAGGCGGCTCTGGCAGTAAGGATCAGCACCGGCATGGAGCGACCCTGAGCCCGCCAGGCGCGCAGCACGCTCAGACCGTCGCGCATCGGCAGGCCCAGGTCCAGCACCGCAGCGTCGAAGCTCTCCACCTCGCCCAGGTATTGCGCCGTCTCGCCATCGGCGGCCGTCTCCACGGTGTGGCCGGCCTGCAGCAGGGCCTGATGCAGCTGCTCGCGCAGCGTGGGCTCGTCTTCAATCAGCAGAATTCGCATGCTCTACAGCCTTCCTGAGTGCCGGGGTTCACTTCTTGCGCTTCATGCTGATGAGGCTGCCGTTGCTGGCATCGATCTCCAGCTTGACCACCTTGCCATCGCTTTGCAGCAGCCGGATCTCGTAGACAAAGCGGCCATCCTCGCGGTCGAACTCCACCTTGATGACCTGGCCCTGGTATTGCTGCTCGACCTGATCCAGAACGGTGCGCAGCGGCAGCACCTGACCCTGGCGCAAGGCCTGACGGGCGAGTTCGTGATCGTTGTCGCCGGCATCCGATGTGGCGGGCCACAGGCTCAGCGCGGCAAAGCCTGCCGTTGCCAGCAGCATGGCCAGCACGGCATGAAGGGCGCGCCGGCGTGGGAGGTGCGCAGATTGCGGGTCATTCGAGGCGTTGAAAAAAGACATGGCGAGCGGGCTGGAGTTGGAGGTGATGAGGTCTGCTTGCGTTCTGCAGCCAAGGTTATAGGCCCGCATCGATGAACGAAAGCTGAATGGCGGCTTCAGAAACGGTTCAGGAGGGAATGCGAACAATCGGCTGCAACCCGCAGCAGAGCACCTCTCGCCCGGCGGGCCGTCTTCTTGTCCCCATCGTTCACCAACCGACTGCAGGAGTTTCCATGTCTCGTCTCCAAGCCCCCGTCTTTGCTATGTCCGCCCGCGTCTTGTCGCTATACCGGTCCGTGCAGCGCCGTGGCGGCATCGCCCTGCTGGGGGGCGCCGCGCTGCTGTCCGCGGGCACCTGCCTGGCCGCAGAAAACTCCCTGGCGGATCGTGCCTCGGCCTCGGTGGCTGCCGTGCGCGGCATGGCGCTCGGGCCGACCCTGTCCATCCGCGATGTCTGCGACCGGCTGGAGAAGGCCGGCTATCGCGAATTCCAGGAGGTGGAATGGGACGACGGCCTCTACAAGGTCAAGGCCACGGCCAGCGATGGACGCTTTGTGAAGCTCTATGTGGATGGGCGCAGCGGCGAGGTGCTGCGCGTACGCAGCAAAGGCTGAGCTTGCTATATTTTTGATAGCTTTCAGCGCTTTGTAATGGCGGTTTCAAATGATATCTGCATCGAAAAGGAGTGCTGCACAGGGCAAGGCGCTATGGTTTGAAGAGTTGTAAACGGCTGCGCTTTGCTTAAAGTATTGTGAGCAAATGTGAAACCTGTCGTCCTGGCGAGCCGGTACTGCGTTGCAATGGAAAGGCAGACCGATCAAGGTTTGCAGATCAACTCATAACAGGGACTGCGGCGCATGGAATGTGCATGCGCCAATCAGGAGATTTCCATGCAAATCAATCAACGCTGGGGCCGGTTGGCCATGGTGAGCGCAATCGTTGCAGCTCTGTCGGCCTGCGCGGCCTATCCCCAGGGGGGCTACCAGAGCGGCGGCTACCAGGGAGGTTACTCCCAGGGGGCTTATTCGGGCACTGGCTACCCCGGCAGCACACAGGCCTACCCTGTGGGCAACAACCAGGTCCAGACCTATCCCGCCAATAACTGCGGCTACAACAATCCCAACTGCTACTCGCAGCAGCCTCAGCAATACGCCCAGCAGGGCCGTGTGATGAATATCGAGACCGTGCGCGTACAGGACGGCAGCGGTGTTGGCGCAGGCGGCGCGATTGCCGGTGGCGTGATCGGCGGCGTGCTGGGCAACCAGGTGGGCAAGGGCTCGGGCCGTACGTTGGCCACCATCGCCGGTGTGGCTGCAGGCGCTTTCGCCGGCAACGCCGTGCAAAACAGCATGGGCGGCGGCAGCGTGCGCGATATCTACCGCGTTACCGTGCAACTGCAGGACGGCAGCGTGCGCGCTCTGGACTTCCAGCAGCCTCCGCAGCTGAGCATAGGCGAATACGTGCGCGTGGAAGGCAACCAGATCTTCCGCCGCTGAACAGGCAAGCGCACATAACAAAAGGGACTCCGAGGAGTCCCTTTCTATTTCTTGGCCTGAAGCGATGAGTGATGCTTGAGCCTGTGGCGCAGCGTCACTCAGTGACAGCAAGCAAGAGCCTGGGCGGCCCCGCCGCCTCGCAGCGAAGCTGCCGTCCCCCGCTGGGGGACGGCGCAAAGCGCCTCAGGAGGTCAGTGAAGTGTTTCATTGCCCGGGGCCATGGGCTCGATACGGAAAAAGCCCGTACCGGCCGTGCCGCGACCGATTTCCTCTTCGGTAGCCTCGCGCACGGCTTCGATCTTGAGGTGCAGGCGGATGGCGATTCCGGCCAGCGGGTGGTTGCCGTCCAGCACCACATGCTCGGGATAGATTTCGGTGACCGTGTAGAGCAGATCGGCAGGCACGGGGTTGGTGCCCTTGGGCATGGCCGTGCTCTCGAAGCTCATGCCTTCCTCGATCTCTTCGGGAAACAGCTCGCGCTTTTCCAGGAAGATCAGGCTCTCGTCATAGTCGCCGAATGCCTCTTCGGGCTCCAGGTGCAGGTCCAGCGTGGTGCCTACGCCGTGGCCTTGCAGAGCTTCTTCGATGCGCTTGAACAGGTCATCGCCGCCGACAAGGAACTCCACGGGCTCGTCCAGCACGTCCAGCTCCTCGCCCAGGGTGTCTTTCAGTGTCCAGGTCAGGGCGACCACGCATTGTTGGGTAACTTCCATGGTGTGTGTATGCAGTTGGTGGGCCGCGGGCCAGTCCCGCAGCCGAAATTGAAACGCCGCCACGACCGTGGCGCAATGGCAGGCATTGTCCCATGCGCTGCCCGGAACTGCAGCACAGGCCTTTTGTTACACCCTGCAAAAAGCACTTGCACGGCCTTCACATTGGCGCTCTTGCAGGCCTGCATACTGACCCCATCTCTGCTGCAAGTAATTTGCGGGATTAAAGGAAGGCACCATGACCTCTCAGGAACAACAACTGCTGCAAGACCTGTGCGCCAGGCTGACGCTGACCCAGGGCCAGCCCAAGGACGCGCAGGCCGATGCCGAGCTGCGCCGTGGATTGAGCAACGCGCCCGATGCGGTCTACTGGCTGGCCCAGCGCACCTTGATGCTGGAGCAAGCCATTCAGCAGGCCCAGCAGCAAATCGGCGAGCTTCAGCAGCAGGTGAAACAGGCCCAGCAAAGCCAGAGCCAGGGCGCAGGCAGCTTTCTTTCGGGTGGTCTGGGAACGCACTTCGGCCGCGCTCCCGAGCGCTATGCCGAGGACGGCGGCTACGCTGCCAATGCCCAGCCTGCATATCAGCCCCAATACCAGCCGCAGAACCAGCCGCAAGCAGCGCCTCAGCCCTCCAGCTGGCGCGACCGCTTCTTTGGCGGCGGCTCCGCGCCGCGCGCTGCAGCGCCGCAGGCCTACGGTCAGCCTGGTGCTTCGGCAGGCGGCAGCTTTCTCGGCAATGCCGCAGCGGCCGCTGCCGGTGTGGCGGGCGGCATGTTTCTGTTCAACGGGCTGGAGAATCTGATGGGCGGCCATCACGCCGGCTCGGGCAGTCAGAGCGGCGGCGAAAGCAAGTCGCTGGCGCAGGACAGCAGCAGCCAGGGCCTGCATGGCGACAGCGGCAATACCTCCAGCCTGGCCAATGATGCGGGCCTGGGCAGCATAGACAACTCAGCCAGCTTTGACAGCGGCAGTTGGGACGATGGCGGCGGCTTCTTTGACGATGACTTTGCCTGATTACATGCTTTGAGATTTTTGAGGCTCAAGCCCTTTTCCATCAAACGCTAGCAGCTATGGATTAGATAGTGAGAAGGAAAAAAGAAAGGTTCATCGAGGAATTCCGTGGAGATGAGCCCGTTCGTTTTGTAATCTGACGGCAGCGAAGCTGACATCGGAGAACAAATCAAATGCTGGACTCGAAGTTATTGCAGGCTCTTGGCGGCTGGGAGGGCTACGAGGTTGAACGTGTGCAGTGGCCCCAGGGCGATAGCCGCACCGTGTCGATCTATCTGAAGCCGCAGGCCAGCGTCATGCATTGCGAACGCTGCGGTGCGCAGTGCAGCCAAGTCCATGAGACCACGACACGGCGCGTGCGCGATCTGGCATTGTTCGAGTACAAGGTGGTGCTGCATGTGCCGCGTCGGCGTCTGTGGTGCGATAGCTGTGGTGGCCCGCGCCTGGAGAAACTCAGCTGGCTCGGTCGCTACCAGCGCGTCACAGACCGTCTGGCACAGGCGTGCAGCCAGTTGCTTCGCAGCAGCAGCATCAAGGCAGTCGCGGCCTTCTTCGATCTTGGGTGGCACACGGTCAAGTCCATCGACAAGGCCTTATTGCTGGCCACTACCGCGCAGCCGCAATGGGAGCGGATCGAATACTTGGCAATGGACGAGTTTGCGTTGCACAAGGGCCATCGCTACGCTACAGTCGTCGTCGACCCCATCAGCCGGCAGGTGCTGTGGGTGGGGCAAGGGCGCTCACGCGAGACGGCCCGCCAGTTCTTCGAGCAGTTGCCCGTTGGCGTTGCCCAGCGCATTCGCGCGGTTGCTATCGACATGACTACTGCCTACGAGCTGGAGATCCAGGCCAACTGCCCCAACGCCGAGATCGTCTATGACCTGTTCCATGTCGTGGCCAAGTATGGCCGGGAGGTTATCGACCGAGTGCGTGTCGATCAGGCCAACTTGCTGCGCCAACAGCCCTCGGCGCGCAAGGTGCTCAAGTCCAGCCGCTGGTTGCTACTGCGCAATCGCAACAAGCTGCAGGCTCAACAAGCAGTGCAGCTCAAGGAGCTGCTGGCGGCCAATGAGCCATTAATGGCGGTATACGTCTTGCGCGATGAGCTAAAACAGCTGTGGTTTTACCGTCGTCCGGCTTGGGCGCATCGCGCCTGGCAGCACTGGTGTGAGCAAGCGCGCCAAAGCGGTATTACAGCACTGAGCACCTTTGCTCAGCGCTTGCAAAGCTACCTGCACGGGATCATCGCCCGATGCCGGCATCCGTTGAACACAAGTGTTGTCGAGGGCATCAACAACACCATCAAGGTCATCAAGCGCCGGGCCTATGGCTACCGCGATCAGGACTATTTCTTTCTGAAGATTCGCGCAGCCTTCCCCGGTAATGCGCGATGAACCTTTTTTATTTCAGTAGCGATGGGCGCGAGCTTTAACTAGGGCGCGACCTAAGTGTGGGACAGCAAGCAAGTCCTAGGCGGCCCCGCCGCCGCGCAGCAAAGCTGTCGTCCCCCTCCGCGAAGCAGAGAGGGGGAAGCGGCGGGGCCGCCCAGGCAAAGCCGCTCAGGGGTCTTTAGAACGGATAGTGGCGTTCTGCGGTCTGCATGGTTACCCAGCGGGTTTCGGTAAAGGCATTGATGCCCTGCTGGCCGCCGAAATGGCCATAGCCCGAGGCCTTGACGCCGCCAAACGGCATCTGGGCTTCATCATGCACCGTGGGGCCGTTGATATGGCAGATGCCGGCCTCGATGCGCGCTGCCACACGCCAGCCGCGGGCCGTGTCCCGGGTGAAGACTGCGGAGGACAGACCGAACTCGTTGTCATTGGCCGTGGCAATGGCTTCTTCCTCGCCGTTCACGCGCACTATGCCCTTGACCGGGCCGAAGCTCTCCTCGTGGAAGATGCGCATCGCCGGCGTCACATGGTCGATCAGCGTGGCGGGCATCAGCGTGTTCTCGGCCTTGCCGCCGCAGACCAGTTTTCCGCCCTTGGCCAGCGCGTCATCGATCATGGCATTGCAGCGCTCCACCGTGGCCAGGTCGACCACCGAGCCCAGCACCACGGGGCCCTTGCGCGGGTCACCCAGTGGCAGGCTGCTGGCCTTGGCGGCAAACTTGGCGATGAACTCGTCGGCCACCTTGTTGTCGACCACAAAGCGCTCGGTGGACATGCAGATCTGGCCCGAGTTGGCAAACGCGCCAAAGGTGGCTGCGTTCACGGCCGCATCGATATCGGCATCGTCCAGCACCAGGAAGGGGGCCTTGCCGCCGAGCTCCAGCAGCGCAGGCTTCAAGTGTCTGGCGCAGGTCTGGCCGATGATGCGGCCCACACGCGTGGAGCCGGTAAAGCTCACGCGGCGCACGGCCGGGTGGGCCACGATGGCCTCGACCACGCTGCCCGCATCGGCGGGCGCATTGGTCACAAAGTTCACCACGCCGGCGGGCAGGCCCGCGTCCTGCAGCGCCTCGATGATCAGGCCGTGGGTGGCGGGGCAGAGTTCCGAGCCCTTGAGAATCACGGTGTTGCCGCAGGCCAGGGCCGTGGAGATGCTGCGCACGGCCAGAATCACGGGCGCATTCCAGGGCGCGATACCCAGCACCACGCCAGCGGGCTGGCGCACGGCCATGGCCACGCTGCCGGGCACGTCCGAGGGAATGATCTCGCCATTGATCTGCGTGGTCAGCGAAGCCGCTTCCAGCAGCATGCTGGCCGCCAGGTGCACGTTGAAGCCGGCCCAGATGCCTGAGGCGCCGGTTTCTGCGGCCATGGCCGCGGCAATCGCTTCGCCCTTGGCTTCCAGCGCCTGCGAGGCCTTCATCAGCATGGCGCGGCGGGCGTTCGGTCCCAGTTGCGACCAGGCGGGGAAGGCGGCGGCAGCAGCGTCGCAGGCGCGAATCGCATCCTCGGTCGTGGCTGCCGGGGCGCGTGTGGCGACGGATCCATCCAGCGGATTCTTGCGCTCAAACGTTGCGCCATTGCCGGCTGCACATTCCTGGCCGGCGATCAGCATTTTCTGTTCGATCATTTTTCATCTCCTTTTGACGTGAAAGCAGTCATCAAAGCTGCCTGTTGTTCATATCGTTGAAATTAGACGCGGCCCAGCACAGAGGTGTCGAGCAAGGGCCGCCCCGCAGCATGGGCTGCCCCAGCGATGGCACCGTCCCCCTCCGGGGGAAGCGGCGAAGCCGCTCAGGGGGAGTCATCTCAATGTTCGCCGCCCAAGTAGGCGCGTCTGACAGCAGCACTGCTGCTAAGTTCTGGTGCCGAGCCTTCGCCCACGATGCGCCCGGTTTCTAGCAAGTAACCACGGTCGGCAATGGCCAGGCTCTGGCGCGCGTTCTGCTCCACCAGCAGCACGCCCATGCCCAGCGTCTTGATGCGCGCCAGGGCTGCGAACAGCTCCTTGCACATGAGTGGAGACAGGCCCAGCGAAGGCTCGTCCAGCAGCAGGATATCGGGCTGGCTCATCAGTGCGCGGCCCACGGCCACCATCTGCTGCTCGCCGCCGCTCATGGTGCGCACGGCCTGGCCCAGACGATCGCGCAGCTTGGGGAAAAGGGCGAAGACCTGCTCCAGATTCCGGGCTTCATTGGCGCGTGCGCGCCGGGGCTGGGCACCCAGCAGCAGGTTTTCCTTGACGCTGAGATCGCCGAACACGCCGCGTCCCTCGGGCACCAGGGCCAGGCCGGCTTGCACGATGGCATGCGGCGGCAGCTGCATCAGCTCCTGGCCGGCCAGCTGCGCGCTGGCGCCGGCCTGCGGCGTGACCATGCCGCCCAGCGCCTTGAGCAGGCTGGACTTGCCGGCGCCGTTGGCGCCCAGCATGACGACCAATTCGCCGGGGTTCACCTGGAGGCTGACCTGGTGCAGCGCCTCATGCTTGCCGTAGCTCACCGAGATATTGCGCACTTCAAGCATGGCGGGCCTCCGCTGACCGGTCTTCATCTGCACTCACCTCTTCCCCCAGGTAGGCACGTACCACCTCGGGCTCCTTGAGCACCTGGGCCGTGGGGCCGTCGGCTATTTTCGTGCCCGCGTTCATCACCACGCAGCGGCTGCACAGCGCGTGCACGGCGTCCATCACATGTTCGACCATGAGAATCGTCAGCCCCGTGGCCTGCAGCTGCCGGATCAGTGCAATGCCCTGCTGCAGCTCGGTAGGGTTGAGTCCGGCCAGCCATTCGTCGAGCAGCAGGATCTGCGGCTCCAGCGCCAGCGCGCGGGCCAGCTCCAGGCGCTTCTGGTTGATATAGGTGAGCTCGCCTGCGGGAGTCTTCGCAAATTCGGCCAGACCCACCTGCTCCAGCAGTTGCAGGGCACGCGCGGCGGCCGGCTTGCCAAACAGAGGTCGGGGCTTGAAGGCCATGCCGGCAATGACGTTGTCGCTGCAGCTCATGGAGCCCAGCACCTTGACCAGCTGGAAGGTGCGCGCCACGCCCAGGCGGGCGATCTGGTGGCTTTTGAGCGGGTGGATGGGCTTGCCGTTGAATACGATCTCGCCGCTGTTGACGGGCAGGGCGCCCGAGATCAGATTCATGGCCGTGGTCTTGCCCGAGCCATTGGGGCCGAGCAGGCCCACGACCTCGCCTGGGTAGACGTCAAAGCTCAGTTCGTTGACGGCCACCAGGCCGCCGAAGCGCTTGGTGGCGCCGCGCACGGAAAGCAGGGTGGCGGTCTTCATGGCTGGTCTCCCTTGCTGACAGCATTCCTGCCCAGCAGCCTGGCCAGCACGCCAGACAGGCCCTGGGGAATGAAGTACACGATCACGATGAACACCAGTCCCAGCAGAATCGAGAAATGGTTGGGGAAATTGGCGCCCAGGTACTCGAACAGCAGCACCAGCGGCACGGCCCCCAGGATCGGGCCGAACAGCGCGCCGGCGCCGCCGAGCAAGGCCATGATCAGCGTCTGGAACGAGACGGCGGGAGCAAAGGCAATGCTGGGGTCGATATAGGTCCAGCGCGGAGCCATGATGGCGCCCGTGACGGTGATGAACACGGCGCTGGCGGCGAACAGCAGCAGCTTGGCCGTGGTGGTGTTGATGCCCACATGGGTGGCCACGGTCTCGTCCTCGCCGATCACGCGCAGGGCCAGACCCAGGCGCGAGCGGTTGATGAGGGCGCGCAGCGCCAGCACCAGGGCCAGCATGGCCAGCAGCTGCCAGTAGATATCGAGCTGGGTGATCTCCACGAACACATAGCGGCCCAGATCCTTGGTGATGTTGACCTCCCACCAGGTGACGAGCTGCTTGACCAGCTCGGCCAGGCCGAAGCTGAAGATCACAAAGTACACGCCCGACAGCCGCAGCGTGGACAGCCCCACGATCAAGGCCATGACCAGGCCCACGCCGGCCGCGATGCCCAGCACGGCGGCCCAGGGCAGGGACTCGCCGAACACGGCGGTGACATAGGCGCCCATGCCGAAGAAGGCGACGGTGGCCAGCGAGATATAGCGCGTCGGTCCCGAGAACAGCGCCCAGGCCGTGGCCAGCACGCAGTACATCAGGATGCTGATCATGAGCGAGAGGTAGTACTCGTCCGTCAGCCAGCGTGGCAGCAGGGCCAGGCCCAGCAGGGCGGCGGCGCTGACGGCCCAGATCAGGATTTCCTTGCGATGCTGATTCATCGTGCGGCCCTCCCGAACAAGCCTGTGGGCCTGAACAGCAGCACCAGCAGGAACACCGCGTAATTGACGGCCAGCGTCAGGCCGGGGTCGACAAAGGAGGCGACCAGGGTTTCGGCAAAGCCCAGCAGCATGCCGGCGACCAGGCAACCCATGAGATTGCCCACGCCGCCCATGATGACGACGATCAGCGCCTTCATGGCAAACATGGTGCCCATGCCGGCCGAGAAGGGCAGAAACATGCTGACCAGCACGCCGCAGACCGCCACCAGTGCACCGCCCAGACCGTAGGCCAGTGCCGCCGTGCTGCGCACATTGATGCCGACCAGATGGGCGAACTGCGGTGCCACGGACACGGCGCGCACCACGGCGCCGGCGCGGGTGCGCGTCAGCAGCAGGTACAGACCGCCGCCCAGCACGATGGCAAAGCCCAGCACCAGCAGACGGTTGGCGGCGACCTTGCTGCCCAGGATCTCCACGGGTTCGGACAGATAGCTGTAGCTGTGATAGTCGCCGCCGAACATCACCAGCATGACGCCCTGCACGACGAACAGCATGCCGAAGGTGGCCAGAATCGAATCCACCTCCAGCGCCGGTCCACCCTTGGCGCGGCGCACCAGCGGGGTCAGCAGCAGCTGATAGATCAGCCACTGGATGGCAAAGCCCAGCGGCACCACCAGCAGCAACAGCAGCAGCGGCGAAACACCCCAGCTGCTCACCGCAAAAAAGGCCAGAAAGGCCGGTGCAATCAGAAACTCCCCATACGAGAGATTCATGATGCGCGCCACGCCATACTGCAGCGTCAGCCCCATGGCCACCAGGCCATAGAGCCCGCCCAGCATCGCGCCAGCGAGAAGGATGTCTATTAAATTCATAGCGTATACCGCTGGTGATTCATTGTTCTTGTTATGAAATCAATGCAAAGTTAAAGCGAGACATGCGTAACCAGCTCTTGTTTTGATAGTTCTTGCGTAGCTGGGCGAATGCTGGAATAGGCATGCCCCAGCAACGGGACAGCGAGGAAGGGCAGCCCCGCACCGAGGCTGTCGTCCCCCTCCCGCGAAGCGAGAGAGGGGGAAGCGGCGGGGCCGCCTAGGCGCAGCCGCTCAGGGGGAGTGCTTCAAGTTTTTCAGGGGGTGACTCGCGGAATCACCGCAGGTTTGACCCCCGCCCGGTTGGTTGGCGCAATTGCATTGAACTCGCCGTTCTGCCACTGGCCCACATGCCAGAGTTTGGTCAGCATCTGGCCTTCGAGCTTGACGGGGCCCAGCACGGTCTCGAAGCTGCCGCTCTTGAGCTCCTGGGTCACGGCGGCGCGGTCGATCTTGCCCACGCGCTCGATGGCCTGCTGCAGCATCTGCAGCGAGGTGTAGACGATGGGGCTGGCAAAGCGGTCCGACTCCTGCCCGGTCACTTCCTTGAAGCGCTTCAGATAGGCCAGCATCTGCGGGTTGCCGGCATCGATGCCGCCCGGCGCCATCACGCCTTCGGCCGCTGCGCCGAATTTGCCCTTGAATATGGGGAATTGCGTGCCCACGCCGGTGAACAGCACCTTGGGAGCCAGGCCCTGCGTCCTGGCCTGTTCGTTGATCAGCATGGTGTCGGGCGGGTAGGAGTAGGCCACGAAGGTATCGGCACCCTTGCCCTTGGCCTCGTTGATGATGGGCGTCATGTCCTGCGTGCCGATCGGATAGCTCTTGTCGTAGACCAGCTCGAAGCCATGCTGCTTGGCGGCCTTGCGCGTGGCATTGGCCAGCTCCACGCCAAAGCCGTCGGCGATGTTGATCATGGCGATCTTGTGGTTGATCTTGCCGTCCTTCTTGGCCTTTTCCAGCATGGCGACCAGGCCTTCGGCATATTCGCCGCCCGTGCCCAGGAAGAAGAAGGCATGCTTCCAGCGCTTGGCCAGATCGGGGGCCTTGTCGGTCACCGAGGTGGCGGCCAGCAGCGGGTATTTGTGCTTTTCGTAGGTCGGACCCACGGCCAGATTGGAGCCCGTGCCCCAGGGCGGCAGCACGAAGTCGACCTTGTCCTGGGTGATCAGGCGCTCGGTGGCGCGCACGGCCTCTTCGGTGCTGGAGCGGTCGTCGTATTCGATGACCTCGATGGGCACGCGCTTGTTGTAGGCCTTGAGCATGATGCCGCCGGCGTCGTTGATCTCCTTGACCCAGAGCTTGTAGTTGGGCGCCGTGGTCACGGAGGTTCCGCCCGCGTTGACGCCGGTCTTGGCAATTGCCCAGCCGATACGGATGGACTTGGGCGCTTCCTGGGCCAGGGCCTGGCCGCACAGACCCGCCAGGGCCGTGGCCGCGACCAGGCTTTTGAGAACAAAACGCTTGTCGGCGAATGTCATGCTTGTCTCCTTTTTATGGACGGGTGTCCGGGTTTTCGGCCATCGTAGGAAATCGCGGCGCAAGGGGCTTGTCTGTGCGTGCACTGCGTCTTGTCTGTGCATGCAAGTGTCTGTGGGTAAACACTGATTTCCCTGCGAGGCGCCGGTTTTGCCCGGACCCGGGTCCGGGTCGCTATGGATAATGAAGCATCCTGTTACTTCTTCAGGAGCCCAGATGCGGCCAGACATTCCTGCCTACCAAGTGACCGAGAAGATGACCGAGATGCAAGGTGCCCAAGCCGTGGGCGCCTGGCAGCACTGGATGTCAACGCTCTATGGACTGGAGAGCGATGTCTATGGCGATCAGCATTTCTCGGCGCGGCTGGGAACCTTGGAGCTGGGGCCGGTGGGCATGACCCGGATCGAGGCCAGCCGCCATCGCGTGCGGCGCACATCGGCCAGCATGGCGCGGCACAGCACGGACTTTCTCAAGATCGTGGCTCCCTGGCATGGCGAGGCCCGCGTCTGCCAGAACGGGCGCGAAGCCGTGGCGCGCAGCGGCCAGTGGCTGATCTATGACACCACGCAGGAGTACGAGGTGCTCAACCCCGAGTGGTGCGAGCATCTGATCATCACCCTGCCCAAAAGCCGCTTCGAAGACCATGGTCGCGCCATCGACGCGCTCATGGGGCGCTATGTGGGCGGCAGCGAAGGCGTGTCCCGCATTGCGCTGGACATGATGCGCGGCACTTTTGCCGAATGTCGGGCCATGGGCCAGGGTCTGGCCCAGCATGTGACGGATTCGCTGCTGCAGCTGATCCAGCTGTCCCTGCTCGATGCCTGCGGCCGTGCGGCCTCCCTGAGCGCCAGCGAGCTGCTGCTGGGCCGCATCAAGGCCTATGTGCGCCAGCATCTGCGCGATCCGGCCCTGAGCGTCGATGCCGTGGCCGCAGCGCTCAACTGCAGCAAGCGTCATCTCTACAACGCCTTTGCCGATGAGAGCCTGTCCATCAGCCAGCATATCTGGGCCGAGCGCGTGGCCCTGTTCCAGCGCGAACTGCTCAGTCCTGCCAATCGCCACTGCACCCTGACCGAGCTGGCGCTGGCCAGCGGCTTTGCCAGCGGCGCGCATCTGAGCCGCCTGTTCAAGCAGCACACGGGGCAGACGCCGGCGCAGTTCAGGGCAGGCGTGCAGTCTTCGAGTCTGCTGAACTAGGCATTAAATTGGCCTTAAACCCAATCCAGAAAATCGCAAACAGCTATTGATAAAATAGCAAACAAGAAGCAAGCAAGAAAAAGAAAGCCACCTGGCGTTTTCAAATCAGGTGGCTTTAAAAATTTGAGGCTAGGGCGCAGCAATTGAACAGGCATGCCCCATCAAAGGACAGCAAGCAAGTCCTAGGCGGCCCCGCCGCCGCGCAGCAAAGCGGTCGTCCCCCTCCCGCATTGCGAAGCAAAGCGAGAGAGGGGGAAGGCGCAAAGCGCCTCAGGGGGAGATCAAATGTTTATTCCGCACTTGCCCGGAGCCAGAATCCCATTGGGGTCCAGAGCACGCTTGATCTTGCGCTCGATATCGCGCTTGACCGGACCGTAGCTCTGCGCCACGCGCTCCTGGAAGGCCGTGTTCACGCGGTACACGGCATAGCCTTCCTTTTCGAACTCGTCCAGCAGCTCGGCAAAGCAGGCATTGGCACGCTTGGTTTCCTCTTCGTTGCTGCGGTCGTAGAGCACATCGATGACATGGTGCATATCGCGCCAGCCGACGATGAACTCGCCCACATAGTCCAGGCCATGCTTGTTGAGGATCTTCTTGGCCAGCGACTTCTGCTTGTCGCACTCGCTGCCGCGCGCCTGCGACACAGGGGCAAACCACATCGAGCCGCCACCCCCGCGCCAGTTGTAGAGGCCGAATTCCTGCAGGTTGGGCACGCCCGACATGAGCTGGGCACGGTACTTGAAGGGCTGGGTGTCGCCAGCCATCTCCTCGGTGATCAAGCGGCCCTTGCCCAGCTTCTTGAGCGCGTCCTGCACGATCTTGAAGTTGACGTCGACCTGCTCCCTGGTGCCGTACAGCGCCGCGTAGACATTCCAGGCGCCCAGATGCTTGTCCTTCTGGATCTGCTTGAGGATGGCGTCGGGCGTGTGGCCGGGCTCGGTCGTGTAGTCCGAGCGGCGGGTATTGCATGTCGAGGCTTCCCACAGCACGCCGGCAATCACCACCGAATTGGGGATGACCTGGGCGATGCGCAGGGGACGGATGAATTCCACGATCTCGGAAATATCGCTGTCTTCGTCGAACTGGATTTCCAGTGGCTTGAAGACCGGGGGCTTGGGCATCAGCCAGAAACCCATCTTGGTGCAGATGCCGTAGTTGGACTGGGTGAACATGCCGTCCAGCGTCGGGCCGTAGCCCCATTTGAATACCTGCCAGGCCTTGTCGCCCTTGACGCCTCCCATGCCGGTGCGCAGCACATCGCCGTTGGCCATCACCACTTCCATGCCGCACTGCATCATGAAGTGTTCGCCATAGGGGGTGTAGCCCACGCCGCGGTCCATGGTGTTGCCCAGAGGACCGGCAATGGCCGAAGGTGCCGAGAACGACAGCATCAAGGGAATCTTGTTCTCTTCGAGGTAGTCGTAGAGCATCTGGTAAGTCACGCCGGGCTCGACCAGGGCCGTGCACAGTTCGGGGTCCACGTGGATGATCTTGTTCATCTTGCGCAGATCCAGCACCACCTGGCCGCGCTGGCCCGGTGCGGCCGAGCCGTAGCCGAAGTTGCGGCCGGTGGAGATGGTCCACACAGGCACCTTGTGCGCGTTGCAGATCTTGACGACCTCTTGCACCTGCTCCACGGTGGCGGCAGTCACCACGGCGGAAGGCGTGTGCTCTTCGGTGGGCACAGCCATCATCACCTTGGTGTAGGGACGAACCAGCTCGTCCTTGATCATCACATTGTCTTCGCCCAGGACTTTCTTGAATTGGGCGATGGCCGCATCGAAGCTGCTCTCGCTCATGCCCTTGGGCAGGGCCATGTATTTGCTTGTCATGCTCTGCTTTCCTTGTTTCTTAGATTACGCAGCTAAAGGACACGCAGGCTTGCTTGCCTGCTGCTGCCGTGGTGTTCATGACTTGACCGGACGCCAGCGACCGACCCAGTGCCTGGGCCCAGTCGGCGGCAGCGCCGTCCACGCGATGGTGTTCCACGGCCAGCACGCGGCCACCGCTGGAGCGAACCAGGTCCAGCACCAACGTGGCCGAGGCGTCATCAAGCAGACCCACCAGCAGGGTTTCATGGCTGTCGGTCAGCAGCTCGCCCAATTGGTTGAATGCGGCGCTGTCCAGACCTTGAAGGCCGGTGTGCACCACGTTGCGGGAGGTGCTCTGAACACCGGCCGCAAAGGCCTTGTCCAGCGCGCTGGCGTGCATGGAGGAGGTCACGGCCAGCACCTCGGCAGAGCGTGTGGCTGCGCTGGCGGTGCGGCCTGCAGCGGAGGTGGCAGCCTGTGCCCAGCCTATGCCGGAGACAGCCAGACCTGCAGCGGTCAGACCTTTGAGAAGGGAGCGACGATCGGTTTGCATTGCATCGTCCTCCTTATTTCCTGGCTGGCTCGGCTGCCTTGGGGGCCTCTGTCTTGGACAGGTAGTTTGCCAAGTCTTCCAGCGTGGCGTCGTCGATATCGGTCACGCGAAAAGACGGCATGGCGTTCATGCCGTTGCGCGCAATGATCACGTAGGTCGCGGGCGGAAAGCCGCGTCCCTTGATGACGGGGCCTATGCCGGCTTCATGGCATTTGGCACAGGTCTTTTCGTAGAAGCGCTGGCCGGGGCCAGTGCCGTGAGAGTCCGCAGCCGAGGCGGCGAGGCTGAGGCCAGACAGCAGGGCTGCCAGGGCCAGTCGGGAGGCATGTTTCAACGTGGGTCTCCGGTGGTTCTGTGGGGCGGCAGACACAAGGCGCAGGTTGGGGTTCGCGCCTTGCCCATGCGGGCGGCTGCACCTGAGGTCTTTGCCTCATGGCCCAGTGCCCGCGATGGAGGTTTCAAGCGAAGACAGCAGTCAGGCCAGCCGGTTATGGCTGCTGTCCTGGGCGCTTTAGAAGGGGTAGTGACGTGCGGTGGTCTGCATGGTGATCCAGCGGGTGTCGGTGAAGGCATCGATGCCGGCCTGGCCGCCAAAGTGACCGTAGCCCGAGTTCTTCACGCCGCCGAAAGGCATCTGTGCTTCGTCGTGCACGGTGGGGCCGTTGACATGGCAGATGCCCGCCTCGATGCGGCCGGCCACGCGCCAGCCACGGGCCGTGTCCCTGGTGTAGACGGCGGAAGACAGGCCGAACTCGTTGTCGTTGGCCATGGCGATGGCCTGCTCTTCGCCACGCACGCGCACGATGGCTTTCACCGGGGCAAAGGTCTCTTCACGGAAGATTCGCATCTCGGGAGTCACTCCGTCTATCAGCGTGGCGGCCATGAGGGTGTCGCTGGCCTTGCCGCCGCAAAGAATCCTGGCGCCCTTGCCCACGGCGTCGTCGATGAGTTCGTTGACGCGGTGCACGGTGTTCATGTCCACGACGGAGCCCAGCACCACAGGGCCTTTGCGGGGATCGCCCAGAGGCAGGGTTGTGGCGCGGGCCACCAGTTTTCCGATGAACTCCTCGGCCACGGCCTCGTCCACGATGATGCGTTCGGTGGACATGCATATCTGGCCCGAGTTGGCGAAGGCGCCAAAGGTGCAGCCAGCCACTGCGGAGTCGATGTCGGCATCGTCCAGGACCAGGAATGGGGCCTTGCCGCCCAGCTCCAGGATGACGGGCTTGAGGTATTTGGCACAGGTCTGGCCGATGATGCGACCTACGCGCGTGGAGCCGGTGAAGTTCACGCGGCGCACGGCGGGGTGGGCCACCATGGCTTCGACCACTGCACCGGCGTCTTCGGGCGCATTGGTCACAAAGTTCACCACGCCGGGCGGCAAGCCGCCTTCCTGCAGCGCTTCGATGATCAGGCCGTGGGTGGCGGGACACAGTTCCGAGCCCTTGAGGATCACGGTATTGCCGCAGGCCAGGGGCGTGGCAATGGCGCGCACGGCCAAAATGATGGGGGCATTCCAGGGGGCGATGCCCAGCACCACGCCGGCAGGCTGGCGCACGGCCATGGCCATGCTGCCGGGAATGTCCGAAGGAATCAGCTGGCCGTTGATCTGGGTGGTCAGCGATGCGGCTTCGAGAAACATATTGGCCGCCAGATGCACATTGAAGCCGGCCCAGATGCCGGAGGCACCGGTTTCTGCTGCCATGGCTGCGGCAAAGGCCTCGGCCTTTGCTTCCAGGGCCTGGGAGGCCTTCATCAGCATCAACCGGCGCTGCGTGGGGCCCAGGGCTGCCCAGGCAGGGAAGGCCGCCTGAGCGGCTTCCACGGCACGCACGGCGTCGGCTGTCGTGGCGGCCGGGGCGCGCGTGGCGACCGATCCGTCCAGAGGGTTTCTGCGCTCGAAAGTGGCGCCATTGCTGGCCTGTGCGGTCTGACCGCCGATGAGCATGCTTTGTTCAATCATCTTCGCTTCCTTCACTACCAAGGGCGCGTGACCGCGGTCACTGCTTGTTGCTGCAAGTTGAAAAAGTGGGAGCTGGTGTCGTTGCACAAGGCTTGTGTCACCGGGCTTGTCTCCACCTTTTGTGGTGTTTCGCCTGACACTGGCGTGTGTGAGATCGTAGGAAAAGCCTTGGCAAGATGCTGTGCGCAATGTGCACAAACCGTTTGACGAATCGTGCACGAGACCTAGGGTTTGCACTAGTTTGAATGCAGTGTGGGAGATTCTTTCCGGTCTGAGCACGAAAGTGCTCACTTACCGATAATTGTCGTACTTTGTCGGCACAGGCAGAGATAGATACAACGAGGAGTCAAGGCCCATGACCGCGCCCGTGGTACTGAGTACCGATGGTCTTCCCGAGAAGGAAACTGCACCAGCCTGGCAGGGCTGGATGGCGCAGCTGTTCTCGGGTCTCGATACGGATCTGTATGGCGACACCTGTTTTGACGGGCATCTGAGCGTGGCATATGCAGGCGATGTGATGCTCACCAAGCTGGACGCCGGGCGCCACCGCGTCATACGCGACAGCCACCGTCTGCGCGACAGCGAAGCGGCCTATCTCAAGATCGTGGCGCCCTGGAGCGGCCATGCCGAGGTGGAGCAGTACGGCAGCAAGGCCTGCGTGAGCAATGGCAGCTGGGCCATTTATGACACCTCGCAGCCCTATGTGGTGGCCAATCCCCAGCACACGGAGCATCTGATCATGATGGTGCCCAAACAGAGCATTGCCGAGCGAGGCCTGCGTCTGGAAAACCTCATGGGTCGATCGGTGGGGGGCAGCGCCGGCATTGCGCGCATTGCTCTGCAGACCATGCGCAGCACTTACCAGGAACTGGACAATATGACGGCACCGCTGGCACGCCGCGCCGGGGAGTTGCTGGTGGATATGGTGCATCTGTCCCTGCAGGCACTTGGCGGGCAGGCCACGGCGGTGACGCAAAAGCAGGCCCTGTACGACCGCATCTGCGAGCATGTGGCCAGCCATGTGCGCGACCCCGGGCTGTCTGTCGATCAGGTGGCCGAAGCACTCAATTGCAGCCGTCGGCATCTACACAACGCCTTTTCGGGGCGAGACCAGTCGCTGGGCGGCTTCATCCAGCAAAGCCGGCTGGAGCTTTGCATGCGGGAGCTGCATTCCCCGGCGCTCGCGCACCGCACCATTACAGAGATTGCCATGGGCTGCGGTTTTGGCAACAGCGCGCACTTCAGCCGTGCCTTCAAGGCCTATGCCGGCATGTCGCCGTCCGAGTTCAGAGCGCTTGGTCATTGATCTGTGCCGACCAGCGATATCGAGGCCTATAGGACAATGCAGTCCGTTGCTTAGAAAGCAGGACTGGATTCATGGACATCAATACGCCGCTCACCCTGCTGGGTGGACTTACCGCCTCTCAATTCATGCGCCGCCACTGGCACAAAAAGCCCTTGCTGGTGCGCCAGGCCATTCCCGGCTTCAAGGCCCCGATTCCGCGCGCCCGACTGCTGGCCATGGCGGGCGAGGATGGCGTGGAGTCGCGCCTGATCCAGCAGCTCGAAGGCGACAACTGGAAGCTCAGCCACGGCCCGCTGTCCCGTCGCAGCCTGCCTGCATTGACCAAGCCGGGCTGGACGGTGCTGGTGCAGGGCGTGGACATGCATGACGCCAAGGCGCATGAGTTGCTGCAGCAATTCCGCTTTGTGCCCGAGGCGCGCCTCGATGATCTGATGATCAGCTTTGCTACCGATCAGGGAGGCGTAGGTCCGCACTTCGACAGCTATGACGTGTTTCTGCTGCAGGCCCAGGGCAAGCGCCGCTGGCGCATCGGTCGTCAAAAAGACCTGTCTCTGCAGCAGGGCAAGCCACTGAAAATTCTCTCCAATTTCGAGCCCGAGCAAGAGTTCGTTCTGGAGCCCGGCGACATGCTGTATCTACCGCCCAAATGGGCGCATGACGGAGTGGCAGAGGGCGAATGCATGACGTATTCGATAGGCTTTCGCTCGCCCGATCGCAGCGAACTGGGCCGCGAGTTGCTGCTGCGCATGTCGGACGAGCCCGACGAGCCCGAAACTCCGGTCATCTATCGCGACCCCAAGCAGGAGGCCGTGAGCAACCCGGCGCTGATTCCAGAAGCCATGTATGACTTTGCCCGCGAGGCACTGAAGAAGGCCATGGCCGAGCCGCTGGCGCTGGAGCGCGCGCTGGGCGAGTACCTGAGCGACCCCAAGCCCAATGTCTGGTTCGAGCATGGCGATGAAAACGGCATGTTCGAGAGCGTGGTGCTGGATCGCCGCACGCGCATGATGTATGACGCCAAGCACATCTTCATCAATGGCGAAAGCTATCTGGCTGGCGGCCGCGATGCCACGCTGATGCGCAAGCTGGCTGACACCCGGGCGCTGTCGCGCAAGGATCTGGCAACTGCCAGCGATGACGCGCTGGAGTTGCTGTCGTCGTGGTTCGATGCGGGCTGGGTTCGCTCAGGCGACTGAAACAGGGTGGACTTGTAACAGCGATCGTGCTAACTTACGGGTTTGTCCTCTGTGGCTTCTGTCGATTTCGCAGGCTTTGTGTAGATTATGTAAATCTTCGTCAAAGCTCTGTCAGGGATTTGACAGGAAGAAATTTATGCTCCACAGTGTGACTCAAGGCAAGCGTGGGCTTGCCCGGTAAATGAGAACGCACCGATTTGTGCAGAATTGTTTAGTTGCTGTCAGTATCAGTCAGCAATGGGCAAAACTACCTATAATGCGGTCTGAGTCGAATTTATCGTTTGACCTGATCTGCCATAGCGATCAATAGCTGCAAAAGGCTGACCGTAATGGCAATCTGCATACCGTCTGCTGAACCTACCATTTAGGAAATCGTCATGAAGAACTCTCTGATTCTGGCTACCGTGATCGCTGCTGCTGCTCTGGCTGCTTGCGGCAAGAAGGAAGAAGCTCCTGCTGCTCCCGCTCCTGCTGTGGAAGCTCCTGCTGCTCCCGCTCCTGCTGCTGAAGCTCCTGCTGCCCCCGCCGCTGACGCACCTGCTGCTCCTGCCGCTGACGCTCCTGCTGCCCCCGCCGCTGACGCTCCTGCTGCTCCTGCCGCTGACGCTCCTGCTGCTCCCGCCGCTGAAGCTCCTGCTGCCAAGTAATTTGCTGCATCAGCCAGCTTGAGGCCCAGGCCTTGAGCGTAAAAAAAACCGCACTCAGGTGCGGTTTTTTTACGTCTGGGTTTTGCAGCGGATTTTCGAACTGCGGATGCTTGTCGACATACAAGGTCTGCACCTGTGTCGGCACTTGGTCTGATTCTCTCGGGCAAGCGCGCCATGTGCATTGCGGCCCTCAAGCCGAAGTTCGATTCGTTCGGGCATGAAAAAAGCCACCAGGGCCGAGCCAGGTGGCTTTTGAATGCGAGCAATGCTTATTACTTCAGATCATCGGTGATGATGCGCACGATGCGCTGGCCGTTGGCGCTGCTGTCCGGCTGGCCTTGCTCATTGAGCACGCTGACCTGGGTCTTGTTGCCATCGCCCTTGACCTGGATCTGGTACTTCTGAGGTGCGGCGGCTTCCTTGCCCTGGCTGAAGATCTTGCTGAAGAAGCCCTTGGACTCCTGCTTGGCATTGGGATCCACATAGCGCACATAGTAGAGGCCACGGCTGCGGTCGCGGTCTTCCACGGTGAAGCCGGTGCGGTCCAGTGCCACGCCAACGCGGCGCCATGCGCGCTCGAAGCCTTCTTCCAGCTGCAGTGTGGGCACGCCGTTGACGGTGTCCATGCGTGCGCTGGTCGAGGTGGTGGCTGCAGACCTGTCGGCCTTGGCAACGGCAGAGGCCTGCTCTTCGCTCACGCCCAGCTTGACCATGATGCGGCGCAGGAATTCGGTCTCCAGCTCGGGGTCGCGGGGACGCGGTTGCCAGATGGTGTTGTCCTTGCGCTCGCTGGTATAGACCTCCTGCATGCCACGGTGGGTGACATAGATGCGGGTCTTGCCATCGGGTTCGCGCTCCAGGCGGGTGCGGAACTTGTCGCGCTCGCTGGTGGAGTAGAGCGAGTCGAACACCTTGCCCAGGCTTTTGCGGATGATGTCCTGAGGCAGCTTGGCGCGGTTCTCGGCCCAGTCGGTCTCGAGAATACCCAGCTGGCGGTCTTCCATCGCATAGATGAAGCCGTTTTCCAGCCAGAAGTCGCGAGTGGGCTCCCAGAGCTTGTCGGCTGCACGATCAACCACGAGCCAATGCTCGGCACCGTCGCGCTCGATGCGGACGTCGCCAATCTTGTTGGTCGCAGTGTTGTTGTCGGCAGGCTTGGCGGCCTTGGCATTGGCCTGCATGGCAGCAGCGGATACCACGCCACCAGGGACGGTATAGCGCGAGTCTTGCGACAGTTGCGTCAGATCCGGAGGGACTTCAAGAGAGGGAGCTTGATTCTTGCCCGCGCTCTTGTAGTCGATCTTGGTCTCTTGGAACGTGGTCGTGCAGGCAGACAGGCCCAGCGCGATGCTGAGCAGGCTCAAACGTGCTGTTTGTTGTTTCACGCGGATTGTCCTTGGGTAGCGTTCAAGCTATGTGCGAAAAACCGCTAGCTTAGCGCAACTCGATCAGAGTACGCCAACTTTACGCAGAGCATCCTCAACAACTGCTTCGCATTGCTCGCTCAGCGGCGTCATGGGCAGACGCATGGCGGGGCCGCACAAACCCATGCGGGCTGCTGCCCATTTCACGGGAATGGGATTGGCTTCGACAAACAGGCTCTTGTGCAGGGGCATGAGCTTGAACTGGATTTCCATGGCGCGCTTGGTATCGCCGGCCATGGCGGCCTTGCACAGCTCGCTCATCAGGCGGGGAGCGACGTTGGCCGTCACGCTGATGTTGCCGTGGCCGCCGCACAGCATCAGTGCCACTGCGGTGGGGTCGTCACCGGAGTAGACGCCGAAGCCGGCAGGCACGTCGCGGATCAGCCATTGAGCACGCTCGATGTTGCCGGTGGCTTCCTTGATGCCGATGATGCCGGGGATTTGGGCCAGGCGAAGCACGGTGTCATGCTGCATGTCCGCAACCGAGCGACCGGGCACGTTGTACAGAATCACGGGCAGGTCGCCAGTGGCTTCTGCGATGGCCTTGAAGTGCTGGTACTGGCCTTCCTGTGTGGGCTTGTTGTAGTAGGGAACGACCTGCAGCTGGCTGTCGGCGCCCACCTTCTTGGCGTACTTGGCCAGCTCGATGGCTTCGTGCGTGCTGTTGGCGCCGCAGCCGGCCATGATGGAGACGCGGCCGGCGGCCTGTTCCACGGCGACACGAATGATTTCGCAATGCTCTTCGACATTCACTGTGGGCGATTCACCGGTAGTGCCGACCACACCGATGCAGCTGGTGCCTTCGGCCACATGCCAGTCGATGAGTTTGCGCAGCGACGGGTAGTCGACGCTACCGTCTTCGAGCATGGGCGTAATGAGGGCAACAATGCTGCCAGTGAGAGCAACGGAGGGTGATGTCATATCCGCAATCAGAAAACGGTAAAAATGAATTCTACAAACAGGGACAGGGTGCAAGCAGTGGTTTGCTGTCAACAGTGTCTAGCAAAACTCTGTTTTTGTCGAAGTGTTGTTGATAAATGACGAAATGACGAAATATTTAAAATTTGTGCGTCATATTGTTTGTTGA
Source organism: Comamonas sp. C11 (assembly GCF_024496285.1). Lineage (NCBI taxonomy): Bacteria > Pseudomonadati > Pseudomonadota > Betaproteobacteria > Burkholderiales > Comamonadaceae > Comamonas > Comamonas sp. C11. Next base: position 1,455,876 of record NZ_CP101743.1, read on the forward strand.
GGACGGGTCTGTTCTAGACAGCATGAAGGCCTTTGCACGGCTTTGCCGTTGCTGAAGATACTGCCGCAGGCTTTGCTTTCGCCCTCGGACCAGGCCGGCAAGCACTGCCGTGGCACGGTGCTGCCATCAGTTCGCGCTGTACTTCCAGGCGCTGATATGGGCCTGCGCCAGCCGCTCCATGAAGTCCTCGGCATCGGCCGCGCGCACCACGGTCACGCGCAGGCTGTCGTCATCGGTGGCCAGCTTGATCAGGGCCAGCTGGCGGCCGGCCAGATGTTCGGCCATGTTCTCCAGGCCCGATTCAACACCGTCAGCGGGCGTGTCCCATTGCCAGTCATCGGTGCCGGGCAGCCAGTGCGTGTTTGCAATGCCGTCGGCATCCTTCCAGTCAAAGCGGGCGAACTGACCGGCAACGGCCAGCAGATGCACCCAGTACAGGGTCAGCGCGTTTTCACCAGCGGGCAGATGCATGACATCGGGGTCACTCTCGTCATCTTCGTCCCGGCCCATGTCGTCAGGATCAGGTGCCGCCACGCAGTCGCGCCATTGCTGCAGCAGGTCTGCAGCCCGGCTTTCGTCGTTCAGGCAAAGAATGCGCGATATGTCCTGCATCCAGGCCGGATCTTCGGCTTCCATCAGTTCTGCGCGGGTCATGGTCGTGGCTTCGGGGGCGTCGCCCCCCAGGCCCTTGAACATGCCGCGCAGCGCATTGCGGTAGTCCTCCCAGGTTTCCCCGGTGCGGGTGATGCTGAAATCCCGGATGGAGAACAGGACCAGCTCGGCCTCAGCTCCCTCGCCCATAAAGGCGAGCAGTTCATTTTTCTTCGGGCTGCAGTTCAGCGGCGGGCACCAGATATCAGGGGCGGCCAGCAGCTTGCCTTTGGTGCCGAAGATGCGTGGCTCGCCTTTTTCGGTGATGGCCAGAAGCTTGCGGCCGGGAAATATCTTGGGGGGCGAGCTGCTGAAGCCGCGCTCTATGGTCTTGAACCGGCAGGGGATGATTTCCTGGCCGCGGATGTCAATCACGCCTTCGAGAATGCGCAACTCCTGCTCGCCCTGCTCGTTGACAAAGGGTTCCCGGACGCAGGCGACGGCCAGGTCTGTCTTGGTGCTGAAGTCGTTGATGTGCTCATAGCGGCCCGCATCAAACAGTGGGTGGCCGTCGGGCTTGAGCAGCAACTGGCACGAGTTGCTGTACGGGCCTTTTTCGGCACGGATGAATTCGTCCTGTTCCTTGTTGTAGTCGATGCTGCCGAGTCCTTCGTGCAGCAGCGCGAGGCCGGGCAGGCTGCGCAGGTCCTGCATGTTTTCCTGCCCCGGTGATCGGCAGGCCATCACCTGGGGCGTGACGGCATAGGCGTCGCGATAGCCCGCAGAGGGCGATACCAGCCAGATGCCGTTCAAATCCTTGATGCCGGACCTTGCGCCTTCGCCCGGCGTGGTCTCGGGATAGTGCACGCTCAGATGCTCGCCGGAGACAAAAGTCATGCTCGCGCCTTCCACGGGGCGCTGCAGCCAGCGGCCATAGGGCGTGACCATGCCCACAGGCCAGTGGTCGCGCTCGGCCTCGTTTTGCGGCTTCAGGCCTGTGCGCGGGTGCAGCCTGGGCATGACGTAATAGCTTTCGGTCGCTTCGTCCCAGGCGCCATGGTGGCGCAGTTCGTAGTGATCGGCCAGCCAGGAGGGCCAGTCTTCTTCGCTTTGCTGCTCGATGACCTTGGTGCGGGCAATGACCGAGCCGCTCCACCATCCCAGATGGGATTGCGGCGCCCGCTTCAAGGCCTGCAGGGATTCGGGCAGCTCGGCGCCGCTGCAGCTCCATTGCCGGCATAGCTCGCGCTGGGCCTGCAAAAAGGTCGTGAACTCCGCTTCGTCAAAGTCATGCGGACATAGCGTCGCGCAGTCCAGCAGCAGCCACTGGCGCGCGCTGGTGCGGATGACACGGTCAATCTCCTGCCATTGCCTGCTGACAGAGCCTGGCCAGTGTGCCGGCAGTGGTTCCATCACGCCCCTGAGCCATTGCCAGCGGGCCTGAACCTGTTCCATGGGCGCGGCCAGGGCCGCGAGGCTTTGCTTGTCCTGGTAGGCGCTGCAGGGGACCAGTTCGGGCAGATGCCGTGCATCGCCCAGCAGCACGCTGAACAGCAGCGGCGTGCTGCTGAACCATTCGGCCCAGCCGTCGCAACTGCCGCCGGGTTCTGCGGGCCACTCTGTATCAGGACTGGGGTGCTCGTCGTGGGCAAGCAGCAGGGCGTAGGCGGGCATGGCAGTCGGGTGCAGGTGGATGCAGAAGGAGGGCGTCAGGCTTGCAGCAGTGCTGCTGGTGCGGCAGTTGCGGCCGCGTCATCGGGCCGGATGGCGGCAATGCGCTGCACCACGCGCGTGGGCTGCTCAAGCAGGCCGTGTTCGTAGGCGACGACGTTCCAGCCGGCGCAGACCTGCAGCAGCTCGCCGGGAGCCAGCAGGAAGTCCGGGCGCGAGGGCTTGCCATAGGCCTCGTTGCCCTGGGCAAAGGTTTCGTAGAGCAGCACGCCGCCGGGCTTGACGCTGTCCAGAATCAGCGGCCACAGCGGACGCCACAGATAGTTGGTGATGACCACGCCGTCAAAGCTGCGGCCCGTCAGAGGCCAGGCGTTGTTTTCGATATCGGCGGTAATCGTCTCGGCGATATCCGCCACGGACCGGGTCGCCTCCGGTGCCTTGTCCACGCTGGTCAGAGTGTGGTTCAAGGCCGAGAAGAAACGCGTATGGCGACCCATGCCGCAGGCCAGGTCCAGCACCGAGCCCTGCGGGCGTACCAGATGGGCAAAGCGGGCAATCCAGGCGGAGGGCGCCTGCGCGCAGTGGCCGGCGGAAATCGCCGCAATGGTGGCGGGGGTGGGAGGCAGGGAGTTGCTTGTCATCTTGCGAAAACTATAGCAGTGCCCGCAGCCCAATCCTTGCATGTCCTGTGCGTCGCTGCGTCGGCAGCAGCTCGCGTCGGCTCAGTGCGGCTTCACATCGTCCTTGAGCGCGGCCAGGGCCATGTCTTCCACCATGCCCGGGGCGATCAGCTTGATGAAGCGACCCAGCTTGCCCTTGCCGGTCATCACCACCTCGCGCTGGCGGCGTCTCATGCCGTCCAGTATGAGGCGCGCGCATTCGGCCACCGTCATCGCGCCGTCTTCCCTGAGGCCGCTGACGCCTGCGGCCTCGCCTCTGGCGTTGTAGCCGTGGTAGCGGATGCGCGTATCCACCACGCCGGGGTAGGCGGTGGTCACGCTCACGCCGGCGGGCTTGAGTTCGATGCGCAGGGCTTCGAAGAAGCCGGCCATGGCGAACTTGCTGGCGCTATAGGCCGTGCGGCCCGGTACGCCGATCAGCCCGGCCAGCGAAGACACGGCGACGATGGAGCCGTGGCTGGCCTTGAGGTGCGGCAGCGCCGCATGGGTGCACCAGACGCTGCCCCAGAGGTTGATGCGCATCAGCCTCTCATACCAGCCCAGGTCTTGCGCGCTGACCTGTTCGAACAGCGCATGGGCCGAGACCCCGGCGTTGTTGATCAGGGCGTCCAGCCCGCCAAACTGCTGCACGGCGGCGTCGATCAGGGCACGGCACTGGGCCTCTTCGCTCACATCGGTGGGAACTTCCTGCACCTGCGCCCCCAGGGCCCGGCATTGCTCTGCCACGGCTTGCAGGTTGCCGGCGTTGCGCGCGGCCAGCGTCAGCTGCAGCCGGCTCTGATGGGTTTGTGCCAGCTGGAGGGCCATTTCGGCGCCTATGCCGTCCGAGGCTCCGGTGATGATGATGCGGGTCATGCTCTCTCCCGGCCATGCCGCCCGGGCGGCTTGCCCATGAGCTCAGAAGCAGGCCCAGACCTGGTCTGCCAGTGTGAGCATGAATTCCGGTTGCAGATACAGGGCAAACACCGCCAGCAGCAGCACGAGCACGGCACACCAGATGGAGATGCGTTGCCAGAGTTTGAGCTGCATGTGGTGTCTCCGGAATCAGGCGGCGCTGGGCGTGCCGCGCACAATGGCTGCCTCGCGCACGGGCAGGTTGACGATGGCGGCAAAAATGCCCAGGGCAATCGAGATATACCAGACCATATCGTAGTTGCCGTTGATATCGTAGAGATAGCCGCCCAGCCATACGCCCAGGAAGCTGCCGATCTGGTGGCTGAAGAAGACAAAGCCGCCCAGCATGGACAGATGCTGCACGCCGAAGATCTGGGCGATGGTGGCATTGGTCAGCGGCACGGTGGACAGCCACAGAAAGCCCATGGCGGCGCAGAAGGCATAGACCGACCAGGGCGACAGCGGGGCCAGCAAAAAGGCCACGGTGGCCACCGAGCGCAGGCCGTAGATGCCCGACAGCAGATAGCGCTTGGGCAGCTTCTGGCCCAGATTGCCGGCCAGATAGGTGCCGAAGATATTGAACAGGCCGACCAGGGCCAGCGAATAGCTGGCCACATGGGGCGCCATGCCGAAGTCCTTCAGATAGCTGGGCATGTGCACTCCGATGAACATGACCTGGAAGCCGCAGACAAAATAGCCCGCCATCAGCAGCAGAAAGCTGGGGTAGGTCCAGGCTTCCCTGAGCGCCTGGCCCACGGTCTGCTCGCGCTTGATGGGCGTGCTGCCGCCAAAGCCCGGCTCCCGCAGGCCAAAGGCCAGGGCGGCGATCAGCAGCGCGAACAGCGCCAGTATCAGCAAGGCATTGGACCAGCCGAACTGCGCGATCAGCTTGCCCTCCACGGGCACCATGAAGAACTGGCCGAACGAGCCTGCCGCAGCGGCCACGCCCATGGCCCAGCTGCGCCGCGCCACAGGAATCTGCCGGCCCAGCACGCCGTAGATCACGGCATAGGTGGTGCCGGCCTGGGCCGCGCCGATCAGCACGCCGGCGGTCAGCAAAAACACGGTGGCATCGGGAGACAGCGCCATGCCGGCCAGGCCCAGCGCATAGAGGATGGAGCCGCCGATCAGCACCTTGAAGGCGCCGATGCGGTCGGCCAGCATGCCGACGAAGATGCCCAGGATGCCCCAGGACAGGTTCTGCACGGCAATGGCCAGGGAAAAGTTCTCGCGCGTCCAGCCCATCTCCTGGGTGATGGGCTGCAGCCAGAGGCCGAAGCCGTGGCGTATGCCCATGGAGAGCGTGACGATGGCGCCACCGCACAGAAGAATCTGCGCCATGGACATGGGGGCTTGAGTTGTCTTTGTAGTCATGCCGTGTGTGCGAAAAAAGGCCTGGGGAGCGGTCAACTTGCCACTTTAACGAAACAAGCTGTTTTGCGCCTGCACAGGCCGTCACATGCGTGGCAGGCTGGCCTGCCAGAATGCGTGACCGGCAAGCTGCGGCGCGGGAGCTGGAGCCGGGCAGAAAAAATAAAAAGTGAGCGCCTTGCGCAATCCATGCAATAGATATGGATTTGAAACTATCCATAACGCATGAGTGACATGCGGTAAATGCTATTGTTTTAAGAGTATCCGCAGCGATAAAGACCCGGTAAAAACACGTTGCCAAGACAGATGTTCGGGCTTTGTGCAAGAGTATTGGGAGTAAACAACTGTGAATTTATCCAGCTCTCATCCGGAGAGGCTACTACAATCCGCCCCCATGGCAGTCAAACCGTCCAACGAATATTCCGAAGGCTCGATCCGCGTTCTCAAGGGTCTGGAGCCTGTCAAACAGCGTCCCGGCATGTATACGCGCACCGACAACCCCCTGCACATCCTGCAGGAGGTGATCGACAACGCAGCCGACGAGGCGCTTGCCGGCTATGGCAAGAAAATCAAGTTCACCATGCATGCCGACGGCTCCTACAGTGTGGAGGACGACGGGCGCGGCATTCCCTTCGGTCTGCACCCCGAGGAGAAGGCCCCCGTGGTGGAGCTGGTGTTCACGCGTTTGCACGCGGGCGGCAAGTTCGACAAGGGCAATGGCGGCGCCTACAGCTTCTCGGGCGGTCTGCACGGCGTGGGCGTGTCGGTGACGAATGCGCTGGCCACGCGCCTGGAGGTGCAGGTGCACCGCGACGGCCAGGTGGCCACGCTGGTGTTCTCGGGCGGCGACGTGATCGAGCCGCTCAAGGTGCGCCCTCTGCAGGCCGGCGAGCGCAAGCAGGGCACGACGGTACGTGCCTGGCCCGATGCCAAATACTTCGAGTCCTCGGCCCTGCCCATGGGCGAGCTGGTGCATCTGCTGCGCAGCAAGGCCGTGCTCATGCCCGGCGTCGCCGTTTCGCTGATCAACGAAAAGTCGCGTGATACCCAGAGCTGGCAGTTCAAGGGCGGCCTGCGCGACTATCTGGCGCAGAGCCTGCATGGCGAGCCCGTCATTCCCCTGTTCGAGGGCGAGGGCTTTGCCGACAAGAACAACGACAGCTTTGCCGAAGGCGAGGGCGCGGCCTGGTGCGTGGCCTTCACCGAAGACGGCGCGCCGCTGCGCGAAAGCTATGTCAACCTGATTCCCACCACGGCGGGCGGCACGCATGACAGCGGCCTGCGCGACGGCCTGTTCCAGGCCGTCAAGGCCTTCATCGACATGCACTCGCTGCTGCCCAAGGGAGTGAAGCTCATGCCCGACGACGTGTTTGCGCGCGCCAGCTATGTGCTTAACGCCAAGGTGCTCGATCCGCAGTTCCAGGGCCAGATCAAGGAGCGCCTGAACTCGCGCGATGCCGTGCGCCTGGTCTCGGGCTTTGTGCGCCCGGCGCTGGAGCTGTGGCTCAACGAGCATGTGGACTGGGGCAAGAAGCTGGCCGAGATCGCCATCAAGGCCGCTCAGACCCGCCAGAAGGCCGGCCAGAAGGTTGAAAAGCGCAAGGGCAGCGGCGTGGCCGTGCTGCCAGGCAAGCTGACCGATTGCGAGAGCAAGGACATAGCCGTCAACGAAGTGTTTCTGGTCGAGGGCGACTCTGCCGGCGGCAGCGCCAAGATGGGCCGCGACAAGGAAACCCAGGCCATCCTGCCGCTACGCGGCAAGGTGCTCAACACCTGGGAGGTGGACCGCGACCGGCTGTTCGCCAACAACGAAATCCACGATATCTCGGTGGCGATCGGCGTGGATCCGCATGGCCCCAATGACGAGCCCGATCTGTCCGGCCTGCGCTACGGCAAGATCTGCATTCTCTCGGATGCGGACGTGGACGGCTCGCATATCCAGGTGCTGCTGCTGACGCTGTTCTTCAAGCATTTCCCCAAGCTCATCGAAGCCGGTCACATCCATGTGGCGCTGCCGCCGCTGTTCCGTGTGGACGTGCCTGCGCGCGGCAAGAAGCCGGCCATCAAGGTCTATGCGCTCGATGCGGGCGAGCTCGATGCCATCATCGAGAAATGCGCCAAGGACGGCGTGCCGCGCGAGAAATGCCAGGTCAGCCGTTTCAAGGGCCTGGGCGAGATGAATGCCGAACAGCTGTGGGAAACCACGCTGAACCCCGATACGCGTCGTCTGCTGCCGGTGCAGTTCATGAATCTGGACTTTGCACAGTCGGAGGCCGTGGTCACCAAGCTCATGGGCAAGGGCGAAGCCGCCGCCCGTCGCGAGCTGATGGAGCTGCATGGCGATGCCGTGGAGGTCGATATCTAGGCGGGGGCGTTGCCAACGCCTGCACTAGCGCTCACCAGCGGTCGATGGAGCCAGCCATGCACAAGCCCATGTTCGATGCCTCACCCAGCCAGCGGCCTGCGCGCGGCGGGTTCGCGTCTGTGCGTTTGCGACGTGTGGTGGCCTCTGCCTTGCTGGCGGGCTCGGGCTGGCTGGCCCTGGCACCGGCGGCGCATGCCGATCTCTGGGCCTATGTCGACGAATTCGGCGTCACGCACTTTGCTGCCGAGGCGCTGGATGAGCGCTACAAGCTGTTCTTCAAGGGCGAGCTCTACGACAGCAGCCAGCCGGGCCTGCAGCTGAAGCCGGATTCGGCGTCCGAGGGGCTCAACGCCCGCACGCGCATGCAGAGCTTTTTCGAGGTCTCGCCGCGCTACAAGAGCGTGAGGCCGCATCTGCAGAAGGCGGCCGAGAGAACCGGCGTGGACTACGACCTGATCAAGGCCGTGATCGCCGTGGAGTCCGGCTTCGATGCCCAGGCCGTTTCGCCCAAGGGCGCTGTCGGCCTGATGCAGCTGATGCCGGCCACGGCCGAGCGCTTTGGCGTATCGGCCAGCAAAAAGCGCAGCATGCAGCAGCAACTGGCCGACCCGGCCGTGAACGTGCCTGCCGGCGCGCGTTACCTGAGCTATCTGATGGACTTGTTCCCGGGACGGCTCGATCTGGTGCTGGCCGCCTATAACGCGGGCGAAGGTGCGGTGCAGAAATTCGGCAAGGCCATTCCGCCCTACAAAGAAACAATGAATTACGTCAAGGCCGTCACCGGCATCTACGAGCAGCTGCAGGCAGCGCGGCCCCTGAGCGGGCGGCTGGCTGCGGCCGGCCCGGCTGGCCGCGGCGGCTCCCGCATACGCATGACTCTGCCGGGCGCAGCCTCTGCGGCTGCGGACGCGCAAATACCTTGAGTCGCCGGATCGGCGCAATTTGGAAAATCACAAAGAATTCATGAGCGATCAAACCACACTGGATTTGTCTCAACAAGCCGCTGGCGATGCACTGGACCTGGGTCAATACGCACAGCGCGCCTATCTCGAATACGCTTTATCGGTGGTCAAGGGTCGTGCCCTGCCGGATGTCAGCGATGGCCTCAAGCCCGTGCAGCGCCGCATTCTCTATGCCATGGACCGCATGGGCCTGGGCTATAGCGGCCCGAACGGCAATACGGCGGCCAAGCCGGTCAAGAGCGCCCGTGTCGTCGGCGACGTGCTGGGCCGCTTTCACCCGCACGGCGACCAGTCGGCCTATGACGCACTGGTGCGCATGGCGCAGGACTTCAATCAGCGCTACCCGCTGGTCGACGGGCAGGGCAACTTCGGCAGCCGCGACGGCGATGGTGCAGCGGCCATGCGTTACACCGAGGCACGTCTTTCCAAGATCACCGGCCTGCTGCTCGACGAAATCGATATGGGCACGGTGGACTTCGTGCCCAACTACGACGGCAGCACCCAGGAGCCCAAGCAGCTTCCGGCCCGCCTGCCGTTCTCGCTGCTCAATGGCGCCAGCGGCATTGCCGTGGGCCTGGCAACGGAAATCCCCAGCCACAATCTGCCCGAGGTGGCGGCAGCCTGCGTGGCCCTGATCAAGAAGCCTCAGCTGCCCGAGGAAGAGCTGCTGGCGCTGATTCCCGGCCCCGACTATCCGGGCGGAGGCCAGATCATTTCATCGAGCAGCGATATTGCCGATGCCTACCGCACGGGCCGCGGCAGTCTCAAGGTGCGTGCGCGCTGGAAGATCGAAGAGCTGGCACGCGGCCAGTGGCAGCTGGTGGTGACCGAGCTGCCGCCCGGCGTGTCGGCCCAGAAGGTGCTCGAAGAGATCGAGGACATCACCAATCCCAAGGTCAAGACCGGCAAGAAGGCGCTGAGCCAGGAGCAGACCCAGCTCAAGGCCAGCATGCTGGCCGTGCTGGACTGCGTGCGTGACGAATCGAGCAAGGATGCTCCGGTACGCATCGTGTTCGAACCCAAGACCGGCAAGATTCCGCAGTCGGAGCTGATCACGGCGCTGCTGGCCCACACCAGCCTGGAGTCTTCGAGCTCGATCAATCTGACCAGCATCGGCCTCGACGGCCGCCCGGTGCAGAAGTCGCTGCGCCAGATGCTGGAGGAATGGATTGCCTTCCGCTTCCAGACCGTGACGCGACGCAGCCGGCACCGGCTGGAAAAGGTGCTCGATCGCATCCACATTCTCGAAGGCCGCCAGGCCGTGCTGCTCAATATCGACAAGGTCATTGCCATCATCCGCGCCAGCGATGAACCCAAGCAGGCCCTGATCGATGCCTTCAATCTCTCCGAGCGTCAGGCCGAGGACATTCTTGAAATCCGTCTGCGTCAGCTGGCGCGCCTGGAAGCCATCAAGATCGAGCAGGAGCTCAAGGAGCTGCGCAGCGAGCAGGGCAAGCTTGAGGACATCCTGGGCAGCGAGGCGACCATGCGCCGCCTGATCTGCAAGGAAATCGAAGCCGATGCCAAGACCTTTGGCGATGCCCGTCGCACGCTGATCCACGAGGAGAAAAAGGTGGTGGCCGAGGTCAAGGTGGTGGATGAACCCACGACCGTGATCATTTCCGAAAAGGGCTGGGTGCGCACGCGTCAAGGCCATGGCGTGGATGCGGGCACGCTGAGCTTCAAGGCAGGCGATAGTCTCTATGGCACGTTTGAGTGCCGCACCGTCGATCAGTTGCTGGCCTTTGGCAGCAATGGCCGGGTCTATTCGGTGCCGGTGTCGGCCCTGCCGGGCGGACGCGGCGACGGACAGCCCGTGACGACGATGATCGAGCTCGAAGCCGGTACCCAGCTGCTGTACTACTTTGCCGGCAGCGAAAGCACGCAACTGCTGCTCTCGGGCTCGGGTGCCTATGGCTTCACGGCGACTGTGGGCGATATGGTCTCGCGCCAGAAGGCCGGCAAGGCCTTTGTCACGCTGGGCGAGGGCGAGACCCTGTGCGCACCTTCGGTGGTGCATGGCGTGCCCATGAATGCGCGTGCCGAATATGTGGAAGGCGGCGAGCAGGGGGCCGGTCTGCTCAACCCCGCCAGCCATGTGATCTGTGCCTCGGTGGGCGGGCGCATTCTGACCTTCGAGATCGCCGAGCTCAAGGCCATGCCCAAGGGCGGGCGCGGCCTGATGCTGATCAGCCTGGAAGACAAGGACCAGCTGGCCGGCGCGGCCGCCTATACGCGCAGCATCCGGCTGGATGGCGTTGGGCGTGGCGGCAAGGCACGTACCGAGACGCTGGAGATCCGCAGCCTCAACAATGCCCGCGGCAACCGCGGCCGCAAGGGCAAGGCCGCAGACCTGGGCTTCAAGCCCCAGGCGGTGACGCGCGTGGAATAAGGCTCAGCGCTCAAACGACAAAAGCCGTGTACTGCACGGCTTTTTCTTTGGTGAATCGGTGCCTGCCACGCACCTCGCCGGTGTCGGATCGATGGCAAAGGATCAATTTTGTGCGTGGCCTGATGCTGTTTACGCAGCCATCAGCCTGGCTTCGAACGGCGTTGTTGCATTGTGAGTCGCAAGACGTCACGAGATTTGAATGGAGCCATGCTGCGCGGTCTGTTTCTGAGGGGGCACACCTCGTGCCTAACCCCGTCTGTAGATGTGCAGTCGGCTCCTCGTTTCACGCGCCTGGATCGTCTTGGCAGACAGATCAGTCAAAAGTGACTGATCAGCGCTTGCATTGACGGAAAGTCCCTGTAATGCAACAACGCCATATCGGGGGCTATAAAGAGGAAAATCGAGAGCATCAGGCAAGGCTGGCGCAAAAGATGACCGGCGTAACTCTGAATATCATGGCCATGTCGATGAAGCGTCTGCGTCCGGTGGCATCGCGCTCGCGCAAGGAAGCCCGGATGTTGAGCGGGGTGCATGCCCGTCGATGCATCGACGGTGGGAAGGCCGGTCCTGATCGGTGGGGCGCTCCCGCAGCCCGTGAGCATGGTCATGCCGGTGGCCGCCTGCACGATGTGGTCGTCGGCCCCCAATCCGTAGCGTTCGAGCGCGCCGGGATGCAGGCTGTCCAGCAGTACGTCAGCTTCGTGCCCAAACGCCAACACCTTCACTCAATCAGTGGCATCCCTGAGATCGACGTGGTGGCCTTCTTTGCAGGTGTTCAGCGCGAGGTAAAAGCCGGTCAGAGGGCCGACAATCCGCCCGTTATCGATCAAGCCTGGCGCGATACCAGCGTGGCCAGGCCGAGCCTGTCCCGGCAGGCAACCAGCCGGGGCGTCCATTCCATTAACGCCTCCTGCGTCTGCTTAAAGGCAGCTGACCGGCTTCATTCCTTGTTCAACCAGCTTGGCCACCGATTCCTCGGGATTTGTCCAAATCAGACCAACCAAGGCACCCATCAGAAGCAGGGTGCCATTCACCACAAACCCTTGTTCATACCCCCGTGCCGGAGAATCTCCAGAGGCAAACTGAATCAGCCAACCGGTTACGATTGGCGCAATAATCGCAGCCAACGTCGCTATCGCATTGTCAATCGCCAGCATGGCCCCACGCTGAGACGGTGGCACGACCTCAGCGATCATTCCAGGCGCCAAGGAATAGATAATGGGAGGCAGGCCCAAGGCAATCCCAAGCAAAATGACCTTTTGCATGGGGCTGAGATCTACCAGCGTGAAACCAATCAGCAGCAGGACACCTGCCAGAGCCATGGCCAGGCTGGACAAAATAGCGCGGCTAACGCGGGAGGTCTTGCCTTTGGCCAAAAGCCGTTGTGACCACCATGAAGCGAACAGATTGATCGGTACGGTAGTGGCCACGACCAATCCGAACAGGCGCCCGGAGCTGATCGCGTCAAACCCCAGACCTTTCTGGATATAGGCGGGCAGCCAGGTCAATGACAATGCCAAGGCCCAATAGGCGACAAAGTGCAGCACCATGGCGCTCCAAATGGTAGGGTCAGACAGCAGTCGCCGATAAGGGATGGCAGGCTCCTGAACTGCTGCGCTTTTGCTTGCCACGGCTTGGTCCTCGATGGTTCCCTCCGCACCCGACACCCACCAAAGCAACGACCAGACAACGCCAATCACTGCAAGGATCTCGAAATTCGTTCGCCATCCCCAACGTGCGGTGATCTGGGGAATCGTGACTCCAGCGATCAACAAGCCGACAGTGGCTCCTGTCAAAATCACCGTCACCGGCAGATTGCGCTTTTCGTTGGGAAACCATTTGAAGCTCGCATGCACTGCGATGGGCGAAGCCGGCCCCTCGCCAATTCCAAGAATCACCCGAGCCAGGATGATCGCCGCCATCGACTGGGCAAATATAATTGGCACCTGAGCCAAAGCCCAAATGGCGGCCATCCCCAGAAGAAGCCACTTGGCTTTGAACCGGTTGGCCAAGAAACCGCCAGCCACGCACGAAATCGAAAATAGCCAAAAGAAACTGCTGGCAACCACACCATATTGGCTAGGTGTGAGTTTGAATTCGTCCATCAGCGGAACGGCGACCAATCCTATGGCGATCTTGTCCACAAAATTGATCAGCATGAAAAGGGACAACAGCGCGGCTATAGACCACGCCCTTCCAGGCCGAAAGTTACTATTCAGTGTGATTTGCACATCGCGGCGACTAGGCTTATCGACTACTGGCATGCTGTCTCCTTTTCTTGTCGTGTAGGCTGCTTGGCTTGGTGTCTGCTCCTTGTGTCCGGAGCGGAATACCTGCTCCGGGTCTTCGTAATGAAAAACCGAGGTCGCGGCCTCCAAGCCTCAGGCCGGGTCACTCAAACGCACATCGCGGCCCATAGCGGGCATGCCTGCCAACTTGCCTATTCCGGACAAGACGCCCGGGCCAGCTCGTCGTCGTTGAACTGCAGCGACTTAACCTGAAGGAACTCCTCCATTGCGTAGCGCCCACGCTCGCGTCCAATGCCCGACTGCTTGAAGCCACCGGCCGGCGCATTCAGGTTGAAGCCACCGCCATTGATGTCAACCTTGCCGCATTGCAACTGGCGGCCGACGCGCACGGCATGCGCGCTATCGGCTGACCACACCGCGCCGTTCAGGCCGTAGATCGTGCCGTTGGCAATGGCCACGGCATCGGCCTCGTTCTTGCTCGGCAGAATGCTAAGCACCGGCCCGAAGATCTCCTCCTGCGCGATGCGCATGCCCGGCAGCACTTCCCCGAACACGGTAGGCTGCACGAAGTAGCCCTGCTCCGCGCCACGGGGTGGCTCGGCACCACCGGTGACCAGACGCGCGCCCTCGGCCTGTCCAATGCGGATGTACTCCTGCACCCGCTCGCGGTGCCTGGCGAAGGCCAGGGGCCCAAGCGTGGTGGCTTCGTCCATCGGGTCGCCAGGCACGAATTTCCTCGCCTCGTCTGCGGCGATCTCCAGTGCCTTGGCGTGCAGGTGGGCCGGCACGATCATGCGCGACAAGGCGATACAGGTTTGCCCAGCATTGAGGAAGCAGCCCTGCACGCCGCCGCGCACGGCTGCTTCCAGCGGCGCATCGTCCAGGATCACGGTCGCCGACTTGCCGCCCAGCTCCAGCGCGAGTTTCTTGACGGTCGGTGCCGCCGTGGCCATCAGGCGCCGCCCCGTTGCCGTGGAGCCGGTGTAGGACACCATGCCCACGCCCGGGTGCGCCACCAGGGCTTCGCCGACCACGGGGCCGATACCGTTGACGATATTGATCACGCCCTTGGGGAAGCCGATCTCCGCCAAGGCATCTGCAACCACCATTGCGGTCAGCGGCGCGATCTCGCTGGGCTTGGCGACAACCGTGCATCCCGCAGCAATGGCGGGCGCGACCTTGCCCAGCAGCAGCAGCAGCGGATAGTTCCAAGCGGTAATCGCAGCGACGACCCCGATGGGCTCGCGCACCACCCGGGAGTTGCCGATCAGCTCGTCACGGGGTTCCTCCTTGAGGAATCCGGCATATGACGCAAGCACCATCAGGGGCAACTGGGCCTGGGCCCGGCGGGAGAAGCCGATGGGGCTACCCATCTCGGTCGTTTCGAGCTGGGCGATGGGTTCCAGCCTCGGCTGAAGCGCCGCCACGAGCCGGCCTATCCAGGCTGCGCGCTCCTCGCGCGGGAGCGTGCTCCATGCAGGAAAAGCGGTCCGGGCCGCCTGTACGGCGGCATCGACATCGGCTGCTGTGCCCAAGGCTACGCTGCCGAACGGCTTTTCGCTGTACGGATTCACCAGATCCAGGCGGTCTTGGCCTGGCGAAGCGGCCCAGGTACCGTCAATGTAGTGCTGCGGGCGGGCGGTGAGCACGGCGGGAAGGGGTGTCATAGAGGGCTGTCTCCTGATATCGGGTAAGTCAACGCATGTGTTCGGCGGCGCGCAGAGCCCAGTCGGCGGCACGCTCACCGATCATGATCGATGGCGCGTTAGTGTTTGAGGAAGGCAGGGTGGGCATGATCGATGCATCCGCGATGCGCAGTCCGGCCAAGCCATGCACGCGCAATTGCGCGTCGACCACGCTGTCCTGCGGCGCCCCCATGCGACAGGTGCCTACAGGGTGATAGACGGTGAGCCCGGTACCCTTAGCGTAGGCCAGCAACTCATCGTCCGACCGCACGTCAACGCCGGGGAACGTCTCATCGACGATGTAGCGTTGAAATGCGGGCTGCGCTGCCACTATGCGCGCCAGCCTGAGCCCTGCTATCGTCACGGCCTGATCGTAGGCATCGGCCAGGAAGTTGGTGAGGATCCGTGGATGGTCCCAGGGCTGCCTGCCGGCAATGTGGCTGTGGCCGCGCGAACGCGGGTAGACCGGCCAGTTCAACAGCGACAATCCGCTTTCGCGTGGGACCGGATACCCTAGCTGGCCCCACTGCGAAAAATCGTTGTGAATGCCGTTGAGCTGGAGCTTCAGGTCGGCGCGAGGCGCATCGGGGCTGGACCGCGTAACCAATTGCGTATTCATGGTTGCCGTGCGCAGCCAGCCGTGCCGCGTGAAAAACCACTGTGCTCCCCCACGCAGTTTGGATGGCAGGCTGTGGGCGATGTCGTTGATGGTCAACGCGCCACGGGTGCGGAAGCTCACGCAGGTGCGCATATGGTCCAGCAAATGGCTGCCCACGTGCGGATTGCCAAGGCCCACGGGGATGCCCAGGCCTTGCAGCACTTCCGCCTGCCCGATCCCTGAGCGCTCCAGCAAGGCCGGCGTGTGGTAACCGCCCGCGCACAGGATGACCTCATGCGCAGCCCGCACCCGAGTGCGTGCCGCAGGGCGATCCCCATCGCGGCGCACGAATTCCACGCCCACGACCCGCGTCCCCTCAAACACCAAGGTATCCGCGTACGCGCCCGTTTCAATTTGTAGATTCCGGCGCCCGGCCGCCGGCTTCAGGTAGGCGTCATAGGTGGAGCAACGCCAGCCGTTGCGGGTATTGGTCTGCAGCCAGGTCCAACCTTCGACGCTGCCGCTGTTGTAGTCCTTGGCGGGAGGCAGGCCGAGCGAGGCGCAACTGTCCAGGAATGCCTGGCCCAGAGGCTCGGGGCGATGCCGGGTGATGTGCATCGGTCCGGTATGGCCGCGCGTTGCCGCATCACCTTGGGGATAGTTCTCCAGCTTCTTGAAGAACGGCTGCACATCCGACCAGCCCCAACCCTCGTGGCCCAGGTCGCGCCATTCGTCCCATGCCTTGGCATCGCCGAAGGCCCAGATCATCCCGTTGATCGCGCTGCTGCCGCCAAGCCCCAGGCCACGCGGGGAGTAGACGCCATGCCCGCCCAGCGCAGGCTCCGGCCCACTGACGAAGCGCCACGCCCAGCGTTCGTCGCGCACCAGGTTTGCTACCCCCAACGGCAGCCGGTGGTTGAAGGTGTCGGTCTTGCCCCCGGGCTCAAGCAGCAACACGGTGTAGCGGCCGCTCTCGGACAGGCGCGCAGCCACGGCGGCACCGCCTGAGCCGGCACCGACCACGATGAAGTCGAAGGTCTGCAAGGTATCCATAGGTGAAAGAGGTTAATGAGTTCCGGGCGATCCAAAAGACAAGTAGTTGCCAATTCAGGCGATATGGATAGCGGAAGCTATGTGCGTCCGCGAATGGGTCACCGCTACCGTGGAAACGCGCGGCATATAGCCGGAACGGTTTAGCTTGCCCCATGCAAGAATCGGAGGCCCGCGTGCCACCCATAGGTGAAAAAAAGTCTAAAGGGGCCCAACAATTAAAAAGACATACAGTTGTCAATCAGAGCAATTTCGCGGGAAATCCAGCCAGAGGGATAGCGCAGGCAAGTGGCTGGCAAGTTCAGCCGAAGTGATCAAATGGGAGCACAGATGACACAGTGGGACGAAAAGGCGCTGCTCGCCGTCATGCGCCCCAAGTGGCCCGCGCCGATATCCATTGAGACCGCGCGCGCACTGATTGCGCGCGGCCGCCATCAGGTGCGCCTTGCACCGGGCTCCGTGCTGATACGCCAAGGAGAAATCCCGCGCGGCATCGTTATCTGGCTGGAAGGCAAGGCGGCCGTGACGGGCGTGAGTGCCTCTGGGCGGGAGTTCATCCTGTCGTTCATGGGACCAGGCGATGGCTACGGCTTTGTGCCGTGCTATACCCAGACGCCCGATACGACCAGTCTTGTCGCCCATGAACCTGCCGCAGCACTTGTCGTGCCATATGACCAATGGCTCAGGACGGCCGACGAGCACCCTGAGCTCAAGGATGCGGTCATCGCGGTCATGTGCCAGCGGATGCGGTGGATGACAGACAACCTCGAGTACCGCAGCATGGCGCCCGCCATTGCGCGCATGGCGCGGCTCTTGTACCTCTATGTACAGCGGCTGGAAACTATTCCGTCCCTCCCTGCCGGCCGGACGACACCGGTCGAGCTACGGCTGGGTCAAGCGACCTTGGCTTCCATGCTCAGCCTTTCCCGTCAGCGTACCCACCAATTGCTGCACAAGCTTGAGCAAGATGGCGCGATCAGCCTTGCCTATGGGCGTATCGTCGTGCGCGATCTTTCCTGTCTGCAACGTGTAATGAACGCCATTGAGGACGCCTGAGTGCGCAGGCAACGCCCATGCGGCGTCTCGCCTTGTTTCAAATGTCCATTCTTTGACATTGCTCTGGGCATCGGATGGCTAGGATTGTTTCATTGAACTTCTTCACTGAGGACGATCCGCAATGAGTCAAGATTCAGCATGGCGTGATGGCAATCCAGCCAGTGCATTCCAAGGCAAGATAGGGCGATTGATCTCGGAGTCGCAACCTTGGTGGCCAGCCCCGGTGAAGCCACCGGCGGGCGCGCCAAATATCCTGATCCTGTATTGCGACGACCTGGGTTTCTCCGACCTGGGTTGCTTTGGCAGCGAGATTGCCACGCCCAATATCGACAGGCTGGCCGAAGGTGGCCTGCGCTTCACCAACTACACCACCGTGCCAATGTGCTCCCCGGCGCGCGCGGCCCTGCTCACCGGCAAGAACCCCCATGCGGTGGGCTGCGGCTGGATCGCGCACGCCAACCCTGGCTACCCAGGCTACAACAGCGAAATCTCTCAGGACGCCCCCACCTTGGCCGAAATGCTCAAGGTCCAGGGCTATTCGACCATGATGGTAGGCAAGTGGCACAACACCTGGGGCCACCACGTTCACGATGCGGCAGACCGCAGCTCTTGGCCACTGCAGCGCGGCTTCGAGCGCTTTTACGGCTTTCTGGACGCAGAGACCAACTACTTCTCGCCAGACCGCATCTATGAAGGCAACCAGCTTGCCGACATCGACAGCTACTCCGACGATTACTTTGCCACCGACGCCTGGACCGACCGCGCTCTGGTGTACATGAAGTCGCACGTAAGCAGCGAGCCGCACAAGCCCTTCTTCATGTACATGGCCTTCAATGCGCCGCATATGCCGATTCAGGCCAAATCCGGCGACATGGCGCGCTACAAAGGGCGCTATGCCGAAGGCTGGGACCGCCTGCGAACCGCGCGTGCGGCACGTCAGACCGAGCTTGGCCTGTTTGACCGCCCCCACCCCCTGGCGCCGATGCCGCCGGGCGTGCCAGCCTGGGACAGCCTCGACGATGAGCGGCGCGAGCTCTTTGCGCATTACATGGAGCTGTACGCGGCTCTGGTGGACAATATTGACCAGAACGTCGGCCGCGTTCTCGACTTTCTGGAAGCCTCGGGCCAGCTCGGCAACACCCTGATCGTGTTCAGCTCTGACAACGGCGCTTCAGCGGTTGGCGGGCTCGAGGGCACCCCGAACTTCATGCGTTCACGCGAAGGCCAGCCCACCCAGCACGGCGAATCGTATGCAGCCATGAAAAAGGGCGTGGTGGGCGGACCGGAATCCATGCCAGCCTACCCCACGGGCTGGGCCCAGGTGTCCAATACGCCTTTCTATTATTTCAAGCGTACGCCCATGATGGGCGGCATCCGCGTGCCTTTCATCATGCATTGGCCCAAAGGCATCGCGGAAAAAGGCGCAGTGCGCAAGCAGTGGGTCCATGTGACCGACATCACCCCGACGCTGATGGACGTGATCGGCCTCACGCGCCCCGATCACATTGGTGACCTGACCGCGCGCCAAGCCGATGGCAAGAGCTTCAAGTCCGTGCTGAGCGACGCGAAAGCGCCCGCGGCTCGCAGCAGCCAGCATTACGAGCTGGAAGCCAACCGGGCTTACATCCTGGGCGACTGGAAAATTGTCTCGCTGCAGACTCGCGGCGGCAAGATCAGCACATTGGACAACTGGATGCTGTTCAATCTGGCCAACGACCCGACTGAATGCCATGACCTGGCCGCCGAGTTCCCTGACAAGGTGAAGGAACTCGAGGTGGCATTTGATGCCGAGGCTTGGAGCAACAACGTTTACCCGCTTGACGCGCGCGCACTGGAACGCGCCATCACGCTGCCGCCGCATTTGATGGAAAGCGTGAACACCGAGCGTGTGTTTTACCCCGGCACCCAGACCATCAGCCGTGTGGTCGTCTCGCCTCTGATTACCGACCGCAATTTCAGCATCACTGCGCGATTCGACTGGCAGGCTGGCCAGGAAGGCGTGATCTGGGCCCTCGGTGAAGCCTTTACGGGTCTGGCCTTGTATGTCACCGGCGGGTCGGCACTCTTCGTCTACCACCGCTGGATGAATCCGCTTGACTTGCCTCTGTTGCCGCTGACGCCCGGCGCGCAATGCCTGCGCCTGGAATTTGAAGCCCTGGGGCAACGCCAAGGCCGGGCTCGTTTGGCGCTGGACGGCGGCACAACGCAGCCGTGGACCGACATTGCCCCTACGGTCATGAGCATCCACTGCGAAGGCATGGATGTGGGCCTGGATCGACGCCAGCGCGTGTCGTCCCGGTTTGCAGAACGCGGCACGTTTGCCTACCCCGGCGTCATACACAGCGTCACCGTGACGCCTGGCCCGCAGGCACCCGGCAGCGTCATGAACCAGCGCGAGGACCTGGCCCAACAGGCCCTCGGGGAGGGCTTTGGGATCCAGCGCTGATTCGCGGCGGCAATCAGGGCCCAATCAGAACAGAAGCGACATTTCCAGGAGACAGACATGCAACGATTCAATCGTCGACACTGCATCGTGGCCGCTGCAGCCTTGCTGCTCAGCCCCTTGTCGTGGGCAGAAAGTTCCCCCTTACCACCCGCCATCAAGATTGTCGTGCCTTTTCCGGCAGGTGGTGCGGTGGATGTCACGGTGCGCAGGCTTGGCGAGCAGCTCGCCAAGGGTCTGGCAACCACGGTGATCGTGGAAAACAAACCTGGCGCGTCCGGCGTCATTGGGATCAGAGCGGCAGCGCCTGCTGCAGGCAATGGTTCAGTATTGCTGTATGCCCATAGCGGCATGGTCACGGCGCAAGTGATGGGCGCCAAGATCGATCTGTTGAAAGAGTTCAAGCCGGTGGCCAAGCTCTCGGTCGCACCTCATCTGCTGATGGTACGCGCCGACTCGCCCTACAAGACGCAGCGTGATCTGATCGAGGCCATGAAAGCCAAGCCGGGCAAGCTCAATTTTGGCTCTGGGGGAGCGGCCTCTCCAACCCATCTGATGTATGAATTGCTGGAAGGCGCTGTTCCAGGCGTCAAGGCAACCCACGTGCCATTCAAGGGTGCCATCGATGGCATTTTTGCACTTGCAGGGGGCGAAATCGATTTCCAGTTTGCCACGCCAGCGGCGGCGGCAGAGCTCATCAAATCCGGCAAGCTGCGCGCGCTGTCCTTTACCGGGACCAGCCGCACCCCCTACTACCCCGACGTGCCCACGGTGGCCGAAGCCGGGGTACCTGGCTACCGCGCTGAACCAGGGAGCGGCATTCTGGCTGAACCATGGGGCGGTCTTCTGATTACCTCCAAGGCATCAGACGCCTTGGTGGCCAGGTTGGCTGACGCCGTCATGGCCGCGATCAACACGCCTGAAATGAAGGAAGTGATCGAAAAGTCCGGCAGTCGCAATGCAGACAGGCGCACGCCGGCCGAATTTGCCCAGGACATCCAGCAGGAACTGACTGAGCAACGTGCGTTGATTAAAAAGTTGGGGATGGTGGCAGAGTGATTTTTCTGGCGGCATTTTTTCGATACCGCACTCCAGCGCGGTGAGATTGGCGGGAAGCATTTCCTTTGTTCAAGAAATAGACCAAGGATGAGAGTCCAGACTTAACTCAAATACGAGGTGCTCCGAGATCGATTGCGGATTGGCGCCGTCGCTCCCGAGTGCCTTGGCTCATCGATTACTTCACTTCTGCAGGCGACCATGGCAACCCCAAGAACCGAGAATCAGGGCGCGCTCGTTCCGCACCCGCATGAGGACATTCTTCCGCCGGCCGATGCGCCGTTCGGTGGCGTCATAGGCAACACGTACAAGGAATCGAAGGCCGAATGGCCGAGCCCGGTCAGGCCACCAAAGGATGCTCCGAATATCGTGGTGGTCCTGCTCGACGACCTGGGCTTCGGCCATCTGTCCTGTTATGGCGGGCCTATCGAGGCGCCTTGTATCGGTAAGCTGGCCACAAATGGTTTGCGCTATACCAATTTCCACACTACCAGCCTGTGTTCGCCCTCGCGGGCCGCACTGCTGACCGGCCGTAACCACCACTCGGTTGGATTCGCTGTCATCAGCGAACTATCGACCGGCTTCCCGGGCTCCAACGCCTATATGCCACGCAGCGCTTCGACCGTCGCGGAAGTGCTGAAGCAGTCGGGCTATTCTACTTTTGCGGTGGGAAAGTGGCACCTCACGCCGCCTACCGAGGTGACAGCGGCTGGCCCGTTCAGTCGCTGGCCGCTCGGCATGGGCTTCGAACGCTTCTATGGTTTCCTGCCAGGGGAGACGGATCACTGGCATCCCATGCTGACTTGCGACAACCATCGCATTCCCACCCCAGAGCGGGCCGACTACCACCTCAGCGAAGATCTGGTCGACCAGGCTATCGCGATGATCCAGGACCCGCAGCAGGTTGCCACCGGCCGGCCGTTCTTCCTGTATCTGGCCTTTGGCGCTCCCCATGCGCCATTCCATGTGCCTCAGTCCTATATCGAGAAATATAAGGGTAAGTTCGACCAGGGTTGGGATCAAGTGCGCACGGAGACCTTCGAGCGCCAAAAGGTGCTCGGCATCATTCCCAGGAACTCCAAGCTGCCGCCCAGGAACCCTGGCATTGCCGGCTGGGGCTCGCTCGATGCGGACGCCAGGCGCCTGTACGCGCGCATGCAAGAGGCGTTCGCCGGCTTCGTCGACCATACCGACGCGCAGATCGGGCGCCTCGTCGCTACGCTGCAACGCCTGGGACAGTTCGACAACACGCTGATCCTGGTGCTCTCCGACAACGGCGCAAGCCAGGAGGGCCAGGAGCATGGGACGACGAATACCGAGCGATTCCGTAACCTGTTACCCATGAATGTCCAGGAGATGATCAAGGACATTGACCGGATCGGCAGCAAGCATACCGACACGCACTATCCAGCGGGGTGGGGAATGGCGGGCAATGCGCCATTCCGACGATGGAAGCGCGACACCCACCGGGGCGGTAACACCGATCCGCTGGTGGTGCACCTGCCTAGCGGGGTGGCGCATGCCAGTGGAATCCGGACCCAGTACCACCACATCACCGACCTGTATCCGACGCTGCTAGAGATGGCTGGGGTGTCGGTACCGAGGGTCATCAATGGCAACGAGCAAAAGCCGCTTGAAGGCATCAGCCTGGCCTATACATTTCAGGACGCCGAGGCGCGCACCCGCAAACATGTCCAGTACTACGAGATGCTCGGCTGCCGGGCCCTCTGGTCGGACGGCTGGATGGCGGTTACTTGGCACAAACCTGGCACGGACTGGGAAGAGGATCAGTGGGAGCTGTACCATCAGGACGACGACTATACGCAGGCCAATGACTTGTCGCGGGAGCATCCCGAGAAGCTCAAGGCATTGATCGATCTGTGGTGGGAAGAGGCCCGTAAGCACAATGTCCTGCCCTTGGACGACCGCTTTCGCGAGCGGGCTCTGGACCGCACGCGGCCGGTGGCGGCCGAACGGCGAGCTGCCTACGCCTACTACCCGGGATCCAGCCCGGTTCCTATCACCGCGATGCCGCGCTTGCTCAATCACTCCCATACCATCACGGCACGGATCGAGGTGCCCGCCGGCGGCGCCGAGGGCGTGATTGTGGCGCTCGGATCCGAACTCGGAGGCTGGAGCCTCTTTATGAAGAGCGGCAGGGCGTATTACGTGCACAACCGCCTGAAAATAGACTGCCACAGGGTTAGCTCCGCCCCCATTCTGCCGGGAAGGGTCGAGCTGCGCTTTGAGTTCGTCGCTACCGGCATTGGAATGGGCACGGGCCAATTGTTCGTCAATGGAGAATCGCAGAGCGAACCCGTCGAGATTCGTACCGCGCCGATCGGATACTCCGCCGTTCACGACGGTATCCAGATCGGAAGGCAGTGGGGTTCCGCGACGGCCTATGAGGATTACGTTGGCGAGTTCGCATTCACCGGCACGATCGACCATGTGCTGGTGAGTCCTGGCGAGGCGGTCTAGGGTCTGCCAACAGAAACGAAGCCAGTCGATCACCAGCGCGAAGCGATGAGGGCAAGGAACATCACATGGAGCTTTTCGAAGCGAGAGAAGATGCGCCAGTAGCCCTTCATCCGCTACGTCAGGTGCGCTGTGGAGCCGCTCCCCAAGATCGACGCTGGGCCATGCTCCTACGTCTGCCAATGCACCGTCGGCCAGACCACCTTGCCAAGTCCCGTTCCAGACGCTTGCCGGGGAGGGCTGCTGCGTTTCCTAGGGGCAGTCGAACTCACGCATGACGGCCGTCATCCAGCGCAAGTCGGCCTCGATGACGCGGGCAAACTATTCCGGCGACGAGCGACGAGCGACGAGCGACGAGCGACGAGCGACGAGCGACGAGCGACGAGCGACGAGCGACGAGCGACGAGCGACGAGGGGCGGCGAGCTTGTCCCGTAGCATCTTGCCGCCGAGCGCTGCGGCCATCTGGCGCTGGAGCATATCGATCACAGGGCGCGGCGTGCCAGCGGGCGCCGCCACAGCCTGCCCGAGTACTGCAGCGGTGGCAGATCTATCCCTTGCCCTTTCAGCGTCGGCACCTCGGGCAACAGCGGCGAGCGCTGGTCGACCATCATCGTGAGGGGGCGCACGAGCTTCTTTTGAATGAACTGCGCGGCCAGCGGGGCGACGGATGGAAAGAACTGGATCTCGTGTTGCGCCAGCGCGGTGATCGCATCCGGCGCGCCCTTGAATGGGGCAAGCGTCGCCGAGAAGCCGTACCGCTTGGGGAGGATGGCGGCGTTCAAGTGTTCGCGCGAGCCCGGTCCCACCGAGCCGCAGTTCAGCACGCCCGGGTTGGCGCGCGCGAAGTCAATCAACTCCTTGACCGTCCTGAACGGTGAATTGGCAGGAGCCACCAGCACGCCGTCGCTGACGCCGGTCAGTGATATCGGTGCCAGTGTCTTCAGCATGTCGAAGCGTTTGCGCGCCACCTGCGCGGCTGCCATTACGCTGTTGAGCTGGATCAGCGGTTAGCCGTCGGCGCCCGCTTGCGCCAGCGCCTGCATGGCGGGCTGGAAGATCGCACCGGGCTTTTTCTCGACGATGAAACTCGCCGCATCGCTTTCTGCATCTGCTCGGCCAGCATGTGCACCGAGGCATCGGCCGCGCCGCCAGCCGGCAGCGGCACGATGATCCTGACCCGGCCGGCTGGGCCCAGTCGCGAGGTGCGAACGGCAGGGCGCAGGCGGCGGCAGCCTGCCTCAACAACTAGCGACGGGTGGAGGTAAGAATCATGCTTTGTCTCCTTTATTCGGCTCAATCATGAGAATCACAAATTGGGCATTGGCACGCGGTAGCGGTCCATCTTGGCCGTGTCCAGGTTCAGCCCGAGCCCTGGTGCGTCACCCACCTCGATGTGGCCATTTACCACCTCGGTTTGGAGAAATTCGTCGCGCGGCGGGTTGTATTCGATCCCGTATTCGAGCGAGCCGTCCGGGCTGTTGGAAGCCGCAAGCAGGTGGGCAGAGGCCAGCAGGCCAGGCGCTGCCGAGAACATATGGGGGCAAAAGCGGATGCCCTTGGCCACGATGCGGTGCGACATGGGCACTGTGCCCGAAAAGCCGCCCCACTTGGTCATGTCAGTCTGCAAGACACTATAGACGCCACTGCCGATGGCCTGCTCTATCGTGTCGGCAGAAATCATGTTCTCGCCTCCGGCGATCCTCATGGGGGCGCCTGCGGCCAATGCCTTCCAGATCTCCAGCGGTGAGTCCACGGGAATGGGCTCTTCCAGGAAGGCCAGTTTCACATCGGCAAATTGCTGCGACCATGCCACCGCTTCATTCAAGGGGAACGAAGAATTGGCATCGGCCATCAGGTCGACATCCGACCCCACCATGGCGCGCGCCTTGACATAGGCTTCCATGTGCTGCTTGGGGTCCCCCCAGCAACGCAGCTTGAACGCCCGGAATCCCCGTTCGAGTCCGGCTTCGACCAGCGGCTCAAACCCGTGTGAGCGCCCCAGGCTGCCATACGCATTGATGCTGCCACTGCGGCCGCCCAGAAGGCGCCATATCGGCTGCCTTTCACGCTGCCCGACGATGTCCCAAAGGGCAATGTCCACGCCCGCGATGGCGGCAGAGATGGGGCCCGTTTCACCACTCTGAAGACGCAGGACGTTGGCCGCCCTGTGCATCGCCTCCCAGGCCTGACGCGGGCCCGCAAAGCTGCGTGACTTCAGGAAAGGCTCAATCACCTTCTTGACGATGATCGCGCGGTGGTAGGCGCCAAAGCGCGGGAAATTGCACCACACCTCGCCCCAGCCCTGCTCGCCCGTTGTGAGCTTCACTTGGACAAGCAGGGCAATCGTGGAGTCCACCATGCCCATGGGCGTCTGGACGGGTGCAGCCATGGGGATGCGCAGGATATGCGGCTCGATGGACTCCACGGAAAGGGTGGACTGGATGGACTCGACGGTTGTCATAAGTTTTTGACCCATTCAATGTTGCTGTTCGGCTGGATATCAGGCGGCCTGCTGTGCCGGCTCGGCAGCAGCAGGGGCTGGTTGGCGCAGTTCCTCTCGTGCCGCCAGGGCCTTCATGGCACTGGCCTCGCGCACATGCCCGTAGCCGCGAACCTGTGCCGGCCAGCCCGCCAGGCGGGTCATGGCCTTGGCGTTGTCGGCGCTCAACGCATGCTGAATATGGTCCAAGTCGGCCTCGTATTGCGCACGCAAGCGGCTAGCCAGTCGCCGCTCTTCTGAATTTCGGAACGGGTCGAGCCAGCTCCCGCGGATGATGCGCAGGCGGCCCAGAAGCGACAAGATCAAGGGCATGGCAAAGACCTTCTCTGTCTTCACCGCCTGGCCCGTGCGCGCATCCTTCTTGGCCAGCGGGCCGCCGCCAAGGTGCCAATGCACCTTCAGATCCCCGTCGAACTCGCTCTGCAGCATCTTGTGGAAGGCCGGATCGCTGTACAGACGACCCACTTCGTACTCGTCCTTGTGGGCCAACAGGCGGTAGTACTGGCGAGCCGCGGTCTTGACCAAGGCGTCAGCGGTACCGGCATGCTGTGCTGCCTGCCGCAGTCGGGAGATGCGATCGCCGTAGGTCTTGGCCAGGGCTGCATTCTGGTAGCCGGTGAGACGCTGCATGCGGTCCCGCACGATCGCATCCAGGCTTTCGACTGTAGGCAACGCAATCACGTGCGCGGGCCGGGCCTGCGCTTGCAAGGACGCAAGGCGCTGCGGATCGGCAGCCCACAAGCGGCCCCAGTTGAAGGCTTCGACATTGCGCGCCACCTGGACCCCGTTCAGCTCAATGGCCTTCTTCAGCGCATCGAGCGAGACCGGGATCATCCCGCGTTGCCAGGCCACGCCCAGCATCAGCATATTGCCGAAGACCGCGTCGCCCAGCAGCTCCTTCGCCAGCACTGTGGCGTCGATGAGTTCGAAGCGATCCGCCGCCGCAGCCTGCAAGCGTCCGGTCAGCGTGGCGGCATCGAACTGCCAGTCCGGGTCGCGCGAGAACTCGGTGGTGGGCACCTGCTCGCTGTTGACCACCAGCCGCGCCGTGGCCGGGCGAAGGAGGCTGAGCGACTCGTCGCCCGCGGTGACCAGCAGGTCGCAACCAACCACGACATCGGCCTCGCCCATCGCCAGACGGGCGCTGGTCAGCAGCAATGGGTCGCGAGCAATGCGCATATGCGTCATGACGGCGCCGTACTTCTGCGCCAGACCAGTGATGTCAAGGGTTGAGCAAGCCAGGCCGTCCAAGTATGCGGCCATCGAGATGATCGCACCCACCGTCACCACCCCAGTGCCGCCGATCCCGGTGATGAGCACACCGAGCGAATCACGCTGCAGCGCCGTGCTCGGCAACGGCAGCGTGGATTCGTCCAGCATCGGCTGTGCGCGCTTGGCCATCCCCGCCTTTTTTGGCTCGGCGCCATGCACGGTTACAAAGCTCGGGCAGAATCCTTCGACGCAGGCATAGTCCTTGTTGCAACTGCTCTGGTTGATCCGGCGCTTGCGTCCCAGCGGTGTTTCCAGCGGCTCGATCGACAGGCAGCCGCTCTTGGCGCCGCAGTCGCCACAGCCCTCGCAAATCTCGGGGTGGATGAAGGTGCGCACCTTAGGGTCGGCCCACTTGCCGCGCTTGCGCAGGCGCCGGCGTTCGGTGGCGCAGGCCTGGTCGTGGATCAGCACGGTAGTGCCATGCATCTCACGCAGCTCTCGTTGCACGCGATCCAACTCGCGGCGATGGTGTACCGGCACGTCGGACGGCAGGCCCAGCGCCTGAACACGCTCCAGATCTTCCGTGGTAACGACGATGTGACGCACCCCTTCCGCCTTGAGCTGTTGAACCATCTGGGGCACCGATATCTCGCCATCGACCGGCTGTCCGCCGGTCATCGAGACAAAGCCGTTGACCAGCAGCTTGTAGGTGATGTTGACCTTGCTCGCCACCGCTGAGCGAATGGCCAGCAACCCCGAGTGGAAATAGGTGCCATCGCCCATATTGGCGAACACATGCTTCTCGGCGGTGAACGGCGCCTGGCCGGCCCACAGCATGCCCTCGCCGCCCATGTGCGAAACGGTCATGGTGTTCTGCGGGCTGGTCAGCATGGCGATGGTATGGCAGCCGATGCCGGCCAGCGCGCGGCTGCCGTCCGGCAGCTTGGTGGAGCTGTTGTGCGGACACCCCGAGCAGAATGTCGGCAAGCGCATCGGCCCGAGGATTAGCTGACCGTCTGGCCCGAACTTGGGCGTTGGCGACAAAGGAATCGCTTGGGCCATTTCGTCCTGTCCCAGCAGCTTGGCGATGGCATGCGCGACGATATTGGGCGCCAGCTCGCCCACGGACGGCAGCGCCGGCTTGCCGATGATCTTGGGTGGGTTGGCGAGGGCTGCATCGTACAGCACAGCCTTCAGTTGCTGCTCGATCAAGGGGCGCTTTTCCTCGACCACGAGGATGGCCTGCAGGCCGTCGGAAAACTTCAGCACGGCCTCCGGGTCTAGCGGAAAGACCATGCCTAGCTTCAGTACCCGGATGCCGACCGCTTTACAGGCTTCGTTCGTCAAGCCCAGTTCCTGCAGCGCTTGCAACGTGTCGGCGTAGGCCTTGCCTGCGGCCACTATGCCGACACGGGCATTCGGCACATCGTGGGTAACTCGGTTCAAATGTTTGGCACGCGCATAGGCCACGGACAGGGGCAGCTTGGCGCCGTACAGCCTCGCCTCCTGCATCTGCGGCCTGTCGTGCAGCCGGATCGAGACGCCGCCCGGCACCGGCGGCAACGGTGGGAGCACAGACTGGAAGAGCGCCGGGTCGATGTTCACCGTCGAAGAGCTTTCCACCACATCCGTGACGAGCTTCAAACTGACCCAGCAGCCGCTGAAACGGCTCATGGCAATGCCGTGCAGGCCGTAGTCGATGATTTCCTGCACGTTTGACGGCGCCAGCACGGGGATGCCGGCGGCCATTAGCGCTGGTTCGCTCTGGTGCGCGGTGGTGGACGATTTTGAGCCATGGTCATCACCGGCAAGCACCAGTACGCCGCCGCTCGGCGAGGTACCCGCCAGATTGGCATGCTTGAACACATCGCCCGAGCGGTCCACGCCGGGACCTTTCCCATACCACATACCGAACACGCCATCCACCTGTGCGCCGGGGACCAGGCCGACACTCTGGGTGCCCCACACCGCGGTTGCGGCCATGTCTTCGTTGACGCCGGGCTGGAACTTGATATTCCAACGCTCCAGGTGGCTGCCAGCACTCCACAGCTCCATGTCATAGCGGCCAAGCGGCGAGCCCCGGTAGCCAGAAATGTAGCCGCCGGTGTTCAAACCGGCGGCTTGGTCAATCAGGCGTTGCTGGATCGCGAGGCGCACCAGGGCTTGGTTGCCCGAGAGAAATACGGTCCCGGTGGTCTTCGTGTAGCGATCGTCGAGCCGGGGCGTATCGCCCGGGATCGGTGAAGGGAGGGCATTGGTCATGGAAGTCTCCTGCATCTCTGCGGCGTGGCATCAAGGGCGCATCGGACTGGGATGGTAGGCACGGTAGCCAAGGCGCAATGTCATGTCATTGACATTGCCAGGTTTACGCCAATGCGGGAGGTTGCTTTCCTTTGAGCGCTCTCTTCTATTGAGTCTTGCCGCCTTCGCGACAACGGTGACCCTGGCCCCGTCACTTCAAGGCGGAAATCCGGTGCCCTTGGCCGCGCCATCAAAATGAAGCGAAGCGTTCTTGGCTAGGCGCGGCCACAAACAGTACAAGCGGTGCGGCAAGGCCGCGCCACGGCCGAGCGCTTTGGCGTGTCGGCCAGCAAAAAGCGCAGCATGCAGCAGCAACTGGCCGACCCGGCCGTGAACGTGCCTGCCGGCGCGCGTTACCTGAGCTATCTGATGGACTTGTTCCCGGGACGGCTCGATCTGGTGCTGGCCGCCTATAACGCGGGCGAAGGTGCGGTGCAGAAATTCGGCAAGGCCATTCCGCCCTACAAAGAAACAATGAATTACGTCAAGGCCGTCACCGGCATCTACGAGCAGCTGCAGGCAGCGCGGCCCCTGAGCGGGCGGCTGGCTGCGGCCGGCCCGGCTGGCCGCGGCGGCTCCCGCATACGCATGACTCTGCCGGGCGCAGCCTCTGCGGCTGCGGACGCGCAAATACCTTGAGTCGCCGGATCGGCGCAATTTGGAAAATCACAAAGAATTCATGAGCGATCAAACCACACTGGATTTGTCTCAACAAGCCGCTGGCGATGCACTGGACCTGGGTCAATACGCACAGCGCGCCTATCTCGAATACGCTTTATCGGTGGTCAAGGGTCGTGCCCTGCCGGATGTCAGCGATGGCCTCAAGCCCGTGCAGCGCCGCATTCTCTATGCCATGGACCGCATGGGCCTGGGCTATAGCGGCCCGAACGGCAATACGGCGGCCAAGCCGGTCAAGAGCGCCCGTGTCGTCGGCGACGTGCTGGGCCGCTTTCACCCGCACGGCGACCAGTCGGCCTATGACGCACTGGTGCGCATGGCGCAGGACTTCAATCAGCGCTACCCGCTGGTCGACGGGCAGGGCAACTTCGGCAGCCGCGACGGCGATGGTGCAGCGGCCATGCGTTACACCGAGGCACGTCTTTCCAAGATCACCGGCCTGCTGCTCGACGAAATCGATATGGGCACGGTGGAATAAGCAGGCTTGTGCCGCCTGTCAAAAAGCCGCGCCAGGCAGGTCCTGGGCGGCTTTTGGTTTTCTGCGGTGCAAACATGGGTCTGGGGCAGCGCACTACAAAGGGAAATTCCTGCTGCTGACATGGGTTCAGCATGGATACATTTTGTCTCAATGCGCGGCAATGTCTGCGCGCAGGCCTTGTGCAGCTTTGTTGGCAGGATATTTTATGCAGCGACTCAAGATGGCCCACAAGCTCTGGGCGGCAGTGTTACTCATCGTGGCGGTGTTGATTGCGGTGATCGGGTTCGCGGGCTACCGCTCCTCGGTCACGCAGCAGGCGTCGGACCAGACGGCGCAGCAAATGCGCTCACGCACCGAGCTGGCGATAGAGTGGATGGGCCTGACCGAAGCCAACGCCGTGCGCACGCTGGCATTGGCGCTGAGCAGCGAGGCGTCGGTGGAGGCGAGCTTCAAGCCCACGATGGCCGAGACCTCGGACCGTATTTCCAGGGTGCAAAAGGCGCTGCAGGCACTGGCGGTGTCTGCCGAGGACAAGGCCCAGATGGAGCGGGTGTCCGCAGCGCGCCAGCAGATGCTGACGCTGCGCAAGCAGATTGCCCAGCTCAAGGACCAGGGGGAGGCGGTCCGGGCTCTCGCGCTGGCCGAGCAAAGCTTCAAGCCCGCGATTGCAGCCTATCTGCAGTCGCTGCAGGCGTTTGTCGAGCTGCAGAAAAAAGCCGCTGCCGACAGCCAGCTGCAGATGGCCGAGTTGCGCATGGCGACCGTGAAGATAGCCGGTGTGGCGGTGCTGCTTGTGGTGCTGGGCATTGCCGCCGGCGCCTTCTTTCTGATCCGCAGCATGCAGTCGCCGCTGCTGGCCGCCCAGGTCATGGCCGAGCGCATTGCCGGCGGCGATCTGCGGGTGGGCGAAACCGTGCAGCGCCATGACGAATTCGGCGCGCTGCTGCGCGCCCAGCAGGACATGTGCCGGGCGCTCAACGATATGGTGGCCCAGGTGCGCCACAGCGCCGACAGCATTGCCACGGCCAGTGCCGAGATCGCTGGCGGCAACCAGGACCTGTCGGCGCGCACCGAGCAGACTTCCAGCAATCTGCAGCAAACCGCTGCCGCCATGGAGGAGTTCACCAGCACCATCCAGAACAGTGCCAGCAGCGCAGAGCAGGCGCGCAGCACGGCATCGGGCGCGGCCGCCCTGGCCCAGCGCGGCGGCGAGGTCGTGGCTTCCATGGTGGTGACCATGGACGAGATTCGCCAGAGCAGCCAGAAGATTGGCGACATCATCGGCGTCATCGACGGCATTGCCTTCCAGACCAATATCCTCGCGCTCAATGCAGCGGTGGAGGCGGCGCGCGCCGGCGAGCAAGGTCGCGGTTTTGCCGTGGTGGCCAGCGAGGTGCGCTCCCTGGCCCAGCGCAGCGGCGACGCGGCCAAGGAAATCCGTACCCTGATCGGCACCTCGGAGGCGCGCGTGCAAAACGGCATCCGTTTGGTGCAGAGCGTGGGCGAATCCATGGACGATATCGTCAAATCGGTGCAGAACGCCAGCACCATGATTGCCGAGGTGACCGAAGCCTCGGTCCAGCAAAGTGCAGGCGTGACCCAGGTCAACCAGGCCATCAGCCAGCTCGATCAGATGACACAGCAGAATGCGGCCCTGGTCGAAGAATCGGCCGCTGCCGCGCAAAGCCTGCGGGAGCAGGCCGAGCAGCTGACGCAGACGGTCAGCATGTTCCGCATGGATGATCTCAGAAGCAGCCATGTACATGTCCAGGCTGCTATTGAATCGGTAGCAAAAGGGCCCGCCTCGACGGTCCGGCCACGCCCGTCCGGCGCCGCGCGCCAGCCGGAGCTGGCGCACCAGGAGTGAATCGGGTCGCGCCGCTTCAGCCGATGACCGGCACGGCGTCAAAGAGATGCGCCGGTGCCGTGATCTGATCGCGGCTGGCGACCAGGGGCAGGTCGCGCTGCCCCGATTCGGTGCGCGAGACCAGGGCATACAGGGTGCTCACGGCCCTGGATACAGCATCGGCCACGGCGCGGCCCTGGATCAGATGGCCCAGCAGCACGGCCGAGAACACGTCGCCCATGCCGTTGGGCAGCGGGTGCAGGTCGACATAGGGCGTCTGCACCAGCCAGGCCTGGTCGGCCGTCACGGCCAGAGTGGCCAGCTGCTCGGACGGCAGGTCCTCGGTGCGCAGGCTGGTGACGACGATCAGCGCCGAGGCGCGGTGACGCATTTGCGCAAGCATGCCGCGGGCCGCCTCGGTGGCCGCCTTCACGCTGCCCAGCGGCTGGCCGCCGCACAGCAGCTCGAACTCGTAATGGTTGGGCGTGATGACGCTGGCCTGGGACAGGGCCCGCTTGCGCAGAAAGTCCGGGATGCCGGGGCGCACGAACAGGCCGCGCCCCACATCGCCCATGACCGGGTCGCACAGATAGTGCGCCTGGGGCTGGGCGGCGCGCACCTCCTGCACGGCGGCCAGAATGGCTTCGCCCACACCGGCATCGCCCAGATAGCCCGAGAGCACTGCCGTGCAGCGCGCCAGCACGCCTCGGGCGCGCAGGCCGTCCAGCACATCCTGTACATGGGCAGGTGTGAAGACCTGGCCCTTGAACTCGCCGTAGCCCGTGTGGTTGGAGAACTGCACCGTATGCACGGCCACGGGCTCTATGCCCAGAAGCTGCAGCGGCAGCATGGCAGCGTCGTTGCCCACATGGCCGTAGGCGACATGGGATTGAATGCTGAGAACCAGTGGGGGTGCCTGCGTGCTGGGCATGGGGGCTCTTTCGTGAGTGATCGAGATGCTTGCGGCAAGCATCGCGCTGCAAGGATAAAGTGAGCTGCTTGCGCTTATCAATCAAGCAGTTCAGATTGTTTTGTATTTGAAATCCATGAATGACAAGCGGTATTAGCTCACTTTATGTATGGGGCTAAAGTCTTAGCCCAGCTCGGCCATCAGCTCGATTTCCACGCAGCAGCCCAGGGGAATCTGGGCCACGCCGAAGGCGCTGCGGGCGTGTTTGCCGGCTTCGCCGAAGACTTCGCCCAGCAGTTCGCTGCAGCCGTTGGTGACCAGATGCTGCTCGGTATAGCTGGTGCTGGAATTGACCAGGCTCATGACCTTGACGATGCGCTTGACGCGATTCAGATCGCCGCCGCAGGCATGCTGCAGCGTGCCCATCAGATCCACGGCCACGGCGCGGGCTGCCTGCTTGCCTTCTTCGGTCGTCATGTTCTCACCCAGCTTGCCGACCCAGGGCTGGCCGTTCTGCTTGGCGATATGGCCGCTGAGGAACACCAGATTGCCGGTCTGCATATAGGGCAGGTAGGCGGCAGCAGGCATGGCCACTTCGGGCAGGGTGATGTTCAGGGCTTTGAGTTTTTCATAGACGCTCATGACGGCTCCAAAAAGTGCGAGGCTAAGGATCGACAAGTTTGACACAGCAGCGGGCCCGGGCATTGATCGCCTTGGCACAGCGGCCATAGCTTTTGAATTGATAGCTGCTCGCACAATGAGAGCAAGTGTTTGATGCCGTTTTGGTGTCCGAGACAGGGCAGGGATAGTCGCAATGCTGGGTCTGGTCGCTCCCTCCTAGCATGGCAGCATGCCGCTCCATCAGACTCCAAGCTCTCAGCATCGCCGCCTGTCGTGGCTGGCGCCGCTCTGGGGTTGTGTGCTGGGCGCTGCATGGCAGGTGACCCAGGCCAGGCTGTGGCATCTGTCGCTCTACCAGATCTTGCTGGCTTGGGGTTTGCTGACACTGCTGTTTGCATACAGATGGCGTGGCAGACCCTGGCTGAGCTGGTGGCTGATGCTGTTGGGCGCTGCCTGCTGTGTGGCAGGGGGGACGGGTTGGCGTGCACATGCCTATCTGGCGCAGACCCTGCCACAGGCGCTGGAGGCAGTGGACTTGCAGGTGGAAGGCCGGATTGCCTCCATGCTGCAGAACCAGGCCAACGGCCAGCGCTGGCGTTTTGTGGTCGATAGTTCGGATGCCGGCGTGCCAAGGCTGCTGGAGCTGTCCTGGTATGGCCCGTTCGGGCAGGTGCCGGATGCCAGCCAGCCTCTCGTCCCTGACTGGGCCCAGGGCATGGCGCTGAGCCCAGGTCAGCGTTGGCGCTTCACGGTACGCATCAAGCGCCCGCATGGCTCGCGCAATCCGCACGGCTTTGACTATGAGCTGCTGGCCTGGGAGCAAGGAGTGCAGGCCACGGGCTATGTGCGTGACCAGCCCGTGCCCGAACTGCTGGCCGTGACAAACCAGTATCCGCTGCAGCGCTGGCGACAGGGCTTGCGCGATCGCATTCAGGGCGAGGCATTGCGCTTGCAGCGCTGGTTGCCAGGTGGCAGTGCAGGGCATGCTCAGACCGCTCTGGGCGTGGTGGCTGCGCTGGCCGTGGGCGATCAGCAGGCGATTGACCGCAAGGACTGGACCCTGTTCCGTCAGACAGGCGTGGCGCATCTGATGAGCATATCGGGCCTGCACATAACCATGTTTGCCTGGCTGGCAGTCTTGATCGTGGGCCGTGTATGGAGACTTGGTGCGCGCGCCTGTCGCTGGGTGCCTGCCCCGCGCGCAGCCCTGCTCATGGGCGTGCTATTGGCGGCAGCCTATGCCTTGTTCAGCGGCTGGGGTCTGCCCGCGCAGCGCACGATCTGCATGCTGGCCGTAGTGGCGCTTTTTCAATGGCTGGGCGTGCGCTGGCCCTGGGCCTGTGTATGGCTGCTGGCATTGGCGGTGATTGTTGTGGCCGACCCCTGGGCGTTGTGGCAGGCGGGGTTCTGGCTCAGTTTTGTAGCCGTCGGCGTATTGCTTGCTTCCAATTCAGTGGCAGATAGCGCCGAAGCTGCAAGCGCAAAAAGACGATTTCTTGCAAGATTGAAGGAATTGTGGCGCGAGCAGTGGCTGATCTCCCTGGCCTTGGCGCCACTGGGGCTGCTGCTGTTTGGCCAGGTGTCCGTCGTGGGCCTGCTGGCCAATCTGCTGGCCATTCCTTGGGTGACATTGGTGGTCACGCCGCTGGCCTTGCTGGCTGCTGTGCTGCCCATGGCGGCAAGTGCTGCTGCGGTCGCCATGCTGCCCTTGATGAGCCTGCTGCAGTGGCTGGCTGCGCTGCCCGGAGCCGTATGGGCCTTGCCGCAGCCTGCCTGGTGGGCCAGTGCGCTGGCGATAGCCGCCGGACTGCTGGTGATTGCGCCTTTGCCGGGCCGGCTGCGGCTGGTGGCCGCGCTGTTGGCGCTGCCAGCCTTGTTCTGGCCTCAGGCAAGGCCGCGTGTCGGCGAGTTCGAGCTGCTGGCGGCGGATATCGGCCAGGGCAACGCCGTCATCATCAGCACAGCCAGCCACCGTCTGCTCTATGACGCAGGGCCGCAGTACAGCCGCCAGAGCGATGCCGGTGAGCGTGTGCTCTTGCCGCTGATGGCCGCGAACGGCATGCAGATTGATGCCATGATGCTCAGTCACAGCGACAAGGATCACACCGGCGGGGCTTTGGCCGTCAGGGCAGCTCAGCCTGGCGCGAAAGTCTGGGGCTCGGACTCGGTGATTCAAGCCCCGCAACTGGCGGGCCTGGCTCCGGTTCAGCGCTGTACACAGGGGCAGCACTGGCAATGGGATGGTGTGACGTTTGAAGTGCTGCACCCGCCCGCCGGAGATGCCTGGCTCAACGGTCGCAAGGCCAAGCCGAACTTTGGCAGTTGCGTGTTGCGCCTGCGTTCGGCCAGCGGACGTGTGGCCCTGTTGGCCGGAGATATCGAGGCGGCGCAGGAGCAGCAACTGCTGCAAACCAGTCTGGACGAACCTGTGGACTGGCTGCTGGTGCCTCACCATGGCAGCAAGACTTCATCGACCGAGTCCTGGGTCAGCACGCTGCGCCCGCGCTGGGCGGTGGTGCAGGCGGGCTATCGCAATCGTTTTGGACATCCGGTGGCAGCCGTGGTGCAGCGCTATCAGGCGGTGGGCAGCCAGTTGGTGGCTCAGGATCGCTGCGGCGCGGCCTACTGGAACTCTGCCCAACCGGAAAAATTGGAATGCGAACGCTTGATTCGGGCGCATTATTGGGATGTCCATGCTGTTCCCAGGGAGCAGCCCTGAGAAACTGGCATGGGGCTTGCATTGATGCTGTACCGCCTTCAGGCGGATGCAGACATGCATGGTTGCACGCTTGTTGCCTGGCAGCTTGTCCGGTGCAGCGTCGCTAAACTGAGATTCGTGGCTTGCATGCGTGAGCTGCGGCAAAAATAGAGAGGACAGGATGCGCACATTCGATGAGATGTATCTGAGCTTGCCCGCCGAAGGTGGCGCGGTGCGAGACCACTATCGGGACTATGCGCAGTGGCTGGGCAAACAATCGCTGGACTATCTGCGCGCCCGCAGTGCCGAGGCGGAAATCGTCTTTCGCCGCGTGGGCATCACCTTTGCCGTCTATGGCGACAAGGACGAGAGCGGTGCCGGTACGGAACGCCTGATTCCGTTCGATTTGATCCCCCGCATCATTCCGGCCCATGAGTGGGTCCGCATGCAGGCCGGCCTGACCCAGCGCGTGAAGGCGCTCAACTGCTTTATCCGCGATGCCTATCATGGCCAGGACATGGTGCGTGCCGGACTGATCCCGACGGAGCTGGTGCGCGGCAACAGTCAGTATCGGCCAGAGATGGAGGGCATTCAGGTGCCCAACGATGTCTACGCCAATATCGCGGGCATAGACATCGTGCGCGCGCCCGATGACCAGGGCAACGGCGTCTATTACGTGCTGGAGGACAATCTGCGCGTGCCATCGGGTGTTTCCTACATGCTGGAAAACCGCCGCATGACCATGCGCCTGTTCCCCGAACTCTTCGGCAAGCATGCCGTGGCACCGGTGGCCCACTATCCCGACATGCTGCTCGACACTTTGCGTGCCAGCGCGCCGTCGGGCGTGCTGGAGCCCACGGTGGTGGTGCTGACTCCGGGCATGTACAACAGTGCCTATTTCGAGCATGCCTTCCTGGCCCAGCAAATGGGGGTGGAGCTGGTCGAAGGCCAGGATCTGGTGGTCGAGAAAGACGTGGTCTATATGCGCACCACCCAGGGTTTGCATCGTGTGGACGTGATCTACCGCCGTGTGGACGATGATTTCCTCGACCCCGAAGTCTTCAGGCCCACATCGACGCTGGGCTGCAAGGGCCTGATGCGGGCTTACCGTGCAGGCAACGTCAATATCTGCAATGCCGTGGGCACGGGCCTGGCCGATGACAAATCGGTGTACCCCTATGTGCCGGAGATGATCCGCTTCTATCTGGGTGAGGAGCCCATCCTGCAGAACGTGCCGACCTGGCTGTGCCGAAAGGAGGACGACCTCAAATATGTGCTTGACCACCTGCATGAGCTGGTCGTCAAGGAAGTGCACGGTGCCGGCGGTTACGGCATGCTGATCGGGCCGGCGGCGACCAAGGCCGAGATAGAGGCTTTCCGCCGCGTGCTGGTTGGCAACCCTTCGGGCTATATCGCTCAACCTACGCTCTCCCTGTCCACCTGCCCGACCATGGTGGAAAAAGGCATAGCTCCGCGCCATATCGACCTGCGGCCCTTTGTGCTCACGGGAACCGAGGTCAATATGGTGGCCGGTGGACTGACGCGCGTGGCGCTCAAGCAGGGATCGCTGGTGGTGAATTCATCCCAGGGCGGGGGAACCAAGGACACCTGGGTGCTGGAAGATCAAGAGGGAGGTCATTGATGCTGTCACGTACCGCCGATCATCTGTACTGGATGTCCCGCTACACCGAGCGGGCAGAGAACACCGCGCGCATGCTCAGCGTGGCCTATGAAACCGCCATGCTGCCGCAGGCCATCCATGACTCCCACCGCGGCTGGCAGAGCGTGCTGTCCATCAGCGAGCTGATCCCGGCCTTCAAGGCACAGTTTCCAGTGGTAGACCGCGAGTCGGTGCTGCAGTTCATGGTGTCGGACGAGGCCAACCCGTCCTCCATCTTTGCCTGTCTGAAGGCTGCGCGCGAAAACGCGCGTGCCGTGCGCGGAGCGCTGACCACGGAATCCTGGGAAACGCAGAATCAGACCTGG
This sequence comes from Comamonas sp. C11, assembly GCF_024496285.1. NCBI lineage: Bacteria > Pseudomonadati > Pseudomonadota > Betaproteobacteria > Burkholderiales > Comamonadaceae > Comamonas > Comamonas sp. C11. Next base: position 1,494,648 of record NZ_CP101743.1, read on the forward strand.
CTGGCGCTGCAGCGCCACTTCGGCAAGGATGCCTGGAAAAAGGATCCGGCGCAGTTCTTCGAATGGGTCAAATACCGCTCCCACCTGTGGCGCGGCGTGTCGCTGGGCACCATGCTCAAGGACGAGGCGCTGCACTTTGTGCGCCTGGGCACTTTTGTCGAGCGGGCCGACAATACGGCGCGCTTGCTGGATGTGAAGTTCCATTCCATAGAGCGCGACTACCACGGCATGCCGCGCGGTCGCGCCCTGATGAATTTCGACTTCTATCACTGGAGTGCCTTGCTGCGCAGCGTCTCGGCCTTCGAGGTCTATCGCAAGGTCTACCGCGATGTGATCACGCCTGAACGCGTGGCCGAGCTGCTGATGCTGCGCGCCGACATGCCGCGCTCGTTGCTGGCCAGCATGCATGAGGTGGTCAAGAACCTGGAGCGCGTGGCCAACGACCATTCGCAGGAAACCACACGCAAGGCCGGGCGCTTGCTGGCCGATCTGCAGTACGGTCGCATCGACGAGATACTGACCACCGGCCTGCACGCCTATCTGACGCAGTTTCTCGACCGCGTCAACGACCTGGGATCGGGCATCAGCCGGGACTTCCTGATGCCGACCTGAGGCGGGGGCTCCAAAGCAAAAGCGGCCCTGAGGCCGCTTTTGTCTTTCAGCGTGAAGCCGAAATTATTCGATCTCGCCCATCAGCGACTGCAGATAGTTCTGCGTGCCGACCTTGTCGATCAGGTCAAGCTGGGTTTCGAGGAAGTCGATGTGCTCTTCGGTGTCGTCCAGGATCTTCTGCAGCAGATCACGCGAAACATAGTCGCGCACGGATTCGCAATGCGCGATGCCGTCCTTGATGGTTTGCTGTGCGGCCTGCTCCAGGCGCAGGTCGCAGGCCAGGGCTTCCGGCACGTCCTCGCCGATCTGCAGCTTGCCCAGGTCCTGCAGATTGGGAAGGCCGTCGAGCATGAAGATGCGGTCCATCAGCGCGTCGGCATGCTTCATCTCGCCGATGGATTCCTCGTATTCCTTCTTGGCCAGCTTGTCGAAGCCCCAGTGCTTGTACATGCGGTAGTGCAGAAAGTACTGGTTGATGGCGGTCAGTTCGTTCTTGAGCTGGGCTTGCAGCCAGGAAATGACTTGTGCATCACCTTTCATGAGGGACTCCTTCTCGGGCAGTTGTTGTTCGCGCCGATTGTCCATGCTTTATGAGGCAAATCAAACAAAGTCCATGCCCGCGCGAATTGGCTGCATCTGATGCGCGTTCTCGTTTAGCTTCAGTGAGTGCCCGCAGGACTTGGACTGAGAAGTTTGATCCGCTGATGACAACAAAAGCTATGAGCGTGATTGAAGGACTATTGGCTTGAACTACCTGGTTTCGGCCCACAATAGAAAGCTGAGCTGCACAGCGCTGCGGCTTGACTTCAGAAGCCGGGAATCTGGTTTGATAGGTTTTTTAAATCAATTTGATGAAATCAATCGATTGGTTTCATTAAGCGGACCACTCTAAACTTCATCCTGTCTTCAAACACTAACCACAAGGAAACAGCAAATGTCTCTGATCAACACTCAAGTTCAACCTTTCAAGACCGAAGCCTATGTGAACCGCAACGGCAAGGGTGAATTCATCACCGTGACTGAAGAGAGCCTGAAGGGCAAGTGGTCTGTGGTGATCTTCATGCCCGCCGCCTTCACCTTCAACTGCCCCACCGAAATCGAAGACGCAGCCAACAACTACGCCGAGTTCCAGAAGGCCGGTGCCGAGGTCTACATCGTGACCACCGACACCCACTTCTCGCACAAGGTGTGGCACGAAACTTCCGACGCCGTGGGCAAGGCCAAGTTCCCCCTGGTTGGCGACCCCACACACCAGCTGACCAACGCTTTCGGCGTGCACATCCCCGAAGAAGGCCTGGCTCTGCGCGGTACCTTCGTGATCAACCCCGAAGGCGTGATCAAGACCATGGAAGTGCATTCCAACGAAATCGCCCGTGACGTGTCCGAAACCCTGCGCAAGCTCAAGGCTGCCCAGTTCACCGCCGCCAACCCTGGCCAGGTGTGCCCCGCCAAGTGGAAGGAAGGCGCCAGCACGATCACTCCTTCGCTGGATCTGGTCGGCAAGATCTAAGCCTGATACCTATCGGCTGAGCGCGCAAGCGCTCTGAAAGCCGGACGACGTTCAGGCGAGTGCTGCCCGTCCGTCCGGCTTTTTTTCGCCCAGTTTTTGCTTTCATGGGCGGGCAAAGGCCTCAAAAGCACTTTGCTGCATTGCATCAACAACTCTAAACTCAAAGGAATCCACCATGCTTGACGATCAACTCAAAGCCCAACTCGCCGCCTACCTGGAACGCGTGCAGCAGCCGTTTGAGCTGGTGGCTTCTCTGGATGACAGCGAGACCAGTGCCCAGATGCACGATCTGCTGAAAACCATCCAGTCCCTGCGCAGCGACAAGATTTCCCTGCGCACCGACGGCAGCGATGCCCGCAAGCCCTCGTTCACGCTGCAGGGCCAGGGCACGGCCACTCAGCTGCGTTTTGCCGGTCTGCCCCTGGGCCATGAATTCACCTCGTTGGTGCTGGCCCTGCTGTGGACGGGCGGTCATCCTCCCAAGGTGGAGCAGGACGTGATCGACCAGATCAAGGCACTGGACGGCGACTTCAACTTCGAGGTCTATATGAGCCTGAGCTGCCACAACTGCCCCGACGTGGTTCAGGCGCTGTCGCTGATGGCCATTCTCAACCCCAAGGTCAAGACCACGGTGATCGAAGGCGGTGCCTTCCAGAAGGAAGTGACCGAGCGCGAAATCATGGCCGTGCCCATGGTGTTCATGAACGGCAGCGTGTTCGGCTCCGGTCGCATGAGCATCGAGGAAATCGTGGCCAAGCTGGACACTGGTGCAGCCTCGCGTGACGCAGCCAAGCTGTCGGCCAAGGACGCCTTCGACGTGTTGATCATCGGCGGCGGCCCGGCCGGCGCGGCAGCCGCCGTGTACGCAGCTCGCAAGGGCATTCGCACCGGCGTGGCGGCCGAGCGCTTTGGCGGTCAGGTCAACGACACGCTGGCGATCGAGAACTACATCTCCGTGCTGGAAACCGACGGCCCCAAGTTCGCCGCTGCATTGGAAGCCCACACCCGTGCCTATGATGTGGACATCATGAACCTGCAGCGCGCCGAGAAGCTGATTCCCGCTGCGCATCCCGGCGGCCTGGTGGAAGTGCAACTGGCCAACGGTGGCTCGCTCAAGGCCAAGACCGTTATCCTCTCCACCGGTGCACGCTGGCGCAATGTGAACGTGCCCGGCGAGGCCGAGTACAAGAACAAGGGCGTGGCCTACTGCCCGCACTGCGACGGTCCGCTGTTCAAGGGCAAGCGCGTGTCGGTGATCGGCGGCGGCAACTCCGGCATCGAAGCTGCGATTGACCTGGCGGGTCTGGTGGCCCATGTAACGGTGGTGGAGTTCGCCGATCAGCTCAAGGCCGATGCCGTGCTGGTCAAGAAGCTGCACAGCCTGCCCAATGTGACCGTCATCACCAACGCCCAGACCACCGAGATCACGGGGGCCAACGGCAAGGTCAACGGCCTGAGCTACAAGGACAGGGCAACGGGTGCCGAGCACCATGTCGAGCTCGAAGGCGTGTTTGTCCAGATCGGCCTGGTGCCCAATACCGAATGGCTCAAGGGCACACTGGAGCTGAGCAAGTTCGGCGAGATCATTGTGGATGCCAAGGGACAGACCAATCTGCCCGGGGTGTTCGCCGCCGGTGACTGCACCACGGTGCCTTACAAGCAGATCGTGATCGCCGCTGGCGCCGGCGCTACCGCAGCACTGTCGGCCTTTGATCACCTGATTCGTCACTGAACTGCTTTCAACGTTTGCCGGGAGGGCGTTGGCCGCTATAAAAAAGGACTGCTTCGGCAGTCCTTTTTGCTTCATCGCCCCATCTAGCCATCGCCCCATCTGGCCGGTAGTCACCGGCCATGCCGTGCGCTATCGGCGCCAGGCCCTGAGGAGCTTGCGGGCTGCAAAGCCTTTCATGGATGTTCGTGAGAACCAGGGGACAGGCCGGTCTGCTTTCAGGGCGCGATTTCCGGTTTTGTAAGCAAGTTATTTGCGGTTGAGAATTATTCGCATATACTTCTTTAATTCAGCCAGCCAATGCCGTGCCAGCTACAGGCCGCGAAGCCTCTGACGTTTCGACCTGTGGCCATTGAGGTACCTATCAGAAGCCAGCTCTTGTCCATTTCTATGAATAAAGAGGGTTTCTGGTATGGCATCCGCCACCGCTTTGCACGCCCGCGCCATGCCGGCGCCACGCTCCAATCTCCGCCCGCTGGCGCTGGCCTGCGCACTTGCCTGCGCTGCCATCTCGGCCCAGGCCCAGCAGCAATCTTCCGAAACCGTCCAGGTCGCGGCGGCCCGCGCCGACCGCGGCACGCCCGTGCTGCGCGATGTGGTCATCAGTGCCTCGCGCGACGAGCAGGACGCCGACAGCCTGCCCATGACGGTGGACGTCATCGACGCCAAGCAGATGGAGGAGGAGCAGATCGGCGACATCCGCGAGCTGGCCAGCAAGCTGCCCAATGTCACCGTGCCGCGCAGTCCGGCGCGTTTCACCCTGGCCGGCTCCCCCACCGGGCGTGACCAGAACAGCGGCTTCAATATCCGTGGTCTGGAAGGCAACCGCGTGCTGATGCTGGTCGACGGCGTGCGCCTGCCGCGCAGCTATACCTTCAGCGCCAATGCCTTTGGCCGTGACTATATGGATCTGGGTCTGGTGCAGCGCGTGGAAATCCTGCGCGGTGCCGTGCCCGCGCTCTATGGCTCGGACGGCATGGGCGGCCTGGTCAATTTCATCACCGTGCAGCCCGACGATCTGCTCAAGGACGGCAAGACCATTGGCGGTCGCGTCTCGGCCAGCTATGACGGGTCGGACAACGGCAAGCGCGTGGGTGCGACGCTGGCTGGCCGTGCCAGCCAGGAATGGAGCTGGCTGCTGTCGGCCGGCATAGGACGCTCCAGCGCGCTGGAGAACATGGGCGATAACAATGCGGTGGGGGCTCTGCGCACCACGCCCAACCCCGAAAAGGACAAGAGCCATTCGCTGCTGGGGCGCCTGGTCTATACGCCATCGGCCGTGCAAAAACATGTGTTCACGCTGGAAAATGTGGACAAGCGCGCCGACTACGACTTGTTGAGCGCTCGCAGCGCCACCGTCAGAGATTCGCAGGCCGAGACCACCATGAAGCGCTGGCGCGCTACCTGGCAGGGGCAGTGGCAGCAGCTCGATACGGCACTGGCCGACGAGCTCAAGCTGATGGTCAGCTATCAAAGCTCGCGCTCGCGCGAGTTCGTGACCGAAACCCGCACCCCGCCTTTGGCCTATCGCGAGCGCGATGTGACCTATGACGAGGATGCGCTGCAGCTGCATGCCCAGGCCGGCAAGACGCTGCGCTGGAGCAATGGCGTCAGCGGCAAGCTCAGCTATGGCGTCGACTATCTGCGCGGCAAGGTGGTCAACGAGCAGAACGGCATCACGCCACCGGCAGGCGAGAGCTTTCCGCTCAAGCGCTTCCCCGACACCACGGAAACCTCGACCGCGCTGTTTGCCCAGGCCGAGCTGCACTATGGTGCTTTCAGCCTGACGCCCGGATTGCGGGCCGAGCACTACAGCATCAAGCCCAAGCAGCAGGGCTTTGGCGGCACAGCGGTCAGCAATTCGGACTCTGCCGTCTCCCCCAAGCTGGGCGCCATGTTCCAGATGAACGATGCCTGGTCGGTCTACGGCAACTATGCCGCTGGTTTCCGCGCGCCGAATGCAGGGCAGATCAATGCCTTCTTCGAGAACCCGTTCATGTTCTACAAGAGCATTCCCAATCCCGATCTCAAGCCAGAGAAGAGCAATACCTTCGAGCTGGGTCTGCGCGGCCGCATGAATGCGCTGCGTCTCGATGCTGCAGTCTTTACAGGCCGCTACAAGGACTTCATCCAGGATCAGGTGCAGGTTGCGGGCGAATACGGTGATCGCAACAACCCGGCCACGTTCCAGTCCGTCAATCTGAACCGCGTGCATATCAGCGGCTTTGAACTCAAGGCCGACTACGACTGGGGCAGGTTTGCGGGCGGCAACTGGCGCACCAATGCCGCCTACGGCTACACCAAGGGTACGGACAAGAGCACCAACAAACCGGTGGACACCATCTCGCCGCAGCAACTGGTTCTGGGCGTGCGCTACGACCGCTCGAATGTGGGCGTGCAGCTCAGCGCCTCGCACTGGGCAGGCAAGAAAGACAAGGATGCGTCCGATCTTTCCACTGGCCGCCCCTTGCTCAGCCCATCCGCGACGGTGCTGGACTTGAGTGCGCAATGGCGTATCCGTCCAGGCACGCGTCTGAATGTGGGCATCTACAACCTGACCGACAAAAAGTATTCGCGCTGGGCGGATGTACGTGGCTTGAGCCGCACGACGCAGATTGCCGATGCCTATACCCAGCCGGGCCGCAATGTGCGCGTGTCCCTGGTTCAGGACTTCTGATTTTGTAGCTGATAGCGCTTGATGGATAAGCGCTGGAGGCCTTTTTGCTCAAGAACTGCGGGAGTGTGCCATGTCTGTTTATGAGAACACCGCCAATGCCCAGAGTGCCTCTGGCAGCCGCGATGAGGAATATCTGCTGACCGAGGGCGAAGCCCAGCTGGCCACGGTGCTGGCGCTGATGACCGGTTTCAGCCAGGGCTGCTGTGCAGCGCACCGCGCGCCCATGGCCCAGCGCGTATCGGATCAGCTGGTGCGCATGACCGAAGGCCTGGACGGCGGCGAGCGCTCCGACGACATGCGCCACTTTCTGCAGCGGCTGGGCCAGCGCTGGGCCACCGTGGCCCAGGTGCTGGCCCGGTCCGAGCCTGATTCCGGAGTCGAAGCCCAGGCTTCGGCGCCCCGTTCCGACGACGAGTTTTCCAACCCACAACCACACTGGCATCACAGCCCGGAGACCCTGCAATGAACGCCATCACATCTCCCGAAATCCAGACCATGACCGCAGTGCAGATTCGCGAGCAATTTGCCCAGAAGCGCCTGCAAGGCCTGCGCGCCAAGGATGCTGCCGAAGCCCTGCAGCTGAGCGAAGGCGCGGTGATTGCCGCTCACGGTGGCGTGCATGAACGCACGCTGCAGGCGCTGCCGCTGCGCGCCGAATGGCTGGACATTCTTAAAGCCCTTGAAGCCTGCGGCCCGGTGATGGCGCTGACGCGCAACGAGTCCACCGTGCATGAAAAGGACGGCATCTACCAGAACCTGTCGGCCCAGGGCCCGGTGGGTCTGGCGCTGAGCCGCGAGATCGATCTGCGCCTGTTCTTCATGCACTGGCATGCCGGCTTTGCCGTGACCGAGGAATCCGCCAACGGCGGCCGCCCCGCCATGCGCAGCCTGCAGTTCTATGACGCCGCCGGCCGTGCAGTGCACAAGGTGTTTGCACGCGAGACCACGGACATGGCGGCATGGAATGCACTGGTCGAGCGCTTTGCCGAGCCGTCCGCAGGCTATGTGTTCCGCGCGCCTGCGGCCAAGCCTGCGATCAAGGCCGACGCCGAGATCGACGTGCCCGCGCTGACCCAGGCCTGGACCGATATGCAGGACACGCATGAGTTTTTCGAGATGCTGCGCAGGTTCGGAGCCGAGCGCCAGCAGGCCTTCCGTCTGGTGCCTCAGTACTGCGAGCGCCTGAGCACCGACGCTGTCGCTCAGCTGCTGGGCGATGCGGCGGTGGACGGTGTCTCCATCATGGTGTTTGTGGGCAGCAGCGGTTGCATCCAGATCCACACCGGCCCCGTGTGCAATATCCAGCCCATGGACGGCAAGGACGGCGTGCGCTGGATCAATGTGCTGGACAAGGGCTTCAACCTGCATCTGCGCACCGACCTGATCGCCAATGTCTGGGTGGTGCGCAAACCCACCAGCGATGGCGTGGTGACCTCGGTCGAGGCCTTTGATGCCGAAGGCAACAACATGGCCATGTTCTTTGGCGAGCGCAAGCCCGGCCAGCCCGAGCTGCAAGGCTGGCGCGATCTGGTGGCCGGCCTGCCGCGCAAGACTGCAGTGGCGGAGGCCGCATGAGCACACAAGGCATTTCCCGACGCCAGGGTCTGCAATGGCTGGGCGCGGCCATGGCGGGTACGGCCCTGCCGGCCCTGGCACAGACCGCCGCTGCCGCGCCTGGGGCGAAACGGCTGGTGTCGCTCAGCGGCGCGCTGACCGAGGTGGTCTATCTGCTCAATGCCCAGAGCCTGCTGGTGGGCACCGACACCACCAGCCTTTTCCCCGAAGCAGCGCAAAAAATCGCCAAGGTCGGCTATGTGCGCCAGCTCTCGGCCGAAGGCCTGCTCTCGCTCAAGCCCGATGCGGTGATCGCAACCAGCGAGGCCGGACCTCCCGTGGTGCTCGATCAGATCCGTCAGGCCGGCGTGCGTGTATCGCTGGTTGCGGCCAGGCACAACTGGGCCGAAGTGCAGGAAAAGGTCAAGGTCGTGGGACGCGAGACGGGTCGTTCCAGCGAGGCCGACAAGCTGCTGACCCAGCTCGATGCGCAGTGGAGCAGCGTACAGGCTCAAGTGGCCAAGGCCCAGCGCAAGCCGCGCGTGCTGTTTGTGCTCTCGCACAGCGGCAGTCCGCAGGTGGCAGGCAAGGGCACTGCAGCCAATGCGCTGATCCAGTACGCGGGCTGTGTCAATGTCATCGACCAGTTCGACGGCTACAAGCCCCTGACTGCCGAAGCCATGGCCAGCGCGGCGCCCGAGGTCATCATCAACACCACGCAAGGCATTGAAGCACTGGGCGGAGAGGCCGCCTTCTGGAAGCGGCCCGAGCTGGTCCTGACGCCCGCCTATGCAAAGAAGGCACTGGTGACACTGGAAGCCAGTCATTTGCTGGGCTTTGGTCCGCGCTTGCCCAGCGCTGTGCAGGCGCTGCATATGCGCGCTCTGCAGTGGGTGGCCTGAGCATGGGCGCAAGCATGGGGAGCGTGGTGCCAAAGCCAGCAGTCGAGCTGCCTGTCGCATCGCGCTGGCGCACGCCGGCTGGCCGGCTCAGCCGCAGCGCAGCCCTGCTGCTGGGGGCGGCTCTGGTGTTGCTGGCCATGGTGTGGGGCAGTGCCAGCGGGGCCTATGCCATTGCACCGGGGCAACTGCCAGGGATTGTCTGGGACGGGCTTCGCAGTCTTTTTGGCGCTGCCGTGGACAGCGGCCCCGAGCATCTGGTCTTTCTCAATATCCGCCTGCCGCGCCTGCTCATGGGCGTAGCGGCCGGAGCCGGACTGGGGCTGGCCGGCGCGTTGATGCAGGGGCTGTTTCGCAATCCGCTGGCCGACCCCGGGCTGATCGGCGTGAGCAGCGGCGCAGCCCTGGCTGCCGGCATCACCATCGTGCTGGGCGGCCTGTATCTGCCCTGGCTGCCGCGTCATCTGGGCAGCTGGGCCCTGGTGGCCATGGCTTTTGGCGGCGGTCTGGCCGTGACCGCCATGGTTTATGTACTGGGCCAGGTCCAGGGCATGACCCGCATCGGCCTGATGCTGCTGGCCGGCATTGCCATCAATGCGCTGGCCGGCGCCGGACTGGGCTTTCTGAGCTTTGTGTCGACGGACGAGCAGCTGCGCAATCTGCAGATGTGGCTGCTGGGCAGCCTGGGTGCCTCGCGCTGGAGTGCGGTAGCTCTGGTGTCGGCGGCCGTGGCCGTCAGCGCGGCGGCGGCGCTGGCGCTGGCCAGGCCGCTGAATGCGATCGCTCTTGGCGAGGCCCAGGCCAATCTGCTCGGCGTGGCCGTCGAGAAAACCAAGCGCCGCGCCGTGATGGTGGCTGCGCTGGCCGTGGGCGCCGTGACCGCGACCACGGGCATCATCGGCTTCATCGGCCTGGTCGCGCCGCACTGGGTGCGGCTGATTGCCGGTCCCGATCATCGCGTGGTGCTGCCGGGCTCGGCCCTGCTGGGGGCGGCGCTGGTGGTCAGCGCCGATGCCGTGGCGCGCACCATCGTCAAGCCGGCCGAGCTGCCGCTGGGCGTGCTCACCGCATTTATCGGTGTGCCGCTGTTTCTGGCCATGCTGCGTCAGTTCAGGAGCAAGGTATGAGTGCGCACCACAGTCCGTCCAGCCTCGAATGCCGCAATCTGGGCGTCGGCGTGGCCAAGGGGCCGCGCCTGGCGACGGTGGATGTACGGATTGCGGCCGGGCGCTTTACCGCCATCCTCGGCCCCAATGGCGCGGGCAAGTCCACGCTGATGTCCATGCTGGTGGGCGAGCGCGCGCCTCAGTCGGGGCAGGTTCTGCTCGACGGGCTGGAGCTGTCCGGGCATGCGATGGAGGGCCTGGCACGTCGGCGCTCCGTCATGCCCCAGGATTGCAGCGTGGCCTTTGACTTCACGGCCCAGGAGGTGGTGGAGCTGGGGCGTTATCCACATCGTCATCAGCCCGGTACCGATGAGGCGCAGATTGGGGCGCAGGCCATGGCGCTGACTGGAGTCGATCATCTGGCGCAGCGCAGCATCAACACGCTGTCGGGCGGCGAGCGGGCCCGCACTCATCTGGCTAGGGCGCTGGCGCAGATCTGGCAACCGCCCGCCGACGGAGCGGCGCGCTGGCTGCTGCTGGACGAGCCCACCGCTGCTCTCGATCTGGCCCATCAGCACCATGCCATGCGCCTGCTGCGCCATTGGGCCGGGCAGCAGGGTGTGGGGGTGGTGGCGGTGATTCACGATCTGAACCTGGCGTTGCGCTATGCCGACGATGTGCTGGTGCTGGGCGGTGATGCCGGAGTGCACCACGGTGCGGTGCTGGATCTGCTGCAGCCTGCGCTGGTGCGCCAGGTCTGGGGCATGCAGTGCGATCCAGTGCACAGCAGCGACGGCGCGCTGCAATATATTTTCGTAGCAGATACCGCTTTGCCTGCCTGAGATTTCAGTAGATTGAATTGAATTCTGAAGCCGGTCATGCGCAGGCTGCTTCAGATTCAATAGCACATGACTTGGATATCAATGTGTATGCACGGTCAGCGCGACCAGCTTGAGCACCAGCGGCCTGACCATCATCACGCAGAAAAATGCCACCGGCATGGCCAGCGCATAGGAACTGAACACGCGCCGCACATAGCCGCTGTCAAAGCCGGTATTGGCCGCCACGATGGTGCAGCACATCAGGAACGCCATGATGCCGGCCATGAAAAACGCAAAGACAAATGGTGTGTAGCGCCGGTGCAGCTTCAGCGCCGAAAGTCTTGATGGGGAAGAGCTGGTAGAAGAATTCATGAAAGCGATGTAGGAAATGCATTCGGCGTTGTCGCGGCGGGAGTGGGTCTGCCAGCGGTTCGGGCCGAATGCATGGATGGGAAACAGGGCTGAACTGTAAGCATCACCGGCAGTCGGCGGTAGAGGCCCGGGGCTTGTTGCACTCATAAGCAGAACTTTCGAATTGAATTGGGGATACATTCGCAGTCATGCCGAATCTGCGAGCCATAGAAACCTTTGTCAAAGCGCTGGAGGGCGGCTCCATCGCCTCGGCTGCGCGCCAGCTGGGCATTTCGCCCGCCGCAGCCAGCCAGAACATCGCAAGGCTGGAGCGCGAACTGGGCACGCGCCTGATCACCCGCACCACCCGATCCATGGCCTTGACCGAGGCCGGCGAACGCTATCTGGCGCGCGTCGCTCCGGTGCTAGACGAGCTTGAAAAGGCCCAGTCCGATCTCTCGCTGATTCATGGAGAGCTGCAAGGCCGCTTGCGTATTGCCTGCATGGCCGCCTTCGGCCGCCATGTGCTGGCGCCGCTGCTGCCGGCGTTTACCGCGCTGCATCCGCGGCTGGAGCTGGAGCTCTTGATCACGGACCGGCATGTGGACGTGCTCAAGGAGGATGTGGACATCAGCGTGCGCTACCGCGATGTGCTGGAGCCCGGCATGTCGGTACGGTTGCTGGCCTCGGTGCCGCGCATTCTGTGTGCCTCGCCGCAGTATCTGCACAAGCACGGCCGACCGCAGACGGCACAGGAGTTGCTCGGGCATGCCTGTCTGCTGTATCGGCGAGAGCGCGACGGCAGGCTTATGCGCTGGCCCTTTCTGCGCGATGGCCAGCGCACCGACCCGCAGCAGAAGATAGCGGCCATAGGCAGCGATATCGATGCCCTCGTGGAATTTGCCGCAGCCGGTGGCGGTATCGCATGGGCCGGCAGCTTCATCGTCCATGAGGAGCTGCGCAGGGGGCGGCTGGTGCCGCTGGCACTCAAGCCGGCGCGCAAGGGGCAGTTGCAGTTCGAGGATGCTCCGCTGGACTTCTTCGCCTGCTTCAAGGACCGTCAATATGTGCCGGCCAAGGTCCGCGCCCTGGTGGACTATCTGCTGCAGGAGCTGCCGCAGCAGGCCCAGCTGAACTGGCCACCACAAAGCTGATCCGAGCAAGAGGGCCTGCGGCCTCGCTCATCGACATTTGTTTGCGCTGGCGCAAGAAAACAATGCTCGTCACGGATGCCGCGCCCCAGCAGATTGCAATCAATATATATAAAAATATACTACTTCAAAGTATATTGAATCCGGCATTCCATCCGAATGCCTGCAACGCAGGGAGTCAGCATGAAATTCAACGTCGGCGGTCTGGACCGCATACTTCGCATTGCCCTGGGCCTGGCACTGATCGTCCTGGCGGCGATTGGCAGCATTGGATGGTGGGGCTGGCTGGGGGTGATTCCCCTGGCTACCGGTCTGCTGCGCTTCTGCCCGCTGTATTCGCTGGCAGGCCTGAGCACCTGTCCGCTGGGGGCGCGGAAGAAATAGCCGGATCGTGTGCTCCGTCAATACAGGCCCGGGCAAATCCCCTGGGCCTGTTTTGGGGACTATCCGTCAATGGCCGAGGTGCTGCGGCAGCACCTCCTGCAAGATGGTGGTGGCAATCTCTTCGATCGACTTGGTGGTGCTGGACAGCCACTCGATGCCGCTTCTGCGCATCATGGCCTCGGCCTCGGCCACCTCGTAGCGGCAGTTGGGCAGGCTGGCGTACTTGGAGTCGGGGCGGCGTTCGTTGCGGATGCTGGACAGGCGCTCGGGCTGAATCGTCAGGCCAAACAGCTTTTTGCGGTAGGGCTCCAGCGCGGGCGGCAGTTGCTTGCGCTCGAAGTCTTCGGGAATCAGTGGATAGTTGGCCACCTTGAGGCCAAACTGCATGGCAAGGTACAGACTGGTTGGCGTCTTGCCCGAGCGGCTGACGCCCACCAGGATCACGTCGGCGCCGCTCAGGTCGGCATGGGTCTGGCCGTCATCGTGAGCCAACGTGTAGTTGATGGCCTCCATGCGCTCCAGATATTCCTTGCTCTCGCTGATGTCGGCAAAGCGGCCCACGCGGTGCAGCGACTTCTGGCCCAGTTCCACCTCCAGCGGGCGCACAAAGGTGCCGAACATGTCGAACAGCTTGCCCTTGCAGTTGGCTTCAAGGAATTCCAGCATCTCCTGATTGACCAGGGTGGTGAAGATGATGGGCTTTCTCTTCTCCACCTCGGCCACATGGTTGATCTGGCGCACGGCCTGATGAATCTTGTCCATCGAGTCCACAAAGGGGATGCGAATCAGCCTCGGCTTGCTCTCGAACTGGGCCATGATGGCCGTGCCGAAGGTCTCGGCCGTAATGCCTGTGCCGTCAGAAATGACAAAAATCGTATGGGTATGCATGGTGCGCGCAGTTATTAGGTGGGACCTGTGCAAGCAATGCCATGTCCCGGACTCTGAATCTGGTTTGAGCCACGCGACGCTCGCCGGCTCAGCCTACAATGGCGCCCATTATTCCCAAATTCAAGCCCATGCTCGTTGACGGTCGACATCCAGAACAGCAAAGCACTGCACTCAAGCAGCATGGGTTCGCGTGCCCTGGCCATTCAGCCCAGAGCCGCCTGCGTACCGGTTTTTAACTTTGGAGCTTCCCATGTCTCAACTGTTCGAAGCGACCGCTCTGGTCGTTCCGTTTGAAAAACTGAGAATGTCTGATGTCGAGTCCGTAGGCGGCAAGAATGCCTCGCTCGGCGAAATGATCTCGCAGCTGCCCCAGGGCGTGCGCGTGCCTACCGGCTTTGCCACCACGGCTCATGCATTCCGCGAGTTCCTGGCATTTGAAGGTCTGGCTGGCAAGATCTCCGCCAAGCTGGCTGCCCTGGACGTGGACGATGTCCGCGCTCTGGCCGCTGTGGGCGCGGAAATCCGCGCCATGGTGGAAAACCAGCCTTTCCCTGCCGATCTGGAACAGGCCATCCGTGAGGAGTTTGCCCGTCTGCAAGGCGGCAATGCCGAGGCATCGTTCGCCGTGCGTTCTTCCGCCACGGCAGAAGACCTGCCCGATGCATCGTTTGCCGGCCAGCAGGAAACCTTCCTGAACGTGGTGGGTATCGAAGACGTGCTGCACAAGATGAAGGAAGTGTTCGCGTCGCTGTACAACGATCGCGCCATCTCCTACCGCGTGCACAAGGGCTTCGAGCACGATGTGGTGGCCCTGTCCGCCGGCGTGCAGCGCATGGTGCGCTCCGACAAGGGCGCTGCCGGCGTGATGTTCACCATCGACACCGAATCCGGTTTCGAGGAAGTGGTCTTCATCACTTCCAGCTACGGCCTGGGCGAGACCGTGGTGCAGGGCGCCGTGAACCCCGACGAGTTCTATGTGCACAAGCCCATGCTCAAGGCTGGCAACAAGGCGCTGATCCGCCGCAATCTGGGCTCCAAGCTGATCCAGATGATTTTTGCCACACCCGAGGAAAAGGCTGCCGACGGCAAGCTGGTCAAGACCACCGATGTGGCCCACGAGCTTCGCAACCGCTATTCGCTGACCGACGAGGAAGTGCAGCAACTGGCGCATTACGCTCTGGTGATCGAGCAGCATTACGGCCGCCCCATGGACATCGAGTGGGGCAAGGACGGCACCGACGGCCAACTCTACATCCTGCAGGCGCGCCCTGAAACCGTGAAGAGCCAGGCCAAGGGCCAGGCCGAGCTGCGCTACAAGCTCAAGGGCACGGGCACCGTGCTGGCCGAAGGCCGCGCCATCGGCCAGAAGATCGGTACCGGCCCCGTGCGTCTGGTGTCCGACATCTCGCAGATGGATCAGGTGCAGGCCGGCGACGTGCTGGTGACCGACATGACCGACCCCAACTGGGAGCCCGTCATGAAGAAGGCTTCGGCCATCGTCACCAACCGTGGTGGCCGCACCTGCCACGCAGCCATCATTGCACGCGAGCTGGGCATCCCTGCCGTCGTGGGCTGCGGCAACGCGACCGATCTGCTCAAGGCCGAAACACTGGTCACCGTGTCCTGCGCGGAAGGCGATACCGGCAAGATCTATGACGGTCTGCTGGAAACCGAGGTGACCGAGGTCAAGCGCGGCGAGATGCCCAGCATCTCCACCAAGATCATGATGAACGTGGGCAATCCCCAGCTGGCCTTCGACTTTGCCCAGCTGCCCAATGAGGGCGTGGGTCTGGCCCGCCTGGAATTCATCATCAACAACAACATCGGCGTGCACCCCAAGGCCATCCTGGACTACCCCGCCGTTGACGCCGATCTGAAGAAGGCGGTCGAGTCCGTGGCCCGCGGCCATGCTTCGCCCCGTGCTTTCTACGTCGACAAGGTGACCGAAGGCGTGGCAACGATTGCCGCAGCTTTCTGGCCCAAGCCCGTGATCGTGCGCATGTCCGACTTCAAGTCCAATGAATACCGCAAGCTGATCGGCGGCAGCCGTTACGAGCCCGAGGAAGAGAACCCCATGCTGGGCTTCCGCGGTGCAGCGCGTTACATCTCGGCCGAGTTCGGCGAAGCCTTCAAGATGGAGTGCGAAGCCCTGCGCCGCGTGCGTGAGGACATGGGTCTGACCAACGTCAAGATCATGATCCCCTTCGTGCGTACCCTGGGCCAGGCCAAGCGCGTGACCGAGCTGCTGGCCGAAAACGGCCTCAAGCGTGGCGAGAACGGCCTGCAGCTGATCATGATGTGCGAAGTGCCTTCCAACGCCGTGCTGGCCGAGGAGTTCCTCGAATACTTCGACGGCTTCTCCGTGGGCTCCAATGACCTGACCCAGCTGACCCTGGGCCTGGACCGCGACTCCGGTCTGGAGCTGCTGGCCGCCGACTTCGACGAGCGTGACCCCGCCGTCAAGAAGCTGCTGGCCCGTGCCATCAAGGCCTGCCGCGACCAGAACAAGTATGTGGGCATCTGCGGCCAGGGCCCTTCGGACCACCCCGACTTTGCCAAGTGGCTGGCCGACGAAGGTATCTCGTCCATCTCTCTGAACCCTGACAGCGTGGTCTCCACCTGGCAGAAGCTGGCTGAATAAGCCGCTGCATCGCCGTGCAGACGCATCACGCGCCTACGCATGACGATGCCGTGTCGGATGCCCCGCGACAGGCATTCGACGCTTTTGGCAATCCGGTGGAAGTCACCTTCCCGCCGGATCTGCACGATACGCACCACCTGAGACTCAAGGCCTTGCTGCTGAGCGTCTGGGTGGTGTCTTCATTTGGCACCTGCTACTTTGCGCGCGATATCCAGGCGCTGGTGCCCGACTGGCCCGTGGCCTACTGGATGGCGGCCCAAGGGGCGGTCCTGATGTTCCTGCTCATCATCGTGGTCTATTGTGTGGCCATGGATTATTTTGAACGCCAGCAGGCGCGTGACGAGGCCCACAAGCGGGCCGCGGCTCACCAAGCCTCTCTCGCCGCCACCGACCCTCATGCCTGAGCGGCCAGTTCTGAGCCGTGCCTATCACTGGCGGCTGCATCGCATCCTGTTTCTCTATGTGCTGGGAACGGCAGGCTTTCTGCTGACCATGCTCTGGGCCGAGGAGCGCGGGCTCTCTCGCCACTGGATCGGGCCCATCTTCCTGTTCTCCACGGTGATGGTGTACGCGGCCATCGGCGTGTATTCGCGCACCAGCGATGCCGAGGAGTATTTCGTCGCCGGCCGACGCATTCCTCCTTTCTACAACGGCATGGCGGCTGCTGCCGACTGGATGAGCGCAGCCTCGTTCATCAGCCTCTCCGGTGCGCTTTATCTGCAAGGCTTTTCGGGAACCGGTACGCAGCCCGGCGGACTGGCCTATGTCCTGGGATGGACGGGTGGGTTCTGCCTGGTCGGCATGCTGATTGCCCCCTATCTGCGGGCCATGAATCTCTATACCGTGCCGGATTTCTTTCAGGCGCGCTATGGCGGACGTTGGCCGCGCATCATTGCCGCGCTGGCTGCCATTACCTGCTCCTTCACCTATGTGGTGGCGCAGATCTATGGTGTGGGCCTGATTGCCGCGCGCCTGACCGGCGTGCAGTTCGAGATCGGCATCATGCTGGGCTTGGGCGGCGTGCTGCTGTGCTCGTTCCTGGGCGGCATGCGGGCGATCACCTGGACCCAGGTGGCGCAATACGTGGTCATATTGCTGGCCTTCATGCTGCCTGTCTCCTGGCTGGCCTACAAGCAGCTGGGCAACCCCTGGGCGCAACTGGCCTATAGCCAGCAACTGGGCAAGATTGGCGCCATGGAGCAGCAGTTGCTTTCCTCGGAAGCCGAGCAGTCGGTGCTGGAGGCCTACCGCACCCGCGCTCAGGTGCTGCAGGCCAAGCTGCGCGATGTGCCCAATGTGCTGGCGGCCGAACGCCAGGCTTTGAGCGAGCATATCCGCGAGCTGCGCACCAGCAGCGGCAATATCGGCGCCATCATGGCTGCCAGTCGGGAGCTGGCCGCCATGCCCAAGGACGAGGCGGCGGCGCGCGAGCTCTGGAGCCGTGAGTTGCACGAGGCCTATGAGCGGGCCAGGCCCTTGGGTGGCATGCCGCTGCAAAGTCAGCCTTTCGCGGGGGATCCGGATGGCTCGCCGGCCGAGCAGCGGGCCTACGAGGAAAGTCGACGCAACTTTCTGGCGCTGATGTTCTGCCTGATGGTCGGCACGGCTGGGCTGCCGCATCTGCTCACACGCTACTTCACGGTTCCCTCGGTGTCGGCGGCGCGTACCTCGGTGGCCTGGTCGCTGTTCTTTATCGGCCTGCTGTATCTTGGCGCACCGGCCTTGGCTGTGCTGGTCAAGTTCGAGGTCATGAGCAATCTGGTGGGCACGCATTTCGATGCCTTGCCCAACTGGATAGCGCAGTGGTCCAGGGTCGACAGCTCGTTGCTGGCCGTCGAGGACATCAATGGCGACGGCATCTTGCAGTTTGGCGAGATCCGCATGGGCGCCGACCTCATCATGCTGGCCACGCCCGAGCTGGGCGGCATGCCTTATGTCCTCTCCGGCCTGGTGGCTGCGGGCGGGTTGGCGGCGGCATTGTCCACGGCCGACGGTCTGCTGCTGACGATCAGCAATGCCCTGGTACGGGATCTATACTTCCAGGAACGCCAGCGCCTGGATACGCGCAAGCGGCGTGTCTCGCCCGAGCAGCGCGTGATTCTCTCCAAGTTCGCATTGCTGCTGGTGGCGCTGTCGGCGGCCTTTGTGGCTGCTCGGCGCTCTTCGGACATTCTTCCCATGGTCTCGGCCTCCTTCTCTCTGGCAGGCTCGGCTTTCGTGCCGGCCATGGTGCTGGGCATCTTCTGGCGCGGCACGACACGCCGTGGTGCGGTGGCCGGCATGTTGCTGGGCCTGGCCGTGACGGTGTACTACATGGTCTCTCATGTGCCTGGGCTGCAGGGGGTGCTGCCGTCGGTCCTCCGTGGCGAGGCACTCTGGTGGGGTATTCAGCCCATCTCGGCCGGAGTGTTTGGCGTGCCGGCGGGCTTGGTTACCACATTGCTCGTCAGCTGGTGGGAGCAGCGGCGGGCGAGAGTTTGAAAAACTCTTGATTTAATGGCCTTCAGCGATCTTTTGAGTCGGGTTCGAGGCAGTTTTCTGCTGAATATCCGCCGTGAGCTGATCTGGAGCATGGGTGGACCAGAGTTGCAGGAAAACCCGCTTTTCAGCTGCAGCCATAACTGCCACCCTGCAGGGCGGAAAGCAATTCAATGCACAGAGGGCAGGGTCGATGTATCTAGTCAAAACACCCGAGGGCCAGGTGGCCTTCAAGGAGCGCCATGCCGATCTGAGCCAGCGGCTGCGCTCGGCCTTTCTGCTGTTTGACGGTCATCGCAGCCTCATGCAGGTGCTGGAGGCGACCTCGGCGCTGGGGGTGAACAAGGACGATATTCTGGCGCTGGTCGGCAAGGGCTGGTTGGCCACGAGAGAGTCCTCCGTCGCGGCCGATGCAGCAGCAGCACAGGCCCATGCATCTTCGCTCTCAAAAAGCAGTTCGGCATCGTTGGCAGCTGCTGGCGTCGACCCTGGCAGCGCCCAGAGGCGCTACCAGAGGGCCTATCCGATAGCGGTGTCCATCACGGGGGCTCTTGGGCTCAAGGGCTTCAGGCTGAATCTGGCGGTGGAGGCGGCCATGGGTTATGAGCAACTGGCAGAGCTGGCTCCCCGCATACGAGATGCTGCGGGTGACAAGGCCTATACATCGTTGCACAGGGCGCTGTTTGAGGCGGATGAGACATAGGCACCATCTGTGCCGAGCCTCTCGCAAAAAAAGCGGCCTCAGAGAGCCGCTTTTTTGATGAACCAGCCTGTTTTTTAGACAGCCAGCAGTTCCACGTCGAACTTCAGCGTGGCGTTGGGCGGGATCACGCCACCGGCGCCGCGTGCACCATAGCCCAGGGCAGCGGGAATTAGCAGCGTGCGCTGGCCTCCCACCTTCATGCCCTGCACGCCTTCGTCCCAGCCCTTGATGACCATGCCGGCGCCCAGGGGGAAGACGAAAGGATCGTTGCGGTCCTTGCTGGAGTCGAACTTGGCGCCTTGAACGCCGTTGTTGTAGAGCCAGCCGGTGTAGTGCACGGTGACGCTCTGACCGGCTTTGGCTTCGGCGCCTTCGCCCACGACGGTGTCTTCGTATTGCAGGCCGGAGGCAGTAGTGTTGAATGCCATGATGATTTCCTTTCAGCGCAAAGCAGAAAAAGGCGATGGAAAAAGGGCCCGCCAAGCACGCTTGGGGCCCTTGGATGATAGTGGTGCACCCGCTTGCTACCAGTCCCGGATGCAATAGCGGCAAGGCTTACTTCTTGGCGCGCGCGGCAACCCAGCGGTTGGCAAAGGCTTGTACATCGGACAGGCGCTTGAGCAGATCCTGCCCGGTCAGGGTGACGGTGTAGCCGTCGCTGCCATGCTCGAGCAGGCCGCACTCGCGCAGCTCCTTGATACGGGTGTTCAAGGTGTTGGGGGTGATGCCGCCCACACTGTCTTGCAGCAGTCGGAAGGTCTGGGGATGACCATCCCGCAAAGCCCACAGCACGCGCAGCGCATAGCGGCATTCGAGCTTCTCGAACAGCTGGTTGATGGCGGCGTTTTCCTTGGAGCTCATGGACGCTTCTCCTTGCGCAATGATGTTGTCGAGCTGGGCGCACTAGGCGCTTTCAGTGCCATGTCCAATGGACTATAGCGGTTAATTTATTTTGCTACAAGTTTAGTAGCTTCAAATCTTCGACTGCAACGCCTTGAAGTGATAAAGGCCGTAAACAGCGCGCAAGTGTTGCGGGTCAGCCACGAATCAGGGAGAAGACTCGCTTGCTTCAGGGTTTGTAGCAATAGGGGTAGAACTGAAGCAGCCTTCGGGACGGGATGGCGAGTCATGCCGGAAGTGTTAGTACTGGCTTAGGTGTTTCTAGGTGTAAAAATTGACTCTGACCGTTGATTTGTCAGAGCAAGCAGCTATGGAAATCATAGTTCCTGCTTTTGAGTCGACATTTGCTTGAGTTGCACCAGCACCTGCAGCAGATGGTTGATCGGCGTGGCAATGCCCAGGGCTTGACCGCGTCGCACCACATAGCCGTTGAGATGGTCGATTTCCGTGGGCTTGCCGCGCGCGAGATCCTGGGCCGTGGAAGAGAGCTGCCGAGGCATGGTGTGCGCTATGGCCGCTACAGCCTCGTCCACGGAGGCCGGCAGCAGCACGCCGTCGGCCAGAGCCACGGCCTTGCATTCGGCGGCAATATCTTGCATGACTGCAGGTACGCCATGCTGCGCGATCAGCCAGCCATAGGGCTGCTGGGTGAGGGCGGAGAGTGCGTTGTACACGCAGTTGATGATGAGTTTTTGCCAGAGTGCTGTCAGCACGCCGTCCGAGGTCTGGGTGGGGATGTTTGCTGCGCTGAACTGGAGTGCAATCTCGTTGCCCTGCGGACAGGGGGCGATGAGCAGTTCGCCCCGGCCGAAGTGACGCACATGACCCGGACCGGCCATGGCGGTGGCGACATAGACCACGGCAGCAGCCACCGGCTGCTGACCCAGCACCTGGCGCAGGCGCCGGTCGTTGTCCACGCCGTTCTGCAAGCTCAGTACCTGGGTGTGTGCAGCCAGGTGGGGCTTGATCTGTGCAGCAGCTGCTTCGGTGTCGGTGGATTTCACGCAGAACAGCACCACATCGGCACCTGCCACGGCACTGGCTTCGGTGCTGGTGGTGATGGGGATGTTCAGATCTTCTGTGGCCGTCTGCAGTCGCAGCCCGTGCTGGCTGATGGCCTGCATATGCGATGCCCGACCGATCAGCGTGACTGGGTGGCCGGCGCGTGCCAGCAGCGCGCCAAAGTAGCAGCCCACCGAGCCCGCACCCATGACGGCAATGGACAGGCGGGAGGATGCAGCGGTGTGGTTGGCCATGTTCATGTGGCTATCTCGCAAAGAGGCTCAGCTCTTGAGCTTGAGCAGATAGGTCATCAGCTGGGCAGTGGAGGTTTCGACCTCCAGAAATTCATGCAGTGCCTTGCCGGTTTGCCAAGAAGAGTTCCAATTATTGCTGACCAGGGCTTGCTTCCAGCTGTCCTGGTTGCTTGCATGGTCGATAGCCGCCAGCAGTTGCTGGGCGCGCTCTGCCGGCAGATTCTTGCCTGTAAAGACGGCACGCCAGTTGGACATTTCAGCATCCAGACCCTGGTCGCGCATGGAGGCAATGCCGAACATGGCACGGCGTGACGAAATACCGAGGGCGCGCAGCTTGCCCGCCTGCAAGGCTTCTCTGAACTCGCTGTAACCCGAGATTCCCACCTGAACCTGCTTTTGCAGCAGGGCCTGGAGCACATCGTTACCGCCAGCAAAGGGTTTGTATTGCAGTTGCTCCGCATTGGCCTTGGCCAGGCGGGCCAGCATGCCCGCGTACATATGGTCCACACCGCCTGCAGAGCCTCCGGCAATGGTCAGTGCAGGCAGGTTCTCGCGCATGGCCTTGGCCAGTGCCTTGGGGTTGGCAAGCGGCGAGTCGGCGGGCACGGCCACCACCAGATAGTCGCTGGTCAGGCGCGCCAGGGGCTGCACCTGATGCAGCTCTGCCGACTTCTTGTCCAGTGCCAGGGCGCCGACCATGACCATGCCGCCGATCAGCAGGCTGTTGGGGTCGTTGCCATAGCGCTTGGTGTACTCGGCCAAGCCTATGGTGCCGCCCTTGCCGCCGATGTTTTCATAAATGACCTTGTCCACCGCCCCGCTGCCGGTCAGCACTGCGCCCAGGGCGCGGCCGGTCTGGTCCCAGCCGCCGCCCGGATTGGCGGGGATCACGATGCGCAGCTGTGGCCCCAGACGCTGGGGTTGGGTGGCCATGGCCGCCAAAGGCGTGGCCAGCAAGGCGCCGGAATAGCCCAGCCACTGGCGCCGTGTCGGAAAGCGGTTTGCTTGGATGGTGTCCATGTGTGTCTCCGTTGTTATGTGTCTTTTGGCGTGTTTGGCCGCAAGCGAAGGCTTGCTGACCTGGGCTGCATGCGAAAAAGCCCCGACCTGGGGCAGGTCGGGGCTTTGAGGTTCAAGGAACCGGCGGGCCGATTCCGCAGAGCCAGCTTTACAGCGAATCGATGAAGCTGCGCAGCTTGTCGGAGCGCGAAGGGTGCTTGAGCTTGCGCAGCGCCTTGGCTTCGATCTGACGGATACGCTCGCGCGTCACGTCAAACTGCTTGCCGACTTCTTCCAGCGTATGGTCGGTGGACATTTCGATACCGAAGCGCATGCGCAGCACCTTGGCTTCGCGAGGCGTCAGGCCGTCGAGGATGTCCTTGACCACATCGCGCAGACCGGCTTGCATCGCGGCATCGATAGGCGCCGTGTTGTTGCCGTCTTCGATGAAATCGCCCAAGTGGGAGTCGTCGTCGTCGCCGATGGGGGTTTCCATCGAGATCGGCTCCTTGGCGATCTTCATGATCTTGCGGATCTTGTCCTCGGGGATCTCCATCTTGGCTGCCAGGATGGACGCATCGGGCTCGAAACCAAACTCTTGCAAGTGCTGGCGCGAGATGCGGTTCATCTTGTTGATGGTCTCGATCATGTGCACGGGGATGCGGATCGTGCGGGCCTGGTCTGCGATGGAGCGCGTGATGGCCTGACGAATCCACCAGGTCGCATAGGTCGAGAACTTGTAGCCGCGACGGTATTCGAACTTGTCCACGGCCTTCATCAGGCCGATATTGCCTTCCTGGATCAGATCCAGGAATTGCAGACCGCGGTTGGTGTACTTCTTGGCGATGGAGATCACGAGACGCAGGTTGGCCTCGATCATTTCCTTCTTGGCGTCGCGGCTGGCGCGCTCGCCGCTGTTCATGCGCTTGTTGATGTGCTTGAGCTCTTCAAGAGGCACAACCACGCGGGCCTGCAGGTCGATCAGGTTCTGTTGCAGCTCCTGCACGGGCGGGATGTTGCGCTCCAGCACGGCGCTGTAGTTCTTGCCTGCCGCCACTTGCTTGATGACCCAGTCCAGGTTCAGCAGGTTGGGTGGGAAGTCCTTGATGAACTGCTCCTGCGGCATGCCGCACTTGTCCACGATGATCTTGCGCAGCTCGCGTTCCTTCTTGCGCACGTCGTCCACCTGGGCGCGCACCAGATCGCAGAGCTTTTCAATGGTCTTGGCCGTGAAGCGAATGGTCATCAGCTCTTCGGTGATGGCCTTCTGCACCTTCATGTATGCCTCGGTGCCGTAGCCTTCCTTGTCATACACCTTGTGCATCTTGTCGAAGAGCTCGCGCATGGAGTCAAAGCGACCCAGAGCTTCGTTCTTCAGCTCTTCGAGCTTCTTGGTCAGGGCCTTGGAGCCGCCCTTGCCGTCGTCGTCGTCTTCTTCGTCGTATTCGTCGAAGTCTTCTTCGGCCACATAGTCGTCGTTTTCGTTGGCATTGACGAAGCCGTCCACCACGGTGGAGATGACAACCTTGCCTTCGCGGATTTCCTCGGCCATGTTGAGGATTTCGGCGATGGTCGCGGGGGAGGCCGAGATGGCTTCCATCATGTCCATCAGACCGCCTTCGATGCGCTTGGCGATTTCGATTTCGCCTTCGCGTGTCAGCAGTTCGACGGTACCCATTTCACGCATGTACATGCGCACGGGGTCGGTGGTGCGACCGAATTCGGAGTCCACGGTGGACAGAGCCGCTTCGGCCTCTTCTTCCGCTTCCTCTTCGGTGGTGGCCGACTGGCCGGTGTTGTTCAGCAGCAGGGTTTCCGCATCGGGAGTCTGCTCGTACACGGCCACGCCCATGTCGTTCAACATGGAGATCACGACTTCCAGCGTTTCGGCATCGACCAGCTTGTCGGGCAGGTGGTCGTTGATTTCGGCGTGGGTCAGGTAGCCGCGGGTCTTGCCCAGCTTGATCAGCATCTTCAGACGCTGACGGCGGGTGTTCATTTCCTCTTCGGTCAGAACGGTTTCGTCCAGGCCGAATTCCTTCATCAAGGCGCGTTCCTTCGCCTTGCTGATCTTCATGCGCAGAGGCTTGGCCTTTTCGGCAGGAGCAGCAGACGCTTCGGTCGATGCCTCCTCTTCGACTTCGCCTTCCAGATCGCTGTCGATATCCGACAGGTCTGCATCATCCATGTCCTCGTCGGCCTCCTTGGCCTTGGGCTTGCGGCCGCGCTTGGCGGGAGCCTTGTCGGCATCGGCACTGGCAGCAGGGGCCTTGACAGCGGCTGCCTTCTTGGCAGCAGGGGCCTTTTTGGCGACAGTCTTCTTGGCGGCGGGAGCGGCAGCTGTGTCGTCGTCTTCTTCGGCCTTCTTGCGGCCGCGCTTGGGAGTTGCCTGCGCCAGCAGCGCATCGGCCATGGCTTTGAGTTCGGCTTGTGACTTGGTAACCACGGTGGTGTCTTTCTTTGCTTCGGCTGCAGATGCAGCACTCTTCTTCACAGCAGGCCTGCTGGCACTGGCCTTTTTCGCGGGCTCTGCTGCGGAAGTGGAAGTTTTAGAGGTCTTGGGCTTTGCTGAAGCTTCTGGGGCCTGCTTGGACTTCACGGACTTTGAAACGGGCATGAACACCTCTCACGGTACGAACACACACAAACACACAAAGGAAAACGGAAAATGCAAACAAACGCCATGAAAGCTGGCGCAAGAACAGGCCTAGCCTGTCCGGTGGAGCACAAAGACTCCATGGCAAGATGTTGGGGCGATCATTTGGTATGCAATCCTTGCGAGAAATGGGCCATGCAGTTGCTGCCATCACGTGATTTCTTCACGGTGCCCGGGTCGGAGGTGTTGCTGTCGCTCTTGCCTATATCCCTTAAATTATACCTTTTTTAGAGATGTCAAGAGGCGGAGCCAATAATTACAGATAAATTTTTTCGCCGCTGTTGAAACTCAATGTAGCGCCTTGCCGCAGTGGGGTCCGTAGCAATCTCCTTGAGAGCCTTGGCTTCTTCGCGCTTGAGGTGATCCACCAGGATCAGATTGAGCGTGCCGCGCAATTCCTTGCGCAACTCGTCCACTTCGCCTTCGGGGTTGGCATGGGCGCCGCTCATCAGCTTGTGGGCAAGCGGCTCGCAGGGTGAGCCTTGCAATTGCTCGCGCAGCACCGCCCAGGAGCGCGGGCCGGATTCGGTGAACTGAGCCTCCAGCCAACGGAACAAGGGGGCATGGCTTTGATTGCAACGCGCCAGCGCGTCGAAATCCTCATGGGTCATCTCTTCCATGAACTCCATGTGACACATCAGCAGGCGTGCGGCCTGGTCTTCGCGGCTGACGGGCGTGGGGCGCGGACCCAGTTGTGGTGGGTTCCACTCTTCACCCTTCTTGCCCCAGGGCTTGCGTGGGCGACCAAATTCCTTGCGGCCCGACCAGTTGCCACCGCTGCCCTGGCTCGGGTAGGAGGGAGCCGGTGCCGCAGCATCGGCCCAGTCGGGAGCGCTTTCCCAGTTGCCCGCAGGCGCATCCCATTCCGGTGCCTGGGGGCCGGGGGGCGCAGGCGCGCGGCGGGCCACGGGGGCGGTGCGTGCCGCCTCCTGCGCCCAGATATCGGAGAGGTCGCGCGAGTCCAACTGGGCCAGGGCTGCGATTTCTGAGAGCAGCTGGCGCTTGAGAGCGCCGTCGGGCAATAGCGACCATAGCGGCCGGGCGTTGCTGGCCATGTGGGCTCGGCCCTCGGTCTGGCCCAGGTCACAGCCTTCGCTGGCCGATTCGATGAGAAAACGGCTCAGTGGCGTTGCTTCGCCCACATAGCGCGAGAAGGCCTCGGGGCCGAATTCGCGGATGAAGCTGTCGGGGTCGTGCTCCGAAGGCAGGAACAGGAATTTGATGGAGCGGGTGTCGGTCGCCAGCGGCAGGGCCGCATCCAGCGCCTTGCGCGCGGCGCGCCGGCCCGCGCCGTCGCCGTCGAAGCTGAAGACCACGGCATCGGTGAATCGAAACAGCTTATGCACATGCTCGGGCGTGCAGGCCGTCCCCAGCGTGGCCACAGCATTGGCAAAGCCCAGCTGGGCCAGCGCCACCACGTCCATATAGCCTTCGGTGACCAGGGCGTAGCCCATGTCGCGCAAGGCCTGGCGAGCCTCGTAAAGGCCGTAGAGTTCGCGGCCCTTATGGAAGACCGGGGTTTCGGGGGAGTTCAGGTATTTGGGCTTTTCATCGCCAAACACCCGGCCGCCAAAGCCTATGCATTCGCCTTTGACGTTGCGAATCGGGAACATGAGCCGGTCGCGGAAGCGGTCGTAGCGGCGGCTGTCATCCTCGCCCACAATGACCAGCCCGCATTCTTCGAGCTGGGGGTTGTCGTATTCGGCGAACACGCTGGCCAGGCCATGCCAGCCTGCAGGTGCATAGCCCAGGCCGAAGCGCTTGGAGACCTCGCCCGAGACGCCGCGCTTTTTCAGATACTCGATAGCCTTGGGGGCGGCCTTGAGCTGTTTGCGATAGGACTCGCCGGCTTTTTCCAGCAAGTCGCTCAGGGTCTCGGCTTTCTGCTTTTGCTGCGCCTGGCGCTGGCGCTCGGCCGGACTGATGTCGTCCTGCGGCACTTGCAGACCGCATTGATTGGCAAGTTCCTGCACGGCTTCGACAAAGCCCATGCCGGCATGCTCCATCAGAAAGCCGATGGCATTGCCGTTTTTGCCGCAGCCAAAGCAATGAAAGAACTGCTTGCTGGGACTGACGGTGAAAGAGGGCGACTTCTCGCTATGGAACGGGCATAAGCCCATGAAGTTGGCGCCGCCCTTTTTGAGCTGCACATAGCGGCCCACGATGTCGACCACGTCGACGCGGGATAGCAACTCTTGGATGAATGATTGGGGAATGGCCACCCGCGTATTCTGCCTTTTTGGCAATGGCCGAGGGCGCAGCAGGAATGGAGCAGGCGGGCAAAAAAAAGCCTGCACCCATGGGTGCAGGCTCAGGTCTCCTGATGCCTGGGTCATTGCCAGGCTCTCCTCTAAAACGTCTCCTCCGCCACTCAGCTTCGAGGTCTGCAATCGGCTCCGTGAGGGCGGAGATGCCGGTCTTGCACTGCCAGTGAAGGCAGTCATGTCCTCAAAACATCTGCGCATTCTAAAAGCGATTCGAAGTCCTGGCGATTGGTCTGTCAGATAAATGATGTCTTATAGATGACTTGCATGAAGTGTCCTTGGAATCGGAATGACGGTTTATGTGCTGATATTTCTATGTGTATGATTTTAAAATAATTTATTGATTTTCAGAATCTGTTGAAAGTACTGTTCTGGTCAATGACCTTTTAGCTTGTCTGGCTTTTATGTGCATGGATGGTGCGGGGGCATTTGAGTTGACCTGGCTCACAACAAGCCTGCATGGCGCTCGGTTGTAAGCCTGGCGTGACCGATGCTGGGGTAAAAAACGTTCAGGAGACAAACATGACAAGTTCTTTCGATCTGAACCTTGCCCCGAATACCGCCAACTACGCTGCACTGACGCCGCTGAGCCTTATTGCCCGCACGGCCGAGGTCTACCCCGAGCGCCTGGCCATTGTTCACGGCGACTTGCGCCAGAGCTGGGCGCAAACCTATGCGCGTTGCCGTCAACTGGCCAGCAGCCTGCAGAGAATCGGCATTGGCAAGAACGACACCGTGGCCGTAATGCTGCCCAATACGCCGCCCATGGTGGAGGCGCACTTTGGCGTGCCCATGGCCGGTGCCGTGCTCAACACGCTCAACACCCGGCTCGATGCCGAGACCCTGGCATTCATGCTGGATCACGGCGAGGCCAAGGCCTTGATCGTGGACCCCGAGTTCGCGGCCTTGATGGCCAGGGCACTCAAATTGCGCAAGGGCACAGAACCCATTTATGTGATCCAGGTCGAGGACAGCGTCTATGGCGAGGCGGCCGAGCAGATCGGTGCCATCGACTACGAGAGCTTCGTGGCCCAGGGCGATGCCGATTTCGACTGGCAGTGGCCCGGCGACGAATGGGATGCGATTGCGCTGAACTACACCAGCGGCACTACAGGCAACCCCAAAGGTGTGGTCTACCACCATCGTGGCGCGCACAACAATGCCATCAGCAATGTGCTGGAGTGGGACATGCCCAAGCACGCCGTCTATCTGTGGACGCTGCCCATGTTCCATTGCAATGGCTGGTGCTTCCCCTGGACGGTGGCAGCGCGCGCGGCTGTCAACGTCTGCCTGCGCCGGGTGGATGCGCAGGCGGTGTTCGACGCCATTCGAAATCATGGCGTGACCCATTATTGCGGCGCCCCCATTGTGCACAGCTTGCTGGTGAATGCACCGGCTGCCATGAAGCAGGGCGTTCCCGCAGGCGTCAAGGCCATGGTGGCAGGGGCCGCGCCGCCTGCATCGATGATCGAAGGCATGGAGGCCATGGGCTTTGACATTACCCATGTCTATGGCCTGACCGAAACCTATGGCCCGGCTACGGTCTGCGCCAAGCACGAGGCCTGGAATCAGCTTGACATCGGCGAGCGCGCTCGTCTCAACTCGCGCCAGGGCGTGCGCTACCACCTGCAACGCTCTGCCGCAGTGCTGGACCCCGAAACCATGCAGCCCGTGCCGCGCGACGGCCAGACCATGGGCGAGATCATGTTCCAGGGCAATATCGCCATGAAGGGCTATCTCAAGAACCCGCAGGCGACGCAGGAGGCTTTCCGCGGAGGCTGGTTTCATAGCGGCGATCTGGCGGTGCAGCATCCCGACGGCTATATCCAGATCAAGGACCGCAGCAAGGACATCATCATCTCGGGCGGAGAGAACATCTCCTCGATAGAAGTGGAGGATGTGCTCTATCGCCACCCTGCCGTGCTGGCCGCGGCCGTGGTGGCCAAGCCCGATCCCCGCTGGGGCGAGACGCCCTGTGCCTTCATCGAACTCAAGGCCGGTGCCGAGACCACGGAGCAAGACATCATTGCCCACTGCAAAAAGCATCTGGCCGGCTACAAGGTTCCGCGCGCCGTGGTGTTTGGCGAGCTGCCCAAGACCAGCACGGGCAAGATCCAGAAGTTCGAGCTGCGCAAGCAGGTAGGCTCGGCTTCAGCCATCTCGGTTTGAGATCTGGTTGTAAACAAAGAAGCCCGGTGCTCCAGTTCTTTGGACGGCGGGCTTTTCCGTGTCTGTCAGTTCAGCAAATTTGATAGCTTCTAGCGCTTGCTATTCATAGAGTTTGGATGGTTTTCAATCTGAAATCTATGAATGACATGCGCAAGAAGCTCTGAATGAGATAGCGGCAACTGGTCGGTGCGTCAGGCCAGCTCGGGCGGCATGCGCTGCCAGCCTTCGGGCGTCACACGCAGCACCTCGCTGCGATGCGTATCTGCATCGATATGCCAGTCGCTGAGCACGATGCGCCACTGCCCGTCGCCCAGCGCGTGGTCGGCGGGCTGATGGGTATGGCCGTGAATCAGCCAGGGCGCTTGCGCGGCCTGCATCCAGGTGGCGCTCATCTGCGCGTCGGCATCCGCATAGGGTGCGCCGCTTTGCTTGCGTTGCTCGCTTTCGCTGCGTGCCGATCTGCCGATCGCACGGCGCACGGCCAGGGGCTGGGCCAGCAATTGCTGCTGCCAGGCGGCGGAGCGCGAAACAGCGCGGAATTGCTGGTACTCCACATCGTCCAGGCATAGTGCATCGCCATGGCTGAGCAGGATGCCGTGGCCTGCCCAGCTCAGTACCGTCGGGTCGGAAAGGCCGGTCAGGCCGCTGCGGCGCAGAAACTCGTCACCGGCCAGAAAGTCGCGGTTGCCGACCATGAAGAACAGCGGACGCTGCTGCGCCGCCTCGTGCAGAACGGCTGCGCATTCGGCCTCGAAGCTGCCGGGTTCATCGAGCGCATCGTCACCCACCCAGACTTCAAACAGATCGCCGAGGATGAAGATGGCGTCGGCCGTGCTGCGTGCCAGATAGCTGCGCCAGGCTTCAGCCGTCTGCGGCTCCGAAGGCTGCAGATGCAGATCGGAAATAAAGTCGATAGCTCGCCAGCCGGGTGCGCCTTGCAGCTGCGCCACCTGAGGAGCAGTCGTGCGGGGATCTGAAGAATCAGTCATGTGATGATGGTACGCAGCCTGAAAACAATAACGGCCCCGAGCGAGAGACGGCAAGCAAGAGCCGCCTCGCAGCGAGGCCGTCGTCCCCCTTGGGGGAAGGCGCGCAGCGCCTCAGGGGGTTAGATCGCGATCGCCTTGTCGATCACCACGGCGTCGAAAGGCACGTCGTCGTGGAAGCCCTTGCGAGTGGTGCGCACCTTCTTGATGGCGTCCACGACTTCTTCACCCTTGACGACCTTGCCGAACACGGCGTAGCCCCAGCCCTGGCCGGTGGGAGCGGTGTGGTTCAGGAAGCCGTTGTCCACGGTGTTGATGAAGAACTGTGCAGTTGCGCTGTGAGGATCGCTGGTGCGAGCCATGGCAATCGTGTATTTGTCGTTCTTCAGGCCGTTCTTGGCTTCGTTCTCGATGGGGGCAGCAGTTTCCTTCTGCTTCATGTCGGCAGCGAAACCGCCGCCCTGGATCATGAAGTTCTTGATCACGCGGTGGAAGATGGTGCCGTTGTAGAAGCCCTGGTTCACGTAGTTCAGGAAGTTTTCGGTGGACTTGGGTGCGTTCACGGCGTCCAGTTCCAGGGTGATCACGCCCTGGGTTGCGGTGTCAGCCACGTTGATGGTCACGTGCAGTTCGACTTGGGGATTGCTCATGTCTGTGCTTTCTAGAGGATGGAGTGGAGAGGCGGGCGCTTCCCGGCAGGTGCAGCGCCGCCGGGGTGTTTACTTGATTTCGGTGGCGGAGAGGATTGTTACCGGCGTTGTGGGCACATTCTGGTGCATGCCACGGTTGCCCGTAGCCACGGCGCGGATTTTGTCCACCACATCCATGCCCTTGATGACCTTGCCGAAGACGGCATAGCCATGGCCGTCAGGCTTGGGGGCGTTGAGCATGTCGTTGTTCACCACATTGATGAAGAACTGCGAGGTGGCAGAGTTGGGATTGCCGGTGCGCGCCATGGCAATCGTGCCGCGGTCGTTCTTGAGGCCGTTGCTGGCTTCCAGCGGAATCGGGGCGCGTGTGGGCTTTTCGTTCAGATTGGCGTCCATGCCGCCACCCTGGATCATGAAGCCGTCAATCACGCGGTGGAACACCGTGCCGTCATAGTGCTTGTCGCGCACATATTGCAGAAAATTGGCAGCGCTCTTGGGCGCCTTGGCATCGTTCAGTTCCACCATGATGTCGCCCATGCTGGTCTTGAGCTGCACCTTGGATTGCGCCTGGGCCAGGCTGGGGATTGCAAAAACAGTGGCTGTCAGCGCAATGGCAGACAGGGCTTTGAGGCTGTTTCGACGGAAATTCAGCATGGTCATATTCCTGGGTAAATGTGCCTTGGGCAAGACCGCTGGATAGCGGCTGCAAAAAACAGGCTCGAGGCAACTGAGGGCGCCGGCCTGCTTCACAAGAGGGCGGCGATGGCAAAAAACTGGTTCAGCGCTGTGCAGGCTGGGCCGGGGCAGGCGTTGCGAGGGAGGCCGCAGGCTGCAGCAGGTCCTTGAGCTGCTTGAGCTTTGGGTTTAGTGCTGCTGGGCGGCCGCCCTTGGCCAGGGACTGCGCATAGGACTGATAGGCCAAGCGGGCATAGATATCGCCCAGGTTTTCATGTGCCACGGCATAGTTCGGATTGTTGCGCACGGCAGCTTCAAGTGCGGAGCGGGCCCTATCCAGATCGCCCTGGCGTGCGTAGATCACGGCCAGGTTGTTATAGGGCTCGGGCAGCTCGGGATAGTCTTCGGTCAGCTGACGAAAAGCCGTGATCGCGTCCTCGGTCTTGCCGTCATTGCTCAGCGCAATGCCGCGCAGAAAACGCATCTGTGGGTCGCGTGCATTCTTGGCCAAATAGGTTTCCGCTTTTTGCAGCGCCTGCTGCGTCTTGCCGCTCTTGAGCAACTGGGCAACATCCGTGTAATCGTCGGCGTAGGCGCTACCTGCAGCGAGCAAGGCAGCCAGGGCTGCCGCACGCGCTGCGGTACTGAACAAGTTGCGTACAGGCATGTAGGTGCTTTCATGGCGCCGCAAGAACTGCGCTGCGGCGGGAGCTTATACTGCGGGGAATTGTAGCTGAGGGGTGTGCAGCGCTTAGGCGTCTGACCGGACCGGGATGTGTCTGGATGCTAGTGCGCATTTTTCAGCCTCAGGGAATGGCAGGCACGGTTTATGCATCGCACGCATGACCGGTGCTGCTGCTCGCCACCCTCTCTCCCAATTTCAAGATTCATGAGTTTGCGTATCTACAACACGCTGTCGCGTGCACTGGAATCGTTTTCGCCGCTGGAGCCGGGCCATGTGCGTATGTACGTCTGTGGCATGACGGTCTATGACCTCTGCCACCTGGGCCATGCGCGCTCCATGGTGGCTTTCGACGTGGTGCAGCGCTGGCTGCGCGCCAGCGGCTACAAGGTGACCTATGTGCGCAATATCACCGACATCGATGACAAGATCATCAAGCGTGCGGTGGAAAACGGCGAGACCATACGCAGCCTCACCGATCGCATGATCGATGCGCTGCACCAGGATGCGGATGCGCTGGGTATCGAGCGCCCCACGCTGGAGCCGCGCGCTACCGAATACGTGCCGCAGATGCTGAGCATGATCGCCCAGCTGCAGGGCAAGGGCCTGGCCTATCAGGCCGGCAACGGCGATGTGAACTACGCCGTGCGCAAGTTCCCTGGCTACGGCAAACTCTCGGGCAAGACGCTGGACGAACTCAACGCCGGTGAGCGTGTGGCCGTGGCGGATGGCAAGCATGACCCGCTGGACTTTGTGCTGTGGAAGTCGGCCAAGGTGGACGAGCCCGCTGACGTGAAGTGGGCCAGCCCCTTTGGCGAAGGTCGCCCAGGCTGGCATATCGAATGCTCGGCCATGGGTTGCGAGCTGCTGGGCGAGAGCTTTGACATCCATGGTGGCGGTGCAGACCTGCAGTTCCCTCACCATGAGAACGAGATTGCCCAGAGCGAAGGTGCGACCGGCAAGCCGTTTGCCCGGACCTGGATGCATAACGGCTTCATCAATGTGGACAACGAGAAGATGTCCAAGTCGCTGGGCAACTTCTTCACCATCCGCGACGTGCTCAAGGAATACGACGCCGAGACCATCCGTTTCTTCGTCGTGCGCAGTCACTACCGCAGCCCGCTGAACTATTCCAACGTGCATCTCGATGATGCGCGCGGTGCGCTCAAGCGCCTCTATACCGCTCTGGATCTGGTGGCGCCCGCCGAGGTGCAGATCGACTGGAGCAGTTCCTGCGCCGCCCGCTTCAAGGCGGCGATGGATGAAGACTTCGGCACGCCCGAGGCTGTGGCCGTGCTGTTCGAGTTGGCCGCTGAGGTCAACCGCAGCAAGTCGCCCGAAGTGGCGGGCTTGCTCAAGGCCCTGGGGGCCTGCCTGGGTCTGCTGCAGGCCGAGCCGCAGAAGTTTCTGCAGGCCGGTGCCGAAGGTGTGGACGCGGCCGCGATCGAAGCGCAGATTGCCGCACGCGCAGAGGCCAAGGCTGCCAAGAACTGGGCCGAGGCAGACCGCATCCGCAAGGATCTGCTTGATCAGGGCATCGTCCTCAAGGACTCGGCCGCGGGCACGACCTGGGAAGCGGCCGCCAAGGGCTGAGGCTGCATGCAATATTCCATCAACTGTGTGAGCAGTGCGGAGAGTCGCGCATGAGTGCGATCAAGCATCTGGACACCATGGAGTTCGAGCAGCTGCCGCTGGTGGCTGATCTGCCCGTGCCCATGGGGCCGGCTGCGCCTTTGCCTGTGGCACCTTTGGGGGCGGCAGCCATTGCTCAGCCTGCGGGTACAACTGCAAAGCAGGCAGTCGCGCCCAAAACGGCCGCTCCCAAGATTCATCTGGACTTGCCTGATGGTGTGCCCGCCTATTGGGCTGAGGCCTGCCGTCAGCTCATGCGCCGCGATCGCGTGCTCAAGCGCCTGATTCCGCAACTCGGCAGCCAGGCGCTGCTGCCGTGCGGGCAGGAGCAGGCCTTTGCCACATTGGCTCGCTCCATCATCGGGCAGCAGATTTCGGCCAAGTCGGCCAAGACCTTGTGGAACAAGTTCGCCAAGCTGCCTGCTGCCATGCAGCCCGAGCAGGTGCTCAGGCTCAAGGTGGACGATATGCGTGGCGCGGGACTGTCGGCGCGCAAGGTGGACTATCTGGTCGACCTGGCTGTGCATTTCACCGAGAGTCGTCTGCACATGGATGAATGGGCTCAGATGAGCGATGAAGTCATCATTGCCGAGCTGATGTCCATACGCGGTCTCAGCCGCTGGACGGCCGAGAATTTTCTGATTTACTGTCTGGGGCGGCCCAATGTGCTGCCTCTGGATGATGCCGGTTTGATACAGGGCATCTCTCTCAATCATTTTTCGGGCGATCCTGTCAGTCGCAGCGATGCCCGTGAAGTTGCCGAGGCTTGGAAACCGTGGTGTACGGTTGCAACTTGGTATATTTGGCGCTCGCTCGAGGCGCAGCCTGTGGCTTGATGACATCTGTCCACTGGCCGATTGCAAGGATTGCAACAGGCTGGCACAAGGAGAAATACGTTGGCGAAAAAGAACTTTCTGGATTTTGAGCAGCCCATTGCCGAACTCGAATCCAAAATCGAAGAACTGCGCTATGTGCAGACTGAAAGCGCAGTAGATATCTCGGAAGAGATCGACCAGCTCAGCAAGAAAAGCCTGCAGCTGACCAAGGACATCTACAGCGACCTGACCCCCTGGCAGATCACCAAGATCGCCCGCCATACCGAGCGCCCCTATACGCTCGACTATGTGCGCGAGTGCTTTACCGACTTTGTCGAAATGCACGGCGACCGCCATTTTGCGGATGACCAGTCCATCATTGGTGGCCTGGCGCGCTTCAATGGCCAGCCCTGCATGGTGATCGGTCATCAAAAAGGCCGCGATACCAAGGAGCGTACGCTGCGCAACTTCGGCATGACGCGTCCCGAGGGCTATCGCAAGGCCTTGCGCCTGATGAAGACGGCCGAGAAGTTCAAGCTGCCCGTGTTCACTTTCGTGGATACGCCCGGTGCCTTCCCCGGCATCGACGCCGAGGAGCGTGGCCAGTCCGAAGCCATCGGTCGCAACATCTACGAAATGGCTCAGTTGCAGACCCCCATCATCACCACCATCATCGGTGAGGGCGGCTCTGGCGGTGCGCTGGCCATTGCCGTGGCAGACCAGGTGCTGATGCTGCAGTATTCCGTGTACTCGGTGATCAGTCCCGAAGGCTGCGCCTCCATTCTGTGGAAGACCGGCGAAAAGGCCCAGGAAGCAGCGGACGCCATGGGCATCACCGCTCACCGCCTCAAGGCGCTGGGTCTGGTGGATAAGATCGTCAACGAGCCAGTGGGTGGTGCTCATCGCGACCACAAGCAAATGGGCGCCTTCCTCAAGCGCGCGCTGGGCGATGCCTATCGCCAGCTGACCGATCTCAAGCCCAAGGAGCTGCAGGATCGTCGCTACGACCGCATTCAGAGCTATGGCAAGTTTGCCGACACCAAGGCTGACAACCGCTGATCCAGCGGGCTTGATGCTGCTTGCGCACAATGGCTCCTTCGGGAGTCATTTGTTTTTGCCGAAGGGCTTTGAGTGAAATGCGCTTCAGCCCTTTATGGGTAAGTGCTAGCTGCTATTGAATTTGAAATGGGGAGTCTGTTGTTCATGCAAGCCCAGTCAGATGCTGACTTGTTGCGGGCCTCGGCTGCTCGGGTGGATACGGCTATGGCTGCATTCGAGCCGCTGCTGCCACTGGTCGTGGCCTTCAGTGGCGGAGCGGATTCGTCGGCCCTGCTGCTGGCTTGCCATGCGCGATGGCCGGGGCAGGTGAGGGCGATTCATGTGCACCATGGTTTGCAGTCTGCGGCTGATGGTTTTCAGCAGCACTGTGAGCAGCTGTGTGCCCGGCACGGCATTGTGCTCAAGGTCTGCGCCATCGATGCGCGCAATGTGCAAGGCCAAAGCCCTGAAGATGCAGCGCGTCAGGGGCGTTATGCGGCCTTGATTCAGGCAGCTCGGCAGCCTTGGCTCGATGCGCAGGGCGCAGCGCTGGATGCAGTGCGTTCCATGGCGCTGGCCCAGCATGCCGACGATCAGGTCGAGACCTTGCTGCTGGCGCTCTCGCGCGGTGCCGGCGTGGCCGGTCTGGCGGCCATGCCAGGGCATTGGCAAAGAGCAGGGCTGGAATGGTTCAGGCCTTTGCTGGAGGTGCCGGGGCAGGCGTTGCGCGACTGGCTGCGGCTGAGGGGTTTGAGCTGGGTCGAGGATCCTACGAATACCGATCAGGGCTACACACGCAATCGCATCCGGGCTCAGCTGCTGCCGGTGCTGGAGCAGGTCTTTCCGCAGTTTCGCAGCACGTTTGCACGCAGCAGTGCGCATTGCGCGCAGGCTTCAGAGCTGCTCAACGAGCAGGCGGCGGCAGATCTGCAGCTGGTGGGTGAGCCGCCCGTCATCAAGGCGCTGCAGAGTTTGAGTGAGCTGCGTCTGGGCAATGTCCTGCGTTATTGGCTGCGCGTCGCACATGGCACCACGCCTACGGCGGCGCAGCTTGCGCAGCTCATGGCGCAGGTCGGCGTTTGCTCTACGCGAGGGCACCACATCCATATCAAGGTGGGGCGGGGTTTTGTGGAGCGCCAGGGGGCAAGTCTCGGTTGGTACAATTCCTAGGTTTTGGTTTTTTTACCTGTACGAAAACCGCCGGCGCGCCAAAACCTTTGTGACCTGCGCCGTGGCTGCTGTTTCGTCACCCTTTAGTATCCAATGGCACTGATCGTTCATAAATACGGCGGCACCTCGATGGGCTCGACAGAGCGCATCCGCAACGTCGCCAAGCGTGTGGCCAAATGGGCTCGGGCAGGTCACCAGTTGGTGGTTGTGCCCAGCGCCATGAGTGGCGAAACCAACCGTTTGCTGGGTCTGGCCAGCGAACTGGCTCCCAGTCACGCCAAGAGTTCGTACTATCGTGAGCTTGATATGCTGGCCGCCACTGGCGAGCAGGCATCCTCGGCGCTGCTGGCCATTGCGCTGCAGGCCGAAGGCATGGAATCTGTCAGCTATGCGGGCTGGCAAGTGCCCGTGCGCACCGATAGCAGCTACACCAAGGCTCGCATCGAGTCCATCGACGACAAGCGCGTGCGCGCCGACCTCGATGCTGGTCGTGTCGTGATCGTGACCGGCTTCCAGGGTATCGATCCCGAAGGCAATATCACCACGCTGGGTCGTGGCGGCTCCGACACTTCTGCCGTGGCCGTTGCTGCCGCCCTGAAGGCTGCCGAATGCCTGATCTATACCGATGTGGATGGCGTCTACACCACCGATCCCCGTGTGGTGCCTGCTGCCAAGCGCCTGGGTACGGTGAGTTTCGAGGAAATGCTGGAAATGGCCAGCCTGGGCTCCAAGGTGCTGCAGATCCGTTCCGTGGAGTTTGCAGGCAAGTACAAGGTGCCCATGCGCGTGCTGTCCAGCTTCACGCCCTGGGATATCGATCTGGAAGAAGAAGCCAAGTCCGGCACGCTGATTACTTTTGAGGAAGACGAAAAAATGGAAAAGGCTGTCGTATCCGGCATCGCTTTCAACCGTGGCGAGGCCAAGATCTCCGTGCTGGGCGTGCCTGATACCCCTGGCGTGGCTGCTGCCATCCTCGGCCCCGTGGCTGATGCCAACATCGAAGTCGATGTGATCATCCAAAACATCTCCAAGGACGGCAAGACCGACTTCAGCTTCACAGTGAGCCAGGGCGACTACCAGCGTGCCATGGAGTTGCTGCGTGAAAGCGTTGTTCCTGCACTCGGTGCTTCCGAGGTGGTGGGTAATCCCAATATCGCCAAGGTCAGCATCGTCGGCATCGGCATGCGTAGCCATGTGGGCGTGGCCTCCACCATGTTCCGTGCTCTGAGCAAGGAAGGCGTGAACATCCAGATGATCTCGACTTCCGAGATCAAGACCTCGGTCGTGATCGACGAGAAGTACCTGGAGCTGGCTGTGCGCTCCCTGCACACAGCCTTTGGTTTGGACAAAAGCGAATAATTTTCGCAACTTTCCAAAAACGAACAAAAAAGCTGTTTACAATAGCGTCATTCCGGAAACGTGACCGAGTGGCCGAAGGTGCTCCCCTGCTAAGGGAGTATGGGGTGTAGAGCCTCATCGAGGGTTCGAATCCCTCCGTTTCCGCCAAATCAAAGAAAAAGCCGCAAGGCTTTTTCTTTTTGTCAAGACCTTTCGGGTCTTGACAAAAAGTTTCAAACTTTGATTTGAGTCTGGTGAAAACAGACTACAATGCAAGACTTCGCTGATCGCAGCAAGCAACGAGATTCAAAATCGGTTCTTCTGATTTTGCACTCGGTTCCTTAAAAAAATACAGCCGATAAGCGTGGGCGTTTGAGGGCAAGCAGCCAGTTCTTCGGAACAAACTCTTCGGAGTTATCAAACGCTCACAAAAACAGTAATGAGGAAGAATTTATTCTTCTTGATTCCGTCAAGTGAGTGAGCAGTCGAAAGACTTTAAATTCAAGATCGAACTATAGAGTTTGATCCTGGCTCAGATTGAACGCTGGCGGCATGCTTTACACATGCAAGTCGAACGGTAACAGGTCTTCGGATGCTGACGAGTGGCGAACGGGTGAGTAATACATCGGAACGTGCCTAGTAGTGGGGGATAACTACTCGAAAGAGTAGCTAATACCGCATGAGATCTACGGATGAAAGCAGGGGACCTTCGGGCCTTGTGCTACTAGAGCGGCTGATGGCAGATTAGGTAGTTGGTGGGGTAAAGGCTTACCAAGCCTGCGATCTGTAGCTGGTCTGAGAGGACGACCAGCCACACTGGGACTGAGACACGGCCCAGACTCCTACGGGAGGCAGCAGTGGGGAATTTTGGACAATGGGCGAAAGCCTGATCCAGCAATGCCGCGTGCAGGATGAAGGCCCTCGGGTTGTAAACTGCTTTTGTACGGAACGAAAAGCCTGGGGCTAATATCCCCGGGTCATGACGGTACCGTAAGAATAAGCACCGGCTAACTACGTGCCAGCAGCCGCGGTAATACGTAGGGTGCAAGCGTTAATCGGAATTACTGGGCGTAAAGCGTGCGCAGGCGGTTTTGTAAGACAGTGGTGAAATCCCCGGGCTCAACCTGGGAACTGCCATTGTGACTGCAAGGCTAGAGTGCGGCAGAGGGGGATGGAATTCCGCGTGTAGCAGTGAAATGCGTAGATATGCGGAGGAACACCGATGGCGAAGGCAATCCCCTGGGCCTGCACTGACGCTCATGCACGAAAGCGTGGGGAGCAAACAGGATTAGATACCCTGGTAGTCCACGCCCTAAACGATGTCAACTGGTTGTTGGGTCTTAACTGACTCAGTAACGAAGCTAACGCGTGAAGTTGACCGCCTGGGGAGTACGGCCGCAAGGTTGAAACTCAAAGGAATTGACGGGGACCCGCACAAGCGGTGGATGATGTGGTTTAATTCGATGCAACGCGAAAAACCTTACCCACCTTTGACATGGCAGGAACTTACCAGAGATGGTTTGGTGCTCGAAAGAGAACCTGCACACAGGTGCTGCATGGCTGTCGTCAGCTCGTGTCGTGAGATGTTGGGTTAAGTCCCGCAACGAGCGCAACCCTTGCCATTAGTTGCTACATTCAGTTGAGCACTCTAATGGGACTGCCGGTGACAAACCGGAGGAAGGTGGGGATGACGTCAAGTCCTCATGGCCCTTATAGGTGGGGCTACACACGTCATACAATGGCTGGTACAAAGGGTTGCCAACCCGCGAGGGGGAGCTAATCCCATAAAGCCAGTCGTAGTCCGGATCGCAGTCTGCAACTCGACTGCGTGAAGTCGGAATCGCTAGTAATCGTGGATCAGAATGTCACGGTGAATACGTTCCCGGGTCTTGTACACACCGCCCGTCACACCATGGGAGCGGGTCTCGCCAGAAGTAGGTAGCCTAACCGCAAGGAGGGCGCTTACCACGGCGGGGTTCGTGACTGGGGTGAAGTCGTAACAAGGTAGCCGTATCGGAAGGTGCGG
Source organism: Comamonas sp. C11 (assembly GCF_024496285.1). Lineage (NCBI taxonomy): Bacteria > Pseudomonadati > Pseudomonadota > Betaproteobacteria > Burkholderiales > Comamonadaceae > Comamonas > Comamonas sp. C11. The sequence continues at coordinate 1,535,408 of NZ_CP101743.1, forward strand.
CTGGATCACCTCCTTTCTGGAAAAATGCTGCTTCAAATTGAACGTCCACACTTATCGGTTGTTGGAACAAGCCAGGTGGCCTGCTGAGCAACAGCGGGCTGCATGGAATGGGTCTGTAGCTCAGCTGGTTAGAGCACTGTGTTGATAACGCAGGGGTCGTTGGTTCGAGCCCAACTAGACCCACCAAGATTCCAATATCTGGTCAGAGGATCCCGGGGGATTAGCTCAGCTGGGAGAGCACCTGCTTTGCAAGCAGGGGGTCGTCGGTTCGATCCCGTCATCCTCCACCAAAAATGATAGCGCTAATGGTGCTATAATCGAAGGCTTCCCAATACAAAAGCAGTCTTGCAAAGACTGCTTTTGTATTGATCGAAACGTCGATCAATTGGCTGTTCTTTAAAAATTCATAGAGTCGAAATCAGCGTTGCTGGTGGAAAGAGTTGAAAAATACTCACCGTGCCGCCAGCAACATTTTGATTGCGTCAAAACAGATATTTTGCGAATGCAAATGTATCTAGTAATGACGAATATTCTCTAAGCTGCATCGAAAGATGCAGCCAAAGATATTCACATTACGGCATAACGCGTGAGGTGCAAGACCTCACCAGTCTTTGAACACCAGGCTTTGATTCTCGACGAGAGAGTCCAAAGTTATAGGGTCAAGTGACTAAGAGCATATGGTGGATGCCTTGGCGATGATAGGCGACGAAAGACGTGATAGCCTGCGATAAGCTTCGGGGAGCTGGCAAATAAGCTTTGATCCGGAGATTTCTGAATGGGGGAACCCACCTCGCAAGAGGTATCGTGCACTGAATACATAGGTGCACGAAGCGAACCTGGAGAACTGAAACATCTAAGTACCCAGAGGAAAAGACATCAACCGAGATTCCGATAGTAGTGGCGAGCGAATTCGGAAGAGCCTTGCAGTGATAGTCGATCAGTTAACAAAACGGCATGGAAAGGCCGACCATAGTGGGTGATAGTCCCGTATGTGAAAACCGATCGGTGGTACTAGGCTGCAGACAAGTAGGGCGGGGCACGAGAAACCCTGTCTGAATATGGGGGGACCATCCTCCAAGGCTAAATACTCATCATCGACCGATAGTGAACCAGTACCGTGAGGGAAAGGCGAAAAGAACCCCGGGAGGGGAGTGAAATAGATCCTGAAACCGTATGCTTACAAAAAGTCGGAGCCCTTAGGGGTGACGGCGTACCTTTTGTATAATGGGTCAGCGACTTACATTCAGTGGCAAGCTTAACCGAATAGGGGAGGCGAAGAGAAATCGAGTCCGAATAGGGCGACTAGTCGCTGGGTGTAGACCCGAAACCAAGTGATCTATCCATGGCCAGGATGAAGGTGCCGTAACAGGTACTGGAGGTCCGAACCCACTAATGTTGCAAAATTAGGGGATGAGCTGTGGATAGGGGTGAAAGGCTAAACAAACTTGGAAATAGCTGGTTCTCTCCGAAAACTATTTAGGTAGTGCCTCAAGTATTACCGTCGGGGGTAGAGCACTGTTTAGGCTAGGGGGTCATGGCGACTTACCAAACCTATGCAAACTCCGAATACCGACGAGTACAGCTTGGGAGACAGAGCACCGGGTGCTAACGTCCGGACTCAAGAGGGAAACAACCCAGACCGCCAGCTAAGGTCCCTAAAATTGGCTAAGTGGGAAACGAAGTGGGAAGGCTAAAACAGTCAGGATGTTGGCTTAGAAGCAGCCATCATTTAAAGAAAGCGTAATAGCTCACTGATCGAGTCGTCCTGCGCGGAAGATGTAACGGGGCTAAGCCAGTTACCGAAGCTGCGGATTTGCAATTTATTGCAAGTGGTAGGAGAGCGTTCTGTAAGCCTGTGAAGGTGTCTGGTAACGGATGCTGGAGGTATCAGAAGTGCGAATGCTGACATGAGTAGCGTTAAAGGGGGTGAAAAGCCCCCTCGCCGTAAGCGCAAGGTTTCCTACGCAACGTTCATCGGCGTAGGGTGAGTCGGCCCCTAAGGCGAGGCAGAGATGCGTAGCTGATGGGAAACAGGTCAATATTCCTGTACCGATCAATAGTGCGATGTGGGGACGGAGAAGGTTAGCTCAGCCAACTGTTGGATATGTTGGTTCAAGCCTGTAGTCGTGCCTGGTAGGCAAATCCGCCAGGCTTAGATGAGGGGTGATAACGAGTCTGCTTGCAGACGAAGTGAGTGATACCCTGCTTCCAGGAAAAGCCACTAAGCTTCAGCTATTGACGACCGTACCGCAAACCGACACTGGTGCGCGAGATGAGTATTCTAAGGCGCTTGAGAGAACTCAGGAGAAGGAACTCGGCAAATTGACACCGTAACTTCGGGAGAAGGTGTACCCCAAGTAAGTGAAGTTGTACAAACGGAGCTCAAAGGGGTTGCAAAAAATTGGTGGCTGCGACTGTTTAATAAAAACACAGCACTCTGCAAACACGAAAGTGGACGTATAGGGTGTGACGCCTGCCCGGTGCTGGAAGATTAAATGATGGGGTGCAAGCTCTTGATTGAAGTCCCAGTAAACGGCGGCCGTAACTATAACGGTCCTAAGGTAGCGAAATTCCTTGTCGGGTAAGTTCCGACCTGCACGAATGGCGTAACGATGGCCACACTGTCTCCTCCTGAGACTCAGCGAAGTTGAAATGTTTGTGATGATGCAATCTCCCCGCGGAAAGACGGAAAGACCCCATGAACCTTTACTGTAGCTTTGTATTGGACTTTGAACGGATCTGTGTAGGATAGGTGGGAGGCTTTGAAGTGCGGTCGCTAGATCGCATGGAGCCAACGTTGAAATACCACCCTGGTGCGTTTGAGGTTCTAACCTGGATCCATTATCTGGATCGGGGACAGTGCATGGTAGGCAGTTTGACTGGGGCGGTCTCCTCCCAAAGCGTAACGGAGGAGTTCGAAGGTACGCTAGTTACGGTCGGACATCGTGACGATAGTGCAATGGCATAAGCGTGCTTAACTGCGAGACTGACAAGTCGAGCAGATGCGAAAGCAGGACATAGTGATCCGGTGGTTCTGTATGGAAGGGCCATCGCTCAACGGATAAAAGGTACTCTGGGGATAACAGGCTGATACCGCCCAAGAGTTCATATCGACGGCGGTGTTTGGCACCTCGATGTCGGCTCATCTCATCCTGGGGCTGTAGTCGGTCCCAAGGGTATGGCTGTTCGCCATTTAAAGAGGTACGTGAGCTGGGTTTAAAACGTCGTGAGACAGTTTGGTCCCTATCTTCCGTGGGCGCTGCAGATTTGAGGAAGCCTGCTCCTAGTACGAGAGGACCGGAGTGGACACACCTCTGGTGTACCTGTTGTCACGCCAGTGGCATCGCAGGGTAGCTAAGTGTGGAAGAGATAACCGCTGAAAGCATCTAAGCGGGAAACTCGTTTCAAGATGAGATCTGCCGGGGCCTTGAGCCCCCTGAAGGGTCGTTGTAGACCACGACGTTGATAGGCTGGGTGTGGAAGCGCAGCAATGCGTTAAGCTAACCAGTACTAATTGCCCGTGCGGCTTGACCCTATAACTTTGGGTAAGCCTGGAAAAATAAAGACAGAACGCAAGTTCTAGTTATGCCGAAAAGGCGCAATCGAAAAGCTGATCGAAGACTCTATGAATTCGTTGGACTGAAGGTGAGCGAGATTAAGAAGTTAATCGAGGCGCCGTCAATCTGACAAAAAGTTTATGCCTGATGACCATAGCAAGTTGGTACCACTCCTTCCCATCCCGAACAGGACAGTGAAACGACTTAGCGCCGATGATAGTGCGGGTTCCCGTGTGAAAGTAGGTCATCGTCAGGCTCTTACGCCAAAACGCCTGGCTCACGCCAGGCGTTTTCTTCTCCCTCCTTGTGCTAAGGGGCGAGAAGAAAACGCAAAAACGTTTTAAAAGTGCTGTGAAAACAGTGCTACAATAGAAGGCTTCGCTGATCGCAGCAAGCAACGAGATTCAAGATCGGTTCTTCTGATTTTGTACTCGGTTCCTTAAAAAAATACAGCCGATAAGCGTGGGCGTTTGAGGGCAAGCAGCCAGTTCTTCGGAACAAACTCTTCGGAGTTATCAAACGCTCACAAAAACAGTAATGAGGAAGAATTTATTCTTCTTGATTCCGTCAAGTGAGTGAGCAGTCGAAAGACTTTAAATTCAAGATCGAACTATAGAGTTTGATCCTGGCTCAGATTGAACGCTGGCGGCATGCTTTACACATGCAAGTCGAACGGTAACAGGTCTTCGGATGCTGACGAGTGGCGAACGGGTGAGTAATACATCGGAACGTGCCTAGTAGTGGGGGATAACTACTCGAAAGAGTAGCTAATACCGCATGAGATCTACGGATGAAAGCAGGGGACCTTCGGGCCTTGTGCTACTAGAGCGGCTGATGGCAGATTAGGTAGTTGGTGGGGTAAAGGCTTACCAAGCCTGCGATCTGTAGCTGGTCTGAGAGGACGACCAGCCACACTGGGACTGAGACACGGCCCAGACTCCTACGGGAGGCAGCAGTGGGGAATTTTGGACAATGGGCGAAAGCCTGATCCAGCAATGCCGCGTGCAGGATGAAGGCCCTCGGGTTGTAAACTGCTTTTGTACGGAACGAAAAGCCTGGGGCTAATATCCCCGGGTCATGACGGTACCGTAAGAATAAGCACCGGCTAACTACGTGCCAGCAGCCGCGGTAATACGTAGGGTGCAAGCGTTAATCGGAATTACTGGGCGTAAAGCGTGCGCAGGCGGTTTTGTAAGACAGTGGTGAAATCCCCGGGCTCAACCTGGGAACTGCCATTGTGACTGCAAGGCTAGAGTGCGGCAGAGGGGGATGGAATTCCGCGTGTAGCAGTGAAATGCGTAGATATGCGGAGGAACACCGATGGCGAAGGCAATCCCCTGGGCCTGCACTGACGCTCATGCACGAAAGCGTGGGGAGCAAACAGGATTAGATACCCTGGTAGTCCACGCCCTAAACGATGTCAACTGGTTGTTGGGTCTTAACTGACTCAGTAACGAAGCTAACGCGTGAAGTTGACCGCCTGGGGAGTACGGCCGCAAGGTTGAAACTCAAAGGAATTGACGGGGACCCGCACAAGCGGTGGATGATGTGGTTTAATTCGATGCAACGCGAAAAACCTTACCCACCTTTGACATGGCAGGAACTTACCAGAGATGGTTTGGTGCTCGAAAGAGAACCTGCACACAGGTGCTGCATGGCTGTCGTCAGCTCGTGTCGTGAGATGTTGGGTTAAGTCCCGCAACGAGCGCAACCCTTGCCATTAGTTGCTACATTCAGTTGAGCACTCTAATGGGACTGCCGGTGACAAACCGGAGGAAGGTGGGGATGACGTCAAGTCCTCATGGCCCTTATAGGTGGGGCTACACACGTCATACAATGGCTGGTACAAAGGGTTGCCAACCCGCGAGGGGGAGCTAATCCCATAAAGCCAGTCGTAGTCCGGATCGCAGTCTGCAACTCGACTGCGTGAAGTCGGAATCGCTAGTAATCGTGGATCAGAATGTCACGGTGAATACGTTCCCGGGTCTTGTACACACCGCCCGTCACACCATGGGAGCGGGTCTCGCCAGAAGTAGGTAGCCTAACCGCAAGGAGGGCGCTTACCACGGCGGGGTTCGTGACTGGGGTGAAGTCGTAACAAGGTAGCCGTATCGGAAGGTGCGGCTGGATCACCTCCTTTCTGGAAAAATGCTGCTTCAAATTGAACGTCCACACTTATCGGTTGTTGGAACAAGCCAGGTGGCCTGCTGAGCAACAGCGGGCTGCATGGAATGGGTCTGTAGCTCAGCTGGTTAGAGCACTGTGTTGATAACGCAGGGGTCGTTGGTTCGAGCCCAACTAGACCCACCAAGATTCCAATATCTGGTCAGAGGATCCCGGGGGATTAGCTCAGCTGGGAGAGCACCTGCTTTGCAAGCAGGGGGTCGTCGGTTCGATCCCGTCATCCTCCACCAAAAATGATAGCGCTAATGGTGCTATAATCGTTGGCTCAGCAGATGTGAAGCGCAAGCGAAGCAAAAGCAGAGTGAAAGCGAAAAAACCAAATTCAATATAAAAGCAGTCTGCATCAGACTGCTTTTATATTGATCTTTGATCAATAGGCTGTTCTTTAAAAATTCATAGAGTCGAAATCAGCGTTGCTGGTGGAAAGAGTTGAAAAATACTCACCGTGCCGCCAGCAACATTTTGATTGCGTCAAAACAGATATTTTGCGAATGCAAATGTATCTAGTAATGACGAATATTCTCTAAGCTGCATCGAAAGATGCAGCCAAAGATATTCACATTACGGCATAACGCGTGAGGTGCAAGACCTCACCAGTCTTTGAACACCAGGCTTTGATTCTCGACGAGAGAGTCCAAAGTTATAGGGTCAAGTGACTAAGAGCATATGGTGGATGCCTTGGCGATGATAGGCGACGAAAGACGTGATAGCCTGCGATAAGCTTCGGGGAGCTGGCAAATAAGCTTTGATCCGGAGATTTCTGAATGGGGGAACCCACCTCGCAAGAGGTATCGTGCACTGAATACATAGGTGCACGAAGCGAACCTGGAGAACTGAAACATCTAAGTACCCAGAGGAAAAGACATCAACCGAGATTCCGATAGTAGTGGCGAGCGAATTCGGAAGAGCCTTGCAGTGATAGTCGATCAGTTAACAAAACGGCATGGAAAGGCCGACCATAGTGGGTGATAGTCCCGTATGTGAAAACCGATCGGTGGTACTAGGCTGCAGACAAGTAGGGCGGGGCACGAGAAACCCTGTCTGAATATGGGGGGACCATCCTCCAAGGCTAAATACTCATCATCGACCGATAGTGAACCAGTACCGTGAGGGAAAGGCGAAAAGAACCCCGGGAGGGGAGTGAAATAGATCCTGAAACCGTATGCTTACAAAAAGTCGGAGCCCTTAGGGGTGACGGCGTACCTTTTGTATAATGGGTCAGCGACTTACATTCAGTGGCAAGCTTAACCGAATAGGGGAGGCGAAGAGAAATCGAGTCCGAATAGGGCGACTAGTCGCTGGGTGTAGACCCGAAACCAAGTGATCTATCCATGGCCAGGATGAAGGTGCCGTAACAGGTACTGGAGGTCCGAACCCACTAATGTTGCAAAATTAGGGGATGAGCTGTGGATAGGGGTGAAAGGCTAAACAAACTTGGAAATAGCTGGTTCTCTCCGAAAACTATTTAGGTAGTGCCTCAAGTATTACCGTCGGGGGTAGAGCACTGTTTAGGCTAGGGGGTCATGGCGACTTACCAAACCTATGCAAACTCCGAATACCGACGAGTACAGCTTGGGAGACAGAGCACCGGGTGCTAACGTCCGGACTCAAGAGGGAAACAACCCAGACCGCCAGCTAAGGTCCCTAAAATTGGCTAAGTGGGAAACGAAGTGGGAAGGCTAAAACAGTCAGGATGTTGGCTTAGAAGCAGCCATCATTTAAAGAAAGCGTAATAGCTCACTGATCGAGTCGTCCTGCGCGGAAGATGTAACGGGGCTAAGCCAGTTACCGAAGCTGCGGATTTGCAATTTATTGCAAGTGGTAGGAGAGCGTTCTGTAAGCCTGTGAAGGTGTCTGGTAACGGATGCTGGAGGTATCAGAAGTGCGAATGCTGACATGAGTAGCGTTAAAGGGGGTGAAAAGCCCCCTCGCCGTAAGCGCAAGGTTTCCTACGCAACGTTCATCGGCGTAGGGTGAGTCGGCCCCTAAGGCGAGGCAGAGATGCGTAGCTGATGGGAAACAGGTCAATATTCCTGTACCGATCAATAGTGCGATGTGGGGACGGAGAAGGTTAGCTCAGCCAACTGTTGGATATGTTGGTTCAAGCCTGTAGTCGTGCCTGGTAGGCAAATCCGCCAGGCTTAGATGAGGGGTGATAACGAGTCTGCTTGCAGACGAAGTGAGTGATACCCTGCTTCCAGGAAAAGCCACTAAGCTTCAGCTATTGACGACCGTACCGCAAACCGACACTGGTGCGCGAGATGAGTATTCTAAGGCGCTTGAGAGAACTCAGGAGAAGGAACTCGGCAAATTGACACCGTAACTTCGGGAGAAGGTGTACCCCAAGTAAGTGAAGTTGTACAAACGGAGCTCAAAGGGGTTGCAAAAAATTGGTGGCTGCGACTGTTTAATAAAAACACAGCACTCTGCAAACACGAAAGTGGACGTATAGGGTGTGACGCCTGCCCGGTGCTGGAAGATTAAATGATGGGGTGCAAGCTCTTGATTGAAGTCCCAGTAAACGGCGGCCGTAACTATAACGGTCCTAAGGTAGCGAAATTCCTTGTCGGGTAAGTTCCGACCTGCACGAATGGCGTAACGATGGCCACACTGTCTCCTCCTGAGACTCAGCGAAGTTGAAATGTTTGTGATGATGCAATCTCCCCGCGGAAAGACGGAAAGACCCCATGAACCTTTACTGTAGCTTTGTATTGGACTTTGAACGGATCTGTGTAGGATAGGTGGGAGGCTTTGAAGTGCGGTCGCTAGATCGCATGGAGCCAACGTTGAAATACCACCCTGGTGCGTTTGAGGTTCTAACCTGGATCCATTATCTGGATCGGGGACAGTGCATGGTAGGCAGTTTGACTGGGGCGGTCTCCTCCCAAAGCGTAACGGAGGAGTTCGAAGGTACGCTAGTTACGGTCGGACATCGTGACGATAGTGCAATGGCATAAGCGTGCTTAACTGCGAGACTGACAAGTCGAGCAGATGCGAAAGCAGGACATAGTGATCCGGTGGTTCTGTATGGAAGGGCCATCGCTCAACGGATAAAAGGTACTCTGGGGATAACAGGCTGATACCGCCCAAGAGTTCATATCGACGGCGGTGTTTGGCACCTCGATGTCGGCTCATCTCATCCTGGGGCTGTAGTCGGTCCCAAGGGTATGGCTGTTCGCCATTTAAAGAGGTACGTGAGCTGGGTTTAAAACGTCGTGAGACAGTTTGGTCCCTATCTTCCGTGGGCGCTGCAGATTTGAGGAAGCCTGCTCCTAGTACGAGAGGACCGGAGTGGACACACCTCTGGTGTACCTGTTGTCACGCCAGTGGCATCGCAGGGTAGCTAAGTGTGGAAGAGATAACCGCTGAAAGCATCTAAGCGGGAAACTCGTTTCAAGATGAGATCTGCCGGGGCCTTGAGCCCCCTGAAGGGTCGTTGTAGACCACGACGTTGATAGGCTGGGTGTGGAAGCGCAGCAATGCGTTAAGCTAACCAGTACTAATTGCCCGTGCGGCTTGACCCTATAACTTTGGGTAAGCCTGGAAAAATAAAGACAGAACGCAAGTTCTAGTTATGCCGAAAAGGCGCAATCGAAAAGCTGATTGAAGACTCTATGAATTCGTTTGACTGAAGGTGAGCGAGATTAAGAAGTTAATCGAGACGCCGTCAATCTGACAAAAAGTTTATGCCTGATGACCATAGCAAGTTGGTACCACTCCTTCCCATCCCGAACAGGACAGTGAAACGACTTTGCGCCGATGATAGTGCGGGTTCCCGTGTGAAAGTAGGTCATCGTCAGGCTCTTACAGTGAAAACCCCGTAGTCGAAAGATTACGGGGTTTTTTATTTGACCAATCGGTATTCTTGATATTGCTTGCGCAGTAGCGGACATGGAAAGGATGAGCATGCAGCTGCAGGACATGTTGTATTCACAGGGCTTTGGCATTCGCCGCGTGTGCTCCGGCTTGGTGCAGCAAGGCTGGGTGGAGCTATGGAACCCACAGACCTCCGACTGGGAGAAGGTCCTGGATTCCACCGAGGAGGTGAATCCCGAAGGTCTGCGCTTCAGGGTGCAAGGCGTGGAGTGGGAGTATCACGCACTGGGTTACGTGCTGCTGAACAAGCCTGCCGGCACCGAGTGCTCGCAAAAGCCATCGGCCTACCCCAGCATCTATACCTTGCTGCCGGCTCCGCTGCGTCAACGACCCAACAAGGGAGCGGTGCAAGGTGTTCAGGCGGTGGGTCGTCTGGACCAGGATACGACGGGCATGCTGCTGCTCAGCGACGATGGCCAGTTCATCCATCGCATGTCCTCGCCCAAAAAACATGTCTCCAAGGTTTACCGGGTGACTTGCAAGCATCCGGTGGATGCCAAGCAGATACAGCGGCTGCTGGATGGTGTCGTGCTCGATGATGATCCCAAGCCCGTCAAGGCAGCGGCCTGCGAGCAGGTGGACAGCCATGTGCTGGATCTGACGCTGACCGAGGGCAAGTATCACCAGGTCAAGCGCATGATTGCGGCCGTGAGCAATCGGGTCGAAGGTCTGCACCGCAGAAGAATCGGTGGCCTGGAGCTGCCCGAAGAGCTGGAGCCCGGCCAATGGCGCTGGCTGACGGCGGATGAGCTGGAATTGTTCAAGCCGGGCAAGTAGGGCAGAGAAAGATAAAAAGCCTGCTGGCTTGCGCCAGCAGGCTTTTTGATTGGGGACACGGGAAATCAGTGTGGCTGCGCAGGGAGCATGGATGTCTGCTGGAGCTTGCCCGAGGCTTGCAGCGCAGCGCCGGGCAGGAATTCGATGCCGGTGCGACGCACCAGCTCCGCGTAGCTGATGGGCTCGGTGACGCGGGCCGCATCATCATTGGCCTGCCAGTGCGCCCAGGCACGCTGGCTCTGAGCGTCATAGACCAGCTTGTAGAGAAAGCTGGGCACACGCACCTGGTTGTGGCCAACGGAGGCCGCGCCGGCATCAAAGACCGGGCCGGTGATGATGTAGACATCGCCCTGGGCCCGTTGCGCATAGCTGCGCGTGTCTTTTTCGATGCGGGCCCAGGGGCCGCTGTTCTGCTTGATGGACTGGGGCACCATATTGGCCAGCGAGAAGCTCTGGGCCATGGCCTGTGCGGTCGGCATGTCGCCAGCGGGAGCCATGTGGCCGCGTGAGTAGCCGGAGCGCTTGTAGTCGTCCAGCTCGGCGCGTTCATCGCGGGGCAGGCGGGCGTCGCTGTAGAACTTGTTGGTGCGCTTTTCGTCGGCATCGGCGACCAGGGCCTTGTTCAGACGCTGAGCGACGAAGACGGGAGTCTTGTTCTGGCCGCTGTGCAGCACGGCAAACGCGTCATAGCACAGCGCACGCAGCTTGGGCTGATCGCTGAGCACGGGGGCTTTGCCATTGGCAAAGAACTGCGGGCATTGCTCAAAGCCCTGCGTGCTGCGCGTGGGATTCTTGACCTGGATGAGCGATGCGGGGCTGGCCGCTGCCGAGGGCGCAGGCATCCTGGCGGAGCAGGCTACGCTGCCGATGACCAGCATTGCGAGGCCGGCATGGCGCAGCCATCTGGGAATCAGTGAGGACGGAGAGGAAAGCGGTGCTGAAAAAACGGAAGACATGCGCGAGGAAGGCCGAGGGAGATGAAAAGAGTGCCAGCAGCCCAGGCGCAGGAGCGAGTCTGGCCGTCATCAAGGATGATTGATTGCTACTTGAATAAGAGCTGCTTGCGCAAGATTTGAAAGATTTTCAAGGTAAAAGTTTCCTGAAAAGCTTTGGAATAAAGCGCTAAGTGCTCATATTTTATGAGGGATAGGCTTCGCCGCAGCCGATCTCCGGTCCGGCTCAGGTCGCCAAGCTGCGGATCCCCGAAGGCATTCCATGCATGAGCAGGATCTGCAGTGCGGCTTGGGTCTGATGGTGCAGCTGCTTGAGCGCCTCATCTTTCTGGGGCGGCAAAATGTACTGGCCCTGTGCGTTCCTGGCGTAGGGCTTGCCCAGAATGTCGGCCATATCGATCTGGTAGTAGCTGCGGTCGCCATACGGGCGCTTGCCGTCGATATAGGGCAAGGGCCAGATCGCCTGGCCGTCTTCCTCCTCGGCCAAGACATAAGGCAGGTCATCGGTACCGACTTCTCGCCACAGGGCGGCATGCAGCAGCGTCAGGTGTTCGGGACGAAAGTCGAAGCTGCTGTCTGGCGCCTGACCTGAGAAGTCGGGCGGCAAGGCATAGCGACCGGGCGCCAAGGTGGCGTTTGCCACAAACTCCGGCAGCCAAAGGCAGACTTCGGCCAGGAGCCGGGTGGCCAGAGCAGGATCGTGAATGCGCAGCACTTGCTGGGCTGTGTCGAGGGTGGACAGATCGCCGCCAAAGGGCTGCACGGGATCGAAGCCGGGTGCCCCAGACTCTATGGGCATCCACTGCACCCGCAGCAGGCGTATCAGCTGCAGATGCTGGGCGCTCAGTGGCGGCAGCGCCTGACTGAAGACCATCTGGATCACGGATCGACGTTCGGTACTGCCCGGACGCTTGCGCAGCCACGACCAGCTCAAGGCGCCGGTTGCCGCAACTGCCAGGGTCGAGAGCGTGGAGATCAGCAGCCTGCGCTTCATGGGTGAAGGCTTTCAGTCATCGATGGAAGCGCTCCAGCGGTCGCCCCAGCCACTGCTGCGCTGCACGCGGTCGATCTCCCGGCGGTCACGCTTGGTGGGGCGGCCGGTGTGCTGGGCCGCCAGTGCTTCGGCGGGCTCGGGGGCCAGACGGCGCTGTTCGGCCAGCTGTTCTCGCTGGGCAATGCTTTGCGCCGTTTCCTCGTACAGCTGCTGGGCCACGGGTGCCGGGCCGCGCATGCCGCTCAGCCCGCGCACTATGACTTCCCTGGGAATATTGCCCTGGCGCAGGTGGATGTGGTCGCCCGGGCGGATTTCACGCGAGGCCTTGGCATTGGCGTTGTTGACCGTGACCCGGCCTTTGCCAATTTCCTCCACAGCCAGGCTGCGGGTCTTGTAGAACCGTGCGCACCATAGCCATTTGTCCAGACGCATGGATTCAGTTTCACTCATGTCGGTATTTTGCGGCGTGAAGGGATGGCGATTCAAGTCAGAGCAGTATCCATGTCCAGGGTATCGCCATTGTGCAGGGGCAGCTGAATCAGCGCCTGCAGGCCACGCACGCGGCCAAGTTCGTCGTGCAGATTGCGCAGCTCGATCTGGCCGCCCAGGGTTTGCACGATCTCCTGGCAGATGGCCAGGCCCAGGCCCGAGCCGCTGCGCGCGTTGCCCGCCGAAAAAGGCTGGAACAGCCGCTGGGCCAGTTCATCGTCGATGCCGCTGCCGCTGTCTTCGATACTCAGCTGGGCCATGCCGTTGCGCGCGCGCACATCGACCTGCAGACTCCCGTGCCTGGGTGTGTGGCGTATGGCGTTGTGCAGCAGGTTGCGGGTCAACTCTCGCAGCATCCATTCATGGGCGGCGACGCAGCAGGCCTGGGTTTCGATGCCGAAGTCCATGTCGTGATCGGCAATCAGCGGGGATAGCTCCAGCGCCACGTCGCGCACGATATGGTCGAGCTGGGCGAGCATGGCGCTGTTCTGGTTGCTGTCTTCCTGGCGCAACTGCTCGACCTTGGCCAGGGCCAGCATCTGGTTGGCGACGCGGGTGGCGCGGTCCACCGTGTCGTCAATCTCGGCAAAGGCCTGGGCCGGTGGAATATCGCCGCGCTTGGCCGACTGCACCTGAACCTTGAGCACGGCCAGCGGCGTGCGCAGCTGGTGCGAGGCGTCGCGCACAAAGCGCTTCTGGTTGCTCAGCAGTCCTTGCAGGCGCTGCATGGTCTGGTTGGTGGCTTCCAGCAGGGGCTGGACTTCGCGCGGCATCTCGGGTGCAGCCAGCGGACTCAGATCTCCCTGGGCACGGCCTTGCAGGTCCTGGCTGAGCTGGCGTATGGGCTGGGTGGCGCGCTGCACCACAATGATGACGATCAGCGCGACGACCAGCACCAGCAGGGCCTGACGAATCAGGGTGTCACGCAGAATCTGCAAGGCCAGAGATTCGCGCAGCTCCAGGGTTTCAGCCACCTGGATCACGGCCATGCCGCGTCCGTCGGCACTGGCAACCGGCTGCAGCAGCACGGCCACGCGCACGGGGTGGCCGCGAAACTCGTCGTCATAGAAGTCCACCAGCGCCGCATAGGGAGGGCGCTGCGGAATCCTGCCGTTCCAGACAGGCAGCTCCGCAAAGCCCGAAATCAGCTGACCGTCCAATGTGGAGACGCGGTAGAACATGCGGCTCTGGTTGTCGGCCTCGAAGATTTCCAGCGCCGAATAGGGAACGATGGCGCGCAGCTGTGCCTGATCGTCGTATCCGGTGACGCCGATCTGTTCGCTGATGCTTTTGGCCGAGGCCAGCAGGGTTCTGTCATAAGCCGTGTGCAGCGATGTCAGGGTCTGCTGATAGAGGCTCCAGGCGTTGAGGGCAATCAGCGCCAGCACGGGCAGCAGGATGCCGGTGAGCAGCAGGCGCCGCAGCGACCAGGCTGTCCTGGGCCGCGTCCTTCCCGGACTGGCTGTCATGCCGCTGCCTCGGCCTTGACCAGATAGCCCAGACCGCGCAGGGTGACCAGTTGCACGCCGGTGCCGCCCAGCTTTTTGCGCAGGCGGTAGGCCACGACTTCCACGGCCTCGTATTGCACATCGACCTCGCCAGGGAAGACCAGGCTGAACAGCCGCTCCTTGGTGACCGCATGGCCGGGGCGTGCCAGCAGCGCATGCATCATGGACAGCTCGCGCGGCGTCAGCTCCAGGACCTTGCCGTCGAGATAGATTGCGCCGCTTTCCTTCTCATAGCGCAATGCACCGAGGACGATGGCCTCGGAACCCGATCGGGGTGTGAAGCTATCCTGGCTGCGGCGCAGCAGGGCGCGCAGGCGCGCTTCCAGTTCGTCGAGGTCAAAGGGCTTGGCCAGATAGTCGTCGGCACCGGCGTTCAGCCCCATGACGCGGTCGCCCACGGTGCCGCGCGCGGTCAGGATCAGCACCGGCGTGCGCAGGCCCAGGGCGCGGGCGCGCTCCAGCACCTGCAGGCCGTCGAGGCCGGGCAGACTCAGGTCCAGCACCACGGCATCGGGTTCGCGGGCCTGCCAGTGAGCAAGGGCACTGGGGCCGTCGGCCGCCACATCCACATGCAGGCCGCGGCGCATCAGGGTGCGCTGCAGCGTGGTGCGCATGGCGGAATCATCTTCAACAAGCAGTAATTGCATGCTGCCGAACATAGCACTGCGCTGCGAATGCGCAGACAAGTCGTGAAACTACCGGGCTTGCTTAAGGGATAGCCCTAGGTGATTGGACAGCTGTTTGACAGGCAGGCTGTCCATGATTGCACCCACTAACTACATAAGGAGTACATCATGCGTCGTGATACGTTTCTGAAGTCTCTGGCAGCCCTGGCGGCGGCCGGTGCTTTGCCCCTGTCGGCCCAGGCCGCGGCGGCCATCAAGATGATGCTGCCCGCCAACCCGGGTGGCGGCTGGGACACGACAGGCCGTGCCTTGGGCAAGGCCTTGCAGGACGCAGGTGTGGCTTCTTCCGTTACTTATGACAACAAGGGCGGCGCTGCCGGCGCCATCGGTCTGGCCCAGTTCGTCAACGGCAGCAAGGGCGATCCCAATGCCATGATGGTCATGGGCGCCGTGATGCTGGGCGGCATCATTACCGGCAAGCCTCCCGTCAATCTGAGCCAGGCCACGCCTCTGGCGCGCCTGACCAGCGAATACAACGTGTTTGTGCTGCCCGCCAATTCGCCGTTCAAGAACATGGCGGAAGTGGTGGCCCAGCTCAAGAAGGATCCCGGTTCCGTCAAGTGGGGCGGTGGCTCTCGCGGCTCCACCGAGCACATTGCTGCGGCCATGATTGCCCGTGAAGTGGGCGTGGACCCTGCCAAGATCAACTACGTGGCTTTCCGTGGGGGCGGCGAGGCTATCTCTGCCATCCTGGGCGGCAACGTCACCGTGGGCGGCAGCGGCTTCAGCGAGTTTGCCGAATACATCGCGACCGGCAAGATGAAGCCCATCGGGGTGACCTCGGCCCAGCGCCTCAAGGGTGCGGCGTCCAGCGTTCCCACGCTCAAGGAGCAGGGCATCAACGTGGAAATCGGCAACTGGCGCGGTGTCTATGGTGCTCCCGGTATTTCCAAGGCCCAGCGCGACGAACTGGTCGCACAGATCGAAAAGGCCACCAAGAGCAAGGCCTGGGCTGAAGCGCTGCAGAAGAACGACTGGACACCTGCCTGGCTGGGCGGCGATGCCTTTGGCAAGTTCGTGGACGACGAGTTCGCCAGCCTGCGCGCCACCATGGCCAAGTCCGGCATGATCTGATGATCACCAGGCCGCTGCGTTCTGCAGCGGCCCTTGGAGCGTGAACACGCTCCATGGACATGGCACAGGGCTGGCGACTTCAGCCCTGATCGCGTTGTGTCCTGCTGTTTCTCCCCGCACTGATTGATGGCCTGCCCCTGACGGCGCAAGCCAGGGTTTGTGCAACCCCATGATGCCGTGGGAGCTGCCGCAAGGCGGCTCTGGCGGGTTCCGAAAACCATTGAAATCACACACATTCATCATGTCTGATTCCTTCCAAGATCTGGCCCGGGCAGCGGAGGCCGCACAGGTTTCGGCCTATGCAGACCCCGACGAGCCGCAGAGCCCCAACGTACCGTCCAAGAGAGCGCAAACCATTGTCGGTGCAGGCGTGCTGCTGGTTGCTGCGGGACTGGCCTTTGGCGCACTGCAGATTCCTTCGGACTCCGGCTACGGCGGCGTCGGTCCCAATTTCCTGCCCTGGGTCTGCGCAGTGGTGCTGGGTATCTGCGGTGCCCTGCTGATCTGGGAAGCACGCAGCGGTGGTTTTCGCCATGCGGCCGACCCGGGCGGCCAGCCCAAGGCCGACATCCTGCCCTTTGCCTGGGTCTCGGCCGGTCTGCTGGTGAATGCGGCCTTGATCAGTACCCTGGGCTTTGTTTTCAGCTGCACCATCTGCTATGTGCTGGCCGTGCAGGGCTTGCGCCGAGCCGCGCATCAGCCGCAGGCGTCCGCACCGGCCACCTGGGTCAAGGATGTGATCACGGGGCTGCTGATTGCGGCACCGGTGTTCTGGATGTTTACCAAGTTCCTGGCCATCAATCTGCCTGGCCTGACTGAAACGGGGTGGCTGTAATGGATATTTTCAATGCTTTGATGGCTGGCTTTGCCACGGCCATCACGCCCGCGAATCTGCTGTGGGCTCTGGTGGGCTGTGCCCTGGGTACGGCCGTGGGCGTGCTGCCCGGTATCGGCCCGGCCGTGGCCGTGGCCATGCTGCTGCCCATCACCGCCAAGGTGGATGTGACGGCATCCATGATCTTTTTTGCCGGCATTTACTACGGTGCCATGTATGGCGGCTCGACCACCTCGATTCTGCTGAACACTCCCGGTGAGACGGCATCCATGGTCACCGCCATGGAAGGCAACAAGATGGCCAAGAGCGGCCGAGCCGGGGCGGCGCTGGCAACCGCTGCGATCGGCTCGTTTTTCGCGGGTACCTTTGCCACCGTGGTGGTGACCATGTTTGCTCCCTATGTCGCCGACTTTGCCGTGAAGCTGGGCCCGCCCGAGTACTTCATGCTGATGGTGCTGGCCTTCACCACCGTGAGCGCCGTGCTGGGCCAAAGCTCGCTGCGCGGCATGACGGCGCTGTTTGTCGGCCTGGCTGCAGGCTGCATCGGCATGGACCAGATCTCCGGTGCTGCGCGCTATACCGGCGGCAAGATGGAACTGCTGGACGGCATCGACATCGTGCTCGTGGCCGTGGGTCTGTTTGCCGTGGCCGAAGTGCTGTATGCAGCCATGTATGAAGGCAAGGTCGAGGAGTCGCAGAACAAGCTGACCCGTGTGCACATGACCAAGCGTGACTGGAAGCGTTCCTGGCCCGCCTGGATGCGCGGCACGCTGCTGGGCACACCGTTTGGCTGCATTCCCGCTGGCGGCACCGAGATCCCGACCTTTCTGAGCTACGCGACCGAGAAGAAGCTGGCCAAGGGCGAGGACAAGGCCGAGTTCGGCGGCAAGGGCGCCATCGAAGGCGTGGCCGGTCCGGAAGCTGCCAATAACGCGACCGTGACCGCAGCCCTGATTCCGCTGCTGACTCTGGGCATTCCCACCAGCAACACCACGGCCGTGCTGCTGGGCGCTTTCCAGAACTACGGCATCAACCCCGGCCCCCAGCTGTTCACCAGCTCTGCGGCCCTGGTCTGGGCGCTGATTGCCTCGCTGTACATCGGCAACGTGATGCTGCTGGTGCTCAACCTGCCCATGGTGGGCCTGTGGGTCAAGCTGCTGAAGATTCCGCGTCCCCAGCTGTATGCCGGCATTTTGATCTTCGCAACGGTCGGTGCCTACGGCATGCGCCAGAGCGCTTTCGATCTGTTCCTGCTTTACGGTATTGGCTTGCTCGGTGTGATCATGCGCCGCTTCGACTTCCCCACCGCTCCCGTGGTGGTGGGCATGATCCTCGGCCCTCTGGCCGAAGCGCAGATGCGCAACGCAGTGTCGATCGGCGAGGGCAGCTGGTGGATCTTCCTGCAGCGACCCATGTCGCTGACGCTGATCATCATTGTGCTGGCCGTGCTGATCATTCCCCGTGTGCTCAAGCGCCTGTCGGAGGCCAAACAGGCCCGGGAGGCAAGCGCCGCCTGAGTCCCGTTTCCTAGCCTGCTGCGGGTGCTTCACGCATGGAGCCCGTTGCATTCATATCCCCTGTTCGGTGAGCCGGACAGGGGATTTTTTTATGAAGGCAGACTCAAGCATTGGTTTGAATGCGCTATCTTGCTCATGTATTGATAGTGTGCAAGAGGCGCTAGAGGTCTGTGCCGATGGTTTTGGGGTAATGTCGCCCTACCATGGCGCGATGATGGAAATGAGCCAACTGCTACCCAACGATTTCGCTTGCGAGCTGCCCGACGATGCCGACGGCATCTATGCATTGGCGGCTCGGTCCATGTTTCAGCTGTTCTCGTCAATGAGCCAGGGCATGTTTCTGGTCGACAGAAGCGGGCGCATTGTCTGGGTCAACAAAGGCTACGAGCGCTTTCTGCCGCGCCTGGGCGTGGCCGGTGTGGGCGACTTTCTCGGGCATATGGTGGAGGAGGTCATCCCCAACACGCAGATGCGCAGCGTGCTGGAGACCGGCAAGCCTGTCCTGATCGATCTGCTGACCAATAGTGCCGGGACCTTTGTCGTCAGTCGCCTGCCGCTGCATGACGACGAAGGAGGCGTGATCGGTGCCATCGGCATTGTGCTGTTCGATCAGCCCGAGACGACCCTGCAGCCGCTGATCAGCAAGTTCGCGATGCTGCAGCGCGATCTCGATGAAGCGCGGCGCGAGCTGGCTGCCCAGCGCAGCCGCAGCTTGCAGGCGTCGGTACAGGGTTCGCGCCGCAGCAAATACAGCTTTGCCAGTTTTGTGGGCAGCAGCCCGGCTGCGGTCGAGGTCAAGCGCCAGGCGCGGCGGGCGGCCCAGTCCATGAGCCCTGTGCTGCTGCTGGGCGAGACCGGTACTGGCAAGGAGGTGCTGGCCCATGCCATCCATGCCGCATCGGCGCGGTCTGCCGGTCCATTTGTGAGCGTCAATATCGCGGCCATTCCCGAGACGCTGCTGGAGGCCGAATTCTTCGGCGTGGCGCCGGGCGCATTTACCGGGGCCGAGCGCAAGACGCGCGATGGCAAGTTCAAGCTCGCCGATGGCGGCACCCTGTTTCTCGACGAAATCGGCGACATGCCCGCCAGTCTGCAGGCCAAGCTGCTGCGCGCCTTGCAGGAGGGAGAGATCGAGCCGCTGGGCTCCAACCAGATCGTGCATTTCGATGTGCGCGTGGTGGCCGCCACCTCTCGGGATCTGCTGCAGATGGTGCGCGACGGGCGCTTCCGCGAAGACCTGTTCTACCGGCTGCATGTGCTGCCCGTTCGCGTGCCGCCGCTGCGCGAGCGCAGCAGCGATATCCCGGCCCTGGTGGAAGTGCTCTGCGAGGATCTGGCGCTGCGCAACGACATGGTTCCGCCGGAGCTGGGAAAGGGGGCGCTGGAATTGCTGGTCGCACAGGCCTGGCGGGGCAATATTCGCGAGCTGCGCAATGTGCTGGAGCAGGCCGCCATGCGCTGCGATGACTCGCACATCGATGCCGGCCTGCTGGCGCAGGTGCTGCGCTCGTCCGGGGTGGAGCTTCAGGCGCCGCATCGGCAGCCCCTGACTCAGGAGACCATGGCGGCGATGCCAGCGGCGGGTGATCTGCTCAAGCCGCTGGCCGAGCAAATGGCCGATCTCGAAACCCGCGCCATACGGGCCGCAATGCAGGCCCATGGGGGCAACAAGCTGGCCGTTGCAAGGACGCTCGGCATATCGCGCGCCAAGCTGTATCACCGGCTCGAGAAGCTGAATTTATGAGCCATGCTAGGGATTGCCCTTGGTGGGCAGGGCTTTGTTTGTTTATATAGTTATAAAAAATATCTAATTTGAGTCCGGAGACAGCATGGCATTGGTACAAGGGCAGGAATTGTGGAGGCCCACGCAGCAACAGCAGGAGCTAAGCGGCCTGTGGCATTACATGGACTGGCTGCGCGACAGCCGTGGCCGTGACTTCCCCGACTATGAGGCGCTGTGGCAATGGTCGGCAACCGATATCGAAGGCTTTTGGCGCTCCATCTGGGACTATTTCGACATTCAGGCCGATGGTGACCCGACGCAGGTGCTAGCCAGCCGCAAGATGCCCGGTGCGCAGTGGTTTCCCGAAACCCGGCTCAACTACGCCGAACACATCTTCCGCCAGGCCAGCGACCAGCGTCCGGCCATCATTGCGCGCTGCGAGGGCCAGACCCCGGTCGAAGTCTCCTGGCAGCAGCTGCAGCGCGATGTGGGCGCCTTGGCGGCAAGCCTGCGCGGTCTGGGCATAGGGCGTGGCGATCGCGTGGTGGCCTATCTGCCCAATGTGCCGCAGACCGTGGTGGCGTTTCTGGCCTGTGCCAGCATTGGCGCCATCTGGTCCAGCTGCGCGCCGGAGATGGGCGTATCCGTGGTGCTGGATCGCTTCCAGCAGATTGCGCCCAAGCTGATTTTCGCGACCGACAGCTATAGCTATGCCGGCAGGCAGTTCGATCGCCGTGAAGTGCTGGACGAGGTGCTCAGGGGACTGCCCGATATTGCCCAGGTGATTCATGTGCCGGGGCCCTTGTTCGGCAGCGATGCCGAACATGCGGCCGTGCCCTGGCGTGACTGCATGAGCTGGGCCGATGCAACGTGCCGTGCAGCGCCGCTGCAGTTCGAGCGCGTGCCGTTCTCCCATCCGCTGTGGGTGGTGTACTCGTCGGGAACCACCGGCCTGCCCAAGGCCATGGTGCACAGTCATGGCGGCATCGTGCTCACCCACCTCAAGACCAATCGCCTGCAGCACGATGTGTTGCCCGGCGATCGCTTCATGTTCCTGGGCAGCACGGGCTGGATTGTCTGGAACCTGATGATAGGCAGCCTGCTGGCCGGCGCGACCGTGATCCTGTCCGACGGCAACCCAACGGCGCCCAATGATGATGCGCTCTGGGACTTCATTGACCAATACCAGGTCAGCATCTTTGGCTGCGGCGCAGCCTTCCTCATCAAGAGCATGAAGGATGGTGTCTCGCCCAAGAAGGGGCGCCAGTTCGAGAAGCTGCGTGCCATCAACTCCACGGGCTCGCCACTGCCTCTCGATGCCTATGCCTGGGTCTATGAGAACGTCAAAAGCGATCTGTGGCTGGCTTCGATCAGTGGCGGCACGGATATCGCCTCGGGCTTTGTGGCCTGCGCGCCCATACTGCCCGTCAACGCGGGCGAGATTCAGTGCCGCGAACTCGGCGTGGCTGCCCATGCCTTCAACGAACAGGGCCAGAAGGTGGTGGCCGAGGTCGGCGAGCTGGTGATTACCGAGCCCATGCCCTCCATGCCTGTGTTCTTCTGGAATGACGAGAGCGGGGCGCGTTACCACGACAGCTATTTCGACGTGTTTGCCGGTTACTGGCGCCATGGTGACTGGATCGAGTTCAGCGAGCGCGGCACGGCTGTGATCTACGGACGCTCGGACAGCACCATCAACCGCTTCGGCATACGCATGGGCACAGCGGAGATCTACCGTGTCGTCGAAGAGCTTGACGCCGTCAAGGACAGCCTGGTGGTCGACCTTGAATACCTGGGCCGACCTTCCTTCATGCCGCTGTTCGTGACTCTGGCCGAAGGCCAGGCATTGACGGGCGAGCTGACTGCCCAGATCAAGAACGCCATCAAGACCAAGGCTTCGGCACGCCATGTGCCCAATGTGGTGGTACAAGTGGCCGAGATTCCGCGCACCCTCACCGGCAAGAAGATGGAGGTACCTGTGCGCAAGCTGCTGCTGGGAGCGGACGCGGCCAAGGTGGCCAGCCCCGATGCCATGGCCAATCCATCGAGTATTGATTTCTTTGTTCAATTTCGAGAGCAGGTGCCGCAGGCGTGACAAGCGCTTGAGGCTGATTTGACTTAATACCCAAAGCAGACCCACCCATGAACCATCAAGATCTGATCGCCATCGACTTCCATACCCATGCGGAAGTCAGCTGCCGCAATCCCTTTGACAGCTATGGCGAGGAGTACGACCGCGCGGCCGACAAATACTTCGGCAGCTCGCTGCGCCCGACCATCGCCGAAACCATTGCCTACTACCGCGAGCGCAAGATCGGTCTGGTGATGTTCACTGTGGACAGCGAGGCCCAACTGGGCCGCCGCCGCATCCCCAACGAAGAGATTGCCGATGCCGCACGCGAGAACAGCGACATGATGGTGGCGTTCGCCAGCATCGACCCGCACAAGGGCAAGATGGGTGCGCGCGAGGCCGAACGCCTGATCACCGAATGCGGCGTCAAGGGCTTCAAGTTCCATCCCACGGTGCAGGGCTTTCATCCCTATGACCGCATGGCCTGGCCCATCTACGAGGTCATCAACCACTACAAGCTGCCCGCCATCTTCCACACCGGCCACAGCGGCATCGGCAGCGGCATGAAGTGTGGCGGCGGCCTGCGCCTAGCCTACAGCAACCCCATGCTGCTGGACGACGTGGCTGTGGACTTCGGCGATATGCAGATCGTCATGGCCCATCCCAGCTTTCCCTGGCAGGACGAGGCGATCTCGGTGGCGCTGCACAAGCCCAATGTCTGGATCGATCTTTCGGGCTGGAGTCCCAAGTATTTCCCCAAGCAGCTGGTGCAGTACGCCAACACCTTGCTCAAGGACCGTGTGCTGTTCGGCAGCGACTTCCCGCTAATCACGCCCGAGCGCTGGATGAAGGACTTCGAGGTCGCCGGCTTCAAGCCCGAGGTCATGCCCGGCATTCTCAAGGACAACGCCGTACGGCTGCTGGAGCTGGACAGAAAACGCGATGCCGCATGAAAGCTCAAAGGATCACCCCGGTGGTCCTTTTTTCATGGAGCTTGAACTTTGACCGAGGCGAGGCCTGAAGCAGTGTATTGAAATTGTGCAGTGTCTTTTTTTAAGGCATTTTTTGTCTGATTTTCAGGCAATCTGGATGCGAGCTGAAACAAGACTCAGAGGAAAACCAGACTGGCACGAAGACTGCTAACTGCACACCATACAAAGACAAGCGGACACACCGCATCCATCCTCAAGGAGACAACACATGCACAAGCGCAGCCTGTTGCAGGCGGCCGTTCTGGCGGCCATGGTGGTTCATGTTCCCGGCGCCCTGGCGCAATCTGAAATCCGCATTGCCCATGTCTACAGCAAGACCGGGCCGCTGGAGGCCTATGGCAAGCAGACGCAGGCGGGGTTGCTGATGGGGCTTGAATACGCCACGGGCGGCAGCATGACGGTGGCAGGCAAGAAGCTGGTGGTGATCGAGAAAGACGACCAGGGCAAGCCCGACCTGGGCAAGAGCCTGCTGGCCGCCGCCTATTCCGACGACAAGGCCGATCTGGCTGTCGGCCCCAGCGCGTCGGGTGTGGCGCTGGCCATGCTGCCCGTGGCCGAGGAGTACAAGAAGATCCTGATTGTCGAGCCCGCCGTGGCCGATTCCATCACCGGCGACAAGTGGAACAAATACATCTTCCGCACCGGACGCAACTCCAGCCAGGATGCGATCAGCAATGCCGTAGCCATCGACAAGCCCGGAGTGACGATTGCGACACTGGCCCAGGACAATGCCTTCGGCCGCGACGGCGTAAAGGCCTTCAAGGAAGCGGTCAAGAAGGGCAAGCTGGTGCATGAAGAGTATCTGCCCGCAGCCACCACCGATTTCACGGCCGGCGCCCAGCGCCTGATCGACAGG
Source organism: Comamonas sp. C11 (assembly GCF_024496285.1). NCBI lineage: Bacteria > Pseudomonadati > Pseudomonadota > Betaproteobacteria > Burkholderiales > Comamonadaceae > Comamonas > Comamonas sp. C11. The sequence continues at coordinate 1,559,500 of NZ_CP101743.1, forward strand.
CTCAAGGATGTTCCGGGCAAGAAGGTGATCTGGATTGTCTGGGCCGGTGCCGGCAATCCCTTCAAGATCGTCGACATGGACCTCAAGCGCTACGGCATCGAGATTGCGACGGGCGGCAACATACTGCCCGCCATGGCCGCCTACAAGAATCTGCCGGGCATGGAGGGCGCCACCTACTATTACTTCGGCATTCCCAAGAATCCGGTGAACGAAGCCATGGTCTCCATGAGCTACAAGCAGTTCAAGGCTCCGCCGGACTTCTTCACGGCGGGCGGCTTCTCGGCCGCCATGGCCATTGTCACAGCACTCAAGAAGAGTGGCGGCGACACCAGGACCAACATCTTGATCAAGGCCATGGAAGGCATGAGCTTCGATACACCCAAGGGCGTCATGACCTTCCGCAAGGAAGATCACCAGGCCATGCAGAGCATGTACCACTTCAGGATCAAGAACGATCCGGCCATGGCCTGGGGCGTGCCCGAGCTGGTGCGCGAGATCAAGCCTGAGGAAATGAACGTTCCCGTGCGCAACGGGCGCTGACTGAGGGGCCCGCAATGCGGCGGGTGTCCATTCCACTTTTGATAGCTGATGGCGCTTGTCCACCAAGCGCTGGAGGCTGCTTTGGCCTGAAATTCTTGCAACTGCCTGCCGCCATGCCCGGAATCTCTCCTTTTCATCCATGCTGACCACAGACAAGCTCACCATCCGCTTTGGCGGCCATGTGGCGGTCAACAGCGTGACCTGCTCCTTCGAGCCGGGCACGCTGACGGCCATCGTCGGCCCCAATGGCGCGGGCAAGACCACTTACTTCAATCTGATCTCCGGGCAACTGCGGGCCACGGAGGGCCGGGTGTCGTTGCAGGGGCGCGACCTTACGGGCCTGCCGCCTTCGGCGCGCACGCGTGCCGGCCTTGGGCGGGCCTTTCAGCTCACGAATCTGTTTCCGGCCCTGTCGGTGCTGGAGAACGTGCGCCTGGCCGTGCAGGCCACGCGCCAGGGCGCGCACCGGCGTGGCATGAACCTCTGGAGCATCTGGAGCGACCACCGCGCATTGCTGGCGCGTGCGCAGCAAATCCTGGAGCAAGTGGCGCTGTGGGCGCGGCGCGATGAGCCGGTTTCGGCCCTGCCGCATGGCGACCAGCGCAAGCTTGAGGTGGCGCTGCTCATGGCGCTGGAGCCGCAGGTCTATATGTTTGACGAGCCCACGGCGGGCATGAGCCATGACGAGGCGCCGGTGATCCTCGACCTGATTCGCGAACTCAAGAAGGATCGCAGCAAGATCATTTTGCTGGTGGAGCACAAGATGGATGTGGTGCGCGAACTGGCTGACCGCATCATCGTGCTGACCAACGGCACGCTGGTGGCTGACGGCAAACCGGCCGAAGTCATTGCCTCGCCCGTGGTGCAGCAGGCGTACCTGGGGCTGACGCCCCAGGATGCCGTTGGCGGCACTGACGCTCCCCCCCATCCCAGCCTTCCCCCGTCCGGGGGAAGGGGAGAACAGCCATGAGCGAGCTACTGTTGGAACTCCAGGGCGTGCACACCCATATCGGCGCCTATCACATTCTCCACGGCGTGGACCTGGCTGTGCCGCGCGGCGAGGTCACCATGCTGCTGGGCCGCAATGGCGCGGGCAAGACCACCACGCTGCGCACCATCATGGGCCTGTGGCAGGCCGGCAAGGGCAGCATCCGTTTCGGCCGGCAGGACATCACGCGCCTGGCCACGCCGGCGATTGCCCAGCTCAACATCGCCTATGTGCCCGAGAACATGGGCATTTTTGCCGACCTCACGGTCAAGGAAAACCTGCTGCTGGCGGCACGCGCCGCCGCCCATGCGGGCCAGATGGATGCAGCCCGGCTGGATTGGATTTACCAGCTGTTCCCGGCAGTGCAGAAGTTCTGGAATGCGCCCGCTGGCAAGCTCAGCGGCGGGCAGAAGCAGATGGTGGCCGTGGCGCGCGCCATTGTCGAGCCGCGTGATCTGCTGATCGTCGACGAGCCCAGCAAGGGCCTGGCTCCCGCCATCATCAACAACATGATCGAGGCCCTTGCTCAGCTCAAGGCCAGCGGCGTGAGCATCTTGCTGGTGGAGCAGAACATCGACTTCGCCAAACGCCTGGGCGACGGCGTGGCCGTGATGGACAACGGCCGTGTCATTCACGCGGGCCGCATGGCCGATCTGGCGGCCGACGCGCAACTGCAGCAGTCGCTGCTGGGGCTGTCCTTATGAAGGCAATCGCATCGGACATGCCATCCGTCTTTATGTCTTACTCGCAAGCTGCCATTGATCTGGGCGTGTTGGCGGGCAATCGGAGGGAGCCTGCATGAGCTTCAAGGATATGGATTACAAGCCGCTGTTGCTGGTGCCGCTGCTGGCGCTGGTGACGCTGCCGCTGGTGGGCTCGCCCAGTACCTGGCTGACGCTGACGGTTGCGGGCCTGGCCATGGGCATGATCGTCTTCATCATCGCCTCGGGGCTGACCCTGGTGTTCGGCCTCATGGACGTGCTCAACTTCGGCCATGGCGTGTTCATCGCTCTGGGGGCTTTCGTTGCCACCAGCGTGCTCGGCGCCATGGGCGACTGGACGGGCTCGGCGCAGCTGTGGCGCAACCTGGTGGCCGTGCTGCCCGCCATGGTGATGGCCATGCTGGTGGCGGGTGCCCTGGGCTTGGCCTTCGAGCGCTTCATCGTGAGGCCCGTCTACGGCCAGCACCTCAAGCAGATTCTCATCACCATGGGCGGCATGATCATCGGCGAGGAGTTGATCAAGGTCATCTGGGGTCCACAGCAGATTCCGCTGCCGCTGCCCGAAGCCATGAAGGGGGCCTGGCTGCTGGGCGACGCGGCCGTGGAGAAATACCGGGTCTTCGCCGTGCTCGTGGGCGCCGCCGTGTTTGCGGTGCTGGCCTGGACTCTGGCGCGCACCAAGATCGGCCTGCTGATCCGCGCCGGCGTGCAGGACCGCGAGATGGTCGAGTCCCTGGGCTACCGTGTGCGCCGATTGTTCGTGGCCGTGTTTGTTGCGGGCTCGGCCCTGGCCGGGCTGGGTGGCGTGATGTGGGGCCTGTACCAGCAGAACGTGGTGGCGCAGATGGGTGCCCAGGTCAATGTGCTGATCTTCATCGTCATCATCATCGGCGGCCTGGGTAGCACGGGCGGCGCGCTGATCGGTGCGCTGCTTGTGGGACTGATGGCCAACTATGCGGGCTTTCTGGTGCCCAAGGTGGCGCTGTTTTCCAATATCGCGCTCATGGTGGCCGTCCTGCTGTGGCGTCCCCAAGGCATCTATCCGGTCGCCAACAGATGAGATACCCCCAGAGTCGCTTCGCGCCTTCCCCCTGGAAGGGGGACTCCACCCTCGCAGCGGGGCGGCGCGGCCGGCCCAGGCCCTTGCTCGGTGGCAACTGGCTTGGTGCATGCCGGCTGCATACGTGGCGCCATGAAAGTTTGAAAGGCTAGTCTGATGCTCAACCGTTTGCTCTCCGGCGACATGCCGCGCAGTCGCGTGCTGGCCGTGCTGCTGCTGGCCATCTTCGCGGGCCTGGCCGTGGCGCCGTTTCTCTTTCCCGGCGTCAAGGCGCTCAATGTGGCGGCCAAGGTGCTGATCTTTGTGGTGCTGGTGGCCAGCTTTGACCTGCTGCTTGGCTATACCGGCATCGTCAGCTTTGCCCACACCATGTTCTTCGGCATAGGCGCCTATGGTGTTGCCATTGCCTCAGGCCGGCTGGGGCCGGGCTGGGGGGCGCTGGCCCTGGGTCTGGGGGCTGCGCTGCTGGTGTCGCTGCTTTTGTCTCTGGCCATCGGCCTGTTCTCCCTGCGTGTGCGCGCCATCTTCTTCGCCATGATTACGCTGGCCGTGGCGGCTGCATTTCAGACCCTGGCGTCGCAGCTGTCGGACTGGACCGGAGGCGAGGACGGTCTGACCTTCAAGATGCCCGAATGGCTGTCACCCAGCTTCGAGCCTTTCGAGAACGAGATCTTCGGCATCCTCATCGACGGCAAGATTCTCAGCTACTACCTGCTGTTTGCCGTGGCCGTGGTTCTGGTACTGATGCTGCTGCGCATCGTCAATTCGCCGTTCGGCCGCGTGCTGCAAGCCATCCGCGAGAACGAATTCCGTGCCGAGGCCATTGGCTACCGCGTGGTGGTCTACCGTACCACCTCCAGCGTGCTGTCGGCCTTGTTCGCCTGCGTGGCAGGCGCCATGCTGGCCGTCTGGCTGCGCTACAACGGGCCAGATACCTCGCTCTCGTTCGAGATCATGATGGACTGCCTGCTCATCGTGGTGATCGGCGGCATGGGCACGATTTATGGCGCGGTGATCGGCTCTGTCATCTTTCTGGTCGCGCAAAGCTATCTGCAGGATTTGCTGCGGCTAGGCAGCGAAGCCGCCATCAGCCTGCCATGGCTGTCGGCCCTGCTGTCGCCGGACCGCTGGCTGCTGTGGCTGGGCCTGCTGTTCGTGCTCTCGGTCTACTACTTCCCTAGCGGCGTGGTTGGCCGGCTGCGCGCGGCTGCGGCGCGCAAACCCTGACATCTTTTACTGGCATCCCTTCTCTGACTGCTTTCACTACGACAGGAGACAAAGCCCATGCAGAAGACCTATGCGATTGCCTTGCCGCCCGCGGCCCTAGCGGTGCTGGCGGCTGCCGCGCTGACCGCCTGCGGGGGCGGCGATGGAGGCGAGCTCAATGCAAAGCCCGGCTACCTGGGCACGGTGCGGCAGCAGAGCTATGACGGCAGCAGCGATGACCTGCTGACCGCGGGCCTGGGCAAGAGCGGCCTGGCCGCGGCCACGGCGCCGGGCTTTGCGATTGCGCTCCAGCCCACGGCGGCCGAGCTGCGCCGCCTGGCCATTTACACCAATTACCGCGCCATGCTGGACATGACGGCCGCGGGTGGCTACGGCACGCTCTACGGCCCCAATGTGGATGCGCAGGGCCGGGTGACGGCCGGCGAAGGCAGGATTGCCGGCACCGAGTACATCGCGTTTTCGGACGACGGCTCGGGCCGCAGGAACGTCACGCTCATGGTGCAGGTGCCGGCCAGCTTCGACCCGAGCAAGGCCTGCATCATCACCGCCACGGCTTCGGGCTCGCGTGGCGTGTACGGCGCCATCACCACGGGCGAATGGGGGCTCAAGCGCGGCTGCGCGGTGGCTTATTCCGACAAGGGCACGGGCGCCGCTCCGCACGACCTCATGAACGACACCGTGCCACTGATCGACGGCACGCGCAGCACGGCTGCCGCAGCGGGCAAGCAGGCTGCATTCAATGCGGGACTCACGGCAGGCGAACTGGCCGCCTTCAACACTGCCACGCCCAACCGCTTTGCCTTCAAGCATGCGCACTCGGGCCAGAACCCAGAGAAGGACTGGGGCCGTACCACGCTGCAGGCCGTGGAGTTCGCCTACTACGTGCTCAACGAGCGCTATGGGGACCGCAACGTTCTGGGCGAACGCCTGCGGACGCTCAAGCCGAGCAACACCATCGTCATTGCATCAAGCATCTCCAACGGCGGCGGCGCGGCGATTGCCGCCGCCGAGCAGGACTCGCAGGGGCTGATCAACGGCGTGGCCGTGTCCGAGCCTGCGGTGGAGTTGCCTGCCAGCCCCGGCGTGAGCGTGCAGCGCGGCGGCACGGCACTGCCTGTGGTGGGCAAGACGCTGGTGGACTTCACGAGCTATGCCAATCTCTATCAACCCTGCGCCTCGCTGGCGGCATCGGTCAGCGGCTCGCCCTATGCGGCTGCGTTTGCTGCGGGCTTTGCCAGCGCGGCTCTGCCGATTGCGCCCAACCGCTGCGCGGCGCTCAGGACTGCCGGTTTGCTGAACGCCACGACCACGGCGGCCCAGGCCGAAGAAGCTTTGCAGAAGCTGCGCGACTATGGCTGGGAGCCGGAGTCCAGCGAGCTGCATGCCTCGCTGGCCGCCTTTGAGGTGGCGCCCGCTGTGTCGCTCACCTTTGCCAACTCGCTCTCGCGCGCCAGCGTGAAGGACAACCTCTGCGGCTACTCTTATGCCGGTGCGACGGCTGCGGGCGCAGTGACGCCGCTGGCCCCCGGGGCGCTGGCCAGCATGTTCTCCACGGGCAACGGCGTGCCGCCATCGAGTGGCGTGCAGCTCATCAACAACAAGGGCAAGTTCGGTGCCGCGCGCGATTTCCTCTCCGTCTCGATGGACTCGGGCGTGGTCGACTGGAACACGCCGGGTGCGCTGTGCCTGCGCAATCTCGTCACGGGCAACGATGGCGCCGCCAGGGCGCTGCAGGCCGGTATCGACGAGACAAGGCGCAACGGCAATCTGCAGGGCAAGCCGGCCATCATCGTCCATGGCCGTGCAGATGCGCTGCTGCCCGTGAACCACACGACGCGGCCCTATGTGGCGCTCAACCGGAAAGTGGAAGGCGCTGCCAGCAAGCTCAGCTACGTGGAGGTCACGAATGCCCAGCACTTCGACAGCTTCATCGGCCTGCCCACCGTGTTGCCGGGTTACGACACGCGTTACATACCGCTGCATGTCTATCTGAACCGCGCGCTCGATGCCATGTATGACCATCTTGCCAACGGCAAGGCGCTGCCGCCCAGCCAGGTGGTGCGCACCGTGCCGCGTGGTGGCAACCCGGGCCAGGCACCGGCCATACAGCCGGCCAATCTGCCGCTGATTGCCGGCACTCCGGCAGCGGCCGACAGGATAGAGGTCAGCGCTGGAGCCATTCGCGTGCCGGACTGATACGCATGACCGGCCGGTAGCTATGGCTGCCGGCCAACTACCGAATTTGATAGCTGATGGCGCTTGTCAAATAAGCGCTGGAGGCCTTTTTGATGCTGAAACCTGCCATGCCCAACAACTGCGCTTCTGCGGCCATCGTGCCGGCATCCCGCTATGCGAACTGCGCGGGCTATGAGATTCATTACCTTGACTGGCAGCCGCAAGGTCCGACCAAGGCCACGGTGATCGCCTGGCACGGACTGGCACGCACGGGCCGCGACATGGATGCACTGGCGCAGTTTCTCGTGGCGCAAGGCTATCGCGTCATCTGCCCTGATACGCTGGGCCGCGGCCTGAGCCAGTGGAGCCGCAACCCGCGCGAGGACTATCGGCTGCGCTTCTATGCCCTGCTGGCGCGCGAGCTGATGGATGCGCTGGCGCTGCAGCAGGTGCACTGGGTGGGGACCAGTATGGGCGGCGCGATAGGTACGGTCTGTGCGTCCGGCCTGTTCGAGCCGGATCTCAGGCACCGCATTCTCACGCTCACGCTCAACGACAATGCGCCCGAGCTGGCCGAGGCTGCGCTGGCCCGCATCAAGAGCTACGCCGGCCGCCCGCCGGTGTTCGACACCGTCGCCGAGCTGGAAGGCTTTTTCCGCGCAGCCTACAAGCCCTATGGCTGGCTCAGCGATTTCGAGTGGCGCAAGCTGACCGAGACCAGCACGCGTCGTTGCGATGACGGCCGCGTCACGCCGCATTACGACCCGCGCATGATCGAGCAGTTCACCGAGCATGACAACGACTATCTGCTCTGGGATCACTATGACGCGTTGCAACTGCCCGTGCTGTTGCTGCGCGGCGAGGAGTCCGATCTGGTGCTCAAGCCGGTGGCCGAGCAAATGCAGCAGCGCGGCCCCGGTGCCCGAGGTCTGCTGACCTGGCTGGAGGTGCCGGACTGCGGCCATGCGCCGGCGCTCAATGTGAACGCGCATTTCGAGGCCGTTCTGTCCCATCTGCACCAGGCCTGAAGCGCAACAACCTCGCAGCCCCGGGGATGTTCGCGTCTCGCTAGCATCGGTGGCTCACCCTGGTCGGGGTAAGGAGCGTGGGTCATGGGTTTTGTCGTCGATCTGATTCGGGAATACGGCTTCGGCATTGTCTTTCTCAATGTGCTGGTGGAGCAGCTGGGCGCACCCATCCCGGCCTATCCGGTACTGGTGGTGACCGGAGCGCTGGAGGGCGGCAGCCTGGCACGCCTGGGCTGGCTCACCGTGATTGCGGTGGCCGCAGCGCTGATTGCCGATGTGCTCTGGTACCAGGCAGGCAAAGCCTATGGGCACCGGGTGCTGGGACGTATCTGCCGCATTTCGCTCTCTCCGGATGCCTGCATCCGTCAGACCGAGTCCGTCTATGGGCGCTGGGGTGCCAGGTCTTTGCTGGTGGCCAAGTTCGTGCCGGGCTTTGCCTCCATTGCCAGTGCGCTGGCCGGTGTGGTGGGCACGCCGCTGCGCACCTTTGTGCTGTTCGATACGCTGGGGGCCCTGATCTGGGTGGGTTCGGCGGTGTTTCTGGGCTCGCTGTTCAGCTCCACGGTGCAGGATCTGCTCGATGTGCTGACGGCGCTGGGCAAATGGGGACTGCTGCTGCTGTGCGTGGCGTTCGCGGTCTTCGTGGCGCGCAAGTGGTGGCAGAGGCAGCGCGTGGTACGTTCGCTGAAGATGCCGCGCATGTCGGTTGAGGAGCTGGCGGGGCTCAATGCCCAGGGCATCACGCCGACGGTGATCGATGTGCGCGAACCCCTGCTCTTCGGTCAGGGCCATATTCCCGGTGCCAGCTCCTGGCTGGAGCATCAGGGCAAGGGCAGGGCGGCCTACGAGCACTTGCTGCCGCGCGAGCGGCATGAGCATGGCCTGGTCGTGTATTGCGACTGCCCCGACGAGATCTCCGCCGCGCGCGTGGCCAGGCAATTGCAGCGTGCGGGATTTCACAATGTCCGGCCATTGAGCGGCGGCCTGACGGCCTGGGAGGCGGCCGGCTTCGAGCTGGAAAAGCCCGAGGCCTGAGCAGGCCCCAAAGAAAACGCCCTGACCATTCTCTGGGCAGGGCGTCGGGGTTGGGTCGAGGCGCTTACTTGCCGGCAGGCATGGAGCAATGTCCGCCCTGTGCGGCCTGGCCGGAGCCGGCGGCAATCAGCGGCGCTTCGAAGCGCAGGTCGATGGCCGGCGATGTATGGAAGTCCCAGGCCAGAAAGACGAGCAGCACGGCCCAGAATACGGTGCGCAAGGTGCTTGGTGAGGTCATGGTTGTTCCTTGCTCAGAAGCCGAAATGGCGGCGGATGCGCAGGCCGAAGATGGTGCCTGCAAATGCCAGTGGGACCCAGATCCAGCCGTGGATGGAGCCGGTGGAGATGCCTGACAGCATGGCGCCCACATTGCAGCCGAAAGCCAGGCGCGAGCTGTAGCCGAGCACCAGTCCCGCCACCAGGGCCACGACCCATTGTGTGCCTGTCAGTGCCTTGGCTGCCGCGGGCTTGCCGGCGGCAATCCACAATGCGCCGCCCAGAATTCCGATATTGGTGATGCTGGTCACGTCCAGCAGCACGGTCTCATGCAGGCGCGCCGCATTGCCGGGCTGGCTCCAGAACCAGTTGCTGGCCAGATCGACGGCGCCCGTGGCGTTGGCGATCTTGGCGGCCCACAGACCAAAGCCGTAGACCACGCCCCAGGGCTGGCCCGCAATGATCAGGTTGAGCGTGGCCAGGATGGCCAGCAGCACGGCACCGACCAGCCATTTGCGCACCAGCAGCGGCTTGGCCGGGCGGTTCAGGGCAGCATTGGCCTTTTTCACATACAGGGCCACGCCTGCCGCGATTAAGGCCAGCGCGACCAGCGTGGCGATCAGCGCTGGAGCCCAGCCCCATTGCGTGACCAGGCCCACGGGGGCGGTATTGCCCAGATCCAGCCACCAGCCCAGATGCAGGCTGCCCAGAAAGCTGCCGATCGCAAACAAGGGCAGTATGGCCGTGTTCATGGGGATGCCCATGCCCGCCTTGTAGAGGGTGCCGCTGCCGCAGCCGTCGGCGATCTGCATGCACAGGCCGAAGACAAAGGCACCGACCAGCAGGCTGATGCTGGGCGGGCCGAGAGCTGCCGTCAGTTCCGGGAAGTGGCCCAGCAAAGGCATGGCCAGAGCCGCAGCCAGCGCCAGCAGCAGCAATTGGCCAAAGATGCCGCTGCCGTCCTTTTCCTCGACCAGCATGCGCCAGCCCGTGGTAAAGCCAAAGCGCTTGCCGGCCAGCACCGCGCCCAGGCCTATGCCCACGGCAAACAGAGCTGCCTGACGCACTGAGACCGACCACAGCAGCCAGCCAAAGAAAACGGCCAGCAAGGCCGTTATGGGAAGTCGTTTCATGTGTTTTTATGGAATTGATGGGTGAGGGCTGCGACGCACTTTCCGCAAAGGGCATGCACCCAGATCAGAGACAACGAGCAAAGGACGCCCTGCAGCGAAGTTGTTGTGCCCGGCTTGGGGAAGGCGCGAAGCGACTCAGGGGAGTCATTTAAAAGTTTTTTCCCACCATTTTTGGGCGTCATAGGCCAATGACTGGGCGCGGCCCGGCTGGTTGGCCATGCGCGGCGCGTCCTTGGACTGCGTCCAGTCCACCATGGAGCCCGCATACAGCTTCACATTGGGCAGACCTGCCATTTCGGAGAGGCCGAACCAGTCGGTGGCCGCCCAGTGACCGGTGTTGCAGAAGGCCACCATGTCCTGGCCTTGCGGGCGCTGGACCTTGGCAGCGATTTCCCTGGCCTTGGCTGCATCCACGAACCGTGAGGTACCGGGCACAAACCATTGATTGAAATCCAGTTGCTGGGCGCCGGGCAAGGTGCCCGAGAGCTTGGCGGCGGGTGCGCGGGTCTTGCCCAGATAGAAGGCGTCGGGGCGCGAGTCCACCAGGGCCGCATTGGAGAGGTCGATATGCTTGCCCACGTCCTGCTGGGTGGCCAGCCAGTTGGCGTCAAAAGTCGGGGTGTAGCTGCTGGGCGCAATCTGCGTCTGGGTCTTGCCCAGGGGCTTGCCTGCGCTTTCCCAGGCCTTCATGCCGCCGTTGACGATGGACAGCTCCTTGAGGCCCAGGCTTTTGAGCGTCCAGTACACGCGGGCCGCGGCACCGAAGTCCGTGGCATCCGCGCCGCTGGAGATCACGATGGCATGCGTGGCTGGCGTCAGTCCCAGGGACTGCACCAGCGCCACCAGCTTGGCCTGGTCGGGCAGCTCGCCGGGATTGGTGGCAGGACCGCGCCATTTGCCGTAGGGGGCATTGGCGGCCTGGGCGATATGGCCGGCCTCGAAGGCTTTGGGGGCGCGGATATCGATGAGGCGCACATCGGCCTGCTGCAGCAGTGGCTGCAGCTGTTCGGGGTTGAGCAGGGGCTGGGCCGCGAGCGCCCAGCTGCTGGCGCCCAGGCTCAAGCCCAGGCCCAGTGCATAGCGTGTCAGAGAGTTTTTCATGGCAGGAGTCGGCAAAGCCGATTCGTCAGGGGCATGGCTATGCCCAGGGCCTCTATTGTCCGGCCTTGCCGCGACAGGGCCAACCAAGAAAAACTTGTCTGCTTATTGCCTGGGGTCATGAGCCGGCGAGCAAACGGCGTGGTTTCTGATCAATATGGTTAAAAGTGGTTGAATCGCTTTGCAAGTAAACGATTGCAGCTATTAATTTTGAAGAATCATGCGCTTTCCTCGGCCGGAAACAGCTCCTGCACTGTCCGCCGGATACCACCATAGCCCGTACAGCGGCAAAGGTTTCCGCACATCTGGGCCTCGGCTTCTGCGGCTGTGGGACGGGGCTGCTGCTGGTGCAGCCAGCTCATGCTCATGACCATGCCGGAGGTGCAATAGCCGCATTGCACGCCGCCGCAGCGCGCCAGCGCGTCGCGTACGGGCTCGCTGGCGCTGTCCTGTGCCACGGACTCGATGGTGCGCACGGTCTGGCCCTGGATCTGATAGGCCATCAGCAGGCATGCGTTCACGGGCTCAGCATTGAGCCAGACCATGCAGGCGCCGCAGCGTCCCACTTCACAGCCGGGCTTGGCTCCGGTGAGGTGCCAGTGCTCGCGCAGCAAGGTCAGCAGCCGGGTATCCGGGCTGCAGCTGGCGCTGACCGGCTGGCCGTTCAGATTCAGCTGCAGCACAAAAGCCGAGGTCTCATTTGCACTGGCTGAGGGTGGCTTTACGCCGTGATCCGGGATGTGGGTCGTCGTCATGGTGTGGAGGGCTTCGCGCCCGCTTCCAGCAGCGCGATCACGCGCTCCGGGGTCATGGGCAGTTGCGTGATGGGGTGCTGCAGTGCGGCGGCCAGGGCATTGGCCACTGCGGGCAGGGCCAGGTTGACGCTGATCTCGCCGGCTCCGCGCGGGCCTATGGGGTCGCCCTCGGGAAGGTTCTCGATCGCCAGCACCTGCATGTCAGGGGCATCGGCCAGCGTGGGGATCAGATAGCCGTCGAGATTGCGCGCCTGGTAGTGGCCGTCCAGGCAAGCCAGCTCCTCCTGCGTGCCCATGGCCAGGCCCATGAGGGCGCCGCCTTCCATCTGGCCCAGATAGCCCTGGGCCGATGCCACGGGGCCCAGGGCCGTGCACATCACCAGCCGCTGCACCTGGACCATGCCGCTCCAGGTGTCGACGCGTACCAGGGCAATGGCGGCGCAGGCTCCGAAGACGAAGTGGGTGTCATGCGCGTTGCCCTGCGGGTCCTCGGCGCGCAGGTCTATGGAGATACAGGGCGCTTGTTCGCCCGATGCCTTTGCCAGATCGGCATAGCTGAGGCTCATGCCCGCAGCGCTTTCCAGGCCCCGTGCGCCGCAGCGCAGAGGGATATCGGGCCGCACTCTTGCGGCGGCCAGGAGCAAGGCTTGCTGCCAGGGCCCGGCCGCCTCCTGCAAGGCGCGCCATACCAGTGTGGTGGCGCGCGAGGCGGCCACCGGGCCGGAGTCGGGCGTTAGCCGGGTATCGCCCAGCACCGGCCGGATGGTGTCGACGGCGCAGCCCAGATGCTGCGCGCCCAGGCTCTGTATGGTTCCGACCAGATTCTGTCCCAGCTCGGTAAAGCCGCAGCGCAGCTCGATCGCTCCATCGGCGGCCAGGGCCAGCTCCATGCGGCAGTCACTGGGGCCACCCTTGCCAAAGCCGTCGCTGCGATGGATCAGCGTGAGGCCCACGCCGTGCAGATGGCGCCCGTCCGCGCTGGCCCAGCGATGCGGCCCGCGCCACAGCGCCTGCTGGCGGGCGACATCGAGTGCGCGCTGGGCACCGTCAAACGGTACGACATGCTGGCCCAGCGGGCCGGGCGCCTCGGGCGCGGCAAGATTGAGGGCGCGAAACGCGTCAGCTGTCATGCCGACCAGCGCAGCCAGTCTGTCCATCTGCTGCTCGAGTGCAAATTGCACCTGTACGGCGCCGAAGCCGCGGAACGCACCCGCGATACCGTTGTTCGTATAGGCCAGCCTGGCACTGAGGTCCAGTGCCTGATACCGGTAGGGGCCGGGGGCATGCTCGAGCGCGGCATCCAGCACCTCGGGGCCATGCGTGGCATAGGCCCCGGTGTCGGCCACTATCTGCACCTGGTGGCAGGTGAGCCGGCCCTGGGCATCGCAGCCGCTACGCATTCTGATCTGCATGGGATGGCGCTTGACCCCCAGATCCACCGATTGCGTGCGTGTCAGGTGCAGCCGCACGGGGCGTTGCGCCTTCCAGGCCAGCAGGGCCGCAATCGGCTGAATCGTCAGCTCGTCCTTGCCGCCATAGGAGCCGCCTACGGGCGTGCCCACGGCATGCACTCTGTCATGCGCCAGGCCCAGCATGGCGGCGATGACCTGCTTTTCGCGTGCGGGGTTGTGGCTGCCGAAGAACAGCTGAAGGCCGCCCGCGCCATCGGGCTCGGCCACACCGCCCTCGGTCTCGAGGAAAGCATGCATCTGGCGCGGCGTGACATAGCTGTCCTGCACCCAGTGCACGGTGGCTTCCTGGGCCGCAGACATGTCGCCCTGGCGGTGGCTGCAGGCATGCAGCAGATTGCCATCCTGATGGACTGGCTGCTCGGAGGCCGCCGTGCCGTCAAGGGCGGTGACCGGGTCGCAGACAGGGGGCAGGAGTTCGTATTCGATGCGGATCAGCGCCAGAGCCTGCCGCGCCGTCTCCATGTCCACGGCCGCAACGGCGGCTACCGGGTCGCCCACATGGCGCACCTTGTCGATGCAGAGCACGGGCCGGTCCGCCTTGCGCAGGCCGTAGTGCTTAAGGCCCGGGATATCGGCATGGGTGACCACGGCATGGACGCCCGCAAGAGCTTTGGCCGCGCTGGTGTCGATGCGCAGAATGCGCGCATGGGGGTGGGGGCTGCCGAGAATCGCTCCTCGCAGCTGGCCCGGCCGAATACGGTCGGTCAGAAAGCCCGGGTTGCCGCCGAGCTTGGCCATGGCATCGGGCCGGACCGGCAAAGCCTCCAGGCCCAGCTCGCGGATGTGATGAGGGGTAAGGAATTGCATGACGGTTCAGGCCAGCAGCCCGCAATGTCCGGCAATCAGGCGGCTGGCGATCCGGGCCAGATCGGGCGGCAGGCTTTGCTCGCAGGTGGTACGTATATCGCCGAGGGAGGGGCGGATCTGCAGCTCCTGCGCATAGCTCAGCAGCTTTTCCGTGGCTTGCAGGCGGTGCACTCCTATGCCGGGAGCCGCCACGGCGATGCGGTCCAGGCTCAGCAGCTGTTGCGCATCGCTCCAGCGCAAGGCCATGCGCAGGCGCGCGGGGGAGAATGCCGCGCGATAGCCGACCTTCTCGAACACCATTGGCCGGGGCTCCATCACATCGATGCGCGGCAACAGGAACGACAGCATCAGAGGCCGGTCCATGAGCTCTAGCGTCTGCGCCAGTGACTGCTGGTTGCCGTCCGTCAACTCGACCTGCGCATCCATGGCCAGCAATACCGGGCAGCAGTCGCCTTCGCCCCAGCCTATATTGCCGCCCAGGGTTCCCAGGCGGCGTACCCCCATGGCTCCGAGCTGAGCCAGGGCCTGGACGAGCACGGGCGCGTGCTGCTGCACCCAGGGGTGACGGCGGACGGCCTCCAGCCGCATGCCTGCACCGATGCGCAGATATTGCGGGCCGAGGCTGATCTGCTGCATCTCGGGCCAGTGCATCACATTGATGAAATGCGTGGCCGACGGCGCCAGGCGAGGCTCTGCCCATGACTGCTGCAGCAGCGTGCCCCCGGCGATGAAGCAGGCGGCATTGCCGAGCTTGCGGGCCAGGGCCTGCGCGGCCTGGGGTGACGAGGGATGGGTGAGCAGCATGGCAGCGTCCTGCTGGCGTGGTTCTCAGCGCTGCGCCCAGAAGGCTTGCTGCTGGGCGGCGATCTCGGCCTCCATCTCGGGTACGGGGCCGATCAGCTCCACGGCCTTCTGGCAATGGTCGAAGACATAGCGCGACGAGACGCTCATGGTCGGGTTCTCGCCATGGCTGCCCGTGCATTCCAGCAGGCGGTGCTCGGTCATGCCGAACACGATGCGGCCGATATTGGCCCAGTAGGCCGTGCCGGCGCACATGCAGCAGGGCTCTACATTGGTGTAGAGCGTGCAGCCCCACAGAAACTCGGCTGTGTAGTTGGTGGCCGCCATGCGCGCCAAGGTCGACTCCGCGTGGTTGACGGTGTCGATATTGCACTGCTCCATGAGCACGGTCTCCTGGTCGGGGCCCACCAGCACGGCACCGAAGGGGTGGTGGCCCATTTGCGTGGCGCGCTGGGCCACGGCCTGCGCGCGACGCAGATTGCGCTGGATTTGTTCGGCAGTGGGCGTCAGGCCCTGAGGGGGAAAGTTCTTGTCTGTCATGGTGGCGGTCCTTGTGTTGATCAGGCGGGAGTGCTCTGGCTCCAGGGAAAGAGGCGCTTGTGCAGCTGCTGCACGCCACCATAGAGCAGCAGGCTGCAAAGCACCAGCAGTGCCAGTGCGGCAAAGGCCACGGGCACCTTGAAGGAGGAGGTGGCAAACAGAATCAGATAGCCCAGGCCTTTTTCAGCAGCCACGAACTCGGCGACCACGGCACCCACAATGGCCAGCGTGATGGATACCTTGAGGGCCGAAAACACATAGGGCACGGCAAACGGCATGCGAATCTGCCAGTACTGGCGGCTGGTGGTGGCGCGCAGCGAGCGCGACAGCTCCACCAGCTCTGCGGGCACCGAGGCCAGGCCCAGGGCCGTGGAAACTACCAGCGGAAAAAAGGCAATCAGCGTGGTGATGACCACGCGGGGCAGCAGGCCTGCACCCAGAGTGACGACGATGATAGGGGCGACGGCCACGATGGGGGTGGACTGGATCACCACCAGCCAGGGCATGATGATTTTCGAGAGCAGCTGCGAGCGCGTGATGGCGATGGCCAGCGGAATGGCCAGGGCGATCGCCAGCGCATAGCCTATCAGCGCGACCTGCAAGGTGGCCGTGACATGCTCCAGCCAGCGCTGCAGCCCCATCTCGGCAGCAGAGCGCCAGATCAGGCTGGGAGCGGGAAAAATGTACTCGGGGATATGCGCCAGGCGGCAGGCGCACTCCCAGAGCAGCAGGACGGCAAGGAAAACCAGCAGCGAAGCATGGCGTTGTATGAGGGCAGACATAGAGGGCCTCTTGGGGCTGCGGAAGGATCTTCAGGCGTGTGCGGGGTGTTTGCTGAAGACCTGGAGACGAATCTCGTTGGCCATTTCGGTGAACACGGGATCGGCCAGGGTGGCCATGCTGCGCGGTCGTGCCAGAGGCACATCGATGATGTCGGCCACACGGCCCGGGCGGGCGCTCATGACCACGATGCGGTCGGACAGCAGCAAGGCTTCCTGGATGGAGTGGGTCACAAAGACCACGGTCTTGGGACGCTCGTTCCAGATGCGCAGCAGCTCCAGGCTCATTTCGTCGCGAGTGAGTGCGTCCAGCGCCGAGAAGGGCTCGTCCATCAGCAGGATGTCCGGGTCATGCAGCAAGGAGCGTGCAATCGCGACGCGCTGCTGCATGCCGCCCGAGAGTTCGTGGGGCCGCTTGTGGCCGAAGTCCCTGAGGCCGATCATCTCCAGCAACTGCAGGGCGCGGGCCTCCTCCTTCATTTCCACATGGCCGTATTTGTGGCGCATGGGAAAGGTGATGTTGTCCAGCACCGAGAGCCAGGGCAGCAGCGTGGGCTTCTGGAACACCATGCCGATCTCGTCGCGCGGTTCGGTCACGGGCAGATCGAAGATGCGTACCTCGCCGCTGCTGGGGCGGATCAGGCCTGCAATCAGGCGCAATATGGTGGACTTGCCGCAGCCTGAGGGGCCGATCAGCGAGACGAATTCGTGGCGGCGCAGATGCAGGTCCACGCCCTGCAGGGCCGTGACAGGGCTGCCATCGCTGGAGACAAAGGTCTGGGTGACCGCGTTCAGATCGATTACGTATTGCATGGCAGGCGATCAAGGAAAGAACAAGGGCGGTAGCGCGAGGGCGGCGCTGCGCCGCCCTCGCATGGGATTTACTGGCTCAGAAAGCGGCGATCCACCAGCGTTTCCGGCTCGACCTTCTTGAGGTCGTAACTCATGGACTGGGCCACCCAGCCCCAGGTGGCAGCCAGCAGCCGGGGCTCGAATTTGCCCAGGCCGTCGCGCTGGCTGATCTCGTTCCTGAGCAGCGGGATGGAGGCTTCAAATTCGGCCTTGACCACGGCAGTGTCGGCTTCGGGCACCTGGGCCTTGAGCGACTCGGCCGCCTTTTGCGGGTTCTGGATGGAGAACTCCAGCGACTTGCCCAGTGCCCGCACGTAGCGCTTGAGCACTTCGGGGCGTTCCTTGATGGTCTTGTCGCTGGCCATGACGGACCAGCCATAGCCGTCCAGACCGAACTGCGTCCAGGGCAGGACCGACAGTTCCTTGCCGGCCTGCTTGAGCACGGCGCCGAAGGCCGGAGCCACGGTCACCCAGTTGATGGTCGCGTCCACGCGGCCCTGGGCCAGCATGGGAGCCAGCGTGGCCGGGTCCGACTTGATGACCTTGATCTTGCTGGCGTCCACGCCGTTCTTCTGCAGCACGATGGGCCACAGGGCATTCGACGAGGAGAAGGTGGGCATGGCCACCGTCTTGCCTTCCATGTCCTTCAGGTTCCTGATCTTGCTGTCGGCGCGCGTGAACAGCGCGTCGGGCTGTTTGGAATACAGCGACATCACGGCCTTGACGGGAATCCTGCCTTCGGCAGCGGCCATCATCAGCGCCGAGATGCCGCCAAAACCCACATCGGCAGAGCCTGAGGCCAGCTTGGTCACGGCATCGGCCGATCCTCGGCCGGGAACGATCTTCACGTCCAGGCCTTCGTCCTTGAAAAAGCCCTGCTGCACGCCGGCATAGACAAAGGACTTGTCGCCCCCGGGCAGCCAGTCGAGCTGTACCGTGAGCTTGTCGGCCGCCTGGGCCGCTGCGCTACAGGCGACGAGCATAGCGACAAGGGCGGTGCGTTTGAAGTAGGTAGTGGGGCGCGTCATGAATAACTCCTGAAGAATGCGGGTCTGGGCAATTTTTTGCTATACATTGATGAGCGGTATACGCAAGCTCATGAAAGGTTTTGAGTGGATTTCATCGAGAACCGGCAGCAAGGCGTCGCTCAGGGCCTGAGGGCAGGCCATCTGGGGCACATGGCCGCAATCGAGGCTGATACGCCTGGCGCCCGGCGTGAGCTGCTGCATGCGTTGCTGCAGCGGCAGCGTCACGGAGCGGTCCTGTCGACATTCCACATAGATACGCGGCACCCGGCCAAAACGCTCGGCACTGAGCCGGTTCACCATGGCCCGGCCCGTTTCTGGCTGGACGCAGAAACGGCTGGCCGCCTTGAGCGCTGCGGTCGGAGGGCAGTCATGCAGGAACAAGGCCATGGCGGCTTCCAGCGGCACGCTGCTGGCATTGCGCTGCTCGTTCCAGGCCAGATGCGGACCTATGCCCTGGTAGTCAAAGCCCGGAACGGCGGCGCGGCATTGCGCAATCACATCGCCATAGCTCATGCCGCTGGGCAGCATCATTCCGGCCAGGTAGACCAGGGCGCTGACCCGTTCGGGGGCGGCCTGGGCGACCTGAGACGCCGTCATGCCGCCACCGCTGTGACCGACCACCACGGCAGGGCCGTCCAGCGACTCCAGCACGCGCAGCACATGCGCGGTGTAGCCATCGAGATTGGCGCAGCTGTCGTCTTCGGCGGCGGCATCGTTGCCCGGCAGATTGACGGCAATCACCTTCCAGCCCTGGGCCTGCAGCAGCGGCGTCCAGGCCGCAAAGGACCAACTGCCCTGCCAGGCCCCGTGGATCAGCACCATATTGCGTGAGCTTTTCATCGTTGCCACCGTCAACCGTAGGTGCGGCGATAGCATTCGATCTGGTGCTGTTCCACCGTCACGGCCGGGTATCTGGGCTGTGCGCCCTCGTCCAGGCAGGTGGGAATGCATTCCACCTTGTGCAGCGGGTTGCCCGTGAAGAAAAAGGGCACGGAATAGCGTTCGCGACCCGAGACATTGATGACCCGGTGCAAGGTGGAGACATAGCGGTCGTTGGTCCAGCGCGCGAACAGGTCGCCGATGTTGACGACGAAGGCGCCGGGCACGGGGGGCGCGTCGATCCAGCTGCCTAGGTCCTTGTCCCAGACCTGCAGGCCGCCGGCCTCGTCCTGCAGCAGCAAGGTCACGCCGCCGAAGTCCGTGTGCTCTCCGCAGCCTTTCTCGCCGGGTTCGGGATTGGCAGGCTGGGGCGGGTAATGCAGCAGGCGCAGGGTCGCGGCGGCCTCATTGAGGTAGCCGTCGAAGTGGCTGACCGGCACGCCCAGCGACAAGGCCAGGCCGCGTACGATGGTCGCGCCCAGGCCATGGGCGGCCTGGTAATAGTTCTGCATCACGGCGCGGAAGTCGGGCAGGGTTTCGGGCCATTGGTTGGGGCCGGTATTGAAGCGGCCGGCCAGCACGCGCGCGTCATCGGCTGCGACCTCTGCGCCGGCGTAAAAGCTTTCCTTGAGATCGGGCGGTGCGCCGCTCTCCAGCGTCTGGGCGCGCAGCGGCTCATAGCCGCGATTGCAGCGGGAGAGCTTTTTGTCCACGGCCAGCTTTTCGGTCATGGGCAGGTCAAAGAAGCGCTGGCTGGCTGCAAACAGGCTGCTGATCAGCGCCGGGTCTATGCCATGGCCGGTGATATAGAAGAAGCCTCGCTGTTCGCAGGCCTGACGCAACTGCTCGGCCACCAGGTGCTGATCCACAGGGTCATGGCTGCGCAGGCCGCTGATGTCGATGAGGGGGAGGGCAGAGGTGCTCACAAATGGCGTCCTGAAACTGAAGAACTGGAGTCAGTTTAGAAAGCGCAGCCCGTGCTGGATAGCGCAGCTTTTGCTGCGGGGTGATCTAAAAATGTGAGCGCCAATCGCTGACGGGTAAAGCACTGCACGGCATTGGTGCATTTTCCTGAAATGATGCGCACAATGCCGGTGCAGGCACAGGCCGGGGGCGAGTTCAGCTCCTGGCGGAAGCCGCCGCAGCGGCGGTCTGTGTGCGTGCCACCCATTCACGCAGGGCGACACTTTCCTCGTCCTCGCGGCTTTCTATGGCATCGGCCGCGATGCGGTTGAAGGCGTCGAGTGCCGATGGCAGCGTGCGTCCTGCACGCACATAGACACCGAGTTCGGAGTACAGCGTGGTGGGGGTGTCCAGCGGCACATGGACCAGCCGGCCTTCGCGCAGCTCGCGCTCCAGTCCCAGGCGGCTCTGGAAAAAAATGCCCACACCGCGTTCGGCAAGACTCTTGGCCAGCTCGATGGACGAGGTTTCCAGCAACACCTGCAATGCACGTTTGTGGTGCGCCAGCAAGGGCTGCAGCAAGTCGTGCATGGAGAGTTCGGGCGTTGCCAGAATCAGCGGAAAGACCGCGCATTGCGCAAAGTCCACGCGCTCCAGCTGGGCAATCGGGTGCTTGGGCGGCACGATGGCACCCAGCGCAAAGCGGCCCATGGTGCATTGGCGCAGATTGTCGTGGCGCTTGACCGAAAAGCCTATGCCCACGTCCGCATCGCCCTGAATCACGGCCTGTGCCGCCTGCTGGGAGCCGCAGGTGCGCACATGAATCTGAATCGTGGGATAGCGCCTGTGCATCTGCGTGAGCACGGCAGGCATCAGGTCGGCGTTCAGGCCTTCCACGGCGGCCACGCTGACCGAGCCGCGGCGTACGCCGCGCAGCAGCTCCAGCTCGGTGCCGAGACGGTGCTCGTCCTGCAGCACCGTGATCACATGGCGCGAAAACACTTCGCCGGCGGCCGTGAGCCGCAGGCCCGAGCTCAGGCGCTCGAACAGCGGGCTGCCGATTTCGTCCTCCAGTTGCAGCAACTGGCGGTTGACCGCCGACGAGGCCACATGCAGATGGCGTGCGGCCTCGCGTATGGAGCCGCAACGGCGGATCATGTCGAAATAGCGAATGGAGCGGGCGTGAATATGCATGCTGCCGGAGTCAGCATATGCCGTGCCAGTTCGCTGGGTGGCCGCGACCGCTTACTGTGGCGCGCCCGCCGCCTTGGCGCGCTGGGCACGGGCCTTGAGCTTGGCATCCTCCTCGCGCCCGGTGGGCCAGCCTTGCATATGCTGCTGGGCAATATTGCTGAGCGCGGTGATCCACGGTGCGCTGTCGTTGAGGCAGTCTATGTATTCGAACTGCTGGCCGCCCGCATGCAAAAAGGCTTCACGTGCTTCCTGCTTGATTTCCTCCAGCGTCTCCAGGCAGTCGCTGGTGAAGCCGGGGCAGACCACATCGACGCGCCGGGTGCCGGCCCGGGCCATGGCAATCAGCGAGGGTTCGGTATAGGGCTCCAGCCATTTGGCCTTGCCAAAGCGCGACTGGAAGGTCACCAGATACTGGTCGCTGGCGAGCTTGAGCCGCTCGGCCAGCAGGCGTGCCGTCTTGTGCGATTCGCAGTGATAGGGGTCGCCCAGATGCAGGGTGCGTTCTGGCACACCATGAAAGCTCATGACCAGCTTGTCCCCGCGACCGTGGCCGCGCCAGTGGGCTTCGATGCGCTGTGCCAGCGCTTCGATGTAGCCGGCATCGTCGTGGTAGCGGTTGACGAAACGCAGCTCGGGAATATGGCGCTGGGTCCTGGCCCAGTCGTAGACGGCGTCGAACACGCTGGCCGTGGTCGTGCCCGAGTACTGAGGGTACAGCGGCAGAATCAGGATGCGCGTCACGCCGTCCTGCTTGAGTGCATCCAGCTGGGCCGCAATGGATGGCGTGCCGTAGCGCATGGCCGGCAGCACCAGCACATTGTGGCCGCGCTCGCCCAGCCAGCCGCGCAGCAAGGTGGCCTGGCGCGTGGTCCAGTGCAGCAGCGGGGAGCCGTCCTTTTCATGCCAGACGGTGGCGTACTTGGCTGCCGACTTGGCCGGACGGGTGCGCAGGATGATGCCGTGCAGAATCGGCCACCAGGCGAGCTTGGGAATCTCGACCACGCGATCGTCACCAAGAAATTCCGCCAGATAAGGGCGCACTGCGGCGGCCGTGGGGGCGGCCGGCGTGCCCAGATTGCACAGCAGGATGCCGGTGCGTGCGGATTGATCGTGAAGGAAGCGGGGTTCGGGCGCAAAGCGTGATGGCATGGTGCAATTGTGTCAGCTAATCGGATAGGCGCAGCCGCTCTGCGGCATTAGCCGGGCCGCTATTCTTCGGGGCATGCAATCCCAAGACACCACTGCCCCTGCCATTGAAACCCTTCAGCGCCTGCGCCAAAGCGGCCAGATTCGCGCCATCAGTCTGGATCTGGACGACACGCTCTGGCCCATCTGGCCCACGATTGCCAAGGCAGAGGCCGTTTTGCTGCAGTGGCTCGCGCAGCATGCTCCCGGTACGGCCGAGCATCTGGGCGATACGGACAAGGTGCGCGCCTTGCGTCACGAAATCGTGGCACTGCGCCCGGATCTGAAAGCCGACCTCAGCGGTCTGCGCCGGGAGTCCATCCGTCTGGCGCTGACCCGGGCCGGTGACGACCCTGCCCTGGCCGAACCGGCCTTTGACGAGTTCTTTGCTGCTCGTCAGCGGGTCGAGCTGTTTGACGATGCCTTGCCGGCGCTGCAGTTTCTGTCGCAGCGCTGGCCGGTGGTGGCCCTGTCCAACGGCAATGCGAATGTGCATGTGGTGGGTATAGGCGAGCATTTTCGCGCCTCGCTGTCTGCCAGCGCAGCGGGCATGGCCAAGCCCGAGACGCGTTTTTTCCAGGCTGCAGCGGATGCGGTCGGCGTCGCCCCCGAGCATGTGCTGCACATCGGCGACGATGCGGCACTCGATGCTCAAGGCGCCATGGATGCGGGTATGCACGCAGTCTGGCTCAACCGTGGGCAGGTAGCATGGCCTTGCGTGGGTCCTGAACCCCACGTCACAGTCGCCAGCCTTTGGCAGTTGTGTCAGGGGCTGGCAGATCGTTGACCGGGACGAGGTAAAGCTTTGCGGGTCAACGAAGAAGGACCGCCTATGCCTACCTGTCTGTCTGCCTGCCTTCTCACGCCGCCACCGCTGGCACCTGTGCGAACCATTGCCTGGAGCCGGCCTCTGGTGTGGCTTTCCAGGGCCTTGCAGGACATTTCTAATGCTCCGTTAATCAGTCTGGCGCATGGTCTGGCCTTGATCCTGATCGGTGCAGCAATCCTGACCCTGGGGCACAATCGCTTCTGGTTGATGGCTGGAGCCTTGTCGGGCTTTCTGGTGGTGGGGCCTCTGGTTGCCACCAGCCTCTATGCCGTCAGCCGTGCCATAGAGCGCGGTGAGGTGGCAGACTGGGGTCTGATCCGCCGCACCTGGACGCAATGGCAGAGCTGCCATGCCACGGGCCGGGGAGGGTACTGGTGCATGGTCAGGTTCGGCGCCTTGCTGGCGCTGGCAGCCACGGGTTGGGTGCTGATTTCGGCATCGCTGATCACCGTGATGTCGCCTGTGCGCGTGCAAACCCTGCAGGATTTCATTGCGCACGTGGTGCTGGCCAGGGATGGTCAGCTGTTTGTGCAATGGATGGCTTTGGGCAGCTTTCTGGCTGCTCCGATTTTTGCGTCCAGCGTGGTGGCCATGCCGCTGATGCTGGACAGGCGAGTGACCGTGCGTCAGGCCGTGTTGACCAGTTGGTCCGTGGTGCTGGCCAACCCTGGCCCTATGGCCTTGTGGGCGGCGCTGATTGTGATGTTGACTTTGCTGGGCCTTGGCAGCTATCTGCTGGGGCTGGTGGTTGTGATGCCTCTGCTGGGCCATGCCAGCTGGCACGCCTATCGAGACCTGGTGGATGCTTCTGCATTCCCCGCCAGGGATGACGCGATAGCGCCTGCTGTCTGAGCGATGCGCGACCAGGGCCTGGCAAAGGCTGTAAGGACCTGGTTGTCGTGATATTCGGTTATACGGAAGAGCAGATTGCCCACTTTTTCCTGACCTGGGGCGTGGGTGCCTTCATCTTGTTCATGGTGTTCATCATCCTGCAGCTGGCGCGTCAGTCCAAGGCAGGCAAGTTCGGCACCTTTGTGATTTGCCTGGGTCTGGGCGTGGGCTTTGTGGGCTATATCGCCAAGATCATCATCCAGTGGTGGATAGAGAGTCACTGAGCTGCGCCACGAGCTGCGTCATAGGGCGCTGACCGGCTCACTACTCGAGCAAGGTCCGCCCCTCGCCCCCTTCCGAAAAGTAGGGTGGAAAGGAGCGGTGCCTCAGTGGGTTAACCCGGTTTCACCTGTGCGCGCTTGAGCACTTTTTGCCAGCGGTTCTGCTCGGTGGCGATGAACTGGGCAAACTGCTCCGGCGTGCTGCCAATGGGCTCGGCGGCGTCGCCCTGCAAGCGCTTGAGCGCATCGGGTGCCTTGACGGCCTTGGCGCATTCTGCGGCCAGCTTGTCCACATGGGCGCGGGGCAGGCTGGAAGGGGCGAGCATGCCGTACCACTGGGTCATCTCGAAGCCGGGAAAGCCCTGTTCGGCCACCGTAGGCACATCGGGCAGCTGTGGCAGGCGCTTGGTCGAGCCGGTGGCGATGCAGCGCACCTTGCCGGCCTTGATGAAGGGCAGCAGTGCGGCGGCGCCGACCGAGGCCGCATCAAGACGGCCCGAGAGCAGGTCGGTCATCATGGGGCCGGTGCCGCGATAAGGCACGTGGAGCATGAAGATGTCTGCCGTCATCTTCAGATATTCGAAGGCCAGGTGACCCGCGCTGCCATTGCCGGCAGAGCCATAGCTGAGCTTGCCAGGGTTCTTCTTGGCATAGGCCACCAGATCGGCAATGTTCTTGACGGGCAGATCGGGGTGAACCACATAGAGGCTGGGCACCTTGGCCAGCAGGCTCACGGGCACAAAGTCCTTTTTAGGGTCCCAGGGCAGCTTGTCAAAAATATAGGGGTTGACGGCCAGGGTACCGATATGGCCTAGGATGACCGTGCTCTGGTCATCGGCGCGAGCCACCTCTTGCATGGCGATATTGCCTGCGGCGCCGGGCTTGTTGTCCACGAATACGTTCTGGCCGATGGTCTTGGACAGCTCTGCGGCGGTGGAGCGGGCCACGATTTCAGAGCTGCCGCCAGGCGCAAATGGCACGACAAAGCGAATCGGACGGCTGGGCCAGCTGTCATCGGCAGCGCGGGCCATGCCGGGCAGCAGGCCGCTGCAGGCCAGGACTCCTGCACTGGTCAGCAGATGGCGGCGCGAGATGCTCAGAACTTCGCGAGTGGACTTGTCGAACGTGGATGCCATGTTGTCTCCGTTGCTTTTGGCTTTATGCGGCTGAGAGATTGCCTCTCAAGCCATGGTTGCAACTGTGGCTGTCAAATCGCTGTCAAACCAGGTGCGGCAGGACTATCCAGGCATCAGGATTGTGCTGATAGGGTTTGCTCTAGAGCTGCTCAGCCCTGGTCTATCCGGACCAGCTTCTCAGCCGCCGCGAGTCCGCAGCGCACGGCACCTTCCAGCGTCGCAGGGTAGGGTCCGTTCACATAGTCGCCGCAAGCCCAGAGGCCTTGGCCCAGCTCCATGTCAGGGCGCTTCACGCCGGGCCGGCAGGCAAATGTGGCGCGCTTTTCAACCACGGTCAGCACAGCTTGAATGTCCTGCCAGCCCAGCTGTTGGCGAGCCTGATCCAGCACCTGCTGCTCCAGGGTTTCGCGGTCCGTGCGGCAGTCGCTGATGACAAAAGCCATCAGATCTTGCTGGACGGTATCGGAGGATTGCAGGTGCCCGCGGTCAAACACAAACTGGGCCGGAGCCTGCCTGCCCGGTTGCAGTGCCAGCCAGGGCAACTCGGCAGCAAGGCGATGGCTGGTGCGCGCATAGACCGTGGCAATGGCCGTGTGCTCCAGCGCCTGCGCGGTCTGTGCCCAGTGCTGGTAATGCACGCCGTCACGTGCGGGAAGTCGCTGGTCTTGGGCAGCCAGCAGGGCCAGGCGGGCGGCTTCCTGAGGTGGGCAGGCCAGCAGCACGGCATCGAAGCGCGATTGCTCAAGCGCTGGTGTCAGTGTCGCATTGGATGCACGCAGCAGCCATTGCCGGCCATGGGGAATCAGCTCCTGAATCCGGCTGGCCGTATGCACCGCATGGGCGTGGCCTTGCAGCCATTGCGCAGCCGGGATGGGAAAGAGATCGCCAAGGCCGCGGCGTGGCACCATAAAGTGCGAGCCGCCTGTGCCTGCGAACAGGGCGTCATGCAGCACACGCAAGAAGATGCTGCCACTTGCCTGCGAGGCCGGCAGGTTGAGGGCTGATACGCACAGAGGTTCGATGAACTCATCGAGCAGGCGCTTTGGCAGACCGCTGCAGATGTCGGCCACGGTGGCCTGGTCTGCGCAGCGAAAGCCCTGAACGCGCCAGCGCAGGGCGCGCCCCAGCAGGGCGGCACGTTCGCGCAGTGACCAGCCGCTGGCGCTGGCAATGCCGATCAAGGCGTCCAGCGGCGCCGGCAGGTCGGGGAAGGACAGGCCGCTGCCATCGGCGTAGCGCATGGCCAGTGGCCTGCGCAGCAGGGTATGTTCTGGCGCTGCGCCCACGACGCGCATGAGCCTCAGGCATTCGGCATAGGCGCCGATCAGAATGTGCTGGCCGTTGTCGGCGATGGTGCCGCCCGGCAGTTCCAGATTGCGGGCCCGGCCACCCAACTGGCGGCCGGCTTCGAATATCGTGGGCCGATGACCGCTGAGCGAGAGCTGTACTGCGGCAGCCATGCCGGCCCAGCCGCCACCGATGATGGCAACTTGCATGGCGCGCTTACATGCGGCCCAGTGCCTGCATCTTCCAGACCAGCCAGAACTTGCGCAGTGGCGTGAGGCTGATGCGCTGGTGCAGCACCTGGAAGTTCTCTGACTCGATTTCGCGCAGCAGGGTGCGATAGATGCTTGCCATCATCAGGCCGGGCTTTTGTGCGTGGCGGTCGGCATCGGGCAGCAGGCCCAGCGCCTTGTCATACAGGCTGTGGGCACGCTCGGCCTGAAAGCGCATCAGCGCCGTGAAGCGATCCGAGTACTCGCGCTTGTTGATCTCGTGGGCCTTGACGTCGAACTGCTGCAGCTCGCTGATGGGCAGGTAGATGCGGCCGCGCATGGCGTCTTCGCCCACGTCGCGGATGATGTTGGTCAGCTGCAGGGCCTGGCCCAGGGTGTGGGCGTATTCGGTGGTGCGCTCCTCGGTCTGGCCGAAGATGCGGGCGGCGACTTCGCCGACCACGCCGGCCACCAGATGGCAGTAGCGCTGCAGGCCGGCAAAGTCCAGATAGCGGGTCTGATCCAGATCCATCTGGCAGCCTTCGATGACGGCCTGCAGATGGCGCTCTTCGATGCCATAGGTCTTGGCGTGGGGCATCAGTGCCTGCATCACGGGGTGGGCGGACTGACTGGTGAATGCCCTGTGTACCTCGGTCTTCCACCAGGCCAGCTTGGTGGCTGCCACGCCGGGGTCCGTGACCTCGTCGACCACGTCATCCACTTCGCGGCAGAAGGCATAGAAAGCCGTGATGGCGGCGCGGCGCTCCTTGGGCAAGAAGAGAAAGGCGTAATAGAAGCTGCTGCCCGAAGAGGCGGCTTTGTCTTGGACGTACTGATCCGGATTCATAGGGGGAGCATTGTCCCATGACGCGGGCACTTGGCCGACACAACAGTGAAATGCGCTGTATGCACCTGGTTGGATGTCAAATTCAATAGCGCCTTGCGCAGGCTCATCAGGGGATAGGGGCTATCTGTTCGATCACATGCGCACGGCTTGCCAGAGCATGGCGACCATATCGAGCTTGCCCAGCTTGATGCGCTGATAGAGGTTGCGGCCCTGCATGGCGTCCAGTCTGTCCAGAATGCGCAGACCGCCTTGCACGACCAGGCGCAGCTCCCAGCCCGTGCGGCCGGGCAACTGATGCACCAGCTGCGCGCCATGGATCATCAGGCTGCGGGCCTGGCGGTTGAGCTCGCCGAGCAGAGATTGCAGCTCAGGTGTCAATGCCGCTGCTTCCGGCTTGATGGCGCTTCGCACAATGCCATGGCGGGCCAGGTCGGCATCGGGCAGGTAATGGCGCTGGCGCGGCAAGTCCTGGCTCAGGTCCTGCCAGAAGTTGATCAGCTGCAGCGCGGTGCAGATGGCGTCGCTCTGGATCAGTGCCTTGGCGTTGACCACGCCGTACAGATGCAGCAGCAGGCGACCGACCGGGTTGGCCGAGCGGCGGCAATAGTCCAGCAATTGAGCCATGTCGCTGTAGCGGGTCTGGGCGGCCGTCATGCGCACATCCTGCTCGAAGGCGCTGAGCAGGTCGGCCAGCAATGGCTTGGGCAGACGATGTGCCTGAACCTGAACTGCCAGCGGGCCAAAGATATGGGGCCAGGAAGTTCGCATCAGCATGGCGGCTTCGCCGGCGCTGCCCAGCTGCTGCAGGTCGGCGGCATATTGCTGCAACTGTGCCAGGCGCTTCTCTGCGCAGTGATCGCCTTCGTCGGCCAGGTCGTCAGCGGTGCGCGCAAAGTGGTAGATGGCGGCGATGGGCGCACGCAGCCGTGGCGGGCACAGCCAGGAGGCAACGGGAAAATTTTCGTAATGGGTGATGCTGGCCGGCGCATTGGCGGCGGGGCTTGCTGGGGGCATATGGTTCACACCCGTATTGTGGACCGGGCTGGCTTGCCGGCTTGCGCCAGCCCATAAAAAGACGGCGCAAAAGCGCACGTGCGTGCACAATCAGCGCTGACTTTGGTGCAGTTGCCTGCCCGGCGGCTGCGCTTTTCCTATTTTTACAAGCCCAGAACACCATGGCTGTTTCGTCTTCTCGTCGTTTTGCAATGTTGTCTTTGTCACACCGGCCTGCCGCGCCTTTGCTGGCGCTGTCCATAGTGGCGGCTGCGGCCATGTTGTCGGCCTGTTCCAAAAAGGAGGCTGCGCCCGAGCCGGTGCGCGCCGTCAAGCTGGTGACCGTGGGTGAGGGGCAGATCGAGTCTGCCCAGGAATACTCGGGCGATGTGCGCGCCCGTGTCGAGTCTCGCCTCGGCTTTCGCGTGGCGGGCAAGATCACCAGGCGTGAAGTGGAGCTGGGCCAGCATGTGAAGGCTGGACAGGTGCTGGCGCGACTGGATGCGCGCGATTACCAGCTCAGCGCCGATGCCGCGCGTGCCCAACTGGCCTCGGCCACCACGCAGCGCGATCTGGCCGAGGCCAATGCCCGGCGTTTTCGCACGCTGCGAGCCCAGAACTTCATCAGCGCCGCCGAGATGGAGCGCTACGAGGCCAATCTGAAGGCTGCCCAGGCCTCGCTCGATCAGGCCCGTGCCCAGCTCTCGAGCCAGTCCAATCAGGAGAACTACACGCAGTTGCTGGCCGATGCCGATGGCGTGGTCACCGCCGTGGAGGCTGAACCCGGTCAGGTGGTTGCGGCCGGCACG
The DNA here is from genome assembly GCF_024496285.1 of Comamonas sp. C11. NCBI lineage: Bacteria > Pseudomonadati > Pseudomonadota > Betaproteobacteria > Burkholderiales > Comamonadaceae > Comamonas > Comamonas sp. C11. The sequence goes on from NZ_CP101743.1 coordinate 1,589,139, forward strand.
CCCGTGGTGAGGATTGCCCAGGACGGCGCGCGCGATGCGGTGTTCAGCGTGCCCGAAGACCGGCGCAGCGCCATCAGGCCGGGCCAGGGCGTGAAGGTGCGCCCCTGGTCGGACGAGTCGCGCGTGATCAACGCACAGGTGCGTGAGGTGGCGGCCAGTGCCGACCCGGCCACACGCACCTATGTTGTCAAGGCCGCCCTGCAGGGCACGGATCTGCCTGCACTGGGCGCCACCGTGCATGTCATGCCCGAGGGCATGGGGGTGAGCCGCGAAGCCATAGGCAGCCAGGTCATCAAGCTGCCAACCACGGCCTTGCGCCAGGAGGGGGGTAACGGTCAGAGTACGGCCGTCTGGCTGTATGACGCGGCCAGCAGTTCGGTGAAGCTGCAGCCGGTGCAGATTGCCAGCGCCGACGGCAACGAGGCGGTGATTGCCTCGGGTCTGCAAGCCGGCATGCAGGTGGTGGCCACGGGCGTTCATGTGCTGACCCCTGGGCAGAAGGTGACTGTGTATCGCGATAAGTATGCCAAGCCGCTGCAGGGTTCTACATCAAATCTGCCCAAAACGCAGGTGGGTAAAGCGCAGGATGCTCCTGAATCAGGTGCGGATCAGCCTGCGGCGGCTGCGGAGGCGGGCAAATGAGCGGCGCTGGACAGAAAAAGACCGGTGGTGCGCATTTCAATTTGTCTCGCTGGGCGCTCGATCATGTGGCGCTGACACGCTATTTCATTGTCGTGCTGATGCTGCTCGGCTTTACGGCCTTCTTCCAACTGGGCCAGGACGAGGATCCTCCGTTCACCTTCCGTGCCATGGTCATTCGCACCTACTGGCCTGGCGCGACGGCCGAGCAGGTTGCTCAGCAGGTGACCGACAAGATCGAACGCACGCTGCAGGAAGTACCTTATGCCGACAAGATCAGCAGCTACTCCAAGCCCGGCGAGTCGCAGGTCATCTTCCAGGTCAAGGACTACTCGCCCCCCAAGGAGGTGCCGCAGCTCTGGTATACGGTGCGCAAAAAAGTGGGGGATATGCGCTACACCCTGCCGCAGGGCGTGCAGGGGCCGTTTTTCAACGACGATTTCGGTGATGTCTATGGCGTGATCTATGCGCTGCAGGCCAAGGGCTTCAGCTATGCCGAGCTCAAGACCCTAGCCGACGATGTGCGTCAGCAACTGCTGCAGGTGCCCGATGTGGCCAAGGTCGAGCAGTTCGGCGTGCAGGATGAAAAGGTCTATGTGGAGCTGTCGCACCGCGCCACGCAGATGGGGCTGAACCTCAAGCAGGTGCTCGATCAGCTCAACCAGCAAAATGCCGTGGCATCGGCTGGTACCTTGCAGACGCCTGCCGAAACCATTGTGTTGCGTGTGCAAGGCCAGTTCAACGACCTGGAGCAATTGCGTGCCATGCCCATCATTGGCCAGGGCGGGGCGCAGTTCAGGCTGGGCGATATCGCCGAGGTGCATCGCGGCTATGCCGATCCGGCCAATGTCATGGTGCGCTTCCAGGGCGAGCCTACGGTGGCATTGGGGGTGTCCATGGTCAAGGGCGGCGACATCATTGCCCTGGGCAAGGCGCTGACGCAGGCCACGGAGCGCATCGCCAAAAGCCTGCCCGTGGGCGTGACGCTGAGCAATATGCAGAACCAGCCCAAGGCGGTGGCGGATTCGGTCAGCGAGTTTCTCCAGGTGCTGATCGAGGCCGTGGTCGTGGTGTTGGCCGTGAGCTTTCTGAGCCTGGGCCTGCACAGGCGCCCGGGGCAGCATCCGCTGTGGAAGCGCTGGTATATCGACCCGCGCCCCGGACTGGTGGTGGGCATCACCATTCCGCTGGTGCTGGCCGCGACCTTCCTGGCCATGTGGTACTGGAATATCGGCCTGCACAAGGTGTCGCTGGGCTCGCTCATCATTGCGCTGGGCCTGCTGGTGGACGACGCCATCATTGCCGTGGAGATGATGGTGCGCAAGATGGAGGAGGGCTACGACAAGTACCGTGCCGCCACCTTTGCCTATGAAATCACCTCCAAGCCCATGTTGACCGGCACGTTGATCACGGCCGCGGGCTTCCTGCCCATCGGCATGGCCAAGTCCATGACGGGCGAGTACACCTTTGCCATCTTCGCGGTGACGGTGATTGCGCTGGTGCTCAGTTGGTTTGCCTCGGTGTACTTCGTGCCCTATCTGGGCCTGCTGCTGCTCAAGAAGCCGCCGCATGCGACCAAGCTGCCGCCCGAAGTGGCGTCCGGTGAGGTGTCGGCCGAAGAAGCAGGCATCAACACCAATGCAGGTGAGCATGAGCTGTTTGACACGCCGTTCTACAACCGTTTTCGCCGTACGGTGAACTGGTGCGTGCAGCACCGCTGGCTGACGATTGGCGCGACGGTGCTGGTGTTCGTGCTGGGCCTGGCGGGCATGGGCAAGGTGCAGCAGCAGTTCTTCCCCGATTCCAGCAGGCCCGAAGTGCTGGTCGATATATGGTTCCCCGAGGGCACTTCCCTGCAGGCCAACAAGGAAGTGACGCTGCGCGTGGAAAAGCGCTTTTTGCAGCTCGACGGCGTGGAGTCCGTCAGCGAATGGATAGGCTCCGGTGCACCGCGCTTTTATCTGCCGCTGGACCAGGTATTTCCACAGAACAACGTCTCCCAGTTCATTCTGGTGGCCAAAGACCTGAAGGCACGCGAGGAAATCCGCAAACAGTTGCCGGCGCTGATGGCCGAGGAATTCCCCGAGGTGCGGGCGCGCTCCAAGCTGCTGCCCAACGGGCCTCCCGTGCAATATCCGGTGCAGTTCCGTGTCATGGGCTCGGACCCCGCCAAGCTGCGCACCTACGCCGATGAAGTCAAGACGCTCATGCAGGCCAATGCCGATATGCGTGGCGTGAACGACAACTGGAACGAGTCCGTCAAGGTCATCCGCCTGCAGGTCGATCAGGACAAGGCGCGTGCCCTGGGTGTGACCAGCCAGTCGATCGCCGAAGCCACGGGCATGAACTTCAGCGGCACCACCGTGGGGCAGTTCCGTGAAGGCGACAAGCTGATCGATATCGTGATGCGCCCGCCCAAGCAGGACCGCGATGCGATTACCGATATCGCGGGTGTCCATGTCACCACGGCAAACGGGCAGTCCATTCCGCTCACGCAGATTGCCAAGCCCGTCATGGTCTGGGAGCCGGGCGTGATGTGGCGCGAGAAGCGCAACTTCGCGATTACCGTTCAAGGCGATGTGCGCGAAGGCCTGCAGGGCGCCACCCTGACCAACGAGCTGTTGCCGCAGCTGCGCAAGATGGAAGCCGGCTGGCATGCGGCTGGTGACACCGGCTATCGCATCGAAGTGGCCGGTGCCGTGGAGGAAAGCTCCAAGGGCTCCGGCGCCATCGTGGCGGGTATCCCGGTGCTGCTGTTTCTGACTTTCACATTGCTCATGTTGCAGCTGCGCAGCGTCAGCCGTTCGCTGCTGGTGTTCATCACCGGCCCCCTGGGCATCCCCGGTGTGGCGGCGGCCTTGCTGTTGCTGAATCGTCCCTTCGGCTTTGTGGCGCTGCTGGGCGTCGTGGCCTTGATGGGCATGATTCAGCGCAATTCGGTCATCCTGATCGATCAGATCGAAAGCGGGCGTGCCCGCGGCGTGCCGGCCTGGGATGCGATTGTGGAGGCGGCCGTGCATAGGCTGCGTCCCATCGTGCTGACCGCAGCAGCTGCCGTACTGGCCATGATCCCGCTGTCGCGCAGTGTGTTCTGGGGCCCCATGGCTGTGGCCATCATGGGCGGTCTGATTGTGGCGACCGTGCTGACCCTGCTGGCACTGCCTGCCATGTATGCAGCTGCATTCCGCATCAGAAAGGACATGGCCTGAGGCTGCATTGTGCGAAAGACTGCCGGTTTTGCGGCTAGAATCTGCGTCTTGACCTCAGTAAGCGTAGATTTGCGCATTGCTGACCGCGCGGGTGGCGAAATTGGTAGACGCACCAGGTTTAGGTCCTGACGGTGGCAACACCGTGCCGGTTCGAGTCCGGCTCCGCGCACCAGACATTGGCAGTCCCTGCTGCCTCAAGCCCGTAACCCCAAGCAGTTACGGGCTTTTTCTTTTCCTGCCCCTGCTTTGCAGGCGCGGCGTCAGCTTTTAAGGCAAACCCCTGTAGGGCGATGGCGGAGCCTGCGCAGCGCCTCGTTATAATGGTCGGCTTCGCCTGTTCCTGATTTGAACAAATGCCTGGCGCCAGACGCTGGGGCAAATGACCGGGGCAGGCTCTGGAAATTTGTGGTGCCGCATGTCGTTGGGTGTGCGCGCACTGTGACTTTGCGCAATACGGTGCAGGTTGCCTGGCAATCTGCACGGTCCTCATCCCTCTTAGGAAAAATCATGGCCGTTAACGTTGAAACTCTTGAAAAGCTCGAGCGCAAGATCACGCTGAGCGTGCCCCTGTCTGCGATCCAGTCTGAAGTTGATGCTCGCCTGAAGAAGGTGGCGCGCACCGTGAAGATGGACGGCTTCCGTCCTGGCAAGGTGCCCATGAGCGTTGTGGCTCAGCGTTATGGCTACTCCGTGCAATACGAAGTGCTGAACGACAAGGTGGGCGAGGCTTTTGCCGCTGCCGTGAACGAAGCCGACCTGCGTGTTGCCGGTCAGCCCAAGATCACCGAGAAGGAAGGCGCTCCCGAAGGCGAAGCCCAATTCGATGCCGTGTTTGAAGTCATGCCCGAAGTCAAGATCGGCGATCTGACTGCAGCCGAAGTGGAAAAGCTGTCCACCAGCGTGGACGACGCGGCCATCGACAAGACCGTGGACATCCTGCGCAAGCAGCGCCGCACCTTCACCGAGCGCGCTGCCGGTGAAGCAGCCGTGGACGGCGACCGCGTGACCGTGGACTTCGAAGGCAAGATCGATGGCGAGACTTTCTCCGGCGGCAAGGCTGAAGACTTCCAGTTCCTGGTCGGTGAAGGCCAGATGCTCAAGGAATTCGAAGACGCAACCCGCGGCATGAAGGCTGGCGAGTCCAAGACTTTCCCCCTGGCTTTCCCCGCTGACTACCACGGCGCTGACGTGGCCGGCAAGACTGCAGACTTCCTGGTGACCGTCAAGAAGGTGGAAGCTCCCAACCTGCCCGAAGTGAACGAAGAGTTCGTGAAGACTCTGGGTGTGGACGGCGGCTCTGTTGAAGCCCTGCGCGACGACATCAAGAAGAACCTGGAGCGCGAAGTGAAGTTCCGCGTTCAAGGTCGTAACAAGCAAGCCGTGATGGACGCCCTGGTGTCCGTGGCCGAGCTGGATCTGCCCAAGGCTTCCGTGCAAGCTGAAGTGGGTCGCCTGCTGGAAGGCGCGCGCGCCGAGCTGGAACAGCGCGGCATCAAGGACGCAGCCAAGGCTGAAATCCCTGAAGACATCTTCCTGCCCCAAGCCGAGCGTCGCGTGCGCCTGGGCCTGGTGGTGGCCGAGCTGGTCAAGACCAACAACCTCCAAGCTACTGCCGAGCAGATCAAGGCTCATGTGGAAGAGCTGGCATCCAGCTACGAGAAGCCAGAAGACGTGGTGCGCTGGTACTTCGGCGACCGCAACCGTCTGGCCGAAGTGGAAGCCGTTGTGATCGAAAACAACGTGACCGAGTTCGTGCTGGGCAAGGCCAAGGTGACCGACAAGGCCGTTTCCTTCGACGAATTGATGGGTCAAGCCTAAGGGCTGGATCTTTTATCGGTGCTTGCCCTAGGCAAGTTCCGATAACTTGAATTGCGGGGCTTGTGCTTTTGCGCGCAAGCCCCATTTTCTTTTCAGAATGCGGCTACAGTAGGCGCATAGCACTGGAGAAAACATGAGCGCATTGGATACATTGGGTTTGGGCATGGTGCCCATGGTCATTGAACAGTCGGGCCGCGGTGAGCGCTCCTATGACATTTATTCGCGTCTGCTCAAGGAACGCGTGATTTTCCTGGTGGGCGAGGTTAACGATCAGACTGCCAACCTGGTGGTAGCCCAGCTGTTGTTCCTGGAAAGCGAAAATCCTGACAAGGACATTTCCTTCTATATCAACTCCCCTGGCGGCAGCGTGACGGCAGGCATGGCGATTTTTGACACCATGAACTTCATCAAGCCCGATGTCTCGACGCTGTGCACCGGCATGGCTGCGAGCATGGGTGCTTTCCTGCTGTCGGCCGGAGCCAAGGGCAAGCGCTATGCACTGCCCAATGCTCAGGTCATGATTCACCAGCCTCTGGGCGGTGCACGTGGTCAGGCGACCGAAATTGAAATTCATGCCCGCGAAATCATCAAGACCCGCGAGCGTCTGAACAAAATACTTGCCGAGCGTACCGGCCAGCCCCTGGAAAAGATTCAGAACGACACCGAGCGTGACTATTTCCTTTCCGCCGATGAGGCTAAGGAATACGGCCTGGTTGACCAGGTAATCAGCAAGCGTTCCTGAAATGCATAGCACCGAGCCCCGTGTCTGATTGGGCTTGCAGGTGCTGGCAATGAAAAACCTGGGAGCTGCTGACTGGCTCCCGGGACTTGCTCGGCGGCGTTTGTCCCTGATGGCCTACGCCGCCTTGTCTTTGGTTATCATTAATTTTCGTTTTTTCGTAACGAGGCACAGCCCCCATGGCCGATAAAAAAGGCTCTTCCACCGAAAAGAATTTGTATTGCACCTTCTGCGGCAAAAGCCAGCACGAGGTCAAAAAGCTGATCGCCGGCCCGTCCGTGTTCATCTGCGACGAGTGCATCGACTTGTGCAATGAGATCATTCGCGACGAACAGCCTGCCGCCGACGCCAAGGAAGGTCGCGGCGATCTGCCGACGCCCGCCGAAATCAAGGCCAATCTCGACAATTATGTGATCGGTCAGGAGCAGGCCAAGCGCACGCTGGCCGTGGCGGTCTACAACCACTACAAGCGTCTGAACCACAAGGACAAGGCCGGCAAGGACGATGTGGAGCTCAGCAAGAGCAATATCTTGCTGATCGGTCCCACGGGTTCGGGCAAGACCTTGCTGGCCCAGACGCTGGCTCGTCAGCTCAACGTGCCCTTCGTGATGGCCGATGCCACCACGCTGACCGAGGCTGGCTATGTGGGCGAGGACGTAGAGAACATCATTCAGAAGCTGCTGCAAAGCTGCGAGTACGATGTTGAGCGTGCTCAGCGCGGTATTGTCTATATTGACGAAATCGACAAGATCTCCCGGAAGTCTGACAACCCCAGCATCACGCGTGACGTCTCGGGCGAGGGCGTGCAGCAGGCTCTGCTCAAGCTGATCGAAGGCACGATGGCCAGCATTCCGCCACAGGGCGGGCGCAAGCATCCGAATCAGGACTTTCTGCAGATCGACACCACCAATATCCTGTTCATCTGCAGTGGTGCGTTCGCAGGACTGGAAAAAGTCATCGAGAATCGCACCGAAGCTTCAGGCATAGGCTTTGGCGCTACCGTCAAGAGCAAGAAGCAGCGCTCCATCTCGGAGATGTTCCTCGAGATCGAGCCTGAAGATCTGATCAAGTTCGGCATCATCCCCGAGCTGGTGGGTCGTATGCCCGTGGTGACGGCGCTGGCCGAGCTCAGCGAAGATGCTCTGGTGCAGATCCTGACCGAGCCCAAGAATGCGCTGGTCAAGCAGTACAGCAAGCTGCTGGCCATGGAGGGTGTGGAGTTGGAGATCCGTCCCGCGGCCCTGAAGGCGATCGCCCGCAAGGCCCTGGCTCGCAAGACCGGTGCGCGCGGTCTGCGCTCCATCGTCGAGCAGGCTCTGATCAGCACCATGTTCGAGTTGCCGACCGCCGAGAATGTGGAAAAGGTAGTGGTGGAAGAAGCCACCATTGAAGACGGCAAGGAGCCGCTGCTGGTTTACCGCGAAGCGGCCAAAAAGGCCTGATACTGTGCTTGCGTGCAAGGTGGGCCCTCCAATGGGCTCGCTTTGTCGCCTGCGGCTGAAAGGCAATGCCCCTGAGGCGGCAAAAACAATTTGCCCCCAGGGGTTGAAATACACCGGTAAGCGGACCATCTTCCGCTGAGAAACCGAGGATACCTATGTCTGGACAAACCCCTTTGCCTTCTACCGAGCTGGACCTGCCACTGCTGCCGCTGCGCGATGTGGTGGTGTTTCCGCATATGGTGATTCCACTGTTCGTGGGGCGTGCCAAGAGCATCAAGGCTCTGGAGCTGGCCATGGAAGGCGACCGCCGCATCATGCTGGTGGCGCAGAAGACGGCCTCCAAGGACGAGCCTGCAGCGGAAGACATGTTTGATGTGGGCTGTGTCTCCACCATCTTGCAGATGCTCAAGCTGCCCGACGGCACCGTGAAGGTGCTGGTGGAAGGCCAGCAACGCGCGCTGGTCAAGCAGGTTGCCGACGAAGAGTCTCACTTCACGGCATCTGTGACGCCCGTGGAGCCCGAAGGCGATGCCCATGAGCAAAGCGAAATCGAAGCTTTGCGGCGTGCCGTGACCCAGCAGTTTGATCAGTACGTCAAACTCAACAAGAAAATTCCTCAGGAAATCCTGACTTCGATTGCCAGCATCGACGATGCCGGTCGTCTGACGGACACCATTGCGGCCCACCTGCCTCTCAAGCTCGAGAGCAAGCAGGCGGTACTGGATCTGGTGGACATCAAGGAGCGTCTGGAAAACCTGTTCGAGCAACTTGAGCGCGAGGTTGACATCCTCAACGTCGACAAGCGCATCCGTGGCCGCGTCAAGCGCCAGATGGAGAAAAATCAGCGCGACTTCTATCTGAATGAGCAGGTCAAGGCCATCCAGAAGGAGCTGGGCGAGGGTGAGGACGGTGCCGACATCGAGGAGATCGAGAAAAAGATCAAGCTCGCCAAGATGCCTGCCGATGCTCGCAAAAAGGCTGAGGCCGAGCTCAAGAAGCTCAAGCTGATGTCGCCCATGTCGGCTGAAGCTTCGGTGGTGCGCAACTACATCGAAGTGCTGACTGGACTGCCCTGGAGCAAGAAGACCAAGATCAAGCACAATCTGGCGAATGCCGAGGAAGTGCTGAACGAAGATCACTTCGGCCTGGAAAAGGTCAAGGACCGCATTCTCGAGTATCTTGCCGTGCAGCAGCGTGTGGACAAGGTCAAGGCGCCCATTCTGTGCCTGGTGGGTCCTCCCGGCGTGGGCAAGACCTCGCTGGGGCAGTCCATTGCCAAGGCCACAGGTCGCAAGTACGTGCGCATGGCGCTGGGCGGCATGCGAGACGAGGCGGAAATTCGCGGTCACCGCCGTACCTATATCGGCGCCATGCCCGGCAAGGTGCTGCAGAGCCTGGAGAAGGTTGGAACGCGCAATCCTCTGTTCCTGCTGGACGAAATCGACAAGCTGGGCATGGACTTCCGTGGCGATCCTTCGAGCGCGCTGCTGGAAGTGCTGGACCCCGAACAGAACAACAAGTTTGGTGACCACTACGTGGAGGTCGACTTCGACCTGTCCGACGTGATGTTTGTGGCGACCTCCAACTCCATGAACATTCCTTCGGCCTTGCTGGATCGCATGGAGGTGATTCGCCTGTCGGGCTACACAGAAGACGAAAAAACCAATATTGCCATCCGCTATCTGCTGCCCAAGCAGATCACCAACAACGGCGTGAAGGACGGCGAGCTGGAAGTGACCGAAGCCGCGATTCGTGACATCGTGCGCTACTACACCCGCGAAGCGGGCGTGCGTTCGCTTGAACGCGAGCTGTCCAAGATTTGCCGCAAGGTGGTCAAGGGCTTGCAACTTGGCAAGCTTCAGCCCAAGGTGGAGGTGAATGCCGACAACCTCAATGAATATCTGGGCGTGCGCAAGTTCAGCTATGGCCGTGCCGAGCATGCCAATCAGGTGGGGCAGGTTGTGGGTCTGGCCTGGACCGAAGTCGGCGGCGATCTGCTGACCATCGAAGCCGCCACCATGCCAGGCAAGGGCGTCATTACGCGCACAGGTTCTCTGGGCGATGTGATGAAGGAGTCGGTCGAAGCTGCTCGCACCGTGGTGCGTAGCCGAGCTCGTTTGCTTGGTATCAAGGATGAAGCCTTCGAGAAAAAGGACATCCATGTGCACGTGCCTGACGGCGCTACACCCAAGGATGGCCCCAGCGCCGGGGCTGCGATGACGACAGCTTTTGTCTCGGCTCTCACAGGCATTCCCGTGCGGGCTGATGTGGCCATGACCGGTGAAATCACCTTGCGCGGCGAAGTCACGGCAATCGGTGGCCTCAAGGAAAAGCTGCTGGCTGCTCTGCGCGGTGGCATCAAGACCGTGCTCATTCCTGAAGAGAATGCCAAGGATTTGCAGGACATTCCCGATAATGTGAAGAGTGGTCTGGAAATCGTTCCTGTGAAGTGGATCGATCAGGTTCTCAAGGTGGCCCTGGAGCGTGTGCCGGATCCTTTGACTGAGGAAGCTGTAGCCACCGTGGCGTCCGCCGATGTCAAGCCGGTAGAGGCAGCCATCAAGCATTGATGCTTGTTTTGTGAAAATTGTGGCGTTTTTTCTGGGAGGGCTCAGAACTGCGCTACAATTCATCCATCGCAGCAAACAACGTTGTACAATGTTGGGCTTCGGTAGATATGCGGGAATAGCTCAGTTGGTAGAGCGATACCTTGCCAAGGTATAGGTCGACGGTTCGAACCCGTTTTCCCGCTCCAGGTTTTCAGAGCCTGTAGCAATACAGGTTCGCATCAAAAGGCGAAAGCTTTTTGAATGCGGGAATAGCTCAGTTGGTAGAGCGATACCTTGCCAAGGTATAGGTCGACGGTTCGAACCCGTTTTCCCGCTCCAGGTTTTCAGAGCCTGTAGCAATACAGGTTCGCATCAGAAAGCGAAAGCTTTTTGAATGCGGGAATAGCTCAGTTGGTAGAGCGATACCTTGCCAAGGTATAGGTCGACGGTTCGAACCCGTTTTCCCGCTCCAGGTTTTCAGAGCCTGTAGCAATACAGGTTCGCATCAAAAGGCGAAAGCTTTTTGAATGCGGGAATAGCTCAGTTGGTAGAGCGATACCTTGCCAAGGTATAGGTCGACGGTTCGAACCCGTTTTCCCGCTCCAGGTTTTTGTGATAGCGGCGCGATAGCAAAGCGGTTATGCCCCGGATTGCAAATCCGGTTAGACCAGTTCGACTCTGGTTCGCGCCTCCAAACTTGTGGCACAAGCCCTGCAGATGAAAGTCTGCAGGGCTTTTTGCTTTGTGCGCTTGATGCAAAAAGGCTCTGTGTACCAGCCTGCCTTGCAGGCTGGACGCCGAATCTGCGTCACCCGATTCAACTGCTGCCGTGCATTTCGGTATGAAAAAGCCCAGGGCATGCCTGGGCAACTAGGAGAAGGCTGGAGCGCTGCCTTTCAGACGGATTCGGCTACTTTGACAGAGTGGCGCAATGTTCTGGCGGCCTCCACCATGTGCCGCAGAGCAGGAATCACTTCTGCCCACTGGCGTGTCTTGAGGCCGCAGTCAGGGTTGACCCAAAGGCGTTCCGTGGGAATGCGTTTTGCGGCTTTTTGCATGAGCTCCACGATGCATGCCTTGGTGGGAATATTGGGAGAGTGGATGTCATAGACGCCCGGACCGATCCCATTGGGGTAATCGAAGTGCTCGAAGGCCTCCAGCAACTCCATGTCCGAGCGCGAAGTCTCTATGGTGATCACATCGGCATCCATGGCTGCAATCGAAGCAATGATGTCGTTGAACTCCGAATAGCACATATGGGTGTGAATCTGGGTTTCATCGACAACGCCATTGGCGCTGATGCGGAAGGACTCCACGGCCCAGTGCAGATATTCCTTCCATTGTGATTTGCGCAATGGCAAGCCCTCGCGCAATGCAGCCTCGTCGATCTGGATCACGCGCACGCCGGCTCTTTCCAGATCCAGCACTTCCGCGCGAATCGCCAGAGCCAGCTGATAGCAGGATGTGGCGCGCGGCTGGTCGTCGCGCACGAATGACCAGTTCAGGATGGTGACCGGGCCTGTCAGCATGCCTTTCATGGGTTTGCGGGTCAAGGACTGGGCGTACTGGATCCATTCCGTCGTCATCGCCTTGGAGCGGCTGATGTCGCCGAACAGAATGGGTGGCTTGACGCAGCGTGAGCCGTAGGACTGCACCCAGCCGAACTGGCTGAAGGCGTAGCCGTCGAGTTGTTCTCCAAAGTATTCCACCATGTCGTTGCGCTCGGCCTCGCCATGCACCAGCACGTCCAATCCCAGGGCTTCCTGCGCTTGCACGCAGCGTTCGATCTCGGCGCGCATGGCGCCTTGGTAGCGGGCGAAATCCAGGCGACCGGCCTTGAATTCGCTGCGCGCCTGGCGTATCTCTGTCGTCTGGGGAAAAGAGCCAATGGTGGTGGTCGGGAAGGCTGGCAGCTTCAGCAGCCGGGCTTGCTTGGGGGCGCGCACCTCGTAGCTGCTCTGGCGTTGGCCCCACTGGGAGCTGATCTGCTTGACTGCTGCTTGCACCACGGGGTTGTGGACGCGAGGCGAAGTGCGGCGCGTGGCCAGAGCGGCTGCGTTGTCGGCCAGCTCGGCTGCGACAGCATCTCGGCCATCGCGCAAAGCCTTGCCCAGCACGCGTAGCTCATCCAGTTTCTGCAGAGCATAGGCCAGCCAGGATTTGATGTCGGCATCCAGCTTTTGTTCGCTGTTCAGATCCACGGGTACATGCAGCAAGGAGCACGATGGCGCAATCCAGAGACGCTCGCCTAGGCGCTCGGCCAGCGGCTCCACCCAGTCCAGCACGGCAGCGAGATCGGTTTTCCAGATATTGCGGCCGTTGATCACGCCCAGCGACAGCACCTTGTGCGCGGGCAGCAGCCCCAGCAGTTGCTGCACATCGTCCTGGCCGTTGATGGCATCGATGTGCAGGCCGGCTATGGGCAGGTTTGCTGCCAGATATTTGTTTTCGGCCAACTGGCCGAAATAAGTGGCCAGCAGCAGCTTGATCTTGCTGCTTTTGAGGTGGTGGTATGCGGTGTTGAACGCGTGTTGCCAGTCGGCACCGAGCTCGGTGACGAGTATGGGCTCGTCCATCTGCACCCATTCCACGCCTTGGGTAGCCAATGTATCGAGCAATTGCGCATATACGGGCAGAAGGCGTTGCAGCAATTCCAGCTTGTTGGAGTCATCCTTGGCTTTGCCCAGTGCCAGATAGGTGACGGGGCCGATGAGGACGGGTTTGGCCTTTATGCCTTGTGCCTTGGCTTCGGCCAGTTGTTCCAGCAGGCGCGATGCATCGAGCTTGAATTCGGTGGTCGAGCTGAACTCGGGCACGATGTAGTGGTAGTTGGTGTCAAACCACTTGGTCATCTCGCCCGCGGCGACGCCGCCAGCGCAGCAAGGGGTGTGATCGGCGCCGTGGGATTCTGTCCTGATCGCCGAACGGCCACGGGCCACGCGAAAGTAGTTGTCCAGCGCATCGCCTTCAAAGCCTTGCACCCGTTCGGGCAGATTGCCCAGCGTAAAGCTCATGTCCAGTACCTGATCGTAGAACGCGAAGTCACCCACGGGCACCCAGTCCAGCTCTTGCTGCGCGGTCCAGTGGCGTTGGCGCAGCTCGGCGCCCAGCGCCTTGAGCGCATCGCGCGAGGATTCGCCTCTCCAGTAGGACTCCAGCGCGAACTTCAGTTCGCGCTTTGCGCCGATGCGAGGAAAGCCCAGGTTGTGAATAGTCGTCATGCAGAAATCCAGTCTTGTGATCCTTGGCCCATGGCCAGAGTGGCTCGGGTCAGCGGACTGGATGTTCCTGGAATCAATACATGAAGTAAAATGGTCGTTTTTCATGTATCCATGAATTGTGTTCACAGATGATTGAGCGTATCCATCTTGCAATCGTGCAAGAGGTTGAAAAACAAGGCTCTTTGACTGCGGCAGCCGATGTGTTGTGCGTCACCCAGTCCGCCCTGAGCCACAGCATGAGAAAGCTGGAGGCCCAACTCGGCACCGATGTCTGGTTGCGTGAAGGGCGCAGCCTGCGCCTGACGCAGGCGGGTCAATACCTGCTGGCGGTGGCCAATCGCGTGCTGCCTCAGCTGGATCTGGCCGAGTCGCGTTTGCAGCAATTTGCCTTGGGAGAGCGCGGCAGCTTGCGCATCGGCATGGAATGCCATCCTTGCTACCAGTGGCTGCTGAAAATCGTCTCACCTTATCTGGCCGCCTGGCCCGATGTGGATGTGGACGTGAAGCAGAAGTTCCAGTTTGGCGGCATCGGTGCGCTGTTCGGCTATGAGATCGACATGCTGGTCACGCCCGATCCGTTGTTCAAGCCGGGTCTGCACTTTGAGCCTGTTTTTGACTATGAGCAGGTGCTGGTCGTGGCTGCGGATCACGCCTTGGCCCGGGTCGACCATGTCAAGCCCGGCGATCTGTCTCGCGAGGTGCTGATTACCTATCCCGTGGCTGTGGACCGGCTCGACATCTATACCCGGTTTTTGCTACCCAAAGGTATTGCCCCCAGGCGCCATAAAACCATAGAAACCACCGACATCATGATGCAGATGGTCGCCAGCGGGCGGGGCGTCGCGGCCCTGCCGCGCTGGCTGGCTCTGGAATATGCCGAAAAGATGGCAGTTGTCCCCGTGAAGCTGGGCAGCAAGGGGATCGCCAAGCAAATCTACCTCGGCGCGCGCGAGGCAGAGTTGCATACCGACTATCTACAGGCCTTTATTGCGCTGGCACGGGAACCTGGCCTGGCTATGCGTGCTGCCGCGCCCACGCAGGACGACTCTTGAGAAGAGCAGCAGCCGACGGCTGAATAAGCGATGGCGGCTGACTCACATGTTGATGGCCGTCATGCCCGGTGCGGATGCACGGTCGGCTTGCCGTCCGGCCTGCACGCCCCATAGCCACATGGCGCCGCCCGCCAGCAGCGTTAGCACAAACGATTGCTGTGCGCCCCAGTGGTCGATCAGCCATCCGGCAGCGGCAGCGCCCAGGGCCACACCGCTGGCGAGGCCAGTCAGCAGCCAGGTCATGCCCTCGGTCAGTCGGTTTGCTTGTACCTGCCGCTCCACCAGACTCATGGCCACGGTAATCGTCGGACCAAAGGTAATGCCTGCCAGCAGCACGGCCAGAGTCAGCGCGGTCAGATTGCTGGCCAGCAACAGGGGCAGGGCGGAGATGGCGACCGATGCACCGACCCAGACGATCTGGCGGCTGAGCGGCATCTGCAGGCGCAGCGTGCCAAACAGCAAGCCCATGGCACAGGAGCCCAGCGCATAGAAGGACAGCACCACACTGGCCATACCGGGCTGGCCCTGAACTGTGGCAAAGGCCACGCTGGCCACATCGATCACGCCTACGATGACGCCTTGTGCCAGCATGAACAGCGCCAGCGTTCGCACTATGGGCTGGCGCAGCATCGACGAAGCCCCGCCTTTTTCCGAGCCTGTGCGTGGGCTGACAGGTGGCTCGGTGCGGCGTTGCACCACAAACAGGCCCACGCCGATGATGAGGAACAAAGCTGCTGCCAGCGGGCCGGCCTCGGGGAACAGCAGCATGCTGAGCCCCACCGACAGCGGAGGGCCGACGATAAAGGCCAGATCGTCAAGCACGCCCTCCAGTGCAAATGCGGTCTGCAGTTGAGGCGTTCCACTGTAGATTGCCGTCCAGCGGGCGCGAACCATAGCCGGCATGCTGGGCAGGCTGCCAACGGCTGCGGCCAGTACCAGCAGCAGCCAGTCCGGTCCCTGCCAGTGGGCACAGGCCAGCAGTGCCAGCATGGACAACGCACTGCTGGCGGCCGCAAACGGCAGCACCCTGAACTGCCCGTAACGGTCAACCAGCGCCGAGATGCGCGGTGCCAGAACGGCAATCGACAGCGCGAAACAGGCCGACACCATGCCTGCCAGCGTGTAGGCGCCGCGCTGCTGCGACAGCATGGTGATCAAGCCAATCCCCGTCATGGACAGCGGCAGTCGCGCCAGCAGCCCGGCCAGCACAAAGCCCGTGCTGCCCGGTGCCGTAAACAGCTTGCGGTAAGCATTCAACATGGAAACCCTTGCATAGATTCATTTACATACATTGTGTATGCGAGTGACATTCTAGGAGCTTGGGATGGAGCGCGTATGATTGGCATACGCTTTGTATGTGAATATTGCCGGGAGTTCGCAGTGACCCAAGTCCGCCAGAGTCGTGCCAGCATGATCGAAGCCACGCGGGCCAAGCTGATCAGCGCGGCGCGCAGCGCTTTCGCCCAGCATGGCTATGCCCAGGCGGCCATGGACGAGCTGACCGCGCAGGCCGGTTTGACGCGCGGCGCGCTCTATCACCACTTTGGTGGCAAGCCCGGCCTGCTGGCTGCCGTGGTGGCGCAGATGGATGAAGAAATGGACCAGCGTCTGGAACGCGTGCTGCGGGCTCATGCCGATCCATGGGAAGGTTTTCTGGCCTATTGCCGCGCCTATCTGACCATGGCGCAGGAGGCTGAAATTCGCCGCATCGTGCTGCAGGATGCGCGCTCCGTGCTCACCGGCACCGATCAGGGGCAGCAGCACCAGCAATGCATTGCTTTTATTGCCGGCTTTGTGCAGCAGCTCATCGACCAGGGCATCATCGTGAATGCCAGCGCAGCGGCGCTGGCAAGGTTGCTCAATGGCTGCCTGATCGAAGCGGCTTTCTGGATTGCCGAGGAGGGCGCTCCGCCCGAGCGCCTGAACGAGGCCTTGCAGGCGCTGGAACTGATGCTGCAGGGCTGGAAGGCGGCGTGAGCCGTTGCCAGAGCCGTGCTGCAGCCATGCCTGCTGCTGCTTGGCAGTAGTCAGAATGAGGATCGTTTTGACTGCCTGGATGTTCTCGAGTTGGGGGCATCAGGGATTTTGTGCAAGCGAACAATCCGGAATTTGCAAAGAGTCCGGGCCTGGAGGCCTTACCGGAATCGGCGACCGGCCGCATTCGAGTCGCCTGAGGTCTTCAGGGCGCTTCAAAGAGGTTGCTGCCGACGGCGATCAAGCTGATGCCGCAAGTCAGTCAGGCAGGTAAGGCGAGATATTGGCGATGGCCCGGGCCATATAGACATCTTTCTCACCCACAGGGGCCACATAATGCAATGCACTCCTGGCGGCCTCGATCCCCTCGACACGGGCAATAAGCCATGCGGCAAGGTATTGAGCTGCCAGGCAGCCTCCAGCGGTAGCCACGTTGCCGCTTGCGAAGAAGGGCTGCTCCAGCACGCGAATGCCAGCCTCTTCAACCCAGGGCCTGGTTGTCAGGTCGGTACATGCCATCACGCCATCCAGCAAGCCGAGCTTGGCCAGTATCAGCGTGCCGGAGCACTGTGCAGCAATCAGTTGCCGTGCAGGGTCCAGTCTGAGCCTTGACATGAGGTCGGCATTGCGCACGACCTCACGTGTTTGCATTCCACTGCCCACGATGACCGCATCTGCAGCACTCGCATCCTCCAGAGTGGCCTGGGCTTCTATGACTACTCCATTCATTGATTTGACGCGTGCGCTCGGGCAGGCAATCGAGACCCGCCAACCGGGCCGCTTGATGCGGTTGAGTATGCCTAGAGAAATGAGTGAATCGAGCTCGTTAAAGCCTTCGAAAGTCAGGATTGCGATATGCATTGGGATGTTCCGGATGTGAGCTTGTATCAATGGTCATGCTAGAGATGAGATCCAATACACTCAATTAATTGTCATGGATACAGGCTCTATATGCCGATTGCCCGATACAAGCAGCTGGTGGACCAGCTCGCCTCGGAAATTCGCGAAGGCCGGCTGGCACCGGGCACACGCCTGCCCACCCACCGGCAGCTGGCATCCCGGGAAGGACTGGCCCTGGTCACGGCGACTCGTGTCTATGCCGAACTGCAGGCCATGGGCCTGGTCAGCGGCGAGACGGGGCGAGGAACTTTTGTGCGCGAAACCGCGCTGCCACGTGGCCTCGGTATCGACCAGCATGCCACTGCGATAGGCATGCTGGACCTGAACTTCAACGCTCCTGCTCTTCCAGGTCAAGCCGAGTTGTTGCGCTGCGCATTGCGTCAACTTGCCGCCAGTGGAGATTTGGAGGCGCTGCTGCGCTATCAGCCGCATGGAGGCCGGGCCCATGAACGAGCGGCTGTCGCCCTATACCTTGAAAACCGTAGGCTGACGGTTCCTGCCGAACAGGTGCTTATCGTGGATGGGGCGCAGCATGGACTCGCGAGCACGGCCATGGCATTGCTGCAAGCTGGCGATGTAGTGGCTGTTGACGCTTTGAGCTACCCGGGCTTCAAGGTGCTGGCGCAACAGCTGAGGCTTGAACTGATTGCCATTCCGGCAGCTGGTTCGGGGCCGGACCTCGATGCGCTGGAGTTGCTGTGCCAACGCCGCAAGGTGCGCGCGGTCTATGCAATGCCGACTCTCCATAACCCGCTTGGATGGGTGATGAGCATCAACCGACGTCATGCATTTGCAGCGTTGATCCGTCGCCATGGCCTGTTGCTGATCGAAGATGCCGCGTATGCGTTTCTTGCTCCGGATGCACCACCGCCCATGGCTGCACTGCTGCCAGAGTCCACGGTATATGTCTCTGGCTTTTCCAAGAATGTCGCCACGGGGTTGCGGGTGGGCTTTGTGGCTGCGCCGGCAACCTGGATATCTCGGATAGAACGAGCTATACGCGCAACGACCTGGAACACCCCCGGCGTCATGACAGCCATGGTTGTGAGCTGGCTGAGAGACGGGACTGTTGCCAGGCTGGAAGCTCAGAAGCGAGAGGACGCCCAGATACGTCAGAAACAGGTGACGCAGGTCTTCAAGGGGCTGCCCTGTATGCGTCACCCCAGTTCGTATTTTGTCTGGCTCCCCATGCCTGAAGACCTGAGGGCTGATCAGGTCGCGATGGCGCTGCAGACGGCAGGAATTTCCGTGTCAACGGCCGAACCCTTTGCCACTGGCGTGCAAGTGCCGCAAGCACTGCGGCTGGCCTTGGGTTCGGTGCCGCTCGAAAAACTTCGGCATGCCTTGATGCGTGTCAGGCTGGCGCTGGATGGAGCCACGCTGCAATAGAGGATGCAGCCCAGAGCTACCTGCGCATCCGGTTTCGGGGCCGTAGCCAGGGGAGTGAATGCTGCCGGCCAAGGTCACACCGGCCATGAAAACATGGCGTGCAGCGCTTGATGTATCTGCGCCGCATGCGACTCAGGCGCCGGGTCCGGAGACCGGATTACTGGTACTTTTGCTCCAGCCCATCCCAGAAATCCTTGTTCACCAAGCGCTGGCGCTCAAGGAAAGGAGCGACGATGGCGGGGTCTTCATCGACCTTGTGATCGTCGCGCAGCAGGGTCAGGCACTTTTGCATGCCGGCCACGGCGCCTTGCAGTGCGGCATTGGCGTAGAGCACAAAGCCATAGCCCAGCTCGCCCAGTTCGTCGGCGTTGAAGATGGGGGTCTTGCCGCCAATGACCATGTTCATGAGCTGGGGAGCTTGCAGGCGCTGCGGCAGGGCGCGCACTTCTTCGGCCTGGGTGACGGCTTCGACAAACAGGATGTCGGCGCCGGCTTCCTGAAACTGCTGGGCACGTTCGATGGCGGCTTCAAAGCCGTGGACGGCTGCAGCGTCGGTACGGGCCATGATGAGGGTGCCGCTGTCGCGGCGCGCATCGACGGCAGCCTTGATCTTGCCCAGCATTTCGCTGGTTTCGATCACGGCCTTGCCATTGAAGTGGCCGCAGCGCTTGGGGCTGACCTGATCTTCAAGCTGAATGCAGTCGGCACCGGCACGCTCCAGCGTGCGCACGGCGTGGTAGGTGTTGACGGCGTTGCCGAAGCCGGTGTCGGCATCGACCAGCAGCGGCACTTCCACGGCGTCGCGGATGCGGGCCGTATGGTCGGCGATATCGCTGAGACCCATAAAACCCTGGTCGGGCATGCCGAACCACATATTGGTCACGCCGGCGCCGGTCACATAGATGGCTTCAAAGCCCAGATCGGCAATTAGCCGCGCCGACATGGCGTTGAATGCACCGGGCACGATGACGCCGCGGCGGGCATCGGCCAGGGCCTTGAGTTGTTGCTTCGGGTTCATGAGATTTCTTGTTGAAAAGGACTTTGACGCTTATCTGATGGCTGTATCCAGCTATCAGGTTTGATAGCAGCATGCACTTCTGGCGCGTGCAGTCAGGCAGAGCTGCCTCGCAGCTCCGCAGAGGATTAGTCCAGCGAAATATTCGCGTTCTTGATCACCGGTCCCCACTTGGCGCGCTCGGCCTCCAGGTATTTGCCATAGGCCTGGGGCGTGCCGCCCATGATCTGGCCGCCGCTGCTTTCGATCATCTGGCGCAGCGACCTGTCGTTCTTGAGTGCTTCGTTGACGGCCAGGTTGAGCTTGGCCACCACGGCGTCGGGTGTGCCGGCCGGCGCAATCATGCCCAGCCAGTTGTACGACTCAAAGCCCTTGACCCCGGCTTCGTCCAGAGTAGGCACGTCGGGCAGCACGGCCACGCGGGTCTTGCTGGAGACGGCCAGGGCATTGATCTTTTTGGCCTTGATCGAAGGCAGGGCCGAGTAGCCCATCTCGAACATCATGGCCAGATGGCCGCCCATGAGGTCGGAGGCCGCCAGCGAGCCGCCCTTGTAGGGCACATGGGTCAGCTGGGTCTGGGTCTGGTAGGCCAGTAGCTCGCCCGACAGATGATGGGCCCCGCCCACGCCCGAGGAGCCATAGGTCAGATCGCCGGGCTTGGCCTTGGCGTGGGCCAGCAGTTGCTGCACGTTCTTGAAGGGCTGGTTGGGAGCGGTGGTCAGAAACAGGGGAGCCTGCTCGATGAGGATGATGGGCTTGAACGCCGTCCTGGCGTCATAAGGCATCTTCTTCATCAGCATGGGGTTGGTGACCAGGGGGCCTGGGGAGCCGAAGCCGAAGGTGTGGCCGTCGTTGGCCTTGGCGATGGCATCCGTGCCTGTCACGCCGCCGGCACCGCCACGGTTGTCGATGATTACGGGCTGGCCCAGCACCTTGCCCAGCGAGTCGGCAATCAGGCGCGCGCGGGTATCGGCATAGCCGCCTGCAGCATAGGGCACGATGAGCTTGACGGTGCGGGTGGGCCAGACTTCAGAGCCCTGAGCCAGCGCCGCAGAGGCACCGCCCAGCAAGGCAGTGGCGGCGGCGCAGGCAGTGGCGTGGAGCAAGGCGTTTCTACGGAAAATCATGAATCAGCTATCAGTACTATTTTCAGGCTCCAGCGTATATGGGGCTTACGCTGAGTGCTATGTTTTTTTGTGAATCTTATTTTTCCTGCATATGAGCTGCCTTGACGATCTCGCCCAGGCGCTTGCGCTCGGCATCGGCAAACTTTACGAATTCCGCACGTGTGCCGCCGACCGGCTCGATGCCCAGTCCCTTGAGCTTCTCGACGGTGGCAGGCTCCTTCATGGCCTTGTCCACGGCGGCTGCCAGCTTGTCCAGAATGGCCGGTGGCGTGCCCTTGGGGGCATGAATGCCGGCCCAATGCGCGATCTGCAAATCGGCAAAGCCTTGCTCAACGGCGGTGGAGAGTTGCGGGTAGGCAGAGATGCGCTGGGTCCAGGTCGTGGCCAGAGGTTTGAACTTGCCTTCGTGAATGATGTGCGGCAGCGCGATGATGCTGGCTTCGGACGTGCCTTCGACCTGGCCGCCCAGCACGGCCGTGGTGCTCTCCGAACCGCTCTTGTAGGGCACGGGCTGCAGCTTGGCACCGTACTTCACATTCAGCATCTCGGCCACGAAGTGGGGCGTGCTGCCCGTGCCGGCGGTGGCAAAGTTGAAGCCTGCGCCTTTCTTCGAGGCTTCGACGAAGTCGCGCAGATTGTTATAGGGCGCGTTCTTGGGCACCACGATCACCGAAGGTGCCAGGCCGATCATCACCACGGGCTGCAGAGCATCATCCTTGAAAGGCATGGTCTTCTTGATCATGCTGTTGGAGATGACGCCGGCCGCGCTGACCAGCAGCGTGTAGCCATCGGGCTGGGCCTTGGCCACGATATCGGCACCTACTGTGCCACCTGCGCCGGGGCGGTTGTCGATCACCACGGGTTGGCCGAGGATCTTGGAAGCGCCTTCGGCCGCCGAACGGGCCATCAAGTCATTGGCGCCGCCTGCGGAAAACGGCACCACGAGGCGAATCGGGCGCGTGGGCCAGTCGGCGGCCTGGGCCAGGCCGGCTGCGCCCAGCACGGAAAGAGTCAAGGCCTGGACAACAAGATTGCGACGGTTCAAAAACATGGATATCTCCTGGATCCAAATCCCTATTGGTATGGCCTGCTACTGCAAGCACCGTGCCAGACAGATTCAGGGGAAACCCTTTAGATGTCAAGTGTTTGAAATCATTAGGTTTTTCTTGATTTTCTGCACTGCCTGCCTGTGCTGGTGTATGGGTTTTATTTCTATAGTGAAATAATTATTTTCATGAATGAAACAGATGCGATATCGAACGATGGCGTCAAACGGATGCCGACTGCTGGCCAGCTGCATTTGCCTCACATCGTCACCGTAGGTCGTTACCGTGTGGGGCGGGTGCTGGAGCGGTTGGCACAGCCCTGGTCGGGCGAGGCCAGGTTCTCGCATATCTCGGCCTCGTTCGACGATGCGGTGGCCCAGGTGCAGGCACTCAATCTGCGCCAGCCCATCGATGCCCTGGTGGGAGCTGGAGCCAGTGGTGCCTGGATTCGCGAGCGCGTGGACATACCGCTGGCCATGGTCGAAGTGCGTGGCCTGGATTTGCTGCAGGCGCTGCGCCAGGCCAAGTTGCAGACCACCGAAGAAGCTCCGCGCGTGGGTCTGGTCAACTTCGAGGTGCCGTCTCCCGTGGTGGCACAGTTCGACAGCCTGTTCGGCCTGGGTCTGGTCCAGATCGCCTATCAAGGTCCGCATGACGCGCCGGCCTGTGTGCAGAAACTCAAGGCGTCAGGCGTTGGAGCCGTGGTGGCACCGGGCCTGGTGGCCGATCTGGCAGAGCAGGCGGGCATGGCCAGCGTGTTGCTGTATTCCGATATTTCGGTGCGTCAGGCGCTCAGCGACGCCATGCTGCTGGCCCGTCATCGACGTGCCGAGCGTGACCGGCATCAACGGCTGGAAACCGTGTTGCATCAGCTGCAGGACGGTGTGGCGGCCGTGGACGAGCGTGGCCGCATTTGCGCGCTGAACCCACGCATGGCCGCCTTGCTCGGGGCCCCGGTCGAGGCCTTGCACGGCCGCATGCTGGACGAGGTGGCTCCGGCCCTGGGCACGGCCCGGGCACTGGCGGGCGAGGAGGGCGGAGAAGAGGTGGTGCAACTGGCTCTGCGTACCCTGGTGGTGCGACGTGCGCCAATTGTGGAGAACGGGCTGGTGACCGGCGCTTTGCTGGTCTGCCGCGATCCTGCCGTGATCCAGCGGGCCGATCGCAGCCTGCGCGCCAGTCAGCGGCAAAGAGCCGCCGGCGTGCGCTGGCGTATTGAGGACTATCTGGGCAGCAGCCCCGCTGCCCAGCGCGTGCGACTGCTGGCCAGGCAGTATGCGAACAGCGACGCGACGGTGCTGATCCTGGGCGAAAGCGGGACCGGCAAGGAGCTGGTGGCGCAAGGCATTCACAGCGCGGGACGGCGTGCGGAACAGCCATTTCTGGCGGTCAACTGTGCGGCGCTCAGTGAAAGCCTGCTGGAGAGCGAGCTTTTCGGTTACGAGGAAGGTGCTTTTACCGGGGCCAGGCGCGGCGGCAAGACCGGTTTGATAGAGGCGGCGCATACCGGGACCCTGTTTCTCGATGAAATTGGCGACATGCCGCTGGCGCTGCAATCGCGGCTGCTGCGTGTGCTGCAGGAGCGTGAGGTATTGCGCGTAGGTTCCACCGCGCCGATTCCCGTGGATGTGCGCGTGATTGCTGCCACCCATGCGGATCTGGCGGATCAGGTGGAGCGCGGCCGGTTCCGGCGCGATCTCTACTACCGGCTGGCGGTGCTGCGCCTGAGCACGCCTTCGCTGCAAATGCGTGGTGCCGCCGATATTGCGGAACTGGGCCGCGCCTTGCTGGCTCTGCGCCTGAGCGCGGCAAGCGGGCTGCCCCGCGCACTGCATGACAGAGTGGAGCAGCAGCTCGATGCACTGCTGGCCAGGGCTGCAGCGCATGACTGGCCCGGCAATGTCCGTGAACTGGACAACTGGGTGGAGCGTTTGCTGGCCTGCAGCGACTATCTGGGCTCAGGCCGGGGCGGCCTTCTGGATATGGCGCGCCTGCTTGAAGTCTTTCCGGAGTGCGCCGACGGCCTGGCTCTGGCCGAGCCTGTCGCGGTCCTGCAGGCACAGCTCCGAGACGCGGGTCGCCTTGCCGAACAGAAGCGATTGCGCGAGGTGCTGGAGTCGGTCGGCGGCAATCAGCGCCAGGCCTGTGAAATTCTCGGCATCAGCCGGGCCACTTTGTGGCGGCGAATGAAAGCCTAGCGGCATTGCTGCGTCATTGTCGGCAGCCCGTCATACGTATGATTTCGGCCAATGTCGTGAGTGCATGGCGTGAATTGCGGCAACCGGCGCAACAATCATCTGCAAGCGGAGATTGGGCTGTGCCTCGGGCTTTCAGGGAGTGAAAGACTGCAGGCTGTCTGATGGGCCGGGTCGAGGCCGGAACCACAGCCGGGCCTGTTGTTTTATCGATTGAGATCGGGAGAGAGACGGCTTATGTCTGATGTGAGCGAGCTTGAGAGCGAGAGTGCGGTCTATAGAACCTTGCTGGAGTCCACCAAGGCCATTCCCTGGAAGATCGACTGGGCGACCATGAAGTTCGCCTATATCGGTCCTCAGATCGAAAGCCTGCTTGGCTGGAGCCGTGAAAGCTGGGTCAGCGTCGAAGACTGGGCCATGCGCATGCACCCCGACGACCGCGAATATGTGGTGAATTTCTGTGTGAGCCAGTCCCAGGCCGGCGTGGACCATGAGGCTGACTATCGCGCGCTGACCAAGGACAACGGCTATGTCTGGATTCGCGATGTGGTCCATGTGGTGCGCAACGAGCAAGGTGAGGCTCAGGCGCTGATCGGCTTCATGTTCGACATCAGCGAACGCAAAAAGACCGAGGAAAGGCTGCTGAGTCTGCAAAAGGAGCTGGAGGTGCTCTCCTTCAAGGATGGTCTGACCAGCATTGCCAACCGACGCTGCTTCGATACCAGCTTCGAGCAAGAGTGGGAGCGCACGCGCAGCGATGGCAAGCCCCTGTCCATGCTGCTGTTCGATGTCGACTTCTTCAAGCAATACAACGATTTGTACGGTCATATCCAGGGAGACAAATGCCTGGTGGATATTGCTCAGACCCTGAGCCTGGCGCTGGATGGACAGCGTGACCTGGTGGCGCGCTACGGTGGCGAGGAGTTTGTGGTGCTGCTGCCCGAAGCCGACGCCGAAACCGCGCAAAAGGTGGCCGAGCGCTGCCAGCGCCTGATCCAGAAGCAGTCCATCGTGCATGCGCTGTCGCCCCATGGCCGGAGGGTGACCGTCAGCATTGGCGCGGGTACGGTGTTGCCGGCAGAGCATGATCGACCTGCCGGCTTTATAGAAGCCGTGGACCGGCAGCTCTATGTGGCCAAGAACAAAGGCCGCCACCGGATTGAAAGCGTGACCTTGAGCACTTGAGCCTTGCTGCAGGCTCTTGGCAGCGAAATACCTGGTGTCAGGCCTGAAGCGCCTCGCCAGGCACCCGTACCCAGCCTTCCATCAGAATGCGGGCGCTACGGCTCATCAAGGCCTTGGTGACCTGCCATTGACCCTGCTCGCTCCTGGCTTCGGCCCCCACACGCAGGGTTCCGCTGGGATGGCCAAAGCGTACGGACTGGCGCTCGCCGCCGCCCGCCGCCAGATTGACCAGTGTGCCGGGAATGGCGGCAGCCGTGCCGATGGCGACGGCGGCCGTGCCCATCATGGCGTGGTGCAGCTTGCCCATGGACAGCGCCCGCACCACTAGATCGATATCCTTGGCGGCAATGGCCTTGCCGCTTGATGCGATATAGCTTTGCGCAGGAGCGACAAAGGCTATCTTGGGCGTGTGCTGGCGTGTGGCGGCTTCGTCCAGATGCTTGATCAGGCCCATCCTGAGTGCGCCATGGGCGCGGATGGCCTCGAACCTGGCCAGGGCGGGGCCGTCGCTGTTGATGGCATGCTGCAGTTCGCAGCCGGTGTACCCCAGCTCTCTGGCATCGAGAAAGATGGTCGGAATGCCGGCATTGATGAGGGTCGCGCAAAAGCGGCCGATGCCGGGTACATCCAGCTCTTCGCTGACATTGCCGGTGGGAAACATGGCAGCGCCGTCCTCACCATCATCGGCGGGATCCAGGAACTCCAGGGCCACTTCGGCGGCGGCAAAGGTCACGCCGTCAAGTTCGAAGTCCCCGGTTTCCTGCACCTGGCCATCGCGGATCTGCACGTGGTTGATGATGGTCTTGCCGATATTGGCTTGCCAGATGCGGATGGTGGCCACGCCGTTGAGCGGAATGCGCTCGGCGGGAATCAGACCCATGTGAATGGCGCAGGGGCCGACGGCAGCACTCAGGTTGCCACAGTTGCCGCTCCAGTCCACAAAAGGCTGATCGATGGAAACCTGGCCGAACAGATAGTCCACATCGTGATCGGCACTTGCGCTCTGGCTGAGTATCACGCCTTTGCTGGTGGAGGACGATGCATTGCCCATGCCGTCAATCTGTTTGCCATAGGGGTCGGGGCTGCCCAGGGTGCGCAGAAAGATGGCGTCGCGAACAGGACCGGGCTGCCGGGCCTCTTCGGGCAGATCCTGAAGCTTGAAGAACACACCTTTGCTGGTGCCTCCGCGCATATAGGTGGCGGGAATGCGGATTTGCGAAGTGAGGGACATGGAATGGCAAACAAACAAGGTATTCAAGGCTCAAGCCAGGGCTTGGGCCTTGAATCAGTGAAACAGGCGTAGCTGTTGGGGATGAGGCGGAGAGCCGCAAGCCAATGGCCAGCGATGCAGTACCTGGTAGCGTAACTGCTTGCCTGTGCCGGTTCGCTCGACCAGCTGGATCTCATCGACCAGCCAGTCGACGGGATCGATACGCCGAGTGGGCAGGGCATGCAGTGCTCTGTAGCTGATGGTGATGTGCGGTCTATGGCCCCCATCCTTGAAGCCTTGGGATTTCAACTCGGTCTGCAGCGTTGCCGGCAGTTGCTTGAAAGGCTCTGGACGTTCGCGGGTGCGCAAAGACCAGTGAATGCGCTCGCCCACCTCACCGTGAATGCGGTCGAAGCTGAGCTCGAAGGCCTTCAGCTGTGCCGCTTGCACGGCATTGCCTGCGGCCAGCAGGGCGAGCAGTGCCTCTTGCCCGGAGTCAAACGGGCCACACCAGGTTTGGTGCCAGTTATCTGGAGAGAACAGGCGCTCGCCCAGTTCCCTATCAAGGCCCAAAGCGTTGACCCCGGCACGCAGGCGATGACGTACCGGGCTGTGGGGCTGGGTGACAATCAGCATGCGTGCCTGGCTCATAGCGGCTCCCTAGCTCACAAGTTCAGCCGTTGACGTGGAACCGGCCGTTGCGCTGTCCGCCAGGAAGTCCTGGGCAAAGCGCTGCAGCACGCCACCGGCCTCGTATATCGAGACCTCTTCAGCGGTATCGAGGCGACACAGCACCGGCACTTCGGTGCAGGCACCAGTCGTTCGGTGGATATGAAGTGTAAGCGTGGCCTGGGGGCCGCGCTGGCCGATGACATCAAAGCTCTCGGTGCCATTCAACCCCAGTGTGTGGCGGCTTGTGCCGGGCAGGAACTCCAGCGGCAACACCCCCATGCCGATCAGATTGGTGCGGTGGATGCGCTCGAAGCCCTCGGCCACGATGGCCTCCACACCGGCCAGGCGCACGCCCTTGGCGGCCCAGTCGCGGCTCGATCCCTGGCCATAGTCGGCTCCGGCGATGATGACCAGCGGCTGCTTGCGCTCCATATAGATCTCTATGGCTTCCCACATGCGCAGCGTCCGGCCTTCGGGCTCGATGCGGGCGAGAGAGCCCTGGCGAACCTGGCCCTGGTCGTCCACCACCATTTCGTTGGAGAGCTTGGGATTGGCGAGGGTGGCACGCTGTGCGGTCAGGTGGTCGCCGCGATGCGTGGCATAGGAGTTGAAGTCCTCCTCGGGCAGACCCATTTTGTGCAGATACTCGCCTGCGGCCGAGTCCATCAGGATGGCGTTGGACGGCGAGAGGTGGTCGGTGGTGATGTTGTCGGGCAGTATGGCCAGTGGGCGCATGCCGCGCAGCGTGCGCTTGGCGGCCAGCGCACCTTCCCAGTAGGGCGGGCGGCGGATATAGGTGCTCTGCGGCCGCCAGTCATACAGTGCCCTGACCTTTTCGCCCAGGTCTGCGTGGATGGCAAACATGGGTTCATAGACCGCGCGGAACTGCTCTGGTCGTACGGCAGCCTTGGCCACTGCGTCGATTTCCACGTCGCTGGGCCAGATGTCCCTGAGACGGATTTCGCGGCCCTGGAAGACTCCCAGCACATCGTTCTCGATATCGAAGCGGATGGTGCCTGCAATCGCATAGGCCACGACCAGCGGCGGTGAAGCCAGGAAGGCTTGCCTGGCATGGGGGTGGATGCGGCCGTCGAAGTTGCGATTGCCGGAGAGCACGGCTGTGGTGTGGAGGTCGCGATCCACGATTTCCTGCTGAATGACGGGATCGAGTGCGCCGCTCATGCCGTTGCAGGTGGTGCAGGCAAAGGCCACCACGCCAAAGCCCAGCGCCTCCAGGTCATGCAGCAAACCAGCTTGCTGCAGATACAGCGGCACAGTTTTGGAGCCGGGGGCCAGCGAGGTCTTGACCCAGGGCTTGCGCGTCAGTCCCAGATTGTGCGCGTTGCGTGCCAGCAGGCCGGCAGCGATCACATTGCGAGGGTTGCTGGTATTGGTGCAGCTGGTGATGGCCGCAATGATCACGGCCCCATCGGGCATCCGGCCCTCGGTTTTCGCCCACTCACCTGCAATGCCTCTTGCTGCAAGCTCGCTGGTTGCCAGGCGGGCGTGCGGATTGGAAGGGCCGGCCATATTGCGCACCACGCTGGACAGGTCAAAGCTCAGCGTGCGTTCGTATTCGGCATCTTCCAGGCTGTCTGCCCACAGACCTGCCTGTCTGGCGTAGCTCTCGACCAGTTGCACCTGCGCGGGCTCGCGCCCCGTCAGGCGCAGATAGTCGATCGTCTGTTCGTCGATCGCAAACATGGCAGCCGTGGCTCCATATTCGGGAGCCATGTTCGAGATGGTGGCACGGTCCCCGATGGAGAGGCTGCGTGCGCCTTCGCCATGGAACTCCAGATAGCTGCCCACCACTTTTTGCTGACGCAGGAATTGGGTCAGGGCCAGCACGATATCGGTGGCGGTAATGCCCGGCTGCCGCTTGCCGCTCAGCTTCACGCCAACGATCTCGGGCAGGCGCATCCATGATGCGCGTCCCAGCATCACGCTCTCGGCCTCCAGCCCGCCCACGCCCACGGCGATCACACCCAGTGCATCGACATGCGGGGTGTGGCTGTCCGTGCCCACCAGAGTATCCGGATAGGCTTCACCATCGATAGCATGGATTACAGGGCTCATGCGCTCCAGATTGATCTGGTGCATGATTCCGTTGCCTGGTGGAATCACCTCGACATTCTTGAAGGCTCGCTTGCACCACTCAATGAAATGAAAGCGGTCCTCATTGCGTCGATCTTCGATAGCGCGGTTTTTCTCAAAGGCTTGAGGATCGTAGCCACCGCACTCAACGGCCAGCGAATGGTCTACGATCAGCTGCACGGGCACCACGGGGTTGACGGCGGCCGGATCTCCACCTTGCCCGGCAATCGCATCGCGCAGGCCGGCCAGGTCGACCAACGCAGTCTGTCCCAGGATGTCATGGCAGACCACGCGAGCCGGAAACCAGGGAAAGTCGCGCTCGCGCTTGCGGTCGATGATCTGCGTGAGGTACTCGGTCAGGTGGGCCGGATCGCTGCGCCGTACCAGGTTCTCGGCATGGATGCGGCTGGTATAGGGCAGTGTGGTCCAGCTGCCGGGGCGTATGGCTTCCACAGCGGACCGGGCGTCGAAGTAGTGCAGCGCGGTGCCGGGCAACGGTTTGCGGTAGGTATGGTGGGTCATTGTCTCGGGGATTCTTTTAGGAGTCTCAATAGGCCAGAGCCGAGAGTGAGGCTTCTGCGCTGCCGGCAGTGTGGCAGTGCGGGGGTTGTGAAAGGGACGCAGGCAATGGTGCAAGCATCGGCGCTTGGGTTGTCGGCTGCATGGCGGGCTGTGTACCCAGTGCCAGTTGGAGCCGGGCCTGCGACACGCGCAGCAACTGCTCGCAAAGCTGCGTGCTGGCGGTCTGTGTCTGGCGTTGCTGGGCCAGATGGCCAGCCAGCAGGCTGCTCAGCAGGCGGGCCTCGGCGACCTGGGCTGCACTCAGGCAGGTCACGCGCATGCCGCGCCGGGGCTGTGCGCTCAACAGGCCTTCATGGCATAGCAGTTTCATGGCTTCGCGCACAGGGGTGCGGCTCACGCCAAACTCCCGCGCCAGCGCGCCGTCGTTGAGGTCGGAGCCAGGCGGTAGCTGGTGACTCAGAATACGCTCGCGCAGCTTGTCGGCGATGGCAATACACAGGGAATGGACTTGCATGGGCTGGGCAGGCATGGCGCGCGGCGGCTTACCGGCGTGCTTCAATGGGCACGAACTGCAGGTCATCCGGACCCACGTAATTGGCGCTGGGGCGAATGATCTTGTTGTCCTGGCGCTGCTCGATGATGTGCGCCGCCCAGCCGCTGGTGCGGGCGATCACGAACAGCGGCGTGAACATGGTGGTGGGTATGCCCATCATGTGGTAGCTGACGGCACTGAACCAGTCGAGATTGGGGAACATGGCTTTTACCTCCCACATCACCGATTCCAGTCTCGCGGCAATGTCGTACATCTTGGTGCTGCCGGCTTCGTCCGAGAGCTTTTTTGCCACTCCCTTGATGACCGTATTGCGCGGATCGCTCATGGTGTAGACCGGGTGACCGAAGCCGATCACGACCTCCTTGGCATCCACGCGGCGGCGGATGTCGGCGTCTGCCTCTGCAGGGGTGTCATAGCGCTTCTGGATTTCGAACGCCACTTCGTTGGCTCCGCCATGCTTGGGGCCGCGCAGTGCGCCGATCGCGCCGGTAATGGCCGAGTACATATCGCTGCCTGTTCCGGCCACCACGCGGGCGGCAAAGGTCGAGGCATTGAACTCATGCTCGGCGTACAGATTGAGCGAGGTATGCATGGCGCGCACCCAGCTTTCGCAAGGCCTGACGCCATGCAGCAGATGCAGAAAGTGGCCGCCGATGGAGTCGTCCCCGGTTTCGACCTCGATGCGGCGGCCCGAGTTGCTGAAGTGGTACCAGTAAAGCAGCATGCTGCCCAGGCAGGCCATCAGGCGGTCGGCGATATCGCGCGCACCTGGAAGGTTGTGGTCGTCTTTCTCCGGCAGCGCGCAGCCAAGGGCGGAGACACCGGTGCGCATCACGTCCATGGGATGGCTGGCGGCGGGCAACTGTTCCAGTGCAGTCCTCACGCTGCCGGGCAGGCCGCGCAAAGCCTTGAGCTTGGCTTTGTAGGCCTTGAGTTCGGCCTGTGTGGGTAGCTTGCCATGCACCAGCAGATGGGCGATCTCTTCAAACTCGCAGACCTCGGCAATGTCCAGAATGTCGTAGCCGCGGTAGTGCAGGTCGTTGCCGGTCTTTCCCACGGTGCACAGCGCCGTGTTGCCTGCGGTTACGCCGGACAGGGCGACGGACTTTTTGGGCTTGAAACTTGTGGCGGCATGGGTAGTGGCGGCTGGGGATGTTGCGGCGGTCAGAGTGCTCATGGGTGTCTCCTTTGGATGTGCAGTGCAGGCCCTTGCTGGTCTGCGATACTTCGCAATCTACGCATTTGCTTTTTATGCGTACAGAACTGAATTGGTGAATGCTTGCGAAGGTGATTGCATGTATTTGCAAATTTTGCGAATCTTTGAAGCCAGTTGATAGGGAGCGGGTAAGTGGCCAAGACATTCATGGGCGTGCGCTTGCGCAGCCTGCGTGCCGAGCGTGGTCTTACGCAGGCTGCGCTGGCTCAGGCGCTGGAGTTGTCACCCAGTTATCTGAACCAGATCGAGCAGGATCAGCGCCCGCTCACGGTGGCCGTGCTGCTCAAGATTCACAGGGTGCTGGGCGTCGATATCCAGCAGTTCTCCGAGGATGAGGAGGCCCGCTTGCTCGCGCAGTTGCGCGATGCGGTGGCCGCCATGCCTCAGCCAGAAGGTGCAGTGCCGCTGCCCGAGCTGCGCGAGGTCGCAGCCAAGCTGCCGCAGTTGGCACAGATGCTGCTGGCCATGCACCAGCGTCACCTGGCGGACGCCGAGCGGCTGGAGGCCTTGACCGCCCATCTGGGTGATGGCCGCGCCGGGTCGGATGCCGACACCTCAGTTCACAGAGATGTCGCCGGGAATGGCGCAATGGCAGGCCTGCTGGCTGAGCCGTTGCGCCAGATGCCGTTCGAGGCGGTGCGTGATTTCTTCTTTTCCCACCGCAATTACCTTGATGCGCTCGATCGTGCTGCCGAAGCGCTGGCTCGGCAGGCTGCAGAGCAAGGTGGTCATCTGCATGATTGGCTGCAGTACCGGTTGCAGGCACGACATGGGGTATTGGTTCTGCGTGCTCATGTCGGGGCCGCTGAGAAAGCGGGCAGCCATAGGCGCTACGATGCGCTCACGCGCACCTTGTATGTGGCACCGCAGCTGAGCCCTATGCAGCAGGCATTTCAGCTGGCTACGCAACTGGCACTGCTGGAGTTTGATTCCCTGATTGAAAGGGAGCTGCAAAGCGTGTCCTGGCAGGACGAGGCCACGCGCCGGCTGGCACGCATGGGGCTGGCCAACTATGTAGCCGGGGCATTCGTGCTGCCATATGGAGTGTTTTTGCGTGAGGCCGAAGGCCTTCGCTACGACATAGACTTGCTGGCAAGGCACTTCGGTGTAGGCTTCGAGACCGTCTGCCATCGTCTCTCAACCTTGCAGAGAAGCGACGCGCCGGGGGTGCCGTTTTTCTTTATCCGGGTGGACCGGGCCGGCAATATCAGCAAGCGCCAGTCGGCCACGCATTTTCATTTCTCCAAGACAGGCGGCACCTGCCCGTTGTGGGTGGTGTACGAGGCTTTTACCCAGCCAGGTCGCATCGTTCCCCAGCTCGCCAGCATGCCGGATGGGCGTGTCTACCTGTGGATTGCTCGCACCATCAGCCATGCTGGTCAGGGCTGGGGGGCGCCAGGCAAGACTTTTTCCATCGGCCTGGGCTGCGACTTGCAGCACGCCGCACGGCTGGTGTATTCCCAAGGCATGGATTTGCGCAATATAGGAGCTGCGACCCCTATCGGCATGGGCTGCAAGGTATGCGAGCGCAGCGCTTGTCCACAACGCGCCTTCCCGTACGTGGCCAAACCGCTCAAAGTCAATGAGAACGAGAGCGGGTTTGTCCCCTATGGCGGTTAGTTGCTGCTGCCATGTACGGTGAAGTTGGAGATGAGGCATCTGACTCGGGATTGCGGTCACCAACTGATTAACAGAGGTGAGAATGCAGCAAAACAGAATTCTGTAATGCGTCGGTTGCTATTGCTTCAGTAGCTCTTTGCGCAAATTCGCTTAGTCTTCTTGGACGATGGGCTGAAGGCGATTTCTTTTTACGCTGTCTCCAAGTTTTGATTGCACATCAACAAGGAGACAAGAATGCGTTTAGCCGGAAAAGTTGCCGTGGTCACAGGGGCGGGCCAGGGCATGGGGCGAGCGATTGCACAGCGTTTTGCCGATGAGGGGGCCACTGTGGTGGCCGTGGACCTGAACGAAGAAGCAGCCAGGCAGACCCTGGAAGGCAAGCTTGGCAAGCATCTGGCCCGTTCCTCCAACGTGGCCGACAGCGCTGCGGTCGATGCGCTGTTTGTCGAAATCCGCGAAAAGCTGGGCACCGTCGACGTGCTGGTGAACAACGCAGGCGTAGGCTCGGTGGACCAGTTTGCCGATATTCCCGACGCGACCTGGGAGCGCGTGATTGGCGTGAACCTGAACGGCGCTTTCTACTGCGCCCGTGCCGCCGTCAAGCAGATGCAGGAAGGCAAGGGCGGTGCCATCGTCAATATCTCCAGCACCTCGGCTGTCAGCGGTGACGGTCCGGCGCACTACTGCGCTTCCAAGGCCGCCCTGATGGGTTTGACCCGTGGCATGGCCAAGGAGCTGGCGTCCAAGAAGATCCGTGTAAACACACTGGTTCCCGGTCCCACCAACACGCCCATGATGCAGGGCATTCCCCAGGAATGGGCCGATGCCATCATCGCCGGCGTGCCCATGGGGCGCATGGCTGAGCCAGAAGACATCGCCAAGGTGGCAGTGTTCCTGGCCAGCGACGACAGCGGCTTTGTGACGGGTCAGAACTTGGCAGTCAACGGCGGCAGCGCCTTCCTGTAAGGAGAGACAAGCATGAGCAAGCGTCTGGAAGGAAAGATTGCATTTGTGACCGGTGGTGGCTCCGGTATCGGTGCCGCAACGGCTGAACGTTTCGCACAGGAGGGGGCAACCGTCGTGATCTGCGGTCGCCGCAAACAGCCTCTCGAAGAAGTCGTGGCCAGAATCAAGGCGGCAGGCGGCAGTGCCGAGGCCATCGTGGCCGACGTGGGCAACGAAGCCCAGTTTGTCGGTGCGCTGGAGCAGACTGCCAAAAAGCATGGCAGCCTGGACATTCTGGTCAACAACGCCATGGCCTACACCTGGGGCGGCATCGACGGCATGACCACGGCGGACTGGCATGCCAATTTTTCCACCTCGGTGGACGGCACTTTCTGGGGGACGCGCACGGCGCTGAAGCTGATGGGCGCCAAGGGTGGTTCCATCGTCAATATCAGCTCCATCTGCGGCACTCTGGGTACACCGTTTATGTCCGGTTACTCGGCAGCCAAGGCGGCCATCATCAACTTTTCGCGTGCCGCGGCTGCCGAAGGTGCTGCAGCAGGCATCCGCGTGAACGTGGTGATCCCGGCTGTGGTGGAAACGCCTGCCACGGCCGGCATGCTGGCTGATGAGGCATCGCGCAAGAACACCGAAAAGCTCATTCCCATGGGGCGCGTGGGGCAGTCCGGCGAGCTGGCCAATGCCGTGCTGTTTCTGGCCAGCGACGAGGCCAGCTATGTGACAGGTGCCGCCCTGCCCGTGGATGGCGGCCGTTCCGCGGTGCTGGTGACGGCGCTGTAAGAAAGAGGCTGAAGAGATGAGTGAACCCGTGAATCAGTGGCCACAAACGCTGGAAGAGCGTATCGATAGGCTGGAGTCCCTGGATGCGATTCGTCAGCTGGCCGGCAAGTATTCCCTGTCGCTGGACATGCGTGACATGGACGCCCATGTGAACCTGTTTGCTCCCGATATCAAGGTGGGCAAGG
Source organism: Comamonas sp. C11 (assembly GCF_024496285.1). NCBI lineage: Bacteria > Pseudomonadati > Pseudomonadota > Betaproteobacteria > Burkholderiales > Comamonadaceae > Comamonas > Comamonas sp. C11. The sequence continues at coordinate 1,624,457 of NZ_CP101743.1, forward strand.
AAAAAGTGGGGCGTGCGCATTTCATGGCCTGGCAGGACAGCACGCTGCGTGAGCAGTTCACGGGAACCTCGCACCACCTGGGCCAGCACATCATCGAGTTCGCGGACTGCGATCACGCCACCGGCGTGGTCTATTCCAAGAACGAGCATGAGTGCGGTGCGGAGTGGGTCATCATGCAGATGCTGTACTGGGACGACTACGAGCGCATTGACGGCCAGTGGTATTTCCGTCGCCGCCTGCCCTGTTACTGGTATGCCTCCGACCTGAACAAGCCACCGATTGGCGACATGAAGATGCGCTGGCCCGGTCGTGAGCCCTACCATGGCGCTTTCCACGACCTGTTCCCGAGCTGGAAGGAATTCTGGGCCCGGCGCCCCGACAAGGATGAGTTGCCGCAAGTGGCCGCGCCCGCGCCGCTGGAGCAGTTCCTCAAAAGCATGCGCCGTGGCACACCCGCGCCGCGCATGCGTGTGCGCTAAGGAGCCGGCATGAGTCAAACGCTTTTCACGCCCATCCAGCTGGGCAAGATTGCTCTGCAGAACCGCGTGGTCATGGCCCCCATGACGCGCAACCGCGCCGATGCCGATGGCACGCCCACCGACATCATGGCCGAGCACTATGGCCAGCGCGCTGATGCCGGCCTGATCGTGGCTGAGGGGGCCTGGCCCGAGGTCACGGGTCAGGCCTACTGTCGTCAGCCCGGCATAGAGACTGCCGCTCATGTGCGCGGCTGGCGCCGTGTGACGGACGCCGTGCATGCGCGTGGCGGATCCATTGTGCTGCAGATCATGCACTCGGGTCGTATCGGCAGCAGCCATATCAAACCCGCTGGTGTGCGTTCCGTATCGGCGTCCGCCATTCAGGCTCAGGGCAAGATCTGGACCGATGCAGCAGGCATGCAGGATTTCGACCAGCCCCAGGCATTGACCACCGAAGAAGTGCGCAAGGCGATTGCCGGACATGCTGCGGCTGCTCGGCGCGCCATGGATGCGGGCTTTGACGGCGTAGAGCTGCATGGCACCAGCGGTTATCTGAGTCTGCAGTTCCTGCACTCCAGCACCAATCAGCGTACCGATGAATATGGTGGCAACGCCAGCAGCCGCTCACGTTTCGCCGTGGAATGCCTGGGCTCCATGGGAGAGGCCATCGGCATCGATCGCGTGGGGCTGCGCCTGAACCCCGGCAACACCTTCAATGACACGGCGGATGAAAACTCCGCTGCAACCCATGCCGAGCTGATGCGTCAGGCCGCCAGGCTGGGCATTGCCTATCTGCATGTGATGCGTGCGGTCTTCGATCCTTCAATCGATGCCTTCAAGCTGGCGCGTGAGAACTTTGGCGAGAACCTGATTCTCAACGATGGCTTTGATGCGCAAAGCGCCGAAGCCGCGTTGCAGGCAGGCGAGGGCAAGGCGGTATCTTTTGCGCGGCATTTCATCGCCAACCCCGATCTTGTGCAGCGCATGCGCCGGGGCCTGCCTCTGGCCAGGTTTGACCGCAACACGCTCTACACCCCCGGTGCCAGGGGCTACAACGACTATGCGTCTGCAGAAGAAGTGCAGACCGTCTGATCCATCAAGAAACTGAGTTCATCGTGTTGGCCGCATTCCCGCCTGGGGGTGCGGCCTTTTTTTGCACTGCGGGTTTTCACGGCTGTCGCAAGGGTGTCGGATCGGCCTGTTTCAAGGGGCTGAAAGCAATCTAGTCTATTCCGCTGAACTGCATGCTGATTCTTGTATGGGTGCTATTAAATTTGGGTGACAAAGCGCTAGATCGTTAGTCTCAATGGACGATGTTTGCAAAGGCTCTCCTCTTCAGAATCCTCTGCATCACTAAAGGATTTGGGTTGGAGGCCCCGACATCATGATGGAAATACGTGGACTAGCGTACGTTGTTGCCGAGAGCTCTGATTTGGATCGCTGGGTCAGCTATGCACGTGATGTGCTTGGCATGATGCCAAGCACCACTGCCGATGGCGATCTGCTGATCAAGATGGATGAGCGTCAGTTCCGCTTCCAGGTTCAGCCTGGCAGCAATGACAGATACTCCGCATCTGGTTGGGAAGTGGCCAACAAGCAAGCCTTTGAGCAGGCGCTCAAGGTGCTGCAGGCAGCTGATGTGCACTACGAAATGGGCAGCTCCGAGCTGTGTGCCAAGCGCCATGTGCAGGAGCTGGCCATCGTGGTGGATCCGTCCGGAAACCGTCATGAGATCGTCTGGGGCTTCAAGTCCGACTTCAGCCATTTCGCATCGCCCCAGGGGGTTTCACGCTTCGTCACCGGCGACTATGGCCTGGGCCATACCGTGCTGCCCGCTCCCGACTTCGACAAGACCGTGGCCTTTGTGCGCAATGTACTGGGCTTTGGTCTTTCGGACATCTACAACTTCAAGCCCGCAGGCGATGCCGGCCCCACGGTCCGCATTCATTTCTTCCACTGCGCCAACGCTCGTCACCACAGTCTGGCGCTGGCCGAGTTCCCTTCCGCTTCGGGCTGCGTGCATGTGATGGTGGAGGTGGACAACATGCCCGAAGTGGGCCGTGCCATGGACCGCATGCAAAAGAGCCAGGTCAAGCTCTCTGCCACTCTGGGTCAGCACACCAACGACAAGATGATCTCGTTCTACATGAAGACGCCCTCCAACTTCGACCTGGAGTTCGGCTATGGCGGCGCCGTCATCGACTGGGAACACCACATCACGCACGAGTTCACGACCGTAAGCCTCTGGGGGCACGACTTCAGCGTGGGCCGCCCTGAAAACAACTGATAGGAGGCTTGGAGACATGGCCAATAAATTGATGACAGCGAAGGACGTTGTGGCATCCATCAAGGATGGCATGACGATCGGAATTGGTGGCTGGGGACCCCGGCGCAAGCCCATGGCACTGGTGCGCGAGCTGCTGCGCAGCCCAGTCAAGGATCTGACCGTGGTGGCCTATGGCGGTGCCGATGTGGGCATGTTGTGTGCGGCCGGCAAGGTCAGGAAGTTGATCTTCGCCTTTGTGTCGCTGGACTTCATTCCGCTTGAGCCCTACTTTCGCAAGGCCCGCCAGAGCGGAGCCATTGAAGTGATGGAAATCGACGAAGGCCATATGGTGCTGGGCCTGAAGGCTGCGGGTATGCGTATTCCCTACATTCCCACCCGAGTCGGTCTGGGTACCGATGTGCTCAAGCACAACAGCTCCATCCGCCTGATCGAGTCGCCTTACGACGGCAAGGAATGGGTGGCAATGCCCGCCATCAACCTGGATGTGGCCCTGCTGCATGTGGATCGCGCGGACTCCCGCGGCGTCTGCCAGATTGCCGGCCCCGACATCTATATGGACGACCTGTTTGCGCGCGCCGCGACCAACACCTTCGTGAGCTGCGACGAACTGGTCGAGAGCAGCAGCTTCGAGTCGGAGCAAGCCGCCCGCCTGGTGTTCTGGGAGCGTTCCGAAACCACGGGCGTCGTGCACCTGCCAGGTGGTGCCCACCCATCGTCCTGCGCGCCCCTGTATGGCTTTGATGTCAAGCACTTCAAGGAATACGCGGCCAGCAGCAAGGAAGAAGGCGGCTGGGACAGCTATCAGCAGAAATACGTGCAGTGCACGGAGCAGGAATATCTGGAAAAAGTGGGTGGCATGGAGGCAATCAAGCGCCTGCCCTTGCCCGTGTTCTGAGGAGGCCAAGAGATGAGTGAAATTGCATTGGTAGATCGCGTCATCTGCGCCGCGGCACGTGCCTGGGAAAACGACGGCGAGGTGCTGGCCACCGGCATCGGCCTGGTGCCGCGACTGGCGGCTTCGCTGTGCATGCGGTCCATCAACACCGATCTGATCATGACGGACTCGGAGGCCTGGGTGGTCAGCGAGCCCGTGCCCGTAGGCCCGCGAGGTGAGTACAAGATCAAGCGTGAAAGTTGGATGGGCTTCTCGCGCATCTTCGACAACGTCTGGGGTGGCAAGCGCCACGCCATGGTGGGTCCCGTGCAGGTAGACCGCTTCGGTCAGGGCAATATCTCCATGGTGGGCAGCGACTACGCCCGCCCCAAGTCCATGATGCTGGGCGTGCGCGGCTTCCCCGGTAATTCGATCAACCACGCCAACTCCTTCTTTGTTCCCAACCACAGCACCAAGGTATTTGTGTCGGGCGAGGTCGATGCAGTGGGCAGCGTGGGCTACAACCCCGCACGCCTGGCCAGGGGCTGGACGCTGGAGGAGACCACCGACATTCGCTTCATCTTCACCAATCTGTGTGTGATGGACTTTGGTGGACCCAGCCATCAAGTGCGCCTGGTGTCGCTGCATCCCGGCGTGACGGCAGTGCAGGTCAAGGAGGCCACGGGCTTTCCGATCCATGTCCCCGAGAACGTGGGTGTGACACCTGATCCCACGCCCGAGCAACTGGCCTTGCTGGCTCAGCTCGATCCGCACAATCTGCGCGCTACGGCCATGGGAGTCTGATATGGATGATGCATCCAGCGAATTTGTGGCACGCGAGGACAAGGCCGTCTATGAAACGGACGAGCCCGTTCTCTACAGCGTGGACAAGGGCATTGCCACGGTCACCATGAATCGACCCACGTTCAACAACGTGCAGAACTCGCAGATGACCTATGCGCTGGATGCAGCCTTGCGCAAGGCGACCGACGACGACGACGTCAAGGTCATCGTGCTGCGCGGTGAGGGCAGGCACTTCAGCGCGGGTCACGACATCGGCACGCCCGGGCGAGACATCAACAAGCCCTTTGACCGCGTGCACCTGTGGTGGGATCACACCAACAAGCCCGGTGGCGAACAGCTGTTTGCCCGCGAGCAGGAGGTCTACCTGGGCATGTGCCGGCGCTGGCGCGAGATACCCAAACCCATGATTGCCATGGTGCAGGGGGCATGCGTGGCGGGCGGTCTGATGCTGGCCTGGGTCTGCGATCTGATCGTGGCCAGTGACGATGCGTTTTTCCAGGATCCCGTGGTGCGCATGGGCATTCCCGGTGTGGAGTACTTCGCCCACGCTCACGAGCTGCATCCGCGTATTGCCAAGGAGTTCCTGCTGCTGGGTGAGCGCATGCCGGCAGAACGCGCCTATCAGATGGGCATGGTCAACCGCGTGGTGTCGCGTGCCGAGCTCGAGGACCAGGTCTATGCCATGGCCCAGCGCATGGCGGCACAGCCGCGTCTGGGCCTGGCGCTGACCAAGATGGTCGTCAACAAGGCTGAAGAGCTGCAGGGCCTGCGCTCCACCATGGACATGGCTTTTGGCTATCACCACTTTGCTCACGCACACAGTCAGGCGATGGGCATGGGGCAGCTGGGCGGCCAGGACGCCAGGTCCATGGCAAAGGCCAACAAAGAAGAGTCAAAGGCATGAGCAATATGAACGATATGGGCAGTCTGCGCACTCCTATCTGTGACCTGCTGGGGTGCCGCTATCCCGTCATCCAGACTGCCATGGGCTATGTGGCGGGGGCTGATCTGGTGATCGGTACGACCAATGCTGGCGGTTTTGGCTTCCTGGCAGGTGCCACCATTCCTGCCGACAGGATCGAAGCCGAGATTCTGCGTGTCAAGCGCGAGACCGATGATCAGCCTTTCGGGCTGAACTTTCACATGTTCCAGCCCAATGCCCAGCAACTGCTGGATCTGGCTGTGAAATACCGTCTTCGTGCTGTGAGCTATGGCCGCGGTCCGGACAAGAAGGTGATAGGCCGTCTGCGCGAAGCCGGCATCGTCTGCATGCCCACAGTGGGGGCTCTGAAGCACGCTCAAAAGGCGATCGAGATGGGGGCCAATGCCATCACCGTGCAAGGGGGAGAGGGGGGAGGCCATACCGGCAGCGTTCCCACCACGGTGCTGCTGCCTCAGGTAGTGGATGCGGTCGATGTGCCCGTGATTGCTGCAGGCGGCTTTTATGACGGCCGTGGCCTGCTGGCTGCTCTGGCCTATGGCGCATCGGGTATTGCCATGGGCACGCGGTTCTTGATGACCAGTGATTCCAAGGTGCCCGCTGCCACGCTGCAGCGCTATCTGGCTACAAAGGATGCGGAAAAGATCGCCATCTCCCATCTGGTCGATGGCATGCCCCAGCGCATGATCCCCAACGAATATCTGGCCATGCTGGAAAAAGCCAGTCCCGTGAAGCGCTTGCGCATTGCCCTGAGTCTGGCGTTGCAGTGGAAGGCCGAGACCGGCATGACCACGGGCCAGGCCTTGAGCATCTTCATGAAGGCCATGCGCGAAGACTCGTCTTCCGTGGCTCAGACCGTGATGGCTGCCAATGCTCCCATGTTGCTGCAGCGCTCCATGGTTGACGGCAATCCCGCAGAGGGCGTGATGTCTGCCGGCCAGGTGGCTGCTCTGATTGGCCGGCTCGACAGCTGCGAGGAGGTGATTGGCGGCATTGTCCGCCAGGCCATGGACCGTCGCAACGCATTGAACGCATTGACTCCCGCATAACAACACGCCAACAAGACTGGTATATGTCCACTCAACAATTTCACTCCAATATTCATGACAACGGTGTGGCAGAGCTGGTGATCGACCGTGCTCCCGTGAATGCCTTGAATGCCGCCGGCTGGAATGGTCTGGCCAGGGAAATCCAGGCGCTGGGCGATAGAGCCGATGTGCGCGTGATCGTCATCCGTGCCGAGAACCGCGGCTTCTGCGCGGGTGTGGACATCAAGGAGCTAGCGACCAACGACAAGCTCATCATCGATGTGAACGCAGGCAACTACGCCACGTTCAAGGCAGTGCACCTGAACAAGGTACCCGTCATCACCGCCGTGCACGGCTTTGTGCTGGGCGGCGGAATCGGCATCTGCGGTGCATCGGACATCGTGATCGCCGCAGAAGACGCCACTTTCGGCCTGCCCGAGGTGGACCGAGGAGCCATGGGCGGTGCCGCCCATCTGCAGCGCATGTTCGGCGTGCAGAAGACCCGCTATCTGTTCTTCACGGGCGAGATGATCGCTGCGGCAGAAGCCCTGCGCCTGGGGGCCATAGAGCGTGTAGTTCCCCGTGAGCAGCTGCGCGACGTCGCCATGGAGATCGCCAACAAGATTGCCGCCAAGAGCCCCGCCATGATCCGCATCGCCAAGGAGGCGCTGACCGGCATCGAAGATGGCAATCTCGAAGACAAATACCGCTGGGAGCAGGGATTCACCCTGCAAGCCTATATGAGTCCAGATTCCGCCGAGACGCGTAGCGCCTTTGTGGAAAAGCGCGACGCCAAATTCTGAGCATCACTAGCGCGAAGAGGAAACAACCATGGATTTGACATACACCCCAGCGCAGAAGACCTTCCGTGCCCAGGTACGTGAATGGCTCAAGAACAATGTGCCCAAGGAACGACTGCAGAGCTATGACACCCGAGAGGGGTTCGAGCAGCACCGCCAGTGGGAAGCCAGGTTGGCCAGCGCCGGCTACAGCGCCGTGACCTGGCCCAAGGACCTGGGCGGCAGCGGCTGCGACCTGACCGAATGGCTGATATTTGAGGAAGAGTACTGGGCAGCCGATGCGCCATCCCGCGTGAACCAGAACGGTATTCTGCTGCTGGGCTCCACGCTGATGGAATTCGGCACGCCCGAGCAGAAGGCCCGTTTTCTGCCCCGTATGGCCCGCTGCGACGATATGTGGGCCCAGGGTTGGTCCGAGCCCAACGCCGGCTCGGACATGGCTGCCATCAGCAGCCGCGCCACACGCATGGGTGACAAATTCATTCTGAACGGTCAGAAAATCTGGTCTACCCGCGCCATCTTTGCAGACTGGGTGTTCGGCCTGTTCCGCAGCGACCCGACATCGAGCCGCCATCATGGTCTGAGCTACATACTGGTGCCCTTGAATACGCCCGGCATCACCGTGCGCCCCATTCGTGCCATCAATGGCCGCGAGCACTTTGCCGAAATCTTCTTCGACGATGTCGAGGTACCCGTGGAGAACCTGCTGGGTGCAGAAGGCAAGGGCTGGCATGTGGCGATGGCGACGGCCGGCTTCGAGCGCGGCCTGCTGCTGCGCTCTCCCGCCCGCTATCAGCGCAGTGCGCAGAAGCTGCTGGACCTGTATCTGCGCAATCAGGTCGATGCCGACCGCGACCACTCCATTCGCGACGCTGTCCTGCGTGCCTGGCAGGGGGCGGAGGCATACACGCTGTCCTCCTATCACACGGTAGGCCGCCTCAACAAGGGCGCACAGATTGGCGCCGAAGCCAGCACCAACAAGATTGTCTGGTCCGAGCTGGACATCATGATTCACGAAACCGCGATGCGCATTCTGGGCGCGCGTGCCGAGCTCATCGATGACGCCGAGGCCAACGAATGGCTTGAAGGTTTCCTGTTCTCGCAGGCCGGTCCCATCTACGCGGGCAGCAACGAGATCCAGCGCAACATCATCGCTCAGCGCATGCTGGGTCTGCCCAAATCCTGATCGGCAGGGAGACAACCATGGACTTCACCTTTACCGAAGATCAAATCGCATTCCGTGACTCGATCAGCCGCTTTCTGATGACCGAAGCAGCCCCCGAGCTGCTGCGCGACATCTGGGAAACTCCGACCGGTCGCAGCCCCGAGCTGTGGGCCAGGATTGCAGAACAAGGCCTGATGGGCCTGTCCGCCCCCGAGGCCGATGGCGGCATGGGCATGGCCGATGTGGACTGGGCACTGCTGCTGCAGGAAGTGGGTTATTACGCTCTGCCCGATTCCTTGACCGACACAGCCTATGTGGCCGTGGGCATGCTGAGTGCATTGCCGCAAGGACATGAGAGCCGTGTCTGGCTGTCCAGGATTGCCGAAGGCAGCTGCCGCGTGGCCGTGGGCCATCCCGTCAACCCCAATGTGGCGGACGCCGCACTGGCCGATGTGCTGTTGCTGCCCCATGCCACGGCCACCGGCCTGGAACTGCACCTGGTCAGGCCTGCACAGTGCGAGATCACGGCACTGGGCAGCATCGACTCCTCGCGCCGCCTGTCACGGGTGCGCTGGACGGCATCCGATGCCACGCGCTTGCTCGATGGAGCTCAGGGTCGGAAGGTCTGGGACACTGCCGGCGAGCGCGGGGCACTCGCCGCAGCTGCCCAGATGCTGGGCCTGGCCCAGCGCATGCTGGACCTGTCGGTGGACTATGTGGCACAGCGCAAGCAGTTCGACAAGGTCATCGGCAGCTTTCAGGCCGTGCAGCACCACCTGTCGGACATCGTCACCAAGATCGAGTTTGCCAAACCAGTGCTCTACCGTGCCTTCTATGCGCTGCAGCACGGCGAACCCGATCTGGCCGTGCGCATCTCGCACGCCAAGCTCCAGTGCAGCGAAGCGAGCTGGTTTGCGGCACGCAACAGTCTGCAGGTCCATGGCGCCATGGGTTACACCTGGGAAGTCGATCTGCAGATGTTCATGAAGCGCGCCTGGGTACTGGACGCTGCCTGGGGCGACAAGGCATACCATGCGGCCCGCCTGACTCAGGGGCTGCTGCGCAGTCCCAATGCCCCCGTGGGCCCCGGATCGACTTTTGATCGAGAAATCGATTCATGTGCCTCCTGCTCTGCGCAGGATGCGGTGAAGAACATTGCTGAAGAGGTGGCTGCATGAGCGCCCAGGCCTATATCGTTGATGCGCTGCGCTCTCCTACCGGCAAGCGCAAGGGCTCTCTCGCCACCGTGCACGGCGCCGACCTCGGCGCCCATGTGATCAAGGCGCTGGTCGAGCGCAACGACATTCCCGCAGCCGATTACGACGACGTGATCTTTGGCTGCGTGGACACCATCGGCTCCCTGGCCGGCGACATTGCCCGCACTTCCTGGCTGGCAGCCGGTATGCCCTTGAACGTTCCCGGCACCACGATCGACCGCCAGTGCGGCTCCTCCCAGCAAGCCATTCACTTTGCGGCCCAGGCCGTGATGAGCGGCACGCAGGACGTGGTGCTGGCCGGTGGTGTGCAGACCATGACGGCCATTCCCATCTCCTCGGCCATGCTCGCCGGCCAGCCCCTGGGCTTTACCACGCCGTTTGCCGAGAGCAAGGGCTGGCAGGCCCGCTTCGGCAACGCGCCAGTGAACCAGTTCTATGCCGCCCAGCGTATTGCCGACCACTGGGGTGTGAGTCGTGCCGATATGGAAGTGTTTGCCAAGGAAAGCCACGACCGCGCTTTGAATGCGATTGCCGATGGCCGCTTCGACCGTGAAATCGCCCCCTTTGGCGCTTTCAGGATGGACGAGACGGCTCGCCTTTCCACTCTGGAGAAGATGGCCACGCTGGAGCCGGTGGACCCCAGCTATCCCTCCATCACGGCAGCCGTCTCCAGCTCCACCTGCGATGCAGCGGCTGCCGTGCTGGTGGTGTCCGAAGCCGCTCTCAAGCGCTACAACCTCAAGCCCCGCGCCCGCATTCACCATATGAGCGTGCGCGCCGATGACCCCATCTGGCACCTGACCGCTCCGATTCCCGCCACGGAATATGCGCTCAAGAAGGCTGGCATGACCATGTCCGACATCGACCTGGTCGAGATCAACGAGGCCTTCGCTTCCGTGGTCATGGCCTGGCTCAAGGAGACCGGCTACGACCATGCCAAAACCAATGTCAACGGCGGCGCGATTGCGCTCGGTCATCCACTGGGGGCCTCGGGCGCAAAGCTCATGACCACACTGCTGCACGAGCTGGAGCGCACGGGCGGGCGCTATGGGCTGCAGACCATGTGCGAAGGTGGTGGTCAGGCCAACATCACCATCATCGAACGTCTCTGATGGCGCTGATGCAGGCACCGCAGTGCCTGCATGCCTTGGAGTTCAGGTGTTAGCGGTTTAGCAGGTCGTCCAAAAAAATCAACGGAGACAAAGACATGCAAGACAAAGCGACGGATTCAGATCGCAGAGCATTCCTGGCCGGGGCAACTGCCACGGCGGCAGCACTGGGTCTGCCGGCAGCGCAAGCGCAAGTCGGCACCAGGACCGTTGCGCAGGCCGATGCCATCACCATGGCAGCGCAGATGCGCAAAGGCGATGTCACGCCGCTGGAGGCTCTTGATGCCGCCATTGCGCGCGTTGAAGCCTTGCCCAAGCTCAATGCCGTGGTCATCAAAGACTACGAACTGGCCCGCGCGCATGCCAAGAAGCTCTCGGCCATGGGCCGCGATGCACGCAAACAGGCGACTGACAAAGCCCCGCTGTGGGGTCTGCCGTTTGTGCTCAAGGACCTGGGCCTGAGCATGGCAGGAACCGTGACCAGCAATGGTTGCCGCTTCTTCAAGGATGCTGTCGCTTCGCAGGACTCCACGCTGGTGACGCGCTACAAGGCTGCGGGTCTCAACATCTTTGGCAAGACGGCATCTCCCGAGTTCGGCATGACGACCACCACAGAGTCAAGGCTTTACGGCGTCACGCCCAACCCCTGGAACACCGGGCATACCACGGGCGGTTCTTCCGGTGGGACTGCCGCTGTGGTGGCGGCCGGCATTCTGCCCGTGGGCCATGCCAGCGATGGCGGCGGCTCCATCCGCATACCGGCCGCACATTGCGGCCTGTTCGGACTCAAGCCCAGTCGTGGACGTGTGCCTGCAGGGCCGGGAGCGCTGGATGGCGCAACGGGTTTGTCGGTGAACCACGTCATCAGCCGCAGCGTGCGCGACACTGCCTTGCTGCTGGACTTGAGTGCTGGGCCCGAATTCGGCTCGCGAGTGCGACCTCCCTCTGATGTTCCACGCGGCTACCTTGAAGCGATGCACCAGCCCGAGCACAAGCTGCGTATTGCCGTCTGGCGCAAGAACTACTTCGGGATTCCCGTACATGCCGAATGCCTGGAGGCCGTGGACAAAGCAGCCAAGGCCTGCGAGGCCCTGGGGCATTTTGTTGAAGAGGCCATGCCAGAGCTGCCGGTGAACGAAATTTTTGGCGGCATGGGTACAGGCATGTCGGCAGGTCTGCTCAGCGCCATCGAATACCGTGAAAAGCAGCTGGGCCGCGCTGTGCGCGAAGACGAGATGGAGCCGTTGAACTGGGCCGCGTTGCAGGCCGCGAAGAAGGCCTCGGCGCTGGATCTGTACCGTGGCCGCGCAGGCTTCGACAAGGCGGGGCAATTGATCGATGCATTCCTGTCCAGGTACGACCTGATTCTGACGCCAACCACCGTGGTGCCTGCACAGAAACTGGGCGTGCTGCGACTCGATCAGCCTTATCAAAGCTATGCCGCCGAGGCCATGAACTCCTCCGCCTTTACCTCGCTGTTCAACATCAGCGGTCATCCGGCCATGTCCGTGCCGCTGCACTGGACGGCAGACCACCTCCCTGTGGGTTCCCACTTTGTCGCACCGTTTGGTGGCGAAGGCCGCCTGCTGCGCCTGGCGGCGCAGCTGGAGCAAGCACTGCCATGGGCACATCGCGTGCCGGATCTGTCCGCACTCAAGGCTTGAATGCCCAGCAGCAAGAAGGAGGAGAGCATGGAATCAGTGAATCAAGGTGTGGATCGTCGCGGCTTTATTCAGGGCGCAGGTGCCGTGGCCGCAGCAGCAGCCATGCCGGCAGTGGCTGCACAGAAGAAAAATGAGGCGACGGCGGTGGACGGCTACGCCTGGGCAGAACAGATCCGCCGGGGCGATATCACGCCGCTGGAAGCGCTGGAGGCGGCGATTGCACGCACGCAGGCCTTGCCCAAGCTCAATGCAGTGGTCATCAAGGACTACGATCTGGCACGTGATCAGGCCAGGCAGATGTCGACTCTGGGCAGCGCTGCGCGTGCCGAAGCCACAGCCAGGGCGCCCATGTGGGGCGTGCCCTTTCTGCTCAAGGACCTGAACCAGTATCTGAAGGGTACGGTCACCACCAATGGCTGCCGCTTTTTCAAGGGGGCCGTGGCAGAGTACGACAGCACCCTGGTTGCACGCTACAAGGCGGCCGGGCTCAATATCTTCGGCAAGACGGCATCGCCCGAGTTCGGCCAGACGCCCACGACCGAGTCCTTGCTCTATGGCAAGTCGCCCAACCCCTGGAATGCTGCCCATACGACAGGCGGCTCCTCGGGTGGTGCGGCATCGGTGGTTGCCGCAGGCATTGTGCCCGTGGCCCATGCCAGCGATGGAGGCGGCTCCATCCGCATTCCCGCTTCGCACTGCGGCCTGTTCGGCCTCAAGCCCAGCCGCGGCCGTCTGCCTGCCGGTCCGGCCAATATGGAAGGCTGGATGGGCTTGTCCATGAACCATGTCATCAGTCGCAGCGTGCGCGACAGCGCTCACCTGCTCGATCTGACGCAGGGGCGTGAGCCTGGCTCGCGCACCGTGCCGCCGCGCGACGTGGAAGGCAGCTATCTGGATGCCCTCAAGCAGGCGCCCAAGAAGCTCAGGATCGCCGTCTGGACCGGAAACTACTTTGGCATTCCCGTACATGCGGACTGCCAGGCGGCGGTGGACAAGGCCATCAAGGCCTGCCTGGCGCTGGGACATGAAATCGAGGAAGACATGCCGGAGTTGCCTGTGGCTGAGGTGTTCTCGGGCCTGGGCGTGGTGACATCCGTGGGCATGATGGCCAGCATCCGTGCACGCGAAAAGCTGCTGGGTCGCGCAGTGCGCCAGGATGAGGTGGAGCAGGTGGACTGGCTGTATCTGGAAAAGGCCAGGTCCTATACCGCCGAGCAGATGCTGATGGCGCGTACCAACTTCGATACGGCCGGCCAGATTCTGGACCGCTTCTTTCTCAAGTACGACCTGATCCTGACTCCCGTGATGGCCGTGCCGCCACCGCTGTTGGGTGTGCTGACGCTGGACCAGCCTTATGACTCATTCGCGCGCGAAGCCGTCAAGGCTTCGCCCTATACCGCGCTTTTCAATATGACAGGCCAGCCCGCCATGTCTGTGCCCATGCACTGGACCAGGGACAACTTGCCTATAGGCGCGCACTTTGCTGCGCCGTTTGGCCGCGAAGGGCGCCTGTTGGCGCTGGCAGCGCAGCTGGAACAAGCCGTTCCCTGGGCGCATCGTCAGCCCGATCTGTCGGTTTTCAAGGCGTGATTTCAAGAGCGCAGACAGGCTGCGGGCCTGCTCTGCACAGCAAGCAAAAGGGGAAACAAATGGGTATTTGCAACCAGAGAACCGTCGTCATCACCGGTGCAGGCGGTGGCCTGGGCCGCGCTTATGCGCTGGCCTTCGCGCAAGAAGGTGCAAATGTGGTGATCAACGACATCCGTGCCGAAGCCGCTCAGGCCGTGGCCGAGGAAGTCAAGGCCGCTGGCGGCAAGGCGCTGGCCAACACGGGTGACATCACCACTGTGGCCGGAGCGCAATCGATTCTGGATGCGGCACTGGCCGCCTTTGGCGATGTGCAGGTCATCGTCAACAACGCGGGCGTGCTGCGTGACCGCATGTTCCTGAGCCTGTCCGAAGAGGACTGGGATATGGTCATGCGCGTGCATCTGCGCGGACATTTCTGCATGGCCAAGGTGTTTGGCGGCTACTGGCGCGATCAGAAGAAGGCCGGCAAGGACGTGGATGCGCGCATCATCAACACCAGCTCCGGCGCGGGCCTGCAAGGCTCCATCGGTCAGAGCAACTATGCCGCAGCCAAGGCCGGCATCGCCGGTCTGACTCTGGTGCAGGCCGCGGAGCTGGCGCGCTACGGCATCACCGCCAACTGTCTGGCACCTGCTGCGCGCACGTCCATGACCGAAGGCGCCATGCCCGATATGGTCAAGAAGCCCGAGTCCGGCTTCGACGTCTGGGACCCGATGAATGTGGCCTCCATCGTCGTCTGGCTGGGCAGCACCCAGTCCAGGCATGTGACGGGCCGCTGCTTTGAAGCCAAGGGCGGCGAGCTGTCCGTGGCCGACGGCTGGTTCACCGGCAAGATCAATGACAAGCAGGCGCGCTGGGAGCCTGCCGAGCTGTCAGCTGTGGTCGATCAACTGATCGCCGAGGGCAAGGCCCCTCAGAAGGTCTACGGGACCTAAACAGAAGAAACAGCCGGGGCATGGGGCCCGGCCTTCCCATTCGATGAAGAACTCAGGACGCGAGCCATCATGGATTTAAGTCTGAACGAAGAACAAAAAATGATCGCCGAGAGCGCCGCGGTGTTTCTGCAGGAAAAAAGCAGCACGGCGCAGGTGCGCAAGGTTTCTGAAACCGAGGGCGGGCTGGACCGTGCCCTGTGGCAGGAAGTGCTGGACATGGGCTGGTGCAGCGTGGCCCTGCCTGAAGCCGCAGGTGGCATGGGTCTGGGCTGGCGCGAGCTGGTGCTGCTTCAGGAGCAGATGGGCTATCACCTGGCCTGCGTGCCGTTTTTTGATGCTGTTGTCGCGGTGACGCCTTTGTGGCAGGCGTTGAGCCAGACCGAGCAGGGCCTGGGCGTGGTGGAGCGCCTGGCCACCTCGGGCCGGATCTGCGTGCTGGGCATGACGGTGCGCGGCGAACTGCCCGAGGCCGCGATCGTGAAGCTCGAAGGCGATGCGCTGGTGCTCAATGGCCAGTGGAGTCAGGTGGGATCAGGCGCACATGCCGATGTGTTCCTGCTGCCCGCTACCCTGCCTTGCGGCTCGATGGGCCTGCTGGAGGTGCATGCCAAGACCGAAGGTCTGAGCGTGCAGGCGCTGGCGACGGTGGACGCCACACGCAGCAGTGCCGATGTCATGGCCGTTAATGTGAGATTGAGCGGCGCTGCCGTGCTGATGCATGGCGAGGCGCTCAGGAGCCTGTGGGCGCAGACGCGCAATCTGGCGGCCATCGGCTTGGCGGCTGAGCAGGTCGGCGTGGCCGAGCGCGCGCTGAATCTGGCTGTGGAATACACCAAGGAGCGCCAGCAGTTCGGCAGGGCCGTGGGCAGCTTTCAGGGCGTCAAGCACCGGGCAGCGCAGATGCTGGTGAAGGTGGAGACCGCTCGTTCTGCCGTCTATGCAGCAGCTTTCATAGCTGATACCGCTGACGGCACAAGCGATCTGAGCTACTTTGCGGCTCAAGCTCGCACAGATGCAACGGAGGCTGCTCTCTTTTCCACGCGTGAAAGCATTCAGTTGCACGGCGGCGTGGGATTCACCTGGGAGTTTGATCCGCATCTGTTCTTCCGCCGCGCGCAGGCATCCAGCCAGCGCATGGGCACGGTGGAGCAGTGGCGCGAGCTGGTGGCTGCGCGTTTGTTGGACGAGAGCGTGACGGAGGCCGCATGAAGATGCAGGAGTCGGAAATCAATGAAGCCTTTCGCGCTGAAGTGCGTGAATGGATGACGCAACATCTGGCAGGGCGGTTCGCCCCGCTCAAGCATGCCAGCGGTCTGGGGGCCGAGGGTTATGACGCACAACTGGCCAAGGAGTGGGAGCAGGAGCTGGCCAAGGGCGGCTGGACGGGGCTGGGCTGGGAGGCCCGGTATGGCGGCCGTAACGCCCCGCTGGCCCAGCAAGTCATCTTCCACGAGGAGTATGTACGCTGCGGTGGCCCAGGCCGCATCGGTCACATTGGCGAGACCCTGCTGGCCCCCACGCTGATGGCTTTTGGCACGCCCGAGCAGAAACAGCGTTTTCTGCCTGGCATTCTGGCCGGTACCGACTATTGGGCTCAGGGCTACTCAGAGCCCGGCGCGGGCTCCGACCTGGCGGGCATTCGTACCAAAGCCCATCGTGATGCGGCCACGGGCGAATGGGTGATCAACGGTCAGAAGGTCTGGACTTCCTGGGCCCATGAGTCCGAATGGGTGTTTGTGCTGGCTCGCACCGACGAGGTCGGAGCGAGCACTGCCAGCCCCCGCCATGCGGGCATGGTGCTGCTGCTGGTGCCCATCAAGCAGGCCGGCGTGGAGGTGCGTCCGATTCGCCAGATCACCGGCACCTCGGAGTTCAATGAAGTTTTCTTCGACGGTGCACGTACCGACGGCACCCTGCATCTGGGCCCCGTGGGCGATGGCTGGAAGGTCGCCATGTATCTGCTGGGCTGCGAGCGCGGTGCGTCCACTCTGGGCCAGCAGGCGCATTTCCGTCATGAGCTGGACCTGATCCTGGCCCTGGCCAGGCGCAATGGCGCGGCCCGCGATCCGCTGATCCGTCAGCGCCTGGCCAAGGCCGATATGGGCCTGCAGACTCTGCGCGCCCATGCGCTGCGCTCCAGCGATGAGAGCACGCCCTTCCGTGTGGCTTCCGTATCCAAATATGCATGGTCCAACTGGCACCGTGATCTGGGAGAGCTGGCCATGGATGTGCTGGGCGAGCAGGGCGAACTGGTGCTCAAGGATCCGGCGTTCAGCGCTTTGCAGCAGCTATGGCTGGTCAGCCGTGCCGACACCATCTACGCAGGCACCAACGAGATTCAGATGAACCTCATGGCCGAACGCGCACTGGGCATGCCGCGCTGAGCGAGTGCCCTGGTGCTCGGTCATTGGAGTAGGTGAATACGCTGAGTGGCTCCAAAGAAGATGCTGTGAACCGCAGGTTCTTCCTTGTGGTTTGCAGCATTTTCTCCTTTGAAATGTCCTTCCAGCGACACTAGGGAATGACCTATCGTCCAAAGTGACGATGCTGCAGCGCAGCGGGAGCCGGAAGATCAGGGTAACTACCTTCTGAATGACAAATGACTAGCGCTCCCTTCTACGTTGCTCCCCACGGCCTGCTCAAAGACAAAACTGTGCTCGTTACCGCTGCTGCTGGCGCCGGTATCGGCTTTTCAGCTGCAAAACGAGCAGCGGAGGAGGGCTGCAAGGCCTTGTTCATCTCCGATGTGCATGAGCGCCGGCTGGCCGAAGCCGTGGAGCAGATCAAAAAGGACACGGGTTTGACCCAGGTCTTTGGCAAGCTCTGCGACGTGAGCAGGGAAGAACAGGTTCAGGCGCTGATCTCCGAAGCCGACAGCGCCATGGGCGGGATCGATGTGCTGATCAATAACGCGGGTCTGGGCACCAGTTGCAAGGTCGTCGACATGGGCGATGACGAGTGGAACAAGGTCATCGACATCACGCTGACCGGCACCTTCCGCATGACGCGCGCAGCGCTCAAGCTGATGCAGCCACGCGGCAAGGGCGTGATCGTCAACAACGCCTCGGTGCTGGGCTGGCGCGCCCAGACCGAGCAGGCTCACTACGCAGCGGCCAAGGCAGGCGTGATGGCCCTCACGCGCTGCTCGGCGCTGGAAGCGGCCGAATTCGGCATCCGCATCAACGCCGTGGCACCTTCCATCGCCATTCACGCCTTTCTCAAGAAGTCCGCCTCTGAAGAGCTGCTGGCCAAGCTGTCCGAGAAGGAAGCCTTTGGCCGTGGTGCCGAGCCCTGGGAAGTAGCCAATGTGATGATCTTCCTGGCCAGCGACTACTCCTCGTACATGACGGGTGAAGTGGTGTCCGTCAGCTCGCAGAGGGCCTGAGCATGAATGCAGTCGCAGACAAGATGCTGTTTGACTCGGCAGCCTCGGTGCAGGCATCGGTGGGACGTCAGCTGGGCGAGACCGAATGGGTGCAGATCACGCAGGAGCGCATCAATCAGTTTGCCGATGCCACGGGCGATCACCAATGGATTCATGTGGACCCGGAGCAGGCCAGGAGCGGCCCGTTCGGCGCCTGCGTGGCCCATGGATATCTGACGCTGTCGCTGGCCAATCTGTTTTTGCCTCAGCTGGTCAGCTATCAGGGGCTGAAGATGGGCGTCAACTATGGTTGCGAGAAGGTGCGTTTTCCGGCTCCGGTGCTGGTGAACAGCTTCGTGCGTGGCAGTGGCGAGGTGGTGGCGGCGACCCCGATCGGGGAAGACGGCGTACAGGTCACGATCCGAATCACCGTACAGGTCAAGAATCAGGATAAACCCGGCTGTGTGGTTGAAACCATCAGCAGGCTGTTCTTTATCCCGGAAAATTGAGTGTGTGCAAGCGCCTGCTTCGGTGGGCGGTTGCATTTTTTTGTGAGGAGGGACGAGCCACCGACAGAGTGGCCGACCTCGATACGGCAGCAAAAGCTGCCCAGGGCGCGACGAAAAGAAAGTTAGGAGACAAAGACATGAAAGACGCAGTCATCGTTTCGACGGCACGTACTCCCATAGGCAAGGCTTACCGTGGTGCCTTCAACGACACCGAAGCCCCGGTGCTGGGCGGACACGTCATTCGCGCGGCGCTCAACAAGGCGAACGTGGCTGGTGCGGATGTGGATGATGTCATTTTGGGCATTGCCGCGCAGCAGGGCACGCAGGGCTACAACCTGGGGCGTCTGTGCGGCTACACCGCCGGCCTGCCGGAATCCGTGGGCGGCATGGTGATCGACCGCATGTGTGCATCGGGCCTCATGAGCATTGCCACGGCTGCCAAGGGTGTCATGACCGGCGAGATGAATATTGCCGTCGCCGGAGGCCTGGAGTCCATTTCCCTGGTTCAGAACAAGTACAAGAATTCGTACCGAGCCCAGTCGAAGGCGGTGCTGGCCGCAGAGCCCACGGCTTACATTCAAATGATAGAGACGGCCGAGCTGGTCAGTCAGCGCTACGGCATCAGCCGTGAAGCCCAGGACGAGTACTCGCTGCGCAGCCAGCAGCGCGTGGCCGCCGCACAGGCCCGTGGCCTGTTCGACGATGAAATCGTGCCGCTGACCACGGTCAAGCAGCTGTTTGACAAGGAAGGCAATGTCACCGGCAGCGAGGAAGTCACGCTGACCCGCGACGAGGGCAACCGTGCCGACACCACGCTGGAGAGTCTGGCCAAGCTCAAGCCTGTATGGAAGAACGGCCAGTGGGTGGAGCAAGGCCAGTTCATCACGGCCGGCAATGCATCCCAGCTGTCCGATGGTGCCAGCGCCTGTGTGGTGATGAGTGCCGACGAAGCCCGCAGTCGCGGACTCGCGGCACTGGGCACCTATCGCGGCGTGGCCGTGGCAGGCTGCCGTGCCGATGAAATGGGGATCGGCCCCGTCTATGCCATCCCCAAGCTGCTCAAGCAGCATGGGCTGACGGTTGGCGACATCGGCCTGTGGGAAATCAACGAGGCATTTGCCTGCCAGGTGATCTACAGCCGCGACAAACTGGGCATTCCCGATGAGCGCCTGAACGTCAACGGCGGCGCGATCTCCATCGGCCACCCCTTCGGCATGTCGGGCGCACGTCTGGTGGGTCATGCCCTGCTGGAGGGGCGTCGCCGCGGCGTGCGTTTTGTGGTGGTGAGCATGTGCATTGGCGGCGGCATGGGCGCGGCCGGCCTGTTTGAGCTGAACTGATCTGTCTGCAACCAACCTTCAGCCAAGGAGTTGAACATGATGGTCAGCGCTTTCGCCAAGATGGGTTTTTCCACCTACACGCCAAGTTCCATCGCTTGCGTGATCAAGGATGTGCCCATATTCGACACCCCGGCCCCCGTGCGCGCATCGGTCGATGCGCCCTTCGTGAGCGCAGAGCAGTTCAGTGCGCTGATCAGTCAGCTCTATGAAGCTGCCATGGACCCGGAAGGCTGGAAGCCTTTTCTGGAGACTCTGCGTCTGCAACTGGGAGGCAATTACGCCTCGCTCATAGTGCGCCCCGGCTCCGCCGATGATGTGGGGCTGATCGTCTCGGCCGCAGGCGACCGCCGCGATCTGATGCCGAACTGCCCCAAGATCAGCATGAGCCCGTTTCGTAGCATGCCTACCGACCGTATCGTGACGGTGGGGGATGTGATGCCCGAGTCCGAGTGGCGCGCTTCGAGCTACTACAACGACTGGTGCAAGCAGCTGCAGGTGTTCCACGTGATGGCTGCCGACATCGTCACCAAGGACAGCTGCGTCTACGGTCTGCGCATCACGCGGCCCGAAGGTGCCCCGGCTTTCAACAAGCAGGAGCGTGCCTTTGGCTCCATGATGCTGCCGCATATCAAGCGCGCGCTGAACCTGCATCTGTCGGTGAACCAGGACCGTCAGGTCATCTCCCTCTACAGCAAGGCCACGGCCCAGCTGATGGTGGGGGTGGTCATCCTCGATCAGAACGGCAATGTGCTGGAGTGCAATCCCGCCGCGGCCAGCATTCTGGACATGCAGGACGGCCTGAAGATCTCCGGCGGCATGCTGGAGGCCAACTACGCCAACGACAACCGCAAGCTGCAGCGCCTGATCAAGGATGCGCTCATGCATACCCAGGTCTCGCGCCTGTCCATGACCGAAGGCATGTCGGTCAGCCGCCAGTCGGGCCAGCTCAACTGGGGCGTGGTGGTGCAAAGCATTTCTCCCGACGAGTGGACCGAGGGCAAGCAGCGCCCCAGTGTTGCCGTCTTTGTACGCGACACCGGCGGCAAGGCCGACCCTCCCGTGAAGCTGGCCCAGCAGCTGTTCCAGCTGACGCCGGCCGAGACTTCGCTGGCCATCCAGCTGGCCAACGGCCTGTCGCTGGAGGAGGCCGCCGAAGCGCTCAACATCCGCCGCAACACGGCGCGAGCCCATCTGCGCTCCATCTTTTCCAAGACGGGGGTGCGCCGCCAGACCGAGCTGGTGCGCATCTTCCTCAACAGCGTGGCCTGGCTGGGGAACAAGTGACGACGGTCGGTGTAGATAAAAAGCGGGCTTCGGCCCGTTTTTTTGTATCTGGAGCAGAGCCGGGCTCACTGCGTTCAACCCTGACCGTGGAAAATTCCTCGCGACAGCATGTTGATGGGAGGCCCGGTTCAGGTCGCTTGTGATCGGGTGTAGAGCAGCCTCGACTTCAATCGTTTGAAAACAAGCTGGCGGTCGAGGTGCGAATGCCTGCCAGGGCAAGATAACCCCCGCCCCTCATCAGAGAAACCAAGGCACAATGACCGGCGCAGGGGTGAGTATCCGGTGTTCCTGCGGAAGAAAGCACTTGCATGGCTAAATAGAAGAAATGTGACTGGCTCGCTCAAATAAAGCAACGACATGAAACTATTTCGCAAGCCTGCTTTTGATCACTTCAACTCCATTTCTAGTGCGCCCTATGCAATGCTCTTGGTGGGGGGGGTCATTGCGCTGTCGATGACAGTGATCTGTACCGTCGTCCTCTATCAGAGCCGGCTGGATACGATGGAGCACGCGATAGAAACATCGCGCAATGTGGCCCTTCTTGCTGAAAATGACGTGGTTCGGAACTTCGAGCTCTATGCACTGTCGTTGCAAGCCGTGGTCGATGGACTCAACGATTCCGAAGTGATGGCCGCCTCGCCGCATGTGCGTAATGCGGCCTTGTTCGACAAGGCCGCAACCGCCACCTATCTGGGATCCATCCTGGTTCTTGACGCAGACGGAAAAATTGCCCTTAATGCAGGGGGCGCGGATTTGGTGAACGGGCATTACGCGGATCATGACTTTTTCAAAGTGCATAAAGAGAGTCCAAGCATCGGTCTCTACGTGGGGGACCCTTATTCATCCACGCTGCATGGCGGCTCCCTGAGCATTCCTCTGAGTCGTCGGATTTCCCATGCGGACGGCTCTTTCGCCGGCATTGTGCTGATGGATGTTCAGCTGGAGTACTTTCAGAAACTGTTTTCTGCGCTTTCGCTAGGTAAACACGGATCGCTGGCCTTGATAAGGAAAGATGGAGCCATGATGATGCGGCAGCCCTTCGATGCAAGAGTCATCGGGCGCAATATCCGCAATGCAAGCACGTTCCGGCAGTTCATGTCGGCACCCGAAGGCAGCTTTTCGGATACGTCGTACCTCGATGGCACCCAGCGGGCTTATTACTTTAAGAATCTGCCCAGCCTTCCATTCATCATCATGGTGGCCAAGGCGCATTCCGATATTTACGCGGCCTGGCGACAGAGAGCCTTGCTGATAGCCTCTGTCATGGCGACGCTCACGATGGCTTTCATTGGCCTGTCTTTCGCTTTCGGAGCGCAGCTCAAACGCCGCATGCGCGCAGAGTCCGAATTGGCGATGCTGGCGCGTACCGACGGACTGACTGGCTTGAGCAACCGCCGCAAACTCGATGAAATCATCGACCACGAATGGCGCAGGGCAAAAAGAAATCACAGCGCTTTTTCGCTGTTGTTCGTCGATATCGATTGGTTCAAGGCCTATAACGACACTTACGGGCATCAGGCCGGGGATGCTGCTCTGGCGACCGTGGCGAAATGCATTGGCGACAATATTCGGCGCCCGGAAGACAGTGCGGCACGCTATGGAGGTGAGGAATTCATCGTGGTGTTGCCGGACACCCCCCTGGACGGAGGGGTGCTCATTGCCGAGAATATTCGTGAGGCGGTCGCTCAGCTTGCCATTGCGCACACTGGAAGCGAATTCGGGTGCATCACGGTCAGCATAGGTTGTGCTGCCTGGGTGCCGGCAAGAGATCTGGACATGTCGACGATTTTGCGTTCGGCCGACAAGGCGCTGTACAGCGCCAAGATGACTGGCCGTAACAAGGTCGCTTCATCAAGCGTGCATTCAACATAGTGCCCTGCAAACCCTTGCAGGGGCCTTGTGTCTCCTGGGCTTGTCTTGCGTTGGAGCGTGAAACCCGGTTCCCGGTCCACGACATTTGCCCGGCAAAGAGCACTGCATGCAAAACTAATAGCTGCTAGCGCTTGATATCAATAGGTATCAGAGTTAAAAGAATATGAATTCTATTGATTTATAGCGCTAGCAGCTTCTATTTTGATAGTCGCTATATCAGGCAGCTGCTCAGGCGCATGCCTTGCTTTCGCGCAGCGCCGCAATATCTGCCCTGGCATAGCCCAAGGATGCGAGCACGGCATCGGTGTCCTGCCCGATCCTGGTTCCTGGTGTGGGGCTGCGCGCGGGGGTGCGTGAAAAGCGTGGGGCCGGTGAGGGCTGGCGCTGGGTGCTGCCGTCCACTTCCAGGTCGATGAACAGATTGCGCTGGGCGTTGTGCGGATGAGCAGGTGCCTCGGCCAGACTCAGTACCGGGGCAAAGCAGACATCGCTGCCTTCGAGCTCTTCGCACCACTGTGCCTGCGTCTTTCTGCACACGATTTCTGCCACGCGGGCCTTGACTTCGGGCCAGTCGGAGCTCTGGTACTGTCGCTTGGGATCGATATCGGTCAGGCCCAGCTTTTGCAGCTGCAAGGCATAGAACTGCGGTTCGATGGCGCCCAGGGTGATGTGCTTGCCATCTGCGCACTCGAACACTTCATAGAAGGGTGAAGTGTTGAGAAAGTGATTCTGCGCGGGATCGTCCTTCCAGTAGCCCATGCCGCTGCGCATCTGGTGCATCAGGCCACTCATGGCGGTCACTCCGTCGATCATGGCTGCGTCCACCACCTGACCCCTGCCGGATTGACGTGCCTCGTGCATGGCGCACATGATGCCGAACAGCAAGAACATGGCGCCGCCCGCCATATCGCCCACGATGGTGGGCGGCAGCACGGGAGCTTGGCCGGGGCGCATGGAGGTGGATAACACGCCTGTCAGCGCCACATAATTGATGTCATGGCCTGCGGCCTGGGACAGGGGGCCGGTCTGGCCCCAGCCGGTGACGCGGCCAAAGACCAGGCGGGGTGCGCGGAGGGCGACTTCCTCGGGACTGAAGCCCAGGCGCTCCATCACGCCGGGTCTGAAGCCTTCGATCAGCGCGTCGGCAGACTCGATAAGCTTCCAGGCGGCGGCGCGTCCGCCCTCTGACTTGAGGTCCAGCGCGATGGACTTCTTGCCCCGGTTCTGCGCCATGCGCGGGTAGCGGGATGCAGCTGCATGGTCGGCGCTGCGCTCGATGAGAATCACTTCGGCACCCATATCGGCCAGCATCATGCCGGCAAAGGGGGCAGGGCCTATGCCTGCCAATTCGATGACGCGAATTCCGCTCAAAGGCCCCGGGCCCTGACCTTGGAAAGGGTGTTCTGTACTCAAGTCGGTCTCCTGTTTTTGTCTGCGACTTTTCCATCTTGTGGATCCCGCCGGTTTTGACCCCGTCCATTTGGAGTATGTCCGGGATGAAAGCCAGGTCAACACTGGATATTCCATAGAAAAGGAGAGCAAGATATGTTCAGGCTGGATGGGAAAGTGGCGCTGGTCAGCGGTGCCGGGCGCGGCATGGGGTTCGGCATCGCGCAGGCACTGGCCGCGCAGGGCGCGCATGTGGTGGTGAACGACTTTCATCAGGACCGCGCCGAGAGTGCGGCGTGTCAATTGCGCGAGGCGGGATTGAAGGCATCGGCACAGGCGGCGGATCTGACGGATCGCGACGCCATTTTTGCCATGGCGCAGCGCATCCGGGACGAGGTCGGCGTGGTCGATATCTTTGTGCACAACGCCGGCATCCCGGCCCAGGGCTGGGGCTACACGCCGTTTCTGCAGTCGCCCGAGTCCGAATGGAACGCCTGGCTGCAGCTCAATCTGCACGGGTTGATGCATGCCTGCCAGGCTCTGCTGCCCGCCATGCAGCAAAAGGGCTGGGGGCGCATCGTGGCCATCAACTCCGATGCAGCGCGCACGGCCACGGGCATGGGGCTGTGCGCCTATGGTGCAGCCAAGGCGGCAGCGATTGGCTTCATTCGCAATCTCTCGGGCGAGGTCGGCCCGCATGGAGTGACGGCCAACGCCTTGTCGCTGGGCACCATGAACAACTGGGAGGGCTCGGAGAAGATCGCCAGAAAAGGCACTTCCGTGGGCCGGGCCGGCTCGCCCCAGGATGTGGGTGCGGCCGTGAGCTATCTGGCATCGACCGAAGCGGAGTGGGTCAACGGCCAGGTGCTGCCGGTCAACGGCGGTGGTCTGGTGGCCTGAGCCCGACAGCTTTTCCAACAGCCTTCCGGTGGGGTAAGCCGGGAGGCTTTTTTGTCACTCATGAGCACGAGAGCTGTGGCACCGAAGGCGACAAAGCCCCCGATGCGGGCATTCTTGCGGCGCAAACCGGCTTTCGCGCCCGGAGGGGCAAGCCATGTGCCACCAGGGGAGGTTGCGGCCTGTTTTTCTCATAGTCTGCCCCTAGTCTGAATCAGGTAGGTTGGGGCAAAAGCCGTATGGCAATCTGAAAAAGAACTCGATAACAACCTGGTGATGTGAGGAAAGCAGATGGAGGCATTGATCTTCGACCATGTCCGTACCCCCCGGGGCAAGGGCAAGCCGGATGGAGCGCTGCATGAGGTGACGCCGGTCTGGCTGGCCGCGCAGCCGCTGGTGGCGCTGCGTGAGCGCAATCGGCTCGATACGGCGATGGTGGACGACGTGGTCATGGGCTGTGTGGTGCCAGTGGGCGAGCAGGGCGGTAACGTGGGCCGCATGGCGGTGTTGCAGGCCGACTATGCACAGAGCGTGGCCGGCGTGCAGATCAACCGCTACTGCGGCTCGGGCCTGGAGGCGGTGAGCTTTGCGGCGGCCAAGGTCATGTCCGGTCAGGCCGATATGACGATCGGTGCCGGTGTGGAGATGATGTCCCGCGTGCCCATGGGCTCGGACGGTGGTGCCTGGGCGCAGGACCCGCAGCTGGCCAGCAAGACCTATTTCGTGATGCAGGGCATCTCGGCCGATCTGCTGGCATCGCTGCGCGGCCACAGCCGCCAGGATCTGGATGCTTACTCGGCCGAAAGCCATCGTCGTGCGGCTGCGGCCTGGGCTCAAGGGCGCTTCGACAGGTCTGTCGTGCCTGTCAAGGACTTCCTGGGCATGACGCTGCTGGAAAAGGACGAGACCATTCGAGCCGAGACCACGGTCGAGTCGCTGGCGGCACTCAAGCCCGCGTTCACCGAAATGGGCCAGAAGTACGGCTATGACAGCGTGGCACTGCAGCGCTATCCGCAGGTCGAGCAGATTCACCATCATCACCATGCCGGCAACAGCTCGGGCATTGTCGACGGTGCGGCTGCCGTGCTGATCGGCACGGCTGAGGCCGGTGCCAGGCAGGGCATGAAGCCCAGGGCCCGCATCCGCGCGTTTGCCAGCATAGGCTCCGAGCCGACCCTGATGCTGGACGGCCCGGCCCATGCCGCGCGCAAGGTGCTGGAGCGTGCGCGCATGCAGGCTTCTGACATCGACCTGTGGGAGCTCAACGAGGCCTTTGCCACGGTGGTGCTGACCATGATGGAGGAGCTGGACATTCCCCATGAGCGCATGAACGTCAACGGCGGAGCGATCGCCATGGGCCATCCTCTGGGAGCCACCGGCGCCATGATTCTTGGCACGGTGCTGGACGAGCTGGAGCGCAGCGGCAAGCGCACGGCGCTGATCAGCCTGTGCGTGGCGGCGGGCATGGGCTCGGCCATGATCATCGAACGCGTGTGAGTGAGGAAGCAGAAATCATGACAACAGAGATCATTCGCTACGCCGTAGATGAGGACGGCATCGCCACGCTGACGCTGGATTACCCCGGCAAGACCATGAATGTGATCGATCAGGCGTTCATGGACAGCCTGGAGGTCTGTATTGCACGCATGCAAGGCGACGACCGGGTGCGCGGCGGCATCATCACCTCGGGCAAGGACAGCTTTGTCGCGGGGGCCGACCTGATGGGCATGGAGGCCAATATCGACGCCATGGCAGACATGCCCATCGAGGAACTGTTCGCGTCCTGCGCATCGCTGTCCAGGCTGCTGCGCAAGTTGGAGACCCTGGGCAAGCCGCTGGTGGCGGCCATCAACGGCATGGCGCTGGGCGGTGGTTATGAAATCTGCCTGGCCTGCCATCGCCGCATTGCAGCCGATGCACCCATGGTCATGCTCGGTTTGCCCGAAGCTCAAGTGGGCTTGCTGCCCGGCGCCGGCGGCACCCAGCGCCTGCCGCGCATGATCGGCATTCTGGCTGCCATGCCTTTTCTGATGGAAGGCAAGCAGCTGCAGGCCGTGAAGGCCAGGGAAGCCGGTCTGGTGGACGAAGTGGTGGCTCCCGAGCAGCTGCTAGGCGCTGCCAAGGCCTGGCTGCTGGCCAGTCCCACGGCGGTTCAGCCCTGGGATGTGAAAGGCTTTCGCATCCCGGGTGGCGGCCCGCTGGACCCACGTGTGGCCCCGGCTTTCGTGGTGGGCAACACCCTGCTGCAGGCAAAGACATTTCACAATATGCCGGCGCCGCTGTGCATTCAGAGCTGCATCTACGAAGGCTGCCAGCTGCCCATGGACAAGGGTCTGCGCATCGAGAGCAAGTACATGGCCACGCTGTCGCGCAGCCCTGTGGCGCGGGGCATGATCCGCACGCTCTTCGTCAACAAGACCAAGGCCGAGAAGGGCATGCACCGTCCCGCAGGTTTTGAGCCTTTCAAGTGCCGCAAGCTGGGCCTGATCGGCGCGGGAATGATGGGCGCGGGCATTGCCCTGGTGGCCGCCCAGCGCGGTATTCAGGTGGTGCTGATAGACCGGGATCAGGCAGCTGCGGACAAGGGAAAGCAGTACTCCCAGAAGGTGCTGGCCAGGCAGGTTGACAAGGGCCGCCACAGCCGCGAGAAGGCCGATTCCATCCTCGCTCGCATCACGCCCTGCACCGATTACGAGCAGCTGCGCGATGCCGACATGGTGGTCGAAGCCGTGTTCGAAGACCGTGCCATCAAGGCCGAAGTGACCCGCAAGCTGGACTCTGTGCTGCCGCCTGGCTGCGTGCTGGCCAGCAATACCTCGGCCCTGCCCATCAGCCTGCTGGCGCAGGCGAGCGAGCGGCCCGATCGCTTCATCGGTCTGCATTTCTTCTCGCCGGCCGACAAGATGCCGCTGGTGGAAGTGATTCGCGGCAAGCAGACATCGGATGCCACGCTGGCGCAGGCACTGGACTTCGTGGCTCAGCTCAGGAAAACGCCTATTGTCGTCAACGACAAGCGCGGCTTTTTCACCAGCCGCTTCATCGGTGCATTTGTGGATGACGCCATCGGCATGGTGGCCGAAGGCATTGCCCCTGCATTGATAGAGAACTGTGCAAAACATGCGGGCATGCCTGTGGGACCTCTGGCGATTACCGACGAGTTGTCGATTGATCTGTCCAAGCATGCGGGCGAAGCCCAGGCCAAGGAGTTCCCCGAGGAATACAGGCCCGGTCGTTCCGTGCCCGTAATCGGCAAGCTGTTCGAGCTGGGCCGCCTGGGCCGCAAGGTGGGCAAGGGCTTCTATGACTACGACCCTAGTGAGGGTGGCAGCGGCAAGCGCATCTGGCCCGGGCTGGCCGAGCATTACCCGCTCAAAGCCCTGCAACCCAGCGCGCACGACCTCAAGCAGCGCATTCTCTATGTGCAGGCCGTCGAAGGCGCGCGTGCCATGGAGGAGGGCGTGCTGCTGGCGCCGGCCGATGGCGACATCGGCTCGATTTTCGGCGTGGGCTTTCCGGCCTACACCGGCGGCCCCTTCTGCTTTATCGACGGCATAGGTCTGCCGCAGTTCGTGGCCGAGGCCGACCGTCTGGCCGATCTGTTTGGCGAGCAGCTGCGCCCGCCGCAGCTGCTGCGCGATATGGCGGCCAAGGGCCAGACCTTCTACGGCAAGAGTGCAAGAGCCTGACAAGAGCACAGATGTGCCGCGAGGGGCGGGCCAGGGCTTGTCCCATGTGCAGACACTCATCCGATAAATACATCAATGGAGACAGGACATGGATGAAGTCTTCGATTACATCGTCATAGGCGCGGGCTCGGCGGGCGGCACACTGGCTGCGCGGCTGAGCGAGAACCGGCAGCACAAGGTCTTGTTGCTCGAAGGCGGCGCGAGCCATCAGGATTTGCTGGTCTCCATGCCTTCGGGCTGGGGCCAGATGATCAACAGTCCTCGTTATTCCTGGGGGCACGAAACAGAGCCCGAGCACTACGCAGCCAAGCGCCGCATCAGTCTGCCGCGAGGCAAGCGTCTGGGCGGCTCATCCTCCATCAATGGCATGATTTATGTGCGCGGCGATCGGGCGGACTTCGACAGCTGGGCTGAGCAAGGGGCAGCGGGCTGGAGCTATGACGAGTTGCTGCCCTACTTCGTGCGCACAGAAGACCAGCAGCGCAGCGAACAAGAATTCACCCGGCCCTGGCATGGGCGGGGCGGGCCGCTGACGGCCAACAATCTGCACAACCCACATCCTGTATCGCTGGCCATGGTGCAGGCTGCCGTTCAAGCCGGCATGCCCGCCTGCAAGGATTTCAACAACGGCCATCCCGACGGTGCAGGGCTGTTTCAGGTCAATCTCAAGAACGGTCAGCGCTCGTCGGTGGCCAAAAACGCCATCGAGCCCGCCATGCAGAGGCGCAATCTGGATGTGCGCATGCAGGTGCTGGTCACCCGCATAGGTCTTGACGGGCTGCGCGCCAGCACGGTGCACTGGAAGGACAAGGCCGGCGCAAGCCACACCGCCCGCGCAGGCAAGGAGGTCCTGCTGTGTGCAGGGGCCCTGCAGTCGCCCCATTTGCTGATGCTTTCGGGCATCGGCCCGGCAGCGCATCTGCAGGAGATGGGGGTCGAGGTCAAGGTGGATTTGCCCGGCGTGGGCGCCAATCTGCAGGACCATGCGATTGTCCCCATGTCCTGGCGCATGAAGGCCGGCACGCCCAGCCTCAACCGCTCGCTGCGCGGCCTGGGCATTGGCGCTTCGCTCATCCAATACCTGCTGACCAGGCAGGGCGCCATGGCCATGCCGGCTTCGGAGTTTGCCGCCTGGTTCAGCAGCGATGCGAGCCTGCCCTACAACGACATCCAGATTCACGGCCTGCCCGTGACCGGCGATATCGAAGGCTATATGCAAAAGGGCAGGAGCTATCGTACCGAGGCCTTCCCCGGCATGACGATGGCGCCCTACCAGGTGCGCCCGTATTCACGCGGCCAGCTCCGGCTCAAGAGCCGCCATCCCGAGGAGCTGGCCAGCATTCGCATGAACTATCTGCATGACGAGCGTGACCGCAAGGCGCTGCTCCATGGAGTACGCATGGCCAGCAGGATTGCCCGCCAACCCGCGCTGGCCGGCCTGATCGAAACGCAGACACGCCCGGCACCTGGCCTGCAAAGCGACGAGGAGCTGCTGGACTGGATCTCCATGTACATGGGCTCGGGCCACCACGCCAGCGGCAGCTGCCGCATGGGCCATGTCACTGACCCGCGAAGCGTGGTCACGCCAGACCTCCGGGTCAAGGGCGTGCAGGGGCTGCGTGTGATCGATGCCTCGATCATGCCGCACCTGGTGTCGGGCAATACGAATGCTGCATCGGTGGTGATTGGCGACAAGGGTGCGGATCTGGTGCTGAGTCTGGCGCTTCCCGCTGCAAGGCAGTGGAGTGTGGCTGCGGTGCTACCGGATGTCGCACATGTCACTGCCGTGGTTTGAGCCTTGGAAGAATGGGTGGAGACAAAAAGATGAACTTCGATTTCAGTGACGACCAGAACGCATTGCGCAACGAAATACGAAAATTCCTGACCAGGGAATCGCCGCTGACGCAGGCGCGTGCCTTGCTCGAGGGCGAGGGCGAGAGTCATCATGCCCAGGACGTATGGAGCGGCATGGCCCAGTTGGGTGTGAGCAGCCTGATGCTGCCGGAGGACTGTGGCGGTATCGGCCTCGGTGCCATGGAAATGTGCGTGGTGGCCGAGGAAGTGGGCCGCCAGCTCAGCCCCGTGCCTCTGGCATCGACCATGTATCTGGCGGTGCAGGCCGTCCTGCTATCTACACAGGAGCAGTCTGCACAACGACGGCAATGGTTGCTGCCGGTTTCGGGTGGAAGCATTGGCTGCCTGGCAGCGCCGACGGACGGACAGGACCCTCCATCCGCTCTGCCCCTGTTTGACGGCAGGACCCTGAAGGGGGAATGTCCGCTGGTGGCCGATGGCATGGCCGCGCAATGGGGGGTGGCGCTGGCGCGCAATGCGACGGGTGCGGATGTGCTGCTGGCCTTCAGGTGTGACGGCTCGGTGCAGCGCAAGAAGCTCAGGACGCTGGATCCTTCCAAGCCCTATGCCTTGTTGCGCTTTGACGGCACGGCGGCCGAGCAGCTCGGCGCAGCCAGCAGCGCAGCCCAGGTGCTGGAACGCGTGCGCAATCGCGCTGCCGTGATGCTGGCCTTTGAACAGCTGGGAGCAGCCGACTCCGCGCTGGAGATGGCCTGCCGCTATGCCAGGGAGCGCAAGGCCTTTGGCCGGCCCATTGGCTCCTATCAGGGCATCAAGCACAAGCTGGCCAATCTCTACACCAACAACCAGCTGGCTCGTGCGCATTGCTACTACGGAGCCTGGGCGCTGACGGCAGACATGGCTCTGGCTGATGGTGCGCCCGAGCTGCCCGGCGCAGCCGCCGCAGCACGCGTGAGCAGCACTCAGGCGCTATCGGATGCTGCACAGGAAAACCTGCACACCCACGGCGGCATGGGCTATACATGGGAGCTGGATTGCCATCTGTTCTACCGCCGTGCGCGCCAGCAGGCCGTGGAGCTGGGCAGTATCCACGCCTGGCGCGAGCAGGTGGCGACCGAGTTGCAAAAGCGGTTGCTTGCTCCTGTGCAAGAGACGATAGTGCAGGGCTCGGCCGCAGCTGACCGCCAGTCCATGGACTTTGAGGACACGCCTGAAGAAGCCGCCTTCCGCGCCGAATGCCGCGCCTGGCTGCAAGCCAATGCCCAGCCCAAGGCAAGTGCCGACGATTGCTTCGGTCGCGACATGACTGCCGAGCAGCGCATGGAAGCAGCCCGGGTCTGGCAGGGCAGGAAGGCAGCAGCGGGTTTGGGTGCGATTACCTGGCCCAAGGTGCTGGGTGGCCGTGGCGGCACGCCCATGCAGGAGCTGATCTGGCGCCAGGAAGAGGGCCGGGTCAAGGTACCCACGGGCATGTTCAACGTCAGCCTGGGCATGGTGTTGCCATCGGTGATGGCGCACGCCAGCGCTGAAGTGCTGGGCAAGCATGCGGCTCCGGCCCTGGAAGGCAAAAACCTCTGGTGCCAGCTGCTGAGCGAGCCGGGGGCCGGCTCCGATCTGGGCATGGTGCGCACGCGTGCCGAACGCGCCACCGATGGCCGCGAGGGCTGGATCATCAACGGGCAAAAGGTCTGGACCTCTCTCGCGCAGTTTGCCCAGTTTGGTCTGGTATTGACTCGTACCAATCCCCAAGCCAGCAAGTTTGAAGGCTTGACCACCTTCTTCCTGGACATGAAGTCGCCCGGCGTTACCGTGCGCCCGATTCGCCAGGCGGGGGGCGAGTCCGAGTTCAACGAAGTCTTCTTCGAGGACGTGTTCGTGCCCGATAGTCAGGTGGTGGGAAAGCTGGGCGGTGGCTGGAAGGTCACGCTGACAGGCTTGATGGCAGAGCGCCTGGCCATTGGCGGAGTGATGCCCGCCGAGCTGTGGCGCACCACGGCTGGCCTGCTGGCCGATCATCGATTTGACGGCAGGCCTGCGCTGCAGGACGGTCGCCTGCGCGAGCGCTGGGCCGACCTCTATCTGAAGGAGCAGGCTCTATGGCTGCTGCAGTGCCGCGCGCTGACGGCGCTGAGCAAGGGCCGCCAGCCCGGCCCCGAAATGAGCGGTGCCAAGAACGTGGCTGCTGCCGCGCTGCAGTCATTCAGCTATTTCGCCATCGATTTGCTGGGCGAGCGCGGCGTGCTGGCTGCCAGCGAACTTGGCGAGCGTTTTGCCATGGTGGAGCGCCTGTGGTTCGGCTCTGCCGGCATGCGCATTGCGGGCGGAACCGACGAGGTGGTGCTCAACAGCATTGGCGAACGCGTGCTGGGGCTGGCTGCCGAGCCCCGTACGGACAAGGACCTGCCCTTCTGCGAACTGCTTGCCTAGTGACTTGGCGCGGCACACCGCAATGTGCCGCGTCCTTTTTGCCGGGCATACGAAGCTCCATTCAATCCACGTGGCGGAGATCACGTTTTTCAGGAGACAGGAAATGAGTGCATCTGCTGCGGCCCGTTTGCCGCAAGCCGCTTCGGCCAGGGTGATGCCGGTCAGCAATGTGACGGGCTGGCGTCGTCACTATCTGCTGCTGGTGCTGTTGCTCGTCTATGGCGTGAGCATGATAGACCGTCAGATCATGGGGGTGCTGATTCAGCCCATCAAGCAGGAGATGGGGGTTTCGGACAGTGCCATGGGCTTGCTCACGGGACTGGCCTTTGCTCTGTTCTACAGCATTCTGGCCGTACCCTTTGGCCGCTTTGCCGACCGTACCAACCGCCGCAACCTGATTGCCTGGTGCTGCGCCGGCTGGAGCGTTGCCACGGGTCTTTGCGGCATGGCGGTGGGCTTCTGGAGCCTGACGGCCGCTCGTGTGGGCGTGGCTGTGGGCGAGGCGGGCAGCACGGCGGCATCGACCACCATGATCGCTGACGTCTACCCGCCCGAGCAGCGCAGCCGAGCCATGAGCGTGTTCAGCCTGGGGCCGCATCTGGGCTCGCTGGTGGGCCTGGGGGTGGGAGCCTGGATTGCCCAGCATCATGGCTGGCGTGCGGCCTTTCTGTGGCTGTCTGTGCCCGGCGTGCTGATCGCTTTGATGTTGCGCTTGACTTGCCGTGAGCCCTTGCGCGGCGCGCAGGAAGGTCGTTCCGTGGTGCAGGCAGCAACCGAGAGGTTCAGCGAGGTGATGTCAGCCCTGGTGCGCAACAAGGCGTTTGTGGGCCTGGGGCTGGCCAGCATGCTGATGGCGTTCTCGGGCTATGCGATCGGCATGTGGAATACCGCGTTTCTGGTGCGCTCCCATGGTCTTCAGCTCAAGGATGCTGGCGCCATCATGGGATTCATCGGCGGGCCGGGGGCGATTTTGGGGGCTTTGCTCAGTGGCTGGGTCACCGATCTGATGGCAAGGAGGGATGTGCGCTGGCAGATTGGCGTTCCGGTTCTGGGGACGCTGGTTTCGATTCCGCTGGGGCTGGCGTTCTATCTGAATGACTCTGCGGGACAGTGGACGCTGGCCGGTCTGCAGATTCCGCATGCGATTGCCTACTACGGCCTGTTCTCCATCTTCTCCAGCTTCTGGGCTGCGCCGGTGTTTGCTGCATTGACCAATGTGATTGCCTCCAGCCGTCTGGCGACTTCGCTGTCCATCTACAACCTGCTGCTGACTGCGGTTGGCGGTGGTCTGGGACCTCTGACGGTGGGTCTGCTCAGCGATGCATTCATCGTTCGGGCGGGCAATGAATCGCTGCGCTGGGCGCTGGTCAGCATGCTCGCCTTTTATGCGCTGGCGCTGCTGATCTATGCCTGGACCATCAAGCCCTATGCATCGATGGTGACTGCGAAAAAGATCGCTTGAGGCGATTTGAAGACAGAGGATGGAGAGAGTTTCCACTGAGATTTTGCTTTCTTCGGCCAAGTCCTGGGAAATGCCTTGGCGCATGTTTTTTAAGGGCCGGTGCTGTCGGACGCTGCTGACCGCTCTGCGAGCATGCACCCTCGAAACCACAAGGGTCTGTACCAGGTTCAAGCGGACGATGAGTGTGGACAGACCGTCGTCGAGCATTGCAGCACCTGCGGGACAAGTGGATTCGTAAAACGGGAAGACAGAGGGAGACAAGAGATGACACGGACCTTCAATCTGGCGGATATTTTTGAGTTGGTGGTGCAAGCTGTGCCGGATCGCATTGCCTTTGGCTGCGGCGGGCAGACGCTCAGTTTCAGGCAGCTCGATGAGCGAGCCAATCAGCTGGGCAATGCGCTGCGTGCGCGTGGCATAGGTCGGGGAGACAACGTAGGCATCCAGCTCTACAACTGCGCCGAGTATCTGGAGGCCTTTTTCGCCTGCAGCAAGATCGGTGCCGTGCCGGTCAACGTCAACTACCGCTACGTGGCCGATGAGCTTCAGGGGCTTTTCAACAGCCTGGACCTGCGCGGCCTGGTCTATGGAGCGGACTTCGATGCGTCGGTGCTGGAAGTCATTGCCCTGGTGCCCACTTTGCGCCTGGCGCTGCGGGTTGGCGAGGAGCGTCATGGCCTGCCCAGGACAGTGCAACCCTACGAATGTGTGCTGGCCGAAGGTGAAAAGGAACTCACGGATGCTGAGCGCAGCGATGACGATATCTTCATGCTCTGCACCGGCGGCACCACGGGGCTGCCCAAGGGCGTGATGTGGCCGCATAAATCCCTGTTCATGGGAGCCTTGGGTGGTGGCGGCTATTACTTCCGCAGACCTCCCATCGAAAGGCCGCAGGAGCTGCTGCAACTGGTGCCCAACAGCCCGGCGCTGGCCTATCTGGCTGCGGCCCCGCTCATGCATGGCGCAGCCATGTGGGCCACCCTGATCAGCCTGTTTTCCGGGCATCCGGTCTATGTGAGCGATCGCAAGAACTTCGATCCCGTACATGTTCTGGACCTGATCGAGCATCATCAGATCAATGTGATGGCCGTGGTTGGCGATGCCATGGCCTTGCCCATCATCCAGGAGCTGGAGAACAACCCCGGGCGCTGGCCTCTCAAGTCACTGACGATCTTCGGCAACGGCGGTGCCGTTTTCTCGCGTCATCTGCAGGAGCGGCTGCTGGTGCAGGTGCCGCATCTGGTGCTCAACAACGGCATGGCCAGCTCCGAATCCGGCGTTCTGGGCGGGGGAGAGAAGACGCCCGAGGGCGAAGGCTTTATGCGCATCGCGCCGCGTCCCGATCTGAGCGTGATTTCCGAAGATCTGCGCATCCTGACTCAGCCAGGGGAGGAAGGCACTCTTTCGCGCCGTGGTCACATGCCCCTGGGCTATTACGGTGACCCCAGGAAAACGGCCGAGACCTTTGTGGTTGTGGACGGAAGCCGCTGGGTGCTGACAGGAGACAGGGCCCGCATCGATACCACGGGTGAATATGTGGTGCTTGGCCGTGGCTCGCAGTGCATCAACACAGGAGGCGAGAAGGTCTACCCCGAAGAGGTGGAGGAAACCGCGCGCCGCTACCTGCCGGTGCAGGATGTGGTGGTCGTGGGCCTTCCCGACGAACGCTGGGGCAGCAAGGTGGTGGCTGTGGTGCAGGTGCAGCCGGGCCGCGAGTTCGATCTGCAGGAGTTCGAAAAGATCTGCCGCAGCAATCTGTCGGGCTACAAGCTGCCGCGTGCCGTGTACCTGGCCCAGGAAGTCAAGCGCAGCCCGGCAGGCAAGGCTGATTATCGTTGGGCAAAGGCCTATGCGGCAGAGCATGAACCGCTGAGCGCCATCGAGGCATGAACCGGAGGAAGGAACAGTTACAGACAGCAGAAAGGATACCCTGTTCGTCGCGCCTGACGACGGGATTTAAAGGAGGCCCCGGCCTCCTTCTTTTTTGTTTTCAGCGTGCCGCAGCGCAGATACGGCGCGCCGTCTTCTCGGACGTCAGCGCCACAAAGGCCTTGGCCTGCGCGTCATAGCGGTGTGCAATCACATACTGGCTGCAGTGATCCGAATAGCGCGCGCAGGTTTGCATGGCAATGCAAAGATGAGGTCCGGTTCCCCAGACCTTGGCAGGCGGCCGATCGTAAATGCCTTCGTACAGCGTCTGCTCCTGCGCTCCCCCGTCATTCCATCTGGCCACGATTTCAGAAGAGAAATGGTCAAAGCCGACGCTGCTGTAGCTTACTTCGTAGTCAATCGTGCCCAGCCTGGTGATGGACGTGCGGCCCGTGACCTGCTTTTCCCAGGCCGCAGCTTCCTGCGCGCCGCAAGGCATGGCGCAAAAGCTCAGCAGCATGAGCCACGTCTTAAGCGGGGTATAGAACTTGCGCAAATGCATGGAGTACAGACATGGAGGATGACGGGGTCACTATATCGCTGGCATCCGCATGGCTTGAACACGATCTGCCCAAGGCACCTGTTCGAGGCACCTGATCTCTGAGAAGGTGGCTGCGCGGCGCAATCTGTCCGACAACAAGCTGCAACTGAAGGCGGCCATGGTCTGGAAGGTGAGTTGCGCAGAAGATGCCCAGGTCGTCAAGGTCGTCGTGCGCGACCAGTTGGCTCCACAGCAGGCCCAGGCTTCTTTTTTCGACGGCCCATTCGGTGGCAGGACTATTGCTGCCGTGTCGGGGTTGCTTCTGGGCTTTTGACCATGCGCACATAGTCCTTGAGCGATAGCAAGTAGCAAAGTACGGCCACCAGACAGCAGCCGACCATGGCCACCATGCCATAGCGCAAGGATTCCTTGCCGTAGCTGGCAGTCAGCCCATCGCTGATCAAGCCCACGATCAGCGGCCCCAGACCGCCGCCAACAGCAGAGGCACACAGCCCGAAGATTGCCATTGCCGTGGCCATGCGCGTGGAGGGCACCACATTGGTCAGCGCTGCATAGGTGGGCGGAACCCAGAAGCTCATCAGAACGCCAAACACCAGATAGGCGGGAAGCGCATGCGGCACTTTCATGCCCCAAAGCGGCCAAACGCCTGCAGCGGGGGCCAGATAGAAATAGATGCCAAACGGTATGGA
Source organism: Comamonas sp. C11 (assembly GCF_024496285.1). NCBI lineage: Bacteria > Pseudomonadati > Pseudomonadota > Betaproteobacteria > Burkholderiales > Comamonadaceae > Comamonas > Comamonas sp. C11. The sequence continues at coordinate 1,662,514 of NZ_CP101743.1, forward strand.
GATCATCACTCCGATGGCCGGCAGCCAAAGCTGCCAGCGCACGTCCCGGCGGATCAGGCGATCCGTCAGCCATGCGCTGATGAGTGCACCGGTGACGGCCGCGCTTGCACCCAGCACGCCAAATATGGCGCCTGCCTCCTTGAGGGACAGGCCATAGGAGCGCACGAGAAAAGAGGTGTTCCAGATACCTATGGCCTGGCCTGCAAAGGTCAGAATCACTCCCGCGGTGGCAATGCCGACGAACGCGTGGTTCTTGCGCAGCGAGTGCAAGACCTGCAGGAACTTTTCCTGTGTCTGAGGAATGTCGGCACTCTCAAGTTGCATGGTCTTTCGCCGTGGCTCCACACAGGTAAAGCGCAGCAGCATGGCCACCACCATGCCGGGGATGGCCATCCAGATGAAGACATGGCGCCAGCCGTATTCCTGTGCAATCCAGGCGCCGGCCCCCAAGCCGAACAGCACGCCGAAATGAGCGCCCAGCATATAGATGCCCATTGCGCGACTGCGCTGCTCGGTGGGGTAGGCGTCGGCGATCATCGATACCGACGGAGCGCTGCCGCCCGCCTCTCCAATCGCCACCGCTACGCGGGCCGCGGCCAGCGTCCAGAAGCCCACAGCCAGCCCGCACAAGGCGGTTGCGATGCTCCAGGCCAGGCAGCACCAGGCGACCAGATTGCGTCGGTTGGATCGGTCTGCATAGCGTCCGAACGGGATCGCCAACACGCTGTAGAACAGCGCAAAGGCAAGACCTGTCAGCAGACCCATGGCTCCGTCGGAGATGCCGAACTCGGCTTGCACGGGCTGGATGAGCACGCCCATGATGTTGCGGTCGGCCATGGCCATCGAGTAGACGATGAACAACACGAATAGCATGTAATTGCGCTGCGTATTGCTCAGGACGGATGGCTGCTCGAAAGCTGGGTGGGTCGAGCTGATCTGGTCCGTTCTGGAGGCAGGGATGTGCACGGAGGTCTCCTGTCTGGATGAAAAACGAGTGCAGGCGTCAAGAGCCGGGCTTGCTTTGAGGCCTGGAGGGGAGGGCTGGCAGCGTTCAGCTGGTCCTCTGCTCGCTGCGCTTGAGCAAGCGGCCCGGCAATGCATCGGTGGCCATGCTGTCGCGGTAGGTGATCTGGCCGGACTTGATGGTGTAGCGATAGCCCTGCGCGCCTTGCAGGAAGCGCTTGCCGCCGGCGGGTAGGTCGCGAGCGATGTGCGGCGGCAGAATCTTGAGCGCCTGCAGATCGATGATGTTGAGATCCGCCAGCTTGCCGGCCTGCAGGATTCCTCGGTCGGCAAAGCCATAGAGCGAAGCCGGCCGCTGCGTCAGCATATGGACGGCCTGCTCGATGCTGAACAGGCCGCGCTCGCGCACCCATTCGGTGAGCAGAAAGGTCGTTGCGCTGCCGTCGCAGATGGTGCCCACATGGGCGCCGCCATCGCCCAATGCGGGAACGGTGTGGGGATGGCTGAGCAGCTCGTGCAGGGCGTGGCAGTCATGGTCCAGATAATTGGCCATGGGCAGATAGACCAGCGCCTGGCCTTCATTGCCCAGCATGAAGTCATACATCCAGTCCAGCGGATGCTGGCCGGCTGCGTCGGCCAGAGCCTGAACCGAATCGCCTTCTTGCGGCAGATAGTTGGGCTCTTGGCCGCTCCAGGGGTACATGCCCGCAAAGTTCTGGCCGAAGTACTCCATGAACAGGTGGGGATTGCGGTCCTTCTCGCCGAGGATGGCGCTGCGCGTGCCCGGTCGCGACAGCTCTTTGATGCGTTCTGCCGGACTGAGCTGCGCCAGCGCTTCATGGCTGGGCTTGCAGGAGAAGGGGTTCAGGCTGCATTCAAACCCCATGAGTACGCCCACAGGGCGGTCAAGCACCTGGCCCATGATGCGCAGCCCGCGGGCATTGGCGGTTTCAATCTGCTGTAGCAACTCTCGGTGCAGCTGCGGGCGGTGCGGATACTGAAGCACGGTGAGCGTGCCGGCGCAGCCCGTGTCCTGACTGACGCGTGTGAGAATGCCGAACTCGTCATCGACATGCTCGAAGTCCGAGATCATCTGGAAAACGCTGTTCGGATAGCTCTTGAGCGAGAGTCCCAGCTCCAGCAGCTCCTTGCTCACGGCCTGGTACATGGGGGTGAAGTCCCCCGACCTGGTGCGGTGAGCCATGGTGCGCGAGGTCGACAGACCCACGGCTCCGGCTGCCAGGCCTTGCTTGATCAGTTCCTGCATGGTTCTGATGTCCTCGGCGCTGGCCTGCTCGCGCCTTATGGCGCGCTCGCCCATGGCATAGACACGCAGTGGACCGTGAGGCAGCAGGGCGGCAATATCGATGTCGTAGCGCTGCTCTCCCAAGGCCCTCAGGTATTCAGGGAAGCTTTCCCAGCTCCATGGCAGGCCTTCATGCAGCGCGGTGTCGGGGATGTCCTCGACGCCCTCCATGAGTGCAATCAGCGTGTCGCGGTCCTCGGGCCGGCAGGGGGCAAAGCCCACGCCGCAGTTGCCCATCACTGCGGTGGTTACGCCCTGCTGGGAGCATGGCCAAAGCCTTTCATCCCAGGTCGCCTGACCGTCGAAGTGCGTGTGCACATCCACAAGGCCCGGCGTCACCAGCAGTCCGCTGGCGTCGATCTCCTGTGCCGCGGTGCCAAGATCTTGGCCGATGGCGGCTATGCGCTCATTGCGCACACCGATGTCTGCGCTGTAAGCGGGGGCACCGGTGCCGTCCACGATGCGGCCGTTACGGATCAGCAAGTCGAATTGCTGCATATGTCAGTCTCCTTGAGGTTCTGGTGCGCGGCCGATCCCGCAGCAGCATTCCATTAAGAGGCAATTCGCACGCAAGGCCTATCAGGGTTAGGGAATCGTCCGTTGGGACGATGTGAGTGCGGCAGCTCATGCCTCACGATGCTCAGGGCGGCGCCGGGATGCGGCAGCCATCTCGTCCTGGCAGCGGCGCAGAGGTGTGAGCTGCGGCGTGATGCAAAAAACCCAGAAAACAATGACCCAACCAAATCATCAGAACCCATCGAGAGGGTATGTGCTGGCGCTGCTGACAGCCTTGTCCGCGCTGACCTTCATGGACCGGCAGATCCTGGCCGTGCTGCTGCAGCCCATCAAGCAGGAGTTCGGCTTCTCTGACCTGCAGATCGGCCTGATCACCGGGCTCGGTTTTGCGCTGACGTTCGCAGTGCTGGGCATTCCTCTGGGACGACTGGCAGACAGGCATGAGCGTCGCAGCCTGATTGCATGGTGCCGTGGCGTTGGTGGCAGCGTGGCGGCGCTGGGCGCGCTGGCCACCGGTTCGGGTGGACTGACGGCATCGCGCGCCGGTGCGGCATTGGGGGATGCCGGTGGCGGCGCTGCGTCCATGTCCATCCTGGCCGATCTGTACAAGCCCCATGAGCGCTCGCGTGCCATGAGTGTTTTTGGTGTCGGCAATGCGACGGGCGCCTTGCTGGCCTTGCTGCTGGGGCCGTTGTTTGCCGAGTTGTGGGGTTGGCGAGTGACCATGGTCATCATCGGCGTGGCCATCATGGTCCTGTCCCTGGTGCTGCGCCTGAGCATCGGCGAACCCGTTCGTACCATCCCGCAGGTGATCTCCGCCCCGCAGGACGGCAGGCAACAGGTCCAGTCTGCCGTCGCTCTGATATGGACAGAGCCCGTGACCCGGTTTCTGATCATGGGCGCTGCCTGTGTCCTGATCGCGGGAATCTCGATCGGCGCCTGGAATGTGGCCTTGCTTGCGCGGCGTTTCGATCTCAGTCTCAAGCAGGCAGGGACGATTTCTGCAGGGGCTGCCGTGCTCTCGGTATCGGGCAGCCTGTTCTCTGGCTGGTTGACGGACCGGCTGGCGCGCAGCGATGTGCGCTGGCAGATTCGCATCCCCGTGATCGGCACCAGCCTGGCCATGGTGCTGGGCTTCGGCTATCTGCTGGTGGGATCGGACATGTTCATGCTGTCCATGGCCTGCATGTTGATTTATTCGTTTTTCACGGCCTGGTGGGCTCCGGCCACCTACGCGGCCCTGAGCCTGGTCGTGCCGACCGAGCGGCGCGCCACGGCCAGCGCCATGGTCCTGATGGCCGGAGCCCTGCTGGGCAACGGAGTGGGACCTATCGTGGCGGGCTGGCTCAGTGATGCGCTCAACACCGTTGCACCCGGCGAAGGCCTGCGCTATGCCATGGCGATCATGATGTGCACGCTGTTGCCGGCGGTGTGGGCGTTTTACCGTGCTCTGCAGCACTACCCTGGCGCCTATCGCAAGGCCCACGCCCCCGTGGCAGTTGCCGCATGAAGGCGGAAGAAGTGACCGGGAAGGATTCTTGCGTCGTCTGGAAGATGATCTATCTGGCGCGGCGCAATCCGGCGCTGCGCCCAGAGGAGTTTGCGCAGGCCTGGCGCGAGCATTCCGCGCTGGGTCGTCAGTGCCGCAATGTGGGCCAGCGGGTCAAGGCCGTGGCCCAGTGCTCACGACATCTACAGGCAGATGCAGCAGCCTTGAGCAAGGACTATGACGGCGTCAATCTCATGGTGCTGGCAGAGCGCGAAGCAGGCTCTGCGATCTGGAGCGACCCCGAAACCCTGGCCATCATGCGCCCCGACGAGCCGCGCGTGTTTGCCGACTATGTGCGTAATTTCTCGCTGCTATGCCGTCAGCAGATCCTGCATGGCTGCCGGTCCGTGGATGTTCTGCCGCAGCATAGGCAAGTCATGCTGATCGGCTTTTTGCAGCGCAGCGACGTCTGGCGCGGGGCTGCGGCCTTGCCTGAGATCTGTCCACCGCAATGGCAAAGCCTTGCCCTGGGCCTGGCCAGCCGCATTGTCTGCAACACCGTCGATGAGCAAGCACCTTCCGGCTACGGCTACCGCCATGTGGTCGAGTGGTGGTTTGACTCGGTGGAGCAGGCGCAGGCGGCATCGGCTTCACTCGATGTCTCGGCCCGTGCGCAGGACGGCGAGTTCGGCTGGGGCGAACATGTCTTCGTGCTGACAGAAGTGACGCATGCCAGACCTGAGGAATTGAAAAAGTAGTAGCTGCCAGCGATTTATAAATAAGGAATTCAATATGTTTTGTATTGAATTTCCTTGGAGATAAAGCGCTGGCAGCTATGGTTTTCAAGGAGAGTCCCTCACCCCGCCAACAAAAGGCCCATGCAAGCGCATGGGCCTTCAGCCTTGGAGATTCTCGGGATCAGGCCGTCGCTTCCTCGGCTTCCTGGGTATAGGCCACCATACCGCGCGGAATGTACCTGCCTTCGCACTGGTCCAGATATTCGGCCGCCTTGGCGCGCGGGTTGTAGAACTGCTTGTACCAGATGCGGGCCTTGAGGAAGGCGCCGTCGCTGGGGATGAACAGCGGGTTCAGGCAAGCTGCCTTTTGCGACCAGACTTCGAAGTCCTGGGCAAAGGCCAGTCGGCTGGCTTCCTGGTACTGTTTGGCCGCGATTTCATCCGCCTTGGTGGGCAGGCCGCCATGCGCTGTCTTGACCAGCAGGTTGTGCCAGACCTTGATCCTGCCGTCCTCGATGGGGGTATGCATGATCATCATGAAAGAGTTGAACATGCCGCTGACCTTGGAGACCAGGATGGCGGGACCGTGGTACCAGGTATCGGTGTGCAGATCGGCACTGGCGCCGCCTTCGCCCACCAGGGTGCGATGGCCGCCGCACTGGCGCTGGATGGCGTTGTGGCCCTTGAATTCGTTCTCGAAGCGCGCCACCGTGGAGCCGTGGATGGGGCTCAGGTGGCCATAGTCGGCGATATTGTCAACCACTTCCATGGGATGCTGGCTCAGCTCGCCCAGGTAATCCCACTGGCCGTTGACATAGGTCTCGTCACTCCAGTCGCCAAAAGTGGGCAGATCGTAGTCGGGCTCGCCGCCTTCGGGGTCGAACCAGACCCAGATGGCGCCGTATTGCTCGACCACCTTCCAGCTCTTGACCGCAGCAGCAGCCGGGATGGCACCGTCGTGATAGGGGATGTGGTTGCACTTGCCATCCGCGCCGAAGCGCCAGCCATGATAGGGGCAGCGAATGCCGTCGCCTTCCACATTGCTGCCGCCTCCGTCGATCACCACATAGCTGGTGGTGTTGGGCGCTGCCAGATGGGTCTTCATATGGGGGCAGTAAGCGTCCAGCAGCACGACCTTGCCGCTTTCGCGGCCACGGTACAGCGCGAAATCCTGGCCGAAGAAGCGCACAGCCACGGGCTTGTGGGTGTCGAGCGCCCTGGCCTCGGAAATCATGAACCAGCCACGCGGGTAGGTGAATTCACCGAGGCGGTAGTCCTTCGTGGTTGCCATTGCAGAGGTCTCCGTATTTAGTTTTGGACGGATGAATCTTCTGGCAAGCGACGTCGCCGCGCATACTCTGTTTGGACGAGTGAAGGTGCGGCTTTGATCTGGCGCAAACCGCCCAGGGTTTGCCCTGGGTTGGGTGTTTGCGCACGCTTACATGCTGCTCATGCTGCCGCAGCCACGCGCTCTTTGTGAAGTGGTTGCAGGTCAATCATGGTGTAGCTCTTGGCCAGCGGCAGAGCGTCTTTCTCGGTGCCCAGCCAGAACAGTGCCGCAGCGATTTCTTCGGGGGTGGAGGCACCATAGCGCTGAGCCAGAAGGCCATCGTCGCCCAGTGTGGCCTTGACGGCCTCGGTCGTCACCACGCCGGGGTTGACGCTGAAGGCGCGCACATTCTGCTGCTTGTATTCGGTGTTGATGCAGCCGGCCAGGCGCGCGATGGCGGCCTTGGAAGCTCCATAGGCAAAGCCCCAGCCGCCCTGGTCGGCGGGCACGGGCGGGTTGTACTGGCCCGCAGCCGAGCACACATTGATGATGCGGCCGCCGCCTTGTGCCGCCATGGCCGGCAGCAGACGCTGTGCCAGATGGAAAGGAGCGATGACATTGCCCTGCATGGAGCGCTGCAGCGATTCGGCCGTTATTTCGGGGATCAGGTGGTTGATCTCGCGGTTCTGGTAGACGGCGTTGTTGATCAGCAGATCGACACGGCCAAAGCGTTTCAGCACAGCGTCGGCTGCCTTGTCCAGGCTGCTCAGGTCCATCAGGTCCATGACATGCGGAAACACCTCGCCGCCAGCGGCCTCGACGGCCTTGGCTGTGGACTCCAGACTGCCGGACAGAAGCTGGCCGCCTGGCAGGCGCAGCTGGTTTTCCATCTGCGCACCTTCGGTCAGCGTGCGGGCAGTGATGGCCACGCGCCATCCCTTGATGGCAAAGAAGACGGCGGTTGCAGCGCCAATGCCGCGGCTGGCACCGGTGATGAGAACTACGGGTCGGCTCATGAGAGTCTCCAATTTTTGATGATCAGGCGGCATTCATCTGCAACTGCTGCAGGCGCTGCTTATAGGGGCGGATGGCCAACGCGAAGAAAAGCGAAGTGATGACTAGCAGCGAGGTCACGCCCATCAGCGCCCAGCGCAGGCCTTCTGAGCCATGGGCCCTGGCAAAGTAGTCCGACAGAATGCCGGTTACCAGCGGACCCAGGCCCACGCCCAGCAAGGTCATGAAAAGATTGAGAAGTGCCGAGGCAACGCTGCGTTCGGCGGCAGTCACCATCTGGCTGACGGCGCTGTATGAGAGGGTGGCAAACCAGCTCGCAAAAAAGCCGAACAGCAGGGCAAATGCCATGGCATAGGGGACCTTGATGCCGGCAACCGTCCAGAAGTCGGACACGGGCCAGAAAAACACGGCCACGCCTGCAGGCACGGCACAGAATGTGCCCATGGCGGCCAGACGCAGCTGCCAGCGAGAGTCGCGCTGCGTCAATCTGTCGCTGAGCCAGCCGCAGAACATGGCGCCGAACACGGCACCCAGGCCGCTGGCCAGGCCGAACACCAGGCCGGCGTGGGAGATGCTCATGCCGTGAATGCGCATGAAAAAGCTCGGCGCCCAGACACCGTAGCCATAACCTGCAATACCGGCCACGCCGCAGGCGATGCAGATATTGCGCAGCGGTGCCATGCCCAGCAAACGCCTGACCTGGCCAAACATGGATTCTCGCGGAGTGTTGCCTTGAGCTGCGGGCCTCGTGCTTTCATAGGCGCCGCGTGCGGGCTCCCTGACGAAGAAATACACCAGCAGCGCAAGAATTACGCCCGGAATGCCGAAGGCGAGAAACACGGAGCGCCAGCCATAGTGCTGGGCCACCATGCCGCCGATGACCAGACCCAGCAGCGTTCCCAGGTTGGGGCCCATCATGAACAGACTGATGGCAAACGAACGCATCTTGGGAGGGTACAGGTCGGAGACTATGGACACCGAGGGAGCCATGCCGCCGGCCTCGCCCACGGCCACACTCATGCGGGCCAGCAGCATATGCCAGTACTGGGTGGCCACGCCGCAGGCAGCGGTGGCAAGGCTCCAGATGCCGCAGCACAGGGCCACGATGTTGCGGCGGTTGCGGGTGTCGGCCAGGCGCCCCACAGGTACACCCAGCATGGCATAGATCAGACCGAAGGCCAGCCCCGTGAGCAAGCCCATCTCGGTGTCGGAGGCACCGAATTCCTGTTTGACGGGCTCCAGCAAAATAGACAGAACCTGTCGGTCAATGAAGGAGAAAATATAGACCAGCGCAAGCAGGGCGAGGCTGAAATGAGTGCGCCAGCTGACGGCGGGAGGCGGGGTTTGAGGGGTGTGCATGCGCTGCATCGTGCGAGGGGGCTAGGGTTATGCCATCGTCTTTTTGGACGACGACCGCGAAATCCTCAGGTCTGAGCATGTGCCTTCCGTTCATGGCTTTCAAGAGAAATATCGAGGAGACAAAATGACCCAGACGAATTCGTCCATCGGCATTCGCCAGCTGCTGGACATGCAAAAGCAGGCCTTTATCGAAGAAGGTGCAGTCAGCGCCGAAGTGCGCATGCAGCGCATTCAGCAAGTCATCGACATGCTGGTGGAGCACAAGGAGCAACTGTGCCAGGCCATGGGCGAAGACTTTGGTGGCCGCCCCGCCGTGTTCTCGCTGGCCAATGACATACTTGGCTCGCTCTCCTCGCTCAAGCATGCACGCGATCACCTCAAGGGCTGGCTGGGTGACTCCGAGCGTCCCAGTGTCAAACCCTTCGACATGTTTGGTGCCACGGCCTGGGTCAAGTACCAGCCCAAGGGCGTGATCGGCATCATCGGCACCTGGAATGCGCCTCTGTTCACCTTGCTGTCGCCGCTGGCCTGCGCATTCGCGGCGGGCAACCGGGCCGTTCTCAAACCTTCCGAAATTGCACCGCGTACGGCCCAGGTGCTGGCCGAGGCCGTGGCCAGGCGCTTTGACCCCCAGGTGCTGGCAGTGGTGCAGGGCGGTCCCGAAGTGGCCGCGGCATTCGCCGAGCAGCCCTGGAACCATCTGGTCTTCACGGGCTCCACCAGCGTGGGCAAGCTCATCATGGCCGCCGCCGCCAGGAACCTGGTGCCCGTGACGCTGGAGCTGGGTGGCAAGTCCCCCGTGCTGGTGGGCGATTCCGCCGACATCGCCAATGCGGCCGAGCGCATCGCCGTTGGCAAGTCGCTCAACTCCGGCCAGCTTTGCGTGTCACCCGACGTTGTCTGGGTCCATGAATCCCGCCTGCAGGCGCTGGCCGATGGCATTGCCTCGCAATACCAGGCGCTGTATCCCTTGGTGACAGGCAACGCAGACATGACGCCTGTCATCAACGAGCGCCACCATGCACGTGTGAAAGCCTATGTCGATGATGCCAAGGCGCGCGGTCTGACCGTGCTGGAAGTCGGTGCCGCGCAAGCCGGCGCAGACCGCCGCCTGCCGCTGGCGCTGGTCGTCAACCCGCCAGCCGAAGCCGAAATCTCTCAGCACGAAATCTTCGGTCCGGCACTGGTGCTGCGAAGCTTTCTGAACATCCGCGACGCTGTGGCCGCGATCAATTCCGGTGAGCGCCCACTGGCGCTGTACTACTTCGGCAGCGACGAGACGGAGCAGAACTGGGTTCTGGACAACACGCTGTCCGGCGGTGTCTCCATCAATGATGTCGTCATGCATCCGGCGCTGGAGGATGCGCCGTTTGGCGGCGTGGGCGCTTCTGGCATGGGCCACTACCATGGCCGCGAGGGTTTTCTCGAGTTCAGTCATGCCCGCTCCGTCTACAAGGCCGGCAACCACGACCCGCGTCGCGAGTGGGGCATGCTGCCGCCATATAACGAGCAGTTCGCGCAGATGCTGCAGGCAGCAGTCACCCCCTGAGCCGCTGCGCGGCCGCCTGGGCCCTTGCTCGCTGTCTCTGATCTGGTGTGCCTGATTCACAGCTCTGTCCAGGTGCAGCGCTATCAATTTCAGGGGCGCAGTTTTTGCGTGTTGACGCAAGCTGCGGGGGACGACCATGGGGCTTGTCCCATGGTCCGTTTGGCGGATGTTTCAAAAGCGTTTCATGCAGAGCATGGCTGGGTTGGAACGCCATAAGAGGAAGAGACATGAACGAGATTTTTCGCCAGTTTTCGCTGGATGGGCAGGTGGCCGTGGTGACCGGCGCGGGCAAAGGTATCGGCCGTGCATGCGCTGTCACGCTGGCGAAGGCCGGCGCCGATGTGGCGCTGTTTGCGCGCACCGAGGCGGACCTGCAGGCAGTCAAGGCCGAAATTGAAGCGCTGGGCCGGCGCGCCATTGCCGTGCAGGGCGATGTGAACAAGGAGGAAGATCTGGACAAGCTCATCGTTCGCACCGTGGAGGAACTGGGCAAGATCAATGTGCTCATCAACAATGTGGGCGGCGGCGGCCCCAACGACCCGCGCAAGGTGGCGGGCAAGGCGGTGGGCGACATGCTGGCGTTCAATGTGGTGCCTGCATACACGCTGATCCAGAAGGCCGCTGCGGCCATGGAGGCTGCGGGCGGCGGAGCCGTGGTCAATATCTCGTCCACGGCGGCACGCTATTCGCAAAAGTACTTCAGCGCCTATGGTGCGGCCAAGGCCGCGCTCAACCAGATGACCCGCTGCCTGGCGCAGGACTTCGGTCCCAGGGTGCGTATCAACGCCATCGAGCCTGGCACCATCATGACCGATGCACTGGCACCGTTTCTCACGCCCGAGCGCAAGGAACGCATGGAAAAAACCACACCCATGGCACGCATGGGCCAGCCCGAAGATATTGCCAATGCCGCGCTGTTTCTGGCCAGCCCCGCATCCAGCTGGGTGACTGGCAAGGTGCTGGGCGTGGACGGTGGCGTGGAAGCCCCCAACTTCTGAGTCTGAAGGCATCGCTCAGGCGAGGCCGACCGCTTCGCGCAGAAAAAGGGGAGCTTGGGCTCCCTTTTCCTATGCATGCTTGACGATGTCGCTTGAGCTCAATCCGCAGCAGGAATCGAGCCGCTGCGTTCCCGGTCAAGCGCAATTGCAACGTCTGCAGGCTGCTGCCCGGATGGCGTGGCTGCTGTGCGGTGGCGGTCCGATATGGCTTCAGCATGCCATCGCCTGAGCCGCTTGCCAGCTGTCTGATGGCCGGCCTTGGTCATGCCCTGGAGCGGATTTGCTCCTGCATCAGGTCCACGAAGGCTTTGACCTTTGCCGGTCGGAATCGTGCGGTCGGGAACACGGCATGAATGCCCCCCGATGGCAGCGACCACCTGGGCAGCACCTGTATCAGCGCGCCGCTCTTCAAATCATCGGCCACGGCGAAGTCGGGCAGTACCGACAAGCCCGCCCCGTGACGCACGGCTTCGCGCACGGCCAGTGTCGCATCGAGCGAAATCGCAGGGTGCACCGTCACGCTTTGACGCTCCAGCTCGCTGCGCGAGAAGCTCCAGTTGCAGGGTTCACGCAAGGCAGTGTTTGCAACAAAGGGCAACTCGCTGATGTGCTGTGGCTGTTTGAGCTGCATCACTTGCCGGCGCAATGAGGGAGCGGCGACCAGCAATTGCCTGAAGCTCCCGATCTGACGAGCCTGCACATTCAAGTGGGATAGCCAGCCGACGCGGATTGCCAGTTCGACCTGCCCCGACATCAGATCAAGCGGCTGGTCGCTGAACACGGCATCCACCTTGCATTGGGGATAGTGCCGCGTGAACTCGGTGATGGCTGGCACCACTGCCGTGATGCCATAGTCCAGCGGGGCGGTCAGACGCAAGGTTCCCGAAGGCTCAGCGGCGGCTTCTCCCAGTTCGTCGAAGGCATCACCCGCTTCCTTGAGGATGGATGCACAGCGTTGATAGAAGATCCGGCCCGCGTCGGTGGGAGCGACCCTGCGGGTGGTGCGAGTCAGAAGCGTCGTGCGGAACTCACGCTCCAGCCTTGCGACCTGCTGGCTGACTACGGCCTTGGTGATGCCCAGCCGGTCTGCGGCGGCCGTGAAGCTGCCTGTCTCCACCACGGCCGCGAAGTAGGCCAGGCGCTTGAGGTTGGCAAGCCTGCCGGCGATGGATTCTTCTGGATTGTTTGCTATTGACATACGGTTTATCTATTCGATAAGGCTTTTTCTGTCAATGCTTTGTTCCTACGATCACGGTATTGAAGCAATGGAGCCCTTGGTGACCAAGACCCTGTATTACGTATTCGACCCTCTGTGCGGCTGGTGCTACGGTGCCGCCGCAGCGGTGGCGGCTCTGGGCAAAGCGCCTGAGATCGAACTGCGCCTGCTGCCCAGCGGCCTTTTTGCAGACTCGGGTGCACGTCTCATGGACGATGGCTTCGCAGCCTATGCCTGGAGCAACGATCAGCGCATAGCACGCCTGACGGGCCAGCGCTTTAGCGAGCGCTACCGCAGCCATGTGCTGTCGGATCGTCAGCAGATGTTCGACAGCGGCCCGGCCACCCTGGCGCTGAGCGCTGTCAGTCTGTGCACTCCGGAGCGTGAGCTTGATGCCCTTGAAGCCATTCAGCATGCCCGCTACGTCAATGGTGACGACATCACGCAACCGGACACACTGATGACAGTTCTGCAGGCCCTGGGGCTGGAGCAGGCTGCGGCAAGCCTGCTCCGGTCTGATGGCGAACTGCTGGCTGCCAATCGCGCCCGCATCGAAGGGGCAAAGGCACTGCAGAGCCAGCTTGGCGCGCGTGGCGTTCCAAGCTTCATCCTGGAAACCCATGGCCAGCGCCAGTTGCTGAATTCCACTGCCGCTTACGCCAATCCGCAGGACTTTGCCGAACAAATCGCCAAGGCCTGAGGCTTTCGCCTTTCAACCCCGCCATCCCGAAATTAACTGGAGAACCATCATGATGAATCGCCGAGACTTTGTCCAAACCGCCGCCGCTGCCGGCATCGCCACAGGCCTGGCTGGTTGCGCCGCTGCCGTGACCGGCCATTCCAGGCTGCAATGGAAGCACTTTCCAGCAGACGACAAAGGCTTCTTCCGTGCGCCTGTTCTGCTCTCGGGCGATCGGGAGGCCATTCTCATCGATGGCGGCTTTTCCCTGCCCGATGGACGTGCCGTTGCCGAAGCCATCAAGGCATCGGGCAAGCAGCTGACCACCATCTACGTCAGCCAGAGCGACCCGGACTATTACTTCAGCCTGGGCCCGATCAAGGCCGCCTTCCCCGCTGCCAGGGTGCTGGCCGCCTCCGACACCATTGCCGCCATCCGCGCCAACGTGCAAAAGAAGATAGCTACCTGGGCGCCCCAGCTCAAGGAGAACGGTCCGCAGAAGCTCGCCGACATCGTCTTTCCTGAAGCCTTTGACGGCTCCGCCCTGATGCTGGAGGGCAACACCATTGAAATCGTCAAGGCACAGGGACTGGAGAACCGCCGCTACCTCTGGGTTCCCTCGCTGAATGCGGTCTTTGGCGGCGTGCTGGTCTTCTCGGGCCTGCATGTGTGGACGGCCGATACCCCGACGCCTGCCTCTCGCGCCGCCTGGGTCAGGAATCTGGAGGCCATCGCCGCACGCAAGCCGGCCGTGGTCGTGCCGGGCCACCTGGGCGCCCATGGCGCGCTGGACGTTTCGGCCGTGAACTACACCCGCGAATACCTGCTGGCCTTCGAGCAGGAACTGGCCAAGGCGGCCAATGCAGATGCCTTGATCGCCGCCATGAACAAGCGCTATCCTGACGCCGGCCTGGCCGCCGCGCTGCAGATCGGCGCCAAGGTAGCCAAGGGCGAGATGAAGTGGGGCTGAAGCCCGGAAGGCATACCATGAGCACCAATCTGGACATCATCCGCGCGACCTATGAAGGCTCGCCCGAAGACAACGGCAGGCATCTGCTGGCCGCACTGGCGCCCGACGCACGGTGGACGGAGGCCACCGGCTTTCCCTATGCCGGAACCTACGTCGGCCCGCAGCAGATCGTGGCGGGCGTGTTCCAGCGGCTGGCGACGGAGTGGGACGGCTACAGCGCCAAGGTCCATACCTATCTGGTCGATGGCGACCGAGTGGCAGCCTTCGGCGTCTATTCGGGAACCTACCGCAAGACGGGCAAGGCGATGACGGCGAGCTTCGCTCACCTGTACCGGCTCAACGAGGGCAGGATCACCAGCATGGAGCAGTATGTGGACAGCCACCTGGTGCAGCAGGCGCTGCTGGCCTGAGCGCGGCGGAGTCCTGTCATGAGCGAAGTCAATACCAAGTTGCAAGCCATTCTGCTGCTGATGCAGACCGGGCAATGGAATGCCGCGCACGATGCCGTGCAGCGGCATGAAGGCCTGCTCGCAGCCTGGCTGCACGGGCTGCTGCATCTGCAGGAAGGCGATCTGGAGGACGCCGAGAACTGGTATGAGCGAGCCGGCCTGCGCTTCAGGCAGCGCGGCACGCTGGAGCAGGAACTGGCCCGCTTCGAAGCCGCGCTGCGCGCTCGGCCCGGCGCGTGAACCCGAGGCTGGCTCGTTGTCCGGTATTCGGCCTCTCGCCGTCACGGGTGAGGCCTGGTGGCAGCCGCTTTCTTGACGAGCAGGTTCTTCAGGTATGCAAAGAGCTGCGCCGGGCCAGGTCCCGGCTTGCAGGCATCAGTCATCGCTGAAACGCGGGTAGTCTGCATCTGCCCAGCGCTGTGCGGACGCACGGTTCAGGCCATGGTCAGGCCGCACCCGTACCTTGGCCAGCTCGCTGCCGTCGGCTGCGGTGGCCGTGAGAGTCGCCGTGGGATTGTCCTCATCGGGCTCGATATCGAGCGCCACCGTCACGCGGGATCCGCGCACCTCGATCTGAATGGCTTTGTGCAGCATCGCAGCCTGGTGCTGCTCATGCCGGCGTATCACTTCGCTGGCCGTCTTCACCAGCGTGTTGAAGGCCGACACGTCAAGCGGCTTGGGATTCTTCTTGTCGCGTCCCATGGTCCATGGGCCGACCAGCGCGGGCTCGGCCTGGCCGTCCTGTGTCATGGCCACGGCCCAGCCGTCGTCGTCTTCATTCTTGATGACGCGGGCCTGCCAGCCCTTGTGATGCCAAAGGCGGTCTTCGAAGATGGAGAGGTCTTCTTGTTCGAGTTCTGCTGACATGTCTGGACCTTGGTCGGGGAGCTATCAAGTCCAAAGTCTACTGTTTCTTTATACAGTTTGCGCAACTGGGCCTATCCAGGCCCGGGCCGTGCCCCGTCAGCGCGCAATCACCGGCTTTTTGAAATCACGTCGCTCATGTATCGGTTCAGGTCGCGAAAATCCTGCACCGTCCAGGGATGCGGGGCGAGCTTGACCCCGTTCTCCCGCAGCGTTCTGGGAATCAGGTCCCCGTTCGGGCGGAGTATCACCGAGGAAACAATGACGCCCGGGTACTCCTGGAGCCGTTTCCTGAAAGCTGCGCTGGTCAGATCCGGTGTGGGAGGATTGCTCTTCCTGGTCCAGGGGCCCGTGCCCTTGATATCGGCACCGTGGCTGACGGCACATCTCTGGGTGAAGAGATTTTTCCATTGTTGTTCTGTGCAGAAGCCGGTGCTGCCTGGGTGAGCAGCAGAGCTCCCAGCAAAGCGATGAAGCATTCTCTTGCGTGCAAGGGGGCTTGTCGTAGGTCGTGAGGTTGACAGGCCCGAAAAGTATAGATCTTCCAGCCCGTAGCGATGGCTTGTGGCCGGACGCAGGCCCTTGCCTGCGTCCGGCGTCCTGTTACCTGTTGCTCCGGGCCGACCCGCAGTCGACCATCGGCAAAAGCCAGGCGCTGTCGGCATGCCGTGAAGCGCTTGCAGCTCCAGGCTTGCAGGCAGCCCTGGGCGTCCAGGGCGTGGCTTCAGACCTCGCGTCCGGCCTGATGTCCCGAATGCATGGCCCCCTCGATATAGCCCAGGTCCCGGCAGTCGCCGATGCGGCGCACGGGAGTCTGGGTGAGGGATTGCAGCTGGTCAGCGACGCTGGAGTCGGCTTCGGCGCCAATGGCCAGCACCACGGAGTCGGCGGGCGTGCGGTATTCCTCGCCCTTTTTGTCAGTCCAGACGACCTCCTTGCGCTCGATGCGCGTGACGTTGGACTGCATCAGCAGCTTGCCGTGACTCTTCACGGCGTCGTACACGCGCCAGCGGCGCACGATGGCCAGCTCGGTGCCGGGATGGGTGCCGGGGTCCAGCACGGTGACTTCGCGGCCGCGATCGAGCAGGAACTCTGCCAGCTCCAGGCCGACCAGGCCTGCACCGATGATGACCACGCGCTTGCCCAGGGGCATCCACAGCTTGGACAGGTTCTGGATCGCTGCCGTGCTGTCCGTCACCTTGAGCATGCCGCCGGCCTTGAACAGCGCGCGCTCGGCCAGATTCAGCTTGGCCTTGGCAATTTCTTCGGCGCGATCACCCGTCATCAGGCGGCGCAGTTCGTCGCCGCTCCAGACATGGCTTTGCTGCGCGCCTTCGATGGCAGGGGCGGCACGCCTGGCGCCGGTGCCCACCAGAATATCGTCGGGCTTGAGTTCATCGAGCAGCTTGGCATCGACGCTGGTGTTAAAGCGAACCTGAATATTGGGGTGGTCCATCTGCTTGACCAGATAGTCGAGCAGGCGGCCGTTCTCTGAATAGGCCAGTGCGGCAAAGAACAGCGTGCCGCCCAGGCGGTCGCTGCGCTCGACCAGCGTCACGCGATGGCCGCGCAGGGCGGCGACGCGGGCAGCCTCCATGCCCGAAGGGCCGCCGCCGACGATCAGTACATGCCTGGGCTTTTCGGCAAAGGTGATGGTCTTGCTCGCCTCGTGGCCGGTCTGTGCGTTGACCGCGCACTTGATGCCCTTGTTGATGAAAATCTCGCTTACGCAGGCATAGCAATAAATGCAGGGGCGCACGCTCTGGGCGGTGTTGGCTTGCAGTTTGTTGGCCAGGTCGGGGTCGGCCAGCAGCTTGCGGCCCATGGCCACAAAGTCAATCTCGCCATTGCTGATGGCGGCGGCGGCGGCATCCAGCTCCCAGCGGCCGGCCGAGATGATGGGAATGCCGACGGCCTTTTTGATGCCGGTGGCAAATTCGCGGTAGGCATTCTGCTTTTGCGGAATCGGTGCATCCGTGAAGGCCGAGCCTGTGGGCAGGCGCGCATAGGCCGAGACATTGATGGCATCCATGCCCAGCTCTTCGCAGAGCCTGGCGGTCTTGAGTGCCTCGTCCATGGTGATGCCGCCGGGCGTGTGCATTTCTTCGGCGTCGATACGCACCCAGATGGGGAAGTCTGCGCCCACGCGCTCGCGCACGGCAGTCAGCACTTCGCGCAGCAGGCGGCTGCGGTTTTCATAGCTGCCGCCGTATTCGTCGGTACGGCTGTTGAAAAAGGGAGAGAGGAAGTTGGCGATCATGTAGTTGTGCGCACAGTGCACTTCCACAGCATCGAAGTTGGCCTGCTTGGCGCGCAGGGCGGCCACAGCAAACCATTCCACCACCTGTGCAATATCGGTCTTGTCCATCACGCGGTAGCGGTCGGGGTAGGGACCAACCCCCACAAAGGTCGAGAACTCCTTGGGCGTGACGGTGCGCATGGCTTCGGCCACAGGGCCGTCGGGCGGAATCGAGGACACCCACATTTCGCGCCCGTGGGTGCGGTCATTGGCAGCGACCTTGCCGCTGTGATTGATCTGGATGGCGACTTTGCCGCCGTGCGAGTGAACGCGGCGCGTGACTTCGGCCAGACCGGGGATGAAGCTGTCGCTGGAGATGCCCAGTTGGTGCGGCTCGCTGGTACCGGTGGGCCAGGAGATGGCGGCCGTGCCCATGATGATGAGGCCGGTGCCGCCCTTGGCACGCTCTTCGTAATAGTCCTGGGCGCGTTCGCCGCAGATGCCGTCGGTGCCGCCGTAGTTCTCGCCCATGGGGGCCATGATGATGCGGTTCTTCAGCTCCATCGTGCCGATACGGCCCGGCTGCAGCATTGATGCGTGGGGATTGCTCATTTTTTTCGCTGTCTCCTATAGTTTTCGGCCGAGTTCGGCCCCTTCTTCGATGGCGCGCGCTGCATCAATTTTGTGGGCATTGCGCGCGCCTCCAATCACTGTGTGCGCAATGCTTTGTGCTTGAAGTCTGGATGACCAGGGGTCATGTGATTCCTGGCCGGCGCAGACCACGATGTTGTCCACGCTCAGGCAGCGCTGCTCGCCGCGTATGCGCAGGTGCAGGCCGTTGTCGTCGATGTGGATGTACTCCACATCGTTGAACATGCGTGCGCTCTTGTTCTTGAGCCGGGCGCGGCGAATCCAGCCCGTGGTGGTTGGCAAGGTGCTGCCCATGGCCGCCTTGCTGCGCTGAAGCAGCCAGATCTGACGCGGCGAATCGGCTTTCTCGCTGGCCTTGATACCGCCGCGTTGCTCGCGTTCGGGGTCGACACCCCATTCGCGGTCAAAGGCGGCCACGCTGCCGTCGTCGGCCTTGTGATGGGCCAGCAACTCGGCCATGTCAAAGCCCAGAGGCCCCGCGCCCACGATGGCCACGCGTTCGCCGACAAAGCGGGGGCTGCGCAAGGCCTCGATATAGTCCATCACCTTGGAGCTGTTCTCGCCCTCGATGCCGCTGCGTCGCGGTGTCACTCCCGTGGCCACGACCACGTGATCAAAGACGCTCAGGAAGTGGATGTCCGGAGTGGTGTTGAGCCGCAGCTCTATGCCCAGGCGCTGGATTTCATGCTCGAAGTAGCGCAGCGTCTCGCCCAGCTCCTGCTTGCCGGGCACCTTCTGCGCCAGAAAGAACTGGCCGCCGATGCGGATGCCGGACTCGAACAGCGTCACCTTGTGGCCTCGGTCTGCCGCCTCGCGAGCGCAGGCCAGTCCTGCAGGTCCAGCACCGAGAACGGCGATCTTGCGCGGAACTGCGGCTTTTTCCTGCGGCCAGTCCCATTCGCGGCAGGCTCTGGGGTTGACCAGGCAGCTGACCTGCTGGCGCGTGAAGATGCGATCCAGGCAGGACTGATTGCAGGCAATGCAGGTGTTGATGGCGTTGCTCTGGCCCGCCTGCGCCTTGCGCACAAAGGCCGGGTCGGCCAGAAAGGGGCGGGCCATGGCCACCATGTCGGCATGACCCTGGGCAATCAGGTCATCGGCCACTTCGGGGGTGTTGATGCGGTTGCTGGCCGCCACGGGAATGCTGACTGCCTGCTTGAGTTGCTCGGCAGCCCAGCTGAATGCAGCGCGCGGTACCATCATGGCGATGGTGGGAATGCGCGCCTCATGCCAGCCAACGCTGGTGTTGAACAGGTTCACGCCGGCGGCTTCCAGCTGGCGGGCCAGGTCAAGCACTTCCTTCCAGTGGCTGCCATGCTCGACCAGATCCATCAGGGACAGGCGAAAGCTGATGACGAAGTTCTCGGGCACGGCCGCGCGTATGCCCTGCACGATGCGCAGCGCAAAGCGGCTGCGCCCGGCGGCATCGCCTCCCCACTCGTCGGTGCGGAAGTTGGTCAGCGGCGCCAGGAACTGGTTGATCAGATAGCCCTCGCCGCCCATGACCTCCACACCGTCATAGCCGGCTTCCCGGGCCAGGCAGGCGCAGCGCACATAGTCGGCAATGATCTGCTCGATCTGGGTCGCGCTGAGTTCGCGCGAGCTGCGGTTGCTGAGCCTGGAGAGCACGCTGCTGGGCGAGACGCCGCCGCTGCCGTGGTCGTAGCGGCCTACATGCAGTATCTGCATGAGGATATGGCTGCCCTCGGCATGCACCGCGTCGGTGATGAGGCGGTGCCGGGCCGCCTGCTCTGGCGTGCACAGCGTCGAGAACTCGGCATGCTCGGGCATTCCCAGTGCGTACTCGTTGACGCCGAAGCCCCCGGTGACGATGAGCTGCAGACCTTCCCGTGCACGTTCGGTGTAGAAGAGGGCCAGCTTCTCGAAACCCTGTGCCTGATCCTCCAGCCCGGTATGCATGGAGCCCATCAGAATCCGGTTCTTGAGGGTGATATGGCCGATGGTGATGGGCTGGAAGAGATGGGGGTACATGGCTGAATTTCCTCACGCGCAAATCTCGCGCCAGTGTAGGAAGAGCCACGGTAAATTCTCCCTAGGGGAATCACATCGTCCGTTTGCATGTGGTCTGACTTTTCATGATGGGCTTTGATGTGCGCCATCACCACCCAGACAAAAGGAAACAAGACATGTCCATCATCGTGATGAGCGGCTGCGCCACCGGCATTGGTGCTGCTACGCGCAAGGTCCTGGAAGCGGCCGGCCACCAGATCCTAGGTATCGATGTCCGCGATGCGGAAGTGATTGCCGATCTCTCGACGGCCGAAGGTCGAAAGCAGGCGATTGCCGATGTACTGGCCAAGTGCAGCAAGGGCATGGACGGCCTGGTGTTGTGCGCCGGCCTGGGACCGCAGACCAAGGTGCTCGGCAATGTGGTTTCGGTCAATTATTTTGGCGCGACCGAGCTGATGGATGCCTTTCTGCCGCTGCTGAAACAGGGCCGGCAGCCCGCAGCCGTCGTCATCTCGTCCGTGGCTTCCGCGCATCTGGCTTTTGACCAGAACCCGCTGGCACCGGCACTGGAGGCCGGCGAGGAAGCCAAGGCCCGCGCCATTGTTGAACAAGCGGGAGAGCAGGGCGGCAATCTGGCCTATGCGGGCAGCAAGAATGCCTTGACGGTGGCTGTGCGCAAACGCGCCGCCGCCTGGGGACAAGCGGGCGTGCGCCTGAATACCATCGCCCCCGGCGCGACCGAGACTCCCTTGCTGCAGGCAGGCCTGCAGGACCCGCGCTATGGCGAATCGATTGCCAAGTTCGTGCCTCCCATGGGCCGCCGGGCCGAGCCCGCCGAAATGGCATCCGTCATCGCGTTCCTCATGAGCGAGGCCGCCAGCTATGTGCATGGTGCGCAGATCGTGATCGACGGCGGCATCGATGCTGTGATGCGCCCGACGAGTTTCTGAGTCCCCCGCAGCCGCCTTGCGGGCCCGTCCCAGGGGGCAAGGGCCTGGCCGCTCCTGACCCGGGGCAGCCTTGTGCGGGAGCGGCCTATTCTGGAATTCTGGAGCTGAAATGAATACTGTTGAACATATGACCGCGGTTGTACAGCGCTATGTGGCTGCGCTCAATGCCGGCGATCTGGACGGCATCGTCGCGCTGTTTGCCGATGACGCCACGGTGGAAGACCCCGTGGGCTCCGAGCCCCGGCGTGGCAGGGCGGCGATTCGCGCGTTCTACGCCAACTCCCTCAAGCTGCCTTTGACGGTGGAGCTGACGCAGGAGGTGCGCGCGGTTGCCGACGAGGCAGCCTTCGCCTTCACCGTCGGCTTCGAGTATCAGGGCCGCAAGACCGTGATTGCGCCCATCGATCACTTTCGCTTCGACGCGGCGGGCAAGGTGGTGAGCATGCGTGCCTTGTTTGGCGAGAAGAATATTCACGCTGGCGTCTGAGGAGAGTCAGGCGCTTGACTGCTCTTGATATAGAAGCTGTCTTCGCCTGATTTAAAAGGATTACAAGACTATTTGAATCTGAATTCATTTGAAACAATGCGCGAGCTGCTATTGCTTTTGCTGTTCAAGGCAGTGCGGTGAGTGCCCCCAGCCTGAGCTGGCTTACAGATGGAAGTGCCCGGCAGCCTCGGGCTGGTAGAGCACTTTCTCGATCCGGATATGGCGGGTGCGATCGAGAATCCGCCAGTCAATGCGGTCCCCTTCCCGGTAGCCCAGAATGGCCGTGCCCACGCCCGAGAAAACCGAGAGCCTGCCTGCACTGTCATCGGCATCCTCGGGGTAGACCAGGGCCACTTCGACGGCCACCTCATCGAGGCGCAGCAAGGCTCTGGAGTTCATGGTGACCACATTGCCCTGGACCTGCCGCGCATCGACAATGGTGGCGCGCTCGACTTCATGCTCCAGATCGGCCGCTTGCGACTCCCATTCCAGGGCGAGAAGATCTCTGAGACGTGCCTGATCCACGGCGGTGATGCAGATGCCGCCCGCCGCTCCCGGCTGCCCGGCGCGCAAGCGCTGGAGGTAGCGCTGTGCCGTCATTGCATAGGACTTGAGTGCGGGCGTTTCGTTCTCCAGCACAAAGCCGTTGTGCGCAAAGGCCTTGAGCGAGCGCGTGTTGTCGGCATGGATCCTGGCAATCAGTCTTTCGGCCCGCATGTCGAAAAAGGCCAGCTTCATGCCCTCGTGCAAGGCGCTGGCGCCGAGCTTGCGCCCCCAGTTGTCGCGGTTGCCGATGACCAGCACGATTTCGCAGTCCGCCCCGTTCCTGACCAGACGCACAAAGCCCACGGGCAGGTCATCGCGGTCGTAAGCCATGAAGAAGCGGCCGCCCTGATTGAAGAGATGGGTGAGTATGGGCAGCTGAACCCGGTCGATGAGCTGCTCTATGTGACGCGAGACATGGCGCGAATCGCTGAGGTGGCGCACGACGTCCTCGTCGTTCAGCCAGTCCACCAGGTTCAGCGCATTGGCTCGCGTGATTTCCGGGCACAGGGATATGAAAGGCTTGCTCATCTTCAACACCGTCGGTTGCAAGAATGAAAGCCTTTCATGGCCACGGCGTGGGCCATGACGGTTCTTTCGACACAGGCGCCGATTCTAGGCAAGCAGATTCTGCTGCGCAGGCACAGCGCCTATCTCGCATCTCTTTGCTCGGTCTATGGCGAGCCTGGGCTGCGGAGCGGGGCGCTCCGGGAGCGCAAGCCTCGACAGCTGCGATGCTCTTTATTTAGAAGCGGATTGCGATTGACTGTAGTCGTATTCTTAATGTTTTAATTCCACGATCTAGAAGTGGCATGCGTCAGAAGCTCCTTCTTTGATGGTGGGCGCAGCGCCGAACGCCGGCGACCGGGCATGTTGCTCAGACCGCCCGGGAGCACGCGCCGCCCATGCCTGTCAGATGGGGCTCCAGCACCTCGGTGATCCAGTTCAGGAAGGCGGTGACTCGCGGCGCGATATGTCTGCGATGCGGGTACAGCAGGGACACCGGCATGGACGCGGCCTTGAAGTCGGGCATGACCTCGACCAGCAGACCCTGATCCAGCAGATGGCGCGCACCCCGGACAGGCGCCTGAATCAGGCCAAGACCGGCAACACAGGCGGCCTGATAGGCATCCGTGCCGTTGACCACCAGGGCGCTGCGCACGGGATGCAGAGCGATCTCCTTGCCGCGCTGATACTCCCAGCCCGCGCCATGCCGCCCGAGCTGGTTCGCGTAGTGAATGATGCGGTGCCGTGACAGGTCGGCCAGTGTTGCGGGCGTGCCGTGACGCTGCAGATAGGCGGGACTGGCCAGATTGCACATCTCCATCGCACCGATGGTGCGGGCGATCAAGTCGGTATCTGCCAGCGGGCCGATGCGCACAACACAGTCAAAGCCTTCCTGCACCACATCCACACGTCGGTCGCTGGTGCTGATGCCTACTTCCAGCAAAGGGTGGGCCGAGAGGAATTCGGGCAGCTTCGGAATGACGACATCCCGGGCCAGAGAGTTGGGCATATCGATGCGCAGACTGCCTCGCAGCCCGCTGGCGGCGGGCTGGAACATGGCTTGCAGCTGTTCCAGGTCGGCCATCAGTTCCTTGCTGCGTTCGAGGAACTGCTCGCCATCGGCGCTCAGCCGCACATGTCTGGTGGTGCGTTGCAGCAGACGGGTTCCGAGCTGCTTTTCCAGCTGCTGCACCACGGTCGACACACGGCTTTTGGTCAGCCCGAGCTGGTCTGCGGCCAGGGTGAAACTGGAGAGTTCGGCAACGCGGGTGAACACATGAAGCGCATTGAAGTCCATGTGCTCGATTGTATTTTTAAAGTGAACAGTGCGATCTTTTTTCTCGTATTTATTCATGATCGGAGAACACCTAAAGTCCTGGCTTGTTGACATCCTCCATGAAACCGACATGCAAGCATCTGCACCCCGTATCGCATTGATCACCGGCGCAAGCCGTGGCCTGGGTCGTAGCGAAGCCCTCAAGCTGGCCGAACTCGGCGTTCATCTGATCGTCACTTACAAGGACAGCGAAAGCGATGCGCAGGAACTGGTTTCCCGTATCGAGGCGCTGGGCAGCCGCGCCGTGGCGCTGCGCCTGGACGTGGGTGACAGCAAGAGCTTTGCCGCGTTTGCCGACAGCGTCAGGCGCGTGCTGGCCAACACCTGGCAGCGCCAGCAGTTCGACTATCTGGTGAACAATGCCGGCATCGGTCTGGTGGCGCCGTTTGCCGAGACCACGGAAGAGCAGTTCGATCTGCTCGTCGATATTCACCTCAAGGGCACGTTCTTTCTGACGCAGAAACTGCTGCCCCTGATCAAGGACGGCGGACGAATCGTCAATACCTCGTCCGGGCTGGCACGCTTCAGCCTCCCGGGCTATGCCGCCTATGCGGCAATGAAGGGCGGCATCGAGGTGATGACGCGCTATCTGGCCAAGGAGCTGGGTGCACGCGGCATCGCCGTGAACACCATTGCCCCCGGCGCCATAGAGACGGATTTCGGTGGCGGCGTGGTGCGTGACAACGCACAGGTCAATGCCCATATCAGCGGCCTGACCGCCATGGGCCGGGCGGGGCGCCCTGACGATGTGGGCGCCGCGGTTGCCGCATTGCTTGCCGATGGCAGCAACTGGGTCACGGGCCAGCGCATTGAAGTGTCTGGTGGCATGATGCTCTGAGCGTATGCCGGGCAACTCCATTCGGAACGCGGCCTTGCCCGGCAGCGCCGGGCCGGTCAAGGCATATGGGATGCATGCAGCTACGCAGCGGCAGATATTCGATGCCTGCGGACCATGTGTTGGGGGGAGAGGATTTGGAGACCGAGTCGTGCCCGAGAACTATCTGGGAAGCTGTTTATGCGCAAGAGTCGGCTACAGGCTGCTGTCGCCGCCCAGGGCCGTGACGCATTGTCATTGCGGGCAATGCCGCAAAAGCCATGGCTCCGCCTTCGCGAGCTATGGCGCCGTGCCGCGCAAGGATTTGTGCATAGTCTCGGGGCAGGGCGACATCAAATCCTATGCATCGTCGGCTTCCGTGCATCGACAGTTTTGCCAGCACTGCGGTTCATCCCTGTTCTGGTCCAGGCAGGCTGGTGAATGGGCCGACTGGATATGCATTGCTCTGGGCACGCTGGACTCGCCTTTTTCGGCGCTCAGGCAAAAGCATGCGCATCTGGAGTCGCAGCCTTTGTGGTCAAGCTTTGCCGGTGGCTGCATGCGCAATGACTGAGGGTCACCTTAGACTCTCGGGCTGCGGCACCGGCCTCGTGCAAGGCGATGTTGCGGCTTTGGCTTGATGCGTTCACTCCCCCTTGAACACCGGCTGGCGCTTCTCGATGAACGCATTCATGCCTTCTTTCTGGTCGCGGGTCGCAAACAGAATCTGGTTGGCCTTGCGCTCCAGCATCAGGGCGGCATCCAGCGATGCGTCCATGCCGGCAATCACCACTTCCTTGATCTGTTCCACGGCCAGTGGCGGCATATTGGCAATCAGTTTTGCCATTTTCAGCGCCTCAGGGATTACCTGATCGTCTGCACAGACTAGGCTGACCAGACCCATGGCATAGGCTTCGTCGGCGCTGACGGGCTTGCCCGTCAGCAGAATGCGCATGGCCTGGAACTTGCCCACGGCGCGCACCAGCCGCTGGGTGCCGCCGATGCCGGGCATGATGCCGATGCGAATCTCGGGCTGTGCAAAACTGGCTCCTTGCCCGGCAATGATGATGTCGCAATGCATGGCCAGCTCGGCCCCGCCGCCAAAGGCATAGCCGCAGACCGCCGCGATGATGGGCTTGGGGCACTTCTCAATGGGGGCCCAGACGCGCTCGGTGTGGCGCTTCATGATCTCTATGGGGCCGCAGGAGTCCATGCTCTTGATGTCGCCGCCTGCTGCAAACACCTTGTCGCCGCCGGTCAGAACGATGCAGCGCACGCTGGCGTCTGCGCTCAGCTCAGCGAAGGTCCTGGACAGCGCAGCCTGCAGAGAAAGACTCAGCGCATTCGTTGCCTCGGGGCGGTTGAGCTGAACGATGGCCACGCCGTGGTCCTGATGTCGAACCAGTAGCTCTCGCTGCGCGGTGTCCATGTTTTCAATAGCGGAAAGCGATGCCGACATAGGAATTCCCAAGGAGTTGAACAGGGTCGATGGTCGTTTTCAAGGGATAGAGCAACATCGTCCTTTTGGACGTATCTGCTGCTGGTGCCGAAACCTAAATTGGCAGGCATGGATACGAACAAAAGCTTTCAAGACAAGGTAGTGCTGGTCACTGGCGGCACCAAGGGCATCGGCAAGGGCATTGCCCAGGCGTTTCTCGCCGCAGGTGCCACGGTGGTGGTGTGCGGCCGCCAGCGACCCGAAGCGTTGCCATGCATCAATGGCAGCAGCGCAGACTTCGTTGCATGCGATGTGCGCGAGGCCCAGGCAGTCAAGGACATGGTCGATGAGGTGCAGCGCCGCCATGGCCGTCTGGACGTTCTCGTCAACAACGCCGGTGGCGCCCCCCATGTGGATGCCGCTACGGTGTCTCCGCGCTTTCATGAAAGCGTGCTGCGTCTGAATCTGTTCTCGACCTTGCACGCCTCTCAGGCCGCCAATGCCGTGATGCAGCAGCAGGATGGCGGTGGCGTGATCGTCTGTATCGGCAGCATCAGCGCGCTGCGTCCTTCCCCCGGTACGGCGGCCTATGGAGCGGCCAAGGCTGCTGTGCTGAGCCTGGTCAGTTCTCTGGCTGTGGAGTGGGCGCCCAAGGTACGTGTGGTGGCAGTCAGCCCGGGCTTGGTGCGCACCGAACAGTCGCATCTGCATTTCGGGGATGAGGCGGGTATTGCCTCTGTCGCCGGGACCATTCCTGCGGGCCGTCTGGCCGAGCCGCAGGACATTGCCAATGCATGTCTGTATGTGGCTTCCGAAAACGCTTCTTACATGAGCGGCACCAATCTGCTGCTGCATGGCGGTGGTGAGCGCCCCGCATTTCTGAGCGCATCGAACTCGGAATCCGTGCAACAAAAACACTGAATTTCAAAGGAGACAATCTTGACCGATCAAGACTGGATGGCAGAGGTCCGCGCATACGTGGGCAAGCAATACGGGCGTGTCTATGCCTGGGACAAGGTCAACAGCCCCATGATTCGTCAGTGGAGCGAGCTGATGGGGGTGGCCGTAAAGACCAACAAGGATGGCAAGACCATTGCACCTCCCGCGATGCTGCAGGTCTGGTGCATGGAAGGGCCGGTGCAGAACAACTACCCGCCAGGCTCCACGACAGAGAATCCCTATGAAGTTCTGAAGCTGATCGAAGCGCATGGCTTCCCTTCCACCGTGGCGGTGAATTCCGAGCTGAGCTTCGAGCGCGATGTAGTCGAAGGTGAAGACCTGTACTACACGACACGCCTGGAGGCCATCAGCGAAGAGAAGACTACGGCCCTGGGTACGGGCTACTTTGTCACGCAGATCATGGAGTACTTCTCGATCAAGGCAGCGAATGGCCAAGACGAGAAGGTCGGCCAGTTGATGTTCCGCGTCTTCAAGTTCCGTCCCGCCAATGTGCAAAAGGCCGATCCCGCGCAGGTTGCCGCCCCGAAGATCAAGCGACCCGCACCAGGCGTGAGCGACGACAACCGTTTCTTCTGGGAAGGTCTGAAAGAAGGCAAGCTCCTGATTCAGCGCTGCAAGAGCTGCGGCGATCTGCACCATCCACCCGGTCCCGTCTGCCCCAAGTGCCATTCGTTCGACTGGGACACGGTGGAGGCCAGCGGCAAGGGCACGGTGTACTCGTTCGTGGTCATGCACTACCCCGAAGTACCGCCTTTCGACCACCCCAATCCCATCGGTCTGGTGGAGCTGCAAGAGGGCGTGCGTCTGATTGCCCAGCTGGTCGGCGTCAAGCCCGGCGAGGTGAAGATCGGTCAGAAGGTGCAGGTGGAGTTCAACACCTTCGACGGTGATCTGACCCTGGCCCAGTTCCGTCCTGTGGGCTGATGCTAGGAGACCGTCATGGACTTTCAACTCAGTGAAGACCAACGTGCATTCGCAGACATGGCGCAAAGCCTGTTTGCAGACTTTTGCACCGACGACAAGCTGCGCGAGCACGATGCCTCGGGCCAGCCCTTCATGCAGGATCTGTGGCAGCAGTGCGTGGCAGCGGGCCTGCACAGCATTCTGGTGCCGGAAGCTGCAGGCGGCCTGGGTCTGGGAATGAGCGAGATGCTGGCCGTGCTGGAGCAGCAAGGCCGTGCGCTGGCGCAGGTTCCGCTTTGGCAGCAGCAGGTCGCGGCTGCCGCGATTGCCAGGTTTGCCGAGGGACAGGACGCAGTCATTCAGTCAGCCATGGAGGGCGAGTTGCTGGCTCTGTCGCTGCAGGCGGCAGTGGCTGCACGCGGGCCGGCGCTTCAGCTGCAGGGTGAGCGACTCAAAGGCCAGCTGCAAGCCGTGCCGCTGGGCGAGCAGGCCCGGGTGGCTCTGGTGGCAGCGGCGGCCGGCGATGAGATCAGGCTGGTGCTGGTGAGCCTGCAGGCCGATGGTGTCAGCCGCGTGGCCGGCATGCGTGAGGACTACTGTGCGGTGGCCGACATCAGTTTCCGCAACACGCCGGTGCTGGCCGTGCTGGGCGGCCGTGCGCTGGACTGGGTCAACGAAATGGCAATCGCCTGCCTGGCCAGCCTGCAGCAGGGCGTGACCCAGGAGCAGCTGCGCCGCACCGTGGAGTATGTGAGCGAGCGCAAGCAGTTCGACCGTCCCATCGGTACTTTCCAGCTGGTGCAGGGCCAGATGGCCGACGGCTACATCCTCATGCAGGCACAGCGCAGCGCGCTGAGCCAGCTGGTCTGGCGTCTGGATGCCGGCCTGCCCTGCGTGCCGCAGGCCCATGCGGTGCGCGCCCAGTCCAACGAGCTGGGCCTGAAGGTAGGCCGCGTTGCACAGCATGTGCATGGCGGCATGGGAGTGGATGTGACCTATCACATTCACCGCTTCATGTTCTGGTGCCGTGCACTGGCTGCCGAACTCGGCAGCGCCGAACAGCACCTGCAGGCGCTGGGTCACTGGCTCTCAGACAACGACACGCTCGGCTGGAAGTACGACCTGCCCGAAGACCGCTAAGGAGACAACAACATGGCAAACCAATCTATTCGCTTCGAGTCGGTGAACGTGGGCGACGAACTGCAGCCCGTCAGCGTGCCCGTCACCGTGCCGCTGATTGCCGGCGGCGCCATCGCCACGCGTGACTATTTCCCCGGACATCATGACCGCGATGCCGCACGCGAGCTGGGTTCACCCCATATCTTCATGAACATCCTGACCACCAACGGTCTGGTGCAGAGCTTTGTCGAGAGCTGGGCTGGCGACGATGCGCGTCTCATGGACCTGAAGATTCGTCTGGGGGCCCCCAACTACCCCGGCGACACCATGAAGTTCACGGGCTCCGTGACCGAGAAGAACGAGGCCACGCGCAGCGTTCAGATCACGCTCAAGGGCAGCAATTCCATGGGCTCTCACGTCAGCGGCACTGTGCAAGTGGCCCTGGCCTAAGAACAACAAGCGGAGACATTCCTGTGAACGATATGAATATTTCCGGTCGCGCCGCCATTGTGGGTCTGGGTGCAACAGAATTTTCCAAGAACTCGGGCCGTACCGAGCTGCGTCTGGCCATGGAGGCCACGCTGGCCGCGCTGAGCGATGCCGGCATCGACCCCAAGGAGGTGGACGGCTTTTCCTCCTACTCCGTGGACAAGGTCCCGGAGTATGAGATCGCCCGCCTGCTCGGGGCTCGCAATGTGAGCTTTTTCTCGCAGGTGCCGCATGGTGGTGGTGCGGCCTGCGGCCCCGTGCTGCATGCGGCCATGGCCGTGGCCACGGGCATTGCCAAGACGGTCGTGGTCTACCGCGCCATGAATGAGCGCAGCTGGTACCGCTTTGGCACCGGCAGCTATGGCTTTGGCAGCACGCCATTCTTTGACAACGTGAACTATGGCTGGTACATGCCTCACGGCTTTCATACGCCGGCATCCTGGGTGGGCATGTTTGCCCGCCGCTATATGCATGCCTTCGGTGCAACCAGCGAGGACTTCGGCCGCGTGGCCGTGGCCGTGCGCGACTTCGCAGCCACCAATCCCAACGCATTCTTCTACGGCAAGCCCATCACACTGGAGGAGCACCAGGCCAGCCGCTGGATCTGCGAGCCGCTGCACCTGCTGGACTGCTGCCAGGAGTCCGACGGGGCTGTGGCCATGGTCATCACATCGAGCGACCGTGCCCGTGAAATGAAGGCCAAGCCGGTCTACATCAAGGCGGCGGCTCAGGGTATCTCCGAGGGCCAGCAGTCCATGACTTCCTTCTACCGCGAAGACATCACCGGCCTGCCCGAGATGGGCCATGTGGCCAGGCAGCTGTGGCATCAAAGCCGCCTGACGCCCAAGGATGTGCAAAGCGCGGTGCTGTACGACCATTTTTCGCCCTTTGTGTTGCCTCAGCTCGAGGAGTTCGGTTTCGTCAAGCGCGGCGAGGCCAAGGATTTCATCCGTTCCGGCGAGCATGCACGCGGCGGCTCCATGCCCATCAACACCCATGGCGGCCAGTTGGGCGAAGCCTATATCCATGGCATGAACGGCATTGCCGAAGCCGTGCGCCAGATCCGTGGCAGCTCCGTCAACCAGGTCAAGGACGTGCACAACATGGTGGTGACTGCCGGTACCGGCGTGCCCACCAGCGGCCTGATCCTGGGCGACGAGGCCTGATTGCAAGGGAGACATTCATGTTCATTGACCTGACTCCCGAGCAGCATGCGCTGCGCCTGAAGTGCCGTGACTACTTTCAGGCGTTGATGACGCCCGAGCTCAAGGCCCGCATGCGCGGTGCCGAGGGCGGCGACGAGTACCGCGAACTGATCCGCAAGATGGGGCGCGACGGCTGGCTGGCCATAGGCTGGCCCAGGGAATTCGGCGGCCAGGGCCTGTCGGCCACCGAGCAGCTGATTTTTTTTGAGGAAGCCAATATTGCCGGAGCTCCCCTGCCTTTCGTCACCATCAGCACCGTCGGTCCCGCGCTGATGGAGCATGGCACCGAGGCACAAAAGCAGGAGTTTCTGCCCGGCATGGCCAGCGGCGACATCATTTTTGCCATTGGCTACTCCGAACCCGGAGCCGGCTCCGACCTCGCCATGCTCAAGACGCAGGCTCAGTTGCAGGGCGATCTTCAGAGCGGGCATTTCGTGGTCAACGGCCAGAAGCTGTGGACTTCGGGCATCGAATCTGCCGACTATGTGTGGCTGGCCGCACGTACCAACCAGGAACTGGCTCGCCACAAGGGTATTTCCATCATGGTGGTGGATACCAGGGACAAGGGCTTTTCGCATACGCTGATCCAGACCGTGGGCAACTACACGGCAGCCACGTATTTCGACAACGTTGAAGTGCCGGCAGCACGTTTGATTGGCGAGCTCAATGGGGGCTGGAAGCTGATCACTGCACAGCTCAACCACGAGCGCCTGGGTCTGGGGGCCTGGTCGGACAAGGTGTTTGCCCCCTTCGTCAAGGTGCTGCAATGGGCCAAGGCCAGGGATGAGCAGGGCCGTCGCGCTGTCGATCAGGCCTGGGTCAGGCGCAGTCTGGCGCAGTGCTATGCCCGCCTTGAAGCCATGCGACTGACCAACTTCCGCATCGCGGCCAGTCTGGAAGCCGGTGCCATGGACGTGAGCCTGGCATCTGCCACCAAGGTCTATGGCTCGGAAGGTGTGGTCGAGGTGTTGCATCGATTGATGGACATCGTGGGCAGCAGCGCTCTGGTGCGTGGTGGCTCGGCGGCTTCCTATCTGATGGGCGAGCTGGAGTATGAGCTGCGAGCCTGCACCATCAACACCTTCGGTGGCGGAACGAACGAGATTCAGCGCGAGCTGATTGCTCAGTTCGGCCTCGGCATGCCGCGCCCTCAGCGCTGATCGAAGACATCTCACACATAACAAATACCAAGGAGACATGTGATGAGCGACACGACTGTGGTGTCGCGCGAGCAGACCCAGCTCAAGCTGGATCGTCGCGCGCCCATTGCGGCCAAGTACCTGGCCGATACGCCCTACACCATGGCTGATCGTCTGGAGGACTGTGCGCGAGATTTCGGCGAGCGTATCTTTCTGACCGAAGGCGATGTGCGCTACACCTATGCGCAATTCAACCAGCGCGCCAATCAAGTGGCACGTGCGTTGCACGAGCAGGGTGTGAGAAAGGGCGATGTGGTGGCCATGGCCATCGAGAATCGCCCAGCCTTCTTCTTTGCCTGGTTTGGCGTGGCCAAGCTGGGTGCCGTGGTGGCCTTCATCAACACCCATGTGATGGGCAAGCCTCTGACGCACGCACTGGAGGTGACCAAGGCCAGCCATGTGATCGTGGGCGAGGAATGTGCAGAGCGCTTTGCGCAGACCGAAGGACTGAACACCGCGCTGAGCTACTGGCACTGGCCGGATGAGGTGCGCCCCGCCGCGGCGGGAGTTCTGCAGCAGTTCGGCTCTGATTTGCAGGCACTTGCCATGAGCCGGGACGGCACGGCCGTACCGCTGGAGTGGCGCGAGGGCGTGGTGGCCGGCGATACGGCGCAGTACATATTCACCTCAGGGACCACCGGCCTGCCGAAGGCCGCGGTCATCAGCCATGCACGCTGGCTGATGGCGGGGGACTCCATGCAGCTGCTCTGGGAAATCACCCGGGATGACTGCTTCTACTGCTTTTTGCCGCTCTACCACGGCGCGGCTTCCATGTCGCTGACGGCAACCGCCATGGCTGCGGGAGCTCGCATCGTGGTGCGCCGCAAGTTCAGCCGCAGCGAGTTCTGGCGCGACATCCGCGTACACGGCATTACCTTTTGCCAGTATGTGGGGGAGATCTGCCGCTTCCTGCTCAGCGCGCCCGCGACGGACAGCGACCGGGAGCACAGCTTGCGCAAGATGGCGGGAACCGGTCTCACGCCCGAGATCTGGCAGCAATGGACAGCGCGCTTTGGTGCCGTGTTCCAGATCTATGAAGGCTGGGGAGGCACGGAGTCCAACACCAATACCATCAACCTGGACAATCGCATCGGCTCCTGCGGCCGCGTCCCCTTCTGGGAAAAAACCAATTTGCGCCTGGTTCGCTACGACCAGGAAAAAGGCGATTACATCCGGGATGAAAACGGCTTTTTGCAATTGGCCGGTGTGAACGAGCCCGGCGAGGCCATCGGCATGGTCATCCAGTATCCCGGTGTGGTTGCTGGGCGCTTTGAAGGCTATACCAGCGAGGAGGCCTCCGAAAAGAAGCTGCTGCGCAATGTCTTCCAGCAGGGCGATGTGTGGTGGACATCGGGCGATCTGCTGCGCTGCGACGAAGACGGCTACTGCTGGTTTGTGGATCGTATCGGCGATACCTTCCGCTGGAAAAGCGAGAACGTCTCGACCATGGAGGTCAGTGATGCACTCGGGGACTTCCATGGGCTGGATGCAATTACCGTCTATGGTGTGCAGGTTCCCGGTCATGGTGGCCGTGCGGGAATGGCCGCGTTGGTGATGCATGAGAGGGCCCAGTTCGATCCCAAGGCATTCTGGAAGATGGCCATCGATCGTCTGCCACGCTATGCGGCACCACTGTTCGTGCGTCTGATGGATACGCCGGACATGACCGGCAACTACAAGCTGCGCAAGGTGGATCTGCAAAAGCAGGGCTATGACAGCGCTCAGACCGGCGACCCGCTGTTTGTACGCAATGACAAGCTGCAGACCTATGTGCCGCTGACCGCTGCAGCGCTTGAAGAGGCACTGCGTGGATAGCGCTGTCGCGCAGGAGCGCGTACGGGCCAAGCCCGCAGATGTGCTGCGTTATCCCTTTGCGCCGCCGGCATCCGATGGCAGCCATGTGGAGATCGTCCCCGGTCTGCTGTGGCTGCGCATGCCCATGCCCATGGCTCTGGACCACATCAATGTCTATCTGCTCAGGGACGGCGATGGCTGGGCGGTGGTGGATACAGGGCTGGGAATTCCCGGCACCTTCGAGCTGTGGGAAAGAATCTTCACGGAGAAGCTGGCTGGCCAGCCGCTGACCCGTGTGGTCTGCACCCACTGTCACTATGACCATGCGGGGGCGGCATGGTGGTTGCAGGAGCGCTTTGGCGTGCCGCTGCTCATGAGCTATGGCGAGTTCATGATGCTGCGCTCGCTGATGGGGCCGCCGCCCGATCCTCTGCCAGAGGCGCATCGCGAGTTCTATGCGCGTGCGGGGGTGAGCAGCGAAGAGCTTGACGACATGCTGGCTGCCATGCGCAAGGATCCGTTCATGCCCAGGCAGCCCAGCCACTACCAGCGCATCCGCCCGGGTGAGGTGCTGCAGATCGGGGAGCGCCGGTGGCGCATTGTGCTGGGCGAGGGACACTCGCCCGAGCATGCCTGTCTGTATTGCGAGGAAGACGGCATTCTGCTGGCCGGTGATCAGGTGCTGCCGCGCATCACCTCGAATGTGATGGTCAGCCCCATCGAGCCCGAGGGCAATCCGCTCAAACTCTGGATCGATTCGCTGCATCGTTTGCGTGAGCTGCCAGCCGAGACTTTGGTGCTTCCATCGCACCAGGGCGTTTTCTACGGCCTGCACGAGCGCCTGGAGCAGGTGCTCGAGCACCATGCCGAGCAGTTTGCACTGCTGACCGGACATCTGGGTCAGGTGGGGCGGGCAACGGCTGCCGAGCTGGTGCCCGTGCTCTTTCCCAGGCTGCGCAGCCCCGTGGATCGCCTGATGGCCCTAGGGGAAACGATAGCCCATTTGAACCTGCTTCACCAGGATGGAACGCTGCTGCGAACCTCGGGTGAAGGCAAGATTGCATATTTCTCGTTGGCCTGAGGTGAGGAAGCCATGACGGAACTGGAAACATTCAAACAAGAAGTGGCGCAGTGGCTGGAGGAGAACTGCCCTGCGAGCATGCGCCGGCCCATTGTTTCAGAGGAGATGGTCTGGGGCAGCTCCAGGCTGCAGTTTCTGAATGAGGATCAGAAGCTGTGGTTCGAGCGCATGCGCGACCGTGGCTGGTTTGCGCCGTCATGGCCGCGTGAATACGGCGGTGGCGGCCTCTCTCCCAGGGAAGCCCGTATCCTGGACACGGAGATGGCTCGTCTTGGCTGCCGTCAGCCCCAGTACAACCTGGGTGTGTGGATGCTGGGTCCGGTCCTGGTTGAGGTGGGGACGCATGAGCAAAAGCTCGAGCATCTGGTTCCCATGATGCGCGGCGAGCAGCGCTGGTGCCAGGGCTTTTCCGAGCCCAATGCCGGCTCGGATCTGGCCAGCCTCAAGACCTCGGCCAGGCGGGTGACGGACGAGCAGGGCGAGGCCTATATCGTCAATGGGGGCAAGATCTGGACCTCGGACGGAGACAAGGGCGACTGGATGTATGCGCTGGTGCGCACCAGCAGCGAAGGCAAGAAGCAGGATGGCATCAGCTTTTTGCTGATCGACATGAAGAGTCCCGGCGTCACGGTCAAGCCCATAGAGCTGATCAGCGGCAAGTCCAGTTTCTGTCAGGTCTTCTTCGACGACGTGCGGGTGCCTGTGCGGCAGCTTGTGGGCAAGGAGGGCGAAGGTTGGTCGTTGGCCAAAAAGCTGCTTCAGCATGAGCGTGCTGCCATGTCCAAGTTCACGGAAGGTGGTGCGCCGTCGCACGATGCACTCAAGACCGCTTTGCCCTACATGGTGGACGAGCAGGGACAGATCCGCGATGCTGCGCTGCGCGAGAAGCTGGCAGGACTGCTGATGGATGCACAGTCTTTCGCCCTGACCCATCGTCGGGTGACCGAGAAGGCTCTGGCGCGTCAGGACGTTGCAGGCCCCTCCAGCATCATGAAGCTGGTGCAGACCGAGCAGGAAGTTGCCAAGTACGAACTGCTGGAGCAGGCGCTGGGCCTGCGCGGTCTGGGCTGGGATGCAGGCGACGACTTCACAGCAGCTGAGATCGATGTAGGTCGTGCATGGCTGCGCTCCAAGAGCTACACGATTGCCGGCGGAAGCTCGGAAGTGCAACTGAACATCATTGCCAAGCGAGTGCTGGAATTGCCCTGACCCTCTGAGCCACCGTGCGGCAACAGCCTTGTTGCGGGGCGACGGGGCTGTCTGGGCCCTTGCTCGCTGTCCCTGAGCTGGGCGGTATTGGTCGCGCAGGCTGAGGATAACGAATTGAAATGGAGACAAGAATATGACCATGCTTTTGTCGCAAGAGCAGGAATTGCTCAAGGACAGTGCTGTTGCCTTTCTCGCGCAGGAAGCGCCCGTGGCCCAGCAGCGCCGTCTGCGGGATGACAAGGTGGAACAGGGCTTTGATACGCAGCTGTGGCAGCAGATGGTGGGGATGGGCTGGCCCGTGGCGGTGCTGCCCGAGTCGCATGACGGGCTGGCTGCGGGCTACCTGGGCATGGGCGCCGTGTTTGAAGCCATCGGGCGAAACCTGTCGGCACAGCCGTTGCTGAGCCAGGCCGTGATCGCACCTGAACTGTTGATTCGCGCCGGCTCCGCGGCTCAGCAGGCGCAGTGGCTGCCCCTGCTGGCCAGCGGGCAGGCCAGGCTGGCACTGGCTCTGGATGAAAAGTCCGGCCAGCACCTTTCAGCCAGATTGAGCACGGTAGCCGAGCAGACCGGCAAGGGCTGGTGCCTGAGCGGTGAAAAGGCCTTTGTGATGGATGGCGTGGGCGCCAATGGCTTTGTGGTGCTGGCGGTATCCGGCGAAGGTGCTCCCGGCCTGTGGCTGGTGCCTGCTGATGCGCAAGGCGTCAGCATCAAACCCATGAGCATGATTGACAGTCGCAACATGGCCCGCGTGCAGTTCGACAAGGTGGAACTGAGCGCCGATATGGCGTTGGTGGTCCGGCCTGCTGCTCAGGTGCTTGACGAAGTGCTGGACCGAGCCCGGGCCTGCCTGGCGGCAGAGTCTCTGGGCCTGCTGCGTGAGGTGTTTGATCGTACGGTGACCTATCTGAAGGAGCGCGTTCAGTTTGACGTGCAGATTGGCTCATTCCAGGCATTGCAGCATCGTGCGGCACGTCTGTATGTGGAACTTGAGCTGCTGGAGAGCTGTGTGCTGGCAGCTTTCGAAGCCATTGATTCCGGTCTGGAGGCCAAGGTGCCCGAGCTGGTCAGTGTGGCCAAGGCCAAGGCCTCTGACTTGTGCGAGAAGCTGTGCAACGAGGCGATCCAGTTGCATGGCGGCATCGGGGTGACGGATGAACTGGATATTGGCCTGTTCTTCAAGCGGGCACGCGTTTTGCAGCGCCTGCTGGGCGACGGTGGCTATCACCGCAACCGCTTTGCACAATTGAAAGGTTTCTGAGATGAGCGATGCCTTGGTTTCCATGGGTGAAAAGATCAGGAGCATTCGTGCGCAGCTGACTTCGCCGGGCGCACCTTTTGAAGTGCATCAGGTCACGCTGTCCGATGGACGCAGCGTGGCAGCCTATCGCAATGCCTTTCAGAATCTCGCGCAGGTAATCGATGCCGGCCGGGCTCATGGTGCGGCCGAGTTCATGGTCTATGCCGATGACCGATGGACCTTTGACAGGTTTTTTGCAGCAGCCGATGCGCTGGCCAGTCGCTTGCAAAAGCAGCGCGGTCTCAAGTCCGGCGACCGGGTGGCCATAGCCATGCGCAACCGTCCCGAATGGGCTGTGGCTTTTGCTGCCATAGCCTTGCTCGGCGCAGTGCCGGTGCCTTTGAACAGCTTTGGCCTGAGCAGCGAGCTGATGGCCAATCTGGAGGACACCCGGCCGGTGATGCTGATCTGTGATGCGGACCGCCATGCTCGCATCAGGGAGGCTATTGCGCAGACGGCCATCAAGACGGTGGTGGTGGATGGCGAGGGGGGCGATATCAGCTGGTCGGAGTTGATCGCAGGCGGTCATGATGGCTTCGTGCCCCCGCAGCTGAGTGCCGATGAGCCTGCGCTGATTCTGTTCACTTCGGGCGCCACCAGCCGGGCCAAAGGCGTGGAATCCACCCACCGCGCCGTGTGCCAGGGCATCTTCAATATTGACTTCATCGGTGCAGTGGCAGCCATGACTTCGCCGGATGCGATTGCCGCCATCATGGCGCGCCAGCTGCAGCCAACGACCTTGTCGGCAGTTCCTCTGTTCCATGTCAGCGGACTGCATGCGCAGCTGCTGGTCAGCCTGCGCCATGGCCGCCGTCTGATCTTTATTCATCGCTGGGAGCCTGAGAAGGCTGCTGAGCTGATTCGCAAGGAAAAGGTCACGCAGTTCAATGGTGCGCCCAGCATGGTGCAGCAACTCATTGGTCTGCCCGGCTTCGAGCTGCCTGAGAGTTCTGGCAACCTCTCCGGTGTGGGATTTGGCGGAGCGGGCCTGCACCCTCGCCTGATCGATGAGGTGTTGGCCAAGTTCAAGGGGCGCATGTCCGGCATTGGATTTGGTCTGACCGAATCCAATGGCGTCTGCGCAGGCAGCTCGGGGCGAATGTTCGAGGCGCATCCGCGCAGCTCGGGGGTGCTGTCACCCATCATCGAGGTACGAATTGCAGACCTGGATGGCACAGCCTTGCCTATCGGCGAGCCCGGCGAGATCTGGCTGCGTGGCGTGACTCTGATGGAGCGCTATTGCGGTGATGCCGAGGCCACAGCCAAAGCCATGCAGGGCGGCTGGTTCCACACCGGAGACATAGGCGTTCTGGACGATGAAGGCTTTTTGACCATCGTCGACCGCATCAAGGACGTGATCAACCGCAGCGGTGAAAAGATTGCTGCGGCGGAGGTCGAGGCCTGTCTGCTGCAGCATGAGGCACTGGAGGAGGCTGCTGTGTTCTCCATGCCGCATGAGGTCACGGGCGAGCAGGTCGTTGCCGTGGTGGTCGGAAAGTCCGGGAGTCAGGTGACTCCCGAGCTGCTTCGCGAGTTCGTGGCACAGCGCCTGGCGGGCTACAAGGTTCCCAGCCGGATCGTTGTGCGCGCGGAGCCTTTGCCTCGCAATCCTGCCGGCAAGATGCTCAAGGCATCGATTCGCAAGGAGTGCGCTCACCTGCTGACCTGATTCACGGAATCGGGTGGTCCTAGGACTTTCCCGATCACGCTCCGAAAACCTGCTGCTGCTTCGTGCACCAGCAGGTTTTTTTCATTCGTGGAAGCGCTTCATGTGACCCATGTGGACTAGGTCGCTAGGGTCTGTCAGTAGTCAACTCAGACGATGGTTGAAGAGACCTGCTGACGCAGTATGCAACTGCCTGCAAACGGCAAAACCAATGGGGTGATGCGAGGCAATGTACCTCGTTTGTAGCACCCGCCAAAAATAAGTTCTAGAACCTAGGAGACAGAGATGAAGTTTGTGACAGCCAAGACTCCACTCGCAGCGGCAGTGGGTTTGATGGTGGCGACATCGGTATGGGCGAAGGTGCCGGCGAACGAGGCAGAACAGCTGGGCAAGGAATTGACATGCGTGGGTGCCATCAAGGCCGGCAACAAGGAAGGCACGATTCCTGAGTTCACAGGCAAATGGGTCGGCGCCCCTGCGGGCGTGGCTCATGTGCAATCCAGCGGCAAGCACCCCGTGGATCTCTATGCCGATGAAAAACCACTGTTCGTGATCACTGCAGAGAACATGGAGAAGTATGGCGACAAGCTCAGTGCCGGTCAGAAAGCCATGTTCCAGAAGTATTCCAAGACCATGCAGATTCCGGTCTACAAGGGGCATCGCGATTTCCGCTACACCGATGAGGTGTGCACAGTGTTGAAGAAGAATGCCCTGGAGTCGGAGGTCGTCGACAACGGCATGGGAGTCAAGGGTAGCTTTGGTGCGATCAACTTCCCCATCCCCAAGAACGGGCAGGAAGTGATCTGGAACAACCTGCTGCCCACGCGTGCCTACAACGAGCACATTGTTCGCGATATGGCGAATGTGATGTCCGATGGCTCCATTGCCTGGGGGCGTCAGGAGAACATCAATCTGAGCTTGGACAACCAGCCCTCCAACCTTGGCAAGCCTGTGGAAGGTGTGATGGCCTACACCCGCACCAGAACGCTGGCTCCCGAGCGTGAAAAGGGCGGCGTGACCCACTCGGTGGAGCCCGTCAATTTCGGCAAGAACAAGCGCCTGGCCTGGAGCTACGACCCCGGTACACGCCGTGTGCGCCAGGTGCCCGAATATGGCTTCGACCAGCCCATGGCCGGCACCGGCGGCAAGATGACCATCGACTCGGATCGTCTTTTCAACGGCTCGCCGGAGCGCTACAGCTGGAAGCTGCTGGGCAAGAAGGAGATGTATATCCCCGCCAACAACTACAAGATCCATCAGCCCACGGTGAAGTACGCAGACCTGCTCAAGCCCGGTCATGCCAACCCCGACTTCATGCGCTACGAGCTGCGCAGAGTCTGGGCCGTGGAAGGCACGCTGAAGGACGGTTTCCGACATGTCTATGGCAAGCGTGTGCTGTTCGTGGACGAGGACACCGGCCAGGCCGTGGCAGCGGACATGTACGACGCGCGTGGCCAGCTGTGGCAGCACGCCTTCATCAACTACTACTACTCCTTTGACATCAAGGCCTGGCATGCAGGCACGTCCTTCTATCACGACCTGAATTCCGGCGGCTACATGGGCTACAACCTTTTTCAGGAGCGTCCCCAAGGCCCCGTCCTGAACAAGGGTGATCTCGTGCCCGCCATGTTCACGCCAGAAGCCGCCCGCAACGCGGGCAACTAAGTTTTATCAACGAGCGACTCATTATGAAAAACAATATGAAGAAACTCACTCCCATCGCAGTGGCGGCGCTGCTGTCCCTGGGCATGGGAGCGGTTCAAGCGGGGGAGACTATCGAGCTGGGAGATGGCCTTAAGTTCGACTGGCGT
Organism: Comamonas sp. C11; assembly: GCF_024496285.1. Classification (NCBI taxonomy): domain Bacteria; kingdom Pseudomonadati; phylum Pseudomonadota; class Betaproteobacteria; order Burkholderiales; family Comamonadaceae; genus Comamonas; species Comamonas sp. C11. The sequence continues at coordinate 1,703,565 of NZ_CP101743.1, forward strand.
CTGAACGTGAGCTATGGCCTGGGTGTTCGCCTGGATAACCCATCTCCGGTGCTGAACACGGACGGCAACAACAATTTCAAGAAAGGTGCACTGACGGCGAACCGCCTGGGCGCAGTCTGGGAGAGCAAGCTGTCAAAAGGCGACAGCGGCTTTGTGCTGAATGCCAGCACCTTCTATGACGACGTCTATCACCAGCGCAACGACAACAAGGGCCCGATCAGCACGGCTGGTCCCGTGGACGAGTTCAACTCTGCTGCCAAGCGCTATGGTGGCGGCTACTCACGCCTTCTGGATACCTACGCCTACACCAGCTTCAACATGGGCGAGACCCGTGCCACGGTGCGCCTGGGCAAGCAGGTGGTGAACTGGGGCGAGTCCATGTACTTTGCCAATATCGCTGCGGCCCAGGGACCCAGCGATGCAGCAAAGGCAGCTTCGCCTGGCGCTGAGGTCAAGGAAATTCTGCTGCCTGAAGACCAGATCTCGGCTTCGCTGGAAGTCAGTCCCAAGCTCTCGCTGCTGGGCCACTATCAGTTCGGCTTCCATGAAACATTGCTGCCGGCTCCCGGCATGTACACCAGCACCAGCAATGCCCTGGGCCCTGGTGCCTCCTGCCTGGGCGTCTACAACGGTGCGACCTGCCGCGGCCTGCGACGCGGTACCGACATCCGGCCCAGCAGCTCGGGTCAGTGGGGTATCGGTGGTCGCTACCGCGTCACCGACGAGACGGAAGTCGGTCTGTACTACCTGAACTACAACGACCGCACTCCATCGCTGGTCGTGAACATGAATGGTGCGATACCGACCGGCTATCAGGTTCGCTATTTCGACGATATCAAGATGCTGGGAACGACGGTCAGCACGACCTTCGGAAAGTTCTCTGCATTTGGTGAAGCCAGCTATCGCAAGGGTACGCCAGTGCTCAACGGCAATGGTGTGGCGGTGCGTGGCGATGTGGTGCAGGGCAACGTGGGCGGTATCTTCAATATCGGTCGTACCGGTATCGCGGACGACATGTCCCTGGCTGCCGAAATTTCCGGCTCTCGCGTGATCAGTGTGGCCGATGGAAGCTCTACCGATAACCTGAGCTTCAAGACCCGCAACTCTCTGGTGGCCGGTGCGACCCTGACGCTGGGCTACCCCGGCATCTTCGAAGGCTGGGATCTGAGCATCCCCATCAGCTACCAGTCGCAACTGCGCGGCCGTTCTCTGGTCGGCACCTTCGGCGGCGGCCAGAGCGACAGCCGGTTGAGCATTGGCGCGACTTTTGTTCGCAAGAGCAATTTCTCGATCAACGTGGCCTACATCAACTACCTGGGCAATCCTTCTGCCGATTCCCTGCGTGCACGTCCGCTGGCCGACCGCGACCAACTGTCTGTGACCGCCAAGTACTCGTTCTGAACCACACCAACGAGCCAACACCACAAAAGCCCGGCTCTCCGGGCTTTTGTGTTTGAAAGGGCGCAAGCGAATGCAAATACTGACCGGAAAATGGGCGGCCCCTTTGGGTGCAGCAGCCTTGAGCCTGATGAGCAGTGCGGCATCAGGACAGCATCTGTTCGATGCTTTGCCTCCTTTGCCCAAGGTGGCCCCCTTGATGGCCCCGACGGAGCTGCACGGTGATACACAGGGCGATATCCGTTTCAAGTCCAGCAGCCCGTATGACCTCGATGTGCTGCTCGGTCAGCCTGCCAAGGCAGAGGCAACCATGGGTATGGGAAAGCTGTTCCTGCCAAAGGGGGCCAGCGAGAAGAAGCAGGTGCCGGCCATGGTTGTCCTGCCCGGTGGCGCGGGGGCCATTCCCGGGCGCGAGAGCGAAACGGCCCAGATGCTGGCCGACAACGGCATAGCTGCGCTGTTGGTCGATAACTTCAAGCCGCGTGGCATCAGCGAAGACATGCCTTATGCGCTCAAGATCATGGGTACCTCCGAGTTCGATGCCGTGGCCGATGCCTATGCCGCACTCAAGGCCTTGAACAAGCACCCTGCCATCGATGGCTGGCGTATCGGGGTGATGGGATTTTCCAAAGGCGGAATTGCGGCACGCATGAGCCTGGATGCACGCATTCGCGACAAGCTGGCGCCTTTCATCCAGCCCTTTGCCTTGCACGTGGACTTTTACGGGCCTTGCTATGCGCTGCTGCAGTCACGCAAGACCACGGGTTCGCCCCTGCTCAGCTTCAGAGCGGGGGAGGATGCATCGAATGATCTGGTGGCCTGTGCGCAGCAGGAAAAAATCCTGCGTGAGGCGGGCTCCGAGGTCAGTACCGTGGTTTATGCCAGAGCAGGCCATGATTGGGAAAGCGACAAGCCACGAGAGATGACGAATCGCCCCTACCTGTCCGGCTGCACGATAGAGTTCAATGACAAGGACTTTCCCGTCCTCAATGGCCAGTTGCTGATTCCCGCCGGGGCCCAATCCGACCGCCAGACCCGCTACAGAATTCGGGTGCAGAGCGGCAAGGCTCTGGGGGACTGCGTCAAGGTGGGCTATATCGCCGGGCGCGATGAAACAGCACGCAGTCTGGCCGGAAAGCAGTTGCTGCAGTTTCTCAAGGTAAAGTTCGGGTTCATCGCGCATTACCGGGGAAGGCTGCGCGAATCTTCAGAAAGAAATAGTCCTGATCGCGGTAGCCATAAGCCCGGCGCTTGATGACCTTGATGGTGTTGTTGATGCCCTCGACAACACTTGTGTTCAACGGATGCCGGCATCGGGCGATGATCCCGTGCAGGTAGCTTTGCAAGCGCTGAGCAAAGGTGCTCAGTGCTGTAATACCGCTTTGGCGCGCTTGCTCACACCAGTGCTGCCAGGCGCGATGCGCCCAAGCCGGACGACGGTAAAACCACAGCTGTTTTAGCTCATCGCGCAAGACGTATACCGCCATTAATGGCTCATTGGCCGCCAGCAGCTCCTTGAGCTGCACTGCTTGTTGAGCCTGCAGCTTGTTGCGATTGCGCAGTAGCAACCAGCGGCTGGACTTGAGCACCTTGCGCGCCAAGGGCTGTTGGCGCAGCAAGTTGGCCTGATCGACACGCACTCGGTCGATAACCTCCCGGCCATACTTGGCCACGACATGGAACAGGTCATAGACGATCTCGGCGTTGGGGCAGTTGGCCTGGATCTCCAGCTCGTAGGCAGTAGTCATGTCGATAGCAACCGCGCGAATGCGCTGGGCAACGCCAACGGGCAACTGCTCGAAGAACTGGCGGGCCGTCTCGCGTGAGCGCCCTTGCCCCACCCACAGCACCTGCCGGCTGATGGGGTCGACGACGACTGTGGCGTAGCGATGGCCCTTGTGCAACGCAAACTCGTCCATTGCCAAGTACTCGATCCGCTCCCATTGCGGCTGCGCGGTAGTGGCCAGCAATAAGGCCTTGTCGATGGACTTGACCGTGTGCCACCCAAGATCGAAGAAGGCCGCGACTGCCTTGATGCTGCTGCTGCGAAGCAACTGGCTGCACGCCTGTGCCAGACGGTCTGTGACGCGCTGGTAGCGACCGAGCCAGCTGAGTTTCTCCAGGCGCGGGCCACCACAGCTATCGCACCACAGACGCCGACGCGGCACATGCAGCACCACCTTGTACTCGAACAGTGCCAGATCGCGCACGCGCCGTGTCGTGGTCTCATGGACTTGGCTGCACTGCGCACCGCAGCGTTCGCAATGCATGATGCTGGCCTGCGGCTTCAGATAGATCGACACGGTGCGGCTATCGCCCTGGGGCCACTGCACACGTTCAACCTCGTAGCCCTCCCAGCCGCCAAGAGCCTGCAATAACTTCGAGTCCAGCATTTGATTTGTTCTCCGATGTCAGCTTCGCAGCCGTCAGATTACAAAACGAACGGGCTCATCTCCACGGAATTCCTCGATGAACCAAAGTTCGAGCAGTAGACAGGACTAGGCTGAAAAGCAGAAGGCCAGCAAATGCCGGCCTTTTTCAAGTGTCAGATTTTCCCGAAGTTCTTTTCATGAAACGTAGGCTTCTAGCAATGGAGTCGTGCGGAAACAGAAAAGCCGCGCAGCATGGCCGCGCGGCTTGACTGATGGAGTGTGGCAGCTCAGGTACCGGGCTGCAGCACGGAGCGCTCACCGATCTCAAGCAGCATGGTCATGCTGCGTTTCTGGATGCGCCAGCCTTCGGGCAGCCTTACCCATTCGTCTTCATAGAAGCCGATGGCGTCGTAGCGCAGATGACTGCGCTGGCCCAGTCCCTGATGCGCGGCTCGCACCTGAATCCTGCTGAGCGGGCGCAGCGGGTCGGCTGCATCGACTTCCAGATTGCCCAGCAGATGCTGGGTGGGGCCGCAGCCGTCAAGGTGGGTGCTGATCATGCGGCGGACCTTGGCGATCCCTTCGCAGATGTAGCTGCCACCGTAGACCGTGGTGCAGTCAGGTGTGAACACCTGCTGCAGCAAGTCCCAGTTGCGGGTGTCGCAGGCCGTTGCGTAGCGGGTCAGGGTCTGGGCCAGAGCATGTTCAAGAAGAACCTGCTCCAGCGTGCTTGTTGCGGTCTGCATCACACTTTGCCGCTCACGGATGACTGGGGTTCGGGTTTGAGCATGCCGCCTGCGTGGCTGATGCCGCCGACGCTGCCTGCCGCATGGGCATGTCTGGGCTGCCGGTACAGGCGCTTGACGCGTGCCCTGGCTTCCGCTGCGCCCACATTCAGCCAGTAGGCCATGGCAGGCAGCAGGAAGATCGCTCCCAGCATGTTCACCAGGAACATGAAGGCCAGCAAGATGCCCATGTCGGCCTGGAACTTCAGTGCCGAGAACGCCCAGGTGCCCACGCCTATGGACATGGTCAGCGCCGTGAAGATGGCGGCGTTGCCACGCTGGCGCATGGCTTCATAGAAGGCCTCGCGCAGCGTGATGTCCCGCTCGCGCAGCTCATGCTGCATGCTCTCGAACAGATAGATGCCGTAGTCCACGCCCACACCCACGCCCAGCGCCACCACGGGCAGCGTAGGGACCTTCAGGCCAATGCCCAGCATGGCCATCAAGGCATTGCAGAGTATGGAGACGATGGCCAGGGGCACGACGATGCACAGCACGGCGCGCCAGCTGCGGAAGGTCAGCCAGCACAGCAGCGTGATGGCGCCGAAGATGGAGCCCAGCATCTGCACTTCGGCATGTTCCACGGCCTCGTTGGTTGCGACCGCCACGCCGGCGTTGCCGCCAGCCAGCAGGAACTTGACGTTGGGCGTCTTGTCTGCGGCGATGAAATCACGCACTTCATTGACGACATGGGTCAGCGTGGCGCCTTCGTGGTCCTTGAGGAAGACCTGCAGATTGATGACCTTGCAGCCCTCTGTGTTCAGGCCCAGATCGGGAGATAGTGCCTTGGCGCCCGAACGCAACGCGGCTTCGGTGCGCTGCAGAGCTGCCCAACGGGGGTTGCCCTCGTTGTTGCTGGAGGCCGCGATCTTGGCCAGACCGGAGACGGTGGAGACAGATTGCACGCCGTCAACCCGGCGCATGCGCGACTCAAAGCGCTCCACGGCGTTCATCACCTGCCAGTTAAGGCAGCCTTCGTCGAGGTTGGAGGTTTCGACGAAGACGGACAGCACGTCCATGCCTATGGAATAGCTGCCGATGATGGTGCCGTTGTCGCGGTTGTAGCGTGACTCGGCGCGCAGCTCGGGAGCTCCGGTGCCCACATCACCTGTCAGCAGATTGCGCGATTCGTAGGTGCCGGCGGCCAGCAGCAGCAGCGATACCACCAGAGTCAGCATGGCGGGCTTGCCTTCGGCCAGTGCCGACAGTTTCCACCAGATGGGATTACGGCCATTGGCTGAGGAGGAGGGGGCTTGCATGGCATTTTTTTCCAGGCGCAGATTGGCCAGCACCGCGGGCAGGAACACCTTGTTGGTGATGATCATCAGCAGCACGCCCATGCAGGCGGTCAGGCCCAGCTCGTGCACGATGGGGATGTCGATCAGCATGATGACCATGAAGCCCAGGGCATTGGTCAGCAGCGCCAGGGCTCCGGGAATGGCCAGCTTGCGAATCGCGTTCTCGGCGGCCAGCCTGGAGCTTAGGCCGGCGCGCACATCATGCTTCCAGGCACCCGTCATCTGCACCGCATGGGATACACCGATGGAGAAGATCAGAAAGGGAACCAGGATCGACATGGGGTCGATGCCGTAGCCGATCAGCGGCAAAATGCCCAGCAGCCATATCACGGGCAGCAGTGCCACTGCCAGGCCCACCACCGTGAGGTTGGTGGACTTGGTATACATGCGCAGCATGATGGCGGTGATGACGAACGCAATGGCGAAGAAGGTCATCACGGTGGTCAGGCCGTCCATCACATCGCCCAGTACCTTGGAAAAACCAATGATGTGGATGGAGATGTCCTTGCTTTCGAACTTGCTACGGATCTCTTCCAGGCGCTGCGCAACCTTGTGATAGTCAAGTTTTTCGCCGGTCTTTGGGTCGACCTCGAGCAGGTCGGCGCGCACCATGGCGGACTTCAGGTCGTTGCTGACCAGAGAGCCGATCTGGCCGGACTTGGCCACGTTGGAGCGTACCTGGGCCAGGCCTTGTTCGTTGGCCTCGAAGCGTGAAGGAATCAGTACCTCGCCCACGTAGCCGTCTTCGGTGATTTCGATGTATTTCACGTTCGGTGTGAACAGCGAATACACCTGACCGCGGTTGACGCCCGGGGTGAAGAAGACCTCGTCCGTCACGCCGCGCAGTGCTTCGAGGAATTCCTTGTTGTAGATATCGCCTTGCCGGCCCTTCCATTCAACACTCACCAGAATCCGGTTGGCTCCGGAGAAGGTGGCTGCATGCTTGAGAAATGCCGTCATGTACTCATGACGCATGGGGATCAACTTGTTGAAGCCCGGATCCAGGTGCGTGCGCATGGCCGAGACAGCCAGCAGTGCCGTGGCAATCAGCGTCAGCACGACGATGGACTTGCTCCACGAGATCAGCCAGCGTGCCGTGGATGCAATAAACCGGTCCAGCCGGCTGGTGGGTTCGCTCAGAGTCATTGAGTCGCTCCTTGGGCAGCCTGAGCGTTTGCCTTGGCTTGTTGTGGTGGGGGAAAGGCTTGCAGGCCTGCGTCGCTGGACATCCAGCCGCTGTCGGGGCCGGTCAGCACAATGTCGGTCAGGGTGGCGCGGCCCTTGGCGCGTTGCAGGCTGAAGCTCTTGCCGCCATCCCTGCTCAGGCCGAGCATGCTGCCCTGTCCTACCAGGATGATGGTTCCGTCCTTTTCCTGGGCATGGCCGAAGAAGGAGACCGGAGCCTGAATCGTCGACTTGACCCATTGCGCGCCCGGTGCGGCCTGCACAAAGGCGTTGCCGCGCATGCCATAGATCAGCCAGCCGCCGTCGCGTGTAGCCATGGCGTTGTAGAAAGATCCGTTGTAGAACCCGGGCTCGATCTGCCAGCTGGCTCCGGAGTCCTCGGACTTGATGACCAGGCCGCGCTCGCCCACGATCAGCCAGTGCTTGCCATCTTCGGAGCTGGCAATGCGGTTCATGTGCTTGTCCTCCACCTCTGAGGGCAGGGGCAACTGCTCCCAGGTCTGACCGCTATCCTTGGAGGTAATGGCGCGGCCGAAGGCGCCGACACTGATCCAGTCGCCCGAAGGAAGGCGCGCGATCGACATCAGAGGCTCTCCGTTTTCCTTGGAGAACGCGACTTCCTCCCAGGTGCTGCCGCCGTCCTTGGTACGCAGAATCCAGCCTTCGTGACCAACGGCAAAGCCGGCTTTCTTGTCGGGAGCAAAAGCCATGTTGACGATGAGCGCCTGACGCTGTTCCTTGAGCTGCGCCTGCTGCCAGTGAGCTCCCTTGTCGTCCGAGTACAGGATTTCACCGAGTGCGCCGGCTGTCAGCAGACGATCGCCCACCTGTGTGATGGTGTTGAAGTGACTGCGCTCGATGCCAATGGTGGTGGGGGCCAGGGGGGGCGGTGTGCGGGGCGCAAAGGCGAGCGCTGAGGCAAAGGCCACCAATGCTGCTGCGCCTATACCGACGGCTGTTTTCACGTTGTCTCCTTATTGATTCGTACACGCTGTGCATGTATTGCAAACACGGGTGCAGGTTCTTGATTTGGAGCTTCAGCAACATCGTCCGAATGGACGTTTGCCCGGAGAATTAGGGGTATGTACGGGGCCGGCTTTTTAGTCTCTACAGACGATGGATTCGGTCTGCTTCATTTACACAATGAATGCACACTTTCTTGGTAAGGGAGACATATGGGTTTGCAAGGAAAAGCGGCGCTGGTTGGCGTCGCGCAGTACAAGCCGCAGAAGTACGCAACGGCGCCGCGCATGTTCCATCTGGAACAGGTGGCCGACCTGACGCTGAAGGCTCTGGAGGACGCCGGCATGGAGCTGTCCGAAGTGGACGGTCTGATCACCAGCGCCCCGCACTTTCATGAAGCCAGCTGCTTTGTGCCGGCCATGGCAGGCGAGTACCTGGGCGTGCGCCTGAACTTTGCCGAAGTGGTCGACCTCGGAGGGGCCAGCTCCGTGGCCATGGTCTGGCGTGCGGCGGCCGCGATCGAGCTGGGGCTGTGCAACACCGTGGTCTGCGTTCTGCCGTCGCGCATGGCACCGATCTCCGAACATGACGACCACATCAAGGAGGTCATGAAGGCCAGCCGCTTCGGCGGCCACAGCACCCGCTTCGGAGCTCCCGAGGCCGAGATGGACCTGCCCTATGGTCACATGGCACAGAACACCGGCTATGCCATGATCGCCCAGCGCTATGGCGCGGTCCATGGCTACGACGCAGCCGCTCTGGCACGCATCAGCGTGGACCAGCGCTTCAATGCCTGTCACAACCCCGATGCCATGTTCTACGGTCAGCCCATCACGGTGGATGACGTGCTGAACTCGCGCATGGTGGCCGACCCTTTGCATGTGCTGGAAATCGTGCTGCCGGCTGCAGGCGGCGGCGCCATGATCGTCACCCGTGCCGACCGCGCCAGAACCACCAGGCACCGCCCAGTCAGCATCGTCGGCTGCGGCGAGCATGTGAGCAGCAAGTCGCCCACCTATATGGCCGACATGCTCCAGACCCCCATCGGTCCGGCCTCTGCCAAGGCTTTCGAAATGGCGGGCATGCGCCCTTCCGACATGCATATGGCGCAGATTTATGACTGCTACACGATCACCGTGATGCTGACACTGGAGGACGCGGGCTTTTGCGAGAAGGGCAAGGGCATGGACTTTCTGCGCAACAACGACTTCACCTTCAAGGGAAACTTCCCCATGAACACCCATGGCGGCCAGCTGAGCTTTGGCCAGTCCGGCACGGCGGGCGGCATGTCCCAGGTGATCGAAGCGGTGCACCAGATTCAGGGGCGTGCCGGCGACAGGCAGCTGGGTCGCAATGATCTGGCCTATGTGTCCGGCACCGGTGGCGTGATGAGCGAGCAGGGCGCCTTGATCCTGCGGGGAGCATAAGAACATGGCTTGGAACAAACCTCTGCCCCATCCCACGGAAATTTCTGCGCCGTACTGGGAAGGTCTCAAGGCCCACGAAGTGCGCATCCAGCAATGCGATCGCGGACATTCGCTGTTTTTCCCGCGTACCCATTGCCCCACTTGCGGATCGCGCTCCCTGAAGTGGAGCAAGGTGTCGGGCGAGGGTACGCTCTACAGCTTCACCATCGCGCGCATTCCCACCATGCCCGAGTTCACGGACGAGATGCCCCAGGCCCTGGCCGTGGTCGAACTCCGTGAAGGCGTGCGCATCAACACCACCATGGTCGGCGTGGCTCCCGAGGCGCTGAAGGTGGGCATGGAGGTGCGTCCCGTGTTTGACGAACGCCCCGGCGAGGTCACCCTGCTGCGCTTTACCGCCCATGGGGGCAGCCATCCGAGCGTCATCAAGGCAGACGCCGAGGCCGAGGTTGCCGTGGTGGAGCAGGCTGGCGCGGCCAGGCGCAAGATCTCCGTCAAGGACATCGAGGCCATGAAGTCGCTGGTGTCCGAGGAGTACAGCCCCTGGTCCAACGAGTTCACCGTGAGCCAGGAAGTCATCAACGAGTTCGCCAGCCTCTCGGGCGATGACTACTGGATTCACACCGATCCCGTGCAGGCACGTGAGAAAAGCCCGTTCGGTACCACCATCGCCCATGGGGCCCTGGTTCAGGTGCTGGCCAGCCAGCTCAGGATTCCGCTGGACTACGAGGTGGTGGACTTCAACAACATGGTCAACTATGGCTCGGACCGCCTGCGCTTCCCGACCCCCGTGCCCTCCGGCTGCAAGATCCGTGCGCGGGCCCGCATCAAGGCCGTGGAGCAGGTCAAGAGCGGCGTGCAGGCGACGATGGAGCTCAACATCCACGTGGTCGGTCAGGACCGTCCGTCTGTCATCAACGACCTGGTGATTCTCTACATGTGATCGCCACAGCCCGCCCTTTGAGGGCGGGTGTTTCAGTTTCTTCAAGGGTTGGGGCTTTGCGCAGGCAAAGCCCTTTTTTTGCGGCCATCCACAGATGGGTTGCTTGCTCTGTGGCAGTAAAAAATATCAGAAAAACTGGCTTTTTACCTATACGTGATAAGCGCTGACAGCTATCAAATTGTGAAGCTTGTACGTACCAGCAGCCCAAGCCATGCGATGGCGCCACCGAGGGCGTCGATCTGGGGTTGCCACCTAAGTAAATACCTGCTCATCAAAATGGACGATGTTGCGTTTTCCGTGCTGGCCATACTGCAAACCAGAAAGGCCATAGAGCCTGCACAGGAGACACGCATGAAAACCTCTTTTCGCTGGATGAATGCACTTCGCACAGTGTCGCTGGCTGCTGCGGCACTGGCGTTGTACCTGCCTGCCATGAATCTGCCGCAGGGTGCCGCGGTGGCGGCGCAGGCTGATTCTGCGCTCAAGCTGCCCGCCGGCATCGTGCTGGCCAGCGCCCAGGTCTCCTGGAGCGCGGTCTTTGCATCGGGCTATTGAGTCTCGCCAGACCTTTGAATCCTGCGGATCCTTGTTCGTTACTCGACTTTGATCTCTGGGTGATTTCTGTACTGTAAAGTACAGGTAAATGAGACTGATTCTCGACTATGATGCGCACGCTTTTGCACAGCACACAGGTTGTAGCCAATTGATGCCGTAGTCACAGCTTCGGAAGATACCCGCCAAGCCGAATTAAAACTCCGTATAACGAGGCATTCATGGCATTGAGGTATTCGCCGCTGGCAGCGGCATTGGGGCTGGCTTTTTCCGGCGCAGCATGGGCGCAGCAAGCTTCAGAGGTGGTGCTGGACGAAGTACAGGTTCGCAGCGATCGCCAGCCTGATTCGAGCTACAACCCACCCACGGCAACGAGCGCAACCAAGATCGAGGCCCCGCTGCGTGATATTCCTCAGACCGTGAATGTGGTGCCGCAGAGCCTGCTGCGCGACCAGGCCGCGCAATCCATGCAGGATGCTCTCAAGGCTGTGCCTGGAGTGGGCTTTTCTCATGGTGACGGTCAGCGCGATCAGGTCACCATTCGCGGCTTCTCGGCCATTGCCGACCAGTTCGTGGACGGCCTGCGCGATGACGCGCTGTATTTCCGCGATCTATCCAATATCGAGCAGATAGAAGTGCTCAAGGGCCCGGCATCGGTGTTGTACGGACGTGGCTCGTCGGGCGGCCTGATCAACCGCATCACCAAGAAGCCCGGCGTCAATCTCAGCGAAGTGGGATTGACTCTGGGACGCTGGAACCAGCGCCGCGGCGAGTTCGACCTGGCGCGTGCGCCGCAGGACAGTCCGGTCTCCTATCGCCTGACCGGCGCCATCGAGCGCGCCGACAGCTACCGCGACCAGCAGCTTCTCGATCGCAAGGCGCTTGCGGCATCGGTGCTGATCAAGCCCAGCTCGGACACCCGCGTGCTGCTGCAGGCCGACTATCTGAAGGACAGTCGCCTGACGGACTTCGGTATCCCCGCGTACCAGGGCCGGCCTGTCAATGTGTCGCCCGGCACCTATTACGGCGCGGCCAATGCCAGGGACGTGGATGTCAGCCGTGCCGAAGTGGCATCGCTGGGGGCGACGCTGAATCACCGTATCAGCGAGAGCCTGTCCTTGCGCAATGCCTTGCGTTACTACGATTATTCGCTGGATAGAGACAACACGCTCGTGGGCTCGGTCAATGAAAAAGCCATGACGGCGTCGCTGACCCGGGGCAATGTCCAGCGTGATGAGAGCGGCTTTTTCAACCAGACCGAGCTGACCCAGAAGCTTGAGCTTGCAGGGATGAAGCACCAATTGCTGTATGGCGTTGAATTCGGCAGACAGAGCAAGGATCTGCTGTCATACAGCCGAGCCAATGTGGCAACGGTCTCGCTGTTCAATCCGGTGCTGCCGACTTTGCCGCTGCGCATCGACGGCAAACCTGCGGCGGACAATCACAGCGTCTTCAAGGTGGCCAGCGCCTACCTGCAGGATCTGGTCACCATCAGTCCTCAGTGGAAAGCGCTGACTGGTGTGCGCTACGACCGCTTCCAGCAGGAAACGCATGAGCGTCAGCCTGGCAAGCCGGATCTGGGCCGTACGGACACGGCCTGGAGTCCGCGCGTCGGGCTGGTCTATCAGCCCTCGTCGGCATGGTCCTACTATGCATCGTGGAGCAAGTCCTTCCAACCCTCGGGCGAAACCTTTGCGCTGGCAGCAAACAATGCGCAACTGGCACCGGAGAAAACGACCAGCGAGGAAGTCGGCGTCAAATGGGATCTGCCGGACGGCAAGGCTTCGGTCACGGCCTCGCTGTTCAAGCTCGAGCGCACCAATATCAAGAGCGTCGATCCCACAAGCAACACCGTGGTGCCTCTGGGCGTGCAGCGCACCAACGGACTGGAGCTGACTTTTGCCGCAGAGATTGCTCCGAGCTGGCAGGTCTGGGCCGGCTATGCATTCCTCGATGGCGAGATGACCACATCGCCTGCCGTCGATGCCGGCCAGCCGGTCCAGGGAAAACGCCCCACGCTGACCCCCAGGCAAAGCGCCAACCTCTGGGTGACCAAGGCGCTGGGCCACGGCTTCGGCCTGGGCGGGGGGCTGAACTATGTCGGAGCCAGGTTCGCCAATCCCGGCAATACCGTGACCTTGCCAGGCTACACCACGGTGGATGCCATGGCCTACTACCGCATGGGCCCCTGGGATGTGCAGCTCAAGCTCAACAATCTGCTGAATCGTCGCTACATCGTGGCCGGTCATGGCAGCTCGCCCAACCTCAACCTGCCGGGCGCACCGCGCTCGGCCCAGGTGGTGGCGCGCTATCGCTTCTAGAAAAGGTGTGCCATAAGGCCCGGGCCGGCTGGCCTGGGCCAGAGCCGCAGCCAGGGGCGATGGGCTGGATGGATAGAGGCCTGGCACTCAGGACGCTGTCGCAAAAAAAGGTTCAACGGCCGCCCCAAGCAGCCGCTGAACCCGATCAAAGTGGCAAAGAGAATGTGAAGTCAGGCTCAGGCTGCCACGGCCACCTTCTGTGCCCGCTTCTGGCGCTCGCGCACCATGGTCAGTGCCGTGTCTTCGATCATGTCTTCCTGGCCGCCCACCATGCCGCGGCGGCCCAGCTCCAGCAGCAGCTCGCGCGCGGGGATGCCGTACTTGGCTTCGGCACGCTTGGCAAACAGCAGGAAGCTGCCATAGACGCCTGCGTAGCCCAGGGTCAGCGCGTCGCGGTCGATGCGGATGGGAAAGTCCATCAGCGGCACGACCAGGTCTTCGGCCACGTCCTGGATCTTGAACACGTCCACGCCGGTTTCAATCCCCATGCGCGCGCACACGGCTACCAGCACTTCCATAGGCGTGTTGCCCGCACCGGCGCCCAGGCCGGCAGCCGCAGCGTCGATGCGGTTGGCACCGACCTCCACTGCAGCCAGAGAGTTGGCGATGCCCATGGCCAGGTTGTGGTGGCCATGGAAACCCAGTTCGGTTTCGGGCCTGAGGGCCTGGCGCACGGCGGACAGGCGCTCTTTCACGTCGTCCGGCAGCATAAAGCCGGCCGAGTCCGTGATGTAGATGCAGTTGGCGCCATAGCCTTCCATCAGCTTGGCCTGCTTGACCAGACCTTCGGCGCTGTTCATATGCGCCATCATGAGAAAGCCCACGGTGTCCATGCCCATCTTGCGGGCCATGGCGATGTGCTGCTCGGAGACATCGGCCTCGGTGCAATGCGTGGCCACGCGGATGGTGGAGACGCCCAGCTCGTTGGCCATCTTCAGGTGATCGACAGTGCCGATGCCGGGCAGCAGCAGGGCCGAGACCCTGGCCTGCTTCATCAGCGGAATGACGGTGGACAGGTATTCCTCGTCCGTATGTGCAGGAAAGCCATAGTTGACCGAGCTGCCGCCCAGGCCGTCGCCATGGGTCACTTCAATCAGGGGCACGCCGGCGGCGTCCAGACCCGTGGCCACGGACTTCATCTGTTCCAGCGTCATCTGGTGGCGCTTGGGGTGCATGCCGTCACGCAGCGTCATGTCGTGAACGGTGATCTTCTTACCTTTGAGGGACATGTTCTTCTCCTGGATCAGACAGCAACAGCGGCTTCGGCCAGCTCGAAACGGCCGGCAAGGATTTCTTCGGCAAACATCTCGGCCGTTCGAGCCGCAGCGGCAGTCATGATGTCCAGATTGCCCGCATACTTGGGCAGGTAGTCGCCCAGGCCTTCGACTTCCATATAGATGGAGACGCGGTTGCCGTCGATCACGGGGCCGTTGACCAGCTTGTAGCCGGGCACGTATTTCTGCACTTCCTTGATCATGGCGTGCACCGAGGCTTCGATCTCTGCAGGCTTGGGCGTATCCACCGTCAGGCAGTGGATGGTGTCGCGCATGATCAGCGGCGGCTCGGCGGGGTTGATGACGATGATGGCCTTGCCTTTTTGCGCGCCGCCGATTTTTTCCACGGCACCCGATGTGGTACGGGTGAATTCGTCGATGTTCTTGCGCGTGCCAGGGCCGACCGAGCGGCTCGATACCGTAGCCACGATCTCGCCGTAACTCACGGCCTGCACGCGCGAAACCGCCGCCACCATGGGAATGGTGGCCTGGCCGCCGCAGGTGACCATGTTCACATTCATGGCCTTTTCTGCCACCTTCTCGGCCAGGTTCACGCTGGGCACGCAGTAGGGGCCGATCGCTGCAGGCGTCAGGTCGATCATCAGCACGCCCAGTTCGTTGAGCTTGCGGCTGTTTTCGGCGTGGACATAGGCGCTGGTGGCGTCAAAGGCAATCTGTATGCCGTCTTCCTTGACAAAGGGCAGCAGGCCGTCCACACCTTCGGCCGTGGTCTTGATGCCCATCTCGCGGGCGCGCTTGAGGCCGTCGGACTCAGGGTCGATGCCGACCATCCACACCGGCTCCAGCAGAGGCGATCGCTGCAACTTCATGAGCAGATCGGTACCGATATTGCCGGGGCCGATCAGCGCACACTTGATTTTCTTTTGCGTCATGGTGTCTTACTCCGTGAATTGAATGGAACAGCTGCCCATGCCGGCGATGACCATCTCGAAGCGGTCGCCGGCAGCAGCGGGTACCAGGGGGGCGAGGGAGCCCGAGAGAATGACCTCGCCTGCCTTGAAGGGAATGCCGAACGCCCCCAGGGTGTTGGCCAGCCAGGCCACCGCCTCGGCGGGATGTCCTTGCACGGCGCTGCCCAGGCCAGAGCCTGCGGGTTGGCCGTTCCTGCGCATCTGCATGGCGGCAGCGGCCAGGTCCAGCGAAGCAGGGTCTGTGTGCTGCTTGCCGATCACGAAGACGCCGCAGGATGCGTTGTCGGCCACGGTGTCCTGGATCTTGATCTTCCAGTCCTTGATGCGCGAATCGACGATCTCGAAGCAGGGTGCTACCCATTCGGTAGCGGCCAGCACATCTTCCTTGGTCACACCCGGGCCTTGCAGATCCTTCTTGAGCATGAAGGCAATTTCGCCTTCGGCGCGAGGCTGGATCAGGCCGGATGCCTTGAGCGAGACGGCGGCGCCGTCTTCATACTCCATGCTGTCGGTCAGAAAGCCGAAGTCGGGCTGGTGCACATTCAGCATGTCCTGCACGGGCTTGGAGGTCACGCCGATCTTCTTGCCGATCACGCGCTCGCCCGATGCTTCGCGCAGGCGCAGCATGTGCAGGGAGATGTGATAGGCGTCCTCCACCGTCATCTCCGGGAAGCTGTCGGTCAGCGGTGCCAGCGTCCTGGCGGTGCGCAGCGCGTCATACAGGCGCTGGCCTTGCTGTTCGATGAATTGCTTGTCACTCATATTTGTCGCTCGCGGTGGCTTCAACCGTTCTTCATGAAGTCGATGCAGGTACGGTTGAACATCTCGCGATGCTCGACCTGCACCCAGTGGCCGCACTGGTTGACCAGCACCACGCGGCAGTTCTTGATGCCCTTGGCCAGCTTGTCGGCACCGCCCACGGGGTTGAAGGCGTCCTGCATGCCCCAGAAGCCCAGCACATTGCACTTCAGATCGGGCAGTTGCTCTGTCATATTGGGGATGTACAGACGCTGGCGCGAGGCTTCGGTCTGGGTCAGGGCAATGGGCGCACGCTCATTGATGATCTCGTCCGTCAGCAGTGACTGATCCACCACCTGCATGCTCATGACGGCGCGCATGGCTTCTGGGCCCGTCTTGCCCGACTTGTAGACATTGAACATATTGGCAATGCCGGGCATGGTCATATAGGCTTCGAACTCTTCCACGCCACCGGGTGCCATGAGGATCAGGCTCTTGACATCCTCGGGGTACTTGAGCGCATAGCCCAGCGCCACGGCGCCACCCAGCGAGTTGCCCAGCAGGGTGATGTTCTTCAGACCCAGCTGATCCACCAGTCCCTTGACGCCGGCGATGAAGAAATCCATGTCGTACTGCCTGGGCTCCTCGGTCTTGGACGAGAGGCCGTAACCGAGCAGGTCGGGAACGATGGAGCGGAAGCCCGCAGTCGCAAACTCGGGGTAGTTGCCCTTGAAGTTGCTGTAGCCGCTGGCGCCGGCGCCCGCGCCGTGCAGGAAGATGACGGGGTCACCCGATCCCTGTTCGTGGTAGTGCACGCGCTGGGGATGGCCGGCCACGTTGCCGATGTCCACATATTTGCCTTCTGGGATGGAAAAAATGTTCATCTCTGTTCTTTATGCTTGGAGTGGATAGACGAAGGCTGTCTCCGGCCTTCGGGTGAGAAATCCTGGATGACGAGGCTTTTCAAGCCCTGGCTTGCCAGAGCTTGGGCAGGCCGGGGTCGGTGGCGGCGATCGCCTTTTTGAGCAGATTGCGCAGCGTGGCTGCTTCCATCTCGCCAAGACTGGCTATCAGATCGGTTTCCACGGCCTTGGCTGCGGCCAGTACATGCAAGATGGCTTCGTTGCCCAGGGGCGTGAGCTGCAGCGACTCGGCGCGCTCGCGGCTTTCCTCCACCCAGCCTTTGCTGATCAGCGACTGCAGGGCCACGGCTCCGATGTCGGTGCCGGTGTAGGCCATGTGAGATGCAATTTCGGCAGGCGACTGGGGCTGCTGGATGCTCAGCAGCGAGAGCACGTAAAAATCGGCATCGGTCATGCCGTAAGCCGCCATGGGCTTGCGCAAGCCGCTCAGGAATTGAAAGTGCGCGCGGCCCATCAAATATCCGATCAGGTTTTCCGAGTAGACGGTATTGGTGTCTGCTGCAGGTTCGCTGGCCACGGCGTTGGCCTTGCGTGAAGCCAGGGCGTAACCGCCGGTCACGTAGAGAAGGGGGGGGTGCGGGTTGGCGTCGTAGTCGGTCACCTCGCCCACAAAGATGATGTGGTCGCCGCCGTCGTACTGAAATGCGGTCTTGCACCTGAAGCGCGCGCTGCAGTCCTGCAGCAGCGGGGCATGTGCTTCCTCGGAGTCCAGCGGCAGGCCGGAGAACTTGTCTTCGCCAGCACGGGCAAAGCGGTTTGACAGGGCTTCTTGCTCGTTGGAGAGGATGTGCACATTCCAGGTGTCGGCGTTCTGGAATACAGGCAGGCTGCGGGCGTTCTTGGCCAGGCTCCACAAGACCATGGGAGGCTCCAGCGAAACCGAGTTGAAGCTGTTGGCAGTGATTCCTACGGGCTCGCCATTCCCGGCACGGGTGGTGACGATGGTGACCCCGGTGCCAAACATGCCCAGGGCGCGGCGGAAGTCTTTGGGGTCGAAGGTTGCTGCAGTGCTTTGCATGGGGTGAATGTCTCCTTGGTGCAAGAGTGCTGCGAACAGGGCTTTTATGAATCCTTCACATGGACTAGCAGCGCAAAACAGGGCTTGGTGTTTGTCCTAGGCTCAATGTTTTTGCTGTGCGGGCTCAGGCTTTGAGGAGGTCCGGAAACGCCAGATTCATCGTTAGTCTGATCGGACGATGAACGGAAAATTGCATGGTGAGAGCATTTCTGTCATAGGCGAAAAGGCCTTGCCCACCACACCACAAGCCGTCCGGTGGAGCGGCAACTGGAGACCTGAATGAACACAATGACAGATAACTACCTCACCCCTGATGCGCTGGCCGTGATCGAGCGTGCCAAGGCCCTGGCGCCCAGGCTGGCGGCACGCGCGCAGCAGGCGGATCGCGAAGGAAAGATCAGCGACGAAACCGTTCAGGAGATGGCTGAGGCGGGTCTGTTCCGTGTGCTGCAGCCCAAGCGCTGGGGTGGCTATGAAATGGATCCCCGTGTGTTCTACAGCGTTCAGATGGAACTGGCCAAGGGCTGCATGTCCACGGCCTGGATTTACGGGGTGGTCGGCGTTCACCCCTGGCAGCTGGCGCTTTTCCCCGACCAGGCCCAGCAAGATGTGTGGGGCAAGGATAACGGGGTGCGTATCGCCTCGACCTATATGCCTACCGGCAAGGCCGAGCCCGTGGAAGGCGGTTTCAGGTTCAACGGTCGCTGGAGTTTTTCCACCGGCTCCAAGCATTGCGACTGGCTGTTTCTCGGCGGTCTGCTGCCCAAGCGTGATGGTACGCCTGGCCTGGAGCATGTGACTTTTCTGGTGCCCAAGGCGGACTATCGCATTGAGGACAACTGGGATGTGCTGGGGCTGCGCGGCACTGGCAGTCATGACATCGTGGTGGAAAACGCGTTTGTCCCGGCACATCGCATCCAGTACACCAACGACCACAGCGATGTGGGCTGCCCCGGCCGCACGGAGAACACCAGCTGGCTGTTCCGCATCCCCTTTACCCATGTGTTCCAGCGTGCGGTGTCCACCGCCTGTCTGGGCGCGCTGGAAAGTGCCATCGCTTCGTTCACCGAGCGCGCGACGGCGCACGTTGGAAAGCATGGCAACAGGATGGCCGAGGATGTGAACGCCCAGACGGCCGTGACCGAAGCCACGATTGCGCTGGACCAGCTCAAGATGGTGCTGTTCCGCAATTACGCACGCATTGTGGATGCGGCCAAGACGGGTATTCAGCTGACGCTGGAAGAGCGTCTGCTGCAGCGTGCTCAGGCGTCATACGTTCCCAAGCTGACGGGCTTTCATGCCAATGAGCTGATGCGTGCCTGTGCAGCCAGCGGCACTTTCAAGAACAATCCCATCGAGCGCATCTTCCGCGACATCCATCAGGGACGCACCCACATTGCGAACAACACGGATGCCTATGTGCGCGCCTATGGCTCGCATGTGCTGGGCATTCCCAACCAGGAACCCTTTGTCTGATTGAATTCAGGCCAAGCTGCGGCAGCGCTCCCATAGTGGAGGCTGCCGCCAGCGTGTATTTGCGACAGTCCATCCATAAAACAAAGATTGACGGAGACAAGGTATGGCAGAACAAGAATATGACCTGATCGTCGTGGGGTCGGGGGCAGGGGCCATGCTGGGCGCCATTCGCGCGCAGGAGCAGGGCCTCAAGACTCTGGTGGTGGAGAAGACCGAGCTGTTCGGCGGCACTTCGGCCCTGTCGGGCGGCGGCATCTGGATTCCGCTCAATTACGACCAGAAGACCGCCGGCATCAAAGACGATCTGGAAACCGCATTTGGCTATATGAAGCGCTGTGTGCGCGGCATGGTGACGGATGACCGAGTGCTGGCCTATGTGGAAACCGCCAGCAAGATGGCCGAGTACCTGCGCCAGATCGGCATCCCTTATCGAGCCATGGCCAAGTATGCGGATTACTACCCCCATATCGAAGGTTCCAGGCCCGGTGGCCGCACCATGGATCCGGCTGACTTCAATGCCGCCAGGCTGGGCCTGACGGCACTGGAAACCATGCGCCCCGGCCCTCCCGGCAATCAGTTGTTCGGCCGCATGAGCATCAGTGCCTTCGAGGCGCATTCCATGCTCTCGCGCGAGTTGAAGTCGCGCTTCACCATCCTGGGCATCATGCTCAGGTACTTCCTGGACTACCCCTGGCGCAACAAGACCAAGCGTGATCGTCGCATGACGGGCGGCCAGGCGCTTGTGGCAGGTCTGCTGACTGCGGCCAACAAGGTCGGGGTCGAGATGTGGCGCAACTCTCCGCTCAAGGAGCTGGTGCAGGATGCATCGGGTCGTGTGACGGGTGTCATCGTTGAAAGGAATGGTCAGCGCCAGCAGATCAACGCCAGACGTGGCGTGTTGTTGGGTGCGGGTGGCTTTGAGCGCAATCAGGAGATGCGTGACCAGTATCTGAACAAGCCCACCAAGGCAGAGTGGACGGCAACCCCTGTGGGAGGCAATACCGGTGATGCTCACCGGGCCGGTCAGGCCGTGGGTGCGCAGCTGGCGCTGATGGACTGGTCCTGGGGCGTGCCCACCATGGATGTTCCCAAGGAGCCGGCCTTTCGCGGCATTTTCGTGGAGCGCTCGCTGCCGGGGTGCATGGTTGTCAACAGCAGGGGGCAGCGCTTTCTCAACGAGTCCGGCCCTTATCCGGAATTCCAGCAGGCCATGCTGGCCGAACATGCCAAGGGCAATGGCGGCGTGCCCGCATGGATTGTGTTCGACGCCAGCTTCCGGGCACAGAACCCCATGGGGCCGCTGATGCCTGGCTCGGCGGTGCCGGACAGCAAGGTACGCAAGAGCTGGCTGAACAATGTCTACTGGAAGGGCGAGACGCTGGAAGATCTGGCCCGTCAGATTGGAGTGGACGCTGCTGGGCTGCAGGACAGTGCGCGTCGCATGACCGAATTCGCCAGAGCTGGCAAGGACCTGGACTTTGACCGGGGCGGCAATGTGTTTGACCGTTACTACGGCGATCCGCGTCTCAAGAATCCCAACCTTGGTCCCATCGAGAAAGGTCCGTTCTACGCCATGCGCCTGTGGCCCGGAGAGATCGGCACCAAGGGGGGGCTGCTCACCGATAGAGAGGGGCGTGTGCTCGATACGCAAGGCCGGATCATCGAGGGGCTGTACTGCGTGGGCAACAACTCCGCTTCCGTCATGGGGCCAGCCTATGCCGGCGCAGGCTCCACTCTGGGGCCGGCCATGACATTTGCCTTCCGCGCCGTGGCCGACATGCTAGGCAAACCCTTGCCCCTCGAGAACCCGCATCTGCTGGGCAAGACGGTTTGATCAGGAGGCGCGGAAATGTCCAGTTTCAAAAAGCATGTCAGCACCATCAATCCGGTGGGAGCGGTCTTGGATGTGGAGTCGGCCGATGAGGTCCAGTGGTCCGATGCCAGCGATGTGGTGGTGGTCGGCTGGGGGGGCGCGGGTGCCAGTGCAGCAATTGAGGCGCGCGAGCAGGGGGCCGAAGTTCTGGTGATAGATCGCTTCAGCGGCGGTGGCGCCAGTGTGCTGTCAGGCGGTGTGGTCTATGCCGGTGGTGGTACCCGATATCAGAAGGAGGCAGGCTTCGAGGATTCGCCCGAAGCCATGACTGCCTACCTCAAGCATGAGGTCAATGGTGTGGTCAGTGACGAGACTCTGGCTCGCTTCAGCCGCGACAGCGTGGCCAACCTGAACTGGCTGGAAAAGCAGGGCGCCACCTTTGCGTCGACCATGCCTGCGTACAAGACCTCCTATCCGGCCGATGGCATGTATCTGTACTACTCGGGAAACGAAGTGGTGCCCGCCTACGGCAACCCGCAGCTGGCCAAGAAGCCCGCACCGCGCGGTCACCGCGTGGTGGCCAAGGGGCAGTCGGGAGCGACGTTCTTCGCCGCGCTGCAAAAATCCACATTGGCGCACGGAGCCCGTACATTGACGCAGGCCCGCGTCCAGCGCCTGGTGCGCGAGAAGGACAGCGGCCGTGTATTGGGCGTGGAGGTGATGGTGTTGCCCGAAGGCGATCCACGTACCGAACGCCACAAGAAGCTCGATGAGCTGGTGGCCAAGTGGCGTTTGTATCAGGCGCCACGTGCCCAGGCGGGTCGTCGTGAAGCTGCGCAGATCGAGAGCGAGATCGGCGAGAAGCGCTACATCCGTGCCCGCAAAGGTGTGGTGCTGTCCACTGGCGGCTATATCTTCAATTCGGACCTGCTGGAGCGACATGCGCCGGCTTACAAGCCCGGCTGGCTGACCGGTGCTGCGGGCTGCGATGGCTCCGGTCTGCGGCTCGGGCAATCCGTGGGAGGGATCGCTCAGGATCTGAACAATATCTCGGCCTGGCGCTTCATCACGCCACCCTCGGTCTGGCCCAGAGGTCTGGTGGTCAATACCAAAGGCGAGCGTTTCTGCAACGAACAGGTCTACGGTGCCAAGCTCGGCTACGAGATGATGGAAAAGCAGGGGGGGAAGGCCTGGCTCATCATTGATAGCAAGCTGCGCAGGCAGGCTGCCTGGCAGTGCCTGTTTGGCGGTTTGTGGGGCTTCCAGTCCATGCCCGCGCTGGCGCTGATGTACAAGGTCGCGATCAAGGGCAAATCTGTCGCCGACTTGGCCAAAAAGCTTCGCATGGATGCAACAGTGCTGCAGCTCCAGTTCGATCGCGCCAATGCCGCTGCACGCGGTGAGATCGAAGACCCGTTGGGCAAGTCCCAGGACATGCGCCATGAGTTCAAGGGCGGCTCGCTGTTTGCCATCGATATCTCCATCAGCCAGAAGATGTTTCCGCTGGCCGTCCTGAGCCTTGGTGGCCTCAAGGTCAACGAGGACAACGGTGCAGTGATTGACGGTGCCGGCTATGACATTCCCGGTCTGTATGCTGCGGGGCGCACCGCCATTGGTGTGGCTTCCTCGCGTTATGTGAGCGGCTTGTCCCTGGCCGACTGCGTGTTCTCGGGCCGCCGAGCGGGCAAGGCGGCGGCGCTTGAGGATGAAAAGTCCCTGGCTGGCCAGGCCGCGCGCCAGCAGGCATCCGCTGTGGAGAGCGTCAGTTCCTGACCCCGTGGATTGGGGACGATCTTGTGCCGGGGCGCCAGTGCAAGGTTGCACAAAAAGAGTGAGTGAGCAAGGGGTAAGAATAAATGAGCAGTGAAGCCACAACAACCGCGTCGCGGTATCACCCGCTGCGCGTGCGCGCGGTGATTGACGAGACGCACGATACCAAGTCAATTGTGTTCGAGGTGCCAGAGGCTCTGGCTGAGCAATTCAGCTATAGGCCCGGCCAGTTTCTGACTCTGCGACTGCCTATCGAGGGCCGCTATGTGCCTCGCTGCTACTCCATGTCCAGTGCCCCGATGCTCGACGATGCCTTGCGGGTGACTGTCAAGCGCGTCGACAAGGGACGAGGTTCCAACTGGGTTTGCGACAGGGTTCAGGTGGGTGACTCCATCGAGCTGATGCCTCCCTCGGGCCTGTTCTCGCCCCGGAATCTGTCTCAGAACTTTTTGCTGCTGGCCGGTGGCAGCGGAATCACACCGGTGTTCTCCATCTTGCGCACCGTACTCAAGCAGCATCAGGGCAATGTGGTGCTGTTCTATGCCAACCGCGATGAGCGCTCGGTCATCTTCAGGAAGGACCTGCAGCAGCTGGCGGCCGAGTATCCAGATCGCCTGCAGGTCATTCACTGGCTGGACTCTGTGCAAGGCGCACCTTCGCAGAAGCAGCTCGCAGCCTGGGCCACGCCCTGGGTGGCCGATGCAGGCCAGGCCTTTATCTGCGGGCCGGGCCCCTTCATGGATGCCGCGCAGGCCGCGATGATCGAGGCCGGCATGCCTGCCGAGCAGGTACATGTGGAGCGCTTTGTCTCTCTGCCTGACGAGGAGACTCTGCAACTGATGCAGGAGGCAACTGCTCCCGTGGAGGCAGCTGTCGACCAGGCCCTGGTGCAGCTGCGTCTGGACGGCGAGGAATACGAATTCAACTGCAGTGGCACGGAGACCATTCTGGAGGCCGGACTGCGCGCTGGCATCAATGTGCCCTACTCCTGCCAGGCCGGCATGTGCGCATCCTGCATGTGCCAGGTGCAGGACGGCAGCGTACATCTGCGACACAACGAAGTGCTGGATGCCAAGGATCTGTCCAGGAAGTGGACGCTGGCCTGTCAATCCGTGCCCACCAGTGAAAAGCTGCGCGTCAAATTTCCGGAGTAACTTATGTCGAAACCCAACCAGAATGCGATGCCCGAGTCTTCGCTGACCTTGCCCGGGATGCTGGCTGACGTGGTCAGCCGCTTTGCCGGTCGCGCGGCGATTGTCGAAAACGGCAAGTCCATCAGCTATGCCCAGCTGCAGCAGCTGAGTCGCCTGGCTGCACGTGCCTTGATGAGTCTGGGTGTGCAGGCTGGGGATCGTGTGGCTCTGTGGGCGCCGAATCTCAGCGAGTGGATCGTTGCCGCCTGTGGTGTGCATGCTGCGGGCGGCGTGCTGGTGCCCTTGAACACCCGCATGAAGGGCGCCGAGGCTGCCGATATTCTCGAGCGCAGCCGTGCCAGGGTGCTGGTGTGCGTGGGTGACTTCCTGAACAACTACTACCCGGATCTGCTGAACGGCCTGCGTCCTGTCACACTGCATCAGGTGGTGGTGCTCGGTGACAAGGTGCTGCTTAGCGCAGATATGAACTGGGCGCAGTTCATGGCCAGGGCCGATGGCACGACTGCCGAAGCCCAGCAGCAGCGTGAAGCCCGGATCAAGCCTGACGATACGGCCGATCTGATGTTCACTTCCGGCACCACGGGACGTCCCAAGGGAGTGATGTGCGCGCACCGCCCGACGATTCTGGCTTTCAAGGCCTGGTCGGAGGTGGTAGGCTTGACCGAAGGCAGCCGATACCTGATCGTCAATCCGTTCTTTCACACCTTTGGCTACAAGGCCGGCTGGGTGGCAGCCTTGCTGCAGGGCTCTACCGTCTATCCCGAGCAGGTATTTGATGCGCAGGCCATCTTGCGTCGCATCGAGAGCGACCGTATCAGCTTCTTGCCAGGCCCGCCGACCCTGTTTCTGTCCATGCTGGCGCATCCAGGGCTCAAGAATTTCGATCTGAGTTCTTTGAAGTCCTCCGTGACCGGTGCTTCCACAGTACCTCCCATTCTCATCAAGCGCATGCGCGAGGAGTTGGGCATCCAGAATGTCACCACGGCCTACGGCCTGACGGAGTGCGGTGGTTGTGCCACGCTCTGCGAACCCTCCGACAATGTGGAAACCGTGGCCAATACCTGTGGCAAGGCCCTGCCGGGGACCGAGGTGCGCTGTGTGGACGAGCAAGGACAGCCTGTTGCTCCAGGCGAAGCCGGGGAGGTGCTGCTGCGCGGCTATCACATCATGCAGGGCTACTTCGAGGATGAGAAGGCCACGGCAGAAACCATTGATGCAGATGGCTGGTTGCATACCGGCGATGTGGGCGTGCTTGACGAGCGCGGCTATCTGCGCATTACCGACCGCCTCAAGGATATGTTCATCGTGGGCGGCTTCAACTGCTACCCTGCAGAAATCGAGCGCATGCTGTCCAACCACCCCGAGGTGGCGCAGGTTGCCGTGGTCGGGGTGGCAGACGAGCGCATGGGCGAGGTAGGCTGTGCCTGCGTGGTGGCACGCGACGGCGTGGCACTGGACCAGGAGGCCTTCATCGCCTGGTGCCGTGCCAATATGGCCAACTACAAGGTGCCGCGCTTTGTGCTGCAGCTCGATGGCCTGCCCGTCAATGCCTCCAACAAGGTGCAAAAGCGCGATCTGCTGCAGATCGTCAAGAGCAGGCTCGCACCTGTTTCACAGCCGGCCTGAACAGGACTATCTGAAAAAGCCGGGCGGTTTTCGGAAAGTGGCTGAAAATCGTGGCTATAATTCGAGTCTGCTCTGTAAGGCGCACAGCTTTTCAGAAATGCGGGAATAGCTCAGTTGGTAGAGCGATACCTTGCCAAGGTATAGGTCGACGGTTCGAACCCGTTTTCCCGCTCCAGATTTTGAAAAGGGAAGCAAAAGCTTCCCTTTTTTATTGCATTGGTCGCCTGGCTGATGCAATACTTCTCGCTGGCGCCCGGCGCCGGTTGTGAAGTGGGCCCCGATGGTGAAATTGGTAGACACTGCAGACTTAAAATCTGCCGCTTTTAACGAAGCGTACCGGTTCGATTCCGGTTCGGGGCACCAGAATTGAAAAGCCTGCTATATCTTGTGTAGCGGGCTTTTTTATTTGTGACTTGATTAGCCGTTGCTGCCCGCAGTCTTGCTGAAGGTGGGAAAATTCAGCCACTGCGATGCTGTAGGGCAGTGGGCGTCAAGGCTTGGTCAAGGCGCTTGGAAAAGTCCTGGCTTCGATGCAATATGGCTCGCAGTTCTGTCATGCTGACGAGGCCTGCACTCCCAGAGAAAAAAGATGTCTAGTTACAACGCTGCTTTTGAAATTCATGTCCACGGACAGGTTCTGCTCCGTGCTGATGTTACGTATGAGCAGCTGCAAGATGCATTGCGCCCCTTGTGGGCCTATGCTGGTGCGCGCTCATTGACTGATGGCGAGGGAAGTCTCTATGAAGAAGAGCCCGGCATTCAGTTCGACGCCAAGGAACATCTGCTGCAGATGTGCTGGACCGTGCGTGGTGACGATGACTTTCGTCAGTCCCTGGACGATATGTGCATGGGGCTCAACGAGCTGGCCGAGCAGGGTTCGCCCATCGAGGTGACTTTCTACGACACCGAGTTCGATGAGGAAGAGGCTCCTGCCGAGGCGCAAAGCCGCGATGACTTCCTGATGCTGTTTGTCGGCCCCAATCCCGCAGCCATCATGCAGGTGCAGCGCGATTTGCTGGTGCAGGATGTCATCAACATGATGGAGCGTCACTTTGACGGCGCAGAGCTCGGCGGAGTGGTGCAAGAGATTGACAAGCTGTTCTCGCAGCGCTTCGAAGCCCTGGTCAGCTCGCTGGAACTGGGCAAGCCGCCACGTGGTGGATCGGGGGGCTCGGCCTCCGGTCATGGTGGCAATCGCCGCCCTCGTCATTTGCATTGATTCGTTCGGTCATTCGCTGACTAAGCCCTCCGGGCTACAGTCCCGAGACTGTGGTGGAGGGCTTGTCTTTTGTCATGAAGCCCATTCCTACACCCAAGTATTCAGGAGCCGTCACTCAGCAACTGCGCAAGGACAGGGCTGCGCGCGTCAGCGTGGGCGAAGAAGGGACGAATGCATCCGTGCCGCTGGCATTGCCCTATCTCTCGGGCTACGCGCCATCGCTGCAGAATCAGGTGCGCGACTGGCTGCTCTCGGGCAAGGCCGGTGACTGGCTGCTGCGCAAATATCCGCAGGCCCATTCGGTTCGCACGGACAGGGCGCTCTATGACTATGTCGATGCGTTCAAGGTGCAATATCTGCGCAATGCAGGGCAGTTGCACAAGGTGGCCTACGACAGCAAGATTCATGTAGTGCGCAATGCCCTGGGTCTGCATACGCGGCGTGCGATTGCGCATGGAGGCCGGCTCAATGCCCGGCACGAGATCCATGTGGCGGCCATGTTCAAGCAGGCGCCTGATGCCTTTTTGCGCATGATTTGCGTGCATGAGCTGGCGCATATCCGCATCATGGATCACGACAAGGCTTTCTATCAGTTATGCACGCATATGGAGCCTGATTACCATCAGTTGGAGTTCGATGTGCGTTTTTATCTCAGTTATCTGGACCAGGGCGGCCAACTGCTCTGGGTCTGATGGCGCAGATCAGGCGGGGGTGGGCATCGCGCTGGGCGAGCACACGTGGACGGCCTGGCTGCAATCGACGGGCAGATCCAGCCAACGCTGGGCCGCGGCCTGCATGGCCGTCAGGCGGCCGGTTGTCATGAGCTGTATCTGATCGGCCTGGGCCAGCTGCAGCGACCCATCGGTCTCGGCTCCCAGCAGATTGCGCTGCTCAAGCATGCGCCGGGTCTGGCGTGCCACCGGGGCGCCGGTGTCCAGGAACTGAATATCGGGCCCCAGCAGGGTGCGCAAATCGTCCTTGACAAACACATAGTGGGTGCAGCCCAGCACCAGCGTATCCATCTGCCCTGTCTTATGGCCGAAACTGCCTAAAGCGCTTGTGTACTTTGCGCAGAGTGCTCTGATCTCCGTGGCGCCTGCATCCTCGGGCAATGCCAGCTCCGTGCTTTGCTCGATCGCCCTGGCCAGGCCGTCGCAGGCTTGGAGGTGGAACTCGGCGCGCTGGCCATGCTCCGACACCAGGCGCGCCACGCGTTGGCTGGAGATGGTGCCTCGGGTCGCTATCACGCCCACATGATGGGTCTGGCTGGAAAAAGAGGCTGGCTTGATGGCCGGCTCCACGCCGATGACGGGCAGTTGCGGCAGGCGTTCGCGCAACAGTTCCACGGCCGCAGCGGTGGCTGTATTGCAGGCAATCACGAGAATCTTGATGTCGTGCTGCTCCAGCAGGTATTTCGCAATGGCCAGACTGCGCTCCTGCACAAATGCATCGCCGCGCGCATCGCCATAGGGCGCATTGCCGCTGTCGGCCAGATAGACAAACTGCTCGTGCGGCAGCTCATGGCGCAGTGCCTGCAGCACGCTGAGGCCGCCCACACCGCTATCAAAAATACCGATGGGGGAGTGAGGAGTGGGCATGGTGCATGAGATAGGTTGGGGCGATGTTGCGGCCGTCAGTATGCGCCGCTTTGCGTGCCGGCTGCGTGTCCAGGGCTATGGTTTATCAGGAGTTTGAGCTGCTCTGGGTTGCAGGCAAGCCGCAGACCGGACAGAAATTATCACCATGACCGACTTCATGCCCGGCCGGGCAGTGGCGGGTCTTGAGCATGGAAGGCAGGTTCCAGCTCGAGAAGAAGATGCAAAACGCCATGCTGTAGAAGATCATCCAGTGGCCCGAGAACACGCGTAGGCCGTGCTGCTGCTCGGCCATGCCGCCCGCAATGCCGAGAAAAAAGTTGGCAAAAGCGTAGATGAAGATCGCGTAAGCGCTGTTGCGCATCCAGGCGGGGCAGCCTGCGAGCACCTTCTTCCAGGAAAACTGCAGGCGATTGCCGTTGTTGATGCGCTGAGCAATCAGTACCGCAGGCATCCAGACGGCAAAAATCCCGATGCTCATGACGCTTGTGAATATTCCCAGAGCATCTGGAGGTAAGTGCGTTTCAAGTGCATCGATCTGCCCTGCAAATGCTGCCAAGTGTGTGATTGCACTGAGTGCAAAGCCCATTCCGGAAATCAGCATCAATGGTGGCAGAAGAATTTGCATGGCGGCTTGAAAAGACAAAAAAAGGAGCTTAGAGCGCTTGTTTGCTGCTGGTTTCAGAAGTCATTCAGATAGTTTTTTATTGTGGCACAGCGATCAATGCTCATCTTTTTGCAGTGGGGCCGCCAGACGAATGCTGTCCACAAGCCTGCCGAAGTAGCTTTCGCGCATGGACAGCAAGGCGGGCAACGGGGCAGATGGCAGGCTGTCGTAGCCATCTTCATCAATGCAGAATTCGAAAAACAGGTAGTCAACTTCGGGCAGCTTGAGCTGATGGCGGCAGGCGTGACGGCCCGAGCCCCGTTTTTTTTGGGCCATGGTCTGCATGCTGGTATTGCTTCCCAGGACTGCCGTATAGACCATGGGCAGAGTGGCCGCCAGGTTGAACCAGAGCATGAAAGTCATGAAAGCGGTGCATAGCAAGGCCATCAGCCAGCGCTTGATGGGGCCGTAGCCGAGCCAGGGGCCTGCGGGTTGCCAAAGTCCCAGTCTATGGAGTCTTAGCAACCAGATGCCGGCTGCTGCGGTAAGTGCCAGCGCCAGATGCAGCGCGATCAGCTGCCAATGCGCATCGGGTATGAAGCTGCGCCAGAAAATGGGGGCGAGTGCGCCCATCATCACCGCCATGAAAGCGACGATCAGCCATTTCTGTGGATTGGAGGTTTCAGGTTTCCAGAGCCAGTTCATGCTTGTTGCATCTGTTGGGGTGGTGCAGGTGGTTTGATCTGAGCCAGGTTCAAAGGGTTTTTCGCATACGCGCGTTGCTCAGGGCAATGCCACGTATGACGGGGATTTGTTGGCGTTGTAGCTCAAAGCCGAAATGTGCGAAGAAAGCCTGGGCATTGAGACTGACATCGGCGCTCAGCTCAGGCAGGCCGCTTTGCCGTGCTGTCAGTTCGATATGTGCATGCAGCAATCGGCTCACGCCCTGGCGGGCGTATTGCGGAGCCACAAAAAAGTGGTCGACATAGCCATTGGCCTGCAGATCGGCATAACCCATGGGTAAGTCATCGGCGCAGAAGGCGACAAAAGGCTTGAGTGTCTGGATGCGCTGACGCCACTCCATCCAGTCGGGGCGCTGTGGCGCCCAGGCATCAAGCTGTACCTGGCCGTAGTGATTCACTGCCAGTTGATGAACAGCATCGTGAAACACCTGCCATGGCGCGATTTCATCTCCGGGGCGATAGCTGCGTACATGCATGGGTTGGCAGATTGATTGGGTTTGGCAAAAATGCTTTGCAGCAGCAGATGTATGACATCGGTGCAGTGCGCAAGGGCGGCTGTGGAAGCACTTCTTCATCTGCATGCAACCCGCTGTTTTGATGAATTTTCTGTCATCAAATGAAGGTGAACGGTGGTCTAAAGTCTGTGAAATGCTCAGGTTTTTATAGCGGAAAAAATAACGCCAACCTCTAGAATGATCCGCCCATGCCCTTGATATACCTCATCCTCCTACCTTTTGCAGGCAGCCTTCTGGCTGCCTTATTGCCTGCGAACGCGCGCAATACTGAATCAACACTCGCGGGTGTGATTGCGCTGATATGCGCTATTCAGGTGGGAATGCTGTTCCCGGAAATGGCTGATGGAGCGGTGCTCAGGCAGGAGATTTCCTGGCTGCCGGCGCTGGGGCTGAACCTGGTGATCCGCATGGACGGGTTTGCCTGGCTGTTCTCCATGCTGGTTTTCGGCATCGGTGCGCTGGTGGTGCTCTACGCGCGCTACTACATGTCGCCCACTGATCCTGTACCGCGCTTTTTCTCGTTTTTCCTGGCCTTCATGGGGGCCATGGCGGGGGTGGTGCTCTCGGGAAACATCATTCAGCTGGTGTTTTTCTGGGAGCTGACCAGTCTTTTCTCGTTTCTGCTGATTGGCTACTGGTATCACCGCAAGGACGCACGCCGGGGCGCGCGCATGGCATTGACGGTCACGGGCACGGGCGGGCTGGCCATGCTGGTGGGCATGCTGGTGCTGGGTCATATCGTGGGCAGCTATGACCTCGACAATGTGCTGGCTGCTGGGCAGCAGATTCGCGACAGTCACCTCTATCTGTTGGCATTGGTGCTGATTTTGCTTGGTGCGCTCACCAAAAGTGCTCAATTCCCATTCCAGTTCTGGCTGCCCAATGCCATGGCGGCGCCTACGCCCGTGTCGGCCTATCTGCACTCTGCGACCATGGTCAAGGCCGGCGTGTTTTTGCTGGCACGGCTGTGGCCGGTGCTGGCAGACACCGATGCATGGTTCTGGTTGGTCGGTGGAGCCGGTGCCATGACGCTGTTGATTGGCGGCTATTGCGCGATGTTCCAGCATGATCTCAAGGGCTTGCTCGCGTACTCAACGATTTCGCACCTGGGTCTGATTACCTTGCTGCTGGGCCTGAACAGCAAGCTGGCCGCCGTGGCCGCAGTTTTTCACATCATGAATCACGCGACCTTCAAGGCTTCGCTGTTCATGGCTGCAGGCATTGTGGACCATGAAAGCGGCACGCGTGACATCCGGCGTCTCTCGGGTTTGCGCTTCATGATGCCGATCACGGCCACGCTGGCCTGTGTGGCCAGTGCCGCGATGGCTGGTGTGCCGCTGCTCAACGGATTCATCTCCAAGGAAATGTTCTTTGCCGAGACGGTCTATCTGGATGCAGCGCCCTGGGTCAAGACCGTGCTGCCCGTGGTTGCGACCGTGGCGGGTATGTTCAGCGTGGCCTATTCGCTGCGCTTTACGTTCGATGTCTTTTTTGGCCCCCAGGCAAACGATCTCCCTCACGAGCCGCACGAGCCACCGCACTGGATGCGCGTGCCGGTGGAGCTGCTCGTCCTGGCTTGCCTGATCGTCGGCATCTTCCCGGCCTGGGCGGTGGGCGGTTTTCTGGCTGTCGCTGCGACTCCAGTCGTAGGCGGTGACTTGCCTCAGTACAGTCTGGCCATCTGGCATGGCTGGAACATGCCGCTGATCATGAGCCTGGTGGCGCTGGCCGGCGGTATCGTGCTCTACACCATGCTGCGCTGGCAGCGAACGGTCGGACACTTCGACACCACGCCCGTGCTGGGCCGTGTCAGCGGTCGCAAGATTTTTGAGAATCTGCTGGCTCGCATCACCTGGCTGGGCAGGGCAGGGCGCCGCAGTCTGTCCACGCGCCGCCTGCAGTGGCAGATGCTGTGGCTGGTCTGCGTTGCTCTGGTGGCAGCAGCATTGCCAATGTGGCTATGGGGCATGAAGCTGGGCAATCGCGGCACTTTGCCCGTGTCTTCGGCTTTTGTGCTGCTCTGGGCGATTGGCTGCCTGTGTGCACTGGGCACAGCCTGGAAAGCCAAGTACCACCGGATGACCGCATTGATCATGCTCGGCGGCACGGGGCTGTGCACGGTGCTGACCTTCCTCTGGTTCTCGGCTCCCGATCTGGCTCTGACCCAGCTGGTAGTTGAAGTCGCCACCACGGTGCTGATCCTGCTGGGGCTGCGCTGGCTGCCTAAACGGGACAAGAATATGCGTGCGGCCGATAACGCCGATGCCAGGGCCAAGGCACGCCGCCTGCGCGATCTGGTGCTGTCGCTGATTGTCGGCGGCGGCATGGCCTGGCTGGCGTTTGCCATGATGAGCCGGCCTTTCTATGAAAGCACCTCCACCTTCTTCCTCGAAAACGCGCTGGGCGGCGGTGGCGGCACCAATGTGGTCAATGTGATGCTGGTGGACTTCCGCGGCTTCGATACCTTTGGCGAAATCGTGGTGCTGGGCATTGTGGCCATCGTCATCTATGCGCTGCTGCGCCGCTTCCGTCCCGCACGCGAGGCCATGGACATCCCGGAGCAGCAGCGCTATGTGCCTGGCGATTTGCAGACCGACCTGCTCAACCCGCGCAATGCCAGCGATACAGCCGTGGGCTACCTGATGGTGCCAGCTGTGCTGGTGCGGCTGCTGCTGCCGTTTGCGACGCTGGTGGCTGCCTATATCTTTGTGCGCGGCCATAACCAGCCTGGCGGCGGGTTTGTGGCGGGGCTGGTGTTTTCGGTCGCCTTGCTGATGCAATACATCATCTCGGGCACGCATTGGGTGGAGGCGCATCTGCCGCTGTATCCGCGTCGCTGGATTGCCGCGGGTCTGCTGTTTGCACTGGGCACGGGCCTGGGCTCTGTGGCCGTTGGCTACCCCTTCCTGACCAGCCACAGCTTTGACTTTTCGCTGCCGTTGGTGGGGCATGTGCATCTCGCCAGCGCCACCTTCTTCGATATTGGCGTGTTTGCGCTGGTGGTGGGATCCACCATGCTGATCCTGACAGCGATCGCTCACCAGTCGGTGCGCGGACATCGCTTCCATGCGCGCTTGCTGGAAGAGCAGGAACAAGAGGCCAGGAAGGCCGAGGCCGAGGTGCAGGCCGCCACAGCTGCAGCACTGGCAAGGGGAGGTATGTAATGGAAATCGTTCTGGCCATTGCCATCGGTGTGCTCACCGGCTCGGGCGTCTGGCTGCTGCTGCGCCCGCGCAGCTACCAGGTCATCATGGGGCTGGCGCTGCTGTCATATGCCGTCAATCTGTTCATTTTCTCCATGGGACGTCAGGGCCTGTCGATCAACAAGGTGCCGGTGCTGCAAAACGGTGTACCGACCGATTTGTCGCACTATGCCGACCCCATGCCACAGGCCCTGGTGCTGACCGCCATCGTCATCGGCTTTGCCATGACGGCGCTGTTCCTGGTCGTGCTGCTGGCATCGCGCGGCGCTTCTGGAAACGACCATGTGGATGGCATGCACTCGCGTACCGAACAGGAAATGCTATGACCGGGTGGATTGAGCATCTGATGCCGCACCTGATGCTGGCTCCCATCATGCTGCCCATGCTGACGGCAGCGCTGATGCTGTTTTTGCGTGAAGAGCGTCAGCGCCTGAAGCTGGGCATGAACATCCTGTCCACCACTGTCAGTCTGGTGATCGTGGTCATGCTGCTGGGCTGGACCAACCAGGCGGGCTCTGCCGTCACCATGTCGGTCTATATGCCCGGCAACTGGCCGGCGCCCTTTGGCATCGCGCTGGCGCTGGACAGGCTGACTGCCCTGATGCTGCTGGTCACCTATGTGGTGGCACTGGCCGCGCTGGTGTTTTCCGCTGCGCGCTGGCACAAGGCCGGAGTGCACTTCCACCCCTTGTTCCAGCTGCAGCTGATGGGGCTCAGCGGGGCCTTCATCACGGCAGACCTGTTCAATCTGTTTGTGTTCTTCGAGATCATGCTGGCAGCCTCTTACGGTTTGCTGCTGCATGGTTCCGGCAGCACGCGCATTCAGGCAGGTCTTCACTATATCGCCATCAATCTGGCAGCGTCTTCGCTGTTCCTGATCGGCGTGTCCATGCTCTACGGCATTACCGGAACGCTCAATATGGCCGATCTGGCCCGGGCCATTCCGCAGGTGCAGGATGCTGACCGCGGCCTGCTGCATGCGGCAGCGGGTGTGCTGGGCACGGCATTTCTGATCAAGGCGGCGCTATGGCCGCTGAACTTCTGGCTGGTGCCAGGCTACAGCGCGGCGACCGCGCCCGTGGGCGCCCTGTTTGCGCTCATGACCAAGGTGGGGGTCTATGTCATCTTGCGCCTGTGGACCCTGCTGTTCAGCTCGGAAGCCGGGGCATCGGCCCTGTTTGGCAGCACCTGGCTGATCGTGGGCGGCATGCTGACCATGGCTTTTGGTGCCATCGGCATGCTGGGCTCGCAGCGGCTGACCCATCTGGCGGGCTTCGCCGCCATTCTTTCGTCCGGCACTCTGCTGGCCGCGACGGGTTTTGGCCAGAATCTGCTGACTGCGGGCCTGCTGTATTACCTGCCGGGCTCCACGCTGGCCGTGGCGGCCCTGTTCCTGATTGCCGATGTGGTAGACCGCTGGCGCGTGGATGACGATGCGGGCGAGCCCTATGAGGACAATGAAGCGCCATTCCTCAATGCAGAACTGTTGCCCACCGAAGGCTTCAATCTCGACGATGATGAAGAGCTCATGATCGGCCGGGCCTTCCCGGCAGCGGCGGCTTTTCTGGGTCTGAGCTTCATGGCCTGCACCTTGCTGATCTCGGGCCTGCCGCCACTGTCCGGCTTTCTCGGCAAATTTGCCATGCTGACCAGTCTGCTCAACCCGCTGGGCATGGGTACATCCAGTGGAGTGAAGGCAGGTCCGCTGGGCTGGAGCATGGTGGCCTTGCTCATCATCACGGGTTTGATGGCGTTGGTGGCACTCACGCGCACCGGCATCCGGCATTTCTGGGCCAATCCGGAGCAGAACGCGCCATCACTCAAGGTGGCGGAAGGCTTGCCCATCGTCGCACTGCTGCTGTGCTGTGTGGTGCTGACGATCAAAGCCGATGACGTGATGCGCTATACCCAGCGGGCTGCCAATGCACTGCATTCGCCCGATGTCTATGTGCGTACCGTCCTGGGTCTTGCTCCGGTCCCCGCGCCCAAGGAAAAGAAGGCTCAGGAGGCCGCGGGTCCCGAGGCGGCGGCACGTGCTGCAGCGCTGGAAATGCAGGCGGAGCCCGTCCCGGGTATTGGCGATGAAAGCGAAGCTGCGCAGGATGCCGCTACTCAGACCGCAGCCTCGGCTCAGAAAGAGGAGGGCCGTCCATGAAGAACATCATGAAATCCATCTTCCCGGCACCGCTGCTGTCGGTGGCTCTGCTGGTGCTGTGGTTGCTGCTCAACCGCTCGGTCAGTGCCGGCCAGATCTTGCTGGGCCTGATCCTGGGTCTGCTGATTCCCGTGCTGCTGCGCGGCCTGCGCCCCTTGCCGGTGCGGGTCAGCCATCCGCTGAGCATTCTCAAGCTGGCATTTCGTGTGGTCTGCGACACCTCGGTCTCCAACTTCAATGTGGTGCGGTTTCTGCTGCTGCCTCGCATGCGCAAGCATCCGGCGGCCTTTGTCCATATTCCTCTCGAGCTGCGCGATCCCAACGGACTGGCAGTACTGGCCATGATCGTCTGCCTGACGCCCGGCACTTCCTGGGCCGAGATTTCGCGTGACCGCTCCATGCTGCTGCTGCATGCGCTGGAGGTGGAGGATGCCAGGAAGCTGGCTGACTTTGTGAAGTCTCGCTACGAGAGCCTGCTGATGGAGATTTTCGAATGAATCCCTGGTTTTATTGGGTGCTGATGGCATCTCTGGTCATGCTGCTGGCGGCCATGGGGTGCTCGGTGTTGCGCCTGCTCAAGGGGCCGCATGCGCAAGACCGCGTGCTGGCACTGGACTGCATGTACCTCAACGGCATGCTGGCCATGCTGGTCATGGGTATTCTGTATGACAGCACCAACTATTTTGAGGCGGCCTTGCTGGTGGCCCTGTTCGGCTGCGTCGGCTCCACGGCCATGGCCAAGTTTCTGCTGCGCGGCGAGGTGATCGAATGAGTACCGAGGTCATTGGCGTGGATCTGCCGCTGTGGGCCCAGATTCTGGTGGCGGCCCTGGTCTTCGGTGGTTCGCTGATTGCTCTCATGGGCTCGGTAGGGCTGCTGCGGCTCAAAAGCTATTTCGAGCGCGTGCATGCGCCCTCCATCATCGCCACCATGGGCTGCTGGCTCATCATGCATGCCACCTGGATTTACTTTTCCGTCAGCGGTCAGGGCTTTGTCATGCACTCGGTGCTGATTGCCATCTTCATTGCCGTGACCGTGCCCATCACCACCATCTTCCTCATGCGCGCAGCGCTGTTTCGCTCGCGCCGAGCAGGAGAGAGCGTACCGCCCACGCTCAGCAACCTGGTGCGCAACGAACCTCTGGACGAGGAAGAGGCAGCCGAAGCCGACGAAAAACCATTGGCGAACAAAGGCTGAAATCCTTGGAGTCCAAGCCCTGCAGGGTGGCCGTCTTGCGCTAGATTGGCAGCCATGCTCAATATTGTTGCCATCTGCATCGGTGCCTGCCTGGGCGCCCTGTCGCGCTGGGGGCTGGGACTATGGCTTAGTGCCGGAGCCAGCATGCCATGGGGCACTCTTGCCGCCAATCTGATCGGCGGCTATCTGATCGGCGTCTTCATTGCGCTGTTTCAAGCCATGCCCCAGCTGGATCCGGCCTGGAAACTGGCCATCATCACCGGCTTTCTCGGTGCTCTGACCACGTTTTCCAGCTACTCGGCCGAGGTCATCGGCCTGCTGCAGCAGCAGCGCCTGGTCGCAGCCCTGGGCTGGACCAGCCTGCACCTGCTCGGCTCTCTGTTCATGACCTACATGGGCATGCTCAGCTGGAGCATCGGGTTCAGTCGTTAAGCTGGCAGACCATTTGTCACTATTGAGGCAAACTGCTTCAGCGTTTAGAGGCGAAATACTCTCATTGGCTATAGCTTTGTGAGCGTATAGTGCAAGCATCATCTGCACTACAAGTGCATTTGAGCTTGAAGTACTTGACGGATGGGCGGTCAGCGCTACGAAATCTTTAGGGATGGCTGTAGCCCGTGCCACTCAGCATTCTAAGAACCGAGGGTCCATGCAAATTTCTTCACCCCTGTCCGATACCGATCTGGCCAATGCCTGGGCCGAGCTGCACAACCAGGCCCATAACGGCAAAGAGCTGGAACCTCAATCCAACCGCCTTGCATTCGCCGATCCGGAGTTCATGTTCCGCCGTGAAACGCGTGGCATCCGCATGCAGCTGGAAATGCTCAAGCCGGATCTGACCCAGATCGAGCGCGGCATCAAGCACACTGTGGTGGTCTACGGAAGCGCGCGCTTTGTGGATATGGAGCAGGCGCGTCAGCAGCTTGCAGAAGCGAAGGCCAGTGGCGATACCCAGCGTATGGCGCTGGCCGAGCGCGGCATGCGCAATGCCGAGCGCTATGAGGCGGCACGTGCCTTTGCGCGCATAGTGGCGACCGAAGGCATGAAGCAGGCGCCCAGCGAGCGCTTTTACATCTGCACTGGCGGAGGTCCCGGCATCATGGAGGCGGCCAACCGCGGCGCGCATGATGCGGGTGCTCCCAATGTTGGGCTGAACATCTATCTGCCGCATGAACAGCATGGCAACCCTTACATCACGCCGGGGCTGAGCTTCAAATTCCACTACTTTGCGCTGCGCAAAATGCATTTCATGATGCGTGCCAAGGCGCTGGTAGCCTTCCCTGGCGGCTTCGGCACCATGGACGAGCTGTTTGAGGTGCTGACGCTGGTTCAGACCCACAAGAGCAAGCCTGTGCCCGTGATTCTGTTCGGCACGGAGTTCTGGAAGCGGGTGCTGAACTTCGACGTGCTGGTGGAAGAGGGCACCATTTCCGCCAAGGATCTGAACCTGTTCCGCTACACCGATGATCCGGCCGAGGCCTGGTCCTTCATCCAGCAGTTCTACAAGACCGGCTGGAACAACGGATAAGCGGTCACGCCAACCCCAAGCCGCCAGAAGGATTTCCTCTGGCGGTTTTTTATTGCGCATCAACGGATGGCCGATAGCTTCGGCGGAGTCAGCGCTCGGGCCTGGTTCTGCCTAAATGCCATGCAGCGATTGCTCGGCCAGTTGCTGGGCGCGCGCGATCGAAATGCCTTCATGCTGGTCGACGACCAGAGCATCGCTTTCTTCATCGCTGCGGTGCAGCACCACGCGCGGACGTGTACCGTCGGCCTGGATATGCACATCGGCCGGACGTGACTTTTGCGTGGGGTAGACAGCAATCAGATTGGACAGCCAGCCAAAGAAAGTCGGGTCTTCGGGCGGTTTGTCGTAGGAGTCCAGATAGCGGTGAAAGCTGGCTTCGCTGGCCGACACCCAGATGCCCCAGAGAAAGGGCTCGTCCACGCCATGAATCGGCACTTCCAGAATTGCGCGCACATAGTATTGCGTGCCTTCTGGGTGGGCGATGACGCAGAGGTCGTCGGTCAGCTGCGCCCATGCCTCGCGTTCTTGCTCGTTCAGGCGTCGGTAGGGCGCAGGGGCATCGAAAGCAAAGCTTGGCGATCCTTCGTGAATCTCATCGCATTTGCTGCATCGGTAGGCAAAGATGGCGGCCATGGTGTAAGGGCTCAGCGTTTGCGAAAGACCAGCGTGCGGTTGTTGGCCGGCATGGCCTGGTCGAGTTCAAGCTGCAGGCCGTGCTGACCGGCCAGGGCCACGATGGCTTCAAAGTCGCGCAGGCCGCTGCGCGCATCGCGCTGGCGCAGCCAAGCGTCGAAGGCCCGGTTGCTGTCGCAGGTGAAACGACCACCATAGTTGAACGGGCCATAGATGGCAAACACGCCGCCGTCGGGCAGATGCGATCCAGCCAGCTCGAACATGCGCTGTACCAGCGGCCAGGCCACGATATGACAGGTATTGCTGGTAAAGACGGCATCAAAGCCTGATGGTGCCGCACTTGCCGGCCAGCCACTGCTCGCCAGGTCGAACTCCAGCGGAGCACGCAGATTGGGGGATTCATGGGCGGCGTGCCAGGCCTGGATGCCTGCATGACTGTCGGCCAGGTCGCTGGTCTGCCAGACCAGCTGCGGCAGGCGCGGAGCGAAGTACACGCTGTGCTGCCCGGTGCCGGAGCCTATCTCCAGCACATGCCGGCTGTGCTGAAAAGCGGATTGCAGCACCTCGCAAATAGCGGCCTGATTGTTTTCGCAGGCCTGGGAAAAAGGCAGTTGCGGGGCTGTCGATGGAAGGTTCGGGGTCATAGGAAACTTGGCGGGCAGACACGGGAAATCGTGCGGACATCTTCTCCCGAAATGGCAAGTCCGAGCACTGTGACAGTCTTCAAGGCTTGAAGCGCAGCCTGATCTCGGGCCGCACGCTCAGGCCGCCGATTTTCCAGCTGTATGCACCCAGGCCCAGCGTGGGCGTGGAGCTGGCGTTTTGCGAGAGCACCTCGGCATTGCCGGGCAGACTGACTTTCAGGCTGCCATTCATGGTGATGCCCAGTTGCGCGAAGTCTCTCTTTTCCTTGTCCTTGAGCGGCTTGGCGGCAATCGTCATCACGCCGTTCCTGTCTGTCTGCACGGTGAACATGTCCAGCAATCGCAGGCCTTCGCCGGGATTTCTCTGGCCGGCAATCTCCAGTGCATAGCGCGCATTGCCTTTGTAGACGGCTTTCCTGACCTCCGGTTCGCGGCTCAGTTGCTGCGCTTGCGCAGCCAGCTCCTGGTGGTCCTTCTCGCTCAGCACGCCCTGCTTTCTGAGCTTCATCACGGCCAGGGCATTCACTACCGTGCCGTCAAAGTGGTAGCTGTAGCTGCCGTCAGCCTGTACTTCCACGCTGGCGGCGAACCGTTCAGGTACCAGGCAGGCGGTCAGCAAGG
This sequence comes from Comamonas sp. C11, assembly GCF_024496285.1. Lineage (NCBI taxonomy): Bacteria > Pseudomonadati > Pseudomonadota > Betaproteobacteria > Burkholderiales > Comamonadaceae > Comamonas > Comamonas sp. C11. Next base: position 1,744,193 of record NZ_CP101743.1, read on the forward strand.
CGACGAGGGCGGTGGTCGCCAACAGCGCAAAAGGCTTGTGCATGAGGACTCCTTTTGAGTCGCATTGCAGCGGCCCAGGGTGCAGAGGTCTGAGTCATCGTAGAGCAAACAGGATATGTGCCAATAGGGGCTGCCATCAAGCTTGCGCGGAGTCTTGCCGGAAGATTGTTCAAAAAGAGTAGCCGCAAGCGATTTCTACCTAAGGGATGGAGACCTGGGGCTGTAGCGATCTTCACTTGGATTTTGACTCGGCCTTGAGCTGGCTGATGGCTTCCTGAAAGCCCTGCAGGTACTTGGTGCGCGTCTGCTCGGCCAGGGTAGGCCACTGTGCGGCTGGCAGGCTCAGCGATTCCATCGTCAGCCTGGCAGCCAGTTGCGGGTCCCGGGAGGCCTGAACCGCCTGCATGCCGTGCAGATTGATCCAGTGCGGGTCGTAGGCGTGGGGCGTGCGGCGATCCCAGTCCACGACCCTGGCGATCAATTCCTGAGCCTTGTCCAGATCCTGAAACAGATAGCGGTTGATGGGGGCTCCATAGCTCTGATTCATCACATCGACCGCTTGCCTGGCAGTGACGTCGGCACAGCGGTTGGCATCGAAGCGGGCACGCAGCTGGCCGGCGTAGAACCAGAAGGCAGCCTCGTCCCGCAGACCGGCCTTGAACAGTGTTTGCGACAGCACATAGAACACGGGCGGTTGAAAGCGTTCGGGCGCGGCGCGTATGCGCTCGAGCACGGCTTGCTGCTGCTGAGGCGTGCCCTGCGACAGCAAGCGAAGAGCCTCCTGCCCCAGTCTGGTGTCGATCTGCGCATAGACGCCCTGGGGGACCAGTACCTGAGTCGCAGGGGGAGGCAATGGCTTGGGCGCAGCTGATGGCTGCTGAGTCTGTGCGCAAGCGAAGCCCGAGAGCGCCACCAGCGCACCGGTCACCATCTTTGCTGCAACATGGCTCATGCTGAACTCCTTGTGCTTGCGATGCAAATCATTCTGGACGGTGTCAGACAAATACCCACTCTGTCGCATATCTTAAATAGCATGCTTGGTATCTGTGTCTCGTATTTACCAAGAAGCCCTGATTTCGATGAAGACTAGGCATCGCGTTGCCGTGAACCCCGAAAGCTTTGCTTGCTGATGGCGGCGGTGTGCCCAATGTCGGATTGGCCAGCACATCGGCTTTGTCATCGGTGCTGCGCCGATGGCCGAGAGCGGATGCCGCCTCGCCGCCGAGCAAACCGGCAGGCTCAGTCCCGGGCGTTGAAGGCCCTGTGATAACTCACCTCGCCTTGCGGCGGCAGGCCTTCGAAAGTCAGGGCCTGAAAGTACTCGGCAGGCACTCCGGGCAGCACCAGGCCCGGCACCGTCCGGAAACCAAAGCGCCGGTAGTAGTCCGGATCGCCAAGCAGCACGCATCCCCGCGCAGACTGCGCATGCAGAGCGCTGATGGCTGCCTGCATGAGTGCACTGCCGATACCCTGTCGCTGTCTTTGGGGAACGACGGAGATGGGGCCCAGGCCAAACCAGTGCTGGCTGCCGTCGCTGATGTTGACGGCGGAGATGGCGACATGCCCGACGATTTGCTCGTCAATCTCTGCGACCAGGGACAGGGCAAGAGCCCCGGCTGCGCGCAACTCACGCACGATGAATTGCTCGGTGTGATCGGTATGTGGTGCGTCCTTGAAGGCCTGGATCGTCACCTGCTCGATGGCCTTGGCATCGGTGGGCAGTTCTGCTCGGATATGCATGGGTTGGATTGGATTCTCGAAAAATCCCGGGAAAAGGCCAATTCGGCCCATCAGCCTATTGCAATTGCTTTCTTTACGCTTTGGGACGAAAAAACCGCCCGAAGGCGGTTCTTTACGGCGGGGCCTGCCGGGTGATTACACACCGGCCACTTCAATGCCCTTGAATTCCCCGGTCGCAATCTTTTCCTTCCAGATGGCGGGGCCGGTGATGTGGGCGCTGGTGCCGCCGGCATCCACGGCCACGGTCACAGGCATGTCGACTACGTCGAATTCATAGATGGCTTCCATTCCCAGGTCTTCAAAGCCCACTACCTTGGCCTGCTTGATGGCCTTGGAAACCAGGTAGGCGGCACCGCCGACGGCCATCAGGTAGGCCGACTTGTGCTTCTTGATGGCATCGATGGCGACAGGGCCGCGCTCCGACTTGCCGATCATCGAGATCAGGCCGGTCTGGGACAGCATCATGTCGGTGAACTTGTCCATGCGGGTGGCCGTGGTGGGGCCTGCAGGGCCAACCACTTCGTCGCGTACGGGGTCCACGGGGCCTACGTAGTAGATCACGCGGTTGGTGAAGTCCACGGGCAGCTTTTCGCCCTTGGCCAGCATGTCCTGGATGCGCTTGTGGGCGGCATCACGGCCGGTCAGCATCTTGCCGTTGAGCAGCAGTGTGTCGCCGGGCTTCCAGCTGGCCACTTCTTCCTTGGTCAGATTGTTCAAATCGACCTTCTTGGACTTGTTGTAGTCGGGGTGCCAGTCGATCTTGGGCCAGGTGTCCAGAGAGGGGGCATCCAGGTGCACGGGGCCGGATCCATCCATCACAAAATGGGCGTGGCGGGTGGCGGCGCAGTTGGGAATCATGGCCACGGGCTTGGAGGCCGCGTGCGTGGGGTACATGTTGATCTTGACGTCCAGCACTGTGGTCAGGCCGCCCAGACCTTGGGCGCCGATGCCCAGGGCGTTGATCTTTTCGAACAGCTCCAGACGCAGCTTTTCCACGTCGTCGAGCTCTGCACCGCTGGCGGCTTTTTGCTGCAGCTCGTACATATTGAGATCTTCCATCAGGCTTTCCTTGGCCAGCAGGACGGCCTTTTCAGCCGTGCCGCCGATGCCAATACCCAGCATGCCGGGCGGGCACCAGCCTGCGCCCATGGTGGGGACGGTCTTCAGAACCCAGTCCACGATGTTGTCGCTGGGGTTCATCATGATCATCTTGGACTTGTTCTCGGAGCCGCCGCCCTTGGCGGCCACGGTCACGTCCACCTTGTCGCCGGGCACGATCTGCACATTGATCACGGCGGGGGTGTTGTCCTTGGTGTTCTTGCGCTTGAACTGCGGGTCAGCCACGACGGAGGCGCGCAGCGTGTTGTCGGGGTGGTTGTAGCCACGGCGTACGCCTTCATTGATGGCGTCTTCCAGCCCCATGGTGAAGCCTTCCCACTTGACGTCCATGCCCACTTTCAGGAACACGTTGACGATGCCGGTGTCCTGGCAGATGGGGCGCTGACCGGTGGCCGCCATCTTGGAGTTGGTCAGGATCTGCGCCATCGCATCCTTGGCCGCAGGGCTTTGCTCGCGCTCATAGGCGCGGGCCAGATGCTGGATGAAATCCGGCGTGTGGTAGTAACTGATGTACTGGAGGGCACCTGCGATCGAATCGATCAGGTCCTGCTGGCGGATGGAGGTGGTCATCGTGAAGCTTCTCGGGGGTTGCAATCTGTACGCGTGGGCCGCGCACGTTAAACCCATCGATTATCGGTCCAGACGACAATTCTTGCAGCCATAACCCACCAGTCTTATATATGACTGGTGGGTGCTGTGTGGCGTTCAGCCGGTCAGTGCGCCGAGGATGGAGGCCGAGAAATCGGCCTGACCACCTCGACGATCGTCTCTTGCCCAGGCCAGCAGGCTGTCCGCCGGCATGGGGCGCGCGTAGAAGTAGCCCTGAAGCTCATCGCATTGCATCTCGATCAGGATGTCCCGCTGACCCGCAGTTTCCACACCCTCGGCCACCACGCGCAGGCCCAGGGCATGGGCCAGGCGCACGACGGCATGGACCACGGCACGGGCATCTTCCTCGGTTTCCAGGTCGCGGATGAAGCTGCGGTCGATCTTCAGCTGCTGCGCGGGCAACTGACGCAGATAGTTGAGGCTGGAGTAGCCGGTGCCGAAGTCGTCGATCGAGAGAAAGATGCCGATGCCGCGCAATTCCTCGATTGCGCGCTGCGTGGCCTGGGTGTCCTCCATGGCCACGGACTCGGTGATCTCGCACAGCAGCTGGCTGGCCTGTACGTCGTGGCGCAGCAGCGTCTGGGTGATGCGGTCTGCCAGGCCGCTTTCACGCAGCTGGTGCACGGAAAGATTGATCGCCACCCGCATCTGCAGTCCCATATCGCGCCACAGTGCCAGCTGGCGGCAGGCTTCTTCGATCACCCAGTTGCCCAGGCTGTTGATGATGCCGAAGCGCTCGGCCAGGGGAATGAAGATGTCCGGGGCAATCATGCCGCGTTCGGGGTGGGCCCAGCGCAGCAGCGCCTCGACCCCGATGATGTTGCCGCGCTCGCTGTCGATCTTGGGCTGGTAATGCAGCTCCATCTGGCCGCGCTGAATGGCGTGGCGCAGGTCGTTTTGCAGCTCCAGCTGCTCGGATGCATCGCTGCCCATATGCGGCTCGAACACTGCAAAACCGTTGCCGCCATTGCGTTTGGCTGCGTACATGGCGGCGTCGGCGTTGGCTATCAGGTGGTCGCGGTCGCCATGGTCGGGAAAGGCCACGATTCCAATGGAGCAGGTGATCTGCAGTTCCTTGTTCCCCAGCCGAAAGGGCTGACTAAGCGCCTTGATAATGCGATTGGCCACCGCCATGCAGGCGGCCACGTCCTGGGTGTCTTCCAGCAGCACCAGGAATTCATCCCCGCCCACGCGGGCCACGGTATCGCTGCTGCGGGCTTGCTCAGTCAGCCGCTCGGCTGCGCTGATGAGGATCTGATCGCCTGCGGCGTGGCCAAAGGAGTCATTGATGGGCTTGAATCCGTCCAGATCCACAAACAGAATTCCCAGCCGCTCCTTGATTCGTGAACGGTTGGCGCGCTCCAGGCGCAGCAGGGCATGGATGAGGCGGTCTTCGAACAGCAGCCGGTTGGGCAGATTGGTCAGCGGATCAGCAAAGGCGCGCTGGCGCAGCTCGGTATTGGCCAACTGCAGCTTGGCATTGGTTTCCTGCAGCGATTGATTGAGCTTGAAGGCTGTGCTCTGCAGGCGCGCATCGAGCAAGGTGCTGAACATCGCCGCAATCAGCAGCATGACCGTGGTGATGATGATGATGATGGTGGTGAGTTCGGGGCCGCTCAGGGCTTCCGCACTCAGGCAGAGCGAGCCGCTGGCAAAGCTGGCTGCCGACATTCCGGTGTAGTGCATGCCACAGATGGCAAAGCCCATGACCAGTGCAGCCAATGCCTGGAACAGCCACAACCGCTTGCCGGAGAGCGAAAACAGCGCGCGAAACAGAGTCAGCGCCGTGGCAGAGGCCAGTACTGCGATCAGAGCGGAGGCCGCCACCAGTGGCCAGTCCCAGGCAATCGGGATGGACATCTCGATGGCGAGCATGCCCAGGTAGTGCATGGCGCAGATGCCGCCGCCCATGAGCAGCGAGGCGCCCAGAAAATGAGGCCTGCGGTATTCGACCCTGGTTGCCACTCCAAAGGCCAATGCAGATGCCGCGACTGCCGCGACCCAGGAGGCCAGCGTCAGAGCGCCGCCGTAGCCCAGGGTGATGGGCAGCTCAAACGCCTGCATGCCTATGAAGTGCGTGGCCCAGATCCCTGTGCCCATCACCATGGCACCGATTGCCCACCAGATGCGTCCGATTCTGCCCGAGGCCATGCGCATGCGACGGGCCAGACCCAGCGTCACAAAAGAGGCAAATACCGCGATGACGATGGAGACACACACCATCATCGTGCTGTAACTTGATGTCATGACGGTGGTGGCGATGGGGGTGGAAAGATCAGTGAACATTGATGTGGCGGGCCAGCAAGGCCGGTCGGATTCTCTGTCCGATATTGATTTAATGTAACTATGTATTTCTGGCCTTGCCGGCGCAGGGGTGTTGCCTCGATTGTGCTTGCCGCCTGCCGGGCTGAGCTAGCATGGACCGGTTGTGGAAGTGGCCTGCCTGGCGGTGGGTCGACTTCCGTTTGCGGCCAACGGCAGCCAGATTTCCTCAGCCAGCTGCGCCGAGTTGTATTGCAAGGAGCGATTCCATGACAGTCACCCGCCAGGAAAAAGACACTTTTGGCCTGATCGATGTACCCGCCAACAAGCTCTGGGGCGCGCAGACGCAGCGCTCGCTGCAGAATTTTGACATCAGTGGCGAGCAGCAACCGCGTGAAATCATTGCTGCACTGGCGCAGGTCAAAAAGGCCTCCGCCAGCGTCAACCAGGCGCTGGGTCTGCTGGACGAGAAAAAATCCAGAGCCATCAATGCGGCTGCCGATGAAGTGCTCGCGGGCAAGCACCCCGATGAGTTCCCCCTGGTGGTCTGGCAGACAGGTTCCGGCACGCAGACCAATATGAATGTCAACGAGGTGCTGGCCAACCGGGCCAGCGAGCTGATGGGCGGCGAGCGCGGTGAAGCCCGTCTGGTGCATCCGAATGACGATGTGAACAAGAGCCAGTCCAGCAACGATGTCTATCCCACGGCCATGCATGTGGCGGCGGTTACGGCCATCGAGCACAAGCTGCTGCCCGCCATCGCCAGGCTGCGTGTCACGCTGCTGGCCAAGAGCGAAGCCTTTGCCGATATCGTCAAGATCGGTCGCACGCATTTGCAGGACGCCACGCCGCTGACGCTGGGCCAGGAAATATCCGGCTGGGTGGCCCAGCTGGCCCATGGCGAAGCCCATGTGCGGTCCGCATTGTCGCATCTGTATGAGCTGGCCTTGGGGGGGACGGCCGTGGGTACGGGGCTGAATGCTCCCAAGGGCTACGCCGAAGGCGTGGCGGCAGAACTGGCCAGACTGACGGGCTCCCCGTTTGTCACCTCGCCCAACAAGTTCGAGTCCCTGGCGAGCTGCGACGGCTTGGTTTATGCACATGGCGCTCTCAAGACGCTGGCTGCAAGCCTGATGAAAATCGCCAACGACGTGCGCTGGCTGGCATCCGGGCCGCGCAGCGGCCTGGGCGAAATCTCGATCCCGGAGAACGAGCCGGGCTCGTCCATCATGCCGGGCAAGGTCAATCCCACGCAGTCCGAAGCCGTGACCATGCTTTGCGCCCAGGTGTTCGGCAACGATGTGGCCATCAATTTCGGCGGAGCCTCGGGCAATTTCGAGCTGAACGTGTTCCGCCCCATGGTGGCGCACAACTTCCTGCAAAGCGTGCGCCTGCTGGCCGACGGCATGGTCAGTTTCAACGATCACTGCGCTGTGGGCATAGAGCCAAACCGTGCGCGCATTGACGAACTGGTAGGCCGTTCGCTGATGCTGGTGACAGCGCTCAACACGCATATCGGCTACGACAAGGCTGCCTATATTGCCAAGAAGGCGCACAAGGAGGGCCGCAGCCTGCGAGACGCGGCCATTGCCAGCGGCCATGTGACGGCCGAGCAGTTCGACCAGTGGGTCGTGCCCGAGCAGATGGTGGGCAATCTGTAGGCCGGCTCCGTCCTGAAAAGAGCCCGCATGTCGGGCTCTTTTCTTTTTGCGTCGGCTTTGCACACAATGCGACATCCTTGATGGCAGGAGTCAGCATGCCCGTACAACAGCATCTGGTGCAGGTTTCGGTTTTGGATCTACGGCCCACGCAGATGACGGTGGGGGCTGCCGAAGTGTCGCTCAAACGTTCTCAATGGGCTCAACTGAAATCCAAGGCTCGCGACAAACTGTTGCTCAGTCACTGGTTTCCTGCCGTGAAAGGTCCTCAGGGCCGGTTTTTCATCGTGGATCACCATCATCTGGGACAGGCGCTGATGCATGAAGCGGTCAAAACCGTCTGGGTCATGCAGTTGGCCGATCTGAGCGAGCAGGGCGCGGAGATGTTTTGGCGCGTCATGGAGTTCCACCACTGGGCGCACCCTTATGACGAGAAGGGGCGGCGTTGCGAGTTTTCGCAGATCCCCCTGCAACTGAGTCAGCTTAAGGATGACCCGTATCGGAGCTTGGCGGGGGAGGTGCGCAAGGCCGGTGGTTATGCCAAGGATGCCTCGCCTTATGCCGAGTTCCTCTGGGCTGATTTTTACCGGCCTCTGTTTCGCAAGGCGGATTTGCGCAGCAATGGCCGTTTTGGCTTGCCCGAGTCTGCGGTCGTGGAGGCTGTTGCGCTGGCCCGTAGCGTCAAGGCGCAGTTCTTGCCAGGCTGGTCCGGTGTCTCCAACTCGCTGCACGAATAATATGGACCAAACGCGCAGAGGCTTGCTCGCTCTTCCCACCAGCGCCGATTGGGTGGCGGGCCTGTCGATTGCAGGGCTGCTGCTTCCCGAAGCGGTGGCTTACGCGGGTCTCGCCGGAGCACCGCCGCAGGCTGGGGTGGTGGCCTTGTTCGCCGGGCTGCTGGTCTATGGACTGGCCGGAAGCAGCCGCTTTGCGATTGTTTCTGCGACCTCTTCATCGGCGGCCGTGCTGTTGGCGGCTAGCAGTTCTGTTCTGCATGTCTCGGCTGAGCATCGCGCCGCCATGGGCATAGGCATGGTATTGGTGGCAGGCATCATCTTTGTGCTGGCCGGGCTGATGCGGTTGGGGGCCATCTCCCAGTTCATTGCCAAGCCCGTCCTGCGCGGTTTTGCCATGGGACTGGCCTTGACCATTGTGCTCAAGCAGCTGCCTCTGGCGATCGGAGTGCATCCGGAGCACAGCGATTTTCTGCATTTCAGCTGGGAGCTGCTGGCAAGGTTGTCTGACTGGAACTTATACGGTCTGGCCATGCTGGTGCTGGCCCTGTTGACATTGCATCTGCTTGGCCGCTGGCGAGCCGTGCCGGCGGCTTTGCTGGTCATCGTGGCTGGGATTGCTCTTGATTTTCTGGGGTATGGACGGCTCTGGTGCATATCTCCCGTGGGGGCGCTGGAATTGGGTGGTGTGCATCTGGCTCTGCCAGATCTGGCCTGGCCAGACTGGCTGCGCGCAGGACAACTGGCGCTAGCACTGGCCCTGATCTTGTATGCCGAGTCCTATAGCTCCATACGCTCGCTGGCCTTGCGACATGGAGATCCGGTTTCCGCCAATCGCGATTTGCTGGTCTTGGGTGGCGCCAATATGGCGTCGGCCCTGTTTCAGGGCCTGCCCGTGGGCGCCGGCTTTTCAGCCAGCTCGGCCAATGAGGCCGCAGGAGCCAGAACCAGAGCCGCAGGGCTGATTGCTTGCGCCGTCGTGGCATTGCTGGTGTGGCAGTTGTTGCCATTGATGGAGAGGATTCCAGAACCCATGCTGGCTGCCATCGTCATGCATGCGGTAGGCCATTCACTCAACTGGAGGAGTTTGAAGCCATATTTCGCCTGGCGCCGTGACCGGACTCTGGTAGTCACTGCGTTTGCAGCCGTGATTTTGCTGGGCGTACTCGATGGCTTGCTGCTGTCCATGGTGCTCAGCATCGCTCTGCTGCTCAAGCGCATGGCCCAGGCAAGAGTCAGCGAGCTGGGCCGGTTGGCAAATAGTCACGATTTTGTGGACAGGCAACTGCACCCCGAAGCTCTGGCTGTCCCTCATGTGCTGATTGTGCGTCCCGAGGAAGCTTTGTTCTTCGGCAATGCCGATGCTGTCATGGCCGACATCAGTGCACGCGCGGGGCGCGCTTCTGGTCTGAAGACGCTGATACTGAGTCTCGAGGAATGTCCGGACCTGGACAGCACCAGCATAGAGGCCTTGAGCGAGCTTGCCAGGCAACTGGCGCAGGCTGGAATCAGGCTCAGGCTGGCGCGTGTCAAAGATGGCGTTCGAGAGTTGCTGCAGCGCGTGCAGATTCAGGACCTGGATCCCCTCGCCTATGCCGCCTGGAGCGTGGACGATGCGGTGCAAGGGATTGAAGACCCGGTCGGGTCTTCAAACACCTTGGCCGCTGAGCCCTAGGTTCTGAGTCCTCGGGTGCAAGGCTGATATCAGTTTCAAGGTGCGATGGCCCGGTTCAGGCGCAGCGCATATCTGAAGCCCAGTTGCCCCACGGCGCAGGCAATCAGCAACACGGAAAAGGCCGACAGCGCAGGGTTGTTGCCCAGACTGGCCCCAAGCGTGCACAGGCCACCCACGGCCATCTGGGAAAAGCCGTAGACGCCGGCGGCCGATCCCGTCAAATCGCTGTGCACACCCAGAGCCTTGGAGAGTGCGGCGGGGCTGGTCATGCCGGAACCTAAGGTAAACAGCAGCATCAAAGTCACGACAGCGGGCACGTTGATCAGCTGCAGCAGCGTCAGGACTAACAGTGCAGCCGCGCAGCCCAGGCTCAGCATATTGCCGCCCAGTATCAACCGCTCCAGTGGCCAGCGTTTGACGAGTTGGCGTGCCAGCGCATTGCCTGCTGCCATGCCGGCCATCAGCACCCCCAGGTAGATGCCAAGCTGCGCCTTGCTGGTATGCAACTGTTCGATGAAGATGAACGGTGCTGCAGCAATAAAGGCGTACATGGATGTGGTGGCGCTACCGCCGCCTATGGCGAAGCCCAGAAACTGAGGTGAACCCAGCAAGGTTCGATAGTCATTGCGCACGGTGCGCCAGTTCAGCTTGCCGGTGGGGCGACCGGTCTCAGGAAGCAGGCGCCAGACTCCGATGGCCGTTAGCGCCCCCATCAGCGCCAGCACCGCAAAAATGATGCGCCAGCCGAACAAGGCATCCAGCCCCGAGCCTATGGAGGGGGCGATGCCAGGGCCAATCATCATCATGAGATTGAGCAAGGCCAGACTGCCCACGGCAGTTTCGGGTGTCGCGGTGTCGCGGGCAATGGCGCGGCCCAGTGCCAGGCCGGCGCAGCCGCCCAGAGCCTGAATCAGGCGCGCGCCAATCAGCATATTCGCGCTCGGGGCCAGAAAGGCCGCAAGGCTGGCGACGGTGTAGAGACAGAGGCCGACAAGCAACAGGGGGCGGCGGCCCAGTGCATCCGACATGGGGCCGTAGATCAGCTGGCCCAGTGCCAGGCCGAGGATGTAGACGGTGATGGTCTGCTGCATCTGTCCGCTGCTGGCGCCGAAGTGGCGAGCAGCATCGGGCAGAGCCGGGATGAACATATGCATGGCCATGGTGCCGGCAATGGTGACCATGACCAGCAGCCAGAGTGGCGCTTTGCGTACAGGGGTGACGGGACTTTGCATACAAGTGAAATCCGGAACTAGCTGTGAGGTTTCTGTTGCGTGTGGCGCTAGTTCAGCTCTCGGGTAGCGAGTCCGCGTTGGCGCCCACTTCCAGTGCAGCCATCTTTCCCAGCATGGTTTCCAGTGCATCCAGTGTGGCGTCCAGCAGATCGGGGGGCAGCTCCTGCATGACTTCGCTGCGGACATCCGCCACGATGGTCTTGACGGTCTCGACCTGCAGCAGTCCGGCCTTCGTGAGCTGTATGCGCTTGACGCGCCGATCGGCATCATCGATGCGTTCCACCCAGCCTTGGGCCTGAAGGCCGTCAATCAGGCGCACGATGGAAGAGCTGTCCAACGCCAGCGCCAGAGCAAGGTCCTTTTGCCGCATGGCACCCGCGCAGCGCTCCAGGTGGACCAGGGGCAGCCACAGCGCCTGCGTCAGACCCAAGGGGGCCAGGACCTTATCCAGCGTGCGTCGCCATTGCTTGTTGACCTGCGCCAGGACGAACATGAGCTGGCGCTGACGACTGGACAGTGAGGCGGTGCTGGACATTCCGAATGCATTTAAATAGTTGGAATTCAAATTATTGCGCAAACAGTATTTATCTTGTTAACAGGGTTTTAGACAAGGATGCGGTGGCCTGCTGTCGTCAGACATGGCGCCTTGTCGAGTGTGCGTTGCATCGTCCAAATGGAGTGCGGATTTGCCTGTGATGTGGACAGCTCCCGCTTGCCCAAGAATTTCCTGATTGCTGACGGGAGAGCAGCGGCAAAACGACAAATCACCACAGGAGACAGACTCTATGCAAAGCCCTGCGTGCATTCGATCCCACCACAGGCCAAACCGACGTTTGGTGAGCCTGGCCGTTGCAGGGTTGCTGGGCTGGCTGTCCATACTGGCGCTGGCTGCGGAGCATGTGGATGACGCTCATATCGAAGCCAATGCAAGGACCGGCAAGGACTGGCCCAGTCATGGGCTGAACTATCAGGAAAATCGTTTCAGCCCGCTCAAGCAGATCCACAGTGGCAATGTGGACCGGCTGGGTCTGGCCTGGTCGTACAAGCTCGATTCGTCGCGCGGCGTGGAAGCCACACCCATCGTGGTGAATGGGGTGATGTATGTCTCCGCCCCCTGGAGCGTGGTGCATGCGGTGAATGCGCGCACGGGAAAGGCGCTGTGGACCTACGACCCACAGGTGCCGCGCGAGATGGCCTACAAGGGCTGCTGCGATGTGGTCAATCGCGGTGTGGCCGTCTACAAGGGCAAAGTGTTTGTGGGTGCCTTCGACGGGCGGCTGATTGCGCTGGACGCTGCCACGGGCCGGCAGGTCTGGTCCACGGACACCATAGACAACAAGAATTTCTCATACACCATCACGGGCGCTCCGCGCGTGTTCAAGGGCAAGGTCTATATCGGCAATGGCGGCGCCGAATATGGTGCTCGTGGTTATGTGACGGCCTATGACGCCGAGACGGGCAAGCAGGTTTGGCGCTTTTATACCGTGCCCGGTGATCCGGCTCAGGCTTATGAGAGCAAGGCGCTGGAGGAGGCGGCCAAAACCTGGGATCCGGCAGGCAGGTATTGGGAGAGCGGCGGTGGCGGAACGGTCTGGAGCTCGCTGGTGTTCGATCCCGAACTCAATCAGATGTATATCGGCGTGGGCAATGGCTCGCCCTGGGCGCACCGAAAGCGCAGTCCTGTCGGGGGAGACAACCTGTATCTGGGCTCCATCGTGGCGCTGGATCCGGACACGGGTGCCTACAAATGGCATTACCAGGAAACACCGGGCGATAACTGGGACTTCACTTCAGCCCAGGATATCGTGCAGGCTGACCTCAGGATTGATGGCAAGCTGCGCAAGGTATTGCTGCATGCGCCCAAGAATGGCTACTTTTTTGTGATCGACCGTCAGAGCGGCCGATTCATCTCCGCAAGGAACTTTGTGCCCGTGAACTGGGCCAGGGGCTATGACGGCAACGGCCGTCCCATCATGGAGGAGGCCGTGCGCAGCGCCGGCAAGGCCGAGATCATTCCCGGCCCCCTGGGGGCGCATAACTGGCATTCCATGGCCTATAGCCCGCAGACGGGGCTGGCCTATATTCCGGCTCAGCATATTCCCACGGCCATGGCCGACGATCCGAACTGGGCCGGCTTCAACAGCAATACGCCGGGCCAGCTCATGAGCAATACCGGCTGGAATACGGGACGCGTGATGCTGGAGCCCAGCAGCCTGCCTTTTGGTCGCCTGATCGCCTGGGACCCGGTGCGGCAAAAGGAAGCCTGGCATCAAAAGCATGTCTCGCCCTGGAATGGCGGAACGCTGGCGACGGCCGGCGATCTGGTCTTTCAGGGAACGGCCGATGCGCGACTGGTGGCCTATCACGCCAGAAGCGGCAAAAAGCTCTGGGATGCTCCCATGGGCAGCGGCGTGATTGCGGCTCCGGTGAGCTATGAACTCGATGGCAGGCAATATGTCTCGATTGCCGTCGGCTGGGGTGGTGCTTTTGGCCTCGGTGACCGCGTGGCCGACTTCAGGAGCCCCGGCACGGTCTATACCTTTGCACTGGGAGGCAAGGCCCCCATGCCGGAACGGGTGGCCTATCAGATGAGTGCCTTGATTGGCGGGCTCGGGTACGACCCGCAACTGGTGCCGGCCGGTGCTGCACTCTACAACAGCAACTGCATTGCCTGTCACGGCTACCCGGGCGTCAGCAAGGGTGGAGCCCTGCCCAGCCTGACCTATCTGCCTGCGGCCATGATTGACAATCTAGGCAGTTTCATCGTCAACGGCCCGGCCACCTCACGAGGCATGCCCGATTTTGCGGGCAAGCTCGGCGATGATGATGTGCAAAAGCTACGCGCCTTCATTCTCGCAATGGCAGATGCGGTGAGGCCAGGTCAGCCAGCAGACAAAGGCCAATAAGCAGGCTCATCAAGGAATTGCTTTCGTACAAAGGCGACATCCTCGCTCGCCTTTTGCATGCCAGGCATGGCGGCTCAGAGACCCAGCGACTTGAGCAGGTCGTCGGTATCGCTGGAGGCCGCCGCCGTGTTGAGAGCTGCAGGCGCTTGTCCAGTTTGGGCCTCCCGGGCCTGGGCCATGACAAGATCAGGGTCCGGTTTTTCCTGGGCTTCGAAGTCCTTGATCTTGATGAACTCCATGTGATCCACCGCCATCTCCAGATAGAAGATGTTGTTGTTGCCTGTGTAGAAGGTCACGCGGCGCGCTTCCGGGGCATCCAGATTGGCATCCACACTCAGATTGACCTGCTTGTTCAGGCGGATCATCTTGGGCTGACTTTGCGCGATATGGGTCTGCAGTTCGCGCTGCACCTTGCTGGTGAAGTCGCCAACGACCTGGTTCATCAGCTCGCCCATGACGTTGCTCACATCGTCCGAGGTATAGGAACTGGCCAGATCGCTCTCGGCCATGCCCATGGACAGCAGATAGCTGCGGTAGAGCTCCATGGCCGCATCGGCCGAGAAGTTGATGATGATGAGCGCAGAAAAACCACCATCGATCAGCACAAAGCAGCCGATATCGGGTTTGAGACTTGTCTTGGTGATGCGTTGCACCATGCCCGAGTACTGAATCGGGCACTGGGTGGCCACCTGCAGCACGCGCGAGACGGAGTTGCACAGGGCAATCAGCACATCTTCGGTGCCGTGGACGATGGGGGCGGTGGGTTGGCTCATGGCTGCATTGGTTCAAGAGATCGCTGATTATGTATGCAACACTTTGTTGCATTGAGATATCTGCAGCAATTGCAGGCTGCCGCTGTCTGTTAACGTGCCTGCTTTTGAAAGATCAGAGGTATTCATGCAGAGCAAGCTGTGGCGCCTGGCAGCCAGTGTCATTGTGGTGACGGGTTTGACCGCCTGTTCGAGCTTGTCCGGCATGACGGACAAGGTTTCCCAGACCTGGGACAAGACCTGGACCGGTCTGACGGGCAAGAAGCAGGTCCAGACCCAGACCGAGGTCAAGCAGGCCGGCCCTGCCGCCGTAGGCCTCAAGCCCGGCGAGGAAAGCGGGCGCTGGCAGGGCCTGTACAGCCTGGACGGCGAGACGGCCCGGTTTCAGGAGTGTGAAAGCGGCCAGATCATCGGCGTTCTGCCCGAGGGCGACAGCGTGCTGCTGGAGCAGGCCTATCTGAACACGCGCAGCAGCGCCACCGTCGCCATGCTGGCCGAGGTGCAGGGCAGGGTGGTGGAGCGAGCCGTGGCCGATCCGGTGCTGGCACGGCAGGGGCGCAAGATGCTGGCGCTGCGGGTGGAGCGCTTTGTCGCGCTGTCCAGCCAGGCGGCCTGCCGCAATGCCAAGGCCAACTGGTAGGCAGCGGCCCGCTACCGAAAGCACTTTTGATAGCTGCCGGCGCTTTGCATAAAGCGCTGCAGCCGTTTTATACCTATTTTGCAGCGGCGCGCGCCTGCTCCAGCCAGCCGTCAAAAGTCTGCTGATGGGCTTTGATCCAGCCGTCCACATGGCGACTGACGTCGGCCGAGCTGCTCTCGCCCTGGCGCATGCGCATGTTCTGGGCGTTGATGTCCTCGATAGGCAGCTGCATTACGGCAAATAGCTTGGCAGCGGCCGGATTTTTCTCGGCCCAGACCTTGTTGGCCAGGATGTACTGCTGATTGAGCTTGAAGCCGTAGTTCTTGCCATTGGGCAGCTGGGTCTGGTCTTCGCCCTGGGCACCGGGGACATTGGGTACCTCCAGCCAGCTGACTTCCTTGCCCGGGCGCAGCACTGTGTTCACCCAGAACGGGGTCCAGACGTAGTAGAGAATGGGCTTGCCGCTTTTGTAGCGGGTGATGGTGTCGGCAATCAAGGCCTGGTAGTTGCCTTGCCTGTGGGTGATGCTGGACTCCAGATCCAGTCCCTTGAGATGTTTGTTGATGGCCAGCTCGCAGCCCCAGCCAGGGTTGCAGCCCGTCAGATCGGCCTTGCCGTCGCCGTCGGTGTCGAACAGCGCCGCCAGCTTGGGGTCCTTGAGCTGCGTGATGCTGACGATTTTGTACTTCTCGGCCGTCGCCTTGTCGATCAGATAGCCTTGTACCGCATTGCGCGAGTAAGTGCCGGCGCGATAGAAGGCCTTGTCTGCGCCATTGTTCTCATAGAAGGCACGGTGCAGAGGCATCCAGTGAGTGGCGGTAAAGGTGGCGTCGCCCTGGGCCACGGCCACATGCTGGGTGCCGTTTTCCAGGCTCTTGACGGGCTGTACCCGGTAGCCCAGCTTCTCCAGAGCACGCGAAACCAGCAGGGTCTGGAACATTTCCTCATCCACCGTGCCCTTGAGCGGCTGCACCGAGATGCCTTTGCCGGGCAGGTCACCAGAGTTGGTTTGCGCTTGTGCGGCGGCGGCGCCAAAGCTCAGCAAGGCGATGGCAGCCAGATGGCGGGAATGGAGCTGCAGGGGCGGGAAAGGCGAATGTGCGGGCTTGTTGCTGTGCATGAATACTCCTTGGATGCTGGGTGCCTACCCCGAAATCGGCATGAGAAAAGCGAGAGGGTTAATGAAGGAAACGGCCCCCGGATCAGGTCCGGTGCGCCGTTGGCGAATCAGGATTTCAGGGCTGCGGCCTTGGCCTGGGCAATCCAGGCGTCAAAAGCCTGCTGGTGGCCCTTGATCCAAGCGCCCACATGGCGGTGGATATCGGCGGGCTTGCTTTCCCCTTCGCGCAGCAGCTGGTTCTGGCGGCTGATGTCGCTGATGGGAATCTGCATGATCTCGAACAGCTTGCCGGCGGCCGGGTTCTGCTCGACCCAGAGCTTGTTGGCCACGATGTACTCGTTGTTGAGCGGAAAGCCGTAGTTGCGGCCATTGGGCAGCTTGGTGTCGGTGCCGGCCTGCACCCCGGGCATGGAAGAGCGCGACACCTGCAGCCACACCACTTCCTGGCCGGGGCGCAGCACATTGCTGAGCCAGTAGGGCGTCCACGCGTAATACAGCACAGGCTTGCCGGCCTTGAAGCGCGCCAGCGTGTCGGCAATCAGTGCCGGATAGTTGCCCTGGGTGTAGCTGACAGTGTTTTCCAGGCCGAAAGCCTTGATCTGGTGGGCCACCACGGCCTCGCCACCCCAGCCGGCGTTGGGGCCGATCAGATTGGCCTTGCCGTCGCCGTCGATATCGAAGAGGGCCGCCAGTCCGGGATCCTTGAGCTGGTCGAGATGGGTGATCCTGTGTTTGTCGGCTGTCTTCTTGTCGATCATGTAGCCCTGCGCGGCACCGGCTGCATACACGCCCTTGCGCGAGAGCTTGGCATCGCCGCCGGCCTGCTGATAGAACTCGGCGTGGTGAGGGTTCCAGTGGTTGGCCATGAAGCTAGCATCGCCATTGGCCACTGCCACGTGGATCAGCGGGTAGTCCAGCTCTTCCCAGGGCTTGACGGTGTAGCCCAGCTGCTGCAGTGCCTTCATCACCAGCAGCGTCTGGAAGTTCTCTTCGGCCAGAGCGCTCTTGACGGGCAGCACCGTGATGCCCTTGCCCGGAAGCGCTTCGCCTGGCACCTTCTGTCCGGCCGCCCAGCTAGGCGACTGACCAAGGCCCAGCGCCGCAGCGCCGGCCGTGCCCAGCAGCAGCTGGCGCCTGGTGTGTCGGTTTGGGCTCGGAGTCTGCACAGACTTGCTCATTGTTCTTGTCTCTCCTTGGTATGGGTGGGCTTTCGGCCCGATTGAAAATGAGACCCTACGCTCCCCACTGCGTGTGGTTCGCTGCCCCTCCAGGAGGGGCGTTTTTGTCTTGGGGCGGCCCGGCGATAAAAAACGGCGGCCGCGCAAGCGGTCGCCGTGATTCGGGTGTTGTGATCAGGACTTCTTGGCAGCCGCCAGCGCCTGGCTGATCCAGCCGTCGAAAGTCTTCTGATGGGCCTTGATCCAGCCGTCGGTATGACGCTCGATATCGGAGGCCTTGTTCTGGCCCTGGCTCATCATGTAGTTCTGGGCGTTGATGTCGCCCACGGGCAGCTTGATGATTTCAAACAGCTTGGCTGCCGCAGGGTTCTGCTCTGCCCAGGCCTTGTTGGCCACGATTTGCTGGTTGTTGGCAATGAAGCCGTAGTTCTTGCCGTTGGCCAGCTTGGTGTCCGTGCCGGACTGTTCGCCGGGCAGTGCGGAGAACGGGACCTGCAGCCAGACAACATCCTTGCCGGGCTTGAGCACATTGCTCACCCAGTAGGGCGTCCAGGTGTAGTAGAGGATGGGCTTGCCGGCCTTGTAGCGTGTGATGGTGTCGGCCATCAGCGCCGAATAGGTGCCCTGCTTGTGAGTGACCGTATCGCGCAGCTTGTAGGCGCCGAGCTGGTGCTCGATCATGGCCTCGCAGCCCCAGCCGGGCGTGCAGCCTGTCAGGTCGGCCTTGCCGTCACCGTCGGTGTCGAACAGCTTGGCAATTTCGGGGTTCTTGAGCTGCCCCAGATTCGTGATCTTGTGCTCATCGGCCGTCTTCTTGTCGATCAGATAGCCCTGAGCTGCATTGGCCGAGAACACACCCTTGCGGTAGAGCTTGGCGTCGCCGCCCGCATTCTTGTAGTAGTCGGCGTGCAGCGGGTTCCAGTGGTTGGCCATGAAGGTGGCGTCGCCGTTGGCCAGTGCAATATGAGCCGTGGGGTATTCCACTTCCTTCATGGGCTGGACCTCGTAGCCCAGCTTTTCCAGGGCCTTCATGACGAGCTGGGTCTGGAAGCTTTCTTCGGCAATCGAGCTCTTGAGCGGCTGGACCTTGATGCCCTTGCCTGGAAGCTCGTCGGCAGCGAAGGCACCGGTGCTGACCATGGACAGGGCCATGGAGGCAGCGGCTGTGCTGGCAAGCAGCCAGTGGCCCAGGCCGTGGCGGATGCTGGCGGTGTTGTCGGTTGTACTCATGCGTTCTCCTTGTTCTTTATTCAGATCGTTGCTGGCTTGGCGGCTTCGCTACCGGGCTTGGGAGCCGGTGCCGAGTGCTTGTTGCCCAGCAGACGCACGGCCAGACCCGCTGGGCCGGTGGTCCACCAGCGGGCACTGCCGCGCTTGGGCTCGCCCATGGCCTGGGTGATGCGGTCCAGCACGATGGCCAGCAGCACGATGCCCAGGCCGCCAACGGTAGCCAGACCCATGTCCAGACGGCCGATGCCGCGCAGCACCATCTGGCCCAGACCGCCGACGGCGATCATGGAAGCAATCACCACCATGGACAGGGACAGCATCAGCGCCTGGTTGATACCGGCCATGATGGAGGGCATGGCCAGTGGCAGCTGCACCTTCCACAGCAACTGGGCAGGCGAGGCACCATAGGCACGGCTGGCCTCGATCAGGTCTGGGCGCACCTGGCGAATGCCCAGATTGGTCAGGCGGATCAGCGGCGGCAGCGCAAACACGATGGTCACGATCACTCCGGGCACGTTGCCGATACCGAACAGCATGACCACCGGCACCAGATAGACGAAGGCCGGCGTGGTCTGCATGGCGTCCAACAGCGGGCGCGTCCAGCGCTGGGCACGGTCGCTGCTGGCCAGCAAGATGCCGACGGGCAGACCGATCACGATGCAGAAGAACAGCGATGTCAGCACCAGGGCCAGGGTGACCATGGCTTCGGACCAGATGCCCAGCAGTGCCACAATCAGCAGCGAAACTGCCGAGCCAATGGCCAGCTTGCGGCCTGCAAACTGCCAGGCCAGCAGGGCAATCAGCAGCACCAGTGCCGGCATGGGGATGGTCTGCAGCACATCGGTCACACCGTTGAGCGTGGCGTCGATGGGGGTACGAACAGCCTGGAAGAACGGGCGGAAATGATCAACCACCCAGGTGAGGCCGTTGTTGATCGAGTCCTGCACGGGCAGGCCTTCGGTGGTGATCTGATGCCAGAGCTGGCCTATGCCGCCGTCATGCTCGGGCACATCGGTGGGCGAGGGGGCGCTGAGCCAGTCGGTGCTGCTGACCTGGCTGGCGGCATCGCCGCTGCTCCAGGCATCGGCGCCTGAGCTGGCATCCGCATCGGCATAGGAGGCGGCCCAGGGATCGGCATCTGCCGCCGAGCTGGTGACATGGGTGCTGACCGGCTCGGCGGCGGGCGCAGAAGCTGCGGCCCACGGGTCGTCAAAAGCCGCGCTGGTGGTTTCTGTGTCGGGATTGTTCAGTGCGTTGTCGTTCAAATCGGCTCCCTTCTTTTATAGCGCTGCGTGCTGGGCAGCTTGCGTGTTGGACTTGGGCTGGAAGTGCTGGTCCAGCTTGATGGGCGGAATTTCCTTCTGAGGTGGCGGCACCGGCGGGGTGGCGCGATCCAGGAACTTGAGCATGGTGGTGCGACTGATAACGCCCAGGTATTTGCCCTCTTCATCCACCACAGGCAGCGGGCAGGCAGGAGTGGCTACGGTGCCGAACAGTTCGGCCACCGGCGTGCTGCTGGCGATAGGCTGCACATCGGAGATGAAGGCGTGCTTGAGGCCCAGCATTCCCTCGTGGCCGTGCAGTGCATCGCGCAGCGACTGCGACGAGACCACGCCCAGAAAGCGTTTGCGGGCATTGAGCACATAGGCGTAATCGCGGTCGGAGTCCTCCAGCAGGCGCAGCGCGGCGCGGCAGCCACGGTCGCTATGTTCGGAAATCACGGTCAGCGCCTGACGGGCGATGTCGGCGGCCTTGAACACGGCTGCCGCATCCACGCCCTGAATGAAGGTGCGGACATAATCGTTGGCCGGGTTGCGCAGAATCTCGTCGGGCGTGCCGACCTGCTGCACCATGCCGTCCTTCATGATGGCGATGCGGTCGCCAATGCGCATGGCTTCGTCCAGATCGTGAGAGATGAAGACGATGGTGCGGCGCTTGATTTCCTGCAGACGCAACAGTTCGGACTGCATCTCGGTGCGGATGATGGGGTCCAGTGCCGAGAAGGCCTCGTCCATCAGCAAAATGGACGGGTCGGAGGCCAGTGCGCGGGCCAGGCCCACGCGCTGCTGCATGCCGCCGGAGAGCTCGTCCGGGTAGCTGGCGCCCCAGGCACCCAGGCCCACCTGCTCCAGGGCATCCTGCGCCTGCTGCTGGCGCGTGGCGCGGTCCACGCCGGCCAGCTCCAGACCAAAGGCCGTGTTGTCCAGCACCGTGAGGTGGGGCATGAGGGCAAAGGACTGGAACACCATGGAGATGTCCTTGCGGCGCAGCGCACGCAGTTCCTTGTCATTGAGCGTATTGATGTCCTGGCCGTCGACCAGGATGCGGCCGCTGGTGGGCTCGATCAGGCGATTGAGCATGCGCACCAGGGTGGACTTGCCCGAGCCCGACAGGCCCATGACTACAAAGATTTCACCGGCTTCGATGGTGAAGTCGGCGTCGAACACGCCGATGGATTGCCCGGTCTGGGCGAGGATCTCCTGCTTGCTGCGGCCCAGTTTCACAAGATTGAGCGCGGTTTTCGGATCGTTGCCGAAGACCTTGAAGACATGATCGATAGCGATTTGCTTGGCCACTGTGGCGTTCTCCTTTTTGATGAGATGGAACACAGTCCAGCGCCCACAGCCGGCGATGCCGGTGGGCGCTGGCGCACAAGCCAAAATAAAAGCCCTGATGCCGCAGCTCAGCCCGGTCTTGTGGACAGGACTGCGCAATGCAGATGGCGCAGCGATGGCGCCGAGTTTTCAGCCCGGATGGCACAGCCAGGTGTGCGCAAGAGCTGGCAAATTGGAAGAAGCAGCTGGCTGGCAGAGCGGGTACCGACTGGCACGCATCTGCACGGCTTCTTGTCAGGCCAACCCCGGCAATATCGGCCGGGGAGAGCCCCCTACATCAGGGCCGTGTTTCGGCCCGGTTGACGGGGCTGCGCCAAAGAGCGGCAAGCGCTCATGAATTGACACAACGATCCGCCGGGAAGTGAGTCAACCGCATCTCAACAATGCGGTGACGACCTGCGCGGCAGGTTGTAAATGACTTTTAAATATATCGAATTGGGTTTTATGCGTCAAATCAAGCTGTAAGCTTTGCCGCCCGCATCCATCGGAAATCGTGCCATTGAAACATTTGCATACGCAAAAACAGGAGGTGCAAGTGCTTGATAGATAAGGCGTAGCAGCCTATCGAGGGCTTTTTTTTGCTGGTTGTCAGCTTTTGACGCGTTTTACCGCTGCCACGGGCATGAAAAAAGCCCCTTCATGGTCAACCATGCGGGGCTTTTTGGAGCGGGGCCTGCTTCAGTGGTGAGCGCTTTGGGTGAGCTTGTCGGTCAGGGCAATGGCCAGGGCGCTGAGCAGGAAGACCACATGGATGATGGTCTGCCACATCAGTACCTGCACTTCATAGCTGCCGGCATTGATGAAGCTCTTGAGCAGGTGGATGGAGCTGATGCCGATGATGGACAGCGCCAGCTTGACCTTGAGTACCGAGGCATTCACATGGCTCAGCCACTCGGGCTGGTCGGGGTGGGATTCCAGGCCCATGCGGCTGACAAAGGTTTCGTAGCCACCCACGATGACCATGATCAGCAGGTTGGAGATCATGACCACATCGATCAGGGCCAGTACCACCAGCATGATGATGGTTTCGTTCAGGTGGGTGATCTGGACATCGCTTTTGTAGCCAATATTGGTGATCAGGGCATGCAAGGCTTCCTGATTGCCGAAGACCGCCTCCACCAGATGCCAGAGCTCCAGCAGAAAGTGCCAGACATAGACACCCTGGGCGGCAATCAGACCCAGGTACAGCGGCAGCTGCAGCCAGCGGCTGGCAAAGATCAGCGAGGGCAGGGGGCGCAATGCGCCATAGGGCTGGAAGCCGCCATGCTGGGTGTGGAGGGTGGAGTTGCCTGCTTCGTCTGAAGGGATGCGGCTCATGATGTGTGCTCGGGGCGGACTGGATGCGATGAGTGGGCAACGGGATGCCGCCACCTTGTAAGACTGGTTTTGCTGGGGCCGCGTCCCGGACTGCCTGCGCCTTCGAGAGCAGGCCGTAATGTGGGCCCAGGCCTCTGCAGCAGCAGGTGCGCGATTCTAAGGGTTTGTTCCAGGGTGTTTTGAAAAAAGTGCAAGCAAATCAACACCAAGCAGGCACTTTCTGCTGCAAAAATGGGAGCGAATGACAGACTTGACGGCACGCAAAAGCCGCTTGTCAATTTCAGTCAGTGGGGTGTAAGACCGAGCCTTGACAGTACACCCACAATTATTTCATTGCTTATGCATCAGGAGACAAAACGATGAGCGCTGCGACATCAACCATCGAATCCGTGCTGGTGGAAAACCGTGTGTTCCCGCCGCCTGCGGATTTCGCCGCCAAGGCCCGCATCTCGGGCATGGCGCAGTACCAGGCCTTGTGCGATGAAGCCGAACGCGACTATGAAGGCTATTGGGCGCGTCTGGCACGCGAGAACGTGAAGTGGAGCAAACCCTTCACCCAGGTGCTGGACCAGAGCAACCCGCCGTTCTACAAATGGTTTGCCGACGGCGAGCTCAACGCCAGCGCCAACTGCCTGGACAAGCACATGGGCACGCCCGTGGAGAACAAGACGGCCATCATCTTCGAAGCCGACGGCGGCGAGGTCACCAAGGTCACTTACAAAGAGTTGCTTGCCCGCGTCAGCCAGTTCGCCAATGCTCTCAAGGCGCGCGGCGTGCAAAAGGGCGATCGCGTGCTGATCTACATGCCCATGACCATCGAGGGTGTGGTGGCCATGCAGGCCTGTGCACGCATCGGTGCCACGCATTCCGTGGTGTTCGGCGGCTTCTCGGCCAAGGCCGTGCAGGAGCGCATCGTGGACGTGGGCGCCAGTCTGGTCGTCACCTCCAACTACCAGATGCGCGGCGGCAAGGAGTTGCCGCTCAAGGCCATCGTCGACGACGCGCTTGCGCTGGGCGGCTGCGAAGCCGTCAAGAGCGTGCTGGTCTATGAGCGCACGGCCACCGCCTGCAATATGGTCGCGGGCCGCGATATCAGCTTCACCGATGCGCTGGCCGGTCAATCCACCGAGTGCGAGGCCGTGCCCGTCAATGCCGAGCATCCGCTCTTCATCCTCTACACCAGCGGCTCCACCGGCAAGCCCAAGGGCGTGCAGCATGCCACCGGCGGCTATGTGCTTTGGGCCAAGCAGACTTTCGAGTGGACCTTCGATGCCAGGGACAGCGATGTCTTCTGGTGTACGGCCGATATCGGCTGGATCACTGGTCACAGCTATGTGGCCTATGGCCCGCTGGCGGCCGGCGCCACGCAGATCGTCTTCGAAGGCGTGCCGACCTTCCCCAATGCGGGCCGCTTCTGGCAGATGATCGAGCGTCACCAGTGCAGCATCTTCTACACGGCGCCCACGGCCATTCGTTCGCTGATCAAGGCGGCGGACTCCGACCCCAGCGTCCACCCGAAGAACTGGAATCTGTCCAGCCTGCGTCTGCTGGGCTCGGTGGGCGAGCCCATCAATCCCGAGGCCTGGATGTGGTATCACAAGCATGTGGGCGGCGAGCGCTGCCCCATCGTGGACACCTTCTGGCAGACCGAGAACGGCGGTCACATGATCACGCCGCTGCCCGGTGCCACGCCTCTGGTGCCCGGCTCCTGCACCCTGCCTCTGCCCGGCATCACGGCGGCCATCGTCGATGAGGCCGGCAACGAGATCCCCAATGGCGCCGGCGGCATCCTGGTGGTGAAAAAGCCCTGGCCCTCGATGATCCGCAACATCTGGGGCGACCCCGAGCGCTTCAAGAAGAGCTACTTCCCCGAAGAGCTCAAGGGCTATTACCTGGCCGGCGACGGCGCGGTGCGCAGCGAGGATCGTGGCTATTTCCGCATCACGGGCCGTATCGACGATGTGCTCAATGTCTCGGGCCACCGCATGGGCACCATGGAAATCGAGTCGGCCCTGGTGGCCAAGACCGATCTGGTGGCCGAAGCCGCCGTGGTTGGCCGTCCCGACGACCTGACCGGCGAAGCCATCTGCGCCTTTGTGGTGCTCAAGCGCGGCAAGCCCACGGGCGAGGAGGCCAGGCAGATCGCGGCCGAGCTGCGCAACTGGGTGGCCAAGGAGATCGGCCCCATTGCCAAGCCCAAGGACATCCGCTTCGGCGACAACCTGCCCAAGACCCGCAGCGGCAAGATCATGCGCCGCCTGCTGCGCTCGCTGGCCAAGGGAGAAGCGATCACCCAGGACACCAGCACGCTGGAGAATCCTGCGATCCTGGAGCAGTTGTCGGAGGTCAACTGATGCAGAAACTGCCTTCGGCAGTGGGCAGCGCTGCGGTGGCTTCTGAGGCTTCCTTATCGGATTGGTCGACGCGAGGTGGCCGCCCGATCGGGTTGTCCCGCAAATACCGCTGATCTGACTGCGTGATGACGACAAGGCCGCTGGACGTAGCGGCTTTGTCATTTCTGGCGCTTGCTGACGCGGGGTGGTGCGATCTTGGGTTAAAACAAGGCATCCCGGAGTACAAGGAGAAGAGTATGAACTTTCGCACCATCTGCATTGCCCTCATCGTGGCCCTGATTGCCGTGCTGGCAGCCTTCAACTGGACGGCGCTGTCGGCTCCTGCCGCGGTTTCGCTGGGTCTAACCGAAATCCAGGCACCACTGGGCGTTCTCATGCTGGGGCTGACGATTTTGCTGAGCGTGTTTTTCATCGCCTATGTGCTGTGGATGCAGGGCTCGGTGCTGCTGGAGGCGCGTCGCCACGCCAAGGAGATGCAGGCCCAGCGCGATCTGGCCGACAAGGCCGAGGCTTCGCGTTTCACCGAGCTGCGCAGCGTGCTCGAAGCACTGCATGCCAGGGACAAGGAAGAGGTGATGGCCAGGCTCGACGTGCTGGAAGCGCATCTGGTGCAGCGTGCCCAGGAGTCGGACAACAGCACGGCCGCCTATGTGGGGCAGCTGGAGCAGCAGGTCCACCAGATCAATCGCTGATGCTTCAGTATTGATAGCTTTCAGCGGTTTCCCCTTAAGAGATTAAGGCATATTCGGCATAAAAAAGCCGCTGCAGTGCAGCGGCTTTTTCGCGCAAGCGGACCGAATTACTTCTTGTCGTTGCCCAGCTGTGGCAGAGCGTTGGCGCTGCTCACGCTCAGCAGGCCGGCTTGCGAGTAGATGGCCAGCTTGGCGCGGGTGTCGATCAGGTCCAGGTTGCGCATGGTCAGCTGGCCGATGCGGTCGATGGGGCTGAAAGGCGCATCTTCGACCTTTTCCATGGACAGACGCTCGGGAGCGTAGGTCAGGTTGGGCGACTCGGTGTTCAGGATGGAGTAGTCGTTGCCGCGGCGCAGTTCCAGCGTCACGGTGCCGGTCACGGCGCGGGCCACCCAGCGCTGCGAGGATTCGCGCAGCATGATGGCCTGGGGGTCGAACCAGCGGCCCTGGTACAGCAGACGGCCCAGGCGCAGGCCGTTGATGCGGTACTGCTCGATGGTGTCTTCGTTGTGGATGCCGGTCACCAGGCGCTCGTAGGCAATGTGCAGCAGGGCCATGCCGGGGGCTTCGTAGATGCCGCGGCTCTTGGCTTCGATGATGCGGTTTTCGATCTGGTCGCTCATGCCCAGGCCGTGGCGGCCGCCGATGCGGTTCAGCTCCAGGAAGACTTCCACGGCATCGGTGTATTCCTTGCCGTTGATGGCCACGGGGCGGCCTTCTTCGAAGGTGATGGAGACTTCTTCCGCCTTGACTTCGACTTCGGGCTTCCAGAAAGCCACGCCCATGATGGGGTTCACGATGCGGATGCCGGAGTTCAGGAACTCCAGATCCTTGGCTTCGTGGGTGGCGCCCAGCATGTTGGAGTCGGTGGAGTAGGCCTTCTCGGCCGACATCTTGTAGCCGAAACCTTCCTTGGTCATGAAGGCCGACATTTCGGCACGGCCGCCCAGCTCGTCGATGAAGTTGCTGTCCAGCCAGGGCTTGTAGATCTTCAGTGCGGGATTGGTGAGCAGACCGTAGCGGTAGAAGCGCTCGATGTCGTTGCCCTTGAAGGTCGAACCGTCGCCCCAGATGTTGACGTCGTCTTCCTTCATGGCCGCCACCAGCATGGTGCCGGTTACGGCACGGCCCAGGGGCGTGGTGTTGAAGTAGGTGATGCCGCCGGTGGAAATGTGGAAAGCGCCGGACTGGATGGCGGCAATTCCTTCGTTGGCCAGCTGGGGGCGGCAGTCGATCAGGCGAGCCTTTTCTGCGCCATATTCCATCGCCTTGCGGGGAATTTCGTCGTAGTCGGCTTCGTCGGGCTGGCCCAGGTTGGCCGTGTAGGCGTAGGGCAGGGCACCCTTGTTCTTCATCCAGCGCAGGGCGGCAGAGGTGTCCAGGCCGCCGGAGAAGGCGATGCCGACCTTCTGGCCGACGGGAACATGTTGCAGAATGGTTTCCATGAGATTTCTCTTCAAAGTGATAGCTGCAAGCGCTTGATGGGTAAGCGATTGGGGCTGAAAAGGCTTGAAATTCTCGGGTCTGGCCCAAAGCCGGGCCAGGCGCGGATTACGCGTAGTGGCAGATGTAGTGGTAAGCCTCGGTCACGCGTATGTCGAACTTGGAGTTCGCGGGGATCTGAAAGCTCTCGCCAGCCGAGGACTTCTTCCACTCGTCGCTGCCGTCGAGCTTGTATTCGCAGGAGCCGCCCACGCATTCCATGATTTCTGCAGCTGCGGTGCCAAAGGTCAGCGTTGCAGGCAGCACCACGCCCACCGACTTCTTGGTGCCGTCGGCCAGGGTGAAGCTGTGGCTGACGCACTTGCCGTCAAAGTAAACATTGGCCTTGGTGGTGAGGCTGACGCCTGCGATGGTTTCGGTGGTCATGGAAGAGGTACGCTGTGCGTGGTCGAAGGTCAAAAGCATTGATTTTAGGCCACGGGATTTGCACCTGCGCGAATGCTTGGCAAAGGCAGGAAAAACAAGAGCCCCGTGACGGGGCTCCTGAGCGGCTCGCAAGGCCGGATCGGCTTGGATCAGCGGCGCCAGCCGTGGCCGCCATGACCGCCGTGCCAGCCCGGACGGTAGTAATGGGGACGGGTGGCGTAGTAGGCGCCCGCGCCAATGGCTGCGCCGATCAGCAGCGGCGCCACATAGTCAGACGCCGAGTAGGTCGAGCCTACCGAATAGGTTGGCGCAACGGGCTGAGGGGCGTAGTAGCCGCTGTCGTAATTCTGCGGATAGCTGGTGCTGTACGCTCCCTGAGGAGCCGTCTGGGTGCTGTAGTAGCCGTCGTTGCTGTAGACCGGGTCGTTGGCCACGGGTTGCACGTTCAGCGCAATCCATCGGCCGGGTGGGTTGGCGGTCTGTGTGGTGTAGCTGCGACCGTTGTACTCGTAGGTCACGTTGTAGCCCACGGTACGGTTCTGATAGAAGGTCTGCGTGCTGCACTGGCGCATGTTCTGGTACTGCACCGGGCCGGAGGCTTCGGCCTGATTGCCCAGCATGGCTCCGCCGACCACACCGGCTGCCGTGGCCGCTGCACGGCCGCCGCCACCGCCGATGGCATTGCCGATCAGGCCGCCTGCAATGGCTCCGACCACGGCGCCTGCACCGGTGGGACGAGGAGCGACCGCCACCGGCTGGTCGCTGCAGACTTGCTGCGGCACGGCGACCTGCTGGGTGATGGGGGTTGAGGACAGCACGCGGCCCTGCTCCTGGGCATAGGCCCCAGTGGCGGCCACGGCGGTCAAAGTCAAAACTGCCAGAGTTTTCATCAACATCTCTCCTGTCTCTGAAGCTTTAACGCATCAGATCACCAGAAAGTTTAGGGGATCTGTGTAAATTCAAGCTCTCGGCCCCGTAAAACTAGGTAAAGCCATGTGTAAATGTGAGCGGTTGCTTATGTATTTTGCATCGTATCCCATTCATCAGCCTTGAAACCGACGGTAATTTTCCCGTCGGCCCATTCCACCACGGGGCGCTTGATCGTGCTGGCGTGCTCCTGCATCACGGCAGCGGCACTGGCTGCGTCAGCGGCAGCAGCTTTGGTCGCATCATCGAGCTTGCGCCAGGTCGTGCCCTGGCGGTTGAGCAGCTTTTCCCAGCCCACGGCCTGCATCCACCGGGGCAGACGCTCGGCGGGAACGCCCTGCTTCTTGAAGTCGTGAAACTCGTAAGTAATACCTTGCTCACTGAGCCAGCTGCGTGCTTTCTTGACAGTGTCGCAGTTGGGGATGCCGTAGACGGTGGTGATCTTGCTCATGGTGTTCGGTATCGGTGAAACGGTTGGAGTCAGATGTAACGCATTTGCCAAGTGCCGGCAGCCATAGGGCCTCTGACAGTGGGCGACAATAGCGCCCAGTATGCACACCATATTCCCCACCTTGGATGCTTGGCTGGCTTATTGCGAGCGCCTGCATCCCCAGAACATCGCCCTGGGTCTGGATCGCGTGCGTGAAGTCGCACAGCGCATGGGCCTGCAATTCGACTGCCCCGTCATCACGGTGGCCGGCACCAATGGCAAGGGTTCGACCTGTGCCATGCTGGAGGCCGTGGCACTGCAGTCCGGTTTTCGCCCCGGTGTCTATACCTCGCCGCATCTGGTTCACTTCGAAGAGCGCTGCCGTGTGGGCGGCGAGATCGTCAAGGCCGAGGAGCTGATCCCGCATTTTGAAGCGGTGGAGCAGGCCAGGGTCAAGGACGGCAAAGAGGTTGCACTCACTTACTTCGAGTTCACCACGCTGGCCATATTGCGCCTGATGAGCCTGTCCAGGCTGGATGTGGCGATTCTGGAAGTGGGTCTGGGAGGCCGGCTCGATGCCACCAACATCATCGATGCCGACTGCGCCATCATCACCAGCATCGATCTCGATCACATGGAGTTGCTGGGCCCTGACCGCGAAAGCATAGGCCGCGAAAAAGCCGGCATCATGCGCGCCGGTCGTCCCGTCATCGTCAGCGACCCGGTGCCGCCGCAAAGCGTGATCGATCACGCGGCCGAAATCGGTGCCGACCTCTGGCGCTTCGGCAAGGACTTCAACTACGACGGCGACAAGCAGCAATGGGGCTGGGCCGGCCGTGGCCGCCGCTATGCAGGACTGGCCTATCCGGCGCTGCGCGGCGCCAATCAGCTGATGAACGCTTCCGGCGTGCTGGCAGCCTATGAAGCCATTCGCGGCAAGCTGCCGGTGACGGCGCAGGCCGTGCGCACGGGCTTGTCCATGGTGGAGCTGCCCGGCCGCTTCCAGATCGTTCCCGGCCAGCCTACGCTGGTGCTGGATGTGGCGCACAACCCGCACTCGGTGGCGGCGCTCACGGCGAATCTTGATGCCATGGGTTACTTCCCGACCACGCATGCCGTATTCGGTGCCATGGCAGACAAGGACTGGGAGCCCATGCTCACCAAGGTGGGGCCGCTGGTCGACCGCTGGTATTTCACCGATCTGCCAACCCCGCGTGCGGATTCTGCAGAAAACCTCAAGGCCAAGCTGCAGCAGCTGCAGGCCCAGGGCGTGATCCGCAAAGATGTGAGCATGCAGACCTTTGCCAATCCCCAGCAGGCCCTGGATGCCGCAGTCGCGGCAACGGAGGCGGCTGATAGAATCGTGGTCTTTGGATCGTTCTTCACCGTGGGCGGAGTGTTGCAAAACGGCACGCCTCGTCTGAACGCCAAACACCTGGCTCACTGAGTCAGCGGTCTGCCGCCCCGGCTTTTGCCGGGTGACAGGCCTCAACAAGTCCTCACTCATGGCATTTTTCAATTTCCGTTGGCCTGGCAAAAAAGACGAAGCCGAGTCCGTGGCTGGAGCCAAGCGCCCCAGTCGCCTGGCCCAGGGCGAAAGCGTGGAAGCCATGCGCCGCCGCGCACGTCATCGTCTCATCGGGGCGGCCGTGCTGGTGCTGATCGGTGTGGTGGGCTTCCCGCTGCTGTTCGATACGCAGCCACGCCCCATTCCGGTCAATATCCCGATTGAAATTCCCGATCAGGCCAATTCGGCCCCTGAGGTCGTGCCTGGTACCCAGGTGGCGAGCCAGACGGCAGCACCGTCAGGGCGTGTTGCTGCCAATGCGTCTCTGGATGATGGTGAAGAAGTGCTTGCACCCTCGGCCAGGCCTGCAGCTCCTGCGACTGCTGCCATTGCGCCGGCTGCACCTGCGGTCGGGGCTGCGGTGACTGCGGCAGCCGTCGGCACAGCCGCGGCGGTGGCATCTCAGGTCAGGCCCGAGCCCAAACCAGAGGTCAAACCTCAGCCCAAGCCGGAGCCTAAGCCGGAAGTAAAGCCCGAGCGCAAGCCGGAGCCCAAGCCCGAAAAGCCCAAGGCCGAGGTCAAGCCGGAGGTCAAACCTGAGGTCAAGAAGCCGGAAGCCAGACCCGAGCCCAAGCACAAGCCTGAGGCACCCAAGGTGGACGAGGCCGCTCGTGCCCGTGCACTGCTGGAGGGGCGCAGTACCTCGGAGGCTGCTCCGGCCAAGGAAACCGCAGCGACCAACGAACGCTTTATCGTTCAGATCGGCGCCTTTGCCGAAGTCGGCAAGGCCAACGAAATCAAGGGCAAGCTGGGGGCCGGAGCCTTTACCCAGACCGTGGATACCAAGGACGGCAAGCGCACACGGGTTCGCATGGGACCTTTCAAGAGCCGCGAAGAAGCCGAGAAGGCTGCCGCCAGGGCCAAGGCCCTGGGTTTGCCGGCATCGGTGTTCAAGGCTTGAGCCCGGTTTTCCGGCAACGGTTTGATTGATGAGCACGCTGGACTGGATTTTTGTGGTCGTTGTGCTGGGCTCCTTGTTGCTGGGGGCCTGGCGCGGTCTGGTCTATGAAGTCCTGTCCTTGCTGGGCTGGCTGGTGGCCTTCATGGTCGCGCGGACCTGGGCGCAAGAGGTGGCGGTATGGCTGCCGCTGGACGGCTGGGACATGCAGCTGCGTTATGCGGCGGGCTTTGTGCTGCTGCTGGTGGGGTCCATGTTTGCCTGGGGAGTGATCTCCTGGCTGTCCAAGCAGTTGATTGAGGCCGTGGGTCTGAGGCCTGTGGATCGCACCCTGGGCGCATTGTTCGGTGTCCTGCGTGGTGGTCTGCTGCTGCTGGTGCTGGCTCTGGTGATCCAGTACACGCCGTTGCACAAGGCTTTGTGGTGGCAGGACTCGGTGCTGGCGCCCTGGTTGACCGAGGCGCTGGGCTGGGTGCTGCCTGCTCTGCCAGAGGATTGGGGGCAGTATCTGCCCAAGGCTTCCTCTTGAAGCGAATTTTTTTGCCGCAATTTACCTAAGGGTTGAAAGTGGCTAAGGCGCTTGCTGTAAAACGCAGTGGGTGCCGACGAGAGTTTGGTGTTGGCGTGATCCGCCATGCCGGATATCAAAGCGCAGGCTAGCCAATGGGTGGCGAAGCAGGCGAGTGTGGCGAAGGGCGACTTTCGCGAACAGATGGAACGCAACTATGTGTGGAATCGTTGGTGTGGTGAGCACCACACCCGTGAATCAGCTGATTTATGACGCTTTGCTGCTGCTGCAGCACCGTGGGCAGGATGCAGCCGGCATCGTGACCCAGCAGGAACGCAAGTTCTTCATGCACAAGGCCAAGGGCATGGTGAAGGATGTGTTCCGCACCCGCAATATGCGTGCTCTGCCCGGTGATGTGGGTCTGGGTCAGGTGCGGTATCCCACTGCGGGCAATGCATCCAGCGAGGAAGAGGCTCAGCCCTTCTACGTGAATGCGCCCTTCGGTATCGTCATGGTGCACAACGGCAATCTCACCAATGCCAAGCAACTGCGCCGCGAACTGGCGGACACCGATCATCGCCACACCAACACTGAAAGCGACTCCGAAGTCCTGCTCAACGTGCTGGCGCACGAGATCGGTCGCGCCTCCAGCGGCGCGCCGCTGCAGAGCGAGGAAATCTTCAAGGCCGTGCGTGCAGTGCACAAGCGCATCAAGGGCTCTTACGCCGTGATCGCGCTGATCGCCGGCTACGGCCTGCTGGCCTTCCGCGATCCCTTCGGCATTCGTCCGCTGTGCATGGGGCGCGGCAATGACGGCACCATCATGCTGGCCAGCGAGTCCGTGGCGCTGGAAGGTACAACCCATCAGTTCGAGCGCGACATTGCTCCTGGCGAAGCGATCTTTGTGCACAACGACGGCCGTGTCGAGAGCCAGCAATGCGCTGAAAAGACCCAGCTCAATCCCTGTGTGTTCGAGTATGTGTATCTGGCACGTCCCGACTCCACCATGGATGGCATCTCGGTCTATCAGGCTCGCCTGAACATGGGTGAAACGCTGGCCAAGCGCGTGATCTCCATGGTGCCGCCCAATGAAATCGATGCGGTGATTCCCATTCCCGAATCGAGCCGCCCCAGTGCCATGCAACTGGCCCAGTTGCTGGGCAAGCCCTATCGCGAAGGTTTTGTGAAGAACCGCTATGTGGGCCGTACCTTCATCATGCCCGGCCAGGGCGCGCGCAAGAAGTCGGTGCGCCAGAAGCTCAACGCCATCAGCAGCGAGTTCAAGGGCCGCAATGTGCTGCTGGTCGATGACTCCATCGTGCGCGGCACCACCTCCAAGGAAATCGTGCAGATGGCGCGCGATGCAGGTGCCAACAAGGTGTATCTGGCCTCCGCTGCGCCACCCGTGCGTCACCCCAACGTGTACGGCATCGACATGCCCACGCGCTCCGAGCTGGTGGCTCACGGCCGTACGGTCGAGGAAATTCGCCAGGTCATCGGCTGCGACGCGCTGATCTATCAGGACGTGGAAGCCATGAAGCAGGCCGTGGGCAAGATCAATGCCCAGGTGAGCGGCTTCGAGGCATCGTGTTTCGACGGTATCTATATCACCGGCGATATTTCCGATGAAGAGGTGACGGCGCTCAACGAGGGCCGCAATCGTGGCAGCGAAGAGGAGAGCGAAGACACTTCGCGCCTGTCCTTGCCGAATGCTCAGGAAAGCTGAGCGCTGGCGTTCAATCGCAGCGAATGACTGAGTGTGAAGGGTTGCTGAGGCAACCCTTTTCATTCGGGAGGACAATGGCAGAGCTGCGCGGTCGGTGTGCTCTTTAATCGTGAGCGCATGACGTATGTCCATAAAGCGTTTGAGTCTGATTTGACTCGGATTCCTTGGCATGCGAGCAAGGCATATTCAAAGACCGGCACGGCGAGTGCCGCCGGTCAAGCTGGTAGAGCAGCATGCGTGCGGGCCTGATTGGCGGTCTGCAGCGGACTCATGACCGGTACCAACCATCTGGATTTGACGATTGTGACCAACAAGACATTACCCGAAGGTTTGCATCCTGAAACTCTGGCCGTGCGCGAAGCGGTCGAGCGCAGCCAGTGGGGCGAGCATTGCGAAGCCCTGTACATGACCAGCAGCTTTGTGCAGCCCGATGCGGCGACCGCAGCGCGCCGCTTTGCCAACGAAGAGCCGGGCTTCACCTATAGCCGCACCGGTAACCCCACGGTCACCAGCTTTGAAAAGCGTCTGGCGGCCATGGAAGGCACGGAATGTGCGGTCGCGACTTCCACCGGCATGTCGGCCATCTTGCTGGTGGCGCTGACGGCCCTTAAGACAGGCGATCATGTGATCTGCTCGCAGTCCATGTTCGGCTCCACCATCAAGCTGTTGGGAACCGAGATGGCACGCTTCGGCGTGGAAACCACGTTTGTCTCGCAGACCGATATCGAAGCCTGGAAGGCGGCCATCAAGCCCAACACGCGCATGCTGTTTGCCGAGACGCCCACCAACCCGCTGACCGATCTCTGCGACATCGCTGCACTGGCCGAGCTGGCGCACGCCAACAACGCGCTGCTGGCCGTGGACAACAGCTTTGCCACTCCCGTGCTGCAGCAGCCCGTGAAGTTCGGCGCCGACCTCGTCGTGCATTCGGGCACCAAGTTCCTCGACGGCCAGGGTCGCGTCATGGCTGGTGCAGTTTGCGGCACCATTGCGCTCGTGGACAAGGTCATGGGCACTTTCTTGCGCAGCGGCGGACTGAACATCGCTCCCTACAACGCCTGGACGGTGATGAAGGGCCTGGAGACCCTGGCTTTGCGCGTCAAGGCGCAAAGCGCTGCGGCGCTGGAGTTTGCGGCCTGGCTGGAAGCCCATCCCAAGGTGGCGCGTGTGTACTACCCGGGCCTCAAGAGCCATCCTCAGCACGAGTTGGCCATGCGCCAGCAAAACGGCATGGGCGGCGCCGTGCTTGCGTTCGACGTGGTGGGCGAGGGGGCCGAGCAGTTGCGTGCCAATGCCTTCCATGTGGTGGACAGCACGCGTCTGTGCTCGATTACGGCCAACCTCGGTGATGTGAAGACTACCATCACCCATCCGGCCAGCACCTCGCATGGTCGTCTGACCGAAGACCAGCGTCAGGCTGCAGGCGTGGGTCAGGGTCTGATTCGTATTTCCGTGGGTCTTGAGCATCTGGAAGACCTCAAGGTCGATCTGGCTCGTGGACTGGATACGCTGTGAAACACCCCCTGAGCCGCTTCGCGCCTTCCCCCTCAAGGGGGACCATGCCTGCGCTGCGAGGCGGCTCTTGCTCGGCACCCCTGGCCGAGACTGCGTGTGCATCAAGCGCCGCAGCCTTGGCGCAGGGAATGCCGTACAAGGATTTCTGATATGACAACCAACAAAATTCGCACCCGCTTTGCCCCTTCGCCCACGGGCTTTATCCATCTGGGCAATATTCGTTCGGCCCTCTATCCCTGGGCTTTTGCGCGCGCCAATGGCGGTGACTTCGTGCTGCGCATCGAAGACACCGATCTGGAGCGTTCCACCCAGGCTTCCGTGGACGTGATCCTGGAAGGCATGGAATGGCTGCAACTGGACCACGACGAAGGTCCGTTCTACCAGATGCAGCGCATGGATCGCTACAAGCAGGTGTTGGCCACGCTGCAGGAAAAGGGCTATGTCTACCCCTGCTATATGAGCATGGAGGAGTTGGACGCACTGCGTGAAAAGCAGATGGCTGCCAAGGAAAAGCCCCGCTATGACGGCACATGGCGCCCCGAGGAGGGCAAGGTCCTGCCCGCCATTCCCGAAGGCGTGAAGCCCGTGCTACGCTTCAAGACTCCGCAAGCCGGTGTGGTGGGCTGGGACGACAAGTGCAAGGGCCGTATCGAGTTCCAGAACTCCGAGCTGGACGATCTGGTGATTGCCCGCCCTGACGGTACGCCCACGTACAACTTCTGCGTCTGCGTGGACGACATGGACATGAACATCACTCATGTCATCCGTGGCGACGACCATGTGAACAACACGCCGCGCCAGATCCACATCTTTGAAGCGCTGGGTGCCACCGTGCCTACCTTTGCCCATCTGCCCACCGTGCTCAACGAGCAAGGCGAGAAGATGAGCAAGCGCAACGGTGCCAAGGCCGTGACCCAGTACCGCGATGAAGGTTATCTGCCCGATGCCATGGTGAACTATCTGGCCCGCCTGGGTTGGAGCCACGGCGACGACGAAATCTTCAGCCGTGCCCAGTTCCTGGAGTGGTTCAACCTGGATCACCTGGGCCGTAGCGCCGGCCAGTTTGACGAGGCCAAGCTGCGCTGGGTCAATGCCCAGCATCTGAAGGCCATGGATGACGCTGAGCTGGCCCAACTGGTCAAGCCCTTTGTTGTCAAGGCAGGTGTGGCCGAGAGTCTGATCGATGCCGATGACCGTCTGGTGCGTATTGCTGCCTTGTTCAAGGATCGTTGCGAGACCTTGGTGGATCTGGCCAACTGGGCCAAGGTCTTCTATGTGGACAGCGTGGAGCGCAATGCGGAAGACTACGCCAAGCATGTGACCGAGGCGGCCAACTCCGTGCTGGATGCATTTGCGGCTGTGCTGGAAAATGTGGAATGGACCAAGGAAGCCATTGCGGCTGCGATCAAGGAGTTGCTCAAGGCGCAGGGCGTGAAGATGCCCGTACTGGCCATGCCTGTGCGTGTTCTGGCCGTGGGCACAGCCCATACTCCCTCGGTCGATGCAGTGCTGGAATTGCTTGGACGTGAAAAAGTTATCGCGCGTTTGAAAAATCGCTAAAAACCTGTCTATAATTCGAGTCTCTGCAAAACGCGACTGATAAAAAGGTTGTATTGCAGAGAGTTTTGGGGGTATAGCTCAGCTGGGAGAGCGCTTGCATGGCATGCAAGAGGTCATCGGTTCGATCCCGTTTACCTCCACCAAAATTTTGACGGCGAGTCGCAAGACTCGAATCGTTCTAGGAATTGACCCTATCGTCTAGAGGCCTAGGACATCACCCTTTCACGGTGAGTACCGGGGTTCGAATCCCCGTAGGGTCGCCAAGTTTGAAGCGCTTGCAGCTATACAATGTGTAGCAAAGCTTCCTGCCAGGAGTGGTAGTTCAGTTGGTTAGAATACCGGCCTGTCACGCCGGGGGTCGCGGGTTCGAGTCCCGTCCACTCCGCCAGTTTGGCTAGTCGCTTGATTAAAAAAGCGCCTTTATTTTCAGAAGGCGCTTTTTTAATCGGTGCGAAAGCAAAGATTCTAGGTTATGACCCTATCGTCTAGAGGCCTAGGACATCACCCTTTCACGGTGAGTACCGGGGTTCGAATCCCCGTAGGGTCGCCAAGTTTGAAGCGCTTGCAGCTACACAATGTGTAGCAAAGCTTCCTGCCAGGAGTGGTAGTTCAGTTGGTTAGAATACCGGCCTGTCACGCCGGGGGTCGCGGGTTCGAGTCCCGTCCACTCCGCCACAGTTTTTTGGGGGTATAGCTCAGCTGGGAGAGCGCTTGCATGGCATGCAAGAGGTCATCGGTTCGATCCCGTTTACCTCCACCAAAATTTTGACGGCGAGTCGCAAGACTCGAATCGTTCTAGGAATTGACCCTATCGTCTAGAGGCCTAGGACATCACCCTTTCACGGTGAGTACCGGGGTTCGAATCCCCGTAGGGTCGCCAAGTTTGAAGCGCTTGCAGCTATACAATGTGTAGCAAAGCTTCCTGCCAGGAGTGGTAGTTCAGTTGGTTAGAATACCGGCCTGTCACGCCGGGGGTCGCGGGTTCGAGTCCCGTCCACTCCGCCACAGTTTTTGGGGGTATAGCTCAGCTGGGAGAGCGCTTGCATGGCATGCAAGAGGTCATCGGTTCGATCCCGTTTACCTCCACCAAAATTTTGACGGCGAGTCGCAAGACTCGAATCGTTCTAGGAATTGACCCTATCGTCTAGAGGCCTAGGACATCACCCTTTCACGGTGAGTACCGGGGTTCGAATCCCCGTAGGGTCGCCAAGTTTGAAGCGCTTGCAGCTATACAATGTGTAGCAAAGCTTCCTGCCAGGAGTGGTAGTTCAGTTGGTTAGAATACCGGCCTGTCACGCCGGGGGTCGCGGGTTCGAGTCCCGTCCACTCCGCCAGATTCAAAAAGCCGCAATCAAGCAATTGGTTGCGGCTTTTTTCTTGCCTGCGGCACTCTGGTTGATCTGATGTGCTCCTGACTTTCTAGCAAGATACCCTTGCAATGCAAGTGCTATGGCGATACGCTATCGTTCACCCTTACAGATGTTGACAAAAGTTTTTCATGCGGGAACTTTTGCTACCAACCGGTACACCATCTTGTCACCATTGGGTCTGCTTCCCGGTGACTGTCTCGCCCCTTCATTGTTGTTCGTTTAACCACAGCTCCTTCGATCCATGCGCCCGGCGTCTTCCTTTCTGCTGTCGCTGCTGATGTTTGCCTCCATCATCGGGGTGCAACTCGTCGCCATGTGGCCCACGGGTTCGCAAGATGTGGTGGCCATGGCTTATGTGCTCGATGCAGAGCCGCACGAATACGGTGTCGATGTGCTGCAGGAGTTCGAGGACGATGTGGAAGAAGATGCGGTGGAGTTCTCCATTCACCGTCCGCATCGCACTGCCGAGCTCAATCCGGCGCAAGATGATCGCAATGAATTGTTTGGCCCTCCCGAAGCGGTAGCTGTCGGTGTGGCCGATGTCCGGGTGCCTCCTCAGGGGCATGTGGTGCACCCGACTTATCCCTGGCCGGAAAGCATGTTGCGTCCGCCAAGTCTCAGCCTGCCGCTGGCAGGCTAGCTCCAGCTCAGCTGACGTCATCACGTCAGAGCGTTTGCGCTGGGCTTTTTAGACCCCCGATACCTGCCGCCCGTCATTCTAGCGCCTGCATGGCCTGGAATGTGCTTGTCTGCAGAGCATGGCTCTGAGACAGGTCTGGGGCGGCTTCACCTGCTCAGGTGTAACTGATCCTGCATCGCATGCGGCAGCTGCCGCATGTGCATGACAGGTTTTCGACCCTTTCCTCACTTTATCTGCCCTCAAGAAGGCAGCTGTGTTCTATGTTCAATAGATCGATAGTGCCGGCTTCTTTACCGGCCAAGGCCAGTAAGAATTCTTCTGGCCATGCACCATTGCGGAGCCCCAAACGCGCGGCCGTGTTCGGCCTGTGTCTCGCAGCAGCTCTGGCTGCGCATGCTCAGACCAATGCCCATGGCACGCCACAAATCAGCAGCACCATTTCAGATCAGGCGCAGCCCAAGCTGACTTTGACGCAGCTGGTGCAGACCGTGCTGGACAATAATCCCGAGTTGCGCTCCGTGCAGCAGTCGAGCGTTACGGCTCAGGCGGCTGTGGTCAGTGCTGGCGCGCTGCCCAACCCCAAGCTGGAGTGGAGTCGTGGCGACAACAAGGCGCGTTTGGCATCGGCGACGCCCGGTAATGTGCAGACCATGGGGATCTCGGTTCCCATAGAAATGCCTTCCGTGCGCGCTGCACGTATCGAAGCGGCGCAAGCCGGGCAGCGAGCATCCGTGCACCAGATTGCTGCATCGCGCAATGCGCTCGTGGCCCAGGTCAAGCTCAAGGCCTATGAGGTGGTCCTGCGACAGGCGCAGGCACAGGCAGCCTATGACGCCGTCAAGCTGCTGGAGCAGGCTCATGAGCGTGTACGCGTACGTGTTTCCAGCGGTGAAGCAGCGCGCTACGAAATCATCAAGGCCGATGCCGAACTGATCAACGCTCGTCAGCAGGAGCAGTCTGCCCGTTTGCTGGCTGAGCAATCCCAGCTCACGCTCAATCGTCTGGCTGCAGGCCGGTTGCCCAATCGCTTTGATCTGGCCCTGTCTCTGCAGGATCCGGTGGAGAAAGCGCAGTTGCAGAACATCAACTGGCAGTCCCATCCGGAGCTGCTGCAGCTGCAGTCCGAGGTGGACAAGGCCGAAGCGCAGAAGAACGGTGCCAAAGCCAGCCGTTGGCCGGGTCTTGAGCTGCGTTACGCGCAGACGCGTGAGCCCGATATCCGCAATAACACCATCGGCGTGAGCATGCAGATTCCGCTGTTCGACCAGCGTCGCGGCCCGATTGATGAGGCTGCTTCGGAGGCCGAGCGTGCTCGTCTGCGCATGGAAGGTCGCAAGGCCGAACTGGAGCAGCAGATGTTGCAGGCCTGGAAGGTCATGGAAATGGCGCAGGTACGCACCAAGGCTCTGAGCGAGGGCGCGGTGCGCGAGGCCGAATCGGCCCTGCGCGTAGCAGAGGCTGCTTACCGCTTCGGCGAGCGCGGCATTCTGGATGTGCTGGATGCCCAGCGCGTGCTGCGCACGGTGCGCGCCGATTTGCTTGAAGCCCGTTATCAGCTTCAATCCGCCCGGATTGAACTGGATTTTCTGGCTGGTCGCTATGCCCAGCCTTCCTCGCTTTGAGCTTTCAAAGTCAAGACCACGTTTTCGTATTTTTTGAATTCGCTTTATGTCTTCTCATCATCATTCCAGGACTGTGCGTCCCGCCTCTCTGGTTCTGGCACTGGCGTTGGCCGGGCTGACAACATTGACCCTGACCGGCTGCGACAAGGAAGAGCCGGTCGCTGCAGTTGCTGCTGCAGATACCAAGGCCGAGCTTGATCCCATGGAAGTGGTTGTCTCTGCCGCGATGGCAACTAACTTCAAGACCGCCGCGGTAACGCAGGCCGAGGTTGCCTCGGTGCAGGAAGTTGCCGGTCGCATTGAAGCCAACGAA
Source organism: Comamonas sp. C11 (assembly GCF_024496285.1). Classification (NCBI taxonomy): domain Bacteria; kingdom Pseudomonadati; phylum Pseudomonadota; class Betaproteobacteria; order Burkholderiales; family Comamonadaceae; genus Comamonas; species Comamonas sp. C11. The sequence continues at coordinate 1,784,989 of NZ_CP101743.1, forward strand.
CGCAAGGTCACCCGCATCGGTGCGGCCGTGACAGGACGTGTAACCGAGGTGCTGGCCGAAACCGGCGATCGAGTCAAAGCTGGTCAGACCCTGGCGCGCGTCGCCAGCCCCGAGCTGACCACGGCTCAGCTGGCCTATATGCGTGCCAGTGCCACGGCGACTCTGGCCGAGCGCTCCGTGGAGCGGGCACGTCAACTGATTGCTGCCGATGTGATTGGTTCTGCTGAACTGCTGCGTCGGGAATCCGAAGTGCAGATTGCGCGCGCAGAGTTGAGGGCGGCAGGCGATCAGCTCAAGCTGATGGGCTTGTCCGCCGATGCGCTGAGCAGTTTGCGCGCCAAGGGCAATGTGGCACCGAATGCCGCCATCACGGCTTCTGCTGCCGGTATCGTGATCGAGCGCCAGGTCAGCCAGGGTCAGGTGGCGCAGCCGGGGGACCCTCTGTTCACTGTGGCGGATCTCTCCAATGTCTGGGTGGTAGGCGCCCTGCCTGAGCAAATTGCACGCAGCGTGCAGACTGGCCAGAACGTGCAGATCGATGTGCCGGCGCTGGGGCTGACCGTCGAGGAGACCCCCATCTCGGGCAAGATCATCTACGTGGGCGACACCGTTTCCCCCGAAACCCGCACCGTGACCATTCGCACTCAGGTGGACAACAAGGATCTGGCACTCAAGCCCCAGATGCTGGCCACCATGAAGATCCAGGGGGCGATGGAGAAGACTCTGGCAATCCCGGCGCTGGCGGTGGTTCGCGAGAACGACAAGGATCATGTCTACGTCAAGAAAGCCGAAAACCACTATCGCCTGACTCCGGTGGAGTTGGGGGCGGCCAGTGGTGGTCTGCGACCTGTGGTCAAGGGATTGAGCGAAGGCACGCAGATCGTGGTCGAAGGTGCATTCCATCTGAACAACGAGCGCAAGCGCGCAGAACTGGAGTAAGCCCATGATTGCCTCCATGATTCGTGCCGCGCTATCGCAGCGGCTGGTGGTGGTCGTGCTGGCGCTGGTGATGTGTGGCTTTGGCCTGCGTGCCGCCATGAATCTGTCGGTGGATGCTTTCCCCGATGTGACCAATGTGCAGGTTCAGGTTGCCACCGAAGCCCCTGGTCGTTCGCCCGAGGAGATCGAGCGTTTTGTGACCGTGCCTCTCGAAATCGCGATGACGGGATTGCCCGGGCTGGCAGAGATGCGCTCGCTCAACAAGAGCGGTCTGTCCATCATCACGCTGGTGTTTACCGATGCGACCGATGTGTACTTTGCCCGGCAGCTGGTGACGGAGCGTCTGATCGAGGTCACGCCACGCATGCCCGAAGGCATCGTGCCGGTACTGGGGCCGGTATCCACTGGCCTGGGCGAGGTCTACCAGTACACGCTGGACCACCCCGATGATGGCAAGCGTGAGCTGACCCAGGCCGAGTTGACGGAGCGTCGCACCATCCAGGACTGGGTGGCGCGCCCGTTGCTGCGCTCCATTCCCGGTGTGGCTGAAATCAACTCTCAGGGCGGATATGTCAAGCAATACCAGGTGCTGGTCGATCCTGCCCGTCTGCGTCACTACAACCTGAGCGTGCGCCAGGTGGTGCAAGCCGTGGCAGACAACAATGCCAATGCCAGCGGCGGCATCCTGCCGCAGGTGACCGAGCAGTATCTGATTCGCGGCGTGGGCATGATCCGCACGCTGGACGATATCGGCAACATCGTGCTCAAGGAGCAGGGAGGAGTGCCGGTCTATGTGCGTGATGTGGCCAAGGTGCAGATTGACGCCGAGGTGCGACAGGGCGCCATCATCAAGGGTGGCTATACCGAGGGCGTGTCCGGCATTGTGCTGATGATGCGCGGCGGCAATGCCAAGGAGGTGGTGACCCGTGTGAAGGAGCGGGTGGAGGAGATCAATTCCAAGGGCATGCTGCCCGGCGGCCTGCAGATCGTTCCTTACTATGACCGAACCGACCTGGTGGACTCTGCCCTGTGGACCGTGGGCAAGGTGCTGATTGAAGGCATCTTCCTGGTGGTGGTGGTGCTGTTCATCTTCCTGGGGGATGTGCGATCCAGTCTGATTGTCGTGGCGACGCTGATCATCACGCCGCTGAGTACCTTCATACTGATGAACAAATATGGCATTTCGGCCAATCTGATGTCTTTGGGGGGGCTGGCCATTGCCATCGGCCTGATGGTGGATGCGACCGTGGTGGTGGTGGAAAACGTTTTCCACAAACTGGGACAGGCGGGCAATTCGCGCGGTGAACGTATTCGCACCGTGTTGTCGGCGACTGTGGAAGTTGCTACACCCACCATCTTCGGTATTGCCATCATCATCTTGGTGTTCCTGCCGCTGATGACGCTGCAAGGTATTGAAGGCAAGATGTTCGGCCCGCTGGCGCTGACCATCGCCATGGCTCTGGCGATCTCGCTGGCCGTGTCGCTGTTCCTGTCGCCTGTGCTGTGCTCCTACTTCCTCAAGGGTGGCGCCGATCACGATACCAAGCTGATTGGCTTCCTCAAGCGCCACTATCTGCGTCTGCTTGATGGTGCGACTGCACGCAACCGCCTGACGCTGGCTGTGGCCGTGGCTTTGCTGATCGGATCGCTGGGCCTGTTCCCGTTCCTGGGCAAGTCTTTCATGCCGACCATGAAGGAAGGTGCGCTGACACCGCAGATCAACCGCGTGCCCAGCATTTCCCTGGATGAATCCATTCGCATGGAAATGGCTGCCATGAAGGAAGTGGCGCAGGTGCCCGGCGTGAAGTCCGTGGTGTCCAAACTGGGACGCGGCGAATCGCCAGCCGACCCGGCAGGTCCCAACGAGTCAGATCCCATCGTGCTGCTTGACCCCGAATCCGAGCGTACCCAGGACGAGATCGACGAAGACATCCGTCAGCGTCTGTCCAAGATTCCCGGTGTGCAGATCGTGCTGTCCCAACCCATCTCCGAGCGTGTGGATGAGATGGTGACCGGCGTGCGCTCGCAACTGGCCGTCAAGGTGTTTGGTGATGAACTGGACGATCTCAAGGATGTATCCGAGCAGGTGGCGCGCATTCTGAAAAGCGTCTCCGGCAGCACCGATATTCGTATCGAACGGCTCTCGGGTCAGCAGGCTCTGACGGTGGACATCGACCGCAAGGCGATTGCCCGCCACGGCCTGAATGTGGCCGATGTACAAAGCCTGCTGGAGTCAGCCATTGGCGGCAAGGACGTTACGACCTTGTACGAAGGGGAGCGTCGCTATTCGGTCGTGGTGCGTTTCCCCGAGTCTTACCGGGGTTCCCCGGAAGCCATTGGGGCGACCTTGCTGACCACTGCCGCCGGCGCGCAAGTGCCGCTGAGCAGCCTGGCCCGGATCGAACTGGTGGACGGCCCGGCGCAGATCAGCCGTGAGGGCGGCAAGCGTCGTGTGGTTGTGGGCGCCAATGTCGAAGGGCGTGACCTTGCGGGCTTTGTGTCCGAGGTCGAACAGCGCCTGGAGAAGGAAGTCAAGCTGCCCGACGGCTACTACTTCAAGTTCGGCGGCCAGTTCGAGAACATGGAGCGCGCCATGGGCACGCTGCAGGTGATCGTGCCGCTGACCATCGTAGCCATCTTCTTCCTGCTGTTCCTGCTGTTCAACTCCATCAAGCTGGCAAGCCTGATCATTCTGGTACTGCCCTTCGCTTCGATTGGCGGCCTGATCGGTTTGTTCGTTACAGGTGAATATGTGAGCGTGCCGGCATCCGTGGGCTTTATCGCCCTGTGGGGTATTGCCGTGCTCAATGGCGTGGTGCTGGTCTCCAGCATCCGTCACCTGCGTCAGGAAGGGATGGAAGTAGCCGAGGCCGTGCGTGAAGGCTGTACACAGCGTTTCCGTCCGGTGATGATGACTGCAACCGTGGCTTTGCTGGGCCTGGTGCCTTTCCTGTTTGCGACAGGTCCGGGCTCCGAAGTTCAGCGTCCGTTGGCCATTGTCGTGATTGGTGGTCTGATTACCTCGACCCTGCTGACCTTGGTGGTGCTGCCCACGCTGTACCGCTGGTTTGACGAGAAGCCGACCGAGGCTTGATTTGAGAAAGGAGTGATCCGATGACGATGAAAGAAATCCGCGCCATCGTGCGTCCCAGCCGGCTGGAGCGTCTGCGCACCGAGCTGCGTGCGATTCCGAATTTTCCCGGTGTGACGATTTTCAAGGCCGAGGGCTTTACGGCCCCCGCAGCCGTGGACAAGCGCACGGTCAAGGATGAGCTGACCGATTTTTCGGACAAGCTCATGGTCTGCGTAATCGTGGAGGAGTCCATGGTGGGGGCGATTCGCGAAGCAATCGTCACCGCCTGCCGCACCGGACAGATTGGCGATGGTCTGGTCTGGACCGTGGATATCGGTGAAATGCATCGCATCCGCGACGGCGGTGTAGTGAGCTGATCTTGCTTCAGTACTGATGGAAAAAGGGATGCGCTCTGCATCCCTTTTTTATGCTTTCGGCAAATTCTTGGTGATTTGGGGAAATCGGAGAAAACCCTGTGCTACAATTTTTGCATTGCAGCAGAGAAACACTGTTTCATTGCTTCAAAGGGGGTATAGCTCAGCTGGGAGAGCGCTTGCATGGCATGCAAGAGGTCATCGGTTCGATCCCGTTTACCTCCACCAAAATTTTGACGGCGAGTCGCAAGACTCGAATCGTTCTAGGAATTGACCCTATCGTCTAGAGGCCTAGGACATCACCCTTTCACGGTGAGTACCGGGGTTCGAATCCCCGTAGGGTCGCCAAGTTTGAAGCGCTTGCAGCTATACAATGTGTAGCAAAGCTTCCTGCCAGGAGTGGTAGTTCAGTTGGTTAGAATACCGGCCTGTCACGCCGGGGGTCGCGGGTTCGAGTCCCGTCCACTCCGCCAGATTCAAAAAGCCGCAATCAAGCAATTGGTTGCGGCTTTTTTTTGCCAGGGATTCGGAAAAAAGGCCTTGCGGCAAGGCCTTTGATTTGTCCATTATTTCGGGGCCATGCGAATGGCTCCGTCCAGGCGGATGACTTCGCCGTTGAGCATGTCGTTTTCCAGGATCTGCTTGACCAGCTTGGCGTAGTCCTCGGGCTTGCCCAGGCGACTGGGGAAGGGCACGCTGGCGGCCAGTGCATCCTGAACTTCCTGGGGCATGGTGAAAAGCATGGGAGTGCCGAAGATGCCGGGAGCAATCGTCATATTGCGAATGCCGCTGCGAGCCAGATCGCGAGCAATGGGCAAGGTCATGCCGACCACGCCGCCCTTGGATGCAGAGTAGGCTGCCTGGCCGATCTGACCGTCATAGGCAGCGACGCTGGCGGTAGAAATCAGCACGCCTCGCTCGCCGGTCGGCTCTGGTTCGTTCTTGCTCATGGCGTCCGCCGCAAGGCGAATCATGTTGAAGGTGCCGACCAGGTTGACCATGATGGTCTTGGTATAGACGCCCAGGCTGTGCGGGCCGCTCTTGCCTACGGTTTTCTCGGCCGGTGCAATACCGGCGCAGTTGATCAGTCCAGCGAGTTTGCCCAGGCTGGTGGCCTTGGCAACCACGGCCTGACCATCGGCCTCATTGCTGACATCGCAGCGCAGATAGGCGCCACCGATCTCACTGGCTACGGCCTCGCCGCGCTCTGCATTCATGTCGGCAATCACGACCTTGCCGCCGTTGGCGGCCAGCATGCGCGCCGTACCTTCGCCCAGGCCTGAAGCGCCGCCGGTCACGATGAATACGCGATCCTGAATCTGCATGAACTGTCTCCTTGTTCGATGTCTATTGACGTTGACGTAAACGTCAATTATGCACAGAGTGCAGGAACTGGCGACCTGAGGAAAGCGCGCATAAAAAAAAGCCCAATCGGGAAGATTGGGCTTTGAAGGGATCCATGAAACGGGGGTTTCAGGAGGATCCAAGGAGACAACTTGCGCAAGGCCGGCATCCACATCGATGCATGCCGACCTGACATGCTGGTGATTATAGGGTAAACCCTAGGCTTTGCCAAGCATGTCAATAACCATGTTCTTAACGTTTGGCAGCGGTCGTGGCCTTGACGGCTTCGGTTGCTGTCTTGGTGGCTGCGTTGAAATTGGCTTCAGCCATGTCGGAGGCTTGCTTCACCGCCTTTTGCACGGATTCGAAGGCGTTGTTGGCGGCAGAGACTGCACTCTTGACCATGGCAACAGCGGATTCGGAGCCGGCAGGAGCATTCTTGGTCGTGTTGTCCAGCAGGGCATTGAAGTTCTTGCGAGCTTCGGTGGACTGGGCTTCCAGCGTCTTGTTGAATTCGCCGGCAGTGTTGCTGGCGATGTCGTACAGGTGGCGGCTGTAGGAAGCGGTTTTCTCGGCCAGCGGCTGGAACAGACCTGCCTGCAGAGTCAGCAGTTCCTGAGCGTCCTTGACGCTGAGCACGGCCTGGGTGTGCTGGGCAGCTTCGGCCAGTGCAGCGCGCGAAGCGGTGACGTTCAGTTCCACCAACTTTTCCACGCCTTCGAAAGCTTTGCTGGTCAGGCCGAACAGTGTCTCGAAGTGGGCTTTTTGTGCGCTCAGGATTTGGTCAGGGGTCAGGCTCATGGCAATTCTCCAAAATTACGGATCTAACGAAGGGATCGGACCGGAGGAAACGTCTGCTCTGACATGACCGCTATCTCTGCCAGTCGTATGTTGCAGTGCAGCATGGGTGCATTGTGAAAGAGAATTTGTGGCAATGCAAGCTTAATTTGTTGCGCTGCAGCAAAAAAGATTGATGACTCTTCGTTTTTGATAAGTATCTGATTTTTAAAAGACTTTGTTATGTCTGATAACTGACAAAATTAAATGAACGCGTTTTCTTTGTGCGGTGCGCCATGTGTTGGTGAGTGATGGGCTGCAAGCCCTGTCACGATGGTGCTGGCGCCGCCGGGGCGGCTCTGCAAAATGACTGCATGACTGCATCGTTATCTCATGGCAAGCCTTTGCGCGCCCAGCCGCAGGCCCGCGACTCCTATCCTGTGTTTCGTGAAATCAGCACTCGCTGGTCGGACAACGATGTCTACGGCCATGTGAACAACGTCATCTACTACAGCTGGTTTGATACGGCGGTCAATGCGTATCTGATAGAGCTGGGCGCGTTGAATATCCATGACGGGCAGACGATTGGCCTGGTGATAGAGACCCAGTGCAATTACTTTGCCTCGCTGGCCTTCCCGCAAGTGGTGGAGGCGGGTATTCGCGTGGCCCATCTGGGTAGCTCGAGCGTGCGCTACGAAGTGGGTTTGTTTGCCAAGGGCGCGAGCCAGTCGGCTGCAGCAGGCCATTTTGTGCACGTCTATGTCGACAGACAGGCGCGTCGGCCCGTGCCTTTGCCCGAGCCCTTACGTGTGGCACTGCAGCCACTGCTGCGTGCAGAGCCGGCGGGTAAATAGCAAAACGATAGCTTCTTGCGTATGTGTATCAAAGGTTTGAGTCTGATCTGATTGATATATCTGGCGGTAGATCCGAAGCCGGCATCTGCAAGAAGCGCTTAGGGGCAGCGAGTACGGTGCAGGGTATGGAATCGCCTACACTCGTCACTCTCTGTTGAGGCTGGCGCAGCCTGTGTTTTGAGCCAGCCTTGTTCCATGACTGAACGGACCGCCAGGCCCACCGTCGTCCATGATCATCACCAGTCTGCTAGACACCGACCTGTACAAATTCACGATGATGCAGGTGGTGCTGCATCAGTTTCCGGGTGCGCAGGTGGAGTACCGTTTCAAATGCCGCAACCCGGGCGTGCAGCTGGCTCCGTACGTCAATGAAATCCGCGAAGAGATCCGTTCTCTGTGCAAGCTGCGCTTTCAGGATGCCGAGCTGGCCTATCTGAGTTCGCTGCGTTTCATCAAGAGCGATTTTGTCGATTTCCTGAGTCTGTTCCAGCTCAACGACAAATACATCACGGTCACGCCTCTGGCCAGCGGCGAAATCGACATCACCATCCAGGGTCCTTGGCTGCACACCATCTTGTTCGAGATCCCGGTGCTGGCCATCGTCAACGAGGTGTATTTCCGCAATACCCAGCCGGTGCCCAACTTCCTGGAAGGACGCAAGCGCCTGGACGAGAAGATCGAGCTGTTGCAGGCGCCTGGCCTTGAGTCGCTCAAGATAGCCGATTACGGCACGCGCCGGCGCTTTTCCAGGGCCTGGCATGAAGAGGTGCTGCGGGTGCTCTGCGCCAGGCTGGGTCACTCGGGGGCCGCACGCATCAACGGCCAGCGCAAGGGGCAGTTGGCGGGCACCAGCAATGTGCTGTATGCAATGAAGCTGGGCCTGATTCCGCTGGGCACGCTGGCCCATGAATATCTGCAGGCCTGCCAGTCGCTGGGCCCACGCCTGCGCGACAGCCAGATCTTCGGCTTCGAGTCCTGGGCGCGCGAGTACCGGGGCGATCTGGGTATTGCGCTGTCCGACGTCTATGGCATGTCGGCCTTTCTGCGTGATTTCGATCTTTACTTTTGCAAGCTGTTTGACGGCGCGCGCCATGACAGCGGCGACCCGTTTGACTGGGGTGAGCGCCTGATCGCGCATTACAAGGCCAACAAAATTGATCCGCTGAGCAAGGTGCTGATCTTCAGCGATGGGTTGACCATCCCTAAAACCATCGGGCTGTTCGAGCGCTTCAACGGCCGCTGTCAGCTGGCTTTTGGCATCGGCACCAACTTGACCAACGATCTGGGCAATCCCCCCGAGCATGTGCCCTTGCAGATCGTGATCAAGATGACGCGCTGCAACGGCCAGCCGGTGGCAAAGCTATCGGACACACCGGGCAAGAGCATGTGTGACGATGAAAAATACCTGGCCTATCTGCGCCAGGTGTTCAGCATTGCAGCGCCGGAGCCGGTTTCGCAGGCATAGAAATCAAGAAACATTGGCGGGAGTTGTGCCTGTTGCAGGGCAAAGAGTAGAGAGGATGGGCGTTTGAACAGCAAATCTTGGATGAAAGTCGCAGCGGCCACGCTGCTGACTCTAGCCGCGGCCACCGCGCAGGCCGCAGACATTGACGGCGCAGCCATGTCCGTGGCCTGGGGCCTGCCGTTTGTGGGCATGCTGCTGTCGATTGCGCTGATGCCGCTGCTGTTGCCGCAATTCTGGCATCACCATTTCGGCAAGGTCACTGCCGGCTGGGCGCTGGCCTTCCTGCTGCCTTTTGCGCTGGTCTATGGCTTGGGTGCGGCGGGCGTGAATCTGGTGCACGCCTTGCTGGCCGAGTATCTGCCGTTCGTGATCCTGCTGACTGCCTTGTACACGGTGGCTGGAGGCATCTATGTGCGCGGCAATCTGCGTGGTTCGCCGGGGTTGAATACCTCCATCCTGGCTATCGGTGCGGTGCTGGCCAGCTTCATGGGCACGACGGGGGCTTCCATGCTGCTGATACGCCCCTTGCTGCGCGCCAACGACAACCGACGTCATCAGGCCCATGTGGTGGTGTTTTTCATCTTTATCGTCTCGAACGCCGGTGGCGCGCTGACGCCACTGGGTGATCCGCCGTTGTTTCTGGGCTTCTTGAAGGGCGTGGACTTTTTCTGGACAGTGCGTCATATCTGGGCTCAGATGCTGTTCCTCACGCTGGCGCTGCTGGCCGTTTTTTATGCGATAGACCGCAAGCTGATGGGGGAAAAGGGCGAGACCGATCTGCCCGATCCCACACCCAGCATGGACGTGACCGGTGCACCAAGCCGTCTGGGCTTTGATGGCCGCGTGAACTTTGTTCTGCTGGCAGTGGTGGTGGCGCTGGTGCTGGTCAGCGGCATCTGGCGCAACCCTGCGGGTATCGAGATCGCCGGGACCCATGTGGGCCTGCCCGGTCTGGTGCGCGATCTGGGTTTGCTTGCCGTGGTTCTGCTTTCGCTCAAGCTCACTCCCGCGCGTGTGCATCATGCCAATGAGTTCGGCTGGGGGCCCATGCAGGAAGTGGCCAAGCTGTTTGCAGGTATTTTCCTGACCATCATTCCCGTCATCGCCATGCTCAAGGCCGGTGTCGATGGCCCGTTCGGCGCCGTGGTGCGAGCAGTCACCAATGCCGATGGCACGCCCAACCCGGCCATGTATTTCTGGGCTACGGGTCTGCTGTCCTCCTTCCTGGACAACGCGCCGACCTATCTGGTGTTCTTCAATACCGCTGGTGGCGACCCCGGGCATCTGATGACCGATATGGCGCTGACGCTGACCGCCATTTCTGCCGGAGCCGTGTTCATGGGGGCGAATACATATATCGGCAATGCGCCTAACCTCATGGTCAAGGCGATTGCCGAAGATCGTGGCGTGAAGATGCCGGGCTTTTTCGGCTACATGATCTGGTCGGTCTGCGTGCTGGTGCCGCTGCTGGTTTTGATTACCTGGATTTGGTTTCTTTAAGCCACGCATGGCTTTCAGGGCTGCGGTGCGCCGCCATCATCCATAACTTGAAGAGGAAACATCGATGAGCAACAAGCCTCGCATTCTGATCGCCCGTGCCATCTCACCCGAGGTGGTGCAGCGGCTGCAGCAGCACTTTGAAGTGCAGTCCAATCAGGACGATGTGGTCTGGTCGCCAGCGGAGCTGGCGCAGCAGTTGCAGGGCAAGGATGGCGTGCTGACCACGGGCTCGCAGCGCATCGATGCCGAGTTGCTGACCGCTTGTCCGCAGCTCAAGATCGTGGCCAATATGGCGGTGGGTTACAACAATTTCGACGTGCCCGCGATGACGGCCGCGGGCGTGCAGGGCACGAATGCCCCCGATGTGCTGACCGAGACCACGGCCGATTTCGGCTTTGCCCTGCTGATGGCCACGGCGCGCCGCATTACCGAGAGCGAGCACTATCTGCGGGCCGGGCTCTGGAAGGACTGGCATTACGACCTGTTCGCCGGTGCCGAGGTGCATGGCAGCACGCTGGGCATCCTGGGCATGGGGCGCATCGGTCAGGCAATTGCGCGTCGTGCGGCCTACGGCTTTGGCATGCAGGTGATCTATCACAACCGCTCGCGTCTGGATGCTGCGCTGGAAGCCGAGTGCAAGGCCAGCTATGTCGGCAAGCAGGAGTTGCTCGAACGTGCAGACCACCTGATGCTGGTGCTGCCGTTCACTCCCGAAAACCGCCATACCATTGGCGCGGCAGAAATTGCCCGGATGAAGCCCACGGCCACGCTGATCAATATTGCGCGCGGCGGCATCGTCGATGATGCGGCTCTGGCCCAGGCACTGAAAGATGGGCGCATTGCCGCAGCGGGGCTGGATGTGTTCGAAGGCGAACCGGCCGTGCACCCCGATCTGCTGACAGTGCCGAATGTGGTGCTGACACCCCATATCGCCAGCGCGACCAAGGGCACGCGTACGGCCATGGCCGGGCTGGCGGCGGACAATCTGATCTCCTTTCTGGCTGGCAAGGGGCCGCTGACACCTGTCAATCAGCTTGGCTGATGCATCTTCATTAGGTCGGCTCTCGTCACATCAGTTTGAGGGCGGATGCGTGCTCTGAGTGCGTTGTCGGCTTTGATAATTTCTGCCCGCTTGGCGTCTGTGCGCACAGCGGGCTTTTTTATATCAAGCGAGACAGCAATGCCTTTTATCCGCACCAGCGTCCACAAGGACACCACGCCTGCCCAGCGCCAGGCCATCGTCAACGGTATTCATCAGGCCCTGATCGACGGCATCGGCATGCCAGCCGATGAGCTGTTCAACATGGTTGACGACTATGACGAGCAGAAGTTTTTCTTCAGCCGCACTTTCAACGGCTACAAGCGCTCGGACCGCGTAGTGGTGGTGGAGATCACCATGCGCCGTGGGCGCAGCGATGCCATGAAGCGCGCGCTGTATGCCAACATCGCCGCCAATCTGAAAAAAGATGCGGACGTCGCACCCAGCGATGTGTTCGTCTTCACACACGAAAACGACTATTCCGACTGGTCCGTGGGCGGCGGCAAGTTCGCCATGGCCATTGCCCAGCAAGTGGGCCCAGACGCCTGATTCTTGCGTCAACCGATTGCAGCCTCGCTGTCACCAAGGCTGCAACCGGGAGCAGCACTTTTGACTGCATTGAATTTTTCGTGGCTCTGAGGACTGATAATTTGCCTGCGCGCTAGTGTTTGCAAACTTCAGTCTGCAATGCCCATGGCGGAAATTCAATGAATAGGTCTGTAGTGCTTTGCTGATAAGCGCTGCAGCTATGAAAAAAAGAGTGCGAAAGGCGTGGCAAGACAGTGACTACGTGGTGGCTTGGGCTGGCGGCGCTGGCCGTATTGATGTTGGGCCTGCTTCTGGTGCTGCTGTGGTGGCTGCAGGGGCTGCGCCGTCAGACGGAACTTGCTCTTGGCCCTGATGCGATGAGGCTGCAAGCCCAACTGCTGCAGGGATTGCAGGCGCTGGATGTCAGGCTGCAGCAGCTGGAGCGCAGCAGCCAAAGTACCCAGATGACGGTGGCCAAGAGCGACGGAGCCCTGGACCGTGTCACCCAGCATGTACAGACCCAGTTGGCTCAGGCCCAGCAAGATGCATTGGCCGCGCGGCGCGAGCAGGCGACGGCGCTGGCATCCTTTCGCGAAGACGTTGCCCAGCTTGCGCAGCGGCTGACGGGCGACAGCCAGCAAGCCCGCGCGGCACTGGCCCAAAGCAGTGCAGAGCAGGCAGTCCATGTCCAGCAGCGCTTCGAGGCCCTGGCAGAGACGACGCGTGGCACGCTGGATTCGCTCAAGGGCGACATCCAGCAGCAGCTCACGCATATGAGTACCAATATGGGGGCTGCGCTCAAGGATCAGCTGGGAAGCAATGGCGAGCAACTGCGCCATCAGTTTGCCGTGTTGCAGGATGCGGTGAGCCAGCAGCTGGCTGCGCTCGCACAGGGCCAGCAGACCACGGCCGAGCAGCTGCGCGCAACGCTCAACGAGCGGCTGGCCACGATTCAGAGCGACAACGCCCTCAAGCTCGACGAGATGCGCCGCACTGTCGATGAAAAACTGCATGCCACGCTGGAGCAGCGTCTGGGCGAGTCCTTCAAGCTGGTCAGCGACCGGCTGGAGCAGGTGCACAAGGGCCTGGGCGAGATGCAGACCCTGGCGGGCAGCGTGGGCGATCTCAAGCGCGTGATGACCAATGTGAAGTCGCGCGGCACCTGGGGTGAGCTGCAGCTGGGCAGCATCATCGACAATGTGCTCACGCCCGAGCAGTACGCGAGAAACGTCAAGACCGTGCCTGACAGCGATGAGCTGGTCGAGTTCGCCATCCGGCTGCCGGGCCGCAACGACGAGCAGCCCGTCTGGCTGCCCATCGATGCCAAATACCCTGTCGAGCATTACCAGCGCCTGCAGGATGCCCAGGACAGTGCCGACAGGGTGGCTATTGCCGCTGCAGGCAATGCCTTCGAGACATCGATTCGCGGCGAGGCCAGGAAGATCGCGAGCAAGTACATCGCACCGCCACACACCACGGACTTTGCCGTCATGTACCTGCCCACCGAGGGCTTGTTTGCCGAGGTGCTGCGCCGTCCGGGGCTGGTCGAGGCGCTGCAGAACGAGCATCGCATTGTGATTACCGGCCCCGCGAATCTGGCCGCCATGCTCAGCAGCCTGCAGATGGGCTTCAAGACGCTGGCGATCGAAAAGCGCTCCTCCGAAGTCTGGGGCGTGCTCGGTCAGGTCAAGACCGAGTTCGGCAAGTTCGGCGAGGTGGTGGAGGCGACGCGCAAGTCCATCGATGCCGCCGCGCGCAAGTTCGATCAGGTGGGTGTGCGCACGCGCGCCATTCAGCGCCATTTGCGTAATGTGCAGGAGCTGCCGAATGGAGACGGGCAGGGCCAGCCCCTGTTTCCGGCTGCGTCGGCTGAGGGTGATCAGCCTGCCGCCGAGGACCAGGAATGAACGCGGCCCTGCTGCGCCTGATTCTTGCGCAAGTCTGTATCCACGGCACCATGACCGGAATGCGCATGGCCACGCCGCTGCTGGCACTCAAGGAGGGCTATAGCGCGGCTGCGGTCGGCATGCTGCTGGCGCTGTTTGCGCTGACCCAGGTGTTTCTGTCCCTGCCCGCGGGGCGCTTTGCGGACCGTCACGGGCTCAAGCGCCCGCTCATCATCAGTGTGGTGGCCGCATGTTCCGGAGCGGGAGTGGCGGTGCTGTTCCCGCTTTATCCGGTACTGTGTCTGAGTGCGCTGCTGACGGGCGGTGCAGCAGGCATGGCACTGATCGCCCTGCAGCGCCATGTGGGGCGCATGGCGCACAACAAGGACGAGCTGCGCAAGGTCTTCAGCTGGCTGGCGATTGGCCCGGCCATTTCCAACTTCCTGGGGCCGTTTGCAGCCGGGCTGCTGATTGACTACGCAGGCGGCGAAGCGGCCAGCACCACTGGCTTCAGGGCTGCCTTCCTGCTGCTGACCCTGATGCCTCTGGCGGCCTGGTTCTGGGCAAGGACGGTGCAGGAGCTGCCGGCTTTGCAGACCGAGGGTGCGAACCAGAAGGCAACGGCCTGGGATCTGGTTCAGAACCGGGGCTTCAGGCGCTTGTTGCTGCTGAACTGGGCGCTTTCCTCCTGCTGGGACGTGCATACCTTTGTCGTGCCCATTCTGGGTCACGAGCGCGGACTGCCTGCCTCGGTGATCGGCAGCATCCTGGGTGCCTTCGCCATTGCTGCGGCTGTGATCCGCATGCTGATGCCCATCATCACGCGCCATCTGGCCGAATCGCAAGTGGTGCTGGGTGCCATGGTTGCCGCCTGCGCCCTGTTCATCGCCTATCCCTTCATGCCCGGTGCCTGGACCATGGGTGCCTGTTCGGTCTTGCTGGGCGTGGTGCTGGGATCGGTGCAGCCCATGGTGATGAGCATGATTCATCAAATCACTCCACCCGAGCGCCATGGTGAGGCGCTGGGATTGCGCATGATGGCCATCAACGGCTCCAGCGTGCTGATGCCAGTGCTGTTCGGCTCGCTTGGCACGGTGGTCGGAGTCTCTGCCCTGTTCTGGGCAGTGGGGGGGCTGGTCGGAGTGTCCTCGCGCCTGCCCTGGTTGATCGGCAAGCAGGATATGCCGACGGATGAGTGGGAGGCACATTAGCCTGCCCGGCTGCATGCATAAAAAAGAGCGCCTTAGGCGCTCTTTTTTCTTTGAGAGGTGCTTACAGCTCTTCGACTCTGCGTGCAGGGTAGCTGTCCCAGCTTTGGCAGCCGGGGCAATGCCAGAAATGGGTGCGGGCTTCAAATCCGCAGGCCGCACAGCGGTAGCGGGTCAGGGGCTTGGTGGCATGGTTCAGCGCCTTCTGCACGGTGGCATGGTACTGCTCTTCGGTCAGGGTCTCGCCTTCCAGCCATTGGGCGGCCGCCACCAGGGACGACTCATGCTCCAGATGCTTGACCAGGCGCTGGCGGCCGGGGGCATCCGCATCCCCGCTTTTCTGATCGATGGCGACCAGTGCCTGCAGCAGGTCCAGCGACGGTGCTTGCTCATAGTGCTTGAGCAGCAGATTGTGGGCCTCGCTTAGCGCACCCGTTGCCTCGGCCACTTCCACCAGCAGGCCGGCCGCCAGGGGCAGGGCTGCAGGGCTGTTCTGCGCCAGCGCCTGAAGGCTGGACAAAGCCTGCGCGGACTGGCCCTGTCGATGCTGGAGCTGGGCCAGCTCCAGTCGGGGGCGCGGAGCTTGCGGCGCAGTCTCCAGAGCCTGCTGCAGCTGTGCAAAAGCCTTGTCGAGCTGGCCGTGGGCCACCTGAGATTGCGCGTCTTCGCACAGGTAATGGGCCAGCCGGGTGCTGAAGTCTCCCTGGCCTGCGGCCTGCATCTTGCGCACGATGGCCGCTGCCTGGCCCCAGTCGCGCGAGCGCTCGTAAATGGCCAGCAGCGCCAGGCGTGCCTCGCCTTCGTACTGCGTGCCTTCCAGGCGGTTCAGGGCCTCCTCGGCGCGGTCCAGCAGGCCGGCCTTGAGAAAGTCCTGTGCCAGTGCATGCTGGGCACGGTCCCGGTCGGGGCGGGTGAGGTCGGCGCGGCTGAGCAGATGCTCATGGACGCGTACCGCACGGTTGTATTCGCCGCGGCGGCGAAACAGATTGCCCAGTGCAAAGTGCAGTTCGGTGGTGTCGGGGTCGTTCTGTACGGCCTCGATAAAGGCATCGATGGCCTTGTCCTGCTGCTCGTTGAGCAGAAAGTTCAGACCCTTGAAGTACGCCTTGGGAGCCTGGCGGTTGTCGGCACGCACCTGGCGCAAATCCCAGCGGGAGGCCAGCCAGCCCAGCACAAAGGCCGCAGGCAGGCCCAGCAAGATCCAAGTCAGATTAAATTCCATGCACGTCGCCCGGCGCAATGATCGAAGAAGAGTTCTGTTCCTTCATCGCAGGTGCTGCACTGGTGGCGTTGCCTGCGGTGTTCGGCGGCTGTTGCGTGGCCTGTGCCTCGCGCGCTGCGCTGCGATGCTTGAGCCAGCGCGGCACCATGCCCAGCACCCCGACAAAAAGACCCAGCGCAAAGGCTGCCAGAACCACCAGCACCAGAGGTGCTGTCCAGGCCGTGCCAAAGAAGAAATGCACGGTCGCGTCTTGCTGGTTGTTGAGTGCGAATGCGAACAGAGTGAAAAAAATGGCTGCCTTGAGCAGCCACAGCAGGTATTTCATGCTTCCCTTTATGCGCCTTGTGTGACGGGAAGATTTTAGGCCAGCCCATGCGCGGACTGGCAAACGTACGGCGTGGTCAGTCCTGAGGTGGCTGACGGTGCCCATGGACTTCAGGCGGTCTGCGGCTGCTGGGCAGCGGAGTCTTCGGCCTTGAGATTGTCCACGGCTTCGCGCAGGGCCTTGCCTGGCTTGAAATGGGGAACGCGCTTGGAAGGAACCTGAACGGACTCGCCGGAGCGGGGGTTGCGGCCTATGCGGGGCTGGCGGTGATTGATGGCAAAGCTGCCAAAGCCGCGAATTTCAATACGGTGACCGCGCACCAGGGCATCGCTGACGGCATCCAGAATGGTTTTGACGGCCTGCTCGGCATCACGTTGGTTGAGTTGGCCAAATTGGGCGGCAAGTTCTTCGACGAGATCGGATCGGGTCATCGGGTGGCGGAGGCTCTAGGTTGAAAACAACAACGGGCGCACAGGGCGCCCGTTGTCTTTGACGCTTGGCGGTCAGTCAGACGAGCTGGCTGACCGGCTGATGCAAGATTTACTTGTCAGCGTCCAGCTTGGCACGCAGCAGAGCGCCCAGGCTGGTGGTACCAGCGTTTTCCTTGGAGGACTGAGCCGACAGGGAAGCCATGGCGACTTGCTGCTCAGCGTGATCCTTTTGCTTGATGGACAGCTGGATGTTGCGGCTCTTGCGATCCACGTTCACCACCACGGCAGTGACTTCGTCGCCTTCCTTCAGGACGGAACGAGCATCTTCCACGCGGTCTTGCGAGATTTCGGAAGCGCGCAGGTAGCCGATGATGTCTTCACCCAGGTCGATTTCAGCGCCCTTGGCGTCCACAGTCTTGACCTTGCCGGTCACAACCTGGCCCTTGTCGTTCACGGTCACGAAGGTCGTGAAGGGGTCGCTGTCCAGCTGCTTGATGCCCAGGGAGATGCGCTCGCGCTCAACGTCCACGGCCAGCACGATGGCTTCGACTTCTTGACCCTTCTTGTAGTTACGAACGGCAGCTTCGCCGGCTTCGTTCCACGACAGGTCGGACAGGTGCACCAGGCCGTCGATACCGGCAGCCAGACCCACGAACACGCCGAAGTCGGTGATGGACTTGATGGGGCCCTTCACGCGGTCGCCGCGCTTGGTGTTCTGGGCGAATTCTTGCCAGGGGTTAGCCTTGCACTGCTTCATGCCCAGGGAGATGCGACGCTTGTCTTCGTCGATTTCCAGAACCATGACTTCCACTTCGTCGCCCAGGGACACGAGCTTGGTGGGAGCAATGTTCTTGTTGGTCCAGTCCATTTCGGAAACGTGCACCAGGCCTTCGATGCCGGGTTCCAGTTCCACGAATGCGCCGTAGTCGGCAATGTTGGTGACCTTGCCGAACAGACGGGTGGCGGAGGGGTAGCGGCGAGCCACGCCCATCCAGGGATCGTCGCCCATTTGCTTCAGACCCAGGGACACGCGGTTCTTTTCGGTGTCGAACTTCAGGATCTTGGCAGTGATTTCCTGGCCGGCAGTCACCACTTCGGAGGGGTGACGCACACGGCGCCATGCCATGTCGGTGATGTGCAGCAGGCCGTCGATACCGCCCAGGTCCACGAACGCACCGTATTCGGTGATGTTCTTGACCACGCCCTGAACGATAGCGCCTTCCTTCAGGGTTTCCATCAGCTTGGCGCGCTCTTCGCCCATGGAGGCTTCCACCACAGCGCGGCGCGACAGCACCACGTTGTTGCGCTTGCGATCCAGCTTGATGACCTTGAATTCCAGGGTCTTGTTTTCGTAGGGAGTCAGGTCCTTGATGGGACGTGTGTCGATCAGCGAACCGGGCAGGAAGGCGCGGATGCCGTTGACCAGAACGGTCAGGCCGCCCTTGACCTTGCCGGAAGTGGTGCCGGTCACGAATTCGCCGGATTCCAGAGCCTTTTCCAGCGACAGCCAGGAAGCCAGACGCTTGGCGGTGTCACGAGACAGGATGGTGTCGCCGTAGCCGTTTTCGATGGAGCCGATGGCCACGGACACGAAGTCACCCACTTGGACTTCGACTTCGCCCTGGTCGTTCTTGAACTCGTCGAGGGGCACGTAGGCTTCCGACTTCAGGCCGGCGTTCACCACCACGAAGTTGTGCTCAACGCGCACGACTTCAGCGGTGATAACTTCGCCAGGACGCATTTCGGTGCGTGTCAACGACTCTTCAAAAAGGGCGGCAAAAGATTCAGACATGTAGTTCCTTGCCCGCAATCAGGTTTCCGTCGGCACCATTGCCAAGCGTTTTTAAGACTGACTGCGGAGGTTGTGGGTTTGAGGCCCACGGGGGTTAAAGGTTAACAACCTTGCTGCCGGCTCGCGGTCTGCGAGAACCTGACATCAAGGGCCAACAAGCCAGATGCAGGGCTGCCCTGGAAACTTCAAGCGAGAAATTTCAAGAACGGCCGAACGGCTGGCGTTCCTGCCACCACGACAATACCTGGGCAACCACTTCTTCAATGGTCATCTCGGAGCTGTCGAGCTGCAAAGAATCCTCGGCGGGCTTGAGCGGAGCGGTGGCGCGATTCATGTCGCGCGCGTCCCTTGCTTCAAGGTCTGCCAAAAGGGTGGACATATTAGCTGAAATTCCTTTGGAAATCAACTGTTTATATCGGCGCTCCGCGCGGCACTGGGCAGATGCCCACAAATAGACCTTGAGCGGAGCGTGGGGGAAGATGACCGTACCCATGTCGCGGCCATCGGCCACCAGCCCGGGCAGGGCCTGGAAGGAGAGCTGCAGATCCACCAGTGCGGTGCGCACGGCGGGCAGGGCCGAGACGCGCGAGGCGTTCATGCCGGCTTCTTCGCTGCGAATGGCCAGACTGATGTCCTCCTCGCCGAGCCAGACACGCTGCTGCGCATCGAAGCGCACGGGCATGTCCAGCGCCATTTCGGCAATGGTTTCCTCGTTCGATTCGTCAAGCGTCATGCCGGCACGCGATGCGGCCAGGCCGGTGATGCGATACAGCGCGCCGGAATCCAGCAGCTGGTAGCCCAGGGTCCTGGCGACTTCTGCGGCAATCGTGCCCTTGCCGGAGGCCGTGGGCCCGTCGATGCAGATCACGGGAATATGCTCGCGCTCGGCTTCGCTGACGGAGAACAGTGCCTCGAAATAGTCGGGAAAGGTCTTGGCCACGCATTTGGGGTCTTCGATGCGCACGGGCAGCTTGGCAGGGTTGAAGGCCGCCAGAGAGAAGCACATGGCGACACGGTGGTCGTCATAGGTGTGGATGCTGGCCGCTTTCCAGGCGGTCTTGCCGGCCGGGGGAGTGATGCGGATGTAATCCGCGCCTTCTTCCACGGAAGCACCCAGCTTGCGCAGCTCGATCGCCATGGCGGCAATACGGTCGGTTTCCTTGACGCGCCAGCTGGCGATGTTGCGTAGCGTGGTCACGCCGTCTGCATACAGCGCCATGGTGCCCAGCGTCATGGCCGCATCGGGAATATGGTTGCAATCGAGGTCGATGGCCTTCAGAGGCCAGCTGCCACGGCTGACCTGCAGCCAGTTGGGGCCGCTTTCGATCTGTGCGCCCATGGCCTGGGCGGCCTCGATGAAGCGGATATCGCCCTGGATCGAGTCCTGGCCCACACCCAGAATGCGGATGCTCTTGGGCTGCGGCGCGTTGTCGGCATCCGCGTCATCGGTGGTGCCGGTGGCAATCGCGCCCAGTGCGATGAAATAGCTGGCGGAGGAGGCGTCAGCCTCCACATGGATGGCCCCCGGCGACTGGTAGCGGCTGCCTGCGGGGATCACGAAACGCTGCCAGCGGTCGTTCTTTACGGCAATGCCGAAGCGCGCCAGCAGCTCCAGCGTGATGTGGATATAGGGCCTGGAGATCAGCTCGCCCACCACCTCGATGGTGATGTCGCGCTGTGCCCTGGGGACATTGGCCAGCAGGGGCAGGGCCATCAGCAGCGAGGTCAGGAACTGGCTGGAGACATCGCCGCGCACCTTGATGGATTCGCTGCCCAGCTGGCTGAAGTCGGGCTGGCCGATCTTCAGGGGCGGAAAGCCTTCGTCCTTCAGATAGTCGATCTTGCAGCCCAGCTGGCGCAGCGCATCGACCAGGTCGCCGATAGGACGCTCGTACATGCGGGGCACGCCCGTCATCTCGAAGTCGCCGCCCAGCACCGACAGCGCCGCAGTCAGCGGGCGCATGGCCGTGCCGGCATTGCCCAGGAACAGCGTGGCCGCAGTGCCGGCCGGCAACTGACCCCCGATGCCGGTGACGTCAATCGCCTGGCCGGGTGTGACGGCATCGGGGCTGATGCTGCAGCCCAACTGCTTGAGTCCGGCCAGCATGACGCGGGTGTCGTCGGAATCGAGCAGATCGTGAATGGTGGTGGTGCCCTGGCTCAGCGCCGCCAGCAGCAGCACGCGATTGGAGATGCTTTTGGAGCCGGGCAGGCTGACGCTGCCGTTGGCGGAGTCCAGTGCGGGCAGGTCCAGAAATTCGGTGGTGAACATAAAACTCTCGTAACCCCCTGTGCAGCCTGGCTGCTTCGACACCCGGGCTGCGCGGCTGCCTCTGCCCGGTGTCTCTGGCGGTTGGGTGAATAGATCGACGCCGCTAGTTTAAGAGCCTCGCTTGCCGCCCATGCTCCATTCGGCGCGTGCGGCACTGGCCAGGGTCAGGCGGTCCTGCAGTCCCTGGCCGTCGTTGGCCTGCATCAGCCCTTCGAGCTGCTCCAGTGCCTGGCGAAACTGACGTGACTGGGCCAGCACCTGATCGCGGTTGGCCAGCAGCACATCGCGCCAGAGCTTGGGGTCGCCGGCGCCTATGCGCGTGAAATCGCGAAAGCCGGGTCCGGCCAGCGACAGCATATCGTCGGCACCAGGCTGGTTCAGCACGCTTTGCATCATGGCAAATGCTAGCAGATGGGGCAGGTGGCTGACGGTGGCGAGTGCGCTGTCATGGGCCTCGGGCGACATGGCCGTGACCTTGCAGCCCAGGGCCTGCCACAGCGCCTGGGCCTTGGCCAGATGCGCGGTCAGCGTGCGCTCCGTAGGGGTCAGCACGACCTGGGCGCCCTGGTAGAGCTTGACGTCGGCATGCTCCACGCCGGCCACTTCCTTGCCGGTGATGGGGTGGGCGGGCACAAAGCTGCCGATCTGGTCGCGCAGCGCCGAGCGCGCGGCCTGCACCACATCGACCTTGGTGGAGCCCACGTCCATGATCATCATCTGGGGCGTGACCAGATGCTTGATGGACTTGAGCGTGGCCTCGGTGGCCGCCACGGGCACGGCCAGCAGCACCAGATCGGCGCCGGCTGCCGCCAGCAGGGCGGAGGGGGCTTCGACATCGATCACGCCCATCTGGCGGGCACGCTCGGTGGTCGAAGGCGATTTGCTATAGCCCACCACGCGCTTGACCAGGCCGGCTTTCTTGAGAGCCAGGGCGAACGAGCCGCCCATCAATCCGCAGCCGATCAAGCCGAGCTGCTCGAACGGCTGCAATTCCTGAGTCGCCATCACTTGCTCACCGGGTAGGTGCCCAGCACCTTGTAGAAAGCGCACAGGCCCTGCAGCTCCTGCAGGGCGGCGGCCACATTGGCCTGGGCCGGGTGGCCTTCGATATCGATGTAGAAGTAATACTCCCATTGGCCGGTGCGGGCCGGGCGCGATTCGAAGCGCGTCATCGAGACGCCATGCTTCTTCAGCGGCACCAGCAGGTCATGCACGGCACCTGCGGTGTTGGGCACCGAGACCACCAGGCTGGTGCAGTCGCTGCCGCTGGGCGCGGCCGTGGCCAGCGTGTGCGGCAGGCAGATGACGGCAAAGCGGGTGCGGTTGTAGGCATCGTCCTGGATCGCGTGGCTGACGATGTGCAGGCCGAACTGCTGGGCGGCGCGTTCGCCGGCAATGCCGGCCCAGTTGGGATGCAGGGCCGCCAGGCGTGCGCCTTCGGCATTGCTCTCCACGGGGCGGCGTTCGGCATGGGGCAGATGCTTGGACAGCCAGCCCTGACACTGGGCCAGAGCCTGGGGGTGGGCGGCCACGACCTGGATGTCGTCCAGCGTGTTGCTGGTGCGCATCAGGTTGTGGCGGATCAGCATGCTGACCTCGCCCACCACATGGCAGGGCGTGTGCAGAAACATGTCCAGCGATCGCGTGACCACGCCTTCGTTGGAGTTCTCCACGCCCACCACGCCGTACTGGGCGCTGCCGGCCGCCGTGGCATGAAAGACTTCCTCGAAGCTGTTGCAGTACATCAGGTCGGCCGCCCCGCCGAAGTACTGGATCGCGGCTTCCTCGCAGAAGGTGCCGGCCGGGCCGAGCACGGCCACGCGCTGGGGAGATTCCAGCGCCAGGCAGGCTGACATGATCTCGCGCCAGATGGCGGCCACATGCGCACCCTTGAGCGGGCCGGGGTTGTTGGACTTGATCTTCTCGATCACCTGGGCCACCCGGTCAGGGCGGAAGAAGGCCGAGCCTTCCTTCTTCTTGAGCTCGCCCACCTGCTCGGCCACATGGGCGCGCTGGTTGACCAGCTCCAGCAACTGGCGGTCCAGGGAATCGATCTGGTTGCGCAGCGACAACAGCTCGGGGCTGGCTTGGGGTTCTTGGCTCATGAATCTCTCAAATTTCGTAGCTGCTGGCGCAGGTTGCACAAGAATTTCAGACCAAAACCTTGGTGAAGTACTTGCAGATAAAGCGCTGACAGCTCATCTTTTTACAAGGCTAAGGGTGGGGCTCAGGCCTGACGTTGCTCGAAGTCCCGCATGTAGTCGACCAGCGCCTGCACGCCTGCTATGGGCATGGCGTTGTAGATGCTGGCACGCATGCCGCCCACGGACTTGTGGCCCTTGAGCTGCAGCAGACCGGCTTGCTTGGCGCCGGTCAGGAAGGCGTCGTTGCGCGACTCATCCTGAAGGAAGAACGGGATGTTCATGCGCGAGCGGCAGTTCGCGGCCACCTTGTTCACATAGAACGAGGACTGGTCCACATAGTCATAGAACAGCTTGGCCTTGGCGATGTTGCGCGCTTCCATGGCTGCCACGCCGCTGAGGCCGCCTTCGGTCTGGCGCTTGAGCCACTGGAAGGTCAGGCCGGCCATGTAGATGCCCCAGGTGGGAGGGGTGTTGTACATGCTGCCGTTGTCGGCCACGGTTTTGTAATCAAACGCCGAGGGGCAGACGGGCAGGGCATGGCCCAGCAGGTCTTCGCGCACGATGACGATGGTCAGGCCCGCGGGGCCGATGTTCTTCTGCGCGCCGCCAAATGCCAGGCCCACGCGGCTCCAGTCGATGGAGCGCGAGGCCACATGCGAGGAGAAGTCGATGACCAGCGGTGCATCCGAGCCCAGGGCCTGGAGGTCGGGCAGCTCATGGAACTCCACGCCGTGAATGGTCTCGTTGCTGCAGATGTGCACATAGCTGGCGCCGCGGCTCAGATTCCAGCTGCTGGCGGCGGGAATCGTGGTGTAGTTGCTGTCCTTGGCGCTGGCGGCCACATTGGCATCGCTGGCGTACTTGGCGGCTTCCTTGGCCGACTTCTGGCTCCAGCTGCCGGTGACCACAAAGTCCACCACGCCGGCGCGCGACAGGTTCATGGGCACGATGGCGTTTTCGGCAATGCCGCCACCCTGCATGAACAGGATCTTGAAATGCGCGGGAACGGCCAGCAGCTCGCGCAGATCGGCTTCGGCGGCTTCGTAAATGCTGATGAATTCCTTGCCGCGGTGGCTCATTTCCATCACTCCCATGCCGGAGCCGTGCCAGTCCAGCATTTCGGCGGCTGCGGTCTGCAGCACTTCTTCAGGGATGGCGGCGGGGCCTGCGGAGAAGTTAAAAGGGCGGTTCATCAGATTTACGCTCAAAACATGTGAAAACGCTTTTCTAGATTGCGCTTTCAGCTATCAAAATATTCAGCCACGGACATGCGTGCATGTCGCGTGGCGTCTGGTCCGGGTCGGGCCAGCCAGGGGCTGGTCGATCAGCTGGCGTCGCCGGACTCTGCAGTGCCTTCTGCGCCGGCGCTGCCGGATTCATCGGCCTCGCTGTCGTCGCCGGCACTGTCGTTGGCATCATTTTCGACGATGCGCTGCAGGCCGATGAGCTTGGCACCTTCGTCCAGGTTGATCAGCGTCACGCCCTGCGTGGCACGGCCCAGCTCGCGGATTTCCGCAACCCGGGTGCGCACCAGCACGCCGGTGTCGGTAATCAGCATGATCTCGTCCTCGGGCGCCACCAGGGTGGCGGCCACGACCTTGCCGTTGCGCTCGGACTGCTGGATCGCAATCATGCCCTTGGTGCCGCGGCCGTGACGGGTGTATTCGCTGATGGCCGTGCGCTTGCCGTAGCCGTTTTCGGTGGCGGTCAGCACGCTTTGCGAACCCGCCACCACGTTGCCCGTGCCGTCGTCGGCCTCGGCGACCAGCATGGCGATCACGTTCTGATGCTCTTCGATGTTCATGCCGCGCACGCCGCGCGCATTGCGGCCCATGGGGCGCACATCGTTCTCGTCAAAGCGCACGGCCTTGCCGCCGTCGCTGAACAGCATCACATCGTGCTTGCCGTCGGTCAGCGCGGCGCCGATCAGGTAGTCGCCTTCGTCCAGGCCCACGGCAATGATGCCGGCCTTGCGCGGGTTGCTGAACTCGGTCAGCGCCGTCTTCTTGACGGTGCCCATGCTGGTGGCCATGAAGACGAAGTGATCTTCGGGGAAGCTGCGGTTTTCGCCGGTCAGCGGCAGCACCACGTTGATCTTCTCGCCGTCCTGCAGCGGGAACATGTTGACGATGGGGCGACCACGTGAGCCGCGCGAGCCCGAGGGCACTTCCCAGACCTTGAGCCAGTACATGCGGCCGCGGTTGGAGAAGCACAGCAGGTAGTCGTGTGTGTTGGCAATGAAGAGCTGGTCGATCCAGTCGTCTTCCTTGGTGGCCGTGGCCTGCTTGCCGCGGCCACCGCGCTTTTGCGAGCGGTACTCGGACAGGGGCTGGCTCTTGATATAGCCGGTGTGCGAGAGCGTCACCACCATGTCGGTGGGCGTGATCAGATCTTCGGTGGACAGGTCTTGCGCACTGTACTCGACGGTGGAGCGACGCTCGCCCTTCTTGGACTGACCGAACTCGGCCTTCACGGCGTTGAGTTCTTCGCCAATGATGATGGAGACGCGCTCGGGCTTGGCCAGGATGTCCAGCAGGTCTTCGATGACCGACATGACGTCCTTGTACTCGGCCACGATCTTGTCTTGCTCAAGGCCCGTCAGGCGCTGCAGACGCATCTGCAGAATTTCCTGGGCCTGGGTCTCGGACAGGCGGTACAGGCCGTTTTGCTGCATGCCGAATTCGACTTCCAGGCCCTCGGGGCGATAGTCGTCGGCATTGACCACACCGCCGTCGGTGCGCGTGCGGGTGAGCATCTCGCGCACCAGCTTGCTGTCCCAGGACTTTTCCATCAGCGCGGCCTTGGCCACGGGAGGTGTGGGAGCGTTGCGGATGATGGCGATGAAGTCGTCGATATTGGCCAGTGCGACGGCCAGACCTTCCAGCACATGGCCGCGGTCGCGCGCCTTGCGCAGCTCGAACACGGTGCGGCGGGTCACCACTTCGCGGCGGTGCTCCAGGAAGACCTGGATCAGATCCTTCAGGTTGCAGAGCTTGGGCTGGCCGTTGACCAGCGCCACCATGTTCATGCCGAAGGTGTCTTGCAGCTGCGTCAGCTTGTAGAGGTTGTTGAGCACCACCTCGGGCACTTCGCCGCGCTTCAATTCGATCACCAGGCGCATGCCGGACTTGTCCGACTCGTCCTGGATATGGCTGATGCCCTCGATCTTCTTTTCGTGCACCAACTCGGCCATGCGCTCCTGCAGCGTCTTCTTGTTGACCTGGTAGGGCAGCTCGTCAACGATGATGGACTGGCGCTGTCCCTTGTCGATATCCTCGAAGTGGCACTTGGCACGCATCACCACGCGGCCACGGCCGGTGCGGTAGCCTTCCTTGACGCCGTTGATGCCGTAGATGATGCCGGCCGTGGGGAAGTCGGGTGCGGGAATGATCTCCATCAGCTCGTCGATGGAAGCTTCGGGGTTCTGCAGCAAATGCAGGCAGCCGTCCACGACCTCATTGAGGTTGTGCGGCGGGATATTCGTGGCCATGCCCACGGCAATACCCGAGGAGCCGTTGACCAGCAGGTTAGGCAGGCGGCTTGGCAGCACCAGCGGCTCGCTCTCGGAGCCGTCGTAGTTAGGGCCGAAATCCACGGTCTCCTTGTCGATGTCGCCCAGCATTTCATGAGCGATCTTGGAGAGGCGGATTTCCGTGTAACGCATGGCGGCGGCGCTGTCGCCGTCCACCGAGCCGAAGTTGCCCTGACCATCGACCAGCATGTGGCGCAGCGAGAAGTCCTGCGCCATACGCACGATGGTGTCGTAGACCGCGCTGTCGCCGTGAGGGTGGTATTTACCGATCACGTCACCGACGATACGCGCCGACTTCTTGTAGGGGCGGTTCCAGTCGTTATTGAGTTCGTGCATGGCGTACAGAACGCGGCGGTGCACGGGCTTGAGGCCATCACGCGCATCAGGAAGCGCCCGGCCCACGATCACGCTCATGGCGTAATCGAGATAACTGCGACGCATCTCCTCTTCAAGGCTGATGGGCAGAGTTTCTTTAGCAAACTGGGTCATGTCTAGTGATACTTTGACGGCTGGAAAACAGCCATTTTAGGTCGAATGGCGTGTGGCAGCAGAGCAACATAACTGAGGAATTACATAGCTGTCCTACTTGTTGGTGCCTAGTTGACAACACTCTTGCATGTTACGTATGGCACAATCATTTCAACGTTTTTGGTGATGGTCACTGATGACGTCCACAGATTCGCAGCCCTGCTGCGGCTTTTTCCCCAAGAGGAGAACCATGAAGAAACTGAACAAAGTGGCGATGTTGTTTGCCTCTGCTGCCCTCGTGACAGCCGCTGGCGCACAAGTGAAGGCTGCTGACGGTGGCAAGACTATCGACAACTGGCAAAACGGCACCAGCGAACTGGTGTGGAAGAACGGCACGAACGAACTGTGCTGGCGCGATGCCAACTGGACTCCTGCTACTGCCGCTGTTGATTGCGACGGTGCTCTGAAGGCCCAGGTTGCTGCTCCCGCTCCCGCCGTTGTGCCTCCCGCTCCTGTGGCTCCCCAGCCTGCAGTGGCATCTAAGGTTACCTACTCTGCTGACGCTTTCTTCGACTTCGACAAGTCCGTGCTGAAGCCCGCAGGCAAGGCTAAGCTGGATGACCTGACCGGCAAGATCAAGGACATCAACCTGGAAGTCATCATCGCCGTGGGTCACACTGACTCCATTGGTTCCGATGCTTACAACCAGAAGCTGTCGGTGCGTCGCGCTGAAGCTGTGAAGGCTTATCTGGTGTCCAAGGGCATCGAAAAGAGCCGCGTGTACACCGAAGGCAAGGGCAAGAAGCAACCCGTGGCAGACAACAAGACTGCTGCTGGTCGCGCTCAAAACCGTCGCGTGGAAATCGAAGTTGTGGGCACCAAGGCTGCTCAGTAATCTTTCGATTGCTACACAAAAAGCCCCGGTAACGGGGCTTTTTTTATGCCCGATCCATCGCGGTAATCGCGGACAATTGCACCATGAGCAACACTATCAATGCCGACCCGGCAGAACTGGAAAAATTCTCCAGCCTGGCCCATCGCTGGTGGGATCCCGAGAGTGAATTCAAGCCACTGCATCAGATCAACCCCCTGAGACTGGACTGGATCAACGCCCAGGCACCATTGGCGAACCAGCGTGTGCTGGATGTGGGCTGTGGCGGAGGCATTTTGGCGGACTCCATGGCGCGCAAAGGGGCCAAGGTGGTGGGTATCGATCTGGCAACCAAGGCTTTGCGCGTCGCGCAGTTGCATGCTCTGGAGGCGGGAACGCCCAATATTCAATACCATGAGGTCAGCGTCGAGCAACTGGCGCAGGAGCAGCCGGCCAGTTTTGATGTGGTGACCTGTATGGAAATGCTGGAGCATGTGCCCGATCCTGCGTCCATCGTGCGGGCATGTGCCCAACTGGTCAAGCCTGGCGGCTGGGTGTTCTTTTCAACCATCAATCGCAATGCCAAGGCTTTTGCGCTGGCGATCGTGGCTGCCGAATACCTGCTCAAGATGATTCCCAAAGGCACTCATGAGTATGCCAAGTTGCTGCGCCCAAGCGAGTTGGCCCGCTTTGTGCGCGAAGCCGGCCTGGATGTGCAAGGCAGCAAAGGCATGGAGCACAACCCGATCTCGGGCCGCTATTGGCTCAGCAATGACACCTCGGTCAATTACATGCTGGCAACACGCCGCCCGCAGGAGTGACAGCCATGTGGAAGCACGTTAGAGCCGTTCTTTTTGATCTGGATGGCACTTTGATCGACAGCGCTCCTGATCTGGGTGCTGCAGCGGACAAGATGCGTGTGGATCGCGGCATGCCGTCGCTGCCTCTCCATGCCTACCGCCATATGGCCGGGGCTGGGGCTCGTGGAATGCTGGGTATTGCGTTCGGCATGACGCCAGAGTCTGCAGGATTTGCGGAAATGCGCGAGGAGTTCTTTCGCAATTACGAGCAATGCATGACCGAGCGCACCTATGCTTTTGAGGGCGTGTCCGAGTTGATCCGGGCATTGGAAGCCGGCCCGTTGTTATGGGGGGTGGTGACCAACAAGTCCATGCGCTTCACCGACCCGTTGACTCGTCAGATGCCCTTGTTTGCCCAGGCTGCGGCCGTGGTGAGCGGGGACACGACGCCGCATGCCAAGCCTCACCCCGAGCCTCTGTTCGAAGCCGCACGACGCATGCAGATTGCTCCCGAGCACTGCATCTATGTCGGAGATGACGAGCGCGATATCCAGGCGGGCGCAGCAGCGGGCATGAAAACTGTAGCTGCACGCTATGGCTACCTGGGTGCAACAGCAGATACGGTTCATTGGGGGGCTGATGCACATATCAATTCACCGCTTGAGCTGTTAAAGTTGCTGGGATGAGGCTAGAATAGGAACTAAGGGGCTGTCCTGGTTTCGACGTGGGTTCGGGACCGGTGCGGTGCATGTCGAGCTTGAGTGACGCTCGTAAATCTCCATTCAAAAAACTAACTGCAAACGACGAACGTTTCGCACTCGCCGCTTAATCCGGTGAGCCTTGCAACAGCACGCTAGTGGGCTGGGCAAGGGGGTAGCAATACCTCCCGGCTGCAAGGGAATTTACATTAGCTGGCTGGATACCGGGCTTCTTGGTATTTGGCGAGATTTTAGGAAGCTGGCTACCCAGGCAGCGTGTGCCTGCGGGGTTTGGGTGGCGAGATTTAAAACAGAGCACTAAACATGTAGATCTGTCCGGCGAAGGCTTACGGACGCGGGTTCAATTCCCGCCAGCTCCACCATACACCCATCCAAAGGGGTTCAATGAAGTTCATTGAACCCCTTTTTCTTTTGAAAAATCAATGACTTATCGTCTTGTTGCGTCTTAACTGATCTCACTGCTGCCAATGAATACATGGGGAACAGGTGGGGGAACAAGCGGGGGGAATGGTAAATTTCTTCCATATTGTTCCCCCTTTCCCCTCTGTGGTGGGTTTTTTTTAAATAGGATTTGTTCCCCCTATGTTGACTGATGCACAGTGCCGAAACGCAGTCTGCTCCCCTGGCGCCAAGCGAGAGCGTTTTTCTGATGCTGGTGGCTTGTACCTTGAGGTCAGCCCAGCAGGGTCTCGTCGTTGGTTTTGGAAGTATCGAAAAGACGGTAAAGAGGGGAGGCTGGCGTTAGGCAGCTATCCGCAGGTCAGTTTGACTGCTGCGCGGAAAGCCCGAGATGTTGCTCGGCTGCAGAAATCAGAAGGCGTCGATCCCGCCAAGGCACGCAAGCTGGAGAAACTGGTCAATCCAAATGGAGTTGCTCACACTTTCAAAGCTGTAGCTTTGGAGTGGTATGACAAGCAGGTTCCCCGTTGGAGTCCTGGTCATGCAGAACGGATGCTTCGTCAGTTAGAGCGTGATTTGTTTCCGTATATCGGTGAGCGGGAAATGGCTCAGATCCAGCCCATGGAATTGTTGGCAGTGCTGCAGAAAGTGGAAGCGCGTGGTGCTGTTGAGACCGCTGACCGTGCACTAATGCTGGCGCGGCAGGTCTGGCGTTACTGGCTGCCTACAGCCAGCAATACACAGCGTGACATCACAGAAGGTCTGAAAGCTCGATTGACTCCATATCGAGGCACCAACTTCCCAGCCATTGTGGAACCACAGCGCTTTGGCGAACTTTTGAGGGCAATGTATGCCTACAAAGGCGGCCCGTTCGTGCGAACGGCGCTTTTGCTGGCACCGTTGCTTTATCAGCGCCCAGCCAATCTGCGGATGATGGAGTGGGAGGAGCTTGATTTGGATGGGCAACTGTGGACGATTCCTAGCGCAAAAATGAAGCGTTCTGTGCAAGAGAAGGAAAACGGCGAGCCGCATGTGGTGCCGTTGCCCAAACAGGCGGTAGCGATGCTTCGTGAGCTGAAGCCTCTCAGTGGACGTGGCCGTTATGTTTTCCCTGGCCAGCGAGATCATGACCGGCCCATGTCAGATAACTCTGTGCGTACAGCCCTGTATAGCTTGGGATATGGCGATGAGCAAAGCTGGCACGGTTTTCGTGCTAGTGCCAGAACCATGTTGGTTGATCAGCTTGATCTCGATCCGCTGGCGATTGAAGCTAATCTAGCGCACGCCGTTAAGGATGCTAATGGACGCAGCTACAACCGGACGAAGTACTTGGCAAAGCGCTTCGATCAGATTCAGCAGTGGGCTGACTATTTGGATAATTTACGCGAGTCGTTGGGCGTAGTTGAAGGTGCTAAAAAAATGCGGGTCGCTTGAAATCAAGGCTGAGCAGGTGCTTTAGGCTGTGAGCGGTCTGTCGCCGGACGGTAGACTTGATGGGACAGCGCGACAAACCTGAGGTACCCATCAGCGGTCGTTCGTGTCGGCCAGCAATCGACCGATGCTGCCGTTCGTACCACCAAGGCGTAT
The DNA here is from genome assembly GCF_024496285.1 of Comamonas sp. C11. Classification (NCBI taxonomy): domain Bacteria; kingdom Pseudomonadati; phylum Pseudomonadota; class Betaproteobacteria; order Burkholderiales; family Comamonadaceae; genus Comamonas; species Comamonas sp. C11. The sequence goes on from NZ_CP101743.1 coordinate 1,816,538, forward strand.
CCCCGATAGCAGCCGTTGGTTGACCTTTGGGCCAATCACCTCGCTGGCGCGAAGCCAGGGCCGTAGGAAATAGACGCAGGACAAAATCTCTCTTGCGGTAGCTGCGTCGCCCTCACTACCCGTTGTAATCAAACTCACAGCGTGCTAGGACCTCGGTGGGCTCGTAGCTCCCATATCTTCCGCGTGAGCGACCGGCCTCCGAGATGAGGTGCAAGTGCTTTCGGGCGCGCGAGGCCAGGATGTTGATTTCCACCCAGAAGTGACCCACTGGGGATGCGGATGAAATCTTGGACTACTGAGAGGTAGTTCATGTATTCATACGAAGATCGAATCCGCGCGGTGACGCTCTACATCCAGCTAGGCAAACGAGTCGCGGCAACCATTCAGCAGTTGGGCTATCCCACCAAGAATTCGCTCAAGAGCTGGCACCGCGAGTACGAGCAGGGTCGAGCCTTGAAGACAGCGGTTGTTCGCCCACCGAAGTTCACCGCTGAGCAAAAGGCTCGGGCCGTCGAACACTATCTGACGCACGGGCGCTGCGTGGCTTTCACAATCAAGGCTCTTGGCTATCCCGGGAGGGCCTCACTTCACGCTTGGGTTCAAGAGCTCAATCCCCGGGCTCGGCCACGCCTGCTTGGAGCATCGTCGAACGAGCAGAAGCACGCTGCGGTGCTCGCACTGTGCACACGTCAAGGACGCGTCCAAGCCATTGCTGACGACGTTGGCGTGTGTCGAGAGACGCTGTACAACTGGCGCAATCAACTATTGGGGCCAGAGGCTCTCGCATCGATGAAGCGCTTCAATGATTCTTCAACGGGTTCGGAGCTGTCCCAGTTGGAGCAGCAACTCAAGACGCTACGTCGTCAAGTGAGGCGGTTGCAGTTGGAACAGGAGTTATTGAAGAAGGCAAACGAGCTCCTAAAAAAGGACCAGGGCATCGACCTTCATCTCCTGAGCAATCGTGAGAAGACACTTCTGGTTGATGCCCTGCGCCATGAATACTCACTTGCCGAGTTGCTCGCCTCGCTAGTCCTGGCTCGCAGCTCGTACTTCTACCATCGAGCTCGGCTCAACGCTGACGAAAAGTATGTCGCGGTGCGCCGAACGATCACGGACATCTTCGAGCGCAACCATGGCTGCTATGGCTACCGTCGCATCCAGGCCTCACTGGTCAGGCAATGCGTGTGGATCTCGGAGAAGGTGGTCCGGCGCCTGATGAAGCAGGAAGGGCTGGTGGCCGCTGCGCCCAAACGACGCCGCTACGGCTCCTACTTGGGAGAGATTAGCCCTGCACCTGAGAACTTGCTGAATCGCGACTTCAATGCCACTGCGCCTAACCAGAAGTGGCTGACCGACATCTCGGAGTTCCAACTACCCGCCGGCAAAGTCTACCTGTCGCCCATGATCGATTGCTTCGATGGAATGGTGGTGAGCTGGTCTATCGGAACACGCCCCGACGCTGAACTGGTCAACACGATGCTGGATGCCGCGATCGCCAAGCTCAATGACAGCGAAGTGCAACCTGTGGTTCACTCAGACCGTGGTGCCCACTATCGCTGGCCAGGATGGTTGTCACGCATCGCTGATGCCAAGTTAGTGCGCTCGATGTCACGTAAGGGGTACTCACCGGACAATGCGGCCTGTGAAGGCTTCTTCGGGCGGCTCAAAAACGAATTGTTTTATGCCCGCGACTGGCAAACCACGAGCATTGAGCAGTTCACGCAAGCTCTGGACGCGTACATCCGTTGGTACAACGAGCAACGGATCAAGATCTCGTTAGGGGCACGGAGCCCTGTTGAGTACCGCAGGGCCCTCGGGATTGCTGCATAACCGTCCAAGATTTATGCCGCATCCCCACTAGCCCCCGGTGGGTCAGTTATGCGTGGAAATTAACACGGCGACTTCTGCTCGACGACCTTGCTCTTGTTCCATGGCTCGCGATGAGCACGATTTCGAGTTGATCTTTGCACTTTGCAAGTGCACAGGACCCTAGTTGGTGCACCGCAAGTGACACTTGGCGCCTAGCTTCCCTATCTTGACAGCGCAAAACAGATCCCCAGATTGGCACTAAACTTGCTTGCGTAACGTTCAATTAGTTGCCCGGGTTAACCCCGAAGCTAGATTTCCGCCTTGGCGGATATTCTTCAGGCACTTAATTAATTGGTCGTTTAATTTATTAGTACTGGTGGGCTAGCAGAAGCTGGCACATCAGATGGGTGTCTGTCCTCATCTGGAGAGTGAAATGCACAAATGGTCTCAACTGATGTCCCTGGCAAGCCTGCTTGCGGTTACCGCCGCAGCCACTGCGCAAGAGACGGTAAAAATTGGCGTGATCGAACCGTTAACCGGATCAGTTGCGTACAACGGCCTAGCATCCGTCAATGGTGCCAAGCTAGCCGTAGCACAGCGCAACGCCGCAGGCGGTGTGCTGGGTCGAAAGGTCGAGCTTGTCATTGAAGATGGCCAGTGCCGCCCTGCCAATTCGGTCAATGCGGCCGAAAAGCTGTTACAGCGCGACAAAGTTGTGGCGCTGCAAGGGGCTTTCTGCAGCTCAGCCACTGCAGCGGTGATGCCCGTCGCTGAGAAGTACAAAGTTCCCTTTGTCTCAGGCGTTTCTTCTAAAGCTGACCTGACAGAAAAAGGTATGCAGTACTTCTTCCGTTCGGCAGAAACTGATCGGCTCATGTCCAAGACCTTTAGCAAGATCCTGGCAAACAAGCTCCAGCTAAAGAAGGTGGCTTATATCGGCGTAAATGACGACTGGGGTCGTGGCGGCGTTGAGGACTTCTCCAAGGACTTGGAGTCCTTGGGCGTTAAAACGGTCATGAAGGAATACTTTGACCATGGCGTGACCGATTTCTACACATTGCTTACAAAGCTTCGTGCAAGTAAAGCAGATGGCGTGTTTGTTGCAGCAGAGACGCAAGACGGCTCCATCCTTGTCAAGCAGTTCAAAGAATTTGGCATCAACTCCAAAATTTTTGGCGTTGGTTCATGGGCAACGTCGGACTTCATCAGTCTCACTGGAGATGCGTCAGAAGGTATCTATGCCGCAGTGCCCTATGCATCAAGTCTCACAAATGAGCGGAACAAAGCCTTTGTAGAGCAATACAGCAAAGCCTACAAAGAAAAACCAGGCAAGTACGGCGCGGCTGGATACAACGCTATGAACATCATGCTGGATGCCGTAGCACGTGCAGGCAAGGCAGAGCCTGAAGCTATTCGCAATGCGCTTCGCAAGACCGACTATGCCGCACCAAATGGCCGCTACCGTTTCACCGAAAAGGGCGAGGCTTACGGCTTTGATGTAGTACTGGTGCAAATCAACCAGCGCGAGCCGCAGGTGGTTGCCCAGTCCGCGACCGAAAAGCCATAAGAGTACAAGACTGATACAGGATTCGGACGATGGAACTACTTCTGCAGTACCTCGCCAACGGCCTAGTGACGGGTTCGTTCTATGCGCTCTCAGCGCTTGGATTGACTCTGATCCTTGGACTGATGCGAGTGGTTAATTTTGCTCATGGCGAGTTGTATATGCTCGGCGGTGTCATGGGGTGGTGGGCAACTACCAGGTTGGGGCTCGACTTCTTCAGCGGTCTTGCTCTGGTGGCTGTCGTGATGGGTATCTTTGGCTGGTTGATTGATCGCTTTTTGATTGAGCGTATTCGCAACCAAGGCGAAGAACCCGGCATTCTGTTAACGATTGGACTCTCGATATTCCTGGCCAACACCGCTCTGCTGACAGTGGGGACCGCGCCTTTGAAGGTCGAAGCACCAATCTCAGCTGGACCAATGTTCTTCGGTCCTGTGGTCCTGACAAAACTGCGAGTCTTTGCAGTGCTTGTCTGCGCAGTGATGATTGTTATGGCGTGGTTGGTCATCCACAAAACACGTCTAGGACGAGCCATGCGCGCCACCTTCCAAGATCCCATGGCGGCACAGCTTGTGGGGGTGCGCACTGCTAATGTCTATGCGGCCACATTCGCTATGGGAACTGTGATTGCATCCATGGCAGGCATGCTGCTTGGATCAATTTATTCAGCTCAAGTCGCTGTTGGCGGCCTAGTCAGCATGAAGGCATTTGTGGTGGTGATCCTGGGAGGCATGGGTAGCTTTGCCGGAGCCATTGCTGGTGGTCTTCTACTGGGTGTAGTAGAGGCCTTGTGGGGCGGTTACGTGGCAACCGGATGGGTCGATATCGTCGGCTTTGCTATGGTGATTCTGACTCTTGTTTTCCGGCCATATGGGCTATTTTCCAAAAGATCGGAGCGTGCATGAAACTCGAGAAGCACTGTCTTTTTGCCCTAATGGCGCTGGCTGCTTTATTGCCTCTAATGGTGAGTGATCAGTACTTGCTGCATATCGCCATCATGGTGCTGTTTTATGCCGTATTGGCGAGTAGCCTCAACCTAGTGGTTGGCTATGTGGGTGAGTTCTCGCTAGGTCACACTGCCTTTTTGGGAACCGGAGCCTACGCTGCGGCCATACTCTCAACACAGTACGGTTGGCCCATCTGGGCCACCATCCCTACAGCAGGTCTATTGGCAGCACTAGTGGGCGTAATCATCGGAGGCATCACCCTACGTTTACAGGGTCCGTTCTTCGTTATCGTGACGCTATCGTTCGCCGAAGTACTGCGCCTCGTCGCTGACAACTGGATTGCCCTGACCAACGGCCCCATGGGTATTGCAGGCATTCCCCAACCCAGTTGGTTAGGAGACAGCGGTAACCTGGCAGCCAAGCAGTTTTACTACGGCATAGCCTGGACTTTGCTAGCAATTACGCTTTACCTCAGTTTCCGCTTCGTGTATTCCAATGCGGGCCGTGCTGCGGTAGCTGTGCGTGAAAACCGATATGTGGCGCAATCTATCGGCATTCGGCCACTGAGCTATTCCATGATGGCTCTGGTGCTCGGTGCGCTCCTTTCCGGAATGGCCGGAGGCTTTTACGCACACTACATCTCTTTCGTTGGACCTGAAGTATTCCGATTTGCCTTCATGGTAAGCATGATCATCATGGTGCTTGTTGGAGGAAAAGGAACGCTCGTCGGCCCCCTGATCGGTGCGTTATTGGTCACCTGCCTGGAAGAGTACTTGCGTGAAGCTAAGGAACTGCGTCTCTCCATCTTTGGCCTCGTAGTGATCGCCATTGTGCTGTTCCTACCCCGTGGCCTGATGAGTTTTGTTATTCAATGGCGCGAGTCACGACTAGCAAACGCTCTTAAGGCTCAAGCATCATTAAAAGCAGAAGGGAGAACTGCATGAGCGCAATCCAGGCACAGAGTTCATCACACTCCTTGCAGGTACGTGGGCTAGGTAAATCCTTCGGTGGTATCCACGCAGTCAAAGACATTAGCTTCGATGTCAATCAAGGAGAGATCGTCGGTTTGATTGGCCCTAACGGAGCAGGCAAAACCACCTGCTTCAACCTGATAACGGGCTTTTACACCCCTAGCTCGGGACAAGTGAACTTTTCGGGCAACGACGTTACTGGCCGGAAGCCTTATCACATGGCTCGCATGGGCATTGTTCGCAGCTTTCAGAAGACAAATATTCTCAAATCTCTTACCGTATTTGAGAACGTCCTGACCGGTCACTACCTGGAGGCCCATCAGTCACTATGGCGTACGTTCTTTCCCAACCGTGCGGTTCGTGCAACCGAATCCGCCGTAAAGGAAAGCGCGGAACACATCGTTCACACCATGGGCCTAACTCATCGCATGCACACACCAGCATCGGTACTGTCGTGCGGCGAGCTCAGACTTCTAGAAGTGGCGCTCGCGCTCGCGGCTAAACCCGAAATTCTCATGCTGGATGAACCTGCAGCGGGCCTCAATAGCCAAGAGGCTCGCCAGTTCGGTGAGATTCTTAAAACTCTACGAGGCACCCTGGTTCAGTCCATTCTGATTGTGGAACACAACATGAGTTTGGTGATGGGTGTCTCAGACCGTGTCGTTGTCATGCATTTCGGTGAAAAGCTGATTGAAGGAACACCTGCACAAGTTCAAGCCGACAGCCGAGTGGTTGAAGCCTACCTAGGCGGTGGAGGAAAGAAAGCATGAACGCAATTAGCAAGCATGAAATGCATGCAAGCGCACAGGGCAAAGCCTCTGGTACGCCCATTCTTGAGCTGCGCGATCTGTATGTCAGCTATGGAAAGACGGCTGCACTGCATGGAGTGAACCTAAGCATTTTACCAGGTGAAGTCGTTGCACTGATTGGTGCAAACGGCGCCGGTAAGACCACCACTTTGCGAGCTATTTCAGGTCTACTCAAACCAACACGCGGTGAAATTTTCTTCCAAGGGAAAAGCATCGGTGGCCTAGCAGCTGACCGCGTAGTTGGACAAGGTATCGCGCAATCTCCAGAGGAACGTCATGTATGGCCCAGCATGACAGTGGACGAAAACCTGTCCATGGGGGCCTATCTATGCAAGTCCAAGTCTGAAATTGAGCGACGCATGGGCCAGGTCTATGAGCGCTTTCCTCGCCTCAAAGAACGACACAAGCAACTGGCCGGCACATTAAGCGGTGGCGAGCAGCAAATGTTGGCCATTGGTCGCGCGTTGATGTCAGAGCCACGTCTTTTGCTGTTGGACGAACCCAGCCTTGGTTTGAGTCCTCGCATGGCTGAAGAAGTATTCGAGTTCGTTCGTGAAATCAACGCCCATGGTGTCACCGTGATTCTGGTGGAGCAGAACGTGCACAACGCTTTGTCAGTCGCCACACGTGCTTATGTCTACGAAACAGGCCGTGTCGTGGCAGACCGCAATGCAGCTGGTCTGCTCGAGGACCCTGAGATCCTCAGCGCTTATCTTGGTGGCTAAGCAACTTCTAGGGGGCACCCATATGCATCTTTTATTTGTTCAAAAATTAATTAATTAATCGTTCAATCAACTCAGGGCAGCGGCACTGCCCAGATCAAGGAGTCACTAAAATGAGTAAATCACTGCGAGTGGGCATCGTCGGCGGCGGTATTGGAGGCGTAGCTCTGGCGCGCTCACTTCGGTTGTCTGGCATCGACGCATACGTTTTTGAGCGCGCGAATGCATTTGGAGAAATTGGCGCAGGCGTTCAGATGACGCCTAATGCAGCCAAGGTTTTACGAGCACTGGGACTTGGCGAAGAACTGGCACGTATCGGCTTCTTACCCAATGCCATGGTTGGACGTAACTGGGACGATGCCCGAGAACTGTTTCACACGCCCTTGCGCGAGGTGTGCCCAAAGTTGTTTGGCGCAGACTTTTGGCATGTGCATCGAGCAGATTTGCATGCGATCTTGTGCCAAGGCATCCCTGCAGATCGCGTGCGCTTTAACGTCTCATGCACTGGAATTACCCAGCTCAAGGACAAAGCCGTAGCGCATTTCAGCGATGGCACTCAATTTGAAGCCGACCTGATCGTTGGTGCTGATGGCATTCACTCTGTAGTGCGAGATTCTCTGTGGGGTAAGACACCTTCGCAGTACACCGGACATATGTGCTGGCGCGCAGTAGTTCCGGTAGAGCAGCACCCGCTGCCTTTTGTGACCCCGGACGCCTCATTCTGGATGGGCCCCAAAGCACATATCGTCACCTACTACGTCAAAGGTGGCGCCGCAGTCAACATCGTTGCAGTCAACGAAAGCGCGAACTGGGTCACAGAGTCGTGGACTGAGCCCAGTACCCGAGAAGAGTTGTTAGCTGCATTTGAAGGCTGGCACGACAACATCATCCACCTCTTTGAGAAGACCGACGCTCAACAAATCTTCAAGTGGGGATTGTTTGATCGCGACCCTATGACCCAGTGGTCAAAGGGCAATGTGACGCTTCTGGGCGACGCGGCCCACCCCATGCTGCCTTTCCTCTCGCAGGGTGCGGCTATGGCCATTGAGGATGCCTATGTGCTTGCTACAGCAATCTCGCATTTCAGCGGAGACCTGAATGAAGCGCTCAATGCTTACGAAGCTGAGCGTCGTCCACGCACCGCTCGCGTGCAACTAGAAGCACGTGAACGTGGTCGCACCTATCACCTTTCCACTCCTGAAGAGAAGAGAAAGCGGGACGAGGACTTCCAGAACGCCCAGACCAAGGATCCCAATGCCGTGGGTATCAAAGCCGAATGGGTCTATTCCTACGACGCAACCGCCTGCGTTGAACGCTTTAACGAAAACACCAAGGTCGCTACGGCTTGAACTCAGGAGACAAGATGACAATGAAAACCTCATTCCGTATCGGACAAATCGTTCCCAGCTCCAACACCACAATGGAGACTGAGATTCCTTCCATGTTGCGCCTGCGTGAACAAGTGCGCCCCGAGCGTTTTACCTTTCACTCTGCTCGCATGCGAATGAAGCATGTCAACAAGGATGAGCTTGCGGCTATGGATGCCGAAAGCGATCGCTGTGCCTTGGAACTCAGTGATGCGCGTGTGGATGTACTGGGCTACGCTTGCTTAGTTGCCATCATGGCCATGGGTCATGGATACCACCGATCGTCACAGTCGCGCCTCAGCAAGGCAACTGCGAGCAATCAGGGGGAAGCTCCGGTAATCACCAGCGCAGGGGCCTTGGTGGATGCTCTAAAGGTCATGGGGGTCAAACGTATTGCGTTGGTAGCACCATACATGGTGCCCCTAACCAAATTGGTCATTGACTACATTGAGCACGAAGGCTTTGAGGTCAGTGACTGGAGAGCGCTTGAGATTGCAGACAACTTGGAAGTTGGTCGTCACGACCCCTCTAAACTGCCTGCCATCGTTTCTGGCATGAAGACTGACGATGTCGATGCGATCGTGCTCTCCGCCTGCGTACAAATGCCCTCGCTCGCAGCGATTGCTCAAGTAGAAGCCGCGACAGGTAAGCCGGTGGTGACAGCAGCCGTGGCGACCACCTACGCGATGCTAAGCGAGCTCGGCCTAGAACAAGTAGTCCCAGGAGCTGGTGCGCTGCTATCGGGCGCCTACTCAACGAAGAAGGCTTCCTAATGTTCGACAGCACCTTTCTCTACGGCGCGCAGGTGCGGGCCAATGACATACGTCAACACTACCTCCGCTACGGCGGTAACAAAGACCAACGTGCCGAGCGCGATGCGGTCATCATCGTCCCCGGCATTACCAGTCCAGCAGTTACATGGGGCTTTGTTGCCGAGCGCTTCGGACGCCAATTTGACACATACGTACTCGATGTCCGCGGTAGAGGCCTAAGCGAGGCATCCAGTGCCCTGGATTACAGCCTGGATGCCCAAGCTGCTGACCTCAATGCGTTCGCATTGGCACTAGGTCTGTCCAAATATGCCTTCGTCGGCCATTCGATGGGAGGGCGCATTGCCATTCGAGCAGCGTCCCATCACCCTATCGGTCTTACGCGTGTAGTAGCCGTCGACCCCCCCGTCTCAGGCCCGGGTCGTCGAGCATATCCAGCCAATCTAACTTGGTACATCGACTCAATCCGCATGGCATGCAAAGGAATCAGCCTTGAGCAAATGCGCGAGTTTTGTCCCTCATGGAGTGATGAGCAGTTGCGATTGCGCGCACAGTGGTTGCACACCTGCGACGAACGCGCGATTGTCGCCAGCTTTAATGCCTTCCAAATGGACGACATTCACGCCGATCTTCCACACATTGCAGTACCGCTAATGCTGATGAGTGCAGAACGAGGCGATGTAATTCGCGAAGAAGAGGTATCCGAAATCCGGGCGCTGGTGCCAAGCCTGCACGAAAAGCGCGTCAGTAATGCTGGTCACATGATCCCCTGGGATAACGAGGAAGGTTTTTATCAAGCCTTCGGTAACTTTCTCGGCCAAGCGCTGGAGTAACGAAATCATTTAATACGGAGATTGCCATGGCCATCAGCGACACCGAACTTATCCGCGCCTGGACACAAGTACTAAACCTCTCCAAGCTCAAACGCGGCGATGCCGTCACTGTGCTGACGAGCGACCACACCCACCCTCAAACCCTACGCTGTGCGATCACTTCGGCCACTATGCTGGGTGCCTGCGTAAGCCAGCTCAACTTGCCACCGGTCAATGGCGAGAAGTCACTCAGCCGCGATACCCTTGCCTATCTTGGCACGACGCCACTCACGGGCAATCGTGCAGCGATTGCTGCACTGAAGGCCAGCGATCTGGTGCTTGATTTGATGACACTGCTGTTTTCTCCTGAGCAGCATGAGATCCTGGCGTCAGGCACAAAAATCCTGCTTGCAGTAGAACCTCCCGAGGTCTTGGCACGCCTAGTTCCCACACTTGAAGACTATGAGCGCGTACAAGCTGGTGTAGCGCTACTAAAAGGCAGGCGTGAGATGCATGTCACTTCTCCTTCAGGAACTGATCTTCACTTACCACTTGGCGAATACCCGGTAACCGCAGAGTATGGATTCGTCGATCAGCCCGGCCGTTGGGATCACTGGCCTAGCGGCTTCGCCTTTACCTGGCCGAACGAGGGGGGCGCGCAAGGCCGCATTGTCTTGGCCAAAGGCGATGTTTTGCTTCCCATGAAAAGCTATGTAGGCGAGCCCATCACGCTCACAGTGGAGAACGGCTTCGTGACTAGCATCGATGGCGATGCCGAAGCCGAATTGCTTCGCGAATACATCGAGTCTTTCGACGATCCAGAAGCTTATGCAATTTCACATGTGGGCTGGGGTCTGCAAAAGCGTGCTTTTTGGTCAACGCTAGGCCTCTATGATCGCGAGGCTACTCTGGGCATGGATGCTCGAGCCGTTAGCGGCAACTTTCTTTTTTCCCTTGGTCCTAACAACGAAGCTGGGGGCAGTCGAACTACTGCTTGCCACATCGATATCCCAATGCGGCACTGCAATGTTTTTGTCGATGGGCTGCAAGTCGTGAATGACGGCCAAGTCGTGGAGTCACTGATGAAGCCTACAAAATCTGCTTACGCACTGGAGGTTACCCATGCTTGACGAGTCTCACGTCTATTCACGCCAAGGCTTCGGTGCGGGCTTGGGCATTAAAGCCCCCATCGGTCTTCTAATCGTGGACTTTGTAAATGGATTTGCTGATCCTGGAACTTTCGGCGGCGGAAACATTCCTGAGGCCATTGATCGCTCCGTAGAGCTACTTTCGACTGCCCGTGAGCATGCATGGCCCGTAGCACATAGCCGTATTGTCTACGCTGATAACGATAGCGACGCCAATATCTTCAGTACAAAAGTGCCAGGCATGTTGGGATTGAAAGAGCACTCACCTGCCAGTGCTATTGTCGATGTTCTTGCACCTGCACCTGGTGAGTTGGTCGTGCGAAAAACTGTTCCCTCAGCGTTCTTCGGCACCAACCTCGCTCCCTGGCTCACGCAACATGGAGTACGCACCTTGCTGGTGGCCGGCTGCGTCACCAGCGGCTGCGTACGCGCCAGCGTGGTGGACGCCATGTGTTGGGGATTTCGTCCCATCGTAATTGAAGACTGCGTGGGCGATCGTGCGATTGGCCCGCACGAAGCCAGCCTGTTCGACATGCGTCAAAAATATGCAGATGTCATCAGCCTAGCAGCTCTGCATGCCCAACTTGTCACGCTTAAACGCTGAAATCGAAACCTAGTCCGCTAGGAATCCGCCGACCACGAAGCGCGTCACTTGATCAATGAGCGCTTCGGTGTCGTCCGGGTCATAAAGCCCTTTAGGTGTCATTTCCTCCATTCGATGGGTATCCGAAAACGCGTAGAGATATGTGCCAACCATCAATGTAACGCGCCAATACGCATCCAACTCCGTTAGCTGTGGCAGGGCCAACCGGAAGGCCTCCACATAGCGTTGAGTAGATGAGCCGTAAGCGTCGGTACGTACTTTGTATGAAATCTCCGGCGGCTCTGTATGCATGCGAGCTTGCAGCCTCAAAAACGATCGTCCCTGTAGAGTCGCACGCAAGGCCAATGTCGGAGAAAGAAAGGCATGCACAATTTCTCTAACAGTAGGCTTGCCCCTGCATAGCAAAGCTTCAAGCAAATCGGTACGTTGCTGCGAGATAAGCTGCCCTCGGCGCAGAAAAGTCTCTTCGAACAATCCGTATTTCGAACCAAAGTAGTAGCTGATCAAAGCCTGCGTGACATTTGTCGCTGCTGCGATCTCCCGCAATGAAGTTCCTGCATAGCCCAGTTCCGCGAACTGCGCCTCTGCTGCATCCATGATCTCATCGCGAACCGCACTAATTCCCTCGGGCCGCCCTGGCTTTCTTTGCTTGACCCGCTTGCTAGGAGCGTGGCCGATAACATCTATTTTTTCCATTTAATTAATCGATTGACCAATAATGAAGTATATGTGTAGCGCACTGTACGTGTAAGGCCGGTACACAGTGTTTTTATAAGTACATCGACAACCATTTCCTGGATATCCACCGACCTAAAAGAAGCCGACCAGGATATGGCTAACATCGACCCGCATTTGTGGCGTCTCTAGGCAGGGAGCGTGGCAATGGAAAAGTCTGAAAATATTGCGAGGTTGTTGATTTCCACGCAAAACTGACCCACCGGGGGCTAGTGGGGATGCGGACAAAAACTTGGACTACCAGGGGAGATGTAATGGATGCCTCTCTGCCTACGGGCAGCTCAAAGGCCGCAGAAGCATAAAGATGAACAGCGTGACCGTTTTGGGAGTGTGCTTGTTCGCTAGACGAGCTGGGCTCTTGAATGGATACGGTATCAAAGTGCCCGTGGCTTGATAGACCAATGTCTTCACAAACATCAGCGAGGTTTCGTCATGCATCGTTGTACTACCCAAAGCGCGGGGCAAATCATCGGTCAGGTGGCCGGCCTGCAGGTCATTGGACTGGACATCGCCAAAAGCGTGTTCCAACTTCACACCGTGGACATGAGCACAGGCGAGATTGTCAACGTGCAGCTAAAGCGGGCCAAGGTTTTAGGGCACTTCGCCAACCGTGCACCTTGCTTGATCGGCATCGAAGCCTGCGGCGGAGCGCACCACTGGGCCCGTGAGTTGACGGCGCAGGGCCATGCCGTGCGGCTGATTCATGCCAAAGCCGTGCGCCCATTCGTGAACGGCAACAAGACCGACGCTACAGATGCACGCGCCATCTGGCTGGCGATCCAGCAGCCGGGTACCAAATTCGTGGGCGTGAAGACGCTGGCGCAACAAGCCACGCTCACCTTGCATCGTCAGCGCGAGATGTTGATGCGGATGAAGATCATGCAGATCAATGCGTTGCGGGGACTACTCTATGAGTTTGGAGCCACCTTAGCGCGAGGCAAGAAGGCGTTGTTGGGCGAGTTGGAACTCGCACTGGAGGCGCTTGCCAACAGCATTCCACAGTATGTCGTCGATAGCCTGCGCGAGCAGGCCCAGCGCATCAAGCAACTGGCGATAGACATTAAGGCCATCGAGGTGAGGCTTGCAGAGGTCCTGCGCATTGACGTGGACATGAAGCGTGTGGCGGCGATACCCGGGGTAGGCCTGCTCTCGGCTACAGCGGCCATCGCCACTATGGGAGAAGCCAAGGCATTCAAGTCGGGGCGCGAATTCTGTGCCTGGCTGGGTCTGGTACCCAAGCAACGAGGCACAGGTGGCCGGGTAAATCTTCTGGGGATCTCCAAACGGGGCGACACCTACCTGCGGACTTTGGTTATTCACGGTGCGCGTGCGGTACTGAGACATGCGAAAGAGCCCGGCCCATGGCTGGAACAGCTTCAAGCCAGGAGGCCAACGAACGTTGTGATCGTGGCACAGGCGGCCAAGATGGCGCGAACGATCTGGGCCGTTACGGCCCGACAGCAGGACTACCAACGAGGCCACCAGAGCACCAGGCCGCTTGGGGCTTGAACGGATAGCAGATCAACCCGAGAAAGGAGGATGTGAAGGCGATGAGGCAGCAACAAAGCAGCGTGATGTGAAACAGGTCAGACCGGGACGAGCTAAACCTGGATGAACTACCGGACTTCAAAAGTCCGTCCTAGGAGATGAGGCGCTCGTCAGCGGATTACATCGGGGCCAGCGGACAAGGGGCAACCCAGCGTCCACATCACAGGCCGGATACAAGGCAGCAGCCGACTTCTTCACAAAGCATTGCGGGTTACTACTCATGGCTGGGAGGCATCCATACAAGGTAGCTCATGTACTCATACGCAGACAGGATTCGTGCAGTTGAGCTTTATATCAAGCTTGGCTTGCGTGTCAGAGCCACGATTCGCCAGTTGTGCAACAACGCCCATCAAAAGCTGAGGGTCGGGGACGTCATCCAGATTAGCGGACAGCACAATCATTTCCCCCTGGTCGAGACTGCCTCCCATAGCGTGTTGGTGGCCGGAGGGATCGGCATCACGCCTGTTCTTGCCATGCTAAGGAGGCGGGATGCCCTGTGCAGGACGGCGCACCTCTAGGCGCAACAAAGCATTGAAAGGATGCTTTGTTGCGCCTAGGGCGGCCCTCAGAAGTTGTGCCGGACTCCCATGTAGATATTGCGCGAGCTTCCGTTCGCCGAGCCGACTAAAGTTGCTGGAGCTTGAGCAGTTCCGGTGCCCAGTACATACTGCGATCCGTTCTTGTTGGTAATCCGTGCGGCGCCAAAGTAGAGACGCGTTCGCTTAGACAGGTCATAGTCACCGCCAAGGGCAATCCAATTGGCATCGCGATTGCCAGTCGAGGTCGTGTAGTCGGAACGGTCGTTAACTCGAGTGAACTGGGCAATAGCGGTGAACGGCCCGAATGGCACGCGTACGCCAACGTTGGTCAGCCTGAACTCGCTCCTTGAAGTCCCAGGCATTCGGGCGATGGTGCCGGTGCAGGTGCTGCAGGAGTTCTTTTCAACCGTCGTACCGAAGAAAAACTTGGCGAAGCGGGCATCATAGGACCCCCCAAGCACCATTGCCGAGACCTTGCCTGAAGCAGCGTTGTCCGCGCCATCCTGCTGTTGGAAGCCAGCATTGAGGTCAAAGCTATCAACCTGATAGCGTGCAGATACTCCGTAACCGCGACCGATCGTCGCGGACTTCTCGCCAAAGGAATACTGCCCGCGCACCTCAAGGCCACCCCAACGTGGGGATACATAACTGATGGCGTTGTCCTGGCGCGCCGCTATCCCCATCGGCAACACCTGACGCTGCGTTGTTGTGTTGATGTTTCGGGTGAGCGACAGCAGCCCGCCCGCCCCCTCCCAGATGAAGGCATCCACATTACCCTGTACTGAATAGTAGGGCGTAGGAATGCGCCCCATCTGCACGGTACCGAGCCTTGTATCGCTGAGGCCAACCGATGCTTCGCGCCCGAACGCACGGCCGCCTTGGGCCAATGTACCTTCATCGAGATAGAAGCCTTGCTCTAGGCGAAAAACGGCGGAGAGCCCTCCTCCCAGGTTCTCTACACCTCGGAAACCTAGGTTACTACCAGCACTGCCGCCCGAATACACGCGACTGATGCTGGAGCCGCCCGAGCGGGGCGAGTCGACGCCGGAGTCCATGCGTCCATAAATGGTGACATTTCCTTGCGCGTTTGCAGCTCCGCAAACGTTGAGCAACACAGCGCATGCCACAGCATGCTTGGCTAGTCCGATCATTGGTGCCTCCTTCATTTTGTTTGGGGCCTTTGCCCCAATTCCTCTTCTTCACAATGCGCTTGATTCTTTACGGGCAGCCCTACGCGCAACCTTCCAGCATCCGCATGAGTGGCTGTTAGCTCATCACTCTGGTTGGACTTCTGCCCGTGTCAGCACCGCACGAGTTTGAGCTCTTCTTCGATGTTCTGGGCAAAGGTTGTTGGGGACTCCCTGGTCGGCAGCACGCCCAGCGTTTCCAGGCGCTGCTTTACGTCGGGCAGTTCGGTGACTTTGCGCAGGGCATCGCTCAGATGGGCGAATTCCGCCGCAGGCAAATCCCTGGTGGCCCAGAAGCCATAGATGCTCTTGGTCGCCACGCTCGGATCCCGTCCCTCGGCGGTGGTCGGAATGAGCCTGAGCGGGCCCGACAGCCGCGTTTGCGAGGTCGTCGCAATAGGCTTCCGGTTCTATTCCGGTTTCAGGTTGGCCAGCTTGGCCGCTGCAATGACCCGGCTATTTTCAGATGCGAGCTTTGCCGCCAACTCGGCAGGACCTCCAGCAATGGAGTCGACTCCTGCTTTTTCCAGTTTGCTCTTCACTTCGGGATCGTTGACGGCTTTCTTGACCGAATCGCTGATCCTGTTCCGATACGCCTCAGGCGTTCCTTTCTTGGCCAGCATGACCACGGTAAAGCCAAAGTCGAAGTTCTTGGCGTACTCGGAAATGGCAGGAATGTCCGGATTGGCCTTGCTGCGAGCCAAGGTGTTGGTCGCCAGTATTCTGGCCTTGCCACTTTGGACGAAGCCCGTCAGGTTCGGGGGAGAGGCGAATGTTATGTCGACTTGGTTGCCGATCAGTGCCGGAATGGAGGCGGAGCTACCCTTGAATGGGACATGCTTGACATTGATGCCCAGCGAATGGGCCATGGCCTCTGCCGTCAGGTGGTGGATTGAACCGATTCCGGAAGACCCGTAATTCAACTCGCCAGGATGCTCTTTCGCATATTGAATGAAATCCTGCATGTTCTTGAAGGGGGCGGAAGAGTTCGTTACCAGGAGCAGAGGGGCCACACCGACCAGGGAAACGGGATCCAGATCTCTCTGGGCATCGTACTTGAGGTTCTTGATAATGATCGGAGAAACCGCTAGCAGAGGGCCGTCCGTAACCAGGAGGGTATGACCATCAGCAGGGTATTGCTTGATGGCCGTGACGGCGACGCCGCCGCCGCCGCCGGGCTTGTTTTCGACAATTACCGGCTGCTTGAGGTCTGCCTGCATTTTCTCGGCTAGAACCCGGGCCACGGTGTCCGGCAGTCCCCCTGGAGCGTAGGGTATGACCAGCTTTACGGGCTTGTTCGGGAAATCGCTATCAGCATAGGCAAAGATTGACAACGCCTGGAGGGCAATTGCAGCCGATATTTTCAAGAAAGTTCCTCTTGTCATGACATGTCTCCTGATTTTTGTGATTTCTTACGGCACCGACGCCATCCGCTCATGTACCGGCATTAAGATGTCCGCACAATTCCTGTTTAAAAAATGACATGCACATTTGCAGCCAGCAGCAACGATGTCGGCATGCGGGCGACGCAGATTGATGCGAAGTCGGGCTTGGCCACCTCTTCTAGATGGTGGAGGCAGCTTCGGCTGCGGCGCACAAAATCTTGTTCTCTGCGTCGCAACTGCTTCTCTTCATTGACATGCCTCACCTCTATTTTATTAGACGTCTAAAATTATTATTAGAGGGCTAGCGTGATTTTTGGTCGGTGATATCCCTAGGGCTCGTCATCAATTGAGCCAGACGACAGCGGCCGCAAGGTGGATCCCTCCCAAGAATGCCGCTGCCGTTTTGTCATAACGCGTGGCAATGCCCCTGTACTGCTTCAACCGCGCAAAGAAGTTCTCAATGAGATGCCGCTCTTGGTAGACATGGCGGTCATACCCGCGCTGAGTTTTGCACGTCCGAATACTGGGAATGACAACCTGCTTGCCCTGGCGCAGCAGTGGTTCAACCACGCGTTCATGGGCGTCATACGCTTTGTCGGCAATCACGGCTTGCGCGTCGGTGCGCGCAAGCCAGACATCTGCACCTTCCAAATCCGATGCCTGCCCTGCTGTGAGATGGAAACCAGTGGGGTTGCCAAGAGCGTCAACGGTGGCATGGATCTTGGTGCTCAAACCTCCTCGGCTGCGACCGATGGCTTGGCTTTGCCCCCTTTTTGCACCCGCGCTGTGCTGATGGGCACGCACGATGGTTGCATCGATCATGGCGTACTCGTTATCAGGCAGCGCACTGAGTGCTTCAAACACCCGCAGCCACACGCCCGAGCGGCTCCAGCGCATGTGGCGCAGGTGAACGACTCGAAAGTCGCCAAAGCGCTGGGGCAGATCGCGCCAAGCAATACCGCAGCGATAGCGATACAGCACAGCGTCAACAAGGAGACGGCTATTTTTGGCAGGAGCGCCCACATGCCCGGCCCTGCCAAGAAGTAGGCTTTTGATTTGCTCCCATTGGGCATTGGTCAGTGCATGTCTACGAATGACGCTACTGATAACGTAGCAACTATCGTATTAGATGACACGTCCTAGTTGTTTAGTCCCGGCATTTGATGGATTGGATCAATCCTGAAGCGTTTGGGCTCGGATGTCCACTGCTTGCAAATGAATTCATACGGGGTCAAGCCCTTGAGCGTCTTGAGTCTTCGGCCGAAGTTGTAGGCATCGATGAAGTCCGCCAGATGCTGTCGTAGCTGCTCGTGATCGTCGTAATGGAAGCGTTTGACGGTAGCTTCTTTGATGGTCCGATTCATTCGCTCAACCTGGCCATTAGTCCAGGGATGCTTAATCTTGGTGAGGCGATGTCCAATGCCATGTTCAGTGCAGACGCGGCCAAAAATGTGATCGCCAGCGTACCGATCGCAGGCACGGTTCGCAAACTGGATACCGTTATCGGTCAGTACCGTATGGAGGGCGTATGGCACTACCTTGATCAGATTGCGCAAGAACTGTGCAGCAATCATCTTGCCGGCCTTGGCATGGAGTTCGGTCATTGGCCACAAACAGATAGAGCTTGCCTTCGGCTGTTTGCACCTCGGCAATGTCGACGTGAAAGTAGCCGATGGGGTAGATCTTGAACTTCTTCTTGGCAGGCTTGCCGCCACCCACCTCTGGTAGCCGCGAGATGCCATGACGCTGCAGACATCGATGCAGCGAGGAGCCGTCAGATACGGGATGGTCGGTTGCAGTGCATAAAGGCAGTCGTCCAGTGGCAGCTAGGTATGCCTGCGAAAGGCGACGATCGCAGCCTCATCCTCAACGGATAAAACGGTGGAGCGCGGCCGCCTCGGCCCTGTTGGTAGATCGGTGACCGAGGCCCGCTTCTTCCACTTCGCCACCGTCTTCTGATTGATGCCATAGCGCGCAGAAAGCGCTCTCAGGCTCTCTTGACTATTTTGTATTGCTCGACGGACTGCCTCTGCCGTTGTGGCGCTCCCGTGCAGAACCTGGCCCATAGTGCTTCCTTCCATTCAAGGTAAAAGATTGCACCATCAAAACCTGGGATCAAATAGAGCATGGATCCCGTGTTCTGGTGGGGATATCTGGGTCTTGGCTTGGGGAGAGGGGTGTCTCGGATGCTCCTTGGAGCACTGTCAAAGCTTGCGTCGCAACAGGATGGGCTTGCCGCCCATATTCAGCTTGGTCATCCAGGCGGCCAGTGCGGAATCCAGATAGTCTGCATGACCTGGGAACCACTGGAAGAGGGCCATGCCGATATCCTGGACTATGTCGGCGCCGGCTTGTCCTTGTGCAACAGCTTCCTTGACCTCGCGGACCGACTTCAGCACTGCTGCATGCTCGTCGAGATGGCAGTCCCGAGGAGGGAAGTTCGTGGTGCGCATCCATTCATCTTCCTGCTCGAAATGGCTGATGGCATGCTGCTCGAACTGTTCGATGGCCTGGGCGGCATTCTTCTCCGTGCAGGTCACCAGTTTCAGCGCAGTCGCGTAGAACTCCTCATGCACATCATCCATGGGCGTAAATCCCAGTAAGCGTGCATCGGTCCAGGCGAGACTGTTGTCGTCGACCGGCGTGGGTGCACTGGCATCCCGAGCCCTGGTGGCTGAGGTAGAAGTCTGCTCATCCATGTTCAATGTCCCTTGTTATGTTGGTAGGCCAATGCCTGGCCGTGCCAACCGAAGTGGCTGGTGGCTCAGAGGTCCAGTACCAATTCCGCAGATTTTGCACGCGATACGCAGACCATAATCTGTGCATCCTTTTCATCGTCCCGTAGCACGAGATCCCGGTGGTCCGCTTCGCCCGAGCACAATCCTACCCGGCAGGAGCCGCAGGTACCGCTTTCGCAGGAGCTTGCCACGCGCACGTTCGAGGCACGCAGAACGTCCAGAATCGAGCGGTCGCTCGGAATTTCCAATGAGGTGCCGGTGCGCTTAAGCTGCACCGTGAATGGCGTGTTTTCCTTTGTGTTGGCATTGCCGGCGCCGAAACTTTCAAAGTGAACGGTGCCGGACGGCCAGTGGCCTGTCATGTCCTGAACGGTATCCATCAGCGACTGCGGTCCGCAGCAATAGACATGTGCAGCCTTGGGACGCTCGAATAAGGCCCAGAAGTCGAATGCTTTCGCCGGGTCGCCGAAACTGTGGTGGATCTTCACCAACGAGCGCCATTCGTCGCTGCTGAGCTCGTCGAGAAAGGCCGTGCCCTCTGGATCCCGAGCCAGATAATACAATTTGAAGTCCCGCAGGCCTTCCGCCTTCAACTGGCGTGCCATGGACAGCATGGGCGTGATGCCGATGCCGCCAGCCACGAGAATGAACGACTTGGCGCGTTCATCAAGCGGAAATTCGTTGCGCGGCAGAGAGGCTTCGATCGAATCCCCTGCGGATGTGTCGTCGACCAGACTCATCGAGCCGCCACGGCCATTGCTGTCGCGCTTCACGGCGATGACATAGCGATTGCGCTCTTGCGAGTCGTTGCAGAGCGAATAGCTGCGGCGCATGCCGTTGGGGGCCACCAGCGTCAGATTCGAGCCAGCCTCGAACGGGGGCAGCGGCGCGCCCTCTGGATGGGTAAGTTCAAAGCGCCAGATGTCGCGTGCAATCTTTTCCTTCTCCGCGATCTTCAGACGCAGAAAGCCGCTTTCCTGGGTGGTCATGCCTGTCTTCCTTTACTTGCTCGACAATATTTGCAATTCTATTGTTAGAGATCTAATTATGCAAGCGGAGTAGTTGACTTGCGCACGGTTTCGCGCCAGGGGAAAACCCTGCTTGTCGCTACTCTCGAAGCCTCGTAATCTAATAAATAGATATCTAATGAATAGATTTCTAGCAATAAAGGCTTGATTGCGGCGGCCGGTAAAGCGAACTCAGACGTGTTCGCTGCTCCGCCAGCTCAAGCGGGCAGCAGACAAAACGCCTCCAAGAGACTCCGAAATGACAGATTCCACGTTGAACTACGTGGGTGCGCTTCCGCATCAAACTTCCGACCCGGCAACCGTCGAGACAACCTATCGCAAGATCACTCTCAGGCTGATGAGCTTTCTGTTCTTCTGCTGGGTGCTCAACTATCTTGATCGCGTCAATATCAGCTTTGCGCAGTTGCATCTGAAGCACGATCTTGGTCTGAGCGATGCCGCTTACGGTCTGGGCGTGAGTCTGTTCTTCATTGGCTACATCCTGCTGGAGGTGCCGAGCACGCTGCTGCTCAGGCGCATCGGCGCACGCAAGACCATCACGCGGATCATGCTTTTGTGGGGGGGGATTTCTACTGCCATGGCATTCATGAACGCCCCGTGGCAGTTCTATCTGGCCCGGACGCTGCTTGGCGCGGCGGAAGCAGGCTTTTGGCCCGGCATCATTCTTTATCTCTCGTTCTGGTATCCCGCCAAGCTCCGCGCCCGCATCACGTCGCGGTTCCTGCTGGCGATTGCTGTGGCCGGCATCATCGGCGGTCCGCTGTCGGGTCTGATCCTCGAGAACTTCCATGAAGTCTGGGGCTTTCGCAACTGGCAGTGGCTGCTGTTCTTAGAAGGCCTGCCGGCCGTGGTCGCGGGCATTGTGGCTTGGTTCTACCTGACCGACAAACCACAGGATGCGAAGTGGCTGACCAATCAGGAAAAGCTCATCGTCCTGAACGCCCTGGAAGAAGAGAACCGCCAGAAGCCGGAGAACGCTCCGAGCAGCCTGATGGCCGCTTTGCGTGATCCGCGCGTCTATGTGATTGCTGCAGGCTGGGCCACGGTACCCATTTGCGGCACGATCCTGAACTACTGGACGCCCACCATCATTAAGCAGACGGGCGTTTCCAACATGCTGCACATCGGCTTTCTGTCGGCTCTGCCTTACTTGGTCGGTGCCGTTGCCATGCTGTTTATTGCCCGCAGCTCCGACCTGCGATTGGAGCGCCGCTGGCATTTCGCCCTGTCGACCACCGCTGGTGCCATTGGCGCGTTGATGCTGACGTTGTTTACAGAAAGCCCGGTGGCTGCGATTGTATGCCTGAGCCTGGTTTCGGTGAGCTATTTCGCTGCGGCGGCTATTGTCTGGACCATTCCGCCGAACTATCTCACGGGTGAGGCTGCAGCAGGCGGGATTGGCGTCATCAGCAGTCTGGGGCAGGTCGGAGCTTTTTTTGCGCCCATCGTCCTGGGTTGGGTGAAGAGCGCTACCGGCAGTTTCTCGGCTGGCATTTTGCTGGTGGCTGCGCTGGTCTTCATCGGAGGCCTTGCCGTCTTCTTTGGCGTGCCACGCCAGCAGGCGTCACAAACAGGCGCATGACAATGCGCTCCGAATCGATTTTGATCGTCACAAAGGAATCAACATGAGCAAGCTTCAACTGTCCATCGCGGTGGGCAATTACGACCGGATGCGTCCGCTGATCGACGGCGACGTCCAGATCGACGGTGTGGACCCGGTGTTCATGCTGCAGGATCCGGAAGAAATCTTCTTCCGTGCGTTCCGCACCGCCGACTACGACATCTGCGAGCTGTCGCTCAGCAGCTACTCGGTGAAGACCGCAGCCGGCACCTCGCCGTACATTGCCGTGCCGGTGTTCCCTTCGCGGGCATTCCGCCACAGCTCGGTCTACGTGCGTGCCGATCGCGGCATCAACAGCCCGGCCGACCTCAAGGGCAAGCGCATCGGCGTGCCCGAATACCAGCTGACCGCCAATGTGTGGGTGCGCATGTTCCTGGAAGAGGAGTACGGCGTGAAGGCCTCCGACATCCAGTGGGTGCGCGGCGGCTACGAAGATCCGACCCGCATCGAGAAGATCTCGCTGAAGCTGCCCGAAGGTGTGTCGCTGGTGAATGCGCCGGAAGGCCGTACCATCTCGAACCTGCTGGCCGATGGCGAAATCGATGGCGTGATCGGGCCGCGTGCCCCGTCGTGCTTCGACCGCGGTCACCCGCAGGTCAAGTACCTGTTCGAGGACCCGCAGAAGGCTGCGGCCGAATGGTATGAGCGTCGCAAGCTGTTCCCGATCATGCACACGCTCGGCGTGCGCAAGACCCTGGCAGAGCAGCATCCCTGGCTGCCCGGCGCACTGGTCAAGGCCTTCGAGCATTCCAAGGCGGTGGCACTGACGCGCCTGAGCGACACTTCGGCTACCAAGGTCACGCTTCCGTTCATCGAGGACCAACTGCGCAATGCGCGCCGCCTGATGGGCCAGGATTTCTGGTCGTATGGTTTTGCCGAGAATGCCCATGTGGTTGACCGTTTCCTCGCGCAGCACCATGCCGAAGGACTGTCGAGCCGCCGCCTCCAGCCTGCTGAGCTGTTCCACCCGGCCAGCCTGGAGAGCTTCAAGATCTGATCTCATCAGCTGCTGCGGATATTGCCGCGCACTTGGTTGACCAGGTGCGCGGCGTTTTGTATGTACAGTCTGCTTTTCCGTTCGCCGCGGTATCACGTCTACAATGCACTCGCCCTGTGATGGCGCAAGGTATCCGTACCGATACCTTGATGCCCGGCTTGTTCGTATCGGTGTGGTTGGCATACCTTTTGAATTGACAAAGCATGAGTTCAGAACCGAGGAAGCGGTTCGTGCACTTGTGAAGGCACTATGATTTCAAGCATTCTGACGATGGCCGCGAAGGAGAAAGCATGACAGCCAGACCCTCTCCCAGCAAGGCACCGGATTCCAAAGAGAACCCTATCTTGCGGCATTGGCGCGAGGCCGTACCGGATGATCGTCTCGCTCACCTGGTGAAGGATGCAGGCCGGGCGATGGTTCGGGGGCTGCAGATGCGCCTGGCTCAGTATGAAGTTTCTTTCGGTCACTGGGCGTTTCTGCGCATTCTGTGGGTCACCGATGGACTGACGCAGAAGGAACTCAGCGACGAGGCTGGTACCACCACGCCGACCACTTTCAGTGCGGTGTCGGCGATGGAGAAGCTGGGATACGTCGAACGCCGCTATGCGCCCGGCAACCGCAAGAATACTCATGTGTATCTCACGCCTCGCGGTCGCAGCCTGGAAAGCAAGCTGGTTCCATTGGCCGAAGAAGTGAATGAGATCAGCGTCAAGGGCCTGAAAGGCTCGGAGATCGACATCGCGCGCAAGGTGCTGCTCACGATCATCGAGAACATGGCATGCGACGAAGCCGAGAAGGCACATGACTCGCTGCTGCGGATTCCTTCTACTCGGGAAATGGGGCACCTGATTGCCGCTCGCGGCGAGGAGTGCGAAAACTGTTGAACAGGCTCCAGGAAAGAAAAAACCTCGCACTGCGAGGTTTTTTCTTTCCTGGAGCCTGTCGTCAGAGCAGTACGTCCGTACCCATTTCGCTCGACTTCAGAATCGCGATGCAGATTTCCAGCGTGCCTTTTGCCCACTCCCCATCATGCAGGGGGGCCTGGCCCAGGATTACGGCATCGCACAGTTCGTCGATCACTTCGGCGCGCGGCACGGTCGGGCGCGAGAGAGCAAGCGTTTCGCGCTGCTGGTCGCCGTACACGACGACGGAATCGGGCAGGGGGCGCAAGTCGGCGCGTTCGCAGGACACGATCACCGGGCCGAAGTGCTGATGACTGCGTGTCGGTTCTTCTGCTGCCAGCGAGGGGGGCTTGTAGTCGGCACCACCGTACGTACCGGCAGCCTTGAGCTTGGCTTCGTCCTCTGCCGAGGCAATGGTGGCCAGGCGCTTGCGCGCACTGCCGTAGGCATCCGGATTCAGGTGATCGCCCATTTCGCCGATCCAGCCGGTCCACTCGTCACTGTTGAAGTGACCGTAGCCGTTGTACGAGAGTGAGGCATATGCGCCGTTCTCGAACCAGATCAGGGCGGAATAGGCGCCTTCGGTCGGGCGCAGTGGATCCCAGCGGCCAACGCTTGCGCGCAAGCGCGTGGCACGTGAGCCTGCGAGCATTCGCACGATATCGACCTGGTGTGCAGCCTGGCTGAAGACGGCACCACCGCCTTCGGCCGTCATCAGTTCTTCGGGTCGGCGCGGACGGTACAGGTAATCGGTGTAGTTGAAAGCCTGGATCATCCTCACCGCACCGAAATCGCCCGAGCGGATCAGTTCGCGCGTGCGCCGGTACGGTGTATCGAAACTGTGGCAGTGCCCGACGATCAGATGCACGTTCGCGGCGCGGCAGGCCGCGATCATGCGATCACAGTCGGCCGCGTTGAGCGCCATCGGTTTCTCGACCAGCACATGCTTGCCCCTGGCTGCAGCAATCTCGGTGTGCTGGGCGTGGAATTGGTGCGGGCTGGCCACGTAGATGGCCTCCACATCCGGGTCTTCGGCCAGGTCCTGCACGTCTGTGTAAGTCCTTGCGTTGAAGTCGGCAGCGAACTGCTGCCGGGCCTCTTCGCGAGGGTCGCACGCGGCAACGAGCTGAACCCTGGGGTCCTGCAGGAAGGTGGGCAGCATCAGCGAGAATGCCCGCCCCAGTCCTGCAACCCCGATGCGCAAACGGCGCTGTTCCATGGCCACTTCCATCCGTTGATTACTGCTTGACCTGGTAGTCGGTCGCGGCCACGGCGGATTGTTCGTCCGACACGGCATGCTTGGCGCTCACGTAGCGGACCTGGTATTCACGCCAATCGGTTTCCTTCGGCACCACGGCCTGGTACGAGCAGACCGTGCCAGGGATTGCCTTGGCACCGGTACCGATGGCCTTGCCGTCCTGCTTGTATTCGGCGATGGCATCGAGCATGCGACGACGGAACTCGACAATGGCGAGGTCACTGGCGCCCAGACGTTCGTCTGAACGGTCGGCGATGGGGCCCATCGTGACCCACATGGCGATGTCCTGGTTCGGGAAGCCCGTGATGCCGGTGAAGTTGCCGGCCTTCATAGCTTGGCGGTCTTGCCAGAAGCGGTTTTCGTGATTGCGCAGAGGACGGTAGCGTTCATCAAGGTCTGGGCCGACTTGAGTATGCAGGAACTTGCGCCAGGTTTCGGTTTCCGGCGTGGTAGCTGCATCACCCCAGGCGATGAAGTAGAACACCGTATTGGTGTCGTCCATCGGAACGTTGACGTTGGCGACGTTGTACAGGTTGTTCGGCGGAATCAGCACAGTGCCGGGTGCGACGAACACGGTCGAGCGCACATAGTCGTGCGTGGAGGCATTGAAGATCGGGCGGCGCAGGGCGGCGTAGCGGAAACCATATTCGGTGCGCTGGACTTGCAGGCGGGGAGCCTTGTCGGTGGAGGGGCGCAGCCAGTTATTGTCCGTGGCTTCGGCGCCGGTCACGCGTGCCGGCACAAAATCCGACGAGTGCAGGCTAGAGCTGTGTGCGGAATCGATGGCGCCTTCGAGGATCTGTGCCCAGTTGCATGGCAGCAGTACCTTGCCGATGCTCACACGGGTGTCTGCAGTCGGTGCCCAGGCTGGAGCGACGAATTCGGGGATGGCGTCCTGAGCACCCATGTAGGCCCAGACCATGCCGCCCCATTCCTTGGTCGGATAGGCAGTGTGTTTGACCTTTTCGGCCATGCTGCTGGCGGCGGGCTCGGAGACCATTTCGAGCACGTTGCCTTGCACGTCGAACTTCCAGCCGTGGTACAGGCAGCGCAGGCCGCCGTCTTCGTTGCGGCCGTAGACCAGCGAGGCGCGGCGATGTGGGCAGTACTCGCCAACCACGCCGACGCGACCTTCGCTGTCGCGGAACACGACGAGGTCTTCGCCGAGGATGCGTGCCTTGACCGGCGTGCCGTCCGGTTCACGGACCT
Source organism: Comamonas sp. C11 (assembly GCF_024496285.1). Lineage (NCBI taxonomy): Bacteria > Pseudomonadati > Pseudomonadota > Betaproteobacteria > Burkholderiales > Comamonadaceae > Comamonas > Comamonas sp. C11. Next base: position 1,843,208 of record NZ_CP101743.1, read on the forward strand.
CTTCAATCAGGCAGATCGGGGTCCAGTGTTCGCGCATCAGCTTGCCCATGGGGGCTTCGCCTTCTACGCGGCACAGCAATTCGTTTTCTTCATGAGTCAGCATCGTTGTCTCCTGGCGATTACTCGCCTTCAGCAGTAGGGGTACTTAATTATATTAGAGATCTAGTTATATTGACAAGCCTGTTTGACAAGATTGTGTGGCTTCGATGGGGGCGGCCTGTGGCCAATCACAAACCTTTGATTGAGAGACATGAAACAAAGCCCTCTCGAAATTCTCCGGAAGGGCTTGGGATGCTGTATCAGAGGCTGGCAATCCAGCTTGATGTTGCTCGACTTGATCCACTTAGCACGCACGGCCCCGCCGCTACATGGATATGCTGGAAGAGGTCGGCATGAATCCAGCCCTCCTGGCGCGACTTCCGCATCAGGTATCAGGTGGCTAGCGGTAGCGTGTAGTCATTGCGCGCGCACTGACCATGAATCCGCGCCTGCCAGTCTGCTACGAACTCGTGTCAGCTCTGGACGCCACAGTGCGTAATCAAGTCTTGGCCTTGCTTACCAAGCTGTGCAAGGAGCGAGACTTGATGCTGATCTTCACCGGCCACGTCTTCAATGTGATGGAGTCGATTGTCGATGAAGTGCCGGTCATGTAGCGTGGAAAAATCGCGGAATATGGCTCGGCCAAAGAGATGTTCTCCTTGCCGCGCGAAGCCTCACGCGGGAGTTGCTAAAGGCGGGGCGACTGTCGAGCGCGCTGCGGTTGGTCGAGAAACAGACAGTCCTTGTCGGCGACTAGGCGGCGATGTGTTGCCGCGGCCCTGAGCACCATAAGCTTGATCGAATGATCAGGAAAGCTGGCCGTCTGGGCCGAATTCACTTTACATCCCTTGCCTGATCTCATGCCGTGGCAGCGATTCGCCCTGGATTTGAACTGTTCTAGGAGTTGGACGGTTACCGTGCTGCCGAGCAGGAGGTGTTTCTCAGTCTGTATTTCGCAGGGCTGAGTCCTTGTGTTGGGGGGTGCGGATAAAAACTTGGACTGGTTTTATGCGGCTAGGCCAAGCTTGTGCCGGTATTCCACAGGACTTAAAAGTCCCAGAGATACCTTGATACGTTTTTCGTTGTACCAACGAATGGTGGCCTCGTTGGTAGTCCTGCTGTCGGGCCGTATCCATTCAAGAGCCCAGCTCGTCTAGCGAACAAGCACACTCCCAAAACGGTCACGCTGTTCATCTTTATGCTTCTGCGGCCTTTGAGCTGCCCGTAGGCAGGGAGGCATCCATTACATCTCCTGGTAGTCCAAGTTTTTGTCCGCATCCTCGGCGGGTCAGTTCTGCGTGGAAATCAACAGCCTGTGCGTCAATATGCAACTCCTGTTTAACCGGGAGAAGACACTGCTGAGGACGCCATCAAGGAGCACTATGGTTCTGCCAGAACTCCTTGCTCAGTTGGCTCTTGCGCGTAGTTCCTACTTCTACCGTTGAGCTTGCGCTGCGGTAGCAGCAAGGACATCGTGGAGCACTACAACCCCTGCGGATATAGCTTTTTTTCCAACTCATTGCGAGCGCGCTTCAGCGGTATCAAAAAAGTCTCCTTGAACTCACTCATGCTGAGTCTCTCTGCCCTAACTGCAATGCTCATAGCAGCAATTGTGTTGCCTTGAGGGTCGCGCACTGGCGCTGCCATAGAGCGCACCCCCAGCTCCAGCTCTCCGTCGCTGCATGACCACCCTGATTGCCGGCAAGTTTCAAGCAGACCTAGCAGCTCCTCCAAGTCAGTCACCGTATGAGGGGTCAGTGCCACCCGCTCGATCATCTCTAGCCTTGCACGCGCCTCCTGTTGGGGGAGTCCTGACAACAGCATCCGACCAATCGCAGAGCAGTACACCGGCAACCTAGATCCTATTCCTAGGCCCGTGCTCAAGCTGCGCCGTGCGGTCGAACGACCAATGATGATGGCATCGTCCTCCAACAAAGTACCAAGCGAAGCGGATTCTCTGGTGCGCTCCGACAGTGCATCCAGTAGTGGCTGGGCCAATGCAGGCATGGGGCGCGATGACAGAAATGAATAGGCGATCAGCAGCGATTTGGGCTGCATCCAGAACAGTTTGCCGTCGCTCTCTAGATAGCCAAGCTGTACCAGTGTGCTGAGCGAACGTCTGGCGGATGCTGGCGTGGACTGCGTGAGCCTGGCTACCTCTGACAGCGTCAGCCGGGTATGCCGACGGTCAAAGCAAGTCAGTACCCCCAATCCCTTGCGCAGCGATTCCACAAAGTTCTTGTCCTGCATAGCGATCAAATCAAGGTGTTTTCAACATTTTTGCGCATAGCGCAAAAACAGGTTTAACACAAAGTACGACATCCTCATACTGCAGTTCCCCACACAAGAAGGAGACAAGATGCGCAACGAATCTATTCGCAGACGCGAAGCATTGATCGGCATTGCCGCTGCGGTCGCTGCAACAGGTAGCCTGGCTCAGTCAAATCAACCTCTCAAGATCGTCGTGCCTTTCTCAGCGGGAGGTACCGCCGATGTACTGCCGCGCCTAGTAGCCGAAAAAATCCGCGCGGACTACGCAGGTGGCGTGATCATTGAAAATAAGCCCGGGGCTGGTGGAAACATCGGTGCCGATCTAGTGTTCCGGGCACCGCCGGACGGAATGACTGTGCTGGCCTCCCCTCCGGGGCCCATCGCCATCAACCACAACCTCTATCAAAAGCTCAGCTTCGACCCGACTCGCTGGGTACCGGTGACGATTTTGGCCACAGTGCCCAACGTCCTGGTCATCAACCCGAAGCTGCCTGTTAAGTCACTTGGCGAGTTCATCGCATACGCCAAAGCCAATCCCAAAAAAGTGACTGTGGCGACGCAAGGCGACGGCTCCACATCCCACCTGACTGCTGCCATGTTTATGCAGCTGACTGGCACTGAACTGACTGTCATCCCTTACAAGGGAACAGCCCCGGCACTGATTGACTTGATCGGCGGCAATGTGGATGTGTTTTTCGACAACATCAGCTCGTCGGCCACCTACCACCAGGCCGGCAAGGTGCGCATTCTGGCCGTTGCCGACGAGCAGCGCTCTCAAATATTGCCCCAGGTCCCCACCTTCGCCGAGCAGCAATGGCCCGCCATGCAAGCCGTGACTTTCTTTTCTGTTGTGGCTCCCCCAGGCACGAGTGCAGAAATCGCTCAGAAGCTTCAGAAGCAGATGGCCCTGGCTCTGTCATCGAACGACATCCGCAAGCACTTTCAGGAACAAGGTGCCGTGCCTTGTGGTTGGGACCCGTCCAAGACTGCTCAGTTCATCCGCCAGGAAACCGAGAAGTGGAAGAAGGTGCTGAAGGCCGCCAACGTCAAGCTCTAACTCTTAGGAACCAACATGCAAGAATCCATCATCCAGTGGCATGGGGCCACTAATACGCGCGTGCCTTTTGGTATCTATACCGACACAGCCAATGCTGATCAGGAACAGCAGCGCATCTATCGCGGCGAGGTCTGGAACTACTTGTGCCTGGAATCTGAAATTCCCGGGGCCGGTGATTTCCGCACTACCTTTGCCGGTGAAACACCGATAGTTGTCGTACGGGATGCCGACCAGGAAATCTACGCCTTCGAGAACCGCTGCGCGCATCGCGGCGCTCTCATCGCTCTGGAGAAATCGGGCCGTACGGATAGTTTCCAGTGCGTCTATCACGCCTGGAGCTACAACCGACAGGGAGATCTGACCGGCGTTGCCTTCGAGAAAGGTGTCAAGGGCCAGGGTGGCATGCCGGCCTCGTTCTGCAAAGAAGAGCATGGCCCGCGCAAGCTCCGCGTGGCTGTCTTTTGCGGTTTGGTCTTTGGCAGTTTTTCCGAGGATGTACCCAGCATTGAGGATTACCTTGGCCCTGAGATTTGCGAGCGCATAGAGCGCGTGCTGCACAAGCCCGTAGAAGTCATCGGTCGCTTCACGCAAAAGCTGCCTAACAACTGGAAGCTCTACTTCGAGAACGTGAAGGACAGCTATCACGCCAGCCTCCTGCATATGTTCTTCACCACCTTCGAGCTGAATCGCCTCTCACAAAAAGGCGGTGTCATCGTCGACAAGTCGGGTGGCCACCATGTGAGCTATTCCATGATCGATCGCGGCGCCAAAGACGACTCGTACAAGGACCAGGCCATCCGCTCCGACAACGAGCGTTACCGGCTCAAAGATCCTAGCCTTCTAGAGGGCTTTGAGGAGTTCGAGGACGGCGTGACCCTGCAGATCCTTTCTGTGTTCCCTGGCTTTGTGCTGCAGCAGATTCAGAACAGCATCGCCGTGCGTCAGTTGCTGCCCAAGAGCATCTCCAGCTCGGAACTCAACTGGACCTATCTTGGCTATGCAGATGACAGTGCCGAGCAACGCAAGGTCAGACTCAAACAGGCCAACCTTATCGGCCCGGCCGGATTCATTTCCATGGAAGACGGAGCTGTCGGTGGATTCGTGCAGCGTGGCATCGCAGGCGCTGCCAACCTTGATGCAGTCATCGAGATGGGCGGAGACCACGAAGGCTCTAGCGAGGGCCGCGCCACGGAAACCTCGGTACGCGGCTTTTGGAAGGCCTACCGCAAGCATATGGGACAGGAGATGCAAGCATGATCAATGAAATTCAAATCGCGGCCTTCAATGCCGCTTACGCGAAGACCATAGACAGTGACGCCATGGAGCAATGGCCAACCTTCTTCACGAAGGATTGCCACTATCGCGTCACCAATGTCGACAATCATGCTGAAGGGCTTGCTGCCGGCATTGTCTGGGCGGATTCACAGGACATGCTCACCGACCGAATTTCTGCGCTGCGCGAAGCCAATATCTACGAGCGCCATCGCTATCGCCATATTCTGGGTCTGCCTTCGATCCAGTCAGGCGATGCAACACAGGCCAGTGCTTCCACGCCGTTCATGGTGCTGCGCATCATGCATACAGGGGAAACAGAGGTCTTTGCCAGCGGTGAGTACCTCGACAAATTCACCACGATTGATGGCAAGTTACGTCTGCAAGAACGCATCGCGGTTTGCGACAGCACGGTGACGGACACGCTGATGGCATTGCCGCTATGACAATAGTGCACCGTAGATTGGCTTTGGCCATCGGCGATCCCCACGGTATTGGCCCAGAAATCGCACTGAAAGCTCTCCAGCAGCTGTCTGCCACCGAAAGGTCTCTTATCAAGGTCTATGGACCTTGGAGCGCTCTCGAGCAAGCCGCACGGGTTTGCGAAATGGAGCCGCTTCTTCAAGACATCGTTCACGAGGAAGCCGGCACACTTACACAACCAGTTCAGTGGGGAGAAATCACCCCGCATGCTGGTCTATCTACGGTGCAATCCGCAACAGCGGCTATCCGAGCGTGCGAAAACGGCGAAGTCGATGCCGTCATTGCCTGCCCCCACCATGAAACGGCCATTCACCGCGCAGGCATAGCGTTCAGCGGCTACCCATCTTTGCTCGCCAATGTTCTTGGCATGAACGAAGACCAGGTATTCCTGATGCTGGTGGGGGCTGGCCTGCGCATAGTGCATGTCACTTTGCATGAAAGCGTGCGCAGCGCATTGGAGCGGCTCTCTCCTCAGTTGGTGGTCAACGCGGCGCAGGCTGCCGTGCAGACATGCACCTTACTCGGAGTGCCTAAACCAAAAGTCGCTGTATTCGGGATCAACCCTCATGCATCTGAAGGACAGTTGTTCGGCCTGGAGGACTCCCAGATCACCGTTCCCGCTGTCGAGACACTGCGCAAGCGCGGCCTAGCAGTAGACGGCCCCATGGGAGCTGACATGGTTCTGGCACAGCGCAAGCACGACCTGTATGTAGCCATGCTGCACGATCAGGGCCATATCCCCATCAAGCTGCTGGCACCTAACGGAGCCAGCGCACTATCTATCGGTGGCAGGGTGGTGCTTTCCAGCGTGGGCCATGGCAGCGCCATGGACATTGCCGGCCGTGGCGTGGCTGACGCCACGGCCCTCCTACGCACAATAGCCCTACTCGGAGCCCAACCGGTCTGAGGACTCTCTATGAACCACCAGATCCATATCCACGACTCCGATATCGCGTTCCCCTGCGCGCCCGGGCAATCCGTACTGGATGCAGCTCTGCAGGCCGGCATCGAGCTGCCCTATTCCTGCCGCAAAGGTAGCTGTGGCAACTGTGCGAGTACGCTGCTCGACGGAAATATTGCCTCCTTCAATGGCATGGCCGTGCGAAACGAACTCTGCGCCTCGGAACAAGTGCTGCTGTGCGGCTGCACTGCAGCCAGCGATATACGTATCCACCCGAGCTCCTTTCGCCGTCTCGACCCGGAAGCCCGAAAACGTTTTACGGCCAAGGTGTACAGCAATACACTGGCGGCACCCGATGTCTCGCTGCTGCGCCTGCGCCTGCCTGTGGGCAAGCGCGCCAAATTTGAAGCCGGCCAATACCTGCTGATTCACCTCGACGACGGGGAAAGCCGCAGCTACTCTATGGCCAATCCACCCCATGAGAGCGATGGCATCACATTGCATGTCAGGCATGTACCTGGTGGTCGCTTCAGCACTATCGTTCAGCAGTTGAAGTCTGGTGACACATTGGATATCGAACTGCCATTCGGCAGCATCGCACTGAAGCCTGATGACGCAAGGCCCCTGATTTGCGTTGCGGGTGGCACGGGATTTGCGCCCATTAAATCCGTTCTTGATGACTTAGCCAAACGCAAGGTTCAGCGCGACATCACGCTGATCTGGGGGGCTCGCAACCCCTCGGGCCTGTATCTTCCTAGCGCCATCGACAAGTGGCGCAAAGTCTGGCCACAGTTTCGCTACATTGCAGCCATCACCGGCCTAGGCGATATGCCTGCGGATGCTCACGCAGGTCGGGTGGATGACGCGCTACGCACTCACTTTGGCAACCTGCACGATCATGTGGTGCACTGCTGTGGCTCACCAGCTCTGGTTCAATCAGTGCGCACAGCCGCTTCCGATATGGGCCTGCTTGCACAGGACTTCCACGCGGATGTTTTTGCGACAGGCCCGACTGGTCACCACTAGAAGTAGCTACCCATGCGATATCAACACGGCGGACTTGAGGCAGTAATAAAAGCATTCATGCCATTGCCGACGAACTTGCTTCCTCGCTGTACGCGTTTGTGGTTGACCGGCTCCGCCATTGAACTGCACAGCGTTGCAGTAACCCGTCGGTAGCCAAAGCAGCCATGGTTGCGCTCGAAGATGTTGGTGATTGATCGGCACACCAGGACATACTTCTCGTCAGCGTTGAGACGGGCGCGATGGTAGAGGTATGAACTGCGAGCCAAGACTAGCGAGGCGAGCGACTCGGCAAGCGATTCTTCATGGCGCAGGCCATAGCTTCTGACCAGGGCCGTGGAGCTGCGGCTGGTGAAGACCAGCCCATTGTCCGAGAGCAGTAGGAACGGCGCTGGCACACGCCCGAGTGTCCCGAACCGTGCAATCAGCACCTGCTCCAGTGCTGACTCTGCAGTCTTGGATCTCCCGCTACGCGACAGGTGCCAGCCCAGCAGTTCCCGGCTGTGGCAATCGATCACCAGGGCCATCGTGGTCCAGCCAGCCCGTCCGGCCCAGACCCGGCACATGTCGGTGGCCCAGCGCTCATTCAGTGCCTTGGCCACCGAGGGCAGGGATTGGATCCTGGGCCTGAAGCCTACCGGGCACTTTCGCACCTGCCAGCCCTCTATCTAGAAGATGCGCTGCACCGTGTTCTTGTTGAACCCCAGCAGATGCGCCACCGTTCGATAGCCGAAGGATAGGTTTTCCTCGAGCATGGCCTTGATCGGCGTCACCAATCGATCCTGCAACTTTGGCGCAGCCTTGACTGGGCGGCCCTGTTGGTGGAACAGGCCCTTGGCCTGGATCCATTCGCCTCGTGCGCGTATGTGTTCAGTAAAAGTAAACGGCCATGTGCACCTTGCTGCCGCGGCGGCGCTCGTCGTTGTCGTAGCTCGCACGCGGGTGACACTCGCAGGTTGACTGCAACGTACGCTCATCTAGCACTGCGGCACTGGACTGCCCCTGGCGCCCTTGGGCCACACGGATGATGGAGCGCAGGTCCGACACCATCGCCTCGGAGCATCCCGCCTCCCATGGCGGCAGGTCATTGGGCAGCAGCTGCCAAGGTGCACCTGCACGCACCAGCCAACGCAGCGCATTGAAGACCTCACGCAGGTCATGCGGGTAAGGCTTGCGGGGCATTGCAGCACTCTACTTGGGCTGCCGCGTGTCTTGAACGGAAGTTCATAACACGCTCTAGAACTGAGTGATCTGCCACTCATATTCATTCGCGATAGATGCTGCTGCTGCCAGTTTCAGTTCAGCGCTATCACCCATTACATCCGCGTATCGCTTGCACAGCGAAAGCAGCGCTGCTTTGGAGCTGTCTGCAGTTTGTTGATTTCCACCCATGTGGCTACGGGTTGGTCGGTGAACAGCCCCTTGCCGTGAATGATGCCTGCCGCGTGCTGGGCGAACAGGGGCGGCAACGAACGGTTGGCGAAGTGAAGCCGCAACAGCTCGCGCCAGAAGTCCACCGGAGTGCGGATAGACCTGGGCGCCAGTTGGTAGACGTGTTCGAGGATGAAGTCCTTGGACTCGTTCTCGCCCCGAGCTGACTGCAACTCGGTTTGGTGGGCATGAAACAACCCGGCAAGATGCTCCGGCTCGACTTGCTGCACGGCGCTGTAAGCCAGCTTGGGGAACAGATCGGCAAGGCTGAGGCGCACCACACGACCGTGATGCACGATGTCCCAGGGCAATGCGTTCGCGTCGGCGCTACGCAGATGCAGAACCAGCGATGGAGCTGGCCCCGGCTCACCCCGATCCCATGCCGCACGGTAGCGCTCCTCGTATTCCGCGCGGAAGGCAAGCGGGTCTTCGTACAGCATCAGCTCGAAGCCGCGCCCGCGTAGCTCGGTCAACAGCTTCTCGTCGAGCAACACATCGTCGGGGTCGCACGCCACCCACAGCCGGGTGAGATCGGCCGTGAAGTGGCTGAGAATACGTTCTGACCACTGGCTCATCCCACCTGTCCTCCGGACATCACATCGCCGGAGACGCGCACCATCATCACGGCATTCAAATCCGGCACGCTGGCCTCCATGTCATCCAGGGCGGCCATGCGTGCATCGTGTTCCTGTTGCAGCGCGCTTGCGCGGCGGGTAAGCCAATGCGGCCAATAGTCTGGCCTCGGGCCTCGAACGCATACACCGCACGTTCGCGCTCTTCCTTCAGACGGGCGCGGTGTTCGGTCAGCAGCTCGGTGAAGATCCGTTCACCCTGGGTGCTGGCAGCCGCCTGCGACGCCTCGAACCACTTCGCCGACTCCTCGGCACCCGTCACGGCATGCACGTCTACCGTTTCGGTCAGCAGCAGATCCCAGACGCGCTTGACGGTCGGCACGAAGGGCCGGCCTTCCTCGTTGATGAACACCGGCAGGAAGCGCTTCCGGCTCAAGCCCTCAGCCGCCAGACTGATCTACCACAGCGACCAGATGCAGCGCACCGAATCCGGCAAGCCGGCCACGCGGATCACCGGCAGCGGCTGGCCGGCGACAAAGCGTGGCAGCTCACTGATCACAGCACGGGCGCGTGGGTCTTCCATCGTGACCCATTCCAACACCGGGTTCTCATCCGCCGTGCGGGCGTCAAAACAAGCCTGTGCCGACTCGCTGCCGTCCGCCCACTTCACTCGCCACGCCTTACCAACCTTCGTTCTGACACTGGGGGTCCGATGAGCCACGGTAATCGTCGTCCTTTACGAAGACCGCGGGTAGCGCAGGAGTGATTGATTTTTGTGCGTTAGAGAGGGCCTCGCTGCCCAAAAGCCTCACGCGCAAACTCTAAGAAGCTGCGCAGTTTTGGAGTCATTCTTCGGTCAGGGGCATAGAGGATGTGCATTGCGGTATTCGGCACCGGGTACTGCGGCAACAGACGCACCAGTGTCCCATCGCGCAGTGCATCGCTAACCAACTCTATCGGTTGTAGAACCACACCTAGACCAGCTACAGCCGCTGCCAGCAGTGGATCACCTTGATTGATCGTTAATTTGCTTGTAATAGGAACATCTATACGCCCCTCCGGGCTGTCGAAGCTCCAGTGTGAGCGGCCATCAGAATAGGTAAACCCCAGACACTCCTGCTGCTGTAGATCCCACGGATTGATGATGGGAGGGCGACGTGCAAGATAGGACGGCGCAGCGCATAAAACCATCTGATAGGGCTCCAGTGGCACTGCCTTCAACCCACTGCTCGCCAGCTCGCCGATGCGAAATACCACGTCGTAACCATCATCAACGATATCGACCAGTTCGTTCGATAACGTTAGGTCAACAGACACCTGAGGATACCGAACCATGTATTCCAGCAGGCGTGGCGAAAGCGTGCGAATTCCGAACGTGACCGGCGCGTTGATGCGAAGGCGGCCGCTTGGTGTGCCCCGAGTGAGGGCAGCCAGGCTTTCGGCAGACTGCATGTCTGCAAGGATCAGTTTTGCTCGCTGGTAGAACGCCCTGCCGAAGTCGGTGAGGCTTTGCCTGCGCGTAGTCCGGTGCAGAAGGGAAACACCGAGATGTTGTTCGAGCATTTTCACCTGTTTCCCTACCAATTGAGGGGACAGATTCAGGTCGTCCGCAGCGGCGCTGAATGAACCCAGCTCAACTGTTTTGACGAACGTGGCCATCTGGGTCAGGCGATCCATTATAAACACTCTGTTTCTAGTAATACGCCATCGTAGGCCTTTATCTAGCGCCAATCAATGACTAAATTTTCGTCACCTTTCGAGTGCCCGGATACCTTCCGGATGTACGTCGAGGCCCATTGATAAACGAGGTATCTATGATGGCACGCATTGTCAGAATTCATGAATACGGTGACGCCAGCGTTCTGAAGCTGGAAGATCTGAAAGTGTCGGCACCAGCAGCAAACGAGGTGCAAATTAGTGTTAAAGCCATTGGCTTGAACCGAGCCGAAGTGATGTTCCGCAATCACGCATACCTACAAGAAGCGGAGTTCCCCAGCCGCTTAGGCTACGAGGCCGCAGGCGTTGTAACTGCAGTTGGGAGCGACGTAACCGAGATCACGATTGGTGACTCGGTCGCTCTGATCCCACCTCTGGATATTGCTCGCTGGGGCACCTACGGCGAGTTGGCCAATGTACCGGCCCACCTGGTGGTAAAGAGCCCTGAGAACTTGTCCTTTGAAGAGGCTGCGGCGTCTTGGATGCAGTACGTCACCGCCTGGGGGGCATTGATTGAACAAGCGAAGCTACGGCAGGGCGATTTTGTCATCGTTACCGCCGCGTCAAGCAGTGTTGGCTTGGCCGCCTTCCAAATGGCTCGTATGGTCGGCGCCACATCGATTGCGATCACACGAACTCACGCGAAGAAGCAAGCCCTACTTGATGCAGGCGCTGCGCATGTCATCGTCAGCGATGAAGAGGATATCGTCGAGCGTGTTATGACGATAACTGCCGGTCAAGGCGCTCGCGTTGTATTCGATCCTGTAGGCGGGCCGTCCTTTGAACCTCTCACGCAGAGCATGGCACGGGGCGGGATTTTGCTGGTGTACGGCGCACTTAGCTCTGAACCGACACCATTCCCACTGTTTACCGTGCTGGGCAAAAGCCTGACTTTGAAGGGCTATCTCTACGCAGAGATTGTGGCCGACCTTGAAGCCCTAGAGAGAGCGAAGGCTTTTATTCTGCAAGGGTTGAAGTCCGGTACGTTGCGCCCGATCATCGCAAAGACATTCGCACTTAGCGACATCCAGGATGCCCATCGTTTCCTTGAAGCCAATCAGCAGATCGGCAAGATCGTGGTAACTGTCTGACCAGCAATTATGGGGCTGAGAGCGGTAATCCTTCGGCCCCGATTCAAGCCAGCCCTGATGACCGCTATTGGCCGGTTTGTGCCGGTTGCATCAGGCCGGAATCAGCCAAAAGCAACCGCTCGAGAGGCCTCTAGGGAAGCGGGATCTATGCTCTGCCTGAGGGCAGTGTAGTGGCGACTATCAGCGGGTGCAAAGTGGCTACTGAGCATTGCTTACCGATCAGCCAAGGGGGCGGGTGTTCCGGATGGGCTCCCAGTCTTTTGGCGTCTCGCCCGTGAGTTAGAGCCTGATTCGAGCGTCAAGTCCTGGCCGTTATGGATAGCTCTTCATAACGGCCAAAAGCGGACGATTGCTGGCAGGTATTCAAGCTATGTCCCCAGGCCCTGGGGAAATAGCTTGGGGTTTGAGAAAGCCTGTTTAAGGTGGTCGTACACCAATCGCACCCGCTTCGATACAGGACCCTGCTGCGGGCGGTATATGAACAGATCCCATGGCGCTGGAGCGAGATCAGCCAAAACAGCAACCAGCTTTCCTGACCGCAGATGAGGCTCAGCCAGATAGGCAGGAATTTGGCCAAAACACATGCCTGCCAGGGTGGCTTCCAATTCCGTATCTGGATCATCACAGATAAGAGCTGGCTGCCTGGGCGTGAACGTTTGCCCGTCGGCAAATAGCCAAGGCCAAGGGCGGCCATTTTTCCGGTCGATCAGGACTGAAAGTGGCAGCTTAGCTAAGGCATCCAAAGATTTAGGTAGTGTCTTTTGGCCTATGAGAGACGGGCACGCGACAACGTAAAACGGCACGGGAGCTAAGGCACGTGCAACGTAGCGCCGGTCGCGAATAACCCCCACCCTGATACCAATATCGATATGCGACTCAACAGCATCAGTCATCTGATCTTCCAAGCGGAGATCGAATTGCAGGTCAGGATGTGCAGCGGCCAGGGGCTGAAGAAACGGTATTAGGAAGCGCCTGCCAATAGCATGTGGAGCCGTAATCCCCACCCTGCCTGACAGCTCAGGCTCCGTCCTGTGCGACCGGAATAGCGTATCGAAATGATCCAGAGCTGACCTGGCATCTTTGGCGTAATCCTGACCGAAAGCAGTGATGCTCACCTGGCGGGTATTGCGGTGGAACAGTGATTCGCCAAGCTCAGTTTCCAGGGCTTGAATGGCTCGAGTCACCCCTTGTGGGGAGATGCCTAATCGAGTTGCCGCTTCGCGGAAGCTACCTGCCTCTGCTGCTGTGCAAAAAACCCTAACCATCTCCATGCGGTTAAGCATGTTGCCCCTCCCATTTATTCCATTTTCAGGAATAGCATAATCCAATTATTTTCATTTATTGAGATCAATCATGGGTCTAAAGTATGCGCACTGCCAGGCTAACCAGCCATGGCGAAGCCCCGAAGTACAACCCCCCCCCGATGAGGTTCTCAGCATGAGCAATAATATTTCTGGAAAAGTTGTCGTTATCACCGGTGCCAGCAGCGGCCTGGGTGAGGCTACTGCACGCCACCTTGCTGCGCTTGGCGCTCGCGTAGTGCTGGCTGCACGTCGCAAAGATAAACTCGACGCATTGGTGGCTGAGCTGACCAATGCAGGTGGTCAGGCAATCGCGTATCAGACCGATGTCACCTCTCAGGAAGAGGTCAAAACACTCATTCAAGGTGCCGTGGACACCTACGGTCGCATTGATGTACTGATCAACAATGCCGGACTGATGGCGATTGCACCGCTCAGCGATACTCGCACTGACGAGTGGGATCGCATGATCGATATCAACATCAAGGGTCTGCTGTACGGAGTCGCGGCTGCATTGCCAGTCTTCCAGAAACAAAGCAGTGGTCACTTCATCAACATCGCATCGGTTGCAGGCCTGAAGGTGTTCAGCCCAGGTGGCACCGTGTACAGCGGCACCAAGTTTGCTGTGCGGGCTATCTCCGAAGGACTGCGTCACGAAGTCGGTGGCAGCATCCGCACCACGACTATCGAACCGGGCGCCGTGGATTCCGAACTGAAATTCGGCAGCACCCACCAACAGAGCCGCGATTTCGTGGTGGACTTCTACAAGCATGCAATTCCCGCCGAATCCGTCGCGCGAGCTATCGCCTTCGCAATTGAGCAGCCTGCTGACGTGGATATTAACGAGATCGTTCTGCGCCCAACCGTGCAGGAATTCTAATGAGTTGAGGGCCTGTCTCTTCGGCGTCAGGCCCCGCTTATCTGGAGTGAAAAGCGGTGAGTGCCACATGGCCCGGAAGAAAAGGAGCAAGCGCTCGATGCAGGTGCTGAATGCCCTGCAATTCTTCAGCAGCTTGCGGCTGTTCGTGGAGCTGTCAACGGATTGATGGCAACGGTTCTGGAGAGCTATCTAAGGGAAGAGTTTCCCAGTAGCGAAATCAGGAGCGATTCGCAGAACAAGTCCATTGACGAGACCATCTCCATCGTCCGCTCCTACCTGCGGTAGAGGTGTTAATTTCCACGCAAAACTGACCCGCCATTTCCATCTCAAACTGACCCACTCCTTGACTTGAGCCGTAAGGCTCAAGATGTGGATTAGGTTTTGTTTCTCTCCTTCTTCATGGGCGGTTGTTGGACTGCACTGCTGTGCTTGAAGCGGTAGCTATCGTTGCCTGTTTCCAGAATATGGCAGTGGTGGGTCAGGCGGTCCAGCAGGGCCGTGGTCATCTTGGCATCACCAAACACGCTGGCCCATTCGCTGAAGCTCAGGTTGGTGGTGATGACTACGCTGGTGCGTTCGTAAAGCGTCGAGAGTAGATGAAACAGTAGCGCACCACCAGATGAGCTGAAGGGCAGATAGCCCAGCTCATCGAGTATCACCAGATCCGTATGCACCAGCCTGTGGGCGAGCTGTCCGGCTTTGCCTTGCACTTTCTCTTGCTCCAGGGCATTAACTAACTCAACAGTAGAGAAGAAGCGCACCCTTTGACGGTGGTGCTCAATGGCCTGAATACCCAGTGCTGTAGCAATGTGCGTCTTGCCCGTGCCAGGTCCACCGACAAGCACCACGTTGTTAGCCTTCTCGATGAACTCACAGCGATGAAGGCTGCGTACCAAGGCTTCATTGACTTCACTGTGTGCGAAGTCAAAGCCTGCCAGATCTCTGTAGACCGGGAACCTGGCGACCTTGAGTTGATAGGCAATGGAGCGCACTTCTCGCTCAGCACTCTCGGCCTTGAGCAGTTGCGACAGTATGGGGTGTGCTGCTTCAAATGCTGGTGAGCCTTGCTCTGCAAGTTCTGTCACGGCATGGGCCATGCCAAACATCTTGAGTTGGCGCAGCATGATGATGATCGCAGCAATGGCGGGGTCATGACGCATGGCGCACCTGTCGGAGTTGGTCATAGCGCACGACGTTGGCTTGTGGCTCAACGATCAAGGCCAAGGCTTGGGGTGAATGGATGGGGTCAGGCTCCGGTGTTCCATCAATGAGGCGGTGCAAGATATTGATGATGTGGGTCTTGCGGGGTGCGCCATCCTCCAGTGCCAACTCGACAGCGGCCAGGACGGCTTGCTCATCGTGCTGCAACACCAAGGCAAGAACTTCCACCATCTCGCGATCGCCGCCAGGTTGCTTCAGGAGCAAAGCTTGCAGTCGTTTGAATGCGTCTGGCAACTCGACAAACGGCGCACCGTTGCGCAATGCGCCAGGCTTGCGCTGCAATACGGCCAGGTAATGGCGCCAGTCATAAACCGTACGCCCAGAGCCTTGGTGATTGCGCTCAATGATGCGCGGGTGTTCGCAGACGAACTGACCTTCGGCCACGACAACCAGGCGGTCGGCATAAACCTGCAAGCTCACGGGCCTGTTGGCATAAGAGGCCGGCACGCTGTAGCGATTGCGCTCGAAGTGAACTAGGCAGGTGGGAGAGACTCGTTTGGCATGCTCGACAAAGCCGTCAAACGGCCGAGGCATGGGCATCAAAGTTGAGCGTTCTTGCTCCCACACATCAGCAAGTGAGCCAGGCAATTGGCCATGCGCAATCTCTTGCCATAACTGCTGACACCGTTGCTCTAGCCAATCGTTGAGGGCACTGAGTGTCGGAAACGCTGGTACAGATTGCCAGATACGATGGCGAGCGTCCCGAACATTCTTCTCGACCTGTCCCTTCTCCCATCCCGAGGCCGGATTGCAAAACTGTGCCTCGAACAGGAAATGGCTGGCCATAGCACTGAAGCGGGCGTTGACCTCTCTGAGCTTGCCACGGCCGACACGATCGACGGCTGTGCGCATGTTGTCGTAGATCCCCCGCCTAGGGACGCCTCCAAACACCGCAAAGGCACGGTTGTGGGCATCGAACAGCATCTCATGGGTTTGCAGGGGATAGGCCCGCAGATAGAAGGCTCGGCTGTGGCTGAGCTTGAAGTGAGCCACTTGCAGCTTGGTGCGTACACCCGCGATGACAGCCCAATCCTCGCTCCAATCAAACTGGAAGGCTTCTCCAGCGCCGAAGACCAGGGGCACAAAAACGCCTCGCCCTGATGTTTGCTCAGCCACATGACACTGAGCCTTCCACACTCTGGCAAAGGCAGCGACTCGGTTGTAGGAGCCGGTATAGCCCAACCCCTGCAAGTCCACAAACATCTGCTTGATCGTGCGCCGCTGCTTGCGAGAGCGGTTGACTTCTGTACGCAGCCAGCCTGACAGCTTGCTGGCGTAGGGGTCGAGCTTGGTGGCAATGGTGCGCTGTGCAAGTTGAGGTTGCACAACGTCGGAGCGCAAATACTTGCGGATGGTATTGCGAGAAAGCCCAGTTCTGCGGGCGATCTCTCGGATGGACAGGTGCTCACGCAGAGCCCAGCGCCGGATGACACTCAAAGTGGCCACGTCAATCACTCCTGGTCTCCTGCTGCACAAGAAAGCAGCAGGCTAGGGTTAATGCGTGGGTCAGATTGAGATGGAAAAACCGGGGGCTAGTGGGTCACTTCTGGGTGGAAATCAACAACTCTGCAATTCATGCTGAACTTTCATGAAGAGCACGGGTTTAAATGAAGCCTGCGGATGATGGACTTGCTCAGGGTTGTGTGCCGCAGGAAATTTCAATCCAGCGATAACCCAGGCGAATTTTCTGTTGTGCTTGAAGTTTGCGCAGTTCGACGTTGACTTTTTGGCGAGACGCTCCAACGGCATGCGCGAGATCACCTTGAGAGATGAGAAGCACGACATTGCCGTGAGCAGGCTTTCCGTTTTCCGCTGCTATGCGTTGCAATGTCGCCCAAACTCTCGCATTGAGTGTCTCCTCCGCCCTGATAAAGATCATGTCGAACAATTCGTTCACGCGCAGACTTAGTGCACGTGCAACTGCCAAAGATGCCAGAGCATCGCTTGCCAAAACCTCGAGCAAGGGCTGACTTGGCAAGATTAGAAGTTCGACGTCTCCGGCTGCGACAAGGTCTACCGGCACAGGCGCATTTCCCAACACCGAACTGAAACCGCTGATTTCGCCTGGTTCCATCCAGCGCGTAAATTGCTCGGCCCCTGCTGCGGTGTAGCCCACAGAGCGCAGACGTCCTGACAACACCACCAGCACGTGATGTGCAGAGTCACCTCTTTTCTGTACGACTTGGCCGTCGTGAAACGTTCGCTTGATGCCAATGGCACGAAGCCGTTGCATAGAGGGCTCAGGGAAGTTCGCCAGCCAATCCACGCGATAACGGTCACCCGATAGACGCCTAGGGAAGTCGAGCTTGGTGTTCATCCGAACATTGTCACCTGAGGCGCAATTCAATTGACTGGTCGATTTTTAAATCCGTTTGCATACCGATTGTCGTAACGCTCTCTCCAACGGAACGGATTCCCATGATTCGAAAAAAACTGATCGCTCTCGCTATAGCTTCTGTATCGGCGCTATCCACTTCGGCTATGGCTCAGTCCTCCGTCTTGCGCATACAGGACTATCCAGGCTTGGGCAACTTTCTAGTTCGTGTCGCCAATGCGAATGGACTCTGCGCAAAGCATGCCATCACGTGCGAATTGCGCAGCATTCCGCAGGCTCCGTTAGCAATGCAGACACTGCTGGCGGGAGATCTCGACGTCGCATTTACGCCTCCGGAGGTTCTTGTCCAGGCTGTGAACAAGGGAGCTGCAGTCAAAGCGATTGGCAGCGGAGCTCGCGGGCCCACATTCTTCCTCATGGCGGGAGCTGGCTTGGATACGCCCAATGCGGCCAAAGGATATCCGGCGATCATGCAGGATTTCAAAGGCAAGACAATCGGTGTTACAGCAAGAGGCAGCGCAGCCGAGTTCCAGTTGGTGAGCCTGCTCAAGGGGGCAGGGATGTCTGCCCAGGACGTCACGATTGTTGCGGTCGGCTCGCCCAACACAGCCTTTCCTGCGATCTCGCAGAAGCAGATTGATGGGCTGATGCTTTTCACCCCGATGGACGGCTTTTGCGAGGTGTCGAAGGTCTGCCGGGTGGTGGTTGACCCTCGCAAGGCGCAAGGTCCCAGTGATGTCCTGGAGACTAAAGGAGCCTCGATGCTGCAAGTCGTGCGTGATGAATTTCTTCAGAAGAATTCTAAGGCGATAGAGGGGTACCGAAGGGCCATGACTGAAGCGAGTGAGTTTGCGCAGAACCCCGCAAACTTTGCGGCGCTGCTCAAGATTGCGCAAGACACCTTCAAGATCAATGTTCCTAATGGAGACCAGATTCTTGAGGTCTCGCTGCGTAACTCTTTGCCCACTTTGCAATTTCCTGTAGACCCCAAAGCCTTCCAGGAAGCAGCGAGGTATATGCAACGTACAGGCCAGATCAGCAAGGTGGTGGACACCTCTACGCTGCTGGTGCAGTGAGCGGAGGCGATATGCCCATTCCCAACGCTCTTGCCTCCAGAGAGCCTGCGGTTGCCGTAGATGGCCTGCATTTGAGCTTCGACGGCAACAATCCGGTTCTGGCGGACATCTCTCTGAATATTGCCGAAGGCGAATTTGTCTCTCTCGTTGGCCCAAGCGGCTGCGGTAAGACAACCTTGCTCAATCTGTGTGCGGGCCTGGTTGAAAGCACGGGTTCCGGATCCATCAAAGTGATGGGTAGCCCTCCACGATCCGGTAATCCCCAAATCGGCTACATGCTCGCGCGCGATAGCCTCTTGCCGTGGTGTTCCGCCTTGGAAAACGCCGCCTTTGGCTCGAAGGTCAGAGGGCAAACCAAGAAACAAAGCCTTGAACGCGCACGAAAAATGCTCGCCGAGGTAGGCCTTGCAGAGCATGCCAATGCATTGCCGAAGGCACTTTCGCACGGCATGCGTCAGCGTACTGCTCTCGCACGGACATTTGCATTGGATGCACCGCTGCTGTTGATGGATGAGCCATTTGGAGCACTTGATGCGCAAACCAAGTTGCAGCTTCAAGATTTGCTTCTATGCCTCTGTCATCAGCACCGACAAACGGCTTTGTTCGTCACTCACGATTTGGCAGAGGCTGTCGCCGTTTCCGATCGTGTGATCGTGATGTCGTCCAGGCCAGGACGCATCATTGCAGACGTGCCGATTGACCTACCGCGACCTCGCTCAATTCGTGAATTGCAAAAGTCGCCACGTTTCCACGAACTCTTTGCGACTCTCTGGTCGCAGCTTGAATCGGGGTGGGTACACCATGAAGGCTAATCGACTGCAGTGGGTACTCTTGCACATCGTTTTCATAGCCTTGATGCTGGGATTTGCCGAGATCGCCTCTTCGCGCAAATGGGTTGATCCGACATTTTTTGGGCAACCAAGTGGAGTGTTGGCCTACCTTTGGGAAAACGTAAGAACAGCAAAGTTTTGGAGCGACCTGGGCTGGACTCTGACAGCTGTAGCCGCGTCTTTTGTTCTGGGCAGCCTGGCCGCATTCGCCGTTGGACTCATTTTTGTTCGCTGGCCTGCGATCGAGAGATTCGCTGACCCCTACTTCAACGCGCTCAATGTGATGCCACGTATTGCTCTGGCACCGCTGTTCATTCTGTGGTTCGGCCTTGGAATAGGCAGCAAGATTGCCGTTGGCTGCTCGCTTACCTTCTTCATCGTTCTCTCTGCGACTGTAGCTGGCATCCGCGGGGTAAGCCAGGACCACTTGACGCTATGCAGGACGTTGGGGGCGAAAGCCGGCACAACGTTCTTCGAGGTCACCTTGCCTGGTGCGGTCCCAGTGATCTTTTCAGGACTCAGACTAGGGTTGATCTATGCCCTGCTCGGAGTTGTCGGCACCGAAATCATCGCAAGCGAAAAGGGCCTGGGCCAAACCTTGGCCTATCTCGGCTCCACCTTCGATATCAATGGCGTCATGGCTCTCCTGCTGGTACTCGCATTGCTAGGGGTTGGCATCGTACGCTTCATGACCTGGCTCGAAAAACGCCTGCTGCACTGGCAGTAAGCAGTTCCCTCACTACCACCTGCTATCCCTGAAAGGCATTGAACATGGCCAATACCACACCCATGGAGTTGATCGATATTGCTAGCCGCTACAAGCACATACAGCCAGTCCCCAGAATGCCTAACTTCGCGGCTTGGATCGAAGGCGTTGACCTCACGACGCCTCTGACTGATGAAGTTAAGGCTGAACTTCGCCAGGCGTTGTTCGACTTCGAGGTCATCTTCTTTAAGCCGCAAACAATCACACCAGAGCAACACATCGCATTGGGACAGGTATTTGGACCGATCTCAAACGGCTCCTATTTCGACCGCAACGCGAATGCGCCCGAGATGGAAATGATCGTGTCCGACCGCGACCGACCGCCTGCCATCGACAACTGGCATACAGACATCAGCTGGAAACTCAACCCCCCATTGGGAACCGCGATACAGATCACAGTGACTCCTCCAGCAGGAGGAAACACTTGCTGGAGCAGCACCAGCAAGGCCTATGAATGGCTATCGCCCGGCATGCAGCAGTACTTGGAGGGGTTGAGTGCCGTGCACACCTGGGAGCAATCAGGCTTTCGTGAATACCTTGGAAAAAAGGGAGATGAAGCGCTCATCGCTGCAATCCAGGCGGGCAAGCCTGTCACACATCCTGTGGTTCGAGTGAACCCTGACTCTGGCCGTAAATGCATATTCGTGAATGCCGACTTCACCCGAAACATCATTGGAGTCGACCGCCATGAAGCTCGTGGAGTCCTTCACTTTCTGCTTGGCTGGCTACAGAGACCAGAGTTCATGGTGCATCACCAGTGGGAAGCTGGCGGCATTGCGATATGGGACAACCGGAGCACGCAGCACTACGCCGTCGCGGATTATTGGCCCCATCACCGGGTAAACCAACGAGTCACCTTCGATACACCGTCTTCATTGATAGCTCCCCCAGGTTCAAGCGGCCTGAACTAGTCAGCACGGGCATCCGAAAAAGTCTTCCGAGCGCTTGATGCCCTCGGCTATGGCGTCTTGCTCGCTGATGCCCTGCAGGCGTTCCACGCGTACTCCAGTGATTTCCAGCCAAATGCGTACCGCTTTCTTCGGCATGAGCAGACAAGGCGTGTATTTGACTCCGGAGGCTTTGTCGCTGCCGTCTTGATAGTCGGTTGTATAGATCAGCTCTTCGTTGCCGCAGACAGTGGGAGCGCGGGCGAATGTCTCGCGCACATAGATGCGGTCACCAGGTTGGCGCGTTGCTCCTTCGCTGGTTCGGTTAGTGCATCGATGCGGCCGTCTGGCAGCCAAAGATGGCGGTCGCTGCTGTAGGCTGCATCACCATGCCTTGGTACAGAGCTGGCTGTGGCTTTGCCAGTCGCTCAGGATGGCGCGCACCAAGGGTGCCTTGAACATCAAGCCGGAGGCTCCAAAAGAGAAAACCCGCCGAGTGGCTGGTGTGTGGGGTGGATGCAGATTTCAGTGACTGCCAGGACAGGTGGCCGGTGATGCCATAAGCCTTGCGCTGAATTGGATTGGGGCGCGATCCTTCAGGGCTGATGGCAATCCTTGCCCCCAGGCCGTCCAGTGAGCAGAGTGCACCTTGCAGGTCCATGCCAGGCTCAGGTCCCGGAAACTGGAACTTCTGGCCGCAGTCGGTGCAATCGATGCGGATCTCGGCGTTGAAGCCAGTGATCGCGCCGCCTGGCTTATCCTCCAGGCGCGCAACACCAACTGATGTCGCTAAGTTCATGTGAGCGCATGTCACGGAAATCAAGAATAGTGAGATGGGTGCTGCTAAAAAAATGGGACACCGCCATGTAGGCGGTGGCTCAATGTGGCGCGGTGAGGATTTTAAGTATGAAGATTAAAAAAGAAGACTTGGCAAAATGGGAAACAGATGAGCCGGAATTAATGGTTGAGCCACTCTTTCTAAAGAAGAGAATCTCTGATTTAGAAAAGGCGTTGTTGATTAGCTTGCCAGATGAATATTTGGATTATATCCATCTGGTTGCGGATCAAGCATGTAGCCCACTGGATGAATTGGATAATTTTATAGCAATATATTATGGAATAACGAGGGTGGCTGTTATGGCTACATTGTCTTCTACAGATAGAGTAGTGAGCTCAACCAAATTATTGCAGGAGTCAGTGTATGATCACCGATCATTGCTACCTAATGGCTTAATTGCAATTGGTTCAGAATACGATGATGATGGCGACGCATATATTATTTATGATGTGAGGCCTGAATCTCCCACCTACAGAAATATATTTCATTGGAGATACTATGTAGATAATTTAATTGTGGGAGATGGATTGGGATTGTTGGCTCTATCGTTAAGAGATTTTTTACATAAACCGGCATTGGAAAGT
The DNA here is from genome assembly GCF_024496285.1 of Comamonas sp. C11. Taxonomy (NCBI): domain Bacteria; kingdom Pseudomonadati; phylum Pseudomonadota; class Betaproteobacteria; order Burkholderiales; family Comamonadaceae; genus Comamonas; species Comamonas sp. C11. The sequence continues at coordinate 1,865,782 of NZ_CP101743.1, forward strand.
GAGCTCTAATTTATTGGGCTTTGTTGCATAAATAGGCCCCCTGAGTCGGATAGCCTCGGGCGATGAATCAGTATTCGTCAACCAAGCCCCGCTACAGCAGCACCAGCTGGGCGCAATACAAAGCTGCACCCAAGGCTAGGGGCTCCGTGATCATCCGTCAACGTCTGCAACGATCGAGCGCTGATCGCAGTCTTTCAGGTACTCGCTGAATGCAACTGCTTCAGAGGCGGGTACATTGGCTGCCGGGATCTCCTGCACGGCCTCTGACAACACGCCACCGTAGTGAGCGAGTGGGTTCTTATCTTGCATCTTGGTGGCTCCCTGAATGAGAAAATCCCGCGATGGCGGGCTGGGGTGTTGTGGTGAAATTTGTCCGCAGTGCGTTGGGTTTGTTGACGCGGGTGCTTTATTTCATGTGCGCTGCACTTGCCTAGGGAGAGGAAGATGGGCAATCGTGAAGTAGATGGCTTTCATATATGGGCTGAAGCCAGTCAGCAGGGTGGCGAGTTGGCTGGAGCGTTCGTCTTGACGAAGGCTGTGAATGGCAAGGTTGGCACGAAGCGCTTCAGAGTGCTCACTGCGCACACTTTTACGTCATTGGAGGCAGCGCAAGCAGCACCAATCCAGAGGTCGTGCAAGCGATCGCATCAGTTTCCGACACTGCTTACCCAGTCCACTCGTTTACTGAATATGGGCGGTGTGTCCATGCCATTGGATTTGAAGGTGGAATCGGGGCTGCGATAGGTAGCAGACTCGAAGAGCGCCTGATTGTGGGAATTCCTCGAGTTGGCAAGGTCCGTTCAGTGGCTGGCGTTAGGTAGGGAAATTGAATGGCTCTTGTTGTCTGAGCCTTTTAAGCGGCAGGTCTGCTCCACAGCTGATGAGTTTCTACAGATATGTCTGGATAGGAAACCCCCGATACATGAACCCGATCACGCCCCGCATTCTTGGCTTGGTAAAGGAGTCGATCGGCCTCCTTCATGGCTTGCTCAAACTGGAGGGAGTTGGTGATCAATGAAATTCCGAAGCTCATGGTCAATTTGGGGCCAGTTGGAAGAACGGTATTCCTTGACCCGAGATCACGCTGGATTCGCTGCGCAATGAGTTCCGCATCTCCCAGCGTTATGTCTGCCAATAGCAGCACAAACTCCTCGCCACCGAACCGAGCAACCAGGTCGTGCTCTCGCACATTGTTTTGCAGAGTTGAGGCAACCAGTTGCAGCACCATATCGCCACGCTCGTGCCCCCAGGTGTCGTTGATGTGTTTGAAATGGTCTATGTCGCAGGCCAGCACTGCCATAGGATAGCGTCTCATGTCGGCGAGACGCTTCTGGGCATGTTCTTGAAAAGACCGGCGATTCAGGATTAGCGTCAAAGCATCAATGTCTCGTTCCATGCGCAGCTTGCCGACTGTTTCCTTCACGGCAATTGCGGCCATCACCACAGTGAAGAGCAACGAGAAATTCAGAATGCTCAGCAGCGTCAGGATCCAATAGGGTGACCTTGGCAGGGCTCGTAGATCCGTGTATCCCAGCAGCCAGATCAAGGCGGGCCGAGTGAAGGTGTAGGTGGTGAAGAGGATGCTTAGCCAGAGCAGCGATCTATCGAGCCAGTCAAATGAGTTTTTCTTCGAGTGGACCTGCAGGATGGGGAGCAGTAAAACAAGGCTGGAACCCACGCTGAAAGAGCTCACCCGAGCCCAGACATTTGGCGCGATCTGGCTGAATTGGTAGAGCGCAGCCAGGGTGACTATAGCAATGAGCAATGCTGCATGCGGTTGGGCGGATACACGCCAGCGCTCTGCCCAGCTTCTGGCAAGACACCACGCGCTCAGCAGATAGCAACTGCCGATCAGTAGTGCGTAGCGATTCAGCTCCTCCAGAGTAAGTAGAGTCTGTGCCCCGAGAGTCAGAGCAGTGAGTGAATAGGCGCAAGCCTGCCAAAGCAGAAAGCGCTGGGATCGTTGGACAAGCCAGGCAACGATCAATATGGTTGCCAGAACCAGTATCGCCAGCGAAGGCGTCAGGACCAGGATAAGGTCGTTATTCGCGAACATCTGACCATCGCCTCCTCGATCAAAGATCGAAACGGTTTAGCGTTGCCTGCTCCTCGATTGCAAAGCGACAGCCTTCGGCAGCTATTCGTACATCTTGGTGTGCGGCATCAAGAGCTATTGCAATGCCCAATGCCAGATCTGTGTCATCCGGATTCGAATTTGGAGAAGTAGACGCAGTCGATACTCATTTCCAAAAACAAATAAAACCCATTACTGTTGTGTCTTCGAAAGGATGTCAGTCAACTACTTACTTGACCTATTGCTATCCTTTCGAGGCTTGTCGTTGAGGCATTTTGTGGTCACTTCGCCCGATCCATTGGGCGCTCCTGTGTCGCGCGTTGTTTGGCAGACATCGGCCAGCTTGCAACGCATGCCGGAGAATACGCCGCGCAAGGTCGGATGGAGGAAGAATCGCGATGCGCAAGTGGTCAGTGATGTTGAGCATGGTTTTGGGGCTGGTCGCTGTAGGTTGGGCTCTATCGCGGGCTAGTGGCGGCGACGCGCGCGGCGAGCTCAATCCGGAAGACGAGGTGCACGCAGCTGACTCAACCATGTCGATTCGCGCCTTGGAGGTGATAAACGACAAAGTCAGCCCATCTCTGGCTTTGCCAGATGCCCAAGGGCGGCTGTGGGTGCTGCAGCAGTATGGCGGTGATCGTGTTTCGCGGCGCGAGCTGGACGGCAGCTGGGTTACTGTGGTGGGCACGGATGCGCCTGAAAGTGATAGTGGCCAAGCTCTGGATGCGAATGTTCAATCGCCTGATAGCATCGCTTGTACACCTGACGACACTCTGTATGTAGCGGACACAGGCAATCACGTTATCCGCGCAGTGGACCTGGAGACCGGGCGCATTCGCCGCGTAGCTGGTGATGGCAAAGAGGGCAACGCCGATTCGCTGGCCAAGCCGGAGTCTTTGCTACGAACGCCAGATGGTGCCTTATGGTTTATTGCAGGCCCGCATCGCTCACGCAAAGTCTATCGCCTGGAGACTGGAACCGGACGGCTTGATGTGGCTTATGACCCCAAGGAGGCGAGCCCCCAATGGGGTGGCAATGAAGGGGGCGACTACATGGCAGATCTAGCTGCAGATGTACAAGGGCGCATTTATGTCGCTGACAACGCGAATATGCGCCTGCTTCGGCTGGATGCATGGAGCGGCCCGCCTGCCAATCCACACACGCCTGCGGCCACTGTGCTGGCTGGCAATGGCACATTGGGCCTTCTGCAAACTGACCGCCTATCCACAAACAGCTCGCTCGGATACATCACCAGTTTGGCGCTGGATCCCGAAGGCCGAGTTTATGTATACGAGGCCTCCGTTGAGGGGCACTTAGCCAAGCTTGATTCCAGTACAGGTCGCTTTGTGACTGTGTTACCGCCCGAGACCTGGGTTAGGCTGCCTGACCAAGCGCCTATGCGCTTGAACCTGAGGCAGGCGCGCCTGCGCGTGGGGAACGAAGGAGTGCTGTATCTTGCCGATCGCTTGAACCATCGCGTACTGTTGCTGACACCGTGAATAGGCGTTGGTAAACGGTTCAAGGATCGCATGTGAAAGAGCGCAGCCGCTTGAGACGGGCGTTTTCAAGCTCTAGCTCCTTGATCCGTTTCGCGTCCGAGACGGTCATGGCGCTGAACTTGTTACGCCAGAGGTAGTAGCTGGTCTCAGAAAAACGGTGCCGGCTGCACAGCTCTGCCACTGGCAGTCCAGATTCCGCTTCTCGCAGGAAGCCAATGACCTGTTCTTCCGTAAATCTCTTTTTCACGTCCAATCTCCTGTCTTCGGGATGGGACTCCGGAGTCAGACACTACTCCAATCCGGAGGGCGTCGCTCCCATCAGGAAAAAATGATCCGCAGCGGTCAATAGTTCTGGTAGGTGCCTCCTTCAGACACTGCTCCATGTGTCGTCCAACCACTCGGCATGCATGCCCGGGCAGACGAGTTTGTCACGCAGGCTCTGGGTGAGGCCTTGCGGCTCATCGGCTTGAGCCTCTGGCACGGCCAGCCAGGCCAGTCTCCGCGTATATAGCAACGAGAAAGATCAGGCCTTCAAGTAGCTTTGTCATGGTTTTGCTTCGTAGTGCTTATGCAGAAAGCACAAGTAGCTTCAGTATTGATAGATGCTCGCGTCACATCGGCCATGCATCTGGCGTGAGCGTCATAACCACGGTCGCTCCGACTAGGCAAAAGAGGCCGACGTCAGTTGGCGCTCATTGCACAGCGACCGGCAGTTTTGTCGAGGCAGGAGTGCATGGAGTCTCCTGTAGGTAAAGAAAAAGCCCGCGAGCGGTTGCTGCGGGCTTGAATAAAGAGCCGGTGACCTTTCGGGTCGTGTCTGGGGAGGGGTCAGAAGGGGGAGGAGCAAACCCCCCAGGCCCGGCGTAACTGGTGGATTGCGTCGAATTCTGCATGACGCTTTTGGCGCAAACAAGACGAATTCTGCTTACCTAGAAGTGGTGATGTACGATCGGGCGCGACCACCGTTGCCACAACGCGGCTGCCGCGCCGTGCTCTTAGTTGACGTCAGCCCAGACGATTTTTTGAACTGCCGCACCTGCTTGAGTGGTCGCGCCGGATGGCCCTGCTAAAGCCCTGTGTGGGAAGGCACATGTATGTCAGCATGCTGGCTAAACGCTTACATCTCAAGATCTCCGGGCACAAAAAAGCCACCCGTAGGTAGCTTTGCTGGTGATTAGATAGGGCTACTGCTTGAAGTCCAGTCCTTGTTTGACGGCATCTCGCATACGCTGGTCCCGCTCATCCCCGGACATTGGTTTGCTATTGCGATCCTCGATCCTGGCCTCAGACTCGGTGAAGGCCGGCGGCTCCGAGCGTGTAACCTGCCCTTTAGGCATATATGAAGGCTGAGCCTGGAAGTAGAGAAATAGGGTGGCCACAGTGGCTGCAGCAACCCATAGCTTACGAAGCTTCCAGCTCAAGCCAAAGCCTATCGCAGCGATCAAGAGTGGGATCAGGTTGATGAGCAGGGTCATTTGCCAATGCTAACCATTGGAACGGCATCGCCCAGGGAGGTGGTGGGGAGCTGGCCATTCCACTTTTCAATCCAGGCGCGCTCATTTTCCAGCTTGCGCAGTTGCAGCACTCGCGCATCGACGGATTGAGCCAGTACGGACTGAGACATGGCTTCGGTTTCTGCCTTTTCCTTGTCAATCGCACGTTGCAGACGAGCTTCTTGCAATTCACGCTCTAGCTGAGCCTTGGAGATGGCCAACTGCGCTTCTTCCTTTTGGATAGCTTCGCGTCGTTCAGCAGCGGACTCCTGAGCATCTGTAATGATCTTTGGATATCGCAGGTTGGTAATGCCAACAAAGCGCACTGAGAAAGGTGTAAGTGCTTCAATGGCTTTGCCCAGTTGTACGCGCAAGTCAGAGTTGATTTTCTCGTTGCTCGAGGCGATTTCACTGATCGACAGTTTGCTCAAATATTCGCGCACCTCGGCTTGAATAATCTGGCTGGCATAGGTGCGATACACCTGCTCATTGGCGATCGTGGACACATAGTCCGAAACCTCTTTTGGCGCGACAGCATTAAAAAGCTCTGCCGTCTTTTTGGAGTTGATGCTCAAGGTTGCGCGAATGGTTACATCCAGGTTGAGCTTGTCTTCGGGGATAAAGATGCTCATGGACTCTTCATAGCCCTTGTCAGACACATCCAGCAAGACTAGTCGATCACAGTAGGCCCAACACTTGCCTAGACGGAACTTGGAGGTTGGGATCAGGTTGTCCTGATAGCCGTCTTTGGTCATGATCTTGCCAACGTGCGCAGGCGGAACCTCCACTTTTTGACCGCATGCTGCTAATACAAAGGCAGCAGCTACCGCTGCCAAACTGGTCTTGTGTTTCTTCAATAACTTCAAATCGAGCCGCCTCCTTCGCAGCTATAAAGGTGAGATTGAAACAAACTGCAGCTCTGTATGCAAGGCACTAGTTTGAAACCTGGATGTGTTTCGAATGACCCGCTTGGCCCTGCAGGGAAATGAATATGCATGCCGGTTAAACGCTCGCATCCCAAAATCTCCGGTTACAAAAAAGCCACCTCAAAGGTGGCTGGTCAAAGAAAGATCGCTCAGGGCAGGTAGTGGTTAATCAATGAAGCCAAGTTCACGCAGTGCTTCTGTTTCTTGGGTGTACTCAGCGTCCTCGATTAGCAGCACGCCGTCAGGCCCATACACATTGCGCTGGGGCGCTCCCATGGGTTGCTCGATGCGTTCGACTTTGTAGCCGTGCCGCTCCCATATCTCGGTGGTGTTGATGCGTGTCATTGGTTCACTTTACTCAAACTGACGCCTCACAAGCAAGGCTTTGGTTTTGACAACTGACGGAACAAAGGCTGGCGCAGAGGCGACTTTCGGATGCAGGTGAATGCTCGACACTGATCGCTGCACTTGATGAAAGCCGCATGGTATGTATATACAGCCGCTTTTTGCCATTTCTGAGGTCAGTGAGTTGCAGCAGGCCATGCATAGCATTGCTACCCGCTAGCATGATCAGACAAACCCCAAAGCCCTGGATCAAGACTCATGCGCCCTGATGTCGCTCAGGGGGCTGGCGCTGCTTGGGAGGTGACGGACCAGACTTTGTGTGGATCATCCTTACTGCGTGGGGACAGAGGAGATCGATTTCATTAGGTGCTTTCTGTATTCCGAAGTGGCAATCAGGTCGCAGATGTCACCATATCCCCTCTAGAGAGGGGTAGCAGCACGCGATGAAGTCAGTACGATCCTTGCTCACACTCAAAGGAGATGAATGCTCATGAAAGCAGCCCTGATGATCGTGGCCACATTGATGTCGGCAGGCATGGTTTTTTCTGCACATGCCGACGAGGCAAAAGCAGCCATAGCTTCAGGAACCATCAATATGGCCGCGAACATGAATGAACTTGCTTTGGCTTGTGGACACATGAGTTCCCAGGATGTGGAGACTGGCCGCATCAAGCAACGCGACGCGGCCATCAAGGATCTTGGTGTTGCTCCCGTCAGCTACGACAAGATCTATGCTGGTTACGCATCCGACTTCAAGAAGAAATGGGGCACCATGACCCCGGCAAAACAAAAAAGCATCTGTGATCAGATGAAGCGCTAGAAATCCCTTCGTGTCCCGCAATCAGGCCCACCTTGGAGGGCTTTATGCATGTTTTCAACTGCTGTGGAGGGGGCATCTCAATCGCCTTCCTCCAAAGGCATTGACGTTCTACCGACTGCAATGATCACGCCCCCGTCGCCGATGGGGAGTTCGTATTAGCCAATCCATAGCAGTGACAGGCCTGCACCTGTCACCATAGAGGCTAGTCCCAGGCTGATTCGTGTTCCGTATTTAAGCCCTCCGACGGCGAACGCCAGTACGGATTTGGCGATTGCGCTGGAAGCAAGAATCACAACCAATCCCCACTGAGCGATGGGCAAGGGCAAACTACCTGACGCAAAAAGCTGCCCTAAGCTAGCAGCCGCCGCATGCAGTTCGGCCAAAGCAGCAAATGCTGCCGCGACCAGCACGCCAGTGCTGCCAAAGATATGCTGGAGCCAGGCGCCGAGAACCAACATTAGCGCGATGGTGCCGGCAATCAGCAATGCCGTTGAAAGCTTAAATACCCGCTCGGTCTCAAATTCAGTTTGCGTGGCAGTTTTTTGTCGATTCAACAATCCTGTGGCTGCAGCCAACACAAGGCAGAGAGCTGCGACGAATAGAGGGAGTGCCATGGACAGCATCAGAGCTATGGATGTTGTCGAGAGAATCGCTATGAACAGGCATAGCGAGGCCAACTGAGCCAGCATGGCACAGCCAAAAGCCTGCGCCTGCTGATGTTCGTCGGACTTGGCCAGCTGGCCAAGGCTGGCTATAGCCGCAGTAGATGACACGAATCCGGAAAAGAATCCGGTCACAGGTAGGCCCCAGTGTGGGCCGAGCACTCGAGTCAGTATGTGTCCCAGCATACCGACAGCCATGAACAGCACGACCACTTTCCAAAGGGCCGTGAGGCTCAGCACACCCCATGGATCTATGGGCGCTTGCGGCAGCAGTGGCATCACGACCAGCGCCGCAGCGCCCAGCAGAAGGCCATCCCTCAACTCATTCTCTCTGAGTAACTCACGACTCCAGCGCTGTATTGGTCCTTTTGAATGCACCAGTAAGGCGCAAAGGATGCCCAGAGCTGCAGTCAAGGTAGGGCTCTTGTGCGATAGGGCGCCCAGAGTTAACGAAAAAAGCAGAGTCACTTCACTGGTCAGGCCTGGGTCATTGGGGGCTGATTGCCAGTAGGCAGCAACGGTCAGTGCCCCGACCAACAAAAGTACTGCAGCAAAGGGCAGCACGCCTAACCACCAGGCCGCGCAACCAAGCAACGCTGCTATGGCATGGGTACGTGTTCCAGCGATGCTTTCTTGTTCTCTCCCGCGACGCTCACTCACGAGACCGATAAGCAGACCGCAGCCTAAGGAGACTACCCAATGATCGACACCGGCCCAACTCAGCTGCATAAGTCTCAACCCCTCGATCTGAGCAAGGCTCCTCTACTTGATAGGACTGTAGCCTTGGCTGCTACTACGCAGCATAGTCGAGCATGAGATGGCGCCGCAAGCAGGAAGGGCTGGATCTTAAAACGCATAGATCTCATCTATCTCAGTTCCTTTGTGTGAAGGAGTGTGACAGAGGAGGAGCCAAGGCCGGGCGCTCCCTTAGTAGCCTTCAACCAAAGGCCTCCCCATCCCATCGAACCCAACATCACGCTCGTGATGTCGGGGTCGACTTCGATTGGGACTCCTCACAGCTCATTGGGCTTGCCGAAGGAGTTGACGTGATTGAACTGCCTTAGCTCATCCAGTGGCCGTTTGATGAGCTTGGGGTAGGCATTGTTGTGGGCCTTCCAGTGCCTCAGGACGGTTTGGCAAACACGCCTGTGGACGGTGTGGATCGGCGATTCATCGGTCATGGCACGATTGTCTCAGAGCGGGTTGTGGTGCCATGGCGTCCAACTGGAAATGGCCGGAAGCAGTCACATAGGCTTGCCGAAAGCAGATGCCTGACAAAAGCCGGCGTTGTTGTCCAACAAGCCCAGGCTTCAAGTTAATTGACGTGCAATTGACAAGCACTTACATCGATTTGGAAGGTTAATGGGGCCTATGCTCTACTCGCTGCGTGAGCTTTTCCTGACGCAACGGAATTCATGTTGAGTATTCGCGCCCCATACAAGAAGAAAGTCAGCTTCATTGACCAGCTGATAAATGGCTTAGTTGAAAGTCTTATCCAGTCTAGACAGCTGTTGCTAAAGACCGTTGCTGGGGTTGTATTTATAGCTTCAGTATTGATAGCAATCACTTGGCATAATTTGAACGAGTCGTATGACTATCACGTTCAGCGAGGAGTGGATGCAGCGGTTAACCAAGCTCGCGCGTTGAGCTACGAGTTAAACACCGAGATGAGGCTTATCGATAACGCTCTGGCGACGATTGCTCACGAATTCCAGGAGACTGGATCCAGCACGCGGGAGTTTGAGAATGCCGTTGTCAATCAGCGCGCCTTGCTGCCTTTCTCCAAGGCTGTGCGCGTGGTTGATGAAGCTGGCATGGTTCGCCTGGGCCTTCTGCCTGGCGAGCATCCGTTTTCGATCAATGAGCGGGAGTACTTCGGTACCCTAAAGCGCTCCGATCAAATGGTGATCTCGGAGCCATTGATCAGCCACTCCTTCCAGGAATGGAGCGTGGTCCTGAGTCGCAAGCTGGAGGCTCCCGATGGGACGTTCAAGGGCGCAGTCTTTGTGGTTTTGGAGGTCGAGCATTTCCGCAAACTGTTTGAGAAGTTGACTCCTGGTGAAGATAGCGCAACCACTTTGCGCTCTGCCGAGGGCCGCTTAGTGGCACGTTACTCCGCTGCGGATCCCACATCGACGGCAGGTATTGGCGGCACTTTGACATCATTGGCGCTCAAAGAAACGCGACGACTCAACCCAGAGCATGGCTGGTACGTCACGCCTACTGCGCTGGACGGCATCGAGCGAATCACTGCCTACCAAAGTCTGTCGACACCCTATTCGCTGACGGTGTATACAGGTATTAGTACTGAAAGCTACCTTCAGCCTTGGCGCAACGAAGCCGTGGCCGTTTGGAGTTTGACCGCATTTTGTGTGTTGCTTATGGCGCTTGGTGCAGGGAGCTTGTTTGTGCATCAGCAGCGAGAACTGGCTGCCAAACTCCAGAACGCACAGTTGCTGAAAGAGCAAAACTTCTTTGTGGAGAACGACCTGATCGGCATGATTAAGGTCCGTGATCGGAAAATTCTCTGGGCCAACAAGGCCATGGCACGCATGTTGGGCAAGCGCGTTTCCGAGTTACTTCAGCAATCCAAACGCTGCATCTACCCTGACAACGAGACATATGAACGGATGGGGAGACTGTCCAGTGAGGCTCTCGGCCACAACAGGCGTTTCCGTGCCGAGGTGCAACTGCAGCATTGCAACGGGCACGCATTCTGGGTTGATGCCAATGCAGCGCAGATCACTGATACTGATTCAGTGTGGATTTTCGTAAATGTAGAAGTTCACAAAAAGCGCCAGCAAGAGATTGAGTACCAAGCAACGCATGATGCCTTGACGGGCCTCGCCAATCGTCGCTTCATCAACAAGCAAATGCAGCAATTCATCGCGCTTGCAGATCGAGACCAAGGCACAGTTGCAGTATGCTTTATAGACTTGGATGGCTTTAAGAGTGTGAACGACACCTTCGGGCACGATGCAGGTGACATCGTGCTGAAGACAGTCGCCGAACGATTAACAAATGCAGTGCGCCCCCATGACTGTGTAGCCCGGTTGGGGGGCGACGAATTCGTGGTGGTGTTGACTGGGCGAAACAATCACGAGAATGCCGTGCAAACCATGCAGCGCTGTCTGGACATGGTGCAGATTCCGATTGTGGTTGAAGACGGTCATACCGCAATGGTCGGGTGCAGCATTGGCATTGCCTACTATGGGAGTGGAAAAGAGTCCTGCGATTCGTTGTTAGAGCGTGCTGATGAGGCTATGTACCTGGCAAAGAACGCAGGCAAAGGCCGCATCATCGAATCGGCTTGTGAACAAGCGAGTGAGAGCACATTCGATCATCAGGCAGTTACTGCTTAGCTTACGAGAATGAAGAACAAAAGCGCCTCTTGACTTAGAGGGATATAGAGGAGCTTTATGGCTAATCTTTGGCGCATGTTTCTGTAGCTGCTCTGGTTCGATCACTGCCTTGCGCTAGGCTGTCAAGAAGGTGCAGCGGAACGCTTCTGCTTTGCAGTGCCTAGCTTGAAACACACAACGTCCTCGATGGTGATCACAAGCAGCTATCTGGGGTGGGGTTTCTTCCGACGTTCCCCCGGATTTGAGTAGCGTCTGACTCTGGAGTCCCATCCCGAAGACAGGAGATTGGACTTGAAAAAGAGATTTACAGAAGAACAGATCATTGGCTTCCTGCGGGAATCTGGACTGCCTGCATTATTTGTAGAAGTTCCGATCTGATCTGACAGTTGCTCCCGTTTCGGACGGTACGGCTGTCAGATTAATTCAGGAGGGCTTGCATCTTCTCGAGATCGCCCCCTGAGTCCCCGGATACAGTCCATCGTTTCTTTTTCACATAGGCAGGCGTTCACAGGGATGCGAAGAACTTTCCCGTCGAGCGCTGGATACGGGGCTGGCTCTCTTGATCCCCATCTCACAATGAGCTTCTTGGGCTGCTTACGGTATTTCGTCAGCTGCGAACTGGTGGCGACGACTCATTGCTGCCGTGCAATCGTTACCAGCAGATGTCTCCTGTGCAGCGATTGCCGCTGCTCGTAGTCGCAACGCGTCCTAACGGTCACCGTCCCATACCGGCCATCCGAGCATCGACGCGGGGGACAGCCCAATGACGGGTTTAGGGTGTGCAGCGGACAAAGACCATCAAGTGGCGGGCAGATAGGTCGCTGGATGCCCGCTGTCATGTCGAGCGAACAGGAGCTTGCGACCCGCTGCAGTCGTTCGAGCCTCGGCGGCAAATGTCTGCTGCGCAGCGGTTGCTGCCGCTCATGGCAGCAGGGCGAACTGCCGATCACCGTCTCATAGCGGTCATTCAGAGCTCCAAGACAGTCGCCTCTCCAAAGACTGCTTTCATGTCAGCTGCAGCCTCTCGCTAACAGGCTGTCCCTGTGGATGCTGGAAGTCCGCAAGACCGGCTCACGAATTGGTGCTGTCGACCCGTTGCTGTCGTTCGTGCCTCGTCAGCAAATGCCTACTTTGCAGCGATTGCCCAATGACGGGTTTCAGGTGTGCAGGGGACAGCGACCATCAAGTGCAGGCAGATAGGTCGCTGGATGTCCGCAGTCACATCGTGCGAACAGGAGCTTGCGACCCGTTGCCGTCAACTGAGCTTTGACAACCGATGCCTGGTATGCGGCGATTGCTGCGGCTCAAGGCTGCATCGTGACTTATCGGTCACCCATCAGCAGTCAAGATCATGAGCGTGACGAGGACACGCCTATCATAGGCTAGGCCATAAAAAACGATGCCCCCTGGGGAGCATCGCTTCCTTGTTGCTGATCTTGGCAGGGATAGCTTTGGGGTCGAGGATATTGATTGTGCCGTACCGACGACTCACGGCTCAAGCCGCTCAAGCGTTCTCCAGGACGCTCCCTAACGTCCATGAAATGTACCAGTGAGCCGGATGACGGTCATATCAGCACTCAAATTTGAGAGAGGGCCTCCTTATCCTTCTCGAAGCCTTGGGAAGCGGCCGTATTTTTAGTTTGGGCCTGTCGGAGGTTTCCGGGGGACATCAAGCGATGCGAGCCAACCGCAGATCCGGCCAACCGACTACTGCCTTCGCTCGCATCGTGGGCCTGTAGCTTGAAGCCGGCCACCACTTCGGCCAACTGGTTCGCCTGCTGCTGCAACGACTGCGCTGCTGCCGTGGCCTGCTCCACCAGCGCGGCGTTCTGCTGCGTGCTCTGGTCCATCTGGGTAACGGCGCTGCCGACCTCGGCAATGCCCCGGCTTTGCTCCTGGCTGGCATTGCTGATCTCGGCCACGATGGCCGTGACGCGGTTGACACTGTCCACCACGTCCCGCATGGTGGTGCCCGCCGCATTCACTAGGCGGCTGCCCGTGCTGACTTGGCTCACGGAATCGTCGATCAACGTCTTGATTTCCTTGGCAGCCTCTGCCGAACGCTGCGCCAGTTGACGTACTTCGGATGCCACCACGGCAAAGCCGCGGCCTTGCTCGCCGGCGCGCGCGGCCTCCACAGCCGCATTCAGCGCCAGGATGTTGGTCTGGAAGGCAATGGAGTCAATGACCTGGATGATGTCCACGATACGTCGCGCCGAGGCCTCGATGCCGCCCATGGTCTGCACCACCTGGCCCACCACGGCGCCGCCTTGAGTGGCCACTTCGGAGGCGTTGCTCGCCAGCTCGCTGGCTTGGCGCGCGCTGGCCGCGTTCTGCTGAACAGTGGCAGTGAGCTGCTCCATAGCGGCAGCGGTCTCTTCAAGCGAGCTGGCCTGCTGCTCGGTGCGCGAGGACAGATCTTGGTTGCCGCTGGCGATCTCGCTGGTAGCAATCCGCACTGACTCCGAGGATTGGCGGATGCGCAGCAGCACGGCGGCTATCTTGTCTGTGAAATGGTTAAAGGCAGTGGCGATCTGGGTCAGTTCGTCCTTGCCCGCGGTATCCAGGCGCCGCGTTAGATCGCCTTCACCCGAGGCAATATCCTCCAATGCATCGCGCACGACTAAGAGACGGCGCAGTAGACGGTTCACGCTGGCCGACAGCAGCGCCACGGCCACCACCACACAAAGCGCCGCGATCAGCATCTCCATCTGCAGCAGCTTGCGTGCGGCGGCCGTAGCCTCGGTCTTGTCCACGGCCACGCCCAGCAACCAGGGCGTGCCCTCCACTCGGGACGCATAGACCAGCTGCGTTGCGCCATTCACGTCCACTTCGGCACTGCCGCCGTCCTGGGCCAGTTTCTGCAGCAGCCCGCCATCAAGCTGCGGCGCGATGCCGGTGGAGGGCTTCATGACCAGTCCCGCCTTGGCATAGGCCAGGATGTTGGACTGCCCGTCCAGCAGGAAGGCAAAGCTCTGGCCCGTGGCGTGGATGGAGTTCACCTTGCGCGTCACGGTATCCAGATGCATGTCCGTGCCAACCACGGCGGTGTACTGGCCGGCCGGCCCTACGGGCTCGACGAAGCTGATCGTCAGCTTGCCGGTGCTGGCATCAATGTAGGGAGGTGTCACACTTGGCTTGCCTGCCTGCACGGCCTGCTTGTACCAGGGGCGCTCCGTACCGACATAGTTCTCTGGCATGGGGTGGGAGAACACATGGGCACCGCTGGCGTATACGAAATAGGTGTCGTCGAAATCGCCGGCCTGCTTGGCCGCCAATAGAAAGGGCACGGGCTCCTGCTTACCCACTGCCTGCTGCAGCGAGCTGGTGATGCGCTGCTTGTCTCGCACCCACTCGGCCAGATCATTGGCATGCAGCTTCGTGAGCTGGCTTATGCGCTCGTTGAGCGAGCGCTCGGTACTGCTACGCACCGAGAAAAAGGTGGAGAGCGCCAGGGCAAGCAGTGAGAGTGTGGTGATGGCTACACAGATACCGATCAGGCGAGCGCGCAGGCTGTTTAACATGAAAACTTTCCACAAAGCGTAATAATTTGTGGGAAGTCAATGTACCTTGATTCAGGTAATGAAAATTTCTTCGCGAGGGAGGAAATTTCCCTAAGGCCTTTTAATTGATCTCTTGGCAGCTGCGTTATCAGTCACGTCACTCATAGACATGCACTGACGACAAGAGGCAGACCGCAGGATTAAGTGGCAGCAAGTCGAACTGGCTGCAGCCCACAAGAGCATTGTGAAGGGGCCGTTCAGGACAGGCGGTCTTCAACGACCGATGTTGGCGGTTGCTGCCGTTCAGGTACTGGACAGCGAATGGCTCGGTTTAGCCAGACGCAGTCAGCGTCAGGAACACGTCTGAGGTCTACTTCTGGCCGAAAGTACCAGTTTGGCCCAGCGCCGCATTGCAGCCGTTGAAGACGGCCACCCGGCCGCAGTTTCCGGTGTGGCCGTCAGCGGCAACATCAAATCTCCGTCTGTTCAGAGATCTCGAGGGCATCGTCGACCTCAATGCCCAAGTACCTCACTGTCGACTCCAGCTTAGAGTGGCCGAGCAGTAACTGCACAGCGCGCAGGTTCTTGGTGCGGCGGTAGATCAGTGTCGCCTTTGTCCTGCGCATCGAGTGTGTCCCGTACTCCATGCGGTCCAGGCCTAGCTCGTCAACCCAGTGACCGAGGATTCGGGCGTACTGCCGTGTCCCTAGATGTGGAGATTTGTGTAGTCTGCTCGGAAACAAGAAGTCCTCTGATTTCAGCCCAGCTAGCTTGATCCAGGCTTGCAAGGCGTCACGGGCAGCCTGCGTGATCTCGAACTGCACTGGACGCTGAGTCTTGTGCTGCATGACGACCGCGCGCGATGCCACCTGGTCGCCGTGGCATACATCCCGAACCTTGAGGGCGACGAGGTCGCATCCTCGCAGCTTGCTATCGATGCCTAAGTTGAAGAGAGCAAGCTCGCGCACCCGGCCTTCCATCTGGAGCCTTACGCGCAGCGCCCAGATGTCCTTGAGCTTGAACGGAGCCTTCTGCCCGACGATCTTGCCCTTGTTCCACGGCTCGCGATAAGCGGTATTACCTGTAGATCCCATGATGGTCTCCCATCGAGTTGAGGGGCACACAGGATGCGCGGGCTTCGACTCGCCTGAGCGACTAGTGATGCTCGGCTGCCATAGCCTTATGACTGTCAGCTTCCTGGCATAGCCATGAACTCAACATCTCGGCCAGAAGCTGTCGTCAGGTACGTAGCCATGAACGGCAGGTCAAGACTGATAGGAGCCATTCACAGTCTGGTACCTAAACGGCAGCAACTGCCCATACCAGACGTCGAATGTTGCCTGGCCCGAACGACTGCTTCCCCCTTGGGGGCAGTCGTTCAATTACTTGGTTCGGCGCTAAACAGGCCTAAGTGTTGCTCCTACACGTGGCTCAGCAGGTTCGCGGCCGCCACATTTCAGAGCCTCAAATCTCGCTTTAGAACGTTTCCCAATCAACGTCTGTCTTCCCTGTGGAGCGATGAGTGCCTTCAATCGGAGCTGGGCGACGCTCGACAGTTGACTTGATCGATTCGAGGGGCTCTTGAAGCGGCTTTGATAAGTTTGCCGCTGTTTTTTGCTTCGTCACACTTGTCTGTGTCGTCGCCGCAGTAGAGCCGCTTCCCTGCATTTGTTCCGACAGCTTAAAGACGGCGACCGCTTCGACCAAGGACCGAGCTTGGTGGTTAAGGCTGCTGGCCGCTGCCGCCATTTCCTCGACTAGCGCTGCGTTCTGTTGGGTGGTTTGGTCCATTTGTGTGACTGCCTCACCAACCTGTGCGACCCCTTGGCTTTGCTCTTGGCTTGCTGCACTGATTTCACCCATGATGTCGGTGACTCGACCGATGGCAGAGACTACGTCGGTCATCGTCCTACCGGCCTTGTCCACCAGCAGCGAGCCCTGTTCGACACGCTCGACGCTGGTTGTTATTAATGTCTTGATTTCTTTGGCAGCCTCCGCCGACCGTCCGGCAAGTGCCCGTACTTCGCTGGCCACCACAGCAAACCCTCGGCCTTGCTCGCCGGCGCGGGCAGCCTCGACTGCTGCGTTTAATGCCAGTATGTTTGTTTGAAAGGCAATACTGTCGATGACACTGATGATGTCGGCGATTTTGTTGCTGCTCTCATCGATGCTTTTCATGGTCGCGACGACCTGGTCAACCACTTTGCCTCCCTCAATTGCCACGACAGACGCACTCTTGGCCATCTGGTTTGCCTGAGTGGCGTGTTCCGCATTCTGCTTAACGGTTGATCCCAGTTGCTCCATGGACGCAGCAGTCTGCTCCAAAGCGCTTGCTTGTTCTTCGGTTCTTCCGGACAGATCATTGTTGCCTGCAGCAATCTGAGCGCTGGCAGCCGCAACACCCTGCGCGTTGGAACGCACAGATGTCACTGTCGTTACCAAGCTGTGTTGCATGCGTTCTAGGGCGCCAAGCAGAAGACCCATTTCGTCTTTCGACGTGGCGGAAATTGAGGCGCTTAGATCCCCGCTAGCCACGCGGTTTGCAACTTGCACAGCCTGTGCCAAAGGGCGAGTAATCGAGCGAACAATCGCCAAGGCTAAGAAAACGGCAATCACTGTAGCAATTGCACCCGTGACCAGGACCTCCCATACCAGTTGGTCCGCAGCCGTCTCCGCCTGTTGGCTGGACTTTTCCGCTCGCTGGGTTTGATCTGCGAGCAGCTCGTGAATGACCTGCTGATACTCAAGCTGAGTCGGACGTAGCTTGGCCTCAAGCATGGCCAATGCCTCGTCATGCCGGCTCCCGTCCACGAGCGCAATGAACTCGTCACCTTGCTCAAGGAACTTTGCTCGATGCACTAGCAGACGCTCCAATAGAGATTTGCCTTTTTCGGAGCTAATCAGTTGGGTTAATGTCCTGACCTGTTCCGCGATAGAGGTGCGAGCATCGCGAATCTTCGTGTGAGCTGAGTCTCTGATATCTCCTGATTGGAACAACACCAAGTTTCGAAACTGGATGGCCTGCTCATTGGTCCCATCAAGAATGGTGTTTAGCGAGCGGCTGAGAGGAATTCGCCTCTCAGTGATCTCGTCGAGCGCGGAGCGCTGGATCGAGGAACCAAAGAGTGCAACGCCGCCTAGAACAGCAAGGAGCACGACCATCAAAGCGAATGAGATGGTAAGTCGGGTGGAGATTTTGAAGCGTTCCATGTTGTGCGATTTTTCTGTTGACGACTGTTATGCCTGCACCGCATTGGATTTTGTGCTTCCTGGTTACAAACAACTTACACATTGCAAGAAGGTTGATGCGGATCAAGAAAAAAGAGGCTGGATCGCTTCGTAGTCAGTGAATGCTCAATCGCGCGCTTCGCTATGCCTACCGTGGTCCTACCGGACTTTCCAAGGCGGGTAGGCATCCCAGGCCTATCTTTGGACTACGTTTTTAGCTAATATCTCGCGACCGCAGCTGGTAGACCGATTAAGGCACTTAAGGTCCCACTCAAAAAAGCGCATCAAACCGAGACGTTGCACTGACTATGCGAAAGCCTCAGGCTGCTCCGCTAAACTGGTTTTTCCCATGCAGCAAGACGTTGCATCTCCATTCGGATCTGGTGCTGTTGATTTCCACCCAGAAGTGACCCACTAGCCCCCGGTTTTTCCATCTCAATCTGACCCACGCATTAACCCTAGCCTGCTGCTTTCTTGTGCAGCAGGAGACCAGGAGTGATTGACGTGGCCACTTTGAGTGTCATCCGGCGCTGGGCTCTGCGTGAGCACCTGTCCATCCGAGAGATCGCCCGCAGAACTGGGCTTTCTCGCAATACCATCCGCAAGTATTTGCGCTCCGACGTTGTGCAACCTCAACTTGCACAGCGCACCATTGCCACCAAGCTCGACCCCTACGCCAGCAAGCTGTCAGGCTGGCTGCGTACAGAAGTCAACCGCTCTCGCAAGCAGCGGCGCACGATCAAGCAGATGTTTGTGGACTTGCAGGGGTTGGGCTATACCGGCTCCTACAACCGAGTCGCTGCCTTTGCCAGAGTGTGGAAGGCTCAGTGTCATGTGGCTGAGCAAACATCAGGGCGAGGCGTTTTTGTGCCCCTGGTCTTCGGCGCTGGAGAAGCCTTCCAGTTTGATTGGAGCGAGGATTGGGCTGTCATCGCGGGTGTACGCACCAAGCTGCAAGTGGCTCACTTCAAGCTCAGCCACAGCCGAGCCTTCTATCTGCGGGCCTATCCCCTGCAAACCCATGAGATGCTGTTCGATGCCCACAACCGTGCCTTTGCGGTGTTTGGAGGCGTCCCTAGGCGGGGGATCTACGACAACATGCGCACAGCCGTCGATCGTGTCGGCCGTGGCAAGCTCAGAGAGGTCAACGCCCGCTTCAGTGCTATGGCCAGCCATTTCCTGTTCGAGGCACAGTTTTGCAATCCGGCCTCGGGATGGGAGAAGGGACAGGTCGAGAAGAATGTTCGGGACGCTCGCCATCGTATCTGGCAATCTGTACCAGCGTTTCCGACACTCAGTGCCCTCAACGATTGGCTAGAGCAACGGTGTCAGCAGTTATGGCAAGAGATTGCGCATGGCCAATTGCCTGGCTCACTTGCTGATGTGTGGGAGCAAGAACGCTCAACTTTGATGCCCATGCCTCGGCCGTTTGACGGCTTTGTCGAGCATGCCAAACGAGTCTCTCCCACCTGCCTAGTTCACTTCGAGCGCAATCGCTACAGCGTGCCGGCCTCTTATGCCAACAGGCCCGTGAGCTTGCAGGTTTATGCCGACCGCCTGGTTGTCGTGGCCGAAGGTCAGTTCGTCTGCGAACACCCGCGCATCATTGAGCGCAATCACCAAGGCTCTGGGCGTACGGTTTATGACTGGCGCCATTACCTGGCCGTATTGCAGCGCAAGCCTGGCGCATTGCGCAACGGTGCGCCGTTTGTCGAGTTGCCAGACGCATTCAAACGACTGCAAGCTTTGCTCCTGAAGCAACCTGGCGGCGATCGCGAGATGGTGGAAGTTCTTGCCTTGGTGTTGCAGCACGATGAGCAAGCCGTCCTGGCCGCTGTCGAGTTGGCACTGGAGGATGGCGCACCCCGCAAGACCCACATCATCAATATCTTGCACCGCCTCATTGATGGAACACCGGAGCCTGACCCCATCCATTCACCCCAAGCCTTGGCCTTGATCGTTGAGCCACAAGCCAACGTCGTGCGCTATGACCAACTCCGACAGGTGCGCCATGCGTCATGACCCCGCCATTGCTGCGATCATCATCATGCTGCGCCAACTCAAGATGTTTGGCATGGCCCATGCCGTGACAGAACTTGCAGAGCAAGGCTCACCAGCATTTGAAGCAGCACACCCCATACTGTCGCAACTGCTCAAGGCCGAGAGTGCTGAGCGAGAAGTGCGCTCCATTGCCTATCAACTCAAGGTCGCCAGGTTCCCGGTCTACAGAGATCTGGCAGGCTTTGACTTCGCACACAGTGAAGTCAATGAAGCCTTGGTACGCAGCCTTCATCGCTGTGAGTTCATCGAGAAGGCTAACAACGTGGTGCTTGTCGGTGGACCTGGCACGGGCAAGACGCACATTGCTACAGCACTGGGTATTCAGGCCATTGAGCACCACCGTCAAAGGGTGCGCTTCTTCTCTACTGTTGAGTTAGTTAATGCCCTGGAGCAAGAGAAAGTGCAAGGCAAAGCCGGACAGCTCGCCCACAGGCTGGTGCATACGGATCTGGTGATACTCGATGAGCTGGGCTATCTGCCCTTCAGCTCATCTGGTGGTGCGCTACTGTTTCATCTACTCTCGACGCTTTACGAACGCACCAGCGTAGTCATCACCACCAACCTGAGCTTCAGCGAATGGGCCAGCGTGTTTGGTGATGCCAAGATGACCACGGCCCTGCTGGACCGCCTGACCCACCACTGCCATATTCTGGAAACAGGCAACGATAGCTACCGCTTCAAGCACAGCAGTGCAGTCCAACAACCGCCCATGAAGAAGGAGAGAAACAAAACCTAATCCACATCTTGAGCCTTACGGCTCAAGTCAAGGAGTGGGTCAGTTTGAGATGGAAATGGCGGGTCAGTTTTGCGTGGAAATTAACAGGCTAATGCCATCAAGTTCTCTCCACCCCATGGACGTATTGATGTTGAAGGGCACTTCGATGGTCAAGGGAACATCTGTGTTGACTTCCTTGACCAGGGGCCAGGCGTGCCCGCGCAAGAGCTAGACAAGATTTTTCAGCCATTCGTTCAGTCCAGCAAGACGAAAGATGGCTCGGGTGGAACAGGCTTGGGATTGGCAATCTGCCGAAAGATTATCGACGCGATGGATGGCACCATTACAGCAGCCAACAGGCCAGACGGCGGTGCAGTATTTCGTATTACGCTGCCGACTCGCTCTGCACAAGAGACGCAACCAGGAGAGCTGCTTTAGATCGAGTATGTAGAGTAGTTAGCAACTGGATTCACCTGCCCCAGCTGACGGCCTCCAATGGGTTGAGATCATCGCTCCGAGTTTGCAGGCTGCTGACATCCAACGACCAATTGACGGTAGAACCGCCCCTGACCAGACGGGGTGACTGCTGCGCCCCCGAAAGCAGTCATTGAAGCTGGCTGCTATTCGGCTAAACCGATGAATGCTTCTTGCCAGCTACAGTGAACTCCGGTCCGGGTTGCTAGCGACCGTACCCGGCCTGCACAGCGGACATAGATCCACGGAACATGAGTGACAGCAATGGGTCGACATGAGCCTGTTGCTACATCCAGAAGCGGCCCTTCGAGTCGGTTCGTGCTGAACCACGTAATCGAGCGGCTGCTCGGCCGCTCAGGGCAGAGCGTTCAACGGCTGGTGTGGGCCGTTGCTACCGCTCAGGTACCGGATCGTAAATGACTCAGATCAGCCTGAAACAACCCTTCGCACACATGGCTGTGAGCTTGAGGACTGATGGGCACTAACATTGGGGGGGACGAAGACTGGGTTAGCCAATTTCTTGTTTACCCCTTTGTTTACCCCTTGGCCCCAGAAAGACTAAAGGACTTAGCTCCTTTCGAAGCTAAGTCCTTGAATCATATGGTCGGAGCGGCGGGATTCGAACTCGCGACCCTCTGCTCCCAAAGCAGATGCGCTACCAGGCTGCGCTACGCTCCGAAGACCATTAATGTAGCTTGAAATCGGGCTCGGAATTCAGAAATTCATGTTCAATTTGATGCGAATAGCCTGCAACCACATGCTATTGAGGCTCGACTTTCGGCAATAAAGCCACGGCTATGATGCTGCACGAGACGCTGTCGGTGCTCTGTCGTGTCATGGGTGGGGTGAAGAATCGCACTAAACTGACCCCTTAAAGTTGGACAGTTAAATTACGGGCACATGGCCTGAGTTCGATCTTGGACCGGGCTCAGACCTTTTAATTTCATCTTGATTCGATGGTGGTTGTAGTAGCGGATGTAGCGAACCAGCTCACCACGCAGATGCTCGATGCTGGTGAACTTCTGCATATAGAACAGCTCCGTCTTCACCGTCGCAAAGAAGCTCTCCATCACAGCGTTGTCCGGGCAATTGCCCTTGCGCGACATGCTTTGGTCACACCTTTGGTTTCCAGGTGGCGGCGATAGGCCGGCATCCGGTAATGCCATCCCTGATCGGAGTGCAGCAGCGGCGCAGCCTGGCCTTTGAGTTTGCCAAGCGCCTTTTTCAGCATATTGCCCACCAGTGAGAAGTCAGGCTTGTCACGCATCTCATAGGCCACGATTTCACCGTTGTACAGGTCCATGACCGGCGACAGGTATAGCTTGCTGCCACGAAGGGAGGCGCTATCTGGGGCTAAGAGGCGTGACGCAATGGCTTGGTGGCTTCTCGGCGCAGGGCGTTATTGGTGAGCAATGCGTGCGCCTATCACATTGCTTCTTGGGCGCTTTGATCGTGGTGCTGGTCAACACTTAAACGGCCCGTGCGCGCTGATGTTCACTGAAAGGGCTTGCGGCTGACCGCAGCTGCAGCGGGTAGTAAGCGGTGCAGGTCTTCCAAGCAATCAGTGGGATCAACGAGTACACGAAGAGTCGAATCAAGGTACCCTCGCCGTTTGGATTTTTAGGAATGTTAGCTTATGTAACAGCTTTAATCATTCTTAAATAATCATATGTTCAAAACCCGCAGAGTGCGGACATGGTTGTTTTGTTGATGCGCATCAAAATCGCAGGGGGTGAGCAATCACACAATTGCTCACCGATACCAAGTTCGGTCATCGGAATCGCTGTTTGCGGTCATGTCATGAGAATCAAAGCAATTGCCTTCCTACTGACGTCTATCGCTTTCAGCGCCTTGTGCGAAAAAGCGATGGCGCACGACCAAAACCCAATTGCCGGTGAGGTAAAGAAGGCCGCCTCTGAGTCGTTGCAGGTCTATCAAAAGAGCGGCGTATCAGGCTTGATAAGTGCAGTTTCCGATTGCTGGAAGTTGCCGCGCGACTTTTGTCTCTATCTGGACGCTGCATCGCATCGTCTTGCCTTAGGTGCAACGCATTCGGGGGCTCAATTGAGCGAGTACTTCTACGATGAATCCGTCTCCAGGCGAGGACACGCTTGGCTCGTGTCTAACGGTCATGGGCGAGTGGCGAATGAACAGTACTTGCAAGCTGTCGATCAAATAATGGTTCGTGCGTTGGTTGTGCAGAGAGAAAAAATGCCCGACGGCAAATCTTGATATTTGTCAGGGCCTTTCCTTCAGGCACTGCACCGTTTTTTCGTCAAGCCACTCGGCATGCATGCCAGGACAAGCGAACTCGTCGCGCAAGCTTTGGGTGAGGGTTTGGGGTTCATCGGCTTGGGCATCAGGCGCAGACAGCCAGGCCGCGAGAAGCCGGGCTCCAACGATGACCAGCAGGGATTCAACAATCGTCTTCAGCATGGGGACCTCTTGCTCAATAAATCGCTTGCAGCTATCAAAGCTGAACGCTTAGAGGGGCCAGGCTTCTGGTGTGAGTGCAATCACCACGACCGCGCCGACCAGACAGAAGAGGCCTAAGCCGGTGAGGGCCCCTTGCGCTGCGAGCAGCAGCTTTGTCGACGGGGTAGTGGTTGGGGTCGAATGCATGAGATCTCCTGTGAGCAAAGAAAAAGCCCGCGAGCGTTTGCTGCGGGCTTTAGTCGAGTGGCGGTGCTTCTCGTGGTGATTAGGCGATCAAGTTTCCATCGCGCCGATGAAGCTGCGGTGATCAATCGGCAATAGCGACTTGATATGCTGACAATTCATCAGAATTAATGGGGGACGCTATGTCGAGTTTGGGATCGATCGCGCTAGTCGTTGGCGGCGCACTGAGCGCGTTTGCCGCAGTAGCACACTTGGCGTGTATTGCAATTGGCGCTCCCGCATACCGGGTGATGGGAGCGAGTGATCGGATGGTCCGCGCAGCCGAGCAAGGGAAATCTCGGCCAGCACTGATAACGCTTTTCATCGCAATGATTTTGTTCATCTGGGCTGGCTACGCATTGGCCGGAGCTGGCGTCATTGAGCCTCTGCCGCTAACCAAGCTCGCGCTCATAGCTATCTGTGCCGTGTATCTGGCGCGGGCGGTTGCTTTCCCATTTCTCAAGCCGGTGTTCCCTGCAAACACACAGACTTTTTGGCTGGTGTCATCTGGCATCTGTCTCGTGATCGGGCTGTTTCACCTGGTTGGCCTCGTTGAGTTGTGGAGCGCACTCTAGGCATTTCTCTGATCAGCATTCAGTGCCTGGCACAAGAGCCCTTGATGACAAAAGAAAGCCTGCGAGCGGTTGCTGCGGGCTTGATAAAGAGCCGGTGACCTTGCGGGTCCGCGTGGGGAATGGGTCAGAGGGGGAGGAGGAGATACACCCCAGGCACGGCTGGAAACTAAAATGGGTCATCAGACTGGAGGTGCTTCATGACCCAGGAGGAATCTGGCGCATTCGCTGCGCTGTCGATGGTCTTGACGGCAGTCGTCAAGGCGCTCCCACCCGAGACTGCGCATCAGGTGGCAAGAGAGCTGCGCGCTGCACAGCTGGATGCCAAGCATCAGGACGGACCTGATAGGACGGATCCCGAATTCAGGCTTGGCCGCGATCACTTGGTCAATGTGTATCGCGAGCTTCTCAACAGCGTGGCTGAGGGCAAGGTCTACCTTGTCGGCGGTGGCAAGAAGTGAATCTGACTTGCCATCTGGCGTGACCACTGTCGCTCACGCCGTGGAGGCCGCGCCGTGCTCTCAATAGATGGCGGCCCAGGCGAATTCCCGGGATGCCATACCTGCTCAAGCAGTCACACCAGATGACCCTGAATTCAGGGCAAAAAAAGCCACCCTGCGGAGGGTGGCTTAAAGAGGCTTCACTCACACCTGAGTAGCGCTCATTCAAAGACATTAGTTAGGTTGAATACTTTCACTAACATCTGATGTTGTCAGCATTTCTATTGATAGAAGCATATTAATACATATTATCTATTGTTAATGACCCCTCTGAAGCTTTGCCGGGGGAAGGCATATGCGAGGTTGAAGCCTGTGAGCACCTATGGCTTGGCGAGCAGCAGTTTTGTCGTGCGGGTGGTGGTTGGACTCGAGTGCATATGGTTTCCTGCGGGCAAAAGAAAAAGCCCGCGAGCGGTTGCTGCGGGCTTGGATAGAGAGCCGGTGACCTTGTGAGGTCGTGCCTGGGTAAGAAGGTCAGAAAGGGAGGGAGGAGAGATCCCAGGCCCGGCGTAACAGGTAGATGGCGTGAAATTCTGCACGATGCTTTTCGGGCAAGCAATAAGAGTTTGACTTACACCGAACGGGGTAGCTCCAGGTCTGCTCATGAGGCTGGGGCATTGCGACTCTAGGCACCTGATTTGCGCAATGAGCGTCCTGTTCTGTACATTGAACTGCAGGCGGCAAAAGAAAAGCCCGCAAGCAGTTGCTGCGGGCGCTAATAAAAAGCCGGTGACCTATTTGGTCATGCCTGGGCAAGTTGCGGAAGTGAAAGGAGTCTGTGACCCCAGGCCCGGCAAAACAGGTTCGTGACACAAATTTTGCCCAAAGAGAGTCATGGAATCAAGATGTGCCTGGGTTCATAAACAGACTCTCCGTCATCTGGCCTGACCACTTTCGCCGACGACGCTGAAGTCGCGCCGCGCTTCCAATTGACGCCAGCTCAGGCGAATTCCTGAGTTACCGCACCTGCTCGAGCGGTCACGCCGGGTGGCCCCCGCTACTTTCCCGGGGTGGTCATGATGGGCACCTGTGGCCGGTGCTATTACCCTCTTGCAGTTTTCCAGCCAGGCCTTGCAGGCCTGGTTTGTAAGAGCCGGGGAGCCGACCCCCGGCACCATCAAGAAAAAGAGCGGATGACCCGGTTTGCGGTCTGTCGGTGGCAGCAATCTCGGATTGCCAAACTCCATGCCCGCTTGCAGTTTTTCAATGCCGCGCTCTTTCTTGATGGCCCCGCTATAGCCCTGCGGGATAGGGCATATGTATGCCACATGCTGGCTAAACGCTCACATTTCAAGTTCCTGTTCAAACCGCAGCGCCCTGGTTCAAGACGCTCTGGTTTGTGCTGGGATTCCAACCGGCATGGCACGTTGTTTTTCTTGGCACGCCTGCGCCTCACCCCCGTATAGCCTCAGGGTCTGGACTTCGCGCGATCTTTGATGTTCCTGTTGCCGATCCCATCCGCGGGGAGTGCAGTACTGACTACAGCGCACAACGACCTTTTGTATCCCGCTATCGCCCGCGGTGCCCTGTGTTTACCCAGCCGTGCTGCTGCAAGAACAAGGTGCAGGCTCGATCACTTGGCACCCGCCGCATTGCTGCGATGGATGTAATGCAGCGTTGCTAAATCAATTGCGCAATAGCTGTGCTAAATATTTTTTGTAGCGTTGCTGTGTCTTGATCGTGCGCAGTGGTTCAAAGACGAAAAAAAGCCCGCACAAGGCGAGCTGTCTCAGGTTGCGTGCTGTCTATTGAAGGAGGAGCATTTAGGTATCACGCACTTCAAGGAGAGCGGCGATGTCTACCCTCATGACACAAATGGTTGGCCTGTGGATCCTGGCCGTGTTGGTGGCCTGGGTGATCAACGAGATCAGGGACGATTGGCGGGCATAAAGAAGGTTCATCGAGGAATTCCGTGGAGATGAGCCCGTTCGTTTTGTAATCTGACGGCAGCGAAGCTGACATCGGAGAACAAATCAAATGCTGGACTCGAAGTTATTGCAGGCTCTTGGCGGCTGGGAGGGCTACGAGGTTGAACGTGTGCAGTGGCCCCAGGGCGATAGCCGCACCGTGTCGATCTATCTGAAGCCGCAGGCCAGCGTCATGCATTGCGAACGCTGCGGTGCGCAGTGCAGCCAAGTCCATGAGACCACGACACGGCGCGTGCGCGATCTGGCATTGTTCGAGTACAAGGTGGTGCTGCATGTGCCGCGTCGGCGTCTGTGGTGCGATAGCTGTGGTGGCCCGTGCCTGGAGAAACTCAGCTGGCTCGGTCGCTACCAGCGCGTCACAGACCGTCTGGCACAGGCGTGCAGCCAGTTGCTTCGCAGCAGCAGCATCAAGGCAGTCGCGGCCTTCTTCGATCTTGGGTGGCACACGGTCAAGTCCATCGACAAGGCCTTATTGCTGGCCACTACCGCGCAGCCGCAATGGGATCAGATCGAGTATCTGGCGATGGACGAGTTTGCGTTGCACAAGGGCCATCGCTACGCCACAGTCGTCGTCGACCCCATCAGCCGGCAGGTGCTGTGGGTGGGGCAAGGGCGCTCACGCGAGACGGCCCGCCAGTTCTTCGAGCAGTTGCCCGTTGGCGTTGCCCAGCGCATTCGCGCGGTTGCTATCGACATGACTACTGCCTACGAGCTGGAGATCCAGGCCAACTGCCCCAACGCCGAGATCGTCTATGACCTGTTCCATGTCGTGGCCAAGTATGGCCGGGAGGTTATCGACCGAGTGCGTGTCGATCAGGCCAACTTGCTGCGCCAACAGCCCTTGGCGCGCAAGGTGCTCAAGTCCAGCCGCTGGTTGCTACTGCGCAATCGCAACAAGCTGCAGGCTCAACAAGCAGTGCAGCTCAAGGAACTGCTGGCGGCCAATGAGCCATTAATGGCGGTATACGTCTTGCGCGATGAGCTAAAACAGCTGTGGTTTTACCGTCGTCCGGCTTGGGCGCATCGCGCCTGGCAGCACTGGTGTGAGCAAGCGCGCCAAAGCGGTATTACAGCACTGAGCACCTTTGCTCAGCGCTTGCAAAGCTACCTGCACGGGATCATCGCCCGATGCCGGCATCCCTTGAACACAAGTGTTGTCGAGGGCATCAACAACACCATCAAGGTCATCAAGCGCCGGGCCTATGGCTACCGCGATCAGGACTATTTCTTTCTGAAGATTCGCGCAGCCTTCCCCGGTAATGCGCGATGAACCATAAAGAAGCCCGCACATGACGGGCTTTAGAGTGGCTAACACCACCGATCCACGAAGCGCACACAGATGATCGCTGCTGCCGGTTTCAGCAGCGCTTCGTGGATATCTAACCGTCTTTCAAAGCGGATTCGCAGCTTGCCCAAGCCTGCAAACCATCCATGCGTCCGCTCCACCACCCAGCGATGCTTGCCCAGTCGCTCGCTACTCTCAACGCCTCGCCTGGCAATGTGGCTGGCGATGCCCCGTTGCCTCAGGTACGCACGGCAACGCTTGTAGTCATAGCCCTTGTCGGCGTGCAGCTTCGATGGCCTTTTGCGAGGGCGCCTTCCCAAGCCTGCAATCGCAGGAATCGCGTCCACGCACCTCTCGAACATCTTGGAGTCGTGCCGGTTTGCGCCGCTGACCAAGATCACTATGGGAATGCCTCTGGCATCTACAACGATATGTCGCTTGGAACCGAGCTTGCCTCTGTCCGTGCGGTTGGGGCCCGTTTCCTGGCCTCCCGGGGGCTTGGCACCGAGGAGCCATCAATGCTGGCCCGGCTCCTGTCGATCTAATATTCGAAAAAGCCCCATTGGTGTGTTTCCTCCTATGTGAAGGAATGTCGCAGAGGAGCGGCGGCTGCCGGCCAGCCCGTCAGTAGCCTTCAACCAAATGCATTTCCGTCCCATCGATCGCAATCATCACGCCCGTGGTGTTGGGGTCGATTTCTATTGGGACGCCCCACAGCTCATTGGGCTTGCCGAAGGAATTGACGATGTTGAACTGGCGCAGCTCTTCAGGCGTCATCTTGATCAGCTTGGGGTAGGCGTTGTTGTGGGCCTTCCAGTGCCGCAGGAACGTGTGGCAAACGCGCTTGTGGACTGTGTGGATAGGGGATTCATCGGTCATGGTGCGATTGTCTCAGAGCCGGGTGATGCACTGAGACCTATGACTGGGAACGGCCATAAGCAGCCCTTGATGAACGATCCGGCATACGAAAGTAGAAAAATCAACTCAGCTAGGCTGCATGCACCGGCGACAGCTCCACCTTGTTACGCCCCGTAGCCTTGGCTGCGTACAGGGCCTCATCCGCCACGCGGATGACCGCTGACACTTCACTGTCTTCCTCTGGGGTCCAGGTTGCGGCCCCGATGCTGGCCGTGACATGGCCAAACTCACTACCTGAATGCTCAATCCCCAGGTCAGAAATCGCCGAACGAATACTCTCTGCAACCGAGGCCGCCCCTTCTGGCGAAGTGTTCGGGAGGACCACAATGAATTCCTCCCCCCGTAGCGCGCGGCATGATCTAGAGGGCGGCGGATATTGTCACCAATGCACTTCGCAACAGCCGCGAGCGCATCATCACCCGCCTGATGCCCGTAGGTGTCGTTGTAAGCTTTGAACCGATCGATATCGACAAACAGCAGCGAAAACATGCTGCTGTTTCGCCTGGCCCGTCGCCATTCCT
The DNA here is from genome assembly GCF_024496285.1 of Comamonas sp. C11. Lineage (NCBI taxonomy): Bacteria > Pseudomonadati > Pseudomonadota > Betaproteobacteria > Burkholderiales > Comamonadaceae > Comamonas > Comamonas sp. C11. Next base: position 1,895,326 of record NZ_CP101743.1, read on the forward strand.
GGTCCAGGATTTCACCCAGCGTGCGGCGGTTATGCAGGCCCGTCAGACCATCAGTTCGTGCCAGCATGGCCAGCTCCGATTCCGCACGCATACGGTGCCTCAATTGGAGCCTGAAAGCAAACGACAATCCAATAAAAGCGGCAGCGAGCATCCCTATGACAGCGGCGATGGTCAGGGCGCGATGCCACCATGCCGCATAGATATCGGAATAGGCTTCTGCCACGATGATGGTGAGCGGTAGCTTCGACAAGTTCTTGAAGTAGTACAGCCGCTGCACTCCATCGATCACTGAAACGTCTGTAAAGCTACCTTCCGTCTTTAGGCGATGCTTCTTGAAGGTGCTGGCGTTGCTGACGTTCCGCCCGATGACTTTCTCGTCATAAGGCTGGCGCATGATCAAGGTGCCGTCACGCTGCATCAACACCATCGCACCATGGTTGCCTAAGGAAAGTGTCGAAAACAGTTTCCGGAAATAGTCCAGTTGAATAGCAAGCAGCACCACGCCGGCAAAAGAGCCGTCGGCATGTGAAATACGGCGGGTCAGCGGAATGCTGAGAGAACCATTGCGCAGTCTCGACGCATAAGGATGGCCGACATACAAGCCGACATTCGGGCTTGCCTGGTGCACCTTGAAATATTCGCGATCTGCAAAGTTACCGACCCTGGGCACCCCGCCCGCGGCATCAAGGATGATATCCCCCTCGGCATTCAACACTAGGGTCTGTTGAGATTTGATTTTTACCTTCCGGGGTGGCGTCACAATCGCGCTGTGATGCGATACGTTTTGACAGATGAACAATGGGCTCGTATGAGCCCATTGTGTTTAGGGAAGATTGGGGATCGAGGACGCAGTGGCTCCAACAATCGACTGTTCTTGGAAGCAGTGCTTTGGGTTGCGCGTACAGGTAGCCCTTGGCGAGATCTGCCGCCTGAATTTGGCAAGTGGAACACCGTCTTCAAACGGTTTCGCGACTGGGTCAAAGCTGATGTCTTTCAAAAGCTGTTTGACGCGGTCAGCGATCAACCGGACATGGAATACGTGATGGTGGATGCAACGATTGTGCGAGTGCACAGGCATGGACAGGGTGCAAAAGGGGGTCTGCGAGCCAGGCCATAGGTCGCAGTCGAGGTGGTTTGACCACCAAGATATTGGCGCTGACGGATGCCCTTGGAAACTTGATCCGATTTGTGTTGCTGCCAGGCCAACGGCATGATCTTCAAGGTGTAGAACAGCTGCTCGAAGGCATAGACCTGCGGACATTGCTGGCCGACAAAGCGTTTGACGCAGACTGGCTGAAGCAACACTTGCTGGCACAGGGTTGCCAAGTGGTGATTGCACAAAAGGCCAATCGTCGAGCGCCCTTGCAGATTGATATAGAGGTCTACAAGTGGCGGCACTTGATCGAGAACTTCTTTTGCAAGCTCAAGGAGTTCAAGCGCATTGCAATGCGCAGCGACAAGACAGACAGCAGCTTCGCTGCTGTCATCACGCTGGCATCGGCTGTGATCAATTCACGTTAAATCTCAACACGTCCTAGCATGGAGCCAAGATAGGAGGCAGTCGCGGATCGGTCGAACAGGGCAATGTTCCGGAGCCGGTCTGATGCCGTCATCACTTCATGGTCACTGATCCCGTCAACCGCGGCTTGCAAGGACAGAGCAGAGCGTAAAGCTCGAAATTGCGTTCAATGTCGTGCTCTGCCATTGTGGCGACATTGCGTAAGCCATCGGTCGTCCTGCCTGCTGCATCCAGCCGGCCCTGGTACAGGACCACAACGCAGATAACCACCATCGACAGTGCGATCACTACACCGGCGATGGCCATGACATAGGGCGCAGCGGACCCATTGAGCCCTTGCTTGAAAGAAAACCAGCGAAGCCAATTTTTATCATTGTGGTCTTCCACGGCTCCCCCCAGTTACATGTCTTCGTTCAAGAAGTCAGCGGCGTAGCCAAGCTGCATGCATTCATTAGGCTGTCCCAGCTGCTTGCGAATTCGTCTTATGCGTTCTCTTTATGGCCTGACGCGCCAGCATACACATGAACCATAGTTGCTGGCTACAGAGCATGCTCTTAACTGGAAAAGCCGAGAAGCTTTTACACAGCCCCAGGTATCACTGGCCAAGCGGCCCGACCCGTATCAATCGCGTGCCGCCAAGCTGGATGAGATGCCGATTGCACGTGCGTGAAAGCCCCCGCCTTGCGAGGCTTTTGTGTGCTGACCGCTAGTGGCCAGAAGCAGCCATTTGACCTGCATCCGTTAAGCGGTCATCCCGTGTCCCGACAGCAATCCTGATCCAGCATCTCAATCACACAATAATTCAATATTTATTGTATTATCGATAAATGCAAGAAGCCCAAGTTATCCGTTCCCTCTCAGCTTTGGCCCATGAAGCACGCCTGCGCGTTTTTCGTGCGTTGGTGGTTGCAGGACCTGAAGGCCTGACTCCCAGTGCATTGGCGCAGCAGCTGGGTATTGCCCCCAATGCACTGTCGTTTCACCTAAAGGAACTGTTCCATGCCGAACTCGTGAGTCAAGAGCGGCAGGGCCGAAATGTGCTATATCGTGCTGCATTTCCCGTCATGAATGGTCTGCTCGCATATCTCACCGAGAACTGCTGCCAGGGAGCTGCCTGCACTCCAGACGCCGTGGCTTTGTGCCAGTGCTGAAGCGCTCGTTGCTAGGAACAGTTCACCATGTTGACGGCCATTCTGATTTTCATCTTCACACTGACGCTGGTCATCTGGCAACCGCGCGGCCTTGGCATTGGCTGGAGTGCCTCTATCGGGGCCGGTATCGCGCTGCTGCTGGGGGTCGTGCACTTCGCTGATATTCCGGTGGTCTGGCATATTGTCTGGAATGCCACGGCGACCTTTGTCGCCATCATCATCACCAGCCTTTTGCTGGATGAGGCCGGTTTCTTCGAGTGGGCCGCATTGCACTTTGCCCGCTGGGGTGGTGGCAGCGGCGTCAAGCTGTTTGCGTTCATTGTGCTGCTGGGTGCCGCCGTATCAGCCCTCTTTGCCAATGACGGAGCGGCCCTGATTCTCACGCCAATCGTGATGGCCATGCTGGTAGCGCTGGGCTTTTCTCCGGCGGCAACACTGGCGTTTGTCATGGCCGCCGGGTTTATTGCCGACACTGCGAGCTTGCCGCTGATCGTCTCCAACCTGGTGAATATCGTGTCCGCCGACTTTTTCAAGATTGGCTTCAACGACTATGCGTCCGTGATGGTGCCGGTCAACTTTGCCTCCGTTCTGGCCAGCCTCGGGGTTCTGCTGCTGCTTTTCCGGCGCGATATTCCTGCTTCCTACGACGTGGCCCAGCTGAAGCAGCCATCGGCTGCAATCAAAGACCGGGCCACGTTCCGGGCTGGCTGGGTCGTGTTGGTCTTGCTTCTGATTGGCTTTTTTGTTCTGGAGCCCCTGGGCGTGCCCGTCAGTGCCGTGGCGACCATGGGGGCAGCGATCTTGCTGGCTGTGGCCGCGCGTGGTCATGTCATCAGCATCAGGAAGGTGCTCCATGGCGCTCCTTGGCAGATCGTGGTGTTCTCGCTGGGTATGTATCTGGTGGTCTATGGATTGCGCAACGCGGGCCTCACGGATTACATCGCTGTGTTGCTGAATCAGTTTGCAGCCGGTGGCGTGTGGACCGCATCGCTGGGCACCGGCGTGTTGTCTGCGGTGCTGTCCTCGATCATGAACAACATGCCCACGGTCTTGATCGGGGCCCTGTCCATCGATGCGTCCACAGCCAGCGGCGCTGTCAAGGAGGCCATGGTGTACGCCAATGTGATCGGCTGCGATCTGGGTCCCAAGATCACGCCGATTGGCAGCTTGGCCACCTTGCTGTGGCTGCATGTGCTGGGCAAGAAAGGCACAACGATTGGTTGGGGCTACTACCTCAAAGTCGGCGCGGTACTGACTCTGCCCGTGCTGCTAATCACCCTTTCCGCCCTGGCCTTTCGGCTCAGCGTGGCGTCATGAATCTTTGCAACGGAACTCTAGCGCTATGAGCGACATCACGATTTACCACAACCCTGCTTGCGGTACCTCCCGCAATGTCCTGGCCCTGATCCGCAACAGCGGGGCGGAGCCCACGGTCATCGAATACCTCAAGACGCCACCTGATCGCGCCACCCTGGTGGGCCTGATCCAAGCCATGGACATGCCAGTGCGCGACGTGTTGCGTCAAAAAGGTACACCCTATGACGAACTTGGCTTGGGCGAGCCGGAATGGACGGACGAGCAATTGATTGATTTCATGCTCCAGCACCCCATCCTGATTAATAGGCCGATAGTGGTCACCCCTCTGGGAACCCGCTTGTGCCGTCCCTCGGAAGCCGTGCTGGACATCCTGCCGCAGCCTCAACAGGCCGCCTTTTCCAAGGAGGACGGCGAAGCCGTTATTGACTCGAAAGGAAACCGAATTGGCAAGCTCTGATCTACCGAACCTCGACGAACAAGTCTTTGAGATGCCCAGCCTGGAAGGCCTTTTGCCCGCACAGCGTGCGACGCACGCGCCGCGCATTCTGCTGCTGTATGGCTCGGTTCGCGACCGCTCCTATAGCCGGCTGCTGACCGAAGAGGCGGCGCGACTGCTGCGCAAGATGGGGGCCGAGACCAGGATTTTCGATCCGCGTGGCCTGCCGCAACCCGATGGTGCCCCTGACGATCACCCGAAGGTCAGGGAGCTGCGCGAGCTGGCCCAGTGGGCGGAGGGTATGGTGTGGACCTCTCCGGAGCGTCACGGTGCCATGACCAGCGTTCTCAAAGCGCAGATTGACTGGATTCCTTTGTCTGTCGGAGCTGTGCGGCCGACACAAGGCAAGACACTCGCAGTGATGCAAGTCTCGGGGGGCTCGCAGTCCTTCAATGCGGTCAACCAGATGCGCGTACTGGGCCGCTGGATGCGCATGATCACCATCCCCAATCAGTCGTCCGTTGCCAAGGCATTTGCCGAGTTCGACGAGGCTGGCCGGATGAAGCCATCTTCGTATTACGAGAGGGTGGTGGATGTGATGGAAGAGCTGGTCAAGTTCACGCTGCTGACGCGAGACTGTTCGGACTACCTGGTGGATCGCTACAGCGAGCGCCGTGAAAGCGCCGAAGAACTGTCCAAACGGGTCAATCAACGCAGCATTTAAGCGATCCACAAAGCACTTATTGCTAGTGCAGGGGCGGCGGAAGTGGCGGTGATAGGAAGTAATCCATGTCTTTCCATGACGTCATCATTGTTGGAGCGGGTCAGGCAGGCCTATCGGTGGCGTATTTCCTGCGCCGAACCAATCTGTCAGTGTTAGTGCTGGATGCCGAGGAGGCTGGTGGTGGAGCCTGGCAGCATGGATGGGATTCGCTGAGGCTTTTTTCTCCCGCCTCGTGGAGTTCCATCGCGGGATGGCCGATGCCTGCCTCAGGTGAGCAGTATCCAGGTCGTGACCATGTGGTCGATTATCTTCGCAAGTACGAAAAACGCTATGAACTCAAGATCGAGAGGCCGGTTCGTGTTACGGGTATTGAAACCACTGAGCAAGGTTTCCAGGTCAATGCTGGAGCGAGAACCTGGCATTCGCGTGCAGTTGTATTGGCCACGGGAACATGGCGAAATCCCTTTGTCCCCAACGCTGAGGGTTTGACGTCCTTCAAGGGACAACAGTTGCACTCGGCTCAGTACGTGTCTCCTGAACCGTTCAAAGGCAAGAGGGTGATGGTGGTCGGTGGAGGAAACTCCGGCGCTCAGATCCTGGCGGAGGTCTCGCATGTCGCGGAGTCCACGACCTGGGTCACGTTGGAGCCACCGGCCTTTCTGCCGGATGAGGTCGATGGGCGAGTGCTTTTCGAGAGGGCCACCGCACGCTGGCAGGCCCTGCAGGAGGGTAAAGATCCAGAGAACCTGCCAGGTGGCTTTGGCGATATCGTGATGGTCCCCCCTGTCCTTGATGCACGCCAGCGCGGCGTGCTGCATTCTGTCGGCTCATTTGAAAAGCTCACGGCGGACGGGGCTCAATGGGGAGACGGAAGTACCAAGCCCTTCGATGCGATCATCTGGTGTACAGGCTTCAGGCCAGCGTTGCAGCCTCTGGAGACTCTTGGCGTTGTCAACGAATTCAGAGTCGCGGTAGATGGCACACAGGTGCGTGGAGTCCCTGGTTTATGGCTGGTAGGCTATGGAGAGTGGACGGGGCCAGCGTCTGCGACGCTCATTGGAGTCATGCGCACAGCTCGTAGCACAGCAAGCGAAATTGCTCAGTACCTATCCGATTGAATGACCGCTGTCCCTGGATCTAAAGGTCTGCTGAGGGTCTACAGGGACTTAGATTTTGCCGAGGCTCGCGTCAAGCTTTACGCCAATCCCATGGCGCGATGGGTTCGGGATCTCGCCAAAGTCCAGCTTTTCGAGCCTTGGCCTCTTACTCTGCAAACTCATAGTGCCCGCGCTCCTGTGGTGACTGCTCTCGGGTGTAGGCGCGATACCACCAGGCCATCCCTTGCCTGATCATCGCCAAGCCGGCATCGAGCGTGTGCGGCCCGCTGGGGGCCGATGCAGGCGTCACCCAGACAGAGCACACCTGTCGCTGGTACCTGTCTGTCTTGGTGCAGCGCAGCCCAGCCTCTTTCTGGAAGGTTGGCTCGGCCAGCACTTGCCGGGCGCGATCCCGAACGGCTGCTTGCGCTCAGGGGCGTCGATGCCCTGCAGTCTCACCTTGACCTGTTCGTATTGCCCTGGCTCGCCGCATCGGGCTGTCAGGGCGTCACCGTCGAAGATGCCGACAACCAGGCAGATGAGGGCTGAGGCGAGCATGGGGCAAAGGTGGAGAGGGTTGTTATCCAGTGCATAATACCGACCGGTCATATCGAACGAGGAATGGCCGATGCGGAGCGCTCCGCAAATCTAGGTTGTGGCTATACCGAAAAAACCTAGTGAAATCAATCATCTGCCCGTAGCTCAGTTGGATAGAGCAACAGCCTTCTAAGCTGTGGGTCACAGGTTCGATCCCTGTCGGGCAGGCCAAGCGAAGAAAAAAGCCCATTCGTGCAATTGCATGAATGGGCTTTTTGTTTCTGCATCAACAGTGTGCCGCAGAGTGCATTTAAGGCTCTGCGATCTTGCCTCTATATTTTCATTCCATCTCTTCTTCAAAAACGACCGATGGTGCGGCGACGACGCGTGCAATGTCCGTAGGGGCAGTAATCAGGCTTTTGCTTACATAGCTGAAGGGTGTGTCAGGCTCAAGGGCTGCCGTCGCCAAATGCGCTTTTGCCTGGTTGAGGGTGATGTAGTAGCTGCCCATCGGCGCTTCAATGGCGCCACGCGTCAGCACAGGGGTGTTGCTGCCGGTACGGGATGGGGTGTAGTTTTCTGCCAGCATCTGACCAGATTCTGCAATCTGCATGACTTGCACTCCCTGCAGGCGCAAACGGTCGACGGCTCGCCCGGAGTCAGCCGACAGCCAGTAACCGCATGGGCGGGGGCGGCTTTGTTCGGGCTTTATGTTCAGCGATGAATTCCAGTCTACACGGGCTTCGATTTCCTGTCCGGATTCGGCCTGCAGCATGCGGATGGTGCGCTGCTCAGGTGTTTGTTTGGCCTGGATGGTCAGGGTGTTGCGGCAAGCGAGCGCGGAAATGTCGCGTGACACAAAGGATTCGACCTGCTTCAGGTTTTTTGATTTCTCGGCCGTGGCTCGCAGTGCTGCCGTTGCCGCAGTGACCAGGCTGTGCACGCGGCGCTGAATGTGCAGGCGCCCCAGATCGGAGCCGCGGCTGGCTATCAGCAGAGCGACAGAGTTTTTGAGGCTGCTGGTGTTGGCCAGAGTGTCGGCAGCCAAACCGGCCATGGACATTGATTTGTCCTCAGGCTGAGCACTGGGCTGGAAAAACCATTCATTGCTGAGCTCTGCCTGCTTGAGCGCATTGCGTATGGGTTGACTGAACCACTCTCGCGCTGCCTTGTTGACAAATTCGTGTGCATTGGCCGTGGCAGCGGGTTGCAGTAGCACGTCGTAGCGCTGCACGGCCTGAAATTTCTGCAGCAACGTGCCAGCTGCTGCAAATTCACGTAGATCAATCACAGCTGCAGGCCGGTAGTTACGGGTCAGGCGGGCGAGGGCCTGTGCTTCCGGAGTGCTCAACAGCAGATGATCGTGAACGAGGTCTGTGCCGTCTGCTGTGACGTGGCTGGCCGTGCCTGCCGCATCAGGATTGGCCCGGGGTACGATGATGATATTGGTTTGCTGCAGCAAGGGCGCCAGCAGGCCGCCCTGGCTCAGTTCACGAGCGACGACCAACAGGGCCTCAGTGCTGGCAGGTTCGTCGCCACGTTGGCCGCCGACCAAGAGCACGGTGGGTTTGCCGCTGCTGTTGATGGTTGTTGCCTGGGTGTTCTGGCCCTGAGTCGCAATAAGCGCTTGAATCGGCAGTCCTCTTTGAGAGGTGCCGATAGTAATGGTGGACAGTTGCGAGCCGTTACCGGCCTTGCTGCTCACTGATTGCAACCACGTAGAAATTTCTGTCTGCGTGCTGAAATGCTGTCGCCCATTGCCCAGACCTGGAGTGTCGTAAAGAGTGGTAGGGTCGGTAAAGCGAGACTCGATGGCCGGGTTATAGGGCAGGGCCGTCAGCTGTGGCGTAGGGTCAACCGCCTGGCTGATCACCGAGGGGGCAGCAGGAGAGCTTGCTGCGGAGGGGGCTGGGGCCGTTGCAGGGCCTGACATGCCAGCCCAGGGCGGCAGTTGCACATTTGCACAGGCCGTCAACAGCACTGCCGAGCCCACTGTCGTCAGCTTGAGCATGCTTTGGGTCCAGACGGACTGCGTGCGCTTGGCATGAGAGAAAACAGGCTTGGTAAGAAATGTCATAAGTTCAACGCAGATAAAAAGAACATGCCAAGAGCGAAAGCCCAAGCTTCGCACATCTGGAACCCATATTAGGTCGGCTGGCTTGCGGTCGGCTGTCAGCGCGCAGCGATGCTGCAGCTGGAAAAAACAGAAGGGCTGCAATATTGGAGATTGCAGCCCTTCAGGAGTTTGGGTTGAAGGTGATTTCACACCTTCAACCATAGACGCAGCGGATTAACGGCCGTAACCGCCGCCAAAGCCTCCACGGTTGCCGCCGCGATTGCCTCCGCCAAAGCCACCACGACCGCCGCCAAAGCCACCACGGCGGCCACGGTCAGCCATGCTGTCCACGCTGGTGCGCATGGGGTCGGGCTGGCCACCACCGTTGCTGCCGCGCGCGCCGTTGTGGCGGGCGTGGCCTTGCTGTGTACCCAGGTGCGCATCGGCACGGGGGGGTTGATCGTCGTAGCGATTGCCGCGCTCGCGATCACCGAACTGGCGGGCACCGCCGCGCTTGGGGGCTCGCTGTTGATCGCTATTGCCTTGCGGGCGTGGAGCGCGGTCGCTTTGGCCGAACGAGTTACTGCGCTCGCCTTGGCGCTCGGTGCTGCGATCGGGGTTGCGTTCGCTACGTTCCACCGCTTGCTGGCCCTGGTCGCGCTGGCTGTTGACGCGGCTGTTGCTGCGGGGCTTGTGCTGGCGTGCGGGGCGTTGCTGTGCTTCACCTTCTGCTTCGCCTTGTTGGGCATCTGCAGCAGGACGGCGACCACCGCGGCCGCCATTGGGCGTCTTGTTGGAGCGGATACGCTCCATCATTTCCTGGCGGGCCGCCTTGGCAGCTGCCTGCATCACATCGCGGCTGGGGGGCTTGCCAGCGCCACCCCACAGCGTCTGTCGGCCCATGGCGATGGGCTCGGCGATTTCGCCTTCCTCAGGACCAAAGCCTTCGATGGGCTGCACCGGAATCTCCTGCTTGGTAAAGCGTTCGATATCCATCATGAAGCCTTCTTCGTCCATGCAGACCAGGCTGACTGCGTTGCCTTCGCGGCCGGCGCGGCCGGTTCGGCCGATACGGTGCACATAGTCTTCCGAGATATTGGGGATCTCGTAGTTCACCACGTTGGGCAGCTCGTCAATGTCGATGCCGCGTGCCGCGATATCTGTTGCCACCAGCGCGCGCAGCTCGCCCGTTTTGAAGCCTTCCAGGGCTTGGGTACGGGCGCTCTGGCTCTTGTTGCCGTGCAAAGCCATGGCGGAAACGCCGTTCTTGGTCAGGTACTCGGCCACATTGTTGGCACCAAACTTGGTGCGGGTGAACACCAGCACCTGACTCCAGTTGTTTTCCTGGATGATGTGCAGCAGCACCTGCTTTTTCTTGCCACGCCCCACGGGGTGGATGACCTGCTTGATACGCTGGACGGTGGTGTTGCGCGGTGTGACCTGGATGGATTGGGGGTTGCGCAGCAGGCCATTGGCCAGCTCGCGAATTTCATCGCTGAAGGTGGCAGAGAACAGCAGGCTTTGTTTGTCCTTGGGCACCAGAGCCAGAACCTTCTTGACGTCATGGATGAAGCCCATGTCCAGCATGCGGTCGGCCTCGTCCAGGATCAGCATCTCGACGGTGGACAGGTCCATGAAGCCTTGACCGGCCAGGTCCAGCAGACGACCGGGCGTGGCAACCAGGACGTCGACGCCCTTCTCGATGCGGGCGATCTGTGGCTTCATACCGACACCGCCAAAAATCACGGTGGAGGTAATGTCCAGATATTTGGCATAGCTGCGCAGGTTTTCTTCCACCTGGGCCGCCAGTTCGCGGGTAGGGGTCAGCACCAGCGTGCGGATGCCCTTGCCGCCAAACTTGTTCTTGGGTGCTGTGCCGCTTGCCAGGCGCTGCAGCATGGGCAGCGTGAAGGCGGCTGTCTTGCCGGTGCCGGTCTGAGCGCCAGCCAGCAGGTCGTGCCCGGCAAGAACCAGAGGAATTGCCTGTGCCTGAATGGGAGTCGGGCTTTCATAACCCTGTTCTTTTACGGCCTTCAGAATGGCGGGTGCCAGATTCAGTTCTTCAAATGTCATTGTGATCAATTGCGCCAATCCTGGGCGCGGGGTATCAGCCTGTCATGGCACCCGTGGGGTGCCTGGCCAGTTGTAGGCAGATATAGTTTGCGTGTTGGGAGCTTGGAAACGCTTCCTTTGTCCCCAGCTGAAGTGCTGCTGCAGCAGGCAACTGGACGCCTGTTGCGAGGGGTATTGTCGCATGCACCGATAATCATGGTTTGATTGCCGTGTAAAGCGGCACACTTTTTTGCATAAATCCAAGTAACTCAAAGCAATTCGGACATGGCTCAATACGTTTTTTCGATGAATCAGCTGACCAAGACGGTGCCGCCCAAGCGCCAGATCTTGAAAGGCATTTCCCTGAGTTTCTTCCCCGGCGCCAAGATCGGCGTGCTGGGTCTGAACGGCTCGGGCAAGTCTTCGCTGTTGAAGATCATGGCCGGTGTGGACAAGGAGTATGAGGGCGAAGCCATCCCAATGCAGGGCCTGTCCATCGGCTACCTGCCCCAGGAGCCTCAGCTCAATCCCGAGCACACCGTGCGCCAGGCTGTGGAAGAAGCCATGGCCGAGGTGAACAATGCCAAGGCCCGCCTGGAAGAGGTTTACGCAGCTTACGCAGAAGAGGATGCGGACTTTGACGCCCTGGCTGCCGAGCAAGGTGAGCTGGAGGCCATCATCGCTGCTGCGGGTACGGACTCCGAGCATCAGTTGGAAATCGCTGCGGATGCGCTGCGCCTGCCGGCATGGGACGCTATCGTGGGTCAGCTCTCCGGTGGTGAGAAGCGCCGCGTTGCCCTGTGCAAGCTGCTGCTGTCCAAGCCTGACATGCTGCTGCTGGACGAGCCGACCAACCACTTGGACGCCGAGTCCGTGGACTGGCTGGAGCAGTTCCTGCACCGCTTCAGCGGCACCGTGGTGGCCATTACCCACGATCGCTACTTCCTGGACAATGCTGCGGAATGGATTCTGGAACTGGACCGTGGCCATGGCATCCCCTACAAGGGCAACTATTCCGACTGGCTGATCCAGAAGGGTAACCGCCTGGAAGCCGAGCAAAAGGGCGAAGAAGCCCGTGCCAAGGCCTTGAAGAAGGAACTGGAGTGGGTGCGCCAGAATGCCAAGGGTCGTCAGGCCAAGTCCAAGGCCCGTATTGCGCGCTTTGAAGAGCTGAGCGACTACGAATACCAGCAGCGCAATGAAACACAGGAAATCTTCATTCCTGTGGCCGAGCGACTGGGCTCCAAGGTCATCGAGTTCACCAATGTCTCCAAGTCCTTTGGCGACCGCATGCTGATCGACAACCTTTCGATGAACATTCCCGCTGGTGCCATCGTCGGCATCATCGGACCGAATGGTGCAGGTAAGTCGACTCTGTTCAAGCTGATCGCGGGTAAGGAGCAGCCTGATTCAGGTACGGTGGACATCGGCCAGACTGTGAAGATGGCCTTTGTGGACCAGCACCGTGATGAACTGGCCAATGAAAAGACCGTGTGGGAAGACATCTCCGGCGGTTTGGACATGATCACCGTGGGCAAGTTCACGATGGCGTCGCGCGCTTACGCGGGCCGCTTCAACTTCAACGGCCAAGACCAGCAAAAGAAGGTCGGCAACCTCTCCGGTGGTGAGCGCGGTCGCCTGCACCTGGCCAAGACGCTGATTCAAGGCGGCAACGTGCTGCTGTTGGACGAGCCCTCCAATGACTTGGACGTGGAAACCCTGCGTGCGCTGGAAGACGCGCTGCTGGAATATGCCGGTACCGTGATGGTCATCTCGCATGACCGCTGGTTCCTGGACCGTATTGCCACGCATATCCTGGCCGCCGAAGGCGATTCCCAGTGGGTATTCTTTGACGGCAACTACCAGGAGTACGAAGCCGATAAGAAGAAACGACTGGGTGAAGAAGGTGCTGCGCCCAAGCGTATGCGTTACAAGGCGTTGAAGTAAGCATCAAAATGTCTCCGGCATTAGCTGGAGCGGGTATTCTTAGGGGCTATGAGCCTCGCACATGCATCCGTTTCCGTGCTGCGCACCTGCCTTGTCCAGGTGGTGCGTGGCGCTGATGCATTCGCGCTGCGATTGTTGCAGCGCACCGAATATGCGTTGGAGCAATCGCTCTCGACGGGTTTCCACTCTGCAAGGCGCGATGTGCTCGGCGCTGCGCTGCATAACCTGCAGCAGCACCGGGCTTCGGTGATCAGCAGCTTCCCGCAGAACTTGCTGGAGGCGCTGGTACTGTCAGCGCGCCAACCTTTTTCCTTTTCTGCACAGACGCTGGATACCGTCACTGGCCGGCTTTTGCCATTGGCGGCCATGGCCGAGTCGGCCAGCCGTCAGCTCAAGGCCGAGCACAAGATGGTGCAGATGGTCGAGCCCCAGGTCGAGCTGGCGCTGGCCGATCTGGATGCGTTGATGAGCGGCGCTCAGGGACTTGAATCCGCTCGGCCAGAGTGCAATCCGCTGCGGCTGGAGAACTATGTACGCGCTTTGAGCCAGTCGTTGACGGCTGTTCAGCCCGCCACGGAAGTGGCCGATTGCTGGCATGAATTCATGTCGCAGCAGCTGGGCTCGATTCTGGCTTCTGAATATTCCCGTGCTGCCAATTTGCTGCGCCAGCATGGCGTGCAGCCTGCCCGCTATGGTGCGGACGGCGACACCCGGCCTCAATGCCTGTTGACTTTGCGGTTATTGCAGGAGTTGGCCTCAGATCTGCGCTGGATTGATGATTCGCGCTGCACCGTGCCCCAGTCGCTGACGGACTCCATGCTGGCGGGTTGGCCGGCGACAGAGCCGGCCTCTATCGCGCCTGTGCAAGATTCTGGGCTGGAGCCGGGCTGGACTTCCTATTCGGCCAATGCGCTGCAGACTTCGCAGCAACCCTGGGGACCCGGTGCTCTGAGGGGATTGCAAGCGCCACAGCCCAGCCAGGCGCCCAGTGCTCTGATTCAGATCCGCACGCTGCAGCGCATGATGAGCCATATGACCAGCGACGGCCGCCTGCTGCCGCCGGTGCAGCGGGTCTTGTTGCGGCTTGAACCCATGTTGAGCCAGTTGGTGGCGCAAGACGGTGTTTTCTTTGAAGATCGCTTGCACCCCGCACGGCAGTTGCTGGACGAGCTGACGGCTCGTAGCCTCTGGTTTGCTAGCGAATCTGCTCTGGGATTTGCCCACTTCATCACAGTGGCAGAGGCTGCGGCAAACCAGTTGGCCAGTGCTGGGCAGGCAAATGCCAATGTATTTGCCCGAGTACTGCAATTTGTGCGCGAGCAGTGGCCGCCGGAAGGTCGTATGAGCCGCATTGCGGCTCTGAGTCCGCATACCGAAGTCGAGCATTCCACGCGGCAAGGGCTGATGAGCTCAGCGCTGGGGCTGGTCGATCATCGGATTGCGGGCGCCATCGAGCAGATCAAGCCCGATGCCCTGCAACTGGCGCAGATGATTCGCAGTTTGCCCAGTGCCAAGGGTGTGCCTGAAGATATTCTGGATTTTGTGACCGGCCCTTGGGCGGGTGTGATTGCCCAGGCACAGCAGCGGGCTGAACCAGGGCAGGAGCGCGACCCGGGTGGCTATCTGGCGCTGGTGCCCAGCCTGCTGTGGAGCGTGTCGCCTCAAGCCGCTCAGGATGTGACGCGGCTGGTGGCCATGGCACCCAAGTTGCAGCGCCGTCTGGCGCGAGGCTTGCGCAGCGTGGGCCGCACGGATGTCGAAATCGCCGCACTGGCGGCCCGGTTGGGAAGCCTTCAGCAGCGGGTACTGGATGCGGCCGAGGCTGCGGGACAGTCTGGTTCCGACGAGTTTGCCAGGGCGGATGTGCTCGGTGAGCTGCCCAGCGTGCTGACGGGTCTGGATGGTGCCTCAGAAACCGTGCGCGCAGGGCTGGATATCACCTTGCCGGTACTGACCGACAGAGTCGAAGATGTGCCTGTGGTGACGGTTGCGCGAGAAACGCAAACCCAGGCGGCACACCATTCTTGTGGATCTGTCTTCAAGACAAAGCAGCAGAAGACGGTCGATGCCGCTGTGCTCGAGCCTGAAGCCGTGGCTTCCAGCCCGATGCCCGTGCAAGTCGCCATGGGCCAGGGCAGACCTGTGGATGCTGTCGAATGGCCTTTGGGTACCTGGGTGGAGCTGTGCAACGAGCGCCAGCAACTGCGAACCAAGCTGACCTGGGTCAGTCCGCAACAAAGCCTGTTTCTGTTTACCGCCGAAGACGGAAGCACCCAGTCCATGACGCGCCGCATGCGCGACAAATTGCTGACGCAGGGGCAGTTGCGGCGACTTGAGGCGATGGCCTAGCTGCTTGCGCGCAAATCCTGATAGCTGGGCAGCGTCATCTGGCCATCGATGCGTACCGATTGGGCGAGCAAGACGGCGCGCGCAGTAGCTATGGCCACGGCTTCGGCCGCCAAGGTGCTCAGCGTCATCATTCCCGGCGATTTGCCGCTGCGGCCCGTGCCCAGGGCAAACAGGCTGTCGCCATCGCTCATGGTATGCACGGGGTTGATGGCACGTGCCAGGCCATCATGGGCCACCACGGCCAGGCGATGAGCCTGGGCCTTGGTGATGACGGCGTCGGTCGCTACGACGCCTATCGTGGTGTTGCTGCCGGCCAGAACCGGCTTGGGCTCCTCGCCCGCCAGCAAGGCATCGCGGGTGCCGCGCAATTGCAGGCCGTCTGCCGTGCGTGCCCCGGCCAGCAACTCGCCATTGAAGGGGTTGAATACATCACCTAGCGCATTGCAGGCAATGATCGCTCCTACGGTGACGCCATCGATGGTGAAGCTGGCCGTGCCTATGCCGCCCTTCATCGCGCGCTCATGGCCGAAGACCTTGCCCACCACGGCGCCGGTGCCAGCGCCCACGCTGCCCTCGGCGGGTCGCCCCGTGCCTGAGTCCAGCCCCGCATTCCGGCAGGCGGCATAGCCGGCCGCAGCATCGGGGCGTATGCGCATATCGCCCATCATCACGTCGAAGAGCACAGCTGCCGGCACCAGCGGAATGCGGCCCACACCTATATTCAGGCCCGCGCCTTGTTCTTCCAGCCAGCGCACGGCCCCTGTGGCAGCGTCCAGCCCCCAGGCGCTGCCACCGGCCAGCAGGATGCCGTGGACCTCCTGCACCAGATTGCTGGGGTGCAGCAAGTCGGTCTCGCGCGTGCCAGGGGCTGCGCCGCGCACATCCACTCCACCCACGGCACCCTGAGGGCAAATCACGGCGGTGCAGCCTGTGGGGCGGCGCGAGTCGCTGAAATGGCCGACGGAGATGCCTTGCACACGGCCGATATGGCCTTCGTGTGCGAGCAGATCCTCAATGGCTGAAAAAGCGCTCATGTCAGTACTCCTTGCATTCTTTATATGTTTTTCTGGATAAACAGATGGTTTTTTATTCTTTAGGGTTTGCCCGTGCAAGGTTCATACTTGCTCACATTGTTGCAGCACGGTAAACAAATGAGCGCCGTGCCGCTCACGCGCATCAAATTCAAGGAGTGATCTATGCCTGCCCATTTTTCCTTTGCCGCCAGCCGCCGTGCCGTTCTGGCCACTGCCGCAGTCGCATTGCTGGCGACTGCCGGTGTACCTGCTCTGGCGCAGGATCCTGCCAAGAAGAATCTGCTGATCGGTGCCACCGCTGGCTCCAACTATGACCTGCTGCAAAAAGGCATAGTGCCTCAGCTGCAGAAAAAGGGCTACCAGATCAAGCTGGTCGAGTTCAATGACTATGTTCAGCCCAATCTGGCGCTGTCCGACGGTTCGCTGGATGCCAATTTCTTCCAGCACCGTGCCTATTTCGATCAGTTCACTACGGATCGCAAGCTGGCGCTGACTGCGATTGCTCAGGGCCCGGTGGCACCCATGGGCGTGTACAGCAAAAAGCACAAGTCTCTGGCCGATATCAAGAGCGGTGCCAAAGTGGCTCTGCCCAATGACCCCAGCAACCTGGCCCGTGCATTGCTGGTGTTGCAGCAGGCCGGCCTCGTCAAGGTCAAGGAAGGGGTGAATCCGGCCCGTATCTCCGAGCTGGATCTGGCCGCCAATCCCCACAAGCTCAAGTTTGTGGCGCTGGAGGCAGCCCAGTTGCCCCGCGTGCTGGAAGATGCTGACTATGTGGTCGTCAACGGCAACTTTGCCGTCTCTTCGGGCCTGAAGCTGAGCGAAGCCGTGGTGCTGGAAAAGACTCCCGATCTGTACCTGAACGTGGTGGCCGTGAAGACCGGCAACGAAAACAGCCAGTGGGCCAAGGATCTGTCCGCAGCCTACCGCTCGCCAGAGTTCAAGGCCGTGGTGGACAGCCTGTTCCCCGGCTACTCCAAGCCTGCTTTCCTGAAGTGATCGGGCTGGACTGAAGGCGCCAAGGGCCGCGATGCGGCCCTTTTTCATGCCCGTGGATTGGCTGGTTTTAGATGAAAAGCAAATAAGAGCATGGGTTTTTATTGGTTGGAATTTGCTCTCCCGGTCTGGATACTGCAAAGGCCTCTGCATGGATGCAGAGTCAGACCTTTGGTATCAAAACACAGTACATCAACGAGGAGCAAAGCATGACCACTCTTTTTTCTGTAGCGCACCGCCGCCGCCGTCTTCTGGCCACAACCCTGCTGGCGGTAGCCGCCCTGGCCATGGGCGCCCTGCAGGCCACGGCCCAGGAGGCCGGCAAGAAGCAACTGGTCATCGGCGGCACGGCCGGCTCCAACATCGACCAGCTGCAGTACGGCATCGTTCCCATTCTGCAGAAGAAGGGCTACAAGGTTCGCCTGGTGGAGTTCAACGACTATGTCCAGCCCAACCTGGCTTTGGCCGACGGTTCGCTCGATGCCAACTTCTTCCAGCACGAGGTGTATTTCAATCAGTTCAAGGGTGACCGCAAGCTGGATCTGACGGCCCTGGTGCAGGGGCCGATTGCGCCCATGGGCGTCTACAGCAAGCAGCGCAAAAGCCTGGCCGACCTGAAGGAGGGGGATCGCATTGCCCTGCCCAACGACGCCAGCAATCTGGCTCGGGGCATTCTGCTGCTGCAGCAGGCGGGGCTGGTCAAGCTCAAGGAAGGCGTGAACCCGCTGCGCGTCTCCGAGCTGGATCTGGCCTCCAATCCCAAGAAGATCAAGCTCGTGCCCCTGGATGCGGCTCATCTGCCGCGTGCGCTCGATGATGCGCAGTACGCCATCATCAACGGCAACTTTGCGATTTCCTCGGGCATGAAGCTCTCGGATTCGGTGCTGCTGGAAAAGACGCCCGAGCATTATCTGAACATCGTGGCCGTCAAGACCAAGGACAAGGATGCGCAATGGGCCAAGGACTTGGCTGCGGCCTACAAGTCCGCCGAGTTCAAGAGCGTGGTGGACAGCAAGTTTGCGGGCTATGCCAAGCCCGCATTCTTGCAGTAAGACTCAGCCGACATGGGTCTGAACTTCATGCTCCAGATGGCGCAGCGCACGCAGTTCAATCTGCTGCAGCTGCGCTTTCTGCATTTCTGGCAGGCCCTGCAAAAGCGCAGCGGCACCAAAGTCGCTGAGCACGGCGTGCCCGGTCTGCAGGTTGCACAGGATATTGTGGGCATACAGATCACCATGCAGCAGACCGAGGCCGTGCAGATGGGTGATGGCAGAGCGTATGCCTTGCAGCAATTGGCGGGCTGCGCCGGTTTGCAGACGTAGTTCGGGGTCATAGACATCACGTGTGCAGCTGTCGAAGCTTGGCGGCCCGGCCAGCGGCTGCATGGCTGAATCCAGCAGAGGCAGGGTCGTGGCCATTTGTCCGCCAGGAGCGCCCCAAACCTGCGCCAGTGGCGTCAGCAGATGAGGGTGCTGTCCTGCCGCAATGCCGGCTGCCAGCTCGGATTGCGGCGTGCCGTCGCTGGTCTGGGCGGCCTTGAAAACCTTGAGTGCCAGTTCCTGTCCGTTGAGGCTGGCGCGGTAGATATGGCCGCTGGCGCCTTCGCCCAGCTTGCCGGTGATTTGCAAACTTTGATAGAAAATGGGCTCAATCCCATGCCCTGAAAGCGTATCCAGCTCCTGTTTCTGAGTCATTGGATTACCTGCCAGCGCCAGCCATGCCAGGCGTGGCAGCCGGAAGATGACTTCGGGAGCATCTTCGAAACGGTTGCTTGCAATACGCAGCAACTCCAGAGCCTGGCAATGTTCCAGGCTCTGGGGCAACTGCCTCAGCCGGTTGCACGACAGCATGAGCTTTTGCAGGCGCGCGCATTGGCCGATGGACTCGGGCAGCCGCTGCACCTGGTTGTCCGTGAGAATCAGCCAGCGCAAGCGCGGCGGCAGGCTGTCCTCGGGCACATGCGCGATACGGCAGGCCTTGAAGCCCACCATTTCGAGTTGCGGCATATGGCCCAGCACGCGGGGCAGTTCGGTGAACGGATTGTTCGAGGCAAACAGAATGCGCAGCCGCGCAAAGCGCGTCAGCGCATCTGGCAAGGTGGTGAGCTGGTTGCCGGACAGATCGAGGATCTCCAGCGTATCGGCCAGCTGATAAAGCGCGTCGGGGAACTCGGTCAGCCCATCGCAGAGCCTGATATGGTGTGCGCGGGCCAGTGAGCCATTGGCCAGCCCGGAGTGAAACTGCTCTAGCGTCAACATAGGACGCGCAGTCTAAGCCCTGCGCACCCCATGCACCCAAAACACACAATGCACGGAATGCCTGCATGAAAATCTTCAAAGACCTGCCTACGCTGGTGCAGGTATTGCCTGAACTGACGGTGAGCGGCTGGGTGGATCTGCCCGCCGATGCCGTTGCCCAGCTCGATGCGCCACATCGGCCCCCGCCTGCAGATCTGCTGGCTCGGCCTGCTTTGCGCTTTGTGGTGCGCGATGCAAATGAGGTACCGCGCATGGGCCATAGGCCCTGGATGCCGGTGGCGGTGCTCGCTCAGATGCACTGGCCTTCACCATCGGACGCGGTGGCATGGTCTCGTTTTCTGCAGGCCGAGTTCGAGCGCAGCCAGCGCTTTGTAGAAAACCATGATGTGTGGGATGAGGCCGAGGTGCCCGAGCCGTATTGGCCGCCCGCCGATGCTTCGTTCGATCAGCGGCTGGCCTATTGGCATCAAGGCTTGCAAGCCCATGCCTGGATGGACGAGGAGCCTGCTCAAGCCAAGCCCTTCGGCCGGGCCGAGCTGCGCCTGTGCGAATGGCGCCTGGGTTGCAATCTACCCGAGCCCTTGCGTGACTATCTTTTGCAGCTGGGTGTGCTGGACTGGGCCGAGCGTTTGCTAAGTCCGCGCTTTGATCTACTGGCGCCGGATGCAGACATGGATGCCATCGGTCCGGTGCAAGTCGTGTTCCCGGGCATCGTCGATATTGTGGAAATGAGTACGCCGCAACAGGCTCAGGCCTTGAAGGCGCAGTTGAATGAGTTGGTGGTGTTCGGGGACTACCTGGGCAATGGCAATCTCTGGTGCTTTGACCGCCGCGATGGCTCGGTCTGGTATCTGGACCATGACAGCAGTCCCTTGCTGACCCGCATGTTCGACGATGTGGGCGACTATCTGGACGCGCTGGCCTTGATGTCGCTATGCCGCAGTCACGCCGTGGCCCAGGGGCGGGGTGATGGTGATGAACAGGCCGAGGTGTTGCTGGGCGAGCGCTTTGGGCGGGCGCTGATCAGGAAATGGATGTACTGAGATGAGCATGAAACTGCTCAAGGCCGCTGAAAAAGGCGATATTGCTGCGCTGGAGCTGCGCCTGCAGGACGGTGATGATATTGCCTATGTGCAAAAGAGCACAGGCCTCAATGCGCTGATCACGGCCCTCAATTGCGGTAACGATGCTGCGGCCCAATGGCTGGTGGAGCGAGGCAGCCCGCTGGATCAGGTGAGCCTGACAACTGGCATGAGCGCCACCGCCTGGGCGGCCTTCAACGGGCGCACAGAGATGCTGCAAGTGCTGCGGCAAGCGGGGGCCGATCTCGACAAGACCGGGGATGACGAAGGCCGCACGCCGTATCTTTTGGCCGTGGACCATGGCGCGTGGGCGGCGGTGCGCTGGTTCTGGTCGGCCGGGGTCGACCTCCAGCGAAGAGACGCCCAGGGTCGCAATGCCTTTGACCTGCTGGTGCAGAGCGGTCGTGATGTGCCCGGGGATCTGCTGGAGCGTGTGGCTGGTCATGCGGCCGTACCGCCCACGGGGCGGTGACGGGATGACGACGCCATGCTTGCATGGCATCGTCATCGCCTCAACGGCGAGACTGCATCAGGACGCTGGCTGGATGCGGGTGATGATCAGCGAGCCATCCTTGTCCTCAGCATGGAACAGCACCTTGTCACCGGCCTTGAAAGAGGCCGACTGTGCAGAGCCTGACAGCGCAAACACCATGGTCATGGGAGGCATGTCCAGGTTCTTGATCTCTTCATGGCGAATCGTGAGCTTGCCTGTACGGGTGTCCACACGGGTGATTTCACCGGCGGTCAGCACATCGGCCTGGCCGGTCGATGTGGCTGCCGAAGCATCGGCCATCGCCCCATGGCCTGCGTGCGCCGAGTGATCCTGTGCTGAAGCCGGAGCAGTCAGTGCAATGCCAAGGCTCAGGGCCGCCAAAGTGGTGTGAAAGAGGTTTTTCATCATGTTTTCCTGAATTAAGGGTCGTCAGCCGCGATAGCTGGTGAAGACGGAAGTGCTGACATCGCTGCGCATCAGGCTTTGGGTGACCAGCAGCACGTCGTAGGGGTCTTTGTGGCCACCGTACTCGGGGCCGTCCATGCCGGGGCTGCCAATGGGCATGCCCGGCACGGCGATGCCCAGCGCCTTGGGTTTTTGCTTCAGCAGCTTGTGCACATCGGCGGCAGGCACATGGCCTTCGACCAGATAACCGCCCACCAGGGCGGTATGGCAGGAACCCAGGCGGCCAGGCAGGCCCAGTTTGGCGCGTACGGCGCTGTTGCCCACGTCGTGCACCTTGACGGCGAAGCCAGCCTGCTCCATCAGGGCAATCCAGTCCTTGCAGCAGCCGCAGTTCGGGTCTTTCCAGACCTCCATGGCAATCTTGGCGGGAGCAGCCGCCATTGCTGGCAGCGCAGCCATGCCGGCAGCGGCGGCCAGCAGATGGAGAACGTGGCGGCGGTTGGTGCTTGTCATCGGGAATTCCTTTCTTGCGTTATTCGGTGACGGTGAAACGCCCCGTCATGCCGGCCTGGTAGTGGCCGGCGATCAGGCAGGCGAAGTCGAATTCGCCTGCGCGGTTGAAGCTCCACACCATGTCTTGGGTCTGGCCTGTGGCCACATGGGCCATATAGGGTTCGGCATGCTCCATGCCAGGGTACTTGAGCATCATCTGCGCGTGCTCATCGAGCGATGCCCGGGTGCCCAGCACCATCTCGTGCATGAGAAGGCCTTTGTTGGCCACGCGCAGGCGCAGGGTTTCTCCCTTTTTCACGCTGAAATGACTGGGACTGAAGCGCATGTCGTCCGTCATCTCGATGGTGATGGTGCGCTTGGCCTCCCTGGCCTCGGCCGCAACGCCCCAGGGCTTTTGCTCCTTGATTACGGGAGCGCTGGCATGGCTGTTGTTTCCATGCGCAAAACTTGTAGTGACGCTTGCTGCCAAGGCGCAGGCAGCTATGAAATGAATCGTTTTCATGGGAGTCTCCTTGCGTCAGTGCTGGGGGTGAGCACCCGTGGCGGGGCCGGCTTCGGGTTTGCGTACGGTGGCGGCACCGGGCGCGGTGCCGGGTGTGCTTTGACGGGGGGCATTGGCATCGAAAGGTGCGCCTTGCCATTCATAGGCGCGGGTGCCCTTGGGCTGCTGGTACCAGCCGGGATCGCCATAGTCGTTGGCACCCAGGTTTTTGCGCACCTTGAAGCTGGTGAACATCCCGCCCATTTCGATGGGGCCGTAGGGGCCCTGGCCGGTCATCATGGGGAAGGTGTTATCGGGCAGAGGCATTTCCATGGCGCCCATATCGCCCATGCCGCGCTCGCCCATCAGCATGTAGTCGGGCACGATCTTCTGGATCTTGCCTACCAGGCCGCGGTGGTCCACGCCGATCATGGTGGGCACGTCGTGACCCATGGCGCCCATGGTGTGGTGGCTCTTGTGGCAGTGGAAAGCCCAGTCGCCGGGTTCGTCGGCAATGAATTCCACCTGGCGCATCTGGCCCACGGCCACATCCGTTGTCACTTCGGGCCAGCGGGCGGTCTTTGGCACGGGGCCGCCATCGGTGCCCGTGACCTCGAACTCATGGCCGTGGATATGGATGGGGTGGTTGGTCATGGTCAGATTGCCCACGCGGATGCGCACCTTGTCACCCTGACGAGCCACCAGCGGGCTGATGGCGGGGAAAGCGCGGCTGTTGAAAGTCCAGATATTGAAATCCGTCATCTCGTTGATACGCGGTGTCATGGTGCCGGGCTCGACCGCATAGGCGCTGAGCAGGAAGGCATAGTCGCGCTGCACCTTGTCGATCAGTGGGTGGGCTGTCTTGGGGTGGGTGATCCACAAGCCCATCATGCCCATGGCCATCTGCACCATCTCATCCGAATGCGGGTGGTACATGAAGGTGCCAGGGCGGCGTGCCTCGAACTCGTAGACGAAGGTCTTGCCCGGCGGGATATGGGGTTGGTTCAGGCCGCCCACACCGTCCATGCCATTGGGCAGACGCTGGCCATGCCAGTGGATGGTGGTGCTCTCGGGCAGGCGGTTGGTGACGAAGATGCGCACCTTGTCGCCTTCCACCACCTCGATCGTGGGGCCCGGCGACTGGCCGTTGTAGCCCCACATATTGACGAAAAAGCCGGGCGCCACCTCGCGCACCACGGGCTCGGCCACGAGGTGGAACTCCTTGACGCCCGCATTCATGCGCCAGGGCGTGGTCCAGCCGTTGAGCGTGACCACGCCCTGGTAGGGGCGACCGTTGGGCGGCGTCAAAGGCGCAGCCGTCTCGGCGCTGCCTTGCATGACGGGCTCGGGCAGGGCAGCCATGGCAACCCGGCTGACGGCCATTGAAGTTGTGGCGGCTGCCACTGCAGTGGCAGCGCCAGTGAAAAAGGATCGGCGTTGCATATCAGTGACCTGCTTCGTTGTTGGCAGCGGGCGCTGCGCTGGTGTTGACGGTGGGTGAGGTTCCTGGCGATGTGCCGGTCAGGGCCAGGCGCAGATCGGTCTCGGCCAGCCAGAAGTCGCGCTGGGCCTCGGTGGCGGTCACCACGGCCTGGGTGGTGCTGCGGGCCTGGGCCAGCAGCTGCCACACACTCATGAACATGCCGTTGTAGCGGTAGACGGTTTCTTCCTGCATCAGCTTGGCCAGGGGCAGGACCTCTGCCTGCTGCTGCTGGGCCAGGTCGTAAGCCGTGCGGTAGGCCAGCCAGTTGCTGCGGGCCTCGCTGCGCGCGCGTATGGCGTTGTCGCGCAGCAGCGATGCGCTGCGCAGCACCTGGTTGCGTGCCATGCCGCGCGCGGCAAAGCCCCAGTCAAACAGCGGCAGCGGGACGTCGAACTCCCAGCCCTGGGTCTTGTCGCTGTGGCCGGTGGCTCTGTCCGTGCTGGTGTTGTTGCTGTAGCTGGCGCCGATATCGCCAAAGATGGTGCCCACCGTGGCCCAGCCTTGGCGGCCGGCGGTCACATCCAGGTCGCGGCGCAGCGCGCCCAGATCCAGCCGCTGGCGCAGCGCCGTGGCCTCGGCGTCATCACCGCTGCGCAATTCGGCTGCTTTCGGCAGGGCGGGCAGCTGGGCGGGCAGCTTGTAGGCCAGTTGCTGTCCCCACAGACCCATGCGGCGGGCCAGCTGCTCGCGTTCCAGTTGGGCGTTCAGACGCGCGCGTGCCAACTGGGCGGCGGCCTGTTGCTGCTGGGCCAGTTCTCTGGCCTGGTCCATCTTGCTGAAGTTGCCGACCTGGGCCATGCGGCGGGCCAGCTCGCCGCCCAGGGCCGCAGCCTCGTGCATGCGTTCGTTGGCGGCCAGGGCTTGCTCGGCGGCCACGGCGCGCAGCCATGCACGGCGCGTGTCTGAGGCCAGCAGCAGCACCTGCTGGGCGGCCGTCAGAGTGGCCTGCTCCATCTGCCAGCCCTGCCAGCGGCTGCGCCAGGGCAGGGTGATGAGCTGCACCAGGCCAAAGCTGAGCTGACGCTCGATCTCGCGCTCGTGGCCGTTGCGAAAGCGGCCGAAGGTAAAGCTGGGGTTGGGCAAGGTCAGGACCTGCACGCGCTGCGCGTCGGCAATGCCGAGCTGCGCCAGCTGGGCCTGCAGACCAGGGTTGTTGAGCAGGGCGATGCGCACGGCGGTGTCGGCATCGACAGGGGTTTTGAGCCAGTCGGCAATCTGGGTCTGCGCATCCTGCAGGGCTTGCGCGTCCGGCGACGGCAGTTGCGCGCCCGCAGGCAGTCTGCCTTCGGTATGTCTGGCCACGTCGCCGCGCAGTCCGTCGGGCGAGATGCTGGCGCAGCCAGCCAGCGCCAGTGCGACGAGCAATGGCGCGGCTTTGAATGCAAGGCGCTTCATGGCTGGCCTCCGTGATGGTGCTGATGTGCGGAAGCAGCGCTGTCCGGGGCTGATCCGGAGGCATTGCCCTGGGATTTCTCCCACCTGAGCAGATCGCCATGGCCGCGCGTGAACTCGCCCACGGCAGCATTGGCGGCCCTCCAGTCTCCGGGCTGGGCGACGATGGCGGCGCTGGCGGCAAGCGGCTGGTGCTGAAGCGCCAGCGTGGGAGCGGCGGGGTTGAAAACGCTGTGACTGCTGGCCGGGGACTGGGCCACCGGGAGAGTCTGCTCGGACGGCTGGGCCAGGAGCGGCGGGCTGACGCCGGCCATGAGCAAAACCATGGCTGTCAAAGAAAGAGGATGCGCTTGGCGCATAGGGGATTCCTGTCGTCTAAAACCGGGAGAAAGTCCGCAGTTTTGAGCGTTTTACGGCTCAAACCTAGATAGCAAAAGCGATGGCTGCTATCAAAATGCGGACGCACCTAGGGCGTCAGAGCGCAGAAATCGGTGGTTTGACGAGTTCGGCAGGCGCGGCGCTGGCAAAGCGCGCTGCACCATGGGCCGGCTGGGCGGCCAGGGGGAGGCTGGAGTGAAGCGTCAGCAACTCGGGATTGGCCAGCGTCGAGTGGCAGATGCCGCAGGCCGTGCAATGGCCTTCATGCTGGTGGCAGTCGCTGTCGGCAGCATTGGCGCTGCAGCTGACGGCCCCTGCAGGGCCTGCCTTGTGGGACGCGGCCATGTCGTGATGCGGCTGTGCGTCGGCCACGAGGCTTGCATGCGCGTGGTGCAAAGCGGCTGCCATGGAGGCCACTTCGTCCAGGCTTTGCGTCTGCACCAGCCCATGTCCCATGTGATGGGCCTGGTCGGTGTTCTGCTCCATGGCCATGGCATCGCCTGCCAGACCACGCAGGGCCAGCAGCAAAACCATGAACAGAGAGAAAAAGCGACGCATGAGGTGAATGATAGCGAAGGGCGGGGTTAGTTCCCCGCCTGGTGCAGAAAATCGCAAATTAGATAGCTGCTTGCGCTTGCCTATCAAGATCTAAGGTCGAATTTCATGCGTTTTCAGGCCTGTTCCCCCAATGACGCAGGCGCAGGCCATTGGCGACCACCAGCAGGCTCACGCCCATGTCGGCCAGCACTGCCAGCCACATGCTGGCATTGCCGCTGACGGCCAGAATGAAGAAGCCCAGCTTGATGCCCAGGGCCAGGCTGATGTTCTGCCAGAGCACGCTGTGCGCGCGCTGCGAGAGATCAACCACCTCGGGAATGCGGCGCAGGTCGTCGTTCATGAGCACCACATCGGCGGTCTCCATGGCCATGTCGGTGGCGTGCATGCCGCCCATGGCAAAGCCTATGTCGGCCTGGGCCAGCGCCGGTGCGTCGTTGATGCCGTCGCCTGTCATGGCCGTGGGGCCGATGTCGCGCTGCAACTCGCTCAGGGTCTTGAGCTTGTCCTCGGGCAGCATATTGCCGCGCGCGTCGCTGATGCCTGCTTCCGCGGCTACCGTGCGCACGGTGGCACTGTTGTCGCCGCTGAGGACAATGGGCTTGACGCCCAGTGCCTGCAACTGGGTCACAGCCGCCTTGGCCTGCGGACGCAGCGGGTCGGCCACGGCAAACAGCGCCTGCACGCCCTGCTCATTGGCCAGCAGGGTGACGGTGCGGCCTTGTTGCTCCTGCAGCATCAGCGCGGCCTGGAGTTCGGCACTGTCCCAGCCTTGCTCGCCCACCCAGCGCAGATTGGCCAGCGTCCAGCGTTCACCGCCGATCTGGGCCTGCACGCCGCGGCCGGGCAGGGCCTGCAATTGCTGAGTCGAGGCCTGAGCTTCGGCAAGCTCCTTGCCTGTCTGCTCCTCCAGCCCTTGGGCAATCGCGCGCGATACCGGGTGGTCGGAGCGCGATGCCAGCGCATAGGCACGGGCAGCGGCGTCATCGCTGCTCGCCGCATTCCAGCTCTGCCAGTCCACCAGCCTGGGCGAGCCCGTGGTCAGCGTTCCGGTCTTGTCGAGTGCAATCGCCTTGAGCTGGCGGGCCGACTCCAGCGCGCTGCCACCCTTGATGAGAATGCCGCGCTTGGCCGCAGCCGTGAGCGCGCTGACCACGGTGACGGGGGTGGACAGCACCAGGGCGCAGGGGCAGGCGATGACCAGCAGGGCCAGGGCCTGGTAAGCGGCCTGGTGCCAGCTCCAGTCCAGCAGCCAGGGGGCGAGCAGGCCCAGGGCAATCGCCAGCACGAGAACGATGGGGGTGTAGATCTCGGCGAAGCGGTCGACAAAGCGCTGGGTGGGGGCCTTGGAGGACTGCGCCTGCTCCACGGCATGGACGATGCGTGCAATCAGGCTGTCGCTGGCCGGCGCGGTTACACGCAGGTGCAACTCGCCGTCCTGGTTGATGGAGCCTGCATACAGCTCGTCGCCCGGGCCTTTGTGCGCCAGCGCGCTCTCGCCGGTGATGGGGGCCTGGTTGACCGAGCTTTCGCCCTCGGTGACCAGTCCGTCCAGCGGCACGCGAGCGCCTGGCGTCACGCGCAGCACGGCGCCCAGGGGCACCTCGCTGGCGGCCATGCGCAGGGTGGTACCGTCGGGTTGCAGCACATCGGCAGTTTCGGGCGCGAGTTGCAGCAGGTTGCGGATGGCCAGGCGGGCCTTGTCCATGGCCTGGTCTTCGATGCGCTCGGCAGCCGCATAAAGGGCCATGACCATGGCGGCTTCGGGCCACTGGCCGATGATGAAGGCACCGGTGACGGCCACGGCCATCAGTGCATGAATCCCGAGCCTGAAGCGCAGCAGATCCTTGAGACCGGCCTTGTAGACGCCCAGACCCGACAGCGCTATACCCAGAACGGCCAGTGCCATGCCAAGGTATTGAAGCGTCGAGTTGGCGCCGTCGCCGCCAAACCAGTGGCAGGCCTCGGCCGCCAGCGCCGCCGCCAGAGCGGCGTAGATGCGCGGCCAGCCGGGCAGCACGCCATGGTCGTGAGCATGGTCGTGACCGTCACCCTCATCGTGAGCCTGGCTCTTGGCTGGCTCGCTGATGGAAAACGGTGCGCAGCAGCCGGTTCCGCAGGCCGATGTGGCTGTGGCGGCAATGGGTTTCGAAGTGGCGGGCACATGTTCATGCGGATGTGCATGATCGTGATCATGTGAATGACCATTGTGGCCGCCGCCATGGGCGTGGGTGGACAGGCTTTCTTGCTTCATGGCAGTATTGAAAACAATAAAGTCACTTCAAGGTCAAGCATGTCACTCAATTCGCACGATATTCCGCGCTGGCGCATTGGCGAGGCCGCGAAGCGTTCCGGCATTGCTGCAGCCAATATCCGCTACTACGAGAAGGAGCAATTGCTCTCGCCCGGCATGCGCGAGGACAACCAGTACCGGCTCTATACCGATGGAGATGTTCACAGGCTGCGTTTTATTCGGCTGTGCCGGGCCATGGATATGTCGCTCGACGAAGTGCGCACCCTGCTGGCGCTCGATGGTGCGCGCAAGGCCGATTGCGTGGCTGCCAACAAAACCCTGGACGCCCATCTGGGCCATGTGCGCGAGCGGCTGGCCGAGCTGCAGGCTCTGGAGCATGAGCTGATGCAGCTGCGCAGCCAGTGCGACGGCTCGGACAGCTTTTGCCACATCATCGAGGCCCTGCATGCACAGGCCGATGAGCCCCTGCCCGAGGGCCTGCAGGGCAGTGCTGCGGCAAAGCGCCATGTCTGACAGGCGGCAACTATGGCGGCTGCGCCCCTGTCCTGCAGTGGACGCTATCATTCCTGCATGAGCTGGAGTGAAACCACCATCAAGCTGCCGGGGCGGATCTGGGCCGCGCTGGGCGCGCAGGCCCTGGCGTGGTGGCGCAGCATTTATCTGACCGCCGTGCTGCTCGTGCTGGTGACGTCGCCGTCCAGCTACCACAGGCGCGGGCGGGCCATGCTGGCCCAGCAGATGTATGCGCAGACCGCTCCCATACTCACGGGCTTCACCGCGCTGGCAGCCCTGCTGTGTGCGGTGATTGCGCGCATCGTCATTGTCACCGCACAGAGTTACGGCCTGTCACGCTATGCGCTGGATCTGGTGGTGCGGGTGATGGTGATCGAGCTGATACCGCTGACGGCTGCACTGTTTGTAGCCATGCGCTGCACCATTCCAGCCGGCGTGCAGGTGGTGCAGATGCGTATGCAGGGCCAGCTCGCGAAGTGGAAGACGCAAGGCATTGACCCTGTCCGTGCGGCGCTGGTGCCGCGTGCGGCGGCAGGCGTGTTTGCCGCCATCACACTGGCCGCACTCAGCTGCATCGTGGCCTTGGTCACTGTGTACTTGAGCGTCTACGGCTTCAGCCTGGCCGGGTTTGGTGCGTACACGCGCATCTTTGGCCAGATCTTCACACCGTCGCTGACGCTGGTGTTCGTGCTCAAGACCTGGTTTTTCAGCCTCACGGTGGCCGTCATGCCGCTGGCCTCTGCCATGTATACGCCGGTTGCGCGACATAGGCAGGGCGGGGCGGAGCTGGGAGGCTTTGCACGCATGTTTGCCGTGTTGCTTCTGATCGAGGTGATCTCGCTCATGGGCAACTATTACTGAAAAGGATGAAGCCATGAGCGAAACGCGTATGGCCGAGGAGCAGCTGATCGACGAGGAGTTGCTCAGCCTCAAACCCGTCGCGCATCTGCGCGCCAAGGCAGCCGCGCTGCTGGCGCTGACCCTGGTATTGATTCTGAGTGCGGCCGCTTATCTGCTCTACGCGCGCGGAGTGTTCGAGCCCACGCAGCGTCTGGTGCTGACGGCCGATGACTCCGAGGGCGTGATCGTGGGCATGGACATGACTTTCTCGGGCTTTCCCATAGGCCGTGTGCGCAAGATTGAGCTGGCCGAGGACGGCTCGGTTCGCATACTGGTCGATGTGACCGAGAAGGATGCCCACTGGCTGCGCCAGTCCAGCGTGTTCACGCTGGTCAAGGGCTTGGTGGGCGGCACCACCATCAAGGCCTATACCGGCATGCTGGGCGATGCGCCGCTGCCACCGGATTCCGTGCGGCCCGTGCTCAGTGGCGACGCCACGGCAGAGCTGCCACAGATCATCAATTCCGCCAAAGAGGTGCTGGCCAATGTGGCGGCACTGACCGCCACGGATTCGGCATTGGGCGGATCGTTGGCCGAAGTACGCAAGCTGGCCGAGCGCATGCAGGGGCAAGGCGGCGTTCTGGGGGCGGTGCTGGGCAGCGACGAGGAAGCGAAGAAGGTCGGCCAGATGCTGGAGCGTGCCAACTCCCTGCTCGGGCGCATGGACCGAATGGTGGCGCGCGCCGACAGCCAGGTCTTTGACGCGAATGGCGTCATGCCCCAGGTCAAGGCCACTATGGAGCAGCTCAATGGCTTGCTGGCCGATACGCGCAAAAGCATGGCCAAGGTCGATGCAGTACTGGCCGATATGCAGGTGGTGGGCAGCAATGCCCGCGAGGCCTCGACCGACCTGGGCGCGCTGCGTGCCGAGGTGGAAAGCAATCTGCTGAGACTGGAGTCCGTGCTCAACGATCTGCAGCGCAAATGGCCGTTTTCCCACAAGCCGGAGTTGAAGCTGCCATGAAGCAAAAAACCAAGCAAAAGCAGACTCCAGGCAAATACGGGAGGGCGATGGCTGCTATATCCGTCATAGCGCTGTCAGCCTGTGGCAACCAAGCACCGGCACCGGATTGGGCATTGAGCGCCGAAGCTGCGGCGCAAAAAGCCGCCCAGGCCTATTTGCAGGGGCATCAGCGTGTGGAGGCGCTGCAGTGGCAGAAGGCGCGTGATGCCGTGGCCAGCACCGGCCAACCCGCACAGGCCGCCAAGCTGGAGCTGATGCGCTGCGCGGCGCAGGTGGCCAGCCTGGACTGGAGCAGTTGTCCGGCCTATGAGGCGCTGGCGCAGGATGCGGGCAAGCAAGAGCAGGCCTATGCCCGCTATCTGCGGGCCAGTCCGCAAGCCGGTGATATCGAGCTTTTGCCTGAGGCGCAGCGCGGCGTGGCGCGGCAGCTGCTCGGCGGCGGCGCAGGTGGTACTGCCCTGGCCGAGATCAAGGATCCGCTATCGAGACTGGTGGCTGCGGGTGTGCTGCTGCGTGGCGGCGCGGCCGACCCCGCCCTGCTGCAGCAAGGCGTCGATACCGCTTCGGAGCAAGGCTGGCGCAGGCCTTTGATGGCCTGGCTGCTGCTGCAGCTCAAGGCAGCGCAGCAGGGCGGTGATGTGCAGCAACAGGCGCAACTGCAGCGTAGGCTGAAGCTGCTGGAGACATCTGCACCCAAGTGAACCGGTCGCTCACCGGACTGGAAATAAAAAAGCGAGGCTAAGACCTCGCTTTTTCGGATGGCGAGCCATAGGCCCGCTCTAATCCAGTGCTCAGAAGCGGTGACGGATACCGGCGATCAGGCTGGTGCCGGTCTTGGGGTTGGCATCGGTCACGCGGTCGTACATCAGAGCGGTGTAGACGTCGGTGCGCTTGGACAGGAAGTGGTCGTAGCCCAGGGTCGCTGTGGTGCGGGTGGCATCGGTGGCTGCTTCGTACTTGGTGCGGGCCACGGCTGCCTTGACGGTGCCGGGTGTGCCGGAGACCGGAATGTCCAGACCCAGCGAGTAGGTCTTGCTCTTGCTGTCCAGATCCTTGACCTTGGCCTGGCCGTAGGTAGCGTAGAGCTTCACAACATTGAAGTTGTAGCTGCCGCCGACCATCCAGTCGCTCTTGGTGGGCATGACCGTGCCGCTGCCGGGGTTGGTGATCTGGTCGCGCTCGTAGAAGGCCGTCAGGCTCAGAGGACCGCTGGAGTACAGAGCGTTCACGCCGACGTTCTTCTTGCTCTTGTTGCCAGGAGTCGATTGCTCGCCGAACTGGTAGTAGACATTGGCAGTCAGGCCGCCGAAGTTAGGCGTCGTGTAGACCAGCATATTGCTCCAGCCGGTGTCGGCGGGCGTGGTCAGGCGGGCGCCGCCCCAGGCTGCGGTGGGGGTGTTCGCGTGCAGCACCAGAGGCGAGATGGTGAACGAATCGCCGAAGGGGTTGGTCAGAATGGTGGGCAGGAAGTTGGGCGCCTTGTCGCGGCCCAGGCCGATGCGGCCGAAATTGCCGTTCAGGCCGATGTTGGCATCGCGCGAGAAAAAGGTGTCGCCGGGGAAGCGGCCTGTTTCACCGGTGTCCATGCGCATGAAGGCGGTGATGTTGAAATCGACCTTCAGGCCGCCGCCCAGGTCTTCCGTGCCCTTCAGGCCCCACCAGGAAGTGGTCATGCCGCCGGAGCCAACAACGCCCTTGCGGTCCTGGCCGGCCATCTTGACGGAGCCGGCATACATATCGGCGAGGCCCGTCAGTTGCACATTGCTCTGCGCAAAAGCGGCGCCGGAGCAGGCCAGGGCAGCAGCCATGGCGATAAAAGCGGTCTTCATGAGTGTCCTCTCGAGTTAGATATTGGATTTACGTTTTGAAATATAGCGGGGGTTTGTATACAGCTTGCTCTGCAGTTCCGCGGATGCCGATGAAATCATCTTTTCGGCGATATGACAGTGGTTTTTTTACATCAAGGACTAGGGGAAATCTCTTGTGTGCACCGTGTTGGTGCTATCGATATTGCCGTGCAAAGCGGCTGGGTGAAGCCAGCCGAGCGAGAGTGAGTACTGAGGGTTTCGTGATCAAGGAATAACAGTCATTCCTGGTGGGCCAGGTTTGATCAAGAGGTTTGGCGATGACAGCGTCAGCGGATGGAACAAGAGTGGCTTGGCGATGGATGCCTGCTTGGAATCGCTGAAGCGCCCACTCTTGTCGTTCCCTTGGGCAGTCTTGGTCGGGCCCTGCGCAGGGATCGCGATTGGCCGGAGTGTGCTGTGCGTGCTGAGCGCTTATGCGGCCGGGCGTGCGTTGATATCAGGCCTGCAGCCTTCAGTACCAGTTCGATACTTTTTTGAAAAAAGTGCGCGTTTTCCCCGGGGAGGGTGTTTTTCCTCCCTATAATTCATTCCATCGACACGGAATGTAGCGCAGCCTGGTAGCGCACTTGCATGGGGTGCAAGGGGTCGCGAGTTCGAATCCCGCCATTCCGACCAAATTGAAAAGGCCTGTGATGAAAATCACAGGCCTTTTTCAATGCCGCTGCGAGGTTCGCTATGAAACCTGCAGCGTCAGATGACCGTCGTGGCTGATAACCGAGCAACTGCTCAAGTTGCTGCCTTCCCAAAAGATGGTCGAAAATCGGTTACAATAGCGTCATCGACACGGAATGTAGCGCAGCCTGGTAGCGCACTTGCATGGGGTGCAAGGGGTCGCGAGTTCGAATCCCGCCATTCCGACCAATCTAAAAATGGCTCCTAACTGTAAAGTTAGGAGCCATTTTTCTATCCAGATCGCATGATGTCGTGCGACTCTTCAGGGCGATGACTCGAAGAGAGATAGAAGTGCTGTCTCAACTTCTGCTGTCACACTCCTAGCCCTTGTGCGTGCGAAACAGCAGCCACAGCAGATACACCCCGCCCAGCAGCCCCGTTACCAGCCCGATGGGCAGATGGAGGCGCACCGGCGCCCACTGGCTGAGCATGTCGGCCGCCAGCAGCAGAACGGCGCCCACGGCTGCCGCCGTGAACAGAGGCACGTCGGGCGACAGGCCCAGACGCCTGGCCACCTGCGGCGCGGCCAGCGCGATGAACGCGACGGGCCCGGCCGCCGCGGTGGCAGTGGCTGTCAGGGCGATGGCGCACATCACCATGATCAGTCGGGTACGCGGTACGTTGACGCCGAGTTGGGTGGCGGCGTCATCGCCCAGTTCCAGCAGGTCGATCCGGCGGGCGCACAACAGCACGACCGGCACGATGGCGAAGAAGCTGAATGCGGCCGGCACGACATGCGCCCAGGTCCGCGCACTGAGCGAGCCAGCCAGCCAGCGCTGTGCGGAGACGGCCCGCTCCAGATCGCCCATGACCAGCAGGATGGTGTTCAGGCCCGAGAGCGTGGTCCCCACGCCTATGCCCACCAGCACCAGCCGGTAGCCCCCTGCGATGCGCCGGCCGCTGGACAGCGCGAGCACGACCGCCGCCGTGGCCATGCCCGACAGCACGGCGGCCAGCGATATCCACAGCGGCCCGGCGTCAGCCAGCACGATGAGCGCAATCGCCCCGCTGGCCGCGCCGGTGGTGAAGCCGATCACGTCCGGCGAGCCCAGCGCGTTGCGGGAGATGGACTGGAAGATGGCACCCGCCATGCCAAGCGACGCGCCCACGAAGACGGCCGTGAGGACACGCGGCAGCCGCACCCGCTGCACGATGCGCTCTGCTGCGGGGTTGGAGCCCGTGCCCAGCAGGCTGTCGAGCACTTCGGCGGGGCTGAGGGACAGGGTTCCCGTGCCCAGCAGCAGCACACCCAGCACCAGGGCCAGCACGACCAGCGCCATGCCCACGGCCAGCGGCCTGGGCCGCCAGCGGAGCGAATATGGGCCCCAGCGCAGTATCGAGGTCTTCACGGACGCCTTCATAGTCTGCTCAACCGGTATCTGCACGCCACCCAGACAAAGAACGGCCCGCCGATCAGGCAGGCGACGATGCCCGCAGCCACTTCGGCAGGCGCCGCGACGACGCGGCCCAGCACATCGGCACCCAGCAGCAGCACCGCCGCGTAGAGCGCGGACAGCGGCAGTATCCAGCGGTAGTCCGGCCCGCACGAGAGGCGTGCAAGATGCGGCGCCACCAGGCCGACGAAGGCGATGGGGCCCACGGCCGCCGTGGCGGCCCCGGCCAGCATCATGACCGCCAGGCAGGCCAGTTGAGCGGTGGCGCGCACATTGACGCCCAGCGCCAAGCCCACATCATGCCCCAGCGCCATGGCGTTGAGCTGGCCGACGATGGCCCAGGCCGCCGCCAGTCCCGCCGCCACGGCGGCCGCCAGCACGGCGGCGCTGGCATAGCCGCTGCCCTCCAGGGAGCCGGCCGCCCAGCGGCGGAAGCCGTCGAAGACTTCCGGGGGGGCGTTGAGCAGGATGATGCCGGCGCTGGAGGTGAGCATGACCGACAGGCCGGCCCCGGCCAGGACCAGGCGCACCGGGTGCGCGCTCGCGCCCCGGGACTGGCCGAACGCGAAGACGGCGGCACCCGCCAGCCCCGCGCCGGCAAAGGCGCACCAGACGTACTGGAGCACGGACGTCAGGCCGAAGGCCGTCATGCCGATGAGCACGGCAAGCGCCGCTCCCGCGTTGACGCCCAGCAGGCCCGGCTCCGCCAGGGGATTGCGGGTGACGGCCTGCATGAGCGCGCCGGCCACGCCCAGCGCCATGCCGGCCAGGATGGCCACCACGGTGCGGGGCATGCGCAGCAGGCTGACGATCAGGTGCTGGTCATCACGCAGGTCCGGAGCCCGCAGCGCGCTGAGGATGTCGGCCAGCGCAATGTCGCGCGAGCCGACGGTGATGCCGAGCACGGCGATGATGGCCAGCGCCAGCAGCCCGCCTGCAAGGCCCAGCCAACGTCTGCGGCGCAGGGGAGCGCGCGGAGCGCGCGAGGCAGGCCGCGCCACCGCGCCTTGAAGCCGTGCACGCATGGCTCAGCGGAAATGGCTGGCCACGGCGTCGACCATCTGCTGCCCCGAGTAGTAGTCGATGCGAAACGAGGTCGGGCCCAGCGCATAGACGCGCCGGCCGGCCACGGCCGGCAGGTTGGCCAGCAGCGGATCGTCCAGGAAGGCCTGGACATCGCCCTGCGAAGCGCCGAGCAGGAAGACGGAATCGCCGGTGATGGCGGCCGAGAGGTTTTCGCGGGAGATGAATTCGAAGTCGGACGAGCGTGTCACCTGTGCGGCCAGCGGGGGCGGCAGGCCCTCCACCTTGAAACCCAGTGCAGCCAGCAGCCGCGCATGCGGGCTGGCGGCGCGGCCTATGGAGTAGCTGCCGGCCAGGTTGTAGGCGACGATGCTGACGGGCTGGGCTGGTGGCGTGATGGAGGCGGCGGTTTGCGCCACATGGGCATCGAAGAGGGCAATGGCTGCGGCGGCCTGCTTCGCATGGCCCGTGATGCGGCCCAGCTCGGTGGCGATGTCCTGCCAGGACTGGCTGGAGTAATCGACCACGACCATTGGCACGCCCTGCGCCTGCAGTTCGGTGCGGTGCTGGGCCACGCTGTCGGCGCCGGTGGCAGAGGCCACCAGCAGATCAGGGGTGGCGCCCAGGACGGCCTCGATGTCGAACTGGAGGTTGCGGTAGAGCACCTGTACGCCACGCTCGTCGGCAACGTGAGCCCATTGCGAGAAAAAGCCCTTGTCATCAGTCAAGCGGCTGGGCGTGGTGGCTGCGGTTGCCGCCACGGGGGCATCGATGGCCAACAGGATGCCCGTCACGCTGGGCGAGGTGGACACGATGCGCTGCGGTAGAGAGGCCTGCTGTGTGGCGCCGGCCTCGTGGACGGCGTTGCGCTGCATGAGCGCGATACCGGCCAGCACGGACAGTGCCGCAGCCGCAACCAGGGCGGTGAATTTTAGTCTGTTCATATCGATCTGACCGTGACAGGGCCGAGTACATCAAGGTTCTTTAGGGTATTCCTCATTGTAGAATGCATTCCGAATTTGTAATGCCTAAGGACCTATTGCTTGTGGGGCATGACCGGCCATGACATATCGACTGAGTGCTGATGCAGTGACGCTGCGCTACGGCGAGCGCACCATTTCGCAGGGCCTGTCCCTTGCTGTTCCCGATGGCTCCTTTGCCGTCATCGTGGGGCCGAACGCCTGCGGCAAGTCCACCCTGCTGCGCGCGCTGTCGCGCCTGCTGGCACCGACCGTAGGGAGGGTCATCCTGGATGGCAGGCATATCGCGCAATGGCCTGCCAAGGAGGTCGCACGGCGCCTGGGCTTGCTGCCGCAAAGCGCGGTCGCGCCCGAGGGCATCACGGTGGAAGACCTGGTGGCGCGTGGGCGCTACCCCCATCAGTCCTTCCTGAAGCAGTGGACGGATGCCGACGAGCAGGCGGTGGCCGAGGCCATGAAGGCCACTGATGTGATGGCCCTTTCGGACCGGCTTCTGGACGAGTTGTCAGGCGGGCAGCGCCAACGTGTGTGGATTGCGATGGTGCTGGCGCAGCAGACGCCCATCCTGTTGCTGGATGAGCCCACGACGTTTCTGGACATTGCACACCAGATCGAGTTGCTGGAGCTGCTGGCGGACCTCAACCGGGCCGGCCGCACCGTGATTGCGGTGCTGCACGATCTCAACCACGCCTGCCGCTACGCCTCACACCTGATCGCCATGCGCGACGGGCGCATCGCCGCACAGGGCAATCCCGGGGCGATCTTTACCGAGCAATTGGTTGAGGAAGTGTTCGGC
The DNA here is from genome assembly GCF_024496285.1 of Comamonas sp. C11. NCBI lineage: Bacteria > Pseudomonadati > Pseudomonadota > Betaproteobacteria > Burkholderiales > Comamonadaceae > Comamonas > Comamonas sp. C11. The sequence continues at coordinate 1,932,945 of NZ_CP101743.1, forward strand.
CTGTCATCGGTGGTCATTCCTGACCCTGTGACCGGGACTCCCCTGGTGGTGCCAAGAGGGCGCAAGGCAGTGCATGCCATGGAAGGCTGAAGCACCTGGGTATCTTCCTGCGCGTCGCTTCTAGTGAGAGTCTGAGCCAAAGGCTCGTCCGCCTGTGGCCTGGTTGATCAGGCTGGCTTCGCGCAGCAGCGCATGCCTGTCGTCGGGCGACTTGAGCTGGCCCAGGTCAGAGACAGTGGTGACCGCGCAGGCGATCTCATGCTGTGCGTCGAACACCGGTGCTGCCTGGCCCGTGACGTTGGACAGAAGGTGGCTGGTCAATTCGGACCAGCAGCGCTCGCGCACTTCATCGAGCACGGCCTTGGTCGGTGGCTTGCCGCGGAAATGGGCAGGTTGCTGGCGGCGCGCAGCGTCGATGGTGGCCTTGGGCAGGAAGGCCTGGAACACCAGACCGCAGGCGGTGTTGTCTATGGGCAGGATGTCGCCAAGCGCCAGCGGATTGATGGAGAAGTAGGCGCTTCGGTACCAGCGCACCAGGGTCGGCCCGCGGTCGGTCCAGATGGCCACACCGCCACTGAGCGCGTGTTGGTGTGTCAGCGACTTCATATGCTGCGCCGCAATTTCCACCGCATCCACGCGCTTGAGCGCGCCAATGCCGATGCTCAGTGCCGCGCTGCCCAGGTCGTAGAGGCCGCTGGCCGGGTCCTGCTTGGCCAGGCCTTCCTTGACGAGACTTTGCAGGTAGCGGTGGGCCGTGGAGCCCCCCGTTCCCGTTCGCCGGGCCACCTCGCCCAGCGCCAGTTCGCTTTCGGCATTGGCCAGGATCATGAGGAAGCGTGCGGCGATCGAGACCGACTGGATGGTGCCGGAGCGTTTCTCGCCGGCGGTTGTCTGAGGTGTTGTTGTTTTCAAAGGCTCGGCTTCCTTGCCTGTACTTGGAGCATCGCAGGTGGGCGCCCGGGCGCCGCTGGTCTCGATGATACCGGCTCCTTTCGGGTGGAAGGCAACCCGGCACGCATGCATCTTTTCAGTGTTGTTCTTTTTTCCTCAGATAGGAATGAATTCCTAATGGTGGAATTTCTATGCGTCATGCTGTAACATAAAACAAGAATCATTCTCATTAAAGGAAGATGCCGTGAAACTGTGTTTCCATCGCAGGCTCCCGTCCAGGGCGGGCGCTGTCGCACTCTCTACCTTGATGGCGCCAGCCGGCGTCTTTGCACAGGGTGTGTCGGGCTCCGATGAGGAAACTGCCACGCTTGACATGGTCGTGGTCAGCGGTGAAAAGGTCAGGCGAGAACTCAAGGACACGGCATCCTCCGTATCGGTCAAGTCTGGCAAGGACATCGAGAGGGAGGAGAGCGGCAATGCCTCGGTCCACGAGGTGCTGCATGACGTGCCCAACGTGGTCTACACCGACACGGTGGGTGCGCCCATCATCCGCGGGCAGGACACGCAGGGCCCCAACAACGGGCAGAACGTCTTCTGGGGCGGCACGGTACCGCGCGCCACCATCAATCTCGATGGCCATTACCTCAATTACAACGAGATGTTCTTCGGCGCGACCTCGGTATGGGATGTGGATAGCATCGAGGTGTTCCGAGGTCCCCAGACCACCTCGCAGGGTGCGAATGCGATAGCGGGCGCAATCATCGTCAATACCAAGGATCCGAGCTTCAAGCCCGAGACGGCCTACCAGCTGGAGGCCGGCAACTACAACTCGCGCCGCGCCTCCATCGCCGTCTCCGGCCCCGTGGGCGAGGAGCTGGCCGCGCGGCTTGCCGTGGACTATGCAGGGCGCGACACTTTTATCGACTACAACAATCCGCGGTTTCAGCAGGGCCAGGCCAACCAGGATTTCCGTGCGCTCAACGCACGCCTGAAACTCCTGTGGCTGCCAAACAGCATTCCCGGCCTGGAAGCCAAATTCACTTACTCGCACAACGACAGCAACCGCCCGACCCAGGAGGCCGCTTCAGCTCCGTTCGGCGCGCTCAAGCACTGGACGACGACCATGCCCAGCTGGAAGCAGAAGACCGACACCGGCATCCTCGACCTCCGCTACGAGCTGGGCAACGGCGTGCGGCTGGTCAACCAGTCCCAGTATTCGCGCTCGTCCGTGCAGCGCTACACCGGCATTTCCGGTGGGGGTGATGCCGATATCCGCCAGAACAATGTCTCCAACGAATTCCGCGCTCTCGTGGGCAACGAAAAAGATCGACTGAGCGGCTTCGGCGGCATCTATTACGCCCGTACCAGCACTGACGAAAGCCTGCTGCTGCGCGGCCTGTCCGCCTTCGACGACACGAAGAAGAACCTGGGCGTCTTCGGCGAGCTGAACTGGCGCCTGGCCGACCGCTGGACCCTGAGCAGCGGGCTGCGCTACCAGCAGGACGAGGTGGTGCGCAATGGCACCTCAGTGTTGGCACCCACCGCCCTTGACTACACGAAAACCTTCTCGGCGCTGCTGCCCAAGCTGTCCCTGGCCTATGCCGCCACGCCACGCTGGACGGTGGGTGCCTTGGTCAGCCGTGGCTACAACCCGGGCGGCGTCTCGCTGAACCTCACCAGCCGGCAATGGGCCTACTTCAAGAAGGAGTCGATCTGGAATTACGAGCTGTTCAGCCGCACCAGCCTGTTCAATGACAGGCTGATGCTCAACACCAACCTGTTCTACATGGACATGCGGGATGCGCAGTACAACATCCCGGTGGTCATCTCGCCGGGCGTGGCTCAGTCCTACACCATCAACGCCGAGAAGGCCCATGCCTACGGCTTCGAGCTGGGCGCCGACTACCGCGCGCTGGACAACCTGCGGATCAAGGCCGGCGTGGGCGTGCTGCGCACCCGCATCGAGGAGATGGGCAGCAACCCCGGCTACGAGCACAACCGCTTCGCCCGCTCGCCCGGCTACAACCTGAGCCTGGGCGTGAGCTGGGACGCCAGCCCCCGGTTCAATGTCTCCGGTCAGGTGCGCCACCTGGACGGCTACTACTCAGATACCGCCAACACGCGCGCCTATGCGGTCGGCTCCAACACCATCGCCGACCTGCGCATGACCTATGCCTACAACGCACGCGTGCAGTTGTACGGCTATATCAAGAACGTGTTCGACACGCGCGCACCGACGTACCTGCAGCAAAACCGCGGCATCGGCGGCATCGAGGCCAGCATGACCGCGCCGCGCATGATCGGCGTGGGCGTGCGCGGAACGTTCTGAGATGGGAATGACAGCAGACATGACAACCCGCAAACCCCTGCACATTGGCCTTTCGCTGGCCCCCACCTGGCTGAGTGGCGACGCCTGGCGGCGGCCCGGCAGCAATATCGAAGGGCTTTACTCCAGCGACTTCGCCCTAGACCTGGCCCGGCGCGCCGAGGCTGCGCACCTGGACTTCGTCTTCCGCCCCGACGTGAGCTTTCTGCCCATGGAGGTGCTGGAGACGGGCGCTGGCTTCGCCAGCCTGGACCCCACGGTGCTGATGGCCGCGCTGGCGCGCGAGACCTCGCGCATCGGCCTGGTGTCCACGGTATCGACCACGTTTTTCCCGCCCTATGCGGTGGCTCGCCAGCTGCAGTCGCTGCACTGGATCAGCAACGGCCGCGCCGGGTGGAACATCGTCACGGCCCTGCAGGGCCACGAGAACTTCGGGTTGCAGGCCATGCCCGATGCCGATGAACGCTATGCGCGGGCCGCAGAATTCACCGACGTGGTGCGCCGGCTGTGGGCCAGCTTCCCCAACGAGGCCTTGAAGATCGATCGGGACAGCGGCCGCTACGCCGATGCCTCACTGGTCCACCCCATAGACCACGAGGGAACGCACCTGAAGGTGCGCGGCCCGCTGAACCTGCCGGAGTTCGGCGGCCCGCGCATTCCGCTGGTGCAGGCGGGCGCGTCCAGCACAGGGCGCGACTTTGCCGCATCGGTGGCAGACATCGTCTTCGCGCCCACGCCGGACCTGGACGCGGCGCTGGAGCTGCGCCGGGACCTGTCTCGGTGCGCCCAGCGTCATGGCCGCCAGGCGCAGGATGTGCGCCTGCTGCCCGGCCTGAGCCTGTACCTGGCCGACACCCGCGAGCAGGCCCGGGAGATGTTCCAGCAGACGCACGGCCGGGTGGACAGGGGCCGCAAGCTGGCATCGATCAAGGCCATGACCGGCCTGGACCTGAAGGACTGGCCCACAGACCGGCCGATCACCGCAGCAGACCTTCCGCCGCCCGTGGCAATCCCGTCCAGCCGCACGCATGCGGGCCTGCTCAGGCGCCTGATGGAGCGCGAGTCATTGCGCATCGACGAACTGCTGCTGCGGCCGGAAATTCTCTCCGCCGCGCACTGGCAGGTGGTCGGCACGGTGGACGATGCCGTGGCGCAGATCACCCAGTGGAGTGCCGCCGGCGCCATCGACGGCTTTCTGGCCGCGCCCGGCGGTTCCGTCGACTCCCTGCATTGCGTGCTGGAGCAGTTGGTGCCCCGGCTAGTGGAGGCTGGCCTGTTCCGCTCTCGCTACACAGGCACCACGTTCATGGAGCACCTTGAAGAGTCGCGTCAGGAACGTGTTCATGCTGCAGCCCAACCATCTGCTCGCTCGTAACGGCGATCCCGTAGCTTGGCTGCCACAGTCGCGTCCGTCATTGGCAGTAATACTTGTTGGCGGCAGCAACTGTCTGCGCACGCTTCGCGGAGCGGTGCTGTGAGCTGCTCTAAACCTGCGGCTCCGGCCTGAGCCACAGCCAGAGCAATACGCAGGCCATGATGCTCAGCGTCATGGCCGTGAGCCACGGCTTGTACGAGAAATACAGAATCAGCAGACTGCTGGCGCCCATGCTGACGGTTGCCGTCCATTTGGCGCGGCGGCTGACCTTGCCGCCAGTGTCCCAGTTGTGCAGCAGCGGGCCGAACACACGGTGCGCATAGAGCCAGCGGTGCAGCCTGGGCGAGCTGCGCACCGCCGCCCAGGCGGCCATCAGTATGAATACCGTGGTGGGCATGCCGGGAACCACGGCGCCTATCAGCCCCAATATCACGCAAACCAGCGCAAAAGCAATGAGCAGATAACGCAGCGGCACGGAAAGCTGCTTGGACTCCAGGTGCGGTTCTTCGCGAGGGGTTTCGGGCGGTGGTGGCAGATCGTTCATGAGGCAGAAGGTGGGCCGCAGAAACTGGTGAAGCTGCAGCCAGGCACGGCTCCCATATTAGTCAGCATTGCAGACCGTTCGGGCTTTGTGGCTGCAGATGCTGGCGGTATTTGTCACGTCCTTGTCCCTGCTTGCGCGGAGTGCAACCGCATAATCGGTGCGCATGGCCTGGCGACCGATTGGCGACCAGCATGGAATTGATTCAAGGAGCAAGACAATGACCCCCACCCCGAGCGCCGATATGTCCGATGTGATTGCCGAAGTCCGTGGCAAGCTGGGCATGATTACGCTCAACCGTCCGAAGGCGCTCAACGCGCTGTCTCTGGGCATGGTGCGCGATCTGCTGGGCACTTTGCTGGCCTGGCAAAAAGACGACTCGATTCTGGGCGTGGCCATTCGTGGCAGCAACAAGGAAGGGGTGTTCGGGGCGTTTTGCGCCGGTGGTGACATCCGCTTTCTGCATGCGGCCGGCAGCAGTGGCAATCCGCAGCTCGAAGATTTCTTCACCGAGGAATATGCGCTCAACCATCTGATCCACAGCTTTGGCAAGCCCTATATCGCTTTCATGGATGGCATCGTCATGGGCGGCGGCATGGGTATCAGCCAGGGCGGCTCGCTGCGCATCGTGACCGAGCGCACCAAGATGGCCATGCCCGAGACGGCCATTGGCCTGTTCCCCGATGTGGGGGGAGGCTATTTCCTCTCGCGCTGCCCCGGTGCCGTGGGCGAATGGCTGGCCTTGACCGGCGACACCATCGGCGCGGGCGATGCCCTGACTTTTGGTCTGGCCGATGGCTGCATTCCCTCCGAACAGCAGGCAGAGCTGTGGGAGACCCTGGCGACCACGGATTTTGCCAATGTGGAAGCGCTCAATGCCGTGGTGCGCTCCCGCTTTGTGAGCGCCGAACCAAAGACGGCAGCTCACCGCGCGGAAATCGATGCCTGTTTTTCTCAGCCCACGCTGGCCGCGGTTGTGCAGGCCTTGCAGGCTGGCAGCGACTGGGCCCAATCCGAAGCTGCCACGCTGCGCAAGCGCTCACCGTTGATGCTGCATGTGGTGCTGGAGCAAATCCGCCGTGCACGCCATATGGATCTGGCCGAAGATCTGCGCATGGAGCGCGATATGGTGCGCCACTGCTTTTATCTGCGACCGGGTCGCAGCGAAACCGTGGAAGGCATCCGGGCACTGGCGGTGGACAAGGACCACAGCCCGCGCTGGAATCCTGCCAGCATCGAAGAGGTGAGCGATGCCGAGTGGCAAGCGTTCTTTGATAGCCCCTGGCCTGCGCATTCGCACCCGCTGGCGGCGCTGAAGGACTGATTGAAGTCCTGATCCAGAAAGCCCGGCAGGTTTATGAGCTTTCGGGCTTTGTTCTTGATAGCCATCAGCGCTTTAAAAGTAAGCGTTTGAGGGGATTCAAGTATTAATTCAGGATGATGTCCGAGGATGCTTGCCAGGGCCTGAGTCTGAAAGGCTCGCAAGCGCCTGCGCCAGCAGTGCTATTGAACGGGGGGCGCATCCCTCGGCATCGTTGCTGATGGTCACAAAAGCGGGTTGACCGGCACCGGTGATGCCAGCAATCGTGCGGGCCAGCCGCTCCCGGGTATGCCGATCTTCGCTGAGGATCTCGTTGAACGGCTGGTGCTTCTTCTGGGCATCGGCATAGCCATAGGCGCCAAAGATGCGATTCAGATTCCAGCGGCACACCAGCGGCCCGGGCCACAAGGCGCGCAGCGTGGGCAACTGCTCTTCGATGGGAGGCATTTTGCCGTGCAGCCCCAGGCAGTAGGTCGCGCCATGGAGCTTGAGTGTCTGGGCCAGTGCCGAGGTCAGCAGTTCGGGGTCTCTGACCTCGACGGCAACGACGACCTGCGGATGTTTTTGCAGCGCCTGTTTCACAGCGGACAGCAGAAGGCCCAGCCTTTCCATCAGCTGGCCGGGGCGGCTGAGCAGACTCCAGGGCAGGGGACTGAGTTGAAAGACGAGAACGCCCAGCTTGCTGCCCAGCCCTTCGAGAGTAGGCTCCACAAAATGCTCTATGGCCAGGCCAGGGTCCAGAAACGCGGGGTTGGCCTCGCGCGGCTTGCCTTCCTCGCTGCGTACCTGGGCATCGGTGATGCCGGCCGGGCATTTGACGACAAAGCGAAAGTCGGCATCGACCTGAGCGGCAAAGGCTGCATATTGGCTGGCCGTCAGCGGCCTCCAGAAGGTGCGGTCGACGCAGACGGTGCGCAGCAACGGGTGCTGGTGATAGGCCGTCAGCCCTTTTTTGGCCAGCACGCTGCTGTCATAGGCTCCGTCCCAGACCAAGCCCTCCCAGCCCGGATAGGACCAGGTCGAGACGCCCATGCGCAGCAGGGGGGGCAGTTGTGCGGCCAGCTCCCTGTACTGCGCAGCTGCAGGGGTCAGGGAAATAGCACCGCGCCTGGGTTTGCGTTCAGCTGTGTCATCGGCCTGCGGCGCTTCTTCAGTCCGAGCCTTGCCGGTACCGTCTCCGGGCGGAGGCAGCTCATCGGCAAAAAAATCGTCCTGGAAGGTATCGGGCATGTCGCAATAATTCTAATGAAATTGGCCTTTCACGCTTTCTCATCAATGGAAAGCAGCTATGGAAAGCATAGTTTTTAAGGTTTGCTTGCACTTATGCCGGATATCGAGTGCCGTGTGGCGGCATGCCTATGGCAAACTCATTGGCTTCCTGTATTGAACGCCGTGGGGCGAATATCGAATGCAAAAAATCATTGGTCAGATTGCTCAAGAACTGAATGTCAAGCCGCAGCAGGTGAGCGCGGCAGTGGAGTTGCTCGATGGCGGCGCCACGGTTCCGTTTGTGGCCCGCTACCGCAAGGAGGCCACGGGCGGTCTGGACGATACGCAACTGCGCACGCTGGACGAGCGCCTGACCTATCTGCGCGAGCTGGACGACCGCCGCGAGACGGTGCTCAAGGCCATTGACGAGCAGGGCAAGCTGACCGATGCGCTGCGCCTGGCGATTGCCAGTGCGCCGATCAAGCAGGAGCTGGAGGACATTTACCTGCCCTTCAAGCAAAAGCGCCGTACCAAGGGCCAGATTGCCAAGGAATTCGGCATCGAGCCGCTGGCCGACAAGCTGTTTGCCGACCCCACACTGGATCCGCACAAGGAAGCCGAGGCTTTCTGCAAGCCTGCGACGACCCTGGACGACGGCAAGCCCGGCCCCGACTTCAGCACCACCTTTGCCGTGCTGGACGGCGTACGCGACATCCTGTCCGAGCGCTGGGCCGAAGACCCGGCACTGGTTCAGAAGCTGCGCGAATGGCTGTGGGATGAAGGCCTGCTCAAGTCCAAGAAGGTCGAGAGCAAGAACGAGAATGACCCCGAAGTCGCCAAGTTTCGCGACTACTTCGAGTACGACGAGCCCATTGGCCGCGTGCCCTCGCACCGGGCCCTGGCCGTGTTCCGCGGCCGTGCGCTGGAGGTTCTCGAAGCCAAGCTGGTGCAACCGGTCGAGCCTGAACCGGGCCAACCCAGCCTTGCCGAAGGCAAGATTGCGCTGCACCTGGGCTGGAGCCATGCCAAGCGCGCTGCTGACGATCTGATTCGCAAATGCGTCGCCTGGACATGGCGCGTGAAGCTGAGCCTGTCCACTGAGCGCGATCTGTTCAGCCGCCTGCGCGAAGACGCCGAGAAGGTGGCCATCAAGGTGTTTGGTGACAATCTGCGTGACCTGCTGCTGGCTGCGCCGGCCGGGCAGCGGGCCGTGATCGGCCTGGACCCCGGCATTCGCACCGGCGTCAAGGTGGCCGTGGTGGACAGTACGGGCAAGCTGGTGGACACCACTACCATCTACCCGCATGAGCCGCGCCGCGACTGGGATGGCTCACTGGCCGTGCTCGCCCGTCTGGTGGAAAAGCACGATATCAATCTGATTGCCATCGGCAACGGCACAGCCAGCCGCGAAACCGACAAGCTGGCGGCGGATCTGATCAAGATCGCCTCCAAGGCCGACAAGAAGATTGACAAGGTGGTGGTGAGCGAGGCCGGGGCTTCGGTCTATTCGGCCAGCGAGTTTGCGGCGCAGGAAATGCCGGATATCGACGTGAGCCTGCGTGGTGCGGCATCGATTGCCCGCCGCCTGCAGGATCCGCTGGCCGAGCTGGTCAAGATCGATCCCAAGAGCATTGGCGTGGGCCAGTACCAGCACGATGTGAACCAGAGCGAGCTGGCCCGCCAGCTGGATGCCGTGGTCGAGGATTGCGTGAACTCCGTGGGTGTGGACTTGAACACCGCTTCGGCTCCGCTGCTGACGCGCGTCTCAGGCCTGTCGGGTTCGGTCGCCAAGTCGGTCGTGCGCTGGCGCGATGCCAATGGCTCGTTCAAGAACCGCAAGCAACTGATGGAAGTGGCTGGCCTCGGGGCCAAGACTTTCGAGCAGGCCGCAGGCTTTCTGCGCATTCGCGGTGGCGACAATCCACTCGATATGACAGGGGTTCACCCCGAAACCTATCCTGTGGTGGAGCAGATCATTGTCTCTACCGGCAAGCCTGTGGACCAGATCATGGGTCGTGGCGAGGTACTCAAGTCTTTGAAGCCTGAACAGTTTGCCAATGACAAATTTGGTGCTGTGACCATCAAGGACATTCTTGGCGAGCTGGAGAAGCCCGGTCGTGACCCGCGTCCTGACTTTGTCGTCGCCCGTTTCAATGACGGTGTGGAAGACATCAAGGACCTGAAGGAAGGCATGACGCTGGAAGGCACGGTCAGCAACGTGGCCCAGTTCGGCGCGTTCGTGGATCTGGGCGTGCACCAGGATGGTCTGGTGCACGTGAGCCAGATGAGCCACAAGTTCATCGAGGATGCTCGTGAGGTGGTCAAGACCGGGCAGATCGTCAAGGTCAAGGTGCTGGAAGTCGATGTGGACCGCAAGCGCATCAGCCTGACCATGAAGCTCGATGCGGCGCCTGCGCGCCGGGACGGCCCGCGCGACAACCGCTTTGAAGGCGCTGGTCGTGGCAACAGCTACGGCGGTGGCAACCGTGGTGGCTATGCCCAACCCCAGCGTGGCAACCAGCCGACAGAGCAAAATGCCATGGCGTCAGCCTTTGCGAAGTTGCAGGGATTAAAGAAATAATCTCCTACCGGGCCGCCACTCAATTCATATTACAGGCGGCCTTTTTTGTGGGAGCACATCAATGCGCAAAGCGAGGGGGCGGGTGATACTGCCGGCCATAGGGGTGGCAATCTTGGTGGTCTTTATCGGCGCCAAGATGGCATCGCGCGGCTGGATATCGTTGGACAAAGTCAAAAACAAGGCCCATGCCCAGCAGGCAGCAGCCTTGGTCTGGCCACCAGCCCTGGCGCCAGAGAACGATGACTTTTGCCATACCGTCAAGCTCAATCTAGCCCAAGTTGACAAAGCCCAGGAAGAGGGCATCAACATAGATCAGCAGCGGCGCTGCATCACGCGTGCTGCGATGGCAGAGCATGAAATGGCCAAAGTGCGTCACGCTGCCGCGCGCAAGCAGCACGAGAGCCAGCGCGCGGAGCAGGTGCAGATCGAGCAGGTGGTTGAGCAACAGATCGCTTCTGGCGAAATCGCTCTGCAGAATCTGATGCAGGCTCGTGCCGGCAAGACAACACAGATTGCGACAGCCTTGTTGCCGGCGGCCCACAAGCCTATCCAGCCGATGCCGACACCGCCTTCTCAGCTGTTTGTTTCAATGAGCTATCAGAGCGGGGATCTGAAACTCAATGCCTTTGTCACTCCGGATCCCAGGGATGGGAAGAAGCTGCCTTTGATGGTCTGGCTGACGGGGGGAGATACCAATAGCCTGGACGATTTCTGGAGCGAAGGGCCAGCTGCCAATGACCAAAGCGCCGGTGCTTTTCGCAAGGCTGGCATGGCGATGCTGTTTCCCACATTGCGTGGCGGCAATGACAATCCCGGCCAGCGTGAGTATTTCTGGGGGGAGGTGCAGGATGTGGCTGCAGCCATCCTGCAGGCCGCACAGCTGCCTTATGTCGACCCGGCACGCATCTATCTCGGTGGGCACAGCACCGGAGCCACGCTGGCTTTGCTGACGGCGACGGCAGGGCTGCCCGTTCAGGGGGTGTTCGCGTTTGGTCCGGTGGACGAGGTCGGCGGCTATGGCTGGCCCGTGAAATGGGGTTTGATCTCGGCGGATGAAAGGCGCTTGCGTTCGCCCGTCTACTGGCTGCATGCCATAAAGAGCCCGACGTGGATCATCGAGGGCAGCAAGAGCCCCGGCAATATCAACAGTCTTGACAATATGTGCGCCGCACGAAAATCGAATCAGCTGCACTGTGTCTTGGTTCAGGGGGCGGATCACTTTTCCGTGTTACAACCCCTGACACGCAAGCTTGCCAGCCAGCTGGTCATGGGCCAGCCAGTGCAATTGAATAGAGATGAAAAGCTCTGACCTTCCTATGTGCGCTCTCGTGTTCATTTCGTGGTGGCGACAGCCTTGCCACTGCCTTTGATCCAGATGAGCCGCGTCAAACCATTGAGTCTGTCAACCTTGCTTGAGCAGCATGTATTGCTGCCAAGCCAGCCGCGCGTCGTTGCACTGCTGTCGAGTGAACTGCGCAAGCCAGAGCCCGGCATGCGCAGTCTGGTGCAATTGTTTTCCAGCGATCCGGTCTTGACCGCTCGTCTGCTGGCTGCCGCCAATGGGCCAGCGCATCTGCTGGGGCAGCGCGTACACAGCATTCCCGAAGCACTGGTGCTGCTGGCGCCGGTTCAGTTGCGGCAACTGGTGCTGAAGGCGGCTCCAGTCAGTGCATCTCATGTTTCGGCAGGCTGGAGTCTCGCGAATTTCTGGCGCTACAGCCTGGACACGGCACGCATGGCGCGCGCGCTTGCAGTGTCGGTTCAGGCCAACGCCTCGCAGGCATATACGTTGGGACTGCTGCATGGCCTGGGAGAGCTGTTGCTGCAGGCCGCCGACCCGGACACTTTCTTCAGACTTTCTGAGCTGTTGGAGCCCATGCATCCCAAGCGCCCCCAGGTGGAAATGCAGCTGATGGGCTATTGCTCTGGGCAGATTACGGCCCATTTGGCGCGGCAGTGGAATTTTCCGGAGCTGATCAGCGATGCCTTTCAGTTCATGCATGCGCCGCTGGAGCAGCCTGTGTTCGAGCCTTTGACGGGGGTGCTGCATCTGGCCGTCTGGCGAGCATCGACCCGGGCGCTCAATTGGGATGAGCGCCAGCTGGCAGTGACATTCCCCGCAGAAACTGGACTGGCGCTGGGCATGGACATCGACATGGTGCTGCGTCAGGCATCCATCGACTGGCACGTGGCAGGCTCTCTGGATGTTCAGTTTTAGGGTACCTGGGCGACTGTGATGAGGAATTGGCGGTTTTGAATAGGTGTCGTCAGAAAACCGTGATTACTCAAATTGCATTTTTTCTTACGCTGAGTTGCAGTTTTAATTGCTAAAAACTATCTAATGACGCGCTGGGGAGTTTTTTTCTATATGGTGTCTTGAGCACCATCCTGAGTCCCCGGCAAGCAACTCTGGCCAGGAGAGAGAAATGGACCCGAACGGTGCAAACAACTCTGGTGATGCCTTGATGCTCCGACCCATGGCTGTGGAGTTGGGGAGTCCTTCCATGTGGCCCGATCACATGGTGGGGCAGCCCGACAAGCCTGTCAGAGTGCTGTTGGTGGACGATGATGTGCATCTACGCATGGTGATCGCACAGGAAATCATGAATGATCGGCGCACCATGGTGGTCGCGCAGGCGGACAACCTCAAGGATGCAAGAAAAGCCATTCGTCAACATGAGTTTGATGTCATGTTGCTGGATCTGAAGCTGGGGGCTGACGATGGTCTCGAGTTGATTGAGGTGGTGAAAAGCCAGCGCCCGCAGGCCGAGGTCATTGTGGTTTCGGTGGTGGAGACGGAAGAGCAGGTGTTGCATGCTTTTGAATTGGGTGCAACCGGCTATCTGGTCAAGAACTCCTGGTTTGGCAACTATCCGCAAGCGGTGCTGCAGGTTGTCAATGGCGGGGCATCTATCACTCCCAGTCTCGCCAGGCGGCTCTTGCAGCGGTATGACAAGCGGCCGGCCACCGGAGCCGTTCCGGGCTCCGATATGTCCGACAGGCTCTCCAGCCGCGAATGCGAGGTCTTGCGTATGGTTGCCAGCGGCAATACCAGTGCAGAGATCGGCACGCAGTTGGAGATCAGCACCATGACGGTCAACACGCACATCAAGAACATCTATCGCAAGCTCCAGGTGCGCACTCGAGCACAAGCCGTGCGTTTCGCCTACTTGCGTGGCTGGTTCTAAGCGCCAGTGTCTGCGAACGCATTCACCATGTCCTACGTCTGGCAGCTGCTTCTGTGGGGTGTTCAGCTGCTGCTGTGGCTGCCATGGCTTTTGCAGACTGGAGCGGTGTTCAATTCAGTTCCCTGGTGGACTGCGGCGCTAGGTGCGGGGGGCAGCATGGCGGCTGTCGCCTGGCTGTTGCCTCTTGCATATCGCAGCGTGCTGTGGCGCAGACGTAAAAGCGTACGTCCATCGAGAGAGGTACAGCTGGAGCGTAGGCGCATAGCGGAGGCATTGCATGACGATGTCGGCAGCCAACTGGTGCAACTGATCAGCCTGACCGATCTCGGCACGGACCCGGCGATTCGCAGCAACGCAGAACAATGCCTGCTCGATCTACGGCTGATTGTTGATTCCATGGACAGCCGAGATGAACCCTTGGGTGTCCTTCTGGCACGTTTCAGGCACAGGCTGCAACCCGTGCTGGATCATCGAGGCATGAGTCTGCACTGGGATGTTTGGGTCCCGGAGATGTCTGGCGATACCGGCAGCCTGCCATGCGGCGCCATGGCCGAGGAAATCATGTCAGTGGTGAAGGAGGCCGTAAGCAATGTGCTGCAGCACACTGACGCGCTTGAACTCTGGATTACGCTGTCTGCCGACGAACAGTGGAAAAGTGCTTCAAATGTTTCAGATGCCTCCTTTGTGCATGCTCGCCTGAGCATTGAGGATACGGGGCCCGTCAGACCGGCTGACGACGGGAAAATCCCGGACCTGGCATCTGCTGCTGGCATGGGGTGGGTCAATATGCGCCGCAGAGCGCTTGTCATGGGAGCCAAACTGAGCATCTCCGCCAGACCCGGTGGCGGTACATCGGTTACGCTCAACTGGTGAAGTCACCGAGCCGATCGCAAGCAACGGGGCTTGAAAGCACAATGCCTACATGACGTCATCCACAAGAGCATTGCGAATCTATGCCGGTCTCAAGGCGCGGCAGTCTATAGAGCGTCGGGGCTTGCAGCCGGATATGGTCAGAGTCATACCGGCGGCCGCAGGCGGTCCCAAGGGCTTGATTCTCGGACCTCTGGATCGTTTCATCTTTGGGCAGTGGTTGCAGGCCAGCGCGCAGCCTGTGGATCTGATTGGAGCCTCCATCGGTGCCTGGCGCATGGCGACGGCTTGCCTGGACGCACCAGTGGAAGCCTTTGAGCGACTGGAGCGTGACTATATTGCACAGCGCTTCGATCCCCCCGAAGGGCAAAGGCGCACGCCGTCGTCGCTGGTCAGTGAACGGTTTGCGCAGTCTCTACAGGACTTTTACGGGGGGCGTGTGAGTGAGGTTCTGGCGAATCCGCGCTATAGGCTGCATGTGATTGCCGCCCGCGGGCGTGGCCTGCTGTCACGTGCATCCCCGTGGCGCACTCCATTGGGCTATGCGGCCGCGTTTGCCGGCAATGCATTGCATCGGTCGGCATTGGGCTGCTTGCTGGAGCGTGTGATCTTTTCCTCTTCTTCTTCTTTAAGCGATGCCGTGCATGCTCTTCCCTTTGGTGTTGCGGACATTCGGTCTGCGCAGACCCGGTTGACGGAGAGTAATTTCATGGATGCCTTGCGAGCCAGTTGCTCCATCCCTTTCGTGCTGGATGCCGTGCAAGACATTTCAGATGCTCCCAAGGGTGCCTATTGGGATGGTGGCATTACCGACTATCACATGCATCTGGACTATCTGGCCTCTCGTAGCGGCGATGGGGTGGTGCTATATCCTCATTTCCAGAAAGCGGTGATTCCTGGCTGGTTGGACAAGGGGCTGAAATGGCGTCATGGACCGAGTTCGTATCTGGACTCGATGATTGTGCTGGCTCCTGATCCCGCCTGGGTGACCTGCCTGCCTAACGCCAAGTTGCCGGATCGGCACGATTTTCTGAGCTATGGCACAGACCATGATGCGCGCGCCAAGGCCTGGAATGCCGCGACGGCGGCCAGTCGGCAGCTGGCCGATGAGTTTGCGCAGTGGCTGCATGCGCCTGATCCGGGTCGAGTCGAGGCTCTATAGCGCTTTTTTGCAAATTACGACAAAGCCTGACAGCAGAGGAGGGCAGAGCCAGTTGGAATTCTGGATGAGCGCACTTTGTCTCAGAAAATCATAGACAACAGTCCATCAAGGATGCCAATGTCAGAGAACCGAAACGAGAAGTCTCCGTACGATGAGTCGTCTGCAATCCCCGAGGTCAACTTTGGCGCGGTTGCGCCAGCCAAACCTTATGCGGGGGCGCCGGTCGAAATCGAGACTCTCTCGCGAGAGACGGGTTCGGCCAGAGAGGGCCGGCAGCCTGCTCCCGGTTTGTGGGAGGGCATGGACAGACGAGCCAGAGGCAATGTGGCTCCCGGGCTTGTGCATCTGGCAGAAATGCTGCCGGCACTGCGCTTGCTCATCGGATTGATGATTGCTTCCATCGTGATCCTTGCTCTGTACTTCGGGCGGGACATGTTGATTCCTTTGGCCCTGGCAATGCTGTTCGGCTTTTTGCTCGACCCGGCTGTCAGCCGGCTCAAGCGCTGGGGGCTGCCGCGAATGGTTTCGGCCATTGTGGTCGTGGCTTTTGCCCTGGCAGCGCTCGGAGGGCTGGGCATGTATCTGGGGAGTCAGGTGCAGCAACTCAGTGCCGATCTGCCGACCTATCAATCGACGATTCGGGACAAATTGCGCAGCCTGCGCAAGAGCGCAAACATGCCCAGCGCCTGGGATGGCGTTTTCAAGACCTACAACACCGTTGAGAAGGAGATCGCCAGCGTGGATAGCGCCAGGGCGCGGGTGCAGAAAGTGGAGGTTCAGCCTCCCGATTCCAAGCCCACCACGCGGATGCTGCAGTGGCTGGGGCGTATTGCCGAGCCGGTGACGACCGCAGGCATCGTGTTGCTGTTTGTCATATTGATTCTGCTTGACAGGGACGAGCTGAGGGATCGGTTGCTTAGGCTGGTGGGGGGCAACCTCAATGTGGCCACCGATGCGCTGGATGAGGCCTCGCAGCGCATTGGCAAATATCTGCGCATGCAGTTCATCGTCAATGTCAGCTATGGCGTGCCACTCGCCATGGGCTTGTTGCTCATTGGTGTGCCAGGGGCGATTCTCTGGGGCGTGCTGGGCGCCATCATGCGATTTGTGCCCTATGTGGGTCCGATGATGTCTGCGGTATTTCCGCTGGCGCTGGCCTTTGCGGTCGATCCCAGCTGGGATATGTTTTTGATGACTCTGGGCCTGATTTTGCTGCTGGAGCTGATCAGCAACAATGTGATCGAGCCGTGGCTATATGGCTCAAGTACAGGTTTGTCGACCTTGTCAATCATTGTCGCCGCAACCTTCTGGACAGCGCTTTGGGGGCCGATCGGCCTGATTCTTTCCACACCATTGACGGTGTGCCTGCTGGTGCTGGGGCGCTACATTCCCTCGCTCAAATTCATGGAGGTCTTGCTGGGCAGCGAGCCTGTTCTCGGGCCGCAGCAACGGCTGTATCAGCGTCTGCTGGCCGATGACGCTGATGATGCCATCAGCATGGCCGTACAGTCCGTGGAGGAGCGCCTGCTCTCGAAGCACAGCCAGGATGACAGGGCCAGTGCCGTCAGCGGGTTTTATGATGAGGTTGCCATTCCTGCTCTGCGTATTGCAACCCAGCAGCATCTGGAGTCGGCGACGGCCGAACATCGCTTGCGGCTGTCCAATGGCATGGCAGCCTTGCTTGAGGAGCTGCAGGACCAGTATGCATTCAGAAGCAGTGGCGAGCATGGCCGGGCGGCTCCCGGTGAAGGTGATCAGCGTCGATGCCTGCGCATTCATTGCGCGGGTGTGCGCTGGGAGGTGGATGCCCTGGGCGCAGCCATGGTGGCCCATGCAGAGAGTTTGCATGGTCATGAGGTTAGCTGCTCCGGATGGGCACTTGCCCCGGACTCGAAGTCCTTGCAGTTTGATGCCGATGGCTTGTTGGCGGATCGCGAGTGGGTTCAGGCCGTGAAGCAATCGGATCTATTGGTGCTGTCGATTTTCAATCACCAGCCACAAAGCATGGCGAGACGCATTGTGCGGCGCATTCGCCGCCATTGGCCGGGTGCACGAGTGGTGCTGTGCCTGTGGAATGCTCCAGCCGTGGCCGCTGACCCCGAGTTTGCCCGGCAGACAGGAGCGCAGGCCTGCGTGACCAGTCTGCGGGAGTTGCATCTGTGGGTAGAGGCCATGCAGGTTGGAGATCCCGGCGAGTGTGTGATTGCAGCTCCGATTCCCGATGACGATGTGCAGCGCGTCAAAATGCTGCATGAAAGCGGAGTGCTGGCACCGGCATTGACAGCGCTGTATCGCGATACGGCCAAGAAGGCCGTGAACGCTTTCAACACCAAGTGGGCTCAAGTTTCCTGGGTGGATGCTGAACGTGTCTTTGCGCCGGGCAGTCTGCTGCCGCTGTCAGCGCAAGAGGGCGCTCAACAAGGCTTCCCTCGTGATGGCACGGTGTGCTCGTATGTCGTGTATGAAGAAGAGGCCATTGTGGTCGGAGACTTGGCGCGAGACCCCCGATTTGCAAATGACTCGTTGGTGCATAGCCTCAAGCTGCGCTTTTATGCGGGTGTGCCTTTGTTTGACAAAAAAGGCAATGTGCTGGGCTGTCTTTCCATACTTGATGACGAGCCTCGAAACATGTCCGACGATGAGCTCGAGGTGCTCAGCAGCATGGCGAGGCAATTGATGGAAGATGTGCGCGAAGCGCTCAAGCAGGGCCCTGTCGTTGAGGCTTGAGCGCCTGTGTGCAGTCTGTCAGAGCGAGTTGCTGAGAATCTGCTCATAGTCCTGTGCGGATGCCAGCCGTGGATTGGTGGCGTGGCAGTGGTCCTTGAGCGCACCGCTGATGATGGCATCAAACTGCGCGCGTTCCACGCCCATGGCAGCCAGACCCGATGGCAGGTTCAGGCGGGCATTCATATCTCGGATCGCGTCGGGGATATCGCTTCCGCTGCTAAGACCCATGGCATGTGCCATGCGGTTGAGGCGGTCCTCGCGCTGAACACTTTCGGCTTCGGCATTGAAACGCACGACTGCGGGCAGGAACATGGCGTTGAGCGTGCCGTGGTGCAGGCGCGGGTTGATTCCGCCCAGGCTGTGACTGAGGCTATGCACGCAGCCCAGACCTTTCTGAAAAGCCATGGCCCCTTGCATGCTTGCGCTCATCAATTGGCGGCGGGCTTCCGCGTCGTTGCCATTGAGCATGGCCCTCTCGATATGCGCCCAGCCCCGGGTCAGCCCGTCCAGGCCGATACCGTCGGCTGGTGGATTGAAGGTCGAGGCCATAAAGGTTTCCATGCAATGGGCTATGGCATCCATGCCGGTTGCTGCCGTCAGCATGGGGGGGAGGCCGAAGGTGAGCTCGGGGTCGCAGATGGCAGCCTTGGGCACCAGATGCCAGCTGTGAAAACCCAGCTTTCGATGGTCGTCCACGATGATGATGGCACCACGCGCTACCTCGCTACCCGTGCCGCTGGTGGTGGGTACGGCAATCAACGGAGCAACTCGCTCCGTAATACGAGGCGAGCCGCCTTCAATCGTCGCGTAGTGCGAGAGCGGGCCTTCATGCGTAGCCGCAATTGCCACGCCTTTGGCACAGTCAATGGCACTGCCACCGCCCACAGCGATCAATCCATCGCAGTTCTGGGATTTGTAGATTTCAGCCGCAGCGCGCACAGCCGCTTCAGTGGGGTTGGAAGGAGTCTGGTCAAATACTGCATGGGGCAGGCCGCCCAGTGCATTTATGGATTTTTGCAAGATTCCTGCAGCCTTGACGCCGGGGTCGGTCACGATCAGCGGCTTGCTGATACCCACACGCTCGCATTCCTGGCGCAGCATTTGCACGGCGCCAAAGTCAAACTGGATCTGAGTCACGTAATTGATGAAGGCCATGTTCTGCTTGCTCAGTAGAAAGAGGAGTCTTGGCAATCTAGAAGCCTAGAAGCTGAATGCCGCCACGCAAAGACAGCAAACCCTAGGAGATGGGAAAAATCGTCTCCCAGGGGACAGGAGACAGCGGGCTGGGTAGAGACGATAACGCCATCCCCTTCGATGCCAACCTGAAGCACTGATGCTTCATGCCTTCGTGGCAAGACAATCCGTTAACAAAGATCTGTGGCGATGGCTGCAGCCCTCCAGCCTTCGCACCTTTGCCAAAGGCGGCGTACGTAAGCTCTCTGTGAGCGATGAAGCAGCTCTCGACGGCATCCTGTTTGTGCAGCAAGCAGGCATTCCTTTGGAGGATATCCTCCAAGTCCTGGGCTATGGCAGGAGTATGACTTGCGAGCGGTGTCTGGCAGAAACTGCAGCTGGCGATGCTGGTGTGCGGGAGTTATGCAAAGGTTTCCTAGGCGAGCCACATGCGTGGCACCAACGCAAGCAGTCGCTGAGTCGCAATTCAAGTTGAGCGTCAGTGGTCGAGCTCAGTCGGTCATAGCCAGCAGAAGCAGACTGGTCGGCCGTGCCCAGTTCAATCGGAGCGGACATTCAGGCATGGACCGTACGATACGCCACAGGCGTCATGCCGGTAGCTTGTCTGAAGGCCCGGATGAGGCTCGCCTCGCTGGCGAAGCCAAGTTCATCGACAATGCGTTTGAGCGGCTGTTGGGTTTCACATAGCGCTTCGGCCACTTGGCGCAGTTTGATGCGTCGCATCCACTGAGCTGCAGCCAGACCCGTGTGCTCATGCACTCGCCGAGCCAATGTTCGTGGAGAGATATGCAATTGGGCAGCAAGCGCCGGCAAGCGCAACTCGCCTGCGGGGCTGCGTTGCACAATCATCTGCGCATGACGTAGAGACTCATCAGTCAGAGTAATGAGTTCCAGTCTGGCAAATGCGGCATGCAACACTGCCGGGCGTGGCAGCATTAGTAGATTTTGTAGATCGCGAAGCTCAGTGGGGTCTAGCCTCTTGGTCAACATGTGCTGCACGAGTGGCAGATATCCGTGAGCGCCGGCAGCCGTCCACGAGCCTTCGCCGATGATCATTGGCTCATCAAAGCTCCATTCAACGCGTGGAAAGCTGGTTTGCAATGACTCCCGCAGCCACCACGTTGCCGTTGCACGTTGCCCATGCAATCTCCCGCTCGCAGCAACTGGCAGAACTCCTGCGCAATAGCTCCACACCTTGGTTTCCTTGGGTAATTCCCGCAATGCTCGGATCACCGGAGCCAGTTTCTGCAATGGGGCTCGCAGGTCACTTGCAGACGATAGCCACAGACCTGGTACCACCACTGCGTCCGCGCGCACGGTATGTAGGCAGGTCTTCGGAGCTATCGATGGCCCTTGCCAGGTTGTGACTGGCGTTGTATCTACTCCTGCCCAGATCACGTCGCACACCATCCGCCTGGCGCGCAGGTTGGCGGCTCGCACCATGTCCGCTACAGAAAATAGGCCGGCCGGCATGCATTCGGGATACAGCAACAATGCGAGGCGGAATGGTTCCATTCGAAATGTGGAGTCTGGCATGAATTGGTAATTAACTGACTAGTCTTGCCATTTTCCATGGAGAGGCATATCGGAAGAATGAGGCATTTCCTCCACCTCCAAGTCCTTCATGCAGATCACCCAGCTACGCAATGCCACTATCGTTCTAGAGTTTGAGGCCCAAGGCAGGGCCATTGGTCTGCTTGTCGACCCAATGCTCGCCCCTCGCGGAAGTCTGCCTGGGTTGCGTTATCTGGGACGCGGGCGCCAGCGCAATCCAATCGTCGAACTTCCTGAGAATTCAGAGGCCGTGCTTGAACGAGTTACGCATGCGCTTATTACCCATTGCCAGCGCGGACACTTCGATCACCTGGATCGCATCGGTAAGCGCTTTCTACGTGAGAGAAGGGTCCCTGTGTTCTGCATGCCGCGTGACGCGGAGTACCTATGCCAGCGGGGCCTCAATGCAGAGTCGTTGAGCGCTCAGGAGCGTCAGTTGTGGAGTCTCGGTGGCCACATTACTCCAATCCTCTGTGTACATGGGAAAGGGTGGGTCGGGCGATTCATGGAGCATGGTCACGGCTACCTGCTGGAATTGCCTGGCGAACCCAGTGTCTATGTGGCCGGCGACACTTTGCTGACTCCAGCAGTACGTGACTGCCTGCATAGGCTGAGACCCGATATCGCCATCCTGCCTGCAGGCGGAGCACGCTTCGATCTGGGAGGAGAAATCCTTATGGATGCCAAAGATGTAATGGACGCTGCGAGTTGCTGGCCTGGCGAGCTAGTGGTGAATCATCTTGAAGCTCTGGATCATTGTCCAGTTACGCGAGAGGAAGTGCGAGCTCTCGCTCAAGATGGGGGTGTCGCTGATCGAGTATGGGTGCCTGAAGATGGGCAGTGTCGGCGCTACAAAGTCAGTCTTGCCGCCATCGGCTAGCAAGGGCATCTCCTGAGAGTGGGTGTCACGCGCGTGTGACGTGAGAAGTTCGATGTATGGCCGCTCGGAACCTTGCAGGACAGACCGTCTCCAGGGCCATAGAGCAGGCTTCGGGTACACCCGCTTCCTGGAAGTCCGACACGCAGCTTTCATGAAGAATCGCTGTTCAAACTCCGCAATGGAGCGGTGCGTGCAATATTGCTGATTTGCTCAAAATCCAATTCATCCAGCGCATGCCTGAGCGCACTGACCAGGCCTTGGTAGTCTGTGCCGTTGTCCATGGCATCAATCCATGCATGCAAATCGCTCCAGTTCCCCCGCCTTGCAAGCTGCTCCAATTCGTACTTCTGCTCCTCTTGAAGAGCCTCCAGTTTCTGCATGGTCTTGTGCCCACTGTGTTCATCAGATGTGGGCAGAGGCATCAAAGCTTGGAAGACAGGACTATCCGATACCTGTTTGACCATTAGAAAAAAAACTGCATTGGTACCGCGCCCTAGATGGCTATCAATAGATAGATGGCCGGTCATCTTCTCAATGATGCGTTGTGCGATCAGTAGCCCCAGTCCTCGTTTTGCATGAGTGCGACTGGCCGTCAGCGATTTTTGAATTCTGGCGAGTACTTCCGGCTCCATGCCGGAACCACTGTCGCTAACCTCAAAGCGAAGATGCCATTTGTCTCGGCCAACGTACTTACCTTGCAGCTTCAGGTCAATGCTTCCGTCGAATGTAAATTTCGCGGCGTTGGACAAGAGATTGAGTACAGCCTGTTGCAGGCGCTTGCCGTCCAAGTAGACATGTACGGGCAGCATGCTCTGTATTTTCAGTGAGAACTTATTGCGTTGACGATGGGCCAGCGCATGGGCGTACTTGGTGAGTTCATCCAGCAGAGAGCTTAGATCTACCAACCGCTCATTCAATGCCAAAGGAGGCTGCAACTCATCTTTGGCATAGTCCACCAGTTCGTCGATCAATGCCAATTGATAAGTAGCGCTTCTTTCAACTGCGGCCAGTTTATCTATGTCAACTTTGTTCGGGGACAGGTGCATCAGTTGTAGATAGGCAATGATCGCGGAGACTGGCGCTCGCAAATCATGACTGACATAGGCGAGTAGCTCTTTTTGCTCCAACGAACGTTGCTCAGCTTGTTCTAGAGCCTCTTTAAGAGCGCGAGTTTTGTACTTGACCTCATGTTCAAGGCGTTCTTGCTGCTGGCTTTGCCATTGGAGCAAGGTGCGCTGTGCCTGGTGACGTTGGTGGGAATGCTGATAGGCCCAGCTGGTGATGACGAACAGACCGACCGTCAAGGCGGGCAGTACAAGCGCATATTGCTCGAAGAGCTGAACCAGCGCGATGTTTGGTATCAAGAGAGCAACGGCGCGCAGCAATGCACAACATGCCAAGACAGATACGAGCAGCAAAGCTGTCACGCTGCCAGGCCCTCCACTACGATGATAGATGTATGTGCAAGCCAGAATTGCTAGCAGACTCAGTGGGGCAACGATGATGCCAGTAGGGGCAAACCAGTCATAAGGTCCAAATAAAGCGCCGATGAGAACAATGCTTTCTAAGAGGGCAACGACCTTGAGCAGAATTACTCCTGCCGAGGGTAGATAGTTCTGGGTTTTTTCTAATCGCGCACGCAGATATAGCAATATGCTCAGCACGATGCCTGCAACCAAAACGTGATGAGCTCGGTAGCCCCATTCTGTACTGCTGGGCCAAAGTATTATTTGCGCATAGCCACGATAGGTAGCTTCATAAAGTGCAGTCAGCAACAGCCCCAGTGTTTGCCATCCCATCAAGGGAGATCGCAGAATTCTCCAGAGAGCCGCAGAATAGACTGCGAACACCAGTATGCAGCCAATCAGAAGTCCGCTGAACAACGCATAGTCACGCTCCACCCTGTGCCATTGATCTACTGTATGCAGCGTGACTTTCAACGTACTTGATGCGTGACTATTGACGTGAACAAGTACACGTACCTTCTCTCCTGGCGCGAGATTTATGGCGATCTGAGGTACTCGATTGAGCGACTCGTTAGGGTCACTGATTCCTGTCAAGGTTCGACTTGCACGAACTTGACCTTCCTGCATGCGTACAACATAAAAAGTCACGTGTTGCAGCCAACTCACCCCCAAAGCCAGTTGCACTGATTGAGGGGTATTTAGATCGTTGTGCAGTGCCAGCCTGAGCCACAGATGTGTCATATCGAATCGCCCTTCAAGCGCCTTGGCTGTAACGGTATGGAATCCGTCAATCTCATTGCTAGGAAGGGCTGCCACCTGTAGTGGTGTTTCGTTTGCCATACCGCGCTCCCAGACCTCGACCGTGTTGTCCAGGACCTGGAGGCCGAGAGCTACATCGCTGATCTGAATTCGAGGGGGCGCAGACGCTTCAAGTGCGCTTGCATTGATTGTCCAACATAGGAATATGCTGCAGAGCAGACGAACATAGCTCGATGTGCATTGCCTCATGGTTTTGGACTCATGTATGAGCGCCGAAAAGATGACGGGGTACACCCAAAATAGGAATGAAAGGCTGACGAGAAATTAGCAGCGCTGGAGAATCCTACCGCTGCCGCAACTTCCTCTATATGCATGGCGGAGCTAGCAAGCATGCGTTGAGCTTCGTGAAGGCGAGTCTCCCGGATGAACTTGTAAACCGTGCTCCCCGTGTGAACCTGGAAGACGCGTGTTAGACGCTTTTCATTGGTGCCTAATTTGGCAGCTAATTCAGGCAGAGTAGGAACCTTGGACAAATCGGAAAGCACCAACTGCTGGGCTGCTCGCAGCAACGTCAAATTGTGATTAGTGCTCAGTGTTTCCGTTACTCGCCCAATAGCAGGGACTGACGGTGGCGGCTCTGGTGAAGCGCGAACGTCCTGGTATGGAATTCCTTGGCGTTTCGCCAAAGCCAAGTGGATTTCCACACGCGCTAAAACTTCATTGATGTCGAACGGCTTTGGAATGTAGTCCACAGCACCTAACTGCAACCCCATCAGACGCTCTTTTGGGGAGGCACAAGAAGTCACAAAGATAACGGGAATGCCGGCTGTGGATGGATCTGCCTTCAATAGCCTGCAGGCGGCAAATCCATCTACGCTGCCCATATTTACGTCCAATAGGATTAGTTCGAATTGCTGAGTAGTGGCACGGCGATAGCCCTGCATGGCATCCATTGCGACGGAAAGACGATAGCCATTACTTCGAAGCAGTTCCAGCAGGATTTTCAGTTCAGTCACGTTGTCGTCGATGACGAGGATTCGTTCACTCGAAGGGCCTGCAGGTGACCAGTAAGACACGGCAACAATCCGAAGTTAGATGGTTATTTCGAAAAACTATGGATTGTGAAGATGATTTTTAACGACGTGTTACGTTTTGGGGCTGAGGCTGACGTAGATGCGCTGAATCTGACGTTTGTTTACAAGTTTTTCTGAAATTCAAAAGCAAATTCCTGTTTTTAAACATAGGTGTGATGGGGCGAATGTCTGCCGAGAGCGAAATTGACATTTGTTTTGAATCGTTGTCTGGTAGGCAGATGGAATGTTCGCTTTTTCAAAAGCGCTCCAGATCGCTAACTCCTAGCATTCGCGAGCATTTGGCATTGAGCACCCCAAGGTAGAGGGTTCAGAACTTTGCCAAGGTTAGGAATCAAGGAGAAGTTCATGGAAGCCGTATACAAGTCTGGTGGAAAAGTCGCCTCTACAGAGCAAGGCCTGGTTTTAGATAAGCCTTCTGCAGTCATCCTCAAAGTTGCACCCGAACAGATCGCCAAATCGACTCGTGTCGGTAATGACCTGGTACTGACTTTGGTCGATGGAAAACAAATCCATGTGAGCGGTTTTTTCGCGGTATATCCAGAGGAAGGGCGCAACGATCTGGTCTTGGAAGATCAGCAAGGCGTGCTTTGGTGGGGCCAATATGGTGGTGCCTGGGAAGGCTTCGAGTTCACTGAGATCGAATCGAATGAGTCTGTTGCTGCGTGGCTGCCTTGGCTTGTGGGGTTGGGTCTGGGGGGGCTGGCTGTGTCGAGTGGTGGGAGCGGTGGAAGTGGCAAGAATGCCAACAACCCTCCAGAGCCTGTCGATCCCAATGAAGGGCTGAGCCCTGGTGCCCTGGGTCACGTGCCTGGGCAGGAATTCAACAATGGCGGCTACAAAGTCACTGTGCGTGAAGACCAGCCTTTCAATGGAAAGGTTGTGGGCAAGGACTCAGATGGCGATTCGTTGACCTACGGATTGGGCACACCACCCGCTCATGGCACGGTGACCATCGACAAGGACACCGGCGAATACACCTACACGCCCAACAAGGACTGGAGCGGTCCGGGCACGGACCGCTTTGAAGTGATCGTGGACGACGGCAAGGGCGGCAAGACCACCACCACGGTGACGGTCAATGTGGGAGCGGAGCAGGATGCGTTCGACGACATCGAGGGCACCGGCTTTGGGAAGCCCGTCACCATCGACGTGCTGGCCAACGACGAGTTCGCAGGCGATAACGTCAGGATCACGCAGGTCGATGGCAAGGCCATCACCGAAGGCGGTGCTGCGGTGGCCCTGACCGATGGTAGCGGCAGAGTCAAGCTGGTGGGCGGCAAGCTGGAGTTCACGCCCAAGGCCGGCTTTGTGGGTGATGCCCACTTCGAATACACGGCGCAGACCGATGGCGGAACGCCCGAGACGGCCAATGTCACCGTGACCGTGGCAGCCAACCAGCTGCCTGAGCCGACCGACCCCAACATTGATCCGAACAACCCTGAGTTCCCTGGCCAGACGTTTACGCCAGGCCCCAATGGCGGCTACAAGATCACGGTGGACGAAGATCAGCCGTTCAACGGCAAGATCACCGGCACGGACAAGGACGGCGATGCGCTGGAGTACACCCAGGGCACGGGCCCCAGCCACGGCACGGTGACCATCGACAAGGACACTGGCGAGTACACCTACACACCGGATCCGGACTACAACGGCCCTGATGAATTCACGGTGATCGTGGACGATGGCAAGGGTGGCAAGACCACTACCACCGTGACGGTTGAGTTCCAGTCTGAAGTGGACGTGACCGCCGATACAGCGACGACCGGCTACGAGAAGTCCGTCACTATCAACGTGCTGGCCAACGACGAGTTCGAAGGTGCCAACCCAACCATCACCAAGGTAGACAACAAGGCCATTGTCGAAGGTGGAACCGTGACCGTGGCCAACGGCGAGGTCAGGCTGGTGGGCGGTAAGCTGGTGTTTACGCCAGCGGACGGCTTCCATGGCAACGCGGAGTTCAGCTACACGGCCAAGACCGACAAGGGCTCGGAAGAGACAGCCAATGTCACGGTGACCGTGGCGGCCAACCAGCTGCCCGAGCCGACCGACCCCAACGAAGGCCTGGACCCCAGCGACCCGGACTACATCCCCGGCCAGACGTTCACGCCTGGCGGCGGCTACACCGTCACCGTGGGTGAAGACCAGCCGTTCAACGGCAAGATCACCGGCACGGACAAGGACGGCGATGCGCTGGAGTACACCCAGGGCACAGGCCCCAGCCACGGCACGGTGACCATCGACAAGGACACCGGCGAGTACACCTACACACCGGATCCGGACTACAACGGCCCTGATGAATTCACGGTGATCGTGGACGATGGCAAGGGTGGCAAGACCACTACCACCGTGACGGTCGAGTTCCAGTCTGAAGTGGACGTGACCGCCGATACAGCGACGACCGGCTACGAGAAGTCCGTCACTATCAACGTGCTGGCCAACGACGAGTTCGAAGGTGCCAACCCTACCATCACCAAGGTAGACAACAAGGCCATTGTCGAAGGTGGAGCCGTGACCGTGGCCAACGGCGAGGTCAGGCTGGTGGGCGGTAAGCTGGTGTTTACGCCAGCGGACGGCTTCCATGGCAACGCGGAGTTCAGCTACACGGCCAAGACCGACAAGGGCTCGGAAGAGACAGCCAATGTCACGGTGACCGTGGCGGCCAACCAGCTGCCCGAGCCGACCGACCCCAACGAAGGCCTGGACCCCAGCGACCCGGACTACATCCCCGGCCAGACGTTCACGCCTGGCCCCGGCGGCGGCTACATCGTCACCGTGGGTGAAGACCAGCCCTTCAACGGCAAGGTCACCGGCACGGACAAGGACGGCGATACGCTGACCTACGAGCTGGGCGATCCGCCCGCTCACGGCACCGTGACCGTCACACCGGATGGCAAGTACACCTACACGCCCCACAAGGACTGGAGCGGCCCGGGCACGGACCGCTTTGAAGTGATCGTGGACGACGGCAAGGGTGGCAAGACCACCACCACGGTGACGGTCAACGTCACGCCCGAGCAGGACGTGAGTGATGACACGGCCAGTACCGGCTACGAGAAGTCCGTCACCATCGACGTGCTGGCCAACGACGAGTTCGAAGGCGATAACGTCAGGATCACGCAGGTCGATGGCAAGGCCATCACCGAAGGCGGCGCTGCGGTGGCCCTGAGCGACGGCAGCGGCAGCGTCAAGCTGGTGGGCGGCCAGCTGGAGTTCACGCCCAAGGCCGGCTTTGTGGGTGACGCCCACTTCGAATACACGGCGCAGACCGATGGCGGAACGCCCGAGACGGCCAATGTCGCCGTGACCGTGGCAGCCAACCAGCTGCCCGAGCCGACCGACCCCAACATTGATCCGAACAACCCTGAGTTCCCTGGCCAGACGTTTACGCCAGGCCCCAATGGCGGCTACAAGATCACGGTGGACGAAGATCAGCCCTTCAACGGCAAGGTCACCGGCACGGACAAGGACGGCGATGCGCTGGAGTACACCCAGGGCACAGGCCCCAGCCACGGCACGGTGACCATCGACAAGGACACCGGCGAGTACACCTACACACCGGATCCGGACTACAACGGCCCTGATGAATTCACGGTGATCGTGGACGATGGCAAGGGTGGCAAGACCACTACCACCGTGACGGTCGAGTTCCAGTCTGAAGTGGACGTGACCGCCGATACAGCGACGACCGGCTACGAGAAGTCCGTCACTATCAACGTGCTGGCCAACGACGAGTTCGAAGGTGCCAACCCAACCATCACCAAGGTAGACAACAAGGCCATTGTCGAAGGTGGAACCGTGACCGTGGCCAACGGCGAGGTCAGGCTGGTGGGCGGTAAGCTGGTGTTTACGCCAGCGGACGGCTTCCATGGCAACGCGGAGTTCAGCTACACGGCCAAGACCGACAAGGGCTCGGAAGAGACGGCCAATGTCGCCGTGACCGTGGCAGCCAACCAGCTGCCCGAGCCGACCGACCCCAACATTGATCCGAACAACCCTGAGTTCCCTGGCCAGACGTTTACGCCAGGCCCCAATGGCGGCTACAAGATCACGGTGGACGAAGATCAGCCCTTCAACGGCAAGGTCACCGGCACGGACAAGGACGGCGATACGCTGGAGTACACCCAGGGCACGGGCCCCAGCCACGGCACGGTGACCATCGACAAGGACACTGGCGAGTACACCTACACACCGGATCCGGACTACAACGGCCCTGATGAATTCACGGTGATCGTGGACGATGGCAAGGGTGGCAAGACCACTACCACCGTGACGGTCGAGTTCCAGTCTGAAGTGGACGTGACCGCCGATACAGCGACGACCGGCTACGAGAAGTCCGTCACTATCAACGTGCTGGCCAACGACGAGTTCGAAGGTGCCAACCCAACCATCACCAAGGTAGACAACAAGGCCATTGTCGAAGGTGGAACCGTGACCGTGGCCAACGGCGAGGTCAGGCTGGTGGGCGGTAAGCTGGTGTTTACGCCAGCGGACGGCTTCCATGGCAACGCGGAGTTCAGCTACACGGCCAAGACCGACAAGGGCTCGGAAGAGACAGCCAATGTCACGGTGACCGTGGCGGCCAACCAGCTGCCCGAGCCGACCGACCCCAACATTGATCCGAACAACCCTGAGTTCCCTGGCCAGACGTTTACGCCAGGCCCCGATGGCGGCTACAAGATCACGGTGGACGAAGATCAGCCCTTCAACGGCAAGATCACCGGCACGGACAAGGACGGCGATACGCTGGAGTACACCCAGGGCACAGGCCCCAGCCACGGCACGGTGACCATCGACAAGGACACTGGCGAGTACACCTACACACCGGATCCGGACTACAACGGCCCTGATGAATTCACGGTGATCGTGGACGATGGCAAGGGTGGCAAGACCACTACCACCGTGACGGTCGAGTTCCAGTCTGAAGTGGACGTGACCGCCGATACAGCGACGACCGGCTACGAGAAGTCCGTCACTATCAACGTGCTGGCCAACGACGAGTTCGAAGGTGCCAACGTCACGATCACGCAGGTTGATGGCAAGGCCATCACCGAAGGCGGTGCTGCGGTGGCTCTGACCGATGGCAGCGGCAGCGTCAAGCTGGTGAGTGGCAAGCTGGAATTCACGCCCAAGGCCGGCTTTGTGGGTGATGCCCACTTCGAATACACGGCACAGACCGATGGCGGCACGCCCGAGCAGGCGGGCGTCACCGTGACCGTGGCGGCCAACCAGCTGCCCGAGCCGACCGACCCCAACGAAGGCCTGGACCCCAGCGACCCGGACTACATCCCCGGCCAGACGTTCACGCCTGGCCCCGGCGGCGGCTACACCGTCACCGTGGGTGAAGACCAGCCCTTCAACGGCAAGGTCACCGGCACGGACAAGGACGGCGATACGCTGACCTACGAGCTGGGCGATCCGCCCGCTCACGGCACCGTGACCGTCACACCGGATGGCAAGTACACCTACACGCCCCACAAGGACTGGAGCGGCCCGGGCACGGACCGCTTTGAAGTGATCGTGGACGACGGCAAGGGTGGCAAGACCACCACCACGGTGACGGTCAACGTCACGCCCGAGCAGGACGTGAGTGATGACACGGCCAGTACCGGCTACGAGAAGTCCGTCACTATCAACGTGCTGGCCAACGACGAGTTCGAAGGTGCCAACCCTACCATCACCAAGGTAGACAACAAGGCCATTGTCGAAGGTGGAGCCGTGACCGTGGCCAACGGCGAGGTCAGGCTGGTGGGCGGTAAGCTGGTGTTTACGCCAGCGGACGGCTTCCATGGCAACGCGGAGTTCAGCTACACGGCCAAGACCGACAAGGGCTCGGAAGAGACAGCCAATGTCACGGTGACCGTGGCGGCCAACCAGCTGCCGGAGCCGACCGACCCCAACATTGATCCGAACAACCCTGAGTTCCCTGGCCAGACGTTTACGCCAGGCCCCAATGGCGGCTACAAGATCACGGTGGACGAAGATCAGCCCTTCAACGGCAAGATCACCGGCACGGACAAGGACGGCGATACGCTGGAGTACACCCAGGGCACTGGCCCCAGCCACGGCACGGTGACCATCGACAAGGACACTGGCGAGTACACCTACACACCGGATCCGGACTACAACGGCCCTGATGAATTCACGGTGATCGTGGACGATGGCAAGGGTGGCAAGACCACTACCACCGTGACGGTCGAGTTCACGCCCGAGCAGGACGTGACCGACGACACTGCGACGACCGGCTACGACAAGCCCGTCACCATCGACGTGCTGGGCAACGACGACTTCGAAGGCGCCAACGTCACGATCACGCAGGTTGATGGCAAGGCCATCACCGAAGGCGGTGCTGCGGTGGCTCTGACCGATGGCAGCGGCAGCGTCAAGCTGGTGGGCGGCCAACTGGAGTTCACGCCCAAGGCCGGCTTTGTGGGGGACGCCCACTTCGAATACACGGCACAGACCGATGGCGGCACGCCCGAGCAGGCGGGCGTCACGGTGACCGTGGCGGCCAATCAGCTGCCCGAGCCGACCGACCCCAACGAAGGCCTGGACCCCAGCGATCCGGACTACATCCCCGGCCAGAGCTTCACGCCTGGCCCCGGCGGCGGCTACACCGTCACCGTGGGTGAAGACCAGCCCTTCAACGGCAAGATCACCGGCACGGACAAGGACGGCGATACGCTGGAGTACACCAAGGGCACAGGCCCCAGCCACGGCACGGTGACCATCGACAAGGACACTGGCGAGTACACCTACACACCTGATCCGGACTACAACGGCCCTGATGAATTCACGGTGATCGTGGACGACGGCAAGGGCGGCAAGACCACTACCACCGTGACGGTCGAGTTCACGCCCGAGCAGGACGTGACCGACGACACTGCGACGACCGGCTACGACAAGCCCGTCACCATCGACGTGCTGGGCAACGACGAGTTCGAAGGCGCCAACGTCACGATCACGCAGGTCGATGGCAAGGCCATCACCGAAGGCGGTGCTGCGGTGGCTCTGACCGACGGCAGCGGTAGCGTCAAGCTGGTGGGCGGCCAACTGGAGTTCACGCCCAAGGCCGGCTTTGTGGGGGACGCCCACTTCGAATACACGGCACAGACCGATGGCGGCACGCCCGAGCAGGCGGGCGTCACCGTGACCGTGGCGGCCAACCAGCTGCCCGAGCCGACCGACCCCAACGAAGGCCTGGACCCCAGCGACCCGGACTACATCCCCGGCCAGACGTTCACGCCTGGCCCCGGCGGCGGCTACACCGTCACCGTGGGTGAAGACCAGCCCTTCAACGGCAAGGTCACCGGCACGGACAAGGACGGCGATACGCTGACCTACGAGCTGGGCGATCCGCCCGCTCACGGCACCGTGACCGTCACACCGGATGGCAAGTACACCTACACGCCCCACAAGGACTGGAGCGGCCCGGGCACGGACCGCTTTGAAGTGATCGTGGACGACGGCAAGGGCGGCAAGACCACCACCACGGTGAAGGTCAACGTCACGCCCGAGCAGGACGTGAGCGATGACACGGCCAGTACCGGCTACGAGAAGTCCGTCACCATCGACGTGCTGGCCAACGACGAGTTCGAAGGCGATAACGTCAGGATCACGCAGGTCGATGGCAAGGCCATCACCGAAGGCGGTGCTGCGGTGGCCCTGAGCGACGGCAGCGGTAGCGTCAAGCTGGTGGGCGGCCAACTGGAGTTCACGCCCAAGGCCGGCTTTGTGGGTGACGCCCACTTCGAATACACGGCACAGACCGATGGCGGCACGCCCGAGCAGGCGGGCGTCACCGTGACTGTGAGCAAGCCACCGGTGTTTGTCGATCCAGGCGACCCGGGCGAACCGCCGGTGACGGATTACACCTTCAGCTACGACGAGAACAGCCCCGTAGGTATGGTGCTGGGCCAGGTGAAGGCCATCGATACTGACAGCATATCGTTGACTTACAGCATTGACCCGGCCAGCGACCCTAATGGCTGGTATGCGATCGACCCACTGACTGGAGAGATCACGCTGACAGCGGCTGGAGCGGCTTCGGATGCCAACGACTTTGAAAAGGGTAGTAATAGCCAGCAGATCAAGGTGGTGGCGACCGATACCGAAGGTGGCAAGACCGAGGTCACAGTCACGCTTCAGGAAAAGGATCTGAACGACACCGCCCCTGTAGTGGAGATAGCTCCTGAAGACAAGGTACTGCACGTTGCGGAAGAAGCACTGCCCGGCGGCATCAAGGATGACCTGAGCAGCACGACCACAGCCACGGGCAAGATTACCTTTACCGATGCGGACAAGACGCCTGGCATCAATACCTTCTCGGTGGAGATGGAGGGCCCTGTGGACGGTAGCGTCAAGTCGGGCGGCGTTGATGTGACCTGGCACTGGGATGCCAGCACCAGCACGCTGACCGGCATGGCCGGTGCCAAGGAGGTCATGACCGTCAAGGTCGGTGCCCTGAGCGAGGTTGGTGGTAAGTACGAGGCAAGCTATACGGTCACCCTCAAGGGCCCTCTGGATCATGCAGCCAGCAGTGGTGAAAATACGCTGGACCTGGCCTTCAAGGCCATCGTTCACGATGGCGAGCACGACAGCGAAATCGGGTTTGCCGTGGAGGTCAAGGACGATGTGCCGACGCTCAGCGATGATGCCGAGCTGGCGATCAATCTGTCCAAGCTGCAGACCAATCTGATGATTGTGCTGGACCTGTCGGGCAGCATGAACTTCGTGGGTGGCGGCAATCAACAGTTTCCTAATGACCCGAACAACCGCCTGAATCTGGCCAAGAAGGCGCTGGAGGATCTGATCAACAAGTACGATGAGTATGGCGATGTGGCGGTCAAGCTGGTGACTTTTGGGGATGTTGCACGCACGAAGGCCTACGTCACTTGGATGAGTGCTTTGGATGCCATCGCGACTATCAAGGCTCTGACGGCTAATGGAGGCACATCCTATAAAGACGCTCTCGACAAGGTAATGGGCACTGGTGGCTTTACTGACGATAGCGGCAAGCTGACCGGGGAGGGGGTGCAGAATGTCTCGTACTTCGTCACCGATGGAGTACCTGCCCAGGGCCCGGTGTCTGAAACACAGCAGGCAACTTGGGAGGCCTTTGTGAAGGAGCACCACATCAACTCCGTGGGCGTGGGCTTTGGCGGTATTTTGGAAAAAGACATTCCCAATATCGACCCGATTGCCTATAACGGCGCTGAAGGAAAGGAGAGTACCGTCGTCGTGGCTGCCTCGGCGGAGGAGCTGAATTCCACGCTGCAGAACCTGATCCAGCTGCCCAGGCAGGAGGGCTCACTGCGCGGTGAACTCGACAGCACCGTCGAAGGATTTGGTGCGGACGGCGGCTTTGTCAATGTGCTCAATGTCGATGGCAAAACCTACACCTATCTTCCCGGACAGGATTTGCAGGTCACGGGCGGCGCCGTGGAGGGGGTGGACTACACCTATGACGCAGTCAAGCACATCATCACCGTCAAGACAGCCGCAGGTGGCTCGTTGACCGTGGAGTTCGATACGGCCAAGTTCATCTATGAGGGCAAGGCGCTGAGTTCCTATTGGGACAAGTTCGGATACACCATCCAGGACATGGATGGGGATACCGCATCGACCGTCAAGGATGTGAAGGTGGTCTATGACGGTGTGGATCCTGGGCCCAAGCCTACGCCGTTTGCGTCGCCGATGATGGCCATGAGCCTGGATCTGGAGCATCTTGATGCCCTGCATACGGATGCGGACGAGCCTGCCGCGCTGCCTGCGCTGCAGGATGTGCTGCAGTCCCGGAGCGAGGCGGGCGAGGCTGCCGGCAACATCGCCGGCCTGGGCTCGGCGGATACGCCTGCTGCACCCACAGCGCCTGCCATCGCGCCGCAGGACCTGGCCTTGTATATGCCAGCTCCGCTGCCCGAAGAGGAGCTGCAGCAGCCGGTGCACGTTTGATATTTCATCAAACCTGATAGCTGCTAGCGTCTGAGGTACGTCGTTTCAAGTATGAGCGATTCTTGAAACGACGTACTAACAGCGCAGCAAGCTATATAAATAATAGCAATCAGAGAACAAACAATCCGTGTCGCTGGCCTGGGTGCTGCGATGCGGAGTGGTGATCGTGGCATAGCGCCGTGATACCAGGCTGTGAAACAGCGACAGAGATAGCGATAGATGGATATGTTGATCAAGTCCAAACTCCCTGTGCCTTGCATACGTCATGCCGCCGCAGCGGTCGCGCTGGTCTGCGCGATGGGCGCGGCCCATGCAGCAGGGCCTGCAAGCCAGGCCAGGCCAGGCCAGGCCATGGATATGCGTGCAGCGGTACAGGCGGCTGTGGCATGGCACCCTGCCGTGCGCACGGCGCAGGGGCAGTTGCTGGGAGCGGACGAGGGCGTGGCTTCGGCCCGCGCCGGTTATTACCCGCAGGTCAAGGGCGGGCTGGGGGCACAGGTGAACAACCGGGATGTCTACCCCTATACCTCGCGGCGTGTCTATGACGCCAGCGTCTCGGTGTCGCAGATGTTGTATGACTTCGGCAAGGTGGACAGCGCCGTGCAGCAGGCCGAGGCCAGCATCGAGGTTGCCCAGGCGCAGGTCTATCTGTCCACCGAC
This sequence comes from Comamonas sp. C11, assembly GCF_024496285.1. Lineage (NCBI taxonomy): Bacteria > Pseudomonadati > Pseudomonadota > Betaproteobacteria > Burkholderiales > Comamonadaceae > Comamonas > Comamonas sp. C11. Next base: position 1,968,694 of record NZ_CP101743.1, read on the forward strand.
GATGTAGCTCGCGAGGCTGCGCAGGCCTGGGTGGAGCTGCGCCGCCAGCAGTCCATGGCGGCGATTGCACAAGATCAGCTCAAGGGAGTGGGGGCGCTGGCCGAACTGGCGCGTGAGCGTCAGCTCAAGGGCGCGAGCACCCGCTCGGACTTTATGCAGGCGCAGTCACGCATGGATGGAGCGCGCGGCCAAGTAATCAATTACGAGGCGCAGGCGCGCCGTTGGCAAGCGCGGCTTATGGCGCTAACCGGGTTGCAGACGCCGCCGACAGTGGGTGAAGCGAATGCAGAAAAAGGCGGGGTTCCCAATGCCCTGCCCCAGGCCTGCGCTGCCGCGCAGGTGCAGCCCACGGCAGCGGTGCGTCGGGCCCAGGGGCAGCGAGCGCAGGCCCAGGCCGAACTGAAGGCAGCCGATGCGCAACTCATGCCGACGCTGTCGGTGGATGGCTCGGCCGCGCGCGGGTTGAACGCTGCCTCGCGTCCGGCAGGTTACCCGGATGTGGACATGCGCGTGATGTTCAATGTCTCGGCACCGCTGTTTGAAGGCGGGCGCAACCAGGCACGCCAGCGCGCGGCCGGCCACGCGCTGGAGGCCGCCGACGCAGCAGTGGCCAACGCCGAGTTCCAGGCGCGTCAGTCGCTGCGCGACGCGCAGGACCAGAGCCTGGGTCTGTTGGAGCGTCAGCCAGTGGTTGACCAGCGTATCGCCAGCATCCGTATCACGCGCGATCTATATCGTGAGCAATATCTGCAATTGGGTACACGTTCGCTGCTAGATCTGCTCAACGCCGAACAGGAATACCACAGCGCGCGCTTCGAGCAAGTGGATAGCTCCCATGACCTGCAGCGGCTGGCTGTGGAGTGTTGGTATCAGAGCGGGCGGTTGGCCGATGAGTTCGCGCTGGATACCCGGCTGCGTGACCGGGGCCAGGGAGTGATGCGATGAACGAAGCGATGAACCGGATAGCTGCTGAGCAGGCAAGCTCCAAACAATTGCCGCCATTGATGCAGGGCTGGCTGGACGCCGTGCTGGCAGTGGCAGCGCATTACCAGATCGATACCTCACGCGAGCGCCTGCGTGTCGACGCGGCCTGGGCGGCTGATGGCATGTCCGGCGAGGATTTGCGCCACTGCTTACGCCAGATTGCCAAGCAAGCTGGTCTTGCCGTGACCGAGGTGGCTCCGGAGCTGATGCGATTGACGGCATGGCGTCTACCCGTGGCCGTACAGCTGCGCGGCGGGCAGGTCGCGGTAGTCACCGCCTTGACCGAAGGCGGCTTGCGTCTGCTGCTGAGCGGCGATGAGGGCGGCGAGAGCACGCACATGCTGGCCGAGCTGCAGTCCGAGGTGGAGGCCATGGTGGTGCTGCGTCCGTTGCAGTCGGCTCCCGATTCGCGCGTGGACAGCTACCTGCGCCCCGTGGAGCCTCACTGGCTGCGCGACATCGTGTTTGCCGATCTGAGACCCTACGGCCATATCCTGCTGGCCTCGTTCATCACCAATCTGATGGCCTTGGGCGGCATTCTGTTTTCCATGCAGGTCTATGACCGCGTCGTGCCGTCGCAGTCCGAACCCACGCTGTACGTGCTGTTCGGCGGTGTGCTGCTGTCCATTGTGTTTGCCTGGGCCATGCGCGCCGCGCGCATGCACATTACCGACATGCTGGGCAAGCGGGCCGACCTTCGCATTTCGGACCGAGTCTTCGGCCATGCGCTGAGAGTTAAGAACAGCGCGCGCCCGCGCGCCACTGGAACCTTTGTGGCCCAGATCCGCGAGCTGGAGCCGGTGCGGGAGATGCTGACTTCCACCACCGCAGCGGCCGTGGCTGACCTGCCGTTCTTCATCCTGTTCTGCTTCATCTTCTGGATGATTGCCGGCTCGCTGGTGTGGGTGCCTCTGGCGGCCTTTGTGCTGCTGCTGGCGCCCAGCCTGCTGGCGCAAAAGCGCCTGCGCAACCTGGCCCAGGCCAGCATGCGCGAATCGGCGCTGCGCAACGCCATGCTGGTGGAGACGGTGCAGGGCATTGAAGACATCAAGCTGCTGCAGGCCGAGCCGCGTTTCCAAAACCAATGGAACCACTACAACGCCGTAAATGCCGAGTCGGGCCTGAGGCTGCGGGCGTTGCTGCATCACCTGAGCAACTGGATGCAGACGGTGCAGGGCAGTGCTTTTGCCTTTGTGGTGTTCTTTGGCGCTCCCCAGGTGATGCGCGGCGAGATGAGCACCGGCGTGCTGGTGGCGTCCTCCATTCTGGTCAGCCGCATGCTGGCGCCCTTGTCCAGCGTGACCGGTGTGCTCAATCGCTGGCAGCAGGCCAGGATGGCCAGTGACGGCTTGGACCAACTCATGCACCTGCCCGTGGATCACGCCGAGGACGGCAGCCGCGTCCACCGCCCTGTCATCGAGGGGCGCTACGACTTCAGCGAAGCCGTGTTCAGCTACGACGGCAAGACCCCGGCACTGCAGGTCAAGAAGCTGCAGATCTCAGCCGGTGAGCGCATCGCCATCCTGGGCCGCAACGGGGCAGGCAAGTCGACGCTGCTGCAGGCGTTGTCGGGCCTGACCGAGCCTGTGAGCGGGCGCCTGCTGTTGGACGATGTGGCTCTGGCCCACATAGACCCGGCCGACGTGCGCCGCGATGTAGGCCTGCTGACGCAGAATGCCCGCCTGTTCTACGGTTCGTTGCGCGAGAACCTGCTGTTGGGCGCTCCTCATGCCAGCGATGCGGAACTTGTGACCGCGCTGCTGGACGCTGGCGCCTGGTCCTTCGTGCAGACCCTGCCAACGGGGCTGGATCACATGGTCATGGAAGGGGGCTTGGGCTTGTCGGGGGGGCAGCGCCAGAGCCTGTTGCTGGCCCGCCTGCTGTTGCGCCAGCCGCGCGTGCTGCTGCTGGATGAGCCTACGGCAGCGCTGGACGATGTGGCCGAACGCGATGTGATCGCGCGGTTGCGCAAGCTTGCACCGGGGCGCACTCTGGTCGTTGCCACGCACCGGCCCGCTGTGTTGCAGGCGGTGGATAAGATCATTGTGGTGGACAAGGGCCAGGTGGTGTTGCAGGGCGCGCGCGATGAGGTGCTCAAGCGCCTGAATGGCGGTGTCCAACCGGCAGCCCCGCAGCAGAATGTTCGCGTCGTGCAGAGCGGGCGCATGAAGGTCGCGGTGCAGCCGGTGAAAAGGCTGGCCTCTGCAGAGGAGGGGCAGGAATGACGGAGACAGCAGTGCCCGGTGATACATCGAAGGCCACATCTACAACAACACCAGCGATGAAGGCTGAGGCCGCGTCCATGCTTTCTCCTATGCCCGGGTCTGCGCGTCGGCGCGCGGCCATGCCGGCCATAGGCGACTTCGACGAGGTACGCGCAAGCCACTCGGATCGCGTGGTGTGGCTGGTCACGGCCTTTGTGCTGGCTTTTCTGGCCTGGGCCTGGTTCTTCGAGATCGACGAAGTGTCCAACGGCGGTGGCAAGGTGATTCCATCCTCGCGCGAGCAGCGCATCCAGTCTCTGGAGGGCGGTATTCTGGCCGAGTTGCTGGTGCGCGAGGGCGATATCGTGGAGAAAGGCCAGGTGCTGGCCAAGCTGGAACCTACGCGTGGCGAATCCAGTGTGGAGGAGACGGCGGCCCGCTACCGCGCAGCCTTGGCCGCCAGCGTACGCCTGCGCGCCGAGGTTGAAGGGCGCGACAACCTGCAGTTTCCTCAGGAGCTGGACGGCCATGCTCAGCTCAAGGCTTCGGAGAGTGCGCTGTTCCGTTCTCGCCGCGCGGCGCTGAGCGATACAGTGGCCGGTCTGAACCAGGCGCTGGCATTGGTGCGCAAGGAACTGGGCATCACGCAGTCGCTGCAAGCCAGCGGTGCGGCCAGCAGCGTCGAACTCATCCGCTTGCAGCGCCAGGGAGCAGAACTGGAGCTGAAGATTGCCGAGGCGCGTTCTGGCTACATGGTGCGCAGCCGCGAAGAACTTGCCAAGGCTGATGCGGAGGCGAAGTCCCTGTCTTCAGTAGTGCGCGGGCGTGCGGATTCACTGGATCGCCTGACACTGCAGTCGCCTGTGCGGGGCGTGGTCAAGAGCCTGCAGGTCACTACCATCGGCGGCGTGGTGCCGCCCAACGGCCTGCTGATGGCCCTGGTGCCTCTCGATGACCAGTTGCTGGTGGAGGCCCATATCTCGCCCCGCGACATTGCCTTCATTCGCCCCGGTCAGGAGGCTCTGGTCAAGGTGACTGCCTATGACTACGCAGTCTATGGCGGCCTCAAGGGCCAGGTGGTGACGATTGCCCCGGATACCCAGCGCGACGAGGTCAAGCCCGAAATCGTCTATTACCCGGTTCTGGTGCGCACCGACTCGGACGTGCTTGTGAACAAAGCCGGCCAGCGCATGCCCATTGTGCCGGGCATGGTTGCCGCTACCGATATCCGTACGGGCCGCAAGACTGTCTGGGACTATTTGACCAAGCCGCTGAACAAGGCGCGCGAGGCCTTGCGTGAGCGCTGAAGCCCTGCAGCGCGTGACTTTCGATTTTGATGAAAGAGGATGCCATGAGCATGTTTGAATCTACCTTCCGCCTTTCCACTCTGGTGCTGGCTGCAGCCGCTTGCATCGCCATGCCGGCCGTGGCTCGTGACAATCCGGAGGATGCTGTCAGCAATCCCGACAAGCTGCAGTATTCCGACATCAATATGCGCTATGCCGACATGAAGAAGGACTTCGTCCGCGATGGCGTGCTGGCAGAGCAGCTCGAAGGAATTCGCGCCATCCAGCCCGGCATGCCCCAGGATAAGGTGAAGCAGACGCTGGGCGCACCTCTGACGCAAACTACGGGCCAGAGAGGACAGGAGTGGGACTACAACTTCAAGCTCCGTCAAGCGCAATCCGGCAACCTGCTGGTGTGCCAGTACAAAGTGGTGTTCGATGAGGCCGGAGCGGTACGCGAGTCTGTCTGGCGCCGCCGGCAATGCCAGCAACTGATGCAGCGCTGAGGAGCGGCTGGAACTCTGCCAACATTTGTGTGGTGATGTCTGGCCGGTAGTCATATGCCCGGCCCTATGGGCAAGCGAGCGCGGTCACGCCATAAGCGTCAGCTAAACCAGGTATTTCATCTGTACGGCACTTTGCAGAGCCAAGACCGATGGTGGTGGGAGCTGTCTTTTTGCGATGTCGGCAGAGGCGCTCAAGCGCGTGATCGCCGGCAGACGGAGCATGTGAACGCGTCTTGCCAATTGACGGGCACTGTCTGCTGCTCGCCCGCCCCCTTTGGTTGGTCTTCAGGAACGGCTCAGGGGGCGTCGTCTGTGGGGCGATGATCAATTGAAGGAAGCGGATAAAGGCTTGGACTGGGTGATGCCGGCAATCCAGGCATTGATCATCGCAACTCGGCCGGCCGCATTGGGCAGTTGCTGCCGGTGGCCAGATCAAGCATGCCGGTCATCGCATCGCAATGCTGGTCAATGAAGACCGGCGCCCCAATAAGGCCTCTATAGGCCTCAGCGAGCGATGGACTGCAAACGAGCTTCCCGCGCTGCTGGAGATTCGCGCAGCAATTCGTTAATCACTTCCTCGCGTGTTTTACCGGGGCCTGCAGGGGGGACGAAGTTGGGGAAGTTGCTTTCTCCATACGACAGTCGACCGTTTTTCATCGCATCTGCAGTTTCGGCCCTGACTTGATCACGCGTCTTCTGGCTCACGAAATGTTCAGGGTGAACAGTCACGCCTTGCTCGTTATTGGCTGGGTGTTCATAGGCTGCCGAAGCCATCCCCGGCATGGCTAGTACAGCTACTGCTGCTGCGCTTGCAAATACGGACGCGATGGAGAGACGACGTTGAGACATGGTGGGAGCTCCTAAGAAAGTCGGTGAAACACAATCTCCCGGGCCTTGATAAAGGTAAGGAGGAGATGTGTGGAGCTTAGAAATCCGACCCCAACAGAAGCGGGACAGCGCGGTGACATTGTTGTCAGCTTCTTCTCATGCCGACCTGGACTGCCCTTGGGCAGGTAGACATGCCCGGTCTATGTTGTTGAACGAGCCCCGCCTGGGGGGCTGTCGCCTCTTCTGAAAAGCGGGTGCAGGCCACCAGGCTACCCGCACCCGCTCTATTTGTGCTCCGACCTCAGAACATATGGCGCAGGCCCATGCCAAAGCCAGTCTGATTGACGCCAGGCATTGGCGTTCCACCAGCTTGAGCGCTGCTTGCTCCAAAGGCCGCATTGCCGCTGTTCTTCATATAGCCCAGCGAGGCATAGGCCGCAGTGCGCTTGGACAGGTTGTAGGTGCCGCGCAGTACCAGCAACTGACCCTTGTCCGCGTTGTCCTTGTACTTGAGCTGGTTGTACTGGGCGTCCACGGTCCATTGCCCAATGGGGTAGGCCACGCCCACAAACCACAGGTCGTTGCGCGGCGATGCGATATATCCGTCATTCTTGCGACGCATATAGCCACCACCAATCTTGGCGCCGCCAAGCTTCACATAGCCGTTGAGCATGGTGCGCTTGTCGACTTTGTCGCTGCTGGTCAGCCCCGCGAAAGCACCGGGGCCGCCGCGCAGCTCGTCATGTGCCAGCGCCGCCCCCCATGCCGCTGTGTCGTACTTGAGCATGGCCGACCACTCGCGGCAGGTCTTGGAGTCGGTGCTGCTTTCTCCCGCGCAGTTGGTGCCGCCGGGACTGGGGCCCGCATTGACGGCATCGCGGCCAAAGCTATAGGTCGCGCCGATCGTCAGGCCCGAGAACGTGCCTTTGTAGGAGATCGCATTGTCGGCACGTGCATTGGGAAAGTAGTTGTCCAGACTGGCCATGCTGTGCAGGCTCGGGCCGATCACGTCAGCGTCGAGTACGGACCAGAACAGCATGGTGTATTGACGACCCAGCCCCAGCGATCCCCAGGGGCCGTTGAGGCTGACGAAGGACTGGCGGCCGAAACCGCGACCGCCCTGGTTGAGAGCTCCGCTGTCGGGGCCGATACCCATCTCCAGCGTGAAGGATGCGCTCAATCCGCCTCCCAGCTCCTCGCGGCCGCGAAAGCCCAGGCGTGATGGAACGCTGCCCGTCAGATTGGGCATGCGTGTGAGGCTGGACTTGGTTGCGCCCACGTTGTTCATGGTTTCGACGGCCGTATCCACGATCCCGTAGATCTGTACGGACGATTGTGCATGTGCCAACCCTCCCACCCCCAGAAGCGCAATGGCGCTTGCTATCTTCTTCAGCATGAATGTCTCCAATTTTTGATGTCGTTCAGTATTTTTTGCATGCGTGGCTTGATGTGATTGAGCTGTTGAGTCGTGAGCCTCCTTGCTGGTCGGTTCAAAAACAGTGCTTACTTGTGCAGAGACTGGAGCCATTCCCGGCATTCGGACTCAGCTGCGGCAGGCCACTCGACACAGATCGTCTTGTCCATCTGACGCACTTCTACACGTATGACCTGGCCGGCGCGGCGTGCATTGCGGGCACCTCCGAAGATGCGGGCCCACCAGCCGGATTCGCTGTATGTGTCCTGTGTAGGGGCTGCGATGGCTGCTGCCATCTGACCCTGCGGTACTGCGCTAGAGGAGACGGTCGAAGCGGGGGCAGGTTTGATATCAGGGCTCGGGACAGCTTGCTTGGCCAATGAAGGCATGGTGGACGCTGTCGAGGGGCTGGCGGAGGAATGTGGTGTGGCATCAACGATCAAGCCACCAGCCTCGATGCGAGCAGCCAGATTGCTGCCAAACTCTTCCCAGAGACGATCGGCCTTGGTTTTCATGACCGACAGGCCGAAGGCGCCCAGGCGGCCCAGCACGTCGACATTGACCTTGATCCGTAAATCGGTGCCGCCGTTGGCAGCAGGTGTCAGGAACACTTCGCTGGTCTGCTTGAGCGAACTGGCCACCGAGGCATCCTCGCCGGTGCCTTCCACGCGCATGTATTCCGGAGCGTTCTGTTCGACGATCTTGGTCTTGAGCTTGAACTTGGCGCTGATGAAGGAAATCTTCTGGTGCATCTCCGCCACGTATTCCGTGGGGCTGATGACATCGATGGACTTCATCCCGGGCACGGCGCCGGCCATGATCTGGGGATTGAGGAGCAGATCCCAGACCTGCTGGGGAGGGGCTGAAACGGTCAGGGTTTTTTCAATTTCCATGATGCATCTCCTGTGCTGCATGCAGCACGGACTCGACGATTTGGGTGTAGCCGGTGCAGCGGCAGAGATTGCCGCTGAGGCCATGGCGCACTTCCTCGCAGCTTGGCTGGGGCGTGTTCTTGAGCAGGTCGCAGGAGGCGATGATGAAACCCGGCGTGCAGTAGCCGCATTGCAGGCCGCCGCACTGCATGAAGTTCTTCTGCAGGGGATGCAACTGCTCGTTGGCGGCCAGCCCTTCGATGGTGGTGATGCTGCGCCCCTGAACCTGCACGGCCAGCATCAGACAGGATTTGATGACTTCACCGTCAAGCAGCACCGAGCAGGCGCCGCAGGTTCCGGTTTCGCAGCCTCGCTTGGTGCCGGTCAGATGCAGGTCGTCTCGCAAAAAGTCCGATAACAGCCGCCGCGACGCAACCTCAACGCTATGCGATTCGCCGTTGATCTGGCATTCGATGCGATGCGTGCTCATGCGGCAACTCCTTCATTGATATCGATTCCGAACAGCGTGGCCACCGTGCGGCGGGTTACCGTGCGCACCATGGCGCGGCGAAACTCGCTGCTGCCCCGCAGGTCAGAGACCGGCTGGATGTCCTCGGCCACGATGCTTGCGACCTCTGCAGCGAGCTGCGCATTCACGGTTTTGCCGCGCAAGCAGTCTTCGGCACGGCGCAGCCTTGTGGGAATGGGGGTGGATGCCCCAACGGCCAGGCGTGCCTGGTGGCATATCTGCCCTTCTCTTTGCACGACCAGGGCTACGCTGACCAGGGGGCGGTGCTCTGCTGCCGTGCGCAGAAAGCGCGTGTATTCCCCCTGGGTGCCGGGAGCCTGCAGCGGAACACGAACTTCAAGGAGTACCTCATCGGGCTCCATGGCCGTGGTGTAGTAGTCGACCAAAAACTCTTCCATCGACAACACGCGCTCTCCGCGTGTGCTGCCCAGAACGACCGAGGCATCGAGGGCCATGAGACAGCCGGGAGGGTCCGTGGATGGGTCGGCATAGCAGAGATTGCCGCCAATCGTGCCCTGGTTGCGCACCTGGGGATTGGCCACCTGGGCGGCCATCCGGGCCAGCACAGGTGCATGCGCTTTCACGAGCTCGGAGCGAGCCACATCGATATGGCGGCTCATGGCACCGATACGCAGACCTTGGTGCGGATCGAAATCGATGCCATGCAGCCGGGGCAGCCTCGCCACCGAGATCAGGTGCGTGGGCGCAAGCATGCGTTGGCGCATGGCCAGCATCAGCGCCGACCCGCCCGCGATGATGCGTGCATCGTCGCCGTACTCGGCAAGCATCTGGCTGGCCTCCGCAACCGAGCGGGGCTCCGCAAAATCAAATTCACGCATGGCTTGCTCCTTGCCGCTGCTTGTCGCGCAATGCAGCCAGCACTTTTTCCGGGGTGAGGGGCAGATCGCTGATGCGCACGCCAATCGCGTCATAGACGGCGTTGGCTATGGCTGGTGCGCCGGGCAGGATGGCTGTTTCGCTGGCACCCTTGGCGCCATAGGGGCCGTTGGGATCGTTGGATTCCACAAGGCCGCCGCGCAGCATGGGAACCGCATCGGCGGTGGCCATGTTGTAGTCCGCGAAATTGCCGTTCGCCAGGCGCCCGCCCTCGTAGTGCAACTGCTCGTACAGCGTCCAGCCGATGGCCTGAACAGTGGCGCCGTTGGTCTGGCCGTGAATTGCAATGGGGTTGAGCGCCTTGCCGCAGTCGTCGGCGACATAGCTGTCGATGACGCTGACCTGGCCGGTCTCGATATCCACTTCGACTTCAACGGCCTGGGCAGCGTAGGAGTAGGCAGCGGCGATATTGCCGTAGAGCTTGTCGTCATGCATGACGGTCTTGGGGTCCCAGGTTCCGGTGACCTGGATGCCACCTCCGCCATGGCGCCAGATATGCTGGCGTGCCAGCTCGGCCACGGTGCTGCGGCGTTCAGGCTCCGCGCTCACATAGACGGCACCGCCTTCCAGCGTCAGCGCATCGGGCGGTGCACCCAGGCGCTCGGCAGCCAGGCTCAGCAACTCGTGCCGCGCCTTGCGCGCGGCGATGATGGCCGCGTTGCCGCCCGACATGGTGACGCGTGAAGCCAGAGTGCCCACGGCCACCGGAGAGACATCTGTGTCGGGCGCAAGCACATGAATATCGACCAGAGGCAGGTCCAGTTCATGGGACACGATCTGGCTGAGCATGGTGCTCGCCCCCTGACCCATATCGCATTCACCGCTGATGAGGAAGACTCGACCGTCTTCGTTGATCTTGATGACCAGCGTCGATCCATCCCAATTGCCGATGGTGCGGTTGCCGCTCACATGCATGGCCGCTGCCATGCCAACGCCGCGGCGCTTGATACCAATGGCCTTGACGCGTTGGCGTTTGCTTGCCCACCCTATGGCCTCGGTTGCCATGTCTATGCACTCCAGCAGTCCTGTGCTGCCGATATGCCAGCCGTGAATCGAGACATCACCGGCCTTGAGCGCGTTGATCTTGTGCACCTGCACCGGGTCCAGGCCCAGTTTCTCCGCCATGGTGTGGATATGGCTGTTGAGCGCAAACTGCATCTGCGTTCCGCCAAAGCCCCGGAAGGCACCGCGTGGCGGATTGTTGGTGTAGTACAGCGTCGCTTCAGAACGCACATTCGGATTGCGGTGCATGTTGTCGCTGCGCATGGCACTGACGTGCATCACATCACCGGCAAGGCCTGCATATGCACCGCATTCGGCAATGATGCGAACCTGCTTGGCGATAATGCTGCCGTCCTTGAGCATGCCCAGCTTGAGGGTGATGCGCTCGGGCACGCTGGCACATGCGGCCTGGAAGTCCTCCAGGCGGTTGTTGACCAGTCGCACAGGCCGTTGTGTATGCAGGGCCAGCAGGCCGGCAAGCAACTGGTTGTCGTCTTCCACGATCTTGCCGCCGAAGCCACCTCCGGTCGCAGCCTGCACCACCCGCACGCGGGAAATGGGCAGACCAAGTGTCATGGCCACCTGCATGCGCACCAGATTCACAGCCTGGGTCGAGGTATAGAGCACAAGCCGGCCATCGGGGTCCAGCGAGGCCACCGTGGCCATGGGCTCCATATAGCCGGGGTATTGAGAATGCGTGGTGTAGGTGGCTGTGTGAATCAGATCCGCGGCGGCAAAACCTGCCTCCACGTCACCGCGCTCGAACTGGATATGCTGGGCCACATTGTTGCGCCCAGGATGGATGCCGAAGGCCTCTTCGTCCATGGCTTCCTCGGGCGTCAGAATGGCGGGCAGTTCTTCGTATTCCACCCGAATCAGATCCAGCGCGTCGCGTGCGATCTCATCGGAAACAGCGGCCACTGCGGCTACCTCTTCGCCGCAATAACGCACCACACCTTTGGCGAGGACGGCACGTTCCTTGTGATGTGCTCCCCAGAGATTGGTGGGCGCATCCTCGCCGGTCAGAACCGCCTTGACGCCAGGCAGCGCGCGCGCCTCGGTGGTGTCTATGCGAGTGATGCGCGCATGCGGGTAAGGGCTGCGCAGAACCTTGCCATGCAGCATGCCGGCAAGCTTGAGATCTCCTGCGTAGATGGCCCGGCCCAGCACCTTTGCCTTGGCCGTCACCTGTGGAGTGTCCATGCCCAGCGTGGATCGAGATGAAAGAGCAGATGTCATATCCGTACCTCGCGGCAGAAGACCCGGGTCGCTGCGGACCACGGGCTTGTGCCACGTCAGTCATATAGAGGTCAGTTCGAATCGCCCAGGCCTGTGCCTGCGCGATTCATCGGTTTCACTCGGCCACGATGCCGAGTTCCTTGATGGCCTTGCCCATCACCATGTACTCGCGCTGATTGAGATCGCTGAGCACCTTGGGAGAGCCGCCGGCTGGCAGGGCTCCGAAGACGGCGAGCTTTTCCACGACTTCGGGCTCTCGCAAAATGGCATTGAGGTGCTCGTTGAGCAGATTGATCACCGCAGCCGGAGTCTTTTTCGGCGCGAAGAAGCCGTTCCAGGCACTGACCACCACCTCCCTGTAGCCCAGCTCGGTCAATGTCGGCACGGCAGGTGCAAGCGATGAGCGCCTGGTATCGCCGATGGCCAGCGCCACCAGCTTGCCGGAGTCCAGATACTGGCGCACGGGGCCGAAAGTGACCCAGGCAGTATCGACATGGCCGGCCACGACATCGGTCACCGAGGGGCCGACGCCGCGGTATGGAACATGGGACAGCTTGACGCCAGCGGCCTTGTTCAGCCATTCGCCGGCGATGTGCATGGGCGAGCCGGCGCCCGGACTGGCATAGGAGACGGTGGCCCCACTCTTGGCCCTGGCAATCAACTCGGGCAGGTTTTTGACACCGAGCTTGGGGCTCGTGACCAGCACCAGGGGCTGGGTGGCGGTGTTGATGATGGCTTCGTAACCGTTGAGTACGTCGTAGGCTGCAGCGCCCGACAGCTTCATGACCAGGGGGGCGGTGGTGAAGGGGTTGGGAGTGAACAGCAATGTGTAGCCATCGGCGCGTGCACGCCCCACCATGCCGTTGCCTATCGCACCGCCAGCACCTGGGCGGTTGTCAATCAGTACGGTCTGCTTGAGTCTGTGACTGAGCTTGTCGGCAAAGAGGCGGGCGATTGCATCGGTATCTCCGCCTGGCGGGTAGGACACGATCACCGTGATGGGCTTGTGAGGATAGGGTTCTTCGGCAAGCACCGGCTGCGCAAGCAGCGTGCCGCAGGCAAGAGCAGTAAAGCAAAACTGGCGTCGATCAACTGACATGGTCGCCTCTCCTTGGGCCGTGGGTATAAATCTCAAACGCAACCTTTGATGATTCATTGGTGAAACAATGGATCGCAAAAGAAACAATGAATGAAGTTATACGCCTATGGTTGATTGATCAAATTGCTGTTTTCACTATTGACATTGGATTTTGTTAATTCAGATGAAACAATGGCGCATGAACAAGAAAACATGTGAAACGCCCTGGTCGCACTTGAACGCGCAAGGTGATGGGCTGACGGTGGACGACTTCATCACCACATTGATGAGCCAGGTGGGCAATGCTCTGCGGCGCACCATTACCGTTCCCTACGCCGAGAAACACGATCTGACGGTCTCGGAGTGGCGCTTGCTGGCCTTGATTGCCCACGCCAGACGGCTGGCCTTCTCGGATCTGGTCATTCAGTCCACCTCGGACAAAGCCTTGGTGAGCCGCGCTCTCAAGCGGCTGCAGGCCAAAGGCCTGGTGGATCTGCAGGGTGAAGGCAATACGCCGCGCAAAAAGATTTTTTGTCAGGTCACCGAACAGGGCGAGGCCCTGCATGCGCAGGTCATGCCCTTGGCGCGTGCCAGCCAGGCTGCTGCCATTCGGGCATTGCCTGAAGATGAGCGCAATGCCATGTACAACGCGCTGATGCGCTTGCGTGCACATTGCGAGAGAGCAGGCGCTTTGTGCGGCGAGGATGAAGCAGGTCTGGAATAGTTCCTGATGCCCTGTGTTGGATAGCTGCCTGGATGCTGTTGCAACACATATAGACGCACGAATTTCCGCGTTCTGCAGGCGGGGTCATCTGCACATTACATGTGCTTCGCCGGTTGATGCGCCATTTTGAGAATGATGGCTGGGGCCAGCAACCTCCAAAGCCGTGGCCGGGTGTCACAGGCTCACACTTTCTCGCCAGGCCTCCGAGGTCGCTCGTCATCGTCCTCGGATAGGTCTAGCAAGACTGCAGCGTCCGGCGAGATCCGGATCTGCCATGGCAGGATGCACTCTCGCAGATATCTGCCTTCTTGCTCATGGATGAAGGCAGGCCCTATGCAATGGGCCAAGCAAGGCATGGGCTCCTGCCAGCCATGCACCATGCTTTGCGCCAGGTGCCGACAGTGCCACCATGCCCGCTCAAGACAGAACCATCACCCCCGGAGGCGCTGCGCAGGGCAACACTGCCGGGGTGTACTGTCGTTTAGATAGAGCAGGCAACCGGCTCTGCCGTCAAAGCAACTTGCCACGCGTCATAGCCATAGACCCAGTCGGCATTGCCTCCGGCACGCAGCCAGTTATTGCCCCGCGAGCCGATCTGGATCTGACTGGTGCGCTGCTTGCGCATGGCCTCGTAGTTCTGCAAGGCTTGCGCAACGCCTTCGGCATCCTGCACCGCATCAAGATTGCGGGCCAGTACCACGGCGTCCTCGATCGCCATGCCGGCACCCTGGGCCATGAACGGCATCATGGGATGGCAGGCATCTCCGAGCAGCGACACTCGCCCCTGCGACCAGCGCGGCAGCGGGTCGCGCTCATACAGTGCCGTCTTCAGTACGCTGTCACATGCATCCAGCAAGGCCCGTGCATGTGGATGGAAGCCTGCATAAAAGCCGCGCAGTTCGGTCACGCTGCCCTCGGTGGTCCAGGATTCCTCATGCCAGGACTCCTGCGCCGTGGTGGCGAAGATGAAGGTGTCGCGGCCCTGATTGAGCGGAAAGGTCACGATCTGGCTGTCCGGAGTCGGACCCCACCATTTGGTGAAGGCCCCGATATCGGGAACATGGCGCACGCGCTCGGTGGGCACCACGGTGCGAAACGCCACCACACCGGTAAAGCGCGGGCTCTCTGCGCCAAACAGGGATGTGCGTACCACCGAATGAATTCCGTCCGAGCCTATCAGCGCATCCAGTCCATCGATTCGTGCGCCGTCGGAAAATTCCACGGCAACACCGGCATCGGTTTGCACAATCCGGTTGACGCGTTTGGCGAACTCCACCTGCTCGTGGGGAAAGGCATCGGCCAGCGCGGCCAGCAGGTCGGCACGATGGATGGTGAGTTGGGGCGCACCGTATTGACGCTCGGCCTCATTGCCCATGGTCAGGCGCGATGTTTCCTCGCCGTTGTCCCAGGTACGGCTGATACGGTGCGTCGGGCGGGCGGCCGAAGCCCGTACGGCAGCTGCAATGCTGTCGCCCAGTCCGTCTAGCGCGCGTACAGCATTGGGCGTCAGATTGATGTCGGCGCCCACGCGCAGGTATTGCCGGCTCTGCTCGAACACCGTCACCTCGTGTCCGTTGCGGTGCAGCGCGTTGGCGGCGGCCAGGCCACCAATGCCGCCGCCCACAATGCCTATTTTCAATCGTGTCTTGGACATTTTTGCTCCTTGATATGGGTATGGTTTGCGCGTTCCGGGCTGCGCTGGCAGCCCGCTTGCGGTGCCAGCCAGTGTCGACAAGGCCGCCTGTCACGTGAAGCGCAAAGCATCCATAAAATGGCACAAATCGTCCGGAATCCTCCATGAAACAAAGCAGCGATCATTTAAGCGACGTGCTGGCCATCTGCCGAGCCGAGCGCGCGGTGACGGCCAGCTTTTCATTGGGTGAGCCTTGGGCGCTGGCGTCCGAGGGAGTGCCGGGTACCATGATCCGCATCGCCCAGGGGCAGCCGTACTGGCTTCAAGTACAAGGCCAGTCACCGTTGCAGGTCTTGCCTGGCGATCTGGTGGTGCTGCCGCTGGGCAGTCCGCACGTAATTGCGTCGGACCTCGCGCTGGCTCCGGTTCCGTTCGCACGCATGATCGAACGCTTCGCCCAGGGTCCGAAGGACGAGAATCCTCTGACGTTCGAGCATGGCGGAGTCGGGTGCCAGACCCGCATCGATTCGGTGCTGCTCTGGATATCGGCCTACTGCCGGCACACCATATTGACCTTGCTGCCGCCGCTGTTGCATATACCGGCAGCGCAGGCCGCCCCACCGGCCATGCTGGGCAGCATGCTGCAGGCTCTGATAGAGGACTCGCTGGCGCGACGCGCCGGCTGGCGTCTGGCCGCCGCGCGCCTGGGGGAGTTGGTCCTGATCCACGTGCTCAGCAACCATTTCGCCGCACAGCAGCAGTGCGGTCAAGGCTGGGTGCGTGGCCTGGCCGATGTGCAGATTGCCAGGGCCATGGCCGCCATCCACGGCCGCCCCAGCCATGGCTGGACCTTGCAGGCCCTGGCCAGGGAGGCTGCCATGTCGCGCTCGCTCTTTGCCGAAAAATTCAAGGCGCTGGTTGGAGAATCGCCCATGGCCTATCTGCAGCAGCAGCGTATGGCCCATGCCGCCCAGCAACTGGAATCGGGTTTGCCGCTGGCCCAGATCGCCGAGGATTGCGGCTACGAGTCAGAGCGCGTTTTTGCCCGCGCCTTCAAGCGCTGGTGCGGCCTGCCGCCGCGCGCCTATCAGCGCAGCACCAAGGCGCTCAGAAACGAATTTGCTGCGCTGAAATGAGATCCTCCAGCCGCTTGGGTTGGGTACCTCAATCAAGCGCAAGCTGCCTCGCCAGCTGACCTCGCAAACTGAAGCGCAGGTGTCTTTGACTCCTTAACCTCGGATCTCATAGTGGCGGCTGGACATTGTTCGCATTGCCTGCCCGTTCAGTAACGATAGGTGGCAGTCAGCAGAAAGTTGCGGCGTTCGCCGTAGAAGCAGTCGCCGCGCGACAGGCATTGGGTGATCACCACCTTGTCGCCGATATTGTTCGCATGCAGGGCAAGGCGCCAGTCGCCGGCGTCATAGGCCACCATCGCGTCGGCCAGCAGGGATGAGGGCGTGTCGATGGCAGAGGTGCCACTCCACTGCGGTCCGAGATAGCGCAGGCCCGCGCCAACGCTCCAGCCGCCGCGGCCCTGGGCCGCAAAGCGGTGCATCAGCCAACTGGAGGCCATATGGCGCGATACCGAGGCCACGCGCTGCCCCTGATCGCCAGCGTTGCTGCGGCTGATTTTTGCGTCGGTATAGGCGTAGACCAGCGTCCAGTCCCAGTTTCTGGCCAGGCTGGCGATCAGCTCGGCTTCAAAGCCCTGGGTTTTGACCTCGCCCAGCTGCAAGCTGTTGAGCGGGTTGCCTGGGTCATTGGTCTTGCGATTCTGCTCGCGCAGGCCGTATACCGCGGCATAGCCAGAGATGCCTTTACCCTCGGGAATCCATTTGACGCCGGCTTCCAACTGCTTGCCGCGCTGGGGCTTGAACGGTGTGCCGTAGAAGTCCACGCCGCCCAGTGGCTGGAAGGACTCTGTGTAGCTGACATAGGGAGCCCAGCCGCCACCGGCCTGATAGGTCACACCCAGGCGCTTGGTGGTGGCAGAGTCGTCGGCAGCCGCTGCCGGGCGACCTTCGGTCTCGGTTTTGGCCTTGTCGTGACGCAGTCCCACCGTCGCGGTCCAGGGGCCCCAGCGCAACTGGTCTTGCAGATAGAAGCCGAGCTGGCGCTGTGCCACGTTGGGCGCACGTACCAACTGGGAGGCCGAGGGCGGCGTGAACGTGCCATACACGGGCTTGTAGACATCCAGGGCTGTGCCTGGTCCGCGCCAGTTGGACTGGTTGCTGGTGTTGCGCTGCCAGTCCATGCCGGCCAGCAGCTGGTGTTGCACCTCACCGGTCTGCAGCAGGCCTTCGAGCTGAGTGTCCACCAGCAGCATGCGTCCGCCGTTGATCTGCCATACGGCATCGCGCTGTACGGTGCGACCGTTGGCGTCAAACACCGGGCGTGCAGGGCGGCCGGTGGCTGCATTGGCGGCAAAGCTGGTGTAGAGGGTACGGTAGTCGACTTCGCTGATGGTGCGGCGCAGGTTCTGGCGCAGTGTCCATTCAGGGCTCAGACGATGGCTGAACAGATAGCCAAAGGACTTGTTTTCGGAGTCGTACTTGTCCCAGCCCGGTTCGCTGATAAAGGTGTTTGTCGGAATCTGCCCATAGGGGCTGGGCAGGCGCGTGCCCTGCCAGGGAAAGAACTGGGTGATGGAGCCGCTCTTGTCCTTTTGATACAGGGCTTGCAGCGTCAGCGAGGTATCGGTGCTGGGGCGATAGGTCAGCGAAGGCGCAATCACCACGCGGTCGTCCTTGACGTGATCGACCTGGGTGTTGCTGTCGCGGCCCACGGCCACAAGGCGATAGAGCCACTTGCCTTCCTCGTCCATGGCGCCCGTCATGTCGCTGGCAATCTGCTTGCGGCCGTGGCTGCCCAACTGTATCTGCACCTCACGCAGGCGCTCGGCCTGGGGGCGTTTGCTGGTCAGGTTGAGCACACCGCCCACGCTGCCCTGGCCATAAAGCACGGAGGAGGGGCCGCGTAAAAATTCCACGCGCTCCAGCGTATAGGGCTCGACCTTGATGTTGTTGTAGGTGCCGTAGGTGCGCAGCAGCCCGTCCTGGTACTGACTGACATCACCGCCGCGGGCCTTGAAAGAGTCCACGCGGTTGTCAAAATAGCTGGAATTGATGCCCGCCGTGTAGCGCGTGGTTTCGCGCAGGGTGGTCACGCCCTGGGCTTCGAACTGGTCGCGCGTGACTACGCTGATGGATTGCGGCGTTTCGATCAAGGGTGTATCTGTCTTGGTGGCCGAGAGCGCACGCCGGGCGACAAAGCCGCTGACCGGACCTGTGGCGGTTTCACCGGCCAGGCTGTCTTGCACGGTAACGGGAGCCAGCATGACTTCGGCACTGCCGTCTGCGCTGGGCGCGGGAAGCGAGGTCTGTGCCTGAGTGCCCAGGCTCAGGCAGGCCAGGGCGCTGAGCAAGGCCAGCGATGGTCGGTTGGGTACGCCGGGGAATGGGTGGTTCATGGTGTTGTTGTCAAATAGATGGCCACGGGCAATGACCACCAGGGGTGGTCGAAGCGGTTGCTGGAGTGAATTGGCGGCTCTGTGTCAGGGCTTGATGGCGGACGGCAGGGCGGGAGATGGCATGCCGTCCTTGACGCTGAAGCTCAACGTGGTCACATAGCTGGCTTCGCCATAGCGCTTGCCTTGTGCTTCGCCGCCTTGCTTGTCGCTGTGATGCACTTCGGCCACGTACACGCCCTTCCAGGGCAGGGCAAAGTTGACCCGGCCCTGCTCGTCGCTTTGTGCCTCGCGCGACCAGCCCGAGGGGGCGACGATTTGCACCTTGGCCTTGGGCAGCGCCAGACCGTTGAAGCTCACCATGAATTGGCCCTGCTGGCCCGTGGGCACCAAATCCAGGGCCTGGGCATTGACGGCCACGGCCTGTGTCGATGTTGCTACCCAGCGGGCCGCAGGTACCCACAGCAAGGCTGGCTCATTGCGCTTGCTGCGGTCAATCAAGGGATAGGCGGCGCTGGCAAAAAGAGTTTGTGCCTGGCTTGCCGCGTTGTAGCTGAAACCCGTGGCGTTTCGCTGGCCGCTTAGTTGTTGAATGCCACTGGCTGTTTGCTGGGCCAGCGTGGGTGTGGCCAGAAATTTGTCCAGCGCCCCGGGCGAGGTCTCGCGCAGGTTGTCATTGAACTCACCGAAAAACAACTGGACTTGGCCGCCATCGTTCTCCAGCCAGACTTGATGAGCATGGGCCGCGCCCAGACTGGCAAGCAGCAGAGTGGCGAGAGCAACGGGATGATAAAAATTGCGCATGAAAATCTCCTTGGGTTCTGGATAGGTGAATGAATTGCTCTGCACGAGTGAAGGTCTTCTGCCCGATATCCAGACTCAGGCACCGGTCTGGATTCCAAGAAAAGAGAACCTGTTGATCTCTTGTATGGCCCTGTGCTCTTTCCTTGCACCTCTGATTGGCCACGGCCAGCCATGCATGGGCCGACGCGGCTGCTGCATCGCGATGCGCATGCAATGCCCTTGCCCGCTCATGATCGGGATTCCCGTCGCATCAATAGCTGCTTGGGTTCTCAGTCATTGATGCTCAGCGGCTCTCTGATTCGTAACCCCTGCGGGTTCTGAGTGCAGTTCGTCAAGGACCGAGGCGGTCGAAGGTAAAAACCAGTATTCCCAGTGCCAGTGCCATCAAGCCGAAAAGAGGCAGGCGCTGCGCCTGCCAGGTCGCCATGCTGGTGGCGGCCAGAGCCGCCAGGCAAAGAGCGGCCGTCCACACCGTGGCCGACAAGGCTGCGGTGGCTGCGCCCGGAAAGCCCAGAGCAATGCCCAGTGACAAGGCCAGCAGGATCCAGCCGGCTTGGAACAGGCGCTGGCGGCGCAGTACTGCGGCGGGAGCTTCACTCTCGACATCCGGCCAAGCATCTTCATGATGTCGGTCCATGGCCAGGGCAAGAGCCGTCCAGGCGGCAAAGCACAACAGAAAGTCGAGCAGCATTGCTATGCCTCCTGCGCAGTGTTGTCGCCAGGGGTTCGCTGGGAACCGGGCTTGCGTCCAGGGGCTGCCGCGGCGCTGGCGGGGGACGTATGTCTGGCTGCGGGCTGGGGCCTGTGTTTCAGCAGATGCCGGGTGAGGGCGGCAAGCATCAGCCCCGTGGCCGCAAAACTCAGATCCATGCCGGCCCAGCTCCAGTCCATGGCCGGCAGGCTGATGCCCAGATGAGTTGAAGTGGTCAAGGCATTGACCAAAGGCAATAGCAGGTATGCGGTAGTGGCCATGCCCAGCACCAGCGCCCATCCTTGGCGCATGGGCTGGATCAGGCCCACCAGCAAGGCCAGCGCCCAGGTGCCGAAGAAGCAGGACAGTTCGGCATCGGGGCGGCCTGGCATCTCCAATGGCAGCAGCCGGTTGGCCAACAGATAGGCCGCAATCGCCAGCGGCAGGCCGCCCATGAGGCCGATATTGAAACTTGCCACCAGCCGTTCGCCAAAGGGCAGGGGGGCGGCAGGTGTCTTGCGCAGGGCCTGGGCGCGGCGCTTGACCGACCACAGTATCAGGCCCGAGGCAATCATCAGCGAACCCATGACGCCAAAACCGAACAGCACCCAGCGCATCCCGATATCGGCGAAGCGCCCCAGATGCAGGCCATAGAGCACGCCATAGGTCTTGATGGCCGGGCTTTGCGGATCAACCTGTGTTTGCAGCTGGCCGGTGCGGCCATCGAAACGCAGCCGCGCTGGTCCGTACTGCAGCCTGTCGCCGTCGTGGCGGGTGATCTCCACCAGCGGACCCTGGCTGTCGCTTCGCACGGTGATGCTGCCGACACGGCCGCCCCGCCACAGCTGGCGGGCCTGGCTCAGCATGGGGCCCAGATCCAGCATGGGCAGGGGTTCGGCCTGTGCGTTGCTGCCACGCCTGGCGCTGCGCGCACCGGGAGCATCGCCCTGCAATTCGGAAAAATAGCTTTGCGTATCCGTTCCTTTCGCGCCAGGGTAGGCGGCGGCTATGCCGGCCGGCATATACATGGCGTGAAAAATCATCAGACCGCTGAAGGTGATCATCAGATAGAACGGCAACACCAGAACCCCGGAGACGTTGTGTGCGTCCAGCCAGGCGCGTTGTCCGCCCTTGCGCGGGCGAAAGGTGAAGAAGTCCTTGAAGATGCGGCGATGCGTGACCACGCCGGTCAGCAAGGCCATGAACATCATCAGCGTCGCCGTGCCCACGACCCAGCGGCCCTGAATCGTCCAGCGGCCCTTGTGAGCGGTGCGAAGCTCGAAATGGAAGCGGTAGAAAAATTCTCCGCCAGCGGTCTCACGGGCCTGCAGTACGGCACCGGTTTGCGGGTGCAGCAGCAAAGTCTCGAAGCGACTGTTGGGCTTGTCGCGCCACAGCACATTGACGGCCGGCGTACGCTCATCGGGCAGGCGCATGATGAAGTTGCTGACACCCGGCGCGTGCTCGTGCAGTGCCGCCTGGGCGCGTTGTGCAACGTCGCTGTCGGGGAGTGGCAGACCATGCAGCTCGGGTCGCATCCACAGATTGAATTCGTTCTTGAAGAAGCTCAGCGTGCCGGTGACGAAAATCGCAAACAGAAGCCAGCCCAGAATCAGTCCCGACCAGGTGTGCAGCCAGGACATGGCCTGGCGAAAGCCCTCCTGCTCGGGCTGGCGCGTGGTTCTGGCGCTTGTCTTGGTTTGAGGGGTGGTCATGCCTCTACCCCCAACCCCAAGGACCCATACAGCGCTGTGCCTAGGGCTAGGGCAGGAAGGAGTACACCGGCCCAGGCAAGCCAAGCCGTGCGTGCATAGAAGGTCCAGGCAATGGCGCTGGCGTAGATGACCCAGGACAGCAAGGTGGCGGTCATCACCGCCTCCACGCGGCTCATCAAGGAACTCAGCAGAAGACTCAGGGCAGCAGTACTGACTGCGGCCAGCACATAGCCCCCAAGGACGGCAGCCAAACTGCGCGAGGCAACCGCAAGGCGGTAGTGAGTAAGGGGCGATGTAGCTTTCATGCCGCCTCCTGATGTGCTGGCGCCGGGCGGCAAAGATTGCCGCAGACAGGAGCTGCAACGACAAAGCGCGGGTGAATCACCCTTGACGAGGAAAAGCAGGTAGACGGAAAGCTCAGCATGATAGACAAGCAAACGATGTGGCCGATTCGCTGGCTGGCCTGTGTCAAAAAATCATGCTGGCGTGCGAAGAAATGTAAAGCCGAGTATAAATACAATTGAGAATGATTTCTGTTTATTTGCGATTCGACTTACAGGGCCAGAAAAAGCGGCATCTGAAGTTCTTCCCATCATTGGGCCATTGCCTGCCTGGCGGACGCCTGAAGGCCCTTTCTGGTGCGGTGGGCGACTCATCGCCGCGGCAGACAGGTATTCCCCTGAGCCATAGCTGGTGCGCAAGCTAGTTCTTATTCTTCTTCTCTTCTACACACGCTCTATTGCCTCCACCGCGGATGGCTGCTGAACTGGCTGAAGCGGCAGTGCATTGTGTGCAGGATGCTTCGGATCTGGCACGGGACACCTTTATGCGTCTTCTCAGGCAGTACTCGCACGAGTTGCTGGAGCCGCGTGCTTTTTTGCCGCTGTGCTGGCGGGAGGAGTAGGCAGCTGCGATGCACAGGCCTGCATGGGCTCTCTGGACGTTCTGGTCTTTTTTGCTGTTGTGGGTCACCTTGGCTCAGGTGAACAACGATGTCTGCATGTCGGGCCTGATCTACGGACTGACTGTCTGGATGCTCCTGCCGCCGGTCCTGCTTCATCGATATCTCTCAGCAGCCACCGTGCTGCTGCTTGTACCTAGGCGCACTGGTTCGGGCTTCTGGGTGGAATCCTTGGCGCCTTGAACAGCTGCCGCATGCCGCATGCCGCATCCATGCATGTTGCCGACTGCCCCGGTGACGGCCGGAGCAGGCACCGGCGTGGGGCGGCTTTCGGGAATGCGTCTGCGACGGTATCGATTACCAACAATTGTCGGCGCTTGCCTGCAGACTTCGGAGTTGCAACGCACAATGCCATCCTGTGTTTTTTAATCGTCGTGATCATGTCCGATTCCTCTGCGGCTTTGCCAGCCGGTCTGACACCGTCCATGCGCGATGTGCTGCGTCGCATGGAGCGGGCCGCGCGCACTCCCATGCATCAGCTCGGTTCGGAAGCTGCCAAGGCTGCCTATGAAGCTGGCGCCGGCGTGCTTGAAATCCCCAAGCAGGCCTTGCCCCGTGTGGAGGACCTGCAGATTCCCGCACGCGACGGAGCGAATCTGCCGGCCCGCCTCTATGCGCCTGTGTCCCGCGATGAAGGCCCCGATGCGGGCTTGCCTGCGCTGCTGTATCTGCATGGTGGTGGCTTTACGGTTGGCAGTGTGGCCACGCATGACCAGCTTTGCCGCCAGCTCGCACACCTGGCGGGTTGTATGGTTGTGTCGCTGGACTACCGCCTGGCACCGCAGTTCCAGTTCCCCGTAGCACATGATGATGCCTGGGATGCCCTGCAGTGGCTGACGGCCCATGCGGCGAGCCTGGGGGCGGATGGCAGCCGCATGGCTGTCGGTGGCGACAGCGCCGGCGGTACGCTGGCGGCAGCCTGTGCGATCGAAGCGCGCAACATCGGCCTCAAGCTTGCCTTGCAGCTGCTGATCTACCCGGGCACCACGGCGCACCAGGATACCGACTCCCATCGCCGCTTTGCCCATGGGTTGGTGCTTGAAGAGGCTTCCATTACCTGGTTTTTTGCGCAATATATCGTCAGGCGCCAGGACCGCGAGGATTGGCGCTTCGCTCCGTTGCTGGCTCCCGATGTCGACGAGGTCGCGCCCGCCTGGATCGGCCTGGCCGAGTGCGATCCCCTGG
The DNA here is from genome assembly GCF_024496285.1 of Comamonas sp. C11. Taxonomy (NCBI): domain Bacteria; kingdom Pseudomonadati; phylum Pseudomonadota; class Betaproteobacteria; order Burkholderiales; family Comamonadaceae; genus Comamonas; species Comamonas sp. C11. Next base: position 1,992,712 of record NZ_CP101743.1, read on the forward strand.
TGGATGAGGGCGTGGAATATGCTGACAAGTTGCGCATGGCGGGCGTGCCAGTGGAGCTGGAAATCTACAAGGGCGTGACCCATGAGTTCGTCAAGATGGGCCGCGTGATTGCCGAGGCGCGTCAGGCTCACCGGGACATGGCGCAGGCCTTGCGCGGCGCGTTTGGATTGAATTGAACCAGAGTAAGAACTATGAACCGACAGGACTTTCGCAGCTTTACCCGCATCGAGGTGCGCTGGGCTGAAGTGGACGCACAGAAGATTGTCTTCAACGCTCACTATCTGATGTATGTCGATGTGGCCATCACCAACTACTGGCGCCAGCTGGCCATTCCCTATGAGGCCGGCTTTGCATCGCTGGGCGGCGAGCTGTTTGTGAAAAAGGCCAGCACGGTCTATCACGGCTCGGCCACTTTGGGCGATGTGCTGGATGTCGGCATCCGCTGCGTCAAGCAGGGCAATACCTCGCTGCAGTTCGAGGCAGGCATCTTCCGGGGCATGGAGCTGCTCAACACCGTGGAGCTGATCTATGTGTTTGCCGACGCGGCGACCCAGACCCCCAGGCCCGTACCCCAGGCCATGCGGGATCTGCTCACGGCCTATGAAACAGGGCAGGAGGTCGTCACGCTGCGCTCGGGCAGCTGGAACGACCTGGGGCGTGATGCCGAGCGCCTGCGCCTGGCCGTGTTTGTGCGCGAGCAGGGCGTGCCGCGCGAGATCGAGATCGACGAGCTCGACCCTGTTGCGCGTCATGTAGTGCTGTTCAACGGCTTGAACCAGCCCGTGGCTACGGGCAGGCTGGTCAGCGATGCGCCGGGCGTGGGGCGTATCGGCCGCATGGCCGTGGATCGCAGCGTGCGCGGCGGCCGCTGGGGGCGCATGGTGCTCGATAGCCTGATGGATGCGGCACGCGATCGCGGCGACAAGGAAATCGTGCTACATGCGCAGCGCCATGCTGAAGCCTTCTATCTGCGTGCCGGCTTTGCGCCGGTAGGAGAGCCTTATGAGGAAGCCGGCATTCCCCACATCACCATGTGCAGAGTGCTTTGATGCATCTGTTTTGATAGCTTGTAACGCTTTATATGTAAGCGTTCAAGACCGATTTGATGCTTGATGTGAAGGAGCGCCCATGGCAAGAATCATGACCGTCCTCAGCCTGATCGGGGTGGCGGTGGCCGCCTATGTGGCTTATCGCTACGGGGTCTTCTGAGTCCGTTCGAGCGAGGTCCGGGACAGAGGTGACCGAGCGGCTGGAGGTGGGTGCCACCCGCTGGCGAGTGCGCTCTGCGGCGGCCTGCTTCGCAGGCCTTGCCGCACGCAGGATCGAGCCTGGCCCTCTCTCCAGCGTGCTGGCGGCATTACTGCAGCTGATCCTTCAGCGCGGTGATGACCTTCTGGGCGCAGGCCAACATGCCAGACGTGAAATCAAAGATGCAATGAAAAGGTCTGACCAGCAGCAGGCAAGCTCGGCTGTTGCGTTGTGAGTCGCAAGACGTCACGAGATTTGAATGGAGCCCTGCTGCGCGGTTTGTTTCTGGGGGCGCACACCTCGTGCCTAATCCCGTCTGTAGATGTGCAGTCTGTTCCTCGTTTCAAGCACCTGGATCGCCTTTGGCAGACAGGTCCGTCACAAGTTACCTATCCGCGCTTGCATTGATGGGAAATCCCTGTAATGCAACAACGCCTGGGAGAACTATACCGAGCAGTTTCTGGGCAAAGTCGGCCCCGCTGTCTCCAAGTTCTATCGCCAAGGCTGTCCTGGAACTTCCTGCAAATTCACGGAAGGCATGTTGTAAGGCCAGGCACAATCTGCCAACCAGACCGATGACCCCAGCCACTGGTTTGAAGAACGCGAGATCCAGATGAAGGGCTCAGCGACCATACGCAAGACCGAGAACGGTTGGCGAGCACTGAGCGAAGGATGATTTTCCGTCAGCAATGACCCACCAAGCCTAGCACCATGAGCGCTGGGCTCCACAGCGTATGAACTGTTTTTTTGCGCTACAAACGACCGTGGCTGTGTGGAAACGCAGAATTCCTAAAGTCTAGACAGAATAATTAGCCTGCAGTCAGGCGGCTCCTGCACCGAGATTTTTCATTACTTGGGTTTCTCTCTTTCTCCATACAGCGTTTGATGGCCTTCGCCCTGTGGTTTCTTGATTTTCAAGGGCTCAACCCTCCAAAAACATCGCACTCATGGATTACTCAAATCCAAGGATTCCAAGCCAAAGACAAGATACCCGCGAAGAGCGGGTATCTTGAGGGGAGAGAGCTCCCACAAACTGGCAATACACGCTTATGCCGTGGCTATCACCCTCAGAGCTACTTTGTACAGGGGTTTCCTAAAAAACTTTGAACAAATTCTCATGGCTGACGTGATACGCCAAGCAGTTTAAGTGACCTGGCTTCTGGCTGCTGTTGCCACAACCTGCTTTGCGCGCTTAAGCAATGGGCCATCAATCATCCGCCCTTCGAAGTCGATGGTGCCGAGGCCCCTAGCCATAGCCTCTTCATAAGTGCTAATCAAATGCTCGCAGAAGGCTATCTCGTCAGCGTTGGGCGAAAATGTGGCATGCGCCAACGTAGCTTGCCGTGGCAGCAGGCAGATCTTGCCCTCGTAGCCTAGGTCACGACCCCGCTCGGCATCTTCCTGGAAGCGAGTGTCATCGCGGATCTCGATCACGGCCTGGTCGATGGGCGTGATGCCAGCACACCGTGCGGCTAGTACCACCTGTGAGCGCGCGTAGAGTACCTCGGCACCGCCGGGTGTGCGACGCCCACCGATGTCTGAGATGAAGTCTTCAGCGCCAAAGTACACTGCGGCCACCATGGGGTGGGCGCTGCACACCTCATGGGCGTTGGCAACGCCCTTCATGGTTTCAATACCCGCCAGAAGAAAACCCGTGGGCTGATCGTTCTCCAGGCGACCCCCCCGCCGGGCTGCCTCGATGGCGGGCTGCAGGTCAACCTCGCTGCCCGGCTTTGGCACTACCAGGCCATCAGCACCACTGGCCCATGCGGCCTGCAGGTCAGCCGCATGGTGTGGGCTGGAGGGCTCATTCACGCGCACGGCCACCAGACTTGACATTGCGGCAGCGCGCAGGGCTGCCACGTGGGCGGTCAGCTGCTGGCGTGCGCTGGCCTTGTCGGCTTCGGGCGTACCGTCTTCGAGGTCAAGGACATAGCAGTCAGCCGCGGTGCGCGGTAGCTTGGCCACCAAGTCGGCGCGGTTGGCGGGTGCAAAGAACAGGCTGCGAATCAGGGGGGCGGGGTAGCGTTGCATTACCAGGAGTGGCTCAAGAGGGTTTCGAGTTTGGCCGCGTTGTGCGCGCGGCGGGGGGGCGCACGAACCATTCGTTCATGCCGACTTCGGCCAGGGGGCCCAGCGCATTGCGGCTCACGCCCAATTGGCGCAACTGCAACTGGCACGAAAGTGCCTGCAGCGCATCAAGCAGTGTGCCGAGCGTGGGTTCCTGGTTCAGAGCCCTGCCTGCCTATCTTCTGCTGCCCTGGTTGGGCCGCGGGGGCGTTGACTGGGCCCTTGTACGGTGGTCGTTACTGGGCTTCGATACCCGCGCTCTTGGCAATTTCCTTGAAGCGCTTGTTCTCGTCGGCCACAAACTTCGTCATGGCTGCGCCATCGTGGCCCAGGGGTTCCCAGCCCAGCTTGACCAGGTAGTCCTTGGTGGCGGGCTGGTTCATGACCTGCACCATGGCCTGCGAGAGACGGTCGAAGATGGGCTGGGGCGTATCGGCACGCACCACAAGGCCGATCCATATGAAGTTGATGTAGCCCGGGAGGGTTTCATGCACTGTGGGCACATCGGGCATGGCGGCCAGGCGCTTTTCCGACGCGATGGCTAGTGCGCGCACCTTGCCGTCGCGCACCAGCGGGATGGTGGAGAGATAGTCAGCAGACATGGTTTCGAGACTGCCGCCGATCAGGTCCGTCACCGCCTGAGAGGCACCGCGGTAGGCCACGTTGGTGATGGGCACGTTGGTCAGCTTGGATAACCAAGCCGCACCGATCTGGTAGGAGCCAGCATAAGTACCCATAGCCAAGGGGCGCTTCTCCCGCTTGGCAGCATTCACGGCATCGTCTAGTGTCTTGAATGGCGAGTTGGCGCGCACGAAGAAGCCAATCGGACCCTTAGACACACCTGCGATGGCGCGAAAGTCTTCCACTACGTAGTTGGCGTTCTTGCTCGTGATGGGGGTAACCACAAGCGAGGGGGAAACCACTGCTACGGTGAGGCCGTCGGCCGGCGCCTGCTTGACGGCCTGTAGGCCTAGGGCACCGTTCACGCCGGGCTTGTTTTCTACATACACACTGGTGTTGAGTACCTTGGCGAGCTGATCTGCGAAGTAGCGGCCCTGACTGTCCACGGCGCTGCCCGGACCGAAGGGCACAATGACGCGGATGGGCTTGGCATTGGCTGCCGGGCCCTGTGCCTGGGCCGCTAGGGTACTGGCGAGCAAGGCTGTGGCGAGGAACAGGCGGCGAGTGTGGCGATGTTTCTGGATAGTTTTTTTCATGGTTTGTCTCCTAGTGAATAAGTGATAGCCGCGTCAGGTGCCTTGCCATTGGGGGGGACGTTTTTCCTTAAAGGCTGTAGGCCCCTCGATGGCATCTTTGCTGCGGTAGACACGGTCGAAGGCATGCTCAGCGGCCCGAAGGGCGGCAGTGCGGCCCATCTCGGTCGAGAGATAGACCACTTCACGTGCTGCGCGTACTGTGAGTGGGGCGTTGGCGGCAATCTTTTCGGCCAGGGTCAGGGCCGTGGGCAACAGCTCATCCTGAGGCACCACGTGGTTCACGAAGCCGATCTCCATGGCGCGACGCGCGTCGATCATCTCGCCCGTGAGCATGAGCTCCATGAAGAAGCGCTGCGGCAACATGTGGATCAATGGTGGCGCCCAGGGCATGCCACGCCCCACCTTGGCCTCGGTGATGCCAAAGCGCGCATGCTCGGATGCCACGCATAGGTCGCACATCTGCGCGAATAGCCAGCCGCCCGCCGTGGCTACGCCGTTCACTGCACAGATCGTGGGCTTAGTCACGCGTAGGCTCTGACCGATGATGGGCAGGTAGCCTGGCGGCAGCGGCTGGTTGGCCATACCCGACATCATCTTGAGGTCCATACCCGCGCAAAATGCCTTGTCTCCTGCACCCGTGAGCACGGCGCAGAGCAGGTTGTCGTCGCTTTCGAAACGCTCGAAGGCCGCGAACAGGCCCGTGCGCACGTCTTCGTTGATGGCGTTGCGTTGCTCTGGGCGGTGGATGGTGATAACGGCCGTACGGCCCTTCACTTCAAAGAGAACGGAGTCGTTCATGGCGTGCTTTCTGTAAGGGGTTGAGTGCCGTGGCCCGGATCGACCACGATGCCGCGTGCACACAACTGGACAATGGCCTCTTCGCTCAGACCCAGACCCTTAAGCAGAGCACGCGTGTCCTGCCCCAGCGGTGGGCCAGCGGGGCGCAGCGGGGCAGGCCGCTGACCAAAGATCACGGGCGGGCGCGGCATACGCAGCGCGCCGTCCTGAGCGTCGTCGAGAATTTGGAAGAAACCCACATCCTGAAGATGCGGGTCGAAGAACAGGTCCTCGGTGGTGTTCACGCGCGCCGCAGGAATGCCCGCGGCTTCAAGTGCCGGCAACCACTGCGCCGTGGTGCGCTGCGACAGCGCTTCACTGATCGTGTTGCACCACTCGGCCACGTTGCGCGAGCGGTCCTGTAGCGTGCGGAAGCGCGGGTCGCTCTTGAGACCGGGCTGGCCCGTAAGGTCGGCAAAAGCGCTCCATTGCTTGTCGTTATAGGCCAGCACAGAAATGAAACCGTCGGCCGTGGGAAAGGGGCGGCGCTCGCGCGAGATCGCACGCGGGTAGACGGGGCGGCCCTCTGGGGGGTCATAGAGTGCCCCTGTCAGGTGCTCGACCAGTAGGAACGAGGCCATGGTCTCGAACATGGGTACGTCGACTTCGGTGCCTGCTCCACCCTGACGCTCGCGCTGCAGCAAAGCCGAGGTAACTGCGTAGACGGCCGTGAGGCCGCAGACCTTGTCGGCCATTACCGTGGCCACATATTGAGGTTGACCCGCGAGCTCAGACTGCAGCATTGCCATGCCGCTGACGGCCTGAATGGTGTCGTCATAAGCTGCCTGGCCGAAGTAACGCCCTCCGCGCCCAAAGCCTAGTAAGTTGCAGTAGACGAGCCGCGGGTTGTGGGCCTGCACGCTCGCATAGTCGAGGCCCAGTGCGGCCATGGCCTGAGGACGCATGGAGTGGATCAGCACGTCGGCATCACCAACGAGTTGCAGCAGCAGGTCCTTGGCCTCGGCGTCTTTGAGGTTCAGCGCTAGGCTGCGCTTGCCGCGGTTGAGCCAGCGGTAGAGTGCGCTGCTGCCGCGTGTGCGAGCAGGGGGAATGGCGCGCAGTGTGTCACCGCCCGGGCTTTCTACCTTGATGACTTCGGCTCCCATGTCGGCCAAGATCTGCGTGCAGTAGGGGCCCATGATGACCGAGGTCAGGTCGACGACCTTGATACCAGCGAGGGGGAGAGAAGAGGATGCGGTGACGGTCATGCGCCGGACTCCTTGGTGAGGGGATAGGCAGCGCGCTCTAGGGCTTCACGCTGCGAGGGGTCGGCGATGGCGATCATGGCGCGGATGCGCTGGCGCAGGCTGTGCCCGCGAAGTTCTGCCACGCCATGTTCTGTGATGACTAGGTCGACATCGCTGCGCGCCGTGGTCACGGGACCGCTGAGTTGCGCAACGATACGGCTGGCCCCCTTGGGTGTGATGCTGCCCAGGGCAATGATGGAGCGCCCGCCGGGCGAGAGAGCCGCGCCGCGCACGAAGTCCGCCTGCCCGCCTACGCCGCCCAGCGTGTGGGATCCCAGGGCTTCGGCATTCACCTGTCCCGTCAGGTCGATTTCCAGCGCTGAGTTGATGGACACGAGATTGGGCAGCTGCGCTAGCCGCACGGGGTCATGGGTGTACGACAGAGGGGCCAAGCGCACAGCCGGATTCTGATGGCACAGTTGGTACAGTCGCTGCGTGCCCATGAGGGTTCCCGTGACGCTCACGCCACGGTCGAAGGGCTTGTGCTCGTTGGTGATGGCGCCGCATTCAACAAGGTCGACGAACCCATCGCTGAGCATGCCCGAGTGCACCCCCAGACGTTTGCGGTCACGCAGTTGCAGCATCAAGGCGTCGGGGACGCCGCCAATGCCGAACTGGATAGTGGCGCCATCATCGATGTAGGGAGCAGCCCAGTTGGCGATCTGCGCATCAAGGGAGCTGGCTGTGGCTGCTGGCACCTGTGGCAGGGGGTGGTCCACATACATGGAAAAATCAATGTCGGCCTCAGTGAGCGGTGTGTCACAGGGCACCCAGGGCACTTGGACGTTGACTTCAGCGATCACCACGCGGGCTCGCTCCACAGCGGCACGCATGTAGTCGCCCGTGAGGCCAAGACTGTAGCGGCCAAGGGCGTCTGGCGGACTGACCTGTACGAGCACCACGTCGCAGGGCAGCAAGCCCGTGCGGATCGCAGCCTCAACCTGCGAGATGTGCATGGGCACCATGTCGAGTACGCCGGCTTTGGCAAGCGCACGGTTCGTACCGCCCGCGTTCAAAGCCAACATGTGTACGGTGTCAGCATGTTCGGGCTGCAAGGTGTTTGCGGTGCGGAAGCCCACGAACACCTGAAATTGACCGATACGATGGCGTTGCTCCATCAACCGCTGCGTTAGCAGCGCGGGTTCGGCACAGACCTGGCCCCAAAGCACCGTATCGCCTGCGCGCAATAGGGCCGCAAAATCCAACGACTCGATGTCATCCATCCGTTTCATGCATTGTCTCCATCGAACTCTTTTCAGAATCCTAGGTATGCTAGTCATTCACCAGATGAAATACCAATTATTAAACTAATATCAATTTTGGTATGACTTGGAGATGCAATGAACTCATCTGAAATGGCCGCCGATGCCATGCCTCCAGCGCTGCTGAGTGCTCATATCGACAAGCTACGTCGCCGTGACCTGAATGCGCTCGTAACCCTGTATGCCGTGCTACGTACGCGCAGTGTGTCGGGGGCGGCGCGTTTGTTGGGGTTGACACAACCCGCCGTGAGTCGGTCGCTAGAACGACTGCGCAGTGAGTTCGACGACCCATTGGTCGTGCGACAGGGAAATGGCGTGGTACCAACGCAGCGTGCGCGGTCAATTGAGGCGGCGTTGGCGTCGATGATGGATCTGACGCAGCAAATCTTCGCGTCAAACGAGTTCCATCCGGCGACTGTGCAGCGCGATGTTCATCTAGCCATGAACGAGCATTTGCAGCAACTGCTAGTGCCGCGATTGCTTGACTATACGGCGCGCCAGGCACCGGGCATTCGGCTATTCGTGCGCTCCATTTTGCGTAGCGATATGACGGTGCTAAAGGATGGGCATCTGGACATGATTTTGGGCATGCTGTCGCCCGATGAGCCGCTGCGCGAGATGCCTCTGCTACGGCAAAGGCTGCTGTGCGTGGCGAGGCCGGACGTCGCACGCAACCTCCTTGCTAGTGGGGCATTGACGTTGAGTGCCTTTGGAAAGCATCCTCAGGTCGATGCGCAGCCTGCCGGCATCGGACAAATCTCCGCAATGCTCAATGAGCTTTTTAAAGGAGCACATGCCCGCCGCAACATAGTGTGCGTGGTCTCAAGCTTCGAAGCTCTCATGCGCGCTCTGGAGACAGGCCCTTACCTGGGGGTAGTTCCCGAGCTTGCGCTACTGCCGCATTGGCATAAAACTCTTGCCGTCGTACCCTTGGCATTCGAGCTGCCCACATACGCTGTTTCAGCTTGGTGGCATAACGTTGCCAATCAAGACCCGGCCTTGCAGTGGTTGCGTGAACAGCTGAACCAGGTCTGTAGCGAACTGCACTGCGATTTTTCCTAGCAGCCTGCAACAGTTCTTAATGCGTCTATGACGCTACCTGAAGAGATGCCCACTATCGGTGGGCATTTTTTGATGAACTTCTACATCAAAATCATTTGCAAGTGAGCGATGAATCGACCAGCATTTCATAGATAGCGTCTTGAGTCAGATAACTGGTTTCGCTATTGCGAGGTGCTGTTCCTTGGCAGAGAGCTGCCATTGCTCCTGTGAGGTTGATGGGCAGCAATCGACCGAGGCTGTGTGGAAACGCAAAAATTTCATCGACATCTCAGCCAATGGGCAACAGATTTTTCGCATTTCATTGCGTTGAAGACTTTTCCAGATTAATAACGATCTGAGCCCTACCAATCGGACATACAACGCTTTATGGGCTGCAATTTCGCAGTTTAAAAGGGTTCACTTGCCCATCAACTGCATGGACCTGCAGCACATTCTTTGGGAGATCTACCCCGACAGGGACGATGGTTTGCATGGCACGGCTCCTGATGAATGACGAAGAAATTGGCTTGCCGATCCATCGTGGCACTGCGTATCCAGCAGGCCAAGATGGCGGGAAGTCCTTCATATTCAAATCCGTCCGAGGTTGAGTTACCCCTGACCCCAGACGCAGCTATGCCACGCCGAGCGTCTGCGGACGCCCTAGTTCAGTGAACCGATTGAGGATGGCCGCGCGGATGTGCAGTTCATTGGCTTGTCGTTCAAGGGCTCTGGACATGACCCGCTCGCCCAGTCGTTTGATGCAGTTCATCTTGGTCTACACCAAGCAAGCTGCTCTGGCGACGGCAGACGGTGCCGAAGTTAGGTACTGGCCAATCCAGCCCTGACAAATCAGGCACTGCCAGTCCTGCGGCAATGCGGGTCCGAGACGTTCAGATATCCGCCAGTAGCTCGTAGGGCAGGGGCAGGGTCTGCAGCGCAATGCCCTTGCCCGTATCGGCGCTCTGGCCTTCGGCCAGCGCAGCATGGGCAAACAGATCGTCGCGGGTGGAAGAGGCAATCTGCATCGAGACAATGGCATCCCAGCCGCCTTGCGGAGCTGCGGCTGCCTGCACCACGGTGCCGGTTGCCTGCTCGAGATCTTCGGCGCTGAAGACTTCCTGGCCGACGCTCAGAGCCTGGTCGGCATGAACCAGATAGGCGCGGCGCTTGAGCGTGCCGCGGAACTGGCTGCGGGCCACCACTTCCTGGCCGGGGTAGCAGCCCTTCTTGAAGTTGACGCCACCCAGGGATTCGTAGTTCAGCATCTGGGGTACAAAGGCATCGACCACGGGGGCCGACAGAGTGGCCACGCCGCTCTGTACTTCGGACCATTGCCAGAGGTCTTCGCTCAGCAACTGCCCTTCGGGGGCCTGACCCGCAGGGCCTATCCACAGCGCACGCTGGTTGCCTGCAGCGGGGTAGAGCGCGAGCACATGGGCATCGCCTTGCTGCTTGAGCGCCCAGGCCGCTGCGTTCTTGCCGGCAAGCTGCTCGGCGGCCTGGCCGGTCAGCCCGTAGAGGGCGAAGTCAGCCGTCGCATCGCTGAGCTTGCACTGGGCGCGCAGCACAAACATGGACAGGCGCTTGAGTGTGGGGGCCAGCAGGCTGCGGTCACAGATCAGCACAATTTCATCAGCGCTGAGCCTGAAGCCGATGAAGCTGGCCAGCATGCGGCCCTTGGCCGTGCAAAAAGCCGCGAGGCGGGCCTGATCGAACTTGAGCAGCGCGAAATCGTTGCTCAGCTGGCCATGGAGAAAGCTGGCTGCGTCGGCGCCAACGGCGCGGATGACACCAAGGTGGGAAATGGGGGTAATGCCGTTCAGGGGCAGCGTCTTGGGCTGGGTCATGGCTGAATTATGATCGTCGCTCTGTGTACTGATGGATCTAGCTTGTGCGTGCCCTTATTCGAGCACTGATATTTTTGCTGCTTCTGGCTGCCCTGGCGGCGGGAGGCGCCTGGTGGTGGCTGAACCAGCCGCTGCAGCTGTCCGAGCCCAGTCTGGAGCTGGAGATAGAGCCCGGCACCACGCCGCGTGGCGTGGCGCAGAACGTGGTCAAGGCCGGGGTGCAAACCGATGCGCGCCTGCTCTATGTGTGGTTTCGCCTCTCGGGCAAGGACCGCGCCATCAAGGCTGGCAACTACGAACTGAGCACGGGGCTCACGCCCTATGTGCTGCTGCAAAAGCTGGCGCGGGGCGAGGAAAGCCTGCGTGCACTGACTCTTGTCGAAGGCTGGAACTGGCGTCAGGTGCGCGCGGCGCTGGCGCGTGAGGAATTCCTCAAGCAAGACAGCGCAGGGCTCAGCGACGAGGCTGTGATGACGGCACTGGAGCGCGCGGGCGTGCCGCCCGAAGGCCGTTTTTTTCCCGACACCTATACCTACGCCAAGGGCAGCTCGGACATGGCCGTGCTGCGCCGTGCGCTGCATGCCATGGATCGCCGTCTGGCCGATGCCTGGGCCATGCGGGCGGCCAATACCCCGCTCAAATCTGCCGACGAAGCCCTGATCCTGGCCAGCATCGTGGAAAAGGAAACCGGCCGCGCTGCAGACCGGGCGCAGATTGCCGGCGTTTTTTCCAACCGCCTGCGCATAGGCATGCGTCTGCAGACCGATCCTTCGGTCATCTATGGCGTGGGGGCCAGCTTTGACGGCAATCTGCGCAAGCGTGATCTGCTGGAGGACACGCCCTGGAACACTTATACCCGTGCGGGTCTGCCCGTCACGCCGATCGCCATGCCCGGCAAGGCTGCGCTGATGGCGGCCGTGCAGCCCGATCAGACCAAGGCGCTGTACTTCGTGGCCAAGGGCGACGGCACCAGCCATTTCAGCGCCTCGCTGGACGAGCACAATAGGGCCGTCAACCGCTACCAACGCGGTCAATAAGCAATCCTTGAGGGCGCAAGGCAGTGGTCTGTGCCCTGTGTCGAATCAAACAACTGGTGCAGCCCCTGCGGTGCACTAGAGGAAATATCAGTGAGTACAGCTTTACCCAAGGGTCTGTTCATCAGTTTCGAAGGCATCGACGGTGCGGGCAAGTCCTCGCATATCGAGGCACTGGCCCAGGCTTTTCGCGATCAGGGCCGGGTGGTCACGCTCACGCGCGAGCCCGGCGGCACGCCGCTGGCCGAAAAGCTGCGCGCCCTGATGCTGCATGACGCCATGGACCCGCTGACCGAGGCGCTGATCGCCTTTGCGGCCCGGCGCGACCATCTGGTACAGGTCATAGAGCCGGCGCTGGCGCGTGGCGAGGTGGTCATCAGCGACCGCTTCACCGATGCCACTTTCGCCTACCAGGGCGCGGGCCGTGGTTTCAGCTGGGAGCAGTTGTCGGTTCTGGAGCGCATGGCTCAGACCGGTACTGCTCTGCAGGCAGGGCAGGCCCCGGATTTCATGCGAGAGCCCGACATGACGCTCTGGTTTGACCTGCCCGCCGAAGTGGCGGCCGAGCGCCTGGCTACGGCCCGCGTTCCCGACCGCTTCGAAGCCCAGCCCGGCGAGTTCTTTGCCCGAGTGGCCCAAGGCTATGCAGAGCGCGCCCGGACTGCACCTGGGCGCTTTGTGCGCATCGATGCCCATGCCAGCCGCCACGCCGTGTGGCAGCAGATCACCCAGGCCGTGGTGCGCAAGGGCTGGCTGGCCATCATGGTGGGCAGCAAGCCATGAGTGCATCCGATCTCGAAGCGCCCTGGATCGCTGCGCAGCGTGGCCGCCTGCTGGCCCAGCGTGGCCATGCCTGGCTGCTGCAAGGGCCTTCGGGTCTGGGCCAGTACGCACTGGGACTGTCGCTGGTGCGCGCCTGGCTTTGCGAGCAGCCGTCTGCGCAAGGCGCCTGCGGTCATTGCGCCAGCTGTCATGCCATCGAGGTGCGTGCCCATGCCGATCTGTGCGTGCTCATGCCCGAGGTGCAGATGATGGAGCTGGGCTGGCCGCTGCCGGAAAAGGCCCAGGCCGACATCGACGACAAAAAGCGCAAGCCCAGCAAGGAAATTCGCGTGGAAGCCATGCGCGATGCCGTGGAGTTCTGCCAGCGTACCAGCGCGCGCGGACGCGGCAAGGCCGTGCTGGTCTACCCGGCCGAGCAAATGAATGCGATTACCGCCAATGCCTTGCTCAAGACGCTGGAGGAGCCGCCCGGAGACACCCGCTTCGTGCTGGCCAGCGAGGCAGCGCACCAGTTGCTGCCCACCATTCGCAGCCGCTGCCTGACGCACACCATGACCTGGCCCGCCGCGGCCGAGGCCGCGCAATGGCTGCAGACGCAAGGACTGAACGAGCCCGATGCCGCAGCGGCCTTGCAGGCTGCCGGCGGCCGGCCCGGCGATGCGCTGCGCATGGCGGCGGACGCAGGCAAGGCCGCCGCCTGGGCGCAGTTGCCAAGGCAGCTGGCCAAGGGTGATGTGGCTGCGCTTGCGGCTTTTGCACCGGTGGATGCCGTGCAGGCGCTGCAGAAAATCTGCCACGACCTGATGGCTCTGGCCGGTGGCGGCGAGCCCCGGTATTTCTCGCCTGCCGATCTGCCGGGCAAGCCGCTGCCCATGGCGCTGCTGGCCGAATGGTCGAGCGAGCTGTTGCAGGCGGCGCGCACGGCCGATCACCCCTTCAATGCCGGGCTGATGATGGAGGCTCTGGCCTCCAGGGCGCGGGCGGTGCTGATCTCGGGCAAAGCCGCCAGAGCCGTGCGCTAGGTCATGAAGCTCGGTTTGGTCAAAATTTTCCCGGGTGTTAACCTCGCGATTTGCGCCGCCCGGCCGTCACAAGAATTCCGCTACCGACTATGAACGCAACTACCACCCCTCGTCCCAGCGTGATGCAGCTGGCGATCAAGGAAAAGGCGGCGCTGTATGCCGCCTATATTCCGTTGTTCGCCGAAGGGGGGATTTTTGTGCCCACGCAGCGTGACTATCGTTTGGGCGATGATGTCTATGTGCTGCTGACCCTGCCCGACGATCCGCAGCGCTATCCGATTGCGGGCCGTGTGGCCTGGGTGACGCCCGAGCGTGCTTCCGGCAATCGCACCCAGGGCGTGGGCATCCAGTTTCCCAAGGATGCCAAGTCCGCCGAGCTCAGGGCCAAGATCGAGCAGATTCTGGGCACGGCCCGGAGCTCAGAGAAGCCGACCCAGACAATCTGATTTTTTAATACTGGCGCGCTCCCACATCAGAGACGCCGAGCAAGAGCCGTCTGCAGCGATGGCGTCGTCCCCTGGGGGAAGCGGCGCAGCCGCCCAGGGGCGATCCAATTTCTATGTTTACCGATTCCCACTGTCACCTGAATTTCCCCGAACTGAGTGCCAATATCGCGCAGATCCGCGCAGCCATGGCTGCTGCCAAGGTCACGCGCGCGCTGTGCATCAGCACGACGATGGAAGAGTTTCCCGAGGTGCACCAGCTGGCGCTGGACTACGACAATTTCTGGGCCACCGTGGGTGTGCACCCCGACACCGAAGACATGACCGAGCCCAGCGTGCAGGATCTGGTGGAGCGCGCAGCACTGCCGCGTGTGGTGGCGATAGGCGAGACCGGGCTCGATTACTACGGCATGGAAGACCGCAAGGGCGGTCGCACGATTGCCGACCTGGAATGGCAGCGCGAGCGGTTTCGCACGCATATCAGGGCTGCGCAGATTACGCAAAAGCCGCTGGTCATCCACACCCGCAGCAGCTCCGACGACACCCTGGGCATTTTGCGCGAGTGCGGCGAGGCGGATTCCGGCACCCAGGCAGGTGGTGTTTTTCACTGTTTCACCGAAACCGCCGAAGTGGCCCGTGCCGGTCTGGACATGGGTTACTACATCTCACTGTCAGGCATCGTGACCTTCAAGAATGCCCAGCACCTGCGTGACGTGGCGGCTTTCGTGCCACTGGACAGGTTGTTGATCGAAACCGACAGCCCCTATCTCGCGCCCGTGCCCTACCGCGGCAAGATCAATAATCCTTCCTACGTGCCCTTTGTGGCCAAGCAGATTGCCGAGGTGCGCGGCATCTCCATCGAGGAGGTGGCTGCCGCCACCAGTGCCAACTTTGACCGCCTGTTCAAGGGCGTGACCTTGTCAGCGAACTCCGGAGCGAGTGCATGAGTCTTTTTGCTGCCCCATCGATTGCATCGTCATTGAACCGCCGCCAGAGCCTGCGCTGGGCGGGTGCTGCTGTCGTCGGGGTGGCGGGCCTGCCAGGGCTGGCCCTGGCCAATGACTACGAGGACTATTCGCGGGCGCTGGTCAGCGACAACTCCAGTGCCATGGTGAATCTGATCTTTCGCGGCTTCAACGCCAACACCCTGGATTCACGCGGACGGCCGGGGTTGGTGGCGGCTCTGCATCAGGACTCGCTCAAGGTCTTCGATGTGCTGCTCAAGGCGCCCCGCATCGATGTCAATCTGGCCTCGCGCCAGAACGAGACGCCGCTGATGATGGCCTGCATCAAGGGGCACCTGGATATCGTGCGCGAGCTGATCAAGCGCGGCGCGGACGTCAATCGCGAAGGCTGGGCGCCGCTGCACTATGCGGCTTCTGCCGATACGCCGCAGACGCTGGACATCATCAAGCTGCTGCTGGAGGAAAGCGCCTATATCGATGCCGCATCGCCGAACGGCAGCACACCGCTGATGCTGGCCGCCCAGTACAGCAGCGAAGCCGTGGTCAGGCTGCTGCTGGAGGAGGGCGCGGACATCACGCTGCGCAACCAGCGCAATATGACGGCTGCGGATTTCGCCAGGCTGGTGGACCGGCAGTACATGGTCGATCTGCTGGGCAAGGCGCTGCAGCATGAGCGCCGTACCCAGCCCTCGCGCGGGACCTGGTAGCGGGCGCTGTTCACCGCTGTCATTGGTATTTTGGTAGCTGCCAGCGCCCAATGAAAAAGGACTTCAGAGTTATTTGACTCTGAAGTCCTTTATTCATATGCGGTAGCAGCTCTTAAATTTGAGGCTCACCGGGGGTCGAGCTGCGCACCTGATTGTGCAGGCGGGCATAGAGACCACCCAGCTCCATCAGCTGTGCATGCGAGCCTTGCTCGGCAATCTGGCCGCGTTCCATGACCACCACGCGGTCCGCATGCTCGATGGTGGACAGGCGGTGGGCGATCACCAGCGTGGTGCGGCCCTGCATCAGCCGGTTCAGGGCTTGCTGGACCAGACGCTCGGACTCGTTGTCCAGCGCCGAAGTGGCTTCGTCCAGAATCAGGATCGGCGCGTCCTTGTATAGCGCGCGGGCAATGGCCAGGCGCTGGCGCTGGCCGCCCGAGAGCTGGCTGGCATTGTGGCCCACGAGGGTGTGCAGGCCCTGAGGCAGATTGCGCACAAAGTCGCCCAGATTGGCGGCTTCCAGCGCGGACCAGACGCGGGCCTCGTCGATCTCCTTGCCCAGCGCCACATTGGCCGCGACGCTGTCGTTGAGCATGACCACGTCCTGGCTGACCATGGCGAACTGCTGGCGCAGCGTGTTCAGGTCCCAGTCGGCCACGGGCACGCCTTCCAGCATGATCTGGCCGCTGGTGGGCGAGAAAAAGCGGGGCAGCAGATTGACCAGCGTGGTCTTGCCGGCACCGGACGGGCCGACCAGGGCCACGACTTCGCCAGCCTTGACATTCAGGCTCAGGTGCGAGAGGGCCGGAGCCTTGTCCGGGCCAAACTGCACGCTCACATCGTTCAGCTGCAGTGCGCCGCTGACCTTGGCGCAGGGCTTGAAACTGCCGCCTTGCTCGTCGGTGGAGCCTTCGAGCAGGGCCAGGCCACGTTCCAGTGCGGCCACGCCGCGCGTGATGGGGTTGGCCACATCGGCCATGCGGCGAATGGGCGCAATCAGCATCAGCATGGCCGAGATGAAGGCGGCAAAGCCGCCCACGGTCACATCCTGCACGCTGGCCGAGCCGATGGCGGCACCGCCTTCGCGGCTTTGCCACAGGGCGATGCAGAGAATCACCGACAGCGCAATCGCCGCCAGCACCTGGGTCAGCGGAGTCATGGCGGCCGAGGCGATGGTGGCCTTGGTGTTCAGGCCGCGCAGCTGACGGCTCAGCTCGCCAAAGCGCGACTGCTGCGAAGCCTGGGCACCATGCAGGCGCACCATGCGGTGGGCCAGCACGTTCTCCTCTACCACATAGGCCAGCTCGTCGGTGGCTGTCTGGCTGGACTTGGTGATGCGATAGAGGCGGCGCGACAGCGTCTTCATGACCCAGGCCACACCCGGCACCATGAAGGCCACGATCAGCGTGAGCTGCCAGTTCAGATAGATCAGGTAGCCGAGCAGGGCGATCAGCGTGAAACCGTCGCGAGAAATGCTCATCATGGCCTGCACCAGCTGCTGGGCACCGGTCTGCACCTCGTAGACGATGGTGTTGGACAGCGCCGATGCCGATTGCCTGGAAAACAGGCTCATGTCTGCGGCCAGCAGGCGCTCGAAGAGTTTCTGGCGCAGACCCAGCATGCCGTCATTGGTGATGCGTGCCAGCGCGTACTGGCCTGTGAACTGGGCCAGGCCGCGAATCACGAACAGGCCGATCAGAAACACGGGCACTGTCCACAGCGGCAGCGACCCTGCCGTAAAACCGCTGTCGAGCAGGGGCTTGAGCAGTGCCGGCATGGCAGGCTCGGTCGCCGCACCCACCAGCGTGGCAAAAATGGCCAGACCCCAGGCCCAGCGCTGGCCCGAGAAATAAGGTGTCAGGCGCTTGAGGCGCTGCATCAGCGGCAGCTCGGATGGATTGACGGGGGCTGCTTGGGCGGGAGCTGGGGCAGGGACGGCCTTGGAGGTCTCGCTCGGCGATGGGGGCGGTGTGGCTTGCATAAGCGCGTGATTTTAGGGCTTGTGCTTTTGGAGTCCGCAGTGATCTCAATAGATGAAATTTGGGATGAAGTTGTAACCAACTATGCCTGTTTGAATATAAAGCGCAAGCCTGCGGCAGAATCGGCAAGGGGATTGCCTCTGCGCTCATGCAGACTCTGGCATGCTCCCGATCTGAAAGTTTTGTGGCACTTGCGTTTGATCACCCTACTGAGCACGTTCTTACATCAGGAATCCGTCAGTGTGTGTAACATTCGCGCTTGTGTTTGTACCGGGCAATTCCGGAAATTTTGATGGCTGCCAATGACTATTGACCGACTTCCATCCCTGACAACCTGGGCGGCAGGGCCGCGCGCTTCTCGTAGAGCCATGCTGGCAACGCTAGCCGCCACGCCGGCCCTTCCGGCACTGGCCCAGTTCAGGGTTGAGGTAACAGGCGTGGGCCTGACACAGTTGCCGATTGCAATTGCCCAGTTCAAGGGAGAGGGCTCGGCCCCACAGAAGATTTCCGCCATCATCCAGGCCGACCTGGAGCGCAGCGGACAGTTCCGCGGCGTGGATGCCTCAGGCCTGGCGCTTGACGAAACCTCGCGCCCCGATGTGGCCCAGTGGCGCCAGAAGGGGGCCGATTCGCTGGCGACCGGCAGCATCACGCGTCTGGCCGATGGCCGCTGGGATGTGCGCTTCCGCCTTTGGGATGTGGTCAAAGGCCAGGACCTGGGAGGCCAGGGCTTCGCAGTCACCACCGGCGATCTGCGCCTGGTGGCCCACCGCATTGCCGACTACATCTATGAAAAGCTCACGGGCGAGAAAGGCATTTTCTCCACCCGCATTGCCTATGTGACCAAGGCCGGCGCTCATTACCGCCTGTGGATTGCCGATGCGGACGGCGAGAATGCCCAATCTGCGCTGTCCAGCCCCGAGCCCATCATTTCCCCGGCCTGGGCGCCCAACGGCACGCAACTGGCCTATGTGTCCTTCGAGTCACGCAAGCCCGTGGTCTACGTGCACGATGTGGCCAGCGGCCATCGTCGTCTGCTGGCCAACTTCCGCGGCTCCAACAGCGCTCCCGCCTGGTCGCCCGACGGCAGCCGTCTGGCCGTGACGCTTAGCCGCGACGGTGGCTCGCAGCTCTATCTGCTCAGCGCCCAGGGCGGTGAGCCCCGCCGTCTCATGCAAAGCAGCGGCATCGATACCGAGCCCTGCTTCTCCAGCGACGGCCGCACCATTTACTTCGTCAGCGATCGTGGCGGTGCACCTCAGGTTTACAAGGTCTCGTCCTCGGGCGGCAGTGCCGAACGAGTGACCTTCAGCGGCACCTACAACATCTCGCCCGCCATCAGCCCCGACGGCAAATGGCTGGCCTATGTCTCCCGCGTGGGCGGTGGCTTCAAGCTCCAGGTCATGGATCTGGCAACAGGCACAGTGAACTCCGTCACGGACACCACGGCGGATGAAAGCCCGAGTTTTGCGCCCAATAGCCGTCTGATTGTTTACGCCACCATTCAGGGAGGCCGTGAAGCGCTCATGACCACTACGCTGGACGGCAAGATCAAGGCGCGTCTGGCAGGTGCAAGTGGAGACATACGTGAGCCCGACTGGGGCCCGTTCCAAAAACACTGATCTGAAGTTTGCTTTCCCTCTTTCTTTCTAGTGATGAAGTCCGTTGTGGACTGTTCGGAGAAATCTCATGTTGACTATCAAACGTCTTTCCCTGGCTTTGGCTGTGACCGCACTGGTCGCAGGTTGCAGCTCTGGCGTCAAGCTGGACGACAAGCCCGTTGACGGTTCGCTGTCCAGCCAGGGTGCTGGCACCAGCGGCCAGGGCCAGAGTGGCGTGTCGGGCGTGGACCTGACAGGTTCCGCCGCTTCCAAGGCCGGCCCTCAGGGTGTCAGCCGCATCGTCTACTTCGACTTTGACAGCTACTCTGTCAAGGCTGATGCACAGCCCCAGATCGAAGCCCATGCCAAGTTCATCAAGGCCAACCCCGCTGCCAAGGTGCAGCTGGAAGGCCATACCGACGAGCGTGGCGGCCGTGAATACAACCTGGCCCTGGGTCAAAAGCGCGCTGAAGCCGTGCGCCGCTCTCTGGGCCTGCTGGGCGTGAACGACGCTCAGGTTGAAGCGGTGAGCTACGGCAAGGAAAAGCCCGCTGCTGAAGGTCATAGCGAAGACGCCTACGCCCAAAACCGTCGCGTTGAAATCAACTACCGTTAATGATGAAGCAGGCCTTGTTGACTCTCCGTCACGCAACGCTGCCTCGCTTGGTGGTGGCCGGCCTGCTGGCCGGCTCTGCCATCAGCGCCCATGCAGCCCTGTTTGGTGATGACGAGGCGCGCCGCGCCATCATCGAACTGCGCCAGCGCGTTGACAGCCTGCAGCAGTCGCAGGAGCAGACCCGCCGCAGCCTGCTGGATCTGCAGTCGCAGATCGAGTCGCTCAAGTCGGACCAGGCCAAGCTGCGAGGTCAGAACGAGCAGCTGACACGCGACGTCGCGGAGTTGCAGCGTGGCCAGAAAGATCTGGCCAAGGGCTTTGACGAGCGGCTGCGCCAGTTCGAGCCCGTCAGCGTGACCGTGGACGGCGTGGAGTTCACCGCCGACCGCAATGAGCAGCAGGAATTCGAGCAGGCTCTGGGCATGTTCCGTTCGGGCAAGTTCCCGGAGGCCGGTCAGGCCTTCGCCGCTTTCCTGCGCCAATGGCCCAAGAGCGGCTATACACCGTCGGTACGCTTCTGGCTGGGCAACTCGCAGTACGCCACGCGCGACTACAAGAATGCCATCGCCAATTTCCGTTCGGTCATGACCAATGCGCCCATGCATGCTCGTGCACCCGAAGCGGCCCTGTCCATCGCCAACTGTCTGGTGGAACTCAAGGACACCAAGGCAGCTCGCAAGACCCTGGAAGAGCTGCTGCAGGCCTATCCGAACTCGGAAGCCGCAGGGATTGCCAAGTCCAAGCTGGCGACGCTCAAGTAATGGCCGAATATTCTCAGCCTCAAGCGGAAACAGCGCCCCAATCCGGCGCTGTTTTTTCTATGGAAGAAGCAGATGTGCAGCGCCGCTTTGGCGGCTTGGAGCGCCTTTACGGCGTGCAGGGGGCAGCCCGGATTCGAGCGGCCCATGTGGTGGTGGTTGGTGTGGGCGGAGTCGGCTCATGGACGGCCGAGGCTCTGGCGCGCAGCGGCGTGAGTCGCTTGACTCTGATCGATATGGACCATGTGGCCGAGTCCAATATCAATCGCCAGATCCACGCGCTGACCAGCACTGTCGGTCAGGCCAAGATCGATGCCATGCGTGATCGCATCGCCGAGATCAATCCTGCCTGCGAGGTCAATTGCATCGATGAATTTGTCGATCCGGACAACTGGCAGCAACTCTTGCCGGCAGATGCCGATGCGGTGATAGATGCTTGCGACCAGATCAAGGCCAAGGCCGAAATGGCGGCACATGCGCGCAAGACCCGGCAGTGCTTCATCTCCGTCGGCGCTGCGGGCGGAAAGCGCATGGCCCATCTGGTGGATATTGCCGACCTCAGTGCGACAACACATGATCCGCTTCTATCGCAGCTACGCTACCGACTGCGCAAGCAGCATGGCGCTCCCAGGGATGGCAAGCGCATGGGGGTGACTTGTGTGTTCAGCCGCGAGGCCGTGGCACCACCTGATGCGTCTTGCTCGATCGAAGGTGGTGATGGCAGTCTCAACTGCCACGGCTATGGCTCGGTCGTGGCTGTAACAGCGACCTTTGGTCAGTGCGCAGCAGGCTGGGTGCTTGATCAATTGGCTCGCAAACCCAACTGATCCAACTAATTCAAGAATTAGGCAAAGAGCCGGGAAAAATAGATTACAATAACGTCATTCCACTGATTAGGCAACTACTGCTTTTGATGTGTGGCAGGGTCTTTAGCTCAGTCGGTAGAGCAGCGGACTTTTAATCCGTTGGTCGCGAGTTCGAATCTCGCAGGACCCACCAAAGATAACAAGGCCCCGTAGCAATACGGGGCCTTTTTCTTTTGCTATCAATTAAGCAGCAAGAATCAAATTCAAGCCGCCTTTCTTTTGGTTGGTGTGCGGATTTTTTTGCCAACCAACGCAACAGCGGTCTGGAGAGTCTGGGTCGCAAGGTGGCTGTAGCGCTTGGTGCTGACCGCCGACTTGTGCCCCAGTACCCCACCAACCGTGTAGAGATCAACTCCGGCGTTGATCATCTCGCTCGCCGTACTATGCCGCAAGTCGTGCAGCCTGGCATGACCGAAACCAGCCGCTCGGGCGCCAGCCTTGAATGCCTTGCTGACCGTCCACTTTGTCGGCTTCACCGGCCAAAGGGTAGGGTTGCGCACGATGTGGGCGACTCGGGGGTGAATAGGAACAGCGCGGGGCTGACCGTTCTTGGTGTGCTGGCTGCTCAGCTCAAACACATCTCCCCCGTAGGCGACCTGGGCCAAGCCCACCTCAGCCGCCCGCATGCCACTGTAGAACGCAATGCGGATAGCGGCCCTCTCCTTGCCGGGCCGGATCTTAGAACAGATCTTCAGGAACTCGGCGCGGCCCAAGTAGACATGACGCTCGTTGCGCACCTTCGGCATGCTGACGCGCTCGGCTGGGTTTCGGTCGCCCAGTCCATGGTGCTTCCACGCATAGCGGCAAGCCGCTCGAAGGTAGGAGAGCCGGTTGCGCACCGTCGCCGCAGACATCAGCTTCTTGTCATCACCCACAGGCCGGTAGCTGATGGCAATGGCTGGCAGAGCTGAGAACGGCTTTCCAGCATAGGCGCTGTAGCAGGCCTTGAGCTCGCGCACGATGTTCTCATAGCTCTTGAGTGCTGGTGCGTGGTACTTCAGATAGAGCAGTACCGCATCTTCAATCAGTGGCTCGGGCTTGCTGACACCAGTCGCAATCGAGTGGAGTCGCTTGGTCTCTTCGAGGTCGAACTTTTGGGCCTCGGCTTTGGTGTAGCCTTTTGGAAGAAGGCGGCTAGCCCGCTGCCGCTGGCCCGCAATAACCTGGTCGAACTCAAAGCGCCAACGCTGGTTGCGGGAGTCGAAACGGATCGGCATGATTTTTTGTATTCCTCTATGTCAGATTCTTCAAAGCGCACAGCACTACCGAATCGGTAGCAGTGCAGGCGCCCGGATTTTGCGAGTTCATAGACGGTTCGCTCGCTAAGTCCGAGCATCCCGGCAACGGCTTTTGCATCAAGCATCTAGGTCTCCAAAAGCAAAACCCCGCATCAGCGGGGCTCTGGGTGGTTGATAGGTTCGCGCCATCTGTCGCGGGCTCGGTGGCTCATGGGCCACCCACCATCAGTGCGTGAAATGCGAGGCTTATCAGCTTGCGTCCCTTCTTTGTGGGAAGGTTGTCCGCGCCGATAAGGCGAAGCTCCCGCATGATGGTTGTGATGGTGTGACCGCAGTAATAGCCGGATGCTTTTTTCAGAACCGCGATATGCAGCTCTTGCCGGTGATCTGCGCCGCCAAAGTTCGTGCCGGCAAAAGCCTTTGCCAACTCGTCGTCACTGACAACTGAGCGAGTGTCGAGCGCGGGAATTGTCAGTGGCTTGCGCGCCTGCTGGGCTTCCAGCTCTGCGATGCGGTCCAGCAGGCCGACGAATAGCTCGGGGCTGGCTGCTTTGTGCCATGCCTCATTGGCCTTGGCCGCGTTGCTATCGCGCCAGTGGGTGTAGATGTGCTGGCCATCTTTCTCGGCGGCTGCGGCCAGGGTGCGCAGATCGTCGGCTTGGTGTGCTGTCATTGCCATGGCTTCCATCCATTCATGATTGCGGCGACAAGTACAGCGCCGGCAGCAAGCCAGAAGCCCAGCCATGCGATGCCCTCGCCAATTGCTTTTGCTGCTTCAGTGCTCATGCTTGCTGCGCTCCTTCCTTGGCTGCTGCCTGGGCATCGCGTTCTGCCGCTTGCGCCATGAAATACTCATTGAGGAATTTGACCGGCACAAACACGGTGCTGCGGCAGCTACGTCGCTCGTATGGCAGTCGCTCTAAAAGCCCGCGATGGTCAGCGAGGTGCTTCAGCCGTTTCAATCCAGCGGCGCGATCGGCATTGGGCACGTCGCGGCTGCGCAGCTCCAAGCGGTAGGCGTCGGCTTTGGCTTGCAGAACTGGCACCAAGTCACCGAGCCACCACAGCGCGTAACCCAGCGGGTCTGTTTGGCGATCTGGGATCATGCTTCACCCCCTTGCGCTGCCTGGGCGGCGATTGCGGCGCGGTGCTCGCGGTCTCGGTCAGAATTGGTCTTCAATGGCAGGCTGGGGTTCTGGTGCCAAAATTGTTCGTGCGCCCAATAGCCAAACATCGTCACGCTGTACCGTCCAAACCCGTGGTTGCTGACAACTCCGAGTTCCGCGAGTCGCTTAATCTCCTCTTTTTTGAGGTCGTAGCTCTCATCGTCCTCTGTCGTCTCGATGAATCGGTGCAGCAGATGCTGGTCTGCCTCCATCAGAAACTGCAGCTTTCCCGCATCCCGCGCGTCTGCCTGCGCCTGGGGTGCTGTGTAGAGCTTCACCGGGAAGCCGCTCGACGCTGGGTGAAACACGGTCGCCATCTTTGATCCTGCGTTTTCCCCGCTCAGCTTTTCCAGCTCCTCGGCAGTTGTCACCGCCACGGGCACCGCCTGCGCGGGAAGTCCGGTAGCAGTAGCCAGCAGGGCGCGATCCTGCTGATCTTTGGAATAGCGCCTTGCCGCAGATCCAAAATCAGCCTCAAAGCCCGGAGCCCCGCCAGGAAGGTCGCGCAGAACTTGAGACACAAGCATGTCGACCGCGCCAACGCTCCCGAACTCGATATAGGTCTGAGCGTTCTCACGGCCACCGACATGCAGGATGCGCTGACCGAGGTTCATGCCGTGCGTGTCGCTCTTTATCACCACTGGCGAGGGTGCCGGGGTGGCTGCAAGCGCGGCGCGGATAGCTGCATGGTTCTCAATGAACCAGTGAACCGCCGCCAAATTTCGGCCGATCCAGTCGTTATCGCTTTCTAGGTAGCCATCCGGCTCGGCATCGTTGTACGGTCGTCGGTCATCCGTCTTGGGCATTTCAGGCACTGCCACGGCTGCGGGCGCTGCCTGGGCAATCTGTGCAAGAAACCCTGCGCGCAGGCCTTTCGCGTGCTTCTCTGGCACCATGAATGCCTGCGATCCATCAGGGCAGCAGTCGCGATGACCCGCTCCAACTTCGCCGACATGGCCGCATTCGGGGCAGTAACGAACCATCGCGCGCTGGCTGGCACCAGCCTGTGCCCGGCCTTCGTCCAGGCCTGCATGCCATGCGGCTTGTTCTGAGGCGTAGGGTTCTTGGATTTGGTGCAGGCACTGGCCGGCCTTGCCAGCTTCAAACGCGGCGCGGCCGAAGCCCAGCAGGTGCTGTCTGTCCTGGCCGGTGACCAGGTTCAGGCTGAACGGTGCCATGAGTGCTGTCAGGTGCAGTTCATCGCCAGGGGTCATCTTGATAGGTTGCTTCATGAGGGTGGCTCCCAGAAAGAGAAAAGCCCGCGGCGGCGGGCTGTGATGGGTGACAAAAGCTCAAGCCACTTTGCGCAGCTTGGCCTCCTTGGCGATGAGCCAGACGCGGCCCCGGCTATCTCCCGGAAAGCGCGACATGGTGCGCACCTCCAGCTTGTCGGCCTTTTCCTGGCTGGCGATCCATTTGCGCATGGCCGCTCCCAGGGGCTGAACTTCATCAGGCTCGCAGGAGAGGCACTGCCCTGGCTTCATCTTGGCGAACAGCTCCGCATATTTGCCTTCGGGGCATGCGCGCTGGCCGGGGAAGGGATCGTTCTTGATCGTGATGAGCTCAACGTCGATGCTCTTCACGGTCTTGTGCACCTTGCGACGCGGCTTTGCTTGGTCGAATGCGTTCACGACTGGGCCTCCCCACTCACAGCAGCTGCAAACGCATCCTCGGGGGTCTGCTGCTTCTCGCCGTCTTCTCCATCCTCAAGGCCGAGCTGATCTGGGTTGCCGCCGGTGCTGGGCGTGTCAGGCTTTCCTGCTCGATATCCCTTCTTGGCCTGGACCAGTTCAGCCGGGGCCAGCAGCTTGATGGAGATCTCGCCTTCGGCGGCCAAGCCGGAGAGCTCGCCGAACAGCTCGTTGTCCTGCAGCTCTTCGCCGTTGTACGAGATGGTCCACTTGATGGTGACGCTGCCGCCTTCGGAGAGCTCGTACTGCAGGTTCGACACCACCACATCGGTGAAATCAACGTGGTACTCGTCCAGGCCCCAGTCTTGGGTGAGGCGGTAGCCGCGGAACTTCAGGCCCTTTCCATAGTGGTACATCAGCGGCAGCTGGGGGTGGCGCAGGTTCGGAAGCTGGATATCCAGGCCGGGTATTTCGTCCTGGCCGTCCTTGGCCGCCTTGTTGCAGTAGTGGTGTGCACGCAGGCCGGGCTCAATCAGATCCAGCAGCGTGTTCTCACCGGTCAGCGAGCATGCCAAGTCAATGGCGCGCACCTTCTCTTCGCCGTGTAGCTCGCGGCGGGGATTGGCGTTGGTGATTACGACATTGGTGGGGTGGGTCAGTTCAAAGGCCATGGAATCCTCTTTTCAATGAAAAAGCCTGCTGGGTTAGAGCAGGCTTACGGTGGTTGCTATTGATGTTGATCAGGCGGTGACTGCCTGCAGTTCGTCGGCCAGCTTTCGGAAGCCCAGGGACAGCAGCAGCGCCAGGCGCTTGGTGTTGGCCTCGGTGACTTGCACGGCCCCACGCTCACGGGTGAACTTGATGCCGTGATGCTCCAGCGTGGCGGCGCTGATCTTGCCCAGGCCGGCCGCCTCCAGCAGCGTGTTGACCTGGCCCAGTGTCATGACGGGGCTGGTGTCTGCTGCTGCAGCGCTGGCCTTGGCCGTGCTGATCGCCTGCTTGGCGTCGATGCCGGCCATGCCTTCCATTGCCTTGTCCTGCACGAGGCCTGCCAGATCGTCAGCCATGGGCGCGGACAGGGCTCCGGCCTGCTGAGCCTGGGTAATTTCGGCCTTCTCCTGCTGGGCCTGCTGCTGGATCAGGTCGCGCTGCTGGGCAAGATCCGCCTGAGCTTTCGCCTGCTCCTCGGATCGAATGCTCTCGCGTTCCTTCTCCAATCGAGCGGCCTCGGCCTGCTTGTGCTGGCCAATGCGCAGGGCGGCCAGGGCCTGGAAGTCCTCTGCAGCTTTGGTGCCCACGGCGGCAAAGTCGGCAAACAGTGCAATCCAGTCGCCGTCCTCTTGCATCAGGTGCTTGCGGTTGGCTTCCAGGCGGTCGGCCAGCTGGTTGGCTTCGTGCTTGGCATTGGTCAGGGCCACGGCCACCTTGTCACGCATGCTGTCCAGCGACTTGAGGCCCTTGATTGCCCCGGCGAAGTCTGCAGCAACTTGTGGGAATCGGCAGGGACGCCCGTCGATCGCTTCCAGGCGCTTCTCCAGTTCACCAATGTGGCAGTCCAGATCCTTCTTGCCGTCCAGAACGATCTGCTCTTTTCGCTTCTCCTTCTCAGACTTCACCAGCTTGGACAACTTCAGGCGAACCTGCCGAGCCTCTTCGCTGATTTCATCAATGGTGCGGAACAGATGGTCGATGCTCTCGGTCTGGGCCAAGGCATGCTGCTTGGCGGCGTCCAGGCGGCTTTCAACTTCTTCGCACCACTTGACCGCCTTGTCTGCATCAGCAAAGTCCTGGTCTGTTTTCAGCTCAGTGTTGACTGAACGGATGGCGGACAGTGCTGTGACCTTGAAGGCATCCAGGTTCGATGCCGTGACAGCACCTTGCACTTCGATGCGAAGCGCGGGCAGTGTTTCAGGAGACTGCCCGACAACTTCTGGGGCCGCCTCCTCGGTGACGTAGGCCGCCACATCCTTCTCCAGCTGCTCCCAGCCGGCGATGATCTGGGCGCGCAGCTCGGCGTTCGGCTCATACCAGCAGTGCAGGGCTTCCACAGGCAGGCCTTCGGCCGTCCACTTGCTGGCCATGAACAGGATGCGCTCGCAGCCTGAGACCATGGCCTGCTGCTCCATCTGCACTTGATACTGCAGCGGCAGGTCAATGCCGTCGCAGCCGCGCGCCAGCAGCTCACGCAGGTCGGCATTGAGCGTCTTGTGCTCAAAGGCCGTGTCGTTCATGAAGGTCAGGCCATCGAAGCTGGCTGAATACTTTCCACGGGTGCCGACACATGGCGAGAGATCTTCGCCGATGATCTGTTCAGCCAGCGGCCGGGCAAGGGCTTCGAACTGGTGACCGTCATTGAAGCGGCGCTGCGTGGCCGCGTCGATTTCCGGAACGATGCCCGTGGCCAGTTCCTTGACCAGCTCAGAGCGCTTCTTGTAGGCGCTGCAGCCCATCATGGCCGGCGCGTCGCTGGCGTTGAAGTGGTTGCGGCGGTGGGCATGCCATTCTGGGCTGCCCTGGATGAGGTTCACGAGTTGCATGGTCATGCTTGCTCCAGTTCTGCTGCGCGGGCATCAAAAATGTCGGTGAGGGTGGCTTGCTGCGACGGGTCAGCAATGGTTTCGATCTGGTTGCCCAGGTCGTACAGCTTGTTCAGGTCAGTGCAGGCCTTGATTTCGGCGCCCAACTTTTCAGGATCAGGCGCCGTGGTGCTGGTGTCGGCTACCTGCTGACGCTTTGCCACTTCATCGCGCAGCTGCTGCTCTTGCTCTGCAGTGACCTTGGCCTTGCTGTTGAGCCATGCCAGCACATCAGCAAGCGGCTTGCCGGCAGCGATGCCGTCCACCCACTTTTGCAAGCCTGCTGCCCAGCGATCAGCCGGCCATTCAGGTTGAACCACCTCGGCTTGGCCCATGTGGCGCTCGCCATGGGATGCTGCTGGCGTGTCAGTGGGAATGTCCTGCAGCTCTTCAGCTATGGGCATGCCGCGCAGCACATCGGGGAACACGTCGCGCAGTGCGAATGCCCTGGCGCGCATCTGGCGCATGCGCTTGGGGTACTGCGTCCATGGGCCTTGTTTTCCAGCGAGGCCGGCCTTGCGGGCATCGTCCATGCTGAAGCTGCGAACCTGCTCGGGTGCGCCCTTGCGCTTGACCCGGCAGAAGGCCGTTTCACCATCATCGTCCTCGGTGACGTACTCGCAGACCGGGCTGGCCATGACCAGGGCAATCACAGCATCACCCCAGAGGGCAGGGCGGCCATTGATCACGGCCAGGTTCTGCAGGGACTGCAGCGGCTTCAGGCCCAACTCGCTACCCCATTGCATGGCAATCAGGCAGTTGCCCGGCTTGCCCTTGAAGTCCTTGGGCACCAGGTCGCTATCGGCCAGATACTGGGAAAACGTCAGGGCCTGGTCGAAAGTCTGAGGGCTCAGGTCAAACTGGCCGGCGGGCCGCAGAGCTGTCGATTGCTGAGCGGTGAGAGCGTTGCTCATGGTGGGCCTCACTTCTTTTGTGCCAGGAACTGCTCGCGGGTCAGCTGCTGCACAGCAGACCTGCCGCCTTCTTTTGCAACATCATCACGGCGCGCGGCCATGAATCGGTCGGCGTCCCAGACGCGGTGCTCTTGCACATAGGAAGAACCGTCCTTGCTGGTGTGACGGACGTAAATTTCATGGGGAGCGGACATGCTCATGAAAACCTCACTTGGGTGATATCGGCGAGAAGGGCGGCAGCGCTGCTGGCCACCCACAAAAGAAAAGCCCTGGCGGTACCGGGCTTGGTGTCTGTTTTGCTCATGGCTTCCTGGCTAGGGCGAAGAAGGCGAGAGCGATGAAGAGGAGGGCGGCGGGGATGATCATGTGCGGCCTTCTTTCTTTCTGATGAAAGCCATCACATCGCCACGCATCACGCGCCCGGCATATTGGTATTTCTTCCGGCTGGGCCAGTAGTCCAGGCGCTGGCCGGCAACCATGCGCGACCAATGGAAGTCGGTGTGCACAGTCCATCCACCATCGTTGTCTTCATTGGCCTCTTTCAAGAAGCGTGCACGATCGGCATCGAATTTCGCCTTCGAATTCAGTTTCAATGCGTCGTAAATTGGGTCTCGGTCTTGGTTCATGGTTTTTCTCTAAGGCATTGCACGGTCTGCGAATCAATCCACTCGGCATGCATCCCCGGGCATAGCCACGCGCCGGCGGCGGCACGCTTGAGGTCGGCGGCTGTAGTGGTGATCGGTGCATCAGCTGCCTGGGCGCTGCAGCCGGACAGGCCGGAACACAGCACGATCAGCAGCAGCACCAGAAACAACAAAGCCCGCGTTGGTGCGGGCTTCTTGCGGCGCGGGAGGCGCTGGAGTTGGATGGAGGAGGGCATCATGCAGACTCCTTCTTCCGGTGAATGTGGTTCATGAATCCCCAACCGCCTGCCGGCTTGCTGGCGTCAGTGAACTCTTCGCAGTTGTCACACATGGGCGCTCCGCAAACGAATTGGCCCGTGTGGTTGCATTCACTGGTGGCCTGCTCTCCGCAGACACAGCACTTGACCTTGGCATGTGTCTCGCAGATATCACCCTCGCATTCGGCTTTGCAGGAGCCGCGCCATGCCAAGCTGTATCGGCAGTAGCTCATATCGCCTCATACTGGTTTTCGGTTTCAGGGGCCAGAGCAGCGCGGATCTGCTCGGGGGACAGCGGCTCTGCCATCTGGGCCAGCACCTGCTGGGCGCAGAACTCGGCAAGGGCAGGGTGCTGGGCTACTCGTTGAGCGGGTGTCATTGAAGATCCTCCAGGTAGTCGGTGTAGATGGCGAAAGCGTTCTTCTTGGCGAAGTGCGCGCCGATGGCGTCGCGCAGTGGCTGGGCCGCAGGGCTGACCATCAGCTCAGAAAAGGCGGCTTGCGTCGCGTCGTCGCTGGCTTCCATGGCCTGATACAGCAGCTCGTCTGCGCTCATGCCGCCGGCGAAAGCGTATTTGTCGAACCAGTCGGCAGGCTTGACCACCTTGGCGAACTGTCGCGCCACGATGCCCGGCGCTTGGACGGCAGCGGTCTCGTGCAGAGCGTTGGCAGCCTCCTGCTCATCGTTCCAGCGCTCGGCGTCTGCATGAGGGTTTGGCGTGGGGCCGAGGTAGATAGGAGGTCGGGCGTTCATGACAAGCTCCAGGAATAAAAAAGCCACCCTGAGGTGGCAAGCTCACTGCGAAGTGAGGGAGGAGTAGGTAGACGGCGCAGCGGTTCGCCAGATGAGGGTCCAGCTAGACAAATGCGCAAGGGTTAAATAAATGCCGCGCCATCCGGCGTGACCACTCTTGCCAAGCTCGTAATCGACGCCAGCCCAGGCCCATTCCTGTGCTGACGTACCTGCTCGAGTGGTCACGCCGGATGGCCCTGGCGCGCTGGCCAGGGGGTGGATTTAAGCGACTGCCAGTTCTTCAAATGGCATGCCGATCTTCTGCAGGAGCTCCTCTGCACTTCCCGGCATTTCTTCGGACTGGGCAGGAATCATGAGTTCCGAACTGCTGAGAAGCTGCAGAGCGGCTTCAATCGAGAACGGCTGGCTTTCGTCCAGATTGACCTTCTCGCCATACTGGCCGCCGATTGCCTTGGCGAGGTCATCCCAGGTTTCCAATGGGATGCGATGGCAGCACAAAGCAATCCGCAGCAGGTCACCCTTACCAACCGTGTAGCCCCGAGATTGGTATTTCAGGACCCGCAGCAGCGACGCGAATGGGTAGCGCGTTCCGTTGTGGAAGCTCAAATGGCGTTGAGCCGCATGCTTGAGAAAGTCTTCATGGAAGACGAACTGCTGGCCCTCGATGTCGTATGCGCCCATGCAGGCCGTGAAGTCGAAGGCATCAAATACTTCTGCCGGACTTGCGAAGAAGCCGAAGCACATCAACTGGATGACGCGCGGCCCACGGATGAAAGTCACAGCGCGATCGGTTGCGGACACGCACCACCAGCCTTCGTCGTAAGCGTCTTGCACTGCCAACTGGAAGTCGCCGACACAGCCGAAATAGATGTCGATATCGTTGATTTCACGGCCAGTGAAAGCGCTTGTGAGCGCGCCGCCAGCGATGATCCCGCGCTCAGGCTGGAACGAATCGGCTGCCGCCATGATCTTGGCCAGCTCGGCCCGGTGCTTGGTAGCCGGTGAAATGTGCATTTCCATGGGTGCTCCTTGTGAAAAAAGAAAAGCGCCCTCGGATGAAGACGCTTTTGTTTTTGGCCCCGCTTAGCCCTGCGGGGGAAGGCGCATGCAGGCCGCATGCTGGCAAATCGCTCACATTTCAGTCACCTCACACTCCCAAATTCGATCTGTAGGCATCAATGAGACCTTCTTCGCGAAGCATCTCGGTTGCCTTCTCTGAGGCAGCCGTGATTTCATGCTTGAGGCCATGGGCAGCCAGCGCATCGCACAGAAGCACAACCAGGGAGGTCGTTCGCCGCTCTTTGGCAATCAGTTTGAGCTTCATCAGCTCCACCTTTGTGCGCTGACGGTCGGCCTCCAGGCAGGCGATCTCAGAATCCAGAGCAACGCGCTCCTTGATGTCAGTGTGCTCGCCGTAGACGAGGAACCGCTCCTTGTTCCTAAGCCGCAGAGCCTCCTTCTCGAAGAGTTCCCGCTTGTTGATCTCGCGCTTCAGCGTGAGCTCGGTGATTTGTTGTTCAAAGCTGCTCATTTGCGCCCTTTCGTTGGTCAAACCGCAACGCCCTGGTTCAAGGCGCTCTGGTTTGATTCCCCTGGTTGTTACCCCAGGGGCGCGGCTGGCATACCCATCCTCGCGGACAGTTCCAACTCGTCTTGCATGTGGCTTCGGTTCCGGTAGTTCAACGGGCTTAGCCATCCCACTTTTGCTTCTGCCGTGGTGCACAGGGGCAGGGCCTTACGGCCTGTTCATCCTTCGGTGTTCAAGAACTGATTGGGTGGGGTGGTCAATCTGAGATACTCGCAGTGGGGCTGCTAGCGCCCCACTGCGGCCAGTCGACATGCCGCAGAAGGTGAAGCATCTGCAGGGAGTGATCGGCATGACGTGTCGAGTCACGCTAATAGCGCAAGCCATGCCGCGCACCAACCCTTCTGATGCCAGCCGTGCTCAAGGCCTATTCGCGGTAAGCCAAGAGCCGCGCTAGCAACGGCGCGTAATAAGAAGTCAGCGGGATCAACGTCCCGTGGCCACGGGGCATTCCAAAGGGCAACCAATGAAATGCCAAGTGAAGGTGAGCATCAAGATCGATGTGGCTAAGTGCATCCAAGCCATCGGCTACATCGTTCTGATACTGATGCTGTGACCAAGTGGGGCAGGGCGGGCAACCGTCCTGCTTCCCGCTGAACTTCCTCAGCGACCACCCCAACCAATCAGTTCTCAAACTTTTAAAGACCGCTGGGTGTCGGCTCGATCACTTGGCACCCACCGCTGCACTTTTGCGTTACTGCTTTGTGCTGCGATGGGTGTAATGTAAGAGTGCTAACAACAACTGTCAAGCATACTTACTTAAATATTTTCAGAGTGCTAACATTTGTCCCATGACCACACACCACACAGACGAAAAAAACCCGCTCTGGGCGGGCTGGTCTTGAGTTGGTGATAGCTACTGTTGCGGTGCAGTCGATGGGGTAGCAGCTGGTGCCGCACCTGGCACGTTGATGATGATCGGTGGCGGCGTGGTTGGCTGTGCAATCGCAGAGGTAGATGCCGGCGATGATTGCTTGAGAGCATTGCTCATCGCAAGAAAAAGACCGCCAAACCCTAGGAAAAGGCCGATTACCGTTCCGATCATCCACTTGTGGATGTCGATGTTGGTCTTGTGCATCTCTGCTCGCAGATCGGAGATACCTGTCTTCACGTCAGCACGCAGTTCTGCAAAGTCTGCTTTGGTGGGCAGATTCTTGACAGCTTCCTCAAGGGCTTTGACTCGGGCTTCCATAGATCCATTGTATCCATCACCGCCGCCATGGGAAGACTGTCCCTCTAGCTCAGGAAGGCGTTGAACTCTCTTAAAAAGCTCTTCAGCATTCTGCTCAGTAACTCTCTCCAGATAAGTCATGGCGTGTTGTCCCGCGACTTTATGTATTCATCGATAAATACTTCCAGCGCATCTGAAGTCTGGATGAATTCCTCAAGAAGTTTTGAGGTATCTCTGATGTTGCTACTTGCAGCATCAAGAATCAATGAAAGAGACTTTTTCTCGTCTGGGTTACTAACACCATCTTTCAACATTTCTTTAAACCTATGGGTCAAAAGATTATGTACTTCCGTTGAGGTGTCGAAACTTCTGGATGCGGTTGTATGATAAATGCTAATAATTTTCGAGAGTAATGATATCAGCTTGTAATCATATTCAGTTAGCTTGTCATGCTTGAGAATGGAATCAAACTTCCGAATAAGACTTGGTAATTCACCATTCATTAAATATCTCGCATAAAAACTATAAGTATTTTCCGGCGTGGAAGAGGTTCATCAGAGGTTTATATCTTTAGTTGATGTTGAATTAATTTTGTTAAAAAACTTCTGTTTTAACACATCAAGAAATGAAATCGCCTTGGTCGAGCCATTTAAGTCAAAGCGCATGACGGTGAATGATCCCGCTTGCACCGGTATGGCGAAAGATAAGATCCCACTGCTTTTCTTTACTACTGATTCAATATCATCGAAAGGAGATAGCAGATATCGGTGATACTTCGTTCCTGATAGCTCAAATATTCCAGCGCAGATAGTAACTAGCTGAACTGCACCATTTGATGAGTTTGCAATAATTGGTGCCTCATCTCCCTTTTTGCATGGAGTCTTTGGAGAGAGAATGAGCCAAAAACAAGCTTCAGAGTCATCCGCGCATACTTGTCCAAAGGCATTGTCGCTGTCATTAGATGTTAAAGCGATTGGCGGTGATCCATTGGCATCACCAAATACTCTCCATTTTCCAAATGTGGCATTCTCAGCGAGAGAATTTGAAGATGCCGCTATCAATGCTATTGCATACAAATATTTCATAATCACTCCCTCCCCGCCGTTAACATTATTTGCGTCTAAATTTTCGTCTGTGTTCAAGCATAGTGCCGATCACTGACAGGTGGTGTTCATCGCTACGCAACACTGGATAGTCATCGTTGAGAGGAACCAGTTCGAAAACCTCTTTGCCAGACTCATCAATGCCGCGGACACGGTATTTTTTGAAAGTCGCCTCTTCCTTGCTGTTGCGAGCCGCTACAAAGTCTCCAGGGCGAGGGGGCACCTCAGGATCAATCAGAACCCTGTCGCCTGGCCTGAATTCAGGCAGCATTGATTCGCCCTCGATCTCGAAATAAAACGCCCAGGACGAGGCGTCGTCCTCGCCAAACTCGATCGCATATCCATCGCCGGGCTCATACGGGCAAACAGCCTCCTTCACGAGGCCTGCCTGGATTTTGGAAATAACAGGATAGGCCCGCATGCCTTCGAGAACAGGACGGGCATTGACATCAAAGCCGGCGGTATCGCTTTTTACTGGGCCTGTGCCGGTTGCTATCCACATGGCATTGAAGCCGGTGGCAGCGGCAAGCTTCGTCGCAGGCGCTGTCTTGAGGCTCTTGGTTGGCCCGTCTTTCCACTGTGTAACTGCAGATGATGTGACGCCGGTCACTTTGGCTATCTCGCCAACGGACATGCCGGTCTCAGACATCAGGTGTGCGATTCGATCTTGAAGCGTTGACATGTTAGAGAGCTTACGAGTTCTTGTGGTTAGAGTGCTTGCGTTCTTTTTGTAAGTGCTCTAACATGTGCGCATGACCAAAACTGAAGCCATCACCTTGCTTGGCGGCTCTGTAGCCAAGGCGGCCGAAGCCATCGGCATCAATTCCCAAGCCATCTCGCAATGGCCGACTGAGCTTCCTGCTCGGCTGGCTGACCGCGTGCAGGCCGCCCTCTGGCGCATGCAGCAAGCAGAGCAGCCCGCCCCCGCCGGACAAGAGGCCGCTTGATGTCAAACGATCCCAATGTTCGGGTACAGGAGAGGGGCGGACTCTCTTGCAAGGTAGATCGAATGCTTGTCGTTGGAAGGGCATTCGATCTTCGGTCCACCAGTCAAAGGCTTGGGATGGAACTGAAGTGGAATCTCGCGTCCTTCGCCATAACACGTAGCGCAAAAGTACTTCGGATTGCCCACTTGGCCCTCCGTCGACTCCACAAGTTCGCGCACCAGTTTTCCGGGAGCCACCTCGGTCAACTTGTATTGGCTGCGCTGTTTGATCTGTCTTTCCAGTTCGGCCTGGCGAGCATCCGCCTCTATGGCCTCCATTCGAAGCTTCTGGACCTCGAGCTCGAGCGTGTTCGTCGATTGCACATGGGTAGTTGCAATGACTAGTGCATCCAACAGCCTGGCCTGCAAATCGACCAGCGCCGAATTCACTTTGGCTTCGTCGCGTGCGGCGACGCCCAACGCTACCAAGTCGTATGCCGCCTTCGTGGCAGCAAGCGCCTCTGGAATGTTCATGTCTGCCCCTCCCGGGAATGGTTGTGTAGGAGCTTCCATTCTGCCCCGGGAGGCGGCGGGCACCTTTTCCCCATCCCTCAACAAGAACCCCATCAAGGAGGCCTGAATCATGTACGCCGACCCCGCCCACATTCGCAAGAACCGTGTGAACCTGTCCCTGAACGATGCAGAGGACAGGCTGGCCGAAGCGATGGCCGAGTTCAACGGCATGCAGAAGTCTGTGTTTCTGCGCGAGCTGGTTCTGGAGGGTTTGTCTCGTTTCCATAGCTCCAAGTCTGCAGCGGCTGCTACAGAAATGCGAGCTACAAACTCGTGACGCTGGCGCGTCATTTCAGCAACGGTTGCGTAACGCGGAATGAAACCAAGTGCCAGCTCCACCCCAGACCGGGCAGCCCCTCGACCTTTCGGAACGAGAAGCCGCTGCACTCGATGCCTACGCCGCAGAGCATGGGCTTACCCGTCAACAAGCTGCCACGAAGCTGGCACAGCAAAGCCTGGAACACCGCTACCGCATCACGCCGCAGCAGGGCAGGGTTTTGCCATTTAGGAGGCAGTGATGGCCTCTCTTGAACTTTTGCGTAACGGATTTTCAGCAGATCGGACACGGCTATGAGCAACCTTCCTCCATTCGCCGTGGTGCCGCTGGAAGTGGCCACCGACCGTCGCCTGACGCTCGAGCAGACCCGTGTGCTGATCGCGCTCTTCTCATTCCGCAACAAGGCCACCAATACCGTGTGGCCTTCTCGCTCTGAAATTGCCCAGCGCACGGGCATGCATCCGTCCAACATCAGCAGCGCCACAACTGCCCTGGTGGCCTTGGGCTGGCTGCGCAAAGAAGGGCAGGGCGGCTACTCCAAATCGACCCGTTACACCCTGGATGTGCCTGACGTTTTGCAGGCCGAAAAAGTAGCCGATTCGGCTACGGTAGCCGAACAGGCAACGGTAGCCGATTCGGCTACTCAAACGGTAGCCGATCAGGCTACACGCGTGGTAGCCGATTCGGCTACACGCAAAGAACAGACCAAAGAACATACCAAGGAACAAAAGAATACAACGCGCGCATCCGCGCTCGTGCCTGCTGTTCCGAAACCCGATGGCGTGACCGACCAGACCTGGACCGACTGGCTGCAGCAGCGCAAGACGCTGAAGGCCACGGTCACGCAAACCGCTGTGGACGGGATCGAGCGAGAAGCCCGCAAAGCCGGATTCACGCTGGAAGCTGCCCTGCAGACCTGCTGCAGCAACGGCTGGCGCGGCTTCCGTGCCGACTGGGTGCAGCCCCGCCATCAAGCCCAGCCCCAGGCACCACGCCAGCTGCAGTCCTTCGCCGAGCGTGACCGCGAAGAGCAGATGCAGCGCTGGGAGCGGTCCACCGGCCGAGTGCACCCAGACCGCCAGCAGCAAATGCCGCGCAACGTCATCGACATCACGCCCCGCGGCGAAACGATGTTTTTGGAGTCCTGACCATGACGACAGAAGCCCTCAGCAGCATTCAGTGGCTATTCGGGAAGCTCGGCGCAGCATACGGCGCAGCGTGGGACCGGAGCCTTGGCGTCACCCCCATCGAGGACGTGCAAGCCGAGTGGAACAAGCGCCTGCTGGGCTTTACCGCCGGAGATATCCGCTACGCGCTGGACCATCTGCCGTCATCCAAGCCGCCAAACGTCTTTGAGTTTCGCGACCTATGCCGGGCCTCGCCGAAGAAGCAAGTCCCGCTGCTCGAGCAGACACCGGCCAACCCCCAGCGAGTGGCTGAGCTGGCAAAGCAAGTCCGTGAGTCCTTCGGCACCGAAGCGAAGAAGGACCCCAAAGCCTGGGCCCACAAGCTGCAGAAGCGCCACGAGTCCGGCGAAAAGCTGGGCGGCCACCAGATCCGAGCTTACCGAGAGGCGCTGGGCCTCGATGGCCGCCAGCCCTGGCAGTAAATCAATCAAAAACAGGAGCAACGAATCATGATCACGCTTATCCTTCCGTACCCTGTGAGTGCCAATCGCTACTGGCAAACCCGCGTCATCAAGCCCAAGGGCGGCAAGTTTTACCAGGCCATGACCTACGTCAGCGCCGAAGCCAAGGCGTTCAAGGATCTGGTGCACAAGCTGGCCATGGCTGCTGGCGTCCGAGCCCCCATCACTGGCCGCGTGGCCATCAGCTACACGCTGCACCCCCATTGCCCACAGGATGCGCTGCGCCGTGCCAAGCGTGACCCTGTTGGCTGGGAAGACACCGTGCAATGCATGGACCTGGACAACGCCCAGAAGGTTCTGTTGGACAGCCTCAAGGGCGTGGTGATCGATGACGACAAGTGGGTGCGCAAGATCTCGGCAGAGCGCGGTGCACCTGTGACGGGTGGCAAGCTGGTGGTGACCATCACCCCGATTTCCCCGGTCCCGGACATGACCACGCAAGAGCAGGGGGATTTGCTGGGGGCTCTGGTATGAATCCCGAAAACGTCATCCCCCAAAGCTTCGGCGGCCGGCCATACCCGCAGATTGCAGAACTGGTCGACGACTTGAACGCAGTGCTGGGAAAGTACGACGGCCAGATCCCGTTGGCGGCCGCAATCGGCGCGCTGCGCATCGTGGAGCACGGTCTGCTCCAGCAGGAAGGAGCGTGACATGCGCGACCGCCTCACCCTCGTCCTCAAGACCCCAGAGCAGGGCCACATCGCCATCACTAGCGCCTGGAAGCAGGCCAAGCAGGTGCTGGCCGATGGCCGCCGCCTGGTGCTGGAACTCCGGCCCGAGCGCCGGCAAGAGCGTCACAGCCGGCACTTCCATAGCCTTATCAACCAGATTAGTGCGCATGTGGGCGGTGACCTGGCCAACACCGACGACGCCAAGCGCATCCTGATCAGCGCCTTTCGGATGGACACCCTGCGCGATTCCCAGTTTTGCGACGAATGGGCGCGCTTCGGCGATCTACGCATTGGCCGTGGCCTGCGTGGTGAGACTGTAATGCTGGGCACGCAGTCCAAGGACTTCACCGACAAGATGGCCCGCGGCTTTATCGAATGGCTCTATGCCTTCGGCGCTGAGGCGGGCGTGGCCTTCAAGCCATGGGAGGGTGATCAGTGCTGAACCGCCTGACCAACGCCGAGCGCGATCACCTGGCCCGGGTGAAGCAGCTTCCCTGCAGTGTCTGCGATGAGCCCGGCCCCAGCGAAGCCCACCACATCAACCAGGGCCAGCAGTACACAGCCGTGGCCCTATGCCCCAGCTGCCACACCGGATCCCTCATGGGCTGGCACGGTCAGAAGCGCATGTGGGCTATCAAAAAGATGGATGAAATCGCTGCGCTGAACATAACAGTAAAGCGCTTGATGCTAGAAAAATAGGAGCAAATATGAACGCAGTGGCAGAACACCAGCACATAGACGAGTGCCAGCTGAACGACTTGCTCAACGAGATCCTGAGGGAGTGGCATAGCTGGAGCGCCGGAGACACGATTGCAGAGGGCTACCCCAGCCGCTCACCGTCATGCGCCCTTGGCCCAGCTGGCAGCGATGGCGATGGCCCATGCATGGAGACCGTGGACGCAGTGATGGATGCCATCCCCCAGCCCCACCGCACAGCCCTGGCATTCCAGGCGCGCAACCTGCACAGCCGCGCCCAGGTATGGAGCAGCCCCAGGCTCCCAGCCAACTGGGAGGAACGCCAGATCCTGCTGATGGAGGCCCGCAACCTGTTCACGCGCGGCTTGATGGCAAAAGGCGTTTTAGG
Source organism: Comamonas sp. C11 (assembly GCF_024496285.1). Lineage (NCBI taxonomy): Bacteria > Pseudomonadati > Pseudomonadota > Betaproteobacteria > Burkholderiales > Comamonadaceae > Comamonas > Comamonas sp. C11. The sequence continues at coordinate 2,032,471 of NZ_CP101743.1, forward strand.
GGGTTGACGCAAAAAACAGTTCGTGCAGAATACGTCTCGGGCCGTTGCGCCCAAAAATTCCAAAGCCCTGGCCTCAACCGCCGGGGCTTTTTCGTTTGTCTCCTGCTGGCCGAAAGCCGGCACCTGCCGCCCTGGTTCGCCTCGGCGGCTTTTTTATTCCCTTGATCCAGCCAAGGCCGCGCCGGAGCAGTCTGATGGCGTGGGTGATTTCCACCGTGATCTGTCGCGGTGCTGGTGAACAGAGAAGGGCAGAACCCCAGCGGCTCAGGCCGTAAGTCCTCATGGGGTGACAGATTCAGTTTCGCCACCACCAGGCGCGTCCGGCAAAGCATGCACTGACACATGGGACGCTAGGCCTGTGTGGTGGCACCTCATTGAAAGAAAAGCATGGCACTCACCCCAAAGCAAGAGCGCTTTGTGGCCGAGTACCTGATTGACCTGAACGCGACTCAGGCCGCGATCAGGGCTGGCTACAGCCAAAAGACAGCTGGCCAGATCGGCGAGCAAAACTTGAAGAAACTTGAAATCGCTGAAGCAGTCAAGGCCGCCATGGAAAAAAGGGCTGACCGCAACAGCGTCACCCAGGATGAAGTGATCAGCGGACTGCGAGAGCTGCGCGACATGGCCATGGGAAAGAAGCCGATGCGCATCACAGAGGTGATCAGAGCATCCGGAAAGAAGCCAAAGACGGTTGAACTGAATGTGACGGTCTTTGAAGCCGCCGCAGCCAAAGGCGCCTTGGAGCTGCTCGGCAAACACATCGGAATGTTCAAGGAAAAGGTCGAGCTCACCGGCGCCAACGGCGGTCCGGTAGAGACAGTCACTCGCGTCACGCGCACCATCGTGGATCCCAAGGCATGAGAACGCTGGACCTGAAGACGGCGCGAGTGTTTGCGCCGCTGCTGGAGCCTGCTCGCTACAAGGGCGCGCACGGTGGCCGGGGCTCTGGCAAATCCCACTTCTTCGGTGAGATGCTGATCGAGGACTGCCTGTATGAGCCGGGGGCCAGCGGCGGAGAAGGTCTGCGGTCGGTGTGCATACGTGAGGTGCAGAAGGATCTGAGCCAGTCCAGCAAGGCGCTGCTTGAGGGCAAGCTATCCGCGCTGAACCTTGGGCCGGCCGATGGCTTTCGGGTTTACAAGGACGTCATCACGACGCCGGGTGATGGCCTGATCATTTTCAAGGGCATGAACGACTACACGGCCGACAGCGTGAAATCGCTGGAAGGCTTCAAGCGAGCATGGTGGGAAGAGGCGCAGACTGCCACACAGCGAAGCCTGGACCTGCTGCGGCCAACGATGCGCGCACCGGGCTCTCAGCTCTGGTTCGGGTGGAACCCACGCTTTGCCATGGACCCGGTAGATCGCATGCTGCGCGCTGCTGAGCTGCCCACAGGCGCGCTGGTGGTGCAGGCCAACTGGCGGGACAACCCATGGTTTCCTGCTGAGCTTGAACAGGAGCGCCTGGACTGCCTGAGGCAGCAGCCTGACAAGTACGACCACATTTGGGAAGGCGGCTACGAGACGGTCAACGAGGGCGCCTACTTCGCCAAGCAGCTGACAGCAGCCAAGGCAGAGGGCCGGCTCGGTGTTGTCGCGGCTGACCCCAGCATGCGCCTGCGGGCCTATGCGGACATTGGCGGCACGGGCCGGAATGCCGACAGCTTCGCCATGTGGATCGTCCAGTTTGTCGGCCTGCAGGTGCGCGTGCTGGACTATTACGAGGCCCAGGGCCAGCCCATGGCGACTCATGTGCAGTGGCTGCATGACCGTGGCTACAAGCATGACCGCCTGGATATCTGGCTGCCACATGACGGAGACCGCTCTGATGTGGTGTTCGCTGTGACGCCGGCAAGCGAGCTGCGCCGCCTTGGCTACACCGTGACCACGATCCCGAACCAAGGCAAAGGCGCTGCGCTCAAGCGGGTCGAAGCCGCGCGCCAGCTGTTCCCCAGCATTTGGTTCAACCAAGAAAGCTGCGCCGGCGGCCTGGCCGCACTGGGCTGGTACCACGAGAAGCGCGATGAAAAGCGAGGAATCGGCCTGGGCCCAGAGCACGACTGGTCCAGCCACGGCTCTGACGCCTTCGGGCTCATGTGCTGCGATTGGACGCCGCCGCGCGTCATGGCGCCGTTACCGCTCCCTCAGATAGGAATTGTGTGATGACAATGGAAAAAGACACGTTCCGGCAGGTGCTGGAGCATGAAATCGATGATGCGCAGAGCTGGCTCACCGGTGGCATCCGCGCCGAGCAGCAGCGCAATCTGCAGTACTACCTGGGCCTGCCGCTGGGTAATGAGGTGGATGGCCGCTCTCAGGTGGTGTCCTGGGATGTGTTCGAGACCATCGAGAGCGCGCTGCCGAACTTCCTGGAGCCGTTCTTCTGCGGGGACAACATCGGCGAGTTCCTGCCGCGCGGACCTGGTGATGCTGAATATGCAGACCAGGCCACCGAGCTTGTGAACTTCGTCATTCAGAACGAGAACCCCGGCTTCCTGATCTTCATGGACTGGATCAAGGACTCGCTGCTGAGCAAGATCGGCGTAGTCCGGGCCAAGTGGGTGCAGGCTGATCCTGTACGCCAAGAGTTCCGTGGTCTGACCATGGAGCAGGTCACGCTGATGACCCAGGATCCAGCGGTATCGATCATCGAGGCGTCCACATCTGAGCAGTTGTCGCCCGATGTGATGCAGGCGGCCGGCCTGCAGATACCCGAGTTGTTCGATCTGACCATCATGCGCAAGCAGCGCGGCTGTGTGAAGCTGCGCAACGTGCCTCCTTCTGACTTTCTGGTCAACCGCACGGCCAAGACCATGGAAGAGGCCCGCCTGCTGGGCGAATGGGTCACCTACACCCGCTCGCAGCTCAAGGAAATGGGCATCAGCGATGTGGACGAGATCAAGAGCTATGACGGGGCCAGCAACCTGCTGGAGGAAGACGAGCGCACCAGCCTGCCAAATGACAGCGCCGACAAGTCGCTGGAAGAGGTAAGGCTGTTCGAAGGTTTCATCCGCTGCGACTACAACGGAGACGGCGTGGCCGAATGGCGCCGCATCCTGGTATCGGGCGACCGCGAACTGGAGAATGAAGAGGTCGAGGGGCACGAATATGCTGTCCTGACGCCAATCAAGTTGCCTCACCGCGTGATTGGCATGGCCTTGGCTGACCCGGTGACGGAGTTGCAGCGCCTGAGCAGCGGCCTGACACGCCAGTATGTCGATTCGCTGTATTTGGCCAACAACCCACGTACCTATGTCAACCAGAAGGCTGTCGTCAACCTGGATGATGTGATCAGCAACCGCATTGGCGGGATCATCCGTGGAGAGGGCCCGGCACAAGACGCCGTGTCGCCGATCAAGACGGCCCTGGTAGCTACCGAGTCTCTGGCCGGCATCGAGATGACCCAGGGCATGCGCGAGCGCCGCACCGGCGTCACCCGCTACAACCAGGGCCTTGACGCTGACAGCCTGAACAAGACCGCCACGGGCATCACCAAGATATCCAACATGGCCGACAGGCGCATGCTGCTGATCCTGCGCATGTTCGCCGAGAGCGGGGTGAAGGATCTGTTCAAGCTGGTCCTCCGGTTGATCACCCAGTACCAGGACATTCCGCTGACTATCCGGCTGCGCAATGAGTTCGTGCAGTTCGACCCCCGCATGTGGTCGCCTGACATGGACGTGAGCACAGACGTTGGCTTAGGCACGGGGGACAAGACCGAAACTCTGATGCTGCTCCAGCAGTTCGGCCAGTTCATGCAGCAGGCCGCTACCGTGGGCATGGTCGGGCCGCAGCAGATCTATGAATTTGGCAAGGCCCTAGCCAAGAACGCCAAGCTCAAGGGAGCCGCCGAGAAGTTCCTGATTCCGCCGGAAAAGATCCAGCAGAAGCCGCCCCAGCCATCGCCTGAGCAGATCAAGGCTCAGATGGAGCAGGCGAAATACCAGCATCTGCAGCAGATGGAGATCATCAAGCTCCAGGCCGAGGCAGCCGAAGGCGACAAACAGCGCGCCGCGGATCGCCAGCTCAAGGAAATGGAGCTGCAGCAGGACGCCTGGAAGTCCCTGATAGAGCTGTCAGCTGGCTACGTGATGGGCCAGGCCCGCCTGGACGGCCAGATGACGGAGCCCGCGCAGAACCTGATCGGCGGCACGCAGCTGGACCAGAACATGCAGGCTCCGAACATCACGCCGGAGCAGCTTGACTACGTGGCCAAGGTCATCAACGGCTTTGCCAACCGGTTTCAGAGAGGACAAGCATGAGCGACGCTCAATACCGGGCTGAGCAGGCCAAGCGCCTGCTTGATGACCCGCTGATGAAAGAGGCCCGCGCCGTGGTGGAGCAGGCCTTGAAGGATGAAATCCTGTCTCTTCCGCTCCATGAGCGCGAGCGCCGCGAAGCTGCGGTAGCCATGCTCAAGGGCGCAGAGCAGTTTTTCCGTGTGTTCCATCTTGTGATTGACGGGTACAAGCTGGAGCAGGCCGAGTTGACCAATGAGGCCCAAATCCAGTCCCGTCTCCAAGCCATCCAGGAGCGCATGCGCAATGTCTAAAGCAAAGAGTAAAGCGGGCGAGGCGCCTGCAGTGGAAACTAACGAACCCCAGGGTACTGAAGTCCAGGCGGCCCAGGAGCAGGCGGTGGAAGTGGTCACGGAAGCGGCTGAGACTGAATCCAGTCCCGTCTCCAAGCCGGCCGAAGATGATCCCAAAGTGGATGATCCTGCCGGCCAGGCCCCGCTAGAGGCGCTCGAGGCCTTCCTGCGCCGTGTGGAAGGCAAGCACATCGACCGCGACGTGGTGGCCACGGCCGCCACTCATCCGCATGCATCTGAAATCACATGGCCCGGCACCTATGGCGGCATCCGCCTGAGCGCTGGCCCTGTGTCGGTGACGTACAGCGACGGAACAACGGAATGAGCACAGAAGCTATTCACAAAGCGCTGTTTGCTGCTTACGACGCTGTCGAGGCGCTTGAAGATGCGCTGAAAGCCGATGCTGAGAAGAACATTCCTCCAGGATCGCACACACATGCCGCAGGGCATTACGCCCTTTTGGCTGCGAAGCACCGCTATCAGGCCAGCAAAGGCGCTGTGAAGCTTGATTCGATCTTTGCTTCAAAGCCCGCAGTGGCCGAAGTCGGCGTATGCGAGAACGTGGCCCGCGACTAAAGATTTTCAACACCGCCCGGGCACGGTTTGCCCGGCTGACCAGTTAGGAACAACCCGACAAGGGGCTGCATGCGACGGCGTGCGGCCCTTTTTTCGTTGGGCTCACACCTGGCCAGACCAACCACACCAACGATCATGGACGACGATCAAGACCAAAGCCCGACGCTGGAAGACCTGGCCAATGCACTGAACGACGACGAAGGACAAGCGCACGACGCCCCTGGATCTACTGAAGGTGCAGACGATTCCCAGGCCGAAAGCGCCACCGAAGCCGAAAGCGACCCGGAAGGCGTGCAAGAGGCAGCTGCAGACGACGAAGGACAAGCCGCCCAGGCCCCTGCCGACGATGCAGTCATTTCGTGGACCACTGCCGGCGGCGAGACTCTGGAAGCCCCTCTCTCTGAGCTGAAGGCTGGTTATCTGCGGCAGTCCGACTACACGCAGAAGACCCAAGCCCTGGCCGACGAGCGCAAGCAGGCATCGGAGCAGGTTGCCAAGCAGTACCAGCAGGTGCAGGAGTTCGCCCGCGAACAAGCGCAGCTGATGAACATGCAGGAGCAGCTGGCTCTGTTTGCCAAAGCTGACTGGAATGCCCTGTACGAGCAGGACCCGACCGAAGCAGGCCGGCTGCAAGCACAGTGGCGACAACTGGAAGCACGGGCCCAAGACACGGCACGAAGCTTCCAGGCCAAGGTCCAGCAGCGCGAAGCGGAGCAGGCCACCCAGTTTCAGCAGCGTACCCAGGAAGCCCTGCAGACCATGCAACGCGATATCCCAGGGTTCGGTGCTGAGCAACTGAAGGCCATGCGAGAAACGGGCATCGCCCATGGTTTCACGGATGCCGAGCTTTCCCAGGTGGCGGATGCCCGCACCCTGAAGGTTCTGCACGAGGCCGCGCAGTGGCGCGCCCTGCAGGCCAAGAAGCCGGCAACCCAACAAAAAGTGCAGGCAGCACCGCCCAAGGCATCCAAGCCTGGTGCAGCCAGCGTTCCCCAATCGAAACGCGAAGCGGCCTGGAAGCAGTTGAATGCCCGCCGTGACGTGGATTCTTTGGCTGCATTGATCGCAGCCTCGGAGTAAAGATATGGCTCAACAGACCAATTCCTTCGCCACGTTCAACGCGGTGGGCAACCGCGAAGAACTGGCCGATGCGATCTACCGCATCTCTCCCGAAGAAACCCCCTTCGTGTCGGCGATCGGCAAGGGCCCCGCATCCTCGGTCTTCCCCGAGTGGCAGACCGACGCCCTGGGCGCCGCCGCCAACAACAAGGTGGAGCAGGGTAACAACCCCACCATCGCAGCGACCACGCCCACCAAGCGCGTCGGCAACCGCACGCAGATCTCCGAAAAGACTTTCTCGGTCACCGGCACACAGGAAGTGGTCGACAAGGCCGGCCGCAAATCCGAAGTGGCCTACCAGAAGGCAAAGAAGATGATCGAGCTCAAGCGCGACATCGAGTTTGCGGCCATCAACAACACCACGGCGATTACTGCTGCCTCTGGCGTTGCGCCTCAGGCTCGCGGCATCGCTGGCTGGTTGGCAACGAACAACAGCTTGGGTGCCACCGGTGTTGCACCGAACCCCGATACCAACACAGCCCCCACTGACGGTACGCTGCGCACCTTCACTGAAGCGATGCTGAAAGACGTTGGCCAGAAGTGCTGGGAGCAGGGCGGTGATCCATCGCTGCTGTTCGTGCCAGCGGCACTGCGTGCGACGGTTTCGGCCTTCACCGGCGTGGCCCAGAAGACAAACGATGTGAAGTCCAAGGCCGCCACCACCGTGGCCACTGCGGACATTTATGTTGGCGACTTCGGCACCTACACCGTGGTCAATAGCCGCCAGCAGCGTGCCCGTGACGTTTTCCTGATCGACCCCAAGCGCTGGAAGCTTCTGACTCTGCGCGGCATGAAGGCCACGCCTCTGGCGAAGACCGGCGACTCGGAAAACTGGATGATCAACACCGAGTGGACGCTGCAGTCCAACCAGGAAGCTGCCAGCGGCGCTATCCGCGATCTGCAGCCCTGATCCATCCGCCAACTGAAATAGGCCGCCCTATGGGGCGGCTTTTTATTTATGCAGAAACGAATCCTGAGCAACAACGGCCACTCGCAGGCCATCTGGCACGACCACGGTGATGGCAAGGTGACTGTCCAGCAGGTGACAGACGTAACAGCCGCCGTCGAGCGCGCCAAAGGGCTGCACAACATCGGTGCGCATACGACTGGCATGGGCGACAAGCATGTGGCATCGGTGCCCATCCCTGTGCTGACCGAGTGGGCCCAGAAGCGAGGAAAGACCTACGCCGATGTTCTTCAGGATTCGGGTTTGTTGAAGCAGTTCCTGGAAGACCCTGATAACAGCGTCTTTCGCGTCTGGAAAGGGCGGCTATGAGCTCCACGATCATCGTCCCCGGCGGTACAGGCGGCGCCTCTGGGACAACGCTGCTGAGCCTGAGCAAAGATATTGCCGCTTGGCTGAACCGCACCGACCTGAACGAACGCATTCCCAACTTCATCCAGTTAGCCGAAGCAGAGTTCTCCAGGGAGCCGCGTCTGCGCTCTACCTTCCAAGTGATGCAGGTTGAAGGCCAGGTGCCGGCAGGAGAGATCCAGTTGCCCGGCGATCTCTTGGAGCTACAGGAGCTCGTTTTCAATGACCAAGTGGTCAAAGAGCTTCCCTATGAGGACTGGCGGTGCAAGAACGATCCGCGCTATTTTGCGCGCGTCGGCGAAGTGATCCACCTCACAGGCAAGCCGGCCGGGTCATATCGTCTGCGCTACTTGCAAAGGCTCCCGGGCCTGAAGTTCGATTCAGATTCCAACTGGCTGCTCAGTGACGGGCCAGACGTTTATCTGTGGAAGTGCTGCGAACTTGGTTCTGTCTGGCTGCGTGACCCAGAAGCGGCGCTCGGCTATCGGGGTATGTACGCCACGGCCGTGGATCAGATGCTCGCAGCCATCAATCTGCACAAATGGGGCGGCGCATCAATCGCCGTCCAGTCCCCGGGGGTCGTATGAACAAAGTGCTCGGTTTTGCGCCGGATTCAGACCCGACCACACCGGGCCTGCTGGTGGATTGCGAAAACCTGATCCCATCAGAGCTTGGCATGCGGCCTGGGCCGACAGCTACGCCTTTGGGCATCCAGGCCCTCCCGGAACAGGCCCGCGGTGCGCTGGCAGCCATTGATCTCAACGGGAACAGGCTGGTATTTGCTGGGAGCACCGCGCACTTGTACATGCTTGCAGGCAATGTCTGGAGCGACATTTCCGGGTCTGGTGCACCGTTTTCTCTGGGAAATGAGGAAGTCTGGGCATTGACTCAGTTTGCCAACAGCACTGTCGCTTCCAGCCGATCAGCCGGCATGCACATCGCCACAGGAAGCGATTTTGCGCCAGTGACAGATGCTCCCAAAGCGAAGATCCTTGTCTCGCTCAAGGGCTTCGTCATGGCCTTCAACACCGATGAAACCACCTATGGGGATTCGCCGGACCGGTGGTGGTGCTCCGCCTACCTGAACGCCTCTGACTGGACGCCAAACGTGTCGACACTATGCACAACCGGGCGCCTGGTGGAATCCGGCGGGGAAATATCGGCCGCGCATCGTCTCGGTGATGATGTGATCGTCTACAAGCGTCGTTCGACCTACGTTGGGCGCTATACGGGCCCCGCGGAGGTATGGAACTACACGATGGTCGACTCTGATGTGGGCTGCGTGGGTCAGGATGCTGTCTGCGACACCGGAAAGGCGCACTTCTTCATCGGCGATGACGACATCTATGCCTTTGATGGCGTGCAGGTACGGCCGATTGGCCGCGGGGTGCTGCGCGACTGGTTCGTGGGCGTGCGCAACCCGAAATACATGCACCGCTCCATAGCCTATTGGGACAAGCAGAACCAGCTGGCCTGGTTCTTCTTCCCCAGCGTGGCGGGTGGTGGCGATGTTGACATGGGCTTGGTCTACCACCCATCGACTGGGCGGTGGGGCCGCGCCAATCACAAGATCCGAAGTCTGCTGCGCTTTGCATCGCCGGCGCAGACCTATGACGGATCGTCCGGCCTGATCTCGACCTACGACACCGGCCCCGACATTGACTATGACTCACCGTTCTGGACGGAAGAGCAAGAGCTGATGTCGGGCTTTGACCAGAGCAATCGCATCATGACGTTCAGCGGCATCCCAGGGCAATCCAGCTTCACCACTGGAGACTGGGGCGATGAGGAGCAATACAGCTCTTGCGATCGGCTGTCCCTAAGGCTGAAAAAGTCGCCGCTCGGAGCATTTGCCACTGGTTTCACCAAAGACGATGGTGGTTCTCAGGTGCAGATGGCATCGGTGGCCATCCGTGACGATGCAGCATTTGACCTCCGGCAGCGCGCCCGCTGGCACCGGTTCAAGGTCGATGTGACTGGCGACTATGCGCTGATCGGGATCAGCCCCAGGCTGAAGCAGGCAGGATTCAGATGAGAGTTCCAACCGACAACTTCCGCCTTGGCAGTGACCTGCCATCGGTCATCCGCGCGCTGGCCAGTCAGGTGCTTCCGCAGTTCGCGGTGCAGATCAATGCCGTATCTGAAGGGCGCATCTCTGGCCACTACAACGCCATGGATGCTCATCCGACAACTGGGTTGTGGCAGCAGGGCGACTACATCCGGAACAAATCACCGGTGGTGCTGGGAACAGCCGGCTCGCAATATGTTCTCAAGGGGTGGATATGCGTTGCCGGTGGAGAGTCTGGCACTTGGGCCGAAGACAGGGGGGTGACTGGCACATGACCTACAAGCTGCAAGTCATCCCTGCGGCCTTCGTTGGCCGCGCCTGGCTGGATGGTGCGCACATGCTGGCCAAGGCCTGCGAAACCTCGGGCGGCGAGATCACCGGAGAACAGCTCAAGCTGCTTCTCAGCCGTGGCGAGCGTGATCTGATCCGCATCGACCTGGACGGGAAGGCTGTTGGCTGGGCTGTTACGCGCATCGACCAGCTTCCCAATGTCCGCGCGCTGCACATCTGCGAGCTGTACGCCCCCGGCGGCCATTGGCTGGCCTGCAGTGAACAACTGGCGGCCATGGCCCGGGCCAACGGCTGCACAGAAATGCGCTGCAGCGCCAAGCCGGCGCAAGTCAGGCTCTATCAACGGCATCTCCCCTGGGAGCCGATTTACACAACCTTGAGGATGCCCATATGAATCCGCATCAAGAAAAGCGCCGCGCCCTTGGACAGATGAAAGCCTGTGGCGGCGGAGGTGGAGGCACCAGCACCAGCAGCAGCGCGATTGCATATCCTGACGAGATCCGACCGCTGCTCTCCAATGTGGCCAACTTGTCAACCCAGCTGGCAAACAAGACCTGGCAAGGCTACGGCGGCCAGCGCTATGCAGACCTGAACAATACCCAGCAGCAGGCGTTGCAGGGCATCACTGACCGCGCCACCGGTGGATCCGACCTGTGGAACCAGGCCCAAGGCAACTTGCAGCAGATGATGGGCGACCAGACGAATCCCTATCTGGACCAACAGGTGGCCAATGCGCAGAAATCGGTGGTTGACAGCTACAACCTGACGGCCAAGCCGCAGATGGAGTCGGCCATGGTCGGCTCTGGCTCCTTCGGCAACTCCGGCCTGCAGCAGATGCAGCAGCAGTCCCAGAACCAGCTGCAGCAGAACCTGGGCAACGTCGCCACGCAGATGTACGGCAATGCGTACAACACCAATCAGGCGAACCGCCTGTCGGCGTTGGGCATGGCACAAGGCTTCGCGAACCAGGATTATGCGGACCTGAATCAGCTGCTCAACGCCGGCAACACCCTGCAGGACCAGGCGCAGAACAACGCCGACTTCAACTACGAGCAGTGGCAGCAGCAGCAGGATGACCCCTACAAGAAGCTGCAGGCCATGACCGGCGTGATGAACAACACCGCCGGCAGCACCACAACGACAAATCAGAGCGGGGGTAAGTAATGCTGCAGTTCTTGCCAATGGCGTTGGGGGCCCTGGGCGGCGCCTTGACGAATAAGGACCCTCTGACTGGCGCGTTGACTGGGGCAGGTCTTGGTGCCGTGACTGGCGGTCTTGGGGGGCTTGGTGGCGCGGCCGCATCTGCGCCAGGGGCTGCTGGCACTACAGCACTGGGATTCGGGTCCCTGGCTGACACTGCCGCGCAGGCTTTGCCAACAACTGCAGCATCAACCGGCGTCCCTGGAATAGATGCCATCGGTTTTGGGTCTATGGCTAAGACGGCGGCACCTGCGGGCGGCCTGCTTTCGCCAACCAACCTGAAAACCGTCTCCGACATGGCCGGCATCGCCGGGAAGATGGGTCTCATGGATAGCCCGCAGGGGCCGGTTGCGCAGTCTGCAGGCATCCCAGGCAGGCAAGCCGACTTCACCGGTCTGCTGTCGGCCGCCCGTGGCAACCAGATGTCGGGCGCGGAAAAACTCATGGCTCAGCGCGCTGCGCGCAGGGGGTGATTTATGGCAACACAGATGCCAAGCTATGGCGCATACCAGCAGGTCTATGGCCAGCAGCCGGAACAGGGTGGTTTCATGGGCTTGCTCAGCTCGCCGGTTGCTCAAGGTCTTCTGGGAGCCGGCCTGGGCGCTCTGGCCAGCCGCGGAACCACTGCTCAGGCCATTGGCCGCGGCGGTCTGCTCGGCCTTTCTGCCTACGGCCAGGCCCAGGACACGCAGAACAACCGGCTCCTGCAGATGGCCCAGGCCAAGCTGCAGCAGGACGCCCTGGCGAAGATGGTGCCTGGTGCTGACGGCGCGATTTCTGCTTCGCCGGCCACGTTCCTGCAGGCCGGGTTCTCCGACCCCAGCAAGTGGGCCGACATTCGCAACGCCGGCCGCGACAAACTGAAGGAGATTCAGCAGGTCACTGGCGCTGATGGCTCCAAGTCGCTTTTCGGCGTGGACGAGTACGGCGGCGTGCGCAACACCGGCCTGGCCAATGCGCCCGAGATCAAGACTCAGGACATTGGCGGCCAGGTGATCGGCTGGAACCCGTATACCGGACAGCAGGCCAGCGCCGTGGACAAGTCGCTGACCCCCGACCAGGTGCAGGACACGGCTAACCAGCCATTCATGATGGTCAACGGCCAGATTGTGGCCAATCCGGCCTATCAGGCCTACTCGAAGGCCAAGGCAGCCGCCGGGGCCGCGCGCACCAATGTCGTAGTTGATGCAGCGCCAAAGGCCTTCTGGAGCGATTTCGGGAAGCAGGCAAGCGACCAGTTGTTCAAAGAGCGAGAGCAGGCGCAAGGTGCGGCAACAACTCTGCACAGCATTGATGAGATTCGAAAAGTTGTTGCAGGGGGAGCGTTCCAGGGGACTGGCGCAGATCTGAAACTGAATGCAGCAAAGGCTCTCGGGTCTATCGGCCTCCAGATTGCTCCAGAACAAGTGGCGAATTCAGAGCAGTTCAATGCCATTACCAATCAATTTGTTCTTGGCTCTATCAAGACTCTTGGTGCAAACCCATCTGATGCTGACCGAGAGTTTCTCAAGAAGACAGTTCCCAGCCTATCTACCGACCCCAATGCTTTGCCGAAGTTGTTGGACTTCCTCGGCCGCAAGGCGCGTACCCAGGTTGAAGGCTACAACACCAAAATTCGCGGCGTGCAGCGGCAGCCCGGCGCGGAGTTCATGCCTTTCAGCCTTGAGGTCCCATCCACACCGAAAGAGCAGTCGCCTTCTGCGCCTGTTCGTCGCTTTAATCCGGCGACAGGAAGGATTGAGTAATGCCACAAATCATTGAGGTTCCTGGCGTCGGCCAGGTTGAATTCCCTGATGGGATGAGCGATGAGCAGATCATTTCTGCGATCCGTTCAAACTCGCCAGAGAAGCCCGCATCTGCCCCGGGCCCGTTGTCTCAGATGATTCTTGGCCAGCGGCCAACACCCCAGCGCTCTGCCCTGGAGAACATCGGCCGCCAGGTCGGTTTGACAGGCCGCTATGCGCTGGAGGGTGGGGCCCAGATCCTGGACCTTCCAGGCGCTTTGTTCCGTTCTGGGCTTGGCGCCATGGGCATACAGTCCGACCTGCCGTCTGAAAGCGCCTCGAAGCTGGCCGATAGCCTCGGCTTGCCCAAGCCAGAGACTGGGCTTGAGCGCGGTGTGGCGGCTGCAACGCGCGGTGGCTTTGGCGCGGCTGTTCCTGCTGGACTGGCCGCCCAGGGCGCCCGCGGCACCACAGGCACCACGCAAGGCATTCTGTCGGCACTGGCCGCAAACCCTGCTGCACAGATCGGTGGTGGGGCCGGCGGTGGGGCGGCGGCCGATGCGGCAAAAGAGGCAGGGATGAACTGGGTAGGGCAGATGGCCGCCGGTCTTGCAGGTGGTGTGGCCGGCGGCATGGTTGGCAATGCCGCCATGAATGCAGCAGGCCGGGCCAGCGAGGCGGTCGGCCGTCGCGTCGGCCTGGATGCCATGCCTGAGCTCAAGCCTAAACGCATGAACGACACAGAGCTGTCTGCGGTGTTGCGCAACCGCTTGAGCATCACGGGAGGCGACTGGGATGCCATCCCCGCCAATGTGCAGAAGTCGCTGATGACCGACCTGCGCAAGGCAAATACTCTGGAAGGGCTGGATGCTCGGGCCGCCCAGCGGCTGGCAGACTTTCGCGCCTTGGAGGTGACGCCGACACGGGGAACTGTGACGCGTGACCCCATCCAGTTCACCAATGAGAAGAACCTGGCCAAGACTGGCGCCAACAGCAATCTGGCGAATATCCAGGGTCTGGCTCAGATGGAGAACGCCAATAACAGCCGGCTGATTCAGCTGCTGCAGGGCGTGGAAGGTGGCCGGGAGACTGACGCCATTGCCGCCGGCCGCGCGCTGTCCGGGAACATTGCGCAGCAGCGTGATGCGCTCCGGGCTGCAGAGTCTGCCGCATGGCGAGACGCTCGAGCCACGCCTGGATATCGCATGCCCATGCAGGCCAATGTGCTGGGCGACATCAATGCCGCCCTGGACGACGCCGGCCTGATGCCGTTCATGGATTCGCGGATATCCTCGTACATCCAGGCCTTGCAAACGAATCCAGACCAGTTCACACCCCAGGCGTACCGCAACCTGCAGAGCATGCTGTCCAACACCATGCGCGCTGGCGGGAATGAGGCGGCGGCGGCCGGCGTGGCCCGGGATATTCTGGAGCAAGCCCGCATGCAGCCTGCGGCATCGCAGATCTTCAATCCCGGCGGTGCGCCGGCTGCGGCCAGAACCGCCCAGCAGATGAGGGTGACTGACCCCCTGCCTGGTGACGCTATGTCAGCGATTGACCGCGCACGGCAGGCAACGCGGGCAGCCTATGGGTTTGAGGACTCTTCGCCTCTGGTGCGCTCGGCCCTTTCGGACAGTGCCAACGCTGATCCGGCGAGGCTGGCCAAGAGGTTTGTCATCGATGGGACGGCGGATGAAGCGGCCCAGGTGGCAAGAAATCTCACGCCGGAGGGCAGGCAAGTCGTTCGTGATGCGCTCGCCACCCACATCAAGCGCAAGGCCCTGAGTGGGGCAGCTGATGAGGTGGGGAATATTTCTCAGAAGTCGCTGAACTCGGCGCTTAGCTCTCTTGGTCCTGAAAAACTGGGTCTGTTCTTCTCCCCGGAGGACATACAGCAGTTGCAGCGAATCGGACGCGTGGCGAGCTATATCCAGGCGCAGCCGGCGGGGTCAGCGGTGAACAACAGCAACTCGGGGGCCTTAGTAGTAGGGAAGGCGTTGAATGCTCTGACAGGAATCACCAGCAAGATTCCGCTCTTGAACATCAATCAGCAGGTTGATGCTCTTGTGAGCACAGGCCGCACTGCAAATGCTCTGCGTGCAAGCCGCGGTCTTCTGGCACCGCAAGCGCCGGAATATGGCCTTCTGTCAAACGCCGGCCGTGGGGCTGCGATGGGTGGATTACTTGCGATCCCTGAAGACGCCGAGCGCACCAAGAACGATAAGCGCAAGTAGGTAGCCGAAGGTGCCGGGAGCGATCCCGGTGCTCTCCCCCCATTCGCTCATTGCGATGGACCAGGGCTGGCTATTCCACCAGAGCACGAAATCTTGGAAGGAGTTCATGACGGCATCGTATCAAACCAGCGTCTGGATCGATTAACCCCATCAATAGGAGCAGACCGATTCAAGCGGTACGCACTGTTATGGAGGAGGTCAGTTTGACCGTCTCCGGCCCCAGGCCGCCACAGCTGAATTGAAACCGTTGACTTAACCCACAACCCCAAAGCGAAAGCCCCAGAGCGTTACGAGCGCCTGGGGCTTTCTTGTTTCCACCAGAAGAGCAAGGAGGAATGTCTTGAAGAGTCCCAAGAGTACCAGAAACGAATCTGAAAAGCACCCCTATGTGGAGTCCCTAAAGATGCTCATCGAAAAATATGGCCTCTGGAAGATTGCCATCGCCTGCGCCATTGTTGCGCTTGCATATCGCATTCCTGATGTCCTGATCGCGCCGATCAAGTAGTCACCAGTCCCGACAACCTCAAACCCGCCACGGTTCGCCATGGCGGGTTTTTTCATGACAAAACGCCATGCCAGTACCCACCTCGATTGATGAGCTGTCACCGATTCCGGTGGACAACTATCCAGTTGGCACAGAGCCGGTTTTCCCGAATCTTGACAACTACATCCGCGCTCATGGGGCATTTATCGCTCAGTTGCGTGACCGTCTGAACCTGGAAGGGATTCCGCTCACCTCAGTTATGTGGTGGGGCGGTGCGAGATCTGCAATCGCAAGCCGCATGCAGCCACTGGATGGCCAGTTGTTGCTGCGCGCCGACTACCCAGCACTGTGGTCATTTCTGACTGCTGGCAACTATCCGATGGTGACTGAGGCCAGTTGGCAGTCTGGCCCAACGCTTCGTGCGTCGTTTTCCGCTGGAGACGGAGCAACTACGTTCCGGATGCCTGATTTGAATGGCAAGCAAACAAACAGCATCGGCTCTGTGACTGTGCGCGGTGACGGATCAGGCGCTGCAAACGCTCCAGGCCAAATTCAGGACAGCCAGAACCGTGAACACAGTCATGGCGCATCTACTGGAACAGCAGGAGGCCACTCTCACACGGTGGCAGGCAGCACAGACACCGTACCTGATCACACCCATGGAAATACACAAAGCTCCTATCTCGTCGCCTTGGCAGGTGGTGGCTGGTCTGGGCGGGCTGCGGGATCGGACACCGGTGGGTCAACCGGTGGCGCAGGTGGCCATGGTCACTCTGTATCCGGAACAGCGCTTGAAGTCGCTGGACATCAGCACACGGTGACCGTTGAAAACAACGGTGGCACTGAAGCGCGGATGAAGTCGGCCACTGGGGCCTGGGTGATGCGCGTCATGTGAGGTAAATCATGCAAAAGTACAAGTCAAACATCACCAATACCAGTGGCGATGCGGTGCGAAATGCGCCCGTCTCCGTTCTAAAGGAAGATGGAAGCCTGGCCACGCTGTATTTGGACCGTGAGGGTCTAATACCGGCGGCAAATCCCCTATCTACAGGTGCTGATGGAACATTTTCGTTCTATGCAGTAAATGGCCGCTACAGCCTAGTTACTACAGTAGCTGGAGCGACGGTAACTGACCAGGACGTTGTTCTGCTCCTTGACCCCGACGATATGGAGTTTGGCCAACTAGAGGAAGCGGTTATAGAGGCGCAGGAGGCCGCGGCAGTTGCACAAGCTGCAGCGACAGGGGCAGCGACAAGCGAAGCCAATGCCCTTCAGTATTCTCAGAGTGCTGCAATATCCTCGATACAGGCAAACTCTAGCGCGGTCCTCTCACAAGATGCAGCCCTGCTCGCAGAAGCAGCCCGCGATGCTGCGGTAGCAAATGCGAATCTGTACCCAGACGAGCCAACCGGAAGAGCAGCAACCGCAGATGGAGCTTCGTTCTTAGTTCAAGGCAGTGGAGACATTGCCGCTTATATTTATCGCCGAACCAACGCAACTGCTAGTGTGTTGATCGGGACGCTTCCGAGTGGGCGTATTGCGATAGCAATGAACTCGGGTGGCATCTTTCCGCACCTGCGTGTTGATGCGACAAACTCGACCGTGTTTACGCCTGGGGCAGGATATACGCGCTCTGTGGTTGATGGTGTTATCCGCCTCACGCCGGACGGTGTAACGACATCGGTTGGCTATTACGCAAACAGCGGACTCAATGCTTCTCAGCAGTTTTCACCCAAGCTGCAGAATCGCGTTGGTTATCGCATGCGCCATTTCACGGGTTCGCCAGCGGCGCGCCTGTACGAAATCCAGCTGCGAGACACGGCTGGTGTGACGTATGCATATAGGACTAGCACAGCCTCTATTTACAACACTGGCCGCATCGTTGGCTGGGCCACTCATATCGTTGATATTTCCAAGAAGCCCGACGGTTCTGACTGGGGGACTGAGGTAATCAACGGCGTCTATATCGCGCTGTATGTCCCAACGCAGAACAACGCGATTATCGATATCGAGTGGATTGCTATTGGCGTAGAGCGGGCTGATTTCGCCACCAATGCAGACCTAAGCCGGGAAACGCTGATTATCCGTAACGTCGATATTCCGGCTGCTGTGGCTCCTGGAACAACTGCCCAGAAATATGTGCTGCGCAGTGTGCAGGTCGAGAGCACATCGACCATCAACCCTACGTTTATGGCTCCGACTGGATTCACCTCGGCAGTTGTCGGCGGTGCGATCCGCTATACCCCTACGGGTGTCGGTACTGGCCTGGGGTGGATGTCGCGATCCTTCACAACGCCACTTGCACCAGCGCAAACCACTCGTGCACGCTACAAGATGCGAGCTGTCGGCGGAAGCGATGAGCGTAGCTACTTGCTCTTCTTGCGCGATTCGGCAGGGGACGCCCATTACTACCAGGTCGATGCTTCGAATGTGGGCCGCCGTGATGGTCTGGATTATGTGGTGTACGACATCGACATCTCCAAGCGAGGCGACGGCACGGCATGGCCAGCTGGCGTAACACTGACTCAGGTTTGGATATCCCTGTCTGATCGTGCAGGCGCAACTTCGTGGGATTTGGAGTGGTTTGCTATGGGGATGGCCGACAGCATTTTTGCGACTGCAGCTTCTGCTGCGGATGATCAAAAACGCCTAACTGCTTTGGAATCGGCCATCACGCCTTTGCGGGCCATGTCTGATCTCATGCATGCAGTTACCAACCCATTGCGATCTGTAGAAGTTCAGCTTATTGGCGATTCCATTACCTGGGGTGTTGGGTCTACTGGTGCCGCAGATGACGGGCAGGGCCATAACGGGATGACCAATAACTCTTGGGCCAACCTTTTTCACAAGTGGCTTGGAGAGTCGTTCATTGATGGGTCGCTCGTCGCCACAAGTGGCGTAGCAACCTATTCGGAGCGCACATGGACCGGGCTGTCGAATGTGCATCTTGCCTCCGGCAATCTCGGGTTCACGATGAAATCGACCGGCGTTGCACCTGTCCACACGTACAACGAGAACGCGCTTGCCTATAGCAACATGTGGGAGTTCTCTTCGGCTGCTGGCACGGCCAAGAACAAAGGGGCACTCCAGTTCGATCTGACAGGGGACAACCTCACGTTCGTCTGCTGCCCAACCAATGCATCTGACGAGGCGGGATCCATCGTGGAGTTGTGGGGCAATGGCACCAAGCTTGGGGAGTTCAGCTATTACGGTGCAGAGGCGTGGCACACAGAGAAGACGCTGACATTCCCATTTGGTCGCTACAAGATGGAAATGATCGTGAAGTCTGCGAGCAATATCTTCAGGCTCGAGGGATTCCGTGCGAACCGCTACATCAAGGTGATCAACGACGGGATCAGCGGAACAAGCACAGGCTCCTGGCTTCCTGGCAGCGCAAACCTCAATGCAGCTCTCGCCAAGCGGGCTGAATTCGTGCTGATGCAGTTGGGCACAAACGACCGGCCCAACCCGTCTGGGAGCTATAGCACTTATCTGTTCTCGACTCGAATCACCCAGGCGCTGATTGCAGCCGGGCGCAAGGTAATCGTGATGGCTTCGAATGCTGTATCAGATGCGATCGACTATGCGCCTGGCCGTGTCTACACGCAGCGGCGTGTGGTCGATGCATTGCGCAGCATGTCGAAGGACATGAACCTCGATTTCATCGACAACTACCAAGCTACGGTGCCCGCGAAGATGTACGGCGAGGTGTGGGCGCCAGACGGCCTGCACCCCAACGACTATGGCTACAAGCTCATTTTCGAGAACATCCGCCGCGTTCTGATCAATCTTCAGTGAACAGCTGAACCCGCTTCGGCGGCCTTTCTTTTGAACACCCGCGGGTGGATTTCGTGCCTGGGAGGGCTATGGACAACAACTGGACTGACCAACTACTGCCGAAGGTGCCTGGCATTCTCGGCAGTGCAGGAGCGCTTATGTGGATGCAAGGAACGTGGCCGCGTAAGGCGGCAATGCTGGTCCTGGGTATCGCGGCCAGCAACTATGGGACGCCTGACTTTGTGCAGGCAACAGGTCTGTCTGAGGGGCTCGGCGGATTCGTCGTCGGCATGTTCTCAATGACGGCGGCCGACTGGGTGTTCAGGGCATGGGATCAGTTCGCTCTGGGGCCGCTGCTCAATGAATGGGTGCGCAAGCGCCTTGGGCTGCCACCGAAGGACGGGGGTGCTGCATGACCTTAGACGACATCACCAAAACCGCCATCCTGCCGGCCTTGAGCCTGATCGGCGTGAAGAACACCCAGGAAGCGCTGGTTGAGCTGCTTGCCATAGGTCTGCAGGAAAGTCGGTTCATCTACCGGCGCCAGATTGGCGGCCCAGCACGCAGCTTCTGGCAGTTTGAGCAGGGCGGGGGTGTGAAGGGGGTGCTGAACCATGAGGTGACGCAGGCCAAGGCCCGCGCCCTGTGCGCAGCTCGTGAGGTGGAAGCTACGCCTGCAGCTGTCTACAACCGGCTTGAACATGATGATGTGCTTGGCGCTGGGTTCGCCCGGCTTCTGCTGCTGAGCGACCCCAGGCCACTGCCAGCACTCGGCAAGGTCGATGAGGCCTGGGCGTACTACTTGCGCAACTGGCGCCCGGGCAAGCCGCATCCTCAGACCTGGCCCGGCTTCTATCAGAAGGCGCTGGAGTATGTGCGATGACTGGCCGCACCCAGGCCCTGGTGCTGGCCGTGCTGGTGGTCATGGCTTTTGCCGCCGGATGGTGGGGCAATGCCCAACGCGCAGAGGCCCGCATATCGCTCCTGAAAAAAGAGCATGCAGAGCAGACTATGCGAGCCAGTGCATCCGCTTTGGCTTCCTATTCACGCATGGAGAAAACCAAGGATGACGCAATCAAATCCGCTCAGGCCCGGGCTGAGAGCTTGCAGGCTGATGCTGGTGCTGCTGCCGCTGCTGCTGACGGCCTGCGCAAGCAACTCGCCGGCGTGCCAGCCCGTATCGCAGCCGCTTCCCGCGCCGCCGTCGATGAGTACGCTGCAACCGCAGGAGAGCTACTCGGCGCGTGCACAGCGGAATATCAGTGGATGGCAAAACAAGCTGATGGACACGCAAATGATGCGAGAATGATCACCGAGTCTTGGCCTCGCTGAACAAACGCAAAAAAGCCCCCTCGACACCCAAATCAGGTGCGAGGGGGCTCTTTTTTTTGTGCGGGAGATTTTGCCAACATGGGCGGTAAACCATGCGCTGCATGCTGGCCCTGCGCTTTGGCCTTCCCTGTGTCACATGAATGCGCAAACAGCGAGCACGCCGCTTTTAATCCGTTGGTCGCGAGTTCGAATCTCGCAGGACCCACCAGAATGCATAAGCCGCTACAGCTATTAAAGCTGTAGCGGCTTTTCTGTTTTATTCCCATGGTGGGAATATTCATCACTCCAAGGAATTGCGGTTTGCCCTCCTTGAGCGTTCGTGGACACGGGCGCTCTTGCTTTGCTTGGGTAAAGTCCGGGCAGCGCTCCGTATCGATTCTTGTGTCGGGTCTGGAGCATGCATGCAGAGCTGTAATCTGGTCCGGTGCTGATCAGCCTTTCCTCATGGTATCGGCCACGAACCGCTGCCAGCCCCAAGTGAAGCCCGATGGGGTCGGCAGCCTTGGTGATTGCTGTCTTTGTGTCGCGAGGCTTCATGGGGCGGAAAAGCAAGCCGGCAAACGACAGGATATGCGTGGTCTGTGCTTTACTTTTTGATTTCTACCTTGTTGCTGGACGCGCATGAGGCAAATCATGTCTGCCTTGAGGTCGATCTACGGGGGTGAGGGCCCAAAATTCCACCCGGTCCGAGCCTGCAAGGTCCGCGAACTCTGCCATCAAGGCAAACGGGGGCGCTGTCGAGCTGCTAGTTGCGACAGGCTCGCCTGGCGTTTGCCGGTATAGATGCCAAAGCGCCGCTCACGCCCCTTGGATCAAGGCTTGCGTACTCAATCCGAGAGCTTCCGGGCCGCTTAACCAAAGTCTTTGCCCGTCAGAGTAGCGAAACTGCTTTCCTCTGGACAGGCTGCGGCTCAGCAGATTGGTCAGTTGAAGTGATGGTGGAGTCAGGCCCAGTCTTCTGGCAGGCCAGCGGTGCTGACGCTGGTCGCCATGTGTTCGCCGAAAAGCAGAACCCCGCTCAGTGAACAGTGGCGGGGTTCGTCGGGAGAGCGGAGACAGAGTTGCCGTTATGGGGTTTTGCTTCTTCCCCGGTAGTTCAGGTCAGTGGCTGAGTAGTTCTCACGCTTGCGCCAGTCCATTTGAATCGGGCCGGCATGGTTGGCAGGATAGGTGATGCGCTCTTTTTCGCGATTGAGTTCCCACTGCTTTGCATCCACGATGCGATGGACTGTGGACTCTTTGGATTTACTCATGGGGAAGGCGGCCTTCAATCAAGTTTCTGAACCTAAAGAAGACGGTACAGTTGCCGGGATGACGAGTCCAGTGAATTCGCCCGATGAATGACGGATCGCTTGGATTACGTTGGAATCACGACTACTAGAGGTTTTTTTAGGGTAGATACGGATAGTTGCTGCTGGGGGATGGGTCTGTGTTCCCGTCAAGGCGTCAACCTTGAAACGGTTTGAGGCCTGTGTTGCAGCTCAAACGTGGCAAACAGAGCGCCGGAGAATGCTCGTCCGGCATATCGGTCCCCGGAATGAGAAAGCCCGCTTTGCAAGACTGGCAGGGTGATGGATGGTTGAATGAGGTTTTCAACCTCAATGAACAACAATGCATTTTTCGAGAAGTGCTTTGCTTCGTACTGCTGCCTTGACTGCGGTTGCTGCAGGAATTGCTGCTGCGTTTTTGGGTTGCTCTGTCTCGGTACCCCACGGCCTGCAGCCCGTGAGCGGCTTTGATGCCAAGCGCTACGTGGGCACCTGGTATGAATTGGCAAGGATCGACCACAGCTTCGAAACCGGACTAACGCAGGTGTCCGCGCAATACAGCCTCAATGACGATGGCACGGTGACGGTAGTCAACCGAGGTTTTGACGAAACGGAGAAGGAATGGCGTGAGGCCAGGGGCAGGGCGCGCTTTCAGGGAGACCCCAGCGTGGCTGCGCTCAAGGTTTCTTTCTTTGGTCCGTTCTACGGAGGCTACAACGTGGTGAGCCTGGATGACGACTACCAGACTTCCCTGGTGATAGGCAACAGCTTGGACTATTTCTGGTTGCTTTCGCGCAGCAAGACCATGCCTGAGCCGCAATTCAGACGACTGCTTGAAAGGGCTCAGTCACTGGGCGTTGACCTGAGTCGTGTGCAGGTTGTCGCACAGTAGTTCAAGCACTGCAGCGATAGTTTGCAAAGCGGCAGCAAAAGGTACAGGACTTGGCAAGCAAAAAAAGCCGGCTCATGCGGCACCCCGTCTGGATTCAGTCAGTTCATGTTTGGCGTCGTGGCGCGGGACTGTGAGTGCCGTCGCCGGCCTTTGACCATTCGCCTTGATTGCTGCACGGCAATGTGTCCAGGTGGGCGATGTCTTCGACTGTGACTGCCCGATCCAAATAAATGCAGCCGGTGATCTGTCGCCCGCATCTTGCCTTGATGCGTATTCCGGTTGAACTGATTCCTCGCGCCGCAGGCGAGGCATGGTGTTGCATCGGACGATTGACTCCACCGCCTGAAGCTGTCAGCCTGAGCATTTCTTGGTGCACTGCTTCAGGCCGATTGCGACGGGCCGCCAGTGGTATATGCGTTCAATGCGGGAGTGCTCGAAGTGAATGGCACTCTTGTGAATCGTCAGCTTGCTTGAGGTAGGCGATCAAGTCGCTACGCTCCTTGGTGTCAGGGATTCCGGCGTATGTCATCGTTGTATCTGGTAGTACCTTCATGGGTTGGGTCAGGAAGCGGTCGAGTGTTTTTTCGTCCCAGATGAAGCCAGAATTCTTCATGGCATCCGAGTAAGCAAAGCCGGCAACCGTACCCGCACGCCGTCCCAACAGACCACAATGATGAGGCCCCACTCGGTCATATGCCAGCGCATGGCAGGCTGCGCAGCGGGTGTATATCTGCTCGCCGGGAAGTTTGTCAGGTGCAGCATGCACTGTCGCCGCGAACGACAGCATGCCAAGCAGCAGCCACCGTTCGGTGTTCATGATACGAATGCCGTGGGGACCGGTGCTTCGCCCACTGCCTGGCGCAGTATTGCCCAGTGCATGGCTTCATCACCCAGAATGCTGGCCGCAGCCTTGGATAGTTCTCGATTGCCGAACAAGGGAACGGCTCCCAGATAAGCACTGACGGCCCCTTGCTCCAGTCGTGCCGCAAAGCGCAGCACATCCTCCGGTGATTTCAGCTGATTTGCTGGGAAGTTGTAAGCAGTCTTGGGGACTGCCGGCTTGCCGCCCAGCTTTTCAACCGTCCTGGCTAGTAGTTCGGCATGCGCTTTGTGATGGCCCTGGAAGGTCAGGGCCAGATCCAGCACCGAGGGTTGCAGCAGTTTGCTTTCTGCTCCCAACTGATAAGCAGCGATGGCCTCCAGTTCTGCACTCAGGGCGGTGTTCAGGATTTGAGTGTCCTGGGCTTTTCCATCGCCGGTTTTGGCGGTTAGCGCTTCACGACCGGCTAGTAGCGCAACAGCGGCGCCTGAAAGCATCAGCCCGGATTGGCCAAGAAAGAGGCGGCGCGCCTCCTGTGGATGAGCGATATGCAAAAACGACATGATGCACTCCTTCGTAGGTGACGAGGCCTGCTTTGGGAGACCGAAAATCCGGCGTCCAGGGCAAGCACTCATCCATTGGATGGATCGGAGCGTCACCACGTTCCGCCCTTGTTGGCAGCAGGGCCGCGAATCAGATCGACACAGGAACGCTGGATGCGGATACACCATCCAATGGTCAAAGGAGGCGCACATGTCGCACACTCACCCTTCGAACCACAGCCCTGCGGTTGCCGATGCTTCGGATCTGGAGCTCGCTTTCAGAGCCGCAGCTGGCGATGAGGTGGCTTTCGAGGCCATCATGCGACGCCACAATCGCTTGCTGTTCCGCACCGCACGAGCCATATTGAAAAGTGACACGGATGCCGAAGATGCCGTGCAGCAGGCCTATTTGCAGGCTTGGCAGGCATTGGGAAATTTCAGGGCGGATGCCAGGTTGTCGACATGGCTGGTACGCATTGTCGTCAACGAAGCACTTGGACAGACTAGACGTCGTCAGTTGAAGATCGTGCCGCTGGAGTCCGCGATGGCATCGACCCAGCAGGTGGATACCAGTTGGCAGCAAGACGATATGGACCGCGGCCCCGATCGAACAGTCATGCGTTCGGAGTTGCGTCAAATCATGGAGGCGCGCATTGACCTGCTGCCCGATGATTTCCGCAGGGTTTTCATGTTGCGCGGCGTCGAAGAGATGAGTGCGCAAGAGGTGTCGCAGATACTGGAAATTCCAGAGGCCACGGTGCGCACGCGCTTCTTCCGTGCACGAAGCATGCTTCGTGAAGGGCTTTTACAGGATCTGGATATGGCGCTCAGCGACGCCTTCAATTTCGATGGGGAGAGGTGCAATCGCATCGTGTCCTTGGTACGGGCAAGACTACCCCAGCGTTAAGCACGCATGCTTGAATTATTGGTTCTGATGACCATGCAGCAGATGCAGACCGATTCGCAAGAGTGGATAGCAGATCTGCACTTCACTAACTCTGGATTTCTTCATGCGTAGACCTCCCTGGGGTGGACTCTCTACTTTTGAGTGAAGCGAAGATTCGAGGAGGCTTCAAAGCGTACAGCAGGTGGCGACATATGCCACGAAGCCGTCATACAGAAAAACTCACCGCGGAGACATTCCTGGAGCAGCAGCTGGAATCCAGGTGGATGGAGAAACTAGAGGACTGATTGACATTTTCGCAACGGCTGCTGCTGAGACACTTGTTGCATATCGATGATCATCGCTTCACATTGCATGCTTTTCCAGATTAAATATTGACAAAAGCGGTGTGAGTCGACTGTATGTAAGAGGGGGCATGCAGATGAACGATCTGGAGGTTGACGGGAATCGCCATCTCAATCATTTGATGAGATCAGGTGTGTGCGCAGAAGGAGTGGATCGAATACTGCGTGCGGTTCGCAAGCACCTGGGAATGGATATCGCCTTTGTCTCACACTTCGGCGCTGCCGAACGGGTGCTGAGGCACTTGGACAGTGTTTCGGGTGGACCGCTCTATCAAGGCCAGAGCATTCCCATGCAGGAGGGATACTGTCTGAAGGTCGTTCATGGCGAGCTGCCCGAATGCATTCCGGATACAAGTCGTGTGCCGGCGACTCAGCACATTTCTGCAACACACGCAATTCCAATTGGGTCCCATTTGAGTGTTCCCGTCCGTCTCACGGATGGGCATGTGTACGGGACGCTTTGCTGCTTCAGCTACCTCCCGAATCCAACGCTAGGGGAGCGCGACATGCAATTGCTGCGCGCATTTGCAGAGATCCTGGCTGATCGTATCGAAGAGCAGGCTGCCGAGGAGCAAGTCAAGGCACGGTTGGTCGGAGAGGTCCAATCCGCGTTGGCACACGGTGATCCGAGGATGGTTTTCCAGCCGATCTGCAGTCTGCGTGACAAGGCCATCTGCGGCTTTGAGAGCCTTTCGCGTTTTGATGTCGAGCCCAGGCATGCGCCGGATTATTGGTTCGATGTGGCAGACAAGGCCGGTTTGGGCATTGACCTGGAGTTGTGCGCTGTTTCCAAGGTGCTGCCAGCGCTGGAGCGGCTGCCTGCCAACTGCAGCGTAAGTGTCAACTGCTCGCCACAATTGCTGCTTAGCAGCAAATTCCATCAACTACTTGATGGCATTGGTGATCTCTCCCGTCTGGTCCTGGAGATCACTGAACATGCTGCGGTCAAGGATTACAAAGCTCTTGTCGTTGGGCTGGAGCCTTACCGTCGCCGAGGCGCGAAACTGGCGGTTGATGATGCTGGTGCAGGCTATTCCAGCATGCGGCACATCCTCAATCTCGAGCCCGAGATCATCAAGCTTGATATGAGTCTTACTCACTCTATCGATACGGATGAGAAACGGCGTGCACTGGCCAGAGGTCTCATCAGCTTCGCGCATGAAATAGGAAGTCTGGTGATTGCAGAGGGCGTTGAACGGCCGGAAGAGCTGGATATGCTGCAAAGGCTTGGAGTGGATTGCGCTCAAGGGTATTTGCTTTCCAGGCCACTTGAGATTGATGCCGCGGCGGTGTTCTCGCTTCACTAATCGGTGTGCTGTGGGATGTGTCGCTGCATGGGCGGTCGCATCGTTTAAGTGTCTGGCAACTGATCTCGTCCAGCAGCCAGGTGGCTTAGCTCGCTTCCTGCGCCTGCATCGAGCAGGCCTTGGCTTTCTCGTGACTCTTTGGCAGAGGGCACGGAGCTTCTGTTGACAGGTGCTTGGTCTGTGCCTGGCCCTAGCGTAAACATCTATTTAGTGCCATCAATCAATGCGAGCATACTGTTTGCAAATATCAATTGCACGAGGACGCTATGAAATGGCTACTTGTCAGTTTTGCGCTCATGGTATTGATGCTCTGCATCAGCTTTGTCGCGTCGGTCGCTGACGACCTGAGGCAAGGTAGCGACCAGGATTGATTGCCAGGGTCTTCAGGACCCCTCACGAGGCATTTCCGCACCATCGACTGCAATCGTCACGCCCATGATGTTGCGGTCGATTTCCATTGGGCGTCCAAATCTCTCAAGCTTGGCGATGTAGCTGCCTGGCTTTGCTGGAGCAGCTTGTGCGCCTGGGGCCTTGTTGTGCGTCTTCCAATGCCTAGGAATGCGTGGCAAGCGCGCTTGTGAACGGTGTTGATCTGAAATTCATAGATCAGGGCTGAAATCTCCAATAGCAAGCTTTGCGCCGTCGGCTCTGAGAAAACCCGAAGGAGTACCTTGCTGTCTCCAACCGGAAGCGGCTTTGGAGCGGCCTCGGGCAACTGCACACTGCATCGCAGCCGAATTGCTTGACCATTCACCACCAAGGACTCACTGCACCCATTGAGGGCGAGAAATGAGTGCGGCTGCATGGCGCTTCCGGCAGAAGAAATACCTGATTTCAGTGATTGCTGTTGTCATCTTTGCTGGGTGACATGTTTGTCACATTTTTTGACAATTAAGACTTTTGCATACCTATTGAAGTTTTGAACATGAATTTCGTTCGCTAAGTCTTGCTGTCAAACCGTCCTTGCCACCATCCCCTCGCAGATATGAACGCTCTTGCTCACCACCGGCCTGAGACAAATTTTCGTGGCCGTGTCCGGTTCACGGCCCTGCTAGGCTCGGCCATCTGGCTCACCGGCTGCGCCAGCCTGACCGGCCAAGCGCTTTCCACGGAAGAAATCCAGTCACAGGTTCAGGCCGATCGGCAGAGTCTTGGCAAGGACGTGGCTGCGCTTACCGGGCCAGTGAGCCTTGAAGAGGCCATTGCGAGAGCCATCAAATACAACGCAGCCCAGCGCCTGCGCGGTATGGAAGAGGCGGTGGCCCAGGGCACGGCCAATGTTGCCAAGTTCGACATGCAGCCCAAGCTGGTGGCCTCGGCTGGCTACCGCTACCGCGACAAGGACCTGATCAGCCGCAGCACGGACTCCGTCACGGGCGCGCCTTCCCTGGCCCATCCCTATATCTCGTCGGATCGCGAGTCGACCCTGGCTTCGCTGAGCTTCTCCTGGAGCCTGCTGGATTTCGGTCAGAGCTATTACGCTGCACGCCAGCACGCGGATCGCGCCCAGATTGCTGCCGAGCGTCGCCGCAAGGCCATACACACGCTGATCCAGGATGTGCGCATTGCCTACTGGCGTGTGGCTGCGGCCCAGGCTCTGGAGTCCTCGCTGCAGACCGCAGGCCAGGATGCAGACAGGGCCCTGGAAGACTCGCGCAAGGTCGAAGCGGAAAAACTGCGCTCCCCCATGGAGCCGCTGCGTTATCAGCGTCAGTTGCTGGAGAACATCCGCCTGCTGGAGGCCATTCAGCAGGAGCTGTCCTCCTCGCGCATCGAACTGGCTTCGCTGATGGGCGTGTCGCCTGCCGAGCTGAACCAGCCTTTGCGTGTGATCGAGCCTTCAGCCTCGAATGCCCGGCGCTGGCTGGAGCAACCGGTGGACAAGCTGGAAGACCGGGCCCTGCTGCTGAACCCGGATCTGCGCGAGAGCCTGTACAACGCCCGTATCGCCAACGAAGAGACCAAGCGCGTCATGCTGCGCATGTTCCCCGGCCTTTCCTTCAACTACGGTGTCAACAAAAGCAGCGACAGCTATCTGATCAACGACCGCTGGCAGGATGCCGGCCTGCAGATCTCTTTCAACCTGCTGGGATTGCTTTCCCTGCCTGCACAGCGTCAACTGGCTGACGCGGGTGTCCAGCTGGCCGATCAGCGTCGCCTGGCTACCCAGATGGCGGTATTGACACAGCTGCATGTGGCACGTTTGCAATTTGCAAACGCCGTGCGCCAGTACGAAAGAGCACAGACCATTGCCTCCGTGGATCAGCGTCTGTCCGAGCATGTGAACAATCAGGTGCAGGCCGACAAGCTCAATGCGCTTGAGCGGGTCTCCCAGCAGACCGCCACCATTCTTTCCGTGCTGCGCCGGTATCAGGCCCAATCCAATATGCAGGCCGCCAGCTCTCGCCTGCAAGCCACCCTGGGCATGGAGCCCGTGATCGAAGGCTCCGACAGCATGCCCTTGCCTGAACTCACACAGGCCGTGGGTAAATCGCTGCAAAGCTGGGACGCGGGCCAATTCCAATGAAGTCTTGCGCGTCTCCTTTGATTCTGGGCTTGGCGTTGGGCTTGTCTCTGGGCGCTCAGGCCCAGACTGGCCCGGCAGCCCAGAGCCTTCCCAAGACTCAGGTCCCCTTGCCCAGCGTGCTGGACCAGCGCGAGATCCGTGCCCAGCTTTCGCCGCGCCGCTACACCACTCTGGCAGCAGAGATTGGTGCCAAGGTGCAGCGCCTGCCCGTGGTTGAGGGGGGCGCATTTCGCCAGGGTCAGCTGCTGGTGCAGTTTGACTGCAGCCTGCCGCAAGCCCAACTGAACAAGGCCCAGGCGGGCGTGGATGCCACCGAGAAGACCTGGAAGGCCAACCAGCGCCTGGCCGAGCTGAACTCTGTTGGCAAAGTGGAACTGGATGTCTCTCAGGCCGAATGGAACAAGGCCAGGGCTGAAGTCGCCGCCAACCGCAGCCTGCTGAGCAAATGCCAGATCACCGCGCCCTATGCTGGTCGTGTGGCCGAGCAGAAGATCCGTGAGCAGCAATACGCGCAGCCGGGTCAGGCTCTGCTGGACATTCTGGACGACTCCGCGCTGGAGCTGGAGTTCCTGGTGCCCTCGCGCTGGCTGAGCTGGCTGCATCAAGGATCGGAATTCCAGGTGCGTATCGACGAGACCGGCAAAACCTATCCAGCCAAGGTGCAACGCCTGGCCGCGCGCGTGGACCCGGTGAGCCAGTCGGTGAAGGTCAATGCGGCCATTCACGGAAAATTCAACGAGCTGATCGCCGGAATGAGCGGGCAGGTGCTGCTGGCACCGCCCCAGACCGGCAAGCCCTAGACATTCAAATACAAGAGCATATTGCGCATGTTATTAAAAGGTTTCAGATCACTTCTGTGCTGAAGTCTAGATTTAAAAGGTGCAGCATGCTCATATTTTTATAGTCCGATGGCAAGAGACCGACAGCTCCAAGGAAGAGGGGGGGCCGGCGGTCTGAACCTGCAAGGCAGGCAAGCGCCATGCCACCTTCATACAGGAAGGACACTTTGATGACCCGCAAATCTCGCCCATTCTGGAACCGTCTGACACAGGCCATGACGGCGCAGGCCGTAAAGACCGATGTCCCTCAGCGTCTGCAGCCAGTCTCCGTCGTGCGACCGCTGGCATTGGAGCAGCGCTTTATGTTTGACGGTGCAGCAGCGGTGGATGTGGCACATGCGGCCACGGACGCTGCGGTGCCGGGGGGGGCGGAGCACGCGGTGGATACGGCCAGCGCACTGCGGCATGCACTGACTGCAGAAGCACAGAGAGCGGCCGAGGGTTCCTCAGGGGCACCACAACGCCAGGAAGTGGTGTTTGTGGACAATCGGGTTCAAGACTATCAGCAGTTGATAAGCGGCCTGAAACCGGGCACCGAAGTGGTGGTGCTCGACAGTAGCAAGGATGGTTTGCAACAGATTGCCGACTATCTGAACGGCCGCAGCGACCTTGATGCCGTCCACCTGATCAGTCACGGCGAGGCAGGCAAGATTCAATTGGGCCGTGACTGGCTCGACAGCAGCACGCTCGATTCACGCAGTGAGACTCTGGCTCGTATTGGTAGCGCCTTGAGCACCGATGGCGACATTTTTCTTTATGGCTGCAATGTGGGGTCGAGCAGCGTCGGCCAGAACTTTATCCTGAACATGGCAGGAAAGACTGGTGCGGACATCGCAGCCTCCAGCAATGCAACCGGTAGCGCTGCGCGAGGCGGCGACTGGGTGTTGGAAACCAGCACGGGGAGCATTGAGCAAAGCATTGTCTGGAAAACCCCGCCCACCGACTATGCAGGGTTGTTGGCTAATGGCACTCTGACTT
Source organism: Comamonas sp. C11 (assembly GCF_024496285.1). Classification (NCBI taxonomy): domain Bacteria; kingdom Pseudomonadati; phylum Pseudomonadota; class Betaproteobacteria; order Burkholderiales; family Comamonadaceae; genus Comamonas; species Comamonas sp. C11. Next base: position 2,063,602 of record NZ_CP101743.1, read on the forward strand.
TTACCAGTAACTCGAATGTGAGCGGCGGCGTCGCCCGGGACGGCCAAGGTGGTTCCAGCGACTTGCCGGGAATTACCCTGGAGATTTTCAATATTCAGGACACGGACGGGACCAGGGACACGCAGCCCGGCAGTGAAATCAAATGGTTTGACAATAGCTACCTGTCCAGTCCGCAGGCTGGGTACACGGCCCTGACCAATGAGCTGAACGCGGGCTCCAAAGGCATGGCGATCAAGTCCAGCGACGGCAGCCCTTTCCAGATCAATGGGTTCACCTATTACAACTGGGGCGAGACTGAAAACGCCACCTATACCGTAAAAGGCTATTTGAATGGTGCCGAGGTAGCCTCCCAGGAATTCACGGTCATATATGACAAGGTCCGACAAGCATCAGATGTTACGACCGTCAGCCTGGGTAGTGCGTTCGACTATGTTGCTGAAGTGCGCTTGTACATTTCCGCGGGCGGCTATCTCGGTGATCAATCGGCCTCCAATCATTCCATTAACAATATCCAGATCGCAGATGCTGTTGCGCCCCTTCCCTCCGCAACCATTGCGATGTCCCGCGCAGCGCTGAAAATCGGCGAAACCTCTACCGTCACCTTTGCCTTCAACATGGCGGTGACCGGTTTCACCACCGCCGACCTCACCGTACCCAACGGCACTATCACCGGATTGGCCTCCAGCGATGGTGGTCTCACCTGGACCGGTCTGTTTACGCCCAATTCCAGCGTCACCGACAGCACCAACGTGATCACCGTCAACCTGGCCGGTGTCAACGCCGTCAGCGGTGGCCTCGCGGGTGTCGGCACTGCCGACTCCGTCAACTACTCCATCGACACTGCAGCGCCGACCGTCGCCTCGGTGACCTCCAGCATCGGCAACGGCACCTACAAGGCCGGGGATGTGATCTCGGTGCAGGTGAACTTCGGCGAGAGCGTCACGGTGAGCGGCACGCCACAGCTGACCCTGGAAACCGGCAGTACCGATCGTACGGTCAACTACGCCAGTGGCTCCGGCACCAGCATCCTGACCTTTAACTACACCGTGCAGGCCGGCGATACCGCCGCTGACCTGGACTACATCAGCACCAGCGCCCTGGTGCTCAATGGCGGCACTATCCGCGATGTCGCCGGCAACGACGCCGTCCTGACCCTGGCTGCGCCCGGATCAGCCGGCTCGCTGGGCGCCAACAAGGACATCGCGATCAACTCCGCACCCAGCATCGGCAACCTCAACGGCGACACCGTCGCCTGGGCCGGGGCCGGCAATACGGTCACGCTCGATAGCAGCGCAAACGTCACCTTCAACGACACCGAGTTCGGTGCGCTCAATGGCGGCAACGGCGACTGGGCGGGCGCCATCCTGTCGGTGCAGGCCGTGGGCGGCGCACTGTCGTCGGATATCTTCGGATTCAACACTGTAGGTGCGAACTTCACCATCAGCGGCAGCACCCTGCAGTCGGGTGGGCAGACCTTCGCCACCTTCACCAGTACCGGCGGCGTGCTGACCATCACCTTCACCAGCAGCGGCACCAGCGCCACCACTGCGCTGATCAACGACGTGGTGCGGCACATCACCTACCGCAGTGACACCCCTGCAGGCGATGCCACCATCCGTTTCAGCCTGAACGACGGCTCTTCGACCGCGACGGCGAATACCACGGTCACCAGCGATACCATCTACATCACCAACACCACCGACACCGGCACCATCGATCGTTCCAATGGCGTGAGCTTCAGCGAGGCGGTGGCCATCGCCGCAGCCGATGGTACCGGCAGCCAGACACTGATCTTCACCAGTGCGTTCAGCAGCGGCATGAGCCTGGCCGGCAACCTGTCGATCGCCGAGAGCCTGACCATCAATGCCGACTCGGCCAGCGGCCTGAGCATCAACGGCAGCACCATCACCCTGGGCGGTGGCACCACGCTGAACTTCACCAACGCCACCGGCACCGTCACCATCGCCAGCACCCTGGCGGGCAGCGGCTCGCTGAGCAAGGCTGGTGCCAGCGGCACCCTTGTGCTGAGCAGCACCAGCAACGAAGCCAACATGTCCGGTGGCATCACCGTGACCGGCGGCAGCCTGCAGATCAGCAACGACGACCAGTTGTCCTCCGGCAACCTGACGCTGAACGGCGGTACCCTTACCAACAACTCCACGGGTTTCACCATCGACAACGCCATCGCCATCGGCGCATCGGGTGGCACCATCAATGTCGGCGGTGGTGGCGGGGCGACCCAGCTCACCCTGTCCGGCGTGATTTCCGGCAGCGGCACGCTGGTCAAGAACGGTCAGGCAATCCTGCAGCTCGACGGCAACAACACCTATACCGGTGACACCAGCCTGGTGGCCGGCACCCTGATCCTCAACCACGCCAATGCCCTGGGCACCACGGCGGGCGGCACGACCGTGGCCGCCGGCACCAGCGTGCGCGTCAATGGCGGGTTGACGGTGGCCGAAGCCTTTACGGTCAGCGGCACCGGCAAGACGGTGAGCGCCGTGGACTACGGCGCGTTGCACCTGCTCAGCGGCAGTTCCACCCTGAGCGGCAACATCAACTTCACCGGCGACAGCGACATCAGCGCCGCCAGTGGTTCCACGCTGACCCTGAGTGGCGCGCTGGGCGGCGGAGCCTATAACCTCAACAAGACCGGTGCGGGCACCCTGATACTGTCCAGCGCCGGCAACGAGGCGGGCCTGACCGGCGGCACTACCATCACCGCCGGCACGCTGACGGTCGCCAACGACGACCACCTGGCCGCCGGCACCATCACGCTGAACGGCGGTACCCTGGCCATCACCGGCGCGACCACCATCGACAATGCGATCACGGTGGCCTCCGCCTCCACCATCAGCGCCACCGCCAACGCCACGCTGAGTGGCGCCCTCAGCGGCGCCAATGCACTGACCAAGAGCGGCGCCAGCACCCTGACCCTGGCCGGTGCCAGCGGTGGCCACTTCGGTGCCCTCAACATCACTGCGGGGGGCGTGACCCTGAGCGGCGGCTCGGCGCTTGGCGATTCCAGCTTGGTGACCATGTCTTCAGGTACCACGTTGACGGTATCCAGCGCCGAGGCCATCGGCTCCCTGGCAGGCGCGGGCAGCGTGGTGCTGAATGGCGCGCTGACCATCGGCGGCGACAACGGCAGCGCGACCTATACCGGCGTGATCTCGGGAGCGTCCGGCCTGACCAAGGTCGGCAGCGGTACCCAGACGCTGACCGGCGCCAACAGCTACACCGGTGCCACCAGCATCTCCGCCGGCGGGCTGGCCATTGGCTCCGGCGGCGCCCTCGGCAACGACAGTGCGGTGACGGTGAGCTCGGGGGCTACGCTTACGTCTAACACCGCGTCGCTGGCAATTGGCTCGCTCGCGGGCGCGGGTGTTGTTTCCTTTGGCGCCAACACCTTCATCAGTGGCTCCAACAACAGCTCGACCACCTTCTCTGGCGCCATCAGCGGCTCGGGCACGCTGGGCAAGGCGGGCAGTGGCACCCTGACGCTGTCCGGCACCAACAGCGGCAGCTCGGCGGCGATCCTGGTCAATGGCGGCGCGCTGGCCGTTGCTTCCGATGCCAACCTGACCAGTGGCACTGTCACGCTCCAGAACAGCAACCTGCGTATCACCGGTGCCGGCACCATCGATAACAACATCGTCCTGAGCGGTGGTTCCGGCGGCATCGTCGCCGATGCGGCCGCGACCCTCAGCGGTGTCATCAGCGGTGGAGGCCTGCTTGCCAAGTCGGGCACCGGCACCCTGAAGCTCTCCGGCACCAACACCTACAGCGGTGCCACCAACGTGGCCAGTGGCAGCCTGATCGTGGATGGCGCGCTGTCCGCCACCTCCGGCGTGGTCGTCTCCAGCAGCGCGACCCTGGGCGGCAGCGGCAGCATCTTCGCCAGCAGCTCGACCAATACGCTGACGGTGGTGAATGGCGGCACCCTGTCTCCGGGCAATGGCGGGGCCGGCGCCCTGACCGTCAACGGCAACCTGGTGATGAACAGTGGCAGCACGCTGGCGCTGGATATCAGCGGCACCTCGGCCGGTAACCATTACGACCAGGTAATCGTCAACGGCACGGTTGACGTCACCGGCGCCACCCTGGCGGTGACTCATGCCTACGCCGCAGGCACCGGCGACAGCTACAGCATCATCGTCAACGATGCCGCCGACGCGGTGACCGGGACCTTCAGCGGTCTGTCCGAGGGCGGCGTGGTGACGGCCGGTGGCAACAGTACCCCGCTGACGGCCAGCTACATCGCGGGTACCGGCAACGACTTCACCCTCACCGCGCCCACCGCGCCGCGGGTAAACGACGTATCGTCCAGCACCGCCAACGGCACCTACAAGATCGGCGACACCATCACCGTCACCATCACCTTCGATACCACCGTCGATGTGACCGGAACGCCCAAGCTGCAACTGGAGACCGGCGACAGCGACCGGACGCTCAGCTACGTTTCTGGCTCGGGCACCACCACCCTGACCTTCGGCTACACCGTCCAGGCCGGCGACAGCTCCGCCGACCTCGACTACACCTCCACCTCGGCCCTGACCCTCAACGGTGGCACCATCAAGGATGGTTCCAGCCGCGACGCCATCCTGACCCTGCCAGCCCCCAGCACCGCCGGTTCCCTGGGGGCCAATAAGGCCCTGGTGGTGGACGGCGTGCGCCCGACGGCCAGCAGCATCTCGCTGAGCGATACCGCCCTGAAGGCCGGCGATACCGCCACCGTCACCATCACCTTCGCCGAAGCGGTGACAGGGCTGGATGCCAGCGACTTCACCGTGGCCGGCGGCACCATTGGTGCCCTGAGCAGCGCCGATGGCGGCTTCACCTGGACCACCACCTTCACCCCGACCAGCAACCTCACCAGCGGCACCAACGCCATTACCCTGAACAACACCGGCGTCACCGACGAGGCGGGCAACCTCGGTAGCGGTACCACCAGTTCGCTCAACTACATGATCGACACCCAGTTGCCGACGGCCACCATCGATGTCGCCAATACCGCACTGAAGGCCGGGCAGACCACCACCGTCACCATCACTTTCAGCGAAGCGGTGAGCGGGCTGGACACGGGCGACTTCACCGTGTCCAACGGTTCCCTCAGTTCCCTGAGCAGCAGCGACGGCGGCATCACCTGGACGGCCACCTTCACCCCTGCGGCCGGTATCACGGCCTCCACCAACCTGATCACCCTGAACAACACCGGCTTCGCCGACCTGTCAGGCAACGCCGGTGGCGGCATCACCAATTCGAACAATTACGTCATCGACACTCTGCGTCCGACAGCGACCATCGTCCTGTCCGATCCGACCCTGAGCGCCGGTGAGACCTCACTGGTGACCATCACCTTCAGCGAAGCGGTGACCGGCTTCACCCTGGCCGACCTGAACGCCAGCAATGGCAATCTGAGCAATCTGAGCAGCAGCGACGGCGGCATTACCTGGACGGCGACATTCACGCCGAGCGTCGGGATCAACGACGCCACCAACCTGATCATCCTGGACAATACCGGCGTTGCCGATCTGTCAGGCAACGTCGGCGCTGGTACGACCAACTCCGCCAACTTTGTCATCAATACTGTGCTGCCGACCGCCACCATCGTGGTTAGCGACAGCGCACTGAAGGTCGGCGAAACCTCGCTGGTGACCATCACCTTCAGCGAAGCGGTGACCGGCTTCACCAACGCCGACCTGACCATTGCCAACGGTACGCTGTCGGCGGTGTCCAGTGCGGATGGTGGCATCACCTGGACGGCGACCTTCACCCCGACCAGCAACATCACCGACGCCACCAACCTAATCACCCTGGACAACACTGGTGTGCAGAACGCTTATGGCAACGCTGGCAGCGGCACCACCGTCTCCAACAACTATGCCATCGACAATCAGCGTCCAACGGCCACGATTGTGGTGGCGGATGCGGCCCTGGGTGTCGGCCAGACCACCACGGTGACGTTCACCTTCAGCGAGGCGGTCACCGGTTTCACCCTGGCCGACGTCACGGTGGCCAACGGCACGCTCTCCGGCCTGACCACCTCGGACAACATCACCTGGACGGCCACCTTCACCCCGGCAGCAGGCATCACCGACACCAGCAACCTCATCACCCTGGACAACACCGGAGTGGCCGATGTGGCGGGCAACGCCGGCACGGGCAGCACCGATTCGAACAACTACGTGATCGACAGTCTGCGTCCGACCGCGACCATCGTCATCAGCGATACCGATCTGCGCCCCGGTGAAGCCGCCACGGTGACCATCACGTTCAGCGAAGCGGTGACCGGTTTCGACAACTCCGATCTGAGCGTCGTCAACGGCACTCTGAGCAATGTCTCGTCGAGCGACGGCGGCATCACCTGGACCGCCACCTTCACGCCGAACATCGGTGTCAGTGACGCCACCTACCTGATCGTCCTCAATAACACCGGGATTGCCGACTTGGCTGGCAACACCGGTACCGGTGCCACCAACTCGGCCAACTATGCGGTACAGACACTGGTGCCGACTGCCACCATCGTGGTCGCCGACACAGCACTCAAGGCCGGAGATACCTCGCTGGTGACCATCACCTTCAGCGAAGCGGTCAGCGGTTTCACCAACGCCGACCTGACCATTGCCAACGGCACGTTGTCGGCGGTTTCCAGTGCGGATGGCGGCATCACCTGGACCGCGACGTTCACGTCGACCAGCAACATCACCGATGCCAGCAACCTGGTCACTCTGAACAACGCCGGTGTGACCAACGCCTCGGGCAACGGCGGCGTTGGCACCACCGACTCCAACAACTTCGCCATCGATACGCTGCGCCCAACGGCGACCATTGTCGTGGCGGACACCAGCCTTGCGGTCGGTGAAACCTCGCTGGTGACCATCACCTTCAGCGAAGCGGTCAGCGGTTTCAGCAACGCCGATCTGACGGTAGCCAACGGCACCCTGAGCGCGGTCAGCAGCAGCGACGGCGGCATCACCTGGACCGCGACGTTCACGCCGACCAGCAACATCACCGATGCCACCAACCTGATCACCCTGGACAATTCCGGGGTGACTGACGCTGCCGGCAACGCCGGCAGTGGCACCACCGATTCGAACAATTACGCCATCGACACGCTGCGCCCAACGGCGACCATTGTCGTGGCGGATACCGCGCTGAAAGTCGGCGAGACCTCGCTGGTGACCATCACCTTCAGCGAAGCGGTCAGCGGTTTCACCAACGCCGATCTGACCATTGCCAACGGTACGCTGTCGGCGGTTTCCAGTGCGGACGGTGGCATCACCTGGACGGCTACGTTCACGCCGACCAGCAACATCACCGATGCCAGCAACCTGATCACCCTGGACAATTCCGGGGTGACTGACGCTGCCGGCAACGCCGGCAGTGGCAGCACCACTTCGAACAATTACGCCATCGATACCGTGCGCCCAACAGCGACCATTGTCGTGGCGGATACCGCGCTGAAAGTCGGCGAGACCTCGCTGGTGACCATCACCTTCAGCGAAGCGGTCAGCGGTTTCAGCAACGCCGATCTGACGGTAGCCAACGGCACCCTGAGCGCGGTCAGCAGCAGCGACGGCGGCATCACCTGGACCGCGACGTTCACGCCGACCAGCAACATCACCGATGCCAGCAACCTGATCACCCTGGACAATTCCGGGGTGACTGACGCTGCCGGCAACGCCGGCAGTGGCACCACCGATTCGAACAATTACGCCATCGACACGCTGCGCCCAACGGCGACCATTGTCGTGGCGGATACCGCGCTGAAAGTCGGCGAGACCTCGCTGGTGACCATCACCTTCAGCGAAGCGGTCAGCGGTTTCACCAACGCCGATCTGACCATCGCCAACGGTACGCTGTCGGCGGTTTCCAGTGCGGATGGCGGCATCACCTGGACGGCGACCCTGACGCCGACGGCCAGCATTACCGATACCACCAACGTGATTACGCTGGACAACACCGGCTATGTGGATGCAGCGGGCAACAGCGGTACGGGAACGACAGATTCGAACAACTACGCGATCGATACCCAGCGTCCCACAGCCACCATCGTGGTAGCGGATACGGCGCTGGCAGTGGGCGAGGCCTCGTTAGTAACCATCACATTCAGTGAAGCCGTAACCGGTCTGGATCTGTTCGACTTTAGCGTCGAGCATGGAGCACTGAGCAATCTGACGTCCAGCGATGGCGGTCTTACCTGGACGGCGACCCTGACGCCGACGGCCGGCATTACCGATACCAGCAATGTGATCACGCTGAACAACACCGGCTATGCGGATGCGGCGGGCAACAGCGGTACGGGAACGACAGATTCGAACAACTACGCGATCGATACCCAGCGTCCCACAGCCACCATCGTGGTAGCGGATACGGCGCTGGCAGTGGGCGAGGCCTCGTTAGTAACCATCACATTCAGTGAAGCCGTAACCGGTCTGGATCTGTTCGACTTTAGCGTCGAGCATGGAGCACTGAGCAATCTGACGTCCAGCGATGGCGGTCTTACCTGGACGGCGACCCTGACGCCGACGGCCAGCATTACCGATACCACCAACGTGATTACGCTGGACAACACCGGCTATGTGGATGCAGCGGGCAACAGCGGTACGGGAACGACAGATTCGAACAACTACGCAATCGACACCCAGCGCCCCACGGCCACCATTGTGGTGAGCGACACGGCGCTGGCGGTGGGTGAGAGCTCCACGGTCACGATCACCTTTAGCGAAGCGGTGACGGGGCTGGATCTTGGTGACTTCACTGTGGCCAATGGTGTGCTGAGCGACCTCAGCAGCAGCGACGGCATCACCTGGAAGGCCACCTTGACGCCGACGGCGGGCAATACCAGCGCCGGCAACCTGATCACGCTGGACAACAGCGGCGTGCAGGATGCAGCGGGCAACACTGGGGCGAACGTCACCACCTCCAATGCTTACGCCATCGACACCCAGCGCCCGACAGCCACCATTGTGGTGAACGACACGGCGCTGGCGGTGGGCGAGAGCTCCACGGTCATCATTACCTTCAGCGAAGCGGTAACGGGGCTGGATGTTGGTGACTTCACCGTTGCCAATGGCAGCCTGAGCAATCTGATGTCCAGCGACGGCGGCTTGACCTGGACGGCGACGCTGACGCCGACCGCCGGAATCACCGACACCACGAATGTGGTCACGCTGAGCAATACGGGCTATGTGGACACGGCCGGCAACAGCGGAACGGCAACCACAGCATCCAATGTTTATGCCATCGATACCCTTGCTCCGGTTGTGCCAGGAATTACTCTCGATCAAGCCACGCTGGTGAATGGGCGCCAGGTTTCGCCAACGGGCTTGGTCTTCATTTCTGGTCTGGAGGCGGGAGGAAGCTGGCAGTACTCCTTGGACAATGGCGTTTCCTGGATTGAAGGCCGCGGGAATTCCCTCAAGGTACCTGGTCTCGGTGCATTCAGCCTCTGGGTTCAGCAAAAGGACATGGCGGGTAATGCATCTTCGGTAACGTCACTCAGCGGCATTGTTGAACCGCTGGTACCTCCTGCCGTGCATGCTCCGTTTGCCTTTGCTGTGAGTAGTTCCTCTGATGGACTTGGTCTCACACCATTTCAACCTTCCGAGGTACCAGAGCCGAATGCTGATTTTCTGCATTCGGCGTCGATGATGCTTAGTTCCGTATCTCAAGACAAAGGGATGCCTCGTCAAGATAGCTGGTCTGAATATGGCCTTCCGCAGTCAATTGCAGGCGTCAATGACTGGATGTGGGCGTCGCTTTTCGCACCGGTAGAACCCAATCGCTCTGGATTTGAGCCGGCACCTGAGCAGTTCTCGGTCACGACTGGGGCCAGCATTCTGGATCTGAAGCCTGTTCTCCTGGCGTCAGAGAGCCCGTGGGATATCGAGTCGCTCCAGTTCAGCTTCGCCGGTAAGCAGGAGCTGCCCGGATGGGTGCGCTTGGACCGCCATAGCGGTCAGCTAACCATCAACGCACCCAAGGACCTCAGCACAATGCTTGTTCTGCAGATCAAGGTCAGCGATGGAAAGGGGCACGAGTCGGTGCGAACTGTCAAGCTGGTGGTCGGCGATGCACGGGCCACATCCAGTGTGCCCACAGGGCGAGCGGGACTGAGTGAAAAGATGGCAAATGCAGCGAGTCAGCAGGCGGGGACAAGGGTGTCCCAGTATGTCCATGGTTGATGGGGTCATGAGTACAGCAGATGAGGCGGTTGTGCCATGAACGCAGCCGTTTTTCCTCAGAGCGTGAACCCGGCAATGCTGCTGCTTGAGCTGGGGCATCGCGCCAGGGCTGCACGCAGTAATGCCGAACTGCGGTTTTTGCTGGTCAACGATAGCCGTTTGCTCGTACCTTACCGTCAAGCATGTTTGTGGCTGGATGACGGCGGGGTAACAGCCCTATCTGGCGTGGTAGAGACGGATAGAAATACGCCTTATGCCCAATGGCTGCATGCGGTATGCCAGTTTCTCCAGGCGCAGCAACCGATTCAGGTTCGGCGCATTGAACCGGCTCAGCTTCCTCCCGAGTTGGCAAGCTCATGGAACGAATGGCTGGGGCCCTATGCGGTATGGGTGCCTCTGCTGCAAGATAGCCAAAAGCCTGTTTCTAAAGGCGGACTGCTTCTTTCGGGAGCGCAGGCAATTGAAGAGCAGCGCTTTCCGCTTCTCGCCGAATGGGGTCATATCTGGTTTCATGCCTATTCTGCAGTGCAGGCAGGCCAGCCCAGATTCTGGCGAAAACCTGCGGCATCGAGAGTCAACGCCAAAAGCGGGTGGCAAAAAAAATCTACCTGGATCCTGGGCGGAATTTTTGTGCTTGGCGCTGTGCCTGTGCACATGAGCGTGCTTGCTCCTGGTGAGCTCGTTGCCGCGCAGCCTGTGGTGTTGAGAGCGCCTTTGGATGGCGTCATTGATCAAATTCATGTCCAGCCCAATCAAGTGGTACGTAAAGGCGAGCGCTTGTTTGGACTGGATGAGGCCCAGATCAGCAGTCGGCTGGAGGTTGCCCGGCAAGCTCTGCTGACCGCTGAAGCCGAATATCGACAATCTGCCCAACTGGCCTTGGGCGACGCTCGCTCCAAGGCTCAGCTTGCAGCGCTCGTCGGGCGCATAGGTGAGAAGCGCGCAGATGTGCAATATCTGAGCGATCAGCGTGAGCGCAGCCGGGTGCTGGCACCTGAAGATGGCATGGTTTTGTTTGACTCTCCCACCGAATGGCTAGGCAAGCCTGTGCAGACCGGCGAGCGGGTGATGCGTATTGCCCGGCCCGATGAGGTGGAAATCGAGGCCTGGGTTCCCATCGGTGATGCCATTCCATTGGCCCAGGGCTCCACAGTGAAGCTGTATCTGGCAGCGAATCCCATGGCAGGGCTGGAGGGCAAGCTACGGTATATGGCGTATGACGCCAATGCCAGGCCAGATGGCAGCTACGCCTATCGAGTGCGTGCGTCCATGTCGCTCGCCAAGGAGGAGGCCCGTATCGGCCTCAAAGGTACCGCCAAGCTGCAAGGCGATTGGGTACCCTTGGCCTACTGGGTTCTGCGCAAGCCCTGGGCCGTCCTGCGACAGTTTATTGCCTGGTAAGTCCCATGAGTACCGCATGGCCTGCTTTGCGTGAAGAACTGGACCTGCTTCCCGGTCCTGTGCTGCCCGATGGTCAACCGAGCTGGACCCTGCATGATCCCGTGCGCAACCTTTTCTTTCAGCTGGACTGGGCCAGCTTTGAGGTGTTCAAGCGCTGGCATCTGGGCGTCGCTGACGCGATTGTGCAAGATGTCTGTGCTCAAACGACATTGACGCTTCGTGAGGAAGACGTGAATGCGCTTTTGCAGTTTGCGCAGCGCAATGATCTGTTGGAGCCACTTCCCAATAGTGCCGGCACGCTGGCCGAGCGGTGGCAGTCCAGGCGTTCAAGCTGGATGCAATGGCTTTTGCATAACTACCTCTTTTTCCGGGTTCCGCTGATCAGGCCTGATCGCTGGCTGACACGGTGGGCGCCGCGGCTGGACTTTCTTTTCAGCCGAACTTTCGGCTGGAATACCTTGCTGGCTCTGTGCGCTGGACTTTGGGGCGTTTCCCGCGCGTGGGGTGTGTTTACTGCGACCTTGGTTGATTCGCTGACCTGGCAAGGACTGCTGGCCTATGGACTGACGCTAGGGTTTGTCAAGGTGCTTCATGAACTGGGGCATGGCTTGATGGCCAAGCGATTTGGATGCCGCGTCCCGACCATGGGTGTCGCCTTCCTGGTGCTTTGGCCGGTTGCATACACCGATACCAACGAGGTCTGGAAATTGACCCGGAGCGATCAGCGCCTCAAGGTCGCGGGCGCTGGCATCGCAACGGAGCTGATGATTGCCGCATGGGCCTTGCTGGCGTGGGTCTGGTTACCTGAAGGGACCCCCAAGTCCATGGCCTTTTTGCTGGCCACTACGACATGGGTCAGCACGCTGGTCATCAATGCAAGTCCGTTCATGCGTTTTGATGGATATTTTCTGTTGTCCGATTTTCTACAGATGCCCAATCTGCACTCACGTGCCTTTGCGCTGGCACGCTGGGATCTCAGAGAGAAATTATTCAAGCTCGGTGAACCTCCCCCGGAGTCTTTTACCGTTGTCAAACGTCGCGGGCTTATCTTGTTTGCCTGGGCTACCTGGATTTATCGACTGGTTCTTTTTTTGGGCATTGCCGCCTTGGTGTATCACTTCTTCATCAAGGTGCTGGGCATCTTGCTGTTTCTGGTGGAGATTGTGTGGTTCATTGCCAAGCCTCTCTGGTCCGAGATTGCAGCATGGCATTTGCGCTGGCCTCAGATCGTCCGTAGTCGAAGAGCACGTTGGAGTGGCATCGTAGCTTTTGTACTTGTTGCACTTTGCTGGCTGCCCCTGCCTGCCCCAATCCGTACGGAGGGTATGTTGCAATCCAGCGAGATATGGCCTTTGCATGCGCTTGATGCATCGCAGCTGCAGCAGCAAATGCTTGGCGACGCACGCATGGTCGAGGTTGATGCTCCAGTCTTTATGCTGGACTCCCCGGCTCTCAAGGCCGCTCAGGCTCGGAACGATGCGCAGAGGGCCCAGTATTCGCAGCAAATAGCGGCAGCAGGTTTCGACTCGGAGCTGCGCAGGGACTGGCAGATTCTGCAAGAGCGTCAGCTGCAGGCGGCCACTCAACAGCAGGCGGTGGAAACCGAAGCCAGTCGTTACCGTCTGCATGCCTCGGGCGCTGGAGTGCTGCGCGACGTGGATCCGGATCTTCGAACGGGAGACTGGCTGGCCCGGAATGAATTGCTGGGTAGAGTCGTTGGCAGCGATCGACTGGAGGTTCTTGTCTATGTGCAGGAAGAAGATGTTCAACGCATCAGCATCGGCGACAGCGCAATTTTTATCGCCGACGCTGGTGTGGGGCCGGTACTGGATTTGATGGTGCGCAGCGTTGATCGAGATGCGAGTCGCACGCTCTCGGAAGCTGCGCTGTCTGCGGCAGCTGGCGGCATGGTTCAGGTCCGAAGCATGCAAGGCACCCTATACCCGGAGCGTCCGGTCTACAGAGTGGTGCTGGATGTGGTGACACCGCTTGAAACGGACGCTGTTTTGCAACACCGTTGGCGTGGCAGAGTCAGCATTCGCGGCAAATGGGAAGCGGCTGCTGCGCAGTTTGTGAAAACTGCAACAAGTGTCTTTTGGAGGGAGGCAGGTTTTTAGCCTCAATCAATGACTGCAATGGGCGGCGATTCAACCGTTCGATGCATCCGCCCCGCAGCGGTCTGTGGCCGTACTCCTTGGTCGCGTGGAGTTTCACGGAGCGAAAATCGTGTGGCTTGCCGATCCTTCCTGCCGCAGCGAAGAACGGTGGGTGATTACTAAGGAAGGACGCTGTCAGCGTAAGCCTGCACGAGTGCCCAGCGTGCGTACGCGCTCTATCCAGGCGGCGCGCCTGGCAGCACTGGACTTGACCACCGGGCCGAAACTGTGCACGTGCACGGGCCGGATCCCGCTGAACTCAAGGATGCTCTGCTTCATTTGCCGGTGACCTGGCTGGCGTTGTATCCATCGGTAGTACCAAGGGGGAAAATCCATTGTCACAAGCAGTTCAGCAGTGCGGCCGGCCAGCAGGCGGTCCCACAATGCAGAGTTGGCCCGGTATTTGAAGGCGAAGCCTGGCAGGAAGATGCGATCCAGAAAGCCCTTGAGCAGTGCCGGTAGTCCGCCCCACCATATCGGATAGACCCACACCAGATGTTGCGCCCAGCTAATGTCGACCTGAGCGCCCCTCAGGTCGGCCTCCAGCGGCTGGCTGTGCTCGTATCCGTGGCGCAGGATGGGGTCGAATTGCATTTCACCCAGCTCCAGCAATCGGACCTCGGCTCCGGCGTGACGTGCGGCATCGGCATAGGTACTCGCCAAGGCAGCACATAGACTGTTGGAGGAGGGCTGGCCGAGGATGATGAGGATGCGACGGGACATGGTGATAGAGGAGGCTTGAGTTCGTGAGCCGTCAGCATCACCTTGTCCTTCGGGACAGAGTCAAGCCCTACTACGTCAAGTGGAGAGTTGCTCCGGTGAACGGCATGTCTTGGCACCGTCGCATGTGCTCAGTTCCATGGTCAATGCAGCCAGGGCTGCGTCGGCAGCTAGCAGCCGCGCCAGCTCGTCGGCAATGGCACGTCGCCGGGTCTGGAGCAGTGCCTGGACGGCGGCGGCACCGGCCGGGGTATCGATGCTGCGTAGCGGCTGTAGAGCAGCCAGACGAAAACCCAGCGCCAGGGCTTGGCGGATCCACTGCACGCGCTGCACATCTTCGGGGCCGTAGTTGCGGTAGCTGCCCCGGCGTGCCACGGTGCCGAGCAAGCCGTGCGCCTCATACAGGCGTAGTGCCTTGGGCGTGCAGCCTGTGAGCGCGGCGAGTTCACCGATACGCATAGGCGACTCCCGTACGCTTGGAAGCATGTGTCTTTTTTGCTGAAAGGGCTGTTGGCTCAGGTTGCATGAATGCTTGGAGTCGTTTGAATGTGTTGTGGGAGTTGTTGATCCATGAATTTCGAGTGTTCGCGACAGGCGGCTCACGGCTCTGGGCCTTGTCAGGGGCTATCGTGCGAATTTACGGCAATCCCATGGCTCGATAGCGGCAAATTTCGGTGCTGCCCTGGCAAACTGGCATGTCAGGTGTGCTCGCTTCGCGGGGGATGATGCAAGCGATTCCTAGGTGGAGTGGATTTGGTCTTTGTGCCGGTCTGTCTTGGTGCACGCATACAAGACAAGCGCCCGGTTTGTCGGCATGTTCAGAGCTTGTCGAGAATCTTCTGCTAACGGCTTGCCTCTGGTGAGCAATGCCTTGCAGCCGCTGCTTTTCTGCCCATATTGGCCGGGCTCGCGGTAGCGAGCGTTGAGGGGGAACTACGGGATGTCTCTGGCCAGGCCGAGGAGGGTAGTTGCAAGCTTCCATCGCATACCTGAGCTTTGGGGGGAAAGACCTGGAGGGCGCGAGCAGCCTGGGTGCGCAACTGGTAAAATCATTCAAATAACCTGTTTTTGGCCGTGTCAATGCTTGTTGATGACTCGGGCTTTTAATCCGTTGGTCGCGAGCTTCAATCTCGTGGAACCACTCGGAACCACTCAGAATACAGGCGCTACAGCTATAGAAGCGGTAGCGCCTTTTTCGTTTACCAGTTTTCATCGTGCGTGTAGCTGGCTCGAACAACAGAGTCGAGTCTGCTGATTTGGCCGTTGAAATAAAATTTCTGCTTGGCGCGTAGACGCTGCGCTGCTGGAAAAATCAAATGAAATCAATCGACTCCGTTAGCCCCACGCAAACCACAATCCCCAAGGTGGGCTTTGTTTCGCTGGGCTGCCCTAAGGCCTTGACTGATAGCGAGCTGATTCTCACGCAGCTCAGCGCCGAGGGTTACCAGACTTCCAAGACCTTTGAAGGCGCGGATCTGGTCATCGTCAACACCTGCGGCTTCATTGACGATGCCGTCAAGGAAAGTCTGGACACTATTGGCGAAGCTCTGGCAGCCAACGGCAAGGTGATCGTGACCGGTTGCCTGGGTGCCAAGGCTGGCAAAGAGGGCGGCTCCACCATGGTGGCCGAGGTGCATCCCAGCGTGCTGGCAGTCACCGGCCCCCATGCCACGCAAGAGGTAATGGACGCCGTGCACACCCACCTGCCCAAGCCGCACGATCCGTTCGTGGACCTGGTGCCTGGCAGCTTTGGCGACGCGGGCATCAAGCTCACGCCCAAGCACTATGCCTATCTGAAGATTTCCGAAGGCTGCAATCACCGCTGCACCTTTTGCATTATCCCCAGCATGCGCGGCGATTTGGTCTCGCGCCCGATTGGCGATGTGCTCAAGGAGGCCAAGGCGTTGTTCGAAGGGGGCGTGAAAGAGCTTTTGGTGATCAGCCAGGATACCTCGGCCTATGGTGTGGATGTGAAGTACCGCACCGGCTTCTGGGACGGCAAGCCCGTCAAGACCCGCATGCTGGAGCTTGCCGACGAGCTGGGCAAGCTGGCGCAGCAGCACGGTGCCTGGGTGCGTCTGCACTATGTCTACCCCTATCCCACCGTGGATGCGGTCCTGCCCTTGATGGCCGAGGGCAAGATCCTGCCTTACCTGGATGTGCCCTTGCAGCATAGCCACCCCGATGTCCTCAAGCGCATGAAGCGACCCGCGTCGGGCGAAAAGAACCTGGACCGTATCCGCGAGTGGCGCAAGATCTGCCCCGAGCTGGTGATTCGTTCCACCTTCATTGCCGGTTTCCCCGGTGAGACCGAGGAGGAGTTCGAGCATCTGCTGGACTTCATTCGCGAAGCCGAGATCGACCGTGCCGGCTGCTTTGCCTACAGTCCCGTCGAAGGCGCCACAGCCAACGAACTTCCCGGCATGTTGCCTGAAGAAGTACGCGAAGCACGTCGTGCGCGTTTCATGGAGGTGGCCGAGGAGGTCTCCACCAAGCGTCTGCAGCGTCGCGTAGGCCAGGTCATGAAGGTGTTGGTGGACAAGGCTGTCAGCCTGGGCAAAAAGGGCGGTGTGGGCCGGACCTATGCCGATGCTCCCGAGATCGACGGTGTGGTTCACATCCAGCCGCCCGAGAAGGCCAGCAAGACCTACAAGGTGGGCGAGCTGATCAGCGTGCGCATCGTGGGTACGCAGGGGCATGATCTGGTGGGTGTTCCGGTTTGAATTTTCATGGCGTCACTGTACGGCGCCATTTCAATCCAGTAGAGACAAAAGGCCGCGACTGCGGCCTTTTTTGCATCCGATATCTTGGCCTCTTGGTTGTCGCTCTTGCCTGCCAATGGCCTGCGGAAGATCCTGATGCAACGAAGGGCTCAGATTTGTCTCTGATCGGGGCAGCACCGCCTCCGGGGTCGATTTGAGATCCAAGACATGACGTCAGCACGAAACACTTTTCCTGGGAAAAGCGCTGCAGCATTTGTTATTCATGTGAGAAATTGCCTTTCTCGGAAGACAGCCTCTTGTCTGTAAAGAGGTTTCCATCGAAAGGTGACGAGCCTGATCTCGGCACTGTATCCACAGTTAGGGCTGCTTGGTTCCCCACCTGACCCGGTTGGCTGCTTCCCCATGCGAGGAGGCCCGTCACGCTCGATTATAGATGCAAAACCGACACAGCCCCGCGAGCTGTGAAATGAGATTCCAGGAGCTGGCTTGTTGGCATGCCCCGGCCCCGTAGAATCAGAGGCTATGTCTTATTTAGTGCTTGCTCGCAAATACCGGCCTCGTACCTTCACCGAAATGGTGGGGCAGGAGCACGTGGTTCAGGCTCTGACCAATGCGTTGACCCAGCAGCGCCTGCACCATGCCTATCTGTTCACGGGCACACGTGGCGTGGGCAAGACCACGGTGTCGCGCATTCTGGCCAAGTCTCTGAATTGCCAGGGCCTGGACGGTAACGGTGGAATCACCGCAACCCCTTGCGGGGTTTGTGCAGCATGCACTGAAATCGATAGCGGCCGTTTCCCTGACTACACCGAGCTGGATGCTGCATCCAACCGGGGTGTGGATGAGGTGCAGAGCCTGCTGGAGCAGGCGGTGTACAAGCCGGTGCAGGGGCGCTTCAAGGTCTTCATGATCGACGAAGTGCACATGCTGACAAACACCGCGTTCAACGCCATGCTCAAGACGCTGGAAGAGCCTCCGGAATATCTGAAGTTCGTGCTGGCCACGACCGATCCGCAGAAAGTGCCAGTCACTGTGCTCTCGCGCTGCCTGCAGTTCAATCTGCGCCCGATGGCGCCCGAGACGGTTCTGGAGCACCTGACCCATGTGCTGGACAAGGAAAGCGTGCCGGCAGAGCCTCAGGCGCTGCGATTGCTGTCGCGTGCTGCGCGTGGCTCCATGCGCGATGCGCTGAGCCTGACCGATCAGGCAATTGCCTTTGGCAGCGGTCAGTTGCAGGAGGCGACGGTGCGCCAGATGCTGGGCAGCGTGGATCGCAGCCATGTCTTTCGCCTGATCGATGCCTTGGCGCAGGGTCATGGGCGTACGGTGGTTGAAGTCTCCGAAGAGCTGCGCCACAACGGTCTGTCTGCTGCATCGACTCTGGAAGAAATGTGCACCGTGCTGCAGCGCATGGCCGTGTTGCAGGCCGTGCCCGATATGCCACTGGATGCCAGCGATCCGGAGGCCGCCGAAGTAGACCGACTGGCCAGTCTGATGCCGCGCGACGAGACTCAGCTGCTCTACAGCATCTGCCTGCACGGTCGTGCAGAACTGGGGCTGGCCCCGGACGAGTACGCTGCACTGACCATGGCGCTGCTGCGGCTGCTGGCCTTCAAGCCGGAAAACGCCGACGCCGGCATGGCTGAAAAAAAAACTCCGGCGCTGAGGCCTAGCCGGCCTGTTGTCCAGACTCCGACTCCGATTCAGCAGCCTCCGGCTTCACCGCCAGCGGCGATGGAGGCACCACCGGCCAAGGTTCAGTCCGTGCAGCCCGTTGTGGAATCCGCGCTGGAGTCCGCACCGGCACAGGAGCCCGCGTCAGTGGTCGGCATGGCCGAGCCAGAACAGATTCAAGCAGTTGCCGATCGCCCAGATTCAGCGGCGTATTCCGTAGCAGATCTGGTGGTGCAGGCCGTCCCGGAGTCGACCCGGTCGCCAGTTCCTGCGGTGATGCCTGAGTCTGCTGCGGTTCAGCAACCCACGCCCTTGGCGAATCATGAAGCAGTCGCAGAGGCTGGCCAGATGCCCGCCGACGATGCGTCCGAGAGCGCAGAGGGCACCGATATGGCTGATGCTCCCGAAGAGCAGGATGCCAGCGAGGCGGCCTGGGCAGGCATGCCCGATGAGGGCTGGTCTGACGATGGGCGCTGGGGCGATGATGCCGACCTGGATGTCGGCCAGCCCCTGCATGCCATGCCGCCCATGGAGTCTGACGAACCTGCGGCCCAGAGCGCAAGCGGCGGCTATGTCAGCACGGCCCAGGATGCCACCCCCGTGGAGCGCACAGCCGAGGGCGATCTGTGGTTTGGCGTGGTTCAGCAGTTGCTGCAGAGCGAGGCCGTGGTGGCCGTGGCGCGGCAGCTGGCGCTGCAGTCGCAGCTGCTGGGGCGTGAAGGCGATCTGTGGCGACTGCGCGTGGAGTCCAGCTCGCTCAATCAGGCTGGCACACGTGATCGTCTGCGTGCTGCGCTGGAAGCAGCCGGTCATGCGCGACAATTGCAGGTTGAGCAGGGGCCCGTGACGGACAGTCCTGCCCGTCGACTGGCCCTGGAAAGACAAGCCAGCCAGTTGCTGGCCGAGGACATTGTCAAAAGCAATCCGCAGGTTCAAGCCTTGATGCGAGACTTTGGAGCGAAAATCGTGCCCGGTAGCATCAAGCCCATATCTATTCAGCCTGAATAAGGCGTTTCAACAAAAGAAGGAATTCTCATGTTCAACAAAGGACAACTCGCCGGTTTGATGAAGCAAGCTCAGGCCATGCAGGACAACCTGAAGAAGGCTCAGGAAGAGCTGGGCAATATTGAAGTCGAAGGCGAATCCGGTGCCGGTCTGGTCAAGGTCGTGATGACCTGCAAGCATGACGTCAAGCGCATCACCATCGACCCCAGCCTGCTGGCCGAAGATAAGGACATGCTGGAAGACCTGGTGGCTGCCGCCTTCAACGCCGCTGTGCGCAAGGCCGAAGAGACCTCCAACGAGAAGATGGGCAAGATTACTGCCGGTATGCCCGGCCTGCCCGGCGGAATGAAGTTCCCGTTCTGACGGATTTCCCCCTGAGCGGCAGTGCCGCTTCCCCGGCTTAGGGCATGCGAGCGTTGTGGGCAGGGGAATGAATGGCGATCTGCGTAGTGGCAGATCGCCTTTTTTCTGGTGACTGAAAGGACAGGCCTGTGTCTGATGTGCAATCTCTGGACGCCTTGATCGAGGCCTTGCGCCGACTGCCGGGCGTGGGCATCAAGTCGGCGCAGCGTATGGCGTTTCATTTGCTGCAGCGTGATCAGGCTGGTGCGCTGCAGCTGGCGCGGGCGCTGGATTCTGCGGTGAACTCTGTTCATCACTGCGAGCGCTGCCATACGTTTACCGAAGGCGCTATCTGCAGCATCTGTGATGACGCCGGGCGCGACGGGGCCCGGCTGTGCGTGGTCGAGGCTCCGGCCGATCTGGCCGCCATGGAACGCACGGGGGCCTATCAGGGCTATTACTATGTGCTGATGGGGCGGCTGTCGCCGCTCGACGGCGTGGGTCCCAAGGAAATCGGCATGAAGCAGCTGCTGGAGCGCGCCTGTGACGGTGTGGTGCAGGAGGTGATTCTGGCCACCAGCTTCACGGCAGAGGGCGAGGCCACGGCCCATGCCATCAGCGAGGCGCTCAAGTCGCGCGGCATTCTGGTCACGCGGCTGGCGCGTGGCGTGCCGATAGGCAGCGAACTTGAATATGTGGACCTCGGCACGATTGCCCACGCGCTGGTGGACAGGCGCTGAAAATATTGCTTGAATTGGCTGCCAGCGCTTTTATATCGCGCGTGTGCCGCTATTGATTTCTTTGAATGAGTGGAGATGAAAAAGCCCGCTGGTTTTTGCGGACAGCGGGCTTTTTTGCGGGGGGCGAAACTTATTTGCGCTTCTTGGCTGGTGTGCCGCCACGTGCCTTGGGTTCGCTCTTGCCGCCACGGGGAGCGGGCGCGCTGCCGGCTCTGGTGTTCTTGCTGGCGGCTGCCACCTTGCTGCCGCCACGGGTATTGCGGGCTGACTCGCGTGGGCTGTCGTTGGCTTCGGCGCGTGCGCTGCGGGCTGCGCGGCTGGGCAGGTAGGCAATCAGCGACTGGCCGGGGCGCAAGGATGCCGTGGACTTGAGGTCGTTCCAGTCCGCGAGGTTGGAGACGCTGATGCCATAGCGGCTGGCCACGCTGACCAGGGTATCGCGCTTGCGCGCCTTGACCGTGGTGCGCACGGTCACGATCTCGGGGGCGAAGGAGATCTGGCCGTTGTCTGCCACATGGCCGGGCACATCGGTCTTGACGTTGGCATCGCGCGGCACCATCAGAGCCGAGCCGGCCTTGATCAGCATGCGTGGAGGGATGTTGTTGATGGCGCGCAGGTCGGCTTCACCCAGGCCTGCACGCTGGGCGGCTTCAGCCACGGTGATGGTGGTGGGCACGGTCCATACCGTCCAGCTGGCAAACTGGCCTTCGCTATAGGCCTGCAGATTGCGGCGGAAAACCTTGGCGTTGTCCCAGGGCAGCAGCACCTGCGGCGTGGCGCGCGCAAAGATCACCGGTTTGTGAAAGCTGGGGTTGAGCGCCTTGAAGTCCTTGACGCTCACATCGGCCAGCTTGGCCACCAGCTCAACGTCGATGTCGTGCGGCAGATCCACGGCCTGGAAATAGGGGTGGTTCTCGATGATGGGAAGCTCGGTGTTGAACTTCTCGGGCTCGGCCACGATGTTCTTGACGGCTTGCAGCTTGGGCACGTAATTGCGGGTTTCGGCAGGCATCTGCAGATCAAGGTAGCCCGCGGGCTGGCCCAGCTTTTCGTTGCGCTTGATGGCGCGGCCCACGCTGCCCTCGCCCCAGTTATAGGCGGCCAGGGCCAGATGCCAGTCGCCGAACATGTTGTAGAGCTTTTGCAGATAGTCGAGCGCGGCGCGGGTCGAGGCCAGCACATCGCGGCGATCATCGCGGAAGACATTCTGCTTGAGGTCGAAATAGGTGCCCGTGGCCGGCATGAACTGCCACATGCCGGCGGCCTTGGCGCTGGAGACAGCCTGAGGATTGAAGGCGCTCTCGATGAAGGGCAACAGCGCCAACTCTGTCGGCATATTGCGGCGCTCCAGTTCCTCGACGATGTGGAACAGGTATTTGCTCGACCGCTCCGTCATGCGCTGTATGTAGTCGGGGCGCGTGGCATACCACTGCTCCTGGTTCTGGACCAGATCCTGCTCAAGATTGGGCATGGCAAAGCCCTTGCGGATGCGAACCCAGAGATCGCCCGTGGCTTCAAGCTCCGCGACTTCAGAGCTGCCGACTTTGCCCTGGCCCAGGGGTTTGAGCGGGCCGTTCGGATACATGGGGTCGACGCTGCTGGTGGTGGCGCAGCCGGTCAATATCAGTGCGCTTGTCAGCAGCAGGGTGGATAGCAGCTTCATCAGAAAACGTTTTTCCATTGGCGCAAGGTAGACAGCACGCTGGCGGGCTCCTCGGGCCTGGTTTGAGGATCATGGTGCACGGCGGCTGCGATCACATCGGCAGCGCGGCTTCGCATGAACGGGTTGATGGCCAGCTCGGTCTGCAATGTGGAGGGCAGCGTGGGCTGCCCGTTCTTGCGCAGTTGCTGGCAATATTCCAGATACTGAGCCAGTTCCGGGTTGTTTGGTTCCACGGCTTGCGCAAATCGCAGGTTGGAAATTGTGTACTCATGTGCGCAGCACACCAGCGTGTTGCCGGGCAGGGCGGCCAGTGCGTCCAGCGAAGTCTGCATCTGCGCTGCCGTGCCTTCGAAAAGGCGCCCGCAGCCGCCCGAGAACAGCGTGTCGCCGCAGAACAGCAGGGGCTGGTCTTGTGCCTGTGTGCTGAAGAAGGCGATATGACCGCTGGTGTGTCCCGGCACATCGATGACCCTCCAGGGGCCGCCGAGCAGCTCCACGCTGTTGCCTCCCTGCACGCGTGTGACGGGCTCCGGCAGGGACTCGTAGGCGGGGCCCCAGACCGGGGCGCCGGTGGCCGCGCGAATGGCATCGATGCCGCCCACATGGTCGGCATGATGGTGGGTGACTAAAATGCCCTGCAGTTTCAGGCCCCGCTGTGCCAATGTGCTCAGCACAGGCTCGGCCTGACCCGGATCGACGACCACGGCATGTTCTGCATCGTGGAGCATCCAGATGTAGTTGTCGGAAAAAGCGGGAATGGGCAACAGGTTCATGAGCTGCAAAATTATAGAGATGCATCACTGGACGGATTCAGCCCTCGGGCACTATCTCCTGGAATGGGAGCAGCAGCGCTTTGACGAGGCGGTTGCGGATATCTTTGGCTACCACGCCTTGCAGCTGGGCTTGCCACAGCTGCAAGGCCTGCGCAGCAACCGCATGCCTCATCGCTGGCTGGCGCTGGAGGGCCTCGATCCCGTTCCGGATGCAAAAGCAGGCACTGTAGCGCAAGCGAAGGCGACCGCAGTGTCGCCGCCGCTGCCACCCGCTGATGATGCACAGAATTTTGCCCCGTTGGTGCCGGCGCTCAGAACCGCCCCGGAAGCCCTGCCTTTTGCCGAGGCCAGCCTCGATCTGCTGCTGATGCCGCATACGCTGGAGGCTTGCAACGATCCGCATGCCGCGCTGCGCGAGGCTGCGCGGGTGCTGGTGCCGGAAGGCAGACTGGTGATCAGCGGGCTGAACCCCTCCAGTCTGCTGGGCTTGCAGCGCCGGGTGGAGCGCAGTGCGGGATATTTGCCGGACTTGAGCCTGGGTGTGGGTTATTGGCGTTTGCGCGATTGGCTGCGTTTGCTGAGCTTCGAGATCGAAGCAGTGCAATTTGGCTGTTATCGTCCTGCCACTCAAAGTGAGAAGTGGCTGAGCCGCTGGCAGTTCATGGAAGGCCTGGGCCACCGCTGCTGGCCGGTGATGGGGGGCGTCTATTGCGTGGTGGCCGTCAAGCGTGTGCAGGGCATGCGGCTGATGAGCCCGAGCTGGCGCAAGAGCAGCGTGCCGGCCGGCATGAAGGCGCCCGTGACCCAGAAGCAGCCGCCGGACATGTCCTGGCGTAACAAGGAAGAAAATTGAATCAAGTTGTGATCTATACCGATGGTGCCTGCAAGGGCAATCCCGGCCCTGGCGGCTGGGGCGCATTGCTGCAGGCCGGATCGGCGCAGAAAGAACTCTTCGGTGGTGAACTGGGAACCACCAATAACCGCATGGAGCTCAAGGCCGTGATCGAGGCGCTGTCCGCGCTCAAGCGTCCCTGCGATGTGGTGCTGTATCTGGACAGTCAGTACGTGCGCAAAGGCATTACCGAGTGGATACAGGGCTGGAAGGCCAAGGGCTGGGTCACTGCTTCCAAGGAGCCCGTCAAAAATGTCGAACTCTGGAAGCAGCTGGACGCGCTGGTGCAGGGCAGCGGCCACCGTATCGACTGGCGCTGGGTCAAGGGCCATGCTGGAGACCCCGGCAATGAGCGCGCCGATGCGCTGGCTAACAAGGGCGTGGAGCTGGCGCTCAAGAACGGCTGAGCCAGGAGCCGGGCCAGCTGCGCTGGCTCAGCTCGTGATTTGTGCCAGCGCTTCTTGGATCTGTTGTTCGGATTCGGGGCGTACGATGCGCGCCACTTCCTTGCCGTCACGCAGAAAAATTAGCGTGGGCCAGAGCTTGACGCGATAGCTGCGGCCCAGCGGCCGGCCGGGACCGTCTTCCACCTTGATGTGCGCCACTTCCGGCTGGGCTGACAGCGCGGACTGCAACAGCGGCTGGGCGCGTTGGCAGTGGCCGCACCAGGGGGCGCCAAATTCCAGCAAATTCGCGCCCTTGAGCGCATCGATGGCCTGCCTTGTGGGTTCTGTGGCCCAGTGGGTGGCTTGGTATGGCATGAAATATTTCCCAGAATGGATCGAGGGTCGAAGACCAGGCAGAAAGTCCGTCTTCAGATCAGACCCTGCAGCAGCAGGACATTGACGGATTCTCCGGGCAGGACATCGCCGCGCGCATCGTCCAGCACGATGATGCAGTCGGCGGCGACCATGGAACTGAGCACGCCCGAGCCTTGCGGTCCCGTGGTGCGCACGGCGGTCTGGCCCTTCTCATCGAGTTCGAGCACGCCGCGCAGATATTCGGTACGGCCCGGGCGTTTGCGCAGGCGCTCGCTGCTGATCGCCTGCAGCAATGGCATGTGGGTGCTGCGTTCGCCTGCCAGCATGGCCAGGGCTGGGCGCACAAACATCAGAAAGCTCACCATGGCGGCCACCGGGTTGCCGGGCAGTCCCAGCAGCACAGCCGGGCGCTGAGTGGGCGGCGGATTACTCTGATTTTGGGGGCTGCTTGCGCTTGTCTTGATCGGGATGCCTGCCGATCTGGTCAGTGAGATTCCACCGGCGGGAGCGAGCAGGCCCACGGCCAGCGGCCGACCGGGACGCATGGCCACCCGCCAGAACTGCACGGTGCCCAGGCGCTGCAGCATCGCGCGGGTGTGATCGGCCTCGCCGGCGCTGATGCCGCCACTGGTCAGCACCACATCGGCCAGGGTGGCTGCTTCGCGCAGGCGGTCTTCCAGTGCGGCCGGTTCATCGGGCACGGCCCCCAGGTCCAGCACATGGGCGCCCAGTCGGCGCAGCAGCGCCTGCAGGCTGAAGCGGTTGCTGTCGTAGATGGCTCCATCGCGCGGCTCGGCGCCTGGGGTCAGCAGCTCGTCGCCGGTGGAGAAGTAAGCCACGCTGAGTCGGCGCCGCACGCTGACCTGGCCCAGTCCCAGACTGGCCAGCAGACCCAGGGCGGCTGGTGTGAGGCGCTGGCCGGCCTGCAGCGCCACGGAGCCTTGCTCCAGGTCTTCGCCGCGCAGGCGACGATTGGCGCCTGCACGCAGGGCACTGCCGTCAAACTGAATGCACTTCTCGTCAGAGCTGGCCTGCTCATGGGCGACTACGGTATCCGCACCCACCGGCATGACCGCACCCGTCATGATCTTCACGCATTCGCCCGCGCCAAGCCGGCCTTGCCAAGGTCTTCCTGCCAGAGCCGTCCCCACCACACGCAGCATCAGCGGCTGGCCGGACCACGCCTGCTCCAGTTCGCTGCCGGCAAAGGCATAGCCGTCCATGGCACTGTTGTCATGGGGCGGTACGTTGACGGGGCAGATCACATCGGCTGCCAGCACACGATCCAGGGCATCGGGCAGGGCGACGGTTTCCACCTCGGCGACCGCACCCAGCGGCTGCAGCAAGGCTTGCAGCTGTTGCAGCACCTGGTCAGTGGTCAGCGTCTGGGCGCTGGTGGAAGCGGCGGGTTGAAAAGTCGCAGTCATAACAGCAAAAAAATAAGAAACCTCATGACAAGATGCGGCCATGGGGCTGCGTGGCACTTTACGCTTGTGGCAGGTGGTGCCGGTGACTCAGGATTGGCGTTCGGGGGCGGTTTGCTCCAGATCAAGCAACTGGGCCAGCGTGTTGGCGTTGCTGAAGGCCTGCTCGTCTCCGGGGCGGTCAAATACGGCCTGGGCGCTGCGATGCTGGCCGGTCCAGGCGTCTATCTTGCGGCCGCCGCCGGTGATGAAGCGCTCAAGGCTGGAGGCGAGCCCTGCCCGCAGCAGGCAGAACACAGGCTGGGCGCGCAGTTGCGGCGGCAGCCCTGGCTGGGCATGCTCGGTATCCCAGCCGTGAGCGATGACGATATCGGCATCGCCACGCGACGCCAGCATTCGCGCAGCCAGATCGAGGGGCAGCAGCGGCGTATCACAGGGCACGCACAGCAGCCATGGCGTGCGGCAATGCGCGAGTCCGGCCATGAAGCCCGCCAACGGGCCGGGGTAGTCGGGCAGGCTGTCGGCGCAGACCTCGGCAGCCAGTGGCTGACCCAGCTCGGCGTAAGCCTCTGTATTGCGATTGGCATTGATGAGCAAGGGGCCGACCTGCGGAGCCAGGCGCTGCAATGCATGCAGTGCCAGTGGCAAGCCTTGAAAGCTTTGCAGGCCCTTGTCCACCCCGCCCATGCGCACACCGCGTCCTCCAGCCAGCACGCAACCGGTGATCTGTTCGGGGGCGATGCGTGAGTCAGCCACCGATATAGCTCATCTCGATGCGCCGACCTTGCCGCACCGGCGCCACATCGGGGGGCATTTCGCTGCGCATTTGCGAGTACCGATCATCGCGCTGCTGCCAGATGGGGGCAATGGCGGCTGCAATCTCGGCATCGCTGGCACCGGTGCGCAGCAGGCTGCGCAAGTCCCAGCCCTGGCTGGCGAACAGGCACAGATAGAGCTGGCCCTCGGTGGACAGGCGTGCACGGTTGCAGTCGCCGCAGAAGGCGTGGGTCACACTGCTGATGACGCCCACCTCGCCCAGTTGCGGATCATGTCGGCCGCTGGCATCGGCATAGCCCCAGCGCACGGCGGTCTCGCCCGGGGCGCTGGGGGCCAGCGGGATCAGCGACAGCTCGGCGCGCAGACGGGCTATGACCTCATCCGAGGGCAGTACCTCGTCCATGCGCCAGCCGTTGGTGGCTCCCACGTCCATGTATTCGATGAATCGCAGCGTGATGCCCGTGCCGCGGAAGTAGCGGGCCATGGGCAGGATCTGGTCGTCATTGGTGCCGCGCTTGACCACCATGTTCACCTTGATGTGCGACAGGCCCGCAGTCTGTGCAGCCTCGATGCCGGCCAGCACATCGGTCACGGGGAAGTCCACATCGTTCATGTGCCGGAACACGGCATCGTCCAGTCCATCGAGGCTGACGGTCACGCGGTTCAGACCGGCGTCCTTCAGGGCGCGTGCCTTGCGCGCCAGCAGCGAGGCGTTGGTTGTCAGTGTCAGGTCCAGCGGCTGGCCATCGGGCGTGCGCAGCTCGGCCAACTGGGCAATCAGGGCTTCGATGTTCTTGCGCAGCAGCGGCTCGCCGCCGGTCAGGCGCAGCTTGCGCACGCCATGGGCGACAAAGAGCCTGGCCAGGCGCGTAATTTCCTCGAAGCTCAACAGCGAGCTGTGGGGCAGATATTGGTAGTTCTTGTCAAAAACTTCCTTGGGCATGCAGTAGTTGCAGCGGAAGTTGCAGCGGTCGGTGACGCTGATGCGAAGGTCGCGCAAAGGCCGTCCCCATTGATCCTGCAGCAACCCGGTAGGGGCTTGCAGGGGGCTGGGGACGATTGCGTTGCGGGTCGCCGCACGTTCATCGACCAAAGGGATCACACGTTCTGCCATGGGCTCGATTGTGCCGCAAGCGCGAAGTCCGGGCCGGCTGCGGGCTTGTTGTGGCTTATCAAATTTGATAGCTGTTAGCGCTTGATGGTATTGCGGATCAGTCTTTTATAGTGGTTTCCGCGGGTTGCTGAGCGAGCGGCTTCCAGCCTTTGAACTCGGGGTAGAACTCGGCCACGCCGGGGCCGTTGAAGTCCCAGCCCAGGCACTGGCCCAGATGGCGTGGCGGCAGGCCCGAGCCATTGGGGCCGAACTGGTTGAGCACGGTGTGAAAAGCGGGCGTTGCCATATTGAACAGCAGCTCGCGCAGATGCGTGCAGCCCACCACCCCGCCCAGATTGTCGGCAATGGCACGGCGCCAGCCGCGGGCTATGCAGCAGCCCACCATCTTCTGCATGGACTTTGTGGCCTGGGGGCAGTGGCCCAGGGGGTGCTCGTCCATGGCGGCCTCTATGCCGTGCACCACCATGTCGGCATCGATGGTCAGGCGGATCCACATATGGTGAATCGGCTTGCCTGCCGGCACTTTGCGGCGGCCGTGCAGCTCGATGTCATAGGTTTTCTGGTCGATAAGCTCGGCTTCCACGTCCCACATGCCGTCATCGCGGGCATAGCCCCGGTATTTGACGTCGCGCATATTGATGGGGGCTGGCTTGCGGCTGGCACTGGGAGACAGGGGCATGGGGTATCCGTTGTTATGGCGGGCGACAACGACGCCATGTCGGAACTCGGCTGGGTCGCCCGCGATGATCTTGAGCCGGGTCTGGTGCATCAGACCCGGTTTCATTATCAAAGAGATAGCAGTCTTGTCCAGCACCAAGCGGACAGCGGGGCGGGACGGGGGACCCCGAGCCAGGCTGGCAGCGCTTAGCTGCTCGTGGGTATTTCCCCGGTGAGTGCGGCTGCCTTGAGTGCGGCCAGGTCGAGAACTTCCAGCTTGCCGCGGCGCAGTTGCAGCCAGCCGGCCTGCTGCAGCTCCTGCAGGATCTGGTTGGTAGTCTGGCGTGACAGGCCCAGCATGCGTGCAATCTGCTCCTGCGAGACGGCCAGCTCGCGGTGGGTGCGCATGCGGTCGGCCCATTGCTCGTGGCCCATGGCCATTTGCACCAGACGGCACATCACGCGCTGCGGTGCCGGCAGCACGGTCTGCTCCTCCAACGCGATCAGGCTGGCACGCAGCTTGTGGGTCAGCAGCAGGGCCATGTGGCGCCAGCAATGCGGGTTGGCATCCAGCCATTCGCGCAGCGGCGGTATAGGGATATGCAGCAGGGCGCAGGCGGTGTTGGCGCAGGCGTCGTTGGTGCGGGGCTCGCCATCGAAGAGGGCGATCTCGCCCAGCCAGCTCGGCGGCTCGATCAAGGTCAGCAAGGCCGTGCGGGTGTTTTCCTGAAGTGCTGCCGTGCCGGAGATGCTGAGCGAGCCCCTGGCCACCGCATACAGGCCGCAGGGGGCATCGCCGCGGCGAAACAGCCATTCGCCGGCGGCCAGCAGCCTTGGCTGGGCCAGTTGCTGCATCTGGGCGGTCAATTCCGGCGGCAGTGAGCGGAACCAGCGGCCGGCCTGCACGATGGCCCAGAGATCATTGGAGTTGACATGCTCGAAGCTGCCGCGATTGCGTGCAGTGGGCACTGAGGCCAGTACAGGCCTGGGTGAGGGGTTTAGCGCTTGTGTCGGTGGCATGACAGACGGCAAGGTTGATGCTGCGCCACCATGCTCTGACAAGCGACCAGGAGATACAGCGATGAAAACCCTAATCGATCAACTGTCGAACTACGCCGACTACCACCGCGACCCGCGCAATATCGTCACGCACTACATCGGTGTGCCCATGATCATGCAGGCGGTGGTGATTCTGCTGGCCAGGCTGCAATGGGGAGCGCTTGGCGGTATGCCGATCTCTCTGGCCCTTCTGGCAGCGGTTGCTGCAGCAGTGTATTACTGGCGGCTCGACGGGCGCTACGGCCTGTTCATGAGCGTGTTGCTGGCCGCCATGCTGGCGCTGGCGACTCCTGTCGCCGCGCAGCCCATGGGGAGCTGGCTGGCCTGGGGGCTGGGCCTTTTTGTGCTGGGCTGGGTGATCCAGTTCGTCGGTCACTACTGGGAAGGACGCAAGCCCGCTTTTCTTGACGATGTGATGGGTCTGCTGATAGGCCCGCTGTTTGTGGTGGCCGAGCTGGGTTTTGCTCTGGGGCTGCGCAAGGAGGTGCAGGCGGCGGTGGAGCAGCGCAGCGGTCCCGTGCGTCGCCGGCATCCGGTGAGCGCCTGAAATGCTCTCGTTCTGAGAGCTAAGTCGGCTATGTGCATATTGGTTTGAGTGAATTTTCATGGGTGTCGCGGCCGGCGGCGCCTGGCGGTAATACACAACTGCGCGTGCATCTTTCAAATATGTAATGCCTGCGTTAGGGTCATGCGCCTAAAATCGCGGGCTGACCCTCAGGTGCCGATGCTTTGTTGGCTCTGGCGGGCTTTTTGTATTACTTCTCCCAACCATCATGTCTCTGAACAATGTGACCCCCGGCTCCAAGACGCCTGAAGTCTTCAACGTCGTCATCGAAATCTCGGCCAACTCGGCTCCCGTGAAGTACGAAGTGGACAAGGAAACCGGCTGCCTGTTCGTGGACCGTTTCATGGGCACAGCCATGCACTACCCCGTGAACTACGGCTATGTGCCCAAGACCCTGGCTGGCGACGGCGACCCCGTGGACGTGCTGGTGATGACTCCCTTCCCCCTGCCCAGCGGTGTGGTCGTGCCCTGCCGTGCCATCGGCATCCTGGAGATGGAAGACGAGTCCGGCATCGACGGCAAGGTTCTGGCTGTGCCCACACAGAAGCTGCTGCCTTCCTACGACAAGATCAACCACCTCAGCGACATCCATGAGCTGACCCTGCAGCAGATCGCTCATTTCTTCGAGCACTACAAGGATCTGGAAAAGGGCAAGTGGGTCAAGGTTCTGGGCTGGAAGGGCGTGGACGTGGCACACAAGGAAATCGTGGACGGTATCGCCAACTACAAGGGCTGATCCAAACTAGTAAAGGGTCTCTAACCTTTACTTGCAGAGAAGCTTCGCAATCTGTATATATACAATTTGAAACGCACCTGGCGGATCTCGCTTGGTGCGTTTTTTTTATGGCCTGCATCGATAGATACGAGGGGGAGCGCATGAGTTGGAAGATTTCGGACTGGCGCGTGGGGACCAAGTTGGGCGTCAGCTTTACGGCGCTGGTGTTTTTCTCCGCATTGCTCGGCCTGGTGGCCTGGTTGCAGCTATCGAGCATTCATGCAGCGGGCCGTGAGGTTTCCGAAGTGGCGCTGCCCAGCGTCTACAACGCAGCCTCCATGCGCTCCGAGTACAACCGGCTGCGACGCCATGAGGCGGGCATCGCCACCGCTCGCACGCTGGTCGAGATCGAAGGCTACGAGCAGCAGATCCTGCAGCGCCTGAAAACCATCGCCGAGCAGGAAAAAGTGGTCAACGACCTGATTGCCAGCCAGCCGCTGCGCGAGGCCTACGAGGGCTATCAGGCCAACAAGGCGAATTTCCTGAAGCTGCACGAGCAACTGCTGGCGCGTGCTCGCGACGGCGACTACAACACCGTGGACAGCCAGGCCGGCATGGCCGACGAGCTGGGGCTGTTTTTTGCCGGGTTGTCCGAGCAGGCCTTCAGCCAGCTGGCGGAAAGCACGGGCAAGCTGATGACGCTGCAGCTCGAGAATGCGGCCCAGGCCCAGAAGGCCGAAAAGTCCAGTTTCGAGCTGGCCCGCTACTGGCTGCTCGGTACGCTGGCGCTGGTGGTGCTGTTTGCCGCCGTGGTCGGCATT
Organism: Comamonas sp. C11; assembly: GCF_024496285.1. Classification (NCBI taxonomy): domain Bacteria; kingdom Pseudomonadati; phylum Pseudomonadota; class Betaproteobacteria; order Burkholderiales; family Comamonadaceae; genus Comamonas; species Comamonas sp. C11. The sequence continues at coordinate 2,095,774 of NZ_CP101743.1, forward strand.
GCGATGACACGTGCCATCACGGCTCCCGTGGCCACGGCAGTTGAGTTGGCGCAGGCCGTGGCTGCCGGCAGGCTGGGCATGGTGGTGAAGAACCAGCGCCGCGATGAAATGGGCTTGCTGCTCAATGCGCTGGAAGACATGCGTCGGCAACTGTCCTCCGTGGTTCAGGATGTGCGCGGCAATGCCCATGGCGTGGCCCTGGCGTCCAGTGAAATCGCCCAGGGCAATGCGGATCTTTCGGCACGCACCGAAAGCCAGGCCAGTGCCCTGGAGCAAACGGCGGCCTCCATGGAGCAGCTGGGTTCGACCGTGCGCCAGAACGCCGACAACGCCCAGACAGCCAATCAAATGGCAAAGAATGCCTCCGATGTCGCGGGTCGCGGCGGGGATGTGGTTGCCCAGGTGGTGGACACCATGAAGGGCATCAACGACAGCAGTCGCCAGATCGCCGACATCATCGGGGTCATCGACTCGATTGCCTTCCAGACCAATATCCTGGCCCTGAATGCGGCCGTGGAAGCGGCACGTGCCGGCGAGCAAGGCCGTGGCTTTGCCGTGGTGGCGGGCGAGGTGCGCACGCTGGCCCAGCGCAGCGCCGAGGCGGCTAAGGAAATCAAGCAGCTCATCCATGCCAGCGTGGAGCGCGTGGAGCAAGGTTCGCAACTGGTGGACAAGGCCGGCGCCACCATGGCCGAGATCGTGACGGCCATCGGCCGCGTGACGGACATCATGGGCGAGATCAGCGCAGCCAGCCGTGAGCAGAGCCAGGGCGTTGCTCAGGTGGGCGAAGCCGTCACCCAGATGGATCAGACCACGCAGCAGAATGCGGCCCTGGTGGAGCAGAGCGCGGCAGCCGCCGACTCTTTGCAGCGCCAGGCCAAGGCACTGGTCGATTCGGTGGCGATTTTTCAGTTGGGCAATCAGGCCCAGAGCTTTGCCACTGCGGCGCTGAACAATCGGGTCGAGCCGGCTGCAAAGGCCGGCATGAGCGCTGGCTCGAGGGCTGCAGCGTTAGTCGATCAAGGCCAGCGCAAGCCTGTGCCAGCGTCGGTCAAAACGGCTCAGCCCGCTTTGACCAATGATCAGGATTGGGAACAGTTCTGAGGCATTGCCGGTTTCAACGACTTCCGACTCAAAACCCCGATAGCGAATGCTGTCGGGGTTTTTTTACAAGCTTTCTTGAAACTGTCTTGATATTGATCAAGAAGAGGGGTGGCTTGATGCTTTTTCAGGGCTATGTAGGTTGCTATGGCATCGAGAATCTCGGCTGTCACTGGTCGGTAACCCTTAGTAACTCGAGTGCAACGTAAGTGACTGCCTACATGACTGTAAGCTCTTGAAGATAGGCAAGGAATATGAAACTGGAAACAATTGATAACATATGAGCTGCTATCAAGGACCATTCCATCTCTGGTATGCCATTCAGGGAGATATTTTCCGATCGAACAGAAAAATTGAATTCTTGTGCTTCGTGGGTATGGATTCAAAAGAAGTATTTATAAAAACTAATTGGTAATAGAGGGAGGTGCAATCAATGAAAAGCATCAAAATCTCCACGCGGATTCTCGGCACGTTCGGGGTTCTGGTCTTGCTGCTGGTCGTGGTGGTCGCCATGGCATTGCTGCAGCTGCGCTCCATGCGCTCCAGTGCTGAAACCATCACCGGCAATGCCCTGCCCAGTGTGGAAGTGATCAATACACTCAATACTGATCTGGCGCGCACCCGCCTGCTCGAGTTGCGGCATGTCAACAATGACGAGCCTGGCTATATGGCTCAGGTGGAAGCTCAATTCGAGCAATTGCAGAAACACCTGGCGGAGGCAAAAAAGCTCTATGAACCTTTGATTGTCACTGCCGAGGAGCGCGAGCTGTACACGCAGTTCCTGCGCGAACGGGAGCGTTACGTCGAATTGAACAAGCAACTGTTCGAAATTTCGCGTCGAGGCGATAAAGAGCAGGCCAAGCAATTGCTGGGAGGCGAATCTCTCAAGCTCTATGACCAGTCTTCGGTGACCCTGCAAAAGCTGATCAAGTTCAACAGCGATGTGGCAAGGGGCGAGACTCTGGCTTCGGAGAGAGTTTACGACCGGGCCGTGAGCATGCTTGCCCTGGCTGCCTTGATGGCGGTGCTGGTGGCTGCAGGGGCAGGCATCTGGCTGGTGCGTTCCATCCGTGCGCCGCTGGAGCAGGCGGTGCAGGCCGCGGACCGTGTGGCCAATGGGGATCTGAGCGGCGTCATCCGCGTGGAGCGAGAGGACGAAACAGGCCGCTTGCTCAGCGCCCTGGAGCGTATGCAAAGCAGTCTGGTGCAGACCGTGCGCTCGGTACGCCAGAACGCGGAAGGCGTGGCCTCGGCCAGTTCGCAGATTGCCTCGGGCAATGCTGATCTCTCCGGTCGCACCGAGGAGCAGGCCAGTGCGCTGGAGGAAACCGCCGCCTCCATGGAGCAGCTGGGCTCTACTGTGCGCCAGAACGCCGACAACGCCCGTGCCGCCAATCAAATGGCGGTAAATGCTTCCCAGGTGGCAGCGCAGGGTGGTGCCGTGGTGGCCGAAGTGGTGGAAACCATGAAGGGCATCAACAACAGCAGCCAGCAGATTGCCGACATCATCACCGTCATCGACTCCATCGCCTTCCAGACCAATATCCTGGCGCTGAATGCGGCCGTGGAAGCGGCGCGCGCCGGCGAGCAGGGCCGTGGTTTTGCCGTGGTGGCGGGCGAGGTGCGTACCCTTGCCCAGCGCAGCGCCGAGGCCGCCAAGGAAATCAAGGCCTTGATCAGCACCAGCGTGCAGCGGGTGGAGCAGGGCACGCAGCTGGTGGACAAGGCCGGTGCCACCATGGCCGACATCGTGTCGGCGATCAGCCGGGTGACGGATCTGATGGCCGAGATCAGTGCCGCCAGCCAGGAGCAGAGCCAGGGCGTGGCCCAGGTTGGCGAGGCGGTGACGCAGATGGATCAGACGACGCAGCAAAACGCGGCGCTGGTGGAGGAAAGTGCCGCCGCCGCCGGTGCGCTGCGCAAGCAGGCGCAGGATCTGGTTCAGGCTGTGGCCGTCTTCCAGCTGCCTGCCAGTGCGCTTCATGACCAGGCCCCCAAGGCTGCCGCCCCGGCGCGTCAGGCGCCTGTCCGTCGTGTGGCCGCCCGTCCTGCCACCATGCCGGCAGCCCCGCGCTCATTGATGGGAGGGGCTGTTGCTGGCGAATCCGCTGCTGCCCGTAATGCGCAAAAGTCCTCGCTGGATGAGGATGACTGGGAAACCTTCTGAATGTCTCCTGGAGTCTGAGCTTCAAGGCCGCTGCAAAGCGGCCTTTTTTGTCTCCGCCTTCAGGCCTTGCGCAGCGGACTATGGGCTTGCAGCTCTTCCACATATTGGGCCATGCCTTCGCTCTCGCGCTGCAAGAAGCGCTCGATGGCATCGGCAAAAGCGGGATGGGCCACCCAGTGGGCGCTCGGTGTCTCCACGGGCAGCAGCGCGCGGGCCATCTTGTGCTCGCCCTGGGCGCCGCCTTCGAAGCGGGCGAAGCCGTTGGCGATGCACCATTCGATGGGCTGGTAGTAGCAGGCTTCGAAATGCAGGCTGCCGATCCGCTCCAGAGCGCCCCAGTAGCGGCCATAGGCGACCTTGTTATTGATAGCTGCTTGCGCTTGTCTGCCGTCAAAAAACAATGGATCTGAATATGAAATCGTTGACTGCAATGCGTTAATAGCTATCAAACTTGAGGCTATGGGCTGTCCGTTGCGTTCGGCGATGAACATCACCCAGTTCTCGGGCATGGCCGAGGCCATGGCCGCAAAGAACTCCGGTGTCAGATACGGCGGGTTGCCATGTTCCAGGTAGGTGCGCTCGTAGCAGCGGTAGAAGAAGGACCAGTCCTGCGCACCGATGTCGCTACCTTGCATGGCTTTGAAGCTCACGCCAGCTTCGCGTATCTTGCGCCGCTCCTGGCGGATTTTCTTGCGCTTTTCCTGGTTCAGCGAGCCCAGAAAGTCGTCGAAGTCCTTCCAGCGGGACGGTGTCGCCGCAGTGCCGGCGCAGGTCTGCATGCTGGTGGGCAGAGTGCCGCCCGCAGCGGGGGGCGCGGGCGGCGTGTTCGTCCAGTGAAACTGCACCGTGCTGCGCTGCATCCAGCCGGCTGCGGCGCAGGCGGCAAGATCGTCGGCATCGCCAAACAGCAGGTGCAGCGATGACAGCTGCTGCTCGGCTGCCCAGGCCTGGACGGCATGCACCAGCGCCACGCGCAGCGCCTGGGTGCGTGCCAGAAGGCGGGAGCCTGGCACGGGCGTGAAGGGGACGGCCAGCAATCCCTTGGGGTAGTAAGGCAGGCCATGCTGCTGATAGGCGCGCGCCCAGGCCCAGTCAAACACGTATTCGCCGTAGGAGTGGGTCTTGATATAGAGGGGGCAGGCAGCCAGCAGCTCATCGCCGTCCCAGACGGTGATGACCCGGGCGATCCAGCCGGTATCGGGCGTGGCGCTGCCGCTTTGCTCCATGGCTGCCAGGTATTCGTGGCGCATGAAGGGCGTGGGCGTGGATTGAGAGGCCAGCAGCACATTCCAGGTTTGTGCGTCCAGCTGCTGCACGCTGGCAAGCACGCGAGTGATAATCTTGTTTTCGGCCATGCCCTGATTGTCGCGGGGGCTGGTGGCCTCACCGCCTAGCTTGCTTTTCATGACGCTTTCCATTTGCTGTGCCCAACGCAATTTTGTTGTGGGAGACCTCTCTGGCAATGTCCAGAAAATCATCGCCGCTGCTGCTGAAGCTTATGCCAACGGTGCTCGCCTGCTGCTCACGCCCGAGCTTGCCCTGTGTGGCTACGCGGCTGAGGACCTGTATCTGCGTCCGGCATTTTTGGAAGCCTGCGATGCGGCTCTGCAGCAGTTGCAGCAAGCCAGTGCCCAATGGCCGGGGCTGGCGCTGGTCATCGGTCACCCGCAGCGCGATGAGCAAGGTGAGAGACTGTTCAACGCCGCCAGCGTGCTGCGCGACGGCCAGCGGATTGCGCGCTATTACAAGCAGCTGCTGCCCAATTTTGGCGTGTTCGACGAACAGCGCTACTTTGCGGCCGGTGAAGAGAGCTGTGTCTTCGAGCTGGACGGCATCCAGGTCGGACTGCTGATTTGCGAAGACGCCTGGCATGCCGGCCCTGCGCGGGCGGCCGTGGCCGCCGGCGCCCAGTTGCTGGCCGTCATCAATGCCTCGCCGTTCCATGGCGGGAAGCCCTCCGAGCGCGAGGCGGTGATTGCGCAGCGCGCCATGGAAAATGCGGTTCCCCTTGTGTATGCCCATCTGGTAGGCGGCCAGGATGAAGTCGTGTTCGACGGCTGCTCGTTTGCGGTCGACGCCAGCGGTCAGGTGTCGGCTCGCGCGGCAGCTTTCGAGGAAGAGCTGCCCATGGTGGCTGCGCATGCGGGCGATGGCGGCGTGACGCTGATGGGCGAAGTCAGGCCTCTGCCGGGCCACCATCAGGCGCTCTGGTCTGCGCTGGTGCTGTCCGTGCGCGACTATGTGGGCAAGAACCGTTTCCCGGGCGCACTTATCGGCCTGTCGGGAGGCATGGACTCGGCCCTGGTACTGGCCATCGCCGTGGACGCGCTGGGTGCGGACAAGGTGCGCACGGTCATGATGCCTTCGCCCTATACGGCCGATATCAGCTGGCTTGATGCGCGCGAGATGTCCGAGCGCGTGGGCGTGGAGCATGAGGAGATCGATATCGCTCCGCAGTTCGAAGCCTTCAAGGCCGCGCTGGCAAGCACTTTTGCCGGACGCGCCGAAGACACGACCGAGGAAAATCTGCAGGCACGCATTCGCGGTACCCTGCTGATGGCCATGAGCAACAAGTTTGGCTCCATCGTGCTGACCACAGGCAACAAGAGCGAGATGTCCACCGGCTATTGCACGCTGTACGGCGACATGGCCGGCGGTTTTGCCGTCATCAAGGATGTGTTCAAGACCGAGGTGTTTGCGCTGGCACGCTGGCGCAATGCCAACGATCCCTTCGGCACGGGGCTCGATCCCATCCCCGAGCGCATCATCACGCGTCCGCCCAGTGCTGAGTTGCGCCCCGATCAGAAGGATCAGGACAGCCTGCCGGACTACGAGGTGCTGGATGCCATCGTGTCCCGCTACATGGAAAACAACGAGAGCATAAGCTCCATCGTCGCCGAGGGCTTTGCGCCTGCGGATGTGGAGCGGGTCACGCGTCTGATACAAATCAATGAGTACAAGCGTCGCCAGGCGCCGGTCGGTCCACGTCTGACGATGCGTAGCTTCGGCAAGGACTGGCGCTATCCCATCACCAACAAATTTCGCGCCTGAGGTTCTGCCTCCGGTGTTTTGCCGATTTCAATCAATTGAGGAACCAGCCCCATGAAAATGATTACTGCCGTCATCAAGCCCTTCAAGCTCGAGGAAGTGCGCGAGGCCCTGGCCGAGTGTGGGGTGAACGGTCTGACCGTGACCGAAGTCAAGGGTTTTGGCCGCCAGAAAGGCCACACCGAGCTCTATCGTGGCGCCGAGTATGTGGTGGATTTTCTGCCCAAGGTGAAGATCGAAGTCGTGGTGCGAGATGAAGACGTGGACCGCTGCGTGGATGCAGTCGTCAATGTCGCGCGCACCGGCAAGATTGGTGACGGCAAGATCTTCATCACCCCCGTGGAGCGGGTGGTGCGCATCCGCACGGGCGAGTTGGACGACACTGCTGTCTAAGTCGCCATGTCGCGCCCCGGTCATGCGCCCCAGTCAGAAAGCCAGACCTTGTGTCTGGCTTTTTTCATGGCCCGGGGGGTGGGTGTGCGCACTGCCTGCAGGCCGGCGAACGTCGCCCTGCAGAGAGTTTTCAGGGCTTAGATCACCGAGCGCAGAGGCGGTGTATCCAGCTGGCTGCCGGCATTCTGGACGAGATTTTGCAGCAGGGCAGAGGTGTCGCTGCCGCTTTCGACCAGGCCCATCTGCCACTCGCCCATGAAGCCGTTGCCCACGCAGGACTGAAGAAACTGCAGCATGGCGTCGTAATAGCCATCCACATTGAGAATGCCGACGGGCTTGTCGTGGTAGCCCAGTTGGCGCCAGGTCCAGACTTCGAACAGCTCTTCAAACGTGCCGATGCCGCCGGGCAGGGCCACGAAGGCATCGCTGCGCTCGGCCATCATGGCCTTGCGCTCGTGCATGTTCTTGACGATGTGCAGCTCGTCGCAGGCCTGGTTGGCCAGTTCCTTGTCGACCAGTGCCTGAGGGATGATGCCGACTACACGGCCGCCAGCTTGTTGCGTGGCTTCGGCCACCACGCCCATCAGGCCGCTGCGTCCACCGCCATAGACCAGCTGGCCGCCGCGCGAGCCTATCCATTGGCCCACGGCCTTGGCGACTTCGGTGAATTGAGGGTTGGTGCCGGGGCGTGAGCCGCAGTACACGCAAATGGAAAAAGCGGGTTGAGTCATACGATGAAACGGTGATAGAGAGCGGCAGCCCAGACGGCTCCGCAAAGGCACAGGGCCAGAAATACAGCGGCGCTGCCCATGTCCTTGGCTTTCTTGGACAGCTCGTGCCATTCGGGGCCGATACGGTCTATGGCTGCCTCTATGCCGGTATTGAGCAATTCCACAATGAGAACCAGTATGACGGTGCCGGCCAGCAGCGCTGTCTGCTCCCAGCCCTGGCCCAGCCAGAGCGCCAGAGGAAGCATGACAGCAGCACAGATTGCTTCTTGCTGAAATGCTTTTTCATGCCAGCCGGCCTTGAGGCCAGCCAGTGAGTAGCCGCCGGCATGCAGCACCCGGGACAGTCCGGTACGGCTTTTTTGCGGGTTGACGGGGTCGGGTGAGGAGGTGCTCATGGAGAGATCGGGTCAGCGGATGCGTTTGGGAGTTGGGGGCTGATGCACCAGCTGGGTGCCGGCCCAGGCGTCGTGCCAGAACTGCTTTCTGGGGTGAAAGCGGCTCAGCAGCGCCCAGATCAGAATCCAGCCCATGAGCAGCACCAGCACCTCCAGTGGCGGCAGGCCCAGCGGGTAGAGCAGGGCCAGCGGTGGCAGCCACCACATCCAGCTGGCTGCGTAGCGCAGCAGGGCGCGGGTTTGCGTCAAGGGGCGACCTTGTGTATCGACCACGCGGATATGCCAGGTCTTCATGGCCAGCGTCTGGCCCTTGCTCCAGAACCAGACAAAGTAAATCCCCAGCACCACCAGCATGAAGGCCTGCAGCAGATGCCGATTGTCGAGTGCATTGCGCGTCTGAGACAACGTGCCGAACAAATAGCCGGCGATGAACACCACGCCAAACAAAAGCATGCCCTCGTAGAGCCAGCAAGCCATGCGGCGACGCAGGCTTGGTGCTATGAAGTCAGGACTGGTTGAGGGTGCTGCACTGCCTTCGCGGATCGGGGTGTCTTGCTGCATGAGGGAATTGTAGGGTCCAGGTCAGCAGGCTTGAAACTCGGCTTGCCGCATCGGCACTGTCATTGGTGCGAGTCTTGACCTGGCGCATCCAGCGGAGGCAGGGTGATCGGGGTGGCGCGAGGAATGTCCACGGGAGCCGTCTCCACAATCACCGAGGGCGTACGGATGGGGTGCGTCTCCACCATGGCTGGGGTTGCGGGCACGGGCGGTGGTGGGTGATGAATGGTCGCGGGCGGAATCTTGGGCAGATTGGGGACGGTATTGGGGGAGGCCGTGGCAGCAGGAATGCGCGCCAGCTTCTTGGAGGGCACAGGCTTGATGGCCGGTGCGGCGCTTACCACCTTGGGGGTGGCGCGGGCGGCCAGCAGTCGCTTTTCTTCATCGCTCAGAGCCTGGTAGGCCTCCCACTGGGCCTGCTTGTCTGTCGCGAGCTTGTTGGTAATGGCGAAGTTCAGGCGAGCCTGGTTGCGCTGGGCGGCACTCAGGCCGGACCAGGCTTCCATGCGGTCATGAAGTTTTTGCTGTTCGTGCTCGCTGAGTTTGTCAAAGCCATCCGCCAGGGCAATCCAGCGGCGCTTCTGTACCGAGCCGATCATGGCCCAGCGCTCTTGCAGCGGCTGCAGAATCTCGCGCTGGTGGCTGCTGAGTTCGCCCCAGCGTGGACCCGAAGCCTGTGCCGATGCTCTCTGGCGCGTGGACGGGTCTGCATGCATGGATCTGGATGCAGCTACCGTGGCGGGGGGGACGGAGCTGGGTGCCAGCCTGACTTGCTGCACGACATTCCATCCTGTCCAGCTCAAGGCCACCAACAACAGCGCCGCCATGATGGCGGCGGTGATGTCGGGTTTCAGGAGGGAGCGCTTCTCAGTGGGCATCAAGGCAGAGGTGGCAGGCTGTTTAGTGTTCTGATGGGGTGGCTGCCGAGGTCTTGAGGTACTGGATGAAGCCAGGGTCAGAGTAGGCAGCAGGAGGCAGATCATCGGTCAGCAAGGCGGTATCGACCTCGGTGACTTCGCTCAGCATACTTTGTTCGGTGTCGGAGTTGTAGATTACCAGGCCCGCAATGAGTGCAAAAACGGGGATGGCCGAGACCAGGGTGCGCCACCAGCCGTTACCCTCGTCGGGGCTGCCCAGTGTCAGGGTACTGCCCTGGGCAGATGTCGCGGTACTAGTCTGAACGAGCAGTACAGACGCTTCGCGGCGGCGTATGGACACGGCTTGCTCACGGGAGGCGCGCAGACGTTCGGTGACTTCATACGGGAGCAAGGCTTCACCCTCACTCAGTCGGGCAGTGATTTGACGGGCGATACGGTCGACGGCCTGTTCTTGCCGGAGGGTGGGCACGGATTTCATAACTCGATTCCTTTGGCCTTGAGTGCCTTGCTCAATGTTTGGATGGCGCGAAAGCAATGGGTTTTGACGCTGCCTTCTGAGCAACCCATGGCGGCAGCGGTCTCCGCGACATCCATCTCTTCCCAGTAACGCATGAGAAAGGCCTCGCGTTGACGCGCAGGCAGCTCCTGTATCTCTTTTTCTATGCTTTGCAGTGTCTGCTTGCGTTCGGTTAGGCTCTCGGCATTGCTGGCGGCCGATTCGTCGCTGTTGGTGGCATAGGTTTCCAGCCAGTCGAAGTCGCTGTCTGAGTCTACGGAGGACTCCAGGTCGCTGAAGTGGGTGAAGACGGCTTTCTGGGTCTTCTGGCGGCGAAACCAGTCCAGGGTGCTGTTCGACAGGATGCGCTGGAACAGCATGGGCAGTTCATTGACCGGTTTGTCCCCATAGTGCTGGGCCAGTTTGAGCATGCTGTCCTGCACGATATCCAGGGCGGCCTCCTCGTCGCGGACGTGGAAAACGCTGCGTTTGAAGGCGCGCTTTTCAACGTCTTTGAGGAATGCAGACAGTTCTTGTTCTGTGGCCAAGAGAGAGTAACCCTGGAGAAAGCGGGAGTTAGGTAGTGGCGAAAGCGGCAGATTATCGCATCCGATGATGTTTTTTTGTGTACTGCATTTGAAGGTCTTGTTGCAGTGCGATAATGATCTTCAACTTAAAGAAGCAAACGGATCACGGTCCGGCGTACACACAAACGTCCATGGCATGTGGTCTTAAGTCCTAAACCGGCCTCACAAGGGCTTCAGGCTAAGGGCACCGAAGGTTTTTCGTTAGAGAAATTCACAAAGGTTGATCATGGAAATCTCCAAAGCCGAGCTGGCCTCTGCAGCCGCCGCATCGTCCCCCAAGGGTGCCCAGGAATTGATGGGCTCCGAAATCCTCATCAAGTCGCTTCAGGCTGAAGGTGTCAAGCACCTGTGGGGTTACCCCGGCGGGGCAGTTCTCTATATCTACGACGCGCTCTACAAGCAGGACAGCATTCAGCATGTGCTGGTGCGCCACGAGCAGGCGGCCGTGCATGCAGCCGACGGTTTTGCGCGTGCCACCGGTGAAGTGGGCGTGGCGCTGGTGACTTCCGGCCCCGGTCTGACCAATGCGGTGACGGGCATTGCCACCGCCTATACCGACTCCATCCCCATGGTGGTGATCGCGGGACAGACATCGACCAATTACATCGGTACCGACGCATTCCAAGAGTGCGACACCGTGGGCATCACTCGTCCCATCGTCAAGCACAACTTCCTGGTCAAGGATGTGCGCGAGCTGGCCGAGACCATGAAAAAGGCTTTCCACATCGCCCGCACCGGCCGCCCCGGCCCTGTGGTGGTGGATATTCCCAAGGACGTGTCCTTCAAGAAGGCGCTGTACACGGGCTATCCTGAGAAAGTGGAAATGCGCTCGTACAACCCTGTCAAAAAGGGTCATGCCGGCCAGATTCGCAAGGCTCTGCAGTTGCTGCTGACGGCCAAGCGCCCTTATATCTACACCGGCGGCGGCGTGCTGCTGGGCAATGCCTGCAACGAACTGCGTCAGCTGGTGGACATGCTGGGCTACCCGGTCACGAATACGCTGATGGGCCTGGGCGCCTACCCGGCCAGCGACCGGAAGTTCCTGGGCATGCTGGGCATGCATGGCACCATCGAAGCCAACAATGCCATGCAGAACTGCGATGTGCTGCTGGCCGTGGGTGCGCGCTTTGACGATCGCGTGATCGGCAATCCCAAGCATTTCATGTCGGTGGAGCGCAAGATCATCCATATCGACATCGATCCTTCCTCCATCTCCAAGCGCGTGAAGGTGGATGTGCCCATCGTGGGCGATGTCAAGGATGTGCTCAACGAGCTGATCGCCATGCTGCGCGAGTCGGCGCAGCGCCCTGATGAAGCGGCCGTAGCCCAATGGTGGACCACCATCGAAGGCTGGCGCAGCCGCGACTGTCTCAGCTACGACAAGTCCAATACCGAAGTCATCAAGCCCCAGTACGTGGTCGACACGCTGTGGAACATGACCAAGGATGCGGACGCCTACATCACCTCCGATGTGGGTCAGCACCAGATGTGGGCGGCGCAGTACTACCGCTTTGATGAACCCCGTCGCTGGATCAACTCCGGCGGTCTGGGCACCATGGGCGTGGGTTTGCCTTACGCCATGGGCATCAAGCTGGCCAAGCCCGACTCCGAAGTCTTCTGCATCACGGGCGAAGGCTCGATCCAGATGAATATTCAGGAGCTGGCCACTTGCAAGCAGTACAACACCCCGGTGGTCATCTGCGCGCTGAACAACCGCTTCCTGGGCATGGTGCGTCAGTGGCAGGAAATCGAATACTCGGGTCGCTACTCGAGCAGCTATATGGATTCGCTGCCCGACTTCGTGAAGCTGGCGGAGGCCTTCGGCCACCGTGGCCTGCTGATCGAAAAGCCTGCCGATGTCGAAGCTGCGCTGCGCGAGGCACGCCGCATCGTGCGCGAAGAAAGCAAGACGGTCTTCCTGGACTTCCGCACCGACCCGACCGAGAACGTGTTCCCCATGGTGCAAGCCGGCCGTGGCATCACGGAAATGCTGCTGGGCGCTGACGACCTGTGATGCATGGAAAGCCGATTTCCAATGAAATCGGCATCAAGCGCTTACATGTCGATCCCAAGTGGCTATATTTTAAATAGCATTTTTTGACGAATCTATTGTCCGCCGAGCCTGGCACTTACCGGTGTCAGGGGAGGGCGGCGAAAAGAGGAATCTCCCAATGAAACACATTATTGCCGTGCTGCTCGAGAACGAGCCTGGAGCACTGTCACGCGTCGTGGGCCTGTTTTCTGCCCGTGGCTACAACATTGAATCCCTGACAGTTGCACCGACCGAGGATCCCTCTCTGTCGCGCATGACCATCCTCACCACGGGCTCGGACGATGTGATTGAGCAAATCACAAAGCACCTGAACCGACTGATTGAAGTGGTTAAAGTGGTGGACCTGACCGAAGGTGCTTACACCGAGCGCGAGCTGATGATGGTCAAGGTGCGTGCCGTCGGCAAGGAACGCGAGGAAATGAAGCGCATGGCGGACATCTTCCGCGGCCGCATCATCGACGTGACCGAGAAGAGCTACACCGTTGAGCTGACCGGCGACCAGTCCAAGAACGACGCCTTCCTGCAAGCCCTTGATCGCACTGCCATCCTTGAGACCGTTCGCACAGGCGCCTCGGGTATTGGTCGTGGCGAACGCATTCTGCGTGTCTAATGGCTGCGTTGCACCACTTTTGAATCTGAACAAACCTTTTTAACCCCCTCAAGATAAGAGACCTGGAGCCATCATGAAAGTTTTCTACGACAAGGACTGTGACCTGAGCCTGATCAAGGGCAAGACTGTTGCCATCATCGGCTACGGCAGCCAAGGCCACGCACATGCTCAAAACCTGAACGACAGCGGCGTGAAGGTTGTGGTCGGTCTGCGCAAGGGCGGCTCTTCCTGGGACAAGGTCGGCAAGGCCGGTCTGACCGTGATGGAAGTGAACGACGCGGTGAAGGCTGCCGACGTGGTCATGATCCTGCTGCCCGACGAGAACATCCCCGAGGTGTACAAGAACAACGTCGAGCCCAACATCAAGTCCGGCGCTACACTGGCTTTCGCTCACGGCTTCAACGTGCACTACAACCAGGTCGTGCCCCGCGCCGATCTGGATGTGATCATGGTCGCCCCCAAGGGCCCCGGCCACACCGTGCGCTCCGAATACCTGAAGGGCGGCGGCGTGCCTTCCCTGATCGCCATCTACCAGGACAAGTCCGGCAAGGCTCGTGACGTGGCCCTGTCCTATGCTTCAGCCAACGGCGGCGGCAAGGGCGGCATCATCGAAACCAACTTCAAGGAAGAAACCGAAACCGACCTGTTCGGCGAGCAGGCCGTGCTGTGCGGCGGTGCCGTGGAGCTGGTGAAGATGGGCTTCGAGACGCTGACGGAAGCTGGCTACGCTCCCGAAATGGCTTACTTCGAGTGCCTGCACGAGCTGAAGCTGATCGTTGACCTGATGTATGAAGGCGGCATCGCCAACATGAACTACTCCATCTCCAACAACGCGGAGTATGGCGAGTACGTGACCGGCCCCGAAGTCATCAACGAAGAATCCCGCAAGGCCATGCGCAACGCCCTCAAGCGCATCCAGAGCGGTGAATACGCCAAGATGTTCATCAGCGAAGGCCGCCTGAACTATCCTTCGATGACTGCCCGTCGTCGCCAGAACGCCGATCACGCCATCGAGCAAGTGGGCGGTCAGCTGCGCTCCATGATGCCTTGGATCTCCAAGAACAAGCTGGTCGACCAGACCCGCAACTGATGCAGGCAAGTCATTCGGCGCAAGCCGGATGACTGTGCTTGGGCAAGAGGCCACCTTCGAGGTGGCCTTTTTTCATTCCGGATGCGATCTGTGTGGCGGGTACACTGGTGGCAGGGACATGGTCATGATGGCCGTGCTTGAAATACTATCGTTTTAATAGCTGCATGCATCTGACATGCAAGCACTGGAGGTCTGTTTGATGCAAAACAGCAATGATTCTGCCGATCTGAGTGGAATGCCGCGCAAGCCGCGCAAAGGCATTTATGTGCTGCCCAATCTGTTCACGCTGGCAGCGCTGTTTGGCGGTTTCTACGCCATCGTCATGGCCATGAACAACAAGTTCGAACTGGCGGCCGTGGGTGTTTTTTGCGCCATGGTGCTCGACAGTCTTGACGGTCGCGTGGCGCGCATGACGCACACGCAAAGCGCGTTCGGCGAGCAGATGGATTCGCTCTCCGATATGGTGTCCTTTGGTGCCGCGCCTGCGCTGATTGCCTATGAATGGGCCTTGCGTCCCCTGGGGCGCTGGGGCTGGATTGCCGCCTTTGTGTATTGCGCCTGCGCGGCACTGCGCCTGGCTCGCTTCAACGTGAATACGGCCGTGGTGGACAAGCGCTACTTCCAGGGCATGCCTTCACCTGCGGCAGCGGCTCTGGTAGCGGGCTTTATCTGGCTGACCAGTGCCTTGATGGTTTCCCATCGCGACGTGCCCATCTTTGGCGATGTGATTTCCTGGTTCGGGGGTTATCCCACGGACAGGGCCGATCTGTCCTGGATCATGTTCGCCATCACGCTGTTCGCAGGCCTGACCATGGTCACCAATATTCCCTATTACAGCTTCAAGGACATCGGCGGCGCCAAGAGCATGCCATTCGTCTCGCTGGTGGTGGTGGCCCTGCTGATGGCCGTGGTCAGCATCGAGCCTGCAACCATGCTGTTCCTGGTGTTTGTCGGTTACTCGATCTCGGGTTATGTGATCTACGCCTGGCGCCGTTCCAAGGGCGAGCAGGTCAGCATCGTGGCAACCTCCAAGGACGAGCCTGATGAGCGTGGTCTGCACGACGATTGAAGCGCGGCTCCAAAAAATCCTGGCCCTGTCAACTTTTCTTGTGTTAAAGTGAGCCGCATGCAAAACCTGTCGCTAGCTCTACTACTAATGTCCAACGGGCAGAGAAAGTAGCGCGCGCGTACAAACACACCCTACTTGGCGGCCCGTAGCATCAGCGACGGGCCGTTTTTGCTTTTGGGCGTCGCTGGAGCTGGGTTCAATTTCCTCTAATTTCGACTAAAGAGACTCACCATGTTGCAAAACCCTTCCACCAAATACCGCGCTTTCGCCCCCGTGCGTCTGACCGATCGCACCTGGCCCGACGCGGTCATCACCAAGCCCCCGGTCTGGTGCAGCGTGGATCTGCGTGACGGCAACCAGGCCCTGATCGAGCCCATGGACATCGAGCGCAAGGTGCGCATGTTCGAGCAACTGGTGAAGATCGGCTTCAAGGAAATCGAAGTGGGCTTTCCTTCGGCTTCGCAGATCGAGTTCGACTTCATGCGCAAGCTCATCGAGGAAAACCGCATTCCCGACGACGTGACCGTACAGGTGCTGACACAGGCGCGTGAGCACCTGATTCGTCGCACTTTCGAGGCGCTGGAAGGCGTACCTCGCGCCATTGTCCATCTCTACAACGCCACGGCTCCCGTGATGCGCCGCGTGGTGCTGAACATGAGTGAAGACGAGATCGTGGAGCTGGCCGTGACCAATGCGCAGATGTTCAAGGACATCGCGGCCCAGCACCCCAACACCAAGTGGACCTTCCAGTACTCGCCCGAAATGTATTCGGATACCGAGCTGGAGTTCTCCAGGCGCGTGATCGACGCCGTCACCGATGTCTGGCAGCCCACACCCGAGAACAAGTGCATCATCAACCTGCCCACCACAGTGGAGCATTCCACGCCCAATATCTTTGCCGACATGGTGGAGTGGACGCATCGCAACATCAAGCGCCGTGACAGCGTGGTGATCTCGGTCCATCCTCATAACGACCGCGGCACGGGAACGGCGGCAGCGGAGTTGTCCCTCATGGCCGGCGCGGACCGTCTGGAAGGCTGCCTGTTCGGCAATGGCGAGCGCACCGGCAATCTGGACGTGGTGAATGTGGCGCTCAATATGTATATCCAGGGCGTGAACCCCGGCCTGGATTTTTCCGACATCGACGATATCCGTGCAACGGTTGAGCATTGCAACCAGTTGCCCGTGCATCCTCGTCATCCTTACGTGGGTGACTTGGTCTACACCTCCTTCTCCGGCTCCCACCAGGACGCCATCAAGAAGGCTTTCGCCGCCCACAAGGAAGGCGATATCTGGGATATGCCTTATCTGCCCATCGATCCCAAGGACCTGGGTCGCAGCTATGAGGCGGTGATTCGCGTGAACAGCCAGTCGGGCAAGGGCGGCATTGCCTATCTGCTCGAAAGCGAATACGGGCTTCAGCTGCCTCGTCGCCTGCAGATCGAGTTCAGCCAGGTCGTGCAGCGCGAGATGGATGCCAGCGGCAAGGAATTGTCGGCTGCGGATCTGTGGGAGCTGTTCCAGCGCGAATATGGAGTCAACACCGTCAAGGCGCCTCAATATCGCCTGAGCGAGGCAGATGGCGTGGTCAATATGACTTCCCACATCGAGATCGCCGGAGAAAAGTATTTTTTGGAAGGCGAAGGTACGGGCCCCATTGATGCCTTCGTGCAGGCGTTGTCGGCTAACGTCGGTCGCAATGTGCGCGTGCTCAACTATGCCGAGCATGCGATTGGCGAGGGTGCGAATGCCAAGGCGATTGCCTATGTGGAATTGCGCGTGGACGATGCTCAGGTCTGCTACGGCGTAGGGGTGGATGCCAATATCGTTTCCGCCTCGTTGCGCGCCATCATCTCGGGAGTACAGCGCGTTACCGCTGTCGCTGAAGAGGCGGTAGCTGCATAAAAGGTTCAAAGCCGGTGTCGCCAAAAGCGCACCGGCTTTTTTGTCGGCAATCCTCCAGTCAAAACAGGTGCCTACCGGCGCCATCACATAGAGAGTCCCCACCATGTCCGATCAGCTCATTATTTTCGACACCACCTTGCGTGACGGCGAGCAATCGCCCGGCGCTTCCATGACACGCGATGAAAAGCTGCGTATTGCCCGTCAGCTGGAGCGTCTGAAGGTCGATGTGATCGAGGCGGGGTTTGCTGCGGCATCCAATGGCGACTTCGAGTCCATCCAGACCATTGCACGTGCCATCAAGGACTCCACGGTCTGCTCGCTCTCCCGCGCCAACGACCGCGACATCGCGCGTGCGGCCGAGTCGTTGAAGGATGCCAACCGCGCTCGCATTCATACCTTCATCGCCACCAGCCCGCTGCATATGGAGAAAAAGCTGCGCATGACACCCGAACAGGTGCTGGAGCAGGCCAAGCAGGCGGTGCGCTTCGGGCGCAATCTCATCGAAGACATCGAGTTCAGCGCGGAGGACGGCTATCGCAGCGAACCCGATTTTCTGGCGCGTGTGATCGAGGTGGTCATCAAGGAAGGTGCAACCACCATCAACGTGCCCGACACCGTGGGTTACGCGATTCCCGAGCTCTATGGTGAATTCATTCGCAACCTGCGCGAGCGCGTGCCCAACAGCGACAAGGCCGTCTGGTCCGTGCATTGCCACAACGACCTGGGCATGGCGGTTGCGAATTCTCTGGCGGGCGTGAAGATCGGCGGTGCGCGCCAGATCGAATGCACCATCAATGGTCTTGGGGAGCGCGCGGGTAACTGCTCACTTGAAGAAGTGGTCATGGCCATCAAGACGCGCAAGGACTACTTCGGCCTGGATGTGAATATCGATACCCAGCATATCGTGGCCGCCAGCCGCCTGGTCAGCCAGACCACGGGCTTTGTGGTGCAACCCAACAAGGCTGTGGTGGGAGCCAACGCCTTTGCCCATGCCTCCGGCATTCATCAGGACGGCGTGCTCAAGGCGCGTGACACCTACGAAATCATGCGTGCCGAGGACGTGGGCTGGGCGGCCAACAAGATCGTGCTGGGCAAGCTCAGTGGGCGCAACGCTTTCAAGCAGCGCCTGCAGGAGTTGGGGGTGGAACTGGACAGCGAAGCTGCCATCAACCAGGCCTTCACGCGTTTCAAGGAGCTCGCGGACCGAAAGAGCGAGATTTTTGACGAGGACATTCTGGCGCTGGTGAATGCCGAAGGAGCGGAGCACCAGGACAATCAGTTCCAGTTCATTT
Organism: Comamonas sp. C11; assembly: GCF_024496285.1. Lineage (NCBI taxonomy): Bacteria > Pseudomonadati > Pseudomonadota > Betaproteobacteria > Burkholderiales > Comamonadaceae > Comamonas > Comamonas sp. C11. The sequence continues at coordinate 2,114,147 of NZ_CP101743.1, forward strand.
CGCTGGCCCAGCAGAGCGAAACAGGTGAGCGCCCACATGCCAGCGTGGTCTTCAGCAATGCAGGCCGGGAAATCAAGGCCAGCTCCGACGGCAATGGTCCGGTCGATGCCTCGTTCAAGGCCATCGAGTCCGAAGTCAAGAGCGGTGCAGAAATGGTGCTGTATTCCGTCAATGCCATCAGCGGCTCAACCGAGAGTCAGGGCGAGGTGACGGTGCGCTTGCAGCGCAGTGGTCGCGTCGTCAACGGAGTGGGTGCTGACCCCGATATTGTGGTCGCATCGGCCAAGGCTTATCTGAGCGCTTTGAACAAATTGCATAGCAATCAGGAAGTTGTTGCAGCACAAGGTTGACTGCTGGATTTATAATTTCACTCAGATTATCGAGAAGGTTGTGCAAGTGCTTGTCACTGCACAACTTTTTTGATTGAATTAAATCCTTACACCTTGTTGTCTGGAGTATCGCATGCAGCTGCTGCGTCCATTTCGCCTTGCAAAACTCACCCAGGTGGTGTCTTTGGCTCTGTTGAGCTGTGCTCTGGCTGCTCCGGCAGCGCATGCGGCGGCGCCCAAGAAAGACTCCAAAAAGCCCGTGGCTGCTGCGGCTTCTGCGAAGAAAGCGGCCAAGGAGCCGGCTGGTAAGGCTCGTGCTGCAGCCCAGCCCAAAAGCGCAAAGGTCGCCAAGGGCAAGCCGGAAAAGGCAGACGCCAAGCTTGCAAGCAAGAAGGGCGGCAAGACTGTTCTAGCAGCCAAGGCCGAAAGAGACGAGAAGACCGGCGGCAAGAAGCGTCTGGCCAGGGCAGGAGCCACCGGTGCTGCGGTGGCGGCGGCAGCAACTGCCGCGGCGGTCGAGCCCGCACGCCTGTCCTACGGGCAGATGGCGGGTCTTCACTCCGTCTCGGATCCTCTGGATCTGCAAAGCAGCGTGGCTTATGTGATCGACCAGGACACACATGAGGTCCTGCTGAGCAAGAACGATCAGGCCGTGCTGCCCATTGCCTCGTTGACCAAGCTGATGACCGGTCTGCTGATCTCTCAGGCCCGTCTGCCCATGGACGAGATGATCACCATCACGCAGGACGATGTGGATACCGAAAAGCACAGCAGCTCTCGCCTGCGTGTAGGTACCACCTTGACGCGCGCCGAGATGATGCATCTTGCGCTGATGTCCAGCGAGAACCGTGCTGCCCATGCCCTGGGACGAACCTATCCCGGCGGTCTAGCGCAGTTTGTGCAGCTGATGAATTCCAAGGCGCTGCAGCTGGGCATGAAGGACACGCGCTATGTCGAGCCCACCGGCCTGTCCAGCAGCAACCAGTCCAGCGCGCGCGATCTGGCGCGCCTGGTGGCGGTGGCCCATGCGGATCCGCTGATGCGCGAATACTCCACATCGCCCGGCTATGAAGTGGCCGTGGGTCGTCGCACGCTGCAGTTCAACAACACCAACCGTCTGGTCAAGAGCGACAACTGGGATATCGGCCTGCAAAAGACCGGCTATATCTCCGAAGCCGGACGCTGCCTTGTGATGCAGGCCCATGTGGCCGGGCGCAAGCTGATCATGGTGTTCCTGGATTCCGCAGGCAAGTTCAGCCGCCTGGCAGATGCCGAGCGAGTGCGTCACTGGATGGAAAGCAAGGGCCCCACAGCCAGCAACACGATTGCCAGCCGTATCCGCGGCTGAGCCTGGCGAGGGCCAGGTCCGTCAGCAAAAAAGCGCTACCTCGGTAGCGCTTTTTTATTGGGTCCATATCTGAAATGGCCTTCCAGCCCTTTTGCAGATGATTGCGAGATGAGCTCGCTCCAGTCATTGGAGCGAAGAGATTCAGCCGTGCTGGCTGCGGCTATAGGGGTTGGCCGTTGCTTGAGCCGGGGCCGGGCGTGTGCCGCTGAAACCCAGTGCCACGGAAATTTCCTGAACCGTGGCCTGCAGCCTGGGGGCCCAGCTCTCATCAAGGCGGTCTGCAGGGGCAGAGATGGACAGGCCTGCAATCAGCTTGCTCTGGTCGTCGTAAATGCCGGCGGCCATGCAGCGCACGCCCAATTCCAGCTCTTCGTTGTCGCGGGCAATGCCGTATTGGCGTACCTTGGCCAACTCATGTTCCAGGTCGCCCAGCTGGGTGATGCTGAAATGGGTCTTGCCTGGCAGGCCGGTGCGCATGGCGTAGGCGCGCACCTGCTGGGCGTCATCGGCCGCCAGAAACAGCTTGCCGTTGGAGGTCAGATGCAAAGGGGCATGGCCACCGATGGCGCGTACCACCTGCATGCCGGAGCGCTCGCTGTAGGCGCGTTCCACATAGACAATCTCGTCGCCCTGGCGCACGGACAGGCTGATGGGCTGCTGAATCTGCTTGTAAAGCTGACGCATGGGGGTCAGCGCCACTTCACGTACGTTCAGCCGGGCCTTGACCAGGTTGCCCAGTTCCAGAAAGCGCATGCCCAGGCGGTAGCTGCCTGATTCGGGGCGATCCACAAAGCGGCCCAGTGCAAGGTCATTGAGGATGCGGTGCGTGGTGGATGGATGCAGGCCCGTGCGTTCGCTGATCTCCTTCAAAGAAACCGCTTCCTCACGCGATGCCAGCACGTCGATCAACGTGAACATGCGTTCCAGAACCTGGACGCTGGGCTTTGCGGAGGCCGATAGGTCGTCTTTTTTCATGCGTTGGAGATACTTTGCGGGATGGGGGCATTCTAGCGGTGCTGCAGCCTTGCAGCCATGTCATCCGCTCATATATCCATGTGCAGTTTTTTGTGGCGTCACTCTTCAATTTGCGAGCGCACAATGCTCTGCCTGTCTACGCGTTGCCATAGCTCGCCCTGGCGAATCTCATGTGGCAAAAAGCTGGCCTTGTAGCGCATCTTCTGACTCTCGGAGATCCAGTAACCAAGATAGACATAAGGCAGGTTCATGGCCTTCGCCTGCTGAATTTGCCACAGCACATTGAAGGTGCCGTAGCTGGCGTGGTCTTCCGGATCGTAGAAGGTGTAGACCGCCGACAGCCCGTCCTCCAATACGTCCAGAATGGAGAGCATTTTGAGTGTGCCGGGCTGACCGTCTGCGCCCGGCTCGCGGAACTCGACCAATCGGGAGTTGACTCTGCTTTGCAGCAGAAACTGCGTGTACTGGTCCACGCTGTCGTTGTCCATGCCGCCGCCGCTATGGCGGTGCTGCTGGTAGCGTAGGTAGAGCTGGTAGTGCTCGTCGGAGTAGTGCAGGCGCTGAATGGAGGCGACAAGTTGCCCATGCTGTTTTGCAGCGCGCCGCTGGCTGCGGCTGGGGCGAAACTCCTGGGCCAGAATTCGCAGGGGAACGCAGGCCTTGCAGCCATCGCAGTAGGGGCGATAGGTGAACATGCCGCTGCGCCTGAAGCCCAGCGTGACCAGTTCCGAATAGGTGGTGTTCTGAATCAGGTGACTGGGTGTGGCGACCTGAGAACGTGCCAGCCGGCCCGGCAGATAGCTGCAGGGATAGGCTGCCGTGGCATAAAACTGCAGGGCATGTAGCGGGAGGTCGTTCGGGTGCGTCATGATCGGACTCGGCTGCAGATGCGGTGCGTCAAGCCTCAGTATGGCTCAGCAATTGTTCCCAGTATATGGGCCTGAATTGCCACTGCATATCGGGCAGCTGGGCCTGGGCTTGAACGGTTCGGGCGAACTGTGCTCTTGTGACTTCTCGAGCTCCCATGAAAGACAGATGTGCGGTGGCCTGCTGGCAGTCGATCTGCGGCACCTGATGAGCCCTGCACAGGGCCACCAGCGCCGACAGTGCAATCTTGGAGGCATCGGTCTGCAGTGCGAACATGGATTCGCCAAACACAGCTCTGCCCAGCGCCACGAAGTAAAGGCCGCCAACCAGCTGGCCATCAATCCAGGTTTCCACGCTATGTGCAGCGCCTTGCTGATGCAGCTCGGTATAGGCATCGACGATGGTTTGCACAATCCACGTACCGTCCTGTCCATCGCGCGGGGTCTGCGCGCAATGCTTCATCACCGCGGTAAAAGCGCTGTCGATGCGAATTTCACAGCGCGGATCATTGCGGAACTTCTGCAGTTTTTTGCGCAGACTGCGGTGCAGACGAAATTCGTCGGGGTGCAGGATCATGCGCGGGTTGGGAGACCACCAGAGCACCGGCTGTCCTTCGCTGAACCACGGGAAAATGCCTTGGCTGTAAGCAGTGCGAAGGCGTGCCGCATCCAGCGTATTGCCGGCGGCCAGCAGCCCGGGGATGGGATCCCGTTCCCCCCAGGTCTGATCGATGGGGGGGAATTCTTGTTCGGGCTGCAGCCAGGGCAGGGAGTGGGTCATTGGCAGTGGGAGTGGATGGACTGCCCTTAGTCTTGCACAGACTGAAGCGGTTTTGCGCGTCGCGGTAGATGACGGGTGCTGGCGTAATCCCGCTGTTGGAGGCAGAAATGAAAAAAGGCTTCCTGAAGGAAGCCTTTTTGCAGGGGAGCAGCTGCGGCAGCTGCCGCCACATTACACGCGCTTGCGGTATTCGCCGGTACGGGTGTCGATTTCGATCTTGTCTTCTTGAGACACGAACAGGGGCACGGCCACTTCGAAGCCGGTGGCGATCTTGGCGGGCTTCAGAACCTTGCCGGAGGTATCGCCCTTGACGGCGGGCTCGGTCCAGGTGATTTCGCGCACGATGGTGGTGGGCAGTTCGACCGAGATGGCCTTGCCGTCGTAGAACACCACTTCGGCAGTCATGCCGTCTTCCAGGTAGTTCAGTGCGTCAGCCATGTTTTCGGCTTCGACTTCGTACTGGTTGAACTCTTCGTCCATCCACACGTACATGGGGTCGGCGAAGTAGGAGTAGGTGCAATCCTTCTTGTCCAGGATCACGTTGTCGATCTTGTCGTCGGCCTTGAACACGTTTTCCGTGCCGAAGTTGCCGATCAGGCTCTTGAGCTTCATGCGCACGGTAGCAGCGCCACGGCCGCCACGAGCGTATTCGGTCTTCAGAACGATCATGGGGTCCTTGCCGAACATGATCACATTGCCTGCGCGGATTTCTTGAGCGATTTTCATGGCTTGCTTGCGTTTGAAAGGTTGGAGCCGCTCTACACGGCAGGCAAGCTGTTCGCAATGGTCGCTGGAGAAAGCAACGCATCAAAGGTGCGGCGGCGGGGCCTGCCGCATGTACCGCGGCGGGGCGCGACCCCGAAAGCAAGATCGCTCGGCATACCGGCTGCGACTGCCCTCAGAGAGGCAAAACGTGGATTTTAGCTTTTTTCGGCGACAAAAGCTTGAAGCTGTGCAATCAGTTCGGTTTGCTCCATCAATCTGGCGCGTGCAGCCCTGATGCAGCAGGCCCATTCGTCCAGCATTTGCCGGTTGAGCAAAGGCAATGCTTGCGGTGCGGTCATGCCATTCCAGGTGTGGTGGAAGCGCCTGAGGCTGTCCGGAGCCTGGAGCCAGTCCAGAAAAGCGTTCAGCTTGTCGTGGTGGGCGTTGTCATGCTGAGGGTAGATCTGCCAGACCATGGGCTGGCCGGCCCAGAGTGCACGGACCAGAGAGTCCTCGCCGCGCACCAGATTCAGGTCGCAGGCCCAGAGCATTTCGTCGAACCGGGCTTGAGGGCGGGCTGGCAGATAGACCGGCTGCATCTGCTGCGCTTCGGGTAGCGCCTGCACGGCAGTCGTGGCCCGTCCCGGGGTCACCAGCAGCCTGGCGTTGAGCGTCTGCTTGTCCGAGAGCTGCGCGAGCAACTGGGGCAGGGCGGCTGGCTCGTAGCAAAACAGCGAGACGGCACATTCGCCATGTTGAATGCCCTCTGTGTGGCGCCACGAGTCGCGCTGCGCCATGAAGGCCTGCTGGCGTTGTGCCAGATTCTGCTCGCGTACCAGCGAGCCGGTTGCCGCCGTAAAGCCAGGGTAGAAGAACCAGCGTGTCAGCCCTGAGGCGGGGCCGCTCATGATGCGTGAGGGCAGGCGATGGCAGCGCTCCACATAGTCTTCGGCCGAGAGATATTCGAGGTTGATCCAGACCGCAGGCTTGCTCTTCGACGCCTTGTCAGCAATGGCGTTCACAAATGCTGCAGGAATCTCGCAGCCGAATGCCTCGATGACCACATCGCCGATCGATGCAGGAGCGTCTGCGGCTTGCGCGGGCCAGGCATGCACGCTCAAGCCTGGCGGCCAGGGCCGGGGCGCCATCCATTGCAGTGAACTGGCATCGTCCATCCACAGGCGTACCTGCTGGCCGCGTGTAGCCAGTTCCGCAGCCGTGCGCCAGCACACGCCCACGTCGCCATAGTTGTCTATGACCTGGCAGAAGATGTCCCAGCTCAGTGATGGATGCTGTGGCGTGCTGGCGGATACGGCCAATGGTGCGAAATCGGGCATGGCTTCAGTCTTGATCGGTTGAGGCGCTCTGGCACAGGTGCTCGACCAGCAGTTGTGCGACGGGCGAGAGTGCATCCTGGGAACGTACGCAGAGCATGAGTTGGCGCTCGGCCCAGACTTCGTCCAGGCGGATGCAGCGCAAGGGCAGGGCGCCCATGTAGATATGGGCGCTGCCTTCGGGAAGAATGCCAATGCCCAGGCCGGCGGCCACCATCAGGCACAGCGCGTCATAGCCTGTCACCTTCATGCGCAGGCGCGGCTGCAGGCCCTGGTCGGCGGCAGAGCGGGTGATCAGATGGTTGAGCGCACTGTCGGCATGCATGCCGATCAGATCATGCTCGAGGACCTGCTCCAGGCGCAGCCTGTGCTCGCCGGCCAGCGGATGGGATTGGGGCATGACCACGGCCAGCCGGTCCCGGCGATAGGGGCGCAGGCTGATCTTGCTGCCGTAGCTGCCGTTGTTGAGCAGGCCGATATCGGCCTCGTTGTCGGCCACGGCGCGCGCGATATCGGTGCTCACGCGCTCCTGCAGCCGCACGTCCACCAATGGGTGCCGGCTCAGAAAGCTCTGCAGCTGGGCCGGCAGAAACTGGGTGATGCTGGAAATATTGGCCATCACGCGCACGTGGCCGCGCAGGCCTTGCTCGCCGCCCTGGGCGTAGTCCTTCATCTGCGTGGCGATGCCGTCCAGCTCGTTGAGCACGCCGCGCGCCATGTTCAGCAGTGCGTAGGCGGCGGCCGTGGGCTGGCTGCCCCGGTTGCTGCGTGTGAACAGCTCAAGCTGCAACTGGTCCTCCAGCTCGGCCAGGCGGCGGCTGGCGGCCGAGGGGGCAATGTGCTCACGTGCAGCGGCACGTGCGATGGCGCTTTCTTCCATCACGGCCACAAACAGGCGCAGGGTGATCGGGTCCAGTTTCATGAGGACTGCATTATCCCGCCTGGCTATGCCCAAATGCGATGGCAACTTCGCATTTCAGCGTTTTGCAGGACGGCTCTTCAAGGGCAAGATGATTGAAAAGCCGCTTTGCATGGCGTTGGTCAACGCAAAGCGGCACAGCAAGACAGCCATCAAGAGACAAACGGATGACGACGATGAATATCCAAGACCCCGCCACGCAGATCGCCACGCCGCGCGCGCTGGAAGGGGTGAAAGTGGTGGAAATGGGCCAGCTGATTGCCGGTCCCTTCTGTGGCAAGACCCTGGGCGAGTTTGGTGCCGATGTCATCAAGATCGAGGCGCCCGGTGCCGGCGACCCGCTGCGCAACTGGCGCCTGATCAAGGAAGGCACCTCCGTCTGGTGGCAGGTGCAGTCGCGCAACAAGCGCTCGGTGGCACTGGATCTGCGCCAGCAGGAGGCGCAGGCCGTGGCGCGCCAGCTGATCGCCGAAGCCGACGTGCTGGTCGAGAACTTCCGCCCCGGCACGCTGGAGGGCTGGGGTATGTCGCCCGAGGAGTTGCATGCCATCAACCCCGGGCTGGTGATCCTGCGCATCTCGGGCTACGGTCAGACAGGCCCCTATCGCGATCTGCCGGGCTTTGGTGTGATCGGCGAAGCCATGGGCGGGCTGCGCCACCTGACGGCCGAGCCGGGCCGGGTGCCGGTGCGCGTGGGCGTGTCGATAGGCGATACGCTGGCAGCCCTGCATGGCGTGATCGGCGTGATGATGGCTCTGTATCACCGCAAGGTGAACGGCGGTCCCGGCCAGGTGATCGACGTGGCCCTGCATGAGGCCGTGTTCAACATCATGGAAAGTCTGATCCCCGAGTACAGCGCCTTTGGTGCCGTGCGCGAGGCCGCAGGCAGTGCGCTGCCGGGCATTGCGCCCTCGAATGCCTATCCCTGCCAGGATGGCTGGGTGCTGGTGGCGGGCAATGGCGACTCCATCTTCAAGCGGCTCATGACGGCCATCGGCCGCCAGGATCTGGCGGATGCGCCCGATCTGGGCGACAACGCCGGCCGCGTCCAGCGCGTGGCCGAGATCGATGCCGCGATTGGCACATGGACGCAGGCACGCAGCGTGCAGACGGTGATGGACGAGCTGGGCGCGGCACGCGTGCCGGCCGGCAAGGTCTACACGGCCAAGGATATTGCCGAGGATCCGCATTACCGGGCGCGCGAGATGATTCTGACCCAGCGCACCCGCGATGGTTTCGAGCTTCAGGTGCCCGGCGTGGTGCCCAAGCTCTCGCTGACGCCGGGCACGGTGCGCAGCAGCGCCCCCCATGTGGGCGACGACACCGATGCCGTGCTGGCCGAGATCGGTCTGAGCGCCGAGCAGATCGCGCAGCTGCGCGCCAAGGGGATTGTCCAATGATGGCCGCCGACCTGAATACGACGGTGTGGACCGGTGCGGGTCGCCGCATCCACATGAACGAAGTCGGCACGCGCGACGGTCTGCAGATGGAGCAGGCCTTTGTGTCCACCGAGGACAAGATTGTGCTGGTCAACGCACTGTCCGAGGCCGGCCTGTCCAAGATCGAAGTCACGGCCTTTGTCTCGCCCAAGGCCATTCCGGCCCTGCGCGACGGCGAGATCGTGATGCGCGAGATCGTGCGTCGGCCGGGCACGGTCTATACGGCGCTGGTGCCCAATGTGCGCGGCGCGGAGCGTGCCATCGATTCGCAGACCGACGAGCTCAATCTGGTGATGTCGGTCAGCGAGACGCACAACCTCTGCAATCTGCGCATGCAGCGCAGCCAGTCCTTCGAGGCACTCAGGCAGGTGATTGCCGCGGCGCAGCAGGCGGCAACGCCCGTCAACCTATCGCTTTCCTGCTGCTTCGGCTGCCCCATGGAAGGCGATGTGGCCGAGGCAGAAGTGCTGGCCTGGGTGCAGCGCTTTGCCGATCTGGGTGTGCAGGGCATCACGCTGTGCGACACCACGGGCATGGCCTATCCCAACCAGGTGCACTCCATGGTCCTGGCCTTCAAGGCGCGCTGGCCGCAACTGGGCCTGACCCTGCACTTCCACAACACGCGCGGCATGGCGCTGGCCAATGTGCTGGCCTCCATAGCTGCGGGTGCGGATCGCTTTGACGCCTCGATTGGCGGTCTGGGCGGCTGTCCCTATGCGCCGGGTGCCTCGGGCAATGCCTGCACCGAAGAGATCGTGCATGCGCTGCAGCTCATGGGCTATGACACGGGCACGGACCTGGCCCGCATCGTCGCGGCCGCCCGCAGCCTGCCGGCACTGATCGGCCACGAGACGCCGAGCCAGATCGTCAAGGCCGGTGCGCGCTGGGACCTGCACCAGCCGCCAGCGGATTTTGCCGAGATCAAGGAACGCGCCCAGGCCAGGGCCTGAGGCTGATTTCGCCCCGCTGCATCGGCTCTTTCGGGGGAAGGAGCTGGTGCGGCTCAACATTCCAACAAGGAGACAAACATGACTGTTCAACGTCAACGCCTTCATTTCCTGCTTGCGGCGGCCGCTGCCGCCACCGGTCTTGCCGGTGCCCCGGCCATGGCCCAGGGCAGCTATCCCAGCAAAACCGTGCTGATGATCGTGCCCGCCGCTGCGGGCGGTACCACCGATCTGGCCGGCCGCATGGCCGCACAGGCGCTGGCGCCGGTGATCGGGCAATCGGTGGTGGTGGACAACAAGGGCGGCGGCAACGGCGCCATCGCCGCCAATCTGGTCAAGCGTGCCGATCCCGACGGCTATACGCTGCTGATGCAGTACTCGGGCTACCACGTCATCTCCCCGCACCTGACCAAGGCCAGAAGCTGGGAGCAAAGCGACTTTGCCCCTGTGGCCAATGTGCTGTCGGCACCGCAGATCATCGTCGTGCGCTCCGAGCTGCCGGTGAAGACGCTGGCCGAGCTGGTGAGCTACACCAAGGCCAACCCCGGCAAGCTCAACTACGCCTCGTCGGGCAACGGCTCGCTGCAGCATGTGACGGGCGCCATGCTGGAGCAGCAGGCCGGCGTGAAGATGGTGCACGTGCCCTACAAGGGCACGGGCCCGGCGCTGCAGGACTTGCTGGGCGGCCAGGTGGACCTGACCTTCGGCACCGCGCCTCCCTTCATGCCCCATGTGCAAAGCGGCAAGCTGCGCGTGCTGGCCGTGACGGGCAAGCAGCGCCTGCCCAGTCTGCCCAATGTGCCCACCACCGCGGAAGCTGGCTACCCGGGGGTGAACGCCACTTCCTGGTTTGCCGTGTTTGCGCCCAAGGCCACGCCACAGCCCGTGATCGACAAGCTGGCTGCCGATATCAAGAAGGTGGTGCAGGACCCCGCCTTCAGGAAAAAGGCCGAAGAGCAGGGCGCCACGGCAGACTATATGAACCCTCAGCAACTGGCGGCCATGGTCAAGACCGAATACGGCAACTGGGCGCAGGTGGTGAAGTCGTCCAAAATCGAAGCCGAGTAAGCTGCAGGGCGCAGGGATTGCCCTGAATCCCTTGCATCTAAAAATGGAGCTGCTACCGCTTGATTGATAAGGATCTCAGATTGAAAACTATCTGAGATTCAATCTCATCAAGCGCTGGCAGCTCCTTTTATCGATAGGCAGAACGCTGGCCTGGCGTTTGAGCCGCTTGCTGCAGGATTCGTCCACATGCGCAGACAATAGCGCCCATGTCTTCCACGCATTCCGCCGAACTGCTGGCCCAGGTGGCCGCGCTGCCGCCATTGCCGGGCGTCTATCGCTATTTCGATGCTGCCGGTGCCCTGCTCTACGTGGGCAAGGCCATCAACCTCAAGCGTCGCGTTTCCAGCTATTTTCAGAAGGAGCATGGCGGCACGCGCATAGGCCATATGGTCAGCAAGATCGCGCGGCTGGAGACCACGGTGGTGCGCTCCGAAGCCGAGGCGCTGCTGCTGGAAAACAACCTCATCAAGACGCTGTACCCCAAGTACAACATCCTGTTCAGGGACGACAAAAGCTATCCCTATCTCAAGATCACCGGTGTGGCCCACCGCGACGGCAAGGAGGGTGAACCCGCGTTTCAGGAATTTCCTCGCATCGCCTACTACCGTGGCGCGGTGGACAAGAAGCACCGCTACTTCGGCCCCTATCCCAGTGCCTGGGCGGTCAAGGAAAGCATTCAGCTGCTGCAGAAAGTCTTCCGGCTGCGCACCTGCGAGGACACGGTGTTTGCCAACCGCAGCCGCCCCTGTCTGCTCTATCAGATCAAGCGTTGCACCGGCCCCTGCGTGGATCTGATATCTCCCGAGGCCTATGCGCTGGATGTGCGCAATGCCGAGGCCATGCTGCGCGGCGAAACCAGCGAGCTGCTGCAGCAGCTCGAAGCGCGCATGATGGCGCATTCCGACAAGCTGGAGTTCGAGCAGGCGGCCGAGGTGCGCAACCAGCTCACGGCACTGTCGCGCGTGCTGCACCAGCAGGCGATCGAAACCACCGACGATAAGGATGTGGACATCCTGGCCGTGCGCGTGCAGGGCGGCCGCGCCTGCGTGAACCTGGCCATGGTGCGCGGCGGCCGCCACCTGGGCGACCGGCCTTACTTCCCGGCGAATCTGGGCGATGCCGCATCGGTCTACTCCAGCGAGGAAGAGGTGGATGCCGCAGCCGAGGCGCGGCCCGTGGAGGAGCTGGTGCTGGAGGCCTTTATCGCCCAGCACTATGTGGGCGTTGCCGTGCCGCCCACGCTCATCGTCAGCCATCCCGTGGAGAAGCGGCTGGTGGAGCTGCTGACCGAGCAGACCGGCGTGCGCATCACCGTGGTCCAGCAACCGCGCGAGCAGCGCCGCATCTGGCTGGAGATGGCGCAGAAAAATGCCGACATCCAGCTGGCCCGGCTGCTGGCCGAGGAAGGCTCGCAACAGGCGCGCACCCGTGCCCTGGCCGAGGCGCTGGACCTGCCGGTCGAGAATCTCGACGAGCTGACCATCGAATGCTTCGATATCTCGCACACCAGCGGCGAAAGCACCAAGGCGTCCTGCGTGGTGTTCCATCACCACAAGATGCAGAGCAGCGACTACCGCCGCTTCAATATCGAAGGCATCACTGGCGGCGACGACTATGCGGCCATGCGCCAGGTGCTCACGCGCCGCTACAAACCCGTGGCCGAGGCGCAGCGCGAGGCGGGCGGCGCCGAGCTGACCGGCAAGCAGCCGCATCTGCCCGATCTGGTGCTGGTCGACGGCGGCAAGGGCCAGGTCAGCATGGCGCGTGAGGTATTCACGGAGCTGGGGCTCGATCTGTCGCGCATCGTGGGTGTGGAGAAAGGCGAGGGCCGCAAGGTCGGCCTGGAGGAGCTGGTGTTTGCCGACGGGCGTGACAAGGTCTACCTGGGCCATGACTCGGCGGCACTGATGCTGGTGGCGCAGATTCGCGACGAGGCGCACCGCTTCGCCATCACCGGCATGCGTGCGGCCCGCGCCAAGGTGCGCACGGGCAGCAGCAGCCTGGAAGACATTGCCGGCGTGGGGCCCAAGAAACGGGCGCGATTGTTGCAGCGTTTTGGCGGCGTGCGCGGCGTGGCCGATGCCAGCGTGGACGATCTGATGACCGTGGAGGGCATTTCCGCAACGCTGGCCGAAGAAATCTACAAGGCGCTGCATTGATGCAGGCTGCGCGAGCGCTAATCCGCGCTGGCGCAGCCTGCTCGTGACACAATGACACCCATGTTTTTCACCATCCCTACTGTGCTGACCCTTACGCGGATCGTGGCGATTCCGCTTATCGTGGGGGTGTTTTACGCGCCGCTGGATCAGGCGACCCGCAACCTCATCGCCACCGTGATGTTCGTCGTGTTTGCCGCCACCGACTGGTTCGATGGTTATCTTGCGCGCAAGCTCAATCAGACATCGGCATTCGGTGCTTTTCTGGATCCCGTTGCCGACAAATTTCTGGTCTGTGCATCGCTGCTGGTGCTGGTTCATCTGCAACGCGCCGATGTGTTCGTGGCGCTGATCATCATCGGACGTGAGATCGCAATCTCGGCGCTGCGTGAATGGATGGCTCAGATCGGTGCCAGCAAGAGCGTGGCCGTGCACATGATCGGCAAGGCCAAGACCATGGCACAGATGGTGGCCATTCCCTTTCTGCTCTATGACGGAGTGGCGTTCGGCGTGATCGATACCGGCGTCTGGGGGCAGTGGCTGATCTGGATTGCAGCGGTGCTGACCGTCTGGTCCATGGTCTACTACCTGCAAAAGGCATTGCCCGAAATTCGTGCCAGGCTCTGAAATCCGGGGTGGGCCTCTCTGAAAGCGCTTGCTCATCAAGCGCTTTTTGCTATCTGGCGGGCTGCTTTCGGAGCAGCAAAAAGATTTTGCGGCTACGCATTGCATGACTTGATCGGACTGCAGATTTTGTCAATTGTTGTCAATCGGTGAAGCCGACACGGAAGAAGCTTGAAAAAAGCCGCTGTGGATGGCCGAACCCGCTCAAAAACCGCATAGAATCTGGTTCTGTCGCTGGAATGCGCAGCGCGAGTTGGCGTCAAAAATGTCAGCGGCTTCAGGTAAAAATGGGCTTGCCCATACACAGAAACTGATAGGCTGGCTTCCGTCTTTATCGCGACTGGTTTCTTGCTGCGCAAGGTTTGCGTTTGCAGAGACATTCCATTCACTTATTTCTCGAGAGGCATCTTGTGAATAAAACCGAACTGATTGAGCACATCGCTAACAACGCCGATATTTCCAAGGCCGCAGCTGCGCGTGCACTGGACTCCACGATCGACGCAGTGAAGAAAACACTGAAAAAAGGTGGTACAGTATCGCTTGTTGGTTTTGGCACATTTGCTGTTGGCAAGCGTGCAGCTCGCACTGGTCGTAACCCCCGTACCGGCGATTCCATCAAGATCAAGGCGGCCAAGGTGCCTAAATTCCGTCCGGGCAAAGCATTGAAAGATGCTCTGAACTGACACCCAGTTTCAGTGGGTCCTTAGCTCAGTTGGTAGAGCGGCTCCTTTACACGGAGTAGGTCGGCGGTTCGAGACCGTCAGGACCCACCACTAAAAAACTAAAGAAATCAAGGGCTTAGAGAAATCTAAGCCCTTTTTCTTTGCCCTCTCTACCAGCTCGAATAGCCGTCACAAGCCGCCTCTACCAACTGAAAATCGTTGTCTACCAACTCTGCAGGGATTAGTATGGCGCTCCTTTTTGGGAGGTTAGATGGCAGGCAAGAAGCAGTTTCCAAATGGATCGTGGCAGTACGTCTTCAAGAAGAAGGGCGTTCTGGATAAGCCGCTGTATCTCACGTTTTCCACAGAGGCAGAAGGCGATGAATATGCGGCCAAGTTGGAGGCGCTGCTAGCGCGCGGCATTGTTCCTCTTGAGCACAAAAAGACCGAACAGGTTTTGACCATCTCCGACCTTGTGGCCGACTACGAGCGCGAGGCCCATCCTTCGCCCAAGGATGTTGCATCGCTGAGAACCATAGTGCCGATCCATGGCACGGTGCGTTTGACTGAAATCAATGCCGCCTGGGTGGACCACTGGATCGCGCAGATGAAGCGCATTGATAAGGTAGCGCCCACTACGATTCACGCGAAAGTCGGCGCTCTGGCTCGAGCCACGGACTGGGGTATGCGCAAAGGCTTCCTCACCATGCCTGACCACGCACTTCGCTCGCTGCCAAGTGGCTATGCCCAATACACCAAGGCTGACGCGGCCGTGGCCGGCGTGCAGCGAAAAGACAATGAACGGGACCGTCGGCTTGAGCCGGGAGAGTGGGAAAAGATCTTGGGAGTGATCGCTACGGGTGTGCTGCCCCGCACACAGCGGCCCCTCGTGCTTGAGGGGCGGCGGGACAAAGTGGCGTTGAAGTGCATCACAGTGCTGGCGGTTGAGACAGCGATGCGGATGCGTGAGATGTACACGCTGCGCTGGAGCCAGGTGGATCTGCCGCACAAGACAGTTTTCCTGGACAAGACCAAAAACGGGGACAAGCGGCAAGTCCCGCTGTCGTCCGTGGCACTGGCGGAACTGCGCGCGTTCCAGCCAAGTGATGCCGGCCCTGCTGATTTGGTGTTCCCCTTCCTGCAGGGGGAGGAGTCAGCGAAGAAGCTGAATGAAACGACAGATTTCTTGTCGCGCCTTTTCGTGGATATTTTTGAGCAAGCCGGGGCGACGGGGCTGCTTTTCCATGACCTGCGCCACGAGGCGACGAGTCGCCTGTTTGAGCGCACCAAGCTCAGCGAGACGCAGATCATGAAAATTACTGGCCACAAGAGCCACAGAATGCTCATGCGATACGCAAACTTGCGCGGATCGACCTTGGCCGATGACCTTTGGTAAGCCGCTCTGAAGTCTGGTCAAGGATGACTTTTTCTGCATAGCGGTGCACATCACTGGTTCGCATCACGTAGGCGCGACCAATGCGGCCGGCCGGCAGCACGCCGCCGGCAATGAGTTTTTCAATGGTGGAACTATGCACCTGAAGAATCTCCGCCGCTTCTGTGACGGAGCAGGTGAAATTGTTTGTGGATTTGGTCATAGTGCTATCAAAAGTTAAGCCCCTCTCGGGGCTTTCTGCTTATTTTGGGGTGCGAGGTTCAGGGCTTGGAATGCCTGCAGGTAGAGGTCCCATAGGCGCTGGCCATCTGGGCAGCGAGCCTGCTTGCCGCCGGATAAGCCGGCAGCGCAGCAGGTAGGGCAGTTGAAGTGGTGGGCTATGTAGGCCTTGTCTTCTGGTAGGCCCACGGTGCTGGCGCTGGTCATCGCGGTTTCTCAATGCGCTTGAAGTCGATCACCCAGACCCAAGGGTTTGCGGCCCAGTCACCACCGGTGGACTTCCAAACCTCGGCAAACCAATCGCGCGGGTCTGCACCATCGGCCATGTTGGGGAACGGGCATCCTTCGGCCATGACATCCCCTCGGCTGATGGACTGCAGGCGCTCCACCCGCACTCCAGTGATTTCCAGCCAGACTCGGGCCAGATCTTTGGGCATGTGAATCGCTGGGGTGTACTTCACGCCTGCGGCCTTGTCGCTGCCGTCCTGGTAGTCGGCGGCAAAAACAACCTCATCGCTGCCGCAGACCGTGGCACACGGGCGAATGTCTCGCGCACATAGATGCGGTCGCCGGGCTGGCCCACCGGTGAGAACTGCTGCACATATGCAAGGTCGTTGGGTTGCAGGCTCCCCTCGTCCAGAAAGTGCGACACCTCTCTAATGGCAGCAGCAGCGCGCATCTGCTTCATCATGTGCTCGCTGAATGCGCGGCGCGTCTGGGTCTTCAGGTCGCTCAGGATGTCGCGCACCAAGGGCGCTTTGAACATCAAGCCGGTTTCTTTCATTGGGTAGCTCCCTAAAAGCAGAACCCCGCTCAGTGGCGGGGCTCGGGGTGGTTGATTGGTTCGCGCCATCTGTCGCGCTTGTCGCCTCGGTCGCGGGCTCGGCGGCTCATGCTTGGCCTTTCTGCGCCTGGGCGCGCTGCGTGGCTTTGAGGCCGCTGTCCCATTGGTCGATGTAACCGGCCATGTAGGCATGCTTCGCCCACAGCGGCCATTGCTCTCGGTCTTGGCCAAGCCACATAGCCTTGCCTTGTGACCGCGCGCGTCGGCCCATGGCCTCAAACCATCGCTTTCCTGCGAGTCGCTTAGACATGCTTGCCCCCTTGTGTCTGCTGGGCTGCCAGCTTTTCAAAATAGAAGACGATCGGCTCGCTGTTGAGCGTCACCAGTCCGTAGCGCACGGCGCGGCGGAATGTGGACACATCGCGCATCAGCACCTCATTGCTTCGCTGCATCAGCTCGCGCCAGCCTTCCAGCGTGAGGCTGTGCTTGTCGATGTTGCAGGGCGGGCATGCCGGATTCATGTTGGCCAGCGTGTCGCGCTCGGGGTGGTCTGGCGGGCAGTGGAGTTCCTTGGTAAATCCGGCGCGCTTGAACCAGTCATTGCGAACAATGGGCTCAACATGATCGGCATGCCATTTGTCACCCAGCAGGCTGCCGCAGTAGGCGCAGCGCCCGCCAAACTTCTCGCGCAGCTCGGCGCGCTGCTTTTTACTGAGCGCCATCTCCACCTCCCTGCTGGGCTACCTGGGCGGCGATGGCGGCTTCATCTTCCAAATGCAGCGGCCCGGTGCAGTACGGGTCGCGCTCGATGCGAGCCATGGCCTCACGAATCGCCCGCCGTGGCTCATCGCCGCAGACCTCCGAAACCACGCGCTCACGGGGCTCGCCCATGTGGTGCTGCACTGTTCGCCATCCCACATCGTCCCCGTCGCTGGTAGTGAAGCAGCGCAGGTCAATGCACTGGTCTTTGAGAAAGTCCAGCAGCTCCGTATCCCGCGCGTCTGCCTGCGCCTGGGGTGCATGCATGGGCAGAGGCGAGTGCTTCGGCTTTGCTGCCTGCTTTGCCCGGATGGCTTCGACCTTTGTCCAGATGCGCGCCAGCTTCGTCTCGCCGCATGCGTGCATGTCCAGGCCGCTGGCCAGGCACAGCGCCGCGAGCGTGACCATCACGCCGCCAGCCTCCTGCGCTGGTTCGCCAGCAGGCCGCCCGAATACATAATCCACCAGCTGATGCGCCTCGCTGGCCGTGCAGCCAAGCGACTGCACCAGCTCCAAGGACTCTTCCAGAAAGCGGTGGTTGCGCTCAATGTGGTCAGCGGAGATTTCAGGGCCGAAGCAGGTCATCATCCAGGGCTGCACACGCTGTTGGAACTTTTGCGAATACGCTGCTGGATCGGAGCGCAACGCAAGGGCTGCACGTGCAAAGCCAAGCACTCCAGGTGCGCCGGCGTGGTACTGGGTGCCGTGACCGAGCTCGGGGTATTTGCTCGGAGACTCTCCGAAATAGCACTCGCCGGCGTTCAGAGCTATCAACTCAGCATCTGTCGGCTCCACCGCCTGCGCTGCCGGTGCAGATGCTCCGGCCAGCAGGGTGCGCACGGTGTCGGCGGTGTAGCAGTCAGCATCACCAGTGATCGGCTTGCTGAATGAGTACCGTCCAGCGCTCGCGCTCCATTTCAGCTGGAAATCAGGCTCAGGCAGCACCACTTGCGCAGCTGCTGCCGGGGTGGCGGCAAGCGCGGCGCGGGCCAGCCATGCCCACCATGCATATCCGGTGCTTCGGTCTTTGTAAGCGCCATCCGGCCAGCATGCCAATCGCTCTGCGATATGGTCTTCACCTGCGTCATGCATCGTCTCTTTGACTATCCGCTCAAACGCCGCGCGCTCATCAGGCACTGCCACGGCTGCGGGCGCTGCCTGGGGTGCAATGCCTTCGCCGCGCGCCGACAGGAATGCGCAGAAGTTCGCAACGTCAACGGGATCGCCCTTGTCAACGTGGCCACGCAGCAGTCCCGACAGGTGCTGCTGGCTGCACTCGGTATCGTCCCAGCCGCCGTAGCCCTTGTCTCGCTGCTTCGCCAGCTTGGCCTTCATGAGCGATGCCAGTGCGTCGACAGCGGCATCGTCAGGATGTTGCGCGGCGAGCTGGTTGGCTTCGGCCTGTGCTCGGCCTCCGTCCAGTCCTGCATGCCATGCGGCTTGTTCTGCTGCGGCTGCCGTCTTCAGGCCGGCTTCAAACGCTGATCGGCCGTAGCCCAGCAGGTGCTGGCGATCTTGTCCGGTGA
This sequence comes from Comamonas sp. C11, assembly GCF_024496285.1. Taxonomy (NCBI): domain Bacteria; kingdom Pseudomonadati; phylum Pseudomonadota; class Betaproteobacteria; order Burkholderiales; family Comamonadaceae; genus Comamonas; species Comamonas sp. C11. The sequence continues at coordinate 2,132,981 of NZ_CP101743.1, forward strand.
CAAGGTTCAGGCTGAAAGGCGCCATGAGTGCTGTCAGGTGCAGCTCATCGCCAGAGGTCATCTTGATTGGCTGTTTCATGAGGGTGGCTCCCAGAATGAGAAAAGCCCGCGGCTGCGGGCTGGGGTGTTGGTGGTCAGGGCATGCAGCTCATGCCCGCTTCGATGAAGATGCGCGCCTGTTCCGCGTTGATGGCATTGCCGTAGGCGCGCAGGCGTCCCACTCTGGCGGGAGCCCCATGAGCCAGCGGGAATGTGCTGGGTTCTACTGGCCGCCACTTTCCATCCCGGCACAGGAGCCAGTCAGCAGCTGACCATGGGCCGTTAACCGGGCCGGGCCCGGCAGGAGCGTGAATGCCTGCTCGCTCAGCGGTTTGCCCCGCGTCTGCTCCGCTCGCGCCGCAAGGAATTCTGGCGATGCGCTGGCTGAGTGCCAGTCCCGCGCGCTGGGCGTTGCCCATGTCGCCAGTTGCACTTGGTGAGCTAGGCATGTCGCAACCTCCCCGCAAGCATGCTTCTCCTTGCGCTTTATTGCTTGCTCCGGTGATCCGCCTGGAGTACTGGCCGTTGGGGTCCCCCATCCTGCCAGGCATGCTGCCGCGGCTAGGTCCGGGCCATGGTTCCGCATTGCTTCCAGCAGGCCACCCTCGAAGGTCCTCACGCCCTTGTCTGCTAGGGCTGCTGTTGGAGTCGGCCATCCAGATAGCTGCACCGTGTCGTTCAAGTTCGCCATCCCGTGCCCTTGGGCTTTTTTCGCTGCGATGTATTCCGCCGAGTGCGCGGGAAATGTGTCGCGTGCCATTGGCGTGGGCCATCCAGTAGAGCCGGTCACGGATGTGCGGAGCACCGACGCCCGCAGACGGAAACGGGACCGCCCCGACCCTGTATCCCAAGCCTTCCAAGTCATCTTGTACAAGGTCGATCCAAGGATTTGCGTCACGGCTCGCAACCTGCTCTCCAAAGATTCCTGCAGGGCGGCGCTGTTCAATGAGGTGGAAGAAGTGCGGCCAAAGGTGCCGCTCGTCATCAAACCCAGCTCCTTCGCCTGCCGAGCTGAAAGGTTGGCAGGGACAGTAACCGGTCCAAACAGGTCGATCATCTGGCCAGCCGGCGCGGCGAAGTGCATAGGACCAGACACCGACGCCTGCGAAGAAATGGCACTGGGTGTATGGCTTGAGGTCTGAGGGGTGAACATCCTCGATGCTCCTTTCGTCAACGTCGCCTGGTGCTATATGTCCGGCGGCAATGAGGTTGCGCAGCATCTGTGCCGCGAACTTGTCTATTTCGTTGTAGTACGCCGGTTTCATGGCTCCAGAAAGCAAAAAGCCCGCTCAGTGGCGGGCCGGTGGATGAATAGGATGTGGTGGCTAGTGAAGTGCTTCTATCGCTTGAATCAAAATATCAGCTTGATTTTTGTTCCGCTTTGCTATTTCACCAAGCTGCTGGTCTTCAATAATCAGCATGGTCGTTGGGTGCCCATTGATAACAGGCTCTACGCATCGCAGATTGCAATCTGCAATATGGGCAGGCTTAGCTAGATCAAGTTGCACTACTTGCTGGAAGCCTGTTCTTGGAGCTGCTATGCCTGTGAGCTGGGTGACTTGGAGAGAGATAATCTCTCCGTCGCGGAATCGCTCGCGAAATTCAGCTTGCCCCACGAGATGCATATCGGGTGTGTAGATGGCTGCAAGCATGATTACTCCTTATCGTTGATTCAGCATGGACTCACCAAGCTTGATGAATTCATCTCTTAGTCCGTTGTTTGCAAATCGGTTAGTGTTTGCATGGTGGCGTACAGCGCCCATGGAGCGGTTATCGATATGTGAAAACAAGGTGCGCAGATATGATTCAAGCGTTTTACTGTCTTCAAAAACCCATGCTGATACCGTGTTGGTCATATAAGACTCCGTTGCTGAAGAGCTTTTATTGTATTTTGATTCTCCATTTCTTGTTATTGCTGAATTTTGTTTTAATAATGCTTCGTCATTTTATTGATTAACGGAAATCATTAATAAGATAATCAGCCGCCTGTAAGTCGTTGACGCCTATGGATTTATGGGATTATGTGAAGAAGATTGGCGCAGCAACAAAAAGCGTCGTATTTGCGGTATGTCGTCGTGCAGGTTGCTGCAATCTCCCTGTTCTTTGCTCAGTTAGTCGCATTTGCAGGTAATTGATAGGCAAGGGGCTGGCTAGCGATCAAGAGACGACTTTCTTGATTTCTTGGAGTTGCACTTCAAGCCAGCCTGCCTTGATGGCAAGCTCTTTGCAGAGCTGGGCGGCTTCTTGAAGGGGGTAAGGCTTGCTGCGAACTGCAGTGCGTTTTGCGGCGCGCAGCCACGCGGTTTCATCAAACGGCTCTGGAGGCTTGCCGCCGGCCTTCTGCGCCATTTGGCATAGCCGCTCGTGCGCCTGCATTGCCTCGTCGAGCAGGCCGGGCGCTATACCTGACACGCGCCAGCCCTTGTGCACGGACACGGGATCTGCCTTGGCGGCCAGCCGGCGCTGGCGCTCGAGCTCCATTCCTTGAGCTCGCATGGCGGCCATGCGGGAATCGGTGATGGGGTCGCCGTTGTGATTCACGAAAGTCAGACTCATGGGAGCCTCCAAAGAAAAGCCCGCTTGTCGGCGGGCAGATGATTCATTGATGTGGGCGCCTAGCCCTGGATATGCAGATCTATGAATAGATGATCAGTTGCTGGCGCTGGTAGCCGGCGAGGCGGGCAGGTCGCCCAGAGCGGTGCGGCCTTCGCCGCCAAGAGCCTCAATCAGGTCGGGGATCAGGCGCGACAGCTCGCCGGTGGCAATGGCTACATCGGTATCAAAGCCGCCGTCCTCTTTGCTGTTGCCGTCCATGACCGCATCCAGCAGCGCGATGTTCTTTATCTGCAGGCCTTCGGTCAGCACAAAGCTCACTCGGTCGTCCCAGGTCATGGCCACCTTGGTGGGTAGCTTCCCGTGCTCGATGTGCTGGCGGACTTCATCAATATCCAGCGGGTGACGGGCGTAGCGCACCACAGCCTTGGACTCGTCCGCAGCCTTCAGCTCCGTTTCGCGGTCGGCGGTGAAGCCGGCGGGCGGCTCCTGTGTCATCAGCCAATGTGCCATGGCGGCCTGTGGGCTGGTCTGGGTATCCAGCAGGGCCACCGCAAAGCCTGGCAGGCTTTCGACCAGCAGCGTCACCACTTCATCGGCGCGGCCCTGGGCGCTGGTATCGAGCACCAGCGTGCGCGCCTGCGGGTCGATCCAGACCCACATGCTGCCCTGCTTGGTGAAGGCCATGGGCAGCAGATCCAGCTTGGCCTCGTCCTTGAGGTCGCGCTTTTCCTTCTTGCCGGGCTTGCGGCCCTCGGTATTTTCGATGTGCTCGGCCTTCTCGTTGACCTTGCGATTGAGCACGCTGGCCGGCAGCACCTTGGCCTCGGTCATGAAGCGCATGACCCACTGCCCGGCCACGGACTCGACCAGCGGGCCGTGCTGCTCGCCGCGCGGCGGAACCCAGCCCACAGAGCGCTCCTGCGTGGCGCTGCACTCCTCGAAAACTGTCTTTCGCAGGGCATCCTCCAGCGCCTGCAGATCGCCTTGCCAGCTCTTGGCAATGCGGTAAATGATCATGCTCTTGAACATCTGGACTCCAGAAATAGAAAAAGCCCGCGGGTGCGGGCTTGGTGCGAGTGAATAGAAGGGTCCCAGGAGATAGGGAGCCGGGAAGGTGCTATTTGGGGCTAAGCGGCGTGGCGCAATGGGTAGAGGGCTTTTCAGCACAGAGCATTCTTGGTGAGCAATGCGTGCGCCCATCACATCGCTGTTTGGGTGCTTTGATCGTGGTGTTGGTCAACACTTCGACGGCCCGGGCACGCTGATGCTCATTGAATAGACTTGCGGATGACTTCACCTGTAGCGGGTAGTACGCGGTGCAGGTTTTCCACGCAATCAATGGGATCAACGAGTACACGAATAGTCGAAACAAGGTAGCCCCGTCATTTGGATTGTTCAGGAATGTTAGCTTATGTAACGGCTTTAATCATCCTAAATAATCACATCGGCTTTTCCTTCAAACACTGCACAGTCTTCTCGTCCAGCCACTCGGCATGCATGCCTGGGCAGGCGAACTCGTCGCGCAGGTTCTGGGCGATGGTCTGGGGCTCATCTGCCTGGGCATCTGGCACGGCCAGCCATGTAAGGCCCAGGCAGATGGCAACGATCAAGATCAGGGCTTCAAGCAGCTTTGTCATGGTTTCGTTCCTTAGCGCTTATCCAGAAAGCGCGAGCAGCTATCAAAATTGAACGATCAGACGGGCCAGGCCTCGGGTGTGAGGGCAATAACCACGACCGCGCCGATCAGGCAGAAGAGGCCGAAGCCGGTGAGAGCCCATTGCGCCGCGAGCAGCAGCTTTTGATTGGGGTGAGGATGAGCGGCCATTTCACAGGCCTCCCTTCTCGCGCAGGCGCTGAACCATGTCTTCATCGACAGGGTGTTGGTTGCTGTATGGATTCATCACGCAGCCCTCAATCCCATTGCTCGCCGGCGGCGCTTTCAACTTCGTCCGCGTCCATGTCCAGCTCGATAGAGCTGCGGCCAACGTAGAGCGCGAGCAGAAGGCCGTCAAACCTGCCCACAGCATCGGGAATGCTCTTGGGCGTGATGTCGCGGCCGTCCAGTTTCAGTGAATAGACCTCACCGTTTTTGTTGATGGACAGTCGCATGTCGGCGCTGTATTTGCTGCTAGTGCTTTCATCGCTATCAAGCGAAAGCCAGCCGCCGCCATACTCGCTTGGTTCGTAGTGAGCGTAGAAGGCTTCATGCCGCTCCTTGTGGAAGGCTTCGCGCGCCTTCCCAACCAACTCGGACAGCTTGATGCGCTCTGGCACGTCCGGGATGGAGCTTTTCAGGCCTTGAGCGATAGCTGTCTTGATGGTTTCAGCGTTCGCGCTCATGACGGCCTCCGTGACTGCGCTATTGGCCATAAGCTGGAACTTCGCCACATCATCAATTGCCAGCCCGTGGGGCATGGCGTCCTTGAGCTGGGTTTCAAGCGCCTTGCGGAACGGGCTGGAATAGTCGGTAGCGTCCCGGATGGCGGCACCGACAGCTTCGGCAATGGCCTTGTTTACCAGGGGCTGGATGCGCTCGGCGCTGACGGCCTGGGAGATGATGCTGGGCAAGTCCAAATCGATCTTGATTTCCATGGGGACTCCTGTGGAGGGTGGTTGGGGCAAAGAAAAAGCCCGCGAGCGATTGCTGCGGGCTTGAATAAAGAGCCGGTGACCTTTCGGGTCTGCCTGGGGAATGGTTTAGAGAGGGAGGGAGGAGATAGGCCCCAGACCCGGCGGAAAAGTTAGATGGCGCAGCTTCCTTCTGCCCGATGAGGGGCAGGCAGAAGAAATGCGCACTTGGGTTAATAAAAGGTGCTGCGCCATCTGGCGTGACCACTGTCGCCACGACGCAAGCGCCGAGTTCGTGACTGCCGCCAGCCCAGGCGAATTCCTGTGCTGCCGTACCTGCTCGAGCAGTCACGCCAGATAGCCCCCGCTACTTTCCCGGGGTGTTCATGATGGGCACCTAAGACCGGTGCAATTACCCTCTTGCAGTATTCCAGCCGGGCCTTGCAGGCCTGGTTTGTAAGAACCGGGGAGCCGACCCCCGACACCATCAAGAAAAAGAGCGGATCACCCGGCTGGCGGTCTGTCGGTGGCGGCATCTCGGATTGCCAAACTCCACGCCCGGTTTCAGTTTTTCAGTGCCGCGCTCTTTCTTGATGGCCCCGCTATAGCCCTGCGGGGGAGGGCACATGCATAGCCGCATGCTGGCGAATCGCTCACATTTTTGAATCTCCGTTACTCACGTAGGCACCTATGCATTCAGCAAGTGAGCCTTGATGAAGGGCCCGAAAAGTGGGTTGTCGCCTTTTTTGTATTCCAGGCGGATGCGGTCGCCGGGGTGGAAGCCACCAGGCGGCGCGATATGGGCATCCACTCGGACGTCAAATCCCATGTCTCCGCTGCGCACAGTCAGGCTCCAGGCCCCGCTGACGAATTGCTCGGCGCATTGCACAGTGGCACCCAGGAAACATGTCTGCAGAGTGGCTGTCACCACCTCGTCCTGCTTTGTGGCGGGAATCTTGGTGTCCACCTGCTTGGGCAGCTTGGCCCATGCGAGGGTTTCGTCGGCGCCATCACTGTTGCGCAGCGGGCGTAGCTCGCAATCCCTATAGACGACAGTGTTTCGCGGGTCGGGAGGGCAAGTAAGGTCGCCAAACTTGAAGGTGGAGAGAGGACGCCCCTCCCAGTCTGCAGGGATCGAATGGGCCCCCGGTGTGGCGCGGCTGAGAATTTCCAGCAGACAGCCGTTGTTGTTGGGGTATTCAAGATCGTTGACCACGATGGCCAGATCACCAAGACGACAGTTCATGGCATTCCTTGATTCAACTGTTTATTTATACAGTATTCTTGAGCGAATTGGGCCTGTAGGTCAACTCAAACGGAAGCCCTGCAAGCAAGGCTTTGGTTTGAACTCCGGATGCGCTCCGGACGGCGGCGCTAGCGCGCTGGGCGTTGTTGCTCTTGGCCTCCCTGAATGCCTCACCGCCGTATAGAACCCAGCGGATGGATTTCGCGTGGCCTTTCGATGTTCCTGTTGCCGATCCCATCCGGGGGCAGAGCAGTACTGACTAGAGCGACCGACGACCTTTTGTATCCCGCTGCCGCCCGCGGTGCCCTGTGTTTACCCAGCCGTGCGGCTGCATGAGCTTCGGTGCTGGCTCGATCACTTCGCACCCATCGCAGCGGTTTATTGCTGCGACGAGTGAATTGTTAGCTTCGGCGAACAATATGTCAATAGCTTAGGCTAACAAATTGGAAGCTTGAGCAAATTTTCAGAGATCCCCAGAAAGCCGCAGACGAAAAAAAGCCCGCTCATCGCGGGCTAGTCTCTGAGGCATATGGGTGCTGCTTCTCACCGAATCTCAATGGTCTCCAACATTTAAAACACCATCGAATCCGGCCCAACCGATCCGGCCACGCGGCAGATGCATTCCACCTCTTCCTTGGAGATAGTCATGGGGGCATAGCCGTTGTTGATGCTTAGCAGTTGGATTTCATCACCACGAATCCAGTTGAGTTCCTTGAGCAGACACTTGCCATCGTGAAGCTTCACAACGACATCACGGCCTGGCTGGGCTTCTATGCTGGGGGTGATGACGACGAATTCCCCGGCGCGGTAGCGCGGGTGCATGGAGTCTCCCTTTATGCGCAGGGCATAGGCCTGGGGGTCTCCCGTCCAGTATTCCACCCAGCCATCGGGAGTGGTGTCTTGCACCAGATAGCCGTCGTCTCCACCGCGTACGCTTCCTGTAATTGGCACTCTTCTTGATTTCTTCAGTTCTAGGGCGGGCTCCACATTCGAGTGCTCCGCAATTACAAGCCGAGAACCTGGAGCTAATTCCTTAGGGCCGATGCCTTCGGCTAGCCACGCTGGGGACACGCTCAGTTGGTACTCGGTGCAAATGATTTCTGCATGGGTTCTGCTGATTGAAGAGACCTTCTCAGGGTTGTTGAACCATGCGGAAACCGTTGGCCGACTCACATCGCACTTTTTGGCGATGTTGGCCATGACTCCGCGTTCCAGCGGCAGCTGGAAAACATCTCTGAGTCTTTCTTGAATGCTAGTCATTAGCTTAGCCTAACTTTTTATTTGTTAGCTTGGGCTTGCGTTGTTTGTTAGCTTGATCTAACATTCTGCGCATGAACACATCCGCAACCAAGGTAATTGACGCGCTCGGCGGGACGTTTGCCGTCGCACGGATCTTTGACATCAAGCCCCCCAGCGTCAGCGACTGGAAGAGGGATGGGATTCCTCGTGCTCGGGTTATGTACCTGAAGGCGGCATATCGCAAGGTGCTCGCTGGAATCGACTTGGCAGAGGCAACGGCCACGCATCGCCTGCGCCCATCCGACCAGGAGCTGGCTCAGCCATCCACCCAAGAAAAGGAGGTGGACGGCAATGACTGATTCCACCAAGCGCATCGCGCAACTCGCTCACCTGTCCAAGGCCCAGAAAGCCGCTCTTGGGGCCGTGCTCAATGCGCTGCAGGGCCTTTCCCCGGACGACGCCCAGGAGGTCTTGGATCACGCCATTGGTCATCTTGCTGTTGATGATCAAACTCCGATGTTCGCTCGCGGAATTTCGGGTCCGTTTGGCAAGCTGGACACCCCGATCAAAACGTGGATCGACTCGCACACAGACGCTCTGTTCAGGAACATTGCTGCCGCCCGCCAACAAGACGTGTCCAGTGCTCAGCGCGATTGCATCTATGCAGTCGTGCACAAGAAGACTTACACATTGATGGTGGCGGAGCGAGCTTTGCATGACGCCAATGCTATGGACATCCGCGAACAAATGGCAGTGCCATTTGCGGGCCGCGAATTCGGAGGGCGCGGCCGATGAGTCTGAATTCGACAATTTCACTGGTGGCGGTACCGCTGACCATGAGCAGCCGCGACATTGCGGAGCTGACCGGCAAGGATCACTTTCATGTAATGCGCGACCTGCGCGCCTTGCATGGACAGCTGGGTGCTTTGTTTGGCGGGTCTATCCATCCTTGGATACACCCCCAGAACGGCCAGACCTACGTCGAGTACCTGCTGGACAAGGACACCAGCCTGACCTTGCTGCTGGGCTACGACCCGGTGGCGCGCATGAAGGTAGTCAAGCGCTGGCAGGAGCTGGAGGCCCAGCAGCCTGCGCCAGCACAGCTGACGCGCATGGACATTCTCAAGCTGGCCATGGAGTCCGAGCAGGCCCGCATTCAGGCGGAAACGCAGCTGGCGCTGGCAGCACCTAAAGCTGAGTACGTGGACCGCTACGTGGCGGCCAATGGCTCTCTGGGTTTCCGCCAAGTTGCCAAGCTGCTGAATGCCAAGGAGCCGGAATTCCGCGCATTCCTTGAGGACAGCAAGATCCTCTACCGCCTGGCCGGCGTGTTGACCCCGTACCAGAACCACATTGACGCGGGCCGCTTTTCCATCAAGACCGGCGTTAGCCAGGTCAACGAGCACGCATTCAACACCACCAAGTTCACCCCTAAGGGCGTGGAGTGGGTTGCAGGCCTGTGGGGCAAGCACAAGGCCCGACAGGCCCAGGAAGCTGGGGTGCAGGCATGAGCACCATCATCATGGCGGCCTGCTGGCCCTTGCAGGGCATGAGCCCCAGCCAGAAGGCTGTCCTCATTTCTCTGGCTGACCAAGCGAACGACGACGGCGTGTGCTGGCCTGCAGTTGGGACCATCGCCGCACGCACCTGCTTGTCTGAGCGCGCCGTGCGCGATGCCTTGGCCTGGCTGCAAGCTGCTGGCGCTGTGTTCCGTGAGTACCGCCACAACACCAGCACCAGCTACACCGTCTGCCCCAAGCGTTTTGATCCGGCCAAGGCTCCGGCGGAGAGCAAGCGCACCACCAAGCGCAAAACCAATGTGGCGGCAAATGCCGCCCCCCCTGCGGCTGCCGCCCCCGGTGCAGATGCCGCCCCACCGGCAAATGCCGCAGTACCCCCGGCAAATGCCGCCCCAGCCCCGGCAGATGCCGCAGGTCTGGAGGGGCAAATGCCGCCCCCAAATCATCAGTTGAACCGTCACTTAACCGCCAATGAACCATCCCCGGCCGCTTCGCAGCCGGGCCGCGATGGAGCAGGTGAGCAGGAAGGCGAAGGGGAGACGGCTCTGCAGGCAGCCTGCCGGGAGACTTGGGCGGCTTACTGCGATGCCTACGTGGAGCGCTACGGGGTCAAGCCTGTTCGCAATGCTGCGGTGAACGCGAACGTGAAGACGCTGGTCAAACGCCTGGGCTACGAGGAATCGCCGCTGGTGGCTGCGTGGTACGTGCGCTGCGTGAACGAGACTTTTGTGACGAAGAACACCCACGGCGTGGGTGTGTTGGTCAACCAAGCCGAGAGCTATCGCACCCAGTGGGCGCGGGGCCAGGCCGTGACAGCAACGGCGGCGCAGGCTGCGGACAAGAGCAGCGCCAACTTTGACGCCATCGAGGAAGCCAAGCGCCTGACGCGCCAGCGCAAGGAGGGCGGCAATGCTTAACGAGCACGACACCGACTGGCTGCTTGAGGAGCTGGGCGCAACCATTGAGCTGTCCGGGCAGCAGATTCGCCCTGCGGCGCTGGCGCTGCTGGCATCCGATCTATCTCACATCGAGAAATCTCTGCTGCGCATGGCGCTGGCCCGCATTCGTGCCGAGCACAAAGGCCCGATCCTCACCGGCACCGTGCTGCAGTATGTGGACCATGCCATGGGCCGATTGCTGCCAGCGGAGGCCTATGCCTTGGCACTGTCCAGCTCGGACGACAGCGCCACCATCGTGTGGACGAACGAGATTGCCGATGCCTGGGCCGTGGCCGCGCCGCTGCTGCGTGCTGGCGACAAATTCGGCGCCCGCCAAGCTTTCATTGAGGCATACGGCCGCATCACCGGTGAGGCCCGCGCGCTGCGCCAGCATCCTGTGGTGCAGGTCAGCCTGGGTCATGACCCTGAGGGCCGCACCCGCGCTCTGCAGGAGGCCATGACTGCCGGCCGTCTGCCGGGCGGTTTGGAAGCGTTGACCGAGGATGTGCGTCACCAGCTGCAGCTGCCCGCCCCTCGATCTGCGCTGGCGCTGCCAGCCCCTGAGAGTGCACCAGCAGGCCCAGCGCGTAGCACGCTGCAGCAGTTGGCCAAGCTGCGCGATCACTTCGCCCGCAAGGCCGGTCGATTCACCCATGCCCAGGTCCTGGCTCGGGCAGACCGCATGCGCCTGAATCAGGAGAAGCGCAAAACTGCCGCCGCTGTGCTGGCCTACCAGCAGGGGGGCAGGTGATGAATGCCAAACGATTTACCAACGCACTACCTCGCAGTCAGGGACCATCTGGTGCAGCTGGCAATGACGCCGGGGTGGTGGCACTACTCAAGGCAAAGGGCTACGGAGTTGGAAGAGGAATCCGTGACACATGGTCACGGGCTGTGGCCGGGAATGCGGGAAGCGGTGCGGGCCGAGCTCAAGCGCCTGGGGTTCAAGCCGCAACCAAGCGATCTGGAGCCGGCGGAGCCAAGTACGGCAACAAGAAGACCGTCACCCCCGATGGGGTGAAGTTCGACAGCCGGGCCGAGGCACGCCGCTGGGGGCATCTGTGCATGCAGCTGCGAGCTGGGGAAATCAGCGATCTGCGCCGCCAGGTGGCCTATGAGCTGGTACCCGCCGTGAAGTTTGCGGACGCAAGCCGCGTCAAGCCCGCGATTCGCTACGTGGCGGATTTTGTGTACGTGGAAAAGGGCGTGGAGGTGATCGAGGACGTGAAGGGCGTGCTGACCACCGAATTCAAGCTCAAGCGCCATCTGATGAAGGCTCTGCTGGGCCTGGAAGTGAGGTTGGTCAAATGATCCAGCCTTTGAACCCCGCCTTCTTTGGCAAGGTCGTGCCGCTGGCCGGCGAACGCAAGCCCCCCAGCGTCTCGCGCATCACGCGGCTGGTGTGGCCTGAATATGAGCGCCTGGCGGACGGGCGCTACCTCATTGAGCGCTGGATGGAGAACCGCTGCTGCAACCGGGTGCAGGCTGGCGCTCGCACTGTCTACGTGTGTAACGACTACGGTGTTCTGGTGCCTGTAGAGGACTGGGGGCGCTCATGGTACTGAGCCGCTATGACCAAGCCTTAGAGATTGAGCGCGAACGCGCCTTAGAACGGCAGCGCCGCGACCGAATGCTGCGCGACTGGATAAAGCCACGCATCAAGCGAGTGGACGGCACATGGGTTTGCACTGGGCGCGGTACCACCGCGACAGGATTCAGCACCTTGGCGGCCTACAGCGCGTGGTTTATGGCGCAGTCGCAAAGCTTCATCTACACGACAACGAATGCCGCATATGGCGGGGCATTGGAGGGAGTGTCATGCTGATGCGCCGCGCCCCTCTCAAGCCCGGCAAGGGCTTCAAGTCTCGCGGCAGCTGGGCTGGCGCTGGGCTCCGTGACGAGCAGGACGAAGGCCACTACTGCGAGCCGGGCCAGGCTGCCAGCCGAGAGCAGCGCCTTGCTGATCGCGCTGCCCGTCAGATCGAGAGCGCCCTTGCTACGGCCAGCATGGTTCCCGGGAACGTCACCATGGCCCCAGGGGCTGGCACGACGGGCATCGTGGTTCCGAAAGAGCACGCCATAGAGAGCGAGCCCTACCGCCGCCTGGTGGCAGAGCTGCCTTGCTTTTGGTGCGGCATCAGCGGCTATAGCCAGCATGCCCACCTCAATTACGGCAAGGGCCTGGGCCTGAAGACCGACGACCGCACGGGCTTCCCGCTCTGCTGCAGTCGCCCTGGCATTGAAGGCTGCCATGTGGCCTATGACCAGTATCGACTGCTGGAGAGCGGAGGGCGAGAGGCCCACCGTGAGTACGGCATCGAGGCCGGCCGCTTTACCCGCGAGCAAATCCTGAAAGCTGGGCTCTGGCCCAAGAAGCTGCCGCTGTGGCAGGAATCCCCAAGAAAAACAAACTGATGGCCAGCTCCCCCCATATCTACAAGCGCTTCATTCTCCCGTCTGGAAAGGTTGTGGAGGTCCGCCGCATCGAGCAGGGCGCCAACCCCGAGGCGGTCGTTCGTGAAGTGAACGAGAACGATCAACTTGCGCCGCGTGAGGACACACTTACATTGCGCTTCCTTCTGACCCATTGCAAAAAAGCCCTTTGATGAACCAACCCCAAACCGATAACCGATGGCCAGATGGCACCCCTCGCAGCCAGGGCAATGCATTTGATGTCCTGTATCGCTCGCGGCATGCTCCGGACACTCCGGAGCCTGACTCCCGCCGCAAGGCTGGCGCCAAGCATGGCAGGGCCCTGCCTTTCAGCTTGCCGGGCACTCGTGTCCGCACACGTTGAGAGGACGAGCGCGTATGGATGAAGAACTGAATATGCAGGTGGCTGAACATGTCTACGGAATGACACGTCAGGCGATTGAGGCATTGCCGTGGGGTGTTCCTGATTTTTCCGGGGATAGGACGTGGGCTGCAGGGGTTGCGAATCGGATGCTGCGACAGCCGCGACCTGTGCTCTCGCGCTTCGATGCTGCGTTGAGCGAGGCCGCAAAAGCCTGGGGCTGGGGATCAAAGCCTGAGCACCAGGGGATCTCCGTGCTGCTCATCGTTTTAACGGCCGATGAGATCTGCAAGGCAGCGCTAAAGGCTATTCGCGGATGTGACGTCGAAGTATCGACTTGAGCTGCTGGTAGGGGTCGCCGGGCATACCATCGAGAAGGCTTGACCCCTTTTGCTGCAGCTCGTTATTGAAGTCAAACACGTCGTTCATCGTCCGTTCGTTTTGTGGCCGCTGCAGCCAACGGCGGATGATTTCAGCGTCTCGTTCGTTTTTCTTCATCTTTGTGAGTGCTTTAAAGCAAGGTTCAGCGCAGGTCGCATGGTTTTCCGCGAAATGTAGCAGAGGGCCTGCTTCATACCCCCTTGAAATCGCCTCGGCACTGTCGTTTCATAGCGCGCGCCGAGGCCGTTTGTGTGCGCCTGCGGTATGGCAGGGGAACACATGGCAAGCCCAATCATTGCATTCCTGGCGGGGGCCGGTACCGGCTATCTGAAGCAGCGTGACGTAGAGGACCAGCGCAAGCGGGACGATCAAGACCAGCAGTTCAGAAATGAGCAGCGCGAGGTCTGGCGCAAGCAGCAAGCCGAAGCGGACTCGCTGAATCAGTCCCTCAAGCAGGCCCAGGCCCCTGCTGAAGTCATGGACGGCCCTTTGGGCGATCAGAGCGCGGGCCCTCCGGTACCTGCGGCATTGACCCAGGGCAGCACTGGTCAGCCAGCGCCGCAAACCTTTCGCATGGTTGCGCCAGGGGTCAACAAATCTTTTTCCACCGCTGCGGAAGCCCAGCAGGCCCAGGCCGATTACGCCAAGCCCGAGGCGATGAATCAACGTGTGGTGGCGGCGTATCGTGGCGCCGGCCTGGTCGACAAGGCCCTTGAAGTAGAGCGCAACGTCAAGCAAGGTCAGTTTGCAGACCTGCAGTTCAATGAGGCCCAGAAGGCTGCAGTTGCCAAAGATGCCGACAGCAAGCTGCGTGCCGCGCTGGGTGGTGGAGCCCAAGGCCTGAGTTCATTTGCCAGCGAATCCGGCCTGTTCGGCGGTGCGAAGGTGGGCTTCGATACCGGCAAGGACGGCAGGGTGCAGTTCTATACGCTGGGCGCCGATGGCGCGAAGTCGCTGCTAGGCCAGCCGGTGGATAACACTCAGGAGGCACTGACTGCCCTGGTGTCTCCCCACTGGAAGAGTCTCGACACATCGCATTACCTGGACATGCTTCATCGCAATGCCCAGGCGCAGCGCGCGCAGGCGAACGACGACCGCAATTACGCGCTGAATGAGCGCAGGCTGAATGCGGACATCAGCCATCGGAGTCAGCAACTGGCTATTGCCGCCGGCAAAGCATCTGGCAAAGCTGCCGGAGCAGCTCCGGAGATCGATCTTCTCTATGGATTTGATCCTAAGCAGGCCATGGGAGAGGCGTACAACCGCGCTGCCAAAGCTGCTGATGCTGCTGCTGCCGAAGGAAAGCCAATGACCCAGCAGCAGGTTGCCCAGTATGCCCAGAATGATTTTGAAGCAATGCGCCGGGCAGCCGTCAATGGCAATCAGCAGCGCTTGGCTGCATCTGCTGTTTCAAGCGCGTTGAACTCAGTCAAGGACGATCCTGCAGCGTATGCGGACACATACAAGCAGGTCATCGCCAAGGGGATAACCGCGCAACAGCTGGAGCGCATGGGCTTCGCTTCCCCGGAGAAAGCCTCAGAAAAGTCTTCCGTAAAGCCAGTCGCTGCCGCGCCGATTGGGATGCAAGCGCCGGCAGGCCAGGCGAAGACAGCAGGCACCTTGTCGATCGCAGAACAGGAGGCGGCAAGTCGTGCGAACTATCAGCAGTTTCTGCGCGACTCCGGTTCGCAGTCGGTTGCGGCCCGCCAGGCGGAGCTGAGCGAGAAAAAGCGCCGGGAGCGCCAGGAAAAGGAAGCGCGAGACGCCGAACGCGAAGCCGAGCGCGCCGCTCAGAGGCGACAGATCGGAGCTGGGGCAGAAGCCCTCAAACGCGGCACGGCCGCTCGTGACCAATAAGGAATCAAGATGGCAAGCAAGAAGACTCCGAAGCTCCCCTATGAATCGGTAACGCTGAAGGACATTCCCGATGGGTTCTTCAGCGGCATGTACGACCCTCAAGATGTGCAGCCCGCTCCAACGGCTGAAGCGCCCAAAAGTCGCGGCCTTCTGGCCGTAGCCAACGACACGGTAATCGAAGCTGCCAATGCGGCCGCCGGTGGGTTGTCGTCTGCTGCCAACTTCATCAAGCCGGGCAACGCGGTATCGGGCTGGATTGACAAGAACATCATCCAGGCCGGTGAAGAGTCCCAGAGCGATGTGGTCAAGGCCTCAAAGAAGAAATTCCGTGAAGGGGTGGATAAGGCCGACGGGGTGATGGGTGAGCTGGGGGCTGTGGGCAGCTACATTGCCGAGAACCCTCTGCTGGCTGCTGCTCAGGCGGCAGGTTCCTTTGTGGGGCCCGGTGCCGCAGTCAAGGGGGCGGGCATGGCTGCCCGTACAGCAGGCCTGGGCGCCAAGGGGATCGAGCGCGCAGGCCGGGCTGGTGGCGTGGCTGCTGGGGCTGCTATGGCTGGCGGTGATGCAGCCGGTACCGCCTATGACCTGGCGATCAAGGCGGGGGCCACGGAAGAAGAGGCTACGGCCGCTGCACGCCAAGCCAGCGTGATTCCGGCCCTGGTGGGCGGTGCTGGTGGTGCCTTCGGTGCTGAAAAGCTGCTGGCTGGCGCCAAGGGGTTCGGCGGTGGTGCTGCTGCGCGAGCAGCCAAGACCGGCCTAAGCGAAGCCGCCCAGGAGGCCGTGGAAGAGGGTGTTACCCAATACGAGGGCCAGCGCGCTGCTGTTCCCTTTGATCCGAGCATCGACCCATCCAAGGGGGTGGCAGCAGCTGCCGGTATGGGCGCTGCGCTGGGGGGCATGACGGGCGCTGGCACTTCGCTGCTTACCGGTGGGCATGCGCCCGTCATGGATAACGCCCTGGATTCAGCCATCAATCAGCCGCAGCTGACTGTGGAGCAGGCACAAGCCGCTATCGACTCTGTATCAAATGGCACAGCTTCGCCTGATCAGCAGGCCCTGCTGGCGCAGTTGCAGGCCGACCGCACGGGACAGAACAACGTCAGCCCCATCATGGACATGGATGCACTGCAGCGTAATGGCGTGCCTCCCATTGGCCTGCTGGACGAGGTGGCCTTGAGCCGCGAGGGCTTGGGCGCCCCGGCGCAGGTCGTGCCAGAGCGTGGCGCGCTGTCACGCGCGGCCAACCTGTCCGCGGCGACGCAGCAGGCAACCCCCTTGACAACAGCCGCGGAGACGCAAGAACAGCAACAGTCAGCCCAGCCCACAGAAGGCGCAGACATGGAGACGGGGGAGATTTCCCCCGAAGCCCGCGTCGGCCAAATCCAGGAGCATCTGGACTTCCTGGCCCAGATGGGGCGCAGCCAGGGCTGGACCAACGAGGCCTTGGCGCAGCGCACGGCCTTGCAGCAGGAGCTGGATCTGCTCTCGCCTGCCCAGCGTATGGCGGATCTGAATGACCAGGCAGCAGAAGCGGAGGCCCGAGCCGCCGACTGGGCTGGCCGTCAATACCGCCCCAACCCCACGGAGCTGCCAGAGCATGTAGCCAAGGGTGGCCCGGCAGACATTCAGGAAGCGAACGAGCAGCGCCGGCTGAAGAACATCCAGCAGGCCCAACAGGAAGCGGCGGCAGCCCGGGCGCAGGTCGACCAGGTTGAAGGCGAAGGTAATGCACAGGCGCAACTGGCCGCGCAGCAAGACCGCGCCGCGCGCGTGGCCCAGGCCGCCCCGGACATCCTGAACAAGCAGGGCAAGCCCTTCACAGTCAAGCTGCCAGCAGTGAAGGCGGCTCAAGCGGCTGGCGCTGGATGGGAGCCTGTGAAGGTGGATGGCGGCTATGTCGTGCGCCAGGTGCAGCCCTCGGACAGCCCTGCACCCGCAGCGCCCAAGGCAGCGGCACCGGCCATGCAGGAAGCAACGGCCAAGGCTGAGGAAATCGCGCGCGAAGGCAACGCCCAGCGCCAGCAGGTGGCCCAAGCCGACCAGGACGCAGGCGCCCGATGGGATGCCATGCAGCCCGATGCGCAGCGCGCCGTGCTTGCGGCCGTGCCCAAGATGGCAAAGGTCATTCGCCAGAACCTGGAGGGCAAGGCCTGGGAAAAGATGAGCGCCGGCAACCGCGAAAAGGTGCTGAGTGCTATGAATTCAGAAGCTTTCATCGCAATGCAGAAAAGCAATGAAGCTATAAAAGAAGTAGCAAAACCATCGTCTTTGCAGTCACCTATCGACTACGAAGCCCAGGTTGCGGAATTGCTGGATCCCAAGCATCCACGATCCGAAGTGACGATTGCGGCTGGTGATGAAATCCCGGAATCCGTGCTCCGTGCTCAGACCTCCCGACGCAACGATCCGGGATATGTGATGAAGCCGGGCAAGGGCGGGACAGTTCTGCTCACGTCCAGCACCAAGAATGCGCAACCAGCGGCCCCGAAGGTCGAGGGCAAGGACCTGGGCAACGGCTGGGCCGCATTCGCCCCCGAATCTGGCACCAAGGCCGTGCCCCGTGCCCAGATGCCGCAGATCAAGGCCGAGCATCGCGGCGCCATGGTCAATTTCATGAACGCCAGGGGGATCGCGCACCAGGAGGAAACCGTGCCTGCCGCGAGCTTGAAGCCCACGCAGGCCGAGTTTTCGCGCGAGAAGGTGCAAAAGGCTCTGGGCTACGAGGGAGGCGACCGCTCCATTCTGGTTTCCAAAGACGGCCATGTGCTGGACGGCCACCACCAGTGGATGGCGGCGCGCGAGCAGGGCAAGGACGTGAAGACGATCCGCCTGGATGCGCCTATCGAGCAGCTGCTGGAGGCGGCCCATGATTTTCCCAGCAGCACCACCAGAGGGGGCGCTACCGATTCAAAGACTGAAGATGCTGGAAGCGGCGCGACGTTCACTCCGTCGGTGGGAACTGCAGTTGAAATCACCAGCGGCCTCTATCAAGGCAACAGTGGAACTGTGGAAAGCATCTCCGATACAGGCCGGGTGGTTGTTCGTGGCGATAACGCGCTGGCGACAGGATTCGCCACGACGGCTAGCGATCTGGCACCGTCAGCGCAGCAGGCTCCAACCTCTGGGCAGTTTCCTCTCGCAGAGGCAGACCGCAGCTACAGCGGAATTTCCCGATCTGGCTCGCAGCGTGCGAGGGCCGACCGTGAAGCATTCGAGCAGTTCATGGCGAAAGCCGAGCAGTCGGGAGCATCTGTCGCCACCACCGAAGCACAGCGCCAGGCAGCAAGCACCGCGCTGGAGGCCTTGCGCACTGACTATCTGGCCCAGTACCGCAGCCTGATGAATACCCGGTCCGGTGCCTATAGCGGCTTTGTTGCTGGTCGGGGCAACCTCAACAGCAAGCAGGCGAACAGCCGTAACGCCGCGCTGGACAAGGCAATGGAGCGCTTTGATAGCTGGGCCGGTGATAACGCTGATCGAGTGAGAAAGGCTGTGCTTGCCGCTCGCACCCCTGAGCAGGTAAAGGCCGATCGGGACAAAATGGCCGCCGACATGAAGGAGAAGGAAGAAAAAAGGGCTGCTAACCTGAAGGCGCAGTTGCTGAAGTTCCTGAGTTTCAAGAGCGGCGAGAGCATGCCTTATGGCAAGAACGCCATCATCACCCGTGTCAGCTATGACCGTGACGGTTACCCCAGCAGCCTGAACTTCAAGATGGCCGACGGCTCTCCGCTGACCGATGACAAGGTGGAACTGGTGGCCACGCTCAAGGATAAGGGTGAAACCTTGGAACAGGCCAAAACGCGAATTCGCGCTTTGGTCGATGAGTTGCGCGCCGAAAATCCCGAACTGGTCAAAGGCATTGGTGCAATGCGTACTGCAGCTTCAGCGAAAGCGGAGAAGCCGGCCAAAGAAGACTCCAGCCCTGCACCTGCTTCCTTTCTCGACCGACATAACACCATCGATGACGGCATCAACTCGGGCCAGCTGGCGCTGGATGACTACAAGAGTGCCTTTGCTGAGCTGGAATCCAACCCGGATGCGGTGCATGCCGAGCTGCAGAAGCTGACCAAGGACCAGTTGTTGCGCGCCGGCGGCCCGGCATTCGCCTATCGGATGGGAAGCGAGAAGAAGGACGCTATTGTCCTGGCCGCCTATCAAAAGATGCTGGACACCTACGCGCTGGGGCGCAGCTATGGGCCGAGCTTTCAAATCCTGTCTGCAGCCAATATTGCCAAGAACAAGGCCGACAAAGCCCAGGCGCTGCGCGAGCTGGTGGGCAACACCACGGCCGAAGACCTGGCCGCCCGGGCTGCTGAAATCAAGGCCATGCGCGATGAGTTCAAAGCCAAGCGTGCGGCCGAGGCCGATGCGCTGGCCAACCCCAAGACCTTGCAGGACTACCGCGGCTTCATGAACCATTGGGTCGATCAAGGAGACACCAGTGAAGCGGCCTATCTGCGCCTGACGCCTGAGCAGCGCCAGCAGTTTGATGCCCTGGAGGCAGAGCAGACCAAGGACCAACGCGAGGCGGAGAAGCGCCGGGCACGGGTCACGGTGCAAAGCGCAGGCAACACCACGGCCGGCGAAATCATCGCCACCAAGCACACAAAACACGGTCATGACCTGTTTGTGGTGCAGCTGGCCGAGCGCGTGGAGCGCGATGCTTACGACACCCTCAATAGCAGCGCCAAGCGCCTGGGCGGCAGTTACAGCAGCTATCGCGGCAATGGCGCCGTGCCTGGCTTCCAGTTCCGCAGTCGCGATGCGGCCGAGGCCTTCCAGAAGCTGGTGGCCGGCGATACAGAGCAGGCCCAGGATCTGGCCAATCAGCGCCGCGATGCTTTCGAGGATGACAAGAGCCAGACCACGGTAGAGCGCTTGCGCGCCATGGCTGAGGCTTTGGACCAGAGTGCAGACGAGCAGTTGGGGGCTGACCGCAAGACCAACACTGCCCGCCGGGCGCGCATGGCCAATGCTGCTGAGGACGCCGCGCGCGGTAGCAAAGCCTATGCCGGGACCATGCGCAACCTGGCTGACGCCATTGAGGCAGGCCAAGTCCAATTCCTGGATGGTGTTCGCACCAAGACCCAGCTGTCTCAACTTCTGCAGGCTCTGGGCTCTGCCAAGGTGCAGCAGCTGATGGCCAAGCATGGCTCTTGGGCTGCGGTCGAAGAGAACAAGCACGCGCCCATGGATGCCCAGACGGTTGACTTTGCCGAGTTCCCCCGCTTCACCATGTACCGCAGCGACCTTGCAGGCCTGGCGCGCCAGCTGCAGGAAATCGAGGGCGGCAAGAAGATGGGCGCGGCCCTGGCTCGCCTCGCAGATGATGTAACGGAGGCCTATACCAGCTGGGCGAAGGACAACCTACTGAGCGTGAGCCACTTCGGCAACAAGACCAAGGGAGGCTTTGCCGACTACTCCACCAAGGACATGGCCGAGCGCGCCATCAGGAAAAGCGGCCTGGTGGGCAAGGCTGTGGTCCTGCAGGTCAAGCGCGGCCAGAACCGAATCGTTCTGTCGCCAGGTGAGGCCATGCAGCAGGGCCTGTGGCAGGGTGACGGTGACAAGCGCATTCAGCTGGGCATGGAGTTTGTGGAGAATCTCGCCAAGCTGGGTAAGCGCAAAGGTTCCAAGGTGCTGGCGCTGCCTTGGCAGTTGGAGAGCACGCTGGAGAAGCGCCAGCGCCTGCAGCGCATGGGCATTCAGACACCCGCAGAATTCCGCAGCGCCCTGCGCGAGCTGCAGGCCTTGCGCCAGGAACGTGCCGAGCCTGACCGCATCAAGCAGCTAGAGCGCGCGATGGTCGGCCGTGCCAATGATGGCTTGGACTTCTTCCCAACTGGTGCGGCAGCAACTGCGGCGGCCATTGACGCCGCCGAGATTCAGCCGGGCATGGATGTGCTGGAGCCGCACGCCGGCATGGCGCACATTGCTGATGCAATTCGTGAGCAGACAGGCGTGGAGCCTGATGTGGGCGAGTTGTCCAATGCACGCCGCGAACTGCTGGAGGCCAAGGGCTACAACCTGGTTGGCTCGGATTTCCTGGAATTCCAAGGTAAGCAGTACGACCGTATCGTGATGAATCCGCCGTTTTCTGATGGGCGCGACATTCAGCATGTGCAGCATGCCTATGGCTTGCTCAAGCCCGGCGGCCGCCTGGTTGCTATCGTTGGTGAAGGTGCATTCTTCCAGTCCAACAAGCGCGCCGAGGGATTCCGCGAATGGTTGGACGAGCGTGGCGCCACGAATGAAAAACTGCCCGATGGCTCATTCATGGATCCCAGCCTGCCTGTGAACACTGGTGCTGCTGCGCGGATGGTGGTAGTCGACAAACCGGCCACATCAGCGGCTGGCGACAGTGATACTCGTTTCCGCCGCCAGGAGGCTGACGCTGATTTCGATGTGGAAGGCTTCCTGCAGGCTATGAACGATGGTCAGCCCGTGGCCCTGGCCCGGGCAGAGGCTATGAGCGCGGTACAGAAGACCGTGGATGCCATTCGTGCGGGCTGGGCCAATGGCCCCGAGGTCACAGTGGTGTATGACATGGCGGATCCCGCAATCCCAGCAACTGCGCGCCGTGCTGACCAAGCACAGCGCAGTGGTGGGGCCGATGGTGATCCCGAGGGCTTCTACTACGGGGGCAAGGCCTATCTGCTGGCCAACCAGCTGCACACCGACAAGGATGTGGCCCGTGTGCTGATGCATGAGGCGCTGGGCCACCATGGCCTGCGCGGCGTGTTCGGTACCGGACTGGACAGCGTGCTCGAGCAAATCGTGGCCGTGCGCCGTGGGGACGTGCGCCGTAAGGCCGCCGAATACGGCCTGGACTATGACAAGCCGGCACACCGCCTGCAGGCAGCGGAGGAAGTGCTGGCAGAGTGGTCCCAGAGCCGCCCCGAAATGGGCTTTGTGCGCCGCGCAGTGGCAGCCGTCCGCTCCTGGCTGCGCCAGCATGTGCCCGGTTTCAAGGGCATGCGGGTAACGGATGACGAGATCATCCGCTCCTATATCCTGCCTGCCCGTGGCTGGGTGGAGCGCGGTGCTGGCGCTGGAATGGCGCGTGACATCGCATTCAGCCGCACCAGCGCGACCAGCATGCCGGATGCCATCATTGGCAGCACACTGGGCACTGCCTCCTCGCATCCTGACTATGCCGCCGCCAAGGGCGGGAATATTGAGGCTGCCTTTCGCCTGGCCCAAGACATCGTGACTCCCGAGCTGGTGGCTAAGGTGCGTGCGGCGATTGGGGATACCAAGCCCGTGGTGGTACCAGTGGCGGCGGAGGAGGCCACAGGGCGCAACAGAATCCCTGTGGCAGCAGCCGGGGTGCTGGCCCAGCGTCTGGGGCTGTCCACTTCTGGAGCCATCGTGCAGGCCAATCGTGCTCACCGCACTGGCATGGACGGGCTGGATCGCATCTTTGCGCCCGTGGACTTCGCCGGCAAGGTGGAAGCCAAGCCCTACTTGCTTGTGGATGACACTCTCACCCAGGGCGGCACGTTCGCGGCGCTGGCAAGCCATATTCGGGAAGGTGGCGGGACCGTGGCCGGGGTCATTGCATTGACCGGCAAGCAGTACAGTGCAAAAATTCAGCCCTCTGCAGAATCTCTGGCATCTCTCCGGCAAAAACATGGTGACCTCGAAAACGAATTCCGCGCCGCCACCGGCTACGGCTTCGACTCGCTCACCGAGTCGGAAGCCCGCTATCTCGCGCGCTACGAACCGGCTGACCGACTCCGAGATCGAATCTCTGCAGAAGGACACCGAGGCCGCGCTGGCGAAGATCAAGGAAATGCTGGCCCAGGCTCACTAGAAGACGGCCCGCTCTTCAGCCGCTCGCGCCTGGCCGACATCAAGGACAGCGCGCTTACCCAGCTTGACAGCATCCTGAGCCACCCCGGCAAAGTCTCCATGTGGGACAAGACCGTGGGCACCATGCGCCATCTGGCTGAGCGCAATCCTTTTTTCAAACCCGTCTACGAATCCGCGCAGCAGAACATCGACGATGTGAGCATGCTCGCCAACGATGCCGCCGACCAAGCGCCGCGCATCCTGCCTCGAGTCGACAGCATGGGCGACATCGTGGGAAAGAACCGCAAGCGTCCGGTATCTGCTGCTGACAACAAGGCCGTGGCCCGCCCTCTGTTTGAGGGGACCCTGCTGTGGGCTCGCGACATCAACGGCCAGGCCTCCCTGGTGGAGGATCTGACCAAGAAGTACGCGAACCTGGGCGTGCACAACAAGGCAGCCATGCTGCTGAAGGCCAACCGGATCGACGCCGGCGTGCTCGCCATGTGGCAAGGCCTGCCCGCGCAGCAGTATGAAAAGCTGATTGACTCCCGTTTTGAGAGCAAGATTCTCAAGGCTGGCATTGTCTGGAGTGATAAGGAGCTGCAATCGCAGTTTGGCGCAACTCCGGATCAGATCAGACTGTACCGAGAGGCACGCGCGGCCATTGATCGCTCCATCGACATGACGGCCCGCGCCGACATGATGCGGACCCTGGGCGATGAATATGCCGCCATGCGTGATGCCGTGCTTGAGCAGCCGTCCATGGATAGCGCGGCCCAGCTTCTGCTGGACATGCTGGAGCAGGACGCCAAGGCCGTGCCCGACAACCGCGACCGCCTGGCGGTGCAGATGCAGCAGATCCGCAAGCGCCTCGAGGATGCCAAGGCTCTGCAGGACTCCGGCTATGCTCCGCTGTCTCGCTTCGGCCGCTACACGGTGGACGTGGTGGACGCCGCCGGCGAGCGCCAGTACTTTGGCATGTACGAGACGATCCGCGAGGCCAACACTGCTGCGCGCAACTTCCGCCTGACCTTCCCCGACGCCAAGGTGGAGCAGGGAACCATGAGCCAGCAGGCTTACAAGCTGTTTGCCGGGGTGACTCCGGAGAGCCTGGAGCTGTTCGGCAACATGCTGGGCCTGGACTCCGAAGGCAACGAGGCCCAGGACAAGGCATTCCAGGAGTATCTGAAGCTCACCAAGAACAATCACAGCGCGCTCAAGCGGATGATTCACCGCAAGGGCACGTCGGGCTTTTCTGAGGATGTGGGCCGCGTGGTGGCGAACTTTGTCTATTCCAATGCGCGCCAGGCTGCTGCTGGCTTGAACGTGGGCACGCTGGACAAGGCGATCAACGCCATCCCCAAGGACCAGGGCGAGCTCAAGGACCTTGCCATGGGCCTGCGCAGCTACATTCAGGATCCCCAGGAAGAGGGCCAGGCCGTGCGCGGCATGCTGTTTGCCCAGTACCTGGGCGGCTCGCTGGCTTCGGCATTTGTGAACATGACCCAGCCTTTCCAGGTGACGCTGCCATGGTTGAGCCAGTACGGCGGCATGAAGAAGGCCGGGGCGCAGTTGGCCCGCGCGCTCAAGGACATGGGTACCAAGGGCTTCCAGTACGAGGCCGACCTGGCCAAGGCCCTGCAGTCTGCCGAAGACGATGGCGTGGTCAGCCCCCAGGAAATCCACCAGTTGATGTCGCAGGCCCGCGGAGCAGGTGCGCTGCGCGCCGGTGATGGGACCGCTGCAGGGAATGCTCGAGCAACGGCTGCCAATGCATGGGAGCGCACCAAGGTGGCATGGGGCCAGCCCTTTGCCCTGGCCGAGCAGTTCAACCGCCGCAGCACCTTCATTGCCTCTTACCGACTGGCGAAGGAGCAGGGCATTCAGAACCCGTCCGCATTTGCACGCAAGGCGGTGCTGGACACCCAGTTCGTCTACTCCAAGGCTGTGAAACCGCAATGGGCACGGGGCACCATAGGCGGCACACTTTTTACGTTTAAGACGTACAGCGTGTCCTACCTGGAGCTGATGCAGCGCATGTGGACGCAGGGCGGCAAGGAGGGTAAGCGCGCCGTGGGCTGGTCAATCGCCATGCTGATGCTGATGGGCGGCGCTGGCGGTCTGCCGTTCGCTGAAGACATCGAGGACCTGATCGATGCCGGCGGGCAACTGATGGGCTACAGCATGAGCGTCAAGCAGTGGCGCAAGCAGTTGATGCAGGACGTACTGGGCAAGGAGCTGGCTGATTTCATCGAGCAGGGTGTGTCGGGTCTGCCTGGCGCGCCGGTGGACATTTCTGGCCGCCTGGGCATGGGCAACCTCATCCCCGGTACCGGCCTGTTCCTCGAGAAGCGCGACCACAGCCGGGACTTGTTGGAAATCATCGGCCCAGCCGGCGACTTGATCCAGCGCGCTGCCACTGGCGCTCGCAAGGCGCTCACAGGGGATATTGCTGGCGCTGCTCTCGAGGTATCGCCCACGGCCGTGCGCAATGCTGCCAAGGGCTACGACATGGCTGACAGTGGGGTCTACAAGGACAGCAAGGGCCGCAAGGTGATCGATGTGACGCTGGGCGAGGCCGTGGCAAAGGCTGTCGGCTTCCAGCCCAAGTCGGTTGCGGAGACGCAAGAGGCCACGGCCACCGAGCAGAACCTGATTGGGCAGAACCGCGCCATGAAGGAGCGCCTGACTGCTGACATGGCCCAGGCCGTGTATGACAAGGACGTGGAGCGACAGGCCGAGATTCGTGAGCGTCAGCAGGCCTGGAATCGTCGAAACCCGGAGAGCCCGCTTTTCATCGACAGGCGCTCAGTGCGTCAACGGGTGATCAAGATGCGCCAGACCAAGGCCGAGCGCGTTGCAGCAGCTGCCCCGAAGTCGATTCGCGCGAGCGTGCGTCAATCTTTGGCGGAAGCGCAAGGGCCCACAACAGCCCCTTGATCCGAGGTGTGGGCGTGAAGATAATGCGCCCACACACTCACTGCCCGGGGCGTGCGGTTCCTACCAAGGAACCTCGATGCCCATCACACACACAACGGCGCCGGCCGCATACGGACATGCCGCCACCTCTCGCACAGGAGGTGCTGCCGCATGAAGAACGAAACCATTGAGCTGATGGCGAATGCCGGCAACCGGACTACCGGCGGCGGCGCCATCGTGAGCTTTTTCGGCTGGCTGGCCTCTTCCAACGCCATCGGTATTCTGGGCCTGGTGGTGGCCATCATCGGGGCCCTGGTGAACTGGTACTACAAGCGCGAGGCTGATCGCCGCGCCGTGGCCCAGGCCGACCTGAACCGCGAGGAGCAACTGCTGCGCATCAAGCTGATGCGAACCACAGGTATGCCCACAGCCACACCTACCTGCCCAGAACGGGAAGCGGAGGTGGAGCTATGACGATGCCCACCGTGCTCAAACAGCGTCTGGTGCAGACCGCGCTGACCATCATGCTGCTGGGGGCTGGCGCTGCCAGCATGTTGCCGCCCGGTGAGCCTCAACCATCCGAGGCGGTGCTGCTCGCCATGGACATTGGCGCTTACTACGAGAGCAGCGGCCGGCACATCGGCAGGCCCTACGTGGACAAGGTGGGCAAGGGGCAGCCGCTGACGGCCTGCAATGGGGTAACGGGCCCGGAGGTCGTGGCTGGGCGCTATTACACCAAGACCGACTGCTTGCGGCTTGAGCTGCCCATGTACCTGGCGGCTGAAGCTGCAGCAAAGCGCATGTTCCGCTACTGGAGCACCTACAACGTGTGGGTGCAGGCCAGCCTCATCGACATGATCTACAACCTGGGCGAGGCGCAGGTGGCCGGCAGCACGATGCGTGCCCTGGCTAATGCCGGAGATCTGGATGGCGCTTGTGCCCAGATGCCCAAATGGGTACGTGGCACGGTCAACGGCAAGAGTGCCGTGCTGGCCGGACTGGTGGATCGGCGCGGCACGACAGCTGAGCTGTGCTCGAGCTGGGGTCGTGATGGGCACTTTATGGCCGGGGTTCTGCCATGAGTGTGAGAGCTATTACTCACATCGCTGCTGCCGCTCTCGCAGCTGCTGGCGTCTGGTACTTCCAGGAGGCCCGTCTAGGTGCGGACCTGGCCGACGAGCGCCTGCAGGCCAGCCAGTACCGCGTGCAGATCGCTGATGAGCGCACGGCCGCCGGCCGGCGTCTGCTGGCCGTGGAACGCACGGTCAACGACAAATACCAAGGAGCCCTGAATGACGCCATCCAGAAGCAGGCCGGCTTGCAGGCTGCTGCTGATCGCGCTCGCCGTGAGCGTGACGGCATGCGCAAGCAACTGTCCGATGCCGAGCAGCGACTTGCTGACGCTTCCCCCAGCGCCCTCATTGAGTACGCCTCTACCCTCAACTCGCTATTCGGACAGTGTGTCGAGCGATACACGGAGTTGGGGTTCAAAGCAGATGGCCACGCAGCTGATGCAGCAACCTGCCGCGCAGCCTGGCCAGTGATCCCCCAGACCAAGGAGAACCAATGACCCCCCGTTTGTATGAAGGCACCAAGCGCCTGCTGGCAACGCCCATGACCCGTGGCGCATACAACCAGTATCGAGGCTGGGAGACTCCTGCCGACGAGAACCCCAAGGACGAGGGCTACCTTGTCGAATATCAAGACGGCGGCAAGGCCAATGACGCCCGGCATGCCAACTACATCAGCTGGAGCCCAAAGGATGTGTTCGACCGCAGCTACAAGGAGCTGCCCGTATCCACCTTGCCACCCCACCAGCAGCGCGTGCTGGATGAAAAGCAAGAGTTGGACATCCGAATCACCAGGCTGGACGAGTTCATTCTGCGCAATGCGTTGTTCCGCCAGTTGGATCCCGAAGAGCAGGCCCGCCTGCGCCGCCAACTCGATGTGATGCGCGAGCTGGCAGTGATTCTGGGTGAGCGTATCTCTGCTTTCTGAGCCGTACGATCCGCCCAGGCGTTGTCCGCTTGATGGATCGCGCAGCTTCTTCCCGGGCGGATCGAGCCCCTGTCCTAGATAAGGGGTTTGGACAGTGCATTCCGCGACACACGGAACTGGCAATCCGAGCTGATGGCCAAGCAGCTAACGCAGCAACCTGGAGCGTGCTCGGGCCGGATATTTATTGGGGAGATCGGGTCATATTAAAGGCAAATTCCTAATTTCTTACAGGTGAAACCTTCTTTCCCAACTAGATCGTGGTGGTCGCCAGGGCCTTTTGTAATATCGCTGATAGCATTTTCCAGATGGATACGAATGGTGTTATTTGGTCCAAAACATCCATTGGACGTACCTATTCCCTGTTTGCATTTTTGAAGCTCCGCCTGAGTTAATCTCGTCGCGATACAAGAGCCCACCATCTGAGGGTTTCCGGCTGTGCTGCATTCTGCTGCAAGTTGTGCTTCTCTATTACCACCGAGTGCACCAGCAATTCCGCTGGGAGTGGTTGGGAATTGGGGTAAACCTCCTTGTTGCGGGTGAGGTTGGGGCTGGGGAAATGGCTGCTGCGGATAGGGTTGCTGAGGGTATGTTTGTTGTGGGTATGGAGTTTGAGGAGCTTGTTGCCATGGATCAGGAATCGCATATCCGAAGCTACCCATTCCGTCAGTGCATGGGTTGCCAACAGCTGTTTCAGTTATTGGAATTCCAGGTGGAAAATATTGCCACTGGCCCGCTTTGGGTCCATGTGAATATGAGCAAGTTCTTGACGCAAGGACTTCTGACGAATAACCAAAAACTAACGCCAATGCGATAATTTGGTAGCAGATTCTGATCATCTTCGCTCCTAGAAATTTAGGAGAAATAGTAAATACTGTTACTGAATGTCGTCAATGGTCATCAAGACAAGAGAATCAGCATTTCTGTCTGCTTTACGTCACGACGTTCTTGATGCCCCCTCTTGAAATCTTCCGCGACTTGTTGTTTCATTGCCCGCGCCCAATAGAGGGCATGCAAACGACAGGACTTGAGCAAGAAGCGCGCGTCACCTGATCAAAACGCCAAGACGGCCACGAAGCCTGTCTCAACACGCGCCCGTACTGCCTCATTCAAGGCCCCGGCTTCCAGCAAGAAGCCGCATGCGGCCGCCAAGACAACATCCCCCAAAAAAGCAGCCAAGCCCCTGACACCATTTCAGAAATGGTCGTTGGGTGTTGGCGCGCTTGATCAGTTCCTGGCATTTGTTCTGGAAGGCGGCCACATGGCCGATTTCTGCCGCCAGCACGAGTTTGCCTACACGACGATGCTGGACTGGATCAACGCCGACAGCTCACGTGCCGAGATGTACGCACGCGCACGCGAGGATCGATCGGACAAGCTGGCCGACGAAATAGTGGCGATTTCGGACGAGTGCGAATACGCACCGATCACGGACATGAGCACGGGCCAAACGATTGCTGTGGCCTTTGACAAGACCGCCGTGGCCCGCAACAAGCTGCGCGTGGATGCACGCAAGTGGATTGCCGCCAAGCTCAAGCCCCGCGTCTATGGCGACAAGGTGCAGGTCGAGGGGACTGTCGACCACAAGGTGATGAGCGATGACGTGCTGCTGCAGCGCCTGGCAAAGCTGGGTGTCTCTGTAGCCAGCATCGTGCCGGTGGGACCAACGGAGGGCGGCGATGCTGGCTGACTCCGTTCTGCACCTCACCCCAGAGCAGCGCATCGAGCTGGGCGGTCTGCTGGATGAGCTCGAGCGCCGCCGGCGCACTCGCATGCTCGAAACCATGTTTCCGGACACGGGGGCATTGCGCCGTGCGCTATATCCGCGTCATGTGCAGTTCTTCGAGCTGGGCGCGACCTGCAGCGAGCGGGTGTTTATGGCCGGCAACCGTGTGGGCAAGACCATGGCCGCCGGTACCGAGCTGGCTTATCACCTGACGGGGCGCTATCCCTGGTGGTGGGCTGGCCACCGCTTCACCAAGCCCGTGCGCGCGCTGATCTCCGGCGATACGCACGAGACAACGCGCGACATTCTGCAGCTCAAGCTGCTGGGCTCCACCACCGACAAGCCGGAGAACTTCGGTACCGGCCTGATTCCTGGCGATGCGATCACGGGCATCGTGTCGCGCACCCATGTGAAGGGAGCCGTCGAGCGCGCGATGATCCGCCACGAGAGCGGTGGCGAGTCGGAGCTGTGGATGCGCAGCTATGTGCAGGGGCGCGAAATTTTCCAGGGCTTCGAGCTGGACATCTTCTGGGCCGACGAGGAATGCCCCGAGGATGTTTACGAGGAGGGTCAGGTGCGTCTGATGACGCGCGAGGGTATCTCCATGCTGACGTTCACGCCACTGTCGGGCCTGACGGCTTTGGTGCAGCAGCTGACATCGCCCGACCCCGAGGGCAAGGTGATCGGCCGCGCGGTGGTGCAGTGTGGCTGGGACGATGTGCCCCACCTGACCGAAGAGGCCAAGGCCAAGCTGCTGTCGCGCCTGATGCCGCACCAGCGCGATGCGCGGATCAAGGGCGTGCCAGCTCTGGGCGCGGGCGCGATCTACCCGGTACCCGAGAGCGACATCGTGGTGCCGGACTTCCAGATCCCCGACTTCTGGCCCCGGGCCTATGGCATGGACGTGGGCTGGAACCGCACGGCTGCCGTCTGGGGCGCGCACGACCGCGACTCGGACATTGTTTACCTCTACAGCAACCACTATCGCGGCCAGGCCGAGCCATCTGTGCATGCGGCATCGATCAAGGCGCGCGGCGATTGGATACCGGGCGCTATCGATCCGGCATCGCGCGGCCGCAGCCAGAAGGATGGCGAGCAGTTGCTGCAGAACTATGTGGATCTGGGCCTGCAGCTGGTTACGGCCAATAACGGCGTGGAAGCCGGCATTTACCAAGTCTGGGAGCGCATGAGCACGGGCCGCTTGAAGGTCTTCAAGTCCATGCACGACTGGCTCAACGAATACCGCATTTACCGGCGCGACGACAAAGGGCAGATCGTCAAGAAGGACGACCACGCTATGGACGCGACGCGCTATCTCATTGTGACGGGGCTAGGTCTGGCCACCGTCAAACCCCGTGCCGCCGGCCAAGCGCGGCGCAAACTGTCCTGGAGGGTGACATGACCTCAATTCTCGGCCCACGCGGCACTCCCATGGTCGAGCTGGGCGGCGAGCGCGCCTGGCGCCAGCGCGTTCTTGGCGATGTGGTCTGCAGCTTTCAGTGGCTGGACCTGCGCGCCGCAGGCGATGAGACAGCGGACGGGGACCCTGAGCCCTGCATGGTGCTGTTTCCGGCCTTCCGACGCATGGAGACTGGCTCCTATGTGATTCCCCAGCGCAATGCCTATGCCTATGTGGATGCCAAGGGCAACCCCACGCCGCAGTTCATCAAGACCGCAGCGCTCGCGGCGGAAACCATGGGCTTCACGATGACGGACCGCAGCAGCATCCGCCGCATGCTGGACATCATCTGCGAGGGAATGCCGGATCTGGTGGATATGCCACTGGAGCAGCCACCCAGCCTGGAGGTCAAGCGTCACCGCCTGGGCATCGAAGTCACCGCCCGGGCCTATGGCAAGGACCTGCATAGCGAGGTGCTGTGATGTTTGAAGTGCGCGACATTCCCTCCAGTGCTCGAGCAGCAGACTCCTCGAGCAACGCCGATCAAGAGCAGCCCGCCGAGCGCGCGGCAGCTGGCAATGACGAACTGACCAGGCAGCGACACCGCACGCTGATGGAGCTGCTGAAGTACGAGAGCGAGCGCCAGGGTGAAGAGCGCCAGCAGATGCAGATCGATGAGGACTACCAGGATCATCTGCAGTGGAAGCCCGAAGATGCCCAGGCACTGATGGAGCGCGGCCAGGCGCCAGTGGTCTTCAATGAGGGACGGCAGACCATTGAATGGATCTGCGGTACCGAAAAGCGCATGCGCAAGGACTACAAGGTGCTGCCGCGCGAGCGCGACGACGAGGCCATGGCCGAGGTCAAGACCAAGCTGATCAAGTACACGGACGACGTGAACATGACCCAGTGGCACCGCAGCCGGGCTTTCCGACAGGCCGTGACTGCCGGCCTGAGCTGGCTGGAGGAGGGGGCCAACCGCGACCCCGAGGCCGAGCTGATCTATTCGGGCTGGGAGGACTGGCGCAACGTCTACCGCGACAGCCATAGCCGCAACATCGACTACAACGTGGACGCGCGCTATCTGTTTCGCCGCCGCGTGGTGGACCTGGACTGGGCCGTGGCCCAACTGCCGGGCAGTCGCGATCACCTGATGTCTCAGGCTGGCCGCCACGACGACGTGGATCCGGACGGGATCTGGTACCTGGGCGAGCGTCTGACCAGCGCCAGCGAGACGGAATGGGGCACGGCCAGCAACATCTACGGGGCGCGCGCGGCCTATATGTCCCGTGCGGGCTACTACGACAATAGCAGCCGCCGGTCGGTGGAGTTGCTGGAGTGCTGGTACCGCATCCCTGAGCGGGTGCCGGTGTTTGCGGACGGTCCATTCGCGGGCAAGGTGTTCAACCCGGCAGATTCGCGCCACGCCTTCGAGCAGGCTCAGGGCCGCGCCCGCCTGTATGAGGCCGTGAAGTTCCGCATGCGCCTGATGCTGTGCACCAAGGATGCGCCCTGCCTGGATATGGCGAGCCCCTTCAAGCACAACCGCTTTCTGATGGTGCCCATCTGGGGCTATCGCCGTGCGCGCGACGGGCTGGCCTATGGCGCCTGGCGCGGCATGCGCGACATTCAGGACGACCTGAACAAGCGCCGCTCCAAGGCGCTGTATGCCCTGAGCGTGAACCGCATCATTGCGGAAAAGGGTGCAGTGGACGACTGGGATGATTTGAGGGATGAGGCGGCGCGCCCCGACGGCATCATCATCAAGAACCCCCAGAGGGAACTGAAGTTCGACAACAACATGGGCGACTTCCAGGCCAATGTGGCCTTGGCCGCCCAGGATGCGCAGCTGATTCGCAATGCCGGCGGCGTGACCGATGAGAACCTGGGGCGCGATACCAATGCGAACAGCGGGCGCGCCATTCTGGCCAAGCAGGACCAGGGCTCGCTGACCACCAGCGAGTTCTTCGACAACCTGCTGCTGGCCATCCGCCAAGCCGGCCAGCTGCGCCTGAGCCACATCGAGCAGTTTTATACCGAGGAAAAGGTGATCCGCATCGTGGGCGAGGGTCAGCGCCCCATTGAATGGCTCACGATCAACCAGGTGGATCCTGCAACCGGCCAGATCCTCAACGACATCACGGCGCGCGAAGCGGATTTCATCGTGGATGCCCAGGACTATCGATCCTCAATGGCCCAGGCCGCGCTGGAGCAGATGTTTGGCCTGCTGGGTCAGATCGCCACCTATGCGCCCCAGGTGGTGCTGTCGGTGCTGGATCTGGTGGTGGAGTCTGCGGACATCCAGGGCAAGGAGGAGTGGGTGGCGCGCATTCGCAAGATCAACGGCCAGCGCGACCCCAGCAAGCCGCCCACCCCCGAAGAGATGAAGGCCGACCAGGATGCCCAGGCCAAGCAGGCAGAAGCAGAGCAGATGGCCAGCGAAACGGCGCGCACCCAGCTGGCCAAGATGCAGACCGAAATCCAGCTGGCGGAAGCCCAGATCAAGAAACTGGGCGTGGACGACATCCTGAAGAAGGTACAGACCATGCTGGCTGCGCTGGAAGGCGCCCAGATCGTGACCGCACAGCCCGGCCTCGCACCCGCTGCCGACGAAATCACCGCTGCAGCCGGCCTGGTTGATGACGGCATCAATCCCCCTGCGACCGCTGACGCCACACCCATGGCGCAGCCCCAACCCCAACCAATGACCCAACCGGTACCCACCGAGTAAAGGAGCCACTATGTCCATGTTTAGCGAAGAAGACCTGGCCGGACTGAGCGAAGCAGAGCGCGAAGCACTGCGCGACCTGGCAGAAGACGACCAGGATCTGCAGGCCACTGCGGGCGAGTCTGGTGAAGCCGGCGCGGCCACTGCTGCTGCTGATCATGATGATGATGACGAGAGCGCGGCAGCGGCAGCAGCTAACAAACCAGCAGAAGGTGCTGCGACTGGTGCCGATGACGCGGCTGCCGGCGCGGCCCCTGACGCCGGCGAAGCAGGCGCGGCTGACGATGACGCTGATGCAGCGACCCCCGCAACGATTCAGCCCGTGTCTCCTGCTGACGCTGACGAGCAGCGCACGGCCCTGCGCGCCGAAAAGGCCACCGCGCTGCAGCAGCTGCTGGATGGCGAGATTGACCAGGAGGCCTATCAAGAGGTCGAGTCCCGCGTGCAGGACAAGCTGGACGACCTGGCGCGCGCGGCAGCCGTGGACATGGCGCGCAACCAGATGCAGCAGGACGCCATGATGCAAGAGTATGGCCAGCACCTGGGCGCAGCACGGAAGGAACTGAAGGCAGCCGGCATCGATCTGGAAGGGGAGGCCGGCGCGCAGTTTGACCGTGCTATCCGCCTGTTTGCGCAGGATGCGATTGACCGCGGCCTGACTGATGCGATGGGCAATATGGCCGCTTCGCGCGACGCGCTGGCCGAAGCCCAGGCACTGATGCTGCGCCGCTTTGGCAAGGCCTCGGGCGCGGCTCCCGCTGCAGCACCTGCAGCTGCCGCACCAGCCGCACCATCCGCGCGCAAGCCTGCAGCTGCCGACCGTTCGGCACTGCCGCCCACGCTGGCCGGGGTTCCTGCTGCAGCAGACGCTTCAGTGGGTAACGAGTTCGCGCACCTGGATGGCCTGGAGGGCACGGCGCTGGAAAAAGCCCTGGCCCGCATGACGCCCGATCAACAAGAACGCTACCTGGGGGCCTGATGTCCGGACGCAGACTCATACGACAGATCAAGGCAGGCGAGAGCCTGTCTTTCGACGGCGGCCGCGTGGTGGTGACGCTGCGCCAACGCACGGGCCAACGCGCTGAGTTGAGCCTGCATCTAGAGGACGACGTGGTGGTGGACAAGCCCACGCACGCACGGGGCGACGAGCCCCGGGGTCACAAGACCCTGCAGTCGCGGCGCTACGCCCCCATGGGTACTTGATTTCCTGGAATTCAGGATTATTCTTTTTTCCTAGCTGCGGCGCCTTTGCTGGCGCCATCTTCATGCAGCAGATTGCCGCCGGGGGCCGTTGCCCGGTTCAAGCGCAAGACGCGCTCAGTGCTCGCAAGGGCAGGAGTTGCGTTATGCGTACATTGATCGGCGTCAACGACCCGCAAGCCGTCAAGAAGTGGGCCTCTCTGATGGCCGTGGCCATCAACAAGGAAAGCTATTGGTCCCGCAAATTCGTGGGCAATGGCAAGGATTCGCGTCTGCCCATCCAGCGAATCGATGACCTTCAGCAAGGCGCCGGTGACGAAGTGACCGTTGACCTGCTCATGCCCATCAACCAGGAACCCATCATTGGCGATGAAACCCTGGAAGGCAAGGAAGCGCCGCTCAAGTACTACACTGACCGTCTGCGCATTGACCAGGTGCGCGGCGGCGCGGATCTGGGCTCGCGCATGACCAAGAAGCGCACCCTTCGCGACCTGCGCAGCGATGCCAAGCGCGCCGGCACTGACTGGTGGAAGCGCCTGCAGGACGAGCTGTATTTCATCTACCTGTCGGGCTCGCGCGGCCATGGCACGGGCTTTGTCTGGTCTGCCAGCAATCCCTTCTTCCAGGTCAATCCCCTGACGGCACCCGACAGCCAGCACATCCTGTTCGGCGGCGCGGCCACGTCCAAGGCCTCGCTGACTGCTGGCGACACCTTCAAGCTGCGCCTGATCGATAAGGCCGTGGCCAAGGCCGAAACCATGGGCGGTGACGGTACCGACGAGCTGTCGATGATTCCCGTCTCCATCGAGGGCGGCAGTCACTACATCTGCCTGATGCACACCTACCAGGCCGACGCGATGCGCCAGGACGCGGGCACCGGCGGCTGGCTGGACATCCAGAAGGCAGCCGCTGCGGCCGAGGGCAACAAGAACCCCATTTTCCAGGGCACGCTGGGCATGTACAACGATGTGGTGCTGCACAAGCACCGCAACGTGATCCGCTTCAACGACTACGGCGCCGGCGGCAATGTGAACGCCGCGCGCGCGCTGTTCCTGGGCGCTCAGGCCGCGCTGATCGCTTACGGCGACAACGAAACCGGCACGCGCTTCCGCTGGACCGAGGTTTCCAAGGATCACGGCAACAGCGTTGCCATCGGTACCCACGCAATCATGGGCGTGAAGAAGGCCACCTACAAGTCCAAGGATGGCAACGTCCAACGCGACTTTGGCGTGATGGCTCTGGATACCGCCAACACCGACCCCAATGCCTGATGAGCCCGCGGCCCGCGCCGTGGGCCGTGGCTTCACCAGCCCTTTCCCTCATCAGACATAGGAGCTTCAAATGCCTAAATATCAATCCGATGTTGCGACCGGCAAGAAGGCTGTGCCGCAACCCTTCGACGCCAGCGTGCTGACGGTGGCAGTCGACCTGACTCTGCCTGCCGCGGCTCTCGTGGCCAACGATCTGCTGGAGCTGCTCGACATTCCCCCCAACGTGCAATTGGTGGCAGTGGACGTGGTGGCGCCCCAGCTGGACAGCAACGCGGCCCCCACGCTGGCTTTCTCGCTGGGCGTGATCAATGCAGCCGGCACTGACCTGGCTACGGTCTACGACACGGGCCTCAAGCTCGGCGTGGGCGCGGCGGG
This sequence comes from Comamonas sp. C11, assembly GCF_024496285.1. Classification (NCBI taxonomy): domain Bacteria; kingdom Pseudomonadati; phylum Pseudomonadota; class Betaproteobacteria; order Burkholderiales; family Comamonadaceae; genus Comamonas; species Comamonas sp. C11. The sequence continues at coordinate 2,169,526 of NZ_CP101743.1, forward strand.
CTCCGTTGCCACAGCCAACTCGGCTGCGCTGGCATTCGCTAACCGCGACACCGTGCGCAAGCTGGGCCTGAAGGTGACCACAGCGGCCGCGACTTCTGCCACCGCCGGCAAACAAGTGCTGGCACTGGTCCGCATGCGTTATTGAGCCGCGCAGCCCCAGGCAATGAGTGTGTAAAGGGGCTGCGCCGTGCGCGCGGCCCTTTCTTTATTGAACCGGCAAGGAGTGCCACATGACCGCCATCCACGCATACCGCCGCACAGATCCCACGATCGTGGAGCTCTACGGCCAATCCATTCAGTTCAAGCCCAACGACAAGAAGGACGTGGTGGCCGAGGTGCAGCATGAAAAAGCCGCCGCGCGACTGCTGTCCATCACCGAGGCCTATCGCCTGTATGAGCCTGTCGAGCAGGGCGGCACTGTCGCCCAGCAGCTGACGGCCAGCCTTGGCTCCAGCGCGCCCACAGACGCCGAGGAGCTGCAGAAGGTGGTGGCCGACCAAACCAGCCAGATTGAAGCCCTGAAGCGCCAGGTGCACGAGCTGAACCAAGCAGCTGCCGCCGCTGCCTCTGCCGCTGAGTCCACCTCTGTCTCTGCCGATTCAGGCACTGGCGATGGTGCCAAGGCTGGCGAGGATGCCGACAAGCCTCTGCAGCAGGCATCCGGCGAGGGTCAAAGCACCAGTACGGATGAGAGCGCCAGCGAGTCGCCCTATGTGTTTGCCAACGAAGCGGGCGAAACCATCGACATCAGCGAATGGACAGCGGCTCAGATCCGCGCGTTCGCCGAGTCCAACGAAATCAACCTGCCCAAGGGCAACAGCGTGAAGGTGGGCGAGCTGCGCGACCTGCTGGCGGACGCCCTGCGCGCTGGCTCCAAGGAGTAATCAATGCCTATTGCAGCCAAAGACGTAGTTCAGCGCGGCGTGGTCACCACGCAGGACACCACCTCGATCCGCTGGCCTGTGGGCGAGTGGGTTCGTTACCTCAACGACGGACAGCGTGAAATCATGCTGCACCGCCCCGATGCCTTCAATAAGAGCGCGACCATCACCTGCGTGGCCGGTACCAAGCAGGCGCTGCCCAACGACGGTGCCAAGCTGATCGACGTGCAGCGCAACGCGACGACAACCAGCAAGCGCGCGATTCGCATCTGCAGCCGTGAGATTCTGGACGCCCAGATGCCCAACTGGCACAACATCACAGGCTCGGACGAGATCGTGCATTACATGTACGACCCGCGCGAACCCAAGGCGTTCTGGGTCTACCCGCCGGCCAATGTCACCGCCAAGGTGGAAATCAACTACTCGGCTACCCCTACGGACATCAGCGAGCCTGCGGCAGGCAGCGACTACACCGCCGTGGTGGGCAATATCTCGGTGGCTGACATCTACGCCAACGCGCTGCTGGATTACATGCTGTACCGCGTGTATCTCAAGGATGCGGACTATGCGGGCAACGGCGCGCGCGCCCAGGCCCACTACGCGGCATTTGCCACCGCGCTGGGCATCGAGCTCAAGACCACCATGGCCATCGCACCGGTGTCTGTCTCCAATCCCAACTTCCGCCAGGGCAGCAGCGCGGCCACTGCCGCTGCGACAACGGACGTTGCGAGCCGCTGATGCGCGATTGGGCGGACTTCTTCCCCGACGTGCTGCCGGCAGTCGAGCTGGGCACGCCTGAGCCGACCGTGGTGCACCAGTTGCGCCGCGCGGCCCAGGACTTCTGCCATCGCACGCGCGCCTGGCGCATGACGCTGGAGCCGATCATCACGGTGGACGGTCAGTCTGAATACGCCATCCCGCTGCCCGGGCAGAGCGCTCTGGTGCGGGTGGAAGCTGCAGAGCTGTCGGGGCATGGATCCCTGGCGCTGTGGCGACCGGGCCTGGGCGACGGCCAGTACCTGATGACACCGGATGCGCGAAAGGTGGTGTTGCACCGCCCTGTAGCCGCTGATCTGGGCCTGGTGCTGGAGGTGACGCTCAAACCGGGCGATATGTCCATGGGCATCGACGACGCGGTGTTTGATCAATACAGCGAAGTGATTGCTCTCGGCGCCGTGGCGCGCCTGCGCGGTGATCCCGTCTTGCGTGGTGACTTCAATGCGCGCTGCGAAACCATCAATGTCGAGGTGTGGCGTGGTCGGGCTGCGGTGCGCCCGCGCGTGCGCCCGTATTTCTGAGGGGTGGTGATGAAGGTTACGGTTTCTGGTTTCTCTGGCGCCGTGAATGCGCCGCACCCCAAGCTGCTACCGGAGACGGTGGGCACGGTTTCGTGGAACCAGAAGCCGGGGCGCGGCGACTTTCGGCCCTGGCGCGATCCGCTGGATGTGGCGACGGTGCCATCGGGCCGCAAGACCATTTACCGCTTTGGCCGCGATGTGGCCGAGGATGGTCGCTACTGGATGTCCTGGACGGGCATTGTGCATGCCGTGCGCGCCATGGTGGCCGATGACACGACGGAGCGCACCTATTACACCGGTGATGGCTTCCCGAAATGGACGGACAACACGATTGCGCTGGCTGGTGGCACCTATCCAGCAGCCTGGCGCAAGCTGGGCGTGCCCGCGCCCTTGGCTGCGCCTCTGTTGTCTACCTCTGGCGGCGCCAGCCCGGAAACCGAGGTGCGCTACTACGTCTACACCTATGTGACGGACAAGGGGGAGGAGAGCGCGCCCGGACCGGTGTCGGCTGCACTGACCGCGCCCACGGACGCGACAGTCACTATCTCGGCCATTCTTGGGCCACCTTCTGGTGCGTTTGTCATCAATCGCGTGCGGATCTACCGGACTCAGACGGGAACGACCGGGACCGCTGAATTCTTCTTTCTGCGCGAGATTGCTGCAGGTACGACGAGCACCACCGACGACGGGCGCACGCTGGGCGAGGTGCTGGAGACGGTGGAGTGGCTGGAGCCGCCCCAGGATCTGTCGTACCTGACAGCCATGTGGAACGGGATGATGGCAGGCATTAGCGGCAATGCGGTGCGCTATTGCGAGGCCTACAAGCCCTATGCCTGGCCCATGGCCTATGAGACTTTGCCGCCGGATGCCAAGCCGCTGGCGCTGGCCACCTTCGGGCAGCGGCTGCTGGTGCTGACTACGGCCGATCCGGTTCTGGTGGCTGGGACTTCGCCCGATAGCCTGGACGAGCAGCCGCTGGAGGTGGGCCAGGCCTGCCTGGCACCGCAGGCGGTGGTGAGCTTCGGTCATGGCGTTGCCTGGCCGGCCCCCGACGGCCTGGCTTACTACGGCGCTGGCGGGGCCAAGCTGGTCACTAATGGGCTGCTGACGCGCGATGACTGGCAGGCGATGAAGCCAGCCGGCATGGTGGCGGGTCTGTATGAAGGCCTGTTTCTGGGCTTCTACACCGACGCCGGCGGCGTGCGGCGCGGCTTTCTGGTGGATCCAATCAATCCCACGGGCATCTTCTATCTGGAAAAAGGCTATGACGCGCTGTACCTGGACCGGCTTCAGGATGCGCTGTATGTGCTGGATGGCACCAAGGTGCGCAAATGGGATGCGGGCGCGGCGCTGATGAGTGCGCGCTTTGTGTCCAAGGTGTTTGCCATGCCGGCGCCGGCGAGCTTTGGCTGGTGCAAGGTGGTGGCAGACGGCTACCCGGTGACGGTCAAGCTCAATGCCCTGGAGCTGAGCGCGCGCGAGGTGGCGGCGCATATCGCGACCTTTGGCCCGCGCTGTGTGGCGGTGAATTCCGGCAATAGCAGCGGAGTGCAGTTCACCTTGTCTGCGCTCGGGCCAGAAGCGTTTCGGCTGCCGCCCATTCCTGCGCGCGCCTGGCAGATTGATCTGTCGGGCCAGCAGGCGGTGCAGGGCGTGGCCCTGGCCCAGGCCGTGGAGGAGCTGCGCTAATGGCAACGACTCCCCGCAAGGATTTACCGGGTACCAACGCGCCGAACTGGAGCCAGCGCGTTACCGAGGAGCTGCGCGTGCTGATGGGGCGCGGCGGCAATGGCCGGGCACTGACGGCCAAGGACTTGATTGATTCCGGGATCGCCAAGCCCGGAGCGGGTGGTGGCCTGGTGCCCGGTGTGCCTGGAGGCGGCGAGACAGAGCCGGATCTGACGCCTCCACCAACCCCCACCGGGTTTGTGGCTCACGGAGCTATCTCCAATCTGGTCATTGAGCACGACCCTCCCATTTATCCGCAAGGTCATGGGCATGGAATGACAGTTGTTTACGGCGTTATCCAGAGTCCATCTAGTCCATTGCCGACTTTCGACAAGGCTGTTGAGCTGATGCGGTTTGCTGGAGCTGTTGCAAGCTATGCAAGCAACCCTGGGACAACTTGGCGTCTGTGGATCAAGTGGCTCAGCGCAGATGGCGTTCTTTCTGTTGACCCTGCTGGAGGTATCAATGGCCTCGAAGTAAGCACTGGACAAGATGTGAGCCAATTGCTAGATGTGCTCAACGGCAAGATCACCCAGAGCCAGCTCTACGCCACATTGTCTCGGGAGATTGACCTGATCAGCGGCACGGGCTCCGGCAGCGTCAATGCCCGCGTGCTGGCCGAAGCCCAGGCGCGCGCCCAGGCATTGGTTGCCGAGTCCAGCGCTCGTGCGCAGGCGATTGCCGCTGAGGCCGCAACCCGCGCGCAAGCCGTGGCCTCCGAGGCGGCAGCGCGCGGCCAGGATGTGGCAGCTATGGCTGCAGATTTGCAGGCTGCGGCCAACGACCTGCAAGCCCGTATTGATGCCGTGAATGCCCAGGTCTCGGACATCATCGGCGCAAGCGACTTCGACCCAGCCCAGGCCTATGAGGCGGGGCAGCTGGTCAAGTACCAGAACAAGCTCTACCGCGCCAAGGTCAACACCGTGGGCAACCTGCCCACGAACGCCACCTACTGGGATCTGGTGGGCGACTATGCCAGCCTGGGCGAAGCCGTAGCAGCGCATGCGGCGCAGCTGGCCGACCACGCCAACCGCATCACCCAGACCGAGCAGGGCCTGACTGCCGAAGCAACGGCGCGCACCACTCTGGCCGCCCAGCTGCGCGGCAACTACACCGGCAGCGATGTGGCCCAGGTCACATCTGGCCTGGTCTGGAGCGAGCGCCAGGCGCGAGTGTCTGGTGACAGTGCTAATGCTTCGGCCATTGATGCAGTCAAGGTGCGCATGCCCACTGGTACCGGAAAGGTGGCCAGCGAGGCGAGCGTGACCGATGAGGCGGCCGCCCGCGCTGCTGCCGATGCTGCAGCGGCTTCGCGCACCACCGCCATCGAGGCGCGTTTGCCTGCCGGTACAGGATCGCTTGCCACTGCGTCAGCAGTGACGGCGCTCGACACCCGAGTAACCGCTGCCGAGGGATCGCTAACCAACCAGAGCGGCCAGATCACCAGCCTGCAAAACAGCCTGGCAGAGGCTGGTGGCCAGAACCTACTCTACAACCCGAGTTTCGACGTGGAGGGTAGCGTCGCGGGTATCGCAGCCGGGTTTGCCAATGTCCGGTCGTCTGGAGTTACCGCCAATCCTAGCCTTGTCCCATCGTGGATAGATCCTGCTGGGCGCGCCCAGCGACTGGATTGCACGGGGCTGACGACCACGCTGTTTTCCGACATCTTTACAGACAGCAACTTCCGGCCGGCCGCAGTCGAGGGGCAGCGTGTTGCGCTTTCAGCCTATGTGCGCGCAAGCGCAGGCCTTACTGTGCGCCTGCATATCCAGGCCCGCGCCAGTCAGACCGCCACTGCTTTGCTGGCAACCTATAACGGCCCGGTAGTGACGCCGGGGGAGAGTGGTGCACGCATTACTGTGCTGTCCTCGGCTCTGCCGGCCGGCACTACTGCACTGGTCATCCTTTTGCGGGTACTGGGCTCGGCCACGGCAAGTGCGGGATGGGTGGAATGGGACCGTGCCCAGGTGGAGTTGGGTGCCACGGTTACAGGGTGGAGTGACAACAGCCAGGCGCGCGATGCGGCCACTAGCTCGGCCTTGTCGGGCCTGACTTCGCGCGTCACTGCCGCAGAAGGGAATATCACCTCTACCTCTGGCCAGGTCACCAGCCTGAGCAACACGCTGACCACCACCACCGGCACAGCCAATGCAGCCCAAGCGGCAGCGCAGGCTGCCAGTGATCTGGCCGGTGGCAAGGGCAAGGTGATTTACAGCACCACGGCCCCGGCTGTAGCTGACCGGCAGACGCAAAACCTGTGGATCGACACCACAGGCGGTGCCAACACGCCGAAGCGCTGGACGGGTAGTGCCTGGGGGGCTGTGACGGATAAGGTGGCCACGGACGCTGCAGCCGCTGCTGCGGCAGCCCAGGCAACTGCGAACACCAAGGCGGATGCTTCGGCACTGTCGGCGCTGGATTCAAAGGTGACTACGCAGGGCAACACCCTGACCAGTCAGGGCACGGCCATCACGGCGCTGCAGAATTCGATCACCAATGGCCCGGTGCTGCCCAGCGATTTCAGCGCCGGCCTTGGCAACTGGACTGCCTCGCGTCAAGGCGATCCAACCGCGGTGAACACCTTGCCTGGCTCCATCGTGACCGACGACGCCGACTTCGGCGTGTGCGCTCAGTTCAACAACTGGACCTCACTTGGAGCAGGCGTGCAGACCAAGGGCCTCGTGCAAGCCGTTCCAGGCCGCGTCTATCGTGTGCGGGCTCGCTTCAAGATCGTGGCGGCGCCGTCGTTCCCGGTTGGAATGAACATCGTTGCTTGCGGAAATACCGCCACCTATACAGCTGGCGGCGATGCCTTCAGCAACCCTGTAACCATCTCCGCCGCTGGGCAGATCGCGGAGATCACGGCCCTGTTCTCGGACAAGGCCGCGAATGCGGCGGGCGCTGTCGCCTGGGGTGCAACTGCCGTTCTCCTGCGCTTCGGGCTGCGCATGAATACAGCGCTGGCAAGCGGTTTGCAGCTGCGCGTGCAGTCGATCACGGTGGAAGATGCGACTGCTGATGCCGCGAATGCGGACGCCACCACGGCGCTCTCATCGCGTGTGACCACAGCCGAGGGTAACATTACCTCCACCTCCGGTGCTCTCACGACGCTGACCAATCGTGTAACGGCGGCCGAGGGCGTCAACGCTTCGCAGGCCACAGCGATCAGCGGCCTGCAAACGAGCGTGACCAATATCAACGGCACGCTGACCAGCCAGGGCAGTAGTATCACCTCGCTATCGAATTCGCTCGATGCGCTTCAAGGCGCTGGCGACAACCTGCTCAAGGCATCGAATGTGGAGCTGGTGCGAGCTGCTGGAGCGTACAAGATCGGCAGCTACATACCAGCGGAGGCGCTGACTCGCGGCGAGTATTACACGCTGGTCGCATGCATCACGCACACGCCTGCAAGTGGTGACACAACATCCTCTGTGGGGGCTTGGGTCAATGGTCAGCAAGGGATTACGACAAACCTTGTGCGCAATGGAAACAAGGTCATCGCAACCTATACCTTTGGCTTCAACCATGCGACTGCGCCGGGCACGTCGGTCGATTTCTACTACTACCCCAGCACGGTGACGAGTGGCGCGGCAACGGTGCATTGGGCCTGCTTGTACCAAGGCACGGTGGTGCCGCCCAAAGCATGGCAGCCAAGTGTTGCCGAGCTGGGGCAAGCGGTGCAAGGCAAGGCCGACGCCTCTGCTGTGTCCTCGCTGCAGTCCACGGTCACCCAGCAAGGCGACACCATCACCAGCCAGGGCAGTTCTTTGGCGGCGCTCAAGAACACCGTGGAGAGCCCAACCACGGGCCTCGGCAGCAAGGCCAGCAGCTCGGCCCTGACCGCATTGGACAGCAAGGTCACTGGCATTGACGGGCGGTTGACCAGCGAGACCTCGCGCATTGACTCGCTGCAGGTCAGTGTGTCGGAGGCGGGCGGGCAGAACCTGCTGCACAACCCCAGCTTTGAGCTGGAGGGCAGTCCTGCAGGCATGGCATCCGGATATTTCATCGGCCGTGCGACAGGTGTGACCGCTAATCCTTCCCTCGTCACTTCATGGTTGGAGCCGACTGGCAAGGCGCAGCGTCTGGACTGCACTGGGTTAGCTACGGCCTTGTATGCGGACATCTATCCCAATGCCAATCTGAAGCCGGGTGTTGTCGAGGGGCAGCGTGTTGCACTTTCCGTCTTTGTGCGGGCCTCTGCAGGGTTGGGGGTGCGAATTTATCTGCAGCCACGGGCCGATCAGACAACAAGTGCCAGCTTGGCAACCTACACCAGCGTCCTGGTGACACCGGGAGAGGGAGGCACGCGCATCACGCTGGTTTCGCCAGTTCTCCCGGCAGGCACTGCAGCAATGCACATGATTCTGCGCGTTTTGGGGACAGCCTCAATCAGCGCCGGCTACGTGGAATGGGACCGCGCCCAGATGGAGTTGGGAGCCACGGTCACAGCCTGGCGCGATAACGGCGTGGCCGGCCTGAGTGCCGTGAATGCTGCGGTGAATACCTTGGCAGCAGCCAGCGCGAATGCCGATGCGGCGCTGGCATCCCGCGCTACAGCGCTGGAAAGCCGCATGCCAACCGGTACCGGCCAGCTGGCTACGGCCGCAGCGCTGACGGCAGTGGACACGAGGGTGACGAACATCGACGGGCGCGTGACCAGCGAATCCTCTCGCCTTGATCAGGTGCAGGCGGCTGTGGGGTCTGCAGCTGCTGGTCTGCAGGCCTTGAATCCGATGGGCGGTGAGTCGGAATGGACCGCTGACGCCGGTAACGCAGCAGCCACATTTGTGACGGCTGCGGCGGCTGACGCCCGTGGTGGAGCGGTTCTGACTGTAGGCCATGCAACGGCCAGCGGCTTGAAATGGCTGCGCCACTTGCCCACGATCCCCTTTGACGACGCCAAGCTCTACAAGCTGACTGCACGTTATCGGCGCACGGTCGGCTCAGGCACCGTCTACTTGGGTATTGCTGCCCGTAACGCTGCCAATACGTTGTATGTGAACACGAACAACGCAGAGCTCTCTAACCTTAGCTCAGCGCACTATGCCGTATCCAATGCGGCCCCTGCGCTGGGAGCTTGGCAGACCGTGGAGTATTACTTCCAGGGGCGTGCGGCTGGCTCATCCACTGGGGCCGGCACCAAAGCCTCGCCGCGAACCATGGCGAACAAGACGGCGCTGCTGTCGCTGATGTTCCTGGGGAACTACAACGGTCAGGTGGGGTTTTGCGAGCTGGACTACATCACCCTGGAGGATGTGACCGCTGCAGAGCAGGCCTCGGCCGCCATCGCCACCGAGGCCACGGCCCGCGCGACAACCGACGGCTATCTGGGTGCGCAGTACTCCGTGCGCATGCAACTGTCCCAGGGCGGCCAGCAGGTGGTGGGCGGCTTCGGCATCTCGGGCACGACCAGCGACACGGCGGGCCCGCAGATTGATTTTGGAGTGCTGGCCAATTCCTTCTGGATCGCGGCCCCCAGCGGATCGCCTGCAGGCGTGAGTAACGTCAAGCCGTTTGTGGTGCAGACCACGTCGCAGACGGTCAACGGGGTTTCGGTGCCGGCCGGCGTCTATATGGATGCGGCCTATATCAACAACGTGACGGCGCTCTGGGCCCGCTTTGGCAACCTGGTGGCGGACACGATCCAAGCCACCAGCATCAGCGTGACCAAGCTCACGGGCGGCAATCTGTCTGTGGGATCTTGGATCAACTCCTCGAACTACGTGACGGGTTCGACGGGCTGGAGCATCAACTCCAACGGTCAAGCCGAGTTCTCAGGTGTGACCGTGCGCGGGACCATCTACTCGAGCGCAGGAACCATTGGCGGCATCACCATCAATGGCAATGGATTGAACTCGGGCGGCTACTCGGGCTACCTGTGGCCGCCGGCGGGGCAGAGTGGCTTTCACATCGGGCCTAACGGCATCTTGCTGGGTAACGCCAACAACGGCAGGTATGTCGAGATTCAGGCCAACGGAAACATTTTCATGCCTGGATTCAATGTCCAGAATGGAAATGCCACCTTCTTCGGGAATCTGTCCGGTGCATCTGGCACTTTCAGCGGCACGTTGACTGCGCAGCGTGTCATTTCCATGGAGAACCTTGACTACAACATCGCGACGGTTGCAGTAGGGGTTACGGCCGCGGATCAAGTCTCGCCTATCGATGGAGAAATTCTCGGCGTGACGGCACCAGCTGCTGATTGGAGTGCGACGTACATCGTCAGTTTTCACGCAGAGGTGAGGGCCGGCACCAGAGGGGTTTTGCGAATACAGGTGGATGGTGGCACGCAATTCGAGTTTTCGTTGAGCGAAGGCGGCATGAAGTCTTTCGGCTTCACGTTCTCGGGTAACGGGCTAACTCGTCGTGTGCGCCTCTATGTGGCCGGCAACAACACGGCACCTGTGTCATCGGTAATTGCCCGTTCCATTTCAGTAATCGTTTCCAAGAGGTAATTCACATGCGCTACGCAATGCACCGTTCTGGCGAAACCGCCATCTTCCAAATGCTGGAATGCCCTGAATCCATCGTCGCAGAGATCACGCCGCCTGGCGTGGTCTGTGTGCCTGTTGGCCTCGATGTCACAGACGCCACTCACCTGATCGTAGATGGCGTGCCCGTTCTGAAAACGGAGGTGGACGCACCAGTCAGCTGAACCATCCACGCTCCCTCAAAACGCTTGTCTCTATTTATTCCGAAGGATGAACAACATGACTGAAAACATTATCGGCATCCACGCTTCCCTGTTCGACGACGACTCGGGCGCGCCTATCACGCACTTTGTGATTGCCCAGTACACGATCCGCACGCTCAACTCGCCCGGCAGCCAAGCCGTGCTGCAGGGCTATGTGAGCCAGTCGGCGTTTCAAGCGGGCAAGCGCCCTCTGACCAGCCGCGTGATCGATGTGCCCCTGGTGCCGCCCGGTGGTGATGTGGTGCAGTGGTTGTATGAGCTGACGCCCACGGTCGAAGGGACCGACCTCTACGGCTCTGTGCCTGTGACTGCGAGCGCCTGATGGACTGGACGCCGCTGATTCACGCGCTGATCGCCATGCTGGCCCAGGCACTGGTCGGCCTGGTGCTGGGCAACTGGTGGTTGGGTGGCGCGCTGGCCTGTAGCTGGTGGCTGGCGCGCGAGCACACCCAGGCCGAATACCGATGGATTCGGGCATTTGCGGGCGGGCACCGCACGGGCATGCCCTGGTGGGGTGGGTTCGATCCGCGGGCCTGGAGTATGGGGAGCTTGCTGGATGCTGTTGTGCCTATGGGTGCATGCATAGCGGTGTTCTTGGCAGTCTCCTGATACCCCCTTGAATCTTGGGCAGGGCCGTCGTTTCATGTGCCCTGCCGGATTTGCTGGCGCTGGAGAACCAATGCGTGGATTGCTTGCTGTGGCCCTGGCCAAGCGTATCGGACTGCCCTTGACCGTTGATGTGGCGCGCGAGGTGGTGGCCGAGTGCCTACCGGATCTGTCCGTGGGCGCGGTGGCTGTGGAGCGGCGCGGCGACCTGGTGTTCCAGGCCGAGCAGCTGGGGCCGGATCCGGCCGCCGGCGAGCTGGCCGCCCAGCGCCTGCGGTTCCTCGAGGAAACCTTGCCCCATGGCGTGCCGGCCCATGTGCAGTGGGATGAGCTACGCCAGATTGAGCGCTCCGGACAGCTGCTGATTCTGACTGTGCGCCGCGATGGCCTGCTGTTGGGCAGCGTGTGGCTGAACCTGTATCAGGACCTGAATACGGGCGAACCGGTGGCCTGTGACGACATGCTGTTCATGGAGCAGGGCGCGCGCGGCGGAATGGTGGTAGTGCACCTGTGGCGCTATGCCGAGCGGGTGCTGGCTCAGCTGGGGCGCGTGCAGATGAGCTGCCATTCGCGCGAGGCCAACAATGCCGGCCGCCTGGCGCGGTTTGTGGGCGGACAGATCACCCACACGGGATTCTCGAAACGAATTGGCTGCGGCCAGGAGCGGGCGCAGCGCGCCGGAAAGGACTGAGCAATGGGAAAGAGCACCAAAGTAGACACCAGCGGGCAAAACGCGGCCGCGCTGATGCAGGCGCAGCTGTCCAAGGAGCAACTGGAATGGGCGAAGCAGATCTACGGCGAGACAGCCGATGAACGCGCCACGGCCACGGCGATTGCCGACCAGGTATCTCGCTCGCAGCTGGAAGCCCAGAACCTGCAGAACAAGGTGGCCCAGGCGGGCTATGAGGACTACACCAGCACCTACCGCCCGCTCGAGCAGAAGCTGGTAGCGGATGCCCAGGCCTATGACACTCCGGAGCGCCGCGCGGCCGAGGCTGCAGCCGCAAGCGCCGATGTGGAAACCAGTATCGCGGCCCAACGCGGCGCCACGATGCGTGCCATGGAGCGCTCGGGGGTGAACCCCGCCAGCGGCAAGGTGATGGCCATGGCCGGAGCTTTGGACATTGGCGCGGCCAAAGCCAAGGCCGGCGCGGCAAATGCCGCCATGAAGACTGTGGAGCAGCAGGGCTATGCCAGGCGCATGGACGCGGCAAACCTGGGGCGCAATATTGCAAGTGCTCAGGGCACAAGTGCCTCCATTGCTTCTCAACTGGGCTCAAATGCAGTAGGTAGCGCAGGGGCTGGGCTCAGTGCTGCCACAAGCGGGCAGGGGGTTTTGAATTCGGGATTCGCAGGCGCCCAGGCAGGGCTGGCTGGGGCTGCGAACACCTATAGCCAGATCAATCAGAACAAGATTGCAGCCAGTCAAGCTAGCGATGGCATCTGGGGAGCGTTTGGAAGTGCTGCAGGAAAGCTGGGCGCCGCAAAGATTTCAGCGACTGGCAGTCTGTTTTAGTCGCTCACTCAATGCAATCGAATACAAACTGATTGACTGTCGGCTTTCCTGATAGGCGTGCATGTAGCTTGTGCTTCTTGCATTCATTCTCAGCAAGGTCCTGAGCCTCCTGAACCAAGGCACTTCCACCACGGACGACGATAGTGCGCGGGCTGCTGCTGATGACTTGAGGTCCTGTGGCGCACCCCGACAGCACAATGCACGCAATACCGAATGCGGCAATCGGACAAGGTCTCATCTCTCTTATTCCTCCTATGTGAAGGAATGTAGCAGAGGGGGGCCTTGGGAGAGCAACAAGGACTGCGGCAAGCCTCTAGCAAAGCGCTAGGCTTCACTTCCCATACTGCTGCAGCATCTGTGCTTTTGCATTTTGTAATGCACTGCGCGATGCCGCAATATCGCCGACCTTGTCGACTAAACCTTGCTTAATTGCTTCCTGCGCAAAAAATCGGATTGATTTGTCAAATTGATCGTTGATCGGGCCGTTTAGGTCAATGCCTGCACGCTCTAGGTCGTGTATTGCGCTTTCAAGAGCTGTGTCGTACTCCTTCTTCATCAGATCTTCTTCACTGAGATTGTTCCGGGCTGGACTCAGCCAAGGCGGAATCTTCTCCCCCTTCAAGGTGTATCCCATTTGTTTCTCGCTGAGTGTGAAGCCAGTGGCCACCGAGCCAATGATTTTTCCATCAGCGGACATGCTTGCGGTCAATGCCCTATTTGGCCACTCACATTCAAATGCGAACGATTCGTCGTGCTCGCACTTGCCAGGAGATCCGTATCGTTTCTTGAAAGTGTCAAGCGTGACGGGCGCCGTATAAGTTAGCCTGACCCACTCAACAGTGAGTGCGTCATCGTCTTTCTGGGCCGCGATTTTCTTGTAGGCGCTGCTATCTTTTTCTTTCGCAAGCAATCTCTTCGCGGCAGGCCTCAGATCTGTAAAAGCTACACGAAGAGTGCCGCCCAACCCTACTCCTGAGATCTTGATGAATGCATCCTCTTCGGTCAGCCAAGCAGGCTTTAGCTTCTCGTATGTTGCGTTTGGGTACAGTCTCTTGATGTCGCCGAGCGTGGCGTGGTAGTTAATTCCCATGAGCACTTCTGCCTGTGTTGCCATGGTTGTAAGCATCAAAGTTGCAACCACTGTACCGATTGCAATAGTCCGAACAGCTCTCATTTCTCCCATTCCTCCCATGTAAAGGAATGTAGCAGAGGAGCAGCGGATGCCCGCCAGCCTATCAGTAGCCTTCAATCAAAGGCATTTCCGTCCCATCGACCGCAATCATCACGCCCGTGGTGTTGGAGTCGACCTCAATCGGGACGCCCCACATCTCATCGGGCTTGGCAAAAGCGTTGACGATGTTGAACTGACGCAGCGACGCGCGAGCGGATATCTTTAACTACATCGAAATGTTCTACAACTCGCAGCGCCGTCATTCGTCTGCAGCGGGGCTATGGCCCATCGATTTTGAACAGCGCTATTTCCAACGGCTCAAGAGTGTCTAGTCAAGCCGGGGCGATTCACATCTAAAGCTTTGCCCATAACCTGGTTGAGAAGGCTTTTGAAAATTACCAAGCAGAGGCTGCACAATTGAAATCAGTCAGGTAAAAATCGTCTGCAACCTTACGAATAAATTACTTTATCAATAGTATTTGATCAAAGAATATCTGTAAGAGAAATTTTATTTAACTCAAAGTTAAAATCCAAACAAAAATGAGAGTTCAGATGATACCTGTCAGCATCGCATATCTGACAGCTTGTGCTCTGGTTTTGACCTGCATTTTTCCATAAATGTTTTTTACATGTGTTGCCACAGTCAATGGGCTGATTTCCAAGTAGGACGCAATCTCTTGAGTGCTTTTTCCTTGAGCTATCAAATTCAATATATCTATTTCTCTTTCAGTCAGCGACTCGAATTTTCTGTGAGTGAAGATGTTTTCCCCATGCATAGCTGCATTGAATATTTTTGGAATGATTTTCTTCGCCACTCGGGGAGATATCGCAGCCCCACCATTGGCTACTTCCAGCACAGCCTGCAAATAGCTTCCAAACCATGAGTGCTTAACCAGATATCCAACAGCGCCTCGCTTAAGAGCATCCATAGCCGCATCGTCGTTTTCACTTGCGGAAATTGCAATGCATTGCACTTCAGGCCTTTTTAGTTGGATTGACTCCAGCAGCTCAACTCCTTGGCCTTCACCAATAGCTAGGTCGATGAGAAGCACATCGAACTCTTGTGAAAAGACGTTCTTGCGAGCTTCTTTGTAGCTGGAAGCCTGCCCTACCAGAAGAGTGCGCGGGTCACGCATGAGCTCCTGCGCGATCACGTTCCTGATGTGTCTGTCTTCATCGGCCAGAAAGACTCGCACAGGTTGGTTCTGCTGACCTTTCATGTCAGATGGCCACATACCACCGAAGGCAATAGATGCGCCTTCCGTTCTGCCGACGTCAGATCGCGAGCTCATAGATGCGTCGGATAGATACATGTTGCACCCCTGCAGGTAGATGGATTGGTTGGCAGTCCCGGGAAAATAAAATCTACCTTATTGAAAATCTACAAAAAACAAATAAAGAATATTTTGGTTTTATTTTTTACAAATTAAAACTCCAATATTTGGTATTAGCTTATGCAAATGAACAGAAATAGATGAAAACCCTTTGTTCTTGAAATAATCGATATAAAAAACAAAAAGAAATATAGATTACTTATTTTGACGCTGTAAGAATTTTTCCCTAGATGCTATATATTAAATAGCGTGACATGTACAAAATTCAAGGATGCGATAAGTTTTGTAGTAGATATTTTTCTTGAAGAAAATATTTACAAATAGGGTATTACTGTTTCTCATTCATTTTCTGAAACTGCCTCTACCGAAAGCCTGTTTTGGAAAGTAAATAAGCACTCCAAGACTTGATGACGGTTAACAGGAGCCTCTTGCAGATCTGCAATTGGTCTTTTGCTCACACACACTCTCTTTCACTTGTCTGAGAACTCGCTATTCAAAGGAACGATTATGAAAAAGTCTCTGATTGCCATGGCGGTTATTGCATTGGCTGGTGTTGCATCTGCTGCCGTTAGTGGCTCTAGCATCGCTGCAACAAACACGACGTCGAGCGCATCTTCAGCTACGGTGTCGGGTGCAGCCAGCTCGGGCAACGGTGCTGCGCTGAGCATGAATAGTGCAACCTCTGGTGCAACCTCCAACGCCAATGCTGCTGGTGGCGGCATTGCTGTAGGCCCTTACGGTGCTGGTGCTGCTGCGGTCAGTGGTGGCGCAACTACCTACGGTAACGTGAAGAGCCTTTCTGCAACTTCGGGCAACGCTGTTGCAGGTGGCGGTGCTGCGACCAACGCCAACGCAGGTTCTGCGGCCCTGGCTGGCTATAGTGCAGGCCCAGTCAGCGGCGGCGCAGCTGGTGCGGCCACTTCGCACACAGCCAACCAAGTTGCCACTGGCGCTGGCCCTGGTGGCGGACTGTCCTATGTGAACAGCAATGCAGGCACCACTTCCGGTTATGGCGCAACTTCGGCAGCTATCTCTGGACCTGGCGGCGCATGGACCAACACCGGATCGGGCGCAACTTCGGTGGGTACCGTCCATCAGAATGCCGGCTCCTGGGGTAACGCTGGCTACTTCTCCAACGGTGGCGGCACCTCCGGTACTGCTGGTGCAGGCTCTACTGCCAATGCCAACTAAGGCAGCTGTCCCAAGATAGTTGTGTTTGTCCCGGGCCTGGCTGCCTGGCCGGGCTCGGGCAACGTAGGAGCCAAGCATGAAATTCTCAATAGCTCTGTTAAGTCTTTGCGTTCCTTTGTGCAGTTATGCGCAAAGTGCCGACAGCAGCGCGCAAAGCTCCTCTAGCTCCTCTTCTGTGGGGGCGCAACAGAATCAGTCGGTCACCATTGTCAATCCGGTTGCTGCTCCGGCCGAAAGCCGCTCTGTAGCCACGATGGACAGCAGATCCACTTCAACGTCCGATCAAAAAATAACAACTAGCGGAACGACCACTCAGAACCTGAACAACACGGTATCCGGGACGTCCAAGAACATTGTGGAGTACACAGGCACTTACACCATGAAGAACGTTCCCAGCGTGAACGGCCCCAACCTCACGACCAGCAACGACACCTGCATGGGTAGCAGCAGCGGCAGTGCCAACGGCCCTGGCTTTGGCGTGAGCTTCGGCACAACCTGGACGGACGAGCATTGCAAACGCCTGAAAATGAGCCGTGAGCTCTGGAACAAGGGCATGAAGGCAGCCTCGCTGGCTATGGACTGCATGGATCCTGCCGCTCGCGTGGCACTGGAGATCACGGGTTCGAAATGCCCGCAATCCATGACCGCAGATGAGCGTCGGAAAAACTACGGGCCGGATGCTTCGGCACAGGGCAGCCCAACTCCTGCTGCTCCCTCAGAGGCTCAGTCGAGTTATGCACCGGAAATCACTCGCCCCACGGCTATCACCTCTGTGATGGATGACCCACGTACAGCACAGCTGTACGACAATTAGTGGGCGTGATTCCTATTCGAGGAGGCCGCTATGGGCAAGACTCTAGTTCTTTTAGCGATTGCACTATGTTGCGCTTCGTCTTTGGCTGCACCCGATTCCAGGGCCACCAATGAGCCGTTGAGCATTCAACGCCAGATCTTCGGAAGTGGCGAGCAAGGTGCAGCAGGCTCGCAGCAAGCAGAGCCAGTCGGTGACTATGGGGTATGGCATGTGCCGCAGTACCTGCCTGGTTACCCTACTGCAGCAACTATCTGGCCCCGCGCCATACCTGTGAAATGCAAGGACAGGCAATGCGAAGGCTATGTGATTACCCCGCAGATGGGGCCAGGTGAGTACCTGTTTTTCGTGCCTACAAGCGAATAGACTGGTCAAAGGCATAACAGGACGGCAGCACCCCATTGGTGCCGACGGCAACTCACCTAACAAGGGCGGCTTCGTGCCGCCCTTGTTGATTGCAGACTCACATCCCATGATGAGTCGTATGCACAAGCCAGTCCCCAGGCTGCTGGCTGACCAGCATGACAAGCGGAGCGTGATCTCAATCGAGATGCACGACATTGATCAGTGGCCGGCGGGGACCCAGAAAGAAGCATCTGAGCTGTTACGGTTTGCGCCGGTAAGCGTATTCGACGCGGCCCCAGCATAGGCCGGGTTCCTACCTGCCAGATGCTCTCGCTAGGTGCGTGCAAATGGCCCTGAATAAATGCCCCCGTGCAGCGCGCCGCTGGCGCAGCCTTTCCACAACTTGCTCACACTCGCGAATCGCCATAAAACTGTTCTCCGAATGCTCCCGAAAAGCTGCAGCAAGCGCTCGGCAGCGGTTGAGCTGGAATTAGGCGTTCTGGCGGCTTGTGGCGGCCTACTGTTGTTTACTGCACTAATAGGCGCTCGGAGTTGGTGTGGAAGGTTGGTCTTGTATGTAAGTTGTTGATTTTTATATTAAGTGTAAACCTTTACACGGAGTAGGTCGGCGGTTCGAGACCGTCAGGACCCACCACTAAAAAACTAAAGAAATCAAGGGCTTAGAGCGATCTAAGCCCTTTTTCTTTGCCCTCTCTACCAGCTCGAATAGCCGCCACAAGCCGCCTCTACCAACCGAAAATGACCAGCCTGAGCCCAGCTTGGTGCCGGCAGGAGAGCTCATGGCAACTTGAGAAAAGCTCGCGGTGGCGGGCCGAGGTTACATCGTTTCGGGCTTCTTACGCTCTCGCTCTCATGCCTGCTTTTAGAGTGTCTCTTGAGCTTTCTAGATCGGTGTCTCGCTCATCGGACAGGCATAGATAAGGTGAAATCAGAGCAAATGCCGATGAGAGTCTCAGGGTGTGAGTTTTGCAAAATTGGCTCCATTTCGCGTAACTGGTCGGGCTAGCATGCTTACGTGCTCGATGACAGGAGGCCAATCATGAAATCTCTATCTGCTATCGCGTTGCTGGTGGCCGCTGGCGCGCTGAGCGCCTGCGATGACAAAGCACCAAGGCCTGAACTGGAAACGCGGCCCCCGGCAATGGAGGGAATACAGCGACCACAGCCAGATCCTGGAGCTGCAGTGCCGAGGCCTGAGCCATCTCCTGCGAATCCAAATCCACGGCCTTAAAGACTGGGACTTGGATGGGACTGCTAGGAAGTCTGCTCATTTGGTTGTTTGTGCGGGCTCGCTTCGTTGTTGTTCCCGGTCACGATCAGCCAGAGGGTTGACGCTGTTGCCGGCCGTTCGCTTCCGGACCGTTTTTGTGGAAGACTGGTCTGCAGCCGGGCGATCGATGATGTAGCTCGGCGGGAAGTCCTGGGCGCTATAGCGCTCACGCATGCATGAGCATGCGCAGCAATGTCTATGGTTACCTCGCGCTCGCCCTTGGGCTGGATACGTTCAGCAGGTCTACAACTACCCACCCGTGGCTTCGCGCGGCACATCTCCCGAATGCCCGCGCGATAGTGGCGGGTCTTCGGGGGGCGGTGTTGGCATCGGGTGTGCCGATTGCGTCGGGGTCATGGTTGATCCCAGTGTCAATGGAGCGGCTGCTGGCATGCTCAATGCCTGTGCTGGCATCGCAGTCACAGGTCAGTCATCAGTTTGACAGGCAGTGCCCGCCCGAATTGAGATGTAAGCATGTGCTCCAGAAAACAAGCCCGCTTGGTGGCGGGCTGTTCAGCTTGAAAAGTTAGAGATTGCTGGTGCTGAAGATTCCAGTTCAGCGGTTTTGCTCATTGGCTTCATAGTGTTGGGTTGCTCCTACTTGTTGTGGGCTGGGCAGATGCGGTACCTTATAGATTGGGGCGACTGCGAGGGGGTAGCTGATTTGATTGCTGTGTTCCGAGAGGATCGGAATATCAACCAATTTGGCAGGACTCTTCACGCGACTCTCCCTGGCTAGGAGTTCGCCATGGAAACGATCGAACAGATGGCTGAAAGACACATCCGCGAGTCTGAAGCGGACTTGGTTCATATAGATGTGTTGATGAAGCGTGCACAGAAAATGAGTGCGAACGCTGCCGATCAAGTGGAAGCTGAGAGGCTTTTGGATCAGGCCATGAGGCAGCGCGCTAAGTTAGATATGCATCTTGCGGCCCTAAAGAGCAAGCAAGAGTCCGATTACAAGAAGCTGGCCGATGAGGGCAAGCGCTTTAAGGAGACGCTTGAAAAAATACGGTCGAATATTGAAGTGATGCTGGCTTCCTGGCTTTGAGCGCCAAGCAGTTGCGAAGATGGGCGACGCTCCGAGCGTTCCTGTGTGGAGCCGCAGTCGGCAAAGAAAATCTGTTGCGGGGTAAATCCTCCCGCACCTGTAGATCGCCCTGCCAGTCGATGGCGATGCACTAAATGATCATGTTCTTGAGCATTGCTCCCCAGAACGCCAAAAGCCCGCTCAGTGGCAGGCTGGGAAAGCTCCCGCTACAGGGTTTTCATAAAGCGCTGCGGCAGGTCATCTTGCAACTATGGGTCGAGGCTGGGATGAGTGCTCTCGATAGAGATATCTGGATAGCTTATTCCCGATACATGCACTTGATCACGTCCAGCATTTTTTGCCTGATAAAGAAGCTGATCGGCTTCTCTCAAGGCATGGTCCAGCTGGGATGGATCGGTGATTGATGCAATCCCAAAGCTCATGGTCAATTTTGTGCCAGAGAGAAGAAGGTCTTTATTCGAGCGGAGGTCTCGTCGGATGCGTTGAGCAATTTCTTCTGCATCTTGCAGTGCGATGTCGGTCAACAGAATCACAAACTCTTCACCACCGAACCTGGCGACGAGGTCGTGCTCTCTTGCATGGTTTTGCAGAGTCGCGGAGACAAGCTGCAGCACCTTGTCGCCACATTCGTGGCCCCAGATATCGTTGATTCGTTTGAAGTGGTCTATATCACAGGCCAGCACCGCCATGGGATAGAGCCTCATGTCGGTTAAAAGCTTCTGGGCATATTCATGGAAGGATCTGCGATTCAATGTCTGGGTCAAAGTATCAAGGTCACGTTCTTTCTGTAGTTTGCCAACAGTTTCTTTTGCAGCAATGGCGGTCATGACCAAGGTAAAGAGTATCGCGAAGTTCAATATGCTCACCAGTGTCAAGAGCCAATACGGCGATCTTGGAAATGACCGTGGATCCCGGTATCCCAGCAGCGAAATAATCATGGGTCGAGTAAGGGTGTAGGCTGTGAAAATGATGCTCAGCCAGAGCAGTGACTTGTCGAGCCAGTCAAATGAGTTTTTCCTTGAATAGACCTGGAGGACAGGTAGCAGCAAAACAAGACCTGAACCAACACTGAAGGAGTTCACTCGAGCCCAGACGTTGGGGCTGATCCGGCTGAAGTAATACAGCGCAGCTAACGTGATGCTGGCAATCAGTAGCGCTACAAGTGGCTGGGCCGATACACGCCATCTCTCTGCCCAACTTTTCGCAAGGCACCAAGCGCTCAGCAGGTAGAAACTGCCAATCAAGAGTGCGTAGCGAGTGAGCTCCTCCAGGGGCATCAAGGTTTGAGCTGCAAGAGGCAGTGCAGCGAGTGAATAGGCGCAAGATTGCCAAAGCAGAAAGCGCTGAGATCGTTGGGCGAGCCAGACAGCAACCAATATGACTGCCAGAACAAAGATCGCCAGAGGTGGCGTCAGAACCAAGAGGTCGTCATTCGCGAACATATGACCAGAGCCTCCTCGATCGAAGAGTGGTAGCGCCTGTTCCTTGAGCGCAAAGCGACAATCTGCTTTCACCGTACATGTGTTTCGCTATTGGTGCCGCAATTAATTACAGCGTGCGTCCTCCCTCATCTATGTCAGCCTGCTTCTTGTTTGGAGTGGTAAATCAGTCAAAATTTGTCAATGCCAAGATTTTTTCTGCGAATGAAAATCGTTCCAGGTTATTGATTCGCATTCGTCGCTGGCATGTAACTTCCGTGGGACTTCTGACTGTTATGCCGTAACCTTTTTAATCTTCCGGATCTGAATAGCCAGCCTGCCTTTATGGTCAGCTCCTTGTATTGCCGGGAGGCCTTTTGAAGGATGTACGGCTTGCTGTGTACTGCTGTGCGAAGCCATGAGGCTTCGTCGAAGGGCTTCGGTGGCTTGCCGCCTGCCTTCTGTGCCATCTGGGAAAGCCGTTCATGGGCCTGCCTTGCCCCATTCAGCTTCCCGGGTCGGATGCCGGTGACCCGCCAGCCTGTGTGAACAGGCGCAGGTTCCGCCTTGGATGCCAGGCGACGCTGGCGCTAGGTCTCCCCTCCTTGGGCGCGTATGTCACCACTGGCGAAGACCGTGGGCAGCAGATCCAGCTTAGGCTCATCCTTGAGATCGCGGAGCTCTTTCTTGCCATGCTTGCGGCGGTTGACCTTCTCGTTGACTTTGCGCTTGAGCACGCTGGCCGGCAGCACTTTGGTCTCGGTCATGAAGCGCACGGCCCATTGCGCAGCCAGCGGCAGGGCATCTTCCTGCACCTGCAGATTTTCTTGTCAGCTCTTGGCAATGCGGTAACTGATCATGCTCTTGAGCACCTGAGTTCCAGAAAAGCGAAACCCGTTGAGAAGCGGGTCGTGTTGTCGTTGAGGCGGGGGTAGGGGGAGCCGCGTGCCGTTGGAGGAGATCAGCAGGCCATGGGCGCGGCTTGGCAGCTCAAACACACGGAAGCGGCTATCAGGAATGCCCAGTGTGCGCTGCAACTCTTTGCAGTCATAGCTGTCCTAGGCGGGATGTGACGCTCTGCAGGCTCTCCAGGTGACAGGACTGGTCAGCCGAGCACCTTGCTTCACTGGGGATTCTGGTCATTGTTTCACTTTCAGGCATTGAACGGCTTTTTCATCCAGCGCTCGGTGTGCATGCCGGGGCACGTGAATTCATCGCTCAGCGTCTTGATGGGAAAGGTTGGCTCATCTGCTTGTGCGGGAGTGCTGGTCCGCCCATGCAGATGGCGGCGGTCAGGATCAATCCTGCAACGAGATTTTTCATGATTTCGCTCCGTAGCACCTGTCTATAAAGCGCAAGCAGCTATCTCGATTGAGTCGATCGCACTTACATCGGCCAGGCATCTGGTGTCTTGGCATTCACCACGGGAACGCCAATCAGGCAGAAGAAGTCAAAGAGGGTCAGCATCCACTGAAGCGCGATCAGCAGCTTTGTTCCAGGGACGGTGCTATCAGAAGCGCGAGGGCCAGGGTGCGGGTATGTGGCCATTTCACAGGTCCCCTTGGCAATCAGGCTCTGGAGCAGGGTGAGTGACTTTGCCAGTTGCTTGGCCTCATGGTGTGCGTCATGCAGGGCGTAGTGCTTTACGTCCACAAACTCGCCCACATCTTTTGCTGTGGGGTGAAGGTCGAGGATGGTTCGCATGTCGCGGTCAAAGAAGCATTCCCAGGGTAGTAGAGACTGCGAAGGATCATGTTGTAGAAGCCTGCTCTTCACATCGGGTGCTCGGGGGGGCGTCCTTGAGATGCCGACGACGAGGCCAAGGAGGACGCCGGATGGGATTGGATTAGGGCGTTCTGCGAGTAGCTTCCGTGGCCTGAACCAGGCGTCAAACAGTGAATGCCTCAGCAGTCGCGTGCGTGTGCGCCATCCTTGAATGTGGGTGCTCAGGAAAGTTGGAGACTTCTGCAAGTTGCTGATATTTCTGGAGATATGGACCTTTGCGCAGAGTGGCTAGGCGGTTCGAGACATTCAGCATCCGCCGCTACAGCGCAAAGAAGGCTTAGAGAGCTCCAAGCCTTCTTTGCGTTTTGGCGTTTATTGCTACTGGAGGTGACGGTTGTTCGGGGTATTTCTATGCAAGATGCCCTGGCTGGACAGCGGCAATGGAAAAGCTGGCAGTTAGAATGGACAGGATTAGCCTAACCCTGTTGGTGGAGGTTGGATGGCAGTTCTGTAGAGCATCAGTGCCCTGTAGAGGCCCGGTCGGTGGCGCAAGCGGGTCGCACGGCTTTCACCATTGTTAATGAGGCGAACGCAAGTTCGCCTTTATTTTTGCTGCCGCAGAAAGATTGACCATGTTCGAATCCATCCGCAAGCATTCCAAGTTCGTGATGATCTTGTTGTTCTTGCTGATCATTCCCTCTTTCATTTTTGTCGGAGTCAACCAGAACTATTTCACCGAGTCCAGCCAGACTGTGGCCCGCGTGGATGGGCATGACATCACCCAGCAGGACTGGGACAACGCTCACAGGGCTGAAAGCGACCGCCTGCGTGCGCAGAATCCGACCATGGATGCCAAGCTGCTCGACTCGCCAGAGGCGCGCTATGCCACGCTGGAGAAGCTGGTGCGTGATCGCGTGCTGGCAGCTGCTGCAGCCAAGATGCACCTGACAACGCCCGATGCACAGTTGGTGCGTACCTTGCGTGAAATCCCCGCGATTGCCTCCTTGCAAAAGCCCGATGGCTCGCTGGATGCAGAAGCCTACAAGGCTCTGGTCGGCTCGCAGGGCATGACTCCCGAAGGGTTTGAAGCCAATCTGCGTCGTGAACTGGCTCTCAATCAGGTACTGGGTTCCGTGTCTTCGACCAGCTTCACGACTGCCGCGCAGTTGCAGCAGGCCATGGACGCCCTGTATCAGCGCCGAGAAATTCAAGTTGCCCGGTTTGATGCCAGTGCCTTTGCAGGCAAGGTCCAACCCACGGAGGCCGAGCTCAAGGCTTTCTATGAAGCTCACACCAATCAGTTCAAACAGCCCGAGGCAGCAACGGTGGAATATGTCCAATTGGACCTGGCCGCTGTACAGCAAGGCATTGTTCTGAGCGAAGACGACCTGCGCACCTATTACAAGGAAAACGCCGCCCGTCTTGCCGGTCCCGAAGAGCGTCGTGCCAGTCACATCCTGATCAATGCGGCCAAGGATCTTCCGGCTGCAGAGCGTGAAAAAGCCAAGGCCAAGGCTGAGCAATTGCTGGCCCAGGTGCGCAAAGATCCCAGGAGCTTCGCCCAGGTAGCCAAGGCCAACTCGCAGGATCCCGGCTCTGCTGCCAATGGTGGTGATCTGGGTTACTTTGGCCGCGATGCCATGGTCAAGCCATTTGAAGAAGCCGTTTTCAAGATGAAGCAGGGCGACATCAGCGATGTGGTCGAGTCTGACTTTGGCTTTCACATCATCGAGCTGACCGGCATCAAGCAGCCCAAGGTGCCCTCGTTCGAGGAAATGCGCCCCAAGCTGGAAGCAGACCTCAAGCAGCAACAGGCCCAGCGCAAGTTTGCAGAGGCGGCCGAAGCCTTCTCCAACGCCGTTTACGAGCAGTCCGAAAGCCTCAAGCCTGTGGCCGAGAAGTTCAAGCTGAGCGTTCACAAGGCCGAGAACGTGACACGTGAGCCAGCCCCTGGTGCGCAAGGTCCTCTGGCCAACAAGCGTTTCCTTGAGGCACTGTTCTCCGCAGATTCTCTGGAGAACAAGCGCAATACTGATGCTGTGGAGCTGGCTCCCAGCAACCTGGTGGCTGGTCGTGTGCTGAGCTATGCTCCTGCGCATACTCAGTCCATGGATGAAGTGGGTGAGAAGCTCAAGCAGCTATATGTGACGCATCAGTCCGCAGAACTGGCCAAGCAGGAGGGCAAGGCCAAGATGGCCGAATGGAAGGCCAAGCCTGAAGCGGCTCAGCTGCCTGCGGCGGTCGAGGTAGGGCGCGATCAAGCCAGGGATCTGCCGCGTGAAGTGCTGGATGCGGCATTGCGCGCCCCCACGAATGCCCTGCCTGCATGGGAGGGTGTCGACCTTGGCAATGCAGGTTACGCGGTGATCAAGGTCAACCGCATTGCCCCGCGTCCTGCGCAAGATGCTCAGGTCCTGGAGCAGCAAAAAGCGCAGTTCACTCAGTGGTCTTCCATGGCTGAAGTCATGGCCTACTATGAGCAGTTGAAGAAGACTTTCAAGGTCCAGATCAAGGTTCCGCGTCCTCAGTAAGGCATTTAAATCAGGCGCGAGTTTATTTGCGGTCTGATTTATGCATTACAATAGATGCTTCTACGGTGGCTGTAGCTCAGTTGGTAGAGTCCAGGATTGTGATTCCTGTTGTCGTGGGTTCGAGTCCCATCAGCCACCCCAGAATTTTGAAAACGCTCTGCAGCGCAGAGCGTTTTTATTTGATGAGAGGTGTTTGCCTTGAATCGTTGCTAGTTCAGTGTTTATTGCTCTCAATTTTGATTTGATAGCTCAAATTCTGAAGTACAATAGAGACTTCTACGGTGGCTGTAGCTCAGTTGGTAGAGTCCAGGATTGTGATTCCTGTTGTCGTGGGTTCGAGTCCCATCAGCCACCCCAGTTTATAAAATGCCTCACAGGTTTTCTTGTGAGGCATTTTTGTTTTTGAAGCCCTACTTCCTTGCCAAACAGGCCCCTAGGCGCTGAAAGCCTCGTGAAGGCGGTTGGGCTTGTCCATTGCGCTACCTGCGTGTTATTGGCGCTGCACACCTTCAATTGCAGCCAGGGCAGAGTTGCGGCCGTCCCGCCAGCAGACGATGTGCAGCATCACTGCGGCAGGCGCAAGCGGTATCACTGGCTCGGCAGTTGCGGGGGACAAGCGCGGCGCCGTGCCGGCCATCCTTTCCTGTCGGCAGCATGGTGTCGGCCCTGGCGGCAAGGTGCTTCTGACGCTCAAGCTTCATTCCTGGGTTCGTATCGCAGCCATCCTGGTCCTGGATGTTGGGGGGGGCTGTTGTGCTTCGCCAAAGTCGGGTTCATATGAAGCTGCAGAAACAAAAAATCAGTTCAAGGCCGACGGGGTGTGGGCAGGAGCTTCACTTGCTTACACATCGAATACCTGTAAGCGATTGAATAACCTAGACTTATTGCTATGAAAAAGTTACTTGGAGTCTCGGCATTCGCGTTGTTCTTGTCTGGCTGCTACGCACATCACGGACATGGTGATGGGCACCGTCACCATGATGGGTTCTACGGGCATTCGCACGGTCACAAGCATCATGGTCATCGGTCAGGTGGTCATGGCGGGGGGGCATAAGCACCACGGCGGACGTGGGCACGGTCGACGCTAGGCCTGAAACACAAAAAAGCCACCTTTGAGGTGGCTTGGTTTATCTGGAGACTGTTTAGAAAGCGTCAGCGCTGTACTCGCCTTCGGGAGGGTTCTGGGACAGCATCCGCAGAACTTCTTCGGGAGAGCGCGGGTCAGGCATTGGCGTCATGATCTCTTGAATCGTCGCTTTGAGTTCAGGATAGGCGGCGTACAGGTAGGTCATGGCTACTCCTTGAAGGGTGGATTGAAGCTGATGTGTCCCTTTTTAACGTTTGACTGTGTCAGTTCGTTGACAGGAATGCAAGCCGTGAGGTGTGCCTGCAGATTTTCAAGCGGGCATTGCTCGGTCCTGCCGTTCGGTCGTTAGGCTGTCTGCCCGGGCAGGAAAAGGCTGCGCGTGCAGGGACTCGGATCGCATCGCCAGGGGGGGCTGAGGTCTGTATACGTCCAATCCGGGTCAGCGGCTCAGTGTATCGCTGCTGCGGAGGGCAGGCCGCAAACGTGATGGCGCAGTCGAGAAGCTCTGGCCTGTGCTCCGGTTGAGAGCCGTGCTTGTGATTGCACAACGGTGTTTGGCTGTGCTGCTGCGGTTGCCGACTTGATTGGCTTGATCGTGGAAAAAAGGCTTGGCTAATAGGAGAGGGCCGCTGGCTAGCTAAAACGCTGCAAGCCCTCGCTTGTCAGCGCCCCACGATGAAGAGGCGGTGCAGCGATTCGCCGCACCATGGGATGAATGATAATTGCAATTGAGAATCGTTTGCAAATAACCTTGCGATTCTCAAGACTATAGAAAGAAAGGGTCACTGCCTGGAGGCATGAAACTCAATTGCTCCACGAGTTACCGGATAGATACGGGCGAAGCCATGGGGCGCAAAGCAGGTTGAAGGTGCCGCTTGGAAGAAGGCTGGTGGTCTGAATGAAGCGCTCCAAGAGGCGGCTGAAAATAAGCAACACGAGTTCTAGTGGGCAGAGTCCGCTAGGCCAGCCAGCTGGCTTTTGTGTTGTTTCCTGGCGGGGATCATTACTGAATATCTATTCATGCTGTAAATTTATACATATATGCTACAATGCAGCCGTCGGGGAAATTATGCTGGCGCCTAGGAATGGTGGTTGGCCCCCGACGCGGAATATCGCGAGGTGGAGCAGTCTGGTAGCTCGTCGGGCTCATAACCCGAAGGTCGTTGGTTCAAATCCGGCCCTCGCAACCAATAAAGCCCTGGCCGGAAACGGTCAGGGCTTTTTGCCATCTTTCTGTCATATTTCGAGAGCAAGATACGCATCGCTAGGTTCAGGTTGTAGCACTGAAAGATGGCTTAACCCCTGGCTCCAATTCCCAAGCCCTGGCTGTAGCAGTCAGGGCTTTTTCTTTTGCCTTCTGTCAGCCGAGAGTTGGTTGTTGCGGTCAGGGCTTTGCCTCATCGACTTTTCTTGTTCCCTTGAGCCAGCCAAGGCTGCGCCCGAGTGGCATGCAGCACGGATGACGAGGGCTGCTTCATAGCTCGTGGAGAGCTCTTGCATGTGTCACCTTGGGCCGAAGGTGTGGAAGCTGGAGTTGCGGGGGCCGCCGGTTTTCTGCCATGAGGGCGCAAAGCATCAATGTTCCGTGCTGGCCTCAAAGGGGGTTGAGCGATTCTTGGTCGGTCAAGCCACAAATAAATATGATGGCGCGTATAAGCAACCGTGAGGCTGCGAAGTGTAGACAGACAAAAGGGGTTAGATCTTTCGATCTAACCCCTTGTCATTTGGTCGGAGCGGCGGGATTCGAACTCGCGACCCTCTGCTCCCAAAGCAGATGCGCTACCAGGCTGCGCTACGCTCCGAAGCCTCTATTCTAACTACAAAAAATTGCGCATCTTTTGAAAGTGGCGAATTTTTGATGATGAGGCGCTATTTATTTTGAACGAGGTGTCGTGGGGGCCGGGCCACGGTTGGCCAAGTGGCGGAAGGTGATACGGCCCTTGGTAAGGTCGTAGGGCGACATTTCCAAAGACACTTTGTCGCCGGCCAGAATGCGGATGTGGTGCTTGCGCATCTTGCCGCCGGTATAGGCAATCAGTTGGTGACCGTTGTCCAGCGTGACGCGAAAACGCGAGTCAGGCAGGACTTCCGTCACGGAGCCTTGCATTTCAATCAGTTCTTCCTTGGCCATTTGTTCAATCTCTCAGAAAAGGTCAGTTGCGGCGCTTGCTCGTCATCACCACGGAAAAGGCCTGAGCAGTACAAGTGCTCAGGCCTCAATGTGGCAAGGGCGCTGCGCTGTTTGCGCAGACCGAACAAAAGGCCGATATCCAATCAAGCCATGCTGTGAAACAGCATTCAGCTAAACATTGGAATTGTAGCGTCTCGCCTTCGCTTATGCCCTCATAAAGGGGTAAAGCGTCGCAGCGATGAGACGGGTGCATGGCTCTTTGTCATGACGCTTGCATCATTGAGATATCGTGCCTGGGCGGTGGCCTGGATGGGGTAAAACGCCTGTAGCCCTCAAAGATAGCCGCCGCTGTCGTGGTCTTGGCTAGAATCCTGTTCGACAGCTCTATAACTTTGATAGCAAAAATCCATTGTGTCTGATCGACTTGCCGTACTTTCCCAATATTTCTTGCCCAAGCAGGCGCTGACCGCGCTGATGGGAAAACTTGCGCAAGCCGAGGCCGGCGGATTGACGACGGCGGTCATTCGCCGCTTTATCCAGCGCTACCGGGTGAACATGGCCGAGGCCGCCAATCCCGATCCTGCCGCCTACAAGACCTTCAATGCCTTTTTCACGCGTGCGCTCAAGGACGGTGTTCGCCCTCTGGCGCAGGCCGACTGGATTTGCCCTGTAGATGGTGCGATCAGCCAGTTCGGCAGAATCGAAGGCGAGCAGATATTTCAGGCCAAGGGGCATCAATACAGTGCGACCGCCCTGGTGGGGGGCGATGCGGCTCTGGCCCGTCAGTTCGATAACGGCAGCTTTGCCACGATCTATCTGAGCCCGCGCGACTATCACCGCATTCATATGCCTTGTGCCGGCAAGCTGCGCAGCATGATCTATGTACCAGGGGATCTATTCTCGGTGAACCCGGCTACTGCACGTGGCGTACCCGGCTTGTTCGCGCGCAACGAGCGCGTGGTCTGCGTGTTCGATAGCGATCATGGGCCATTCGTGCTAGTGCTGGTGGGGGCGACGATCGTGGGCAGCATGGCAACGGTGTGGCACGGCCTGGTCAACCCGCCGCGCCCAGGCCATATCAAGACCTGGAATTACGATGGTGCCGAAGCGGTGATGCTGGCTAGAGGCGAAGAGATGGGTCGCTTCCAGCTCGGCTCCACAGTGGTCATGCTGTTTCCACAAGCGGCAGGCCTGCAGTTCAATCCGCAGTGGCAGCCAGCCGCGCCGGTGCAGCTGGGTCAGGTCATGGGCAATGCACAGGTCAAACTGGGCTGATAGCCGGAGGA
This sequence comes from Comamonas sp. C11, assembly GCF_024496285.1. Taxonomy (NCBI): domain Bacteria; kingdom Pseudomonadati; phylum Pseudomonadota; class Betaproteobacteria; order Burkholderiales; family Comamonadaceae; genus Comamonas; species Comamonas sp. C11. The sequence goes on from NZ_CP101743.1 coordinate 2,199,624, forward strand.
TTCCATAGAAAAAGCCGCTGATGCCATGAGCTCGGCGGCTTTCTTGTTTTGAGGGATCAAAGAAACCAGGTCAGTGGTTCAGGCCGGCGTTCGGTGGTGAACACCGTGGGTGCAAGACTCAGGCGATCGGGTTTTACCGGGTCGTCTTGACCTCGGAGGTAGACCATCAGTTCGCGTCTGCGCAAGATGACATGGCTGACGATTTCGCGTCGGCCATTCTGAGTGACCTCGGTGCCGGGGCGAAACAACGGCATATGAAACAGGCCACTGCGTGTGGTGGGCGGCGATGCCGCAACTTCATTGGAGGCGAGCTGCATGGGCTTTCCGTAGTAGTGGTGACTGCTTATCGGCAGCGAATCATCAAACTAAAGCTCGAATTGCCGGGCCTGATTCAACCGGGCTGGGCCAGGGCCTTGAGCAGCTCGGTCTCCATGCGCAACTGGCTGTTGTTGTCCTGCAGCTCCGGGCCTTCGATGAGGAAGGTGTCTTCCACGCGCTCGCCCAGGGTGCTGATCTTTGCCAGATGCACGCTGATATGGTGCTGGGCCAGGATGCGGGCAATGATGTAGAGCAGGCCGGCGCGGTCTGACGCTGAGATGGACAGCAGCCAGTGCTGGGCTTTTTCATCGGGGCGCAGGATGACGCGCGGAGCGAATGGAAAGCTTTTGACGCGGCGCGACAGCCGTCTTTGCGAGGGTGTGGGCAGCGGGCCGCCCCGCAGCAGTGTCTGCGTCAGATCGCTTTCCACCATGTGCATGAGTTCGCGGTACTGCTCCTGCATAGTGGGTGCGACGACCTGGAAGGTGTCCAGTGCGTAATCGTTGTTGGCCGTGTGCACGCGCGCATCGAGGATGGAAAATCCGGCCCGGTCGAAGTAGCTGCAGATGCGAGCAAACAGATCGGGCTGGTCGGGTGCATAGACCAGCACTTGCAGGCCTTCGCCGGCCAGCGACCGCCGCGCGCGCACCACGGGTTTGCCCTGGCCTACATGGCGTGAGAGATGGCGGGTATGCCAGGCGATGTCGGCCGCTTCATGGCGCATGAAGTAGCTCACATCCAGTGTCTCCCAGAGTTTCTTGTGGGACTCGAAAGGCTGTGCGGACAGGGCCAATTGCACCAGCGCCTCGCGTTTGCGGGCTTCGATTTCGGCGGCGGCATCCGGGGCGCGACCACCCAGCACGCGCAGGGTCAGTCGGTAGGTGTCTTCCAGCAGCTTGCCTTTCCAGGCACTCCAGACCTTGGGGCTGGTGCCGCGAATGTCGGCCACCGTCAGCAGGTACAAGGCGGTGAGCTTGCGCTCGTTGCCGACGCGTTCGGCAAAGGCGCGAATCACATCGGGGTCGGACAAGTCCTGCTTCTGGGCCACCTGGCTCATGGTCAGGTGCTCGCGCACCAGAAACTCGGCCAGCTCCGCATCGGCCTTGTCGATCTGGTGGGCGCGGCAAAAACGTTTGACCTCGACGGCGCCGATCACGGAGTGATCGCCGCCACGGCCCTTGCCGATATCGTGGAAGAGGGCCGCCAGATAGAGGATCCAGGGCTTGTCCCAGCCTGCTGCGAGCTGGGAGCAGAACGGATACTCATGCGCATGCTCGGCCATGAAGAAGCGCCGCACATTGCGCAGCACCATCAGGATATGCTGGTCCACGGTGTAGACGTGGAACAGATCATGCTGCATCTGCCCCACGATGCGGCGGAAGGGCCAGAGATACCGGCCCAGTACCGAGGTCTGATTCATCAGCCGGATGGCATGGGTGATGCCGCGCGGCTGCTGCAGGATTTTCATGAAGGTGGCGCGATTGACCGGATCGCGACGGAAAGCACTGTCCATCACATCGCGGCTGGCATACAGCGCACGCAGGGTGCGCGTCGACAGACCCGTCAATCCTTCATGCTGCTCATACATGAGAAAGGTTTCGAGAATGGCATGCGGATCGCGCTCGTACAGATCGTCGCTGACTACCTCGATGGTGCCGGCCTTCTCGCAGAATCGATCATTGAGCTGAATCAGCTCGTGCGAGCCGGGGTTCAGGCGTTCCTCGATGCTCATGCGCACGATCTGGCACAGCTGGGTCACCGCCTTGGCGGCCCAGTAATAGTGGCGCATCAGGGTCTCGCCAGCGCGCATGGCCAGCTTGCGGCCCTCCGGCGTGGTGGAGCGGTAGCCAAAGGCTTCGGCCACGGCGGTCTGCAGGTCAAAGACAAGCCGGTCCTCATGGCGGCCGGCAGCGGCATGCAGGCGTGCACGGATCAGGCTGAGCAGGGACTCGTTGGATTCGAGCTGCTGGACCTCGAAATGGGTGATCAGGCCTTGCTCGGCCAGCTCATGCCAGCTGTTGCCGAAGCCTGCGGCCTTGGCCAGCCAGAGCATGGTGTGCAGATCGCGCAGCCCGCCGGGCGATTCCTTGCAGTTGGGCTCGAGCGAGTAGGGCGTGAAGTCGTATTTTGCGTGGCGCTGGCGCATCTCCAGCAGCTTGCCTTCGACAAAGGCCTTGGGATCGAGCTGCGCGCGGAACTGCTGCTCGAAGTCGGCAAACAAGGCCTTGCTGCCGGTTATGCGGCGTGACTCCAGCATGGCGGTCTGCACCGTCAGGTCCTGTGCAGCCTCCTGCAGGCATTCGGCGATGCTGCGCACGCTGGAGCCGATTTCAAGGCCTGCATCCCAGCAACTGCTGATGAACTGTTCGATGTTGCTCGCAAATTCCACAGCTGGCTGTGCACTGCTTTGGGGCAGCAGCACCAGCACATCGATGTCCGAGTAGGGAAAGAGCTGGGCGCGCCCATAGCCACCCACGGCCAGCAGGGCAGCGCCTTGCGGCATCTGCGCGCGTTGCCAGAGGGTGCGCAGCAGACCATCGGCCAGTTCACTGAAATGGTGCAGCACTCCGCGCACGCTGCGTCTGCCCAGCGTGGGGTTGCGCAGCAACTCCATCTGCCGGGCCTTGGCCTCGCGGTATTGCTCGCGCAGGCTCTGTAGCGAGGTGAGGTCGGAGACGTCGGCAGAGTGGGCGTAGGAGTGGGCAGAGGAGGTCATGCGCAGTAGAAAAAAGCGTTTCAACAGGGCAAGTGCTTGAGCGTCACCTTAACCCAACTGACTTGGGCTTGAGGCCTGTGATGGCAAAAAGATGAGCGCATGGCGCTTGCAGCACAAGGTTTACAAGCAAAAAATATGCCGCATCCAGCTTTGGCCGGATGCGGCATGCAGATCAGCGGCAGCAGCGCGCTCAGGTACGGATGGCCGTGATGAAGTCGGGCGGAGTGGGCGAGCCATCGGACCAGGTCAGCACGTCATAGCCAGTCTTGGTGACGGCCAGCATCAGCTCCCACTGGGCGGTCAGGCTGCGATCCTTGGTGACCACGGTCCAGCCGTCGGGCATGGCCTTGATGTCGCGCTTGCCCAGATTCAGCATGGGCTCGATGGTGAAGACCATGCCTTCTTCCAGCACCATGCCTTCGCCGGGGCGGCCGTAGTGCAGCACCTGGGGCTCGTCGTGGAACACCTTGCCGATGCCGTGGCCGCAGTATTCGCGCACCACGGACAGGTTGTTGCTCTCCGCATAGGTCTGGATGGCGTGGCCGATATCGCCCAGCGTGGCACCGGGCTTGACCTGGGCGATGCCCTTCCACATGGCCTCGAAGGTCAGCTTGGATAGCCGCTTGGCAGCAATCGTGCCTTCGCCGATGATGAACATGCGGCTGTTGTCGCCGAACCAGCCGTCTTCGGTGATGATGGTCACGTCGACATTGACGATATCGCCCTTCTTCAAAGGCTTGTCGTTGGGGATGCCGTGGCACACCACATGGTTGACCGAGGTGCAGACATAGGCCGGATAGGGCGTCATGCCCGGAGGCTGATAGCCCAGGCAGGCCGTCTTGGTGCCTTGCTCGGCCATGCGTTTGGCACAGAGATCATCGATCTGCTGGGTGGTGATGCCGGGTTTGATGTGGGGGGTGATGTAGTCCAGCACATCCGAAGCAAAGCGGCCTGCAACGCGCATGCGCTCGATGTCTTCGGGGGTCTTCAGTGTGATGCTCATGGCCGCAATTATCCCATTGCGCGCTTGAACATGCAGGGCTTGTGGGTGTGAGCATTCGGACTAACCCCGAGGCACGGTAAAATCCGAGGCTCACCGAATTCAGCGCTTTGGCCCGGTCCTCTCAGGCAGAGGATTGGCCAGGACGCTTTTCAACAGCCTTCACATAAACAGGCCGCCACGTGACATTGCATCTGACACAGTTTGAGGGTGGAAACGCCCTGAGCTCGTTCCGCGCCCAACAGCTTCTGACCGACCTGGTCGCCATCCACCCCAAGATCACCGGCGTATCTGCACGCTTTGTGCACCTGGTTGCCACCGAGGGAGCAGTTGCGCCCGCATTGCAAGAGCGCCTGTCGGCGCTCTTGACTTATGGTGACCCCTATAAGGGCAGCGCAGAAGGCCTGGCTTTCATCGTCACCCCCCGCCTGGGCACCATCTCTCCCTGGGCTTCCAAGGCGACCGATATCGCCCGCAACTGCGGCCTGAATGTGTTCCGTGTGGAACGCATGACCGAGTATCGCGTGGACATGAAGTCCGGCCTGCTGGGCGGCAAGCCCGAGCTGTCGACAGAGCAGACCGCCCAGGTCGCCGCTTTGCTGCACGACCGCATGACCGAGTCCGTGTTTGCGACACGCGCGGAGGCCGAGCAACTGTTCACCACCCTGGCTGCACAGCCCATGGAGTTTGTGGATGTGCTGGGCGGTGGCCGCGCAGCGCTGGAAACCGCGAACAAGCAATGGGGCCTTGCCCTGGCCGAAGACGAGATCGAATATCTGGTCAACGCTTTCAACGATCTCAAGCGCAATCCCACGGACGTGGAACTGATGATGTTCGCACAGGCGAACTCCGAGCATTGCCGCCACAAGATCTTCAACGCCAAGTTCACCATCGACGGCGTGGAGCAGGAAAAGTCGCTGTTCGGCATGATCCGCAACACCGAAGCCTGCTCGCCCCAGCACACCGTGGTGGCCTATGCAGACAACGCTTCCATCATGGAAGGCCATGAGGTCGAGCGATTTGTCGCCAAGTTCGATGCCAAGGCAGACGCAGTCAGCGCGCCCAGCTATCAGAAGCAGGCGGCTACCAACCATGTGCTGATGAAGGTGGAAACACATAACCACCCCACGGCGATTTCGCCCTTCCCCGGTGCATCGACCGGCAACGGCGGCGAAATCCGTGACGAAGGCGCAACCGGCCGTGGCTCCAAGCCCAAGGCCGGCCTTACCGGCTTCACCGTCTCCAAGCTCTGGGGCAGCGAAATAGGCAAGCCCGAACATATCGCCAGCCCGCTGCAGATCATGATCGAAGGCCCTCTGGGTGGCGCGGCGTTCAACAACGAGTTCGGTCGTCCCAATCTGACCGGCTATTTCCGCGAGTACGAGCTGCAGGTCGGCGACATCACCCGCGGCTACCACAAGCCCATCATGATCGCCGGCGGCCTGGGCGTGATTGATTCCGAGCTGACCAAGAAGATCGAGTTCCCTGCTGGCACGCTGCTGATCCAGCTGGGCGGCCCCGGCATGCGCATCGGCATGGGCGGCGGTGCGGCAAGTTCCATGGCTTCGGGCACCAATGCGGCAGAACTGGACTTTGACTCGGTGCAGCGCGGCAACCCCGAGATCGAGCGCCGTGCACAGGAAGTCATCAACCATTGCTGGCAGCAGGGCGCAGGCAACCCCATCCTGGCCATCCACGACGTGGGTGCCGGCGGTATCTCCAATGCCTTCCCCGAGCTGACCAACGATGCCGGGCGCGGTGCACGTTTTGACCTGCGAGCCGTCAAGCTCGAAGAGTCAGGCCTGTCGCCCAAGGAAATCTGGTCCAACGAATCGCAGGAGCGTTACGTGCTGGCCATCGCTCCCGAATCGCTGGAGCAATTCACGGCCTTCTGCGAGCGCGAGCGCTGCCCGTTTGCCGTCATCGGCACGGCCACCGAAGAGCGCCAACTGGTGCTGGAGGACACGGCGGTCGAGTCCGGCGACCAGAAGTTCCCCGTGGACATGCCCATGAACGTGCTGCTGGGCAAGCCGCCCAAGGTGCACAAGGATGTGACCAGCGTGGAGCGCGAGCTGCCCGCCATGGACCTGACCGGCGTGCCGCTGGAAAAGGCCGTGATCGAAGTGCTGGCCCACCCTACTGTGGCTTCCAAGCGCTTTCTGATCACCATCGGCGACCGCGCCGTCGGTGGCCTGACCCATCGCGACCAGATGGTCGGTCCCTGGCAGGTGCCTGTGGCCGACGTGGCCGTGACCCTGGCCGACTACAAGGGCTTCAAGGGTGAAGCCATGGCCATGGGCGAGCGCACACCGCTGGCCGCCATCAATGCGCCCGCCTCGGGCCGCATGGCCGTGGCCGAAGCCATCACCAATATGCTGGCCGCGCCCATCGAGCTGTCCAAGGTGAAGATGTCGGCCAACTGGATGGCCGCCTGCGGCGAAGTCGGTGAAGACGCTGCACTGTACGCCACCGTCAAGGCCGTGGGCATGGAGCTGTGCCCTGCGTTGAACATCTCGATTCCCGTGGGCAAGGACTCCCTGTCCATGCGTACCCAGTGGAGCGAGAACGGCCAGACCAAGAAGGTGACCTCGCCCGTGAGCCTGATCATCACCGGCTTTGCCGCCATCGACGATGTGCGCACCACGCTCACGCCCCAGCTCAATGCCGGGGTGGAAGACAGCACCCTGGTGCTGATCGACCTGGGCCGCGGCAAGATGCGCATGGGCGGCTCCATCATCGGTCAGGTGCTCAATCAGTCGGGCAACGAAGTGCCGGATCTGGACGAACCCAAGGATCTGATCGCCATGGTGGATGCAGTGAACGCACTGCGCGCCAAGGGACTGATCCTGGCCTACCACGACAGGGGTGACGGCGGCCTGCTGGCCACGGCCGCCGAAATGGCCTTTGCCGGCCATGTGGGCGTGGCCTTGAATGTGGACATGCTGATCACCGAAGGCGATGGCATCTCCGACAGCCGCATGGACAGCGGCGAAGGCAAGAACTGGGGCAAGCAGGTCTCCGGCCGTCGCGAAGACCTGACCCTGCGCGCGCTGTTCAACGAAGAGTTGGGCGCCGTGCTGCAGATCAGGACGCAAGACCGTGCCGAAGTGTTGCAGGTGCTGCGTGAACATGGCCTTATCCAGTGCAGCCATGTCATCGGCAAGACCCGTCCTGCTTCGTCTCCTGTGGACGCCGGCAAGGGCGAGCTGCAGGTGTGGCGTGATGCGAACAAGGTGTTCGGCGCAACCCTGTCCGATCTGCACCAGGTCTGGGATGCCGTGAGCTGGAAGATCACCCAGCAACGCGACAACCCCGTGTGCGCCGACAGCGAGCATGCTGCGGCGGGCGAACCCAGCGACCCCGGCATGCATGTGCATCTGACGTTCGACCCTCAGGAGAATGTGGCAGCGCCCTTCATCAACGTGGCTGCCAAGCCTCGCGTGGCGGTGCTGCGCGAGCAGGGTGTGAACTCCCATGTGGAAATGGCCTACGCCTTCACCGAAGCCGGCTTTGATGCAGTGGACGTGCACATGAGCGACCTGCAGTCCGGCCGTGCGCAGCTCAAGGACTTCGCCGGCGTGGTGGCCTGCGGTGGCTTCAGCTACGGCGATACCCTGGGTGCGGGCATTGGCTGGGCGCGTTCCATCACTTTCAACGACCGTCTGTCCGAGCAGTTCCAGGCCTTCTTCGGTCGTACCGACACCTTCGGCCTGGGCGTTTGCAACGGCTGCCAGATGTTCGCCGAACTGGCCGACATCATCCCTGGTGCACAGGATTGGCCGCGCTTCACGCAAAACCAGAGTAACCGCTTCGAGGCGCGTCTGAGCATGGTGGAAGTGCTGGAGTCGCCCAGCCTGTTCCTGCAAGGCATGGCCGGCTCCCGTCTGCCCATCGCCGTGGCGCATGGCGAGGGCTTTGCCAACTTCCAGTTCCGTGGCAATGCCGAGCAGGTGGTCAAGTCCATGCGCTATGTGGACAATCACGGCCAGCCTACCGAGCAGTATCCGTTCAACCCCAACGGCTCGGCTGGCGGGCTGACCGCAGTGACCACGGCTGATGGCCGCTTCACCGCGATGATGCCTCACCCCGAGCGCGTGTTCCGCAATGTGCAGATGAGCTGGACTTCGGGCGACAAGTCCGAATTCAGCCCCTGGATGCGCGTCTGGCGCAACGCACGCAAGTGGCTGGGTTGATCCCCTGGCACTGCTAGTGCAATCAAAAGGCTCTGCATTGTGCAGAGCCTTTTTTCATGTCTCATGGCCTTATGGAGATCGGTTGCAGGCAAGGGTGAGTCGCTTTACGCGTTCTGTTGAAGGCCTGTGCCTAGATCGTTTCGAGCTGCTGCATCAGATGCTGGCGCATCAGCTCGGCCATCTTTGTGGCTGGTTTTGCGTCCACATGCCAGCTGCCGTGGCGGGTGAGGATCTCGAAGCCTCGTCGCATGTCCGGCACGTGGTGACTCAATGCATAGCCGATCAACTGCGCTTCGTGGCAGGCCATCTGGGCTTGCGGCACGGTTGCCGGTACCAATGAAGCCGCTGCCGCAACTGCCTCGCCATCCGGATGCTGATCGAAAATGTCTTGGCTCATGACTCAAGGCTCCAGCCAGGGCATGCTTGGCAGTCCCTGGCGTAGGTGTTGAATAGCGCATGCTTCAGCTGCACCGACTTCCTCGCCGCAGTCGCTGATGCTTTGACAGCATCAAGCCCGCAACATGCGGGAGCCAGTCAAAGGCCGCGAATGCCTGGCTCTGCAACAGATATTCCCAGCGTGACTGTTGCTGAGGCCGGCATGGCGACAGCTATCGAGCGGGCAACGCTGATTTTGGGCTGCTTCATGCATGTAAGGCGGGCGAATGCCTTGACTCTCAAGTCAGGCGTGCGTCCGGGCGCAGAGATGTAGCTGCTTCATGTCAAAATCCATCGATTGGTGTGAATAGGTGCAGTAGCTCTGTGCAAAGGGCTGCTGCTGTTTGCCGCTGGTGCAGCGTCGTTAGGCGGCGCCAGCATGGCTTGGGTATGACAATGGTACGCAAATGCGTATATTTGTCAATATTAAGTTACGCATATGGGTATTGGTTCGCGTTTGCGTGAGGAACGAGAACGCCTTGGTTTGAATCAGGAAGGGTTTGGCCAACTTGGCGGCGTGCGCAAGCAGGCGCAACTGCTCTATGAGAAAGACGAACGAAAGCCGGATAGCGAGTACCTTGCTGCAGTTGCCGCAGCAGGCGTTGATGTGCTGTTTGTGCTGACCGGCCAGCGTCAGTCAGATTTGCCAGCGGAGGATGCCAGCGAACAGCTTTTGCTGGATCACTTTCGACGCTGTTCCTCGGCTGCCAAACAGCATCTCTTGCAGTCTTCTATTTTGTTGGCAACGGGCCTGTCAGATGAAGTGTCCTCAGTGGCCGAATCACCGACCCGCAACCGGCTGCCAAGGCCTTGACATAGGGTGTGTGGCTTCGCAGGCGTCCTGGCCGGTTTGACCCAGAGAAGCCAGATCCTCAGTATCCATTCGACAGCCGCATGGGTAGCCAGCTGCTGTTGCGAGCAGCTTGAACGGCATGAGCACCTACGCCGGGTCAAGCTATTGGTAAGCAAAAGTAGCACGGATGCTAAGGTGTGGCGGCAGCGGAGTCGGCACTTGCATCTGCGGCGGTAGTGATGACTCCGGCAATTGCTTGAAAGCGCGGCGCTGCAAATGAGTGAAGAAGCCGGGTGATGCATGTCAGCCGGCTTCTTTATGTTCTGATTTTTTGTACGTTTTCATCGGCACAGTGCCGTGGCGATGATAGGCTGACGCATTGCGCGCAACGGTTTGCGCGGTCTGTCAAAACACGGTTTTTGCCGCGCTGAAAGCACTGTTTCAGCAAAGTGCGGACGAGGTTTTTCGAGGGTAGTCTCGCACTCGCCCTTGGTGCGTTAGCGCCTCGAACTATCAAGATATGGCGTCGATTCGGGACGGGAGACATTGGTGTCGCGTGTATTAGCAACGGAAGCGGAAGTTTTGGCACTGTCGCCGGATGCTGCGTCATCCAAGGCGGCCAAGGGACTGCAGTCCCTGAGCAAATGGCCGAACACAGGCAGCAATGATGCTGCGGTATGGGGGGAGTGCCAGGGCAGCGGCAGCAAGCCGTATCAGACTCAGGTCGATCTGAGCGGTCCGGCCTTCAAGTGCTCCTGCCCCAGCCGCAAGTTCCCCTGCAAGCATGGGCTGGCGCTGATGCTGCTGCGCGCAGGCGGCCAGGTGCCGGAGGGCGGCGAGCCCCCGGAGTGGGTCAGCAACTGGTTGGGTGGTCGTCAGCAAAAAGCCGAACAGAAAGAGGCCAAGGCGGCGGCCATTGCCGCTGCGCCGGTTGCCGATCAGGAGGCTCTGGCCAGACAGCAGGCCAAGCGCGAGGACAAACGCTGGGACAAGGTTGCTGGCGGCATGCATGAACTGTCGCTATGGATGCAGGACATGGTGCGCACCGGTCTGGCCAATCAGGCCGGCGACAGTCAGGCGCGCCAGCACTGGAACACCATGGCGGCACGCATGGTGGATGCCCAGGCCACGGGCATGGCCGCACGAATCAGGGAAGCCTGGGAGCTGGTGGACAGCCACCCGACCTGGCCGCGTGACCTGCTGGTGCAGCTTGGCCATTGGCAACTGCTGGTGGACGCGGTGCAGCGGCGTGACTCGCTGAGCCCAGAGGTGAAGGCCGACGTGATGGCTGCCCTGGGCTGGCCCATGGACAAGGCCGAAGTGCAGGCCCGTGGCGAGACCATCAGCGACGATTGGCGGGTGCTGGGCCAGCGCCTGATCGAGCGCGAGGGTCGACTGCTGGAGCGCCGCGTCTGGTTGCAGGGCCTCAATACCGGCCGCGTGGCCCTGATGCTGGACTATGCCCAGGGCGGGCGCGGGTTCGAGACGGCCTGGGTGAGCGGCGGCGCCTACCGCACAGCCTTGAGCTTCTACCCTGGCAGGGCGAGCTTGCGGGCGGTTGCCGTCAATGGGGTTGAAGCACTCGACAGCTGCGATGCCGCTGCCCTGGCGCTCAAGGCTCTGGGCGAACCTTTGCAACAACTGGGCGAGCGCATTGCCGCCAATGCGCTGCAGCCGGTGCAGCCGCTGTGGTGTGCGAATGCCCAGCTGCTGTATGCCGAGGGGCAATGGCTGGTGGGCTGGCCCACAGGGCAGAGCCAGGCGGCGCCGGTGCCAGCCGTAATTGCCGATGATGAAGCCTGGCGGCTGCTGGCGCTGAGCGGCGGCACGCCTCTTGCCCTGTTTGGCGAGTGGGAGTCCGGGCCGCAACTGGGGCGCTGGCGCTTGCTCAGCGCCTGGCAGCACGATGCTCACAGCCAGGCCTTGTCCCCCATCTGGCAGAACCAAGGAGAGATGCGATGAGCAGCGCCAATTTATGGGCTGCGCTGCAGCAGTCAAGTCTGGTCGGCGCGGACAGGCTGGCCGTACCTGCGGTGCTGACCGCACAGGTCGATACCGCAGCCAGCCCCGGTTTGCAAGCCATGCAAGCCGCCTGGCTGCAGCCGGCTGCATCAACGGCTGCGCAGTTGCTGAGGGCCAGCGCCGTCGCAGCCGTCCTGGAGCGGGCGGGCTGGCAACCCGGTGCGCAGGTTCGGCTCGGCGCACCTTTGAGCTCCCCGGCATTGCCTGCCGACGAGTCTCGTTGTGCGCCCGAGGATGAGCGCTTGCATGGCCTGATGCGTGATGTGTTGCAGCATGGGCCCGAGAGCATGCTCGCTCCCATGTTTCATGCCCTCGATCAGGCTGGACAGCGCTTGCCCTATGCGCTTCTGGTCGAGGCTTTGAACGAAGGCCGCCGTTCTGTGGAATTGCGTACCTGGCTGACGCCGGTGCTTGGCGAGCGAGGACGCTGGCTGGCCGGGCTCAACCCGCAATGGAGCTATGCCAGCGGCGTGCAGGAAACGGCCAATGCCGAGCTGATCTGGCAGGAGGGCTCCATCGAGCAGCGCGTGGCGCTGCTGCACAGCGAACGTGAGACCGATGCAGACCGGGCGCGCGCCAGACTGGAAGCCAGCTTGAAGGAGCTCAATGCCAAGGAACGTGCGCCCATGGTGCTGGCCCTGGGCGTGGGACTGTCCATGGCGGACGAGCCGCTGCTGGAAAAGCTGCTGACCGATCGCAGCAAGGAGGTGCGCGAGAACGCGGCCCGTCTGCTCTCGCGTCTGCCGCAAAGCGCGCACAGCCTGCGCATCACGGGCTGGCTGCAGTCCATGCTGAGTCGCAATGCCAAGGGGGAATGGCAGGTCGAGCCGCCCGAGGAGGGCAGCAAGGACTGGGAACGCGACGGCATTGCGCTGCAACCGCCAGCCTATATCAAGGGCGTGAAAGCCTGGTGGCTGCAGCAGATGGTGGAGCTTGCACCCCTCGATTTCTGGCTGCAGACCCTGGAGATGACGCCCGAGCGGCTCTGGGACTGGAGCCGCCGCAGCGACTGGAAGACCGCTTTGCGCCAGGGCTGGCTGGCGGCCCTGCGCGATCAGCCCGATGTGCGCTGGATTGCGCTGCTGCAGACCATGGAGCGCGATTCACGAGCCCAGGCGTTGCTGTCGGCCCTGCTGGACCGGCTGAGCCAGCAGGAGCGCGAAGCGCTGTGGCAGACGCAGTTGCAGCAGGCCAAGGGCAGCCTGGTGGACCGCATCAACACCATCGAGAGCAGCATGCCCGTGGTTGGCGTGTTTTCTCAATCCATGTCTGAGCAACTGATGGACGCTCTGGACAAGGCGCTGGGCGGCAAACAGGCCACAGGCAGCTGGCATAGCTGGCAGGCCGATCAGGCCGTGCTGGCCTGCGCGCGCCGACTGCATCCGGCCGTTCTGCCGCGCTTTGTGCGACTCTGGCGTCAGCCTCCGCAGGCTGAGGAACTTGCCGTGCCGCAGCCACCCGAGGCAACTGCTCCGTCAGGGCTGGCCGGGCTCTGGAAAAAGCTGGTATCCAAGGTGGCCGATGCGACCGAAGAGGTCGCCGCAGTGGCTGCGGAAAGCACCCTGACGCCCGAACAACAGGCGCGGCTGGAGCGCGCCCGTCTGCGCCCCTGGGATGACGAGCGCGTGCTCGAGCAACTCAACCGTATTGTCGATCTGCGCCTGGCCCTGCATGCTGCACTGAGCGCCTAAGCCTTCGAATTTTTCTGCATTCAACCCGAAAGTCACCATGAGCCAAGTACTACGTCAGCACGCCGAGGCGCAATTTGCCGAAGAACTCGATGCCCTGCAGAAGGTGGACGACCGTCCGCGCCCGCCCAACTGGAAGCTCTCGCCCTGGGCCGTGCTCCAGTATCTGATGGGTGGCAAGCTCAGCAACGGGTTTGAGCTCAGCCCCAAATACATCGGCAATCCGCGCCTGATGGAGATTGCCGTGTCCACACTGGCCACCGATCGTGCCTTGCTGCTGTATGGCGTGCCCGGCACGGCCAAATCCTGGGTGTCCGAGCATCTGTCTGCGGCCGTGAGCGGCGATTCGACCATGCTGATCCAGGGCACGGCCGGCACCAGCGAGGAGCAGCTGCGCTATGGCTGGAACTATGCCCAGTTGCTGGCCCACGGTCCGTCCGAGAAAGCACTGATTCCCAGCCCGCTGGTCAATGCCATGAAGTTGGGCAAGATTGCGCGCATCGAGGAGCTCACACGTATTCCCGCCGATGTGCAGGACACGCTGATCACCGTGCTGTCCGAAAAGACGCTGCCTGTGCCGGAGCTGTCCATGGAGTTCCAGGCCGTGCAGGGCTTTTCGGTCATTGCCACGGCGAACAATCGCGACAAGGGCGTCAACGAGCTGTCCAGCGCCCTGAAGCGCCGCTTCAACACTGTTGTGCTGCCTGTGCCGGCCTCGCAGGACGAGGAGGTGCAGATCGTCACCAAACGCGTGGCCGAGCAGGGGCGGGCGCTGCAGTTGCCCACCGAGCCGCCTGCACTGCAGGAGGTGCGCCGTGTGGTGCAGATTTTCCGCGAGCTGCGCCACGGCCAGACCGAGGACGGCAAGACCGTGCGCGTGAAGTCGCCCAGCTCCACGCTGTCCACGGCAGAGGCCATCTCGGTCATCAACAGCGGCATGGCGCTGGCTGGCCATTTCGGCGATGGCGTGCTGCGCGCGGCCGATGTGGCCTCGGGCCTGCTGGGAGCCGTGATCAAGGACCCGGTGCAGGACACGGTGGTATGGAAGGAATATCTGGAAACCGTGGTCAAGGAGCGTAGCGACTGGAAGGATTTGTACCGCGCCTGCCGCGAGCAACTGTAATTCGGCGAGCGGCTGCCACAGCCCTTGATACTTCGTTGCTTTGTCTCGCCGTAGCGCTGCTACTGTCTTCGACAAAGACGCCTCGTCTCAAGCGCGAATCTTCGATTCGCTGGGCTGTGCCAACCGCATTGAAATGCAGTCGCTCCTCAAGAATTTCTGATTGACCCAGCCCATGGCCACTTCCGCTGATTCTGTTCATTTCTTTGGCATACGCCATCACGGGCCAGGCTGCGCGCGCAGCCTGTTGCAGGCGCTTGAGGCCTTGCAACCCGATTGCCTGCTGGTGGAAGGCCCGCCCGAGGGGGAGGTGCTGCTGCCCATGCTGCAAAGTGCCGAGCTGCGCCCGCCGGTGGCCATGCTGGTCTATATGCAGGACGAGCCCAGCCAAGCCGCGTTCTATCCGTTTGCCGAGTTCTCACCCGAATGGCAGGCATTGCAGTGGGCCAGTCGCCAGGGTGTTGCCACCCGCTTTATCGACCTGCCCCAGACCCATGGCATGGCCATCGAGTTTGCGCGACGCGAAGCGCTGAAGAAGGCGGCTCAGGAAGCCGAGGAGACTGTGCTGTCGGCGGCTGTCCCGGACTCGGAGCAGGATGCCGCAGAAGCGCCAGAGGATGCGAAGGCCGCGACGCTGGCCGATATGCAGGACGGTGACGAGCATGAGTTGCAGTTGGACCTTCCGGCACCGGCCCCTCAACATCTGCACCGCGATCCGCTGGACTGGCTGGCCCATGCCGCAGGCTTTGACGATGGTGAGAGTTGGTGGAACCGTCTGGTCGAGGAGCGAGGTGACAGCGAAGCACTGTTTGAAAGCATTGGCGAGGTGATGACGGCAGCGCGCGAAGAGCTGGCCAAGGACGGCGAGCATTGGCGCGGCGAGGAATACATGAAGCGCGAAGCACTGCGCGAAGCCTATATGCGCCAGTGCATTCGCGAGGCGATCAAGGCCGGTCACCAGCGCATTGCCGTGGTCTGCGGTGCCTGGCATGTGCCGGCGCTCAAGGCCAGCGTGACGGCCAAGGCCGACAGTGCCCTGCTCAAAGGCCTGCCCAAGGCCAAGGTGATGGCGACCTGGGCCCCCTGGACCTACCGCAACCTGGCCAGCAGCAGCGGCTACGGCGCGGGCGTGACTTCCCCAGGCTGGTACCAGCATTTGTGGCAGTGCTATCAGCCCCCCCCGGATTTGGAGTCAGATCAGCCTCAAACTATTGATGGTAAAGCGCAAGCAGCTATCAAAAACGAGATTTCTCCAGCCACGCTGCGCACGGCGGGCTGGCTGACGCGCGTGGCCCATCTGCTGCGCGACAAGGATCTGGATTGCTCCAGCGCTCACATCATCGAGGCCACGCGGCTGTCCGAGAGTCTGGCGGCGCTGCGCGGCCAGCCCATGCCCGGCCTGGAGGAAATCAACGAGGCTATAGTCACCGTGATCTGCATGGGCGAGGACGCTTCGCTCAGATTGATCGACGAGGAACTGACCGTCGGTCATGTGCTGGGCCAGGTGCCTGCCGATGTTCCCCAGGTGCCGCTGCAGCGCGATATCGAGCAGCAGCAGAAGTCGCTGCGCCTCAAGCCCGAAGCGGAAAGCAAGTTGCTGGCGCTGGATTTGCGCAAGGACACCGATCTGGCACGCAGCCATTTTCTGCACCGTCTGCGTCTGCTCGGCATCGACTGGGGCGTGCGCGCCACCGATGCCCAGCGCAACCGGGGCACTTTCCGCGAAAGCTGGCAACTGCAGTGGGAGCCCGAGCTGGCGGTGCGCATCATCGAGGCCAGCGTGCACGGCGCGACCGTGGCCCAGGCGGCCACGGCAAAGCTGCGCTCCAGCCTGACGCCCGAGACCTCGCTGCCCGAAATCGCGCAGGCCATCGACGATGCGTTGCTGGCCGATTTGCCGCAGCTGGTCGAGGCCCTGATCGCCACGCTGGCACAGCGTGCCGCCACCACGGGCGATGTGGCCCAGCTTCTGCAGGCCTTGCCTCCGCTGGCCAATGTCTATCGCTATGGCAGTGTGCGCCAGACGGATACGGCCCTGCTGGCCGGCGTGATCGATTCGCTGGTGCTGCGCGCCGCCATCGGCCTGCCTGTCGCCTGCATGGCCATGGATGAGGATGCTGCGGCCGCCATGAAGACCAAGGTGCTGGCGGCGCACGAGGCACTGCGGCTGCGCACCAGCGACGGCGAGGCGCAGCAGGCGGTGGATGCCTGGCGCCTGGCACTGCGCAGCCTGGCCATGGGGGATGCTGCAGCGGCGCTGCTGCGCGGCATGGCCTGCCGTCTGCTGCTGGACGAGCAGTTGCTGGAAAGCGCTGAAATCGTGCGCCAGTTCAACCGCAATCTTTCGCTGGGTGCGGCACCTATGGATGTGGCGGCCTGGCTGGACGGTTTCCTGAACCGGCAGGCGCTGGTGCTGCTGCATGACGAGTCCATCTGGGGGGCCGTCGATGCCTGGCTCAGCGGTCTGGGTGAGGTGCAGTTTGCACAGATTCTGCCGCTGGTGCGACGCAGTTTCTCGAGCTTCAGCAATCACGAGCGGCAAAGCCTGGGCGACAAGGTCAAGCGAACGCCTGTGGGGGGCGCTGTGGCACCCGGTCCTGCGGTGGGCGCTGCGGACGATGCCGCGCCCTGGGATGAGTCGCGTGCCTTGCTGGCCTTGCCCGTGCTCAATGAGTTGCTGGGCTTGAATCTGTCTCAGGCGCTGATGGGCCAATCCCAAACAGCTACCGATTTTGATGCGGCTGCGGCCAAGGTATGACGATGAAGCAGACAGCAAATTTGGCAACCGAGCCGCAACAGGAATCCGAAGAGCTGCAGCCCACCACGCGGCTGCAGCGCTGGCGCATGGTGCTGGGCAGCCCCGCTGACGCGAGTTGCGGCGGTGTTGCAGGCCGCTTGCAGGAGATGGATCAGGCGCTGGCGGCCTTGTATGAGGAAGACAGCAAGCTGGCATCGCGCAGGGGCGGACGCGGCAACTCCTCGCCTTCGGTGTCGCGCTGGCTGGGCGATATCCGCAAATACTTTCCGAGCCAGGTTGTGCAGGTCATGCAGCGCGATGCCATGGAGCGCCTGAATCTGCGCGAGCTGCTGCTGCAGCCCGAGATGCTGGAGAACGTGCAGCCCGATGTGCATCTGGTGGCGGACCTGATTTCGCTGGGCTCGGTGATTCCGCAGAACACCAAGGCCACTGCGCGGCTGGTGGTACGCAAGGTGGTGGACGAGCTGATGAAAAAGCTCGAGGAACCCATGCGCAGTGCCGTGGCCGGGGCATTGGACCGCAGCCAGCGCAACCGCCGCCCGCGTCATGCCGAAATCGACTGGAATCGCACCATACGCGCCAACCTGCGCCATTGGCAGCCTGAGTACAAGACCATTGTTCCAGAGACGCTGATCGGCTATGGGCGCAAGGCGCGCCGCCCGCAGCGCGAGGTGATTCTGTGCATTGACCAGAGCGGCTCCATGGCCAACTCGGTGGTCTATTCCAGCATCTTCGGTGCGGTGATGGCCAGCCTGCCGGCCGTGGCCACCAAGCTGGTGGTGTTCGATACGGCCGTGGTCGATCTGACGGAAAAGCTCGACGACCCCGTGGATGTGCTGTTTGGCGTGCAACTGGGCGGCGGCACCGATATCAATGGTGCGGTTGGCTATTGCCAGGGGCTGATCAGCGAGCCGCGCAACAGCATTCTGGTGCTGATCTCCGACCTTTACGAGGGCGGTGTGGAGTCGGGCCTGTTGCGCCGCGCCAACGAGCTGGTGGAAGCAGGCGTGCAGTTCATCACGCTGCTGGCGCTCAGCGACGAGGGCGCACCGGCCTATGACGCGGAACTGGCGGCCAAGCTGGCAGCACTGGGCGTGCCCTCGTTTGCTTGCACTCCCGATGCGTTTCCGCAGCTCATGGCCGCGGCCATCCGCCGCGACGATGTGGCCGCCTGGGCGGCGACACAGGGCTTCAAGACCAGCAAATAAGAAGACCGCCCGAAGAAGGCTGCTCGTTGAGGCTCAGCCCGGCAGATCGATACCAAGCCTGGCCAGCCTGGCGGCCATCACATCGCGGCGGCGCGCGGCCTTGGCAGCGGTTTCGCTGACCGTCGCAATGGTCTTGGGGCCTTTGCCCGCTGCGGCCTTGACCAGTTCCGCCTTCTTGGCGGCCTCTGCGGCAAGTTTGCGGTAGCTGGCAATCAGTTCGGCATGAGCGATGGCTTGAGTCACAGGGTTTCCGTTCGATGAGGGCGCTCATTGTCGCTGCAAAGCCTTTGCCGTGCTGATTGCCTAGGCGATTGGCAACTTCCTGCCGCAGTCGCTGCACGGTTTGCAGGCATGATGATGGACATTGAAACCAACTGGGGAGTGCGATGGCAGGTGCCGGCCTTTTGATGCTGCTAGACGATATTGCAAGCATGCTCGACGACGTGTCTTTGATGACCAAGACCGCTGCGGGCAAGAGCACGGCGATTCTCGATGACGTGGCCACACAGACCAAGGTGGCGGTGCAGAAGACGGCCGGCGTGCTGGGCGATGATCTGGCTCTCAATGCCGAGCAGGTCACGGGAGTGAAGGCCAACCGGGAGCTGCCAGTGGTCTGGGCGGTGGCCAAGGGTTCGTTGATGAACAAGGCCATCCTGGTGCCGGCGGCACTGTTGATCAGCGCCTTTGTGCCCTGGTTGATCACGCCTTTGCTGATGGTGGGAGGCGCTTTTCTGTGCTTTGAAGGCGTGGAAAAGATCCTTGAGCTGTTTCACAAGCACCCAGAGCATGACGCGCATGACGCCGTGGTGGATGCTGAGGAGGCGGCCCATAAAGGTGTTGCGCCTTCATCGGTGCGAGCCGCACGTGAAAAGCAGATGGACCCGATGGAGTATGAAAAGCAGAAGGTCAAGGGGGCCGTGCGCACGGACTTTATTTTGTCGGCCGAAATCATGGCGATTGCGCTGGGTACGGTGTCTGCCAAGCCCATCTGGGAGCAGGCCTCGGTGCTGATCGCCGTGGCTCTTGCCATCACCGTGTTCGTCTACGGACTGGTGGCCGGGATCGTGCGCATGGATGACGTGGGCGGCTGGCTGATGGCCAAGGGCAGCAGCGCTGCCAAGGCCATGGGCCGTGGTCTGATTGCTTTTACCCCGTGGCTGATGCGAGGGCTGTCCATTGTGGGCACGGCTGCCATGTTCATGGTGGGCGGTAGCTTGCTGGTGCACGGCATAGAGCCGGTCGAACATTGGATAGAGCAGGTGATCGTGCCCACGGGCGGCATTGTGGCAGCGCTGGGACCGGTGTTGGTGCATGTGGCTGTTGGGGCCGTCATTGGCGGTGCGGTAGTGGTGTGCGTGGAGTTGTGGCACAAGCTGCGGCCAGCCAGGGTGGCTCATCCGAATTGACGACTACCATCACTGCTGACGCAAATTTTTGCGCTTCATCAGTATCTTGGGCGGACGTGGCCGATGGGCAACGTCCGCTTTTTTCTTTGCGGTGTTGGTGCGCGGGTTGACCTGGGACAAACCCGTGTGGGAGTGGCTTTGTTTCAATGGATGCCAAGGGATGCAAAGCATTGCACTCACCCAATTCTTCAAGGAAAGAACCCATGAAAAAGACTCTGATCGCGATTGCTGCTGTTGCCAGCGCCCTGACCGCAGGTACCGCTTTTGCCCAATCTTCGTTTGACGGCTCCAGCCCCTGGCAGGTTCGTGTGCGCGCTCTGCATCTGGACAGCGACAACGGTGGTGCTGCCGGAGACGCAGGCGTGAGCATCAACAACAAGTGGATGCCTGAGCTGGACGTGTCCTACTTCTTCACGCCCAACATCGCGGCAGAACTGGTGCTGACCTATCCTCAAAAGCATGATGTGCGCCTGAATGGCGGCAAGATCGGTTCGCTCAAGCATCTGCCCCCCACCTTGCTGGCGCAGTACCACTTCACCAACTTTGGGGCCTTCAAGCCTTATGTGGGGGCGGGCGTGAACTACACACGCTTCTCGAACGTGGACATCCTGGATGGTGCCGTGACCGTGAAGAAGAACAGCTTTGGCGGCGCGCTGCAGGTTGGCTTCGACTATGCGCTGGACAAGAACTGGTCACTGAACTTCGACATCAAGAAGGTGTATCTGGGTACCAAGGTCACAGGTGCAGGCGTGTTTGAAAACACCAAGTTCAAGGTTGACCCATGGCTGGTGGGTGTGGGCGTGGGCTATCGCTTCTGATAGCTTCACGGCAAAGAGTGTTCTCGTCTGCGGCCTTCTTCCCGCAGGCGAGGCACGCACCGCAGGCTCTGCGGTGCATCGGAGTCAGCAGGTCGGCATGGCCTGATGATTTCGGAGGCTAGGGTGTATGTTTAGATCGGTATTCCGCCAGCGCGGGATACCGATTTTTTTTGCTGAATTCTTTGGCCAGTATTGACTTTGTCAGCATTGCTGCATGCGCATGCAGTAAAAGGATCGCTGGCTTCAGTCCTACTTCTGCCGATTGTCGGCCGCGCTAGGCTGAGGGTCTAAAGCAGGCTTGGCAGTGATGGCGCGGGCAATGGCTGCATCGCGCGATCAGCTCTTCAGGAGGATCAGCATGCGCGCGACACCCGACAGGCAGGCAGCATCGATAGAGTTTGCATCACGCGCAGGGCGCATTCCATTGCCCCTGGCGTCCTCGTTGAGACCTCCACCGCTTCAGGGCGAGGGCTGCACCTTCATGGAGGCATATGCCCCCCCGACGCATCTGCGCTATGAACTGGCGCAGGGGCTGATGCAGCGGCAGGCGCAGATTTCTCCCAAGTTCCTATATGACGCGCATGGCTGCGCCCTGTTTGAGCAGATAACCGAGCTGCCCGAGTACTACCCCACAAGAACCGAGGCTGCCATCATGGCCCGCTACGACCTGGAGATCGCCCAGGCCATGGCGGGTTGCCAGGTGTTGATAGAGCTGGGAGCAGGCAATTGCGAAAAAGTGCGACGCCTGTGCCGCAGTGTGGGGCCGCAGCAGTTTCTGGGAGTGGATATTGCGGTCGAGTTTCTGCAGGCCGCCGTGGCCAGGCTGGAGCATGACTTTCCGCGACTTACGGCTCGTGCGGTTGCAGCGGATTTCACGGGGGACTGGCATTTGCCGTCAGGTGTGCCACAGACGCGGCGTGAACTGTTCTATCCTGGCTCCTCGATCGGCAACTTTGATACGCAGCAGGCTTTGCATATGCTCGGACATATGCATTCACTTCTGGGGGGCGACGGCGGGCTGCTGATTGGCATTGATCTGCCCAAGCCGGTACCGGTTCTGATAGCCGCTTACGACGATGGGCAGGGCGTTACAGCCGAATTCAATCTCAATGTGCTCAATCATGTGAACCGTCTGCTTGGCAGCGATTTCAATCTTCAGGACTGGGCGCATGAGGCGCGCTTCGACAGCCAGACATCGCGGATAGAGATGCATTTGCGCGCCCGTCGCCCCGTCATGGTGTGCTGGCCTCAGGGCCTGCGCTATTTTGCTCAGGGCGAGACCATCCATACGGAGAACAGCTACAAATACCCGCTGTCCGATTTCCTCTCCATGCTGGCTTGCGCGGGATTTGCCGAACCCAGGGTCTGGACCGATGAGCAGCAATGGTTTGCCGTCATTCATGCCCATGCCTGAAACCATGGCGCCTGTTGCCAGGGACTGGATAGTGCTGGCGCAGCAGTACGAGCGGGTGAGGGCCTGCACGCAAAAGCTGGCTGCGCCCTTGTCTGCAGAAGACGCCTGCGTGCAATCCATGCCGGACGCCAGTCCTGCCAAATGGCATCTGGCCCATACCAGCTGGTTCTTCGAAACCTTTGTACTGGCCGTGCACCAGCCAGGGCATCAGGCTTTTGACGGCAGTTTTCGCATGCTGTTCAACTCCTATTACCAGCAGGTGGGTGCACGCCATCCCAGAGCCCAGCGGGGCTTGCTGACCAGACCTGCTCTGGCGCAGGTCATGGCCTATCGCGCTGTGGTGGATGAGCAGATGCTGGCGCTGATGGCCGTCATGAAAGAGAAAAGCCCGACGACGCAGCAGGCTGTTGCTCAGCTCGTCGCATTGGGCTTGCAGCACGAGCAGCAGCATCAGGAGTTGATGCTCACCGATATCAAGCATTTGCTTTCTTGTCACCCGCTCTGGCCTGCTTATGCGTCAGATGGGATAGCAGAGGAGAATTTCATGCAGGCCTATGCTGATCTCACATGGCTGCCAGTTGAGGCGGGCATCTACAGCATAGGTCATGGTGGCGGTAGCTTTGCGTTTGACAATGAAATGCCCAGGCACAGTGTCTATGTGCAAGCTGCGCAGATTGCATCGAGGCCCGTGAACAATGGCGAGTTTCTGCGCTTTGTGCTGGATGGCGGCTACAGTCGGCCTCAATGGTGGTTGGCCGAAGGCTGGGACTGGTGCCAGGTCCAGCAACTGAGCCACCCCTGGTACTGGAGGCAAGCTCAAGATGGTGCGCGTGATGCGGGCTGGCAGGAGTTCAGCCTGTATGGCGTGACGGCTCTGCATGCGCTGAGGCCTGCCTGCCATATCTCCTACTTTGAGGCTGATGCCTATGCGCGCTGGGCCGGTGCGCGCCTGCCGACGGAGATGGAGTGGGAGGTGGCAATGGGGGCGCATGACTGGCCTGTGTCCTCGTCTGTGGGTCATGCCAGCCTGCATCCTGAAGTCTCAGGCGCTCATCATGGGGTGGCAACTGGCCAGGTCTGGGAGTGGACGCATTCGTCCTATGCCGCCTACCCGGGCTTTCGCGTGGCCGAGGGTGCCGTGGGGGAGTACAACGGGAAATTCATGGTCAACCAGTATGTGCTGCGCGGCGGCTCCTGCCTCACGCCTGCCGGTCATGCGCGGCTGACCTATCGCAACTTCTTTCCCGCAACGGCTCGCTGGCAGATGACGGGGCTGCGTCTGGCGCGCGATGCCTGAAGTCGCGCGCCAGACGCAGCCGCTTCAGACCTGTTCCAACGCCTGGTTCAGGTCGGCCAGCAGATCGTCAATATGCTCGATGCCCACTGACAGGCGCACCATGCCTTCGGTCACGCCGGCCTTGGCCAGTTCGTCCGCATCCAGCTGACGGTGCGTGGTTGAAGCGGGGTGGGTGGCCAGCGACTTGGCATCGCCTATATTGACCAGGCGCGTGAACAGCTGCAAGGCGTCCAGAAAGCGTGCTCCGGCGGCACGGCCTTCGCTGCCCTTGAGGCTGAACGACAGAATGCCCGATGCACGGCCGCCAGACTGTTTTTGTACGACGGCGTGGTCAGGGTGGTCCTTGAGGCCTGCATAGCGCACCCATTCCACTTTTTGGTGCTGTTGCAGTGTCTCTGCAATCTTCTGCGTGTTATCGCAGATGCGGTCCATGCGCAGAGCCAGGGTTTCAATGCCTTGCAGGATCTGGAAGGCGTTCTGCGGCGAGATGGCGGCGCCCATATTGCGCAGCGGAACGACGCGGGCGCGGCCTATGAAGGCGGCGGGGCCAAGCGCTTCGGTGTAGACCACGCCGTGATAGCTGACGTCGGGCTCGTTCAGTCGCTTGAAGCGGGCCTTGTGCTCGGCCCAGGGGAACTTGCCGCTGTCCACGATCGCCCCGCCAACGCTGGTGCCGTGGCCGCCCAGGTATTTGGTCAGCGAATGCACGACGATGTCCGCGCCATGCTCAAACGGGCGCAGCAGATAGGGAGAGGGCACGGTGTTGTCTACGATCAGCGGTACGCCATGCTGGTGGGCCACATCGGCCAGCGCACGGATATCGGTCACATTGCCCAGCGGGTTGCCGATGGATTCGATGAATACCGCCTTGGTCCTGGCGTCGATCAGCTTGCCGAAACTGGCCGGATCGCGTGGATCTGCAAAGCGTACCTCGATGCCTTGCTGCGGGAAGGTGTGGGCAAACAGGTTGTAGGTGCCGCCGTAGAGCGTGCTGGCCGATACGATGTTGTCACCCGCTTCGGCCAGGGTCTGGATAGCTGCGGTGATGGCAGCCATGCCCGATGCCAGGGCCAGTGCGGCAATGCCGCCTTCGAGCGCCGCGACGCGCTTTTCCAGCACGTCGGTGGTGGGATTCATGATGCGCGTGTAGATATTGCCCGGGACCTTCAGATCAAACAGATCGGCGCCATGCTGGGCGCTGTCAAACGCGTAGGCCACCGTCTGGTAGATGGGCACGGCCACCGCCTTGGTGGTGGGGTCGGGGGAATAGCCGGCATGTACGGCGAGTGTCTCTATGCGCATGTGTGTGTCTCTTTGGCAGGTTATTCGAACGCCGCAGCCAGAGCGTTGGCGTCATTGATTATGTGCAGGACGCTGACTTAGGAGAACGACCTAATGGCTATGTGCTTATGCCAGAGTGAAAGCGAGCGCTGTATTGGAATATTGGAGATACTTCTCGCCGGAGAATGGACGACGTTGAATTCACAGTTTCCTGCGCGGAGAACCTAAATTGGGCCAGCCTGCAGATTTGTACTTTGCCTTGATTGCGCCGGCTTGCGTGGTGCTGTTCGGGCTTGCCTTGTTGGCTTGCTGGTATGTGCAGCGCCGACAGCCGCGTGCGCTGTTCCTGCTCTGGCTGGTGGGCGGTTATGTGCTGCTCGCAACGGCTCTGGCTGCGCAAAGCCTGATGAGCAATGCACAGCTGAGCCAGTTTGCAATCGCCACGGCATGTCTGTACCTGCTGGGGACCTGGTCGCTGGCGCAAGGGGTTTCCTTGCGGCTGGGGTCTGCAGGAGCGAGTGTGCCAGGCGGTATTCTGGTGGCGGTCGTCGCCTTGTCCGTGCTGTACTATTTTTCCCGGATCGAAAATGATCTGTGGGTCCGCGTGCAGTGCCTGGCACTGGCCATGGCCTTGCAGCTGACCCTGGCCATGCCGGCGTTTCTCAAGGCCGATTCGTCAAAGGACTGGCTGGAGCGTGGCGTGCGCTGGGCCTATGGGCTCAACGTCTGCTATGCCTTGTTCAGGCCGGCGGCCGTAAGTCTGTTGCCCGTTCACGAAGTGCAGGAGCTGACCCGATCTGGATACTGGCTGCTCACCCAGGCCATAGCGCTTCTGTTTGCAATGTGGTTTGCCGTAGGACTGCTGGCATGCTCGGTCAGGGACGTGATGACGACATTGCGCGAAGAGCGCAACCGTGACTCTTTGACGCGCCTGCTCAATCGTCGTGCCTTCATGGAGGCCGCAGAGTTGCGCTTGGCCGATCAGCGGCTGGTGCCCTGGGCCGTGGTTGCCGTGGACATCGATCATTTCAAATACATCAACGACAACTGGGGCCATGCGGCCGGCGATCAGGTGCTGCAGCAACTGGCACAGTTGCTGACTCAGCAGGTCAGAGACTGCGATCTGGTTGCCCGCTTCGGCGGAGAAGAGTTTCTCTTGCTGCTCTCACGAGTACAGCTGTTCGAAGCGCAAGCCATTGTGGAGCGTGTACGTGAGCGCTTGCAAAGTCAGGCGCTCGGAGGATTGGCTGCGCAACTCAGGGTGACAGCCAGTTTTGGCATTGCTGCACTCAGTTCCGCGCAGGACTTCGAGCAGGCACTGGCTCGGGCTGATGCGCTGCTCTACAAGGCCAAGAAGGCGGGGCGGGATTGTGTCATGAGCTCTGCGCAAGACGAGAGCGAGCTGCAATGGAAAATGTTTGCCTGAATCCCGCTATCAGGCGCAGAGCCCATGGCGCTTTGCGGTTTGGGTTCTTTTCGCGATCTGAGGCTTGAACGTTCACGACCTCGGACTCCTGGGACCGCGTCGGGGAAGGACGGGTATTGTGCTTTCCCAGGCGGGCAGGTGGGCATAGATCACGACTGGAGCATGGGCGTCATTGGCGGCATAGCGTCGCTGGGCCGGGCTGAGTTCCGTGGCAGCCCAGTTGGAGGTGGTGGTGCGCTTGGACTTGCGAAAGCTCTGCTGGAGTACCAGCGCTGCGGCCGCACGCACACCCACCGATGGGCCATAGCCGAGCCGCTTGAAGCGGCTGTCCAGATCCTGAATATTGATCAGCGGCGCCCCCAGCCTGCGGGGCAGGGAGTGTTTGTCGTTATCGAGCCCGAAGCCGACCTTGCAGATATGTTCTGCAGCCAGCACCATGCGCGATACTTCCAGAGCCATGGGCCTGTGCAGCTGCAGCAGCCAGACCTGACTGGCCGTGGCAAGCTGCACCAGATGAGGGCCGTTGTCTTGCTGGCCAATATTGAAGATGGGTTTGCTTTCCGTGTCAAAGCCGAGCACGGGTTCGGCATTCATGGCCTTGAAGGCAGTCTCGAATTCGGCTTCGGACTGCGGAATGTGGATTGCATGTTCGGGCAATTCCAGAAACGGAGGGAGCAGGGCACTTTCGTCCTTGCTGGGAGCAATCAATCGGGGCATGCCGGTGATTACACACCAGCTTCGTGCTTATCCCCAGAACATGTGGTCTGGCCTGTGGGTAAATATCGGAATAAATGCGCAAAGCCTTGACTGGCAAGGCTTTGCATGTTGCGCCTAAAAAACAGGCAATCGATTCAGCGACGCTTAAACACGGGCTTGCGCTTTTGCAAAAAGGCCGTCACGCCTTCGAGGCTGTTGCCGGAGCGGGCGCAGGCCAGCATGGTTTCGCGCTCGGCACCCAGTTGCTGCTGAAGGTCCTGCCGGTGTGCCGAGTCACAGAGGTTTTTGATGCCCGCCAGGGAGTTGGTGGGGCCGCCGGCAAGCTCCTCGGCCAGCGCGGTGGCCGCCGTGAGCAGCTGTTCGGGATCGTGCACCTCGTCGACCAGGCCCATGCGCAGACAGTCCTCGGCCGCGATAGCGCGGTTGCTCATCAGAATGTATTTGGCCCTGGCAGCGCCGGCACGGCGGGTGAGATAGCCCGATACACCCAGATCCGGGCTCAGGCCGATGGCCGAATACCCTCCGCGTAAAAACATGTGACGGCTGGCCAGTACCAGGTCCGCACACAGTGCGAGCCCGATGCCGCCGCCTCCGACAGGGCCTTGCACGGCACTGATGACCGGCAGCGGCAAGCTGGCCAGCTGATGCATGACTGGATTGAGCACATCCAGCATGGCACCGATCAACGGTGCCAGTTGCTCTCGATGTACGCCAAATTCACTGATGTCACCTCCGACGCAGAATTGTTTACCGCTTGCAGAAATGAGCAGGGCGCCGATATCTGCGTTGCAGGCCTGCTGTACCACTGCCTTCAGGTCGTGAGCCATGGCCGTGCTGATCACGTTGCCCCGCTCGGGCTGGTTCAGAACCACATGACCTACGCCGTTGCGAACTTCCCAGAGAACCAGATCAGACATCAGGTGACCTTTCTTTCATATGGAGTCCGTAAGAAGGCCAAGACGCTCTTTGGCGTCTTGCGACTTTGGACAATGTGGGTGAATTGATGAAGCTGGCAGCGCACATGCTCTTGCTTCGGTTCAGGCTGCATTCGGTGGCACGCAGCTCATGCCTCGTCCTTGTTTCGGCGACCATGTCCCGCTGTCCTCAGACGCGCTCATACAGAGTGACCACGCAGGCTCCACCCAGGCCCAGGTTGTGCTGCAGGGCCAGGCGTGCCTCTGGCACCTGGCGTTGCTCGGCCTTGCCGCGCAGTTGCTGGACCAGTTCGGTGCACTGAGCCAGACCAGTGGCACCCAGCGGGTGGCCCTTGGAGAGCAGACCGCCCGAAGGATTGGTGACGAATTTGCCGCCGTAGGTGTTGTCGCCATCAAGCACAAACTTCTCAGCCCCGCCGACGGGGCACAGTCCCAGGGCCTCATAGGTCAGCAGTTCATTGTGGGCAAAGCAGTCGTGCAGCTCCACCACATCCACATCCGAAGGGCCGATGCCGGCTTGCTCATAGACTTGCCGGGCCGCGTTGCGGGCCATGCTGAAGCCCACGACTTCGCGCATATCCTGGGCCGCAAAGGTTTCAGGGCCATCGGTGGTCATGGCCTGGGCACGAATGCGCACGCTATGGTCCAGTCCGTGCTTGCGTGCATAGGCCTCGGACACCACGATGGCGGCCGCTGCGCCGCAGGTGGGCGGGCAGGCCATGAGTCGGGTCATCACGCCTTGCCACAGCATGGGCGCGGCCATGACTTCCTCCTCCGACACCTCGGTGCGGAACAGTGCCAGTGGATTGCGTGCCGCATGGCGGCTGGCTTTGGCGCGAATCTTGGCAAAGGTGGACAGCTTGGTGCCGTACTGTTCCATGTGGGCCTTGCCTGCCCCTCCGAAATAACGCAGTGCCAGAGGCACTTCGCCGTTGCCGACCAGTGCGTCCGTGGCTTCATCGAAGCGGTCAAACGGGCTGGGTCGGTCGGTGTAGACCGATCCCAGTGCGCCGGGATTCATCTGCTCGAAACCCAGGGCCAGCACACAGTCGGCAGCGCCGCTGGCGACGGCCTGGCGTGCGAGGAACAGCGCGGTGGAGCCAGTGGAGCAGTTGTTGTTGACGTTGACGATGGGGATGCCGCTCATTCCGACCTCGTACAGCGCGCGCTGGCCGGCAGTGGAGTCTCCGTACACATAGCCCACATAGGCTTGCTGCAGCGAGGCATAGGAAATGCCGGCATCGGCAAGCGCCAGTTGCGTCGCGGTTGAGCCCATCTGGAAATAGGGATCGCTCTTGCCAGGCTTGGCAAACGGAATCATGCCGACACCAGCAACAAACACATCGCGACTCATGGGGGCTCCTGCAAAGGGTTGGTACAGCAGCCATGCTAGGAAAACCTCTTGCATTTGCCCATTGCGGAGTACATCGTCGACATGTCAAAAGACCTCATGATGACTCAATGAAAACCCGCAAGAATATTCCCTATACCGTGTCGATTGAGCTGGTGCGAGGGATCGTGCAATCCATCGAGCGCAAAGGCCATGCGCCGGAGACTTTCCTGCTACAGGCCGGCATAGCACCAAAACTGCTGGAACAGGCGGGCGCGCGCGTCAGCTCGGATCAATACATCGCATTGATGTGGCGCGTGATCTCGGCGCTCAACGACGAAGCGCTGGGCCTGTTCTCGCGCCCGCTCAAGCGCGGCAGTCTGGAGCTGATAGCGCGTGTTGCCTCTGCGGAGCACACGGTGCAAGGGGCGCTGGAGCGCATGTGCGAAGTCCACAACCTGCTGCAGGACGATGTGGAAGTGAGTCTGCTGGTCAGGGCCGGTGAGGCCGCCATCTGCGTGCGTTCCCTGAGCAGCCAGCCTCCGGCCAATTTTCTGTACGAGTACCTGCTGCGCATACTGTGGCGTATCGCTTCCTGGTTGATGGGTGGCGGGCTCAAGGTGCGGCAGTTTGATTTTGTATTTGAGCGGCCCGACTATGTCAGGGACTATGGGGAGGCGTTTCCAGCCCCCATGTGCTTTGGGCAGACGGTAGCGGCGTTCTGGTTTGAGGCCGGTCTGCTTCGGCGTGTGTGCCGGCGCGACGAGAGCGCTCTGCGCAGCTTTGTCGCAAGCTGGCCTGCGGCAGCCGTCATTCCTGCGCGCGCTGGCAATGAGATTGCTGCCCTGGTGCATGCCTATCTGCAGCAAAGCCGCCCGCACTGGGTGGGGCTGGAGGCCACGGCAGCGGCGCTGCATATGTCTGCTCCTACCCTGCAACGCAAGCTGAGTGCGGCCGGCACCTCGTTTCAGGTCATCAAAGATGGACTGCGCCGTGATATCGCCATCTCCCGTCTGGGCTCCAGCACGGTCAGCTTTGCCACGCTGGCTGCGGATCTGGGCTTTGCCGATGCGGCTGCGTTCCAGCGTGCCTTCAAAGGCTGGACTGGGAGCCCGCCGGGCCTGTACCGGGTCAGAGCGGCTTAGAAGAGCAGTATTCGGGTGCACTCGCAGTAGCTCGTTCGAGCTGTGGAAAACCCTTGCGTGAAAGTCCTGAATATTTTTGCCAATCAAGTGATTGGTAAAAATATAAGACGCCGATATGCTGCATCTCATGCAAGCAGTTCATGAAGAAATTCCGACCGTCAAACGCGGACGCGGCAGGCCGCCCAAGTCTACCGAGGAGCGCAATGAGAGCGCGCGCCGCAGCGAGCTGGTGCGTGTCGCAGCCAGGCAGTTTCGCCTGCGAGGCTTTCACGGCAGCAGCACCCGCGACATCGCCGCTGCTGCAGGTATGCAGCCGGGGTCCATTTTTTACTTTTTTGAGAGTAAGGAAGCCATGCTGCATGCCGTTATGCGGGATGGGATGGCCCAGGCTGCGGATAGTCAGAACGCCGCACTGCAAGCGCTTGGGGCCCGTGCCAACGGAGTGGAGCGACTGCGCGCCTTGGTGCGTAATCACCTGCAGATCATGGTGGGTGGCGAGAGCGACTTCATCCCCGTGATGCTCTACGAATGGCGCTTGCTCAGCGATGCGCAGCGCATGGATGTGAGCGCACAGAAGGATGCCTACGAAGCGCAATGGATGCCCGTGCTGCAGGCGCTGCAGCGCACGGGCAAGCTCAAGGCCCGCCCCGAAATCGCGCGATTGCTGATCTTTGGCGCTCTGAACTGGACTGCGCAGTGGTTTTCCGAGGACGGCAGCCTGAGTCTGGATGCGCTGACCGATCAATCTCTGGCCTTGTTCATTGGAGAGAGCTGATGTACCAATCCGTTTTTCGTCCGGATTTGTTTGCCGGACAAGTGGTGGTGGTGACCGGTGGTGGCTCGGGGATAGGCCGCTGCATAGCGCATGAGCTGGCTGCGCTGGGCGCACATGTGGCACTGGTGGGGCGCGATGCACAAAAGCTGCAGAGCGTGCAGGACGAACTGGCGCAGCAGGGAGCTCAAGCCAGCAGCCACAGCTGCGATATCCGCGACGAGGCGGCAGTCAAGGCCGTGGTCGAAGAGATGCTGACCCGGCACGGTCGTATCGACGCCTTGGTCAACAACGCGGGCGGACAGTATCTCTCGCCGCTGGCGTCCATCAGCGCCAAGGGCTGGCAGGCGGTGCTGGACACCAATCTCACCGGCGGCTTTCTCATGGCGCGCGAATGCTACGCACAGCACATGGCGCGGCAGGGAGGCTCCATCGTCAACATGGTTGCCGATATGTGGGGCTCCATGCCGGGCATGGGGCATAGCGGCGCAGCACGGGCGGGCATGGTCAGCTTCACCGAAACCGCTGCAGTGGAATGGGCCGCGCAGGGGGTGCGCGTCAATGCCATTGCGCCGGGCTATATAGCCTCCAGCGGCATGGATCACTATCCGCCCGAGGCAGCGGACATGTTGCGAAAGATGCCGGCAACCGTGCCAGCAGGGCGCTTTGGCAACGAGGCCGAAGTCTCCGCTGCCGTGGTCTTTCTGCTCAGTCCGGCGGCCAGCTTCATCAGCGGAACGGTTCTGCGGGTCGACGGCGCCCGTCCTCAGGTGCGCATGGGCATGGGGCCGGTGGCTGCCAGTACCGAAGCGCAGCAGCGCAGTGCAGTGCGTGCATTTGACGGCTTTTCTCTCTACCAGACTCCCAAGGTGTTTCAGTCATGAGCGTCTTTGCATCCCAATGGAATGGCGGTGGCGAGTTGGCGCAGCAGCGCCGGGCTGCCACGCTGGGGCGCATCGCCGCGCTGCGAGAGCTGGAGCAGCGGGCGGCCCAGGCATCGCAGCGGGCCAAGCCGCAGTTTGAAAAGCGCGGCCAGTTGCTGCCGCGAGAGAGAGTTGCATTGCTGCTGGATGCAGGAATGCCATGGCTGCCGCTGTGCACGCTGGCGGGTTTCATGCAGGACCAGGACGACCCGGCCAAGTCGGTTCCCGGAGGCGGAATGCTGGCGGGCATCGGCTTTGTAAGCGGTGTGCGCTGCATGGTGGTGGCCAGCGATTCGGGCATCGAGGCCGGGGCCATCCAGGAAAAAGGCCTGGACAAGATGCTGCGCGTGCAGGAGATCGCCCTGCAGAACAAGCTGCCCTTCATTCATCTGGTGGAGAGTGCAGGCGCCAACCTCATGCGCTATCGTGTCGAGGGCTTTGTGATGGGCGGAGCCTTGTTTCGCAATCTGGCTCGGTTGTCCGCGGCAGGTTTGCCGGTCATTACCGTGCAGCATGGCTCGGGCACGGCCGGCGGGGCCTATATGCCCGGGCTGTCGGACGTGGTCATCATGGTGCGCGGTCGCTCGCGTGCCTTTCTGGCCGGGCCGCCCTTGCTCAAGGCGGCGACAGGCGAGATCGCGACCGAGGAAGAGCTGGGTGGTGCCGAAATGCACACCAGTGTCTCGGGGTTGGGCGAGTATCTGGCGGAGGACGACCGCCATGCCCTGGGCATGGCACGCGCCGTGGTGTCTCAGCTGTCCCAATGGAAAAAGCCTGAAGCTATATCTACACGGGAAGCTATTAATTCAGGAATCGTCGAGCCGCGTTACGACGCCGATGAGCTCTTGGGTCTGATGCCGGCACACCACCGCGAGCCGGTGGATATGCATGAGGTCATGGCGCGACTGGTGGACGGCTCCGAGCTGCTGCTTTTCAAGTCCGGCTACGGTGCGGCCACGCTGTGTGTGCAGGCGCATATCGGAGGCCATGCCGTGGGTCTGATCTCCAACAACGGCCCCATCGATGTGGCTGGTGCCAGCAAGGCCGCGCACTTCATTCAATGGATGTGCCAGTTGGGCCACCCCATCATCTATCTGCAGAACACCACGGGCTATATGGTGGGCAAGGACAGCGAGCAGGCCGGCATGATCAAGCACGGCAGCAAGATGATTCAGGCCGTGACCAACGCCACAGTGCCGCAGATCACCATCCAGTGCGGCGCCAGCTTCGGTGCGGGCAACTACGGCATGTGCGGCCGAGGCTATGCGCCGCGCTTTCTTTTCAGTTGGCCCGGCGCCAAGACGGCGGTGATGGGCGGCGAGCAGGCGGCCAGCACCATGCGTCAGGTCACCGAGGCCGCCATGGCACGCAAGGGCCTGGCCGTCGATGCCGAGCTGATGCAAAAGCAGTACGACCAGATCGTGGCCATGTTCGAAGCCCAGTCCGATGCGCTGGTCACCAGCGGCTTGCTGCTGGACGACGGCGTGATCGATCCGCGCGACACCCGCGCAGTGCTCTCGTTCTGCCTGCAGACCTTGCACGAAGCGCAGCAGCGCACCTTGCGCCCCATGCAGTTCGGGGTCGCGCGCATGTAGTGCCGCGCCTCTTCCCCCTTTTTTTCTTCCAAACAGGACTCGACGGAGACAAGCCATGCAATGGACCCATGAACATCTGGAAGTGCGCAAGACCCTGAAGCGCTATATCGACGAGAAGATCAATCCTCATGTCGATGAATGGGAGCAGGAGGAGATCTTCCCTGCGCACCAGGTGTTCAAGGGTCTGGGCGATCTGGGCCTGCTGGGCCTGACCAAGCCCGAAGCCTATGGCGGCTCGGGGCTGGACTACTCCTACAGCCTGATGATGGCCGAGACACTGGGCCATATCCGCTGCGGCGGTGTGCCCATGGCCATTGGCGTGCAGACCGATATGTGCACACCCGCACTGGCACGCTTTGGCAGCGATGCCTTGCGCGAGCAGTTCCTGGCTCCCGCCATTGCGGGCGATATGGTGGGCTGCATAGGCGTGAGCGAGCCCGGTGCGGGCAGCGATGTCTCGGGCATCAAAAGCCATGCCCGCAAGGATGGCGACGACTACGTCATCAGCGGCCAGAAGATGTGGATCACCAACAGCATTCAGGCGGACTGGATGTGCATGCTGGTCAACACCGGCGATGGACCGGTTCACAAGAACAAGAGTCTCATCATGGTGCCCCTGCGGGAGGGTCCGCGCGGCAAGCTGACCAAGGGCGTGGAAGTGGCGCAGAAGCTGCGCAAGATCGGCATGAACTCTTCGGATACGGGCCTGCTGTTCTTTGACGAGGTGCGCGTGCCGCAGCGCTACCTGGTGGGGCAGGAGGGGCAGGGCTTCATCTACCAGATGCAGCAGTTTCAGGAGGAGCGGCTCTGGGCCTCGGCCAGCGGCCTGCTCGCCATGGAGGACTGCATTCAGCAGACCATAGAGTGGGCACAGCAGCGCCAGATGTTCGGCAGCACCCTGATCGATCAGCAATGGGTGCAGTTCAAGCTGGCCGAGTTGCAGACCGAAGTCGAGGCCCTGCGTGCACTGACCTATCGTGCCGCCCAGATGTATATGGCGGGTCAGGATGCGCTGCAACTGGCAAGCATGGCCAAGCTCAAGTCGGGTCGGCTGACGCGCGAAGTGGCCGATACCTGCCTGCAGTTCTGGGGCGGCATGGGCTTTACCTGGGACAACCGTGTCTCGCGCCTTTACCGCGACGGGCGTCTGGGATCGATAGGCGGCGGTGCCGATGAGGTCATGCTGGGCATCATCGGCAAGACCATGGGGCTGATCAAGCGCCAGGCGCACTGAGGAGCAGCGCATGACTCAGGTGCTTGAAATCGAACGCCTGCCCTTGGGCAACGGCTTTGTGGAATGGTGGCGGCTGAACTCGCCGCAAACCCGCAATGCGCTGACCGATGAACTGGTGCAGGCCTTGCGCGATCACGCCACAAGAGCGCAGAAGGATTCACAGTTGCGCGTGGTCGTGCTGTGCGGCAACGGCGGGCATTTCTGTGCGGGCGGCAGCCTGGGAGGTTTTGCCAGCAGCATAGGCTCGCCGCTGCCTGCGAGGGCGCAGGACCCGCTGGTTCAGGTCAACCGGGAGTTTGGTCAGCTGCTGCAGCAACTGGCCGAGCTGCCCCAGCTGCTGATCGCCGCCGTGCAGGGCGCAGCCATGGGCGGCGGTGTGGGGCTTGTCTGTGTGGCCGACTGGGTGGTGGCGGATCAGCAGGCCGTCTTTGCCACGCCCGAGGTGACGCTGGGCATTGTGCCCGCGCAGATTGCACCTTTTGTGCTGCGCAGGCTGGGCGATGGCTTGGCGCGCCAATGGCTGCTGGGCGGTCAGCGCTGGTCCGCAAACCAGGCACAGCAGGCAGGCCTGGTTCAGACCGTGATCCAGGCCGCAGACGCTGCCCACTGGCAGAGTCAGCTGCAGCAGCAGCTCGAGATCTGCGCGCAGGCTGCACCGCAGGCGGTGGCTGCCACCAAAAAGCTGCTGGCAGCCATTGGCGGGCAAAGTCTGGATGCATCGCTGAACCAGGGCGCGCAGGCCTTTGCCAGAGCGCTGCGCAGCGCTGAAGCAGGGGCCGGGCTCAAGGCCTTTTCCAGCAAGCAGCCCGCTCCCTGGACCTGCAATGCAGGAGGCACATCATGAAGCGCATTCTGATTGCCAATCGTGGCGAGATTGCGCTGCGCATCATGGCCACCGCCAGGCGCATGGGCATAGAGACCGTGGCGGTGTACTCGGATGCGGATGCGGGAAGCCTCCATGTGCAACAGTCCACGCAGGCCTATGCACTGGGCGGGCTGACATCGGCCCAGAGCTATCTGGACGTGAACAAGCTGCTGGCAGCCGCCAAGGCGACAGGGGCCGATGCCGTTCATCCCGGTTACGGCTTTCTCAGTGAGGATGCGGGCTTTGCCCAGGCCGTGCAGCAAGCGGGCCTGATCTGGATTGGCCCACCGCCAGCCGCGATCCGTCAGCTCGGCAGCAAGGCCGCCGCCAAGCAACTGGCCAAGGCCCATGGCGTGCCCTGTCTGCCAGGCTACGAAGGTGACGACCAGAGCGATGCGCGCTTTGCCGACGAGGCAGCCATGATTGGCTATCCTGTCATGGTCAAGGCCGTGGCCGGTGGTGGCGGGCGCGGCATGCGGCTGGTGGAAAGTGCCCAGCAGCTGCATGCCGCTCTGAGCAGCGCACGTTCCGAAGCCCAGGCCGGCTTCGGCAATGGTGACTTGCTGGTGGAGCGTGCCGTCATGCACCCGCGTCATGTGGAAGTGCAGGTGTTTGCCGACGGGCACGGCCATGTGATTCATCTGGGGGAGCGCGATTGCTCGGTTCAGCGCCGCCACCAGAAGATCATCGAGGAAGCCCCCAGTCCGGCCGTCAACGCCGAGCAGCGCGAGCACATGGGCAGCTGCGCCGTGGCCCTGGCCAAGGCCGCGGGCTATGTGGGGGCAGGTACGGTGGAGTTCCTGGTCGAAGGCCGGCAGTTCTATCTGATGGAGATGAATACCAGACTGCAGGTCGAGCATCCTGTGACCGAGGCCTTGACGGGCCTGGATCTGGTCGAGTGGCAGATTCGCGTGGCGCGCGGCGAGGCCTTGCCGTTGACGCAGCAGCAGGTTCAGTTTGAGGGCTATGCCATCGAGGTGCGATTGTGTGCCGAAGACGAGAACTTTCAGCCCCAAACCGGCGTGGTGCGACATTTCTCGGCACCCGAGGCCGCCGTCTTCAGCCGCGCGCCGCTGCGCTTTGACCATGCATTGCATTCCGGCAGCGAGGTCACGCCCCACTACGACGCCATGCTGGGCAAGCTGATCGTCCATGCACCAACGCGAGAGCAAGCTATCGACAGGCTGATTCATGCGCTGGGCCAGCTCACGGTGCTGGGTTTGCCGACCAATCGCGCATTTCTGATTGAATGCCTGAGCGACGAGGTGTTCAGGCGGGGCCAGGCACTGATCTCCTATCTGGCGGGCGATGCGCCGCGCTTGCAGCAACTGCTGCGAGAAAAGGAAGCTCTGGCTCACCAGCAGTGGGGAGCGCTGTGCGCCGTGGGCCAAGGGCCGGGGCCGCTGGCCTGCAGCTATGTCCAGTTGCGCAAGCTGCAGCACCGGGGCCGGACGCGGGAACTGGCACTGTGGCCCGAGACCGCACAAAGCTGGCTGCTGCGGTGGCACGGCGCAGAGCCTGCGCTGCTGCAGGTCGACAGGTTGCTGGCCTATGGCTGGCGAGCGAGATCGGCGGGCCTGACCCAAATCGTGCAGGCCGTGCAACTGCCCGTCGGGCAAGGCGGGATGCGCTGGCATCTGCAGGCTGGTGGTGTGGACTGGTGGGTCGAAGATACAAGCTATGCCCCGCCCGAGCATGCAGCCGGAGCCGGCCAGACCGCAGAGCTGCGCGCCCCGTTCAACGGCCGTGTGGTGCAGTTGGGCGTGGAGACCGGGCAGGCGCTGAAGGCCGGCGATGTGGTCGTGGTCGTCGAGTCCATGAAGCTGGAGCACAGCCTGAGCGTGAAGGCCGACTGCCGGGTGGAGGCCGTGCTGGTCAATGCCGGCCAGCAGGTGGCGCCGGGCCAGGTGCTGCTGAAACTGGTGCCCATGTCTGGAGGTGCTGCATGACGGATGCCACTGAACGCGAAATGCTCTATGACATGGTGCGCCGCTTTGCGCGTGAGCATATCGCTCCTCATGTAACCGCCTGGGACGAGGCTGGCGAGTTCCCGCGCCAGCTCTATCGCCAGGCTGCCGAGCTGGGGCTGCTGGGCATTGGCTACCCCCAGGAGCTCGGTGGCACTGCGGCCACGCACAGCCTGCGCGCCGCCCTGTGGCTGGCGCTGTGCCGCCACGGCGGCAGCGGTGGCGTGCTGGCCAGCCTGTTGTCGCACAACATCGGCCTGCCGCCCGTGGTGGCTCTGGGCAGCGATGTGCTCAAGCAGCAGGTGGTTCCCGATGTGCTGGCAGGCCGCAAGATCGCGGCGCTGGCGATTACCGAACCTGGCGGCGGATCGGACGTGGCGGCACTGCGCACCAGGGCCAGGCGCGAGGGCGACGAGTATGTGATCGAGGGCGAGAAGACCTTCATCACCTCGGGCATGCGTGCGGACTGGATCACGGTGGCGGTGCGCACGGGCGAGCAAAGAGGTGCATCCGGCATCTCCCTGATCCTGGTGCCGGGCGAGAGTGCGGGATTGCGCCGCAGCCCGCTGCACAAGATGGGCTGGCAATGCTCGGATACGGCCCATCTGTTCTTTGATGGCG
This sequence comes from Comamonas sp. C11, assembly GCF_024496285.1. NCBI lineage: Bacteria > Pseudomonadati > Pseudomonadota > Betaproteobacteria > Burkholderiales > Comamonadaceae > Comamonas > Comamonas sp. C11. Next base: position 2,237,621 of record NZ_CP101743.1, read on the forward strand.
TGCGCGTGCCTGCCAGTCATCTGCTCGGGGCCGAGGGCGAGGGCTTTCGCGCCATCATGCAGAACTTCAACGGCGAGCGCCTGGGCATTGCCTGCGCTGCGCTGGGCTTTGCCCAGGCCTGCTATGACGAGGCGCTGGCCTGGGCGCAGCAGCGCCAGACCTTTGGCGTGACGCTCAATCAGCATCAGGTCATACGCCACAAGCTGGTGGACATGCAGCAGCGCATGCGCAGCACCGAGGCCTGGATCAACGCGGTCTGTGCACGTGCCGATGGCGGCGATAGCGGGGCGGACTGGGTGGGCGAGGTCTGCGTGCTCAAGAACCACGCCACCCAGACCATGCAGTTCTGCGCCGATACGGCGGTGCAGATTCTGGGCGGCATGGGCTTTATGCGCGGCACGCTGAGCGAGCGCATCTACCGCGAAGTCAAGGTGCTGACGATTGGCGGCGGCACCGAGGAAATCATGAAAGAGCTGGCCGCGCGCCAGTGGCGTATCTAGCGCGGCTGTTGCAGCGGCAGCTGTCGTTGTCGGGGAGTTTGAGCGAAATCAGCCTGAAACGCTTATGTGTAAAGCGTTATCAGCTTCTATTTAAGGAGCGATATGTCCGATAAAGCCATTATTACCTGTTCCATTACCGGGGTGCTGACCGACCCGAATCAGCATCATGTGCCTGTGACGCCAGAGCAACTGGCGCAGGAAGCACGCCGAGCCTATGACGCGGGCGCATCGGTGGTGCATGTCCACTTCAGGCGCCAGGAGGAGGGCAAGGGTCATCTGCCCAGCTGGGATCCGGCAGTGGCCAGGGCCTGCGTGGATGCCATGCGTGCAGCCTGCCCCGAACTCATCATCAATCAGACCACCGGTGTGGTCGGCCCCGATTACCAGGGACCACTGGATTGCCTGCGTGCCACGCGACCCGAGATGGCGGCCTGCAATGCGGGCTCGCTCAACTATCTCAAAACCCGCAGCAACGGAAGCTGGGCCTGGCCGCCCATGCTGTTCGACAATCAGCCCGCCAAGGTGCAGGACTTTCTCGATGTGATGGCCGAGACCCAGACGCTGCCCGAGTTCGAGTGCTTTGACGTGGGCATCGTGCGCTGTGTGGGCATGTATGTGGAAACCGGCATGTACCGAGGCCTGCCCGAATACAACTTCGTGATGGGGGTGGAGTCCGGCATGCCCGCAGACCCCGATCTGCTGCCCATACTGCTCAGGCTCAAGATCAAGGATGCGCCCTGGCAGACCACGCTGATCGGGCGCAGCGAGATCTGGCCCACCCATCTGCGCACGGCCGAGCTCGGCGGACATCTGCGCAGCGGACTGGAAGACACTTTCTATCTGCCGGACGGCAGCAAGGTCACATCCAACGCTCCGCTGATCGAGCAACTGGCGCGCTATGCGCGTGATGTGGGGCGTGAAGTCGCCACTCCCAGGGAGGCCAGGCAGATGCTGCACCTGGCGGCCTGAATCAGGGAGAAGTTGCAGATGAACACTTGTACTCCTCCTCGGTCCGTGGCGCAGGCACTGGCGCAGACCGTGGCCGCCCATCCTCACAGGAATGCCTATATCGACCAGGGGCGCAGCTATAGCTGGCAGCAGGTGGATGTCATGGCCAGCGCCTGGGCTGCCCATCTGTCCTCGCTGGGCCTGCGACCCGGTGAGCGCATCGGCATCATCCTGCCCAACGGTCTGCCCTGGGTGCTGAGCTATCTGGCTGCGGCGAAGACGCGGCTGGTCGTGGTGGGCCTCAGCGTCAGATACCGCGATGCCGAGCTGGACTTCATGCTGCAGGACAGCCAGGCCAAGGCCGTGCTTGCGCCGCGCGAGTTTGCCGGTTTCGACTACCAGAACTATCTGGCACAGGCCCGTCGGCGTCTTGCGGCGCTGGAGCACCTGTTGTGGGTGGATGAAGGATTCGAGCAAGCGCTGCAGTCCGGCGCGAAAGCCTTGCATGAAGGCACAGGTCCCGAACCGGATGACCTGCTGATGATCATCTACACCTCCGGCACCACGGGCAGGCCCAAGGCAGCGGGGCTGACACATCGCTCCCAGCTGGGCTCGGCGCTGGCGCAGCATGCGCATGTGAAGGCTGTGGCGGACGATGTGGTGCAACTGGCCATGCCGCTCAACCATGTGGGCGGCATCACCTGCGGCGTGCTGACCATGCTGCTGGCGGGCGGCACCTGCGAGCTGGTGCCCATGTTCAGCCCCGAGGCCGTCTGGAAAATGGCGCACCGGCATCCGCCGACCTGGCTGGTGGGCGTGCCTACCATGCTGACGCTGCTGCTCATGCATCCGCTTCTGGCAGAGGTGGATATGAGCCGGCTGCGCCTGGTCGTGGTGGGCGGATCAAATGTGGATCCGGTGTTGCTGCAGCGGTTGCAGCGGCAGTTTCCGGGCGTGGACATCATGAATCTCTACGGTCTGTCCGAGACTTCGGGGGCCATCGTGATGACGCCCTGGCAGGCGGATCAGCAGGCCCTGCTGCACAGCATAGGCAAGCCTTTGCAAGGGGCGCAACTGCGCGTGACGGGGGCTGATGGAGAGGAACTGCGGAGTGGCGAGGTCGGAGAGCTGTGGTTTCGCGGTGCGGGGGTGATTCCGGCCTATGTGGGGCAGCAGCAGGACGCAGAGGCGTTTGCCGGCGGCTGGCTGCATTCGGGTGATCTGGGGCTTGTCGATGAGCAGGGCCTGGTCCACCTCAAGGGGCGGCAAAAAGACATGTTCATACAGGGCGGTTTCAACGTCTATCCCAGCGAGGTGGAGAGCGTGATTGCCAGTCATGCGGGCGTGCTGATGGTCGCGGGCATCGGCGTGCCGGACCCCGTGCTGGGCGAGGTGGGGCGCTATTACATCGTGATCAGACCCGGTGCCGGCGTGACCGAGGAGGCGCTGCTCGCGCATTGCCGCCAGCAGCTCGCTGACTACAAGCTGCCGCGCCAGCTGGTGTTTCGTACCGAGTTGCCGTTGACCCCGGCAGGAAAGATCCAGAAAGCCTTGTTGCGAGCAGAGGAGTGCCGTCCATGAATGTGCAATTCGATTTTTCGGGCAGCCATGTGATGGTGTTTGGCGGCACCACAGGCATCAACCTGGGCATTGCCCAGCACTACGCGATGGCAGGAGCCAGGGTCTCGGTCGCCAGCCGCAAGCAGGCCAATGTGGATGCGGCCCTGGCGACGCTGGGGGCGCAGGCCTTTGGCGTGGTGGCCGATGTGCGCGATGAGCAGGCGGTGGGCGCGGCGCTGGCGCAGGCAGTGGCCTGCCATGGGCCGGTCGACGTGCTGGTGTCTGGTGCAGCCGGCAACTTCCTGGCACCTGCGGAGCAGATGTCGTCCAACGCCTTCAAGGTGGTGGTTGACATCGATCTGCTGGGCAGCTTTGATGTCGCGCGTCAGGCTCTGGTGCACCTGCGGCAGCCGGGCGCCAGCCTGATCTTCATCACCGCGCCGCAGTCCACCGTGCCCATGATGTACCAGGCCCATGTCTGCGCTGCCAAGGCTGGAGTGGACCATCTGGCGCGGGTGCTGGCGCTGGAGTGGGGGGGCAGGGGCATTCGTGTGAACGCCATTTCTCCCGGCCCCATCGAGGGCACGGAAGGCATGCGCCGGCTGGCCCCACAGGGGGCAGAAGGAGACGCTCTGGTACGCAGCATGGTGCCGCTGGGGCGCATGGGTACGACTGCGGATATCGCCCGGCTGGCGATGTTTCTGGGCAGTGATGCGGCCAGCTATATCTCCGGCACGGTCATTGCCTGTGACGGCGGGGCGCAGGGCCAGCTCTCGCCCATGGTTGCCGCCGCGGCGATGGCAATGCCGCAGCAGGCGTAGAAACACAACAAGAAAAAGCGTGGGTTATGGGTTCCGGGTTGCACACTATCAAGGAGACAAGCCATGATCGAGATGAGTCTGACGAAGGAGGCACGGCGCATCCGGCGCATTGCGCTGGGCGACCTGCTCTACCGCAGTGCGCGCAAGTTTGGCGGCCGCACGGCGCTGGTCGATGGTGCTGAGCGCATCAGCTATGACGAGCTGGATGCGCGAAGTTCGCGCTTCGCGCACTATTTGCTGTCGACGCTGGGTACGGGCAAGCAGATCGGCATGCTGTGCGCCAATTCCATAGACATGGTGGTGGCCTGCAATGCCATTCACAAGGCGGGGCAGGTGTGGGTGCCCGTCAATATCAAGCTGGAGGTATCGAGCATCGACTACATCCTGCGGCATGCTGAGGTGTCGGCAGTGGTGCTAGATCAGGAGTTGCTGGCCCTGCCCGGACTGGCCGAAATTCTGCAGCAATTGCAAGTGCCGCTCATCATCACGCGCCTGCAAATGCAGCAAGGACTGCCGGGCATATCGCTGACACAGGCCGAGGCAGGCCAGTCCGATGCTTTGCCCGAGGTTGATATTGACGACAACCAGGCGGCCTTGCTCATGTATACCAGCGGTACCACGGGCAATCCCAAGGGTGTAGTGCATTCCCATCTGTCGGTATACGCGGCGGTCAAGGGCAATATCGACGAGATGAAATATGGCGAGGCCGATGTGCTCAGCGGCTGGTTGCCCCTGTTTCATTGCGCCCAGCATGCGCTGGTGCAGACTGCGCTGGCGTCAGGCGCTTGCACCGTGCTCACGCGACAGTTTGTGCCGGCGGAGGTGGGGCAGCTGGTGATGAAGGAAGGTGTGACGATCTTTGTCGGGCTGCCCCTGATGTATGCAGCGGTGCTGGCCGATCCGGGTTTTGCGCCTACCACCATCCGGCAATGCATCTATGCCATGGCGCCTATTCCCAAACCCTTGATCGCCCAGATTGCGCAGCGCATGTGCCGCAATATCTCGCTAGCCACTGGGCAGACGGAGATATACCCGGCTACCATGACTTTTTACCCTTTGCTCAATGCCGAATGCGATGCCAATTTCTGGGGGCGCTCTCTGAGCACTTGCGAGACCGCCGTCATGGATGACGATGGCAATCTGCTGGGGACCTGCCAGGTCGGCGAGATCGTGCATCGCGGCCCCAATGCCATGCTGGGCTATTTCAAGGATCCCAAGGCGACGGCCGAGGCACAGAAGTTTGGCTGGCACCATACCGGCGACCTGGGCATGTGGGATGAGCAGGGTCGCATGGAGTTCATAGATCGCAAGAAGGACATGATCAAGACCGGTGGCGAGAACGTCGCCAGCGTGAAGGTTGAGGCCGTCGTGCTGGCTCACCCGGACGTAGCTGCCGCTGCCGTGTTTGGTCTGCCGCACCCTCACTGGAGCGAGGCGGTCTGTGCCTTTGTCATGCGCAAGCCGGGGGCTCAGGTGGATTCGGAGTCGATACTGGCCCATTGCCGCAATCATCTCAGCGGCTTTGAAGTGCCAAAGCTGGTCCATTTTGTGGAGGCCTTCCCGTCCACGGCGACGGGCAAGGTGCAGAAAAACGTGATGCGACGCCAGTTCGAGCAGGTGGCCAGAGAGCTCTGGGGCACCTGATATCCGGACTTGCTCCGCAAATGCTGCCAGGGCCTGCAAAAGCAGGCCCTGGTTTCACTCTGCGGTTTCCTGCGTCCAGGACAGTACCGGGTCGGCGCGTGTCTCGATGAGCTTGTTGCGGGCCTTGAGCAGCGGGTCCAGCATCTCCGGCTGAGGCACGATCCAGTATTCACCACGGTCAATGGCTGCAAAGACGCGGCTGGCGAACTCCTCGGTGTCCATACCGTTTTCGTCGAGCATATGGGTCATCATGCCGTGAAACTGCGCCGACGCCGCGTCAGGTGCTTCCCGGAAGATGGCGGTCCTGACGGGGCCTGGTGCCAGCAGCGAGACCTTGATTTGCGGCTCAATGGCCGCGAGTTCGCCAGCCAGACCTTCGGTCAGCGCCACCACTGCGAACTTGGTGGCGGAGTAGGGAGCCATCATGGCGCTGGGCAGAAAGCCGCCTACCGATGCTGTGTTGATGATGCGGGCAGGCCGGTTGGCTCTGAGCAGACGCGGCACAAAAGCGCGCAGACCATTGACGATGCCGTTGACATTGACTTGCCAGGCCTGCTGCCACTTGGCATCGCTGATCTCCCAGCTATTGCCGGTGCTGAGAACGCCTGCGTTGTTGAACAGCAGATCGACCTGACCGAAAGCTGCATAGGCCTTGTCGGCCAGCGCATCCAGCGACGCCTGACTGGTGACATCGGTGGCCACGGCCAGGGCCTGATCTCCAAGTTCCTGGGCGATTTTCTCCAGACCCGGCTGGTCGCGGTCTGCAAGCACGACCCTCATTCCAAGACTGACTGCCTTTCTGGCAAGGCCTGCACCAATTCCACTGGCGGCGCCGGTGATGACTGCAACTTTCATGATTTCCTCATTGGCTGAATTCGAATGAATTAAAGCATTCCCGGCATATCTGTATTTCCCGCGAATTCCCGCTTGACAGTTATTGAAGGTGTTTACAGTCTTTATTGACTGATTAAATTAAAAGATGAAATGACCTGCTTGACATATAAAAAACCTGGGCACAGTACGTCCGAATGAATTAATGGTTTTTACTAGGGACTGTAAACACAAACTTATTTTGTAAAGAGGAAAACTCAGAGTGATTTGAACTTGAAAAAAACAAAGAATCGCAATCCTCATCGCCAATTGGTGGCGGTCAGCCAGTATTGAGGTTTGAAAATGAATCCATTCATCAGTGGTTTGGAAGGAAAAGTGGTTCTGGTTACAGGTGGTGCCTCGGGCATAGGCCTGGCCAGCGCCCAGGCCCTGGCAGCCAGCGGAGCCAAGGTGGTGTGCGCCGATCTGCAGCAAAGCCAGGATTTGCCGCAGGGCTGCGAATTTCGCAAGCTTGACGTGAGCAGCGAGAAGCTGACCAATGAGTTGGTTGCTTACATGCTGGACCGCTATGGGCAGGTTGATGGGCTGGTGACTTCTGCTGGCATTTCCCGCGTGGGTGATCTGGAGAGCATGCTCTTGCAGGAGTGGGAGCAGGTACTGCAGGTCAATTTGACGGGGACCATGCTCAGTGCTCGTGCCGTGGCCAGCCACATGAAACAGCGCGGTCAGGGCTCCATCGTCACCATCGCCAGCATCAACGGCATGCTGGGCAACCCGACCAATCTGGCCTATTGCACCTCCAAGGGGGCGGTGATCCAGATGGTGCGCAGTCTGGCAGCGGATCTCGGTCCTTATGGGGTGCGGGTCAACAGCATCAGCCCCGGCTATATCCATACGCCCATGACCACCATGCTTGATGAACTGCCTGTAGGCCTGGCTTTCGAGGCCATGCATTTGCTCAAGCGGGCGGGCAGGCCGCAAGAGGTGGGTAATGCCGTGGCATTTTTGCTTTCCGATGTTTCTTCATTTATTACCGGGGTCAATCTTCCGGTAGATGGCGGATTCTCTGCAGCAAAAGTAATTAATATTTAAGGAATTCCAATGAAATATGACGTCATAGTGATTGGCTGCGGAATGTCCGGCATTCTGGCTGGTATTCATCTGAAGAACAGCGGGAAGAAATTCATTATTCTGGAAAAGGCCGGGACATTAGGGGGAACCTGGCGGGATAATACTTATCCAGGCCTGACTTGCGATGTGCCATCGCACGCCTATACCTATTCTTTCGAGCCAAACCCCGAATGGTCTCGGGTACTTCCACCCGGAGCCGAGATTCAGCAGTATTTCGAAGGCGTGTTCCAGAAATACGGTATTGCCGATTTTTCGCAGTTCGGCACCGAGATCACGCGTGCCGAATGGACTTGCGATGCCTGGACGCTGCAGGATCAGCATGGCAAGCAATACCAGGGCAAGGTGGTGGTTGCCGCCACAGGTGTGCTGCACCACCCCAACTATCCGCAGATCAAGGGCCTGGAGGAGTTCGAGGGGGACACGATTCACAGTGCGCGCTGGGATCATTCGGTACCGCTGGACGGCAAGAGGATCGCCGTCATCGGCACGGGATCAACGGGCGTGCAAATTGTCTCGGCACTGGCGTCGCGTGCCAGGGTGCGGCATTTTCAGCGCACGGCCCAATGGATTTTCCCGGTCGAGAATCCAGCTTTCAGCGAAGAGCAGCGTGCCGAATTCCGCAGCAACCGCGATCTGCTGGTTTACCTGCAGCGCGAACCTACTTATGTGGCCAATGTTGAACGCTTTACCGAGGGTGTGCTGGATCCGAATTCGGAACAGATTCAGGAAATTCAGAGAATCTGCCAGGACAATCTGGATGGTTCTGTCGCAGACGCAGCCCTGCGTGAAAAACTGCAGCCTCATTACCGGGCTGGTTGCAAGCGCCTGATTTACTCACCCGACTATTACAAGGCGATCCAGCATCCCGATTCCGAGCTGATCACCGAAGCTATTGCCAGGGTCGAGAAACAGGGAGTGCGTACCAGCGATGGCGTGCTGCATGAGGTGGACGTCATCGTCCTGGCCACGGGATTCAAGACCGACCGCTATGTGCGCCCCATGGATGTGACGGGCCTGAACGGAGCCACGCTGGAGCAGGCCTGGAGCGATGTGCCCACGGCATACAAGTCCATCTCGGTGCCGGGCTTTCCCAACTTTTACTTCATGAACGGGCCGACCTCTCCCGTGGGTAACTTCTCGTTGATCGATACCTCGGAAATGCAGTGGGGCTATATCTCGCAGCTGATAGAGCGTGGCCAGCAAGCCGGTGTGGCAGGGCTTTCGGCCAGGCCCGAAGCCCTGGCTCACTACGACCAGGAGCGCTTGCAGGCCGCCAAAGGCTCGGTCTTCGGCTCGGGTTGCAATAGCTGGTATCTGGACAGAAACGGTGTGCCCAACACCTGGCCCTGGTCGCAGTCGCGATTCAGGCAGGAGATGAGTGCGCCGGTGTGGCAGGACTATATCCACCACCAGACCGAAGAGCTTGTGGCCTGAGTGCCACCTTGCGCCCGTCCTGATCGGGCGCTCCATCAACTTCAAGGAGTCCCAATGCAGATACACCCCGAAATGGCTGCCGTGCTGGAGCAGTTCAAGGATGCTCCGCCCATGGATTTTGCGGCCACTCCGGTGCCCGAACTCCGCAAGCTCATGGACCACATGGCCTTCCAGCCTGCCGACCTGCCCATGCATGAGGTGCGTGAGATCGACATCCCCGGTGGCGACGGCCAGCCGCTCAAGCTGCGCCTGTACCGTCCCGGCACCGCGCAGGCAGCGCCGGTCATGGTCTATTTTCACGGCGGTGGCTGGTGCATAGGCACGCTGGAAACGCATGACAACCTGTGCCGCCACCTGGCGCGCCTGACCGGCATGAATCTTGTGTCGGTCGATTACCGTCTGGCTCCCGAGCATGTCTTTCCCGCCGCGCTGGACGACGCCTATGCCGCCACGCGCTGGGTAGCGCAGCATGCGGCCGAGCTGCATTGCGATGCGCGACAGCTGATGGTGGCGGGTGACAGCGCGGGGGGCAATCTGGCCGTCGCCACCTGCCTGCGCGCAAAAGAAGACGGCTGGAAAGGCATAGCCCAGCAACTGCTGTTCTATCCGGTCTGCGATGCGCATATGGATGCGCCATCACATGCGCTTTATGGACAGATGCCGTTTCTCACAACCGAAGCCATGGCCGCGATGTGGCGTCACTATCACCCTGTCATGCCTGCACATCCACTGGCATCCATCATGCAGTACCCCGATCTCGCCGGTTTGCCAGCAGTGGTGCTGGTGACTGCAGAGCTGGACATACTGCGCGACGAAGGAGAGGCCTTTGGCCTGCGCCTGCAGCAGGCCGGCGTACCCGTTTCCAGCCTTCGTGCGCAAGGCATGTTGCATGGGTTTGCCAACTTCAGCACCCTGGTGCCGGCAGTGGCAAAGTTGCTGCAAGAGGCTTGTGCAAAGCTGTCTTTCGGCAAGATATCGGCGGTTGGACAAGCCTGATACATGCAACTGTTCATGTATACAGTTATGTGTGATGGACGCCTCAGTTTTATCCCCGCATCATGTGGACGCTCTTGTGGAAAACTATGCTTTCAAGCCTTGAAACCCGCGCCAGATGGTGCTTTGCACGGATTGCCTAAAAAATAGACGATTTGATCAAGGGGATTGAGTCAAGGGTTTTTACCAGTGGTTCTGAGGCTGTAAAAAAGCCCGCCAACCGTTGCCGGTCGCGGGCTTTTTCTGTGGGCTCAAACGTGCTCAGGAAAGTTGCTGAGGCGTTGGGCGTGTGCGGTAGAACTGCATGGGAGACTCTTTCATTTCCTTGGCATGCTGGTTGAGCACTGACTTCTTCATCTTGCCCACCACATGCATCTCGCAGGGCTTGCAGTCAAAGCGCAGTGTGAGCTTTTCCTTGCCGTTGATCAGCTGCAGCGGCTCTGCCTTGATGGTGCCCTTGACGCCGATCACGCCCTTGGCCTGCTTGGGGCACAGGCTCATCGAGAAGCGCACGCAGTGCTTGGTGATCATCAGCGAGACTTCGCCTTCTTCTTCCTTGCTCTCGTAGGCGGCGTCGATGATCTTCACACCATGCTTCACATAGAAGTCATGGGCCTTCTGGTTGTAGACATTGGCCAGATAGGTCAGCGTGTCTTCAGGAAAAGGCACGGGCGGCTCCACGGGCTTGGCGCGGGGCAGACGCACAAAGCCGTCGGCGCGGGCCTGCTCCAATGCGGCAACGGCATCGCGACGCAGCTGGTTGAGCACCGAGGCGGGTACAAACCAGGGCTGGCTCAGGCTCAGTGAAATATCGTTCACTTCGAAAACCGTCGCGCCAAATCGTCCCAGTTGCTCGCGCAGCGTGGCTTCTGCCTTGGCTGGGTCGGTGGCGCTCTGGTGCTCATGCGCGATGGCGGCAGCCCCGACAAAGCCGTCCTCATCGGTCAGCGTCAGCGCGAAGCCGGCAGCAGCTTCCTTGAACTCGGCCCACAGACCGATGCGGCGTTCGCTGGACTTCTTCTCCAGTGTGCGCACCCAGTCCATATCGCGGTTGCGGTTGATTTCCAGGCCCTTGCGCAGATCCTTGAATTCGGCAATCTCGTTTTTGGGGAAGACACGCCAGATGCCTTTTTTGGCACTCACGCACTCGGCACGGTTGATGTGCACACCCACCAGTTCCTTTTGCAGATCGTAGTAGCACAGGCCGTCGCCGTTGTGCAGCTCGGCAGCCTTGTCGCTGGTCTCGATCTCGAACCATTTGTCGCCGACCTGGGTCACCCAGCCGATGGCACGACCCGGTGTCTTGGGCGTGTCGAAGGCGCCGATGTCATCCTTGCGGCCGTTGACGAAGTAGTCGGTGAACTCGCGGTTGAAATTCTGGTCCGGATCGGGTTCGAACGAGAAGGTGGTGCGGCCTGAGGACGAGCGCGCCAGCGGCTGATCCGAGAACTCGCGCTCCTCGATGATTTCGTCGAGCAGCTTGCGGTAATGGGCCGTGATGTTCTTTACATAGCCCATGTCCTTGTAGCGGCCCTCGATCTTGAAGCTGCGCACGCCGGCATCGATCAGGGCGCGCAGGTTATCGCTCTGGTTGTTGTCCTTCATGGACAGCACATGCTTTTCGTGCGCGATGATGCGGCCGCTGGCGTCCGTAACCTCATAAGGCAGGCGGCAGGCCTGGTTGCAGTCACCACGGTTGGCGCTGCGTCCGGTATGAGCATGGCTGATGAAGCACTGGCCCGAGTAGGCCACGCACAGTGCGCCATGCACAAAGTATTCGATGGTGGTGCGGCTCGGGTCTGTCGCGGCGCGCACGGCTGCAATCTGCTTCAGATCCAACTCGCGCGCCAGCACGATCTGCGACAGGCCGGCGTCCTGCAGAAAGCGGCCCTTCTCGGGCGTGCGGATATCGGTCTGGGTGGACGCGTGCAGCTGGATGGGCGGCAGGTCCAGTTCCAGCAGACCCATGTCCTGGATGATCAGCGCATCGGCGCCGGCGTTGTAGATCTGCCAGGCCATATCGCGCGCGCCCTGCAGTTCATCGTCGCGCAAGATGGTGTTGAGCGTGATGAAGATGCGGCTTCCGAAGCGGTGGGCATGCTTGATGAGCCGCTCCAGATCGCGGATGTCGTTGCCTGCCGTCGCGCGCGCGCCAAAGGCCGGTCCGCCGATATAGACGGCGTCCGCGCCGTGATTGACGGCTTCGATGCCGATATCGGCGTCGCGCGCCGGGGACAGGAGTTCGAGCTGGTGGGGCAGGAGAGACATAGGGGCAGGATTATCTCAGCAAGCCCCGGTTTCGGCACAGCGGCGGGTAATCGCCCGTATCAATGGCCGCGTGGGCTGAATGTGCGCGGAAATACCACGGGCCCGCTGCGGTCCGCCAGCCGGTAGCCCATGGCGGGGCGGTTCGACACGCCTTCCACATGGCCGGCTTCGACCAGAAAGTTCGCCGCCAGCATGCGGGTGCGAAAGCCGCTTTTGTCCACGCTGCGACCCAGCACGGATTCATAGACTTGCTGCAACTGGGGCAGGGTGAAGGGCTCGCTCAGCAAAAAAGCGGGCAGCGAGGTGTATTCGACCTTGCTGCGCAGTCTCTCCACAGCAGCCTGCAAGATGCTGCCATGGTCAAACGCCAGTGCGGGCCTGCGCAGTAATTCATCCACTTCGAACCATGCCACATCGGCCGCATTGGCGCCTTTGGTCAGTTGCAGCTCATGGGCGGGAATCAGCGCAAAGTACACATGGGTGGCTGACCAGCCACGCGGATCACGTGCCGCGCCGCCCCAACTGCCAAGCTGCTCCAGATAGGGGCTGTCCACACCCGTCTTCTCCCTGAGCTTGCGCGCGGCGCAGGCCTGCAGATCGGCATCGAGATCCACATTCACAAACCCTCCGGGCAGGGCCCATAGGCCGGGAAATGGATCGTCTTGATGACCTGGGCGTTGCACCAGCAATACATTCAAGCGGCCTTGCGCAATCGTGAAGATCACCACATCCACCGTGGTGTAAGGACGGGGAAAGTCCGGCGCTGGCTTGGAGTGATGCTGTGTAACGCTCATGAATCAGGCTTGACGGGATGAAGGATGGGTTGTATTGTACAACTTGCATAAGTTGTCCAATGCAACTTATGCAGAAACGTCCAGGCAGGCCCTGGCTGCCCTGCAGCGCAAGCAGCTGTCGATAGCCAGGCAGGCCGCCTGGAGCAAAGAGAAAAAGAGAAAAAGAGAAAAAGAGAATGAAAAACCAAAACACCACCACACGCAGCAAATTCCTCAGCCTGGTGCTGAGACACAGTCCCGAGACCATAGGCCTCAAGCTCGATGATGCGGGTTGGGCTCAGACCGATGAGCTGCTGGCCTGTCTGGCACGTTCCGGTCGACCCACCAGTCTGGTGGATTTGCAGACCATGGTGGCTGACAACAACAAGCAACGCTATTCCTTCAGCGCGGATGGCAAGCGCATACGCGCCAACCAGGGGCATTCCATCAAGGTCGAGCTGGGCCTTGAGGCAAGGCGCCCTCCGGCAGTGCTCTACCACGGCACGGCCACGCGTTTTCTGGACGCGATCTTCCATGAGGGCCTGAACCGGCAGTCACGCCACCATGTCCATCTGTCGGAAAGCGTGGAAGTGGCCGCTCAGGTCGGCAGTCGTCACGGCAAGCTGGCCCTGCTGCAGGTGGACGCCGCGCGTATGCAGGGCGAGGGCCATGTGTTCTATCGCTCCGACAACGGTGTGTGGCTGACCGATGTCGTCCCGGCCAGATATCTGCTGAAGCTGCCATCATGAAATTTGCAAAAATCATAGCGCTCGACGCAGATGGCGTGCTGCTGGACTACAACCTCGCCTATGCCTCAGCCTGGGAGCGGGTATTTGGCGAGCGTCCGGTGTTGAAGCAGCCTGACGCCTACTGGGCGATGGAACGATGGGATGTCGCCAGCCTGCAGGGCGAGGCTCTGAACCGTTTTCGGACCAGCCTTGATGCGCAGTTCTGGTCAAGCATTCCCGCGATTGCAGGTGCGCTCCAGGCTTGCGAGCAGCTGTGCGCCGCTGGTTACGAGCTGGTCTGTGTGTCGGCGATCAAGCCGCAGTTCGCCGAGGCCCGGCAGCTCAATCTGCGGCGGCTGGGTTTTCCGATCTCGCGTGTGATCGCCACCAGCGGCCGTGCCGATCCAGGTCCCAGCCCCAAGGCACAAGTCCTGGCGCAGTTGCAGCCCCTGGCATTTGTCGATGACTTTCTGCCGTATTTCGACGGTGTGGATGCCCGGATTCACAAGGCGCTGGTGCTGCGCGAGCAAGGCGGGTCGCCCAATACGGGGCCGGGTCTGCAGGCCATTGACTCCACTCACGACACTCTGTGGGACTTTTCCCATTGGTGGCTCAATCAATATCAAGAGGAACAGACATGAACCGAGATTACGAAATTCGATCTGTAGCCGATCTGGTGGCCCAGCTCGACCAGGGCTACCGCCCCAAATACCTTTGCTTCTGGGGCCATCAACCCGAAAAGAATGGCTTGGTGGGAAAGGGCTGCCTGAGCCAGTGGTTTCCTGCTCCATTCACCGTCGAAGGAGACCGCTTTGCCACGGCAGAGCATTTCATGATGGCAGGCAAGGCGCGGCTGTTCGGGGATGAAGAGGCGCGCGCGCAGGTGCTGGCTGCGCCGTCTCCGGCCAGTGCCAAGCAGATAGGGCGCAGCGTGCGCAATTTCGACGAGGCACGCTGGAAGGCGGAGTGCTTCGATATCGTGGTGAGCGCCAGTGTGGCCAAGTTCTCGCAGAACCCGGCCATGGGGGAGTTTCTGCTGAGCACCGGCGAGCGTGTGCTGGTCGAGGCCAGTCCGCGCGACCGCATCTGGGGCATCGGCATGGGCGCGGCCAATCCCGACGCCGAACAGCCGCGCAAGTGGCGCGGACAGAACCTGCTGGGTTTCGCGCTGATGGCCGCGCGTGCGCAGCTGAGAGCCGGACAATGAACACGCTGGAACGTTTTGAAGGTGCTCTGCTGGGGCTGGCCTGTGGTGATGCCGTGGGTACGACACTGGAGTTCCGGGCGCGCGGCAGCTTTGCACCGCTGACCGATATGGTGGGGGGCGGGCCGTTTTCGCTGAGGGCCGGACAGTGGACGGATGACACGTCCATGGCTTTGTGCCTGGCCGAGAGCCTGGTCGTCAAAAGCGATTGCGATCCCCGGGATCAGATGACGCGCTATGCCAACTGGTATCAGTGGGGCTACTGGAGTTCCACCGGCCACTGCTTTGATATCGGCATGGCAACGCGCGAGGCGATACAGCACTATCTGCGTACTGGCAATGCGCTGGCGGGCAGCGAGGATGCGCGCAGCGCAGGCAATGGCTCGCTGATGCGGCTGGCGCCGGTGGCCATGGCGTATGCCCTTGATGAACAAAGAGTGCAGGAGATGGCGGCGCTGAGCTCTCGCACCACACATGCGGCTGCGGAGTGCCTGGATGCCTGCCGTCTGTTTGCCGTGGCATTGAGCCGCGCCCTGCGGGGTGAAGGCAAGAAGCAGGTGCTGGATCTTGCCGCGCTGCCGTTTGGCAGCCCGCGCATCGCCGAAGTTGCACAAGGCAGCTGGCGCGGCAAAAGCCGCGAGCAGATCCAGAGCTCGGGCTATGTGGTGCACAGTCTGGAAGCAGCTCTGTGGTGTTTCGACCGGCACGAGAGCTTTGAAGCCGCCGTGCTGGAGGCGGCCAACCTGGGTGACGATGCCGACACCACTGCGGCCGTTGCCGGCCAGATTGCGGGTGCATTCTGGGGGCGCAGCGGCATTCCAGCGCACTGGCTGGAAAGACTGCATCAGCAGGCCGATATTCGCGCGCTGGCGCAATCGATTTATGCGCTGAATCAGGTACTGGCACGATAGATTTTGCGTGGCCATGCACCCTTCGCGGGAGCTGTTCACACCTTGCAAGTAGGTCGCAGGCCCCTGGTTGTCGCAGCGCAGGTCGCGAAAGCCGCTCCGAGCCTGCATGGTCTGCGGGTACCTGTGGCCGTGGTGAACTTGCCGGCCTCCAAAAAAGGCTTGCCCTGCAGCCAGGAAAGTCCGGCGCAGCGTGCACCACCCCTGTCAACGCGGCACAATCGAGGCGCTGGGCCGACGACGGTGCAAGAGCATGGTCGGCATGCTTCAGCCGAAATCCGAAATATACCCAGCAGCCGGAGCCTGTGCTCAACGCCGGAAGAGTCGGGCCTGCTCGGGCTTGCTAGCAATTGCTCCAATGGAGTTCTGGTCCTTAGACTCCAGGGTTTGCCCCTTCGCTTGCACATTGAGCTGGTATCGCAGGCTTTGCCGCTACGCTTGAGGCTTTGGCCTGACGTAGGCTTGCGTGCCACAGCCTTCCGCTTCATCAAGGAGAAAGCATGTCCATGACTGATCGCTCGGCCCAGAGCCGCCGTGTTCGCACCTCGTCTGCCCTGAACCTGGCCCTGGTCGCTGTGTCCCTGACGTCCGCCCATGCAGCGGATGCGGAAAAGCCTCTGGTGGTGCGCATCGCCCATGGCGGACCGCTCTCCGGTCCTATCGCTGCCTTGGGCAAGGATGAGGAAAACGGCGTGCGCATGGCGATTGACGAGCTCAACGCCCGCAAGCTGCAACTGGGCGGCCGTCCCGTGTACTGGAAGCTGGAGGCCGGCGACGATGTGGGCGACCCCGGCCAGGCCACGGCGCTGGCACGCCGCTTCTGCGACAAGAAGGTGGCAGCCGTGGTGGGGCATCTTCAGTCGGGCACGACCTTGCCGGCTGCCAAGATCTACAACGACTGCGGCATTCCCAATATCACCCCTGCAGCCACCAATCCCGCGATTACCGAGGCAGGCTATGACGACACCTTCCGCGTCATCGCCAATGACCGGGCCATGGTCAATGCCCTGCTGGACTATGCCGTCAGGCACCAGGGCGTCAAACGCATCGCGATCGTGGACGATCGCACGGCCTATGGACAGGGTATCGTCAAGCTGTTTGAAGCCGCAGCTGCCGAGCGCGATGTGCAGATTGTCGACAAGCAGTACACCAGCGACAAGGCCACGCAGTTTTCGTCCATTCTCACGGCCATCAAAGGCCGTAAACCCGATGCGATCTTCTTCGGCGGGCTCGATGCGCAGGCCGGTCTCATGCTGCGTCAGATGTCGCAGCTGGCCATGAATCAGGTGAAATTCCTGGGCGGCGATGCGCAATGCTCGGAGCGTCTGCCTGCCATGGCCGACAAGGTGCCGGCACTCAAGAATGTGGTTTGCGTGATGAGCGGCAGCTCCCTGGGCAATATGCCCGGCGGTCTGCTCTGGAAGCAGAAGTATGACCAGCGCTTTCCCGGCCAGTATCAGGTCTACAGCCCTTACGCGTATGACGCGACCATGGTGCTGGCCAAGGCCATGCTGAGTGCCGATTCAGCCCAGCCCGAGGCCTATCTGCCCCGCTTGCGCCAGACGCGCTACGAGGGGGTGACGGGGACGATTGCCTTTGATTCACAGGGAGAGTTGCAAAGCCCGCGGGTCACGCTTTATGGCTATGACTCCGGCGAGCGCAAGGAACTGGTGGTCAGCGGTCATTGAGCAGTATCGGTGTGGCTTGAAGGAATATCTGCCAAGCCTTCGTCTGTCAGGCGCATATAGCTATGGATTTTGATGTTTCCGTGCACGAACACTTCATGCACCAGGCACTGGAGCAGGCGCGCTGCGCCGCCGCTTGCGGCGAGGTGCCGGTGGGGGCCGTGGTCGTCAAGGACGGGCAGGTCATAGGCCGCGGCCATAACAGCCCGCTCTCGGCCCAGGACCCCACGGCCCATGCCGAGGTGCTGGCCCTGCGCGAGGCTGCACGGGCTCTCGGCAATTACCGGCTCGAGGGCTGCACGCTGTATGTGACGCTTGAGCCCTGCACCATGTGCAGCGGCGCCATGCTGCATGCGCGTGTGGATGCCGTGGTCTACGGTGCGGCCGAACCCAGGACCGGTGCGGCGGGGTCGGTGCTCGATGTCTTCGGCTACCCCGCCATCAACCACCAGACGCAGGTGCTGCGCGGCGTGCTGGCCGCGCAATGCTCGGCGCTGATGGCCGAATTCTTCCAGCGGCGACGCCAGGAAAAAAAGGCGCAGCAGCCGTACCCGCTCAGGGACTGGGCGCTGCGCAATGCCGATGAGGCGTTTGCCGACCTGCCCGCCTGGCCCTGGCAGTCGCAGTGGCGCAGCGACCTGCCGGCGCTGCAGGGCCTGCGCCTGTCCGTAGTCGATGAAGGACCTGAGGATGCTGCGCTGACCTGGCTGTGTGTGCATGGCAGCCCGGGCTGGGGCTATGGCTTCCGGCATCTGATGCCCGATTTGCTGGCTGCCGGTCATCGCGTGGTGGTGCCCGATCTGCCGGGTTTCGGCCGCAGCGACCAGCCCAAGAAAGACAAACAGCACAGCGCGCAGTGGCATTCGCAGCTCATCGTCGAGCTGATTGAGACGCTCAACCTGCGGCGGCTGGTCCTGGTCGGGCAGGGCGATGGTGGCCGTCTGGGTCTGGCTGCAGCGCAAGCCCTGCCAGAGCGCTTTGCTGGCGCGTGGCTGATCGGTACCTGGCCGCTGAACACGCAGCCGCAGCAGCGTCAGCAATGGTTTGAACAGGCAGCGCGCAAGCCTGGCTGGGATGTGGCCAGGGCCATGGCCGAATTGGAAGGGCGCAGCAATGCCGAAGAGGCCCGCGCCTGGAATGCCCCGTTTGTGCAGCCCGGCCATCGTGCCGCAGTCAAGGCCTGGCCGCGCCTGCAGACCAAGCTGGCTGAGCCGCCCGCCGATCTGCTGATGCATTGGGCGCTGACCGACAGATTGTGGCTGCAGCCAGCAGCCACTCAGCAGCTCGTTTCTGTCGCGCAATGGCAGGCCGCCTGGCTGCAATCCGTGCCGCAGTTGGCGGCGCAGGGCAAGGTCTGGCGGCAAACCCGGCATGGCGCTCCGGTTCCTGCAGCACAGCAGGGCGGCGGTGCAGCGGCTGTGGAATACTTTGCGCCGTAGCCCGATCGGTCCGTCCGGCGGAGCAAGAATCTGAACTAGGACTTACGCAAACCAGAATGCAACAAGGGCTCGCCTTCTGAGGCAGTCGCCCGGCCTGAACCAGTTTTGCGTAAGTCGTATGAACTTCTGAATCTGCGGATTCACTCACTTTTCATGGAGCATGCGGCCGATGGCCGCATGAAAAGGCTTTGGCAACCTCGCGCAAATCCCCAGCATCCACTGCAGCGTCCCAGCAGCAAGATCCGCAGCACCACGCTCACTCGCACGGGCATGAGCCGGCTCATCAGGCACATGTGCATGACGAGCACTGCAGCCATGAGCACGGTCACCACGATCATCACGACCATGTGTACAGCGCCGACGGCAGCTGCTGCGGCCATGATCACAGCCATGGCGGCAAACACATCTATATCTATTCGCCCTCGGGTGCGGTGCGCGACAAGGCAGCCTTCAAACGCGGCATCAAGCTGCTGGAGGCCCTGGGCCACGAGGTGGAGGTCGATGTCGATGCACTGGCCAGCAGCCAGCGCTTTGCGGGTGACGACGCCACCCGTCTGGCTGCTATCCACCGTGCAGCGGCCAGTGGGGCCGATGTGGCGCTGATTTCGCGTGGCGGCTACGGTCTCACGCGCATCCTGCCGGGCATCAAGTACAAGACTGTGGCCAAGGCGATTGCGGGCGGCACCAAGTTTGTCGGCCTCAGCGACTTCACGGCTTTTCAGCTGGCCATGCTGGCACAGACCGGTTCGGTCACCTGGGCGGGCCCCGCGCTCAATGCCGACTTCGGTGTGGACAGCAAAAAGACCGGCGAGCCCGTGGACGACATCATGCTGGACTGCTTCGAGGACCTGCTCAGCGGCCAGGGCGAGGGCGCTGGCTGGCAGATGCCCAGGATTGGCGAGCTGCCCAATGGCAAGCCCCAGCTCAAGGACTTTTACGTGCCCGGCGGGGCCACCTTGTGGGGTGGAAATCTGGCGGTGCTGGCGTCCCTGCTGGGCACGCCTTACTTCCCGCAGGTCGATGGCGGCATTCTGTTCATCGAAGACGTGGGCGAGCATCCCTACCGGATCGAGCGCATGCTGACGCAGCTGCTGCTGGCGGGCGTTCTGCAAAAGCAAAAAGCCATCGTCTTTGGCCAGTTCACCGAATTCAAGCTCACCACGCATGACAAGGGCTTCAAGCTGCAGACCGTCATCGACTGGCTGCGCATGCAGCTCAAGCGCCCCGTGCTGCAAGGCCTGCCCTTCGGTCATGTGCCCACCAAGGTGCTGCTGCCCGTGGGGGCGCAGGTGTCGCTGTCCGTGGAAGGGCGGGATGCGCTGATCTACTGGGGACATGTCTGACGGCAGATTGCCGCTGAGGCTGCTGGGGGCGTCGCCAGGGGCCTGCGCCTTGTGCTTGCACCTAAGCAATCTCTGTGTGATAGCTGTTAACGCCGGCTGCATATGAGCTGAATGCCAGTCTGGCTTGTATTTTGAGATCGGGAAGGACGCACGCATGGGCAAGACTGCACTGCAGTGGACCGAGGAAATGATGGCCCTGCTGGGCCAGGAAAAAGACGCCGTGCTGGCCGAACGCTGGGGAACATCGGCCAAGACGGTCAACCTCAAGCGCAATGCACTGGGTATTCCTGCCTTCGGGCATTTCCAGTGGACGCCGCAAGCGCTTGCTCTGCTGGGGCGGGAGGCCGATGCCGAAGTGGCAAGGCAACTGGGTATCAGCAAGGCCAGCGTGGTAGCCAAGCGCACCGAGCAGGGCATTGCCTCGGTAACGGGCGCTGCTGCCAGCAGCGCTTTTGACTGGTGCGACGAGGCTGTGGCTTTGCTGGGCACGGCATCCGATGCCAGGATTGCCGAGCAACTGGGCCTGAGCCGCCTGACGGTCTACAACGCTCGCATCGCCAGGGGTATTGCCGCAGCGGGTCGGGGAGCGGGCAAGAGTCGCGAGCCATGAACCGCGCCGACGCGCCAGTGACCGAGCCGGGGCTGAGCCGGCCGCAGGTCCTGCTGCGCGCGGTATTGCTGGGTTGGCTGTGGCTGGCGGCCCTGGCCGGCTTTTCCCATCTGCTGACGCGCTTGCCGCCCTGGGGCTGGCTGCTTGCAGTCCTGCTGCTGGTGTTGCTGCCAGCCTGGGGGCATTGGCTGCTCCTGATGCTGCGCAAAAAGCTGCTGCACTTGCAGTTCGCGCCGCAGGGGCATATCGGCCGCTGGCTTGGCGGCGGTTGGTGGCCGGCCTGCAAGGCATTGGCACTGGCCTTGCTGCTGTGCACCAGCTCACTCTGGCAGGCCTGGTTTCTGGCGTCCTGGGAATGGGGGCTGCTGGCGCTGGCTCCCTTGCTTTATGCCTTGCTGGCCTGTGGCATGCAGGCGGGCCTGAGGCGAGAGTTTTCATCCGCGGCCTTTGCCTGGGCCTGGGCTCAGCGTGGCGCCGGCTGGCTGCTGCTGGTGCTTCTGGGCGGGGGCTGGCTATGCGCCATGGCCAGTCAGCAGGATCTGGGGCGGGGGCTGGCCCCTGGCATGGAGCCCGAGGCATTGAATCATGCGCTGGCCCAGATTCACGCAGCGCCCTCTGGCCTGGTGCGCTGGGGGCTGGATGCCCTGCTGGCCGTGCAGCTGGCGAGTGGCGCCATGGCCGACCTGCCTCAAATGCCCGTCCTGCGCCTGGTGCTGCTGGCGCTGTTCGGCCCGGTAGGCGTGCTGCTGTGCCTGGGGCGCGCCATGCAGGGGGCATCGGCTTCCTCGGCCCTTTTGCTGCAGGCCAGGCCTTCGGGGGCAGTGCGCAATGCCGCCTCTTCGCCGGTCGCCTCTTCGTCGGCCGCGCCTTTGCTGGCCCTGGTTGCCGTGCTGGTGCTGGGCATTCTGGTGCAGACCACGGCCGTCCTTGATGGTCTGGCCCGTGCGCAGGAGAGCCCGCTGGCACTCAAGCGCCTGCCCGGGTGCGAGCGCATCGGGCAGCAGCTCTACCGCCTCGGCACGCTGGACGTCACGCGCCAGCAGGTCCTGCAACTGCTGGGCCGGGTCCAGGCCGGACAGGCCCTGTGCGAGAGCATCCCGCAGATGAACCGGCAGCTGGATGCCGCCGTCGAGCGCTATCTGGACTGGTATTTCAGTCTGGGGGCGGAGTGGGGGCGCATCCTCAGTCTGCTCACGGGCGATGTGAGCCAGTTTCTGCAGAACAAGCTCAGCGAAATCCTGGGAGCCACACCGGGGCTGGAGGGCTGGATGCAGACTTTGCAAAAGCAGGCACTGACCAGCGGTGCCGCTCTGGCCGAGGGCCAGCAGCGCATCGAGGAAACCCTGGCACGCCATCATCTGGCCCTGAGTCCCGAGCAATGTCTGGTGCGTGCTGAGGTGGCCAGCCTGCCTGCGCTGGAGCTGCTGGGCGATGCACGCCAGCGGCTGACGGCCAGCGCCCTGGTGGGCACGGGGGGCGGTGCTTTTGCCGCAGCCGTCGCGGGCAAAGCCATGGCCAAGGCCTCGATGAAGGCTGCCAGCAAGGTGCTGGCCAAGGCCGCTGCCAAGCAGGGTCTGGGCAAGGCCGGGGCCGCGGTAGCCGGTGCGGCCGTGGGCTCCGTCGTTCCCGGTGTCGGCACGGCCGTGGGGGCGGTGGCGGGTGCGGTCGCCGGTGTGGTGCTGGGCGTGGGGATTGACTGGGCGGCACTTTATGCCGAAGAACTGCTGACACGCGATGCCATGCGTGCCGATCTGCGTGCCGCGCTGGGTGAGCAGCTGCAGGGCCTGAGCCGGGCCATGGGCTGTCCATAGTCGACTCCGCAGTCGGGCGGGTGCTGCGCCATGAGCCGCAAAAACCTGTGCTGCGGGTGCTGTCTAGGGCTGCATTCCATCGAGCGCAGGCGTACAGTGAAGTTTCGCTGCAGGAGTTGCATATGCTCAATTACTCCCTCATGAAACCCGAAGGCATCTTGCTGCTGGAGCCCCATGGGCCCCTGACCGAGCAGGATTTCGACGGCGTCAGCCAGGACGTGGACGATTTCCTGGCCGAGCATCCCAAACTACATGGGGTGATGATCCAGTCCAAGGACTTTCCCGGCTGGGAAAACTGGGCCGGCTTCAGCGCCCATATGGGCTTTGTCAGAGAACATCGCCATCAGGTGGAACAGATCGCTCTGGTGACCGACAGTCATCTGGCGGGCATGGCCGAATTCTTCGGCAGGCATCTCACGCATGCCGAGGTCAGGCATTTCCCGTTTACCGAAGATGCCAGGGCCATGCAGTGGCTGCATGCGGCCTGAGCCGCCTGTATGAATCAGCCAGGCAACTTTGCCGCCGAGCAGCGGCAGAGTTGCCTGGATCATCCTATCCCTGCTTTCGGTGGCCGGTCGCCGCGCTTGAAGCATTCGCGCTGGCGGCTGCCTGCTGCGGGGCCTGTGCGTAGCGCTTGAATTCCATGGTGTAGGTGGCTCGGCCCTGTGTCATGGAGCGCAGATGCGTGGCATAGCCGAACATTTCCGATAGCGGCACCTCGGCCCTGATGGTCTTGCCGTCGCCCGCGATATCGTCCATGCCCTGCACGGCACCGCGGCGCGAGGACAGGTTGCCCATCACGGCGCCTGCGTATTCTTCGGGCGTCTCCACCTCGACGGCCATGATGGGCTCCAGAATCACCGGGTCGGCTCTCTTGCAGGCTTCCTTGAAGCCCAGGATGGCGGCCATGCGGAAGGCCTGCTCCGAGGAGTCCACCTCGTGGTAGGAGCCGAAGGTCAGCCGCACCCGCACGTCGACCACCGGGTAGCCGGCCATAACGCCCGAGTTCATGGCTTCGCGCAGGCCTTTTTCCACGGCAGGAATGAACTCGCGCGGAATCACGCCGCCCTTGATTTCGTCGACGAACTCAAAGCCCTTGCCCGATTCCAGCGGCTCGACGGCCAGCACCACATGGCCGTACTGGCCCTTGCCGCCGGACTGGCGCACGAACTTGCCGTCCACATCGCGGACTGCTTTGCGAATGGTTTCGCGGTAGGCCACCTGGGGCTTGCCCACATTGGCGGCCACATTGAATTCGCGTTTCATGCGGTCGACGATGATCTCCAGGTGCAACTCGCCCATGCCGGCAATGATGGTCTGGCCCGATTCCTCGTCGGTGCTGACTCTGAAGGACGGGTCTTCGGCCGCGAGGCGCGCCAGTGCCTGGCCCATTTTTTCCTGGTCGGCCTTGCTCCTGGGCTCTACGGCCTGGGCGATCACGGGTTCGGGGAAGGAGATTTTTTCGAGCACGATGGGCGCTTGCGGATCGCACAGCGTCTCGCCCGTGCTCACGTCCTTGAGGCCCACGCAGGCCGCAATGTCGCCGGCGCGGATTTCGTCGATCTCCTGGCGTGCATTGGCATGCATCTGCACGATGCGGCCTATGCGCTCCTTTTTACCCCGGGTCGGGTTGTAGACCAGATCGCCCTTGGCCAATACGCCCGAGTAGACGCGTACAAAGGTCAACTGGCCCACGAAGGGGTCGGTCATGAGCTTGAAGGCCAGGGCGGCGAATCTTTCATCGTCGCTGGCATGGCGTATCAGCGTGGTGCCGGCGCTGTCATCTTCGCTATGACCTTCGACGGCAGGAACATCGAGCGGCGAAGGCATGAGCTCGACAATCGCGTCGAGCAGACGCTGAACGCCCCGGTTCTTGAAGGCCGAGCCGCAGAGCATGGGCTGAATTTCGGTGGCGATGGTGCGCAGGCGCAGGCCGGTGATGATGTCCTCGGCACCGAGGTCGCCACTGTCCAGGTATTTTTCGGTCAGGGCTTCATTGGCCTCGGCAGCAGCCTCAACCATCTTCTTGCGCCATTCCTGTGCGCTGGCCAGAAGCGCTGCGGGGATCTCCTGGTACTCGAATTTCACCCCTTGTGACTCGTCGTCCCAGAAGATGGCCTTCATCTTGATGAGGTCGACCAGACCATGAAAATCGGCTTCGGCTCCGATGGGGATGACGATGGGAACGGGGTGGGCCTTGAGGCGGTCCACCATCATCTGGCGCACACGAAAGAAGTCGGCTCCCACGCGGTCCATCTTGTTGACGAAGGCCAGGCGCGGCACCTTGTACTTGTTGGCCTGGCGCCAGACGGTCTCGGACTGCGGCTGCACGCCGCCCACGGAGTCGTAGACCATGACAGCGCCGTCGAGCACGCGCATGGAACGCTCGACCTCGATGGTGAAGTCCACGTGGCCGGGTGTGTCGATGATGTTGATGCGATGGGCCGGGAAATTGTGCTCCATGCCCGACCAGAAGGCCGTGGTGGCTGCTGAGGTGATGGTGATGCCGCGTTCCTGCTCCTGCTCCATCCAGTCCATGGTGGCAGCGCCGTCATGGACTTCGCCGAGCTTGTGGTTGACCCCGGTATAGAACAGTATGCGCTCGGTGGTGGTGGTCTTGCCGGCATCGATATGCGCGGAGATGCCGATATTGCGATAGCGCTCTATGGGCGTGTGGCGAGCCATGATGACCTCCCTGAAACACAGTTATGAAACTGAAGCGCCGGCACCAGGGTTGCGGAGCCGGCAAGCAGAGGAAATGCATCGGAAATACTAGAGAGATGGCTACAAACTCACTGCCAGAGTGGGTATGGCCCGTGGCATAAAACCAAAAAGCAGGCCGTGGCCCGAGGCCTGTAGCCTGGCAGGCATCCGGCTTTCCCTTCATTCAAGAACAAGGACTTGTGAACATGACAGAGCAGAGTATTCAGACAGCCGCCCACAAGATGGTCTACATCCTGGTGGTGGAGCAAAGCTTGCGTGCTGGCGAGGCAATGAGCGAGAAAGCGCTCGCTTCCGACCTGCAAAAGCATGGCATCGGCGAAGGCGAGGGTCAGTCTGCGCTGGACTGGGCCGTCGCCAGGGGCTGGCTGCAAAAAGCAGGCGGCGAGGTGCGCTTGACCGAAGCCGGCTTCGATATGAATTTCACACAGTAGCGGCAGGGCAGCGGCAACCGCCCGTGCACCTATTCCAGATAAACGCCTTTTTCCTTTTTGCGCGCCCGCATGCCGGTGCGCAGGAACAGCTCGCTGCCGCCCTGCACGGCCAGGGGCTGGCCGGGCTTGCCGCCGTCCTGGGCCAGGTGGGCATCGGCGCGCGCATTCCAGTGCTCCCGCAGATCCTGCAGGGCAAGGCGCTCTGTTTCGGTCAACTGCGGATGCTGCTCCAGGAACTCCTGCAGATACTGGCGCGCATCCTGCTCCAGTTGCTCGCGCGTGGTCGCCAGCGAGATATAGCTGATGTCATCGTCGCGCCCGCTGGTGTGCGTGCCCAGCAGATAGCAGCCGATATAGTCGCCCCGGGGCTGACCCACGGCCGGGTCCTGGCTGAGTTTCTTGAACAGACTGAAGGGCCACATGCGCTGAATTCCTTGGGACTGACGCAAACAGGGACGCACGATAGGCATGAAACACCATGCCTGATCCGAGTCTGCGTAAGTCGTTTACCTAACACCGGGCCAGAGCCCAAACAGGTATTGTCGCCCATGACTGGAAGCGATCAGCATGTGGATGTTGCGCACCGGACGCATGACAAGAGGCGATATGGGAGACATCACTTCGGCGGCAGAGCCCTCTGCCCATCCCTGGCTCAGGCGCTCACTGCATCTGGCGGCCGCGGCCTGCGGACTGGTTTTGCTGGCAGGGGCCGCGTTGGCAGTCTATGGCGTGCGGGCCCAGCCGCGCATGGATGGCAAGCTGGTCCTCACCGGGCTTGAGCGCAGCGTGTGGGTCAGACGCGACGAGTCCGATGTCACGCATATCAGTGCCCGGTCGCCGCAGGATGTCTGGCGGGCCCTGGGCTTTGTCCATGCGCAGGAGCGCGGCTGGCAGCTGGAGTTCAACCGTCGTCTCATGCAGGGGCGGTTGTCGGAGATTCTGGGGCCGGCCACGCTGGAGCTGGACAGGCTGATGCGTGCTCTCGATGTTCATGGCGCGGCGCGTCGCCAGTATGCGGCGCTGCCGCCCTCGGTGCAGGAGGCCTTGAAGGCCTATAGCCAGGGTATGGCTGCCTTTTACGCCAGGCCCTCGCAGGCTGCCGCGCCGGAGTTCCTGCTGCTGGGCACCAGGGCCGGCGCCTGGGAGCCGGAAGATACCGTGGGCTGGGCGCTGATGATGGCGCTGGACCTGGGGGGCAACTGGGGCAACGAGTTCGCGCGTCTGAATCTGCTGCAGGTCCTGAGCACCGAGCAGCTGTGGCAGCTGATGCCGGCCTATCCGGGCGAGCCGCCCGCGACGGCGGTGGATCTGGCCAGCCTGTACCGCCAGCTCGGTGTTTACCGGGAGGCGGATGTCCAGCCCAAGGTCTCGGCACCCGCCGGGCAGATGCAATCAGCCTTGCAGCAATGGGCGGCCTCCATGGCGAGGGATATGGGTACGAATGACGGACTGGGCAGCAACAACTGGGTGGTGGCCGGCAGCAAGACCCGAAGCGGCAGGCCCTTGCTGGCCAACGATCCGCATCTGGGGCTGAGCGCTCCGGCCATCTGGTATTTCGCGCGCCTTCAGTCGCCGCAGGGCCGGGCCGGCGACGGCAGCGTCCTGAGCGCGCTGGATGTGACGGGGGCCACCTTGCCCGGCATGCCCTTTGTGGTGCTGGGCCGCACGACGCAGGTGGCCTGGGGCTTCACCAACACCAACCCCGATGTGCAGGACCTGTATCTGGAGCAGATCAACCCGGCCGACGCCAGCCAGTACCGCACGCCCACGGGCTGGGAAAAATTTGCTGTGCGCGAGGAGGTCTTCAAGGTCAAGGGCCAGGGCGATGTCAGGGTGACGCTGCGCAGCACGCGCCATGGCCCCGTGATCAGCGACGCGCAGCAGCAATACGGCAAGGTCATCAACACCGATCGCTATGCGCTGGCCCTGCGCTGGGCGGCGCTGGACACGGACAACCGCACGGTGGAGGCCGGCCTCAGGGCCAACGGTGCCCGGACCGTGTCCGAACTGTTCGAGGCGTTTTCCATCTACCACTCGCCCATGCAAAGCATTGTGGCGGCCGATGTGCAGGGACATATCGGCTTCAAGGCAGCAGGCCGGGTGCCTTTGCGTGCGCCTGACAATGACTTGCGCGGCGTGGCGCCGGCGCCCGGCTGGCTGGCGCGCTATGACTGGCAGGGCTGGCTGGGCTACGACCAGACGCCCCAGGACGATGGCGGCACGCGGGGCTTTGTGGCCACGGCCAACCAGCGCGTGACGGAGGCTGGCTATGCGCATTTTCTGACCCAGGACTGGAGCCTGCCCTACCGTCACCAGCGCATAGAGCAGTTGCTGGCGGTCGGCAACCAGCATGATGTGGCCAGCATGGCGGCGATCCAGAACGATGTGCAGTCCCTGGCCACCCGGGCCTTGCTGCCTGTGCTGCGCAAGGCGCAATCGAGCCACGCCCTGGCAGCGCAGGCACAGCAACTGCTGGCGGGCTTTGACGGACAGATGGAGCGGGACAGGCCCGAGCCGCTGATCTTCTCGGTCTGGGTCGACGAGCTGACGCGCGCGCTGGTGATTGCGCGCATTGGCGAGCGGCGCTTTGCCATGACCTATGGCAAGCGGGACTTCCGTGCCGGGCTGCAGGGAATGCTGGCGCGCAATGACGCCTGGTGGTGCGCGCCGCTGAGCTGCGAGCAACAGGCAGGGCAGGCGCTGACCCGCACGCTTGACAAGCTGCAGGCCGCCTATGGCGAAGACCCGCGCCAATGGCGCTGGGGCGCTGCGCATCCAGCGCTCAGCGCGCACAAACCCTTGGGCGCGGTGGCGGCGCTGGCCGGCGTGTTCAATGTGAGCGTGGCCTCGGGCGGTGATACCTATACCGTCAACGTCGGGCAGTACAACGCCAACCCCCAACCATCCGATGCCAAAGGCCCGCTGGGAGGGCGCTTTGTCAGCCGTCATGCGCCGTCGTTGCGTGCTATCTACGACCTCGGTGATCCGGAGTCATCTCAGTTCATCTACCAGACCGGGCAGAGCGGGCTGGCACTGTCGGACCGCTATGCCGACATGAGCGCGGAATGGGCCGATGGACGCTACCGCAAGCTGCAGATGCAGCCGGGGCGCTGGCGCCATGTGCTGGAGCTGCAGGCTCGGTGATGCATGAGGCACTATGAATAAATGAGCTTGTAGCGCCTGTTCTCATTGGATTTCAGATATATAACAGTTTGAAATCAAATCATGTCATGCGCTAAAAGCTCTTACTTGAATAGCGATTGATCAGCGCAGAAAGTCCTCGATCAGCCTGGCCACGGCCTCTGGCTGGTCGTGGTGCAGCATATGGCTGGCGTCCTGCACGCGGGCTATCTCGCATTGCGGGATGTGGCGAATGCGTTCGTGGTATTGCTCCAGCGTGTAGCGGCCCTGGTGCCACTGGCCCAGGCTGTCGTCCGAAGCTTCGACCGACAGGGTAGGCGCGCTGATGGCAGTCAGGCAGGCCAGGGCTTCGTCCACGCGGTAGAGATAGGGGTTGGAGAGCTTGTGTGCGGCGTCGCCCAGAATATGCCAGCGGCCCTGATCATCGGGGGCCGACCAATGGTGAGCCAGCCATAGCGCCTTGTCGCGTGGCAGGCGGCGATTGGTTTTCTGCAGACGATTGGCAACGGCCTCCACGCTGTCGTAGGGGGAGAGCCCCATGCCGCCTGCCCGCTGCTCGCGCAGCTGATCCATCCATTGGGCCAGACGCCCGGGGGCCTGGTCGGGCGTTGTGGGCGCCATGCCGAAGCCTTCGAGATTGACAAAGCGGCGTATGCGCCCGGGCCGCGCACCTGCAAACATGCAGGAGATGTTGCCGCCCATGCTGTGGCCGACCAGGTCGATGGGCCGATCGGGCGAAATCTGCTCCAGCAGCATGTCCAGATCGGCCAGATAGTCGGTGAAGTAGTAGCTGTCACAGGGCTCGGTGCTGCGGCTCAGGCCGAAGCCGCGCCAGTCGTGGGCAACGATGCGGCGGCCCTGCACAAAGGCGTCACTGAAGGCGTCGACCACAAACTGATAGGAGGCGGCCACATCCATCCAGCCATGGGCCAGCACCAGCACGGGCAATTCGGGATCGATTCCGGAAGCTGGCTCGGGCTCCCAGCTGCGCAGGTGGTAGTGCATATTGCGCACGGGCAGCATCTGCGAGCGCCACTGGCGGCGCGGCTGATAGGGCGGGATATCGGTGAGCTGGCCGGTCTGCGTGGGGGTGTGCGTTGTCATATTGTCTCCGTTGTTTTGATTATTGCTGCGCTTGCAGCATGGCCCGTCGTGCGCGGGACAGCTGTGTCAGCAAAAACAAGGAGTCTGCCCTGATCTTGCCCTGACCTTGTACTCTCAGGCCCTAAACTTGGAAGCATGACTTCTGCTGCATCCACTTCCCGTCTTTCCATGAATCCCGTTGCTCTGGGGCAGAGCGATTTGCGCGTCAGCCCCATCTGCCTGGGCACCATGACGTTTGGCGAGCAGGTCGACGAAGCCGAAGCCTGGCGCATCATGGATCGAGCCGTGGAGCGCGGCGTGGATTTCTTCGACACGGCCGAAATGTATGCCGTGCCCGCCCGTGAGGCCACCTTTGGCGCGACGGAATCCATCATCGGCCGCTGGTTCAAGGCCCGCCCCGGCATGCGCGAGCGGATCACGCTGGCCAGCAAGGTGGCCGGTCCCTCGCGCGGCATGCCCTGGATCCGCGAAGGCTCGGGCCTGTCGGCGCAGGACATCGTGCGCTCCTGCGACGCCAGCCTTGAGCGCCTGCAGACCGAGGTGATCGACCTCTACCAGATCCACTGGCCCGAGCGCCATGTGCCGGCCTTCGGCGCCATGTATTACGACCCGCAAAAGGAAAGTTCGCTCACGCCCATCCACGAGCAGTTGCTGGCGCTGGCTGGTCTGGTCAAACAAGGCAAGATTCGCCATATCGGTCTGTCCAACGAGACGCCTTATGGCGTGCATGAGTTTGTGCGCCTGGCAGAACAGCATGGACTGCCGCGTGTGGCGGCGGTTCAGAACCCTTATTGCCTGATCAACCGCAGCTATGAGAACGGGTTGGACGAAACCTGTCACCGTCTCGATGTGTCGCTGCTGGCCTATTCGCCGCTGGCCTTTGGCCTGCTGACGGGCAAGTTCGACCAGTTTGCACCGAGCGAGGCCGGTGCACCCAAGCAGGCACGCATCGCCAGGTATGAGTCAGTGCAGAGACAGCGCTGGGGTCGCCCCGATGCGCTGGCCGCTGCGCGCCGCTACAACGCGCTGGCGCGCAAGCACGGCCTCACCCCCACGCAGCTGGCATTGGCTTTCTGCTACACCAGGTGGCAGGTGGCCAGCACCATCATCGGCGTGACTTCGGTGGCCCAGCTCGATGAGGATCTCGATGCCTGGGGAACCGAGCTGCCAGTCGAGCTGCTGGCTGAAATCGACCGCATCCGCTGGGAGATGCGCGATCCCGCTGTCTGACGCTTTATTGAGGGAGAATGGCTGATGGCCCATATCGAACATGCGCCACTAGCTATCAAAATTGAATCATGGCAAAAAAAGACAAAAACGCCCATGTGAGCGAGACTCCGGCCACGCAGATGCTCAAGGCCCACAAGGTGGAGTTCACCGAACACCCCTATGACTATGTGGAGCATGGCGGCACCGAGGAGTCGGCGCGTCAGCTGGGGCTGGACGAGCATGCGGTCGTCAAGACCCTGGTGATGCAGGATCAGGATGCCAAGCCGCTCATCGTGCTCATGCATGGCGATTGCAAGGTATCGACCAAGAACCTGGCGCGCCAGATCGGGGCCAAGAGCGTGGAGCCCTGCAAGCCCGAGGTGGCCAACCGCCACAGCGGCTATCTGGTGGGCGGCACCTCGCCCTTCGGCACCAGGCGCGAAATGCCGGTCTATATCGAGGAAACCATACTCGCGCTGCCACGCATCGCCATCAACGGCGGACGGCGCGGCTATCTGGTGCAACTGGCGCCTGAGGTCTGCACCCTGTTGCTCGATGCCCGGCCGGTGCACTGCGCGCTGGCAGAATAGGGGGCTGGTTAGCCGGGGCAGACGCCGGCTGGCAAAAAAGCAAACAACTAGAACATACGCAATCAGGAATCTACAACGGCATTGCTATCGACAAGACAGCATGCACGGTCCGAACTTGCGTAAGTCGTGACAACAATCGGTTCCGCCGACTTTGGTTGGCGAGCCTAAGGGCCAGTCTCTGGCCGAGGAATTCCTTTGAACGCCCTCTATCCCGTTATTGCCGTCATCGCGGCCTATCTGATTGGTTCGCTGTCTTTCGCCGTCATCGTCAGCCGCGTCATGGGCCTGAACGACCCGCGCACCTATGGCAGCGGCAACCCCGGGGCCACCAATGTGCTGCGCTCGGGAAGCAAGGCGGCGGCGGCTGTCACGCTGCTGCTGGATGCACTCAAGGGTCTGGTGCCCGTGCTCCTGATCAAGGCCTTCGGCGAGCCGTTCGGTCTGGGCGACAGCACGGTGGCATTGGCCGGCCTGGCCGCTTTCCTGGGCCATCTGTACCCGGTGTTCTTCGGCTTCAAGGGCGGCAAGGGCGTGGCCACGGCGCTGGGCGTGCTGCTGGGCATCAGCGGCTGGCTGGGTCTGGCGACGGCGCTGACCTGGGTCATCGTGGCCGTGTTCTTCCGCTATTCCTCCCTGGCCGCGCTGGTGGCCTCGGTGTTCGCGCCCGTGTACTACGTGCTGTGCAGCGGCATCGTCTGGGATGCGGAAACGCCCATCACTGCCGCGATTGTGGTGATGGCGATCCTGCTGGTCTGGCGTCATCGCGAAAACATCCAGCGCCTGATCGCCGGCAAGGAGTCCAGGCTGGGCCAGAAAAAGACCGAGGGCTCCAAGCCTGCAGAGGGCGCGGCCCGCAAGAGCGGCAAGAGCAAGCATCGCTAGGGCGCGGCTGCTACATTTCGCCGGGGCCGCCTTCAGGCCTCTTCCATTCAAGCGCAAGAAGCTCCTGATTAAATAGCAAAAAGATATGGCTTCCAGCCCATCGCAGCGCGACTACAGCGCTCCCTGTCCTGGTTGTGGCGCACCGGTCCACTTCGCCAGTGCGCAATCGAGTTTTGCCGTCTGCGAGTTCTGCCGCAGCACCGTGCTGCGCGATGGCGAGACGCTCAAGCGCATTGGCTCCATGGCCGAGGTGTTCGAGGACTACAGCCCGCTGCAGCTGGGCGCCTCGGGCATGGTCAAGCGCAACGGCAAGCCCGAACCCTTCACCATCGTGGGGCGCGCGCAGTACAAGAGCGCGGCTGGCAGCTGGTCGGAATGGGTGGCTGTACTCAGCAATGGCGAGCTGGCCTGGCTGAGTGAGGACAACGGCAGCTTTGTCTTTGCCGTGAACTGGCAGCCGCCGGGCTGGAACGTGACCGAGTTCCAGCAGCGCGAATGGCGCATGGGCCGCGAGCTCAAGGCCGGCACGGAATCCTTTACCGTCACCAGCATTCAGGATGCGCAGCTGATGGCGGCTCAGGGCGAGCTGCCCCAGTTGCCCCAGCTGGGCAAGAGCTTCAAGCTGGTGGAGCTGCGCAGCGACAAGAACCAGATTCTCTCCATCGACTTCAGCGACAAGACACCGGCCTTCAGCCTGGGGGCGGCCGTGGCGCTGGAGGCTTTGCAGATGCAGGGCCTGCGCAGCAGCGCCCAGCAGAAAACCCAGGGGCGCCACTTCAACTGTCCCAAGTGCGGTGCCGTGGTGCCCGTGCGCTTTGATACCACCAAGGCCCTGAGCTGCCCCAGCTGCGGCAGCCTGATCGACATGTCCAAGGGCATGGGGGCGGAGCTGAGCTATGCCGAGCAGCGCAGAAAGGTCAAGCCTCTGATCCCGCTGGGCAGCGAGGGCACGCTCGACGGCCTGAAATGGCAGGTTGTGGGCTTTCAGAGGCGCAGCGGGCGTGGTCTGGGCGAAGATGAGGACGACAGCTTCACCTGGGACGAGTACCTGCTCTACAACAAGAAGGCGGGCTTTTCGTTCATCGTCGATTCGGAAGACGGCTGGAGCACGGCCCGCGTCATCACGGGTGCTCCCAAGCTCAGCAAGAACGGCGCCACTGCCACCTATCTGCAGCGCAAATACCAGCGCGACTACGCCTACCTGGCGGAGACGGAATATGCCGAGGGCGAGTTCTACTGGCCCGTCTTCAAGGGCGCCAAGTCCAGCAATGTGGACTTTGCCAATGGCGGCAAGCAGTCCACGCTGGCGCTGGAGACCGCCAATCAGGAAACCACCTGGACCCACGGGCAGCGTGCGTCGGCAGAGACCATTGCCCAGGCCTTCGGCACCGGCAAGCTCAAGGATCGCTCCCAGGTCAGTCCTCTGTCGGACAGCGGTTTCAGCTGGGGCACGATCCTGTTCTGGCTGTTCCTGCTGCTGTTCATCCTGCCGTTCCTGCGCGCCTGCATGTCCAGTCCCAACTGCGACCCGCGCACAGATCCCAACTGCACATACAGCCGCTCCAGCAGCGGCTCCTACGGTGGTTACACCTCGGGTGGCAGCCATAAATAAGCGTCGCTGCTCTCACAGGCAGGTCCCCTATCTCATTACAGGAGAGACATCATGAATTTCGACTGGTTCAGCGCCCAGAACTTCTTCGGCTCCATCATCTACGCCCTGGTGGGCGTGGTGGTGTTCTGGCTGTGCTTCATCATCATCGACAAGATCACGCCCGTGGACATGTGGGCCGAGATCGTGGAGAAGCACAACAAGGCGCTAGCCATGGTGGTGGCGGCCATGTGCCTGGGGATCAGCATCATCGTCGCTGCGGCGATACATTGAGGCTCCCCCTGAGGCGCTGCGCGCCTTGCTCCTCTCTCTACGCGCTGGGCGCTAGGGGAGGGAGACGACAGCTTCGCTGCGGGGCGGCGGGGCCGCCCAGGCCCTTGCTCGCTGTCCCTGGCAGGCAGAGGACGGCGCGCCTGTTTTACGGTTAAAGGAATTAGATGACTTCGATGGTGGCCGAGGAGCATAGCGCTGGCCAGGGGCCGCGGCCCATTGATGTGGCGCTGCTGGCCAGCGTGTTCGTGATTGCGGCCTGCGGCCTGCTCTATGAGCTGGCAGCAGGCGCGCTGGCATCCTATCTGCTCGGCGATTCGGTGCTGCAGTTCTCCACCATCATCGGCACCTATCTGTTTGCCATGGGCATAGGCTCGTGGCTGTCGCGCTATTTCGAAGACCAGCTGCCTGCGCATTTTCTGCGTGTGGAGCTGATGGTGGCGCTGGTCGGCGGTGCCTTGCCGGCCGTGCTGTTTCTGGCCAATGCCTATGCGCCGGGCGCGTTCCGCTTTCTGCTCTACGGCATGGTGATGGTGGTGGGCACGCTGGTGGGGCTTGAGATTCCGCTTGTCATGCGCATTCTCAAGCGCAATGCATCGCTCAAGGATCTGGTCTCCAAGGTACTGACCTTCGACTATCTGGGTGCCCTGGCCGTGTCGCTGGCGTTTCCCATCGTGCTGGTGCCCAAGCTGGGGCTGGTGCGCACAGGTCTGCTGTTCGGCTTCATGAACGCGGCCATTGCCGTGTGGGCCCTGGTGCTCTTCAAGCATGAGCTGCGCAATCTGCGTGCCCACGCCTGGGCCTGTGCGCTGGTCCTGCTGGCCCTGGGCGGCGGCATCGCAGGCGCGGATCAACTGACCCGGCTGGCCGACGACCATTTCTACCAGGACCGCATCGTGCTGAGCAGCAGCTCGCCCTATCAGCGTATTGTGGTGACGCAGGGACGCCAGGGCGCGCGCCTGTATCTGAACGGCAATCTGCAGTTTGCCCAGAGTGACGAGTACCGCTACCACGAAGCGCTGGTCCACCCCGCCATGGCCGCACATGGCGCACCGAAGAAGGTGGCGGTGCTGGGCGGCGGCGACGGCATGGCCGTGCGCGAGGTGCTCAAGTACCCGGGCGTGGAATCCGTCGTGCTGGTGGAGCTGGACCCGGTCATGACCGATTTGTTCAAGAGCAATGCCATGATGACGGCGCTCAATGGCAATGCGCTCAACGACGCCCGCGTGAGCATCGTCAATACCGATGCGTTTCACTGGCTGCAGGAAACTGCGGACACCTTCGATGTGATCGTGGTGGACTTTCCCGATCCCACCAACTTCGCCATTGGCAAGCTGTTCACCAATAGTTTTTATTCGCTGCTGGACAAGCGTCTGGCAGCCAGCGGCTATGCCGTGATTCAGACCACCTCGCCGCTGATTGCGCGCCAGAGCTTCTGGACCGTGGTGCAGACCGTGGAGTCCGTGGGTCTGACGGCCAGGCCCTATCACGTGCATGTGCCCAGTTTTGGCGAATGGGGCTTTGTGCTGGCCAGCCACCGTCCCTGGCGCGAGCCAGAGGCCTTGCCTGCCGGCATGCGTTTTCTGACCCTGCCCACGCTGCGCCTGATGTTTGACTTTCCTCTCGATATGGCGCGCGTGTCGACCGAGGTGAATCGCCTGTCCAATCAGGTGCTGGTCAACACCTATGAGCGCGAGTGGGGCAAGGTGGAGCATTGATGCCGAACTATCTGCATCGGCGTGACTGGCTCAGGCGGGCGGCAGCCGGCGCTTTCGGTGCGGCCGGCCTGGCCGGCTGCAGAAAGGAGCTGCCCAGGCTGGAAGATCTGCCAGGTGGCTTCAGCGGCGTGGCGCTGGAACGTGGTCATGGTCTGCGCCCTTTCTGGCAGCGCCTGGCGCAGGGGCTGGAGCTGCCCGCACCTGCCGTGGTGCACCGGGCGCCGGTCGTGATAGCCGGTGGCGGCATGGCCGGGCTGGCTGCGGCGCGCGCGCTGGAGCTGGCAGGCGTTCAGGGCGCAGCCTTGCTCGATACCCAGACCGCCGTGGGTGGCAACAGCCAGGGTGGGCAGGTCAAGGGCATAGCCTGCCCCCTGGGCGCCCACTATCTGCCCGTGCCCGGCGACGATGCCCATGAGGTGCAGGACTGGCTGGAGGAGCTGGGCGTGCGCCAGCGCTTCGCCGGCCGCTGGCGCTACGACGAGCGCTATCTCTGCCATAGCCCGCAGGAGCGTCTGTACTGGCAGGGCGGCTGGCACGAAGGGCTGCTGCCGGTGCAAGGCGTGAGCCAGCGCACGCTGGAGCAATATGCGCTGTTTGAAAAACAGGTCGAGGCAGCGGCTCGGGCGGCGGCTTTCGCCATGCCTTCCATCCGTGTCTGGAAGCGCGAAGCGGGTCTGCCAGCCTCTCATGCCATGCTCGATGCGCAGCGTTTCGATCAGTGGCTGGCAGCGCAGGGCCTCGATGACGAGCGTCTGCTCTGGTATCTGGACTACAGCTGCCGCGATGATTTCGGTGCCGGTCTGAGCCGTGTCTCGGCCTGGGCGGGGATTCACTATTTTGCCAGCCGCCATGGTTTCCACGCGCCGCGTCCGCAGTCCGAGCATGAGAGCGAAGCGGATGGCGAGCAGGTGCTGACCTGGCCACAGGGCAATGGCTGGCTGGCGCAGCAACTGGCGGCGGGACTGAAAGCCACACAGCTGCAGACCGATTGCAGCGTGCTTGCGGTCACCGAGGACGCGGGCGGCGTGCAGATCGAGGTTTATCACCATGGCCGCCAGCAGCATGAACGCTGGCTGGCGCGCCATTGCGTGGTGGCGCTGCCCAGCTTTATTGCTGCAAGAGTGCTGCGCAATGCGCCCGATTTTCTGCGTGCCGTAGCGGCTCGCCTGGACTGGGCACCCTGGCTGGTGGCGAACATCCATATCGACCGACCGCTGGCCGACTACCCCGGCGCCGAGCCCGCCTGGGACAATGTGCTGTACCGCGATGGCAATGCAGGCGGGCTGGGCTATGTGGATGCTGGCAATCAGCGACTGGACCGAATCCGCAGCCAGCCCACGGTACTGAGCTACTACCAGGCGCTGGGGGACTGGGCCGATGGGCGTCGGCAATTGATGCAGCAGCCGTTTGCCTTCTGGCGCGAGCGCATCGTGAACACGCTGAGCGAGCCGCACCCAGACTTGCTGCAGCATGCCACACGCATGGAAATCACCCGCTATGGCCATGCGATGGCGATTCCGCGACCTGGCGATCAGCAGATGCTGAGCGAAATAGCAGTCAAGTTCAGTGCCAGCAAGCGTAACCTGCTATTGAATGGGGAGCGAGTGCAAGGTCTGCCCACGCCTGCGACGGCGCGGCTGAGCCTTGCGCATTCGGACTGGGCCGGCTATTCGGTACTGGAGGAGGCGTTCACGCGTGGCCACCATGCCGGCCTGATCGCTGCACAAGGCGTTTAGAAAGGGTTAGCGTCTGCTGCCCGGCAGCTTGACCATGCGGTACAGCTCGGCATTGCCGCGTGCACTGTGAATGCCCAGCTGTGCCATGGAGCGCAGGTCCAGATCCAGCGTCAGCGACGAACGAGCCAGCGCGGAGGTGATGGCCGGCCTGCGTCCGTCCGGATGCCAGATGGGCGGGTACATGCTGTGGCCGTCGCGGTCGATCACGCTGGCAATCTCGGGTTCTTCCAGGCTTTTTCCGCGGCGCAGCACCACGGCCACTTCGCCATTGTCCAGCTGTACATAGGTGCCGGGCGGGTACAGGCCCACGACATCAATCAAGGCCTGCTTGACCTCATCGGCGTATTGGCCGCCCTGCTGCAGCACTTGCAGAGACTCGGTGGCCGAGCGGCCGCTACGGGTCTTGCGTGGGCTGATCAGGGCTGCATAACGGTCTACCGTGCCCAGAATGCGGACCAGACGCTCCAGCGGCTGCAACTGTGCCAGCGGCGCGGGCTGCAGCACCACATGGTGGTATTGCACGCTGTCCAGCCAGAGCGGGTCACGCACCATGAGCCGCTCCAGCATCAGCCGGCCCTCTGTGGGGTGCTGCTTGACGGCTTCGGCCTGCTGGCTGCTCAGCGGTGTACGTTGCTCGGCCAGCTGGTTCTGCAGCACGGTCATGCCGATGTTCATGGTCAGGGCGGCCCGGATCAGCATGTCGCGCTCGGATTGAGGTAGGTCAAGCTCCTTGGCAAGGATATGGCACAGGCCCGCGCAGACCACGGCGTGAGACGGGCTATAGCCCACGGTTGTCGAGCTGGCACGCTGAAACATCAGATACAGCGCGGCATCGCTGTCCTGCGTGATGAGGTCTTGCAACCACAGATCAAGCTGGTGCAGCTTGATGGCAAAGCCTGGGATGCGCAGCGGCTCGGTCAGCAGAACCGCGAGTGCGGCCTCCAGATCCGACCATAGGCCCAGCAGGTCTTCATAAGGGTCGTCGTAGCGTGCGTGCATGGGCGAGAGGCGGGTTCAGTTCTTTTCCAGAACCATCTCATTGCCCTTGCGGGTCATCTGAAACCGGGTCAGCAGGCTGTTGCCCAGCAGCACATAGGGCATGGACTGGGGGGCAACTACGGCCTCTATGCCGTAGACCTCCATCTCGCCCAGTTTGACGCTGTCGAGCTTGATGCGCCAGCCTTGGGCAGTGCCGTTGGCTGTGCGCATCAGGACGGGGACACCCTGCTCGTAGGGCAGGCCCATGCGATCGGCATCGGCGCGGCCTATGGCAATGGTGCTGGCGCCGGTGTCCACCATGTACTGCATGGTTTTTCCATTGATATAGCCGCGATCCACAAAATGGCCGCGCGAGTCGGCGATCAGGACCAGCCGGCCCGAGCGCGC
The DNA here is from genome assembly GCF_024496285.1 of Comamonas sp. C11. Taxonomy (NCBI): domain Bacteria; kingdom Pseudomonadati; phylum Pseudomonadota; class Betaproteobacteria; order Burkholderiales; family Comamonadaceae; genus Comamonas; species Comamonas sp. C11. The sequence continues at coordinate 2,277,052 of NZ_CP101743.1, forward strand.
GGCGCCGCCAATGCCGCCCCGGCTGCCCACGCTGACCGGAGCATCGCCCAGGCGCACGGTCTGGCGCCGGCCCTTGATATCCACCACGGCGGTGTCGCCGCTGATCTGCAGCAGGCGCACCTCCTTGTGGCTTTCGTTGACGGCCAGCGCCTTGGGGGCACTGCCATCAATGACCAGCAAGGCCTTGCTGCCCAGCACGCCAGTCAGGGCTACGGACTGTCCAAAGACACTGCTGGAGGCCACAGCGACTGAAAGCATGAGCCCCATGCGACGCAGGCGGGAGGCGCTGGGCAAGGAGCTGAGCCGGCCGCGTCGCCCTGTGGCAACGGCCTCGCCCCCCTCCCACAAGGCGAGGGAAGGGGAAGCAGCGGAGCTGCGCAGGGGGGGCTTCATTCAATCGCGGAAGTTGTTGAACGACAGAGGGTGGTCGGCCAGATCCTTGCGGATCAATGCCATGGCCGCCTGCAGGTCGTCACGCTTGGCTCCGGTGATGCGGACCTTCTCTTCCTGAATGGCGGCCTGCACCTTGAGCTTGCTTTCCTTCATCAGCTTCTGGATCTTCTTGGCCAGCTCGGACTCGATGCCGTTCTTGACCTTGATGAGCTGCTTGACCTTGTCGCCGCCAATCTTCTGTGCCTTCTGGATGTCCAGGAAGCGCACATCGACATTGCGCTTGGTCAGCTTGTTGCGCAGCAGATCTTCGACTTGCTGCAGCTGGAACTCGGCATCGCCGTAAATGGTGATTTCCTTGTCCTTGAGTTCGACGGCGGCCGATGTGCCCTTGAAGTCGAAACGGGTGCCAATTTCCTTGGTGGCGTTGTCAACGGCGTTCTTCACTTCGACGAAATCGGCTTCGCAAACAGTGTCAAAAGAAGGCATGTGTAATTCCTATCAGTATCAGAGCGGTAAACAGCCACAGTGCGCCGGGCCGTGATGTGCTGCTTGCCAGCAGCAGAGCAGGCGCAGTGCGACAATTGGATGGATGTTAGTCGAGAAAAATGTTCCCCTGCAGCATTGCAACACCTTTGGCATTGCCGCGCGCGCCGAAACGCTGGTGCGCATTCGTAGCCAGGACGATATCCGTCAGTTTCTCGCCGACCCGCTATGGGGGCGGCAGCCTGTGTTCGTCCTTGGCGGTGGCAGCAATGTGGTGCTCACGGGCGACGTAGCCCCCGTGGTGCTCAAGATGGAAATCATGGGCATGCGGCTGCTGCGCGAAACCGACAAGCACTGGATTGTCGAGATCGGGGCGGGCGAGCGCTGGCATGACATGGTGGCATGGACGCTGGCACAGGGCTATACAGGCCTTGAAAACATGGCCCTGATTCCAGGCACGGTAGGCGCGGCCCCGGTGCAGAACATCGGCGCTTACGGGCTGGAGCTGCAGGATCGCTTCGACTCCCTGGACGCGATCGATCTGGTCACCGGCGAGCAGTTCAGCCTCAATGCCGCGCAATGTGCCTTCGGCTACCGTGACTCGGTGTTCAAGCATGCACCGGCTCAGCCCAAGTACTGGCCCGTGACGGGCTCGACGGCTGTCCCTCGCGGCCTGGGACTCAAGGGGCGGGCGGTGATTACCCGGGTGCGTCTGGCGCTGCCCAAGAGCTGGCAGCCGGATCTGGGCTATCTCGATCTGCAGCGCAAGCAGGCGGAAAAAGGCATAGAGCAGCCGACTGCGCAGCAGATCTTTGAATGGGTCTGCGAGATTCGTCGCGCCAAGCTGCCGGACCCAGAAGTCATCGGCAATGCGGGAAGCTTCTTCAAGAATCCCACGGTGACGACCGAGCAATGCGCGGACATCATCGCGCGCGAGCCAAAGATTGTTCACTATCCCATGGATGATGGCTCCATCAAGCTGGCGGCCGGCTGGCTGATCGATGCCTGCGGCTGGAAAGGCAAGACCATGGGCCGGGCGGGCGTTTACGACAGGCAGGCGCTGGTGCTGGTCAATCGCGGAGATCGCCACAGCCTCGACGCCAGCGTGACCGGCGGCGAGGTGATGACGCTTGCAGGGGCAATTCAGACCAGTGTCTACGAGCGCTTTGGCATTCGCCTGGAGCCCGAGCCGGTGGTGATCTGACTTGGTCGGTGCCAACAAAAAATGGAGCCAGGAGGCTCCATTTCTGATGGTGAAGAGCGCTTATTTCCAGAAGGCTGGGCGCAGCAAAATGCCCGAAATACGGTAAGGAGCCTTGGGCTCGACCGCCAGCTCCATGGGTACAAAGCCCTTGGTGCAGCTCAGCAGCACGCTGGTGGCCAGAGGTGTGGAGCTTTCCATGCGGCCAACCGCCTGGCAACTGCCGACGCCGGTGCGCACGGAGTCCAGGGCTTTCTGCACGGTGTCGATGGGGGAATTCTTGAGGAACTCCTCGTTGAAATTGTTGGCAGCCAGCTTGGACTTGCCGTCCATGGCTGCGACAACTGCCTGCAGGCGCTTGCGCAATGCGGCGTCTGCGGCCGCGGCATCCACATTGGCAGGGGCTGCCTGGGCTGCAGGTGCAGCCTGCGGCGCAGCGGCCTTGGCGGCGTCGGCTGCAGCGGCATCGGGCTGGGCCTGCGCTGCAGTCATGAAGCCGGCGGCAGCCAGCAGGGCGGTCAGACAAACAGCATTGCGTGTTTTGGTGGTAATCATCCGTTGAGCCTTTCGTCAAACAACGAGAGGCACTGTAAACCTTCTGCAAGCTTGATTTCGATAGACGGCAAACTGTTTTTTGTGAATAAATGGCAAAGACCTGATGCTGGCTGTGACGGCGGTGCGACTTTGTTGCAGCGCAGACAAGCTTGTTTGTCAGGGTTACTGCTTGCCGATGAGGCTTGTGCACTGCCTAAAATCTGTTGCACTGCAATAGCTCAATTGACGACGGGGCCGACCCCCAGAACATAAAGGACTTGCGATGCAAGAAAACAAAGAGGGCAAAGAGGGTGATGTCCAGGTGGGGAGCCAGCGAATCATCAAGAAGTATCCCAATCGCCGCCTCTACGACACGAATACCTCTTCATACATCACTCTGGCCGAGGTCAAGCAACTGGTCATGGATAGCGAGCCGGTGGTCATCAGGGATGCCAAGACCAATGAAGACCTGACGCGTTCCATCCTGCTGCAGATCATTCTGGAAGAAGAAGCGGGCGGGGCTCCGATGTTCTCCGAGGCCATGCTGGCCAACATCATTCGCTTCTACGGTCATGCCATGCAGGGCTTCATGGGGAGTTACATCGAAAAGAATGTGCAGATGTTCACGGACTTTCAAAGCAAGCTTGCGGGCCAGTCCCAGGGCATGAACCCCGAGGCCTGGAAGCAGTTCATGAGCATGCAGCCTCAAGCCATGCAGGGTTTGATGGGCAGCTATATGGAGCAGTCCCAGAACATGTTCACGCAGATGCAGGAGCAGATGCAAAAGCAGACGGAACAGATGCTGGGCGTGTTCGGCATCAAGCGCTGAACGAAAACTGCTTTTCCATAGCGGGCCAACGGCCCGCTTTTTTTGTGTCTGTTGCTGGCGTCTGCCTGTGCTAGTCCTAATTGACGATGTTTGCGATTGTCGCTGGTCGAACAATGATTTCGTTGCTTCGGAATCGCGAGTGGGCAAGGAAGAAGAACGATCAGAGAAGTTCAATGACAGGTAGATGCATGGTGGATGCATCCAAGGAGACTAGGCATGAAGTTAGGAGAGGGACCCCGTTTGCTGGCGGTCTTGGCTGCAGGTGCATTGTTTGTTGGGGCGGTCTGGGCCAAGGCGACGCCCGATGAACTGGCCAGGCTGGGCAAGTCGTTGACCTGCACGGGAGGAGAAAAAGCCGGTACAGCCAGTGGTGTGCCCGAGTTCACGGGGAAATGGCTGGGTACGCCACCTGGCATTCAATACAACCCGCATGCTGGCCAGCACCCGGTGGACCCCTATGCCGGTGAAAAGCCTTTGTTCATTATCACGGCTGAGAATCTGGCTCAGCATGCCGAGCGCCTTGCAGAAGGCCAGAAGGCCATGTTTGCCAAATACCCCAGGACCTATCGCATTCCGGTCTATCAGGGGCATCGCGACTTCCGCTTTTCGGATGCCGTCTGCGCGGCGGCCCGAAAGAACGCCCAGGATGCGGTGATGAACGCAGACGGTCAGGGCACAACGGGTGCGGTCAAGGGAGCGCTGCCCTTCCCGTTCCCCAGAAACGGACTTGAGCTGGCCTTCAACAATCTTTTGCCATCGCGTGCTTTCACCGAACACACGCTGCGTGACAACGCCAATGTGCTGGCCGATGGAAGCATCGTCTGGGGTCGTGCCGACAATCGCGCCTTCAGCCAGGTCAACGACCCGGCCAACGCAGGACAGCCACTGAGCAGTCCCATGTCCCAGGGCATGAATGCAGTCAAGCTGCCAGAGCGTGAGAAGGGCGGCGTCAGCGTAGTGTCCGAGCCGGTTGAATTTGGCAAGGAAAAGCGCCTGGGCTGGAGCTATGACCCCGGCACACGTCGTGTGCGCCAGATTCCCGAATACGGCTTCGATCAGCCTCTGTCGGGCACCGGCGGCAAGCTGACGATTGACTCCGATCGTCTGTTCAACGGCTCGCCCGAGCGCTACAACTGGAAGTCACTGGGCAAGAGGGAAGTCTATGTGCCGGCCAATGCCTACAAGATTCACGGCAGCAACGTGAAGTATGCCGATCTGCTCAAACCCGGTCATGAAAACCCCGACTACATGCGCTACGAGCTACGCCGTGTCTGGGTGCTGGAGGCTTCGCTCAAGGATGGCTATCGCCACATGTTCGGCAAGCGCGTGCTGTTCCTCGATGAAGATACCGGCCAGGCGCTGATGAGCGATTACTACGATGCACGTGGCCAGTTGTGGCTGCAGGCGGTGGTCAATCATTACTACGCCTTCGACGCCCGGATCTGGCATGCGGGCACCAGCTTTTATCACGACCTGAACTCTGGCGGCTATGTGGCCTACAACCTGTTCCAGGAACGCCCCCAGGGGCCTGTCTTGAACAAGGGCAATATGACTGCGGCCATGTTTACGCCCGAAGCGGCGCGTAACGCGGGCAACTAAAAAATGAATCCGGTAAACAGCCTGTGGCGTACTTTGTGTGGCTGTGGGCTTTTGCCATTCAAGCCAGGAGGCGCTTGCACCTCCTTTTTTATCTGGCCGTAGCAATGCCCTGCTCAGGGCTTGGAAAAAATCAAGAGGAGACAGAGGATGACAAATCGTTTGCAGGGCAAGGTGGCGCTGGTCACTGGTGGTGCCAGTGGTGTGGGTCTGGAGGTGGTGAAGCTGCTTCTTGGTGAAGGCGCCAAGGTCGCATTCAGCGATATCAATGAAGCGGCGGGGCAGCAACTGGCGGCTGAATTGGGAGAACGCTCCATGTTCGTCCGCCATGACGTGGGCAGCGAGACGGACTGGACGCTTGTGATGGCGGCGGTGCAGCAACGTCTTGGCCGGCTCGATGTGCTGGTCAACAATGCCGGCATCCTGCTGCCTGGCGATATGGAAACCGGGCGTCTGGAGGATTTCAGCCGCCTGCTCAAGATCAACACCGAGTCGGTCTTCATCGGTTGCCAGCAGGGCATTGCGGCGATGAAGCAGACAGGGGGCTCCATCATCAACATGGCCTCGATATCCAGCTGGCTGCCCGTGGAGCAATACGCCGGCTATAGCGCCAGCAAGGCAGCTGTGTCGGCACTGACCCGTGCCGCTGCCCTGAACTGTCGCAAGCAAGGCTATGCAATTCGCGTCAATTCCATTCATCCTGATGGCATCTATACGCCCATGATGCAGGCTTCGCTGCCAAAGGGCGTGAGCAAGGAAATGATCTTGCATGACCCCAAGCTCAACCGCGCCGGCCGCGCCTATATGCCTGAGCGTATCGCGCAGTTGGTGCTGTTCCTGGCCAGCGACGAGTCCAGTGTCATGAGCGGTAGCGAGCTGCATGCCGATAACTCGATTCTGGGCATGGGACTATAGATGAGAGCTTGAACCTGACCGTCCCCGGAAGGCCTTGAAGCGTTTTCAAGGCCTTTGCCGTTTTGCTGGGTAGGATGATGCAGGCAATGGTCTTGGACGGTAAAGATGCAGCCGTTCAAGTTCGGTTGGGTTTTGAGAGGATACCTTCATGAAATTGGGTTACACAATCATCTACGTCCCGGATGTCTCGGCATCGCTGGAATTCTTTAACCGGGCATTCGGCATACAACAGCGTTTTCTGCATGAATCCGGAACCTATGGCGAGCTCGAGACAGGGCAGACCACGCTGGCATTTGCCGTCCATGAGCTGGGCGCGTTGAATTTTCCTGGAGGCCATGTCGAAGCGCACAGCTCTGCCAAGCCATTGGGATTTGAAATCGCGCTGGTCACTGAGGATGTGGAGGTGGCCCATAGGAGCGCGCTGAGCGCAGGCGCCATCGAGATGGCCGCTCCGACGGCCAAACCCTGGGGGCAGATGGTGTCTTATCTGCGTTGCCCTGACGGCACCGTGGTGGAGCTTTGTACGCCCATGGCTGCCTGAGCCGGAGAGATGCTTGCCCGCAAAGGCGCAAGGTCCGGGTCGGGTCTCCCGCACTGTTTGCAAGATCGCAAACATGCGGTGCAAGTTGCACGCTGGCAGAGTTCGAGCAGGCAGATCTCTGTGCCGCCTGGCCCGAGCGAGCCTCGAGCAGCAATGCTGTCCCGAGACAAGAGACACTGCGCGGGCACATGGCGGCTCTGTGACGATGGGCCAGGACCAGCCCCATCGGCAGTCATTTCCATGCTGAGGCGGTTTAGTATGGTTTTGATAGCTGTCAACGCTTTATGGGCAAGGTATTGCTTCTATATACTCACATTTTTTTGTGAACAGGGGAAGCAATGCTTGCGCGATGGTCTGGTGCTTTGGTGCTGTCGGCTTGGCTGTCAGTTTTGGGTTGTGCGCAGGCTCAGCCCAGCGAAATGGTCAATGCCGCGAAGACAGGCGATGTCGCGGCACAGTACGAGTTGGGAAAGGCCTATCTTTACGGCAATGGCGTGGAAAAGAATGCCGACGATGCCTTGCGCTGGCTACGTCTGGCTGCTGAGCACAATCACGCGCCGTCTCAGTATCTGCTGGGTCTGGTCTATGTGCTGGGTGCCGAAGGTGTGAAAAAAGATCCTGAGGCAGGCCTGGCACGCATTCATCAGGCTGCAAACGCTGGAAATCTCGATGCGCAGAACCTGCTGGGAACGATCTATCTAAAAGGCGAAACAGTTGAGAAGGATGCCGCAACAGGTGTCGCATGGCTGGAGCGCGCCGCACGGCAGGGCTCTGTGACGGCACAAAATGGCCTGGGCTTTGTCTACCGCAAAGGCGAGTTGCTGCCTCAGGATTTGCAGGCCTCGTTTCGCTGGTATCTGAAGGCGGCCCAGCAGGCCGATGTGCTCGCGCAGTTCACGGTGGCCGAGATGTATTACCTTGGCGAAGGCGTGGAGAAGAATCGTGCCGAAGCCGCGAAATGGCTGGCCCCGCTGGCAGACAAAGGCGTGCAGAAAGCCCAATTGCTGCTGGGAAAGATTTGCTTCGAAGGCCAGGGTGTGGACCCCGACTACAAGCGGGCCGTGCTGCTGCTGCACGCTGTGGCCATCCGCGGCTCGGGCGAGGCTTACTATGAACTGGGCCGCCTGTTCGAACAGGGAGAGGGCGAGTATCGCAACGAGAAAGAAGCGATTGCCTATTACACCCAGGCGCTGAAGTACCAGCATGCGGCGGCGGCGCAGCGGCTGGGGCAACTCTCCGCTTCATCGCCCAAGTCGGCGGAGTTTGCGCAGTCCATGGAATACATGGAGAACCTGAACTCGGCACTCAAGGGCAATGTTCTGGCCCAGTACAACGTCGGTGTCTTTCAATATCTTGGCAAGGGCTTTGCACAACCCAACTACACCGAGGCCGCCAAGTGGTTCACCATGGCAGCCAATCAAGGCTATGCCAAGGCCCAGTACAACCTGGGCACCTTGTATGAAAACGGCGAGGGTGTGGGCAAGAGCCTGGCTCAGGCGCTGAAGTGGTATCGGCTGGCCGCCGAGCAGCAGGATGCCCCTGCCCAGTACGCGCTGGGAACTTTGTACCGGGACGGTCTGGGTGTGAAGAAGAATGCCAAGCAGGCTCGTGAGTGGTTGCAGCGCGCCGCAGAGCAAGGCCATGCACCGGCACAAAAGGCTTTGGCACAGCTCTGACCGGGTGCCGGGGGGCATGCCTCCCGGCCTCGGTTGATCGGAGTTATGGCGGCTAGGCCAGCTCCGAGATTTCGATGAGGTTCAGGTCGGGATCGCGCAGATAGATGGAGCGGATTCGGGATGTGGCTCCGGTGCGCATCACGGGACCTTCTGCGATGGGGATGGACAACTGCTCCAGGCGTTTGATGACCTCGTCCAGCGGCACGGAGGCCAGAAAGCACAGATCCAGAGCTCCGGGTACCGGCGTATGAGCCTTGGGTTCGAACTCGTGCCCTTTCACATGCAGATTGATCTTCTGCTGACCGAACACAAAGGCCTTGCGCTCCACGGGCGGAGTGCCGCCGATGAAGGATTCCAGTCGCATGCCGAGGACTTCGGTGTAAAAGCGTATGCATTGCGCTTCATTGGCCGTGGTGAGAACCAGGTGGTCGAGGTGACTGATCGTGACAAGGCTACTCTCTGGTTGTGAAAACGAGTGTGAGGGCACGCGAGCTCGCGTTGCAGGGGAACGGCATGAGCATGGTGCAGCTGGAGGCAGGCATTGCCGTTAAGGCTGCAGTCCGGGTCGATTCTGTCAGGCTGTTGCCGTTGCGTCCTGGCGCATGACGCCCTGCAAAAACGCCTGTTCGGCAAGCTGTGCCAGCGGGGCGCGAGGGATGCGACCGCGGCGTTCTCCATCGATGAGCGCGATCACGGTTCCCAGCCATAACTCGGTCAGCGTTGCGGCACTGAAATCGATGCGGAACACGCCTTCTTGTTGGCCGCGCAGGAAAAAGGCGTCGACCTTGGGTTCCCAGATCGCATTTTCCTCCATGGGTTTTTCGACTTCGTTCCAGTAATAGGTCAGGAACAGCGTGAATTCGCGATGTTCAAGATGCTTGGCATTGAGGCGCTTGAGTGCTTCGAGCACCGGCCCTTCCTCGATACGGGCCTCATCCAGCGCTTCGTCCAGCGTGCGCAGGCTTTGCTCCAGCAGGCGCTTGATCAACAGATCGCGTGTGGGGCAGAAGCGATAGAGGGTCGCCTTGCTGATGCCTATGGCCTTTGCCAGTTCCTGAAGCGTGGCGCGCGGGTGGTTGACCAGGGCCAGGGCCAAGGGGGGGAGGATTGCTGTGTTGTCGTGAGGGGCTGTCGTCATTCGTGGCTCCGGTTGGGGCGGATACGGATGAACCTATTTTGATTCAAGCAGCGTGCCTGAAAGCTTGGGATAGCAACTTTACTTGGTATCAAAATGCCATGAATCAATATAGGTCTTAATGAATCAAATTTGATTCAAAAAATATTTTCATGCATCATGCGCTTCTTTCAAGATTTGACAAGACTCAAAAGCCATGAAGAAGAACAGCCAGAATGTGCGTGCCTGGCCGGCCCTGGCCGCATTGGCGGCCGCAATGATGTTGGCCGGCTGCATCAAGTCGGAAGCGGGCGCCCCGCCTCAGGAATTGCCGCTGGTGGATGTGGTGACCGTCAAGCCCAGGGCGCTGAGCATCAGCGCTGAACTGCCCGGGCGGGTCGAGCCCGTGCGTGTGGCGGAGGTGCGTGCGCGGGTGCCGGGTATCGTGCTGAGCCGCAACTTCAAAGAGGGTGCCGATGTGAAGGCCGGCGAGGTACTGTTCAACATCGACCCTGCGCCGCTGCGCGCGGCGCTGTCGCGGGCCCGGGGCGAATTGGCACGAGCCGAGGCCGCGCTTTCCGATGCTCAGTCCGTGGTGCGTCGTTACGAACCGCTGGTTGCCCAGGAAGCCGTCAGCCGCCAGGATTTCGATAGTGCCAAGGCTGCGCTGCACAGTGCCATGGCCACGCGTCAATCTGCTCAGGCCGAAGTAGAGGCGGCACGCCTGAACCTGGACTATGCGACGGTGAGGGCCCCGATTGCGGGCCGCATCGGCCGTGCGCTGGTGACGGAAGGCGCCCTGGTCGGTCAGGGGGAGGCCACACCGATGGCTGTGATACAGCAGCTCGACCCCATTTATGCCGATTTCCGCCAGACCGCAGCGCTGGCCACGCGCTTGCGTTCACAGCAGCAGGGGGAGCAGTCGCAGAGGAGTGCTTCCGTGACGCTGGTGGCGGACGGCCTGGACGAGAAGCGTCAGGGTCGCATGCTGTTTTCGGATGTGACGGTGGATCGCGGCACCGGCCAGCTTGCGCTGCGTGGTGAATTTCCCAACAAGGATGGCTTGCTGTTGCCCGGCATGTATGTGCGTGTGACCCTGGGGCTGGGTGAGGATCCCGCGGCCATTCTCGTGCCTCAGCGTGCGGTGCAGCGCGGCAGCGATGGACTGGCCCATGTCTTGGTGCTCGATGAGCGCAACACTGTGCAGGCTCAGAAGGTGAGCACCGGCGCCATGTACGGATCCGAGTGGCATATCACCGAGGGCCTGAAGGAAAACGCCAGGGTGTTGGTCGGGGGCCTTGCTGCAGCCGTGCCCGGCACCAAGGTGCAGGTCAGAGCTGCCGCTGCAAATGTCGCGGACGCCGTCAAAGACGCGGAAGCCGCTGTAAAAAAATGAGCAGTATGCGCTGGTCCTGAAAGCGCTGAATGCCCAAAAGACAAGCCTTATTCAAGGATAGATAATGTCCCGGTTTTTTATTGATCGCCCCAAGCTGGCCTGGGTGGTCGCGATCTTCATCCTGCTTGCCGGCCTGCTGGCGATCCCGGCCTTGCCCGTGGCGCAGTTTCCCAACGTGGCGCCGCCGCAGATCTCCATCTCTGCAACCTATCCGGGGGCATCGGCCACCACGGTAATGGAGTCGGTGACCAGCGTCATCGAGGAGGAACTCAATGGCACCAAGGGTCTGCTGTACTTCGACTCGTCCAGCGGTGCCACGGGTCTGGCCGAAATCACGGCCACCTTCGCGCCTGGTACCGATCCCGCACTGGCCCAGGTCGAGGTGCAGAACCGCATCAAGAAGGCCGAGGCCAGGCTGCCCGCATCGGTCATGCAGATGGGTCTGCAGGTAGAGCAGGCCAGCGCCAACTTCCTGCTGATCTATTCGCTGACCTACAAGGGTGACGACAGCGGCAAGAACGAGGTCCGCCTCTCCGACTATGCGGTGCGCAACATCAATAACGAGATTCGCCGCGTGCCCGGGGTGGGCAAGGTGCAGTACTTCGGCGCCGATGTCGCCATGCGGGTCTGGGTCGATCCGCAGAAGCTGCTGGGCTACGGCCTGTCGGTGGCGGACGTGAATGCGGCCATTGCCGCGCAGAACGCCCAGGTGCCGGCGGGCAGCTTCGGCAGCCAGCCCGGATCGTCCGAGCAGGAGCTCAGCGCCACGATTGCCGTCAAGGGCACGCTGAGTTCGCCCGAAGAGTTCGGTCAGATCGTGTTGCAGGCCAGGGCCGATGGCTCGGCCGTGCACCTGGCCGATGTGGCGCGTCTCGAGGTCGGCCAGCTCGATTACAGCTTCGCCTCGCGCGAGGACGGCCACAAAGGAGTGGCGGCCGCCGTGCAACTGGCACCTGGTGCCAATGCGATGCAGACCGCCAAGGCGGTCAAGGCGAGGCTAGCCGAGCTGTCGCAGAACTTCCCCGACGATATTCAGTACGCCGTGCCCTACGACACCTCGCGCTTTGTGGAAGTCGCCATCGGCAAGGTGATCCAGACCCTGGTCGAGGCCGTGGTGCTGGTGTTTCTGGTGATGTGGCTGTTTCTGCAGAACCTGCGCTATACGCTGATTCCCACCATCGTGGTTCCGGTGTGTCTGGCCGGTACCCTGGCGGTGATGTATGCGCTGGGCTTCTCGGTCAATATGATGACCATGTTCGGCATGGTGCTGGCCATCGGCATTCTGGTCGACGATGCCATCGTGGTGGTGGAGAACGTGGAGCGTCTCATGGCCGAGGAGGGCCTCTCGCCGCTGGCCGCCACGGTGAAGGCCATGCAGCAGGTCTCGGGGGCCATCGTCGGCATCACGCTGGTGCTGGTGGCCGTGTTCCTGCCTCTGGCCTTCATGAGTGGCTCGGTGGGCGTGATCTACCGTCAGTTCTCGCTGTCGCTGGCGGTCTCCATCCTGTTCTCGGGCCTGCTGGCACTGACATTCACGCCAGCACTGTGCGCTACGCTGCTCAAGCCGGTTGCCGAGGATCACCACGAGGAGAAGAAAGGCCTCTTCGGCTGGTTCAACCGTCACTTTGCCAAGCTGACAGAGCGTTTTTCGCTGCTCAACCAGCGTCTGGTCAGGCGCACGGGCCGCTATATGCTGATCTATGCGGCCATCGTGGGCGGGCTGGGCTTTGCCTATACGCGCATGCCCGAGTCCTTTGTGCCCTATGAAGACATGGGCTACTACATCGTCAGCGTGCAACTGCCTCCTGGTGCGACCGAAGCACGTACCGAGGCCGTGGTGCGCGACATGGAAGCCTATGTGCAAAGCCGCCCCGCCACGGCCCAGGCCGAGTTCCTCATGGGCTACAGCTTCTCGGGCATGGGGCAGAACGCGGCCATGGCCTTCGTCACGCTCAAGGACTGGTCCTTGCGCGGCAAGGGCCAGGCGTCGTGGGATGAGGTCCAGGCCTTCAATCAGCGCTTCGGCAGTCTGTCCGACGGTGCGGCCATGGCTGTGGATCCGCCACCCATTGACGGCCTGGGCAATTCAGGCGGTTTTGCGCTGCGTCTGCAGGACCGCGCCAATCTGGGCCGCGAGGCCCTGGTCGCCGCGCGCGACGAGCTGCTGAAGAAGGCCAATGCCTCGCCGGTGATCGCCTACGCAATGATGGAGAACCTCGAAGACGCGCCGCAGCTGCGTCTGGACATAGACCGGCGCAAGGCCCAGGCCCAGGGCGTAAGCTTCGCGAGCATCAGTGCCGTGCTGTCCACGGCCTATGGCTCGGCCGTGATCAACGAGTTTCCGAATGCCGGGCGCCTGCAGCGCGTGGTGGTGCAGGCCGACACGGCCGCGCGCATGACGCCCGAGGCCCTGCTGCGCCTGTATGTGCCCAATGCCCAGGGCGAGCAGGTGCCGCTGGCCTCGTTTGCCAGCGTGGAATGGGAGCAGGGGCCGGTGCAGATCTCGCGCTACAACGGCTATCCGGCCTTCCGTATCGCGGGTGATGCCAAGCCCGGGCACACCACGGGCGAGGCCATGGCCGAGCTCGAACGCATCCTGGGCGAGATGCCGCGCGGCATAGGCTACGAGTGGACGGCGTTGTCCTATCAGGAAAAGGCTGCTGGCGCACAGGCCCCCAAGCTGTTCGCACTGGCCATCGTGGTGGTGTTCCTGCTGCTCGTGGCCCTGTACGAAAGCTGGAGCATTCCAGCGGCCGTGATGCTGATCGTGCCCATAGGTGCGCTGGGCTCGGTGCTGGCCACTTCGGCGCTGGGTCTCTCGAACGATGTGTACTTCAAGGTCGGCCTGATCACCATCATCGGCCTGGCGGCCAAGAACGCCATCCTGATCGTGGAGTTCGCCAAGGACCTGCACGAGCGTGGCCATTCGCTGGCGGAAGCGGCATTGCAGGCAGCCCGTTTGCGCTTCCGTCCCATCGTGATGACTTCGCTGGCCTTCATCCTCGGGGTGGTGCCGCTGGCACTGGCCACCGGGGCGGGAGCCTCCAGCCAGGCCGCCATCGGCGTCGGCGTGATCGGCGGCATGCTCAGCGCCACTTTGCTGGGTGTGCTGTTCGTGCCCATCTTCTTTGTCTTCGTGCTCTCTCTGCGGCGCAAGCGCCGCGCAGTGCCGGAGGAAAAAAACACAGACTCCGAAGGAGAACCCGCATGAACGGGCGAAACCCCATGCGTACCGCAGCGCTGACGCTGATTGCCGCAGTGCTCTGCGGCTGCTCTTTTGCACCGACCTATGACAGGCCTGCTGCGCCCATTCCCGGCACCTGGAGCGCGGCATCATCGGCCTCGACTGCATCGGTGCAGAGTTTGCACTGGAAGGAGTTCGTGATCGATGAGCGCCTGCGCTCGCGTATCGAAACGGCGCTGGCCCACAACCGCGATCTGCGTCAGACACTGCTCAATGTACAGACTGCTCGCGCGGCCTATCGCGTGCAGCGTGCGGACCAGTTGCCCGGTCTGGAGGCTCAGGCCGGGGGCAACCGCCAGCGCCTGCCTGCCGACCTGAGCGGCACAGGAGCGGCCAGGGTGCAGAGCAACTATCAGGCGGGTGTCGGGCTGATGGCTTTCGAGCTCGATCTCTTCGGCCGTGTGCGCTCGCTGTCCGAGGCCGCGCTCATGGAGTATCTGGCCACCGAAGAGGCCGCGCGCAGCGTGCAGATCAGTCTGATCGCAGAAGTGATCCAGGCCTCGCTGGCCCAGGATAGCGCGCGGCAGCGCCATGCCCTGGCGCTGCGCACCTTGCAGGCGCGCGAGAAGGAATGGCAGCTGATGAGCGAGCGCAGAAAGACCGGCACTGCAAGCCGTCTGGACGAGCAGGAGGCGCAAGGACAGCTTGAGCTGGCGCGCGCAGAAGTCGAGCGCTTCGAGCGCGAGCTGCGCCAGGCCGCAAACGCGCTGGACTGGCTGGTGGGTGATGGCGCGGTGCAGGCTGTCGTGGATTTGAATGCCAAACCCATGGTGCAGGAGATCGGCGCCGGTCTGCCGTCCGAGCTGCTGGTGCTGCGTCCCGATATCCGAGCCGCCGAATATCAGCTGCGCTCACGCAATGCAAGCATTGGCGCGGCGCGGGCCGCGTTCTTTCCGCGTATCTCGCTCACGGGCTCCTATGGCTCGGCCAGTGCCGAGCTCTCCGATCTGTTTGCCGGCGGTCAGCGCTCCTGGTCCTTTATGCCGCAGCTGAGCCTGCCGATTTTTGATGGCGGCCGCAATCGCGCCAATCTGGAAGTCGCTCAGCTGCGCAAGGACATGGCGATCGCCAGCTACGAGCGCAGCATTCAGACGGCGTTTCGCGAAGTCAGTGATGCACTGGCCTCCGTGGAGACGCTGAGGCGCGAGGAGCTTGCCCGCCAGCGCCTGGTGCAGACCAGCGCGAATACGCTCAAGCTCGCCGAGCTGCGCTATCGCGCGGGGGTGGACAGTCATCTGCGCTATCTGGATGCGCAGCGCACCGATTTTGCGCAACAGATGGCTCTGATCGAGGTCAGCACGCAGCGGCAGATGGCTCTGGCCACGCTGTTCAAGGCCTTGGGTGGCGGCTGGGGTCGAGCAGCTGGTTGAGTGTTGCTGGGCTTGTTTCCCGTCAACCAGCTTCACGCGAGCTCGCCAAGCGAGAGCGGCCGCCGGGAGCAATCCGGCGCTGCCGGTGCAAGAGCCAGGACGAAGTCCTGGCTCTTTTTTTGCGCGTGGGTGGCGGCAAGACCATGCCGTCCCTCACACTTGCCGGCGCCAGGCTGGATACGCGTGGTGCTAATGCTGCACCGTGAATTCAATTCGCACTCACGCTCGAATGCGGTGAAAAGAAAAAAGGCCTTGAATCTCTTCAAGGCCTTTTATCATTTGGCGGAGCAGGCGGGATTCGAACCCGCGGTGGGCTATTAACCCACACACGCTTTCCAGGCGTGCGACTTAAACCACTCATCCACCGCTCCACAGCGATCCCAAAATACTTCATTTCTGAAGTAAAAAATCAAGTGTGGTCGACTTGATTTTAAAATCTGGCGGAGCAGGCGGGATTCGAACCCGCGGTGGGCTATTAACCCACACACGCTTTCCAGGCGTGCGACTTAAACCACTCATCCACCGCTCCGTGTGATGAAGCCGCTATTCTAACCAGAAATTTCGACCTCAAAATGAAAGTGCAGAAAGTTCTTTTCTGCATGTGGCCTCAAGCGAGCAGGCTCAGGCGCTCTTGCCCACCTGAACCATCTTCATGGCGGAAGCAATCAGGCCGGAGACCTCGGTCATGTTCGCAGGAATGACCAGGGTGGTGTTGGAGTCCGCAGCCACCTTGCTGTAGGCCTCCACGGCGCTCTCAGCCACCTTGAGCTGAACGGCCTGCTCGCCACCGGGCTGGCGAATGGCCGTGGCCACTCGCTCCAGCGCCTGTCCGGTCGCTTCGGCCACGGTGGTGATGGCGGCAGCTTCACCCTGCGCCTTGTTGATGGCCGCTTGCTTCTCGCCTTCGGAGCGGGCGATGAAAGCTTCGCGCTCGCCGGTGGCGATGTTGATCTGTTCCTGGCGGCGACCTTCGGAGGCGGCGATCAAGGCACGCTTTTCGCGTTCGGCCGTGATCTGGGCCTGCATGGCACGCAGAATTTCAGCGGGCGGTGTCAGGTCCTTGATTTCGTAGCGCAGCACCTTCACGCCCCAGTTCAGCGCAGCCTCGTCGATGGCATTGACGACCTGGGCATTGATCATGTCGCGCTCTTCAAAGGTCTTGTCCAGTTCCAGCTTGCCGATCACGCTGCGCAGCGAGGTCTGGGCGAGCTGGGTGACGGCCATGATGTAGTTGGACGAACCATAGCTGGCGCGCATGGGGTCGGTAACCTGGAAGTAGAGAATGCCGTCCACGGTCAGCTGCGTGTTGTCGCGCGTGATGCAGACCTGGCTGGGTACGTCCAGGGGAATTTCCTTGAGGCTGTGCTTGTAGGCGATGCGATCCACGAACGGGATCAGAAAGTTCAGGCCGGGTGTGAGCGTGCCTGCGTATTTGCCCAGGCGCTCCTTGACCCATGCATGCTGCTGGGGAACCACCTTGATCGAGCGGACGATGAAGATGACGGCAATGATGGCGATGGCGAGAGGGACTGCGTAATCCATATTGTCTCCAGCCCTTGTGGGGCGTTGGTGTGAAGAAAGAGAGCGAAGCGTTGCAGCGCCCAGCATAACCATGCCGGGGCTGGCTGGTGATCAGATCTTGTCAACCAGAAGGCGGTTGCCAATGACTTCGGCCACGCGATGCGGGCCCGGGATGGGCAGGGCGCCCTGACGTCCCATGACGGTCCAGGTGGCGCCGCGATAGCGGACCTGGGCCGTGCCGTCGGCATTCCACTGCTCCACGACCACGGTTTCGCCCACATCCATGTTGACATCGCGATTGCTGGAGGAGGGCAGTCTGCGCGGGCTGCGCTTGCGCAGCAGATAGCAGACGAGGACGGCGCCCGAGCCCAGCAGGGCCGCGGCGACGATCTGGTTGCTGGTGCCCAGGCCGAAGTGAGCGCAAAGCGCACCGGCAATGGCACCAAGAGCCAGCATGAGGAGATAGAAAGTACCGGTCAACAGCTCCGCAATGACTAGCAAACCGACAAGCAACCACCACGCGGTGGAGTGATCCATACCTGAGCTCCTGTTAAGGCCTGTATTTAGTGCACCACATTCTGGGTTAAAAACAGCCTGTTTCAAAGCCGCAATAAGGATATTCCTTACACTTCGCGGCTGTTTCGTTTTTTAGGCCTGATTGGTACGGAGGCTGTTCATGAAGTTTCGCTTTCCCATCGTCATCATCGACGAGGACTATCGTTCCGAGAACACCTCGGGACTGGGTATCCGCGCCCTGGCTCAAGCCATTGAAGAAGAGGGCTTTGAAGTCCTGGGCGTGACCAGCTATGGCGATCTGTCGCAGTTCGCCCAGCAGCAAAGCCGGGCCAGCGCCTTTATTTTGTCGATCGACGACGAGGAATTCCAGCTCGGCGGCGACAAGGACCCCATCATTCACAGCCTGCGCGACTTCATCGGTGAAGTGCGCCGCAAGAATGAGGAGGTGCCCATCTATATCTACGGCGAGACCAAGACCAGCCGTCACCTGCCCAACGACATTCTGCGTGAGCTGCATGGCTTCATTCACATGTTCGAGGACACGCCCGAGTTCGTGGCCAAGCACATCATCCGCGAAGCCAAGAGCTATCTGGAGAGCGTGCAGCCCCCGTTCTTCAAGGCGCTGCTGGACTACGCCGAAGACGGCTCCTACAGCTGGCACTGCCCCGGTCACTCGGGCGGCGTGGCCTTTTTGAAGAGCCCCGTGGGCCAGATGTATCACCAGTTCTACGGTGAGAACATGCTGCGCGCAGACGTCTGCAATGCCGTGGAGGAGCTGGGCCAGCTGCTGGACCACAACGGCGCCATCGGCGAGTCCGAGCGCAATGCCGCGCGCATCTTCAATGCCGACCACTGCTACTTTGTGACCAATGGCACATCGACCTCCAACAAGATCGTCTGGCACCACACTGTGGCACCTGGCGATGTGGTGGTGGTGGACCGCAACTGCCACAAGTCTATCCTGCACTCCATCATCATGACGGGTGCGATTCCGGTGTTCCTCAAGCCCACGCGCAATCACTTCGGCATCATCGGCCCGATTCCGCAAAGCGAATTCAGCGTGGAGTCCATACAGGCCAAGATCGCCGCCAACCCCCTGCTCAAGGGCGTGGATGCCAAGGCCGTCAAGCCCCGCGTGCTGACGCTGACGCAGTCCACCTACGACGGCGTGCTCTACAACACAGAAACCATCAAGGGCATGCTGGACGGCTATGTGGCCAATCTGCACTTCGATGAAGCCTGGCTGCCCCACGCTGCCTTCCATCCCTTCTATGGCAGCTACCACGCCATGGGCAAGAAGCGCAAGCGCCCGATGCACTCGGTGGTCTATGCCACCCAGTCCATCCACAAGCTGCTGGCCGGCATCAGCCAGGCTTCGCATGTGCTGGTGCAGGACAGCCAGACCGAGAAGCTGGATCACCCGCTGTTCAACGAGGCGTATCTGATGCACACCTCGACCAGCCCCCAGTACAGCATCATCGCCAGCTGCGACGTGGCTGCTGCCATGATGGAGCCGCCCGGCGGCACGGCGCTGGTGGAGGAGTCGATTGTCGAGGCGCTGGACTTCCGCCGTGCCATGCGCAAGGTGGAAGACGAGTTCGGCGACGACGACTGGTGGTTCGAGGTCTGGGGCCCTGAAGCCCTGGCCGAGGAAGGCGTGGGCACGGCCCAGGACTGGATCATCCGCGGTACGGACGCATCGACCAAGACCCGCTCCAAGAAGAACGGCAAGGAGTTCGACAACTGGCACGGCTTTGGCGATCTGGCCGACGGCTTCAACATGCTGGACCCCATCAAGTCCACCATCGTCACGCCCGGCCTGGACCTGGATGGCGACTTTGCCGACACCGGCATTCCCGCGTCCATCGTCACCAAGTACCTGGCCGAGCATGGCGTGGTGGTCGAGAAGACCGGCCTGTATTCCTTCTTCATCATGTTCACCATCGGCATCACCAAGGGCCGCTGGAACACCATGCTGACGGCGCTGCAGCAGTTCAAGGACGACTACGACCGCAACCAGCCGCTGGCGCGCATCCTGCCCGAGTTCTGCCAGCAGCACCGCCGCTACGAGCGCATGGGCCTCAAGGACCTGTGCCAGCACGTGCACGAGCTGTATGCCAAGTACGATATTGCGCGCCTGACGACCGAGATGTATCTGTCGGATCTCAAGCCTGCGATGAAGCCCTCGGATGCCTATGCGCATATCGCGCAGCGCAAGACCGAGCGTGTGGAAATCGACCATCTGGTCGGCCGCACCACCGTGGGCCTGGTCACGCCTTACCCACCCGGAATTCCGCTGCTGATCCCCGGTGAAGTCTTCAACAAGAAGATCGTGGACTACCTGGTGTTTGCGCGTGAATTCGCCAAGGAATGCCCGGGCTTCGAGACCGATATCCACGGCCTGGTGGAGCTGGAAGACGAAAACGGCGAAATCCGCTACTACGCGGACTGCGTGGCCGGGGAAGGCGTCAAGCCTGTGGCAGTGAAAAAGACTGCTGCGGTGAAGAAGCCCGCTGCAAAGAAGACGGCAGCCAAGAAGACGGCTGCGGCGCCCGTAGCCACGACCGTTGCCAAGACGCCTGCCAAAAAGGCGGCAACAAAGCCGGCAACAAAGGCAGCGGCCAAGTCCACCGCAAAGCCGGCAGTGAAGGTCGCGGCCCAAACTGCACGGAAGGCTGCATAAGCCTTGGCTTTTGCAAGGTCGGGGTGACCCCGGCCTTTTGCACATCAGCCCGGAGTGCCTGCACTTCGGGCTTTTTCATATCCCTGCCATGCATCCATTCCTGCAACCGGCTGGCCCCGTGCCTCTGTGGAAGCTGCTGGCGGCAGCCAGCCTGGGCTGGGCCCTGTTCATGCTCTGGGGCTGCCTCAATGAGACAGGCAGCAGCGGTGGGCTGATTCTCAGGCTGTTCCCGTTTCTGCGTGGCTTCGAGCACGCGGACAAGCTGGTGCATGCCGGCCTGCATACGGTGCTGGCGGGTTTGCTCTGCTGCGCGGGGCTGGCGCGTGCGCATGCTACGGGCTTGCGCTGGAGCGCCGGGCAAGCACTGGCCGTGGTGCTGATCTGTGCCGGCTATGGCGGCATGATCGAGTTGCTGCAGGCCGGCTTCTCCACCACGCGGTCAGCCGAGTGGCTTGATGCGCTGGCCAATGCCGCAGGCGCGAGCCTGGCCGTGCTGTTCATTCAGGGGCTGTGCTGCATGAAGCAAAAATAGTAGCTGCTTGCGCTTGACCTGAGTTGCGTACAGGCATGAACCTATTTGAGAAACAGGTGGTTATTGCGCAAGCCGCTCCTGCTTTTGATGACTATTCCAGAGTGATCTTCGCGTCGCGGATCAGCGCGGCCCAGCCTGCCTGCTCCTTTTGCAGATAGGCCTGGGCATCCTGAAGGCTGCCCCCCATGGGTGTGCTGCCTTCGGACTGCAACTGCTTGAGCACTGCAGGGTCCTGCAAACCGGTGTTGACTGCGGCGTTGATCTTCTGCGCCAGCGCTGCAGGCGTGTTCCTGGGAGCCACGATCAATTTCCAGTCCACGGCTTCAAAGCCGGGAAAGCCGGACTCGGCCACGGTGGGTACCTGGGGTAGGATGGCTAGACGCTTGGCCGAAGTCACGGCCAGTGCGCGCAGGCGCTGGCCCTTGATCATGGGGTAGACCGCCTGAGGCGTGCCGAACATATAGTGGGTCTGCTTGCCCAGCAGATCGGTCACGGCCGGCGCGGCGCCCTTGTAAGGCACGTTGAGCACATCGATCTTGGCCTTGAAGGACAGCATTTCCCCTGCCAGATGCCCGACGGTGCCCGTGGAAGCCAGACCTTGCTTGATGGCTCCAGGCTGGGCCTTGGCTGCGGCGATCAGGTCCTGCAGCGATTTCCAGGGCGAATCGGTGGGCACGACCAGCACCACGGGCTGAGAAGCCACCAGCGCCACGGGAAGCAGATCGGTCTTGGCGTTGAACGGCATGCTGGGCAGCAGCGAGGGATTGATGGCCAGATTGGCAGTCTGCCCCATGCCGAAGGTATAGCCGTCGGCCGGTGCCTTGGCGACAGCATCGAGACCGATATTGCCGCCTGCGCCAGGCTTGTTGTCCACCACGATGACCCAGCGATTCGCGGTCGCCATGCGTTCGCTGATCTGGCGCGTCACCGTGTCGGTGCCGCCGCCAGGCGTGAAGGGCACGACCATGCGTATCGACTTGGCAGGCCATTCGCCGGGCTGGGCCGCAGCACTGCCGGCGGCCAGCGTCATGGCCGTCAGCGCGCATGCTGCCATCGCCAGGCGGCGGTTCGGGTGTCGGGAAGAGGGGCTGTACGGCATGGTCTTGTCTCCTGAATGATGGAAATGGGGCGAAAGAATCCCCGCAGGGCGCGCGTGGGCGCCCTGTTCTGGGGTGGGTGAGTCGTGCGGGGCGATGGCCCCGCAGGGCCGCTCAGTCGGGCTGGCCCTGTGCCAGCGCCTGGGCCTGGGCCTGGCTATAGCCCAGCGCCGTCAGAATCTCCAGGCTGTGCTCGCCGAGTCTGGGCGGCGAGAGGCGCACCTGCAGATGCTTGCCGTCCAGGGTCAGCGGCAGCAGCACGGTCTTGCTGTCGCGGCCGTCCGGCAGGGTGATGGGGGCCAGCGCACCGGTGGCGTTGAGGTGAGGGTCCTCGAGCAGATCGTGCGGGCGGGCGATGGGCGCAAACGGCAGGCCCTTGGCCTCGAAGACGCTGGCGATATGCGCGGCGCTGTAGCCGGCCATGGTTTCGCGCAGCAGCGGCATCAGCCAGCTGCGGGCCTGCACTCGATCGTTGTTGCTGCCAAGGCGCGGATCGTCACGCAATTGCTCCAGGCCAAAGGCATCGCAGAACTCGCGCCAGGCGCCGTCGCTGACCACGGCCAGAAAGATCTGCTCGCCGCCCTGGACTTCGAACACGTCGTAGATCGCCCAGGCCGAAATGCGTGCGGGCATGGGGGCTGCGGGCTTGCCAGTCACCGCGTACTGCATCATGTGCTGGGCGATCAGAAACACATTGTTCTCGAACAGTGCGCTTTGCACTTCCTGGCCCTTGCCCGTCTTCTCGCGCTGGGCCAGGGCTGCCATGGCTCCCATGGCGCCGAACATGCCGCCCATGATGTCGTTGACGCTGGTGCCCGCGCGCAGCGGGTCGCCAGGGCGGCCCGTCATATAGGCCAGGCCCCCCATCATCTGCACCACCTCGTCCAGGGCCGTGCGGTGTTCGTAGGGGCCGGGCAGAAAGCCCTTGTGGCTCACATAGATGAGGCGTGGAAACTGCTGCTTGAGGCTTTCATAGTCCAGGCCCAGCTTGGTCATGGTGCCGGGCTTGAAGTTCTCGGTCACCACATCGGCTGTGGCGATCAGCCGCAGCGCGGCCTCCTTGCCCTCGGGGGTCTGCAGATCCAGCGTCAGGCTTTTCTTGTTGCGGTTGAACAGCGGGAAAAAGCCCGAGCCCGAGCCCAGCAGCTTGCGCGTGGCATCGCCGTTGCGGCCGTGACCTACGGGCTCGACCTTGATGACTTCGGCGCCCAGGTCGGCCAGCATCAGGCCGCAGCTGGGGCCCATGACCATATGGGTGAATTCCACCACGCGGATGCCTGCATAGGGCAGGGGAGCAGCGCTGGTGCTGGCGGATTCGGTTGAGGAGTACATATTCATCTCTTGTGGTGCTCGACTCATCGGTATGAGCCGAGGCGTGATCAGTAACGGTGAGGCACAAAGCCCTTGGGCAGGCCTGCAGGTGGCAGCATGCCGTACAGCGCCTCCCCGGGCAGGCCGGCGGCCAGCGTTTCTCGCGCTGCAAGCAATCGCTCAATATCAATGCCGGTGCGCAGCCCCATGGCTTCGAACATGAAGACCAGATCTTCGGTCACCACATTACCCGAGGCGCCGGGAGCATAGGGGCAGCCGCCCAGCCCGGCCTGGGAGGCGTCGAAAGTGCGCACGCCCGCCTCATAGGCGGCCAGGCAGTTGGCCAGGCCCAGGCCTCTGGTGTTGTGCATATGCGCAGCGCCCGCCCTGTCGCCGAGTTCGCTGCGCAGGCGCGTGAACAGGCGCTTGACCTGGGCCGGGTTGGCCATGCCCGTGGTGTCCGACAGGCCCGATTCGTCGGCGCCGGCAGCCACGCAGGCTGCTGCCAGAGCGATCACCTCGTCCTCGGGCACCAGGCCCTGCAAGGTGCAGCCGAAGGCGGTGGAGATGCCGGCCTCGATATGCACGGCAGGGGCCATCTCGTCGCGAAGCCTGGCGATGGCGTGCACTTCCTCCACCATCTGTGCGGGTGTCTTGCGCACATTGGCCATGGAGTGCGCGGGGCTGGCCGATACGGGCAGTGTGATCTTGTGCGCGCCGGCGCGCATGGCGGCTTCGGCTCCCTTGAGATTGGGCACCAGGGCCATGATGGTGACGCCGGGGTGGGTGACGGCGTGGCGCACGACCTCGGCGGCATCGGCCATCTGAGGCAGCAGCTTGGGCGAGACAAAGGAGCCGACTTCGATTTCCTGCACGCCCGCTGCCACCAGGGCATCGATCCAGGCGTATTTATGGGCCGTGCTCATGGTGGCAGAGACCGACTGCAGGCCGTCGCGGGGGCCGACTTCGCTGATCAGGAGATCGAAGCGGTGGGGGAATGACATGGTTGCCTCACTTGGATTTCATGCTTGCATTGCAGCTGACACAATGCTTTAATGGTGTTCTATCTAATAGAACTTAATTCTTTCTATTGAAATATTGCCTTGCGTCCTGATGCCCTGTCAAGATGCGGGGCAGGAGTTTTTCATGCCGCGTAAATCCCTGAATGAATCCGTAGCCGACGAGAATGCCGCGCCTGGCGGTGTGGCAGCCGTGGACCGCGCCCTCAGTGTGCTGGGCGCATTCCAGGATGGCGATGCCGCGCTGAGCCTGGCCGAGCTGGCCGAGCGCACGCGCCTTTACAAGAGCACGGTGCTGCGATTGCTGGCTTCTCTGGAGCATGGCGGCTGGGTTCAGCGCCAGGATGACGGGCGCTATGCGGTGGGCCCGGCCGTGGCCAGGCTGCATGCGGTTTACGAACAGAGCTTCTCGCTGGACAAGCTGGTCATGCCGGTGCTGCGCGCACTGGTGCAGGCCACGGGCGAGAGCGCTGCCTACCATGTGCGCCAGGGGCGCGAACGCCTGTGTCTGTACCGCGTGGATTCGCCGCATCCGGTGCGCGATCATGCGCGCACCGGCGATCTGCTGCCCCTGGACAAAGGCGCGGGCGGGCGCGTGCTGGTTGCTTTTGACCCGGAGCTGGGCGACTGGTTGAAGAAAAATCGCAACCACTATGCGCGTGTACGGGCTGATGGTTACGAAGCCCTGGTGGGCGACAGGCACAGCGAGATCGCCGGCATCTCGGCACCGGTCTTTCGCCGCAACGGGGAGCTGGCGGCCGCCCTGACGCTGACCATGCCAGCGCATCGCTATGACGAACGCTATGTCAAAAACGTGTTGCAGGCCGCGCGCGACCTGGGGGCGCAACTGCCGTAGCCTTGGGCGCCGTTGGCATGAGGCGCATGGTCGGCAGTCGCAGACGGAGATGAAGCCCGAGTCACGGGCCTGCCGGCTCGGGCTGAAAGCCCGGTTCGCTGCGTATGCGCAAAAAGCGGGCAAAGCGCGGCAGGCCGCTTTTTTCGTGCAGGCCCTGGTAGCGGTAGGTGACCCAGCTGCCCAGCGCAGGCGGGCTTTTGCGCATCTGTGCCGTCAGCCCGGAGCCCAGTGAAAACTGCTTGCCGTCCGGGGTCTGCACCAGCAGCGCACCCGTCATGCCCTGCCATTGTCCGCGTCCGCTTTTGTAGCCTATGACCCGGGCTTCGGCATCATCGAAAGGCTTGAGCTTGAGCAGATCGTCGCTGCGGCCCGGGCGATAGGGTGCGCTGCCTTTGTGCAGCATCAAGCCCTCGCCGCCGCCTTTGACGACTGTGTGCATCCATTGCCGCAACTCGGCTTCCGAGCCCAGCTTGCGCTGCTCCACCATCTGCACCCAGTCCTGGGCAATGGCCCCGACGGTGCGCTGCAACAGCGGCAGGCGCTGGTCAAAGCTGCCCGGAGCTGCGGGCAGATCGAACACCATGAATTTCATCTGGCGCCAGGCCCTGTCGTCCGGGATGGCCTGTGCCGTGGTGGACTGGGCATGGGCAAACCGGCCGCGTCCGGCCCAGAGCTCGCCATCCATGGGGGTGGCTGGCCAGCCCCGGACAAAACACTCTGGCGTCGCGATCCGCTGCCCGCCACGGCTGACGAGCTGGTGGCCGTTCCAGTAGCCGCGTACGCCGTCCAGTTTTTCGCTGACCCAATAATCCTGCAGCGGCAGGCCGCTGCGCCAGACCTGGGCCAGCATCAGCGAAGGCGGCTGTGCCGTGGTCTGGGCCCGCACGGCAACAAAGCCCATGCAGAGACAGGCACAGACCAGCCAGAGAATGCATTCCCGAAGGGATCGGTGCCGTGGTTCAGGCATGGCTATCTCCCGGTAAAGAGGCAACTCATGCTAGAGCGCGCAGCCTATGCTGTCGATGCGGGTACGAACCCATGTCAAAGAACATAGCTATCAGCGGCTTATCTATCAAGGATTGTGTTGATTCCAATGAAAAAGCCGCTGCGGCCAGGCAGCGGCTTTGTCCCGGGGCAGGGCCTTCAGTCGCGGCTGATAACGGCGCAGGCGATGCGCGCGCCGGCATTGCCCGTGGGCTGGGTGGTGTAGTCGTCGGGCTGTGCATGGACGATGACCGCCCGGCCTATGACATTGCCGGGGCCGGCCAGCAAGGTGATGTCTGCCGACTGTACGTTGACGGTGGCCACGCCGTTGGAGTCGGCCTTCAGGCTGGGCAGGTCGCCCATATGGTGCTGGGTCGAGTCATATTTGCCATGCGGATTGCCCAGTGGGTTGAAGTGGCCGGCAGCGGCATTGCCGTTGTCGCCGCAGTCGCCCTTGTCGTGGATGTGAAAGCCGTGCTCGGAATTGGGCTTGAGGCCGTGAATCACGGCATTGACCACCACCTGCTGGCCGGTCTTCTGGGTGAATTTCACATCGCCGCTGACCTTGCTGCCCGAAGTGGCCTGCAGCCTGGCGATGGCCTGGGCGGGCTGGGGCTCGGGGGTGCTGCAGGCCGTCAGGGCAGCAGCGGATGCGGTCAGGATGAGAAAACGATATGGCATGTAAGCTCCTCTTGAATATTCGTCAGAACCATAGAGAAAACACTGTGAACCATAGCGTCAGTGCTTTGCCGCGCTTGTAGGGCAAGGGCCAAGATGTCGGCAGCGGTCTCAAAAAACAAAGCCCCGCAGGCTGCTGAGGCCTGCGGGGCTGGTGTCGTCAAAAGCCTGGGGCTCAGACCTGATCGGCAGACAGGCCTGCAGTCTGGCTGAAGCCGCCGTCCACATAGGTGATCTCGGCGGTCACGCCGGAGGCCAGGTCGGACAGCAGGAAGGCCGCGACATTGCCCACGTCTTCAATGGTCACATTGCGGCGCAGAGGAGCGGCATCGGCCACGCGGCCCAGCAGCTTGCCGAAGTCCTTGATGCCGGAGGCGGCCAGGGTCTTGATGGGGCCGGCGGAGATGCCGTTGGCACGGATGGCGCGGCCGTCGGCAGTGCGGCCCACGGCTTCTGCCAGGTAGCGCACGGATGCTTCCAGCGATGCCTTGGCCAGGCCCATGGTGTTGTAGTTGGGGATGGAGCGCAGAGCCCCCAGATAGGACAGCGTCAGCAGCGAGGACTTGTCGTTCAGGTAAGGCAGGGCAGCCTTGGCCATGGCGGGGAAGCTGTAGGCGCTGATATCGTGGGCGATCTTGAAGTTCTCGCGGCTCAGACCGTCGAGGAAGTTGCCGGCAATGGCTTCACGGGGGGCAAAACCGATGGAGTGCACAAAGCCGTCGAACTTGCCCCAGGTGGCACCCAGGTCGGCGAACAGCTTTTCAATCTGGGCGTCGTCGCCCACGTCGCAGTCGAACACCAGCTTGGAGTCGAAGTCGGCAGCAAATTCGGTAATGCGGTCCTTGAAGCGTTCACCCACATAGCTGAAAGCCAGTTCTGCGCCTTGCTCGTGGCAGGCCTTGGCAATGCCGTAGGCAATGGAACGGTTGGACAGGACGCCCGTGATCAGCAGCTTTTTACCGGCGAGAAAACCCATTGTTGTTCTCCAAAGAAAATTGAAAGAGACGATGGCTGCATCTGTGGCAGACGCGCCATCTTTGAAAACGTATCTGTTCGAACTGGGTGCGAACCAGTCGGGGTAGGGCAGAATTGTCGCATGCGCCATTGGATGATTTGCTCAGCCCTGATTGTCAGCAGCCAAGTTGCCACGCCTGCCCTGGCAGCACATGGCTATGCGCTCTGGGGGCAGCCCAGGTACGCGGTCGACTTCAAGCACTTTGACTATGTGAACCCTCAAGCGCCCAAGGGCGGCGAGTTGCGCATGGTCAGCAATCTGCGCTATTCGACCTTCGACAAGTACAACCCCTTCACCATCAAGGGCTCGCCGCCTGCCTATCTGGCGGACATGCTGTTCGAGACCCTGCTGACCCCCAGTCTCGACGAGACGGCTACGGGCTACGGCCTGCTGGCCGAGGATGTGGATGTGGCGGCCGACGGCCTGTCCGCGACATTCAAATTGCGCAAGCAGGCGCGCTTTCACAACGGAAAGCCGGTACTGGCTCAGGATGTGAAGCACAGCTACGAGACGCTGCTGAGCAAATATGTCTCGCCTGGCTACAAGACGCTGTTTGCCGAGGTGGCTGCCTGTGATGTGCTCGACGAGCGCACGGTGCGTTTTCGCTTCAAAAAGCCCAACCGTGATCTGCCGCTGACCGTGGGCGCTCTGTTGCCGGTGTTCAGCCGTGACTGGGGGCTGGGCGCGGATGGCAAGCCCAAGGCCTTCGATCAGGTGGTGATGGACACGCCTATCGGCAGCGGGCCCTACAAGATAGGGCCGGTCAAGTTTGGCAAGGACATCAGCTATGTTCGCGATCCTCAATATTGGGGGGCAGCCTTGCCGGTGCGTGTCGGCCTGGCCAATTTTGACCGAATCACCATCAAGATCTACAAGGACAACACGGCGCGGCTGGAGGCACTCAAGGCCGGCGAGTTCGATCTCATGCGCATCAACAGCGCGGGCGACTGGGCCAGGCGTCTGACGGGGCGGCGCTTCGCCTCGGGCGAACTGGTCAAGGGCGCGTTCGAGAACAAGCTGCCCTCGGGCTTTCAGAGTTTTTTCCTGAATACGCGGCGTGAGCTGCTCAAGGATGTGCGTGTGCGCGAGGCCTTGGGCCTGGCTTATGACTTTGAGTGGATGAGCCGTCAGATGTTCTATGGCGCATATCAGCGCGTGCATGGATTGTTTGGCAATACCGCTTGCGAAACCACGGGCGATCCCAGCGATGCCGAGCTGGCCCTGCTCAAGCCCTACGAGAGCAGTCTGTCGCCAGGCACGCTGGGGCAGATGGCCCAGCCGCCACGCACCGATGGGCCTGATGGCCTGCGCGGCAATCTGCGGCGTGCGCAGAAGCTGCTGGCCGATGCCGGCTGGACGGTCAGGGATGGCGCCTTGCGCAATGCCGGGGGCGAGCCCATGGTGCTGGAATATCTGGACAGCAGCGAGAGTGGTGTCAAGATCGTCAGCAGCTGGATGCGCAATCTGGAGAAGCTGGGCATCACGCTCAAGGTGCGCAATGTGGACTACGCGCTCTATCAGCAGCGCATGGACAAATACGACTTCGACATCGTGACGCTGAACGTGCCCGGTACGCACAACCCGGGTCAGGAATATGCCGAGCTGTTTGGCAGCGCCGCCGCCGATGTGGAGGGAGCCTCGAACTATGTCGGCCTCAAGAGCAAGGCGGTGGATGCCATCATCGCCCAGATGGCTGCGGCCAAGTCCGAGCAGCAGATGCTGCCCGCCTGCCATGCGCTGGAGCGCATCATCGTGCACGGGCATTACCTGATTCCCCAGTATTACTCGGGCACGCACCGCATGGTCTATGACGCCTGGAGGCTGGCGCTGCCGGGGCAGATTCCGGCCTATTCGCCGGGCGAGCTATGGGCGGTCTATGCCTGGTGGGCCAAGTGAAGTCGCCCCCACGCTCCACCGTTGCACGGGTCGCTGCCCGCCGAGGGGGCTGGCCTTGCTTGGGGCGGCCCGGCGCTGCGGCCATCGCCACCGCAGCTGAAAACAAGGGTTGATCGAAGATGTTTGCCTATATTCTCAAACGCATTTTGCTGATGATCCCCACGCTGCTGGGCGTGCTGCTGCTGACCTTTGTGGTCATCCAGTTCGTGCCCGGCGGCCCGGTGGAGCAGTATCTGGCCGAGGCCAAGGCTGGCGCTGGACATGGAGCCGAAGGCGCTTCCATGAGCTATCGCGGCGGCCAGGGCGTGGATCCCAAGCGCCTGGAGGAGATCAAGGCGCTGTACGGCTTTGACAAGCCGCCGGTTGAACGATTCGTGCAGATGCTGGGCCAGTTCGCACGCTTCGATCTGGGCACCAGCTTTTTTCAGAACAAAAGCGTCTGGGCGCTGGTCAAGGAAAAACTGCCGGTCTCCATCAGCCTGGGGCTGTGGACGTTTTTCATCAGCTATCTGGTGGCCGTGCCACTGGGCGTGGCCAAGGCCGTTCGGGCCGGCTCGCGCTTCGACCTGGCGACCACCATTGTGATTCTCATCGGCTATGCCATCCCGGGCTTTGTGCTGGGCGTGGCGCTGCTGGTCGTCTTTGGCGGGCAACTGCAGTGGTTTCCGCTGCGCGGGCTGACTTCGGCCAATTTCGACGAACTCAGCACCATGGGCAAGGTGGCGGACTATCTCTGGCATATCGCGCTGCCTGTGACGGCCATGGTGGCCGGCAGCTTTGCCGTGACAGCCATGCTGACCAAGAACTCGTTTCTCGAGGAGATCCGCAAGCAATATGTGCTGACGGCCCGTGCCAAGGGTCTGTCCGAGCGCCAGGTGCTCTACAAGCATGTGTTTCGCAATGCGCTGATTCCCATCGTCACGGGCTTTCCCTCGGCTTTCATCGGCGCCTTCTTTGCCGGCGCGCTGCTGATCGAGACCCTGTTCTCGCTCGACGGTCTGGGTCTGCTCAGCTATGAAAGTGTGATCCGGCGCGACTTTCCCGTGGTGCTGGGCACGCTGTATCTGTTCACGCTGATCGGTCTGGTGACCAAGCTCATCAGCGATCTTTGCTATGTCTGGGTAGACCCCCGGGTCAAGTTTGACTGATTTATGCAAGATAAGCCTCAAACCAATGCCCTGCAAGCGCAAGCAGCTATGAATTCAGGAGTTGATGCCATGCAGACTGTGTCTGCTGCCCAATCCGAGTCCCCGGGGCGCCGGGCCTGGAGGCGTTTCAGATCCAACCGGCTGGGCTTTGTCAGCCTGCTGATCTTCACGGTGCTGGTGCTGCTCAGCCTGTTTGCAGAGCTGCTGTCCAACGACAAGCCGCTCATCGTGCGCTACGAGGGGCAGACCTATTTGCCGCTGCTGCACGATTACCCGGAAACCACGTTTGGCGGCGACTTCCATACGCCTACCGATTACCTTGATCCCTTCATCCGGCAAAGGCTCGGCGAGGGCGACAACTGGGCGATCTTCCCCCTCAACCGCTATGGCAAGTCCACCATCAACTACTTTGCCAAGTCACCCAACCCTTCTGCGCCGTCGACCGACAACTGGCTGGGCACCGACGACCGGGGGCGCGATCTGCTGGCCCAGCTCATCTACGGTTTTCGCGTCAGCGTGCTGTTCGGTCTGGCGCTGACGGCCGTGGGCGTGCTGCTGGGCGTGCTGGCGGGGGCGATACAGGGCTTTTTTGGCGGCAAGACGGATCTGGCCTTTCAGCGCCTGACGGAAATCTGGGGCTCCATGCCCGAGCTCTACCTGCTCATCATCTTCAGCGCGCTGTTTGCTCCCAGTGTCTCGCTGCTGCTGATTCTGCTGAGCCTGTTCGGCTGGATGGGGCTGGCCGACTATGTGCGCGCCGAGTTCCTGCGCAATCGCCAGCTCGACTATGTGAAATCCGCCCAGGCCCTGGGTGCCAGCAATCGCTCCATCATCTTTCGCCACATCCTGCCCAACAGCATGACGCCGGTGATCACCTTTCTGCCGTTTCGCATGAGCGGGGCCATCCTGGCACTGACCTCGCTCGATTTCCTGGGCCTGGGCGTTCCCCCGGGCACGCCCAGCCTGGGCGAGCTGCTGAGCCAGGGCAAGAACAATATCGATGCCTGGTGGATTTCCCTGTCCACCTTTGGCGTGCTGGTCGTCACGCTGCTGCTGCTGACCTTCATGGGGGACGCCCTGCGCGATGCGCTGGACCCGCGCAAGCAGGCGCGTACCGAGGCTGCAAAGCGCGCAGGAGGCAAGCCATGAGCAAGGAGAAATACGAGGGTCAGGCCGGCAGCAAGCTGCTGGCCGTGCACGATCTGAGCGTGTCTTTTGCGGGCAAGCCCGTGGTTCAGGGCGTGAGCTTCGAGATGGCTGCCGGTGAAAAGCTGGCGCTGGTGGGGGAGTCCGGCTCGGGCAAGTCGGTCACTGCGCTGTCGCTGCTGCGCTTGGTGGGAGACGCCCAACTGGGTGGCCGAGCCCTGCTGGACGGGCGCGATCTGCTGCAGCTTTCGGAGCGCGAGATGCAGGGCATACGCGGCGGCGATATCGCCATGATCTTCCAGGAGCCGATGACAGCGCTGAACCCGCTGATGACCGTCGGCGCGCAGGTGGCAGAGGTGCTGCAGCTCAAGCAGGCACTGAGCCGTGCCCAGGCCCAGACGCAGGCGGTGGAGCTGCTGGCCACCACCGGCATCCCCGAACCGGGGCGCAGGGCGCAGAGCTTTCCGCACCAGCTCAGCGGTGGCCAGCGTCAGCGCGCCATGATTGCCATGGCCCTGGCCAGCCGTCCCCGGTTGCTGCTGGCCGACGAGCCGACAACGGCGCTGGATGTGACGCTGCGTGGCCAGATCCTGGATTTGCTGGCCGATCTGCAGCGGCAGACCGGCATGGCCGTGCTGATGATCACGCATGACCTGAACCTGGTGCGCCGCTTCGCCGACCGTGTGGCGGTCATGGAAAAAGGCCGCCTTGTGGAGCAGGGCGCTGTGGCCGAGCTGATGCGAAACCCGCAGCACGCCTATACCCGCAAGCTGCTGGCCAGCAGGCCGGTGCGCAATGTGGCCGATGGGCCCGTGCCGGCCGGTGAGGCTGCCGTGGTGCAGACCCAGGCCTTGCAGGTGAGCTATGCCACGCCCTTGCCCGGCATTCGTGGCTGGTTCAAAAAGGGGGCGTTCGTTGCGGTCAAGGGCGCGGATATGCTGCTGCGGCCCGGTCGTACCCTGGGTGTGATCGGCGAATCGGGTTCCGGTAAATCCACGCTGGCCCAAGCCGTGCTGGGGCTGTTGCCTGCGGCCGGGGAGCTGCAGGTGGCCGGCAGGCAATGGCAGCAGCCGGCAATCCGCAACAGCGCCGCCAATCTGGCGCTGCGGCGCAAGATCCAGGTGGTGTTTCAGGATCCGTTCTCCTCGCTCTCTCCGCGCATGACGGTGGAGGAGATCGTTGGCGAAGGCCTGCAGATCCATGCCCCTGAGCTCGCTGCCGCGCTGCGGCGCGAGCGCGTACTCAAGATGCTCGAAGAGGTGGGCTTGACCGAGGCCCAGTTTCCCGGCCTGCTGCAGCGCTATCCGCATGAATTCTCGGGCGGGCAGCGGCAGCGCCTGGCGATTTCGCGTGCGCTCATCATGGAGCCCGAGGTCCTGGTGCTGGATGAGCCCACGAGTGCACTCGACGTCACCATTCAGCAGCAGGTGCTGGCCCTGCTGCAGCGGCTGCAGAAGGAGCGTGGCCTGGCCTATCTGCTCATCACCCATGATGTGGATGTGATTCGCGCCATGGCCCATGAGGTGCTGGTCATGAAGGATGGGCAGATCGTTGAGCAGGGCGGCGTGCAGGCGGTGCTGACGGCGCCGCGGCAGGCCTATACGCGCCAGCTGGTCGAGGCCGCCGGGGTCGTTGCCGAGTCGCCGGCGGTCTGAATTGATAGCGAGCAGCGCTTTCCCTTCAACGGCTTGAGGCTTTGAATGCCCGCAATTGCTGTCGATTCGCTGATGCGCGAGGCGGGCATTCGCTGAAAAACACTGAATCCGCACTCGAAAGTTCGTATTTATTTGGCGCGAATTCTCTGGCTGTGGCCTAATTGATCCTTTTCAACCTCCCAATTGAGAATTCGACATGGGCAATAAGATCGTTACCGAAGCAGACCGCAAGGCCACTCCCCGTCCCCAGGCACCCAATGGCGTGACCCTGCCCACTCCCGGCCGTGGCCAGCGCGTGAGCCTGGAGCGTGGTTCGCACACTCGCAGCAAGAAGCAGCCCGGCAAGCGCCACGGCTAATTCCTGCAGCAGGCTGCGCCCCGGTGCGGCCCGCAAAAAAGCCCTCGTCACTTCGGTGCGAGGGCTTTTTGCTTTTCACGGCTTCAGAGCGTTGGTTTGCTTATCCCTGCAGATTTTTCAGCTTGCGGCGCAGCTGCTGCACTTCCTCGATGAGGTCGGTGGTCAGGGCGGCGAGCTGGGGGTCGGCGTCGAAGCTGTGTTCCAGCTGGGCAATGCGGCGCGCACGCACCAGCGTCTGGCTGCTGAAGCGCCATTGCTCATGGCTGATCTCGCGGATCTGGCCGGCGTTGTCGTAGCTGATGACGCCTGTCTGCACATGCTCGATGACCCATTGCGGGCTGGTGCAGCAATGGCGGGCCAGCTCGTGCAGATCGAGAGCGGCCTGCTCCAGCAGCTCGGCAGGTTCGTAGAAAGGGTAGTGGGAGGTGCTCATGGGAAAACCTTTCAACTCAGGCTGCGGGCATCGAACTGCGGGAAGGCCTTGGCAAAGTCGGCATAAGCCTGCTTTTGCGCGGGTGTCGCGGCGGGCGGGAAGACCACATCCAGCACCAGATACAGATCACCCGGCGTGGCGGCGGGCAGGCCCTTGCCCTTGAGGCGCAGCTTGCGACCCGAGCGATAGCCGGCGGGCACGGTGACTTCCAGTTCCCCGGCCAGCGTCTTGAAGGGGATGGGGCCGCCCAGCTCGGCCTCCCAGGGTGCGAGTGGCACTCGCTGGTACACATCCTTGCCCTCGGACCACCAGCGTGGGTCGCTGCGAAAGTGCACTTCCAGCAGCAAATCTCCTGGGGCACCCTTGCCCAGGCCTGGGTTGCCCTGACCGGCAAGGCGAATCATCTGGCCCTCGCGCACGCCCTTGGGAATGGTGACCTGCAGCTCCTTGTCCTTATGGGTGGGGATGCCCTGGTCATCGAGCGCGGTGCTGCGCAGATGCAGCGAGCGCACGGCTCCGCTGTAGCTGTCCTGCAGATCCAGCTCTATGCGGGCATGCTGGTCCTGGCCGCGCATATCGGGCGTGCTGCGTGCGCTTTGCTGGCCTTGATGGCGTCGTGCACGCGCGGCCTGGCCGAACATCTGCGAGAAGAACTCGCTGAAATCGGCGTCGCTGCCGGCATCGCCATGACTGCTGAAGTGAAAATCCTGCTGATCCCAGTCGGGTGGCGGGCGAAAGCCTCCGCCGCCCTGGGCTCTGGCATTTTGCG
Source organism: Comamonas sp. C11 (assembly GCF_024496285.1). Lineage (NCBI taxonomy): Bacteria > Pseudomonadati > Pseudomonadota > Betaproteobacteria > Burkholderiales > Comamonadaceae > Comamonas > Comamonas sp. C11. Next base: position 2,311,961 of record NZ_CP101743.1, read on the forward strand.
CAAACTGCATCTCGTCGCCCATGGCGTCATAGGCCGCGCGTTTTTCGGGGTCGGAGAGTACGGTGTTGGCCTCGTTGACTTCGGCCATGCGGGCGTCCGCATCTTTTTCCTTGCTGATGTCGGGGTGGTATTTGCGGGCGAGTTTGCGATAGGCCTTCTTGATGTCCTCGGTAGAGGCCTTCTTGTCCACGCCAAGTATCTTGTAATAGTCCTTGTAATCCATGGAGTCACCAATCTTCTTGTCAAAAGATGGGCGCAAGACTGTTGCCTTGGCTGCCGCCATTGCTGCGCCCGCATTCAGGAAAATAATAGGGATAGAGTGCGGCAGCTTCAAGGGTCTCAATGCGCGCTGGTAGGGTGATGAACGGGGTTTGAGTCCTTGGGGGCATCTGGCGCTACCATTGCCGGGATCAATGCAAGGGCGTGTGCGAAGGCCTGCCCAGAGTTTGTGAAATGAAACAAGAAATTACAAAAGCAGACGCATGGCTGGTTGTCTGCCTCTGTGCTGACTGGTGCGGTACCTGTAAACAGTACCGGCAGCCCTTCGAGGCTCTTGCTGCCCAGTTTCCGCAGATGCGTTTTGTCTGGCTCGATGTGGAAGACCGTGAGGATGTCGCTGGCGATCTGGACATAGAAACCTTCCCGTCCATCTTGGTGGCGCAGGGCGAGCAGGCCAGATTCCTCGGGCCTGTGCTTCCGCAGTCGGGGGTGCTGGCGCGGATGCTGCAATCCCTGCCCGCAGATGCAGCGGCGAGGCCAGCCGATGTGCAGGAGGCCCAGGATTTGCTGCAGCGATTGTTGCGCGCCGATGACCTGGAGGAAGTCTTGCGTTGATCGCTGTTTTATGCGAGACACTTTTTGCGAAAACAATGGTTTGCGGCTACAATCACGGCTTCACGACCAAACGGGCGGGTACATACCGCCCGTTTTTTTTGGGCAATTCATGGCGAAACCTGTTTCTTGCAGAGCTAAGTCCATGATTTGACAGATTTTTCGGGATTGAACTGAATACACGTGGCACTACAGCAAATCGTTGAACAAACCGTGACAGGTCTGGGCTATGACCTGGTTGAAATCGAGCGCTCGGCCGGCGGCCTGCTGCGCATCACGATTGATTTGCCTTGGCAGGCGCCGGAGGAAGGTGCGCCTGAGCTGCCCGAGCAGTTCGTGACAGTGGAAGACTGCGAAAAGGTCACGCGCCAGCTTCAGTTTGCGCTGGAAGTCGATGGTGCGGACTATGCCCGCCTGGAGGTCTCTTCTCCAGGCATCGATCGTTTGCTGCGCCATGAGCAGGACTTCATCCGCTTTGAAGGCTCGGAGGTGGATCTGACGCTCAAGGCTCCCATCGGGGCTGCCGGTGGCGACAAGATCAATGCAAACCGCAAGAAATTTCGTGGCACGCTGGAACGGACTGAAGAAGGTGGCTGGCAGATCGTCTGGAGCGATGAGCCGCCTCCCAAGCCTGGCGTGCGCGTCAGCAAGAAGCGTGAGCCAGCGCCATTGAACGCGATGGGCTTTACGCTTGACGAGTTGCGCGAAGCTCGTCTGGCACCGATTGTGAATTTCAAAGGACGCGCAGCCAAGCCCGAATGAGGCAGCTGAAGCGTTGGAATCTTTTGGGGCAAAGAGGTCGCATGCAAATCCTCTTTGTGTGATTGAAATAGGAGAGTCGTCGCATGAATCGCGAACTGTTGATGTTGGTTGAAGCCATTTCGCGTGAAAAGAACGTGGAACGCGATGTGGTTTTTGGTGCCGTGGAATCTGCACTGGCACAGGCCACCAAGAAGCTGTACCAAGGTGAAGTAGACATCCGCGTGTCCATCGATCGCGAAAGCGGCGACTACGACACCTTCCGCCGCTGGGTGGTGGTGTCTGACGATGCCGGTCTGCAGAACCCCGACGCCGAAGAAATGCTGATGGATGCGGAAGACCGCGTGCCCGGCATTCAAATTGGTGAGTTCATTGAAGAGCAGATCGAGTCGCTGCCCATCGGTCGTATCGGTGCCATGGCTGCCAAGCAGGTCATCCTGCAGAAGATTCGCGACGCCGAGCGCGAAATGCTGCTCAACGAATTCCTGGCCCGTGGCGAGAAGATCTTTACCGGTACCGTCAAGCGCATGGACAAGGGCGACATCATTGTCGAATCCGGCCGTGTGGAAGGCCGACTCAAGCGCGGCGAGATGATCCCCAAGGAAAATCTGCGCAATGGCGACCGCGTGCGTGCCATGATCATGGAAGTCGATGCCACCTTGCGCGGCGCTCCCATCCTGCTGTCGCGCTCGGCTCCCGAATTCATGGTGGAATTGTTCCGCAATGAAGTGCCCGAGATCGAGCAAGGCCTGCTGGAGATCAAGAGCTGCGCCCGTGACGCCGGCTCTCGTGCCAAGATCGCCGTACTGAGCCACGACAAGCGCGTGGATCCTATCGGCACCTGCGTCGGCGTGCGTGGTACCCGTGTGAACGCCGTGACCAACGAACTGGCCGGCGAGCGTGTGGATATCGTGCTGTGGTCCGAAGACCCCGCCCAGTTCGTGATCGGTGCTCTGGCTCCTGCCAATGTCTCTTCCATCGTCGTGGACGAGGAAAAGCACGCCATGGACGTGGTGGTGGACGAGGAAAATCTGGCCATCGCCATCGGTCGCGGCGGTCAGAACGTACGTCTGGCCTCCGAGCTGACAGGCTGGAAGATCAATATCATGGACGCTGCCGAGTCTGCTCAGAAGCAGGCCGACGAGTCGGCTGTCTCGCGCAAGCTGTTCATGGAAAAGCTGGATGTGGACGAGGAAATCGCCAACATCCTGATCGAAGAAGGTTTCGAGACCCTGGAAGAAGTGGCCTATGTGCCGCTGCAGGAAATGCTCGAAATCGAATCCTTCGACGAAGAGACGGTGAACGAGCTGCGTAGCCGCGCCAAGGATGCACTGCTGAGTCAGGAAATTGCTCGCGAAGAAAATGTGAGCAAGGCATCCGAGGATCTGGTGTCTCTGGACGGCATGAGTGCCGAACTGCTGGACAAGCTGGCGCAAGCTGATGTGCACACCCGTGACGATCTGGCCGACCTGGCGATCGACGAGCTGACCGAAATCACCGGTCAGACCGCCGAAGAAGCCAAGGCCTTGATCATGAAGGCGCGTGAGCACTGGTTTACCGATGGGCAAGAGTAAGGTCAGGGAGGTACAGAGCATTTATGTCGAGTAATACGGTTGCAGAATTTGCGAAAGAGCGCAACACGACCCCTGATACCTTGCTGCAGCAGCTCAAGGCCGCCGGGGTTGACAAGGCAAATGCCGCTGATGCGCTGACCGAAGGTGACAAGCAGCGCTTGCTGTCTCACCTGCAGGCAAGCCATGGCAGCGGTGCCAAGAAGATCACGCTGACCAAGAAGTCCACCAGCGAAATCAAGCAGGCGGATTCATCGGGCCGTGCCCGTACGATTCAGGTGGAAGTGCGCAAGAAGCGCACTTTCGTGAAGCGGGAAGACACTCCCGCCGAGGCTCAGGCCAATGCGGAAAGCATGGCTAAGGCTGTGCAGGAGCGTGCCGCTAGTCAAGAGCTGGTACGCCGTGAAGAAGATGCTCGCCGCGAGGCCGAGCTGTTGAGCCATCAGGAAGAACAATTGGCCAAGGAACGTCAAGAGCGCGAAGAGCGCGAGCGCCGCGAGCGCGAAGCCGAGGAACGTGCTGCAGCCTATGCAGCCGCGGAAGTCGCCAAGGTGGCTGAAGCCAAGGCGGCAAAGGAAGAGGAAAAGCGCGAGCACGCCGCAGGCGCTGCCGCACGTGCAGCGGCCCAGGCCGAGGCACGCGCCAAGGCGGAAGCCGAATCCCAGGCCAAGGCTGCTGAAGAAGCCAGCCGCGCCAAGGATCTGGATGAGCGCCGCCGCAAGGCCCTGGCCGAGGCGGAAGCCATCCGTGCCATGATGGCTGCGCCCAAGAAGGTGCTGGTCGCCAAGAAGCCCGAAGAGCCCAAGAAGGCTGCTCCGGTCGCTGCGGATGCCAAGAAGCCTGTTGCCGCCAAGGATGGCAACAAGCCTGCAGGCGGCGCTGGTGCAGCCAACGCTGGTGGTGGCGCCCGTCCCGGCAAGGAAGTCAAGTCCGCCAAGCTGTCTTCGAGCTGGTCCAACGACGCGGCCAAGAAGAAGGAAATCAAGACCCGTGGCGACAGCTCCGGTGGCGTGGCTGGCCGTTCCAACTGGCGCGGTGGCCCCAAGGGCGGCCGTCGTGGCAATGACCGTCACGAGCAGCAACAGCAGCAGGCTCCCGAGTTTCGTCAGCTGGAGATTTCGGTGCCCGAGACCATCACCGTGGCCGAACTGGCCCACAAGATGGCCATCAAGGCATCCGAGGTCATCAAGGTTCTGATGAAGATGGGCCAGATGGTCACCATCAACCAGCCGCTGGACCAGGACACCGCCATGATCGTGGTGGAAGAAATGGGTCACACCGCCAAGGTGGCAGCGCTGGACGATCCCGAGGCCTTCACTGCCGAGGAAGTTTCCAACTCCGAAGCCGAGCAACTGCCTCGCGCTCCTGTGGTGACCGTCATGGGCCACGTGGACCACGGCAAGACCTCGCTGCTGGACTACATCCGTCGCACCAAGGTGGCATCGGGCGAAGCCGGCGGCATCACGCAGCACATCGGTGCCTACCATGTGAAGACGCCTCGCGGCATCATCACCTTCCTGGACACTCCCGGTCACGAGGCCTTCACGGCCATGCGTGCTCGCGGTGCCAAGTCCACCGACATCGTGATTCTGGTGGCTGCTGCCGATGACGGCGTGATGCCCCAGACCAAGGAAGCCATCAAGCACGCCAAGGCAGCTGGTGTTCCTATCGTGGTGGCCATCACCAAGGCTGACAAGCCCGAAGCCAACCCCGACCGCGTCAAGCAGGAACTGGTCGTGGAAGAGGTGCTGCCCGAGGAGTACGGCGGTGATTCTCCCTTCGTTGCCGTGTCCTCCAAGACTGGCCAGGGCATCGACGAGCTGCTGGAGCAAGTGCTGCTGCAGGCCGAAGTGCTGGAACTCAAGGCGCCGGTGGAAGCCGCTGCCAAGGGTATCGTGATCGAAGCCCAGCTGGACAAGGGCCGTGGTACCGTGGCTACGGTGCTGGTGCAGTCCGGTACGCTGAAGGTCGGCGATGTGGTGCTGGCTGGCCAGACCTATGGTCGCGTGCGAGCCATGCTCGACGAAGACGGCAAGCAGACCAAGGAAGCCGGTCCTTCCATCCCTGTCGAGATCCAGGGTCTGAACGAAGTGCCCCAGGCGGGTGACGACTTCATGGTGCTGAGCGACGAACGCCGTGCCCGTGAAATCGCAACCTACCGTGCCGGCAAGTTCCGCAATACCAAGCTGGCCAAGCAGCAGGCTGCGAAGCTGGAAAACATGTTCGCCGAAATGTCCGCTGGCGATGTGCAGACTCTGCCCATCATCATCAAGGCCGACATGCAAGGCTCGCAGGAAGCTCTGGCAGCCTCGCTGCTCAAGCTGTCGACCGACGAAATCAAGGTTCAGCTGGTGTACTCCGGTGTGGGCGGTATTTCCGAGTCCGACGTCAACCTGGCTCTGGCTTCCAAGGCCATCATCATCGGCTTCAACGTGCGTGCGGATGCTCAGGCCCGCAAGACCGCGGAAGGCAACGATGTCGACGTTCGCTACTACAACATCATCTACGACGCCGTGGATGAGGTGAAGGCTGCGATGTCCGGCATGCTGGCTCCCGAGAAGCGCGAAGAGATCATCGGCATGGCCGAGATCCGTACCGTGTTCGTGGCGACGAAGATCGGCACCATTGCCGGCTCGTACATCACGCAAGGTCACGTCACCCGCAACGCACACTTCCGTCTGCTGCGCGACAACGTGGTCATCTACACGGGCGAGATCGAGTCGCTGCGCCGCCTCAAGGACGATGTCAAGGAAGTCAAGGAAGGCTTCGAGTGCGGTATCAAGCTGCGCAACTACAACGACATCAAGGAAGGCGACGTGCTGGAAGTCTTCGAGATCAAGGAAATCGCTCGTACGCTGTAAAAGCAATAGCTGCTAGCGCCTGTTGTGCAAGGGTTTGAGGCTGAAAATGCCTTGAGCTCCTTGTGCGGCAAGCGCAAATAGCTCCTTTTTTATTCATGGCAACCAAACGCAAATCTGCTGCTCCCAACCGCAGCTTCAAAGTTTCCGACCAGATCCAGCGTGATCTGTCGGAGCTGATCGCCCGCGAGTTGAAGGACCCGCGCGTCGGCATGGTCACGCTGCAAGGCGTGGAGGTGACTCCTGACTATGCCCACGCCAAGGTGTTCTTCAGCGTGCTTGTCGGCGATCCCGAAGTGACGCTGGCTGCACTCAATCAGGCCGCAGGCTTTCTGCGCAACGGCCTGTTCAAGCGTCTGCACATTCATACCGTGCCCACGCTGCATTTCGTCTACGACCGCACTACAGAGCGCGCTGCCGACATGAACGCCTTGATCGCCAAGGCCGTGGCGTCGCGCGGACCCGAACAGGAATAAGCACATGAACGCCCCTCGCACCCGGGTGCAGCGGCGCCCTGTGCATGGGGTGTTGCTGCTCGATAAACCGCTGGGCTGGTCCAGCAACGATATCTTGCAGAAGGTCAAGTGGCTGCTGCGCGCCGAAAAGGCCGGGCATACAGGCACGCTTGATCCGCTGGCCAGTGGCGTGCTGCCGCTGTGTTTCGGCGCTGCCACCAAATTCAGTCAGCTTCAGCTCGAAGCCGAGAAAACCTACGAAGCCATTGCCCGCCTGGGCCAGACCACGACCACGGCCGATGCCGAGGGCGATGTGGTGCTGGAGCGTGCCGTCGATCTGGCCGCCATCACGCCCGAGCGCCTGGCGCAGGTGCAGGCCCAGTTCACGGGCGACATCAAGCAGGTGCCGCCCATGCACAGTGCGCTGAAGAAGGACGGCAAGGCACTCTATGAATACGCCCGTGCGGGCGTGGAAGTGGAGCGTCCCGCACGCGATGTCACCATTCATGCATTGGATCTGACGCTGGTGCAGGACGATCAGGGGCATCCAGCCATCAAGATGAGAGTGACCTGCAGCAAGGGCACTTACATCCGCACATTGGGCGAAGACGTGGGCGAGGCCTTGGGCTGTGGCGCCCACTTGCGTTTTCTGCGCCGTGTGGAAACCGGCGGTCTTGAGGTGTCGCGCTGCGTGACGCTGCAGGCGCTGGAAGCCATGAACGATGAAGAGCGCATCGCACAGGTCCGGCCTGTGGATACCCTGCTGCATCGTCATGCCGTCGTCACCTTGGGTGAACAGGATGCAGGTCGCTTTCTATCAGGCTTGCGCCGCCGAGGGTCTTGGGCTGATGCCCCGGCCGTGGCGGTGTATGGTGAGCGCCCGCATGCCCTTTTAGGGGTAGGCCGTGTGGCGAGCGGGGAATTGATCCCCGAGCGCCTGCTCAGTCCGCTAGAAATTCAACAAATTTTGGAAGGAACGCCGCGTCCACAAGCAAGCGGCATTTTGGAAACATTATGAGCAAACAAATCCGCAACATTGCGATCATCGCGCACGTTGACCACGGTAAGACCACCATGGTGGACCAGCTGCTGCGCCAGTCCGGCACTTTTGCCGAGCACGAAAAAGTCGTCGACACCGTGATGGACAACCATGCCATCGAACGTGAGCGCGGCATCACCATTCTGGCCAAGAACTGTGCCGTGTCCTGGAAGGACACCCACATCAACATTCTCGACACGCCCGGTCACGCGGACTTCGGCGGCGAAGTGGAACGCGCTCTGTCCATGGTTGACGGCGTGGTGCTGCTGATCGATGCGCAAGAGGGCCCCATGCCCCAGACGCGTTTCGTGACCAAGAAGGCTCTGGCCCTGGGCCTGCGCCCCATCGTGGTGGTGAACAAGGTGGACAAGCCCGGCGCCAACCCCGACAAGGTGATCAACGCCGCTTTCGACCTGTTCGACAAGCTGGGTGCCACCGACGAGCAGCTGGACTTCCCCGTGGTCTACGCCTCCGGCATCAACGGCTGGTCGTCCAAGGAAGAGGGCGAGCCCGGTGCCAAGTGGGGTGAGGACATGTCCGCCCTGTTCGACACCATCCTGGATCACGTGCCTTCCGTGCAGGGCGATGCCAGCGCTCCCCTGCAGCTGCAGGTTTCCGCTCTGGACTACTCCACCTTCGTGGGTCGTATCGGCGTGGGCCGCATCACCCAGGGCACGCTCAAGCCCGGCCAGCAAGTGGCCGTGATGGCCGGTCCTGACGGCAAGAGCTACAGCGGCAAGATCAACCAGGTGCATACCTTCCAGGGTCTGGATCGCGTGCAGGCCACCGAAGCCGGTCCTTCCGAGATCGTGCTGATCAGCGGTATCGAAAACATCGGTATCGGCGAGACCGTCACCGACCCGGTCAATCCCCAGCCTCTGCCCATGCTGAAGATTGACGAGCCCACGCTGACCATGAACTTCTGCGTGAACACCTCGCCCCTGGCAGGTCGTGAAGGCAAGTTCGTGACCAGCCGCCAGATCTGGGACCGTCTGCAAAAGGAACTGCGCTCCAACGTGGCTCTGCGCGTCAAGGAAACCGACGAAGACGGTATCTTTGAAGTCTCCGGCCGCGGTGAACTGCACCTGACCATCCTGCTGGAAGAAATGCGCCGCGAAGGCTACGAGCTGGCCGTGTCCAAGCCCCGCGTCGTGATGCAGATGATCGACGGCGAAAAGCACGAGCCTATCGAGCTGGTGACTGCCGACATCGAAGAAGGCCACCAGGGCGGCGTGATGCAGGCACTGGGCGAGCGCAAGGGCGAGCTGGTGAACATGGAACCCGATGGCCGCGGTCGCGTCCGTCTGGAATACCGTATTCCTGCCCGTGGCCTGATCGGTTTCACCAACGAATTCCTGAACCTGACACGTGGTTCCGGCCTGATTGCCAACATCTTCGACAGCTACGAACCCCATAAGGGCGACATCGGCGGCCGCAAGAACGGTGTGCTGATCTCCATGGACGACGGTGAAATCTTCACCTACGCCCTGGGCAAGCTGGACGACCGTGGCCGCATGTTCGTGAAGGCCGGCGACCCCGTGTACGAAGGCATGATCATCGGCATCCACAGCCGCGACAACGACCTGGTGGTGAACGCCACGCGTACCAAGCAGCTGACCAACTTCCGCGTCAGCGGCAAGGAAGATGCCATCAAGATCACGCCACCCATCGAACTGTCGCTGGAATACGGCGTGGAATTCATCGAAGAGGACGAGCTGCTGGAAATCACCCCCACCAGCCTGCGCGTGCGCAAGCGTCACCTGAAGGAACACGATCGCAAGCGTGCTTCGCGTGATGCGTAATTCACAGGCCTAGGCTGTGAATCCAAAAAAAGGCCCTTAGGGGCCTTTTTTATTGCACGCTGCTGCCCGACGGGCCGCTCGTCTGCCTGGTTTGATACATCGCAACCGCTGCAGTATCGATTCGTCGCTATGCGAGCCATGGGTCGAGTTGCTGCCGGGCTGCAGCTGTCAAGTGCTGCAGCAGATGCTGACCTCACGGGTCCGCAGCGAAGCCTGGAATCCTGGCTCCGGAGCGCTGATGAAAGAGCAGGGGATCCGCTGAGTCGCGGTAGCTTCAGAAACAAAAAACCGCATGGGAGGCATGCGGTTTTTGATAACGGCCCTGTCTCGCGCCGTTGAGAAGCAGTCGATTTACTTCTGCGTCAGAATCCAGGCCACCAGCTTCTTGGCATCGGCATCGTTCACCTGGGGATTGGCGGGCATGGGCACGGGGCCCCACACGCCGGAGCCGCCCTTGATGACCTTGGCAGCCAGCTTGTCGGCTGCATCCTTCTGGCCTGCATACTTGGCGGCCACATCCTTGAATGCGGGGCCAACCAGCTTCTTGTCAACAGCGTGACAGGCCATGCAGTTCTTGGACTGCGCCAGGGCCTGATCGGCCATGGCAGGGGCCACGGCAGCGGCGGAAAGGGCGAAAGCGATCAGAAATTGCTTCATCATGAGTTCCCAGGGTGCGGGGTTAAAGTTGATCTTTTAGCGCATTGTAGTGCTTGGCTTGTGTACTCTCCAGTGCACTCTGTGTTCTGGAAAATCAACAAAAAGGGGGATGTATGTATCTGTTAGGTTTGGCGATCGTGTTGTCGCTGCTCAAGCTGGCTGAGATCGGGCCTGTCGCAGGCTGGAGCTGGTGGCCGATTCTGGGCGTTTATGGCGGGGCTGCCGCCTGGTGGGCCTGGGCCGATGCTTCCGGCTATACCAAGCGCAAGGCCATGGACAAGATGGACCGGCGCAAGAAAGAGCGTATCGAACGTCAGAGGCAGGCCATGGCACCGGGTCAGCGACGTCGTTGAGTGGCGAATCAGGCATCGTGATTGACGATGTCTGGCGATTGTTTTGCCTGACAGCCCGCCATGGGCTAGGCATCGCTGCCTTGCAGTGCTGGGCCATAATCCAAAGAATCATTTCCCGATAACGTCTTATAGCGAACCCCATGCCCGCATACCGTTCCAAAACCTCCACTGGCGGCCGCAACATGGCCGGTGCGCGCGCCCTGTGGCGTGCCACCGGCATGAAAGATGGCGATTTTGACAAGCCCATCATTGCGATTGCCAATTCCTTCACCCAGTTCGTGCCTGGCCATGTGCACCTGAAGGATCTGGGGCAACTGGTCGCGCGCGAGATCGAGGCGGCCGGCGGTGTGGCCAAGGAGTTCAACACCATCGCCGTGGACGATGGTATCGCCATGGGTCATGACGGCATGCTGTATTCGCTGCCCAGTCGCGACCTGATCGCGGACTCGGTCGAGTACATGGTCAATGCCCATTGCGCGGATGCGCTGGTGTGCATCTCCAACTGCGACAAGATCACTCCCGGCATGCTGATGGCCGCGATGCGCCTGAACATTCCGGTGATCTTTGTTTCCGGCGGCCCTATGGAAGCCGGCAAGACCAAGCTGGCCAACCCCGAAACCAAGACCATCGAGTTCAAGAAGCTGGATCTGGTGGATGCCATGGTGATCGCGGCCGATCAACGCTATTCCGACGCCGAAGTGGCCGAGGTGGAACGCTCCGCCTGTCCGACCTGCGGTTCCTGCTCGGGCATGTTCACCGCCAATTCGATGAACTGCCTGACCGAAGCGCTGGGCCTGTCCCTGCCCGGCAACGGCACCGTGGTGGCTACGCATGCCGACCGCGAAGAGCTGTTCCTGCGCGCCGGCCGCCGCATCGTCGAGCTGGCCCGCGACTATTACGAGAACGGCAACGACAACGTGCTGCCGCGCTCCGTCGGCTTCAAGGCGTTCGAGAACTGCATCACGCTGGACATCGCCATGGGCGGCTCCACCAATACCATCCTGCACCTGCTGGCCATCGCCCAGGAAGCGGGTATCGACTTCACCATGGCCGACATCGACCGCCTCTCGCGCGTCGTGCCCCAGCTGTGCAAGGTGGCGCCCAACACGCCCAAGTACCACATCGAAGACGTACACCGCGCCGGCGGCATCATGGCCATCCTGGGCGAGCTGGACCGCGCCGGCAAGCTGCACACCGATGTGCCCACGGTGCATGCCAAGACCATGAAGGATGCGCTGGAGCAGTGGGACATCATGCGCACGCAGGACGAGGCCGTGCGCCACTTCTACATGGCCGGACCGGCCGGCATTCCCACGCAGGTGGCGTTCAGCCAGAACACCCGCTGGCCCAGCCTGGACCTGGACCGTGCCGAAGGCTGCATCCGCAGCTACGAGCACGCTTTCAGCAAGGAAGGCGGCCTGGCCGTGCTGCGCGGCAACATCGCGCTGGACGGCTGCGTGGTGAAGTCCGCAGGCGTGGACGAGTCGATCCTGGTGTTCGAAGGCCCGGCCCATGTGGTCGAGTCGCAGGACGAGGCCGTGGCCAACATCCTGGCCGACAAGGTCAAGGCCGGCGATGTGGTCATCGTGCGCTACGAAGGCCCCAAGGGCGGCCCCGGCATGCAGGAAATGCTCTACCCCACCAGCTACATCAAGTCCAAGGGCCTGGGCAAGGCCTGCGCGCTGCTGACGGACGGCCGCTTCTCGGGCGGTACCTCCGGCCTGTCCATCGGTCACTGCTCTCCCGAAGCGGCAGCCGGCGGCGCGATTGGTCTGGTGCAGAACGGCGACATCATCCGCATCGACATTCCCAACCGCAGCATCAACATGCTGGTCAGCGACGAAGAGCTGGCCCGCCGCCGTGAAGCGCAGAATGCCAAGGGCTGGAAGCCTGCCCAGGCGCGTCCCCGCAAGATCTCCGCGGCCCTCAAGGCCTATGCCAAGCTGGTGACCAGCGCCGACACCGGCGCTGTGCGCGATCTGTCGCTGCTCGACGATTAAGTTACGTTTGTTTCGTCATTTCGTCAGCGCGGCCTCCCATGCTGACGGACAATCCCACAGCCGCTCGATGCAAGTCGTGCGGCTGTTTTTATTGTCTTGCCAGAAAGTGATCTCCATGTCTTTCGCTGTTCGCCCCTCCTTCTTGTCGAAGACAGCAGGGCTGCTGGCCTTGCTGGGGGCATTGACGGCGCAGGCTGCAGAAGGGCGTTACCCGCAGCGTCCCGTGCGTCTGGTGGTCCCTTTCACACCCGGAGGCTCCACCGACATCGTGGCGCGACTGGTTGCCGATGCCATGCACACGACTATGGGTCAGCCCGTGGTGGTCGACAACCGCTCCGGCGCCAGCGGCTTCATCGGGGCCGAGGCCGTGGCCAATGCGGTGCCTGACGGCTACACGATCGGCCTGGGCACCATCAGCACGCTGGTGGTCAATCCCATCATGCTGCCTCAGTCGGCACGCATAGATCCTGCCAAGGCCTTTGTGCCGGTGGTTGCACTGGCATCCATTCCGTCGGTGTTCTCCGTGCATCCCAACATGGGTGTGCAGAACTATGCCCAGTTCCTCACTCTTGCGCGCAGCAAGCCGGGTCAGTTCAATATCGGCTCGGCCGGAGTAGGCTCCATCGGGCATCTGATTGCCGAGCGTCTCAATGTCGATCTCAAGCTCAAGCTGCACCACATTCCCTACAAGGGGCAGGGGCCGGTGATCAGCGGCGCATTGTCGGGCGAGACCCAGGTGCTCAGCGATCAATACCCCTCGTCGGCTCCGCATGTGGCTGCGGGCCGCCTGGTTCCGTTTGCCGTGGCTGCACAGGAACGCTTGCCTGCCCTGCCGCAGGTGCCCACGTTCAGGGAGTTGGGTCACCCTTCGCTCAATGATCTGGCCATCACCTGGTTCGGCATCGTTGCTCCGGCAGGAACGCCGCAGGCCGTCGTGGCCAGGATCAACGGCGCTGCCAACGCGGCCTTGCAGGAGCCAGCCGTGCAGGAGCGGTTGCAGGCCATGGGCGTGCAGGTATTGGGCGGCACACCGCAGCGATTGAGCGCCATGATGGATGAGAGCGCCAAGGTCGTGCGCCAGACCGTGCGCGAGCAGGGCCTGGCGGTGGACAAGCCGCATTGACGCTTGAAGGAGCGCCGCCTGCGCCGCTGGCGCCGGATGCAGCAGGATGCCAGGTCGAGGTTTTTCGCATCAGGGGGCTTTGAGCCGGTGAATGAGGCCCTGCAGCGTTCTCGGAGCATGCAGTTTTGCAGAAACGTCATCGGCCTGCGGCACAATGCCTGACATGCTGATGTATCCGCACATTGATCCTGTAGCCGTGCAGATTGGCCCGCTGGCCGTGCACTGGTATGGCATTACCTATCTGGTGGCCTTTGGTCTGTTCCTGTTTCTGGGCACGCGCCGACTGCACCACCCTCCATTCAAATACATGACGGGCGAGCGTGCCTGGGCGCGCAAGGATGTGGAGGACATTCTCTTTCTCGGCGTGCTGGGCGTGGTCGTGGGCGGGCGCATCGGCTATTGCCTGTTCTACAAGCCCGGCTACTACCTCTCGCATCCGCTGGAGATTCTTGCCGTTTGGCAGGGCGGCATGAGTTTTCACGGCGGCCTGCTGGGCGTCATCGGCTCCATGATCTGGTTTGCGCGCTCGCGCAGGCGCAACTGGCTGGAAGTCGCAGATTTTGTGGCGCCCTGCGTGCCCACAGGGCTGGCTGCGGGCCGCATCGGCAACTTCATCAACGGCGAACTCTGGGGACGTTTTGCGAGTGCCGATCTGCCCTGGGCCATGGTGTTCCCGCAAAGCGGCTCCATGCTGCCGCGTCATCCCTCGCAGATCTATCAGTTCCTGATGGAAGGGCTGCTGCTGTTCATCATCCTGTGGCTTTACGCGCGCAAGGAGCGCAAGCCCGGCCAGGTCGCGGCGGTTTTTCTGATCGGCTATGGGGCCTTCCGCTTCATTGCTGAGTACTTCCGCGAGCCCGACGACTTCCTGGGCATTCTGTCGCTGGGCATGAGCATGGGGCAGTGGCTGTGCATTCCCATGATCGTGGCCGGTGTGCTCATGTGGGTGTGGTGCGGCAAGCGCCAGGCCTACGCGGTTCAGCGGACCACGGCCTGAAGGCCAAATCCAGAAAAGCGCAGACTCCGGTCTGCGTTTTTCATGGCGTGCCATGCGAGGCCGAAAAACTGCACATAATGGCTGAAAGCGTTACTGCAATTGCGGTATCTGCTTCTTCAATGAGAGCATGATGGTGCTGGAACAAGGAGATGCATATGGGGTGGGCAGCCGAGTGGATTGAGCAAACCAAGCTGTGGGTGCGCGGTGCAGAGGGCGAGAAGGGCGATGGCAAGCATCGCCCGCTGGCGCAACGCCTGGAAGCCACCTTGCGTCGTGGGGAGGAGGCGCTGTCGCCGCGCGAGCTGCGTCGCTTGCTGCAGGACATGCAGCAGGTCGCCGATACCGCGCTCAGCGACGTGGAGGGCGGCCGTCACGCGCAGCTGCTGATGGATTGGTATGCCAAGGCCGATCTGGCCGCACGCAAGGACTTCTGGCTGCTGGCGATCGAAAAGTTCGGCCCTGATGCCAAGGCCCTGCAGGCGGCCCGCGAGCGCTACGACAAGGCGGGCAGCGATGTAGAGCGTGGCGAGGCCGAGATGAGCCTGCGCCGCGCCCTGGTTTCATCGCGCACGCGGCTGTTGCAGCGTTTTGCCCAGCCCAAGGGCGGCATGGGCTTTCTGGTCGACATGCGCGCCGAGTTGCTGGCCTTGCCCAAGGCGGAGCAGCACTATGTGGCGCTGGACGCCGAGCTGGAGCATCTGTTCTCCAGCTGGTTCGATGTGGCCTTGCTGGAGCTCAGAAGCCTGAACTGGGATTCGCCTGCATCGCTGCTCGAAAAGCTGATCAAGTACGAGGCAGTGCACGATATCCGCAGCTGGGCCGATCTGAAGAATCGCCTCGACAGCGACCGCCGCTGCTATGGGTTCTTCCACCCGCGCATGCCCAATGTGCCGCTGATCTTTGTGGAGGTGGCACTGCTGGACAAGATGGCTGGCAGCATGGCTCCGTTGCTGGACGAGGCCGCAGCGGCTGCCGATCTGGCCAAGGCCAACACCGCCATCTTCTATTCCATCAGCAACACCCAGACCGGACTCAAGGGCGTGAGCTTCGGTGATTCGCTGATCAAGCATGTGGTGGAGACGCTCACGCAGGAGTTTCCCAAGCTCAAGCAGTTCGCCACGCTGTCGCCGATTCCGGGACTGCGCAGCTGGCTGAGCAAGAACGGCGATGCTGCGCTGGCGGAGCTTGACGACAAGCAAAAGGCAGCCCTGGAAAAAGTCGCCGGCGGAGTGAGTGCCGCGCAATTGCTGGCTGCGCTGGACGATCCCGGCTCGCTGCCGGAGAAATCGGTGGTGCGTCAGGCTGCCATGTTCTGCGCTGCGCGCTATCTGGGTCGGGAAACTGCCAAGGGTCGTCCGCTGGATGCCGTGGCACGCTTTCACCTTGGCAACGGTGCGCGCGTGGAGCGCCTGAACTGGGCGGCAGACCTGTCGTCCAAGGGGCTCAAGCAATCCATGGGGCTGATGGTCAACTATCTGTATGACCTCAAGCGCCTGGACAAGCACCGCAGCCTGTTGGCGCAGAGCAAGATTCCCGTTTCCTCGGAGATCGAATCACTGTGCAAGGGTTGAGTGCATCGCGGCTCGCGCTGCGCCCGGCCTGAGCCGGCTTTTGCTGCTGCGTCTTCCAACCACAAGCCTGGCGGCGGCGATGCGGCTGACCGGGCGCGCAGAGGAGACATGCATGCAGGATTCTTGGGCAAAGAGCGTGGGTTTGCAGCGGCGCACGCTGCTTGGGTCGACGGGGGCATTTTTAGCGGCAGGGGCGTGGGGCTGGTCCGGCATGGCCCAGGCATCGGAATGGCCGAGCAGGCCTGTCAATCTGATCGTGCCTTTTCCTGCCGGCGGTGGCACCGACACCTTTGCCCGACCGTTCTCTGCCCAGTTTGCCAAGACTTCGGGCAAGACCCTGGTGATAGACAACCGCGGTGGCGCGGGCGGTACGCTGGGTGCCAGCATTGCGGCCAAGGCCGCACCCGATGGCTACAACTTCTTCATGGGCGGCACCCACCATGTGATTGCGCCATCGGTCTATCCCAAGCTCGAATACGATCTGGAGCGCGACTTCATCCCGCTGGCGCTGCTGGCCAGCGTGCCGCAGGTCGTGGTGGTCAATCCCAAGAAGGTGACGCATGCCAGCTTGCAGGCTCTTGTTCAGGACCTGCGTGCCAACCCCGGCAAGTACAACTATGCCTCGGCAGGGCCGGGTTCCTCGCACCATCTGGCGGGCGAGTTGTTCAAACTGCAGACCAAGACCCAGATCACCCATATCCCCTACAAAGGCGCAGGGCCGGCGCTGCAGGACCTGATTGCCGGCAATGTGGACATGCTGTTCGATGGCCTGGGCTCATCGGCCCAGCATATCAAGGGTGGCCGCATCAAGGCCTTGATGGTGGCGGGCGCCAAGCGCAACCCCGCCTTTCCCGATGTGCCCAGCGCGGCCGAGTGCGGCCTGCCGGACTTCACCGTCACCACCTGGTATGGGCTATGGGCCCCCAAGGGCACGCCTGCCGCCGTGCAGCAGCAGATGCTGGACGAGGTGCGCAAGATCGGTGCCGCCGAGGACATCAAGGCTGCCTGGGCCAAGAACGGCGCCGATTACGGGCAGCTGAGCCAGCCGCAGTTTGCCAGCATGGTGCAAAGCGAGATCCAGCGCTGGGCCCATGTGGTCAAGGCGGCGAATGTGAAAATTGACTCCTGAGCCTGCTGGCTGCCTTGCGGGGCGCCCTTTGCTGACGCCCCATTTTGAAGAAGTGATTTTTCCAGTGCCTGGCGCAACCGGCCAGGCCAGGGCCGGGCCTATGATGGCCATGGACCTTTTGCTTTCACCGTTTCCGAGTTCGACAGCATCACGATGACCGACATGCCTCAAGCCAATCTTTTCAGCGCGCTGCGCGCTGCATTTCCTGCGGATCTGACGAAAATCGCCGTGGAGGCCATCGAGCCCGATGGCTCCAGCCTCTACTACACCTGGGCCGATCTGGAGCAGGGCAGTGCACGCATGGCCAATCTGCTGGCCTCGCTGGATCTGCCCGAGGGCAGCCGCATTGCGGTGCAGGTGGAAAAGTCGGTCGAAGCCATGATGCTCTACCTGGCCACGCTGCGCAGCGGCCATGTGTTCCTGCCGCTGAACACGGCCTACCAGAGCGCCGAGATGGAGTACTTCATCACCAATGCCGAGCCGGCCGTGGTGGTCTGCTCCCCCGGTTGTTTTGGCTGGGTGTCCAAGATTGCCTTCAACCACGGCGTGGGCCATGTCTACACCCTCGGCACTGATCGCACGGGCAGCTTGCTGGAGCGTGCGGCGCACCATAGCGATGAGCACCAGGTCGCTGCGCGCCGCGCCGACGATCTGGCGGCGATTCTCTACACCAGCGGCACCACGGGGCGCAGCAAGGGCGCCATGCTCAGCCACGGCAATCTGCTGAGCAATGCGGCCATGCTCAAGGTCTACTGGGGCTGGCAGGACGGCGATGTGCTGATTCACGCGCTGCCCATCTTCCATGTGCATGGCCTGTTTGTCGCCATTCACGGGGCGCTGCTCAACGGCAGTCCCATGATCTGGTTTGCCCGCTTCGAGCCCGAGGCCGTCATGGCGCGCTTCAAGGATGCGACCGTCTTCATGGGGGTGCCAACCCTTTATGTACGCATGCTGGCCGATGCCAGGCTGGACCGCGACATGGCTGCGCACATGCGTCTGTTCATCTCGGGCTCGGCGCCCATGCTGATCGAGACCTTCCGTGCCTGGAAGACACGTACCGGTCACACCATCCTTGAGCGCTATGGCATGAGCGAGACCATCATGCTGACCTCCAACCCCTATCAGGCAGATGCGCGCTATGGCAATGAGGCCGAGCGTCGCGGCGCAACCGTCGGCTTTCCCCTGCCTGGCGTGGGCGTGCGCATTCATGGCGATGACGGCAAGGCCCTGCCCGCAGGCGAGATCGGCAATATCGAGGTGCAGGGCCCCAATGTCTTCAAGGGCTACTGGCGCATGCCCGAGAAGACGGCAGAGGAGTTCACGGCCGACGGCTGGTTCAAGACCGGCGATGTGGGCCTGCAGGACGAGCGCGGCTATTTCAGCATTGTGGGGCGCAGCAAGGACTTGATCATCTCGGGCGGCTACAACGTCTATCCGGCCGAGGTGGAGGGCTTCATCAACGATCTTCCCGGTGTGGATGAAAGTGCCTTGGTGGGCGTGCCGCATCCGGACTTTGGCGAGGTCGGCGTTGCCGTCATCGTGCCGCGCAAGGGCGTGCAGCTGGATGGGTTGAAGATTCTGGAGTCGCTCAAGGCCAGGCTGGCCAATTTCAAGGTGCCCAAGCGCTGCTATGTGGTGGACAGCCTGCCGCGCAACACCATGGGCAAGGTCCAGAAGAAGCTGCTGCGCGATCAGTATCAGCAGGAGTTCTCCTGAGCCTGGTCGAAGCGGACGCCAAGCGTTGGTTTTTGGCTGCAATATTGCCTGTGTTTCAGGCGCTTGTCTTTTGACTTGACTCCTGAAAAGTGAGCTGATTGTGCAGTCTGTAAGACATATTCAGCATTGAATCGACTCAAAAATAAAGCGGCTTGTACGCAGGCTGCTTTTAATTTGTGAGTTGCAAACGGCGGCCCTTGAGCGGCCTGTGTCACCGAATATCTGGGACAAGCCGGGCCAGGAACGCCCGGTCAGGGACGCCCGGTCAGGGCGACCGGCCGGGGCTGTCCCCCAGTACAGATGCCATCCCCTCAAGGGAAGCCGCTAAGCGGCTCAGGGGGATCCGATCAGCGCAGCACCAGCACAGGCACGGGCGAGTGCGTCAGCACATGCTGGGTTTCGCTGCCCAGCAGCAGGCGCTGCAGACCCTTGCGACCGTGCGAAGCCATGACGATCAGGTCGCAGTCGTGCTTTTTGGCCATCTCCACAATCGACTCGGCCACCAGGTCGGAGTGGGCGATTTCGGTGGTGACATTGACCTTGCGCTCATGGCCAAAGGATTTGACGCCGTTCAGCAGGGTCTGGGCCTGATTGGTCCATTGCTCCTCAATGCGCTTGGCTTCCTTGATGTCCAGCAAGTCGCTGCCTTCCAGATAGCTGCGCGGATAGTGCGAGACAACCTTGAGCGCAATCACGCTGGCGCCGCACAAAGCGGCCAGATCCAGGCCTGCATGCACAGCCTTGTCTGAGAGTTCGGTGCCGTCGGTAGCAATCAAAATGCGGTTGTACATAGCTTTCTCCTTGGGTTGCATGCGTTGTAAATACAAGCATATGTCGATTGGGCAGTTAACGGTTGATTAATGTCAAGATGGGTATCATCTGGCGTAGTTACGCTTGAAACATGTCCCAACACACTACTGTCCAGCCATCCGCGGCAGAGCCTGCTGTTGCTGACACCGGTTTCCTGAACGTGTCCCAGATGCACAGTCATCTGCTGGACGATCCGCAAGAATGGAGCTCGTTTGGCCGACCCGCCGGCCAGGGCTCCAAGGCTCCAGTCTCCGAAAACACGACCGAATTCCCAGTTTGGGACTCTTTTGTGGTTTTGGAGGGCATGCACTGTGCTGCATGTGCGCTGACCATCGAGGAGGCGCTCAGAGCTGTCCCCGGAGTGCAGGCCGCCGAAGTCAGCGCCGCAACGCGCCGAGCCCGTGTCCAGTGGCGCCCGACCCAGGTGCTTCCATCGCAATGGATGGAGGCCGTCTTGCGTGCGGGCTACCGCGCCTTGCCCGCGCGCGACGCATTTGCGCGCGAGCTGCGCCAGGCCGAGACGCGCCGTGCCCTGTGGCGCTGGCTGGTGGCCGGCCTGTGCATGATGCAGGTGATGATGTATGCATGGCCTGCCTACACGGCGCGTCCCGGCGACCTGTCGCTGGAGATGGAGACCTTGCTGCGCTGGGCATCCTGGGTGATTTCTCTGCCCGTGGTGCTGTTTTGCTGCGGCCCGTTCTTCAAGAGCGCGCTCAAGGACATCACCCAGCGCCGCGTGAGCATGGATCTGCCCGTGGCCATAGGCATGCTGATCACCTTCGTCATCAGCACGCTGGGAACTTTTGATCCTGCCGGTCCCTTTGGTCAGGAAGTCTTCTTCGACTCGCTGACCATGTTTGTCTTTTTCCTGCTCACGGGGCGCTGGCTGGAGCTGCGTCTGCGCGATCGCACGGCCGGTGCATTGGAAGCCGTGATGAACCGGCTGCCGGATTCGGTGCTGCGTCAGCAGCCCGACTCGGGCGAGTTCGAGCGTGTGGCCACGCGCCGCCTGCGTGTGGGTGATGTGGTGCGTGTGCTCGCGGGCGAGGCTTTCCCCGCTGACGGCCGGATTCTGCGCGGCACCACCCATGCCGATGAGGCTCTTCTGACTGGCGAATCCACGCCTGTTTTGCGCGCACAGGGCGATGCAGTCACCGCCGGCAGCTACAACCTTGACAGTGTTGTCGAGGTGAGAGTGGATAGCGTGGGTGAGGGCACCCGCTTTGCGCAGATCGTGAATCTGATGGAAAGCGCTTCGCTGCAAAAGCCAACACTGGCCCAGTTGGCCGACAAGGTGGCCCGGCCTTTTCTCGTCGTGGTGCTGCTGGCGGCGCTGGCTGCAGCCATCTGGTGGTGGCCCACCGACCCAGGCAAGGCCATGATGGTGGCCGTGGCCGTGCTCATCGTCACCTGCCCCTGTGCGCTTTCCCTGGCCACCCCCGTGGCCATGCTTACGGCGGCCGGCACCCTGGCGCGCAGCGGCGTGCTGGTGCGCAATCTGCAGGGGCTGGAGGCGCTGGCCGCCGTGGATACGCTGGTGTTCGACAAGACCGGAACGCTCACGCGCGACGGCCTGGTGCTGCGCGCGCTGACGCCTGCTGAAGGTCAAAACACCGATGAGCTGCTGGCGTTGGCCGCCTTGCTGGCGCGCCAGTCCATGCATCCCGCTTCCAAGGCACTGGCCCAGGCGGCCGAGGTGGCCGAATTGCCTGCCAGCGCATGGCTGCTGGATTCCGTCCAGGAAATCGCTGGCAGCGGCCTCGATGTCTGGGTGCAGGCGCGCAGCAATACCGCCTTGCGCCGCCATCTTCGTCTGGGCTCGGCCGCGCATTGCGGCGTGCCTGAGCTGGCTCCGCATGAGCTGGGGCAGAGCGTGGTGCTGGCCGAGGAATCGCAAGGTGGCTGGCTGCCCCTGGCGCAGTTCCATCTGAGCGAGGATGTGCGCCCTGAAGCAGCCCAGGTCATTGCCGACCTGAGGCAGCAAGGCGTGACGGTGCAACTGCTCTCGGGTGACCGCTCTGCAGCGGTGCAAACCGTGGCCGCCAAGCTGGGCATCGAGCAGGCGCAGGGCGACTGCAAACCGCAGGACAAGCTGGCAGCCATGCAGGCGGCACAGGCTGCAGGGCATAAAGTTGCCATGGTGGGCGACGGCCTGAATGACGGCCCAGTTTTAGCCGGAGCGCATGTCTCTTTTGCTTTTGGTAGAGCAGTGCCGCTGGCACAATCGCGAGCAGACTTCGTGGTACTGGGAGACAGCCTGGAGTTAGTGTTGCAAAGCCTGTTGCTGGCCCGACGGACCCTGTCCGTGGTGCGCCAGAACCTGGGCTGGGCAGCAGCCTATAACGCGATCTCTATTCCTCTGGCCCTCGTGGGCTGGATGCCTGCCTGGCTGGCAGGGCTCGGCATGGCGCTGAGCTCCTTGCTGGTCGTCGCCAACGCAGCTCGTCTTGCACGTGCGTTGCCGCTGCAGGCTGCTGATAGCAACGCGTCCGCCCCCGCGCACCTTGCGCTGCGGGGCACCGTCATGCCACTGATTCAAGGAGGCCATTGATGGACATTCTGTATGTATTGATTCCGCTGTCGGTTGTTCTGGTCATGGCCATTGTGGCTGCCCTGTGGTGGGCCGTGTACCGGGGCCAGTTCGAGAGCGTGGAACAGGAAGGCGAGCGCATTCTTCGCGACGATTGATGTGGCTCAACGAGCCCAATGAGAAACCAGTGAACACTTTGCAAGAAATCTAAGAGGTGCCCGATGGAAGCAACAAATAACAATGCTGTCTATTACGACGACACCGTCGTAAGACAGTTCTCTATCATGGCCGTGGTATGGGGGGTGGTAGGTATGGCAGTGGGCGTGTTTATCGCGTCCCAGCTGGCCTGGCCGGAACTCAACTTCGGCATTCCCTGGCTGAGCTACGGACGTCTGCGCCCGCTGCATACCAATGCCGTGATCTTCGCCTTTGGTGGCTCGGCCTTGTTCGCCACCAGCTACTACGTGGTGCAACGCACCTGCCAGACCAAACTGTTCATGCCCAAGCTGGCCAGCCTGACCTTCTGGGCCTGGCAACTGGTCATCGTGGCTGCGGCCATCAGCCTGCCCCTGGGATACACCCAGGGCAAGGAATATGCCGAACTGGAATGGCCCATCGACCTG
The DNA here is from genome assembly GCF_024496285.1 of Comamonas sp. C11. Taxonomy (NCBI): domain Bacteria; kingdom Pseudomonadati; phylum Pseudomonadota; class Betaproteobacteria; order Burkholderiales; family Comamonadaceae; genus Comamonas; species Comamonas sp. C11. The sequence continues at coordinate 2,334,785 of NZ_CP101743.1, forward strand.
TTGATCACCGTGACCTGGGTGTCCTATGCCATCGTGTTCTTCGGCACCATCGGCATCCGCAAGGTCAAGCATATCTATGTGGCCAACTGGTTCTTCGGTGCCTTTATCCTGGCCGTGGCCTTGCTGCACGTGGTCAACAACGTCTCCATTCCTGCAGGCTGGATGAAGAGCTACTCGGCCTATGCCGGCGTGCAAGACGCCATGGTCCAGTGGTGGTATGGCCACAACGCGGTGGGCTTCTTCCTGACCGCCGGCTTCCTGGGCATGATGTATTACTTCATCCCCAAGCAGGCCGGTCGTCCCGTGTACTCGTACCGCCTGTCGATCGTGCACTTCTGGGCACTGATCTTCACCTATATGTGGGCCGGTCCTCACCACCTGCACTACACTGCGCTGCCCGACTGGGCCCAGTCGCTGGGCATGGTGTTCTCGCTGATCCTGCTGGCTCCCAGCTGGGGCGGCATGATCAACGGCATCATGACGCTGTCGGGTGCCTGGCACAAGCTGCGTGACGACCCCATCCTGCGTTTCCTGATCGTGTCCCTGTCGTTCTACGGCATGTCCACCTTCGAAGGCCCGATGATGGCCATCAAGACCGTCAACGCGCTGAGCCACTACACCGACTGGACCGTGGGCCACGTGCACTCCGGCGCTCTGGGCTGGGTGGGTCTGATCACCATGGGCTCTCTGTACTACCTGATTCCCCGCCTCTTCGGCCGCGAAAAAATGCACTCCGTGCCCGCGATCGAGCTGCACTTCTGGATGGCGACCATCGGCATCGTGCTGTACATCGCCGCAATGTGGATTGCCGGTGTGATGCAGGGCCTGATGTGGCGCGCCGTCAACCCCGACGGCACGCTGACCTACACCTTCGTGGAAAGCGTGAAGGCGACCTATCCCTTCTATGTGATTCGCGTGACTGGCGGTCTGCTGTATCTGGGCGGCATGCTGGTGATGGCATGGAACACCTGGAAGACCGCAATGGCCGGCCGTTCCGTCAAGGTGGCAGTGCCTGCTGTGGTGGCTCACGCCTGAGCATTGAGGAGCAAAAGCAATGTCTGATCAAAATAACGCAGCTCCCAAGAGCTTTTCGCACGAGAAGATCGAGACCAGCAACTTTTTGCTGATCGCGCTGACGCTGTTCGTGCTGACCATTGGTGGCCTGGTGGAAATCGTGCCGCTGTTCTTCCAGAAGTCCACGACCGAAGCCGTGGCGGGTCTCAAGCCCTACACGCCGCTGCAGCTGATGGGACGCGACGTCTATCTGCGCGAGGGTTGCTACAACTGCCACTCGCAGATGATCCGTCCCTTCCGCGCCGAGACCATGCGCTACGGCCACTACTCGGTGGCGGGCGAGTTCGTGTACGACCACCCCTTCCAGTGGGGCTCCAAGCGCACCGGCCCCGACCTGCACCGTGTGGGCGGCAAGTACAGCGACGAATGGCATCGCATCCACCTGAACAACCCGCGTGATGTGGTGCCCGAGTCCAACATGCCTGCTTACTCCTGGCTGGAAGCCAACAAGGTGGATGACACGGCCGTGGCAACGCGCATGAGCGCGCTGCGCAAGGTGGGCGTGCCCTACACCGATGCGGAGATCGCTGGTGCTCAGGCCGAAGTCAAGGACAAGACCGAGATGGAGGCAGTGATTGCCTATCTGCAGGTCCTGGGTCGCGCCGTCAAGTAACAGAGGAGGGACTGGAAAATGGATATCACCACCATGCGTGTTCTGGCCACACTGGCATCGCTGGCGTGCTTCGTGGGTATCTGGTGGTGGGCGTATGCCCGCCGCAACCAGGCCCGTTTTGACGAGGCAGCTCAGGTTCCATTCCTGGAAGACTGAGTCTGATCACTACAACGAGAACATCCCATGAGCGACTTCTTTAACAACTTCTGGTCCGTGTATATCGCGGCCGTTTCGCTGATCGGCATCCTCGGCTGCTTCTTGCTGCTGGTGCTGGTGGCGCGCCGCAAGGTCGTTCCTTCCACGGACAACACCACCGGTCACGTCTGGGACGAAGACCTGCGCGAGCTCAACAACCCCATGCCCAAGTGGTGGATGGGGCTGTTCGTGATCACCGTGGTCTTCAGCCTGGCCTATCTGGTGGCCTATCCAGGTCTGGGTTCCTTCAAGGGCGAGCTGGACTGGACCCAGTATGGTGCCTATGACAAGGAAATGGAGAAGGCCCGTGTCGACCTGGAGCCCATGTACGCCAAGTTCGTCAGCATGCCCACCGAAGAAATGGCCAAGGACCCCCAGGCCATGGCCATCGGCGAGCGTCTGTTCATGAACAACTGCGCGCAATGCCACGGCTCCGATGCGCGCGGCAGCAAGAGCTTCCCCAATCTGGGCGACGGTGACTGGCTGCATGGCGGCACGCCCGACAAGATCAAGGAAACCATCACCAACGGCCGCATCGGCGTGATGCCTCCCATGGCGGCAGCCGTGGGCTCGGCGGAAGATGTGCGCAATGTGGCGCACTATGTGCTGAGCCTGTCGGGCAGCCCCCACGATGCCGTCAAGGCTTCGCAGGGCAAGTCCAAGTTCGTGGCCTGCGCGGCTTGCCACGGCATGGACGGCAAGGGTAACCAGGCGCTTGGCGCACCCAACCTGACCGATGACATCTGGCTGCATGGCTGGGGCGAGTCCGTCATTGTCGACATGGTCAACCATGGCAAGATGAACGAGATGCCTGCTCAGAAGGACAAGCTGACCGAGGCGCAGATCGCGGTGCTGGCTTCCTATGTCTGGGGGCTGTCCAACGCAAGCGCCCGGAAGTAAGACGGGTGATGAAGGCGGTGCCGAGGCACCGCCTTTTTCGCATTTGAATTTTCAGTAATTACAAAAATATTAAGGAACTGCGATGCCCTGCGATCCGGAGAAACCTCGCAAAGTCATTCCGATCACGGCTGAGCCTGTGGACGGCGGTCAGGAATATATGCCCATGTTCGCCTCCGAACAGAAGGTGTACTCGCGCGCCATCAGCGGCGTCTTCTCGCGCTGGCGCTGGATCATGGTGTTCCTGACCCAGATCGTCTTCTACGGTTTGCCCTGGCTGCAGTGGGGTGAGCGCCAGATGGTGCTGTTCGACCTCGGGGCGCGGCGCTTCTATCTGTTCGGACTGGTGCTGTATCCGCAGGACTTCATCTATCTGACGGGGCTGCTGATCATCAGCGCGCTGGGGCTGTTCCTGTTTACCGCCGTGGCCGGGCGTCTGTGGTGTGGCTTCTCCTGTCCGCAGACGGTCTACACCGAGATCTTCATGTGGATCGAGAGCAAGGTCGAAGGCGATCGCAGTGCCCGCATGCGTATCGACAAGCATGGTTGGACCTTCGAGAAAATCTGGAAGAAGTCGCTCAAGCAGTTTCTCTGGATCGTTCTGTCTCTTTGGACAGGCTTCACCTTTGTCGGCTACTTCGTGCCCATCCGTGAACTGGGTGTGGAGCTGATGGCCTTCCAGGGCGGCTGGCAGATTTTCTGGGTGGCGTTCTACGGGTTCGCAACCTACGGCAATGCCGGCTATATGCGCGAGCAGGTCTGCAAGTACATGTGCCCCTATGCACGCTTCCAGAGCGCCATGTTCGACAAGGACACCATGATCGTCAGCTACGACGCCCAGCGTGGTGAAGCGCGCGGCCCGCGCAAGAAGGACGTTGACTACAAGGCACAAGGCCTGGGGGACTGCATAGATTGCAAGCTTTGCGTTCAGGTCTGCCCTGTGGGCATCGACATCCGCAAGGGGCTGCAGTATGAGTGCATCGGCTGCGGTCTGTGCATCGATGCCTGCAACTCCGTGATGGACAAGATGGAGTATCCGCGTGGCCTGATCCGGTTGACCACTCAGAATGCCGTGGCCAAGGCCTGGAAGCAGGTGCAGGTGATTCGCCGCATTTTCCGTCCGCGCGTGCTGATCTACTCGGCCGTGCTGGTAGCCCTCAGCGCCGCCATGATCGCCAGTCTGGTGCTGCGCGAGCCGCTCAAGGTCGACGTGATTCGCGACCGTGCCGCGCTTTCGCGCATCGTGGCGGGCGGCAAGCTGGAGAACGTCTACCGTCTGCAGATCATGAACGCCACCGAGTCCGAGCAGCGCTACCGTATCAGCGCCGAGGGCCTGGAGAATCTGGAGGTCGCATCCGATCAGGAAGTGAGCGTTGGCCCTGCAGAGACACGCGGCATTGCGGTGCGGCTGCAGATTCCGTATGGCTCAGCCACTCCCGGCTCGCACCCCGTACACTTCAATGTGGATGCAGTGACTGCCGGAGCAGGGCGTATTTCCGAAAAGACGGTGTTCCTGGTGCCGCGTTAATGCCAAGTCTTGCCGGTCTTCATGAGCCATCACGGAGGCCGGACAAGGGCACCGCCAATCGGCAACAATTGATGCCACCCTGCCATGCGTGCCTGGGTGGTCAGAATTTTGGAAAGAGGTTTCATCATGTTGGCAGCACAAGCCAAGGTCTCGCAAACGGCCAAGATCATCCACCCCGAGGACGGCAAGCCCTGGTGGAAGTTTGCCCATGTCTGGCTCATCATCGCCGGCCCGGTGATCGTGGTGATTGCCGGCTTTGTCACCGCATACATCGCACTGAGCAGGCCCGATCCCGTGATTGACCCTGACTACTACCGCCATGGCATGGAAATCAACCAGCGCCTGAGCGAAAGTGAAAAAAGCCTGGCGCCGGCAGTGACGGGGCGCAACCATGCCGCGACGCCAGCCAAGGATCATCCGCTGGATCGCTGACTGCGATTTCAACGCATCATCCTCAAGGCCGCTTCCGCGGCCTTTTTTTACGCCTATGGTTGCAGACTTTTCTGGAGCACGGCCGGTCGTGGCGGAGCTCTATGTCTTGGTCGACCGCAGAGTCGGACGGTTGTCTGCAGTGCTCAAAAACCGGCAAAGGATGGCCGGGCGGGTTCAATATCAGGAGCGCATAGCGCTTTATCAAAGCTTATTTCAGATAGATATTGACCTTAAGTCAATACAAAGAATGCACTGGAAGCTCTTTAAATAATAGCGGTTCAGGGTTTCCTATCTGAGTGCATGCCCTTGGTGTGGCAGGGAAGGTCATGGCAATTGTGCAAAATGGGTTCAAACCCACAGGCCAAGGAGAATCGCGATGGATGCTCGACGCTGGATGTGGATTGTCTGGCCGGCTTTTCTGGCTGCGGCAATCATGGAAATGGTGGTATTTGCCTTTGTGGACCCGCTGGACATGCACTGGCTGGGCTCGCCTCTGGAATGGTCGCGCAATGCCATTTACACCCTGGCCTTTTTTGCCTTCTGGGCGGTCGCCGTGGCCAGCGGACTGATGACTGTCATGTTGGGGCGTTCGGCCAGCGATCTGAACCAGGGCATAGTCTCGGAGCCCCTGGTCGAGTAAAGCGCTGCGCACAGGGCCGCAGTTTCGGGGCCGGTGGCGGCCCCGGATGGTGCTTGGTCGCTCTCTGTGCTGGCGGCCTCGGCGGCGGGAAGCTTCTGGCAGGCATTCGCTGCCATCAAAAAAGCCCGCTGTCTTAACTTAGCCCTGGCATTGCTGGCTGTTGACGATGCGCTTGAGCGCATCGGTATCCAGAATGCGCAGATGGCGCTGTCTGACTTCGATGATGCCTTCCTCGGCGAACTTGGAGAAGGTGCGGCTCACGGTCTCCAGCTTGAGTCCCAGATAGCTGCCGATTTCTTCACGCGTCATGCGCAGCACCAACTCCGACTTCGAAAAGCCGCGTGCCGACAGACGCTGCACCAGGTTCAGCACAAAGGCTGCCAGACGCTCTTCGGCGCGCATGCTGCCCAGCAGCAGCATTACGCCATGCTCGCGCACGATTTCGCGGCTCATGACCTTGTGCACATGATTTTGCAGCGCCGTGACTTCGCGCGAGAGCTGCTCGAGCTTGTCGAAAGGCATGATGCAGACTTCGGCATCTTCCAGGGCCACGGCATCGCAGGTGTGGTGGTCGTTGACGATGCCGTCCAGGCCAATGATCTCGCCGGCCATCTGAAAGCCTGTGACCTGGTCGCGTCCATCCTCAGTGGCCACGCTGGTCTTGAAGAAGCCGGTGCGAATGGCGTACAGCGAGGTGAACTCTTCGCCATTGCGAAATAGCAGCCCGCCGCGCTTGACCTTGCGGCGCGTGGCCACAATCTCGTCAATACGCTCCATTTGTTCATCGTCCAGGCCCATGGGCATGCACAGTTCACGCAGATTGCAGTTGGAGCAGGATGCTTTGATGGTCTGAAGATTCATGGGCTTTTAGCAACGGCGCAGACAGACACAGAGTGGAGAGTCGCGCCGGTCGTTGACCTCGTGGTTGAAGATGAGATGGATCAAATTGTCGCAGCACTCGCCTTGATGTCTCTTGATTTTCATCAAGGACAGGGTGATTGCCTTGGGGCACATTGCCCGTATTCGTTCAAAAACATGCGCTTTTGCCTATTTCGGGCATGATTTTCAGGATCTGATTTCCATTGAAATCTGCTCTATACAGAGTGTGGGCGCACCCTAACTCCCAGTTATGACCGCAGTCACGCCTGAGTTGCTGAGCCGCTTTGATATCCCCGGCCCACGCTACACATCATTCCCAACAGCCGACCGTTTTGTTGAGGCTTTTGGTGCAGACGACTATATCCTGGCATTGAAACAGCGCAAGACGCATTCGGGCTCACGTGCCTTGCCCCTGTCCGTTTATGTGCATGTGCCGTTTTGCGAGTCGCTTTGCTATTACTGCGCCTGCAACAAGATCGTGACCAAGCATCATGAGAAGGCTGCCGAGTATCTGGATTATCTGAGCCGTGAACTGGCCATGCATACCGAGCATTGCGGCAAAGGCCAGTTGGTAAGCCAGCTGCATCTGGGAGGCGGCACGCCGACCTTCTTCAGCGATGCCGAGCTGCGGCAGCTGATGCTTCTGATGCGTGAGCATTTCAAGCTCGATCCAGCCGGCGAGTATTCCATCGAGGTCGATCCGCGCACGGTCAGCAACGAGAGGTTGAAGGCACTCAAGGACATGGGCTTCAATCGCCTGAGCTTTGGCGTGCAGGATTTTGATCCCGCAGTGCAGAAAGCGGTGCACCGGGAGCAGCCCGCCGAGCAAGTCTTTGAGTTGGTGGCCGAGGCCCGCCGTCTGGGCTTTGTCTCCATCAATGTGGACCTGATCTACGGTCTGCCCAAGCAGACAACCGAGTCTTTTGCGCGAACGCTGGCCCAGGTCAATGAGCTGCGTCCCGACCGCATTGCGTTGTATGCCTATGCGCATCTGCCTGAGCGCTTCAAGCCGCAAAGGCGTATTGCATCCGCTGACTTGCCCATGGGACAGGACAAGCTGAACATGCTCTCCGGCGCAATTGATGCCTTCATGAATGGCGGCTATGTCTATGTGGGCATGGATCACTTTGCGCTGCCCGACGACTCTCTGGCCGTCGCCAAGCGCCAGGGGCGCCTGCATCGCAATTTCCAGGGCTACAGCACCCAGCCCGATTGCGACCTGATTGCGTTGGGCGTATCGGCCATCGGCAAGGTGGGCGCCACCTACAGCCAGAACGTCAAGACCCTGGAAGAGTATTACGACGCCATTGATGGCGGCATGCTGCCCGTGCAGCGCGGATTGGCGCTCTCGCGTGACGATCTGGTGCGCAGAGCCATCATCATGGCCATCATGTGTCAGGGCTCCGTCCTGTATGAGCCGATGGAGCAGGCCTGGCTGATCAATTTCCGCGAGTACTTTGCTCGGGAGCTGGCAGCACTGGCGGAAATGCAGCGCAATGGCCTGGTTCAGCTATCCGACGAGGGCTTCAAGGTCACGGGCCTGGGCTGGTTTTTTGTGCGCGGAGTAGCCATGCTGTTTGATCGATATTTGCAGGCCGACCGAAACCGCGCGCGCTTTTCGCGCATCATCTAGCGCATGTTGTTTTCGCTGGTCTGGACTGCTTTGATCATGGGGCTCGTGGGTGGGCCCCATTGTCTTGTGATGTGCGCTGCACCCTGCAGCGTTGTGACGGGTGCAAGGCCTACCAGCGACGGCCAGGTCATCGCCTTGCACGGCCTGCAAAAACGCCAATGGCTGCGTACCAGTCTGTTTCATCTGGGACGCATTGCTGGTTATGCCCTGCTGGGCGGAGTGGCTGCCGTGGCCATGGAGAGTCTGGCCTGGCTGACCAGCCAGACAACGGCCTTGCAGAAGCTGTGGACGCTGATGCATGTCGCGGTCATGGCCTGGGGTCTGGCCATGGTGGTGCAGGCGCGACAACCGGTGTGGCTGGAGCAGGCGGGGCGTTCTGTCTGGACCAGGGTCCAGCCCTGGGTCGTCGCCCCAGGAGGGAGTCTGGCCGCGGGCTTTGCCTGGGCCCTGATGCCTTGCGGCTTGCTGTATTCGGCAGTGCTGGTGGCCGCGCTGAGTGGCGGAGTCTGGCAAGGTGCTCTGTCCATGACAGCCTTTGCCGTTGGCGGCGCAGTGTGGCTGCTGGCGGGTCCCTGGTTGTGGCAACTGGGGCAGTCGCATCTCAATACATTGCGGGCGCGCTGGGGCACCAGAATTGCGGGTCTGATGCTGATTGGTGTTGCGAGTTGGGCTTTGTGGATGGATCTGGTCTACAAACCCAGCCTTTGGTGCCGATAAGTCACACAGGAAGGGAATGTTGGTGCAGTTTGCATCCCAACAGACCCTAGTCATGCTTGAGCAGTCATGGAACTGCGGAATAATGTCTTATCTTGTGTGTAGCGCTCAAAGTGAATCGTTTCGTTGCTATTGATATCGGACAACTGCGAATTGGCATGTATGTCCATCTGGAGACTGGCTGGTTGCGCCACCCGTTTCCCGTCAGCAGCTTCAAGATTGTCAATGAAGAGCAGTTGCAGACACTCAGGACCTTGAAGCTCAAGGCAGTTCAGGTTGATCTATCCAGAAGCGATCTGGAAGCAGAGGCTGCGCCTCCGGCCGCAGACCCTCAACTCGCTCCTGTCCCCCCTGAGAATGATGCGCATGCATGGCGCAACAGTATCTTGGGCGTGCAATCCAGGTTTCTGGGCGCGGTTTCCGTATTTGATGACGTGCAGGCCTTGTTGCCAGCCAACCCCGAGAAGGCGCGGACAACGACGGATATGCTGGTTGCGCAGCAAGTCGTCAAACTGGCGCAGGCTCGTGATCTGAGTTTGCATCTGCTCGCGGATACGGGTGGCGCGACCTTTGGCGTTCATGGTGTCAACGTCTCTGTACTGAGCCTGCTGCTGGGTAAGACGCTGGGCCTGTGCGATGACATATTGAAGGATCTGGGCACGGCAGCCCTGTTGCATGACATCGGCAAGCCAGGGCTTGAGATTTCCGCGTCGGCCAATGCACTGAATCAGGGCACGGGCCGCACGCCTCTGCGAGAGACCGTGTATGCGCGCCATGTCGGAGAGTCGGTGGCACTGGCGCTATCCATGGGCTATCCCCCTTCCGTCACGACGGCCATCGCCCAGCATCATGAATGGGCCGATGGGTCAGGCTTTCCACTTGGCTTGCTGGCCGAAGACATGGACATTGCCGGACAGATCCTGGCGCTGGTCAATAATTTTGAGCGCTTGTGCAATCTGCCACTGCAAGGCAACGAAATGACGCCCCATGAAGCCATGGCTGCACTGTACGGACAGTATCGCCAGCGATATGCGCCCGATGTGCTCAAGGCATTCGTGCAGACCTTGGGGGTCTATCCGCCGGGCTCTTTGGTGGAACTAAGCGATGGGCGGATGGGCGTAGTGGTGTCTGTCAACACCAGCCAGTCGCTCAAGCCGCAGGTGCTGACCTATGACATGCAGGCGCCGCAGAAGCTGCGGTTCGTAGATTTGCTTGAATATGTGGGTTTGGGTATTCGCCGAGGCTTGACGCGAAATCAGCTTTCTCGAAATGCGTTAGAAGCTTTACAGCCGCAAAGGCGTCTTTGCTACTTTTTTGACAGTTCTGCAGCACCTGCTGCCGAGAAAGACCTCGCGTGACTTTGCAGCAGAGTTTTCTGATTGACCCTCTGCTTGCCTCCATGCTCGATGGTTTGCAGGAGGCGGTCTGGCTGCTGGATGCGCAGACATTGCGTGTCGTGCATGCCAATGCAGCCAGTATGCAGCTCACGGGCTACACGCCCGAGCAGGCGCAGGAGCAGTATGTCGATGTGCTGTGCGCCTCCCTGGTGCAAAAGGCGTTCTGGCAGGATGCCTCAAACTGGGTGGGTGGGGCGAAATTTCTCACAGAAATTTGTACCGCCAATGGTTCATTGACAGCTGTGGAGATGGGGGTGGGCTCCATCGCCTTGAATCCACGCTGGTTGATGCTCACCATGCTTGACCGCAGCGAGCAGTTGCGGCACGAGAGCGAACTGGACATGCTGCTTGCAGAGTTGCGGGCGACGCTTGAGTCCGCTGCAGATGGCATGCTGGTCTGTGATCTGCGCGGCGGAATTCGTGCATTCAACCACCGTTTCGCGGAGCTGTGGCAACTACCCGAGCCACTGCTCGTGCAGCGAGATGATGCGGCCGTCTTTGCCCATCTGGAAGCGCAGACCATCAGCAGCGATAGTCAGTTCACTCTTTTGCAGGATGCGCAGGACCTGTCGGCTCCTGAAACCTCGGAGGTACTGCAACTGCTCAGTGGCAGGGTTCTGGAGCGCCGCTCCGTGCCTCAGCTCAGTCGCGGTGTGGCGATAGGGCGTATCTACTCCTATCGAGACATCACGGTGGAGTCCAGCTCGGCGACAGAGCTGCGTCTGGCTGCAAGAGTGTTCGAGTCCAGCCTGGACGGTATCTTCATTGCCGATGCCAATGGTGTCATCGTTCAGGTCAACCCGGCTGGCGGGCAGCTGCTGCATGGCAAGGCGGTGCTTGGGCTCGCTGCCTGGACTCTGTTCGAGTCCGAGGGAGGGCCTGTGTCCGACCTGCTGGAGCTGGCGGCTGCGCGCTGGGATGTGGGCAGCTTCTGGGAGGGCAATCTTTGGCTCAAGCAGAGCGAAGGTCAGCGCTGCGCGGTCTGGCTGTCCTGGGTGGCATTGCGTGACGGCTATGGGCGTCTGGTACAAAGCATTGGCTTTATGCGCGACATGACCATGCAGCGCAGTGCCCAAAAGCAGATTGAGCAGCTGGCTTACAGTGATGCGTTGACAGGGCTGCCCAATCGCCTGAGCTTGAGCCGTCACGTGCAAGCCGCCATCACTGCAGCGCGCTTCACACAGCAGCCCTTCAGCATTCTGTTTCTGGACCTTGACCGTTTCAAGATCATCAACGATTCACTGGGCCATGACTTCGGCGACCGGGTGCTCAAGCTGGTTGCTCAGCGGCTGAGCGGCCTGCTGCGTCCTGCCGATGTGCTGTGCCGTCAGGGCGGGGACGAATTTGTTCTCTACCTGCATGATTGCACGGGGGAAGGTGCTTCGGCCGTGGCCGCCCGTATTCTGGACGAAATGCGCCAGCCCTTCATGCTTGACGGTCTGGGCTTTTCCGTTCAGTGCAGCATTGGGGCTGCGCAATTTCCGGCGGATGGCTTGACGCTGGACGAGCTGATTCGTCAGGCCGATATCGCCATGTATCGCGTCAAGGAGCGTGGACGCGGCAATTTCAGCTTCTACCAGCCGCAAATGAGTGCGGGTCTGCTCTCGCGCATGAAGCTGGAGCATGCCATGCGCCAGGCGCTGGACAAGGGACATATGGCCGTGCACTTTCAGCCACAGGTACATATCCGTTCGGGTCGCATCGTGGCTGCAGAGGCCTTGCTTCGATGGACGGACCCCGAACTGGGGGTGATCTCTCCTGCAGCCTTCATTCCCTTGGCGGAGGAGTCCGGCTATGTGGTTGCGCTGGATGCCTGGGTGCTGGAGCAATCAGTACAAGAGGCGGCGCGCTGGCTGGCTATGGGCAAGCCCGTCAAGGTATCGGTGAATGTCTCCGCGCTGGAGTTCAGGCAGCCGGACTTTGTGGACCGCCTCAAATACGTGCTGGAAGCCAGCGGCTTGCCGGCACAGTGGCTGGAGCTGGAGCTGACCGAGAGCATTTTGCTGCAGGAGGCGCAGGAAATGGCTTTGCGCGTGCATCAGATCGCAGAACTGGGTGTGGGCCTGGTCATTGACGACTTCGGTACCGGCTATTCGAGCTTGGCCTATTTGAAAAAACTGCCGATCTCCAAGATCAAGATCGACCAGAGTTTTGTGCGCGGCCTGCCGCACGATGCGGGAGACAAGGCCATTGTGGGCGCCATCATCAGCATGGGGCAGGCATTGGGTGTGGAACTGGTGGCAGAAGGTGTGGAAACACAGGAGCAATGCCAGGCCATTGAGCAGTTACAGGGTGACTACTTTCAGGGCTATCTGTGCTCGCCAGCCTTGCCTGCGGAGCAATTCCGAAAGCGCTTGGAGCTGGGTGCATCCGGGCAGGAGCCGAGAGTTCAGCCGTATTCGTCGGATGACGATGCCAGCGGTATTCATATTGCAGGTCTGCAATAGTTGGAGGCCATGCTTTTTTGCTAGGTTTCCTATCGTCTGATTTGACGATGTGCAGTTTGTGGGGACTCAGCAAAATCAAGCCATTTCTTGGGCCGACTTCCGGGTGCGTGCATCAATGAAGAACGCGCGCAGAGTTGAGTAACTGTGCGGTATTTGATGGGCCGGATTTTTTGAGATAGCAAATGCCCAAAAGCGATTACGCAACTTTTGATTTCTACAACTATCGCTCGGATGCTCTTCAGGCCGTCACCGGCTTTCCCGTTCCGTATGCTGTGGAGCCTGAGGCAGCTTCTTCGCCGGAACAGGTTTCGGTCATCAGTACCGAAGCCTTGAGTCCACTGATTACTGCGCTGTACGAGTCAGCCATGGACCCGCAGAACTGGAGGGTATTTCTGGAGCTGCTGCGCTCAAGCGCCAATGGCAACTACGCTTCGCTCGTGGTGCGCGACCCTCATGGTGAGAATGTGGGCTGGGTAATTTCGGCAACGGGCGGTCGCTCCGAAGTCATTCCCTACGACCCTTATGCGCAATGGAGTCCGTTTCTCGGTATCGTCAAGGACAAGGTGTTCACCCTGTTGGATGTGATGACGGAGGCCGAATGGCATTCCTGTCGCTACTACACCGACTGGTGCAAGGGGGTGGACATCGAGCACATTCTGGCTGTGGATGTCATGACCGATAACGGCTGCTCCTATGGTTGGCGTGTCACGCGGCCTGCGGCGGCGGGAGCATTCGAGTCAACACATCTGGACGTGGTGCGCATGTTGGTGCCGCACCTCAAGCGGGTGTTGAACATGCAGCTGAATCTGCATCGTGACCGGCAGGTCATATCGCTATACGGGCGTGCCACCGCGCAACTGATGATGGGCGTGGTCATTCTCGATCAGACGGGGAAAATGATAGAGGCCAACCCAGCGGCCACCACCATTCTGAACGTGGGTGATGGAATACGGGTCAACAACGGTGGGCTCGAGGCGGTCTATGCCAATGACAATCGCCGGCTGCAGCGTCTGATCCGCGATGCCTTGCTTTCGCCCAAGCTGGAGAGCGTCTCCATGGCCGAGGGTATGTCCATCACTCGCCAGTCCGGTCAACTCAACTGGGGCGTGGTGGTGCAAAGCATCTCTCCCGATGAATGGACCGAAGGCAAGCAGCGTCCCAGCGTAGCGGTTTTTCTGCGCGATACGACGGGCAAGGCAGAGCCGCCCGTCAAGCTTACACAACAGCTTTTTCATCTGACTCCTGCAGAGACAGCAGTGGCCACGCATCTGAGCAACGGCATGTCTTTGGAGGAGGCTGCTGACGCCCTGGGTATCAAACCCAATACCGCCCGTGCCCATTTGCGCTCCATCTTTTCCAAGACCGGGGTTCGTCGTCAGACCGAACTGGTGCGACTCTTTCTCAACAGCGTGGCCTGGCTGGGCAATCATTGATTCCAGCCCGGAAAACAGGCAAAAAAGGCCCGCATTGCAGGCTGTTTCTTGTGCCTCGTTGGGGGTTGTTGCAAGCACGGGGGCATCTGCCATTGCCTCGTGGTTGCTGGAGTCGCAGTCATGACGCCTGAAGTCCTCATTCACCGGCTGGGCTCATGCCTTAGAGGTCGGCATTATCACGGCAGAGACGCAGCCTGCAAGGTTGAAACCAGCTTTGAATGCGAATGCAAGCAGGTCACCGACGTCTGGAACTGTTGAATGCCGATCGCAGTCTTTCAGTTGGTCGCCTAGTACGCCTGCTGCACAGGCGAGAGCATCGGGCACTGTCGGCTGAGTTGCCTGCGCAGGCCGCATGCAGGGGAACAGGGTGGCAGTTGTTTGCAATGCTTTGTGGCATGGTCGGGGATCTTGCTTTCGGTTTCCGCTCCTCGAATGAGAACAGTACGCGACGGGCCGAGGTGTTTGTGGACAGTGGCTGCAGGGAGGTGCTCGTCCCTGGGCTTCTTGAAAGCAGGAGGGGAGGGATGCATGGCAGCTGCCGCAGCACCTACCAGATTGAATGGTGATCAGAGGGCTTCAGAAAGTAAAAGCCACATAGTGGAGGGCTATGGGTAAACTATTGCTGATTAATTAAGTGAGGCATGTATGGATCGAATGGATGCCAGTGCAACGTATGAAATGAGCCCGCGCAGGGTTGTTTTTGAGTACATGACCAACGGTGAGGCTCGATCGGCAGCTATCAGTGGCGATGCGCTTGAGCGCCTGACGAGAGCCAAGGAACTTGCTGGAGCGGGGCAGAACTTGGCGGCATACAGAGCCCATTGGCAAGCAATTCACGGGCTGGCAGCGACAAAGCACGATCAAGGTCAGGGTCCTGTCGTCATTCGCGTCGGTGATATTCAAGCTCGATAGAGTGATGTGGGTCCTGTGCCAGACTCCCTGTGCTCGTGAAGGAGTCGGGCGGCGACCTTTCTTGCTTTCTGAATCTGAACGTCAAGCCATTCGGCCTTGACGGCACGCTCTGTACGTTACGAAGCGGCTGTAAAGGGTATGGAGTTTGCTTAATGGTGCAGTGCGCATGGCGCGCGAACCTGTTTGTCGGTTGAAGTGGCTTGTCAGAGCCCACTCATGTGGCTCACGGCTGGAGTGCAGTTAACTCATGTCGGGCGGCGTGGAGTTGGCAGATGGCCGCCGTCGACGTAGATGTTCTGACCGGTGATCCATTCGCCTTGGTCGCTGCACAGGAATGTGACCAAATGGGCAATGTCTTCGCCGGTACCTGCCCGACCCAGAGAGATGTAGCCGGCGATCATGTCGTCCCACACTTTGCCGCGAGGAACATCATCCAGGCGACTTGTTTCCACGATGCCTGGAGCCACGACATTCACGCGGATCTTCTTGGGGCCAAGCTCTCGCGCCATGATGGTGCTCAGGCCATTGATGGCCACCTTGGTGGTGGCATAGGCGCCGGTGTCCGGCGCCAGCAGCTGCGCTGCCAGCGATGAAATATTGATGATGGCGCCGCCATCTCCCTGTGCCCCCATTTGTTTTGCGAACGCACGAGACATATAGAAGGTTCCGTTCAGGTTGACATTCATCACCCGATGCCATGTATCGATGGACAGCTCCGTCACCGGGGTGCGGTCGTCGCCGCGGGTTGCGCCCGCGTTGTTGATCAGAAAATCCACACGCCCCAATTCTGCAATCGTGCGTGCAAGCAGTGCGTCGATGGACTCCGGGTTGCTGACGTCGGAAACCACAGGCAGGGCGCGGCGCCCGAGCTGGCGGATTTCATCTGCCACCGATTCGATATCGCGCCAATGTGCATCACGCTCATCTTCCGGATAGGTTTCGGGGGCGCGGCCCGTGCCCGTCAGGACGACATCACAACCCGCCTGCGCCAATGCCAGTGCAATGGGCCGACCAATGCTGCGCATCCGGCCAGCACCGGTGACCACGGCCACTTTGCCTTCAAAACCAGTCAACGTATACGACATGCCACTTCCTTGCGATAGGTTCCCGGAACATTCAGACGAATCAAGATTCTTCGGTCTGGCCTGAGGCTCATGCACTCCAATCTGCGCATCAAGGACGATGCAACCGTTGAAGATCGAGCAACTCATCAGCCGGATTCTTGGAGTGGCGCCGCTGAGGAAAATCGTCTGATGAGACTAGGGATACGCGCCCATTGAAGGGCTCCTGCTGGCTTGTCAGTCTGGGGGCTTTGGGCGTGCGCTGGGTGCAATTGGATAATCCCGGTACTCCTTTTGCGTTAGAGCATTGGCAGCACAGACGCAGGTTGGATCGACTGCCTGCATGGGCTGGAGCAGCGCTTTCCAGAAAGAAAAAACCCGCTCGGTGCGGGTTTGGATCGGGGCCGATCAAGCGCGGCGAAGTGCTCAGATGCCTTGAAATTTGAATGGCGGCGACGCTTTGAATTGTTTGGTTGCATCCCCGGAATAGGTGTGATTCTGGTCCGGTCCCAGATCGATCTTCATTACCTTGCCTTTTTCCTTGCTGAAGTCCAGTGCCTTCAGGTCCACCCAGAATGTGTTGGGCGTCAGCGCCGACTCAAAGAAATACAGCTTGCGCTCGTGATCGAACACGGTGCGCCAGCGGGTGGAGGAGATATTGGGCTCTTCCGGGGTATTAAGGCCGTACGGCACGGAGGCATTGCGGATCACGCTGAAGACGCTGGCCAGTGCCTTGTTCGGGCTTTGATCCTTGGGGATGGCGTTGACGTAGAACGAAGCGCGGGCGAATCGGTCTGCAGCACGGTTGGTACCGGGCAGCATGGTGGTGCCCCCAATCTGCTTCCAATAGGTATTGAGCGCCAGTTGCTGGTCGAAGGTCGGCGAGTTTGTCATGACCTGGTATTGACGACCGTGATGAATGACTTGCTTGCCACCGATGTATTCCACGATCGCGCTATCACCGCTGGCATCGGAGATGGAGAGGTGCACGGTGGTCAGCCGATTTTCGCCAGGCATGTTGTCGGATACCAGAGTGAATGGTTCTTCGCTCAGGGCGGCCACAGCCTGCTGTACGGTCGCAAAGTTGTCCAGCACATATTGAGCCCAGGCAGCGATCGACAGACCCGGCTTGCTGTTGGCGCCGAAGGAGGGATATTGAGACTCGACGAGCCACAGAAGGTTGGCATTCAGGCCGGCCTCGTTGACGCCGTCGGTGGTGGAAATGTCATAGCCCGAGGTGATGACGCTGCCGTACTTGGACGTCCAGCGCACGGTGTTGGGGCCGGTCTCGCCAGTGCGCTGCATGCCTCGCGGCAGGACCCAGAGGTTGCTGACGATGTCACTCTTCCAGTCCATGGATCGTGCAGTGATCACGTGGCCGTTGGCGCCCTGAAATACCAGCCGTGTGCATGCCCAGGAACTGGACGCCGCCGCAAGACCTGAAACTCCCAGCACGAAAGCAGCCACATGAGGGCGGATACATGGCATGTTCATCTTCATTAGTGCCTCCACGGTTAAAAAATGTGAATGGTGCCAAGCATGCCACATGCATCGGTAGTGAGATATTGATCAAGCTCCAGCGGCATGGATGCCAGGCCATGGACATTCAAACGGCCTCGGTACCCGCTCTTGCAAGAAGCCCAGTAAGGCAGCGGTGATTCACGATCTGTTCGCTTCCACCATATCAGGCATCAGGCATCAGGCATCAGGCATCAGGCATCAGGCATCAGGCATCAGGCATCAGGCATCAGGCATCAGGCATCAGGCGCGGAAGCTTGCCCTTGGCAATGGCTCCACCGGTATTAAGCTGCGATCGTCCAGGCTCTCTTCGTCCATGACCGCATCGAGAAGCACCATGTTCTTGATAGCTGTGGGTAGAGGACGGAATGACCATCCACAAGGATGTTGTCTTGCGGATCAGGCTCTTGGCTAGCCAGAGATTTGAACTAGGCGAGAACTACGCGATTGCGTCCAGCTGCCTTGCCTCGATACATGGCTGCATCAGCGCGCGAGATGAGGGCTTCCGCGGTTTCTCCCTGTCGATACTGAGTCGCACCCAGCGTACAGGTCACTCGCAGATCTTGGTGCACCAACTGTGCCCACGGGAGTGCTTCTGTGCTTTCGCGAATTCTTTCGAGCAGCGCTCCTGCCTGGGCCAGTTGTGTGTCACAGAGCACCAGAAGAAATTCTTCTCCGCCGTAACGACCAGCGCAATCGGTTGCACGAATCTGCGAAGAGAAAAGTTGTCCAAAGGCTCGAAGCACTTGATCTCCTCCTTCGTGACCGTAACGGTCATTGACCTGCTTGAAGAAGTCAATGTCAAGCATTGCGATGCAAAACGGTGCGTCTCTGCGTTGAGCTGCATGAATACATTGTTGCAGTCGATCCATGACCCCTCGGCGGTTGGCCAGTCCCGTCAAGTCATCGTTGCGCACCAAGTTTTCAATCTGCTTCAGCGCGACGGCCAGTTTTTCATTGCTCGCACTGAGTCGATATTGCATGCTGCGAAAGTAGGTGACCAGGACGCTGCATCGGACGACCGCTCCGAGCATGACACCGACAGTGAGGAACTGCCCGATGAGGGTATCGGTGGTCATGCGCATCTGCGGCCCTACCCAATAAACGGCCAGCGCAATTGCAATGAGCGTGCAACTCCAGGTCATCCAGAAACTTGTACGCCGCGGAGCAAGAAAGCCGTCGGTACTGAAGACCAGAAGCATAACCAGTGCCTGGAACGCAACCTGAGGAGCTGCGACAAGCAAGCCCAGCACCCCTGTAACCGCGACTAGCTGGTGCCAGAAGAACAAGCCTGGGTCACTCCGAGTCTGGCTCCAGCCACTGGCGTAGGCCCAGGTGATGAAGGCCATCCCTGCGCCTATCCAGAGGCCATACAGCAGCACTGCATGCAACGGCACGTAGCCTGCCCAGCAGTGGCCGAGGAATAAAAGGAAGGCATATAGATGGCTCAATAGGACCGAAGCGTGCAACTGCCATGTACGCTTACGCCAGCGTTTGAAATGCTGAGTTTCATCGGCAAGAGGCGATGAAGACTTGGGGCCCCACAAAGGTGGTCCGCGTGTTTTTTCAGGGGAGTAAGCCATTGCCGATTAATGGTCGCTAAGGTGCAAAGTGCGATTGGTTGTTACAAATAATAGTTTGCCCGAATTCTCGCCCTGGAAAAATACGGTGAGTGACCTGACAAAGCTCGGATCGAACTGACAGCTATCGGGGTATCAGGCAATGCGACTCAGAGCCATTGCAAGGCTATATCGGTAGAAGTGTTTCCTGACGCCATTAACTCGACATGACGACCTAAGACACAGCGGTAAATGTTCATGCTCTTGAACAGTGCACTCCAGAAATAAAAAAGCCCGCTTGAGCTGGGCTGGTGCACTAATTGGGTAGGCAAACAGGATGTTCAACAAGAACTTACATGAGGCGCGCGCGGCAAGACTAGCCTGCAAGGCTCCACGTTCTTAAGGAGTTGCTATGAAGGCGCTACTTTTAATCGCGGCACTTGCCGGTACGCTGGCCGGGTGCTCAATGATGCCGGGGCGTAGTTCCGGGTCTATGCCTGCCGAGGGTTCCAGTCAGACGATGGGTGGCATGAATATGAGCGGCGACCGGGATCGCTGGATGTATGACGACAATGGGCGTTCTTGGACCGGAGGTGATGGTGCCTTTTCTGGCGCCCAGAACAGATAGGTGAATAGCTGGGTCAAGGTTTTGCTTTGAGACACTGCACGGTCCTTTCGTCCAGCCGCTCGGCATACGCGTCTGGGTACACGAATTCGTCGTGCAGTGCCTTCACTGGAACAAAGGACTCATCAGCCTGCGCGAAAGAGCCGATCAGCCTCGACCTCT
Source organism: Comamonas sp. C11 (assembly GCF_024496285.1). NCBI lineage: Bacteria > Pseudomonadati > Pseudomonadota > Betaproteobacteria > Burkholderiales > Comamonadaceae > Comamonas > Comamonas sp. C11. Next base: position 2,354,504 of record NZ_CP101743.1, read on the forward strand.
GATAGACAGGCAAGTTTTATGGCTTCGAAGCTTCAAAAAACAGAGCGTATGAATACTGACTGTTGTATGAATTAGGTAAGCAAAGTAGCCGTTCAACAAGAATTTACAGCGGGCACACGCCTCAGGAATAGTCTTGAAGACTCCTTCTTCTCAAGGAGTTGTCATGAAAGCGCTACTTTTAATTGCAGCAGTGGCCAGTACGCTGGCGGGCTGCTCAATGATGCCGGGGCGTGATGCCGGGCGCATGCAAGAGCAAGGTGCCCAACGGACGATGGGAAACAGTGATATGCGCTATGAATGGGGGCGTGGAGCGTATCAAGGTCCGGAAAGCATGCCGCTGTGGGCTGGCGGGGATGACACTTCTGGAGGCCTTGGCTTGCGTCGTGATTAAGCAGGAAGAACCACATCTTGCAGCGTTGTTGCATTACAGGGACTTCTCATCAATGCAAGCGCGGATAGGTAAGTTGTGACTGACCTGTCTGCCAAAGACGATACAGGTGCTTGAAACGAGGAACAGACTGCACATCTACAGACGGGGTTAGGCACGAGGTGTGCGCCCCCAGAAACAAACCGCGCAGCAGGGCTCCATTCAAATCTCGTGACGTCTTGCGACTCACAATGCAACAACCGAGCTTGCCTGCTGCTGGTCTGACCTGTTCATTGCATCTTTGATTTCACGTCTGGGATGTTGAAGTGCCTCTCTCAGGCAACGGCAGAGACGGGTGGCCTGGATGCGCGCAATCTGATGCTCACCGGGCACGATAACTGGTATGCCCAGATCTTCAAAAGGTGTCTTGAAGAATGTATTCGCCATGGTGAACACGGTACCCCGCAAACCGACTTTTCGTGCACCTCGCTCCTTTGCCGCATTGCAGGTGGCGTCAATGGCGCTCACTATGGGAATCGGTGACAGCGCGAGTATGCGGTCCAGAACGATGTTGGGCGTATTGCCAGTCAGCCCCACCATGTCCGCGCCACCGGCGGCCAGGCTGTGAATTGCGCCGAGCACGTAGTCGGAAAGCTGGTCAAACTCGCGTGCACGACAAAGGCTGAACACCTTGAAAGCGTTGAGGCTTTCGATGGACAGGCGAGGCAGATTCTCGTTGCCTGCCTGTGTCTGAACGCCGTGAATGATCTTTCGGTAATAGGCTACGGTGGACGCAGGGCCGATACCACCAATGAGACCGAGTTTTTTTATTTCGCTGTTCCTTGAGGTCATTCCGGGTGCTTGCCCATGGCTGCATTCAGCGAGGCTGATGTATTGCCTGCTGGAACGGTGCCGGCATGGGTTTCTATGAAGCGCCTGAGCAGCATCAACGGCGTTGGTGTGGGGCTAACGCCTTGCAGCATGGCCGCTGGATCCAGACCTTCCGCGCGAAGCAGTTGCGCTCTCGCATTGATGCAGGCTGCCATGACTTCCGATGTGAACTCTGGATGAAACTGCACGGACACTGCGGTGGGGCTGTAGCGGACGATCTGATGAGGATCGTGAGTTGAGCGAGCCAGTGCCCTGGCTCCATTGGGTAAGCACAGGATGGTCTGAAGATGTGTGAGGTGAGCCTGGAAGCGAGGTGGGCATCCGGCGAGCCAGGCGTCCGGCTCTGCAGCCGAGAGCTGTTCGATTTCCAGACTTCCCATCTCTCTGCCGTCAGGGTGGTAATCCACGATTCCTCCCAGTGCGTGGGCCATAAGCTGATGCCCATAGCAAACGCCCATGAGCGGCATCCCCTGTGCCACAGCCTGCCGTATCCATTTGGCTGTCGCTTCGCTCCAGGGGTGCTGATCGGTCACCATGGACCACGAGCCCGTGATGATCGCCGCACGGTGCTGTCCGGGCTCGGGCAGAGGTTCTCCTTCATACACCTTCACTATGTCCATGGTTTCGGGCATGCAGCCGACGGCTGTCAGAAACCACTGGGGAAGATCGCCTGTGATGGCTCGAATGTCCTCGGGCGGTGTGCCCGCCTGGATCAGCAGCAAAGCTTGAGAGTCCACGAGAAATGGGAGAAGGTGGCAAGACCTCACACTTTAGTGAAACAAAACCATCATGAATACTGAATTTCAATGATGAGTGAGGCCTCCTCGATTCTTCACGCCACTTCAAAGTAGAGAATCCACCCCAGGGAGGTGTCTGCATGAAGAAATCCAGATTTACTGAAGCGCAAATCGTCGGCGTCCTCAAGGAGGTCGAACTCGGCGCCAAAGTCGGTGACACCTGCCGCAAACATGGCATCAGCGATGCCACGCACTACAAGTGGAAGAGCCAGTATTCAGGGATGTCCGTGCCGCATCGGGCCCAGATGCGACAACTGCAGCAAGAGAACGCCAAGCTCAAGCGCATGTATGCCGATTTGGTGCTCGTGCACCATGCCCTGAAGGATGTTGTCGAGCGAAAGCTCTAACCCCGGAGCGTCGGCAGTCCATCGTGCATGCGTTCATAACCGAGCACCGCCTAAGCCAGCGCAGAGCTCGCCAAACTGTGGGCCTGGCTCGATCAACGCTGCGATATGCACCTTCGGCCTGTGACGACTCCGGGGTGATCGACTTCATCCAAGGATAGGTGGCATTGAATCCTCGTCACGGGTTTGGGCTGCTTTACGCCAGCGCCCGCTATCAAGAACGGCCCTGGGGCAAGACCGCGCTTTGGCGTGTGTACTGCCAGCTAAAGCTGAATCTGCCCAGACGGGGCAAGAAGCGTTTGCCTCAGCGCATCAGGCAGCCGTTGGACGCCGCCCACAAGCCGAATCCGGGCCGGAACTGTGACTTCATGTCTGACGCACTGTGGTCAGGCCGACGCTTCAGAACCTTCAACTTCATTGACGAGTTCAAACGGGAGTTCCTGCGCATCGAGATTGATACCAGCTTGCCTGCCGCTCGAGTGGCGCGGGCCTTGGAAGAGCTTGCCGAGGTCCGCAGGGTGCCACAGTCCATTCGCCTGGACAACGAGCCGGAGTTTATCGGCCAGGCATTGAAACAATGGGCACAGAGTAAAGGCATAGAGCTGAACCACATTCAGCCGGGCAAGCCGGCGCAGAACGCTTATGTTGAGCGTTTCAACAGAACTTACAGAACGGAGGTGCTCGACTGCCATGTCTTTGAATCGTTGCCGGAAGTGCGCTCGATGACCGAGGACTGGCTGCATCGCCACAACCTCCATCGTCCACATGAATCGATAGGCAGGATTCCGCCGGTCGCGTATCGTGTCAAACGTTTCCCCAACCTCTACTTTTAGGTGGCGCAGGAAAACGAGGAAGCTTGAATTAGACTGAACATTGATTGCAGGTGGCCCTACCTGCCGGAAGACTACCTGATGAACCACTCTGCGCGCTTTCCCTGGCAGCTACGCATTCGCGTGCACATCGCAGTCTTGACCATAGCCTGCATGGGCTTGGTGGCCATCTTGCTGATTGGCCTCGGGTGGGTGGCCACAACCCAGCGATTGGTGCAGGACTCTGGTCAGCGTGCAGCGCGCGACACCGAGGTGTTAAGTCAGCAGATACGCTTGCAGTTGACACCGGCGCAAGGGGCATTGCGCCATATCGGTGCTGGGCGCCTGCCCTTGGCGACGGATGAATCCAGCCGTTTGCAGGCGCTGGATGCATTGTTGGGCGAATTGCGTGCCAATCCGCTGGAAGCTGCCGTGTATGTCGCCTACCCGAATGGTGATTTCGTCGTGGTACGCCCTTTGAAACTGGACGTTGTACGGCAAAGCGTGGCAGCGCCCGATGGGGCAGAATTTTTGATCCAAACGGTCACACAACAGCCGGATGGCAGGCGCCTTGGCCGTTATCGCTTTCTAGACAAAGCCGGCAATCTGCAAGAAGTTCAGGACAAGCCAGATTACCAGTATGACCCGCGCACGCGCCCCTGGTACGCAGTCGCACGGCAACAGCCTGGTGTCGCGCAGCTGACGCAGCCCTACCGGTTTGCCACCACCCAGAGGCTGGGTGTGACACTGAGCCGGCAGTCTGCAACAGCCGATGCTGTGGTTGGCATCGACGTGGATTTTGATGATCTGGAGCAGTTGTTCTTGACGCTGCGTGCCACCCCAGGCACCCGCCTCGCCTTGGTTCACAGCAGTGGCCAGGTGATGGCGGCAACCGTCGACCTGCACAGTGTCGGTGGCGATGCGCAGCCGATGCTCGACGCCATCAACGAACCCCAGTTGCTCCAACTGCTCAAGGCCCCGAAGGCGTTTGGCACACCGCAGGTGATGGAGATCGAGGGGCACCGTTGGGTGGGTCTGCACACACAGATTGATATCGGTCTGGGCACCGCGCTCGATCTGCTGCAAATGCTGCCGTTTGACGAGCTGGCCGCAGAGGCACGGCAACGCGCGCTCTACTTCATCGGCATGGCTGCGGCCTTGGCACTGTTGCTGCTGCCCCTAGGCTGGGCCGCCGGCAACGCCATTGGACGCAGCATCAATCTGCTGCGCGAGCGCAGCCTGCGCATCGCACGCTTCGACTTTACGGGAGCGCCGCTTCCTCCCAGCCGCGTCAGCGAAGTGGGCGAATTGTCCCAGGCCGTGCAACACATGGGAGGCACGATCGAAGCCTTCCTCAGCTTGACGGAAAGCCTGGCCACGGAGCCTGAGGTGGAGCGCATGCTGCAGCTTGTGCTTGAACAGCTGACGCAGGCCACCCAATCCGAGGCAGCAGCTGTCTATCTGTGGGATGCCCAATCTGCGCACATGCAGCGCGCCGCCCAGGCTGGCAGTTTGGCCATCCCCCTGTCCGAGCGCTTCACCTACCCGCCCTTGGATGACGCCGGAGCGGGGACCGCTGCGTCGGGCAGCGTCAAGCGGCTCGAATGTGAACTACGCGGTCGCCAAGGCGGTCTGCAAGGGCTTTTGGTGCTTGAGTTCAAGGCCGACGCGGCGCACGAAGATGCCGCCTTCTACCGGTTTGCCCGTCGTCTCTCGGGAATGTTGGCTGTGGCCATCGAGACACGCCAGCTTCTGGAATCGCAGCAGCGCTTGTTCGATGCCATCATCCAGCTGATGGCCGATGCCATCGACGCGAAAAGCCCCTACACCGGCGGCCATTGCGAGCGGGTTCCGCAGATGGCCATCGAATTCGCTGATCGCTTGCATGCATCTACTGATGGGCCGTATGCAAGCTTCAGCATGAACAAAAACGAGCGCTACGCGTTCCACTTGGGCGCGTGGCTGCACGACTGTGGCAAAGTGACCAGTCCAGAACACATCGTCGACAAGGCCACCAAACTTGAGGTCATCCGCAACCGTATCCATGAAGTGCGGCTGCGCTTTGAAATTCTGTGGCGGGATGCTGAACTGGCAGCCACGCGTGGCGAATTGAGCGCCGACCAGTTGCGCGCCCGCCAACTGCAACTGCAAGACGACTTCGCATTTGTCGCCAATTGCAATCTGGGGGGCGAGTTCCTGTCCGATGAATCCATTGCCAAATTGCGCAGCATCGGCGTGCAAGGCTGGCAACGCCATTTCGATGATCGCCTTGGTTTGTCGACCGCGGAGTTGCGCCAACTGGATGCATTGCGCCCCGAGGCGCCGCCGCTACCAGCAATCGAAGCCTTGCTGGCGGACCTTCCAGAACACCGGATTCCCTGGGGCGACGACTGTCCCGCCGTGGAAGTGGGAGACCCACACAACAAGTACGGTTTTGACATGAAGCGCCCCCCTTATCAGCAAGACCTTGGGGAACTGCACAACCTGAGTATCCGGCGTGGCACTCTCACTGACGAAGATCGCTTCAAAATCAACGACCATATGGTGCAGACCTACATCATGCTCAAGGGACTACCCTGGCCGACAGGGTTAGAGCAGGTCCCAGAGTTGGCTGCTACGCACCACGAACGCCTTGATGGCGAGGGTTATCCGCGGCGCATCCCGGGTGAGCGACTGGGTGTGCTGGACCGAGTGATGGCAATATGTGATGTATTTGAGGCGCTAACCGCTGCAGACCGCCCATACAAACCAGCCAAAACCTTGAGTGAGACTCTGCGAATCATGGCCTCTATGTGTATGGAGCAGCACCTGGACGCCGAGTTGTTCCGCTACTTTCTGCACACTAGGCTGTGGGAGGTATTTGCAGCTCGCTTCATGAAAGCCGAACAATACGATGCTGTGGATCTGGATGCTCTTGAAGCATTGCTACCTCTGCAGCCTAGTTCTACAAGTAGTTCTGAGATAGCCCCCTGAATCTCCGGACATGGTCCATCATTTATCTTTGAGATAGGCATAGGACTGTGCGTATGACTAGGCATACAGAGACGATTGAGGTCATCACCCGAGACCAGCGCAGGCGGCGCTGGTCGGCTGTCGAGAAGGCGGCCTTGATTCGCAAGACGTATGCCGGGCATGAGCGTCTCGCTTGTGGCCCGCCAGGAGGGCGTGTCGGCGAGCTTGCTATTCACTTGGCGGCGATTGGATCGCGAAGGCGCACTGGTGGTCGTGAGCGCCGGCGAAGCGGTTGTGCCGGCTTCGGAGCTGGCCGCAGCTCGCGCCGAGATCGCCAAGCTGCAACGTGTGCTGGGCAAAAAGACCTTGGAGAACCAGATCCTCAAGGAAGCCGTGGAGCTTGCCGCAGCAAAAAAGTGGATTGCGCGCTCGCCCTTGTTGCCTGGGGATGACCGATGAAGTCGGTCTGCTCGGTGCTGGGCGTGGCGCGCTCGAATCTGCATGTGCGACATCACCGCTCTGCCCACTGGCAGGACAGCCGCAGAGGCCGCACCCCGGTTCAGGATGAGCTCTTGCTGGCTGACCTGAGGTGCCACATTGCCGAGTTGCCCAGCTATGGCTATCGCCGCGCCGGTGCGCTGCTCAATCGAGAGCGACGTTCGCAAGGTCAACAGGTGCTGAACCACAAGCGCATCTACCGGGTCATGGCGCAGCATCGACTGCTGTTGCCCAAGGCGCCCAAGCGATGGCATTCGAGCCGTATTCACGATGGTCAGGTCAGTGTGCCGATGAGCAACATGCGCTGGTGCTCTGACGGCTTTGAGATCAAGTGCGATTCGGGCGAGACGGTCACAGCCACCTTCGCCAAGGACTGCTGCGACCGGGAGATCCTGGCCTGGCGAGCTTGGGAGGGCAAGGGACTTGCGGGAGAGCCTGTGCGCGACATGCTGGTGGAAGCCGTGGAGCGGCGCTTGGGCACGGTTGAAGCCGTGCCCCTGGAGCGTGAATTGGAGTTGCTCACCGACAACGGCATCGCCTACATCGCGCATGAGACGCGTGGCATTGCTAGATCGCTGGGCCTGAAGCCGATCAACACGCCCGTGTGTAGCCCGCAGAGCAACGGCATGGCCGAGAGCTTCGTCAACACCTTCAAGCGCGACTACATGAGCCGTATGGACCTGCGTGACGCGCCGACGGTGCTGGCGCAATTGCCGGGTGCGTTCGAGCACTTCAACGAAATCCACCCGCATTCGAGTTTGAAGATGATGTCGCCCAGGGAGTTCCGACGACGGCAGAATCACCCCGCCCATCAGGGCTAGCTTAGCGACAGGACGGTGTCCGGAACTACGGGGCAAGATCACACGTTTCAGAGGCAACCTCAAGTCAGGGGCGGTTTGGGTTAGCGGTCTTGGCTCCGACTCCAGTATGTACGACGCAGTTTTTTTGCCTTGCTTGTTGGAGGCATATTTGCGCCTAAGGAGGATTTGCAATCCGGTGTGCTGCAACCCGGTTTACCAGTGCCTTGGCTAATATTGACAATGCGCCTGTTGCCATCTTTGTCACGTACTTGTACGGAACCGTACCAAGGCGAGGGCGGCATGCCGCCACCATCGAACAATACGTTGTTTCTCGCACCAGTCAGATAGCTCACTTGGTACCCGCGTGCATTGCCGAGGTTAGCCTTGCAGGTCTTTGAGTCCAGAGGCAGAGGCTGATTGGTACCGAATGCCACTGAGGAGCCGATGATGGTTGGTGCATTCACTCCTTTTTCACCACTGGACGCGAGGTTGACATAGAACCCCTTTCAGCTGTCTGCCAAGCTAGGGGTGTACGGTACAGAGGTGGCATCTTTCAGATGAGTCGTATTGGTATCGTTGACCACGCTCCAGCTGTCTCCACTCAGACCGTTGGCGCCTATTTGCGTATCCTTGATCATGTAAAAGCGGTTTTGCACGCTAGTTGCCTGACTTGCGTACATAGGATGCTCACGGTCACCCGACACAGCCACCACAATGTCTACCGATTTCGACATTGTCACATCCGGTGGAAAAAAGAATTTACGCTTGGGCGTACTTGAACCTCCTAGTGCTGCCAACTGATAAGCCTGCCAGGTGCTTGGGCCGTAGTTGAGGGTGTGCAGAATTTTGTGTAGATGGACAATCCACCGCCGGCGCAAGCCGGCCTGTCCGTAAGCACAATGAGCACCAAGAAACGCGACGTACCCGAAGCACTGCTGTCTGGCCTGCTGGCCAACTACAAGAAGCCCGAAGACCTCATCGGCGAGAACGGCCTGCTCAAGCAGTTGACCAAGCTGCTGGTGGAGCGAGCCCTGGACGCCGAACTGACCGAGCATCTGGGCCACGAACGCAACGAAGCGGTAGCCAACACCACTGGCAACACCCGCAATGGCAAGAGCAAGAAGACCCTCAATGGCGATTTCGGCGAGTTGCCCATCGAGGTGCCACGTGACCGCCATGGCAGCTTCGAGCCCCAGCTCATCCCCAAGCACCAGACCCGCTGGGCCGGCTTCGACGACAAAATCATCTCGCTGTACGCCCGCGGCATGACGGTGCGCGAGATACAGGCCCACCTGGAGGAGATGTACGGCACCGAGGTCTCGCCCAGCCTGATTTCCTCGGTGACCGACGCCGTGGCCGATGAAGTCAAGACCTGGCAAGCCCGCCCGCTCGATGCAATCGACCCCATCGTCTATCTGGACTGCATCCATGTGAAGGTGCGCGAGGGCGCTGTGCGGGTCAAGGCGGTGTAGTTGGCCATCGGCATCACCATGACGGGTGACAAGGAGGTGCTGGGCCTGTGGCTGGCGCAAACCGAGGGTGCCAAGTTCTGGCTGCAGGTCGTCACCGAACTCCGCAACCGGGGCGTGCAGGACATCTTCATCGCCTGCGTCGACGGGCTCAAAGGCTTCCCCGACGCCATTGAGGCGGTATTCCCCAAGGCGGTGGTGCAACTGTGCATCGTGCACATGGTGCGCCACAGCCTGAACTACGTCTCGTGGAAGCGTCGCAAAGAAGTGGCCGCCGACCTGCGACGCATCTACACAGCAACCACCACCGAGGAGGCCGAGCTGATGCTCGGTGAATTCGAGGCCCGCTGGGATGCCGAGTACCTACCCATCGGCCAGTCCTGGCGCAGGAACTGGAGCCGGCTGATTCCGTTCTTTGACTACCCACCCGAAATCCGCAAGGTCATCTACACCACCAACGCCATCGAGTCGGTCAACATGAGCCTGAGGAAGCTGACCAAGAACCGGGGCTCGTTTCCCAGTGACGAAGCGCAGACCAAACTGTTCTATCTGGCCCTACGCAACATCAGTCAGAAGTGGAGCATGCCCATCCGGGATTGGAAGGCTGCGCTTACCCGCTTTACCATTCAGTTCGGAGGCCGCATCTCCGTCAATTGAAGTCCGAACCGTTTACACAAAAATTCGGACACGCCCAGGCGCGATACCACCCAGCCATGCCTTGCGAGATCATGGCCAAGACTGCATCGAGTGTGCGCGGCGCCAGTTGGCGCTGAGGCGGGAGCAACCCAGACAGAGCACACTTGTCGCTTGTACCGGCCTATCTTGGTGCAACGTCGCTCAGCTTATTTCTGAAATGTCAGAGCTCGGCGAGTGCTTACCGAACACCTTCTCCAAATGGCTGCTCGCGTTCTGGGGCGTCGATGCCCTACGGCCTGACTTTGACTTGCTCATAAGCGCCAGATTGGCCGCAGTGAACTGTCAGAGTGTACCGTCCGAGATGCTGACAATGAGGCAAAGGAGGGCGGCTGCCAAGCATAACCTCAGTCTATTAGGCAAGAAAAAAGGTTCATCGAGGAATTCCGTGGAGATGAGCCCGTTCGTTTTGTAATCTGACGGCTGCGAAGCTGACATCGGAGAACAAATCAAATGCTGGACTCGAAGTTATTGCAGGCTCTTGGCGGCTGGGAGGGCTACGAGGTTGAACGTGTGCAGTGGCCCCAGGGCGATAGCCGCACCGTGTCGATCTATCTGAAGCCGCAGGCCAGCATCATGCATTGCGAACGCTGCGGTGCGCAGTGCAGCCAAGTCCATGAGACCACGACACGGCGCGTGCGCGATCTGGCACTGTTCGAGTACAAGGTGGTGCTGCATGTGCCGCGTCGGCGTCTGTGGTGCGATAGCTGTGGTGGCCCGCGCCTGGAGAAACTCAGCTGGCTCGGTCGCTACCAGCGCGTCACAGACCGTCTGGCACAGGCGTGCAGCCAGTTGCTTCGCAGCAGCAGCATCAAGGCAGTCGCGGCCTTCTTCGATCTTGGGTGGCACACGGTCAAGTCCATCGACAAGGCCTTATTGCTGGCCACTACCGCGCAGCCGCAATGGGAGCGGATCGAGTACTTGGCAATGGACGAGTTTGCGTTGCACAAGGGCCATCGCTACGCCACAGTCGTCGTCGACCCCATCAGCCGGCAGGTGCTGTGGGTGGGGCAAGGGCGCTCACGCGAGACGGCCCGCCAGTTCTTCGAGCAGTTGCCCGTTGGCGTTGCCCAGCGCATTCGCGCGGTTGCTATCGACATGACTACTGCCTACGAGCTGGAGATCCAGGCCAACTGCCCCAACGCCGAGATCGTCTATGACCTGTTCCATGTCGTGGCCAAGTATGGCCGGGAGGTTATCGACCGAGTGCGTGTCGATCAGGCCAACTTGCTGCGCCAACAGCCCTTGGCGCGCAAGGTGCTCAAGTCCAGCCGCTGGTTGCTACTGCGCAATCGCAACAAGCTGCAGGCTCAACAAGCAGTGCAGCTCAAGGAGCTGCTGGCGGCCAATGAGCCATTAATGGCGGTATACGTCTTGCGCGATGAGCTAAAACAGCTGTGGTTTTACCGTCGTCCGGCTTGGGCGCATCGCGCCTGGCAGCACTGGTGTGAGCAAGCGCGCCAAAGCGGTATTACAGCACTGAGCACCTTCGCTCAGCGCTTGCAAAGCTACCTGCACGGGATCATCGCCCGATGCCGGCATCCGTTGAACACAAGTGTTGTCGAGGGCATCAACAACACCATCAAGGTCATCAAGCGCCGGGCCTATGGCTACCGCGATCAGGACTATTTCTTTCTGAAGATTCGCGCAGCCTTCCCCGGTAATGCGCGATGAACCAAAAAAAAGCCCGCAATGCGGGCTAATCATCAATTCAAAACAGATGCCTAAGTTGTTGATTTCAATGACGTGCAACTGCTTGGTTTTGTTTGGCCTTTTAGGCTGTTTTTATCAAAAAACCAACTGAATCAACAGCCCGTGGCGTGTAAAGGTGTCTGCAAATGCCACCGATTCGTCATCCTGAACCGGGGGTTCAGGTGGGCAAGAGCAACCTATCGTTGGGTTCATCTGACGCGAGACGATCACGCTCAATAGGTGATTTATCAAGCCCATGCTCGTTGAGCATTGGTTCAAGGAAATATAAAAACCGGCAGATTTGCAGACGGTTTTATTCTAACGGGTATTGGCAGTCGCGCGGAGGTCATGACTGCTTTGCTGCTGAGGTTACCTGATCAGAGCAGCCTGGCGTCAGCATCCAGTGCCTGATCGAGCTTGAGCACCAGTTGCTCGGCAAGCTCTTGCTGGCGCTGCAGTTCAGCCTGGGCGGCCTCATTGACCTCGGGGGGCGCGAACTGCTCCTGAGCAAGCGCCTGCATTTCAGCCTGGGCGTTGGCCATATGGGCCTGCTGGGCATCGCGGTCGAGCACATCGAACGCCATGTTGAGGGCTGCCAGCACTGCCACCCGCTCGCGTGAGCGGACCTTGCCGCTGTCGCGGATACGGGTCATCGCCTCGTCCACGCGGCGAACGGCTTCCTGCACACGTTCTTCTTGACCATCGGGGCAGGTCAGCACATAGCTTTGCTGCATGATTTGCACATCGATCTGCTTCATGGGCGTCAGTGGCGGGTCTGGTGATGGAGGGTGACGGCTGTCACTCTCCCTGGTTGGCGGGCAGGCGTTCGATCAATGCATCGACGCGCGCACGAGCGGCCTGCAGGCGCAGACGCAGCAAATCGCGCTCTTGCGTCAGAGCGATGACCTGATCGGTGAGCAGGGTGTTGGTGCGCTGCAGTTCCTCGTGGCGCACCAGCAGACGCTCTACGCGCTCGGCAATGAGATCAAGAGAGGGCTGGGTGGTCATAGACTCTGCCATTGTAGGTCTTGCAGTCCGTGGGTGAGTATAAATGTGCAGGCAAATTCGCAGTTTGCGCCAGAGCACGGCCTGCTTGACTGCCGCAGTCGGGAAACTGCAATATTTCTCTCAAAATCGTAGCGTGCTGCGCAAGTTCTGTGTGCCTCAAAGGCGTGTTTAAGGTAAAAAATCGTCACCTGAACCGCGCAAGGCTACTTCGAATGAAGGATTTGCGCCGCGTAGCGCTCATTACAATGGGCGCCTGTTGGTGCTCGAGGCTGCTTTCTGTGGTCTCAGTTCAACGGGAAGCAGGGAGGGGCTGGCCAGATGCACTGGCTCTCCGAACCTGCGCTGCCCCCGCAACGGTCGGCGAATGGAGTGCTGCGGCATTCCGCCTTTTTCCCCATGGCCACTGGCGCTGCGCGCTGGGAAGGCCGGCAAGAGGATGATTCGCCTAGCCCGGATACCGGCCAACATGGGTTGCCTGCATTTTGTGCAGGTATGTTTGCTCAATGTCGGCGGGTAGGCTGACGTGGGCGTATTCAAGTGTGCTTTCCATGAGTCAGCAATCTTCGTCCCTGCGCATGGCGCAGGTGGCTTCGCGCGCACGCGCATCGTTTGTTCTCCGTCCCACCTTGCTGGCATCTGCGTTGGCCATGGCGTTTGCCGCACAGGCTCAGTCAACTGCACAGGCCGATGCGGTGCAGATGAAAGAAACCGTGGTCACCGCCAATCGCATCGAGCAGCCTTTGTCCGATCTGGTGGCTGATATGTCGGTTGTGGGGCGTGAAACGATTGAAGCTGCGGGCGCCGTGGGCGTGGCCGATGTGCTCTCGCGTCTGCCAGGTGTGCAAATGGTGCGCAACGGCGGCGCCGGCTCGACCACCAGTGTCTATCTGCGCGGTGCCGACACGCGCTTCACTGCCGTCTATGTCGATGGAGTGCGCGTGGACTCGCAGTCCACGGGCGGTGCCTCCTGGCAGGATGTTCCGCTGGAAGCGATCGACCGCATCGAGGTGTTGCGAGGCCCGGCGGCGGCTGTCTACGGCTCGGACGCCATCGGCGGCGTGGTGCAGATCTTCACCAAGAAGGGCGAGGGCAAGGCCAAGCCCTATGTGGGCCTGGGCTGGGGCAGTCGCGGCACGGTGAAGGCTCAGGCCGGCGTTAGCGGCGGTGTGGCGGGCTGGGACTACAGCCTGGGTGTTTCACATGCCAGCAGCAACGGCTTCAATGCCAAGACCTCCGCGGGCTTCAATCCCGATGCCGATGGCTATCGCAGCAATGCCTTCAACGGCCGTGTCGGCTACCAGATCAACAGCAATCAACGTGTTGAGGCCACGGCTCTGACCAGCTACATGAATGCGGGTTACGACGCCACTGTCTCCAAGACCAGCCCCATGACCGACGACCGCAGCATCTACAAGATGAATGCGGTAGGCCTGAACTGGCTGGCCAAGTGGAGCGATGTCTACAGCACACGCCTTCAGTACACGCAGTCACGCGATTTCTACCAGACCAAGCCCAGTGTCTATGAAACCGACACGCGTTTGCACAGCTATCTGTTCCAGAACGAGTGGCGGCTGGGAGCGCAGACCGTGACGGCCGCGCTGGAGCGCCGTGAGGACAAGCTGGTCAACAATGGCTTGGATATCGGCAGCCGCAATCGCTCTCAGAATGCGCTGGCACTGGGCTATGGCCTGCATGCTGGCAAGCACACGCTGCAGCTCAACGCCCGTCATGACCGCGACAGTGAATTTGGCGGCCACACCACGGGCAGCGCTGCCTATGGCTACGAGTTCATGCCTGATTGGCGCGCAACCGCGTCGGCCGGCACTGCCTTTCGCGCGCCAACGCTCTATCAGCGCTTCAGCCAATATGGCGATGCCAGCCTGTCGCCTGAAAAAGGCCGCAATGTGGAACTGGGCCTGAAATGGGGTAAGGGCAGCGACAGTTTCTCGGCCACGCTTTATCGCAACAATGTCTCCAATCTCATCAACTATGTGGGTGGGACGGGCTCCTGTGCGGGGAATACCGGCATTTACGGCGGCTGCTATGCCAACGTGGCCAAGGCCCGTTACGAAGGTATCACCCTGGCCGCCACCACCCGCTTGGGCATGGTGAATCTGCAAGGTTCGGTGGACTTCCAGGATCCGCGCGATATCGATAAGGATCTGCAACTGGCTCGCCGCTCCAAGCGCTATGCCAATCTGTCTGCCGACACAACGCTGGCCGGCTGGAGGCTGGGCGCCGAAATGCAGACGGCCGCAAAGCGCTTTGACGACGCTGCCCACAAGACCGTGCTGGGAGGTTACACGCTCTGGAACCTGAGCGCACAAAAGCAGTTGAGCCGTGAATGGAGCCTGGTGGCGCGCATCAACAATCTGGCTGACAAGCGATATGAGCTGGCCCGAACCTATGCCACCGAAGGCCGCAGCGGCTATATCGGTGTGAAGTGGGAAGCTAACTGAGCAGGGTCGCCATGACATCCATCGCAATGCCGGAAAAAACTACCCGCTGCCCCGCGCTGCTGATCAGTGCTCCCGCCTCCGGCCAGGGCAAGACCACCGTGACGGCTGCTCTGGCACGGCTGCATGCGCGCCAGGGACGCAAGGTGCGTGTATTCAAGTGCGGGCCGGATTTTCTGGACCCCTACTGGCATGAGCTGGCCAGTGGTTCGCCGGTGCATTCGGTGGATTTGTGGATGACGGGAGAGGCGGATGTGCGCCAGCGCCTGCATGAGGCGGCCCAGGAGGCCGATCTGATTCTTGTCGAAGGCGTGATGGGCCTGTTCGACGGCAGCTTCAGCGCGGGCGATCTGGCGCAGTTGCTGGGGCTGCCCGTGCTGGCCGTGGTCGATGCCTCGGCCATGGCGGGCACTTTCGGGGCGCTGGCCTATGGCTTGCAGCATTACCGTGATGGTCTGCGCTGGGCCGGCATGCTGGCCAACCGCGTCGCCACGGCCCATCATGCCGATCTGCTCAGGCAAGGCCTGCGTGAGCCGTCACTGTGGCAGGGGGCCATGCCGGGTGTGCAATTGGGCGATGCAGCAGTCAAGGCCAGGTCTGCGGCGCTGCTGCCCGAGCGCCACCTGGGCCTGATCGCAGCCCACGAGCTCGGCGATGCGCTGCAGCGCCTGGATGCCGCAGCCGATGCCCTGGCCCAGACGCCGCTGGGGCAGAGGGCCTGGGGTTCGGACGACGGCCAGCCCAGCTGGCAGGATTGGTGCGTGGACTTTGCCGCGACGGACATTCGTGCTGATCAGCCGCGCGTGGAGCCCTGGCTGAGCAGCCGTCGCATTGCCATTGCGCGCGATGCGGCGTTTTCGTTTATCTATCCCGCCAATCTGGACTGCCTGCGTGCCATGGGGGCCGAGCTGTGCTTTTTCTCGCCGCTGGCTGGCGATGCGCTGCCGCTCTGCGATGCGATCTGGCTGCCCGGCGGCTATCCGGAGCTACATGCCCGGGCCCTGTATGAGAACCGGCAGTTGCGCGACGGCATTGCCGAGCATATGGCGCAGGGCAAGCCGGTCTGGGCAGAGTGCGGCGGCATGCTGGCCCTGTGTGACGGAGTGACTGCCCTGGACGGCAGCACCCAGCCCATGTGGGGGCTGCTGCCCGGTCAGGTCGTCATGCAGAGCCGGCTCGGCGGTCTGGGCATGCAGCAACTGGCACTCGATACGGGCTTGTTGCGCGGTCATACCTTTCACTACACAAGGCTGGAGACAGCCATGCCGGTGCTTGCACGCAGCAGTCGCCCCGGCGCGACCGTTCAGGCTGATCGTGGTGAGGCACTTTATCAGCATGGCAGTGTGCGAGCCAGTTACTTTCATGCCTGGTTTCCGTCCTGCCCGGCAGCGGTGGCGTCGCTTTTTGGCGCAACAATCGAAGACTGAATCTTTCGTCCATCACCACCATGAGCCCTGCAAGCACAGTCTCCTTCGTCATGCCGCGTACCCAGCTGATTCTGGGCGGGCAAAAAAGCGGCAAATCCCGTCGTGCGGAGCTGCTGGCGCGCCAGTGGCTGCAGGCGGATGCCGGGCATCAGGCAGCGCTGGTGGCAACCGGCCAGGCCTGGGATGCGGAGATGAGCGAGCGCATTGCGCGCCACCAGCGTGACCGCGCCGAGCGCGTGCCAGGCATGCTGACCATAGAGGAGCCGCGCGAGCTGGCCCAGGTGCTGGCGCAGCACAGCAGCCCGCAGCGGCTGCTGGTGATTGATTGCCTGACCTTGTGGCTGACGAACTGGCTGATGCCGGTGCAGGCCGAGGATTTGGAGAGAAATCAGTCTCAAACCCATGACTGGCAAGAGCAGATAGCTCTCTTTTTGAAAGCGATTGATGAAGCGGCAGGCCCTGTCATTCTGGTTGGCAACGAAATCGGTCTGGGCGTGATTCCCATGGGGCGCGAAGTGCGCGCCTTTGTCGATGCGCTGGGCTTGCTCAATCAGCAGGCGGCTGCGCATTGCGAAAGCGTCACGCTGATGTGCGCCGGCTTGCCGCTGGCGCTGAAAGGGCCGCAGGCATGAGGGCCACCGTAAAATATTTTGCCGCTGCTGCGCTGCTTGTTTGTGGCCTGGCTGGTGCGTTGTCGGTGGCCGCGCAGTCCGTGCAGATCACCGATGGACGTGGCGCACAGGTGCAATTGGCAAAGCCGCCGCAGCGCATCGTCAGCCTGCTGCCTTCGCTGACCGAGAGCCTGTGTGCGCTGGGCGGCTGCGAGCGTCTGGTGGGGGCGGATCGCTATTCCAACTGGCCAGCCCATGTGAAGACCTTGCCCGTGGTGGGCGGCGGGCTGGATCCGAATATCGAGAGCATTGTGGCGCTCAAGCCCGATCTGGTGCTGGTTTCCATGGCGTCACGGGCCATTGCGCGAATGGAGGCCCTGGGCCTCAAGGTCGTAGCGCTGGAGCCGCGCACCCACGAGGAAGCACGCACTGTGCTGCAAAAGCTGGGCGTGTTGCTGGCCTTGCCGCCGGCGCAGGGTGCAGACCGTGTCTGGGCCGGGATAGAGGCCGATATGAGCAAGGCCGCCGCCAGCGTGCCTCTGTCCATGCGTGGCCAGCGTGTGTACTTTGAGGCCAGCCGCGGCCCTTATGCCGCAGGCGAAAGATCCTTTATCGGCCAGACGCTGACGCGGCTGCATCTGCGCAACGTGGTCGACGCCAGGCAAGGGCCGTTTCCGCGCCTGAATCCCGAATATGTAGTCAAGCAGGACCCAGACCTGTTGATGGCCGGTGAGCGCTCCTGGAAAAATGGCATGCCAGAGTATCCGGGCTGGGCGCAAATGCGAGCCGTGAAGCAAGGGGCCATTTGCTCCTTCACGCCCGAGGAATCCGACATTTTGGTGCGCCCAGGTCCCCGCATGGCCGAAGGCGCGCAGCTCATCGCCCGATGCCTGAATGGGTTGGCCGCCAAGCAGGGCAAGAGTCGATGAGCGACAAGCCCTCTGGCAGCACTCATGCTCCCAATACTCAGGCAGGCATTGCTGCGCCCTGGCTGCTGATCTGGCTGGCGCTGGCTGCAACTGTGCTGGTCCTGCTGGGTGCGGGAGTTGGCAGCACGGGTTTTGAGAGCGTGCTCAATGCCCGCCAAGACCCGCTAGCCTGGCAGATCGTGATGAATATTCGTCTGCCGCGCACGGTGGCGGCCCTCCTGGCCGGAGGCCTGCTGGGGCTGGCTGGGGCGGTGGCGCAGGGCGTGTTTCGCAACCCGCTGGCCGATCCTTATTTGCTGGGCAGTGCCTCGGGCGCATCGCTGGGCGTGGCGCTGGCCATGGGTGCCCTGGGTGTCTCGCCTTTCGCTCTGGCCGGCCTGGCCCGCTGGGGCGTGACGGGTGCCGCTTTTGCTGGTGCCGTGCTTGCCGTGGTGCTGACCCTGGTGCTGGCCAAGGGCGTGCAGAACACCATGCGCCTGCTGCTGGCCGGCGTGGTGGTGGGCGTGGTGCTGGGCGCGGCCGCATCGCTGGTGCTGCTGATGAACCCCGACATCATGCAGGCCATGCAGTCCTTCATGCTGGGCAGCACGGCCTTTGCGGGCTGGCCTGCCTGCAGGCTGATGCTGTGGGTGCTGCTGCCCACGCTGGTGCTGTCATGGAGCCTGAGCCGGGTGCTCGACGGGCTGGCACTTGGCGAGGCTACGGCCCATAGTCTGGGCCTGCCGCTGGCGCCGCTGCGCCTGCTGCTGATCGTGCTGCTGGCGCTGGCCACGGGTACGGCCGTGGCGCAGACCGGCCTGATCGCTTTTGTAGGCCTGGCCGCGCCCCATCTGGTGCGTTCCGTGGTGCGCGCACTGCACCGCTGGCTGCTGGTGCTGAGCAGTCTGACGGGGGCGGTGCTGCTGCTGGCCGCCGATCTGCTGGCGCGCTGGCTGATCGCACCGCAGGAGCTGCCCGTGGGGGTGCTCACCGCCGTGCTGGGAGGCAGCTATCTGCTCTGGCTGATGCACAAGCGTGGCGCCATGCCGTCTGGAGATGGCACATGAATGGCGATATCGACACTGGTATCGCATTGACGACCGATGCCCTGAGCGTGCAGCTGGGCGAGCGTGAGGTGCTGCGCCAGATCAGCCTGCGCATTTCCCAGGGCCGCTGGACGGCCATCGTCGGCCCCAATGGCGCGGGCAAGTCCACGCTGCTGCGCGCCATGGCAGGCATGCGTGCCGCCAACCAGCGGCAAAGCGGTGCCGTGTTCCTGCAGGGCCGCAAGCTCGGCGACTGGAATGGCCGCGAGCGTGCCAAGGCCCTGGCCTGGCTGGGCCAGAATCAGCCTGTTGCGGCCGATATGGCCGTGTATGACGTTGTCATGCTGGGGCGTTTGCCCCACCAGGGCTGGCTGGCACCGGCCTCGAACGCTGACCGGCAGGCCGTGGAGCAGGCGCTGCGCCAGACCCACGCCTGGGACTGGCGCCAGCGCAGCATAGGCCAGCTATCGGGCGGTGAACGCCAGCGCGTGCTGCTGGCACGGGCTCTGGCAGTGCAGGCCCGGACCCTGCTGATGGACGAGCCGCTGGCCAATCTTGACCCGCCCCACCAGACCGACTGGATGCTGACGGCCCGCAGTCTGGTGCAGCAAGGCGTGACCCTGGTCAGCGTGCTGCACGAGCTGTCCTTTGCCCTGCTGGCCGATGAAATGGTCGTTATGCAGGCCGGCCGTATCACCCACCAGGGCGCGTGCGGCGATCCTGCCACCCATGCCGCGCTGGAGGCCGTGTTTGACCGGCGTATACAGGTGCGCGAACTCGACGGCCTATGGCTGGCCCTGCCGCGCCTGAGCTGAGCTCGGCCGTAATTCTTGAATTTTTGCCCTTAAGCCCTTGATAGACAAGCGAGAGTAGCTATGAATATTGAAACGCCTCCCACCGAGAAGCCTTACGAAAAGCCCGAGGGCGAGCGCCGCGGCCTGATCATCGTCAACACCGGCAATGGCAAGGGCAAGAGCACGGCCGCCTTTGGGCTGGCCTTTCGCGCCACGGGCCGGGGCAAGGCCGTCAAGGTCTATCAGTTCATGAAGGTGCCCACGGCCCGCTTTGGCGAGCATCGCCTGGCCGAGCAGGTCGGTCTGCCCATCGAAGGGCTGGGCGATGGCTTCAGCTGGAAGAGCAAGGACCTCGATCACTCCGCCCAGCTGGCGCGTGACGGCTGGGAAAAGGCCAAGGCCGATATTCTTTCGGGCGAGCTGTTCCTGGTCGTGCTCGACGAGATCACCTATCCGCTGATCTATGGCTGGCTGCCGCTGCAGGAGGTGCTGGACACGCTCAAGGCGCGCCCCAAGGATGTGCATGTCTGCCTGACAGGTCGCCGCTGCCCGCAGGAAATCATCGACATCGCCGACACCGTGACCGAGATGACGCTGATCAAACATGCCTTTCAGGCGGGTATTCCCGCTCAAAGAGGTATCGAAGACTGATGGCTTTTGCCATGTCTGTGGCGCGACAATAGTTCCATGACCGAATCCAAGACCAGCTCCTACGCGACGATTGCCGCAACGCCTTTCACCGAGGCCGAGCGTGCTGCCGTCTACCGCGCCATTTATGAGCGCCGCGACATGCGTCATTTTGCAGGAGGGAAGGTGGCAGACGAGGTCTTGCTGCGCCTGTTGCGCGCTGCGCACCACGCGCCCAGCGTGGGGTTCATGCAGCCCTGGCGCTTTATTCGGGTCAGGAGTGCCGAATTGCGCCTGCAGATCCACGGTCTGATCGAGGAGGAGCGCGTGCGCACCGCCCATGCCCTGGGCGAACGTGAAGAAGACTTCATGAAGCTCAAGGTTCAGGGCGTGCTCGATGCGGCCGAGGTGCTGGTCGTGGCCATGCCGCCGGGACGCGAGGCGCATATCTTTGGCCGCCGCACCCTGCCCGAGATGGATATCGCCAGCAGTGCCTGTGCCATCCAGAACCTCTGGCTGGCCGCGCGTGCCGAAGGTCTGGGCATGGGCTGGGTCTCGATTTTCGATCCGCTGGCACTGGCCAGATTGCTGCAGATGCCTGAGGGTGCCCACCCGCTGGGAGTGCTCTGCCTGGGCCCAGTCGACGCCTACTATGCCGAGCCCATGCTGCAGCAGGAAAAATGGGCCTGCCGGGCGCCTCTGGAAGACATGCTGATGGACGATGTCTGGGATGATTCGCGCGTGGTGGCTGCGGCGACCAAGGGCAAGCAGGGCAGTGGGCCATGCGCCGGCAAGGGCAAGCCAGACGCATGACGAGTTTTGGCTGGACTGAGCTGATCGGTCTTTCTCTCAGTCCGCTGGCATGGCTCTATCAGGCATTCACCGCCAGTGATCTGGCGGCGCTCAACTGGGCGGCCAATGTGCAGGCGGGCCTGCTGGCCGTGCTGGTGGCTCTGCTGCTGGATCGGCTTTGGGGCGAGCCGCCAGTGTGGCTGCACCCCGTGGTGCTGATGGGCAAATTGCTGGGCTCGTCGGGGCAAGCGCTTGCGCCGCGTGCCGAAGTACAGAGTGACTATCTGCGTTTCTGCCTGGCAGCGCTTGTCTGGTGTGCGCTGGCGGCTCTGTTTTTCATCGTTTATGGCCTCGCCCAGTTCATGCTGGGTTTTGCCCCCTGGTGGCTCTGGGGACTGGTGATGGGGGTGTTGCTCAAGCCGCTACTGTCCTGGCGCATGCTCAAGGATGAGGTGCTGGCCGTGGAGACCGCACTGCAGCAATCGCTGCCCGCAGGGCGGGAGCGCCTGAGCTGGCTGGTGAGCCGCGACACGACTCAGCTGGACGCGGCCACCGTGCGAGAAAGCGCCATCGAGACCCTGGCCGAGAACCTCAGCGACTCCGTGATTGCTCCGCTGTTCTGGTTTGCCGTGGCCGGCTTGCCCGGGGCGGCCGTCTATCGTCTTGCCAATACTGCCGACGCCATGTGGGGCTACCCTGGGTGGCGAGGCCAGGGCGACCGCCGCCGCCACTGGCAATGGGCAGGCAAATGGGCGGCCCGCGCCGACGATGTGCTGAACTGGATTCCGGCGCGCATCACCGCAATGTGGCTGGCGCTGCTGGCCGGCGGCCTGTCCTGGACGGGTTTGAGGCGCGATGCAGCCGTGACGCCATCGCCCAATGGTGGCTGGCCCATGGGAGCCATGGCGCAGGCACTGGGGGTTCAGCTTTCCAAGCCCGGCGTCTATAGACTCAACCCGCAGGGGCGGGCACCGCAGGCGACTGATCTGGAGATGTCTGTAAGATTTGCATCAAAAGTGATCGCAGCGCATGTCCTGCTTGCGTTAGCAGCTATGATTTTGATTGTTCTGTGGAGAGGAAGGCTGCTTGCCAATGTTTGATGTGAATGCGGCAGCCATGCATGGCGGTACCGATGCGCTGGGCGTTCCGGCGCACGATTTTTCGACCAATCGCAATGCCTGCGGGCCTTGTCCCATGGCCGTGAAGGCGTTGCAGGCCGCCCATGTGGCGCAATACCCCGATCCGCAATACGGGGCATTGCGCGCGCAGCTGGCGGCTTTTCATGGCGTGGCGGTGGAGCGCATCCTGATCGGCGGAAGCAGCAGCGAGCTGATTCATCGCCTCACGCTGCACGCTGTGCGCAGCGGTGCCAAAAGCGTGCAGTTTCCCCAGCATCACTATGGTGACTATCTGCAGGCCGCGCGGGTATGGCGGCTGGCGCTGTGCCGCCGCACAGAAGCGGCCGTGGCGCCGGTGCTCGGCTGGGCCTGTGAGCCTTCAAGCCCGCTGGGGGCGATGGAAGACATCTGGCCTGCCTGGCAGCAGCCGCCGGCGCAGAAGGAATGGCGCGTGCTGGACTGCGCCTACCGTCCGCTATGGCTGGAGGGCCAGCCACCCGGGCGCGATCTCGACGGTGTCTGGCAACTGTGGACGCCCAACAAGGCCCTGGGCATGACGGGGGTGCGGGCTGCCTATGCGATTGCGCCCATGCAGGTCGCAGCCGCAGAGCTGCAGGCGCTGAACGCGCTGGCGGCATCCTGGGTGGTGGGCTCGCATGGCGTGGCCATGCTGCAGGCCTGGGTGACGGACGAGGTGCAGCAATGGCTGGCCCACAGCCTGATGACCTTGCGCCGCTGGAAGGCGCAGCAGCTTGCGCTGTGCGAGAGGCTGGGCTGGCAGGTTGTTCCCGGTCATCAGGCCAATTACTTTGTCGCAGGTCTGCCGCTGGCAGAGCTTGCCGCGCCTCTGGCCGGGCTGCGTGCCCAGGGCATCAAGCTGCGCGACTGCGCAAGCTTCGGCCTGAGCGGCCATGTGCGGCTGGGCGTACTGCCGCCCGTGTCGCAGGCCGCGCTGGAGCAAGCCTGGAAAAGCATTGAATGACCTTGCCGATCAGACCTGATGAGCGCAAGACGCTACCATTTCCCATGGACACTGAAACCTTGAAGCTGCGCTCGGTGCTGGTGGAGCGCTATGTCACGCCGCTGCGTGAAGGCGGCTCCATGCCGGCGATTGTCGAGGCCGACGACCTGGGCACCTATGTGCTCAAGTTCCGGGGCGCCGGGCAGGGCGTGCGCGCGCTGTTGGCCGAGATCATCTCGGGCGGCATGGCACGTGCGCTGGGCCTGCCGGTGCCTGAAATCGTGCTGCTGCACCTGAACGGCGACCTGTCTCGCACCGAGTCCGACCCCGAGATTCAGGACCTGATTCGCGCCAGCGACGGGCTGAACGTGGGGCTGGACTATCTGCCGGGCTCCATCAACTTTGACCCGGCAGTGGACGTGGTGGACGATGACTTTGCCTCGCGCCTGGTGTGGTTCGACACCCTGGTCAGCAATGTGGATCGCACGGCGCGCAACACCAATATGCTGATGTACCAGAAGCAGCCCTGGCTGATCGATCATGGCGCGAGTCTGACGTTTCACCATGCCTGGAACGGAACGGTTGCCGATCCGGCCAAGCCTTTTGCGCCCAGTGCCGAGCATGTGCTGCTGCCACAGGCCAGCCAGCTGGCGCAGCTGGATGCGCAACTGGCAGCCAAGCTTGGACCCGAAGTGCTCAAGAGCATCGTGGACGAGGTTCCCGACTGCTTTCTGGAGCAGGCCGCTGCCGACAAAGAGGGCGAAGTGCTCAGGAATGTGCAGGCCCATCGCGCGGCCTATGTGAATTATTTCGTGGCCCGGCTTGCCGAGCGTGGCCGCTGGCTGCAAGGAGTGATCGATGCACGCGCATGAGGTCTACGACTACGCCATCGTGCGGGTAGTGCCGCGCGTGGAACGTGAGGAATTTGTGAATGCAGGCGTGATCCTCTCCTGCCAGCGCACCGGCCATCTGCAGGCCGCCGTGGCCCTTGACGAAAAGCGTCTGCTGGCGCTGGACCCGAATGTGGACCTTGAGGCCGTGCACCGTCACTTGGGCTCCATCGTGGCCATCTGTGAAGGCAGGGTCGATGGGGGGCCGATTGCGCGGCTGCCCATGCGCGCGCGCTACCACTGGCTCACGGCCAAGCGCAGCAGCATCATCCAGACCTCGCCTTCGCATATGGGCATGTGCACCCATCCCGGCGAGGCGCTGGCCAGAATCCTGCAGCGCGTGGTGCTGCCGATCCCAACCGAGATTTAAGACATGACAGCACGTTGCATCATGGTGCTGGGTACCAGCAGTGGCGCGGGAAAAAGCTGGGTGGCCACGGCACTGTGTGCCTACTACCGCAGCCAGGGCCTGAAGGTTGCGCCGTTCAAGGCGCAGAACATGAGCAACAACGCGCGCGTTGTGGCCACGCCCGAGGGCCGCTGGGGCGAGATCGGCACGGCTCAGTATCTGCAGGCGCTGGCCGCGGGGGCCGTGCCCGATGTACGCATGAATCCGCTGCTGCTCAAGCCCGAGGCGGACACGCGCAGCCAGGTGGTGCTGTTCGGACAGGTCAATGACGAGCTGAGCGCCATGCCCTGGAGGGGGCGAAGCCTCAAGGTCTGGCCGCAGATCGCGCAGGCGCTGGACGAGCTGTGTGCCGAAAACGATGTGGTGGTGATCGAAGGCGCAGGCTCGCCGGCCGAAATCAATCTGCATGCCAGCGATGTGGTCAATATGCGTGTGGCCAAGCATTGCAACGCACATTGCCTGCTGGTCTCGGACATAGACCGCGGCGGTGCCTTTGCCCATCTCTACGGCACCTGGGCACTGCTGCCTGAGGATGAGCAAAAGCTCATCAAGGGCTTTGTGCTCAACAAGTTCCGTGGCGATGCCGCACTGCTGGCACCGGCGCCCCAGATGCTGGAAGAGAAGACGGGGGTACCCACGGTGGCCTGCATTCCCATGCAGTTCCAGCACGGTCTGCCCGAAGAGGATGGCGTGTTCGATGATCGCGGCAGCACGGGAGCCGGGCGGGCCGTTCACACCACGATTGCCATCATCGCCTATCCGCGCATCAGCAATCTCGATGAATTTCAGCCCCTGCTGCAAGTGCCGGGCGTGCGCGTGGTCTGGGCTCGCTCTCCCGCGCAACTCGCCGAGGCGGACTGGGTCATTCTGCCGGGTAGCAAAGCCACGGCTGCCGACCTGGCCTGGATGCGTGCGCAAGGGCTGGATGCAGCCGTCGTCGCTCATGCCGAACTCGGCAAGCGCGTGCTGGGCATTTGCGGCGGTCTGCAGATGCTGGGTGAGGCGCTGATCGATCTGCATGGCGTGGACGGCAATGCCGCAGGCCTGGGTCTGCTGCCGTTGGCGACATTGTTTGCGCAGGACAAGACCGTGCAGCCAACGACCCTGCAACTGCCTGATCTGCAAGCCCCATGGAATGCCCTGAGCGGCGTGACAGTACGTGGCTACGAGATCCACCATGGCCAGACCCAGCTTCGTGCCGACATGCAGATGGCCAGCGTGCGACCGGCTCAGGAACTATTGCCCGGCATGCTATGGCAGGGTGGCAACAGCGCTGTCATCGGTACCTATCTGCACGGCCTGTTTGAAAACGCCGAGGTAATTCATGCGCTGTTCGGCCACGATGCACCCAGCCTGGAGCAGGTGTTTGCGCGGCTGGCGCAGGGCGTGGGGCAATGGTTTGAGCCGGGCGCGCTCTGAGCTTCGGCCTGGTTTGTAGGACTGATCCTGCGGGCTCATAGCCGCTGAACCGATAAGTCTCGCCTGAGAGTGCGTGCAAGCTGACCGGGCTATTCACTTTTTGGAATGGAGTTGCGTATGGCTTTTTTCAAGGTTCAGACTCTTCAACTAGCTTTGGGTGCAGCGGTTTTGTCACTGGCAGGCATGGCCAGCGCACAGGTGGATGCAGCCAAGCCGGCGGCTGAGGCAGCTGCGATGGATGCGGCCAAGCCTGCGATGAAAAAGCACCACCACCGCCATCATCACAAGGGCCAGCGTCCCATGCGCGAGAGCAATTCGTCTTCTCGCGAGGCGATGGCTGCCAATGCCGAAGCCAAGAAGGGCAAGCTCGACGACGGCCAGGGCATGAGCCAGTACGAGCGCAATGCCTATGCCCGCTGCGGCGTGTTCAAGATCGAAATCGACAAGCAGGCCTGTATGGCGCGTGTCAAGGACGGCGCTGTCAGCGGCTCGGTCAAGGATGGCGGCATCCTGCGCGAAATCACGGTTGAGGAAGTCATTCGCTGATGCTTTTGCAGCGTCTTCAGCCAAGGCCCTTCGGGGCCTTTTTTCATGCTACGCCTGAGCAATCGACGAACTTGGTGTTCCGGTGCCGATGAAAGCGCGATACTTGCAGGATCCCAAAAACGTGCCTTCCGTATCCCGGTGGTGGATGGCACTCAGGCCTGATGCACCGGGAATGACTGCACGCATGAGTTCCGCTTCTTTTTCCGAATTCCTACCGTCCACCATCTGGTCCTGCCCGCAGGTGCAGGACATCCATGACGCGGCGCTGAAAGCCCGCGTCCAGCATCGCCTGGATTTCAAGACCAAGCCTCAGGGATCGCTGGGCGTGCTGGAACAACTGGCCTTGCGCATTGCCGGCATCGTGGGTTGCGAGACTCCCAATCTGTATGCGCCGCAGATGGTGGTGTTCGCTGCGGATCATGGACTGGCTGCTCAGGGTGTGTCGGCCTATCCGGTCGACGTGACCTGGCAGATGGTGGAGAACTTCCTCGCTGGCGGCGCGGCCGTGAGCGTGCTGTCCCTGCAGAACGGAATTGATCTGAATGTGGTCGACTGCGGCGTGGCCCGCGACTTTGAGGTGCGCGAGCAGGATCCTGCGCACAAGCTTCCCAAGGCCCATGAGCCGCGCCTGTGGCGGCGCAAGGTGGCTTATGGCACGGCGGACTGCAGCCAGGGCCCGGCCATGAGCGAAGCCCAATGTGCGATGGCGCTGCGCAATGGCGCAGAACTGGTCAAGAAACTGCCGGGCAATGCACTGTTGCTGGGCGAGATGGGCATAGGCAATACATCCAGCGCTTCATTGCTGCTGGCGCGTCTGTGTGGCGAGCCGGTGGAGGAGGTGACCGGGGTGGGCACGGGCCTGAGCAGCGAAGGCCTGGCACGCAAGATCGCCGTGCTCGGGCGGGTGCTGGACTTTCATGCCGGCGTGCAAGAACCACTGGCCGTACTGGCTGCCATGGGCGGGCTGGAGATCGCCACCATGACGGGAGCTGTGCTGCAGGCCGCTGCCGAACGCCGCCTGATCGTGGTGGATGGCTTTATCACCACGGCCGCCGTGCTGGTGGCCAGCCGCCTGCAGCCCCATGTGCTGCAGCGCTGCGTGTACGCGCATCGATCGGGTGAACCGGGTCATGCCCGCCTGCTGGCCCACCTTCAGGCCCAGCCCATGCTGGACTGGCAGTTGCGCCTGGGGGAGGGTTCCGGCGCGGCACTGGTCTGGCCGCTGCTGCGCTCGGCCTGCACCATGCTCAACGAAATGGCCAGTTTTGAATCGGCCGGCGTCAGCGGCAAGAGCTGAGGAACTTGAAAAAATATAGCTGCAAGCGCTTTGTGGATATTCGTTTGAGGCGTTTTTAGCTCTTTTTTTTAGCTGCCGGTGCCGGGGTTTTGGGCGTGAAATCGCAGTATTTTGAAGCCACGCATTCCCAGCAGCGGGGCTTGCGCGCCTGGCAGACATAGCGGCCCAGCAGGATCAGCCAGTGATGGGAGTCCACCGCGTATTCATCGGGTACGCGCTTGAGCAGCTGCTTTTCGACTTCCAGCGGATTCTTGCCGGGTGCGAGCCCCGTGCGGTTGCTGACGCGGAAGATGTGCGTGTCCACGGCCATGGTGGGCTGACCGAAAGCCACGTTGAGCACCACATTGGCGGTCTTGCGGCCTACACCGGGAAGGGCTTCCAGCTCTTCACGAGTTCTGGGTACTGTGCCTCCATGCAGCTGAACCAGCATGCGGCAGGTCTCCATCAGATGCTTGGCCTTGCTGCGGTACAGGCCTATGGTCTTGATGTAGCTCTCCAGCCCCTCAAGCCCCAGATCCAGAATGGCCTGCGGAGTGTTGGCAACAGGAAAAAGCTTGCGCGTGGCCTTGTTCACTCCCACGTCGGTGGCCTGGGCAGACAGCAGCACGGCGGTCAGCAACTCGAACACCGTGGTGTATTCCAGCTCGGTTTGTGGCGTGGGGTTGGCGGCCTTGAGCGCAGCAAAAAACGGCGCTATATCGTTTTTCTTCATGGGCAATATTGTGGCTTGTCGTTCAGGGAGAGGGACAAAGAAAAAGCCGCTGCAATATACAGCGGCTCGGCGGGCGCAACAGCGGCGAGTCAGGGGTCCAGGTTGTAACTCAACACAAGGCTGTAGCGCAGTTCCCTATCGGGATTGTTGACGGAACGATCGCCCAGCGGCTTGCTCATGGCCAGGTCCAGTGCGTAGTGGCGGCTGTCGGACAGGCGCAGGCCCAGGCTGGCAGAGCGCAGCGTATTGCCTCTGACGCCGCTGGTCTGCTGATGCGTGCGTGCCCACTCATAGAGCAGATAGGGTTCGGCCGACTTGATCCAGACCTGGTTGATGAGGAACTGGTAGTTGAGCTCGGCACTGGCGCCTACGCCGGAGTCGCCCGAGAACTCGCCAGCCTGATAGCCGCGGCCGAAGCGGGTGGAGCCAAAGGAGATTTTCTCCGGGACGGGAAGAATGTCGGCACTGTATTGCCCGCCCACGGCAAAAGCGGCGCCCATCTTGTTCGCGAAGCGATGGCGCTGTGCATAGTCGGCGGTGATGCGTGTGAAGTCCAGCTTGGCCGGATTTTCAAGCTTTTGCAGCAAGCCCTGCCGATAGTAGAGGTCCAGATTTTTGTAGGCCCCCAGACTGTCCAGGCCGTGGGCCAGCAAGACCGAAGCCGAGCGGGTGGTGGTCTTGCCAAAGGACGCCCAGGCCATTTGCGCATAGAGCGTGCGAACCTTTTCCTCGCGCAGCAGGGAGGCCTGGCTATCGGCCAGTTCACGGCTGTAATTGATGGCATACAGACCCGCCGTGGTGCTGAGCTGGGTGGTATTGCTCAAGATCCATGGGTGGCTGATATTGAAGTCCAGCTTGCGCTGCTGTGTCAGGTCGTCAATGCCGGGAATGCGCGTTGCAGGCGGGTTGAAGCTGCGGTAGTCGGAATAGCTGACACGTGCCTGCGTACCCTCGGGTTTCAGTTGCTGAGTGAAGCCTATGCTGCCGAAACGCTCCTTGTCGGGGTTCTGCAACATCGCCGAAGCCTGAAGCTGGCTGCCTGCCCACAAGGGGTCATTCAGGGTGAGAGATGCAATGATGCGCGGCGTGGGCTTGCGCGCCTCGCCTCCGACGGTGACGGCAATGGGCTTGTGCTTGGATTTGATGACCAGGGGCACTGCACCATCGGTGGTGGTCGGCAGATTGGCCGACGCTGTGATCTGCACTCCAGGAAGGCGTGCCATCAGCTGGGTCTGGTGCTGAAAGGTTTTGGTGGTCAAAGGCCTCTCATTGAGCAGCGGCTGGGCAATTTCGCGTATCTGCTCCTCGGAGCGACCGAAGTTCCCCTCCAGATTCAAGCTCTGTACATAGCCCTCGACCACGATGACCTGCACCGCACCATTGGCAAAGTCCTGCGGAGGAAGGTAGGCAAAAGAAAGGGCGTAGCCATGGCGTTGATACAGCTCGCTGACCTTCTGGGTCGCGGCGTTGAGCTCGCCCACCGTATGCGTGCCATTGATGAAGGGCGTGAAAAGCGCGCTGACCTCTTCGAAAGGAATTGCCGTGCTTCCCTGCACATTGACGCCACGTACTGCGACCCGGAGGTTGATGAGATCCTGAAGACTAGGCTGAGGCTTGTCTATCTGCATCGGTACCTGCCTGGGCTGCTGCTGCAGATTCCTTGCAGCTTCGGGTGTCTGGGGCAGGCTGTTGAGCGGGTTGCCAGCCTGCTGTGACCAGGCCAGAGGAGCCCAGGCCGCAAGTGCCAGTGCCTGAATCCTGTAGCTGATGCGGCCCTGTGGTTTTGCTTTTGACTGCAAAAGTCCCTCCTGTTCTATTTTTATGACTCTCATTGTTCCCTACCTCCCCAGAACTGGGTATGGGGCTTTCGTAAAAAAGCCCGCCTGCAGGCGGGCCAGGCTCAAGCGGTGCACAGACCACCGCCGTTCCCCTTATTTGCTGGTGGCTACCGCTCCACCGCCCAGGCCGAGCGCCAGATTGCCGCCCAGCAGTCCACCTAGCAGGCCGCCCGAGGTGCTTGCACCACCTGCAGCTCCTGCGCCCGCAGCTACATTGGTCACGCCGCCAAGTACACCGCCCACAAGGCCTGTGACTGTGCCAACGGTGTTGCCGACCAGGCCCGTCACCGCAGTGCCTGCACTGCCGGTGCCTCCTGCTGGAGCGCCAGCCGATCCCGTGACACCGCCGACAAGCCCTGTGACGCCGCCCAGCATGCCGCCGACAACATTGCCTGGTCCACCAGCGGGGCCGCCTGTGCCGCCCGTGACATTGCCAAGTGCGCCACCGAGCAGGCCGCCGCTAGGTGTGCCCGGGCCAGTCACCACGCCCCCCAGGCCGGCCACGGTCTGGCCGACACCCGAAACCACACCGCCCAGCGGAGCAACAACGGGAACCCCGGTGCTGGTGACGGAAACTCCCACATGATTGACTACACCGCCCACGGTGCCCAGCAAGCTGTTAACCGGTTGGCCCAGACCTGTGGTCTGAACCAGATTCTGGGTGGTACCGAGCACGGTGCTCAATACCGGTGTGGCGACCTGGCTGACCTGAGTCGTCAAACCCGAGACCAGCGGGTTGCCGGTCAGCTTTGCCGCCGTGCCTTCGACGCCGGAAACGGTGGTACCCAGGATTTGTACCGTGCCGCCTGCCAGGCCCGCCACATCGCCGACCACGCCAAGCTGAGGAGTGTCCAGCGCACTGACCGTCTTGCCTGCCGAAGTGACCGCAGCGCCGAGATAGCCGACAGCAGGAGCCACGCCTTGCAAGGTGGTGCCGATGGGGTCGGCCGTCTTGCCGATCTGGCCCAGGCCTGCGCTGACGCCGCTACCCACACTGTTGACGGCATTGTTCACATTGCCAAGAATGCCGCCGGCCGGCTGGGCCACACCGCTCAGAGGCGTGCCGTTGGTGGCCGTGCCCAGAGTGGAGGTCACGATGTTGTTGACGTCGCTGATGACGCCGCCTGTTCCGGAAAGCGTTCCCGTGACATCCGCCACGGTGTCACGCACCGGCGTGAGCGGAGTGCTTGCCACAGGCGGATTGCCCGTGCCGCCATCACCGCCGCCGGTATTGCCACCACCGGTATTGCCACCACCGGTACCGCCGCCTGTGCCACCGCCAGTTCCGCCACCAGTGCCGCCTCCGGCAACAACATCTCCGCCGCCGGTGCCGTCGGGTCCGAGGTCGCTGCGCAGAGAGCCGCTCGAGCCACAGGCAGCCAGACTGGCAACCAAGGCTACGGCACATAGGCTGCGCAGGCTCAACGGGGTCTTGCCGTCAATGGCGACAGACAGGGCCTTGCCGGTAAAAGTATTAGTGCGCATAAATCCTCCATCCCAAAAACAAGTGAAAAAATCCGTCAAATACGCGGTCCGTTGATCGGTAGGCGTATGTTCTTGTCAGAGGCTAGGCGCTGTCCAATTCAAAGTTTGAGACACGAAGTTATGCGTAATTAACAATTACTATCAACTTTTATAAATTGGTAGGAGCTTGATTACTTGCAGCATGGAATAGCGCCTACATAAAAGCCACTTCCTGTCTCTGGAGCTATTCGCGCGCCACAATGGGCATCTGCCGCTCAAGCAGCGACGAGATTCCCGTAGCGCTTTAACCAAGAAAACGTATGCAATTTGCCAAACGACTCGATAACGTAGAAACCTCTGCGATCCGCGAACTCTTCAAGCTGCTGGGCAAGCCAGGCATCATCAGTTTTGCGGGCGGCTTTCCAGACAGTGCCATGTTTGACGTAGCCGGGATCAGCGCTGCCTCTGCGGCAGCCCTGCAGCAGGAGGCGGGAGCCGCATTGCAGTACGGTGCGACAGAGGGCTACCAGCCGCTGCGCGAGCAACTGTCGTCCTTTATGGCCGGCAAGGGCGTGCCCGATGTGGCGCCTGATCAGCTCGTCGTCACCACCGGCAGCCAGCAGGCACTGGACTTGCTGGGCAAGACCATGGTGGGAGAGGGTGACAAGGTCATCGTCGAAGGCCCGACTTTCCTGGCCACGATTCAGTGTTTCCGCCTCTATGGCGCAGAGGTGATCTCTGCTCCTGTGGATGAGCATGGCGTGAAGACCGACGAACTGGAAAAGCTGATTGCCGAGCACAAGCCCAAGCTGGTCTATCTGATCCCGACCTTTGGCAACCCCAGTGGTGCCATGCTGAGTCTGGAACGCCGCAAAAAGGTGCTGGAACTGGCCGTCAAGTACCAGACTCTGGTGGTGGAAGACGACCCCTACGGCGATCTATACTTCAATGAAGCGCCTCCTGCCAGTCTGCTGTCGCTGACACGCGAAGTCCCCGGCAGCCGAGAGTGGCTCGCTCACTGCGGTTCCTTGTCCAAGGTGCTCAGCCCCGGTCTGCGTATCGGCTGGCTGATTGCACATCCCGAATTGCTGGCTCGCGCCGTGATGTGCAAGCAGTTCAGCGATGCTCATACGAGCACCTTTGCCCAGGCCACTGCAGCCCAGTATCTGAAGTCCGGTGCCATGCCCAAGACCCTGGCTCATGTGCGCGAGGTCTATGCCAAGCGTGCCAAGACCATGGGCGATGCGCTGCGTGAGCAACTGGGCGATGCCGTCGAGTTCGTACAGCCTGCCGGCGGCCTGTTCATGTGGGTGCGGCTGACGGGCGCGCGTGGCCAATTGGCGGATGCGGCTATGCTGGCCAAGAAGGCCATTGAAGAGGGTGTGGCCTTTGTAC
The DNA here is from genome assembly GCF_024496285.1 of Comamonas sp. C11. Taxonomy (NCBI): domain Bacteria; kingdom Pseudomonadati; phylum Pseudomonadota; class Betaproteobacteria; order Burkholderiales; family Comamonadaceae; genus Comamonas; species Comamonas sp. C11. The sequence goes on from NZ_CP101743.1 coordinate 2,387,534, forward strand.
CGGGCGCTCCGTTCTATGCACAGAACCCTGATACGGCGACCTTCCGCCTCTCGTTTGCCACGGCTGACGAGGACAAGATTCGCGCAGGCATTGCTCGTCTTGCCAAGGCGCTGAAGTCATGAGCGATGGTCACGAAGCGCTGCAAGAGCGAATCATGGAGCTGGAGATCAAGGCCAGCTACACCGAGGATTTGCTCGAGCAACTCAATATGACGATCTACCGCCAGCAGCAGCAGATCGATCTGTTGATCAACGAGGTGAGGGAACTCAAGCGCCAAGCGCCAGAAGGCGGGGGCGCGATGGTGCGCAATCTGCGCGACGAGTTGCCGCCGCATTACTGAGCACGCTGGGCGGTGCGGTCGAGAAAAAGGCCGGAGTGAAAGCTCCGGCCTTTTTTTGGTTCATCGAGGAATTCCGTGGAGATGAGCCCGTTCGTTTTGTAATCTGACGGCAGCGAAGCTGACATCGGAGAACAAATCAAATGCTGGACTCGAAGTTATTGCAGGCTCTTGGCGGCTGGGAGGGCTACGAGGTTGAACGTGTGCAGTGGCCCCAGGGCGATAGCCGCACCGTGTCGATCTATCTGAAGCCGCAGGCCAGCGTCATGCATTGCGAACGCTGCGGTGCGCAGTGCAGCCAAGTCCATGAGACCACGACACGGCGCGTGCGCGATCTGGCATTGTTCGAGTACAAGGTGGTGCTGCATGTGCCGCGTCGGCGTCTGTGGTGCGATAGCTGTGGTGGCCCGCGCCTGGAGAAACTCAGCTGGCTCGGTCGCTACCAGCGCGTCACAGACCGTCTGGCACAGGCGTGCAGCCAGTTGCTTCGCAGCAGCAGCATCAAGGCAGTCGCGGCCTTCTTCGATCTTGGGTGGCACACGGTCAAGTCCATCGACAAGGCCTTATTGCTGGCCACTACCGCGCAGCCGCAATGGGAGCGGATCGAATACTTGGCAATGGACGAGTTTGCGTTGCACAAGGGCCATCGCTACGCTACAGTCGTCGTCGACCCCATCAGCCGGCAGGTGCTGTGGGTGGGGCAAGGGCGCTCACGCGAGACGGCCCGCCAGTTCTTCGAGCAGTTGCCCGTTGGCGTTGCCCAGCGCATTCGCGCGGTTGCTATCGACATGACTACTGCCTACGAGCTGGAGATCCAGGCCAACTGCCCCAACGCCGAGATCGTCTATGACCTGTTCCATGTCGTGGCCAAGTATGGCCGGGAGGTTATCGACCGAGTGCGTGTCGATCAGGCCAACTTGCTGCGCCAACAGCCCTCGGCGCGCAAGGTGCTCAAGTCCAGCCGCTGGTTGCTACTGCGCAATCGCAACAAGCTGCAGGCTCAACAAGCAGTGCAGCTCAAGGAGCTGCTGGCGGCCAATGAGCCATTAATGGCGGTATACGTCTTGCGCGATGAGCTAAAACAGCTGTGGTTTTACCGTCGTCCGGCTTGGGCGCATCGCGCCTGGCAGCACTGGTGTGAGCAAGCGCGCCAAAGCGGTATTACAGCACTGAGCACCTTTGCTCAGCGCTTGCAAAGCTACCTGCACGGGATCATCGCCCGATGCCGGCATCCGTTGAACACTAGTGTTGTCGAGGGCATCAACAACACCATCAAGGTCATCAAGCGCCGGGCCTATGGCTACCGCGATCAGGACTATTTCTTTCTGAAGATTCGCGCAGCCTTCCCCGGTAATGCGCGATGAACCCTTTTTTTGCACTCGAACCGTGTCATGTCGCCAGCAACCCAAGGCAGTGCATGTCCAGCGTGCTATGAAGTTTGGATTTACTCCAATGGGGTACTGGCAACGTTCTTTATCTTGCCAAGGAAGAGGCGGGTAAAGAAGGCGGCCATGACGATGATCAGCAAAATCACGGCCAGGCTCATCAGTCCGTAGTCGGTTGAAAAGAGATCGATCATCAGCTTCATGGTGCCTCCCTGTTGAGTTTCCGCCTTCTTGCGGCATGTCTCACTATGGCCGCTCGGCCTGGCTGGAGGCTTGTGCTGCATCAAGCTTTGACTGCTGCCGCTTTGAGGCAGAGCAAGCTGGCGCGCATTGCGAATCCTCAATCCTGGCGGGTGTTTTCAGGGACTTTTGCTTTGAAGTTGACGAAATTCCTTTCAAAGGAGGGAGCCGTTGCCAACTTACTTTCGCAAAAAGGGCAGGGTTACCTCTGCAGGAATGGGGCAGACATAGGGCTTGCCTTCGCGGCGTTGAAGTAGTTCTTCCTTGGCGCGTTCCAGCAACTCGGGCTGGGCGAACAGTTCCACGGCGGTGGCTGTCAGAATTTTTGCGGCGTGCACCATGCCGGTGTGAGCCAGGCCGGACTGCCCTTGTGACACCATCTGCCAGGAGTGCAGCGGCGTGCCGAAAGCATAGCAGGCCACCCAGGCCTGAACCGTGGGCGTAATCCAGCTCACGTCGGCCACGTCGGTGGAGCCGAACATGATGTCTTTGGTGTTCGGGTCGTAGGGCGTCAGACCTTCGAAAATGGCCGGCACCTTGCCGCGCAGCACGCTCGCCAAAGGGCGGCTGACGGCATCGACATCGCTTTTGTCCAGCGTGGCCTGGAACTGGCCGGCAACAGCATGCGCCTGTGCATCGGCCTGCAACTGTCCCAGTGCCTGCATCTGCGCATGCATCACGCTGTTCAGCGTGCTGTTTTGCAGCAGATTGGAACAGGCCTTGTCGAAGATGATTTCGAGCTTGCAGTCCGTCATCAGCGCGGCGCCACGCGCCACGTTCTGAACGCGCTCATAGAGTTCGGTGGCTTCGTGGTTGCGTGCTGCCCGCACCAGATACAGCACTTCGGCGCGCGCCTGCACGACATTCGGTGACAGACCACCGCTATCGGTGACAGCGTAGTGCACGCGGGCGTCCGAGGGCATGTGCTCGCGCAAATAGTTCACCCCTACGTTCATCAGCTCCACTGCATCCAAGGCGCTGCGGCCCAGGTGGGGAGAGTGCGCGGCATGCGATGCCTTGCCGTGGAAGACAAACTTCGCCTGGATATTGGCCAGCGTACTCTGGCTGAACAGACCGGTGTAGCTGGCTGGGTGCCAGGTCAGTGCTGCATCCACATCATCGAACACACCGGCGCGGGCCATGAAGGTCTTGCCGGAGCCGCCTTCCTCGGCCGGACAGCCGTAATAGCGCACGCGTCCATTCGTTCCTGTGCTTTTCAGGTGTTGTTGCAGAGCAATAGCGGCAAAGTGCGCTGAAGTGCCCAGCAGATGATGGCCGCAGCCGTGGCCGGCCAGACCGGGGCTGTCGGTGGACGGGGTGCACACCAGTGCACCGCTTTGCTGGTTCAGGCCTGACAGGGCGTCGTATTCACCCAGCAAGGCAATGACCGGGCCGGTATCGCCCCATTCGGCCATGAAGGCGGTAGGGATGCCTGCCACATCGCGGGTGATGCGAAAGCCAGCCTGCTGCAGCGCATCGATGTGGAGCTGGACCGACGCGTTCTCGGCATAGCGCAGCTCGGCCAGAGACCAGATCTGGTCGGCCAGCGCCGTCATGCGCGGTGTCTCACGTTGAAAGAAATTCTGCAGGGCGCTCATCGCTTGCATGGCAAAAGTGTCCTTGAGCTGTGGTGAAGAAGATGGGGCATGAGTAAGCCGCCGGACGACTGCAGCGAGCGCCGGCCGCAGGGCAGGCTCTTATTCGGGCTTGACGCCGGCCTTGTCGAGCAGGGCCTTGTTGCGCTTGAGCTCGGCGGCGATCTGGGCCGGGAACTGGGAGGGTGCCGTCTCGGTCGCCGTAGCGCCCAGATTCTTCAGATGCTTTTGCACCTCGGGCAGGTGGACGGCTTTGACAGCCGCATCCTGCAACTGCTTCACGATGGGGGCTGGTGTGTTGCTGGGGACGACCAGTCCGAACCAGCTGATGCCCAGTTCGTTGAGTTCGTCGTAGCCCAGTTCCTTGAAGGTAGGCACATTGGGCAGGTCGGGCGAGCGGCCATGTGAGGCGACCACCACGGGCAGCAGCTTGCCGCCCTTGATCTGTGGCATTGCCGAGGGCAGCTGGTCGGTCATGATCTGAACCATGCCGGCCAGGGCGTCATTGAGTGCAGGGCCGTTGCCGCGATAGGGCACGATCTGGATCTGGGTCTTCATGGTTTCGTTGAACGAGGCGACCATCAGATGTCCCAGCGTTCCCAGTCCCGGTACTCCGGCGCTGTAGGTGCCGGGCTGTGCCTTGATCTTGGCGAGGAAGTCGTTGAAGTTGTTCACGCCCATCTTGGGGTGGGCCATATAGACCGAAGGCATGGTCACCAGATTGGCCACCAGAAGCAGCTTGCCTTCAATCTTGCTGGCGCGTTTGTAGAGCAGGGGGTTGATGGTGGCCGTGCTCACGGTAGCCATGCCAATGCTGTAGCCGTCCGGAGCTGCCTGGGCGATGGCCTCGCTGCCGATCAGCCCTCCAGCGCCGCCCTTGTTGTCCACGATCACCGGTTGTCCCAGCGTGGTGCGCATGCCTTCGGCAATCACGCGCGCCACGATGTCGGTGGAGCCGCCGGCGGCAAAAGGCACGATGAGCTTGACCGGCTTGCTTGGATAGGCGTCAGCGGCCAGCGCCTGCGATGCGGCCAGGGTCCACAAGGAGCTGGCAACCGCCAGCGAGAGCAGGCCGACGCGGCGAGTGAGGCCTTTTGTGCAGCAGCGAGTGCGTGAAGAGATGGGCATGGAGGGCTCCTGAAAGGTATCGGCCAATCCATGCCTACACCATCAGTGCTGTTCACGAATTTCTGCCGTCATGGAAATGAAATATAGAAATTTCGGAGCCTTGGCAGTACATGTTATTTGCGGTTAGCTATAAGCTTTGCCGATACCTTGGGTGCGCCTCTCCCTGTGGGGTGTGATTTTTACTGGTGAAAACCCTTATACCCCTCACAATCCTTGAGATCATTGATCACGTTTGCCATGGACAGTGCCTGGGACAGAGATGCCGCTCAAAATCGCTGGATCTGTTTGGGGGGCGTGTGTATTTTGTTCACGCTCGGTGACATCGGAGGTTTCGGCTTCTCAAGTTGATGACTTGAAAGCCACCGTCGAGGTGCTCTCAGCAGATTGCCTTGGCGGTGTGATCGAGCAGCGGCAATATTGCCTTGCCTGCGGCCGGCGCTGCTTGGCCGGCTTGGGCACGAGCAATCGCATCGAGCTTGAGTTCAGACTGTTCGCTGGTTGCCACAGCCGGACGCCGGCCGGGGCAGACTCTCGAATGAGGGCTGGGCAAAGCCTGGGACTGTTGGCGGCGTCGTGCCGTGTTGGGGCACAAGGGTTGTATTGTGTGCACAATGGTGGCTCCGCTCGGACGAGCGGCTCGCGCATTCCAAATGCTGCTTTATATTGATTCGCGTCGCAGACCATCCAAGAAGACCGCATGTCGATCAAATCCATTCTGAAATCCACCGTGGTGGCACTGACGATCGTGACCGGTGGGTCGCTTTTCGCACAGGGCACTCCCATCAATGCAGCGGCCTATGATGCTCTGGTTACCCAGGGGCCTGTGGCCGATGCGGCGACCATCGCATCAAGCACCTGGGCCAGCAAGATCAAACAGGCTGGCACGCTGCGCCTCGGCAGCACGCAAACCTCGAATCTTTTCTCGCTGCTCAATGAGAAAGACGGCAAGATCCGCGGCTTTGACCTGGGTCTGGCCCAGCTCATCACTCGCTATATTCTGGGCGACGCCTCGAAGTACCAGTTCACGCAGGTGACCTCGTCCACGCGTGAGCAGGTGCTTATCAATAATCAGGTGGACATGGTCTTCGCCACCTACTCCATCACTCCTGCTCGCGCCGAGAAGATCTCGTTTGCCGGCCCTTACTACACATCGCAGTCCGGCGTGCTGGTCAAGTCGAACAACAAGACGGTTCAGTCATACAACGACCTGGGCGGCAAGAAGGTGGCCACGCAAGCGGGCTCCACGGGGCCTGCGATATTGGCCCAGTATGCCCCCAAGGCTGTTGTGCAAGAGTTTCAGACACATCAGGAAGCCCTCGATGCACTGCGTCAGGGGCGCGTGGATGCCTACGTGACCGATTACACGCTGCTGCTCAATGCCCTGAGCCTTGGCACCAGCAACGCACGGCTGGCGGGTGCGCCATTCGGCGCGCAGGACCCCTATGGCGTTGGACTGCCCAAGGGCTCGGACGGCGTAGCATTTATCAATGCCTTCCTGAAGAAGCTGGAGGCTGACGGAACCTGGGCCAAACTTTGGACTATCTCCATAGGGCAGCGCACCGGTAGCACGACTGTTCCGACACCGCCCGCTCTGCCTTGAACGATGGGTGAGGTTTCCAGGCTCCTGGCCGACTATGGGCCTGCCTTCTGGCAGGCCCTCTTGCTGACTTGGAAGCTCACGGTGGTGTCCTTTGTGCCCGGGGTCATGCTGGGCACGGTCATCGCGGTGCTTAGGCTTATGCCATTGCCGCCGCTGCGCATGGCACTGACCGTCTACGTCGAGATCTTCCGCAATATTCCCAGCGTAGCGCTGCTGATCTTCATCGTTTTCGCGCTCCCCGATCTCAACATCGTGATTGACTATGAGCCCAGCGTGATCCTGACGCTGACGCTGGTCTGCTCCGCATTCACGGCGGACTATCTGCGCTCGGGGATCAACACCATTCCAGGTAGCCAGATTGAGGCTGCGCTCAGCCTGGGCATGCGGCCGCTGCAGATTGTTTCTGCCGTGGTCTTGCCACAGGCGCTGCGTTCGGTGGTGCAGCCGATGACTTCGCTGCTGATTGCATTGATGCTGTCGACCTCTCTGGCGTCGCAGTTGCCGTTTCCAGGCAGGGAGCTCACCGCGCTCGTATCCAAGATCGCCAACGATTCGGCGCTCGGCATTGCCGCGTTCGCCGTGGCCGCCACGATGTATGTTGCGACAGGCCTGCTCATCGCCTGGGCCGGCGCGGCTCTGGAAAAGAAAGTGCGGATACTGCGATGAGCCGTTCTCTGGAGGACTTTCTGTTTGCTGCGCCAGGCGCCCAGGTCCGGGCCGTCACCAACGCGGTGAGCTCGATCGCGGCAGCCGTGCTGCTTTTGCTGGCGGTGGCAATCGTGTTCCGCTTCCACTCGGCAGGGCAGCTCGATGCCCCGTATTGGGAATTCTTTGCCTGGCCGACGACCTGGAGCTTTCTTGCCAAAGGTCTGCTCGGCACGCTGGCGTCGTCGGCGATGGCCGCCGTCATTGCTCTGGCCCTCGGGCTGGTGCTGCTGCTGGGGCGGCTGTCGCGGCTGAGGCTGATGCGTTGGCCCAGCATTGCTGTCATCGAGTTCCTGCGCGGCACGCCGACGCTGCTGCTCATCTATGTTTGCTTTCTGGTGCTGCCATCGGTCGGGATCAAGCTGAGCACCTATTGGATGCTGACCTTGCCCATAGGCCTGAGTACCGCAGCCGTGGTTGCCGAGGTATACCGCGCTGGCGTGCTCGCCGTTCCGCGCGGCCAGACCGATGCTGCGCGAAGCCTGGGGTTGACCGAAGTCCAGGTCTTTTTCTCCATCGTCTTTCCTCAGGCCCTTCGCTACATTGTTCCGGCACTGGTTGCGCAACTGGTGATCGTGGTCAAGGACACCACCTTCGGCTATGTCGTCACCTATGGTGAACTCATGCAGAACGCCAAGGTGCTGATAGCGAACTACCACTCGCTGGTGCCTGTATACCTGGTCGTGGCGGCGCTTTACTGCCTTGTGAACTATGCGATCTCAAAGGCGAGTCAGCGACTAGGTAGGCCCATGCATTGATTACTCTTGGGAAGTTCACGGGTGGCTGGTACAGCCCTCTGTCATCAGCAATAGGGGCAATCGGGAGCGAGTGCATAGTCAGATGCGTGCACACTATCCGAATAACGGTCATTTCGATGCTCGATGCGAGTGGCTCGCTCTCGAACACCGGATATGTTCGCTGCCGGCATTGGCGAGAGGCTGCAACGAACTTTGCGGAAGCGATCGACACCCGTTGAAATCATGGCTGCTGACTCTTCTTTTTCTCAGATACAGGCCGGAGCAGGGGCTGCAAGCCCCGAGGGCCGCTTGCTCTTTTCCCGTATGGTCAAGCAGGTACGGCTGCGTCAGTTGCAGCTTTTGCTGGCTTTGCAGCAATGTGGCTCGGTCATGCAGGCGGCAGTGGAGCTGAGCATGAGTCAGTCAGCAGCTACCCAGGCCCTGGCCGAACTGGAGCGGGTGCTGGACATCAAGCTGTTCGAACGCCATGCGCGCGGCATGCGGCCCACAGTGGCAGGCCAGGCCTTGATCGATGCGGCACGCAGCATGCTGGTGGGATTGCAGGAAGTGTCCGAATCGCTGGCCTCCATCCGTCGCGGGGCTTCGGCAGCGTTACGCCTCGGGGCCATCCCGGCAGCTGCGCTTTCGGTGCTCTCCCAACTGCTACCACGCTTTTATGAGGCACACCCGCAGGTCTATGTGGATGTGCATGAGGACGCCAGCGCTCCTTTGCTGTCGCAGCTCATGGCTTCGGGTCTCGATGTGGTGTTCTGTCGCCAGCCCCAGCTTTTGCCGGCGGAGTTTTCCTTTGAGCCGCTGCTGCTGGATGCGGCCGTGGTGATTGCGGATGCCGGTCATCCGCTTGTCGGGCGGCGCGATGTGCCGCTGCCTGCCTTGAGGGGCGCGCGCTGGGTGCTGCCGAGCTTTGGCATCGCGGTGCGCAATATCGTGGAGACCGAGGTGCTGCCCGTGCTGGAGGATGCCTCCTGGTTTCCGGCCTCCACCGTGTCCCTGCCCGTGCTCGAGGGCCTGCTCACCCAGCCTGGGGCCGTATCGCTGGTGCCTCGCAGCATCCTGCCGGGACTGCGTTCCCAGGGGCGTGTGCGTGCGCTGGATGTGCGTATAGAGGGAGGTTTGCCGCCGCTGGGTGCGGTGTATCGCACAGACCATGCGCCAGCGCTGCTGCAGGAGATGCTCAGGCTCTGGCATCGGCTCGAGCTGCCTCATGCGGCAGCACCTGCGTCCGCATAGGCAGGCACTGGCAATCAAGCTGAACGTCCCGGACCATCGAGTCCTTGATGAGGTGAAGCACACCGCATGGTGATCCGGTGTACCTGCCAGGCGACTGATGCGCCTTGGCGGCCTTGGGTCAGGGTGCCGCAACCCTGCGCAGCAGGTAGATGTCCATGATCCAGCCATTTTGCTCGCGGGCCTGGGCGCGCCTTCTGGTGATGTCTGGCGCGATGTCGCAAAGCCGGCCATGCATGAGCAATTGCTGGGGCATGCCCAGATAGGCGCCCCAGTAGATGTCGACATCGGTGTCTTTCAGCTGTTCATAGCTGCGTTGGCCATCGAGCATCACGACCAGGGTATTCACCCCGGATGGCCAGCCGTTTTCGCGCAACTGGCGACCGGTGGTGATCAGAAAGGGCTCGCCGATGTCATTGAGTGCAATGCCGTGGGCACTGCACAGCACCTGCATGGATGTGATGCCGGGCACGACGCGTACCTGTTCGCGGGCCAGGCCCAGACGCGAGGCAATGCGCAGCGTGCTGTCGTAGAGGGCCGGGTCGCCCCAGACAAGCAGGGCCACACGCCCCGAGCGCTCAGGAAGACGGTCCTGAAGACTGACTTGCCAGCGCCGGGCAATGGCGTCGTGCCACTCATCCACCTGCTGGTCGTAGTCCGATCCCTGCTGACGGCGTTGCGGCATGTCGAAGTGAGCAATTCGGCGCTCGTCTACGGCCAGGCTTTGCAGCAGCGACAGGCGGACCTGGGCCAGCTCCGCCTTGCTGTCCTCCTTGTGTGGCAGCAGAACCAGGTCGGCGCTGCGAATCGCTTTCTCGGCTTCCCGGGTGAGGTGATCGGGGTTGCCGGTGCCGATGCCGATCAGGAATAGCTCCAGCATCAGGCGCCCTCGGTTCCGCACGGAAAACGCGGTTCGTCGCCGCGCGGCCGATAGCGGCGATCGTAGTCATTGGCATAGAGCCGGCTGCTGCCGAAATCCTGCTGGCTCAGTGTGGCCCCGACCAGAATCAGTGCGCTGCGCTGCAGCGGATTGGATTGGGCTGTGCTGGCGATATCTCCCACGCGGGTGCGCACCAATTGCTCGTCCGGCCATGAGGCGCGCCAGACAATGGCTGCAGGGCAATCGGGGCCGTAATGGCTGGTGAGTTCCTGCTGCACCTGCTCGGCCACATGGACCGACAGATGAATGGCCAGCACGGCGCCGGTCGCCGCGAAGGCGGCCAGGGTTTCGCCGTCGGGCATGCTCGACGCCCGGCCCGAGGTACGTGTCAGCACCACCGATTGGCAGGAGCCAGGCAAAGTCAGTTCCGCTTCCAGAGCAGCGGCCGCTGCGCTGAAAGCGGGGACACCCGGCGTGACGGTGTAGGGGATGTTCAGCTCGCGCAGGGCGCGCAACTGCTCACCCATGGCGGACCAGATGCTCAGGTCACCGGAATGCAGGCGGACAACATCCAGCCCTTGCTCATGTGCGGTCTGGATTTCTGCCACGATGTCTTCCAGCGACATGGGGGCGGTGTTGACGAGACGGGCACCCGCAGGGCAGTGCGCCAGCAACTCGCTGGGTACCAGCGAGCCTGCATATAGACACACAGGCGAGGCAGCCAGCAGATCACGCCCGCGAACGGTGATGAGGTCGGCCGCACCGGGGCCGGCTCCGATGAAATGAACGGTCAAGGCAAAACTCCAGGGATAAATGGTGTGGGCAGCGGCAAGCCGGCAATCGCCAGCGTCGCACGTCGGTCTGCCGAAACGGTGCGCAGCACCAGCAGTCGGCTATGGGCCAGGACGGTGCCGGCGTGCAGGGCCAGGGCTTCTGCAACGCTGCCCGTGGCAAAGCGCTGCTGCAATCTTGCGGAATGGGATGGTGTGGCGATATGAGCAATCGCGCTTTCTGCAAAGCTCTTCCAGTCGATATGGCCCGGAATCTGGCTCGCCCAATCCTGCAAGGCGCTCGCCGCTGAGGTCTGGCTCCTGCTGGCCAGGAAAGCAAAGGTCCAGCGGCAGGGCGCTGAATCAGCGCTCTCTAGCCTCTGCTGGGCCTGGGTCCAGCAGCTTTCGAATGATTGGGGCAGAGCGCCGGCCTGAAAGCCCCAGCCTGCGAACAAATATCTCATTGACTGCTCCAGACCCACTGCACCAGGGGGCGGGCCGGGGACCAGGAATGCATGCTGCCCAGGCTCTGTGCTTCGCTCCATTGCAGCTGATACAACTGGCCACCATGCGTGCGGTGCAGCTCCAGCAGCAGTGCCTGAGTGTGCAGCGCCACGGCATTCACCACCAGCCGCCAAGGTCCGGAAAGACGCATGTGCAGGGCATTGAACAGCTCCGCGCTGAAGCCACCGCCGACAAAAACGGCCTGAGGCTCTGGCTGCAGACGGGGCAGGGCTGCCAGGGCATGGTCGTGAACCACTTCGATCGCTGCCGCATAGCGCTCAGCGTTCTGCGCAATATTGGCCACACGCGCGGCGTGCTGCTCCACGCAGATGGCCTGACCGCCAGCCAGACACCACTCGATGGCGACCGAGCCCGAGCCCGCACCCAGATCCCAGAGCCACTCGCCTTGGCGCGGAGCCAGCGCAGCCAGCGTCATGGCCCGCACCGGGCTCTTGGTGATCTGCCCGTCATGTGCAAACTCACTGACGGGCCTGCCTGGTACCCTGGACAGACCTTTTTCGCCGCGCGCTTCGAAAGCCGCAGTCACAGGGGCCTTGGCTGGCTGGCTTGCCAACAGGGCGGCCAGTTCGCGCACCGTGCCGCTGCGTATGTCCTGCTGATTGCTGCCTGCCTGCTCCACCAGCCACAGCGGGCTGTCGCCCCAGCCCTGTTGCTGCAGCCATTGAGCCAGAGTGTGAGCGGCCGTTCCATCACGCAACAGGCAGATAAAGCGCTCTTGAGGCGCCAGCAGAGGCGTCAGGCTGCTCAGGCTGCGGGCATGAAGGCCCAGACAATGGGTGCGCTCCTGGGACCAGCCCAGCTCGCCTGCAACCCAGGAAAATGTCGAGGCTTGAGGGTAGTTGCGCCACTCGCCCAGTTCCAGGCGTCTGGCCAGCGATGCACCGGCACCGAAGTGAAACGGATCGCCGGACACCAGCACGGCCACGCCTTGCTGTCCGCGCAGTTGCAGCACGGGCTCGACGCTGAAGGGGATCGGCCACGCTCTGCCACGCGCTCCTGCCTGCGCCAGCGCCAGATGACGCGGACTGCCGAACACAACACTGGCATCATCCAGGGCTTGTCGCGCTGCGGGGCTCAGGCCTTCCAGCCCTGACGGATGAATTCCGATAATTGAAAGCCACGGATTGGCCATGACCCAAGTTCTCCTGTTAGGCGGCACTTTCGATGCCTATATGTTGTCCACGCTGCTGCATGAGGCCGGGGTGCAAGCCATCTATTCCTATGCCGGAGCCACCCAGACGCGCCGTACTCCGGCTTTGCCGGTGCGTGTAGGCGGCTTTGGCGGCGTGCAGGGGCTGGTCGATTACCTGAGTGCGCATCACATCACCCATGTCATCGACGCCACCCACCCGTTCGCGGCACAGATGAGTGCCAATGCCATCGCGGCCTGTGCCCAACTGGATCTGCCCTTGCTGTCCATGGAGCGGCCAGCCTGGCAGGCACAGCCCGGCGATCAATGGCGGCATGTGCCGGATATGGCGGCTGCCGCCAAGATCCTGAGCCCCATGCTCAAGCGGGTGTTTCTGGCCATAGGGCGCAAGCAGCTGGCGGCGTTTGCGGGCCTGGCCGGCGAGCACCAGTTTGTGCTGCGCGTCATCGACCGGGAAGGCGGCGCCTTGCCTTTGCCGGCATCCAGCTATGAGCTGATCGTGGCGCGCGGTCCGTTTCGGCTCGCCGACGAACTGGTGCTGCTCGGGCAGTACCGCATCGACTGCATCGTCAGCAAGAACGCCGGTGGCGCAGATACCTATGCCAAGATCGAGGCCGCGCGGCAGCTGGGTATTCCGGTCATCATGGTCGACAGGCCTGTGCTGGCGCCGCGCGCCCAGTGCCAATGCCCGCAGCAGGCCATGGAGTGGCTGCGCCGGCAGTGCTGCTGAGCAGCTGTACCCGGCAAGGCCTTGTGTGCGCTCAGGCATGGTCTGTCACGGCAGAGGTAGCGCTGCTGCTTGTCTCATAGCTGCGCGGGGTATAGACATGCTTGCCCACCTGGCGGGTCTGGCTGTTGCCCACGATCACCACCGTGCGCATATCGGCCATATCGGCTTGTGCATCCAGCAGCCGCACGATCTGCAGCGTTTCATCGGGGCGACTGACGTTGCGGGCAAAGCAGATCAGGCGCTCGGGCTCGCACTCCTGCTGCAGCACCTGCAGTGCCCGGGAAAAGCCTTGCGGGCGTGACCGAGAGCAGGGGTTGTAGAACGCCATGGCGAAATCGGCCTGGGCGGCCAGACGGATGCGGCGCTCGATGATGCTGGCGGGTTTGAGGTTGTCGGACAGGTTGATGGTGCAGAAGTCATGTCCCAAGGGGGCGCCCAGACGCGCTGCCGCGGCCAGCATGGCGGTGATGCCCGGCTGCACCTGAACGTCCACGCTCTGCCAGCGGGCATGCTCCTCGGGGCTGGCCTGCTCCAGCGTCTCGAACACGGCACTGGCCATGGCGAATACGCCCGGGTCGCCCGACGAGAGCATCAGCACCTTGCGGCCCTGGGCTGCAAGATTCAAGGCATTGCGCGCACGCTCCAGCTCCTCGCGGTTGTCGCTGGCGTGCAGTTGCAGATGTTCCAGACCCTGCAGCCGCGCCACATAGGGAAAGTAGCCGAATGCATCGCTGGCGCTGGCAATGCTTTCGCGCACCTGCTGCGTCAGCAGGGCATCATCGCCCGGGCCCAGGCCCAGCACTAGGAGTTGTGGAGGCATTGTGGTCGTGCTCATGACAGCGCGATCACATGTCGTTTGCCGGGCGGCGGCCCTGGCCGTGCACGACGATGATGGCGAAATAGGGGCAGCGCTCGGGTGCATCGCGCAGCGGCATGACCTGCTGATCGCTCATGGTGCCGTTGATGACCAGCCAGGCGCGCTCCAGCTTGCCTTGCTCGTCCAGCAGTGCACGGATGCGGCCCAGATGCCGTCCCACCTTCATGATGACCAGTGCGTCCGAGCGCGCCATATGCTCGCGCAGCGGCGTATCGGGCAGGGTCGCGGGCAGCACGCTCATCACATCGTCGCCCCAGGTCATGGGAATGCCGGTGGCATGCCAGCAGCCCACCATGCCGGGTATGCCGGGCAGCACCTCCACCGTCACCTGTTCCGCCTGGCGCAGGCGCACATAGAGATGCATGAAGGAGCCGTAGAAGAATGGATCGCCTTCGCAGAGCACGATCACATCCTCGCTGCGCGTCAGCTCCGTCAGCCGGGCCTGCCAGTCCTGATAGAAGCTGGACAGCTGGGCGATGTAGCGCGGGTCGTCGTGCGGAATCTCCGTGGTCAGGGGGTACTCCATCGGGTACTCCGTGACCTCGGCATGCAGAAGGCCATTGACCAGTTGCCGCGCCTTGCCCGGGTGACCGCGCTTGCGGAAGTAGGCCACATGACGGGCGTTTCTCAGCAAGCGGTCGGCCTTCACGCTCATCATGTCGGGATCGCCGGGACCCAGTCCCACGCAGAAGATTTTTCCGTGATTCATGGTGACTCTTCCTACTCCACCGTGGTTGCCAGTGCGTTGATGGCGGCAACCGTGATGGCGGATCCGCCGAGGCGTCCTTGCACGATGGCAAACGGAATCTGCCCCCATTCGCGCAGCGCGTCCTTGGACTCCGCAGCTCCCACAAAGCCGACCGGGCAGCCGACGATGGCGGCCGGGCGCGGACAGCCCGGGTCCTGCAGCATATGGAGCAGATGAAACAGGGCCGTCGGCGCATTGCCTATGGCGACCACGGCGCCGTCCAGATGCTCGCGCCACAGCTCCAGCGCAGCGGCGCTGCGGGTGTTGCCCATGTCGGCTGCCAGCGCTGGCACACGCGGGTCTTGCAGGGTGCAGATGATGGGGTTCCGGGCCGACAGGCGCTTGCGCGTGATCCCCTCGCTGACCATGCGTGCATCGCAGAGCACGGGTGCTCCGCGCTGCAGCGCGGCTTCCGCTGCTTCGGCAAAGGTCGGGGAGAAATGGATATGTGCGGCCAGTTCCACCATGCCGGCCGCGTGAATCATGCGGCAGGCGACCCGCTCTTCCACGGGGTTGAAGCGCTTGAGATCGGCCTCTCGGCGGATGATGCTGAACGATTGCCGGTAAATCTCTTCACCGCACTTTTCATAGTTGTAGGTCATTGAGTTGTTGCTGTATCTCGTGAGGATCGGAGTTCAGAGGCCGATAGGGAATGGATGCCCGGGCCGACGGCTGCGCTTCGGCGGGGCTGGCGTGGAGCCATATCTGGCCCGTTGTGTCCTGGCTGGCAAACACCACACTTGTCGCATCGGCAGGCAGGGCACAGAGCTTGGCGCAGCCGCTGATATGAAGATGCCGGTCCGCCGCCTGTGAGCTGGCGAATTGCAAGGCCATGGGCTGGGCCGGGATATGGGCCTGAGGGCAGTTGGGGGCACCGGTGCAGGCCGAGACCCGCAGGCGCACATCCGCAGACTGGCTGATCCAGTCCCTGGCATCGAGCCTGGCAGGCAGTGAATCCAGGTGCTTGTTCGGCAGCAGCAAGGATTTCCAGGGCGTGACCCGGATCTCCGCTTGTTCGGGCATGAGAGCCGCCAGCTTCTGTATGGCCCATGCGTCCAGGCGTCCCAAGGGGGCGCCGAGCAGCAGGCCGTGAGGATTGAGCGCTCCGGGCCGCAACGGCCTGGCAGCGCTCCTGTCCGGAGTGCGGGGCTCAAGGTGATGACTGGCCTTGGCGAGTCCGCAGGCATGAAGGTCGATAGGCTTGGCAAGGCCGCGCAATCGGCCTGCCGCCTGCGCACTGCGCTCGCGGGCAAACCACAGGGCAATCTGTATGGCTGCCTGCACGGCAGCCGGTGCAGTCTCAAAGCCATACCAGTCTTCCGATTGGCCCAGGGCAAGTCCATAGCCTCCATCGGCGCAGGCCCATAGTTGAAGGTCGGAGCTCAGGCTTCGGAGATGGCACTGCGGATCGTCGACCAGCATGTCGAATTTGCCGGGCAGGGCCGGCATGTTCTGCTGTTGCAGGGCCAGGGGACTGAGGTCACGCGCAGTTGCACCGCAAAGCGCCAGAGCCAGTGCATGGGTGCGATCTCCTCTTGTATAGAACGGAGTGCAATGCACGGCAGGCGCCAGATCTGCCTGCTCATCGGCAGGGGCCAGCCTGGAAACAACGAGCGCTGCGCGCAAGGCAGGCAGAGCCGATTCGTGCACGCCGCGCAATTGCAGATTGCCGAGGCGGGTCAACTCGATCTGGCCCGCGGCATGGGTTCGTGCGAGTTCGGCCAGTACCAGCCACTGAGCGGCGGTGAGAGACGCACAGCGAGGTCGCACGCGCACGATCCAGCCGTCCTGTGCCTGCATGGGCTTCCAGGTGCTGGGACACCAGCCACGAATCTGGATGGGCTCAGGGCTGGACAAGCTCTGCTCCACACAGTGCGGTCAGCGCGCCGCCGACCCACAGGGACAAATCTGAATGGCAAATTCCATGCAACATAGGTCATTCACGGTCGGTTTGGCCGAAACCCGGGCCAGACAAACAAAATGTGCAGAGGGAAAATGAAGAGGTGATGAGCCGCGCGCAGGCACGGACATATCACAAGCCACATGCAATCCCGCTGCGTCTTGTACACATCAGGCCGGTCTCCGGACTTACAGAGCCCACCTGAGGGTGGCATATCGATGCGCCTTCCCGCTTTCGCAGTGGCTGCCATGGCCGTGGGCCAGAGCTTGCATCTCCATATCTCTGATTACCGTTGCGGGTGCAGTGCAGGATTGATGGGAGAACTCCATCCACCTGCTTCTCGTTTCACCTCCGCGTGCAAAAGCACGCCATGAGGCACCTGTGGTGGCGCGATCTTACGCGATAACCTGATGCACCCGGCCCAATTCATCGGCTTGGCAGTAGCTCTCCTGCTGTCTGTACGGTGACCGTATATCGATCAGGCGAGCAGGCGGGCCGCAGTGATGCCCTGTTTGATGATTATCAAAATAGATGGCTATTGGCGCTTGTCTGTTAGAGGGTCGGGGTCATTTATTGGGCGAATTTCAGCGGCAGTCGCAGGGTGTCCGGCCAGACCTTTGCCAGTCGCTCGGCGCCGCCAAACAGACGTCTGCTCTGGCCCGCAGCGGTTTCACAGTCCACCAGAATCTGTGTCAAGGCAGGTACGGGACCGCGCTCCAGCTGCAGCACATCGGGGCTGCGGAAGTCGCTGATCAGCCACAGGCAGGACGGTTGCCGGGAGTGTCTGGCCGCCATCTGCCAGCCTGCCTGCAGGGCCTGGGTCAGCGGCGTGCCGCCACCGCCGCGCAGCGGCTCGATCAGATCGGCATTCCAGCGTGGCGCCCTCGCGGGCTCCAGCAGCCAGTGCAGCCGACCTGCGCCGAAGCAGAGCAGGGCCACGGATTCGCGCTGCAGATAGGCCCGGCGCAGCCACTGCAGCAGCAGACCCTTGGCCTGGGCAAACGCACCGCTCTCCACCATGGAGGCCGAGCAGTCCAGCAGGAACAGGTGTTGCCTGGGTACAGCTCCCTCCGGCTGGCGCCAGCGCAGATGTGCGGAGGCCAGCGGCTGACCTTGGCGCTGGCGCAGGGTAGCAGTCCAGTCAATCGATGCCCCTGGCATCTTGAGGATGCTGGGTGCGGCGTGGCTGGCCAGGGCCAGGCCATGGTTTTCTGAGCCGACTTGCCTCCGGCCGGCGCTCAGCGCAGCGGACCGGAGGCTCGGGCTTTTTTTGCGGCCAGGGCCTCCAGGGCTGCCTGCGCCATGGCGTCGGCCTGTTGAGCCTCAAATGCGACGCTGCTCACGGCCCGAGCTTGCCCCCAGCCGGGAGGCGGCTGTTCGAGGCCCGGACCTGTGTCTTGAGGCAAGGAGCTGGTGGCGCCGGGCTCGCCGATGGCCGGCGAATGGGATGCTGGCACCTGGGTACCAGGCTCTACGCGGTCTTTGCTGTCCTTGCCGGATTGGGCTGCGGGCGCGGCTGGCGGTGTGCTGGCCGGTGTCTGCCGGGGCTGACTGGCGCTGCCCGGGTCTGGCTGGGCAGCGCGATGCTGCAGCACCAGTGGCGCGACTTCGGCCACATGTGCGGGCGTGATGCTCTGACTGCCTTGCCAGGCCGCCAGGGCGCGTGCAGCGCGCAGCATGACCAGGTCGGCCCGCAGCCCGTCGACCTGGGCAGCAATGCACTGCAGGGCCACGGCCTCGTGGACGTCATCACTCCATGCCAGCTCCGAGGCATTGCGACAACGGCTGCGGGCCTGCGCCAGCCTTTGGCGAATCTCCTGTTGCTCGGTTGCATGAGATCGGGCAAAGCCCTGGGGGTCCTGATCAAAGCGCAGCCTGGCCCTGACAATGCTGCTGCGCAGTTGCGGATCATTGGCATTGTCCAGTTGCACGCACAGGCCCAGCCGGTCCAGCAACTGTGGTCGCAGCATGCCTTCTTCGGGGTTCATGGTGCCGATCAGCACAAAGCGCGCGGCATGGCTGTGCGAGATGCCGTCGCGCTCTATGCGATTGATGCCGGAGGCCGCCACATCAAGCAACACATCGACGATGGCATCGGGCAGCAGATTGATTTCATCGACATAGAGCACGCCATCGTGCGCCTTGGCGATCAGACCCGGAGCGAAGTCCACTTCGTGGCCTGAGAGCGCCTTGGACAAGTCCAGACTGCCGGTCACATGTTCGATGGAGGCACCTAGCGGCAGGGTGACGAAAGGCGCAGGTGCCAGCAGATCCGCCAGCGCACGTGCTGCCGTGGACTTTGCCGTGCCGCGCGGACCTCGAATCAGCACGCCGCCCAGCTGGGGCTCGATAGCGGCCAGCAACAGGGCCTGTACCAGGGTGGGCTGTCCCTGTATGGCAGAGAGTGGGAATACGGGGGTCAGATCGTGGTTCGGGCTCATTGGGAAACCTGTCCTTCCATGAATTCTTCGTGCTCCAGCATCTGGGCCAGCAGGCTCTGGTGATGTTCGCCGGGCTGCTCCCACATGCCGCGGTCTATGGCTTCCAGCAGGCGCGAGACGATATCGCCCAGCGCCTGTGGATTGTGCTGGCGCAGAAACTGGCGCACGTTCTCATCCTCCACATAGGCCTGGGTGACCATGGCGTAATGCTGGTCCGAAACCAGCGCGGTGGTGGCATCGAAGCCGAACAGATAGTCCACCGTGGCCGCCATTTCGAAGGCGCCCTTGTAGCCGTGGCGCATGGCGCCCGCAATCCACTTGGGGTTGGTGACGCGGGCGCGCACCACGCGGCCGATCTCCTCGGCCAGGGAGCGAATCCTGGCAGACTGAGGATTGCCATGGTCGCCATGGTAGATGGCAGGGTCGCTGCCGCCCAGATGGCGCACGGCTGCTACCATCCCGCCCTGATGCTGGTAGTACTCGCTGGAGTCCAGCAGGTCATGCTCGCGGCTGTCCTGGTTCTGCAGCACCACATCGAGTGCCTGCAGACGCCGCTCCAGCGCGGCGCGGGCCGGCACGCCATCGGCCTGCTGGCCGTAGGCGTAGGCTCCCCAGTGCAGATAGTGGCGTGCAAAGTCGCCCGCGTCGGTCCACTGGCCGGTACGCAGCATCTCATGCATGCTGGCTCCATAGCTGCCGGTGGGCGCACCGAAAACGTGCCACAGCGCCTGTTCGCGGGCCGCGTCGGCGCTCAGGCCCTGGTCCATTGCGGTTTGCGTGTCACGCAGCATGCGGGCGCGGATAGGGTTGTCCTCGGCGTCCTCATCGAGTTCGGCCACGGCACGTACTGCGGCATCGAACATCTGCACGACATTGGGAAAGGCATCGCGGAAAAAACCGCTGATGCGCAGCGTCACGTCGACACGCGGGCGACGCAGCCCCACGGCGGGAATGACTTCAAAGTCGGTCACGCGCTGGCTGCCGGCCGCCCATTTGGGGCGAACCCCGATCAGGGCAAAGGCCTGGGCGATATCGTCACCCCCGGTACGCATGGTGGCCGTTCCCCAGACGGAAAGACCGATGGCCTGCGGATATTCGCCATGTTCCTGCAGATAGCGCTCCAGCACGCGCTGAGCGGACTGTTGTCCCAGCGCCCAGGCGGTCTGGGTGGGGATGGCGCGGGTGTCCACGGTGTAGAAGTTGCGCCCTGTGGGCAAGGTGTCGCAGCGCCCGCGCGAGGGCGAGCCGCTGGGCCCGGGCGGCACAAAGCGCCCTTGCAGTGCACGCGAGAACTGCCGCAGCTCCTGCGGGCCGCAGGCGTCCAGTGACGGTGCAATCTGCTGCTCTATGCGTCTGAGCACCTCCTGGGTGTGCGGCCAGTCGCGGGCCAGCTCGGGCCGGGCAATGACCTGCAGGGCCAGCAACTCGAGCCGCTCGCGCGTATCGCCGCCGTGGCGCCAACTGCCGGCATCCTGCTGCTGCAGCTCGGCCGGGCGCGGGCCGTTCCAGGGGGCTGCGGCGTCCATGTCCAGGGGGTTCCAGTCCATGGCCGGCAGCAGGTCGGCTGCCAGTGCGCTGAGCAGGCCCTGCTCGCTGCCGGCATTGCCGGGATAGCGCGCCAGTGAGACCAGGGTGGATTCACGCAACTGACCTTGGGGGGAGCGGCCGAAGATATGCAGGCCATCGCGGATCTGGGTTTCCTTGAGTTCGCACAGATAGGCATCGATGCGCTCCAGCAGTTGCTCGTCGGCATCGGGCTGCGCGTCCGCCGCTTCGAGGCCGAGTTCGCGCAGCAGATCCTGGCGTCTGGCGCAGTCCAGAATCTGCTTGCGCAACAGGCCGGAGCGGCGCAGATCGACCAGCAAGGCTTCGTAGTATTCGTCCACCAGGCGTTCCAGCTCCTGCATGGGGCCGTGATTCTCGGCGCGCGTGAGCGGCGGCATCAGATGGTCGATGATGACAGCCTGGCTGCGGCGCTTTGCCTGTGCTCCCTCACCGGGGTCGTTGACGATGAAAGGATAGATATGCGGCAGCGGGCCGAGGATGGCATCGGGCCAGCATTGCTGCGACAGTGCGAGGCTCTTGCCTGGCAGCCATTCCAGATTGCCGTGCTTGCCCACATGGACCATGGCGTCCACGCCGAACACATCGCGCAGCCAGAAGTAGAACGCCAGGTAGTGATGGGGCGGCACCAGCTCGGCGTCGTGATAGCTGGTGTAGTCATTGCGTCCATCGAGCGTGCGCGCGGGTTGTATGCCCACGAAGACATGGCCCAGCTGCAGGCCGGCAATCATGAACCAGCCATCGCGCAGCATGGGGTCCTGCTCGGGTGCACCCCAGCGCTCGGCTATGGCCTGGGCCATATCGCCGGGCAGCTTTGCCAGGCGCTGTTGATAGGCCTGCAGCGAATAGCCCTGGCTCGCGGGACGCAGAGGCCATTTTTTGGGGTCGTTGGCAATGCCTTGCTGCAGCAGGCCCATCAGAGCCAGACCGGAGTCGGGTCGCGCAGCGGCATCGCCCAGCTGCCAGCCATCAACTGACAGCTGATCCAGCAGGGCGATCACGGATTCCGGCGTATCGAGGCCCACGCCGCTGCCCATGCGCGCCTCGCTGCCCGGGTAGTTGGCCAGTATCAGCGCGGCTTTCTTCTGCGCTGCGGGCTTGCTGCGCAGACGACACCAGCGCCAGGCCAGCTCGGCAATCCAGGCAATGCGGTCGGGCTCGGCCTGGTAGCTGATCACGTCGGCTTGCGTCAGCTCGCAGCGATGAGCCAGGCCCTTGAAGCTCATGGCGCGCGTCATGATGCGGCCATCCATTTCGGGCAGCACCACCTGCATGGCAATGTCGCGCGGGCGCAGGCCCTGGCTGTCGGCCAACCAGTCTTCGCGGTTGCTGCCGCTGGCAATCACCTGCAGCACCGGGATGTCGCCCGCCAGCGCGTCGGCCACTTCACCCGTGCGCGCATGCTCTCCCAGTGCGGCAAATGCCGTGGTGTTGAGGATGATCTGCACCTGGTGGGCGATGCACAGGGAGCGCAGCGTCTGCAGACACAGCCCGTCCTTGAGCGACTCCAGAGCCAGCGGCAGTGGGTTCAGGCCGCGCGCGAGCAGGGCGTTAGCCATGGCATCGAAGGCCTCGGTATTGGCCGCCAGCAGATGCGAGCGGTAGAACACCAACATGGCGACGGGGGCGCCGGGCTGCCAGCGTGCCTGCAGGTCGTCGAGGCCCGCAAGATGCCCGGCATCGTCAGCCAGCCAGCTTTGTGGCACATGCACGGCCACGGGGGGCAGAACCCGCACGGGCGCGCCCTCGCGGCCCTGGTTCAGGCCCCAGGCTGCCGCCATGCGCAGGAACTCGCGCGCATTGCCCAGGCCGCCAGCGCGCAGATATTGCCACAGCGCGCGGCTTTGCTCGGGCTCCAGCGTTCCCTTGGCCAGCAGCTCCGGGTCTTCCTGGTTGTCGCCCGAGAACATGGCCAGCTTCTGGCCCTTGCGGCGCGCCAGCTTTTGCAGCTGCTCGATGCCGTAGGGCCAGGTGGACTCGGCTCCCAGGTGGTCGACGATGACCAGCCTGGCATGCTGCAGCACCTCGTCGATATACAGATCGAGCGAGGCGCTCTGGCGCAGATGCAGCAGATTGGCGAGCCGCAGCGTGGGCACGGACCCAGTGGCCTGGGGCTCGGCCTGCAGCCACATCCGGTAGGCATCGGCCAGCAGCGACAGCGTGGTGTCGGCGGAACTGAGCACCACCATATCGGCAGGCGTCTGGTCCAGACGGGTGATGATGCTGTCGTCTTCGACAAAGCCGCCAGGGCGGGAGCTGAGCAGGTGCATGATTCAAAAAGATAGCTTTATCCGCTTGCCAGTAAAGCGATTGAGGCTGATTTTGCTTGGATTCATGCCTGTGCGCCCAGCAAGGCCTGGCGCAGCACGGCGGCGTCCAGCTGCTTGCCGATGAACACCAGGCGCGTGGCTGCAGCTTCGCCCTCGGCCCAGGCACGGTCGAAATAGGCATCGAAGCGGCGACCCACGCCTTGCACCAGCAGACGCATCTTCTTGCCCGGCAGAGCGGCAAAGCCCTTGACGCGCAGCACGCCATGTTGCTCCACGATGGACTGCAGGGCCTGCATCAGGCGCTCGCGGTCCACGGCACCCAGGTCGAGGTGCAGGGAGTCGAAGGCATCGTGGTCGTGGTCTTCGTCATGGTCGTGGTGGCTGTGCTTGTCGTCGATCGACAGCTCGGCGGCGCGATGCTGGCCCAGCAGCACGTTCAGCGGCACCTGGCCCTGCACGGCTTCGATCATCTTCACGCTGGCCGGTACTTCTTCTGCCACCAGGGCACGGACCTGGCCGAGCTGTTCGGCCGTGACCAGATCGGCCTTGGACAGCACCACCAGGTCGGCGGCCGAGAGCTGGTCTTCGAACAGCTCATGCAGGCTGGCGTCATGGTCCAGATTGGGGTCGGCCTGACGCTGTTCATCGACGGCATGCGGATCATGGGCGAACTGGCCGGCAGCCGCAGCGGGCGTGTCGACCACGGTGACCACGGAATCGACGGTGAAGACATTGGCAATGTCGGGCCACTGGAAGGCCTGGACCAGGGGCTTGGGCAGGGCCAGACCACTGGTTTCGATCAGCAGCACATCAATGTCGGCGCGGCGTTCGGCCAGGGCCTTCATGACGGGGAAGAACTCTTCCTGCACGGTGCAGCACATGCAGCCGTTGGCCAGCTCGTAGATTTGTCCATCGGCACCGCCTTCTTCCTTGCAGCCTATGGCGCAGGTCTTGAGGATTTCGCCGTCAATGCCCAGTTCGCCAAACTCGTTGACGATGACGGCCACGCGCAGACCCCTGGCCTGTTCCAGGATATGGCGCATGAGCGTGGTCTTGCCGCTGCCGAGAAAGCCGGTGACGATGGTGGCGGGGATCTTGGTGGTTTGCATGGATCTATCTCCGGTAGAGGAAAGCAAGAGAAATCAGGGGCGCTTCAAGGCGACCGGCCCGTGGACATGGCGTTCCGCATTGACGCGGTCATGCAGCACATGGCCCGTGAGAGTGGCCAGCATGCTGTCGGCATCCATGGGACCGTACCAGACGCCATCGGGGTAGACGATCATCAGCGGACCATGGTTGCAGGGGTACTGGCAGCCGGTCTGCAGCGGCTGCAGCTGGCTTTTCAGTCCCGGGGTTTCGCGTATCGTGCGCGTCAGCGTGGGCCATAGCTGCAGCGCTCCCTTGGCAGCGCAGCGCGGGCCCACGCACCACAGCACATGATGGCGGTGCTCGGGCACCAGCGACCAGCCTTTGGGGTCGTGCTCCCATGGATCGTCGCCCAGCACCTCGGGCACATCGGGCTGGCGCAGTGCTTCTTCCACGGACCGCGCCAGTAGCTCGGTCAGCCCGGGCAGCTGCAACAGCGGCTGACCAAAAACCAGGCGCGGTGAGGGCTGTGAGGAATCACGTGCTGCACGCCAGCGCATGATGAGCTTGTGCAGCCAGCGGCGCAGCGACGCCTCGTCGGGCACCATCACGGGCAGGATCAGGATGGTCCATGAGGTGGCGCACAGGTCCAGCGCCTCGTTCAGCGTGGGCTGGGCGCGGTCCACATAGGCGGTGCTCACCTGCTGCACAGGCTTGCCCGCAGCAGTCATGGCCGTTTCCAGCCGTGCGGCCAGGTCGTTCAGCTCTGTCAGGCCCGCGCTATATGCGCCGCCACGGCTGAGCAGGATGATGGACAGCGACGTCGTCGCCGCTGTCTGTGCGTCTGCGAGCTGTTGCATGGCAAGGGATGCCTTCACGGCAGCTCTCCTGCAGAAAACTCCACGCGCTGAACGCTGATCTTGCGCTCGGGGTGCAAGGCGGCTGCCAGGCGCTGCGCGGCTTCGATATTGCGCGGGCCGGGCGTGGCCTCGGCATAGCTCATCACGAAGAACCGGCGATTGCGAATGGCGGAAACCGCTTCAAGCTCCTTTTTTTGCAGCAGGAAGTCGATCTTGCCCTGAGCATCGGGCTGGCCGTAGTCAATGATCACGATCCACTCGGGGTCGCGCTCGATCACGTCTTCCCAGTTGCCGCGCTGCCAGTTCTGGCTCAGGTCTGCAAAGATATTGCTGGCACCGGCTTCGTCCAGCATGGCTTGCGGCATGCCGAAGTGGCCGACGGTGACGGGAATCTCCTGGCCGCTGTCGTAGACAAAGACGCGCGGCGCCGTGCGATTGCCTTGCATCTGCTGGCGCAGCAGGGCCTGGGAGGCCCGCAGCTTGTCTATGCGTGGCTGGGTCTGCTGGAGGACGCCAAATATGCGGCTGATGTTCTCCATGTCCAGCAATGCATCGTCCAGTGCGATGCGCTCGCGCTTTTGCACGCGGATGCAGGACTCGGACAGCACATAGGAGGCGATGCCGTGGCTGGCCAGGCGCTCCGGGGTCACTGCACCTTGGCGAAAGCCATAGCTCCAGCCGCCAAAGACAAAGTCGGCTTCGGCGCCCAGCAATACCTCCAGATTCAGGCCCTGGGATGAAAGATCGGGCAGGCGCTGCAGCCAGGGCTTGAGCTGGGGGCTGATCTCCTTGCTGGAGGGGATGCCCGAGTAGCCGACCAGGCGCCGGCCCAGGCCCAGATAGAGAAAGCTCTCGGTGATGTTGACGTCGTGGGTGACGGCGCGCTGGGGAACCTTGTCATAGCGCACGGTCTGCCCACACACCGGCAACTCCAGCGCTGGCCGATGCTGGCGCGTCGATACTGCAACCGCCTGCGGCTCGGGTGCTTTGTCGCAACCGGCCAGCAGCAGCGAGGCGGCCAGCAGCGCCGAGGCGCAGGGGCGATTCAAGCCAAGAGCTTGCATGGCAACAGGCCTGCGCAGCATCAGAAGCGCATCACAGCGGACAGCTCCACGCTGCGGCCGCGCCCCAGCAACCATTGATTGCTGCTTTGGGCCGATGTGGCGTAGAGGCGGTTGGTCAGGTTGCGGCCCACCAGACGCAGCGTGGTGCGCGGGTTCATATCCCAGCTCAGCACGGCATCGGTCACTACATAAGAGGGCAGGCGGGTGGTGTTGGCGTTGTCGGAAAAGCGGTCGCCCACGTAGCGCAGGCCCAGCGAAGCCTGCCATGGGCCGGTGCGGTAGTGGCCCCAGAGGTTGGCCGTCACGCGCGGCACGTTGCTGGGGCGGTTGCCTGTACGGTCCACCCCCTTGCTGCCTTCGAGCAGACGATCGAACTTTGCATCCACATAGGACAGATTGCCTTCGAAGCGCAGTGTCTTGCTGGCATGGATGAGGCCGGTCAGCTCCAGCCCCCTGGACGACTGCTTGCCGCCCTGAACCGATAGTGCCGGACGATCGGGGTCGCGGGTGATGATGTCGTCCTTGACGATGCGATAGGCCGCCACGGTCCATTCGCCACGCCCATTGGCCAGCTGCTGCTTGTAGCCGACTTCGATCTGGCGGCCCTGGCTGAGGCTGAAACCCGATTGCGACTGGGCAATCGACAGCAGGCTGGTGACGGGGTCATGGCCGGTGCTGGTCTGCACATAGGCGCTGCTGAGTGCATCGAACTTGTGAGTCAGGCCCAGGCGCCAGGAGGTGCCGTTCAGCGGCTTGTCAAAACCCGATCCGTCCTGAATATTGTTGCGCGAGAAGGCATACCAGTCGCGGCGCATGCCGGCCATCAGCAGCCACTGTTCGCTGATCTTCCAGGCATCTTCGAGATACAGCGCATTCTGGCGGATGCTGGAGTTCATGCGCGGCAGATAGGCGTCGGGGCTGTCCCAGTAGCCATGCTGCGGCTCGAAGGCCGAAACCGTGGACTGACCGGTGTAGGGCGAGTTGCTGCTGCTGGTGAACTGGGCGTTGGAGATGTCCCAGCCCATGGCGATCTGGTGGCTGGCGGCCTTGAGGTCTAGCCCCATGCGATTGCCCGTCTGCTGCACATCGTGGCCGATTTCCAGATAGTCGGATCGCCCCACCTGGCCAGTGGCCGGCTGGTAGTCGTAAGCCTCGATATTCTTCCAGTGGCGATCGGACCTGAAGTGATAGAGCTCGTTGCGAACTGTCAGCGTGTCACTGGCACGCCATTGGGCCTTGGCGCGAAAACGCTGGTCCTTGAACTGATCGATGGCATCGAGCACGTTGTAATTCTTTTTGCGCAACTCCCTGACGATCTGCCCGTCGACCACGGGTGTGCCGAAATAGCGCTCGGGCTTTTGCTGGCTGATGTCGGCGCTCAGGTCCACGGTCAGATCGCTGCGCGGCGTCCAGCGCAGTGCGCTCATCAGCTTGCCGCTGCTGGCCTTGCCCAGCTCGCGCTCGCCGTCGGTGCGGTCGCCATAGGCATCGAGCCGGTAGCTCAGGGTCTCGCCCAGTGCGCCACTGGCGCCGATGCCGGCGTAGGCCCTGCCGTGGCTGCCTGCTCCCAGCAGCACTTCGGTGGAGCGCTCGCGGCTGGGCTGCTTGCGGATGGCGTTCATGGTGGCACCTGTGGTGCCACTGCCATACATCAGCGATGCGGGGCCGCGCAGCACTTCGATGCGCTCATAGCCCCAGCTGTCGCCCGGATAGTTGACGGTGCCCGAGGCCACGCCCAGCATGATGCCGTCCTCGGCAATGCCGATGGAGTTCACTCCACTGAAGCCGCGACTTGAAAAAGACAGCCCGCCATTGCCAGGGGCGCCCGATGCGCTCAGGCCTACGGTGCGGGTGACGGCGTCGGAGACCCGGTAGTCAGCACGCTCGTCGATCTGCAGCGAAGACACGCCGCTGACACTGGCAGGAAGGTCCAGCACGGGTACATCCACATGGGACGCCGTGGTTGCCGGCTGGCTGGTCTGCAGCTCATGCGAGGGCAGACGGTTTTCCCGCACTGTGACTTCGGGCAGGGACTGCTGGGCCATGCCGACGGCGGGACAGAGCAAAAGCAGCTTGAGTGCGGTGCTGCCTAGATGGCGCAGCTGAGGCTTGGAGTTGAGGGCGGAATGAAGAGCAGCAGAGGTTTGTGGATGAGAGCACATATCACGAGGCCGAAACTGCCTGAAGGGATAGCTGTGCCGCAGACAGGTCCGCCTTTTTCAGGCATGACGCAATCCACTTTCTGGCCGCTATCCGCACCCCGCAGACAGTTTTCGTAAAGACCGCCCAGAGGGGCGGAGTTGAGTCATCGGCAGGCCGGTCTCCGGGCTCACAGGCAATTCATTGCTGAACTCACGACTCGCCTTCCCGGAAGATGCAGACCGTCGCGAGGCGAGGGGCCGGATCATGTCCAGTGGCTGCAAGCGCCGATGCGCTCGCATGAGTGTGTTGACCTGTTTACCGTTGCGGGGGCAGCCAAGGCTTCCTGAGCTTGCGATCAGACCTTGTTCCCGTTTCACTCGCTTCAAGCGAGCACCTTCCGAAACGAAGCGCCATCAAGGCGCCGCGAGAGTTTATCAGCCCCTGGGCGAAACGCAGAGGGATTTAGAGCAACTCGTCCGGCATGAACTCGATCAGCGGTTTGCCGCTGCGCTCGGCGATGCGTACCTGGGCACGTACTCCATAGACTTCGGCAATGGTCTGCTCGGTCAGCACCTGGGCCGGCGTGCCCTGTGCCACCAGTTCACCTGCCTTGAGCAGGTACAGGCGGTCGCAGTAGTGGGCAGCCAGTGGCAGCTCGTGCAGCGCGGCCAGCGTGGTCAGGCCCAGGCTGCGGATCAGGTTCATCAGCTCGAACTGGTGGCGTACGTCCAGGTGATTGGTGGGCTCGTCCAGCACCAGCAGCCTGGTCTGCTGGGCCAATGCCCTGGCCATGAGCACGCGCTGCTTCTCGCCACCTGACAGGGTGGAGAACATGCGCTGTGCCAGCGACTGGGCCTGGACCTGGGCCAGGGACTGGGCGATGATGCGAAAGTCTTGCTCGCTGTCCCGGGCGAAAGATCTCTGGTGCGGCGTGCGACCCATGAGCACCACATCGCAGACGCGCAGATCGAACTCGCTGGCGTTTTCCTGGGTCAGCACCGCCATGGAGCGGGCATTGTCGCGAGCGCTGCGCTGCCAGACGTCCTGTCCGTCTATGCAGACCGTACCGCTCGCAGGCCTGAGCATGCGGTAGATCATGCGCAGCAGTGTGGACTTGCCGCTGCCGTTGGGGCCGAGCAAGCCGACCAGTTCGCCATGCCGGATATGCAGGCTGATGTCCTCGACAATGGAGGCGGCCGCCGTCTGCCAATGCAGGCGGCTGGCCTCCAGCAGGCAGGAAGAGCTGGGTGCGGAACTCACGGATTGTCCTTTTCCCGCACGCTCTTGCGGCACAGCATCCAGACAAAGAATGGGCCGCCCAGCAGCGAGGTGATGACACCCACGGGTACTTCGGCGGGGGCGAAGCTGATGCGCGAGAACACATCGACCCAGATCAGGAAGATGGCGCCTGTGAGCGCTGCCACAGGCAGCACGCGCCGGTGCTCGGAGCCGACCAGCATGCGGGCGACATGGGGCACGATGAGGCCGACAAAGCCGATCGGACCTGTCAGCGCCACCAGCACGCCCGTTACCATCGAGACCAGGACAAATAGCCAGCGCCTGGTGCGGGTGGTGTCCACCCCGAGCGTGGCGGCGGTCTCTTCGCCTGCCAGCAGCGCATTGAGCGAGCGGGCCTGTGCCAGCAGCAGGACCACGCCAGCCGCCAGCAGGGCGGCCGGCAGGCCCAGCTCCTGCCAGCGGGTTCCTGCCAGGCTGCCCAGGGTCCAGGTCAGCACGGAATTGGCCAGCTCGCGCTGATCGGCCGTCAGCACAATCAGGCTGGTAACGCCGCCCAGGCAGTAGGCAATGGCCACGCCACCCAGAATGAGTCGCGATGCCTGCAGTCTTCCATTGGCATGGGCCAGTAAGTACACGGCCACACAGGCCAGCAGCGCACCGCTGAAAGCTCCCAGTGGCAAGGCCAGCTCGCCGGCAAATGCCAGTGCGCCGAAGGCCAGCACGCTCACGGCCCCGACCGACGCACCGGATGAAACGCCCAGCAGATAGGGGTCGGCCAGCGGATTGCGCACCATGGCCTGCATGGCCACGCCCACCAGCGCGAGGCCTGCGCCGGTCAGGGCAGCCAGCAATACGCGCGGCAGGCGCACACGCCAGACAATCTGGTATTGGGCGCTGCTCCAGCTGCCCGAAGGCCAGTCCAGGCCCAGGCGCTGACCCAGCTCATAAGCCGTGATCTGCCAGGCTTGCCCGGGGGCGATCCGTACCGGCCCCAAGGTGATGGCCAGAGTCAGGGACAGCAGCAGCACTGCCGTCAACATGGCCAGCCATAGCTTCAGCTGATGGCGTTGCTGGACGAACATCTGTGTCAACGGCTGGGTCATGGCTGCAGCCGGGCGGGGCTCCAGGCCGGGCAGGGCAGGGTGCCGTCGGAATCGGCAAAAGGCATGGTGCCAGCAGGTCCAAGGCGCAAGGCGCAAGCCTGTGCAAGGTGTCTCATTGTCATCAGCCAAGGCAGACGGTCTGCATGCTGGTGACGAGATCGGGCGGAGGGCGGGCCTCGCAGCCTGTTGCCGTCACGCTGCTCCCCGCAGACGCTCGTTGCACATGCCGACTGCCGGAACTGGGCCCGGGCGGTCAGCGCTCAACAGGCCGGTATCCGGGCTGGCAGATTGCGCGAGGCATGTCACTTCGCCTTCCCGGCGTTGTCGCGCGCCTCGTCGAAGAGGCCACGTAGAACGCCAGTGACGGGCTTGTGCAAGCGCAAAAGCCATGAAGTGGTTTGATCTGCTTACCGTTGCGGGGGCAGCCAAGGCTTTGAACCTTGTTCCCGTTTAACCCGATGAAGCACCGGGCACCTGTCGCATGGAGAAAAAGCCTGCAGCACCGCAGTGCCGAGACTTGTTTCAGCGAAAAATTATATAGCAGCGCATCCAGACATCGTCTGGGAGATATGGGCGACTCCTTTGAGGCGGCGAGGCGCAGAGACGGGGGCAGCCGTCGCGTTCAGCGCGACGCCGGTGCTGGAAGGCACGAAGTTCATGCCCTGTGTCGACACTGTCTGCGATCGATATCCGATCTCCAAACAGGCTGTAGTGGCCTGAAATGTCGGTGGCGGCTGTTTTTTGAGTGGTCGCAGTCAAAACTGAGCTGACATTTGTGCATAAAAATAGAGGCTGAGACAGCCCCTGATTTTGAGGACACCATGAGCATCTGGTCCATCGACGCACAGACCGTCACCCACAGCATTCAGCTCGCTGTTGCGCCGGTTTTTTTTCTGACTGCCGTGGCCGGCATGATTGGCTCCGTTGCGGGGCGGCTGGCCCGCATCATTGACCGCGCCCGCAAGCTGGAGGAAAGCCTGCGCACCCTGGACGATCACGATCTGATCGCGCGCCACCTCAAGGAGCTGCATTTTCTGCGCGAGCGCGGGCGGCTGGCCAATGTCTCCATCGCGCTGCTGACGCTGTGCGGCATGTGCATAGGGCTGACCATCGTGCTGCTGTTCGTGGGTCAGGCCTACGGCGTCAGCGGCCACGGCTATGCCGTTTTCAGCTTCCTGCTGGGGGTGCTGGCCTTTGTGCTGGCGCTGTGCTGCTTTCTTTGGGAGACCATCATGGCAACACGCATTCTGGACTTTCATATGCTCACCCAGGCCAGGGCGGCCGTGCGCCATGTGGAGTCCGAGCATCGCCCCTGATTGCGCTGCGAGACATGTTTTTCCTGCCTCTGATCCTGGTACCCATCGTCTTGCTGATGGCACTCTCTCGCCTCTATCAGATTCCCGTGCAGCTGCGCTCGGGCCGGCTACGGTTGGTCGAGCGCGGCAGGCCGGGCTTGCGTCTGGCCACCTTGCTGGCCTATGTCGGCCTGCTGGCAGGCAGCGGGGCATTGCTTGCGGCCTTGGTGTATGCAAGCTTTTTCGCGGCCGACCGGTGGCCGGCCTATCTGCACCTGGCCCCTTGTCTTGCGCTTTATCCCTTGCTGTATCTGGCGTCCGCATGGGTGTTCTATTACGGCCTGAAAAGCCTGCTGCAGACTGAGCTAGTCCTGCATGGGTTCCAGCCAGGCAGCTGCGGCATGGATGATGCAGTCGGTCAGGCGTTGAAGGCTGGCCTGGGCATTGCGGGTATGGGCCCAGTACATGGGGATGTGGAGGTCTCTGCCCGGAAGCAGTTGCATCAGATCGCCACTGGCCAGTTGTGAGGTAATCAGCTGGGCCGGGTGCATGCCCCAGCCCATGCCCAGTTCCACGGCACGGGTGTAGCCCTGGTTGGAGGGCAGAAAGTGACGCGCATTGTTGCGCCGTCCGTCCAGCCCCAGGCCGTGCAGCCATTGGTCCTGGAGGCTGTCCTTGCGGCCGTAGTACATCATTGGCGCCTTGGCCAGCATCTGGGCCCGCTCCCGGTCTGACTCGGCTTGGGCCAGGTGACGCTGCACAAACTCCGGGCTGGCCACGGCGATATAGCGCATGCGGCCCAGGGGCCAGGTGTTGCAGCCAGCAATCGCAGAGCCCGTGGCCGTGACGGCGGCCATGACTTCGCCTTCCTTGATGCGTTTGGCCGTGTGGTCCTGGTCGTCAATGCTGATGTCCAGCAGTTCGTTGCCGTCCTGCGTGAAGGCCGCCATGGCATCCATGAACCAGGTTGACAGGGAGTCGGCATTGACCGCCAGCTTTAGCGTGGGCAGGGCGGTCTGTCCTTCCGGGATCAGCTCGGGGTTCTTGCGGCGCAAATCGTTTTCCAGCAGCGCTACCTGCTCCACATGCAGGCACAGGCGTCGGCCGGCCTCCGTACCGGTGCAGGGCGTGCCGCGCAGCACCAGCACCTGTCCCACGCGTTCCTCGAGCAGCTTGATGCGCTGGGAGATGGCGGAGGGTGTGACATGCAGCTTGCGCGCCGCACGCTCGAAGCTCCCCTCGCGCAATACGGCGGCAAGTGCTTCCAGTCCTGCATAGTCGAGCATTAGAGTTTCTTCATTGGATTGAGTAAATGTAATTTTACTTAATTGATGCGCAGAGCAAGAATCCGGGCCGGTTTGGAGGAGTCAGCGGCTCATGGACATGACAACTAATTTTTATTCCGCCTGGATTGCAGGCTTTACGGTGTGCGCTTCGCTCATTGTTTCCATCGGCGCCCAGAACCTGTATGTGCTGCGCCAGGCAGTACAGGGCGAGCATGTGAAGGCCTGCGTGGCTCTGTGTGTGCTCAGCGACGGGCTGCTGGTTGCGTTGGGGGTGGCCGGCATGGCGCAGATGCTGACCAGCTATCCGGCATTGGCTCAGTATCTGACGCTGGGCGGAGCCGCATTCCTGCTGGCCTATGGCCTTTTCGCCTTGCGGCGCATGTGGCTGGCCCCGGATGCGGCCATGGAGATTGGCGGGCGCAGGGCGGCGCCGCGCGGGATGACGAGCGTGCTGGCAGCGCTGGCGGCCATCACCTTGCTCAATCCCCATGTGTACCTGGATACGGTGTTGCTGATGGGCTCGATTGGCGCCCAGCAGGAGGGCGCAGGCCGCTGGTCCTATGTGATGGGGGCGGCCTCGGCCAGCTGCCTCTGGTTTGTGCTGCTGGCGATGGCGGGGCGCCGTCTCAAGCACCTGTTTGCCAACCCCGGTGCCTGGCGCGTCATGGATGGCATCACCGGTGTGATGATGCTGGGTCTGGCCTGGTGGGTGGCGAGCAGCGCTTTGGGAATGGAGGTTTGAGTCTCAAGCTGTGCCTGCACCATGCATTGCAGACTCTTTCCCACACTCGTCTTGGCTTTTCAAGCCTCTGCAGCCTGCTCCCACAGACCCACGGCTTCGATGAGGTTCCAGCTATTGCATTCGATGCGGTAGTGGCCTGTGGCTCCGGTTTTCTGGCTCTGGCCCTCGATCACCACAATATGCTTGCCATGACGCCGGGCTTCTGAGATCGGGCGGATCTTGTCGTAGTTGTGCTTCTCGGCAATGTCGCCACGAAAGGCAATCGTCACCTGCTCGCGCCGGGGGAAGTAGTCCTTGGCATATTTGTTCAGGGTGCGATCGGCAACCAGCGTGGCCATATCGGGCGAGGTGGCGGAAGAAGCGTTCATCGTGTCTCCTCAAGAGTGGACTCTTGTTGTGCGCAGAATCTGAGCCGGTTTATGA
Source organism: Comamonas sp. C11 (assembly GCF_024496285.1). Lineage (NCBI taxonomy): Bacteria > Pseudomonadati > Pseudomonadota > Betaproteobacteria > Burkholderiales > Comamonadaceae > Comamonas > Comamonas sp. C11. The sequence continues at coordinate 2,421,603 of NZ_CP101743.1, forward strand.
CGCAATTGTTGCATTTTGTTTCCAGTGGCGCCAGTGCCAGTCGCCATGGCAGATGGCAGATGGCAGCCCTCGTTCTGCATCAAATCGGGTCGCACTGCCGAACTGCCTTATGGCGCGGACAGCGGCAGCTGCAGCCCTGTCTTGATGCGCTCCAGCGCGATCGAGGTGCTGTAGCGGCGAATGTTCTCGTCACCTTCGAACAGGCGTTTGCAGATGGCCTGGTAATCATCCATGTCGGTTGCCGTGACGACCAGGATGTAGTCGGTTTCGCCCGTCACATAAAAGCATTGCTGCACCGCCGCTTCGTCGGCGATCCTGGCCCTGAAGCCGCGCGACAGGTCCGGCCTGTCGTTGACCAGCTGCACGGTAATGATCGCGGTCAGCGTACGGCCCACCTTGACGGGCTCCAGCACGGCCACGTTGGCGGCAATCACCCCTGTTTCCTGCAATCGCTTGATGCGCCGCTGCACGGCAGGGGCCGAGAGGTTGATGTGCTCCGCAATCAGGCGCTGTGGCATGAGGTTGTCACGCTGGAGCAGGGCAAGAATCGCGTGGTCAAAGGAGTCCAGGTCGGCAGCAGGCATGGTGTGGGATGGGTTGAGAGCGAAACTTGCAGATTCAATGCTGAAAACGAGCAAATTTCGCGGGTGACATGCAATATCGTACTCACCTATGTCAAAGAACAGCTGGAATCATTGGTGGCCCGTGTTGGCCGTGTTGGGATCGGTCACTGCACTCGGGCTGGGGACTTCGCTGGCCAAGCAGCTTTTTCCCCTGATCGGTGCCCAGGGCACATCGGCACTGCGAGTGGGCTTTGCAGCGCTGATTCTGGTGTGCGTCTGGCGGCCCTGGCGCTGGTCGCTCAACCGTCAGCAGGCACAGGCTCTGCTGGTTTTCGGCATGGCGCTGGGCGGCATGAATCTGATGTTCTACATGGCGCTGCGCGATATTCCGTTTGGCCTGGCCGTGGCCATCGAGTTTTCCGGGCCGCTGGCCGTGGCCATCTACTACTCACGCCGCGCACTGGACTTTGTCTGGCTGGCGCTGGCGGTTGTCGGCCTGGCACTGATTCTTCCTCTGGGCGGCAATGCTTCGGGCCTTAACCTGTCGCCGGTGGGCATTGCCTGCGCGCTCGGGGCCGCCATCTGCTGGGCCTCCTACATCGTGCTGGGACGCAGACTGGGCCATATCCCCAGCGGCCAGGCCGTCTCCCTGGGCTTGCTGTGCGCGGCGTTGGTGGTGGTGCCGTTTGGTGTGGCCGAGGCCGGGCTCAAACTGCTGACGCCGTCGATCCTGCTGTTCGGGCTGATGGTGGCGGCCATCTCCAGCGCCTTGCCTTACTCACTGGAAATGCTGGCTCTGCGCCGCCTGCCGCCTGCCACCTTCGGCATCGCGCTGGCAACCGAGCCAGCCATTGCAGCACTGATGGGCATGCTGCTGCTCAGCGAGAACCTGACGGCCACGCAGTGGACCGCCATTGCCTGCATCATGGCTGCAGCCATGGGTAGTGCCGTGACGCGGCCAGGCGCCAAATCACCCGCAGTGGATGCTTCTGCAGCTACTTCCGGATGAATACCCATGCTATGAAAAGAGATGCTGTTAGCGCTTGCTCATCAATACTTTGCTGAAATATTTCTAGTGAATAACCCTTGAAATTTAAGCAGCAAGCTCTTTTTTCTGTAGCTGCAATGGTTCTAAACGCTGCTTGTTCAGCGTTTTTTATTGCCACCTCGACTGCCTGTAAATCGATGTTCCGATCAGTTTTTCGAGTCGTCGAAATCTTGAATGATGGCAGATAGATAGGGGGCTTTGTTGCTTCAACGAGAGCAGGCTTCTATGCTCATTTCGAGTCATATTTTTTGACCGATTTTTACGCTATCCGGTTTGCGGTTTTGGCTGTCGTGGCTACTGCGTATTTGTAGGAATCTCGGTCTATTCAAATTAGGAGCGAGGTGCTACAACGGATGCACACGGTAACGAATGCCTAGCAACTTTGCGGCACTGATTCGAGCCCTGGTGCCGCCACGGGAGGTCATATGGATGTCATCAGCAATTCTGCAGCACGCTACGTTCGTCTGCGTGAAGAAGAAATGTCGCTGGACGAGTACCTTAGCCTTTGCCAGCGTGATCCCATGGCTTATGCCGGAGCCTCACAGCGCATGCTGTCCGTCATCGGTGAACCCGAAATGGTGGATACCCGCAACGATCCCGTGCTGTCGCGTCTGTTTGCCAACAAGGTCATCCGCCGCTACCCCGCGTTCTCCGAGTTCTACGGTATGGAAGATTCCATCGAGCAGGTGGTGAGCTTCTTCCGCCATGCGGCCCAGGGTCTTGAGGAACGCAAGCAGATTCTCTATCTGCTGGGGCCTGTTGGCGGCGGTAAAAGCTCGATTGCAGAGCGCCTCAAATACCTGATGCAGAAAGCCCCGTTCTACGCGCTCAAGGGATCGCCGGTGAACGAATCGCCACTGGGTTTGTTCGACCCCGTGGAAGACGGTCCGGTGCTGGAAGATGAGTTCGGCATTCCGCGTCGCAGTCTGCAGCATGTACTCTCGCCCTGGGCAGTGAAGCGGCTGGAGGAGTTCGGCGGAGACATTCGCCAGTTCCGAGTGGTCAAGCGCTACCCCAGCATTCTCAAGCAGATAGGCATTGCCAAGACCGAGCCCGGCGATGAGAACAACCAGGATATTTCCAGCCTGGTGGGCAAGGTGGACATCCGCAAGCTGGAAAACTTTTCGCAGGACGACACCGACGCCTACAGCTACTCGGGCGGCCTGTGCCTGGCCAATCAGGGTCTGCTGGAGTTTGTGGAAATGTTCAAGGCTCCGATCAAGGTGCTGCACCCCTTGCTGACGGCCACGCAGGAAGGCAATTACAAGGGCACGGAAGGCTTTGGCGCGATTCCGTTTGACGGTGTGGTGCTGGCACACAGCAATGAAAGCGAATGGAAGGCCTTCCGCAACAACCGCAACAACGAGGCGTTTCTCGATCGTATCTACATTGTCAAGGTGCCTTACTGCCTGCGCGTGAGCGAGGAGGTTCGCATCTACGAGAAGCTGATCCGGGAGTCTTCGCTGGCCAACGCCATCTGCGCGCCCGGCACGCTCAAGATGATGGCTCAGTTCTCGGTGCTCACGCGCCTCAAGGAGCCAGAGAACTCCAGCATCTTCAGCAAGATGCAGGTCTATGACGGCGAAAGCCTCAAGGACACTGATCCGCGCGCCAAGAGCTATCAGGAATACCGCGACTACGCGGGCGTGGACGAGGGCATGGAGGGCATCTCCACCCGCTTTGCCTTCAAGATACTGGCCAAGGTCTTCAATTACGACAGCACCGAAGTGGCGGCCAACCCCGTGCACCTGATGTATGTGCTGGAGCGGCAGATCGAGCGCGAGCAGTTCCCGGCCGAGCTGGAGACCAAGTACATAGGTTTCATCAAGGAATATCTGTCCCAGCGCTATGCCGAGTTCATCGGCAAGGAAATCCAGACTGCCTATCTGGAGAGCTATAGCGAGTACGGCCAGAATATCTTTGACCGCTACGTCACCTACGCCGATTACTGGATTCAGGACAGCGAATACCGCGATACCGATACCGGCGAGGTGTTCGATCGCAATGCGCTCAATGCCGAGCTGGAGAAGGTGGAAAAGCCGGCCGGCATTGCGAATCCCAAGGACTTCCGCAACGAGATCGTCAACTTTGTGCTGCGGGCCAGGGCCAACAACCAGGGCAAGAACCCCAGCTGGACCAGTTACGAGAAGCTGCGCGTGGTGATCGAGAAGAAGATGTTCTCCAACACCGAGGAGTTGCTGCCGGTCATCAGCTTCAACGCCAAGGCCAGTGCCGAAGATGCGCGCAAGCATGAGGACTTCGTCACTCGCATGGAAGCCAAGGGCTATACGCCCAAGCAAGTGCGTCTGCTTTGCGAGTGGTATCTGCGCGTGCGCAAGAGCAGCTGACAGTGGTGTCGGTGGCCCGGCGCGGCCACCGGCAGGACGGTTGAGGACAGCCCCTTGAGATGGGAGCACAGATGGCACTGCATATCATCGACCGCAGGCTCGCAGGCAAGAATAAATCGGTGGGCAACCGCGAGCGGTTTGTGCGGCGTTTCAAAGAGCAGATCGCTGAGGCGGTGCGCAAAGCCGTGTCTGCGCGCGACATCCGCCACATCGATCAGGCGGAAAGCATCACCATTCCGAAAAAAGACATTCAGGAGCCGGTCTTCAGGCATGGGCAGGGTGGTATCCGCGATATGGTGCTGCCCGGCAATCGCGAGCATGTGCGTGGTGATCGCATTGCCCGGCCGCCTGGTGGAGGTGGCGGCTCGGGATCGCAGGCCAGCGATAGCGGTGAGGGGCAGGACGACTTCACTTTCACCTTGACCAAGGAAGAGTTCATGGAGCTTTTCTTTGAAGATCTGGCCCTGCCGCGCCTGCTGCGCAACCACATCGGCAACACCTTGCAATACAAGACAAGGCGCGCCGGCTACAGCCATGACGGCACGCCCAGCAATCTGGCGCTGGTGCGCACCATGCGCGGTGCCCTGGGGCGGCGCATTGCGCTGACCAAAGCTTCGCACCGTGAGCTCAAGGTACTGGAAGAACAGCTTGAAACTCTGCTGGCGCAGGATGACGGCACCAGTGAGGCAGTAGCCGAGTTGCAGCGCCGTATCGATACCTTGCGTGAGCGTATCGGCGCAGTGCCTTTCCTGGAACAGCTGGATCTGCGCTTTCGCAATCGCAGCAAGGTGCCCGTGCCCAGCAGCCAGGCCGTGATGTTCTGTGTGATGGACGTGTCCGGCTCCATGGACCAGGAGCGCAAGGAGCTGGCCAAGCGCTTTTTCATCCTGCTGTATCTGTTTCTCACCAGGCATTACGACAAGATCGAGATTGTTTTCATCCGCCACCACACACAGGCCGCAGAAGTCAGCGAAGACGAGTTCTTTCACTCCACGGAAAGCGGCGGCACGGTAGTCAGCAGCGCGCTGGTCCTGCTCGAACAGATCATCAGGGCCCGCTACCCGGTCAATGACTGGAATATCTATGTCGCCCAGGCCAGCGATGGCGACAACTTCAGTGACGACGGCGGCAAATGCCACAGCCTTCTGGCCGAGAGAATATTGCCGCTGGTGCGCTACTACGCCTACCTGCAAGTGGTGCTCGAGGAGCAGAGTCTCTGGGAAGAGTACAGCCGCCTGCTGCCGCTGTTCCCCCATTTCGCCATGCGCAAGGTATCGGCAGCCAGCGAGATCTACCCGGTGTTCCGCGATCTCTTCAAGAAGGATGGGGTATCGATATGAACCTCAATCTCTATCCCGTGCTGGATCTCAGCGCCAGCAGAAAGGCCGGAAATTCGCATGCCCAGGGCGAGCCTCGCTTTCGCGATGTGCCGCAGGCACCTTTGATGGCATCCCAGCGACCGGCGTCTCCCTTGCCCGACCCCAGCGACTGGACTTTCGAGCTGATCGAGCAGTATCACGCGGCGATTGCGGCCACGGCTGAACGCTACGGCCTGGATACCTATCCGAATCAGCTGGAGATCATCACTGCCGAACAGATGATGGATGCCTATTCCAGCGTGGGCATGCCGGTCAACTACCGGCACTGGAGCTATGGCAAGGAGTTTCTGGCCACGGAGCGCCGCTACCGACGAGGTCACATGGGACTGGCCTATGAGATCGTCATCAATGCCAATCCTTGCATCAGCTATCTGATGGAGGAGAACAGCACGGCCATGCAGGCCCTGGTGATTGCTCACGCGGCCTATGGGCACAACAGCTTTTTCAAGAACAATTATCTGTTTCGCATGTGGTCCGACGCGGGCAGCATCATCGACTATCTCGTCTATGCGCGCGACTATGTGGCGCAATGCGAGGAACGCTACGGCTTCGACACCGTGGAGCAGTTGCTGGATTCCTGCCATGCGTTGTCGAATTTTGGTGTAGACCGCTATTGCCGTCCCTCGCACAAAAGCCTGTCGCGCGAGCGCGCCGAGAGAGAGGCGCGTGAAGCCTATGTGCAGCAACAGGTCAATGTGCTGTGGCGCACGCTTCCTGCCCGAAGGGACAAGGACAAGGACAGCACGACGCAAGGCAGCGAGCGTTTTCCCCGAGAGCCCGAAGAGAACATCCTCTATTTCATCGAGAAGAACGCTCCCTTGCTCGAGCCCTGGCAACGGGAGATCGTGCGCATCGTGCGCAAGATCGCCCAGTATTTCTATCCGCAGCGCCAGACTCAGGTGATGAATGAGGGCTGGGCCACCTTCTGGCATTACACATTGCTCAACACTCTTTATGATGAGGGCTGGCTGACCGATGGCGTGATGCTGGAGTGGCTTTCATCGCATACCAATGTGATCTACCAGCCGCCCGCCGGCCACCGGGCCTTCAGCGGCATCAATCCTTATGCGCTGGGCTTTGCCATGTACCGTGATATTCGGCGGATCTGCGAAAAGCCGACGGAGGAAGATCGCCGCTGGTTTCCCGACATGGCCGGTACGCCATGGCTGCCGGCTCTGCACCACGCCATGCGCAATTACAAGGACGAGAGCTTTGTCGGCCAGTTCCTGAGCCCGCACCTGATACGCGACATGCGTTTGTTCTCTCTGCATGATGACCCTGAGGAACGTGATGTTCTGGTCAGTGCCATTCACGACGAAGATGGCTACCGCACGCTGCGCCAGTTGCTGTCTCAGCAATACGACCTGGGGACGCGCGAGCCCAATATCCAGGCCTGGAGTGTGAATCTGCGTGGCGACCGCAGTCTTACTCTGCGGCATACCCAGTACCAGGGCAGGCCGCTGGCAGAAGATGCACAGGAGGTACTCAAGCATGTGGCTCGCCTGTGGGGGTTCGGCGTGCATCTGGAAAGCGTCAACGGAGATGGCGAGACACCGGTTTTGCTGCACTCGGTGCCTGCACCCTCGCATTGAGAAATCTCAGGTGGTAATTGCTTTAAGTCATTGCATGTAAAGCGCTATATGCAATCAAATTAAAAGCAAAAAGCGCTGCTACTGCAGCGCTTTTTCTGGGGCAGGACGTCAAGTGTGGCCGATGGCCGGTTCTGTCCGGCCCGGGGCCACAGCAGGTGTCTGTACCCGCCGCACCCTTCGCAGCACGACCGCCATCCCCTGTCTAGGAAGGCTGCGCCAGCGCTTCGAAAGGCTTGGCGAATCAGAACGCAGGAACCACAGCGCCCTTGTACTTTTCCTGGATGAATTTCTTGGTGTCTGCAGAGTGCAGAGCGCTCATCAGCTTGGCAATGTCGGCACCGTTGGCGCGATCCTTGCGGGCCACCACGATATTGGTGTAGGGCGAGTCGGCACCTTCGATGAACAGGGCATCCTTGGTGGGGTTGAGCTTGGCTTCGATTGCGTAGTTGGTGTTGATCAGAGCCAGGTCGACATCAGCCAGGGCGCGGGGCAGCAAAGGCGCTTCCAGTTCCTTGAACTTCAGCTTCTTGGGGTTCTTGACGACGTCCAGAGCAGTGGGTGTCAGGCTCTTGGGGTCCTTGAGCTCGATCAGGCCATGCTTGGCCAGCAGAATCAGTGCACGGCCGCCATTGGAGGGGTCGTTGGGAATGGCCACGGTAGCGCCATTCTTCAGATCCTTGATGTTCTTGATCTTGCTGGAGTAGGCGCCGAAGGGCTCCACATGAACCTTGCCGTTGGGTACGGCCACCAGCGAGGTCTTGCGGTCCTTGTTGTAGCTGTCCAGATAGGGCTGGTGCTGGAAGAAGTTGGCATCCAGCTGCTTGTCTTCCACCGCTGCATTGGGCTGCACGTAGTCGCTGAACTCCTTGATTTCCAGATCGATACCCTGAGCCTTCAGCGCGGGCTTGATGTGATTGAGGATTTCGGCGTGAGGAACGGCCGTGGCGCCCACCTTGAGCACGTCAGCAGCCTGGACCGACAGCGCCAGAGTGGCAATAGCGATAGCAGAGAGAGCTTTCTTCAACATTGGTTCTGACCTTTTTCAGCAAGTTGCAATAAATTCCGGGCCTCATCTGGACCGCAGTGAACTAAGGTGCATAGTCTAGTGCCGTGCATCAACGTCTGCAGGACATTTTTCTTATTTGGTTATAAGAGCGTCGTTTTTTATACAAAATTTCATTCCGATTGACTGTCATGAATGCCGAAATGCTGGAGCGCCTGGTGCGCGTGCCTATGCCTTATGGCAAGTACAAGGGCCGTTTGATTGCCGATCTGCCCGGTAACTACCTCAACTGGTTTGCCCGCGAGGGCTTTCCCAAAGGAGAGATCGGTCAGTTGCTGGCTTTGATGCAGGAGCTTGATCACAACGGACTCAGTGGCTTGCTGGAGCCCATTCGCAAGGCTGCAGGGCTGCCGCCAAGAGCACAGGAATAGGCCGCAGAGAGGGCCTCTGCAGTGATGGCGCCAGGCGGCTGAAATACCCTGCTTTGGCCCCGAAGGCGTTGTCAATCCTCGGTTCTGGACATGTACGGATGCAGCTGGTCACAGGGGCGGCCTCAAGCCTCGGATTCTTGCGAGAGGCCCGAATGCTGAACAATGCGTCCCTTGCCTGCATGTTTGGCTGAGTACATGGCCTCGTCCGCACTCTGCATCAGGTTGGCCGAGGAACTACCTGCGGTGCTGATGGAAATACCGATGCTGCTGCCGACTTGCACCATCACTCCACCATCCAGCGCAATGGGCTGGCGCACGGCCTCCATGCAGCGCTTCATGACAGACATGGCCTCACCGGAAGTTCGCAAGCCGGATAGCAGTACCACGAACTCATCGCCGCCCAGGCGGGCAACGCAGTCGCCGGCACGAGCCTGGGCCGTCAGGCGGGCAGCCACCACACGTAAAACCTCGTCGCCTGCGTCGTGACCCTGGGTGTCGTTGACCTGTTTGAAACCATCCAGGTCCATGAAGCACACGGCAAGCATCTGGCCGTCGGCCAGTTCCTGGTTCAGCGTTTCCTCAAGTGCTCGGCGGTTCGCCAGACCCGTCAGAGCGTCGTGGTTGGCAAGGTGGTTGGCGGCTTGTTCACCTCGCTTGAGGGCGTCGATGTCCACCAGAATCCATAGCGACTCTTCGGCATTCAGCAGTGTGCCGGATGCATCCACCCACAAAAGCTTGCCCTCGGCATTCTGCACCTGGAACTGCGCGTGAAATTTGCCCCGAGCCAGCAAGGAGGCATAGGCTTTTTCGCCGATACGCCTGTAGGAGGCTTCGTCAGGGTAAAGCATGCGCGTGGATGCGCCTTGCAGTGCAGCTGCTGGCTGCTTGAGCAGACGACGCATGGCGGGGTTGGTCCAGATGATCTTGCGCTCGCGCAGGCGAGCCATGCCGATCAGGTCATTGTTGATGACCAGCTCCTGCTCTTTGCGAATGCGGCGTTCACGCTGCTGCAGTCGGTACAGGGCGACCGAACCCAAAGCAATCAGGGCAATGCACAAGCCGGCTAGACCCCATGCACGCCAGGCGGAGGCGCGCCACATGGCCATATAGGCCTCCGTACCCAGCCCGGTAAACACCGTCAGAGGATATCCGGGCAGCCGATGGTAGGCCGTGATGCGCTCCACGCCATCGATCAGGGTCGGTGTGATGTACCAGCCTTCCTCGCTGTTGCGGCTGATGGCCTGGTGATATTCAGACGAGACAGCGGCCTTGCCGATACCCGCGTCGGCATCCTGGCTTGCAGCTGGATAGCGTGCGACCAGCAGTGCCTGATCGGTGCGCAATGCCATGGCGCTGCTGGTGCCGAACGACTGGCGCTGGAATAGCTGGTGAAAATGTTCGGCCGCGACTATGGCATAGACGATGCCCTGGAACTGGCCGCCCTCGGCCTGAAGACGTCTTGCCAGCACGATAGACCATTTTCCGAAGGAGTGGCTGATCAAAGGCTGGGACACCACCATTCGGTCCGTTTCGCGGGCTTGAGCGAAATAGGCGCGCTCTGCCACTGAAAACGGCACATCAATTTCGCTGGGAGTGATGAGTACCTCGCCAGCACTGTCTGTGATGCGCAGGGCGGTGACAAAAGGAATCAGGGCACGCTGCTCCTGAAGCATTTCGTACAAGGCAAAGTTGGCAGCGGAAAGGCCGTCAAGGCTGCGCGTGCGGTAACGACTGGCAATCGATGACAGAGCGTTGTCTACCTGTCGCACCTCGGCAGCCATCTCCAAGCTCAGGCTGCGTGCCTGGTGCCTGGTTACGGCTACTCCCAGGTCCATGTCCGCGCGGTAATTGGCATGAACGCCAAGCCACGTGGCAAAGCACAGCAAGGCCGCTACCAGCAGGTTGCCGAGCACGATGCGATGCAAAAGCTTGTGAGAGCGAAAGCTAGTCATCTTGATTCTTGAGGTTCTTGAATACCAACCTGGATAGGAAACAGCTCGGTTCCCGACATTTGCATCAATCAGCTGCCGAGTAAAGCGTCGCAGAGCTCAACAGCGCAATGGTCTTGCAATCATCCAACAGGTGCCGGGAGGTTGATGCGAGCAGGTGCCAGAGAGGGTGTGCCGCGTGCGTGAATGGTCAGTAGTGGAGTTCCAGCCATCGATGTATTCCTGGTGAGTGATTGTGCAGGGCCGGGACCTTCCACCATGCTTGTCGCGGGCACAAGGCGATGCGGTCGGCAGAAGATGGAGCCGAAGCATATGCGGAAATAGTGAAGGCATTGAGAAACCTGAAATGAGAATTGATATCATTTAAGGTCTGTTTGAGATTTACCCCCATTGCACCATGTCCGTTGTCGAAACAGCCTCCCATCGTGAAGTCGCCGCGCTCTACACAGATCATCACGGTTGGTTGCAAGGCTGGTTGCGCCGAAAGGTGGGCAATGCCTTTGATGCAGCAGATCTGACGCAAGACACTTTTGTCCGAATCCTGGGCGTGCGTGAGCCGCCGCGCATAGAGTCGCCGCGCGCTTATCTGACCACAGTGGCCAAAGGGGTACTGGTCAACTGGTGTCGGCGGCAGGCGCTGGAGCGTGCCTATCTGGAGGCTCTGGCCCTGTTGCCCGAACCTGAAGCGCCGTCGCCTGAGCACCGGGCCCTGGTGCTGGAGGCCCTGCATGAGATAGATGCCATGCTTGATGCCTTGCCGCCGCTGGTACGACGCACTTTTTTGCTTTCACAGCTGGAGGACATGAAGTACGGAGATATCGCCTTGCAGCTGGGCGTGTCGCTGACCAGCGTCAAGCGTTACATGGCCCAGGCTTTCAGGCAGTGTCTGGCGCTGATGGAATGACTGCAATGGATGCACGTTTGCTGGACGAAGCTGCGGACTGGCTGGTCCGTCTGAACGATGAAGGCCTGACGGCTGCCGAACGCATCGCCTTGGAGCGCTGGCGCCAGGCCAGTCCCGCCCATGAAGGCGCCTGGATGCGGGCCGAGCGGCTGATGGACAAGCTGGGCGGGTTGCCGCCGGCGCTGGCCATGCCGGCGCTGGGCCGATCGCAGCGGCGCAGCCGACGGGCCGCTGTGGCCAGGCTGGCGGTTTTGCTGGCCGCCGTGCCTGGTGGCTGGATGAGCTGGCGTGTGGCACAGCAGCAGGGGTGGGCCGCTGATCTGCGTACTGTCACGGGCGAGCAGCGCCGCGTGACATTGGCCGATGGCAGTCGTTTGCTGCTGGATACAGGAACGGCCGTCGATATCCGGTTTGATGCTCATCAGCGCCTGATACATCTGCACCGGGGCTCCATCCTGCTGGAAACTGCTGCCGATCCCAGTGGCGTGGATCGGCCGTTGCTGGTGGCGACGGCCGTAGGGCGCCTGAGGGCGCTGGGCACACGCTTTTCGGTGCAGCAAAACAGCGAGGGCAAATTCGTGGATCTGGCCGTAACCGAGGGTGCGGTCGAAGTCACATTACTCGGAGCCTCCCGGCCCGCGCTGGTGGTGCCCGCGGGCAGCTGGGCGAGGTTGACTGCGCTGGGCACAGGGGAGCTGCAGACGGTACGACCGCAGCAACTGGCCTGGGCGCACGGCATGCTGGTGGCGGACGCCATGCCCATGGCAGAAGTCTGCACTCAGTTGTCGCGTTACCGGCCCGGCCTGCTGCACTGTACCCCGGAGGCTGTGTCCATCAAGGTGTCGGGCGCGTATCCCTTGGCCGATACCGACCGGGCCTTGGCCATGCTGGCCGAAACCTATGCCGTGACGGTGCATCGGCGTTGGCAGGGTTACTGGGTCACGGTGGCGGCCAGCTGAGTTCACAAGCAAGGCACCTTAAAAAATGCACGAAGGTGAGACTTTCTTGAAAGTTGTTTGGCAAGCAAGGTGAACCACTCATTTTTGCTTCCAAAGGACTGTCTTTCATGCCTGCTTCCATGGCCTCCCGTTCCTTATCGAATCCTGTATTCAGCCCCGTTGCGCGCGCCGCGCAGCTTGCCTTGCTGGGCTGGGCGCTGGCGGCGACCACCGTGCAGGCTGCCGAGCCGCCCGCAGCCGGGCAGGCTCAGGCTTACCGGATAGAGGCAGGGCCGCTGGGCCGGGTGTTGTCCGAGGTGGCAGCTACGGCCGGCATGGCGCTGTCGTTCGATCCTGCGCTCACACAAGGTCGGCAAAGCCCGGTGCTTTCCGGCAGCTATACGCCGCGCGAGGCACTGCAGCGCCTGCTGGCTGGCAGTGGGCTGGAGCTGGTGTCGCGTCCCGGCGGCAGCTACACCCTGCAAAGGCAGACCGTGGCGCCCGTCTCGAGTGAGGAGGGCAGCGTCCTGTCCGAAGTGCGCGTCACGGCTCAGGCCGAGCGCAGCGGCACCACGGAAGGCACGGGCAGTTACACCCAGACCGGTCCCAGCCGCACGGCCACGGGTCTGGGCTTGACACTGCGCGAGACGCCCCAGTCGGTAAGCGTGATGACACGCCAGCGGATGGATGACTTCAAGCTGGAGACGCTGGCCGATGTGCTGGAGCAGACGCCCGGCATAGGCGTCTATCGACAGAACAACGCGACGGACTTTCAGGCCCGCGGCTCGGAGGTGAATCTCCAGGTCGACGGCATGTCCCAGCTCAGCAATGGCTGGTACTTTGTCACCAGCACCATGTATGCGCTGGACGATATGGCGGAAATGGACCGCGTCGAGGTTCTCAAAGGCTCGTCGGGACTGGTTGTCGGCAAGGGCGGCTATGGCGCCACAGTCAACCTGATCCGCAAGCGTCCCACACGCGAGTTCCAGGCCAGCGTGCGCGCCAATGCCGGCAGCTGGGATACCTATCGAGCGCAGGCCGATATAGGCGGCTCGCTCAACGAGGCGGGGACGCTGCGTGGTCGTGTGGTGGCCTCCATGACGGATGCGGGCAGCTTTCGCGACAACGAAAAGAGCAACAGCAAGATGCTGTTCGGCACGCTGGAGGCCGACCTCACCCCCGATACCCTGCTGAACCTGGGCATCACGCTGCGCCAGCGCGAGGCACGCGGCTTCGGCACGACCCGACCCATACAGCGCTACACCGCAGCGGGTGCCGAAGTGGGGCTGATGCCGCGTTCGTTCAACAACGGTGCACCCTGGTCGGGCTATGAACAGGAAAGCACCGAGCTGTTCGGCAGCGTGGAGCAGCGTCTGGCCCATGACTGGACGGCAAGTCTGAAGTTCTTCCATCAGAGCGTGAAGATGGACGACATGATGCTGGGCTACCTCTGGAACAGCACAACCGCTGCCTATCTGCCATGGCAGGACGTGGAAAACCGCAACTGGTCGGTCAACCTCGATGTCAAAGGTCCTTTCACCCTGCTGGGCCGCACACACGAGTTGCTGGCCGGCGTGGGCATGTCGCGCTACCACAGCGGCCTGCTCTACGGCAGCTCGAAGAATGTCCCGCTGGCCAATCTGGGCCTGAGCTATGCCCAGGGCGGCGGTGCGCTGGCCCAGCCCGACTTCGGCAACTGGAACTACGACCGGCATGTCTTCAATCAGCGCCAGCGCTATGCCTATGCTGCAGGGCGCTTCCGTCTCGCAGATCCGCTGCAGCTGATTGCGGGCATGCGCGTGACGCAGTACCGTCAGCATGATGTGACGCCAACCTGGTGGAATTACGATATGCGCGAAACCGTCACCACGCCCTATGCGGGCCTGGTCTATGAAGTGCATCCCCAGGTCTCGCTGTACGGCAGCTACGCGACCATCTTCAAGCCGCAAAGCGCCCAGGACGAGCAGGGGCGTACCCTAGATCCCGAGCAAGGCAAGACCTATGAGGTCGGGGCCAAGGGCGAGTTCTTCGACAAGCGGCTCAACGCCAGCATCGCTCACTTCTGGATGAAGACCGATAACTCGGCCGAGGAGACAGGCGGTTTCACCCCTGGCGGCGACATGGCCTACCGTGCCGTCAGCGGTGCCACGCGGCGCGGCTGGGAGCTGGAACTGTCGGGTGAGCTGGCGCGCGGCTGGCAGGTACAGGGCAGCCTGGTGCAGCAAAACAGCTCGCTGACCAGCTCCAGCCAGTATCCCAAATACCAGCTCAAGCTCGGCAGCACCTACCGCTTCGAGGGTGGATCACTGCGCGGCCTGACGCTGGGCGCGGCCACTCGCTGGCAAAGCAAGACCTCGACCAGCGACAGCCGCAACACTCTGGCGCAGCAGTCCTATGCAGTGCTGGATCTGATGGCCCGCTACCAAGTCGACAAGCATCTGTCGCTGAGCCTGAATGTGAACAATCTGCTGGACAAGAAATACTTTGCCGGCGTCAGCAGCCTGGGTGGCCTGTACTACACCTGGGGTGCGCCGCGCAGCGTGAACGTGGGTATGCGCTACGACTTCTGAGTGCAGACAGTGCTCCAGCCCTGGGGGCTCCCGGTGCAGTCGGCCTGAGAGCAGCGGCGCTCCAGGCTGGCGATCTCTGCTGCCGCTGCCATGGTTCAGCCAAGGCTCCGTGCGGGCTGGCGGTGTCAAGCCTGCGCCGCCGCAGGCCCTGCCGCTGGAACCGGCCTGTGCCACGGGGCGGGGCGGATGACCCTTTTTGCTTTTTCGTTTGTCATACATAGAGACAGGCCCTGCGGCCTGCTTCGCCCCGGGTTGTCCGGGACATCCATCTCTCTCCTTATGTCATGACCCCCTTCTTTCCAAGCTTCGCGGGCAGCAGCGTCCTATCCCGACTGCTGGCCGCCGTCCTGGGCGGCTACCTGCTGGCCAGTGCCCTGGCCGTATTCCTTGCCACAGTCTTGCCTGCATCGCGTGCCGAGGCCGTGCTCACTGGCATGCTGTGGAGTTTTGCGCTGCACGTGCTGGCCGTGATCTGGGCCTTCTCGCCGGTGTCGCCCGGCCGCGTCTGGCTGGGCCTGCTGCTGCCGGCTGTCGTCATGGTAGCGGCATCGGCGTGGCTGGCAGGGGGAGGCTGAGCATGGACGAGCAGAAAAAAACCTCTGGCGCTGGGCAGGGCGGCTTTCGCCAGGCCCAGGCCTGGTTGCATACTTGGTGCGGTCTTTGGTTTTCCTGGCTGCTGTTCGCGGTGTTCCTGACGGGCGCGCTGGCAGTCTTTGCGGAGCCTATTTCGCACTGGATGACGCCCGAGCACCATGCCAAGGAGGCCGAACATGCGCAGGCGGCAGTCGCCGGCAAGCAAGGGGGCGACCTCGCGCAGCGGCTGGCATGGGGCTTGGCCTATATGGAAAAACACCATCCGGGGGCCGAGATGTGGGAGCTGTGGCCCTCGGATGCCCAGGGAGCCGGCGACCTGCGTGTGTACTGGTTCGATGAAAAGCACCAGTACGCCTCGGCCCAGCTGGATTCCGCTACCGGCCAGCCGCTGGGCAAGGACCCAGCTCATGGCGTTGTGCGCGCCACCCAGGGCGGCCACCATTTCGTGGATTTTCACTATCGGCTGCATGCGGGGCAGGCGGGACTCTGGGTGGTCGGCTTTGCCGGCGTGGCCATGCTGGTGGCGCTGCTCAGCGGCATCATCACGCACCGGCGTATCTTCAAGGACTTCTTCACCTTTCGTGCTCACAAAGGTCAGCGCAGCTGGCTGGATGCCCACAATGCGGTGGCCGTGCTGACGCTGCCGTTCCAGATCATGATTGCCTACACGGGGATTGCCATCTCCGGTTCGACCTTGATGCCGGCCGGCATTGCGGCCTACTTCGGTACGGGTAGCCAGGGGCTGCGCTCCTATGTGGTGGCACTCAACGAGTCGGACAGGCCTGAGCGTTCGGGCCGGGCCATGGCTGTTCCGGATCTGGAGCCGTTTGCCCGGCTCGGCCAGGAACTGATGGGCCAGCCTGTACGGGCCGTGGTCGTGGACAACCCCGGTGACGCTGCGGCACGCATCGGTGTCTATGGCTGGAACAGCGACGAGGAAATGCAGCAGCGCCTGAGCCCCACGACCGGCATGGTGATGTTCTCGGCGGCAACCGCAGAAGTGCTGAAGCTGCGCCAGCCTGGCGATGTGGACGGTGCTGGCGCCTCCATGACCAAGACGGTGATGGGCAGTTTGCATCAGGTGGAGTTCGGTGGACAGCCGCTCAAGTGGCTGTATTTCCTGTGCGGGCTGGCAGGCAGCGCCATGATGGCAACCGGGGCCATTCTGTTCGTGGTCAAGCGTCGTGGCAGGCATCTGGGCAGGCAGGCTGGCGAGTTCGGCAGCGCCACGGCGCGCGTGTACCGGCTCGTCGAAGGACTCAATGTGGCGGCCATCGCCGGTCTGAGTCTGGGCTGCATCGGCTATCTGTGGGCCAACCGCCTGGTTCCCGTCGGGCTGTCCCACAGAGCGAATTGGGAGCTGGCGGTGTTCTTCTGGCTCTGGAGTCTGGCGCTGCTGCATGCTCTGGTGCGTGCGCCCGCAGCGGCATGGCGGGAGCAGCTGGGCCTGCTGGCCGCTTTGTGCCTGCTGCTGCCGTTGCTGAACTGGATTACGGTCGGTGACAGTCTGCCGGCCCAGGTTTCTCGCGGTGACTGGGAGAGCGCGGGTGTGGAGCTGTGTTCCATGGCGCTGGGATTGCTTGCCGCCTGGGCCTGGGCTTGCCAGAGGCGCCGCGGCGCCGATGCAGCGCGGCGTGTTTCTGCCGTCAAGATGGAGGTGGGAGCATGAATGCCTTGCAAGCATCGGTGCTGGCTTTTGCACTGGCCCTTGCGGGCATGGTGGCGCTGGCTTTTGCCATGGAGCGCCATCATGAACAGCTCACGGGAGACATGGAGATTTCTCGGGCTCGATCGCGGCTGTTGCGCTGTGCGGGAGTATTGCTGCTGGCGGTTGCCGTCATGCCCTGTCTGCGCGCCTGGGGCTTCTCCGTGGGATTCGTGGCCTGGCTGGGCTGGCTGTCGATAGGAGCGCTGCTCGCCGTTGCCCTGATCAGCGCCGCCGCCCGTGGGGCCGCTGCCGCTGGTTGCATTTTTTCAGTGGTGGCTCTGGCTTGGGTCTTTAGCGTGTGACGGGATCTGGCGGAGCATCATCGCCAGTTGCGGTCGGCACAGACCGTGGTACAGGTGTCTGCCGGGGCGCTTTACGCTGGACGTGTGCATGTCGTTCTGACTTCTCGCGCAGCCAGGAATGGTCGCAGATGAGGGCCATCTGAATGTCGAGCGGATGAGTTGGCCGGCGGCTTTCGATTTTGCAGTCTGGCGCAAGGCAAGTCATGGAGTAGGGTCTGGCATTGCGCAACGCCTCAGATGCAAAAAAAGGGATGCGATTCGCACCCCTTCCTTCTTAAATGAGGCCGGGAGATCTGAATTCCTGGCCGGCCTGTATTGATGCCCGGTTGCGGGCTGATGATTACTTGGCGGCTGCGCGTGCTGCTTCCGCCTTGGCCTTGGCCTCGTCCAGCTTCTTTTGCAGAGCGGCGGCTTCCGCTTCAGCCTTCTTGGCCTCTTCTTCCTTGGCCTTCTTGGCTTCTGCTTCCTTGTCGCCGCCACCCATGGCGCCTGCAATGGCATTGCCAGCCATGGTGCCGGCCACGGCACCAACGGCGGCGCCCGCCATGGTGCCCATCATGCCGGATCCACGAGCTGCAGGAGCCGCTGCTGCAGCGGGAGCGGCCGCAGGAGTTGCCGCTGCGGCGGGGGCTGCGGGTGTGGCAGGTGCAGCAGCCTTGGGTGCGGCGGCGGCAGGAGCCACGGGTGCGGGCTGAGCGGGCGCCTTGCTGCCGATGCTGGCAGGGCGGACAGACTTGCTGCTGCCCATGCGCTTGGCCTGAGCCAGGGAAGGCACGGTCAGCGATGCGATGGCGATGGCAATCACGGAGGCAGCAGCACGGTACGAAGTCTTCACGAAATGGTTTCCAGTCATGGTTGTCATAGATGGCTGCCTGCTTCTCAAGGATGCAGGCAACCAGCATGCCTTGCGACGCCTGTCGCATCAGGTTTGCTTGCTATGGTATTTAAAGTCAATGGGTGGATTTTCAAGGTGCTGAACTGAAACTGTCCGTAAAAGGACAGGGCTCAGACCCTGGCGGCCGGATGTTGTGTGATGTATGAGGCCGCACGCTATTGTAGGAACAGTCTGCATGCGCAAAAGTTCCAGCAGTCTTCAATGCAGGGAAATAGTCATGAAGTGCCCCGCAGCGGCTGAAGCGTAAGCGGGGCATGCTATCGAATCAGAGAGAAATTGCTTTAGCGCTTTTGGTGCAGCTGCACCCAGTCCAGAAAGCGTGTCATGTACTTGACGAGGAAGTCATGGCTGCCCTGGCCGATCCTGCCGTCGGCGTCGAGCAGCGTGTCGGACCAGCGCACAAAGCCCTCGGGCTGGGGCAGGGTGGGCATGTCCAGCGACACCAGCACATTGCGCAGGTGCTGCTGGGCCATGGCCGTGGCAGCCGCGCCGGGCGAGCTGCCGATCACGGCGGCCGGCAGTCCTGCCCAGACGGATTGGCCATAGGGACGGCTCAGGCCATCGAGCACGTTCTTGAGCGATGCGGGGATGGAGCGGTTGTATTCGGGCGTCACAAACAGAACGCCGTTGCAGCCGCGAATCAGGGGTTTGAGCTCGTCGAAGGGCTTGAAATCGGGGGTGTTATCGAAGTCGCGGTTGTAGACCGGCAGGCGGCTGATATCGATGAATTCGAAATCGGCCTTGTCCTGCATGAGTGCGGCCAGGCCCTGGCCGAGCTGGCGGTTGATGGACTGCTTGCTGAGACTGCCCACGATGACGGCGATTCTGAGTTGGCCCATGCTCTGACCTTTCGACTGGGTTGAGGGAGATGCATGGCACTGTAGCAAAGCTGCCGGGGATTGCTGCGCCGCAGTGGGCGCAAAAAAGCCGCGGCCCCAAGATGACGGGACAGCGGCTTATGGGCGCGTGTGCTTGTTGCTGCCTATCGGAGCACTTCCAGCAGGCGATCCAGGCCGCCCTCGTTGATGGCAACCTTGGCCTCGTTGCGCACGCGCGGCTTGGCGTGGAAGGCCACGGACAGGCCGGCCGCCTGCATCATGGGAATGTCGTTGCTGCCATCGCCCACGGCAATGCACTGGCTGGCATCGATGCCGATCAGCGAGGCCACTTCAAGCAAGGTACGTCGCTTTTCAGCGCCGTCGCAGATATCGCCCCAGGCCTGCTCGATCAGGCCACCGGTCAGTGCACCGTCCTTGATCTCCAGCACATTGGCGCGCACAAAGTCGATATCCAGCAGGCCGCGCACATGCTCGGCAAAGTAGGTAAAGCCGCCGGAGACCAGCAGCACCTTCAGGCCGGCGGCCTTGGCGGCCTTGATCAGGGTTTCAGCGCCCGGCGAGAGTTTCAGGCGTTCGGCCAGAACGCGGGCCATGTCGGCTTCGGTCACTCCGACCAGCTTTCCTACGCGCTGGCGCAGGCTGTCCTTGAAGTCGGTGATTTCGCCGCGCATGGTGGCTTCGGTAATCGCCGCCACTTCGGCTTTCTTGCCCGTGGCGTCGGCGATCTCGTCGATGCATTCGATGGTGATCAGCGTCGAGTCCATATCAAAGGCGATGAGCTTGTAGTCCGCCAGCTTCTGGGGGGCGGTAAAGCCGCGGATCATCAGGCCGGGAGCGAATTCGGTGGCGTCGGTCATTGCGAGTCGTGCGAATGAGGAGGTAGCAAAAAGGGGAATGGCGGAGATCGGGTCTGCGCCATTCCTCAAGATGGCCGCCATTATCCGCTGTTGTGGCGGGCTTCGGCTTGCCATTCACCCAGGAGTCTGCCCCCTGGTGCTGCACGAGACGGCATCTACTGCGGCTGAATGCCTGCGGCCTTGACCAGTTCGGCATGCAGCCTGATGTCCTGGGCCACGGTCTGCCTGAGCTGCTCTGGCGTCGATGGCGCGACTTCCATGCCGTTTTCACCCAGTTTGGTCTTGATATCGCTGTCCAGTGCAACGCGCACGGCGCGGTTGAGCTTGTCGATCACGGGCTGAGGCGTCTTGGCCGGGGCGAACAGACCGACCCAGGCCGAGAGGTTGAGATCGGTAAAACCGCCTTCCGCCATGGTGGGAGTGTTGGGCAGCATGGCCGCGCGCCTGGGCGCCATCAGCGCAAGGGCATGCAGCTTGCCGGCCTGGATATGGGGCAGGGCTTCGGGCAGCACGGCAAACAACATGTCCACATTGCCCGCCAGCGTATCGTTGACGGCTGGCGCACCGCCTTTGTAGGGCACGTGCAGCATCTTGGCCTGGGTGCGCGTCTCGAACATCAACGCTGCCAGGTGCTGGGGGCTGCCGTCGCCGGATGAGGCAAAGGTCAGCTTGCCCGGGGCGGCCTTGGCTGCCGCCACCACGGCAGCCACACTGGGGAACTTCTGCCTGTCCTTGACCACCAGCACCATGGGTTGGTTCACCAGCTTGCTGATGGGCGCGAAGTCGGCCTCGGGGTCATAGGGCAGGGATTTGAAAATGCTCCTGTTGGTGGTCAGGAATGAGGCTGGAGAGACCATCAGCGTATAGCCGTCCGGTGCAGAGCGTGCCACGGCCGGCGTGCCGATCTGGCCCGAGGCGCCGGCGCGGTTGTCCACCACAAAAGGCTGCTTGAGTTCGCTGGCCAGCTTTTGCCCCACGACTCGGGCAATCATGTCGGCGCTGCCTCCTGCGGGCAGGGCGACTATGACCTTGACCGCGCGCTCGGGATAGGCGTCCTGTGCCTGGGCCGTGGCGGCAAAGCCCGCCACCAGCGCGCAGGCCAGTGCGGGGCGGGCCATGGCATGAACGGCATGGTGAATTCTGCTGTGAGCGGTATTGCGGACGGGTTGGAGCAGCATGCGATCCCTCTCTTTCTCAAGATATGCACCGGCTTGGTGATTGCCGCGGTGCGATAGCCCGATGATGAGCAAGCCTTGTGCCAAATGCCTTGGCGTCTTGCCGGATGGGAAAGATGCGGTTTGCGCAGTGGCCGGGAAAGTGGCAGAGCTGAAGTGGCAGAGCTGATGCGCCTCGACGGCCTCAGCTTTCAGGATTGCCAGGCGGCTGCAGATATATGGCATCGGACCAGGTGGCCACCCAGTGCGGGCGAAACACCACGAATACTGCGGTCAGCATGCCGGTGGTCACGCCGTCGCTCCAGGCCATGAGCCAGCGGGCCATGCGCGAGAGCTCGTCGTTGACATTGGGCAGCACATGCCCCGCCCATTGGCCGAGCAGGGATGCGATGAACACGCACACAACCGTGCCCAGGAAGCCGCGCAAGAAAATAAAGACAAAGATGTTGTGCCAGCACCAGCGGCGCACTGCAGCTCCCCAGAGCATGGCCAGCGTGGCCGGCACCAGCCCCTGCCAGACCGCCAGGCCCAGAGCGTCCTGCAGTCCGAGTGCGGGAGCCAATGCAAAGGCAATAGCGCTTGTCGCAATCAGTACGGGCACTGCAAGTGGCCAGCCGATCAGAAGCAGCACCAGCGGTGCACCAGACCAGTGCAGCTGCAAGGGCATTTTGTGCAGCGCAGGCAGTGCCCAGATCCAGGGCAGCAGCACCAGAATGGCCAGCAGCGGTGTGATCAGCGGCGACAGCACCGGGTCATGCATGCCGCCGGGACCGGCCCGGCTGCCCAGCATGCGCCAGGGGCGGCAGAGCAGGGCCAGCAGCAGGGCCAGCAGGGTAATGGCGGCTTCAAGAAACATGGCGGCTCGGAAAATCAGGTTCCATCGCCATCTTGCACTGTCTGCATCGGCCGGGGCTCAATAGCCCTGCTGGCTTTGTCAGCAGCCCCGTTATCAGGCATGAACGGCAGCTTCGTTCTTGAGCGGCTGGCCCAGGCTGCGCAGTACATCGCGCACCATCTGGGCACGGTCCTTGGGGTTCTCCAGCTCTTTTTCGATGCGCAGCTTCTCATTGCCCGCCAGCTTGATGTGCTTGTTCTTCTGGATCAGGTGAATGATGCTCATGGGATCGATGGGCGGCTGAGGCTTGAAGCTGATGTTGATCACGCCGGGTGCAGCATCGACCTTGACCACGCCATAGGGCTGGCTCAGCACGCGCAGGCGGTGCACGTCGATCAGGGTCTGCGCCTGGGGCGGCAACTTGCCGAAGCGGTCCACGATTTCCTCGAGCAGGGTATCGATCTGATCGGCGGTCTTGGCCGTGGCCAGCTTCTTGTAGAACGACAGGCGCAGATGCACATCGCCGCAGTAGTCGTTGGGCAGCAGGGCCGGAGCGTGAAGATTGATATCGGTGGAGGCCGACAGCGGCGAGAGCAGATCGGGTTCCTTGCCTGCCTTGAGGCTGCGCACGGCTTCGGACAGCATCTCGTTATAGAGCTGAAAGCCCACTTCCATCATATTGCCGCTCTGGTTTTCACCCAGCACCTCGCCGGCGCCACGGATTTCCAGGTCATGCATGGCCAGATAGAAGCCCGAGCCCAACTCCTCCATCTGCTGGATGGCCTCCAGCCGCTGCTGGGCCTGCTTGGTCAGGCTGTCCAGGTCCGGCACCATCAGATAGGCATAGGCCTGATGGTGGCTGCGTCCCACACGGCCGCGCAACTGGTGCAGCTGTGCCAGGCCGAACTTGTCGGCGCGGCTGATGAGAATGGTGTTGGCCGATGGCACGTCGATACCGGTTTCGATGATGGTCGAGCACAGCAATATGTTGTAGCGCTGGGCCACGAAGTCGCGCATCACGCGCTCCAGCTCGCGCTCGGGCATCTGGCCGTGGGCCACGGCGATGCGGGCCTCGGGCAGGATTTCTTCCAGCTTTTGCTTGCGGTTCTCTATGGTCTCGACCTCGTTGTGCAGGAAGTAGATCTGTCCTCCGCGCTTGAGCTCGCGCAGCACAGCTTCGCGAATCACGCCCGTGCCTTCGTTGCGCACAAAGGTCTTGATGGCCAGACGCCGCTGCGGCGCCGTGGCAATCACCGACAGATCGCGCAGCCCCTCCAGGGCCATACCCATGGTGCGCGGAATCGGGGTGGCCGTCAGTGTCAGCACATCGACCTCGGCACGCATGGCCTTCATGGCCTCCTTGTGGCGCACGCCAAAGCGGTGTTCCTCGTCGATGATGAGCAGGCCCAGGTTCTTGAACTGTGTGGATTCGGACAGCAGCTTGTGCGTGCCGACCACGATATCGACCGTACCGTCCGAGATGCCCTCGATGGCGGCCGTGATTTCCTTGCCCGAGCGAAAGCGCGACACCTCGGCCACCTTGATCGGCCATTTGGAGAAGCGGTCCACCAGGGTCTGGTAATGCTGCTCGGCCAGCAGCGTGGTGGGGGCCAGGAAGGCGACCTGCTTGCCGCCCATGGCTGCCACAAAGGCCGCGCGCAGCGCGACCTCGGTCTTGCCGAAGCCCACATCGCCACAGACCAGGCGGTCCATGGGCTGGGGGCTGATCATGTCCTGCACCACGGCGTGGATGGCAGCGCGCTGGTCGGCCGTTTCCTCGAAGCCGAAGTCGGCCACAAACTGCTCGTAGTCGGCCGTGGGGAAGCGGAAGGCATGGCCCTGGCGCGCAGCGCGGCGGGCGTAGATATTGAGCAGCTCGGCCGCCGAGTCGCGCACCTGCTCGGCGGCCTTGCGCTTGGCTTTTTCCCATTGCGTGCCGCCCAGCTTGTGCAATGGCGCATCGTCGGGCGAGACGCCGGTGTAGCGGCTGATCAGATGCAACTGGCTGACGGGGACATAGAGCACGGCGTCGGCCGCATATTCCAGATGCAGAAACTCCTGCAGTGCGGGCGTGCCGTCAGGGTTCTTCTGGCCCATGTCCATGTTGATCAGCCCGCGATAGCGGCCTATGCCATGGTCGGAGTGAACAATGGGGTCGCCTACCTTGAGCTCGGACAAGTCCTTGATCAAGGCCTCCACGTCGCTGACCTGCTCCTGGCGTCGACGACGCCGGCCCGTGGGGCTGCTGGCAAACAGCTCGGTTTCGGTAACGAAGTCCAGGCCTTCCTCGACCCAGGCAAAGCCCGTCATCAGGCTGGAGGTGGCAATGCCGACCTTTTCCGTGGCATCGGCCTGGAACTCGGCCAGAGAATCGAACACGGGCGGGTTGACGCCCGAGGCGCGGAAAAAGTCCAGCAGGCTCTCTCGCCTGCCATCGGATTCGGCCAGAAGCAAGACCCTGCTTGCACCAGCTGCTATATGTTTTTGCAGCTTGGCCAGCGGGTCATCGGCTCCGCGCAGCACGGAAAGGTCTTCGAGCTTCTGGAAGATGGCGCTGTCGGCCACATCTTCGGTGCCCGGGCGCAAGGCCAGCTGGGCATGCTCCTTGCTGCGGGTATAGAACTGGTCGGCGCTGAGAAACAGGGTCTCGGGCGGCAGCGCCGGGTGGTCGGGGTCGCCTTGCACCAGACGGTAGCGGTCCTTGGTGTCCTGCCAGAAGCGCTGGAAGGCCGGCTCCAGATCGCCATGCAACACCACGGTGGCCTCGTCGCCCAGATAGTCGAAGACGGTGGCCGTCTCGTCAAAGAACAGCGGCAGGTAGTACTCGATGCCGGCCGTGGCAATACCGGCACCCATGTCCTTGTAGATGCGGCTGCGCGTGGGGTCGCCCTCGAGCAGCTCGCGCCAGCGGCTGCGGAACTTGGCGCGCGCCTCATCGTCCATCGGGAACTCGCGGCCTGGCAGCAGGCGCACCTCGGGCACAGGGTAGAGGCTGCGCTGTGTGTCGGGGTCGAAGGTGCGGATGGAGTCGATCTCGTCGTCGAACAGGTCCACGCGATAGGGCTGGAGCGAGCCCATGGGGAACAGGTCGATCAGGCCGCCGCGCACCGCGTATTCGCCATGACTGACCACCTGGGACACATGCTGGTAGCCCGCCAGCGTGAGCTGGGCCTTGAGCTTGGCCTCGTCCAGCTTCTGGCCTTGCTTGAATTCAAAGGTATAGCCGGCCAGAAACGAGGGCGGAGCCAGGCGATAGAGGGCCGTGGTGGCGGGCACGATGACCACATCGGCGCCATGCTGCTTGTCGCGCTGGTTGATGCGCCACAGCGTGGCAAGGCGTTCGCTGATCAGATCCTGGTGCGGCGAGAAGCTGTCGTAGGGCAGGGTTTCCCAGTCGGGGAACAATGCGCAGCGCAGCTCGGGGGCGAAGAAGGCCATCTCTTCCATGAGCCGGTGGGCGTCGGCTGCATCGGCCGTGACGATGGCCGTGACCCGGCCGTCCTGCTTTTCGCGCTCGCCCAGCCTGGCCAGCAGCAGCGCGTCGGCGCTGCCGACAGGGCGGGGCAGGTGAAAGCGTTTACCGGGAGTGAGCTTGGGCAGTTGCATGGTTTTTCACAGACGAACGCAGGCAGCGGCGCACAGAAGCGGGCTGGATGCAAAAAAAACGGGGACAGATTGAATGCGGGCGAGTCCGGCCATCAAAGGCAGGGCTCACAGCCCAATCAGCGCGGAGCTGATGGTTGGCGGCGCATTCACTCAAAATGGGGACACCTCAAGGCGATGCAAGCCGAAAGCAGGTCTTCGATGGGTCTCAGGGGCTTTCGGACGAAATGGTGATTTTAAAATACTGTGCATGACAGATCGGTTTTTCTCGCCTGAGTCCATGACGGACGACAAGGCAAACGCTGCGGCGGCTTCATCGCCCGCATCTGCGCCCCGCTGCTGGGGGCTGATTCCCTGCGCGGGCGTCGGTCTGCGTGCCATTGCCGCAGACTCTCCTGCCCCCGAGTTGCCCAAGCAATACCAGAACGTTGCGGGGCAGCCCATGGTCATGCACACGCTGGCCGCCATGTTGGCCGTGGAGCGCATGCACCGTGTGCTGCTGGTGGTCTCTGCTGCCGATGGCTTCTGGCAGGAGCGCGACACGGACGCCCGGCTCAGCATTGCTGCCTGTGGAGGAGCCACCCGTGCCGAGACAGTGGGCAACGGCCTGCAGGAGTTGCTGCGCATGGGAGCCAGCGGCGAGGACTGGGTGCTGGTGCATGACGCGGCGCGCTGTCTGGTCGCATCGGCGCAGGTCAATGCCTTGATCGATGCCTGCCTGCCGGATGCGGTGGGGGGGCTGCTGGCGCTGAAGCTGCCCGATACGCTCAAGCAGCAGGCCGCCGGCGTGGGCCCGGCGCGTGTGGCGCAGACGGTGGAGCGCAGCGACAAATGGCTGGCTCAGACGCCGCAGATGTTCCGCATCGCAGCCTTGCTGGCTGCGCTGCAGGCGGCGGGAGCCGCCGTGACCGATGAAGCCAGCGCCATGGAACTGGCCGGCCACTCCCCCAGACTGGTGCCGGGCGGTGCGCAGAACTTCAAGGTGACCTACCCCGACGACTTTTCGCTGGCCGAGGCCGTGCTGCTGCAGCGCAAGGCGCGTGGCTAGACGGATCGCCACCGACTGGGCATATGCACACAAGAATGCACGACTGGCATTGCTATCGGCAGAATGCCGTGCCTGACCCGGTTCGGTGCAGGTGGTATTTAATTTGATAGCTGCTTGCGCTTATTGGGCAAAGGTTTGACAAGGATTTATATGAATTTTCGTATTGGTGAAGGCTGGGATGTCCATGCCCTGGTTCCAGGGCGCAAGCTGATTCTCGGCGGTGTCGAAGTGCCTCACAGCCTGGGCTTGCTCGGTCATTCGGATGCCGACGTGCTGCTGCATGCAATCACCGATGCCTTGTTCGGTGCTTCGGCGCTGGGCGATATCGGTCGCCATTTCTCGGACACCGACGCGCAGTTCAAGGGGGCGGACTCCGCCGTGCTGCTGGCCGAGGCTGCCAGGCGCGTGCGCGCCAAGGGCTTCGAGATCGGCAATATCGACAGCACCATCGTGGCCCAGGCGCCCAAGCTGGCACCCCATATCGAGAAGATGCGCGAGCGCATTGCCCAGGTGCTGGAGCTGGATGTGGAGCAGGTCAACGTCAAGGCCAAGACGGCCGAGAAGCTCGGGCCTGTGGGTCAGCAGCAGGCCATGGAGGCCCGTGCAGTGGCCTTGCTGGTGCGGGCTGGCTGACCCCGCTTGACGCAATGGCCGCGGCGAAAGCCGGTCATGAATCGCCGTAGAGGGCTTGCACTTCGGCTCCGGTCAGGGTCGGGGTGTCATTGGCCAGTGCGTAATAGTCGGGCTTCTCGTCGATATAGATCTGCTGTGCCAGTGTCAGTCCCTGGGCGTCCTGAAACAGCCCGGCAGACAGAAAATGCTCGTTGCTTGCCAGCAGGCGGTAGAAGAGGTGGGTGCCGCAGTTGCTGCAGAAGGCACGCTCGGCCCAGGGCGAGGAGGCATAGCGCATGACGGGGCCGCTGGTCTGCACCGCCGTGCCGCCATGCAGGGTGAAGGCAGGGCCTTCTCCCCAGCGCCGGCACATGCTGCAGTGGCAGACATGAACTTCGTGGGTATCGGGTGCGGTGACGAGAACGGCTTTGCACAGGCATCGGGCTTGCATGGTGAATTCTGCGGCAGATGGTTGAAAGGCGATGCCGATTGTGCAATCAGGTGGGCAGATTCAGTCTTGCCCTATCTCATCGTCTTTCTTGTCGCGCGGCAGATTGCGCTTGACCTGGGGGCGCTGCAGGCGCTGCTCGGGTGCCGCACCGGCTGTCACGCCCATGGCACGCTGCAACTGCAGATGGGCGACCAGGCCGCCCGTCGATGAATTGGACAGGGCAAACATGCCGCCCATGCGCTGAACCGTCTTGTCCACGATGGATAGACCCAGGCCTGCGCCTGCTGCTGCCGTGCGTGCCGTGTCGCCGCGGAAGAAGGGCTGGGTCAGATTGGCCAGTTGCTCGGCCGGCACGCCCTTGCCATGGTCGCGGATGCGGATGACCACCCATTTCTCGCTTTCCTTGGCAACCACATCCACCTCGGTCGTGTCGGTGGATGGGGTCTTGCCATAGCGGCGTGCATTCTCGAAGAGGTTGGAGATCACGCGGGCCAGCTCCACCTCATCGGCCATGACATAGAGGTCTTCGGGCACGTTCATGGTGATCTGCAGCTCACGGTGGTCCTGCACGGCATAGACGCAGGAGGCAACCACGGCGTGCAGGTCCACGGGGCTGAGCATGACGCGATGATCGGGGCGGGCGTAATCCAGGAATTTGTCGATGGTGGCGTCCAGCTGCACGATGTCGGCCACCATATGCTCGCGCGCCACATCGTCATAGACGCTCATCTCGGTTTCCAGGCGCAGCCGCGCCAGCGGCGTACGCAGGTCGTGGGAGATGCCGGCCAGCATCACGGCGCGGTCCTGCTCCAGCTTGGCCAGCTTCTGCGCCATGCGGTTGAAGCCGATATTGACTTCGCGGATTTCGCTGGTCACGGCCTCCTCGTCAAGCTGGCTGGCGTCGAAGTCCCCCTCCCGCACTCGATTGGCCGCGTAAGACAGCTGTTTGAGCGGCCGGTTGATCAGGCGGGCGATGGCCGCCGCGCCGATGAGCGAGAGCAGGGCGGCCGTGATCAGCCAGATCAGCCAGGTCTGGCCGCTGGCAGGAGTGAAGCGCGACTGATCCATCAGCATCCAGTTGCGGTCGCCGTTGATGGTGAAGCCCACCCACAGGCCGGGCTCCCCGTTGACGCTGCGCGCCACCACGGTGCCGTAGCCCAGGCGAGTGGTCAGCTCTTCGGTCAGCTTCTGGCCCAGGGCGTTCTGCTCCAGCAGCTCGAAGGAGTCGCCGGGCTCGCGGGGCAGAATGCGCACGCCTTCCTGGTCGGCCATGGTCTTGATCAGGGAGACGCGATTGATCGCATCCGAATGCTCGAGGGCTGCGCGGCTCAGGTTGACCAACGAGGCCACTTGCTTGGCAGTCTGCAGCGTGCGCGGCTCGAAATCCAGTGCCCGCAGTGTCTGCAGCCAGGCCAGAATGCTGCCCACCAGCAGCAGGGCCAGCAGGCAGAAGGTGCGCCAGAACAGGTTCAGCCCCACAGGTGAGCGAGCGGTGCTGCGCCGCTCGTACTCCAGAGGTACGGGGCTGGTGGCGTCGGGCGGCGGATGGTGAAAGGCGCTCATGAACAGCAATGCGGAAATAACTGGACCCGAGGGTACGCCCAATATGGGCGACTCGGGTTACGGTTTGTCCAAAAAGTGTCTATCTACTGGTGGTTGTTGAAAGAGCTTGACTTATGGGTCTTATGGGCCTGCACCCAAGCGCAACAAGCCGCGCAGCGGGCGGCTTGTTGCAATGGAGGCAGGCAGAATCAGTTCATGCCATCGGGTACGAACACATAGCCCACGCCCCAGACGGTCTGGATATAGCGCGGTGCGGCAGCGTCCTCCTCGATCAGCTTGCGCAGGCGGGAGACCTGCACGTCCAGGCTGCGGTCGAAGGGCTCGAACTCGCGGCCGCGGGCCAGCAGGGCCAGCTTTTCACGTGACAGAGGCTGGCGCGGGTGGCGCACAAGGGCCTTGAGCATGGCGAATTCGCCGGTGGTGAGTGGCAACTCTTCGCCATTCTTTTGCAGCACGCGGGTGCCCAGGTCGAAGGTGAACGGGCCAAAGGTCACCACCTCGTTGTCGCCCGAAGGAGCTCCCGGCGCTTCCTGAGGAGGGCGGCGGCGCAGCACGGCATGGATGCGGGCCAGCAGTTCGCGGGGGTTGAAGGGCTTGCCCAGATAGTCGTCGGCACCCACTTCCAGGCCCACGATGCGGTCCACATCCTCGCCCTTGGCGGTCAGCATGATGATGGGGGTGCGGTCATTGGCCGAGCGCAGGCGGCGGCAGATGGACAGGCCATCCTCGCCGGGCATCATCAGGTCCAGCACGATCAGGTCGACAGTCTCGCGCAGCAGGATGCGGTTGAGAGCCTTGCCGTCCTCGGCAATCATGATCTCGAAGCCTTCCTGCGTCAGATAGCGGCGCAGCAGGTCGCGGATGCGTGCATCGTCATCCACCACGAGGATCTTGTCAGTACGGTTGTTCGTCGTTGCCATGATCATCCTTGTCGATTTATTTGTAACTGGCCCATTGTTATCGCTGGATCCAAAAAATCCAGCAAAACAAGGTCAAGTCTTGCTACTTGTTACGATTGTTGCGTTTGTAAATAGAACAATAAATGTTTCATGAGGAACTTTTTTCAAGAATCTTGCACTATTGTTTCAGTGTTTGTTCTGTTGGTGTGTTGAATGTGGCGTATTCGTACATAAAGTCACACTCTGGGCTGACATGCTGCGCTGCAGCGACTTTGCGCAATGGTGAAATGCATGTGTATCTGCATGGCCTGATTTACTTACAAGGGTGAACCGCATGAATCAATTTTCCAAGTCTTCCTCTTCCTCTCGCGCCGCGGCTGCCGCACTTGCGCTGGCTGCGGCCTGCGCTGGTGGCAATGTATGGGCTCAGGGCGCCGCGCGTGACATGCAAAGACCTGCCAACGTGGTGCAGTTGTCGGCTCAGGGAACCGTGGAGGTCAAGCAGGACTGGATGACGGCGACGCTGTCTGCCAGCAAGGATGGTCGCGATGCGGCGTCCGTTCAGTCCCAGCTGCAAAAGATCGTGGAGTCCGCCATGGCCACGCTGCGTAACGACGCGCAAGGTCGGCAGATGGAGTTGAGCACCGGTAATTTCTCCATCTCGCCGCGTTATGGCAACAACGGCAAGATCGAAGGCTGGCAGGGCCAGGCCGAGATCGTGCTGCAGGGGCGTGACTTCGTACGCATTACCCAGGCTGCGGCCAAGGTGCAGGACATGACGCTGGCCAGCATGAGTTTCGGCCTCTCGCGCGAAGCGCGGGAAAAGGTGGAGGGCGAAGCCCAGGCCAAGGCGATCGAGAACTTCCGCCAGCGTGCCGCGGCCATCTCCAAGAGCTTTGGCTTTGCAGGCTACAGCCTGCGCGAGGTCAATGTGAGCAGCAGCGGCGGTGGCGGGCATCCCATGCCGCGCCCACGCATGATGAGCATGGCCAAGGCCAGCTATGCCGATGCCGCGCCCGTGCCGGTGGAGGCGGACCGTGCCGAGGTGACGGTCACCGTTGGCGGCTCGATTCAGATGCAGTGATCGGATTCGTGCGGCATATATAAAAAAAGGAGCAGCTTGCGCTTCTCCTTTTTGATTTTCATCATGATTTGATGCTGAATATGTCTTCTGGAGAGCGCTAGATGCTATCTAATTGATAGACGCATTCGCTGGAGCCGAGCGGCTTTTATTGTGCGGCCCAGCCGCCGTCCATATTCCATGCCACGCCGCGCACATTGTTGGCAGCGGCCGAACAGAAGAAGACGGCCAGCTCGCCCAGCTCTTCGGGCGTGGTGAACTGCATCGAAGGCTCTTTTTCACCCAGCAACTGTCTGGTGGCGTCTTCATTGCTGATGCCTTGGGCGGCAGCCTTCGCATCCACCTGCTTTTGTACCAGTGGCGTCAGTACCCAGCCGGGGCAGATGGCGTTGCAGGTCACGCCGGTGGTGGCGTTTTCCAGTGCCGTCACCTTGGTCAGGCCGACGATGCCGTGCTTGGCGGCGACATAGGCCGATTTTTCGGCCGAGCCGACCAGGCCGTGCACCGAGGCCACATTGATGATGCGGCCCCAGTTGGCCTGCTGCATGGCTGGCAGGGCCAGGCGCGTGGTGTGGAAGGCGCTGCTCAGGTTGATGGCGAGGATGGCATCCCACTTCTCCACGGGGAAGTCCTGCACCCTGGCCACATGCTGAATGCCGGCGTTGTTGACCAGGATGTCGACGCGGCCGAATTCGGCAGCGGCGTATTTCATCATGGCTTCAATGTCGGTGGTCTTGCTCATGTCCGCACCGTGGTAGCCGACTTCGATACCGGCTGTCTTGCCGGCATCCAGTACCTGGGCGCGTGGTGCTTCGACGTCGCCAAAGCCGTTGAGCACGATATTGGCACCCTGGCGTGCCAGAGCGATTGCGATACCTAGGCCGATTCCGCTGGTCGATCCCGTCACGAGAGCGGTTTTGCCTTTCAACATGGACATACAAGGTCTCCGAATGAATTACGATGCGACGACAGCCATTATCGGCCCCGGTCTTGAAAACGCGTTCTCCATGAATCAACCTACGCTGAATTACGTATCGTGTCCCGGAGCCTCTGCAACCGCTCCCACCTGGGCCAGCGCTCAGCGCCGCCAGCAGGTCGAGGCTCAGCCCGAGGGAACGCACCGAATGGCGTACTGGGAATGGAACCATACCGGCAACCCAAGACATCCTCATGTCATCGTCTGCGTGCACGGCCTCTCACGCCAGGGACGAGACTTTGATGTGCTGGCAACCAAGCTCAGCCGCTTTGCCCGCGTGATCTGCCCCGATGTAGTGGGGCGCGGCGAAAGCGACTGGCTGGCCGACCCCATGGGTTATCAGCTACCGCTGTATGCGGCCGATATGCTGGCGCTGCTGGCCCAGCTGCATGCTCAGGCGCCGATTGAAACCCTGGACTGGGTGGGTACCAGCATGGGGGGCTTGATCGGGATGGGTGTCGTGGGGCAGCCCGGTCTGCCGCTGCCGGTGCCTGTGAGGCGGCTGGTGCTCAACGACGTAGGGCCGGCGATTGAATGGGAGTCGCTGGAACGAATCGGCTCCTATGTCGGCAAAGGCTTGCAGTTTCCCAACTTTGAGAGCGCTGCCGCCGCCATGCGCTTGATTTCCGAGGGATTCGGCCCACATAGCGATGAGCAGTGGAACCGGCTCTCGAAAGCCATGATCAAGCCTGATCCCCAAGGGGGGGTGGTGCTGCATTACGACCCTCGTATTGCAGTGCCCATGGCCCAGATGACGCGCGAGACTGCCCAAGCGGGAGAGGCCTTGCTCTGGCAGCTCTACGACCAGATCAAGGCACAGGTCTTGCTTATCAGAGGAGCCGAGTCCGATCTGCTTTCGAGCCGTACCGCCAGGGCCATGACCGAGCGTGGCCCCAGGGCGCATTGCACGGAACTGGAAGGCGTGGGACATGCTCCAACACTGGTGGTGCCGGGGCAAGTGGCGTTGATACAAAAGTTTTTACAAGGGGATAAGGGTCTGCCTGCGAGCATCAGTCTTGCGCAGCAGGCCCAAGAGGAAGCTGCATGAAGACCAGCGATACCGTAACCACAGTCTCTGACGCCGCACCCAAGCTCACGGAGCCTACGCCGCATCTGATTACCGCCACATCCGAGGTTTTGCCCGATCAAGTCAATGCGCTGGCGCGCGCCCGTGCCTTTGCAGAACCGCTGATTGCCGGCGAAGTCATGGAGACCGGTGAAAACACCCTGACCCACGCCGACGCAGTTGCCGCCATCCTCAAGAAAATCGGTGGCTCGGAAACCATGCAGGCGGCCATTTATCTGGTGCACGCCAGCGTGCACCTGAACAAGCCGCAGGAAGTGATTGCCAAGGCGTTTGGCGACAATTTTGCGACCCTGGCGGTCGAAACCATCAAGCTCATCCGGGTGCAGCAGCAGGCGAGAGACGCCGAGCTGAGCAGCCAGCATGTCGATGGCGTGGCCACGCAGACCGAGAACGTGCGCAAGATGCTGCTGGGCTTCTCGCGCGATCTTCGCGTGGTACTGCTGCGCCTGGCGTCGCGGCTGCAGACGCTGCGCTACTACGCGGCCGAGAAGAGCCCGGTTTCGCCCAGCATCGCGCGTGAAGCGCTCTATGTCTTTGCGCCGCTGGCCAACCGTCTGGGAATCTGGCAGATCAAATGGGAGCTGGAAGATCTGGCTTTCCGTTTTCTGGAGCCCGATACCTATCGCCAGATTGCGCGCCTGCTCGACGAAAAGCGGGTCGAACGCGAGGCCTATATGGAGCAGATGCGCGCGCGCCTCGAGGCCGACTTGCGCGCCCACAGCATCAGCGCCTCGGTTCAGGGGCGACCCAAGCATATCTACAGCATCGTCAAGAAGATGCGCGGCAAGTCGCTGAGCTTTGACCAGCTGTTCGATATTCGTGCCATGCGCGTCATCGTGCCTACGGTCAAGGACTGCTATGCAGCCCTTTCCTGGGTGCATGAGCAGTTCACGCCGCTGGAAAAGGAGTTCGACGACTACATCGCCAAACCCAAGCCCAACGGCTATCAGTCCCTGCACACGGTGGTGCGCGATGAAACCGGCCGCACCATAGAGATCCAGATCCGTACCCAGGCCATGCACGACCATGCAGAACATGGCGTGGCCGCACACTGGGCCTACAAGGAGGCCGGCACCAAGGGCTATGCGGGCGTGTCGGCGTCCAGCGAGTATGACGCCAAGATTGCCGTGCTGCGCCAGTTGCTGGCCTGGGGCAGCGACCTGACGGGCTCGGCCCAGCGTGGTCTGTTTGAAGATCGCATCTATGTGCTGACTCCCGATGCTGCCGTGATCGAGTTGCCGCAAGGGGCCACGCCGGTGGACTTTGCCTACTCGGTGCACACCAGCCTCGGCCATCGTTGCCGTGGCGCGCGCGTGGATGGAGCCATGGTGCCGCTGAACACAGCCCTGGAAAGCGGCCAGACGGTAGAAATCAACACGGCCAAGGAAGACCGGCCCTCACGTGACTGGCTCAATGCCGAGCTGGGTTATCTGGTCAGCAACCGTGCCAAGGCCAAGGTGCGCGCCTGGTTCAATGCCCAGGCCACGCATGAAACCGTCTCGCGGGGGCGCGAGGCCGTTGAAAAGCTGCTGCAGCGCGAGGGCAAGACAGCGATCAAGCTTGAAGAGCTGGCTGCACAGCTGGGCTTCAAGTCTGCCGATGCACTGTTTGAAGTCGTGGGCAAGGACGAGTATTCACTGCGCAATATCGAAGTCGTGCTGCGTCCCAGTGAAGAAACGCCAGAGGAAGACGCATTCACTCCGGTGCGCAAGGCGCGTGGCCATGACTCGTCGCGAGGTGGAGTGCTGGTGGTGGGCGTCGATTCGCTCATGACTCAGTTGGCCAAATGCTGCAAGCCGGCTCCTCCGGATGAGATCGGCGGCTTTGTGACTCGTGGCAAGGGCGTGAGCGTGCACCGCTGCGATTGCTCCAATTTCCGCGAGATGATGGCCAAGAGCCCCGAACGTGTCATCGAGGTCGACTGGGGCACTCCCAAGCATGTGGACAAGGGCGGACCGGTTTACCCTGTGGACGTTGCGGTGGAGGCGGCCGACCGCCAAGGCTTGCTGCGCGATATCTCGGACGTGTTTGCACGCGAGAAGACCAATGTCATCGGGGTGCAGACCCAGTCCGTCAAGGGGACGGCGTGGATGACGTTCACGGTGGAGGTGGCAGATTCGGGTCGCCTCAACAAGGTGCTAGGCATCGTCGCCAGTGTGTCCGGCGTTCGCTCGGCCAGAAGGCGCTGATGTAAGTCCCGATTGCGCCTGACAGGGCTCGATGACAAGAAAATGTTAGCTCTCAAAAAATGAGTGAAAAACCCGTGCTACAATTGCTTCATCGAACAGAACAACAGGCGCGTAGCTCAGCTGGTTAGAGCACCACCTTGACATGGTGGGGGTCGTTGGTTCGAGTCCAATCGCGCCTACCAAATGTGCAGACGAAACCAGAGTTTGCAACAAAAATGCCCGCTGAAAAGCGGGCATTTTTGTTTTGTTGGTATGAAGCCGTTCGAGGAGAACGGCATTCAAACAGACATTTTTTCGCAACTGTCGGTTGATTTCTGCCTGTGTCCGGATCACGCATCCCGATCACCGTCCAGAGCGCAGTAGTGGTTCAGGATTGAGCCACCCCTCGCAACATGGCCGCTCTTGATTCCGTATTCCGATGCGCTGTCACAGCACATGACGGCGCAATGCTTGCACCGGAGAGGGCAATAACGCACGTTGTCTGCTTGGCTGGCTGCAGTCCAGACACACTTGCTAGAAAGCCGGATTCAATTCCAGCAGCAAGTTCGAGGAGCCGGGAGTCACCGAGAACGACTGACTGTAGAGATCTCCAGCTCGTGGCATGGCTTGGCCGTCCAGCGACAGCCGCGCCTGCAAACGTAGCTCCGGGAATGACGACAGCGAAACTGCAGGGTCGAGCAGGTTCTCCGGTCCCAGCGTGAAATGTGCTGGCAGGGAGGTTGCAGGCAGGCGCAGCACTGCCACAGGTCGGGGGTGACCGTCGGCGCGAGCCACGACAAAAACCTGAGCCTTGACCAACCGGGCCGGTTCAGATGGATTGGCCTTGGAGACTGCCCATCGCAATTGTCCGCTCAGGCGGCTTTTGGAGACAGCCGCAGTCTTGGCAGTGATGCTCGAACTGTCTTCAGACGCCAAAGCCTCCAGCTTGAGCAGATCATCTTGCACTCGCAGTGCCATGTCCGATCCAGGCTCCAGCTGCATCAGCAGGGCTTGCCAGTTCTTTTTTGCCTCATCCAGCTTGCCATGGCGCACGGCTGCACTCCCTGCAAGGGCCAGAGCCTTGGGTTGATCTGGCTGCAACATCAGTGCCTGCGTTATGGCCTTGCCGGCCTCGCCATCCAGATCACCGCCCTGTGCCGATGCCAGCGCGTCGGCAAGATCGGCCCATAACCTTGCCTGGACTTCCTCATCCGCCGCGCTACGCCGCGCTTCCTGCAAAGCCCGCCGGTACGCTTGGGCCGCAGCGTCAAAGAGTTCCAGAGTTTCATAGGAGCGGGCCAGCATCACCCAGCCAGGCAGGTTCTGGGGTTGCTCCTCAAGACGCCGGGCCAGCCCGTCCACCATGGCCTGCACCTGTGCATCGCCCACCCCGTCTCCGTGCGCGCCGGGCTGCTCCTGCGCCAGCTGCGCTGCAGCCTTGGGGTCGCCAACCTGCAGGTACAAAGCGAACGCGGCGACAGGTAGCAGCACCGCCAACAACAGCGCGCTGCCACGGCGCAGCCATGGACTTTGGCGCCAGGCAACCGATGCCCGGGGTCTGTCCAGTTCGCTGAGCAGACGCCGCTGAAGTTCTTCGACCGCTTGAGCATGGTCGGTCTCGCTCAGGCGCCCGCCTGAGCGCTCCAGCTTCAACTCGGCCAACTGGGCCTGGTAGAGGCGGCGCAGCGCTTCATCAGGATCGCAGGCGGGCAATGGGAATGGGACCTCGGCCAGCAAAGGCGGCAGCAGTACCGCCAGGCTCAGCAGCATCAGGGCGATGGCACCCAGCCACAACCAGTGCATCGCAGTCATGAGCTCTCCTTCTTTGCGGCCGAGTCCAGCCACCGGCGTGCACGATCACGCTGCTCCGGGGTCAGCGGGACATTCGGCACCAGCCTGCGGCGCAGTGTTCTGCGCAACAGCACAAAGCCTCCCAGCGCGGCCAGGAAAGGGCCGCTCCACAGCAGCCAGGTCGACGGCTTCCAGGGCGGGTTGTAGCGCACAAAGGCACCGTAGCGCTGCTCGAAGAAGGCGATCACCTGGCCGTTGCTCTGTCCCTGCTCGAGCTGATGGCGGATTTCCCGGCGCATGTCCTCGGCCATGGGGGCGCGCGATTCGGCCACAGTCTGGTTCTGGCAGACGACACAGCGAAGCTGAGCGGCCAGCGCCATTTCACGATCCAGCAGTTCCTGGTCCCGAGCGGTCTGCACTGTCTGCCCGGCCTGGGCCAGCACTGCCATGCAGGCAATCAGGGCCGCTGTGCAGGCTGCGCCGGTGCTTCGCGGTTTCATTGAATACTCCTGATGACCGGCAGCAGCCGATCGCGCCATATCTCTGCGGTTACCGGGCCCACATGGCGATAGCGCACGCGGCCCTGGCCGTCAATGACAAAGGTTTCTGGCACTCCCTGTATGCCGAAGTCCATGCCCACGCGGCCATCGCCGTCCATAGCCGAGGCGCGGTAGGGGTTGCCCGCAACTTGCAGCAGCGCGCGGGCCTTGTCCGGCTGATCCTTGTAGTTCAGGCCGTAGACGGCGACCGAGTCGCGCTTCGAGAGTTCGGCCAATACGGGGAGCTCCTGTCGGCAGGGTGCGCACCATGAGGCCCAGACATTGAGCAGCCAGGCCCGGCCTCGCAGATCCTGGAGATGCAGGACCTGCCGCTGGTCCTCGAGCAGTGGGCGGTCTATGGCCGGTGCGGGCTGCTCCAGAAGTGCCGAAGGCAGGGCCCGAGGGTCACGCTGCAGGCCAAGCCCGAGCATGATGGCCAAGCCTAAAAATATTGCCAGAGGCAGGACAAAGCGCATCAGGCAGCTCCTTGCAGGGCCGGAGCGCCGGACTGACGGTGCGCTCTTTGCTTGGCTGTACGAAAACGCCGGTCCATAAGGCTCAGACCAGCGCCCAGCGCCATCATCAGTGTGCCTATCCAGACCCAGTCCATGAAAGGCTTGACCTGCAGGCGCACGGTCCAGCGCAGGCCTTGATCGTCCAGTGGATCGCCCAGAGCCACGAAAACGTCGCGTGTCCAGCCGCTGTCGATAGCGGCCTGGCTCAGCGCCATGCCCTGGGCGCGGTAAACCCGCTTCTCGGGAAACATGCTCCAGCTATCCAGCCCCGCTCGGCTGACGGTGAATTGGGCACGCTGCGCGTCATAGTTGGGGCCGGTGGCCGGACCAAGGCTGTCGAAGCGGAAGCGGTAGCCACCCGCCTCGGCAGTCTCACCCTGCGCCAGCGTGGTTTCGTGCCGGCTCTCCAGCCCGTCGGCCAAGCTTACCGCCAGCACGAACACGCCCGCTCCGGCATGGGCCATCAGCATGCCCCACCAGCCCCAGGGCTGGCGCGACAGGCGCCGACCCAGATGGCCGATTTCCAGGCCTTGTCCCAGGCGCTGCCAGATATGGGCCAGTGTACTGAGCAGGCACCACAGGCCCAGTGCCAGGCCCAGCAAGGTGGCCGGGGACAGGCGCACACCCATCCAGCCGCCAGCCAGTGCCAGCACTGCCGAGCAGGCAAGGCTCAGCACGAGGGCTACGCGAAGGCGCTGCCACAGCTCGCCAATCAGGCTGCTCTTCCAGCGCGCCACCGTGCCCACGCCCATCAGGGCCAGGGCCGGCAGCACCAAAGGCAAAAAGACGGCCTGGAAGTACGGTGGCCCCACGGAGATCTTCTCGCCGCTCAGCACATCGAGGGCCAGCGGGTACAGCGTGCCTATGAGCACCGCCAGCGCTGCAGCGGTGAAGAGCACGTTGTTGATCAGCAAAAAGGTTTCGCGCGAGAGCATGGCAAATTCCCCGGAGCCGCGGCCAAGCTCAGGTGCGCGCCAGGCGAACAGCCACAGCGAGGCGCCCACCACAGCCACGATGAAGCACAGGATGAAGAGCCCCCGCCCTGGGTCCACGGCAAAGGCATGAACCGAGGTAAGCACGCCTGAGCGCACGAGAAAGGTACCCAGCAGGCTCAGTGAAAATGCGCAGATGGCCAGCAGGGCCGACCAACTGCGGAAGGCTCCGCGCTGGTCGGTCACGACCAGCGAATGCAGCAGGGCCGTTCCCACCAGCCAGGGCATGAAAGAGGCGTTTTCCACCGGATCCCAGAACCACCAGCCTCCCCAGCCCAGCACGTAGTAAGCCCAGGCGCTGCCTAGCAGAATGCCCAGCGTCAGAAAGCCCCAGGCCGCCAGCGTCCAGGACCTCGACCAGCGCGCCCAGGCAGCACCCAACTCGCCCGAGATCAGTGCCGCCAGCGCGAACGCAAAAGGTACGGCAAAGCCCACA
The DNA here is from genome assembly GCF_024496285.1 of Comamonas sp. C11. NCBI lineage: Bacteria > Pseudomonadati > Pseudomonadota > Betaproteobacteria > Burkholderiales > Comamonadaceae > Comamonas > Comamonas sp. C11. The sequence goes on from NZ_CP101743.1 coordinate 2,461,294, forward strand.
TAGCCCATGTACAGCAGCGGCGGATGCAGCACCATGCCGGGGTCTTGCAGCAAGGGATTGAGATCCTTGCCTTCGGCAGCTGCGGGGATCAGGCGCACAAACGGATTGGAGAGAAACAGCAGGAACAGCAGCAGGCCCACACTGATCCAGCCCAGCACGGCGAGCACGCGCGCCACGAAGGCCGGCGGCAGGTCTCGGCTGCGCCAGGCCACCGCCAGGGTCCAGCCCGAGAGCATGAGCTGCCACAGCAGCATGGAGCCTTCATGCCCACCCCAGAAAGCTGCCAGCTTGTAGGCCATGGGCAGGTCGCTATGCGAATTGGCCGCCACATACAGCACTGAGAAGTCTTCGCGCCAGAAGCACCAGAACAGGCTGGCCGAGGACAGCACGCACAGTAGACATAGCAGCAAGGCCGCAGGCCGGGCCAGCTTTACCCAACTCGCCAGTCCCCAGTGGGCTCCGGCAAGCGGCAGCACCGCCAGCAGTACTGCCGTGACCAGGGCTAGTACCAGAGCGAACACGCCGAGTTCAGCGATCATGTATGGCCTCCCTTGGTGGCGGTATGGGCACTGTCCTGGCCGGTTTCCTTGACAGTGACATCCCCGTCAGATTTTTCTGGCGGCTTTCCGGCGGCGTTTTTCAAGGCATGGGCCGCTTCGGGCGGCATATAGTTCTCGTCGTGCTTGGCCAGCACCTCGGAGGCATGAAAGGTTCCGTCCGCCTGCATACGGCCCGATACCACCACGCCTTTGCCCTCGCGGAACAGGTCGGGCAGCAATCCCCGATACTGCACAGGCACACTGCGCACTTCATCGGTCACGGCAAAGCGCAGCAGCATTCCGTCGCCGCTGCGCTGCAGCGAGCCTTGCTCCACCAGGCCTCCCAGGCGAAAGGCTGCACCATGCGGAACCTCGCCCGCGTGAACCTGGCTGGGGCTGTAGAAGAACATCACATTGGAGTTGAGTGCTCGCAGCACCAGCGTGACGGCCACGGCCACCAGCGCAAGTCCTGCCAGCACCCACAGCAGGCGACGCTGGCGCGGCTTCATGGGGTCTCCCTGGTTGCGAGTCCGGATGCGGCCTCGGCTTTCAGGCGACGGCTGCGCACAAAGATGCTGACCAGCTCGATGCCCAGCGCCATCGCGCTCACACCGTAGGCCAGAGCAATGAAAAAAGCATGATCCTGCATTACAGACTCTCCTCGCGGGCTCGCTCCAGAATCAGGCAACGTGTCCGTACCAGAGCGACGGCCAACGTATAGGCCCAGCAGGCCAGTGCCATCAGCAGCATGCCGGCCAGCATGGTGTGTGTCATGCTGGGAGCTGTATCCATGCGGATACTCGCACCCTGATGCAGGGTGCTCCACCACTGAACCGAGAAATAGATGATGGGAACATTGACCACGCCAGCAAGCAGCACGATGGCGCCAGCGCCATCGGCCCGACGCGAATCTTCTATGGCCGAGACCATGGCCATATAGCCCAGATACAGGAACAGCAGGATCAGCTCCGACGTCAGACGGGCATCCCATACCCACCAGGCTCCCCAGGTCGGCTTGCCCCAGGCAGCCCCGGTCCACAAGGCGATGGCCGTGAACAGCGCACCTGTAGGTGCCAGGGCCCTTGCCAGCAGGGGGGAAAGGCGGGTGCCGTAAATCAACCCCAGGGCAGCATGGAGCGCTGCCACCAGATAGATGAACATGGACATCCAGGCGGCCGGCACATGCAAAAAGATGATGCGGTAGACCTCGCCCTGTTGGTGATCCGTAGGTGCCAGTCCAAATCCGACCCATAGACCCGCAGCAGCTAGCACGGCAGCCAGCACAGCCATCCAGGGCCACAGCTTGCCTGCCCAGTGGTAAAAAACCGGGGGCGAGGCCAGCTGACGCCATTTGCGGCTGCTGGACCCTGTCGCAGGCGTAGGTGATGCATTGGAAGTAAGGGAATTCATATCACTCCAGCGCGAGGCGCAAGGCCGCTGCTATTGCCCAGGGACCGGCCAGTAACGCCAGGCACAGGCAGGCACCCAGCAGATTGAGAGCAGGCGCTGCACTCAGCCCTTGCTGCGCCTGGGCTACGGCATGGCTGCCAAAGATCAGGATGGGCACGCTCAGCGGCAGCACCACCAGAGCCAGCAGCAACTGCCCCCGCACACCCAGTGTCAGTGCTGCGCCCAGAGCCGCCAGCAGGCACAGGCTGGGCGTTCCCAGGGCCAGCGATGCCAGCAGAATGCCGATCACCGCCCCATCCAGGCCGTACTGCCAGCCCAGCAGGGGAGCCACCAGCAACAATGGCAACACGCCCAGCAACCAGTGCGCGGCCACCTTGAGGCCCACCAGCAGCGGAAGGGGCGCAGGCGCCAGCAACCACTGTTCCAGCGACCCGTCGGCCATGTCGCTCTCGAACAGCCGGTGCTGCCCCAGCAGCACGGCCAGCAAGGCCGCGACCCACACAATGCCCGGTGCAATCTGCCTCAGCAAGGCCGCGTCCGGCCCCAAAGCCAAGGGGAAAAGACTGCCTACCAGCACAAAGAAGAACAGCCCGCCCAAGGCATCGGAAGGCCTTCTAGCGGCCAACTTCAACTCTCTTGCACACACAGCTATCAGCAAACAGCCACCTGCTCATTCTTTGCGGTCGTGACCACGGAGCGGGATAAATCCAGCACCGACACCCGGGGCGTCGGCAGCACCAGGTTGCGGTGCGAAGCCACCACGGCCATTCCTCCGGAGGCCAGATGCTGCTCCAGTGCCTCGCCCAGATATTGTTCGCCCTGGACATCCAGGCAGTTGTCGGGTTCGTCCAGCAACCACAGCGGACGCTCGCCCAGCAAAACACGGGCCAGCCCCAATCGCCGACGCTGCCCCTGGGACAGGCGGCCAAAAGGCCGAGCGACGACTTCCGTCAAAGACAAGGCCTGCAAAACGGCTTGCACGCGTGCTTCATTCCAGCTCACTGCCATCAGATCCAGCGCAAAGCGCAGATTCTCCATCCCTGTCAAGGCGTCACTCATTCCAGCCTGATGTCCCATATAGGCCAGTTGTCGCTGGTAGGCCGGATCCTGGGGAGACAGCGTACCGCCGCACCACTGGAGGCTTCCAGTACGCCATGGCAGAAGGCCGGCCAGACAACGCAGCAGGCTGCTTTTGCCCGCGCCGTTATGACCTCTGAGCATCAGGAGTTGACCGCTACCGAGTTCCAAACCCCGATCGCGCAGCACCACCCGGCCGCCGCGTACACAACCCAGGCCGGATATGCAAAGAAATCTGGAAGCAGCCGTGCCCAAGCCATTCATCCCGCTACTGCACTGACGCAACCGACGCCTCAGCTGGCCCTGGCACTTTCTGACCTGGCGTGTCGCTGGGGCCCTGTCCGGGAGGAATGTGAGGCAGCTTGTGGGCAATGCCCTTGTGGCAGTCGATACAGGTTTTTTCCTTGCTGGCCAAATAGGTGCTGTGCATGTTCTGCGCACGCAAACTCTGCCGCGTCATATCCATGGAGTCGTAGTTGTGGCAGTTGCGGCACTCCAGCGAATCGTTGGCCTTGAAGCGAGCCCACTCGTGCTGTGCCAACTCCAGCCGCTTGGCTTCGAATTTTTCAGGCGTGTCTATCGTTCCGAAGATCTTGCCCCACACTTCCTTGGAGGCCTGCATCTTGCGAGCGATCTTGTCGGTCCAGTCGTGCGGCACGTGACAGTTGGAGCACACGGCGCGTACGCCCGAGCGGTTGGTGTAGTGGATCGTGCTCTTGAGCTCGGCAAACACGTTGTCCCGCATCTCATGACAACCCGTGCAGAATTTCTCCGTATTGGTCAGCTCCATGGCGGTATTGAACGCGCCCCAGAAGAGAATGCCGCCGATGAAGCCGCCGATGGTCAGAAAGCCCAGGCTGAAATGTACGCTGGGGCGGCGGATCACCGCCCAGTAGCGCTTGAGAAGTGTCAACATAGATGAGCCTCGTGCGCCGCAGCGTCAGTTTTTCTTGGATGCCTTGCCCGACTGGGACTGCAGGGCCTTCAGAATCACGGTATCCACGTCTTCGAAGGTGTTGCTGACCAGAGGGCGGACGGCATCCTGAGCCACATGGCATTGCTGGCAGAAGTAGCGTCGCGTGGATACCTGCCCCAACATGCGCCCGTCGCGATCCATATAGTGCGTGACCGATACCGGCACGGCCTGCGAGGTCTCGGCCTTGGTTCGCGAGTGGCAGTCCATGCATTTGTTGAAGTTCTTGTCTACCTGATAGCCGTCCACGCGATGGGGAATCGTGGGAGGTTGCCAGGTGTAGTTGCGCGTGCGGCGCACGTCATCGTTGACGGCATTGCCAAGCACTGGTGGCTTGGTCGCCTGCATGATGGGCGTAGGGCCGCGCGCCGAGTCATAAAAGGTCTCCGCGATAGCGGCTGGCGTCCAGGCCATACCTATATTGAGCATGAGCAGCATGCCCACAAGACGGACGAATTTGCGGACGAAGTTCATGGTCAGCCTCTCTTTCGTCAAACCTTGGTGACCTTCACAGCGCACTTCTTGAAGTCCGTCTGCAATGAAATCGGGTCGGTCGCATCCAGCGTCACCTTGTTGATCAGCTGGCTGGCGTCGAACCAGGGGACATAGACCAATCCGCGCGGGGGCTTGTTGCGGCCGCGGGTTTCGACGCGCGTGCGCATGGAACCGCGCCGCGAGGACAGCTCAACTTCGCTGCCGCGGCGCACGCCCAGTGCCTTGGCATCGTCAGGATGCATGTAGCACAGTGCGTTAGGCACGGCACGATGCAGCTCGGGTACGCGCCGGGTCATTGATCCTGAGTGCCAGTGTTCAAGCACTCGGCCCGTGGAAAGCCAGAAAGGGTAATCCTTGTCCGGAGCCTCCGCCGGTGGTTCGTATGGCAAGGCAAAGATGTTGGCCTTGCCGTCGATATTGCCGTAGAACTGGTAGCCCGTACCAGCTTTCACATAGGGGTCCGAGCCTTCGCGGTAACGCCAGAGCGTTTCCTTGCCGTTGACCACGGGCCAGCGCATGCCGCGCACCTTGTGGTACTGGTCGAACGGTGCCAGATCGTGGCCATGGCCACGGCCGAACGAGGCGTACTCCTCGAACAGACCTTTTTGCGGATAGAAGCCAAAGGCCTTGGCTTCCTCGTTTTCATAGGCAGGGTCCATGTCGGCCAAGGGGAACTTGTCCACGTTGCCGTTGCGGTACAGCACCTCGAACAGGGTCTTGCCGCGCAGCTGGGGCTTCTTGGCCAGCAGTTCCTCGGGCCAGACTTCCTCGACCTTGAAACGCTTGGAAAACTCCATCAATTGCCACAGGTCGGAGCGCGCCTCGCCAGGAGCCTTGACCAGTTGGTGCCAAAAGTGGGTGCGGCGCTCTGCATTGCCGTAGGCGCCTTCCTTCTCGACCCACATGGCCGACGGCAAGATCAGATCGGCGGCTACGGCCGTGACGGTGGGATAGACATCGGAGACCACCACGAAATTGTCAGGATTGCGGTAGCCCGGGTAGCCTTCCTGCGCTAGGTTGGCGCCGGCCTGTATATTGTTGTTGACCATCACCCAGTAGGCATTGAGCCTGCCGTCCTTGAGCGCACGGTTTTGTTCCACGGCATGGTAGCCGGGCTTGGGTGGAATCGTGCCTTCGGGCAGCTTCCAGATGGTTTCAGCAGTCTTGCGATGTTCTGGGTTAGTCACCACCATGTCCGCTGGCAGGCGGTGCGAGAAGGTGCCCACCTCACGCGCTGTTCCGCAGGCAGAAGGCTGACCCGTCAGTGAGAACGGGCTGTTGCCGGGGGTGGCGATCTTGCCCAGCAGCAAGTGGATGTTGTAGACCATGTTGTTGGCCCAGACACCGCGTGTGTGCTGGTTGAAACCCATGGTCCAGAACGACACCACCTTGCTATTGGGGTCCGCATAGAGCTCGGCAAGAGCCTTGAGACGGTTGGCCGGTACACCTGTGAGCTTGGTTGTGTACTCGAGCGTATAGGTGGATACGAACTTGGCGTATTCCTCGTAGTTTATTGACTTGGCACCGTTGGGGTCCTTGGCGTTCTTGGCCGCCTTCTGCAGAGGGTGCTCGGGACGCAACCCGTAGCCGATATCGGTGTTGCCGAGCTTGAAATTGCAGTGCTTGGAGACGAAGTCCTTGTTGACCCTGCCTGTGGTGATGATGTGGTTGGCGATGTAATTGAGTATGGCCAGATCGGTCTGAGGCTTGAAGGTCAGAGACATATCCGCCAACTCATAGGAGCGGTGCTCGAAGGTGGACAGCACGGCCACCTTCACGCCTGGTGTGGACAGGCGCCTGTCGGTCACGCGCGTCCACAGCACCGGATGCATTTCAGCCATGTTCGAGCCCCAGAGCACAAAGGCAGTCGCTGCCTCGATGTCGTCATAGCAACCCATGGGCTCGTCCATGCCAAAGGTGCGCATGAAGCCGGCAACTGCCGAGGCCATGCAGTGGCGTGCATTGGGATCAATGTTGTTGGTGCGAAAGCCTGCCTTGAACAATTTGGAGGCTGCATAGCCCTCCCATACCGTCCACTGGCCGGAGCCGAACATGCCCACTGCGTCGGCCCCCTTGGCCTTGAGCGTCTTTTTGAACTGCTCTGCCATGACGTCGAAGGCGGTATCCCAGGAAACCTGCTGGAACTCTCCATCCTTGGCGTAGCGACCATTCTTCATGCGCAGCAGCGGCTTTGTCAGACGGTCACCGCCATACATGATCTTGGACAGGAAGTAACCCTTGACGCAGTTCAGCCCCCGGTTGACCTCGGCCTCAGGGTCACCCTGAGTGGCCACCACGCGGTTGTCCTTGACGGCCACCATGACGCCGCAACCTGTACCGCAAAAGCGGCATGGCGCCTTGGACCACTTCAGATCGGCGGCCATTGCACCTGCATCCTGGGACAGAACTTCTATGGGTATGCCTGCAACGGCCCCTGCGGCTGCGGCTGCAGATTGACGGACAAAATCACGCCTAGTGCTAGTCATGTGTTACCTCTTGGTTTAGCGACTGCCAGTTCTCAACATGCTGATAAACCAGGGATGCGTTGATTACGCCATCAAGCAGCTCAATCTGAGACACGCAATCAAGTATTTCCCTTGCATGGGGCGCTTCCAAGGTCACCACCAGCTTGCCGGCCGGATGACTTCCATGTATTTGGGCGCCTTTGATCGTGACGATGCCAGCAGCTACTTGTGCCAATGCCTGGGGAAGCACATGCACAACCAGACTGGTGATATGCAGGTCGGTGTGAGTTTCAATGGGCTCAGATTCTTCATGCATGTGGGGGGCCACCGATGATCATCTGATAAAACCAGATTGCAAAGCCATAAGCCGCAATCAGTACAACGGCCAATATAGGCGCCATAACAACTGCGAGAAATGCGAAGCTGCGCCACTCCTCGGCACGAGTCGATTCAGGCTGAGGTTCTGTCATTAGCAATCTCCCTTGGCTTGGATGTCCGAGCATCCGTGATTTGGCGATAGAGATCCGATAACGAACTTTGCCACGAGATTACATACAAATTTGACTCGCAACAAGACTCTTCTCGACTCGTTGCTTCGCATCAATTCCTTCATTAAGATTTCATTAAGTCAATTGACATTCAAGTAAATGCCTCGGGCGTTGAATCGTCCGGCTGTACTAGACATCTCTGAGTCTCAGATCTGAGGCACCAGTAGGAGGTGCCATGACGGACAAGCAGCCATGCCCCGAAGAGTTCAAGATTGAAGCGGTCAAGCAGATCACTGAGCGAGGCCACCGAGTGGCCCATGTATCTGCCGGATCGGCGTGAGCCAGCGCAGCCTGTACAAGTGGATCAAGCTTTATGCAGTGCCCGCACCTGAGCGATAGGCGCAGGCATCTCAAACCGAGGAGTTGAGGCGACTAAAGGCAGAACCTCAGCGAGTGAGCGAGGAGCGCGACATCCTAAAAAAGCTGCCGCGTACTTTGCCAGGCAGTCCAGGTGAGGTATTCATTTATCGAGCGCCATGAGCAGGAGCACAGTATGTGGAGCATGTGCAAGGTAATGCAACTGCACTCCAGTGGCGACTATGCGTGCAAGACAGCACTTCAGAGTCCGCGGACTAGGGACGACCTAAGGCTGCTTGGCTTGCTCAAGCAGGCATGGCTTGAGAGCGGTGGTGTCTAGGGCTACCGCAAGCTGACGCCGGATATGCGCGACCTTGGAGAGCGCTGCGGCAAGCACTATGTGGCACGGTTGCTCAAGCTGGAAGGTTTGCCTTCGCAGACGGGTTATGGCCGAAGGCCAGGAGTACACGCTGAAAAGCCAGCCTTGATTGCCCCCAACCACTTGCAGCACCAATTTAAGGTGGCCCAACCCAATCAGGCCTGGGTCACAGACCTCACCTACATCCGAACCCACGAAGGCTGGTTGTACCTGGCCGTTGTGGTCGATCTGTTCTCATGTCAGGTGGCGGGTTGATCCATGGGCAGTTGCATCGATGGGTTGAACTCACCCAGTTCACAGGCCAAGAATGGCAGGCCTTCCTGCGGGACCAGAGCCTAAAATGTTCTACAACTCGCGGCGCCGTCATTCGTCGGCAGCAGGGCTATCGCCCATCGAGTTTGAACAGCGCCATTCCCAACGGCTCAAGAGCGTCTAGCCAAGCCGGGGCGATTCATGGACGTACGGCAAGAGTGCTTTGTGGATGCGGACTCAGTGAACGTCGAAGAGGCTTCCAAAGACGATCTGGCTGCGACCGTGCTTCGCGATCCTGCAGCGGAGAACCTGTTAGTTCCTTTTCTCTGCTACAAGGGCTTTCACGCATCTGCAATACCACAGGGTTGCACACCATCTCTGGAACTCGGGGAGAACCACGCTAGCGCGCCTGCTGCAGAGCTGGGTTTCCGGGCTCTTTGGTATAGATATCCATCCCACTGTTGTGGTAGGCCGGCGTGTCTTCATCGACCATGGCACGGGGATAGTCATCGGCGACGATGTGTCTATTCTTCAGAAGGTCACCTTGGGAGGAACCGGCAAGGAACAAGGGGACCTGCATCCGAAGATACGGGATCGCGCGTTCATTGCGGCTGGTGCAACGATTCTGGGCAACATCGAAATTGGATGGGGCGCGATCGTAGGTGCAGGAAGTGTCTTGCTCGAATCGGTCCTGCCATATGTGACAGCTGTAGGCATTCCTGCTCGCGTTCTGGGCCCGAGCCGCACGGGATAGTTGTGCGCTAAACAGTGGTTGCAAACATGCACAGTATCTGCTAAAAGGAATCGTTATAAATGTTATTGATTATTGTTCGTGTTTGCGGCGAGGCAGACATAGCGGATACCTCATCATGGAAGGCGCAACGCACACATCAACCGCATCTTCGCCTGCTGCGGAGGCTGACTACGGCGTAGTCACGCTGCAGCCAGGGCTGGCTGTTTGCCATACGGTTGCAAGCAGCCTGGACGCTGTCGCCACTAGCAAAACATTTGAGGGTGACTGCGAGTTCATCCATCTCAACTGCCAGTTGGCGGGCAAGTTCTCTGGCAGGGTTGGGCGCCATCCGTTGGACTTCACCTGCGGGGAAGTCTCGCTCGGATTCTCCGCGGGCGAGCAATTCCAAGTGCAGCACTGCGAGCATTTTCAGAATTTAACGGTGATGGTTACACCAAACCTTCTCTGCGAGCTCGCGGGTGAGGAAGTGCGAAACATGTTTGGAACCGGCAGCGCTCTTGGATTCTTCGTACGGTGCGCGGGACGCTGCCGAAGATCGATTCGGTCGGCTCAAAGCGTTGTCAATCTCCTAAGTGAAGCGCCAGATCAGCGTCTCCTGCTGCATGCTGCCACCCTCGATTTCCTACATTGGCATCTTGCTGCGTTCCGCAACTGCGAAGACTGCAGACGGCTTTCCGCACGTGAATGCCACCAGTTGGAGAGCGCCCGGGCATTGCTGCTCCAGGATCTGAGTGCTCCCCCTACCATTCCCGAACTTGCAAAGGCGGTTGGCATGAACCAGTGCAAACTCAAAAAAACCTTCAAGGATCACTTCGGCAGTACCATCTACGCCCTGTTTCAAGAGAAGCGGATGGCCAACGCCCAGCAGCTGTTGCAGAGCCATAACGTGACCGAGACGGCAATGATTCTTGGTTACTCCAATGTCAGTCATTTCAGTACTGCGTTCATGAAGCAGTTTGGGAGCTTGCCGAGCAAGGCTCGCGAGACTGTCGCCATCAACTACAAAGTGACATCGACCTGAACCAGCGCTCGAAACTCATTCGAGATGGCCATCGGGACCATTCACGACGCTGCATATCTTCTTGCTTGGGGAAAGCTGCTGCGAAGCTGGTGATCAGGCCGAAGTCGACGACGGGGTTGACGCAACTCAGGCTCACGTCAATCTGAGAGTCTCCGACAGGTCTTTGGCGATCCCGAAATCGGCAACCTTGCATTCATCGACGCCGTTGATGAGTAGAAGCGACAATCAGGCTGCATGGCCGATGCGCATCTCGCCATTGCCCCCAACTAGCAGCACATCCGCCAATTTTTCTCAGACATCAGTAGGGAAACGTTTGTAGCGGATTCCTGCCTGCTCCCCGTTTGGGGCTGCGGTGAAGTGGCAGCTTCACAGTTCCCGCTATCGCTGGGAACTAACGGAGGCTTCACGCCCTCTCCACTCAGAACAGGACATTCATGCCGAGACCCAGAGTCCGGCCCCGCCCGGGTGCACCAATAATGGCGTCCATCCCGCCGGGCGTGTATGCCGGGATTCGGTAGCCGTACAGTTCATACTGCTTATTGAGCAGGTTGTCGGCCCAGAAGTAGATCTCGGTGCCACGACTTCTGAGGCCAACCCTGAAATCCATCTTGTTGTAGGCTCTCAAATCAAAGCTGTTCTGGGGCGTTGCCGCTCGGCTGCCCACGTATCTGTTGGTGAGCTGGGCATGCAAGACCGGGGACGAAAGCCCAAACATCGAGCCTATAGGCCTTTGGTAGGCGACGGACAGGGTGCCTCCCCAACGCGGTACTTCGGGGACGTCGTTGCCCCACGCGACACCATCAGCATTGCTGCCATCACCGCCACCCTTAATCTTGGCTCGAGTGTATGCAACACCGCCGCTGACGCTCCATGCATTGTCGATGTGCCAGTACACATCAGCCTCCAGTCCTTGGCTGGTCACGTCCCGGTTACTCTTGTGGGTCGCCATGGTCTGCGGGTCAAACATCAGCAAATGATCGTTCTTAACCTGATTCAGGAACATTGTCACATTGAAGGCCAGCCGTCGATCGGCATTTTCATACTTGAGGCCCGCTTCGTAGCTGTCCACCTTCCCTGGCTTGTAGGGTGCGTCGGGGTGGCCATAGGTGAAGCCGACACCTTCCTCGTCAAAGCCGCCAGACTTGTAGCCGCGGGCATAAACGCCGTAGAGGTTCCACTGGGGATTCAGGGCATGACTGAGCCCGATACGCCCGGTGGCATAGCTGTCGAAAAGAGATTGGGAATCCCAAGCTTCACGAATAGGGCTGGGGTTTTCCGGGTTTGCCTTCCAGTGTGCGCGGTAGTTCTTTTTTTCCCTGGTGTATCGTCCTCCCAAGGTGAGCTTGGTCTCATCAGTAATCGGGAGGGTCGTTTCTGCAAACAGTGCATGCGCTCTTGAGCTGAGATCCCTGTTGGCGCTGGATGCAGCAGGATTGTCCAGAAAGTAGGTGTCGTAGGAATTGAATCGGTCCATGTCTCGATCCGATTGATAGATGTTCGTGCCCAGGACCCAGAACGTCTTTGCCTCGGGGTGTGAACTCAGGCGAAGTTCATGGTTGAAGACGCGTTCGCGAATCATGTTGTGCCACGTTGCGTCTGGGCGGAAGCCAATCAGTCGCGTGTAAGTGCGGCCCTCGTAAATAGGTGTCGTGCTGCGATGGCGTGTTCTCGCAAATCCGGTCAGTGCCGTTACTCGCACGTTGTCGAAGGAATGGGTGAATTCGGCACTGTATCGATCGACCTCGCGGCGGTTCTGCTCGCTGCCCGGCGGGATATCGCTCTGGGGAGGGTCGCCATACGGATACAGGAGATACACCCAATCACGATGCTTCAACACTTCGCGACCTGCGCTCAGGTGGAGGACGGAAACTGGTCCGATATCCCAACGCAGGCTTGCTCTTGAACTGAAGTCGCTCGGCTTGTTCAGTGGCTTGCCGGTTTGGCTGTTCTCGATGTAGTTGTCGGAACCCGATCCACGAATTGCCAGACGTGCCGACACAGACTCAGACAGTGGACCACTGACCATGCCTTCCAGCAGCCGCTGACTATCCTGGCCGATCTCGCCACGCAAGCTGCCCTCGAAGTACTGAGTCGGCTTGCGCGTCACCACGTTGACTGCACCGGCCTCGGCATTGCGTCCGAACAGGGTGCCCTGGGGCCCCTTGAGCACTTCCACTCGTTCCACGTCCAGGATGTCCAAAGTAGCGTTGGACGCCGACATTGGCATGCCGTCGACACTGATCACCACAGAAGTGTCGTCGCCGCTGATCTTCTGCAGCGCACCGACGCCGCGCATACGCAGCGTCGTGTTGGCGAGTCCCATGTTGGTGACCACGTCAACGCCCGGTGTTTGGCGCAAGACATTCTCCAGGCTGTACAGGCGCCGCTCTTCGGCTTCCTCGCCGGTCACGACGGTGACGCTGAAAGGGAGATCCTTGGCCTTTTCCTCAGTGCGGCGAGCAGTGACGTTCACTGCAGGCAAGCTGACAGTCATTTCGTCTTCCTTGGACTTGATCTCTTGCGCCAGTGCGACATCGGGTACAGGAGCGCACGCTGCCAGAATCAGCGCCATCAGACGCTTTCGACGAGACGGAAAGTGTTTAATCATGGTGAAAACCTGCTAGGTGAATCAAGTCCTTGCTCTGCGCGACAGCGGGGGCGGCAGGCATTGCTTCGTGCGCGCGGTGCCCTGGTCGTAGCGGGCCAACCGGCAAGCAATAAGGCACCAGCCTTCCCTCGAGACTGCGATCGATGCGTTGTGTGACGAGACCAAACAACCGCTCGCTCAGTTGGGAGTCGACGACATCAAGTGGAGCTCCGTCGGCGAGGATCTGGCCATCCCGCATGGCCAGCAGGCGGTCGGCGTATTGGCAGGCCTGATTGAGGTCATGCAGGGCCATGACGATGGTCAGTTGACGCTGTCGCTGCAGCTTAGCCAGGAGTTCCATCAGTTCCGCCTGGTGGCCCATGTCCAAGTAAGTGGTGGGCTCGTCCAGAAGAATGATGTTCGACTCCTGGACCAGAATCATTGAAATCCAGGCCCGCTGCCGTTCCCCTCCGGAAAGGGAAGCGACATCCCGGTCGTGCAGGTGCCCGATGCCGGTGGCATTCATGGACCAACTGATAACCTCATGGTCGTAGGCCGACAGCCGAGAAAAGATGCCCTGGTGCGGATAACGGCCATGAGCGACCAACTGGCGTACGCTGACCCCCTTCGGCGTGGCCGGCGACTGGGGAAGAAAAGCCAATCGTCGGGCTAGCGCTTTGGGATTCCATGCGGTCAGGGGCTTTCCTTCCAAGCTGACTATTCCAGTTGCAGGCTTGCGCAGGCCCGCCAGTGTCCGGAGAAGTGTGGATTTTCCGCAGCCATTGGGTCCGATCAGGCACACCGTGCTGGCGCGTTCGAGCTGCAAACTGGGCACTTGAACCACGTCGCGAGAGCCGTAGCTCAGTTTCAATTGGCTGGCGGTCAGAGTCATAGGCGGAGGCTCCGTTGGCGGTGTAGAAGCAGGAGGAAGACCGGGATGCCGAGCAGTGTCGTCAGTGCGCCGGCGGGAATTTCCAAGGGGCTGATCAAAGAGCGCGCAAGCAGGTCGGCGCCGAGCATCAGCAGGCCGCCCACGAGCATGTTTACGATGAGAAGCCGGCGCGCATCCGATCCGGCAAGCAGACGGGATAGATGCGGGGTCACCAAGCCAACAAAGCCGACCGGCCCCGTGACCGCGACTGCGCTGGCGGAGAGAACAACGGCCACGGCGATGGCCATGGCCTTCCAGAACATTCCACGCATGCCAAGACCGGCGGACACTGCATCTTCCAGGCGCAGCAGTGCTAGCGGTCGAAGCAAGATCAAGGTGCCGACAACGCCAGCTAGACACCATGGCCAAAGCACCTGCAAATGCAGGAAGTCCCGGCCATACAAGCTGCCAGCCAGCCATATAAGCGCGATCTCCGTGCGTGCGCCGCCCCAGGCGACAACGGTCCACATCACCAGGGCATTGAGCACGGCGCCTACGGCAATGCCATTGAGCGTGAGGCGTGTGGGACAGAGCTGGGCGCGCCACGACATGCCAAGCACGAATCCGGATGCCGCCAGACCACCGAGCAGCGCGACGATCGGCAGCCAGAGCATCATCGCTGCGTGGCTGGTACCGATCAAGGAGTCGGCCTGGGTCACGTCAGCAAGCAGCAGCACGGCAATGACTGCGAGTCCTGCACCACTGGATATGCCGATGACGCCGGGATCGGCGAGCGGGTTACGTATGACGGCCTGCAGGATCAGGCCGGCCGTGGCTAGCTGCAACCCGACGAAGATGGCGAGCAAGGTCCGCGGCAGCCGCAGTTGCCAGAGCAGGGCGCTTTCCAGGGACGCGCTCCGCCGCAAGAGCAAGCCCTCGAAAACATGTCCGGGCGATAGTGGTACGGCGCCCCAGAACAATGAAGCCAGCACCAGCAGGAGCAGCGCGGTGCTCAGCAGCACCAGCGTTACCGCAAATCGGCTACGCATCTGCTACCTCCTGCTTGCCGATAAGGCAGACGAGTACCGGCCCACCCAGAAGCACGCAGAGGACTCCTACCGGCACCTCCTGCCATTTGGCGGCGAGATCGGCCGTGCATACCAAGCAAGCTCCCACCAGTGCGGATAGCGGCAGCAAAAGCCTGTAACGGACACCCTGGGTACCCAAAGCGAATCGGACAATGTGTGGTGCGACCAAGCCGATGAAGGTAATCGGACCTGCAGCCGCCACAGCTGCAGCAGCAAGCAACACCACGACGATGCCGAACAGGAGTCGCCACGCCGTCACGCGCATGCCCAGCGAGGCGAGAATGTCCTCGTCCAGGATCAGTGCGTCCAGCTTTTCGGCAAACACCAGGCCGAGAAGCAATCCTGCCGCCGTCCAGGGCCATAGCACTGCAACGTGTTCCCACGTGCGATTGATCAGGCTGCCGGTCAGCCAGTAGTAAATGCCATTCACTTCCACGTTGGCACACACCAGCATCACGACGATGGCCGCAGCAAAGAACAGATTGACGCTCATTCCGGTCAGCGTTAGATGCATTGGATCCAGCCGGGCGCTCATGCCGATTGCAAGGGTGAGCATCGCTGCAACGATTCCACCAAAGGTCCCGACTGCGAGCTCGCTGGTCGTGGGGAGGCTGAAGTACGTCATGCACAGAGCCATGGCAAATGCCGCCCCAGCCGTAACACCGAGCAGCCCAGGCTCTCCCAGCGGGTTGCGGGTGACTGCTTGAACGACGGCGCCCGCCAGCCCCAACGCAGCCCCTACCAACATTCCGGTCAGCAAGCGAGGCAGGCGCAACTCGCGAACCACAAAGGCAGCATCGGTTCCGTCATCGCGGAGAAAGGCCTGCATGACACCGGGAAGCGGGACGCCGAAGTCACCCAGTACCAAGGAGCCAACCACCGCCACGCCGATCGTGAGCAGGCTCAGGCATGCCACGCGGAGCGCGCGCGAACGCAGTGAGACTCTGGTCCGTGCATCGATTGCGCACATATCCATTTCGGTCAGCGCTCGAAATCCATTGGCTTGGCGCGCGCAGCCACAGGGACTTCCAGGGGCAGGGGGTACGTGGCTGGGTAAAGCAGGTGCGCCATTTCGTGCATTACCAGCCGTCGTGCAATCGGGCCATGCGACATGACGTACTGATCTCCGACCCTCCAGGCGCGTCCGTTCTGGACCGCCTTGAGACGCTTCCAGGCTGGATGGTTGACGAACGGGCCGTCATCTCCCTTGAACGACAGAATCACATCCGGATTCAGCCGCAGCAGTGTCTCCATGGTCATCACGGCAGAGTCCGCGGATTCCATGTCCTTTGGCGGATCGCCTTGTGCGTTGATCGCCCCCAGCCGCTGCATGATGTGCGTTGTCAGGTGGTTGCTATAGTAGGCATACGGAACATTGCCCCAATGCCAGAGGAATACCGCACTGACCTTGCCGGGCGACCGCTTGCCCGCAGCCTCGAGTTCGGTCAGGAAGCGTCTGTTCATTGCCACTCCCTGGCTGTCGGCACCGAGCGCTTGCGTCGTCCTCGCCACTGCACTCAGTGAATGCTCCAGCGTGATCAGATCGAATGCGAGAAATGCCCCTGCTTCCTCGATCTTCTTGGCAAATGGCTCGGTATAGGTCCGTAGGCCAATGGTCAAGTCTGGAGCTAACTGAGTCAGGACTTCAAGATTCGTCTGATGCACCTCGCCCAGATTCACGGCCCCGACCACTGAATCTCCCAGAAAGGCTGATTGCTTGTTGTTCAGTGTCGATAGTCCCGAGACCTTGCGATCAAGCGCTGCCATGACATCGGCCCCGAAGGTTGATACCGATGCGACAGATCGTGGCTCCGACTTAATGATGACGGGCTTGTTGCGATCGTCGACGATGGTTCGCGGATAGCCCTGAGCCTGCGCAGCAACTGCTCCCACGGCGAGGAGCAGCAACAGAAATGATCGAGCCGTACGCATGGAGAATTGCCTTCCCAAAATCCAGACAGGACATCAATGTGTCCCGGATGGCCTTGCCACAGCTACCCAAATCGGAAATCACTGCGTTGGCAACTGCTGCCGGTTTGGGGTGGCGGGTTGGTATCGGGCGCGCGTACGCTGCCAGCATTCCCTCTATTTGACGAATCCCCATGGGCAATATCTTCAATCGCATGGGCGCATTGCATATGCTGTTTGCGCTCTCGGCAGGCCGCCGGTGGGCCATCGCGTGCGCCTTGGTGGTGACGCTGGTCGCGGTGCTGGCGGAGTTGACGCCTTTCGTTGTGCTGCTTCGCGCGGTCGAGGTTCTGCTCGCGGATTCGCATGCCTTCGGCAGCGAGGTGCTTGCGTTGGCGCCGTGGCTGATGGGCGGTATAACGTTGAAATATGTTGCCTATGGCATCGCCTATCTGATCAGCCATCACGCGGCCTACGACATCATGGAGCAAACGCGCAGCCGTCTGGTCGCGAGCCTGGATGCGGCTCCCTTGCACTGGGTCCATGCACAGGGTTCTGGTGCGCTAAAGCAGTCAGTGATCCAGGATGTCGAACGTATGGAGGCGTTCATTGCCCATCACTCCGTAGAAGTGGCTGCCGCAGTGTTGGCGCCGGTATGTGCCACGGTCGCTTTGCTTTGGATCGACTGGCGCCTTGCGCTTGCTGCCTTGACGGTCGGGCCCTTGGCATTGCTAGCGTCCTCGTTTGTCATGCGCGGCGCCGGGCAGTACCATGACCGCTTCAACCAAGCGACGGCCAGCCTGAACAATGTGACCGTCGAGTACCTGCGCAATATGCCGGTTCTGAAGGTGTTCTGCCGGAGTGCTTCCGGTTTTCGGCTGCTGCAGCGACGTCTTCGCCAATACTACCGGCTCGCCGACCGGATTACCCGGAACGTCGTTCCTGGCTGGGCACTGTTCACGAGCGTGCTGGGCGCTCATCTGTTGTTCTTGCTGCCATTAGGCGCTTGGCTCCACGCGCGCGGCGACGTCAGTATTGCTCAGGTCGTAGTGGCGGTGCTGCTCGGGGCGGGACTCTTTCGCCCCTTGCTCAAAGTCAACCGATTCTTCATGGATATCCCGCCCATTCTTGCGGGTCTGCGGCGAATGGCTCCCATCTTGGCGTTCCGCCGCCAACAAGGCGGTGCCCGACTGGCGGCCGATGTGCCTATCCAGGTCAAGCTCGACCAGGTCAGCTTCGGGTACGGTGATCGCCAGGTGCTGAAGGATGTGAGCTTGTTATTGGCTCCCGGCACATTCAACGTGTTGCTGGGGCCTTCCGGTTCTGGCAAATCAACCATCGCGCAGCTAATTGCCGGCCTGCTGGCGCCGGACACAGGATCTGCCACCATCAATGGTCAAGCCATCACCTCGCTTGCAGATGAAGATCGTGCTTGCCTGATCGCGCTCGCCACCCAAGACGTATTCCTGTTCAGTGGTTCAGTGCGCGACAACTTGGTGTTGGCGCGACCGGACGCATCCGAGGTCGAAATCCGTCGAGCTGTTCGTGTGGCCCAGGCGGAGGCGCTCATTGATGCGCTGCCCGCAGGCTACGACACTCAGGTCAATGAACTCGGTTCCCGCCTATCAGGCGGTGAGCGCCAGCGTCTGGCTGTCGCGCGGGTGTTGCTTGCCGATACCGCGGTGCTGGTGCTGGACGAGTCCACGGCATTCGCCGATAGCATGACGCAACGTGCATTCTTCCAGGCCTTGCTTGCCGAGTACCCGGAAAAGACCTTGCTCGTTGTGGCGCACAGGCTATACGGGATCGAGCATGCTGACCAGATCCTGGTACTCGAGGCGGGAAAGCTACGTTTGCGCGGGAACCACGATCAGCTGACGCGAGAGAGCGAGCACTATCGATCAATGTGGACCTACGAGGAATTGGCGGAAAGCTGGAGCCTGCGTGGAGAGGATGCGTTGAGCGCTCCGTTGGCCGCAACGGGAGGTTGAGAACATGGGAAAGCTCAATTCCTGGGGCAGCATTCACCGGATCGTCCGCAACAGCGGTGCATCCACTTCGCCTCTGGCGCTGGGGCTTGCACTTCGTGTCCTGGAGCGTTGCTGTGAAGTGTTTCCTTATCTGCTCTGTTGGTTGTGGCTGGGCGCTGTCCTGGACAGGCCTCTACCCGGCTTCTCCTGGGTGTCCAGCCCGTACTGGCTAGCGTTTGGACTGATATGCCTGTTCGCGTTGCAATGGGGCTTCGCCTTCGGCGGGCAAAAGCTCTGTTTCCTGAGCAGCTATCAGATCATCGGAAAATACAGAGAGCAGCTGCTTGAGCGGGTCCGCAATATGCCCATCGGGCAGCTCAGGGACCGACAGGTGGGGCATATGGCCGACCTGCTGACCGATGATATCAACCGCGTCGAATCCATTTTTGCCCATGCTCTGGCGGATCTCGTGGCAGCGGCGGGCCTGGCGCTGACGGCGATCCTGCTGCTGGCAGCTATCGAGTGGCGGCTTGCATTGGCTCTCGCTGGGTTCGTTCCTGTGGCAATGCTGGTATTAGTGGCAAGCCAGAAGCTGTTCGAGCAAACCGTCCTGCGCAAGCACTCACGGTTCAATGCGGCTTCCGGAATGCTGGTGGAGTTCATCGGTGGCCTGCCGACCCTGCGGCTCTTTAATCGCGTTCCGGCATGGATGCATAGGCTCAACAACGCCTTTTCCGAGTTGAAACCATTGAGCCTGGGCATCGAGAAATGGGGTGGAGGGCCAGTCACGCTTTTTCGGTGGATGGTCGAAAGTGGCTTGGTTCTCCTATTTCTAGCTGGTGGCTGGAGCCTGCTCGCAGGCGATTATCCAGTGCTGGCCTGGCTGGCCTTCTTTCTGCTGTCCTACAAATTCATCGGGCCACTGCTGGAACTGGCCGAGTATGTAGTCATGATCCGGCACGCCAGCCAGAGCGAAGTCAAGCTCAACGAAATTTTGGAAATCGAAATTGTGCGCGAGCCGGCCTCGGCTAAGTGTCTTGGCAACTTGGCTCTGCAGTTCGACAAGGTGTCGTTCTCCTATCGCGATCAGCCTGTCTTGCGTGATATCTGCTTCATGGTTCCAGCCGGAAGTGTGACTGCCGTTGTCGGACCATCCGGTGCGGGAAAGAGCACGCTATTGAATTTAATCGCGCGTTTTTACACGCCCGACAGTGGCGCAATGCGGATTGGTGGCGTTGACCTGCGGGATATCTATTCCGATCAGCTGTATGGCTTAATCAGCATGGTCTTCCAGCATGTCCAACTGTTTAACGGCAGCATCATCGAGAATGTGCGTGCCGGTCGCGAGGATGCCAGTGACCAGGATGTGTTGCTCGCGTGCGAAGCAGCCAACTGCAACGAGTTCATTGCGAGACTCCCCGACGGCTACCAGACGCAAGTAGGTGAGTCGGGGTTCAGTCTATCAGGAGGGGAGCGCCAGCGGTTGTCTATTGCCCGGGCGCTGCTGAAACGCGCGCCCCTGCTCCTGCTGGATGAGATGACCGCCTCAGTCGACCCACGCTCTCAGCATGCCATCCAGACATCGCTTGGCCGGTTGGCGGCTGGCCGTAGCGTCATCATCGTCGCGCACCGGCTAAGCACCGTCAGGCATGCAGATCAAATTCTGGTTCTGAATGAAGGCGCTTTGGTAGAGGCTGGAGTCCACCAAGAGCTTGTCAACCGTAATGGGCTATATGCGTCGATGTGGAAGGCGCAGGTGTCCAGTACATAGATGTTGCTGAGCCTGTGCATGGCTGAATGTGGAAAAACTCCTTTCTGGGTCTTTCTGAGCCCCTGCGGGTAGCGGACATACCTCTTGTCTCAATAGGCTTTCGTGCATGTTCGCTCAACGCGATCTACATGCCTGAGCACATCCGTGTTCACCGGCCTGAATCGCCCCGGCTGTACTAGACATCTTCCAGCCTCAAATCTGAGGCCCAATAGGAGGTGCCATGAGGAACAAGCAGCCATGCCCCGAAGAATTCAAGATTGAAGCGGTCAAGCAGGGATATTTCAGTCCTTGAAGAATATCCGGCGATGGGGCATGAGGCTTGAACGTAAAAATGACTGGAAGTCACTGATTACGAAGTACACATGGAGAAGCCACGGTCAGGGCTCATTTGCCCATTGGCTAGCTAGGACAGGCCATTGCGCTGCACATGCTGTACCAGAAAATCAAGAAATATCCGGGTCTTGAGAGGCAGGTGTGTGCGGTGTGGGTAATAGGCATAAAAGCCCGGAAAGCTTGCCCAATAGGGCTTCAGCACTTCAATCAACTGGCCTGTGTTGAATGCGTCGGTCATGGATTCGTGCCAGCCGGTAATCACCCCGATGCCATCCAGGGCTGCGCGCATGGCCGTGTCACTATGGTTGACTGTCAGTGGCCCGCTCACGGAGCGCTCGCTCAGCTTGCCGTCGATATTGAACTCCCACTTGTAGACTGCGCCGCTGCTGCTCATGCGGTAGTTGATGCATAGGTGCTGCTCCAGCTCATCGGGGTGCCCGGGTGTGCCGTGTGTTCTGAGATAAGCAGGAGATGCACCGAAGCACATGGTCAGATCCTGTGTGAGTGGCACGGCAACCATGTCGCCCTCCAGTGACTCGCCATTGCGTATGCCGACGTCAAATCCTTCTCGCACGATGTCCACAAAGCCGTCGTCATAGACCAGCTCGACGTGAATGTGCGGATGCAGTGCAAAGAACTCGGCGAGCATGGGCTCGACGAGCACCTGGCCTGCAGGATGAGAGATGGTGAGGCGCAGCGTGCCGCCTTCGACGCCCGCTTGCAGTTGAAGATCTTCGGTCGCTTCGCGCAGGTTGGTGAGAGCCGGGGAAATGCGCTCCAGATAGATTCTTCCGGCTTCTGTCAGATTGAGGCTGCGCGTTGTTCGATCGAACAGGCGTACATCCAGACGGGTTTCCAGCTTCTTGATCGTCTGGGACAGTGCGGCCGGTGTGACCCCGATGGCGTGGGCGGCATAGGTCAGACTGCGATGCTGAGCTACCTGCTCAAAGGCGGCCAGATAGGCGAGTATTTCGGGCTTCATGGCTTCTATTTTTAAGTGAAACTTAATA
Organism: Comamonas sp. C11; assembly: GCF_024496285.1. Taxonomy (NCBI): domain Bacteria; kingdom Pseudomonadati; phylum Pseudomonadota; class Betaproteobacteria; order Burkholderiales; family Comamonadaceae; genus Comamonas; species Comamonas sp. C11. The sequence goes on from NZ_CP101743.1 coordinate 2,483,042, forward strand.
ACTTAAATAGATTGCCTGGCTTTTTCTTTTGCATTGCCTGGCGCACACTGCCTCTGCTTCGCGCGATGCATGCGCCCGTGCGGCAGCTCCTGTGTTGAAAAGCAAATAAGAAAGCACTCCCCATGCCTGTCAAATTCACTCTCAACGGCAAGCCCGCATCGGCCGATGTGGATTCTTCAACACCCATTCTCTGGACCCTGCGTGACACGCTGGGTATGACAGGGACCAAATTTGGTTGCGGCATGGCCATGTGTGGAGCATGCACTGTGCATCTGAATGGCCAGGCCATCCGTTCTTGCATTACGCCCATATCGGCGGCGCAAGGGCAAAAAATCGACACCATCGAAGCACAGGCTGCCGACAAGGTGGGAAAGGCTGTCGAGGATGCGTGGGTTCGCAACGATGTGGCGCAATGCGGCTATTGCCAAAGTGGGCAAATCATGAGTGCGACGGCGTTACTCAAAAGCAATCGCCAGCCCAGCGATGCAGATATCGATGCAGCCATGGCGGGCAATATCTGCCGCTGCGGTACTTATGCACGCATCCGTGCAGCCATCCACGATGCTGCCAAAAGCCTGTCGGTCTAAGAGAAGGAGTACATCCCATGCCTATACCCAACCATTTTCTTGCAGACATGCCCAAAGGTCTGCGTGCGCTGGCGGCTGACACGATAGATGCAGGCACAAAGCTCGAGCGACGCGATTTCCTCAAGCTGGCGACGGCCTCCGGTTTTGCATTGGGCGTATTTCCCTCCGCCGCACTGGCACGGGCAAAGGGTAACGAGCAGGTTTCTGCAAACGTACTCAAGCCCACCCAGCAGCCGTCGGCTTTTGTGAAGATTGATCGCGATGGCACGGTGACGGTAACGATCAACCGTCTGGAGTTCGGTCAAGGTGTGCAAACCGGCCTGCCCATGGTTCTGGCCGAAGAGCTGGACGCCGATTGGTCCAAGATGAATAGCGTGCATGGCAATGCGGATCCCGCTTATATGGATCCGGTCATGGGAATGCATCTCACGGGCGGCTCCACTGCCATCAAGAACTCGTATGTCCAGTACCGTGAACTGGGGGCGCGTACCCGTTCCATGCTGCTGGCCACGGCTGCCAAGCGCTGGGGTGTGGATCCGCAGTCCTTGCGTACTCAGACAGGGCAGGTGATCGGCCCTCGAGGCAAGAGGCTGGGCTATGGCGAGTTGGCGGATGAGGCCATGAAGATGCCTGTTCCGCAGCAGGTGAAGCTCAAGGACGTCAAAGACTTTCGCATCATTGGTCATGCCACGGGGCGGCTCGACGCACGGACCAAATCCAGCGGCAAACAGTCCTACGGCATTGACATGCACCTGCCGGGAATGTTGACCGCACTTGTGGCACATCCGCCGGTGTATGGAAGCAGGATTCAATCGGTGGACGATTCGGCAACCAAAGCCATCAAGGGCGTGCGTGAGGTGCTTCGTGTGCCCAGCGTATGGGGTGGCGAGCTGGTTGCTGTGCTAGCCGATGGTTACTGGCCAGCCAAGCAGGGACGCGATGCCCTGAAAATCCAGTGGGACAGCGCAGCGGTTGGCAAAGTCGATTCTGCTCGACAACTGGCGCAGTATCGTGATTTGGCCAAAAAGCCGGGCGCGCTCAAGTTTGATGCCGATGTTTCGGCAATGAACGGTGCTGTTCACAAAATCAGTGCCGAGTATGTATTCCCCTACCTTGCCCATACGCCGATGGAGCCGTTGAACTGCACGGTGCGTGTGACCGGTGCAGGAAAGGATGCCAAGGCTGAGCTTTGGTTGGGCACGCAGGCTCCGGGCTGGGAGGTCGCAACTGCTGCGCGCGTGCTTGGCGTGGCTCCTCAGAATGTTCGAGTCAATGTTCAGATGGCAGGGGGCGGTTTCGGTCGTCGTGCCAACCCGCGCAGTGACTACGTGGCCGAAGCCTGCGAGATTGCCAAGGCCGCTAGAGCATCCGGTATCGACGCCCCGGTGCGCATGATCTGGAGTCGCGAGGACGATGTCAAAGGAGGCTATTACCGACCCATGCATGTGCATCGCGCCGAGATAGGTTTTGACGGTAAGGGAAAGGTGATCGCCTGGGATCATGTGATCGTAGGCCAGTCGCTTGCCAAAGGCACGGCGTTTGAAGGCTTCATGGTCAAGAACGGAGTGGACACCACGACGGTTGAAGGAATGAAAGAGCCGTACGACCTGCCGATGCGACTCTCGGTGCATCACCCCGAACTCAATGCGCCGGTTCTCTGGTGGCGCAGCGTGGGCTCCACACACACCGCTTATGTGATGGAGACCTTGATGGACGAAATCGCCCGAGCTGTAAAGCAGGATCCTGTTGCATACAGGCTGCAACAGTTTGGCGACAGGCATCCGCGTCACAAGGCCGCGTTGCAACTGGCAGTCGAAAAGTCGGGCTACGGAAAGCGCCAACTGGCCGAAGGCAGGGCCTGGGGCGTGGCCGTGCATCAGTCTTTTGATTCGGTGGTTGCCTATGTGGTCGAAGCATCGATGAAGGACGGCACTCCCAAGCTGCATGCGGTTACAGCTGGCGTGCATTGCAATCTGGCGGTGAACCCCCGAAGTGTCGAGGCCCAGGTGCAGGGTGGGGCCTTGATGGGTCTCGGCATGTGTCTGCCTGGCGCGGCCATCACATTCAAAGATGGGCAAGTGGAGCAAGGTAATTTCAATGATTACACTGTAGCCCGCTTAACCGATATGCCCGCGATCACCGTGCATATCGTGCCGAGTGCCGATGCCCCCACGGGTATGGGTGAGCCGGGTGTGCCGCCATTGGCCCCCGCTTTTGCCAACGCCATCGCCAAGCTGAGCGGTCATACGCCACGCGAGCTGCCTTTCCCGAAAGCGTGAGAGCATGAGCTTGGATCGCTAGAAAAGCTCCTGCTGAGAAGATGTCAGAGTGACGAAATCCTCTCCGAGGGGGATCAAGATCGAGTCGGCAATCGGCTTGATCTGTTTGGCCAGATAGTGCTCGTAGTCGATGCGTGAGCGGCGGATTTCCAAAGGCTCAGGGCCATTCCTGGTCATGACGTATCGGATCCAGCCGCCGTTCTGGTACTGCCTGGGTCGTCCCACGCGATCGTTGTACTCATCGGCAATGCGAGCGGCGCGGACCTGTGGTGGCACATTGGCGACGTAGGCATCCAGGCGATGCCGCAGGCGTTTGCGGTAGATGAGCAGATCATCCTTCTTGCCCGCCAGCGTCGAATGAGCGTACTCGATGACGAACTCGCGGTAAGGGGTACCTTGGAAGACGCGCGAGAGCAAGCCCTCCTGGAACTGCCGTGCCAGCGGTGTCCAGTCGCTTCGCGCCATTTCAAGGCCGCGGTAGATCATCGACTCGTTTCCGTCGGTGTCTACACTCAGACCGGCATAGCGCTTCTTGCTGCCGACGTCCGAACCGCGGATGGTGGGCATGAAGAACTTCTTGTAATACGTGTCGAACTCGATCTCAAGAAAGCTCTTCAGGCCTTGCTCTTGCTGCAGTGTTTGAACCCACCACGCGTTGATGTCCTGGGCCAGCTTGGCAGCCACGGCATATGCCTCTTCGGTGCTATGGGGCCTCTTGAGCCAAATAAAGATGGAGTCAGTGTCTCCATAAATAACTTCGTATCCGCGCTCTTCGACCAGATCCCTTGTGAGCTTCACCATTTCGTGGCCACGTAAGGTAATGGCTGAGATCAAATCCGGATTGAAGAATCTGCATTCCGAGGCGCCTAGTACTCCTGCGAATGAGTTCATCACCAGCTTGAGCGCTTGCGACAGTGGTTCGTTCCTGGCGCGTTTGGCCTCATCTCGGGCCTGCCAGAGGGTGGTCACGATTTCCGGAAGACAGTGTTTCTCTCGAGAAAAGAGTGTGCCCCTTGGGCCTTTGATCGGAAGCTCGGAAGAGCTCGCATGTCGACCTTCGACCAAACCCACGGGGTCAACGAGGAAGGTGCGGATGATTGATGGATAGAGACTCTTGTAGTCCAGAACCACGACGGAGTCGTAGAAGCCAGGCTTGGAGTCCATGACGTAGCCACCGGGGGATGACTTTCCTTGAACATCGCCCACGTTGGGTGCGACATACCCCATGCGGTGCATGCGTGGCAAATAGTGGTGGCTGAATGCGGCAATAGAGCCACCGAACTGGTCGAGCTGCAGGCCTGTGGTGTGGGCGCGCTCCATCGCAAACTGCAGCAGCTTCGCCTTTTCGAAGATTCGCAGAACCAGCTCGCAGTCGCGTATGTTATAGGCTGCAAGGGCGGGCTTGTCTAGCTGGTAGCGCCGCTCGATTTCCGCCATTTTGTCGTACTCGTCTCCGATATCCTTGCCTTCGCCCAGAAGCTCTTGTGCGACGTTCTCGAGGCTGAACGACGGAAAGCTCCAGACAGCGGCCCTGAGCGCTTCAATCCCGTCAACGACAACTCGCCCTGGCATGGGAGCAAACAGATAGCCTTGTTTGCCGGGATGAGTTCGCCATGCAATGGGCCTGCTCTCGCGCCCCAGGAGTAGCGGTGTTGCACATTCGTCTGCAGTTTTCTGCAGCACACGAAGGTCGAACTGAATGACGTTCCATCCAATGATCACGTCCGGATCATTGCGTGCAAACCAATCGTTGAGCTTGTCAATCATGGCTTTGCGTGTTGTGCAATGAATCAGCTCGAAACCAGGCGTTTCTACCGGTTTGGCGGGAGGCTCACCCAGCATGAAAACGACACGCTCCGCCATGCCGTCCAGCGCGATCGAATACAGATCTTGGTGCTGACTGGTCTCGATATCCAATGACACGACCTTCAGAACCGGCCGGAAATCGGGCGCAGGAACAAGCTTGCAGTTCACCAGCGCCGCATGTTCCGTCCGGCCGCCTTGCAGCGCGACTCCCGCCGTGATGAAGCGCTCCATCAAGTAGCGCTCATGTGGTCGAACATCCGCTTCCAGAAGGGGAATGCCTAGTTGCTGGAGAGTGCGTGCAAGTCGCCGTAATTGACGAAAACTCCTGGCATAGATACCCAGGACGGGCTCTTGCTGAAAACTCTTCAGATCCAGTTCCCGCAATTCCACTCCAGCCAGGGGCGGGAGTTGCGCTTCTACCGCTTCTCTGTGTCGGGCTTCGACGAAAGCCACAGATTTCTGAGCAGTCAGGAGAACCTTCAGGGGGCCGCTATCCGTTGCCAGCCAGTACTCGAGCTCTACGCCCGCCTGCGTGTCTCGCCAATTGCGAGTAAGGATGAAGCCCTGGCGTTCCGGAGATAGCACGAAAGATGAAGTCAAGCGAATGTGACCGTCTTGAACCGGAGTTCAAGGCTCTGGCGGTGTGTGATGACATGAGCTTGCAGAGCAAGCCACATGCTTCGAAAGAGGTGCCAATGAGATGATACCCAGCAATCATGGCCGCGTTTTTCCAACAGAGCCACGTCAACAGCAATCCAGGTGTTCCTCGGATCCAAAGCGGATGGAGCGAATAGAGGGAGTGACGCCAATGTTCCGTGAGGGCTGAAACCGTCATCAAGTTGTTGCCAAGCGATGGCTTCCCATATCGATAGCAGGCGTTGCGAGAGGCTTGCTCCGCAATTCCAAACTGGCGTGGGAGTTATACGAGAGGCCGCACAGATCACACTCCTGCTGAAGTGTTTTAGCGTTTGTATTGCGTTGACCGGTTGAACCTGCCGTCGTGCAGAGGCGCTAACTCTAAAGGTCCCTGAAGCTGTAGGTTTTTCAGAAAAGGCTTGCTAACTCAGCATTGACTTCTCATTGGAAAGAGGGAGGGGCAGGGTAAAGCCAGCTTATCCCGGCAAGCGTCTTCGAATATGATTTTCCAATGCGCTACGAGCTGACCGATCTACGCCTGTTTCTTGAAATTGCCCAAGCAGGCAGTCTGACCGCGGGGGCATCGGCGGTGTTCATCACCCCATCTGCTGCGAGTTACAGGCTCAAGAATCTGGAGCAAGCCATGGGTACGACACTGTTCGAGCGCACTCCTAGGGGAATGGAGCTGTCACCTGCCGGTGATGCTGTGCTGACGCATGTGCGAGAGATCTTTGAAGGCATAGAGCGAATGCAGGGCGATGTGAGCCGCTTTATCTCCGGTATCAAGGGGCATGTGCGCCTGGTGGCCAACAGCAGCTCTCTCAATGGCTTTATCACCCATACCTTGGGGCGCTTTCTCGTGGCCTATCCTGGTATCGATGCCGAAGTGGACGAGCGCCAGAGCGAGACCATTCCAACCGCGGTGCTGGCGCGCGAGGCCGACATCGGCATTTTCGCGGGTGAAACGAATGTAGAAGGCTTGAGCATCTATCCATACGCGGTAGACCGTCTGGTGATAGTCACGCCGCGAGATCATCTGCTGGCGTCACAGCACAGCATTCGCCTGGCTGCAGCATTGGACTTCGATTTTGTCTGCACCAGCAGAGCCAGCAGCAACTACCTGTTCCTACGGGACACGGCTACCAAGTCCGGGCGTGCGGTGAGAGCCAGATTGCACACACATGGCTTTGAGTCGGTTCTGTCTCTGGTGGCTTCAGGAGTGGGTGTGGCCATGGTTCCGACCAGCGTGCTGGCGAACCGGCAGCAGGCCAAGCTCTTGTCGGTCATTGAGCTGGATGAACCATGGGCGCTGCGCAAGCTGAATCTGGCGGTGCGAAAAGATGCTCGCTTTCCCAACTTCATCACCGCCTGCATGAATTTCCTTCTGGAAGATCCACTGGTCGCAGCGACACGAGTGCAGTTGCCAACCCCAGCCACGGAATAGTCGCTTTCACGTGTTCTGGGCGCGTGAACAGGCCATCGCATCCAAGTCTCCTATCAAATTCTCAAACAGAGCGTTCGAATCTTTCTGATTGAGCTGTCAGGTAGCGATTCATACACTGAATCGGCGCTGAAAAAGCGTTACTAACTACAGATTGGAAGGAGACACGGATGGCGATTTCACCTCTGGGCAAAGCCTGCCCAATTGCTTGTGCCTTGGTGTTGGGATGGGGGGCTGTATCCGCTTCGACAGGTACTGCATTGGCGCAAGCTCGTGTCTATCCGAGCAAGCCTGTCACGATCGTCGTTGCATTTCCTCCGGGTGGCATGACAGATATCGTCAGCCGTGCGTTGGCCAAAGAATTGTCGGAGAACCTCAAACAGCCTTTTGTGATCGAGAACCGTGCTGGCGTGGCTGGTCAAGTGGGGACCGAGTATGTCGCAAAGCAGGCGGCAGACGGCTACACCTTGCTGGTGGGCGCTACGGGCTACGTGATTGCTCCAGCCATGAAAAAGGTCGGTTATGACCCTCTCAAGAGTCTGGAGCCGGTAGCCGTTCTGGCCAGGTCGCCAAATCTGATCGTGGTGAACCCGAGGGTTCCGGCCAAGACACTTCCCGAGTTTCTGAACTGGGCCAAGACGCAGAGCTCGATTCCCTATGGAACGGCAGGCGCGGCAGGTTCCACACATCTGGGTGGAGAGTGGCTGGGCAAGGTCACTGGATATCCATTCGTGCATGTCCCCTACAAAGGGGCTGCGCCTGCGACCAATGATGCCGTCGCGGGGCAGATTCCCATGGCCGTCCAGGACTCGATGAGCGTCTCGGCGTTCATCACATCCGGGCGTCTGCGCCCCATTGCCAATATGGCGTCCGAACGCAGCAAGCTGTTCCCTGAATTGCCGACGATGCAGGAGAGTGGGTTCAAAGGCTTTGACGTGTACACATGGCTGGGCTTGTATGCCCCGGCCGGAACGCCCGCGTCCGTCGTGACGATGCTGAACAAGGAGATCAGCACCATCATGAACTCTCCTGAAATGGTCGAGCGTCTGCGTTTGCAGTACAGCGAGCCTCTGGGTGTGATGGATGTCGCCCGAACCCGCAAGTTCGTCGAAGCCGAGGTGAACAAGTGGATGCGTGTGGTGCAGGAAACCGGTGTGAAGTCCGATGACTGAGCTCGATGCAAACAGGATGGGAGAGCGTCAGTCTGCTACGGCGGCTGCCTGTGACAAGCGGTATTTCGATGCCTTGGCCGATGGCCGCTTCGAGATTCCTCAATGTCGCGACTGCGGACGGTTCCACTTCTTTCCTCGTGTTTGCTGTCCCCACTGCGGCTCGCAGGCGATTGACTGGGTGACGGCTTCGGGAAGGGCAGTCGTGTATTCGGTGACGATTGTCCGCGCGCGCGAAGGAGCGGATTACACAGTGGTGCTGGTGACTCTTGAGGAAGGTCCGAGGCTCATGAGTCGTGTGGTCGACATCCCGGTCGATGAGGTGCGTATCGGTATGCCTGTTCGGGCCCGCATCGACATGGTGGAAGAAAGCCCTTTGCTCGTATTCGTCGCGGCACCGGGAGGACAGGAATGAATACAGCATCTTCAAGAGGCTCCATCGCCATCCTCGGTACCGGCCTGGCCGGCATGGGGCATGCGGGTGGTGCCACGGAGCAGGAAATCATCGCACAGGCATCCTGCATGGCGATCGAGCGCAGCGGCCTGCGCAAATCCGATATCGACGGCATCATTACTTCCAGTCTCACCTCGCCCTGGTGGGTGATGCGCATGGCGGAGTACCTGGGCATTCGTCCTCGGTTTTCCGACAGCACCATGTTTGGTGGATCGGCCTTCATCGCAGACCTGAAGATCGCACAGATGGCGATCGATGCGGGGGAGTGCGAGAACGTGCTGATCTGCTATGGAAGCACGCCCCGCAGCGCGCCCAGCAGCTCTCGCGTCAATCAGATGCGCGCCGAGCTGGACCCGCAGCCCTACGAACATCCCTACAAGGCCTTCAATCCGGTGTCCAGTTATTCGCTGGCGGCGGCTCGCCATATGCATGAGTACGGCACGACACGCCAGCAACTGGCCGAAGTGGCTGTGGCTGCGCGCAAATGGGCGCAACTCAATCCGGACGCATTTTCCAGGAAAACCTTGACGGTCGATGAGGTGATCAACTCCAGGATGATCTCGGACCCGCTGACCGTGCTCGATTGTTGTCTGGTCACGGACGGTGCGGGCGCTATCGTCGTCAGCTCCTCCCGGCGAGCCAGGAGTCTGCATGGCAAGCCCATCTATGTACTGGGGAGCGGCTATGCCCACTGGCATCGTCAGATCTCGTGCATGCAAGACCTGACTGTGACACCTGCAGTGGAGTCGGGTCGCAAGGCGTTTGCTCAGGCCGGGCTTGCACCTGCCGACGTGGATGTGGTGCAGCTATATGACGCCTTCACCATCAACCCCATTCTGTTTCTCGAAGACCTGGGCTTTTGCAGCAAGGGCGAGGGCGGAGCGTTCATCGAGGGCGGACGGATCGAACCAGGCGGTGCCTTCCCCATGAACACCAATGGCGGAGGTCTGTCGTGCGTGCATCCGGGCATGTACAGCATTTTCCTCATCATCGAGGCTGTGACGCAGCTGCGTGCACAGGCAGATGCACGCCAGGTGCCGGGTGCAGAAGTGGCACTGGTGCATGGCAACGGAGGCGTGCTTTCCAGTCAGGCAACGGCCATCCTGGCTTCGTCACGGTAGAAGGAGCAGACACATGATCGACAAGATCCTCGATTCGGCAGCGCAGGCAGTGGCCGATATCGCAGACGGCTCCTGCGTTCTGGTCAGCGGGTTTGGCTTGGCGGGTCAGCCCAATGCATTGCTGGATGCCCTCTATGAACAGGGGGCGAGTGAACTCACCGTGGTTTGCAACAACAGCGGCAGCCGGGATATCGGTCTCGCCCGGCTGATCCGCGCCGGCAGAGTACGCAAGCTGCTTGCCTCCTATCCACGCGGTGCCGAATCAGAGGCCTTCGAGAGCGCTTATGCCCAGGGGCGCATCGAGTACGAATGCGTCCCCCAGGGCACGCTGGCCGAGCGCTTGCGCGCTGCAGGCGCTGGATTGGGTGGATTCCTGACACCCACGGGCTACGGCACAGAGCTGGCCGCGGGCAAGGAGACGCGGATCATCGATGGCGTCGGCTATGTTTTCGAGCAACCTTTGCATGGCGACTATGCGTTGGTGCAGGCGCATGTGGCCGACCGTTGGGGCAATCTGCTGTATCGCAAGGCGGCTCGCAATTTCGGTCCGATCATGTGCATGGCGGCGAAGGTGTCGATTGTGCAGGTAGCAGAGGTTGCGACGCTTGGGGAGCTGAACCCAGAGAGCATTGTCACTCCCGGAATTTTCGTGCAGCGCGTGGTCGTGAATGCCGCCGCTGCACAGGAGCGACGCGCATGAAGCAAGGAATGGCACGCCAGCAGATGGCACAGCGTGTGGCCAGGGATATTCCTGCAGGTGCCTACGTCAATCTTGGAATTGGTCTGCCTGTCACCGTACTCGATCACTTCAAGCCTGAAGACGAAATCGTGGTGCACAGCGAGAACGGCATTCTCGGCATGCGTGCGCTGCTCGACGGTGAGGCGCCAGATCCAGACATGTCTAACGCCGCCAAGCTGCCTGTGAATATTCGGGCTGGTGGCAGCTTTTTCCATCACGCAGATTCCTTTGCCATGATGCGTGGCGGGCATCTGGACTTCTGCATTCTGGGTGGATATGAGGTCTCGGAACACGGTGATCTCGCCAACTGGTCTTTGGGGCAGAAGAACGTGGCGACCGCAGTGGGCGGTGCTATGGATCTGGCGGTGGGGGCCAAGGCCGTTTACGTGCTCATGGAGCATGTCACGCGAGAGGGCAGGCCGCGCATCGTGAGCCGATGCAGCTTGCCCTTGACGGGGCGACGTATCGTCAAGCGTATCTACACCGATCTGGCCGTCATTGATGTTCGGCCCCAGGGGCTTGTTGTCATCGACATAGTGGAGGGGATGGACGAACAGACCCTCGAAGCATGCACGGGGGCCGATCTGCGGTTCGAGCTGGAAAGGGCGCTGCCATGATCGACTCCATCGGCAGCTTCGCGGTGGAAGCATTCCGTGATGAAGTGCGCGCCTTTCTGGCAGAACAGCTTCCGGTCGATCTGCGGCGCAAGGTGCTGGAGCACAAGCGTCTCAAGAAGGAGGATTTCCTGCACTGGCAATCCATCTTGCGCAGCAGGGGCTGGGCTGCACCCAATTGGCCTAGCGAGTATGGCGGGACGGGTTGGTCGCTGGCGCAGCGGCTTGTCTTTGATGACGAATGTGCAATCGCAGGCGCTCCTGAAACCGTTCCCTTCGGACTTCGCATGGTTGCACCGGTACTGATGAAGTACGGCACACAGCAGCAGAAAGACCACTATTTGCCAAGGATACTGTCTGGTGAAGACTGGTGGTGTCAGGGCTATTCGGAGCCGGAATCCGGCTCGGACCTGGCTTCGTTGCGCACTTGTGCAGAGCTGAAGGATGGCGAGTTCATCGTTCATGGTCAGAAGACCTGGACGACCTATGCGCAGTATGCAGACATGATGTTCTGTCTGGTTCGGACGGACCCACAGGCCAAGGCGCAGTCCGGGATTTCCTTTTTGCTCATCGATATGAGGTCGGCAGGCGTCACCGTGCGTCCGATCCGAACCATCGACGGCGACACTGAAATCAATGAAGTGTTTCTTGACGGAGTGCGTGTTCCCGAAGCCAATCTGGTGGGCGAGTTGAACCGGGGCTGGACTTGCGCCAAGTATCTGCTGTCGCATGAGCGCTTTGGTGCGGCTCGCGTCGGCCGCTGCAAGCGTGAGCTGACATTTCTGAAACGTCTGTTGGAGGAGCGGGTCGTCGATGGCGTTTGCCTGGCGCAGCGCGCGGACTGGGTGCATAACGTGGCGCGCCTTGATCTGGAATTGCTCGCGCTTGAAGCCTCTGTTCAGCGTTTGCTCCGTCAGACCGAGGGCGGGACAGGCAATGGGGTGGAAGCTTCGGTACTCAAGCTCATCGGCACGACGCTGGCGCAGGCGATTACCGAGCGCCAGCTCGAGGCGGCGGGCCCGCTCGCTCTGGAGTTCTGTCAACAGGCATTTGAGCTGACATCGTCCGAGCCGGAAAGCTCCGTATCAACGCTCGCGGGCTTCTATCTGAATCTTCGAAAGATCTCGATCTATGGGGGGACGGACGAAGTGCAGCGAAACATCATTGCCAAAATGGCTCTGGGACTGTGAGCGCCATGAGAGACTATCTGAACGACGAGCAGCGCCAACTGGCGGATTCGCTGGAGCGCTATCTGGAGCGGGAACATCCCATTCCCGAGTCCGGTATCCCTTGCTGCGCTGCAGGGCAGCTCAGTTCCGCTTCGGTGCATTGGGGGGAATTCGCCAACTTTGGCCTCCTCGCTCTCACCGTGGACGAAAGCCGTGGAGGCATCCAGGACGATCCGATAGCTGTGCATGTGATCATGGAGCACTTTGGGCGCCACTTGGTGCTGGAGCCTTATGTAGCAACCGTGGTACAGGCGGCTAGTCTGTTGGCGGCTACGGGCACGCAGCAGCTTGCAAGTGAGCTGCTGGCTCTGGTTCTGGCTGGTGATTGTCAGATCGCCATGGCCCATGCAGAGGAACAGACCGACTACAGCCTGCACAATGTCAGCACCCGGGCCGAAGTCTTGGAGCAAGGATGGGTGCTGGACGGCCACAAGGTGGGTGTTCGTCATGCGCAGCACGCGGATATGTGGCTGGTGCTTGCCAGAACGCGGGGATCGGCCCTGCAAACGGATGGTCTGTCCCTGTTCATGGTGAGACCGCAGACCCCAGGCATCCGTGTCCGCTCCTATTTCAACATCGACGGGTCTCCGGCGTCTGACATCTGGTTCGACAGGGTTCAGCTGCCCAAGTCCAGCTTGCTTGGAGAGCTCCATTTGGCCTGGCCGTTGTTCGAGCATATCTGTGCCAGAGCCAATGCCGCCTTGTGTGCCGAGTCCGTAGGAATCATGTCGGCTGTACTGGAGGCCACGCTCGGATACGTGAGGGAGCGCAAGCAGTTCGGCAGCTCGATCGGCAGCTTTCAAGCCATTCAGCACCGTCTGGTGGACATGTACATGCAGCTGGAGAAGTCACGCTCGTTGTCGCAAAAGGCCAGCGCCATGGTGCGCTCTGAAGACTTTCTGGCTGCGGTTTCGGCGGCCAAGGCCGTGTGCTGCCAAGCGGCCCGGTTCATCTGTCAGAGTGCGATTCAGCTGCATGGCGGCATAGGCATGACTGACGAACTGGCACTCGGCAAGTTTGTCAAGAGGTTGCTGGTGCTATCCCATACCCTCGGTGACGAGCAGCACCATGTCCAGCAATTCGCGCGCCTGACCCAGACCCCATCCGCGATGCATTCGCTCGTGCAGCACTGAAATATGACCTCCATGAACGACTACAAACAAGCAGTTTCACTTTCCGAAACCGTGCGCTATGAGGAGCGCCAAGGCGTTGCGCTCATCGTCATCGACAATCCACCCGTCAACGGGCTGGGTGACACGGTTCGACGCGGCATTGCCCAAGGCATTGCCCGTGCACAGGCCAACGCAGCCGTGAGAGCCGTGGTGCTGCGTGGGCAGGGCAAGGTCTTCTGCGGCGGCGCGGACATACGCCAGTTCAATACCCCTGCTGCGACGGCGAGCCCCATGTTGCGTCAAGTCAACCGATGCATAGAGCGGTGCGTCAAGCCCGTGGTAGCCTGCATTCACGGTGTGGCGCTGGGCGGTGGACTGGAGCTGGCGCTTGCCTGTCACTACCGGGTCGCGGATTCATCCGCACGAATGGGGCTGCCTGAGGTGAATCTGGGGCTGGTCCCCGGTGGTGGAGGAACGCAACGGCTTCCACGGTTGATCGGGGCGGCAGATGCCGTGCGGCTGGTCACCTCGGGCAAGCATGTCGGAGCCAAGGAGGCTCTGCAGCTCGGTCTGGTGGATGCAATTTTCGAGGACGATCTGGAGCAGGCCAGCATGAGGTTTGCGCTGGGCATGGCAGACAATCATTCAGTGCTGCCGGTGCTGGCTGACATCAAAGTTCCCCCTCCCAAGGGTGAGCTGCCAGACTTCGAGCGTCTTCGTGCAGGCGTCAACCCCAAGGCCCGTAACGCGATTGCGCAGCGCGCCGCCATCCAGTGCGTGAAAAGCGCCATGAACTTGCCTTTCGAGCAGGGCCTTGACAAGGAGCGTGAACTGTTTGAAGAACTGGTTGCCGGAGGGCCTTCCAAGTCCTTGCGTCACATGTTCTTCGCCGAGAAGGAAGCGGCCAAATTTGTCGGCAAGGACTGCAATGTGGTTGAGAGGAAGATTTGTCGTGTCGGTATTCTGGGCGCAGGCACCATGGGCGGCGGCATTGCCATGGCGTTTGCGAATGCAGGCATTCCCGTCGTCTTGTGCGAGCGAGAGCAGGCGGCACTGGACCGCGGCATGGCACTAATCGAGCGCAACTATCAGATTTCCGTATCGCGTGGAGGGCTCAGTGCCGAAGCGGTCCAAGAAAGGATGCAGCACATTCATCGGACATTGGACCTGTCGACGTTCGCAGAAGTTGATCTGGTCATAGAAGCCGTTTTCGAAGATATGGCTGTCAAGCGCGATGTGTTCGTGCTGCTCGACCGGATCTGCAAAAAGGGTGCGATTCTTGCCACCAATACATCGCGGTTGAACATCAACGAGATTGCTGCTGCGACCCAGCGACCCGAAGATGTCATCGGCCTGCATTTCTTCAGTCCGGCCAATGTGATGAAGTTGCTGGAAGTGGTGCGTGGAGAGCGCACCTGCGACGCAGTCATCGCGAGCTGCATGCAGATGGCCGTGGCCATCGGCAAGATCCCCGTGCTGGTGGGCGTTTGTGAAGGCTTTGTGGGAAACCGCATGCTGACCGGTTACTGGCGAGAAGCGGGCTTTCTGCTTGAAGAGGGGGCCACGGTACCGCAGATCGATTCCGCCATGCAGGCATTCGGCTTCGCGATGGGCCCTCTTGCCATGGCAGATCTTGCAGGGATGGACATCAACTGGGCGACACGCAAGCGTCTTGCATCCGCGAGGCCGTCTCATCTGCGCTACTCCAGGGTGGCTGACAGGATCTGCGAGCAAGGCCGCTTCGGTCAAAAGACCGGTGCCGGCTACTACCGCTACGAAGCCGGCAATCGCACGCCAGTTCCCGATCCCTTGAACGAGGAGCTCATTGCGGAATGCGCACGGGAGGCCGGCATCGAGAGGCGTCGGGTCAGCGATGAGGAAATCGTCGAACGCTGTGTGCTTGCGCTGGTGAACGAAGGTGCGCGCATCGTCGACGAAGGAATCGCTCAACGAGCCTCCGATGTGGATGTGGTGTATGTCAATGGCTATGGCTTTCCAGCATGGCGGGGCGGGCCGATGTTCCATGCGCAGAGCCTGGGATGGACGCAGGTTCTCGCAAAGATTCGGGATCTGCATGCCCGGCATGGCGAGCACTGGATTGCGGCGCCATGGATCGAACAACAAGCGCTGAACGACATATTGGCCCAGCCATGAGCAACTCCGCCTTCGTACCCCCAGAGGGATTTGAGGAACATGTGTCTCCCAGCAACTTCGTGCTTGCGCAAGGCCCCATGTACAAGAGGCAGCGCGAAGACGGCTCCACCATCATAGGAGTCAGGGTGCTCGAGCAGCATCTCAATCTGCACGGCATCGCACATGGTGGCTTTGTGGCGACGGTGGTCGACAACGCCATTGGCTATAACGTGGCGACGGCACTTTCCGCATCAATAGTGACGGCTCATATGAACATCGACTACCTGTCTAGCGCGCGCCTTGGGGACTGGGTCGAGGCCGAGGTGCTGATCACCCGCAGGGGCCGGAGAATGTGCTTTGCCGATTGCACTTTGAGCAATGGCAATGCGCTGATGGCGCGAGCCAGCTGCATTCTCGTACCCGTCTCCTGAGGTGAACAGGTCGCGCGCATTTCAGGCGTTTCGTCGGGCTGGAAGACCATCCAAATTCCGCGAACTCCGGGTGCAAAAATGGCCAATTGACCCTAGGCAAGCCCGCTCCAAGAATACAGAAAAATTTTGGAGGTGTGATGCTTGCGAATGCACTGGATGGAGTCCGTGTCGTGGACTTGTCAAGAATTCTGGCTGGGCCATGGTGCACCCAGAATCTGGCTGATCTTGGCGCGAATGTCCTCAAGATCGAGCGGCCTGAAACAGGGGACGATACCCGCAGCTGGGGGCCTCCGTTCCTGACTTCGGAAAGCGGTGAGCGGGTGGCTGCCTATTTCCTCTCCTGTAATCGAGGCAAGCAATCCGTCACGCTGGACTTTACCAGAGAGGCGGAAGTTGCCTGGCTGGTGCGCCAGATCCAGGATGCCGATGTGGTGGTCGAAAACTACAAGGTCGGAACGCTGGCTCGTTATGGTCTTGACTACGACACCTTGGCGCGTATCAACCCGGGACTGGTCTACCTGTCCGTCACGGGGTTTGGACAGACAGGACCGTTTGCTCACAAGCCCGGATATGACTACATCTTCCAGGGCATGGGTGGCTTGATGAGCTACACAGGCATTGCCGACGGTGAAGAGGGGGCAGGCCCCTTGCGCACCGGCGTGGCCGTGGTGGATCTGATGACGGGAATGTATGCCACCAGCGCGGTGCTTGCGGCCTTGGTGCAGCGTGGACGCTCCGGGCAGGGTCAGCACCTTGATATCGCACTGCTGGATGTAGCGGTGGCGATGAATGCGAATCAGGGAGCCAACTTCCTGGTTTCCGGTGAGAAGCCGGCGCGCATCGGCAATATGCACCCCAATCTCGCGCCATATGAAGTCTTTGAATGCAGCGATGGCCACATCATTTTGGCAATAGGCAACGACACTCAGTTTTCGGCCTTTTGCAAGCTCATGAAGAGTGAATGGCATCTGCAGCCCGAATTTGCAACAAATGCGGGACGCCTGACGAATCTGGCGCAACTCAGGCCGCTGTTGCGCGCCGTATTGATGAACTGGAGGACTGCCGATCTGGGCCTTGTTCTCGATATCAATGGCATCTCCTGGGGAAACATCAACAGTCTGGAGCAGGTCTTCCTGCACCCGCAGGTGATTCATCGTCAGATGCTTCAGACCGTCGAGCACCCCGAACTGGGGAAGCTCCAACTCGTGCGCAATCCCATGCTGCCCCCGAGTGCGGGGTTGCAGATTTGTCCGCCGCCCACGCTGGGGCCGGCCGCAGCCGCATCTGCTGCTTGAGTCATTTCGGGTCAGCCTTCCAGCAGACGAACGATGCCGATGCTGATCAAAGCATCAGGTCTTGCTTCTACATAACAGGAGACGTGAATGAAGCCTTTGAAATCTCTGCTCGCCTTGGCCCTGGGTCTTGGTGCCATGTCCATGGCTCGTGCTGCAGGTGCCACTTCCTATCCGGATCGCCCCGTACGGCTGGTCGTCCCCTACGCCGTGGGCGGAGCTACCGATGTCATAGGGCGCGTGATGGCTCGCTATCTTGGCGAGGCGCTCGGACAATCCATCGTCGTGGAAAACAAGCCCGGAGCCGGAGGTAGTACGGGTTCGCAGTACGCCTCCAAGCAGCCTGCCGACGGCTACACGCTGGTCATGATGGTGGAGAGTTCTCATGCAGTGAATCCCAATGTTTATGCCAAGCCTGCCTATGATGCGGTGAAGGACTTCACGCCTATCACCAATATTGCCAATGTGCCGGGTGTGATGGTGGTGAATGTCTCGTCGCAGTACAGGACGGCTCAGGATGTGATCGATGAAGCTCGAAAGGCGCCCGCCAAGCTGAACTATGGCTCGTCGGGCAATGGCGGGCTGAGTCACCTGAGCGGCGCCTTGTTCGGCCATACCACCAGGACCAATATCACCCATGTTCCCTACAAGGGCCTGGGCCCCGCACTCAATGATCTGATCGCCGGCCAGATCGACGTTGTATTTGACAACATGCCCTCATCGGGTGCCCTGATCGCAGGCAATCAGCTGCGTGCCCTGGCGGTCTCCAGTCCCAAGCGTCTTGCCCATCTGCCCAACGTACCGACATATGCTGAAGTTGGGTTGAAGCCCATGAACGATATGTCCTGGTATGGGCTGGGTGCACCTGCCGGCCTGGATGCTGCGGTGTTGCACAAGCTGAGCGTTGCTGCCAAGGCCGCGCTAAAGAATCCTGAACTTGTCAAGACGATAGAACAGCAAGGCGCGGTGGTCGATTACCAGTCACCGCAGCAGTTTCGCGACACGGTAGAACGGTCCAACAAGGCATGGGCCAAGCTCATCAAGGACATCGGCTTCAAAAAACTCTGACAGGACAATCATGTATTCGCAAGTGACCTATCCCACCTCGACCACCGCAGTGCTGTCCATCACGGACGCTGGTGTTCTCAACGTATTGAGCACTCCCGTCATTCAGGGCCTGATCCAGACGCTCAGCGAACTGGCAGAAAACAAAGAGCTGCATTGTCTTGTGCTGAGAGGCTCAGGCTCGCGGGCTTTCGTTGCGGGAGCCGATATCAAGGAACTGGCCAGCTTGAATGCCGCTACCGGGCGGGCCTTCATCAGCGGCCTGCGCGATCTTTGCAATGCGGTGCGGCACTTCCCGGTGCCCGTTATCGTGCGCCTGGAGGGGCATACTCTTGGCGGCGGCTTGGAGCTGGCGATGGCTGGTGATTTGCGAATCGCTGCTGATAACGCCGTTGTTGGCATGCCTGAGGTGAAGGTCGGAATCCCATCGGTGATTCATGCCGCCATGATGCCGTCCCAGATCGGCACGACACGCGCTGCCTGGCTGTTGCTGACGGGAGAGAACATCCCGGCAGCTCAAGTGAGGGAATGGGGCCTGATCAACGAATGCGTCCCTCAGGAGAAGCTGGATGAGCGCATTCTGGAGGTGGCCGCCGGCCTCTCCGAAATCGGCCCGATGGTACTTAGGCAGCAAAAGAAACTGCTGCGCCGCTGGGAGCGCATGACACTGGATGCAGCGGTTGATGACAGCATTGCCGAGTTTGGTGCGGCTTTCCAGACCGGTGAGCCACAGCAGCATATGAATGCTTTCTTGAGGGAGAAAGCGGAAAAACACAAATCTCGTTAAGCACTTGCCATTCAACTGGTGAGTCAGGCGAGTTTGTGGGATTTAGGCCGCTTACATTACGCCTGAATTGGGTATGAGCTTTATACATGCATGTGTACATCGTTGCATTATGGGAGCTTCCATCAATGCAAGCGCTGATAGGTAACTTGGGGCCGACCTGTTTGGGCTGACCAGTTTGCCAAGATAATCAAGGGCTTGAGACGAGTAGCAGACTGCATATCTACAGACGGAGTCAGGCACGGGGCGTGCGTCTCAAGAACAAGCTGCGCAACAGGGCTCCATGCAAATTATGTGGTGTCTTTCGAATTGCCGCGCAACAGCCGAGCTTGCCTGCTGTTGATCTGAGCTCTCTATTGCGTCTTTGATTTCACGACCGGCATGTTGAAGTGCCAGTCTTAGGCTGAGGCAGAGCTTGGTGTCTAGGGCGTTCGCTGATATCGGGCGCCTTATAAGTACGCCCATTTGCTGTGAGCGCCTTAAGGATGCGTGCTTTTTGTTGGTCAAGGCCACGGATGGCATTTTTCTTTGCTCTCTCAGGCGTTGGTGCTCAGGTAGAGGCTAAAACACTGAGTCTGAGAGCTGCACTGGACCCCCATTCCGGGCAGGATGCCATAACACGGGTCATTCGCTTTTCACACCAGAGCCTTGGGCTCGGAGTTGCTCACCTCTTGCTTGTGGCGTGATCGCTGTGCCCGCCCGGACCGGGCAGGGTTCAGGCAATCAGCGCGCGGGTCAGCAGATCGACTCCTGCCAGGAAGTCGCCGATGTCCATGGCCTCATGCGGATTGTGAGAGCCATTTTCGTTGCGAATGAAGACCATGGCCGATGGCACGCCTGCATTGGCGAACACTGCTGCATCATGGCCGGCACCGCTTGCCATGCGCTCCAGTTTCATGTTCTGGGCAGCGGCTGCTTCCAGGCGGTTCAGCCAACCCGCATCCATGGTGGCAGGCTCCGTGAACAGGCGCTCGTCGAATTCGAAACGCACGCTGCGGGCGCGCTCTATGGCCTGGCACTCTTCACGCATCAGGGTATAGAAGCGCTCCAGGGTCTGCGTGTCCTGGCTGCGCACCTCAAAGCTGAATGCCACTTCGCCGGGAATGACGGAAACGGCATGCGATTGTGCCGAGGTGGAGCAGATGCCCGTGGTCATTACCATGTCCATACCCATCTGCAGCAGCACGCGCCAATGCTCGTCCATGCGCGACAACAGCTCGGCAACTGCCAGCAAGGCATCCTTGCGCAGCCAGCGCGGCACGGCGCCCGAGTGGCCGGTTTCGCCGATGCAACGGATCAGGTTGTGGCGGACGTTGCCGCGGATGCCTGTGACCAGGGCCACTGGCCAGTCGCGATTGACCATGACCGGTCCCTGCTCGATATGCAGTTCCAGATAGGCTGAGACATTCGCAAGATCGAGCAGCGGCTCGGCGTGCTGAATGGCATCGACATCGGCGCCGCAGCGCGACATGGCTTCGCTGAGGATGCCTGCGCCATCTCGGTGAGGGCGTTTCAAGGTGGCGGCTGGCAGCTTGCCCAGCAGGGACAGAGAACCCAGATAGGCCTTGCCGTACCATGCGCTTTCCTCGCCGCGCAGGGCCAGCACGCGCAGCGGTGGGGCCTGTTCGTGGCGACCGCGCAGCTGAAGCAGCATCAGCATGCCGGCGACAATGCCTGCCAGTCCGTCGAAGTTGCCGCCCTGTGGCACGGAGTCGGCATGCGAGCCAACCACGACGTAGGGTTCCGTCCGGTTTTCCTCTGGCAGGCTAAGCCACAGGTTGCCGGCTCGATCCCATTCATGATTCAGGCCCAGATCTTCGGCCCGCTCCTCAAGTATGCGCAGCGCAGCAGTCTCGCCTTCGCCATAGCTTTCACGGGTGACGCCCAGGCCGTCACGGGTGGCCTCGCGGATTTCAGAGAGCAGGGCTTGCGCCAGTGCGCTGGTATCCGTCATGGTGTTGCAGGCCATCATGCTCCGCTACCTCCATGTCGGATGGACCAGTCCACAGGCGAGGCCGAGAAGTCCGCCAGCGTGGCCTTTTGCTCGTCACTGAGCTGTCCGCTCGCCAGCAGCGCTTCATGCAGCTGATTCCAGGTCGCCAGAGCATGCAGGGACAATGCGTGATCGGCCAGGGTGCCAGCCTGGGGGGCATAGAGCGCATAGTCGAGCAGAACCAGCACGTCCTCGACAACGGGACCGGCGCGGCGCAGGGCGGCAACCGTCCCGGCCTTGGAGCGACCGTCGGTGGTGACGTCATCGACCAGCAGTACCTTGGCATCGGCAGGCAGGCGGCCTTCGAGCTGAGCGGTGATGTCCCAGCCGACAGGGCGCTTGCGCAGATAGAGCATGGGCAGCTCCAGTCGCTCGGCCAGCCATGCCGCAAAGGCAATGCCCGAGCTTTCGGTTCCCACGATGGCATTGATGCCGCTGGCGGCAATCAGTGGTCGCATGCGTCGGGCCGCGATGTCCATGATTTCGCTGCGCAGAGCGACATCGGACATCAGGACCTGGGCATCCACATAGACCGGGCTGGCCCAGCCCGAGGTGTAGATGAACGGTTGATGCGAAGCAATGCGTACAGCGCCGAGGCCGACCAGGACCTGGGCAACGCGTGGCGCGTCGGAAGCGGAAAGAAGCATGAGCGTGTGTGTTGGCAAAGTGGGCATGTTAAGTAGGCAGGCTTGCGGCAAGAAGTGGCTAAAATTCCTTGAGCCGTTCCAAAACGTGATGGCTTGAGCTGCGGGTCTGGGTTTTGACCGCTGCGTCCTGGCTGAAATCCCTGGCTGCGCTTCCGTGCGCCTGTTTGTCATCGTCCCATGTCCGACTTCACTTCGCCGCGCAGTTTTCTGCGCCAGATAGATCTTGCATCGCTGGATTTGTTCGTGCTGATCTGCGAACATGGCAGTATTGCGCGGGCGGCCGAGCAGGGCGGCATGGTCGCCTCGGCGGTCAGCAAGCGTGTTGCCGAACTGGAATCCCTGGCCTGCACTCCCTTGCTGCTGCGCCATGCCCGCGGGGTGCGCCCGACCCCCGCCGGAGAGTTGCTGCTGGCGCATGCGCGCACGATTCTTCTGGGTGTCGAACACCTGCGTGACGACCTTGGCGAATATGCGCGGGGCGTACGCGGGCTGGTGCGCCTCAGTGCCAATGCCTCCGCAGTGGAACAGTTCTTGCCCGAGGATATTGCTGTCTTCGTGAAGCATCATCCCGACATCCGCATCGATCTGCGTCAGGCAACCAGTCGCTCGGTAGCGCGCGCTGTGCGCGATCACATGGCTGATCTGGGGGTCTGCAGTCCCAGCGACGAAGTCGAGGGCCTAGAGTCCATGCCGTACCGGCATGAACGCATGGTACTGATCATGCCCAATGACCACGCTCTGGCCCGGCATCAGCAGCTGGCCTATGAAGAAGCACTGGACTACGCCCAGATCGGTTTGCGCGACAGCAGCATCGTTCAGGAGGTGCTCAATCAGGAAGCCCGCGCCGGCCGACGTATGCTGCGCCAGCGCATCGAGGTCGACAGCCTGAGTGCCATGTGCCGAATGATCGAATGCGGGCTGGGCGTAGGCGTCATGCCCGAAGGCGCGTACCAGAGACTGGGCGAGGCTCGCGCTCTGCATGCGGTGCCGTTGACCGATGCCTGGGCAGAGCGCAGCCTCAAGCTGTATGCCAATAGCTTTGCCGACCTGACTGCGCCAGCCAGACATTTTGCACAGGCACTGATGCCGAAAGAGTGAGGCAGGGCGGGTTTCATGAAGCGCTAGGGGCGCTGCAGCCATGGATAAGTGGCGCAGGCGGCTTGCACGGTCCAGGGGGCTTGGTTGCTGAGTGCCTCCCGAGCGGATCGCCGCCAGATCTCAGCTATTTTTTGCCGTCCACAGATGCTGCGCCCACATGCCAGCCAGCATGGCGGCGACAAACAGCCAGACTTGCGGTGTGAGGGTCGCCAGATTCATCAGCGCCGGGCCGGGGCAAAAACCTGCCAGTCCCCAGCCTATGCCAAACAGGGCTGAGCCTGTCAGCAGCTTGCGATCAATGACGGTGCTGGTGGGCAGTTGCATGGGCTCGCCCAGCAAAGCGGTCTTGCGGCGCTTGGCCCAGCTGAAGGCAATCAGGCCTACGGCGATGGCTCCGCCCATGACGAAGCCCAGCGAAGGATCCCATTGACCGGAAAAATCCAGAAAGTTCTGCACCTTGGTGGGGTTGCCCATGCCCGAAAGAATCAGACCGAGGCCAAACACCAGGCCGCAGAGCAAGGCTGCAATATTGATGATCATGATGTTCTCCTTGCTGACTCAGGCAATGACATGGCGCATCACGAACACGGTGATCGCGCCCGTGGCGATAAAGGTCGCCGTAGCGGCCAGAGAGCGCGGCGACAGGCGTGAAAGACCGCACACGCCGTGGCCGCTCGTGCAACCCGAACTCATGCGCGTGCCGAAGCCCACCAGCAGCCCGGCGGCAATGATGATGGCCGGGCTGGAAGGCCGCTGCATTGCTGGCAGCGGGGCAAACAGCGACCAGACCAACGGCGCTGCAACCATGCCCACTATGAATGCCAGGCGCCAGCCCCATTGTCTGACAGAGGACCAGGTCGGCAACTGCAGCAATGCACCGGCAATGCCGCTGATGCCGGCCACGCGACCGAGCAAGGCAATGAGCAGGGCAGCGGACAGACCAATCAGCAGGCCGCCGATCAGAGATGTCCAGGGCGTAAATTCACTCCATAAGATATTCATGCTGTCTCTCCTGGTTGGCAGAACAATTGATACAGGGTTTGCATCAGCTGCAGGGCGCGGGCATCGGCCAACTGATACCAGATGAATTTGCCTTCGCGGCGGGTGGTGACCAGACCCTCACGCCGCAAAATGCCCAATTGCTGGGACAAGGTAGGCTGGGACACGCCTGTCAGTCGCTCCAACTCGCCCACGGTGCGCTCCTGTAGGGAGAGCTGGCACAGCAGCAGCAGTCGGTCTTCATTGCCGAGTAGCTTGAGCATGGCCACAGCTTTGCCTGCATGGGTTCGCATGGCATGCAAATCCAGCGTGGCCTGTGCTTCGTCAAAGGTTGATGAGCTCACTGTTTCACTTTCAAAATATTTTCATATATTATATAAAAAAGTAAATTAATTGCTGTGCTGCGGTGTTTCGGGCACATCGTTTCAGGAGTCACCATGTCAGCCAATATGATGCATATCGAGCCATTTTTTGATGCAGCTACCGGTACCGTGAGCTATGTTCTGGCCGATACGAGCAGTGGTCAGGCCGCAGTGATTGACCCGGTGCTGGATTTCGAGCCCAAATCCGGCACCTTGAGCAGTTGCTCCGCGGACAAGCTGATTGACTATGTGCGAAGCAATGGCTGGCAGCTGCAGTGGATTCTGGAAACTCACGCTCATGCGGATCATCTTTCCGCGGCCCAGCATATTCGTCACCATCTGGGCGGCAAGGTGGCGATCGGAGCCCATATTCGCGATGTGCAGGCCGTGTTTCGCAAGATCTATCACTTCGAGCGCGGTTTCTTGCCTGACGGCAGCCAGTTCGACCATCTGGTGCAGGATGGCGAACGTCTGCCGCTGGGCCAGTTGGAGTTGCTGGCCATGCATGTGCCCGGCCATACTCCGGCCGATATGGCCTATCGAGTGGAGGATGCCGTGTTTGTGGGCGACACCCTGTTCATGCCCGATGTGGGCACGGCACGTGCCGACTTTCCTGGCGGCGATGCGGCGACGCTCTATCGTTCGATTCGGCGCATCCTGGAACTACCTGGGCAGACCCGCATTTGGGTCTGCCACGACTACCCGCCGGCTGGGCGCAAGCCGCAATGGCAGACCACGGTGCAGGCCCAGCGCGACTGCAACATCCATGTGAGTGATGGCATCAGCGAGACGGAGTTTGTGCAGATGCGCACCGCACGCGATGCCACGCTGGAGATGCCCACGCTGATTCTGCCCTCGGTGCAGGTCAATGTGCGTGCCGGCAAGCTGCCGCCTGCACAGGACGATGGCCGTACCTATATTCAGCTGCCCATCAATGCCTTTGCCAAGAGTGGGCAGCTGCCGCAGGGTCTACTGCAGTGACTGATGCACTGTGCTGCTCTGACTGGCACTGGCCGCGTGTGTGCTGTCCAGCTTATTGAGCTTGAGCTGCAGGCTCACCATGTGCTCGGCATAGACCGGCACTTCCTGCTTGTGCAGAGGCTTCGCAACACGCGTGGAACAGACCTTCAGTGCGCCTTGAGGCACCTCGAGGTCATCGCTGTCTGCATACGCCTTATTGGCCAGGGGCGTCGGGCGCCTGTGCGATGGAATATGGTCCCATCAGCCGTTGTGCTCGCTGACCACCATTCGGTCGATGTGCTTGGCCGGGACATAAAGCTCGCGCGCATCGCTTCGCCGGGCCAGCTCCGGCGGCAGTGTGATTTTGTCAATCACCAGATCGCGGCGCTCGCCGCTGTTCAGGCCAGCCACCACTTGCTTGGAGATGCTATCCAGCAACTGGGCCTGGGTGGGCTGTCGGTCCTGAGTTTCCTCGGGCCTGGTCATGGCTGGATCATGGGCGGGCAGAAGCAGCCGGGGCTTGAGCGCAGCCATGTCGCGCAGAGCTTGAGCCCACTCCTCGGGGTAGCACCGGCGGCGCTTGCCATTTCCCGCATTGGGCAAAAAGTCCTGGAAGTAATCGGCACTGGCCACAATGCCGCGACCGGGTACAGAGACCCAGATCTGGTCTTCGGTCTCGCCGCGCGCATGGGGCAGCACAAAGTCTTCGCCGCCTATGGTGGGAGTGGTCGCTGGTTGTTGTGCGCGATCAGACCGTTGCTGCGCATGTCCAGCTCCATCTGAGTGATGAAGCGCTGCTCGGTTGCTACACGCGGTTTCTGGTCCGTCAGCGCCCAGGCGCCGAAGGCATGGTCGGCATGGAAATGCGTGAGGATGATGGTGTGCAGCGGCTTGTTGCTAAGCTTCTTCAGCGTTTCTGCCAGCGCGGGACCGGCAGGTGCATAGCCGTTATCGACCAGAACCAGGCCTTCATCGGTCTCGAAGACCACCACATTGACGATGGGAAGGCGCAGCAGCCAGGTGCGTGAAGCCACGGCCTTGACTTGGAGCTTGGCTCGGGCATCTGCAATGGCGCTCTGGCCGGTTCGGCTGTACATGCTGTTGGCTGCTGCATACGACAGCTCAATGCCAGGGCCGTGACAAAAGCGTATCGGGAGATCTGAGATATTTTTTCATGTGTGCCATCACTGCATTGATTGGGCGTTGATCCGTTGCACGGGGTCCAGAATCCATGAAGCATCCCGCACCTCTGGCCAGGGCTGGTAGGCACTGGCCATCAGATAGAACAGGTTCTTCTCGGGCGTGGGCAGCCAGTTGGCACGCTTTTCAGGGCCCGGGTCTGTGGGCTGCAACCAGATGTCGAGGCAGCCGTCGGCGTTGAACTTCATGCCCTTGGTGCGGTCGCCAATGAAGTAGCGGTTGATGGGTTGTCCACCAGATATTGGCCTCCGTTCACGAATTCATAGAGAGATGGACCAGAACGACAAAGCGGCTCCAGTCCAGGGCTCGGGGCTTGAGACGCGGACTGTCCTCGGCCGTTGGGAGCACCGGCGCTATGCGAAAGCCGTCCTGAACAGCGTGGGCGGCCTTGAGGCCGTCTTCGCCGGTGACCAGCACCCGCAGATTCAGGTAGACATCACGCGTAGGCGCTCGCACTATCTGGTCGACCTGCGAGATCTGGCCGCTCCAGTACGGGCCGACCAGGGCCATCTGGCGAAGAGTCTGCTTTGCTGTCGGGCGTTGCCGGCGCTTGGCTCAGCTGCCGGGCATGCCAAACAGGTCATGCGCATCCAGCAGGGCCCAGGCAATCTCGGGCCTGCGCTCCAGCCCCTTGCGGATCGCGGCGGGGATGCTCTGACGCGTTTTACGGCATAGACCGGGCATATCGCCGAGATCGATCTGGATGCCGCGCATGGTGCGCACCTCGTTGTTGCCGGGGGTGATGCGTATCTCCAGGCCCAAGAGCGCGTGAATGCGCTGCTGCATATGCTCGAGATCGACCAGGCTGCTGATGCTTTCCAGGCGCTGCAGCAGCTTTTTCTCTTCCTCGCGCGTGAGCTGCAGAATGCGCAGATCCGCGTCCGGCGTGCCAAGCAGCTGCTCACGTCGGCAGTCGCAGGCGCCGGGTGGGCATTCAACACGGATGGGCAGAGGGGGCGGCTGCATAGGGAGGCAGAGAAAACCAGGGGCAGATGCAAGCATGCTAAGGCCTGCAAGGCCTTGCCGCCAGTGGGGACAGGCCCGGGCAAGGCCTGCGTTTGCTGGCTTGCTAGCGGCGCCATAAGTGAATTCACTTGTCCCAGTTGCTCTCAGGTTTGCCTAGACTCAGGCATTATTGAGGGTTACTACTAAAAGTAGGGTGGCCTGATCTGCCCGCACCTACCAGAACGAAGGCCTGCATTGCCCGCTTCCCGGCAGCGCTGCAGCCGGGATGGGAACAATCACTTTTTATAGCGTCAAGCGCATTATTCATGCGTAATTCGCGATATTCTTCATGATAGAAATTCGGGATTTATCCCTGACATACCAAGGCCCCAAGGGCCCGGTGCACGCCTTGCGTGGCATCAATCTGGAAATCGCTTCGGGCGAGGTGTTCGGCATCATCGGCCGCTCCGGCGCGGGCAAAAGCTCGCTGGTGCGTTGCCTGAATCTGCTCAACCGCCCCACAGAAGGCAAGGTCATCGTCAACGGACGGGACCTCATGCAGCTGTCCGATGGCGAGCTGCGCGCCGCGCGCCGCGATATCGGCATGGTGTTCCAGCACTTCAATCTGCTGTCGTCCCGCACCGTGTATGACAACGTGGCCCTGCCGCTGGAGCTGGCCGGTATTTCCAAGGACGAGATATACCAGCGCGTGACGCCGCTGCTGGAACTGGTGGGCCTCGATCATCTGGCCGACCGCTATCCGGCCCAGATTTCCGGCGGCCAGAAGCAGCGCGTGGGCATTGCCCGGGCGCTGGCCAGCAACCCCAAGGTCCTGCTGAGCGACGAAGCCACTTCGGCACTGGACCCCGAAACCACACGCTCGATTCTGGATCTGCTGCGCAAGGTCAACCGCGAGCTGGGCGTGACCGTGGTGCTGATCACCCACCAGATGCTGGTGATCAAGCAGATCGCCGACCGCGTGGCCGTGATCGACGGTGGCGAGATTGCCGAACTGGGGCCTGTGATTGATGTCTTCACCCGCCCTCAGAAGACGATCACCAAGAGCCTGATCGACGAAATCGTGCCCCAGCAACTGCCCGAGTCGGTGATGACGCGCGTGAACCAGCTGGCCGCACAGTTGCAGGCCGGCCAGCAAGGCCAGCTGCTGCGCCTGTCCTATGCGGGCGAGAGCGCCTATCGGCCCATTTTGTCCCACCTGATTCGCGAACTGGGTCTGGACCTGTCGATTCTGCACGGCCAGATCGACGAGATTCAGGAGCAGACCTTTGGTTCGCTGGCTGTCTATGCCAGCGGCGAGGCAGCCAAGATTGATGCTGCCGTGGAGCACCTGCGTGCCAGCGGTGTGCAAGTGCAGATCGTGTCCAGCAAGGATTGAGAGCGATGTTTGAGAATTTTTCGGAAATGATGCTCCAGCTGTTGCTGGATTCCTTCTGGGAGACGCTGATCATGGTTGGCGTCTCGGGCCTGATTGGCGGTCTGATCGGTATTCCGCTGGGCGTCTTCCTGCGCCTGACCGACCATGGCGGCATCTTGCAGAACGGCCCGGCCAACAAGGTCGTGGGCTGGATCGTGAATGCGCTGCGCTCCACCCCCTTCATCATCTTGCTGGTGGCCATCATTCCGCTGACGCGTCTGATCACGGGTTCCTCCATCGGTACCTGGGCGGCCGTGGTGCCGTTGACGATTGCTGCAGCGCCTTTTGTGGCCCGGCTGGTGGAAACCGCCTTGCGAGAGGTCGATGGCGGTCTGATCGAAGCGGCCCAATCCATGGGCGCGACCACCGGCCAGATCGTCTGGAAGGTGCTGCTGCCCGAGGCGCTGCCTGGCATCGTCGCAGGTCTGACCATCAGCTTCGTCAGCCTGACCGGCTACTCGGCCATGGCAGGCGCCATCGGCGGTGGTGGCCTGGGCGACCTGGGTATTCGCTACGGCTACCAGCGCTTCTTGCCCGACGTGATGCTGGTCGTGGTGATCATCCTTATCTTCTTTGTGCAAGCCATTCAAAGCCTGGGCGACTGGGCCGTGCGCCGTCTGAGCCATCGCTGAGCCGTGCCGTACATTACAAAAAATTAAGAAAAGGGTTGCTGCCTGGAAACAGGCGCCGCCCTAAAATGCAGGTTCAAGATTTTTTGAAAGGCCGCTCTTGCTCAAGGGCGGCCATGATTTTTTCTGGGTAGATAACAGCAAATGATGGATGGTTTGATTACCGGCCGACTGACCGGCATCCCCGAGAGTCGCGTAGACCGAAACCGCCGCCCCTATATGGTGGCCCGCATGCGAGCCAATGCAGGCGACGGCTCCTCGATTCCCGTGAATATCGTCGCTTTCGACAACGCACCTTGCGCCGTGCTGCGCAGCCTTTCCGAAGGCGATGCGATTGCCTTGCGTGGCAGTTTCACGCCCAAGGTCTGGATCGACAGGCAAGACGAGTCCCATGCTGTGCTCGACGTGGTGGCCCAGCAAGTGCTGGCAGCCCCTACGATGTCCGATCTTTGACAGCCTGCGCACGCAGACAAGCCCGCCACCGTGAAGGAGCGGGCTTTTTTGTGGGTGCTTGGGTTGCCGCATGCAAGACGTTACGGCTTGCATTGTCAATCTGTAGTTTGCATCTGAGCAATCTGTCTAAGAAACAGCGCTCCGCCACATGAAACTGACGCTACAGTCTTAGCCACTCTCAATCTTCCGCACAAGGAATCTGCATGTTGAACAAGCGCTCGCTTTTGCGCACCACATTGGCCGTGGCTGCAGCGGCCACCTTGGGTTTTGCCGCCCAGGCCCAGGACAAGACCATCAAAATCGGCGTGACCGCCGGCCCCCACGCGCAGATCATGGAAGTGGTCAAAAAAGTTGCTGCCAAGAATGGTTTGAACCTCAAGGTCATCGAGTTCGGCGACTATGTCCAGCCCAATGCGGCGCTGGCTGCAGGCGACCTGGATGCCAACAGCTACCAGCACCGCCCCTATCTGGATGCTCAGCTCAAGGATCGTGGCTACAAGATCAGCTGGGTGGCCGATACGGTGAATTTCCCCATCGGCATCTACTCCAAGAAGATCAAGGCTTTGTCCGAACTCCCCACCGGCGCCAAGTTCGGCCTCCCCAATGACCCCACCAATGGCGGCCGCGCGCTGCTGCTGCTGCAGGCCCAGGGTCTGATCAAGCTCAAGGAGGGTGCTGGCCTGAAGGCGACGCCCCTGGATGTGGTGTCCAACCCCAAGAAGCTCAAGTTCGTCGAGCTGGATGCGGCCCAATTGCCACGTTCGCTGGACGATCTGGATGCCTCCACCGTCAACACCAACTTCGCGATCTCGGCTGGTCTGAACCCCAAGAAGGATGCGATTGCACTGGAGTCGGCCAAGAACCCCTATGTGAACATCATGGTGGTGCGCGATGCCGACAAGAATCAGCCCTGGGTCGCCCAGCTGATCAAGTCCTATCACTCCGATGAGGTGCGCCAGTTCATCGACAAGGAATTCAAGGGCTCGGTCTTCCCGGCGTTCTAGAAGCTCCCCCTGAGGGGACGACAGCATTGCTGCGCGGCGGCGCTTGCTGGCTGTCTCTTTGATGGGGCATGCCTGACTGAGGGCATGGAACTAAGCGCTGCACCTGCAGCGCTTTTTTGCTCTCTTGTTGATAGCTGCATGCGCTGGCTGCACATTGATTTTCGCTTCTTTCTATGGAAAACCATTTAATCACTGGCGCTGGCAGCTATTGTTTTTTGCTTATTCCATGACCTGAAACCATTCAGCCAGCGCTGCACGAGTGGTCTGGGTCTGGTTGACGGGAGCGGTCTCGTCGGGCCATCCCAGGGCCAGGCCGCAGACGATGTGCTTGTTTTCGGCCAGACCCAGCACGCGGCGCACGGTGGCCGGGTACGAGGCCAGGGCACCGATGGCGCAGCTGCCCAGGCCCATGGCGGCGGCAGCCAGCTGCAGGCCGTAGAGCATCATGCCCAGATCCATATAGCCGCCGGGACCGTAATGGGCGTCGATGGTGACGACCAGCGCCACGGGCGCATCGAAGAAGCGGTAGTTGCGCGCAAACTGTGCTTCGCGCCCCGCGCGGTCGTCGCGCGCCACGCCCAGTGCGCCGTAAAGCGCCTGGGCCGAAGCCACCTGGCGCTTGCGCAGCTGCATGGGCATGGGACGTGGAAAGTAGGCGTAGTCCTCGCATTCGGGCACCTGGCTTTCAACGTCCTGCAGCAGGGCCGCAGTCAGCTGCTCGCGCAGCTTGCCGCGTACCGCAATCAGCTGGCCTGGTTGCAGATTGCCGCCGCTGGGCGCCTGGCGCGCCGTCAGCAGCAACTGCTGCAGCAGCGCATCAGGCACGGCATCGGGCAGGAAAGCACGTGTGGAGCGGCGCTGCTGCATCAGCGCCATGCCTGCGGGCAAGTCGGCGCTTTCAAGTGTTGTGGCGGCTGAACCGTTGCTGGACATGAGGTAGTAGCTATCAAAAATGAATTCAGGGAGCGGCTTGCAGCCATTGCACCAGGGTTGCTGCGCCGATGCCGCCGGCTCCGGCAATGGCCGCCAGACCGAGCGCGGTGCCGGTTGTCGATGAGCGGGCCTGAAGCTGGAGCTGAGCCAGGCAGCGCACCAGCGCAATCGCGCCTGAGGCACCGATCGGGTGGCCGCGCGCCAGGCCGCCGCCCGCGCTGTTGATTTGCTCGGGCTCAAGGCCCATGGCGGCGCAAAAGGCCAGGCCTTGCACGGCAAAGGCGTCATGCAGTTCGATGACTGACAGCTCTCGCGCCAGCAATGGTGGTTTGCGCGGCTTCGCCAGTGCATGGCTGCCTCGGGCCAGCGCCATCTGCGCTGCGGCAATGGCGGCCAGCAACGGTGTTTCCGGCGCGGCACCCACGCTGGCGCTGGCCAGCCATTGTGCGCGGGGCTGCAGATTCCAGCGGGCGCAGGCCTCGGGCGTGGCCAGCAAAAGCAGGGCCGCGCCATCGGCCTTGGCCGAAATGGTCAGCGCACTGAGCGCATGGGCGGCGATATCGCCGGGACTGGCGGTCTGGCTGCAGCCCCGGGCCGCCACCGGCATGCGCGCGGCACGTGCGGGCTGCAGCGCGCGCGGATAGGCGTCGGCCGCAAGCCCGGCCACAGGCACGATTTCAGGGGCGAGCAGCGCCTGGGCGGCCAGGGCCCGTCTGTGACTCAGCAGCGCATACTGCTCCTGCTGGCTGCGGCTGAAGCCATGCGTGAGCGCATAGTCGGCCGCCGATTGCAACATATCGGGGTCGCGCTCGGGATCGGGGGCAAATGGCGGGCGCTCGTAGCCCTGGGCTTGCTCGCCGGGGTGCAGCGGGCGGGTCTGGCGAATGGGGGCGCGGCTCCAGGCCTCGATGCCGCCGGCAATCACCACCTCGGCCTGACCCGATTGCAGCAGACCCACTGCCATGGCCACCGCATCCAGGCCCGAGCAGCACTGGGTATCGATGGTGTGTGCGGCGCAACTGTCGGGCAGGCCGGAGGCCAGTGCCAGCATGCGCGCCGGGTTGCCGCCGGCGCCCAGGGCGTTGCCGATGACGACCGCGTCCACGGCATGGGCCGGCAAGCCGCTTTGCTGCAGCAGTGACAGCAGCAGCGGCCGGCCCAGTTCATGGGGACTGAGCCGGGCCAGGGCCGAGCCTATCGGAGCCACCGGGCTGCGGGCCCAGGCAATGATGGGGGACTTGCTTGGCATGGGCCTCAACTCTGCCACGGCCGCAATGCGGGGAACTGGGCAGGGGATATGCCAGCATCGGCAGGCGCTGTCATCCGGGTGCGCAGGGCCTGGGCCAGCTGGTTGTGGTCGGTCTTGCCGCTGGCTGTCTGCGGCCAGTGCTCGCAGATCCACCACTGGCGGGGCACCTTGAAGGCTTCGGTGCGCTCACGCAGCCACTGGTTCAGCTCCAGGGCCGAAGGCGTCTCGGTCTGCGGCCTCCATTGCAGCACCGCGTGTACCTGCAGGCCGCGCAGCGCATCGGCCTGGCCGTGCAGCGAGACCTGGGCAATCGCCGGGTGGCTGGCCAGCAGGTTCTCCACTTCCTCGGGAAACAGGTTCTTGCCCTGGGTGACGATCATGCGGCTCTGGCGGCCTGCCAGGCACAGCATGCCGCGTTCGTCGATATGGCCCATGTCGCGCACGGACAGCCAGTCGCCATCGCGCAGCACGGCCGTGGCGTCATGGGCGTCGCCCACATAGTCCATGAACAGCATGGGGCTGCGGATATAGATCAGGCCGTCGCTGGCGTGGCTGGTGCCATGCTCGGCCAGCGCATTTTCTGGGGCATCGCTGCCGGTGGGGCGAATGGATAGCTCCACATTGCTGAACGGTCTGCCCACGGCCTGCGGGCCGCTGGCTTCGTCGGCATCCATCCAGGCCACAAAACTGGCCTCGGAGGCGCCATAGAACTCGATGATGCGGGCCTTGGGGAACAGGGCGCGCAGCGCCGGCGTGTGGGCACGCATCCAGCGCGCGCCGCTGATGGTGATCAGCTCGACCTCGGGAATCGGTGCGAGCTGTCGATGTTCTGCCCATTGCAGCATCAGCAGCAACTGGCTGGGCACGGCGACAAGACAGGGGGTATCGCCGCGAGCCAGGGTTGCAAGACAGCGCGAGGCCGAGAACTTCTCCTGCATGACGGCGCCGCAGCCATACCAGATGCCTTGCATGGCCCCGAACAGAAACAGCGAGTGCGAGATGCGCCCCGGTGCCAGCGTGCGCTGGGCGACGACGGGGCCGAAATCCTGCAGGCCGACGCGAAAGCTCTCCGTCCACGAGAGGTGATGGCGCTTGAAGCCCTTGGGCAGGCCGGTGCTGCCCGAGGTAAAGCCGGTATAGAAGGCGGCTGTCGGTGCTGCCGATTCCAGTTCGCAGGGCTGCTTGGGCAGCCAGCTTTCAATGCGCTGGCGCACGGCCGGTTGCCAGTCGGGGTCAGCGACAGCCGCGCAGCGGCCGCTGTGGATCACGGCCAGAAAGTCCACCAGTCGCTCCAACGTGGAGCGGCTGGCGTCCAGCAGCAACATTTGCGGTGCGCGTTGCGCGACCAGACGTGCCGAGCGCTGCTCGACCTCCGCATTCAGCCTGCCAAAGGTCCAGGAATCGGCCTCACTCTGCAATGCCACCGCATCGGGCCGGTGCTGCGCCCAATGGGCCAGCGGGCCATGCACCAGCTGCCACAAGCCCTGCAGCGGCGCTGCTGTGGACAGCGCGTTCACCGGCGACCGCCAAAGCGCCAGTCAGGCATTCCGCGCGCCACAGTGTGGACGATGATGGCGCAGAGAACACATTTGATGAAGTCGCCGGGCACAAAGGCCAGCGTCACGGCAAAGGCCTGACTCAGGCTCATCTTGGCGACCAGCATCAGGCCCAGCACGCCAAAGGCATGCAGGCACAGCAGGCCGCCAATCAAGGAGGCGATGAACGCACTCAGCGCCGTGCGACGCGGCGTGCTCTGCGGCAGGGCGGCCATGATGGCGCCAGTAATGCCTGCGGCCAGCATATAGCCGACCAGATAGCCGGCAGACGGTGCCATGAAGACGCCGATGCCGCCGCGGCCGCCAGACAGCAGGGGCAGGCCCACGGCCACGGCCGCGAGAAACAGCGCCATGGCCTGCAGGCCGCGCCAGGGCCCGAGCATGACGCCTGCCAGCATCACGCCCAGCGATTGGATGGTGATGGGCACGCCGAGCGGCAGGTCGATCTTGGGAATCAGGCCCATCACGGCCATCAGCGCCGCGAACAGAGATACCTGAGCCATGGAGCGTGCGCCGCCGCGCGATACGGTGTGAGAGGGAGTGGTAGTCATCAACGATCTCCTAGAAACCCAGTCTTGCCCAGAGGGCGTCGGCTACACGGCGCGTGGCCTGCAGCATATGAATCGTCAGCGGTGCAATCAGGCGCAGGCCGCCGCTTTTGCCGGTGCGCAGGCGGTATGCCTCGTCCAGCTTTGTCCATTGCACAAAGAAATGTTCGGTAAAGCGCAGCATGAGTGCAAGCTGCATGGCCACGCGCTCGGTGGGGATGCCCAGGCGGGCCAGCGGGGCCAGCAGCCATTCCAGTACCTCGACCAGATCGCTGGGGCGTGTGGTGATGGTCAGCGCAATACCCAGGGTCGAGGCGCAGACCAGCCGCAGACTGCCGAGGGCTGCCAGCACAGGGTTGCCCATGAAGACATGAAAACCCGCCACCAGCAGCGCCGCGACGATGACCGAGCGCATCAGCCGGCGCGCCACCTGCGTGGCCTGGCCCAGCGATATCCAGAGCATCAGGCAGGCCGCGCCGCAGCCCGCCAGCACCCAGGGGTTGGCTATCAGGAACAGCAGCGTGCCAAAGACCGCCAGCAGCAAGAGCTTGAAGCCGGCCGACCAGCGATGCAGCCAGGTCGCAACTTCGCTATAGAGGCTACCCATGCAGGTCTCCGTGCGCGCTTTTCTTCAGCAACAGCTCCCGCACTGAGGTCTCGTAGGCGCTGCAGATGTCGCGGCCCGGGCCGTCGCCACGCAGTCGGCCTTGCTCCAGCCAGATCACACGCTCAAAGTCGCGCACATGGTCGAGCACATGGGTGGAGACCAGCACCTGTTGAGGTGCGGTGGCAATATCCTGGGCCAGGCGGGCCTGACCGGGCAGGTCCAGGCTGGCGAAGGGCTCGTCCAGCAGCAGCAGTTGCGGCGCGGCAATCAGCAGCGAGAGCCAGCATACCTGCTGGCGCTGGCCCTGGCTCAGACTGGTGACAGCACGCTCGGCCCAGTGGGCCAGGCCGCGCGCGGCCAGCAACTCGCGCGCCCAGGCTCTGGCCTGTTGCTTGTTCAGGCCCTGGGGACGCAGTCCCAGCGCCAGTTCTTCCTCCACGGTGGGGAAGATGATCTGGTCGTCCGGGTTCTGGAACATCAGGCCGATCAGGCCGGGCTTGTGCTGGCGCGCCTGCAGCAAGGGCATGCCGTCCACCAATACCTGTCCGGCTTGAGGCAGCTCAAGTCCGCAAAGCAGGCGGAACAGGCTGGATTTGCCCGCGCCGTTGTTGCCTATCACGCCGATGCGCTTTTGCGTCAGGCTTAGGTTCAGGCCGTCAAACACCTGGGTCTGGCCACGCTGCAACCGGATATCGACCAACTGCACGCCCTGTTGGTTAGGGCTTTGCAAACCGTCGCTCATGCACCCGCTCCTGCTGCGGCAAGGGCAGGGCTGCAAGACGCCGGGCTGGAATGTGGATGGCAAGAAACGAAAAGGGCTGACATACGGGGACGAATCTGAAACCTGCCCCGGCTTCAAACATGCGAGGCAGCGTTGGTGGCGGATTCTAGCGCTGTGAATTTGCTTTCAAAAGACTGCCATCTGAGCTCTTTTCAGGTGAATTTCCTATAAGAAATGATTTCTTTGCCGGGGATCGGCACCGGTTGCCGTTTGCCCTGCATTTCGTGGCAGTTGCATGCCTGATGGCAGCGTGTTGCATAGTGAAGGAGTTCTGTGTGCTGTTCTTTCCTGTTTCAGCGGCTAACTTCGTTCAATTTTCATGGGAGCAGGCTTGAAGATTCATGCGGTTGGCCGTGGATAGCCCTGTTTTGACGTGGCTTGCATGGCTGACGAGCCCCAGCTTGTTGCAGGCGTCTGCCGCCAGGCCGGAAAATCGGCGCGGAATTGGCGGCTTTCGGGCTTAGGCAGGCAGTTTGCAGGCAGCAAATATTTTTCTGAAAAAAATCGTCTTTGATCTGTCCGGACATGAAAAAAGCGGGCACAGGGCCCGCTTGCTGCTGTCCGGCAAAGCCGGATGACATGCCTAGAACTGGTAGCTGAGGCTGGTTCCGGCCATCCATTGGCGCCCCGGGGCCGGCTCGTAATAACGTCCGTTGCCTTCGTTGACGATGACCGAGCCCACATAGTTCTTGTCCGCCAGATTGTCGACGCGGGCAAAAGCACTGAGCTTCCAGGCGCCCAGACGCCGGGTGTAGCCAACGCTCAGGCTGGCCACGTTGTAGCTGGGGGCATAGACCTGGTTTTTGTCGTTGGCGGCAATACGGCCCACATGACGCCAGTCCAGGCCCACACGCCAGTCGGTGGCGGGAAGCCATTCCAGCCCCAGATAGCCCAGATTTCTGGCCGCGCCGGCAATGCGGTTGCCGGCGGGAATGCAGTCCTGGCCCTTGCTGTCGCAGTAACCGCTGCGCAGGCTGGCGTCGAGTAGCGTCAGCGCGCCGTTCAGTCGCAGCTGGGGCGTCAGCCAGGTGCTGCCGCTCAGCTCCATGCCGCGGCGGCGTGTCTTGCCGGCGTTCTGATAAGAGGTGCGGCCGTTGTCGTTGCTGGCCACCACGATTTCATTGTCGGTGCTCGTCTGGAACAGCGCTGCAGACCAGTCGCCGCGCAGGCCGGCCACATTGAAGCGCTGCTTGATGCCCAGCTCGGCACTGGTCGATACCGCAGGCTTGAGGCCGAAGTTCAGGCCGCCGACCAGATCGGGGCGGTACGAGATCTCGTTGAAGGTCGGTGTTTCCATGCCGCGGCCCAGCGAGGCATAGATATTGGTGTCCTGATTGAGTTCGTGCTGCAGCGAAACCACCGGCAGAAGCCTATGGAATCCGGCATTGCCGCTATCGTCCTTGTCGGCCAGGAAATGGTCGCGCGATTGGAACTGCACATTGCTCCAGCGCAGGCCGGCATCGAGCTTCCAGTGCGGTGCAAAGGCCCAGGAGGCTTGCAGATAGGGATCGATGCTGGTGAGGGTATTGCGCTCGTCGCGCACCAGCTCGCCGACCACGCCCAGCTGGCTGCCGACAAAGTTCTTGTAGCCCTGGCGATCTTCCCTGACGGTATTGGCGGCCAGACCGGCAATCAGGCTCAGGCTGCCGCTGCCCAGCTCGTATTTGCCGCTCCAGCGCGCATCGATGCCGCCATAGTCGCGCCTGAGGCCGATCACCCCGCCTTTGTACTTGTCCTCAAGTTTGCTGCTGGGGGGGACAGACTGGAACTGCATCATTTCGCGCTGACCGGCATAGGCCATGAGGCGCAGCGCCTGGCCGCCGTCCAGCTGGCGCTCATAGGTCAGGCCGGCCTGGGTCTGCTTCACGCTTTTGCGCGAGTTCATTTTGATCGCATTGGCGTTGACGTCCTTTGGATTGAGGGCCCACTCGCTGGGTTTGATGCCGCCCGGGTCCTTGGCATCGATGTCCACATGGTTGGCCACCAGGGTCAATTGGCTGTATTCGTCAGGCTTGACGTCGATGCGGGCGTTGAACAGGTTTTTGTCCGCTGCGTTCTGGGCACGGTAGCCGTCGGTCAGAAAGCGGCTGGCGCTGATCACATAGCCAATCCCGTTGGCTTCGCCCTTGGCCTTGAGGCCCAGTCGCTTCTGGCCGTCGCTGCCCAGCGCAAAGCTGCTTTCCACCGAGGGCGCGCCCTCGCCGCGTTCGGTATAGGCATTGATCACGCCGCCCGAGGCATTGCCGTAGAGCGCGGAGTAGGGGCCGCGCAGAACTTCCACGCGCTCCAGCGAGGCGATATCGATATTGTTGGTCTGGCCCTGGCCATCGGGCATGGTGGAGGGGATGCCGCCCACATAGATCTGTATGCCGCGCACGCCGAAAGTGGAGCGCGCGCCAAAGCCGCGAATCGACAGCTGCAGGTCTTGCGCGTAGTTCTGGCGGTTCTGCAGCTGCAGGCCCGGAGCTGCGCTCAGGGATTCCGAGAGATTGACCTGCAGATTGCGCTCGCGCATGCGCTCGCCGTCGAGCACGGTGACGGATGCCGGGGTCTGCTCAAGCGCGGACTCCTGCAAGGTGCTGCGCACGGTGACTTCGGACAACTGGGGCAGGTCCGGCTGGGCGGCGGCTTGCTGGGCTGTTGCGGACTGTGCCGTTAGCAGCAGTCCGGCGGCGGCCACAGGCCAGCCTGCCAGATGACAAAGGCGCGAAAAATGCATGTGAATATCTCTGGGACTTGGGGCGGGCATTCAGTGCCCTGGATGGCTTGCAAGCTTTGCTGACGCCGTCCATCGCCACGACATGCCGCGCTTTCAGGCATGTCGTACCAGCACCATTGTCGGCGCCGCGGCAGGTTGCGTCTCAGACAGCTTGCGGAGCTGGGTCGATTGTATTTGGGCAGCAGTGTTTTGATGTTTTTGCCCTGGATGTCCTTCTTGTCCTTGCTGGAGCCTTACCCCAGGTTACAAGTGACGCGACTTTCATGCGGCAGCTCAGCCTCCTTGCAGCGATGCCGTTGGGGTAAGATGGCGCCGCGCTCCGGGGTGCACGCCAGTGCTGAGATCTACACCCGCGAACTTGACCCGGTTCATACCGGCGGAAGAAGAGCTTGCAAGCTGACCTCAGGGCAGTGCGTTCTCGCATGGTCAGCAAGCCTTCGGAGCATGATGTCCCCGCTCTCGAAGGAATTTCATGGACAAGGCCGCTTCGCTGGTCGCCGATCTGCTTGCTTTCATCGCAATGGATGACTGTACCGACGACCAGTTCAATCAACTCGCCCTGCGCCTTTTCGCCTACCAGTACGAATGCAATGCGCCGTTTCGCAGCTTTTGCCAGCGACGCGGCGCCACGCTGCGCAATGTCAGGAGCTGGCGCGATGTTCCGGCCGTGCCCATCGATGCCTTCAAGGCCATGGAACTGCGCAGCGAGCCGCCGTCGCCCGCCGAGCGCGTATTCATGACCAGCGGCACCACGGGCCGCGCCGCACGTGGACGTCATTTCCATCCGCAGCTCGAGGTCTACGACCTGTCCATGAAGCGCTATTTCTCCAGGCGTTTCATGCAGGGTCTGGAGCGCATGTCCATGGGCATTCTGTTTCCCGATGAGCAGGCCATGCCCAATTCCTCGCTGGCTCACTATCTGGCCTTGGCCCGGTCCGAATTCGGTTCGGCCGGCAGCCGCTACTACCTGAACTCGGAAGGGCTGGACATGCCGGCCCTGTGTGCCGCGCTGGCAGAGTCCGAGCGCAGCGGCCAGCCCTTTGCCCTGCTGGGCGCGAGCTTCAGCCTGGTCCATGTGATGGATGCCCTGCGTGCGCAGGGCCGCAGCTTTCGCCTGCCCGCAGGCAGCCGCGTGCTGGATACGGGTGGCTACAAGGGGCAGTCGCGCGAGCTGCCGCTCGAGCAGTTCTATGCCGAGCTTTCCCAGCTGCTGGGCGTGCCCCGCAGTCTGTGCATCAATATGTATGGCATGACGGAGCTGAGCACCCAGTTCTATGACGATGGCAATGCGGTGCTGCCTTCGGTCAAGTCCGGTCCGCACTGGATCCGTTCGCGTCTGGTCGAGCCGATCACCGGCAGGGACGTGGCAGCTGGTGAGCGCGGCATTCTGGTGCATTGCGATCTGGCCAACTACAACGCGGTGACCACCATCCTGACCGAGGATGTGGGCCTGTGGGCCGGCCAGCAGGAAAAAGACGGCTTTTTGCTGCTGGGGCGGGCCGAGGGTGCCGCAGCCAAGGGCTGCTCGCTGGCGGTTGAAGAGTTTGTGAAAGCTGCCGGCGCATGAGCGAGCAGCGCAAGCTACAGCGCATCAGGGCTGGCTATCTGCCTGGCCTCGGCGATGATGAAGTGCAGTGGCAGACGCTGGACTTCAAGTCTGGGAACGGCCGGGGGCTGGAAGTCTGCGTTCCCGTGCTGACGGCGCCGCAGATGCAGGCACTGGCCAGTC
This sequence comes from Comamonas sp. C11, assembly GCF_024496285.1. Taxonomy (NCBI): domain Bacteria; kingdom Pseudomonadati; phylum Pseudomonadota; class Betaproteobacteria; order Burkholderiales; family Comamonadaceae; genus Comamonas; species Comamonas sp. C11. The sequence continues at coordinate 2,523,781 of NZ_CP101743.1, forward strand.
GTGTGCGTACAGCTGCGGCCATCCATCTGCGTCCCATGCCGGTGGCCGAGATCATCGATGCCGTCGATCGTGCGATGGCCCGTCTGCTGGATCGCAACGATATCTACCGCCAGCAGGCTGAAGCCTGGCTGCCCGTGGTCAGCGGCTATGACGCCGATATGGTGCGGTTGGGGCTGACAGGATTTTTCAAGACCTTTCGTGCGGCGCAGCTCAAGCGCTTTGTGGCCGAGGATTTTGCCAATCCGGCAGTACTCGATGGTTTTCAACCGACAGCCAAGGGCGGGGCCGTACGTGCTTTCGGCCCGGATCTGCTGGTGCATAGCTGGGCTGGCAACGTGCCTGCGCTGTCACTGTGGAGTCTGATCTGTGGCTTGCTGGTCAAGGCCCCTGCGATTGGCAAGCTGGCCAGTGCCGAGCCCTTGTTTGCGGGATGGTTTGCGCGCTTGCTGGCCGAGGTCCACCCGCCGCTGGCCGATTGCCTGGCCGTGGTGTGGTGGCGCGGTGCAGGTGGCGAAGAGGCCGACGCTCTCTATGCCCAGGCCGATACGGTGCTGGCCTATGGCGGCAACCAGACGCTGGATGCGCTGCGCCGTCGCCTGCCCGTGACGACGCGCTTTTTGCCCCATGGCCACAAGCTGGGCTTTGGCCTGATCGGCGCGCAGGCGCTGGATACGCTCAAGGCTCCGGCCATGGCAAGGCTGGCAGCCTGGGACGTGATGCGCTACGACCAGCAGGGCTGCTACTCGCCCCATGTGTTCTATGTACAGAGTGGAGCGCCGATCTCGCCGCGTGCTTTTGCCGACTATCTGGCGGCCGAGCTTGCCAATCTGCAGCGACGATTCGCACGCCGCGAGCTGGATCTGGAAGAAGGGGCGGCGCTGGCCCGCTGGCAGCAGAACATGGAGTGGGGCGGTGAAGCTCACCAACTGCTGGGGCCTGTGGATGCGCCTTGGAGCGTGGCCTACAGCGAGAGTCTTCAGCCTCTGGCACCGACAGCGCTGTACCGCACGATTGCCGTGGTGGCTGTGGATCGGCTCGATGCCGTGCTGCCCGTGGTGGCCGCTCAGCGTGACTATCTGCAGACCGCCGGCATTGCGGCCGGTCCCGAAGAGCTGTACCGCCTGGCCGGGCTGCTGGGTGCGGCCGGCGTCACGCGTATCAGCGCCATCGGCTCCATGAGCATGCCCGAGGCGGGTTGGCACCATGACGGGCGCTTCAACCTGCTGGATCTGGTGCGCATGACGGAGATCGAGCAGTCGGCAGAACTGGCGGCCCAGCCGCTGGCCTCTTATGCGGACTGAGGGAGTGGAAACCGCCGTGGCATTCATGGAGTTCAAGCAGGCTCGATTCAGCTACCCGGGACGAGCGCCCGTGGTGGATGGCGTGGACTGGCAGGTCGGGGCCGGAGAGTTTCATTGCCTGCTGGGGCGCAGCGGCTGCGGCAAGACCACGCTGCTCAAGCTGGCGGCTGGCCTGATCAGGCCCCAGTCGGGGCATGTCTTGCTGCGCGGCAGCGAACTGGCAGCGCCGGGGCCGCAACTGGGCTTCATGTTCCAGGCTCCGACATTGCTGGATTGGCATACGGTGATCGACAATGTGCTGCTGCCCGTGTCGCTGCAGCGCAAACCCACGCAGCAGGATCAACAGGCGGCCATGCAATTGCTGGAGCAACTGGGTCTTGTCGCCCATGCCCGGCTTTACCCGGGGCAGCTCTCGGGCGGTCAGCAAAGTCGCGTGGCTCTGGCGCGAGCCCTGATTCTGGAGCCGCCGCTGCTGCTGCTCGACGAGCCTTTTGCGGCACTGGATGCCATCACGCGTGCCGAGCTGCAGGACGACTTGCTGCGCACCTGCCATAGGCATGGCACGACGGTGCTGTTTGTCACCCATGACATCAACGAGGCCGTCTATTTGGGCGACCGCATTGCACTCATGCATGGCGGCCGCATCGTGGACGATTGGTCGATAGAGCTGCCAGAGCCGCGGCAGCAAAGCATGCGCCATGGTGCGGCGTTCAACGACTATTGCGCGCGCATTCGGGCATCCATGGACCGGGGTGGCGCATGAGTGGCTTGCTGAACAGAACACACTGGCTATCTGCCTCGCTTTTGATAGCTGTTATCGCAATGTGGGAGCTGGCTGCGAGGCAATTTGGCTTGTCGGCGCTGGTGTTGCCTGCACCCTCGGCAGTGGCGCTGTCGCTGTGGTCGGGTCTGGCATCCGGCTATTTCTGGCCGCATCTCTGGGCGACCTTGCAGGCCTTGCTGCTGGGACTGCTCGTCGGCAGTGCCGTGGGCCTGCTGGCCGGCATGGCTCTGGCCGAGTCCGAGTTGCTGGAGCGCGTGCTCAAGCCCTATGTGGTGGTCAGCCAGGTCGTACCCAAGCTGGCCCTGGCGCCATTGTTTGTGCTGTGGTTCGGCTTCGGCATGTTGCCGACGGTGCTGATCACGGCGCTGATCTGCTTTTTCCCATTGATGGAAAACACATTGACGGGCCTGCGACAGGTGGATGCTCAGCGCCTGCAGCTGTTTCGCATGCTGGGCGCTACACGTCTGCAGACCTTGCTGCGCCTGAAGCTGCCGACCGGGCTGCCCGCGATCCTGGCCGGGCTGCGCGTGGCCGTCGTGCTGGCGCTGGTCGGTGCCGTGGTGGCCGAGTTCATGGGTGCCAGCCAGGGCCTGGGCGCCGTGGTCATCGCTGCCCAGGGAATGATGGACACCACGCTGATGTTTGCGGCGCTGGTGCTGATTGCCGCCATGGGCCTTCTGCTGTATCAGGCCTGCCTTGTTCTGGAGCGCTATTTGCTGCGCTCCCATCACTTCTCAACCTCGCAGTCGGGCGACCGGGCCTGACTGCATCTTCAAACCATTTGTCATGCACACCAGCAACCAGACTTCGTTCATCTCTCGTCGCAGCCTGCTCGGCGCCTGTGCAGGCCTGAGCGGCCTTGCCATGACCGGCACTAGCATGGCGGTTCCCCTGCAGGGCAAGATTCGTCTGGCCGGCTGGAGCAAGCCCATCAGCGAGATCACCAATATTCTGGTCGAGCCCGAAAAAGGCTTCTTCAAGGCGAACGGCGTGGAACTGGCCTATCTGCCCGGAGCGGGCGGCGGCGATGCAATCCGCAACATCCTCAGCGGCCAGGCCGACGTGGCGTTTACCGACCCAGGCTCCTTCTTCATGGCTCTGGACAAGGGCGAGAAGCTGGTGGCGATCTACGACATCTATCCGCAGAACGTGTTCAACGTGGTCTCGCTCAAGTCCTCGGGCATTCGCAAGCCCGCAGACCTCAAGGGCAAGAAGATCGGTGTCTACAGCCTTGCCAGCGGCACGCGCCAGAACCTGCTGGTGATGCTGCATCAGGCCGGTCTCAAGGAGTCGGATGTGAGCATTGTCGTGACCGGCCTGCTGAACTTTGCGCCCCTGATGCAAGGGCAGGTTGATGCGACTGCCGCCACGGATACCGGCCTGGCCGTGGGGCTGCGCAAGGGCATAGGGGAAGTCAACGTGATGCAGGTCAGCGACCACCTCAATATGTCCAGCGACATGTTTGTGGTGCGCGAGGAGGTGTTCCAGCAGAAGAAGGACTTGCTCAAGGCATTCGTCAAGGGCTACCGCGAAAGCGCTGCCTGGATGATGGCGAATCCCGAGGAGGCCTCGGTGCTGGCCAGCAAATATGCCATCGACGGCACGCGTCGCGACATCAATCTGGATGTGATCCGCCTGCGTAACGTCTCTTCCATGCCTGCAGTCCAGGGTCAGCCTCTGGGCAGCTTCGATCTGGCTGCGCTGCAAAAGGGTGCCGATGTCTACCGATCGCTGGGCATGGTGCAGCGTCAGATCAAGGTGGCGGATGTGGTTGTGCCGCTGTAAATCTCCCACTGAGGCGTGTTACCAGGGCGGCCCCGCGTCTTCCCCTCTCGCTGGGAGCCGGTGCCGCCAAGGGCCTTGCTTGCTGTCTCTTACTTGGGGCCTGCCAGTGTTTGAATGGAAATCGTGAATATGAGTCAGTCTTCTTCAATGGGCTTGCACGGCAAGGTGGTGCTGGTGACGGGCGCCAGCCGCGGCATCGGTGCGGCGATTGCACTGGCGTTTGCGCGTGAGGGTGCGACCGTGGCCGTCAACTACCTGTCCAATGACGAGGCTGCAGCCAGCACCGTGGATGCCTGCCTGGCCGCGGGCCAGGGCTCGGGGGGGGATGCCTGGGCGGTCAAGGCCGATGTGGGATCGCCCGATGCGGTGCAGGGCATGGTGGACGGCATAGTGCGCGAAGCGGGGGGCATCGACATCGTGGTCAACAACGCCTTCAGGCCCTATGCATTCGACCCGGAACGCCGCAGCCGTTTTGAGGATCTGCAATGGGCGGACTATCAGGCACAGTTCGACGGGGCTGTAGGCGCAAGCTTCAATGTCTGCCGTGCGGTGCTGCCGCTGATGCGCCAGCGCGCGCGCGGCAGCATTGTCAATATCGTCAGCAATCTGGTGGAGCAGCCTGTTGTCGCCTACCACGACTACACCACATCCAAGGGTGCTTTGCTGGCCTTCAGCCGCAATCTGGCCAGCGAGCTCGGGCCAGTGGGCATCCGCGTCAACTGTGTGGCGCCCGGTCTGGTCTATCCCACGCAGGGCACACAGGGCAGCAAGGAGTCTTTTCGTGAATCGCTGATGGCGGCCACGCCGCTGCGGCGGCTGGCACGGCCCGAAGATGTGGCAGGGCCGGTGCTGTTCCTTGCGTCGGAACTCAGCGGTTTCATGACCGGGCAACTGCTGCTTGTCGACGGCGGTCTGGTGATGCGCTGAGCTGCCGGGCAGTCAAGGCAAAGCCTGTCTGCCTTCTTGACCTTACTGTTTGGCAGATGCCTGGGCGTGATCCATCGCATCGATGATGGCCACGCCGGTCTGCTGTACGCCGGGGGCGTTGAAGCCCGGGCCAGGCGTGACGGCCGGGTGGCTGAGCAGCTTCTCGGTCATGCTGGGTGGCGCGGCAGGCGCGCTGACCTGTGCGGGGGCTGGCGGCTTGGTGGCTGGCTCGGGAACTGCCTGCTCGGTGGAGTTCAGATAGTCGTTGTAGCGCTTGTAGGCCTGACGGTCGGTACGGGTCTGCTCTTGCTGCTGCGAATGCTTGAGATATTGATAGGCGACCGTACCCAGAATCAGTGCTGCCACCAGAAACGCGGCAATAGCGGTGACGACGAGGTTTTCGTCGGAGCGCTGAGGCGCTTGATGGGTGGCGGTGGACATGGGGCGAGAAGCTGGCATCTGGGAAAACACGTCCGAGTCAACCGGGACTCGGACCTGATAGGTATCGAACTGTTTTCAGAGTATCAAAAACAGCGGGTTCAGGCCTGCAGATCGGCAGTTTTTTCCAGAACTTCAGTCGGAAATGTCCGAAGCCTTGGTCGTGAGCAAGTTTGTTGCGCAAAAAAAGCCGGTACGCCATGGGCGGTACCGGCTTTTGCAGCTCTGCCAGCTATCAGGCAGCAACGGCTTGTGCTTGTTCTATCTGGGCCTTGGCAGCTTCCATGGCAGCAGCCTTGGCGTCGGGGCCCATGGCAACGCCTTCAGCGCGCACGATGGTCACGTCGGTCACGCCCATGAAGCCGAAGATCACCTTCAGATAGCTTTCCTGGTGTTCCATGGCCTGGCCCGCGTCGCTGGTGGAGTATGCGCCGCCGCGAGCGGAAGCGACGATGACCTTCTTGTCGCCGGCCAGACCCACGGGGCCGGTAGCGGTGTACTTGAACGTACGGCCAGCCTGGGCGATGCGGTCCAGCCAGGCCTTCAGCTGCGAGGGAATGGTGAAGTTGTAGAAGGGAGCGCCCACGACGATCACGTCAGCTGCGAGGAACTGGCTGACCAGGGCTTCGGAGACAGCGTTTTCCTGACGTTCGACTTCGGTGGCAGCGGCCTGGCCGGTGCGAAAGCCCAGAGACTGCGCGCTCAGGTGACTGGGGGCGCTCACGGCCAGATCCAGGTAGTCCACCTTGGCTTCGGGGTTGGCCTGCTTGAGGCTGGCAACGATATCTGCTGTCAGTGCGCGGGTCACGGAATTGGAGCCAGTGATGGAAGAGTCGATGTGCAGGATTCGCATATTGGTACCTATACCTCTAAAAATGAGTAAGAGAGCACTTCTTGCCCAGCCCGGATGCTGCGTTGCGGCAAAACAGTGATTCGTTTTGAATTGCAATGGGATAGATTGTAGATTTGTTTAGATTCGGCAATAAGTCTGCAAAAATGCGATAGATCGTTCCAAATATCAATTCAATCGAGTCCAAGGATATATGCATGGTGGATCTCAACGACATGCTGTACTTCGTCGAAGTGGTCGAGCGCGGCGGCTTTGCCGCTGCGGGGCGAGCACTGGGCATTCCCAAGTCGCGCCTCTCGCGCCGTGTTGCCGAGTTGGAGGCCCATCTTGGGGTGCGCTTGCTGCAACGGACCACCCGCAAGCTGTCTCTGACGCAAGTGGGGGAGACCTTTCTGCGTCATGGCCAGGCCATGCGCGATGCAGCCTTGGCCGCATCGGATGCCGTGGCCGAAGTCCAGACCGAGCCGCGCGGCACCATTCGTGTGACCTGTCCGGTGACACTCGCGCAGACGGTGCTGGGTGAGCTGATGCCCGAATTCCTCAAGCGCTGCCCGCTGGTGCAGGTGGAGATGCAAGTCACCAACCGCCCTGTCAATCTTGTCGAGGAGGGGGTGGATGTCGCATTGCGCGTGCGTGCCACTCTGGAGGACAGCGGCTCCATGGTCGTCAAGCGACTCGACAGCTCACGCCAGATTCTGGTGGCCAGCCCCGATCTGCTGCAGCGCCAGGGCACGCCCAGGTCGCTGGAGGACTTGCAGTTGCTGGACAGCATGGCGATGACGGCGGTCGACGGCCATTCCAGTCTGCTGCTCGTCGGGCCCGAAGGCAAGGAGCACCGGCTGCAACTGGAGCCGCGCTATGTGGTCGACGATCTGCTGACGCTGAAGTTTGCGGCCCTGGCCGGCAGCGGCATGTGCTGGCTGCCTGACTATATGTGTCAGGACGAATTGACCCAGGGTACTCTGGTGCAGTTGCTGCCGCAATGGGCGCCTCCGCGCGGCATTGTGCATGCGGTGTTTCCCTCGCGGCGCGGGCTGGCGCCGGCAGTCCGGCATTTTCTGGACTTCCTTGGCGAGCGCATGCCGGGCAGCAGCATCTCTGCCGCGCAGAAGGCTGCATCGGCCTCGGCGCCGCATTAGCTTCTGCCCATAAGGTAACAACAAAACATTCGTTGGGATTTGTGCAGGCCCTGCCCACAATGACTGCCTTGTTATCAGATCAGGAGCGCGCCGGGCTTTTTCCTCTCGCCCGGCTGGCGCTCCGAGATTACAGGAGGCAGCATGACATCCCCATTTCGCATCGTGATCGTGCCTGGATGGCGCAACTCCGGTCCAAGCCATTGGCAAAGCCTGTGGGCAGAGCAGCTGGAAGGGGCTGTGCGTGTACAGCAGCAGGACTGGCTGGTGCCGCACCGCGATGCATGGGTTGGGGCGCTGGAGAAAGTCTTGCTCTCCGATGAGCGTCCTGCCGTCATCGTGGCTCACAGCCTGGGTTGCATCACGACCGCGCATCTGGGCGAGGCCGCTGCGGCGCGCGTGCATGGCGCCTTGCTGGTGGCTCCGGCCGATCCCGAGCGCCGTGCCCAGCTGGCCGACTTCGCTCCCGTGCCCTATGCGCCGCTGCCCTATCGCAGCGTGCTGGTGGCCAGCAGCAATGATCCGTTCTGCCCCATACGCCGTGCGGGCGCTTATGCCAGGGCCTGGGGTAGCGAGCTGGTGCGCTTGCAGAACGCCGGACACATCAATATCGAATCGGGCTTTGGCGCCTGGCCGCTGGGCCTGGCGCTGCTGCAGTCGTTGACCGAGCAGGGCGGCTGGAATGCCCAGACCTCGGCCCGGCCCTTGCAGTCAGCTGCACTTGCGGCTTGAAGTCCTTGGTCAGTTTTCCGATCATGCTTTTCTTTTGATAGCTGCAGGCGCTTTCTGATAAAGCACTTCCAGCTATTTTCGCGTTGGCCTTGCGTGCTGTTTCATTCTTTATATTGAATTTCGGAAAAACAAAGAAAAATATATTCTTTTGAGTTTTAAGGAGTCGTTCGCACAATGTGTACATCTATACACATTGCTCAAGAAAAGGCCGCGAACCATGCATTCCGTGAAGCTCAAGACATTGTTGGCATCCATCGCACTGGCAGCAGCAGGCGCTGCCTCGGCGCAAACTCAGCTGCTCAATGTCTCCTATGATGTGGCGCGCGAGTTCTACAAGGATTACAACGCTGCCTTTATCGCCCATTACAAGAAGACCAAGGGCGTGGACATCAAGGTGGACCAGTCTCATGGCGGCTCCAGTGCTCAGGCCCGCGCTGTCAATGACGGTCTGGCTGCCGATGTGGTGACCTTCAACACGACCACCGATGTGGATTTCCTGGCCCAGAACGGCGTGGTCGCCAAGGACTGGAACAAGAAGTTCCCGCACGATGCATCGCCCACGACATCGACCATGCTGTTCCTGGTGCGCAACGGCAACCCCAAGAACATCAAGGACTGGTCCGATCTGGTGCGTCCCGACGTGAAGGTCGTGGTGGTCAACCCCAAGACTGGCGGCAATGGTCGCTACGCCTATCTGGCAGCCTGGGGCTCGGTGCGTGAAAAGGGCGGCACCGATGCGCAAGCCGCCGAATTCGTGCAAAAGCTCTACAAGAACGTGCCCGTGCTGGGCAAGGGCGGCCGCGATGCGACCAGCATCTTCTTGCAGCGCAATATCGGCGATGTGCTGATCACTTTCGAATCCGAAGTTGTATCCGTGGACCGTGAATTCGGCCAGGGCAAGGTCGACGCCGTCTACCCATCAGTGAGCATCGTGGCCGAGAACCCTGTGGCCGTGGTCGAGCGCACTGTGGCCAAGAAGGGAACCACCCAGCTGGCCACCGACTATCTGCAGTGGCTGTACTCTGACGAAGCCCAGGAAATCGCTGCCAAGCATGCGATCCGCCCTCGCTCCGAAGCGGTGCTCAAGAAGCACGCCGACCAGTTCAAGCCCATCAAGCAGTTCACCGTGGCCAAGTACTTCGGCTCTCTGACCGAAGCGCAGAAGGTGCACTTCAACGATGGCGGCCAGTTCGACAAGCTGTATACCCCCGGTAAGTAACCGGCTCCCCCCTGGGCCGCTTTGCGGCTTTCTCCTCTCCCGCTGAGCGGGAGGGACAACACCCTCGCTGCGGGACGGCCCTTGCTCGATGTTTTCGAGCTGGGCCGTGCTTGATTGACCTTCAGTGAAATCCACCCCCCGTTTCGTCCTTGAATATGTCCTCTGCTGCTCTAGCCCCACGCAAGGCGCGTAGTGCCAAGCGAGTGTTGCCCGGTTTCGGGTTGACGCTGGGCTACACCATTTTCTATCTGAGCATCATCGTGCTCATCCCGCTGGTAGCCCTGCTGTTCAAAAGCTTCTCATTGACCTGGGAGCAGTTCTGGACTGCGGTCTCGGCACCGGCCGTGGTCGCTTCGTATGAGCTGTCCTTCACCATGTCCTTTATCGCAGCCTGTGTGAACGTGGTGTTCGGCATGCTGATTGCCTGGGTGCTGGTGCGTTACCAGTTCCCCGGCAAGAAGGTGGTGGATGCGCTGGTCGATCTGCCGTTTGCGCTGCCCACGGCCGTGGCCGGTATTTCGCTGTCGGCGCTGTATGCGGGTAACGGCTGGATCGGGCAGTACTTCGAGTCGCTGGGCATTCAGATGGCCTACAACCCCAAGGGCATCGCCATTGCATTGATCTTCATCGGTCTGCCTTTTGTGGTGCGTACCGTGCAGCCGGTGTTGGAAGACTTCGAGAAGGAGCTGGAAGAGGCGGCAACCAGCCTTGGGGCATCGCGCTGGCAGATTTTCTACAAAGTCATACTGCCGCATATCGGCCCGGCGCTGCTGACCGGTTTCGCCATGGCTTTTGCGCGCGCCGTGGGTGAGTATGGCTCGGTGATCTTCATTGCCGGCAACATTCCCATGGTTTCGGAAATCACTCCGCTGATCATCATGGCCAAGCTGGATCAACACGATGTGGCGGGTGCCACGGCCGTGGCCGTGGTGATGCTGCTGATCTCTTTTGTATTGCTGCTGCTGATCAACGCACTGCAGGCATGGCAGCGCAAGGCGCAGGGAGGCCGCTGAGATGTCTTCGATTCACGCAGCCATTCAGGCGCTGTTCCCCAATCTGCTGCCCATCTGGGCGCATCTTTTCACCATCGTCGCCATTGCTCTGGTGGTCCTGGTCGCCCTGTACAAGATCACGGCTCCGCCCAAGACAGCAAAGCTCGAGAAAATGACCACGACCGAGCCACGCTGGGTGCGCTGGGTTCTGACCACAGTGGCCCTGCTGTTCATGCTGATCTTCCTGATCCTGCCATTGCTGTCCGTTTTTGGCGAAGCATTGCGCAAGGGCTGGGATGTCTATGTCACCTCGCTGGGCGAGCCCGATGCGATCTCGTCCATCAAGCTTACGCTGATCACGGCGCTGATTGCCGTGCCCTTGAATCTGGTCTTCGGTGTGGCGGCCGCGTGGTGTATTGCCAAGTACGAGTTCAAGGGCAAGGCATTCCTGACGACCTTGATCGATTTGCCGTTCTCCATCTCGCCCGTGGTCGCAGGTCTGATGTATGTGCTGGTGTTCGGTGCCAATGGCTGGCTGGGCCCCTGGCTGGCCGAGCACAACATTCAGATCATCTTTGCCGTACCCGGCATTGTGCTGGCCACCGTGTTCGTGACCTTTCCCTTCATCGCTCGGGAGCTGATCCCGTTGATGCAGGCCCAGGGCAGCGACGAAGAGCAGGCTGCTATCGTGCTTGGAGCCTCGGGCTGGCAGACCTTCTGGAATGTCACCTTGCCCAATATCAAATGGGGTCTGGTCTATGGGGTGATTCTGTGCAACGCCCGTGCCATGGGCGAATTCGGTGCCGTGTCCGTGGTCTCCGGTCATATCCGGGGCCAGACCAACACCATGCCCTTGCACGTGGAAGTGCTGTATGCCGACTACCAGGCGGCTGCCGCATTTGCCGTGGCATCGCTGCTGGCGCTGCTGGCGCTGGTGACGCTGGTGATCAAGTCACTCGCCGAGTGGCGTGCCGAGCAGCAGGCCAAGGCCGCAGCCGAAGCACCACCCGAGCGCCCAGGCCAGATCAGCCTCGCAACGAACAAAACCGCCAAGGCAGCCTGAGCTGCCCGGGTCAGAACAAGAGATTCATCATGAGTATCGAAATTCGTAATGTCAGCAAGCAGTTCGGCGATTTTCAGGCCCTGCGCGATGTGAGTCTGGATATCAAATCGGGCGAACTGATCGCCTTGCTCGGCCCATCGGGCTGCGGCAAGACCACGCTGCTGCGCATCATCGCGGGTCTGGAGACTGCCGACGTGGGTAGCATCCACTTCAGTGGAGAAGACACCACCGATGTGCATGTGCGCGATCGCAACGTGGGCTTTGTGTTTCAGCACTATGCGCTGTTCCGCCACATGACCGTGTTCGAGAACGTGGCTTTCGGCCTTCGTGTCAAGCCGCGCAAGGAACGCCCCAGCGAGGCCGTCATCAAGGAAAAGGTCATGAAGCTGCTCAAGCTGGTGCAGCTGGACTGGATTGCAGAGCGCTATCCGTCGCAACTCTCGGGCGGCCAGCGTCAACGTATTGCACTGGCCCGTGCCCTGGCCGTCGAGCCCAAGGTGTTGCTGCTTGACGAGCCCTTTGGTGCGCTGGATGCCAAGGTGCGCAAGGAACTGCGTCGCTGGCTGCGTCAGTTGCATGACGAATTGCATGTGACTTCCATCTTCGTGACCCACGACCAGGAAGAGGCGCTGGAAGTGGCGGACCGCGTCGTGGTCATCAACCAGGGCAAGATCGAACAGGAAGGCACGCCCCAGCAGGTCTGGGACAACCCCGCCACACCGTTTGTCTATGGTTTCCTGGGCGATGTGAACCTGTTCAAGGGGCGCGCCAGCGATGGCCGAGTCTATCTGGACGAAGGCATGCAGCTCGACAGCAGCGATGCGCGCGGTGCCCAGGACAGCCAGGCTTTTGCCTATGTGCGACCCCATGATCTGGAAGTGGAGCGCTATTCACCGGGCCAGAACCTCGACGCCCAGGGGCGTCCGACAGGCATCGTGGCCCAGCTTTCGCGCGCCATTGTGGTCGGCCCCATCGCCAGGCTGGAACTTATTCCCTCCGAGACCACACCAAATGCCAGCCATGCCGGTGAAGAGGGGCTGATCGAAGCCCAGATTCCCGCACAGCAGTTCAAGGACATGGGTCTGCGCGAAGGTGAAACCCTGGTGGTGACGCCGCGCCGGGCCAAGGTGTTCCTGGATGAGGCGGCTGGGATTTGACACCCTCTGAGGCGCTATGCGCCTTCCCCCTCTCGGGGATCACACAGGGTCGCCGCGAGGCGGCCCTGGCTTGCAGTCTTCTGCGAAGGAGTCATGCAGGCATCAGAGGGCGTTATCCTTGATGTTGGCATGATTCAGAAATTTCGCAGAAAGATAATGATGCTTCAATGGTTTGAAACCGCGCCGCGGCGCATCCTGGCGCTGATCAGCGTCGCCTGTGTGGCCATGCTGGCGTTTGGCCTTTACTTGCAGCATGTGGTGGGCCTGGAGCCTTGCCCCATGTGCATCGTGCAGCGTTATGCACTGATTTTGGTAGCTATCTTCACAGGCTTGGCAAGCCTTAGAGGTCAAAAAGGCTGGTGGATGAGCTTTGGCATTCTGGCCCTGTTGACCAGCGGTTTCGGGGCGTTTGTAGCAGCACGCCAAAGCTGGCTGCAGTGGTATCCCCCCGAGTTCGCGACCTGCGGCCGTGACTTCTACGGCATGATCGAGCACTACTCCTTCAGCCGCTCCATCCCTATGATCTTCCAGGGCTCGGGCGACTGCGCTGCCATTGACTGGACTTTGCTGGGCGGCTCCATTGCCAACTGGTCGTTTGTCTGCCTAGTGGCGTTTGTCGTGATTTTGGCGGTACTGCTGTTCAAGGGCGCGAAGCGCTGAATCTCGTTGATGGCAATGCATTAAAAAACCCCGGCAAGCCTAAGCTGCCGGGGTTTTTTAATGGTTCTGAAACGCTTGCCATAGCTGTCAATCACGCGTTCGCAGCTCTGGTTGCGCCATCAGAGGCTTTCCACACTCTCGCCAACAAATGTCGGCCCCTTGCTGCCCGGCACCCAGCCTGGATAGGTTTCCATGACTTCGGCAAACAGGGCCGAGTCAATCCAGCGTTGCAGCCAATGCTGCAGATGAGGCCATGGCTGCTCGTTCCACTGCGCTTCGTCGATGCGCGCGTACTGCCTTACGAAGGGGCGCAGTGCCATATCGGCCAGGCTGGGGTTCAGTCCGAACAGATAGCCGGTCTCCTCGAGCTGATCGTTCAGTGCCGACAGCCAGGTCAGCGCATCGGCCTGGGCCTGGTTCACTGCCTCGGCGTCGTGGCGCTCGGGGTATTTGCAGCGGTCAAGAGCCTGCTTGAAGAAGCCGTCATTGCGCTCGATCAGGCCCAGCATGTCCTCCAGGCTGCCATGCGTGGGTTGCAGCCAGCCATCGGGGTCGTTGTCGCGCAGCGCATGCAGCATCACCTCCAGGCTCTGGTCGATGACTTTCCCATCCTGCAGCACCAGCACGGGCACCGTGCCCTTGGGCGATGCGTCGAGCAGTGCCTGCGGCTTGTTGCGCAGATTGATTTCACGCAGTTCACAAGCCAGGCCCGCATGGGCCAGCGCCAGACGGGCGCGAATGGCATAGGGGCAGCGGCGGAAGGAGTACAGGACGGGCAGGGTGGCGGCGGCAGTCAAGGCAGGTGTCTGATGAGATGAATGAAACCAAAGCGCCATGGCGCTTGCTGGGCGTGTACTGTACCTGTTGCCCTGAAGCCATGCAGGCCTGTGCGGCTTAGATGTTTTGGAGTGCTCACGGATTGATGGCTTGAAACGATGGGCATGAAACGGTTTGATCCATTAAGGAGAGCTGGTTTCAGTCGGTTTGCAGCTGGGTCATCAGCCATTGTCTGAAGGTCTGCAGGGCGGCGCTGGCCTGGCGTGACTTGAGATAGGTTAGCCAGTAGGCGCCGGTATCGACCTCGTGGGCAAAAGGGCGCACCAGTCGACCCTGCTGCAGCATGTGCTCGAACATGCGCGCGGGCAGCAAGGCCACGCCTGCGCCTTGGGCGGCGGCCTCGGCCAGCGTCAGCGAAGAGTCGAACATGGCTCCACGCGCCATTGGGGCAGCCTGGTCAAGGCCGGCAAACCAGCCTTCCCATTCCTGGGTCCGATAGGAGCGCAGCAGGGTTTGCCGGGCCAGGTCGGCAGGCTCGCGCAGTTGCTGTGCCAGCATGGGGATGCACATGGGAGAGAGCGGAGCGCGCAGCAGCATCTGCGCGTGCGTGCCATGCCAGGCACCGTCGCCAAACCGCACGGCGGCGTCCAGTCCTTCGCCGGCTAGATCCACACGATTGTTATTGGTCAGCAGCCTGAGGTCTATATAGGGATGCAACTGCTGGAACTGGCTCAGCCTGGGGATCAGCCAGCCGATGGCAAAAGTGCCGACTACGCCCACGGTCAGAATTTCGCGTGGTCGTGGCTCTGCCACCTGCTGCAGCGATTGTTCTATGCGCTCGAAGCTCTGCGCTACCACGGGCCACAAAGCCTGGCCTTCGTCGGTCAGGGCCAAGCCACGCGGCAGGCGACGAAACAAAGGTTTGCCCAGGCGTTCCTCGAGATTGCGGATGTGCTGGCTGACGGCGGCCTGCGTCACATGCAGCTCCTGTGCTGCGCGGGTCAGGCTCAGGTGACGGGCGGCTGCATCAAACATGCGCAAGGCGTTCAGTGGTAGCTGCATACCTCAATCAAGATAAAAGTTTTTCTAATGGATCGTGTCAATTATTACTGCTGGTTCGTACGAATCTACCGATTTATGCTTCAAACCATGGCAGTTAACCAAAAGAGGATCTTATGCAACGACGCAGCATGCTGACAACAGGACTGGCCTTGGGCCTAGGGGTCTGGGGACTGAGCGGCTGTGCTTTTATCTCCAAGCAGCAGGCCGCAGCGGCGAGAGCATTGAGCGACGAGCTGGCGGCGCTGGAAATTCAGTCTCGGGGCCGGCTCGGCCTGTATGTGCTGGATACCGTCAGCGGTGCCGAGGCAGGCTGGCGTGGCGACGAGCGCTTTCCCATGTGCAGCACCTTCAAGACCTTGCTGGCAGCACGTGTGCTGTATCTGGCCCAGAGAGACGAGATTCGACTGTGGCGCAAGCTCTATTACTCTCCTTCCGAGGTCGTGGCCTGGTCGCCGATATCCGAAAAGCGTGCTGGAGCCAATGGCGGCATGACGGTGCAGGAGCTGTGCGAAGCGATGGTGCTTGTCAGCGACAACACGGCGGCCAATGTGCTGCTGGAGGCCAGCGGCGGGCCGGTGGCGCTGACGCAATGGCTGCGCGAACTGGGTGACGGCATCACCAGGCTGGACCGCAACGAACCTTCGCTGAACACCGCGCTGCCCGGCGATGAACGCGACACCACGACGCCGCAGGCCATGTTGCAGAGCCTGCAGAAGTTGCTGCTGGGCGATGTGCTGGAGGGCTATGCCCGCGCCCTGTTGCAGCAATGGCTGGTGGACAGCCGTACCGGCGACAAGCGTGTGCGTGCCGGCATGCCCGCCGATTGGAAGGTGGGTGGCAAGACGGGCAGCGGCGAGAGGGGCACGGCCTGCGACACCCTTATCGTCTGGCCTACCGAGCAATCTGCGCCGCTGCTGGTGACAGCCTATCTGACCGGCAGCCAGCTCGATGGTGCGGGGCGTGAGGCCGTGCTGGCCAGGGCCGGTGAAACCGTCAGGCGCTGGTATTACGCGATCTGATCAGCGATGGAGCCGCAGGTTCACCGCCTGTCGCGACGCCGGCTCTGCATCGATGCGAAGAGGCTTTGAGATTGTCTATTAATGAGATTGATTCTTATTATCTGGTAAAGTCTGCGCTTCCCGCCCCGTAGCTGCATGCTTTGCGGCCGATTCCAGAGCCTGGGCGGCATGCCTCGCAAGAGGTCGAGGTGTATCCGTGGTTGCGCACTATTACGCAGAACTCGTCAGTTTCTTTGCTCGCTCGCTCAATAGCCGAGATGCTGCTGCAGATGTGGTGCAGGAAAGCTATGCCCGGGTATTTGCCATGCAGTCGCGAGAGCTTGCGGTGCGGGACTTGCGGGCACTGCTGTTTCGTACCGGCAAGAACATCGTGATCGACGATGCACGCCGCCGCACTGCCGAAGCCCGCATGCTGCAGACCTTGGCCGTGGTGGCTGCGAACGAAGCTCCCTCGCCCGAGCGGCAGGCGCAAGAGAGACAGCAACTGGCCCTGCTGTCTCGCCGTTTGCAGGCCATGCCGCGCAAGCGCCGCGAGGTGTTTGTGCTGGTGCGAATCTATGGCTTCAGCCATGCCGAGGCTGCAGCCCATATGAATATCAGCGAAGCCGCCATTGAAAAGCATGTGGTGCGCGCCGTATGTGATTGCATGGGGCTGACCTCATGAGTGTCGACGTTTCCTTCGGCATGCCGGATCGCAAGCGCCTGGAGCAGGCCTTGTTGCTGATTGCGCGCCAGCATGGCGCAAGTCCTGAAGCGGCGCAGGCTGCGACCGAGGCGCTGGCGCGCTGGCGAGCCAGGGGACCGGCGAACGAACAGGCGGCGCAGGCCGCCATGGCAGCCTGGGAAGCGACGCAATGCAGCGCTTTGCAGGGCGAGATGCCTTTGCCCGCCACTCATTCGGCGCGTGTGCAGCAGACCCGCCGTCGTGCGCTGTCCGTGCTGGGGGTGGCCGGTGTGGCCGGCCTTGCCGGCATGCTCGGCCGCTGGCATTGGCTGCAGCCTCTGGATCAGATGGCGCTGCATACGGGCCATGGCCAGCAACTGAGTCGCCATCTTCCCGACGGCAGCCAGCTTGATCTGGCGCCAGGCACCGATGCATCGGTGCTGCTGTACCGCCAGCGTCGCGAGGTTCATCTGCAGCAGGGCGAAATCCGGCTCAACGTAGTCCATGACGCAGAGCGTCCCCTTGAGGTGCACACGGCCCTGGGCCGCGTACGTGTGCTGGGCACGGTTTTCTCTGTGGCGCTACGGCCCGCCGGCCTGCAGGTCAGTGTTGCTCAGGGGCGTGTGGCAGTGTGGAAGCAGGGCGGCATGGCCGATCGCCCCCCGGACGCGCTCCTGACCGCAGGCCAGGGCCTGCGCGTGGATGCAGGCGGCCAGCCTGCCCCTTACTCCCTGAGCGCGGTGGATGTGGGCGCCTGGCGCGAAGGCTGGCTGGTGTTTGACCACACGCCTCTGCCCGAGGTTGTAGCGCGCTGGAATGACTACCTGACCCAGCCGATGGTGCTGGACGATGCAGCTTCTTTGCAAGCGCTGCGTTTGACCGGCAGTTTCAAGCTGCGCGAGCCTGCCATTTTCATCGCCAGTCTGCCGCGCTCCCTGCCGGTGCGAGTGCAGTCGCTGCCCGATGGCAGAGTCGCCATCCACCGGCGCTGACGGCAGGCCTGGCCGGCTGAAAATTTTTTGTCCGGTACAAGCCGTTTCATGCGTCTTCACTGTGAAAGCACTTTGACAAGCAATTCACAGGATTCATCTGATGAAAAGAAATCACTCTCATTTTTCTTCTGAACAAGAGGAGGGTACGGCTGCGGGTTCACATTGCGGCAGTCTGCGCAGCGTGGCTCTGGCCAGCGCCATGGCTTGTCTGGCATGGTCAGCTCTGGCGGTGTTGCCGACGGCTCATGCCCAGAGCGCAAGCAGCCAGACGGCCATGTCCACCTCGCGCAGCCTGAGCCTGCCTGCCCAGCCCCTGGGACAGGCATTGAATTCGCTGGCACGCACCTGGGGGGTGTCGGTTTCGGTCGACGCAGCCTTGGTGGAGGGCCGCACGGCGCCGGCGCTGCAAGGCGTTCAGACCTTGAACGAGGCGCTGGCCAAGGCGCTGGCGGGGAGCGGACTGGAGGCTGTGCCTGTCGGGTCGGCCATCACCGTGCGCCGTCACAGCAGCCAGACCGGCATGCTGGGCGAAGTGACGGTGACGGCCCAGGCTCAGCGCGAAGCCACGGAGGGCAGCGGCTCGTATGCCGCCTCGCACGTGTCCCTGGGCAAAGGGCAGGACATCCGCGAGACACCGCAGTCGATCTCGGTGGTGACGCGCCAGCGCATTGAAGATCAGGCCCTGAGCAATGTGGGGGAGGTGATGCAACAGACCACCGGCGTGACGGTGGACTATGGCGGTGCGGGAGGGTTGGGCGGTGCGGCCACCAAGTTTCTGTCGCGCGGTTTCGAGATCAGCAATGTGCAGATCGACGGAGCCAGCGTGGACGCTTTCAGCCAGCAGCTGTTCGACCCCAATCTGGCCATGTATGACAGTGTGCAGGTGGTGCGAGGCGCCAACGGCCTGTTCAGCGGCAACGGGGAGCCTGGCGGTGCCATCAATCTGGTGCGCAAGCGTCCCACGGCGCAAAAGCAGATTCTGGGCTCGGTGGGCGCCGGCAGCTGGAACCGCAAGCAGGCCGAGCTGGATGTTGCGGCTCCATTGAATGAAGCAGGGAGCCTGCGTGGTCGTGCAGTGCTCGCGCATTCGGACAAGAACTTCTTCTATCGCGGAGCGGATTCGCAAAACAGCCTGCTCTACGGCACTCTGGAGGCCGATGTGAGCAACTCCACGCGTGTGAGCCTGGGAGCCAGCTACGACAAGCTCAAGGCCACACCCTGGCGCGAAGGCCTGCCGCGTGCCGCCAATGGCGACGATCTGAAGCTGTCCCGCAAAACCGCGCTGATGGCAGGCTGGAGCCACTACGACAAGAGTGCCAAGGAGGTTTTTGCGCAGCTCGACCAGCAACTGGCGGGGGACTGGAAGCTCAAGGCTCAAGTCAATTATCAGAAGGTGGACAGCGATGCGCGGCTGGCCAGCCTCAGCGGAGCCGTTGATCCTGCAACAGGTCTGGGCTCCAGCTGGACCGGCTTTTCCAACGACTTTCGTTCGGAGAAAAAAAGCCTGGATGTGCATGCCAGCGGCCCGTTCTCGCTGTTCGGCCGCAAGCACCGCTTGCTGCTCGGCGCGGACTGGAGCAAGGTCCGTGACGATCAGGACACCTATTACTCCGAGATGGATACATCGCTGTCTCTGACCAATGTCCATGAGTTCGATCCCGGCAGAATTCCCCCTGCGGTACGCGAGCGAATGACGCGCAGCTATCCCGGCTATGGTGCCACGCAAAAAGGCTTTTATGGTCGTGCCAACCTGAGCCTGACGGATCAGCTCACCGCCATTGTCGGAGGACGCTATGCCAGCTACTCCTACGACACGCCATACATCAACTACAACTCCGATGGCAGTGTTCGGGCCAGCGGTCGTGAGTACTACAGCGAAAGCGGCATCTTCACCCCCTATGCGGGCCTGGTGTATGACCTGGGCAAGCAGTGGACGGCCTATGGCAGTGTGACCGAGATCCACAAGTCTCAGGCCAATATGCTGGCCGGGCCGGCACCGGGGGCTGCGCTGGACCCGATCAAGGGTCGAAGCTTCGAGCTGGGCATGAAGGGAGAGCTCGCCGACGGCAAGCTCAATACTGCGCTGGCCTTGTACCGTATCGAGCGCAAGGGGCAGGCGGTGCGTGATCCGCGTTATCCGGAAACGGATGTGGGGAATCTGGGCCTGAGCTGCTGCTATGCCCCGCAGGGCAAGATCATCAGCCAGGGGCTGGACATGGAAGTGAACGGTCAGCTGGCGCAGGGCTGGCAGTTGTTTGCCGGCTATACCTATAACCACAATCGCAACAAGACCGACCCGTCGCAACTGGTCTATAGCTCCATCACACCCAAGCACCTGTTCAAGCTGTGGAGCACGTATCAGTTGCAGGGCCAGCTCTCGCCATGGACGTTGGGCGGTGGCGTGACGCTGCAAAGCGCCACCTATGTCAGCGGCACGGCCAACAGCTACAACCCGGCATCGGGCCAATACGATGGAGATGCCGTTCCTTTCCGCTTCGCTCAGGCCGGCTACGCCGTCTGGGGCGCCAGCGTGCAATACCGCATCAATCGCAACTGGTCGGCCGCACTCAATGTGCACAATCTGTTCGACAAGACTTACTACAAGACGGTTGGGACCTCGGGCAGTGGCAACTGGTATGGCGAGCCGCGCAGTGTCCTGCTGACCTTGCGTGGCGCATTCTGAGTGGGCTGACATGAGCGGCAAGCCAGCATCTCAGCCCGGACTTCGCCAGACCATGTCATGGCTGCACACCTGGTGCGGCCTGGTGTGCGGCTGGCTGCTCTGCGCCATTTTTCTGACGGGCTCGATCAGCGTGTTCCGTGAGCCCATCACGCTATGGATGCAGGGAGGGCCACTGGAGGGCAGCGGCCAGCAGCCGCTTTCTCTGGACGAGCGTCTGCTGGCCTTGCGGCTGGCCGAGCAGCACCTGAGCAAGACGGCGCCGGATGCGAGTATCTGGCGCATCGGTCTGCCGCTGCGCACAGGCGAAGGTGTCAAGGTATTCGCACATGCCCAGGACGGCGATCTGCAGGCCAGCCTGCATGCGCAGACGGGCGAAGCCTTGCCCGAACCCGCCACGCGCGAGACCGAAGGCGGCCGGCATTTCATGTCCTTTCATTATTCCCTGCAGGGCGGCATCGCGGGCTTCTGGGTGGTGGGACTGGTATCGATGTGCATGATGGTGGCGCTGGTCTCGGGCGTGATCGTTCACCGGCGCATCTTTCAGGACTTCTTCACTTTCCGGCCGGGCAAGGGGCAACGCTCCTGGCTCGATGCACACAATGCATCGGCCGTGCTCACGCTGCCGTTTCTGTTCATGATCGTCTACACGGGACTCGCGCATTTCTACACCAGCTATATGCCTTGGCCGTTGCATTCGCTGTATGGGCAGGACCGTTCGGCCTACAGCCGCTATGAGTCCGAGTTGAGCGCCAGACCCAAGGCGAATACGCCTTCAAATGTGCTTGCCATTGCAGCTGTGGACCTTGTCAGCCTTGCGCAGCAGGCCCAGCCCCTGCTGACGGAGCCTGTTGTGGGCGTCGTGGTGCAGCGACCTGAGGGGGCGCCGGCCACGATACGCTTCACGGAAGGCAAACCGGAGACAGCGGCGACGCGCCGCCTGGTCAACGCCTCGCGTACCGTGACGTTCGATGCCGTCAGCGGTCAGGTGCTGGAGCCACCTACAAATCCCCTGTCCCGCAATCTGGCGAGCGATACCTATCCAGTCATCAGCGCGCTGCATCTGGTCACCTTTGGTGGCTGGACGATGAAGTGGCTGTACTTCGTTCTGGGTCTGATTGGCACCGCAATGATTGCCACCGGATCGATATTGTTTGCAGTCAAGCGTCGTGCAAAAAGCGGTCATGAATGGGGTGGGGCAACGCATTCCATGTACCGCAGCATCGACGCGCTCAATGTGGCAGCGCTGGCAGGGGCTGCACTGGCGTCGATTGCCTACCTGTATGGCAATCGCCTGCTGCCCCTGGTACTGGAGGAGCGTTCCAGCTGGGAAATCCGCGTGTTCTTTGCCGTCTGGGCCCTGAGCCTGCTGCATGCTCTGCTGCGCACAACGTATAAGGCATGGCGCGAACAGCTATGGATGCTGGCCTTGCTGTGTCTGGGTTTGCCGCTGCTCAATGCCATCACTACAGGCCATCACCTGCTGCTATATCTGGCGCAGGGCGACGACCGGCGAGGTGGGCTGGAGCTGACCTGCATGGCGCTGGGTCTGCTGGTGGCCTGGGGCGCATGGCGGCATGAAAAGTCGCAGCGTAGCAAGAGCGTGAAGCAGCAGCGTGCGGGTCGTGGCGCGGTTACGGGAGGTCTCACATGAAAGCGGCGGCAATGACCAAGGCACAGACCACGCGCTATCGCTGGGCCGTGCTGCTGCGCGTGCTGATGGTCACGCTGGGTGGCTATGCGCTCACGGCGCTGGCATGCGCCGTGCTGGCCCATGCGCTTGCGGCCGTGGGTGCCATGCAGCGTGCACCTGCGGTGCTGTTATCAACCTTGGTCAGCTTTTTGCTCTACACCGCAGTGGCACTTTGGGCCTTCCATGTGCGCAACCTGCTGCGCGTGATGGCATGGATGGCGGGCTCGGCTGCCTTGCTGACGGCTGCGCTGTAGGCGCTGAAAGGCCTGGCATGAGTCTGTGGCCGGTGATGGTCTGCGCCGTGGCGCTATGTCTGGCAGGCATGCTGGTGCTGAGCCAGGCGATGGACAGGCATTGCGATCAGCTTGTACCGCGCGGCGAGCCCGGGCCGGCGGTGCGGGTCGTGCTGCGTCTGGCGGGGGCGGCGCTGATGCTGCTGGCACTGTGGCACTGCGCAGGCTTCTGGGGTGGCGCGGTGGGAGCATTGGTCTGGCTGGGCTGCCTGAGTGTGGCCGCGCTGGCCCTCACATGGCTGCTCGCCTATATGCCTCGGTGCGCTGCAGCGCTTGTGGGGACGGGCGGCCTGGCTGCCTTGGCCTGGACGGTTCTGGTCGCATCAACGAGATGACCGCTGCTGCAAGATCGCAGTGGTTATTTCAGGGGGAGTCAGAGGCGTGATCTTGGGCATAGTCCGGAGTTCACAGGCCGAGACCGCGGACTCCGGATCGTTTTGTCGCAAAGGGCTGTCCGGTTATCGATGCATCCAATCGGCAGTCTAAAGATGGACCGGAGCTGTCTGCTCGGCCATGAGCTATCTACCGGATGCTGGCCGGGATTTTTGACGGTTTTTTGCACCTCGGGCGGCCGTTCTGGAAACCTCTTTGTGGATTGTTGTGGCTATTGCCGATGTGTGAAGCCGTGTAGCAGGCGCAAAATACATGCATTCGCCGATTTTCCCCGCTCCGAAACGATTGCCCGCCCATGCAGCAAGAGCCAGATTTCTTTCACAACCTCAATGAAGAGATGCGCGACGGAAAGCGCTGGCTGGAGCGGACGGTGGTGCTGGCATATGCCGCGGCAGCGGGCCTGAGTGTGGTGGCTTTCACGCTGCTGGCCGAAGCGGCGTTCGGCTTTTTCGAGAGCATCTACCACGGTGTCAATGGCTGGCTGGTGCTGATCTGGATGCCCGCCATCACGGCGGCAGCAGTCTGGGCAACGCGCAAATGGGCTCCCGGTGCCAGCGGCTCGGGCATCCCGCAGGTGATTGCCACGCTGGAGCCATCGGTCGATGCTGGTTTGCGCAAGCGCTTTGTGTCGCTGTGGCTGTCGTTTGCAAAGATCGTGCTGTCCAGCGCGGGCTTTCTTGCGGGGCTGTCGATAGGACGGGAAGGGCCGTCTGTGCAGGTGGCTGCAGGTGTCATGCATTCGGCGCGACGCTGGTTGGGCCCCAAGTCCGTCATCAATACCCATGCCTTGCTGGTGGCTGGTGGAGCGGCGGGTATTGCTGCAGCCTTCAACGCGCCGCTGGCGGGCGTGGTGTTTGCAATCGAGGAACTCTCGCGCAAGCTGGAGTCGCGCTCCAGCGGGCTCATCATCGCGGCCATTGTGCTGGCCGGTCTGATGGGGGTCTCGGTCTTCGGCAACCTGAGCTACTTTGGTCGCATTCGTGTGGCAGAGCTCGGCTGGCGTGATCTGCTGCCTTGTCTTGCCGTGGCCCTGACCTGCGGCGTGCTGGGCGGCTTGTTCGCCAAGCTCATGACCCACTCGCTGACTTCGTCCACCGAGCGTCTCAACAAGCTCAGGTCACGCTTTCCCATCCGCTTTGCGGCAGCGCTGGCCCTGCTGATTGCCGTCATTGGCGTGGTCACCGGCGGTGCCACCTTTGGCGCGGGCTCCGAAGCCGTCAAGCATATGCTGCAGGGCGAGGCCGATGTGCCCGAGTTCTATGTCACGCTCAAATTCATCGCCACCTGGCTATCGGCCTGGGTGGGCGTACCCGGCGGTATCTTTGCGCCTTCGCTGTCGATTGGCGCAGGCGTGGGGAATAACGTTGCATCGATTGTTGGAACTACGGATATAGCTCCTGCATTGATAGCAATGGGCATGGCGGCCTTCCTGGCGGCAGTCACCCAGGCGCCGCTGACGGCCTTCATCATCGTGATGGAGATGGTGGACGGCCACTCACTGGTGCTGAGCCTGATGGCATCGGCCATGATCGCCAGCATGATCTCGCGCATGATTGCGCGGCCGCTGTATGAATCGCTGGCCTTGCACATGCTCCAGGTGGCAAGGGCCTCTTTGCCCAAGGAGCCGGAGCCTGAAGCCACTGCGGCTCCAGCGGAGTCCACGCAGCCAGTGACACTTGATGAGTCATCCGAGCCCGATGCGCTGCAAAAGTCGCGTCAAGACTAGGCTGTCGGTTGAATCGATGAGCAGCGTCTAAGCGGAATTGAACAAGCTCTGGGCCAACGGTCTTATGCACGGGTGACGTCAGGCGTGAAGGTAATCTGGACGTGAGGTGTAGTCGCTGAGTCGGGTCTACATGCTCTTTGAGCGTGTCGCTGTGCATGGCGCGCTTCGGGCATTACGCTTGTTTGCGCACCATCACATGCATGGCTCGTTCGCCCTGTCTCACTTCGGCGACCTCATAGCCCAGCGCACGCATGTCCAAGCCCTGCCAGAGGTTTTCGCCGGACCCCATCAACAGAGGACGTACAGCTAGGTGAATCTCATCGACCAGGCGCGCCTGAAGGAACTGTCGCACGGTGGCTACGCCGCCGCCAATGCGAATATCGCGATCACCTGCTGCTGCCTTGGCTTGCGCCAGCGCCGATGCAATCCCGCCAGTGACGAAGTGAAAATCAGTGCCTCCCTGCATGCGCAGCGAGGGCCGCGCATGGTGGGTCAGGACAAATGCGGGCACGTGATAGGGCGGCTCATCGCCCCACCAGCCCTTCCAGCTTTCGTCGGGCCAATGGCCGCGTATCGGTCCGAACATATTGCGCCCCAGAATCCACGCACCGATGTTCTCGAAGGAGCATTCGGCCATCTGATTGTCGACACCTGTTTCGCCGATCTGAGACCCCCCATGCATGCGCTGAAAGACTTGAGTGGGGAAGAACCACTCAAGGATCTCAGGCCCACCGACGCCGAGGGGGTGCTGCAAATCCTGGTTGGGGCCAGCGGAGTAACCGTCCAGCGAGATGCCGAAGCAGAGGACTTTGACTTTCATGACGGAACACCTTTCAGATGAGAGAGCGATGATCGATGGCCTCGATATCAACGTCTGTACCTAGCGTTTCCACATGCCTCGGCCCCCCTTCGCATTGTTGAGCGCAGGGTGTTGGGCCCGAAGACGCGTCGGACCGCTGCTTTGGGCATCCGCCTGAATGGACGCTGCTGCGGGCCCTGTCATCCAGCTCGCTGCTCCGCTTGGTCGCAATTCAAGCGATCCATTCTTCAACCGCATGACCCCACAAAGCCGCAGGCGGTACAGAACTGACAGCCATCCTTTTTGATCATGGCATGTGCTCCGCAGTCGGGACATTTTTGACCGGTGACTGAGGCATTGCTCTCAGCTGGAGATGCCGGCGTGGCCGCCGTGCTGGGCGCGGGCTGAGGCAGGCCACGGTTGGCGATGATGCTCTGGATGGCATAGGCCAGCAGGGCCACCTCGCTGTCGTGCCAGAGCGGGATGCTGCTGCCGTCCTCGCGCGTTCTGCTGCCATAGCGCACGGGGCCGCGATCCCAGGCCACCTTGCGCAGATCGGCCAAGGCCTTGTCGAGAAAGCCGCCACGCGCGGCCAGGCTCAGGCTGCGCATGGTGGCCGTGATCCATTGCTGGCTCTCCCCGGTCTGGCCCACGGGCATGAAGAACTCGATGGGACGCTCCACACCGTCGACCACCATGAAGCTGACGACCAGGTAGAGACGCCTTATGCCGTCATGCGTGAAATATTCGATCTTGTCCACCACGGCGTTGAGCGGCCCCTCGGGGCGGCGCTCGATCACGGCTGTCATGCCGTTGGAGCCTGAAAAATTGATAGCGGCTTGCGCTTTATCAGTGGGCGTTTGAGAGGGTTTTGAGGCCGATTCTGTGGAGAGCACTGCACCCAGCGTATCGTTGGGGCGGTAGGTGGCACAGCCCTTGAGGCCGGCCTCCCAGCATTCCATATAGAGGTGTTTGAAGTCCTCGAACGGATAGTCGGCCGGGATGTTGACGGTCTTGGAAATCGAGGTGTCGATAAAGGGCTGGACGCAGCGCATCATGGCCACATGCTCGCTGGCGCTCAGCTCCAGGGCGCTGACAAAGCAGTCGGGCAGCGGTGCCTCATCGCCGTGCAAGGCCTTGTACAGGCGGTAGGCGTGATCCTGCACGGTGTAGAACTGCTCGCCGCCGTCGGCCGTGCGCTTTTTGCGCGTATAGGTCCAGGAAAAAGCGGGCTCGATGCCGTTGGACGCATTGTCGGCAAAGGCCAGCGACACGGTGCCCGTGGGGGCGATGGACAGCAGATGGCTGTTGCGCAGCCCATGTTTTCTGATGTCCGCACGCAGTTCCTTGGGAAGGCGTTTGGCAAAGCCGCTTTTCAGATACTGCTTGGCGTTGAGCAGCGGGAAGGCACCTTTTTCCCGTGCCAGCTCTACCGAGGCTGCGTACGCTGCATCACGCATATTGCGGGCTATGGTTTCGGCCTGCTGCAGACCTTCATCGCTGGCGTAATGCAGGCCCAGCAGAATCAGGGCGTCTCCCAGCCCTGTGAAGCCCACGCCGATGCGGCGCTTTTGCTGTGCCTCGCGCTGCTGCTCGGGCAGGGGCCAGACGGTGGCATCCAGCACATTGTCCAGCATGCGTACCTGAACCGCGACGGCGGCGCGAAAGGCTTCCAGGTCGAAGAAAGCCTGGGGGGTGAACGCCTCGCGCACAAAGCGCGTGAGGATGACCGGGCCCAGATCGCAGCAGCCGTAAGGCGGCAGGGGTTGCTCGCCACAGGGATTGGTGGCGGCAATCTGCTCGGCATACCAGAGGTTGTTATCGGCATTGATATTGTCGAGGAACAGAATGCCGGGCTCGGCGAAGTCATAGGCCGAGCGCATGATGGCATCCCACAGCGTGCGTGCAGGCTGGCTTTGATAGACCCAGAGACCATCGTCGCGGCGATGGGCGCCGGCCTGTATCTGTGCCTCGCTGGGGCTGGCGACATGCACCAGCTCCCATTCGGCGTCGTCCCTGACTGCCTGCATGAAGGCGTTGCTGACACCGACCGAGACATTGAAATTGTTCCAGCGGCCCTTTTGTCGCTTGGCGGTAATGAACTCCAGCACATCGGGGTGGTCAATGCGCAGCACGCCCATCTGGGCGCCGCGTCGCGCACCCGCCGACTCCACCGTGGTGCAGGATGCATCGAAGACATCGATGAAGGAGCAGGGCCCCGACGCATTCGAATTGGTGCCGCGCACCAGCGCACCACGTGGGCGCAGATTGGAAAAGTCATAACCCACGCCGCCGCCGCGGCGCATGGTCTCGGCCGCCTGCGACAGCGCCGTGTAGATGCCGGGGTTGCCCTGGGTGTCGAAGCCATTGGTGGCATCGGCGACGGGCTGCACAAAGCAGTTGATCAAGGTGGCCTTGGTGTCCAGCCCCGCAGCCGCCATGATGCGGCCGGCACCGATGGCGCCGAGTTGCAGATTGAGCAGAAATTTTTGCTCCCAATGGGCTTGAATCTCGGGCTTCTCAACGGCTGCCAGGGCTCGTGCCACGCGGGCAAACAGGTCTTGTTCGGATTGCTCGCCGTCGGCCAGATATTTTTCGGCCAGCACATCCTGGCTGATGGCCTGTGGAGGGAGTGTGTTCATGGCATGCCTCATGCTAATCGGATGTCGCCTTTGTAGTGCAGACTGTTTGGTAGTGCTGTGACGCAGCGCAACATCGGCGATGCACCAAGTGGCCAGAGGCCTCCATCGGCAGAACGGGCCCGCCCCAAAATTGTGACAGACCCGCCGAAAATAGATGGAAAAGACCGGGTCGGCGTATGAGGGAGGGCACCGCGCAGGCCAGGCCTCAACAAACGGTATCGGCCGACGACAGGGCGAAGCAACGATCTATCGAAGGCTACGCTCGGGTCTGAATCATGTCCCCCTCAAAGCGCGCAGCGGCATTCATGACCGCCATCACCGATGCGGTGACGATGTTCGCGTGCATGCCTACGCCAAACCGTGAGCCGGGCACGCCAGGCCATGCGGCTTCGATGATGGCAACGGCGCAGGCGTCGGCGCCGTTGCCCAGGCTGCGCTCTTCGTAGCTGTCGATGCGCAACGGCAACTCCAGTGCAGCGACTGCGGCTGCAATAGGGCCGTTGCCGATGCCGGTGCGCAGCCTGGGCTGCCCGTCGGCATCGTTCCAGTGCAGTTCGATACCCTGGCCTTGCGGGCTGTCGAACAGGCGATGGCTTTCATAACGCAGTGACCGAGACCCGGCTCGGACATGCAGGTAGGTGGCTTCAAACAGCTCCCAGATTTGTGCGCTGCTGAGCTCGGTTTCGCTGCTGTCGGCCCAGGCCTGGACGATGGCGCTGAACTCGATCTGCATGCGCCGCGGCATGGTGATGCCTCTGTCCTTCTGCAGCAGGAAGGCAATGCCCCCCTTGCCGGACTGACTGTTGACACGCACTATGCTGTCATAGGTACGTCCCAGGTCCTGCGGGTCTATGGGCAGATAGGGTACGCGCCACGGAGCATCGGCTTTCTGCGCCGCAAAGCCTTTGGCAATCGCATCCTGGTGCGAGCCGGAAAATGCCGTGAACACCAGATCGCCCACATAGGGGTGGCGTGGGTGGATGGGCAGGGCCGTCGAGGCTTCGGCGATGCGTGCCACGGCCGCGATGTCGGAGAAATCCAGGCCCGGGGCAATGCCCTGGGTGTAGAGGTTCAGGGCCAGCGTCACCAGATCCACATTGCCGCTGCGCTCTCCGTTGCCGAACAAGCAGCCTTCCACGCGCTGGGCGCCGGCCAGCAGGGCCTGCTCGGCACAGGCTACGCCAGTGCCTCTGTCGTTATGGGGGTGTACTGACAACGTGATGTGTTCGCGCCGTGCCAGGCGCTGCTCCATCCATTCGATCTGGTCGGCAAATACATTGGCAGTGGACACCTCCACCGTGGTCGGCAGGTTGATGATCATGGGGCGCTTGGGGCCGGCATCCCAGGCGGCAATGGCGGCATTGCACACCGCGAGGGAAACCTCCAACTCGGCCATGCAAAAGGTTTCCGGGGAGTACTGCAGCACCCATTCGGTTTCGGGGTGCTGCTCGGTCAGCTCGAGCAGATAGCGCACATGGTGCTCGACCATGGCAATGATCTGCGGCACTTCCATGTCAAAGACGATTTCGCGGAAGGCCGGGGCTACGGCGTTGTACAGGTGCACGATTACGCGGCGTGCGCCGGCCACGCTGCGCACGGTGGTGGCAATCAGGTCCTCGCGCAGCTGGGTGATGACCATGGGCGTGACATCGTTGGGAATCAGCTGGGCGTCGATGAGGTGACGCACGATGTCGAAGTCGGTCTGCGAAGCGGAAGGGAAGCCGACTTCGATTTCCTTGAAGCCGATGGCGACCAGTTCCTCGAACAGTCGCAGCTTGCGCTCGCGGTTCATGGGTTCGAACAGCGCCTGGTTGCCGTCGCGCAAATCGGTCGAAAGCCACACGGGCGCTTGCGTCAATGTACGGGCAGGCCATTGGCGGGTGGGCAGGTCCACAACGGGAAATGCGCGGTATTTGGTAGAGGGATCAGCCAGCATAGAGACCTTGGAGTTGAAGAAACGATCACCTGGTCTCCCTGCCCGGATGGGGCTGGCTAAGGCCGGGGTCTGGGAAGACCAGGATGGGAGCATGCGCGAACGCGTGCATGCGGACCCCGACCAGATGTCAGAGCCAGTAGGCGTAGCGAAAGCGGCTGGCGATGTTTCACGGCAAAAGTGCGGGTTGATGCAGACAGTAGGGCTACTTTATGTCGTCAACGGTATAGACTTCTATCGATAGATATCCATTTGTTGTAGATATTTGGACAGATTGAATGGGTTTTGCATCCCCCGAACATGGCGCGCATGCGCTGGATCTGCAGCATGCTCAGCTTTCGTCACTGCCTGTCACCGGCGTGGAGCAGCGCTATCCGCCTGGTCATGTGGTGCCGCAGCACAGCCATGCCCGTGGTCACGTCATTTATGCCTCTGAAGGCGTGTTGCTGGTCGAGTCCCCCTGCGGGCAATGGCTGGTTCCGCCGACCACTGCGGTGTGGCTGCGCCCGGGCATGCTGCACCGGATCACGGCGACCACGGCGGTGCGAGCCTTCGGTCTGTTCATTGATCAGGCGTGCTCGGCAGGCTTGCCTGCACAGGACTGCGTGCTCCATGTCTCGCCGTTGGTCAAGGAGCTGATGGCGGCGCTTGTCGACTTGCCCCATCAGGGGCCGCATCGCTCGCGCGATGCGCTGCTGGGCGATCTGCTGCTGGAGGAGTTGAAGGCGCTGGCGCCGCTGCCGTATTACCTGCCATGGCCGGAAGACATGCTGATGCGACGCATCTGCGAGAGCATGCTGAGTGCACCGGCGCAGCGCACCACGGTGGAAGCCCTGGCCCGGCAGCACGCGCTGACGCCAAAGACGCTGCACCGTCGTTTTCTGAAAAGCACCGGGATGAACTGGGGTCGGTGGTATCAGCAGATGCGGCTGATGGCTTCCATCCCCCAGTTGCTGCAGGGCATGGCCATCACGACCGTGGCGCTGGAAAGCGGCTATGAAAGCCATAGCGCCTATTCGGCGGCTTTCCGCAAGCAGTTCGGCCGCCCGCCGTCAGAATTCGCAGCTACGGCGGACAGAGCAAAGTTGCGTTAGCCGGTCTTGCAGCGCCCTGAGCTGTTGCTTGCGTAGCCGGTGCCTGCCACGTCACATCTCTTTGCTTCCCCAAAATAGCCTCCAACGCTTTCTCATCAGGTGCTGGAAGCTATGTTCGATAGTGGAGCGGATTAGAGCTTCTTCACCAGCACCTGGCTCTTGCGGCCCCAGTTGTACTTGGCCTTGCGGGCTTCCGGCAGCCATTCGGGCTCCACGGGCTGGAAGCCGCGCTTGATGAACCAGTGCATGGTTCGCGTGGTCAGCACAAACATGGTTTCGCAGCCCAGGGCGCGAGCGCGCTGTTCGATGCGTTTGAGCAGTTTTTCGCCATCGCCCGTACCCTGGCTCTTGGGAGAGACGGTGACGGCGGCCATTTCGGCGGTCTTGGCCTCGAGGTAGGGGTGCAGGGCCGCGCAACCGAAGATCACGCCGTCATGCTCGATGACGGTGTAGCTGGCGATATCGCGCTCGATCTCGGTGCGGTCGCGCTTGACCAGCGTGCCGTCGCGCTCGAAAGGCTCGATCAGCTGAATGATGCCGCCCACGTCGTCGATCGTGGCCTCGCGCAGTTCTTCGAGCTTTTCGTCAATGACCATGGTGCCTATGCCGTCGTGCACATAGATCTCCAGCAGAAGCGCTCCGTCGGTCGAGAAGGGCAGGATATGGCTGCGCTCCACGCCATGCTCGCAGGCGCGCACGCAGTGCTGCAGATAAAACCCCACATCGGTAGGCTGCTGTGCAGGCGGGAGCTGGGCCAGCAGGCGGCGCGCGGCGTCCAGCGGCAGCTCGGTATCGATGGGGTTGTTCTCGTCGGCCGGGCCGCTGGGGTCCATGCGCACGCCGGGCACTTCGGTCAGGAACAGCAGCTTGTCGGCCTTGAGCTCGATGGCCACGCGGGTGGCCACTTCTTCCATGCTGAGATTGAACGCCTCACCCGTGGGCGAGAAGCCGAAGGGCGAGACCAGCACCATGGCTTCGGAGTCCAGTGCGCTGCGAATGCCTTCCACGTCGACCTTGCGCACCAGGCCGGAGTGCATGAAGTCCACGCCATCGACGATGCCCACGGGACGTGCCGTGAGGAAGTTGCCCGAAATCACGCGCACGCGCGCACCGGCCATGGGCGTATTGGGGAGACCCTGGCTGAAGGCTGCTTCGATCTCGTAACGCAGCTGGCCGGCCGCTTCCTGGGCACAGTCCAGCGCAATGGAGTCGGTGACTCGCATGCCGTTGTAATAACGCGGCTCCTGGCCCTTGAGGCGCAATTGCTCGTTGACCTGGGGGCGGAAGCCGTGCACCAGTACGATCTTGACGCCCATGGCCTGGATCATTGCCAGATCCTGGACGATGGAGCTGAGCTTGCCCGCATCAATGGCTTCACCAGTCAGGCCCACCACAAAGGTCTGGTGTCGGAACTTGTGGATATAGGGGGCCACAGACCTGAACCAGGGAACAAAGGTGAAATTGAAGACGGTGGACATGGCAGTGCGCGAAAACCTCGAAAAGCGGGAAAAAAGGCCTGCGTCGGGTATTACGCAGGCCTGAGGCGCAAAGTGTAGCGGTTACTCGCGTGCCTTCGCTGGGTGCAGCAGGGTTTTGTGCGCGCTGATCGCACAGTTTGTGGTTTTTGTGGCGCGGTGTTTTCAAAAAATGACGACTTGTACCCGGGAGTGGCTCCCGGGGCCATGTAAGGCAGATGCGGACATGGCTTGCCGGTCATGATGGGCCTGGACCCAGATTCCAACGGACCTTGCCTGGCCGCGCATTGGAGCGCTAGTTCCAGTTGTCGATCTTGGTATCTTGGGGAGACGGGCTGCCTTTGCCGCTCTCGGCCAGAGCTTTGAGACTGAGCAGGAAGACAGCCCATTTCATGCTGCAATGGGCTGTGAACTCGACCGTTTCGCGCCAGTTCCGGTGGCCGAACAACAGAATGGTGTACCCGTCCTGGCGGCTCAACTCGAAAGTTGCCTCGGTACCTATCCATTCTTGGGGCCCGTCCGTGAAGCGCCAGCGCACGCTGTGCTCTGTGTCCTGCCTGACGAGGTCGAAGCATATTTTCCCGAGCTCCTGACCGGTCTGGTCGGTGAAGCGCGCGCTCATCGCGACTTCGGGCCCTGCGCTTGCGCTCATCTCCCGGGTCCACCAGCCGGCTATACCTGCAACGGAAGAGATTGCCTGGAAAACATCGCCGATAGGCGCTCTGATGCCAATTCTATGAATGATGTCCACCATGTCCTCGATCTCCTCGCGGATTCAGATGGCTCAACGATACAGGTAAATTGGCGCCTGCCATGCAGCAGCTCCACCGGGAAGGCCAGGCAGCGCAGGCTCAGGGGCGTGAGAACACTTCCACCCGTGCCGGCGGCAGATTGCCCCACACGGTTTCGCGGTCTATGCGCTTGAGGCCTGCGCTTTGCCAGGCGGATGCGCCAAACAGCGAGTAGGTGAACTGGATCACGCGGCCATCGCTGGTGAGCGAGCGGGCCCAGGTATCGGTGATCTTGTGCACGGACTGATGGGGCAGTGAGCGAAGCGGCAAACCGGAGACTACGGCCTTGACCGCTGCACGACCGAGAAGCGAGGGCCAGTCACCGGCATCGGCATGAAAAACGCTGATCTGAGGGAATCGCTCGGACAGGTAGCTGGCGAACGAGGAGGACTTTTCTATGATCACCAGTCTGCCGGGCGCGATGCCGCTGCGCAGTAGTGACTCGGTGATGACTCCTGTTCCTGCTCCAAGCTCTACCACCAGGCCCTCGTCTCCGCCGCACACCAAAGAGGCCATGGTGTTGCCCAATCGCTCCGAACTCGGGCACAGGGCGCCGATCTCGCGGGGAGACCGTATCACTTCGTTCAACAGCATGAAGTTGCACGACATATTTTTCATTCAGAACTCTCCCAGGTCTGACCCATTGTGCGGATGAGTTTGAAATCATCGCTGCAGGAAATATTGAACGCGCCTCGTCAGATAGATGGAAAAAACGGTAACAATGCCGCTGCCCAGCATGTCCACCAGATAGTGCCCGCCGTTGATGGGCGTGGAGATCAGCATCAGGATGTTCAATGCAAGCACCCAGCGAAAAAGCCGGAGCTGTCTGTAGGCATGGATGAGCAGCAAGGCAATCGTCGTGTGATAGGAGGGGAACGTGACAATGCCCTTCAGATCCCCGAATGCGAACTCGCTCAGGCTTCTCTCCCTGAGCGCCATGAAGTGAGGCAGGTGCACGGCGTTTTCCAGACCTACGGAGTGGTAGAAAAGAGTGCCTGCGGCCGGCAGCAGGCCCGATAGCAGGGCCGTCAGCATCAAGGCAGTGAACGACGACCACCACAGCTCCTCGTTTCTGTCGTCTCTTCCGCAGTGCGAGAGGTAGATGATCGAGAAAAAGATCTGTGGCAGCAGGCTGAAATAGGCCAGCGTGAGGATGGCTCTGAGAAGTGGGTGTTGCTGGACAAAGTCATAGAAAGCCAGCCAGTTGAATCCCAGAGCCTGATCCAGTCTGGTGAATTGGGCATCGAGCAGCGGCAGGTTCAGGGTCGCGGATATATAGGTCAGTATCGTGCCGATCAGCGCTGTCACTATCCACAGGGCTGCGTAGAAAGACATCTCGGACAAGGCCAGGCTACGCCCCGAATATCCATAGATCAAGCTGATGCTCAGCAGGATCAGAGTCGTCCAGAGCACCGGCTCGGTACCGGAAAAGGCAAGTGGACGGGCATGTATCCACAGGGCTTCTCCGAGGGCAACGGCGGCCAGGAAAAGCATGGGCGCGAGCTTTCGGGGACTGATCAGTTGCCAGCCATTGACGGTTCCCTGCATCAAGTTCATCGCAAGCTCCCTTGTGGATCCATTCGATCGTCCGTGAAGGCCGGCTGCCGCAGGCGCTCCAGGCCAGGGCCGGACACGGGCCAGGGCCGTCCTCGCTTGGCGGCATGCCCGGATCGTCCGGGGCATGCAGCAGTGGTGCGGCAGTCCAAGCCCGCCCTAGGCGCTTCCCGCGATCATGGGCAGCACCATGCGCAGCAGTCTGATGATTGCCGGCCCCAGAACCACCATCACGATGGCAGGGAAGATGCAGGTCACCAGCGGCAGCAGCATCTTGGTGGGGATCTTGGCGGCCAGCTCCTCGGCACGCATCTGCCGCTTGTGACGCAGATCGTCCGAGAATACGCGGATGGAGTCGCCGATGCTGGTGCCGAAGCGGTCCGCTTGCGTCAGCATGGCCGTGAAGGCGTGAATCTCGTCCACTCCGGTGCGGGCGGCCAGGTTGCGCAAGGATTTCTCGCGGGTGCTGCCGGCGCGCATTTCCAGGTTGGTCCAGTGAAGCTCCTGGGCCAGGGCTTCGCTTTTGATCCGGATCTCGGCAGTCACCTTGCCCAGCGCTGCATCCAGTCCCATGCCTGCCTCCACGCAGACCAGCATGAGGTCGGCGGCATCGGGGAAATTCTCGAAGATCTCGCGTTTGCGGCGCGCGGCCATCCAGCGCAGCACCAGATTGGGCAGATAGCAGGCCACCAGCCCGGTGACCAGCGGATAAAGCAGGAGTTGCAGGCTGTCTGTCGTGCCCTGGGCCAGCATCAGCGAATAGACCAGGAACATCATCACCAGAGGCAGCAGCGTCTTCGCGCCAAAATACAGCAAGGGCGCGTTTTCGTTGCGAATGCCTGCATTCAGAAAGCGCAGACGCAACGGGGTTGCATCACTGCCTGCGGTGGGGGAGGACAGGTGAGCGAACGGCCCCACCAGCTTGACGGCGGTTTCTGTCCAGCCGCTGGACAGAGGGGCCGGGCTCAGCTCTTGCAGGCGCTGTTCGGTGACCGTGGGCGTGGCCCAGAAGAACAGGGCTCCTGCAGCCAGCATGAGGGCAGCGAAAGTGAGCAGGGCGACGATTAACATGGCGGACTCCTTGCGGTTTGGACGCACTCATACCCGTATGCGGACAATGCGGCGCAGCATCAACACGCCGATCACCATGAGTCCGGCCAGCCATTGCAAAATGACGATGCCTATGGGGTCGGTCCACAAGGTGGACATGAATTCCGGGTTCACGAAATTGAGCAGGGCTGTCAGGGCAAAAGGCATCAGCCCCAGGATCCAGGCCGACAGTCGACCTTCGGAGGACAGAACCCGGATCTTGGCGTGAAGCTTGAGCCGTTCGCGGATCAGGCGACTCAGATTGCTCAGCATCTCGGTGAGGTTGCCGCCCGATTCGCGCTGTATCAATACGGCGACGATGAAGTAGCGCAGATCGGTGATCGGTATTCTTTCTCCGAGATTGTTCAAGGCCTGCTGCAGCGCTGTGCCGTAGTTGATCTCGTCGTGCACAAGGCGGAACTCGCCGGCTATGGGCTCGGACAGCTCTTCTCCGGCCATTTGCAGGCCTGCCGAAAATGCGTGGCCGGCGCGCAATGCCCGTGCAATCAGATCCAGCGCTTCGGGAATCTGGCGCTCCAGCAGGCCCAGGCGCTGACTGCGCTTGCGCTGCAGGTAAAGCCACGGCAGGCTGCCCAGGACGGCACCGGCGAGCAGTGCCAGCTCCATGGGCACATGGAACATGCTTGCGGCCAGCGCACCCAGGAAGAACATTATCCCGATGCCGAGCAGCAAACCTGAGACCGTCCATTCCAGGCCTGACTGAACAATCACGCGGTCCAGCTGGTGGGCGCGTGGCATGCTTTGTAGCATGCGCTGCATCCTGGGCATATCGCTGAGCACGCGTTCCTTGACCAGCTTGGTCGGATTGCTGTGATCGTCCGCGGCGGACAAGGCCCTGAGCCGGCGTTCAAGCCGCTTTGCCTCGGGACTCTTGTACTGCTTCCAGACCATGTGAGCGCCTTCGAGCAGCAAAAGCACGGCGGCAAACACCAGTGCAATGATCACCAGGATCGAGTGGGAAGAAGAAAAAGACAGCATGGCAGCACCTTTGGGCCGAGTTCATTGATAGTGACGCTCTGGAGCGAAGATGCTGTCGGGCAGCGCAATGCCGAAGCCTTTGAGCCGGTCGGCGAACTTGGGCCTGACGCCCGTGGCGTGGAAATACCCCTGGACTTCGCCGCTTGCACCAACGCCGGTCTGGGTGAAGGCAAAAATCTCCTGCATGGTGACCACATCGCCCTCCATGCCGGTGATCTCCTGGATGCTGGTGATCTTGCGCTTGCCGTCGGTAAGCCGCAGCACCTGCACGATCACCGTGATGGCCGAGGCAATCTGCTGGCGCGCGGCCTGGTGCGGCAGATTGAGGCCAGCCATGCCGACCATGTTCTCCAGACGTGCCAGCGAGTCGCGCGGAGTGTTGGCGTGGATGGTCGTCAGCGAGCCTTCGTGGCCGGTATTCATGGCCTGCAGCATGTCTACCGCTTCGGCGCCCCGGACTTCGCCGATGATGATGCGGTCAGGGCGCATGCGCAGCGCGTTGCGCACAAGGGATCGCTGCGTGATTTCTCCACGGCCCTCTATATTGGGTGGGCGCGTTTCCATGCGCACCACATGAGGCTGCTGCAGCTGCAGCTCGGCGGCATCCTCGATGGTGACCACACGTTCCACGGCGGGAATGTAGCCCGAAAGAATATTGAGCAGCGTTGTCTTGCCGGCGCCCGTACCCCCGGAGATGATCATGTTCACCTTGGCCTTGGCCAAGGCTTCCAGAGTCAGGGCCATCCCTGGTGTCAGACTCTTGAGGTCCTGGATCAGGTTCTCCATGCGCAGCGGGATGCGCGCAAAGCGCCGGATCGACATCATGGGGCCATCGAGCGCCACGGGAGGGATGACGGCGTTGACGCGCGATCCGTCAGGTAGGCGGGCATCGACCATGGGACTGGACTCGTCGATGCGCCGGCCGATGCGCGAGACGATCTTGTCGATGATGCGAAGCAGATGCTTGTCGTCCGTGAAGACCACGGGCGTGAGTTCCAGGCGACCAAGGCGCTCCACATAGATCTGATCGTGGCGGTTGACCAGGATGTCGGAGATCGCAGGGTCGGTCATGAGCAGCTCGAGAGGGCCGAAGCCCAGCATCTCGTGCTGGATGTCGCGGATCAGCAGCCTTCTCTCCAGATCGTTGACGACCGCAGAGTCCTCCTCCAGCAGGCGCTCGGTCATGCTGGCAATTTCCTGCTGCAGCGTCTGCGTGGGCAGCGACTCCAGCGCTGCCAGGTCGAAGCGCTCCAGCAGCTTGGCATGAATGCGCGCCCTGAGCGCCAGATAGGCGGCGGAGTGCCCGTAATGCGGGGCGGCGGGCGCAGAGGGCGGCGTTTGCGGCTCGGCGACCTCGGGCGTGTCCGCCGCTTCGGGCACAACCTGCAGCGCCGGCTTGGAGGCGCGCGTCGCTGATGTGGCCAAGAAATCTCTGAGTGACATGACGGTCTCCTTGTGCGCTAGGGGGATGGCTCATGCCCGGCGGAAGAGCCGGTTCAAAAAGCCGTTGCTGTCTTCCCGGACCTGAGGCGACAGTGCATCGGCCCAGGCGCCCAGTTCGCGGACCACGGCGCTGTTGCGGCAGGATTCGGCCAGCGGCACTCCCGCATTGATGGTCGCCTGCACTTCCGGTGCGGCGTCGGGAATGCTGCGCCATTGCTGCTCCAGGCCCAGTGCCTTGCGCACTTCGGGCAGGCCGATTTCGCTGCGCCGGTCGACCCGGTTAAGTACCGGGTACAGACGGCTTTCTGGATAGCCCAGATCGCGGAACATGTGCAGCAGCTTCTGCGCATTGCGCACGGCTGGCACATTGGGCAGCAACACGGGAACGATCAGCTGGGCCCTGTCGAGCACCCGCAGCGCCAGCGGATCAAGCACACGCCCCATGTCGATCAGGACAAAGTCATAGTGCATGCTGGCGAGCTGCAGGATTGCATCCACATGCGCAGGCTCCACCTCCATGGCATGCATGGCGCTTTCGGGGGCCGCCAGCACATGCAGGTGAGGAGTGACCTTGACGGTGCTGGCCGTGAGAAAGGACGCATCGAGGCGATGAATGTCGCGGGCCACATCTGCCAGGGTCGAGGCGGGTTTGGATTCATGCAGGTAGGCCAGGGTGTCGCCGAACTGCAGATTGAGGTCGATCAGCAACACCGAGTGCTTGCGCGCCAGCATCCAGCCGAGGTTGGTGGTCAGGAAGGTGGCTCCGCTGCCGCCCTTGCAGGGCAGCAAGGCCATGATCTGGCCCTGATGGCGGTCCGCTGTGTGATGTTGCAGCTTGGCCGCGATGCGGTGCACTGCGTCCAGCAGGGCCTGACGCGGAGCCGGTGAAGTCAGCACTTCGCGAACGCCGGCACGCATGGACTGCAGCAGGAACTCGGGTGTCTGCTGGGCACACATCAAGATGACGGCAATGTGCGGTTGATGCGTGGTCACATACTCCACCGGCGCGAGGTCGGCCGGCTCGCAGCACATGCCGTCCACAATCATCAGATCAGGCCGGTGCTGCTCGGCAATCGAAGGCATGCGTGTCTTGCCGCCTTCGAAGGTCTGGACCTGGTGCGATTGCTCCTGCAGCACGCGGGCCATCTCCTGAAGATGGGTGGTGTTGGGAGAGATGATGGCGATTTTCATGATGTGGCACCCCTGGTTAGCTTGAGCAGGCCGTGCTGCTGTTGATGTCCTGGCGCATGACTTCCCGGGGCAGCGTGCTGGCGAAACTGGGCATGGGAATGGCCGCTTGCAGCCCCTGGCCCACGATGGGCGATATCCATTGGAATTTCAGCCCCGTGATCGAGACGGTCACGCTTTGGCAGCTTGCCGTGGTGCAGCCGGAGGGGGCCCAGCTGACATTGATGGTGCTCACCTGGGGCAGCAGGGCCTGCATGCGGGCAAGCACCTTGGACTGCTGGGCGGTGTCGTCGCAGACTGCGGCATACCGTGCCCCGGCCCGCGCAGCCTCGTTGGCCGCCACCCAGGTGAACAGCATGCGGCTGAAATCCAGGATGCCGAACAGAAACATCAGGAAGACCAGCAGAGCCAGGGCAAACTCGATGATGGTTGCTCCGCGCTCGGAGCGGGAGTGACGTGGCGTTTTCATGTCTGTGTCCTCATCGTGGCGGCGATATTGCTCAGCGTCAGGCCGCCGTTGGCATCGCCTAGTTGCAAGCCGAAGACGCTGGCGGTCATGGAGCGAAAGCGGTAGCCGGTGACGGTTACGGTGACGGTGTTGATCAGCGGATAGGTTCCGCTGGTCTGCCAGGAGCAGCTCACGGAGCCGGTGTTCAGGCCGGGGGCCAGAGGTGTGGTTCCCGCCGTGGTCTGGCCGTATACCACCAGGTTCTGTGCCTGGCTGCAGCCGGTGTTGGGCAGCTGCACCGAGAGATAGCGCACCGCATCGCGCACCGATTTGGTGACTGTGTTGTATTCGTAGAGCGCGCGGCCGAATTCGACGACCAACATGCTCAGCAGGAGTAAAAAGGGCAGGATCAGAGCCAGTTCCACCAGCTCCACCCCCTGTTGCCTATGGTGCTTGGACATGTGTTCACCTCACGAGGACGGGAACCAGCGGGCCGGCCGAACCGCCTGCGAGTCCGCTGGTGGTGCAGGGGCTGCCAGTGGCGCTGGCATTGCCCAGGTACTCGAGCTTGACGTCATCGACCGGGATCGCCATGGGCTCGAGCATCAGCATGCAGGCGAAATCGACCACCTTGCGGCCGGTATCGACGATGGGCACCGTCACGATGCGGCGGTCCGCGCCATAGGCCCTGTGCTGGGCCGATGTGGCAACCGAAGAAAAGCCGCCACCCTGCTGCCCGCACTGGGCGGGGTTGTTACCACAGGGCGTGAACGCCAGGCGCTGGGCGAGAAAGTTGGGCGTGCTGCCCGAGCTGCCGTTGTAGGCGCTGCGGCCGGCACTCCAGGTGCTGGTGTTGTAGATATAGCCGGTGTAGTCGGGCCGGCCCACGCTGGGTCCGCTGGAGTTCTTGTAGATGCCGAACCGGTAGTTCCAGATTTCGACGATGGAAGCCTGAACGCCGGGTGTGCCCAGGGTGTCGCCCAGCTTGCTGCCGCAATGGCCGTTGAGCTCGTCGGCGGTCTCGGAGGCACTGTTGGAGCCGTCCAGATTGGCCCAGCCGAAGGTGCTGCCGCCGCTGGACTTGGCCAGTAGGGTGAGCCAGTCCCCGGCTGTGTAGCCGTAGTCGGGCTTGGTTGCCCCGGGCGTTTTTGCCTGAAGTGCTACGGGAATCGGGCAGGCGCTTTGCGCACTGGCCCGTGTGGCCACCGCATAAGCGCCCACACTGCCGGTGGCCGGAAAGCTGGTGCTGTCGCCGGAGAAGGCTCCCAGTGCCTTCAGCAGCCATATGCCGATATTGGATTGGGTGTGCGTGCACTGCGAATAGACGGCAGCCGTCGCGCTGGTGGTGCTCAGATAGCTGGCGTCGCGAAAGCTGACATCGGCGGCGGTGATCTGACCCTGGCCGCTCCAGTTGGCCGACTGCAGGTTCACTCCGTTGAGATTGCCGGCAGCAACACCTGCGCTTACGGCGCGGCTGATTGCATCGGGCTGCTTGTTGAGTTCGCGCGCTGCGGCCAGCGCGCAGCTGTCAAGTGCCGTCTGCAGCTCTGTCCTGACGATGAACAGGCGCCCGAAATCCAGCGCGATGCCCATGAATCCCAGCAGCAGCAAAAGAGCCAGTGCTGCCGTGACGATGATGGCGCCATGCTGCTGGCGCCGTGAACTGCGCCGGCTGCGGCTTCCGGCAGGCCGCACCAGGGTCGGGGCAAGAATGCGGGTGCTCATGATGGCCTCTCATAGGGCGGCAGAACCGGTGAATGATTGCGGGTCAGAGGCGGTCGGCGCCCCAGCAGGACTGCTGCGCCGACCCCTTTGACGTCGCTGCTAGGAGCAGGTGCCCGTCAGGCAGTTCAAGACTCGTGTGATGAAGTCCGCAAACTTGCCGCCAGCCAGACCCTGAATTGCCAGTACCAGTGCGATGGACACCACGGCAATGATCAGCGCGTACTCGACGACCTGAGCACCTTCATCGTCCCTGAGGAAGTGCTGCAAGTGATTGCCCCATTGGGTGACGGAGTGCATGGCTTTCTCCCGTAAAGGTGTATGTCCAGGACGACCGGCGGGACCGGGTCAAGCGCAGGTCGTGCTTGTCAGGCAACTCGAGACGCGGGAGATGAAGCCGCTAAAGCTTGTACCGGTGGTGAGGGCCCGGAGCGCGACGACCAGCGCGATGGAGACCACGGCAATGATCAGTGCGTATTCGACGACTTGCGCACCTTCATCGTCACGAGCAAAAGACAGCAGGGAATGGCCAAATTGTTGAGCGATATGGGACATGATGAACCTCACAATGTTGATGGATTGAATACCGTTTCGAAAGGTCGGCGACTGTGCCGAGGGCTGGCGTGCAAGGCCGATGTGCGATCAGGGCTCCTTTCGGAATCAATTGGCTGGATGGTGAAAATCTGGCGGCTGCTCAGGGCGTGCCGCCGCTGTTGCCACCGCTGTTGCCGGAGTTGTTGCTGGTCAGCGAGCCGCCAATATTGATGACGTTGATGGCCTGAGGCGGGCTCTTGTAGCTTTGCTCGTATCTCTCCATGCTGTGGCGCGTGGCGCGACCATCCATGCCGGTGGCGCCATCCACGCCGACTCCGGCCGCCTTGCCCGCTTGCGGGTCTATGGTCATCTGCAGGCGGGCGGTGCGCACGGCTTCGCCAAAGCGGGCGTCGTAGTTGGGGGTTGTGCTGCCGCAGCCCGCCAGCAGGGCGGCGAGGGCCACGGAAAATAGGATGCTGCGTTCGGTCATGGCTTGACTCCGGTTCAGGTGGGCGGATTCAGGGGGGCGGGACGGTCGACCGAGGGCTCGACCGGTGCCGGTGGTTGCAGCTCCTGGGGTGCTGCGGTTGGTGCTGGCATCGGTGTGGCTGCGTCGGCAGGCATGGCAGGTGCAGGTACAGGAGCTGTCTTATCTGCAGGCGCGGGCTTGGAGCTCTCCAGTGCACCGTTGAGGTAGCGCTCGGCGCGTGAGGGTGGTACATGGTTGTCGGTGGGCACTCTGGGGGCTTCGGCCAGAGCCTGTACCAGGCGCGGAGTGATGATGAACATCAGCTCGGTCTGATCGGTCTGGAACTCGGTGCTGCGGGCCAGCGCGCCGAGAACCGGTATTTCCCCCAGCCCCGGAAAGCGTTTGACGGCCTCGGTGATATTGTTTTTGATGAGGCCGGCAATGACCAGGCTTTGCCCGTCATTGAGCTGCACCGTGGTGTCCGCGCGCCTTACCGTGAGCGAGGGGATCACGGAGGTGACGCCATTGATGGAGGTGAAGGGCGAGCCGGTCTGCGACAGATCCGAGACCTCGGACACCAGCTTGAGGTTGACGCGCGAGTTGCCGAGCACGGTCGGTGTGAACTTGACCCCGATGCCGAATTCCTTTTCCTCCAGCGACATCACCGGTACACCGTTGGTATTGGTCTGCGCCACAGGAATGAAGATCTTGCCGCCAGAAAGAAAGCTGGCCTGCTGGCCACTGATGGCCATGATGTTGGGCTCGGCCAGGATGCGCACCAGGCCGTCATCCTTCTGCCCATCGATGCTGATCGAGCCTTTGCCGATGCGCAAGGCGCTCAACACGCCACTGCCGCCGCTCAGGAA
The DNA here is from genome assembly GCF_024496285.1 of Comamonas sp. C11. Taxonomy (NCBI): domain Bacteria; kingdom Pseudomonadati; phylum Pseudomonadota; class Betaproteobacteria; order Burkholderiales; family Comamonadaceae; genus Comamonas; species Comamonas sp. C11. The sequence continues at coordinate 2,567,170 of NZ_CP101743.1, forward strand.
GTTGGAGAGGATGCTGTAGCTGTTCTGGCCATTGCTGGCAATGCGCTGGCCACTGAGGCTGGAGCCCAGCTTGTCGAGCAAGGTCTTGCTGACCTCGGCAATCTTGACTTCCAGCATCACCTGGTGAGGCGAGGTGGTGCGCAGCAGATTGACGATCTTCTTGCTGTCGCTGTAGGCGCCGGCGAGCGTCACCACATCGTCCAGGCGCAGCGGATTGCTGATCTCTCCGCTGAGGACCAGGGCATTGTCGGCCCCCTGGACGCGAATGCTGCGCTCCTCCGGCATGAGCTCGCTGAGCTTGGCCTGCAGCGGGCCCGGGTCCATGGTGACGATCACGTCCTTGATGAAGCAGGCTCCCTGGGCGTTCTGCAGGATGACGTTCATGGAGCCGGACTTGCGGCCGCGAAAGAACAGATCCCTGGGGCTGAGCAGCTGCACTTCGATATCGCCCATGCCGTTCTGTACCTGCATCTGCGGCTGTCCGTTGGCGGCCATGGGGGCTGACTGGCCGGCTCCCGGTGTCTGGCCGCTGACCAGGATGCGCGCCATGGGCGAGTTCAGCGGAATGACCACGGATTTACCCAGCGTGACCGTGGTCGGGTCCTCTGTGTGAATGGCCGTGCAATTCCTGGCTGGCAGGGTGGTGCGGGGAGCTGCGGGAGCGGCCGCAGCCACAGGGCCGGGCTGGGCAGGCGTGCCCGCAGACTGGGCCAGCACAGGTGCTGAGCTGGCGAGCAGCATGCTAGCTGCCAGATATAGGTGATGGTGTTGCACGGCCGACCTCTCTGAGTGGTTACGGTAGAAGATCAGAAGCAGTTGAGAGTTCGAGCGCCGCCCTGGATCACTTCGACACAGGTGGCTGTCGAAGCCTGGGGAGCGGGCCTGGCTCGCTGCATCACGGGTTTGGCGGGTGCTGCGACCTTGACGGGGGCAGGCACAGGCTCAGGTGTTCCAAACAGCTGGTGCTTGGTGATGCCGACGGTGCTGGTCGGGTCCTTGTCGATCTGGTTGCGCAGCACCAGTGAAAGATTGCCTACGCTGCGTGCAAGATCGAGCTTCTCGGCATCTTCGGGGCTCAGCTCGAGAGTGACGGCGCTCACCACCTTGGGCTTGGTCTCGTCGCGGTCGGCTTCCTGGGCCACGGCCAGGACCAGCACGTTTTCAAGTACGGTCTTGCTGATCTGGCGCGAATCCTCCATCTTGCCGGCCTGCTCCTGCTGGGCATTGACCACCACATCCACGTAGTTGCCCGGCAGGGCGAAGCCCGCCACACCGACCACATCGTTGACGCGTACCGTCATGGCCCGCTTGCCCGGAGCGATGACGGCTGCCAGTCCGCCCTTGGTGCCGACCGGCGCCAGCTTGCCTTCGAGCACGGCCTCGCCGCGCAGCACGCCGACCTTGACCACTCGGTCCTGCAGCTGCTGCATGTCATGGAAGGCGCCATCGGGTATGGAGCCCCGCGGCCAGTCCACGGTGTTCAGCATGTTCGGCAAAATCTTGCCGCCCAGTGGAATGTCGGTGGCAGCAACGACCACCTTGTCGGCGTCCAGGCTGCCGCGCTGGGCGACCCAGTTGGCGGCATAGACTGCAGCCGCCAGACTGGCCAGTACGGCGAGGACAAACAGACCCAAAGCTTTGAGGTTTTTCATGGGAGGCTCCCGCTATGCCGTGATGTAAGTGACTAGACCCAGGTGAACTGTCGAGCGACCAGGAACGCCAGGGTTCCCAGGGCGATGCTGACGCCGTAAGGCAGCTTGCCTACCGAATGCGCCGAGCTGGAGCGGGCATCGGGAGCGATCCCTGCCGCGACATTGATGTAGAGCAGCTGGACGGCCTCGGCAGAGTTGCGCAGCAGCCTGCCGGCCATGCGGTGCCAGAGTGCGTAGCTGATGGCGGCTACACCGCCGGTGATGAAGACAAAGATCACGGCCTGCCAGGTGGCCTCGGGTCCGATAAAGCTGCCGACCATGGCCATCAGCTTGACGTCGCCGCCGCCCATGGCATGCAGCAGATACAGCGGCAGCATCATGACCAGACCCAGCGCCATGCCGCCCAGCGCCCAGAAAAAGCCGCCGCTATGGGGGTGGTGGGCCAGCAGACCATAGAGCAGGGCCAGGGTGATGCCACCAAAAGTCAGGCGATTGGGGATGCGCCGTGTGCGCAGATCGCTGATGCTGGCAGCCAGCAGGAGCAGCAGCAACATCAGCGAGCGCGGCTCGGTGAGCAGGCCGGCCATCAGCTCGGATGCTGCGCTGAGTTCGGAAGATGTCATGGTCAAACTCCAGTCCTGTGTTCAGCGAATCCTGTCCGGGCCTCAGAGTTGACGCTGGCTGTCTGCTGCGTTCAGCTCATCTGACTGGTTTCTGCAGGATCCGGGCGATATGTGACTAAATACAATTTCTCTATCAACTTCATTCTTTTGTTTAATTTTGTGGAAATACTATTCCTATAGAAATCACTTATCAATATTGGATTTCGTAAGGATTTTTCTAATCTGCATGAGATGCAAATGTGACGCCGTTGTAGGTTGCGTAAGCAGTGGTCTCATGCGCTTGCTGACGCAGATCGGTCTGCAGTGGGTGCCGGCTACAGAGGGTGCTCGCAAGGCCTTGCCCGGAGCTCGCTCAGAGGAGCCGGGGAGGCGCAAGAGACGCTGCATGGCTTGAAGAGAGGCCGGGTCCGATGGAGCCTGGCGGTGCCTGTGGCCAGGCCGGAAGGCGCTGAAATGCGTTACGGGCGTTACGGGCGTTACCCATGTTCCGGGGCCTGAAGTGCCCGCTGCTGTATTGCGTGGCAGGCCCGGGGCGTCGGCATCACGGCCCGGGGCAAGGCCGTCGTGGGACTGAGTAGCCGCTTTTAGGGATGAGGCCGGGGTAGTCCTCGGCAAGCTGCAGCCCGGCAGCTTGCCGGCATTTCCTCCTGGCCTGCCGGTGGCGGTCTTGAAGACGGTTTGCTGCGAGCGCTGATCCGGTCTTCAGGCAACACCCGCTCGGTTCATTCACAGGGGATGTTTTGCTATATAAAATATAGCTTGTAGCGCTTTTCCTGAATGGATTTCATCGTTGAAATAACTCTATTTCATTGATCTCAATGCGATACAAGCTTCTATTTTGATAGCTGTCTGAGGCGGAAAAATCGGCACAGCTTCAGGCGTTTGCCCTGCGCTGGCTGTGCAGGCCCAGCAGCACCAGCACGACGGCTACCAGGGGCAGCATGCCGATATTGATGCCGTTCCAGCCGGCGCTGTGCAGCAACTGCCCTGATCCGAACGAGGCCATGGCCACTGTGCCGAAGACCAGGAAATCGTTGAGTGCCTGCACCTTGGCGCGTTCCGAGGGACGGTAGCACTCGGTCAGCAGCGCCGTGGCACCGATGAAGCCGAAGTTCCAGCCCACGCCCAGCAAAATCAGCGAACCCCAGAAGTGGAAGATATCCAGGCCCATCAAGGCCAGCACGCCGGCCGCGCCTATCATCAGCAGGCCCAGAGCTGTCACGGGTCGCTTGCCATAGCGCGCAATCAGCTTGCCGGTAAAGAAGCTGGGTACGAACATGGCCAGCACATGCCATTGGATGCCCATGGCGGCTTCGCCCACGCTGTGGCCGCAGCCCACCATGGCCATGGGCGCAGCGGTCATCAGGAACGCCATCAGTCCGTAGCTGACCACACCCGCCGCGCAGGCCACGACGAACCGGGGCGTGCGGGCAATTTCGCCCAGCGGCCTGGCGTCGTCAGCCACGGCCTGTTTGCTCTGAGGAGGCGGCAGACGCAGGCCCATGAGCAGGGGCAGGGCCAGCAGGGCCAGCACCGCCTGGCTGTAGAAGCTGCCGGCAAACGGGGTGGCAGGCAGGGCGTCGCGCGTCCAGATCACCACCTGCGGGCCGATGATGGCGGCAATCAGGCCGCCGATCATCACGCGCGAAATGGCCTTGGCCTGTTGCGCGGGCTCGCTCACCATATCGGTGGCGGCGAAGCGGTAGCTCTGCACGCAGGCCGCATAAAAGCCGGCCAGCGCCGTGCCGATGCAGAAGGTGACGAAGTCGCTGTGAGCAATGCCCTGAGCGGCGACCACGCCGGAGATCACGCCCAGAATGGCTCCCAGCACATAGGCCGCGCGGCGGCCCATGCGGTTCATGATCCAGGCGGCCGGCAGGGTGGATAGCGCCAGCCCGAGCTGGTAGATGCTGACCGGCAAGGTGGACGCTGTGGGGTTGGACGACAGCTGCTGCCCGACCAGACCGCCCAGCGAGATGATGATGGGCGGAGAGGCACCTCCCAGGGATTGGGCTGCGACCAGCAGGCCCATATTGCGGCTTTGTTGTGTGTTGTTGTCTGATTGCATAAATCGCTTTGGCTGTCCATGCTTGTACGCAGATTTGTCACATCTTGCAGCATTCATATTGGCCGCACATTAAAAGGTTTGCTGCGGGCATGATGCAGTCACGAATCTGGTGATCGAAGTGAATGGGAGTGATATGACGCTGAAATGCCTGACTGGCCGGGCTGCGGGCCTGAACATCGCTATGGCGCTCATGGGCTGGGCGTCGATGGTGTATGCCGAGACGGCAGAAACCCCGCATGAAGCGGTGGTCTGGTCGGCCAGCTATCGCGGCGAGATTGCCGGCAAGGCAGTCAAGCTGGAGCTGTGGCGGCTCGATGGCGCCGTCGGGGGAAGCTATTGCTATGAACCCTGCAATCGGCCCGGTGCAACACTTGACCTGGAAGGCTCGGCAAGCGGACAGCTGACCGAGACCCCGATGGCTGGAGCAAGCGATCCCAAGCCGTCTGGCCGCTGGTCGCTGGCGGCTTTGCCGGGCATGGCGCCGCCGCGCCTGCAGGGGCAGTGGCAGTCCATGGATGGCAAAAAGCGCTGGCCGGTCCACCTGCTGCGCCAGCCCCCGGCTTTCCCCCATGCGTTGAATTACGAGCTGCGCCTGCTGATGAATCAGAGGCTGCGCTCCCTGGCCGACTGCGGAGAACATACGGATCTGCAGGTTTCCGCCATTCAGGTCTATGAGCAGGGAAGCCTGAAGCAAAGCCTGCCGACCGCCGCCGTGGGCAGTTGCTGGCTGGTGCAGCCGCGCTGGGTGGATGCGAATTTTGACGGCTGGCCGGATCTGACCCAGGCGCTGGACCTGCCTGCCGGGCCGAATATTGCGCACCGCACCTGGCTTTACGACCCGAGTACGCAGAAGCTGGTGCTGGGGCCGCAGTCCCTGCAGGACATCAGCTCACCCGCCTTCGATGGCAAGGCCAAACGCATCTATAGCGAATGGCGTGCCAGCTGCTGCAGCCATGGCGTGGACATCTATGCTTGGAAGCCCGCGGGGCTGGAGCTGGTCGAGCAGGCCGAAAGCCATATGCTGCCGGTGCGCAAGGGTGGCAAGCTCATGGCCTGCTATCAGATGCCGGACTATGCGCAAGGCCATGTGTACTGGCCTAGCGGCCTGTACCAGCGCGGCGGCGAACTGAGTCTGGGGCAGGAGCCTACTGCCGACTGGTGCGATGCCGATCCCGCTGCCACCATGGGCCAGAACCAGGTACAGGTACTGGCCGAGCCCAGAGCCGGACAGCCACCCCGGGTCCTCAAGACCTATGGCGCAAGCTACCGCAAGGTCGATACGCCTCAAGGTGCCCGTTACTGCCCCGATATCGCGGTCTTCGATGCCGATGCCCGCAAGGTGGTGCGTGTGCTGATGAGCGAGAACGCCGAGCAGGACTGCGAGACGGAAGAGCCCGCTAGGACTCAGCCATGAAAACGGATTATCGCTATGTAGAGAAATAGATTGTTGCTATTGTTTTGAGAGGTTTTGCTTGTTATACAATCCATCTAATTGAGATTCATTCTCGATAAGCCTTAGCCACGCACTTCGTTTTAGCCATAGGAGATTGATCGAAAACGAGGTCTACATGGCAACCCCAGTTCGTGGCGGCGCAGGCAAGGCGCCGTCGGCTTCAGCGCTCGCATCCACGCAGTTTGCTCCATTCGTGCATTGGCTGTCTTCTGCGGCGTGCCGCAGCCCCCGCTCAGCCGTGGGGCTGGCAGTGTTGGTGGTTTTGAGTGCGGGCGCCCAGGCGCAGTCCCAGACGGCCGACCCGAAGGAAAAGCGCCTGAGCGAAGTCACGGTTTCCGGCAAACAGGACGGCAGCGCTCTGCCTGCGCTGGCCCCTGGTGCTCAGGTCGCCAAGGGTGCAGGCCTGGGGCTGCTGGGCAATGTGGATGTGATGGATGCTGCTTTCAACATCACCGCCTACTCCGAAGAGCTGATCCGCGACCAGAATGCGGCCACGGTGGCTGCCGTGCTGGAAAACGACTCTTCGGTGCGCTTCTCCACCAGTACCGGCCATGTCAACGAAAACTATGTGATTCGGGGCTTCGACGTCAATGCCAGTGAAGTGGCGTTCAACGGCCTGTATGGCCTGGCACCCGACAGCCATGTGCCGACCGAGATGATCGAGCGCGTGGAACTGCTCAAGGGCCCCGGTGCGCTGCTCGGCGGCATGGCTCCCAGTGGAGCGGTGGGAGGCGTGGTGAATGTGGTCAGCAAGAAGCCGCTGGCCGATGATCTGACGCGGCTGACCACGACTTTCACCTCGGGTTCTCAGTTGCAGGAGCATGTGGATGTATCGAGGCGCTTCGGCCCCGAGCGCCGCCTGGGCATACGCTTTAACGGCGCGCTGTCCAGCGGCGAGACCGAGGTCGACGACCAGAAGCGCCGTCGCCGTCTAGGTGCCGTGGCGCTTGACTATCAGGGCGATCGCTTCACGCTGGGACTGGATGCCTATCACTACAAGGTGAACCTGGACAACGGCAGCCCGGTGATGGTGAGCTTTGGCAAGATGAAGAATCTGATCGGCGCGCCGGATGCCAGCAACCATCTGTTCCGCGGCGTCAACACCGAAGTGGAGAATAAATCGGTGGCACTGCGCGGCAGTTTCGAGCTGAGTGACAGCTGGCAGCTCTACGGCAGCCTGGGCAAGGCCTGGCATGACTATGCTGGTCAGCCCACAGGCACGCGGGTGGTGCTCAATGCCGTGGGCGACGGCTCTGCCGTGGGTCAGACCTATAACCTTCAGGGCTATACCAACAGCACGGCGCTGGATGCGGGTTTGCGTGGCCGCTTCAAAACCGGCGATGTGGGCCATCAGCTGGTGTTCTCGTTCAACGAGCTGCAGCAGCAAAGCGGGCGCGCGCTGCCCATCGTGGTCAGCAGCAGCTACACCACCAATATCTACGATCCGGTGCTGCCGATTCTGGCCGGACCGCGCAATGCCGTGCGCCAGGAAAACGACAATGTGATCCGCAGTTTCGCCGTGGCCGATACTCTGAGCCTGCTGCAGGACAGGCTGCAGCTGACGCTGGGCGCACGCCACCAGCGCGTGAATCAGAAGATGAAGGGCTACGACGAGAGCGCTGTGACTCCCATGCTGGGTCTGGTGGCCAAGCCCTGGGGTGAGGATTTGTCCTTCTACGCCAACTACATCGAGGGGCTGAGTCCCGGTCTCGAGGTCGGCTCCACCTATGCCAATGCAGGCGAGACATTCGCTCCCTACAAATCCAAGCAGATGGAGGCGGGCGTGAAGTGGCGCCGCGCAGGCTGGACGAATACGCTGTCTCTGTTCCAGATCGAGAAGCCTTCGACCACCATCGATACGGCGGCCAATACCCTCAAGCTCAATGGAGAGCAGCGCAATCGCGGCGTGGAGTGGAATACCTTCGGTGCCGTGAGCTCCAGTTTGCGCGTATTGGGCGGCATCACGTACCTGCAGCCCAAGCTGACCAGCACCCAGGGCGCCAACAACGATGGCCATGATGCTTTCGGCGCAGCGCGCTGGGCGGCCAATCTGGCGGCAGACTGGGATGTGCCGGGTGTGGCCGGTCTGGCGCTGAACGCACGCATGGTGCATACAGGCAAGCAGTGGGTCAACTCGGCCAACACCTTGCGTGCACCGAGCTGGACGCGCTTTGATGTCGGCGCCCGCTACACCACGCGCGTTGCCGACAGGAAAGTGGTCTTGCGCGGTACGGTGGATAACGTCTTTGGTCGCAACTACTGGGCTGGAGCCTTTGCCGACAACTTCCTGACCGTGGGCGCCCCGCGCACCGTGCGCATCAGCGCTGCGGTGGACTTCTGAGGCGGAGGACGCATCAATGCATGGAAATCATCAAGGGTTGCCGGTGACGGTGACGGGCCACAGGCCATCGGGCAAAGGGCTGCGCTCCCTGCTTGTTCCAGGTCTGCTGGCTGCGGTCAGCGTCGGCATCGGCGGCCAGGCCGGTGCGGCCCGGCCCTTGCCGGCCGATACCGTTCAGAGCGCGACCAAGGCGGCCTCGTTGCTTTTGGTGCGGGAGCCGCTCTCCGGCAGGCTGGTGCCGGGACAGAAGCTGAGCCTGCAGCTGGAGGCACCGGCCGGTGCCGTGGTGCGCGGCAATCTGCAGGCGTTGGGCGTGGCGCTGGATGTGGAAACGCCTGACGGACGCCATCTGCGGCGGCTGAGTCAGGGCGCAGGCGTCGATCACGCATTCACCTGGCAAAGCCGGGGCAAGGCGAAGGAGCGTCTGGTGCTGCGCGCAGAAAATACCCAGCCTTATGCATCGTCAGCAAGCGGCATGTCGGCGGCGCAGGGCGGGCACAGCGGTGCTCCGACTTATGCTGCGCCCAGTCCTGGCGCCTACGAGCTGACGATCACCCAGGTGCTGGCGCCGCTGGCGGTCGACCATGCGCCTGCGGCAGAGCTCGAACCAGAGCCGCTGCGCAGTCCCAGGCTCAAGGCCTTGGAGGCGCGGCTGGTGCAGGGCGGCGACAGCCGCAGCTTCTGGCAGGAAATGGAACGCGAGGGCACGCCGCTGATCGAGCCCTGGGATGCGGAGCACCAGCTGGTGAGCTTTGTCTGGCGCGGCGCACGGCAGTCGGTGCGACTGTTCGGCAGTCCCTCGGGCAATCATGAGCCGCTGCAGCGCCTCGGAAGCAGCGATGTCTGGTGGGCCAGTTTCGTCATGCCCAGGGATGCACGGCTCAGCTATGGTTTTGCGCCCGATGTGCCTGTGGTCTCGGCCGATACCATGATTCAGCGCCGATCCATTCTGTCCACCTTGCAGCGCGACCCTCTCAATCGCCAGAGCTGGGGGCGGTCTGCGGATCTGCAGGCGGTGCAGGATCGCTTCGACGGGCGCTCCGTGCTGACACTGGCCAAGGCGCCGCCACAACCCTGGAGCCAGACCCGCGCCAGCGTGCCAACCGGCCAGTTGCAGCGTCACTGGCTGGGCAGCCAGGCGCTGGGCAATGGGCGCGACATCTGGATCTACAAGCCGCAGGGCTGGCAGCAGGCCGATGCGGCTGGGCATTCCCTGCTGGTGCTGTTCGACGCCCAGGCCTATCTGCGCCAGGTTCCCACGCCCGCCATCATCGACAATCTGATGGCCGACGGCCTGCTGCCTGCAACAGCCGTCGTGCTGGTGGCCAATGGCGCAGGCGACGCGCGCAGCCGCGAGTTGCCGCCCAACCCGGTGTTTGCCGACTTCATGGGCAAGCAGCTCATGCCCTGGCTCAAGGCACAGGGCATAGCGGCAGGGGCCGAGCGCACGGTGATTGCAGGATCGAGCTATGGCGGCCTGGCTTCAAGCTATGTGGCGCTGCGTTATCCGCAGTGGTTTGGCAATGTGCTCAGTCTTTCGGGCTCCTACTGGTGGGCACCCAAGGGCGAGTCGCCCAACTGGCTGGCGCGTCAGTATCAGCAATCGCCGCAGCTGCCGATCCGCTTTTACCTGGATGCCGGGATCTACGAAGGGGCTCGTGGCGGGCAGGCAGGCATACGCGAAACCAGCCAGGAGCTGGGCGATGTGCTGCGTGCCAAGGGCAACAAGGTCGTGCAGCGTGTGCACAGCACCGGTCATGACTATGTGCACTGGCAGGGGTCGCTGGCCTGCGGGTTGCTGGCGCTGACGGGGCGCGAACCTTCGAGCGAGAGGCTTAAGGAGCAGGTCGCACAGTCCTGCGGGCTCTGAGTCCGGGAGGTACCAAAAAAGGGGCCTGAGGCCCCTTTTTACTGGGCCTGCAGCACTTGCTGGTGAAGCGCTGCAGGCTTTCACACAGCTTCTACCTGAGCTTGTTGCCGCATTCGCCGCAGAACAGGTCATTGGCTGCCACGGGGGCGCTGCAGGCGGGGCAGCTAGGCGCAGCCTGTGCCTGGCGGGCTTTTTCAGCAGCTTGTGCTTCGGCGCGGACCCGGGCCGCTTCACGCTCGGCTGCCTGCTGCTCGGCCTGTGCCTTCAGACGCTGGGCCTCGGCCTGCTGACGTGCATCTTCGGCAGCCTGGGCTGCGGCTCGTTCCTCAGCGGCCCTTTGCTGTGCCGCGCGCTCTGCGGCCTGCGCTTCAGCCCGCTGGCGTGCGGCCAGTTCCTGGGCTTCGGCAGCCTCGGCTTCAGCCTTCAGACGGGCTGCTTCGGCCTCGGCACGCTGGCGTGCTGCCTCGGCTTCGCTGCGCTGACGGGCAACAGCCTCTTCAGCGCTCTGACGTGCCTTGTCCGCCGCATCGGCGGCGGCACGCTCGCGCGCCTGCTGTTCGGCAAACGCCTGTTCGGTGGATGCCGCTGTGGCGGCAGTCAGACCTTCGGCCGCCGTTGCTGCGGCGCCTGCGCTGGCATTGCTGTCGGTGCCGGGCGGGGTGTCGGTGGCGGAGGGCTTGGCCGTGGCTTCCTGCAGGCGCTCGCTGGCAGCCTGCTTGGCGCGCTCGGCGGCAGCCATGGTGCGTTCTGCGGCAGCCATGGTCTGGGCCTTGGCTTCCTCGGCTTTTTTGCGAACATCGCCAATCAGGCTGTCCAGTGCACCCTCGGCCTCGGCTGGGTCCACGCTTTCACGAGCCTGCAGATAGATCAGATTCATGCCCATGATGGCCACCTGGGCCAGCAGTGCGCCCACCACGCAATAGAGAACGCCCAGGCCGGCGATGAGGCCGGTGCTGCCGCCACCCATCATGCCCATGGGATTGAAGCCGCCACCGTAGCCACGGCCGTAGCCGCCACCCATGAACATGCCGGCCATGGAGCCGCCATCTCCGGTAATGCTCATGGCCATCCCGGTCAGTGAAACGGTGGCTGGCACCAGTCCGGCAAACAGCATGAAGCAGACCAGGCCCAGAATGACATAGAGCACGACTTCCATCAGCACTACTTCGACCAGGCGCTTGCGCGCGATGCTCAGCACATTGGCCAGTGCAGCCTTGACGGACAGGCCGCTCCACAGCGCAGGACCCATCAAGGGACCGATGACCCAGATCATGGCGATCAGCAAGACTGCGGCGACCAGCACCAGAATCGGGTGGGCCACAAAGGCCAGAATGCCGCCGAGCACGGGAATCTTGCAGATGAAGTAAATGACGGCAGCCAGCAGGTAGTAGGCCAGCGTGGCAACAAATATCGCCAGGCCGACCAGCAGGAATTTTGGAAGGCACAGCAGGCCGGCCGATGCCGCCGCCGAGAAGGAGCGTACGGGCTCGTTTCTGGCCTTGTCCATGAGCATGATGCCCACGCCCGAAGAGCCGGCCAGCAGCGCGATGACGGACGCCAGCATGAAGATCAGGTACATGAAGAAGCCGGCCTTGACCAGCATCCAGGCCGCGCCTGCTATCAGTGCGCCGGTCAGCAGCAGTGTCAGAAAGCACAGCAGCAGCGGTCGCCACTGAGTCAGTCCTTCGGCGGCTCTGGCAAGAGTGCCAAAACGTATTTCTCCCAGGGGTTGCTCTCTCATTTTTCGTCCTGTCTTGTGGTTGAGGCTGGCTGCTCCGGCACGATGAGCCGCTGGCTCGCCGGGTGTCAAAGCTTGCCGCGGATCTCGCCGGCTTCGATGGTGTAGCGCTCCACGCCCGCGGGCAGACCAGTGTCAATCTTCTTGATGACAGTCACGGGTTTGCCACCCTTGGACTGGGTGGTTCCTGTGGCGGTATTCACACGCCCGGCCCTGACATCCTCGTCGGACTGATCGACCACGATGCTGGATGAGCTCCGGTTGTCGGCCAGTTCATTGGCCAGTTCCTTGAGCACATTCATGGCCTGGGTATATTCCTTGCGGCCCTTGGCGGCCAGGGGCATCTCCACGGTCAGTGCGGAGAAGCTGCGCATCTGGTGTGCCTGTCCCGACTGCCCGTCGGCAATGCTGACCGTCCTGGTCTGCACCGGACCGGCCACGGCACGTTGTTTGGCCGGCAGCTTCTGCATGGCCTGCACGGCCTGGGCCTGCATGCTCTGTGCCTGCTGGGTTTCCTGATCCAGAGCGGCCTGGAGACGCGCAAAGCGCTCGTTCTGCCCGCCAGAAACAGCGGTTGCGGGCGCGCCGCTGCCAGGGCCGCAACTGGGGTCTGCAGAATTGGTGACGCGCGAGAGCATGCAGCTCAGCGATGTGGATGCATCTTGCAAGGTGGCGCAGCCGCCAAGCAGGGTTGCGGCGCAGGCGAGCACAGTGAGTTTGAGTTTTTTCATGGCTTTCAATCCAGCAGGTCATCCAGTGATGGCGCGGTGTTCTTCTTGACTGGAGGTGTTCTTGCAGGGGCCGGCATGGGCGGTTTGCCCGATGCCGGAGCTGAGGGGAGCTCCGGGCTGGCCGCTGGCGCGGGGGTGACGCTGACAGTGTCTGGGGTCGTCACCACGGGGGCGACTGCGGTGGCGGGCGCGTTGTCTACGGCGCCGGCAATCGTGGCATTTTCGGCCGGCGTCGTTGGTGTTGCGGTACTGCCGCCCAGCGGGCCGACCAGGGCGTCGGCCTTGGCCTTGTCTTCGGGCGAAATCCCATCCTTGCCGGCTTGGGACGCACCGGATGCGCTATTGCCCGCGCCAGTCAGGCCCTTCATGTTGCTTGCCATCATCACACCGCCCGCAATGGCTGCAACCAGCAGTGCCAGCACCACCCATTTGATCCAGGCATTGCTGCCGCGCACCGGCTCCTGGGGAAAGGCCGGTGTGCGGTCGTTGCGCGGCGCAAATGCGGCAGGCTCCGGCTGTGGCGGCCTGGGTGCGGGTGTATCCATGGGCTCGATCAAGGGCGGGGCCAGGCTTGCGCCGGCAACCGTCTGCGAGGCGCCTGAAGTCATGGGCGGCGCAGTTGCCACCGCAGCAAGGTTAGCGTCGGGGCGCTCGAACACCATGCCGCATCGTGTACAGAAGCGGGCCTCGGGTTTGCAGACAGCCTGGCATTGGCTGCAGATTTTTTCAGCAGCAGTGATTGTCACTTCCGGTTCTTGTCTGGCGCCGCAGCTCGTGCAGAACTTGGCATTGGGAGAGAGCGGATTGCCGCATTGGGAACAATTCATGGTCTGCAATCGAGAAAAGAGTCCGCTGGAATGGCCGCTCGGAAGCATTGCTTGGAATATGGGCCGGTTTCTGCGCATTGGCATGGACCGGTACGGACCCATGAAAAATGATTTGTATCTTAGCGGCGCATTTGCCGCGACCTGTTGGATCGCTTTACGGGAATGTAAGCACGCGCGGCTTTGACAGCTTTTTGTCAGGCGCGGCAATCTATGAAGGGGTCTTGGTTAATGAGACTGCGCGCAGAGTATCAAGGGTTCTTTGGCGTAAGTGACTGATTTGAAAAGAAGGCAGTTAATCAGATGCCTTATGGAAGCCTGGACTGCCAAGAAAAGCTCAAATCTCGAAATCTGTTTGATTTTTGCAATTGCTTCAAATGGTTGCGAGTGTTTTGCACTGCAAAGATTTCAACGAGATACAGGCCTCGCTGAACCTCGGATGCAGCCAGGCCGGTAATCACTGCCGCGCAACCAGCGTCAGCAGCTCGATTCGCGGTGCCACGCCAAGGCGTATGGCAAAACCGGCCCACAGACCCGCGCCGCTGCTGACCAGTAGTTTCATATTGCCGATCTCATATTCGCCGCGCACAAAGCCGTTGTTGACGGGAGCCACCAACCAGCGATCCATACCCAGGATCAGTCCGCCGTGGGTATGGCCCGATATCTGCAGATTAACGCCCTTGGCCGCGTTGTCGTGCGCGAATTTGGGCTGGTGTGCGAGCAGGATATGAAACGCTGCCCCTGCCTTGCGGGCCTGTGCTGCAACCGCATCCACATCGGGTGGGATACCTTCGGCGACCTCGGGGTCGGCGTTGTTGGGCGAGGTGCGGCCGAACACCGGGTCGCCGATGCCGGACAGGGCCAGCTTGCTGCCCTTGATGTTCAGCAGCTGCATGCGGTTTTCAAGCAGACTCAGGCCCAGGCGGCGGAACTCGGCCATCCAGGCGTTGTAGCCGCTGTAGTACTCGTGGTTGCCCGGTGCCGCCCAGACGCCGTAGCGTGCGCTCAAGGCGGCCAGCGGCGCCACATGGGCACGGCTGGTGGCGACATCGCCGTCCACCATATCGCCGGGCAGCACGATCAGGTCGGGTGTGGTGGCCAGGGTGCGCTGCACGATGGTCTGCACATAGCTTGCATCGTTGACCGGGCTGGCGTGGATATCGGCCAGCACGGCAATGCGCAGGCCCTGCAGGGCGGCTGGCAGGTTTCTGACCGCGATCTGCTGCTCATGCACCCTGGGCGGCTGCAGGGCGTTGAAGACGCCGATGGCGCTCAGGCCGCCGGTCGCGATCACAGCGGCCGTGGTGAGAGCGGGAAGGTGCAGCAGCTGCGCCAGGCCGGTACGGCCCATGAGCCGGGCGAGGAGCCACAGCAGGTCGCGCAGCAGCACGAACAGCGCCAACATCAGCAGCATGGCCAGAATCCAGCCGCCGGGAACCTGCAGGCGCGCCACCACGGCGTAGGGCAGGGCATTGGTCTGCACGGCCTTGAGCAGCAAGGCGGGAGCGATGCCCAGCATGCTCGTGATCAAAACTGCCAGCAGGCGTGCCAGACGGGACGTGCCGTTGAGGCTGGAGACAGGCCACCAGAGCCAGAGAGCCAGAAGAGGGATGACGAAAGCAGCAGTCGAAACCATGGACAGCGGAGAAACCAAAATTGCCGCGAGCATAGCAAGCGTTGCCGCAGCCACCGCAGGGCCTTGCATATCGCGCGGCACGGCTGCTTTTGCCATCACTGCGCAAGACTGGTCAAGGACGGGGATAATCCCAGCCCTTATGTCTTTGAAGATCAACTTCCCCGAGTCGCTCCCCGTATCCAGCCGTCGCCAGGAAATCATGGAGGCCATGGATCGCCATCAGGTCATCATCGTCTGTGGCGAGACCGGCTCGGGCAAGACCACGCAGCTGCCCAAGATCGCACTGGCGCTGGGCCGGGGCAGGCTCAATGCCGCGCCCGATGCCAATGGGCAGGTGCGTGGCCATCTGATCGGCCATACCCAGCCGCGCCGCATTGCCGCCAGCTCGGTGGCCAAGCGCATTGCCGAGGAGCTGAACACGCCGCTGGGCGAAGTGGTGGGCTACAAGGTGCGCTTTCAGGACACGCTGCAGAAGAACGCCTCCGTCAAGCTGATGACCGACGGCATCTTGCTGGCCGAGACACAGACCGATCCGCTGCTCAAGGCCTACGACACGCTGATCATCGACGAGGCGCACGAGCGCAGCCTGAACATCGACTTTCTGCTCGGCTATCTCAAGCAGATCCTGCCTAAGCGCCCAGACTTGAAAGTGGTGGTGACCTCGGCAACCATCGATGCCGACCGCTTTGCCAAGCACTTCGAATCGAAGAGCGGTCCTGCGCCTGTGATCATGGTCTCGGGCCGTACCTATCCGGTGGAGATGCGCTATCGCCCGTTCGAAGGCGAGAAGGACAAGGACCTGAACGACGCCATTGCCGATGGCGTCGATGAGCTCTGGGCCGGCGGCAAGGGCGGCGATATCCTGATCTTCCTGCCCGGCGAGCGCGAGATTCGCGAAGCCGCCGACCATCTGCGCAAGCATTTGCAGCACTCGCCCATGCTGCGCAGCGCCGAGGTGCTGCCGCTGTTCTCGCGCCTGTCGCAGGCCGAGCAGGACCGTATCTTTGACGGCCATACGGGCAGGCGCATCGTGCTGGCCACCAATGTGGCCGAAACCTCGCTCACGGTGCCGGGCATTCGCTATGTGATCGACGCCGGTACGGCGCGCGTGAAGCGCTACTCCTTCCGCAGCAAGGTGGAGCAGTTGCTGGTCGAGCCGATCTCGCAGGCCGCAGCCAACCAGCGCGCGGGCCGTTGCGGCCGTGTGGCCAACGGCATCTGCATTCGCCTGTATGACGAAGAGAGCTTCGCCAGCCGCGACCGCTTCACCGACCCCGAAATCCTGCGTTCCTCGCTGGCCGGCGTGATCCTGCGCATGAAGTCGCTGGGTCTGGGCGATGTGGTGCATTTCCCCTTCCTCGAAGCGCCCTCGGGCCGCGCCATTGCCGACGGCTATCAGCTGCTGGCCGAGCTGGGCGCGGTGGACGATCACGGCCATCTGCTGCCCATGGGCAAGGAGCTGTCGCGCCTGCCGCTGGACCCGCGCGTGGGCCGCATGATTCTGGAAGCGCGCGAGCGCCGCGCCCTGGCCGAGGTGCTGATCATTGCCTCGGCCTTGAGCGTGCAGGACGTGCGCGACCGGCCCATGGAAGCGCAACAGCAGGCCGACCAGGCACATGCCAAGTTCGACGACGAGAAAAGCGAATTCAGCGGCTATCTGCGTCTGTGGAAATGGCTGTCGGATGCGCGCGGCGGCAAGGTCGTGGCCAAGAGCCGCAAGGAGATGGCGGCCCAGCATGCGCCTGCGGCCAAGCCCAATGCGCGCAACCAGGCCTTCCTGCCCGTCAGTCAGCGTGCCAGCGGTGCGCAGGTCGAGGGTACGGTGGAGGAGCGGCTGGCGCTGTTCAACCCCGCCGAGCAGGCCGACGAGGCCACGCACAAGATCAGCAACCGCCAGTGGGAGCAGCTGCTGCGCCAGAACTTCATCAATATCCGCCGAGTGCGCGAGTGGCGCGATATCCATTCGCAGTTGCTGACCGTGGTCAAGGAGCAGAAATGGCTGCTCAACAACGAGGCGGCGGGCTATGAGGCCGTGCACCTGTCCATGCTGTCGGGGCTGCTCGGCAATATCGGCTACAAGGCCGAGGAAAGCGAGAGCTATCTGGGGGCGCACGGCATCAAGTTCCACCCGCATCCCGGCGCTCACCTGAGCAAGAAGCCCGGCCGCTGGATCGTGGCGGCCGAGCAGGTCGAGACCTCGCGCCTGTACGGTCGCGGCATTGCGGCCATAGAGCCGCAGTGGCTGGAAGAGGTGGGCGGCCATCTGCTCAAGAAGCAGCTGCTGGATCCGCACTGGAGCAAGAAGCAGGCCGATGTGGTGGCGCTGGAGCGCGCCACGCTCTACGGCCTGGTGGTCTATAACGGCCGCCGCGTCAGCTATGGCCGCGTCGATCCGCACGAGGCGCGCAATCTCTTCATCCGTCAGGCGCTGGTGGAGGGCGAGTGGGAAACCCAATGGCATTTCCTGCCCGCCAACCTCAAGCTCATGCGCAAGGTCGAGGAGCTGGAGCACAAGAGCCGACGCCAGGACGTGCTGGTCGACGACGAGCTGATCTTTGCCTTCTACGACCAGCATCTGCCCAGGGATGTGTACAGCGGTGCGACCTTCGACAAATGGTTCCGCGCCGAGAGCAGGAACCAGCCCGAGCTGCTGCGCCTGTCCAGGGACGAGCTGATGCGGCACGAGGCCGCCGGCATCACCACGGACAAATTCCCCAAGACCGTGAAGCTGGGCGGTGCCGATTGCAGCGCCAGCTATCTGCACAGCCCTGGTGATGCGCGCGACGGCATCACGGTCACCGTGCCGCTGTTCGTGCTCAACCAGGTGTCGGAGGAGCGCGCCGAGTGGCTGGTGCCGGGCATGCTCAAGGACAAGATTCAGGCGCTGCTCAAGAGCCTGCCCCAGCGCCCGCGCAGCCGTTTCGTGCCGCTGCCCGAGAGCGCGGCACGGCTAGCCGAGCTGTTCACGCAGAACGAGCGCTGGGCCCAGGGTGGGCTGATCGACGCCTTGCTCAAGCAGGTGCAGGGCGAGACTTCGCTGGATGTGAAGCGCGCCGACTTCAAGCTGGATATGCTGAGCCCGCACCTGTTCATGAACTTCCGCATCACGGACGAGCATGGCCGTCAGCTGGGTCAGGGCCGCAATCTGGGGGCGCTCAAGGCCGAGTGGGGCGCCAAGGCACGCGGTGCGTTCCAGGCACTTGCTTCATTAAAGATAGCTTCTGGCGCAAGTGATAAAAGCTTTTCAGAGTCAAAGATATCTGAAAGTGATAAAAAGAAAGCGCAAGCAGCTCCTGAAAATGATAAGGCTGTGGCGGGCAAGCCGGCCCAGTCTCATGACGCGCGCTACAAGGACTGGAGTTTCGGCGAGCTGCCCGAGCTCATGGAAATCAAGAAGGGCGGCACCACGCTGATCGGCTTTCCAGCCTTGATCGACCATGGCGACGCCGTCGGCATCGAGGTCTTTGACGAACCCGAAGCCGCTGCCGCAAGGCACCGCGTGGGTCTGCGCCGCCTGTTCGCGTTGCAGATTCGCGATGCGCTCAAGTATCTGGAAAAGAACATTCCCGATCTGCAGAAGATGGCCGTGGCCTATATGCCGCTGGGCACGCAGGAAGAGCTGCGCGGCCAGATCATCGACGTGGCCATTGACCGTGCCTTCCTGCAGGAGCCGTTGCCGAGCAACGAGGCCGACTTCAAGCAGCGCGTGCAGGACGGCCGTGGCCGCCTGACGCTGATTGCCAACGAGGTGGCTCGCATGTCGGCCACCATCCTTGCCGAGTACGCGGCCGCCGCGCGCAAGATCAAGGACACCAAGAACGCGCCGGAGGCCACCAAGGACGCGGGTGAGCAGCTGCAAAAGCTCATGCCCAAGAACTTCATCGCCGTGGCTCCCTGGGCGCAGCTCGGCCATTACGCGCGCTACCTCAAGGCGATTACCTCGCGCCTGGACAAGTACCGGGCCGATCCGGCGCGCGATGCCGCCAAGCTCAAGGAGCTGCTGCCGCTGGAGCAGCGCTACTGGCGGCTGGTGGCCGAGCGCAAGGGGCAGATCGATGCCCGCATGCAGGAGTACCGCTGGATGCTGGAGGAACTGCGCGTGAGCTTTTTTGCCCAGGAGCTGCGCACGCCCTATCCGGTCAGTGCCAAGCGGCTGGACAAGGTCTGGGCGCAGCTGCAGCAGTGATGCCGGCCTGACGGCCTGGCAAGTGCGGCCCTGCCTGCCTAGGCGGGCCGGCTTTCGCCCTGCAGCAGCGGATTGCGCGAAAACAGCTCCACCACCCAGTCCACAAAGGCGCGTACCTTGGCGCTGAGGTGGGAGTTGGGCGGATAGACCACGTAGATCGGCAGCAGGGGGTGCTTCCAGTCCTCCAGCACGCGTTGCAGCTGTCCGTTTTCCAGGTACTTGTGAATCTGGAAGCGGCTGAGCTGTCCTATGCCCTGACCGGCAAGGATGGCGCTGATATAGGCATTGCCTTCGTTGATACCCAGGTGGGCGGGACTGGCGATCTCTATCACTTCGCCGCCCTTGTGGAACTCCAGCGGATAGCGCCGCGCCGAGACCGGGGAGAAATAGATCACGTTGCGATGGCCGGACTCCAGATCGCGCGGATGCCGGGGCACGCCGTGGCGCTGCAGATAGTCGGGGGCGGCAACGGTGATGAATTCCAGATTGCCGATGCGGCGTGCCACCAGGGACTGGTCGGCCAGCTCGCCGCCACGGATCACGCAGTCCACGTTGTCGCTGATCAGGTCCACGGTGCGGTCGCTCACGCCCAGATCGATCTGTATCTCGGGGTAGCGGGACTGGAACTCGCTCAGATGGGGAATGATGAGCAGACGCGCCACCGTCGTTCCCACATCCACGCGCAGGCGCCCGCGCGGCGTGGTGCGCGCCTGGCTGACGCTGGCCTCGAGGTCGTCGAAGTCGGCTAGCAGGCGCACCGCGCGGTCGTAGTAGGCTGCACCGTCGGCGGTCACGGTGACGCGACGCGTGGTACGGTTGAGCAGCTTCACGCGCAGGCGCTCTTCCAGCGCTTGAACGTTCTTGGTCACACTGGCTTTTGGCATATGCAGCGAATCGGCTGCACGCGTGAAAGTGCCGGCTTCCACGACCCGCGCGAAAATACGCATGGCCTGTATCTGATCCATGGGATCTCCTTGTCCTCGCGAAAACCCGGACTCGCCGAGGATGCGGGATTCTCACACACAGCTCACCCCGTCATTGTTCGAGAATTGGAAACAGTGTGGCCGCGTTTGCGGGCTTTATGTCGTCAATTGCTGTTGCTACATTTCTGTTCCATCACCCGGTCCTGTCCGGAAAATCCATGTCAAACACCAAAGCCACCGCATTGCAGCCGATTTCTCATACCGACACCACGATTTCCGTGGCCGACGGTGTGCAGGCCCATGTGCGCCTGTATGGCGGCAAGCGACGCGGCGAAGTGGTCCCGCTGGTGCTGCATTTCCATGGCGGCGCCTTTGTGGCGGGGGATCTGGATAACGGCTGCACCGTCGGCAGCTCGCTGGCGGCGGCCGGGGCCTGTGTGGTGTCGCTGGCCTATCCGCTGGCACCCGAGCATCCGTTTCCGCGTCCGCTGGAGCTGGGCTACGAGGTGCTGCTGTGGGCCTACAAGCAACGCACCAAGCTGGCCGGCAAGGGCGCTCCGCTCTATCTGGCCGGTGAAGAGGCGGGCGCCAATCTGGCGGCTGGCGTCTGCATGATGGCGCGTGATCAGCAGCAGCCGCCACTGGCCGGGCAGATTCTGATCTCTCCCATGCTGGACCCTTGCTCGGCAACGCCTTCGCAGCGTGCCGCCCAGGGCGAATCCGTCGAATGCAAATGGGCTTCGGGCTGGTGCCAGTACCTGGGCGAGCCGCATGATGCGGAGCACCCCTATGCGGTGCCGGCGCGGGCCCGCCGCCTCGCGGGACTGCCGCCGACGCTGATTCTGGTCGGCGAGGCCGACCCCATGCGCGATGAGGCACTGAACTATGGCGCGCGGCTGGAAGCTGCCGGCCTGAGCGTGTTTCGCCATGTGTTTGCAGAAGCGGGGCAATGGCCGCAGGCGCTGCTGGAGCAGCCGCCCGAGTCCTGCCCTTGCGCCGCGCAGTTGCAGGAGCAGCTGCGCCAGTTTTTCGAAACCATCCGATGTCGGTTCTGAGCTGATCTTGCCCTGCCCAGATCGCTGACCTGATCCGTCCCTGTGGGTCGGACGCAGCACGGCTGCGCTTTTTTTCTTCTCTTCCTCATTCGATTCCTGGCCTGAGCGCTGGAAGGGATGAGTCATGCCTGCCGCCGAAAGAGCCGCTACCGCTTTCAACCCTTGAACCAAAGACATTGCCATGAACGAGCACTCCAAACTCTCCAATCGCCGCCGGTGGGCCGCCGCCGGCGTCGCCGCTGCCGTGATCGCCACGACCGCCGCCATGCTGGGCCTGCAGGCATCGCACGCGGAAGCGCCGGCTGCGCAGGCCGCCGCGCCGGCGGTGCCGGTCTCGGCAGCCCAGGTTCTGCAGCAGGACGTGACGCTGTGGAATGAATTCTCCGGCCGCCTCGAAGCAGTGCAGCGCGTGGATGTGCAGCCGCGCGTCTCGGGCGCAGTGCAGGCCGTGCATTTCAAGGAAGGTGCGCTGGTCAAGGCCGGTGATCTGCTGTTCACCGTGGACCCGGCTCCCTATGTGGCAGAAGTCGATCGCGCCGAAGCCCAGGTCGTTGCCGCCAAGGCGCGCATGGCTTATACCCAGAGCGAGTCCGAGCGCGCCACGCGTCTGTGGGACGAGCGGGCGATCGCGCAGAAGGAATACGACGAGCGCGTGAATGCCCGGCGCGAGGCTGATGCGAATCTGCGCGCCGCCCAGGCGGCGCTGCAGACCGCCAAGCTGAATCTGGGCTACACCCAGGTCAAGGCTCCGGTGAGCGGGCGCGTGGGCCGCATCGAGGTCACGGTGGGCAATCTTGTGAGCTCGGGAGCCGGAGCGCCGGTGCTGACCACCCTGGTGTCGGTGGACCCGATGTATGCCAGCTTCGATGCCGACGAGCAGATCGTGGCCCAGGCGCTGCAGGGTCTGCAAAGCGCAAGCCAGGGACGCAGCACGCGTGCGCTGATTGAAACCATTCCCGTGCAGATGGGTGTGGGCACCAGCGGCGGCACACCCTATGCCGGTCATCTGCAGCTCATAGACAACCAGGTCGATGCCAAGAGTGGCACGGTGCGTGTGCGCGCCGTGTTCGGCAATGTGGACGGCACGCTCATGGCTGGCCAGTTCGCGCGGATCCGCATGGGTCAGCCACAGACCACC
Organism: Comamonas sp. C11; assembly: GCF_024496285.1. Taxonomy (NCBI): domain Bacteria; kingdom Pseudomonadati; phylum Pseudomonadota; class Betaproteobacteria; order Burkholderiales; family Comamonadaceae; genus Comamonas; species Comamonas sp. C11. The sequence goes on from NZ_CP101743.1 coordinate 2,589,408, forward strand.
CAGGCCGTGCTCATCAACGAGCGCGCCGTGGGCACGGACCAGAGCAAGAAATTCGTGCTGGTGATTGGCGAAGGCAACAAGGCCGAGTACCGGGAGGTGCAACTGGGCGCGCCGGTGGACGGCCTGCGCGTGGTCACTTCCGGCCTCAAGGCCGGCGAGCGCATCGTTGTCAACGGACTGCAGCGTGTGCGCCCCGGCGTGGTGGTCGCGCCGCAGGACGTGCCCATGGACGCCAAGGCCGAGCTGGCCGACGGCCGCGGCGCCGCCAAGCAGCCCACGGTCTGAGAACCCTTAATCCTCCGACACCATGAACCTTTCCCGATTTTTCATCGACCGCCCGATTTTTGCGGGTGTGCTGTCGGTGCTCATCTTTCTCGCTGGCCTGATCGCCATGCGAACGCTGCCGATCTCGGAGTATCCCGAGGTCGCTCCACCCTCGGTGGTGGTGCGAGCCCAGTACCCGGGCGCCAATCCCAAGGTGATTGCCGAAACCGTGGCCACGCCGCTGGAGGAATCCATCAACGGCGTGGAAGGCATGCTCTACATGGGCAGCCAGGCCACGACCGACGGCGTGATGACGCTGACCGTGACCTTCGCCCTGGGCACCGATCCCGACAAGGCCCAGCAGCTGGTGCAGAACCGCGTCTCCCAGGCCGAGCCGCGCCTGCCCGAGGAAGTGCGCCGCCTGGGCATCACCACGGTCAAGAGCGCGCCCGACCTGACCATGGTCGTGCACATGGTCTCGCCCAACGGGCGCTATGACATCGACTATCTGCGCAACTATGCCGTGCTCAATGTGAAGGACCGTCTGGCGCGCATCCAGGGCGTGGGCCAGGTGCAGATCTTTGGTGGCGGCGACTATTCCATGCGTGCCTGGCTGGACCCGCAGAAGGTGGCGCAGCGCGGTCTCTCGGCCGCCGACGTGGTGGCCGCCATCCGCGGACAGAACGTGCAGGCCGCGGCCGGTGTGGTCGGCGCCTCGCCCGGCCTGCCCGGCGTGGACATGCAGCTGTCCATCAATGCCCAGGGCCGTCTGCAGACCGAGGAGGAGTTCGGCGACATCATCGTCAAGACCGGTGCCGACGGCGCCGTGACGCGCCTGCGCGACGTGGCGAGGCTGGAGCTGGGCGCGGCCGACTATTCCCTGCGCTCCCTGCTCAACAACGACCCCGCCGTGGGCATGGGCGTGTTCCAGGCCCCGGGCTCGAACGCCCTGGAGATCTCGGCCAATGTGCGCTCCACCATGGCCGAGCTGCAAAAGCACATGCCCGAGGGCGTCGAGTTCCGCATCGCCTACGACCCCACGCAGTTCGTGCGTGCCTCCATCAAGTCCGTGGTCCAGACCCTGCTGGAAGCCGTGGCCCTGGTGGTGGTGGTGGTGATTCTGTTCCTGCAGACCTGGCGCGCTTCCATCATTCCGCTGCTGGCCGTACCGGTCTCGGTGGTGGGGACGTTTGCCGTGCTGCACCTGCTGGGTTTCTCGATCAATGCGCTCTCGCTGTTCGGCCTCGTGCTGGCCATTGGTATCGTGGTGGACGACGCCATCGTGGTGGTGGAGAACGTGGAACGCAACATCGAGGCCGGTCTGTCGCCGCGCCAGGCTACCTACCGTGCCATGCAGGAGGTGAGCGGGCCCATCATCGCCATCGCCCTGGTGCTGGTGGCCGTGTTTGTGCCGCTGGCCTTCATCAGCGGCCTCACGGGCCAGTTCTATCGACAGTTCGCGGTGACCATCGCCATCTCGACGGTGATCTCGGCCATCAACTCGCTGACCCTGTCGCCTGCGCTTTCCGCGCTGCTGCTGCGCGGCCACGATGCTCCCAAGGACGCACTGACACGCGGCATGGAGCGGGTGCTGGGCGGCTTTTTCCGCCGCTTCAATGCCTTGTTCCGCCGCGGCTCCGATGCCTATAGCGGCGGCGTGCAGCGCGTCATCGGTCGCAAGGCGCTGATGCTGGTGATCTATGCCGTGCTGGTGGGCGCGACCTGGGGTCTGTTCAAGCTGGTGCCCGGCGGTTTCGTGCCGGCCCAGGACAAGCAGTATCTGGTCGGCTTTGCCCAGCTGCCCGATGGCGCCACGCTGGACCGCACGGAAGACGTGATCCGCCGCATGGGCGAGATCGTCAAGAACAATCCCAATGTGGAAGACGCCATCGCCTTCCCCGGGCTGTCCATCAACGGCTTCACCAACAGCTCCAACTCGGGCATCGTCTTTGTCACGCTCAAGCCCTTTGCCGAGCGCACGCATGCCGACCAGAGCGGCGCTGCCGTGGCGGGCCAGCTCAACCAGGCCTTTGGCAGCATCCAGGAAGCCTTCATCGCCATGTTCCCGCCACCGCCCGTGGCTGGCCTAGGCACGACCGGCGGCTTCAAGCTGCAGATCGAGGACCGTGCCTCGCTGGGTTACGACGCCATGGACGCGGCCGTCAAGGCTTTCATGGCCAAGGCCTACCAGACGCCGGAGCTGGCAGGCCTGTTCACCAGCTGGCAGGTCAATGTGCCCCAGCTCTATGCCGCCATTGACCGCACCAAGGCGCGCCAGCTCGGCGTGCCCGTGACGGATATCTTCGAGACACTGCAGATCTACCTGGGCAGCCTGTACGCCAACGACTTCAACCAGTTTGGTCGCACCTACAGCGTGCGCGTCCAGGCCGATGCCGCCTACCGGGCGCGCGCCGAGGACGTGGGCCTGCTCAAGGTGCGCTCCACCACGGGCGAGATGGTGCCGCTGTCGGCGCTGATGAAGCTCGAACCCAGCTTCGGGCCGGAACGCGCCATGCGCTACAACGGCTTTCTGGCCGCCGATGTGAATGGCGGGCCCGCGCCCGGCTTTTCCTCGGGTCAGGCCCAGGCAGCCGTCGAACGCATTGCCGCCGAAACCCTGCCGCCCGGCATAGGTTTCGAGTGGACCGAACTGACCTACCAGGAAATCCTGGCCGGCAATTCCGCCGTGCTGGTGTTCCCCATCGCCATCCTGCTGGTCTTCCTGGTGCTGGCGGCGCAGTACGAAAGCCTGACCCTGCCGATTGCCATCATCCTCATCGTGCCCATGGGCCTGCTGGCCGCCATGACCGGCGTGTGGCTGAGCGGCGGCGACAACAATGTGTTCACGCAGATCGGACTCATCGTGCTGGTGGGGTTGTCGGCCAAGAACGCCATCCTGATCGTGGAGTTCGCCCGCGAGCTGGAATTTGCCGGCCGCTCGCCCGTGCAGGCCGCCATCGAGGCCAGCCGCCTGCGTCTGCGCCCCATCCTCATGACCTCGCTGGCCTTTGTCATGGGAGTGCTGCCCTTGGTGCTGTCCACGGGCGCGGGAGCCGAGATGCGCAGCGCCATGGGCGTGGCGGTGTTCGCCGGCATGATCGGTGTGACGGCCTTTGGCCTGTTCCTCACGCCCGTGTTCTACGTGGTGCTGCGCCGCCTGGCCGGCAACCGTCCGCTGCAGCAGCATGGCAGCCATGTGGCGCCGATCAGCGAGCCGGGTCACGGCGCCTCGGTCCTGCCCATGCCTGCTGCGCCGCGCGGCCATGACGAATAAGCCCAATCAACCATGGATTCCGATATGAAAACGATGCAAGGCATTCGATCCCTGATGCCGTCCCTGAGCGCGCTGGCGGCAGCCCTGGTGCTGGCGGGTTGCGCCAGTGCGCCGCCCACGGTGGCCGAGCATGCCGGCATTGCCGTGCCCGCTAGCTTCAGCGCCCAGGCCGCAGCCGCAGGCTGGACGCAGGCTGCCCCGGCCGAGGCCCAGCCGCGCGGTGCCTGGTGGCTGGTATTTGCCGACACCGAACTAAGCGCTCTGGTGGAGCGTGCGGGTGAAGCCAACACCGATGTGCAGACCGCTGCGGCACGTCTGGCCGAAGCGCGGGCACTGCTGCGCTCGGCCGATGCGCAGCGCCAGCCGCAGATCGCGACCGGGGGCGGTGCCGCCCGTCAGGCCGGAGTGAACACCGCGAACGGCATGCAGCCCGCAACCCTGGTCACGGCCGGCTTGAACTTCTCCTACGAAGCGGATCTGTTCGGCAGGCTGTCGCGGGCCAGCGAAGCGGCACGCGAGGACGCCAATGCACGCGAGGCCTTGCTGCAGAGCACGCGCCTGATGGTGCAGGCCGATGTGGCCCAGACCTATCTGCAGCTGCGTTCGCTGCAGACCGAACGCCAACTGGTCGAGCAGAGCCTGGCGGCCTATCGCGAGACTCTGACGCTGATCGAGAAGCGCTACCGCGCCGGCGATGCTGCCGAGCTGGATGTGGCGCGCATGCAGACCGAGGTTTCGGCCACCGAGGCCGAGACGCTGGCGCTGGAGCGCCAGCAGGCGGCCCTCACGCATGCGCTGGCCGTGCTGGTCGGCGATGTGGCCAGCGGTTTTGCGCTGGCTTCGCAGCCGCAGGCGGCAACGCTGCCCGTGATTCCGGCAGGCGTGCCCGCCACGGTGCTGGCACGCCGCCCCGATGTGTCGGCGGCCCAGGCATCGGTGCTGGCGGCCCAGGCGCGCGTGGGCGTGGCACAGGCCGCGTGGTTTCCCGCCATCACGCTCACGGGCAATGGCGGCTATGCCTCGCCGGAGCTCGGCGATCTGTTCAAGTGGTCTGCGCGCTCCTGGGGCATAGGCGCCTTGCTGTCCCTGCCCATCTTCGACGGCGGCCAGCGCGCTGCGCAGGAAGAGGGCGCCCGTGCGCGCCTGGAGGCCGCCGTGGCAGCCCAGCGCGGCCAGGTGCTCGCGGCCTTCCGGGAGGTCGAGGATCAGCTCAGTGCCTTGCGCCTGCTCTCGGGCCAGGCCCGTGTGTTGGGGCAGGCCGTGCAGTCTTCCGAGCGGGCCACGCACCTCTCGGACGTGCGCTATCGCAACGGTCTGGTGAGCCAGCTGGAGCTGCTGGATGCGCGCCGCAACGAGCTGCGTAACCGGCGCCAGGCCTTGCAGGTGCGTACTGCGCAGTACACGGCCACGGTGGCCCTGATTCGTGCACTGGGCGGAGGCTGGGGCAGCGGCGAGCCGCAGGCGGCTCGCGGATGAGGCGATAGCTGCGCTGTCCGCCATGGCGGCCGGTTTGCCGGCTTGTGACGCCTGCTGCTCAGCCAGCCGGTATTTGCAGCGCCCGGACAGGCTCAGCGGTTTGATGGGCATCAAGGCAAGACTTGAGGCACTGGCGGTGCAGGCGCCAGTGGTGCTAGATTCATTGGCGGTCCATGTGGATCGTCAATGGATGCTTCATGAACATCACTTTTCACGGTGCGGCGCAGTCGGTCACGGGGTCCTGCTTTCTGGTCGAGGCGCATGGCTGTCGCTTTCTGATCGACTGCGGCATGGCCCAGGGCGGCCGCGAGGCTGACGAGCACAACCAGCAAGCCTTTGCCTTTGATGCCGCAGGCCTGGACTTCGTCGTTCTGACCCATGCGCACATCGATCACAGCGGCCTGCTGCCCAAGCTCGTGGCCCAGGGCTTCAAGGGCCCTATCTATGCCACGCTGTCCACCAAGGACTTGCTCGAGGTCTTGCTCAAGGACAGTGCCCATATCCAGATGATGGATGCCGAGCGTGCGGCGCGGCGTCGGCGTGAAGGTCGGGGGCGTGAGCGCGAGCTGACGGTTCCTCTGTATTCGCTGGCCCATGTGGCGAGCACGCTGGAGCAGGTCCAGGCCAGGGCCTATGGACAGAGCTTCGAACCCCATCCTGCGGTGACGTTACGTTTTCAGGATGCCGGGCATATTCTGGGCTCGGCCATTGTGGAGCTGTGGCTGGCAGATGGCCATGGCGGCACGCGCAAGCTGGTGGCCAGCGGCGATTTGGGCCAGCCGGGGCGGGTGATTCTGCGCGATCCCACGCCGATCATGGACGCCGATGTGCTGCTCATCGAGTCTACCTATGGCGATCGGCAGCACAAGAGCACGGGCGATACCCTGGAGGAGCTGGTCGATGTGGTCACGCGCACGGTTCCCCATGGCAATGTGGTCATCCCGGCATTTGCCGTGGGGCGCACGCAGGAGCTGCTCTATCACTTTCTGCAGCTGATCCAGCAGCGACGCCTGCCGCCGGTAGAGATATTTGTGGATTCGCCCATGGCGGTTGCGGCCACCGATATCACGCTGCGGCACTTCGGCGTGTTCGACGAGGAGGCCAGGCAGTTGCTGGGCAGCGTCAGGAGACTCAAGGAGTCGCCGCACATTCATTTCATCAGCGATGTGGAGGACTCCATCAAGCTCAACCGCATCAAGAGCGGCGCGGTCATCATCTCGGCCAGCGGCATGTGCGATGCGGGGCGGGTGCTGCATCATCTGAAGAACAATCTGTCGAGGCCCGAGTGCGCGGTGGTGATCTGCGGTTTTCAGGCTGAAGGTTCGCTGGGTCGCAGGCTGGTCGACGGTGCCACGCTGGTGCGCCTGTTTGGAGATGAGGTCGAGGTCCGTGCCGGCATCCATACCCTGGGTGGCTTTTCGGCCCATGCCGACCAGCAGGCCCTGTTGGACTGGGCGGCCGCGTTCACCCGCCCACCGCAGCAGACCTTTGTGGTGCATGGGGAGCCGCATGCCTCCCTGGCCTTGGCCACGCTGCTGCACGAGCGCCTGCATTTCTCGGTGCGGGTTCCGCAGCCGGGCCAGGTCTTCGAGTTCTAGAACCTGCCAGGAGTCTCCGAGATGCGGAATCCTCCTTGCGCGCGGCCTGTTGCATGATGTTCTGGAGGCGAAGCCTGATGCCGGTCGAGGCCGGTTTCGCGCAGCGGCTTTTCGGCACTACGCTGGATGAACTGCTGCCCGGCATGCGTCTGCATGTGCGGCGTCTGGGCGATACCAGGCGCGCGCTCTCCCTGGGCGGCGGGCGCATCTATCTGCCGCGCAGCTTTTTTGAGCACCGGGACCCGCATGAGCCGCTGCGGCTTGCCCACCCTGTGGTGGCAGGCGTCTTCGCCCATGAGTTGCTGCATCAATGGCAGCGCCTGCAAGGCAGGGCGGTGACCTGGGAGGCGTTGGGCCTGCATCTGCGTGCGGCATGCCTGCGGCACAATCCCTATCACTATCAGGCCTGTGCAGATCCGCATCAGATGCTGAAGTGCTTTCTGGACGCAAGCGTGGAGCAGCAGGGGCAGATCTGGCAGGACCATGTTCAGGCCCTGGTGCAGGGCCAGCCGCTGGCCTGCATGTGCCTGATTGCCGAGCATGTGCTCAAGGCTCAAACTGGCCAATCCAGGTCGGGCCGAGCCAGAAAAGGCTAGGCAGCCGGGTTGAGTGCGGTTATGAGATCGTGTTCGTCCACATCGCGCGCCGCGCCGAAGCCCGCGACATGCCTGCCGCCTTGCGGCGTGATGCAGACAAAACGAAAGTCGCCCAGCGCCGTCATGGGCTCGGCTTCGGGAAAGCGCGTCAGATAGCTGGCACGGGCGCCTTGCCACAGGCCGCTGTCGCGCGGGGGCGTGGATGCCACGCCCCGAATGCTGATGCGCTCCAGCGCATGCACAGCTTCGCCAGCGGACTCTGGCCTGCTCACCAGCAGGCTGACGGCAGGATGCTGCTCCATGGCCTGTGTATGACTGGCCAGCGCACTGACATGCAGTATCAGGCAGCTGAATTCGCCACTCCAGGCCCAGGGCACCAGCGACAGGCCCGGGGCGGGGAGATATCCGGGGGCTGATGAGCCGGCCTGCGGCTGAACGGCCAGTGCGGCGGTACGCTGACTGGCGAGTAGCTGGCGCAGCGACTGCTGCAGGCGCGATTCATGAGGCATTTGCGCATGGTAAGCCAGTGCGCGGGGTCGGACCAGCTTGAGCCGCGTCAGGCCGCGCCGACCGTCACCTGCGTGACCGACTGTTGGGGCCATCCCGGATGCCGGGGCGAGGTTGCAGGCCTAGTCTTGCGGACTGATTAGTCCACCCGGACTATGTATACGCTTTTCTGATTGCCTGACTCATGCCCGCTCACCACAAGTTTTGGCCCAATCGGCTGCCACATTCCATCACCGTTCCCGTGACCAGTGTCTGGGAAAACCTTGCTATCAATGCCCGGCGTTATCCGGACAAGGCCGCGCTGGTGTTTCTGGGGCGCACCACGACCTACAGGCAACTGTGCGAGGGTACGGAGCGCATGGCCGCCTATCTGCATGGCCTGGGCGTGCAGAAAGGCGACCGCGTCATCGTGCTGATGCAAAACAGCTCGCAACTGGTACTGGCGCATTACGCCATTTTTCGAGCCAATGCGGTAGTTGTACCGGTCAACCCCATGAATACGGCGGAGGAGCTCAAGCACTACATCACGGATTCGGGCGCCAAGGTGGCCATCACCACGGCTGATCTGGCGCCGGAGCTGGCCAAGGCCAGCAATGCCTTGCCGCAGTCCGAAGCATTGCAGCACTTGCTGGTCACCCGATTCACCGACGGTTTTGATGCCGATGTGCAAGGGCCGGATGCACCGCCCGAAGCCTGGCGCAACTGGCTGCTGGGCGAGCGCGAGCCTGCCAGCCTGAGCCATGGCCAGGTCCATGCCTGGACGCAGGCCCTGGCCTGTAGCGAGCTGCCGCCGCCGCACACCGCGGGTCGTGACGATCTGGCCTTGCTGCCCTATACCAGCGGTACCACGGGCCAGCCCAAGGGCTGCATGCACCTGCACCGCAGCATCAACCACAACGCCGTCTCCGGTGCGCTGTGGGGCACGGGCACCAGCGAGAACGTGGTGCTCGCCGTCGTGCCCATGTTTCACATCACGGGCATGGTGTCCGTGCTGCACAGCGCCATCTACGTGGGGGCGACGCTGATCATCATGCCGCGCTGGGAGCGTGAGCTGGCCGGGCGCCTGATCTCGCACTATCAGGTCACCAGCTGGACCAATATCCCGACCATGGTGATCGATCTGCTGGCCAGCCCCAACTTCGCGTCCTTCGATCTGTCCAGCCTCAAATACATCGGCGGCGGCGGCGCCGCCATGCCCCAGGCCGTGGCCCAGCGGCTGCTGGAACAGTACGGCCTGCGCTTTTGCGAGGGCTATGGTCTGACCGAAACCGCCGCACCTTCACACAGCAATCCGCCCGACCATCCCAAGCAGCAATGTCTGGGCATACCCTTCATGAGCACCGATGCGCGCGTGATCAGCCCCGACACGCTGGAAGAGGTCGCCCAGGGGGAGCAGGGCGAGATCGTGGTCAACGGCCCCGAGGTGTTTGAAGGCTACTGGCAACGTCCCGAGGCGACCGAGCAAAGCTTTATGGAGCTGGATGGCAAGCGCTTTTTCCGCACCGGGGACCTGGGGCGCGTGGATGAGGATGGCTACTTCTTCATCACCGACCGGCTCAAGCGCATGATCAATGCCAGCGGCTTCAAGGTATGGCCGGCCGAGGTGGAATCGCTGATGTTCCGCCATCCCGCGATTCAGGAGGCCTGCGTGATCTCCGCCAAGGATGCCTATCGCGGCGAGACCGTCAAGGCCGTGGTCGTGTTGCGTGCCGGCCATGAGACTACGACGGCAGAGCAGATCATCCAGTGGTGCCATGACAATATGGCGGTCTACAAGGCTCCGCGCCTGGTGCAGTTCGTGACGGCTTTGCCCAAGAGCGGCAGCGGCAAGGTGATGTGGCGAATGCTGCAGGAGCAGGAAGCCGCAGTCTGAAGTGCAAAGAGGGGGAATGGCGGAAAGCAGCTGGAGTCGAACCAACCCGGGAGCGGCTGACGCCCCCCACCGGGTTTGAAGCCCGGCCGCGCCACCGGGCACGATTGCCTTCCTTGGAGTCAAGAGTGGCAGCTGTCACTCTTGTAGAAGATAGGACAGTGATTGTAGCCACCAATCCGGCACTTGATGACAAGCTGCACGACAATGCCTCATGTCACGGTCTACTCTGATTTGATAGCTTGTAGCGTACGCTGGATAAGGAATCTGAATTGATTTCTACCTGTTTTCCTTTCAGGCTCAGCGTGGCGTGCTATTCCAATGCACATCAGGGCGCAGCAGATGGGCGTCGCGCACGCGGCGTGTGTAGCCGGTGCGGTCGAAGAATTCGAGAATCTGGATGGCGCGCTTGCGGCCCAGACCAGTGGCATCGCGGAATGCGCTGGCCTCCACTTCTCCCCTGGCGTGCCGGCTGGCGATGTCGGCAACCAGGGCGGCGAGTTCATCCATGCGCGCCGGTGCATAGAACAAATCCTTGACGACCTGGAACAGCTGGCCCTGGCGCGAAAGCTTTTTGAGCAGCTGGCGCACCAGTTCTTCGCCTGCGGCATGGTCGCGCGCCAGATCGCGCACCCAGGGCGGGTCATAGCGGCCTGCCGCGATGGCGGGCAGCAGTTTTTCGGCCAGCGTCTGCTCGGCACTGCTCAGTTGCACGCTGTGCTGCGGCAAATGCAGCCAGGCGCCGGTGCTGGCTAGCAGCTTGCTGCTGAGCAGGGCATCGAGCAGGCCTTGATAGAGTGCGTCGTAGCTGCCTTGCTGCAGGCCGGGCAAGGCCATGCGCCTTAGCCGGGCCGCGTTGACGCCGGGCTCGTCGGGCGATTTTTCGTGAAAGCGCGCCAGACTGTCGATGAGCTGGTTCTGCAACTGCTGCCAGCGCTGCAGGCCCAGCACCAGGGTATCGCCGCCTGCGATGGGCAACTGGATGGTGTCGGCAAGGCTGCCCTCGGAGAAGGCATGGCCGCTCAGACGCACCAGCTGCGAACGCGCAATGCCGTGCGGAGCCTGGGCGACCAGAGCCCTGAAGTCGCTGCGGGCTATGAGCTGCTCCATGGCGTCGAGGTAGGCCATGCGTTCTGCGCTGCGGCGCTTGCGGCTCGGGGCATAGGGGTCGAGCACCATGCCGCCGGCGATGGTGCGACTGGCCTGGGCGTTGCGCAGAATCAGGCGGTCGCCGGGCAGGGCGAAGACCGGTGCATCCAGCACCAGTTGCACGCGGGCCTCGGTACCGGGCTCTATGGCCTCGTCCTGCAGCAGGGCGACATGGCCTGTGGTGCGCTTGGTGCCAAGGTGCACATGGACAGGCGTCCACTGGGCCAGCGAGGGTGCTTCGCTGAGCAGATGCAGATGAATGTCGAGGCGATCCGTGGCCTGCAGCAGGCGCGGGTCCATGATCCAGTCGCCGCGTTCGATCTCGTCCTTGCCTATGCCTGCCAGGTTCAGTGCGCAGCGCTGGCCGGCGACGCCGCTGTCGCTGCTCTGGTTCTGTGCATGAATGCTGCGCACGCGCACGGTCTGACCGCTGGCAGAGTGTGCCAGCGTATCGCCCACCCGCACCTGGCCGTTGAAGACCGTGCCTGTGACCACCGTGCCCTGTCCCGGCAGCGTGAAGACGCGGTCCACGGCGAGCCGGAACAGGCCGTCCCGGGGGCGAGCCTGCATCATCTGGGCCTGCACCTGCAGATGTTCGCGCAGGACCTTTACGCCGGCGTTGCCGGGTTCTGCAGCATTGGTCTCGAAGATGGGGCTGCCCGCCAGCGCAGTGACGCCGAGAATGGCGTTGATTTCACGGTGTACGTCGGCAATGCGCTGCGGCAGAACGCGATCGACCTTGGTCAGCGCCACGCTGCCACGCCTGACACCCAGCAGCTGCAGAATTTCCAGGTGCTCTATGGTCTGGGGCATCACGCCGTCGTCGGCAGCCACGACCAGCAGGGCGTGATCAATGCCCACGGCACCGGCGGCCATGGTGTGGACGAATTTCTCGTGGCCCGGTACGTCGATGATGCCCAGCACATCGCCGTTGGGAAGCGGGCTGTAGGCATAGCCGAGTTCTATGGAGATGCCGCGGGCTTTCTCTTCCTTGAGGCGGTCGGTTTCCACCCCCGTGAGCGCACGCACCAGCGTGGTTTTGCCGTGGTCGATATGGCCTGCGGTTCCGATGATCATGGTGTGCTTGTAGTTTTGATAGCTGCTGGCGCTTGTGTCTCAAGCGATGCAAGGTGTTTCTGTATAAATTCCGTGGGCGGGGCCATGGGGCTGGCTCAGGCCAGCAGCGGCAGTTGCGCGGCAAACAGTGCCTGGGCCGGGTTTTCCAGGCAGCGCAGATCCAGCCACAGCGCATCGTCATGCAGCCGCCCGATCACCGGCCGTGGCAGGCCACGAAAGCGCGCTTCAAGCCGGGTCAGCTGCCGACCCGCCTGCTTGCCGCTGGCCGGATAAATCCTGAGGCCGAAGCTGGGCAGGTTTTCCACGGGAAGGGCGCCGCTGCCGATCTGGCTGTTCATGGCAGCGGTCTCCACCACATAGTCCTGGCCCAGTGCCTGCTGCAGCAGAGGCTGCAACTGCTCGGCCTGGGTCTGCATGTCGCTGGCCTTGCGCGTGAACAGGCGCAGCGTGGTCAGCTCCTGGGCGAGCTTTTCGGGGTTCAGGTACAGGCGCAGCGTGGGCTCCAGTGCCGCCAGCGTGATCTTGCCCACGCGAAGAGCGCGCTTGAGCGGATTTTTCTTGATTCTGGCGATCAGCTCCTTGCGGCCCACGATGATTCCGGCCTGCGGACCGCCAAGGAGCTTGTCACCGCTGAAAGTGACGATGTCGGCGCCGGACTCGACCGTCTCGCGCACCGTGACTTCATAGGGCAGGCCCCAGTCGCGCATGTCGATCAGCGTGCCGCTGCCCAGGTCGACAATCATCGGCAGATTGCTGTCGTGCGCAATGCGGGCGACATCGGCGTCGGTCACTGCCTTGGTAAAGCCGGTGATGGCGTAGTTGCTGCAATGCACCTTCATGAGCGCGGCCGTGTTCTCGCCTATGGCCTCTGCATAGTCTTTCTCATGCGTGCGGTTGGTGGTGCCGACCTCGACGAGCCGGGCGCCGGCGCGGGTCATGACATCGGGGATGCGGAAGGCTCCGCCGATTTCCACCAGCTCGCCGCGCGAGACCACGACTTCCCGGCCCGTGGCCATGGTGGACAGCACCAGCAGTACGGCAGCAGCGTTGTTGTTGACAACGGTGGCTGCTTCGGCACCGGTCAGCTCGCAGATCAGCGACTCGACCAGGTCGTCGCGATCGCCGCGGCCGCCGTCTTCAAGGTCATATTCCAGATTGGCCGGGGCGCTCATGGCCTGCAGCACGGCATCGATCGCGGCCTGCGGCAGCAATGCGCGGCCCAGGTTGGTGTGCAGCACCGTGCCGGTGAGATTGAAGACAGGCTGCAGGCGTGGCGCAAACCGGGCCTGAAGATGGCGCTGTGCAGCTTGCACAATGCTGCCGATGTCGGCCTGCACGCTCTGGCCGGGCTGATCGGCAAAACCCAGGAGCTGCTGGCGCAGTCCCGTCAGCACATCGCGGACTGCCTTGGTGCAGGCGTCCAGGCCGTAGGACTCGCGCAGTACCTGCATCTCGACCGCGAGCAAGACCTTGTCCACGGCGGGAAGCTGGGAGGGGTGCGAAATTTCAGGGGCGGTCGCTGCAGTATTGCTCATGGCCAAGGTGTGTCGGGTCGTCGAAAAAATGAAAAAGGCGGCAGGAGTTCCTGCCGCCTTCATTATGGTGGCGGTTGGAGCCGGCAGGTTTACGCCGCAGGGTCCACCAGTTCGTGGTCGGCCTCGCCTTGCTGCTCTTCGGCCACGGCCACAAACAACAGAGGATTGGCGCTGGCGCGCTGGAACTGGGTCTCGCTCATCAGCAGATCCAGCATCAGGCTGGCCAGATCGTCGACCAGGGGTTCGACCATGGGGTTCTTTTCCTGATTCACGATCTTGCGGTAGCTGCCGCATTCGTCGCAGGTCTCGGCCAGAACTTCTTCGCCCGCACCGTCAATGCCTTGGTAGTGGATGCCCTTGGTCGATTCGCAGTGTGTGCACTTGACACGAACCATATGCCATTCGCAGGCACAGGTGCCGCAATGAGCGTAGCGGTGACCGGCCATTTTGCCGCCAATGCGGATGACGCTGGCCACAGGCTCGCTGGCGCAGACGGGGCAGATGCTGGCGGGGTCTGTGTATGGAACGTCTCTGGGGCTGAGTTTGGACGAACGCTTGGCGAAAGCCACCTGCAATGCTGCCATGATGAAAGGGGCCAGGCCCACATGGCGTGCGGCTACTTCTTTTTGCAGCAGCTTTTTGGCAATGTCTTCTCGGGTTTCGGGCTCGAGCGCGCGTAGTTCCTTGAGCAGGGGCTGCAGGGGCTCGGGCAGACCCTCGCTGCTTTGCAGCGTGTCGAGCATATTGTCCAGCACTGTCTGCCAGACGGGATCGATGTTGTCCACAGCAGGCAGCAGGGGCATGGAATGCTCCTGGGCGCGTGCCATCAGGGTGGCATCGGCGGGTTCGACTTCCACGGCGCTCACGGCCTTGTGCTGTGCGTCCATGATCTGGGCCACAAACAGCAGATAGTCTGCAATGGGGTTGCCGTTGGCCAGCTGGCGCAGGCGTGCAGCGCGTTCGGCGAACAGACTGCTTACCTGGGGCAGCAAGATGCGGGGAAAGCTGGTGTGATCCAGTGCTTCGATTTCACCGGGTTGAAGAATGCGTTGCATTGACAGGGTTTCCAAATGAATCAGCCGCCGAGCGCCGATAAACGCTTGGCGGCTGGGTTGTTAGGGGAGAGGACTAAAAACCTTAGTCGTTGTCACCCGTCATCTTGCGGTACCAGCCGCGGTGGTGTTGCTTGGCCCAGGCTCGCGCTACTGTGCCATAAAGCATGGCGCGAATGGTGCCCCGGGTCCAGATGGCGGCATACACGTGCATGATGATCAGACCGATCATCCACACGGCAGCGATGGCGTGAACCACCGAAGCCGCTCGCACCACGTTGACCGGCAATGTCCACCAGGCGCGCCACATCAGAAAGCCGGTGATCACGATCAGCAGCATGCCGATTACCAGGCCCCAGAACAACAGCTTCTGACCACCGTTGTATTTGCCTTGTTCGGGCATGTCGTGGTCGTCGCCATCGATCATCTTGTTGACGTTCTTGAGCCATTCGATGTCGCGCGGCTCAACGATGTTGAGCTTGGCGAAACGGCAGGCCATGATGACGAAGAATGCGCCCATGACAACCCCGATGTAGGGGTGCAGGATGCGCGTCCAGGGGCCGCCACCGAACAGATTGGTCAACCAGAAGAAGGCCGGGTGAAAGAACGCCAGACCGGACAGGGCCAGCAAGATGAAGCAAATGCCTACCACCCAGTGGTTGGCGCGCTCCGATGCGTTGTAGCGCACGAGGTCGCGAGGATTGCGTTTCATTTGCCGTTCTCCTTGTTCAGCGCTTCGGCGTCCTTGCGCTCCATTTCATCCTCAAGCTCCTTGGACACGTCGTTGGGTCCCTTGGTGATGTAGTGGAACAGGCTGCCGATTGCGGCTGCACCCAGTGCGGCCATGGCCAGAGGCTTGGCGACACCCTTCCACAGCGACACCATGGGGCTGATGGACGGATCGTCCGGCAGGCCCTTGTACAGCGAAGGTTTGTCCGCGTGATGCAGAACGTACATCACGTGCGTGCCACCCACGCCCTGCGGGTCGTAGAGGCCTGCCTTTTCGTAGCCGCGTTCCTTGAGGTCCACGACACGGCGGGATGCTTGCTCCTGCATGGCTTCCTTGGTGCCAAACTGGATAGCTCCGGTGGGGCAGGTCTTGACGCAGGCGGGCTCCTGGCCAACAGCCACGCGATCCGAACACAAGGTGCACTTGTATGCCTTGTTGTCCTTCTTGGAGATGCGCGGAATGTTGAACGGGCAGCCCGTGACGCAGTAGCCGCAGCCCACGCACTGGTCTTGCTGGAAGTCCACGATGCCGTTGGCATATTGGACGATGGCACCGGGCGAGGGGCAGGCCTTCAGGCAGCCTGGGTCTTCGCAGTGCATGCAGCCGTCCTTGCGGATCAGCCATTCCAGGTTGCCTGTGGCTTCGTTTTCGTATTCGGCAAAGCGCATCACGGTCCAAGACTCCGACGTCAGATCCGTCGGGTTGTCGTAGACGCCTGCGGCAACCGTGCCGATTTCGTCGCGAAGGTCGTTCCACTCCATGCAGGCTGTCTGGCAAGCCTTACAGCCAATGCATTTGGAGACGTCGATCAGCTTGGCGACTTCACCCGCGTGCGCACCGCGTGCGCTGGGTGCGGGGGTTGTCGTGGCAGAACGGCGTTTGATATCGAGAGACATGGTTGAGGACATCAGCGTGGCTCCTTAGATCTTTTCCACCTTCACGAGGAAGGTCTTGGATTCAGGGGTCAAGCTGTTACCGTCACCCACGGAGGCTGTCAGGTTGTTCGCCAGATAGCCCTTGCGTCCCGTCGTGGAGAAGCCCCAGTGAATCGGCACACCCACGTGATGGATGGTCTTGCCATCGATCTTCATGGGCTTGATGCGCTTGGTCACCACAGCCACGGCCTTCACGAAACCGCGCTTGGACGAAACCTTGACCTTCTGGCCGGTCTCTATGCCCAGTTCCTTGCCCAGTGCCTCGCCGATTTCCACGAACTGCTCGGGCTGAACGATGTTGTTCAGCTGAACATGCTTGGTCCAGTAGTGGAAGTGCTCGGTCAGGCGGTAGGTCGTGCCTACATGCGGGTAGTCCTTGGGGTCGCCCTGCGTGTCCTTGGCAGTTGCCAGGATGCGCATCACGGGGCTGATGACGGCCTGCTTGTTGTTGGGGTACATGGGGTTGTAGCCCAGCGGGTTGTCAAACGCCTCATAGTGCGTGGGGAACGGACCTTCTGCCATGCCCTTGCGAGCAAACAGACGGGCCACCCCTTCGGGGTTCATGATGAAGGGATTGATCACCTCGGGATCCAGGCCTACGGCCACATCCGGCACGTCCGCTCCACCCCACTGCTTGCCATTCCATTTGATCAGCACGCGTTCGGGGTTGAAGGGCTTGCCCTGGCGGTCGCAAGACGCGCGGTTGTACAGCACACGGCGATTCGCAGGCCAGGCCCAGGCCCAGTTCAGCGTGTTGCCTATGCCTGTTGGATCGCTGTTGTCACGGCGAGCCATCTGGTTGCCGGAAGAAGTCCAGCTGCCAGCCCAGATCCAGCAGCCACCCAGGGTGGTGCCGTCATCGCGCATTTCGCCGAAGCCCGCCAGCTGCTCGCCGGCCTTGCGGATGAGCTTGCTGGGGTCCTTGGGGTCGAACAGATCCACCAGCGCACGGCCGTTGTATTCCTTGGCCACTTCCTCGGAGGAGGGGTGATCGGCTTCGGCGTAAGGCCAGTACAGGTTGGTGATGGGCTCGGAGAACTTGCCGCCTTCCTTCTGATAGAGAGCCTTCAGGCGCAGGTGCAGACCGGACATGATGGCGATGTCGGTCTTGGCCTCTCCCGGAGGTTCGGCAGCCTTCCAGTGCCACTGCAGCACGCGCGAGGAGCTGACCACGGCACCGTCTTCTTCAGCGAAGCAGGTGGTAGGCAGGCGGAACACCTCGGTTTGAATCGAAGCCGAGTCCACGTCGTTGAATTCGCCGTGGTTCTTCCAGAACTCCGAAGTTTCCGTCACCAGCGGATCCATGATGACCAGGAACTTCAGCTTCTTGAGGCCTTCGCGCACGCTGTTGCTGTTAGCCAGAGCCGCCAAGGGGTTGAAGCCTTGAGCGATATAGCCGTTGACCTTGCCCTGCGTCATCATCTCGAAGATCTGGAGCATGTCGTACTGCTTGTCCAACTTGGGCAGATAGTCGAACGCCCAGTTGTTTTCAGCAGTTGCGGCCGGGCCCCACCACGCCTTCATCAGGCTGACATGGAACTTGGGCGTGTTCGACCAGTAATTCATCTGGCCAGGGCGCAGCAGCTTGGGCGTGCGAGTGGCGATGTACTGGTTGTAGTCCTGTTCGGCTTCGTTTGGCAGCGTCAGGTACCCGGGAAGCGAAGCAGACAGGATGCCCAGGTCCGTCAGGCCCTGGATGTTGGAGTGGCCGCGCAGCGCGTTCATGCCGCCGCCAGCGATACCGATATTGCCCAGCAGCAGCTGGATCATGGCACCGGTACGCAGGATCTGCGCACCCGTGGTGTGCTGAGTCCAGCCCAGTGCGTACAGGATGGTGGCAACACGGCCGGCTTCGGCAGTCGAAGCAAGCTTCTCGCACACGTGCAGGAATTTTTCCCTGGGTGTGCCGCAGATGGATTCCACCTTCTCGGGGGTATAGCCGGCGTAGTGCTTCTTGAGCCACTGATAGACGCAGCGAGGGTGTTCCAGAGTGGGGTCCACCTTCACGAAGCCATCTTCACCCAGTTCGTAGTCCCACGACGCCTTGTCATAGGTACGCTTTTCAGGGTTGTAGCCCGAGAAAATACCTTCGTCGAACGCAAAGTCCTCGCGCACGATGAATGAGAAGTCCGTGTAGTTCTTCACATACTCGTGGTGGATCCTGTCGTTTGTCAGCAGGTAATTGATCACGCCACCGAGGAAGACGATGTCCGAGCCGGAACGGATCGGCGCATAGAAGTCAGCCACGGATGCCGAGCGGTTGAAGCGCGGATCGACCACCATGAAGTGAGCCTTGTTGTGCTCCTTCGCTTCGGTCACCCACTTGAAGCCGCAGGGGTGTGCTTCGGCGGCATTGCCGCCCATGATCAAAATAACGTCCGCGTTCTTGATGTCGACCCAATGGTTCGTCATCGCTCCACGGCCAAACGTCGGGGCAAGACCTGCCACCGTCGGGCCGTGTCAGACACGTGCTTGGTTATCGAGTGCAAGAAGGCCCCAGGAGCGGGCCACTTTGTGCGTGATGTAGCCAGCTTCGTTGCTGGAAGCCGAAGCGGCCAGCATGCCGGTGGTCAGCCAGCGGTTGACCTTCTGGCCTTTTTCGTTGGTTTCAACGAAATTGGCGTCGCGGTCTTCCTTGAGCAGCTTGGCGATGCGGTTCAGTGCCTCGTCCCAGGACATGCGCTTCCACTCGGACGAGCCGGGGGCGCGGTATTCGGGGTACTTGAGGCGGCTGGGGCTGTGGACAAAGTCCAGCAGCGATGCACCCTTGGGACACAGCGTGCCGCGATTGACCGGATGATCCGGGTCGCCTTCCACGTGCATCACGGACAGACGGGAGTTTTTCCCGCCGTCGCCCAGGGAGTACATGAGGATGCCGCATCCTACGGAGCAGTAGGTGCAGGTTTGACGGGTTACGGTGGTGGCTGACAGTTTGTACTGTCGCACCTCAGCAAGGGCGGCTGTGGGTGAGAAGCCCATCAGCGCCAAGCTTGAACCCGCCAGAGTCGAACCAGTCACTTTCATGAACTGGCGTCTGGAGAATTGGTCCATTGTGGGGTACCTTTTCGTATGAACGCTTATGTGAAAGCAAATTTTACGACCCCCCCCATTTTTGATAGCAGTTACAAACCCTTAATTCTTGAGTAACGTTGAGCGACTTTGAGTTTTATTTTTCGTTTTTGTTTTTCTTAATGACAGCGATAGTTTTCAACCTGCGCCTCCCAAGCTATCAACTTTCAGCTCGAAAAGCCATCGGTCAGCAGGCCGGGTTGAACAGGAAATCCCTAATCTTTGTCGCTTTTCCGTGTTTCGGCAGGAGGGGGGGCGACAATGGGGGCGAGGCCTTCTACAGGCTGCTGCGGATCGCCTGCTGTGCGTTTTTGCGCGATTTCCCGGTTCAGCAGCTTCTCCTCCTGCCCCTGCATGGTGGCAAACAACTCCCAGGCAGCCATGAACAGGGCGGCGATGGCCGGGCCGAGCACAAAGCCCGAAAGACCGAACAAGGCCATGCCCCCCAGGGTGGAGATCAGCACCACGTAGTCAGGCATCTTGGTGTCCTTGCCGACCAGCAGGGGACGCAGCACGTTATCCACCAGGCCGATGACCAGCACGCCATAGGCCGCCAGGATCAAGCCCTTGGTGATGGCGCCCGTGGCCAGGAAATAAATGGCCACCGGTCCCCAGACCAGGCCCGCCCCCACCGCGGGCAGCAAGGACAGAAAAGCCATCACCACGGCCCAGAGTACGGCGCCCTGAATGCCCAGAATCCAGAAAATCAGTCCTCCCAGCGCGCCCTGGGCGGCTGCAACGGCCAGATTGCCCTTGACTGTGGCACGGATGACGGTAATGAACTTGGTGGCCAGCTCGCGCTTGTGCTCGGGGGCGAGCGGCGTGGCAGCCCAGATGCGTGCGACCAGCTCCTTGCCGTCGCGCAGCAGAAAGAAGATGAGATAGAGCATGACGCCGAAGCCCACGACAAAGCCCAGGGTGTTCTGTCCCAGTCCCACGGCCTTGGTGGCCGCCAGCTTGCTGGCCTGCAGCGCGATGTTGGAGAGCTTGGCCTGGATTTCCTCCAGAGTGCCCAGGTGCAGCTTTTCCATCCACGGCGTCAGCCAGGAGGGCAGTGCATTGAAGACTTGCTCCACATAGCTGCCGGCGGAGAGGTTGCCGCTGCTGACCTGGTCATAGATGGCCGAGGTCTCCTTGATGAGCGACAGCCCTATCAGAGACAGCGGCAAAATGACCATTACCAGACTAATTAGCAAGGTTGCCAACGCGGCCAGCGTGGGCTTGTTGGGCATGCGCATCAGCAGCTTGCGGTGCAGGGGCGCGAAGACGATGGCAAATACCACGCCCCAGAAGATAGCAACGGCATATTCCTCGAGAACCAAGCCGAATCCGGCAGTTACTGCTATCAAAAGAAGAATGAATGCACGTTTGTGAAGCGGCAAAAGCGGCATGCGAATCCTTGTTTATGGAGTTCCCGCAATGTAAGCGACTCCCAGGGGTGTAAACATCTTGTCTTTTATAAGACCAAGACTTTGAACAGTGGCACAATGGCTGCCGCAACTCAAGGCCCTTCCCCAGCCACAGTCGCATCCGCCAATCGGTACAGCCGTGTCGCGGGAGGTTCTACAAACCAGCTAATGCTTTCCGAAGGAAAGCGGAGGTCAGCGAGATATGAGCGATCAGTCAACGATCTATCAAGCCTATCAAGGCAACACCTATCTGTTCGGCGGCAATGCGCCCTATGTCGAAGAGATGTATGAGAACTACCTGGCCAACCCCGGTAGCGTCCCCGATTCCTGGCGTGAATACTTCGATGCCCTGCAGCATGTGCCTGCAGTGGACGGCACCGACAACAAGGACGTTCCTCACCTGCCCGTGATCAATGCTTTTGCCGAGCGTGCAAAGCAGGGCGGCACCAAGGTGGTGGTGGCTTCGGGCGCTGACTCCGAGCTGGGTCGCAAGCGCACGGCCGTGCAGCAACTGATTGCAGCCTACCGCAACGTGGGTCAGCGCTGGGCCGACCTGGATCCCCTGAAGCGCACCGAGCGCCCCGAAATTCCCGAGCTGGAGCCTTCCTTCTACGGCTTCACCGACGCCGACCAGGAAGTGGTGTTCAACACCAGCAACACCTTCTTCGGCAAGGAAACCATGACTTTGCGCGAGCTGATGAATGCTCTGCGCGAAACCTACTGCGGCACCCTGGGCGCCGAGTACATGTATGCCACCAACCAGAATCAAAAGCGCTGGTGGCAACAACGCCTGGAATCGATTCGTTCCAAGCCTGTCTTCAATGCCGACGAGAAGAAGCGCATCCTGGAGCGCCTGACCGCTGCCGAAGGCCTGGAGCGTTATCTGCACACCAAGTATGTGGGCCAGAAGCGCTTCTCGCTGGAAGGTGGCGAGTCCTTCATCGCCGCCATGGACGAGCTGATCAACTCCGCCAGCGCCAAGGGCGTGCAGGAAGTCGTGATCGGCATGGCTCACCGTGGCCGTCTGAACGTGCTGGTCAACACCCTGGGCAAGGCTCCCAAGGATCTGTTTGCCGAGTTCGATCACACCGCTCCCGAAGATCTGCCTGCCGGTGACGTGAAGTACCACCAGGGCTTCAGCTCCGACGTGTCTGCCAAGGGCGGCCCCGTTCACTTGTCGCTGGCCTTCAACCCCTCGCACCTGGAAATCGTCAACCCCGTGGTGGAAGGTTCGGTGCGCTCGCGCATGGACCGTCGCGACGACCCCATGGGCAAGCAAGTGCTGCCCGTGCTGGTGCACGGTGACGCAGCCTTCGCCGGCCAGGGCGTGAACCAGGAAACCCTGGCGCTGTCCGAAACCCGTGGCTACACCACCGGCGGCACGGTCCACATCATCATCAACAACCAGATCGGTTTCACGACCTCTGACCCCCGCGACCTGCGCTCCACGCTGTATTGCACCGACATCGTCAAGATGATCGAGTCGCCCGTGCTGCACGTGAATGGTGACGATCCCGAAGCCGTGTGCCTGGCCATGCAGCTGGCCCTGGAGTTCCGCATGGAGTTCTCCAAGGACGTGGTGGTCGACATCATCTGCTTCCGCAAGCTGGGTCACAACGAGCAGGACACTCCTGCTCTGACGCAGCCTCTGATGTACAAGAAGATTGCGGCCCACCCCGGCACGCGCAAGCTGTACGCGGACAAGCTGGCGACCCAGGGCCTGGGCGACACACTGGGCGACGATATGGTCAAGGCCTATCGTGCCGCCATGGACGAAGGCCGTCACACCCAGGACGTGGTGCTGACCAACTTCAAGAGCAAGTATGCAGTGGACTGGAGCCCCTTCGTGGGCAAGACCTGGACCGACGCCGGCGACACTGCCATCCCCCTGACCGAGTGGAAGCGTCTGGCCGAGAAGGTCACCACCCTGCCTGCGAGCGTGAACCCTCATGCTCTGGTCAAGAAGGTGTACGACGACCGTGCCGCCATGGGTCGCGGCGATGTCAACGTGGACTGGGGCATGGGCGAGACCATGGCTTTCGCATCGCTGGTCGCGTCTGGCTATCCCGTGCGCCTGTCGGGTGAAGACTCCGGTCGCGGCACCTTCACGCACCGTCATGCCGTGGTCCATGACCAGAAGCGCGAGAAGTGGGACGAAGGTACTTATATTCCCCTGCAGAACGCTGCCGAGAACCAGGCACCGTTCGTCGTCATCGACTCCATCCTGTCCGAAGAGGCAGTGCTGGGCTTCGAATACGGCTATGCATCGAACGATCCCAACACCCTGGTGGTGTGGGAAGCCCAGTTCGGCGATTTCGCCAACGGTGCCCAGGTGGTGATCGACCAGTTCATCGCATCCGGTGAAGTGAAGTGGGGTCGTGTCAACGGCCTGACACTGATGTTGCCTCACGGCTATGAAGGCCAGGGCCCCGAGCACAGCTCGGCGCGTCTGGAGCGCTTCATGCAGCTGGCTGCAGACACCAATATGCAGATCGTGCAGCCCACAACGGCCAGCCAGATCTTCCATGTGCTGCGTCGCCAGATGGTTCGTGGCCTGCGCAAGCCGCTGGTCATCATGACACCCAAGTCGCTGCTGCGTAACAAGGACGCCACCTCGCCCCTGTCCGAATTCACCTCTGGTGGTTTCCAGACCGTGATTCCCGAGCAGGACGAAACCATCGTCAAGAACGCTGCCAAGGTCAAGCGCATCATCGCCTGCTCGGGCAAGGTGTACTACGATCTGGTCAAGAAGCGTGCCGAGAAGGAATCCAAGGACGTCGCCATCATCCGCGTCGAGCAACTGTATCCCTTCCCCCACAAGGCGTTCGCCGCCGAAGTGAAGAAGTACGCCAACGCTACTGACATCGTGTGGTGCCAGGATGAGCCTCAGAACCAGGGCGCCTGGTTCTTCATCCAGCACAACATCCACGAGAACATGCGTGAAGGCCAGAAGCTGGGCTACTCCGGTCGCGCTGCGTCCGCCTCGCCCGCCGTTGGCTACGCACATCTGCACCAAGAGCAACAAAAGGCACTGGTGGAAGGCGCATTCGCCAAGCTCAAGGGCTTTGTCCTGACCAAGTAATACAGGCGACACCCCCTGTCCGAGGACAGGGGGCACAAGAAACATCTTTGGAAAGAATTCAAAATGGCAATCGTTGAAGTTAAAGTCCCCCAGCTGTCCGAATCCATCACTGAAGCCACCATGCTGACCTGGAAGAAAAAGGTCGGCGAGGCAGTGGCCATCGATGAAATCCTCATCGAAATCGAAACCGACAAGGTCGTGCTGGAAGTGCCCGCTCCCTCGGCTGGCGTGATCACCGAAATCCTGCAAGGCGACGGCGCAACCGTGGCTGCCGAGCAGGTGATCGCCAAGATCGACTCCGAAGCCGTCGCCGGCGCTGCTGCTGCTCCTGCTGCCGCCCCCGCTGCTGCTGCGACTCCTGCTGCTTCCCCCGTGGCTGCCGCTCCTGCCGGCGCCGACAAGAGCGGCGTGGCCATGCCTGCTGCTGCCAAGATCCTGGCCGACAACAACCTGTCCGCAGCCAACGTGGCTGGCACAGGCAAGGACGGCCGTGTGACAAAGGGTGACGCTCTGGGTGCCATCAAGGCCGGCGCAGCCATCCCCACCGGCGCTCCCAAGGCGGCTCTGCCTCAGGTGGCAGCTCCCGTGACCAAGGAAAACCTGGGCGATCGTCCCGAGCAGCGCGTGCCCATGACACGTCTGCGTGCCCGTATTGCCGAGCGTCTGCTGCAATCCCAGGCGACCAACGCCATCCTGACCACGTTCAACGAAGTGAACATGGCTCCCGTGATGGAACTGCGCAAGAAGTTCCAGGACCAGTTCACCAAGGAACATGGCGTCAAGCTGGGCTTCATGTCCTTCTTCGTCAAGGCTGCAGTGCATGCCCTGAAGAAGTTCCCCGCAGTCAACGCCTCCATCGACGGCAACGACATCGTCTACCACGGCTACTTCGACATCGGTATCGCTGTGAGCTCGCCCCGCGGTCTGGTGGTGCCCATCCTGCGCAATGCAGACCAGATGAGCTTCGCCGACATCGAAAAGAAGATTGTCGAATTCGGTCAGAAGGCCAAGGAAGGCAAGCTGGGCATTGAAGAAATGACCGGCGGTACCTTCTCCATCTCCAATGGCGGTACCTTCGGCTCGATGATGTCCACCCCCATCATCAACCCCCCTCAGTCCGCCATCCTGGGCGTGCACGCCACCAAGGACCGCGCCGTGGTCGAGAACGGTCAGATCGTGATCCGTCCCATGAACTATCTGGCCATGTCCTATGACCACCGCATCATCGACGGCCGCGAAGCCGTGCTGAGCCTGGTGGCCATGAAGGACGCGCTGGAAGATCCTTCTCGCCTCCTGTTTGATCTGTAATTCAGCAGATCGAGCTTCTACAAAGCCCACCACCAAAAGCGGTGGGCTTTTTTCGAGTTAAACAGAGAAAAGATTCAAATCATGAGCAAGCAATTTGACGTCGTCGTGATCGGCGCAGGCCCCGGCGGCTACATCGCTGCCATCCGCGCAGCACAACTGGGTTTCAACGTCGCCTGTATCGACGAGTGGAAGAACGCTGCCGGCGGCGCTGCTCCCGGCGGTACCTGCACCAACGTGGGCTGCATTCCCTCCAAGGCGCTGCTGCAGTCCTCCGAGCATTTCGAGCATGCCAAGCTGCACTTTGCCGACCATGGCATCTCCACCGGCAAGGTCGAGATGGATGTGGCGCAGATGATCGCCCGCAAGGACGCCATCGTGAAGCAGAACAACGACGGCATCCTGTACCTGTTCAAGAAGAACAAGGTCACTTTCTTCCACGGCCGCGGCTCCTTCGTCAAGGCGGTTGAGGGCGGCTATGAAATCAAGGTTGCCGGCAAGGAAGAAGAAGTCATCACCGGCAAGCAGATCGTGGTGGCCACCGGCTCCAACGCCCGTGTTCTGCCTGGCGTGGCCTTCGACGAAGAGAACATCCTGTCCAACGACGGCGCTCTGCGTCTGGGCAAGACTCCCAAGAAGCTGGGTCTGATCGGCGCCGGCGTGATCGGTCTGGAAATGGGCTCGGTCTGGCGCCGTCTGGGCACGGAAGTGACCGTGCTCGAAGGCATGGACAAGTTCCTGCCCGTGGTTGACGAGCAGATCGCCAAGGAAGCCAAGAAGGCTTTCGACAAGCAAGGTCTGAAGATCGAGCTGGGCGTGAAGATCGGTGAAGTCAAGTCCGGCAAGAAGGGCGTGACCGTGGCCTACACCAATGCCAAGGGCGAAGCCCAGACGCTGGAAGTGGACAAGCTGATCGTGTCCATCGGCCGTACCGCCAACACCAATGGCCTGAACGCCGAAGCCGTGGGCCTGGCCCTGGACGAGCGCGGCGCCATCGTGGTGGACGATCTGTGCAAGACCAATCTGCCTGGCGTGTGGGCCGTGGGCGACGTGGTGCGCGGCCCCATGCTGGCGCACAAGGCCGAGGAAGAAGCCGTGGCCGTGGCCGAGCGCATTGCCGGACAGCACGGTCATGTGAATTTCGCCACCATCCCCTGGGTGATCTACACCAGCCCTGAAATCGCATGGGTGGGCCGTACCGAGCAGCAGCTCAAGGCCGACGGCGTCAAGTACAAGGCAGGCTCCTTCCCCTTCCTGGCCAACGGCCGCGCGCGCGCCCTGGGCGACACGACCGGCATGGTCAAGTTCCTGGCCGATGCCGAGACTGACGAAATCCTGGGCGTGCACATGGTCGGCCCCATGGTGTCCGAGCTGATTTCCGAAGCCGTGGTGGCCATGGAGTTCAAGGCATCGAGCGAAGACATCGCCCGTATCTGCCACGCTCACCCCTCGCTGTCCGAATCCACCAAGGAAGCGGCACTGGCTGTGGATAAGCGCACCCTGAACTTCTAAGTTTTTTTCAGTCTTGCGCGCAGGTTTTGACATGGCTGTGAAGTGCCCGTGCGCAGGCTGAGTTTCTTTTAGAATTCAGAACAAAATGGCTGCTAACGCTTAGTGCATAAGCGGTAGCAGCTATTGTTTTTTGAGCATCTGGAGACAAGACGGTGAATGTAAGACAAGCCTACGAGGCGGAGTTGGCCGCCAAGGGTTTCAAAAGCGATCCTGCTCAGTTACGTGCAGTCGATGCGTTGCAGCGCTGTGCCGACGAGTGGGCCGTGTACAAGGGCAAGCGCTCCAATGCTCTCAAGAAGCTGATCAATCACCCCGATCTGCCCAAGGGCGTCTATATGTACGGCGGGGTGGGGCGCGGCAAGAGCTTTCTGATGGAATGCTTCTTCAATGCCGTGCCCCTCAAGCGCAAGGTACGTCTGCACTTTCACGAATTCATGCGCGAAGTGCACCGCGAGATGCACCTGATGCAGGGCACGCAGAACCCGCTCGATGCCCTCGGCGCCAAGATCGCCAAGAAGTACAAGCTGATCTGTTTTGACGAGTTTCATGTCGCCGACATCACCGATGCCATGATTCTCTACAAGCTGCTCGAGTCGCTGTTTGCCAACGGCGTGGGCTTTGTGACGACCTCCAACTTCGAGCCCGATGGTCTCTATCCTGGTGGTTTGCACCGCGACCGGATCCTGCCTGCGATTGCCCTGCTCAAGGAGCGCATGGAAGTGGTGAATGTGGATAACGGCACCGACTATCGCCGCCGCACTCTCGAAGATGCCAAGCTCTATCATTGCCCGTTGGGCCCGGAAGCCGATGCTGCGATGCAGGAGACCTTCGATCGCCTGACCGAAGCCCATGACGAAGAGCCGGTGATGCAGATCGAAACCCGCAAGATTGCGGCCAAGCGCCGTGCTGGCGGTGTCGTGTGGTTTGACTTCCGCGAACTCTGCGGCGGCCCGCGCTCGCAAAATGACTATCTGGAAATTGCCACGCAGTTTCACACCATCTTGCTGTCCGATGTGCCCGAGTTGCATGTGAACATGGCTTCGGCCGCGCGGCGCTTCACGCTGCTGGTGGACGTGCTCTACGATCGTCATGTCAAGCTCATCCTGTCGGCTGCAGTGCCGCCCGAGAAGATCTATACCGAAGGTCCTCTGTCCCACGAGTTCCCGCGCACCGTCTCGCGCCTCAACGAGATGCGCTCCAAGGAATATCTGGCGCTTGAGCGCCGCGTGGTGGACACCAGCTTGACCTGATCGCCTGCAGGCAGCTGCCCGCGGCTTTAAGATGCCAGCCTGTACTTCGAGTTCTGAGTTGATGACGATGTCCACTATCCTTGCCCAGCTGATCCGCCGCCGCATTGCAGGCTTTGCACTGGCGCCCCTGGCCGCCGTCTGGCTGGCTTGTGTGCCGGCCATGGCCCAGGTAAAGGCAGATTCGGCGCAGCAGACCGACAAGCAGGCGCAGAAGGATGTTGCCGAAAAGGCGCGCCAGCAACTGCACCATCAGCGCGAAGCCGAGCGCGACGAGATTCTCGGCAAGCGCGCCGTTATCGAGCAGCAGCGGGTGGCTGATGAAAAGCTCTGCTACCAGAAGTTTGCCGTGGAGGGCTGTCTGGCCGATGCCCGTAGGGCGGCACGTGAAAAAGATGCGCCCCTGCGTGCGCGCGAGCTGGAAATCAACGACGCGGAGCGCAAGGAGAAGGCTGCGGCCAAGCTGCAGGCCATTGAAGAGAAAAAAGCCGAAAACGCTGCTGTTCCCATGAAGTCTCAGCAACGCGAGAAGAACGGCAAGAGCCAGCCCCAGCCCACTGGCTCGGGCGCCAAACCAGCAGTTGACGAGCAGGCGGCGCAGGCCCAGCGCCAGATCGAGGCTCAGCAGCGTGCCAGCAAGCAGGCCGACTATGTGCGCCGCCACGAGCAAAACCGTGCCCAGGCCGATCAGGGGCGAGCCGAACGTGAAGCCAAGGCCCGGGCAGATCATGAGGCCAAGCTAAAGGCTGCAGCCGAACACAAGGCCAGGGCTTTGCAGCAGGCCAAGGAGCGCGGGCAGACGGCGGCGCCACTGCCAGCACCTGCCCCCTGATACATTGCGGATCGACAGTGCTCTGCAGCAGGGCGCTATCGAAAGCATTGCTGCAAGCGCCTGTTCCCAAGGCGCTCAAGCGGTCTTGTCTGGGCTGAGTAGCTCTTCAAGCGTTTGCTGCGGCGGCCGAGGTATCCAGCTTGAGTATTGCCAGCGAGAGGTTGTCACCACCCCCGGCCGCGCGCCGCCTGGCTTTTTCAATCAGAAATTGCGAGGCTTCGCGTGGCGAGAGTCCGTCCAGTACAGTGCCCAGCTCCTGTGCGGTGAAGTAATGCCACAAGCCGTCCGAGCAGGCCATCAAGCTGTCGCCCGGCAGCAGTTTCTCAATCATGTGGTGGCTCATGGGCGGCGGCGGCTCGGCACCCAGGCAGCCCAGCAAGATATTGGACTGCGGGTGGTACTGGGCCTCGGTTTCGGTGAGCTCGCCGCGGTCGACCAGTGCCTGTACATAGGAGTGATCAAGCGAACGGTGCATGAGGGAAGAGCCGCGAAAATGGTAGAGCCGTGAATCGCCGGAGTGCATGAAGTGGCAGCGACTGTCGGGCAGGACCACAAAGACCGCGATGGTGCTGTGGGGCTCCTGTTCCGCTGCTATGGCGGTAAGGCGAATGACGGTGTGGGCATCCTGCACAATGGTGCTCAGCATGCGTGTGCAGTCTTCCTTGGCGGGCTCAAAGCGCTCGAAAAGCTGTCGGGCCGTCAGCATGACCTGATCGGAAGCCTTTCTCCCGCCGCTGCGCCCGCCCATGCCATCGGCTACCACGCCGAGAATGCAGCCCTTGGCATAGGGATGCGCCATGAGCAGAACCTGGTCCTGCTGGTATTCTCGGTCACCGCGATGAATGCCGGTGGCCGCCTGAATGCGGTAGCTGGTTGACATGAGTGTGTGCAAGTGCGCTCGCAGAGCGAGATTTAACGTTGCGTTACATTTTATCGGGCAGAGGCTGGGCCTCGGCGAATATTTGCGATCTTATGTGAGCTTGCGCTGACTTGGCTTGTTGGAAGGTGAAACGGTTTTGACTCATTTGCAGGAGGCGGTCGCGCAGGTGTTTGCACAGCAAGGTGCGCTCTCTCTGGCTGAACCCGCATTCACGCCACGCCCAGGCCAGACCCGTATGGCGCTGGCGGTGGCTCAGAGCATAGAGGAGGGCGGGGTGCTGGTGGTGGAGGCCGGCACGGGTGTTGGCAAGACCTACGCTTATCTGGTGCCTGCCTTGCTCAGCGGTCAGCGCGTGCTGGTGTCCACGGCCACCAAGGCGCTGCAGGACCAGTTGTTTGCCCGTGATCTTCCGCGCCTGGTTCATGGTCTGGGCCTGCCTCTGCGCATGGCCAGGCTCAAGGGGCGTTCTTCCTATCTATGTACGGAGCGGCTGGAGCGTGTGCGTCAGGGCCGTACGGCTCCCCAGGATCCGCAGGTGCTGCGCGCCGTGGCGGATGTGGAGCGCTGGGCCAGGGTCACGCGTACCGGCGATCTTGCGGAGCTGACGGCGCTGGATGAGCGCTCCCCTGTGATACCCTTGGTGAGCTCCACCAAGGACAATTGCATGGGGTCTGACTGCCCGCACTGGCAGGGCTGCCATGTCAATCAGGCGCGTCAGCAGGCGTTGGAGGCCGACGTGGTGGTGGTCAATCATCACCTGCTGTTTGCCGACCTCGATGTGCGCGACAGCGGCATGGCTCATCTTTTGCCCAATACCGGCGTGGTGGTGATCGATGAAGCCCATAGGCTCAACGACATCGGCGTGCAGTTTGCTGGAGAGGCTCTGTCCAGTCAGCAGTTGGTGGGGTATGCACGTGATGCCCTCAGGCTGACGCAGGAACATGCACGCGGCATGGCCGACTGGCTGGTGCTCTGTGCCACGCTGGAGCAGGCCATGCGCGAGCTGCGCCTGCAGGCCGGCAAGCCTTCGGTCGGAGGGCGGCTTGCGTGGCAAGCGGTGACCCCGCAGGGACTGGATGCGGTGAAATGGCGTGCGGCACTGGTGCGGCTGGGGCAGAGCCTGCGTGCCCTGCTGATTCCACTCTCAAGCCTGGAGGGTGCAGGGGCCGAGTTGCAGCGTCTGTATGAGCGCGGCGCAGAGTTGCTCGCGCGACTGGCACGCTTTGCTGCTCCAGCAGATGATGAATGCGTGCGCTGGCTGGAGGTCGGAGCTCAGTATCTGCGCATGCTGGAGTCTCCGCTGTCGATTGCCCGCATCATGCAGCAGCGACTGCTTCAGCGCTCGCTGGAGGTTGCAGGCGCGGATCAGGACAAGGAGCCCGATCCTTCAAGGAAGAAGGCCTGGATCTTCACCTCGGCCACATTGGGCAATGACGCCCAACTGAGCTGGTTTGTCGAGTCCTGCGGCCTGCGCGGAGCGCAGGTGCTGCAGGTGGAAAGCCCGTTTGACTACCATCGGCAAGCCGGTGTCTATGTGCCACAGCCCTTTGCTGCGGCCGGCAGCGCACAGCACAGCCAGCAGGTCGCCCAGTTGGTGCTGGATGCAGCGCAGCGCATAGGCGGCCGCACCCTGGTGCTGACTACCACCCTCAAGGCCCTGCATGCGATCAGCGCATCGCTGCGCACCAGCCTGGGCCTGTTTGCTGATCTCGATGTGCTGGTACAGGGCGAGGGGCCCAAGCTGGCCTTGATTCAGCGCTTTATGGCCGCCGGGGCAGTCGCCGGGCGAGGAGCTGTTCTCGTGGCTTCCGCCACTTTCTGGGAGGGGGTGGACCTGCCCGGCGACATGCTGCAGTTGGTGGTGATCGACAAGCTCCCGTTTCCGCCGCCTGACGACCCGCTGGTCGAAGCCCGTTCGCGACTGCTGGAGAGCGTGGGGCGAGGGGCGTTTCATGATTACATGCTGCCCGAGGCGGCACTGGCCCTCAAGCAAGGGGCCGGACGTCTGATCCGCAGTGAAGCCGATCGTGGCGTGCTGGTCATCTGCGACAGCCGCTTGATGACCATGGGATATGGAGCGGAGTTGATGTCGGCGTTGCCTCCCATGCGCGTGCTGGGCAGTCAGCCGGAGTTCGAGGCGGCGCTGGAGCAGTTGTCCGCGCAACACGCCAGGCGTGACGGCGATCAGGCGTCGGCGCAGGATTCAGAGGCGTGGAAATGAAAAAAGGATGCGTATGACGCATCCTTTTGTCCCCTGGGCGGAAAACGCTGCTTACCAGAGCTTCCACCAGGATTCTTTTTTCTTCTCCACGCTTTGCTCGGTGTTGGCGCCATAGCTGCTCTCCAGCACGCGCTGGGCGTCGTCACGCAGCTGAGTCATGCCCAGGGCGTCGTAGGATTTGACGAGGATCACCATGGCTTCGCGCACCGCTGGCACGTTCTGGTAGTCCTTGATGGCAGCCTGCGCACGGGCAATGGCCGCCACATAGGCGCCGCGACTGTAGTAGTACTTGGCGACATGGACTTCGTACTGGGCCAGCGAGTTCACGATGTACTGCATGCGCTGGCGGGCATCATCGGAGTACTTGGAATCTGGAAAGCGGGTCACCAGTTCGCGGAAGGACTCGAACGAATCCTTGGCGGCTTTCTGGTCGCGTTCGGACAGATCCTGGCGGGTCAGCCAGCCGAACATGCCCAGGTTGTCATTGAAGTTGACCAGGCCCTTGAGATAGAGGGCATAGTCCATGGCGGGGCTGGCAGGATGCAGCTTGGTGAAACGGTCCAGCGTGGCCAGAGCCTGCACTTTTTCGCCGGCCTTGTACTGGGCATAGGCTTTTTCCAGCTGGGCTTGCTGGGCCAGTGGCGTGCCGGCGGCACGGCCTTCGAGCTTTTCAAACAGCGGAACGGCCTTGTCATAGGCACCGGAGGAAGATTCATCGCGCGCTTCGGTATAGATGCGCTCGGGTGTCCACTTGGCCGTCGGGTCGTCCTTGGTGCTGGAGCATCCCGCCAGCGTGGCGGCGATTAACACGGCAGGGACTAGAGTCAGTGAAATACGCGGCATGGTGGACAGTTTTCTGACAATCATTAGCGGTAATAGGAGGCAGGCCCGTCGCATCTGGCGGCAAGGCGCAAAACCTACACCATACACCACCAGGCCCGGACCTTCCTGAAAAAGGATCGACGCATTGTAATGGGCAGCCGGATCGCGCTCGCGAGTTGCTGGCGTCTTTACGCTACGGCCACAGCGAATCTAGAGGCATTGAGTCCGCAGGGACGAAGCGCTCTTCCTACAATAGCGGCCATGTTTGTCCATCTGCGCCTGCACACCGAATTCTCCGTCGTCGACGGAACCACCCGCGTCAATGCCATGATCAAGGCCGCTGCCGAAGACGGGCAGGTGGCGATGGCCATTACCGACTTCAACAATCTGTTTGGCGGTATCAAGTTCTACCGCGAAGGCCGTGGCAAGGGTGTCAAGCCTCTGCTGGGGGCCGAGATCATGCTCGAAGGGCTGGGCGATGCGCCGCCTTCGCGGATCATCGTTCTTGTGCAGAGCAAGCAGGGCTACCACAATATTGCCGAGCTGCTGGCACGTGGCTGGACGCGCAATGTGGTGCGTGATCAGGCGCAGCACAAGTGGGAATGGCTGCAGGAGTTGGGCGAGGGACTGATCGTGCTGTCCGGTGCGCAAGCCGGCCCCGTGGGCATAGCCCTGACCCGTGGTGATGAAAAAGGGGCGGCCGAGATTGCCCAGCGCCTGGCCACCATGTTCCCGCATCGCTTCTATATCGAGTTGCAGCGCGCGGGCCGTGCCGATGACGAGTCGCATGTGCTGGCGGCCGTGAAGCTGGCCAGCCGCCTGAATCTGCCGGTGGTGGCGACCCACCCGATTCAGTATGCCAAGCCCGACGATTACGAGGCCCACGAGGCCCGCGTCTGCATCGCCGAAGGCGAGATCCTGGGCAATGCCAAGCGGGTGCGCAAGTTCACCCGCGACCAGTATTTCAAAACCGCTGCCGAAATGGAGCAGCTGTTTGCCGACATTCCGAGCGCGATCGAGAACACGGTGGAAATTGCCCGCCGCTGCAGCCTGACGCTGGAGCTGGGCAACCCGCAACTGCCCAACTTCCCCGTGCCCGATGGCATGAGCATGGACGAGTTCTTCCGTCACGAGTCCTATCTGGGGCTGGAAGAACGTCTGGCCCACCTCTATCCCGATGTGGCCAAACGCGACGCCCAGCGTTCGCGCTATGTGGAGCGGCTGGAGTTCGAGCTGGGAACCATCATGAAGATGGGCTTTCCGGGCTACTTCCTCATCGTGTCGGACTTTATCAAGTGGGCCAAGGCCAATGGCTGCCCGGTGGGGCCGGGCCGCGGCTCGGGGGCCGGTTCGCTGGTGGCCTATGTGCTCAAGGTGACCGACCTGGATCCGCTGGAATACAACCTGCTGTTCGAGCGTTTCCTGAACCCCGAGCGCGTGTCCATGCCCGACTTCGACGTGGACTTCTGCCAGCAGAACCGCGACCGCGTGATCGACTATGTGAAGGATCGCTATGGCCGCGATGCCGTGAGCCAGATCGCCACCTTCGGCACCATGGCCGCACGTGCGGCCATCCGCGACGTGGGCCGCGTGCTGGACATGAGCTACACCTTCTGCGACGGCATCTCCAAGCTGATCCCGAACAAGCCCGGCCTGCATGTCACGCTCAAGTACCCGCCCAACCCGCCCAAGGAAGGCGACAAATACACCTACGCCATCAAGGAGGAGCCTATCCTGGCCGAGCGCATCGAGCGCGAGGAAGACGTCAAGACCCTGATCGAGATGGCGCAGAGCCTGGAGGGCATGACCCGCAACATCGGCATGCATGCCGGCGGCGTGGTGATTGCGCCGGGCCGGCTGGCCGATTTCTGCCCGCTGTACCAGCAGCCCGGCAGCACCTCGGCCGTGGCCATGTACGACAAGGACGACGTGGAAGCCGTGGGCCTGGTGAAGTTCGACTTCTTGGGCCTGGCCACGCTGACGATCCTGGAGATTGCGCGCGAATTCATCATGAAGCGCCACAAGGGCCAGGAGAACTTCCAGTTCGAGAACATTCCGCTGGACGACTACCCGACCTACAAGCTGTTCTCCGACGGCAAGACCGAAGCCGTCTTCCAGTTTGAATCGCGCGGCATGCAGCAGATGCTCAAGGAGGCCAAGCCCTCGCGCCTGGAAGACCTGATTGCGCTGAACGCCCTCTACCGTCCAGGCCCCATGGACCTGATTCCCACCTTCATTGCCCGCAAGCATGGGCAGGAAGTCGTGGAGTACCCGCATCCGCTGGTCGAGTCGGTGCTGGCCGAAACCTACGGCATCATGGTCTACCAGGAGCAGGTGATGCAGACCGCCCAGGTGCTTGGCGGCTACTCGCTGGGCGGCGCCGACTTGCTGCGCCGGGCCATGGGCAAGAAGAAGGTCGAGGAGATGGTCAAGCACCGGGCCATCTTCCGCGAAGGCGCAGCCAAGAACGGACTAAGCGAGGAAAAGGCCGACGAGGTCTTCGACTTGATGGAGAAGTTCGCGGGCTACGGCTTCAACAAGTCGCACGCGGCAGCGTACTCCCTGCTGGCCTATCACACGGGCTGGCTCAAGGTGCATTACACGGCCGAGTTCTACTGCGGCAATATGACCGTGGAAATGGACAACACCGACAAGCTCAAGGTGTTGTACGAGGACGCGCTCAAGATGGGCATCACTTTCGAGATGCCCGATGTGAACCGCGGCGTGTACCGCTTTGAGCCGGTGACCGACAAGGTCATACGCTACGGCCTAGGCGCCATCAAGGGAACGGGGCAGGCAGCCATCGAAGCCATTGTGGCTGCGCGCAACGGCGAGGGCACAGGCCCCAACGGCCACGAGACGGGGCCGTTCAAGAGCCTGTTCGACTTCTGCCTGCGCGTGGACCGCAGCCGCATCAACAAGCGGACGGTGGAAGCGCTGATCAAGGGCGGCGCCTTCGACTCGATAGACATGAACCGCGCATCGTTGATGGCGACGCTGGACACGGCCTTCGGCTTTGCCGCCACATCGATTGCCAACGCCGACCAAGGTGGTCTGTTCGACATGATGGGCGATGACGCGCTGGGGTCGAGCACGGCGGAGCCACCCATGGCCGATGTGCTGCCCTGGGGCGTCAAGGAAAAGCTGACGCTGGAAAAAACGGCCATCGGCTTCTATCTGACTGGTCATCTGTTCGACGAAGTCGAGGCCGAAGTGCGCCGTTTCGTGCGCACCCCGATCGGCGAGATGCGCGACAGCCGCGAGCCGCAGACCATGGCCGGCATCATCGGCGGACTGCGCACCATCAACGGCCAGCGCGGCAAGCTGAGCATCTTCACGCTGGACGATAAGTCGGCAGTGATCGAAGCCTCGGTCGACGAAAAGACCATGGCTGCTTGTGCCGATGTGCTCAAGGAGGACGAGTTTGTCGTGGTTTCGGGCCGTCTTCAGCCCGACCGCTTCAGCGGCGGCCTGCGCATGAAGGTGCAACAGATGTGGAGTCTGGCCGATGCACGCTGCCGTTTTGCGCGCTATCTGCAGGTCAGCGTGGGAGAGAAAATGCCCGATGTGCCGGCGCTGCTGCGCCAGTTCCCGGCCAAGGTCGAGGAGACCGAGAGCGGCAATATCAACCATGGCGTGAAAGTACGTCTGGACCTGATCTGCCGGGATGAGCGTGGCTCGGCCAGTTGCGAGCTGGCGCTGGGCGAGAGCAGTCGCTTCTATCCCTCGGATGCCGCACTGGCCGCCTGGTATGGCTCGGCCGCTGCAGGCCAGGTCAAAGTGGTCTATGAATAAAAAGCATGGACTGCCTTTTCGAGCTGCTTGCACTCGAATGTCGGATAGGAGCCTGATTTTTTGATAGCGAAGAGCGCTTGCTGGGCAAGGGATTCCCATGGATTTCCCTTGGTTCTGCCAATTTTGCTTTCAGCCGCCTTGAAATCCCTAACAATGCTATGCATATGCCAGCGCAAAAACATTGCAACGGCTCGCTAGAATGGATTTCATGGCTACCCAACTCCCATCAATTCCCCCGGTCTCGCCAGCGATCAGAACGCCTGACGATGGAGATTCCTTGGTGCTTGAACGGCGCCGCCAGCGGCTGCAGCCGCCACGCATGTATCAGGTGGTGATGCTCAATGACGACTTCACGCCCATGGAGTTCGTGATTGCCGTGCTGCAGGAGCTGTTCGGAAAGGACCGCGAATCGGCCACGCAGATCATGCTCAAGATTCATTTGGACGGCCGTGGTGTCTGCGGCGTCTACAGCCAGGATGTGGCGGCGACAAAAGTCGAGCAGGTGCTGCAGGCGGCCCAGAAAGCGGGCCATCCGTTGCAAGCCACATTCGAGCCTGTTGAATAAGCGCAGTCCGCCCTCAGATTAGTTAGCAGAGAGTCAACCAAGCAAGCCGAAAGGAGTCGCACATGATCGCTCAAGAACTGGAAGTCAGCTTGCACATGGCGTTTGTCGAGGCCCGTCAGCAGCGCCACGAGTTCATCACCGTGGAGCATCTGCTGCTCGCCCTGCTGGACAACCCAAGTGCAGCTGAAGTGCTGCGCGCATGCGCGGCCAATATCGACGACCTGCGTTCATCGCTGTCCAACTTCATCAAGGACAACACACCGCAGGTGGACGGCACCGAAGAGGTGGATACGCAGCCCACGCTGGGATTCCAGCGTGTGATTCAGCGCGCCATCATGCATGTGCAGTCCACAGGCAATGGCAAGAAGGAGGTGACGGGCGCCAATGTGCTCGTGGCCATCTTCGGCGAAAAGGACTCCCATGCCGTGTACTACCTGCACCAGCAGGGCGTGACGCGCCTGGACGTGGTCAACTACATTGCTCATGGCATCAAGAAGGGCGAGCCGCCCGAGCCTGCCAAGGCCGAGTCTCCCTCCGAGAGCGAAGAGGGCGCGACCGGAGAGCGCAATGAAAAGGCCTCGCCGCTGGAGCAGTTCACGCTGAACCTGAACCAGGCCGCCAAGGAAGGCAAGATCGATCCGCTGATCGGGCGCGAGTACGAGGTCGAGCGCACCATCCAGATCCTCTGCCGCCGCCGCAAGAACAACCCGCTGCTGGTGGGCGAGGCCGGTGTGGGCAAGACGGCCATTGCCGAGGGCCTGGCCTGGCGTATCACCGAAGGCACGGTGCCCGAGGTGCTCAAGGAAGGCGTGGTCTACTCGCTGGACATGGGCGCGCTGCTGGCCGGCACCAAGTACCGCGGCGATTTCGAGCAGCGCCTCAAGGGCGTGCTCAAGTCGCTCAAGGACAAGCCGCATGCCATCCTGTTCATCGACGAGATCCACACGCTGATCGGCGCCGGTGCGGCCTCGGGCGGCACGCTGGACGCGTCCAATCTGCTCAAGCCTGCGCTGTCCAGCGGCCAGTTGCGCTGCATCGGTGCGACCACCTTCACCGAATACCGTGGCATCTTCGAAAAAGACGCGGCCCTGTCGCGCCGTTTCCAGAAGGTGGATGTGGTCGAGCCTACGGTGGCCGAGACGGTGGACATCCTCAAGGGCCTGAAGTCGCGCTTCGAGGAACACCACAGCATCACCTATGCGCAGGAAGCCCTGCAGGCGGCGGCCGAGCTGTCGGCCAAGTACATCAATGACCGCCACCTGCCCGACAAGGCCATCGACGTGATCGACGAGGCGGGCGCTGCCCAGCGCATCGCGCCCGAAGCCCAGCGCAAGCAGACCATCGGCAAGGCCGAGATCGAGGCCATCGTGGCCAAGATCGCCCGCATTCCGCCGGCCAATGTCAGCAACGACGACCGCAGCAAGCTGCAGACGCTGGAGCGTGACCTGAAGAGCGTGGTCTTCGGCCAGGACAAGGCACTGGAAGTGCTGTCGTCGGCGGTGAAGATGGCGCGCTCGGGTCTGGGCAAGCCAGACAAGCCGATCGGCTCCTTCCTGTTCTCCGGCCCCACGGGCGTCGGCAAGACGGAAGCTGCCAAACAACTGGCCTACATCCTGGGTGTGGACCTGATCCGCTTCGACATGTCCGAGTACATGGAGCGCCATGCCGTCAGCCGACTGATTGGTGCGCCTCCCGGCTATGTAGGTTTTGATCAGGGCGGTCTGCTGACCGAGGCCGTGACGAAGAAGCCGCATTCGGTGCTGCTGCTCGACGAAATCGAGAAGGCGCATCCGGATATCTTCAACGTGCTGCTGCAAGTCATGGATCACGGCACGCTGACCGACAACAACGGACGCAAGGCCGACTTCCGCAACGTGATCATCATCATGACCACGAATGCGGGTGCCGAGACCATGAACAAGGCCACCATCGGTTTCACGAACCCGCGTGAGGCCGGTGATGAAATGGGCGATATCAAGCGCCTGTTCACGCCCGAGTTCCGCAACCGTCTGGATGCCATCGTCAGCTTCAAGCCGCTGGACGAGCAGATCATTCTGCGCGTGGTCGACAAGTTCCTGCTGCAACTGGAGCAGCAGCTGGCCGAGAAGAAGGTGGAGGTCACCTTCAGCGACGACCTGCGCAAGCACCTGGCCAAGAAGGGCTTCGATCCGCTCATGGGTGCACGCCCCATGCAGCGTCTGATTCAGGACACCATCCGCCGCTCGCTGGCCGACGAACTGCTGTTCGGTCGTCTGACCAATGGCGGACGCCTGGAGGTGGACTGGGACGAAGCGGGCAACGAAGGCAAGGGTGATGTCAAGCTCACCATTACCGAGCTGCCCAAGGACGCCCCCAAGGCCGAGCCCGAGCAGGCAGTGGCCGACTAAGGCCTTCGCCAGCGCCGCCTGAAGGGCGCTGATGCCAGAGACCGGCAGTGGAAACACTGCCGGTTTTTTCTTGGGCGCCTGGCCGGGGTTTGCTCTTCTTTTCGTCCTGTGGCCCACGATAGAGCCCTGCATGAATGCCAGGGCAGAGCTGCCTGATCAATCGCGCAGGTACAGCAGCAGCATGAAGACCGGTGTGCCGATCAGAACGCCGATGATGCAGAACAAGGGGCCGTAAACCAGCAGGCTTATCTCGAGGGCGCGCATGCACCCCGAGATGCCCTCATTGAAGCAGCTGACACCGTCGGGCGGCAGGAAGATGCTGTGAAACGGCAGAAAAAGCGCCGCCACGGCGATGCTGGCAAGCAGTGCCAGAAAGGCGGAGAAAACAAGTCGGCCCAGGGTTTTCATGATGTGCATCTCCGCAGCAACTATAGATGGTGGAGCCATGAATGCCGGGTTGCGGCGAGAAAACGGTACGGGAGCCTGCCTATGGCTTGCCTGCAGTGCCGCGTGCGGCCTGGCTGATGAAGTTGAGCGCAGCGATGATGATGCCCTTGGTCAGAGGCAGCAAGGCAAAGAACAAAAAGAAGAGGTGGTTGGCCTGCCACAGCGGCATGGTGCGCAGATGTGCGAGCCAGCTTTGAACATGGCCGCCGGCCACGGCGGTCGCGATGGCGGCGGCAAGCAGGGCCAGCAGCGTGACGGCCAGGGCCTTGGCACGCCTGGATGCGAGCTCGAAGGCAAGCGTGACAGGGCGGATGAGGCAGCAGCCAAAGACCAGGGCGCAGAGAAAAGGCACCAGGTCCACGGCTTCGCCCCGTAGCAGCCAGGGCAGGGCGGTCGCATACGACAGAAGCAGCAGGCCTAGGCCGGTGGCTCCTATGAGGCGCGGTGGCCGCTGTTGCTGCTGCTTTATGGGCGCCTGCCGGTGCATTGGGGCGAGGCCGCGAAACCAATGAAAAAAGGAGCTGTTATCGCTTGCTGCATAACGATTTCAGATACTTTTGTATTTGAAAGGCAATGCTGAAAAGCGGAGCCAGCTATCAACATTGCTGTTCGGGCTTGATGCCGCTCACTTGACCTGGCGCTTTTCCAGCTTGCGCGCCAGCGTGCGCCGGTGCATGCCCAGGCGGCGTGCGGCCTCGGAGATGTTGAAGCCGGACTCGGCCAGGGTCTCGTGAATATGCTCCCATTCCAGCGTCTTGATGGAGGTGGTCTGGCTGCTGACCTCCACGTCGGTGCGGCCCTCGACCCGCCCGAAGGCGGCTTCGATGTCGTCGGTATTCGAGGGTTTGGCGAGGTAGTGGCAGGCGCCGAGCTTGACGGCTTCCACGGCCGTGGCAATGCTGGCGTAGCCTGTGAGCACCACGATCAGCGCATGGGGGTTGTGCAGATGCAGCATCTGCACGCAGTTCAGGCCCGATGCATTGCCGGCCAGCTTCAGATCCATGACCGCATATTGCGGCCGGTGCTGGGTCAGCAGCAGCTGCACTTCCTCGCCGCTGGTTGCATGCAGCACACGGTAGCCCCGGCGCTCGAAGGAGCGCTTGAGGGTGCGTGCAAATGCCGCGTCATCTTCAACCAGCAGCAGTAAACGGTCTTCTTCCATGCAAACCACTATGTCTTAAATCGCGAGGGCGGACTGGGGCAGGCTGACCTCCACCAGAGCGCCGCCGCCTTGCTGAGCCGGCAGATTGCCGGCATGAACGCGGCCGCCCAGGGCGCGGGCCACGTTGG
Source organism: Comamonas sp. C11 (assembly GCF_024496285.1). Taxonomy (NCBI): domain Bacteria; kingdom Pseudomonadati; phylum Pseudomonadota; class Betaproteobacteria; order Burkholderiales; family Comamonadaceae; genus Comamonas; species Comamonas sp. C11. The sequence continues at coordinate 2,630,334 of NZ_CP101743.1, forward strand.
TGACAAGGAACAGGCCCAGGCCGCGACCGGGGCGCTCCTGCTTGGTGGAGACATGGCACTGGCCCAGCTGCTGCAGCACGGCGGCATCGAAGCCCGGGCCGTGGTCGCGCACCTGGATGCGTATCTGGTCGTGATCGCTGCTCAGGGTCAGCTCCACCCAGTCGGGCGAGGCTTCGAGGGCATTGTCCAGCAAATTGCAAATCATTTGCTGCAATGCAGTATCCGAGAGCATGGCGAAGTCCTTCACGCCCTGCTGGTGCAGCGCAAAGTGCTGCAGGCTGTTATGCGCCTGCCAGTGGCTGACCACGCCCTGCACAAAGCTCGCAAACGTGGTGCTTTCCGTGCCTTCGGCCCGGGTCTCGCCGGCAGACAGCAGCACGCCCGAGACGATGGACTTGCAGCGCAGCAGCTGGCGCTGCATTTCCTGCAGGTCTTCGCGCAGATCCTCGTCCTGCATGAGGGCCGGCATATGCTGCCAGTCGCCCAGGATCACGGACATGGTGGCCATGGGCGTGCCCAGCTCGTGGGCCGCGCCGGTGGCCAGCAGGCCCAGGCGCACGATGTGTTCCTCCTCGCTGGCGCGCTGGCGCATATTGGAGATGCGCTTGTCGCGGCGGCGCGTGTTCTCGACGATGCGGGTCAGAAAGACGATGGTCAGGATGCTGGTCAGCGCAAAACTGATGAGCACGCCCACGACGTAGAGGCTGGGCAAGCCTTCCTGACTGGCGAACTGCACATGCAGGGGCTGATGAAACAGGGTCAGGCCCATGACGCCGACAAAGGAGGCCGCGACCACGCACCAGGTGTAGTGGGCGGGCAGCAGCACGGCACTCAGAATGCCCTGCAGCAGATACAGATAGATAAAGGGGTTGCTGGCACCGCCGCTCAGGTACAGCTGGATCGTCAGGGCCAGCACATCGGCCAGCAGCGCATAGAAGACGCTGCGCGAGGTCACGGGGCGGTGCAGGCCCTGGCTCCAGTAGATATAGGCCAGGTTGGTGGCGACCAGGGCCACCAGCACCAGCGCCATGGGCAGCAGGGGCAGTGCAATCTGAAAGCCGTAGTGCACCAGCGAGATGGTGACGACCTGGCCGACCACGGCAATCCAGCGCAGCTGAATCAGCAGCTGCATGTTCTGCCGCTCGGTCAGGCGCTGTACGCGAAACAGGGAATCGGAAATTTGGCTCACCGTGCAATTGTCACCGAGCAGGCCTGCCACGGACGCTTCTGGGGCTATGCCTTTCTGATGTAGGAGCAGTCTGCAGGGGGCGAAAAAAAGCGCTCCGGGGAGCGCTTTTCAATGGTCGGCATCAGCTTCTGGCTGCGGCCTTGTCATGCCGGCGTACCAGCCAGGCCGCTCCCAGCACCATGATGGCCAGCCCATACCAGGTCAGGGCATAGACCAGATGGCTGTTCGGGAAGCGGATGACCGTCATGCCGGGGCGCAGGACTTCGCTGTCGGCGCCGGCCTGCGCCTGGGTATGGGCCGGGTTGCTGGCAGGCACGCCCTGGTCTATGAAGTAGGGTGCGGCCCGGCTCAGACCCTGGGCCTGGGCAATGGCGGCGACATCGCGCGAGTACCACTGGTTGTTGGCAGGGTCGTTCTTGCGCAGAAAACCGCCACCGGGCTCGCTCATGCGCATCAGGCCGATGACGGTGACAGTCTCGGCGGACGGGTCGGCCTCGGCGATCTGCTTGAGCCACTGGCCGCGCAGCTTCTCGGGCGTGAAGCCGCGGTTGACCAGAACCTGCGTGCCATCGGCCAGCTGCAGCGGCGTCATGAGCCAGAAGCCCGCGCCGGCCTCGGTCAAGGCCTTGGCCAGCACGCTTTGCTTGTCCAGCCAGCGGCCTTGCGCCTTGACGGGCAGGTACTCGTGGCTGGCGGCATTGATCTGCGGCCACTGGCCGGGCTCGGGCAAAGCCACGGGGGCGCTGTGCACGCGCTGCTCCACGCGCTCTATGAGATCAAGCTTCCAGGCGCGGCGCTGCACCTGCCAGGTGCCCAGAGCCATGAACCCTAAAAACAAGGCGATGCCCACAAACGCGAGCATCGCCTTGGCGAAGGGAGAGCGCTGCCGCGCAGCGCTCTGGTTCTTCATGAGGCCGGTCAAGGTGTGACAGCTGCGGGAGCCGTGTGACCTGCGTGATCTGCGGCCTGGTGCATTTCATGACCGGGCATCATGTTGGTGTTCATGTGGAACATGACCCAAAGCGTGCCGGAGATCGCAATCGCCAGGAAGATCACCGTGAAGATGGTGGACAGCATCGTCCAGCCGCCCTGGATCTTGCCGTTCATGTGCAGGAAGTACACCATGTGCACGAGCACCTGAACCACCGCGAACAGGCCCAGCACGGCCACGGCCGTGGTGCGGTCGGTGATGACGTTGTTCATGACCAGGTAGAAGGGGATGGCAGTCAGGATGACAGCCAGGATGAAGCCCTTCACATAGTCGCCCATGGTGACGTGCAGGTCATCGTGATCGTGGTGATCGTCATGACCGGCGTGGATATCGTGTGCGCTCATTTACAGCACCCCCATCAGATACACAAAGGTGAACACACCGATCCAGACCACGTCCAAGAAGTGCCAGAACATGGACAGGCAGTTGATACGGCGCACGTTCTCGTTGATCAGGCCGTGCTTCTTGATCTGGATCATCAGAGTGATCAGCCAGACCAGACCGAAGGTCACGTGGATACCGTGGGTGCCCACCAGTGTGAAGAAGGACGACAGGAAGGCGCTGCTCTGAGGCGTTGCACCTTGATGGATCAGGTGGTGGAACTCATAGAGTTCCACGGCCAGGAAGGCTGCGCCCAGCAGGCCGGTGACGGCCAGCCACAGCAGCGTGCCGTTCACGTTCTTCTTCTGCTTTTGCAGCATGGCAAAGCCGAAGGTGATGGACGACATCAGCAGGAAGGCCGTGTTGACCGCGACCAGTGACAGGTCGAACAGATCCTTGCCCGAGGGGCCGCCTGCATAGCTGCGGCCCAGCACGCCATAGGTGGCGAACAGTGCGGCAAAGATCAGGCAGTCGCTCATCAGGTAGAGCCAGAAGCCCAGCGAGGTGCCGTTTTCCGGATGGGGCTCGTGCGCGAGGTGGTACTCGCGAGTAGCCAGGGCGGCCGAGCCGCCAGCGTTGATATGTGTATTAGACATGGGCTGCTGCAAGCTGCTTGGTACGTGCTTCTTCCGATGTGGCCACTTCGGCCGCAGGGATGTAGTAGTCACGCTTGTAGTTGAAGGTATGAATGATCGAGGCCAGGATGGTCGCGGCGAACGAAGCGATCACCAGAGGCCACATGTGCCAGATCAGAGCAAAGCCCAGAACGGTGGACAGGCCGGCAATCACCACGCCGGCGCCGGTATTGGCGGGCATGTGGATGGGCTCGAAGCCGCTCAGCGGACGCTGATAGCCGTGCTTCTTCATGTCGGTCCAGGCGTCGATGTCGTGCACCACGGGGGTGAAGGCGAAGTTGTACTGGGGAGGGGGCGAGGAGGTGGCCCATTCCAGGGTACGGCCTTCCCATGGGTCGCCGGTCACGTCACGCAGCTCGTCGCGCTTCCAGATGGACACGGCCAGCTGGATGAAGAAGCAGCCGATACCGGCAGCGATCAGGGCGGCACCGCAGGCAGCGATGATGAACCAGATCTGCAGCGAGGGATCGTCGAAGTGGTTGGCACGGCGAGTCACGCCCATCAGACCCAGGATGTACAGGGGAGTGAAGGCGACCCAGAAGCCGACCAGCCAGAACCAGAACGAAGCCTTGCCCCAGAACTCGTTGAGTCGGAAGCCGAAAGCCTTGGGGAACCAGTAGTTGATGCCGGCAAACACGGCAAACACCACGCCGCCGATGATCACGTTGTGGAAGTGGGCGATCAGGAACAGCGAGTTGTGCAGCACGAAGTCCGCGGGAGGAACGGCCAGCAGCACGCCGGTCATGCCGCCAATGGCGAAGGTGACCATGAAGCCCACCGTCCACAGCATGGGCACCGAGAAGCGGATGCGGCCGCGGTACATGGTGAACAGCCAGTTGAAGATCTTCGCGCCCGTGGGGATGGAGATGATCATCGTGGTGATACCGAAGAAGGTATTCACGCTGGCACCCGAGCCCATGGTGAAGAAGTGGTGCAGCCACACCAGGTAGGACAGGATGGTGATACACACGGTGGCGTAGACCATCGAGGTGTAGCCGAACAGACGCTTGCGGCTGAACGTTGCCACGATTTCGGAGAACACGCCGAAGCAGGGCAGGATCAGGATGTAGACCTCTGGGTGGCCCCAGATCCAGATCAGGTTCACGTACAGCATGGGGTTGCCGCCCAGCTCGTTCGTGAAGAAGTTGGTGCCGACGTAGCGGTCCAGCGACATCAGCACCAGGGCTGCGGTCAGCACGGGGAAGGAGGCCACGATCAGGGCGTTGGTGCACAGGGCCGTCCATGTGAAGACGGGCATCTTCATCAGGTTCATGCCGGGAGCGCGCATCTTGATGATGGTCACGATCAGGTTGATACCTGACAAGGTCGTGCCCACACCGGCGACCTGCAGGCCCCAGATGTAGTAATCAAGACCCGTGCTGCCGCTCTGGTGACCCAGATTGGACAGAGCCAGCCAGCCGGAGGTGGAGAACTCGCCCAGGAACAGGGAGATCATGACCAGCACGGCGCCGCCGGTGGTCATCCAGAAGCTGAAGTTGTTCAGGAACGGGAAGGAGACGTCACGTGCGCCGATCTGCAGAGGAACCAGATAGTTCATCAGGCCGGTCACGAAGGGCATCGCCACGAAGAAGATCATGATCACGCCGTGGGCCGTGAAGATCTGGTCGTAGTGGTGAGGAGGCAGGTAGCCCATGTTGTCGCCGAAGGCCATGGACTGCTGCAGGCGCATCATCACGGCATCGGCAAAGCCGCGCAGGAACATGACCAGACCGAGGATCATGTACATGATGCCGATCTTCTTGTGGTCGATGGAGGTGATCCAGTCGTTCCACAGCGGAGCCCAGAGGCGGAATTTGGTGATGCCGCCGACCACGACGAGGCCGCCAAGCACCACGGCAATAAAGGTCAAGAGCACGATGGGCTCGTGCGTCATGGGAATCTGGTCCCATGTGATACGGCCCAACAGCCAGTGGGAGGCCGGGGTTGTTGTTTCAGACATGTTGAGTCTCTTCTGTCGTATTGGAGCGGCTGAGCGGTGAGCGCATCCGCGCCGTGAACTACTTATTGCTGTGCGACAGCTCCGGAGGCGGCGACTTCGTCGAGCAGGGCGACAACGCGGTCAGCGTCTTTGGAAGTGCAGACATCCAGGGGCAGGGGAACGCTGGAGGTCTTGCTGTGGTGTGCAGGTGGCTTGCCGCCGGCGGCGTCGATGGCCATCATTTCGTTCATGCACATCTTGCCGTCTTCCACGCAGCGGTTGAGGACCTTGTGGTACAGGCCTTCGTCCACGCTGGCGAAGCGTTCAACGGGATTGCGCTCGCTGGGCTTGGCCAGATCGATATAGGCATCGCGCGTCAGGGCCTTGCCTTCGGTCTTGGCCTTGGCAATCCACTGATCAAACTGCTCGTTTTCCAGGCCGTGGAACTTGAAGGTCATGCCCGCAAAACCAGCGCCACTGTAGTGAGAGGACTTGCCGCCATAGATACCGGGCTTGTTGATCACGGCGTTCAGTTCGGTCTGCATGCCGGGCATGGTGTAGATCATGCCGGCCAGATCAGGAACGTAGAACGCGTTCATGGTGTGGGTGGAGGTCAGCTTGAAGTGAATGGGGCGATCCACCGGGGCAGCCACTTCATTGACGGTGGCAATGCCTTGCTCGGGGTAGAAGAACAGCCATTTCCAGTCCAGCGACACGACCTGGATCTCCAGAGGCTTGACGCTGGGGTCCAGAGCCTTGGTGGCGGAGATGCGGTCCAGGGGGCGATAGGGGTCGAGCTTGTGGGTGCTGATCCAGGTAATGGCGCCCAAAGCGATGATGATGAGCAGGGGGACCGTCCAGATCACCAGTTCCAGCGCGGTGGAGTGGTGCCATTCGGGGTCGTACTTGGCTTCGGTGTTGGACTGGCGGTATTTCCAGGCAAACAGCAGCGTCAAAAAGATGACGGGGACGATGATGAGCAACATCAGCAAAGTGGCCGTAATGACCAGGTCGCCTTGCTGCTTGGCAACGTCGCCAGCTGGGTTGAGGACGACGGCCTTGCTGCAACCGGCGAGGGTTGCGGTCAAAGCGGCCGCTGAGAGCCACGCGGGCCCACGGATTTCCTTGATTTTTAACATGCTTTGGGCGTGACAAAGTCGCGCTTAGGTGTAAACGCGGATTACTGGATCTCGGCAAATGTAATACCAAACCGGGGGTTGTCCATTGGACATTTTGTCCAAGGTCAAGGGTTGGTGGTTGAAAATGCGCTATTTGACAAGGGTTTAGCCATGTTTGAAAGTGCGCAAACTTTGCGCCAACAGGGCTTGAAATTGTCAAATCAGCCCTCAGAAACCGGGCCCGCACGGGGCTGGGCTGACAGTGCTCAGGGCAAAAACTCTATTGCAGCTGCACATGCTTGGGCGTAGAACGGAAAGCGTCCCCGGGACTGAAAAGTAAGACAAGGAGTTGTACCTTTATGACAAGCATGAACCCGTCCGTTGGTCTTACTCAGCAAGACTATGAGAACTCGGAAACCCTGGCCTATGCGGATACCGACGAGGATGTGACCCCCGGCGAGATTGCCGTGGGAGTGATCATCGGGCGCTCTTCCGAATACTTTGACTTCTTCGTGTTCGGCATCGCCTGCGTGCTGGTGTTTCCCTCGCTGCTGTTTCCCTACATGTCCAAGCTTGATGGCACGCTGGCTGCGTTTGCCATATTTTCGCTGGCCTTTGTGGCCCGCCCCGTGGGCACGGCGCTGTCCATGGCCGTGCAGCGCCGCTGGGGCCGTGCCACCAAGCTGACTCTGGCGCTGCTATTGCTGGGCGTCTGCACGGTGGGCATGACCTTTTTGCCCAGCTTTGAAGCCGCAGGCATGAAGGCCGTCTGGGCGCTTGTGATTCTGCGCATCGGTCAGGGTCTGGCACTGGGTGGTTCCTGGGACGGGCTGCCCTCGCTGCTGGCCATGTCCGCGCCGCAGAACAAGCGCGGCTGGTACTCGATGATCGGACAGCTCGGCGCGCCCCTGGGCTTCATCATCGCAGCAGCGCTGTTTGCCTATCTGTACTCCAGCCTGACGGCCGACGAGTTCATGAGCTATGGCTGGCGCTATCCCTTCTGCGTGGCTTTTGCCATCAACGTGGTGGCGCTGTTTGCCCGCCTGCGTCTGGTGGTGGGGCAGTCCTATACCCAGCTTCTGCAGGAGCGTGAGCTGGAGCCCATCAGCGTGACCAGCCTCATGGCCAACGAAGGCCGCAACGTGATGATCGGCGCCTTCGCCGCACTGGCCAGCTTTGCGCTGTTCCACCTGGTGACCGTGTTCCCGCTGTCCTGGATTTCCATGTACTCCGATCAGTCCATGACCGAAGTGCTGGTGGTGCAGATCATCGGCGCGCTGCTGGCAGGCGCGGCCATCATGCTGTCGGGCTGGCTGGCGGACCGAGTGGGGCGCCGCAACACCCTGGGCACCATGGCCTGCCTGATCGGCATCTTCAGCTTTCTCGCGCCCTGGCTGCTGGGCAGCGGCAGCACCGGCAACAATGTGTTCATCCTGGTGGGCTTTGTGCTGCTGGGTCTGTCCTACGGCCAGGCATCGGGCACGGTGACCTCCAACTTCTCGTCGCGCTACCGTTATACCGGTGCGGCCCTGTCCACGGACATGGCCTGGCTTATCGGTGCGGCATTTGCCCCGCTGGTAGCCCTGGGCGTCTCGGCCAAGTTCGGTCTGGTGGCCCTGGGCATCTATCTGCTGTCTGGCGCCTTGTGCACGCTGGCGGCCCTGGGCATCAACCGTGCCATCGAGGCGCGCGACCAGTAAGAGGCTGCAAGCTCCACGCAAAACGCCCGGTGCTTGCATCGGGCGTTTTTCTTGATGCCAGAGGACGTGAAAAAGCCGCCTTCAAGAGGCGGCTTCCTTATGGATGGGCGGCTCTATCAGTCCAGAGCCAGACCGGCCTTCTTGATCACCTCGCCAAAGCGCTTGCTCTCCGAAGCCATGAAGGCCTTGAATTCGGCAGGTGTGGGGTTGAAGGACTCGTAGCCGAAGGCGGCGAACTTGTCCTTGACGTCCTGGCCTGTCAGGGCCTGGCGCACATCGGTGCGGATCTTCTCGATCACGGCGGGAGGTGTGCCGGGACGCACGGCCAGGGCATTCCAGCCGATGGCAGTGAAGTCCTTGGGGCCGCCCGATTCGGACACCGTGGGCACGTTCTCGAAGCCGGCAATGCGGCTGGGAGCTGCCACGGCCAGGAAGCGCAGCTTGCCGCCACGCACCAGAGGGCCTGCCGTGCCCAGGGAGCCAAGGGCAAAAGTCAGCTCGCCATTGGCAACGCCCTGGTACAGCTGGCTGGTTTCCTTGTAGATCACATGCTCCATCTTGGTGCCGGTCTGGTTTTCCAGCAGGGCCGAGCCCAGGTGAACAGGGTTGCCCACGGACCAGGAGCCGTAGTTCAGCTTGCCGGGGTGCGCCTTGGCATCGGCAATCAGGTCGCCGATGGTCTTGTAGGGGCTGTTGACGGGCACGCACACAAAGAAGAAGTTGCGGAACAAGGGCATCAGGATTTCGAAGTCCTTGTTCAAGTCATAGGGCAGCTTCTTGAACAGGTGGGGGTAGGCAGCGATGTGGACGTTGTCCAGCTGAATCATGTCCGTGCCGTCGGTGGCACCGCGCTTGAATTCATTGATGGCGATGAAGCCGTTGCCGCCGGGACGATTTTCCACCACCACGGGCTGACCCCAGGCGCGGCCCAGCTTGTCGGCCACCAGGCGCGACAGGCCATCGGGGCCACCGCCTACGGGGAAGGGGTTGATGATGCGCGAGGACTTGGTGGGCCACTTGTCGCTCTGGGCGAAAGAGGGGGCGGCCACGGCAGCGGCAATGGCGCCGAGTGCGAATGCAGCTTGGCGACGGCTCATATTGAGCTTATGGGTCATTTTGTCTCCCTGGAAGGATGTCGATGATGAATTGCGTGTGGACCACGCATTGTTGATATCGTCGGCTGTTATTTTTAGATATTCAGGCCCAGTTAATTACATTGTGTCACTTGGGATATAAACACCTAGGTCTAGCTGAGGCTAGCAGCTATAGCAAAATAGCATAGCTTGTTTTGAAAGGTGTGAGCATGAATCTGCAGCAGATAGAGACCTTTGTTCGGGTGGCCGAAGTGGGGAGCTTCAGCAAGGCTGCAGTACTGCTGGACACCGCCCAGCCGGCGCTCAGCCGTCAGGTGCGGGCCCTGGAAACAGAGTTGCGCGAGACCCTGTTGATACGCACCGGGCGCGGCGTGACGCTGACCGATGCGGGGCGGCGCCTGCTCGAGCATGGTCACGCCATCATGCAGCGCGTGGCCATGGCCAAGGAGGATCTGGGCAGTCAGCGCGACGAGCCCGTGGGGCGTATCACCGTCGGCCTGCCGCCGAGCCTGGCTCGGCGCCTGACCTTGCCCCTGATCGACGGTTTCAGCCGCGAGATGCCCAAGGCCAGGCTGGCAGTGGTCGAGGGTTTCTCCATGAATATCTCGGAGTGGCTGACCTCGGGGCGCATGGATCTGGGCCTGGTATACACGCCGGAGCCGCATCCGCAGATCGAGGTCTCGCCTGTGCTTGAAGAGCGCCTGTGCCTGATCGGCCCGGCCAGCACGCTGGCAGGCCGCACCAGCATCCCGTTCGAGCATCTGGCCGAGTTCCCGCTGATCATGCCTCAGCACGGGCAGATTTTCCGCAAGCTGATGGAGGCGCAGGCCACGCTGTCCCAGGTCAAGCTCAATGTGGTCTGGGAGGTTTCCAGCGTTCCCGCCATTCTGGATCTGGTGCGCGGCGGCTATGGCTATGCGGCGCTGACCGACAGCGCCATGCACAGCCATGCCACCGATGCATCGCTGGTGGAAGTGCCCATCAAGTCGCCGCATATCGTCAGCACCTTGTGCCTGGTGCAGCCCGCCAAGAAGAAGTCCACGCCCCTGATGCGCCGCACGGCCGAGTTGCTGCGCCGCCTCAGCATGCAGGTCTGCTCGGTGGAAAGCGGTCATATCTGAACGACCGGTCTGCACAGGGGGCATTGCCGCTGCGGATTCATGCTCCTGTTAGGGGAGCTGGTTGCGCTTGTTGAGTAAGGATTTCAGATTTATTTGTATCTGAAGTCAATAAAAGAAAAGCGCAATAAGCTTCTGAATTGATAGCTTCAAAGTTGGGGGCGCAAGGTTCTCGCGGCCTCCTGCAGCAGTGGCAGTATTTCCTGCTGCATGGTTTGAGGGCTCATGCGCTTGGCCGATGTCACCACATTCAGTGCTGCCACCGTGCGCCCCTGCATATTGCGCAGCGGCACGGCCACGGCCTGAATGGCCAGTTCATGCTCTTCTAGCGCCATGCAGTAGTCGAGACGGCGCACCTCGTCGAGCAAGCCCTTTAGCGCTGCACCATCGGACACCGTGTGTGCGGTGAGCTTGGGCAGGTCATAGGTGGCAAGCCAGTCGTCGAGCTCCGAGCTTGAGAGCGAGGCCAGCAGCACCCGGCCAGTGGACGTGGCGTGCGCCGGCAGACGCGTGCCCAGGTGCAGTCCATGGGCCATCAGCCGCTCGCCTTTTTCATGAACGGCGCTGCGCGCGACGATGACGACTTCGCGGCCCTCGCGCACCACGCAGGAGTAGGACAGCCCGGTCTGTGCTGCCAGTCTGTGCAGCACGGGTTGCACGATGCGCGGCAGCCGGGCCGAGGCCAGATAGCTGCCCGACAGGCGCAGTACTTTGGGAGCCAGCCAGAAATAGCTGCCATCGGTTTCCAGATAGCCGAGATAGGCCAGCGTGAGCAGGTGGCGCCTGGCTGCGGCGCGCGTGATGCCTGCGCGCTTGGCCGCCATGGTGGCATTCAGACGCTGGCGCTCGGTGTCGAAGCTCTCGAGTACGGCCAGGCCCTTGGCCAGGCCGGCAATGAAGTCTGCCGGGGCGATGGAGGGGGAGGCAGGGTCATTCATGGAGGGGGCCGTCGTTCTTGTTTTGCGCGATCATCGTTCTCATTGTGCGATTATCGCGCAAACAACGCTGCTCGCCTTTGTTTTGATGCAGCACAAAACTTAGTCTTGCTCCGTAGCGCAACCGGCGTCGTCACGCTCGCCGATTGACAGGTTTTTGAGCCATAACAAGGAGTCACAATCATGCGTACACAAGTCGCCATCATTGGTGCCGGTCCCTCGGGTCTGCTGCTGGGGCAGTTGCTCTACAAGGCGGGCATCGACAACATCATCATCGAGCAGCGCAGCGCCGACTATGTGCTGGGCCGCATCCGCGCCGGCGTGCTGGAGCAGGTGGCTGTGGATCTGCTCAAGCAGGCGGGTGCCGACAAGCGCATGAATGAGGAAGGTCTGCCTCATGACGGCATCGAGCTGCTGTTCAAGGGCAAGCGCCATCGCATCAATCTGCATGACCTGACCGGCGGCAAGCGCGTGATGGTCTACGGCCAGACCGAAGTCACCCGCGATCTGATGGAAGTGCGCGCCCAGGAAGGCCTGACCACGGTCTACGAAGCCAGCAATGTGCAGCCCGTGGACTTCGAGAGCGACAAGCCCAAGGTGCGTTACGAAAAAGACGGCCAGCTGCACGAGATAGAGTGCGACTTCATCGCCGGTTGCGACGGCTTTCACGGCATCTGCCGTGCCAGCGCTCCTCAGGACAAGATCAAGACCTTCGAGAAGGTCTATCCCTTCGGCTGGCTGGGCCTGCTCTCCGATACGCCGCCCGTGTCGCATGAGCTGATCTACGCCAACACCGAGCGCGGCTTTGCCCTTTGCAGTCAGCGCAGCGCCACGCGCAGCCGCTACTATCTGCAGGTGCCGCTGACCGACAAGGTGGAGGACTGGAGCGACGAGGCGTTCTGGGAAGAGCTCAAGAAGCGCCTGGACCCCGAAGCCCGCGCCAATCTGGTGACTGGTCCTTCGCTGGAAAAAAGCATTGCGCCTCTGCGCAGCTTTGTGACCGAGCCCATGCGCTTCGGCCGCATGTTCCTGGCCGGAGACGCCGCCCACATCGTGCCTCCCACAGGCGCCAAGGGCCTGAACCTGGCGGCTTCCGACGTGGGCTATCTGTCGCAAGCCTTTGTCGAGTACTACAAGGAGCAGTCCGAGGCCGGTATCGACCGCTACTCCGAGCAGTGCCTGCGCCGCGTCTGGAAGGCCGAGCGCTTCTCCTGGTGGATGACCTCCATGCTGCACAACTTCCCTGGCGAGGGCGAGTTCAACACCAAGGTGCAGGAAGCGGAGCTGGACTATATCGTCAACTCCGATGCCGGCTCGACCTCGCTGGCGGAGAACTATGTGGGCCTGCCCCTGGTGTAAGCCGGAGAACTGATTGCTCTCGTCACTGCCGTGATGAATGCCTGGCATCTGATCTTGGCGCTAGGCTGTCTGCCTGCATCGCTATATGCGATGCAGGCATTTTTTTCATCCATGCAATTTGGTTGATGCTGCCTTGCGTAAATTTTGATGCCGAGCCACAAGCCGGCAGGGCCTGCGAGGAGTAAGCTTGCCGACCTTATGGCGCACATCATGTTTTCCCCTCCCTATATTGCCGCTGCCGAGGCAGCCCAGTCCTTGCGCACGCGTGGCTATGCCGTGCTGCAGCCCGAGGACTTTGCCCAGTGGATGGGCCTGAGCGTGAGCGATCTGCATGCCATGGATGCGGACTGGCAGGGTTTGCCGCCCGATGCTTTCCTCAAGGATGGCGGCCGCTATCGCCGCCGCCGCCATTCCTGTTTTGTCAGCGAAGGCGATCAGGTGCAGCAGGTGCCCCACCGCGCCCACTGGCAGCCCGTGGAGTACAACGCTCTGCATGGGGGCATGCAGCGCATGTTCGAGCCCATGCTCGACAGCACCACCACCAGCATGGCCTGGCTGGCGATGATCAACGCTCTGGGACAACTGGCCGATCAGGTGTTCTGCACCGACGAGCTGCATGAGCGCTGGTTTGTCGAGGCGCACCAGTTCCGCATCGACACCACGGACGGCATTGGCCGGCCCACGCCCGAAGGCGCGCACCGCGATGGCGTCGATCTGGTCGCCGTGCTGCTGGTGGGGCGCAAGGGCGTCAAGGGAGGCGAGACTCGCGTGTTCGAGGCGACCGGTCCCAACGGCCAGCGTTTCACGTTGACCGAGCCATGGTCCGTGATGCTGCTCGACGATGCACGGATGATTCATGAAACCACGCCGATTCAACCCGTCGAGCACGGCGGCGTGCGCGATACGCTGGTGCTGACCTATCGTCGTGGCAGCTTCCAGGGTGCCGAGCTCCAGGAGCAGCAGGGCCAGGCCGCTTGATTGAGACGGACGGCTTTGTTCGGAAAATTTGAGCAAAACTGTAACATTCTCAATACGTCAAAGTGACGGCCTCAAAACTGCATGATGCAGGCTCGTCGCGACGAAGCTTTCGCCTCTTCAAGTCTTCCCTGCATCCAGCAAGCCAGATCAGCTGGCCGACACCACGCCCTGCGGGGCGTGGTTTTCTATATGAATCGCTTTTACGCCCTTGGCATTTCAGTACTGACAGCTCTTGTCACAGTAGCGGCCTGCAAGCCTTCGCAAGACCGTCCTGCGCAGGCGGCCTACACCAAGGAGCCCACGATCTACTTTCGCAATGGTCTCGAGATTACCCTTGGCGATGCCTCGGTGCCGATTCACGGCGTGGAGGAATGTCCTTATGGCCTTGCCGCGCCGGCCGGGACTGTGGTCGAGTTCAATGATGCCAAGTGCATTCGACTGTCGGACGATACAGAGCAGATCGTCGTGATGCTGGACATGCCGGACGGCATCGTCCAGGAGGAATGGACCGTGCGCCGCGATGCGCCAAGCAAACCCCACGAGCCAGCCTTCAAGAATGTCTCCCTGTTGCGCCCGGACGGCTCTCGCATCACGATTACCGACAAGTCCGACAGACTGCTGGACAAATGCTACGAATACCAGGCGGCCCATGTCTGCATCTGAGCCAGACCTTGGTCGGTGTGAACTTCAGGGTTGATTCATGTCAACACGCTGAGGCATGATGAAGGCAGACTCTCGCTATCTCAAGAGCGGCATCTGCCCCGGGCCTCTGGCTTGAGGTCCTTGTCGCCTGCAACCTGAAAGGGGAAACATATGTCCATGTTCAATCACATTCTGGTTCCGGTCGACGGCTCCAAGCCATCCATGCTGGCGGCACGCAAGGCCGCCGAGCTCTCCAAGGTCTTCGGCTGCGCCGTGACGGCGGTGTATGTGGTCGATCCCTATCCTTTTACCGGCGTGGGCGCCGACTTTGCCTATGGCCAGTCACAGTATCTGAGCGCGGCCACCGCCGAGGCCAACACCGCCCTGGATGCGGTCAAGGCCATCATGGATGAGGCAGGCGTGCCCGTGAAGACCCTGGTGGGTGAGGGTCATGCAGTGCATGAAGGCATTGTGCGCACCATGGAAAGCGTGGGCGCAGACCTTGTCGTCATGGGCTCGCAGGGGCGTCGCGGCCTTGAGAAGCTGATGCTGGGCAGCGTCACGCAACGCGTGCTGGGCGCAGTCAAAATCCCGGTTCTTGTTGTGCGCGAGTAAGCGCAAGGCGGCTGCCCACGAAGCAACGGCTCCCCAAGGAGCCGTTTTGCTGGTGAATCAGAGTGCTCAGCGATTGAGCAGCCGGGCCAGCCAGCCCTTTTTCTTGCGCTGCAATTCCAGCTCCTGCAGCACTTCCGTTTTGAGCCGTTCTTTTTCTGCCGCGTGTCCGCTTTCTTTGGACATCATGCGTATATAGACCTTGGCCGAATCCACATAGCCATGGTCTTCGTTGCGGATGTGGTTGAACAGCCAGCGCGAGAGCATGCCGTGCAATTCGGCAGCCACATCCTCGCCCGCATCAAAGCGGGTCTGCATCTCGATCACGCGGCGCGTGAACAGCTCGTGCACTTTTTTGTGCGGCCCGGCGAACATGTAGCCAGCGCTTTCGATCAGGCTTTCCTCGAAGACGAAATGCGAGACGGTGTAGTCGATCATCTCGCCGATGACATCCCCCAGGCCCTCTCGGTCGGGCGAACTTCGCAGCTCGTAGAGCCGGTTGATGTAGTCGACGATGCGGCGGTGCTGCCGGTCGATCTCCGCAATCCCGGTGTCCAGCTCGGGGACCCAGACCAGCAATGCCATTGTGTTCTCCAGAAATTTGAGGATTTCCGAAGAAGTATTCACGAGCTTGTCATATGCCGCTTTGATGCAGATCAGTCCGATCCGCAGCCGGGCGTTGTAGGAGCGCGTGCTGGAATCCGCGCTCCGGCGCCCTTTGGCGTCACTCGATCTTGGCGCCCGAGGACTCGACGACCTGCTTGGACTGCCTGAAGTCGGCCTGGAACATCTTGTCGAAGCTGGCTGCGCTCATGGCTTGGGGCTCGGCGCCCTGGGTCAGAATGGCCTCGCGCACCTCGGGCATGGCCAGCAGCTTGTTGACTTCGACATTGACCTTGGTCACGATGGCTGTGGGTGTGCCCTTGGGCATGAACAGGCCGTACCAGGTGCTCACATCAAAGCCCTTGAGACCGGACTCGGCCAGTGTTGGGGTGTCTGGCAGCGAGGACGAGCGCTTTGCGGAGGTTACGGCGATGGCGCGCAGCTTGCCGGCCTTGATCTGGGCTATGGCCGAGGGTACGGAGGACACCAGCAGATCCACATTGCCGGCCAGTGCATCCATCATCGCGGGGTTGGAGCCTTTGTAGGGCACGTGGGTCAGATGAATGTCCGAAGCCTTTTCCAGCATCACGCCGGCCAGGTGGATGCTGGTGCCGTTGCCGGGCGAGCCGTAGGTGATCTTGGACGGGTTCTTCTTGGCTGCAGCCACCACGTCGGCCAGCGTCTTGTACGGCGAGTTGGCGGCCGTGGCAATCACGATGGGTGTGTAGGCCACATGAGCCACAGGGGTCAGATCCTTGCTGGGGTTCCAGGGCAGGTTCTTGTAGAGATAGGGGCCAAGGACCACATTGTCCTTCTGGCCCATGACCATGTCATAGCCCGTGGGGGCCGCCTTGACCGCTTCGGTGATGCCGATGGTGCCGCCTGCGCCAGCGCGGTTGTCGGGGACCACGGTCCACTTGCTGACTTCGGTGAGCTTGTTGGCAATCACGCGCGAGAGGATGTCGGTGCCGCCGCCAGGCGGGAAAGGCACGATCATGCGCACGGGCTTGTTGGGGTAGTCGGCAGCGGGGTCTTGTGCAGCGGCTGAAAAGCTCAGGCCCGTGCTTGCGATCACGGCTGTGCTGATGAGAATTTGGCGAATCATGAAAAAGAAGCTCCAGAGACGAACGGGGGAGCGCTGGCCCGCAAACAAGGGCGGCGCAGTCGCGGCTGGTACCTGAGCCTTGAGCTCGGAAGCCAGAGTCACGGAAGGTGGGCTTTTCGATGATCGGGGACGGTGGTTCCGCCATCAATGGGTATTTGTCTTTACCGGGGAGCGCGAGCCATGCCGTACGGACATGATCGCCATCCGCACGCGCTGCACGACAGGGTTGCTGCCGTTGCTAGCACGGGGGCAGCGTACCGATCGGGTGTCGCTGCCGATGTGGCCCACGGGTGCGGATTGTGGTTCTGCGCACAGCCTCAGAGGCTGCTGCAGACCAGTGGAAACATTCTGCCACGCATGAAAGACTTGCCAGGGCTTGGTTCGAGAATAGGCAGGGCCTGTTCCCAGATTTTTTGCCCGGTCCAGTCGTTCACGGCAGCAAGAGCTGCAGGCGCCTCTGGTTTGCATAAGGCGATTGCAGCCATGTTGTGGAGTCCAACTGCCCTAAATGTGATCTCAGGCCTGGCGTACGTCTGCAATCACCTGGTCGCCGAAGTCCGGTCGCTCCAGCCAGGCCAGCACGCGGGCTGCGGCGTCATCGGCCGAGCTCAGCTGCCCGTTGCTGTGCAGGCCTGCAAAACGGCCCACGTCGGGGAAGTCGCTTGAAGCTGCGCTGCGCAGTTGTACCTGCATATCGGTGTCGATGACGCCGGGTGCCAGAGACACAATGCGTGCGCCGTTGGGCTTGGCCGCCTCTTCCAGTGCCACACAGTTGCTGAACTGGTCCATGCCGGCCTTGGCCGTGCAGTAGCTGGCTTGCGAGGCCATGGCGCGGCGGCCCAGTCCCGAGGAGATATTGAGCACCTTGCGGGGGATCACCCAGCTTTCGGTCGTGCCGAGAAAGGCGCCGGTCAGGGCCATGGGCGCTTCAAGACCCACGCGCAGGGCATTGATCATGTCAGCGGCAGGCACCTGGGACAGCGGCGCAATCTGCGGCATGACGCCCGCATTGTTGATCAGGGTGATGCTGGTCCATTCACGGGGATCTAGCGTGCCCAGCCAGGTCGCCAGACGCTGCGCCGCCGCAGCGCTTTGTGCCAGGTCCTGCTCCCATTGCAATAGCTGTGCAGGCTTGCTGGCGCTGGAGGCGAGAGCGGTACTGGTCTTGCGGGCAATGCTCAGCAACTGACGGCCTTGTCGCAGCAGCTGCTGTCCCATGGACAGACCCATGCCGCGAGAGCCACCGGTCAGAATCGTTAAATGCTTTGTCATGCCGGGCATCTTACGGGTGATTGAAGACAGAAAAAGAGCAGACCCCGCAAGACTGGCGTCCGGCGGGGCCTGGCGATGACCTCAGATGAGGTCAGCGGGCTGTCAATGACCCAGATAGGCCTTGCGCACCTCGTCATTGCTCAGCAGATTGACACCGCTGTCCTCCAGCACCACCTTGCCGGTTTCCAGCACATAGCCTCGGTCGGCAATCTGCAGGGCGCGGTTGGCATTCTGCTCGACCAGGAACACCGTCACACCTGCTGCGCGGATGGTCTGAATGATCTCGAAGATCTGCGCAATGATGAGTGGCGCCAGGCCCAGTGTGGGCTCGTCCAGCAGCAGCAGGCGCGGCTTGCTCATCAGTGCGCGGCCTATGGCCAGCATCTGCTGCTCGCCGCCGGACATGGTACCCGCGCGTTGCGCCGCGCGTTCCTTCAAGCGAGGAAAGAGCTTGAACACATGTTCAACGCCGTCGGCGATCTCGGCCTTGTTCAGGAAAAAGCCGCCCATCTGCAGGTTCTCGGTCACCGTCAGGTCCTTGAAGACACGACGGCCTTCAGGTGAGACGGCAATGCCGCGGCGCATGATGTGATGAGTGGACATCTGGGTGATGTCCTCGCCCTCGAACAGAATGCGCCCGCTGCTGGCACGAGGGTTGCCGCACACCGTCATCAGAAGCGATGTCTTGCCCGCACCATTGCTGCCGATGAGTGTCACGATCTCGCCCTGATCGACATGCAGGCTGACATGATTGACCGCGCAGATCGCGCCGTAGTGGGTGGAGACCTGCTCCAGTTGCAACATATGCTGGCTCATCAGGCCTCTCCCAGATAGGCCTTGATGACCCGTTCATCATTGCGAATCGCCTCGGGCAGGCCCATGGCGATGGGCTTGCCGTATTCCATGACCAGAATGCGCTCGGACACTCCCATGACCAGGCCCATATCGTGCTCGATCAGCAGCACGGCCACGCCGTACTGTTTGCGCAGATCGTCGATCAGATGCTGCAGGTCTTTCTTCTCCTGCGGGTTCAGGCCGGCAGCGGGTTCGTCCAGCATCAGCACACGAGGCTTGGTGATCATGCAGCGCGCAATCTCCAGCCGGCGCTGGTGACCGTAGGCCAGATTGCCCGCCTCGCGGTTGGCAAACTGGCGCAGGCCCATGACGTCCAGCCATTGGAGCGCGTTGTCGATCTTTTCCTGTTCGGCACGGCGATAGCCTGGCGTGTTGAACAGGCCACCGAGCAGCGTCGCGCGCGACTGGCGGTGCTGTGCGACCAGCAGGTTTTCCAGCGCCGTCATGCTCTTGAACAGGCGCACGTTCTGGAATGTGCGCACCACGCCGTGGTTGGCGACCTGGTGGCTGCTGTGGCCTGCAATGCTCTGGCCGTCCAGAACGACCGAGCCGCCCGAAGGCTGGTAGAAACCGCTGATGCAGTTGAATACCGTGGTCTTGCCCGCGCCGTTGGGGCCGATGATGGCAAACACTTCCTGAGGGCGTACGTTAAAGCCCACGTTGTCCACGGCCAGCAGGCCGCCGAAGCGCATGCACAGGTCTTTGACTTCTAGCAAATACTCGCTCATGCGCTTGCCCTGCCTGTGGTTGTAGTTATTGAAATAATAGCGTTCAGGTGCTGCTTCATGACTTCACCTCCACTTGGTGTCGCTTCATGGGCAGCAGGCCCTGGGGGCGCCAGACCATCATCAAAATCATGACCAGGCCGAAGATCAGCATGCGGTATTCGGAGAACTCGCGTGCCAGTTCGGGCAGCACGGTCAGGATGATGGCAGCCACGATCACGCCCAGCTGAGAACCCATGCCGCCCAGCACCACGATGGCCAGAATCAGGGCCGACTCGATGAAGGTGAAGGACTCGGGATTGACGATGCCCTGGCGAGCGGCGAAGAAGGCGCCGCCGAAACCCGCGAACATTGCGCCCAGCGTGAAAGCCGAGAGCTTGATCTTCATGGGGTTGAGGCCCAGCGAACGGCAGGCGATTTCATCCTCGCGCAGTGCTTCCCAGGCGCGGCCTATGGGCATGCGGATCAGGCGGTTGCTGATGAACAGCGTCACCATGGCCAGCAGCAGGGCCATCAGATAGACGAAGATCACCATGTGCATGGAGTCGAACTCCAGACCGAAGAACTGATGAAAGGTCGTGCCATCCTCGGTCAGGGGCGAGCGGGTCATGGGCAGGCCCAGCACCGTAGGCTTGGGAATGCTGGAGATGCCGTCGGGACCGCCCGTGAAGCTGGTCAGATTGGTCAGCAGCAGGCGGATGATCTCACCGAAACCCAGCGTCACGATGGCCAGATAGTCACCGCGCAGGCGCAGCACGGGAAAGCCCAGCACAAAGCCGAACAGGGCCGAGGCAGCGCCGGCCAGCGGCAGCGCTTCCCAGAACGTCCAGCCAGCCCAGTGGAACAGCAGCGCATAGGTGTAGGCGCCCACGGCATAGAAGCCCACAAAGCCCAGGTCCAGCAGGCCGGCAAAGCCGACCACCACGTTCAGACCCAGGCCCAGCATGACGTAAATCATGGCCAGAGTCGCGATGTCGACGGCATTGCGGCCCGCGAAGAATGGCCAGGAGGCGGCCATCATCAGCACCACAAAGATGACGACGTTGCGTGTGCCGGACTTCATCTGCGGGACTGCCGGCAGATTGACCTTGGGCAGCTTGCCTGCGAGCAGGGGCTTGAGCATCTGCACGACGAAGATGGCAAGGCAAGCCCAGCCGGTCATGCTCCAGTCGGGAGTGATGATGGTGCGCACGCCGGCGCGTTCCAGGTGCAGGCTGAAGATGGGAGTGACGACGATGGCCGTCATCACGGTGGCGATCAGCGCATCGCGCAAAGCGGCAGAAAAGCTGTACTTCATCAGACTTTCTCCACTTCAGGTTTGCCCAGCAGGCCCGAGGGGCGGAACATCAGGATGGTCACCAGCAGGCCGAAAGCCACGATGTCCTTGTATTCCGACGAGATGTAGGCAGCAGCAAGGGTCTCGGCTACGCCCAGAATCACACCGCCCAGCATGGCGCCGGGGATGGAGCCTATGCCGCCCAGCACGGCGGCCGTAAAGGCCTTGATGCCGGCGAGGAAGCCGATGAAGGGATTGAGCTTGCCCACAGCCAGCGCAATCAGTACGCCGCCCACGGCGGCCAGCACGGCTCCCAGCACAAAGGTGAAGGAGATGACCTTGTTGGTATCTATGCCCAGCAGATTGGCCATGTGCATATCCTGAGCGCAGGCGCGCGAGGCACGGCCCATGCGCGAATGCTTGATGTACATGGTCAGCGCAATCATCAGCACCACGGTCACAGCGATGATGAGCACGCGGGTATAGGGGATGAAGACTTCGAAATTGCCCATGTGGAAATTGATGGCGCCCGGCAGCAGCGAGGGCACGGCCATATCGCGCGCGCCCTGGCCCAGAGCCACCCAGTTCTGCAGGAATATGGACATGCCGATGGCCGAGATCAGCGCTACCAGACGCGGGCTCTGGCGCACGGGCTTGTAGGCCACCTGTTCGACCACCAGGCCATAGACTCCGGTGACGAATACGGCCACCACCAGCATCAGGCCGATGATGGCCCATACGGGAAGGCCGCTTTGCGTGCCAATCGCCGAAAGCGTCACGAGGCCTATATAGGCCCCGATCATGTAGATGTCACCGTGTGCGAAATTGATCATGCCGATGATGCCGTAGACCATGGTGTAGCCAATGGCGATCAGGGCGTAAATGGCTCCGAGTGAGAGCCCGTTGAATAGCTGTTGTATCAGCTGGGGGAAAAAGTCTGACATGTAACGCCACCCTTGAAACAGGAAAAGGCCCGAGGGCCAGATAACAAACATCCGGAGACATGGCCCCTGCCATTGCCTCCGGAGAGAGTGGTGGAATTACTTGGCGAGCGATTTGCTGCCGTCCTTGTGCCACTGGAAGACCTGGAAATCGAAGGAGTTCAGGTCACCCTGCTTGTTCCAGGACACGGGGCCCAGCACGGTGTCCACGCCGGTGGTCTTGTGCATCCAGTCCGCCACCTTGGCGGGGTTGTCGCCAGCGGCCTTGATGGCGGCCAGCAGCGATTGAGTTGCGGCAAACGAGGTCAGCTGGAAGGCACCCGAAGCATTGCGCTTCTTGTCCTGGAAGGCCTTGACCACGGCAGCGTTCTTGGGGTTGGCGGCAAAGTCGGCGGGCAGGGTCACCAGCATGCCTTCGACGGCAGGGCCGGCAATGGCGTTGACTTCGGGGTTGCCCACGCCTTCAGGGCCCATCATCTTGACCTTCAGACCTTGCTCGGCAGCCTGACGCAGCAGCAGACCCATTTCGGGGTGGTAGCCGCCGTAATAGACAAAGTCCACGCCTGCGCCCTTGAGCTTGGTGATGACGGCGGAGTAGTCGCTGTCGCCTGCGTTGATGCCCTCAAACAGTGCCACGTCGATCTTGGCCTTCTTCAGGTCATCGCGCACGGAAGAGGCAATGCCCTGGCCGTAAGACTGCTTGTCGTGCAGCACGGCAACCTTTTTGGGCTTGAGCTTCTCGGCAATGAACTTGGCGGCTGCCGGGCCCTGCTGGTCGTCACGGCCAATGGTGCGGAAGATGAAGTGGTAGTTCTTGCCGTCGGTCAGAGCGGGCGAGGTGGCAGAAGGAGTGACGACCACCACGCCTTCGTTGTTGTAGATGGGCGCTGCGGCAATCGAGGCACCCGAGCAGACGGGGCCGACCACATAGCCGATCTTGCTGTTGACCACGCGGTTGGCAGCGACGGGGCCTTGCTTGGGTTCGCAGGCATCGTCCACGGGTACCAGCTCGATCTTCTTGCCATTGACACCGCCAGCGGCATTGGCCATTTCAACGGCGGTGGTGGCGCCTTCCTTGACCATGTCGCCGTACTGGGTCAGCGCACCGGTGGTCGGAATGACCAGGGCGATCTTGATTTGGGCATGCGCGGTAGACACCAAGGCGGCACCGGCCAGGCCCAGGGCGGCAACAACGGTTTGCATGCGGAACGGAATGCTCATGAGGACTTCCTTAATCTCGAGAGATGTTCGAAAAGCGCGATTGCTGCCATAGCAGTTCGCGCAAAGAAGCTCAGGTTAATCGAGTGGTCAACGAAGGCAACAGGGTATGCAGGGGCTGGTGCAGGCTTTCGGTTTTTGCTATGTCGTGCATAGCAGCTAGTACGCCAGGGCTATGGCGTGGCCTGCATTTGTGGTGTATATGCGCAGTCCATGCCTGAACTGTGCGACAAGTGTCTGCATCAGCGGTCTTTTTGTTCAGATTCCTGTCCTGCCTCAACGCAGTTCTGAAGGGTTTTCTGTTGCGGCGTGGCAACTTTGAGAGCTTGACGGATGCTGTCTATTTGAGGGGGATTAAAAAAGTGGATCGCTTCTTAGCTGCAGCAGTCCGCCGGTGACCGGGTGCACCAGCTCCAGTGCTGCCGCATGCAGCAACAGGCGTGGGCTGGCGCAGGCCACTGCTTCGCTGGCATATAGCGCATCGCCCAGCATGGGGTGGCCTATGGCCGCCATATGCAGGCGCAGTTGATGGGTGCGGCCCGTCAGCGGGCTCAGCAGAATCCGGGTGCGGGATATTCCTGGTTGAACGGTGTGCTCGATCACTCGCCACAGCGTCTGGCTGCTTTTACCGGTTTCGTGGCTGATGACACGCAGCGGCCGACGTTCCCAGTCGGCCGCAATCGGCAGGTCTATCAGTTGCCAGCCCCCGGCATCCGCTGCTTCGCTGTGCGCCTGCAACTCACCGGCCACTACGGCGATATAGCGCTTGTCGACCTTGCGTTCGGCAAAGGCCTGGCTGAGCTGGCGTTGGACGGCCGGATTGCGAGCCATGACGACCAGACCCGACGTGGCCTGATCGAGCCGGTGCACGACCAGCGCATCGCCGAAATGCTGATGGGCACGCAAGCTCAGGCAGTCTTGCTTGTCGGGGCCGCGACCGGGCACGCACAGCAGGCCCGAGGGCTTGTCAAGCACCAGCAGGTGCTCGTCTTCATACACACAGTTCAACGCACTCATTCAAACAGCTATCGATTGTTTCAGGGGTTGAGCAGTTCATGCACAGTGGCGCAGAACTCCTGCACATCGTTGGGCTTGTGGATCAAGGCCCTGGCTCCGGCTGCAATCGCCGCCTGCTCGATTTCGGCTGTCACATAGCCGGAGGCCAGTGCAACCGGCAGTTGAGGGTTGATCTGCAGAGTCTGCCTGAGAAGGTCCAGGCCGCTGAAGCCGGGCATGTTGTAGTCGGTGACTATGAGGTCAAAACGCTGTGGCTCCTCATGCAGGGCGGCCATGGCCTCATGAGGATCGGTAAAGCCCGAGACTTCATAGCCGCGACGGCGCAGCAGGCGCTGAAACAGAAAGACCAGAGCCTGATCGTCGTCCACATACATGACATGGCTGGCGCGCGTGGCCAGGACCGGTTCGGGCAGCGGGGCTTCGGGCTTGTCCATGCGCATGGGCGGCAGCGCACAGTGGCCGGAATTCGGGTCGCTGAGAGGAAAGTACAGCGTGAAGCAACTGCCCTGGCCCAGTTCGCTGTGCACATCGACAGCGCCGCCATGGGTGCGCATCACGCCATGTACGACCGAGAGGCCCAGGCCTGTGCCCTGGCCGACCGGTTTTGTGGTGAAAAAAGGCTCGAAGATGCGTCGCTGAGTCACGACGTCCATGCCGGGGCCGGAGTCCTGCACCATAAAGACCAGGTATTCGGCCACGGCCAGACCCAGGCGTTCGCATTGGTAGCTGTCGGGAGCAATGCGCATGGCCCGCATCTGGATGATGCCGCGATGACTGCCAATGGCCTGCATGGCGTTGTTGCAGAGATTGAACAGAGCCTGTTCCACCTGAGTGGGGTCTGCCAGCAGCGGCGGCAGATCGTTGGACTCCTGCACCTGCAGCTCTATGGAGGGAGGCAGAGTCACGCGCAGCAGGCGAGCCGTGTCGGACATGACTTCCTGCACCTGAACCGGACGGCGTTCGGGCAGGTCATTGCGGCTGAAGGTCAGAATCTGGCGCACCAGGTCGCGGGCCCGGCGACCGGCTTTTTCGATCTCGCGCAGGCTTTCCATGGCAGCCGGGTTGCCGCAGCTATCGGCCTTGGCCAGCTCCACATTACCCAGGATTGCACCCACGATGTTGTTGAAGTCGTGGGCAATCCCGCCGGCCATGGTGCCTACGGCCTGCATCTTGTGGGACTCGCGCAGCTGGGTTTCCAGCGCATTGCGCTGGGCTTCGGCGCGATTGCGGCTGGTCAGGTCGCGCGCAAAGATAGTGGTGGTGTCGCCGCTGCTGTGGTGCTCGAAGGAGACGCTGATTTCCATGGGAATCTCACGCCCCGACAGGGTCAGTCCCGTCATCTCGCCCAGCACGGCCTGTGTGGTCAGCGAGGAAAAAGCCAGTGCCCGGGCGGCATCGGGTAAAAAGCGCTCCAGCGGGCTGCCCAGGGCATCCTGAGGCGAGCACAGAAACAGGGCTGCCGCCGTGGGGTTGAAGACTGTGATGCGCTGATGCTGGTCGACGCAGATGATGGCGTCCAGCGCGGAGTTGATGACCGACTCCAGCCGTCTCTCGCTGGCATAAAGCTGCTGGTTGCGCTCTTGTAGCGCCTTGCGCTCGGCAAGCAGCGGGCCCTGATTGACAACGGCACACAAATACTGCCAGGTGGCCGGACCGTTTTGCTGGGGTACAACCACGCCGGCCACATGCAGGTCGCCGCAGAGCTCGAATTCTTCGGTGATCTGGAACAGAACCTCGTGTACCTCGGCGCGTCCCAGCGCTTTGGCCTGCTCGAAGGCCGTAGTCACGCGCTCTGCGTCGTTGGCATGCACAAAGGGCTTGAAGTTGATCAGCAACCGGTCTTTTTCGGTGGGCTGAAATGCGCGGTGAGCCATGGCATTGGCCTGGACCACCATATCGTATTCATCAACCACCAGCAGCGGCAGCGGAATGCTTGCAAACAGCGTTTCAAACCGCTCCGATGCGCTCTCGGCGACGGCCTGGCTGTAATTGAGCACCTCGTTTTGCAGCTCCAGCTCGTGCTGGTAGTTGCGCAATTCCGCCACCAGGGCCTGCAGCGGGTCTTCATCCTCCGGCACCAATGGCTGGATGTTGGCGCTCGGGCCCAGCGGGGCCGCTCCGGGGGCCAGCAGGGCATGCAGGGGCAGGCCGCCATCAATGACAGGCAGCAAGGGTGGGGGAGTGGGTTCAGAGGAGCTCATGAGACAGGCAGAAGACCTCTGCAGTGTAAGCCGGTCCCCGCACTTGACCTTGAAAAAGGCGGGCAGTCAACCGGTATTCAGGCAACTCGATGCTCGGTTTGGCGGCAGCAACGCAGAGTGCATTGATGTCGTGAATGCATTCACTGCCGGCGAACAGCGATGGGTTGGCAGGTGTTCGATATTGACTGAGCATGAAAAAGCCAGTGCGGCAGAGCGCACTGGCCTGGGGTGGAGAGCTTGGCTATCAGTCTTCGTAGGCGTCCATGGGCACGCAGCTGCAAAACAGATTGCGGTCACCATAGACGTTATCCACGCGGCCCACGGGGCTCCAATACTTGGCGCGGCGCAGGGCAGGCACGGGATAGGCGGCGGTTTCTCGGCTGTAGCCATGTTGCCAGTCGGCGGCAAGCAAGGACTCTGCCGTATGGGGTGCGTTCTTGAGCGGGTTGTCATCCCGGGGCAGTCTGCCGGCCTCCACTTCGGCAATCTCGGCGCGGATGGCGATCATGGCTTCGATGAAGCGGTCCAGCTCATGCAGGCTTTCACTCTCGGTCGGCTCCACCATCAGCGTGTTGGGCACGGGGAAGGACAGTGTGGGTGCATGGAAGCCGTAGTCGATCAGGCGCTTGGCCACGTCCTCGGCCATCACGCCGCAGCTTTCCTTGAAGTGGCGCAGGTCCACAATGCATTCATGGGCCACATGACCATACTCGCCCGCGTAGAGCGTGGGGAAGTGGTCCTTGAGGCGCGCGCTGATGTAGTTGGCGTTGAGGATGGCGGTCTCCGTCGCCAGTTTCAGGCCCGGTTCGCCCATCATGCGGATATACATCCAGCTGATTGGCAGAACGGCAGCATTGCCTAGAGGCGCTGCACTGACAGCGCCCACCTGGCGGACGTCGCCTGCGGTGGCATGCCCCGGCAGAAAGGGCACCAGATCTTCGACCACGCACACGGGACCGACGCCGGGGCCGCCGCCGCCGTGAGGAATGCAGAAGGTCTTGTGCAAGTTCAGATGGCTGACATCGCCGCCGAACTCGCCGGGCGCGGCAAGACCTACCAGGGCGTTCATATTGGCGCCGTCCACATAGACGCGGCCGCCATGGCTGTGCACCAGCTGGCACAGCTCCTTCACCTGGGTCTCGAACACGCCGTGCGTGCTGGGGTAGGTGATCATGATGCAGGCCAGATTGGCGCTGTGCTTCTCGCAGGCCAGCTTCAGGTCAGCCATGTCCACGTTGCCGTTGTCGTCGCACTTGGTGACCACGACCTGCAGGCCCACCATTTGCGCGCTGGCCGGGTTGGTGCCGTGGGCACTGCTGGGAATCAGGCAGATATTGCGGTGCGCCTCGCCGCGCGATTGATGGAAGGCCTTGATGGCCAGCAGACCCGCGTATTCACCCTGGCTGCCTGCATTGGGCTGCAGGCTGATGCCCGCGTAGCCCGTGGCCTGGCACAGCCAGTCGCGCAGTTGCTGGTCCAGCTCGGCATAGCCTTGCAGCTGGCTGGCGGGCGCAAACGGGTGGATGTCGGCGAACTCTGGCCAGGTGATGGGAATCATCTCGCTGGTGGCATTGAGCTTCATGGTGCAACTGCCCAGCGGGATCATGCTGCGGTCCAGGGCCAGGTCCTTGTCGCTGAGGCTGCGTATATAGCGCAGCATGGCGGTTTCGGAGTGATGGGTGTTGAAGACCGGGTGGGTCAGGTAGGCCGTGCTGCGCAGCAGGGATTCGGGGATCAGCGAGGTCGGGCCTTCGTCCATGGCCTCGATGGTGGGCAGCGCCTGACCCTCCTGGGCAAAGATGCTCCAGAGCAGCTCGACATCGGCCCGGGTCGTGGTTTCGTCCAGGCTGATGCAGAGATATTCATCCCAGGCCTTGCGCAGATTGACACCTCGGGATACGGCACGAGCCGCCAGGGCATCGGTCGCCTCCCGGGTATGCAGGCTCAGTGTGTCGAAGGCTGTGTCGTGGTGATGGGCGCTGAAGCCCAGCCGGGCCAGACCACGGCTCAGAATCGCCGTCAAGCGTGCCACCCGCTGGGCAATGCGCTTCAGCCCCTGGGGGCCGTGGTAGACGGCATACATGCTGGCGATCACGGCCGGCAGGACCTGGGCCGTACAGATATTGGACGTCGCCTTTTCGCGGCGGATATGCTGCTCACGTGTCTGCAGCGCGAGGCGGTAGGCGGGCTTGCCATGCACATCGACGCTGACACCCACCAGGCGGCCGGGCAGGCTGCGCTTGTATTCGTCGCGGCAGGCCATGAAGGCAGCGTGCGGGCCGCCTGCACCCATGGGCATGCCGAAGCGCTGGCTGTTGCCCACGACAATATCGGCATCCCACTCGCCGGGAGGTGTCAGCAGGGTCAGGGCCAGCAGGTCGGTGGCCACGATGGCGGCCGCCTGCTTGGCGTGAATGGCTTGCACGTCGGACTTCCAGTCCACGATCCAGCCGCTGGAGGCCGGGTACTGGATGACGGCGGCGAACAGGTCGCCAGCCAGAGCGGCCTCCCATTCCTGCTGGCTGTTGGCAATCACCACTTCGATGCCTATGGGTTGGGCGCGGGTCTCGATGACTTCAATCGTCTGCGGATGCAGATCGCCGGCCAGCACGATGCGATTGCTCCTGGATTTGACAGAGCGCCTGGCCAGCGTCATGGCCTCGGCGGCAGCCGTGGCTTCGTCCAGCATGGAAGCATTGGCGATAGGCATGCCGGTCAGGTCGGTCACCATGGTCTGGAAGTTGACCAGTGCCTCCATGCGGCCTTGTGAGATCTCGGCCTGATAGGGTGTGTAAGCCGTGTACCAGGCGGGGTTTTCGAGGATGTTGCGCAGGATGACGCCCGGCGTGTGCGTACCGTAGTAGCCCTGGCCGATAAAGCTCTTCAGCACCTGGTTCTTGCCGGCGATGGCCTTGAGTTCGGCCAGCGCCGCTGCTTCGGGAATCGGAGCCGGAAGATCCATGGGCCTGGCGCGAGCAATGGAGTCGGGCATCACATCGCGAATCAATGCGTCCAGCGTGGGCTTGCCGATGGCGGCCAGCATTTTTTGCTGCTCCTCGGCGTCCGGGCCTATATGCCGGGGGATGAATTCGTGGCTGTTTTCCAGCGCTTCCAGCGAAGCGACAGGGGCAGGAGGCGACATCAGCATGGGAGGGACCTATTCTCAAATACTGTGACTGACGGTTTGCATGCCAGGCATGCGTGAAAGCCGTATGCCTGAAGGCATACAGCCGGTGCTTCAAGCAGCGCTGGCTTGTTCCAGCGCGGTGTTCATCAGGGCCAGGCGTTCGCTTTCCTGGTCGGCATATTCCCAATCGGGATATTTGCTGCGTGCAACGGTGTTCAGCCATTGCTGGCAGGCCAGGGCAAGCAGGGCCTGCTTGTGCAGATCGGCATCGATGCTGCCCGTGATCTTGAGCTGACCAAAGGCTGTGGCCACGTGGGCGCGGCAGACCGAGAGGAGATAGCTCTGGTTCATGTCGTCGCTGGCCAGCCATTCGGCCTTGGCCGCATCGTCATGAGCCAGTATGTCCCTGGGCACGGGAAGATCCCAGTCGCATAGTTGCTGTTGCAGAAAGCGCAGGGTCTTGGCGGACTGGCCACCCGTCTGCTCCTGGTACCACTCTTCGAGTGAGGCCAGTGTGTCGCTGCCGTCATCGTTGCCGAAGGGGCTGAAGTCGTCACCGCAGTCGTAGAAGAAGTCCTGGGTCGCAATGCGCGCAAACGCAGGGTGGCTGGTCTCGCGGGCGAGACCGACTTCCGGATCGTCGAAATACAGAATGGTGCTCATGGCTGCATGCAAAAACGGCCTTCGCAATGCGAGGGCCGTTGATATGCTTAGTTGTCCTTGGCGAAATCGTTGTAGGCGGTCTCTTCCATCAGAGCTTCGAGCTCGCCCACATTGCTCATCTTGACCTTGAAGAACCAGCCAGCGGCCAGCGGGTCGCTGTTGGCCAGCGACGGGTCATCGCGCAGGGCTTCGTTGACTTCGACGATCTCGCCGGTCACGGGCATGTAGACATCGGCAGCGGCCTTGACGGACTCGACCACGCCAGCCACGTCGCCGGCCTGGAAGATGGAGCCCACGCCGGGAAGATCCACAAACACCACATCGCCCAGCGCATCCTGTGCGTGTACGGTGATGCCGACGATGGCGGCATTGGTGTCGGCGGCGTTGATCCACTCGTGTTCTTTGGAATACTTGATGCTCATGGAAAGCTCCAGATGGGGGGGGATTCAGGGGAATCGGGTGTTGTTTGAGAAAGGTCCAGTGCGCACTTTAGCGGTGTTCTGGCTGCTGTTTGGCAAACTGGCCCGTCTCATGCGCGGAGGCAGACTAGCCGCGGTGATAGCGGGTGGGAACGAATGGTGTGGCGACCACCTTCATGGGCACCGGCTTGCCGCGCACCACGGCGAAGATTTCCGTATCGATGGCGGCGTAGTCGGGCTCGACATAGGCCAGCGCCACGGGCTGGTTGAGCGTGGGACTGAGCAGGCCGCTGGTGATGTGGCCGATATGCTGTCCGTCCATGTTTTCCAGCACGGCGGGCTCGCGCACGGGAATGCGCTCCAGCGCGATCAAGCCCACGCGCTTGCGGCGCAGCGACTGAGGGTTCTGCAATTGCTCCAGCACGATGGCCGCACCGGGAAAGCCGCCCTCGCGCTCGCCGCCGCTGCGGCGCACCTTCTGCATGGCCCAGTTCAGCGAGGCTTCCACCGGGGTGGTGCTGGTGTCTATGTCGTTGCCGTACAGGCAAAGCCCGGCTTCAAGGCGCAGCGAGTTGCGCGCGCCCAGGCCGATAGGGGCCACCTCGGGCTGGGCCAGCACAGCTTCGGCAAAGGCTGTTGCCGCTTCGCCGGGAAGTGAGATTTCGAAACCGTCCTCGCCCGTATAGCCGCTGCGCGTGATGTAGAGCGCATGGCCCTGCCAGTCGAAGTGGTTGCCGGTCATGAAGACCAGTTGCGTCACTCCAGGAATCAGGCGCGAGAGGGCTGTGGCAGCTTGCGGGCCTTGCAGGGCCAGCAGGGCGCGATCGGGCAATGGGACGACCTCGCAGCAGCTACCGATGCGGTTCTGGATATGAGCGATATCCGCCTCTTTGCAGGCACCGTTGACGATGAGGAACAGATCATCGCCGCGGTTGACGAACATCAGGTCGTCGAGAATTCCGCCTTGTTCATCGAGCAGCAGGCCGTAGCGCTGCTTGTGCAGGCCCAGGTCCATGACATCGACGGGCATCAGTGATTCGAGCGCGGCGGCGGCATCGGGGCCGCGCAATAGCAACTGGCCCATGTGCGAGACATCGAACAGGCCGGCAGCCTTGCGCGTGTGCAGATGCTCGGCCATAAGGCCTTGAGGGTATTGCACGGGCATTGAGTAGCCGGCAAACGGCACCATGCGGGCACCCAGTTTCTGGTGCAGGGCAAACAGCGGTGTGGAACGCAGATCGGAAGAAGTGTCAGCAGCAGTCACAGGCAAGCGCTCCGGTGGTCAAAACCAAATGAGTGGCCATGCATGACGGGGCCATGCTTGGCGGGCTTGCCCTGCTGTCCGCTTTACCTGAGAGATTCACTGCCTTTGTTTTCGCGGGCAGCTTGCTCCTTCGGTGGATGCTGGCACACATACGAAATGACGGCCTGCATCTCTCTCCAGCAAGGGACGCTGCAGGTTTGCACACCTGCAGCGCTTGTCAGTCCTTTTGCCTGAGCGTTTTGACTCCGGGTGGGGGTCTGCGCCTTCGGCGGTGCGGTGCAGCTTCAGCTGCAGGCACTCTCTCCTGACGCTGGCGATTTTAGCGGTGGGCAAGGGGCTTGCACCACCGAATCGTGCGGATTTTGGGGTTTTCGAGCACAGTTCGTCCGGATTGGGTCTGTGTACTCACCGTGTCTCGGTATTCAAGGACGGAGATTCTGGGGATTCGATCTCCTGGCGCGGAAACACCAGTTGGTAGGGCTGCTCGAAGCAGGCAGTCACGGCCTGGCCCTGGCGCATGCCGGGCTTGAATTTCCAGCGCTCGAGCGAGCGCATGATGGACTTCACGATGCGGGGATCGGTATCGGCGGGCTGATAGGCCACACGGCCGAGTTCGCCCTGAGCAGTGACCTCCAGGCGGAAGATCACCATGGTTTCCAGTCCTTGAGGAAACCAGCTGGCACTGATGATCGGCGTGGTGTGGCGGCGTGGCTGTGGTTGCCGATCGAGCTGGGCGACGGGTGTGCAATCTGCCTTGATCCATGCAGGCCATTCCATGCTCTGTGACCGCCTGTGCTGCGTGTCCAATGGCGGAGCCGGCGCAGGCTCCGGCCGCTCGGAAACCGTGCTCGCGGTGCCGGCGCCCGGAGGCAGCTTGGTCCGACTGCCATCGGAGAGGTGGGAGCAGGCACTGAGCAGCAAGGCGGTCAGTGACGCGGCGCAGGCTGCGCCAAGGTGTGAAATGCGCGAAATGTCCATGAGGGCATTGTCGGCCATGTCGGCAGCATTTCAGGGTTGCGCAGGGCGCAGGTCCAGTTCCTTGATATCGGCCTCGGCGCAGGCGCGCCACCAGGCCGAGCCCGCATGCGGAGCGCCCAGGTCCAGGCGCTCGCCCATCATGGGCGTGGCGATCTCTATGCCGTGCTGCCTGCCCAGACTCATAATCTGCTCGAAGGGGTCCCACCAGGCATGCATGGCCAGGTTGAAAGTGCCGTTGTGTATGGGCAGCAGCCATTGGCCGCCGAGATCCCGGTGTGCCTGCACGGTCTGGGCCGGATGCATATGGACATAGGGCCAGTGGGCATCGTAGGCGCCGGTCTCCATCAATGTGACATCGAAGGGGCCGAAGTGCCTGCCGATTTCGGCAAAACCGTCGAAGTAGCCGCCATCGCCGCTGAAGAAGACGCGCAGCGGCCTGTCGGCCTGGTGATCTTCTATGGTCCAGGATGCCCATAGCGTGCGGTTGCCGTCGCGCAGGCTGCGTCCCGAGAAATGCTGGGCCGGCGTGGCCGTGAAACGCAGGCCGTCGAACTCGCTGCCTTGCCACCAGTCGTGCTGCACGATCTTGTCGGCCGGCACGCCCCAGGCTGCCAGTCTGTCTCCCACTCCCAAAGGGCACAGAAAAACGCCTACCTTGGGCGCGAGCACGCGGATGGTGGCGCGGTCCAGATGGTCGTAGTGGTCATGCGAGAGCAGCACGCCGCGCAAGGCAGGCAACTCGTCCAGGGCAATCGGCGGGGCATGGAAGCGCTTGGGGCCGGCAAACGGCAGTGGGGAGGCTCGCTCGGAAAACACGGGGTCCGTCAGCCACCAGCCGCCGCGCAGCTTCATCAGCAAGGTCGAATGGCCCAGGCGATAGAGGCTGCGCTCGGGCGCGAGGTTCAGCTCGGCCGTGCTCAGTGGCAAAACGGGCAGTGCCTTGCCTGGCTGGGAATCGGCCGGCTTGTTGAATAAGAACTTCCATAGCGTCCCGGCATCGGGCTTGGGACTGTTGGCAGGACGTGGATACGTGTTGCGAAAGCGCCCGCCGGAATACTGGGGCGAGTCCTCGTAGTCGGAGATGGAGGTGGAGAGACTTGGTTTGCGAAACAAGATCAGGCGCCTTATTGAGCATTGGCCGCAGTTTGGGACGGTTTGCGGCGCTGCAAGAGCAGGATTGCAAGAGGCCGTATCGCCGGGACGGCCATTCCAATGATCCGACGGGGTGAATGCGACACTCGCTGTCTGAGGAGCAAATGCACATGAATCCCATGGTTCACAATCTGGAGAGCATGCTGGCGGCCGGCAAGGACGGTGCGCTGCTGCGCTATACCCTGGGCAAGGCCTATGCCGACGACGAGCAGATGGCCGTGGCGCGCGAGCATCTGCGCAAGGCCACGGCACTGGATGCCGAATACTCCGTCGCCTGGAAGCAGCTGGGCAAGGTGGAGCTGGCGCTGGGCGATGCGCAGGCGGCGCGAGCCGCCTGGCAGCAAGGGTTGAGCTGTGCCCTGGCCAGGGGCGATACCCAGGTCGTCAAGGAGTTGCAGGTTTTCCTGCGTCGCTTGACACCGGCATCAAAATCTGCGTTTGCAAGGGCAATACTTTGACCGGGAAACTGGATTACATTATAACCTGTTCAGGTATTATGACCCTGATATAGGACGGTTTACGCAGCAGGATCCGATTGGGTTGGCGGGGGGGGGGATTTGTATGCGTATGCACCGAATCCCCTTACTTGGATTGATCCGTTGGGGCTGAAATGCTGGAGTACAGCGAAGAAAGATTTCTGGAAAAATGAAGCGAAAACAAATCCCCATAAATATTCGCAGAAGAATCTAGAATTGATGAGTCAGGGTAACGCATCCTAAGATGCGGGTGCAGGTTTATAATAAAACAAAGGGATTATTGAGACAAAAGATATCCGAATGGAGATTCACCACAAATATTTACCACAGCGTAGTGGTTCTCCTAAAGCGCATGAAGTTTGGAACCTTGAACCGACAACGCCGTGGGGCCATGCTTCGATGGATCCATATAGGCATACGGGTTATGACTTAATTAAGATTATAAAAGGGACCAACTCATGGTAACGACTATTGATTTAAGAGAGTTCGTGAAAACAGATAGTTATATTAACTTGCTCAACAAGGTTACTGTTGACCTTTCGTTGAACGTAAATCCTGAGATACCACCAAGCCAAGTATTTAATATTGAAGCTGGAATGGTCAATAAATCCGGGCTATCACTTGAAGATCTAGGTCTCCTATGCACAAGCGATAAAGACAAGCTTGTCAAGTTCGTGGGAATGACGTTAGCAGAAGTGAGTGATGATGAGGATGATCAGGATAAAGACGAGGATGAACGAGACGAAGTTATAGAGGTTTTACCCTTTTATAATAGCTTTTTAGTTGGTTATTTAATCCGATATTACTTGTTAAAATATAAACCAGATCAACTTGATAATTACTTGAAGGCGCTGAGAATACCCAATCAAAAAAAATTCTCGGCTGAGCTAAGAGATATTTACCGTCGGTTGTAGTAAGGCGAACATAAAAAACCGGAGGATCCTCGATCACTCCGGTTTTTTTATGCTTAATCCGCTGTTGCTCTATCGTGGCGCAAAGCCTGCCCAGGCCAATGTTTTTTGCAGTTGGTAGATAGCATCCCGGATCAAATAGGCTTCTTCGTCATTCACTGCATAAGCCCGCATACCGATCCAGTCCACCTGCTTGACGAACTGGGCCAGCGCCCAGGCTTGATCGGGGGTGAGTTCCGGCTCGTTA
This sequence comes from Comamonas sp. C11, assembly GCF_024496285.1. Classification (NCBI taxonomy): domain Bacteria; kingdom Pseudomonadati; phylum Pseudomonadota; class Betaproteobacteria; order Burkholderiales; family Comamonadaceae; genus Comamonas; species Comamonas sp. C11. The sequence goes on from NZ_CP101743.1 coordinate 2,665,475, forward strand.
ATGATGATTGTCTGCATGCCTTCTTCCCCCTCCGATAATTAGCCCGCTGTGCTGTACAGGATGTACGAATGCCGCGAGCACAGGGATGCGCAGGAGCGGCCTCCTGTACCATCAATCCATTGATAATCAGCGCACAGTTTCTGCTATGCCGCTTCCAACAGGTGCGCTATTGCTGGAAGCAAAACGGATGCGCTGGGCCAGCAACGGCGTTACAGCCGTGTTCAGTTTGGACAAGTCATCGAGTATACGGATGCCAAGGGCGGCACCAGCCAGTTTACCTATAACATGCGTGGGCAATTGGTCAAGAGTACTGAGTGTTCTGCACAACCTACCCATTATCGTGATGATAAACGGCATTTCTTGGTGGAAGTGACCGACGCACAGGATGAAAGCCTGCAGTATGACTACGATAAGGCAGGCCGCCCTATCGAAGCCCGGGGTGCCGAGGGGGGCGCACCCGGCTGGTGGCCTTGCGCAATGAAAATGGCGAATCAAACACTATCAGGGTATCCGTTATCAGTACAGGGCACCGCGCGACTACCCGGAGAACGAAGTTACCGTCCCCATTGTCACCTCAGAGACCCGGTTTATCTGGGAGGGGCTGCGATTGCTGGCGGAAGAGCGCGACGGGTGCCGCTGGTCTACGTCTATGAAGACCAGAAGAGCTATGCGCCACTGGCCCGGATAGATGGCAGGGAAACAGCCCAAGTCTATTATTATCACTGCCAGCCCAATGGCCTGCCAGAAGCTCAGGGCAACGAATACTGGCGGGGTACGTGCAACTCCTGGGGTAAAGCCAGCCTTGAAACGGGGGATGCCAACCTCCATCACCGGCATCAAAATCTGCGCTTGCAAGGGCAATACCTTGACCGGGAAACTGGATTACATTATAACCTGTTTAGGTATTATGACCCTGATATAGGACGGTTTACGCAGCAGGATCCGATTGGGTTGGAAGGCGGGAGCAATCTTTATAGATTTACAAAGAACCCAATGGTTTGGGCTGATCCGTTTGGATTAGATGAGTTGTATGCATTAACTGCTCTTAAAGATGGTTGGTATGATGTTATAGAGTGGGGGGGAATCACCTGTTGGTCAGGTGTTCTTAAAAAAAGGGGAGCTTTGGAAAATAGGTGAGACAAAAAACCCGACAAAACGATACTCTGCATCTTGGCTTAAGAGAATGGGACTTAAATATGAGACAATATTTAGTGGTAAAAATAAAAGCACTAATCGTTTTTGGGAACGATTGAAAATTAAGGGTTATGAATCTTGGAAAGGACACAAGCCCCCAGGAAAAAAATGTAGCCATTAAGTATGGAGTAATATGAAAATACAACAATCATCAGACACTTCTGGGTTGACATTGGTTTCTCTTATTTCTGAGGAACTAGAGTCTGTGTTTGAAAAAATAGAAAAAAAATATTCAAAATGTAATATTGAGATGTTCTTTGTTTTTCGATGCCTCCCTGATGAGTATAAAAGGGCCTCAAGCTTGAGATTCGTCAAAAAAGATAATACTCTTTACTGTGACATTACTGTCAGTGAGGATAAATATCAAACTCTTTCTAAAGATTGGCAACGATTTTATTTGAGCCATTATTTTTATGATTTCTTTTGTACTAAATTTAAGAAATATAAATTTGAAAATTTAGATGTGAAAGATTTTTTGGCTAATATGAATTTATGGTTAAAAGAAATAGGTTGGTTAAAGGAAGAAGTCGAAGTTTATGTTGATGAGTATGAGGTACCGAGATGAATTTGAGTTGCATATATACCCAAAATACTTCGAGTTGCTTGTAGGCGGCAAGCGATGGAGTCCCAGGTGCATAAATAGCTATATGGCTGGGATGATAGAGTGCAGCCAACACCCAAGTAACTCACCGGCATCAAAACCTGCGTTTTCAGGGGCAATACCTTGACCGGGAAACTGGATTACATTATAACCTGTTTAGGTATTATGACCCTGATATAGGACGGTTTACGCAGCAGGATCCTATAGGACTGGCGGGGAGTGAACCTGTATACATATGTGCCTAATTCTCTTACTTGGATTGATCCGTTGGGGCTGAAATGTACTCTATCAGGAAATAAAATCAAAAGAGTAGACGGCTCAGAACTTATTACCATTCCTGGTAATGCAAAAGTACGTAAATTGACCCCTCCAAAGGGCCATACCGGTGATTACGGATATGAGTATAAATGGAAAAATGCAGACGGTGGCACTACAACAGTCCGTATCCATAGGATAGATCCTTCAGCACCACCAGGCTACAATGCCAGTAAAGGATGGGTCGTCAGAATACTTGATGGTAAGAAGAGTATGGATGCGAGTGGGACTTATAACCCTCCTGGTGTATTTAATCCCAGCAGCCCACATTACAATTCAAAAACAAGTAATGACGTTCACATTCCGATAGAACAATCAACTAGGTTTCCCGGAGTTAACTGATGCCTGAAAATTATAATGATTTTTTAACAAAAAAATAAATGAAATACAGGATGGTATAGGTAAGAAAGAGACTGATGTGTTTGACTTAATTGGTTCTGTAAGGGACCTATTCTCGTCTCCTTATAATAATCATCCAATAGCCAGTGAAGGGATTATTGTAAAGCTATGGTGTTCATTGTTTGATGTTTTTATCGATGATACTGATTATGACAATCAATTTGATGCTCTGTCCACTATGAGCGATATTTTGATGTATGCAAAAAGGCAACACATTGAACTTAACTTGAACCACATTAAAAATGTGGAGGGAAAAGCATGACATTAATAGTACAACATCAGAGATATTAGAGTGTGCATGATGACATGCTACTTTGATAATATTCGGCTGCTAAACAAAGAGGCCAGCATTGCTGGCCTCTTTGAATATCTTACTCAGCGATTAGCGTGGCGCAAATCCCGCCACGGCCAGCGCCGTCTGCAACTGATAGATCGCATCCCAGATCAGATAGGTTTCTTCCTCATTCATGGCACAAGCCCGCATGCCATCCCAGGTTAGCCGTTTGGTGAACTGTGCCAGTGCCCAGGCTTGATCGGGGGGGAGTTCCGGCTCGTTAATGATTATTGTCTTCATGTCTTTTCCCCCTCCGATAATTAGCCCGCTGTGCTGTACAGGATGTACGAATACCGCGAGCGCAGGGATGCGCAGGAGCGGCCTCCTGCACCATCAATCCATTAATAATCAGTGCCAGTTGTTGCTATGCCGCTTCCAACAGGTGCGCTATTGCTGGAAGAACACAGGTTAGAAGGGACCGTCACCCGTTATCAGTATGATCCCTGTGATCGTCCGGTCTCACGTTTCAGCACCCTGTGCCGGTGGCAGCGAGATTTGAATGTTTAGATTCCATACTCCCCCAGCAAAGCAGGCTTGCACCTGCCACACAGCCTGCCTACGAAGCGGTCGTCAGGCACGGCGCCATTCCCATCATTCCTCCGCGCAAGAATGCTCGAATCCGCAAGGGGGCTGTGTTTGGGTATCGCAATGCTGCGATTGACTCGTGCAGGCGGCTGGGTTGAAGCATCTGGAAGCGCTGGATTGGCTACCACCGGTGAAGCTTGGTGGAGACCAAGATGAACTGCATTAAACGATTGGGTGAACGAGTGATGTCTCGCACCTTTGAGCGCCAAGTCAACGAGCTGCAATCAGGGCAGCCATATTGAACCGATTCACTGAGCTGGGCAGTCCTCAGACGGCAGCCGTGGCCTAGCTACGGCCGGGTTTGGGGAGGCTCGCCTCAAACTTGATTTATGCAACAGCGCCCATTTTCACCGGAAACAAGCAGGCTGCCGGTAATTGAAAACTATCAAAAAAATAGCTGAAAGCGCTTGTTGTTCAAGCGTTTCCAGCCAATTTTTTCTAAAGTCCTTCAGTGTGCGCCGGCGGCCGCGTCGGCGCCTCCTGCGGCAGAGGCCGGGCGCTTGGTGAACCAGATCAGCACGATCAGGCTCAGGAACAGAAAGGACGATGCCAGAAAGATGTCGTCGGCGGCCCGCGTGAAGGCCTGCTGATCGATCAGCCGGTTGATCTGAGCATAGGCCTGCTCGGCACTCATGCCTGCTGCCTGCAGGTTTCTGACCGTGCTGGCAAACGTTCCCTGGCCCTGCACCAGCAGCTCGGTCAGATGCGCATGGTGCATGGAAGCCCGGCTTTCCCAGAGCGTGGTGGCAATCGAGGTGCCCATGGCGCCGGCCGTGATCCGCACGAAGTTGGACAGACCTGCGGCGGCAGGAATGCGGTCCGGCGTCAGTCCGCTCAGCGTGATGGTGGTCAGCGGAATGAAGAAGAAGGCCATGGCGCCGCCCTGGATCAGCGTGGGAATCAGGATATGGGCGAAGTCGGTCTCCACGGTGAACTTCGAGCGCATCCACAGCACCATGGCAAACACGATGAAGGCAATCGTGGCCATCTTGCGCGGGTCCCAGACACCGACCTTGCGGCCCACCATGGGCGTGAGCAGGATGGCCAGCAGGCCAACGGGCGCCAGGGCCAGGCCGGCCGAGGTGGAGGTGTAGCCCATCCATTGCTGCAGCCACAGCGGCAGCAGCACCACATTGCCGAAGAACAGACCATAGGCGATCGACAGCGCGATCGAGCCGGCCGCGAAGTTGCGCCTCTTGAACAGGCGCAGATCGACGACGGGATGGGCGTCGGTCAGCTCCCAGACCACGAACACGGCAAAAGCCACGACAGCGATCACCGCAAAGGCGATGATTTCATTGGAGGCAAACCAGTCCAGTTCCTTGCCCTTGTCCAGCATCAGCTGCAGCGCCGCCACCCAGAGCACGAGCAGGGACAGGCCCACGGTGTCGATAGGCAGCTTGCGGGTGGGCGTTTCGCGGTTGCGGTAGATGCTCCAGGTCATGAGGGCCGAGAGCAGGCCCACGGGCACGTTGATGTAGAAGATCCAGGGCCAGGAAATATTGTCCGTGATCCAGCCGCCCAGCAGCGGCCCCACCACGGGCGCGACCAGCGTGGTCACACCCCAGAGCGATAGCGCCACACCGGCCTTGGCGGGCGGATAGCTGGACAGCAGCAGAGTCTGCGACAGCGGAATCATGGGGCCGGCCACGGCGCCTTGCAGCACGCGGAACAGCACCAGCATCTCCAGCGACGAGGCAAAGCCGCAGAGCCAGGAGGTCAGCACGAACAGCAGCACGCTCATGGTGAACAGGCGCACGGCGCCGAAGCGCTGGGTGAGCCAGCCCGTCAGCGGCACGGAGATGGCATTGGCCACACCAAAGCTGGTGATGACCCAGGTGCCCTGGCTGGGGCTGACGCCCACATCGCCGGAGATGGCCGGAATGGCCACGTTGGCGATGGAGGAGTCCAGCACGTTCATGAAGGTGGCCAGCGATAGTGCCAGCGTGCCCAGGGCGAGCTGCGCGCCCTTGAGCGGGGCGATGGCTGGTGGCATGGGGCGGGCCGCCGGAGCCGGTGGCGAGGCGCCCGCACCGGGGTTGGCAGAGGTCGTGGAAGTCATGGCTGATTCCGCGTCTTATTGCGCAGGCTGGGCAGTGGGCTGGGCGGCAGCGGCCGGTGCCGGGGCGGGCAGATCGGCCAGCTGGGTCAGCGCAGGCAGCTTGTCGCCGGCGATGATGTGCTGGATGCGCTGCTCGGCCTGGGCCAGGCTGCCGTCATAGACGGTGGTCTGGGCCACGGGCTCGGTGCGCGGCGTGCTGGCCAGGGCCTGGCCGTCCTTGTCGCGGATATCGACCTTCACGTCCATGGACAGGCCCACACGCAGCGGGTGCTGCTTGAGCGCTTCGGGCTCGAGGCTGATGCGCACGGGAACGCGCTGCACCACCTTGATCCAGTTGCCGGTGGCGTTCTGCGCGGGCAGCAGCGCAAACGCCGCACCCGTGCCCGCGCCCAGGCCCACGACCTTGCCTTCGTACGTGGTCTTGTCGCCGTAGACATCGGCGGTCAGCTCCACCTTCTGGCCCATGCGCAGATCGGCCAGCTGGCTTTCCTTGAAGTTGGCATCCACCCAGAGCTTGTGCAGATCGACCACGGTCAGCAGCGGCGAGCCGGCGGCCACGCGCTGGCCCAGTTGCACGCCGCGCTTGGCCACAAAACCGTCCACAGGGGCGATCAGCCGCGTGCGCTGCAGGGCCAGATAGGCCTCGCGCACCTTGGCTGCGGCCGCCATGACGGCAGGGAAGTCCTCGGCCGTCGTGCCCTTGGTCTGGGCTTCGGCGGCCGTTAGCTGGGCCTTGGCAGCGCGCACGGCGGCTTCGGCGGCCGCCACGGCGTTGCTGGCGGCCGTGGCCAGCGCCTTGGCATGGTCAAACTCTTCCTTGCCCACGGCGCCGGTGGCCGTGAGCGGGCGGCGGCGTGCCACATCGTCGTTGGCCTTGGCTGCATCGGCCTTGAGGCGCAGCAGATCGGCCTCGCGCTGGGCGACCTGGGCGGCCAGCGGGGCGTTGTTGGCATACAGGGTGCGGGTCTGGCGCGCGGTCTGGGCCAGCTGCGACTCGGCCTGGGCCAGTTGCACCAGATAGTCGGCAGGGTCCAGCTGCACCAGCAACTGGCCGGCCCGGACATAGTCGGTATCGTCGGCGCCGATGCTGATCACGGTGCCGCCGACCTGGGGCGTGATCTGCACCACATTGCCGGCCACATAGGCGTTGTCCGTGGTCTGGTAGTTGCGGGCCACCATCCAGTGCCAGCCGCCCCAGGCGATGGCGGCCACGGCGACCGCGGCCGCCACGATGGTCAGGCCCTTGCGGCGGCCCGCAGGGTTGGCGCTGGGCGTAGCTGCCGCAGGAGCTTGGGGAGCGTTCTGAGTAGGCTTGGTGTCGGTCATGATGTTGGCGCTTTGTTATCTGTGAAGCGGTTTTGCGCTATTGAAAAAGAGGAGCTTCTGACGCTTGTCAATCAATGAATTGAGAGTGTTTCTGCCTTGAATTCAATGGCAGTAAAGCGGTAGCAGCTATTGATTTTTTGAGCCCGATGTCTATTGCACGGCAACAGCCGGGGTGTCGTCGCTCCAGCCGCCGCCCAGGGCTGCGGCCAGGGCCACGCGGGTGTCCAGCTCGCGCGCCTGCAGGTCCACGGCCAGGCGACGCTGGTTGATGAGCTGGGTTTCGGTGTTGAGCACGGTGATCTGGCTGCCCAGGCCGGCCTGATAGCGCTGCACGGCAAAGTCATAGGCCCGCTCGGCCTTGGACAGCGACTCGGTTTGCAGCTGCTGCTGGCGCTGCAGTGATTGCACGGAGGCAATGGCGTCGCCCGCCTGTTTGACGGCATCGAGCACGGCGCCGTTGTACTGGGCGATGGCGGTGTCGAGATCGGCCTGTTTGCCGCGCAGCTGGGCGCGCAGGCGCTTGCCGTCGAAGATCGGCAGGCGCAGCGCAGGCGTGATGCCCATCTGGCGCGAGCTGCCCTGCAGCAGATTGTCCAGGCCCAGCGCGTTCAGACCCACAAAGGCCGTCAGATTCACATCGGGGTAGAAGTCGGCCCTGGCGGATTCAATGCCTTGCGTGGCCGCTTCCACGCGCCAGCGCGCGGCAACCACATCGGGGCGGCGGCCCAGCAGATCCGCGCCCAGAGCCTGGGGCACGGGCTGGATGCGCAGCACCGACAGTCGGGGCGAGAGCGTATTTTGCGCATCGGGCGCCTGGGCGCAGAGCACGGCAATCGTGCGGCGCGCCAGCGTGATCTGCTCGCCGAGCATCTCGATCTGGGTCTGGGCATCGGGCATGCCGGCCTGGGCCTGGGTCAGCTCCACCTGGCTGTCCAGGCCCGCCCTGGTGCGCTGCTCGCTCAGGTTCAGCAATGACTGGCGCTGGCCCAGCGTGCGCTCTGCCACATCCTTCTGGGCAATCAGCCGGGCCAGCGCGATATAGCTGCGCGCCACCTGTGCGGCCAGCTGGTTGGCGGCGGCGGCGCTGTCGGCCTTGGCCGCGCGTGCCTGGCCCAGTGCGGCCTGCAAGTCAGCGGCATGCTTGCCGAAGAAATCGGGCGACCAGGACAGGCCGGCCTGCAGATTGCCGCTGTTGTAGATATTGCCCGCAATGGGGGCGGGAATCATGCCGTTGGCCGTGTAGCGCTGGCGTGTGGCGTCGGCGCTCAGCGTTCCGTGCACATCGCCGGCCGTGCTGCTGGCCGTGGCCAGGGCTGCGGCTTTTTCAAAGCGGGCGTTGCTGGCGGCCAGGCTGGGGCTGCCGGCCAGGGCCTGATCGATGAGCTGGTTGAGCTGGGCATCGCCCAGACCTGTCCACCATTGGGAGGAGGCGAGGGCCGTGGCGTCCGCAGCGCTGAGGCTGGCGGAGTCGCTCAGGCCGACATCGGCCGAGCCCAGCCGTGCCAGCGGCTGGTGCGCCGGCCCTTGCGAGGCACAGCCTGCCAGCGCGAGCACGGCGGCCAGTGCTGCGATTGCCAGCAGCGAACGGCCGGGGGTGTACCCGGTGGCGGGTTTGCGTGAAGGTCTAGAAGTCATGGAAAAGTGCCAGTGGTTTTTATTGAAATAGGGCGGTGAAAGAAGCAGGCAGCAGGCCAGACTAGTCCCTGGGGACGCGGCCTGCCTCGTTCGTTTGGATGGGGGGCTTGTCCGGCTCCTGGGTCAGGGCCTCGCGCAGCGCATCGCCGTTGACCAGCATGCGCTGCAGCATGGACAGCATCAGCGTGCATTCGCTGTGGCTGAAGCCGCGCAAATGGCCGTTGAGCACCTTGGTCAGCACCTTGGGCACCTGGGTGGCGACGCTGCGCCCCTCCTCGGTGAGCACCAGATGCACCACGCGCCGGTCGGTGGTGGAGCGCTCGCGACGCAGCAGCCCCTTGGCCTCGATGCGGTCCAGCGCGCGCGTCACCGAAGCCGGGTCCATGCCCAGGTCCTTGGCCAGCGTGCTGCTATTGGTGTCGGAGCAGATCAGCAGCTTGTACAGCGGCAGCCACTGCACATAGGTCAGTCCTTGCTCGGCCAGCTGGGCGTCGGCCAGCTGCAGGATGGAGCTGAGTACGCGCCGCATGAGAAAGCCTATGCTTTTGTCCGGCGCGTAGACCCCTGCCTGGTAGAAGAAGCTGGACTCGTCCTGCGGGTCGATGATGGGGTCGGTCTGGTTTTGCAATGGCGCCACCAATATTTGTTTGGTCAATGATTGAGTTGGCAATTATTGTGCAGCTGCAAAAAAATGTCAGCAAGGTTTTGAATGGAGCCTGGCCTGCCTGTGCAGTACCTGTTTTTGTTGCTATGAAAATAAAAGCAGTTTGCGCATTGTTGGTATACGCCAGAGCTTTTCCGGGCTCATAAAAAAGCCCGGCCATGAAGACCGGGCTCGCAAAGACTGCTTCAGGATCAGAGCGGCACGCGCAGCACGACCACGATCACCAGGCCCAGGGCCAGATTGAGCGAAACCCATTTGCGGATGCTCTCCAGCGCCTTGCCGCCCGCGGGCCAGTCCTTGAGTTGCACGGCCGCATCCAGGCGCTTGAACAGTGCGAAGCGGATATGACCGAACACGGCCATCATCACCAGGCCCAGAATGCTCATCACGATCCAGTTGACCGGCATGTTGAACCGGCCGCCGGCCTGGGCGGCCATGGCGTGAATGCTGCCAATCATGCCGATGCCGGTGGCCAGCACGACGACCACCAGCACCATGACCCAGGCAAAAAAGCGCTGCAGCACGCCATGCATCAGCGTCACGCGCTCGGGCGACTGCAGACCCTGGACGGCAGGACGCAGAAAGAAGTGCGCGAAGAACATGCCGCCCACCCAGATGATGATGGCCAGAAGGTGCAGAAGTTTGAACAGAATGAAAAGCATGGTTTGTGGTGCCTGATTGCGGAGATGTCGCTAGCCTAACGGAGATCGTCCTACGGGCGGAACACACAGGCCGCCATAGCAGGACTTTCGCCGAGCCCTGGCCTGATTAGACTTGGCTGCAACCAGCAACAGCCAACAATAGCGAAGGAGTCCTTATGTCAGAACAAGCCACCGTCGTCGCCTTCAAGCAGTCTTCCGGGCGGGTCGCCTGCGTACCGGCAGCGGCCGTTATGTGCTGGCCGAGCAGACCGATTCCAGCGCGCTGCGCGAAGGACTGAGTCTGAACGGCAATATGAGCGAGTTCGGCCCCGAGGTCTGGAGCGATGACAGCGGACAGAACCAGTACCGTGTCTTTGTGCTGGGCTGGGATCTGTCGCAGGAAGCGGTCGAGCTGGAGATGTGATGTGTTGCTCCTGAAAAAAGAGCTGCCAGCGCTTGATTGACAGGCGCTGGCAGCTCTTTCTTTTGGGATTTTCTGGAGCCGGGGCTTTCACCCCGGCGCGCCCCATTACTTCCTCAGGTCGAAGCGGTCCAGTTCCATGACCTTGACCCAGGCAGCGACGAAGTCCTGGTAGAACTTCTGCTCGTTGCCCTTCTCGGCATAGACCTCGGCCACGGCGCGCAGAATGGCGTTCGAGCCGAAGACCAGATCCACGCGGGTGCCGGTCCACTTCCTGGCGCCGCTCTTGCGGTCCACGCCTTCGTAGTTGCCATCCTCCAGGGGCTGCCACTGTGTGCCCATGTCCAGCAGGTTGACGAAGAAGTCGTTCGTCAGCTTGCCCGGAGTCTGGGTCAGCACGCCGTGGTTGCCGGCGGTGTTGATGTTGATGGCACGCAGGCCGCCGATCAGCACGGTCATCTCGGGTGCCGTGAGCGTCAGCAACTGGGCCTTGTCGATCAGCAAGGCTTCGGCGGGTGCCGGGAAGCGTCCTTGCAGGTGGTTGCGGAAGCCGTCGGCCTTGGGCTCCAGCGGCGCGAAGGATTCGGCATCGGTCTGCTCGTCGCTGGCGTCGCCGCGACCGGGAGTGAAGGGCACGTTGATCTTCACTCCGGCGTCTGCGGCCGCTTTTTCAACGCCTGCGCTGCCGGCCAGCACGATCAGGTCAGCCAGCGAGATGCGCTTGTCGCCCTCGGCCGCCTTGTTGAACTCGCGCTGGATTTCCTCGAGCTTGCCCAGTACCTTGGCCAGTTGCGCGGGGTTGTTGGCTGCCCAGTCCTTTTGCGGAGCCAGGCGGATGCGGGCACCGTTGGCGCCGCCGCGCTTGTCCGAACCACGGAAGGTGGAGGCCGATGCCCAGGCCGTGGCCACCAGCTCCTGCACCGACAGGCCCGATGCCAGCAGCCTGGCCTTGAGGGCGGCCACATCGGCGTCGTTGACCAGTTCATGCTTGACCGCCGGGATGGGGTCTTGCCAGATCAGCTCTTCCCGGGGTACTTCGGGGCCCAGATAGCGTGCACGCGGGCCCATGTCGCGGTGGGTCAGCTTGAACCAGGCGCGGGCAAAGGCTTCGGCGAAAGCCTGCGGGTTTTCGAGGAAGCGGCGCGAGATCTTCTCGTAGGCCGGGTCCATGCGCAGCGACAGGTCGGTGGTCAGCATGGTGGGCTTTTTGTTGGGGCCGCCATGCGCGTCGGGGATGACATCGCCAGCGTCCTTGGCAACCCACTGAATGGCACCGGCAGGGCTTTTTTCCTGCACCCATTCGTACTTGAACAGGTTCTCGAAGAAGAAATTGCTCCACTGTGCAGGAGTCTGGGTCCAGGTCACTTCCAGGCCCGAGGTGATGGCGTCTCCGGCCTTGCCTGACTTGTAGCTGCTGGCCCAGCCCAGGCCCTGGGCTTCCAGGCCGGCGGCTTCGGGTTCGGCGCCCACATGGCTGGCGGGGCCCGCACCATGGGTCTTGCCGAAGGTGTGGCCACCGGCGATCAGCGCCACGGTTTCCTCGTCATCCATGGCCATGCGGGCAAAGGTGTCGCGGATGTCATGCGCGGCCGAAAGGGGGTCACCATTGCCGTCCGGGCCTTCGGGGTTGACATAGATCAGACCCATCTGCACGGCGGCCAGCGGGTTCTCGAGGTCGCGCTCGCCACTGTAGCGGCTGTGTGGGTTCTGGGTGGGGGCCAGCCATTCCTTCTCTGCGCCCCAGTACACGTCCTGATCGGGTTCCCAGGTGTCGACGCGGCCGCCGCCGAAGCCGAAGGTGCGGAATCCCATGGTTTCCAGTGCGACGTTGCCGCACAGCATCATCAGGTCGCCCCAGGAAATCTGGCTGCCGTACTTTTGCTTGATCGGCCACAGCAGGCGGCGCGACTTGTCGATGTTGACGTTGTCAGGCCAGCTGTTGAGCGGGGCAAAGCGCTGCTGGGCGCGGCCCGCGCCGCCTCGACCGTCCTGAATGCGATAGGTGCCGGCTGCGTGCCAGGCCATGCGGATGAACTGAGGGCCGTAGTGGCCGAAGTCTGCAGGCCACCAGTCCTGCGAGTCGGTCATCAGGGCACGCAGGTCGCGTTTGACGGCTTCATAGTCCAGCTTCTGGAAAGCCTGGGCGTAGTTGAAGTCTTCACCCAAGGGGTTGCTTTTGGCGGAGTGCTGGCTCAGCAAATCCACGCGCAGCTGATTGGGCCACCAGTCCTTGTTGCTGGTGGCGTTGCCTGCGGCGGCGGTTTCGCTGTTCTGTCCTTGGTGGAAGGGGCACTTGGATTCAGTAGTCATGGGGCTCTCCATTTCAACGATCCGACAGGTCGGTAGGTCCAGGAAACAGACATCAATCAATGATTGATATCAATCAATTCAACTTAATAGCTATTAGCGATTGGTTGAGATGAATTATCGGTGCGCGGCTGGCCTGAAGGGCGTGTTGTGCTATTGAAATTACTAAGCAGCGCCATAGAAAGAAATATGGGTCGAGTCTTGAGCCGACGCAAAGTCGGGTTCAGGTACTTCGCAAAGTGACTGAGACTGTGACTTTTTGAGCGTATGCGAGCCTGCCTGTTTGCACAAGCATGAGCCATCAAATCAGGTCGTTGACCTACCTGGCCTCGACTGTGGCAGCGGCTCAGCCGGCTACCAGCTTGTGCACCAGATCGGCTGCGGTGGAGGCACCATATTTGCGCATCAGCCGGGCGCGGTAGATTTCCACGGTGCGATGGCTGATGGCCAGTGCCTTGCCGATTTCCTTGCTGGTCATGCCTTCGAGAAGACGTGCAGCCACTTCGCGTTCGCGGCCCGTGAGCTCGGCCTTGACGGGGCGATGGGCCGAGAGGTCCTCGAAGCTCCAGATGCCCGAGGCATGGGGGTCGTTGCGGTCCAGCGTGCGGCCGCTGACATGGCACCAGAACACCTCGCCATTGGCGCGCTTCATGATGCGGTTGTCGGAATAGATGCCCGTGGTGTTCAGGATGGGAGCGATGCGCGCGCCCAGGCGCTCGTATTCGTCAACGCTGGGGTATAGCACCTGGAAGGTCTGTCCTATGAGTACCTCGCGCGAGGCATGGAACATTTCACACAATTGCCGATTACAGTCAATCATGATGCGGTTGCGCGAGATGACGAGACCTACAGGGGCGGCATCGAACGCCAGCCGGTAATCCACAACCATGGTACTGCTCTTTACGAAAAACTACTTACTCAAGTACGTAGTATCGTAGCGCATCCAATTTCAAGGAGACATGTGTGAAAAAGCTCTACCCATCCGCAGAAGCGGCGCTGCAGGGCGTGGTGGCCGACGGGCAATTGCTGGCTGTTGGCGGCTTCGGCCTGTGCGGCATTCCCGAGGCCCTGATCGATGCGGTTTGCGCCAGCGGCGTCAAGAACCTCACGGTGGCATCCAACAACGCCGGCGTGGACGGCTTTGGTCTGGGCAAGCTGCTGGACACCCGCCAGGTCAAGAAGATGATCTCCAGCTATGTGGGCGAGAACAAGGAGTTCGAGCGCCAGTACCTGGCCGGTGAGCTGGAGCTGGAGTTCACGCCTCAGGGCACGCTGGCCGAGAAGATGCGCGCCGGTGGCGCCGGCATTCCCGCCTTCTTCACCAAGACCGGTGTGGGCACGCTGGTGGCAGAGGGCAAGGAATTGCGCGAATTCGACGGCGAGACCTATGTGATGGAGCGCGCCATCGTGGCCGATGTGTCCCTGGTCAAGGCCTGGCGTGCGGACAAGAGCGGCAATCTGCAGTTCCGCCTGACGGCGCGCAACTTCAACCCTGCGGCAGCCACCTGCGGCAAGGTCTGCGTGGTGGAGGTCGAGGAACTGGTGGAAGTCGGCGAGATCGCCCCCGACGACATCCATCTGCCCGGCATCTATGTACACCGCATCGTGCACAACGCCAACCCCGAAAAGCGCATCGAAAAGCGCACCATCACCGAGAAGAAATAAGGAGCTGTCATGCCTTGGACCCAAGACCAGATGGCCGCGCGCGCGGCCCAAGAACTCGAAGACGGCTTCTACGTCAACCTCGGTATCGGCATTCCCACACTGGTGGCCAACCACACGGGTGACAAGGAAGTGTGGCTGCAGTCCGAGAACGGCATGCTGGGCATCGGCCCCTTCCCGACCGAAGACCAGGTCGACGCCGACCTGATCAACGCCGGCAAGCAGACTGTGACCACGCTTCCCGGCTCGGCCATCTTCGGCTCTGACCAGTCGTTTGCCATGATTCGCGGCGGCAAGATCAATCTGTCCATTCTGGGCGCCATGCAGGTGTCCGAAAAAGGCGATCTGGCCAACTGGATGATTCCCGGCAAGATGGTCAAGGGCATGGGCGGGGCCATGGACCTGGTGGCGGGCGTCAAGCGCGTCATCGTGCTCATGGAACATGTGGCCAAGAAAAAGGACGGCACGACCGACCTGAAGATCCTGCCCAGCTGCACCCTGCCGCTGACGGGTCTGGGCGTGGTGGATCGCATCATCACCGATCTGGGCGTGATGGACGTGACTCCCGAAGGTCTGAAGCTGGTGGAGCTGGCCGATGGCGTGAGCTTTGACGAGATCCAGTCCAAGACGGGTGTGACGCTGCTGAAATAAGCGGTGCCGCTCTCACGGGCAAGAACCGCTGCGGCGGTTCTTTTTTGCGCCTTTTTCTGCCGCATTGGCAGAATTAATAGCTGTCGGGGTCGATAGGGCAAGCGATGCAAGCTGTTTTTGCTTTAATTGCGGCCCACAAATTATTGCAATCTGCAACAATTGGGTTTGATTGAGCAGACAGAAACAGAGCGCTTTGATGAGTGAGAACGCTGGTGCGCAAGGGCACGAGACCGATGTACATTTTTTGCGCACAGTCACCGATATGGCCGAGCATACGGAGGTGATGACGGGCGATGCAATCTATACCGACAAGGGCATGAAACTGGTAGACAAAGGCACACGTGTTGACAGTCGTCTCTATGACCGTCTGGTCATGCACAAGCTGCGTGACCCGATCGATGCCAACCTGATCACGGGCGATCTGGTCGACGTGGCGTCCCTGGTCGCGCTGGCGCGCCAGTTGTGCGAGCAGGTCGATCTGTTGCAGCGCATGGTGGCGTCCCTCGGCGATATCGAGCGTCTGCTGGCGCCGCTCAAGGGCCTGCTGCTGCCTCGGGCCATTGCCTTCAAGCTCACCGTCATGCGCGAGCAGCGCTCCGACCTCTACCAGCACAGCCTGCAGATGACGCTGGTGGCGATCTTTCTGGCGCTCAAGAACGGCTGGACCGAGCGCGAATGCGTGCCGCTGGCCACGGCCGCGCTGCTGCACGATGTGGGCATGCTCTACATGGACCCCGTCTGGACCGACCCGGACTATCGCTTGAGCGGCGAGGAGCGCAAGCATCTGGTCGCGCATTCCGTCACGGCCATGCTGGTGGTGCGCAGCACCGAACTGTATTCGCGTGCAGTGGAGATTGCCGTGCTCGAGCACCATGAGCGCATGGATGGTTCCGGCTATCCGCGTGGCATCAAGGGCCATGCCATTTCGTCCATGGGTCAGGTGCTGTTGCTGGCCGAGGTGGTCTCGGCCTTCTTCGAGAAATTCACGGAGATGCCGGGCCAGCGTCTGTCGCTGATGCTGCGCATGAACCATAAAAGCTATCCGGCCGATCTGGTGCACCAGATTCTGCCGCTGCTCTACGACGAAATCAGTCCCGGCAAGCCCTTGGCGCCGCTGCAGGCCGAGTTCTCGCACAGCATTGCGGCCCTGGAGGCTGCGCTGCGCAAATGGAGCGAACTCAGGCTCGATTTTCCCGAGCAATGGCAGCAAATGCCCGATGCACAGCCGGCGGTGGCCGTGGAGAGCAATCTTGCGCAGCTGCAAAAGCAACTGGCCGAAGCAGGCTCTCATCCCAGTCAGCAACTGGATGTCCTGAGATTCTTCAAGGATGACGCTCTGGGCATGAGCGAGCTGGCCCTGGTCAACCGTGAGGCCTTGTGGCAGTTGCAGGCCATCATGAACGACTGCCTGCGCCGCTGGCCCACGCTGGGGCAGGGAGGCTCCATGCTGGAGGTCGCCGTGGCCGAATGGTGCGAGGCCTGCGCCCAGTTGATGCCAGATGCCGGTCGCAATTCGGTCCTGAATGTTGACAGGGCGTCGCTGAATTGAAGGCATTGGCCACGAGTTCCGCCCGGGACGGCTGGCCTCAAGTTTGATAGCTGCAGGCGCTTGATTGACGGGCGCTAAGCCGGTATTTCTTCAAAATTCTGTGCATCACGCCGCAGTGCGGCGTGCGTTGCCGCGTCTGCGTGCGTCATCCTGAAAAAGTATTTTTGATAGCGAACGACGTCCGGTCTACAAGAGCCGGCCGTATCTGCTGCCGATATTAAGGTCTTGTTTTGCGCTAAAACTTGAATAACTGTATATTTGTACAGTATTTAAGAATTTTCGCATGCACACCCAGTCCCTGACATCCTTTGCCCATCCTGGCTCACCGCCCGGAATGATGGAGTCTGTCCGGCAGCAAACAGGGGCAGAGCAGGGCGTGCGGCCAGGTCTGCCCGCTGCGGGCAGCCCGCATTTGTCCGCCATACGGATTCCCGGTGTCTGGCGCGGAACGGACTGGCAGTCCGGCGCCGGCCCTCAGGTCTGGCCCAGCGGTCATGCTGCGCTGGATGCCGAGTTGCCGGGCGGCGGCTGGCCCGGCAATGCCTTGATTCAGCTGCAGCAACCCGCGCACTGTCATGCGGAGTGGGCCTTGCTGTTGCCCGCGCTGGCCGCCCGTGTCCGGCAGCATGCGGCTTCACGCGGGGATGCGCGGATGGGGCAGCTGGTGCTGGTGGCTCCACCCTATCTGCCTTTTGCTCCGGCCTTGCAGGCCGCCGGTATTGACGCAAAGCGGCTGTGCGCGGTCAAGCCGGGGCGCGGTGCCCAGGAGCTGGCCTGGGCCTGCGAGCAGGCTCTGCATTGCCGGGATGTGCTGGCGGTGCTGGCCTGGTTGCCCGAGCTTCCCGCGTCCACGCTGCGCCGCTTGCAGTTGGCCGCCGCTTCGCAGGGCCGGCCTCTGTGGCTATGGCAGGAGCTGTCGGCCGAGCCGCTGAGCTCCCCCGCCGCATTGCGGTTGAGACTGGAGAGAGTTACGGCAGACACCGTTGCCCAGCAGGCACCGGGTTTGCGGATACAGCTTCTGAAGCGCCGTGGGCCTTTGCTGGAGCGCCCCATACAGCTCGCGCTTTCGCAGTGGGCCTGGCAGCCCGTGCTGCAGGCACAGGCCCAAAGACATGCGCGCCAAAGCGAGGAGGCCGCCATGCTCATGCAAGGGCGCATGACATCCGCCGCTCCTGCAACGGCCTCGCCTTGGATGACGGAGGCATGAGATGGGCAGTGCAGAGCACTGGATGGCCTGGCCTCTGGCCTGCCTGAGCGAGTCAAGCACGGTGGCTGAGAGTGCCTGCTGGTGGGCGCTGGAGTTTTCGCCGCGTGTGGCATTGCTCGAAGACGCCTTGCTCATGGAGACCAGCATGGTGCAGCGTCTTTGGGGCGGGAGAGAGGTCTTGCTGGCACGGCTGGACAGTGCTTTTGCGCAAGCCTGTCAGGCCGCTGTGCCCGGCCTGCCGGAGTCCGGGGGCGGCGATGCGGCATTGCAGCCGCTGCGCGGACAGGGCGACACGGCCTGGCAGGCTTTGGCTCGGCTGCGGCTGCAGCAGTGCCGGCCTTGCGGCTGCGTCCCTGTCTCCTTGCCCATGCCTGAGCCATCGCAGCATGCCGATGCCCTGCCGCTATGGACACTGAGCGCCCTGGAGCAGAACAGCGCCGTGCTGCTGCGCCTGGGCTGTCGGTGCTGGGGCGATGTGCGCGCACTGCCGCGCGCGGGGCTGTCGCGCCGTATTGGAGCCAAGGCTCTGCGTGCGCTCGACGAGGCCTATGGTCTGCTGCCCCAGCCGCTTGACTGGCTGCAGCTGCCTCAGCAGTTCGAGCTGCGCCACGACCTGGGTTATCCGGCTCACCATGCCGATGCCGTGCTTCATGCCGCGCAGCCGCTGTTGCGCGCGCTGCAGTCCTGGCTGCAGGCCCGTCACCATGCGGTGCTGGCGCTGCAATTGCGCTGGCACCATGACCTGCGCCGTATTGACGGCCAGGAGCTGCCAGCCTGGGAAGCCCTTGTCATCCGCACAGCCCAGCCCACGCAGGGCATGGCGCATTTGCAGCGCCTGCTGCGCGAGCACCTGGGCCAGCAGCGCTGGCTAGCACCCGTGGACATGCTGGAGTTGCAGGCGCTGGAGACGGTGCCCTGGGCAGCCGAGCCGCTGAGCTGCCTGCCTGCCGCCCAGGGTCAGAGCCCGTCGGACAGCCTTGCCTGGCATGAATGGGTGGAACGCCTGAGCGCCCGCTGGGGCGAGGAGGCCGTGCAGATGGTGCAGCCGCTGGCCGACCACCGCCCCGAGCGCATGCAGCGCTGGCAAGCTGCTGCACCTTTGCTGCAGAGCAAGAATCCGGCTGCTGCAAGAGACACTACCCAGGCTGGAGCAGGAGCGCAGCTCAGGCAGCAAGCCATGCATCGCGGCCGTCAGCCCGATTGTTCCGACCCCTGGCAAGCCCTGTGGCCGCCCTGGCTGCTGCACCAGCCCCAGGCCTTGCCCGTGCAGGGCAATCGTCCTCAATGGCATGGGCCGCTGCAGCTCAGGGCAGGGCCCTACAGGCTGGAGTCCGGCTGGTGGGATGCGGTTGGCGATGCCCAGGCCGGCGCGCCGGCCGGTCTCGTCGAGCGTGACTATTTCGTGGCCTATAACGCCGTGGTCGGACATGTCTGGATTTACCGCGAGCGCGCCCGTAGCGAACACCTGATGAGCATGACAGCCAGCCCTGCCAGCTGGTTTGCGCAAGGCATGTATGGCTGAGCAGATCATGGCCGAGCCACCGGCTCCCGCTCTGCGGCTGGCGGGGCCGCCGCCTGCCGCCATACCGGCCAGTCCCGTGGCTCAGGGTATGGGCAGGGGGCCGCTGGCCTATGCCGAGCTGCACTGTCTCTCGCATTTCAGTTTCCTGCGCGGTGCTTCATCGCCTGCCGAGCTGGTGCACCGGGCCAAAAGCCTGGGCTATGCGGCGCTGGCGCTGACCGACGAATGCTCGGTAGCCGGTGCCGTGCGCGCCTTTGAAGCGGCGCGGGACTGCGGCCTGCACCTGATTCAGGGTAGCGAATTCGCCTGGGGACTGCTCAGGATCGTGGTGCTGGTGCGTGATCTGCAGGGATGGGGCAATCTCTGTGAATTCATCACTGTTGCACGCAGCCGGACTGCCAAAGGGGAGTATCTGGTCGATGAATCCAGCCCCTGGCAGTTGCTGAATCAAGGCTGCGAGTGCCTGCTGCTGCCGCAGCGCGGGATGCTGGATGCATCGGATTTGATGGCTGTAATCGCTTGCTTGGAAAACGCTTCAGGCTATCTTGATGCCGGAAACCTCTGGCTGGGTGCGGAGCTGCACCTGGCGCCCGACGACAGCCTGTGGCTGCAGACCCTGCAGCAGGCGGGCGCGGCGCTGGGGCTGCGCTTGCTGGCCTGCGGGGATGTCCATATGCATGCGCGCTCGCGCAAGCCGCTGCAGGATGTGGTCACGGCGATCCGCATGGGGTGTACCGTGGCCGAATGTGGCTTTGCACTGCAGCCCAATGCCGAGCGGCATCTGCGCTCGCGTCTGCGGCTGGCTTCGCTCTATCCCAGGGCCATGCTGGAGGCGACGCTGGAGCTGGCCGGGCGTTGCAGCTTCAGTCTGGACGAGATCTGCTACCACTATCCGCAGGAGAGCGTGCTGCCCGGCATGACGGCCACGCAGACCCTGGCCTGGCTGACCTGGGAGGGCGCGGCGGGACGCTATCCCCAGGGCATTCCCAAGGACGTGCACGATCAACTGCACAAAGAGCTGGCGCTGATCGAGGATCAGAAGTACGAGATGTACTTTCTCACCGTGCATGACATCGTGCGCTATGCGCGCAGCGTCGGCATTCTCTGCCAGGGGCGCGGCTCGGCGGCCAATTCTGCGGTCTGCTACTGCCTGGGCATCACTGCGGTAAACCCGCATGGAGGCAATCTGCTGTTCGAGCGCTTCATCAGCAAGGAGCGCAGCGAGCCACCCGATATCGATGTGGACTTCGAGCATGCGCGGCGCGAAGAGGTCATCCAGTACATCTACGGCAAGTACGGGCGCGATCGCGCCGCGCTCACGGCCGTGGTCAGCTGCTGGCGCAGCCGCAGCGCGCTGCGCGATGTGGGCAAGGCGCTGGGCCTGCCTGCCGATCTGATCGATGCCCTGGCCAAGGGGCAGTACTGGTTCAGCGAGCATGCCCAGGCGCAAGCACAGACGCATGCCGAGGCAGCGGATTCGGCACAGGAGGATCAGTCGCCCGAAGCACTGCCCGAAGACTGGGTGCAGCGCAAGCTCCAGGAGGCCGAGGTGCTGGCGCGCGAAATGCATTGCGCTGTGGGCACGCATCGGCTGCGCCTCTGGACAGAGCTGGCCTGGCAGCTCAAGGACAGCCCGCGCCACCTCAGCCAGCATGTGGGCGGTTTTGTGCTGACCGAGGGCAAGCTCACGCGGCTGGTGCCCGTGGAGCCTGCCACGATGGCCAGGCGCTCCGTCATTCAGTGGGACAAGGACGATCTCGATGTCGTGGGCCTGCTCAAGGTCGATGTGCTGGCCCTGGGCATGCTCACCATGTTGCGCAATGCCCTGAACGAGCGCGCCCGCTGGCGTGGCGAGCCATGGGAGCTGCACCAGATTCCGCAGGAGGATGCCGCGACCTACGAGATGATCTGCCAGGCCGATACCGTGGGTACTTTCCAGATCGAAAGCCGCGCCCAGATGAGCATGCTGCCGCGCCTGCAGCCGCGCACTTTTTATGATTTGGTGGTAGAGGTCGCCATCGTGCGCCCCGGCCCGATTCAGGGCGGCATGGTCCATCCTTATCTGCTTGCGCGCGAGCGTGCACGTCGGAAGCTGCCGCTCAAGCTGGAAAAGCCGGAGCTCGAAAATGCGCTCAAGCGCACTTTGGGTGTGCCTATTTTCCAGGAGCAGGTGATGCAGATCGCCATGGATGCTGCCAAGTTCTCGGCCGGCAAGGCTGATGAGCTGCGCCGCTCCATGGCGGCCTGGAAGCGCAAGGGCGGCGTACACAAGTTCGAGCGCCCGTTGATCGACGGTATGGTGGCGCGTGGCTACAAGCTGGAATTCGCTCAGGCCATCTTTGCGCAGATGCTGGGCTTTGGCGAATATGGCTTCCCCGAAAGTCATGCCTACAGCTTTGCGCTGCTGGCCTATGCGAGCGCCTGGCTCAAGCGCCATGAGCCGGCCATCTTTCTGCAGGCGCTGCTCAATGCCCAGCCCATGGGCTTTTATTCGCCGTCCCAGCTGGTGCAGGATGCGCGCCGACACGGAGTGCGCGTGCTGCCGGTCGATGTCTGTCATAGCCACTGGCATTGCACGCTGGAAGCTCCTTTGCAAGCCATGCGCGGCGTGGCTCAGCCCCAGCCTGCCGTGCGCCTGGGGCTGAACCGGGTGGCCAGATTGGGCAAGGCTGCGGCACTACGCATTGAGGAGCAGGCGGGGAAATCCCCATTGGTGGATGTGGCCGATCTGGCCATCAGAGCCCGGCTGGACAAGGCGGATATGGAAGCCCTGGCCGCGGCCGATGCGCTGCGCAGCCTGGCCGGCCACCGCCGCCAGCAGATGTGGGATGCTGCTGCGCAGGCCAGTCTGCCGCCCATTTTTGCGCAGGCTGCCATTCATGAGCCGAGGCTTGAGCTGCCCCAGGCCGCCGAAGGCGAGGAAATCATGTTCGACTATGCCGCCACCGGCCTGAGCCTGCGACGCCACCCGCTGGCCTTGCTGCGTCCCCGGCTGGCGCGCCACGGGCTGAAAACTGCAGCCGAGCTGCGTCAGATGCTGCCAGGCCAGAAGGTGCGCGCCTGCGGCATCGTCACCGTGCGCCAGCGACCGCCTACCGCCAACGGCACACTGTTCATCACACTCGAAGACGAAACCGGCGTCATCAACCTGGTGGTCTGGAGCCAGACCTTTGCCCGCTGGCGCTCTGCATTGCTGGCCTCGCGTCTGCTGGCCGTGGAGGGCATCTGGCAGCGCAGCACGGCCCCGCAACTGGATGCGTCGGAATCAGCAGGGGATATGCCTGTGGTCCGGACAGGGGATGAACCTGCGGTTCGTCATCTGGTCGTGATGAAGGCCAGGAATGTGACCCGCTGGCTGGGGCGGTTTGCCGAGGTCGGACTGAACAGCCGGGATTTTCATTGAGCCCGCCGAGGCCGCTGCGGCTTCAGGACGCTGCCGGCAGCTTGGCATTTTGCAGCGCATGTTCAATGAGCTTTTCCACGGCCCGGCTGCCCGGCGCGGTCGAATGCACCAGTGCAATGCCCACATGAAATCCGGGCGGGTTGTCCAGCAGGGACAGGCATTTCACGCCGCGTGGCTGAACGAGGTGCGATACGCCTGCGACCAGTCCCACGCCCAGGCCGGAAGCCACCAGGCTCATGATGGTCTGCACCTGCATGGCCTCCTGGGCGATGCGAGGGGTGAAGCCCGATTGCTGGCAGCGTAGCTTGGCCAGCGCGGCGAGGCTGGGTACCGTGTCCTGCGGATACATCACAAAAGGTTCGTGTGCTGCCTCGGATAGAGCGATGGCATCGCGCTGCGCCAGGGGGCTGCTGTCCGAGACGGCCAGCACGAACTCGTCCTGATCCAGCGGCGTGAGTTCAATGCCTTCGTCAAGCTCCAGCACAGGGTAGCGAAGCAGGCCGGCATCAAAGCGCCGGGTCGTCAGCCCTTCCAGGATTTCGGCACTGGTCGCCTCATAGAACTCCAGGCCCACCTTGGGGTAGCGGTCGCGAAACGAGGGGATCAGGCGCGGCAGCAGTTCGTAGGTGGCCGAGCCGACAAAGCCCAGCCGTATCAGACCGCCTACGCCTTCCCTGGTATCGCGCACAGCCTGGCGACATTGCTCGGCATGAAACAGGGTGGCGCGTGCGCTCTCCAGCATGGCCTTGCCGGCAGGCGTCAGCACGACGCCGGTGCTGGTGCGATCGAACAGGGCGCTGCCCAGCTCCTCTTCCAGCTTGCGAATCGAGATGGACAGCGGCGGCTGAGCCATATGCAACTGCTCTGCGGCTCGGTGGAAGTTGCCGGTTTCGGCCAGAGCGATGAACTGGTTCAGTTGCTTCAGGTTCATTGATATTCAATGGATATCAGAAATGAAATTTTTAATATTAGACATTAATTTTGCGTCTGCCTAAAGTGAGCTCACAAGAAAAGCACGGCAGCAATTCCGTATCAGGAGACAAACTTGAAGCAAGCACGCAGATACCTGCTGGCGGCCTTGCTGGGCTACGGCCTGCTCGGCGCCGGCATGCCCTCCATGGCTCAGGCCCAGGCCTTCCCTTCCAAGCCGATCAAGCTCATCGTGCCCTTTGGTCCGGGTAGCGGCACCGACACCTCGGCACGCTATTTCGGGCGCAAGCTTCAGGAACTCACCGGCCAGCCCGTGGTCGTCGAAAACAAGGCAGGAGCCAACGGCTTCATCGCCGTCAAGCAGGTGCTGTCTGCGCCCGCGGATGGCTATACCGTGTTCATCGGCAGCAATTCGACGCTGGCGGTCAATGCGGCGCTGTTCAGGCATCTGCCCTACGATCCGTTAACGGACTTTGCGCCGCTGACCATGATGATGCGCTCGCCGGCCATGCTGGCCGTCATGCCCCAAGCGGCCTACTCCGACCTGAAGGGCCTGATCAGCCATGCCAGGGCCAACCCGGGGAAGGTGAATTTCGGGGCCGGCTCGGCAGGCTATCAGCTTATGGGCGAGCTGCTCAACGACGCTGCCAGGATCGAAACCGTGCATGTCCCGTTCAAGGGCGCAGGGGAAACCACCACGGCTGTCGCTTCAGGGACGGTGGACTACACCTTCGCGGAGGTCACGGCAGTGCAGGAGCTGGCCCGGGGAGGGCGTGTCAAGATCCTGGCGGTGGCCTCCGACAAGCGGGTGAGCACCTCCCCTGAGATACCCACGGCCACGGAGGCCGGTCTGCCCGGATTCGAGGCCTACACCTGGGTAGGAGCCATGGTGAGTGCCAAGACACCAGCCGCCGAGACTGCCAGGCTCGCCGAGCTTTTCACCGCCATCTCGAAGATGGATGAAACCCGTGCCTTCTACGAGCGTCTGGGGGCCATTCCCATGACCGGCGGCCCGGCACAGATGCATGAATTCCAGAAGAACGAAATCGCGCTGTGGAAGCGCATCGTCGTCAAGGCCAAGGTTCCCCTGCAATGAAAGCCAATGACAGCCAGCCGGCACAGGCGCTGCAGCACATCAAGGTGCTCGATCTTTCGCGGGTATTGGCGGGCCCGTGGGCGGCACAGACCCTGGGCGACCTGGGCGCCGAGGTGATCAAGGTGGAAAGACCCGGCAGCGGTGACGACACCCGTGCCTGGGGCCCGCCCTATGTGGCCGACCCCGAAGGCCTGCCGACGGGGGAGTCTGCCTACTATATGTGCACCAACCGCAACAAGCAGTCGATTGCGGTGGACTTCACCCGCTGCGAAGGTCAGGAGATCGTGCGCCAGCTGGCCGCTCAATGCGATGTGCTGATCGAAAACTTCAAGACTGGCGGTCTGGCGCAGTACGGGCTTGACTATGCGAGCCTCAGTGCCCTGAATCCCCGCCTTGTCTACTGCTCGGTCACGGGCTTCGGCCAGGACGGTCCCTATGCACATCGTGCGGGCTACGACTTTCTGATCCAGGGCATGGGGGGGCTGATGAGCATTTCGGGCCATGCCGATGGCCAGCCCGGAGGCGGCCCCATGAAGGTCGGTGTGGCGCTGACCGACATTCTCACCGGACTTTACGCCAGCACGGCGATTCTGGCGGCCCTGCAGGCCCGCGAGCATACGGGGCGCGGCCAGCACATAGATCTGGCTTTGCTCGATGTCGGCGTGGCCTGTCTGGCCAACCAGAGCATGAACTATCTGTACGGGGACCAGGTGCCGCAGCGCATGGGCAACGCGCATCCGAACACGGTGCCCTATCAGGAATTCCCGACCGAAGACGGCCACATGATCCTGGCCGTGGGCAATGACGGTCAGTTTGCCCGTTTCTGCCAGGCGGCAGGCAGGAGCGAATGGGCCGAGGACGAGCGCTTCCGGAGCAATGCGGCGCGGCTGGCCCATAGAGCCGAGCTTGTGGAAATGATCCGCCGTGTGACGCTCACGCGCAGCACCAGGGCCTGGGTGCAGCTGCTGGAGCAGCACGCCGTGCCATGCGGTCCCATCAACACGGTGCGTGAGGTGTTCGAGGATCCGCAGGTCAGGGCTCGCGGCATGCAGATCGCCATGACACACCCCAAGGCGGGCCAGGTGCCGCTGGTCGCCAGTCCCATCCGTTTGTCGGACACACCGGTGACGTACCGCCATGCACCGCCTCAGCTGGGCCAGCACACAAAAGAGCTGCTGGAGCGCCATCTGGGCCTGTCTGTCCAGCAGATGCAGGCCTATCACGACAGTGGAGTATTGGGATGAACAGCCAGGAGTCGTTAAAGCACACGCTCATCGCGGGCCAGGACGAAGCCCAGGGGGCCTTGTCAGGGGTGCGGGTGCTGGACCTTTCCAGCGTGATTTTCGGCCCCATGGCCAGCCAGGTGCTGGCCGACTACGGCGCCGAGGTGATCAAGATCGAGCCGCCGGAGGGCGACTCCACGCGCCACACCGGCCCGGCGCTGGAGCCTGGCATGGCGGCAATGTTCATGGGCTCCAACCGCAGCAAGAAAAGTGTGGTGCTGGACCTGAAACAAGAGCAGGCGCAGGCCGCGCTGCATGCGCTGCTGCAGGGGGCCGATGTGCTCATGCACAGCATGCGCCCGCAAAAGCTGGCCAGGCTAGGACTCGATCCGGACAGCCTGCGCAAGCAATACCCGCGCCTTATCTATGTGGGCCTGCACGGTTTTGGCGAAGGCGGCCCCTATGCCGGGCAGCCTGCATATGACGACGTAATCCAGGGCATGAGCGGCCTGGCCGATCTCATGCAGCGCCAGACGGGCGAGGCCCGCTATCTGCCCACGATTGCGGCCGACAAGACCTGTGCTCTGGTAGCCGCGCATGCGGTGTTGGCGGCGCTCTACCAGCGCGAGCGCAGGGGCGAGGGCAGTTATGTGGAAGTGCCCATGTACGAAACCATGGCGGGCTTCAACCTGGTGGAGCATTTCTACGGCATGCATTTCACCCCCGCGCAGAGTGGCGCGGGCTATCCGCGCGTGATGGCGCCCTGGCGCAAGCCTTACAGGACACTGGACGGCCATGTCTGCCTGATGCCTTACACCGATGCGCACTGGCGCCGTTTCTTTGCGGCCGTCGGTCAGCCCCAGCTGGCACAGGACCAGCGTTTTGCCACCCAGGCGATGCGCACCCGCCACATCGCCGAGCTGCTGGAGACGATGAGCGGCTACGTGGCGCAAAAGGACACCGCCTATTGGCTGGCCAGCTGCGAACAGCTGGAGATTCCTGCTGCGCCGGTGGCGCGCATGGACGATCTGCCCCATGACCCGCACCTGCAGGCCACGGGCTTCTTTGTGGAAAAGCAAGACGCCGCAATGGGCGTGGTGAAGTTTCCGCGTTCATCCGTGCGCATCAACGGTACCCAGCCCCCCATAGGCATGCCCCCGCGCCTGGGCGAGCACACACAGGAATTGCTGCGCGCGGCAGGCTGGGACGAGGCGCGCATTGCGGCCTTGCAGTCGAATGACTCCTGAATAGATAGCATGAAGCGGAGACAGAATGAGCGTGAGCAATTTGATTTCTTCTACTGAAAACCGGGCCGCGACGCTGGCAGACACGCCGCGCATGGGCCAGGGTTTTGTCTGGCAGGACCTGCGCGTAGGCCAGCAACTGCGCACCTTTTGCCGTACGGTGACCGAGACCGATCTGGTCAACTTCATCAACACCACGGGCATGCTCGAAGCGATCTTCATCGAAGACGGCTACGACGGCGGCGCCATTCAGGGCCGCCCGGTGCCGGGCGCACTCACCTATACCTTGATCGAAGGCTTCATCCTCCAAAGCATGATCCAGGGCACAGGCCTGGCCATGCTCGAGCTGCACCAGAAGATTCTGGCTCCTGTACTGGTGGGCGACACCATTGAGGCGCTGGTCGAGGTGATCGACATCAAGCCAACGAGCAAAGGCGGTCGCGCGGTAGTGAGCTCGCGGATCGAGGTCTACAACCAGCGTCGCCAGCAGGTGATGGTCTATACCGCCGTACGTCTGCTGGCCGGCCGTGGAGCTTAGGTCCGCGCTGCTGCGGATGCCGTTGCACCGGTGTGCACTTCTCTGCGCGCCGAGATGAGAAAACTACAGGAGACACAAGATGAGTTATCGATTTTCACGTCGGTCGTCGCTGCTCGCCGTTGCTGCGTCGGCCGCTGCCGCGCTGGCCGTTTGCGGTGCGGCGCAGGCGCAGGACAGCTGGCCCAGCAAGCCGATCACGCTGATCGTCCCTTTCCCGCCAGGCGGTCCGACGGACATGGTGGCACGGGTGCTGGCGCAGCAGGTCGGCCAGCAGCTGGGGCAGTCGGTCATCGTGGACAACCGGCCTGGTGCCAACGGCAATATCGGCAATGCGCTGGTGGCCAAGGCGCCTGCCGACGGCTACACCGTGCTCTACAACACCTCCTCGATTGCGCTTAGCTCGTCGCTCTACAAGAAGATGAGCTATGACGTGACCAGGGACCTGCGTCCCGTGGCCTTGACGGCGGTGGTGCCGCTGGGACTTGTCGTCAATCCCAAGGTACCTGCCAACACCGTGCAGGAGCTCGTGAAGTACGCGCAGGACCACAAAGGCAAGCTCTCCTACGGCTCGGCGGGCAACGGCAATGTCACGCATCTGGCGGCTTTTCAGGTGGTACAGCACTACAACATGGATGCAAGTCATGTGCCTTATAAAGGCAGCGCCCCTGCCGATGTGGACCTGGTGGCAGGCCAGATCGATTTCATGACCGACACCATCAATTCGGTGGCGCCTTTCATCAAGGACGGCAGGCTCCGGCTGCTGGCCGTCAGCACGGCCGGACGGATTCCCAATTTCCCCAATGCGCCTACGCTGGCCGAAAGCGGCATGACCGGGTTCGAGGCTGGAGCCTGGCAAGGCGTGATGGTGCCTGCCAAAACGCCCGATGCGATTGTGGAGCGCCTGAATGCCGAGCTGATGAAGGCACTCAGGAACCCCGGGGTGCTGGAGAAGCTGCGCGTGCAGGGCACCGAGCCGCTGGGATCCACGCCCAAGGCCTACGGCGAATACATCCAGAGCGAAATCAAGCGCTGGGCAGGTGTTGTCAAAAGCACAGGCGTGTCCCTGGACTGAGAGAAAGCAAGACTATGACCATTCTCGATGGACTGAGCCTGACAGGCATCCCGCCGGAGGGGGAGGCACTGCGCGCCGAGGTGCGTGCATTTCTGCAGGATGCGGTCAAAGACATTCCTGCGCATGTCCGTGCCAAATCCTGGAGCGGATATGACCCGGCCCTCAGCCGCAAACTCGGTGAAAAGGGCTGGATCGGCATGACCTTGCCCAAGGCTTATGGCGGAGGCGAGCGCAGCGCGTTCGCCCGCTATGTGCTGGTGGAAGAGTGTCTGAACTTCGGCGCGCCGGTAGGTTCGCACTGGATTGCCGACCGTCAGAGTGCGCCGCTGATCCTCAAATACGGCACGGAAGCGCAAAAGCAGTTCTACATTCCCAGAGTTTGCCGGGGCGAGGTGTTTTTCTGTATCGGCATGAGCGAGCCCAATGCAGGTTCGGATCTGGCAGGTGTGAGGACTAGAGCGGTTCCCAACGAGCGGGGTTTCTTGCTCAATGGCCAGAAGATCTGGACCACCAACGCGCATCACTGCCAGTACATGATTGCTCTTGTGCGGACTTCCGGCAGTGCCGAGGACCGTCACAAGGGCTTGTCGCAAGTCATCGTGGACCTGACATTGCCGGGTGTGATGGTGCGTCCCATCCAGGATCTATCGGGTGACAGCCATTTCTGCGAGGTTTTTTTCGAGAATGTGCAGCTGTCTGCCGATGCGCTGATCGGTGCCGAAGGTCAGGGCTGGGAACAGGTTACCGCAGAACTTGCTTTCGAGCGC
This sequence comes from Comamonas sp. C11, assembly GCF_024496285.1. NCBI lineage: Bacteria > Pseudomonadati > Pseudomonadota > Betaproteobacteria > Burkholderiales > Comamonadaceae > Comamonas > Comamonas sp. C11. Next base: position 2,694,823 of record NZ_CP101743.1, read on the forward strand.
AGCGGCCCGGAGCGCCTGTTCTCCAGCATCGTGCTGTTCGATCAATGGCTGCAGTATGCACGCACGCCGCAGGGACGCACCGAGTCGGGCATACGGCTTGCGGGAAAGGTGCTGACGCAACTGGCACCGCTGCGCGCGATGTCGGTATCCGTGCAGCAGAAGCTGACCCAGGGAGCAAGTCCTGTTGTCGAAGCTGCGCTGGTCAAGGAGCTGGGCACGACACTGGAGCAGATGATCCCGGCGGCGATTGCCGAGGAGCTGTTTGCCCGGCCGGTCGAGGATGTGCCGGTGGAGTTGTTGCTGACGCTCAAGTACGTCACCGAAGCTTCTCCCTCGTTTTCCTTGCGCGGTGGCACGCGTGACATTCTGCGCGGCATGATCGCCCGCGGCCTGGGTTTGCGCTGATCGGAGACAAGTTCATGAGCAATAACGATTTGTTTGCAGATGCTGCGCGCAGGGTGCTGGCAGACTGGTGCACCCCTCAGGTGATTCGCGAGATCGAGAGCACTGGCAGCCGCTCAGCGGCCGTTGCCCGGCTATGGCAGCAGTTGGAGGAAACCGGCTTGGCCGATGCCTTGCTTGCCGAAGAAGAGGGCGGTGCCGGTCTGGGCCTGGGCGAGATATTTGGCGTGCTGGAGCAATGTGGAGCCCACGCCCTGCCTCTGCCTCTGGGAGAGACCATGCTGGCACGGGCTATGCTGGCGCAGGCGGATATGGCCTGCCCGGCTGGCAGCATTGCGCTGGCGCAGGGAGCGGTGCAGGTCGATGGCGGTGTGCATTGCGCGCTGGTGCGAGGCGGGCAAGTCGCGGACTCGGTGCTGGTTCAAGTGCAAGCAGAAGCCGGGGTCTGGCATCTGCTGAGCGTGTCTCAGGCTGGGCTTGCGCCGCACGCTCTGGTGCTTGACGCGTCGTTGACCTGGGCGCCGGAGCAGTTGCGGGCCGCAGGCGTCATCCGGCCCGGGTCGCAATTCGATGCCCGGAGCCTGCAGGCCGCCGTGGTGGCTGTGCAGATGGCGGGGGCCATGCGCGACGTGTTCCAGCGTAGCTTGCAATATGCGAACGAGCGTCAGCAGTTTGGGCGTGCTATCGGGAAGTTCCAGGCGATCCAGCATCAGCTGGCAGTCATGAGCGAGCATGTTTTTGCCGCCCGCATGGCGGCTCAGCTCGGTTGCAGCGGTGACGGCATCGTGCCTGACAGATTGCGTGTAGCCGTTGCCAAGGCTCGCTGCAGCGAGGCGGCTTTGGTTGTCACGGAGCTTGCGCATGCAATTCATGGCGCGATCGGCTTCACCGAGGAATATGACCTGCAGCTGTTTACCCGCAGATTGCACGCATGGCGGCTGACGGCCGGCAGCGAAGCCTATTGGCAGGCATTGGCAGGGCAGGCCCTGATGTCGCACGAGGGCATGACACTGGATCTGATTCGACGGATCACCGATGTCGAGGCCCTGGTTTGAAGCAGCTCAACAACTACGGAGATCTGGAGCATGGCATTTCTGAACATTGAACGCAATGGCGGTATCTTGACCGTCACCATGAATCAGCCTGAGACACGCAATGCGCTGACCGGCAATACGGCGGTGGCGGAATTCGTGCAGCTCTGCGCAGATGTGCGCCTGGACGCCAGCGTGAAGGTGCTGATCCTGACCGGCGCCGGCTCTATCTTCAGCTCCGGCGGCAATGTCAAGGACATGAGGCGCTATTTCGATGACGCACTCACTCCCGACATGATTCGCGAGGAATACCGTCAGGGAATTCAGCAAATTCCGAATGCCCTCTACCAGCTGGATGTTCCCGTGATCTGTGCCGTCAACGGCCCGGCCATCGGCGCGGGTCTGGATTTGAGCTGCATGTGCGATATCCGGATTGCGTCGGAGAATGCCACTTTTGCGGAGAGCTTTGTTCGTGTGGGCATTGTTCCCGGTGATGGCGGGGCCTGGTTGCTGCCGCGCGTGGTGGGGATGTCCAAGGCCAGCGAAATGGCTTTCACGGGAGAGGCGATCAGCGCTGCCCAGGCCTTGGCCTGCGGTCTCGTGAGTCAGGTGGTGCCTGCGGATGAGCTGCTGCCGGCCGCCAGGGTATTGGCGCTCAAGATTGCTGCCAATCCAGGCGGGGTGATGCGCATGACCAAGCGTCTGCTGCGCGAGGGCCAGAACGCCACGCTGGCCTCGCTGCTGGAAATATCGGCCGGCTATCAGGCGATTGCCCATAAAACGGCAGATCATCGTGAAGCTGTGACGGCCTTTATCGAGAAACGGGCACCCCGTTTCTCGTGAGTCAGCAGGCTCTCCTGAGCGGCTCGAGCAGCAGACATATCCAAGGGTGCATTTCGCGCCTTTGGGTCATTTGGCGAGGCCGTGATCCAAGGCTGGCGGCGTTCAGGTGTCAAGTCGCTCCATGTAGTGGTGCAAACCCTTGATAATGCGCACTACATTGTGTTGCGATTTGCGCTAAGCGAGTGACGCGGCAAGCGGCAAGCGGCAAGCGGCAAGCGGCAAGCGGCAAGCGGCAAGCGGCAAGCGGCTTTGCGGATTGGCCCATTTCATGTATCGGAGTGGCCGCTTTGCCGGCTATTTACTTTGATATGGAATGGATGAAGCGATGAGATTGACCAAGCTGAACATTGGTGCCCGACTGGGCCTGGGGTTCGCAGTGGTGTTGGCATTTGCCGTGGCGATCACGGTTATCGGCATCTGGCAGTTGCACTCGGTGGGCAAGGCCACGCAGCAGATGATGCAGGAGCCGTTGACCAAGGAGCGCTTGATCAGCGACTGGAACAGCAATGTCAGCGTGGCCGTGGCACGCACCACGGCCATCGCCAAGAGCAGCGACGCAAGTCTGGTGCAGTTTCTGGCGGCGGATGCGGCTGCTACCACCAAGAGCACGGCCAATGTGCTCAAGCAGATAGAGCCCCTGATCTCCGAGCCTGCGGAGCGCGAGATCCTGGACAGGATCATGCAGGTGCGCAAGACCTATCTTGCCAGCCGCGACAAGGTCAGTCAGCTCAAGGCCGACGGCATGGCCGAAGAGGCTGAGTCCACGCTGATCAACAGCTATGTGCCGGCCGCCCAGGGCTATCTGAAGCTGCTCGCAGAGCTGCTGAACCTGCAGCGCGCCAGCCTCGACGCCAAGGCGGCAGAGGTGGAGCAGATCGAAAGCAGCAGCAAGACATATTTCCTGGTCCTGGCCTTGTTGGCCCTGGCCATCGGCACCGTCAGCGCCTGGCGTCTGACGCAAGGCATCACCGCTCCGCTCAAGCATGCGGTCGGCGTGGCCCGTCGCGTGGCCGATGGTGACCTGACGGCCCAGATCCAGGTGAACAGCCGCGATGAAACCGGGCAGCTCATGCAGGCCTTGCACGATATGAACACCAGCCTGGATAGGCTGGTGGGGCAGGTGCGTCAGGGAACGGACAGCATTGCCACGGCATCCGGCCAGATTGCGGCGGGCAACCATGACCTGTCTGCGCGCACGGAAGAGCAGGCCAGTTCCTTGCAGCAGACGGCTGCATCCATGGAGCAGCTGACTTCTACCGTCAAGCAAAATGCCGATAACGCCGGTCAGGCCAATCGGCTGGCGCTGTCGGCCTCTGATGTGGCCGTCAAGGGCGGCATGGTGGTGTCACAGGTGGTGGAAACCATGGGGGCCATCAGCCAGTCTTCGCGCAAGATTTCCGACATCATCGGCGTGATCGACAGCATTGCCTTTCAGACCAATATCCTGGCGCTGAACGCCGCCGTGGAAGCGGCCCGTGCCGGCGAGCAAGGCCGTGGCTTTGCCGTCGTGGCATCGGAAGTGCGCTCCCTGGCCGGTCGCAGCGCTGAAGCGGCCAAGGAAATCAAGCAGCTGATTCAGGCTTCGGTCACCAAGGTGGAGGAGGGCAGCGCGCAGGTCAGTCAGGCTGGCCAGACCATGGATGAAATCGTCAGCAGCGTGCAGCGCGTGACGGACATCATGGGCGAGATCACTGCCGCCAGCCATGAGCAGACCAGCGGCATCGAGCAAATCAACCGCGCGGTGGCCGAGATGGATCTGGTGACCCAGCAGAATGCCGCCCTCGTGGAAGAGTCCACCGCTGCAGCCCAATCCATGCAGCAGCAGACCAGTGATCTGTCACGGATGGTCAGCGTCTTCCGGCTCAAGAGCGTCTGATTCCGTGACGCTGCCGCAGTCCAGGCTGAAAGGCCTGCTGCGGGCGCTTCTGCTTTGATGATCTCCGAGGCATGAAATATGGTGCGGAGCACTTCCGCCATATTTCGTCCGATTGGCTGCTTGTCTTCTTTGCAGTGGGCTAGGACTCGATGCCGAGATCGGGTTGTCAGCTGCTTGCCCGTCTTAGCGATTGCGTACCTGGGTCAGCAATTGCTTGCAGTTCACATCGTCTTCTGCCGCAGGCACGGTCAGCGGCACCAGTGCCAGTGCTGCTGGTGCAAAAACTGCTGCAGCTACTGCAGCCCCGGCACGGGCTGCCAAGGGGCCAGGCTCCAGGCCCGCATCGGGCTTGGCGAAGCTGCCACGCACATACAGCGGCGTGCGCAGCGAGAAGAACTTCCACTTCAGCGATTCGGGGACGATGCGCAGAACGAGCTGCTCCTGTGCCAGATTGATCTCGCCCGCAGCTTCAACAACGGCTTCAGCCGTGGCCAGCTTGGCCATGCGCGGGCGGGCAATGCCTTGTTGCACATTGAGGTCGGCCACGGCACAGCGCAGTTGCACTTCCTTGTCGCTGCCAAACAGCTTGGCGATGACGATGGAGCCGACGTTCAGGCCTGCCAGGTCCAGCAGTTGCGCGCTGAAAGTGCCATCGCGCACATACAGGCGCAGCGAGCCGTTGCCTGTGCCCAGCCACTGTGCCAGTGACTCGCCTTGCCCGGTGAGGGCGACTGCGCCATCGAGCTGGCCCAGGCTTTTCTTCATCTTTTCGATCTTGGGAAACAGCGCGGAGAGCTTGAGCGACTGCACCTGTCCATTGAGGTTGGCAGCTACCGGCTTGGCATGGCTGTCCACGTGGGCGTCGATATTCAGCGTACCTTCGGCGAGGCCGAACTTCAGCGGCGACAGAGTGAGCTTGCCGTTGTCCAGCAGCGCATGCACGCTGAGGTTTTGCAGGGGCAGAGCTTCGGGCCGCAGGATATGGCTGCTTTCATAGCGCAGATCGAGATCCATCTTGTCCCAGTTCTCGGTCTGGAACCGGACCTGAGGCAGTACCTTGCCATTGACGGGCTGGGGCTTGTCGGGGCTGCCGGACGGGACTGCGCCGATGACCGGACCCAGATCCACCAGTCGCAGTTGTTTGGAGCTCAACTGCGCTGTCAGCTTGGGCCTAGGCAGGGCCGAGCGGTACTGGAGATCGCCGCTCAGATCGCTCTGTCCCAGCCTGCCCTGAAATTTTTCGTACTGCCAGACGGCCTTGCCTGGCTGAAGGCTGCCGATCAGGTGGCCGCTGGTCTCGAACGGGGGCGTGGCGGGCAGCAGCAGGCCGGTGAGCTCAAACAGGTCGGCCATGCTCTTGCCGAGAACCTTCACTTGAAAGTCCAGTCCGTCCAAGGTCTTGGGGTTGTCGAGAAACCCCTCAGCGAAGGCTTGCAGGCTACCGACCTTGGCCGAGATGCGCAGTGGAAAGCGCAGCCTGTCCTGGCGCAGATCAAGTACCTGCCCGGCCAGACCCTGGCCCTGAATCTGCGCGCGGGTCTTGCCCTGATGCAGATAGCCAGTGAAGCCGTAGCGCATGCCATAAGGCTGGTCAGCGCTGACCGGCCTGCGCAGCGTGTCGATACGGGCGCGCACGGCCATGTTCCTGATGGCGTCGGACCAACCCAGCACACCATCGCTGATGCGCAACTGGCCTATGTCAAAGCTCCACTTGGGGCCGCTGCTGGTGGGTTTGTCAAACGTCCAGTTGTTCTCGCCCTTGTCATTGCGGGCCAGCACCATATTCGGAGCCTGCAGCAGCAAGGAGTCGAGCTGCACATGGCGGGCCAATAGCGGCCAAAGGCGCAGGCTGGCCGTGGCATTCGCAGCGGTGATCATGGTGCGGGCATTGCGCTCGGGCGGTTGCCGGCCAGCATCGGCTATGGCGTCGTCGTCATCTGCGGCCGTTTTTTTCTCGTTCGCTGTCTGGCCTTGTCCGGGCAGGCGACCGGTGTTGAGTTCCTTGGGCGTCGCAGGCAATACCGGCTGCTTGTCATCGGCTTTTTCAGGCGCCTGTTGAACCAGCCAGCCCTGGGGCTGCGAAAGTGTCAGATCGCTGGCGCGCACCACCACGCCGGGCACCCATTGGCGCCAGCCCGTATCGAGAGGCTGTGGCCAGGTCCACTGCAGCTGCAGATCGCCATTGATGGCGAATTCGCGGCCCGTGGAAGTGCTGACTTTTTCATTGATCCATGGCCTGAGCCCGTTCCAGTCCATGAAGGCAATCAGCAGTGCCGCCGCCAGAATCAAAGCCAGCAGCAGCGCCATCGCAAGGGCTGCCCAGCGCAGCCAGTGACGTGTCAGGCGCGAATGTGCAGGAGCGGATTCAGGGGCTGAAGTGCTGGTGGTATCGACCATGGCTGTTGCATCCTTTTTGTCGCATGCTATTACGCATAGGTGAAATGCCTCGTCATCCAATTGCCTGATGCATGTCCGCATGTGATCAGCTCGGACGTCGCCGCCATCGCGTAGCCCGTGCGCTGACAAGCGCAGCTGTGCAGCAGCGCTCCGGCATCGTGCAGCGCACGCCAGCTCAGGCGTTCGGCTGCCACGTCTTCCGCCACATTGTCCGGCAGCATGAAGGCAAGTGCCTGGCCGCTTGCCACCAGGCGCCGGGCCATGGGGATGCTGCTGGTTTGCACCAGCGGTAGGGCCTGGCTCAGCGCACCATCGCCCAGGCGCTCCAGCATGCTGCGCAACTCCATGTCGGCAGACATCATGATCAGTGGATAGACCAGGCAGTCACGCAGACGCAGCAGTTGCATGCGCAGAGGGTGATACGGAGCCATCACCACTCCCAGGGGCTGGGCCCAGGAGCGCATTTGTTGAAACCCGTGGCACCAGTAGCCTCTTCGCTGTTTGCGCTTGTCGCCCGCCCGGGTCTTGCTGCAGGCAGTGCGGACGATCTCATTGAACTTGCGCGTGCCTGGCCACGCTGCCCCAAACGCCAAGTCTTTCGGAGACACCGGCCCATCTGGAGGTCGAGGCCTGGCAAGGCCTGCTGGCTCCCGCTCATACGGATGTCCGTATCGTCAGGCGTCTGGCCGATGAAATCGCGGTCTTGCAAGCGGATCTCGAGATGGCCAGAAAACTGATGGAAGCCGGCTTCAAGCCCATGCGAATGGGGCATCCCCAGTTCCTGGTCTATCTGGAGCAGGAGAAAAGAGTTTTGGAGAACACCATTCGCAAAGCGAATATCCGAACGGATTAGCCGGCGCGAAGTCGCATCACTGTCTGGCCAGGGCACAGGCGATCGCTGATCGGGCTGCAGTTGCGCGGAGCATCCATGACGCCCCGAGTTCCAGGAATCAGGTCAGCCACTAAAATTCCGCGCCATGCATAACTCCTACGATCCCAAGGTTCTACCCATACGCGATGGCGTCAGCCCCAGCTGTGTGGTGTTGCCATCCCAGGGCGGGGGCCTGCTGATCGACTTCTTGTGCGAACGCCTGCCCGCTGTCGGGCGCGCAGACTGGCTGCGCCGTATGGCGGCCGGTCAAGTGGTCAGCGAAACCGGAGAGATGGCTGGTCCGGACGCCACATTCATGCCGGGCCTGCGCTACTACTACTACCGCGAGCTGCAGGCCGAGCCGCCCATTCCCTTCGAGGCCGAGGTCATCCATCGCGACGCGCATCTGCTGGTGGCCGACAAGCCGCATTTCCTGCCCGTGGTGCCGGCCGGAAGGTACCTGCAGCAGACGCTGCTGGTGCGGCTCAAGCGCGAGTTCGATCTGCCCGAGCTGTCGCCGATTCATCGCATCGACCGCGACACCGCGGGGCTGGTGGTGTTTTCAGTGCAGCGCGCCACGCGCGGCATTTACCAGGCGCTGTTCCGCGACCGCGCCATCCACAAGACCTACGAGGCCGTCGCGCCCTGGCGCGAGGATGTGGTTTTCCCGCGCACGCATGAAAGCCGCATGGAGGAAAGCGGCCATTTCTTTCGCATGCACGAGGTGGCTGGCGCGCCCAACACCCGCACCCGCATGCAGGTGCTGGAGCAGTACGGCCCCTGGGCACGCTACCGGCTGGAGCCCGAAAGCGGCAAGCGCCACCAGCTGCGCGTGCACATGGCCGCCCTGGGCCTGCCGCTGTGGGGCGACGGCTTCTATCCCGAAGTGCATGACATGCCCGAGGGCGACTACTCGCGCCCGCTGCAGCTGCTGGCGCGCAGCCTGGCCTTCACCGATCCTCTGGACGGCCAGTCGCGGCGCTTTGACAGCCGCCGCCAGCTGCTGCCGCTGACCGACCTGTAGAGGCTTTTCCACTGCCGGAAACCGTTGGTTTTTTGCCCATGGCCCCGCCATGGGATAGGCCAGTTGCGGACATTTAACGGACAACTTTGTCCGATAATTGTTCGCATGACTTCCAAAAGACCCAGTGCCGATATCCGCCGCGCCCAGTTGCTGGACGCGGCCGATGCCGTGTTTTCCGAGCATGGCGTGACCGCGCCGCTGGACCTGGTGGTCGAGCGCGCCGAGGTCGGCCGCGCCACGCTGTACCGGCAGTTTCCTGACCGGCGCGCGCTGATGCTGGCGCTGCTGGAGCGTTCGCTGGACAACATGCGTCTCGCGGCCGAGGCCACGGCCGAGGACGACGATGCCTTCTACAAGCTGCTGTCGCGCCTGGCCGAGCGCATTGCGGTCTCGGCCCCCATCACCGATTACTGGCGCACGGTGGAGCGCGGTGACGAGGTCATCGCCCAGGCCCGCGTTGCCATGTGGCAGATCTTTCGGCCGGCCATGGACCGGGCCGTGGCCTGTGGCCATTGCCGCCAGCCGCTGACGCAGGCCGAGCTGTCCCTGGTCTTCGGCATGCTGGGCGCCTCGCTGCGCGGCGAGACGCCGCAGCAGCGGCGCACCCTGGCGCACAAGGCGCTGCAGATCGTCTGGCAAGGCCTGAAGGCCTGACATGGCCACCACACCCACTCCACCGGGGCCCGTGCTGCCTCCGTCGCCCCCCGTCGTCTACCTCAAGCCCCCGCCGGACTGGGAAGAGCATGAGAAGCCCAGCCTGCCGGGCTCGCCGTCCATGCCGCTGCACCAGCCGGCTGTGCGCGCCGCCTATGGCCTGATTGCCGTGCTGGTTGCGCTGACGGGCGGCCTGGGCAATGCACTGTTCACGGCCAACCTGCCCACCATCCAGGGGCAGATGGGGCTGACGTCTTCCGAGGCCGGCTGGCTGACAGGCGCCTACGTCATGCTCAACATGACGGCCAACCTGCTGGTCTACAAGTTCCGCCAGCAGTTCGGCATGCGGCTGTTCGCCGAGATCGGCCTGGGCCTGTATGCGCTGCTGACACTGCTGCACCTGGTGCTGGGCAGCTACACCAGCCTGCTCATGCTGCGCGCGGCCAGCGGCCTGGCGGGCGCCACCTGCAGCACGCTGGGCACGCTCTACATGCTGCAGGCCGCGCCGCGCAAGCATGTGCTCAAGATGCTGGTGATCGGCGTGGGGCTGGGGCAGATCGCCACGCCGCTGGCCTGGATCCTCTCGCCGGGCCTGCTGTTCAACAGCGAGTGGCACAACCTCTACCTGTTCGAGGCCGGCCTGGCCCTGATCTCGTTCGCGGGCGTGGTGGTGCTCAAGCTGCCGCCGGGCGTGCACATCCGCAGCTTCGAGCGGCTGGACTTCCTGACCTTCTTCCTCATGGTGCCCGGCGTGGGCCTGCTGATCGCCGTGCTGGTGCAGGGCTACAACCACTGGTGGCTGGACACGCCCTGGCTGGCCTGGATGCTGATCGGCTCCATAGGCCTGCTGAGCGTGGCGCTGTACATCGAGCACCACCGCCGCAACCCCATGCTGCAGACGCGCTGGTTCGTGCTGGCGCCCACGGTGCGCTTCGTGATCGGTGCGCTGCTGCTGCGCTTTCTGACCACCGAGCAAACCTATGGAGTGATCGGCATGCAGCGCATGCTGGGCATGACGGTGGACCAGATGCAGCCGCTGTTCATCGTCATCCTGCTGGGCACCATCGCGGGCATTGCCGTGTCGGCGCTGACCTTCGGGCTGGAGAACATGGGCAAGCAGATCGTGGGCTCCATCGTGCTGTTCGCGCTGGCGGCCTGGCTGGACCACAGCCGCACCAGCCTGGCCCGGCCCGAGGACTTCTTCGGCAGCCAGTTCCTCATGGCAGTGGGCGCGGGCCTGTTCATGGGGCCGCTGATGCTGATCGGCGTGGTGCAGGGCCTGAAGTTCGGCGCGCATTACATGCTGACGGCCATCGTCACCATCTCCATGACGCAGGCCATGGGCGCGCTCATGGGCTCGGCCCTGCTGAGCACCTACCAGATGCACCGCGAGCAGGTGTATTCTGCCGCCATCGTGGCCGATGTCGATCCCACCGATCCCATCGTGGCCGACCGCCTGCGCCTGCAGCAGCAAAGCCTGGCCCGCGTCATTGCCGACCCGGCCCTGCGTGCGGCCCAGGGCACGGCCCAGCTGGCGCAGGCCGCACGACGCGAGGCCAATGTGCGCGCCTACAACGATGTGTTCGCCCTCACGGCCGGCGTGGCCGTGCTCTACCTGCTGTGGATGCTGGCCCTGGCCGGCCGCGCACGCCAGCGCGCCTTCGTGGAGCGCATGCGCGCCGCCGCAGCCGATGCCTCGGCCATGCGCGGCACCGATGCCGCCGCGCCGCAGGACGCACCGGGCCAGCCACCCACCCAACCCGTCGCCCGCGCCTGAAACCGTTCGCCCAGAGAAAAGACAACAACATGAGTGACTCCGAAAATTCCAATGGCGGCACGGCCGCCTCTGCCTCGCCTGCGCCGGCTCCTGCTGCGGCGCCTTCGCCTTCGCCTTCGCCCAAGCTCATCAAGCCCTCGCTGCGCAGCGTGCTCGTCATGCTGGCGGTGGCCCTGGCAGGCATGCTGCTCGTGCTGCGGGCCTGGAATCTGTGGCCCTTCAACAGCTCGGTGGTGACCACGGACAATGCCTATGTGCGCGGTGCCGTCACCGTGCTGGCACCGCAGGTCAATGGCTACGTGACCGAGGTGCTGGTCAAGGACTACGAGCAGGTCAAGGCCGGCCAGCCGCTGGTGCGCATCGATAGCCGCAGCTATGAAGCGGCCGTTGCCCAGGCGCAGGCGCAACTGGCCAATGCCCAGGCGCAGCTGAGCAATTCCGAACAGACACAGGCCCAGAACCGTGCCACGCTGAGTGCCAGCCGCGCCGGTCTGGCAGCCGTGGAGGCGGAGGCCCAGCGTTCGCAGGCGGAGCTCAAGCGTGTGCAGGAGCTGGCCGAGCGAGGCTCCGTGTCTCTGAACGAACGCGACAAGGTGCGTGCGACCTCGCGCCTGGCGGCAACCAATGTGGCCAAGGCCCAGGCCGACATCGCGATCAACCAGGAAAAGATCAAGGCCACGACCGTGGGCCGTGACTCTCTCAAGGCCCAGGTGCAGATGGCCGAAGCGCTGCTGCGTCAGGCCCAGATCAATCTGGACAACACCGTGGTCCATGCGCCCAGCGACGGGCAGGTCAGCGAGGTATCGGTGCGCAAGGGCCAGTATGTGGCGGCCGGTACGCAGCTCATGTACGTGGTGCCGCCCACTTACTGGGTGGTGGCCAACTACAAGGAAACCCAGACCGCCCGGGTGCAGATCGGCCAGCTCGTGAGCTTCAGCGTGGACGCGCTGGGCGGCTTGCGCCTCAAGGGCCATGTGCTGGAGATTGCTCCGGCCACGGGTTCGGAGTTCAGCGTGCTCAAGGCCGACAATGCCACGGGCAATTTCACCAAGGTCGTCCAGCGTCTACCCATCAAGATAGCCATCGACGAAGGCCAGGCCGATGCGGCGCGCCTGCGCCCCGGCATGTCGGTCATCGTGCGCCTCGATACAGCACAAAAAGTAGAGCATTCAGTGCAGAAGCTACAAGCGATTGAGGCTGATTTGGCTCAAAAATCTCAAGCGCCCGCAGCTTCTGCATCCGAACAGGCCAAGCCATGAAGAACGCCCTTCATACCGTGCGTGCCTTGCCCCTGGCGCTTGCATTCCTGGTGGCTGGTTGCGGCGTGCCCAGTCTGACCCGGGCTCCAGACAGCGCTCAGCCTGCGGTGCGGGCCAGCTGGAGCGCGGAACGGGCCGCAGGTGGTGCCAGCGCAGTCCAGAGCGGTTGGTGGCTGGCCTTTGGCGATGTGCAGCTGAGTCGCTGGGTGGAACTGGCGCTTGCGCGCAACAACGATGTGCTCACAGCCCTGGCCAGGGTGGAGGAGGCACGCGCGAACCTCGATGTGACGGGCTCGGCAACTGCACCGCAGCTGTCGCTCAGTGCACCGGGCTCGGCCAATCGCAGCCTGAGCGCGCGAACCGGCCAGATGGTGCATGTGCGTTCGGCCCAGCCCGTGCTGCAAGCGAGCTGGGAGCTGGATCTCTGGGACCGCCTGGGCAGTCTGAGCCGGGCTGCCGATCAGCGCCTGCAGGCCAGCCAGGCGGATCGCGACGCGGTACGCCTGACGGTGGCCGCGACCGTGGCTCAGGCCTATATCGCTCTGCGCTCGCTGCAGGCTCAACTGGCCGTGGCCGAGGACACGGTGAAGTCGCGCGAGGACGCGGTGCGTCTGCTCACCGACCAGGTGCGTGTGGGCTATATATCGCAGCTGCAGCAGAGCCAGGCGCTGGCAGAGCTGGAAAGCGTGCGGCAATCGGCGCAACAGCTGTCTCTGGCGCTGCAGCGCCAGCGCATAGCGCTGATGCAACTGGTGGGTGGCAGCGGTGATGACCAGGCACAGGTCTTGGCCCATTCCACTTTGAACGACCATGCCGGGCTCGAGTCCATGAGCCTGCCCGCCATGCCTGCACCTGGCTTGCCATCTGGCTTGCTGGAGCGCCGCCCCGATATTGCACGGGCCCAGTTGCTGCTGGCGGCCAGCGACAGCAATCTTGCGGCACAGCGCGCGGCCTTTTTGCCTCAGGTGAGCCTGAGTGCGAACTTCGGCAGCCTGTTCGTCAACGCGCTGGATTACAACCCGGCCCGGGTTTGGTCGCTGGGCGGCAGCATTCTGGCCCCGCTGTTCAACGGCGGTCGCCTGCAGGGTCAGTTCGATGCGGCATCTGCCCAGCGCGATCAGGCCGCCTATGCCTATCGCGGTGTGGTCATCAAGGCCTTTGGCGATGTGGAAACAGCCCTGGTCAGTTCCCAGCAACTGCAAGCCCAGTGGGAGCATGCCAAGGAACGCGAAAAAGTGCTGGGTCGTACCCTGGGTTTTGCCAAGGATCGCTATGAGGCCGGCTACGCCAGCTATCTGGAGGAGCTGGATGCCCAGCGCAATCTGTTTGCCGTGCAGCAGGAAGTGCTGCGCCTGCGTCAGAGCCAGCTGGAAAACGCCGTGGCGCTGTACCAGGCGCTGGGTGGCGGCTGGCAGTTGGCCGATACGGCCGCCCGGGAACCTTGAGTTCGAGCCGAGAGCTCCTGAAAAGTGAGCTTTTCGCTTGTCTGCTATGGGTTCCAAGGCATCTTGAAGTAATACCAAAGGCCGGCGGCAGCCAGGGCCAGCACCAGCAGCCACAGATACCGGCCTTGCCCTCTGGGGACTTCGCCCGGTGATGGTGCTCCGGGCGGAAGGTGGTTTGGGGCGCTGGCCCGCACCGATTGTCGTTGCAGGATCTGCCAGTCCAGCGCAATGCCATCCATGGCCGCATCGATATGATCCTTGGCCTGGGCCAGACCCAGGCCCGTGGCGTCACGCAGCAGCTTGATGGCCTCGGTCTTGTTGCCGCGTGCCATGGCGTCTTCCACCTCGGCCCTGGTTTCTGAGGGCACTGCGTTTGCGCCGGACATCAGCGCCTCTATGGCCTCTGCATGATCGCCGCTCACAGTGACGCGTGTGGCGGTCTTGCCATTGACGGTCGTGGTGGTGGTCTTGATGGAAGAGAAGGAGCTGCCGGGCGCGGTGTCGTCCCGATTCAGTTGCTCCAGCAGCAAGGTGGCATCTTTCATGCCCAGTTTTTCCAGCTGCTCGCGCAACTGCTGCATGGCCTGCGTCTGCTCTGCTGCGCCATGCTGGACAAAGTCCGGCTCGTCACTGGCTTCCAGCAGGTCTTTGGCTTCCTTCAGACCCAGCCTGCCTTGCTCACGCAGCTGTTTGATGGCTTCGATCTTGTGACCGTTTTGCCAGTGCATGAGGATCTCTGGTGGAATCCGTGTGGGCATGAGCTGCTCTTTATGGTTGTGGCTGTTGAACCAGGCGTCAGCCGCAGTCCACTTGCAGACGGCCGAAGTCCCAGGTGCGCAGCCTGGCATCCTCGATAAAGGCCATGAGGCGTGCGCCGTCCTGCCAGCACCAGTGGAATTCCTCATGCGACTGCAGTGTCAGTAGCGAGCGCCAGTGCGAGCTGCCGGGGTGTTCCTCGGCCTCGGGCGTGGGATCGTAGCCCAGGCTGTCCCAGGAGGGGCGGCCCAGCAGATAGTCGCGAGGCAGATCGCCGCTTTCCTCAAGCTCATGGAGCCACTCCTGAAACTCATCGAACTCCACGGGCCAGTCCTTGCGCAGCTCCTCGTGACGAGGAAGGTCGACGCCGTTCTCAAACTGCAGCGCACGGCTGTCCGTGACCCACTGATGGGGAGCCTGGATTTCATGCATGTCGCTGATATCCGGCCAGTAGAACGCCTTTAGGTAGTCCTGGTCGCGCCAGAAGATGGCGTCGTCCTCGTCAAAGCCGTGGAACAGCGACAGCAGGCCGCTGGCTGGCAGCTCTGCTGGGCGGCCGGCTCCGCCCGGGAGCTCGGCAAAGTTGATCTGTCCGACAAACAGGTAGTGGCCGTCCGGATGCTCGGGCCAGACAAAGCCCGCAGGCGCCATGGGCTGGCCGCCAAAGCGGCTTTGCAGGGGCGTACCCATGGCGTGGCCCAGGCGAATGGCCACGGCGGGCTGGGCCAGATTCAGGAAGTATTGCTTGTGCGCCTTCAGCACTGGCGAGGCATCCAGGTGTCTTTCAAGCGTTGTGAAGTCCATGAAGCTTGGAGCTGTGAGTTTGCAGGCCATTCTGACCCAGACAGCGGCCGGGCCTTGCCAGAGACCGTCCGCTAGATGCAACAAAATGTCTGCTCATTCCATTCCTGGACTCCGATGCCTGCAAATTCATAGCTGCATGCGAAGGTATGCATTGGACTTGAGGCGAAATCGGCTCAAAGCTTCCGAGGAATTGCTGCACGAAACCAAAACCGGCCTGTCCAGCTGATCGGTCCATGCCTGGTAGGTACGCAGTGCCATGGCATGCAACTGGTCTATGTGCTGCGGCAGTCGGTCCAGGATCTGGGCCTCGCTCTGAACGGCCGGGCCCCGGGCCTGCAGCAGCTCATCGTGGCCCTCGCCGCACCATTGACGCACGCTGTCTGCGGTCACCTCCAGATGGCCTTGGAACGCCCATTGCCGGCCGTGGACAAAGCCTTTGTTCAGGCAGTGCTGTCCGTACATGGTGCGCCTGGCGGCTGTCGGAATGTCGAAAGTGTCGTAGTGCCAGTTGAAGATGGTGGCTTGCGCGGGCAGGTTCATCAGTTGCTGGGCGCTGGGGGTGATGCGGACTTCGCTCCAGCCGATATTCGCGCAGGGGTTGCGCCAGACGCCTGCGCCCATGGCGCGGGCCAGCATTTGCGCGCCAAAGCAGTGGCCCAGCACGGGGATGTCGTACTGCAGGGCACTTTGCAGCAGGCAGCGCTCTTCATCGATCCAGAGCAACTGCTCGTTGGCGCAATGGTTGCTGCCCAGCACGATGATGCCGCGATAGTCGCGCGCATTGGCCGGAGCCGCGCCTTCGACACAGGGATCTATGAGCACATGGGCAATGTCTTGCTGGAGCAGATGCTCGAGCAGGACGCCGGGGCCTTGCGATGCTTCATGCTGGAGGATGGCGACAGGCTTCATGGGAGGCGGGCTTGAAGGGCAAGCCGGTTGTTGCGAAGCCTTGAATCTAGAAAATCAGGCGTCAAGCCCTGGTATGGATTGTGGCTGCAGCTATCAAGATTGCATAAAGGAAGACAGCTCGCTCAGACGTCATCCAGGCTTTCCAATTTCCCTCAGCGTGCCATACTGAGCTGCCGCCGCCCGGCTGCGGTGGCCTTTATCACTGCAAAAACATGGCTATGTCACAAAGCAAACACGGGCTTCAGGGGGCTGGGAATACGGGGCAGGGCAGCAGCCAGTCGGCATTGACATTGGCGGCTTTGGGTGTTGTGTTCGGCGATATCGGCACCAGCCCGCTCTATGCGTTCAAGGAGGCTTTTACCGGCACACATGGGCTGACGGTGGGCCCCGAGAATGTGCTGGCCGCGCTCTCGGCCCTGCTGTGGGCCGTGATCGTCATCGTCGCCATCAAATATGTGTGGGTGGTGCTCAGCCACGATAACGATGGAGAGGGTGGTGTGCTGGCGCTGACGGCGCTGGCCCACCGCGTGATGGGCGATCAGTCGCGCCGCTCGCGCTTTGTGGTCGGGGCCGGCGTGTTTGCGGCTGCACTGTTCTATGGGGACGCCATCATTACGCCGGCGATTTCCGTGCTCTCTGCCGTGGAGGGCATGAGCATTGCCACGCCGGAGTTCGAGCATTTCATCGTACCTATCACGATAGGCATTCTGATCGGACTGTTTTCCATTCAGATGAAGGGCACCAGTGTGGTGGGGAGGCTGTTCGGCCCGGTCACCATCGTCTGGTTCCTCTGCATCGCCTGGGCAGGCGTGGCCAGCATTGTGCAGACGCCCATGGTGCTGCAGGCCGTCAACCCGCTTCATGCGCTTCGCTTCGCCGTGCAACACACGGACAAGGCCTTCTTCCTGCTATCGGCCGTGTTTCTTGCCATGACAGGTGCCGAGGCCCTTTATGCCGATATGGGCCACTTCGGCAGCCGGGCCGTGCGTCTGGGCTGGTATGGGCTGGTGTTTCCGGCCCTGATGCTCAATTACTTTGGCCAGGGCGCGCTGCTGTTGCGCGATGCGACTGCGGCCAGCAACCCCTTCTTTTTACTGGCTTCTCCCTCCTGGTTGCTGATTTTTGTGGTGCTGGCCACGGCTGCCACGGTGATTGCCTCGCAGGCGACCATCTCGGGGGCTTATTCCATGACGCTGCAGGCCAGCCGTCTGGGGTATTTGCCGCGTGTGCGTGTATTGCACACCTCCGATCAGGAGCAGGGGCAGATCTATATCCCCAGCGTGAACTGGTTGATGCTGCTGGCCGTGATCGCGCTGGTGCTGGCCTTCAAGTCCTCGGGGGCATTGGCGGCGGCCTATGGCATTGCCGTGTCGGGCACCATGCTGATCACCACCATGCTGGTGGGCTTTGTGGTCTATTTGGGGCGCAGCCGCGCAAGAGTTGTCACATTGGCAGCGCTGGCCTGTTTTGCGGTGCTGGAGATAGGCTTTTTTGCCTCCAACCTGACCAAGCTGGAGCAGGGCGGCTGGCTGCCGTTGACGCTGGGCGCCATCATCTTCGTCGCGCTGACGACATGGCGCGACGGCACCCAGCTGGTGGCCGAACATCGCCGTCGCCTTGATATTCCCATGAGCGATCTGATGAGCTCGCCCATGAGCGGCGTGCCGGTGGTATCCGGCACGGCGGTCTATCTGACTTCCGATCCCAAGCTGGTGCCGAATGCGCTGTTTCACAACCTCAAGCATTTCAAGGTCATGCACGAGCAGACGGTGTTTCTCCATGTGATCAACGAGAACACACCCTATGTGCATGATGGCGAGCGCCTGCAACTGAAGCCAATGTGCAATGGGGTCTGGGCACTGGACATGCACTTCGGCTTTCGCGAGCAGCCTGATATTCCGGCGGCGCTCCAGCGGATTGCGCCGGACGTCGATGGCGAAATACCGAACCTCGACCCCATGACGACCAGTTTTTTTGTGGCCAGGGTGCAGGTTGTGGATGGGCCCGGCGGTCTTTCCGCCTGGCGCTGCGCTCTGTTTGGCTGGATGTCCCGGCAGTCGGCCAGCGCGGCGACTTACTACAAGTTGCCAGCCAACCAGGTGGTGGAGCTGGGCACGCAGGTTGTGCTTTGACGGCCAGGTATGGCTAGCCAGACAGGCGCTGGCTGCCATATCTTTAGGGTCTTATTCGTCCAAGGCGTCCAGGGCACGCGCCGAGTAGACCATGGCGGCGCCCGCATTCAAGGCCACCGCCACACCCAGGGCTTCGGCAATTTCTTCCCGACTGGCACCGGCTGCCTTGGCAGCCTTGGTATGCACGGCGATGCAGCCGTCGCAGCGCGTGGTCACCCCCACGGCAATGGCAATCAGCTCGCGTGTCTTGGCATCGAGATGATCGGTCTTCTTGCCCGCGCCGGACAGGGTCTTGTAGCCCTCCATGGTGCCTGGACTCAACTCGGAAAACTCTCCCAGCCTGCCTGCCAATTCCTTGCGGTATTCGTTCCAGTCCAGCATTGCCTGCTCCTTGTTGAATGAAGCTTTGATTGTGTGCCACTGTCATCGGGCATTCAAGCTGCAAGCGTTTCGTCCGCTGAGCAGCGATCAATGGGTGGGTGAATCTGCAGGGATTTTCGAGCTGTATGAAAATACAGGTCTCATCGTAGGCATCCACCCATCTTCTCGCCGAGCATTTTGTAACGCGTCATCGTGACCGAATCCCAAGCCGCCATTCTTCCGCCGCACCGCTTCTACTATCTGCACAACTTCCAGCAGGCGCTGGACTGGTTGGCGCAGCGCTATGGCGATCTGCTTAGCGAGCAGGAAGCCGATTTCATCGCCGGCTTTGCGCGCTTGCCGCAGAACTCCAGGGCGCTGCTGGTACGCATGCTGATGCGGCGCGGGCCCTGGTTTCGCGCTGGCAAGCTGGCTTATGAGGAGATTCCGGTGACGGTCGATGCCGCTGCGCCCTTGCTGGAGCGTGGCTGGCTCAGTGCCACCGAGCCCATGGAGGTGGTCGAACTATTTGGCCTGCACACCAAACCCGAGCTGCTGCAGATCTTGACCGGCTTTGAGCTGTGCTCTTCCATGCCCAAGGCCGAGATGCTGCAACTGCTGGCCGAGAGACAACCCGAGTCCCGGCCTTATGCCGTCTGGCATCCCAAGGCCGTGGAACCTGTCTGGCGCGTCATGGTGGGCGAGCTGGGAGCGCGTCTGCGGCTGATGTTCTTCGGCAATCTCTACCAGGACTGGTCGGAGTTCGTGCTGGCCGACCTCGGTATTTTCCGCTACGAGCCGGTGGCGATGGATGCTGGCTCGCGTGCGTTTCAGCGCCGCGAAGATCTGGACTTCTATCTGGAAATATCGGCCCGGCGTCAGGCTCTCGATGAAGGCGTGGAGCCCGCACAATTGCTGCCTGCTCTTATTGAGAATAAGAGCGAGAACCCGTGGCTGGACATGCGCAGGGCCAAGGTTTTGCTGAAGCTTGGCCAGGTTTGCGAGAGGCTGCAGGATTGGTCGCTGGCAGCTCAGGCCTATGGGGCCAGCCGCTATGCGGGTGCACGCCACCGTCATATTCGCGTGCTGGAGCGCATGCAGTGCTTTGATCAGGCGCTGGCTCTTGCCAGCCAGGCGCAAGCCGCGCCTGAAAGCGAGGAGGAGCGTCAGCGCGTGGCGCGCATGCTGCCGCGTCTGAGCCGCAGCCTGGGACTGGTGGCTGCGGGGCGCCAGCCTGCTCTGGCCCCGGCCGTGGCGGCCCTGCGCAGCGATGTGCAGCTGGACCGACCCGCCCAGTCCATGGCGGTGGAGTACGCGCTGCAAGCCTATTGGCATAGCGCCGATGCGCCCGTGTTCTATGTGGAGAACGCGTTGGTCAACTCTTTATTCGGTCTGCTGTGCTGGCCCGCCATCTTTGCGCCGCTGCCGGGGGCGTTTTTTCATCCTTTCCAGAGTGGGCCGGCCGATCTGGGCGCACCGGATTTTGTGCCGCGTCGCCAGCCCCTGTTTGGCGCCTGTCTGGCCGAGCTGGAGGACGGTCGCTATCGGGCCACGATTCGCCAGCGTTTTGCCGACAAGCAAGGCGTTCAGTCGCCGTTCGTGTTCTGGGGCACGTTGACGCAAGAGCTGCTGGAGCTGGCGCTCGATTGCATGCCTGCCGCCCATCTGCGGATTCTGTTCACACGGCTGCTGCTGGACGTGAAAGCCAACCGCACCGGCTTTCCCGATCTGGTGCGCTTCTGGCCCCGGCGGTCCGATGCCGATTCACGCTACGAGATGGTGGAAGTCAAAGCGCCGGGAGACAAGCTGCAGGACAACCAGATTCGCTGGCTGGCCTATTGCACGGAGCAGGGCATTCCCGTGCGCGTCTGCCATGTACAGTGGCGTGACGAAGGTAGCGCGCCATGAAGCCTGCGCTTAGCGTGGCAGTACGCACGCTGTGCGAGTTCACGGCGCGCAGCGGCGATCTGGATCTGCGCTTCACGCCCGCCCTCAGTGCGCTAGAGGGCATTGAAGGCCATGCCGTGGTGCAAAAACGGCGTGAGAAAGCGGGTGGCTACGAGGCGGAGTTGGCGCTCAGCGGCCGGTTCGAAGAGCTTCAGGTTCGCGGCCGGGCCGATGGCTTTGATGCCGCCAAGCAGCAACTCGAAGAGATCAAGACCTACCGGGGCCGGCTCGACGGCGTGCGCCCTCATCACCGGGCCTTGCATTGGGCCCAGGCCAGGGTCTATGGTCATTTGCTGTGTCAGGAGCGCGGCCTTGAGCGGATCAAGCTGGCGCTGGTTTATTTCCAGATCGGCAGCGCAGAGGAGACCGTGCTGCTGGAAGAGTGTTCTGCCACCGAACTGCAAGCCTTTTTCAAGTTGCAATGTGCCCGTTATCTCGACTGGGCACGCAGCGAGGCCGCCCACCGGAGGGCGCGCGATGCGGCCATGGCGCAGCTGCGGTTTCCCATGCCGGCCTTCAGAGCCGGGCAGCGGGAGCTGGCCGTGGCCGTCTATCGCACGGCTCATGCCAGCGCAGGCGGTCGCTGTTTGATGGCTCAGGCCCCGACCGGCATCGGCAAGACCCTGGCCACGATTTTTCCCATGCTCAAGAGCATGGCTGCAGTCACGGCCAAGAGTGCCTCGGAGGCTGATGCAGCCGGTCTGGACAAGCTGTTCTTTCTCACTGCCAAGGGCACCGGCCATGGACTGGCGCTGCATGCGCTAGGCCAGCTGCAGCAAGCCTTGCCGGCATCGGCATCGGCATCGGTCGCTCCATTGCGCGTCCTGGACATGAAGGCGCGCGAAAAGACCTGTGAGCATCCCGACAAGGCCTGCCATGGAGAGTCCTGTCCGTTGGCGCACGGATTCTTTGATCGACTGCCTGCGGCCAGGCAACAGGCGCTGCAACTGCCGCTCTGGGATGCGCCGGCGTTGCGGACTCTGGCCTTGGAACATGGCATCTGTCCCTATTACCTGTCGCAGGAGTTGGCGCGCTGGGCCGATGTGGTGGTGGCCGACTACCACTATTACTACGACAGTGCCGCCATGCTTTATGCGCTGGCCTTGCAGCAGGACTGGCGCGTGGGCGTGCTGGTGGATGAGGCGCACAATCTGCTGGAGCGCGCGCGCAGCATGTACACGGCACCGCTGACCCAGTTTGATCTGGCGCAGGCCCGCCAAGGCGCGACGGGTGCTGTCAAAAAGGCACTCGATGCACTGCAGCGCCAGTGGCAGGCGTTGAACAAGGCCCAGGATCAGGCCAGTTACCAAAGCTACGAGAGCATTCCTGGCGCGCTGCTGGGCGCCATGCAGCGAGCCGCAGGTGCAATAGCGGATCAGCTGGCTGAGCAGGAGATAGCCGGTCATGCGGCCACAGGAGGGCAAACTGCGCTTGCCGACCATGCCTTGCTGGATTTTTACTGGGAACTGCTGCACTTTCAGGCGCTGGCCGATCAGTTCGGGCCTCATGCTCTGTTTGATATTCAACTGGCCACGCCGCTGCAGCGTGCGAGCAGAGTGCGTATGCCGGCATCCACGCTGTGCATTCGCAATGTGGTGCCCGCGCCGCATTTGTCGGCGCGCCATGAGGCTGCACAGGCCACGGTGCTGTTTTCGGGCACCCTGAGTCCACCACAGTTCTATCGCGATCTGCTGGGTCTGCCTGCGGATACGGCCTGGCTGGATGTTCCGGCGCCGTTTGCGGCCCGGCAGTTGCAGGTGCATATCGCAGGCCATATCTCTACACGCTGGCGAGATCGCGAGGCATCGCTGACCCCCATGGCCGAGCTGATTGCGCAGCAATATGCACGACAGCCTGGCAACTATCTGTGTTTTGTCAGCAGTTTTGACTATCTGCAGCAGGTTGCCGTCACTTTGGAACGTCTGCACCCGCAGTTGCCGCTATGGCTGCAGCAGCGCGGCATGGACGATGCCGGGCGTGCGAAATTCCTCGCCCGCTTTGTCGATGGCGGTCAGGGCCTGGGTCTGGCCGTTCTGGGCGGGGCATTCTCCGAAGGCGTGGATCTGCCCGGCAGCCGTCTGATCGGTGCTTTTGTTGCCACGCTGGGTCTGCCCCAGCTCAATCCCGTCAACGAAGCCATGCAGCGTGCCATGGATCAGGCCATGGGTGTGGGGCAGGGCTATGCCTACACCTATCTCTACCCGGGCCTGCGCAAGGTGGTGCAGGCGGCTGGCAGGGTCATACGCAGCGAGCACGATCGTGGCGTTCTGGTGCTGATGGACGACCGCTTCGCGCGTGCCGAGGTGCGAGCACTGCTGCCTGCCTGGTGGCAGGTCGAAGGGGACGACCGAGGTTCTTGAACGCATGGTTGTCAGAAACGCTCGCTCACATCTCCGTTTGTAATCCGGCCCGAACAGCTTTCGCCTGCCTTGATACTTGGGGCAAAGGAGAAAAAGGCCATGAATTCCCGCGAAACCTACGACTCTCAAACCCACGCTAACGGGCAAGAGGGCAGCCAGGGATGGGATGCAATCGATGGGGCGCTGCAGGCGGTTTATGGCGATCAGCAGCCCGCGCATTTCGGGACGCTGATCAAATTTCGTCTTGGAGGAGAAGATCCGCTGGACGGCGTCAGTGTCTATCGCAGCGAGCAGGGCGCACCGCACTGGCACTATGTCAGCTATGGCTTCAGTGACCTGTATGGCGATCTGGATGACAGCTACGACATCGCTCCAGGCAAGCCCAGTGGCTATGGTTTCGAGTTGAGCTTCAGGCTGATGCGTGCTGCCAGCGAGCAGGAGCCACCTAGTTGGCCTGTTAACTTTTTGCAAAATATTGCTCGATATGTATTCCGCACCGGCAATGTGCTGGCCCCAGGCCACTGGATGACGGCCAACGGCCCTATCAAGGCCGATGCCGACACGCTGCTGACCGAAATGGGCTTTGCACTGGATCCGGAGCTGCCGGCTATACATACGCCCTATGGGGACCTGATGTTTCTACAGTTGGTGGGGCTGACCAGTGACGAGTTGCGCGAGGTACGCCGCTGGAATGTGCAGGGAGCGCTGCATTCCCTGCAGAGTTATATGCCGCTGTGGATCACCGATCTGGCGCGGCCCAGCCTGCATGATCTGCCCGATGTCCAGGCAGCCATTGACGCGGGAGCGGCACGAGAAGGCTCCAAGACGGGCGTGCTCTACAACGATGTGCTTGGCTTCAGTCATCGCAAGCGCCTGCTGCGCAGTCCGCAGACAGTGATTCGCCTGGGCAGCCTGGGAGTGCGCGACCTCAAGGCCATGCTGCCGGCTCGCCTGCCCCATGGCCGTCCGCTGATTCTGGCAGGCGATGGTTCCACGCTGGAGCTGGTACCTGCCGGTGACAGCGAAGGCGGGATGCTGGACTGGCATAGCGACCATGAGCTCAAGCTCAGCCTGACCCAGGCCCAGATGCAGGCCTGGAAGCAGGCCGTCAAGGGGCGCGACGGCGAGTACACCGTGCCAGGACTCGATGGTCTGGTCTGGCAGGTCAAGAGCAGTGTGGTGACGGATAGCCAGGGGCGCGTGACCGGCAGGTACGAAGAGCGCTAAGTGCCATGCCATGCATCAAGTAGCTGCATGCGCTTTGGAGATGGACGCATCGGCTGTTTCAGCTCGGAAAACAGATAGCTCTTAACGCATGCGCTCGTCGGAGAGTCTGTCCGGCAACTGATCCAGCCCTCTGGCAAACCAGCCTATGCGTTCTGTCTCGCGCACATCCAGTTGCGGCACATAGGGTTTGATGTCGAGCACAGGCGTGCCATCCAGCATGTCGTTACCGCGGAAATGCAGCCAGCATCCGTCCATGCCAAGGAGCTCGACAATGGACAGACCGATGCGGTTGGGCCTTGCCGGCGCCCTTGTAGCAAACACGCCATGGCTGCTGGTGTCCATGAAGGGTACGACTTCCAGCCTTTCTGCGGCTTCATGCAGGTGTGTGAGCAGGATCAGGTATTGAAACTCCTGCACATCGCGCAAGCCCGCGGCAAAAGGCGCAAAAACCTCTATCTTTCCCTCATGCTGCTGGGCAGCAACGGTCTGTATGGGCATGCCCACGGCATGCTTGAACGGGCTGTGTACGCGGCCTATCGGCTGCAGAACAATGGATTCGTTCATCAGGGCAGCACCGCCAGCACGACCTGAGAAGCCTTGAACAAGGCGGTGGCCGTCTTGCCTACGGCAAGGCCCAGGTTTTCGGTGCTCTCCTGCGTGACCATGGCCACCACCTGCAGACCCTGGGCTTCTATGGTCACTTCGACATTCACCGCGCCGGGCCTGATTCGGGTGACCTTGCCGTTGAGCTGGTTGCGCGCCGAAAAGCGCACGCCTTCGCAATTTGTCACAACCATCACGGACGGCGCCTTGACCATGGCGATCACCGCACTGCCGGCCTTCAGGCCCAGGCTGACAGCGCTGCCATGCGTGATGGTCGCCACCAGCTCAGCATTGTGTTCAGTACGGATCTGGACTTCATCGGTGACGATGCCGTGGCTGATATGGGAGACACTGCCCTTGAACTGGTTGCGTGCGCTGCTTTGCATGAGGGTTTCCTGAAAATACCGGCTGGAAGGAAGCCGGATTAATTCTTATAGCACCCAGGCCTGTGCAGTTAAACGCTGCGCAGGCCACGACTGCTTGGTCCTTGCCCATAATACCGTCTCTAATTTGGGTGCCTGAGGCCAAGAAATGAGTGATCTGAACATCGTGCGATGTACGCACGAACGCCACGCCGCTGCTATTTTGGACATTTTCAACGATGCCATCGTCAACTCCACGGCGCTCTACGACTACCAGCCGCGCACGACACACAACATGGTCAGCTGGTTCGAGGCCAAGCGTGCAGGCGGCTTCCCCGTCATCGGCATTGAAGATGCGCAAGGCCGGTTGCTGGGCTTTTGCAGCTGGGGAGGTTTTCGCGCCTACCCCGCCTATAAGTACACGGTCGAGCATTCGGTCTATGTCCATCCACAGCACCGGGGCCGAGGTTTGGGGCAGCAACTGATGGAGCTGCTGATTGCCGAGGCCAGGCATCGTGGAGATGTGCATGTGCTCGTCGGTGCCATCGACGCCGCCAACGCGGGCAGCATTGCACTGCACAAGCGGTTAGGCTTCGAGTCCGTGGGCCTGATGCCTCAGGTGGGCTTCAAGTTCGGCCGCTGGCTGGATCTGGCCTTCTACCAGCTCACACTGCAGACGCCGCTGAATCCGGTGGATGGTTGAGTTGCTCCGAAAATCAGCTTGCAGCGATTGACTACAAAGCACTGCATTGAGTCTTTCCCGAATGGCTCGGGGGCCTGGATACATTTTGTGCCGCGAGAAAATGGCTGCGCTCCTGTTTGTCTGGACAGCGTCGCAAGCTGAAGGCTGGTGTTCCGTCGCTTTGATGGGGGCACCGCCATGTGGAACCGTTTGCTGAGTCGCTTTCGCAAAGAGCTGCTGCTTGCCTAGGGCGTGCTGCGCGACCCGCGCTCGCCCAGGGCCGCCAAGCTCGGGCTCTCTACCCCATCAGTCCCCTAGACTACATGCCCGATACCATTCCTATTCTGGGCTGGCTGGACGATTGCCTGATCGGTTTTTTGCTGCTGCAACTGGCTGTCGAACTGCTGGGCTCACTGTGTGAACGCTAAAGCTGCTTGCGCAGCTGTCCCTAAACCTTGGCTGCCAGCGTCGACACGTCGTGCATTGGTCGTTTTTTGGGTTCATTGCTTGGGCGTCAGACGGGTGACCTGGGTCTCCAGTCTTTCAATCTCGCGGCGTGCCTCGTCGCCTTCTGGTATGTTGCGGCCCGAGTCGCGCCACTGTACGGCAGCCTTGAAGCCTTCAGCCTGTGCATAGCGGCGAAACCACATGCCTTCGGGGTTGTGGCGTGTGATGCCGTCAAACACTGTTGCCAGCATTTGGCCTTGTTCCAGACCCATGGTCAGCATGGTCTGGTTGACTACCAGCTTGTGCATGGCCAAGTGTCCGCGCGGAACGGCGGCAATGCGGTTGGCTATCCGCATGGTGCAGGCCTCCAACTCGGATGCATCTACGGCTTCGGTGGCCAGCCCCCATTCAGCAGCTTGCGCACCGCTGATCACATCGCCTGTGAACATCATCTGCTTGGCGCGCATCGGTCCCAGACGCTGGGTCCACATTGCTGTGGTGGGGCATCCCCATACTCGTGTGGGCATATAGCCGATGCGGGCGTCATTAGCCATGATGAGCAGATCGCAGCACAGTGCAATATCGCTGCCACCAGCCACAGCGGCACCGTGTACCTTGGCAATCGTGGGTTTGCTGCAACGCCATAAGCTCATGAAGTCTTCGGTATTGCGCTTCATGAAAGCATAGTCTTCCATGGGGTCCCAAGGCGCTTTTTCCTGCTGACAGGGGTGCTCAATTTCCTGCTCGGCGGTTTCTGCCAAGTCATAGCCGCCGCAGAAGCCCTTGCCCGCACCCTCAACAACGATGACGTGGACGTCGGGATTGTCCTGAGCCCACTCCACGGCCTTGCGAATCTCGCGCGGCGTCTGGTTGTTGATCGCATTTAGGCGCTCTGGGCGATTGAGTAGGAGCCGTGCAATGCGTGGATTTTGGGCGTCTGTAGTGATCGACAAAGTGCTGTAGCTGGGCATGGGTAGTCTCCTGATTGAAATGTGAAATTTCAATCAACTATGGGTAATTAATTGATAAAAAACTGTTTTTGACAGTCAGAATTGACTCTATGTGCATTTGTTTTTACAGTCAACCTAGACTGTCAATTTGGAGGTGAGTATGTCTAGCAACCTCAAGGCGGCTGAGAGCAGCACCTTGCGTGAGCAACAGAAGCAGGCGACACGTGCGCGCATTTTGAACAGCGCCGTGACCTGCCTGATGGATCTGGGCGTTGCGCGTACCACTACGCTGGAAGTGCAGCGCCGAGCGGCAGTCAGCCGCGGTGCATTGCTGCACCACTTTCCTACGCATGCAGAGCTGCTTTGCGCAGTCGTTGATGCCATCGTGGTGCGCAACGAAGAGGCAGTCCTCAAGCATCTGCGCCGCAAAGCAAGGCGTAGTGACCCTGTCGAGCATGCGATTCACACACTGGTCGATAGCATGAGAGAGCCTTCATTTATGGCCGAGCTGGAGCTGTGGGTGGTGGCACGTACCGATACTGAGCTGCGTGAAGCCCTGGTCGCTGCAGAGCGCAAAGCCTTGCGCGACAGGATGCGTGTACTTGATGAAATCTTCGCGCCACTGAGTGCCTTTCCGGCCTACGAGCTGGTAGTCAGCACCAGCGCTGAATTTGTGCGCGGTCTGGCGGTCTCTGGCATTTTGCGCAGCAACCCTCAGTCGGTGAAGGCTCTGACTCAGCAATGGATATGGGCAGTGAGGCAGCTGCTGCCACTGAAGCCGCCGGGTCAATGATTTTTCTCATCACACATGGAGATGACTTAAATGTCCCAGCTATCGAGCCCGCTGAACCGGTCCTACTGGCCTGCAGACACTTCGCGTGAGGTGCTTGACATCACCGAAGGGCAGGCCCTGCGTGAAGCGACCTTGAAGGCGCCTGAGCGATGGGCGCTAGTGGAAAAAATTCCTGCCGGTTGGACGTCGCTGACCGGCGTTGCCGAGACCGATAGACGCTGGACTTATGCGCAGTTGCTGGACGATGCTACGGCCTGCGCACATTGGCTGTTGCTGCGATATAAGCCTGGGCAGCGCATCTGCCTGTGGGCACCGAATGTACCGGAATGGGTAATTTTGCAATACGGTGCATCGCTGGCCGGTATGGTGTTGGTCACCGCCAACCCGGCGCTGCGCGCACAGGAGCTGCAATATGTGCTGCGCCAGTCTCGCTCATGTGCACTGTTTCATATCGACCGGTTTCGCGGCAGCGATATGGCGGGTATGGCCAAGGCGACAGCTGAAGGGGAGGTGGGTATGGTCGATGTTATAAGCCTCAGCGGCTGGCTAGATGAGGTGAGACAGTGTCCGCGAGAAGGCTGCCTGCCCGAGGTGGACCCGCGCAGTCCTGCGCAAATCCAGTACACCTCGGGAACCACGGGCGAGCCCAAGGGCGCATTGTTGCATCGTATGGGTTTGGTCACCAATGCATGTTTCGTTGCCGCACGTGCGCAGCAGCATGAGGATGTGTATGTCAGCCCCATGCCACTGTTTCATACGGCAGGCTCGGTGATGAGTGTGCTTGGCTGTGTCACTACCTTGTCCACTCTGGTGCTGATCGTGGCTTTCGATCCAGATCTAGTCCTGCAGGCCATCGAGGACGAACGCGGCACACGCTTTGGCGGCGTACCCACTATGCTGCTCGCTTTGTTGGAGCAGTGCAAAACCAAAGACTATGACCTATCCAGCCTCCAGTTGGCCATGTCCGGCGGGGCTCCTATACCGGTGGCGCTGACCGAGCGCGTGCGTGCCGAGCTGGGTTGTGATCTAGTCACCGTCTATGGTCAGACCGAACTCAGTCCCATCGTCTGCCAGACTGCACTCGATGACAGTGCTGCAGACAAGGCCCAGACTGCAGGTCAGCCGCTATGGCAGGTCGAGGTTCGTATCGCAGGGCCACACGGCGAAGTCTTGCCTGTTGGTGAAGAAGGTGAGATTCAGGCGCGCGGCTATCAGGTCATGCTGGAATATTTCGAGCAGCCAGAAGTCACGGCTCAGACCTTGCTTGGCGATGGCTGGTTGCGCACGGGCGACCTGGGCATCATGGACGAACGCGGCTATTGCCGCGTCACCGGCAGGCTCAAGGACATGATTATTCGTGGCGGTGAGAATATCTACCCTGTGCAGGTAGAAGGCGTGTTGATGAAGCACCCGGCCGTGGCCGATGTTGCGGTGTTTGGCATGGCCGACGAGCACTGGGGTGAGCAGGTGGCAGCTGCGATCCGCTTCAAACCTGGAGTAGATGTTTGCCCGGCCGAGGAACTGAGACAGTTCTGCCGCCAACATATCGCGCCCCACAAAACGCCAGAGCATTGGTTCATCTGCGAGGCTTTTCCGTTGACAGGTTCTGGCAAGGTGCAGAAATTTCGTCTCAAGGAGCTTGTGCGCCATCAGCAATTGAGCACATTGCCTAGACATTGACTGTTTGAAAACGCTGGCTGCCAGCGCTTGTCTGCCAATGGCTGGCGCTGCAGGAAGCGGCCAAGGTGTGGATGCCACAGCTCCCGCACCTGTGGTGGTCTTGTAGTGCTTTGATGCTCTCGTCTGTCAAGCCCAGGGGCAAGACTTGGCTCACTGTGCATACGCCGAGAATTACCAGCCATCAAGATAATGCATGAGCCATAGATACGGGCCTACAGCTTGTAGTCAACAACTGGCGCCAAGGCAGCTTCTAATACATATTGATTGCGCCCAGGCGGCAATGGTCAGCCCGGGTTTGCTCTTGGCATCAAAGCTCGGATACCGGGACTCCACCAGCCACAGCAGGTTGGCGTTGAGACCGGCTTCATTGACGCCGTCCGTGGTCGAGATGTCATAGCCCGAAGTGATGACGCTGCCGTATTTGGACTTCCAGCGCAGCGTCTTCTGGCCGGCCTGACCGTTGCGTTCCATGCCGCGCTGCGGCCCTCAGAGATTGCTGACAATGTCGCTTTCTCAGTCCATGGAGTGGGCCGTCATGACCTGACCGTCGACACTGTGGAAGACCAAGCGGGTGCAGGCCCTGGCGCTGGTGCTAGCGGCCATCAGCAGGACGGCCAGTTGGGGGGCGGATGCGCGGCATTCTGGATTTCATCAGATCTACTCCTTGGTCCGCAAGCATGATCGGAGACTGGCGTGAATGCTGCCGTGATTGAGCATGACAAGGCCTTGCCTGGCGGCTGGCATACTGGACTCTCATGATCGCAAAGCCCTTGTTTTCCTCTCTGTTGCTGGCGCTGGCCGCTCTGACGGGCTGTGATTCGGACGCGCCCCCAGCGCCTCTGAGCAAGCAGGCGCAGGCCACGCGTGATGCTGCGCCTGAGCAAGTCTTCAAGGGCGTGCTGGCAGGCCAGTCGGTATTCCTGTTGGTCCACGATTGCGAAGTCTTTCTTGTGGAGCCTTTGGAAAAGGGCGAAGTCCGCTGGGAAAAGGTGCTGGCGCCCGACCCATACCCGTTCTTCACATCCTGCCAGCGTCAATCCATCCGCTATGAGGCCGGCGTGCTTCGGGTCACACTGGGTCGAATGGCCTTGGGTGCAGGCGGTTGCTGTGCCACGGGTGGTGACTATCGCTCCACTGACGGAAGAAGCTGGAAAAAGAGCACCTGAACC
This sequence comes from Comamonas sp. C11, assembly GCF_024496285.1. Classification (NCBI taxonomy): domain Bacteria; kingdom Pseudomonadati; phylum Pseudomonadota; class Betaproteobacteria; order Burkholderiales; family Comamonadaceae; genus Comamonas; species Comamonas sp. C11. The sequence continues at coordinate 2,725,583 of NZ_CP101743.1, forward strand.
TCTGAAGCCGAAAACAGGGGCAAGCGCGCGAATGGTCGGAACATGGTGTGCACTGTTGCCTCGTGCATTGCCGAACTGCGGGCAGGATGCACGGCGCTGCTCGACCGAGATTCAACCGAGAGCTGGCCCTGCCAGTCGGCAATGACCGTGACAGCGCCGGCTGCAGTGATCAGAGCGTTGTCAATGTCCATGTTTCAGCGGCAAAGCTCAGCTGGTGCGTCAACTTCAGCGCCTGGAGCAGCATGCTGTCGTGCGATACGATGATCAGCGTGCCCGCGTATTGGCACAACATGCTCTCCAGCGCCTGCAGGGATGGCAGATCCAGGTGGTTGTCGGGTTCGTCCAGCAGCAGCAATTGCGCTGGCTCGTCACGGTAAAGTGCACAGGCCATGGCAGCCTTTAGGCGCTCGCCACCGCTGAGTTGTCCGCTAGGCTGATCGATATGGCGCGAGTCCAGCCCGATCTGTGCCAGGCGCATGCGCTGCAGCGACTCGGGCGTGCTCGGACTCTCGGTCAGCAACTGGCTAAGTACCGACGATGAAGGTTGCAGCAAGCTCTGGTGTTGGTCGAGCATGGCATGTGTCGCATTCAGCTTGCATTCACCCGTCAGCGGCTGCAACTGCCCGGCCAGCAGCTGCAACAGCATGGACTTGCCGCTGCCATTGGGGCCGCTGACAGCCATGCGCTGACCGGCGCGCAGCACCAGATTCAGAGGAGGGTACGGCCCAACATGAGGCAGTTGCACATCACGCAACTCGGCAACGATGCGGTCTCCCTGGCTCCTTGGCTCTTGAGGCGCATGCCAGTAGATGCCGCTGGCCTGCCAGTCCACCTGGCGCTGCAGTGCCAGGGCGGCCTCGCGCACGCTTTGGTTCAGGGCTTCGCGCGCGGCGGCCTGCTGGGTCGCCAGCTTGCCGCCCGAACTCTGGGCGCGTTCCTTGCTTGCGTCCAGCAGAATCTTGGCCTGATTGCCGTTCTTTCCCAGCCTTTCACCGCGTGCCTGCCTGCGGCTCTGGCGTTCCTGCTGTGTGCGCAAGGCTTGCTCGGCGCGGCTGCGCTCCAGCTTGAGGCGGGCCAGTTCGTCCTGTGCATTCTGGGATTTCTGGCGTTGGACTTCTCTGTAGAAAGAGTAGTTACTGCCATAGATGGTGATTGCGCTGGGGGTCAGTTCCGCAACAGAGTCCACGACCTTCAGCAAGACTCTGTCATGGCTGATCAGCAGCAGACCGCTGCGCCATTGCTGCAGTTGCTGCACCAGGGCAGAGCGGCTGGCTGCGTCCAGATGATTGCTGGGCTCATCCAGAATCAGAAAGTCGGCCTGTGCCAGTTGTGCGCCCAGCAGCGCCACGCGCATGGCCTGGCCGCCGCTGAGCTGGCTGGCAGGTGTTTGCGGTGCCAGCTGAGGCAGGCCGATCCGTTCGAGCTGCATCTGAAACTGCTGACGTATGTCCCAGCGCTCTGCCAGCAGTTCGTAGTCCCTGGCTTCGCAGCTGCCCTGTTCAATACGTTCCAGTGCCAGCAGCGTGTCGCTCAGGCCTGCCAGTGCAGCGATGCTCAGGTCCGGACGGGATGTCAGAGGGGCCTGTGGCAGATAGTGAATGCGGCCCGCGTAAGTTACGCCGCCGCTGCCGGGAGGCAACTCGCCAGCAAGAATGCGGGCCAGCACGGTTTTGCCCACTCCATTGCGGCCCACCAGCGCCGTGCGCTGTGAGCCGAAGTTGCAGCAAAGGTTGGAGAAGAGTGGCCGCCCATTGGGCAGTGTGTAAGAGACGCCATGCAGCGTCAGGCGAGTTTCTGTCATAAGACCATGCGATGGGTTGATGCCTAACATCCCCAGGCTGCACATGTGGACGGCAGCGATTGGGAGGAGGGGAGGTGGCCGTCAATCAGACGGCGGCATCAATGGCGCATGGGTGAAGAGTCTCGTTGGAAAGTGAAAGTACTCAATTTTAGGTAGTCCAGCGCTGGGGTCAAGCGAACTGTGGCGCGCATGCCGCTGCCTGATTGCCGAACTTTGCCAGCACCGTCAGCACGCTGGCGGTCGCAGGGTTCAGTGTTGGCAATTGGCGATGGGCGATAGCCATGGGGCGCATCAAGGTGGGTGACAGATGCCGTATCTGCACGCTGCTCTGTTGCTGCTGCTCTTCCATGGCTTCCAGCGGCAGCAGGGCTGCGGCCTGACCGGCAACTGCCAGGCTTTTTAGCGCCTCGGTATAGGTCAGGGCAACGAATGGGCGAGGACTCAGGCCTGCCTGGCCGAACCAGCCGGCAATCAGGCCGTGCATCTGCGTGGCGGAAGCAAAGCAGGCCCAGGGGCGGCTTGCCAGCCATTCGGGGCTTACCTGGTCGGGGACCTCCCAGGCTGCCGGCAACAGGGCCACCATGGGGTCGTTACGCCAGGGCGTGAGCATGATCTCGGCCGTCTCCGCCTGCGGGCTGGCGACCAGGGCGATATCGAGCGCTCCGGCCCTGAGGCGCTGCATGGAGTCGGCCGAGCCAACAGCCTCCAGCTTGATATCGATGCCCGGACTGTGGCGACTCAGGGCGTCGAGCATCAGCGGAAACAGCCGGATATTGACCCCGGCCGATACGCCTACCTTGACCAGGCCGGCGCGGCCGCTGGCGTGACGCTGCACCTGATCGATCAGGTCGTCGCCGGCCTCGAGCAGCTTGCGTCCTTTCTGCACCAGCACCTGGCCGGCCGATGTCAGTTCCGCCTGACGCCTGCCGCGTAGCAACAGCGTTGCATTCATGCGTGCCTCCAATTCCTTGATGTGCAGGCTGACCGTGGGTGGAGCCAGATGCAGCGCCTGGGCCGCTGCGGCGAAGGTGCCAAGATCGGCAATGGCAATCAGCGTCTGCAACTGGTCGAGATTGAGGTTTCGCATGGACTTTGAATCAGATTTTCTGAACTGAATGGTCAGATCATTCAACTTTACAGATGTTTGACCGCCAAAGACCATTGGCCGACCATGAAAAATCATCGAATTGAAGACCGCAGCAAGGGATATGACGCATTGAATGACGGGGCTTCAGCTGCGACCACCCACAGGCTTGAGGCGGCAGGGCCTGGGCATGCTCGCGCATGGCGCTGGCTCGCACAAGTCCGGAGCTGGCTGGAAGGCGCCGAGGCGCGAGTAGGGGCGGGATTCAGAGTGCCACCCAATGGAGGGTGAGGAGGAAGCAGATATTCTCGGAGATCGATTGCTTCTGGCTGCTGCGCGCATGCTTCTCAGGCGATCTCTGTTTCTGCATAACGCTTGCTTTTCAGCACCAGGCCAGCGCTATATTTGTGGACCGCTGTTTTGCAGAGTCCTAGATAGCTTATGTTGCTGAAGCAAATTGAATCCGTCGTGCTGTTTGTGCAAGATATTGATGCCGCTGCTATCTGGTATGCCGAGTTGTTTCAAACCGAGGTGCAATATGAGAATCATCACTACGCTTTTATCAGGACACCGGGATGCCTGATTGGTTTCCATCCGCAGGACAGCAAGTGTCCGGGGGGAGTTGGCGGGGCGACCGTCTATTGGGAGGTGGCTGATCTGCGGGAGGCGATACGGGAACTTGAACAAAGAGGGGCAGTTTTGTACCGAGGTCCTATCGTCACAAGCCTTGGTGCAACTGCGGCAATGCTGCTTGATCCCTTTGGCTGCACCTTAGGACTGCATCAGGCGCACCCTCATTCCGTGCAAGCGGTCCAGACACTGTCAGGCGCCAGCCAGCTGCCGGAGCCGATGCCTAGCGAATGAGCCATCACGTCAATGTTGAGTCATACAGCGATTGGAGGCCTTTCACGAGGCTTCCGGATACCAGAATCAAATGTCAGAATTCCGACGTTGTTGACTTTTGCATCAAGGAGGATCGATGCGTGCACTGGCAGAACTTTTGGAGCGCGACGAGCCGGCCTTGTCGCTGATACAAGCCTGGGCGCAGGACGCGAGCATTCCTGTCGAATGTCTTCCTCCCTCGGCTCAGAGAGACTCCGTGTTGCTAGCATTGCAGGTCACGACACGCTCGCCGCTGGGGGCCATGGCTCATGGAACCGGTGGAATTCTCGTTGACGGGGGCTGGCTCAGAATGCTGGGCTCGGGGCATCCCAGGCTCAGACGAGATCTCGCGGCATGGAATCACGCGCGTGGCAGCGGATTTTTGCTGATTGCCGACGATGCCGTGGGTGGATTCTTTGCCATCAATGGCGGGGGCCTGGGCGAGGATATGGGGGCTGTCCATTACCTGGCTCCAGACACCTGGGCCTGGGAATCTTTGGGGATGAGGCATACGGCTTTTGTGCAATGGGCTTTCACGGGTGGGCTGCGCGACTTCTACCGTGATTTGCGCTGGGAAGGCTGGGAAGCGGAGGTGGCCGGCATGGGCAATGATGCTTGCATGAGCTTCTATCCTTTTCTCTTCACGGAGCAGGGCTCCGTACATTCGAGTGCGCGCAAACCGGTGCCGGCAGCAGAACACTACGCATTCATGAGCAAGAGTGGATAGAAAGAGCCTGCCTGAGCCAAGCCAATGGATGAGATATCAGGTGGCTGTGACGCTTTCACCGCCTGCGTGCGATTGGCGCAAGCAGATATCAGCGCTTTTTCCGTGTCGCAACCTCATGGCCTGCTGCCGCCATTTCAACCAGCCGGGCAATCGTGTTGATATTTCTGGCCGTACCTTGGGCAGCTGCTGGAATCCTGAGCTTGGAATTGCCCATTCCAGCACCATAAGCCACATAGATCTCACGCCGTCCCAATTGCAGTTGTTCGTCCTTGAGACCTTTGATCTGGGTCAGCGCGTCTGCAGGTGGTGCTTTATCGAGAAAGATGGCAACGGTGCGGTTGCCCGGGGATTCGGGAAAGGGGTTGTTGGCCAGCACCTCCTTCATCTCCCGGGCTGTGCGCACTATGACGTCCACGGGCTTACCGGCGTAACTGGCCAGGCGTCGCTCCAATGCCGACTTGAGCTGTTGCTCGGTGCAATCTGCATCCAGTACTACATTGCCGCTGGCAATATAGGTCTGTACCTGCGCAAACCCTTCGGCCTCGCACATGGACTTCAACTCCGCCATGGGGAGTTTGCCGGTTCCGCCGACATTGATGGCCCTCAGCAGAGCGACATAGATGGGCATGACGGATAAATGGGCTGAATCTGGAAGGGGCAGGCGGAGAAATCCCGCACGATGTGACGGAGCACCAAGGCGCAGATGAGGATGCTAGCGTATCGCAAAAGCCCGCGAGATTGGGGTTGCCTGGATAGAGCGGATTCAGGAGGACTTGCAGTCCGCAATGGGTCAGGCTGAGGGGGCTACAGGGGCATGGTTTGAAGTGCAGCCAGCACTCGTCTGTGCTTGTATGGCTTTACCCTGCTTTTTTAGATGAGACAGAAATTCCACAGCAGCACCAACCGTGCTTGGCTTGGGCCAAAGCCCTAGTCATTGCACGGATTGCTCCTGCATTTCACAGAATTCGCTCAGGCTCAGGCTGCCTTTGTGCCGCTCGCCAGGATTGGCCTGAGCGCTCGTCAGTTCGGATAGAGGCTTGCCGTTTGCCTGGGCTCTATTGCCTGCCAGAGGCTGGTGCCGGAAGCGGCCTGGGCGCTAGACGGTGCAGGACTGCCTTGTGCAGAAGCATCCGGCCCGTAGTTGTTCCGGCGCTCTTCTACGGTCATGGATTGAGGGCATTTCGAACCCGTGATCTCCAGTGCCGCGCGAGCGTCAGGATCCATGCAGTCCATAGCCAGCGAGGCTGCCTTCATGCCCTTGTTCCAGAGCTCACGGCTCATTTTCAGGCGTTTGCAATGCTCGTCCGTCCAGGTTGTGCCGAAGCGCACGCCAAAGCCAGGGCCGTTGGCACTGCCGCTGCTGCTGCCCATGCAGGTGTCGTTGCTGGTCGTGAGATTGGATCCGTTCACGCTGGGAACGTTCTTCACGGTGTATGTGCCGCTGTACTCGACGATGTTCCTGGATGTCCCGGCTACCGTGCTGTTCAGATTCTGGGTGGTGGTTCCGCTGGTCGTTATGTTTTGATCCGAGCTTGAAGTCGACCTGCTTTCGATGCAGGATACCGATCGGCTGTCCGCCGCAGCAACCGGATTCACGATGGTGATGGATTGATTCTGTTGTGCTCCCACTGACGAGGAGCTGGAGAGGCTTTGTGCACTGCTATCGAGCTGCACAAAGGGACACAAAGGCTTAGCAAGGCTATCGAGGCTTTCATGCTGTTTCTCCTTTGTCCCCGAGTCTTGACTTGGGAGGCCTCAACTCGGGGGCAATACAACTGAGTTCGCGGACCTTATCTAGTTGGCGGCCGAGTTCGCCCATCCATAAGCATTGCCCGAAGTTCCGCCACCATTGGAGCCTCCGAAGGCTGTACCCAGGCTGAAGCCGGCAGTTGTCGCGTTGCCGACAGAGGAGGCGCCAGAGTTGTTGCTGGTCGAGGTTCCTCCCGGGCCCGAGATCGCCTGCGAGTTCGCACCAAAGTAGGCGTTGGTATGGGCCGTGCTGTTCACCACCGCAATGCCGTTGCCGATGGACGCGGTTCCAGCCACATTGTTGGTGCTCGAGTTTGCGTAGCCTCCGGCGCCACCGCTGACCAACTTGCCGGGAGCGTGGCCGAGGTAATTGCTACCGACATCCGAATGTGCGTTGGCATTGGTGGTTCCGTAGCCGCCGGCAACGCCGCCGCCGCTGGTCGCAGCAAGACTGGTGACGGCTCCTGTGGTTGAGACGCTTCCGCCGACACTCGATTGGCCCGAGGCCGCAGGTCCCCAGGAACCGGTGGTGCCGGTGCTGGTTCCAAAGCCGCTTGCTTGAGCGCCGGCCGTCGCACTGTTGAAGCTCACAGCGCTGCCCGTGCCGGAGCTTGCAACCGAGGAATAGGTTCCCGAGGATGCATTGGTCCCCGTGTTGGTTGCAGCAGATGCCACACCAGCCAAGGCAGCAACCGCCATGACAATCAAAGACTTTTTCATGATCATTCCTTTGAACAGCGAGTTCTCAGACCTCCGGGATGAATTCAGGCGAAAGACCATTTGTCATTGCGCAATGATCAATGCCAACCGGAGTTGCGTTTTGGCTTCGCAGACGCTTGTTCCAAAACGTTCTTTCGGTTAATGGCAGTTTCAATAAGCCAGATGAAAACAGAAATACCTTGTTTGGACACGAAATAGGATTCTGCTGATCTGTTGTTGTTATTTTTGCAATTTATTGAAATATAGAATTGTATTGCTATCAATAATGAAGTGAAATCAAATAATTTCGATATTGTTTTTAAGTGTAATTTTCAAAACAATATAATTATTTATATTCAGATGGCTGTATGCGAGAATTTCCTGAGAAGAAGGAAGCCTTGTTTTCTTTGAATTTAAATACCAATATTGAGTGGTTTTTAATTGTAAAGAACGTACTGCACTTTTGATTGAATGGTGCTTCATGAATTCATAACCGTTTTTGAGTTTTCATGGAAGCTGAAAGACGGTCATCCGGGAATGGAGCTTGTGGTTTGCCATTTCCAATGTCGGGGCGAACCTGATCCCTAATCTGGCCTCGATTTTTGTTGCAAGCCAATGGGCGGCAATGCGGTTGCTCTCGGCAGGTTCAAGATATCGCAGCGGGTTGTTGGCAGTCGTTTCAAGGCCATCCCTCATATACGCGAGCGACGGGACTTTCTGCCCCGATCGCCCGCCAGAGTTTCAGGCCCTTATCAAGCTTTTCTCACTCTCACTGGTAATCCTTGCCTGACCACTGCCCCCGATACCCAGTCGATCCATACATTGTCCTTTTCAGGTCGGGTTGGATCGGCAAAGCCCAGAGCATTGAGGTTCACGCCATTGCCGTGCTGTGGGTTGGCATGGGTGGGCTGGCCGTCTACCTTGTGGGCCACGGTGCCTAGTTGCTTGTGACCGTAGCCATGCTCAATGGCGATCGCACCGGGCGCGATACCAGCGCGTACCAAGGCCACGCCTTGGAGCTTGCCGCCGGGGGTGCTGAGTTCGATGTGGTCGCCATTGGCGATGCCCAGCTTTGCCGCGTCGGCCTTGTTGATGCTCACAGGATTGTGCGGGTGCACCTGGCGCAGCCGTGAGGCGGCGATGGACATGCTGCTCATCAGGTTGGACTTGTAGCTGGTCATGGTCAGCGGCCAGTCTTGCTCGGAAAACACTTGGCGCATGTCCGAGCCATCGGCCAGACGCGTGGGGTACCAGGTGGGGCAGCCGCTGTAGCGCTCGCCGGTCATGGAGTGGCGCATCCGGGACAGACCTTCGTGCCAGAACGTCGCCGGGAACTTGGCGTGCAGCTTGAGCTGGTCGCCCTTCCAGGCGTCTTCGACCTTGTCGAAGCGACCGCCACGGCTCATGACCATGGCGACGCGGCGCACTTCCTCGGGGGCGACACGCTTTTGCAGCGACGGCATCCACTTCTCGAGGCCGGTGATCGCGATGTCGTCATCGCTGGCTTCGGGCACGGGTATGCCCGCCTGGTAGGCGATATTGCAGATGCCGCGCAGATAGAAGTCTTCGGCATTTTCCAGATCGAGCGGCTCGCCGTCTTTGGTGGACATGGCGTTCTTGCCAAAACCAGGCAGACCCAGCTGCTTGGCAACGGCAAAGACAAAGCTCTCGAAGCTGATGGGCTGACCGTCGGCCGTTTTGGCGGTAGCGGCATCGACGGTGGGCCAGCGTACCGTGCTGCTCTTGGCGACCACGTCGGCCCATGGCGCGCCAATGCCCCAGCTCTCATAGGTGACAGTATCTGGCACGATGTAGTCGGCCAGGGCCGAGGTCTCATTGATGAAGGGATCCACCGAGACAAACAGCGGCAGCTTTTTCACGTCCTTGACCGAGTCGGCCAGTGCATTCTCGAAACCGCACATGGCGTAGATGGGGTTGCTGATGTGGTTGATCCAGGCCTTGACCGGGTAGGGGTAGCCCAGCATTCCGGCGGCCAGCATCTCGCTGGAAAGGCCGCCGGGCGCGGGGTACCAGGGGGCCTTGGCGGGGTAGGGGTTCTGGCCCGCTTCTTTTTTGCGTTGGAACTCGCTGGTTTTCTCGTAGGGGAACTTGGTGCGTGACAGGGCCACGCCCTTGGGTTTGACGGCACCTTCAAACTGCGCAAAGTTGTAGCGTGGGCCGGGGCCGAAGGGGCCAAAGGGCCCTGCGTCCATTACCCAGCCGCCGCGTACGTTCAAGTTGCCGATCAGGTTGTTGAGCATGGCGATGGCGTAGGCGGTGTAAAAGCCGGAGCCATTCATGGTGCCGCCGTGGGAGTTGGCCACTGCCTGTTTGCCATGGCTGGTGAACTCGCGCGCCAGGTCTTCGATTTCCTTCACGGGCACGGCGCAAAGAGCGGCGTATTCCTCCAGCGTCTTTTTGTGCGCTTCAGTGCGCAGTTTGACGAAGGCGGTGCAGACAGCAATTGGAGTCGGTTCTTCGGTCGCATCCGCAGCCTTGCGGGGAGTGAACTCATGCTCAACGATCAGCTCGGCGCTCTGGGCCACGGTGTGTGCGGCCAGCGATCCATCGGCCAGTTGCACCACGTACACGTCTTCAGCAGGTGTTTTTTCGTCCACTGGCTCCGGCATGGGCAGGCCAATGTCCGCGCCGCGCAAGAACTGACCAAAGCGAGGGTGCTTGGGTTCGTTGATGAGCAAGTGCGTGGCGTTACTCCACGAGGCCTCGCCCACCGCCGCCATGGCGGCGGGGCCGGGCTGGGTCAGAAACTGCTTGTCATAGCGCTCGTTGTCGATGATCCAGCGGATCAGACCCATGGCCAGCGCCAGGTCGCTGCCGGGTTTGACGGGCAGCCAGCGGTTGTTGTCACCTGCCGCATGGCTGGACGAAGTGGGCAGCATGGGTGAGACCACCACGTATCGATAGGTGTTCTCGTTACGCGAACGGGCCTCGGCCAGCTCGCGCCCCACGCGCTGGAACGGGTTGCCGGACTGCGCCGGCGAGGTACCGATGAACAGGCCGAAGCGCGAATTCTTCCAGTCCGGCTTGCCGTGGGGCATGCCGGCCATATCGCCCAGCGCCGCACCCGTGCCCACCCTGTAGGTCTGACCACAGTAGGAGCCGTGGTTGGACACGTTGATGGTGCCGAACGATTGTTTGGCAAAGCGGTTGACCAGCGGGGTGCGGCCTTCGTTGGCGGCCTCCGTCACCAGCAATTGGTTGGACTTGGGACCGTATTCGGGATTGGCTTCATCGATCAGTGTGTTGACGTCGCGGATGGCGCGCAGGCCGTCCACATGGCCTTCGCCGAAGAGATCGCCGCCTTCGCAGATTTCCTGAACCAACTCTTCGAGCGTGATGCTCTTCCACTGGCCGGAGCCGCGTGGACCGACGCGCTTGAGCGGCTTGAGAACGCGGTGCGGTGCTTTTTGGTGCTCGAGCATGGCCGATCCACGGGCGCAACTGGTGGCACGTCCTTCCAGACCGTTGTCACCGCCCAGCATGGCATAGACCTCGCGAACCGGTGTTTCCATGGGCGCGGGGTGGGTGGTGGCCAGCGGGTGATAGGGGTTGCCTGCGATACGGATGATCCGGTTGTCGGCAGTATCGACGCGCACACGCACACCGCACTGTGTCCAGCAGCCCAGACACGAGGAGGGACTGACCACCTGGCCGGGCTGGGTCGTCAGCTTGCCGCTGACGGGGTCTATGCGGAATTCGGGCGTCAGCGAGTTGCCCCGCGTGGCGCTTTGGGTGGTTTTGCCCGAGCTGCCGGTGATCAGTCCCTTGGCTCCCTTGGCCACGGTTTCGCCATAGCCTGCGGCAAAAGCCGCCAGGCCGCCCGCTACGGCACCGCCGCGCAGCAGCATGCGACGGCGACCGGCATCGGTGCGGCCGGCATCGGTGCGGCCGGCATCGGCGTCTTGGGATTGTTCGGGGGGGAGTTTCTTGTCAGTCATGGTCTTGCCCTTTGTGTGAGGGAAGGGCAAGCGCTGCAGAATTTCTATGGTTTTGATAGCTGCTGGCGCTTGCTGGTATTGCGTTGTATACGTACTTGGCTTGGTCTTCAGGCGGCGCTGGCGGGCTTGCGGGCCGGGAACAGTTCCAGCGCCCAGGTGGTCAGCGCAACCAGTGCCACGCACAGGCCTGCCATGCCCAGCATGCCCATCAGGCCTTCACCGCCCAGGGGCATGCTGTACAAATACAGTCCTGCTCCAAACTTGGGCACGCCCTGCACGCCCATGAACAGTGCCCAGCGGAAGGCCCAGGCAGATGCCGCCAGGCCGGTGCCCAGCACCAAGGTGTAGCCCTTGGCAGCCAGACGATGTTCGCCTCGCAGCAGGGCCATCACCACGGCTGCGCCAAACACGGCCGAACCCAGCATGGAGATGCGCCAGACAGGGAACTCATTGAACAGGCGCACAGCCATGTCAAATGAAGGGCTCTGGCCCGCGATGCCGGCAATTCCCCAGGTCAGGGCGCTGGCAATCAGGCCGGTGGCCAGCCACAGGCCCAGATTGCGCAGCCCTTGCAGGGCTGCCGCATCAGGCTGCAAGGCCCGGGGCAGAAAGCGGTAGAGCACAAAGCCCATGCCCACGGTGGCCAGCCAGCCGCTGAGTGCCAGATTGATCGGTACCCACAGCGTGTTCCACAGTGGGCGCGAGCGGATGACCATGATTTCGGCGCCCGTGTAGACCACGATGCTGAGTGTGGACAGCACCAGTACAGGCACCAGAAGGCGCATCAACCGGTGCTTGCCCAGCCACCATAGCGCGCACATCAACACGCACAGCCCGACAAACGTGGGCATGAGCACGGCACCCAGGCTCATCCACGACCAGGGTGTGAGGTGGGCATAGAAATGCCAGAAGCGCGCTGGCTGGTGCAGGTCGGCCAGCAGGGCGACAGGTGCAGCAATTGCGCTCACGGCCAGCACCAGTACGGCAGTGGGCAGCAGGCGCTGGAGCAAGCCTCGGGCCTGGCCGAACGTACAGGCCGAAGTCAGCAGTGCGGCCCCCGTGGCCATGCCGACCAGAAAGAAATACTGCACGGCCCAGGGCAGCCATGCCGCTTCGTAGGCCGGGGTCAGGAGTTCAATGATTTGCATGAAGTCACTCCTTTCACAGATGTTCGGCAACAAGGCGAACCGTGGCCTGACCATCGACACCGTTCACAAACTCATCGGGCAGGCCGATGTAGAAGACGTGCGGCTTGGTCTTCATGCCGGGCTTGAGGACCTTGATATCGTCCTTGTGAGCATTGATGCGCTGGTTGATTTCGCTGTGTGCGTCGTTCAGGTCGCCAATCACGCGTGCACCGCCCACGCAGCTTTCCACGCAGGCGGGCAGCAGACCGGCTTCCAGGCGGTGTTCGCAGAAGGTGCATTTGTCGGCGGTCTGAGTTTCGTGATTGATGAAGCGCGCGTCGTAAGGGCAGGCCTGTACGCAATAGCCGCAGCCCACGCAGCGCTCGTTGTCGACAAGAACAATCCCGTCGGTGCGTTGAAATGTGGCTTGCACCGGGCAGACGGGCACGCAAGGCGGTTCGTCGCAGTGGTTGCACAGTCGCGGCAGACTGACCATGGCGGCAACCGTGTCGCCGGCCTGGTCGATTTCGTATTGCAGCACCGTGGTGCGGAACTGGCCGATGGGGGGCTGGTTTTCGACCGAGCAGCTCACTGTGCAGGCCTGGCAGCCAATGCATTTGCGCATATCGACCAGCATGCCGAAGCGCTTGCCTTTCATGCCGGGTCGGCGCAGGGGCTGGAAGCTGGGGTCGCCGGGCAGCGCTGCGCGGGCGCTGCCCGCAACACCAAGGCTGGCGGCCATGGCAATCAAATCCTGCAAAAAACCGCGCTTGGTGGGCGCTGTCACTGCCTGCTGAGGTGCCTGGGTAATGGATGGAGTGCTGCAGGTGCAGGCCGAACTGCTGGTTGAGCAGTCGGAGAGTTCTCGTATCTGAAGTGGCATGGCCCTTCCTTTCATCGTCGCACTGGCACCAGAAAACCCTGATGCTTTAAACATAAAAGAGTATTAAATTAATATCTCTTATGTCTAATTGACTATATGAAAGTTGCCGTCTGCGCCACTTGATTTGAGTCAAGTCTTCGCCTGCTTCAGAGTTTTTTGAATGGATATCCCGCAAGCAGATGACTTGTTGCCGAGCATGCATCCAATTTATTAATGAACTGTTAAGCAATCAGTGTGTTGCCGTATGTAATCCGCTTTGCTTAGTGGCAGATGCAGGAGATCAAGCTATGCATACATGGCATGCCTGAGCGCAGACTGAGGCCGATCTGGCGCGCGACCGCAAAGATTGCTGCAGCAAACAGATTGGTTTGGAGTCTTGAACGGCTTTATATTCCTTGATATGAGGCAGTTTCGCTGCTTTCCGACAGTGCAGCAGTCCCGCGAGTTTCTTGGAGGCGGTGGGTTTTCTGTAAGATGTTCACATGCTGCAGGTTTTATGAGCGGCCGGCCCTGATGCTTGCTGTCTCGCAGCTATCTTGGTGCACTGCCAAGTGCATGCGATATTCCAATTTCGTCACATTGAAAGGATCGATATGTCACGCTCTGTTTCCGACGCCGTTTCCACCGCCCAAGACGATCTGGAAAAACTGGTCAGCGATCTGCGTGGTCTGCTGTCTGCCCGTGAACTGGACAAGCTTCCTGAAATCGGCGTGCTTCGTCAGCGCATCGACGACGGCATGGCCAACGTGCGCGAGTCTGCCGTGCGTGCGGCTCAGGACGCCGCTCGCCAGGCACGTGAAGCTGCCGATGTGGCGGATCGTTACGCTCACGACGAACCCTGGCGCGTCGCCGGTGCCGCGCTGGCAGTGGGTGCACTGCTGGGCTTCATGCTGGGTCGTCGCTAAGCATTGCCGAGCTGCAAAAGGACAAGTGCCTGTGAATTTGATTTCACTACTAGGTCTTGATTCCCTGCTGGAGCGCTGGCGTGCCAATCTGAACGAGGCCGCAATCGCGGCCGAAGATCGGGTTGATCTTGCGCAGCTTGAGTGGCAGCAGCACAAGCGCAGCATGCAAGCGCTGGCGGTGCTGGCCATTGTGCTGGGCGCACTCACTGTGGTCGTGCTCATCGTCCTGTCCATGGCTGTGCTCGTGCAGTTCTGGGATAGCGAGCATCGTCAGCTGGTGGCGTGGCTGCTGGTCGGTGGCTGGGTTCTGGTCTGGGGCCTGGGGTTGTGGCGGCTGCTGGCAGCTGTCAATCAACTCTCCAGTCCTTTCAGGCTCACGCGGCGTGAGCTCAAATCGGATTGGCAAGCGCTGAAGGAGAGGATTTAGCATGAACAGCATCTCTCCCGATCCGCGATCCGCAGAGCTGGAACCCGTCAAGCCCGCAGACATGGATGCTTTGCTCTGGGATGAAGCGACCACCGAGCAAAAGCTGGTGCTGTCGCGCATTGCCAAGCAACGTGCGCGCGTCAAGGCCCGAGCCGCGGCCAAGGCACAGGCGCTTGCCGTGCGCAGCACGCAAACTCCGCATGTGGACGCAGAGGCTCCCTTGCCTGAGCGACTGCTGTCTTTTGTTCGCCTGCATCCGCTGGCAACGGCGGCAGCGGGTGGCTTGCTCATGGTTCTGGGACCACGCAAGCTGATTCGCTGGGGCAGTGCAGCACTGCCCTGGATCCTCAAACTACAGCAACGTGCACGCGGCTGAAGGGTCATAAAAAAACAGCCCGTCAGGCTCAGGCATGACGGGCTGTTTCTTTGGGGTCAGGCTCAGTGCAACTTCAGTGCATGTGGGCGATGGCCTGGGCTGCCTCGGTGACCAGGTCGGGGCCGCGATAGATCAGGCCGCTGTAGATCTGCACCACATCGGCGCCCGCACGGATCTTGCTCACGGCGTCGGCACCGCTCAGGATGCCGCCCACGCCAATGATGGGAAAACGGCTGCCAAGGGCTGAGCGCAGCTGGCGAATGATCTGGTTGCTGGCTTCGAGCACGGGCGCGCCGGACAGGCCTCCGGCTTCTTCGGCATGCAGCAGACCCTTGACGGCATCGCGGCTGATGGTGGTGTTGGTGGCAATCACGCCATCCATGCCGTGGCGCTCCAGCGTCGCCGCAATCACGCCGACCTGCTCTTCATCGAGGTCGGGAGCGATCTTCACGAATACCGGCGTGCGCTTGCCATGCTGGCTGGAGAGCTGTTCGCGGCGATTGGCGACCGCACCCAGCAGCGCATCCAGCGCCTCGTCGCTTTGCAGCGCACGCAGATTCTTGGTGTTGGGCGAGCTGATGTTGACCGTCACATAGTCGGCATGAGGATACACGCCATCCAGCGCCTTGATGTAGTCGCTGGTGGCCTCCTCGATGGGGGTTGTGGCGTTCTTGCCGATATTCAGGCCCAGCAGCATGGCGCCGCCATTGCTTCCTGCTTTTGCGCGCACTTGCGAGCGACGCACATTGGCCAGGAACGCATCCAGGCCTTCGTTGTTGAAGCCCAGGCGGTTGATCAGCGCATTTTTTTCTGGGATGCGGAACATGCGCGGCTTGGGGTTGCCGGGCTGGGGGCGGGGCGTGACGGTGCCTACTTCCACAAAGCCGAAACCCATGGCGGCCAGCGCATCGATGCAGCGTGCATTCTTGTCCAGGCCTGCGGCCATGCCCACACGGTTCGGGAACCTGAGGCCGGCGAGCTCGATGGGGTCGCTGATCAGAGGGCGTGCCCAAGCTTTCTGGAGCAAGGTATTTTGACCCTTGGCCATGAAGTTCATGGTGAGGTCGTGGGCCGCTTCGGGGTCCATGCCGAAAAGAATAGGACGCGTCAGTGAGTAAGGAATAAGAGACATGGGGATAATCGCAGGATTACCTGGATTTTCCCTCATGACGACATCTGCTGCACCTCTTTCTCAAGATGAACTGAAAACTTTGGTCGGACAAGCTGCCCTGAAATATGTGGTCGCCGGTGAAATTGTGGGCGTGGGCACAGGCTCCACGGTCAACAAGTTCATTGATGCACTGGCCACCATCAAGGATCAGATTCCTGGCGCCGTCTCCAGCTCCGTGGCCAGTACCGAGCGCCTGAAGGCCCTGGGCATCAAGGTGTTCGATGCCAATGAAGTCACCAGTCTGGCCGTCTATATCGACGGTGCCGACGAGATCGACGGCAAGGGCTATATGGTCAAGGGCGGCGGTGCGGCGCTGACGCGCGAGAAGATCGTGGCGGCGCTGGCTCAGCGTTTTGTCTGTATTGCCGATGAATCCAAGCGCGTGCCGGTGCTGGGCAATTTTCCGCTGCCCGTGGAAGTCATTCCCATGGCTGCAGCACAGATCGCCCGTCGCTTTGAAGCCATGGGCGCTGACGTGACGGCGCAAATTCGCATGAAGGATGGTGAGCCGCTGGTGACCGACAACGGCCAGCATATTCTGGATGTCCGCGGCCTGAAGATCGCCGAGCCGCTGGCCTTCGAATCCGAAGTCAACCAGTGGCCAGGCGTGGTGACCGTCGGCGTGTTTGCCCATCAGAAGGCTGCGGTTTGCCTGCTGGGAACCGCGCAAGGCGTGCAGACGCTGGAATACTAAGCAGCAAGCAGCTGCCCGAAAGCCACCTGCTTGTGCAGGTGGCTTTTTTATGAAATTGATAGCTGCTAGCGCTTGATGGGTAAGCGTTAGAGCCTGATTATATTGAAATTCATGAATTCTAGAAGCGCAGGCCTGCGGGGTTGTCGGGGGTGGGTGCGCCAGGGGCGGGGGCTGCGGGCGTCGCGATGCGTGCAGGGGGGCGCTCTGCAGGCTTGACCGCATCGGTCGCGGCTGGCGCCGGTACGGTCAAGGGCTTGGCAGCGGGGGCTTTGTAGTTCTTCGGCAGCTGGGGCTGCTTGGGGTAGCCTGCGGCGCTCAGGTATTGGTCCCAGCTGTCGGCGCCAAAGCCCTTGAGGTGCTGGTTGCCGATGGTGGCAAAGGGCAGGTTGTCCTGTCCGCTGAGCTTGCGCAGCGCTGCAACATCGCTGCTGGTATCTATGGTGCGCTCGTTGAACGGGATTCCGCGGTTCTGTAGATGAGACCGTGCCTCGTCGCACGGGCCGCAGTCCTTGCCCGTATAGATCGTGACGGGGTAGCGGTTGGCCGTCTGGCGCAAGTCGTAAGGCAGTTGCGCGTTGGCCGAAGACGCCGGGCCATCGGCATTGCTCGCGGCTTCGCCACTGGGCTTGGCGTTGGGGCTGATGGCCCGGTCGGAATAAGTGACTCGCCCATCAGGGCCTACACTGCGATAAAGGTTCTGGGCCTGGCTGACTCCGCTCGCCAATGCGGCAAAGGCGGCTACAAGCATCGTCAGCTGCAGGGCGTTGCGGGAGGTCGGTTTCTGGGCCGAAGGCCGGGCAATGAAAGATCGTGGCATCTCAATCTTGATCAATGAAGTGCAATGAAGAGGTCTGAGGGCGCGAGCGCCAATGGACAGAGCATAGCCTGCATGAAGGACTGTCTGCTCCCACGCTCCGACTTGCCTTGATCAGGTTCCGGTGCGGGAGTCAGCCAGTGTCAGTTTATGGCAATCACCGGCATGAAAAAGCGCCCTTGGAAGGGCGCTTTTGAGGAGGCGGCAGCAGAAGACTCAGGCCGCCTGACTCATGCCTTGATGGCGCAGCAGCGCGTCGATCTGTGGCTCGCGGCCACGGAAGGCCTTGAAGGACTCCATGGCAGGACGGCTGCCGCCGGCCTCCAGGATCGACTCGCGGTACTTGCGGCCGGTCTCGGGATTGGGCGAGCCATCGGCCAGCATGGTTTCTTCGAAAGCCGCATAAGCGTCCGCGCTCAGCACTTCGGCCCATTTGTAGCTGTAGTAACCGGCGGCATAGCCACCGGCAAAGATATGGCTGAAGGTGTGGGCCATGCGGTTGTAGGCTGGTGATTGCAGCACGGACACCTCGGCGCGCACCTGGTTCAGCAGTGCCATGAAGTCGTCTGCCGGGTTGTGCTCGGTGTGCAGCAACATGTCGAACAGCGCGAACTCGATCTGGCGCAGGGTCTGCATGCCGGACTGGAAGTTCTTGGCGGCAATCATCTTGTCGTACAGCGTGCGGGGCAGGGCATCACCCGTGTCCACATGGGCGGTCATGTGCTTGAGCACATCCCATTCCCAGCAAAAGTTTTCCATGAACTGGCTGGGCAGCTCGACCGCATCCCATTCCACGCCGGCAATGCCCGAGACATCGCGTTCGTTGACCTGCGTGAGCATGTGGTGCAGTCCGTGGCCGGTTTCGTGGAACAGGGTGATTACGTCATCGTGTGTGAGCAGCGCGGGCTTGCCGTCCACGCCGGACGCGAAATTGCAGACCAGATGGGCCACAGGCGTTTGCAGCTTATGGGTGTCGGGGCGCAGCCAGCGCGTGCGCACATCATCCATCCAGGCGCCGCCACGCTTGCCCTTGCGCGCCTGAGGGTCCAGATAGAACTGGCCGACCAGCTGAGGGCCTTGTGCGGTGGAGCGCTCGATCCGGTAGAACTCCACGCAGGGGTTCCAGACTGGAGCTTCATCGCGGCGGATGGAGACTTCGAACAGCGTCTCGACAATCTTGAACAGGCCTGCCAGCACCTTGGGAGCCGGAAAGTACTGCTTGAGCTCCTGCTCGCTGAAGGAATAGCGGGCTTCCTTGAGCTTTTCGCCGATGAAGGCCCAGTCCCAGGGCTGCGGGTCGGCAATGCCGAGTTCAGCCTTGGCAAAGGCACGCAGATCGGCTGCATCCTTTTCAGCATAGGGGCGGGCACGTTTTGCCAGATCGCGCAGAAAGTCAATGACCTGCTGGGGCGAATCGGCCATCTTGGGCACGATCGAGACTTCGCCGAAGTTCCTGTAGCCCAGCAACTGGGATTCTTCCAGGCGCAGCGCGAGGATTTCCTTCATCACTGCAGTGTTGTCAAAGCGTTTGCCATCGCCCTCGGCCTGATCGGACGCTCGGGTCACATAGGCCTGATAGATTTTCTCGCGCAGTGCGCTGCTCTTGGCAAACTGCATCACGGGCAGATAGCTGGGCATCTTTAGCGTCAGCTTGTAGCCTTCCTTGCCATCGGCATCGGCGGCAGCCTTGGCCGCGGCGATCACATCGGCCGGAACGCCGTCCAGCTCGTCAATCCTGGCGTAGTAGGCAAAGGCATCGGTGGCGTCCAGCGCGTTCTCGCTGAATTTCTGGGCCAGCTCTGCCGAGCGTGCCTGAATCTGCGCAAAGCGTTCCTTGGCAGCTCCCTGCAGTTCGGCACCGGAGAGCACAAAGCCCCGCATGGCATGGTCCCAGGCGGCGCGCTGTTCCTTGTTGAGGCTGGCTGGGTCGATAGCTTTGTATTTGGCGTACAGGCGTTCGTCAGCGCCCAGATTGGTCCAGAACTCGGTGACTTTGGGCAGGGCTTCGTTATAGGCCGCGCGCAACTCTGGCGTGTCGGCCACACTGTTGAGGTGATTGATGGCCGACCAGGCGGTGCCAAGCTTTTCGGTCGCCACGTCCAGCACGGCAGAGATGGCTTCCCACTGTGCGGGGAAGTCCGGTGCAACCACGGTCTCCAGCGCCTCGCTGGCACGGGCCAGCAAAGTGTCGATGGCGGGTGCCACATCCGCTGGCTGAATGCGGTCAAACAAGGGCAGGGAGGAGGATTCGAGAAGTGGATTGCTCATGCTGTATTAGGTGCCGGCAAGGTCGGGAAAATCAAGCGCTCTCAGGGTATTTATTGCTATCGCCTTCATAGCGTCAGCCTGCGGTCAGAAGCGTGCTTGCGCCTGGGAAGCGAACAGGCGCCGCGCGGGGCAAGCCGTCGCCCTCTCGGGCGCTCGGCGCCAGAGAGGGGCAGGCCGCGAAGCGGCTCTGAAGGATCAGCCCGCGGCGCGCTCAGCAGACTCCATGGTGTTGACCAGCAGCATGGTAATCGTCATGGGGCCGACACCACCGGGCACAGGGGTGATGTAGCCCGCCACTTCCTTGACGCCGTTGAAGTCCACATCGCCGCAGAGCTTGCCTTCGGCGTTGCGGTTCATGCCCACGTCGATGACCACGGCACCGGGCTTGACCATGTCGGCTGTCAGCACGTCGACCTTGCCCACGGCTGCGACGACGATGTCGGCTTGGCGAGTCATGGCAGCCAGATCGGCAGTGCCGCTATGGGTGATGGTGACCGTTGCGTTGGCGGCCAGCAGCATCATGGCCATGGGCTTGCCCACGATGTTGGAGCGGCCGATGACCACGGCGTGCTTGCCGCGCAGATCCTTCATGCCGATGGATTCCAGCATCTTCATGCAGCCATAGGGCGTGCAGGCCTTGAAGCCGACTTCGCCGACCATAAGTGCGCCGGCGCTGGCCACGTGGAAGCCGTCCACATCCTTGGCGGGGGAGATGGTTTCGATGACCTTGTGGTCGTCGATGTGCTTGGGCAGGGGCAACTGCACCAGAATTCCGTGAATGCTGGGGTCGTTGTTCAGCGCTTCGACACGTGCCAGCAGTTCGGCTTCGGTCATGGAGGCATCGTACTTTTCCAGCACCGAGTGGAAGCCCACGTCTTCGCAGGCCTTGACCTTGTTGCGCACATAGACCTGGGAAGCCTGGTTGTCGCCCACCAGAACTACGGCCAGGCCGGGCGTGATGCCCTTGGCCTTGAGTGCTGCCGCGCGTGTGGCGACTTCCTTGCGCAGTTGTTCTGAGAGGGCTTTGCCGTCGATGAGTTGGGCTGTCATTGCTGGAGTACCAATAAAAAATGCTGCTAGCCCTTGAAGTACAAGCACTAGCAGCTATCAGAATAGGAGTTGGCTAAAGCGCGAGGCCTGGCCAGTGCTCCCTGGATTATCTCGCGATTGGAATGGCTTCCAATTTCGCGGGGAGCACTTAATTGACGGCTGCCGCCGCCTTGGCCGCAGCGCTGGTCTGGCCCTGGCCCAGCGCAATCTTGAGCAGATCGGCCACGGTGTTGGCGTTGAGCTTTTCCATGATGTTGGCGCGGTGGGCCTCCACGGTCTTGATGGAGATGCCCAGATCGTCGGCGATCTGCTTGTTCAGGCGGCCGGCGACGATGCGTTCGAGCACCTGGGCTTCGCGGCCCGTGAGCTTGGCCAGCAGCGCATCGCGGCTGGCGGCCTGCTGGTGGCCGGTAAAGGCTTCGCGGGCGTGATCCAGCATGCGCTCGACCAGACCCAGCAGCTCTTCTTCGTTGAAAGGCTTCTGGATGAAGTCCAGTGCGCCTTTCTTCATGGTGTTCACAGCCATGGGCACATCGCCGTGACCGGTGATGAACACAATGGGCAGAGGAGACTTGCGCTCGATCAATCGGTCCTGCAGTTCCAGGCCGGTCATGCCGCCCATGCGGATGTCGACGATCAGGCAGGCCACTTCACGCGGGTCGTAGCGCGACAAAAAGGTCTCGGCTGAGTCAAAGCAACGCACGCGGTAGTCTTTGCCTTCCAGCAGCCATTGCAGCGAATCACGGACTGCTTCGTCGTCGTCAACTACGTAAACAGTGCCTTTTTTGGGAATCAAACTCATGCAATCGTCCTCTTTATGGGTTCGCTTGTCGTGGTGAGTGTTGTCGTCTCCACACCCGTTGCCAACGGTAGCCAGAATGAGAACCGGCAACCAGTGACTTCGCTTCCATTGTAGAGGTTCTCGGCATGCATTCGACCCTGATGTGATTCGACAATCGAGCGGCAAAGGTTCAGGCCTATGCCCATGCCTTCACTCTTGGTGGAGAAGAAGGCTTCGAACAAGTGTTCCAACACTTCCGGCGGCAGGCCCTTGCCCGTGTCTTCCACGGTGAACTCCACACCCGGCAGGCTTTCAAAGACCTGGGGGCGCACGCGCAATTCCACATTGCGCTGACCCAGAGGGCGGTCGGACATATCAATTGACTCAGCACTGTTTTTCATCAAATTGATGAGAACCTGCTCGATGAGGATGGCATCGGCCATTACCGGCGGCATGCGTTCGGCAATATGCGAGGTCAGCTGCACATTGCGGCGGCGCAACTCGATACCGGCAAGCTCCAGCGCCTCGCTCACCATTTCGCCCACCTGGGCCAGCATGCGATTGGGCTCGCTCTTTTTCACGAAGGAGCGGATGCGCTGAATGATCTGGCCGGCACGCTGGGCCTGATGTGCCGTCTTTTCCAGTGCGAACTTCATCTGCTCGGGTGTGAGCGTGCCGTTTTCCAGGCGTGTCAGCATGCCGGAGCTGTAATTGCTGATGGCGGTCAGGGGCTGGTTGAGCTCGTGCGCCACGCTGGATGCCATTTCGCCCATGGTGATGAGGCGGCTGGCGGTCTGGGCCTTTTCGGCCTGGGCCGCAGCCTGCTCCTCGGCCAGGCGGCGCTGGGTGATGTCGGTGGCAATCACCATCTGGGCCAGACGGCCGTCCACCCAGCTCAGATAGCGCGAGCGGACTTCCAGCCACTTGCCCAGGCTGGGCACGAAGATTTCAGCGTTTTCGCTGCGCGATTCGGTGATGGAGCCCGTGGGTAAACCCATCAGCCCGTCCTCGTTCTCGGCTTCGGGCTGGTGGCGAACCGGCAGCTTGCCGGCCTGCGCGACCAGTTGCAGATGCCCTTCGGTATGAGAGCCAAACCACTGGCGATACAGCTTGTTGGCAAACAGCAGCTCGGCGCTGCCCAGAGGGGCCACCGAAACAGAGGCATCCAGCGCTTCCAGCACGATGGTGAAGCGCTCGTATGAGGCGGAAAGCTGTTCGCGAATCCGGTTGGGCTCGGTAATGTCCGTCATGGACGACATCCAGCCTGTATGCTGGCCGTGGGCATCGATCAGCGGCGAGACATACAGGCGCGCGTCGAACAGGCTGCCGTTCTTGCGTTTCACACGTACCTGAAAGCCGCCAACGATGGTCTTGCCCGACAGCTCTTCGCGCAGCTGCGAATGCAGATTGTCGTAGTCGTTATCGGGCCAGTAGGAATAGGGCGGAACCTGGCCGACCAGATCCTTCTCGCTCCAGCCCGTCATCTGGCAGAAGGCCGCGTTCACATAGGTGATGCGGCCGTGCAGATCCAGTGCTCGCATGCCGGTCAACACGGAATTCTCCATGGCACGGCGGAAATTGGTCTCGGCCACCAGAGCCTCCTGGGCACGCTGACGGCGGCGCGTGTGGCGCCAGGTGGCCAGCAGCAGCCAGGCCGTCATGGCCGACAGCGTGCCCACCAGCCAAAACAGGCCGCTGCCGACAACGCCCAGCGAAGTCTGGTAGGCCTGGGCGCGCATCATCAGCGCCGTGCCCACAGGGGAGACTGGCACTTCGTATTCATTCGCTATGGCACGCCAGTGCAGCAGCTCGGTCGGTGTCTTGCGCGGTGCCAGTGGAGTGCCGGCCAGCACATGGTTGTCGGCATCGCGCATGGTGATGGCGTAACGGGCCATCACTTCCGTGGGTGTGCCATAGCGCAGCAGACTGTCCACCGAAAACTCGGCCAGCAGCTCGCCCTGGTAGCGGCTGTTGGAGCTGATGGGCACATGCAGCTGCAGCAGTGGCGGCAACTCATTGGGCTGGGCTTTTTCCTGCACATAGATGGGCTGCAGCATTTCGCGGGCCTGCTCATAGGCTTGCAGGGTTTCGCCTTGATGCAGGTTTTCGCCCACGGCACGCAGCTGATCCGTGGCCACCGTCGGAGCTGACTGGCTGTACACAACCTGACGCTTGTCATTGATCCAGGTAATCGATTGCAGCTCGGGGTACTGGCTGATCAGCGCTTCGGTGCGGCCGTCAAAGTCGGCTTTGCGCATCTCGCGGTTGCCGATGTCCCGGGCCATGCGCATCAGTTGCTCCTGGCGTTCCAACAGGCGCAGGCGCACGCGCTGCTGGGCGTATTCCACATCGCGGCGCAGTGCCTCCTGCTCGCGATCCACTTCTTCCGTGCGCAAATACCAGAACGACGCAATGATTGCAGCCATGAACATCAGCACCGATGCCAGCGGCGCGAGCGCGGCATAGCGATCCTGCCGGGTCGGCGACAGGCTACGCCACCAACTGCGCCACCAGCGCACAGGGGATGCAACGGATTGCGCGCTTTTTGCGTCCTCTTTTTCTCGTTCGTGATTGCTTGTTTGCATGTCTCCAGTGTAGGGGAGAGACCTAGTGGAATCTGCGACTATTTCTGTCGCGTAAAAGACAATCTATAGAGGCTTCACTGTATGTGCATTCGCAGCATTTTTTTATATAATGAAATCACAAAGCACAATTTGAAATTCAAAAAAAATGTGCGAAACTCGCCAGCGATCGACACAGTGAATCGGTTTAATCCGGGGAGCACCCGAAGGTGCTGTGCCACGCGTTATGCGGTGTGGCGCTTGCCGCACCCGTGTGATGCCGCACTCACTGCTTCGTGATAAAGCTACCCCCCTCTCGAAGGAGACACTCACAATGACAGCTCAGACTGATCCCAAAGGCGCTGGCTTTCCCGCCGGCCTGGACCAACAAGAATCGCGCGAGTGGATGGATGCCCTCTCTGCGGTGATCGACCGCGAAGGTGCGGACTATGCTCACAGGCTGATCGAGGATCTGCTTGAACACGCTCGCCAGAACAGCGTGGACATGCCTTTCTCGGCCAATACCGGCTACGTGAACACCATCGAAGTCGACCAGGAAGAAAAGTGCCCCGGCAACCTCGAAATCGAAGGTCGTCTGCGTGCCTATATGCGCTGGAACGCCATGGCCATGGTGGTCAAGGCCAACCGCATTCACCCCCCCGAAGGCGGTGATCTGGGCGGTCACATCGGCTCCTTCGCTTCGCTGGCCAATATGTTTGCGGCCGGTTTCAACCATTTCTGGCACGCGGAAAACGAAAACCACGGCGGCGACTGCCTGTACATCCAGGGGCATGTTTCGCCCGGCATCTATGCCCGCGCCTACCTGGAAGGTCGTATCTCCGAAGAGCAACTGCTGAACTTCCGCCAGGAAGTGGACGGCAAGGGTCTGTCGAGCTACCCCCACCCCAAGCTGATGCCCGACTTCTGGCAGTTCCCCACGGTGTCCATGGGTCTGGGCCCGCTGATGGCCATCTACCAGGCGCGTTTCCTGAAGTATCTGCACGCACGCGGCATTGCCAACACCGAAAACCGCAAGGTCTGGGTGTTCTGTGGCGACGGTGAAATGGACGAAGTGGAGTCCCTGGGCGCCATCGGTCTGGCCTCGCGCGAGAACCTGGACAACCTGATCTTCGTGATCAACTGCAATCTGCAGCGTCTGGACGGCCCCGTGCGCGGCAACGGCAAGATCATCCAGGAGCTGGAAGGCGAATTCCGCGGTGCCGGCTGGAACGTGATCAAGCTGCTGTGGGGCAAGGGCTGGGACGAGCTGCTGGCCAAGGACAAGGACGGCGTGCTCAAGAAGATCATGATGGAGTGCAACGACGGCGACTATCAGGCCTTCAAGGCCAACGACGGTGCCTATGTTCGCCAGCATTTCTTCGGCCGCGATCCTCGCGCCCTGAAGATGGTCGAGCATATGTCCGACGACGAGATCTGGAATCTGCGCCGCGGCGGCCACGATTCGCAGAAGGTCTACGCAGCGTTTGCCGCTGCCAACGGCCACAAGGGTCAGCCTACCGTGCTGCTGATCAAGACCGTCAAGGGCTTCGGCATGGGCAAGGTCGGTGAAGGCAAGAACAACGTTCACCAGACCAAGAAGCTGAGCGACGAGGACATCAAGGCCTTCCGCGACCGCTTCAACATCCCGATCCCCGACAGCCAGATCGCGGACATTCCCTTCTACAAGCCGGCCGACGATACGCCGGAAATGAAGTACCTGCACGAGCGTCGCAAGGCCCTGGGCGGCTACCTGCCACATCGTCGCCAGCAGGCTGACGAGCAGTTCACCGCTCCTGCGCTGGACACCTTCAAGGCCATCCTGGAGCCCACACCCGAAGGCCGTGAGATCTCCACGACCCAGGCTTATGTGCGTTTCCTGACGCAGCTGCTGCGCGACAAGAACATCGGCCCCCGCGTGGTGCCCATCCTGGTGGACGAGGCCCGTACCTTCGGTATGGAAGGCCTGTTCCGTCAGGTCGGCATCTACAACCCCCACGGTCAGCAATACACCCCGGTCGACAAGGACCAGGTGATGTACTACCGCGAGGACAAGGCCGGCCAGATCCTGCAGGAAGGCATCAACGAAGCCGGCGGCATGTCCAGCTGGATCGCTGCAGCCACCAGCTACAGCCATAGCAACCGGGTCATGATCCCGTTCTATGTGTACTACTCGATGTTCGGCTTCCAGCGCATCGGCGACCTGGCCTGGGCGGCTGGCGACCTGCAAGCGCGCGGCTTCCTGCTGGGCGGCACCTCGGGCCGCACCACGCTGAACGGCGAAGGCCTGCAGCACGAAGACGGTCACAGCCACATCCTGGCCAACACCATCCCCAACTGCGTGACCTACGACCCCACCTTCGCTCACGAAGTGGCCGTGATCATGCAGGACGGTCTGCGTCGCATGGTGCAGAACCAGGAAAACATCTTCTACTACATCACGCTGCTGAACGAAAACTACCCCATGCCTGGCCTGCAAGCCGGCACGGAAGAGCAGATCCTCAAGGGCATGTACATGGTCAAGCCTGGCCAGAAGGTGCCCGAGAGCGGCCTGCGCGTTCAACTGCTGGGCTCCGGCACCATCCTGCGCGAATCCTTCTTCGCCCAGGAACTGCTGGAAAAGGACTGGGGCGTCGCTGCCGATGTCTGGAGCTGCCCGTCGTTCAACGAACTGACCCGCGAAGGTCAGGAAGTGGACCGCTTCAACATGCTGCATCCCCTGGAAGCCGCCAAGGTTCCGTTCGTGTCCCAGCAACTGGCTGCCCACCCCGGCCCCGTGATCGCTTCGACCGACTACATGAAGGCCTACGCCGAGCAGATCCGTCCCTACATGCCCAAGGGCCGTACCTACAAGGTGCTGGGTACCGACGGTTTCGGCCGTTCTGACTTCCGCGCCAAGCTGCGCGAGCACTTCGAAGTCAACCGTCACTACATCGTGGTGGCTGCACTGCGCGGTCTGGCCGATGAAGGCAAGATCAACGCCACGACCGTGGCCGAAGCGATCAAGAAGTACGGCATCAACGTCGACAAGATCAACCCGCTGCACGCCTAAGAAGGGGAGACAGACAACATGGCATTGACAGAAATCAAGGTCCCCGATATCGGCGACTTCTCCGAAGTCGGCGTGATCGAAGTGCTGGTCAAGGTGGGTGACACCATCAAGGTCGAGCAGTCCCTGATTACCGTGGAGTCCGACAAGGCCTCCATGGAAATCCCCTCCAGCCAGGCTGGCGTGGTCAAGGAAATCAAGGTTGCCCTGGGCGACAAGGTCAAGGAAGGCTCCGTGGTCGTGATGCTGGAAACCGCTGATGCGGCTCCCGCACCTGCCGCTGCAGCACCTGCACCTGTTGCCGCCCCCGTGGCTGCTGCACCTGCTCCTGTGGCTGCAGCCCCCGTTGCCGCCGCTCCTGCAGCGTCTTCCACCGTGGACATCAAGATTCCCGATATCGGCGACTTCAAGAACGTGGCCGTGATCGAGATGCTGGTCAAGGTGGGCGATACCGTGGCTGTCGAGCAATCGCTGTTCACCGTGGAGTCCGACAAGGCCTCGATGGAAATCCCCTCACCCTCGGCCGGCACCATCACGGCGCTGACCATCAAGCTGGGTGACACCGTCAACGTGGGCGACGTGGTCGGCCAGATGACGGTGCAGGGCGCAGCAGCCGCTCCCGTGCAGGCTGCAGCTCCCGTGGCGGCACCTGTTGCCGCCCCTGTGGCTGCAGCATCGGCACCTGTGGCCGCTGCTCCCGTGGTTGCAACTCCTGCTTCCGCACCTGTGGCAGCGCCTGCAGCCCACAACCCCACCGTCGCGCCTTCGGGTCAGCTGCCCCATGCCTCGCCTTCGGTGCGCAAGTTCGCTCGCGAACTGGGCGTGCCTCTGGCAGAAGTCAAGGGCTCGGGCAACAAGGGCCGCATCACGGCGGAAGACATCCAGTCCTTCACCAAGTCGGTGATGGCTGGCGCCGTGCAGACCCTGGCTCAGCAGGCTGTGGCTCCAAAGTCTTCCGGCGGCAATGTCGGTGGTCTGGAAGTGCTGGCCTGGCCCAAGGTCGACTTCGCCAAGTTTGGCGCTGTCGAGCGCAAGGAACTGTCGCGCATCAAGAAGATCTCGGGTGCCAACCTGCACCGCAACTGGGTGGTCATCCCTCACGTCACCAACAATGACGAGGCCGACATCACCGAGCTGGAAGCCTTCCGCGTGTCCACCAATGCCGAAAGCGCCAAGGCCAAGAGCGATGTCAAGGTGACGATGCTGGCTTTCGTGATCAAGGCCGTGGTGGCTGCGCTCAAGAAGTTCCCCGAGTTCAACGCCTCTCTGGACGGCGACACTCTGGTCTACAAGCAGTACTTCAACATTGGCTTTGCCGCCGACACGCCGAACGGCCTGGTCGTTCCCGTGCTCAAGGACGCCGACAAGAAGGGTATTCTGCAGATTAGCCAGGAAATGGGCGAGCTGGCCAAGAAGGCCCGCGACGGCAAGCTGGGCGCTGCAGACATGCAAGGCGGCTGCTTCTCGATCTCGTCTCTGGGCGGCATCGGTGGCACCAACTTCACGCCCATCATCAATGCGCCTGAAGTCGCCATTCTGGGGCTGTCCAAGGGCGCCATGAAGCCCGTGTGGGACGGCAAGCAGTTCGTGCCGCGCCTGATGCTGCCTCTGAGCCTGTCGTATGACCACCGCGTCATCGACGGCGCAGCTGCCGCACGCTTCAACGCCTATCTGGGCGCTGTGCTGGCCGACTACCGCCGTATCCTGCTCTAAGCAGCTGACAGGCAGGCCGATTTTTAGCGAAATCGGCCTGTAGCGCTTATCTGAATTGCGCAAGCAGCTATCTTTTTAGATGCCTTGCGCTTCACCTTGCCAGCCCATGAGTGAGATGAAGAACCTGAGACAGCATCCCATCGAGCATCTGCGTGGCGTCATTCCCGGTATCCGGCCTTTTCCGGATACGGCTGACGTTTTCGCCGAGCCGGTCGAGAAGTACGCGCGGCATTTTCTGCCGCTCGTCACCATCGATCTGGCCTTGCTCGACGATGCCTGGAGCGGGTCGATTCATCTTGTCGCCCCTTGCGAGCCCTACGAAGGGCAAGTCGGGGAGTGGGGGGGCGAGGAGTTTGGCAACGCGCTGCTCAAGCCTGACTGGCTGGCTTTCAAGCTCAACGATCAAGGCAGGTACGAGCTGCTGGGCGACTGGCGCTACTTCATGCTGGAGCAGGACAGGGCTGACTGGGCAGAGAAAACGCTGGACTGGCGCGAGGTACGCACCCAGCATCGTGAACTGGTCAAGCTGGGTGCGCAGCCTCCGTTCGAGCTGCACCACGAGGCCAAGTACTCATGGCGCGATGTGATGGAACTGCATTACGCAACCCAGCACGCGGCATATGAGCAGGCCAGACAGGACTTTCTGGCCCATGGCTGGAATGCGGCGAACGAGTGGGACGACCCCGCTGAAGTTGCCAAGCTGCCGCTGTATGAGCCAGGCACCGATTGCTACGAAACCAGTTCTGGACGTTATCTGCTTGGAGTGCTGGGTGGCCCTTCCTGGGGCGGCAACTGGAGCAATCTGACGAATGAGCTGCTGAGCGACACTGGCACGGACGATGGCATTCACCCCATCCACCCAGAAACCGGCGCGCACTTCGAGTTCATCTGCAGTGCCAATGCTGACGCCTTTGCCGCAAGCGGCACTGAAACCCTGCTGTTCTACGAGCCTGAAAGCCGTACCGTATTGCTGACTTTTGACTGGAGCTAAGGCGTCAGCCGCCAGGCTTCAACCCGGAAATACCGTTTTCAGCTGCCCGAGCGAATCGGGCGGCACAGAGACAAAAACCAAGATAGGAGCGCATATGAGCCTCATCGATATCAAGGTACCCAATATCGGCGACTTCGCCGAAGTGGGCGTGATCGAACTGCTGGTCAACCCCGGCGACACCGTGGCCGTGGACCAGTCCCTCATCACTGTGGAGAGCGACAAGGCCTCCATGGAGATTCCTTCCAGCCACGCCGGCGTCGTGAAGGAAATCAAGGTCAAGGTCGGCGACAAGGTTGCCGAAGGCTCGCTGGTGCTGACTTTGGAAGCCGCAGCCGGCGCCGCCGCACCTGCTCAGGCAGCAGCGCCTGCGCCCGTCGCTGCCGCTCCTGCACCTGCACCTGTGGCAGCCCCCGTGGCTGCCGCTCCGGCTCCTGTGGCCAGCAACTTTGCCGGCACCGTGGACATGGACTGCGACGTCGTGGTTCTGGGCGGTGGCCCCGGCGGCTATTCGGCAGCCTTCCGTGCTGCCGACCTGGGTCTGAAGGTCGTGCTGGTCGAGCGCTACGCCACCCTGGGCGGCGTCTGCCTGAACGTGGGTTGCATTCCTTCCAAGGCTCTGTTGCATGTGGCTGCCGTGATGGACGAAGTCAAGCACCTGGAAGTGGCCGGCGTGAAGTTTGCCGCTCCTGAAGTGAACATCGACCAACTGCGCGGCCACAAGGAAAAGGTCATCGGCAAGCTGACCGGCGGTCTGGGCCAGATGGCAAAGATGCGCAAGGTCACCGTCGTGCGCGGCTACGGCAACTTCGTGTCGGCCAACCACATCGAAGTGGAAGAAACCACTGGTTCCGGCCAGGAAAAGACCGGCAGCAAGAAGATCGTTCAGTTCAAGAACGCCATCATCGCTGCAGGCTCGCAAGCCGTGCATCTGCCCTTCATGCCCAAGGACCCCCGCGTGGTCGATTCCACCGGTGCCCTGGATCTGAAGGAAGTGCCCAAGCGCATGCTGATTCTTGGCGGCGGCATCATCGGCCTGGAAATGGGCACCGTCTACAGCACGCTGGGCGCACGCCTGGACGTGGTGGAAATGATGGACGGCCTGATGCAGGGCGCCGACCGCGATCTGGTCAAGGTCTGGCAAAAGATGAATGCACCGCGTTTCGACAACATCATGGTCAACACCAAGACCGTGGGTGCCGAAGCCACGCCCGAAGGCATCAAGGTCACGTTCGCTCCTGCCAAGGACGGCGTCACCGTGCCCGAACCCCAGACCTACGACCTGGTTCTGCAAGCCGTGGGCCGCACGCCCAACGGCAAGAAGATCAGCGCCGAAAAGGCTGGCGTGGCCGTGACCGACCGCGGCTTCATCGACGTCGACATCCAGATGCGCACCAACGTGCCCAACATCTTCGCGATCGGAGACATCGTGGGCCAGCCGATGCTGGCGCACAAGGCCGTGCACGAAGCGCACGTGGCCGCAGAAGTCATTGCCGGCGAACTGCAAGGCAACAAGGAACTGGCTTCCGCTGCCTTCAACGCCCGCGTGATTCCTTCGGTCGCCTACACCGACCCCGAAGTGGCATGGGTGGGTCTGACCGAAGACCAGGCCAAGGCACAAGGCATCAAGGTCAAGAAGGGTCTGTTCCCCTGGGCTGCCTCGGGCCGCGCCATCGCCAACGGCCGCGACGAAGGCTTCACCAAGCTGCTGTTTGACGATTCCCCCGAAGCTCACGGCCACGGCCGTATCCTGGGCGGCGGCATGGTCGGCACGCATGCCGGCGACATGATCGGTGAAATCGCCCTGGCCATCGAAATGGGCGCCGACACCGTGGATATCGGCAAGACCATCCACCCCCACCCAACCCTTGGCGAGTCCATCGGCATGGCTGCGGAAGTGGCGCATGGTTCCTGCACGGACGTGCCACCAGCACGCAAGTAAGCGCTGAGATCGGGTCTCGGGACCTGTTCGAAAACAAAGGCAGCTCATGGGCTGCCTTTTTTATTTTGATAGCTGCTCGCGCTTAATTGGCAATCGCTGGAGGCATATTTGATTTTTATCTATGCCTGCCGATCTTCAATTTGCCGATCGGCAACCATGATGCGCATTCGGGAAACTTCAAAACTTCATAGCTGCTTGCGCCAGATAAATATGCGCTTGAGCCTGATTTGAACGATATTGGATGCCGTTGACTTCAGTGCTTGCCTCAAAGCCCCCCTTGATGGAGACAAACCCATGCCCAGCCCCCGCCTTGATTTTTTCCGACCGCTCCAAGCAGCCTGCCACTGCGGCGCAGTGCGCTTTACCGTTCTGCTAAGCGACGGCCTGAACACTGCGCGGCGCTGCAATTGCTCGTTTTGCCGCATGCGCGGTGCCGTGGCGGTGTCGGCCGAGCTGAGCGGAATCGAGGTGCTGCAAGGGCAGGATGCACTGACGCTCTACCAGTTCAACACCGGACAGGCCAAGCACATCTTCTGCAAGCATTGCGGCATCTATACCTTTCATCAGCGGCGCTCGTCGCCGCATCAGTACGGCGTGAATGTGGCTTGTATTGACGGCATGAGCCCGTTCGACTTTGCCGAAGTGGTGGTGAGCGAAGGGCGCTCGCACCCCAACGACCGCCGCGCAGGCGCTGCTGCGGGCAAGTCTGTGGCGGCAGGCTGGCTGAGTTACAAGGCGAATCCCTTGGCCGAAGCACAGCTTGAAGAATGATTTTGATAGCTGCTAACGCTTGACAGATAGCGTTAGAGGTCTTTTTGTATGGTTTTTCTGCGTTCGGGACCGGAACAGCCAGTCGGATAGACCTGCAGTAGCTCGAGGTGAGGGTGCTGCCCGGCAAGCGCCGGGCATGGCTCATCCGCGCCTGGTCTTGGCGTCGCGCACCGCCACCATCAGCACCAGTGCCGAGAGGACCAGCATGACCAGCACCAGATAGATGCTGTAGTGCCTGTTGCCAGTGTATTGGGTCAGCAGGCCGGCCAGTGTGGGGCTGGCGGCCGAGCCCAGGTTGCCCAGGCTGCTGATGAGGGCGATGCCGCCCGCGGCCACGGCCGGTGACAGATAGTCGCTGACCAGGGCAAAGAACAGCGGGGGCAGGGCCGCCAGACCGATCAGCGTGAAGGCCAGGGCAGTCAGCGAGCCTTCGAGATGGCCATGCATCTGAAGGGTGACGATCAGGCCGGCAATGGCCATGCCGCAAGCGATGAACAGATGCCAGCGGCGGTCGCGGAACCGGTCGGAGCTGGCACCGAAGGCAATCATGCCGAAGAAGCCTGCGACAAAGGGAATGGCCGAGTAGATACCGACATGCAGCACGTCCTGCACGCCCAGGTCCTGAATCACGGTGGGCATCCAGAAGACAAACAGATAGGTGGCGCCGTGCATCATGAAGTACACCAGTGACAGGGCATAGACCTTGGGGTCGCGCAGCAACCGGCCCAGAGTGGCGCTGCTATGGGCGGCCTTGTGCCCGTGGCCGCCGTGTTGAGCTGCCTGACCGCTATCGTTGGCCAGGTTGTGCTGCAGCCGCGCTTTTTCGGCGTCTGTCAGCCATTTAGCGTCGGCTGGCCTGTCTTGCAGATAGAAGTAGAGGATCAGGCCCAGCATGCAGGCGGGCGGGCCCTGGATGAGAAACAGCCATTGCCAGCCATGCAGGCCGTCGATGCCATCCATGTATTTGAGAATGGCGCCGCACAGCGGGCCGGCCACAATCGCCATGGCCATGACGGCTGAGAGAAAGATGGAGATCACACGGCCGCGGCGCGCCGAGGGGTACCAGTAGGTGAAGTACAGAATGACGCCGGGAAAGAAGCCGGCCTCGAACGCGCCCAGCAGAAAGCGCGCCACATAGAACTGCATGGGAGTGAAGACCCAGGCCATGGCCGTGGCGATGAGGCCCCAGACCAGCATGATGCGCATCAGCGTCTTGCGCGTGCCTATCTTCTCCAGCAGCAGATTGCTGGGCACTTCAAACAGAAAGTAGCCGATGAAGAACAGACCCGCGCCAAAGCCGTAGGCAGCGTCGCCGAAATCCAGCGTCTGCTTCATCTGGATCTGGGCATAGCCGATGTTGATGCGGTCCAGGTAGGCGACCATGTAGCAGATCAGCAGCAGGGGCAGCAGCCGCCAGCTGACCTTGGCATACAGGGCGTTGTCTGCATCGATGTCATGGCTGGTGTCTTGCCTGGGCGTTGCGCCCGAAATGGTCGTCGCGCTTGGGGTCATGCTTGTCTCTTGGAAGTTGGTATGGGGCACGGGGCGGATCCCTGCTGCACGAGTTGCAGGCATCACGGCGTAGACGCTGCAAGCCGCAGTGCTAGGACTAGGCAGGGCTTTTAGTTGTTGTCTTGATGCAGGGGGGGGACTGCGCAGGCCCACAGCGTCAAGCCTGTAAGGCTTTGGCTGCCAGGTCTTTGTGCCAGGACCTCGCCAGGCCAGTGCGGTGACTGTGAGCAGTGATTGGTGTGCTTGCCGTCGACTTCCCGGTTCATTTCCTGCTATTGCCCTTCATGGTCTGGACCTGGCTGCGCACGGGGTATGCATCAGCCTGTCTTGACCTCTGCAGGGGCAGAAATCAAGGAGTTCGAGGGGCAATGTAGGGCCGGTGCCGTGAATGGACTTAACGCATGCCGCAATTTAATTGCCAGATCATGACAGCCGAGGGTAAGCCTTAGGGTCGGCCCTGCCGTGGCAAGGCGGTGGAAGAAGCGGCAGTTTTGCGCGGCGATGGCGTGCGCCATCGAGAGCCATGTTCCCCTGAGCCTGCAGTTGCACGGGGGACAGACAGCCGTTTCATGGGCGGATGGCTGATGTGGCTGAGTCTGTTTTTTGATACGGCAGCGCTTTGAGATCAGTGCAGGGGCCGATCGGGCTTCTATTTGCACCAGCGGATTGCCAGAACTTTTGAGCCGCTACATGGTGCTCGAAGGAACGCCCGGCATGGCTCCGGGCGTTGGGTGGATCGCAGGGGACAGCGATGGGGAGGGCCGCGTCAGGCCTTTTTCAGAAACTCGGATTTGAGAATGAATGGACCCTGATCCGTCTTGCAGTCCACGTCATGGTCGCCGTTGTCATAGACCAGGCGGATGCCTTTGATCTTGGTGCCTTTTTTGATGACGGTAGAGGAACCCTTGACTTTCAGGTCCTTGACCAGCAGCACGCTGTCGCCGTCGGCCAGCGGCGTGCCGTTGGCATCCTTGATGATGCGGGGGCCGTTGTCTTCATCGGCAATGGTTTCTGTATGGGCCGACCATTCATGGGCGCAATCGGGGCAGATCAGCAGATCGCCATCGGGATAGGTATTGTCCAGGCCGCATTGGGGGCAAGAGGGGAGGGTGGCTGTGCTCAAGGATTCGCTTCCGTTCAAAGAGTAAGCACCAAGCCTAGCTGCTAAACAGTAGTGTCCCGGATTGGTGCGGATTGCAAGACGGCCATGCCCGAGGCTAGGGCGCAGCCGCATGGCATGAATTCTACGTTTTTGATAGCTGCTGGCGCTTTCTGGGTAAGCGTCAGAGGTTGTTTTGTCTTGAGTTCTTGTGGGGAATCAACGCACCAGATGCTCGGCCAGAAAGTCGATGAACACCCGTGTCTTGCGTGGCAGGTGGCGGCTGCCGGGGAAGACCAGGTGAATCGGCTGGCTGGGCAGGGCGTACTCGGGCAGCACGCGCTGCAGCTGGCCGCTGCGCACATCGTCCTGCACCAGCCAGTCGGGCAGCACGGCTACACCCAGGCCCGCCAGCGACAGCGTACGAATCGCGCTCGATGAATTGGACTGGTGGGCGGCGCGGCCCTGCACCTCGGTCTGCTGACCCTGGGCGCTTTCCAGCACCCAGTGCGTGGGGCTGTCCAGATTGCTGTTGGCAATCCAGGGCAGATCGGCCAGGTCTTGCGGCTGCTGCACGGCTTGCAGGCCAGTCAACCGGGGCGATGCGACCAGCCAGATTTCATAATCCGCCAGCTTGCGGCTTTTGAGGCTGGAATCGGCCAGGCTGCCCAGGCGCACAACCAGGTCGAGCTTTTCGGCTACCAGATCGCTGAGCGAGGAATTGGCATCGTGGCTGATGGCAATGCCTGGGTAGCGCTGCACAAACTGCGGGATCAGCGGCAGCACATAGCGCTCGCCAAACTCGGCAGTGGTGCTGATGCGTAGCTGCCCGCGCAGGCGGCGGCTGCCGTGCTGGGCATTGTCAAATGCAGCTTCGATATGGCCGAAGATCTGCTTGAACTCGTCATAGAACTGCTGGCCGCTTTCCGTCAACGCCACCGACCGCGTGCTGCGCACCAGCAACGTAATGGACAGGGCTTCTTCCAGCGCCTTTACATGCAGGCTGGCCATGGCCTTGCTGATCTTCAGGTAGTCGGCGGCCTTGGTGTAGCTGCCCAGTTCCACCACGGCCAGAAAAGTCTGCACGCGGTGAAGCTGGGTGTGGATGGCAGTGCTTGTGGTGGCGGCCATTGTTCAGTTTGATCAAACAAAGTATCAAGCATAGCGGTATCGACGTGGGCAACTGCGCTGCCTACTATGCGCAGCTCAAAGGACAGACATGAGCTACCGTTACCGCATTGCCCTGGTGTTTTTGACCGGGTTTTTTATCGACTGCATCAATATCTTCATGCCCGCAGTCGCCTTGCCACGCCTGGCTGCCGAGTTCGAGACAGCCAGCCTGGACACCGCCTGGGTGGGCAATGCCTACATCCTGGGCCTGACCTTGGTGATTCCCATCAGCACGCGGCTGGCCGGCCGCTGGGGCGCGCGGCGTTTGCTGGCAGCTTCCATGCTGGTGTTTGCACTGGCTGTGGCGGCTTGCGGCATGGCGGGCAGTTTTACGGCCGTGGTGGTTTGGCGCTTCGTGCAGGGAATGGCCGGCGGGCTGTTGATTCCCGTGGGGCAGGCCATGGCCTTTGCCTTGTTTCAGGGGGCGGAGCGTGCACGCATTTCCACCCTGGTCATGGCCGTGGCCCTGATTGCACCGGCTTTGTCACCGGGACTGGGCGGGCTGATTGTGGACAGCAGTTCCTGGCGCTGGGTGTTTTTTGCCAACATTCCGTTGGCTCTGGCAGCCGCGCTGCTGGCCTGGTGCTGGGTGCGCGATTCGGCAGAGTCATTCGAGCCGCCGGTTGCAGCCAAGCCGGATA
This sequence comes from Comamonas sp. C11, assembly GCF_024496285.1. Classification (NCBI taxonomy): domain Bacteria; kingdom Pseudomonadati; phylum Pseudomonadota; class Betaproteobacteria; order Burkholderiales; family Comamonadaceae; genus Comamonas; species Comamonas sp. C11. The sequence continues at coordinate 2,762,423 of NZ_CP101743.1, forward strand.
TGACCGGACTGCTGCTGATCGGCACGGCACTGACTGCCGTGCTCATGGGCATGTCGCTGTACGGTGCAGGCCGTGGCCGGGTCGGGGCGCTGCTGTGTCTTGCGCTGGGTCTGGCAGCCAGCGCGCTCTATCTGCGCCACTGGCGCAATGCGGCAGACCCAGTGGTCGAGCTGCGCCTGCTGCGCAGCCCACGCCTGCGGGTGTCCATGGCCGTGTACTACGCCGTGCCCGGCGTGTTTACCGGCGTCAATCTGCTGAGCCTGTTTTTTCTGCAAGACCTGCTGGCCCTGAGCGCCCAGCGCTCGGGCATGTTCATGCTGGTCTATGCCGGCGGCGCGCTGCTGGCCATGCTGATGTGCGGCCGCATCTACAACCGCGTGGGGGCGAGGCCGCTGTTTGTGGTCGGTCTGCTGCTGCACAGCCTGGGTATTGCCTGCCTGATGGCGGTGAACAGCACGGGCGATCTGCTAGCCCTGGTACTGGCCTATGCCCTGATGGGCCTGGGCGGCGGCCTGGCTGCCAACGCCGCGCAAACCACGGCGCTGATGGATTTTCACGGCTTGGAACTGCCCCAGGCCAGCGTGGTCTGGAACATCAACCGCCAGATGGCATTCAGCGTAGGCGCGGCCCTGTTTTTGATGATCTTCAACCTGCTGCAGCCGCATATCGGTGCGCTGGCGGCCTATCACGCAAGCTTTGCCGTTGCCGCCCTGGTGGGGCTGCTGCCGCTGACCTGTTTACACACCTTGAAAAAAGCCAGGCATGAACGACCAGAACCTCAAAGCCGCCGCACAAAGCATTAACGATGTGCATGCCCTGATCCAGACCGTTTTTACTCAAAAGGGCGATGCCGCCCAAGCTGCTGCCAAGGCGCTGATGCAGGTGTTTGCCGAGGGCTTCAGCATGGTCACCACAGGCGGCAGGATCGTGACGCGTGCCCAGTTACAGCAGATGTTTGAGGGCGCTGCTGGCGGCAGGCCCGGTTTGCAGATGGCGGTGGATGAGCTGACAAGCATCTGGCAGGTGGGCTCACATATCGCGCTGCGCTACCGCGAAACACATATGCTGGCCGGCGTTAGCCATGCGCGCTATTCCACGGCGATTCTGGAAGTCGCAGCTGACGGCGTGCTGTGGCATGCGCTGCACGAGACAGCTATTGCTTGATCTTGAATCTCAGTCCATCACAAAGATAGGCGCAGCTGTGCGAAACGGCAGCCTGCGGCCCGCAGGCAGCAGATAGGCATGCTCGCGTGGCACGCGCAGCGGGTCGCACTGGCCATCGGTGATGATGAGGATGGGGCCGTCCTTGGGAAAGTCGTCGGCCTGAAGCAGCAGATCCACGCCCGGTTGCAGCACGGTGCCGCCACGGCCTTTGAGGGCGATGCGCTGGGCAAGGTCGGCGGCCGGCAGATAGCCCAGGTCATAGGCCGCGGCATCGCAGCAGATCAGGCGCACAGCGGGCACATCCTTGGCCTCGGCATAGCTGGCGATGGCACCCAGTGCCTTGGCCAGCACATGGCGCTCCATGGAGCCCGAGGTGTCCAGCACCACGCCGAAGGTGCGGCCTTCCAGCCAGCGGCTGTCTGCCTGAATGCGGGGCCTGGGAATATCGGGCGTGGCGCTCTGGCGGCGGCTGATGCGGGCATAGCTGCGCCGCGTTTCAATGGGCGGAAAGTGGTGGTCGAACCAGCGTGCCAGCTCGACCTGCCAGTCAATCGGCGGCTGCAACAGAGCGCGGATTTCTTCGATCAGTCCCGCGGGCAGCAGCCCGCGTGCGCTTTGCTCGTGGCGCAGAAGGCCTTTACCCAGCTGGGTGCGGCAGAACTCGTCGATATCGGTGTAGTCGCCCGCGTTGCGCTGACCGCCCGCATTGCGCTCCAGCATGTCCCCCTGGCCACCGGCCAGGGTGCGCAGCTTGCGCATGCGGCGCAGATCGCTCGCGATGCGGTCGTAGACCTCTTCGGCGCTGAGCCCGCGCAGCTCGGGGTCGTAGAGCAGGCCAATGCCTGGCGGCTGGCCCACGTCCATCTGAATCAGCCAGTCGTTGATGACAAAGTCGCAGGCCACGTTCCACAGAAACGGCTCACGCCCGCGTCGGCGCAGCAGATGTCGCAGTGCGACGTGCAGGACTTCGTGGGCGATGACAAAGCGCAGCTCCAGCTCGGACAGGTGAGGGCCGGGGTTGATGTAGATGGTGCGCAGCACTTCGTCGACCGCGGCGACGGAGATGTCCTCGCGCTCGCAGATGCTGGCGTCCTCGACGATGTCAAACGCAGCGACCATGCTGCCCAGCAGTGGAAAGCTGTCCATGAACCAGTGGCGTGCGCGGTCCAGCGCGCTGCTGGCAGGGCGGCTCTGGCCAAACTCGCGGCGCACGCCTGCGGCCATTTCCACGGGCTGGGTGACGGAGCGGGCCAGGCCCGCGGCAAACATTTCGGGCCAGTTGCCGTACCTGCGCCAATACGGCTGAGGCTTGCTGGTGGAGGAGGCGGGCTGCGGCCATTGCTGCGGCAGGGCCAGGCTGGGGTGAGCGCCGCCCTGGCCGGGACCGGCCAGGCTCAGCGACTGCGCCCAGGCGGGTATGCCTTGTTCGCAGAACTGCACATACCACTGGGCCTCGTCGCGCTGGGGCAGTCCGTCGGGCAGTTCCATGCCTTCGGGCGGACGGCCCAGCTTGATGGTCTGGATGAAGCGGGCCGTGACGACATCGCAGGCCGCGCTCCAGTGTGCCCAATGGCTGCGGTCACGCTGAAACAGCTCCAGCGCGTAGCTGAGCGTTGCCCGCCCCAGGCAATACGCCCATTCCTCGGGGCTGGCCATGCGTTTGGGATGGATGTCGATCTGGCCGGTAAAGCGCTGGTGGTTGAGGCTGGCCTGAGCCCAGCCATGGGCCGGACACAGGGAATGTGCGCTGCGCACAAAGCCCAGACTGCGGCTGAGCTCGGTGAAGATGGGGTGTGCCTGCAGCAAGGCCAGGCCCTGCGTATAGGCCTGGGTGGCCGGCGTTTCGCGCGTTGGGGCTTTGGCCATCAGGCGTCAGGCCCTGGCCGTTTCGCGCGCTTCGACCAGTCGCGGCAGGTCGCGCACGATTTCCACCATATACCAGGCGGGCAGGGTCTGGCCGTCGCTTTCGGCGGTGACGATCTGGGCCATTTCCAGGCTGATCTGGGCCAGCTCCTTGAGCATGGCCTTGGACCGGTGCACGTTTTGCTGCAACTCGCCGCCGCTTTGCTGCTTGTCGGCGGGCAGGATCTTGAGCAGACGCGCGCGGAAGGCCTGGGCCAGGAAATACAGCACATCTCGGTCCTGCGGCGCATGGGGCCAGTTGGCGTCGCCCTTGAAGATGGCGTCCAGACGATGGCGGTCCTCGGCGAGTTTGTAGAAGGCCTTGAACTGCGCCGCATGCTGAGGCGTGAGGCAGCCGCTGCTCAGGGCCTCGAACGTATGCAGGTTCAGCGCATCGCCATAGGACTGCAGGGCGTCGCTCAGCATATGCCAGGAGCGCGGCGTGGAAAACGCCTCCTCATGCTTGGGCGGCTGGCTCCACAGATGGTCGGGACGCTGGGCCAGGTATTCGAGCACCAGAGTATGCAACTGGGCCTGCTGTGCCCATTGCAGCCACTCGCTGGCGCTGACCTTGAGCTGCACATGAATCATGCGGTTGACCAGGGCCGAGGACATGGTGCGCACAATCGCGGAGTCCTGGGCGCGGTTGCCTGCCGCAATCACGATGGAGCCCTCGGGCATCAGGTATTCGCCCACGCGGCGCTCCAGAATCAGGCTGTAGAAAGCCTTTTGCACATCCTGGCTGCAGGCGTTGAGCTCGTCCAGGAACAGGCAATAGGGCTGCTCGCGCGCAATCATGGCGGGCGGGCAAAAGCGGGTCACGCCGTCAATGATCTGCGGCACGCCCAGCAAATCTTCTGGCGCGAGCTGGCTGCCCAGCAGGGACACGCAGTCAAGCCCCACGCTTTGCGCAAAGTTCTGTACCAGTGCCGACTTGCCGATGCCTGGCGGCCCCCAGATGAACACGGGGCGTACGGTGGCGACGTTGAGAAGGAATTCGCTCAGTTGCGACGGAGTGAGAGCCAGACTGGTTTGCATGCTGCGTGCAGTCTAAGGCAAGTGCAGCGGTGTCCTGAGTATGCTCAGGCGTCCATGACCCGGGGTCTCGCGCGTCGCCGGTCGTCGCTCAAGGCTCCTGGAACGCCTGCATGCCTTGCATGCAATACAGCAGAAAGCGATTGGCCGCCGGGGACAGATGGCGGCCGGTGCGGGTGATGAGTTGCATTTCGGCGTCAAGAAATGCAGGGTTGTGAATGGGAATGGCGCGCAGGCGCCCGCTTGCCAGCTCGGCCGTGACGGAGCAGGGCGGCAGCAGGGTCACGCCCTGACCGCTGGTGACAAAGGCCAGCAGTACGCTGATGAGATTGCTGGTCAGCGCGGGGCTGAGGTGGATCTTGTCCTTGTGTTCCGCATACTCCACGAGCTGGCGAATTCCATACACGCCTTGCAACATGGCAACAGGCCATTGGCTGAGCTCCTGCAGCGAGGTTTGCTCAGCGCTGGCCAGCGGGTGCTGCGCATGCACGATGGCATGCATGGGCTGGCGCGCCGCACCGCGTGCGGTGATATGACTGTCGGCGGGCGGGTAGTAGACCAGGCCGATCTCGGCAGCATCCTCGCGAATGCGGCGCATGATCTCGGTCGTGCCGTAGATTTCCAGCGAGATGCTGACGCCCGGATATTGCTGGCGAAAATTGCGAATGGGGCCGTCGATCAGCTCCTGCGCAAAGCCCTCGCCACTGACCACGCTGACACTGCCGCTGTGCAGGCCGCGCAGCGCATCGACCTTGGCCAGCATGTCGTGGCGGTGGGCCGTATGTTCGCGGTGATAGTCCAGCAGCAACTGGCCGGCCTCGGTGGGCACCACGCCGCTGCGATGGCGCTCCAGCAGGGTCAGGCCCAGTTCCTCTTCGAGCAGGCTGATCTGGCGGCTGACGGCCGAGGGCACGATGCCAAGTTTTTCGGCTGCGGCACGAACGGAGCCGCAGTAGACGGCTTCAAACAGATAGCGGGCGCGGGAGTCTTGAAAGGCGGGCATGCGGCGATTGTCGTCGCCAAATTGCATCTGTATTCATACGTATGTTCACTTTTTTAGAACAGAAAAAGAATGCATATGCAATAAATGCATTGTTATATTCAGCGCCCGCATGGGTGAGCGCCAGCTTGGGCTGGCCGTGCCCATTTTCAGGGTTCAAAGCTATTTCAGCGCGTCGGCAGCGGCCGTCGTGCGCAAGGAAAGTTGATGCGTACAGAGGTGCAGCCGGCCAAGGCCGCGTTGAATGTGGGCAGCGTGGTGCAGGTATTTGCGCTGGCGCTGGTGATTGCGGCATTGTCCGAGTGGCTGGGGCCGCTGCCCATTTCGCTGGGCGTGGGCAAGGTGGTGCTGCTGCCCATGATCTGGGCACTGCTTATCGGCCTGGTGCTGGGTCTGCTGCGCAAGCGCATGCCCGGCCCGCTGCAACTGGGCCTGTACAGCCAGAACCTGGCCGCTGCCGTGCTGTCTTGCGCGCTGTTTCTGTTCATTGCCAAGCTGGGTCTGCTGGTCGGTGGGTCGCTGCCCAAGCTGGCGGAAGTCGGCTGGGGACTGGTGTTGCAGGAGTTGGGCAATCTGGTCGGTTGCGTCGCCCTGGGCATGCCCGTGGCACTGCTGCTGGGCATCAAGCGCGAAGCCATTGGCGCGACGTTCTCCATCGGTCGTGAGCCGGGTCTGGCCATCATCGGCGAGCGTTTCGGCATGGATTCGCCCGAAGGCCGTGGCGTGCTGGCCGAGTACATCACCGGCACGCTGATCGGCGCCATTTTCATCTCGCTGCTGGCCGGCTTTGTCTCCAGCCTCAATATCTTCCACCCGCTGGCCCTGGGCATGGGCGCCGGCGTTGGCTCGGGCAGCATGACGGCTGCCGCTGTGGGCGCGATCGCCGCCCAGCATCCCGAGATGAGCGACCAGATCGCCACCTTTGCCGCTGCTGCCAATCTGATTGCGACGACGGTGGGCACTTATCTGACGCTGTTCATCTCGCTGCCCCTGGCCCTGCGTGCCTATCAATGGCTGGAGCCGATTCTGGGCCGCAAGCGCAAGCAGGCCGTGGTGGAGCAGGCGGTAGACCTGTCTGCCGCCAAGGACGAAGAACAGGCGCAGGTGCCGGCGCTGGGTCTGGGCATGCGCTTCGCTTCCTGGGTTCTGGTCGGCGCCATGGTGCTGATCGGCAACCGCATCGGCCATGGCGTGCCCGTGATGGATGCGCTGCCCGGCGTGCTGCTCATCATTGCCGCTGTGTTTGTCGGCGACCTGATCTATGTCGGCACGCGCCGCATGCTGCCCGCCGTGTGCTGGATTTCGTTCATCGCCATGGCCATGACCTTCCCGCTCACGCCTTATGCCGCCGAAGTGGCAGCTTTGACCGGCAAGGTCAACTTCCTGGCCATGATCACGCCCATGCTTACGTTTGCGGGCCTGTCGCTGGCCAAGGACATCCCGGCCTTCCGCCGTCTGGGCTGGCGCATCGTGGTGGTTTCGCTGCTGGCCAATGCCGGTGTGTTCCTGGCCGCGACGCTGATCGCCCAGACCTTTGTCCACACGCTGTAAAACCGGAGCAAGACCATGATGAACACCATCAAATGGCCCGGCCAGCAGGAGCTGCAAGCCTGGCGTCACGACTTTCATCGTCATCCCGAAACCGCGTTTCAGGAGCACCGTACCAGCGCACGCGTGGCTGAGCTCCTGAAGAGCTTCGGTCTCGAAGTGCACACCGGCCTGGCCGGCACCGGCGTGGTCGCCGTGCTCAATGGCAGTCTTGGCGTCGGACCCTCCATCGGCCTGCGCGCCGATATGGATGCGCTGAATGTGACGGAACTCAACCAGTGTGAGCATGCGTCCACGCACGCCGGTCGTATGCATGCCTGTGGCCATGACGGGCATACCAGCATGTTGCTGGGGGCGGCCCAGGCTCTGAGCTCGGCGCCCGATTTTGCGGGGACCGTGTATTTCATCTTCCAGCCCGCCGAGGAAAACGAAGGTGGCGCGCGCGCCATGATCGAAGAAGGGCTGTTCAAGCGCTTTCCCATGGACGCGGTCTACAGCATGCATAACTGGCCGGGTCTGCCGGTGGGTACGGCGGCCGTGCATTCCACAGCCGTGATGGCGGCCTTCGACATCTTTGACCTGACGCTGAGCGGCAAGGGCTGCCATGCCGCCATGCCGCATCTGGGCAAGGACGCGCTGCTGGCGGCCTGTCAGCTGGTGACGCAGCTGCCCGCGCTGATTGCGCGCGAACAGGAGGTTCACAAGCCGGCCGTGCTGAGCGTGACCAGCTTCAACGCCGGCGATACCTACAACGTGATGCCCGAAGTCATCAAGTTGCGCGGCACCGTGCGCTGCTTCGACATGCCTCAGCGCGCGCGCATCGAACAACGTTTTCGCGATGCGATTGCCGCGACCTGCGCGCTGCACGGCCTGGAGGCCCATCTAGACTACCGCGTCAGCTATCCAGCGACCATCAACAACCCCAGGCATGCGGAAGTCTGCGCCGAGGTGCTGACCAGCGTGCTGGGCGAAGGCAAGGTGCGCCGCGATATGGTTCCCAGCATGGCCTCGGAAGACTTTGCCTTCATGGCGCAGGAATGCCCGGGCGTCTATATCTGGCTGGGCAATGGCGAGGACAGCGCCTCTCTGCACAATCCCAAGTACGACTTCAATGACGCCAATCTCCCGCTGGGTATGCGTTACTGGGTGGCGCTGGTGGGTACGCTGCTGAAGGACGGCAAGCTGCCAGCCTGAGAGCGCAGTTTTTGCCATACATACCTACGCCGGGTCAACGCAGAGTTGAGCCCGGCGTTTTTTATGATTTGGCGGTTTGCAAAACTGCACCAAGCAATGCATTCGGTCACAGAAATGTCGGAAGGCTGACACCCTTTAACGCCATTGGATGCAGGAGCCCTATGATGTTTGTAGCGCTCCGAGATAGTTCCTCTCGTTATCTGAACGGGAACTGGGGCGTGCGTGGCGGCCACCTTGATCCTGTGGGTGAAGAGCTGGTTGCGCAATAGCAGGTGTTGCATTCCGGCGCATGGCCGGGATTTCACGCGGCGCTGACCGCATCTCTTTCGCAACGCTGCCTGCACCAACCCTGGTGCCACGACTTTGTCGCATTGTCCGGGTCTTGATACAGGAGGGCGCTATATGCCGTTCGGCAATCTGGAGGCGGGCATCTGGCCTGCCGGATTTCCACCGCTGCTGAGCTGGTGCGTGCTGGTTTCGGCCGCCGCCTTGCTCGGTCATCTGGTTCATCGCTTTACCGGCTATCCACGCATGCTTGGCTACACGATGGTCGGTCTGCTTGCCGGCTGGGTGGGGTTTGGTGACCTGCCCTGGCCTCTGCAGGGCAGTTCGGCGCTGTTGCTGGAGCTTGCCGTGGGCGCGAGCTTGTTGCTGGCTGCATCTCAGGTTTCTCTTCCCTGGCTGCTGCGTCAGCCCTGGCTGCTGCTGCAAAGCCTGGGTGAGTCCTTGTTGACTCTGGTGGTGGTGACTGCCGCCTTGCTGGTCCTGGGGTGGGGCTGGGCCGTCGCGCTGGCCGTCGGCGTGATATCCATGGCGGCATCGCCGGCTGTACTGCTGCGCATTGCCGATGATTTGCGTGCCAGCGGTGCAGTGACGGATCGCAGTCTGCTGCTGGCAACCATCAGCACCTTGCTGGCGCTGCTGGGGGCGCTGGTGCTGACGGTGGTATTTGTTCCGGCCACGGCTGCGGCGGGCGGCGGCCTGCAGTTCTCGGCTGCGGGACTGGGGCGTTTGCTGCTCAGCCTGCTGTTGACCCTGTTCTGGGCCTTGCTGGTCACGGCTGCTTTCTGGCCGGTGTTGCGTTGGCAGTCATCGCGCAGCGACAGCACGGCCTTCTATCTGCTCGCGGCCATGACTGCGGTCTGCCTGCTTGCCGAGCAATGGGGCGGTTCGGCTGCGCTGGGCTTTATGGTCGCGGGGCTGATGCTGCGCAATCTCAGCCCCATGCCCTTGATCTGGCCCCAGGCCTTTCAGGCGGCCAATGCCATGCTCAATCTGCTGATGTTTGTACTGGTTGCCAGTATGGCCGCCCAGGTCGGCATGTCGTTCGCTCTTGTGTCGGTAGTGGCTAGCGCTGTACTGGCAAGGGCAGTCGGCAAATTCTCTGCGGTTTTGCTATTGGGACACGGTACGGCCATAGGCTGGCGCAGACAATGGCCCGTGGCCTGCGGACAGTTTGCGCTCTCGGGTGTGGCCCTGCTCATGGTCTCTGTCCTGGTGTTGCAGTGGACTGCCTTCAACGCCAGCGTGGCCCAGCAGCTCGCGGCCATTGCCTTGCCCATGATTGCCTTGTGTGAGGTACTGGGTGTGCTGTTGGCTGCAACGGCGCTGTGGCGCAGCGGCGATGCCCATCGCGGCGTGGGCCGCGCAGCCTTGCAAAGAGGGGAGAGACGTCATGACGCATGAAGTCGAACACATCCAACCGACTGCAGCAGAGGCTGGTGGCCTGGGCGAATTCGCTCCATCTCAGGCGTTGACGCTGGGCGTGGAGCTGGAGTTGCAGCTGCTCAACACCCATCACTACGATATGACGCCTTATGCGCCCGATATGTTGGCACTGCTCAAGAACGCCAAGGTTCCAGGCTCCATCGTTCCCGAGGTGACGGCCAGCATGATCGAAATCTCGACCGGCATTTGTAGCGATGCACAGGACGCGTATGAGCAGTTGGCGGTCACGCGCGATGCCCTGGTCAAGGCGGCTGACCGGCTCAATATCGCGCTGGCCGGTGGCGGTACGCACCCGTTTCAGCAATGGCACCAGCAGCGCATTTACGACAAGCCGCGCTTCAAGGAACTGACGGCGCTGTACGGCTATCTGACCAAGCAGTTCACCATCTTCGGCCAGCATGTGCATGTGGGCTGTCCCGGTGCCGATGATGCGCTGATGATGCTGCACCGGCTCTCGCGCTATATCCCGCATTTCATTGCGCTGTCCGCATCCAGCCCCTTTGTGCAGGGGCAGGACACGGCGTTTGACTCTGCGCGCCTGAACTCGGTGTTCGCATTTCCTCTCTCGGGGCGCGCGCCATTTGCCTTGCACTGGGAGGACTTCGAACGCTACTTTGTCAAGATGGCTGCCACGGGCGTGATTCACAGCATGAAGGACTTCTACTGGGATATCCGTCCCAAGCCGGAGTTCGGCACTGTGGAAGTACGTGTCTTCGATACGCCATTGTCCATCCATCGCGCGGCGCAACTGGCGGCCTATGTTCAGGCGCTGGGCGCCTGGTTCCTCAGTGAGCAGCCCTTCGAACCCAGCGAAGACGACTATCTGGTCTACACCTATAACCGCTTCCAGGCCTGCCGGTTTGGTCTGGACGGCACCTATGTGGACCCCGCCTCCAGCGAGCAACTGCCGCTGCGCGAGCATATTGAGCAGACGCTGGAGCGCATCATCGCCCATTCGCCGGCATCCGGCAAGAGCGCTTTGCGGGAGCTGGCCCAGGTGCTGCAGGGCGGCAACGATGCGAGCTGGCTGCGCGGGAGCTATGCCCGGGTGCAGCAGTTGCCGGAGGTGGTACGCCAGGCTTCGCTCAGATTTGCCGGCAGGCCCTGATTGGCGTTGACATTATCGGCTCGGCGCAAGGCATTAGAGTTGCCAGCACTTAAGAGTGCGGGTTGATAAGGCTTGAGTAAAGCCTGTGCCAGTCCTGCTTTGACCCGCGGGTCCGGCTTTCCTCATGGCCTGAGCCAAGCGGCGCCTGCCTTTATCGGAAATGAGCGATTTCATGGTTGCGACCGTCATCCTTGGCATGCTCTGCGTGCATCTGTTGTGTTTTTGCGTGCTGTTCATGCTGATCAGTCGCAGGCTGCCCGGCAGAAAAATGGGCATGGAAGTCTTTGCTCTGGGCAATCTGCTGCTTGGCTGCGCGTATATATTGCAGCTGCTGGGCGGCAAGCCTGGCTGGAGTGTTATGAGCCTCGTCAATCACACGCTGACGCTGTGCGCGCCGGTAGTGTATGTGCTGGGCGCGATGCGGTTCTTCAATCAGCCGACCCCGGTATGGCGTCCGCTGGTGGTTCTGGCGCTGGCCTACAGTGCGGCTCAGGTGCTGGTGCAGTCTGCGCTGGGTCCGGAGGCGCGTCATGCCATGTTGGCTGCGGCCTGCGCTTTGCTGTTTCTCTGCATGACGATCGCTTTGCTCTGGGGAACGCGCAGCTTTGCCAGGAATATGGCCGTGGAGATGGTGGTGTTTGCCATCCTGATCGCGGGCATATGTGTTCTCAATGCCATGAAGTTCATGCTGATTCTGAAGGGGGGATTGCAGGCTTTGGACATGAACAGCCGGTTCCAGATGGTGTTCTATGTCTATATGTCTTTCCTCGGTACGGTGATTCCGCCAGGCGCTGTCTGGCTGGCCTTGCGCCGTCTGACCGATGAACTCGGCAGCATGGCAGCGCAGGACCCGCTGACCAAGCTGCTCAATCGTCGTGGTTTGCTAGATGGTCTGGAGGCGCATTTCGCAGCCAGGAAAGCCGAACCTGTCCACCTCTTGATCGTGGACATTGACCATTTCAAGCGCATCAACGACAACTATGGACACCAGTTTGGCGACAACGTGCTGTGTCGCGTGGCAGAAGCGATTCAGCAGAGCACGCGCAGAAGTGATCTGAAATGTCGTCTGGGCGGCGAGGAGTTTCTGGTCCTTTGCCCGGGCCTGAAGGGCGATGAAGTTCTGCAACTGGCCGAAAGAATACGTGCGGCGATTGCAGCAATCGCGATACCTGGAATCAGCCTGCACGGCTCTGTCACTTGCACGGCGACGATTGGCGTTTCCAATCCGTTCATCACTTCTAAGGCATTTGACATCACGCTGCAGCAGGCCGATATTGCTCTTTATCGGGGCAAGAGCGCCGGGCGCAACCGCGTTCAGCGTGCGGACCCCGAATACCTTGTGCCTCAGGTGCCAGAAAGCAAGGCAAGAAGATCAAGCCTTTCTAACCGGGAAAGGGCCTGAGGGCAGTCAGGCGGCGATCACCGTCACGGCATAGCCCTTGCCGCTGGCAATCACGTCCAGAAGGCGATCGATATTGGGATGGGCACCGGGGCGTGCCTTGGCGTCTTCGGTATGCTCGGCAAACAGCTGCAGACCTTCTTCGGCAGCGGCGACATTGATGCTGCCATGTCTTGCGTAGAGCGCGTTGTAGACCGTGACCGAGCCGGCTTTGCCAGGCGCATTCGGGATGCTTGCGGCCAGCTTGCCCTCCGAGTCGATCAGCTGCAGCTCGGCGATATGGGCGATGGAGGGAAGTTGCTTGAGGTTGTCGGAAAAGGCCATGGTGTGCTCGCGATGGTCGCTATGATGGAACCCGCTATTGTGGGGCAGCCTGATGGCCTGTTCAGTTTCGGGCCTTGTTTTGCTCCAGCGCCCGCAGCGCCTGCTGCATCTGCGCAAGCGCTGGCGCATATTCGGGCAACTCGGCAATTTCATCCATTTCGCGCTGCATCAGTTGCTGAACCTGTGCTGCGAGGTCCTGCCACTGCGGGGCGCTCATGAGTGCCTGCGCCGCCTGCAAGAAATCAGCTTCAGTCTCGTAGGACAGCGAAAGCTTGCGCACCACATTGAGGGCAAATGGCGGGCACAGCAGAATCTGAAATGCAGTGGAGCGCGCGAAGGCACGATTGCTGTGGCCCTGCTTGCCGTGGCGCAGGGCCAGCCAGCTCAGGCAGGCGGTGCTGAGATAGATCAGCGCGAGTGCGATCAGCTGCAGCAGTTCGGAATGCAGCACCAGCAAGGCGGCGGGAAGACCGAGAAACAGCAGTGCCGCCAGCAGATACAGCGGCAGCGCAAACGCCTTGAAGCTGCGGGCATGTGCCTCCACTGCCTTTGAAAATACCGCGTCACCGGGCAGATGAATCCGGGTGGTGCTCCAGCGCTGCCGGTAGGCGGGCCGGTGCAGTGCAAAGACAGGCAGCCATAGCAGGCGGTTCTGACGCAGCTCGAAGCCCTGGCTGGCCAGTTGTGCCCGCCATCCCGATCGTAGCGGGCTCAGCAAACCCTCTTCTGGCTTGAGCAGCAAGGCAGTGTCATAAAGATAGAACAGTACGATGGCCAGAACTACCTGCAGCTGCGTGGAGATCGTGAAGTACAAGACGGCTTTCGTGACAAGACAAACCCCGCGATCTTAGCGATGCGCGGGGTGGGGTTGCAGGAGTGAAGCTGCGGCCGACCTAATGCTTTATTCAGCGGCTTTCTTGCGGCCAAGCAGTTTGCCTATGCCAGCGAACAGCGCGACCGCTGCGGCGGCGATGATCTTCCAGCCTGCAGCCAGAAAGCCTGCAATCGCACCCCAGAGGCCTTTCTTGGTGGCCACTGCGGCAGCACCGCCGAGTACCAGTGCACCCAGGCCGATGGCGGCGACCTTGTCACCGTTCTTGAACTCGGCATAGGTCTGGCCGCTGTTGTAGTCGAAGCCGGCGAGTACCTTTTTGAACTCATCGGTGTTCTGGGCGAGTGTGGCGGTGTCGGATACCAGGGTGGCTGTCATCACGCCGCTGCGGCCCAGAATGCGCGAGGTGTAGTTGACATTTTTCTCGCCCGACTCTCCGCGCAGACGCAGGCCCCACTCAAGTCGCTTGGTGGCGGTGTCGTAATGTGGGGGAACCTGCCAGCCATCGGTGTACAGCGCTTCAAGACCCAGCTTCTTGCGTTGCTCGTTGCCGGCCTTGTCGCCTGATTGCATGGATTTGAGCAAGTCGTTGGCATCGATCTTCTCGTCATCCTTCACGTAACCAGTTTCGTCATAGGAGAACACTGCAAACCAGTCCAGCGATTTGGGCGCAATCAAAAAGTGATCGCTGCTGGGCGGGTTGCCAAATGCCTGCAGCAGCTTGGACGTGTCGGCCTGTGCGAGAAAGGCATAGCCCGATGGAATCTTGATGCTGGCCTTGTCGGCGATTTCTCCCTTGCCGCTTTCCTGCCAGTGCAGGGCCTTGATTTCAGGAGGTAACTCCTGAGTGGCTTCAGTCTTGGCCGAGACGCCCAGAGAAAGTGACAGGCCGAGAACGGCGGCCGCGATGGACTTGAACATTCAATGAACTCCCGTGTTATGAATTTATTGAGGAAAGCTATTGGTAATAGCGAACTTGATTTCACATACATATTCGAATCATCGTCGTCGATTCGCAAGCGAAGCATAACGTGGCTCAAACTGAGCTGACACAAGTAGCCGGATTGATAGCGCAAAGCGTCAGTAATATCAGACAAACAGCATGTTTTTAGGAATTTTCTTGGAGATCGGTCATATGCACAGTGCCATAGCTTTCTTACAGGGACATGCCAGTCTGGGCATGGGTAGCTGGCATCTTGGCCAGGGGCGGCGTAGCTGGGACGAGGAGAAAGCGGCCTTGCTCACGGGGTTGCAGCTCGGCCTGAGCGTGATCGACACTGCCGAGATGTATGGCGACGGCCTATCCGAGAAACTGATTGGCGATGTGCTGCGTGAGTGGCCGTCCAGCAAGCCCCGGCCCTTTCTGGTCAGCAAGGTGCTGCCCATGCATGCTGGCCGCAAGGGAGTGATGCGTGCGTTCGGTGCCAGCTGCGAGCGCTTGGGAGTGGACTGCATGGACCTGTATTTGCTGCACTGGCGTGGCAGTACGCCGCTGGCCGAGACGGTGGCAGCGTTCGAGGACCTGAAGATGCAGGGCAAGATTCGCCATTGGGGCGTCTCCAATTTCGACACCGACGATATGAAGGAGCTGTGGCAAGTGCCGGGCGGACGCAACTGCGTGGTCAATCAGGTGCTCTACAACGTTTTCAGCCGCGGCATCGAATATGACTTGCTGCCCTGGTGCCAGAACAACGGCGTGACCGTGATGGCGTATTGCCCGCTTGGACATGGTGAGCTGATCGAGCAAAGTTTGCTGGCCGAAATCGGTGCTCGCCATGGTGTCAGTGCCAGTGTGGTGGCTCTGACCTGGGCGCTGCGCAGCGGCCATGTGCTGCCAATTCCCGAGAGCGGCTCGGCAGACCATATCCGAGACAACGTCTGCGCACTGCAGCTCAGGCTCAGTGCCGAGGAGCTGGCGCTGATCGATGCTGCATCGCCCCCGCCGCGCTTCAAGCAGCCGCTGGACATTCTCTGAGCAAGAAGGGCGTCAGCGTCGGTCGAGGTGGCGTTGCCGGTGGCGGTCCCTGCCTGTGCCGGCTCCCAGACCAATGCCCCTCGCTCCCATTTCTGCTCCCGGATCGCTGGCGCCTGCGTCATCATTGCCACCAGCACTCTGACCTTCGACGGCTTTGCAGATCCCTACGGCTGCCCCGTGCTCGGCCGTGTTCTTGCGCGATCCGGGCTAAGCGCTGCCTGTGTTGACAGTGCTTGCGAGCCTGCTTGTCTATCGGCCTCATGTTTTGTCATATGCTAGATAGTTGACATATCACCTAGCTGAGAAAAAGAGACAACGTGGTGGAGCCTGTGACTAGCCGGGGTCTGAACCCCTCATGGATCATCGTCGCTGCGGGCGTCAGTGCCTCGCTGCATGTGGGCAAGCTACCGCCCGCCGTACCCCTGCTGCAGCAGCAACTGGGCATGTCCCTGGTGCAGGCGGGATTCTTGCTCTCCACCGTCCAGGTGGCAGGCATGGTGCTGGGCCTGGTGGTGGGCCTGGGGGCAGACAAATGGGGGCTGCGCCGCAGCCTGCTGACAGGGCTGATGATGATGGCACTGTCCAGCTTGGTGGGGGCTGCGGCCACGGACTTCACCTGGCTGCTGGCGCTGCGCGCTCTGGAAGGTCTGGGTTTTTTGCTGGTTGCCATGCCTGCTCCAGGGCTGATTCGTCGCAGCGTCAAGCCGTCAGAACTGGGGGCGCGCATGGGCTGGTGGGGCTCTTATATGCCCATTGGCAGTGCCTTGGGCTTGCTGCTTGGGCCATGGGTGCTGCAGGCGACCAGTTGGCAGACTTGGTGGCTTGCACTGGGCTTTACTTCCGCCTTGGCGGCCTATGCCGTCTGGCGCATGGTGCCTGCGGATGCAACTGCAACTGCAACTGCAACTGCAACTGCAGCCGTCGCAGCCACTGCCGATGAGAGATGGCGTCCGCGTCTGGCGCTCACATTGCGCAGCCCCGGCCCCTGGCTGGTGTCACTGGGCTTTATGGTGTATTCGGGTCAGTGGATGGGCATTGTCGGCTTTCTGCCCACGCTTTATTCGGAAGCAGGACTTAGTGCCAAGCTGGTGGGCCTGCTGACGGCCGTGGTCGCCGCCAGCAATATGCTGGGCAATGTGGCGGCAGGCAGGTTGTTGCACCGCGGTTGGAGTCCAGCGCACTGCCTGCAGACCGGCTATGTGCTGATGGGGCTGACGGCGCTGCTGGCCTATGTGCAGATCGGGGGCGAGCCGCTGGCTCCTCTGTGGCTGCGCTTTGTGGCCGTGGCGCTGTTCTCTGCGACGGGCGGCCTGATACCGGCGACCTTGTTCACAACGGCCATGCATCTGGCGCCCAGCCAGGCCACGGTGTCCACCACCGTGGGTTTCATGCAGCAATGGTCTTGCGTGGGGCAATTCGCAGGTCCTCCGCTGGTGGCGGCCGTGGCCATGCAGATGGGAGGTTGGCAGTTCACCTGGATGGTGACGGGCAGCATGTGCGTGTTGGGCTGGTTGCTGGCGCTGGGAGTGGGTCGTTGCTGGAGCCACCTCAGGGATTGAGACCAGGGAATGATGCTCTGTATTGATGAGCTTGCAGTTCTTGTCGGATAGGCGCGGTAGCCCGATTTGATGCATTGTTTTGAGTTGACGCACAGGACCCAATTGCCAGCTCAAGCATGATTCGAGTCTGAACTGCGGTTACGCTGCAGTCTTGTGGAGGTCCATGATGCAAAAGCGCCAGTTTCTCGCCACCGCAGCCTCGCTGACGGTATTGTCATCAACGCCCTGGCTCGCGGGCTGTGCCTCGCGTCGTACCAAGACGGCGGTCAAGCCCGCCGAGCTGATCTATTACGGCGGCCCGATTCTCACCATGAACGACGCTCAGCCCCAGGTGGAAGCCGTGGCGGTGAGTGCCGGGATGATTGCCGCCATTGGCTCGGCTCAGGAACTGGAGGCCTTGCGCGGCGCTTCCACGCGCATGGTGGACTTGCAGGGGCGCACGCTGATTCCGGGTTTTGTGGACCCGCACAGCCATATCGGCGGCGTGGGGTTGCAGGCCATTTCGGCCAATCTGCTGCCTCCGCCCGACGGCGGCAACGCCTCTATCGCCGACCTGCAGCAGACGCTGCGTGAGTACATCAAGACTTCACCCGAGGTCAAACAGCTGGGCATCGTGCTCGGCTTTGGTTATGACGATTCCCAGCTTCAGGAGCGGCGCCATCCCACACGTGACGACCTCGATGCCGTCTCCCGTGATCTGCCGATTGCCGTGATTCACCAGTCCGGGCACTTCGGTGCACTCAATTCCGCGGCCCTGGCCCGTGCCGGCATCGGGCCCGGCACTCCCAATCCAGAGGGCGGCGTGATCCGCCGCCGTGCCGGCAGCCCGGTGCCCAACGGGGTGCTGGAGGAGAACGCCTTCTTCCACAGCCTGGGCAGGATCATGCCCAAGCTCACGCTGGAGCAATCCATGGACTGGCTGGAAAAAGCCCAGCAGCTCTATCTGGAGTTCGGCTATACCACGGTGCAGGACGGTCGCTCCGACGCAGCTGCCATTGCCTCGGCCATGGCGGCTGCCGAGTCCCGTCGGCTGGTCATCGACGTGGTGTCCTATCCCGACATACTGCAACTGGGCGACGGCGCGCTGGCCAACAGGCTCAAGTTCAGCCGCAGCTATACCAATCGCTTCCGCATTGGCGGTGTCAAGCTCACGCTCGATGGCTCGCCCCAGGGCAAGACGGCCTGGCTGACCGAGCCCTATCTGGTACCGCCCGATGGCCAGCAGCCCGGCTACCGCGGCTACGGGGTGCTCAGCGATGTCAGGGCCAACGAGCAGGTGGCCAGGGCCATCCACAACGGCTGGCAGATTCTGGTGCATGGCAACGGCGATGCGGCGATCGATCAGTTCATTGCAGCCGTGCGAGCCAGCGGTCCCGTGGAGCAGGCGCGTGCTGTACGCCCGGTGCTGATCCACGGTCAGACGCTGCGGCGCGACCAGGTGAGCCAGCTCAAGGAGCTGGGCATTTTCCCGTCGCTGTTTCCCATGCATACCTTTTACTGGGGCGACTGGCACCACGACTCGGTGCTGGGCGATCCGCGTGCGCAGAACATCTCGCCGACAGGCTGGGTGCTGGGCGAGGGCATGGTGTTCACCTCTCACCACGATGCGCCTGTGGCCCTGCCATCGTCGATGCGCGTGCTCGATGCCACGGTGAATCGCACGACGCGCTCAGGGCGTGTGCTGGGGCCGGAGCATCGCGTCTCGCCCTGGGTGGCGCTCAAGGCGCAGACCATATGGTCGGCCTACCAGCATTTCGAGGAAGACCGCAAGGGCTCCATCGAGGTCGGCAAGCTGGCCGATCTGGTTGTGCTTTCGGACAACCCGCTGACCGTGCCGCCGCATCAGCTTGCCAATCTCCAGGTGCTGGAGACCATCAAGGAAGGGCGCACGGTTTACAAGCGCGACGGGTCAAACTTCTGATTTGAGGGCTGCCTGCGATGAATGGGTATGCGTTTGGGTGAATGTTTTTCACGCATCGCGCGAGCCGATAAGGGCGCGCAATGCACGCTCCAGTTGCTGGGCATTTTCGTGCACCAGCCGCCATTCGGGCTGAAGTACTTCTGTCGGTGCAGTTGATGCAGGGCAGCTGTCCATGGTCGCCAGTGGATCATCAGCCTTGAGCGCTACCACGGTTGGCTGGTTGGCCAGATCCAGACAGGCATGCGTCAGCCAGCGGCAGTAGTCGGCCATCGCCGCAGGCGGCGGCTTCCCGGTGTGGGCGGTGGCACGGTTCAGACTTTCGGCCAGCAGCAGAGCCGTGGCATAGACGCGCACGGCATGGCGGTCATAGCGGCGGGTGACAAAAGCCAGTCGTTCTGCATTGAGCCGTCCGCGCAATGACCAGCGGCGCGAGGAATGGGCCTGGCCTACGGCGGCGCGCAGGGCGGCCAGCGATTCATGGGCCAGTGATAGCTGGCCGAGGGCAGTTTCGGCCGCATCGGCTTTCTGCTGCTGGCAGGCCTTGAGAATCAGATCCAGACCGTTGGCAAGCTGCTTGAGAAAGATCGAGGCGGCCCGGCCCATATCCTTGATGGGATTGGAGGTCAGCAACACCTGGCTGAAGATAAGCCCGACCGCAGCACCGACCGTGACGTCCAGCAGACGGGCTCCGCCCGCCATGCTGGGGCCGAGCACCAGCACCAGAATCACCGAGACCCCGGCTTGAATCGGCACCACGGGCGCGGGGCCGATGATGGCGCCGAGCAGGATGGAGAGGAATGCGCCAAGACTCATGCGCAGCAACAGATGCTGCTCGGGCAACTGCCACAGCAGATCGCCGATCACGATACCCAGTGTGCAGCCTATGAGCAGACTGCGCGCCTGTTTCAGATGGCTGGGCAGTCCCGGGGCGAGGCAGATCACGGCAGTGACCACGGCGAAGGCGGGCTTGGGGTGGCCCCAAAGCTGCTGGGCGATGACCCAGGCCAGCATGCTGGCCAGTGCTGCAGCAATCGCATCACGCAGGGCCAGCCTGGCCCGCGATGGAAAAGTGGTCTTGGCACGACGCCAGGCCAGCATGAACGGGGTGCTCCAGCGCAATCTCAAACTCCTTGGCATGGCGGTCGATCAGACTCTGATTCAAGGATGTTAGAGGACGCGGCGAGATTGCCCTGTGGGAAATACGCCACGCCACCCGAAAATGCTGCGCGGCGGATCAGTCCGCCGAGTCGTCATACTGGGGCGCAGTCTTGCGAAAGCCACTGGTGATGATGGCCAGATAGACAAGGCCGATGCTGCCCCAGATGAGGCCCGAACTCAGCGAGCTGGGCTCCACCTCCAGCCACATGGCGCCTACACTCATGAAGCCCAGCACCGGAGTGACAAGATAGCGCAGCAGGTCGCCCGGGGTGTGCCAGCGGCCCTGGCGCCATATATATTCAGCCAGCACCGACAGATTGACAAAACTGAAAGCCGTCAGCGCGCCGAAGCTGATCAGGGCGACCACATATTCCAGGCTCAGAAATCCAGCGGTCAGCGCTACCGCGCCCACCAGCAGAATGTTGTAGGAAGGCGTGAAGGACTTGGGGCTGACATGGCCGAAGAAGCGCTTGTGGATCACGCCGTCGCGGCCCATCGCATACATCAGGCGCGATACACCAGCGTGAGCCGCGATGCCCGAGGCCATGACGGTGACGATGGCAAAGGACAGCACCACCGACTTGAACAGCGCGCCCCCCACCAGATAGAGGATCTCGGGTTGGGTTTCGTCCACGGCCTCGAAGTACTGTCTCGGGTTGCCGGGGAAATAGAGCTGCAGAAAATAAGTGGCCGCAATGAAGATCAGGCCGGAAATCAGCGCCGTCAGAAAAATGGCCTTGGGCAAGGTGTTTCGGGTGTCGTGGGTCTCTTCGGCCAGTGAACTCAGCGAGTCAAAGCCCGTGAACGAAAAACAGAGAATGGTGGCTCCGGTAATCAGTGCGCCGATTTCGGCCTGGGAGCTCCAGAAGGGCGACAGCGTCCACAGGCCCTGGCCGCCATGTTCGGCAATCGCGCCCAGGACATTACGGCCTGCATGCAGATCGCGCCAGACCATGCAGGTGAAGATGGCGATGATGAGCAGTTGGAAGAACACGATCAAGCCATTGAAATGGGCGACAAAGCGAATGCCGCGCAGATTCACGCAGACCATCAGCGCGGTCAGGCCGACGATCCAGACCCAGTGGTTGACCTCGGGGAACATGGAGGTCAGATAGATCCTGGCCAGCAAGATATTGACCATGGGCGAGAGCAGGTAGTCCAGCAATGACGACCAGCCCACCATGAAGCCCACGTTGGGGTGAATGGCCTTTTGCGCATAGGTATAGGCCGAACCCGAGGATGGGTAGCGACGGATCATGTGGCCGTAGCTCAGCGAGGTCAGCAGCACGGCCAGCAAGGCGACAAAGTAGGAGGTGGGCACATGCTGCAGCGAATCGCGCGAGACCATGCCGAAAGTGTCCAGCAATGTCATCGGCTGGATATAGGCCAGGCCGATGATGATCACATGCCATAGCAGCAGAGTCTTTTGCAGGCGAACGGGGGAGGTGGTCGAGGCTGCCAAGGGCGGGCGATCAGTCAGTGCAGTCATCTTCTACAAGAACAAGAGAGCCGGCACAAAACCCGCACCGGCCTGCGCGTGGCAATGCGCCGCAGAGATGGGTCCCAGCTTGGTTGCCACTGTGTTATCAATGGTTTGGACATGCCCTGAAGCAGGGCGCCATTCTTGGGTTCCGCTGGGCCTCGGGTCAGGCAACAGCGAAAAGCCGGCATTATCGGATTTTGTTGCTGCCGAGGTTGCTTATGATGAGAAACGCATTAATTTCAGGCCGGTATCAGCGCAGCTTGCTATGACTGGAAGAGCATGAATATGCTCAGCCTCTACTCCCCTGCAGCAGAGACTGAATGCATTGCCATTCGGCTTCGGTCACGGGGGTAATGGAGAGACGATTGCCTTTTTGCAGCACGCGCATCTGCGCCAGTTGAGGTTGTTCGCGTAGTTCTGGCATCAGCAGTGGGCGGATCTTTTTCAGCGCCTGCACATCCAGCATAAGCCAGCGCGGTTTGTCTGCCTGGGACTTGGGGTCGTAATAGGGGTCCGCAGGGTCGAACTGGGAAGGGTCCACGCGCAGATTGCCGGCAATGCGGGCAATGCCGTAAATCCCAGGTTCGGCGCAACTGGAATGCCAATACAGCACGCCGTCACCCACCTGCATATCGTCACGCATGAAATTGCGTGCCTGGTAATTGCGCACGCCATTCCAGGCAATGGTCTGCTCGGGGGACGCCAGAGCATGGTCGATGGAATACTCGTCGGGCTCGTTCTTCATGAGCCAGTAACGATGGGCTTGGAGGCTGCTGTCGTTCATAGGTGCATTGTCTGCGAGGAGGTTGCTGTCTCAGTCTTCACGGCCACGCTGCCAGGGACCTCGGTCTTGCTGCCAATTGCGCACCAGATCGCTATTGCGTTGCAGCAGATTTCGGGTGTCCAGCCAGCGGCCTGGAATGTCCAGCTCGGCCTCTTCCACCACCCGCATACAGTCCTGAATATGGCGCTCGCCCAGATAGCGCAGCGTCGCGTAGCCTATGGATGCAGCTGCGAGCTGGCCCAGTAGCGGCACATATCTGGCGGCCTGCCTGGTGCTCATGCGCAGTCCCATGGCTTTGCCGAGGCGCAGCACCATGTCGCGGGTGATGAACTTGCCGATCAGCACGGAGCCAACCATGGCGATTGCTTTCTGGACTTGCTCGCGCTTTCCTGGCGTGAGTTGGTCGAGTTGCTCTGGCGTCAACCCGAACTCCTGGTTGATGCGCGGATAGAGCTGTGCGAGCAGGGCGGCATCTGCAGCCCAGTCCAGACCGGGTATGGGAATGACACTGGCGGCAGCGCTGACGAGTGCCCGTCTTCTCAGTAGTTTGCGGGCCCGTTCAGCGGCTTGGGCAATGTCTTTGCGCTCCGCTCTGGTCGCACTAAGATTTCTGAAGCTCGGGTCTTTTTTCCACATATTCGATAAGGAGATGACGGAAATAGAAAAAGGGGCTTGTCGGCCCCTTTTGGTCGGAATTCAGATTCAGTTGGCCTTACCGCGTACCATGCCATAAATAAACAAAAGAATCACCGCACCAATGACCGATGCGATCCAGCCTGCGGTTTGTCCGGGCTGGTACCAGCCCATGGCCGAGCCCAGATAGGTAGCTACAAACGAGCCGACGATACCGAGAAGAATCGTCATGATCCAGCCCATGCTGTCATTGCCCGGCTTGATGGCCCGCGCGATCAAACCGACGATAAGACCGACGATGATGGTTCCGATGATGGACATATTCTGTTCCCTGTTGGTGCTCTAACGAAAGTGACTCTACCCGGCCCGATGGTTCGACTATGTCGGACGATTCTGAATGTAGGCGCGAGCGCGGTTCTTGCGTGAAAACACACGGAGGCATGGGCTACATCAGGGACCAAGGGAGAAACAAAAACGCCTGCAGAAGCAGGCGTTTTGGTCAGGCCCCGATTCGGAATCAGGGCTGCAATGGGCCCAGGGCGCTATATGCAGCAGCCGTGGTCGCCGAGGCGTCAGCGCCTTCGACGCGGCGGGCGCCGTCGAAGCGGCGCGCCCAGTAGGAGGTCTGCATGCTTTCCACACGCACGCTTGCGCCGGTGCGCGGTGCGTGGATGAATTTGCCGTCACCCACGTAGATGCCCACATGGCTGAATGTGCGGCGCATGGTGTTGAAGAACACCAGATCACCAGGCTTGAGGTCGCTGCGGTCGATCTGCTGGGTGGCATTGGCCTGTTCAGCAGAGACGCGAGGCAGAACCTTGCCCATGGTCTGGGAGTAGATGGCGCGCACGAAACCGCTGCAGTCGAAGCCGGTTTCGGCGTTGGTTCCACCCAGGCGATAGGGAACGCCAAGGAAGCCCATGGCCGTTACTACCAGATCGGAGGTTTTTTCGGCCACGTTCTGACGTGCTTCGCGCACGAAGTCAGTCGTCTTCTCGGCCACAGAGTGGCGAGCTTCACGCAACTGGGTGATGAGGCCGCGGCTGACCAGCAACTGGGCCATGTCGTCGTCACGCTGCTCGCTAGGCGCTGCGTGCGCTGAGGTAACGCCGACAAATAGAAGTGCAATAAGCCATCGGGACATGGGGCGTGAGGGTAACACGTTCATTTGTAGGATGGGGGCTCTATTTCCAATTTTTTCTCTTGGTTTTTGATGCAGCACAGCAAGTGAGCTGCGGGCATAAGCTTATTGCGTAAGCTGCTCTCAAATTTGCAGCGTATGGCCGTACGTAATTTCCCCATTCTGGTGAATGCGGGTCGGGAATGCACCAATTCATGGTATTGACATGTGAAAGGCGTTGCATTGACGGACTTTCTACCCCGGCATGCGCTTACAGCGACAATAGCGCCATCGATTGCAGCCGATGTGACGCGCTTCCTCAGCGCGCCGCGCGTCTGTCCTGTGCGAGCGCCGCTCTTTTTTGGCAGCGGCTTGACACGGTTTTAAGAAAGATTTGCCATGTTGTTAGAAGCTTCCGAGTCGCAACTGGTTCTGGTGGACTACCAGGACAAGCTGATGCCCGTCATCCACGAAGGCGCGCAAGCGCTGGCCAATGCGGTCAAGCTGGCCAAGATGGCGCAGCTGCTGGATGTGCCTGTCTGGGGAACGGAGCAGAACCCCTCGCGCCTTGGCGCCAACAATGCGGAGCTTAAGGCTCTGTGCCAGAAGACGCTGGAGAAAATGTATTTCAGCGCCGTGCCGGAGGGGCTGGGCGAATGGCTGCGTCCTCCCGCCAAGCCCCAGGGCGGCAATGCGCGCAGCCTGCCCAAGCATCTGCAAAAGCCCCAGCAGCAGGCGCCCGAGCGCAATATGGTGGTGATTGCCGGCTGCGAAACCCATGTCTGCCTGTTGCAGACGGCGCTGGAGCTGCTGGAAGACGAGTTCGATGTGTGGGTGGTGACGGATGCCTGCGGCTCGCGTACCGAGCGCAACCGGGATGCAGCATTTGACCGTCTGGCAGGTGCCGGCGCCGAGCTGGTGACCACCGAGATGGTGATGTTCGAGTGGCTGCGCACCTGTGAAGACCCTGCCTTCAAGGAGATGCTGGCTCTGGTCAAGTAAGCCGAGGCGCGGGCCCCGGCCTTGCAGCCCTCAGGCGCTCTGCGGAGCGCCTTTTTTCATTTCAGCCTGCAGCACTCTGAACCAATGAGGATGGAGTCTCAAGCTTGGAATAGACCGAAACGCAACCCCTGCGGATCGCGGCAATTGTAGAAACGGCCGAATCCCGACTCGCTGGAGCCGGGCTCATCGACTTCGCCGCCCAGCTCACGCACTTGCGCTGCCGATTTCTCGATGTCGCTCACGCGAAAATAAATCACGGCATGATTGCCGGCATCGTTTCCGTGAAGCCCTGCCTTGATGTTCGGTGTCTCGAACCAGCCATCGCCCTGGTTGCCCATGGCGTGAAACGGCCAATTGAAGAGATCTGCGAAGAACCGTGACGTGATTGCCGCTTCGCTGGCTCCAAACTCGATATAGCCCACTTCTCCATTCATACATTTTCTCCTGCGGCGGTGATGCCTGGCTGAGAAGGTAAACCCAGCTACGGGGGCGCGTATTGAATGAAAATGACCGGGCTCTAGCCTGCGGCTTTCTTCGCCGATGTCCCTGGCAGGTCAGAAAAGCGGGCTTTTCGGTGGGCATCCGGCGAACGGCCCGCAAACTCAAGGAACTCGCGCGTTAGGTGGCTCTGATCGGCGTAGCCACACACATATGCGATATCGGCTAACGATTCTCTCGAATCTTCTGCAAGACGACTGGCGCGGGCGAAACGCATCATGCGCATGGCTGTTTTGGGCAGGATGCCGGTTTCATGGCGAAAGCGTTGCCCGAAGTGACGACCGCTCCAGCCGATTTCATCTGCCAGTTCTCGGATCGAAGCACGGCCGTTGCCACTTTCCAGCTTTTCCCAGGCCCATTGGATTTCCGGACTGATGCGCCGCACTCCGGCACTGAGCCGACCCACAATGAACGCCTCGACCAAGGCAAGGCGGTTGTGCCAATCGGTGGCATCTGAGAGAGCTTCGAGCAATCGATCAGCACTCGAACCCGTCAGATCGGCAAGCGGCAATGGTTCATGGTGGAAGGGGCGGCCAAATGCGGCGACACCTGCCCAGGCAGGCAGATCGATTTCAACGCAGGTCAAGACGCCATCATGTCCTGCGCGTAGCGGTCCACAGGACGGACCAACTACAAAGGCCTTGTGCGTCGTCGGTGCGTCGCTCAGCCGACCGAGAGCAATGTCTTGCTGAGCCAGGATGATCTTGAGACGTGGCTGGCATGGCTCAAGGCGCGAAACTGAGCGGCCGGCAACTTCTGCAAAGCCAGCAAGGCCGAACACCACTCCATGAGCGGCTCGTCTCTGATAGATCGTTTCCGAGTTCAAATCCATTTTCCTTGCAAAAAGCATTGTGCTTGGGGCAATTGATCCGAAGGCAAGCGACCTCAATCGGCGCCGAGCTGCGCTGGTTGTCGACCACCCTGTTCCTGGCCACCTCGGGCAGCGCTTCGGTTGCCGATTATTTCTATGGCTCCGTCCACATCAATTCCTCCAATTACAAGGCCCATGGCATGGACTCCAGCGCTCACCCGGTCTGGGGCAGTTCATGCCTGGCGGCGACAGCCGCCGCGCCACGGAGGCTCCCTGGTCCAGGGCTACCAGCTTCCCTCAGACTGGCGCCTGGAAGCCGAATAAACCATGCCCAGGAGCAACGAGTTCGCCAGCGGATCCACGCGCTTTCCCGCGAGCTTCAATCACCACAGCATCGGTTCGCTGCGCCTGATCGTCAATGCGTACAAGGATTTTCCCCTGAACGTGCAGTTTTCCGTGTACGGCACGCCAGGCCCGGGCCTGGCGCACCTGCAGTCCAGCAGCTGGCAAGGCAATGTGAACCGCCAGTACTTCAGCGATTCCCAGAACAATCTGGCTTATGTGCTGGTATTTGGCATCAGCTACTTACCGGTCCAGAAGGTCAGCATTAAGCTGGGCTAACGCTATGTGGGCATGGGCAAGACCCATGGCGTTGCCAACAATTTCACCCATGTCCGTGGCCTGCAGGGTGGGCAGATGCACGCCAAGCTGAGTTCCAGCCAGATCTCGGTCGGCCTGCGCTACAGCTTCTGAGTTCGACGGGCCCGTCTGTCTGTCCGCGCAGCGCGGAGTTGTCAGCTTTTGGCAAGCGCATTATGAATAATTATGAATTCAGAAAGCTCTCTGCAAAAGACGGAGAGTCAAGGAGACATATTCATGACCACGCGTTTCGAAGATTTTTATCAGCGTTCCATTGATGACCGCGACGGCTTCTGGGCAGAGCAGGCCGGGCTGATCGATTGGCAGCAGAAGCCCCAGCAGATCTGTGATTACAGCCAGCCGCCATTTGCCAAATGGTTTGTGGGCGGCACCACGAATCTCTGCCATAACGCAATCGACCGTCATCTGGCGATGCGCGGCGATCAGAATGCGTTGATCGCCATTTCTACCGAAACCCGCACCGAAAAGGTCTATAGCTACCGCGAGCTGCATGCGGAAGTCAACCGCATGGCCGCCGTGCTGCAGTCGCTGGGTGTGCAAAAAGGCGACCGGGTGCAGATCTATATGCCCATGGTTGCCGAGGCCTGCTTTGCCATGTTGGCCTGCGTGCGTCTGGGCGCCATTCACTCCGTGGTGTTCGGCGGCTTTGCCTCGGGCGCGCTGGCGTCGCGCATCGATGATGCCGAACCCAAGGTCATCATCAGCGCCGATGCGGGCTCGCGCGGCGGCCGCGTCGTGGCCTACAAGCCTTTGCTGGATGAAGCGCTCAGGCAGTCCAGCCACCAGCCCGCTGCCGTGCTGATGGTCAACCGCGGACTGGCCGAAATGCCCATGAAGGCGGGCCGCGACCATGACTGGTCGGCCTTGCGTTCCCGGTACTTGGATGCGCAGGTGGACTGCGTCTGGGTGGAATCAACCCATCCCAGCTACACCCTCTATACCAGCGGCACCACGGGCAAGCCCAAGGGCGTGCAGCGCGATACGGGTGGCTATACCGTGGCGCTGGCGGCCAGCATGCCGCACATCTTCGATGCCCAGGCCGGACAGACCTTCTTCTGCACCAGCGATATCGGCTGGGTCGTGGGTCATAGCTACATCATCTATGCGCCGCTGATTGCGGGCATGGCCACGGTGATGTACGAGGGGCTGCCGGTCAACCCCGATGCTGGCATCTGGTGGAGCATTGTCGAGAAATACAAGGTCACGCACATGTTCTCGGCGCCGACGGCGATTCGCGTGCTCAAAAAGCATGATGCGGATTACCTCAAGCGCTACGACATCTCCAGCCTCAGGGCCCTGTGGCTGGCTGGCGAGCCGCTGGACGAGCCCACGGCGACCTGGATCAGCCAGGCCATCAACAAGCCCATCATCGACAACTACTGGCAGACCGAGACCGGCTGGCCCATCATGACGCTGTGCAACGGCGTGCAAAAGCAGGCCACGCGTTTTGGCAGTCCGGGCCGGGCTGTCTATGGCTACAACGTCAAGCTCATCGATGACGCCAGCGGCGAGGAGTTGACCCGGGCGAATCAGAAGGGCGTGCTGGCGATTGAAGGTCCGCTGCCGCCCGGTTGCATGCAGACGGTCTGGCGTGACGACAACCGCTTTGTCAACACCTACTGGAAGAGCATTCCGGGTCGCCTGATCTACAGCACCTTCGACTGGGGCATCCGCGATGAAGACGGCTACTACTTCATCCTTGGCCGTACCGACGATGTGATCAATGTGGCTGGCCATCGCCTGGGCACGCGCGAGATCGAGGAGAGCATCTCAGCCCATGCCCAGATTGCCGAAGTGGCCGTGGTTGGCGTTGCCGACAATCTCAAGGGCCAGGCTGCGCTGGCCTTTGCCGTGGTGCGCGATGCTGCCTTGGTGGCCGATGAGGTCTCCAGCAAGGCCCTCGAAGCCGATGTGATGAAGCTGGTCGATTCGCGTCTGGGTGCGGTTGCGCGTCCGTCTCGCGTGATTTTCGTCACGGCCCTGCCCAAGACGCGCAGCGGCAAGCTGCTGCGCCGGGCCCTGCAGGCCGTGGCGGAAGGTCGTGATCCCGGTGACCTGAGTACGATGGAAGATCCGGCGGCTCTGACCCAGGTACAACAGCGGCTGTAACTTCCGCAGCGGTGGTTGCGGAGCTTCACTCCCGCGGCTAGCGACGGCGGGACGGCGCGCAGGGATTCCGGCGAATCCAAAGTTCAAGGCCTGCGACCATCAAGGCGCGGGCCTTGCCGTTTGCAGCCTAAAATCGCCCGATCACGCCACGCGGTCCGCTGCCTGGCGCCATGGAATTGAAAAACTTCGAGAAAGAGCTGTCGTGCAAGTTGCATCCTCCATCTTCAAGGCCTATGACATTCGCGGCATCGTGCCGTCGACACTGACTGAAGAAGTCGCCCGTGGCATCGGCCGCGCATTCGGCATGGCAGCGCTGGTTGCCGGTGAAAAAGCCGTGGCGGTGGGCCGCGATGGTCGTCTGTCGGGTCCCGCCTTGTCGGCTGCATTGATGCAGGGCCTGACCGAGGTGGGTGTGGATGTGATCGACATCGGCCTGGCCACCACGCCCATGCTGTACTTTGCCGCCGCCACCTTGTGCACCAGCGGCATTCAGGTGACCGGCAGCCACAATCCCAGGGATTACAACGGTTTCAAGATGGTGCAGGCAGGCCGTGCCATTTATGGCGAGGAAATCCAGGCCCTGCGCGTGCGCATGGAGACGGAGGACTGGACGATTACCGGTGCCGGGCAGATCAGCCGCGCCGATGTGCTGGCCGATTACACTGCCCGCATCGTGGGCGACGTGAAGCTGGCGCGGCCCATGAAGATTGTGGTGGACTGCGGCAACGGTGTGGCCGGTGCATCGGCACCCGCCATCTTCCGCCAACTGGGCTGCGAGGTGATCGAGCTGTTCTCCGAAGTCGACGGCAACTTCCCCAATCATCATCCCGATCCCAGCAAGCCCGAGAACCTGCGCGATGTGATCGGGGCCCTGCAGACAAGCGATGCCGAGCTGGGTCTGGCCTTTGACGGTGACGGCGACCGCCTGGGCATTGTGACCAAGGACGGCCAGAACATCTTCCCCGACCGGCAGATGATGTTGTTCGCCAAGGATGTGCTTTCGCGCGTGCCTGGCGGCTCCATCGTGTTCGACGTCAAGTGCACCCAGCGTCTGGCCCCCGAGATCGAAGCTGCCGGAGGCAAGGCAGTGATGTACAAGACCGGCCATTCGCTGGTCAAGGCTCGCATGAAGGAGCTGGATGCGCCGCTGGGTGGCGAGATGAGCGGCCATATCTTCTTCAAGGAGCGCTGGTACGGCTTTGACGATGGCACCTATGCGGGCTGCCGTCTGCTCGAAATCGTCAGCCGTGAAGCCGACCCCAGCGCACTGCTCAACGCATTGCCCACCAGCTTCTCCACGCCCGAACTCAATGTGGCCTGCGCCGAAGGCGAGCCCCATCGTCTGGCGGCCGAGTTGCAGACGCTCGCTGCCACGGAGTTTGCCGAACCTGCCCGGGTCAGCACCATTGACGGCCTGCGCGTGGACTGGGCTGACGGCTTCGGTCTGATCCGCGCCAGCAACACCACGCCCGTGCTGGTGCTGCGCTTTGAAGGCCATACACAGCAAGCCTTGCAGCGCATAGAAGCGCAGATGCTGGCCTTGCTCAAGCGCGTCAAGCCTGACGCCCAGGTGGGCGCGGCTGCGCACTGATCGGCGCGGCACTTCAGCATGGCCAAACCGGCTCCCATGGGCTTTGCCCGTGCGCTGTTCAGTGCGCTGGCCTGGGCGGTGCAGCCGCTGCTGCGGCGCAAGCTGCGGCGGCGCGCGCGCCTCGAGCCGGGCTACGGCGTGGCCGTGCCTGAGCGCTTCGGCCATTACCAGCCTGCAGATCTGGGGCGCGATGGACGCGGCCGATGGGTGTGGATTCATTCCGTGTCGCTGGGCGAGACCCGAGCTGCCGCCATCCTGGTCAAGGCCTTGCGCGAGCGCATGCCGGCCATGCGTCTGCTGCTGACGCACAGCACTGCGACCGGGCGAGAAGAGGGTGCAAAGCTGCTGCGCCCGGGCGATGTGCAGGTCTGGCTGCCCTGGGACTCCCTGGGCGCCACCAGGCGTTTTGTCGCGCAGTTCCAGCCTGCCGTGGGCGTGCTGATGGAAACCGAGATCTGGCCGAATCTGATTGCGGCGTGTGTCAACACGGGTATTCCTCTGGCCCTGGCCAATGCACGTCTCAACGAGAAATCCGAAGCCGGTGCTCTGAGAGTCAGGCCTTTGTCTCGCCCCGCATACGGCGCACTGACTGCCGTCTGGGCGCAGACCGAAGCCGATGCCGGGCGCCTGCGCAATGTAGGCGCCCACGTGGATGCGGTGCTGGGGAATCTCAAATTCGATGTGCAGCCCGATGCCGCCCAGATCGCTCAGGCCGGCCAATGGCGCACTGCGTTGGCGCGCCCCGTGCTGCTGTTTGCCAGCAGCCGCGAGGGCGAGGAAGCGATGTTCATCGATGCGCTCAAGACCCTGGGCCAGGCTGCAACGGCGGTGCAATGGCTGGTCGTTCCGCGTCATCCTCAGCGCTTTGACGAGGTGGAGAACTTGCTGGGCAAAGCAGGCTTTGCTGTGTCGCGGCGCAGCCAGTGGGAGCAGATGCCTCCCCGGCAGTCCGGCGCGATCTGGCTTGGCGATTCGCTGGGCGAGATGCCCCTGTATTACGGCCTGGCATCGGTGGCCCTGATGGGGGGGAGCTTTGCACCGCTGGGCGGGCAGAACCTCATCGAGGCGCTGGCCTGTGATTGCCCCGTGATACTGGGGCCGCATACCTTCAATTTCAGCCAGGCCTCCGAGCAGGCATTGCTGGCCGGCGCAGCCCTGGGCGTGCAGGATATGGAAGCGGGCTTGGGTCAGGCCCTGGACCTGGTGGCCAAGCCAGATCATCTGCAGGCTGCCGCACAAAGCTGTCGGCAGATGGTGCAGGGCAATCGCGGTGCGGCTGCGGCCACAGCCGAGGCGATTCAAGCGCTGATGATTGCTCCTTGATTAGGAGCGCTTGGCACCCTGTGGGTAAAGGTTTGAGTTTGATATGACCTTGAACCCGAAAGCCTGCTTCTGAACCGGTCTTAACGTTTGAGCGTTCTGGCCGCAGGCTTTGCGGCAGCCATGCTGGTTGCGATGGCTGGCTTGGCTGCGGCATCAGGGGCAATGCCGGGCGTGCGTGTCAGCGCATCGATCATGCGCAGATCATCGTCGGTGAGCACTCCCGAGGCCTGGCGCAGCTTGAGCTGTCCCAGCAGCACCTGATAGCGCGCATTGGCCAGGTCGCGCTCGGTCTGGTAGA
Source organism: Comamonas sp. C11 (assembly GCF_024496285.1). NCBI lineage: Bacteria > Pseudomonadati > Pseudomonadota > Betaproteobacteria > Burkholderiales > Comamonadaceae > Comamonas > Comamonas sp. C11. Next base: position 2,794,582 of record NZ_CP101743.1, read on the forward strand.
CCTGACTCTGGGCGTTGAGCACATCGATATTGATACGCACGCCAACCTCATAACCCATTTTGTTGGCTTCCAGCGCACTCTGGCTTGAAGCGAGGGCCGCTTCCAGCGCCTTGACCTGAGCCTGGCCGGATTGCACGCCCAGGAAGGCCGTGCGCGTAGCCTGCTCTACGTTGCGGCGGGCATCGTCGAGCTGGGCGCGGGCTTTTTCCTCCAGCGCCACGGTTTCACGGATGCGGTTTTGCACGGCAAAGCCCGCAAACAGCGGCATGTTCATGATCACACCAATCTGGGCCGCGTTGGTGCGATAGCTCAGGGGAATGGATGGCGTCATGGAGCCGTTGGGGTAACGGTTGACCACATAACCCGCCTGCAAGTCCACCGTGGGCTTGTGACCGGCCTCGGCCTTCTGCGTGTCCAGCCTGGCGATGTCCAGTGCCAGCTGGGCCTGGCGCAACTGGGGCTGGGCGGCCAATGCCTTGTCCACCCAGGCTTGCATATTGTCGGGCTCCACTCCGGGCAGGGTCAGAGGCGCAGCCAGCGGCGTGGGCTGAATGCCGACGCGGCCCACGAGCTGATCAAGGGCCACGCGCTTGACCTGCAGGTCATTTTGCGCGGCGATTTCCTGGGCTGTGACCAGGTCGAAGCGGGATTGGGCTTCGCGCGAATCGGTGATGGTGGCCGTGCCGACTTCGAAATTGCGCTTGGCCATCTCGAGCTGGGTGCTGATCGCCTGCTTTTGCGATTGGGCGACCTGCACGCTGTCCTGGGCGGCCAGCACATCGAAATAAGCCTGGGCCACGCGCACGATCAGGTTCTGTGCGGCCGCATCCAGCTGAGCCTGGGCGACATCCACGCCGCGCTGCCCCTGTTCGTAGGCAATCTTGTTGGCAGGGCGGTACAGCGGCTGCTGGGCGCTGAGCTGCAGGTTCTGCTGCGTGTTGTTGAAGCTGCTGGCCATGCCCGGCAGGGGCACGGAGGTATGGATGTCGACATGGGTGCGGTTGGCACCGGCCGACATGCCCACGTTGGGCAGCAGCCCGGACAAGGCCTGATCGGCGCGACTGGCCGCAGCCCTCGAATCGGCTTGTTGGGCCTGCCATGAAGCGTCATAGCTGCGGGCCTGGGCCACCAGCTCAGACAAGGTCTGCGCCTGTGTCTGAGCGCCGGCCCATGCCAGCAAAACTCCCAAGGAAATGGCACGCAGAGCGTGGGCGGAGGGGGCTTGCAGAGGCCTGGGCAGCTTGGTCATAGATGTCAGGTTTGGGCAGTCTCGATCACAAGGGGGAACTCAACAGGCAGGATGCAGGAGTGCCGAACGGTCTCAGTAGCGGGGCACGCTGGCGTCGGCACTGAGCGACCAGGCATCAATGCCGCCGGTGATGTTGCAGACGTCCTCAAAGCCGTTGTTGACCAGAAACGCAGCCACGCTCATGCTGCGTGCGCCATGGTGGCACAGGCAGGCGACGGGGTGGTCCGGGTCCAGCTCCTGCAGACGGCCAGGGATATCGTGCATGGGAATGCAGCGCAACTCGAAGCCCTCACCGGGTTGAATACTGGCCAAGGTGACTTCCCAGGGTTCGCGCACATCCAGCACCACGGGCTTGACGCCGTTCGCGGCATGAGAGGCCAGCCATTGCTGGAACTGGGCGGGCAAGACCTGGGTCAACATAAAAACTCCTGGTGGCCGGCCTCCGAATCTGCGGGCCGGCCCTGACACTGAAAGACGGGCCCTGCCGGATGCATCGAAGTGACGGTTCCACAAAGCAGGGCGAACGCAGCAAGCGTTTAGAACGAGAAGCGCGAAGGCTCTTCAAAGCCTACGAGGCGCGTGGCGGCTGTATCCCAGGGTTGCTGGACTTCGAAGTTGTTGCCGTTTTTGGTCACCAGCGTGAAGCGCATCACGGGCATGTGACCGACGATGGCGGCAATGCGGCCACCTTCGTTGAGCTGGGCGTAAAGCGCATCGGGAACCTGGGCCACCGAGCCGCTGAGCACGATCACGTCGAACGTGCCCTGTGCCAAGGAGGCGGTGGCACCGTTGGCCAATTTGACTTCGACGTTCTTGACGCCAGCGCTGAGCAGATTCTCACGGGCCATTTCGGCCAGCTCGGGGTCGATCTCCAGCGTTACCACTTCCTTGGCCTGGGCAGCCAGCAGGGCTGCCATATAGCCGGAGCCAGAGCCGATCTCAAGCACGCGGTCTGTGGGCTTGATCTTGGCGTCTTGCAGCATGCGCGCTTCGATCTTGGGCGCCAGCATATGCCAGCCCTTGGCGGCAGCTTCTTCGGCAGTGCCCTTCAAGGGGACTTCGATGTCCATATAGGCCATGTTCGCGTATTCGGGCGACACATAGTCTTCACGGTGGACCTTGCCCATCAGCTCCAGCACGGACTCGTCCAGCACGTTCCAGGGACGGATTTGCTGTTCGATCATGTTGAAACGAGCCTGCGCGTGCACATCGCGCGGGTCCACTTGGGCATTCATTGGCAGGGCCATGGTATCTCCGGGGAAAGACTTATCAGGACAAACCATCGATTCTACGAGCCTCGGAGGCTTCGTGCGGCGGCTCAGCGCTTTTTGAGGGGGCGCCAGACCATTTACGGCGCATCCAGTTGGCAAAATCATCGAGATAGCAGTAAACCACGGGCACCACGACCAGGGTCAGCAGCGAGGAAGTGATGACGCCGCCGATCACGGCCTGGCCCATGGGGGCGCGTTGCTCGGAGCCTTCGGTGACCGCAAAGGCCAGCGGCACCATGCCGAAGATCATGGCCAGCGTGGTCATCAGGATCGGGCGCAGGCGCACCCGGGCCGCCAGCAGCAGCGCTTCGTTGCGCGGCAGGCCTGGCTCGCTCTGGCCGCTGACCTCGTCGGTGCGGGGTTCGCGGGCGCGGATGGCAAAGTCCACCAGCAAAATGGCGTTCTTGGTCACCAGACCCATGAGCATGACCACTCCGATGATGGAGAACATGGACAGGGCCGAGCCGAACATCATCAGTGCCAGCACCACGCCTATCAGAGTCAGGGGCAGCGAGGTCATGAGCGCCAGGGGCTGGAGAAAGCTCTTGAACTGGCTGGCCAGAATCATGTAGATGAAGATGATGGCCAGCATCAGCGCGGAAATCGCGTAGCCAAAGGATTCGGCCATGTTCTTGGCCGCACCGCTGAACTGGTAGCTATAGCCGGGCGGCATGGGAATGGTGGCCAGTGCCTGCTTGATATCGGCCGTGACCTCGCCCGTGCTGCGCAGATAGACATTGGCGTTGATGGCGACCTCGCGGTTGAGATTGCGGCGGTTGATCTGGCTGGGGCCGGTGCTGTCCACCACGCTGGCAATCTGGTTGAGGCGCACGATGCGCATGCCGCCATCTCCGGCCGCCAGTGCAAACGGCAGGCGCTCCAGGTCCTGCGGCGTGGTGCGCACCTCGGGCTCGAGCCGCACGTTCACGTCATAGGTCTGGTCGTCGCTGGCCCGCCAGTTGCCCACGGTCTGGCCGGCCACCCAGGTGCGCAGCGCGCCGGCCATATTGCCTATCGACAGGCCCAGATCGGCCGCGGCATCGCGATGGACCTCGATATTGACCATGGGCTTGTGGGGCTTGAGGCTGGAGTCCAGGTCGACCAGGCCCGGAATATCGTCGATTCGCTCCTGCACGATCTGGCTCAGGCGGGCCAGTTCGTCCAGATCCGGGCCCATGAGAGAGAATTCGACCTGCTTTTGCCCGCCCACGGCCTCGCGCAGGCCCACATGGGTGAGCTTGATGCCCGCTATCGCCTGCAGCCTGGGGCGCAGATAGGCCGAAATCTCGTCCACATTGCGGTTGCGCTGATGGCGGTCAACCAGGCGCACATAGATATTGGCGTAGTTCTTGCCGTTGGCATTGCCGGTGTTGATGGTGGTCAGCGTGTAGCGCACCTCGGGCAAGGCGCGCAATATGTCCGTCACCTGTCTGGCCTTGGCTTCGGTGGCTTCGATCGAGGAGCCTTCGGGGGTGTTGAAGCTGATCGAAGTTTCCGAGAAGTCCGCCTTGGGTACAAATTCGGTGCCAAGCAAGGGTACAAGCGCGATGCTAGCTATGAAAATAATGAATGCCAGCGCCAGGGTGAGCAGCTTGTGGGCCAGCGACCAGCGCAGTATGCCCTGGTAGAAGTCCGAGAGCCGGTCGCTCATGCGCTCCACCCAGGCCGTCACGCGCCCCAGCGTGCGGTCGTACAGGCTTTTGCTGTCATGTTCGCCGTGGGCGTGGATCGCCGGGTCATGCCAGACGCTGGAAAGCATGGGGTCCAGCGTGAAGCTGACAAACATGGAGATCAGCACGGCAGCCACGATGGTGATGCCGAACTCATGGAAGAACTGCCCGATGATGCCGCCCATAAAGCCTATGGGCAGAAATACGGCGACGATGGAGAGCGTGGTGGCAAGCACGGCCAGCCCGATCTCCTGCGTGCCTTCCATGGCTGCCTGATAGGCGTTCTTGCCCATCTGTACATGGCGCACGATGTTCTCTCGCACCACGATGGCATCGTCGATCAGCAGGCCCACGCAAAGCGAGAGCGCCATCAGCGTGACCATATTGATGGAAAAGCCGAACCAGTACATGAAGAGGAAGGTGCCGATCAGCGCGATGGGCAGTGTCAGCCCCGTGATCACCGTGGAACGCCAGGAGTTCAGGAACAGAAACACGATGAGCACCGTGAGCAAGGCACCCTCGATCAGCGTCTGGCGAACGTTGTCCACGCCCACGCGGATGGCGCGCGAGTTGTCGGCAATCGCCTGCAGGCGCACGCCGGGCGGCAGCTCGGGAGCGATGGCTTTGATCGCTGCATTCAGGCCGTCGACCACCTCGATGGTGTTCTCGTCCTGGGCCTTTTGCACGGACATCAGCAGCGTACGGCTGCCGTTGTACAGCGCCAGGGTCTGCAGCTCCTGCGCATCGTCCTGCACGCGGGCCAGCTGGCCGACGCGGATCGGGGCGCCGTTGCGGTAGGCCACGATGATGCGGGCGAATTCCTCGGGGCGCTGAATGCGGGCATCGATCTGCACCACGCGTTCCTGGGCCTTGGATCGGATCGCCCCCACGGGCAGATCCTGGTTCTCGGCACGCACCGCCTGGGCAACCTGCTCGGGGGTGATGGCGTAGGCCTCGAGCGCCCGTGGGTCCAGATAGACATTGATCTCGCGCTTGGTGGCTCCCACCATGTTCACGGCGCCCACGCCGCGCACGTTCTCCAACCGCTTTTTCAGCACCTGGTCGGCCCAACTGGTCAGTGCAATCGCATCGGGCGGCATCACGTTCTGGCCATCGGGGGCGGTCTCGCCGTGCAGGGCATGGGGGTCTGGCAGCACGGCCAGCGACCAGACTGCCGTGCTGGCCGGGTCGAAACGGATGACACGCGGTTCCTTGACCTCGTCGCGCAGAGTGGGGCGCACCGAGGCGACCTTCTCGCGCACATCGTCGGCAGCGCGGCGCCCGTCTATATGCAGCTGGAACTCGATGATGACGACGCTGGTGCCTTCGTAGCTGCGCGAGGTCAGGGCATTGATGCCGGCGACCGAGTTGACGCTTTCCTCGATCTTCTTGGTGACCTCGCTCTCCACGATCTCGGGCGAGGCGCCCGGATATTCGACTGTCACCACCACCACGGGAAATTCGATGTTCGGGAACTGGTCGACCTTGAGCCGTTGATAGGAAAAAATGCCCAACACCACAAATGCCAGCATGAGCATGGTGGCCAGAACCGGGTTTTTCAGGCTGATGCGCGTGAACCACATTTATGGGCTCCCGGGGCGACCTGCTTCCGCCTCCTTGGCACCGGGGGCCTTAACGGCAGCCTGGTTCGACTCCTCGACCAGCGTTCCTTCGCGCAGACCGCCGGTGCTGCCGGCCAGTATCCGGTCGCCCGCATTCAGGCCTTTGAGGATCTGAACCCAGGTTGCGCCTTCATGGGCGGACTGGCGCCCCAGTTCCACGGTCTTGTGGATCACTCGAAGCTCTGTGCGGGCGACCATCTCCTGGGCCGGCTGCGGTGCGACTGCGGCCACGGCCGGCTTGCCGGCTTGCAGCACCTGCACATAGGGCTGGGGCTTGTCGGTGCGCACGGCGGCCAGAGGCACGGCCAGTTGGCTGGTGTTGCCGGTCAGTAGGCTTCCTTGCAAAAACAGACCAGGGCGCAACTGGGGAGTGCGCTGGCTGCTATTGTTCTTGGCGGCTTCGTCCGCTTGTACTGCCAGATAGACGGCCACGGTGCGCGAGCCGGTCTGGGCGCTGGGGTTGATGCGCACCACCTTGGCGGTGATGGCTGTCATGTCCTGGGGGGCACCGGGCACTTGCAACTCGGCCATCTGGCCGACTTGAACCTGCACCGAATCTGCGGGAGCGAGCTGGGCCATGATTTCCAGCTTGCCTGGATCGACGACTTCGACGATGCGCGCTTCCACACCGACACGCTCCCCGTTCTGGACAAAGCGCTGGGCGATCCGACCGCTCATGGGGCTGGTGATGACGGCGTCCGTGACGGCCTTGCGGGCCGCATCGGCTGCGGCCTGGGCGGCAGCCAGATTGGCGCGGGCCGAATCCAGATTGGCCTGGGAGGTCAGCAGTGCCGTGGTGGAGATAAAGCCTTTTTGCACCAGGGCTGCATTGTTGTCCTGATTGCGCTGGGCAATCGCCAGCTGGGCTCTGGAGGCATCGGCCTGCTGCTGAGCCTGACGCCAGCGTGCCTCGGCTTCCGTAGCATCGACGCGCGCCAGCTGCTGTCCCTTGCTGACACTATCGCCTTCGCGTACCGTCAGGCCGCGCAGTTCGCCCGCGACATAAGCTTTGACCACGGCCGAGTTCACTGCTTGAACCACGCCGTTGAGGGGAACGCTCAAGGCAAGCTGAAGGGGTTGGGCCGTCAGAACCTCTTGGGTAGCCAGTTGTATGGGCAGTTCCAGCGGCGCCGAGCCGTTGACCACGGCCTGCTTTTTATGCTGCAGATTGACGACTGCGCGCCAGCCTGTGATGGCCAGCAAGCCGATCAGGGCCAGACTCAAGGCCCAGCGGCTGGAACGCTTCATGTTATGTATCCCTCTGAGGCAGGTTTTTCTGTTCTATGCGCCCCATGGTAGGGCTTGTATTGCAACGCAGCAAGCAGTGTAGTGGGCGCCCTGCAGCATAGCGGGGCCGCAATCGCTGTCACTGGTGGAAATGGGTAGTTGATTTGAGCTACGCTTGACGCGTCTTAAAAACGAGGAGCCGGTGATGGCTGCGGAAACCATTTATCTGGGCGGAGGTTGCTTTTGGTGCACTGAAGCCGTATTCGACCGTGTGCGCGGCATTGTCGATGTGGAGAGCGGCTATGCCAATGGCCACCTGGATCATCCCGGCTACGACGATATCTGTACCGGGCAGACCGGCCATGCCGAGGTGGTGAAGCTCGACTTCGATCCTGCGGTCATCAGCCTGCGCGATGTGCTGCTGATCTTCTTCGGCACGCATGATCCGACCACGCTGAACCGCCAGGGCAACGACGTGGGCACGCAGTACCGCAGCGCGATCTTCACCACCGATGCGCGGCAAACGGCCCAGGCACAGGCCTTGCTGCAGGAAATGCAGAACGAAAAAGCGTTCGATGCTCCCATCGTCACCCAGATCGAGCCCCTGACCAACTACTGGCCCGCCGAAGACTATCACCAGGACTATTTCCTGCAGCACCCGGGCCAGGGGTACTGCGCTTTCGTGGTGGGCCCCAAGGTGCAGAAGTTCCAGAAAGCGTTTTCACGCTGGCTCAAGGATTAAGCCAGGCTTTCAGCGTATGGCCCGGAGTGCAGATACACTCTGCAACCCTTGGCTGCTATCGTGTCGCCAGAGATCGCTTTAGTCCCTTAACGTGTCACTTCACTCCCATCTGCGCCGACCCAGCCGTTCAGCTCCTGCTGACGACCGCCTGTGCCTGCGCGAAAGCTGGGTGATGCGCTGGCTGATGGGCCTGCTGGCCCTGGCCATGGTTCTGGGGCCGACGCTGGGCCAGATGCACCGTGCCGTTCACCTGGGCAGCGCGCCTGGGGGCAAGATCTATGCGGTGCACAGCCATGCGGCGCCGGCCCTATCGGCAGCCTCTGCCGAAGCGGCGGGAGACTGCCGGGCCGACCGCAGCAGTTGCGCCTCGGACCTTTCCTGGGTGCATGCGCTGTTTGCCGGTCACGGACCGGCAGAATGCCAGTTGCTGGACCAGGCCAATCATGGCTATGCCGGGCCTGTGGCCGTACTCGCTTTCAGTGCGCCGCCACCTGATAGCTTCATCCCCCGGCCCTTTGCTCCCGCGCCCAGAGCCGTCTTTATTGCAGCACCGCTGGCTGCACGCGCGCCCCCTCTGTCTCTCAGCTCCCTGGCCTAGGTTGAGGCCATGCTGCGGCATGGCTTTCCGCACAGGTCAGAAACTTCAGAATTGATAGCTATAAGCGCTTTATAAATAAGCGATTCAAGCTGTTTTTATTGAATATCCGTGCGTACTTTCTTTGATCGTCTGCGTGCGCACGGTTGTTTGTGGAACTGAGATGTCTCAACGTTTTTCGAATTCTTCCGCCCATTCCTTGCGCCGCTCTCCCAAGTCGGCTCTGGCCCGCGCCATCGAGGCGCTGCAGCCGGCAGGGCGCGGACTGGCCCTGGGCACAGGCCTGGGCCTGTTGGCCTGTTCACCCCTGGCCTTTGCGCAGTCCGATGCGGCCAAGCAGGAGTCCAGCCTGGCTGAGGTGACGGTGTCGGCGACCGGCATGGCCGCCGGCGATATGGCTACGCCCGTTCAGGTGCTCGGCGAAGAGGAGCTGCGCCTGCGCCGCGCTGCAACCCTGGGCGAGACCCTTGCGGCCGAGCCCGGCATCAATGCCAGCCATTTCGGTGCGGGAGCCAGCCGCCCGGTGATTCGCGGTATGGATGGTGCGCGGGTCTCCGTGCTCAGCGATGGCTCGGAGTTGCTCGACGCATCGACCGTCAGCCCCGACCATGCGGTGACCACCGAGCCTTTGCTGGCCCGGCAGATCGAAGTGCTGCGCGGCCCTTCGGCCTTGCTTTACAGCCCTGGCGCCATGGGAGGCGTGGTGAATGTGCTGGATGGCAAGATTCCGACCCAGGCGCCCGAGAAAGGCCTGGAAGGTTCGGCCGAGGTGCAGGCTGGCACAGCTGCAGGCATGTCGGCAGGTGCGTTCTCCCTGACCACTGCCACACCGCTGAAGAACGATAACGGCCAGCTGGTGCTGCATGCCGAAGGCGTGGCGCGCAACGCGGGAGACTATCGCGTGGGCAGTGGCTGGGGCCAGAGCAAGGTTCCTGGCAGTTTCAGCCGCGGCAACACGGGCAGCGTGGGTCTGTCCTGGGTAGGCAATCAGGGCTATCTGGGCCTGGCCTACACGCGGCAACAGGCCAAGTACGGCCTGCCCGGCCATCAGCACAGCTTCGAAGGCTGCCACGCACATGGCGATCATCTGCATTGCGGCTCGCATGACGGGCACGACCACGACCATGATCATGATCATGAGGAAAGCGGCAGCGTGCCGGTTGTCGATCTGACCAGCGAGCGCTGGGATCTGCGTGGCGAATGGCGCAAGCCCACCGCCGGTATTGCGGCGCTGCGTCTGCGAGGAGGCCTGACCAATTACCGCCACGACGAGATCGAGGACGGCAGCGTGGCCACCCAGTTCAGAAACAAGGCCCATGACCTGCGCCTGGAGATGGAGCATGAGCCCATCGCCGGCTGGCGTGGCACGCTGGGTCTGCAGACCCTCAAGCGCCGCTTCAGCGCCACCGGCGAAGAGGCCTATGTGCAGCCCACGGACACCCAGCGCCACAGCCTCTATCTGCTGGAGGAATACCGCTGGCAGGATTGGAGCTTTCAAGGGGCCTTGCGTCACGACCGCCAGCGTGTGGAGGCCGAGTTGAGCAACGAACGTCGCAGCCACAGCGCCACTTCGGCGTCGCTGGGCACGGTCTGGAAGTTCCAGCCCGGCTACAGTGCATCGGCTTCGTTCACCAGCGGCAGCCGCATGCCCACGGCGGAAGAGCTGTTTGCCAACGGCCTGCACATGGCCACGGCAACCTACGAGATCGGCAATTCCAATCTGTCGCGCGAGCGCTCGCAGGCGCTGGACCTGGGCCTGGCCAAGACGGCTGGTGATACGACCTGGAAGCTCAATGCCTATCACTACCGTATCAAGGGCTATATCTACGGCGCCACGCTGGATGCCCACGAAGGGCTGCAACTGCTGCAATACACCCAGGGCAATGCGCGCTTTACGGGCTGGGAGGCTCAGCTGAGCCAGCGCCTGAGTCGTGAGTTGAGCCTGAGTGTGTTTGGTGACGGCGTGCGTGCGCGTCTGGAAGACGGCTCTGCGCTGCCACGCATTCCGGCCTTGCGTGCGGGCTTGCGTGTGAATGCACGTCTGGCCGGCTGGGACACCATGGCTGAATGGACCCAGGTGCTGCGCCAGAACCGCACGGCCCAGTACGAAACCCAGACGCCAGGCTACGGCATGCTGAACCTGGGCGCCAGCTACCTCTGGAAGACTGGTGGCAACCAGTGGCAGTTCTATGTCAAGGGCCAGAACCTCACCAACCGTCTGGCCTACGCTGCAACCTCGTTCATCAAGAGTGCTGCCCCGTTGACGGGTCGCAATCTGGTGGTCGGTCTGAGAATGGACTTCTGATCCGGCTCTTGGTGAGTCAAGCCGCATCCGGTCCAGGTTATGGCCTGGGCCGGATACCATGGCTATAGATAGTGCTGCAGATGGCGCAGGGAACGAGTGCTGTCCACGCCTATCCTGGCAATCACCTCCGATTCGGGCACGCCGGCGCGCAGCCATTGCACGATGGCCGTGTTGCGCAAGACCTGCGGCCCCACACGCTGCAGCGGAAATTTCTGGCTGTCCTCGGGCTGGGCCTGATGGGCGCGCTGAATGATCTGCGAAGCCACATGGAACAGCATGCGTACCGACAACTCGCCGCCACGGCGCGAATAGAAGACGATATGGTTGCCGTCGATCACCGACGGCCCGCGCTGTGCGGCGCTGAATCTTCTCCAGCTTTGCAAGCCCTGGGCCACGGAGTCGGGCAGCTCAAGCAGCCTTTGCTGAGCATTTCTGCCGCCTTCTATCTGCAGGTAGCGGGGCAGGGGCGACTCTCCGTTCGCAATGCTTTCCGAGCTGCCAACCCAGACCTGATTTGCGCTTGAAAGCAGGTTCTTCCATAGCAGGCAGCGCACCTCTTCGGGGGCCAGAGCCATCTCGTAGAGCAGCAGCACAATGGCGCGGTCACGTGCGTCCTGATAACCATCTGCGCTGGGAAAGTGCCTTGGCAGTGACTGCCAGAGCAGGGGGGGCAGGCAATGGCCTTTGCCGTCTTCCGAGGGAGGTCGTTCGGCCGGCTCTAGACCGGTTGCAGGGTTGGCGCTGATCCAGCCGTGCTCCATCGCATGGTCGTAGATGCGCTCCAGCAGCCGCCAGTAGCGGCGGCGGGTGACAGGACTGATCTTGCGCTCGGGGTGGTGGTGCGCACGTTGGCCGTCGCGTATCTGCAAGAAGCTCTGCACATCCAGCTCGCTTGCCTGATGCCAGGACTTTGAAGAATGCTGCCTGCGGGCAGGGCGCTCCTTGTCTGCGATCGGTGCCTGCCCGGACAGATGCATCAACCAGGCCTGCCAGACCTTTTCATAATTGCCGTCTGGAGAGGTGTCCAGCGCATCCCAGCTCTTGCTGCCCTCATGCTCGAGCCAGTCGCGAAACAGCTGGCTTCCAGTGGGCAGTGTGGATGAATCTGGGGACTGCTTATCCGGAATGTTCTTGTCTTGCATATGATGATTTTAATGTAACTTACATGGATTATTTATCACTACCAACAAAAATGCATTCACTCAATCACAAACCTGTAGTAATCAGCGAAGAGGGCGCTTTCTGTCCCAGCGCCCTCACATTTTCATGACGGATCCATTAAAACTCAGGGCGCCAGCCGTTCGCGAATCCAGTCCTTACCCTCCTGTCGGTAGCTCAGGCGGTCATGCAGCCGGCTCTTGCGCCCCTGCCAGAACTCCCAACGCTCGGGCACCAGACGGAAACCGCCCCAATGAGGAGGTCGGGGGGGATTGAGTAAAAACTGCGCGCTGTATTTGGCGGCATTGGCCACCAGCACGCCGCGACCACTGATGACCTGGCTTTGTGGACTGGCCCAGGCCCCGATCCTGGAGTCAAGCGGACGGCTGGCAAAGTAGGCATCGCTTTCCTCAGCGCTGACTTTTTCCACGCGGCCTTCGATGCGCACCACACGCTCCAGCTCCACCCAGTGAAATTGCAGGGCAGCGAATGGATTGCCCGCCAGTTGCTGACCCTTTCGGCTGTCGTAGTTGGTGTACCAGACAATGCCACGCTCGTCATAGCCTTTGATCAGCACGATGCGCGTGCTGGGTCGCAGGTCGCCGCTCACGGTCGCCACAGTCATGGCATTGGGCTCGGGTACCTGGGCTCTTACGGCTTCCTGCAGCCACTGGTCGAACTGCTGCAGGGGATTCTGGTTGGAAGAGGATTCGCTCAGCTCTGCGCGTTCATAGCTTTTGCGCAGATCGGCAATGGATGAAGATAGGCTGCTCATGTTCATATTGTGCCGCGCAGCCAAAGCCGGCGTTATGCTCGACAGCAATATGAATCAAGAAGTTTTGCCCGCTCCCATGGTTGATCCGGACCTGCCTTGTGTGATGGTTCTCGCTGCGGGCAGGGGAGAGCGCTTTCTCGCATCGGGCGGCTCCAGCCACAAGCTCCAGGCCATGCTGGGCCTGCAAACCGTTTTGCAGACCACGCTGGCTGCGGTGCAGGTCTCTGGCCTTCCCTGGCATCTGGAATGCGGGCCGCATCCCGGCATGGGCGACAGCATTGCGGCGGCCGTCAAGGCCACGGCCGGCGCCAATGGCTGGCTGATCCTGCCAGCAGATTTGCCTTTGATTCAGGCCGCTACGCTACACGAGTTGGCCTTGCAGCTAACGCGGCTGGATAGCCGTGAGCTGCATGTGATTCAACCCTTCTACCAGGGACGGAAGGGCCATCCCGTGGCTTTCAGCCGAGCAGCAGCTCCTGCACTCGCCCTGCTGAGCGGTGATCAGGGTGCGGCCTCCATCGTGCGCAATGCGGCGGAGAATCAGCGTCTGCAACGCTGGGACTGCGATGACATAGGCTGCGTGCTCGATGTGGACACCGTGCAGGCCTTGGAGGAAGCGCGCAGGATCTGGAATGACCGCAATTCACGGCCGCCAGAAAGCCCCTGAAGTAGGGACTAGGACTCGACAACCATTGACTTTGCCGAGCTCGTCTAGGTTTGCCGCTGTGTCTCAGCCAAGGCCTGGTCTTGCTGGCGCGTGTTCGCGGCTCTTTCCATGCGAGGGCGACGGCTTTACGCGCCGCGCTCGATCACGGCACAAGCCAGGCGCGCGCCGGAATTGCCGGTCGGCTGGGTCGTGTAGTCATCCGGATCATTGTGCACAATCAACGATCGGCCCAGAATACCGTTGCCGCCTCTGTCCAGTTTGAGCTCCTTGCTCACAAAATCGATGGTCGCCACGCCCAGGGTATCGGCGTCAAGGCTGGGCAGGTCACCGATGTGATGGGCCTTGGTGTCGCCGAATTTGCCATGCGCCTGTTGTCCAGGGTTGAAGTGGCCGCCGGCGCTCAAGCCATCGCCGCTGGAGCAGTCGCCTTTTTCATGGACGTGAAAGCCATGCTCGCTATTCGGCGCCAGCCCTTCCACGCGGCCTTGTACTCGAATGCTGCCGTCGGGCTGCGGGAAGAACTGCACCGTGCCCGTTACCTGGCTCCCCTTGGTGGCTTCCAGGCGTGCAATCGATTGCACGCCTTTGCTGCGAGTTGCTGCAGGGGCCGTCTCCGAAGAAGAGGGTGCGGCCGTGTTGCTGGTCGTGGAGCAGGCCGTCACGGCCAGGCTTGCGGCAAGCGCCAGACCTGTCCAGGCAGGGCGCGAAAAGAGGGCGGCAACACGGTTAAGGAGCATGGCAGTCTTTCCGAAATCAAAAGGCCATTGTGCCCCGGATCGCCAGAACTTCAAGCTTTTTTGCCTCGTATCCCAATACAGTAGAGCGATGTTAGCTACGTTTCAAATAGCAGCAACAGCTGAGCACCTGGCTTGCTGGAAGTCCGCATAGGCCAGCAGGCGCCTGAGTGCCTTGTCGTCAATGCCCAGCCGTTGCAACTCGTCAAAAGTGGCCTGGGCGTAGTCCAGTGTCGTGCCGTATATGCCCTGGGCCTGAGAGAAGATGCGCCGGTATTCATCCGGCGCCAGCTCGCCGGTATGGTGCGGGCTTTGGCGTGAGAGCGTGAATGCGAGGGCCTTCACAGCCCCATGCGGGGTGCGGCAAGGCAGCCAGCGCGGGTCATAGACGGCATTGGGCATCTCACGCAACCAGAGCTTGCGCATCACGGTATCGCCCTGGTTTCGCGGAATACGGAAGGCCATGCCCTGGCAACTGCCGCCCGAGAGCATGCCAAACACCAGGCCTGGTACCTGGGGCGTGCCACGGTTGATGGTGCTCCACATTTTCAGAGCACGATGCCAGCCATGTACATGGGCTGAACGGCGTTCGCTGAAGTCAAATTCGGGGCGCCAGATCAGAGAGCCATACCCAAAAATCCACAAATCCTCGTCACCTCCCCACTGCACCAGAGCCCGCTCCAGCATCTGGTCAGCATCACGCATGGAATGATTCAACAAAGGAAGGGCGGACATGGAAACTCCTCAAACCGGATTCAGAGCTGAATTGACTTTGATATATAACGCGCGGGCGCGCCTTCGGTGCACCTGTGCACGCACGAAGGCGTAAAAGCAACGCTTTGCCGCTGTGAAGCGGCTGAGATGAATCCTTTTTGCGATTGCCGTGAAGGCAGTCGTGAAGGCCTTTCACGGCAAACCTCTAGAATGCGTGGTTTTGTCGCTTTGTCGGCCTGAAGCATGTAGTCAGGCCGCAAAGTGTCATGAATACAGGTTTCGTACTTTCATAATCACCCGCACATACGGAGATTTCATTCATGTCCTTCAACAGCTCTGACGACGATAGCCAGCAACGCTTTGCCCTGGGTTTTCTGTTTGCCCTGATCGCTCTGGTTGTCTCCACCGTCGTTGGCACCGTCGTCTACAAGCGCGGCATTTCCCACGCTCCCAAGGCTGAAGCCGCTGTGTCCGCACCCAGCGCGACCAACGTACCTGTGGTGGTGGTTGAAGAGGCGGCCCGCGTGATCGTGGAAAACGGTGTGGTCAAGTTCTACTTTGTCTCTGGCAAGGCGGAAGTGGCCGCTGGCGCCAACGAAGCGCTGAGCGATGTGGTCAAGGGCGTGGCTGAAGGCAAGCGCGCCGTGATCTCCGGCTTCCATGATGCAACCGGCAGTGCTGAAATCAATGCGGAGCTGGCCAAGCACCGTGCGCAAGCCGTCCAGGCCGCTCTGGTGGCACTGGGCGTGGCGGAAGACAAGGTCGAGCTGAAGAAGCCCGAGCAATCTCAGGCCGACGGCTCCAATGCCGAAGCTCGCCGTGTGGAAGTGATTCTGGTCGACTGATAGACCCTGTTTTCTTGCACAAAGCCCGATATGGCATTCGCTGTATCGGGCTTTTTGATATTTGCGGCAGAGCAAGGATCAGTTGATTCCAATGAATCCAGCTGCCGGAGGCTTGCCCAGGGCAATGACTCTTTCAATACCGCCGGCATCGACCTGGCGCATGACAAACGATCCCCGCGCGAAGCGCATGGAACGGATCTGCCAGTAACCGTTGATTCGCTCGTACTCATCGCTGTACTGACCTGAGAGATTGACGATGGTGCGTTCCTTGACATTGACCTGGCAGAACTCCAGATCCCACAAGCCTTTTGCACTATCAGCTCCCATAAAGCTGATCTGAGGGTTATGGCCGTGGTGCATGTCCTGGATTGATGGGTTGGCAACTGCCAGTCTGCTGAAGGTTTCAACCCATTCTTCTCGATCCGTAAAAGCCGGAAAACCATCGGCTTCGATGACCGCACCATGCTCCACAAAGCACTCACGCATTGCATTCGGCTGCTTCTGGTCACAGGCTCGCAAGTACCGAGCCTTCAAAGCCTGTATCGACTGAATATCCTCAAGATGCCGCAAACGCTGCTGGAGTTGCTCCAGAACCGAGTCACTCATTGCCTGTCTCCTGATTGGTGTTGGAGTACCGAGTCTGGAATGCCGGCCAATGCCTGAAAACCCATGTTTGAACGATAGGTAGGCCGTTCAGGCAAAAAAAGCGGCACCCATGTGCCGCTCGGTTCAGGAATCTGAAGAAAAATAATCACCGCAGACCGGTGCCGGTGCCCAGGTCGTCTTTGCGTTGGATCAGTTCAATCTTGTAGCCGTCAGGATCCGTCACAAAGGCAATCACGGTACTGCCGCCTTTGACGGGACCTGCTTCACGGGTCACATTGCCGCCGGCAGCCTTGATTTTCTCGCAGGCTGCATAGGCATCGGGCACACCCAGAGCAATATGACCGTAAGCCGTGCCCATGTCGTAGCTCTCGGTTCCCCAGTTGTAAGTCAGCTCAATTTCCGCCTGACCCGGGTTACCACCTTCGAAGCCAAGAAAGGCCAACGAGTACTTGTACTCGGGGTTCTCGGACGTGCGCAGCAGTTGCATGCCGATGACGTTGGTGTAGAAATCAATAGAGCGCTGGAGATTGCCAACGCGCAACATCGTGTGGAGGAATCGCATGGTCTCCATTTTGCCAGCAGGTTCGAAGCTGCATATGATTTGACCATGCCGCGCGCCTTCATGGCCTTTGTGATACGAGCGAATCTAGCGGCCGAGGCGCGTTGTGGGGCGCGATGTATTCCAGACAAGACGGCCAAAAGGCAGCACCAGTTGCAGCGCCATTGCCTCTGCATGCTTCCTGAAACTTGCTGCTATTGCCATGATGCGCCGCCTTGCTTGGGCGGACTACTTGAAGCGTTGTGGTTGGAGCGCAGCAGCAAGGGAGGGATAGGCCAGCTTTTTCGCTTTCTGAGTAGGGCAGTTGACTCTTACAATCTTCTCCTCGAAATCCCTTGGCGTCGGGCAGTCACTCATCCCGTTCCGCGCTGCTACCCCGGCCGCTGCTCGATCACCGGCCTCCACGGAGCCTTCCATAGCCCTTCGGCCACGTGCTCCACGATGTCCGCCCAGGGCTTCGCAAGCCTGTCAGGCGATTCCGTTGGCCTTCTTCCATTTGCGCAACCGTCCGCGCGCATTGGCATAAGGCGACGAAGTGTTGAACTGGATCATCCGGCCTTGGGTGTATTTCTCATACCAAGGGACGCCGTAAAGCGACACATCAGTCTCTTGCTCGACCAAAGCCGCGATGCGGGAATGCACGTCTGCAAAGTGTCGCAGCAGATCGGCATAGGCAACGTCTGCATGGTCGGCATAAAACTTCTGTGCCAGACGGCCCAGCTCGTTCCACTTGTAGCCCGTTGCGGGAAAGTCCACCGAGATTCCTCTGGACTTGCCATCGCACCATTTCAGCACCAGCAGATTCCAACCGATCAGATAAGCCACCAGATCGGCCACGCTCATCTGCGTGCCCTGGGCATGACCTTCGAGCGTCGATTCTCGCGCTCGCTCCGGTGGCACGTTGACGAGATCGGCCATCAGCTGCTGGTAGCTCTTGCGAATCGCGTCCAGCAATTCCTGTTTGCTTTGCGGCACAGCCATGCCAGTCCTCCTGAGGTTTGGGCGGGATCTTCACTTACCGCTTGCATTGTCGCCCGGCTGCGGGTCGGAGCGCTGCTCTTCTGCAACGGCCAGCCTGTTGGCTACTTTTTGGATTGGCGCATGCCGCTACGCCAGGCTCCAGAGCGACCACCGCAGACCGCGGCGAAGGACGAAACGCGCCAGGCGCCACAGCATCCCGTGCCGGTCACGCAGCCTGTCCAGCTGGCCCAGCAGCAGAAAAAGGACTTGGAGTACCTGGAGAGCCTGGCCATTCGCAATGCTCAGATACGCTCGAATCTCATGGAATGAACCGCATCAGCCTAGACGCCTGATGAGCTGCTCGCTCGTGTCCAAGAAGACAAATTGGGATTTGAGGTTCATCTATCGTATTTTGTTATCTTTGAATATTGGAAATATTCGTCGTTGTAGAGAGCATTGCGAAGCTTTGCTGTTAGTTCAGTAACCTGCTCATTGAGATGTGCTAAATCAGCATCGCTTAGAGCTCCGTCTTTTGTTGCAATGTTATAAGAAAAAAGACCTGCCCAGTCAAGTTCATTACACGCATTAGCGGCGCGAACAGAGGATAGAAAATATTTTCGATCTTGCTCTTTGCTTACCTTTATCGCTTTCATGAAGAACGTGGAATCGGCGAAAAATACACAGGAACACGCAATGCAAAGAAATACAGCGCCGAGCCCAGTTTGGGTACCTATAAATGCAGCCAGAGCAACCGCCAAAGACACTCCACCCATGGCGCATAGAGCAACCCCTTTCATTAGGGAACGGCTTGCTTGTCGCTGAAGATCTAGTTGCTCTGAGGAGTTCCGTATTCCTTGAAGCTTATCGTCGAAGACTGACCAGTAGACGTTGTGGTTCTCGCTCTTCGGGTAGTAGTGGTGCAAGCTCTTCAAATAGAAGACAAGTTTCTCAATTTGATCGGGGCTCAGTCGCTGCAGCGCGGGAAGTGCGCCCTTAACAGCTGCATACAATTCTTGGTCTTCTTCTAAGTAAATGAGGTATTGATTTTCCATTGCCTATTATGTTCTGAACTTTAGCTCTGCATGAGATGTAGTGCACCGCATAAAGTGCTGTGCTCTATGATCTGACTCATAAGTGGAGGGTGAGGGTATGGGGCACTATGATCCTGGGAGTTGGAAGACGGAAAATCCGTTTGTAAGTGGCCGGAATGAAATGAGCTTTTTCACAAAGCTCGTTCTTACTGTTGCAGTGCTTTTGACTGGCGCGCTAGCGTATAGGTACCAGTCCGAAATACTGCGCTTCTTAGTTGGGCCTCCTCCGGCGGCTTCTCAACGACCTGTGCCTCGGCCTCCGCCGGAGCCGACTGTCGTTGCCCCAAGAGTCTTGGTACCTGAAGAGCCTCGCACCGAAGCTACAGGCCAGATTTATCGATGTGGAAATACCTACAGCAATACACCCTGCAAGGGCGGTCAACAGATAACGCAACAGAGCAGCCGTCCGGTGAATAGGTCGGAGACAAAGGAAATTTACCTCTGCAAAGACTTTCAAGATCGGCTCACATGGGAGAGCGTTCCGTGCTCAGCAAACGGTCGTTTTATGGATCGTATTGCACGTGTTCCTGCCCACGTATCTTGGGAAGAGCAGGTGGCAATCGCCAGACAGCAGAGAGATAAAGCCCACGCCATAGCTGCGGAGCAAGTCGTTCCAGTGGCTTCTCGATCTGCTTCTTCAACTCCGAGCGAATGCCAAATGCTTGAGCACCAGATTCGAGTGCTTGATGCCGAGTGCCGAGTGAATGCATGCGGGATGAAGAAACTCGATGACGTTAGGGCCGCACGAAAAGAAGCCCGAGACCGACAATTTCGTATCGGATGCTAGCCAATTTGGAAAATTGGTGCGTTTGCAGACGCAGTTTTATGCCTCGCAAGCTCCTTTTCCATGGTCAAGATTTGCTTGACAAGCCTAGCGTTTTTGCGCTTGATAGATTCAGCTAGTGCGTAGTTGCCCGCTGCATGATTGAAAGCGGTTGCGTCGATGGTAGAAATTCCCCATCGTGATTCCCAAAACAATGCCAAATGAACGGCGCGAGGAGCTTGCCCTCGCGCCGATATTTCTTGATGGTGGATAGCCTGAGGTCTAGGAGACTAGCCATTGCCTAGGTTTCGGCATGCACAACCTTGAGAGACCTGCAATGAGAGGGCGTACTGCTACAAGTAGCCTAGCATTTGTGATTAAACATAATATACAAACCGTCGGCGGCTTGAGTAATGTTTGCTACGGCGGCAGTAGCAGCACCACTAGCACCCATCAGCGTTCCGGCGAGGGCGGCGCCGGTTAGAAACTTGCGCACCATGCGCGATTTGCACGCGCTGTCCTTCTCGCTTTCTAGTGCGGCTACAACAATCCACGCTTGGACATCAAGGCCGAGCTTTTCCGCAAGAACACCCGCCACAGATGGGCTGAGGTGTTCCCGATATTTGGCTGTGTAAAGCACACGCTTAGACAAGCCTAGCTCCTTCGCCCAGGCGCTCAAATCCTTAACCTTTTCAGCTTCGGCTAACAGATTCATTGTGTTTTGCATAGAGCCTCGTACATGTGTTGCGTAAATGTTACCCAACTTGGATAACGCGCGCTTTCTTGGTTGTTATCCAACTTGAGCAATGGTAGCTTCGGGCTGTTACCCAAAGTGGGTAACGCAAAAGGAGCCGCCAGCATGTCGACAACCGCTTACACATCCCCCATAAGTTCTCCACCTGGTCAAGAAGACCAAAGCGCTCGCCTGGCGGCTTCCGCCGAGGTCGGCCAGGTGGAGGGCACCATTCCCCAGGTCTACCAGGACTACATGGCCGACAGGGCCACGCTTGAGGAGATGCTCCTCAATGGGTCGTACAAAAACTGCAGAGAAGAGAGTGCCCTTTGCGCCGGTGTTGCTGCCATCACGAACCTCTTGCGCGACAGAGGTATCGAGGTATGAACACCAGCTACCTGCGCCCGTTCGCTCGCTTCCGAGCTGCTTTGGCCTGGGCACGCTGCCGGTCGATTTCTGCTTTGTGTGCCTCGCGCTCTTTCCGTTCGCTTCGCTTGATGTGCAAGCTCACCGCTGTTGTGATGGCTCCAAAAACGATTGCCGCAGCGACTGCGGCCCAAACGATCCATACGACATCTGCTGATATTGGACTCACGAATTCCTCCCTGTTGCTCTGGGTGATGCTTTTTGTGGGTTGCCAAGTGCTCTCTATGTGCCTGTTCTGGCTGCTCATTGTGCCGTTTCACGATTGGCTGATTGGGCGTCTTGCCGACCTGTTTGGGAGGCGTCTGTCATGAGCATCACGTTCTACATGGGCAAACCAGGTCAGGGCATGTCGTTTTCGGCGGCACGCCTCAATGACGCACACGACCAGGTCACGGCCATGATGCGCCGCCCACATCGCATTGACGATTTGCGCCTCTATGAGCTCTCCAATCGCATCCGCGTGGAGGGCCTTTCGCTTTTGTCCACGAGCACGCTGGATCTCGATTTCCTGGCCTTCCTGGGCCGGGAAAAGGCCGCTGGTCGCACGTATTCATCGCAGGCTCTCGCAAAGCAGGTTTTTTCTCAGGCGGGCGTGGTAGCACCGCCTGAGAGTCCTACCGATAGGATTTCGCCAGTTTTGGGGAAGGGGTCACAAAATGGCCTATGACACCCTCAAGCTGAAGAGCCCATCCATGGACGAATCGTTCGTCCGAGCGATCGAGCAGCAATGCGTTTTGCGCTCCGGTGTTGACCTGGCTACAGGTGCAATGCTGTACGAGCTGCACACAGGCGAGCTTCTCGGTTCCTGGGATTCGCGCATCAGCGTGCGCCCCATGTACGAGGATTGGGTTACGGACAAAAACGGCCGGCCGCGCCTGGCTCCCTGCGAGCCTTACATCCTGGTCGAAGGATCCGTGCACAAGGCCATGATGGGCCACAACGTCTATGGCGGGCCCCGCAACTTCCAGAAGGCTTGCTCGTTCTTCGTCAACCTGGTCGAAAAGCTGCTGGGCGTGGATCTGCCGCCGTCGGGCAATTGGACGGTCCACCGCGTGGACGTTGCCCATGTCTACGCGCTCACGAAACCGGCCTGCAAAGAGTTCTTCGACAGCATCCAGTTGCGTAATTTCCCGCGCCGTCAGAAGAAGGCAGCCAAGTACGACATGGCTGTGTACTTTGCGGGCAAGACAACGACGGTCAAGTTCTATCACAAGGGCTCCGAGTTCAAGGTTCACGACTATGCGCGCCTGCGCAACTACTTCCGTCAAGCCTATGCGCTGATGTACGGAAAGAAGGATATGCGCAACTTCGAGCGCGCAGAAAACAAGCTCAAGGCATTGCAACGCCTGGCCGACAACCGCCTGCGGGTTGAGGTCGAAGTGCACTCCGACAAATTCCAGTACGACTTTGGGCGTAACCCGCTAGTGAGCGAGGTGGACGACGCCTACCTGGAAACGATTCACGACAAAGAAGTAGAGCGCCTCCTGCGCGAAGGGAAGCAAGCCATGGAAACAGTACGCACGACCAAGGCAGTGATGACCCGTTTGCAAAACATTTACGGCAGTACTAGGGGCTTGCAGCTCTATGGCTTCTGGTCTGCCATGTGCACCCAAAACGAAGACGTAATGCGCAAGGAATTCACTCGCTCCACGTTCTTTCGCAATCGTAAGCAGCTTGAAGACGCTGGCGTGTCCTGGCGCTCTTCTGACATCCATGTCACTGCGAACGACAGCCTTGTTCATGACTTCACGCCGCACCGCGTGGACAGGCGTTTCTGCAATGCCCCGGCCAGAAACCGCCCCGAACTCAACTACAGCCGGGACGAACTGCGCTTAGCCGCTTGATGGAGAAATGACGATGAGTGATGCAGCAACTGCCGCGCCTAAGGCCGGTCGACAAATGGGCTTCAACCAGATGATGGTGCGTGGCCGCGTCGAAGAAACACGCCGTCATGGCAACACCAGCTACACGCGCGTTCTGTGCCCTGCGGCCGACGAATACAGCCGTCCTCAGACGCTGGAGATTCGCAGTAAGTCGCGCCTGGGCCAGAAGGGCGAGACCATCACGCAGCTCTGCGTCGTGGGCGGCTACACGCGCAAGGCGTTCCGGGCCACGGATAAGGAGACTGGCGAGACCGCCATGGTCACGCCTGTGGATCACACCGTCGATGCGGTAGAGGACTGACATGGTCCAGGCGCAGCTTGATTTCATCGTCCCGCAGCTCTTCTGGGCCGCTGTTGGTGGCGGCATCTTGGGTGCGTGCCTGGTCAATTGTGTGCTGCTGCTGATTGAAGGTCTCGCCTCTGTTGTCGTTGCATTTTTCGCACGCCGCAACCGCATCGAAAACGCTCGCAAGCGTGCCGCGCTTTTCTCGCGCCTGGCGGTCAAGACTCAAGCCGAGTACGACCGCTTGCTGGTGGAGCTGGCGAACGGCCAGGCTGTACCCGCTGGCGGCGTTGTGGGGCGAGCCTGCGAGACACACGACGCAGCAAGCGCCGGCGCTCAAGCGGTTGCACTGCCACTAACAGCAAAGGAGATCTGATGGACGCGTTTTTGTGTGAAGGCTGTAGTGAGCCGCTGACTGACGAAATGCTGGTGGATGCCTGTGAAGAGGATGAAGACCTGTCCTTTGAAGAGGAGGCCTACGCCAGCAACCTGCCTGGTGCCTGCCCCCATTGCGGCGCTCTTCAATACGACCGCAGCTAAGAGAGATTTTTGTGTACTGCGTATTTGTGACCAACCAGACCTATCAGGAAGTGTCCTGCGACACGCCTGACGCGTATGTGGTCATGACCCGTGTAGAGCTGGCCCAGTACAGCCCGTTCTACATGGATAACGAATCAGCGGTGGCAATTTCAGGGGCCATGCTGTTGGCTATGGCGGTAGCGTTTGTGCTGCGCCAAGTCCGTAACTCCCTGAGTTCAAAGGAAGAAGAATGAAGACCCAAATCAACGCTGTGAAGCGCCGTGCTCTGCTCGCTCCTGCCAAGCTGGCTACGGCTGGTAAGGCTCTGGCGGCTGGCTCGACCTTGGCATTGGCATCTGGTGCGCATGCTGCCGGTGTGACGATCGACACGACTGACATTGTTTCGACCATCACAGGTGGCGTGACAGCTATCTCCGCTATCGGTGTGGCTGTGATCTCGCTGGTTGTCGTGATCAAGCTCTACAAGTGGGTCCAGCGCGTGCTGTAAGCGCGTGCGGCGGGCCTTGATGGCCTGCTGGTTTCTGGGGCGCTCACGCTGATGTGTGGGCGCCTTTTTTCATGCCAGGGAGGGCTACGAAATGGGGTTCTGGATCGTTATCACGATGGTGCTGTGCGGCTGCATCATCTTTTGGCCGTGAGGTGCGTTATGGCTCATCTGTTCCGCCTGATTCTTGTGCTGCTTCTGCCTGTGCTTGGTGCTAATGTGGCTATGGCTGCTGTCCCCAAGGTTGACGGTTTCCGCGTTCAGTATGGCACTAATGTCTCTATGGTCTATCTCACACTGGCGGGCGCTTGTGGTGACCCCTTGGCTGAGACTTATGCGAAGCAGCTCGTCCGTGGACAACCGGGGGCGTACACATCGCATCAATTGCGTGTTGAGATGAATGGGCCTACCGAGGAATGCGCTGTTTATGGCTTTGGTGGTTTTGCTAGGCCAGAGGGTACGTGGGTGGGGGCTGTTCCTATCGCCAAATCTGTGCAAATCTGTCCTGCGAACTCGACGGCCTCTCAGATTGGCAATGGCTGCCAATGCGACAAGGGCTATTTCGAGCTGGGCGGGCAGTGCGTGTCTGCTGAGACTCCGGACGCTAAATGCGCTGGTGACTTCAACATGTCCGGCTTCGGTGTCGGCAATGGCACGCTGAGCCAGACTGTCACGCTTAAAGGTGATGTTCCATCCGGGACTATGTGTCATCCCCATAGCTCGCCTACGTCTGGCTGCACAGTGCAGTTTCGTGCGGACAAGGTGGTCGAAATGCCTGATGGCTCAAAGCAGACGATTGGGCAATACGGCATGTACAAGGGTCCACCGGGCGAAGTGCAGGGCAAGGCCTGTGACATACCTGCAGAGCAGCCCGGTGAAGGCACGGAGGTCGAAGCCAACTGCAAAAAATCTGGCTATGCCGGTAGCGAATCGGTCGGCGGTCGCAAAGTGTGCCTAGACGCTCCGGAGTGCCCTGGCGGCTTTGGCGGTGAAGTGAATGGCGTGTCCGTTTGCGTGAAAGATGAAGGCACAAACATCGTCAAGAGCGAGAAGAAGACAGAGAAGAAAAACGCCGACGGCAGTACTGAGAAGAAGACTGAAAAAACGACTTGCCAAGGCAAGGAATGCAAGACCGAAACCACGACCACGACAACGCCTGCTGGTGGCGGATCTTCGGTCACGAACGTCACCAACGTGTCGCAGTCCAAGGACGACTACTGCAAGAACAATGCGGATTCTGCGCAGTGCAAAGGCGACTCAAAGGGCGATGGCAAGGACGGTGGCGGCAGCTTCGGCGGTTCCTGCGAAGGTGGCTTTACCTGCGAAGGCGATGCTTTGCAATGTGCGCAGCTCAAGGAGCAATACAAGCACAACTGTGAAACCATGGGTAAGGACAAGGACGCCAACAGTCTGACTAACAAAGCGTTGAACGGTACTGACGACAAGTCTGCTGATGCCATGAAGGAAAGCGCGGGCCAGGTCAACGTAGGCAGCTCATTCGATCAGACCGGCCTTGGCTGGGTCAGCTCTTGCCCCGCAGACCCAACTATTCCATTGAATTTTGGCGGTCGCGGTGGTGACCTGGTTATTCCCTTCAGCCGCATTTGCGGGCCCCTGGGCGTGCTTTCTCTGGCTGGGGTAGGCATAACCCTGCTCGGTTGCGGCGTGTGGGTTCTAGGCGGCAAGAAAGAGAGCTAAACCATGCCAATGATTGTTTCGTGGATCCTCGCCGGCCTGATTCAGGTTGCAGGTAGCCTGGTCGGCCGCGTGCTGCTCGCGCTCGGTTTCGGCTTCGTTGAGTACGTCGGTTTCAGCGCGCTCATAGACAACATCAAGAGCCAGGCTAGCAGCCTGATAGGCGCGGTCGGTAGCTCCGAGCTCGCCGCCTGGGCCGGCTTCTTTCGCATTGACGTGCATCTGTCCATCATCTTGTCGGCCATTGGCGTCAAGGTGATGCTCAACGCGTTGGGCGGCGACAAGGTGCGCCGCCTGGTACAAAAATAAGAGGGGATCGACATGCCTATCAACTTCGTGACGGGCTTGCCCCGACAAGGCAAAACGCTGTTCACGTTCATCCAGGTCAAGGAACGCGCGGCCAAGGAAAACCGCCCGGTTTACTACTGCAACATTCCAGAGGTTACGCTGCCAGGCTGGACGGAGATTGCGCATCCTGATGAATGGATGAACTGCCCTAATGACTCCATCATCGTCGTCGATGAGCTGCAGGATTTCTGGGGCATGGCCCCGCCTGGCTCTAAGGTGCCTGCGCCGATCTTGGAGCTGTCCAAGCATGGCAAGCGTGGCATCGATTTCTACTTCATCACGCAGGACCCGCAGCTCGTGCACGTCACGCCGCGCAAGCTCTGCGAGATCCACTGGCATGTGGTGCGCGCCTTCGGCTCAGAAAACGCCATCGCGCACAAATTCAACCGCATGCAGACCGACCCCGAGCGGGTAAAAAAAAAGAGCGAGAAGCTCCCGTGGCGATATCCAAAGGAAGCGTTTGGAAAAAAGGACAAAGCCGGAAACTGGATATCAAAGCCTTGGTACAAGAGTGCCGATGTGCACAACATCAAGAGGCAGATCCCGCTCAAGGTCTGGGCAATACCCGGCGTATTGGTACTCGCTGCGTTAGCTGTCTGGGGTGGAATCACACTTTTTGGAAAGACGCTCGATAAAGCCAAGGGTGGTGTGCCTGGTCAAGCTGTGGCCACCGCGCCAGGCGCAACAGCTGCTGCACCTGGTCAGCCTGGCCAGGCCGGTGCGTCAGCCAAAGCAGCACCGCGCACAGCCGCGCAATATTTGGCTGACTACAAGCCGAGGATTGAAGGCTTTCCGCATACCGCTCCTGCTTACGACCAGGTCACCCAGCCCGTTGAGGCACCGTATCCCGCTGCCTGCGTCATCATGAAGTCCAAGGGCTGTAAATGCTTCACGCAGCAGGCCACGCTGATGACCGTCAGCGATGACGTGTGCAAGCAGATCGTGGAGAAGGGTTATTTCGTCGACTGGCGCATGCCGCAACGTCAAGTGTCAGAGCGGCCGCAGCAGACCGCGGCGAAGGATGAAAAGCACCAGGTGCAGCAACAGCCCATGCCGGTAGCTCAGCCCGTCCAGGTGGCCCAGCAGCAGCCACAGCAAAAGAAGGATCTGGGGTATCTGGAGAGCCTGGCAATGCGCAATGCCCAGGTTCGGTCGAATCTCATGGAGTGATTCGCAGATGTATGAATTTGCACGTAATATTTACTACAAATAATGTAGCAAACATTACATGATTGGCGCGTGATTGAGTGGATTTTGCCACAGGTAAAACAGGCTTGAGGATTTCGTCGGGGAAATCGCAGATTTTCACGATGAAACCGCAGGGCCGCGCCTTGATTCCGGCCAGGCTTAAGAGGAGGGGAGTCCAATGAGCCGCATCAGCCTAAAGACCAGGCCGACGCCTGATGAGCTGCTCACGCTGGTTCAAGCCGGCCACCAGGTCGACTTTGAGCAATGGAGCGTCGGCGAGATGAGCGGATGGATTTGGGCCACCAATCCCTATGGCCGTGACTGCTGCTGTGTGGATGTGACAGCTGCAGGATGCGAAAGCATTCTGCGAGCAGTTGCGGATGACGCGCATGAACGTGAGTGGTAGATAAGCCAGAGGATTTTGCCGGGGAGGTCGTAGACCTTCTCGGTGAAACCGCAGGGCGGTGTCTGGGTAGTCACTGAACCCCGGAAGTTAGGCCGAGAGGCAGAAACAGAAGGTTGTCAGTGGTCATGGGAGGATTTCGGCGGGGAGACTGGAACAGTCTTCACGGTGAAACCGCAGCATGAAAGCAGGGCAAAGAGAAAAAAAGGGGAAGGGTCTGGGCAAAGCCCAGCTCAGGAGAGCTTGAGGGAGTTGCACCAGGTGCGCGCATGCCTCGTTTGAGGCTCAGGACTTCGCAGTTCGCCTCACGCCGCGCGACAGACCGGACGTCAAGATGCGAACCGCCAGGCAGCGCGCCGGTGTTTGACCAGGTCAAACCACGAATCCAACAGCATGCCGCGTCCCGCAGCTCTTGCAAGGCGAAGCGCATAGACGGAAGGCGTGCACCTGGTGAATAGCAGGGGGTGGATCACTCGCCCTGAAAAACCGGTATTGGTGCGTCAGCACTCTTGTCCCATAAACTCAGCAAGATAAGGAGGAGGGGATATGGCCCGTTATATGGCGAATGAACCGGAGAGCACATTTTTTATGGACGTGCTCAAAATCGCGCTTGGCGTGTTTATTGGTGGCCTCTTGGCTGCGCTTGCGTACACCAAAATAATCGCAATTGGCGTTGAATATGCTGCGGATCAAGCTACAGCGGCAATGAAAAGAGATCTTCAAAAAATGAAGGCTCAAGAGGAGCAATCGCGCTTGCAAGCTGAGCAACGACGCCAGCAACAAGACGCTCAGAACCGAGCAGCACAGGCGGCCGCTCAGCAGCAAGCATTTCAACGTCAACAGGCAGAAGAAGCGCAGAAGGCATTTGAAGCACGTAGAGAAGCTGCTTGGAAGCGCACATTTAGGCCGACTCAGATCTGTACCGACGATCCATTGACGGTCGAATGTATTGACGCCGCAAATGCGTCAAGACGCCGTTTTTATGCTCAGTACAAGGATTAGCCAACGCTGAAAATGGGGAGATTGGCTGGGCCTGTTTCAGTCCTGGTTATCTCTGCTTCCAGTTTGGCTATTTGATCCTTTAAGCGCTCGTTTTGTCGTTCAAGCGCTTTGGCTTGGGCGAAATATGTGGAAGTACGAAGCCCAGAAATTGATTCGATGTACTGAATGCCCCAGACTGATTCCCAGAACAGCGCTAGATGGATGGGTCTGGGTGCCTGGCCTTTGGTGCGATATCTGCGCAATGTCGCTGGAGAAATGTCTAGCAGCCTTGCTTTCTGTTCAATGTTGCCGGGGACGTTTTCCAGGATGCTGAGGAAGTGAGGGAGATGTGCAGGGTATGGTGCTCTAAACATCAACTGACGTTGGAGCAATCGTTATGAAAGTTGGAGCGTTGTTAGCTTTGTCTGCAGTCGCAGCCTTAGGCGAACCGCAATACGATTAAACATAATATACATCGTATCTAGTAGATAAGCTCTAAAAATAGGAGCGCTAAGACTCTGATTTCTATGGCTTTTGGCGGACCTCACGGCCAGCAACGCTACTACAACCTCTTACCCAAATTCAGCGAGAAGAACAACTCACCTCGTTGACGCACGGTTCGCACTCTAAGGACTTCGCTCCCAACTGTCAAACATTTTTGTTTCACCTGTCATGTTTTGGCGGCTCAGGCATTGAGTCGATTGCTACAAACTCGCAAGCATCAGGCCAACCATGAGCGGCCAATGGGTCGCCGCACTTCTTGCACGGACTTAGGTCGAACTCGTCCTGCTCGTCGTCCCCAGAGTCAATGTCGCCACAGCCCATTGGGCAGCAGTCTGGATCTAGGCCATGGCTGCAGAAACCGTCATCTCTCTGCATTTGTGCGGCCACTGCGCGCTCCACAGGCGTTGTGTATCCGTGCTCAGTAGCGATCTCGATGGCACGAGCCCGCAGGAGCTCGGGGACCTGCTGCAGCGCCAGGTCGATGCTGGCTCCGACGCGCAGCTCGTAGGTCTCGTACACCAGGCCACAGCCCCGATTGGCAGCGTCCGACAAGGCTGCGCACTTCGCTGCCCAGTCGTTTTCCGAGAAGACTTCCGCCTCGCGAGCTGGTGCCACTTCGAGCGCTACGACACTTGGAGACGTAGTAGTAGTTCTTTGTATAGAAGACCCTTGTATATAGAGTGCAGGAAACGGCAAATCCAGTTTGCAGGTTTCGGCAGACGTTTTTGGCTCAAGTTTGCAGGTTTCGGCAGCCAATTGAGGCTCCAGTTTGCAGGTTTCGGCAAGCGGCTTTGGGGCATGCTTGATGACTTGGCCAAGCCATTGGCCATCGACGTAATCGAGTAGCCCCTCCAGGACGGCCTGCCGCTCGTCATCGGTCATGGGGCGACCTGGGCATTGCGTGGGCAAGGCCCTGCCAGATCCGCCGCAGTTCCTGCACTGGGTACGATCGTGGCCGATGCTGTGGAGTGAAAAGACAGCGGCCCGTGGCGCTGGCTGGTCGGAGTCCATCATGGTGCGATCGATGTGCTCGAGCTCAGCAATGACGGCTGGGCAGACTGGCATCAATCCATTGCCTGGCGGCCAGCGCTGCAGCCACATGACCTGATCCGGGTATTTGAGGCCGAGCTTTGCGTGGTGCCAGGTCAAACTGCCTTCGGCAAAAGCACTGAGCACGTTCCATCGGTGCCGCAGCCGAAACAAGAAGCTACGCGATTTCCATAGCTCTAGGCGCTTGTCTGGCGCGGTGTTGTCGCCAATCTCGTAATCAGTTGAGCAGGTGGATTTCATATCAAACCATCTTCAATGCGGGATTGCTGGGGGGGATGGGCTGGACCCACCGGCCTGGGCTGGTGAGGACAACACAGGACAGATGGGCCACTACCGTGCCGCGGCTGTGGATCTCATAGCGGACGATGTTTGTGCGGTTCGCGGCTGGCAGGTGCCAGCCACACTTGATGACCTCCCGCTGGGTCTTGGTGCTCAGCTCGTCGACGGTGAGATCCTCGTGGCCGTCCTCACGGTCGCCATGGCGTGCGTACTCCTTGAAAATCTTGGGCGATACCAGGGCCATGCCCTCCTCCACGAAGTGAATCGCCGCGCCGGTCTCATTGAACTTGAGCTCGCGATTGACCAGGCCCATTTGCACCCACTGCATGAAAGCCAGAGCCAAGGGGCTAGGCTCGGGTGGCGGCTTGTCGGGGTTTTCGTCGATGTCGGGCAGCGGCTGCAGCAGGAGAACCGGCCCTGGTGTTGCTGCGGCCGCCGGCGGCGGACTTGCAGTGACGGTGCGTCCCTTGAGTACGGGCAGGTCATCGAGCTCGTCCAGCTCAGCGGCCATGCGCTTGAACTCGGCACTCACGCTTTGAGAGCGCGGCACTTGGTCATGACGTAGCTCATGGGCGGGATGCTTAGGCGCGTTTGGCGCTGGCGGCGGCGCAGCTGCTGCAGGTTTGACAGAAGGCGGCCTTGCG
Organism: Comamonas sp. C11; assembly: GCF_024496285.1. Classification (NCBI taxonomy): domain Bacteria; kingdom Pseudomonadati; phylum Pseudomonadota; class Betaproteobacteria; order Burkholderiales; family Comamonadaceae; genus Comamonas; species Comamonas sp. C11. The sequence continues at coordinate 2,825,576 of NZ_CP101743.1, forward strand.
GCCGCAGTTGCGGCAGCTTGGGGCGGCTGGTGCAAGGTGGCGGGCTGAGGAGGCGCAGCTGGTGGTGGCACCGCTGCGGCATCTTGGAATGGTTGCTCCATGGGCGCTACGCCCTTCTCTGCCGGCTGTGGGTTCTTGGCCGGCTTGTTCTTTTTGCCAGGCTTGTCCGATGCTGTTGCAGATTCGGATGGATCGAGGAAGTAGCTGCCCTCGCTGTCGCCCTGCAAATACGCGGCTTCGCCGTTGTCGAGGCTGTCGTAGTCCAGCTTCAATGGGGAGGGCACGCCGGATCTCGATGCTGCCCCAGCTTCAAACTCGTCGTAGGCTGTTTCAGCTTGGGTCTGCTGCACTGGCGCCGTAGGCGCTCCAACTGCCAAGACTGCCGCAGTTTGGGATGGAGTTTCTGGTGCAGTGGTCTTAGCTGCTGCCGCACTGGTTGCCGCAGGCCTGGGCTTTGCCGCAGCATTCGGCGGCTTGGTAAAAGTGGGCTCCCGCATGATGGCAGCATGCTTTTTAGCTTCTGCCGCATCCTGGGGCCGTTGCTTCGCAAGCTTTGCCGCAACCTGGGATGGTTGGGCTGAGGATGCCGCAGCTGCAGCTGCAGGTGCATTGGCATCGATTGCTGCCGCAGATTCCGATGCACTGAGAGTTGCAGCAGCTTGATGTTCGTCCTGCCCTGCTCCATCCTTGCGACGGTCGCGGATCTCCAGGCGCCCGCGCATGGCGGCCGGGTACTTGCTCTCGTGGTTGAACAGCTTGGCCAGCGGGAACTTGAGCATGGCAAAGTCATGCATGTAGGCCCCCTGCTCTGACCCATCCTCGGCGTAACCGTGCACTGTGACATGCCAGACGGCCTGGCCGCTGGCAGGGTTGAGCTCGATCGCGCCGTAGTCCTGCCAGGTGTCGAATAGCCGGTCGTTCTTTGCGTTGCCAGGCACGCTTTCGTCGGGCTCGTTTGCTTGGATGTGCTCTCGCACGGTATCAGCGAGGCGCTTGGCCACGAACCAGATCGCCCCCTCGAACACCCAACCTGCCGCACCATTGCGGTTCAGCGGGAGTTGTGTGCCAGCTTGGAGCATGGTCCTCATGGATTGCATCAGCAGCTCGATGAGAGGCACAGCCTTGGCCGTGGCGAAGCGGGCCTTGGAGCCTTTTTGCAAGGCGCGCTGCGTGGACAGCTGGTCGGCCCGCTTGACGATCTTGGCAACGAGACTGTCCTTGTCCTGGCCGGTGAGGTATTGCTCCAGGGCATCCAAGGCTGTGGGCGTGTGCGCCAGGAATCGCAGCGCACTTTCTGGCGCAATGCGGGGTAGCAGCAGCTGGGCAAGTTTGGCATGGGCGCTGTAATCGCGCTGCCCCTTGGGCGCAAAGTCCACCAGGTACTCGGCAGTGCGTTGGCCAGCGATCTGAGACAGGCTTCCGCCTGCAGGTGCCCAACGGATTGGATCGTTCTCGCCGACTGGACGCCACGCGATACGTAGGTCGGTCATCGGCTTGGCGATGTCATGCAGCAGGGCGCAGAAGAACACCACATAGGTCCACTGATCGCGCTGGGCGTCAACGATCTCGATCTGGCTTCCGCCTGGCAGCAGATGGGCATTGCGCCAGGTCATGGCCGCAAGCAGCATTTCGATGGTGTGCGACAGCAGGCCGCCTGCGTGGGCGTGGTGGTGCGCTTCGGAGGCCGGCATGAGCTGCACGAACTCGGCGTACCGTCGAATCGCTGGCAGCAGGTCCCGTTCCCAAATGGCCTGCGACTGATGCGACTGGCTCCAGATCTGGGTGATAGCCCGTTCTGCGCGGACCGTGGCCAGCAGCTGCTGGGCATTGAGCACGCGCAACCATCCGGGCTCACTGCCCGCGATGTGGATCTCGTCTGGCTTGAGTGGCAGATGTTGAGCGCCCGTCGATACTGGCGCGTCGGGGAGCGGCAGCGGGCCTGCAGGCGCAGACTGCACGGGCTTGGCCTTGCTCCAGGGCACCATCGCAAGCAACTTTGAAGCAATACTCTTCACGCGCACTCCTCTTGGAGCAGGATTCGAGCGAAGTGCTGGGCACGCGCTGACTTGCCATCGGTGGGTGTCCAGATAGACAGTTCCTCCCCCGGCTGGCCCAGCGCGAGGAAGTCCATGAAACTCTGCTGCAGCGGGTTCCATTTGATGCGTGAGGCGATGCCGTCGCGGCCCCAGTCGCCGCATGTGTGCACGAACGGCTGCGCCACGACTCGCATGACAAAGCCGTGCCAGTTCTTCTCTTGCTGAGGTTTGGGCACATGCGGCATTTTGGGATGGTCAGCAACCAGCTGCAGCAGGATTGAGCGCACGCAGAAGATTGGGTCAAGCTCCTCCTCCAGATGCTGCTCCAGCCCCTCAAAGCGACCTAACCAACGCATGAGCGGATTGGTTTTGCTGGCAAGGCCCAGCAGCTGCAGGCTGTCTGCGATAGCGAATATCGAGCAGCCTCGATCAAGCGGATCTCGGCCTAGAAATGGTGGATCACTGTTGGCTCTCTGCTGGATGTGCTGACTATGTAGGTGCGGTGCGCGGGCGAGGTCGTCCATGGGGCGCAACCGTACCTAGTGCGCCCTCACCTGTCAGCGCGAAACCCTGCGGTGATGACCGGAGGCTTTTCGCTTGATCTCCAGTCCCAGATATGTTATTTAGTTACATTTTGGTTCAAAATAGTGGGTATCTAGCAAAAAGCAGCCCGCTAGGACCTCCGTCAGATGGCTGGGCGAAAAACTTCCGCCTGCTTCGTTATGCGATTCGATCGTTTGGGGAATCTTAAAAAAGAACCTTATATAACGCAAAAGGGGGAACTATAACAGCCACTGCAAGATAAATTTTGTTCTTAAAGAAACCGAAAAATCGAGCAGCACTTCCAAGTGTTGCACTAAGGCTGCTATATGAATGGCGGTTTTCGATATCATTTGCAATCCCTGCGGTGCTTAGTAACGGCAGCCAGTACATCCTCATGAAATCACTGCTCTTGAAGTAGTGGCTGTGCCCTCCTCTAAAGAAACGGTTTACTATCCTCTTCGAGCTGAAGCCATTGAATCCCGTTCGCCCTGCCATTCCTGTTCCAGAGACGAATGCCTCACTAATCAAGAGCACATCATCATCGACGCCGCAGTCATTAATTATGTTAATTGACCCGTCTCCTGGGAGGAATCCCCAGTCAAAATCACAAGAAAGAACGCTGCCCGCAAGGACTATGGTGCAGCGCGGAAAAGTAATTTCCTCCGCAATAAGAATCTTTAGTGCTTCGGCCAATAAGAGTGTCCCAAAGCTATGGCAAAAGACAAATACATGATCGGATTCTCCACTACTGAATTCACTACGAACTCTATCTGAAAGCCTTTTTGCCTCAGCCATCCGCATTGATGGAACTGCGAAGAATAGTGTTGGAAACCAGCCGTACTTATATGTGTTAAATGAGCAGGTGTCGGTATGTTCCTCGATTAGCAAGCGCAGCTTATTCTGCCATTGACCGTAGGTCGCAATACCGTGAATGCTAACAACAGCGATATTTTTTGGCTCTACCGCACGCGAAATCTGGGATGAACCAGTATACCGAAGGCTTGATGTAATCTTGTCTCTCCACGTACTACTTCCTGCAGAGGCTTCAATTACAAGTAGACAGTGCTTTTCAAAATCCTCGCGATAACTACCGATATCATTCGCATGTGCAGTGATACCTATTATTTTCTCGGGCTTCTTTAGCTTCGCATTCTTACCCAGCTCTTCAATTAGTTGCAAGCTTAACTTTGAGCTGCCTTTCTCACCTTTGCGCTTGGGGAAAACAACATCCAATAGCAACACATCATAATATGATGCACGCATTGCTTTTTTTGCTTCATCAAAGCATTCCGCAATGCAGATATGATTTTCTGGGACACTTAAAGATTCTTGCAAATGTGCGCTGAGGCGTTGCGCACGCGCAAGATCATCATCGGCTATTAGTATTCTCATTGGTCCGAAATTTTGTCGATAAGGCGTAATACGTCGCTGATTTTCTGTCTCCACATGGACTGTGAACTGTCATACTGAACGATGCCGTGATATCTACTTCCAAACTCAGATCTAAGTTCTTTATCCAAAGTGTCAAGTGTATGAGATACATCGCCTTCACTGAAAGCGTCATACTGAGTCACAAACAATACTGGCGTTGTCACACCCTTACGGTAGGCTTTACGGGCAACTTCACGGCCTCCAAGGGTTCGAAATCGTCCACCTGATTCGCTAGACGACTTATCATAGGTCGGCAGGCTCATGTCCATCAGTATAAGTTCGAATGGCTCGTTACTTGTCATCAGGCGAAATCCTGACGTAAAGGAGCCAGCATGTTGCACATCAACGCTGAAATCGCTTCCATCTAGAAACGACAAAATTCTATCCCGCTTATGCGGATTGTCTTCAATGAGCAATATTTTTATTGCCATGCTTTATCTCCACAGTGAAGCCAAAGTCATTTACACCGAGCTGAACATCAAAGTTTTGGCTAATTAAGCGTAGCTGATTGAAAACTTTACTCAGTCCTGTTCCGCCTTCCTTACGCATTAGCGCTATCGATTTTGGAGACCGCATCCTCGCATCTAGGTCTTTGATGAAGTCTTCGCTATATTGGGACCTGCGATCTGGGGATATGCTATTTGAAATACGAAGCGAGAATACTTCGTACCCGGCGCTGAAATTGATGAGTACAGGCGTGTCCTTGCCCAGGCCACTTCTTCTAAATGAATTTTCAAATAGAGTTACAAGCACTAAAATAAAATCCTTTACATCAGCGCCATTTACTTTTGCCACGACGGGGCCTTCGATATATTCTATAATCGGGTGAAATGCTACTCCTCCGATTCTTCGAAAGCATTCGACGGAAATATCAATGAGATCCGGAATTGGTCTAGCTGAAACTACGCTTGTATCAGACGGCTTGAACCACTCTGCCGCAACAGTAATATCTTCTTGGATGCCGTGCCTTGCTTGCTCAATTGCGGCCATCAACTCGAGCATGGCGGCACCTCTTTTTGATGCGACAATGCTGTCGGCTAGATTGTCTAAGAGATCTAACACGTTCCTCCTGAATTCAACGTTTAATTTTTCCCGTACTTGGCTTAGGAAAAAGTACGTATTCTTAAGGAAAAGATTAATAACGACATCCAGGAAATCGTCGGCACTCATATTAAGTGCATCGACTTCAAGCTTGGAAAAATCGTCTAAACCTATGGTGTAGGAAAATACTCTACGGCCTCGCTCGTGACCATCAGTTGCGATTTTCATCCATTCTTCCGCCTCCCGAACAAGATTGTTAAATCGTTCAGAAAACGTCGCTAGATCTAAATCTACGGATTCGAGAATATCTGGATTCAGTAACGCATTTGCTGCGAGCCAGAACTGATTGCTGACATACTTTCCAGTTGCATCTGCCTCAGTGAGGAGATGTTTCTCTTCTAGTCGAACACGCATTAGATTTGAGAAGAAGCCGTGCCTGATTTCTGTGCTCAGATTTTTATCTAGGCCATACTTTTCATCAAATAGGAATGCATTCTGTACGAGATTTATTGCTCTGAGGAGAGTAGTTTTTCTGTCGCCGACTGCGATTGCTCTCTGGGCCGGCTCATCATCCTCCTCCGCGCCTTCTATTCGGATAAACCGGTCAGCGTGAGACTCATCGAGTGACTTATACAGGGCCATAAGTGGCTTAAAATCACCCGAAACAAGCTTCTTTAATTCTGTTGTATTAATATCAATCTTGCTTTCGTTGAAATGCGCAGCTCCTGCATCCACCACAATCTGTCCAAGGATCTCATCTTCCTCTAGGTCGTGCGCTTCTTGATCGATTACTCCTTTGTCTAGGAGGTGATCTAGTATTGAAATCCTCTCAGCTCTGAGTTCGCTACTGGTTTCGTAGGAACCTAAATAGTCCATTACATCAAGTGCAGATATGTCCTTGAAAAATATTGCGACAAGAGGATCGTTGCAATCTAGTCGATCAAAGAGGGCGCTAGGCCTGTCGACATCCTCAGCCTCCAGATACTGCTCAAAAGTTTCATTGAGTACATACTCTTTTTTCCTGTCGATGTATGTAACGTAGACGTGTGCGATGACGACAGCCTCCAAAGAGTGAAATGATTCACTCTCGACCAGTGCCATCATTGCAGCCATCGGCAGAGCAGCATAGGTGTTTACATCAATAGCGAGTTCCCTTGCAGCAAAGCTAATGAGCTCAGAAAGGCGTTTTGTAGAGAGGTAGGCCGCTGATGTTATCTCCAATGCATCTTTTTTTAACCTGCATTCTTCTTGATACTGATCTAAGAGATTGTCAAGAGTGTCATATGATGCCTCTGGATCTCCGGCGACTTGAATTATTCGCTGTTTAAGGCGCCTATGGGCGGGAAGTGATGCACATTCAGACTGATACCGTAATGCAAGAGTGAATGCCTTTTGGTCTCCTATCCATGACGTCATTGGAGTTGCTACGGCGCTGGATGATAACGACTGAGATATTTTTTTTGTTAGGGCCTCTGCGATCCCGTTTGGCATGGCAAGACATAATGCTGTGTCTAAAACCTCGAACCCAGAGAATCCATTTAGATTGGCAACTTGGCTCAAATGATCGTCTCGAAGCTTCTTCGGTGAACTATTTATGGAATAGATTTCTGCCAAGTTGTTGACGATCTTAGCCAGTGGCGACTTTTCAGGAATTATTCGAACCTGGCTTTGCGCTTGTATTTTCGCTACTATATTAAGGACAGCGAATTCGAATTCGGCACTGGGTTTAAGACTTCTATACACCCGTGAAAGCTCTTCATAGTCTTCTTGTTCATAAAGAGAGACGATTTTTGAAAGACTTGTTATCAGTGTTTTTTTGTCTATACCTAGTTCATTGCGGACCTCGTCCTTCATTTCTTCAATGTCTTGGGCAAGTTCTTGAAGGAAAAGGTGAGAAGGATGTGGATCTGCTGACCGTGTATCGGATGCCATGGTTTCGATTAGCCATATTTGGTCTACCAAGGGCAAGGTATGAATTACGTGAAAGCATGGCTCATCAAGCCTCAATAACCCCATGGCTTTTGGGATTAATAGTAGCTCAACCATCTTTGCCCAGTCTCGTTCTCCTCCTTCCGCTAGTTCCCGAATTGCGATGATCAGCGTCTTCTCGAGATGAAGCAATGGGTCGCTGGCGACAAGTAAAAACCAATTAAATGTGAGACGTATAAAAGGATGGGTCGAGCGGGCCTTGCACTGCTCAACGTATTCTTCCATCTCGTCAATTTTCCCTTGCTGGGATAATAAAGCTATATTTGCTCTGATGCTCCACAGTGATTCTCCAAGCCGATCGGTTAGAGCTTTCAAATTCGCTGAAGCTTCACCAAATTCGCCTTTTAGAAAGCTTGCCTCATATAGAAATCTATGTTTTTGATATAGCTTTACTTTCTCTCTATTGAGTTTGAGAGTGTTTCTGTGAAGGAGGAAGTTGTTCTTATTCCCATCTTCAAAATGCCTATACCCAAACATGGGTTGGCCGAGCATCTCTTCAATGGTCTTTGCTTCAGAACTCAACTCTTGGCGAAATCTCTCTCGTGAGTAAAGCTTGTCGAACTTCTCCTCAAAGGACTTAGGGTCTTCGTGAACAAGAAAGCGAGACATAGCTTGTACATATGCCTCTCGAGTAAGGGATGCAGATACTAACGGATTTAGCATTAGGCTATAGCCGTCAGTCATCGCTGGGTTGAGGCGCCTCGCTCGTGGTCTTGGCTTCATCGTCATTCAAAAGTGCTTTCGGTGCTGTTTAACGGCGGAGGCGGTTCTAGTTTGTGTAATCCCAAGATCCTGCCGAATATTCACATGAGGTTACCAGCGAAAGGGGTCGAGTCAAGCGAGATATAGCCATGAGTAACCTTTACATCGACGGATTTTTTGGAGATGAGCGCAACAGCAGAAGTAAGACCTTAATGGTTCCCTCTCTTGCCGGCTGGTCGATGATCGGCTTGGTTGAGCGGCGATGCATTGGTCCTTTTCATTTAGAGCTTTTGGCTCTCCTAGAGCCAGAAGCTTGTTCTAGTTGACCCGTACAGTCCTTGCCGGTACCTGTAAATCCTTTGCGCATGCTCCGAACTTTGAGGAGCATGCGCGCCCTTTGGATAGGTCCTGTACCCAGTAGAGCCGTTTGCCCCGTATGTGAGCGGACCCTGACGCTCGCCTTCCTTTGAGCCGTTTATTTTCAGACATATATTTTAAACTATGTCAAGCGTAAACCGTTAGGTATGTAACGCACGGTTTCCGCTGGTGAATAAGGTACAGGTCTAAGAACATTCGGCCCGGCGACTGACGCATTGCGTCGACCCCCCCGGGCCACTGATCTTCTTCGCACACCTCCTCTTGGTTGTGGTCCGGGTTCTTTTTACGGAGTTCCTACGGTCCATGACCCGCACGCCCAGATTCTTTGCCAGCATGGCTTTGCTGGCCATGGCCTCAGCCCAGGCCACCCCTCAGCTTGTTGACGGCAACAAGCGCCTGCAGTTGGGCCGCTACACCACGGCCGAAGCCCTGCCACAGCCGCATCTGAATGAGCCGCTGGCCCTGGTGGCCCAGCTCACATTCCCGCGCGAACAGGTGACGACCGTTGGCGAAGCCATCGAGTACACGCTGCTTCGTACTGGCTATGCCCTGGTGGATTCCCAATCACTGACTTCCGATGCGCGGCGCTTTCTCGGTCTGCCGCTGCCCGAGGCTCAGCGCACGCTGGGCCCGTTTTCTGTTCAAGACGTTCTGAATGTGCTGGTAGGCACAGCATGGCGCTGGCACACCGACCACATCACTCGCCGCGTTTGGTTCACCCTGGCAAACGCACCCAAGCCTCGCCGCCTGGAGCCCATCGTCAGCCCTAGCACTACGCCTCAGCCGAAGGCATCCGCCAAGGAGTGAGCATGTCGGAACAAAGCACTGTCGATGCAGACGTACAAGTGACTGAGCCAAGCGTGCCGCCGCCGCCGCCTCCCGATGTGGCAGATTTGTCGCCTGCGGCTTCTGTAGCCCCCGAGGTCACTGGTGTTGATGATTCAGCTGTCGATCATTCTTGGTTGAGCGAGCTTGAGACTGCCGCTCCTCTCAGTGCTGCCACTGCACCTGCGTCGGCAGCTGCTGCGCCTGTTGAGGTCAAAAACCGGCCAGGATTCCTCGCCCGCGCATTTCGTCGCGCACCAGCTGCAGCAAGGCCACGCAAGGCCGAGGTGCCTGTGAGTGTTGAGTCCAGCGATATCCCGTCTCGACGCAAGCTGACGAACCCATGGGTGCTGCGCACAGTCGGCATTGCGGGTGTCGTGGGAATATTGGCAGTGGGGTACCTTCAGTACGGGCCGAAACGACTACCAGCACTGGATCTGCTTGGCTCATCGCTTCCCGAGGCCGGCCTGGTGACGCCGCAGCCTGCTTTCGATGCGTCCGAGTTTGATCCACGCCTGGCCGACACCTCCCCGCTGCCCCTTGCGCCCTTGGCTGATGCGGCTGCGGCACCTATCGGCGGAGCACCAGCTGGCGATGCGGACCCAATCCCCGTGGGCATGCAGCCAGAATTCGATCCAGAGGCGGTTATGCGGCAGTCTGCAGCTGATGCAGGCGTTGCCAGCCTGGGGGACGCAGGCGCTGTGCCGCAAGCCGTGGCCAACGTGGCCCTCCAGCGAATTGAGGCCGCTGCAGCAGCACCGGCTGGTAGTGCCCCTATTACTGCCGCACCAGCGCCGACTATGGCCGTGGCCCCCACGGCAGTGGCGACTGCAACACCAGTCGGCGTCGACCCCCAGGTGCTTGATCGCATGAAGCGCATGGAAGACATGATGTTGCTGATGTCCCAGCAGCTGGCCGCGATGCAGCAGGCCAACGCGCTTGCTGGCAAGACCTCTGCGGCACCGGCTCCCGCTCCTGCGGTAGCGCCTGCAGTGGCTCCGGCAGCCACACAGGCCGCCCCCGTCGAGCAGCCGTCGCCGCGCCCAGCGCCCAAGCGCGTAATGGTGAAGGCGAAGCCGGCGACTCCCCGCCAAGCAGCAAAGGTCGTTGCCGCGAAGCCAGCTGCAGCTCCTGCTGGTGCCCAGCTTGTGTCCGTCGATATGTGGAACGGCGAGCCTTCGGTCGTGGTCGCGTCGGGCGTGCCCGGTGATCGCCGCGTGCGTGTCTTGCGCCCAGGTGATGTGGTCAATGGTCTGTCGCTCAAGTCGGCAGATCCTGTGTCTCGCACAGCCACATTCGTGGCTCCAGGCAGCCAAGGCCTGACCCTTTCAGTGAGCAATGGAGGCTGATTCATGAAAAAAACTGCCTTTATTGCCACCGTGGTCGCATTGCAGCTGAGCACGGGCGCTCTTGCGCAGCTGCGCACTGGCCGCACTGCAGAAGCGAGCTCGCTGCCCAGCACGACTCAACAGGGCCGCTCGCAACTGGACGAGACAGCGCGTGCTGTGCAACAGATGTGGGGTCTGACTGCCGATGAGATGCAGCGAGCCAAGGTGCTGTCGCTAGGACCTCGTGCCAATTTCTCGGTCAAGGAGCTCTCGCCCCTGGAGGTGCTGGGCATTCATGCTCGCAACGATGCAGAGCGCCGCCAGTATGCCGAACGCATGGCGCGGATCTTCCACCAGGATGTGGAGCGAAGCATCTTGTGGGACCGTGAAATGCAGGCGGCTATGGCCCGCCTGTATCCCAATGAGCCGATGGTGAACTATGACGGCCTGCCGCGCGTGCAGTCGTCTGTCGGTGCAGCCGACATGCTGAACGTGCCGCGCACGCAGATCATCGAGCGCGCATCGCCAGCTCCTGCCAACCGCGGAAAACGCTGATATGCGCTGCCGGTTCGCCATCCTCGCCCTTGGATTCGCTTGCAGCGCGCCGGCCCTGGCCGGCGTGGAGCTGGAGATGCTCCACGACAGCGGCAAGTCTGTGCCGTTGGCGCCCTATGTGGCCCAGATCGTGGGCGGCACAGATGAGGCGAATGTGCTCGACGGGCTGCGTTTCCCGTTTCGCAGCCAATTGCGCGGCGGTGTGCTCGAGCAAGACGGCGTGCAGGTCTTTAATGGCCAATGGCTGACTCAGCCCATGTTCGTGATCGGCGCGGACGACGCGTCTTTGCGCTGGGTAGCCTTCAATCACAAGAAGCTGGTACAGCTCAATGCCGTCGGCATTGTGGTGCAGGCAGCAACGCCAGCCGCATTCAAGCTGCTGCAGCAAGTGGCCAGCCCCTTGCAATTGGCTCCTGATACAGGGGCATTCCTTGCAGACACATTGATCGCCAAGGGCGCGCCAGTTTTTCCCGTGCTGGTGCACAGCAATGGCCGCGCCTACCAGATCCTGCCTCAAAGCACGTTCGGAGTGGCTCCATGAGGGAACTCGGCCTGGTGCATATCGGATCGGAAGGCGCTGTGAAAGCATGCGCCAATGCTCGACTGTTGCGTGGTGTGCTGAGCCAGCTTGGAACGGCTTTTGGGCCTGAACAGTCCCAAAATGTTCCAAGCCATCACGGCATGTTCCAGCTGGAGGGCATGCAGTGAGTGACGGGACCATGGAAGGCGTGCTGAGGCCGCCAGTCGAAGCATTGAGCGCAGCCACAGCTTTTGGGATTGCTGGCGTAGCTGCAGCCGCGCCATGGGCGCTGATGATGCCCCACTCGCTGGGCGCAGTCTCGGGCGCAATCGCTGCCGGCTTCGGTTGCGTGCGTGCGCGCCAGGCCTTCCAGGTCTATAGCTATCAACGCGGGCTGAAGTTCACCAAGATGACGCGCTTGGCCCCTCACAAGCTTCCTGTCAATCTCAAGGAGCATCTCTACCTGGGCGAAGGCTTTGAGTGGACGCAGTTGCACACCCAGCGCTTGCTGGACGCGCGTGAGACAGATGTTCAGCGCTTCGTGAAGGCCTCGCCAACCGAGCTCAAGCTCGCAGCGACTGGCGAAAAGATGCGCAAGTGGGCGCAGGCCAAGACCGACAGCCTGCTGGCCAGGGTACTGGAGCGTGCGCTTGATGTCGGCGGTACCGCCAACCCCTTCGCCACGGGCGTGGACCTGGGCGGCAACCCTGTGCTTCATGGCGTGGGAGTGCAGAACGAAAAGCCGGTGGTGTTGCGCCAAGGCTCGCGCTCTGGCCACTTGCTGGTGATGGGCACGACTCGCGTGGGCAAGACGCGCCTCTTGGAGCTTCTGTGCTCTCAGGACATTCATGCCGGTCATGTGGTGATCGTCATCGACCCCAAGGGCGACGCGGAGCTGATGCTTCGCATGCATGCTGAGGCACGACGCGCTGGTCGCCTGGATCAGTTCTATATGTTCCATCTGGGCTACCCGGAGATTTCTGCACGCTACAACGGCATTGGCAATTTCGCGCGTATCACCGAAGTCGCTGGCCGTGCCACGAATGCCCTGCCCTCCTCGGGCAACTCGGCTGCCTTCAAGGAGTTCAGCTGGCGGTTCACCAACATCGTGGCTCAGGCCCAGGTGGCACTCGGTCGCATTCCGACCTACGAGACGCTGCTCAAGGACGTGACTGGCATTGACCCGCTGTTCATGGACTACGCGGGCATGACGTTTCGCAAGCTCGCGATTGACCATCCCCAGCGCTTCGGCAGCTATCAGGACCGCCTGGTGGAGCTGGAGCGCGCTATCGTGGCAAAGAAGGCTCCGGTTCCAAGAAGCCTGCAGGATCGTTCGCCCGATCAGGTGGCGATGTATCTGCTCATCAAGGAAGCACGACTGGACGACAAGGTACTGGTCGGCCTGGCGGCCGCATTCAGCTACGAGCGTTCGTTCTACGAAAAGATCATTGCCAGCCTGGGGCCATTCCTCGAAAAGCTCACCTCCGGCGCGGTGGGCAAGCTCATCAGCCCTGACTACTTTGACCCGAACGACAAGCGGCCGATCTTCGACTGGATGACGGTGTTCCGCCAGGGCGGCATCGTGTATGCCGGCCTGGATGCCTTGTCTGACTCCGTGGTTTCGTCTGCCGTGGGTAATTCCATGCTGTCCGATCTCGTTTCGACCGGCGGCAAGCTCTACAAGACAGGCCTCGACCCACACGGCGACGGGAAGCTGCAGCTGCCGACTGTGTGTTGCCATTTCGATGAGGTCAATGAGATTGCAGGTCCCGAGTTCGTGCCCATGGTCAACAAACTGGGCGGATCTGGCTTTCGCATCACTGCATACACCCAGTCGATGTTTGACATCGAGGCGAAGGTTGGTGACAAGGCCAAGGCTGGCCAGATCCTCGACAACTTCAACCACCTTTGCATGCTGCGGGTGCGCAGCAAGGCGACCGCGAGCCTGCTGACGGACCAGGTGCCACAGGTCAATGTGACGGTGCTCACGCCAGTATCGGGCGTGTCGGACACGGCTGCCCAGGGCAATGGCGTCGATTTCACCAGCCAGAACAACGACATAGCGAACAAGTCGAAGGCGCCGCTGATCGAGCCTTCTGACGTTCTTTCATTGCCACAGGGTCAAGCGTTTGCGCTGCTGGAAGGCAATCGCTGCCACAAGATTCGTATTCCTCTGGCTGATACCAAGGACGACCCGTTCATACCAGCTTCGCTCAAGGCGGTTGCTGAGGACATGAAGCGCCGCTATCGCACGAGTGAGACGTGGGCCGCAGAAACCGACTGGCTCAGTACACAGCCCTTGGGCGCTGGGGCAGGTGGGCTGATCGACACGGATCTCGCCTCTGCCTTTGATGACGATATGCCTGGCTACGCGATGGCAGGTGCAACATCGTCCGCCGTGGCCGGCAACGTGATGGGGCCGCACTCATGACGGCTCCGAACTCGCCCGCCAGAAAGCCAAGCACACACGGCCCTGTGGGGGTAGCCGTGTTGGTTGGCTTTGGACTATTCAGCGTGACAGTGTCCTCGTGGCTCATTGGTCTGGTGATTGAAGTCGGCGGTGGCTATTTCTTCTGGCGTGGCCAGGGCATCCGCCATGCACAGGAGATGGTGCAGCAGGATCTGCGCTATATCGCAGCCGCGCCACGCAGTCTGCTAGTGCCAGACACCGTGGACTTTTCGCTGCGCATCGTGAAGTGGGTACGTATGCCCTACGAGCGCCTTGGTGCGCTGCGCTGGTATCAGCGCAACGTGGCCGCCCAGCAGGCAGGTTCAGATGCGGCACTGCCTAGCTTTCTGGGTCAAAGCGTGCAGCCTCAACTCAAGGGGTTGGCCAAGGCTGGTGCGTCGTTCATCTACATGCTCAGCGAATGGGTGGTCATCAGCATGTTTGTCCTGCAGGACGTTCTGCTGCGCCTCTGCACTGCAGTTTTCGCACTCCCAGCATTTGCCCTTGCCTGCCTGATGGGGGTGATCGACGGGTTGGTGCGCAGGGACCGGCGCCGTTGGCAAGGCGGCCGCGAATCCTCGTTCGTCTACCACCACGCCAAGCGCTATGTGGGATGGGCGCTTACAGGTGGCTTTGGCTTGTACCTGTCCTGGCCGTTCGGCGGCTTCAACCCAGCCTACATGGTTCTGGTGTTCACCGTGCTTGTGGCATTCACCCTATCGACAACGGTAGGTGCGTTCAAGAAATACGCATGACATTGATTTTGAAGGAGATATTGATGAAACGCTCACGACATTCGTTCTTTGCCCTCTTGGTGATTGGAGTGCTCTCCACCACGGCGATGGCCTGGGCAGATGTTGCCGACGACGAGCTGGAGCGCGAACGCTTGGCGCGCATCGCTGGCGAGATCGAGCAGGTGCAGCTGATGGTTGCTGACGCGGAAAAGGCCGCGCCGACCGGCCAGCGCGTGAAGTTCCGCTACGACTGGCTGCAGCGCGACCTGGAGCTGCTGCGCCTGGGCGTAACAAACCACGTGGATGCACCTCGCCAGCCTCGCCCAGTCGCCCCATTGCGTGGTGACTATCGGCAATAACCAAAAGAAAAACAAACCATGCGTTCAGAAATGGCGACGGCATTCGTACAAGGGGCAGGCTTCAATCCTCAAAACTTGAAGTACCTACTTTTTGTCGTGGTTTTTGCAATGGTGTTTTCTATTGGCGCATGGCTCGGCACGCTGGTATTGAAGGCTTATGGAGATGGAGAAATGGATGCATCGGAAGCCATGAGGGCGTGTATTGGAGTTGCCATTACTGTTCTGTTAGTGGTAGGCGTGGTGGGATCAATCATTCTGTAAAAAACCAATTAATTGATTGGAGAAATTATGAAGAAGCACTTGAAAAAAATTAACTCTGGCATCGCATCTATCGCATTGGCCCCGGTTGTGCTGCTTGCAACCTTCCCTGCATTTAGCGCTCTGCCAACAATTCAGCCTCCTGCTGGTGGAAGTATCGGCGGCGGCACCACACAAGAAGGCGATATTCTTGGGATCATAGGCGCTTATCTGAAGCTCGGATTTACCATCCTGGGGTTGGTCCTTGCGGTTGCCGCATTTTTATATGTGGTAATTGCTTCGCTGCAACGCTATCGCGACTACACCAAAGGCACTATTCAGCTTGGTGATCTAAAAGAGCACGTAATTGTTAGCGTCATTATTCTCAGCCTCGTGGTGTTGATGGTCAATTACGCTACTCAGACCCTGGCCTGACATGACAGCGAAAGACACCCGTCCTCAAGGCATGGCCATTGCTTCGGCTCCGCTGACCGATCGCGTGAACTCTGAGCCACCTATTATCAACGGCATGGCAGCAAGCGAAGCCGGGTACATTGGGGCCGTGTCTTTCGCTGCCAGCCTGTTTGTCGGAGGCGTGGTTGCATATATCTCTGGACTTTGGATTACTGTTCCAGTTATATGCATTATCGTGCCTTTCACAGTGCTGTGGTATTCATCACTGTACCTGCAAGAAGTAAAGAGAAACCGCCCTGAAGGCTACTACCTTCATTGGATGCATTTTTTTCTCGTGTCGCACAACTTGGCCAAGCCAAAATTTCTGGTCCATGACGGCCGGATGCAATTGGGTTGCAGCTATCGCTTGAATTCGATCAAGGCTGAAGCCAAATCATCGGAAACCAAATAATGAGCAGTGGTGATTATCTGGACGCACTTGCGTCCGAGCGCAGCCATAGCGCAAAGCTTACCAAAATCATATTTGGCATAGTAGGGCTGGCAGTGGCTGGCATGTGGTTCGCTTCGCGCGTTCCAAAGAATATCGACTTGCACGTCGCGCCAGATATTAAGGCGGGTGACACGATACGGGTTATTGATGGGCAGTCTCCAGTGCCGTCTACAAATGCCTACGGTTTTGCGTACTACATCTGGCAGCAGATTAATCGCTGGCAAAGCGATGGCTCTCAAGACTATGGCAAGCAGATTTATGCAATGCAGTTTTATCTGACTCCGCGTTGCCAGGCGCAACTGCAAACCGACATGCAACAGCGTCACGCCAAAGGCGAGCTGCGCCGCCGTACGCGCCAGATCAGCGAGATTCCCGGCTTTCCGTACAGCGAAAACCGCGTGATCCGTGAAGGCTCGGATGCCTGGACGGTGCTGCTGGATATGCAGGTTCAGGAGACCTTCGCCGGGCAGCCGGTCAAGGACGTATTCATTCGGTATCCGCTGCGTGTGGTGCGCTTCGATGTGGACCGTGAGCGCAACCCTTGGCGTCTGGGCTTGGATTGCTTCGGCAGTAGCCAGCCCGCACGCCTCAATCCTGCGGAGCTCAAGCCTGGCGCGCCGGTTCAAGCGGACCTGAAAGCACCGCGTCTGCCCGGAACTATTGCCCCTTCGAGCCTGCCTCGTGACACCTCTGTCGATTGATCCACATGATCCAACGTCGTTCTCTTTCGATCTGCCTCCTGGTCGCCCTGCAGCTTCTGCATGGCAGCGTCGCTGCTCAGCAGGTCGAATCGCTGGCGGGCAGTACCGAGACGCCCGAGTTCAATGAGCCTATTGACCTGGGCCAAACGGGTGCAGCAGCTGCAACACCAGCTGCAGGAGCCAATGCAGGACGCGCCCCAGCTGGCGGGCGCATGGTGGCAGGCGTTAGCGTGCCCGCACCGCTGGCGAATACAGCCGTGGGTTCCGCCAGGCGCGCAGCTGCCGAAGCGTCTCTACGCCGCGTTGGCCCAGCTCCTTTGACTTCTGGCCCCGCCGAGCGTGCTGTGTTTGCGCGTGAGCCGGTCCGGGTGAATCTGACGGTCGGCCAGGAGCGCCTTGTGACCCTGCCAGCCGATGCGTTGCTGCGCATGCCCAGTGACATGGATAGCGTGGCGCGTATCGAGACGATCGCCGGCACGATCTATGTGACTGCGCTCGTGCCATTCACGGCGATCCGAATCATTGCCGAGCTGGTGGATAGCGGCCAGCAGATTCCGATGGATCTGATTGCGGTAGCTGCTCCAGACGCCAAAGACTCCAAGGGCAAGGTCGTGTCCACGCAGTCCGCTAAAGGCGAGCTGCAGGTTTCTGTGATCGAGCCCGCGACCGTGCCGAACCCCATTGGTGGAGCTGCATTGTCTGGCAGCCAGTCTCAACAGCAAGAGAGCGTTGCTGCGGACATGGTGCAGCTCACTCGACATGCTGCCCGCCAGCTCTACGCACCTCGACGCTTGGCTGGTGGCACGCCAGGTGTGAGCCAGGTTGGTGTAGGAACCGAGCCCGTGTCGACACTGTTCCGTGGCGCTGCCGTGGACGCTGCGCCCGTAGGCCAATGGAAGTCGGGAAACCTGTATGTGACTGCGGTGCGCGTCACCAACCGCTCGCGCTTTGCCCTGGAGCTGCCCTTGGAGAGCTTGCGCGGGCGCTGGCTGTCGGCCACGGCCCAGCATGGCCGGATCGGTGCTGCCGGTACAGACACCGACACCACGGCGGTCTACCTGGTGTGCGATCGCACTTTCGAGTCTTGTCTGTGAGGCACCCATGGCAGTGAAAAGCAACAAACTCACCCCTGTTCTTGTCATCGTGGCCTTCGTCATCGTCGGCTCGGTCATCGTCATGCGCCAGAACAATGCACCGACCGCTGCGCCCATGGCAGCCGCCCCCTTGCCCAAAACGGCGGGCGCAGATGAGGACACGCCCAGCGAGACGCTGGCCACAGTGGTCGCGGCCAACAAGGATCTGCGAGCAGATATTCAGGAAGTGCTCCGTGCTAACCAGGATTTCAGCAAGCGCCTGGAGCGCTTGGAGAAAGGTTCACCTGCAGGCACCTCTTCTGCTGGTGCTGTCGGTGGTGTCAGCAATGACACAGATCCAGCCCCAGTCGATGTCTTTAAGCCCATCGGCGACGCCATCGACTCTGTTACGGGGCTTGGCTCTAATGGCGCCGGCGGAGGTCATCGTCCCGTTGGTGGCTCCCAGGATCTAGGCTTGTCCGGTGGCAGCACTGCCTACAAGGTGGTTCCGCCCATGGGCTACACCACCGAGACAACTCAGCATCAAGGGAAGATGGTTACGCGCTACGTGCGGGTAGCCCCGGACGGCACGCAATCCATGCCCAGTGCGGTCAGCGCGGCCCAGGCCGCACAAGCTGCTCAGGCCACTCAGCCGGCCACGAAGCAGCAACCCGTGGCTTATTTCACGCTGCCGGAGAACTCCACGCTGGCGGGCGTCACCGCGATGACCAGTTTGATCGGCCGTGTGCCGGTCAATGGACGTGTGACGGACCCCATGCAATTCAAAGCCATGGTCGGGCGCGACAACTTGGCAGCCAACGGCTGGGAGTTGCCCGAAGACCTCGCCGGGATGATCGTTACCGGCGTGGCCGTAGGCGATATGGCGCTTTCGTGCACCGAGGGAAAGATCCGCAGCATGACTTTCGTGTTCAACGATGGTGCGATCCATACGGTTTCGGCGCGTCGTGCGCCGCAGACCCAGGCAGGTGCCGGCATCACAGCCATGGCTACCAATGGTTCCACAGACCTTGGATTCATCAGTGATCTGTACGGCAACCCCTGTATTCAAGGCAAGTTCGTGACCAATGCGCCGGCTTACCTGACCGACATCATTGGTGCCAAGGGCTTGGGCGTGGCCGCCGAGGCCTTGGCGCAGGCCCAGACCACCACCATGGCCAGCAGCAATGGCACCACCTCCTCGATCACCGGAAATGCCGGCAGTTTTGCACTGGGCCGCATGGGTTCTGGAGCCACCGATGAGCTGGTGCGCTGGCTGACTGAGCGCCTCAAGAGCTCGTTTGACGCGGTGGTCACGCCCGCTGGCCAGCAGCTGGTCGTGCATCTGGACCGCCAGATCGAAATCGACAAGCCCGCCAACCCAAGAAAGATCGTGCACCGCACGCAGTCCCCCAATGTCCTGTCTGGAGCCCGCTATGGCCTCGAATAATCCCCTTCTTCTTGCCATCGTGCTTCCCGCGCTACTGGCTGGTTGCACGGCTATTGGGTCGCGCGAGTCTCCGCTGAAGGAGGCTACGGCTGGCAGTCCGACCCTGGTGGATGTGTATCGGGGCAAGTTTCAGCCCCCGCAGTCAGCAGCTTCCTCTCGTGAGACGGCGCGTGACCGCCTGGAGCGTGCGTCGGGTGCGCGCCCGATCGCGCGCGGCGACGAAATGACGCAGCGCTACTGGTCGGCCCTGGAGCCTATGCAACAGCGCTTTGCACGCGTGCCCAACCCGGATCTGGTCATGGTGGTCTATCCCCACCTGGCCAAGGGCCGCTACCCGGTGCCTGGCTATGTCACGGTTTTCCCAATGTATGAGTCAACGGAGTACGCCATGCCCGGTGAGGTGGCCGAAGAGCTGCAACAAGGCCGCGCCGCATTCTCACGCGGCCGCACTGCGCGGGAGGCTGGCCAATGAGCGGATTGCTGGAAATGCTGGGCCTGTCTGGGGGCACCAAAGGCAAGCACAAGCGCCGGCTCATGACAGCCGCCGACCGCAAGCAGATGGCCGCCCGTCCGCCCTCCTTCACTGAGCTGCTGCCTTGGGTCAAGTTTTCACCCAAAGACCGCAACTTTGTGATGCGCGACGGCAAGACCTTGGGCGCGCTGTTCGAGCTGGGGGCTGTCGCTACGGAGGCGCAGCCGCTGGAGTACCTGCAAGAGCACTGCCGCAAGATTCAAGAGGCTATCCAGGCGATTCCCGAGGTCGACTCTTCTCCTTGGGTGGTCCAGTTCTTCCTGAGCGATGACCGAAACATCGACGGGCTGAACCAATACCTTCACGACTACATCCTGTCCCAGCACAAGGACGCCAATCGCGCGCAGGCCATCATCGACTCGGAATACACGCAGTCCGTGCTGAAAGAGTTCCGCAGTCACCTGTCGCAGGTTTCCCGAGAGCAAGGGCTGTTCACCGACACCTTGGTGACGGGCCAGACCTGGCGCGGCCAGCAGCGCCGTGTTCGCTGCTGCATCTATCGCCAGTTTGATGACTTGGTCAATGAGCGCCGCATGGCCGAGCAGCAGATGGAGGCGGTGGCCACAACCTTGCTTGCCACGCTGAACGAAGCCGGCGTGACGGCGCGGCGTGCCAACGGCAAGGACTTCTACGAGTGGATGCTTCCATTCTTCAACCGTAGCGTGCCCTGGGCCAGCACGGGCGCCGAGCTGTTCCGCGGCGCGCCCTATCCGGGTGATGAGGGTCCAGAGGGTATTTATGACTGGGATTTTTCCGAGTCGCTGAACCTTTCGGAGCCCTCGTGCAACCAGGAACAAGGCTGCTTCGAGTTCGATGGCCAGCCGGTGAAGTTCCTCACGCTGCAAAACCTTCGTGCTCACCCTAGCATCGGGCACTTCTCCGCAGAAAGCCGGATCGGGAACGAAGCCTATGCGCGGTTTGACCGATTGCCGCCTGGATCGATGTTGTCTGTGACGGTGACGATTGCAGCGCAGTACCAGGTCGAGCGCCACGTCGAGGACATCAAAAGGGCTTCCCGTGCTCAAAACGCCGTGGCGCAGGAGACCCATAGAGAGTCGGAGCAAGTGCTCCAGCACATGGCAACCGGGGACAAGCTCTATCCGATGTTCATGGGGCTGTACCTGAGCGGCAAGACCCATGCGGATCTGGATGCGGCTGTTTCCGAGGTCAATGCCCAGCTGACGCCGACCGGAATGCGTTTCATCGAATCCCGAGAGGACCTGGTGCCGCATGACGCGTTCCTGCGCGCATTGCCATTCGCATTTGATCCCACGTTCGATCTACGCAGCATGCGACGGTCGCGCCTGACGTTTGCGAGCCTGATCGCAGCCATTTTGCCGGTCTATGGGCGCTCACGCGGCACGGCCAGCCCCGGCTTTTGGTTCTGGAATCGGGGCGGCGAGCCCTTGTGGATCGACCCGCTCAACAAAATCGACCGCAAGAAGAATGCCCATATGGTGGTGTTCGGCCCCACAGGAGCGGGCAAGTCGGCGACGTTGAATTACCTGTCCATGCTGGTCATGGCCATCCACCGCCCACGCCTGGTGATCGCGGATGCAGGCAAGTCCTTCGATCTGATGGTCAAGGACATGGCCACCAAAGGCTTGAGCGTGTATCGCGTCAATCTGAGCGGTGACACCGATGTGTCACTGCCCCCATTCGTATACGCCAGCGAGCTGCTGCAGGACAAGGAGATCATGGAGTCCTTCAAGGCAGCTGAGGAATACTTCGGGGCTGGAGCGGGCATTCCCTCCGAAGAGGATGCTGAGCTCGTCGGTGCCGAGCGACTGATGGAGTCGGTCAATGAAGTGATGGAGTCGGCTGACGCCGACGACGACTCGGACGAAGAAAAGCGCGACTACCTGGGCGAGATGCTCATCTCGGCCATCATGATGATTACGGGTGGTGAAGACGCCGAGCTCAAACGCATGACGCGCGCCGACCGCTATCTGGTCACCAGGGCCATTATTCGAGCTGCAGTGCGCGTGTCTACGGAGGGGAAGCGCCATCCTCTGACACAAGACGTTGCCCTGGAGCTGACGGCCATGGTCAAGGACGCATCTCTGTCGGAGCACCGCCGCTCGCGCGCCGAAGAGATGGGCCATTCGATGATGAGCTTCACGACAGGCCTGCGCGGCAAACTCTTCAACCGCTTGGGCCAGGACTGGCCCGATGCCGATGTGACCCTCGTGGAAATGGGCACACTGACCAAAGACGGCTATGAGGATGCGCTCGCTGTGGCCTACACCAGCCTGCTGGACTCGGTGCAGTCGCGCGCAGAGGCCGCTCAGCATGAGGATCGCCCCCTCATCATGCTGACTGATGAAGGGCACTTGATTACCACCAACGAGCTGCTTGGCCCGAAGGTGGCCAAGGGCACCAAGATGTGGCGAAAGCTCAATGCCTGGTTCTGGCTGGCCACGCAGAACTTGAAGGACTTCCCCGGGAGCATGTCCCGCGTGCTGTCCATGTGCGAGTTCTGGATGTTGCTGACTATGGACAAGAACGAGATCGAGGAGATCGCGCGCTTCAGGTCGCTCACACCAGAGCAACGCCACATGATGGAGTCTGCCGTCAAGGAGCCGGCGAAGTACACAGAAGGTGTGCTCATCAGCGCGAACAATCAGTGGCTGTTCCGAAACGTGCCGCCGGCACTGCCAATTGCGCTGGCAATGACCGAAGGTCATGAAAAAGCGGAGCGCCGCCGCCTTATGGACGAGCATGGGTGCTCCGAGGTGGAAGCGGCCTACCGCGTGGCGGCACGACTGCAGGAGGCGCGCGCATGATGCGGTCATCCCTCACTGCCCTGGTGCTGGGCCTTTGCGCTCATAGCGCCCTGGCCCAAGGCTCTATCGGCCCTTCGGTCACGACCGTGGAGGTCTTCGCCAATTCGGCCACGGTGGTGCGGCCGCCGTTTCGCCAGCCTGGCTATGTGCTCAAGGTCTATCGCGTGGACGCCATGGCCCAACTTGAGCAGCAGCTCAATGCAGGGCTGCCCAAGAGCGAAGCCGACGCCATGGCCTATATGCGTCAGCACGAGGCCGAGATCCGCCGCCGCTACAAGGACCAGATCACCAATGCGGCCTCCGGCATGACGCTGGCCGTCCAGTACCGATTGGACCGGCTCCCGGCCATCGTCATCAATCGCGCCAAGGTCATTTATGGAGTTGCGGATGTGGACCGCGCCATCGAACTGTTCGCCGCCGCTCAGCAAAGGCCTTCCCGATGAAAAAACGAGCTTCCCTAAATCTCAGGCTGCGCCGTCTCGTCGCGGCCGTCAGTACGGCTTCGATGTGCGCCGTGCTCACACCGGCCACCACCATGGCAGGAACCACCACCCCGGCCATCATCGCGAATACGGCCAAGGCAGCCTTGTCTTGTGTGTCGTACTCCGTCGAGGGCGTGTGCTTTTTCTTGAGCTGCGGCTGGACCGGATGCTGGATTCGGACCTCGATCAAGATCTCCCACTATGTGCCAGACGTGGTGGTCAGCACCTACAACGAGCCGCTGCGCCACCCTTGGACCGACATCGGCACGGTCGTGGCCACCACGTTGACAATGGCTGGATCTGCACTGACAGGACGGCTGCTGGACTCGTCCGCCGGCGGCCTGGACAGCAACTCGGCCATGGCGAACTTCAAAGGGGCGGATGCCATAGGCAATCCTGCCGGCATGTTTGCCAGCATGCTCGCGTCTGGCGGCATGTTCACAATGCCGAAGTCCATCGCATTTCCCACGGTTAGCGAGTTGGCCAAGTTTCCCTCGAAGGAGCTGCCCAACATTGGGCGCCAATGGACCCAAGTGCCTGCCAGCATCGCGGAGACCGTGGCATCTGATGCCAAGGGCCTGTTGAGCTCGGAATCATTGCTGGCCAGCCTTGGAACGATCCTCAAGACCATCGAGGGCGTGAAGCAGGTGATGGAGATCGCCGAGACAGTGCAGCAGATCCAGGCAGGCATCGCCGGTCTGCAGCAGCTCTCTGAAATTCTCTCGGGCAGCACCGGAGGTGCCCTCTTCTGTCCTGGCGGAGCCAGCTATTTCAACCTGCATTTCCAAAGCGAACTCGATGCGCCTTTCTGGCGCGGCATCGTGCCCGTGGAAATGATATATCCGCAGGCCTGGGTACCCGGACTGGGCGAGATCGGCTCGGGCTATACGCAGACCTGGGGCAACCTGCACCCACGTACCGGTGAAATCATCCAGTCGCACCCCGTAAAGGCTTCTGCAGTGCTAGCTGAGCGTGTCGCCTCGATCATCTACAAGGAAGCTCAGCCTCACATCTACTCGCGCGTCCAGCCCTCAGGGGGCTATCGCTACTTCAACTATGGCGAGAAGCGCAAATGGCAGATGTTGTATCCGCAGGCTTGGTCCGGGTGCCAGCAATTCGGCCAGAACGACTCGCTGTCGCTGACTTCGTTCGGGGATGGAGCCACCAGCTCCGATGACGGCTACGCCTGGAACCTTTGGCAGAAATACACCTGCTGCCGACGCCGGGGTGTCTACCTCTACTCCGTGCCTTGATTCCCTTGCCGTCCCACTCCATTTTCACTATGACAAACGCACACTCCCCTTCCCTGCGCTTTAAGCGGATCTGCGCGGCCGTGACCTTGGCCTGCGTGCTGGCTCCCTCGGTCGTGACACCTGCGGCCGCCCAGACGGTTACCTCGTCGGGCCTCTACTACCGGATGGGCGGGGGCTCGCCGATAAGCGCTGCCCCCCATCGCAGCGCCTTGTCGATGCAGCTGGGCGCCGGCGTCCGCGCCAACTATTCCTGCGGCAAGTTCGACATTGGGCTGTCCTGGTCGGACCTCATGAACAGCATCCAGAACTTGGGTGCGACGATCACCGGGGCAGTGCAAGCAGGTATCTCGGCCCTGCCGCTGTATTTCCTCCAGCGCGCGCAGCCAGGCCTCTATCAGCTCTTCCAAAACTTCAGCCAGAAGGCGGATCTGCTGGTCTCTGCATCGCTGAAGACCTGTGAGGACATGGAGGCGATGATTAAGAATGGCCAGGACCCTTACGAGGAGTACATAGCCCTGGCCAAGGGTGATGCCTGGAAAGTCAAGGCCAATACGGGCGGCAGCGTGGTTAATGCCAAGCTCGATATCAACAAGAACGAGGCGGGCCAGCGTGCCGGATTGCCATGGGTATTTGGCAGCCGTGCCGGTGGGGCTGGGACCCCACCTATCCAGCCGATCCGCGACCTGGCCGTCGCCGGCTACAACGTCACCATCAACAAAGCAGCCAACTCGCTGTCGACGGCGAACTACGGCAGCTCCTCGCTGGCATCGACGCGCCTAGTCCAGGCCTTCAAGACCCCGGACGACCTGGCTCGCTGGAGTGCCGAAGTTCTTGGCGACCAGAAAATCTATATGTGCACCCAAGGCTCCGATTGCCCGAGCCCCACCATCACCTCGACGGCGACCGGCCTGGCCCCGAAATTCGAGCGCGAGCTGGACGAGGTACTGCCCACGATGCGCAATATGGGCTTCAGCACTTCAAGCAGCCATGCCGACCTGGCCAAGGTTAGCGCTCCCGGCATGGCCGTGAGCCCACAGCTGATGGACGCCGTGCGCAAGCTGCCGACCGATGTGCGGTCCGTGGCGATCAACCGCCTTGCCCAGGAGGTTGCGGTCTACAAGACCATCGACAAGGCACTAATCGCGCGTAACGCGCTGATCTCCGGTATGAGCCTGCCCGAGGCCACGGGCGCTGCTCCCGTTAGATCCGAAGTGCAGACGAAGATTGACCGCCTGACTCAGTACATCAACGACATGATGTTTGAGTTCCGCATACGGAAAGAAATGACCGGCGAGACAGCTTTGTCGATTATGGGCAACCAGCAGCAAGCCGGGGCCGCCTCGATGGATGTGCAAGGCGGCACGCGTGCAGATCCTGCGCCGTTGGTCGACGGACGTGTGAGCACAAGATGACCGACACCGAAAAAGTCGTGGAAGCGTCTCAGTCGGTTCCAAAGCGTAAGGGGCGGCTTCGTCGTTGGCTGCCCTGGCTCATCTACGGTGCCTTGATCGTTTTGATTGGCGGCACCTTATTGACCTGGCTGCTCAAGCTGGAGCCCTCACAGGTCGTCTCTGTCTCAGCGTGGTTTCGCAAGGGCGCGCAACTCGGGACGCTTACTCAGACCGCCCTGTGCTGCTGGGTGATTGTCAGCTGGCGTCCGATCGTGGCCTGGGGATTCAGACGCGGCTACGTGGCCAAGCATGAGCTGCGGGCGGTGCTGGCTATGCGCTGGCGCGTTGCCGGCATGCTGACGATGTACCTGGCACTCGTGCCAATAGGCGCGGGCAATATTGCCCGATTCATCATGGGCCTTATCTCCTGATCGATATGCAGCTCGATAGCTATCTTGAACTTTTTACGACGCTCTACGGCTGGGCATTTGCCAACCTTCTCGGCGAAATTTTGACCGGAACCGGCCTGGCGGCCCTGCCCTTCGCGCTCATCGCGTTTAACGCGTGGCATAGCGCCAAAGAAGAAGGCGCAGGGTTTAACGGTGTGCTGGCTCTCATCGAGTCCATACAGACCAAGCTGATTACGGCATTGCTGGTCATGGCGCTGTGCTTCGCGACAACGCCTTTTACCTCGCTGCACAACATCAATCTCAGCTACAAGCCAGAGCGGGCTGCAGATGGTTCTGAGACCCAGGTCGTGTCGACACAGGGCGGGACGAACTCGGGCTACGACCGAGCGATGGCCGACGCGGTGAACGGCTCTTTTGCCCGATCTGGAAACCTGTCCTATGTCCCCTTGTGGTGGTACAGCGTCATGGGGCTGTCCTCTGGCATCAATGGCGCTTTTCGGGCGGGTATGACCAGCTCTGAACGCGATCTGCGCGTCGTAGCAGATCTGGCCAGGATGGCCACGATTGAAGATCCGGCTCTGTTGCACGATGTGCAGCGCTTCTACAGCGAGTGCTTTGTGCCGGCACGGAGCCAGTATTTCTCGATGGACAAGAATCAGATCTCAGCAAATGGCCGAGGCATTCTCGCTGAGGGCAGCATCTATGGCCCCACGGATGTGGACTGGGTCGGCAGCCAGTTTTTCCGATTAGAGCCCGGTTTCTATGACGTGATGCGCTCATATAACCCGGTGCCTGGCTGGAGCATCGACTTCAATCGCGACAGCGAATACATGCAAGGTGGCGCTTCGGATCAGGGCTTTATGAACCCGGACTGGGGGCGCCCAACCTGCAAGCAATGGTGGGAAGCTGACGCTGCTACAGGAGGAGTGCGAGAGCGCCTCACCAGCAACACCTCGACATGGCGGAGTCTCTTGCAAGTTGCCCAAAACACTATCACGTTTAGTTCGACAGATGAGGCCAAGGATGCCATGGCAAAGCTAGCCTTTGAGAAGGCCAACCCGACATTTGTGAGTCCTGACAAGATGCTGGGCGATGACTATGGCAAGGGCACGAACGCGTGGCGTACTGTCACAGGGGGGATTAGTACCATCGGGGTGGGTAAACAGGCATTTGAATCCTCACTCGGCATGGTCCCATTGTTGAATATGCTTCCCATGCTCCAAGCACTTGTACTGATGGCGTTGTATATGTTCCTGCCATTGATCGTAGTGATTAGTTGCTACGATTTAAAAGTGATGGTGGTCGGTGGATTAGCAATATTCACGGTCAAATTTTGGGCCGTGATGTGGTTTGTGGCCCGTTGGCTCGACGCTCATTTAATCGAGGCGATGTACCCAGGTTTAACCGGATCTGCATTGATGCAGGAGATTACGCAAAGCGTGAGCTCAGGTCAGCCACAGCTATATAAGCGCATGATTCTTAACACGTTATTGGCGCTTATGTTCATTGCGCTTCCGCTCATCTGGAGCTCCATGATGGCGTGGGTTGGCTATCAACTTGGGTTTGAAAACTACAGCATTAACAAAGCAGACAACCTCTCTAGCAAAGCTGGCAAGGGGTCTGGTGTTCGATTAAAACGTTGAGAGCTAGTTAACGGTCTTTTTCTTGTTCGCACCAATACTGAAGATCACCCATACCAATTTCTCCATTTTGGAATGCAGTATGGGCATCGTAAGCGCAGGCGATCGAGGTGCTTTCCTCATCATCCGTCATGGGCGAAGTGAAGAAGGCCCAGGCAGCGTTCCAGAGCGATCCGAGCACTAGACTGCCAAGGATCAGCAGGACTCGCCAAAGCAGGCCGATGAGCGCGGTAAAGAGTTTGAGCATAGGGACTCCATCGAAGTGAAATAGATCTTCGTGGCTCCCTGTGCGATCGTGCATCGCACACGACCCAAATTGAGTGGCCTCCACATCCTTCTGGATGTGCGCCAAGCAGATCACATACCTGGCGAGTCCAAATCTTGGCTATTACAGCGCAAGCGTTTCAGATGGTAACGTATTCCCGCCGTAGCGTAAAGCTTGCCTCTAGGCCGCGGGTGCGGGCGATCGTTGAGCTCCATTCCGCTTTGAGCTGACCAGCGGCAGCATATGTCCGGTAGGCGACCGTCTCAGAACGACCGGTTGCGGCCATCCACTTGCTGTCGTTTATAGATACAGCACCACCTTCCGGTTAGCGCTACTTAGCTGTCATTCATTCCCTCTGCGTCAGCAGCCTCAAGAGTAACTCTGAAGTGCCGCAATCTAGGCTGCTCGATCATGGTCAGCCTTGTTTCCCGCACTCACACGTTAAGCGTTCTAGTAGACCGAATTCCTGTCGCCTACGCGGTGGTTAATTCGTTGCATCAACCGGTTGAATCCGCCACCCGAGCCGCCAAAGGGCAAATTCAACGAGGCGATACAAGTGCTTCTAGTTAACGGGTACAGCGAGGCAAATGACCAGCATCGCCGATGCAGAGTCAGGCACACCGCACAGGGATCTCGAACCCGATCAAATCGTCCTGGTACTGCGCCAGTGCCTGTACCCGCTGGCGGTATGTGATGATATGGGCAATCGCTCCTATCTTCAAACCATGCTGCAATGCAAACTGCTGCAGATCCGGAAGGCGGGCCATGCTGCCGTCATCATTCATGATTTCACAAATCACGGCCGCCGGCGTCAGCCCAGCTAGCGCTGTGAGATCGCAGCCGGCTTCAGTATGGCCGGCGCGTGTTAGCACGCCGCCGTCGCACGCCTGCAAGGGGAAGATATGCCCTGGCCGGACGAGATCATTGGCTTGAGCGTTTGCGCCGACGGCCGCCTGTACCGTCCGAGAGCGGTCGGCTGCGGAGATCCCTGTACTCACGCCGCACGCGGCTTCGATCGACACCGTGAACGCTGTGCCATGGGCTGTACCGTTCTGCGACGTCATCAGCGGTAGATCCAGCCGCTCGCAATGTGCTTTGGTCAAAGTCAGGCAAATTAGGCCCCTGCCATTCTTGGCCATGAAGTTAATTGCCTCCGGGCTCACATGGTCGGCGGCGATGACAAGATCGCCTTCGTTTTCACGGTCCTCGTCATCGACCAAAATCACCATGCGTCCTGCGGATAGTTCGGCTAGCAGTTCTGGAACTGTGGCGAGCGCAGCGCTCATAGGGTTGGTTTGCATCGCAGTCATATACGCCTCACACAGCCAGAATCGACACGGACTTGGTATTCAGATAGGCTTCCATGGCTTCGGGGCCCCCTTCTGAGCCGTAACCGGAGTCCTTGATGCCACCAAAGGGCATTTCCGCCGAAGTCACGGCCGGCTGGTTAACCCACAGCATGCCGACTTCCATCTGCTGGGACAGCAGGTGGGCATTCTTGAGTGACTTCGTGAATGCATAGCCAGCTAGGCCGTAAGGCAGGCGATTGGCTTCATTGATTGCATCTTCCAGCCGATTGAAGCCACGCACCGCGACGATGGGGCCAAACGGCTCGTCGTTGAACACCTCGGCATCCAGCGGTACATCGGCCAGCACTGTTGGCGCGAAAAAGCAGCCGTCAGTGCCCAGGCGCACGCCGCCAGTGGCAATTTTTGCGCCCGACATCTGCGCATTCGCCAGCAACTTGTCCATTGCCGCCAGCCGACGCCCATTCGCCAGTGGGCCCATGGTCGTGCTTTCGTCCAAGCCGTCGCCCAGCTTGAGACTCTCGGCGTGCTTGACCATCTGTGCCACGAACGCGTCCTTCAAGCTGTTGTGCACCAGAAAACGGGTTGGCGCAATGCAGATCTGTCCTGCATTGCGGAACTTGGCAGCGCCCGAAGCTTTCACAGCCAGGGCCACATCGGCGTCTTCTGCAATGATGACGGGCGCGTGGCCACCAAGCTCCATAGTCGCGCGCTTCATGTGCATGCCGGCCAGGGCCGCTAGCTGCTTTCCCACAGGTGTGGAACCGGTGAACGTCACCTTACGGATGACGGGGTGGGCAATCAGGTAGGACGAGATTTCGGCGGGGTTTCCGAACACCAGGCCCAGCACACCAGCGGGCACACCAGCATCAATGAAAGTCTGCAGCAAGGCGGCAGGCGAGGCCGGAGTTTCCTCCGGCGCCTTGACCAGAAATGAGCAGCCACAGGCCAGGGCCGCGCTGAGCTTGCGAACCACTTGGTTAATGGGGAAGTTCCATGGCGTGAAGGCCGCCACGGGTCCCAGTGGCTCCTTGATCACCTGCTGTTGGTTGTCCAGATTACGTGACGGCACGATGCGGCCATAGGTGCGGCGCCCTTCATCGGCGAACCACTCGATGATGTCAGCTGCGGCCAGTACTTCACTGCGCGCTTCGAACAAGGGCTTGCCCTGCTCTTGTGTTAGCAAAGCAGCCACCTGATCGACGCGCTCGCGCAGCAGGCCCGCAGCCCGGCGCATGATGTGCGCGCGCTCATGGGCTGGAACCAGGCGCCAGGTTTGAAAGCCTTGCTGCGCGGCCACTAGCGCGCGGTCCAGGTCGGGAATGCCCGCGTGTGCCACGCGGCCAATCGTCCGGCCGGTCGCTGGGTTGATCACGTCCAGGGTCTTACCGCTGGCCGCGTCTACCCATTCGTTGTTGATTAGCAGGCGGGTGTCGGTGTAGTGGTGGGATGGCATGGGAGTCATTCGGTATCAGAAATGCGGAAAATGGTGCGCCGTCGTGCCGCGCGTCAGATGGCCTGTGCGCTGCGCAGATTGATAATCTGCGCCGTAGTCAGGCCCAGCTCGGCGAGCACTTCCTCGGTGTGCTGGCCCAGCGCTGGAGGCGCATAGCGCAGCACGGGCGGCGTTGCCGACAGGCGCAGCGGGCTCGCCACACCCACGATGCGCTCCACGCCATCGCCTGCATTTCTCGGTAAGGACACAACCAGACCCCGGGCTTGGGCCTGGGCGTCATCAAAGGCCTGAGCAATGTTGTTAATCGGACCACAGGGCACAGCCTTGTCCTCAAGCAGCGTGATCCACTCAGCCGTGGTGCGCGTTTGGGTGATGGCTTCCATCAGCACGACCAGGGTGTCGCGGTGTTGCACGCGCAGCGTGTTGGTGGCAAAGCGCGCATCACGTGCCAGCTCGATCTGGCCGGTCGCCTCGCAAAAACGCTGAAACTGCCCGTTGTTTCCAATGGCCAGCATCATCGCGCCATCCTGGGTGCGAAAGTCCTGGTATGGAGAGAGGCTCGGGTTGATATTTCCCTGACGCTGCGGCGCCACTCCGGTGTTTAGGAAAGCGCTGGCCTGGTTGGCCAGGATGGACATACCCACATCCAGCAGCGCCATGTCAATGTGCTGGCCGAAACCAGTACGGTCGCGTACCTGCAGCGCCGCCAGGATGGCCGTGCTAGCGTAGACGCCCGTGAACAGGTCGGTAAGCGCCACGCCCACACGCAGCGGACCACCTCCTGCCACCTCATCTGGCCGGCCAGTGATGCTCATCATGCCGCTGCTTGCCTGGACCAGCAGATCGTAGCCAGCGCGTGAAGCGTAAGGCCCAGTGTGACCAAAGCCGGTCACACTGCAGTAGACCAAGCGGGGGTTGGCGGCGCGCAGGCTTTCATGATCCAGGCCATATTGCTGAAGCCCTCCTGTCTTGAAATTCTCTACTACCACGTCGCTTTGTAGCGCCATCTGCCGCAGTAACGTCTGGCCTTCAGCCGTCGCCATGTCGATGGTGACCGAGCGCTTGTTGCGATTGCAGGAAGTGAAGTAGGTAGCTTGGTCCGTGTCCCGACCGTCTGCGTCTTTCAGAAATGGAGGGCCCCAGGCGCGCGTGTCATCACCCACGCCAGGGCGTTCGATCTTGATCACATCGGCGCCCAGATCGGCCAGGATTTGCGTGCACCACGGTCCAGCGAGCACACGCGTCAGGTCCAGCACCTTTAGTCCAGCTAGCGCAGCTTCTTGCAATGGAGTGTTCATGTCAGGTCTTGAGAAATTCGTAGAACTGGTCATCACAGCGACCAGGCCATGCGCAGCGACGGACGCTGGCAAGCATCGGCATACCAGCGGGCCACGGCCGGGAAGCGCTCTCGCCAGCCAAAATCGGTAAAACGCAGGTCCAGGTACCAGAGCGCGCAGGCGATAGCTATCTGACCGATGTCAAACACCTCACCATCCAGCAACTGCGGCTGGGCGTCGAGAAAGGCCAGGGAGGTCTCGACCTTGTCAAGCTGGCCGGCTCGCCAGGCATCCCAACGTAAGGCCTTGGGGCGTGCTGCCTCCTCGTAGCGTGCCAGTACAGCGCCATCCAACATGCCGTCGCCCAGCGACTGCAGTGTGAGCGCAGCCCAGCGTGCACCGCCGCAGGCAGGGATCAACGAGCCGCCCACCATGTCGTTGAGGTATTCGCAAATCACTCGACTGTCGTAAAGCACCTGCCCATCGTCAATGAGCAAGGTGGGGACCTTGCCCAGTGGATTAAGCGCAATCACGCTCTGGTCCCGCTGTACCGGGTGTACGTTTGCGGGCAGTAACGTAATCTCTGTGCCTAGGCCCAATTCCTGCGCGGCGATCAGGCATTTGCGCACGAAAGGTGAGAATGGAGAGAAGTAGATCTTCATGATTGAATCGTCCCAGGTGCACCCCAGACATTGTTTTCTCGCCAGAATTTGTCTTTACCCAGGAAATCTGGCAGGCCACTGCGTGTGTTGCGTATCACTCGGCCCAGCAGGACTTTCAGCAACCGGGCTTCGTTTGCATCCAACCCCTGCATAGCATCTTCCTCGGCTGCCTTGCTCATTGCCATGTTTTCCAACGCCGACTGGCGCCCTGCGGCCGTGAAGTACACCTGCGTCCCCTCCACACCCGCCTGCAATGTGATCAACCCTTGCGCGACTAGGTCCTGGAAGTGTTCATTGGCCGCTCTGTGGCCGGTGAGCTCCAGCAGCCGTTCCAGCTCTGCCCTGCCTCGCCCGTCGCCCATGCTTAAAATTGACAGGATGCTGCGGTGAATTTCACTGAGGCCGCGGCGCTGGATATCGACGCGCAGCGGCGCCATCAGTTGGAAATAGGCCCGGCGCAGTTGGAAGCCCAAAAAGTCGTCACCAAAATCCCAGCCAGAGTCGATCACCTCGTTGTCGGCTTTCTTCAGCAGCAGCCCGTATTTCCCACTATGGAAAACCAGCGGTGCGCGATCGAAGCTTTCAAACGACACCACTTCTCCGACAAAAATGACGTGGTCTCCGCCTTCATAGCGATAGGTCGTGCGGCATTCGAAGCGCGCCGAACACCCACCGAGCAGCGGCACATTTTCCACACCGCGTTCGACTTCGATTCCGGCAAATCGGTCGCTCTCGCTTTTGGCAAATTGATTGGACACTTTCTCCTGCTCCAGAGAAAGAATATGCACAGCGAAATGATCGGAGTGCGTGAAGGCGTCGAGATTCGAGGACTTCTTGTCCAGGCTCCACAGCACCATGGGCGGATCCAGCGACACCGAATTAAAACTATTGGCCGTGAGCCCAACGTCCTCGCCGTCTGCGCCCCGTGTCGTGACCACGGTCACGCCGGTAGCAAATGCACCCAGGGCTTTGCGGAATTTTTTGCCGTCAATGGAAGATGTGTTGACCATAAAGATACTCAAAGCGAAGAGGAGGCGCCGCAGTTCATTGCAGCGGGGGCGAGCCGGCGTCTTTGTAAGCTTTGGCCCAGTGCACTAGCTCTGTCTCGACCGTCTTGGCATGACGCTGTGGCGAACCGCCATCGATGAAATAGCCCAGATCCGCGAGGCGCTCGATGACCTGCGGCTTGGCCAGTGCTTGATTCAAGGCCGCGTTGACTGTTTTCACTGCCACGTCCGGCACCCCTTTGGGAAAGGCCAAGCCAATCCAGGTCGTAGCATCCACCTGTCCCATGCCTGATTCCTTCATGGTGGCGACGTCCGGCAATTGGGGGATACGCCTTTCGCCGGTCACCGCGATAGCTTTGGCCCGGCCATTCTTGATTTCAGGAATCGCCGCACCCGCGATCATGAACGTCAGGTGCGTGCGCCCGGGAATCAGGTCCAGCAGCAGCGGAGGGCTGCCGTTGTAGTTAATTGTTTGCACGTCAGCCTGGATGGCTTTCTTGTACAACTCCGCAGCAAGAAAGGCCGTTGGCGTGCCGGAGCCGATGGTATAGCTGGCCGGCTTGGCCTTGAGCACCTGGTTCAGCTCCTTGAGGTTGTTCGCCGGAAGACTGGGTGTTGCCAGAAGAACACCAGGTGTCGATGCAATCAGTCCGGCATGAGTGAAATCATGTACGGGGTCGTAGCCCAACTTGGCGTCGATGGCCGGATAGATCGCCATCGTCGATGTGCTACTGACCACCATGGTGTAGCCATCCGGCTTTTCCTTCTTGGCGGCCAGAATGCCGATTTTCCCCCCGGCCCCTGGACGGTTTAGGACGATGATGGTCTGTCCCAAGGATTTGCTCATTTCCTGCGCTACTAGCCGTGTCAACACATCGGTACCACCGCCGGCCGGGTAAGGAAGTATGATTTTTATTGGCTGATTGGGGTACGTTTCGGCCATTGCCCCCTTGAGAAAAGACAGCCCCATTAATGACAATAGGCAGCAATATTTAGTGATAGCGCGACGCGACATAGTTATCTCCGTATTTATTTTTAAAACCTAGCTCACTTCATCAAAAGCGGCATAACGTGCTTGCCGAAAATTTCCGCCTCCTGGTCGTGTGGGTAGCCTGAAAGGCAAAAACCACTGCAACCAGCGTCCACGAATTCATACAACTGCTCAGCCACCTGCTTGTAATTACCCACGACAGCCACACCAGCTCCGGCGCGAACATCGTTGATGCCCGTCCATAAATGCGGCGTCATTTTCCCGTTCTCCACACTGGCTAGTGCTATCTGACGACTGTTAGCCACGGAGTTGATTCCCTGATCGCGCTGCTGCTTCAGTGCCTTCTGGCTTTCAGCTCCCTCCACCAACTGGTGTGCGAAATCCCAAGCCTCTTGCTCGCTTTCACGGCAAATCACCTGCAGACGCATGGAATATTCCAGCTCATTTTCTCGACCGTATTTAGCCGCGACTTCTTTAATTTTTTTGATATTCTCTGCAATAGCCGATGGGTAATCTCCCCAGAACAAATGCACGGAAGAATGCTTGGCGGAAATTTCAGTGGCCTGATCAGAGCCACCGCCTAGGAAGAAATTCGGATGGCCATTTTTCATTTCCGGAATAATGACTGGCTCGTTGACATTGTAGAACTCGCCTTCGAACTTCACGTCCTTCTCGGTCAGCAGCTTCTTCAGAAGAACCACTTCCTCTTCCATTTTTCGATAACGCGCTTCCTTGGAAGCCAATTGACCTTCCGCCAACGCTTCGTTTTCGCTCAGGCCGGCGATCAGATTCAAATACAAGCGATCACCGGTAAACTGACAGAATGAGGAAATCATTTTCGCTTGCATCACGGGATGAACGAATCCGGGCTTCATGGCTACCAGTGGCTTTATTTTCTTGAGATTAGCTGAAATAAATGAAGCTGTTGTCCATGCTTCCCAGCAACCTGGACCGACTGGAATTAAAATGTACTCAAAACCCGCATTTTCCGCATTGGATGCCACTTTCATGAAGTGATCCATTGTGCGAGGAATCGCTTTAGATGGATTGCCAAAAGCGGTCAAATCACCATTCGTTGGGCAGAACCAGCCCATTTTCAGCTTCTTCATTTCATATTGCATTTGGCATCCTTACTTTGGATATATTCTCTTCAATCGGTTAATCCATTGATTAACTGAAAGTAAATGAGAGCATATCTGCGCACTTGCCAAATGAAAAATGATCTTATTTAATTTTCAACATTAATCCCATTCATACCCCGCTTTCCATGCCCGCCCTGGGCTGCGGTCAACCGGCCATGCAGGCAACGTCTTGGCGTGCCTCGGCCCGGGGTGAACGCCCCCATGCGCTCGCCCTGCGTATGTCGAAGCACAGTTGTCGAGCGGCGGCACCCACACTGAACACTAACGCTGCGGGCTCAGCAGCCGCCCCTTGGGAATCTCGCGCACTTTTTGCAACAACCACATCACGCCCGGATCCGACTGGAAGCGCGCATGCGTGGTAGCAATCAGCGGCGAGGCGGGGATCTCGACAGGCAGATCGTAGACCGCCAGGCCCAGCAGGTCGCCAAATTGGTCTGCCAGCAAATGGGGCAGATGGCAGATATAGCCACATTGCGCAGCAACCATAGCCATGGCCATGTAGTTCTGCACCACTGTTGCGATAGGCCTTTTCAAACCATTTTTCGCAAGTGCAATGTCCACCACCGAGCCGCGATGGTCCAGCGGATGAATCACCACATGCGGAATGGAAAGATAAGCCTCCAGCGTCATGGCCCTTCCAGGAAGAGAGACTTCCTTGGAAAGCATGGCCACCATCGACAGCTGGTTGACCTCCTCATTCACAATCGCTGCGCCATGGATATCCCGCGTGCTGAGCATCAGTTGCAACTCGCCTTTCTCCAGCATGTCGCAAGCAGTGCGCGTATCAGGCATAGCGCGGAATTTCAAACGAATGCCTGGAGCTTCCTGCGCGATTTGCTTGACCAGCAAAGGGGTCATGGACAGCTCAACAATTTCACCCAGGGCAATATGGAATTCTCGCTTCACCGTCGCCGGGTCAAAGCTGCTTTCCAGGGAAATCGTGTTGCCAATCTCGTCCAATGCTTTTTTGATGGGCTCTACCAGTCGCTGCGCGCGCAGCGTGGGTTGCAAGCCTGAACGGCTGTGCAGAAAAAGCTCGTCGTCCAGGGCAGCGCGCAAACGTTTGAGCGCATGGCTCACGGCCGACTGGGTCAATGACAGTCTTTCACTGGTTCGGGTAACACTGCGCGTTTCCCACAGCTCCAGGAAAACAACAAGGAGATTCAAGTCAAATCGGCTTACATTGAATTTTGACATTTTTATATATTGAAGGCTTTATGCTGCGCGTATTGAAGGTCTGCATTAATACCTACAGCTCGCAGCAAGTAGCAAGCAAGGTCAACCTCAGCATTGAAGATTCGCTGACCACTACCCGAGCGGATCTTTCGCGCAAGCCCCCCGGGAGCTGCTTGGAAGCAAGACGTTGCCTTTGGCAGCGCCTGTAATGTGACCGAAGGTAGAGGAAAATTAGCATAGACCGCCCCAACATGCATCGCTGCGGGGCATGCAGTGTGATGCAACTGCCGCTAAAGGGTTGGGTAAGTGGGCGCCCGTCCGCACCGGCAGAAGGAAGCATGAGCTAGCCCTGTAGCCAAACCCGGTGGGCGGCCCCAGGCTGTCCCCAGATCAGACCTGAATGCGCTGTAGCAGGCCCTTACGTCTCCGCGGCGAGACAGAGCCTGTCCACCACATCCATCGGCAATCACATATCGAGCTTGATGTTCCCCGCCACGATAATGCTGCGCCACTTCTCGGAATCGGCCGCAATGAGCTTGGAAAATGCCGAAGGCCCCTGCGCCACGTTGTCAGAACCGAACGTAGCGATCAGTTTCTGGAGATTGGTAGAACGAGCGATTTTCAAAGTCTCCATGGTCAAACGCTCGGTCACGTCCACAGGAATACCTGCAGGCGCCAGAAGCCCGTACCAGCCTCGGGCTTCGAAACCCGGCGCACCGCTTTCTGCGACGGTTGGAACGCCAGGCAGCAGGTCTACACGCTTGAGGCTCGTGACGGCCAAGGCCACTAAAGAGCCCGATGCGATATGCGGCATCACAAGCGCCAGATTTTCAAAG
Organism: Comamonas sp. C11; assembly: GCF_024496285.1. Classification (NCBI taxonomy): domain Bacteria; kingdom Pseudomonadati; phylum Pseudomonadota; class Betaproteobacteria; order Burkholderiales; family Comamonadaceae; genus Comamonas; species Comamonas sp. C11. The sequence goes on from NZ_CP101743.1 coordinate 2,863,441, forward strand.
GCGTAGAGAACCTCCGACGCCAGCACGGCCAACACGGCCGGTGCGCCGCCCTTGTAGCCCACATGCGTTGAAGTTAGTTTCGTTTTCTGCAGGAAGAGTTCGGCGGCTAGGTGTTGGGGCGTCCCAGCGCCCGCAGAGCCGTAGAAGTTTTTGGTGCTTGCATCCTTTAAGCGGGCCGTGAGATCGCTCAAGCTTGCGAGACCCGATTTTTTGGAAACAACTAGGACCAGTGGGGTCGCCGCTAGGAGACTGATTGGCGTAAAGTCTTTGAGTGGATCAAAATTGACGTTCTTGTACAAAGAGGCATTGATGGCCAGAGGCCCACTTGCCCCCATCAGCAGCATGTGAGCATCCCCTGTGGCCTTGGCCACAAAGGCAGTGCCGATATTGCCGCCCGCACCGGCCTTGTTATCTACCACGACAGGCTGCCCCACGGACTTGGCCAGATCGATGGCAACCGCACGGGCCAGGATATCGACAATACCCCCCGGAGGATAGGGATTCACCAGCCTGAGTGCTTGTTGGGGCCAGGTCGACGCTGCAGCATGGCCTGAAGCCCAGGTTGCACCGAGCGCCGGAGCAGCCATAAGAAATTTACGTCGATCCATCGATTTCTTTCAGAAACACGAGAGTGCTCTACACATCCGCTTCAGTTCACATTTAGAGTAAAGGTCAACTTGGTCTTCTGGGTGATGATGCCACCGCGATCGCCAGGAGCCGTCGATCCGTACCGCGCCGCGAAGCATTCGGGGAGTTCGCGCGCATCTTTTGGCGCCAGCCAAAGGCGCATGAGATGGCGCTTGCGTTCGGGCTCTGGCCAATCCTCGAAGTCCGTGCGCGAATGCAGGATCTGATGATTGTGCAGAAACTGCATGTCGCCAGGCTTGAATTCCATCTGCAGGTTTAACTGCGGATCATTGGTCAGCGCATCCAGCAGGTCCAGCGCCTCCAACTCCTTCTCTGTGAGGCGGCGCGCAAGGGGAAAGTTCTTCTGCGCGCTACGGATGTACTGCCCCACATAGATGGTGGTGAGTTGCCCGGCATGCCAGTTGAAGACAGGGATGTCAAACCACGGCAGCGTTCCCTCCGGGACCTCGCCGCGACGATCCGTTGGAAATGCATGGAACAGCTGCTCGACTAGATCCGGCCGAGTACGCATCATCTTGTTGTAGATAGAGACCGAGCTCACGATGCGGCTCTCGCCGCCGGTGCGAGATGTTTTGAGGCAAATAAGGCCAACAATGTCGCAGGAATCGGTGTGGTACTCCAGCGCGCGGTTAGTCTGGTAGAAGCGCACGGTGGGCTTTCTGATATCTACCCCGGTGTCCTTCACATGCCCAAGCAAATGGCCTGCTGCATTCTGTGACCTGAAGCTTCCAAGATATGCGCCTATGCCGAGGTAGGCAATCGCCGTTTCCTCGGTACTGTAGCGATCGACATCAAATCCACGCAGCATCACGAAGCCTCGGCCATTGATCACATCATTCAAGATTCTCTTGAGGCGCGGCGCCAACAAAGGCAGAACAAAAGTGTTCGTTGAGATGTCGCACAGCGGAGCACCGGAAGACTTGAATCGATGAATTGCCTGCTCGATCTCATCGAGTTCAGCCGATGTCAGAACCTCGATCCAGTCGCCTCGCTCGGCCATTTCCGAGCCCATCCATGCAGCTTGGCCATCAATGTGTTCAGGTGCCACAACAGAGCTGCGCTCAATCACTTCGGTCATTGTGTTCCTTCCGGTGGAGTTTGAATGATGCTGGCCAGTCTAGATATCTCCGTACAATCAATCCAACGAATAATTTCTATATATTTATCGATCTGAGCGATTAATGAACATCACCATCAAACAACTGCGAGCATTTGCAGCGGTCGCTAGAGAAGGGAGCTTCACTAGGGCTGCGGCCAAGCTACATGTGACGCAATCCACGCTAACTGCATCGATCAAGATTCTCGAGTCAGAGATCGGATGCCGTCTTTTCGATCGGTCAACGCGTGAGGTGGCACTCACGGCACAAGGAGAGAAGTTCCTGCCCACTACAGATCGCCTTTTGCGCGAACTCTCAGAGGCACTGGAAGACCTTCAGGACACCGCCAAAGGACAACGCGGTTTTGTGGTAGTTGCTGCGGCTGCCTCTTTCATTAACTATGTCTTGTCTCCAGCCGTTGTTCAGTTGGCCAAGATCCACCCTAATATCCGGGTGCGTCTGTGCGATGAGACCACGGCAGGCTCCTGCAGGCGCGTTTTGTCGAGTGAAGCAGACTTTGCAGTGACCACACTTTTTCAGGATGTTGAAGGGCTGGATGCCACCCTTGTACTCACGGACGCCTACGGGGCAGTCTTCAGCACGAATCACCCATTGAATGAATCAACTGGCCCCATCAAATGGAGCGCGCTGAATCCGCATACAGTGGTCAAACTTGATCGCTCAAACGGAATACAAGCGTTGATTGACATGAATCCGAAACTGATGCGAAAAAGCCAGGAACTGGTGTACGAAGTGGGCTCAATGTCTTCCCTGTTTCCATTACTTGTACGCGATCTAGGCTATGCGACGTTGCCAGCCATGGCCGCACAGCCCCTGATCAACGCCGGTCTGAATTTCCGTCCGCTTCAGCAACCCGTGCTAAGGCGCAACCTGTATTTCGTCAAAAAACACGGCAGGGACTTGTCTCCCGCAGCGCAAGCACTGCGACAGTCTATGAATGACGCTTTGCGACAGCTGGAGCACAATGAACATATCCGGCTTGTCCATGCCAAATAGGCCGCTCATTCATTCCGACTAACCGCACTGTCGGGCTATGAGAGCAAAGACGGTAGCGAGGGGCGCTAGCTCTCGAACAGGCTACCGATGTTCAAAGGAACGTAAGCAATTTCAGGCCGCTGCTCCAAACTGCTCTTGATTTCCACCGGGATAGTCTGGCGCGCATTTCGGCATAGGCCGGGCTGCTCATGCACCATGATCCTGATTCCACAGAGGCTGCGTACTACATTCGGTTCAAATCACCGAAACATGCCCACCTGTAGACGTCAATCTGTCCTTAAGCCCGAAGACTACGGCGCGTTGCTAATTTGGCGTCTAACGGCCCCAAAGAGCTGGCGCAAGCCATCGGCACATCCGCCCCAATACTGCTATTGAATTCATAGGTTCAAACGGGAGATCGACCCAATGCCAATTCGTCGCCCGTCCGTGTGGTGTTGCGTGCTCTAAAGCGTGAGAAAAATTGCCCACAAGTTGTCGAGCATATCGACATGTTTTTTGTGCATACACACTATCAAAACATTTCATTTTGTTTATGGAGGCGCCAGCGATTCAATTGAGTCTTGGAATACGCAAATTCACTCAACTTGGGCTAATACATGACAAACACGCCACCACTCTTCATGGACTGGCTCTCACTTCCCCTTGGTAGCGCCTTCGGCGTGCAGCCCCCAGCCTGCGAGGCTAGGCCGATGGGTGTGAGCACGTTAGCGGAGATTGCCCGATGACTGCCATTGATCCGCGCACGCGCCGCCTTCTTGAGGCACCCATCGTGCCGACGGTCCTGCGTCTGGCGGCACCCAACGTGTTGGTGATGATCACCCAGGCCTCCATTGGTCTCATCGAAACCTATTTCGTCGGCAAGCTCGGCAACGACGCGCTGACCGCAATGGCGTTGGTGTTTCCGATTGTGATGCTTATGCAGATGAGTTCCTCAGGAGCGATAGGAGGCGGCATAGCATCGTCGATTGCGCGGGCAATCGGCGCATAGCGCCGGTGCGATGCTGATGCGCTGGTGCTCCACGCGATGGTGGTTGCGCTCGGCTTCGGCCTTGCGTTCACCTCGGCGATGCTGTTGGGCGGGCCGTGGTTGTATACACAGATGGGCGGCACCGGCGCGTCGCTAGACGCCGCGCTCGTCTACTCGAACATTGTATTTTCCGGTGCTGTGTTAGTGTGGCTCTTTAACGCGCTGGCGGCCGTGATTCGCGGCACTGGCAACATGGCCGTTCAGGCGAAAGTAACGGTTGTGGGCGCACTGGTACTCATTCCGCTGTCGCCCTTGCTCATCTTCGGCTGGGGGCCTATTCCCGGCATGGGCATTGCCGGTGGCGCGGTGGCGCTGCTCCTTTACTACCTCGGTGGAACGCTCGCGCTCTGGATGTACCTGCGTTCGTCGGGCAGCCTCCTCAAGCCGAAGTTCGCGGACACAAGACTTCGCTGGCCACTATTCCACGATATTTTGCGCGTGGGTCTCGTGGGCGTGATTGCAACTGTGGCCACGAACCTGTCGATCGGCATCGCGACTGCGCTGTCGGGGAATTTCGGCCCAGGCGCAATTGCGGGTTACGGCACTGCCGTTCGCCTCGAATACCTGCTGGTGCCACTGTCATTTGGTTTTGGCGCACCGCTGCTGGCCATGGTGGGCACTTGTATTGCTGCCGGCGATAGAGAGCGAGCGCTTAGGGCTGCGTGGGTTGGCTCCGTGATGACCTTTGCGATCACCGAAGCGATCGGACTAACCGCGGCGATCTTCCCACTTTCATGGCTGATGTTGTTCGGCAGCGAGCCGGCGATGCTGGAGGCAGGCACCGAATACCTGCGCACCGTCGGACCGCTCTACGGCTTCTTCGGCCTCGGACAAGTGCTGCATTTCGCATCCCAAGGCGCAGGACGCCTGCGGTGGCCCGTGACCGGCAACCTTGTACGCCTGGCTGTGGCCAGCCTCGGAGGATGGCTTGCCTTACGCTGGGGCGGCGACCTGGTACACGTGTTCGTTGTGCAAGGTGCTGCGCTCGTGGTGTACGGCCTCTTCATCGCAGGTACGATCGCCGGCGGCGCATGGTTCGGCCGCGTGGGCTGGCCGAGTAGCACGGCCGCGTTGATGCGTCGCATCGGCCCAATTTGACCACCCCAAGGAAAACCAGAAGGACCTGAAGAAGCTAAAAGGCTGGCAAGACCATATAAAGGTCTTGGACTTCTACCGCGCGCCGGCGCGAGAGGTGGCTGAAAACAACTAAATCACGCCAGGTTCCGTCAAGGTTCAACTCCTGAGAACGTGTTCAGGGCTTTCGGAGCAAGAGCTCTAATAAAGCCCGATTTCTGCGGCGACGGTGCCACTTGGCACCGCGCCCAACTGGTGGTTGACGCCCCCCGCTGTCGCGCTCGATTGCCCGGTGTCGGATACGGAGAAATCATACGAGCTGCTATCCGGCGAACGTCCGGTGACGATCGTAGCGGCCATTCCGCTCTTCAACTGCGAATGTCTCGGATCAGCTTATAGCTGTCGTCCGGAGGTACACAGCGGCTGACCGCTACTGGCCGAACTCAGTCGGTCACGACCAGCAGCCTAGTCAGCAGCAATCGGCACAGGTGGTCAGTTCAACCAGAATTGCGTCTAGGCCGCCACCAGCTCCACAGGCCCAATACCGAGGTAGACCTGCTTGCCAGCTAGATCGGTGACGCTCCAACGGTCATCTGCTACTTGGGTAATTTTGTAGTTTTCCGGTGTAAAGGGCAGATCCATATTTTCTAAGTAACCCAACCAGGTCCCGTAGCGAAGTACAGCTGATGGCGCGATTTCGCTTGCATTTGCTTTGAATTTCATAGGTCGCCAATCATGCCCGATCCTCATTTAAATTCTCGGCTCTCGGTCGAAAGCCGGCCCAAGAGGTGGGATAGATCAGCCAGTCGCTCAGCGATCAGGTTGCACACTTGACCTTGGCGCTGCCAACGCCCTTCGACTGCCAGAAGGCGTGACCCTAGCAGCACCTGGCGCTGCTCATCCCGCACGTCGCGCCAGACAATGACCTGTGTGCTGCCCTCCTCGTCTTCCAGCGAGACAAAAACTGTCCCGTTGGCTGTGCCTGGTTGCTGCCGCAGTGTCACGATGCCGGCAGTCCGCACCCGCTCGCCGCTGACGACAGTGCGCAGCTGCCTGGAAGTCTTGAGCTTGTATCTATTCAGCCGCGGCCGCAGAAGGCGCATGGGGTGACTGCGCAGCGTCAGGCCTGTCGATGCGAAGTCCCATAGCACCTCCTCTCCTTCGGGCGCTGCCGGCAGTTCCAGGAAAGCTTCGTCAACGGTGGCCACCTCCAGTAGCTCGGGTGCGGCGTGCATGGCTGCGGCATCCCACACCTGTTGACGGCGGTGCCCAGATAGCGTGGCCAGGGCACCTGCAGCGGCTAGAACCTTCATCTCGTGCTGCTGTAGACGCACACGCATGGCAAGTTGCTCAGCGGAGTCGAACGGTGCTCGATGACGCTCCTCTACAATGCGCTGCGCACTGCTGCTGCGCAGGCTGGAGATAAGGCGCAGGCCCAGCCGTACAGCTGGTTTGGTGTCGATGTCTTCGAGCGTACAGTCCACCTCGCTGTGCATCACGTCGACGGGCCGTACTTCGACGCCGTGGCGGCGCGCGTCCTGGACCAGTTGGCTGACGGAATAGAACCCCAGCGGCTGACTGTTGAGCATCGCCGCAAGGAAGGCGGCAGGCTCATGGCGCTTGATCCAGCAGCTGGCATAGACCAGCAGAGCAAAGCTGGCCGCGTGGCTTTCAGGGAAGCCATACTCGCTAAAACCTTTGATCTGCTCAAAAATCTGCTCGGCAAACTCTCGCTCATAGCCCCGTGAGGTCATGCCCTGAACTATTTTGTCGTAATACCTCTCTAGCCCGCCCTTGCGCTTCCAGGCCGCCATGGCTCGGCGCAGGCCATCGGCCTCGCCCGCAGTGAAGCCGGCCGCGAGCATGGCCACCTGCATGACCTGTTCCTGGAACACGGGCACGCCGAGCGTTCGGCCCAAAGCCTCTTTCAGCGCCTCGCTCGGGTAGCTCACGGGATCGATGCCCTGACGCCGGCGCAAGTATGGGTGCACCATGCCGCCCTGAATAGGACCAGGCCGCACGATGGCCACCTCGATCACCAAGTCGTAGAAGCGCCTGGGCTTTAAGCGTGGCAGCATCGTCATCTGCGCACGGCTCTCGATCTGGAACACACCGACCGTGTCGGCCCTGCAAATCATGTCGTAGGTGGCCTTGTCTTCTGCAGGAATGTCCTGCATCGAAAAATTGAACCCACGGCGCCGACTGATGAACTCCAATGCTCGGCGGATGGCCGACAGCATACCCAGGGCCAACACATCAACCTTGAGCAGGCCTGCTGCATCCAAATCATCCTTGTCCCATTCGATCACTGTGCGATCCGGCATCGAGGCGTTTTCTACCGGCACCATCCTGCACAGCAGATCTCGCGTGAGCACGAAGCCGCCCGTGTGCTGGGAAAGATGCCGTGGGAAGCCGATCAGCTGCTCCGTCAACGTGATGAGCTGCTGCACGGCCAGCGAGCTCGTGTCCATGCCGAGCTCATCGAAACGCTCCTGACGAATGCTGCGGCCGTCAAACCACTGTTGCCCCTTGGCAATGGCGTCGACCACTTCGAGCTCGAAGCCCAAGGCCTTGCCCACATCGCGGATGGCGGATCGAGGCCGATAGGAAATGACGGCAGCCGTCAATGCAGCGCGGTCGCGGCCGTACTTCTGGTACAGGTACTGAATGACCTCTTCCCGGCGCTGGTGCTCAAAGTCGATATCGATATCGGGTGGCTCATTGCGCTCCCGGCTGATAAAACGCTCGAAGAGCACAGACATGCGCGCGGGATCTACCTCCGTAACGCCCAGGCAGTAGCAGACCACGCTGTTGGCTGCAGAGCCCCGGCCTTGACAGAGGATGTTGCGCGACCGGGCAAAGGCCACGATGTCATAGACCGTGAGGAAGTACGGTTCATACTTCAACTCGCAGATCAACTCCAGCTCGTGCTCGATCTGGTGCTGTACCTTCTCTGGGATACCGCCTGGCCAGCGCCGCCCTGCCCCTTCGTAGGTCGCCTGGCGCAAATAGCTGGCTGCCGAGTGCCCTGCAGGGACGACTTCATCAGGATATTGGTAGCGCAGCTCGTCCAGACTGAATTTGCAGCGTTCAGCGACCCTCAGCGTTTGAGCCAGCAGCTCGGCGGGGAATGTCTGAGCCAGCCGCAACCGGCTGCGCAAGTGCCGCTCCGCGCTGCGCTGGAGCGCATAGCCGCATTCAGTGAGCGGCTTGCCGACGCGTGTGGCCGTCAGCACGTCCTGCAGGGGCTTGCGCGAGCGCACATGCATGTGCACGTCGCCCACGGCCACGAGCGGCAATGCGGTTAGATCGGACAGCTCCCGCATGCGATGGAGCCACAGCTCATCATCCAGCCGGCGCACCAGATCCACGCCGATCCAGCAGCGGCCCGTGAAATGTGTCAAAGCCCAGCCGCCCATGGCTGCTAGCTGTGGGTCGGTCGCGCAGCGCTCTGGACACAGCAGCACCAGGTTGTCTCGAAGCTCCTTCCCGTCGATCTCATCGAGATCGAGCCGATAGGTCCCTTTTTCGGAAGAGCGGCGTAGCTTGGTGATGAACTGGCACAGGTTGCCGTAGCCGTTGAGATTCTGGGCCAGGACCACCAGGGTGAATCGTGCCTCGCTGCTATCACGCGGCTGGATGCTGAACTGTGCGCCCAGCAGCAGCTTTAAGCCCGCTTGTTTGGCTGCAACGTGTGCGCGCACCACGCCCGCCATCGAACACTCGTCTGTAATGGCCAGGGCGCTGTAGCCGAGCTCCTGAGCACGCTCTACGAGCTCCTCCGGTCGGCTGGCCCCACGCAGGAAGGTGAAATTGGAGATGCACCGCAGCTCCGTATAGGCAGGCAGGACGTTTTCCATGACGGCCGCTCTTTCTCAGGCGTAGTGCCCGTGCAGGAACCAGGCGGTTTGGTCGCCGGCGAGGCGTGCCTGGAAGATCCAGAGCAGACCTGCATGATCGCTGCGGGCAACCCAGTAGTCCCGCTGCACGTTCAGTGGGATTTCTTCGCCATTTCCCTCTTCATGGCCACGATGCCACCAGCCGCCCTCCACTCGATCAGGACCAAGCAGCAGCTGCAGGGTCCCTTGATAGATCGGGCGATTGGCGCGCTCTATCAGGCGTATGGGCTTGTCCAGCACCCAGCTGGGAAGCGGCAGCTCGTGCACAAGGTCGGACTTGGAAGCTCGGCGAGCTTCGGTCGAGCCCCACTCCTGCGTCCATTCGAGACGGTGATCGGCCGTCAGCTGTGGCCGACGCACCGCGCCATCACCCAGCCGTGCCTGGATTCGCTCTAGGGCCAACTTGGTGGATTGAGCTCTATTTGCAACCTCCGGGATCAGCGAGCGGCTTTCCTCAACAATGGGCTGCACCTCGGTAGCCAGGATCTCCAGCTCACCAGCTGGTGCGAGCAGCTCGACCTTGGCCAGATGCTCGCCGAGCAGCCGAGCGAAGTGCTCGACGTTCTGTGTTGGCTCCGCTGTACGGATGGTCAGTTCACCTCCGGTACCGGCATCGCGAGCACGCATGTCGTCATGACACCACCGCAATGTGAACGCAGTAGCTCCCAGCTGACGAGCTTTGAGCCAGCCCGCCATCTGCAGAAGCAGCCGCCGCGCTCCGAAAAGCATGGCAGGTGCCAGATCCACGCGACACATGAGCTCCAGTCGCGCTCGAAAGGTCTCAGGCACTGTCGCCCAGGCGTAAGCCTCTGGCCGCAGGCCATATGCGCGGTCCATTGCTTCAAGAAGCTCTTTGTCGAAGCGACGCACGATGCCGCCGCGCGGCAGCGCACGCACTTGGCCAAGGGTTCTGCAACCAACCCTCGCCAAGGTCGGCTGATGCTTGGCCACTGCGGTAATTCGCTCCAGCAACAACCTGTCAAGCAGGCGCACCAACGGCTCGTGGAAGCCATCGCTCGCACCTTGTCGTGCCAACGCAAGCGCTGCCAGGCCTGTCGGTGCCCATGCAACGCTGGCTCCGAGTTCTTGCGCCCCAGTTTCCACCAGCGAGTGCAACGCCGCTGTGCCGCCGAATAGCCGCATGCTTGCTTCGACCTCCAGCAGTACCCCCTCTTCGACCATGGCCACGCGCGGCGTGAACTGCAAAGCCCAGACCGCCAACGACTGCAGATCAATGGGCGATGCGGAGCTTGGAAGCGATATGGGTATGAGAGCTGCCCAATGCATGGTGCACCTCCTGTGGAGTGCTTGGCGCTGGAATGCCAAGGTTGCGCATACGAGGCGGAATGATGGAATTCAGATTGCCTGGAACAGCATTCAGGTGCATTACTTCGACGGCAGCACCACCCCGGCGTTTGCGGATCTGCACGTCAATGTCCCAGCCCTGGCCGAGAGATACAGAGAGCCGCAGCGGTGCCGGCGAGGCGTCTCGTAGGGCTGACTCGGGGCGAATCAAGAACACTGGTGCATCGCATGCATGCGCGTGAACCTGCAGGCGACGGATCTGGTCCTGCCTTGCTTGAGGAAGCCAGGCAATCACAGCACCGTCTGGCTCAGATTTAATGAGTTGCTCTGCGGCCCACAGCCGTTCAGCCGGCCCCTTGGCATCAATCCAGACAAGTTGCTCTGGGGCAAGGCCAAGCTGAGCAAGGCCCATTGCGAGTGGAGTCTTCGGAGGAGCAACCAGATAGACCCGACTACCCTTGTCCGCCAGCAGCTCAGGCAAGGCCGGCCCGAGCAACCGCCATTCACACAGTGCGGCCTGGGGCAACAGCAACTCGCTCAAGCCATGAGTCGGCCAGCCTCCACCGGGCAACGCGGCATTGAGCTCCGTAAAGCCAGTAGGGAAAGCTCTGCCGGTCGACCTTGCTACCTCTGTGCCGCGCCAAACCGCCTGCGCAAGATGCGACGGCAGATGCCAGCGGTCATAGTCACCGGGATCGTGTGTGATGGAGTGGGTTGCGGCATTCATGGCTTTTACCTGTATGGGCATACAGTATAAAAGCCTTGATGCAGATTTGCACCTGGATGTTGGCGTCGCTTAACCAGTGCTGCGGATTGAGGAGCAGCACTGCAGGTCTAGGTGCTGCCCGTGCGAGTTCAGGAGGCAGTGCATGGTGGCCTCTGCTTATCCGATGGGCAGGCAGGGCTTTACCTGCCGCTGATCAACTTATGGATGAGATCGCGCCTGTCTCCAATAGCCAGTGTATTAATCTGATCTTTGTTGGCTTGGTAGTGGGCAACAGCACGAGTAATTTCACCTTCGCTGACATCGCGGTGCAGTCGGTCCAGTCCACACCCAACAACGCAACCTATTTCGGTGTCGTAGCGTTCTATAAGCAAATCACGGTATTTAGTCATAAGGCAAACTCTCATCATCGAAGCGCTGCCGAAGCTTCGTGCTGCAGCGATTTACGCTGGCTTCATGGGCTGGCAGCGCCAAGGGCGATCAATGCAAAGGCGGTAGATAGGCCACGTTCAACTGTGTGGCCATGTCGGCGAGGCGTCGATCTGCAGTCCAAAGTAAGGCGCCAGGAGTGATAAGCGTAGAGGCAAGCAGCGATAGATCTACTAAGCCGCAGCCCTTGCCGAAAAGCTTGTTCTGCTCCAGAAATTCCAAAGTCTCTGGAATTGATGCCTCCTGGCTCGGCCGCAGCATCGCCAGAGCCGCCAGCGTGTCGGCACGCGGTGCTGGCGGCGTACCACAGGCCAGCTCTGCATGCACCATGGAATGCATCAGCACGCTGTCTTGCATAAGCAATTCCTGCAGGTGAGTGTCTGCCTCACGAAAATGTCTCACCCACACTGATGTATCGACTAGGACGGACACGGGCATTAGCGTGAGTCCTCAGCATCCGCCTCACTGCCACGGCGCGGCACATCGGGCATATTTGGCGCGGCACCGCCGAGCGCAGCCAAACGCTTACCTGCCTCGACACGTGTGAAGGTTTCCAGTGCGAGTCGTACCAGTTCCGGCACAGCAATACCGGGTGCCGCGACGGCGCGTGCGCGGTTTACGACATCGTCATCGATCGTGAAAGTCGATCTCATCGCTACTCCTTAAGCATCAGAACTGATGCAGTTTCGCATCAAACTGGATGTTTGTAAATCGCATTTGTACTGCACAATACAAATATGCAACCTAAGTCTACCGAGCTCGACCTTGCGCATACACGCCGCCTGGCGCCAACCCAGGAAACCTACAACGAGCTGCAGATGGCTTACGACCATTTCAATGCACGCCTGTTTGAGGGGCAACTGCCTAGCTGCTTGATTACGCTACAGCGGGAAAAACGTACTTTCGGATATTTCTCGGCAGCCCGCTTTGCCTCGGCCGACGGCTCCACGACCGACGAGATTGCACTGAATCCGACCTACTTTGCAGTGGTGCCAATCATTGAGACGCTCCAGACCCAGGTCCATGAAATGACGCACTTGTGGCAGCACCATTTTGGCAAACCAGGCCGAGGCCGGTATCACAACGAGGAATGGGCGCGAAAGATGGAGAGCATTGGACTCATGCCCTCCTCTACCGGGCAACCTGGTGGCGCGCGAACGGGTGATTGCATGGCGGACTATGCCATCGAGGGTGGCCGCTTCCTAGCTGCATGCCAGGAGCTGCTGACCGCAAATTTCACGCTCAGTTGGTACGACCGATTTCCCTCTGCCGATCATGTGATCGCTGGCCAAACCAGTATGGCCAACCACATTCAAGGCATCGAAGGACCAAGCCCCCCATGGCCAGCATCCCTGCCCTCGCCGAGGCAGTTAAGCCCACGGGCTTAGCTGTTGCCGCCACTGCAGGGGAAGACGGAGTTCTTACTACGCCCGCCAACAGATCCAATCGGGTGAAATATAGCTGCAGCGGATGCAAGAATCCGATCTCGGTATGGGGACGGCCAGGGCTAAAGCTGATCTGTGGCGCGTGCAGGGGCAACTTCACAGCTGTTTAGAGCAAAGCTGCGAGCGCTGGCCTTAATTGACCATCATTACGATACGCGATGACCGACCTGCTTGTTTTGACGACCGTCAGGAAACGACCAGAAGCGGAAATCCGAGTAAAAAATTAGGTCGCCAACTAGCCGTCGTTCAAATCTGACCTGAATTTGCTGCTCGACTCCACTGGCATCAAGTTCCTGGGCGAAGGAGAATGGAAATGTAAAAAGCATGGGGCGGAACGTCGACGTCAATGGCGCAAGGGGTACATCGGCATTGATTCCCAAAGTGCGAGCCGTCTGCGTGACCTTCAACAACGCAGCGATGCGGTGGCGGTGCCGCACTTGTTGGCACAACTGCCGGCAGATGAGTCATTGCTGACCATTACCGGTGATGGCGCCTATGACACACAGCCTGTCTATGCCGCCGTGATGGAGCGCAATGCCATGCCCATCATCCCTCCGAGAAAAATGCCTGAATGCCCGAATGCGCTATGAACGCAAGTTATGAAAGAGTTGGAGTGGCTATCACCACAGCAGCCTGTTGTAGACCAAGATGCATTGCATTAAACACCTGGGCGAGCGGGTCATGTCTAGAACTTTCGAGCACCAGGTCAACGAACTGCACATTCGAGCCTCCATTCTCAATCAGTTCACTGAACTGGTCTGTCCGCAAAAAGTGGCGGTGGCATCGTCACGTCTTGGGTCAGGGGAAGTTTGGCCCGGAACTGATTTATGCAACAGTGCCGTTTATATCCAGAAGTAAATTATCTAGCTTTGGCGGCTGGCTTGATCGGTTCTAGGCATTTCCTCAAGCCAGTCTTCTTTCATGTATTAATTGCCTGTTATTGTGTCATTTATAGGTAAGCGTGGACTAATCCAGCTATAGCTCGAGTTGATAATACTTCGGGATGGATCGTAACTATTCCAACGTAATGCCATTAGATCCGACATGGTCCAAGCGAGCCAGTCAGCTCTAAATGGTCTATCGGAAATATTTTTAGAAGCCACATCAGTTCCTGTTGATGTCCATATTATTGTGGGTATTTTATAACCGGATGCAGTACTGGGGCTGTGACCAACTTTATTTGTTTGATGACCAACCTCCTGCCCGTGATCAGATACGTAAATAACGGACTTGTAGTCCTCTGCGCTGGATGGGGAACTTTTTATTTTTTCAAAGACAGATGCAACTACAGTGTCTTGATAAAGAATAGCCGAGTCGTAGTCGTTTCTAAATTGCTGAACCCACATTGAGCGCTCAGCGACCGACATTACTTTTGATACTTCATCATCGGGAAATTGAGGCTGCTTTTCTGGGTACCGGAGACGATAATGAGGATGAGCCCCCAGCATATGTAGAACAATCAACTTTTGGGGATGTGGATCTTTAAGAGCTTCTTCATATGAAGGCAATAAAATCTCATCAAGTGAATTGCTAGATCTTCCTGGTTTATTATTTTCCATGGAAGTCACGTCGGCCATAGCTGCGTGCTTCTGCGTAATTGCAATATCGTCATGATTGCTTATCCACCAAGTCTTATATCCTGCTTCTTTCGCGAGAGCAATAATATTTAACTTCTTATCTGTTTCACCGGTTGTGAAGTTCATCATGCTATCGATGGCCGGAATAGTAGTTGCTTCCGTGGACCATGAATTACGAATAACGAGAAATCTATCGCCTATATCTTTCTGAAGCTTTTCAAGCATCGGTGTCGTATTCCTTTCATAGCCATAAATTCCCATGTTATCTCGATTTATGCTCTCGGAAATAACAAGAACCACGGTGGATTTATCTTTCCTAGCAATTGAAGGAATCTCATTTTTCGCCAACCTTTGTGCTAAGGCGCGCTCTTTTCCATATGACGTCCAGCTTTCTTTCGTAACCTTTACGGATTCAGCCAAATTAGACCAAAAGATAAGAGGATTTATTTTTCTCCATGGTTTACTTATGTAAGAAACGGCCGATATTAAGATGATGATGGATAAAGCGATCAACTCAATTTTAGAGACCTTTGTTTTATTTCTGGCCCCTTTTAAAGACAACCAAAGAGCAATTGCCGCTGAAATTATTAAAATAATACTGGATCCACTGAAATCACGGATGTGTGTGGATATATAGCCTCCAATTTCCGATGTATTTGTGTTAGCAAGTGCACTTACCACCATCGTGCTATCCGGCGCAGCAGCGTACATTGAGATGAGATGCGCTCGAACTGCTGAGTCCAATAAAAACACAAGAACAAAGCTCCATACAAGCAATGCTCTAATTAAGTTCAACCTTGAGTTATTAATTGGAATTAGTAATAGCAATAGTGTCGGTATAAGTAGAATACTTATCTGTAATATTTTTCTACCTTCATATCCTAGAGATGCAAAAACAATTTGCATCGCAAGCAGAGAAACAATAGTTAACCATAGCTTATGGCGATTGGTAGATTTTTGTAAAAACAAAGCTATTCTTGATCGGTGAAGTTTAAGATTATCTTCGGATGCTGGTGCGCTCATAGAAATCCTATTAACCCTAATAGAAATATCGAGATTCGATTTGGAATAGGGGCACAGAACTCTATGTGTGCAATACCGACAGAAATCTGACATCCAGATTACATTTTAGTAATCAGGTTAATTCACGCTGTAGATTACAAAAATATCATGTTGCAGACTATATTGCGTAAAGTGCCTGTCTATATATTTGATGTGTCTGGGTAGAAAGGCGCTCAGACACTCTTCAAGTAATTGATAAAGGACTCTTCATCATGAAAACTAATCTCGCAATTCTGGCTTCGATCCTGCTGTCCTCAGCCACCGTCGGGATGACAGCATCGGCAAATGAAAGCAGTTTCGTTGGTCAGTCTGGAAGCACGACTGCAAAGACCAACTCGACTACACGCGGTGCAGACAAAACATTTGGACGAGCAGGTGCTGCGTCTCAGGTCACACGCGTTGTTGACACAACACGAAGCACTCAATATCTCAATCTTGTGTGTGGAGAGACGGTTGCGTTCACCAATGGCGGGGAACAGTTCATCTGGAAATTTGATGTGATGGGTCACAGGCCCATCGAGTTGTCGAAGATCGCACCCGCAGCGTTTGCAGGCAGCACGCTAAAGATCTACGTTGCAAACAATGAGCTCGAACGCCATTGATTGCTGCTCTTGTCTACCACAATAGAAAGCCATGAGAGCCTGCCGCATCCACTCGGTCAATTGGTCGGCGCATGGCTCCCTAGTGCGCGCCGTCGATATGGCGCTGGGGGCGAGTAGACGCGCTGCTTGTCGTGGAGCTTGTCTCCAGTCTTGCAAGAACGCCGCATTCAGAAAGCGCCTTTGGAGCGCTGCAGCTTGCACGAATGGTCTGAAGTTCAGTGACGAGAGCATTCAGTTCTTGAATGCGATGAGTGACATGTTCTATGTGTGTGTCCAAGAGTGCATTGACTTCTGCACAGTCCTTCGCAGATGACTCGCGTAGCAAGAGCAAAGCACGTACTTCATCAAGTGTCATATCCAGTGACCGGCAGCGTCGAATGAAGGCAAGTTGGCCTATGTGCTCCGCCGAGTACATCCGGTAGTTGTTTTCAGCTCTAGCAGCCGAAGGCAACAACTTCTCGCGTTCATAAAAGCGAATGGTCTCAACCGCCGTACCAGTGACCTCAGCCAGTTCACCAATCTTCATGGACCACCTCGAAATGAGTTGACTCTATACCAACTACAGGGTTTTAAATTGCCACATTGTCAACAGGAGATCGAGTATGAAGCACCCAAACATTGATGACAACACGCTTAGTACCGCCACAACGGATTGCTGCAGCTCACACACTACCCCGAGCCCGGTGGCAGCTCCGTTGGATAGAGGGCTAACTTACCGCATTCCGACAATGGACTGCGCTGGCGAGGAAGCTGAGATACGTCGTGCACTTGAACCAATTGCAGGTATCCGGGGACTCCGATTCCAGCTCTCGCAGAGGACTCTCAAAATTGACGCGGACACTGATGCCCTTGCTGCCGCATTGTTGGCGATCACTGAAGCGGGCTTTGAGCCAAAGCTGATCTCATCAAACACGGCGGACTCAAGCCATGCAGCTGGAGATGGCCACGACCATGAGCTTGTGCGTGGCACAACTCCAAAGTTGGTCGCGGCGCTTGCTCTTGCTATCGCTGCTGAAGGTGTCGGCTACTTCGCGCCAGAAACCATGGCTTGGAAAGTCGCCGGCTTTGCGGTCGCCGCGATTGCGATTTGGCTTGCGGGCTTTGACGTCTATAAAAAAGGGTTTGGAGCACTTCGTCGTGGCAAGCTGAACATCAATGCATTGATGACTGTTGCTGTGACTGGTGCGTTCGTCATCGGTCAATGGCCTGAAGCGGCGATGGTGATGGCGTTGTATGCCATCGCCGAGGCAATCGAGGCGAGAGCAGTCGATCGGGCCCGCAATGCCATTCAGGGGTTGCTTGCGATGGCTCCGGACCAAGCATCGGTTCTCCAAAGTGACGGTAGTTGGCTAACCGTCGCAGTTGCACAAATCGCAGTGGGCTCGACGCTGCGAGTCAAGCCAGGTGAGCGCGTTCCTATGGATGGAGTCGTTCAGACAGGGCAAACGAGCATCAACCAGGCCCCCGTAACTGGTGAAAGTATCCCCGTTGACAAGGCGGCGGGTGACCCAGTGTTTGCAGGCACCATCAACGAGTCTGGAACCTTTGAGTTTGAAGTTACTGCATTGGCCTCCAACTCGACGTTGGCGAGGATTATTCATGCCGTTGAGCAAGCACAAGCGACTCGAGCGCCTACTCAGGGGTTCGTTGATCGATTTGCTGCAATTTACACACCTGCAATTTTCGTTATCGCCGTAGTCGTAGCATTGGTAGGCCCCTGGCTACTCGGCTGGACGTGGATGCAGGCCGTCTATAAGGCACTGGTTCTGCTAGTTATTGCTTGCCCCTGCGCACTCGTAATCTCCACACCAGTGACGATTGTGAGCGGCTTAGCGGCGGCAGCCCGCCGTGGTATTTTGATCAAAGGCGGTATCTATCTGGAAGAGGCGCGCAAGCTTAAGGCAATCGCGCTGGACAAGACCGGAACAATTACTGAGGGCAAGCCGCGCCTTGTGGACTGGTCGTTGGTTGATGCCGCGAGCAGCCTTGATACCGCGGAGTCGGTGGCAGCAGCTCTCGCTGGCCACTCAGATCATCCTGTGTCGCGCGCCATCGCAGCGGGCCTGAAGCCTAACAGCGCAGACATTCAGAACTTCACGGCACTTGCTGGACGAGGTGTGCAGGCCGAACTGAGTGGAACAGTCTATGTACTAGGGAATCATCGCTTGATTGAAGAACGTGGCCAATGCTCCTCAGAGCTTGAAGCCACGCTCAAGCGGCATGAAGAATCCGGCCGTACTGTCACATTGCTTGCCGACCCGGAACGAGTCATCGCACTGTTTGCAGTTGCCGACACGATTAAGGGCTCCTCTCGTGAAGCTATATCTGAATTGAAAGCGCTTGGTATCACCCCAGTCATGCTGACTGGAGACAACCAAGCCACCGCCTCTTCAGTAGCCAGTGAGGCTGGTATCGAGCAAGCACGAGGAAACTTGTTGCCGGAGGACAAGCTAGCTGCCATCAAAACCCTCCAGAGCCAGTATGGACTCACCGCAATGACGGGCGACGGTATCAATGATGCCCCAGCGCTGGCCCAAGCAGACGTCGGGGTTGCCATGGGTGCCGCCGGTACAGATACCGCGATGGAAGCAGCCGACGTCGTCGTGATGAATGATGACTTGCGAAGGATTGCTGAGACAGTGAAGCTGTCTCGATCCACCCATGCGATCCTTTGGCAAAACATCACTCTTGCTCTTGGCATCAAGGCGGTATTTCTAGTCTTGGCAGTGTTCGGGAATGCATCCATGTGGATGGCTGTATTCGCTGATATGGGGGCAAGTCTCCTAGTTGTCGTCAATGGGCTAAGGCTGCTTGGAAAAGTGTCCAAGTCCTGAATTCGACAGAGGTTTTTCGTGTGCACCAACTTGAATTGTGAGGATAGTTATGAGCTTTTTTGAACGCCTACTCGGAGGCCATCACCGATCTGGTGGCGATCAGCATGGGAATGGTCATCATCAAAAACGGACACCCGCCTCCTACAACGATCCAAGAGTGTCCGGTGGGATCATTTGTCCTAACTGCCGAACTCAAAGCTCTCCCCAAGCACGGTTCTGTCAACAGTGCGGAAGCGGCCTAGCCCCCCAGGCCTGCAATGCATGCGGCGTCCAGATGGCGCTTGGATCGCGTTTTTGCGCAAACTGCGGAAAGTCTGCTTAGAACTTTGGAGAACAGCTGATCGGTGGGTTGATCTCTGTTCTCCTGAAGGTTCAGATTACAGAAAGGTGTCAAAAATGTAATCTTCAGACCATGTAAATGGCTGAATAGTGTCAAAAATGTAATCTTGCGGGGAAGGCAATTTAGCTACCATTGAGGCTTCGAAATTTACTAGAAAAATCCTATGGATTCTCTTAGATTCGAGGATGCCGCTCTATATCTTAGAGTTAAGAGGATGGAAGTATTAGCAAGCAATATTGCGAATGCTGACACTCCTGGATATCAGGCGAAAGATATAGACTTCAAGGCTGCGCTTGAAGAGACGCAAAGGCAAATGCTGACAGTGCAGTCTACGAATAAGTCTCACCTCGGTAACATAGCTCCAACATCAATTGATCCTCAGATTGCATTTCGCCCTGTTTCTCAGAATGCCATGGATAGAAATACGGTTGATCTCGATCAAGAGAGAGCTTCATTTACAGCTAATGCCATCCGTACGCAATTCGCTATGAGTCAAGCTGTCGATGAATATGTAGAGATGGGGCAAATGCTATCGAAATTAGTATAATTTTATTAAGTTGGTCATTCACAGAGCGCATTTACTTGCGCTCTTTTTTTAATTCAAGTAGTAGTGAAAATAAAATTCGCGACAAGATTATTTTCAAAAATTTCATTGTTGGAAATAATGAATATGTTCAAAAGCGATAAGATGGAAGATGTCAAATAATATAAATAAAAAATTCTTTGTAAATCATTTGCTGATTCCGATTACTTTCCTGGCGCTAACTTTTTATTATTTCATGTATCTAGGAGGAGATAGTCTCGTTGCCGCGAAGATATACGCACTCCAGGGTTATGAATGGTCATTGAATGATCATTGGGTTACAAACAAATTGCTTCATAAGGGTGGAAAGCATCTGAGCACCCTAGCAATCGTTGTGATCATTGCACTATATATATTTGTACTTGCCTCCAAATCTGAGCAGCGAAAAAAATGGCGGTCTCCGCTGCTTTACCTGATTTTATCTTGTTTGGTCAGTGTAATTTTGGTGAGCCTTCTTAAGGCATTAACAAATATGGATTGTCCATGGAATTTAAATCAATTTGGTGGCGATCGCCCTTTTATTGGTCTTTTCGAGCACAGGCCTCAAGAAATGGGGAGCGGAAAATGCTTTCCGGCTGGTCATGCGAGCGCTGGCTATGCCTGGGTTAGTTTATATTTCTTCTTTAAGATGATCATCCCTAAGTATCGATGGTTAGGATTGCTGTGCGGCATTATGGTTGGGTTGACATTTGGTATCTCTCAACAATTGAGAGGAGCCCATTTCATTTCTCATGACATTGCCACGATTTTCATTTGTTGGTTGATTGCCACACTTTTGTTTATATTCTTTAGCATCAAGAAATATACTGTTAAAAATGGAAAACAACTCGAAAGCCAACATCTTTAATAATATTCAAAAGAATAGAAAAGGATTTTCTAGAGTCTGGCATGCATCAAAGTACTCATGGTCGGGTATAAAGGATGCGTGGTTAGAGCCTGCATTCCGCCTTGAGGTGATATTGTTTATGATTTCGCTTCCATTGGCTCAATTGATTGGGCGATCCATGATGGAGAAATTGCTTCTGATCTCTTGTATTTGGTTTTTGATGATCGTTGAAGTAATTAATTCTGCGATAGAGTCTGCAATAGATAGAGTAGGATTCCAATATCACGAGCTTTCCAGGAAAGCCAAAGACTTGGGGAGTGCTTCTGTATTAATGACAATTATTTTTTGCCTGGTAGTTTGGGGTTCTTTGATTTATAAAAATACTATTTAATTTTCGCCGTAGGTGCTGGAACGCTTCACCGTGATGCGCATCATGCATCGCATAAAACGAGTCTTCACGCTTACAGCGGAGGGAGCGAGCTCCAGCTCTTGGTCTGCATCCTGCATGTTAGCTCTAGCCTCGCGAAGATTTCTCGGACTACTGCGCGCGACGACGCCTGGATTTTTTAGCCTACGAACCTTGTTGTGCGGAGTGGAAAGACTGATGAAGGTGAATCCTGCATCGACAGTAGAGCGTTAACTCGATCCTAAGTCACTGCAACTACAACTCCTGACCAGCCTGTGGGGCACAGGCTCTCCCGCAAGTCCCTCTCCCTCCCAAGCTCGCCAGACCAGGATCTCTCTGTCGTAGCAGTCCTTTGCGAAGGAGGCTGTGACTGCCCCCCGAATCGCACTTGATCTCAAAGCCGTCAGAGCACCTGCGCATGTTGCTCATCGGCACACTGACGTGACCAGCGTGAATGCGGCTCGAATGCCGCCGCTTGGGCTCTTTGGCCAACACCAGTCGATGCTGCGCCATGGCCCAGTGGATGCGCGCTTTTGGTTCGGCGCCTGTTGCCCTTGCGATCGCCTCTCTCGATCGAGCAGCGCACCGCCGCGGCGATAGCCTCGGCAATGTGGCGCCGCAGGTCGGCCAGCAAGAGCTCATCCGGGGTTGGAGTTCGGCTTCTGCGGCTGTCCTGCCAGTGGCCAGAGCGGTGATGCCGCACATGCAGAATCGAGCGCGACACGCCCTGCACCGAGCAGACCGACGTCATTGGTCGTTCACAGGCAACAAGGGCGAGCGCGCAATCCACTTTTTTCTGCGGCGAGCTCCACGGCTTCCTTGAGGATCTCGTTCTCCTAGGTCCCCCTACACACGTTGCAGCTTGGCGATGTCGGCGCGAGCTGCCGGTAGCTTCGAAGCCGCCACAACCACTTCGCCGGCACTCACGGCCACCAGCGAGCCTTCGCGATCCAGCCGCCGCCAACTGAATAGAAAGCTCGCCGACGCGCCCTCCTAGCGGGGCAGAAGCGAGGCGCTCATGCTCGGCTCATACGTTTTGCGAACAAAGGCAGCCTTCTCGGCAGCGGACCAACGCTGGTCCCGGGGAATCTCCTCAATCGTCTCTGTATGCCTAGTCATACGCACAGTCCTATGCCTACTCGAAGATAAGCGATGGACTCATTCCGGAGATTCAGGAGGCTATCGAAACCTATTTATACCTTCAGCCACCGAGAGCCCCTTCTCCGTGACTTGCATGACCGCCTCCCTCTTAAATTCCGGCGTAAACCGCTGTGCACTCATGGAATGCCTCCTATGCTCAAAAGGGCTGACCAGGTATGTCTACCTGCCTAGGGGCACTCTCATGAAGGAGATTTAAAGGTATCGGGCGATGCAATAGGTGATTCAGGTAAGGAAATCCCAATTTTGGTGATCCCGCTTGAAGAGATTGCAAAAGTGGTACCGCCGTGCATCCGTGCGATAGCTGCAACGATGGCCAATCCCAAGCCGTGATTGAGATTTGCATGTGCGCGGGACGCATCAGCACGATAGAACCGATCAAACAGGCGTGGCAGATGGATGGGATCGATCTCCGCTCCTCGGTTGATCACCGCAATGCTAACGTTGTCACGTTTGCCATCTGGTGTCTCCACTACGCTTTGGGAGATCTCGATAGTGATCGTTGATCCGGGTTCTGCATAGCGTGAAGCGTTGCCTAAAAGATTGGATAGTGCACGGCGAACCAAACGCGCATCCACAGCAACACTTGCATCTCCATCGATTAGAACTTGAAGGTGCGCTTCTTGAAGTACTGCCTCATGGAACTCGGCCACTTCTGAGGCAAGCTCTGCAAGACTCACTTTGGCGGATCGCCGCGCTTCAGTACCGCGGTCTGCGTGTGACAGAAACAGCATGTCTGCCACGATTCCAGCCATGCGCTGTAGATCCTCTAGGTTGGAGGCCAAGATGTCCTGTAGTTCAACAGCACTACGCGGTTTACGAAGCGCCAACTCGCAACTACTGATCAAGGTGGTCAACGGTGTGTTTAGTTCGTGTGCCACGTCAGCATTGAACGCCTCCATTTGTTGATAGGCGATGGCCAGTCGGTCAAGCAATGCATTGAACTGTGCGATCAATGGTCTTAATTCTTGAGGTTGATGGCTATCATCTAAACGGCGATGCAAGTCTTGCGCAGAAAGGCTTCGCGTTTGATCCACCAGTAGGCGTAAAGGCTTGAGTCCTATGCGAACAAGCCATGTGCTCGCAAATGAGACCAGCAATGCACCCGCCACGGCGGCAATGCCCAGGGTCCAGGCCAGACGATTAAGCAGTCGGTCATCTGGTCTACGGTCTAGCAACAGGACCGCTTGCATTGGCTGCAGGCCGTCGTTAACTGTCGGAACTTCCACTGAAAATTTGCGAACTGCAACCCGGTCGTCATCTTCAGGTTGGCGCAAAAGTTCAAATGCGCTTTTACCGGAGGTTGGCACCAGGCGTAAAGACAGTTCGTCATGCCCCGTGACGAAGTCGTTAAGCATGTGGTTCAAGGCCTCTGGGGAGTGAACCCCTCGGCTCTCGCTTAACAGGTGCTCGATTGCTGTTTTCTTGTGATCTAAGGTGTCTTGCTGACGTTCCGACAGCGTGACGGAGATCACAAAATAGACAGCAATGCATACAAAACCGAGGCCGACAATGGTTTGCAGTGCTAAGGCGCGGGCTAAACGTCGAGCTAAATGTGGTGCAGCGGTCTTGCTCATGTTGTGCGAGATTCGAGCACATAGCCCATGCCACGGACGGTGTGGAGGAGATGATGCTCAAAAGGCTGATCAAGCTTTAGTCGCAGCCGCCGGACAGCGACCTCTACCACGTTGGTTTCACTGTCGAAATTCATATCCCAAACCTGAGATGCCAACTCTGTTCTTGATAGAACCTCCCCTTGACGGCGCAATAGAAGGCTTAGCAAATTGAACTCTTTGGCCGTAAGCTCGATTCTTTGGCCCGCCCGTGTAGCCCTACGACGAATCAGGTCTAACTCTAGGTCAGACAAGCGCAGAGTTGTCGCTTCCGGGGCGGCTTGGGCCACACTGGGGCCACTGCGCCGCAATAGCACATGCAGGCGTGCGACCAGTTCAGAAAACGCAAATGGCTTCACGAGATAGTCATCGGCGCCACACTGCAGTCCCTTGACACGATCCTCCACTTGGCCACGAGCAGTCAACATCAGTACAGGTGTTTGCTTCGTTTGCCTCAGCGCAGCTAGCACGGCTAGGCCATCGATGCCCGGAAGCATGCCGTCAAGCACGATCAGGTCGTAGTCCATTTCACTGGCCAGGTGCAGACCGTCAATACCGTTATGGGCTACATCCACAGTGAAGCCCTCCTCCGCCAGACCCTTGTTTAGGTAATCGGCGAGCTTGATCTCATCTTCTACAACCAGGATTTTCATGCTGACTATTCTGAGATAGGTGCACGCATTTTGAAAATG
This sequence comes from Comamonas sp. C11, assembly GCF_024496285.1. NCBI lineage: Bacteria > Pseudomonadati > Pseudomonadota > Betaproteobacteria > Burkholderiales > Comamonadaceae > Comamonas > Comamonas sp. C11. The sequence goes on from NZ_CP101743.1 coordinate 2,887,799, forward strand.
ACAAATTTGTCATCCGGCTGTCAGGATGGTGAGGGGAGCACTTTATTAGAGTGGCAGCGCCCACCCGCTTTCTATTCCTCACTTGGGCAAAGTAACGCCCGGCAGACTTTCGATTGCACGGGTAGGAGTTTTAACAATGATTTCTTCGTCGTCTCATCGCGCTGGCCGAGCAGCTTGTGCGTTGCGTCATGCGTTGTTGTTCACCAGTTTGGCTTTAACTGGCGTGGCAGGCATAGCGCAGGACAATCCTGCCAATAAGGCGTCTCTGGCACCGCTGACTCTTGACACGGCAGTCGCACGCGCTATCGACCAACACCCCCGTTTACGAGCTGCCCAGCGCGGTCTTGAGGCCAGCGATGGAGCTGTTCTGCAAAGTAAGGCGAGGCCTAACCCAGCGCTATCGTATTCACAAGAAGATACCAGCAGGGATAAGCGCACCTCTACAGTGCAATGGACCCAAATGCTGGAAATCGGCGGCAAGCGCGATGCTCGCATGCGTGCTGCAGCACGTGGCCGAGATGTGGCTGAAGCGGAACTGGATGCCGCCAAAGCTAACCTTGTCGCAGATGTCCGACTCGCATTCTTCGGGTTGTTAGTGGCACAGCAGCGTGAGGTCCTCGCAGGACAGACTCTTGACATCGCACGAAGCGCGCGTGAGGCCGCATCAAAGCGTGTAGCAGCGGGCAAGGCAGCGCCCCTAGAGGCCAACCGGGCCAGCGTAGCTGAGTCCAGTGCTGAACTGGAGCAAGCTCAAGCTCAGGCCGCAAAACGAGTGGCTCGTCAACAATTACAGGCCCTTATCGGAGAAGGAGGCCCTGTATTTGGTGATGCGCAAGGCAAACTTGACGCGTTACCTCCTGTTCCGGAAATTGGGTCTCTTCAAAGCCGCTTGGAACAGTCGCCTTCCATTCAGCAAGCTCGCTTCACTGTTGAACAGAGCCGGGCGACCGCAGATCTGGAGCGCGCAAAGCGAATTCCTGACCCAACGGTGAGTCTAGGTATGAAGCGCGCTCAAGAGACCGGCAATCAACTCGTAGTCGGCGTCTCCATTCCCTTGCCTGTGCTCGATACCAATCGAGGAAATCAGTTGCAAGCCCTCCGCCTGGCTGACCAAGCTGAAGAGCGCTTGCTAGCTACCCGGTTGGAACTTCAGTCTCAACTTTATGCGGCGCGAGAGACGCTAGAGGCAAGTCGTAAACAAGCTATCCAACTGTCTGAACGCGTGCTGCCGACTGCACAAGTCGCCTATGAGGCGGCAAGCAAAGGCTTTGCGCTAGGGAAATTCGGCTATCTGGACGTACTTGACGCGCAACGCTCTTTGTTTGATGTACGTAGTCAATACCTGGACCAGTTAATGGCCACACATCGTGCTTCGGCCGATATCGAACGCTTGTTGGGCACAACAGACGAGTAAGTTTTTTGCACAGATCATCAACATGAACGATACAAAATCATCTCCATTTGGGACTCGGCGCACTCAGATTGCAATTGCTGCAATCCTAGTAGTTGGCGCTCTTTCTGCTGCACTAATTCTTCGCAGTGGTCCGGACAGCAGCAGTGCTAAAGGTGCCGGAGGTCAGGGGCACTCAGAAGCCGCTAGCCACGCAGACACAGAACATCACGGCGAGAAGCAAAGCGGTGATCACAAAGATGAAAAAGGGCACGCAGATGGTGAGCACCATGATGAAAAAGAGCAAAACGACGGAGCCAAGTCTGCAGAGAAGAAAAGCGCCGAAGGTGCTCATGATGACGATGAAGGTCTTATCCAAATGGATTCGCAGCGTATGCAGGCTGCAGGCATTCGAACCGCAGAGGTCGGCTCTGCAACTGTTCGCTCAGTACTGCAACTTCCGGGGGAAATACGCTTCAACGAAGACAAAACGGCTCACGTTGTCCCTCGAGTCCCTGGCGTCGTCGACTCGGTACCCGCCAATCTCGGCCAGGTTGTAAAGAAGGGGCAGTTGCTGGCTGTGTTGAGCAGTGCGGCTGTTTCTGAGCAACGAAGTGAACTTCAAGCCGCTAGCCAACGCTTAGCACTGGCGCGTACAAGCTATGCCAGAGAGCAAAAGCTGTGGGAGGAGAAGGTATCGGCTGAACAGGATTACTTGCAGGCTCGGCAGACACTGCGCGAGGCAGAAATTGCCGTTTCAAATGCTCAACAAAAATTGGCGGCTAACGGCGCCGGAGGCGGAGGCGGTGCACTAAACCGATTTGAACTAAGGGCTCCTTTTGACGGAGTGATCGTCGAGAAGCATCTCGCCGTCGGTGAAGCTGTTCAGGACACTACCCAAGTTTTCACAATCTCAGACTTGCGTTCCGTTTGGGCTGAAATGAGGGTTGCAGCATCTGACTTGCCCGCCGTGAAGGTTGGGGAAAAAGCAACTGTCAAGGCGACAGCATTCTCGTCGTCTGCGACTGGGGTGGTTGCTTACGTGGGTGCTCTGATTGGTCAGGAAACACGTACTGCTCCTGCTCGAATCACTCTAGAGAATCCTGAAGGCGCGTGGCGCCCAGGTCTATTCGTCAATGTGGAGTTGACTGCCTCTTCGCAACAAGTGCCAGTAGCGGTAGCTTCCAGTGCTATCCAGCGTCTGGACGGCCAAAACAGTGTTGTGTTTGTGCCCGTCAAGGGGGGCTTCCGAGCTCAGCCCGTGCGCGTTGGTCGCTCGGACCCCCAGACAACAGAAATTCTTGAAGGGCTGAAGTCCGGCCAGTCCTATGTGACTGAAGGCAGCTTCATGCTTAAGGCCGAACTGGGCAAGGCTACAGCCGAGCACGCACACTAAGCAAGGGCTGCAAATGTTCGAACGAATTATCCGATTTGCCATTGAGCAGCGCTGGCTGGTCATGGTTGCCGTTCTGGCCCTAGCGGCTATTGGCGTATACAACTATCAACGCCTCGCTATTGATGCTGTACCTGACATTACCAATGTTCAGGTACAGATCAATACGCAGGCCAGCGGCTACTCGCCGCTTGAGACCGAGCAGCGAGTCACTTACCCAATTGAAACGGTGATGGCCGGCTTGCCCAATCTGGAACAGACTCGCTCGCTGTCGCGCTACGGCCTGTCGCAAGTGACAGTAGTGTTTAAAGATGGCACTGACATCTACTTTGCTCGCCAGTTAGTCAACGAACGTATCCAACAGGCCCGTGATAATCTTCCCGCTGGTGTCACTCCCACGCTGGGACCTATCTCTACAGGTTTGGGTGAGATCTATCTTTGGACCGTTGAGGCCGAGGATGGTGCAAAGAAGGCAGATGGAACGCCTTACACACCTATGGATCTGCGCGAGATACAGGACTGGGTGATCAAACCGCAACTGCGTAATGTGCCAGGTGTCACTGAAATCAACTCTATTGGCGGCTTCGCGAAAGAGTATCTGGTTTCGCCTCGCCCAGAACAGCTGGCGTCCTATGGTTTCACTCTTGCTGACCTGGTTGCTGCGTTGGAACGCAACAATACCAATGTGGGAGCTGGATACATTGAGCGTCAAGGTGAACAGTATTTGATCCGTGCCCCAGGTCAAGTCTCTGGCATTGCTGACATTCGAGAAGTGATCGTGGGTTCGGCTCAAGGCCAGCCCATACGTATTCGTGATTTGGCAGAGGTTGGCTTGGGTCGTGAGCTTCGCACTGGAGCTGCCACGGATAACGGCCGAGAGGTCGTGCTTGGCACGGTCTTCATGCTGATCGGGGAGAACAGCCGTGTGGTCTCGCAGGCTGTGGCTGCACGCATGGAGCAGATTAACCGCAGTCTTCCTGAAGGCGTGAAAGCGATCACGGTCTACGATCGCACAAACCTCGTCGATAAAGCTATCGCAACGGTCAAGAAGAATTTGGTGGAAGGTGCGGCTTTAGTTGTTGTCATCCTCTTCCTTTTCCTAGGCAACCTCCGCGCGGCCCTGATTACAGCGCTGATCATTCCATTGTCCATGCTGTTCACCTTTACTGGCATGGTGCAATACAAAGTCAGTGCCAACTTGATGAGTCTGGGCGCTCTTGACTTCGGCATCATCATTGATGGCGCGGTGGTCATTGTGGAGAACTGCGTGCGTCGTCTTGCCCACGCGCAAGAAGCACGCGGACGCTCTTTGACGCGCAGTGAACGCTTCCACGAAGTATTTGCTGCAGCCAAGGAAGCGCGTCGGCCATTGTTGTTTGGACAATTGATCATCATGGTGGTCTATTTGCCAATCTTTGCGCTCACAGGTGTAGAGGGCAAGATGTTCCATCCCATGGCGCTGACTGTGGTGATCGCGCTTGCTGGCGCAATGCTGCTGTCCATTACCTTCATTCCTGCGGCGATTGCTCTTTTCATGGGCAACAAGGTTGCGGAGAAGGAAAATCGCCTCATGGTTTGGGCGCGTCGCGTTTATGCACCAGCCCTTCATCGCGTCATGAGAGCTCCTGCAGTTGTTCTGACTGCCGCTGGTGTGGCGGTGGTGTTAAGCCTGCTGCTGGCAACGCGTCTTGGTAGTGAATTTGCACCAAACCTCAACGAGGGCGACTTCGCCATTCAGGCTCTGCGGATTCCAGGAACCAGCCTGACCCAGTCCCTTGAGATGCAAATGCAGATCGAGAAAACCTTGAAGAAAGAGTTTCCTGAGATCGACAGGGTATTTGCTCGTACAGGTACCGCGGAGATTGCCTCTGACCCGATGCCACCGAACATCTCGGACGGCTACATCATGCTTAAGCCGCAGTCCGAATGGCCGGATCCGGCACGTACACGAGACGATTTGTTGGCAGCAATTCAGGCAGCCGCAGATCGAGTTCCAGGCAACAATTTCGAGTTCTCTCAACCTATTCAACTGCGCTTCAATGAGTTGATATCGGGTGTGCGTAGTGATGTCGCTGTAAAGATTTTTGGCGACGACATGACTGTGCTGGAGAAGAACGCACAAGCCGTCGCAGGCATGTTGCAGCAAATTTCTGGAGCCTCTGAAGTCAAGGTCGAACAGACCACAGGCTTGCCAATGCTCACCGTGAAAATCGACCGTGAGAAGGCCTCGCGCTATGGTTTGAACATGGGTGACGTGCAAGACACCATCAGTACGGCACTGGGCGGTCGTGAAGCCGGCACAGTTTTTGAAGGAGACAAGCGGTTCGACATTCAGGTTCGTTTGCCGGACGAAGTGCGCAATGACATGGAAGCGATAGGACGCCTACCTATCGCGCTTCCACGCGGTACGGATGGCCGACTTGGTTTTGTTCCGCTTTCGGCCGTGGCTAGTTTTGATATCGCACCAGGCCCTAACCAGGTGAGCCGAGAGGATGGTAAGCGCCGCATCGTGGTGAGTGCCAACGTGCGCGGACGTGATATTGGATCTTTCGTCACAGAAGCACAACAACGCCTCGAATCGCTGCAACTGCCTGCCGGCTACTGGACCCGATGGGGCGGAACCTTCGAGAACCTCGAGTCGGCTAGAAAACGCTTGACGATTGTTGTGCCGGCAGCATTGCTGATGGTCTTTGTCTTGCTGTTTGCAATGTTCGGCAATGTTCGTGATGGTCTCATCGTGTTCACGGGCATTCCGTTTGCGCTGACAGGTGGCATCTTGGCGCTCTGGATGCGCGGTATTCCTTTATCCATTTCGGCTGCGATCGGGTTTATCGCACTGTCAGGCGTGGCTGTGCTCAATGGCTTGGTGATGATTGCCTACATCCGATCGCTGCGCGAAGAAGGCAAACGCCTGTATGAAGCAGTCACTGAAGGCGCTTTGACCCGACTGCGGCCTGTTCTGATGACCGCGTTGGTTGCATCGCTAGGCTTTGTTCCGATGGCCATCGCCACGGGCACAGGCGCAGAAGTTCAGCGCCCCTTGGCCACAGTGGTGATCGGCGGGATCTTGTCGTCGACTTTGCTGACCCTTCTCGTGTTGCCATTGCTCTATAGCTTGATACACCGCAAGGATCTCTCCGAGACGGAGGATGAGCAGGTGTTAGCTTCTACTGAGGAAAAGCCAGCCTGATACAAGTAGTTCTACTCGCCTCGTAAAAGCCATGGCCTCTAAGGCCATGGCTTTTTTCTTGTAACAATACTTAATATGACAACATTGTCACATTCCTGTTGGCAATCTGTCGGTGGGTATTTTCTACACTTGACCCATCTTCTCTGAATAGACCACTTTCTTAGATGGAGAAGAAAATCAATTCACTTAAGGAGTATTAAATGGCTCACCGTAAAATTTTTGCATCTCTCACCGCCGCAGCCGCAATGGCAACCGTTCTGGCAATGCCTGGCGTCGCAGTCGCAGATACGTACTGGCACCCCACAAATAACGAGGCCGGTGTAAAAGCATACCCTGGACACTTCAAGAGCTCTCAAACCCGTGACCAAGTCCGTGCAGAAGCAGCGAATGCAGTGCGCGATGGTGGGGATACTCGGATGCGCGCAGGAAATTACCCTGCGGTTAAGAGCACAGGCCCCGAGAAGACTCGTCAACAAGTTATTGATGAGCTGACAAAAGAAACCCCTTCGCAGCGAGATGCTCGTAACCAAGCTATGGCTGGGTAATCAGTAATATTTTCTTGGCGTGGATTCGTGGTGACACGATCCACGCTTTTTTTTTGCTCAAAAAATGACAAAAATGTAATCTAAATGTCATCGTTTAGATCAGATTTTATCTCTACTATTGTGGGTTTTTGTAAATTCAAAAATAGTTTCATTGAGAAGCTGAATAGTTCTTGATTAAATTCTTTCCGTAAAATGAAGACTTTCAATAAAATAAGTGAATTCCTGCTATCTAGTGGCATGCAATCAACACGCATGATCATTGGAGTTAGTATATGGATTGCTATTTTTTCTAATTATTATCTTTGGCTGAAAATATCTAAATTAGGTGAAGAATCGGATATAAGTCTAATAATATCCTTTGTTTTTATATTAATTGGTTTGAATATTCTTTCGATTTCTGTTTTGGGATGGGGGAGGCTTTTAAGGCCAATTGCCAGCATCTTTGTCGTAAGTGCGGCTTCAGTTGCCTATTTCATGCAAGCATACGGGATTGTTATTGATTCCAATATGATAACTAATGTGCTGCAAACAGACTTCAAAGAAGCCTCTGATTTGATTAATTTGCAGATGATTTTTGTGATTTTGCTGCTGTCGCTACCTCCATTGTGGTTTATATGGCGCAGAAATTTCTCAAAATCTACTTTTGGCAAACTGATATTGCAGCGTTTGATGCTTGCTCTCCTGGGGATTTCAATAGCAGTGGTAAGCCTAATCGTTTCTTTTCAGGCGTTCTCCTCAACCATGAGGAACCATAAGGAGATTCGCTATTTGATTAACCCATACAATGGACTATATGCGGTCTTCAAGAAAATTGACGATTCCCAGAAGAGGAAATCAAAAGATTTGGTAAAAATAGGAGAAGGAGCATACATTGAAGGGGCTGTAGACCCTATAGTATTTCTTGTAGTCGGAGAAACCGCTCGTTCAGATCATTTGGGGTTGAATGGCTATTCAAGAGATACCACACCTTTGCTATCAAGTCGAAAAGACATCTTGTCATTTAAAAATGCCTGGGCTTGTGGAACGAGCACCGCAGAGTCACTGCCGTGCATGTTTTCACACTTATCGAGGGAGAAGTTCTTTGATCGACGAGAAAATTACGAAAATTTATTAGATGTTCTAAAAAAGGCAGGTCTGGATGTGCTTTGGGTTGACAATCAATCAGGGTGCAAGGGGGTATGTGCGAGAATACCTGCTGAAAATCAAGAGATAATCAAAGGTGACATCAATTGCAGAGATGATGGTTGCTTTGATGCAGCAGTGTTGAACAATCTCCAAAAGAAAATTGAAAACTTACCAAAGCTTGGTAAAGCTAAAGGAACCGTTGTTTTAGTTCACCAAATGGGCAGCCATGGCCCAGCCTATTACAAGCGTTCTTCACCAGATAGAAAAACCTACTTCCCAGAATGTGAATCTTCAGCTCTGCAAACCTGCAGTCGAGAACAAGTAGTCAATGCATATGACAACAGCATAAGAGAAACTGATTATTTCATTTCGAAAGCAATTGATTGGATTAAGGAGACCTATCCAGATAGGCCAACTGCAATGATGTATGTCTCAGATCATGGCGAGTCTTTGGGAGAAAATAACATATACCTCCATGGTCTTCCTTATAGTTTGGCGCCCGATGCTCAGAAACGCATTCCTTGGATCGTTTGGTTCTCTGAATCATTTAAGCGCGAAAAATTCGAAGATAAGGGATGTGCTGCTCTATTAGACGTTGATGCCAGGATAAGCCATGATAATTATTTCCATTCAGTTCTGGGATTAATGAGCGTAAAGTCTGAAATTTATAATCCTGGTCTTGATATTTTTGAAGAATGCAGGCGATGACGGATTGTTGAATAAATAATTTCTGATTATCTATGTGGCTAGTGCCTAAATTGTTGACACGAATGCCAGCGGCTTAACCACTGCTGACTACCGCAGGTGGAGGTACTAATGCCCAACGCAGTGCATACCAGCGTACCCCTCCGCCCTGAAATAAGGAGCCGATAGTGAGCGTCTCGCCCGACTGAAGCGGTGCCTTCATGCGAGCCAGGCGTTCTTGCGTGGTTAGCTCTGCATGGAGGGCTAGGATCACGATGCATACCTGCTGCGCAGTCAGCCCAGCAAACAGCTGAAGCATCCCGGTCACTTTGATATCGAAGACTGGGATCTCTTGGTCAGACGTGTTCTTGTGTGAGAAAACACGCACTCCCTTTGCGCAAAGATCTAGCTCATGGATTTCCTCGGAAATGGACGAGGAACCGTGTCGTTACTGCGCGCAAACAACACCGGACAAGGAGACATAGCTCCCTGTCCGGGTTGGATTAGGAGTCTTTGCACCGATCTAATGGAGCAATGCAGAATGGCACTAGGCCGGCTGATGCGCAGACAAAGCGGCAGTTACTCTCAAAAGCTCAATCGCGTAGAAAATGCAGCAATGCTACCGATTCAGCCTCAACGGTACAAGATTACCAACGCACATAGCGCTCGAAATTCGCGCTGCGTGGATGATGCTGATCCGCCATGGCCCGGATATCCTCATGCAAGATAGAGACATAGTGCGCAGTCGTCTCTTGATGCTCATGGCCCAGCAGTAGCTGGATAGTGTGCAGAGACGCCTTTCCCTGGTACAGATGCGACGCAAAGGCGTGTCGCAATGCGTGGGGTGTCAACCGAAGGCCGCATTCGCGACCGTACCGGCTGACCATTCTGCGCAACTGGTAGTAGCGATAGTCTGGATAGCGTCCGCTACTAACGAACAGTTTGGATGTGGATCTTTTGCCATGGCCTCCGGCTGCAAGGATCACTTGTCGTGCCGTTTTGTACTGCGCAATCCAATACCTGGCATGTTCTCCAACGACAACCAAGCGCTCTTTGCTCCCCTTCCCCCATATCTGCAAGGGCTTGCCGCTGGCGGGGACCTGATCGAGCGTAATGTTCAGCAGCTCTCCTGCACGTAGCCCGGATCCATAAAGGAGCTCCAAAGCTGCACGATCTCGCATGCCTTTGGCCGTTTTCGTGTCCGGTAGCTCCATCAGCTTAGCGATCGCGTTACTGGATGGTGGGCGACGCGGGCGACGCAAGCCCCCGCGAAGTGGTAGCAGTGCGCGGTGAACGCCAAGGTCCACGATGCCGGACTCTTTCGCCCAGCGGTACAACCGCTGCAGCATCCATTGTTTGAGGCGTAGTGCCGAAACAGATCTGGTGTCTTTCCAGCTAAGTAGGAATACCTGCAGGTCGTCGACCGAAGCATGTTCCCACGAGCGACCGGTCGCTTCCAACAGCCATGCGTTGAAAGCTCGCAACTGGATCTGGAGGACCTGAAGAGTGCTTTCTGCAAGGCCCTCTTGAAAAAATAGATCGGTTAGAAAATCTCCAAAACGGAAATCCCAGCCGGCGGGAACATCCATCGTGCCGGCAACTAGCAAATTATTCATTCATCTACCCGTGTGAATGCCCGCACGAAGAAGCCGCCTCATCGGCGCCTTCTTTGGCTGGCGAGACACACACCTCGACAGTTCAAATATAGATCAATTCGGAATTGATATGTCAAGCGGAAACCGTGATGTATGTAACGCACGGTTTCCGCTGGAGGCAACGCCGACCGCTCCCTAAAGTGCGGTCCATGCAAAAGCAATCACATATCAAAGCAATGCCTCGCATAGTGATAGGCAGGCTTGCCGCAGCCGCGGCTTTGTTCGTTGGCCTGACGGCTGGAGCAATAGCTGCAGACGTATCAGAGAAGGTTGCGGCGCAGATCAAGGCCGGCGTCAACGCAAACACGAACGGAGCGGTGCGTGTAGAGCAAATCAATACAACTCCGCTCACCAACATTTATGAGGTGATTTCCGAAGGGGAGATATTCTATGTGAATGAAACGGGTCGTTACAGTTTTGTGGGCGGCTCGTTGATGGATTTGAAGAGCAAAACAGACCTGACCGCCTTGCAACAAGACAAGAGGATGGTCATTCCATTCAACAAGCTTCCCCTGCAGCACGCGATTAAGGAAGTGCACGGAGATGGAAGCCGTGTGATGGCGCTCTTCGAAGACCCGTTCTGCCCCATCTGCCGAGTCTTCACAAAGTTCGTCGACCAGATCGACAACGTGACGATCTATCGCTTCATCTTCCCTATCACTGATCGGCGAAGCCAATCTCTTGCACGGATGGCCTGGTGCTCACGCGACCGTGCCGGCGTGTGGAAAGCCATCATGGACGGCGCACGGCCGCAATTGCCCGAGTCGTGCAACACCGATGGTTTGGTCGAGATCCTCAAGCTCGGTGAGCGCTATGGCATGAACAACACGCCCACCGTGGTGCTGGCAAGCGGCAAGCGCTTGGTTGGCGCCACACCGCCCGAGCAATTCATGGAGGAGTTGGAGCGTGGCGGTCGTTTGAAGGCGGACCAACGATGATCGCGCCCGCCTCCGTTCGCCCCCTCATTTCTGCCCTATTCCCTGCGCTTGCCATTGCCATGGCGACAAGCTCTCACGCGCAGTCCTGGGAGACCATGCGAGAAGTCGTCTTCGACAGCTCGGTGTTTTCGTCCACGGGTACAGCGGTGGACCGGGAGATCCTCAAGACAGTTTGGGCAACAGAGCTTTCCGCTCCACGACTGGGCAGCGCAGGAAAGCGCATGCCTGCGTTCGCGCTGCTGGGTGACACCGCAACCGCTGAGGGCAAAGTCATCTTCAGCATGTTCGCCGCTGCGGGCAACACACTTTGCCTGGATGCACCAAATGGCGCGGCAGCCATGGACATCTACAGCGTCTGCACCATGCGTGTCATCGCTTGGCCGCCTCGGCCTGGACTGCGCGCCATTGAACTCCCCGGCTACTGCATGTTGTACGCCAATACCGACCGATCACAGAACCGTGTCGAGTACCGCATAGAGCAGACCCAGCCAGCCCTGACTGTTAATTTCCACGCAAAACTGACCCGCCATTTCCATCTCAAACTGACCCACTCCTTGACTTGAGCCGTAAGGCTCAAGATGTGGATTAGGTTTTGTTTCTCTCCTTCTTCATGGGCGGTTGTTGGACTGCACTGCTGTGCTTGAAGCGGTAGCTATCGTTGCCTGTTTCCAGAATATGGCAGTGGTGGGTCAGGCGGTCCAGCAGGGCCGTGGTCATCTTGGCATCACCAAACACGCTGGCCCATTCGCTGAAGCTCAGGTTGGTGGTGATGACTACGCTGGTGCGTTCGTAAAGCGTCGAGAGTAGATGAAACAGTAGCGCACCACCAGATGAGCTGAAGGGCAGATAGCCCAGCTCATCGAGTATCACCAGATCCGTATGCACCAGCCTGTGGGCGAGCTGTCCGGCTTTGCCTTGCACTTTCTCTTGCTCCAGGGCATTAACTAACTCAACAGTAGAGAAGAAGCGCACCCTTTGACGGTGGTGCTCAATGGCCTGAATACCCAGTGCTGTAGCAATGTGCGTCTTGCCCGTGCCAGGTCCACCGACAAGCACCACGTTGTTAGCCTTCTCGATGAACTCACAGCGATGAAGGCTGCGTACCAAGGCTTCATTGACTTCACTGTGTGCGAAGTCAAAGCCTGCCAGATCTCTGTAGACCGGGAACCTGGCGACCTTGAGTTGATAGGCAATGGAGCGCACTTCTCGCTCAGCACTCTCGGCCTTGAGCAGTTGCGACAGTATGGGGTGTGCTGCTTCAAATGCTGGTGAGCCTTGCTCTGCAAGTTCTGTCACGGCATGGGCCATGCCAAACATCTTGAGTTGGCGCAGCATGATGATGATCGCAGCAATGGCGGGGTCATGACGCATGGCGCACCTGTCGGAGTTGGTCATAGCGCACGACGTTGGCTTGTGGCTCAACGATCAAGGCCAAGGCTTGGGGTGAATGGATGGGGTCAGGCTCCGGTGTTCCATCAATGAGGCGGTGCAAGATATTGATGATGTGGGTCTTGCGGGGTGCGCCATCCTCCAGTGCCAACTCGACAGCGGCCAGGACGGCTTGCTCATCGTGCTGCAACACCAAGGCAAGAACTTCCACCATCTCGCGATCGCCGCCAGGTTGCTTCAGGAGCAAAGCTTGCAGTCGTTTGAATGCGTCTGGCAACTCGACAAACGGCGCACCGTTGCGCAATGCGCCAGGCTTGCGCTGCAATACGGCCAGGTAATGGCGCCAGTCATAAACCGTACGCCCAGAGCCTTGGTGATTGCGCTCAATGATGCGCGGGTGTTCGCAGACGAACTGACCTTCGGCCACGACAACCAGGCGGTCGGCATAAACCTGCAAGCTCACGGGCCTGTTGGCATAAGAGGCCGGCACGCTGTAGCGATTGCGCTCGAAGTGAACTAGGCAGGTGGGAGAGACTCGTTTGGCATGCTCGACAAAGCCGTCAAACGGCCGAGGCATGGGCATCAAAGTTGAGCGTTCTTGCTCCCACACATCAGCAAGTGAGCCAGGCAATTGGCCATGCGCAATCTCTTGCCATAACTGCTGACACCGTTGCTCTAGCCAATCGTTGAGGGCACTGAGTGTCGGAAACGCTGGTACAGATTGCCAGATACGATGGCGAGCGTCCCGAACATTCTTCTCGACCTGTCCCTTCTCCCATCCCGAGGCCGGATTGCAAAACTGTGCCTCGAACAGGAAATGGCTGGCCATAGCACTGAAGCGGGCGTTGACCTCTCTGAGCTTGCCACGGCCGACACGATCGACGGCTGTGCGCATGTTGTCGTAGATCCCCCGCCTAGGGACGCCTCCAAACACCGCAAAGGCACGGTTGTGGGCATCGAACAGCATCTCATGGGTTTGCAGGGGATAGGCCCGCAGATAGAAGGCTCGGCTGTGGCTGAGCTTGAAGTGAGCCACTTGCAGCTTGGTGCGTACACCCGCGATGACAGCCCAATCCTCGCTCCAATCAAACTGGAAGGCTTCTCCAGCGCCGAAGACCAGGGGCACAAAAACGCCTCGCCCTGATGTTTGCTCAGCCACATGACACTGAGCCTTCCACACTCTGGCAAAGGCAGCGACTCGGTTGTAGGAGCCGGTATAGCCCAACCCCTGCAAGTCCACAAACATCTGCTTGATCGTGCGCCGCTGCTTGCGAGAGCGGTTGACTTCTGTACGCAGCCAGCCTGACAGCTTGCTGGCGTAGGGGTCGAGCTTGGTGGCAATGGTGCGCTGTGCAAGTTGAGGTTGCACAACGTCGGAGCGCAAATACTTGCGGATGGTATTGCGAGAAAGCCCAGTTCTGCGGGCGATCTCTCGGATGGACAGGTGCTCACGCAGAGCCCAGCGCCGGATGACACTCAAAGTGGCCACGTCAATCACTCCTGGTCTCCTGCTGCACAAGAAAGCAGCAGGCTAGGGTTAATGCGTGGGTCAGATTGAGATGGAAAAACCGGGGGCTAGTGGGTCACTTCTGGGTGGAAATCAACAGTCTGCTCTCGCAACATCGAGCGATCGACAGTGGGATCGAGCTTCACTGGTTGAAGACCGCGGATCTGATCCCAGTATTCTCGGAGCACTTCAGGAAGATCGGGCGTATCGACCTGACCTACATCTTCGACTGAGGACGCTTGTGCAATTGCTTGGGTTGGTTGCCCAGGGTTACGCTTTATTCTCTCAATGCGCTCTCGCATCTGTTCGCCCAACCGCGTGGACCCCTCGGTCTTCGACTCGGTACTCGGCGCGGGCAGCGGAGCGGACCACACAGGCGTTTGAGACGTCAGGGATGGCGATTCAAGCAGTGGGTCGGGCTCGGCCAATTCGGTCTCGACAGGAGCGTCAGAGGCGCTATCGAGCTGCATGTCATGCAGCGTTGCTCTCATCTCAGTGACGGCTTTTCCAAACGCAATGTACTGATGCAGGAAGATTCGGCTGATCCACACAGTACCGTGATACTCGCCTTCTTCAAACTGATCCAGGAGTGAATCCTTGACCTTGAGTTCGCAGCACTCGTGGAATAGCTCCCCGACGCAGAAATCGCCGTAGCGGCCCCCTCGAATTTGTTTGACACGCAACGTCACGTTTTCGAGCTTTATCAAGCTTTTGCTCCATCAGATTGCGGAGCACCAGTCCAACGCGGGGCCAGGCCCGCGTGGGTGAAAGAAAAACACTCCACACGCATATGCCTGTGGAGTGCTGTTTGGAATTGCCAAAGGACTTCCGATCCTTTGGGAATGAGACAGAACACACCGGTTCGAGGTGTGCGTCAACGAGTGAAGTGTGTACGGTCTATAAGTGCCTCGGCCCGTAGGGCGCGCAAGTTTCAGAGGCTCACCTGCTTCGCTAGTTGCCTAGCATCCGGTTTGAGTGATACCGGCAAACACTTGGAAAGGCTGAGAGCATAGCGCAATTCCAGGGTATTCGGGCCACAAATCACGCCCTGAATTGCTTTCGCAATTCAGGGGTGGGTGGCTACTGCTGATTACGCGTAATCATGTTCGCGTCGATCAGCATATCCGCCTTGCCTTTGATGGCCAGGCGTAATGCCGTACCCGCCTGAGCGAGCTGGCTGGCGCGCAGGCGCCGAAGGTGTACGGCCCTGCGGAACAGGAGCACGATACTGAGGTTGCTGACGTGGAGCTTGAGCCGGTGCACGTTCCTGCGCTGCAGGTCCATGCGCTTGCTCATTTTGGCCACCCTGTTCAGAGTTGCCAGCACGTTCATCGTGAAACGCCTCATCGCCATGCGGTTGACTGCCCGACTGAGCAGCATCCGCATTCGACTCGGCACGTTGATACACGAGCTGACCGTCGACCTTAACGGAGTTAACCAGAATAAGACGGCCCTTGATGAGACCGGCCAGTTCCTTCTGCCCGGTGGGGCGTCCGCCTTGATCTCGCGCATCTCGCTCGTAAGAGTGAGCGTAGAGGTCAGCAATACGGAAAGAGATCAGCACCTTGCGGCGCTCATCAACTTCCTTTTGCAGACTATCGATCAGGTCAATGGCCTCGGCAGAGGACACGCGCAGATCGAAGTATGTGTAGTCGGGAGAATCCGTTGCCCCACGCAGCGCACTGATGGCGCAAGCGAGAAACGGTTCAGCCTTACGACCACGACCAGCGGGCGTTACCCAACGAACACGGTGCAAATACCCAATGCCGTTAGCGTGCAGGTTGAAAAACTCACGTTGAGCAGGTGCTTGTTGTTGCTGCATGATGACTCCAAATTTCCAATGTTTGGACGGAGCACAGCCACACCTGACCGCAAGGTCTGGATGGGGCGATGATCCCCATCCGGGTTGCGAGGTAATGCTTTGACCGATCCTTGGGGGATCGGTTGACGACTCTCAAAAGCTCAGTCGTCTATGTGTGCCCAAGGGCGTTCACGTGCAGGAGAATAAACGGTAGATTTCTGCCCGTCAAACAGTGTTGACAGTTGGCGCGGCGAGTTTGCGGGCGCTGGCCTTAATTGACCATCATTCCGAGACGTGATGACCGGCCTGCTTGTACTGACCACCGGCAGCAATCGACCCATAGCGGGCACTAGGCAGCTATGCTCACGGCATATTCACACCCTAAAAGCTATGCCTGACTTCTCTACCCTCGCTGGATTTGTTGCCGTTGTACTTGGCCTGTTCTTGATACCAGGCCCAGCAGTTCTTCTTGTCTTTAGCCGCACCGTTGAAGGTGGTCGCAACGTGGGGATTGCAAGCGGTCTAGGCATTGCGACGGGAGATTTCATTCATACGCTGTTGGCAGCAGTCGGTCTGTCCGCACTGTTGATGACTTCCGCACTGGCGTTTAGCGTTGTGAAGTACGTTGGCGCTGCGTACCTCATCTATTTAGGGGTACGTGCCATCATGGCAAAGCCCTATGACCCAACACTGCCTAAAGTTGCGCCTATTGGAGCATGGCGGGCTTTCTTTGAGGCAATACCTGCTGAAGTATTGAACCCCAAGACTGCACTCTTTTTCTTGGCCTTTCTGCCCCAGTTCGTTCGGCCAGAAGCAGGTTCTGGCTTCACTCAACTCATTGTTCTTGGCCTCATCTTCGTGACCCTGAGCGCTATTTACACAACACTGATAGCACTCACAGTGAAGCCCATGGGTAAGGCTCTAAAGAGCTTGAGCAGATTTACCCGCTGGCAAGGCAAAGCGATTGGTGCAATTTATCTCGCCCTCGGTCTGAAGGTTGCGCTGCAAGAGCGTTAACGAGCGGCTGCTTCTGGCCGATTGCTGCCCGACATGAACGGCCGCTAACGGGTACTTCAGGTTTGTTTCGCTGCCCCATCAAGTCTGCTTTTCGGCGACAGATCGCTCCCAGGCTCGGATGAGGCCAAGTCATCGAGCCCCGTATTGACGTGGTTGCAATCATCTTCCACATCTAGGAAGGCTTCAGCGACTTGTGGGCTCTGGCAATGAAGGCCCTTCAATGGCAATAAGAATCTTGAATTCAATGATTGTCAAAGCAACTAAAAATCGTTACCTTTCGTGTCTTCTGTGAGTGATTGCGATCTTTTTCATGGATATGGATCACTCCTATGTAAGTGCATTTACGCAAGCATTTGGGAGGTATCTTCGTCATGAATCGGATTTACAGAAGCATCTGGAACGCAGCGTTAGGTACCTGGATTGCTGCTCCAGAAACCTCTCGTGCCGCAGGTAAGCGCGGAACCACCGTGGTCGTTGGCGCGGTAATCGGTGTAGTGCTTGCACTCAGCGCAACTCATGCTGATGCAGCCTGCACTGCGGCAGGCTTCAACGTCAGCTGTTCGGGCGCTGCCAATCCTCTGGCTCCCAGCTATTTCAATGCGGCCAGTAACCTCAGCGTCACGGTCAATCCTGGCGGTAGCCTGGGAGTGTTGCTCGGTGTCGGCGGCAATGCCATGACACTGAGTGGAAGCAATGGCACGCTGACCAACAACGGCCGCATCGACCCAACCCTGCTCGGCACCGGCTTGGGCGTGCTGTCCTCGGGCGTGGTGATGGGCAATGCCTCGGCCAGCACCCAGACGGTCACCAACAACGGCACCATGGCCGGTACCACCGGCCTGTCGATCGGCCTGACCGGCATGGCGCTGGCGGTGCAGAACGGTGCGGGCGGCACCACCAACATCATCAATACCGGCACCATGTCGACCAGCGGCATCATCGGTGCCACCCTGCTCGGCCCGGATGCTGGTGTGATCGCTGCCTATGGCGGCGGGCAGGTTAACGTCAGCAATTCCGGCACTATCACCGGGCGGGTGGCGCTTGGCAGCTCGGCCGGCGGCAACACCTTCACCAACTCCGGCACGGTGAACGGCAGCGTCTCGATGGGCGCCAACAGCACCAACCAGTTCATCGCCACCACCGATTCCTCGGTGAACAGTTCGGGCGGGACCGGCCTGGCGGTCAATCTCGGCATCGGCTCGGTCACCATCAGTTTCGCGGCCACCGGCACCGTCGACGGCGGCGCGGGCGGCAACAACAGGCTGATCCTGCAGCAGGGCACCTCCGCCACCGGCACCATCAACAACGGCAACTACGTCAATTTCAACCACCTCGACTTACAGAGCGGCACCTGGACGCTGTCGGGCGCATCGGGCGCGGTCGACGCGACACTGGGCAACGGTGCCACCGCGGTGGTCAACAATGCCGCCTCGCTCGGCACCGGCGCCATCAGCGCCAACGGCGGCGCGATCCAGTCGACCACGCCGGGCCTCACGCTGTCCAACAACATAGCCACCAGCGGCGCCGGGCTGGGCGTGTCGGGGAGTTCAAGCCTCAACCTGTCGGGCACCGTCTCGGGCACCGGGCCGGTCACCCAGTCGGGCAGCGGCACGCTGACCCTGTCGGGCAACAACACCTACACGGGCGGCACCAATCTCAACGCCGGCATGATCGTGATCGGCAACAACCAGGCGCTCGGCACCGGCACCCTGACGGCCGGCGGCAACGCCACGCTCGACAGCAGCCAGGCCGTCACCGTCGCCAACCAAGTGGCCGTCAACGCCGGCGCCTCGCTGGCGTTGGGCGGTAGCAACGCCATGACGGTCGGTGGCGTAATCTCAGGCGCGGGCGGCTTGCTCAAAAACGGCGCGGCCACCACCACGCTGACGGGCGCCAATACCTACACGGGCGGCACCACCATCAACAGCAGCACGCTGGCCCTGGGCGCGGGCGGCTCGCTAGCGGCCACCGGCGCGGTCAACCTGGCTGGTGCGGGCGCGGGCTTCGACATCAGCGCCTCGGGCGCCAACCAGACCATCGGTGCGCTAGCCGGCGCGTCAGGCACCACTATCTCGCTCGGCGCGAACACGCTGACCATGGGCGATGGCACCAACCAGAGCTTCGGCGGCTCCATTGGCGGCACCGGCGGCATCGTCAAGCAGGGCTCGGGCACCGAGGCGCTGACAGGTACCCACACCTACACAGGCGGCACCACCATCAACGGCGGCACCCTCGCCCTGGGCGCGGGCGGCTCGCTGGCTGCGAGCGGCAGCGTCAATCTCGGCACCGCCGGCGCGGGTTTCGACATCAGCGCAGCGGGCGCCAACCAGACCATCGGCGCGCTGTCGGGCGTGGCCGGTACCACCGTCTCGCTGGGCGGCAACACGCTGAGCTTCGGCGACGCGACCAACCAGACCTTTGGCGGCGCGATCGGCGGCACGGGCGGCATCGTCAAGCAGGGCTCGGGCACCGAGACGCTGACGGGCGCCAACACCTACACGGGCGGCACCACCATCAACGCGGGGACCATCGCGATCGGCGCGGGCGGCAGCCTGTCGAACCAGGGCACGGTGAACCTGGCGAACGCGGGCACCTCGCTCGACCTGAGCGGGGCGACCACGCCGCAGGCGATCGGCGGCCTGGCGGGGGCCGCAGGCTCCAGCGTGAGTCTGGGTGCCAACGGGCTGACATTCGGCGATGCGGGAAATCACACCTTCGGCGGCACGATCGGCGGAACTGGTGGCGTCACCAAGACGGGCACCGGCACGGAAACGCTGACGGACACGCAGACCTATACGGGCGGCACCACCATCAACGGCGGCACCTTGGCGCTTGGCGCTGGCGGCTCGCTGTCGGCCGGCGGCGCGGTACACCTGGGTGGCACGGGTGCGAGCTTCGACATCAGCGGCGCGGGCGCGGCACAGACCATCGGCGCCTTGTCCGGCGTGGCGGGCACCACGGTGGCGCTGGGCGGCAACGGCCTGACTTTCGGCGACGGCAGCAACCAGACCTTTGGCGGAGCAATCACCGGAACGGCCGGCATTGTCAAGCAAGGCTCGGGCACCGAGACGCTGACGGGCACCAGCACCTTTACCGGCGGCACCACCATTAATGCGGGTACGCTGGCGATCGGTGCCGGCGGATCGCTGGCGGTCGGCGGCGCGGTCAACCTGGCCAACGCAGGCACGAGCTTTGACATCAGTGGCGCGACCTCACCTCAGGTGGTTGGTGCATTGTTGGGCGTCGGCGGTTCGAACATCAATCTCGGCTCCAATACGTTGAGCTTCGGCGACGCAACCAACCAGACCTTTGGCGGCGCGATCGGCGGCACGGGCGGCATCGTCAAGCAGGGCTCGGGCACCGAGACGCTGACGGGCACCAACACCTACACGGGTGGCACTACCGTCAACGCCGGGACTATCGCGATCGGCGCGGGCGGCAGCCTGTCGAACCAGGGCACGGTGAACCTGGCGAACGCGGGCACCTCGCTCGACCTGAGCGGGGCGACGACGTCGCAGGCGATCGGAGGCCTGGCGGGGGCCGCAGGCTCCAGCGTGAGTCTGGGCGCCAACGGGCTTACATTTGGCGATGCGGGCAATCACACCTTCGGCGGCACGATCGGCGGAACTGGTGGCGTCACCAAGACCGGTACCGGCACGGAAACGTTGACAGGTACGCAGACCTACACGGGCGGTACCACCATCAACGGCGGCACCCTGGCGCTTGGCGCGGGCGGCTCGCTGGCGGCGGGCGGCAGCGTCAATCTCGGCACTGCGGGAGCGAGCTTCGACATCACCGGCGCAGGCGCGGCACAGACCATCGGCGCGCTATCGGGCGTGGCGGGCACCACGGTAGCGTTGGGCGGCAACGGCTTGACCTTTGGCGACGGCAGCAACCAGACCTTTGGCGGCTCGATCACCGGCACGGCCGGCATTGTCAAGCAAGGCAGCGGTACGCAGACCTTGACCGGCACAAGCACTTTCTCGGGCGGAACCGCCCTCTATGCCGGTGGTCTGATGATTGGAAACAACGCGGCGCTGGGCAGCGGCACTGTCACCGTCAACGGTGCAGCGACGCTGGATTCCGTGAGTGCGGCGACACTGGCCAACAATGTCGCGTTGAATGCGGACCTCACTGTTCTCGGCAGCAATGCACTGACCCTAAACGGCGATATTACTGGCACGGGCTCTCTGACCAAGGACGGAAGCGCGACGCTGACCTTGAATGGGACCAACGCTTACAGTGGCGGTACCTTCATCCGCGCAGGCACTTTGGCGCTCGGTGCAGGAGCAAGTCTTTACGCCAATGGCGTAGTCAATCTTGCAACCGGAGCCACCTTCGATCTATCGGCCGGCAATGGCACGCAGACATTTGGCACCCTCATTGGCAATGGCACCGTCAACCTGGGCGGGAACTCGCTGACTGTTGGAGGCCCAATTAACAGTGTATTTAGTGGCTCCATCGGCGGCACTGGAGGCCTGATCAAACAGGGAACCGGTACCGAGACTTTGACCGGTGCCAATACCTACACCGGCGGTACTAGCATCAATGCAGGCATCTTGGCGATTGGCGCAGGTGGCAGCCTGGCTTCTACCGGAGCCGTTAACCTGGCGGCTGCGGGAACGGGCTTCGACATAGCCGCAGCCGGCAATCAGACCGTGGGCTCTTTGGCAGGCGTTGCAGGTTCGAACCTGTTTCTGGGCGGTAACTCGCTCACACTCGGAGGAGTAGGCAACACGAATTTCGGAGGCTCCATCGACGGAACCGGAGGGCTGATCAAGAGCGGTCTTGGAGTGCAAACGCTGGCAGGAGCCAACACTTTCAGCGGCGGGACGACACTCAATGCGGGCGGCCTGGTCGTGGGAAGCAATAGCGCTCTTGGCACCGGTCTGCTGAGTGTTGCTGGCAGCAGTACTTTGGATAGCACTTTTCCTGTGCACCTGAGCAACGCCATTGACCTGGGGTCTGGTGTCAATCTCCAGTTGCTCGGCAGCAATGATCTGACGTTGAGCGGAGACATCTCCGGAGCAGGTGGATTGACCAAGGGCGGCGCAGCCACGGTGACTTTGGCGGGTTCCAGCAGCTATACCGGCGACACCACGATCAACAGCGGCGCAATCTTGGTGGGAGCTGGGGGCACACTCTCGGATCGCAGCACGGTCAATCTGGCTGGAGCCGGATCGCTCAACATCGGTGCCAGCGGCAATCAAAACATCGGAGGATTGGCTGGAGTGGCCGGCAGCACTCTGCTTCTCGGTGGCTCCAACCTGACGACTGGTGGCAACAACGCCAGCACCACGTTCTCGGGAACCATCAGTGGAACAGGTGGTCTGCTGCAAACAGGCTCTGGAACCCTGACACTGACGGGCAATAACCTCTATTCCGGCAGCACCACAATCAATGCCGGCGGCACGATACAACTCGGCAATGGCGGCTCAAGCGGAGCGGTGAACGGCAGCATCGTCAATAACGGCTCGCTGATTTTCAACCGCAGCGATGCGGTAACTGTTGCGGGCTCTATTAGTGGCAACGGCAACATCACACAGGCTGGCCAGGGCACCACGATACTGACTGGCGACAACACTTACCAAGGCAGTACCACGGTGGGTGCAGGCACCTTGCAGGTAGGCAATGGCGGCACTGGCGGTAGTCTGGGAAGCGGCGCGATCAACAACAACGGCACATTGGTCTTCAATCGCAGCAATGACCTCACGTTGAACAACTCCATCAACGGCTCAGGAGGCTTGACTCAGGCTGGCGGCGGCACGTTGACACTGAGCGGCAGCTCCAGCTACGGAGGTTCTACACAAGTCAACGCAGGAACCCTCAACTTCACAAATAGCAGCCATTCACTGGGCGGTGACTTGAACGTAGCGGGTAACGCCTCGCTAGGCGTCACGACAGGAGCCGCGGTCGCCGTATCAGGCACTGTTCGACTGGCCAACACATCCACCCTGTCGCTGGACTCAACGAGCTTGGCCCCGGGCTTGACAGCGTCCAGCCTGCAGATTGGCAGCGGTGTTGGCTTGAACCTCTCGGGCATCACCTCCTCCAGCCAACTCGACCGCGTGCTGATTTCGACCACAAACGGCATCAGCGGCGACTTTGCTCTCACCAGTGTGGGGGGCTTCACTGGCGAGGTCGACTACCTCACACTGAACACGCGCAAATCAGTGGACGGGAAACAGTATCTGGCCAGTTATAGCCAGAGCTGGACCGCCAACAATAATTTGGCACACGGCACCTTCACCCTGAGCAATTTGCAAGACCAGTTTGAGGTCGGCGTGGCTCTCGAAAACCAGGCATCCAACAGTGCTTTGGGATGGGATGGAACTTCGTTGACTAAAAACGGCGCCGGCAGCCTGACCTTGTCTGCCGCCAACAGCTATACAGGCACCACCCGCATCAATGGCGGCACCCTGCAAGTGGGCAACGGCGGCAGCGTCGGCAATCTCGGCTTGGGCGCGGTGACCAACAACGGATCTCTGGCCTTCAATCGCAACGACGCCTTAACTGTCTCCAACGATATCAGCGGCAGTGGTTCTCTTCAGCAAAACGGCTCCGGAACGACAACGCTAACAGGTACCAATACCTACTCGGGCGGCACCACAGTCACCGCAGGCACTTTGCGAGCGGGCTCCGCTGGCGCTTTGGTTCAGAACGCCAGTTATTCCATCAGCCAGGGGGCAACTCTGGACCTGAACGGTCATACATTGACCAGCTCTCAAATCGTTAGCAACGGCAATATCCAGCTGGGCTCTGCCAACCTGGTCATCAATAGTGCTTCCGGCCAGGTTGACAGCCTTGGCGGCAAGGTCTCCGGGACGGGACACGTGGTCAAGCAAGGCGCAGGCGTACTAGCCCTGAACAGTGCCAGTGACTTCAGCGGCGGCGTCGATCTCAAGCAGGGTACGCTGAACTTGGGCAATGAAAAGGGCCTTGGAAGTGGCACGCTGTCCATGGACGACGGCACCAAGATTAACTTGACCGCCAACGGCATGACCATTGCCAACAACCTGTACATGACTGGTGACAATGATCCCGTCGTAGACACCGGTGCCAACAACGCGACCTGGGCAGGTGCGATTACCGGTGCAGGCTTCCTGACCAAGCAGGGCACCGGTGTGCTGACGCTGACCAACACCGCCAACACCTACACCGGTGCCACCGACGTGGCTCAAGGCACCTTGCAGGCCGGAGCGGCCAATACCTTCAGCAGCACCTCGGCCCACACCGTGGCCAGCGGCGCCGTGCTGGACCTAGCCGGCTTCAACCAGACCCTGGCCAGCCTGAACAACAGCGGTACCGTCAAGCTCAGTAGCAACTCTGGAGCAGTACCAGGAGCCGTGCTCAAGGTCACCGGCCCCTATGTGGGCAACAACGGTAATCTGGGCCTGTCTACCGTGCTGGCTGCTGACGGCAGTGCCACCGACAAGCTGCTGTTGTCCGGTGCCACCGCCGTGGCCAGCGGCAACACCACGGTGCATATCACCAATGCTGGCGGTCTGGGTGCCCAGACGACAGGCAACGGCATCGAGGTCATCGGTACCGAGAACGGTGCCAGCCTGCAGCCAGGCTCTTTCACTCTGGTAGGCGGCCATGTGGATGCCGGTGCCTACGAGTACCGCCTGACACAGACCGCCCAAGGTGCGGCGCTGCAATCGACGAATACGACACCAACGACACCGACCACGGCCTACCGTGCCGAAGTGCCGCTGCTGTCGGCCCTGCCGGCACAGCTGCGCCAGGCCGACATGGCCATGCTGGGCGATCTGCGCAAGCGCATGGGAGATGAAGGCACGCAAGCGACCACCAGCTCCGACTCTGGTGCCAGCCGCCGTGTCTGGGGCCGCATTCTGCGCACCGATCCCAAGATCCGCCAGCAAGGCACGGTCAGCCCGGAAAGCAGCGGTCACCTGACCGGATTCCAGGCGGGTCTGGACCTGTATGCCGACCAGAGCATCAAGGCCGGCATCTATGTAGGCCAGCTCGAAGGCGACATGAGCGTCAAGGGCTTTGCCAGCGGCGAGGATCGCAAATACGTGGGCTTCAACAACCTGCGCACCCGCTACCTGGGTGTCTACGGCAGCTGGCAAGATGCCTCAGGCCTGTATGCCGATGCCGTGCTCCAGGGCGCGGACTACCGCAGCGATCTGCGCACGGCTGGCGATACGGCCCAGGCCCGCACTAAGGGCAGTGGCTGGCTGGCTTCTGTGGAAATGGGCAAACCCTTTGCAGTGAGCTCCAACTGGCAGATCGAGCCTCAGGCGCAGATCATCTACCGCAAGCTCAGCATTGATGACACGGCGCTGAGCCTGGCCACGGTCAAAAACAAGGCCGACGACGACTGGACCGTGCGCCTGGGCGCGCGCATCAAGGGCAACTTTGCAACCGGTGCCGGTGTGCTGCAGCCTTACGGTCGCATCAATGTCTACAGGGCCAGCAACACCACCGATATCGCCAGCTTTGTGGCGCCTGGCGGAACCACCGACATCAAGGCTAGGGGCGGCTACACTGCAACCGAGATGGCCGCCGGTGCCAGCCTGCAGATCAACCCGCGCACCAGCGTCTATGGTGAGTTGGGCAAGCTGTGGGCCAATGGCGGTGACAGCCGGGTCAAGAGCGGGGTACAGGCCTCCATTGGCGTGAAGGTGCAGTGGTAACCTCGAGGGAATAGCCAATAAGGCATGAGCCTAAGCTAACATCACAAAGGCTCGCAGTCATAGCAACTGCGGGCCTTTTCGTTTTTCGAAAGATGCTCTCTTCGGATGTGAGGCCCTGACATGCTTGTGGCCGAAAGCTGAGACAGCAAACGACCCATTTCGATCGTCCGGAACGCCTCGCTCAACGACTGCTGCGGAGCGACAATGGTCAATACAATTGTGGCGCTGACACCGCTGTCTGCATATCGCACGAAGCTTTCACTTGAGCCGCGACCCGGACTTGGGCGCTCACTTACGCTGGCAGTGAAACTGTCCCGTACCAAGACCCTCTACTAGGAGTTAACCGTGTCAACTTGGGCATCAGTGGATCTGGGCTGCATGACAGTCACAGAAATGCAGAATCACATCAACCAGTGGTACTTCAAAAGAAAAGAACGGACGGTCGAAAAGTCCGAAGATGAAGACTACCCCGTGAGATACCTCTACAAGGCACCAGTAGAAGTCATCGCACGCCGCCTAGCTCTGGACGGCTACGACAAGGATTCGCTGCGCACGGACTTCACCAAGGAGCTGGCACGAAAAGCTCAGTTATGCAGATACATGATTGCAGAGGATTTGGACACTGACGGCGCGAATGCTGCACTTTTGCCCGCTCTGGAGAACAGCACCCTTGAGGACTGGCTTGCCCGCCTCAAGAAGATCGCTACCGAAAACCTCAAGGCGAACATTTATGGAGAGAAGCGCACTAACTACAGCGATCAGCTTCTGAATTACATGCTGAGTGGCGCCGATGGATTTATCTTTTCAGACGAGCTTGGGATGGGCGGGTTTGGCTTTCCATGCTCAACAGAAAATATGTATGCAGTGGCGCTGATAGAAGTGATGCCGAATGAAAAATTCTTTGTCCTTGATGCAACCTATATGGTCGACTCAGGATGGACAGAGGATTTTGACGACTTGATCGAATACCACTCTGACAATACGCATTTCTTCAAGGACTTCACAGACTCGCTCGATTCAACCAAGGACTTGGCAAATCTGGCACCAGATAACCCAGCTCTCATGCGCTTGCTCTATGCCAACGTCATTACAGTGATGGAAGCCTACCTGAGTGACACCCTCAAGAAGCAAGTCATGAAGCGCAGCGCAGTGTTAAGGCGATTTGTCCAAAGCCACGATGCATTCAAAAACAGCAAAAGAGAGCCAATAAGCGAAATCTTCAATACATACGACAAAATATTGAAGCTGGCGAATGATGCTATTGACGAGATCAGCTTTCACAACGTTGTGACCGCGAAGACTCTCTATGAGAATGTACTGTCAGTCAATTTTCCAAAGGATGTTGCCTGGCTGATTAAAGCCACCACCAATCGACATGACATCGTTCACCGCAACGGCAGAACCTTAAAGAATGAGGTCCTGAATATTGTCAGTGCAGACATCGACGAACTCGTCACAAAGGTGGTAGCTTTAGTCAAGGAGATTGACGCACAGGTGAAGGATGGGTTGCTGGACAATATTGATTGACTATGGAATATTTAATGTTTTCCTGTCCAGGTCATTCATTAAGCGTGTACAACGACGTACCAGAGTAAGCTTCGCGTGTGTTGCCTTGGCTGGACTTTTGTTCCTGAGGCGCGCGAAGCCGACGTCTACGGCAATAAGATAAAGATGATCGGTTGCTCTTCTGGGTGAATTTAATATGTCAAAAGGCACGGACGTGCCCAATCGAGCTGAGCATTGCCCGCCCACGCTCGAGCAATCGACCCCAAGAACGAAGCAGCCGACCGTTACAAGTTGACGAGGAAGCCGTCATTCGGTGGAGCACTGCGACTGTCCGCTACTGGCCGAACTCAGTCGGTCACGACCAGCAGACTGGCCAGCAGCAACCGGCACAGGCGGTCAGTTCGACCGGAATACGCAGCATATCAAGGTAACGTACCTTCTGCGCATCTTTCCGTGATCGACGGACGGCCAAGGAAACTAGGACAGCAGGCCCGGCACCACCAATGAAAAAAGCCCAGTCACAAGAACTTGTGAGCTGGGCTTTTTGGGTGTGGCAATTACATGCCAGGACTCAGAGAGTCGTTAGTGACTTGCTTAAGCAATTGCTCGTGACGCAGGGTCACAAAGTCTGGGCATGTCAATGTAGCGATGTTGGCTTCAGCCTCGACGCCATCCCAACTATCGTTACACCAGGCACTGATGTCGAAGTCCGACGCAAGATCTGGGGAGTAGATGACATTGGTTTCGTTGTAGAAGAAAACGACCTCTGGTTTTCCGTTGAACTCCGCTTTCAGGATCACATAGGGGCTATGTTTCTCCTGAATGCCGGTCATCAAAGGCGCATCAGCGAGTAATGATGACGCGGCTGCTATCCACCCCTTAAAGGTGCGGAGATCGTGGCCAGCGATGGCAATGGCGACCTGTTCAGCAGTCAGTGCGTAGCTCTGACGATCCGCAGTTGTGCAAAGCGGCTGATTGTTAGTTGCGGTCATTTCCAACTCTCTAAACTGGAAAGGCGCGGCCCGACTGGGCGACAACGCCCGTCCGGGTTAAAAAATCGCTGGCCCTTGGCCAGCGCGAGGTTCAAATAGCTTGCGCTTTAGATGGCGATAACGGACGCAAAGCACACCTTCAGATACCCATCGGAATCCTGGTATCCAGGCCAGTCTTTACTGCAACTGCTCATATCACCTGGACGATAGTTGCAGTGGCCGCAAGATGCGCATAAGTCATCGTCAGCGATGCTTTTGACGCCAAATGACTGGACCTTGAGCAATGCACCGCTCGCCAAGGCATATGCCTCGTGAATAGGGATGCAGTTCTCGCCCTCCTCTGCTGTCACTTCACACGGCCCGAACACCTTTGCCCCGGAAAAGCCAGCCCAACTATCTCCAGCCCAAAAGCCCGTTTTATCTTGTACGAATTCGTGATCCGAGAAGACAACGAACAACTTGGATTCGAGCTGCAGAATTGGCGGCACAAAGCCCAGAATGCGGTTCAGAACCGATCCTATGCCTTCGCCAGGATGCTTTTGGAAAGCGCCCTTCAAGAGCCGCGCATGCATCGTGTCAAGACGCTTGAGCACATCCTGTTCATCGAGTACCGGCCATTCACCTTCTTGTGGCAAGACATCACAGAGCAGAGATGGCACATAGGCTTGATAGTCCTTGGATTGCAGCAAAGCATATGTGCCAAGATCTTCCTCGCTGTCAGTGAACCAAGCCCACACAGGGTTATCGGTTGGCAGCACGGACGGCATCTGTTGGCGAAAGCCCAGCTGTAGCAGTCGTCTGTCAGATTCCGTTTGCGTGTAAGGCTCGTGCTCGATGAAATCATTACTCCCATCGAACATTGCTTCGATAGCCAGGCGATCCATCATTTGGCGAGGGACTACTAAGCCATGCTCTGCAGTCACGGTGAGCAACCAGCCAGAGTCCTTCGACCCGAGCTCCACCAGTGAGGTGTAGTAAATGTCGCCTTCGGAATGAATATTGGCAAAGAATGAGCCTGTTGGGCGGTCGTAGCCGCATTCCAGAACCATTTCAATACCGTTCACGTTCGTTTGATTAATTAAGTGCTTGGACATGGGATTCCTTTCGTTGAAAGCAGAAAGGGGACCGTCCCCCCCAGGGGCATGACGGCGCCCCAAGGGTAAAAAGAGAGTTAGAAGAAGATTACCCAGTGAATACGGGACAAGTTACAGAACCCTGTCTTTCGCTGTGAGCGCTTTCTGGAGCATCGTGCGAAGATGATCCTGTTCCAGTACAACACGAGCCTTATATTTCTCTTTAGCAGATGGTTCCAAGGCATCGTTTGAAGCTAATGTCCAAATTAATGCAATCACCATTACCTGGTCCATCAACAATTCAATGCTCGGGTTTTTCTCTGTATGCACCATGGATTTGTAATTCCTTGGACGTTCAAAGGTGTTTTCGAGGCTCATATTCATCTCCAGTAGATAAGGAAGATGGACACTTGCCCCAGGGCATCTAGTGCCCATCAGGGATTTATAGGTTGACACCCAACTTGCTCATTGCCGCAGACGCCGAAGCCTGCACATTTGCTTTTCGGTATGCCAGGTACGCATCAATGTCTTTGGTACCCACGTACACGGACTTTTGATTGCTCATCAACTCAGAATGGACCCTGCGACAAGCGGAGGCGTAAACAAATGAATAGGCTACTGCCCGCATCCGTTCCTTCACGCTTTGTTTCTCATGAAAGGTCAGATATAGCGACAGGATAAATTCATTGGCTGGTACGTTGAGATACCGCTTATTCAAATGAAACCAATCACCAACGCAACTGCGCGTTTTGAAGTTGTCAGCCTCAAGCAATAACTCAAGCTCTAGCTGAAACTCCACTTCATCGCCATGCCAGCGTGCTTGCGCAAACGCATCGCATTCTTCATTCTGATCGGCAAGAACCGTCTTATCGTAGAACTCCTTATAGCTCTTAGCCCAATTTTCTAGCGGAACCAGCGACTCGGCGAGATCGCGCATCATTGTTGAGGCATCCTTCAATTGCTTCAATTGAGTTGGATTGAGGTTCTCGAAATTACTTTGAGCTTTCACCAATGAGGTGGCGGTTCGCTTCGCATGGGCAATCTGATGTTTGATCTTCGCAACGCCTCGGAGCTGAATTTCAAAGTACCAACGTTCAATGAGCTCCATATCCAATGACGCGCCACGCCTTGAAGCCTTCAATGGATGCAATTCGAGATAGCGTTCAAGGACTGATTTCTTATTCATATGGCCTCCAAATATTCGAACAAAGAAAAACCCACTACCCGACGAATTTCGGGTAATGGGTTGGTTAGAGCCTCTGCTTAGTTATCTGTGCCAGTTGCCTTGCGAGACAACGGGAGCATGATGACATTGGCAGAAGGAGCCGGTGGCTTAGGCGATTTATGGGACTTTTGCAGCTTGTACTCATTGAGAGCCACACGGGTCCAACGAGCAAAGCAAACGCTAAGCGACCAAAGGGCACGAAGCAACTCCAAACACTTTCGCTTGATTCGCGCAGTAGCCTGACCCACGTCATGAGCCTTTGCATATCGAATCTGCGAGCGCTTGACCGTCTCTTCCGCCATCAGATAGGCACCTAGGAACTGAAGTTTCAGATCCGGGTACATATCCAACGTGTTGAGAAATATGCGTGCTACGACAGGGTCGTTGACGCGAGAGATCATCTTCACCAGCAGCTGGCGATCCACGTCAAAAGGCGAGGATGCCGGCTTCTTGGCAGAACGTTGAGATTGATGCATGTGTTGCTCCTAGATGTTGGGCAACACGGTCCCCGACGGGATTGTGTTATCCCGTGGGGTTGAAGAATGTCCTCGCCAGCGTGAGCTGATGCGCATCTCTCAAGGACTCAGATGCTACAAAGCTCCGAAGAGCCAATGTGCGTCGATTTTAGCGCCGAAACTGAGTGCAACGCAATCCTTGCTTCCAGCAAAGCAACCATCATCTCTTAAAATGCCTCATAATATGTTCTGTCATTTTAATGGAGCATATTGATGTCTAACTCTGCGGTGTCGTACAAGGATCTGCTGGCCCAACGCGCAACACTCGAAGCCCAGATTGAAGCAGCACGTAAAAGCGAAATCGGCACAGCCGTGCAACAGATTAAGGGTTTGATCGCGACATATGGATTGACCCAAGACGATATATTCCCCCAAGCGAAAGCAAAAGCAACTCGCGGCTCTGTTGACCCCAAGTATCGTGACCCTGAGACTGGTCAAACTTGGACAGGCCGTGGCAAGCCTCCTGTCTGGATCAAAGATAAGGATCGCTCGCAATTCGAAATCAAATGATTGCAGCAGGTTTGATATTAGATGGCCACTAAGTGGCCATTTTTTATGAGCACTTAAAATAGATCAGGCGGGCGTGTCCGAATTTTTGTGTAAACGGTTCGGACTTCAATTGACGGAGATGCGGTCTCCGAACTCAATGGTAAAGCGGGTCAGCGCAGCCTTCCAATCCCGGATGGGCATGGTCCACTTCTGGCTGATGTTGCGCAGGGCCAGGTAGAACAGCTTGGTCAGCGCCTCGTCGCTGGGGAACGAGCCCCGGTTCTTGGTCAGCTTCCTCAGGCCCATGTTCACCGACTCGATGGCATTGGTTGTGTAGATGACCTTGCGGATTTCCGGCGGGTAGTCAAAGAACGGGGTCAAGCGGCTCCAGTTCCTGCGCCAGGACTGGCCGATGGGCAGGTACTCGGTATCCCAGCGCTGCTCGAATTCACCGAGCATCAGCTCGGCCTCCTCGGCGGTGGCGGCCGTGTAGATACGGCGCAGGTCGGCAGCTACTTCTTTGCGGCGCTTCCATGAGACGTAGTTCAGGCTGTGGCGCACCATGTGAACGATGCACAGCTGCACCACCGCCTTGGGGAAGACGGCCTCGATGGCTTCCGGAAAACCTTTGAGCCCATCGACGCAGGCAATGAAGATGTCATGCACGCCCCGGTTGCGCAATTCGGTCACCACCTGCAGCCAGAACTTGGCACCCTCGGTCTGCGCCAGCCACAGGCCCAGCACCTCCTTCTCGCCCGTCATGGTGATGCCGATGGCCAGGTACACCGCCTTGACCCGCACAGCGCCCTCGCGCACCTTCACATGGATGCAGTCCAGATAGACGATAGGGTAGATTGCATCGAGCGGGCGGGCTTGCCAGGTCTTGACCTCATCGGCCACGGCGTCGGTCACCGAGGAAATCAGGCTGGGCGAGACCTCGGTGCCGTACATCTCCTCTAGGTGGCTCTGGATCTCGCGCACCGTCATGCCGCGGGCGTACAGGGAGATGATCTTGTCGTCGAAGCCGGCCCAGCGGGTCTGGTGCTTGGGGATCAGTTGGGGTTCGAAGGTGCCCTTGCGGTCGCGCGGCACCTCGATGGGCAGTTCGCCGAACTCGCACTTGAGCGTCTTCCTGCTCTTGCCGTTGCGAGTGTTGCCGCCGGTGTTGACCACCGGTTCGTGTCGGTCGTGGCCGAGGTGCTCGGTCAGTTCGGCGTCCAGCGCCTTTTCTACCAGCAGCTTGGTCAGCTGCTTGAGCAGGCCGTTCTCGCCGATCAGGTCTTCAGGTTTCTTGTAATCAGCCAGCAGTTTCGCCAGCAGTTCTTCAGGGACTTCGTGTTTCTTGGTTGTCATTGTGCTTACGGACATGCAGACTTGCGCCTGCGGTGGATTGTCCGTTTACACAAAATTCTGCACACCCTCGATCAGGCATATTCAAGTGCCCGCACTTCCTCGCGAGCTTCATCTGGCACAGTTTCTACAGCCGCTCGTTGTTGGACAGGCAATGCTTTCTTGGCTGCCTCCACCACTTCTATTTCTGTGGTGTGCTTGTTCTCCTGCAGCTGCAGCACGCCCTCATCGATAGTGCCCTGGATGATGGGCACCAGGACCAGCACATCGCGGATCTGACCCAAGCGGTAGGCCCGGTCCTCTGCCTGGCGCATCAAGGCTGGCGTCCACGGCATGGAGGCAAATGCCACGATGTTGGCAGCCGTCAGCGTGATGCCCACGCCCGCAGCCATGGTGGTGCCAATGAATACCTTGATGCTTGCGTCCCTCTGGAACGCATCTACCGCAGCCTGCCGACGCTTCAAGCTATCCGAGCCGACCAGCGAGACACAGCCTACGCCAAGGCTGGCCAGGGCCTGTTTAAGGGCCTCCACGGTGCTCATGTACTCGCAGAAGATGATGAGCTTGCCGTCCTCTCCCATTGCCTGCACGGTTTCGACCAGGTACGGAACCTTCAGACCTTCAAGGCATTTACGCAGGCGAACGATCTTGGGCATGGCCTGCAGGGTCATGTCGCCATAGATCTCCTTGTAGACATCGAGCCCCTCTGGCGACAGAGGCACAAACTGCCTCGCCTTGTCACCCAGATCCTTGAGCACGTCCTTGCTGCGACGGATCATCCAGCCCTGGATCGCTGCAGCCAGTGCTGCTCGCTTCTCAGGGCTACCCGCGTAGCTCTTGCGGAACTCAGCCAGCGTGAGACTACCGAGGCGATGGCCCGTGATGCGCAGCAGTGTATGCATCTCAATCTCGCGATTGAGCAACGGCGTGCCGGTGACGACAAAGCATCGCTCTATCCGTGCTGCCAGCAGGAACACATTGCGCGTGCGGCCGCTCTTGTATTCCTTCAGGTAGTGGGCTTCATCCACGGCCATCACCGCGAACTCCAGCTCACTCTCGCGCACTAGGCCGCCCATGCGTTCGTAGTTGCCGATCACCCAGTCACAGCCAGCCAGCGTCGAAATCCGGTCCTCACCGATCATCCCGACGCGAGCGTCTGGGTAGACCATCTTGATCTCTCGCTCCCAGTTCAAACGTAGGGATGCAGGGCATACGATCAGGACCCGGCCGCTGCCAGCAGCCATCCGGGATGCCACGACCGTCTGGCGGCTTTTGCCCAGGCCCATGTCATCGCCCATGCAGGCGCCCGATTGGCGCAGCATATGTGCGACGCCTTCGGCCTGGTAGTCGCGCAGCACGCCACAGGCGACCAGGCTGGCCAGGGCCACCCGGTCATACGGCATGTCATCGACGTGGCCATGCTCAGTCGATAGGAAACCGGTGCCCTCTTCTTCACCAGGCCCGCCGCCCCCGCCCAGCGGTGGCGATGCAGCGGGCACGCTGATAGGCGAGCCTTCGTTGCCACTTGTGGTCAACTCTTCGATGACCACCGGCTGCTCATGGACGAATACGAACTCCGACGACACGCCGGCAATGCTGGCCAGCCGCTCCATGATGAGCTCAGGATCGGCTCTGACTTGCCACGCTGACGCATGCTTGTGGAAGTAGCCGCCCAACGAGCGCATCGCCTTCACGCATAGCGGGTCGTAGGTAAAGCTAACCGCCCATGAACCGCGTGCTAGGTCTCCCTTCACCAGCGGGAAGATCTGAACATCGAGCAACTGCGAGAAGTAGTCAGGATCAGGAGCTGCGACAGCGGCGCGCAGTTGCACATCGAGCTGCTCCATATCCACGAAGTGCCCAGCAAACGCATGCTTAATCACATCGTCGGCATAACTGGAGTCGGTAGTTTGAAGCAGCCACATGCGCCGAGCTCCACTCCACCAAGCATCGTAGTTTGCAAGTGGACGGCTCACACCTGGAACTGCCAGGAGCTGCAGGCCGAGCCTGCGTCCATCCGAGACGGCTTTGATAAGGAGATCCGGCGGGCGGATCGTGACGGGCCTAGGCAACATCAAAGCCCCTCGCGAACAACTCTTGTTGCTGGTGACTCATAACCCCAACCTTCGGCCATCCATAGCGCCCATGTGAGCGTTGAATCAGAAACCTGCAGCCCCGATATAAGCGGATCAAAATCGCTGGAACACTTCAAGATAAAAGTGTCGTAGGACTTCCCGATCAGAGCGATATTTTTATTGAACACATCCTGGCAAGTATTGGCCCATGCCACAGGATCGAAATTCGTATCGACTGGATCGGGAACAACGAGCCCCAAAAATTGATATTTTTCTTGCACCATATTCTCCTGTGGACTCAATTGGCGACTGAGCATGCGCCACAGGAAAACCGATATTTATTCTGTCATCTGGTAGCTGAAGTTATGACGGACAAGCCATAACCGCACCACCGCATCAACGCGACTATCAAAGTCGCCAATCAACATAGAGTCCGACTGCGACGATTCATCGTATGTGACCGTGAGACGCGTGTGCCAGGTACCATCAAACTGGAGCTTGCAATATCCCACGCATACATCCTTGCCATTGGAATCTCGCACGACTAAGAATGCGGGTGCATTTTCTTCATTCACCTTTTGCGATGGCGCAACCACCATGGTGAATCGACCATCGACAAGCAATGTGATGTCGTCCGAGGCCTGTTGATCGGGATGTAAAGTCAAGATGTGCTCCTTGGTTAAAAACGGTCTTTAAGCAGGCTGGCCTGCGTGGTAGGGTTCCTGCACTTCGCCTGAGGAGCCATCCGACTGCTCCGTGGACGAGCGGCGTGAAGCCTCGAACTCAATGGTCTTCACACGCGACAGCAGAAGTGCGACATCCTGGGCCTCGATCTTGAACACCATCACTTGACCGCCAGTAGCCTCATCGCGCGCCATGTACTCAAGCTCTTCCCCCATCACTAGCACTCTGGCTCCCTTGCGCAGGAGCCGCGCGGCATCGCGAGCCTTCGCTCCGTAGATTTCCACCTCGCGCCAAAAACCGCCAACCTCTTCGATTCCGCCCTCCTCGGTGCGGCCGTATCGGCTGAACCGAACACGCATACTGGCGA
The DNA here is from genome assembly GCF_024496285.1 of Comamonas sp. C11. Taxonomy (NCBI): domain Bacteria; kingdom Pseudomonadati; phylum Pseudomonadota; class Betaproteobacteria; order Burkholderiales; family Comamonadaceae; genus Comamonas; species Comamonas sp. C11. The sequence continues at coordinate 2,923,372 of NZ_CP101743.1, forward strand.
CATCAAACTCGCCGTTAGGCCCACCCTTGAGCGTCCTGAGACTAGGAGAACTACCCAGGTTTCCCTTGCCGATAAACAATTGCGACATATCCAATTTCCTTGCAGTGCTGATTGAATGCCCGAGCTGCTGCACCAGGTCAGCCCAGGCACGGACTTAGAGGGTCGAAATCGGGGAGCGTGGATAAAGAAAGACAGGAGCCTTGTCCACGCTCACGCGAATACGCTTGATATCGCCACGCGTCTGCTGGTGCTCCTCATTCAAGGCCACAGCGCGTTGGGACGCTGCCATGCACCATTGACGGAGTTCACTGGGCAGGCCTGACGCAAGCTCCTCCACCTCTTCAAAGCTCAAATGGCGGTTAGAGCCCATGCGTTGGCGCCAGCGCAGAAAGACATAGCCCGTTGTGCTTTTCTGGTGCACGACCAGATAGAAGCTCAGTCCTGGAACAGATTTCGACTTCTCGGACAAATCGCGCATCTGTTTCAGGATTGCGTCGATGCCGTCAAGTTTCTGGCGCAATCTGGACAGGGTGCCCCTACCCGTAAGGGCCTTTACGTCAGCTCGATCTTGACAGTCCTGATCCGCCAGGGCTTGACGACCCCACAGCACGTTGTTGACGACTCGGCCACGACCGGTGTGCTGCGAAGCCCCTTTTATTTCCAGATCCCTTTTCACACCAATCCCTTTCAATATCAGTTCCAAACGACTGCGCGCGGTCTTAATCAGCGGTGGCTGTAGCTTCTGGGCCAGTAGAAGCGGATGCATCGGAGCCATGCTCTTGCGCCTGCTGCAATTGGTCGCCAACTTGCTGCAGCAACGCACGTTCGGCTTCGCTGATGTTGATGAGCCGGCGCGAATGCGAAGGCTTCACTTCGGCCTTGTAAATCTGGGCTGGCACTGCACCAAACGTGCTCACCACAAACTGAATGCGCTTCGCAGCTTCCGGGTCTGCACTGAACCAGTCAGAACGGCTCAGCTCACGAATCTCTGGACGGCCAAGCCATTTGTCGAATCGGGCAGTGCCGTAGAACACGCCAAGGATGGCGCGGCTCATTGCGCTCAGCACAGCACGCGCCTGCTCATCACTCAGCAAGTTCTTGCGCTGCAGCGTTTTCTGGATACGAACAAAGTAGTCGTAGTCCACGATCAACATGGAGATCGCATAGCCGTAAGGGCTGCGGAATCCGAGGTTCAGGGTCATAGGGCGAGCGGACTGAACGATGCTCAGGCTCAGGCCGCGCTTGCGCTGGCTCTCCAGCAGCTCCTCGGCTTTAGCGATTTGGGTGCGCAACGACTCTTGAACTTGCGAGATGCCGTACTCATGGCGTACCAGTGCCCAATCTGCATATGGGTTGTCACGGCTCGTCAGTACCCAAAGGTTCCGCAGAGAGGAAGCAACGCGCTTGCCGCCAATGATCGCGTTCAAGCGCTTTTCAGGCTCCCCAGATCGCCCCTGAAAAAGTCGGTGGGCCTCGATGGTGTGAATCGTCATCTGGTCCACGCCTTCGTTCGTCAGCGGCCCGAGATCATCAATGCCTTGTGCTTCGGAGTTCGTCACCACCGCGTCCGCACCACGACGATCCCGTCGCTCCGCTTGCATCTTCTGGAATTGCTCTTTGCGATCTTCCAGCTCTACATAGCGATCAAACAAAGGATCGTCTTCAGACGCGCCAGCCTGGATGAATGCCGCCAAAGCAGCTTCTTCACCAGCAATTGAGTAGCCGTCACGAAATGGCGAATTCGGGTCGGTGACGAATTTAATGCCTGGTGCACCTGCACCCAATACACCGGCCAGCATTACTGGCTGAAAGCCGGGGTCTGTTTTGATTCGATCAGTAGCCAAGGTCTTCTCCTTAAATTAAATACTTCGTCTATCCAGCGTCCGGGACTTCTCCCGACTTCCCGCCCTCGTCGGCACTGGCGTTCTCTATTGCCACTTGCGCAGCTTCTTTAGCGATGTCTTCATTCCAACCGTCGATAAATGGAAAGTGCTTCTTACTAACTGATGGCAGCCGCTCGGCAATGGGCTGTCTTAGCAAATCGAGTACCGCATCGCGATTCACGGTCACCAGCGTTTTCGTGTTCTTCTGCACGCGGACATTAATAAATCCGGTCTCTTGCAACCGCTGGAGAGTTCGTTTTACGGTGGGTAATGGAATGGTTCGGCACAGTTCGACTTCAGTGATCGACCCAGACGTAATGGCGATCTCTCCAATATCCCCCCGCTCTTTGAGTAAGACCCAAAGAACCGCAGCATCCGTGTAGCTTCTGAATTGCTGAACGAGCTGAATAAATAGATCGTTCCCTGATTTCTGATAGCTCATATTGCTTCTCTTGAAAATTGCTGTGGCTCATTTCGAGCTACATGGCACTAAGTGCCGCGTGGTTCATTTCGAGCCACATGGCACTAAGTGCCGTGTGGTTCATTTCGAGCTACTTGGCACTGAGTGCCATATGGCCCATCTCGGGTTATTCGGAAGTCAGCTCATTTCTTCGCCATTCCGACCTTCGCTGCCCGCTCATTGCGAAGAGCAAGCAACTTGGCACGCGCCGCTTCTTTGCCCAAAGGCCCATTGCCTTCGACCGCCACTCGCACTGGATTGGCGACGGCGTTGGCCGATCCTTCGTGAAAAGCTTTCAGCGATGCTTCTTTCTGGGCCTGTTGAGCATCGGCCTGTTTGGCTAACTCAATGCGCTCTGCAGCGATGACGGGGGCATACGCCCAGATGCATTCGCCGTCTCTATATTTCTTCACCACACTGTTTAGCCAGGCCACTGGCGACTTCACTTTATGAAATCGCCGGTTCGCACCTTCCATCTCGTCCAACGCTTGCTGTTGTTGCTCAAGGGGAAACTTGGCCAGCACCTTGGATAGGGACGCGTGCAGTGACTTCTCAATCCAGGTGGGGAAGATGAGGCCAGAGGCAAGTCCGGCGTTCAGCTTGTCCGAACTCGAAGACTTACCACCCTCACCTGCCTGAACGTCAGCCGTGCTGCTGGTGTTCACCGGCGAAGTAGTAGTGGATTGAATAGAAGTCCTTTGAATATTGATTGCGGGAAACGGCAGATCAAGCCTGCAGGTTTCGTCCAAAGAGTCAGGCTCTTGTTTGCAGGAAACGGCAAACGATTCCTTCGCTCCACCCTCGCTACCCTTATCGCTAAAGCTCTTCGCTAACTCCTTGCTGGCATTGGAGATTTGCTCCGACTTGGCGGGCTGCTCACTGATCGAAGAAGTAGCTCCAGCTTGTCGGATTTCGACAGGTTTGTGAGGCACCAGATCGTCGTTCAAAAAAGACAGCAAGAGATCGCGCGGGCGGGGAGCAGGAGGGGTCGCGGACAGTCCAAGCGTCGCTTGCGAGAACGCGAATGAAAGGCCGGACAGGTCCAGCGTCTGGTTCGTGGCTGGAGCGCTATTTGACGGTGCAGCCTTCGTTGACGCCGCAGGAGTAGCCTTGTCCGCGTCAGCCTTGCGAGGCAAAGGCTTGATGCTTTGCCCACGCAGGCACAGCAGAATGGCGTCGAAGTTAATGCGGACCAACGCTCCGCCGATGCCGACCTCGTTAATGAATCCAGCCTTCTTCAGCCGCTCCCGAGCATTGCGCTGGACCTTCGGACCGAGCACAAGCGCTGTTGAGATTTCATCCTGGCTGACCGGGATAGCGCCATCGGTGAGCTGGCCTAGCTTCAGACACTCCCGGTGCCGCTGCAGCAGATAGGCCAAGTACAGCCCGCCTGCGATGCTTCCAGCCACATCAGCCAGGGGCTTGTAGTAGACCTTGCAGCCCTTGAACCAGCTACTTGCCAAGTCCCACGTAAGTTTCTGCCCCTTGCCGCGCATGGCCAGTGCCTTGGCGAGTGCAGGTACGTTCAGGCGGTAGTTCAGCACCGCAGGACGCCCAACGAGCATCTCTTCGAGAACGCCCTCGCCCATCAGCAGCTCGCGCACACTGGCTTGCTCGGTGCGGGTCAGCCCAATGGCCGACTTCCACTGCTGCAAGGACATAAAGAACCAGCCACCGCGCTCGGGATGGTTGCGGAGACTGTGGCGCGTCCAGTAGAGCGCCATGCCCACGAAGATGGCGGCTTTGTGGCCGAATTTTTCAGCCAGCACCGGATGAAATGGAACGAAACCTCGATCGTCCAGGTGCAGAAAAATTTGCTCGGCACCCTGGTGGATCGGCGCATCCTCCGGCAGTTCATAACGAACTGTTGGAATAGCTGCGAGTGAAAGAGAGCCGCGCACTGACAAGCTCCATCAGTGCGCAGCTGCGGCTACGGAGGTTGTCGCTGCACTTCGCATTGCGCTGGCCAAGGGCATGGCTTGTTGCTGCAAAAGCTCAAGCAAGCGTCGCTTCGAGATCCGATAGGTAATGATGCGGCCCTGACCAGCATGCTCATGCAGGATGCCCAAGTCCACGAGTGTCTTGCGGCAGGTTTGCTGCTGTGCCCTCGTTATGCCGGTGTCCTTCGTGCAGCATGACGATGACATAAGGATTTCGAAAAAGTCCTCCGACTCACTGCGACGTTCCCGCTCCATCGCATAGGTAAGCCAGAGTGCGCTCAAGACGTTACCGGTGAGATCCACGAAAGCGCGGTTGATGGTGATGGGCTCTTGGCCGATGAGTTCCAGAAACAGTGCGGACTTCAGAAATTCACTATCACTATTCGACAGCTGGGCGGGTAAGTTCTTGGTGTTCTTCATGTTCAAGCTTTATCGATAATGGTTGTAAATAGAACGTCCTACGGCTGATTTATTTGCCCACCGGGAAGGCATTTCTCCTGGGAAGAGCCAGGCTATCCTCGTCTTCAAACTCTTTGAGCGTTGAATAAAGCGAGTCGATGGTGTACTCCGCAAAACGAGAATGGAGCTCGAAAATCCAATCACGTAGAGATTTCCCAGGCGCCGATTGGCTGGTAATTTCGGCCCAAGCTTGATGAATCTGATCCCGAACATCAAACTTCTTGGGTAATTTGGCCCTACCGCCGGTGACGCTTCCACCAACCAATTCACGCATCCTACGAATATCGTCTGCGGAGCGCTTAAAAAGCCGGGTAATCAGTGCACGCGATGCGCCATTACGCACAAAATATTCGCAAAGTGCATCGTCTTGCCGTTGTCGGTCCAGGCCTTCCAGTTGCTGCCGGAGTTCGCCAGGAGAAAATACGAGTTTAACCCTCGTTAACTTAGTAGAAATATCCAGAATATCGCGAGTCTTGCGATGCCGAAGTTGGTCAATCAGTTCGGCATCGCAACCCATCTGCAATAACTGATCTATTCCAACCTCGGTTTCGATAGCACGAATTACCTCCGTCAGCAGCAGAAAATTTAACTGCGGATTCGTGTGAATATCGACGGGAACAATATGATCTGTCATTGCTTAACTAACGTGTTTATTCCGTAAATAACGGTTTATAGGCTTCGCGGCTATCCTCTTGCACGGCGATATTAAATTCAGCGAGTGTTTGCATCAGTGCAGACAAGCATCTAGCAACCGCCGCATTGCCGAAGAGATACCCATAATGGTCAGAAGTGACATAAAGCTGCCCATTCTTCCCGCACAGAATTGCTCTATCTGTGCACTCCTGACGGAACGTATCAACGCCAGCCTGAATAGCCTTTACCCAGCGGCTTTCTGGGTCGCATTTCGAGAGTAGGTTTGCGTTGCACTGCCCGGTTTGCGTTGCAAGAAATGGCCAGAGATACACACGCAGAGTTTCGAGTTCTTCGGAGAGCTTTTGATCGCCCAAATACGACATACGTTCTGGAATATCCACCAAGAACCCGTATGGCAATGCCGGCATTGGCTTCACGAAGTCCGACAACGGTACGACAGCATTCAGATCCACAAGATTCTGCGATAGCCGTGCGGAAAACGCTGCCAGCTTGTCTGCTGGGCCAGCACCCGCCCCTTGCCGATCGGCCTTTGTGGTGGCTCTTTTACTGCTAGGCGATGCAGCCGCCGACACGCCGCCAAGCATTCCCGACAGTGGCGCCTGCTTGGCTTGCTGTTGCACCTTCTTGTTCTCGCTCTCTATCGAGCGCATGTCCTCAACAGAAAGCTTCGGGTCCTGGAGATAGGACTGGACGACTGACTCGATATGGTCGGCGGCAATACCAAAGTGCTTCGAGGATACAGACTGGATCTGGGTGAGCAGCGATTGAACATCCAACTTGACCTCTGTCCGGCTTGCAGGATCGGCCTCGGAGTTCGCTTGCTCCATGGCCTCAAGATCGGTCGCGTGCATCAAGAAGATTTCCTCGATGGAGTTTTTGACCTCATCACGCTTATCAAACTTAGATGCCATTTCGTGAAGTGCTGAAACGGTAGGACGAATATTTATATTCACGTCAGACGTTTGAAGCCAATTACCAATCAACGCGAGATTTTCGACAGCGAAGATGAAGTTTTGAACCATCCTCACGCCATAGCTCAATCCAACCTCTTTAAGTGCTTTATTAAGTTCGGTGGCGGAGAATGATTTAGCAGTCTCCTTCTCAATTTCACGCTTGTAATTCATTACGCCCTGAGCTCGCTCCCAGAACGAAATATCACTTCGATTGTCGTTTTCGCTCAAGTGCGCGGCAATGACAGCAGCCTCGCCAGGCCACTTTCGAGTAACGACATGGATGCGCCGCAGTTTCTCGACGCCTTCATTCACCAGCTCTTTTGCGATCTCCACACGAGTATTTCCGCCACCATATGGAAAATACTTCTCCGTGGGGTTTCGACGCGTAACCGAGAACATGTTGGTGATGCCATCGACCTTCATACTCGCTTTGATTTCCGCCCGCTGGGAATTAGCTTTCTTGCGAGGATTCAGCGAATATTCATCAATATCAAAAACATCCAAGACGATGATGGAGCCATCAATCTCATCCATCGGATCAAAACTGGTAGTTGATCTTTCAGAGTCTCGATGAAGAGCTGCTTTAGCCGCCTCAAGACGTGCTTGATTTGGAGTGAGCTTTGGTTTATCTGGTGCAGTCATAGCTGACGTCCCTTGCTTATTTCCAGGGGACGTAGTTAGGTTTAGCGAGGCTGCCCGTTCGCGAGCAGTCATGGTTTCAGGTGTACGCATGCTTTCCTCCTAAAATTAATTGGAGGGTGCGTTCAGATCGAGATATTGGGGGTGGTTAGATGCGTACATCTCCGACACGCTGGGCACAATTTCCCAAAGAAGGGAATGAAGCGTGTTGGACGCTTTCACTGGATCAACCCAATGCACTGGAACTCCGGCACTGGCCGCTTTTTTCCAAGCCGTTGCATCGGGAACATCGGTATCCAGCATCGTGATTTTTCCGCTCAGCTCAATAAAGCTTTCGCGAATCATTGCGGACATTTCCTTGCTATCGCTAGTCTTCTGGCTTTTATTGAGAAATGCCTTCATCTGAGGCATCTTCAAGCCCATGCTAGACACGCTATCGTGGCGTTCAATGAGTGCCTTCACATTTGCGATGAACTCGCGAGCAGAGATCATGTCTGGCGTTGCAGGCACAAGAAGCAGATCAGCAGCAACCACTGCAGCATCTTGCAGATGACCCACAGCACCTTGGGTATCAATAATCACCACGTCATATGCGCTAGCGATTGCAGGGTGCTTCAAGGGATTCTTGAAGCTGAACTGCATGCTCACTGGATTGCGATTGGCCATCCAGACCTGCAAAGACGAGTCCTTGGCGTCAGAGCGAACGATATGCAGGCAACCGCCCTCGCTCTTAGGTGCCTTCTCAAGCTTGCCTTGATAGGAAGTCGGTGGCAGTTGGCAATGCGAGATGCAGTCCGGGGTCAGTGCACCAGACTGCACCAACTGCGTGAGCCCAAAAGGTGCCGCATAGCGCAGCTGGTAATAGCGTGAGAGCGACGGCTGAATATCGCCGTCGATCAGCAGCGTCCTAAAGCCGATGTCGTGCAGCAGGCCGCCCAGATTCGCAGCTGTAGTTGTCTTGCCGACTCCGCCCTTAGAAGCCAGCACAGTGATGATGAACATTGAAAGTCCTCGTTGAATGGTTGTTGATCCATTCAACGGGAGCTGAAGTTCGCTCGCGCATTGGTAGGCCATTGCGACCAGAACTCGGGTCGCAATGGCCCTAAGAAGCCACCCTTGATCGATGGTTATTTCGTAACCTTTTGTTGAATATCAGGCAAAAAGCCTTGACTTTCAGCTTAAAAAAGTGTCAGAAAATATACATCGTATCTACTAAAGAAGAAGTTCGGACTGCGGCGTCACGACCGTGATACCCGCCTCCAGCTTGCTCAGAACTTCCGTGCCATGTATCGAAGCCTGGGCATGGATTTGCATGGCTGCGCGCAGTTTCTTCATGTGTCGGCCAGGACTGTACATAACTGGGAATCCGGCAAGCACGACATCCCGTATGCAACGTACAGGCTGATGCGCCTGCTCAACTTCATGGGGCTTCCAGGCAAGGCTGGTGCTTCGCTGGCGGCAAGCTCATTTCGCCTGAAGGTCGTTCGTTCGAAGGCAAGGACAGTAGCTGGTGGGGGCTGTTGCTCTTGAGGGCACGCGTGAACGCCCGTCGTGGCGAGACGCTAGTTGATGGTGAGCACTTGGCCTGGATTCGTCCAACGGCCTTAACATTGGGGGGGGGCATGAGCGCCACCATCGCCTGTCTGGTCGCCCGCCTATGGAAGGGGCCAGAGTTGCCAGCGCCCGCCAGGCCTGCGCTGACTATCATGGTCGCGATTCCCTCGGTGGCTCTGTTGGCCGTACTACAACAGCCTGATCCATCCGGCTGGCTTACTACCACGGCCTTTGGCCTTAAGCACTGCTGCCTTAGCATGCATGGGCCTGCAGCACATTTTAGCGGAAAGTCCTTCGTATTCAAATCCGTCTGAGGTTGAGTTACCCCCTGACCCCAGACGCAGCTATGCCACGGCCACTGTCTGCGGACGCCCTAGTTCAGTGAACCGATTGAGGATGGCTGCGCGGATGTGCAGTTCATTGACTGGCCGTTCAAAGGTTCTGGACATCACCCGCTCGCCCAGTCGTTTGATGCAGTTCATTTGGTCTCTACCAAGCTTTTCCGGTGGTAATGGCTCCACACTTTCCACATCCTTCGACCCAAACGCCGGCATGCGGCGACAGCCGCATTGAGCACAGCTTCGTTGCGTGGGACTTGCTTGAGCAGATCGGCGATGACTGCAGCATCACTTACTTCATTGCTGGTCACGCAAATTGCCCTCGTCAGGGGGGCACGAGCCTTTAGGGAGGAGTTGTACTGCTTCCAGTTGGTAGTGCGATAACGTTTCTTGGGTGTGTGCTGGCTCATGCACCGAGCCTACAGAGAGCAGGCTCTGTGTTTATGCAACAACGCCGGCGGCATCAAGACTCGCACCACAAACGCCGATTTGAAGAGCCCTGGCCCCGATATCCTGCTGGCAGGCGCGGATGCGGGCTATGTCGTGGACTACGGAAGTACAAGCGTCAGCAGAGTCATGCACAGTGGCCCACACAGCCCAGGCGCCGGCTACCGGTTAGCGCAAGGTTCGCCGGTTTATGGAGCGCCGGGTTGCCGCCAGATTGCTTCGACGCGCCAGGGGTTGGGTCACATTTGGATCCCCTGCATTGGCTGCAGCCGCCAGTCTTTGCTGTGCCTCCAGCAGGCTCTTGAGATCGGCTGCACGCTCTTGCGCCAATGCTGCCGTGTTCTGGGCGGTCTGCAACTGGGCATGCAGATTCAGGATCTCCTGCTCGGATTGTTCAAAACGAGTCAGCAGCTCCTGATAGCGAGACTCCGCCTTGCGCTCCTGGTCCTGCAGACTTTTTCGCGCTGCCGTGAGTTCCTGGCGCGCACGATCGACCTCGTTGAGCATATGGCGCTCGTTGCCCGCGTACTGCTCGGCCATGCGCTGGCGCTCGGCGGCGGCCGACTGAATTTCCTCGCTGTGCTTTTGCTGCTGCAACTCACGCTGGCGTACGGCATTGCTCAGCTCATCACGTAGTTCTTCCAGGCGCTGATCGCGTTCCTGTAGCGTCTGCTGCATTTCGTCAAGGCGCCGGGCCAAGTCTTGGGCGTGATTTTGAGCGGCCTGCAGGGCTTGATTGAGCGCATCTTTTTGCGCTTCCATGGTGGCTTGGCGCTGCGCGAGTTGCTCCTGTTGAGCCACAAAGGCCTGCTCTGCAGCTTTCAAAGCCTGTTCGCGAAGATCCAAAGCCTTGCTGGCTGCGGCTTTCGCCTCTTCCTGCGCCGTATTCCAAAGCTCTTCCGCAAGACGCTGTACAGGGTCCGGCACCGATTGCAACACAGACGGGTCCTGTTCTCCCGCCACGCCCAGACGACGGCCCAGTGTTGCAAACCAGGTCTCCAGCATGGGGCTGACCGTATTGGGGGAGCCGCGCCCTATCTGCTGACGCACCCGCTCTATGGTCGGGCGTAGCCCTTGTGCAATCAAAGCATCCGCTGCAGCCCAGACATCGGACTCCTGAACACCTCTGGGCGTAGTTTTGCTTGTATTCATATCTATTCTTCAAATAACTAACGATAAGTGATTGTTATCGTGATCTATATTTTCTATACGTAATACACAATACATCTAATGTATTAAATATTACGTATTAAATTTTCATACAGATGACAACATACATTACCGTGTTTTCAGCATCTGAATTTGTGGATAGAGGGCGTTTTCCATAGAGCGAGAGAAATTTCTTTGATTTGCCTACATGCTCGGCGCCGTGTCGCTGGTGCAACTGCTTGCGTCGCTCATGCGCCTCAGCTTCGGCATGTCATGCCAGGTCTTGTTAGTCGCTCCTGGAACTTGCCGCTTGGAGCCGCTCGGCTTCTGCAGACTTCCTGACTGAGGCCAATCGACAGCGGCTGGCAGATGAAGTCAGGGCGAAAATAGCGCCATGGATTCAAGCAAGCCCTCGCCCTTCCCTACTCCCGTGACTTTTGATGCCGGCTGCCTGCAGATACAGGATGTGCCGGAGTCCGCTCTTGCCCCCAAGGCGCATGAAGCCATCAAGGAGCTCATGCATGAAGGCGAATCCAGCAATACGCGCAGCAGCTATCAGAGCGCCATGCGTTACTGGGCAGCCTGGCATTTGCTGCGCCTTGGCCGGCCCATTCAACTGCCGCTGCAGGTTTCCACGGTGCTGCAATTCATCATCGACCATGCCCAGAGGCAGACCGGTGCGGGCTTGATCCATGAAATGCCGCCTGAAATCGATGAAGCCCTGGTTGCAGCCGGCTACAAGGGCAAAAAAGGGGCACCTTCACACAGCACGCTGGTGCATCGCATGGCAGTGATGTCCAAGGCACATCAGGTGCATGCCATGCCCAATCCCTGTCAGGACGGGGCAGTTAAGGAGCTGATGTCGCGCACGCGCAAGGCTTATGCAAGGCGCGGCGAGTTGCCGCAGAAAAAAGAGGCGCTGACGCGCGATGTGCTAGAGGAGTTGCTGGCAAGCTGCGACGACAGTTTGCGTGGCCTGCGCGACCGGGCGCTGCTGCTGTTTGCCTGGGCCAGTGGCGGTCGTCGCCGCTCCGAAGTGGCTGGCGCCGATATGCGTTTCCTGCGCACCATGGCTAATGGGGAATTCATCTACACCCTCAGCCATAGCAAGACCAACCAGAGCGGCACCGATGCCCCCGAGAATCACAAGCCCGTTACCGGCCGTGCAGCCATTGCCTTGAGAGCATGGCTGGACGCAGCCGGGATCATCGAAGGTCCTATCTTCAGGCGCATCCGCAAAGGAGGCCATGTGGCAGAGCCACTGACTCCCGCTGCTGTACGCAACATCGTCAAAGAACGCTGTGCACTGGCCGGTGTGGAAGGAGACTTTTCGGCACACTCCCTGCGCTCGGGATTTGTGACCGAGGCCGGCAGACGCAATCTGCCGCTGGCTGACACCATGGCATTGACCGGACACCATAGCGTGAACACAGTACTCGGTTACTTCCGTGCCGACTCGGCACTCAACAATCAGGCCGCGCGCATGCTGGACGAGGACTGATCAAGCCTCATCAGCTGCAGCGCAGTCCGATGAATGGCGGATTGCGGGTCGGCCAGTTGCAGCGGCAAATCAAAGTGGTTGGTGGCCGGCGCCTCCACCCATTGCCCCGGCAGACAACGCGCCTGCCACGCAGCCAGGTATTCTCGCGACTGGCGCTTGAATTCATGGCTTTCAAACTCGCCACAACTCACGCGAAGCTGGCACTGAGCATGCGTACTCGCATCGGGAAGTAGAAAGCGCGGGCTGTTGCGTATGGCTGCAGCATCATCCAGCTGCATCCAGCCGTTGATATGGGTTGCCAGCAGCGGCTGCAGGTCGAACAGACCGCTCAAGGTCAATACCGATCGAGGCACGGCCTGCGCTGGCAGGTCATAGTCCTGCAGCCACCCCTTGGCCAGCAACATGGCTGCCAGGTGTCCTCCGGCCGAGCTTCCGCAGACACAGATATTGCGGGCATCACCGCCGTAGATGGCGATATTGCGCACCACCCAGGCATAGGCCTGGCGCATCTGATCGACGATATGCTCCAGTGTGACGGAAGGGGCCAGATCGTAGTCAGGCACTACGACGATAGCGCCCTCCCGCGTCAGCGCGGGGGCCATGAATGCCGAATCATCCTTGCTCAAGGCCTTCCAGTAGCCGCCGTGGATGAAGATGAAAACAGGCGCAGCTTGTACTTTCGCAGCCTGAGTTGGGGGCAGATAGATATCCAGAACATCCGCAGCCCTGGGGCTGTAGCGCTGATTGCGAACTGCGCCAGGCAATGCAAACGCAGCCTGGCTTTCCTGCGTGTAGCACGCCAGATACGCAAGCGGATCCTGCACGCTGGCGCGGGCGTTGTATTGGCGGTCGTAGTAAGCAGTCGTGAGGACGGTCGAGATGGAAGTCATTTTTCTGCGCGGCTTTGGGCTTCGGACGGCGATCACTCGCAGCGCACAGCATAAGCCACGCAAGTAGCTATCTGGAGCCTCGTAAGCGCCCGTTCTGCGAGTCTGCATCCTCCAATTAGACCTATGCGCCTGTCACTTAGACACATTAAATTACATTCATGCAACTGGAATCAGAGCGTTGGAGCAGGTGTTGAGAAAAGCAAAAATGGGGACTGGCTGCGCAGCCATGATGTGGGGCCTCTGCGCCCAGGCCGGCGGCCTTGATAGAACGGGCCAGGACCTTGGACCTTTGTTTGAAAACGGTCGCTATCTTTCTGTCGAAACTTATAGGGTCCAGCCTCGAATCGGGGGCATGGATGCCCTGGGAAAGTCCACCGGTCAGGTCGCTGATGATTACACCCAATGGGGCTTTGCATACAAGCAGGATGTGAATCCACGCATCTCGATGCTGCTCATGCTGAGCAAGCCTTTTGGCCTTGACATTGCTTACAGCCCTCTGCAATCGCCTCTTTTTGGCGGCACTCAGGCCCGCGTGAGCAGCCATGAGCTCATGGGGTCCATACGCTACCGCTTGGATGAGCACTGGGCTGTCCATGGTGGGCTACGCCTGCAGCGCACCGAAGGACATGTCGCTCTGGGGGGAATGGTGTTTGGAGCGCTCGATGGATACCGGGTGGATTTCAGACCCAGTACCGAGCCTGGCTACTTGTTGGGCATGAGCTATGAGCGCCAGGATATGGCCCTGCGCGTTGCTGCGACCTATCACTCAGCCATCAAGCACAAGATCGCTACCCGTGAAAACCGACGGCCTGGCGAAACAAGGACGGCATCGACTGCCCCGCAAAGTTTCAACCTGGATATCCAGACAGGCATCGCGCCAGGCACCCTGCTCTTTGGGCAGATTCGCTGGACCGACTGGTCGCAATTCAGGCTGTATCCGCAGACCCTGGCGGCGGAACTCCCGGGCCACAGCCTGGCAGATATGGAGGACACCACCACCTACACGCTGGCGCTTGGGCAGAAGCTGGCGGAGAACTGGTCCGGCTTTGTCGCCGTAGCTTATGACAAGCGCAGCGACAAGGCCGCGCTGTCGCCATTGCGCCCCACCAATGGCCGTCTTGGCTACACGGTGGGGGTGAGCTATCTGCAAGGCCGGTTCAAGCTCACGCCCTGGCTGAGCTACCAGCGTCTGGGCTCGATAGATATCTCCAGCGGCGGCACGACACTGGCGAATTTTGATGCCGAGTCCGCCACAGCGTTCGGGATCAGGCTCGGCTATCAGTTCTGAGAACAATCGCAGCAATCACGCTGCTGCAATCTGGCAGCAGGCGCCCGGAACACTCAACCCAGCGCCGCAATCACGTCGGCCGGAGCCTGCACCAGTTCGATCAGCACGCCTTCGCCAGCAATCGGAAACTCGTCATTGCTCTTGGGGTGCAGGAAAGTGATGTCATAGCCTGCCGCTCCCTTGCGGATACCGCCAGGAGCAAATCGCACGCCATTGGCGGTCAGCCATTCCACAGCCTTGGGCAGGTCGTCGATCCACAGGCCGATGTGGTTCAGCGGTGTGGCGTGCACAGCGGGCTTTTTCTCGATGTCCATGGGCTGCATGATGTCCACTTCCACCTTCATCGCGCCCCGCCCCATGGCCAGTATGTCCTCGTCCACGTTTTCGCGCTCGCTCTGGAAGCTGCCGGTCTGCTCCAGACCCAGCATGTCCACCCACAGCTTTTTCATGCGCTGCTTGTCGGTGCCACCGATGGCGACTTGCTGAATGCCCAGAACCCTGAAAGGACGATTGCTCATGAATGACTCCTTGATTGATAGCTTAAAGCGTAATATTGGTAAGCGCTAGAGCCGATTTTTATTGAAATATCAGACCTCACCCAGCAACCAGCTGCTGACCATGGCAAAGTATTCCCGCAGCCAGGCATTGAAACGCGTGGCCAAAGGGGTCGGAGCCGCCACGGGATAGACCTGGGGCAGATCCTGGCGCTTTGCAATGTCCATGGCACGCATCAGGTGAAAGTCGCTGCTGACCATGGCCATGGGTGCATCCGCGGCCACGCCGCGATCGGCCAGCAAGGGCCGGCTGAGTTTGAGGTTCAGCTCGGTACTGGTGCTGAGCTTTTCCAGCACCAGCCGCTGCGCAGCAATACCGTGACGCTGCTGCAGATAGCGTGCCATGACCTCGGCCTCCGACTCTTTTTCACCCCAATCCACGCCGCCGCAAACGGCAACCAGAGCCTGGGGCTGCAACTTGGCCAGTTCTGCTGCCGTATCCAGTCGCGCAGCCAGAACCGGCCTGGGCTGACCATCGAGCGTGCCACTACCCAGCACCACGATGGATTGCACGGGCGGCACTTGCTGCGGCTCCAGACCCAGGCCGGACAGACGGCTCCAGAACCAGAAAAGGCTGATCAGCCACAGCACCAGGCCGGCCCAAGCCAGCGACCAGAGCCTTGCATGCAAGGGCCTGGCTGCCCGCCAGTGCTGTATGGCCCGCCATTTCCAGCTCAGCCACAAGGCCGCAGCGCCCAAGCCGGCGGGCAGCACCACCCCCACATTGAAGTGCCCCATGCCCATCAGTACCAGAGCATCGACAAGCAGCAGCGTCCCCCACAGAGCCAGCAGCGCACGCGCCAATCTGGCAGGGCGGGAAGTCGTTGTATCTGCTTTCAATGTCATAGCTACTAGCTGAGTCTGGATAAAGGATAGAGCCGATCTTATTGAAAATCAGAAAGCCCGCAGAGCCAAAGCCGTGCGGGCTTTTGCTTCGGGGCCTTGTGCTCAGACCATATCGGCTCTGAACAGAGGCCCCGAAAAGCTCTCATCACTCGAATTCCAGAATGATGTCGTCCACCGCCAGCGAGTCGCCCTTGGCGGCGCTGATCTTGCTGACCACACCATCCTGCGCTGCGAACAGGATGTTCTCCATCTTCATGGCTTCGATGACGGCCAGCTTCTCCCCGGCCTGCACCTTCTGGCCGGGCTGCACTGCCACATCGACCAACAGGCCAGGCATGGGCGAGAGCAGGAACTTGGACAGGTCGGGCGGGGCCTTGTAAGGCATGAGCTTGTGCATCTCGGCGCCCTTTGGCGAGAGCACCAGCACATCGGCTTGCGTGCCGTTGTGGATGACACGCAGAGCCAGCGGGTTCTTGCCATTGCCGCGCTCGATCTGGCAGGTGAACTCCTTGCCGTTGCACACGCCGCGCACCACCAGATCGCGAATATCGGCATTGCTGCGGAATTCGTAGGTCTTGTCGTCGATCACGACCTTGCAGACGCGAGCCTGGGCATCGAAGTCGGTCACCTCGCCGGTCACATACTGGTTCTTGCCTTCAGTCCCCAAAACCACGGCGGTGTACTTCTCGCCCACCTGCACCTGGTGGCCCTGCATTTGGCCGGTGATGGTCGATGCACGCGCGCGGTATCGGCGATTGCGGAACAGCGCCAGAGCCACCAGGAAGTCGGGATCATCGTGGGGCACGTCCTCGGCATGGAAGCCGTCGGCATAGTGCTGGGCGATAAAGCCGGTGTTGAACTTGCCCGAGACAAAGTCCGGGTGTGCCAGCAAGGCCGCCTGGAATGGAATGTTGGAGCTGATACCGCGGATGGCAAAGCCGTTGAGCGCTTCGCGGGCCTTGGCGATGGCGTCGTTGCGATCCTTGCCGTGCACGATGAGCTTGGCAATCATCGAGTCGTAGTACATGGGGATCTCGCCGCCGTCGTAGACGCCGGTATCCACACGCACGCCGTTCAGATGCTGGGTATCGGACTGCCACATGGTCTGCTCGGGCGGCGCAAAGCGCACCAGGCGGCCGGTCGAAGGCAGGAAATTGCGGAACGGGTCTTCGGCGTTGATACGGCACTCAATGGCCCAGCCGTCGCGCTTCACATCCGCTTGGGTGAAAGCCAGCTTTTCACCAGCGGCCACACGAATCATCTGCTCGACCAGATCGAGGCCGGTGATGCATTCGGTCACAGGGTGCTCCACCTGCAGACGGGTATTCATCTCCAGGAAGTAGAAGTCCTGGTCTTTGCCGACCACGAACTCCACGGTGCCGGCGCTCTGATACCTGACGGCCTTGGCCAGGGCCACGGCCTGCTCGCCCATGGCCTTGCGGGTGGCATCGCTGATGAAGGGCGAAGGCGCTTCCTCGATCACCTTCTGGTGACGGCGCTGTATCGAGCACTCACGCTCGTTCAGGTAAACCACATTGCCGTGGCTGTCGCCCAGAATCTGGATTTCGATATGGCGGGGCTCCTGCACGAACTTCTCGATGAAGATGCGGTCGTCGCCAAAGCTGTTGCGCGCTTCGTTCTGGCACGAGGCAAAGCCTTCAAAGGCTTCCTTGTCGTTGAAGGCTACGCGCAAACCCTTGCCGCCACCACCGGCCGAGGCCTTGATCATCACCGGGTAGCCAATGCCCTTGGCGATTTCCACGGCCTGCTCGGGGCCCGCGATGGCGTCGTTGTAGCCGGGAATGGTATTGACCTGGGCTTCGCCGGCCAGCTTCTTGGAAGCGATCTTGTCGCCCATGGCCGCAATGGAATGCGACTTGGGGCCGATGAAGGCAATGCCCTCTTCTTCGCAGCGCCTTGCAAAGCCCTCGTTTTCCGACAGGAAGCCATAGCCGGGGTGCACGGCCTGTGCACCGGTCTGCTTGCAGGCTTCAATGATTTTTTCGCCCAGCAGATAGGACTCTCGGCTGGGAGCAGGACCGAGGCGCACGGCCTCGTCGGCCAGCTTGACGTGGCGTGCGTCCTTGTCGGCGTCGGAATAGACCGCCACGGTCTGGATGCCCATCTTGCGCGCGGTGGCGATGACTCGGCAGGCGATCTCGCCACGGTTTGCGATCAGAATCTTGGTAAACATGGATATATCTCCTGGTTTTTCTTGTTCTTACAGGGGGATGTTCCCGTGCTTGCGCCAGGGGTTGTCCAGCTGCTTGTTCTTGAGCATCTCCAGCGAGCGGCAGATGCGCTTGCGCGTTTCGTGCGGCTGGATCACATCGTCGATAAAGCCACGGGCGCCGGCCACAAAGGGGTTGGCAAAGCGTTCCTTGTACTCCGCTTCGCGCGCAGCCAGCTTGACGGGATCGTTCTTGTCCTCACGGAAGATGATCTCCACCGCGCCCTTGGCGCCCATCACGGCAATTTCGGCATGGGGCCAGGCCAGGTTCACGTCACCGCGCAAATGCTTGGAAGCCATCACGTCGTAGGCGCCGCCATAGGCCTTGCGCGTGATGACGGTGATCTTCGGCACCGTGGCTTCGGCATACGCATACAGCAGCTTGGCGCCGTGCTTGATGATGCCGCCGTATTCCTGGGAAGTGCCAGGCATGAAACCGGGCACGTCCACGAAGGTGACCACGGGGATGTTGAAGGCATCGCAAAAGCGCACGAAGCGCGCCGCCTTGATGGAGGACTTGATGTCCAGGCAGCCGGCCAGCACCAGAGGCTGATTGGCCACGACGCCCACGGTCTGACCAGCCATGCGGGCAAAACCGATGATGATGTTCTTGGCGTACTCTGGCTGCAGCTCGAAGAAATCGCCATCGTCCACGGTCTTGAGAATCAGCTCCTTCATGTCGTAGGGCTTGTTGGCGTTTTCAGGCACCAGCGTATCCAGCGACATATCGGCGCGGCCCACGGGATCGGTGGTCTCGCGCACGGGAGCCTTTTCCTTGTTGTTCAAGGGCAGGTAGTTATAGAGGCGACGCAGCATCATCAGTGCTTCCACGTCGTTGTCGAAAGCCATGTCGGCCACGCCGCTCTTGGTGGTGTGGGTGATGGCCCCGCCCAGCTCTTCGGCCGTGACTTCCTCGTGCGTCACCGTCTTCACGACTTCGGGCCCGGTCACGAACATATAGGAGCTGTCCTTGACCATGAAGATGAAGTCGGTCATGGCCGGCGAGTACACGGCACCGCCGGCACTGGGGCCCATGATCATGGAGATCTGGGGCACCACGCCCGAGGCCAACACATTCTTCTGGAACACATCAGCGTAGCCGCCCAAAGAGGCAACGCCCTCCTGGATACGCGCGCCGCCCGAATCGTTGAGGCCGATGACGGGAGCGCCGACCTTCATGGCCTGGTCCATCACCTTACAGATCTTCTCGGCATGGGTTTCGGACAGCGCACCGCCGAACACCGTGAAGTCCTGGCTGAACACAAAGACCAGACGGCCGTTGATCATGCCGTAGCCGGTGACCACGCCGTCTCCGGGGATCTTGGTGTTTTCCATGCCGAAGTCCGTGCAGCGGTGCTCCACGAACATGTCCCATTCTTCAAAAGTGCCGTCGTCCAGCAGCAGCTCGATACGCTCGCGCGCCGTCAGTTTGCCTTTCTTGTGCTGCGCATCGATGCGCTTTTGTCCCCCACCCAACCGAGCGAGTTCTCGCTTGGCTTCCAGCTGCTTCAGGATATCGTCTTGCATGCTTGTCCTCTAACGTGATTTGGGTTGCTTGTCTCGCAATGGTGATGCTGCGATGCTATGGTAATAAGAGCTTCTAGTGCCTACTGCATTTGGGCTAGAAGCAGATTTCTTGCTGCAGTACTGGCGGCGATGCGACCCGAGGCCACATCGTCCTGAAGGACGGGGAGCATGGCCTTGACCTGCGGATGCTGGCGAAACGCCTGCTTGAGGCCGAAGTCGATGCGCTCCCACATCCAGGCCAGGGCCTGCTTCTCGCGGCGCAGGGCCAGGCGGCCATTGGCGGTCTGCAGCTCCCTGAAGCTGCTGACGGCAGCCCAGAAGCCGTCGACCCCTTGGCCCAGCAAGGCACTGATCTGGAGCACACGCGGCTGCCACAGCGCTCCGGTGTTGGCGTGATCGGGGTTGCCGTGCATGCCCAGCAGGCGCAGGCTCGACGTGATCTGGGCCTGGGCGCGCGTGGCGGCATGGGGGTCGATGTCGGCCTTGTTGATGACCACCAGGTCGGCCAGCTCCATCACGCCCTTTTTGATAGCCTGCAGATCGTCGCCCGCGTTGGGCAGCTGTAGCACGCAGAACATGTCCGTCATGCCGTGCACGGCGATCTCGCTCTGGCCGACGCCCACGGTTTCGACGATGACCACGTCATAACCGGCGGCTTCGCAGACCAGCATGGCCTCGCGCGTCTTTTCGGCCACGCCGCCCAGCGTGCCGCTGCTGGGGCTGGGGCGGATATAGGCCTCCAGCCGCATGGACAGCTGCTCCATGCGGGTCTTGTCGCCGAGGATGGAGCCGCCCGAGACGGTACTGGACGGATCGATCGCCAGCACGGCCACACGCAGCCCCTTCTCTATCAGGTACAGGCCCAGGGCCTCGATGAAGGTGGATTTGCCGACGCCCGGCACGCCGCTGATGCCAAGGCGAAACGCCTTGCCCGTATGCGGCAGCAGAGCGGTGAGCAGGCCGTCAGCCTGTTCACGGTGGTCGGCCCGGGAGGATTCAAGCAAGGTAATGGCCTTGGCCATGGCCCGGCGCTGCACGGCAGGGTTGCCATGCAAAATACCGTTTTGCATTTGCTCAGGTGTCACTTCGCGATCGCCTTTGCTATCGATGCTTGCCGGCCGATCAGAGACCGTTGGCCTTCTTGATCTGCTCCAGCACATCCTTGGCGCTGGCAGGAATGGGAGTGCCGGGGCCATATACGCCCTTGACGCCTGCGTTGTAGAGGAAATCATAGTCCTGAGCGGGGATCACGCCGCCCACGAAGACGATGATGTCGTCCGCGCCCTGCTTCTTGAGCTCTTCAATGATGGCCGGCACCAGGGTCTTGTGACCGGCTGCCAGAGTGGAGACACCCACAGCGTGCACATCGTTCTCGATGGCCTGGCGAGCGCATTCTTCGGGGGTCTGGAACAGCGGCCCCATGTCCACGTCGAAACCCAGGTCCGCAAAGGCGGTGGCTACCACCTTGGCTCCACGATCATGGCCGTCCTGACCCAGCTTGGCGATCATCACGCGGGGGCGGCGCCCCATGACCTGCGAAGCGGAGTTGATTTCTTCCTTGAGCTTGTCCCAGCCTTCGGCCGAGTCATAAGCGGCAGCATACACACCGGTCACCTTCTGGGTATCGGCGCGGTGGCGGCCAAACGCCTTTTCCATCGCATCGGAAACCTCACCTACCGTGGCACGCAGGCGCACGGCCTTGATGGACAGATCCAGCAAATTGCCCTCGCCTGATTCTGCAGCAGCAGTGATGGCCGCAAGCGCAGCCTCCACCTGCGCTGCATCGCGCTTCGCCTTGATATTCTTGAGTCGCGCAATCTGGCTGTCACGCACCTTGACATTGTCCACTTCCAGAATGTCGACCGGGTCTTCCTTGGCCAGCTTGTACTTGTTGACGCCGACGATGACTTCCTTGCCCGAATCGATACGCGCCTGCTTCTCGGCGGCGGCGGCTTCGATCTTGAGCTTGGCCCAGCCGCTGTCCACGGCCGCAGTCATGCCACCCATGGCATCGACTTCCTCGATGATGGCCCAGGCCTTGTCGGCCATTTCCTGGGTCAGCTTTTCCATCATGTAAGAGCCAGCCCAGGGGTCGATCACATTGGTGATATGGGTCTCTTCCTGAATGATCAGCTGTGTGTTGCGGGCAATGCGGGCAGAGAACTCCGTGGGCAGGGCAATGGCCTCGTCCAGCGCATTGGTGTGCAGGGACTGGGTGCCGCCGAACACGGCCGCCATGGCTTCGATGGTGGTGCGAACCACGTTGTTGTAGGGGTCCTGCTCGGTCAGCGACCAGCCCGACGTCTGACTGTGCGTGCGCAGCATCAGGCTCTTGGGGTTCTTGGCGTCAAAGCCCTTCATGATGCGGCACCACAGCAGGCGCGCGGCACGCATCTTGGCCACTTCCAGGTAGAAATTCATGCCCACGGCCCAGAAGAAGGACAGACGGCCCGCGAAAGCATCCACGTCCATGCCCTTGGCAATGGCTGTCTTCACATATTCCTTGCCGTCGGCCAGCGTGAAAGCCATCTCCAGCGCCTGGTTGGCGCCGGCTTCCTGCATGTGGTAGCCCGAGATCGAGATCGAGTTGAACTTTGGCATGTTCTGGCTCGTGTACTCGATGATGTCGCCAATGATCTTCATCGACGGCTTGGGCGGATAGATATAGGTGTTGCGCACCATGAACTCTTTCAGAATGTCGTTCTGAATCGTTCCGGCGAGCTGGTCCTGCGACACGCCCTGCTCTTCGGCGGCTACCACATAGCCAGCCAACACGGGCAGCACGGCGCCGTTCATGGTCATGGAAACAGACACCTTGTCCAGGGGGATCTCGTTGAAGAGGATCTTCATGTCCTCGACGGAGTCAATCGCCACACCGGCCTTGCCCACATCCCCCGTCACACGCGGATGGTCGGAGTCGTAGCCACGGTGCGTAGCCAGGTCAAAAGCAACGGAAACGCCTTGACCGCCGGCAGCCAGCGCCTTGCGATAGAAGGCGTTGGACTCTTCGGCGGTGGAGAAACCTGCGTACTGGCGAATGGTCCAGGGCCGGCCTGCATACATGGTGGCCTGGGGGCCGCGGATATAAGGGGCGAATCCCGGCAGCGTGTTGGTGAATGGCAGATCTTCCGTGTCTTCGGCCGTGTACAGCGGCTTGACGGTGATGCCGTCCGGCGTGACCCAGTTCAGGTTGTTGATGTCGCCACCGGGGGCCGCCTTGTTGGCGGCCTTGTTCCAGGCTTGCAGATCAGCGGGTGCAAATTCTTGTGGGTCCTGTGCCGGATTCTCTTGGCTCATGTTGTCTCTCGTATGCGGTGCGCGCAGTGAAGTTTGGAATTGCGGTGAACTACCTAGATGCGCCTAGTGTACATGATTCATAATTATGAATTCAAAATACTTGCAGCATATAATCTCGCGTAATGACAAGCAAAACACTTACTCCTCTTGCGCTATATGAGCAGGTCGCCGAGCAGTTGCGTCAACGCATCTTCCGGCGAGAGCTTGAGCCCGGAGCCTGGATCGACGAACTCAAGATTGCCGAGGAATACGGCATCAGCCGCACCCCCCTGCGCGAGGCGCTGAAGGTATTGGCCGCCGAAGGTCTGGTGACCATGAAGCTGCGTCGAGGCGCTTACGTGACCGAGGTATCGCCCAAGGACATCTCCGACGTCTATCGATTGCTGAGTCTGCTGGAGGCAGATGCTGCGGCCGAGGTTGCCGGCAAGGCCACGGATGAACAATTGCAGCGTCTGCAGCAGACCCACGAGGAGTTAAAGCAGAACACAGCCGACGCCGAGCGTTTTTTTGCGCTCAACGAGAGCTTTCACATGCAGATTCTCGATATTGCCGATAACCGCTGGCGTAACCAGCTGGTAGCCGATTTGCGCAAGGTCATGAAGCTGAACCGTCACAAATCGCTGTTCAAGCAAGGCCGTATTGAAGACTCCCTGGCAGAGCACGAAGCCATCATGCAGGCACTGCTGAAGCGCGATCCGAAAATTGCCATGAGCGCAGTGCAGCAGCATTTCTCAAATGGACTCGACGCTGCGATCTAAAAGATCCACGTTCGATCCGTTCTAGTATTTATCCTAGATATTTGAAATATTGGATTACCCACTTCATGCGATGCTTGCCAGGTAACTGAATGTGCTTTCAGTGTTACAGGATCATGATTCATGCTGGCGCAATTTTTCTGGAGCCCGTCTGCCGACGCTCACGTGCTCAAGGGTGAATATGACCCCTTCCTTGTGACCTTATCGCTGGCAGTTTGCTGGATTGCCTCTGGCCAAGCTTTGCGCCATGCTGCTTTCGCCAGACTGGCCACATCAAGGCAGTTGCGCAACTGGTCCATTGTGAGCGGGTCGCTGGCACTGGGCATAGGAATCTGGGCCATGCATTTCATCGGCATGCTCGCTTATTCGATGCATGCTGCAGTTCAGTATGATTTGCCAGTCACCGTCTTCTCCATCATTCCAGGTATCGCAGCATCAGCAGTGGCCCTTGCCTTGCTGGCTCACAATGAACTCAATCTCAGGCAATTGGCATTAGGTGGCTTGACGGTTGGTATCGGCATTGCTGCCATGCATTACAGCGGCATGGCAGCAATGCGCATGCCTGCCACGCACCAGTATTCACCACTCTGGTTTGCCATTTCTCTTATTGTTGGCGTAGCACTGGCCACCTTGGCGCTCTGGATTCGTTTCGGGCTGGCACGCTTCAACCTCAAACAAGACCACTGGCGCAAAACACTGGCGGCCATCATCATGGGCGCCGCGATCTCGGGCATGCATTACACAGCCATGCTGGCGCTGCGAGTCACGGCCGAACATGAAACACATGACGCGGCATCATCGAACGATCGTTTGATTCTGGCGCTGACCATTGCCGTGATAACTCTGCTATTTGGCGGATTGATTGCACAGGCCAATGCCTTGATTCAGTACCGCAGTCGCTGGCTGAAAGTGGATATGAATGAAGCCCGACTGCAAGCTTTGGTGAATATGGCAGCAGATGGAATTATCTGCATCGATAATCGGGGATGTGTAACTGATTACAACCCGGCAGCTGAGGTCATATTCGGCTGGAGCCCAGATGAAGTACTGGGCCAGAACGTGAAAATGCTCATGCCCGCTGCACTGTTCAACCAGCATGATCACTATCTGGAACAGCATGAAGCCGGCCAGCGAAACAACGCGCCACCTCTGGAGAACAAGATTTCAGAGGTGCTGGGTCAGCACAAGGACGGTACGCTGATTCCCATGCGCCTGGCGTTGAGCCAAGCCGAGGCACGGGGTCAGCGCATGTATGTAGGCCTTCTGACCGATCTCTCAGACCGTAAGCGAACCGAGCGGCAACTGCATATAGCTGCCACGGTATTCAATCATTCCTTCGAAGGCATGGTGGTTCTTGATGCGAACCGGAAAATTGTAGACATCAACCCGGCCTTTGCACGTATCAGCGGCTTGAACCGCCAAGCGGCGAAGAACAAGGAGTTTTCCAGTCTTTTCATCCATGGCGATGACAACACGTCTGTCCAGTGGCCGCAGATCTGGACGGAAATCGGTAAAAAAGGACACTGGCAAGGCATGCGCGTCATGCACCATGACAGGAACCGCCATCAGATTTCCCTGACGGCTGTGCGCGACGAGCAGCAGCGCTTGCACCATTACATCGCCGTCTGCTATCAAAGCATCGATATCCCGCTCGGAGCCACAATCTGAGTCCTATACCGGTCTGAATGTCTCTAGCGCTATCATTCACGTAGCGGGAAATTGCCCGCTTCCTGAAGGCAAGCGCATGAACCAAGCAAGTGAAACCGATGTACTGGGCCTCCAAGCAGAGAAACAGTATTTGACTATCGAGCAAGTGCAAACCTTGCCAGAGCTCCTGGCCATGCGCGTTCGCTGCACGCCATCGGCCGAGGCTTACCGGGAGTTCGATGAGAGCACAAATGCCTGGAAAAGCCTGAGCTGGGTAGAAACAGCGGAACGCGTCGCTCTGTGGAGCCACGCCTTATGCGCCTCGAATCTTCCTGTCGGTGCAAGGATTGCAATCTTGCTGCCCAATGGCTTTGATGCAATGACCATCGACCAGGCCTGTCTGCGCTGTGGTTACGTGCCAGTTCCTCTGCATGCCATCGACAATGCCGGAAGCATTGCATACATTTTGGCCGACTCGGGGGCTTCCTTGCTGGTCGTGGCCGACGCCAAGGCCTGGCAGAAAATTTGTGCAACAGGTCAGAACCTGCCCGAACTCCAGGCCGTGATTCACGCACAGCAAGGCCGACCGAACGACTCGTCGAACGCTTGCATCGTGCCTATCGAACAAGCAGAGCAGGACTCAGTCAAGGCCTTGCAGCGTAAGCCGGTCATTGTGTTGTCCGCCTGGCTTCAGGCCGGTCAGCGGCATACCTCTGCCCTCCCCCTGCCACCAAAGAAAACGGAGTTGGCAGGCATTGTCTATACCTCCGGAACGACGGGAAAGCCCAAGGGCGTCATGCTCACTCACGAGAACGTAGTCAGTGATTTACACGCGGTGATGCAGCGTGTGAAGGCCTTCCCTGAGGACGTCTTTCTCTCGTTTCTGCCGCTCTCACACACTTTCGAGCGAACTGCGGGCTACTACCTGGCCGTTGCTACCGGTTCCTGCGTCGCCTACGCACGCTCTGTTGCACAACTCGCACAGGATATGAAGCAGGTCAAGCCGACCGTACTGATCTCGGTGCCTCGCATCTATGAACGTGTTTATGCCAAGGTTCAAGAGTCGCTTGCTTCCAGCCCTCTCAAGCACAAGCTGTTTGACGCTGCAGTCAGCAAAGGCTGGAAGAGCTTCTGCGCTCATCAAGGCATGCCCTTGGAGGAGCAACTGGAAGTCAAGGCCAACTGGGCTTGCGCCTTGCCCGGCTGGCTTCTGCGCAAACTTGTCGCCCAACCCCTACTTGCACAGTTTGGAGGCCGGCTTCGCGTGGCTGTGAGTGGCGGAGCACCACTGTCTCCAGCAATTGCGCGCACTTTTCTGGGCCTGGGCCTGCCCATGGTGCAAGGCTATGGCATGACCGAAACCGCTCCAGTTGTCAGCGCCAACGGACTCGACGATAACTGGCCCGATACCGTTGGTCGTGTACTGCCGGGCATTGAGGTCCGAATTGGCGAGGATCAGGAGTTGCAGGTGTCTGGCCCGGTAGTGATGCGCGGTTATTGGAATCGTCCGGAAGACACCGCCAAAGCCTTTACTGCCGATGGCTGGCTGAGAACTGGTGACCAGGCTTCAATCGAAAATGGCCGTATCCGAATCAAAGGTCGCATCAAGGAAATCATTGTGACATCGACGGGAGAGAAAGTGCCCCCCAATGATGTGGAACAGGCCATCCTCGTCGATCCCCTGTTTGAGCAAGTGTTCGTGATTGGCGAGGATCGTCCATTCATTGCCTGCATTGCGGTTGTTAGTCAAATGGAATGGGAAATGCTCGCCACGAGTGTTGGGCTGAACCCGAATGATGGATCCAGTCTGCACCATGCAGCAGCAGAGAGAGAAGTGCTTACCCGAATCGAAAAGCAGACACGCAACTTCGCTCGTTATGCAGTGCCCAGAGCCATCCACCTGGTCAGGGATAGCTGGAACATTGACAACGGCCTGATGACCCCTACTCTCAAGCTCAAGCGAAAAAACCTGATGGCTCACTACGAAGACGCTATCGAGCAGATGTATGTCAAGCCTATTGACAGCTGGAAGACGAAGGCTCAGTAATTGACTGACACAGGGTTTAAGGGGCCCTGTGAAATAACATGTAAGTTACATAAAAAGCTTTCAATTCGGTGGGCGAATTTGATCTAGCCACTCGTCTTTCCCTTCTTACTCCCCTGTACAGCCTTCTCGGCACTAGCCCCTGCCTAAAAATCCACCTCCACCACAGATCAGTACCTAACTGTCATCAAGCAAAAGACGGACGGCCGCGCATTCCTGATCAAGCTGCCGGCAGACCCCCACGCCCAGTCCACCGAATGACGGAGCGCTGGGTCATCAGCGCCGACTACACGGAACTGCAGGTCGTTGAAGCACAGGAGGCACTGGCATGATCCCCGCCTATTCCGACCAGATCGTGCAAGAGCTGGTCGGCAAGGGCCTGCTGTCCGCAGACCTGCCCGCTTACGATGAGCTGCAGCACGGCGGCTTTGTAGGCTGGACGCATGTGACCGTCTGCGTGCAGAAGCATCAGGCGTTGCCCGTGCCTGCTTACCGCCTGGGATGCAACAAGAGCCAGTGGTTTATGGATACAAGCAAGCTGGCTACGTACATCGATTAAAAGAAGGCTCAGGCCGAGCAGGAGTGGAGAGCTGTGAGGTGCTGACTTGGGGGTCTCGCATTCTTGAGCAGCTACAGACAGCTGCGAGTAGATCCATGCAATCAAGCACACGGCTGCGAAGCCGTATAGCAACTTGCCAACGTTGCCCGCCACCGACAGGAAACGGACCTGTCAACAGTGACTGCACTTTTTACACAGGTACTAACCCTAGCAACCTCTCACACAGCAGTAAAATAAACAAATAAATTGACCGATGCCGATAGTTTTTGTCAACGCTTGTTTTCTGGGTGCTCTGTGAAATTCAGCATACGCAAGATTTTTTGCAAAATGGATCTTAGGCGTTTGATCCTATTTCTCACGGTTACCAGCGCATTTATCTCCTTAGTTAATACATTTTACGCAGCCTATACTGTTCAACGCCAACAACTCATAGATGAAAATTTGAATGGAAATTTCGTCTATGCAACTAAACTGGCAAAGAGCACTGATGACTTCCTTAGAGCAGCTCAACAACAGCTAGCGGCAAGCTCAGTCTATTTATCAAAAAACTTCAATAACATCGAAGTACTAAAATCAGAGTCAGAAAGGCTCAAAACTCAGACTGAAAGCTTCAATTCCATCCTTATAGTTGATGCTCGCTCTAGTGTTTTAGCTTCTTCACCTGAAACTTTGAAACTCACGGGAAGAACTCTTACAACACCAGGCATTGTAGAGTCGATAAAAACGCAGAAGCCGCTGATTAGTGACTCATATATTTCCACCATTGGAAATTTGCTGGTATTCATCTCTCACCCTATTCACGACCCATCCGGCAACTATTTAGGCATGGTTGGGGGAACGATCTACCTCAACCAACAGAGCATCCTCAACCATCTGCTTGGCACACACTACTACAAAGATGGCTCATACTTGTATGTTGTCGATCAGAACAAAAAGCTTGTCTATCATCCTGATCAAAATCGAGTAGGAACACTCGTGAGCGGCAATGAAGTCATCGGGAAAATTCAAAATTCCGAATCTGGCAGCCAGATCGTTAAGAATACTCGTGGGGTTGAGATGATTTCAGGCTACGCAATTATTCCCACTACGAACTGGGGAGTAGTTGCACAGAGACCTCTGTCGGCAACCCTTGCTCCATTGGACTCGCTGATGAAGCAAGTAATTCTTAAGACGCTACCTATAGCGGTAATTTCTGTATTTCTGATCTGTTGGTGCGCAAACAGAATTGCCAAGCCGCTGCAATTGCTGTCTGAAGGTGCAAAAAACATTGGCGATCCAGAAACAGAAAAGAAAATACAGAAAATAAAATCGTGGTATGTAGAGTCCTATGAGTTGAAAAAGGCCATGTTAGTTGGCATTTCCTTGCTGAATAGAAATATTCAAAAACTTCAGGATGATATTAAAACTGATCCTTTGACCAAGCTTGGCAATCGTCGAAGCCTGGAAGCTGCATTGAAAACGCTCGAAGCGTCCAGCCAGATTTTCTCAGTGGTATCTATCGACATCGACCATTTCAAGAAGGTCAACGACACCTTTGGACATGATGCAGGTGACCTCGTCTTGCGTGACCTGGCCAAGCAAATGAAATCTGTCTCACGCGCAGATGACTTGCCTTGTCGCGTTGGTGGTGAGGAATTTTTGATTGTCTTGCCTCGAACCAGTGAAACGACCGCAGTTCAAGTCGCAGAGCGCTTGCGCAAGCAAGTGGAAGCAGCAGTGTTTGAAGGCGTTGGCCACGTCACCATTTCCCTGGGGGTGGCAAGCTGGCCGAACAGCTCTTCCGACATCCCAACGGTTATCAAATACGCCGACGAGATGCTCTACAAAGCCAAGCGTGACGGCAGAAACCGTGTGGCTGTCTATCGCTAATCAGCGATTGAAGAAATGCTGCCGACTTAATGGGAGTACTGGTCTTCCTAGATCACCATTCCCTATGAGGTGATGACCAAGCGGGCTTTAGCGTATGCGCTGCTCCAGGGGGTATTCTGAATTTCGATGGAAGCCAATCAATCTCAAGTAATTATCATTGAGTAACCATGTGCTTCACACCTGCTGAATTCCTTGCTTTCGCCAAGGTCGTGGAGCGTGGTCAGCAACGCAAACTCGAAGATCTGCAGCATGGGAATCGAGGGGCGAGTCTCCTGCCTGGCAAAGTACTCCCGCAATGCGGCCTCTTCCTCAGCCTTCAGGCGGCGTATGCGCCGGCGTGGCTTGGAGATGATCTTGAGCCGCAGCAGCTCCTGCTTGGCCGCATCCAGCCCCTGCACCAGTTTGTTCATGCCGTAGCGCGTCACTGCGCCAAGGCAGGCTTGCCTCAGCCAGACGATGTCATTGAGCACCGTGGCCGGACCTGCATCCTCTTCGGTGCGCCGCCACCTGGCGTACTCGATGAAGTCAATGGCACGCAGATGCCGGGCATCCCGGTGCGCCAGCTTGGCCTTCTGCAAGCAGGTCATGTCGGCCGTCTTGGACCGCCCCCATGCCACGATGCCTTTTGCATCGCTGACATAATCCTGCAGTATCTGCTTGAGGGTGACGAAACCTTGAACAGGCCGGCCAGTTGCTTGGGCCTCCTCGATTTCTGCTTCACGTCTTCGCAGCCATTTCTGGGCAAGAGCGCGCCGGGTGAACGTCTTGGACTCGAAAAGAGTCAGTTCTCCGCCTTCCTTCAGACGGATCTAAGCCTGGAACGATCCGACACCCTTGGCACTCTTTCGTTGGGTGATGGTTCCCATCAGTGCTCCATGAAATTCGTGGTGCACCAATGCAGCATTCAGCGTTAAAAACCCCGGCAAAACGGGGTAAAACAGGGTCAATTTTCAGTGCACTACAAGGCACTTTTCATAGTATGAGCACCGAACAAATCGTTAAAAAACAACTAGATAACAGCATGTGGCGTATGTCGGTGGCCCCTATGATGGACTGGACGGACAAGCATTGCCGCTACTTCCACCGCCTGCTCAGTCAGCACACCCTGCTCTATACCGAAATGGTGACAACCGGAGCTCTGGTGCATGGCGACGTGGGCCGCCATCTGCGGCTTGAAGCCGAAGAACATCCTGTGGCATTGCAATTGGGTGGCTCGGAGCCGGCCGATCTGGCGCATAGCGCACGCCTGGGTGAGCAATGGGGCTATGACGAGATCAACCTCAACTGCGGCTGCCCTAGCGAGCGTGTGCAGCGCGGCGCTTTCGGTGCCTGTCTGATGCACGAGGCTGCACTGGTGGCCGATTGCGTCAGGGCCATGTCAGATGCAGTGTCCGTGCCGGTCACCGTCAAGCATCGAATCGGCATCGACAAAATTGAAAGCTACGACTTTGTGCGTGACTTCGTCGGAATCGTTGCCGACGCAGGTTGCCAGGTGTTTGTGGTTCACGCTCGCAACGCCTGGCTCAAAGGCCTCTCTCCCAAGGAAAACCGTGAAATCCCACCGCTGCGCTACGAAGTCGTGGCACAGCTCAAGCGTGACTTTCCGGGCCTGACAATCGCCGTCAACGGCGGCATCAAGACCGACGAAGTAGTGCGGCAGCAGCTGCAGCAGGTCGATGGAGTCATGGTGGGCCGCGAGGCCTATCACAACCCCTGGTGGATGTCGTCGTGGGACGCCCTTTACTATCAGGACGAGAGCAGGGAACGCACACGAGAGGATATTGAAGAACAGATGGTGCTGTATATGGAGCGCGAAGCGCTCGAGCATGGCACGCACTGGTATTCGATTGCCCGGCATATGCTGGGGCTTCGCAATGGCCTCGCCGGTGCACGCCGCTGGCGCCAGGTCTGGAGCGATCACCGCCTCAAGACCCTGCCGCCGCATGAGGTCATGAAACTGGCCCGCACCAAGCCGAACGAGATTCAGCGGGAACCCGCAGAGCAAATGCTTTGAGCACTCATGAAAGAGCTGACTTCGGTCAGCTTTTTTACTTTCAAACTCAGTGAGGTCCGGCCTGCGTTGCGCAATCCCAGCAGATCCGTCATTTGAAGGGAATTCACTACTTTGCATGTCAAACTCTGCTGTTATATTGCACTGCAACATAACCCGCAAAAGTGCGTACCATGCTCTATCAGATCTACGAAATGCAACGCGCAATGGTCGAGCCATTTGCAGACTTTGCCCAGGCCGCCTCCAAGTTCTACAACAACCCTCATTCGGTCTTCAGCCAGGTGCCCATGGCCCAGCGCATGGCTGCGGGCTTCAACCTCATGTATCGCCTGGGCAAGGACTACGAAAAGCCCGAGTTCGATCTGCATAACGTCGAAGTCAACGGCGTGGATGTCACCATTCGCGAGCGCGTGGAGGTCGACAAGCCGTTTTGTGAGCTGCGCCGCTTCAAGCGCTTCTCCGATGATCCAGAAACACTGGATCTCATGCTCAGCCAGCCCGTGGTGTTGATCGTCGCCCCGCTCTCGGGCCACTATGCCACCTTGCTGCGCGACACCGTGCAAAGCATGCTCGGAGGTCATAAGGTCTATATCACAGACTGGAAGAATGCCCGCACCGTGCCGCTGTCCGAGGGCGAGTTCCATCTGGACGACTATGTGAACTATGTGCAGGAATTCATTCGCTATCTGCAAGGGCGCTATGGTCAGTGTCATGTGGTCAGCGTCTGCCAGCCGACGGTGCCGGTGCTGGCAGCGGTCTCTCTGATGGCCAGCCGTGGCGAAGTCACACCGCTGTCCATGACCATGATGGGCGGTCCCATCGATGCGCGCCGCTCGCCGACGGCCGTGAACAACCTGGCCGAAACCCGCAGCTACGAGTGGTTCGAGAACAACGTCATTTACGAAGTACCGAACAATTACCCCGGTGCCGGCCGTCGCGTCTACCCCGGCTTTCTGCAGTACTCGGGCTTTGTGGCCATGAATCCCGACCGCCACGCCAACAGCCATTACGACTATTTCAAGGACCTGATCAAGGGTGATGAAGCCAGCGCCGAGCATCACCGCAAGTTCTATGACGAGTACAACGCCGTGCTGGACATGGACGCAGACTACTACCTGGAAACCATCGCCACAGTGTTTCAGGAGTACAAGCTGGTCAAGGGCACCTGGGAAGTCAGGAACGAGCAAGGCAAGACCGAACTGGTGCGTCCGCAGGACATCAAGAACACCGCCTTGCTGACGGTGGAAGGCGAGTTGGACGATATTTCGGGCGCCGGCCAAACCCGCGCCGCCCATGATCTATGCACTGGCATCGCTGCCGAGGCGCGCCACCATATCGAAGTGCAAGGCGCAGGGCATTACGGCATCTTCAGTGGCAGCCGCTGGCGCAAGACCGTCTACCCGCAAGTACGCGACTTCATCCTGGCACATCAGCCCCCAAGTGCCACCGCCGCCAGCGCCGCAGGCCATCTGAGCAGCGTCAGCGACGACGGCGCAGAGCTGGAAAGCAGCGAGGCTCATGCAGACAAGTCTGCCAAGGCGGTAAAAACAGGTCAAAATAGCGCCCCTGCCCAGAAAGGACGCGAGGCCCATCGCGCCAGGGCGTAAAGGCTCGCCTGACCAGAATGAAATCATCAATGTCCGCAGCCTCTTCGCTTCAAGCATTGGCTGCGAACATTGATGCAGCCCTGCCCCAGACACAGTGCACTCGCTGCGGCTACCCCGACTGCGCGTCCTATGCCGAGGCCATTGCCAGCGGAGAAGCCGCCATCAATCAATGCCCGCCAGGCGGCCAGGAAGGCGTTCGCCGTCTGGCTACCATCACTGGCAGGCTGGAGTTGCCGCTCAACGCCGAAAACGGCCTGGAAGCACCTCGCACCCTGGCCGTGATAGACGAGGCCTGGTGCATAGGCTGCACACTGTGCATCAAGGCCTGCCCTACCGATGCGATTCTGGGCGCCAACAAGCGCATGCATACCGTGATTGCCGAACATTGCACGGGCTGCGAGCTGTGCATTCCTGCCTGCCCCGTTGATTGCATAGAGCTGGTCAACGCCAGCGCTGAAGCCACAGGCTGGTCCGCCTGGAGTACTGCGCAGGCCGACCATGCCCGCAGCCGCTATGGCGCGCATTTGCTGCGTACGGGTCGCAAGGCCAACGCGCCGGTACGCACCACGGCACAAACCCCAGCTGAAGAAGCTGGCGCTCAAGCCGACACACCGTCAGCGCCCGCCACAGACAAAAAGGCCACGCTTGCCGCCATTCTGGCCAAGGCCAAAGCCAAGCGCGCAGGAGCCTGATACCCAATCAGCCTCTGGTGCTTGAGAAAAGCGCATTCGCTCCCGATGCAGCAAAAAATCAGTGGCGACAAGTGCCCATCAGGACCCCATTAGGCACTGATCAGGCTCTTGTAGACACCGCAGCCCCAGTACAGGCCTGCATGCTTGCAGACATAGGACATCTTGGTCTGCACCTGCTGGTTGCTGGGGTTGATGTAATCGTATTCCACCCAGCCCGGACGAAGCTCGGCCTGGGCCATGATGTCGGCCATCAGGCTATTGCCATCAATGCCGGGCACATCCTGAACGCGCAGCCCCACTTTGGCCGGATTACCGCCGAAGGCCCGGTACTCGCCCTCAGAAGACAAGGCAAACACATACATGTCGCGGTCGTGGAATGGCTGCGAAGGATCGGTGACGGTCTGCAGCAGGCTGGCAACACTGGGCGAGCTTCTGGCTTGTCTCATGGTCGCATTCACCAGAGCCACCGCCTCCTCGGCCGTGCCCTGCTGCAACCTGAAGCGCGACACCGCATCCGACAGATGCCGGGCGCGCAGCTGTAACTCCTGCGCCTGCTGAAGCGCCTGACCTACCATCTGCGCGTTGTGCTGGGTGATTTCATCGATCTGACGCACGGCATTGCTGATTTCCTGAAGACCCGAGCTCTGGCTGCTGGCCGTGTCCGCAAGCGTCCCCATATGGGCGACCACATCGTGAATGGCCCGCGTCACCCCCTGGATCTCCTCGCCTGCACTACGTAGCTGCTGCGTGCTTTGAGTGACCTGCTGCACGGTCTCGCCGATCAGCAGCCGAATCTCCTTGGCTGCTTCGGCGCTGCGCTGGGCCAGCGTCCGCACCTCACTGGCCACCACGGCAAAGCCACGCCCCTGTTCACCGGCCCTGGCAGCCTCCACCGCTGCATTCAAGGCAAGAATATTGGTCTGGAATGCGATGCCGTCAATCACGCCAATGATTTCCCGCATACGCCCGGCATTGCGCTCGATCAGCTCCACCGACTGCACCGCATGCTGCATGGCTTGGGCGCCCTGATCGGCAGCGGCACAAACGCCATCAGCGCGGGAATGTGCTGCCTTGCTCACTTGCGCATTGTGCTCAACCGCTGCGGTGAGTTGCTCGACACTGACCACCGTCTGCGCCAGATTGCTCGCCTGCATCTCGGTTCGTTCAGACAAGGCCTGATGGTCCCTGACCATGCTTTGTCCGGCCTGGGCCACCAGGGCAGCGTTGCTGCGAACATCGGCCACCATGGCCGACAGCGCATGCACCATGGACTTGGTGAGGCTTGATGCGGAAAGCCCTTGTTGCGGCTCTCCGGCAACGCCAAGACTCAGGTCTCCATGAGCGACTCTTTCAAGCGCAAGCTGCATGTCCAACCACTGCTGCTGCCAGCTCCTGTGAAGAGCGGCGACCCACAACAGCACTCCCAGGCCCCACAGCAGCAACCAGCCCAGCTGCCATGTTCCGCTCAGGCCCAGCGCAGGCAAAACTGGCCCGGCCAGCAGCCATGGCAGCCCCAACCACGGCAGTCCGGAATTCCTCACTCGTACGCGGTTTTTTTTGTCGGGCAAGATGCGCTTTTGCATTGCCTGTCTCCATTCGTTTTTTGTTGTTGACTTCGTTTGCTGACCTCGCAGCTCGCTCACGGTAGCCACTTGCTCTGTCGCCCAGCTTACGTAACAAATTGCAATTCCTGGAGCCTGCAAACCCGCAAACTCAAAACTATGAGCGCTGTTTTCTCATGCGAAAATGGCATCAGCCCATAATGTGCAACTATGAACCCCCTGCTCTCTCGCTTACAGCCTTATCCGTTTGAACGTCTTCGCCAACTGTTTGCCTCGGCTCGGCCACCTGAGGGCCTGCGCCCTATAAGTCTGGGCATCGGAGAGCCACGCCATGCCACGCCAGCGTTCATTGAAAAAGCATTGAGCAGCGAACTGCAGGGCTTGTCCGTTTACCCTGCCACCGCCGGTCTGCCGGCCTTACGCCAGGCCTGTGCGCAATGGGCCAAGCAGCGCTATGGCATCGAGTTGGATGCCGCGACTCAGGTTCTGCCTGTCAATGGCTCGCGTGAAGCACTGTTTGCTTTCACCCAGGTCGTGGTGGACAACACCAAGGCCGGTGCGCGTGTCATCTGCCCCAACCCCTTCTATCAAATCTACGAAGGTGCGACGCTGCTGGCCGGAGCCACCCCCTATTACGCCGCCAGCGATGCCGCGCGCAACTTTGCCGTGAACTGGGATGCCGTGCCCGAAGAGGTATGGCAGCACACACAGCTGATTTTTGTGTGCTCGCCCGGCAATCCCACGGGCGCCGTGATGCCGCTCGGCGAATGGGAGAAGCTGTTCGCCTTGTCCGACAAGCATGGCTTCGTGATTGCCAGCGACGAGTGCTACAGCGAGATCTACTTTCAGGAAGAAGCCCCACTGGGCGGCCTGGAAGCCGCCCAAAAGCTGGGCCGCCATGATTTCAAGAATCTGGTGATGTTCACCAGCCTGTCCAAGCGCAGCAATGTGCCCGGACTGCGCAGCGGCTTTGTAGCGGGTGATGCGACTCTGCTCAAGTCCTTCTTGCTCTATCGTACCTATCACGGCGGCGCCATGAGCCCTGTGGTGCAGACGGCATCGATTGCCGCCTGGGGCGACGAAGCCCATGTGCAGGAAAACCGCCGCCTTTATCGCGAGAAGTTTGCGCAGGTCACCCCCGTGCTGTCCAGAGTCATGGATGTGAAGCTGCCCGATGCCAGCTTCTATCTCTGGGCCGGCATTCCACCGGAGTTGGGCATGGATGATGCACAATTCGCAAAAGAGCTGTATATTCATACAGGCGTGACGGTCTTGCCGGGCAGCTACCTTGCGCGTGAGGCTCAGGGGTTCAACCCCGGCGCCAACCGCATTCGCATGGCTCTGGTGGCCGAAACGGCGGAATGCCTTGAAGCCGCGCAGCGTATTGCACAATTCATCGAATCCCGTACCCGCTGATCCGCATCCAAGGCCTGCCATGTGCGGGCCTTTCATGACCCAACGATTCACCTCAACTTTCGATCTTTGACCGAAAACATCATGACGCAACAACTGCAATCCATCATCGACAACGCCTGGGACAACCGTGCCAATATCTCGCCTTCCGCCGCCCCCAAGGAAGTGGTGGATGCCGTGGAGCACGTGATTGCCGAGCTCAACAACGGCAAGCTGCGCGTAGCCACCCGCGAAGGCGTGGGCCAGTGGACCGTGCACCAGTGGATCAAGAAAGCGGTGCTGCTGTCCTTCCGCCTCAAGGACAATGCCCTGATCAACGGCGGTGCCCTGAACTTCTTCGACAAGGTTCCCACCAAGTTCGAAGGCATGAGCGAGGCTGAAATCGCCGCCACGGGCGTGCGCGTGGTGCCTCCGGCCGTTGCCCGTCGCGGCTCCTTCATCGCCAAGGGCGCCATCCTGATGCCTTCCTATGTGAACATCGGCGCCTATGTGGACGAAGGCACCATGGTCGACACCTGGGCCACCGTGGGCTCCTGCGCCCAAGTGGGCAAGAACGTGCACCTGTCCGGCGGCGTGGGCCTGGGCGGCGTGCTTGAGCCCCTGCAAGCCAACCCCACCATCATCGAAGACAACTGCTTCATCGGCGCTCGCTCCGAAGTGGTCGAAGGCGTGATCGTGGAAGAGAATTCCGTTCTGGGCATGGGCGTTTACATCGGCCAGTCCACCCCTCTTTTCAACCGTGAAACCGGCGAAATCACCTATGGCCGCGTGCCCAGCGGCTCGGTGGTGGTCAGCGGCAATATTCCCAAGCAGACCAAGGATGGCAAGGACTACTCCATGTATGCCGCCATCATCGTCAAGCGCGTGGATGCACAGACCCGCTCCAAGACCAGCATCAACGACCTGCTGCGCGACTGATGGGCTCCTGGCCATGCTTGCTCTGCCTTGATGCAGGCACCGCCGTGGCCGCCCCTGCTCACAAGCCTGCCCGCTCCCGAGCGTGCAGGCTTTTTTTCATGCCGGAGATCAGCTTTGCGCATCAAGCGCGACCTGCACCGAGTTGACACACGCTAACATGCGTGCATAGAGAGGCTGAGCGAAAAAGGATGAAGAAAAAATGAGCACCATGGAAAAAATTCTGCGTCTGATGTCCGAAAAAAAGGCCTCGGACGTCTATCTCTCGGCCCGTGCGCCAGCGCTGATCAAGATCAACGGCATCTGCATCCCCATCAACAATCAGGAGCTGCCGATCGAAGCTCCGCTGGCCTTGCTCTCCGAAGTCGTCAAGCCGGAAGCCATAGAAGAGCTCAAGCAGACGGGCGAGCTGAACATTGCCATTCCCATGAGCGGCATAGGACGTTTTCGTATCAGCGCCATGCGCCAGCGCGGCTCTTACGCAGTTGTCGTGCGCTTCATCTCGCAGCAGGTGCCCTCGCGCGACAGCCTGAACCTGCCGTCCATTGTCAGTGAGCTGGTCATGGAAAAGCGCGGCCTGGTGCTGATCGTTGGCGCCACGGGCTCGGGCAAGAGCACGACACTGGCGACGATGATCGACGAGCGCAACGAAACGCTCACCGGCCATATCCTCACGGTGGAAGACCCCATCGAATACCAGTTTCGCAACAAAAAATCCATCGTCAACCAGCGTGAGGTCGGCACCGATACCAGTACCCTAGCAATCGCACTCAAGAATGCGCTGCGCCAGGCACCCGATGTGATTCTGATCGGCGAAATCCGCGACCGCGAGACCATGTCGGCCGCACTGGCCTATGCCCAGTCCGGCCATCTATGCCTGGCGACCCTGCATGCCAACAACAGCTATCACACGCTCAATCGCATCCTGTCCTTCTTCCCCGAGGAGGTTCGCCCCAGCATGTTGGGCGAGCTGGCCGCCTCGCTCAAGGCCGTGATCTCTCAGCGCCTGGTCCGTACCGTCAACGGCACGCGCGTGCCGGCCGTGGAAGTCATGCTCAACACCAAGCTCATCAGCGACATGATCGTCAAGGGTGACTTCGGTGGCGTGAAGGAAGCCATGGAAAAATCCATGGCCGAAGGCTCGCAGACCTTCGAGGACGCACTGGCAGCCCTGGTGCGCAGTGGCACAATTGAGCGCAGTGAAGCGCTGGCCTATGCCGACTCGCCCACCAATCTGATGTGGCGCATGGATAATGACGTCAGCCACGCGGCCACTGCTGCCAACGCCCCGGCCGTCACCGATGTGATTCTGTCCGGCGATGACGATATGCCGTCCTTCACGGAAATCACCCTGGATGTCAGAACCGCCTGAAGCCGCCAGCCAAGGCGGCCTAGGCATTGTTTTAGTTTGAAGCCCCTCCATGTCCCGGACACTGCAACTGACCGAGCAGCTCATCAGCCTGCCCTCCGTCACCCCCGAAGATGCTGGCTGCCTTGAGCTGCTCGCCGATGCCCTGACACCCATGGGATTTACCTGCGAGCGCCTGAATAGTGGCCCCGCGGACTTCCGCGTACAAAACCTGTGGGCAAAACACTCTCCAGCTCAGAATCAACCTACACAAGACGCCATCGGTTCAGATAGGCCTGTGCTGGTCTTTGCCGGCCATACCGATGTGGTGCCGCCCGGCCCGCTCAAGGAATGGACCAGTCCGCCTTTCGTGCCCATGCACCGCGACGGCAAGCTCTACGGACGTGGTGCCAGCGATATGAAGACCTCGATCGCCGCCTTTGTCGTGGCGCTGGAAGAGTTTCTGCAGGCCACGCCCGAACCCGCCTTCGACATCGCCCTGCTGCTGACCAGCGACGAGGAAGGCCCCTCGATTGACGGCACCAAGGTCGTGGTCGAAGAGCTGCGCCAACGCGGCGAGCGCCTGGACTGGTGCATTGTTGGCGAGCCTACCTCGGTCAAACAGACCGGCGACATGATCAAGAACGGCCGCCGCGGCACCATGAGCGGCAAGCTCACCGTCAACGGCGTGCAAGGCCATATCGCCTACCCGCAGCTGGCACGCAACCCCATTCACGAGGCCTTGCCCGCACTCGCCGAACTCGCGGCCACTGTCTGGGACCGCGGCAATGCGTTCTTCCCGCCCACCAGCTGGCAGATCAGCAATATCCATGGCGGTACGGGCGCCAGCAACGTCATTCCCGGCCATGTGGTGATCGACTTCAATTTCCGTTTCTGCACCGAGTCCAGTTCCGACTCCCTGCAAAAGCGCGTGCATGAAATCCTGGACCGTCATGGCGTCGAATACTCGCTGGTCTGGACCGTGGGCGGACAGCCCTTTCTGACCACGCCGGGTACCCTGGTACAGGCCGTGCAGGCCGCCATCAAGGATGAGACCGGACTGGATACCGAGCTGTCCACCACCGGCGGCACCAGCGATGGCCGCTTCATCGCCCAGATATGCCCCCAGGTCATCGAGATGGGCCCGCCCAACGCCAGCATCCACAAGATCGACGAACACATCGCCGTGGCCGATATCGAGCCGCTGAAAAACATCTACCGCAAGACTCTGGAACAACTCCAGCGCCAGCAGACCGCAGCCCAGACCGCATGAGCAATACCAGCACACCCCCGATCTCGGGCAACACCGTTGCCGAACTGATTGCCAGCGGCGCTCAGGCTCTCAAAGCTGCCGGCGTGGCTTTTGGCCACGGCACGGCCACGGCCGAAGACGAAGCGGCCTGGCTGGTGCTCTGGAAGCTGGGCCTGCCCCTGGACAGTGAGCTCACTCCAGGTGCTCCGGAATCCGTAGAGAATCAGCCTGTATCCCTTGATATACAAGCGCAGACAGCTACTCTTTTTGAAGAACGTATCCGCAGCCGCAAGCCCGCCGCCTATCTGACGAACGAGGCCTGGCTGGTCGGTGTGCCCTTCTACATCGACGAACGCTCCATCGTGCCGCGCAGCTTCATCGCCGAACTGCTGGCCGATGGCAGCATTGATGGCTGGCTGTCCGACAAGACCGTACAGGTGCTCGACCTATGCACCGGCAATGGCTCTCTGGCCTGCCTGGCCGCCATGGCCTATCCCGAAGTCCGGGTGACCGGTGCCGATATCTCGACCGATGCCCTGGCCGTCGCCCGTATCAATGTAGACAAGCACGGGCTGCAGGATCGCGTGACGCTGCTGGAAAGCAACGGCATGAGCCAGGTGCCCGGCCCCTGGGATCTGGTACTGTGCAACCCGCCCTATGTGAACTCGGACAGCATGGGCAAGCTGCCTGCCGAGTACCAGGCCGAGCCCGAGCTGGCCCTGGCCGGCGGCGCCGACGGCATGGACTTCATCCGCCAGCTGCTTCAGGACTTGCCTGCGCGCCTGAACAAGGACGCCGTGGTGGTGCTGGAAATCGGCAATGAAAAGCCGTACTTCGAGGCAGCCTTCCCCGATCTGCCCGTGTTCTGGCTCGACACCAGCTCGGGGGATGAGCAGGTGCTGCTGATTACCGAGGAGGCGCTGCGCCACTGGCCCGAGGGCAATACCGCAGCCCTGCAACTGTAAGTTCTTTGTCCCGCATGCAAGGCACAGGCTGCTCAAAGCCCTGTGCCTTTTTGTTTATGCAGGTCTTTGAACAAGCGCTCAATCCCTCTTGACTGCACTCAGATAGCGAAAGCCGCCGCCCGCAATCTGCAGACCATCGCGCCTCCCCGCAAAGAAGCGGGCATTGAGCTGCGCTGGCCCCAGATCTTCTTCCACCTCGAAGCCCGCCGCGCCCAGCAGCCCCGCCATGCGCTGCGGCGTGCTGGATGCATGCCAGGGTTCGCCACCTGCGGCCATCATCTGCGCCGTAAACTGCATCATCAGCTGTTCCATGGGGCTGAGCTGCTGCTCATCCACTCTGTAGTCCAGCATGATGGTCGACCCTGTTGCCAGACGGCTCAGTGCAGATATTTCACGCTCGACGGCCTCATCGCTCAAATACACCAGCAGGCCCAGTATCGACAGACTGACTGATGAATCGAGATCCATGCCGGCAGCCGTCAAGCCCTGCACCGTCCCCGTTTCACGCAGATCAATGCCAAACTGACGCAGGCTTGAGGGCAACTCCCAGCCATTGCGCTCATACAGCCGGGTCTTCCAGGTCAGCATTGCCGGCTGATCCAGCTCAAAGATGCGTACAGCAGGCAACTGAGCCGCCATGCGCAAGGCCCAGGTATCCAGGCCTGCACCCACGATGGCGTACTGAATGCATCCCGCAGCCACGGCCTCCAGCAGACAGTCTTCGGCCCATCGGGCCCGGGCCACGATGCCGGCACGCAGCGACCGTGAAGCCACATCGTTATGCACCAGAGGCTGACGCAGCAGCTTTGCGGCCTCCGCGCTGCCGAGGGAGGCTACGGCAAAACGGTCAGCGAAAACCGGCTCGTCCTCCAAAATCTGATGAACGGCGCGTGCCATGGCAACACGCAGGGCCGAAGGGCTGGGACAATCAATCGCAGTCATCGCAAAACTCCTTGCTTTTCAACAAAGAGCACAGCTTCAGGCCTGACGTAGCGTGAGGGTCAAGCCTCGATGCTGTTCAGATAGTCCCTCAGCTTCGGCGATACAAAATGTCCGAGTGCCAGCACAGGCTCGGTAGCATAGGCCTGGGCCAGTTTGGCCGCCAGCAATGGATTGTTTCCGGCCGTCCGCAGTGACAGCTCCCGATAACGCACGCACAGTTGCCGTGCGACGGCAGTCTGGGATGCAACGCCCCGTGCCAGCAGCTTTTCGCCACTGGCGGCGAATACCTCCCAATCCGGCCCGGTAGAGCCGTCAAGCCCCTGCAGTTCCGCAGTCGTCAGATGACGCTGCAAGGCCGCCATCCTGAGGCCGATTGCCTGCTCCAGATAATTCAGCAGTTCAGGCTCAAGCCCTGCATGTCGAGCCGTCTGAGGCTCGTGTTCATGCATGCGGGCCCAGTTCTGGATCAGGCCCAAGCGTCCGCGAAAAACCGTCATCGCCACATTCATCCAGCGCTGTGCCAGCAGTTGCACCTGGGCGGTACCGACCCCCAGCCCCTCGGCACGGCACCTTAGCAGGGCATCGGCCACAGGCTGCCAGCGTGGCCTGGCCCTGCGCCAGCGTCCCAGCATCTGTCGTATGCCAGCAGCAGGCAGATACAGCTGATGAGCGTCCAGCAGCCGAATGCCAGCCAGCAAATCATCGAACGAGCCCTGCTGGCCAGAGACCGCATCCTCCAGAAACTGCAGCTTGTCCTTCAGCGCCCTGGCCTGGGTCAACATGCGCTGAGCCTCCTCTACCTGACGTTGCAACAAGTCCTTAGGCTCAATGCCCTGCCCCGCCAGCGCGGCAGCGATGGCCTCCAGACTCAAACCCAGCGATTTGAGCGATTGCACGGCATGCAGGCGCGCAATGTCTTGCGCACCATAGAGTCGATAGCCTGCTTCACTGCGCGCGTCTGGACGCAGCAGTCCAATGCTGTCGTAGTGATGCAAGGTGCGTACGCTCACGCCTGCACGCCTTGCCACTTCTCCGGTCGTGAGATAGGTTCCTGCCATGGAAGTCGAATGCCCGGACAACTGGAGCTGGCCGGGCTTGTTTGCAGCTACAAGACTCAGTACGACATCATGCGTGTCGCCAGCTTGGAGATGGGTGTGCGCACCATGCCCTCCACGCGTGCTGGCAGCAGCATGGGCTTGAGCAGCATGCGCACGGCCAGGTCGGCAGGCAGGCGACGACTGACCAGCTCGTAAATGCGCTGGGCCATGTCTTCAAAACGAGTGCTGCTATCGGCGAAATAAGGGCCCTTGTGCGCCCAGACATGCCGCAGCGCGATATCCGAATCGCTCTCTCGCAACTCCTTGAGGCGGCCGTACAGGGCCTTGGCAATGCGCATGCGGCCCACGGGCGACTGCTGCTGCAGCTCCTTGAAGTACTTGAGG
Organism: Comamonas sp. C11; assembly: GCF_024496285.1. Taxonomy (NCBI): domain Bacteria; kingdom Pseudomonadati; phylum Pseudomonadota; class Betaproteobacteria; order Burkholderiales; family Comamonadaceae; genus Comamonas; species Comamonas sp. C11. The sequence goes on from NZ_CP101743.1 coordinate 2,967,004, forward strand.
AAATGCTTGAAGTGGTTGACCTCGTCGTTGCGGATATTGCCCAGCAACTCGCTCAGAACCGGCTCGTCGCTGAGTTCGCGCAAGGTGTGGTAGTAGGCTGTAGTGCCGGTCTCCACCACGCAGCGCGCCACCATTTCCAGGCGCGGGTCGGGGTAGAGCTCTTCCATGGTGCATAGCTGCGAATATTCGGCGAAAAAACTGTCATACGCTTTTTGCCAGGGAAACTCCGGCCACACGGCTTCCACATAGGCCCGCAGCGCGCGCCCGTGCTGCAGTTCTTCGGACTCCCATTGATCTTTGAGCCAGATCGCGATCTCGGGCCAGGCCGCGTAATGCTCGGCCAGGTTGGCCGCGTAAGTATCCGAGCCGGTCTCGATGAACGAGGCGCTCATCAGCAAAAAGAACAGGTCTTGATTGTTCTTTATGGCGCTGCGATCAATGGCAGAGAAGTCAATGTCTTCAATGCGCCAGTGGGCAGAGCCGTTTCTGCTCGGAGTGGTTGAAGGTGAAGAGAGGGACACGTTTTGCTGCATCAGTTGTAGGACCGACATACTGAATCTGTCGGACTTCAGACTTAGAGATATGCCATCTTGTCGACATCTGGCCCTTACGCCATGTCAGATTACACCGACATTACAGGAGACTAACAATTCTTCAAATAGCCTTCTACAGGCTTTCTTACCGGCTATCAAGCTGATTTTTCGAGTGGCAACCATGGATCTGCGTGCTGGAGGCCGGTTCGATCTCGCGGGCGGCCCATTCGCTCTATGTGGCCCAGCCGGCACTGACGGCGCAGATCAAGAAGCTGGAGTCAGAGCTCGGCGTCCAGTTGCTGGAGCGCAGCCATGCAGGAGTCACGGCCACGCCCGCAGGTACCCAGCTGTATGAGGATGCGCGCCGCCTGCTCTCCGATGCTGACGCCATGTGCGAACGCCTGCAGCGCCTACCCATGGGGCCGGAAGGATCGGTCAGTGCGGCGCAGCTTCATCAAGGATTTGCCCATGACCACTGCTTTACCCACGGCCCCTACGCCGGGCGCCCCTATGCCGGGCGCCCCTATATCCCATGTCGGTGCACTCGTTGCGCGCTGCTGCCGTATGTACGCCGGCCACCTTGCGGTAACCAGCGCCAGCAAGTACCTCAGCTATGCCGCGCTGGAGCAGCGCAGCAACCGCCTTGCCAATGCCTTGCTGGCTCAGGGTCTGCATCGTGGCGACCGCGTGGGCATCTACCTTCCCAACTGCGCCGAAATCGTCGAAATCGAGCTGGCCTGCTACAAGGCCGGCCTGGTCAAGGCGCCGTTCAACGCCCGCCTTTCATCCCGTGAGGTGATCGAGATAGCCGACAACAGCGATGCAGCCCTCATCGTCACCACGGCGGAACATGCCTAGAGCTTTCGCGCACAAAGCGTTCGCGCGAGCTGGGCTTCTACGGCATGAGGCTGCCCAGTGCCATGGGCGGCGAAGAGCTCTCGGTGCTGGACCAGGCGCTGATCAAGGAAGCCATCTATGCCAGCGGTTCGCCGTTCGCGCCGCATGTGCTGGGCGAGCTCAGCGGCCCGCCGCGTATCGGCTCTCTGGTGCGCAAGGCCACGCCTGTTCAGATGGAGCAGTCCATCGCGCCCATGGCGTGCGCCGAACGGGAGATCAGCGCCTTCTTCGTGGATCTGGCCGTACCCGGCGTGGAAGTGGTCAGCAGCTACAAGACCATGGCCGGGCAGTCGCACACCGGCGATATTCATCTGAACGCGGTGCGCGTGCCCGTGGCGCAGCTGATTGGCGAGCTAGGCCGCGGCCTGGCGTTCGAGCTTGAGCTGAAATTCACCGAAACCATGATGAAGCGCATAGGCCTCCAAGCGGTGTGAGGACTCCGACCGAGCCGCCGTGACCAGTGCGCCACTGCCGCCTGATCAATCCCGCAAGCTCATGGGTCTGCGGGCATTCGCGGATAATCGGCCCCAGTCATGATCAGTCTCAAGAACATCACGCTGCGCCGCGGCACCAAAGTCCTGCTCGACCAAGTCAGCACCACCATCAACCCGGGAGAGTCCGTCGGCCTTGTCGGCCGCAACGGTGCCGGCAAGTCCAGCCTGTTTGCCCTGCTCAATGGCAGCATCAGCGAAGACGGCGGTGATTTTTTCATCCCTCCTCAGTGGCGCATGGCACAGGTGGCCCAGCACATGCCGGAAACCGACGAATCTGCCACCCGGTTCGTACTGGATGGCGACACGCGCCTGGCCGAGCTGAACGCCCAGCTGGCTGCCGCCGAAGCCTCCGGCGACGGCATGGAGATCGCTCAGGCCTATGTGGATCTGGCCGATGCCGGTGCACATGATGCCGAATCGCGCGCGCAAGCCCTGATTCTGGGCCTGGGCTTCAAGGTGTCCGAGCTGGATCACCCCGTCAACAGCTTCTCGGGCGGCTGGCGCATGCGTCTGCAACTGGCTCGTGCACTGATGGCTCCCAGCGATCTGCTGCTGCTGGACGAACCCACCAACCACTTGGACCTGGATGCCCTGGTCTGGCTGGAGGCCTGGCTCAAGCGCTATAGCGGCACGATGATCGTCATCAGCCATGACCGCGAATTTCTGGACGCCATCACCAACGTCACACTGCAGATTCAGGGCGGGCAGATCAACCGCTACGGCGGCAACTACTCGCGCTTTGAAGAGCTGCGCGCCCAGCAGCTGGAATTGCAAGCAGCCAGCTTTGCCAAGCAGCAGGAAAAAATGGCTCACCTGCAGAAGTTCATCGACCGCTTCAAAGCCAAGGCCAGCAAGGCCAAGCAGGCACAAAGCCGGGTCAAGCAGCTGGAGCGCATGGAAAAGATCGGACCGGTGCTGGCCGAAGCCGAGTTCACCTTTGAATTCAAGGAACCCGCCAATCTGCCCAACCCGATGCTGGCGATTACCGATGCCAGCTTCGGCTATGAAGACGAAGACGGCAAGCAGACCACCATCTTGCGGGGCGTCAACCGTTCCGTGCTGGCAGGCCAGCGCATCGGCATTCTGGGAGCCAACGGCCAGGGTAAATCGACCCTGGTCAAGACCATTGCGCGCGAAATGAAGGCACTGGCCGGTACCGTGACCGAAGGCAAGGGCCTCAATATCGGCTACTTTGCCCAGCAGGAGCTGGACGTGCTGCGCCCCGGCGAAAACCCGCTGGAGCATATGATCCGTCTGGCCAAGGAACTCGGCGCTGCCGCACCTGCCGCCAGCCGCGAACAGGACTTGCGCAACTGGCTCGGCACTTTCAACTTCAGCGGCGACATGGTCAAACAGTCTGTAGGCAGCATGAGCGGCGGCGAAAAAGCCCGCCTGGTGCTGGCCATGATCGTCTGGCAACGCCCCAATCTGCTGCTGCTGGACGAGCCTACCAACCACCTGGACCTGGCCACCCGCGAAGCGCTGGCCATGGCGCTCAACGACTTTGACGGTACCGTGATGCTGGTCTCCCACGACCGCCACCTGCTGCGCGCCGTGTGTGAAGACTTCTGGATGGTGGGCCGCGGCGTTGTCGGCCCGTTCGATGGCGACCTGGACGATTACCAGCGCTATCTGCTGGAAGAGTCCAAGCGCCTGCGTGAAGAAGCACGCAATGCCGAACAGCAGGCCGCTAGCACGCCAAGGGTGCAAACTCTGGAAGAAATCAAGCCAAATCTGCCTGAAGCCTTTGCGCAAAAAGCGCCGGATGCTCCTAAAGCGGAAGCATTCAGCGACAGCGTGGCCGACCCCAAGGAGGCCCGCCGCCTCGCAGCAGCGGCTCGTCAGCAACTGGCCGAGAAGACCAAGCCCTTCAAGAAGGAGCTGGAGCAGATCGACAAGACGCTGCCCAAGCTCAATGCCCAGCGCAGCGCGCTGGAAGAAAAGCTGGCCACGCCCGGTCTGTCCGGTGGCGATATCGTGGAAGCCGGCAAGCAGTTGAGTACCGTCAACGCTGAAATCGATCAATTGGAGGAGCGCTGGCTGGAGCTTTCGGAGCAGATCGAAGCCCTGTCCATCGAAACCTGCTGAGACCGTAAAGCAAGCCCTGCCATCGCCCCGCCTTGGCAGGGCGCTATTCATTTTGAACAGGTGCAGCAGTTGCTGACAACATCAGCAAACGTGAGTTGCATTTTCTTGCGCTGTTGATTCAGCTTCTTGTCAACCTGCAGTTCAGGCCAGGCGTTGAACACGCAAAGGAGTGAACTGCGATGACCACCACTGTTACCGACACCGCCAAAGCCCAGCCCGCACAAGCCGCAGCAGCTATGTCTCTGATGGCTTGGCCCTGGGACGAACGCGATCGCAAGCGTGTCCCCGCATTTGCAGCCTGACTGTCACTGGATAAAAGAACAGGTAAAAAATTTCCAAAAAGCTGTCAACGAGCTGAATCCGTCAGACGTTAAACAGACATACAGGAGAGATTCCCATGCAAACCACGAACATCATGTCCATCTGGCCCGAAGACGAACGCGATCGCAAGCGCTAAGCGCTCGCCGCGCAGCACTGTGCAGACCAAAGCACAGTGCGTTGCAGCCAGGTGCCCGGGCAGTCGGCACTGATAGGCCAAAGAACCCACAAGCCTCACTGCCCCGCGCTCAATCAGCCGCTTGCGAAGCGGCACAAAAACTCAAGACCCGCATGAATGATCTCTGCGGGTCTTGTCATTTGAGGGCCTGCCGTTTCTTGCCCATAGGCTCGCAGAGTGAAGCGCCACAGGCATGAAAAAAGGAGCCGAAGCTCCTTTTGCCGAAGCCTGAAAAGGCTTAATGCATGTGCAGGCCGCCGTTGACGGCAAAGTCCGCACCTGTGGAATAGCTGCCCTCTTCCGAAGCCAGCCAGGAGATGATGGAGGCAATCTCCGCAGGCTCACCCAGACGCTTGACGGGCACGCCCGCCACGATCTTCTCGAGCACATCGGGGCGAATGGCCTTGACCATATCGGTGCCGATGTAGCCAGGGCTGACTGTATTCACGGTCACACCCTTGGCGGCCAGCTCTTGCGCCAACGCCATGGTGAAGCCATGCATGCCTGCCTTGGCAGCCGAGTAGTTGGTCTGACCGGCCTGGCCCTTGGCGCCGTTGACCGAGCTGATGTTGATGATTCGGCCCCAGCCCTTTTCCACCATGTCTGCCACCACCTGCTTGGTGACGTTGAACATGGAGTTGAGGTTGGTTTCGATGACCGACTTCCAGTCGTCCGGCGTCATCTTGACGAACATGCGGTCGCGGGTGATACCCGCGTTGTTCACCAGCACATCGATGTTGCCGTGCTCTGCCTTGGTCTGGTTGAAGGCTTCGACGGTGGATTCCCAATCCCCCACATTGCCAACCGAGGCATAAAACGTGTAACCCAATTGCGCCTGCTCGTCCAGCCACTTGCGGTAGTCGCGCGATGGTCCGCAACCCGCGATCACCTTGAAGCCATCCTTATGCAAACGCTGGCAGATTGCGGTACCAATACCGCCCATGCCCCCCGTGACGTACGCTACTTTCTGACCCATTCATCTCTCCTGTCAATCAATGGTTATTTCACGATCACACTATCAACGATAAGAATTCTTAGAAATTGCTTATCGTTTTGAACGCCACACACCTTGCACGCTGGCCATGCCAGTATGCAATCGAGTAGGTCCCAATGAACCCGCTTTCGCCGTGGTTTACCTCGTGATCTTCCCTAGGGTCGACGGGAGGCTGGCATCAGCGGGCTTCCCAGACTGCACCGATCTTCAGGAGCACCGGAGCAGTCTGCAATCCTGAAGCCTCAGCAGGCTTCCACAGCCATAGCAACACCCATGCCACCGCCGATGCACAAGCCGGCCAGGCCCTTCTTGGCACCGCTGCGCTGCATTTCATGCAGCAGCGTCACCAGAATGCGGCAGCCCGATGCACCAATGGGGTGACCGATGGCAATGGCACCGCCGTTGACGTTGACCTTGGCAGTGTCAATGCCCAGATCCTGATTCACCGCGCAGGCCTGTGCGGCAAAGGCTTCGTTGAGTTCGAACAGGTCCACATCGGCCGCCTTCCAGCCGGCGCGATCCAGCGCCTTGCGCGTGGCATAGACAGGACCCAGACCCATGACCTCGGGGGCCAGGCCGCTGGTGGCATAAGACACGATCTTGGCCAGAGGCTTGAGGCCCAGAGCCTTGGCCTTGGCCGCCGTCATCACCACCACGGCCGCTGCGCCGTCGTTCAGACCCGAGGCATTGCCAGCCGTCACCGAGCCTGCCTTGTCGAAAGCGGGCTTGAGGGTGGCCAGCACATCGGCATTGGTCTTGCGGTTGACGTATTCGTCGCTGTCGAACACGATGGGGTCACCCTTGCGCTGGGGAATGCTCACTGGAACGATTTCGTCCTTGAACTTGCCCGCATCCTGCGCGGCCGCAGCCTTTTGCTGGCTGGCCAGCGCCAGCGCATCCTGCTGCGCGCGGCTGACGTTCTTTTCCTTGGCCACGTTCTCGGCAGTGATGCCCATGTGGTACTGGTTGTAGACATCCCACAGACCGTCCACGATCATGGTGTCCACCATCTTCCAGTCACCCATGCGCTGACCGTCGCGCGAATTGGGCACGGCATGGGGCGACAGGCTCATGTTTTCCTGGCCCCCGGCGACCACGATTTCACTGTCGCCGGTTGCCACGGCCTGAGCCGCCAGCATCACGGCCTTCAGGCCGGAGCCGCAGACGGCATTGATCGTCAGCGCAGGTGTCTCCTTGGCAATGCCGGCTGCCATCATGGCCTGACGCGCAGGATTCTGTCCGGCCGCCGCCGTCAGCACCTGACCCATGATGACTTCACCGACCTGATCCTTGCCCACCTTGGCACGGGCCAGAGCCTCGGAAATCACGGTCGCACCCAGCTGGGTTGCAGGAATCTTGGCCAGAGAGCCGCCGAACTTGCCGACCGCCGTACGTACGGCGGAAACGATAACGATGTCTTCCATTGCTGACGAACCTTTCTAGGTTTCTTACAAGTGATGCATGCGTGCGGGTCGCATCCTGTTCATCGTGCCACCCGCCGCTTCCTATCACGGTGCAAGCCTTGCTTGCTGCACCGCAATATGGAACTGATTGTGCCTCAGGCCTCGCTCAGGCTTTTGACAGAACGTAGCGACCCGGTGCATCTTCGATGGCCTCATAGGCACGTGCACGGCCATAGCTCTTGGGAGCCGCAAGCTGCTTGCCTGCATGGCTGCCCAGCCAGGCACTCCAGTCCGTCCACCAACTGCCCGGATACTCCGTGGCCTCGGCCAGCCAATCGTTGAACGCACCCGGAAATTCGCCATCCTCACGCAGCCAATGGCTACGCTTGTTCTTTGCCGGCGGGTTGATGACGCCGGCGATATGGCCGGAGGCACCCATCACGAAACGACGCTCACCGCCCAGTACCTGCGACGAGGCATAGGCCGCCGCGACAGGAACGATGTGGTCCTCACGCGAGCCGTAGATATAGACCGGCATCTTGAGCTGGCTCATGTCGATCTTCTCGCCGCACACGGTCAGCACGCCGGGCTTGATCAGATTGTTCTCGAGGTAGAGATTGCGCAGATACCAGGCGTAGAACGGGCCGGGCAGATTGGTGGAGTCGCTGTTCCAGTAAAGCAGATCGAATGGCGGCGGCGTCTCGCCCATGAGGTAGTTGCCCACCACATAGTTCCAGACCAGATCGTTCGGGCGCAGAAAGCTGAAGGTGGATGCCATGTCCTGGCCCTTCATCAGCCCGCCTTTGCCCATTTGCATCTCGCGCAGACGCACCATGTTTTCATCGATGAAGATGTCCAGAATGCCTGTGTCGCGGAAGTCGATCAATGTGGTCAGCAGCGTCATGCTGGCGACGGGAAAAACATGGGCCTCCACCTTGGCCGCAGCAGTTTTGCTGCCTGTCTTTGCAGCCGCAGCGCGGCTGCGGGGCTTGGCAGCTTGCGCCTGTCCATGCTCGCGGGCATGGCGTGCTGCCAGCACTGCCATGGCAGTGGATAGCATGGTGCCGCCCACGCAGAAACCCAGCACATTGATCTGCGGCGCCTCGCAGATATCCTGAACCGTGCTCACTGCCTTGAGTACGCCATCTTCGATGTAGTCATCCCAGCTCTTGTGAGCCTGGCTTTCGTCGGGATTGCGCCAACTGACCACAAAGGTGCGATGCCCCTGGCTGACGGCATAGCGAATGACGGAGTTGTCCGGCTGCAAGTCCAGAATGTAGAACTTGTTGATGCACGGCGGCACCATCAGAAAAGGCTTCTCGAATACCTTGGCAGTCAGCGGCTTGTATTCGATGAGCTGGAACAGTTCGTTCTCGAAAACCACCGCGCCCTCGGTGGTCGCCACGTTCTTTCCAACGGTGAACAGGCTTTCGTCGGTCATGGAGACATGACCCTGGCGCATGTCGGCCAGCAGATTGGCAATGCCCTGAGCCAGGCTCTCGCCCTTGGTTTCAACAACCTTGCTGAGCGCATCGGCGTTCAGCGCCAGAAAATTGCTGGGCGCCATGGCTGCCACCCATTGCTCGACCGCAAAGCGCACGCGATTGCGTGTTTTCTCATCGCCCTGCACCGCTTCGGCCATGCCGGTCAGCATGCGACTGCCCAGCAGGTAGTTGGCTGCGGCCATCGATGCAACGGGATTGGCGCTCCACTCGGGCTTGGCAAAGCGCTTGTCCCTGGACAGCAGGGCCTGAATCTGCTTGCCATCTGCCAACGACTGCACTGACTGCAGGTATTCCTGCTGCAACCCCTGCAGTTTGGCAGCATCGAACTGAACCGCTTGAGCCGGACCCGTTGCCATCTGGGGCATGGCCGATTGCATGGCGTCCATGATTCCGGCCCAAGGGTTGGGTGCTGCTCCCAGACCCGGCATGGCGCTGAGCCCCATGGGTGCACCGGACTGCATCTGCTGAAGCGTCTGGAGGCTCTTGCTCCACTGCTCCTGCCAGAATTGTTGAATGGATTGGCCAGCCTGGCCCCAGCTCGGGTCAAAATTCATGCTTACATCCTAGTCAAGGCAAGCGACCGGCGATCTCAGGGTCTAGGGACGCTTGCGGAATCTGCAATACGGCTCACACGGCGGCATTGTCACCTATGCGCCAGGCAGTTCCGACAAGAAGCAGCTTCATTTCGCCGTTATGAAGCTGTTTTGACACAAAACAACCCGGAGCCAGCATGCTTTCTGGCCCATTACAGAAACACCATGTACCTTATCGCCATCGCCTGGATGTACGTTGTCGTGATGATGACGATCGCCGAGGCTGCCAGCCCCGGCGGCACCCTGCTGGGTGCATTTTTCACCTTTGTGCTCTACGGTCTGCTGCCGCTTTCCATCGTGCTCTACATACTGGGCACGCCGGCCAGAAAGCGCCGCCTCAAAGCCCGACAGGAACAGGAAGCACTAGCTGCAGGACACGCGCCCCCCAGCCCCGGCTCAGGCGTCGCGCCAGATGCTGGCAGCCAGCCGCCCGCTGCCGCCCAGACGGGCGGCGTCACGCCGGTGCGAGAAGAAACGTGACGCATTGCTGACTGTGCACCAGGGGAGGCTGCCATCGTTACCGAAGACTGCAGCAATGCCCAATGCAGCAAGCCGCTGGCGTGCCAGTTGCGCCAGATCGGCCAGATATTTGGTGCTGCTGCCCGGTACAGGCACAAAGTGCCGTGCCGCATCTGCGTCATGCGCCATGAAGATATCGCGCACCTCGGCCCCCACTTCGAAGGACTCTGAGCCTATGCACGGGCCCAGCCAGGCCTGGGTGCGAGCGGCAATGCGGGACGGCTCCGTGTCGGTCGCTGAAAGCGATTGCTGCGCCTGAACTTTCCGGGAAAAGGACTCGAAGAGCATCTCCAGCACACCGCCGGGCAACGGCCCCTCGGACTGCTGCCTGCCGGGCGGCATGCCGGCCAGACCGCGCCAGCCAGCATGGGCCGCCCCCACGACCAGCCCCGAATCATGGGCCAGCAACACGGGCAGACAGTCCGCCACCATGATGGTGCAGACCACGCCTGCATCGCCGGTCACGCAGGCGTCGAAGGCTGCACCATTGGACTCCATCACATTGCCTGCATCCAGCGTCAGCACGTCCACGCCATGCACCTGCTGCAGGAACGCCGTGCAGGCACCGGGGGTGCGGGCCTGCAGCAACGCGTTGAACAGCTCGCGGTTGCGGCGCACGTGAGCGGGGTTGTCGCTCACGTGGTCGCCCAGGTTCATGCTGCCCCAGGGTGCCTGACTGACGCCGCCCTCGCGCGAGGTGCAGATGGCATGCACGCCGGGCAGAGCCGGCCAGTCGGGGACCAGCCAGGAGTCGGGCCACAGCTCCGGTGGACCCGGCCGACAGGTCTCGCTCATGGCGCCCTCTTCACTCTGCATCCGGACAGGCCGAGGGATGGGCCTGCTGGAAAGCCGGCAAGGCGTTGCAGCGCTCGACCACGCCCATCAGGCGCGGCAGCGCATCGAGATTCACATTGAAGCGCTGGGCGTTGTAGATCTGCGGCACGAGGCAGCATTCGGCCAGCGTGGGGGTGTCGCCCCAGCAAAACGTCGAAGGCGACAGACCTGAGGCCTTGCGTTCGGCATCCAGCAGCGCCAGCTGACGCTCGAAGGCTTCGAGGCCCGAACGCACCCAGTGCGCGTACCAGCCATTCTTGGCTTCGTCGCTGACCCCCATTTGGTGCACCAGGTACTTGAGCACGCGCAGATTGTTGAGCGGATGGATCTCGCAAGCCACCATCTGTGCCAACGCACGCACATGGGCACGGCCCAGAGCATCTCTGGGCAGCAATGGTGTTTGAGCATGGGTCTCATCGAGATATTCGATGATGGCCATGGACTGTGTGAGCCAGTGCCCCTCATCCGTCACCACTGCGGGCACCAGAGCGTCGCCCACATGGGAGGCATAGGCCGCAGCCTTTTGCTCGCCGCGCACCAAATGCACAGGCACGGAGTCATAGGAAAGCCCCTTTAGTTGCAGCGCAATGCGCACACGGTAAGAGGCGGAAGAACGGAAATAGGTATGCAGCTTCATGATGCGAGCAGCATAGCGCGAGCCGCGCGTGCTGGCATTTTCCCTAGGTCCGGAATACGTAAAAGCCGTCGTGCGGCGTGCCGTCGGCGCTGCCGCATCGTGGCACACTGCCTGCCACATCAACCATTGCTGATTTCAGCGCCTGTTCCTGCCGAGGACCTCATGAGTTACGTGTTCAATCCCCCTGCCGTTGCCAGCCTGCCTGTTGTGGGCCGCGGCGAGCGCTTTCCCATTCACCGCATCTACTGCGTGGGCCGCAACTATGAGGATCACGCCAAGGAAATGGGCTTTACCGGCCGCGAACCGCCGTTCTTCTTCATGAAGCCTGCGGACGCGACCGTGGCAGTGGAAGCCGGCAGCACCACCACTGTGGCCTATCCCACGCTGACCCAGAATCTGCATCATGAGATCGAGCTGGTCGTTGCCATCGGCAAGGTCGGCAAGAACATCAAGGCAGCCGATGCACAGCAGTACATCTACGGCTATGCCGTGGGTCTGGACATGACACGTCGCGACCTGCAAAACGACATGAAGAAGCAAGGCCGCCCCTGGTGTATCGGCAAGGCTTTCGAGCAATCTGCCCCCATAGGGCCCATCACGCCGGCCGATCAGGCGGCAGACATCGTCAACGCCGAGATTTCACTGCAGGTCAATGGCGACTATCGCCAGCGCAGCCACATCCACAAGTTGATCTGGAATATCGCCGAAACCATTGAACATCTCTCCAGCGCCTGGGAGCTTCAGCCCGGCGATCTGATCATGACCGGCACCCCCGAGGGAGTGGCCGCCGTGGTCAAGGGCGATGTGCTGGAGGGCGCAGTCAGCGGACTTGAATCCATCAAGATCCAGCTCGCCTGAAAATCCTTGGCGTACAGGCAGTTAGCGCCGGCCAGGTACTCGGGGAGTCATGCCGCAATCAAGGTGTGACTCCCTTTTTCATAGCTGTTTGCACATGTTGTACCTGCGCTAGCGGCCTGATTTGCTTATAGTTGCGGAATGATTTTTCGCAGCCCCATCAAGTTCTGCCGCAATTGCGGCACCGCAGTCACCTACCGCGTTCCTGACGATGGGGATACTCGCGAACGTGCCGTTTGCCCAGCCTGCCACACCATTCACTATGAAAACCCGCTCAATGTGGTCGGCACCCTGCCCGTAACGGACGACGGCCGCGTGCTGCTGTGCAAGCGCAATATCGAGCCGCGCCGCGGCAAATGGACGCTGCCTGCAGGCTTTATGGAACTGGCCGAAACCACCAGCCGCGGGGCCCAGCGCGAAACCGACGAGGAAGCCGGAGCCGACATTGAACTGGGCAGGCTGTTCAGTCTCATCAACGTGCCCCAGGTTGGGCAGGTCCATCTCTTCTATCTGGCCCGCCTCAGAAGCACGCAGTTCTACCCCGGCCCCGAGACCATGGAGGCCCAGTTGTTTGCCGAGGCAGACATTCCCTGGGAAGAAATCGCGTTTCGCACCGTCAAGGTCACCCTGGAGCGCTTCTTTGCCGACCGCAGGGCCGGCTTGCTGGAGCAGCCGCAGGTGCACTGCGTAGACCTGCACTGAATCTGCCAGACTGGTTACCCACTTTCTCACAGAAAACACCGCTCTGTCTTGGGAGGACAGAGGAAGTTGTCCGACGCCAGACTCACTTCTACAGGCCAAAAATTACCAATAAATACAAATTGCGTGTGATCTGACATACCTCCTACGCAATGCCGTGAAAGGTCAGGCCATGAGAGCGGGCATCGCGACGGTGTTCTGATTGTCAGCAGGCACATTGCCTCCTGGCTGTTTCATACCAGTCTGCCTTGTCGATGCCCGGACTCATGCATTTACAGTCAATTTACTGGATGAGGCGTCATGAAGGCATCTTTGAGCCCCGCACTGAAGTCTCAACAATTGCTGCAGCGCGTCTGGGCTTTTGCGCTCCTGGCACTGGTCCTGATGCTCAGCGCCAGTTGCAGCCTCTATCTGCTCTCCGCCGTGCGAGCTTTTGTCAACGGAGAAAGTCTGTGGTCCAAGGCCCAGAAAGATGCGATTTACTCGCTTTCCCGCTACGCGGATGAAGGCAACCCGATCGATTTCGCCCACTATCAGCGGGCCTTGCAGGTGCCGCGTGGCGATGCCGAAGCACGTGTTGCCCTCTACGACAAGCCTCTGCGCCTGGACCTGGCCCGCAAAGGTATAGAGCAAGGCCAGAACCACCCCGACGATGTCAGCTCCCTCATCTGGCTGCTGCGCACATTCCGCTACTTCAGCTGGGTGCAGGAGCCCGTGGCGTACTGGAAGATGGGTGACGAATATCTGAATCAGCTCGATACATTGGCCCAGGAAATCCGACAAGGATACGAAGTCGGCAACATCAGCCGCGAAAACATTGCCACCTGGAAGCGCGAAATCGACCTGATCAACCAGGGCGTGACGGCATTAACCAAGGCATTCAGCGACTCCCTGGGAAAAAGCTCACGCAACATTGTCTGGCTGCTGCTCGCACTCAACGGTGCACTGGCTATCGGGCTGGTCGGTCTATGGATCTGGAATACCTGGCGCCTGATCCAGCTGCGAGAGCAGGTTCAAGACGGCCTCAACAGCGAAAAAGAGCGCGCGGAGACCACGCTGGCGGCGCTCAGCGATGCGGTCATCACCACCAATGCCAAGGGCATGGTCAACTATGTCAACCCCGCCGCCATAGGTCTGCTGGGTCTGCAAAAGCAAAGCTATCTGGACAAGCCCATCAAGCAGGTGCTGCAGTTCTACACCATGGACTCCTCCATCACCAGCGACGGCATGCTCGCTCAGCTTGTCAATGACGCCAAGGAGACCACCGTCGTGCGCGACGAACAGACGCACTGGGTTCGCCGCACCGACCACAGCATCGTGCCGGTCAAGGTACTGGGCTCCGCCATGCAGCGCGATGGCCAGGCATCGGGGGCCGTCTTCGTGCTGCGCGATGTGTCGCGCGAGCAGCAGTACATGGACCAGATCTCCTGGAATGCACGCCATGACACGCTGACGGGGCTGGAAAATCGCGGGGAATTCGAGCGAAGGCTGCAAAAGATGCTGACCCAGGGTCTGCACCAGGTCAAGCCCTACGCCCTGCTCTACATCGACCTGGACCAGTTCAAGCTCATCAACGAAACCAGTGGCCATGCCGCCGGTGATGAAGTGCTGTGTGAAGTCTCTCGGATGTTGCAGGCCAATCTGCGCGAAACCGATTGTCTGGCGCGCATGGGTGGTGACGAGTTTGCCGTGCTGCTGGAGAACTGCCCTCCTTCCAACGTCGCGAGCATTGCCGAGAAGCTGCGTCTGGCAGCCCAGCAACTGCAGACTACCTGGGGAGAGAAGATATTGCGCACCGGTTTTTCCATCGGTGCCGTGCATGTTCCGGGCGATGCGGTCAATGCCTCCGATCTGCTGCGCATGGTCGATATGGCCTGCTATCAGGCCAAGGAGCGCGGGCGCAACAAGGTCTTCTTCTACAAGGCCGAGGATGGAATCTACAGCCGCTATGTCAGCGAGATGGAATGGGCCACGCGCATTCGTACCGCAATGGACGAAGACCGCTTCTGCCTGTATGCCCAGAGCATTGCACCGCTGCAGGCCCGCAAGAACAGCCGGCACAGCGGCATGCACTTCGAAGTCCTGCTGCGTCTGCGGGACGAAAGCGGCCAGATCCTGGCCCCCGGACATTTCATACCCGCCGCCGAGCGCTACGGCCTGATGCCATCGCTTGACCGCTGGGTGATCACCAGGGCCCTGCAGACACTGGCGCAGCGACCCGGACACGCCAAGCTGGTGGAAACCTGCGCCATCAATCTCTCCGGTCCCAGCCTGGACGACGATGGCCTGCTGGAATTTGTGAAGGAGCAGTTGCAGCAGCACGGAATTGCGCCGCAAAAGCTATGTTTCGAAATCACCGAAACCAGCGCCATTGGCAACCTCAGCAATGCCACACGGCTGATTCAGTCGCTGCGCGCCCTGGGTTGCCGTTTTGCCCTGGACGACTTCGGCGTCGGCATGTCGTCACTGACCTATCTGAAGCAGTTGCCCGTCGACTACCTCAAGATCGACGGCGGCTTTGTGCGCGACATGCTCAAGGACAAGGGAGACCACGCCATGGTGGAGATGATCAATCGCATCGGCCAGACCCTGGGCAAAAAGACCATCGCCGAGTTCGTCGAGAGCCGCGAGATCGCTGAGGAACTCATGACCATGGGCGTGGATTACGTGCAGGGCTACGCCATCGCCCGCCCCAAGCCCATGACGACCGAGTACTTTGCCTCCACCCAGGAAAACCAGCTGCCGCAGTGGTGCGGGGCACTGGCAATCAGCTGAAAGCGGCGCACGCCAGCAACAAAAAACGACGCCTGAGGCGTCGTTTCCTTTTGAGGCTGCACTCAGGCTGCTGCCATCAGCGCGGCTTGCGCGAAGCCTGGCCCGCAGACTTGGCCGGTCTGGCTCCAGGCCTGACCTTGCCCGTCACACCGGCACGCGGCGGCAGACCCGTGTGCTGGGTCAGCATCTTGCCGGGCTGGGGCTGGCTGCTGCGAAAGCGCACATCGCCCTTGGGCTCCAGACTCGCCTCTTCGCTGCGGCGTCGCACGGCCACGGCCTTGCCGTCCTTGTTGGTGGTGTAGCCGATGCCGCCACCACTCTTGGACGAGGTACTGTTCTTCTTGCGGGCACTCTGATAGCTGCCGTCGACCAGAGGCTGGAAGGTCGGAATCAGATGCTGCTTGCCGTTGCCGATCAGATCGGCACGCCCCATGGTCTTGAGCGCCTCGCGCAGCAGTGGCCAGTTGTTCGGGTCGTGATAGCGCAGGAAAGCCTTGTGCAGACGACGGCGCTTTTCACCGCGCACGATGTCCACGCGCTCCTCGCCCTCGTCGCGCATCTGACGGCGCACCTTGGTCAGCGTGTTGCGACCGCTGTGGTACATGGCGGTAGCCGTGGCCATGGGGCTCGGGTAGAAGGTCTGCACCTGGTCGGCACGGAAGCCGTTCTTCTTGAGCCAGATGGCCAGATTCATCATGTCTTCATCACTGGTGCCAGGGTGGGCGGCAATGAAGTAGGGAATCAGGAACTGCTTCTTGCCGGCTTCCTCGCTGAACTTCTCGAACAGCTGCTTGAACTTGTCATAGCTGCCGATGCCCGGCTTCATCATCTTGGTCAGCGGGCCTTGCTCGGTATGCTCCGGGGCGATCTTGAGATAGCCGCCCACATGGTGCTGGACCAGCTCCTTGACATACTCGGGCGACTTGACGGCCAGGTCGTAGCGCAGGCCGGAGCCGATCAGAATCTTCTTGATGCCTGGCAGCTTGCGCGCGCGGCGGTAGATCTTGATCAGCGGCCCATGGTCGGTGTGCAGGTTCTGGCAGATGCCGGGGAAGACACAGCTGGGCTTGCGGCAGGCCGCTTCGATCTGCGGACTCTTGCAGCCCAGGCGGTACATATTGGCCGTGGGTCCGCCCAGGTCGGAGATGGTGCCGGTAAAGCCCTTGACCTTGTCGCGGATCTCTTCGAGCTCCTGGATGATGGAATCTTCGGAACGACTCTGGATGATGCGGCCTTCGTGCTCGGTGATGGAGCAGAAGGTGCAGCCGCCGAAACAGCCGCGCATGATGTTCACCGAGGTGCGAATCATCTCCCAGGCAGGAATCTTGGTGGCGCCCTCATGGCTGCCGCTTTCGTCGGCATAGGCAGGGTGCGGGCTGCGCGCGTACGGCAGGCCGAAGACCCAGTCCATCTCGGCCGTTGTGAGAGGAATGGGCGGCGGATTCATCCACACATCGCGGGCTGTGGTCCCCTCGCCGTGAGCCTGCACCAGAGCACGGGCATTGCCGGGGTTGGTTTCCAGGTGCAGCACGCGATTGGCGTGGGCATAGAGAATCGGATCGCTCTTGACTTCTTCGTAGCTGGGCAGGCGCAGCACGGTGCGCTCGCGCGCAGGCAACCTGGACTTGCTGCGCAGCGAGAGGTTGGGCACGAACTGGATAGGCTGGGCCGCAATCGGCTGCACCGATGCCATGGATTTGGCATCATTTGCACCGCCGCCACAGGCCGCCGCTGTGCTGTCGGCGCCTGATTTCGCAGCATCTTCCTTGGAGCAGCTCTGGCCCTGGGCCTCGGCCTGCTCGCTGGTCGTCATATAGGGGTTGATGTGGGGCTCGACCTCGCCGGGCTCGTCCACCGTGGTGGAATCGACCTCGAACCAGCCCTCCTCCGAAGCACGGCGAAAGAACGAAGTGCCGCGCACATCGGTGATCTTCTCCACCGGCTCGCGCGCCGCGATGCGGTGGGCCACTTCGACCAGGGCACGTTCGGCATTGCCGTAGAGCAGGATGTCGCACTTGCTGTCCACCACGATGGAGCGACGCACCTTGTCGCTCCAGTAGTCGTAGTG
This sequence comes from Comamonas sp. C11, assembly GCF_024496285.1. Classification (NCBI taxonomy): domain Bacteria; kingdom Pseudomonadati; phylum Pseudomonadota; class Betaproteobacteria; order Burkholderiales; family Comamonadaceae; genus Comamonas; species Comamonas sp. C11. The sequence goes on from NZ_CP101743.1 coordinate 2,984,394, forward strand.
GGCAATGCGACGCAGCGAGCCTTCGATGCCGCCCAGCACGATCGGCACATCCTTGTAGGCCTCGCGGCAGCGCTGGCAGTAGACGATGGCCGCACGATCGGGGCGCTTGCCGGCCACATCGCCGGGGGTATAGGCATCGTCGCTGCGGATCTTGCGATCAGCCGTGTAACGGTTGATCATCGAGTCCATGTTGCCGGCCGTCACGCCCCAGAACAGATTGGGCTTGCCCAGGGCCTTGAAGGCCTCGGCACTGGTCCAGTCGGGCTGGGCGATGATGCCCACGCGAAAGCCTTGTGCTTCCAGTACCCGGCCGATGACTGCCATGCCGAAGCTGGGGTGATCCACATAGGCGTCGCCCGTGACCAGAATGATGTCGCAGCTGTCCCAGCCGAGCTGATCCATCTCCGCACGGCTCATGGGCAGAAACGGCGCCGGGCCGAAGCGCTTGGCCCAGTACGGCTTGTAGCTGGTCAGCGGCTTGGCATCGCGGTGGAAAAAGGAAACATCAACCGGGGCGTTCATGTGGATGGGCTTTATATGGCCTCATGGCCTATTCGGAGAAACAACCCGTCAGTGTACTTTTCCGCCCTCAGCCTTGCACGAGCAAGGTCTTGCAGAAACAGGGTTGAACTCTGAACTTCATAGCGTCCAGCGCTTGCCTTCATTGAAACTTGATGCATAAAGCACCGTAGATCATTGACATGCAAGCGCTAGATACTCACTTCTTCATAGCACCAGAATCCAGACAACGCGCCGACTCAGTCCTTTTCCTGCCTCGTCACAGCGCCGGTGGCAGGATCAAGCCTGAGCTTCATGACCGTCTGATCGGCGCGCAGCATCTTGACCTTGTAGCTGGTCTTGCCCCAGTCCGAATCCAGCTGTGCCTCCAGCGGCTTGCCGGGCAAGGCGGCAATAGCGGCATCGACGGCCTGCACCAGCGTGATCCGGGCGTCGGCCAGACGCTTGGCATGCTTTCCCTCGGCCCGGCCCTTGTTCTCTTCCACCGCTGCATCGCCCGTGCTGGCATTAACGCGCAGCTTGATCTCCTCATTCACGGGGGAGATCAGGGTGACGGAGTAATAAGGCGCAGCGCCTTTCTTGCCCTCTTCCAGCTCGACATCGATCGCTTTTCCGGGAGCAACGGCCTGGGCTTTTTCGACGGCCTGACTCAAGCCGATCTGCACGGCACCTGTCAAGGCCAGCCATTCGGCAGCCGACTTGGCCAGTGCCGGAGCCGCACTCAATCCACTCAGGCTCAGGGCTGCAGATAGCAGCAAGGTGCTGGGATGCAATCTCATGGGCCAATCCTCCTACAGTGGCAATGGCTCCAGTCTGCCTCGATTCGGTGGCGCGGCCTTGTCGGATATCAAGCCATATCGACTTATGGAAAAGCCATCTCAAACTATTGGCAGGCATAGATTATCCGCTATGAAATCCGGAAATCGGCACGCAGAAAACCCGCCAGAACCAGGTCCGGGCGGGCCGGGGTGACGGCCACGGACAGGCCTGCTGATTACAGATCTTGCCGGGCCGCCGCAATCATTTCGCCGAACTGGCGGGCATCGCCGAGCTGGTTGGCGGCCAGCAGCGCCAGCTTGACCAGCAGCAGCTCGGACTTTTCAGCGCCCACGGCGTCAATGGCGCCAGCCAGCTGGTCGTACACGGTCTCCAGACCGGCGATATCAAGAGGGGTTTGCGTCATTTGAATCTCTCCTCAGGCAGGCAAGGCTGCTTTGAATGCGGCTTGCAGACGATTGGCGTCCAGTGCCATCCATCGCGCACAGACATGCTGATCGGGGCGCAGCAGATAGGCAGCGCCATCGGCCATCACGCCATAGCGGGCGCGGCAGCGGCCTTCGCTGTCATCAAGTACCAGATCGGCACCTTCGATAGCGCTTGCAGCGTGGCCGCTGACGGCGATCAGGCGCACAGCAATGCTGCGAGCTCTGACCCCGGCCACGACCGCCTGCAGTTCGGCGGCAATCGCCTTGCCGCTCGTGAAATACAGCAGATCGAAGCCGCCCCCCAGATGGTCGAGCAGATAGCTGTCCGGCGCAAAGCGCACGTTCAGAGGCGGCGCGCCATGGGCAGGGCCGGCCTTGAACAGCAGATTGTCGTCGCCCATGCTGTTGAGCGGCGAGTTGCCGTACTCATGCGGGCGCGAGGTGCGCCAGTGGTAGAGCGGGCCGACAAAGGGCTGGCTCAGCGACAGGGACAGCACGGCATCGCGCAGCAGCCTGAAGCCTCTGCTGGGCGGTGCCATGAAACGCGTGCTCTTGCCGGCCTCCTCCACGATCTCGCGGGCCGCACCCACGCGCTCGCTGCTGTAGCTTTGCAGCAGCGCGGCGCTGGCCGCCCCCTTGGCGACGAGCGCCAGACGCCAGCCCAGGCCCTGGGCATCCTGAAAACCGGTGTTGGCACCGCGCACGCCGAAGATGGGCAGCATATGGGCGGCGTCGCCCGCAAAGATCACGCGGCCATGCACATAGTCGGGCAGGGTCAGCGCGCGGGCCGAGTAGACGGAGCTCCAGTCCATCTCCCAGGGCGTGCCGCCAAAGCCGATCATCTCCAACTGCGCATCGATGCGCGCCTTCAGCGATTCGGGCCTGAGCGCATCCTCGGGATCTTCGCCAGCAGGCAGCTGGTAGTCCACGCGCCAGATGCCATGCGGCTCGCGGTGCATGAGGATGGTGTTGCCCGGGTTCCATGAGGGATCGAAGAATGCGAGGCGCTCGGTGGGCAAAGGCAGGTCGATGCGGATGTCCGCAATTACGAAGCGGCCTTCGTAGGAAGCGCCTTCCATCAATAGATTCATGGCCGTGCGAATCCCCGAACGCGCGCCGTCGCAGGCCACCAGCCAGTCCGCCCGCAGCTCGTAGCTGCCTTCAGGGGTGTCCACCTCCACCAAAACCTGCTCGCCCTTTTGCTCGACCTTGTTCACGCGATTGCCCCAGCGCAGCTCGATCAGCGGGTTGGCCTGCACTGCATCGACCAGGTATTCCTCCAGGTACTGCTGCTGCAGATTGATCATGGGAAAGAAGCGGTCGTCGTCGGCACGCGCGTTTTCCATGCGAAACACACGCTGGCCGCGGTAGATGCTGTTGCCGTAGCACCAGGGCAGTCCGGTCTCCGTCACACGCTGGGCCACGCCCACCTGCTGCAGGATTTCCATGGAGCGGCGCGTGAACACGATGGCCCGGCTGCCTTCGGACACCTGCAGCTCGGACTCGAGCACCACACAGCGCTGGCCGTGGCGGGCAATCTCCAGCGCCGTGGTCAGGCCCACGGGGCCGGTGCCGACGATGACGACGGGGTGGTTTTGCTCGCCCGGATTCCGGGAGGCAAGCCAGGGCTGGTGCACCTGGTACTGGTAGTAGATGGAGCTGCGTGGCTCGGCAAATGGCTGGTGCATGTTCTTGTCTCCTGGGGGCGCTGTCGTGATCAAACCGTTGCGCTTTCGTCCCCTTTGCGGTCTGGCTTGCAATGCAGTGTAGAAAAGCAGCTCGTGGCCGATGTCACCAGATGGAGACAATACCGACCAGCAACCGATATTCAAGTCGAATCAGCCTCCAGGCTTTACAGGGAAACCGCAACCAGCTATCAAAGTTGACCATCGACGGCTTCAGCAGGCTCCATCAGCAGCGCAAACAGCTCGCGCTGCCCCTGCACGCCCAGCTTGGCGCAGACGCGTTTGACATAGGTACGTGCGCTGCTGACGGTAATGCCCAGGCGCTGCGCCAGCGCATCGGCATCCAGGCCCTGGGCCAGTGCGCGCACCACATCGAGATCGCGCGGCGTCAGTTGCTCGAAGCGCCGCGCCAGACGCGCCAGCACCAGCCCGACCAGGTCGTCCTGCAGCGTCTGCCCCGCGTAATGCAGACGCATGGCCTGCATGACCAGGGGCGCAAAGGACTCGATCCGGGCAATGGCTGCGGCGTCGAAGCAGCCATGCTCCTCGCCTCGATACAGGTTCACGGAAAGCCAGCGCGCGTTTTCCTGCAGCATCAGCAGCGACAGCCGCTCGGCAATGCGCGGCAGCTCATAGCAGACATGGCGGTACTCGGGGTGCTGCACATCGTGCGGCCCCTGGCGATGAAGCCAGACGCGCGGCCTGGCATGCGGGTCCCTGGCAAGGCGCGCCAGCTCGGCCCGCATCACGCGCTGTGAACCATCGAGCGGATAGAAGCGCTCGCTGTAATCCTGGGAGATCATGGGCAGCGCCCCCGTGCGCGCCCGGTCGCCCATGCCAACCACACGAGGCCTGGCCATGCCCTGGAAGGAGAAGATCGTGCATTGGGCCAGCGGCACATGGCGCCCCAGCAGTTGCAGGATCTGCTCGGCCACGGCGTCGCTGCTGCTGCGCCCCACTCTTTCCATCATGGCCGTCACATCGGCCAGGGCCACGGGTAGCTGCGCGGCCTGGGCGGCAGCCGGCAGCAGCATCCAGTGCGAGGAATCGGGAAACGGCGCAGAGCAAGCAGTCATGGGCTGCAATTTTCGCCGCTGCAGCGCGGCCGCGGACAGGAAAAACCGGCTCTCCCTTTCAGGAGCAACCGGTCTGGCTTTAGACAGAAAATGCAGCCAGGGCCTACCATTCGCCCACATTGCGTATGCGCTGCAGCAACTCCCATTCATCTTCGGGCGCCGCAGCCTGCAAACCCTGGGGCTCTGCCAGCTCCTGCGCCAGCGGAGGCGGCGTGAAGTGTTCGCGGCCAAAAGTATGTTCGCTCAGGGACTGTGGATGCGGATTGTTCATGACGGCCTCCTTTGCCCAAAGCTTAAGGCTCGAGGCTCCCCGAAATTGTAGGAATTGGCTTAAGCATACTGTCGAGCAATCCCCACAAGCCACGTCGTCATGTCATGGATATGTCACAACTGCTGTCCTCGGCCCAGGCTGCCCTGCCCTGACTTTGCGGTTATGCTGCCGCAGCTATGCCTCAGACTCTTCGTGCTCCCGTCTCCAGTGAACTGATCATCAAGAAAAGCCGCTTCATTGGCTGCGTGCAGCCTATGACGGACAGGGCCAGCGCTCAGGCCGTGGTGGACGCACTCTGGCGCAAGCACCCGGGGGCCGCCCATGTCTGCTGGGCCTTGCTGGCCGGCGGTCAATCGGCGGCCGTGGATGACGGCGAGCCCAGCGGCACGGCCGGTCGCCCCATGCTGGACGTGCTGCGCCACCAGGATCTGGAAGGCGTTCTGGCCACCGTGGTGCGCTATTTTGGTGGCGTCAAGCTCGGTGCAGGCGGACTGGTGCGCGCCTATACCGATGCCGTGGCTCAAGCCTTGCTGCAGGCTGAAAAAGTCGCCATCCAGCGCATGCAGACCCTGCAATGCACCGCCCCCTATCCGCTGGAGGGCCTGGTGCGGCGCATGGCCGATGCGGCGGGTGCCGAGCTGCTGGAGGTCGAACACGGCAGTCTGGTGAGCTTCAAGCTGCAGATGCCTGAGCCCGACGCCGCCGAATTTGTCAGCGCGCTCAATGAAAACGGTCAGGGCCGCATTGGCTGGCTCAAGCCGGACGAGCTGTAGATCGCAAAGAAAAACCCGCCTTTGGCGGGTTTCCGAGCTGGCAATTTCAGCAATTGCCTTTCTTGGCCTGGCCCGGCGGGCAGCCGTGCGGGTGAAGCTTTTTGTAGCCATCGTCGTAATATCCGCCGCGGCTGTCATAGACAGCGCAGCCGCTCAGCACAAACATGGCTGCTGCCAAGGCAAACATCGTTTTCATGGGGTGACCTTTTCAGATTTTTGAGGGTGCCAGTCTATAGGCGGCCCCGCCCGCATTCTGTCAACAATCCTGTAGCGGCTTTCAATTGGCCGGCTGCTGCTCGACCGCCACCTGCAGGTGCAGCAAGGTGAAGTACAGGGTTACATCGCCCTGCTGGTCGATGAAGGTACCTACGGCACGCTGCAGGCGGGCGGCAATGCACAGGCACTCCATGGCCTCAGGGCGGCCGCCGGGAATCCGGGCCGTGGTCAGCAATGCCAGCTGGTTCTGTCGGCCGAACTCATGCACGACTTCCAGCGCTTCGCCATGCTGCCTGGGAATGGCATCGTTGGCCCAGCTCCAGACGAAGCTGCCGTCCTGCTCGTTGCTGGTTCCCACCAGGCAGACCGTGGCAATCACCTCATGCAGCGGAGCTTCCAGCGCCAGCAGGGCGCGGTCGAGATCCCAGCGGTACCTGGGGCTGCCCTGCAAGCCAAATTCCTTGGGCCACTGTGCATTGCGGGCCTGCACCATTTCAACGGCCTCACGGCTCCAGGCGGCCCAGTCGGTGGTTTGTGCGTCGTTGCTCATTGCGTATCCATTGCCTTTCAACAGACCGCATTGTCAGGCAAGAAGCGGGCATGCCCAGGCCCGGAACCCTATGCCCCGTCGGTCTGCGCTCAACTCTTCATCTGCTGCGCTATCCAGTCGGCCAGACGCTGCTGCACCGAGCCCGCTCCCCAACTCTGTACGGCCAGCAGGCAGTATTGCGAGCCATCGGGCACAAAGCCCAGTGGAGCCACCAGCCGACCGGCGGCGATATCGTCCTCCACCAGCAGTTGCGGGCCCATGGCTACACCCAGGCCCGCTGCTGCTGCCTGCAAGCTCAGGTAGAAATGCTCAAGCACCAGATCACCGCCTGCTTGCGCCTGCCGGATCTGGGTGGGAGACCGATTTGGCCGGGTTTTCCACCAATCCTCCCAGGCCTTGGGACGCGTCTTGCTGTGCAACAGCGTTGCGTCGCCATGAAGCGCCAGACCGCCATCGGGCTGCAACGCAAAGAACTGCGCCAGGCTGTCAGGACGGCAGACCGGCCCCATGCGCTCTGCACATAGGGGCTGCATTTGGACATTGCGACCCCAGTCAAAGTCGTTGCGCCGAATGGCCAGATCGATGCCGCGCCCCCATTCCACGGCACCGCCGCCCGCTACCAGATGCACGGTGTGCTGCGGGTAGCGCGCCTGGAAGTCGCCCCAGCGCGGAATCAGCCAGCGCATCAGCAGCGTGGGCTCGCAGGACAGCAGCAGCGGCCTGCCTGCCACCTGCTGCCGCACCGCCTCGGCCGCACGTGCCATCTGGCCCAGGCCGGCATGTACCCCTTCGAACAAAAGCCTCCCCGCAGCATTGAGAAAGACACGGCGATTGCGGCGCTCAAACAACTGCGCCCCCAACTCTTCCTCCACCGAGCGCACCGCGCGGCTGATGGCTCCATGGGTCAGGTGCAGCTCATCGGCAGCGCGGCTGAAGCTCTCCAGCCGCGCTGCCGCTTCAAAACAGCGCAAAGCGACCAGCGAAGGCATCCGTGGTGGACTGCCAGCAGAAATATGTGAGTTTGAATCACTATTTTCTTGAGAAATCATCGTTATTCAAAAAACTCTGACCGCCCTAGAGTTCAAAGCTGTAGAGCACAGCTTGCCATTCTCGCGCAACAGAACCATCTCACAAACAGATATTTGAACTCAACCAACATACAGTATGAACGCCTGGCCCACCGTGATTCTCGTTACCTCTCTCGCCGTCATCAGCCCTGGCGCCGACTTCGCCATGGTCACCCGCACCAGCCTGATGGAATCGCGCCGTGCGGGTCTCTGGGTGGCGCTTGGCATTGGCTGTGGCGTTCTGATCCATGTGGCCTACACCCTGCTGGGACTGGGCATGGTCCTGCAACGCCTGCCCTGGCTTTTCAATCTGCTCAAATATGCGGGAGCAGCCTATCTGGTATGGCTCGGAATTTGTCTCTGGCGCGGCGCCAGCCGTGCAAATGGCGATCGGCCAGAGTCCCGATCCAGTGCCGAACCAGGCCAGCGCAATGCACGAAAAGGCCATGCGCCAGGCCGCTCGCTTTTTATCCTGGGCTTTCTGACCAATGCACTCAACCCCAAGACAGCGCTCTTCATCCTCAGCCTGTTCATGCAAATCGTCGGCCCTGCCGTGCCCATGCCCACCCAGTTGGCCTACGGCCTTTTCATCGCCATGGCCCACGTGCTGTGGTTTGCGCTGGTAGCCTGTTTTTTCTCGGCCCCGGTGCTCCAGCCCAAAGTACAAGCCATACGCCCCTGGGTAGATCGCAGTCTGGGCTGCGTGCTGCTTGTCCTGGGCCTGCTGCTGATCGCCACCGGCACACCGGCCACGTCGAATCTGATGGATGCCAGCATCTGACAGGAAAAGCCTGACAGGCCCAATGCAGCAATAGCAGCATCTGCAACGCAAACGACAGCTTTGGAGCGCCCACCCGTGCCATGCTTGTCATGGTTGGTACATATCAGCAAAACTCCAAAGGAGACAAGCACCATGAAAAGCCGCTACCCCTTTCCCGATCTGAACAGCCTGCCTGAAGACATCAGGCAACGCATCACCGAGGTACAGCAAAAGTCGGGCTTTATTCCCAATGTTTTTCTGGCCTTTGCTCGCCGGCCGGCCGAGTGGCGCGCCTTCTTTGCCTACCACGATGCGCTGATGCTCAAGGAGGACGGCAGTCTCAGCAAGGGCGAGCGCGAAATGATCGTCACCGCCACCAGCGCTGCCAATCAGTGCCTGTATTGCGTGGTGGCTCATGGCGCCATCTTGCGCATCTATGAGAAAAAGCCGCTGATTGCCGACCAGGTAGCGGTCAATTACCGCAAGGCCGACATCAGCCCGCGCGAGCGGGCCATGTTGGACTTTGCCATGAAGGTCTGTCTGCACAGCGCCGAAATCGACGATGCCGACTACGAAGCCTTGTACCCTCACGGTTTTGACGACGAGGATATCTGGGACATTGCGGCCATTACCGCCTTCTTCGGACTATCCAACCGGATGGCCAGCTTCGCGGGCATGCAGCCCAATCCCGAGTTCTATCTGATGGGCCGGGTGCCGCGCGAGAAAAAAGCCTGAAGCAACAAGCCGTAACTCGCTGCCTGCAATCGATGCAACTTGCATCGCAATGACGCATCATCCCTCGCAGAGCAGCGGCCAACCCGGCAAAACGCTGTTTGCCGGAGGTCATCCAGATGCGAAAACCCGTTTGCTGCCTCGCCGCCCTTCTCACCACGCTGTGCTCCACTGCAGCTCATGCCACCTCGTGGGAGCTCAAGCCCGGTGGCGACAACAGACTGGAATTCACCGCCACTTTTGAGCAAACGCCGCTCACCGGCATGTTCAAAGACTTCCGGGTTCGCTTTGATTTCGACCCTCTAAAGCCAGGCAGCAACAGGCTGAATGTCAGTATTCGCATCAGCAGCGCCGACATGGCCAATCCAGACATCAACCAGGCCATTGCCGGCAAGGACTGGTTTGACTTTGTGCGTTATCCCGAGGCAGTCTTTGATGCCAAGGAGATTCTCGACGCCCCCGGTGCAGCCGGTTACCTGGCACGCGGCACCCTGCTGCTGAAAGGCCGCAGGCAGCCGCTTGTGCTGCCATTCAGCTGGAAGCCCGAGGAGCGCCGCATGGAAGGCGAATTTGTCACCCATCGCTCGATATTTGATATCGGTACAGGAGAGTGGAAGAGCAGCAATGCCGTGGGAGACTCCGTGACCGTCAAATTTCGCGTTCAGCTGCGCGAGTTGCCATGACATTGCGCAGACAGCTGATTGCAGTCCTGTTGACTCTGATCACGGGCTGCTCGCAGCCGGGCATCGAGCCAGAGCAGCCTCCCGGCCCGACGGCAAGGCCTGCGGACTTTCCTGCGGCCTTCTATGCCGATGCTGCTGCACGGGGCCAGTCGGTGCTTCAAATCGATTCCTCGCATTCCCTGATCTCAATCACCGTTCGACGCGCTGGCGCTCTGGCCAGACTGGGGCACGACCATGTGATTGCCAGCCATGAGCTGCAAGGCTATGTGGCCCCTCAGCTTGGCCGCGCCGATCTCTATGTGGCGCTGGACAGGCTATCGGTTGACGAACCCGCCCTGCGCGCCAAGGCCGCTCTGGACACCCAGCCCAGCGCTGCCGATATTGAAGCAACCCGTGCCAATATGCTCAACAAGCTGCTGCAAACCTCGGTCCATCCGTTTGCACTGGTCCGGGCACATGCGCCTCCCGAAGCAGACGGCGATGTATTGCTGGCCCTGGAACTCACTCTTCACGGTGTCACACGCAGCCTGAGCGTACCGGCCCGGATCAGGAGGACGCCAGGCGAATTCCATATCAGCGGCTCGCTGAGCATCAATCAATCGAGCTTTGGCATCACGCCTTTGTCTATCCTGGGCGGTGCAATCCAGGTCCGCGACAGGCTCGAGTTGAACTTCGAAGTGCGCGCCGCTCCACCGCTGAAGCAGGAATCCCGGTCATGAAAACAGGACTTGTTGCTGCCTGCGGCGCAGCTCTGACCCTGCTCTGCGGCGGTTTGCAGGTTTCGGCACAAGAGCTGCGCATAGAGACTGCCGAGCACAATGAGGCATTGACGGTGAGCGCCTTGGCCGTCATGCAAGTCAGGCTCGCTACGGCCTGGAGCGTGATTTCCGACTACGACCATCTGGCCGACTTTGTACCGGATATGCAAAGTTCGCGTGTGCTGCAGCGCGACGGCAACCAGGTGCTGCTGGAGCAAAAAGGCAGTCTGGGGTTTCTGTTTTTTCGCCAGGCAATCGAGGTCAGACTGGCTGTGACCGAATGGCCACAGCAGCGCATCGCCGCACATGCAATAGGCGGCAATCTCAAGCAGATGGACGGCAGCTATACCCTGGAAACCCAAGCCGACGGCCGGGTACGCTTGGCTTACAGCGCTCGCCTGGTCCCGGCTTTCGCCATCCCGCCGCTGGTTGGGAAGCCAGTGCTGCGCCAGTTGCTGAAACGCCAGTTCAGGGCACTGGTGGATGAAATCCAGCGACGCGAGGCCTTGACGCTTCAAGAGCAGAAACAGACACCCGGAAATTAGCGGCAGGCCACTACAAGGGCAAGATGGTATTGGACGCATGCAAGCCTGGCCCTTCGCCTCGGGTTGCCGTCATGACTGCGCCAGCATCTGCAAGAACAAAGACTTAAATCGCAGAGGCCCTGAGATGGCGCGTGAACTGCTCGAACTCTGCAGCCATGGGGGCAATGGCTGCCCTGGGCAGTATCAGAGCCTGCATAGCGTCGATGAACAGATAGTAGTTCACCTCATCTTCGGCAAGCGCCAGCACTCCTGACCACGGCAGCATCATGTCACCTCGAACCGAGGCTACCCTGATGGCGTCCGACGAGAGCGTGACCGTTTGCGGCGACAGAAACGCTCCATCCGGCAGGAGCATGAGCTTGCGCATAGATGCCTGCGACAGGTATGGCATCGTCACGACGGCGATCAAAGCGACGAGCAGAAGGCAGGCAACCACTCCCAGTGGGCGGGAGATCTCGGGAAACTCACGCATCAGTCGCGCGTAGGCTGCACCGGCCAGGCCAATGGAAAGCCACACCACAATCCGCAGGAGGAACGGCCAGGAAAGCATCCCTGCCTTCTGATGCCAGCGCCGCGAAACCACTTTCTGCAGGCGAACGAAGTCGGCGGGAGCGAGGGTAAAGCTGGCGGTCATGTTCATGGCTTGCTCAAGTGGCCACAGGTATGTGAGACCTGCAGCAGCGAGTATTGATCGAAAAGTGACTGTTGCATCTCACACGGTCGCTGGCTCCGACTCATGAATGAATACATTACCGGCACCATAAGCCAGCGCACCGGGCATTACAGGGTGCGACCAGATCTGTGCATGCGATGCATGCCCGCACCATGCAGCCCGCAAGATGTGATATTGCAGCAAATCGAGACAGCCGTGGCTATGGTGTGGCGGGTTCGATGCATTGATCTGATTGTCTCCCACCTATCAATTTCACCCATCTTCCTCGAACTCCCGAATAGTCAAACAGCCTTGCCACCAACACCTGGACGTCAGGCGCTGGCAGCGACTTCAACCTCAAGCCTTGAAAGTCAGCCAAGGCTTCAACCGCACACTCGCACGGATCAGCCCCGCCTCTTCCTGCGCCTGCAACACCGGCCCTACGGGTTTGTAGGCGCTGGGCGCTTCTTCGATCAGTCGCTCTTCACGCAAGGTGATGCATTGCCATACGGATTCGACCAGCGGCTGCTTCATGCGCCGCGTTTCCTGTCTGCGCACCTGGCGGCCCGCGCCGTGGCTGCAGGACCGCAGCCAGTCTTCATGGCCCAGACCTTTGACGAGGAAGGAGTAGTCGCCCATCGAGCCCGGAATCAGCGCCCACTGGCCGTCATGCGCGGGAGTGGAGCCCTTGCGGTGTACGTTGAACTCGCCCTCGGTCATCACCACGTTGTGGGGCACATCCACAATCAGGCGCGATGCATCGGGCGCGGCAATGCCCGCCAGCTCTTTGCGCACCAGCTCCGCCAGCGCCATGCGGTTGAACCACGCATAGCGCGCAGCCACACCCATCGCTTGCAGATAGTCCTGCGCCAGCGCGCCGCTCAGTCCATACAGACCATGCTGGGGGTGTTTGATGCCTTGCGGCCATTGCTGCCTGGCCAGTTCCATCCAGCGACGACCGACATAAAAACCGACATCGCGCGAGCCGGTGTGGATCATCACCGTGACATCGCCCTTCTTGAGTCCCGCGGCGTAGGCGGCATGACGATCGTAGACTTCCTCAACCACGCAGAACTCCAGAAAGTGGTTGCCGCTTCCCAGGTCCGCGGCAGACGGCGGGCGCAGCAGCTCGCGCGCCTGCAACAGGGCTTCAGGCGCGTAGCGACTCTGGCCCGCAAAGCCTTGCAGACCCACGCACTCGGCCAGTTCGGCTTGCAGGCGATCGCGGTTCACGCCTTGCCATAGACCCACGCCAGGCAACTGTTCAATAAAGGCCTGGGGCCCCTCATCAAACAGCGCCTTGAAGCCTGCGCTGCGCACGGGCACATCGCGCCCGTTCTGCAAGATGACGCGGGTCAGTCGCTGCACGATGGTGCTTTTGTGCAGCTCGGCCTGCGCCTGCGTCAGGCCCGTGCTCAGCAGGCGTATGCCGCAGTTGATATCCGTGCCGATGGCCGCAGGAATCACGAAATCTGGCGACGTGGCCACCACCGCCCCCACGGGCGCAATGCTGCCGGGGTGAAAGTCCGGAGTGGCACAGGCTTTGCAGACCACTCCATGGCCTTGCGGGTCCGCAACCGAAGCGAAGTCCAGCAGTTGACTAACGGCTTTGTGCTCCAGCGGCAGGCTGTCGGGCAGCAAAATGGTGGCTGCTGCCTGCTCGTTATGGATTTGATAGATATTGTCTCGGTAGGAGACCTGGATGCCCTGACGTGACAGAGCTTTTTGCAGTCGGGAAAGCTTCCCGGAAGAATGCGGCATGATGCTGATAAAAACAGGTACGCAACAGCGCATCTCCGAATCTGGGAGATGCAACGCACCTTCGAGCAGCAGCATCAAGAAGGACTGATAGACTGCAGATTCTAACGAGTAACTGCCGGGCCGCCTAACCGGCGTTGCTAATATGCTGCAATGCGCAATGCAATTCGGTCCTTTCAGATTCCCGCACCACTGCAGACTTTGTATGACACAGCTGCAGCCATGGGCCCGCTGTTCGGCCTGTCGCCCGAAGCCGTTTTTGGGGACTGTGGCCTGCGACTGGAGATCCCCCCTGTACCCAGTTACATCGATTGGTGCACGCCGCGCAATGTGATGACGTTTGCGACAACGGGCTGCGACAGCGTTCATTACAGCTATCTGGTCGATGAGCGCCTACCCGATAGCGTCTGCCCCATCGTCATGACACTGCCCTGCGTGAACGAATTGAGCTGGGTGATTGCCGAGAACTTTCAGGAGTTCTTTGACTACGGCTACTACGCGGGCTGGCTCGAACTGGAACAGCTGTACTACGAAGATGAAAAAGGCGAAGCCTGCTTTCACGAGGCAAGTCAGTCGTTGAAAAAGCTCGGCATGCAGCAACTGCCGCTGCTGCACAAAGCGCTGAATATGCAGGCTGTGCTGCCGACGCTGAAACGCTTTTGCGACCTGCAGAAAAAATACCAAGCCCTGTTGAATATTCCACCCATGCCGCCAGAGCATGCCTGATTGCGGATCCATCAATGGCATCGCCCCCATGTCCGCTGAGCGATGCAGCTCTTCATTCGGAATTCAGTCCAGAAAGCGGGCAGCCACAGCAGGGTCCGGCATCATGCACTGCTCGCTTTTGCCGAACCAGTGATAGCGGTTTCTGGCGATCATTCGGTAGAGCGCATCGCGCAATGCAGAGGGTATCAACCTGATCACCGCTGTCAGTCGCCAGGGCCAGCCCAGGGCGTGCAGCACGCGCAGGATGGCATCCGTGTGCTGCCAGGAGCGCTGGCCGTCCACCAGCAGCAAGGTCTGCAGACCCTCTATGCGCAAGCCTGCATCGGCCAACAGCCTGCCGCCGACCTCGCCCTGTATGGCAGCGAACTGAAAAATGCCCTGCTTGTCGTGCTTGAGCAAGAACTGCACCCAGCCATTGCACAACAGACATTGCCCATCAAAGACCACAATCATGTTTTTTCCTCGGGCAGCAACAGATAGCCACGATAACTGGCCACCACGCCAATCAGGGGGACGGCCGCTTCGACATGAAATTGCATGTGCTTCCCGGCTCCGGCTTCTTCGGCCACGATGCGCGGCGCCAGCCAGCCCGGGCATGGGAAACCCAGAAAATACAGACGCTGCAGTCGCATGAGGAGCCGTCCATCTACCGCCTGCAAGGCAAAGCACAATCGCGCCAGGCCAAGGCGCTCGATCAGGTGGCCATTGTGCAACTGCATGGTTGAGCGCATGAGCTGCAAGGGGAAGATGCGAATCCAGGTTTCCGCCTCGGGACTGGCCTGCAGTTCGAAATGAATCGTCCCCTCGCTGGCGGCGCGTGGCGTGCCCAGAGCCAGCGCCAGCAGCTTGGCTGCCAGAGTCCGGGGGGCGCCGGTCTGCACCCTGCCCTGGAGCTGATGCTCACCCTGAAGGACGTGAAAGCGCTGCAGGGCGGCATCGAGCTTGCAGAACTCATCGCCCATGGCCTGCTGAAACAAAGAAGCGCTCTGCATCATCAATCCAGTCTCCGCATCTGAATATCCAGCCCCTGCGCTTCGTCCACAAAGTCCTGCAGCGTCAGCAGCCCCATGCAAGGCCTGGCGCCTGGCTCCAGCGGCGCACCCAAAGCCAGCTTGCGTACCAGCGCACTGGCAGCCAGCGTGGGAACATAGGGCCCGTCGCCCGAGCCTGCCATAAGCACCCAGCAGCGCTGGCAGGCTTGCCCCGTTGCATCCAGGCCACTGACCGTGACATGCATGGCCCCTGCATCGCTGCCCCAGCTCTTGAACCAGTCCGCCATGCGCTTGAGCCTGCGCGCATGTGCAGACCAGTCCCGCACCAGCCCTCTGTGAGCCAGCCAGGCCATGGCATTCATCCCACGCTGCAAGAACGACAGCTCAAGCCCGGCACCGAATCTGATGGAAGGACTTCCTTCATAGCGAAGCGGTAACAGCGCGAGATCCGGTATATCGCAGGCCGACAGCAGCCGCCGCCCAACAGGAGCCGGATAGTCATACCCATAGCTGCGTAGCCAGCCAATCAAGGCTTGCTGCCCGGAACCAGGCAGCGGTTTGCCACAATAGCTGAGGATGGCAGCGACTGTAGACAGACCTCTATCCGTACGATTGCCCGGGCTGATGCCTATGTCGAGATCGCTGACGCGAGCCATGCCCGAAGCCAGCGCATCCACAACCGCCGAGGACAGCGCAGGTACCGAGCTGGCACCACTGAGCAGCAGCACGCCCGCAGCTCTGGCCTGCGGATCGAGCACATCGATGCCGCAGACAAAGTCACGCCCATCGGCCAGGTCCACATAGTGGACGCCGGCGTCGGCGCAGGCTCGGGCCACGCGGTAGTCCTGCCCCTGAAACGGGCCCGAGGTGTGAATGAGCGCATCCACCTCCAGCGCCTTGAGCCTCTCCTCCAGGCCCCGCGCCATCACGTCCAGCACTGCGTGGCTCAGGCTTGAGCAAGCATTCGGGGCCAGACTTTCAACCAGCGCCTGCGCCGCAGAGACCGAGCGCCCTGCCACCACGATGTGCAAACCGGTTTGCCTGGCCAGCCTGGCAACCAGCCGGCTGCCGAAGAAGCCGTAAGCACCGATGACCATGACCTTGTATTCACGCATGCCTCAGTGTAGCGGGATGCGGGTTTCGCTCCGGAGCGCAAGCCCGGCAACGGCGAGCCGGCTCTGCCGCGCTCATGGCTCGGCCACAGCCTGGTCAAAGCCCGTACTTGCGAATCTTGTCGTGCAGCGTTGTCTTGGGAGTGTGAAGCGCCTGGGCCGTGCGCGTCAGGCTGCCTTCGTTGTTGCGCAAGGCCTCCGAAATCAGGGAACGCTCTATGGACTCCATGGTTGCCGCCAACGAAGCCGCTGCCTCGGACGTCATACCGGACGGGGACAGGCCGGCATCCAGCCCCAGCGTGATGCGCTCGGCCGTGTTGCGCAGCTCGCGCACATTGCCTGGCCAGTCGTGGGCAAGCAGTGCCTGCAGACGCTGCGGCGTCAGCTCTGCCACAGGGCGCTGGTGGCGGGCAGCGGCCTGCAACGCGAAATGCTCGAACAGCAGCGCAACATCCTCGCGGCGCTCGCGCAGCGGGGGCAGGTTCACGGTTACCACATTGAGACGGTAATAAAGATCGGAGCGAAACAGGCCCTGACGGCTGAGTTCCAGCAAATCGACCTTGGTTGCAGCAATCACACGGCAGTCGACGGGAATGAGCGTGTTCGAGCCCAGGCGCTCCAGCACTCTTTCCTGCAGCACGCGCAGCAGCTTGGCCTGCATGGCCAGGGGCATGCTTTCGATCTCGTCGAGAAACAAGGTGCCGCCGCTGGCATGTTCGATCTTGCCGATGCGCTTTTTGCCCGCGCCGGTAAAGGCCCCGGCCTCGCTGCCGAACATTTCGCTATCAAACAGCGTCTCCGGCAGGCCGCCGCAGTTGATCGCGACAAAATTGCCTCTCTTGCGCCGGCTGGATTCATGCAGGCTGCGCGCGACTCTTTCCTTGCCGGTGCCCGTTTCCCCCCAGATCAGCACATCGGCCTCGCTGGCCGCAAGGCTTTGCAATGTGCTGCGCAGCTGCTGCATGGGAAGCGAGCGCCCCAGCAACTGGTGCTGCAACACATCCCGACTTTGTAGCTGCTGACGCAGGCTGCGCACCTCCAGCACCAGGCGACGGCGCTCCAGCGCACGGCGCACGGCGTCCACAAGGCGCTCGGGCGCAAACGGTTTCTCCAGAAAATCGGCAGCGCCATCCTTCATGGCTTGCACGGCCATGGAGATATCGCCATGACCTGTGATGAGAATCACGGGCAGCTCGGCATCCAGCACGCGGACGGCGGCCAGCAGCCCAAGGCCGCTCATCTGCGGCAAGCGGATGTCGCTGACCACGATGCCGGCAAAATCCGGGGACAGGTGCTTTTGCGCCTGCTCGGCACTGCTCACGCAGACGCAGTCCAGACCCTCGAGACGCATGGTCTGCTCGCAGGCCATGGCGACATCGGCATCGTCTTCAACGATCAGGACTTTGAGGGAAGGGTTCATGGGCTGCAGGCAATCAGGACAGCGGCCGAGTATCCACCAAGGGCAGGCTCAGCGTGAAGATGGCCCCGCCTTCCGGATGGTTGCCCCCCGTCAGGCTGCCGCCTGCGGCCTGGGCGATCTCGGCCGACAAAGGCAGGCCCAGACCCAAGCCCAGTCCCTCTGGCTTGGTCGTGAAAAAAGGCTCGAACAGTCTCGCTTGCGCCTGATCGCTGAGTCCGGGGCCATGGTCGCGCACCGTGATCTGCGCCCAGGCACCGGAACGCTTGCAGGCAATTTCCACGCACCGCGTATTGCCGCCCTGCACGGCGTCCAGCGCATTGCTCAACAGATTGATCAACACCTGCTGTACGCGATTGGCATCGCACCAGGCGCTCAGCGCGAGATCCGAGGGCTGTCGCACGATCATGGCGCCGCTTTGGGCAATGCGCGGCTCCATGAGGGACAGAGCGCCATCGACCACCTTGGCCAGTTCAACCGGCTCGGGCTGGCCTGCGGACTTGCGGGCAAAGTTGCGCAACTGCCCGGTAATACGTCCCATGCGCTCGGTCAGCTCCGCCATGCGCTGCAGATTGCTTTGCACCATCTCGCTCTGACCGCGTTCCAGAAAGCGCTGACTGTTACCGGCCAGCGCCCGCAAGGCCGCCAGGGGCTGATTAAGCTCATGGGCCACTTCCGTAGAGAGCTGACCGATGACGGCCAGTTTGCCTGCCTGTACCAACTCGTCCTGCGCAGCGCGCAGCGTGGTCTCGGCCTGCACGCGCTCCATCACCTCCTGCTGCAACGCCACATTGGCACTCTGCAGATCGGCTGTGCGCTGCTGCACCTTGTTTTCCAGCACCTCGTTGGCCTGTTTCAGAGCTTGCTGGGCCGCCAGTTGCTCACGCACATGTCTGCGCCGCTGGTACAGCAAAGCTCCCAGCAAAAGCATCAATGCAATCAACGCCCCCGTCACCCAGGCGCGACTGGCCGCCAACTGCAGTGCAACGCTCAGGGGGGAGAGCACGGTAATCTGCCAGGGCGTGCCGGCCATAGGTCTGGACTGGGCCAGAAAGCGGCCTGCGCTCTGGTCTGCCGCAGCGTCCTTGACATCGGGAATGCTCACCTGCCTGACGCCCGTGACACTGCTCATGCCGCGCCAGCCCAGAGGCCGCAGGTTCAGGCGGTTGTATTTCTGCGAAGCTTCCAGCTCGGCACGCCTTGCCTCATCCAGCGGCAGCAAGGTGGCAAAGCGCCAGGCGGGCATGTTGCTGAGAATGACCACGGTATTTTCATCGCTGACCAGCACCGGAGACTCTGCGCTGGCCCAGGATTGTTCGAGCTGCGCCAGCCCGACCTTGACCACCACCACGCCATGCATCTCGCCCTGCCCCAAGGTAGTGGTCAGGTAATAGCCGGGCTCGCCGCGCGTGGTGCCCACGCCGAAGTAGCGCCCGCGCCCTTCTCGCAATGCCTGCTGGACATAGGGCCTGAAACCGAGGTTCTCGCCCACAAAACTGTCGGCGCGGCGCCAATTGCTGGCAGCCAGCACGTGACCGTCGTGATCGAGCATGTAGACGCTGAGGGTGCCCGCACGACGGCTCAGCTCCTCCAGATAGAGATTGGCGCGAGACTGCAGTCTTTCGTCGAGGGGCGATTGCAGCAGCGACAGGATCTCGGGCTGCAGGGCCACGACATCGGGCAGAAAGGCAAATTTGTCGATCTCGCGCCGCAGGCTGGCAGCATAGAGATCAAGGCGGTTGTTGCCGGCAGCCACCACGGTCTCGAGACCGATCTTGACAAAGCCCTGATAGCCCAGCCAGCCGCCCAGGCTGCTTGCAGCCAGCCAGAGCAGGATCAGCAAAACAGCACGCAGGCGCGGAGGCAGGAAAGCTAACATGGTGCGAACCATGGTAGCAGCGCCCGGCACCGCAGGGGACAGGAATCCGGGCAATGGGACGATCAGGCTCGGGCGCGAATGGGCTCGGGCACCAGGTGTGGCTCGACCGCCAGATCTGCGCAGGACTCCTGCTCTTCGCTGCCTTCCCATTTGGCAACCACGGCCGTGGCAATGGCATTGCCCAGCACATTGGTCAATGTACGGCCCATGTCCAGGAAATGGTCGATGCCCAGAATCAGCAGGATGCCCGCTTCCGGCAAACCGAACATGGGCAGCACGGCGGCAACCACCACCAGCGAGGCTCGAGGCACGCCGGCAATGCCCTTGCTGGAGATCATCAGCACCAGCAGCATGGTCAGCTGCGCGGTCAGTGTCATCTCGATGCCATAGGCCTGAGAGATGAAGATGGCCAGGAAGGTGGTGTAGATCATGGAGCCATCGAGGTTGAACGAGTAACCCAGAGGCAGCACAAAGCCGGTGATACGCGGCTTGATGCCGAATTTTTCCAGCTGCTCCATGAGCTTGGGCAGCGTGGATTCGCTGCTGGCCGTGAAAAAGCCCACCAGCACCGGGCCGCGAATCAGCGAGAGCAGACGGAAGACATCCTTGCCCAGCACGAGATAGCCGGCACCGATGAGCAGCACCCACAGTGCGGCCAGCGCAATATAGAAGCCCAGCAGGAATTTGCCAAACACCAGCAGCATGCCCAGTCCGTGGGTGGCAATGGTGCCTGCGACAGAGCCGAACACTCCAACGGGCGCAAAGCGCATCACGTACTCGGTCACGCGCAGCATGACATGCGAGGTCTCTTCCATCAGATCGACCAGCATGTGCTTTTTCTGGTGGTTCAGGTAGCCCAGAGCAATACCG
Organism: Comamonas sp. C11; assembly: GCF_024496285.1. Classification (NCBI taxonomy): domain Bacteria; kingdom Pseudomonadati; phylum Pseudomonadota; class Betaproteobacteria; order Burkholderiales; family Comamonadaceae; genus Comamonas; species Comamonas sp. C11. The sequence continues at coordinate 3,004,640 of NZ_CP101743.1, forward strand.
AAGAACAGCGCAAACACAAGGATCTGCAACACCTCATTGGTGGCCATGGCCTCGAAGATGTTCTTGGGGAAGACATGGGTGATGAAATCCTTGAAATTCAGCGCACCGGTCTTCAGACCCAGGCTCTCGGCATTCGTGGGAAGCTCCACCGTCAGGCCATGGCCGGGCTGCAGCACATTGGCAAAAACCAGACCCAGAAACAGCGAGCAGAACGATGCCGCGATAAACCAGCCCAGCGCACGACCACCCACTCGGCCCACAGAGCCGGCATCGCCCATATTGGCCAGCCCTGCCACCAGCGTGGCAAACACCAAGGGCGCGATGATCATCTTGATCATGCGCAGAAATACGTCGGTGAGAATGCCGAAATAGCCGGCAATGTCTTTGGCTGTCTCCGGTGTCGCGGCGTTGGCGTGGACTAGATAGCCCACAACCACACCCAGAACCATGGCCAGCAGAACCATGATGGTCAGGCGGTTGGATTTCATTTCTTGGAATCTTGGTATGCGTTGTTTGAGCCACTACCTGAATCCAGGCCATGCAGGCACCGGGTTCTGGCAGCGACAACAAACCGAGACGGACCGCAGACGGAACCGAGGTTTCGTCAGCCAGGTCCAGTCCCAGTCTCACTTGGTCAGCCGCAATGAAGCGGCGTGCCGTCCTTTAAGCACATACCGTGCCAGCCAAGAAATCACGTCCAAGTCTTTGATTTGCTTATATTCAAAATACTTTTTTGCATAACCGTAATCGGATTTCCGGACGGTATCCGAATTGATGTACGGAATTCCGAACTGGACTCATGCCGTTACTGCCGAACGTATCCAGTCCGGAAGCGCAGCGGCTTTCTGCCGGGGGAGATCCACCCAGATCACCGTGCCTCCGCCAGCGGCGCAGATAACTCCCGGCTGTGCAACACGCTCCATGGTGGCCCAGGTCTCAAAGGTAGTGCGTGCGGGATCGCTGACAAACATCTTGAGCAGCACCTCGTCGGGATACGCAAGCTGCTGATAGAAGTTGCAAAAGGCGTTGACGATGACCGGCCCCTGCCCTGCGGGGTCCGGATTCAGGCCCATGCCACGCATCCAGTCGATACGGGCAGTTTCCAGATAGCGAAAGTACTGGGCGTTGTTGACATGCCCCATGGCGTCCATATCGCCCCAGCGTACGGGAAAGCGCGTTTCATAGACCTGCTTCTTCAGCTCGGGCAGTTCGATTTTCATTCCGGTATGTCTCCTGATTGAACGAGATTTGCAACGGCATCATCGCCTTGTTCTAGTTGCTTTGAGGGATGGCACCCCCTGGGACGATCACTAGCCTATGGACTTTGTCGCAACACCGATTGATGCGCTGTCGCCAAATCTGCACGGTCGTGCCGGGCTGTCAGCATAGAATCGCCCGCATCGCGGTTTTTGCAGACGCACCTGCCAAGGCCGCGCACGCCAGTTTTCCCAATCCAATATCAAGCGAGACTTTCCCGATGACAAACGAAGAGATCCTGGCCCAGTACGGCCCGCGAGAGGCCATGGAATATGACGTGGTGGTGGTGGGCGGTGGCCCCGGTGGCCTGGCCACTGCCATTCGCCTCAAGCAGCTGGCGGCCGAAAAAGGTCAGGATGTCTCCGTAGTCGTGCTGGAAAAAGGCTCCGAGCCCGGCGCACACACGCTGTCTGGCGCCATCATGGATCCTCGCGCGCTGACCGAGCTGATACCCGACTGGAAGGCAAAGGGTGCTCCCCTGAACCAGCCGGTGACCGAAGACGCCATGGTCTTCCTCGGCGAGAAGAGCTCCTTGCGCACCCCCAACTGGCTGCTGCCCAAGTGCTTCCATAACGAAGGCAACTACATCGTTCGCCTGGGCTTTGTCACCAAGTGGCTGGCAGAGCAGGCCGAAGCCCTGGGCGTGGAAATCTTCCCCGGCTTCACTGCAGCCGAAGTGCTCTACAACGAAGACGGCTCCGTCAAGGGCGTGGCCACCGGCAATATGGGCATCAGCAAGGAAGGCGAGCCCACGGGCGACTTCCAGTTGGGCATGGAACTGCACGGCAAATACACCATCTTTGCCGAAGGTGCGCGCGGCCACCTCGGCAAGCAGATCATCTCCAAGTACTCCCTGGACGCCAACCGCGACCCTCAGACTTACGGTCTGGGCATCAAGGAGCTCTGGGAAATCGACCCCAAGCGCCACAAGCCCGGCATGGTGCTGCACACCGCAGGCTGGCCCATGAAGAGCGACACCTACGGCGGTGCCTTCCTCTATCACCTGGAAGACAATCTGGTCACACTGGGCTTCATCACCGGCCTGGATTACTCCAACCCCTATCTGTCTCCATTTGAGGAGATGCAGCGCTGGAAGACCCACCCCAATATCCGATACTACCTGGAAGGCGACGAAGCCAATGGCATCAAGCCCGGCAAGCGTATCTCCTACGGTGCCCGCGCCATCACGGCCGGCGGCATCTCCAGCCTGCCCCGCTTTGTCTTCCCCGGCGGCGCACTGGTCGGCTGCGAGGCTGGCTTCCTCAACGTCAGCCGCATCAAGGGCAGCCATGCCGCGATCAAGACCGGCATGCTGGCCGCAGAAGCCGCTTACGCCGCCATCGCCGCAGGTCGCCAGAGTGACGAACTGACCGCCTACACCTATGCGTTCGAGAACAGCTGGCTGTATGAGGAACTGTGGAAGGCACGCAACTTCAAGGCCTGGTTCAAGAAGGGCCTGACCACCGCCTCGATCATGAACGGCCTGGAGCAGTTTGTGCTGCGCGGCAACATCCCCTGGACGCTGCATCGCAACAAACCCGACCATGCCTATCTGAAGCCTGCAGCCGATTGCACGCCCATCGAGTATCCCAGGCCCGATGGCAAGCTGACATTTGACCGCCTCTCCAGCGTCTTCATCAGCAGCACCAATCATGCAGAGAACCAACCAGCTCACCTGACGCTCAAGGATGCCAGCGTTCCCGTCGACGTGAACCTGACCAAGTTCGCCGGCCCCGAGCAGCGCTACTGCCCCGCAGGCGTCTACGAATTCGTGGAGGACGAAGCCAATGCCGGCAAGCAGCGCCTGCAGATCAATGCACAGAATTGCGTGCACTGCAAGACCTGCGACATCAAGGACCCGACACAGAACATCGTCTGGGTGACACCCGAAGGCGGCGGCGGGCCGAACTACTCAGGTATGTAATCCGCCCTCGATTGCATTCGGCGGCAGCAGTTGCTCCGGATGCTGCGCCACATAGCCTGCGCCAGCCATTGCTGCGCAGGCTTTTTTATGGGCTGAATGTTTTTAGCAACGCAGGCAGCCAAATGCCCACAAATTTGCAGCATCACGGAAAAAACGCATGCCACCGCAATCGCCGCGAATCACTCAATGAAGATCGCTTGCCAGTTCGGAAAGAGCAATGCTCAAAAAACAGGCAATTGCATCAATATGCCTGCCCATATCGCATCAGGCGCAGGAAAAATGCGATACAAAACCGAAATCAGGCCACGCTCAACGCAATATTGCGCGCCATTACCCTACATCCACACACACCAACTTCAGTCAAATAGCGCTTTGCGCAGCTTTCATGCCATTTTTTCGCGATCATCGTATAGGGATAAACAAGGTTATCTCAATCACGAAGACAGCTGGATCGGTGCAGTAGACTTTGCCGCGAGGCGACGCGCATCACGCACTGCCGTCTTAATTCACCTGCAACACACAACAAACGCTGGAGATACACATGAAGCAGCTGTCCTTGGCCCGCATGGGCGCACTGGCCCTGGCAATTTCCGCCATGTCGGGTGCCTATGCCGCCGATACCAAGTCCGTGGCCGTGACCGCCATTGTTGAACACCCCGCCCTGGATGCGGTGCGCGACGGCGTCAAGGATGCCCTGAAGGCAGCCGGCTACGAAGAAGGCAAGTCCCTGAAGTGGCAATACCAGAGCGCACAGGGCAATACCGGTACGGCTGCCCAGATCGCGCGCAAGTTCGTGGGTGACAAGCCCGATGCCATCGTCGCCATTGCCACCCCTTCCGCGCAGGCCGTGATCGCGTCGACCAAGACCGTGCCCGTCGTGTTCTCTGCCGTGACTGACCCCGTTGCTGCCAAGCTGGTCGCCAGCTGGGAACCCTCCAAGAACAATGTGACCGGCGTTTCCGACCTGCTGGCCCTGGACAAGCAGATGGATCTGGTCAAGCAGGTCGTGCCCAATGCCAAGCGCATCGGCATGGTCTACAACCCCGGTGAAGCCAACTCCGCCGTGGTCGTGAAGGAACTGCAGGCCCTGCTGCCCAAGATGGGCTGGACTCTGGTGACGGCTGCGGCGCCCCGTTCAGTGGACGTCTCCAGCGCCGCACGCTCGCTGGTAGGCAAGGTGGACGTGATCTACACCAACACCGACAACAACGTGGTGTCGGCCTACGAATCGCTGGTCAAGGTGGGCCAGGACGCCAAGATTCCTCTGGTGGCGTCTGACACCGACTCCGTCAAGCGCGGCGCCGTGGCCGCCTACGGCATCAACTACCGCGATCTGGGCGAACAGACAGGCCGCATGGTGGTGCGCATTCTCAAGGGCGAAAAGCCCGGTGACATCAAGCCCGAAGTCTCTACCAAGATGGAGCTGTTCGTGAATCCCGGTGCGGCTGAAAAGCAAGGTGTGAAGCTGTCCGACGCGCTGATCAAGTCCGCCGCTACCGTGGTCAAGTAATCCACTCCCTGTCGCCAGCACTGTCGCTCTCAGGCGGTGCCAGCGCAGCGGCAGGTGCCGTGGCAACATGGCCCTGCCGATTTTTTTAGACGTTTGCCGCGCCTGTCGCTCTCTCTATGTCCCTATTTTCCATTCTCGGTGCCATTGAAATTGGCCTGATCTTCAGCCTGGTGGCGCTGGGCGTCTTCATCTCCTTTCGCTTGCTGCGTTTTCCCGATCTGACGGTCGACGGCAGCTTCCCCCTCGGTGGTGCGGTCTGCGCCATTCTGATTTCCACGGGCACCAATCCCTGGCTGGCCACGCTGGCCGGCACGGCAGCCGGAGCCGTGGCCGGCTTCATCACAGGCTGGCTCAACGTCAAGCTCAAGATCATGGACCTGCTGGCCTCCATCCTGATGATGATCGGCCTGTACTCGGTCAATCTGCGCATCATGGGCGGCCCCAATGTGCCGCTGATCAACGAGCCAACACTGTTCACCATGCTGCAGCCGGCGAACATTGAAGACTATGTGATGCGTCCGCTGATCATGCTGGGCTTTGTCATCGTGGCCAAGCTGGCTCTGGACTGGTTCTTTGCCACCGAACGCGGTCTGGCTATCCGCTCCACGGGCTCCAATGCCCGCATGGCCCGCGCTCAGGGCGTCAATACCGGCGCCATGATTTTGCTGGGCATGGCAATTTCCAACGGCCTGGTCGGTCTGGCCGGAGCGCTGTTCGTGCAGACGCAGGGCGGCTCCGACATCTCCATGGGCATCGGCACCATCGTCATCGGCCTGGCGGCCGTGATCGTGGGCGAGACCATCCTGCCCTCGCGCAAGATCATCTGGGCCACGCTGGCCGTGGTGCTCGGCGCCGTGGTCTACCGCTTCTTCATCGCAGCGGCCCTCAATATCGATGCCATCGGCCTGAAGGCACAGGACTTGAATCTGGTGACGGCAGTGCTGGTGACCATCGCACTGGTGATTCCGCAAATCAAGAAGAAGCTGAAGAGAAAGTAACCCCCTGAGCGGCTTTGCCGCGTCCCCCAAGGGGGACGATGGCCTTTGCTGCGGGGCGGCCCTTGCTGGCCCTCTCGCCAAGGAACTGCAGCACTAACAAATGCTGCGCCCTCAGTGACTGATCGGAATACATCATGCTGAACGCACAAAACCTCGAACTCACCTTCAATCCCGGCACGCCGATCGAAACCCGCGCCCTGCGCGGCCTGTCGCTGTCCATCCCCGACGGGCAGTTTGTGACCGTCATCGGCTCCAACGGCGCAGGCAAGTCCACATTTCTGAACTGCGTCTCGGGCGACCAGAGCGTGGACAAGGGCAAGATCGAAATTGCCGGCATCGACATGACGCGGATGCCGGTATGGTCCCGCTCCAAGCAGGTGGCCCGGGTGTTTCAGGACCCCATGGCCGGCACCTGTGAAGACCTCTCCATCGAAGAGAACATGGCTCTGGCACACGAGCGCGGCAACCTCCGCGGCCTGTCCAAGGCAGTCAAGGCCAGCAATCGCGAGCTGTACCGCGACCGCCTGGCCACACTGGGCCTGGGTCTGGAAAATCGCCTGACCGACCGTATCGGCCTGCTCTCGGGCGGACAGCGCCAGGCCGTGAGCCTGCTGATGGCGGCGCTGCAGCCCTCGCGCATTCTGCTGCTGGACGAACACACGGCCGCTCTTGACCCGCGCACCGCAGACTTTGTGCTGCAGCTGACGGCACGTATCGTGCAGGAAGCCAATCTCACCACCATGATGGTCACGCACAGCATGCGCCAGGCGCTGGATGTGGGCACGCGTACCGTCATGCTTCACCAGGGCAATGTGGTGCTGGACGTCAGCGGCGAAGAGCGCTCCAAAATGGATGTGCCCGACCTGCTGCACATGTTCGAGAAGGTACGTGGCGAGAAGCTGGCCGACGATGCACTGCTGCTGAGCTGAAACCCGGCCCCATCCCTGCAAAAAGTCCGCCCTTGGCGGACTTTTTTTGATAGCTGTCAGCGCTTGATAGCTCTATATATCAGATATATTCATATCTGAAATCCATATATATCAATCGCTTGAAGCTCCTTTAAATATAGCATTCACCTCAACCCAGCAGCTTGGTGCGTAGCTGCGCGAGCTCGTCCGTGCCCAGACCCAACCCTTCGCTCAGGTAGCGACCCATCGAGCCGAAGCCGCGCTCCGCCTCGTCGAACTCCGCCTCCAGGTAGCTGCGCTGCACGCCTAGCAGGGGCCAGTAGAGATCGGCTGCATCCTTGCCGTTGTGCGCCAGCATCTGCTGATAGGTGGCTTTCATCCAGGCCTCGGTGTAAGTATTGGTGAGCAGGTAGTCCTTCAAGATGGTGTCGCGCGGTACGCCGGCAATGGTGTGCAGCAGTGCCGCCACCCAACCCGTACGGTCCTTGCCGGCGGTGCAGTGAAACAGTTGCGCATCGGCGGTAGACGCCATGGTCTTGAGCAGTTGCCCCATGCGAGCGCGCATGCCGGCGTCGCGCACCATCACACGGCCCATCTCCTCCATCGCGGCCTCGGCCTCCTTGGGCGTATGAAAGGGCGAGAACACCGGGTCGGCCGTGCCGAAGATGTTCATATACACATAGCGGATCCCCGGCGGCAGCCGGTCCGCGTCCTTGGCCGCCTCGTTCGTGGTGCGCAAATCGTAGGCCGTACCAATGCCCAGGTTGCCCAGCGTCACTGCATCGGCCGCGTTGGGCAATACCGCATTGGAGCGGTAGAACACGCAGCGCTTCAATGGCTGCCCTGCAGCGTTGCGGTAGACCGATGCGTCGTCCGCCCCGGCCAGGTCTCGGAAGTTGAGCATGGACGACAACCTTGGCGTGGCCGCTTTCGGCTCCATGCCATCACCGCCGCCGCAGGCGGCCAACAGTCCGCCAGCACCCGCAGAGACCAGTCCCAGCAGCCCCAGGTGCAAGACCAGGCGCCTGTCCAGGCTGCGATCGATCTCCGCGAATGAAACCACTCCTGTCACCCCCTTCATGCCTGCTCCTTTATGAGTAAAGGTCATGTATCCACCCTCCGTGAATCATTGACAGGCGCAGGCTATCAGCGATGGTTGACTTTACTTACCGGCGCTAAACCTTAGTCCGATTTGTCTAAGTACAAGCCTGGGAGCCAGAGCAGGCACCGATGGAAGAGCTTGCACAATCCCCCGGACGGTCGGGGCTCACGACCTCCCATTTGCGGCATGTGCCGGTACACCGAGGCCCGGCTCAGCCCCAGGCTGCGCGCGGCCTCGGTCACACATTGCAGTGATGCGTCTTCAGCGCCTGTCGCAAAGCCGGGCGCTCGTCTTGCACCTGCGCCACCATGACTTCTTGCCTGCCGTCCAGCGACAGCGTGCGCTCTGGCGGCAGCACAGGCGGCTGGCCGGCGTCGACTTGGGCCGGCAGATGTTCGGGAGCAATGGCCCCGTCGCCGCTCAGCACCATGGCTGTGCGCAGCACGTTCTTGAGCGCACGGATATTGCCCTGCCAGTCGTGGCGCATCAGCACCCGGCACGCGGCTTCGGTGATGGCCACGGCACGGCCCTAGAGCAGCAGACCGCTCCCCTCAACAGGCACTCGATCAGTGCGCACTTGTCTGCGCGGTCGCGCAGCGCCGGCAGCTCCAGCGTCACGCTGTGGAGACGGTAGTACAGATCGAGCCGGAACTCTACCTGGGCCACCATCTCCCGCAGGTCGCGTTGCGTGGCGCAGATCAGTTGCACATCGACGGAGATGGGCTGCTCCGAGCCCAGCGGGGTGACTTCACGCTCGGCCAACACGCGCGGCAGCCGCGTCTGCAAGGTCTGCATGCATGCCGTAGATCTCGCCGAGGAACAAGTCTCCGCCATGGGTCTGAGCGATCTTGCCGCCCGCGCCCTTGGCACAGGCGCCGGTGAAGGCGCCTTCGCGATAGCCGAAGAGCTCGCTCTCGATCAGAGTCTCGGGAATCGCCGCGCAGTTCACCGCCACGACGGGCTGGGCCCGACGTACGCAGGCCTCGTGGGTGGCCTTGGCAAAGGCCTCCTTGCCCGACCCCGATTCGCCGTGCAGCAGAATGGCCGAGCCCTTGTCAGGCACACGCAGCGCCTGCCGGGCATTGGTCTGCATCTGTGGGTCCGGCCCGGCCCGTGATGCGTCACCAGGGCCAGGTGGTGCTGGACTTCAGCGGCGAAGAGCATGCGAACATGGACATGCCCACCCTGCTGCATATGTTCGAGAAGGTACGTGGCGAGAAGCTCGCAGACGACGCCTTGCTGCTCAGCTGATTCAAGGCAGACGGCCTGACCTCACGCCGTTCACTATCAAAAAAGAAGCTGCCTGTCCTTGATAACTATTGGCTGGCGGCTCTTTTCATCTCAAGACAGAAACTATCGACATCCAACATTGACATTTCGACATTTATTTTTGACGAAATGAAAAATAAAACAATCAAATCGACAAAGCCCAACCGAATGCAGACTGAGGATGAAGCCACTCCCGCCGACGATTTGACGAAGATATAAGGATATTTTTCAGAATTTCCGATCCAGTCATTAATTCTGAAATATCAAACACTTAGATATCGATTCAACCCATGGCACCCCTAATCTGCAGCTCACACTGTACGGCTCCTGCGCAAATCGCTCACAATCTGCACCCTATCGGAAGCCACTGAGCACGATGCATGTCATCGCCGTTCACGCCGACCGCGTTGATATCCGGGGACTCCCGACATCAGGGCGCAACAAAAGGGCATGAGGCCAAGGCTTTCACCAGCAGGACCACCAAGGCTTCATGATCCGCAAAAAAAACCAATATCTCTCATGAGCGATAGCCAAGCAAAAACTGACAACGGTGGCTTGCACCGTTCCCTCAAGGCCCGACATATGTCGATGATCGCCATCGGCGGCTCCATCGGCACCGGTCTTTTTGTCGCCTCTGGCGCAACCATCTCGCAAGCAGGCCCCGGCGGCGCATTGCTGGCCTACATGATCGTGGGCCTGATGGTTTATTTCCTGATGACCAGTCTGGGCGAGATGGCCGCGCACATGCCCGTCTCCGGCTCTTTTGCCACCTATGGCGCCAAGTACGTGGATGAAGGCTTTGGCTTCGCCCTGGGCTGGAACTACTGGTACAACTGGGCCGTGACCATTGCCGTGGACCTGGTTGCGGCGCAACTGGTGATGGCCTACTGGTTCCCCGGCACCAACGGCGTGCTGTGGAGTGCATTGTTTCTGGCCCTGATGTTCGGCCTGAACGCACTGTCTGCCAAGGGCTTTGGCGAATCCGAATTCTGGTTTGCCGCCATCAAGGTCACCACAGTGCTGGTCTTCATCGCCATCGGCGTGCTGATGATCTTCGGTATTTTGCAAGGCGGCGCACCTGACGGAATCTGGGGCAATATTGCGAACCTGAGCACGGGCGATGCACCGTTTGCAGGCGGCTTTGCGGCCTTGATCGGCGTGGCCATGGTGGTGGGCTTTTCCTTCCAGGGCACGGAGCTGATCGGTATCGCCGCCGGCGAATCCGAAGATCCTGCCAAGAACGTGCCCAAGGCCGTGCGCAAGGTGTTCTGGCGCATTTTGCTGTTCTACGTCTTCGCCATTCTCATCATCGGCCTGCTGATTCCCTATACCGACCCCAAGCTGCTGCGCAACGATCTGGGCGATATCGCCGTCAGCCCCTTCACGCTGGTGTTCGAGCGTGCCGGCCTGCTGGGCGCTGCCGCCGTGATGAATGCCGTGGTGCTGACCTCGGTGCTGTCGGCCGGCAACTCCGGCATGTATGCCTCCACCCGCATGCTGTATGCGCTGGCCAAGCAAGGCATGGCGCCCAAGCTGTTTGCCCAGGTCAATACGCGTGGCGTGCCCGTGCTGGCATTGATCGCCACCACCGTGATCGCCGCCCTGTGCTTTCTGACCAATATTTTCAGCCCTGAAGTCGTCTATATCTGGCTGCTGAATCTGTCCGGCATGTGCGGCTTTGTCGCCTGGCTGGGCATCGCCATCAGCCACTACCGTTTCCGCAAGGGCTGCGAAGTGCAGAACTACGATATGAACCAGCTGCCCTACAAGGCAGCAGCCTTCCCCTTCGGCCCCATCTTCGCCTTTGTGCTGTGCCTGATCATCACCCTGGGCCAGAACTACGAGAATCTGATCAAGGACCAGATTGACTGGGTCGGCGCCATCGCCACCTATATCGGCCTGCCTCTCTTCCTGATCATCTGGTTTGGCTACAAATGGGTCAAGGGCTCCAAGATCGTCAAATACTCGGAGATGGATCTGAACGGCTCGCGTTAATACCTAGTCATTTTTGATCCCACCCAAGGCAGCTCCGGCAACGGCGCTGCCTTTTTTGCGTCCTGGGCTTGCCTCGGATGCTGTCGATTAGTCCCAACAGACGATTCATGTCATGACAAATATCTGAAGAATAAATGCTCACAGGCCATGGCCTGCACCGTTTTTTCACCAGGAAAACAAGAGCAATGCAACAAAAGACGATGAGCACAGCGCTGATGCTGTGCATAGGTTTGCTGAGCGCAGGAGCCGCCTGTGCCAAGGTTCCCGCCGCAGAAGCCGACAAGCTGGGCAAGGAGCTGACCTGCACCGGCGCCATCAAGGCCGGCAATGCCGACGGCAGCATCCCGCCATTCACGGGCAAGATCCTGGGCGTTCCGCCCGGCGTGAAGTTCACCAGGTCCGTGGGACAGTTCCAGCCCGATATCTACGCCAATGAAAAGCCGCTGTTCGAGATCACGGCCGCCAACATGGCGCAATATGGCGACAAGCTCAGCGCCGGCCAGAAGGCGCTGCTCAGCAAGTTCCCCGCCACCATGCGCATTCCCGTCTATCCGGGCCACCGCGACTTCCGTTATGACGACGATATCTGCGCCGTCATCAAGCGCAATGCGCTGGAAGCCGAGGTAGTCAACGACGGCAATGGCGTCAAGGGCTTCATGGGCGCTCTGCCCTTCCCCATTCCCAAGACCGGCCTGGAACTGCTCTGGAACAACCTCATGCCCAGCCGCGCCAGCACCGAAGAGGTGGAGCGCGACATGGCTCTGGTGGGCGCAAGCGGCGATATTGCCTGGGGCCGCACCAGCTATATCCAGCTCAGTCGTTATGACTCCAAGGAAAATCTGGGCAAGCCCAACGAAGGCAAATACGCCTATGTGACCAATTTCTCCATCCTGCCCGAGCGCGAAAAAGGTGGTGTGATTCTGTCCATCGAGCCCATGAACTTTGGCACGGACAAGCGCCTGGCCTGGAATTACGATCCCGGCACTCGCCGCGTGCGACAACTGCCCGAGTTCGGCTATGACCAGCCCTCCCCCGGCACCAGCGGCAAGGCGACCATCGACTCAGAACGCCTGTTCAACGGCGGCTCCGAGCGCTACGAGTGGACCATGCACGGCAAGCGCGAGATGTTCATTCCTGCGAACACCTTCCGCATCAACCAGCAGATGAAATACGCCGATCTGCTCAAGCCAGGTCACCCCAACCCTGCCTACACCCGCTATGAGCTGCGCCGTGTCTGGGTGCTGGAGGGCAAGCTCAAGCCCGGCTTCCGTCACCTGTACTCCAAGCGCGTGATGTTCATCGACGAAGACACCGGCCACGCCGTCTCGGGCGACTTCTACGACGCACGCGGCCAGTTGTGGCAGCACGGTGAAATCAACTACTACTATGCCTACGACATCAAGAAATGGCATGCGGGCACTTCGTTCTACTATGACCTGAATGCCGGCTCCTATGTGAGCATGAATCTGGTCCAGGAGCGCCCCAAGGCACCGATTCTGGGCAAGGACGACCTCAAACCCAGCCAGTACACTCCCGAGGCGATTCGCAACCTGGGCAACTGACAAACAGCAGGTGGCTCAGCTACCGCGCGCACCACACCACAAGGTGTACAGAGAGGCCATGAGCCTCTCTTTTTTATGGCCGCTCCCGCCCCGAAACGGGAGCGCTGCCCAGCATATGCGCGGGCAGCGTGCTAGGATGAAACAAGGCATCAACATTGAAAATGCATAGCAGTTGGCGCCGTTTTCTCTGTCTTCGAGTCGATTTCAACGTGGGCATCATTCACAAGCAGCCAGCGACCCACCCGGTCGCATGGCAGGGCGCGGATCTGGCGGGCACCCCCTCCCGTACTCATCGGCCATCCGCCGACCCCTTGCCGCCATCGATGCCATGCCGGCCCGGTTTGGGCAACGCGCCTCGAGTCACTTTGGAACAAGGCGTCCCCTCGGCCAATATCGTAGCCTCGTCCTGTTTTTAATCCCTGCACAACAAAGCCCGACTAAGCTTGCAGAGGATTTAGTTCTGCCGCAATCATGACTTCCATGCAATCCCTGGCCCGATGGCTGCCCTTTCTCAATTGGCCCAAACCGACTTTCGGCCTGCTGCGCGGCGAGTTCTGGGCCGGCCTGACCGTGGGCCTGATGCTGCTGCCCCAGGGCGTGGCTTACGCCGCGCTGGCGGGCATGCCGCTGATTACCGGCATCTATGCCTCCATCATTCCGGCCGCAGTGGCCATTCTCTTCAGCCCCTCACCCCGGCTGGGCGTGGGGCCTACGGCGCTGAGCGCCTTGCTGATCGGCGCCTCTCTGACCGGCATGGCCGAACCGGGCTCGGCCCAGTGGGTGGTGCTCGCTGCGTGGATGGCCATTCTGTCGGGCCTGGTTCAATGGAGTCTGGGCGTGGTACGCGCGGGCTGGCTGCTCAACCTGGTCACCTCCCCCGTACTGGCAGGCTTCACCCAGGCAGCAGCCCTGCTGATTCTGGCCTCGCAGCTGCCCACTCTTCTGGGCATGCGCGCTGACTGGTCCACCGTCTGGCACTCGCCGTCCATCTATCTGTTCAGCATCCAATCCATCGCCTACGGCCTGGTCAGCATGGCTCTTTTGATGCTGGCCAAGAAATGGCGTCCTGCTTTTCCCTCGGCCATTTTCATCATCGGCCTGAGCGGCTTCATCAGCTGGATCACGGGTTTTGCCGATGCGGGCGGAGCCGTGATTGGCCACCTGCCAGCGGGACTGCCCAGCTTCCAGTGGCCCGGCATGCTGGACTGGGAGCAGTTCGGCGCCCTGATCATGCCAGTGCTGGTCATCTCCCTGGTCAGCTTTCTGGAAACCGCGTCCAGTGCCCAGGTCGAGCATCAGCAGGCCGGCACGCGCTGGAACGAGAATCAGGATCTGATTGCCCAGGGACTGTCCAAGATCAGCGCCGGCCTGTTCGGCAGCTTTGCCACCAGCGCTTCATTCTCGCGCTCTGCCGTCAACCTGCTCGCAGGTGCCAGGACCGGCTACGCCAACGTCTTTTCCATTTTGCTGGTGGTTGTGGTCGTGCTCTGGTTCATACCCTGGCTCTACCATGTGCCTCAGGCAACGCTGGCTGCCATCGTGATCACCGCCGTGCTCAACCTGGTCAAGCCCAGCGCCATTCTCAAGCTTTTCAGGATTTCCAAGGTCGAAGCCAGCATCAGCGTCGCCACGCTGGTGCTGACCATCGTCACCGCCCCGCGCATGTACTGGGGTGTGTTCGCGGGCATCATGCTCAGCCAGGCTTACTACCTCTATCACCACCTGCACCCGCGCATCATCGAGGTCGGCGAGCATCCCGACGGCAGCCTGCGCAGCCGCCAGCTTTGGCAATTGCCCCCCCTGGCACCTGAAGTCGTGGCTCTGCGCATGGATGCAGACCTGGACTTTGCCACGGCCACGGCACTTGAGCGCTACGCGGCCGATGCCCTGCAGCAAGCGCCCCAGGCCAAAGACCTGGCGCTGCTGATGCAGTCCATCAACAGCATAGACATCACCGGAGTCGAAACCTTTGCCCGACTGGAACGCCTGGTCGCATTGCGCGGCGGTCTGCTGCACGTGGTGGGGTTGAAGCTGCCGGCCGAGCAAAGGCTGGAGCGCGCCGGCCTGCTGCATAAGGAAGGCAGCCCCATCAGGCTCTACCGCACGGATGCCGACTTTCTGCGAACGCTTGGCAATTTCCCCACAGAACTCACTCAGATCAACGCTGACGAAAAGCCTACATCCACAAAAAGATAGGGGGCGCTGCTACACTGACGGTCATCATTGATAGTTTGTCGTGACCTCATCCGCCCCTCACCAATCCGTGTTTTTGCGCGATCTGCGCCTTGCCACCGCACACAATCTGGTGACTCGCGCGGGCGGTAGTGATAACCGTCTGCCCACTGACACTCCCACCCATTACCTGCAAGCACTGATTGATGGCTTGTGCGCACTGTCTTTGCGCGACCCCCTCACGGGGCTGGCCAACCGACGCCATTTCCGCTCCGTGATCGAGCGCGAGATCGACCGCGTGGCCCGCTCCGGAGAAACCGCACTGCTGCTGATGCTGGACATCGACCATTTCAAGCAGATCAACGACGAGCACGGTCATATTGCTGGCGATATGGTGTTGCAGTCCGTGGCACAGACCCTGTCCGAAATCATTCGCCCCATGGACACCCTGGCGCGCTTCGGTGGCGAGGAATTCGCCATAGTGCTGCCGGTCTGTCCTGCGCATCAAGGCCGTGCGGTCGCCGAACGCCTGCGCCAGGCCATCGAAAGCAACTCCATCGCCGTGTCCTCCGGCCAGTCGCTGAAGGTCACGGTGAGTATTGGCGGGGTCTACGCCCAGCAATGGATTCGCAGCACGGCGCAACTGTGGACCGAGCGTGCCGATCGCCAGCTCTATCTGGCCAAATCGGCGGGACGCAACTGCGTCTGCGTGGAGGATCCGCCCGACAGTACGGTGAGTGCCGAGGAAAAAAGCCTGCTTTTCAGCCCTTTGCCTGCCGCTTCGTTAGAGGAAAATGTCTCTGACAATACAGCACCAGACGTAAACACCGACGCCGCAAGCCAGGTCATAACGCCTTGAGACGATGGACACCTTGGCCCCTCACCCTACTTTGCCCGCTCATATATCCATGGAAGATGCCCTGCGGGCGCCTGGCCGCAACAAGCAGGCCCACATCATTGCCGTCACCAGCGGCAAAGGCGGTGTCGGCAAGACTTTCGTCTCTGCCAATCTGGCTGCGGCTCTGACGCGTCATGGCTTCAACGTGCTGGTATTGGACGCGGACCTGGGCCTGGCCAATCTGGATGTAGTGCTCAACCTCTACCCCAAGGTCACGCTGCACGATGTGTTCACAGGTCGATCCACGCTGGAAGATGCCATCCTGACCACGCCGGGCGGCTATTCGGTGCTGCTGGCAGGCTCGGGCATGATCGAGTACTCGCGCCTCACCCCCGAGATTCGCTCCCAGTTCATGCGCACGGTGGAGTTGCTGCGCCCGCGCTACGACATCATCCTGCTCGACACCGGTGCCGGCATCTCGGATGTAGTGCTGTTCTCCGTCTCTCTGGCAACCGAGGTGCTGGTCGTGGCCACGCCCGAGCCCACCTCGTTGACCGATGCCTACGCCGCCATCAAGGTGCTGGCGCTGCAGCAAAAGCGCCAGCAGATCCGTCTGGTCATCAACCAGGCGCAACGCCCCGGCGATGGCCGCGCCATCACGGGCCAGCTGCAGCAGGTGCTCAACCGCTTCGTGACCACCGAGTCCGGCCAGCCGCTGCAGCTGACCCACTGGGGCGATATTCCGGTCGACTCCGCCGTGCGCGAGGCCGTGATGCGCCGCCAGCTGCTGCTGCAGGCCATGCCCGGAGCACCCGCATCCCTCGCAGTGGCACAGCTGTCCAATAAAATCAAGGCAGAGCTGACGGCCCCGGTCTGAGCTGCATCACCGTCGATGCAGCAGCCGCGCGGCCGCCCCCCCCGGATATCGACGTGGCCGACATACTCAACATCTCCTGCTACAAATTCACGCCCCTGCCCGACGCCGACCAGCTGCGCCAGACGCTGCTGGAGCGTGCGCATGACCTGAGCCTCAAGGGCACGGTGCTGCTGGCCGAAGAAGGCATCAACTTTTTCCTGGCCGGCCCTGCCGAAGCCGTACGCGACTTTGTGGAGCAGCTGAAGCAAGACCCGCGTTTTGCCGACCTGGCTCCCAAGGAAAGCTGGTCCGAGACCGTGCCCTTTCGCAAAATGCTGGTCAAGGTCAAGAACGAGATCATCCGCATGGATCATCCCGCCATACGACCCGCCCATGGCCGTGCGCCATCGGTCAGCCCGGCCACGCTGCGCCGCTGGCTGGAGCAAGGCCATGACGACGAGGGCCGCGAGGTGGTGACGCTGGACACGCGCAACGACTACGAAGTGGACGAAGGCGCGTTTGCCGGAACGATTGACTGGCGCCTGAGCAAGTTCACCGAATTCCCTGCGGCACTGCGCCAGCACAAGGACGAATTCGCCGGCAAGACCGTGGTCAGCTACTGCACTGGCGGCATCCGCTGCGAAAAGGCCGCGATCCTCATGCAGGACGAAGGCATCGAAAACATCTACCAGCTCGAAGGCGGCATCCTCAAGTACTTCGAGGAAACCGACGGCAAGTTCTACGACGGCGGCTGCTTCGTCTTTGACGGCCGTGACTCGCTGGGCACCGATCTGTCGCGCACCGAGCTGGTTCACCCCCGCCCCATCAAAAAGCATTTGATGGAATAGGCCGGCATTCTTCACCCACTATCAAAAACAAAGCGGCTGGCGCTTGCTCATTGCCGATCTCAGAAGACTTGATCTCTGAGATCGTTTGATGATCAACGCCAGCCGCTTTTGATTTGATAGCAGCTCGACGGTGCTTACTTTGCCCAGCGTGCTGCTGCCTTGGCCACGCGCTCGCCAAACTGGCGTGCGGTTTCCAGATCGCCTGCGGCCATCTCGCCGGCCGAAGAGTCAGAGGGGGACTGCGCCATGGCACCGCAGAAACTGCCCATCCAGTTCACATCGTTGCGCTGGGCGGCCTTGGTGTTCGAAGGCAGCAGGCCCAGCCCCACCCACACGCCGCCATGCTGCATGGCCAGGTGGTAGAAATAATCGAGCGTGACCTGCTTGTCGCCCTGCACGCTCGCGCTGTTGGTGAAGCCGGCAAACAGCTTGTCCTTCCAGGCCTGGGCAAACCAGGCCTTGGACGAGGCATCGGCAAATTTCTTGAATTGCCAGCTCGGAGCGGCCATATAGGTGGGCGCGCCGAAGACGATGGCATCGGCCGCAGCCAGTTGCTCCCAGCCACCTTCGGGCAAATTGCCATCGGCGTCGATGGCCAGCAGTTGCGCGCCCGCGCCCTGGGCCACGGATTGCGCCATGCGCTGGGTATGGCCGTAGCCGGAGTGGTAGACCACAACGATATTGCTCATGATTTCTTCTTTCCTGCTTTTCCTGCTTGTATCGGCGCAGCCATCCGCCGCGCCATCGTGAATCTGTGCCAAATAAAGGCCCGCCGGATTGACACCCGGCGGGCCTTGTCTTGCGAGAGCGCGCTAGCTTATCAAAGCCATGACCGCTTGCGCACTTTCAGCCTGCGCGGCCTCATGCTTCAGCCTTTGCGGCCGTCCATGCTCCAGGCGCCTGCCCCATGGGCGGCGTAGCCAAGCAGGCCCCCGACCACGGCGATGTTCTTCCAGAACAGCAGCTGCTGCATCATGGCGGCTTCTGCAGGCACGCCCCAGAAGTTATGGAAGAAGAAGCTGGCGATCAGCGTGAAAAATCCCAGGATCAAGGCCGCGCAGCGCGTGTGCCAGCCAAGCAGGATGGCCAGACCGCCCACGATCTCGATCACCAGGCCCACCGCCACCGCGACCTGGGGCATGGGCATGCCCACCGACGCGGCATAACCCACGGTGCCCGCAAAGCCGCTGATTTTCTGAATGCCCGCAGGCAGGAACAGCAGGGCAATCAGCACACGGCCCGCCAGGTCCAGAGGATTTCGCAATTGATTCAACATCTCAACTCCAGTCATTGCGACCCAGGGCCGCGTTGGTTCATATCAGTACAAGCCTTGAAATCGTCAGACTCAAGGTTCCAGGTCAAACACCAGAACTTCCGCAGCCCGGCCATTGGCAAGGCGC
The DNA here is from genome assembly GCF_024496285.1 of Comamonas sp. C11. Classification (NCBI taxonomy): domain Bacteria; kingdom Pseudomonadati; phylum Pseudomonadota; class Betaproteobacteria; order Burkholderiales; family Comamonadaceae; genus Comamonas; species Comamonas sp. C11. Next base: position 3,023,279 of record NZ_CP101743.1, read on the forward strand.
AGGCGCTCCTCATTTTCAATAAGTGCGGCGTCGCCGCTTGTCAGCTTTTGTCCATTCACGTCCAGCTCGCCACGCACCAGGTGCACATAGGTCTTGCGACCGGCCGGCAGGGCCACATCGGCAGCCTCTGCGCCGTCGAACAGACCGGCATACAAGCGTGCATCCGCGTTCATGGGAACCGAGCCCTCGGCACCATCGGGTGAAGCCACCAGACACAGACGCCCGCGCTTTTGCACCTCGCTGAATGTCTTCTGGGCATAGCCTGGCTCGATACCTGTCCGAGCGGGCAGCAGCCAGATCTGCAGAAAGTGCGTGGTCTGCTCCTTGGCATAGTTCTGCTCGCTGTGCACCACCCCCGAGCCAGCGCTCATGCGCTGTACCTCTCCAGGCAGGATGGGGGTTTCATTGCCCATGCTGTCCTTGTGCGAGAGCGCACCTTCGAGCACATAGCTGATGATTTCCATGTCGCGGTGGCCGTGCGAGCCAAAGCCCGTGCCGGGTGCAATCCGGTCTTCGTTGATCACGCGCAGATTGCCGAAACCCATATGGCGAGGATCGTAGTAACCGGCAAACGAAAAGCTGTGATAGGACTTGAGCCAGCCGTGGTCGGCGTAGCCGCGTTCCTGGGATTTGCGCAGAGTCATCATGGTGTGCTTCCTTTCGTTCAAGTGACTGTCTCTATGGGCTCTACTGTAGAAGTCGCCTGTCAGGCCGTGGCTGAACGGCGTTGATGGCATCATTCAAACTGTTTGAATCATCAATCTCACCATGCCCAGCTCCCGCGATGTGCTCACCCCCGACAGCCTGGCCATGCTGCAGGCCATTGCCGAAACCGGCAGCTTTGCCGCCGCTGCGCGCTCCCTGGGCCTGGTGCCCAGCGCGCTGACCTACCGCGTGCGCCAGATCGAAGACGCGCTCGATGTGCTGCTGTTTGACCGCAGCTCGCGCCATGCCCAGGCCACGGAGGCCGGCCAGGCCTTGCTGCGCGAAGGCGCCCGCCTGCTGCAGGAGATCGACGCCGTGGCGCACCGCGTCAAGCGCGTGGCCACGGGCTGGGAGCCGCAGCTGACCATCGTCATCGACGGGGCCGTGGCCCGCACGCCCATCTTCGAGCTGGTCGAAGCCTTTTATGCGCTGAACCCGCCCACCACGCTCAAGCTGCGCGACGGCATTCTCAACGGCACGCTGGAAGTACTGACCAGCGGCCATGCCGATCTGGCCATTGGCGTGGCGGTCAACACCAGCAATGTCTCCGAACTGCAGAAGCGCGAAATCGGGGAGATTGATTTCGTCTTCGCCGTCGCGCCGCACCACCCGCTGGCCGGACTCGATGAGCCGCTGTCTGACGAGTTGCTGCTGCAGCACCGCATGGTGGCCGTGGCCGACTCGGGCGTGCGCAGCAACTCCAGCTTTGGCCTGGTCAACGGCCAGGACGTGCTCACCGTGGACAGCATGCAGGCCAAGCTGGAGGCTCAGATACGCGGCATTGGCGCCGGCTTTCTGCCACGCGGCATGGTTCAGGCCTATCTGGATGCCGGCCTGCTGGTCACAAGACAGGTGCAGCGCGCCAGTCGCAATCTGCGCCTGCACTATGCATGGCCCGGCCCCGCCCACCGCACTCCCGGACGCGCCCTTCAGTGGTGGCTGACGCAACTCGAAAGCCCCGCCACACGCAAGGCGCTTATGGAAAACCATCACCGTCAATAAGCTGCTGCGCGTCGCAGCCATCACGCGGGAGGTGTAGAGTGAGTTGCGCTGCAACAATTCAGCACAAGCAGCACTTGCTATCCTTTGGATAGCTGCTACGCTAGAACTCAAACGGTGTCGAAAAGGCTTTTTCATGAATGCTTCCCGCACTCGCGCGTCCGCAACTGCCTCCGCTTCTTCCCCCTCCCTGCATACCGGTGCCAAGCGCATTGCCGTCATCGGCGCGGGCATTGCCGGTCTGGCCTGTGCCCGCACGCTGATGCAGGCCGGGCACGACGTCCATGTCTACGAGCGCCTGACCCAGGCCGGCGGACGTATGCGCTCGGTCAGCGGCCCCTACGGCAGCTTTGACATCGGCGCACAGTTCTTCACCGTGCGCGACCCGCGCTTTCAGCAAGTGCTGGACATCACGCCCGGCAATCTGCGCGCCTGGAGCCTGAACAGCGTTCAGACCCGCAACGCCCAGGGCCGCAGAGTCGACAAGCACACGCCGGTGCGCGAGACCCACTGGGTCGGCATGCCCGATATGCAATCGCTGCCACTGGCCTGGGCAGCGCCGCTATGGGATGCCGGGCGCCTGCACCTGGGACAGTCCCTGCGCGCCATGAGCCACCACATTGCCAGCGGCAGCCACCACAGCCGCCATCAGTGGTCCCTGATGCTGGATACCGAAGACCACGGCCCGCAGATTGCAGCCGACTTCGATGCCGTGGTGCTGGCCGTGCCGGCGCCCGTGGCCGCGCAACTGCTGCAGACAGCGCCGCAGGGTGCTGCCCTGGCCAGGACCCTGGCCCCCGTGGAAATGGCCCCCTGCTGGGCCATGACGCTGTCCTACCCCATGGCCGCACAGGCCGGGCTGACCACGCTGGGCCCGCAGTGGAATGCCGCACGCAGCACGCATGAGCGCGTTGCCTGGGTGGCCCGCGAGTCCTCCAAACCCGGCCGCGCCCAGACCGAGCGCTGGACGATTCATGCCAATCCGCTGTGGTCCAACGAGCACCGCCATGACGACGCCACGCGTGTGCTTGCCAAGCTGCAAAAGGCCTTTGGCGAAATCACCGGCATCCGCGTTGCGCCGCGCCATGCCAGCGTCTACCTCTGGCAGCATGCCCAGACGCTGGCGCCCCTGGGCAGACCGTTCAGCCACGACCCCTCGGCAGGCCTGGGCCTGTGCGGGGACTGGTGCATAGGCATGCGGGTGGAAGACGCTTTTGTCTCGGGTCTGGAAATGGGGCTGGCCCTGGCCTGAGCCAACTGCGCGCAGTCAAGGGGCGTAAGATGGCGTCCCTCATGACTGCGGCCCTCTCCCGTCCCTCCTCCAGCGCTCCCAGCACGGGGCCATATATCGGGCGCTTTGCGCCCTCTCCTACCGGACCGCTGCATGCCGGCTCTCTGGTCGCGGCGCTGGCCAGCTGGCTGGATGCACGCGCCCACGGCGGACGCTGGCTGATTCGCATCGAAGACATCGATCCGCCACGCTGCCAGCCTGGTGCCGACCAGGAAATCCTGCGCCAGCTGGCCGCCTGTGGCCTGCACTCCGATGCCCCCGTGGTCTGGCAGTCGCAGCGTCATGCACTCTATGAAAAAGCGCTGCAACAGCTGCAGGCGCAAAAAATGGCCTACCCCTGCGGCTGCACGCGCAAAGACATCGAAGCCGCCTGGCAGGCACAGGGACTGACTCACGAGCGACATGTGGAACGGCCCTACCCCGGAACCTGCCGTCATGGCCTGCAAGGCAAGCCCGCCCGGGCCTGGCGCTTTGCACTGGAGCAGCAGGTGCATGAATTACAAGAGAACCAGTTCAAAACAACCATTCCAAAAGCGCAAACAGCTACACAAAGCATAGCACCCAGACAACACTGCCTGGAAAGCAGACGCCCCGTGCTGCACTGGCAGGACCGGCGTCTGGGCGCGCAGCAGCAGAACCTGATCAACAGCGTGGGCGACTTTGTGCTGCGCCGCGCGGACGGGCTCTGGGCCTACCAGCTGGCCGTGGTCGTTGACGACGCCGAGCAAGGCATCACTGATGTGGTGCGCGGTGAAGACCTGGCAGACAACACTCCGCGCCAGCTGCTGCTGCAGCGCGCCCTGGGCCTGACCCAGCCGCGCTATCTGCACACACCGCTGGTCTGCATGGACAACGGAGAAAAGCTCTCCAAACAGCATGGCGCACCCGCCGTGGATGTCAGCCAGCCGCTGACCGTGCTGTCTGCCGCGGCACAGCGGCTCGGCCTGCCACAAGCGCCCGCAGACGCATCCTGCAGCAGCGAAAGCCCCGCAAGCGCCTTGCCTTTGGCGCTGGACTTCTGGGTCCGGTGCTGGCGCCAAACCTACAATATCGCCCCGTGACTTCTTCTAATCCAACACCTACCACCGATATGGCCGAAAACGTGCCAGCCGCTGACGCATCCGCAGCATCCCAAGGCCAGGCACCCGAAGGCGTGGCCTATCCCAAGACCATCAAAAGCTATGTGCGCCGCGCAGGCCGCACCACTACGGGCCAGGCCAAGGCTTTTGAAGAACTGGGTCCGCGCTTCCTGCTGCAATACCAGAAGGCTCCTCTGGACGCCGCAGCCGCCTATGGCCGCGACGGCAAGCTGATTCTGGAAATCGGCTTCGGCATGGGTGAAGCCACCGCCCATATCGCCCGCGTGCGCCCCGACGATAATTTCCTGTGCTGCGAAGTGCACGAACCCGGCGTGGGCGCGCTGCTCAAGCGCATTGGCGAGCAGGAGATCGAGAACATCCGCATCCTGCAACACGATGCCGTGGAAGTCATCGACAACATGCTGCCCGAAGCCTCGATCGACGGCGTGCACATCTTCTTCCCCGATCCCTGGCACAAGAAAAAGCACAACAAGCGTCGCCTGATCCAGAGCCCGCTGATCGCCAAGCTGGCCGCTCGCATCAAGCCCGGTGGCTACATCCACTGCGCCACCGACTGGGAGCCCTACGCGGTGCAGATCCTGGAAGTGCTGAACGCAGAACCCATGCTGCAGAACACGGCCGAGAACTACGCCGAAAAGCCCGACTACCGGCCGCTAACCAAATTCGAAAACCGCGGCATCCGCCTCGGTCATGGCGTCTGGGACCTGGTGTTCAGGAAGAAGTAGCCCCCTGAGGCACTTTGCGCCTTCCCCTAGCCGGGCGCCCCCTTTTCTCTACGCGCTTCGCGCTAAGGAAAGGGGGGCGACACCCTCGGTGCGGGGCGGCCCTTCCTCGGTGTCTCCGACTTGGGTTATGCCAGTTTCCAAGGGTTCGCTCCAACAATAAAAAACGCTCCTCATTGAGGAGCGTTTTGTTTTGGGACAAGGCAGCCTTGGCCGCCCCTGTCTTGCGCTTACAGGCGCTCGGCTCAGAGGCGCTCGGCCGCCCAGGCCTGCACGCTGGCCAGCGCTGCGGGCACGGCTGCGGCATCGGTGCCGCCGGCCATGGCCATATCGGGCTTGCCACCGCCCTTGCCGCCCACTTGCTGGGCCACAAAGTTCACCAGTTCGCCGGCCTTGACCTTGGCGGTTTCAGCCTTGGTCACGCCGGCAGCCAGTTGCACCTTGTCGCCATCCACGGCGGCCAGCACGATCACGGCCGCGCCCAGCTTGTCCTTGAGCTTGTCCATGGTGTCGCGCAAGGTCTTGGCATCGGCGCCTTCGAGCTTGGCGGCCAGCACCTTGACGCCCTTGACGTCGGCAGCCTGCGTGACCAGCTCGTCGCCCTGGCTGGAAGCCAGCTTGCCCTTGAGCGCAGCGATTTCCTTTTCCAGTGCCTTGATCTGATCCAGTGCACCGCCGATGCGGTTGGTCAGCTCGGCTGCAGGAGCCTTGAAAGCGGCCGCAGCCTGGTCCACGGTGGACTCCAGCGACTGCAGATAGGCCAGCGCGTTCTCGCCCGTAATGCCTTCGATACGACGCACGCCAGCGGCCACGCCGGATTCGCCCACCACCTTGAACAGGCCGATGTCGCCGGTACGGCTGACATGGGTGCCACCGCAGAGCTCGCGGCTGGAGCCGATGTCCAGCACGCGCACGGTTTCGCCGTACTTCTCGCCGAACAGCATCATCGCGCCGGTCTTCTGGGCCGACTCGATATCCATCACGCGTGCATCGGTGGCGGTGTTGGCCAGTACCTCGGCATTGACGCGGGCTTCGATCTCGCGGATCTGCTCGGCAGTCACCGGGGCGTTGTGCGCAAAGTCGAAGCGGGTACGCTCGGCATTGACCAGCGAGCCCTTTTGCTGCACATGGGCGCCCAGCACTTCGCGCAAGGCCTTGTGCATGATGTGTGTGACCGAGTGGTTGCGCATGGTTGCAGCGCGCACGGCGGTGTCCACCTGTGCTTCAACGGCATCGCCCACCTTCAGGCTGCCGGTTTCCAGCACGCCGTGGTGACCGAATACATCGGCCTTGATCTTGAGCGTGTCTTCCACGGCAAAGCGGTTGCCACCCGCAACAATCACGCCCCGATCGCCGACCTGGCCACCGGATTCTGCATAAAAAGGAGTGGCATCCAGAACAACCACGACGTTTTGACCTACTTTCAGCTCGGAAACAGATACACCGTCAGCGTAAAGCGCTACGATTTTTGCAGATTCCGCCAGCTTGTCGTAGCCCACGAAGGTGTTGCCCTGTCCGGTGTACTCCAGCGCGCGATCCATCTTGAACTTGCCGGCTGCGCGGGCAGTTTCCTTCTGGTGCTGCATGGCGGCGTTGAAGCCGGCCTCGTCCACCGTCACGCCACGCTCGCGCGCCACGTCGTTGGACAGGTCCAGCGGGAAGCCGTAGGTGTCATGCAACTTGAAGGCCACATCGCCGGGCAGCACCTTGACGTCGCCGGCCAGTGCGCTGTCCAGGATTTCCATGCCGTTGGCCAGGGTCTCGAAGAAACGCTCTTCCTCGGCCTTGAGCACGCTGGTGATATGCGCTTCCTGCTCCTTGAGCTTGGGATAGGCATCGCCCATCTGTACGACCAGGTCGGCCACCAGCTTGTGGAAGAAGGGAGTCTTCTGGCCCAGCTTGTAACCGTGACGGATGGCGCGGCGGATGATGCGGCGCTGCACATAGCCACGACCTTCGTTGGAAGGAATCACGCCGTCGGACACCAGGAAGGAGGTCGCGCGGATATGGTCGGCAATCACCTTCAGCGAAGGAGTGCTCAGATCTTCGGTATGGGTTTCGCGGCCGGCTGCCTTGATCAATGCCTGGAACAGGTCGATCTCGTAGTTGCTGTGCACATGCTGCAGGATGGCAGCCAGGCGCTCCAGGCCCATGCCGGTGTCCACGCAAGGTGCAGGCAGCTTGACCACGGAGCCGTCTTCCTTCATGTCGAACTGCATGAACACGTGGTTCCAGATCTCGATGAAACGGTCGCCGTCTTCTTCCGGGCTGCCGGGAGGGCCGCCGGCAATGTGCTCGCCGTGGTCGTAGAAGATTTCCGAGCAGGGGCCGCAGGGGCCTGTGTCGGCCATCATCCAGAAGTTGTCGCTCTTGTACTTGCCGCCCTTGTTGTCGCCGATGCGGATGATGCGCTCGGCAGGCAGGCCGATGACGTTCTTCCAGATGTCATAGGCTTCGTCGTCTTCGTGATAGACCGTGGCCAGCAGCTTCTCGGCGGGCAGGCCGAAAACCTTGGTCAGCAGCTCCCAGCCCCACTCGATGGACTCCTTCTTGAAGTAGTCGCCGAAGGACCAGTTGCCCAGCATTTCGAAGAACGTGTGGTGGCGCGCGGTGTAGCCCACGTTTTCCAGGTCGTTGTGCTTGCCGCCGGCGCGCAGGCAGGCCTGCACCGAAGTTGCGCGATTGTAGGGACGCTTGTCCGTGCCCAGGAACACATCCTTGAACTGCACCATGCCGGAGTTGGTGAACATCAGCGTCGGATCGTTGCCGGGAACCAGCGAACTGGACGCGACAACCGTGTGGCCCTTGGAAGCGTAGAAATCCAGGAACGTCTTGCGGATGTCCGCAACGGAAAAAGTGGGTGTACTCATGGTGTTTGGTATGAAGACGCCTGCATGACGCCTGCGATCAGTACGGCCCGGCGCTGCTTTTTCAGGAGCTGCGCAGACAGGCAAAGGCGGGTAGGAACAGTTCATTGCTGAACCATTCCCCCCTAAGAACCGGACTTGCGACTTTCACCGCATCCGGCTCAAGCACAACAAGATTCAGTCCCGTCTAAAGCACCCCATTCTACTTCGGAGAGGCTTTTTCGAGATGAACCCGAAGCCTTTAAGAGGCCGGTTTCGCTACCTGCAAACCCAAGGCATGCAGTCGTCTATGACAGACCGGATGCAGCAGCACCCGATTGGAGAGGTTGTCCGACCCGCCCATCACCTTGTAAACAATGTGGTGGTCGTGCCAGCGTTCCCCTTCCTCCAGCGGCTCCGCACAAAGTGCGCAACGCCCGTTTTGGCTGATGTACAGCATCGAAGTTTCGTACTGGTACGCCATGTTTTTCAACATGCGTTTCGTTCTCAACTCCTCTCCGTACACCTCCCATACCGGGTCAAAGGGGTTGTATTCCCCCTTGATCTTTTCGTGCCTCACGATCTCTGTATCTGCAAGCTTCAACAGTTTGGTCGTAAGCGGGCCGTCCGCCGTTTTCACGGTTGCAGCAAACTCATCCCTGTCCTTGATGCGCTGCCAGTAACGGCTTTTGCACCAGGGGTGGGACTTATTCGGATGTCGCCGTCTCGTCCAGCGCACCAGGCGCCAGTAGATCAGGCTGTCCATCCGACTGAAGGTTTCCTTCGCCACCACCGGTTGGTGATACCTCGCCCAGCCTCGAAGGATTGGGTTCAGTTTGGCAATGAGATCCTCCTGCTTCGTCGATAGGTGTGTTTTCACGATTTCACTGACCTTGCGATAGAACGCTTGCGCGTTCTTCTTGCTCGGTTTGATCAAGAGCTTCCCTTTGTATTTGCGGAAGTTCCATCCCAGGAAATCGAAACCCTCGTCTATGTGAACGACCTTGGTCTTCTCCGGCGACAGTTGCAGACCTCGTTGTGCGAGGAAGGCTTCTATCCACGGCTTGATTTGTGTTTCCAGCACCTCTCGCGAGATGCCAGTCACCACAAAATCGTCGGCGTACCGGATCACATGGACTTTGAGTCCCTTGGCTTTTGTCTTCCCGTATTTCGCAACCAAGTGCGCTTTCAGGTCGGTTTCCAGCCCGTTCAAACACATATTCGCCAAAGTTGGCGAGATGATGCCGCCTTGCGGCGTCCCTTCTACAGTCGGCGATAGGTGCCCCCTATGGACTACCCCGGCTTTCAGCCATTTCAGCAAGATTGCCTTGTTCATAGGAACGTGGCGCACCAGCCATTCGTGGTTGATATGGTCAAAGCAACCTCGGATATCCGCTTCTAACACCCAGGAAGACGCCGTCTTCTGGGAAGTCGTGACGAATATCTGGCCCATGGCGTCTGCCGTCGAACGATTTCTCCTGAAGCCGTAGCTATTCGGATCGCTCGTGGTTTCCGCCACCGGTTCCAGTCCAAGCAGGTGTAGCGCCTGCATGGCCCGATCCAACATGGTTGGAATGCCCAGAGGACGCTCCTTCCCGTTGGCTTTGGGGATGTAGACCCGCCGCAATGGCTTGGGTTTGTATCCCCGCTGCTGCTTCAACCTTCCAATCGCCGCCCGTTTCACGGCAGGAGAATCCCAAAGCTGGCGATCGACTCCCGCCGTTCGCTTACCTTGGTTTTCAGTTACACGTCTTACCGCCAGAGCCCTGGCGGAAAACGAGTGGTTTAAAGACCGTTGCAGAGCTTTCACCCTGCGCCAGTCCTTGTCCAGCGTTGCCTTCGCTATGCGTTGCTGCGTCGTTCTCACAAACTGCTCGACACGATGCCAATCGATGGCATGCCAGTCTTGCGGTTCGCGTGAGGACGCAGATTCGCCGTCGCCGGTGAGTTTTCTCATGCTTTCCTCCTACCGAGTTGAACCCTCAGAGGACGCACGTCTCCCCGAAGGGATACGCACAATCCCTTCGGGCTAGGTTTAAACAAATGCAGTCGCGAGCGACGGTTGCACCAAGTGGAAGTGGGCACGCTTTCGCGTCAGGGCACGAGCCCCTATGCCACCCATTACAGGCAGCCATTCGCTTTTTCCACCATCCCATACCCCCTCATCCAACAGGTTGCCTTACGGCTTCCCTGCCGACACGCTTGCGCGTGCTGGCGGATAGTGGGGCTTACCACGTTCCCTGACTTGCCGACACGGGCGATTCGCATCGCTGCATGTCTATCCGGTTAGGACTCATCTTTCCTGGAGCTGATGTTGACGACGTGTGTCTAGGCTGAACAAACACATCCTTCAGCGTACCTTTTGGTTATGGCCTATCAGCAGATTTGGCCATTCAATGTTTACCCAGGTTCAAGCGATGATTCACTTTACGTTGCCCATGCGGAACTAGCCTGGCCCCTTCACCGCTTTTCTGCTGGCAGTGTCCACCTCTACCCTCGCGGGTAAGAGATGCCGCTTGCGCAGGGGTACTTTGTCGGGTGAGCTTCGCACAAGCCCATTGCTGGTCTTGCACGTCACCGTAGGCTACTTGTGGTCGCACACAAGGTCATGGCACTCCATTGCTAGAGAGCATGACAAGGCAGGTCAGAGTTGCACTCTGTACTTCTTCCATCAGTCAAAGCGTATGCACGTAAAAAGTCCTCCAATGAAGGATTTCTGTTTCTTAGAAATGTCCGCTTGTGGCGGTCAGTGTGATACGGCCGGGGCGCACATTGCACGCGAGCACGGCTACGCCGGACTATTGCAGGAATAGCCAAGCTGATGAGGCTGCCGAAGTTCGGAGCCAGAGACTGGACTGTCCCCTGTGGGGTACAGCCTGATGGGAAGAATGTGCCTCGCACCAGACCCTTGGGAGGTCGGTTGTACGGTTTTCAGAGGCTCAACCGTCTAACAGAGCGACAAACGTGTCGCACTCAGCCGAACATTATAGGTTTGCGGCTACATACCCACGCGGCCTTGTGCCGATAACAGCGATCATGAATTTTCATGCGTTGCATTAATGTCTTCATCATCGGCTTGCGGATAATCGGCAACCACTATGAGCGACACACCCCAAACCGAGACCTCCAAGCCCGCAGCCCCTGCCAAAAACCGCCTGGTGGTCTGGCTCATCGCCCTGCCCGTGATCATCTTTGGCGCGCTCATGCTCATCGGCCAGTTCATGGACGATCCGCTAAGCAAGCAGCGCTGGACGGAAGCAGAAACCATCAAGATCTGCTGGAAACAGACGGCCAAGCCCGAGGCCGAACGCAAGACCCAGGAGTTCAAAACCACTCAGGACTGCGAACGCCTGGAGTTCGATTTCAAGACCCGCTACGGCGAAAACCCGTAAGACAGCTGCCGCGGCGCAAGCCGGAAGCCTGCGCCGTGCATGACTGCCGCACTTATTCTTCGCCCCAGTCTTCGTCAGCGCCTTCTTCCTCTGCTGCTGCAGCCAGCGCGATCATGCGATCGAAGGTCTCGATGATCGCGATGCGACGGTCCTGCTTGTAGCCCTCCTCGGGCTCCAGCTCGTCGATGCTCTGGTCCCAGGCCTGCAGATAAGTGGCTTTCCAATGCTCCAGCGTCTGCAGATCCGGCCACAGCGGATGCATGCCGCCCTCGGCCATGGCGCACAGCAGCTCGATGCGGCAGGGAACCAGATCCGACTCCGGCTCGCCCGCCTGCAAGGCCTCGGGCGAGTCCAGGGCCTCGGCAATTTCATCGATGAGCTGGCCCGTGATATCGGCCAGCCAGTCCAATGCGGTGTCGTTATCGAAATTGCCGTGCGACCAAGTGCCCATGACCAAACTCCTTGCTGCGATATGTCAGTAAAGCAAGGCCCAACATAGCGGGCCTTGATGTCAGAACTGTGTCAGTGCGGAAGATAGATCCAGGCGCGGCAGGTCAACGGTTGCGGTTTTTCATGGCGCGCTCCACCTCGCGCTTGCCTTCGCGGTCCTTGATCACATCGCGCTTGTCATGCTCGGCCTTGCCCTTGGCCAGGGCAATCTCGCATTTCACGTAACCGTTCTTCCAGTGCAGATTGATGGGCACCAGGGTATAGCCCTTTTGCTCGACCTTGCCGACAAGGCGCTTGATCTCATCCTTTTTCAGGAGCAGCTTCTTGATGCGTGCCGAGTCGGGATTGACGTGGGTAGAAGCGGTCTTGAGCGGGTTGATCTGGCAGCCCAGCAGGAACAGCTCGCCGTCCTTGATCAGCACATAGCCATCGGTGAGCTGCACCTTGCCGCTGCGCAGGGCCTTGACCTCCCAGCCGTGCAGCACCATGCCGGCTTCGTGGCGCTCCTCGAAGAAATAGTTGAAAGCTGCTTTTTTATTGTCGGCAATGCGCGACGAAGTTTCTGGTTTCTTGGCCATGGAATATTAGTTGCAGGCGGACCGGAGATGAAAGCTCTCCCTACAATACCGGATTGCCGTCTCGCCTCTGAGCGATGATTTTAGTTTCGCATCGCGCCTCTGGGTGTATTGGCCTAGGCCAATTCCCTGCTCTTGCGCCCTGCTGATTGCTCTTTGTTCATGAAAAACGTCAACAAGTCCGTCCTCATCTGGTACAGCCCCGAAGAAATGTTTGCTCTCGTGACGGACGTGGCCCACTATGCCGACTTTCTGCCCTGGTGCGATCATGCCAAGATTCTGGAGCAGGACGACACAGGCATGACAGCCGAGGTAGGTATTGCGTTCAGCGGACTGCGCAAGTCTTTCGTGACGCGCAACACGAACAGTAGCATGGATGACGGCGGCAAGCAGGTCAGCATGCGTCTGGTCAAGGGACCTTTCTCGCGTCTTGAAGGCCACTGGCGCTTTCATCCTGTAGGCGACGGCACGCAACGCGCCTGCAAGGTCGAGCTGCAGCTGGATTACGGCTTCGAGAACGCAGCCGTAGCCGCCATCATCGGCCCGGTCTTTGACCGCATCGCAGGCTCCATGGTCGACGCCTTCATCAAGCGAGCCGAACAAATCTATGGCTGATGCTCTGCCCGAGGTGATCGACATCACGGTCTGCATCTCGCCCTGCTCCGGCACCGTGCAGGAAGCCTTGTTGCAGCTTGCCGCGGGCAGCACTGTCCAGCAAGCTCTGGATGCAGTGACCGCCTCAGCAGCCTTGCCTGACCTGCAACTGCCCGAACCCTTGGCCGCCGACATGCTCGGTATCTGGGGCAAAGTCGCGAATCCTGGCCAGGTTCTCAAACATGGCGATCGCCTGGAAGTCTATCGCCCGTTGACAGTAGACCCCAAGGTTGCCCGACGCGAACGCTTTGCCCGCCAGGGCGCGCGCGGCGCCGGACTTTTCAAACGCCAGAGAGACGGAGCCAAGGCGGGCTATTAGCCAGCAGCCAGCAGGACTCAAAAAAAAGCGCCTTCTGACGGCGCTTTTTATCGAGATTTCGGCGAAGATCCCGGCGACTATTGCGCCGGCTCTGCCATGGGCCCGCAATCGGAAGCAATCACGGCATCGGCACGCTTGATCTCGGCATCGCGCGCGGCCTCATCCATGAAGCCACGCTCACCCTTGGCATTCACATGGGAGAGCAAGCGGCCCGATGCCAGGGTTGCCTTGGCCTGCCTGGCACGGTTGCAGTTGTCCTGGCGCTGCTTTTCCTTCTGCAGTTTTTCGGCCTGGGTCTTGGCTGCTTCCTGCTCCTGCATCTTGCGCTTTTGCTCTTCCAGCCCTTTGTCCACGCCGGCTTCCGCAACGGGCTTGGCCGCGCCGACCTCCGGTATTGCAGAAGGTGCTACAGGCCTGGCACCGCCAGGGCTGCGCAAAATATTCTTGACAGGGATATCGGCCGGCGGAGCCCTGTCGCTGAACACCTTGCGCCCCTGACCATCTATCCATTGCCACTGGGCAATTGCGGGGACCGTGCAGCAGGCAATGGCTGCAAACAAAGCGAACTTGATGGCGTGCATGGAGTCAATAAGTCTTGGACTGGCGTTGGGGATTCTGGGTCACGAGCCCACATTGTGCGGCAAGTCACAGGTACAATCTTTCTTTTGGAGCCATCACATGCGCCTTCTCGGAAAAGCACTGACCTTTGACGACGTCCTGCTCGTTCCCGCCTACTCCGAAGTCCTGCCCAAGGACGTTTCCCTCGCCACCCAATTCACTCGCAATATCCGCCTGAACCTGCCCCTGGTGTCTGCCGCCATGGACACAGTGACAGAAGCGCGTCTGGCCATCGCCATTGCGCAAGAAGGCGGTATCGGCGTGATCCACAAGAACATGACAGCCGAGCAGCAAGCCGCTGAAGTGTCCAAGGTCAAGCGCCACGAATCCGGTGTGGTGCACGACCCTGTGGTCATCACCCCCGAACACACCGTGCTGCAAGTGCTGCAGCTGTCGGAAGAACGCGGCATTTCGGGCTTCCCCGTGTGCGACGGCGGCAAGGTGGTCGGCATCGTGACCAGCCGCGATCTGCGCTTCGAGACCCGCTACGACGTCAAGGTCAGCCAGATCATGACGCCCCGCGAAAAGCTGATCACCGTCAATGAAAAAGACGGCACCAGCCCTGCAGAAGCCAAGGCTTTGCTGAACAAGCACAAGCTCGAACGAATCCTGGTGGTCAACGACGCCTTTGAGCTCAAGGGCCTGATCACTGTCAAGGACATCACCAAGCAAACCACCTTCCCCAATGCCGCACGTGACGCATCGGGCCGCCTTCGCGTGGCTGCCGCTGTCGGCGTGGGCGCTGGCACCGAAGAGCGCGTGGAGCTGCTGGTCAAAGCCGGCGTGGACGCGATCGTGGTGGACACGGCTCACGGCCACTCCAAGGGCGTGATCGACCGCGTGCGCTGGGTCAAGCAGAACTACCCCCAGGTGGACGTCATCGGCGGCAATATTGCCACCGGCGCTGCCGCCCTGGCTCTGGTGGAAGCCGGTGCCGATGCGGTCAAGGTCGGTATCGGCCCCGGCTCCATCTGCACCACCCGTATCGTGGCTGGTGTGGGCGTGCCCCAGATCATGGCCATCTCCAATGTGGCCGACGCCCTGAAGGGCACCGGCGTGCCCCTGATCGGTGACGGCGGCATCCGCTTCTCCGGCGACATCTCCAAGGCTCTGGCCGCAGGTGCCTCCACCATCATGATGGGCGGCATGTTTGCCGGCACCGAAGAAGCTCCTGGCGAAGTGATTCTGTACCAGGGCCGCTCGTACAAGAGCTACCGTGGCATGGGCTCCATCGGTGCCATGCAGCAAGGCTCGGCCGACCGCTACTTCCAGGAATCGTCCACCGGCAACCCCAATGCCGACAAGCTGGTTCCCGAAGGCATCGAAGGCCGCGTCCCCTACAAGGGCTCCATGGTCTCCATCGTCTACCAGATGGCCGGCGGCGTGCGCGCCTCCATGGGCTACTGCGGTTGCGCCACGATCTCCGAGATGAACCAGAAGGCCGAGTTTGTGGAAATCACCGCAGCCGGCATCCGTGAATCTCACGTGCATGACGTGCAGATCACCAAGGAAGCGCCCAACTACCGCGCTGACTGAGCAAGCACCTTGAAATCTGACCAGATTGAAAAATCTGGTCAGAATGCTAAAATCTGGCCTGAACTGCTGGTTCTAGCCAGATTTTTTTGTTTTCCGCCATGCAATCTATCGGTATCTACGAAGCCAAAAGCCGCTTTTCCGCCCTGGTCGAAATGGTCGAGCAAGGCGAGGAAGTGCGCATCACGCGCCACGGCAAGGAAGTCGTGCGCATGCTGCCCATGCGCCGCAAGCCAGTGATCACCGATGAGCAGATTGCACGCGAGCTGGAGCAGATCTCGGCTCTGCAGCAGACGGTGAAAGCGCCAGCAACTGCAACGAACGCCGCTGACAGCATCACCGGCCTGCGCCACACAGGACGGAACCAGGCATGAGCGCCACCGCTTTTGTGCTCGATGCATCCGTCACCGCCGCCTGGTTGCTGCCTGACGACGCCAGCGAGCACACCAGACGCCTCTACACCCGTATCCGCCGCGATGAAGTGGACCCGCAAGCCCCCAACCTCTGGCAGTGGGAATGCGGCAACCTGATTGCATCAGGCGTGAATAATGGCCGTATCCCGCAGACATCGGTCGAAGGTCTGTGGGGCGTACTGGAAGCCATTCGCCATCGCGTGGAGCTGCACGACCTGGCTCCTGCACAGCACAAGGCCGTGCTGGATGTGGCGCTGGATACCGGCCTGCCCACCTACGATGCCGCATACCTGTGGCTGGCGCAGTCGCTGCGCCTGCCACTGGCCACATTCGATACAGCCCAGATCGCGGCCGCCCGCAAAAGCGGCGTCACCGTCTGGGCTCCCGAAGATTTCTAATCCCTTTTGCCACCCTCTTGCCCTTGATCACCATGCAACACGACAAGATTCTTATTCTGGACTTCGGCTCCCAGGTCACGCAGCTGATTGCTCGCCGCGTGCGCGAAGCCAATGTCTACTGCGAAGTCCACCCCTGCGATGTGAGCAGCGACTGGGTGCGCGAGTTTGCCGCCGACGGCAAGCTCAAGGGCATCATCCTGTCGGGCAGCCATGCCTCCGTCTACGAAGTGGACGACCGCGCTCCCGACGCCGTGTTCGAGCTGAACCTGCCCGTGCTGGGTATTTGCTACGGCATGCAGACCATGGCCACCCAGCTGGGCGGCAAGGTCGAAGGCTCCAACACCCGCGAATTCGGTTACGCCGAAGTGCGCGCCCATGGCCACACCAAGCTGCTGGAAGGCATCGAAGACTTCGCCACAGCCGAAGGCCACGGCATGCTCAAGGTCTGGATGAGCCACGGCGACAAGGTCACCGAGCTGCCTCCGGGCTTCAAGGTCATGGCCTCCACGCCGTCCTGCCCCATTGCCGGCATGGCCGACGAAGCGCGTCGCTACTACGCCGTGCAGTTCCACCCCGAAGTCACGCACACCGTGCAGGGCCAGGCGCTGCTCAACCGCTTTGTGCTCGACATCTGCGGCACGCAGGCAGACTGGATCATGGGCGACTACATCGAAGAAGCCGTGGCCAGGATCCGCGAACAGGTGGGCGATGAAGAAGTGATCCTGGGCCTGTCCGGCGGCGTGGATTCGTCCGTAGCTGCTGCCCTGATCCACCGCGCCATCGGCGACCAGCTGACCTGCGTGTTCGTCGATCACGGTCTGTTGCGCCTGAACGAAGGCGATATGGTCATGGACATGTTCGAAGGCAAGCTTCACGCCAAGGTCGTGCGCGTCGATGCCTCCGCTCTGTTCCTGGGCGAGCTGGCCGGCGTGTCCGAGCCCGAGCAAAAGCGCAAGATCATCGGCCGCCTGTTCGTGGACGTATTCAAGGCCGAGGCCGAAAAGCTCAAGGCCGCCAACGCTGGCTCCAAGGGCGCCACCTTCCTGGCCCAGGGCACCATCTATCCTGACGTGATCGAGTCCGGCGGCGCCAAGAGCAAGAAGGCCGTCACGATCAAGAGCCACCACAACGTCGGCGGCCTGCCCGAGCAGCTGGGCCTGAAGCTGCTGGAGCCCCTGCGCGACCTGTTCAAGGACGAAGTGCGCGAACTGGGCGTGGCCCTGGGCCTGCCCCGCGGCATGGTCTACCGCCACCCCTTCCCCGGCCCCGGCCTGGGCGTGCGCATTCTGGGCGAAGTGAAGAAGGAATATGCCGACCTGCTGCGCCGCGCAGATGCCATCTTCATCGAAGAGCTGAACAACTGGATCGACGAAAAGACCGGCAAGAGCTGGTACGACCTGACCAGCCAGGCCTTTACCGTGTTCCTGCCCGTCAAGAGCGTGGGCGTGATGGGTGACGGCCGCACCTACGACTACGTCGTGGCCCTGCGCGCCGTGGTCACCAGCGACTTCATGACTGCCGACTGGGCCGAGCTGCCCTACGGCCTGCTCAAGAAGGTCTCCGGCCGCATCATCAACGAAGTGCGCGGCATCAACCGCGTCACCTATGACGTGAGCACCAAGCCACCAGCAACCATCGAGTGGGAATAATTTACAGTGATTCCGAGACGTCCAGCAGCGTCTTGGATTCCGCATACCTCTTTGAAATTCAACGAGTTAAGTGTTTTTCGCAATCCTATACGGTGCAACGAGAACCACATTTTTTTACGGCAAATTTGACGGTAAATCCGTGATTTCCTGAGGCGCTGCTTTTCTTTACCGACACGTGTTGTGACGGTAAAGTTTTTAAAGAAAGGCAGCTATGCTCACAGACACGGAACTGCGCAAACTGCGCCCTAAAGACAAGGCATTCAAAATTGCCGACCGAGACGGCATGTACGTCTCGGTCTCCCCTGCTGGAACCAAGTCGTTCCGATACGACTACCGTCTCAATGGCAGACGTGAAACGCTGACCATTGGCCGCTATGACGAGTCTCTCGGATCAAAGTCCTCCCGTGAGTCAAGCGAGCTTGAGTTCGGTCTATCCGTTTCCCTGGCAGAAGCACGGGCGCTACTTGCAATAGCTAGACGCAGCGTCGAAGCGGGTGAATCACCATCCAGAAGCAAGGTTGAAAAGCGACAAGAAGCAGCAGACGCGCTGACTTTCTCAAGCTGGGCTGAGCGCTATTTCGCTGACAAAGCGGACCCCAACAACAGTGCACGCTTGGCCGACTCGACCATCGCCATGCGGCGCTCTGTCTACAAGCGCTATCTGGAGGGCCCTTTTGGCAAGCTGAAGCTTGACGAAATCAAGCCAGCGCAGTTGATGAAGCACTGCGAAAGCATTCGTGAAAAAGGTGCTTCTGCACCAGCTGTTCAAGTGCGCGAGATAGTCTTGCTGGTTTACCGCTTTGCGGCGGCAAAAGATAAGTCATTTTCGGCGCCAAACCCCGCGGAAGCCATTCGCCCCAGCGATATAGCGACATTCAAAGCGCGAGACCGAGCACTTAGTCCAAACGAAATACGAAAATTTCTTGACGCTTTAGATACAACAGCCACTGCCGCAACACTCCGCCTAGCCTTACGCTTCGTCATGTTGACAATGGTTCGCAAGGGCGAATTCATAAATTCCACATGGGATGAGGTTGATTTTGATAATGCGACCTGGACAATTCCCAAAGAGCGCATGAAGACCGGAAAAGCGCATGTGGTTTATTTAAGCAATCAAGCACAAGATATTCTTATTACATTCAAAACTTGCTTTTCCACATCTAGCCACCTTCATCCAGGTCGTTATGACATGAACACAACAATAAGCAATGCGACTCTTAATCGTGTTATCGAAGTGGCAGTTAAATCAATAAATGCTAGTGGTGATAATTTTGAGAATTTTACCGTCCATGATCTTCGACGCACTGCCTCGTCATTGCTGAATGAGGCGGGCTTCAACCGCGACTGGATCGAAAAGTGCCTCGCCCATGAAGAGGGCAGCATCCGGGGTGTCTACAACAAAGCTGAGTACGGTGAACAACGTCGAGTCATGCTCCAAGCCTGGGCCGACATGATCGACGCTTGGAGTCGCGGCGAAAATGTACGTGAAATCGTTCGCGCTGCGAAAGTGGCTGCGGCGGATGTTGATATGAATATTGGCTGATATTTTTATGACAACAAAGAAAGTTACTCCTGCTGACGAAAAAACAAACCGTCAATGGGCTTGGCAGTTTTTGCGACGCAATCGTGATTATCGGGAAGCTTACGCGTTTTTGCATTCACTTAGTGAAGACCAGCGAAATGTTTTTGAAAAGCTAACCCAAGGTCAACTGGAGTCGTATGCTGAAAATTGGTCGCAACTTGGCTCGCTGCCAGTAAAGCTCTTCGATCGCACCTATTTTTGGAACACGAAAGACAAAAATAGTACTTTGGATGAATATATTAAAGATTTGAGCAAACCGTTGTCAAAATCAAAGAAGCATACCTCGATGTTTTTAAATGAAATCGACAACCTAATTTTGCGAATTTCTCCTGAGTATCGTGCGGACCAATATGGATTGATTCAATGGGTCGATCCCAGCATTGAAGAAATGACCGCAGATGCGGCAGATGCGATTTGGTTCTATTCAGTCCCCCTAGAGGCTTCGCTTGTAAGGGCGCCTTGGCTTGATGAAAAAGGAATTAGCTTTGAAAAGTCTGAGTGGCAAGGTGTAGGTTCGGAAATTCTGAAGGGTAACCAAAAAGAGATAGAGGTTGATTCATTCAGTGCGACTGAAAAAACCAATCGACCAGTTCAGGCTGAAACGCTTCCATTAAAAAAAGGAATTAATGGTGCTATTTTTATTATAGATAACTTCTCCTCGCCCCCGTCTTATCATCAACTTGATGGTCGCCGAATACCGATTGGACGTGATCCTGAACCACTTTCACTGGACGGCGACACATTGGTCCGTGCTACTTTTGATGTTCGCTTGCCTATCGAATATCAGATAGAGGATGTTAAAAATTACTTAGCTGAACATCAGAAAGAGTTGCAGGAAGCAGGATTTTTTGAGCCACTTCCGGAAAGGAAAGGCCGTAAAGGTGTTTTTTCTTCATATATTGCAATACTCGATCTTCACGAGCAAGGGGTATCCGGTTTGGATATTGCGATAAAGCTCAGAAAACTCGAAAGAGAAATTTACACAGACGCTCAAGGAAAAAAGCGCAAGAGCTACGTTGATCCTGTCAGGCCAGACTTGGCAACAGCACAGGAGCATACAAGCGCGATTCGGAAACAACTTGAGCGTGCAAGACGCCTTCGAGATCATGGCTACAGATCACTTGCTCTACAGATGGATTGAGGATGCCGTGCGGATGCTGCGCCGCTCTATCAGACCGGGTGCATCACACGTCAAGAAGAGGCAAGTCGTTCGACACAAAATTTTCCCAGTTGTCGGATAGCGCCCAGCTCTGAGAGCAAGAAAGCAGCGCCATCACGTACATGTGACGCTAACTTAGTTGAGTTAGCGTCACTTTTTTTTATTCGCTCGAATTGACCTGCTCCCCCCAGGCCGTACCAATGTGAAGTAGCAAGGGGTCCGCCATTCAGGAGAATCGCAGACATGAGGAAGAGCAAGTTCACAGAGGAACAGATCATCGGGTTCCTCCAACAGGCCGAGGTCGGCATGGCGGTGGCGGAGATTTGCCGCAAGGGCGGCTTCTCCGACGCCACGTTCTACAAGTGGCGCGCCAAGTTCGGCGGCATGCAGGTGTCAGAGGCCAGACGGCTGCGCGAGCTGGAGGCGGAGAACGCCAAGCTCAAGCACCTGCTGGCCGAGGCGCACCTGGATCTGCATGCGCTCAAGAGCGTGCTCGGGGTAAAAAGGTAGCCCCACAAGCCCGGCGCGAGCTGATCACGCAGCTGGTGCAGGAGCACCAACTGTCCGAGCGTCGCGCGTGCGGGCTTGTGGGGCTAAGCCGAGACAGCTACCGGCACCCACCGGTGCCCAGCGCACAGACCCAGGCCCTGAAGGACAAGATCGTCGAGATCGCGCATGTGCGTCGGCGCTTCGGCTACCGGCGCGTGCACGACCTGCTGCGCAACGACTTCCCTGGCGTCAATCACAAGCGGGTGTACCGGCTCTACAGAGCGGCCAATCTGGCGGTTCGCAAGCGCAAGAAGGCCAAGCGCCCCGTGATGGAGCGCACGCCCCTAAACATCGCCCAACGCATCAACGAGGTGTGGAGCATGGACTTCGTCAGCGACAGCCTGGCCAGTGGCCGGCGCATCAAGTGCCTGACCGTGGCCGATGACTTCAGCCACGAATGCGTGGAGATCGCTGTGGACTACGGCATCAGCGGCCTGTACGTCACCCGGCTGCTGGATCAGGCGGCGCGCTTCAGGGGCTACCCGGCCGCCGTCAGAACCGACAACGGCCCGGAGTTCACCAGCCGGGCCTTCATCGCCTGGACGCAGGAACACCACATCCGGCACATCCTGATCGAGCCAGGTCGGCCCATGCAGAACGGCTACATCGAGAGCTTCAACGGCAAGTTCCGCGACGAGTGCCTCAATGAGCACTGGTTCCAGAGCATGCGCCAGGCACGCACCGAGATTGCCGCATGGCGTCGGGACTACAACGAGGTTCGGCCTCACAGCAGCATTGGCCGCATACCGCCAGCCAGGTATGCCCAGCAACTGCGTCAGCACGCAGGCGACGCAGCTCGTCATGAGATCCCTGCCCAAATCCATTAACCTTCAACCCCAGGACCCCAACCTAATCACTGGTACGGCTGAAGGGGGCAGGTCAGAATCCTAAAGTTCAACCATTGCAATGCAGATGGATTCAAGCAGGGACGCCTCGCTCCATCACTGTTTTCCCTCAACAAACGACGGAGTTCGACATGGAAAAATTGATTAAAGAGGCGCTTGTCGTAAAGCGCGAAGCCCTTCTCCGCAAGCACGAGGTCTTGCGGTTGACGGGGCTTAGCAACAGCACTTTTTATAACCGCATCAAAGAGGGGGTACTCAAACCGGGGGTTCCGATTGGTCCGCGCATGAAAGGCTGGCCCGCAAGCGAAATCGATGCCTACATCCAGTCTTGCATCGCAAAGCGCGACAGCCAACAGGAAGGCGGTGCAGCATGAAGCGCGCCCTGCGTAGCGAGTGCGCCAGCACTGAAAAACTGCCTTCGCTGACTGCCGAAGTTTCTGCGATTTCCCCCGGAGTGACTTTGGTGGTCGGGCCCTTCGGAGCATTGAGACTCTATGTTGAGCATGTGTTGCTCTTGGCGCTGGCCACTGCATCGGCGGAACTTCCTGTTCCCATGCCGAGTTGTGATCTGATCACATCCATTCATAGTGGAACACGTCGCCAACTGGAGATGATCAAGTGCAGTCATGCATGGACAGGTATCGCTGCATATGCCAATAACGCATTCACATTTGAGTATTTGCAAGCATCCACTGCGCTGAATCTAACAAGCCTGGAAATGGTTTCGTGGTTTGCTCGCAAGCGCAAAAGTGCATTGGAGAAGGCCTGTTTTGTGCTCGTGCTGCAGGATGGTGTGTTGCCTCATGATGAAGGCCTGCTGCAGCCGCGCCGCTTGGGGGAGGCAAACCATACCTATTTCATTGTGATTTGCCCTGGCATGACTCTCCATGCCAAGTACCAAGCCATTGCTAACGAGTTGCTCGTTGTGAGTCCGGGTGAGCCTGACCCAGGGTATGAAGAAGCTTTCACCATTGCCTGCCCTGAACTCTTCAGCTCTTTTCAGCCTTCGCTCGGTAAGGTGGTCTGCAATACTCGTCTTAGCGATGCTGGTCTTGAAACTGAAATCACCCCCTATGTTTCTGATGACCTCAAGACCCGTTTGATGGCGATTCTGAAATTGAATGGATGGAGCATGCAAAGGATTGGTGACTTGTTTGAGGTGGATAAGTCCAACGTCAGCCGCAAGCTCCGCAATGTAGTTACTACCATTCCCGATGGTTGGGACGATGACATGTTTGTGCAGTGGCTGAATTCCTGTGGAATTGATCCCGCAAAACGGCATGGCGGCAAAGATGCTCGTGACCGTGAGACCTTGAAACCTTCTCAAACCGTTGCGCAGGATGATCGCAGCGAGCGCAACGCACGCAACAAGAGCAACGTCAAGAAGAAGCAGCGCTAGCCTTTTCGTGTTGGGGCTCCGCGTGAAATTGGGGCTTCAACCCATTCAGACTGGCCATGCTTCTGGTAGCTCTAATAAGTATGCAATCAATGGCTGTAGCTATGTAGATATGCACCAGTACTGGTCTATAGCAGTACCACTACCGACATAGAGCTACACACCACCACCGTCACAGCAGCTCAGCAAAACGGCGCTTGCGCCATCCACGCTAGGCAAGCTGTGGCCGGTCTCTAACTCCGCTCAGTGCTCACCTGCACTCAGAGCGAATCAAAACTGTAAATAACTTAAGCATCGACAGCATGGTGCTCTGTGCCTCGGCTCGCCCGTAAACCACGACGGCGGGCACGCCTGCGACATAGCGCTCGAACTGGCGGAGATCAGGCCACTGCTCCATGCACCAGATGCAACCGATGTGCGCGACAGCCATCGAGTTCGTCCACCAAGTTCAAAAAGCAATGGTATGAAATTACGTCCTAAACCCCTGATGCCTGTTGTAGATCGTTTGGCATGGAAGCTGAAGTGGAGTTGCCGCAATGAGCGCAACCATCCCGACTACCAAAGCGTGCTCAGCATCGTAAAAAACGAAATTGCAACTGGAAATTGCAAGTGGGCCTATCTCAACGGCCCCAAGTACTGCATCAACTTCCACATCCTGCTCAACGGAGAAAGCAATGCTCTTGTTCAGCTCGTGGCCGTTGACCCTGTTCGCCAAAAATGCGGCCTGCGCATTGATTGCAATCCCGCAAAATTGCAGCCCGGAGATGTTGCGACGATCCACAACGTCATGCGCCGCATCATCGGTCATCGCGAGTACAACCGCTTGATGCGCGAGCCACTGCTCCAAGTCTTTCACGTTGCGGTCGACATTCTGTACCTAGCCCTGAGCAAAGTTCTGGTGCAGTACAAAAACGGCCAACTTATGACCGTGTTCGGCAAGCGCGTGAGCATCAAGGAGGGTATCGTTGAAGGCTACAACTTTGGCAGCACCGAGAGTAATTACTCAACTGCGGCTTACGACAAATGCCAGGAGCGTGTGCATGCGGCGGTGTTGGAGATCGCAAAGAAGGGCAACGCAGGCACAAATGCTGACCCACTGACCGCCAACAAGATCAGTCAACTCAAGAAAGCCGCCAACGGTTGTGACACCACACGTGTTGAAGTGCGCGGCAAGAAGATGCTCAGCCTGCCCTTGTGGAAATTGCCGCAGCAAACAAATTACTTTGAGCGCTTTCGCTTTGCCGATTTATCTGCCGCCGGCACAGAGTTGCCACCGCTCATCGAGAAAGCGTTCCTAGCCATATGCCGCCAGGATGGCGTTAAAGCCGCTCTGGCTACGTTTAAGCGCACAGACTATGCCCGCAGCGTCCCTAAATACTGGCGTAGTCGTCAAGCCACGTGGTGGCAACCGGAGCGACTGTGGGAGCAGGCTTGTGCTGCGTTGCGTGAGTCCAGAATCTTTCCGGATTCTGCGTTTGAGCCACCCCACAAGCGCATCTAGAACTTCCGCGTTGCGCAACAGGATGGTTGCGGCTCGGAATTCAATGGCCGGATGGCATGAGCTGTCTGGCCTTTTTTTATGGCCACGCGAGCGCGTTTTTAATGTGCATGGCTGGCGCACTCTTGCCAAGAGTAGAAAACCGCGCCACGACTGTTCTGGCAGCTTCTGGCGCCATTGATCTATGCAACGAGGGCTGGTATGAGCGTCGGTCCGTCCTATCGGTCCATGGTTGCCATCTTGCCTGCCATTAGTGACTGTTGACCGAAACCAAAAGAACTATTTGTTTTTTACAACCGTGCCGAAGGCGCAAATACAGATGTGGTTGACCTGAACATCTGCGCTCGCTATGGCTTGTGACCGGCTGCGTTAGGTTGTCTGCTGACGCTGATTTTTTGCCGGCCCAGCGACCGCCGCCGGCAGCAGCGCCCATTGGACCGTTTCCAGGCTGAGTGACTGCTGCCTCTACAGGAGCCGACTGGCTTGTGTGGCTCGGCAAGGCTTGGAATCAGCCAGTCCGTAACCGGCTAGCGTGCGACGCGCGTCAGTCGGGCGCACATTCGGACACGTGAGAAAATCGATGACGCATTCAGACCGCAGAAATCTGGGAGAGATGTCATTCCGATCGCAATCGCACTACGCAAACACTTCTCAGGCAGCTACTACCGTGACACTTTTGTGCGTACATTGAAGTCATGGAATATCGACAGCGCATACATCGCCTCGGGCTTCTTTACTGATTTCACGGTGCGCCTAGAAGTTTTGGCGCCTGATTTCGGTATCAACGAGGACATGGAGGATAAGCAAGTTTTCCTGCTGGGTGGCTACGAGGACGACCCGTCGCAACTCCGTGCATTGAGAGACGCTCTCGTCGCGCGCGGCGTCGAGGCTCACGCGAGGAAGCTTCCCACACCCCAGAAAGGCGAGGTTCCGTTGCGATGGCATGCCAAGGTTGCGGTATTTCTTAGCGATGGGAAGCCTGTTCTTGCCATCGTAGGAAGCAGCAATTTTACGGGGCCAACCATGTACGGTGGAAGTGAACATAACTTAATTGCTTCTCCTGAGCGTGTTCAGGTCGAAGCAGACAGCTTCTATTGGCTGAACAGCCATTTGGATGCCGCCCAAGCGGTACACGACGCCTTTCACTACTGGGGGGGAGGAAGCCACGCTCCGCACATCGCTTTCAACGACGAGAAGTTCGACCACGAGATTGAGAAGCTTCTCGATTCAATCTACTCGAACCTACTGTCTTTTCCATGGCAGCCTCTTTAGCTTGAGGCGGCCGGGTTCATGCCCGTCGATCGAACGCATAGCACATGCGGCGCCGATGGGCACTGACACCGGCGCGGCGCGAGAAGTTTTGGGAAAGTTCTTTGGCTGCTGTGCCTCGTAGAGCCGCCATTCGGGCCAGCGCCTGCCGCTCCTACCAACGACAGCTTGGGGCCAGGTAGCGTGAATACGACCGGCGGCGGCCACCGACTGCACCCGCTGCGGAGCCGTCATCACCAATCGAAAGGCGGCTCCTGGGTGGTTGCCGTCGTTCACCTCAGAAATTCCAATGACTGCTGTTGCCCAGAGCAGTCATTGCACTAAGACTTTAGAGAAGTCTTGTCTCTCAACCCAATCCAACAGCAGAACGTCGAGCGCTGCTGCGTGGTCGCCGTGGATGCCCTCGACCAGAAGCTGCCCTACCTTGGTGGCACCTTTCTCACTCGAGCTGACCGGCCCGTATCGGCCACCATCTTCTTTTAGCCGCGTTCGCCACCTCGGACTGGCGTCTACAGCGCAAGCTGACGGTTGTTGGCGGCCAGGACGTTCTCCTGCAGGTACTTGATGACGCCCGCAGCCAGGGGGCTGTTGATTTCCACCCAGAAGTGACCCACTAGCCCCCGGTTTTTCCATCTCAATCTGACCCACGCATTAACCCTAGCCTGCTGCTTTCTTGTGCAGCAGGAGACCAGGAGTGATTGACGTGGCCACTTTGAGTGTCATCCGGCGCTGGGCTCTGCGTGAGCACCTGTCCATCCGAGAGATCGCCCGCAGAACTGGGCTTTCTCGCAATACCATCCGCAAGTATTTGCGCTCCGACGTTGTGCAACCTCAACTTGCACAGCGCACCATTGCCACCAAGCTCGACCCCTACGCCAGCAAGCTGTCAGGCTGGCTGCGTACAGAAGTCAACCGCTCTCGCAAGCAGCGGCGCACGATCAAGCAGATGTTTGTGGACTTGCAGGGGTTGGGCTATACCGGCTCCTACAACCGAGTCGCTGCCTTTGCCAGAGTGTGGAAGGCTCAGTGTCATGTGGCTGAGCAAACATCAGGGCGAGGCGTTTTTGTGCCCCTGGTCTTCGGCGCTGGAGAAGCCTTCCAGTTTGATTGGAGCGAGGATTGGGCTGTCATCGCGGGTGTACGCACCAAGCTGCAAGTGGCTCACTTCAAGCTCAGCCACAGCCGAGCCTTCTATCTGCGGGCCTATCCCCTGCAAACCCATGAGATGCTGTTCGATGCCCACAACCGTGCCTTTGCGGTGTTTGGAGGCGTCCCTAGGCGGGGGATCTACGACAACATGCGCACAGCCGTCGATCGTGTCGGCCGTGGCAAGCTCAGAGAGGTCAACGCCCGCTTCAGTGCTATGGCCAGCCATTTCCTGTTCGAGGCACAGTTTTGCAATCCGGCCTCGGGATGGGAGAAGGGACAGGTCGAGAAGAATGTTCGGGACGCTCGCCATCGTATCTGGCAATCTGTACCAGCGTTTCCGACACTCAGTGCCCTCAACGATTGGCTAGAGCAACGGTGTCAGCAGTTATGGCAAGAGATTGCGCATGGCCAATTGCCTGGCTCACTTGCTGATGTGTGGGAGCAAGAACGCTCAACTTTGATGCCCATGCCTCGGCCGTTTGACGGCTTTGTCGAGCATGCCAAACGAGTCTCTCCCACCTGCCTAGTTCACTTCGAGCGCAATCGCTACAGCGTGCCGGCCTCTTATGCCAACAGGCCCGTGAGCTTGCAGGTTTATGCCGACCGCCTGGTTGTCGTGGCCGAAGGTCAGTTCGTCTGCGAACACCCGCGCATCATTGAGCGCAATCACCAAGGCTCTGGGCGTACGGTTTATGACTGGCGCCATTACCTGGCCGTATTGCAGCGCAAGCCTGGCGCATTGCGCAACGGTGCGCCGTTTGTCGAGTTGCCAGACGCATTCAAACGACTGCAAGCTTTGCTCCTGAAGCAACCTGGCGGCGATCGCGAGATGGTGGAAGTTCTTGCCTTGGTGTTGCAGCACGATGAGCAAGCCGTCCTGGCCGCTGTCGAGTTGGCACTGGAGGATGGCGCACCCCGCAAGACCCACATCATCAATATCTTGCACCGCCTCATTGATGGAACACCGGAGCCTGACCCCATCCATTCACCCCAAGCCTTGGCCTTGATCGTTGAGCCACAAGCCAACGTCGTGCGCTATGACCAACTCCGACAGGTGCGCCATGCGTCATGACCCCGCCATTGCTGCGATCATCATCATGCTGCGCCAACTCAAGATGTTTGGCATGGCCCATGCCGTGACAGAACTTGCAGAGCAAGGCTCACCAGCATTTGAAGCAGCACACCCCATACTGTCGCAACTGCTCAAGGCCGAGAGTGCTGAGCGAGAAGTGCGCTCCATTGCCTATCAACTCAAGGTCGCCAGGTTCCCGGTCTACAGAGATCTGGCAGGCTTTGACTTCGCACACAGTGAAGTCAATGAAGCCTTGGTACGCAGCCTTCATCGCTGTGAGTTCATCGAGAAGGCTAACAACGTGGTGCTTGTCGGTGGACCTGGCACGGGCAAGACGCACATTGCTACAGCACTGGGTATTCAGGCCATTGAGCACCACCGTCAAAGGGTGCGCTTCTTCTCTACTGTTGAGTTAGTTAATGCCCTGGAGCAAGAGAAAGTGCAAGGCAAAGCCGGACAGCTCGCCCACAGGCTGGTGCATACGGATCTGGTGATACTCGATGAGCTGGGCTATCTGCCCTTCAGCTCATCTGGTGGTGCGCTACTGTTTCATCTACTCTCGACGCTTTACGAACGCACCAGCGTAGTCATCACCACCAACCTGAGCTTCAGCGAATGGGCCAGCGTGTTTGGTGATGCCAAGATGACCACGGCCCTGCTGGACCGCCTGACCCACCACTGCCATATTCTGGAAACAGGCAACGATAGCTACCGCTTCAAGCACAGCAGTGCAGTCCAACAACCGCCCATGAAGAAGGAGAGAAACAAAACCTAATCCACATCTTGAGCCTTACGGCTCAAGTCAAGGAGTGGGTCAGTTTGAGATGGAAATGGCGGAGGTGCGGATAAAAACTTGGACTGGTTTTATGCGGCTAGGCCAAGTTTGTTCCGGTATTCCACAGGACTTAGACGTCCCAGAGATACCTTGATGCGTTTTTCGTTGTACCAACGAATGTAAGTATCGACAGCTTCAATGAACTGCTCAATCGTTGTTGATTGCCAGTTGCTAGGATAGAACAGCTCCATCTTTAGCCTTCCAAAGAAGCCTTCGCACGCAGCGTTGTCTGGTGAGCACCCTTTACGAGACATCGAGCGAACCAACTTTGCATCATGGACCCTCGAGAGCCAGCCAGGCCATCGGTAGTGAGCTCCACGATCAGAATGAATCACAGGACGGCTCTCGCTGCCTTGAACAGCATCAATGGCCGCATCCAGCATTGTGTTGACGAGGTTTGCGTTGGGATGAGTCCCAATCGACCAGCTCACCACCAGCCCGTCAAAGCAATCAATGACTGGCGACAGGTAAACCTTGCCAGCAGGAATCTGGAATTCAGTAATGTCGGTGAGCCACTTCTCATTGGGAGCAGCAGCATGGAAGTCTCGATTGATGAGGTTTTGCGGGGCAGCGCCTATCTCTCCAAGGTATGAGTTATATCTGCGGCGTTTGGGCTTGGCCACGATCAAGCCCTCCTGCTTCATCAGCCGGCGAACCACCTTCTCTGAGATGCCCGTGCACTCCTTGAGCAGGGATGCCTGCACCCTGCGATATCCATAGCAACGGTAGTTGTTGTCGAAGATCTCTGTGATGCTTCGGCGTAAATCAACGTATTTGTCAGCCAGCTTCAGCCGAGCACGATGGTAAAAATACGAGCTTCTAGCAAGGCCAACAAGAGAAAGCAGTTCTGGCAATTCATACTGCCCGTGCAACGCTTCAACCAGCACAGCCTTATCTTTGTTTGCCAGCCTATGCAGATCAATGTCAGCTCCATTTTTTAAGATTTCATGGGCCTGCTTGAGAAGCTCACGTTCTATCTTCAGCCGCCGAACATCCTGGCGCAATGATTCAACTTGGCGCCTGAGTGCTGCTTCATCCAACACTGGCGATCGCTTTGGACTGTGTTTCATTGAGGCTGGGGCACAAGGGCCAAGCAACTGATTTTTCCAGTTGTACAAGGTTCCCCGGCATACCCCTAACTTGTCCGCAATCTCCTGTGCACTTGATTGGCGGGCACACAGTTGCACCACGCCCTCACACATCAAAGCATCAGGCTTTGTAGTCGGCCAAGACCTGCCTACTCTCGATTTGCAGGTGTCAGGGCAGTCTTGCCGAACCCACGCAGTCAACGTTCCTCGACCCGGGTAACCCAAAACCCTCATCGTGGCGGCAATACAGCGATCGTGGGCGAGGTAATGAGCAACCGCCACCTGTCTTTGCTGTAGCGAATATTTCGGTGCTCTTGGTGCTTGGCTTACTGGCAAATCCTGATGCTTCAGGTAGTGCTGATACCAGCCTTTCAATGCGTTCTTGGTTGGGTATCCCAACTGGCGAATGGTGGCTCTGACACGCAAGCCAAGCTTAATGTAAAGCTCAACTGCACGAATCCTGTCTGCGTATGAGTACATGAACTACCTCCTGGTAGTCCAAGTTTTTGTCCGCATCCCCACCGGGTCAGTTTTGCGTGGAAATTAACATTCTATTGAGCCCATGCTCGTGGTCGCGCCTGTGTCTCTGCTGGAGAACTGGGCAGAGGAAGCTCGCAAGTTCTTCCGGGAAGGCTCACTTCCGCTGCTGACCGCCTACGGTGATGCACTGGCGCCTTTGCGGGTGCCGCGCGCCCAGGTAGAGCAGCGCCTGCAGACCGACGACGGGCTCGTGAAGTTTCTGCGACCAAACTGGGTTGGTGACGCCAAGGTGGTGCTGACCACCTACGAAACCCTGCGCGACCTGGAGTTTTCGTTCGCTGCGCAGAAGTGGTCACTGATGGTCTGCGATGAAGCTCAGCGCATCAAAAACCCTGCGGCGATGGTGACCCGAGCCGCGAAGAAGCAGAACGTGGCCTTCAAGATTGCCTGTACGGGTACTCCCGTGGAAAACACGCTTGCCGACATGTGGTGCCTGTTCGACTTCGTTCAGCCCGGCCTACTCGGTGCTCTCAACGACTTCGGGCAACGCTACCGCAAGCCAATTGAGGCCAAGACGGATGAAGAGAAGGCCCGCGTTGAGGAACTACGGACTCGCATTGCTCCGCAGATTCTGCGGCGGATGAAAGCGGACGTGGCAACTGAACTGCCCAAGAAGATTGTTGTCGAGGACTGCCGCAAGCTGTCGCTATCCAGCACGCAGCGCAACCTGTACGCCAAAGCCATCGACAGTTTCAAGAAACGTGGCGACCCAGACCACCCCACGCCGTTCAAAAATCATCTGGGGTTGCTGCACTACCTGCGCCTTGTTTGTACCGACCCGCGGCCGCACGGCTTGAATGTCTTCAAGCCAGAGCCGACCAAGCAGTATCGAGAAAAGGCTCCCAAGCTGGATTGGCTGTTGGCGCAGCTACGCCAAGTACAGAAGAAGCAAGAAAAGGCTATCGTATTCTGTGAGTTCCGGGAGATTCAGAGACTCCTGCAGCACTACATTGAGGCTGAGTTCGGTCTCAAACCAGACATCATCAATGGCGACACAAGCGCCTCGGCCAGTCATACCGCCAGCCGACAAAAACGCATCAAGGCCTTCCAAGAGGCTCCCGGATTCGGTGTCCTCGTCCTTTCTCCAGTGGCAGTTGGCTTCGGAGTGAACATCCAGGCAGCGAATCACGTGGTCCACTACACCCGAACCTGGAACCCTGCCAAAGAGGACCAAGCCACCGACCGGGCATACCGCATCGGACAAAAGAAGGACGTTTATGTCTACTACCCTGTAGTCTGGGCTGAAGACTTCACAACTTTCGATGTGAAACTGGACCGGCTACTCACCTACAAACGCGGTCTGGCCGAAGACATGCTCAATGGTTCCGGCGACGTGAGCCCTGGCGACTTCATTATTACGGACGTCGTGCCACCAGCTGATGGATTTGATATTGATGAGCGCATCACCCTAGACATGGCTCTGCGCATGAGCTGGCAGCACTTCGAGTGTCTCGTTGCCGTGCTATGGACTAAGCAAGGATACGACTGTTACCGCACTCCCAGCGCAGCGGACAACGGAGTGGACGTCGTGGCATTGGCGTCGTCAAAAGGACAGCTGTTGCAGGCTAAAACCAGTGGAAATCAAGGCACAGCGCTGAGCTGGGATGCCGTAAAGGAAGTTGTCGCCGGGGAGGCCTTCTACCAACGGCGGCATCCAATGGTGGACTTTGACAAGGTTTGCATCACCAATCAGTTCTTTAACCGACACGCCCATGAAAATGCCGAGTTGAACTCCGTAGAGTTGCTGGACCAAACGCATCTGGCTGAACTCCTTGCCCGTCACTCAGTGACGATGCTGGAGATAGAACGGATGCTGTATTCAGACTGGCAAGATTCCTCTACTTCTGTTGGTTAACGTGGACCGTTCCGGAGTTTTCATAGATTCATGGATTTAAGTCAGGTGTGAAATTTCAGACTTAATTTGGCAGCTGTAACGACCAAAACAGGAACTACCGCCAGACCCTATACCACTATGCACAAGCGGTGCTAACCAATCGAAGCCATAGTTATGATCAGAAACTAGGTGTTTTTATTCAAGGGCTAAGGCAGGCACAGCAAGTCCGAAAGGCCGAGCCTCATAGATAAAAGCTGATGACGGTACTTTTGACGGTAAGACCATTTCTCATAGTTGTCCTTGTTAGTCCAGTACAACGTAATAAAGCTCAAAGATGCCCAACGTATTGCTTCAATTGACAATTGAGTGGGAATAAAGCGCTGTCGTGAACTGACTGACACGCAAGCTTTAGACTTTTTTCTCATGTAAGCCCGTGTTTTCACGGGCTTTTTTCATTTCCATGCAACTCTATCTGGAACGACACTGGCAATGGTCACCACTGTGGGCAACTTCAAGCAATTCAAGAACGGTGCACAGTTTGCTGCCTGGCTTGGTTTGAGGCCCAGACAGAATTCCAGCGCAGGCAAATCCAATCTAGGTGCCATCACCAAACGAGGCGATAGCTACCTGCGCACTTTGCTGGTGCAAGGGGCCAAGGCCGCTGTGCCGACCGGCAAACACAACCTACAACCTCGACCCTATCTCCCAATGGGCGATGGCCTTGATGCAGCGCAGTGGCTGGCAAAAAACCGCCGTGGCTTTAGCCAACAAAAATGCACGCATCCTTTGGGCGCTCATGACACAGGAGCGTACCTACGAAGCAGCCCATATCACCGAACGCCCCAGGCCACCCGTCTTTGCCGTTGCCTGAGACAGGCACTTCAACATGCAAGACGTGAAATCAAAGATGCAATGAACAGGTCAGACCAGCAGCAGCCAAGCTCGGTTGTTGCATTGTGAGTCGCAAGACGTCACGAGATTTGAATGGAGCCCTGCTGCGCGGTTTGTTTCTAGGGGTGCACACCTCGTGCCTAACCCCGTCCGTAGATGTGCAGCCTGTTCCTCGTTTCAAGCACCTGAGTCGTCCTGGCAGCCAGGTCAGTCACAAGTTACTGAGCAGCGCTTGCGTTGATGGGAAGTCCCTGTAATGCAACAACGCCATTCGCGGGCTTAAGCAGCTACACATTGGGCTGCTCTATCGGATCGCCCGGCAGTTCTGCAGGCGGCTGATCATTTGGCGGATCAATCGGATCCGGCTTGGGCTCCGGTTCTTTGAGCGGGTTCTTCTGAAGAGTCATGGCGGCAATCTCCTTGCAATGATGAAGTAGGTGCCGAAAAGATTGGCGAAGGAGTCACAGACACAATGGGTAGCAGCGCCATAGATATCTGACATCTCTGACGAGCTGTGGGCAGCATTCGGATGAGACTCAGGATATCTCGAAAATGTCGCCATCCGACAATGCCGCGCTCTCATGGTAGATGTCGTAGAGGTACTGAGGCAGCTCCTCATGAGTGATCTCGGGGGGAACGACCAGATCCACCGGGCCAAGCTTTCCATCGAGTCCAACCGCAAAGCAGCGCCATCCCGAGTTGCTGCGCTCTATGGCCAGGATGTCGCCAAACACATTGAATCGGTACTTTTCCATAGCTGCTCCACTGTTGAGCCTTGCATGCTAGCCGCATCTGCTCGCCAGTCTCGGACAGCCTGTGGCACCTGAATTGCAGAACCTGTGCATCAAGAGCCATCAGCCCGAAGCCTTGTCAGCGTCGATGGAAAGGAAGCATCGCGTTTTTCTTGGCAGTCGCATCCATCCTGCTTATGCACCAAAGCTGACGTTTTACTTATTGGATAGGGCTTCAAGGTTATTAAAAAGAGTACTGTGGCTCTTGGCGATCGATCTTGATTCGTCATCCAGGACTGGAGGTCTATATGCCAGATAGCCGTATTCCCCCGCCAATCCAGAAGTTCTGGGAAACCACCAAGGAGATGTTCTCCATGGACAAGGATTTCCCTGCGCCGCCCCAACTAGACCCGCAAGAGCCCACAGACATGGAAAAAAAGCAGGAGGAAGAGAGACTGCTGCGCATGCGCCACAACTACCGACACTGGTAGCCCTGTCTCCTGAATCCAGCCTTGCGATTGGTTTTCAACCACCTCTAAAGGTGGTTTTTTGTTGCCTTGAGATACAAAAGCATGAGCACTTGGACCGGATCATGCCTAGGCCGCAGAGGAAATGCAGCGATAAGATGAATCGAGAACCGTGAAGCTGGAGACGAAACTCACAGCAGTATCAAGTGGAACACCAAGGAGCCCCATGAAAAACAAAGTCGTGCTCATCACCGGAGGCAGCCGAGGCATTGGTGCAGCCACCGCCCTGCAAGCAGCAGCGGCAGGCTGGGATGTACTGCTCAGCTTCAATACAGACCAGACGGCAGCCGATGCGGTTGTCTCGCAAATCACGGAAATGGGCAGGCACGCCATGGCCATTCAGGCGGATATGGGCTGCGAAGAGCAGATTCGCCGTCTCTTTGCCGTGGCAGATGTACAGTTCGGGCGCCTGGACGCCCTGGTCAACAACGCAGGTATTGTGGACACGGCACAGACGCTGGCCGAGTTCAGTTTGCAGCGCCTTGAGCGAATGTTTCGAATCAACACCATAGGCGCTTTTCTTTGCGCTCGCGAAGCGGTGCATCGTATGAGCACTGCCAATGGCGGCCATGGTGGAGCCATCGTGAATGTGTCCAGCATTGCAGCAAGACTTGGCGCGCCACGCCAGTACGTCGACTACGCGGCATCCAAGGGTGCTGTGGATGTGATGACTCTGGGGCTGGCCAAGGAAGTGGCGGCGGAAGGCATCCGTGTCAACGCTGTCCGTCCCGGTCTCATTGAAACGGATATTCATGCCAGCGGGGGACAGCCGGACAGGGTTCAGCGCCTGGCCGCCGGCATTCCCATGAAGCGCGGAGGAACGGCTCTGGAGGTTGCCAATGCAATTGTATGGCTCATCTCGGACGAGTCGCCGTACACCACAGGTAGCCTGATCGAAATTTCGGGCGGCAACCTCTAACCGGGCAGCCGCCCAACCACGGCCTGCCCCCTGGTAGTCACACCAGGTGACACGGCGTTTTGCGTCAGCCCGGACGTGTTGGCTCGCTGTCCCATGAACTGGCAAATCGCGGCCTTATCTGTTTCTCAGCCTTCGCTCGACCGCGCCAGTCGAGGCCTGTCAATCAGCGATGGCCATGACCATGACCGCCACCTGGGCGATGGCCTCCATGCTGTGGACGGTGATTTCCATGCCCTCCGTGGCCTGGATGAGGCCTGTGGTGCGGTGGACGGTGCGCGTGATGATGGTGGTAGTACCCAGGCCTATATGCAGGCCGCCCATAGTAGTACGAGCCGCCATAAGGCTGATAGATGTAGGTATCGCTATACCCGTAGCTGTATCCAGGGCCTGCCGCGTAGCAGCCCGACAAAAGCAAGACGAGCGCACAGACTCCAAACAGTTTCTTCATGTGCGAAGTTTAGACGGACCGAAATCGCGCAGGTTTTCAATGTGTAAGCCCGGCTTTGTGCACACAATTGCCGGCATCTCAAGGAGCTTTCTTTTGCCATGCTCCACGACGTCCGCCCGCTGGCGAAGGCGCGCCGGTTGCATCCGGGAAATGCCTGCAAATGGCCGAATGGCCGCTTGACGGCAAGCCGGCCTGCTTTTGCAGGCTTCCGCCTGGTCGCCGCAGCTGTTGGGAATGGCGGCTATGCCCTGCACTCGCCCCAGCAAAGGCACTGCGCAATAGGTTCACCCGCCCAGGAGTGCATACCCTGTTGCCGAACTACCGTACTGCAACACTGCGTAATGTTTGACCCGTGACGCTGCACTAATAGCCCCAGCTTTGGCCCCCTGGGTAAGTGCGCCCGCCACTCAATCCGGAACCCGGCCACGGCCACAGGCTGCCTTGATTCTCATGGCCCTCGTTTCCGCGGTCACGAAAGTGATCCCGGTCCCAGTCGTTTTCAAAGTCGATTGAGCGATCCCGCTGTTGAATATCGTTGTTTCGAAGATCCTGATCCGCATTCTTCTCGACCTGATGGGAACCTGGATCCACTCCTTGCCCATTGACCGGCCTCTGCATCACGCATCCGGTCAATATCAAGGTCAAGGCAAACGCGGTCAGTGCAACTAGCTCTTTCATGGCGGCCCTTTCTACAAGTGGCACTGACAGCCTATTCCTGCCCACGGATACCCGTGTAAAGCGATGTTCTTCGGCACGACAGGAAGCTCGCGCATTGAAGCCTCTGCATCGAACAGCTCCTGCATCGCCCAGCCCCTGCATTCAGACTCGTGACATTCGCAGCAGTGCAAAGATGCAGGAAGCACTGTTCTCCCAGCTCCTGGAGGGCTCTCGGAAAAAGATCGCGCGACTACTCTTTTGCCACGGCAGGCTTGCCGCCAGACCGGGTGACCACAACCAATGAGATACCGCCAAGTATGGCTGCGCCAGCCAGGGTCAGCCGCATGGTCCAGGGCTCTCCCAGCAGGGAAACGGCACCGATGGCGGCCAGCAAGGGAACGCTCAGCTGTATGGATGCAGCAGCACCCGCCTTCAGCTGGGGTAGCGCCGCATACCATGCGACGTAGCCCAATCCGGAAGTCAGCATTCCGGAGCACAGCGCATACATCAATCCTGCCGTGCTCAATGAGGCTTGCCCCTGCACCAACACGAGCATCAGCAGCGAAAGCGGTACCGTCCGTAAGAAATTTCCTGCCGTCACGCCAACCGGATCGGTTGCGCCCTTGCCGAGCAAGGAATACAGCCCCCAGGCAACCCCTGCCAGGAGCATGAGCAAAGCCGCCCCCAGGGGCGGTGCCGAGAGTCCGGGTCGCAGCAACACCACCAGGCCGCCGAAAGCCAGCACCAATCCGCCCCATTGTCGGGGTGCGAGTGTCTCGCCGCGACAAAGGCCCACGCCCACCATCGTCGCCTGCACCGCGCCAAAAAGCAGCAAGGCACCGACGCCGGCCGACAGACTCCCATAGGCGAAGGAAAACAATGCGGCATAAGCGAACAACAAGCCCGCCGACATCCAGTTGCCAACGCCAGTAGAGGGAGCGCGTTTCAGGCTCACGACCAGCGCCAGCATTGCCGCCCCCGAAGCCAGGCGCACTGCCGTAAAGCTCGCGGCATCAATGGAGTGGGATTGGAGCGCAAGGCGGCACAACAGCGAGTTGCCGGCAAAGGCCAGCATCGCCAGACCAGTCAACACAGTGGTGTGAAACAAGGGCATCACAACCTCGTAGATAGACCAACCCCGGTATTTTTCCATGTCATCCACCCGTAACCAAGCAACTGCTGTCTTGATGGAGATAGCACCCGCCTTGCTGCAGGCGCCAGCCCTGCGCCGGGGGATCTGAGATTCAGCCCGGCGGACTGCAGGTGCCAGTGAAGACGCATCGGCAGCACTGTCGATGACAGCCGGAAATTCGCCACAGTCCTTTGATGACTCTGCCCGACTTCGAATCACCAGGCACTCGGCTGGGTGCAGCAGGCGACAGCTGCAGTCACCATAATTCCCCAAACTTGACATGCATCATGAAAGAGGAAGGGTTGGATGGAGTTCCTAGGTAATCAAAGCGCCCAGCCGAGGACGATGAAATGCCAGATCCTGGCGCAGGAAGCACTTCCCATTGCCCTGATCGAAACGCTGGATGACAACAAAAAAAGCAATCTGCCACACAACCTCAGCCAGCGCGCCGAAGAGATCAAGGCGGAGGTCTTGAACTTGATGGCGACAGATGAGCTCTACGAGCGCCTGCTGGAGCACCTTGACAGATATTCAAAGACCGTCAATTTGCGCCGCTGACTTGTTGCACAACAGAGACCTTCCCGCCATGACGCGGGCTTTTTCTTTGGCGGCTTGCATGATGCGGACCTGCACTTTTCCCTGTGGGTCTGAAGAAAGCCCTTCAGGGCAAGCATCATTGCCAGGCAGATACTGCCACTGGCAGTCCTGTTTGCGCTGAAGCGCCTTGCACTGTCGCTGAATGACTGAAATAGACCATGCTCTGGCTCTGCTGCGGTCAAGAATTCTCCCTCGAAGGAATGCCCCAGCATGGAAGTCAACACATCACATATTCCCAGATATTCAACTGCCGATCTGGGCAGCGCATTCAGCTTCTGACAACCAATGGATGGTCTCACCGCATCCCGGACCGCCAATTTCTTGAGCGCCTTGTCTCAGCATCTCAACGAGTGGTCGTGGCCGTCTCCCAAGAGCAATGGTCAGTTTTTGCGCGCGCAATCACTGGACTGTCCAATGGCTATCTATCGATGGCATGGAGTCATTGATTCATGCCGCTGTCATTCCCCCCGGGACGCCACACCCGATCCAGAAGACCGAGCAGGCCATCGTGGAGATGCTGATGGGCTATCTCTGTGGCGGCTCGCGGCGCATCACATGAAGGTTGGGCTTTAGGGAGAACCTGCAGCGGCTGGCTTCGGTGCGTGGGTATTCGCGAGAGCAGCCAAGGCCCTGGCATGAAAATAGTTCCATGAAATCGGAAACTCCATTGCGCCCGAACAAGGCCTGTCCAGTGGTCATTCGGGACCGAGACACCATCGAAATATTGGCATTTGAGCACCCGCTGGCAGGTCTGCAACTTGTCAAAGGCACGATTGAACCGGGCGAAAGCTCCAGAGAGGCGGCATTGCGCGAATTGCGCGAAGAAAGTGGACTTGAAGCATCTGAAGTCTTGCTGAATCTGGGAGTATGGGCATCTGGCTATGAGGACCAGATCTGGGCATTCCATCTGTGTGCTGTGGAAAGTTCACCCGAATCCTGGACATATCGGACCGGCGATGATGGCGGTCATGACTTCAAGTTCTTCTGGCATCCGCTTGCACAGCCGCCAGATGAGCGATGGCACCAGGTGTTTCACGGTGCGCTGGAATACATCGCAAGCAAGTTATCCGCTTGACGTAGTTGACTGCTCTGATGTGGACTTTTCCCGCAGTCGGCCTCATTGCAGACTGCGGGACAAGACATCGGATGGAAGCCGGATGAGGCAATTGCCTGCCTGGCTTGCGTCCGAAGCTCCGCTAGGCAAGATCGCTCGGTTCTTGAGGCAGGCCGTAAAGCAACGCTCTCCGACCGCACCATCCCCAAGATCAAAATCGGCGCCTGTGCCCGATGAACAGCTTCAGTCTCCTGTAGCCCAGCACGATGCCGGTCAGTGCCAGAGCCAGCGTACCAATGCTCAGCAAAACGAGGATGGCATCACGTGGCCAAGCGTGGCGCAGCATCCACGGCAGGTCCCAACTGTGCAGGAAATTGAACAGCCACCGCCCTGTACGCTGCCGTTGGTCCAGGCTCAGCACAACATCACCGGAGTCCGGGCTGATGTAAACGATAGTGTTTCCCGGATCTCCAAACTGCACCCGAAGCACAGGCAGGCCACGCGCCGCAGCTGAATACATAGAGGCTTCGCCCCGACGGTAATAGTAGGCGTCGTACTCGTTCAGCAACGTGGTCGAGTGAATGGCAAAAGGAAACAGCTTCTTCGCCGCCTGCTCCAGTCTCGAGCGGTCAAGTTCCCTCTCTACCTGCGGCGCAGCAAGGTTTGCGGACAGGACGCGGGTCTGCCCCACTCCATTGAAGGCCAGCAGGTAGGGCTGCCCATCCAGTACTTTCCATTCGACCTCGCGCGTGTCAAACCCCTCGGCACTGAGCAATGTCAGCGCTTCGTGCGTGGTGAGCCTGAAGGGATTGCTTCCTGGACTTGCATGCTGGTAGGCATGCAGATCGGGACGAGGTCCTTGCGGGCTGAAGATCCCCAGCGGATTCATGGACATCAGGCCGCTGAAGATCCAGCAGATCATCATCGCTCCAAATACGAGGCCGGTGATGTGATGCCAGCGCATCTGGAACTCCCGATACGGCGTCTTGGCTCCGGATTTGTAGCGACCGTTGAAGCGCCATCGCCAGATGCCCACCAAGGCACCGGCAATGGCGGAGACGGTTCCCAATGCCGAGAGCCCGATGACCATCCAGCTCCACACAGGGTCCTTGGAGCCTTCACGCACGATATACACCCAGTGAAGCCAGGCTCCCACATAGTTCCAGTAGCGTTGATGGCGCGGTACATCCATGACCACCTCGGCAGTGGTCGACGAGATGTACAGCAGGCTTGATGCGGAATCATCCATCAGGGCCTTGATGAGAGGCCGATGGGGATCGAGCGAGGCGGAATGCGTCCAGCGATCGTCTTGCGTACGACCTTGCAGCACTCCATTTGCCCCGGGCAGGAAGGCCTTGGCGCTGCGCAAGGCTGCTGCGTCGTCGGGCGGCGGCGCAACAACGCCCGTGCCGGCATCCACCACACGCAGCGTGCCGTCTGCCTCCATGAGCCGGTAACCAGGGCGGCCCGCAATAGTGGTGAGGATGATCTGCTGCACCTTGTCAGCAGACTGGCTTTGCTTCAGAGCTGCCTCAACAGGCAGGTAGCTCTGCTCAGAGCTCAGGGAAGGCAATGCCTGCAGGCGCTCGGTAGGCAGCAGTTTGGGGTAGCCGACAAAGAGCATCACCACCCCGCTGAAGAGCCATAGCGCCATCAACACACATGCAGCCACCCCGGTCCATCGATGCACCAGAAACACAAGCCGTTTGGCATGAGCGGAAGTCCACATCGGCGGCCCGCTCAGAAACGATGGTTCAGTGTCAGCTCAACACGTCGCCCTTCCCCGACGAGCCACTGCGTGTTGGTGTAGTAGGAGGTCGTGAAGTAGTGCTTGTCGAAAATGTTGAATCCGCGCAGCGTGAACGTGGTGGCCTTGGTAGCCTTCCATTGCAGCGCCAGGTCTGCCGTGGTGTAGGCAGGCAGCTTCAAAGTGTTCGCATTGTCTGAATAGCGCTTTCCCACATGACGAAGGCCGCCGGACAGCGTCCAATCAGGCACGACTTTCCAGCTCACCCAGACATTGGCAACACGCTCCGGCACGTCGGTGGGAATATTGCCATTGCGTGAAACAGCGATGCCGCCCACGGACTCGCTGAAATCGTCATAGCGAGCCTTGAGCAGCGCAAAGTTGGCATCAATCTGCACGGCCTTGCTGACTTGCATCGATAGTGTGCTCTCGATGCCCTTGGAGGAGCGTTCGCCAACCTGTATGCGCAGAGCGGGGTTTGCAGGGTCTCGCGTCAACAAGTTGTTTTTGGTGATGGAGTACGCTGCAAGCGTCCAGTCACCCTTGCCTTCCCAGAAGGATTGCTTGATACCGACCTCAAACTGTTTGCCGCTCGATACGTCGAAGGCAGAATTAGCCGCCGACAACATCAGCAGCCCGCTCACTGGATCTGCGGCCTTGGATGCCTGCGCATACAGCGACAGCTGAGGACTTAGCTTGTAGACCGAACCAAGTCGCCAACCGGTGTTGGAGTAGCTGCGTTTGAACGCCTGATTGCCCGCCACCAGGTCCTGGCGCGATAGGTTCGCATGGTCGAAGCGGGTGCCCGCCACGACAGACCAGCGATCCGTCAGTTCAAGCCGGTCTTCAGCAAACAGCGCATATTGCTCGGCCTTGTTTTGATAGCGGGGAATGAAGGGTACGGAGCTGCTGTAGTAGCCCGGGACGGGGTTGTAGGGATCGACCGGACCGGAGCTGCCGGTATAAGTGTTGTTGGTGTGCTGAAACGATGCGCGGTTCACGTCGAAGCCCACGGAGAGCTGGTTTGAACGTCCGAGCAAGCTGCCGTTGAAGGTCACATCCGTGGTGTTGCCTGTCTGCGTCTGGTCGTGATTGATCTCGGTGTTGTCCGAGCGGTCGATCAATCCCGTAGCAGCGTTGTACCGGTACGCTTCAGCATTGCGCCAATAGCGGTCGCTGCCAATGTGGTAGAGCTTGCTTCGTACGACGATATTGCTGCCGGGTGCCCACTGAGCGGCCAGCTCGGTCCAGCGATCCTTGAACTGGATGCGGCTGTCGGCAACGTTGTAGTTGCGCTCTCGGATCGCAGGGTCTTGTACTCCGTTGATCAGCGGTGTACCGAAGTAGCGCATGGGCTTTTGCCGGCCCTGTGCGTGTGACAGTTGCAGATTGAGGTCAGGTGTCACATCCCAGCGCAGAGCTCCGGAAATCGTGCGATTGCTGGAATCGCCACGATCCACCCACCCGTCCGATTGGTCGCCACTGACATCCAGGCGATAGGACCATTGCTCATTGATCGCGCCTCCGCTGCCAAAGGCCAATGCACGTTTGCCTTTTGTTCCCACCGTAGCCTGGACTTCATTCTGAACAGGACCGCGCGTGGGCTTTTTGGGAATCACGTTGACCACGCCACCAATCGCGCCGTCACCGTAGATCACGGATGCGGGTCCGCGCAGTACTTCGATGCGGTCGATCGACCAGGTGTCGAAGGGAAAACTCACACCGACTCCCCCGTATTGGCGCGTACCGTCGTATAGACGCATGACCGAGGTGGAGTCCGTGAAACCTCGTGCCGAGAGCGCGCTGCCACTGTTGCCCGGATGTCCCAGACTGGTGATGCCGGTAGATCGCGTGATTGCGTCAACCAGAGAAGTGTCGCCGCGAGCTTCCAGTTGCTCGCGCGTGGTCACCTCGACACTGGCCGGAGTGTCGCGTGCACTGAGGTCAAGTCGGCTGCCGGTGCCCACTGAACGCTCCAAAGGAGTGTCCCCCGATGAACGTACGGTAACCGTGTCCAGGGTGACGTCGGTTTGTGCCCAACTGGCAGAGCTCGCTACTACAAGAGGAACAGCCAATAGCAGATGGACCACAGCCAGGACCACGCTGTTGCGTTGAAAGAAGGCGAGCGAAAGAGAACTCGCGTTGCCATTGGGCATCGCGCCATAAAAGGGATGGGTCATGAACTACCTGCGTGCAAGTGAAATCGGCCGGGCAGGACTGAGCCCGACGGCGATAGGCTGTATCCGCCATTGATTGGCGGCACAGTGGACTTACACGAGCGTTGGCGGCCCTCGCGGAGGCAGGGGTGCCCCCACCAGCGCGGCAATGCGTGCTGAAACTACTGGCCGTAGCGCCAAGCCGAGTGGCTGAGGCTGCTCAAGATGCGGTGATGAATAGCTCGGCGGTGTCGTGATGGTCAGACACAAGGGGCAGTCCAGCGAATGATGCAGCCCTGGCGCGGCCTGGCCGTCCTCATCAAGCATGATCACCTGCATGCTGCCACTTGAGGTACAGACCACTTCGATGGCTTTTGGATGCACTAT
This sequence comes from Comamonas sp. C11, assembly GCF_024496285.1. Classification (NCBI taxonomy): domain Bacteria; kingdom Pseudomonadati; phylum Pseudomonadota; class Betaproteobacteria; order Burkholderiales; family Comamonadaceae; genus Comamonas; species Comamonas sp. C11. The sequence goes on from NZ_CP101743.1 coordinate 3,067,005, forward strand.
GGGCGAAGCCATTGCAATACTCAACGTCAGCATGAACCACGCCAGAATCAGGCGGGTCAGTGACAGGGAGCTACGCAGCGCTTGCATGATTGGCATTATGAGGCCTCCGACGAAGGCCGAGAGTTGTCGATTTCTCGTTACTTCGCGCTATCGAGGAGATGCAGCCGTGTGCCGCCGCGTCCCCGAGTCCTCGCAACAGAAAAATTGCAGTTTTTGAGCGATGGTGACCGTTGCAAAACCACTGTTCTTCCAGGCAGTCGGCCGTGTCCGAATCCGGAAGGCGGACATTCATGGGCTGAGCTTTGCAGGGCGAGCACGCAGACGTGTCCGTGACATGCGAACGGGCGAGCCGCACTACTCTGAAAAGATGTCGAAATCAGCGCACCTTCTCGGTGCCGGTTACTTCGCGGAAGAAATCATCGATCGCATCGACCATTTTCGACAGCTGCAAGCAGCCCTCAGTGGTTGGCTGCTGCCGGCCGGGGCGGCATTCGAATGAACCACTGCGCTATCCTTGACCTGATGAAAAGCTGTCTTGACGCCGCTCCCACCTTCATCAAGGTTCTCCCAGTCAGACCTCTACAATCCGAGTTCGTCAACCTGATTGACGAGGCGCGTGACAGTCTGGTGCAGGAACTCGGGGCAATCCTAGACAGTCTGTATCTGTACGGCAGCGTGCCCAGAGCGATGGCCAAACCTGGAAAGTCGGACTTGGATTTGACGTTGGTGCTTTCGAGACCGCTTTCCACACCAGAGGCTGAATCTCTTGAGCGTGTCCGTTCCAACCTGGAGGCTGGCCATCCTGAAGTCACCAAGATCGATTTGGATCTGGGTGTACTTGAAGATGTGCTTAGCCCGGCCAATTTGTATAGCTGGGGCTACTGGCTCAAGCATGAGTGCCGCTGTATTTATGGTTCAGATCTGGCACTTCGGTTTCAGGCATTTCAGCCCTCACCTGCAGTTGCGAAAGCAGTCAATGGGGACTATGTCCAGGTTCTCCGCAACTACGTGACGCACATCTCTCAAGCACATGACGAAGACGCAACGAGACGGCTGAAAAAAGGTTCATCGAGGAATTCCGTGGAGATGAGCCCGTTCGTTTTGTAATCTGACGGCTGCGAAGCTGACATCGGAGAACAAATCAAATGCTGGACTCGAAGTTATTGCAGGCTCTTGGCGGCTGGGAGGGCTACGAGGTTGAACGTGTGCAGTGGCCCCAGGGCGATAGCCGCACCGTGTCGATCTATCTGAAGCCGCAGGCCAGCATCATGCATTGCGAACGCTGCGGTGGGCAGTGCAGCCAAGTCCATGAGACCACGACACGGCGCGTGCGCGATCTGGCACTGTTCGAGTACAAGGTGGCGCTGCATGTGCCGCGTCGGCGTCTGTGGTGCGATAGCTGTGGTGGCCCGCGCCTGGAGAAACTCAGCTGGCTCGGTCGCTACCAGCGCGTCACAGACCGTCTGGCACAGGCGTGCAGCCAGTTGCTTCGCAGCAGCAGCATCAAGGCAGTCGCGGCCTTCTTCGATCTTGGGTGGCACACGGTCAAGTCCATCGACAAGGCCTTATTGCTGGCCACTACCGCGCAGCCGCAATGGGAGCGGATCGAGTACTTGGCAATGGACGAGTTTGCGTTGCACAAGGGCCATCGCTACGCCACAGTCGTCGTCGACCCCATCAGCCGGCAGGTGCTGTGGGTGGGGCAAGGGCGCTCACGCGAGACGGCCCGCCAGTTCTTCGAGCAGTTGCCCGTTGGCGTTGCCCAGCGCATTCGCGCGGTTGCTATCGACATGACTACTGCCTACGAGCTGGAGATCCAGGCCAACTGCCCCAACGCCGAGATCGTCTATGACCTGTTCCATGTCGTGGCCAAGTATGGCCGGGAGGTTATCGACCGAGTGCGTGTCGATCAGGCCAACTTGCTGCGCCAACAGCCCTTGGCGCGCAAGGTGCTCAAGTCCAGCCGCTGGTTGCTACTGCGCAATCGCAACAAGCTGCAGGCTCAACAAGCAGTGCAGCTCAAGGAGCTGCTGGCGGCCAATGAGCCATTAATGGCGGTATACGTCTTGCGCGATGAGCTAAAACAGCTGTGGTTTTACCGTCGTCCGGCTTGGGCGCATCGCGCCTGGCAGCACTGGTGTGAGCAAGCGCGCCAAAGCGGTATTACAGCACTGAGCACCTTCGCTCAGCGCTTGCAAAGCTACCTGCACGGGATCATCGCCCGATGCCGGCATCCGTTGAACACAAGTGTTGTCGAGGGCATCAACAACACCATCAAGGTCATCAAGCGCCGGGCCTATGGCTACCGCGATCAGGACTATTTCTTTCTGAAGATTCGCGCAGCCTTCCCCGGTAATGCGCGATGAACCTGAAAAAAGAGGCTGCAAAAAAGCTGGTTCGCGCAACCAACGTCCTGCGCCTTGAGGCAGACCGTCTATGGCCTGAATCTCTGGAGGAATACACCACGTTTTTTTCGGTCCGATTTCCCGAAATGGCTGAACAAATGGAGTTCTTTCTTGAGCATGCCAAAACGCCCTCGGCAACGAACAACGTTTTCAATCAGAGGCTGGTGTTCTTTGTCGATTGGATGCAAGGGCTCCAGTGTTCATCCGCGTCTGCTCAGTACTAAACAGCAACGGCAGCAACCGGCCAGAAGCTGTCGTCCGGAACGTGGCCGCGAACGGCAGGTCTAGGCTGGTAGCCGTCATTCACACGTCCGCCCGTGAACGACCGCATCACACTACAGCGGACGCTGGACGCCTTTAGCAACATGTCACGACTTTCATAGTCACTCGTCGACAGCGGTACTAAGAGCGCGCATCTTCATGAGCGCGTCCAGCGAGAGGCTAATGCGCACCACGCGCTATAGCTGAAAGAACCATCTGAACGCGCGTCGAAGCGCCCTCAACTTGCATCCGTTTCCAATCTACGAGAACATGGACGATTACCGTGCATGCGAGAAATGGGGGGCAAATGAGCGTGGCAAGCGTGATCTCAACGGGGGGAGCTGGAGGCGACTTCGAACGGCGGGTTGGCGCCTATTTTCTGGGCCTGCTGCTCACGAAGTCGTTCATGCCTATCTTCTCCGACGCTGCCCCGCAACGCGTGCACTTCCAAGCTCGTCGACTCGGCTGGTGCATCGACGACCTGGTGGTGGAGGCACAGTCGGAAGCAGGCAAAACCCACAAGGTGGCCGCGCAGATCAAAAGAACCTTCACGCTCAGCCTCAAAGACGAGGAGTGCAGGGAGACGCTGGCGGCCGCCTGGATGGACTTCAACAACGCGGCGCTATTTCAGCAAGGCCGTGACGCGATCGTATTGGTCACCTTCCTGGGCACTAATCGGATTCAGCACGACGTGCGCTGGCTGATCGGTCAAGCAAGAGCAGCGGGAGACGCAGCCGACTTCTTGGCGCGCCGCCAAGGCCAGGGAACTTTGAACAAACAAGCCAAGGCCGACTACGACACGATCAAAGCAATCCTTGATCATGCGAACGGCTTACCGGTGGCCGATGAGAGCGTCTGGCGGTTCTTGCAAGCCTTCCACGTTCTCAGCTTCGATTTTCAAGATGCAGCAGCGAAGGACGTAGCCGCGATCTTGACGCTCCTCGCCTCGCTGCGGGCTGCTGGCGCGGAAGCAGACGCCGCGTCGAGCAGTTGGAGCGAACTGATCGACTATGCTGGATTGGCTGCGGCTGAGGGCCGCAGCGTCGACTTCGCTTCGCTGCCGGAACGCGCCAAGGCCAGGCACAGGCAAGTCCCGTCCTCCAAGCATGGCGAGTTGTCAAGACTTCGACAGCACTCAGCGACGACGTTACGGCGGCTCGCGGCGGCCGGCCCGCAGGGGATCATGTTCGACCGATCCGAGCTGCGTGCTCAGCTGGAGGCAGCGGTAGCGCAGCAGCAGGTGGTGCTCGTGGTCGGTCCCGCCGGCAGCGGCAAGTCCGTGTTGGGAATGAACTACCTGTCGGTCACGGCTAGCGCTGAGACGAACTTCGCCTTCTCCGCAGAGGAGTTCAAAGCCGCGCACATCGATCAGGTCTTGACCAATGCGAGCCTCAATCTCACGTGGAAAGAGTTGGAGGGCTTGCTGCCGCTCCACCGCAAGACGTTCTTTATTGACGGCCTTGAGCGATTGCTTGAGGCGAGCGAACGAGCAGCGTTCAAGGACTTGTTGCTAGGCGTCAAGGACGACAGCTCGATTTCGCTCGTGATCACGTGCCGCGACTACTATGCGGAGGTCGTCGAGCGCAGCTTGCTGGCGACGAGCAATGTCACCTTCGCGAAAATCGTAGTCGGCGGCCTTTCCGACGCGGAGCTTTCGCAGGCCGAAGCCGCGGCTCCGACTTTGCAACCCTTGCTCGCGAATCAGAGTCTGAGGCCGCTCCTCAGAAATCCATTTCTTCTGACGCGCGCGTCCCAACTTCGCCTCGCGCAGGGCGAATCCATTCCACAGACTGAGCGCGCGTTGCGGCGCAAGATGTGGAGCGAGCTTGTTCGTGACGACGCCTATGTCGCGGACGGCATGCCGTCCAAGCGCGAAAAGGTCTTCTTTGACGTCTGCATTGCGAGGGCGCGGGCGCTTCGCCCATACGTTGAAGTCGCTGACGTCGACGGCGCCCTGCAACGGCTTGGAAACGCCAATCTCGTGGCGAACGATGAGTTTCATCGGGTCGCGGCCGCTCACGACGTTTTCGAGGACTGGGGGCTCGTCGAGTGGTTCATGCGCCGATTTGAAGCGCACTCCGGCAGCTCGACGGCTATGGCAGGGGAAGTTGGGGGCCATCCCGCGCTGCGGCGCGCCTATCGCAAGTGGCTAACAGAGCAACTCGACGTCGATAGGACGTTAGTGGACCAGTTCATCTCCGAGGTGAGCTCCGAGAAGTCGCTCTCGCCCCACTTCGTCGATGACACCTGGCTCGCTGTCTTTCAATCGAGCGCAGCGGGCTCGTTCATGACAGCCTTCGCCGGCAAGCTGCTTGCTGATGAAGGCGCGTTGCTTCAACGAGTGCTGCACCTAATACGCGTCGGCTGCAAGACCGTTTCGCCCAAAGCGCAGGGGGTTGATGCTTGGCTTCGATGGCACGTTCCGACGGGAAGCGCTTGGCCGATACTGCTCGCGTTCATGGACGAGAACTGGGAGGCGTTGCCCAGGCGAATGGATTCCCTGCTCGTCGCCTTCATAGAGGATTGGTCCGCAAACATTTCTGGCAGCGAACAGCTACCCGAAGGCGCCGTCAGCGTCGGCTCTCTAATCGAAAAGTTGCTTGCGCTCCCAACGGACGCGCCCGGACGAGTGATCCCCAGAGAGCGACTCGTCGAAATCCTGATGAAGGCGCCCCGCGCGAACGAGTCGCTCTTCAAGAGAATTGCTAGCAGGGCATCCACGCCCGGATCGATCCGTCACGACGAAGATGCCAGGCACTTCGCCAAGCTCACTTTCGAGCCCTTCAAGGCCATCGCCTTTGCCAGCGCATTCCCGCGCGAGCTCCAGGCGGTCTGCCTAGGTCGGTGGTTCGCCAGTGATAAAGACGATCGGTGGAATTCCTCGCGTGAATTGGAGGCGGTGTTTGGGCTGACGCACAGTTACGAGCACCGCTTCTTCCCTCCGTCCTCGATGCAAGGACCCATGTTGTTCTTGTTGCGCGCCCATCCTTCCGAGGGCGTGCGGTTCATCGTCAATTTAATCAATCAATGCTGCTCCATCTACAAGGCTAACTCACAGCGGTGGCGCCTGATCGAGCCACCGCACGAAACTGAGCTAACGCTATCCGACGGCAGGGCGCGGTCCATCCTGGAAAATCAACGGCTGTGGCAGACGTATCGAGGAACCCACGTCATGCCCGCCGTGATGGAGTGCGCCCTGATGGCTCTGGAAGCATGGCTTCTCGACATTGCGAAGGGCTCGGCAACGCCCGAGGTTTTCCAAAGTTTTCTGAACTACATCTTGGGTAACTCGAACAACGCCGCGTCGTTGGGGGTTGTGGCCAGCGCCTGCCTCGCGCACCCGGGTCTAGCCGGCGATTGCTGCGTAAGTATCCTCGGATCCGCCGAGTTAATCCGAATGGACGTGGCGCGCATGATGACGGACAGGACTGCGCTCGCTCCCGGTGGCTTCGACGTCTTCTCTCAAATGTTCCAGCGCGAGCGGCTCGACTCGAAGGCGCTTCCGCATCGAAAACACCATCTCGAAGAACTTGCCATTCAGCTCCAGCTTGGCCCGCAGCGAGCGTCGGTGGAAGCGTTGCTGGACCGCTATCTCGCTGCGTTGCCACCCGAGCAGGAGCGGACCACAGAACAATCGCAGTGGATGTTGGCGCTGCGGCGAATGGATCTCAGAACATACGATCGCAGGGATGTCGGCGACCAGGTCGAATTCACCATGGGTGAGCTTCCGTCAGATGTCCAAGTCCTGGTGCAGGATTCGCAGGCCGGCCAAGTCGAGTTCATGAAGCGCATCGAGCTTCAAAACTGGGCTCACCAACACAAGGACGATGGAGTCGCTGCTGGCGATGAGTCGTGGCGTGACAAATTGGCGTTGGCGAAAGAGGTGGAGGGCCAAGTCGCAGTTCGTGGCACCCGCGACATCCTCGAAGGAGGAGGCCGGATGGTGGCGGCGGTGATTGCGCGAGATCGCTGGGCTGTCCTCGACCCTGTGGATCGGCAGTGGTGTCTTGAAACCATTGTGGGTTGCCTTGGGGAGATCCCCTCAGAAGACATCTTCGGAGGCAGCATCCCCGTCGACGGGAAGATGGAGTGCGCGGCAGCGATCGGCGCTCTTGCGCCGCAGGTGAGTCAAGCCGACGCCGAGCGGCTGCTCGAAGTTTCTTTGACTCACTGGAATCGGCATGTGCAGCAAGCCGCCGTCCAGAGCTTGGCGCATCAACGTCTATGGGATGCACCGTCTCTGTTGAACTTCGCTTTACACGTGCTGGTTGCCGCTGCGTTTACGACCTGTGAACAGGACGCCGAACTGGAAGAACTTCCATGGAATCAACATCCGTCCGCGTCCGAGTTGTTACACCAGCGTCAGGCCCGACTTGTTGCCATTGACAGGTCGATGTGGGGCAGCGCGCCGCCGCTGCTTGATCCGCACTTGCTGCGGCACGACCATACGCTTGCCCTCTACCTGTTGCCTGTCTTCCGCTCCCACATCCGGAGTCCGCTCGCCCTTCAACTCTTTGAATGGATCGGCGATCAGTTCGAGCGGTGGTGGGATCGGATGCATGAAGACCGCGACCAAAACTTCGAGCTACACATCGCCGCGCAGGAGGCCTTCGCGGACTTCTTGATCAAGTCGGAGGCGTCCGTCGGGGCCCATCTGCTGCAACGCGTCCTGCCCCAAGTCGCCAGCGAGCCCGACGAATTCGCCAAGTTGCTCGACGACTTGATACGGGCGGCGGATGCCCGTGGGGACGGAACGAACTTTTGGGCACTCTGGGCACTGATTGCCGCAGAAGCGCAAAAGGCTAAGTGGTTTGCAGAACTTCGCGATGACCGGTCGTGGGGTGGTTCGCTGATCCGGTCGTTGTTGCTCACCAAGGGGTGGAAGGCGGGCGTTCGGGAGTGGAGGTTGCTTGGGGCGGCGAGCCAACGCGTCGACGCCCTCTTCGTGGCTTTGCCTGTCAACAGCCTAGCCTTGGAGGCTTACGGTGATTACCTGCTCTCAATTGGAACGCCGTCTTTGCCAGACGCGGTAAAGCTCATTCAGTCGCACATGGGCGACAGGCTCGAAGCTGCACTCAGAACATCGAGTTCAGCAAGGACTGCGATGGACCAACTCGTGTCTCGTCTGATGTTCGAGGACTTGCCAGGATTACAGTCGATGAGGCTACGCGCGCCGACACTCGCGCTGCTGGATGCTCTCGTTCAAGTGGGTTCATCGAACGCGTTTCTGCTTCGAGAAGACTTTCTGACGCCTTCCGGCGGCGTCGGGCGATGAACCTGACTAGGAGTAGTAGGCGCGTTGTTGCCCTGTGTCCATACCGCGCTCCGACGTGAATCGACTAGCATTTGCTAGATGGCTTCAGACTTCACGCGGTTGGTTCATCGCTTTCACTGAGCGACTGCTGCAGGGCGAAAAGCAGCCGTTCAGTTGCCGTGTCAATGGGCAGCAATCGCTGCTAAGCAGTCACTGTTCGGCGCAGCTTGAATGGCTGCAATGGGTCGAACAGAGACAGTAGCTCTCGGCCACAAACAGTCCACGTGCTTCCAGCAGAATATGCTCTCGCCTTTGGAATGCCAGAAATTGGAGACAGCAGAGAGAGCCGCCCTACCGCCCTAGCACTATGAATCAGATATCTATCCGACCAATGAGCATTGGGGACTACGACAGCGTCACCGCAATGATGAAGAAAACAGACGGGGTTACTTTTCGGGATGCAGATTCACGGGAAGCGACTCAGCGCTACCTGTTGCGCAACCCTGGTTTGAGCTTTGTTGCGTTAGAAGGCGAGCATATCGTCGGATGCATCATGTCAGGCCACGATGGTCGTCGCGGCTACTTGCAGCGCCTCGTAGCCCTGCCTACACACCGAAAACGCGGCATTGCTTCAGGGCTGCCTGGATGGACTTGAAAGACTCGGCATTCATAAGAGTCACATTGATGTTCTCCAAGAGAACCATGCTGCCCACGCTTATTGGGAAGGCAGAGGATGGAAGCTGAGGGCGGACATTCGCCGGTATTCTTTCGTGCGCTCTGGCAGTGATAACGCTTAGAGGCAAGCAGCAGACATCCTCGAACGTCTGCAATGGCTCTATTCACAGCCAACGACTTGCAGGTACTGAACGCGTGTTTCACAAGCTCTCATGCCAACCATTCTTCGCGCTATTGCATCGCTGGCCGTTCTGCTTTTTTCATCCCTGGGCTTTGCCCAGACGTTGAGTTTGACCTTTGATGATGGACTGAACCCCGACAAGCAGATCCAGGCGCAGGTTTGGAATCAGCAGATCATTACCAGCCTCAAAGACTCTGGCATCACAGCGATGGTATTCCCCTCGCTCATTCGCATGGGCGGTGATCGAGGAATGGGGCTCGTCATGGATTGGGCCAAGGCAGGTCATGCGGTAGGCAACCATACGGCGACACACCGCAGTCTTGCATCCACAGAGATGACATTGAACGAGTTCATTGCGGATGTGAAAAAGGCCGATGCAGCTCTGCGTCACATTCCGACTTGGGTGCCGATGCTTCGTTTTCCTTACCTGAAAGAAGGTGATACGCTGGAAAAGCGTGACGGTATCCGGTCCTGGATGAAATCAAATGGATATAGACCGGCTCCAGTCTCCATTGATGCCAGCGATTGGTACTACAACAAGATCTATTCCTCGCTGCTACGAGCTGGTTCACACGACAAGGCTGTCCGGGTAAAGTTGGCCTACATTGAACCACTTGCTTGACCGGGCTACTTACTATGAAGGCCTGGCCAGGCAGGTACTTGGTCGAAGCCCTGCGCATGTGATGCTGCTGCACACCAATGAGATCAATGCGGCAACCATGCCTGATATCGTTTCGGCCTTTCGCAAGCAAGGCTGGACGTTCGTACCAGCAACAACCGCCTTCAAAGATCCTGTCTACTCTTCGCAGCCTGACATATTGCCTGCTGGCGAAAGCGTCGTATGGGCAAGCGCGAAAGCGCGCGGCATTTCTGGCCTGCGCTATCCCGCCGAGGACTCGGTCTATGAAGAACCCAAGCTCCGCCTGGAGTCACTAGTACCTTAGCAGTCCTCTTAGGGGCGTTCAGAGACGGCCGCCCGCCGGCCAGAAGCAGTTGTCAGGATTGTTCGCTGGTGCGGCCGCTCACCGGAACACGCCAATCGCTTCCACGAGATTTTTCACCTGCCATTGCAGGCTGCTCGACGCCTGCGTCCCCTGAGTCACCAGTTGCGCGTTCTGCTGCGTCAGATAGTCCATGTCCGCCACCGACTTCCCGACCTGGCTGATCTCCTCGCTTTGTTCGCGCGTGGCCTTGCTGATCTCGGCAATGAAGTCCGCCACGCTGCGCGCCTGAGAAACGATATCCCCGATATTGCTCCCCGCATCGCTGACCACCAGAGAGCCCGCCTCGACGGTGGCCGTGCTGGCCTGAATCAGCGCCTTGATCTCCTTGGCGGCATCGGCGCTGCGCTGCGCCAGGGCCCGCACCTCACCGGCAACCACGGCAAACCCCCTGCCATGCTCGCCTGCGCGGGCGGCCTCCACGGCCGCATTCAGCGCCAGCAAGTTGGTTTGAAAGGCAATGCTGTCAATCACGCCGACGATGTCGGCAATGCGGCGGGAGTTGGCCGTAATCGACTCCATGGTGGAGACGATCTGATCCATGGACTGGCCCCCGCGCAAGGCCGCCGCGCTGGCTTCGCTGGCCAGCACACCGGCTTTTTGGGCTGTATCGGCGCTGGACTGAACCCGGGCCGTGATCTGCTCCATGGAGGCCGAGGTCTGGGCCACATTCACCGCCAACTGCTCCGTCTGCCCGTGCAGATAGCTGTTGCCCTGCTCGATCTCGTTACAGGCCTGCTGAACATTGAGCGCCTGCTGATTCACATCGTCCACCAGCCAGCGGAACATGAGACCGATCTGGTTGACCGTGCGCAGCGTGGTGCCGATTTCATCCGTGCGCTGCAGGTATTGCGTCTGCCGGTTGTTGCCGGTGGCCACGTTCAGCGACTGACGCTTGAGCAGCTCCAGCGGCGTGGCGAACTGGCTCTCGAGCAATAGCGTCATCACCATCAGGGCCACCGTCATGAAGGCCGCCATCGACAGGAACTGCATCTGGCTTTGAGCCAGCAGCCAGGCCCCAAGCACCAGAGCGCCCCACAAGGCCAGCGAGTTCAGGCGAATGCGCCGGCGCACCCCCATGTGCCGCCAGATCGACAGCAGCTTCCCCAGCCCCTTCTGGGAGACTATGCCTTTGTGCAGCTCGGGAGCTGAACCGCCCTTGTCGTGCATGGACTCATACAGCTTTTGCGCCGCCTCGACCTCTTTGCGCTCGGGCTGGGTGCGCACCGACATATAGCCCTTGGCCTTGTCATTGCGGATGATGGGAATGGCATTGGCCCGAACCCAGTAGTGGTCCCCGTTCTTGCGCCGGTTCTTGACCAGTGCGCTCCAGGGCTCGCCGCTTTTGAGCGTGGCCCACATGTCGGCAAAAGCGGCCGGGGGCATGTCCGGGTGGCGCACCAGATTGTGCGTCTGCCCGATGATCTCTTGCGGCTCGAAGCCGCTGACCTCCATGAACGCCTGATTGGCATATTTGATGTAGCTCTCCGTGTCCGTGGTGGACATCAGAGTTGCATGCTCATCAAAGCTGTACTCCCGCTGGGTTACCGGTGCGTTCACTCTCATATGTGCCTTCTGTGGTCAATGGCCTGACAAAACGAGATACCGCCCAGATTGAGTGAAGCCGGCACGCCTTGGGCACCCGTGCGATCGCTCCTTGAGCGCTTGCTTGTATCAAGTGCTTACATATTCCTTGACTGGTCTCAATTTTTGAATATAGATCAGATCTGATGTATCTACCTAGCATCTAATCAGATCTGATTCATCAAATCACCTTGATGGCTCTGAATTAATTTGATACAAGTCAATTTACAAATTCTGGATTCTTCTTGTTCGGCAACCAGGAGAGGCTCATGGATGCAATGGTCAGCACCAGCTACAGCATGGAATTGGTTGTACTGTCGTACGCGATTTCAATGATTGGCGCCTTCATTGCGCTGATCTCCGCCAGGCGACTTGAGCCGGAGATTGATGACCGTCAGAGCTATCTGATGAGCCTTGGCAGCACAGGGATTGCCCTGGGCGGCATTGGCGTATGGTCGATGCATTTCATTGCCATGCTTGCGCTGCGCATGGACCTTGGGACCGGCTACTCGGTATGGGAGACAGGCGTGTCGCTCATTGCCGCGGTGGCAATCTCGGCTCTGGCTTTTCATATCGTGGCTCGCAACCCGCGCAGCATTGGTCGTTTGTTGCTGGCCGGATCCATGCTCGGGCTGGGCGCCGTTGTCATGCACTACCTAGGCATGTATGGCATGCGTTTTGGAGGCCACCTGGAGTGGGACTATGAGCGAATCGCCATGTCGGTGCTTATTGCTCTGGTGGCTGCAACTGCGGCGCTGTGGCTGGCATTTCATACCGCACAGACAAGCATGCGCCTGCTTGCAGCAGCGATCATGGCCCTTGCCGTTTGTGCCATGCACTACACGGGCATGAGTGCGGCCGAGTTCATTTGCACCACGGAAAATCGCCTTGCAATTCCTTCGGGAAGGTATGTGCTCAGCGCGCTTGGACTGCCGATGGTGGTGGCTGTACTGGCCCTGGGCATGTCGATGGTTCTGCTGATGGACCTGGCGCTGGTATCTTTCCAAAAGAGCAGCACAAGAGCAGGCATCCCTCGCAAATGAATTGCGGCAGCAGACTCGTGCCCCTTTTTATGGAGCTTACTTCGCATTGCGCCACCATCAATCTCGACCTGTCTCGTTGGTGCATGTCGCTCGGTGACGAGCAAGCGGACCATTGATCATCACTCCAACTCTGTCTGCAAGGAATAGGTTCTGGGTATCTGGCTTGAGACGATCTCGATACCGGCACCAACCGCATCTATGCAACGCTGAAAGCAAGAGGAAACCTTGAAACACCTGCTCGGATGTTTTCTTTATCACAGTGAAATCGCCAGCGACGCCAGTACGAGCTGTGTCGCAGATATCACCAGAGTCTCACGCCGCTTCAATGAGGCTCATGGGATCACAGGAATCCTGATTTTTGACGGTCAGCGCTTCGTCCAATACATGGAGGGTCCTCAGCAGCAGGTGGTTGCACTGGCCCAAAAGATATCCCTGGACAATCGCCATACCAATTTCACCCCGCAGCACGAGGCAAGAGGCATAACGAGTCGCCTTTTCTCCGGTTGGACCATGGCTTACCTCTCGGTGGAAGATGCCGAGCCGTTGGCCCAAATGTGGGTTGTCGACGGAGATGCCGCAATGAGCTGCCTACAGCAGCTATTGCCAATGCTGGATGCTGCATAGCAGCTCCATTCAATTTCCTTGCTGCTGAAGCACTCTGATTTGCGCCGGTTCGAAGAGCGTGCCGAAACTGCCGCCTACAGGCCGGAAGCGGAATTTCAAACTGCTTTCATTCACTCCAGGCAAGACAGTTCTTCTTCGATACCCCTTTGCAGCTGACGCGGCGAAACGACTACCCCCTGCATTGTTGGCGTAGGGAATACGGCCGCAAGCATGCCGTCCTTTTCCATACCGGGAAGCCAACGACTCAGGAAATGGTGAACATCGATGCTTGCAGGGGAATTGCCAGCCCATTCGCCAACTGCACAAGCAATCGCGTAATCGGGATGTGGCCAAAAGGGGGCCACAGGATTTCCGTTGCGGTCCGAGGCTGTCACCCATCCACCCTCATTTCTCAGTCCCCACACCAATTGCCAGTCCGATACTCGGCCGATGAAATGCCGATAACGCTGATGACTGGCAAGTGCCGATACCGCCTGGAACTGTTGTCGGTTAAGTGGATATGACTTTTCCATGTGAGAACTGGAGCTGTATGAATGAGGCATTCTGTCACCAGGTTGGAGCCGAAGGGCCGGTCGCTCCAGCAATGATGAATTGGCGATAGCGCCGATGCACATGCCCGCTGTGGATCGAACAGTGGCAGCCGCAACCATGAACAGCCGGAAGCGGGCTGCCAGCAGATTTTCTTCTTGACCGCGTTGAGTCCTGATCCGCCTCCCCGTCTCAGCTACCCACCACAACCGCCCTGCTCGGCCACACGCTCATGCTGGCCAAAAGCCAGCCGGACCGGTATGGGCACCATGACCATCAAGGCTGCGCCGCATCAGCCCTGCCCTTGATGACGTATCCAGAGCGAAGGGCCCGGACTCGTTCGCCACGCCTATGCAGCCCCGATAGACTGGCCATCCGTTATCTCGAAGCAGCTCTCCCCGGCAAAGATATTCGTCAGGGCGGCTTTCAGTTCCTCGTACTCGCCGGCTGAAAGATCAAAGGCGATGGACATTTGCTTCGGCTCATCCATGTCCTCCTCCGCCTCGCGCTTGAACGTGACCTCCGCACCGGTACGCTTCAGCACAAACCGCTCAATGCCGCCATAGCGAGGTCTCTGCTGCCCGCACCACTCGACATGATAGGTATCCATGCCCAGTTCTTCATCCTGCTCGTCTTCATCCTCTTCGAAGGAGCGTTGGAGCATCAGGTAATGCTTGGTGTCGTGCTTCTTGTCGGCGAAGCCGACAAGGTGGCAGAAGTCCTCCGGGTCTTTTGTGGCGATGCAGGCTGCGTGAAAGGAGAGAGTGTTCATTTGGGTGTTCTTGAGGGTTCAGGGCTGCAACAGGCTTGGAGCTGGAATCCTATGCCGGGAAGGCCCTGATCACGAGCGCCGTGGATCGGCCGGCAGCAGTCTCCCGGCGTTTGCAGAATATGTGCTACAACGGCTTCATTGCTGCTTGACTTATTCGGTTGATGAGCCTCGACGCACCGACTCGACTACCGGCTGCTCCAAGATGGATGTTGGTTACTGGCGGAGCAGCCGTGATGTTCTGTGGACAGATTATCTGGGGCCTTCTTGCGACCTGGTCCATAGGGCCGGTGCCACCAGGCTCAAACCCGATGGCCCAATACCCTGCAGGTATTCAGTTCATGGTCGGGGCAGTGATGATGCCATTCATCGAGACGCTTGCAGGGCAAGGCAATCACTGCCAATTCAGGTCATCCGTCGTCTGCTGACATCCTCATGGTGGATTGCCGGACTGGTCTCCGTGATCGTATTCACTGCGATGCATGGCTGCACAGACCGTTTTGCGGTCACCATCTTGCTCGGAGCCATGGTGCTTTCTGCCGTTTTCGCCATAGAGGCGAAAAGGAATGGGAGACCTGTCCTTTGCACATACCTCACTCATGTGGCTGCAAACTCCAAGGTATTCAGCCTTCAGTTCCTCTGACGTAGGTCAGCTCAGGGCCATGTGCCGCAGCTGCTTTCGGCCGGAAACGGCTGCCCACGCAGAAGACCTGGCAGCAGAAGAGCCAGCGGGCATCAATCGATGGCCCCGATGCAACAGGCAGTGAGTTACTGCCTCGCCGATGGCAGACATCGGTACCGGCGTAGAAAGAATAGATTAGATACAAACCATCTTCACAACTCCGGTTGCTGCATCCAGGCTGCACAATGCGCCTGAATACTCTGGCAGACCATCGACAGGGAACGGCTCAATGGCTTGTCCTTGCGCAGCACCATTGCCAGTGTTCGCTGCAATCCTGGTGTGAGCGGGCGTGAGACCAGATCATCGCGCGCGCCTCGCCCCTGCATGGCCATGCGTGGAATTACGGCATAACCCAGGCCTATGGCGGCCATCTCCTTGAGCGCTTCGACGCTGTCGAGCTCCATCTGAGGGTGCGGCAGTTCACCGGCACGGCGCAGCCAGGCATCGACCACCCCGCGCGTGCTGGCTGATTTCTGCAAGGCAAGCAGAGGCAGGGATCTCAGCTCGGGCGCAGCAACCGCATCACCCGGCATCAGCATCTCCGGGCGGGCTACGGCCACCAACTCGTCGTGCAGAATGGGAGTGGCCAGCAAGGCGCGGCGGTTTACTGGCAAGGTGACCAGGGCCATATCCAGACTGTTGTCTTCCACGCGCTTTACACACTCCTCGGTATTGCCAGTGACCACCACGATGTCGATGCCCGGATGGCTGGCCCGTATCTGCCGCAGCACGGCAGGCAGAAGATAGAGACACACGGTCAGGCCCGTACCTATACGCACCTGCCCATTCACCTCGCGCGCATGGGCACTCAGCGCATGAGCCAGGCCTTCCAACGCCACGCTCACGGCGGGCAGTTGCTCCAGCAAGGCCTTCCCGGCAGCCGTCGGCACAGCACACCTCCCCACACGCTCTATGAGGCGTGTGCCGAGATGGCGTTCCAGTTGACGCACTTGCAGGCTGACCGCCGGCTGGGACAGTTGCAGCAGCTCCGCTGCCTGAGAAAAACTGCCCTCCTGAATGACCAGGCAAAAGCTCCTCAACAGCATCAAACCAGGGGCATTAGCCAAAGTTTCACTAATACCTTGCATAAACATCAAAAGATTCCTTATTGGTAAATCTCGGGCAAAGATTACTCCATGCAGCACGCTTCTACTTGCTCCCCCCTTCTTTCCCCGGCTCTGCCGCCGATCGACAGCGACCGCCTGTGGCGCCGCCTCGAAGACCTCGCCAAATTCACCCGAGCCGATATGCCCTGGACCCGCCGCGCCTTCAGCGCGGAATACCAGGCCGCACGCGCCTGGCTGCGCGAAGCTTTCGAAGCCGCGGGCCTGCAGGTGCGCCTGGATGCCGCAGGCAACCTCATTGGCCGCCGTCCCGGCCTGCGCGATGATCTGAAGCCCCTGGCCACGGGCTCGCACACCGACACGGTGAATGCCGGAGGACGCTTCGACGGCATTCTGGGTGTGCTGGCAGGCCTGGAAGTGGCCCGTGCCCTGCAGGACGCGAACATCACGCTGAAGCACCCCTTCGAGGTCATAGATTTCCTCTGCGAAGAGCCCAGTGACTACGGCATCTCCTGTGTGGGCAGCCGCGCCATGGCCGGTCAGCTCAGTGCCGACATGCTGGCCGCCCGCGACGGCCAGGGCGACACCCTGGGCCAGGCCCTGGAGCGCCTGGGCGCCCGCCCCGAAGCTCTGTCCGAGGCCGACCGCCGGCAGGACGGCTTTGCGGCCTTTGTGGAGCTGCACATAGAACAAGGGCCTGTGCTTGAGCGCGAAGGCCTGGACATAGGCGCCGTGACCGACATCGTTGGCATACGCCGCGCTCAGTTGTTCTTCGAAGGTCGACCCGATCATGCCGGCACCACTCCCATGAATGAACGTAGCGATGCTCTCGTGGCTGCAGCAATAATGATCCGCCAGGCCCAGCGCCTGGCGCTGCAATGGAGCCGCAGCACACCTCACTACGTGGTTGCCACGGTAGGTCGTATGAACGTCTACCCCAACGCCAGCAACACCGTTCCTGGCCAGGTGGACCTGACGCTGGAGGTACGAAGCAACCATGCCCCGATGCTGCAGGAGTTCTGGGAAATTCTGGCGCGGCGCTGCGGCCCGGCTATCGGGCGATTGGGCGTGAAGTGGCGCGTGGAGCCTCGCACCCATGTCGACCCCGTTGCCTGCGCGCCGCTGATTGCTGCTGCCGTGGAGCAATCCGCCCAGCGCCTGGGCCTGGGCTGTCGACGCATGCCGAGCGGGGCCGGCCACGATGCCATGTACCTGGCCCAGACCGGACACTCGGGGATGATCTTCATCCCGTGTCTTGATGGGCGCAGCCATAGCGCGGTGGAATGGGCTTCACCGGACCAGGTTCTGGCCGGCACCCAGGTGCTTGCCGCTACGCTGCTGAACCTGGATGAGCAAATGGACTAGCTGCAATCACGAATGCGAGTGGACCAGGCTCGTCCTGGTCCCTGCCTGTCATTCGTAGATGGGGCCTTGGATGGCTTCCGGGTTCGCGACGCAGCAATGATCGGCTTTTCAGGCTCACACTGCCGGCCAGGAGGGGGCATGAAAACTGGGCCCAAGGCTCAGGTGCTACTCAGGTCCGGATGGCGGCAGTCGATTCAAAATCAATTCATACTGAAGCAAGTCAGCAGGTGAAAAGCAACAGAAGACAACCTCTTCAATTGGCGAATGTTCCGACAGACTGTCCTGGACGGTCCTGACAGCCACTTGCGCAGCCAGTTCGATCGGGTACCCGTATATACCGGTGCTGATACTTGGGAAAGCAATCGAGGCAACCGCCTTCTCCTCCGCCAACTCTATGCATCGGCGATAACAGCCGGCGAGCAGCTCTGCTTCACCACTTTCCCCTCCTCTCCACACGGGTCCGACGGTGTGAATGATGTAGTGGGCTGATAGGCGATAAGCCTTGGTCACCTTTGCATCGCCAGTCTTGCAGCCTCCGAGCAGCCGGCATTCATGCACAAGGTCTGGACCTGCCGCACGATGGATTGCACCGTCGACGCCACCTCCGCCAAGAAGAGACGAATTTGCTGCATTGACAATGGCTCCCACATGAAGCGTTGTGATGTCAGAGCAGATGGCATGAAGGCGTGTGGGCATATCTGTACAGAGAAAGAACGGGCAGGCAGCCGATACTGCAATGGCAGACCTGTTTTGTAAACGCGTTGCCTGCGTAAGTGCCGATGAGCGATGCCGTTGTGCGCAACCCCATTCCCGAAGTGCCTTGAATCAGGAAGATCGCAATTTTGAGCGATCTTGACCGCTGCATGACTTCTGTTCTTGCGAGCATTCGATTGTCTGCACTGGGTCGATCTGCGACTTTCGCAGTCCGGCCAGAAGCAGACTCTTCTGTAATCGATCGCCAGTTCTGGTGAAAGCCCATCCGAACTAGCCACTGCCTGGCGCCTGAACGACAGCAAACCCCACAACACCAGTCCTTGGGCTCCATGTGTCCCGAGCGGCTGCCTGGCTGAACGTTCGACAGCGCGGCTCGCGCCGGCATCCTCATTTCGACCTGTGGCAGCCGTTGGACCTCGAATATCACTTGCACTGGATGCACTGCGAAGCAACGTCTTGGCGGCTGAAGCCAGCGAGAACGCTGCATTGAGAGTCATGCACCGAACGAAGCATGGGCGAATGGTGCTGGCTGCACGTAGCTACTCCATTTCGTCATCTAGCTAGCGTTTTACCGCAAGGGAAAGCACCAAGCAAAAGTAGCGCTTTTTTCCTTGAATTACTTATGAAAAATAAACAAAATTCATCCGGAATTGATTATGAAAAATATTCAAATAAGTATTGATAGGAAGCAAGCTTTGGTAACTCCCCGAACATAAAAAGACCGCGCCGCAGCGACTCAATCGAGCACCGGCCCGAACGCTGCAATAACTCCAGCCGGAGCTCTTCTCCCGAAGTTTTCCAAACAAACGCTTGAGCTGTGCCCATGGCACGGCAAGGAGGTGCTGCGCCCAAAAAAAGTCTACGACTCAACGGATATCCACGAATCCGCGCACTACGGCAACAGCAGCTCCAACCTGCTGTTGAACCACACGTTTCAAACACAACAACAGGAGACAGCGTGTTCATGTATCGCCGCAATTTCATTCAAACATTCCCTCGTAAAGCAAATCCGCTTCACGGATGAGCCCAAAACAACAAAGAACGGAACATTTCAGTATGGCTAAGAACAGCAATTGGATTTCGGTTGGGATTCTGGCGTCGGCAATTGCAGCATCCGCTGCAGTATTGGTAGGGTGCGGGGGCAATGACGGCAACGCCCACGCTGGCGTTTTGCCAGCAGTCTCTGAAGGCCCGCCTGGTAGTGCGTTCTGGGATGTCTACCGGCAGCCCGATGCTCAGGCAAAGGTTGGCTCGATTTACTGGGCTCAAGAGCGCTCGGATGCTCCAGCAGGCTCAAGAGCGTGGAACATCGTTTACGTATCGGAGATCGTGAATGGCGTAAAAAAATATGTGTCAGGTGAGATCTACGTGCCTACTGCCGCGACACAAGGGCCTCGCGACGTGGTTCTGTGGAATCACGAAACGACGGGCGTAGCAGATATATGTGCTCCGTCGCGGCGCAACCTGGTTGTGGACGGCGTGAGCCGGGTTCCCGGCATCAAGGATTTGCTTGCCAAAGGCTATGTTGTGGCCATGAGCGACTATCCAGGGCAGGGGTTGCCGGGCCCTGCCTGGTATATGTCCGGTCAGCCCAATGCGCGTGCATCACTCGATGTACTCCGAGCCGTGCAGAACTTCCCTGAAGCCAAGGCCTCTCAGCGCTACGTCATGTATGGCTGGTCTCAGGGGGGCCAAACGACCATGTGGACGGACGCCATTGCCTCAACCTATGCGCCTGAATTCACGGGATTGGGGGCTGCGTTGATCGCTCCGGCAGTGCGCATCCGGGAATTGACGCTCAACTCCATGACGCGGACAGAGCTCGCCGGCTATGTCATCTCCACCTTGCCGGGTATCAAGGCCGCACACCCGGAGCTCAAATATGGTGATTTTCTGTCCACTGAAGGTCTGGAACAGTTCCCGGCAATGGCCGATGGTTGCTTCGATATCTGGGAAACGGCATCCACTGTGACCAATCCCTATCAGGCTCAGGCACTGACACCAGGCAGTTCCTGGTGGAATGCGATGACCAGCGTCGACAACTTCACTCCTCGAGGCAAGACTCCGTTCGTCATCTACCAAGGCACGGATGATGTCCCGGTTCCAGCTCGCCTGACGGCGAAGGAGCGCCAGGCTCTGTGCAATGCGGGATCCAAGGTTGACTACAAAGAGTTCGCTGGTCTGGACCATGAAACCGTGGTTCCTGAAGCTGCAAAGCAGTTCCCTTCTTGGGCTCAAGAGCGCTTTGTCGGACAAGCCGCAGCCAGCAACTGCCCTGCTTCCTGAGAACAGGATTCTTGAAACGAGCGGTAGGTCGCGGACGGCCAGTTCGCGCCCTGCTGCCCACCTGCATTTGATGCAGCAGCTGAAAAGGAGGACGGCAACAAAGAAATCAAAGCATGGAGACTTCCTGTAATTCAAAGATTCATATAACGGAGACAAAGTTGTTTAGAAAAATAGCAAGCACATTTGCGCTGATGAGCCTGGGAGGGCTCGCACACGCACAATCATCTGTCCAGATCTACGGGATCGTGGATACGGCCGTCGAAACCATGAACAACGTGGGCGCAACCAAGTCCAGCCTCACACGCATGCCCAATCTGACGGGCAGCGTTCCATCACGCCTGGGCTTTCGCGGCCGCGAGGAGCTGGGAGGCGGATTGAGCGCATCCTTCACGCTGGAGATGGGTATCGGCCCCGACAGCGGAGCTCTCAACCAGGGCGGTCGCGGTTTCGGCCGCCAGTCCTTCGTCAGCCTCAACGGCCCCTGGGGATCGCTGGGGCTGGGCCGTCAATACACCATGCTGTTCTGGTCCGTACTCGACGCTGACGTGATCGGCCCGAGCCTGCACAGCATGGCCAGTCTGGACAACTACTTTCCCAATGCACGTGCCGACAATGCGATCTCCTACAAAGGCACGTTCTCGGGCCTGACGATCGGCGCGACCTATAGCTTTGGCCGCGATGCCGTCAATGCGGGCCCCAGTCCCGGCGGCACCAACTGCGCGGGAGAAAGCAGCACCGACTCCAAGACCTGCCGCGAGTGGTCGGCCATGCTCAAGTACGACACAGCGGCATGGGGGGCGGCGCTGGCACATGACGAGCTGCGCGGCGGCCCCGGTGCTTTCGCGGGGCTGACCAGCAGCGACAAAGTCGACAAGCGCACCATGCTCAACGGCTATGTGAAGCTTGGCGGCGCCAAGATTGGTGGTGGCTATATGCGTCGCAAGAATGACGGATATATCGCATCGCCGCGCAACGACCTGTGGTTTGTGGGCGTGGCCTACCCCATTGGGCAATGGACCGTGGACGCCCAGTACAACCAGCTCAAGTACAAGGACAACGCGGACAAGGGTCAGTTGCTGGTACTGCGCGGCACCTACAACCTGTCCAAGCGCACTGCGGCCTATGCCTCGCTGGGCTATATGAAGAACAGCGGCAATGCGGCCTTTGGAGCAAGCAGCGCTCAAGCTGGTGGAACGCCAATGCCTGGCGTCAATCAGACTGGCTTTGGCATGGGCCTGCGCCATATGTTCTGAGGTTGGAGCACAAATAGAGCGGGTGCGGGTAGCCTGGTGGCCCCCACTCGCTTGGTGCATGGAGCCGAATTCCGGATGAGTCTCTTGTGTCGATGCTCGTCCCAGCTTCCAGCCAGGACGCGACCATTCGTGCGCTGAGTCGTGCGTATTTCAGTCAGTAGAGCGGGTGCGAGACAATATCTCCGAATGACTCTCAGGCATGGCGGATTCAATCGGTCAATGCAACACATGCGCTGAACATCTCAGCGGCTGCGCACGACCTGCAAGGCATATCCGCCCTCCCCACAAGCCGAAACTGCCCTATTCCAGCCGCCATGGAACAAGTTCCTTTGACCTTTAAATTAGACTATTCAAAGTGCTGTAATGGACCGGGTTGCAACTACCGCCCCCGGCCATGAACAGCCTTTCAGCAGGATTCTCTGATTTGCAGTCGCCCTCTCTTGCCGAGGTAGGGCCCGTGGTCCTTGTTCTCCTTCCTGGAATGGATGGCACGGGTGAGCTTTTCGCACCGTTCGTTGCCGCATTGGGAAAGACGACGCCCATCGTCGTGGTGAGCTATCCAACTTCCGGCGCGCCGCAGACCTATACCGATCTGGCGGAACTTGCCACATCAGCCTTGCCGCGCAATGGCCGTTTGGTATTGTTGGGAGAGTCTTTCTCGGGACCTATTGCCATTTCGCTGGCAGCGGCATACCCGGGGCGCGTTGTGGGCGTTGTTCTGTGCTGCTCGTTCGTTCGCAATCCAAGGCCGGGTCTTCGCTGGCTCAGCGGCCTGGCGACCATGCCCGTTCCGCTTCCCCCTGCTCCAATACTGAACCTGATGCTTCTGGGCCGGTTTGCGACGCCGAGCCTGCGGGTTATGCTGCGCTCCGCCCTGGCCAAGGTTCAAACAGCGGTTCTACGTTCAAGGCTGAGAGCGGTGGTATCCGTAGATGTGCGAGCACATGCCAAAGCAATTGACGCTCCGGTTCTCTACTTGAAAGGGATACGTGACCGCCTGGTGCCGCAGTCTTCCGTGTCTGATGCAGAGCAGTGTCTTCGAAAGATAAGAGTTCAGGCGTTTGATGCTCCACACTGCCTACTGCAAGCCATTCCGCAAGAGGCCGCTGCGGTGGTGGCTGACTTCGTTCGGAACCTTGCAACACCACGAGAGAATTCGGGAGTACATGAATAGTGATTCGAGAGCATGGGCGCTGTGCCAGACCCCATGTCGCGCTGGCCTGCGCTGGCGCGGTCCGATGCACTCCCCCTACGATCGACACCTTACGATTTCAGAGCACCGCGTCGAAATTGAATGCATCACCGAGTGCTGCGATAGTGATCTCGGATGAATACGGGCAGATCGTTTGATGGCGGCGTAAAAGGTATCTGATACATCATGTCGCCAACAAAACCTCGGTGATAAGTGCTGTGATTCACGATATGCAGCACGATTTGCTCACGCGTCATGATGCCTTGTCCGCCTCCTACAAACTCGAAATGGACGACTTTCACAAGATCTTCGTCCGACCAGGTATCGACAAGCCCGGTGTACCAGGAATCCATTTCCTGAACCGCCTGCCATAGATCGTCAACCGCAGGCGTATGGTCTGTATTGCGTGCGGTGTAGCGGTGCTTCCTGCCTTGCAGGTGGTGCCTGAAGATATCGTCCACCACATAGACGTGGTTCAACGTATGCACCATGTTCCCGAACCGCGTCGGTCTTTGCCGAAGAGCCTCGCCTTCCGGTAGCTCCATCACGTTCTTGAACGTCAGGCCATTTGCCCAGGCCTTGTAGCGCACCAGCATTCTCAATGTGTCTACTGCCGATGCGGGCAGCGTGGCGCGCTCGTTGAATGGGGATGGGTTGTGTGGGTGCGGAAGGGTTGCGGACATAATCGAGAGTTCCTTGGAGGTCCTCAAAAACTGTGGAGACATGGAGGCACTCTGTGACCGGGTCTTCGACGATGGCGCCCAGATGGTCGTAGAAGAAGGCTCGTGCCTGCGTCGGCAGCATCACCTCTTCGGCATGAGGCCCAATCACGCCGATAGACGAGTGCGATTTGGCTGTCGGCCATGTCGGCGCCTCCAGATATACGCACATCTCTTGCTTCAGGGCAGGAGGTCGGCTCGATGCACGATATGGATTTTGTTGCCATCGGGATCGCGCAGATAGGCGCCGTAGTAGCCTTCTCCATAGTGAGGACGTGGTCCGGGAGCCCCTGCATCCCGGCCACCGTGCACCAGTCCATCGGCGTAGGCGGAGTCCACTGCTGCTGCTGACGGAGCCAGAAATGCCGCCATGTTGCCATTGCCGACGGTCGCTGGTTCTCCGTTGTACGGGCTGTAGACATAGAAGCGAGGCAGACTCGCATGTGCGCTTACCCAGCAAAGCGCCGCCGGCCCACCATCTGGCACCACGATCCGGCGCATCAGACCAAGCGGTACAAGCACCGCGTCGTAAAAGCGGCCTGACCGTTCAAGGTCACACGTTCCAACAGTCACGTGGCTAAACATCTCGTTCTCCTTGCTTTCCGTCATCGCCGCAGGGCACTTTTCACCAGGAGGCAGTCATGCAGAGTCATTTGCGAGAACGTTACACTATTAAATAATCAAATAGTGTCACGAGACACTCTTTTTGTTGAGACTGCAAACATGCTCCTCCAATCCCCTTGGCAGCCTCGCCTTGCAAACCTTGAAGCCAATGCGGCCGAACGACTCGCACTTGCACTGGCCGACGACATCGTCGAGGGCCGGCTGGCGGGAGGTGACCGTCTGCCTGCACATCGAGATCTTGCAGAGAAGCTGCAAATCGGTCTTGGCTCGGTGACGAAGGCCTATGCCGCTCTGGAGCGCAGAGGTCTGACGCGCAGTGTCAAAGGGCGGGGAACATTCGTCGCGATTCAGCAGGCGCATGGTGATCGCCTGATTGACCTGTCGTCCAATGCGCCGCCGGCCGCGCTCAACGCACGCATCCTGGCACGGGCATTGACAGGCATCGCTCGCAAAATCGACGCGGACCATTTCAATTTCTATGCACCTCCTGGCGGACATCTGGAACATCGTCGTGTCCTCGCCCGCTGGCTGATGACACTTGGCTTGGTCGCCGATCCGTCGCTTCTGCTTTTGACGAGCGGCGCGCGCCAGGCGCTGTCATTGGCTTTTGATCTGGCTTGCAGCCCGCAAGGATTGCTTGTGACCGAGCGGATCACCTATCCCGGCGCTATTGCCCTGGCCCGGCGCAAAGGCTATCGGATGCAAGGTGTCGAGATCGATGCCGAAGGGATGGTGCCGCAAGCGCTTGCGGACGCACTTGGCAGTGTCACGCCAACCGATGGCAAGGCGGTCTACCTCACCCCGACGCTGCACAACCCGACAACTGCCACGATGAGCCTGGAGCGAAGGCAGGCCATCGTGGATGTATGCCGGAAAACGGGAGCATGGATCATCGAAGACGGGGTCTATTCCGCCGCTCTCCCTGATCTACCCCAGTTGTCGGCACTGGCGCCCGATATCTCATTGCATGTGAACGGGCTCTCCAAGTCGCTTGGGCCGGGGCTGCAGATCGGCATGTTGCTGGTCCCAAAAGAACTGGGCGGCGCTGCGCAAGAACTGGTGCAGGATGTGCCGATGGCACCATCAGCATTTTCCTGTGCGGTAGTCGATGAATGGCTGGCCACCGGCGTGATCGCCTCGATCCAGAGGGATCTGCGCCATGAGTCCCGGCGGCGTGCAAGGCTTGCCGCTTCGCTTCTCGGGACTGGCGAGCCTGTCTGGCATCCCCATGCCTACAACGTCTGGCTGCCGATGAAGCGCGAGGCCGCCAATAGTCTTGTCGCTGCAGCCGCAGAAATCGGTTTGAAGCTGACCCTGCCGGAATCCATGATGGTGGACCCGCAGGATGGGAGGAGCGGTCTTCGGATTTGCCTGGGCGCTCCCGGCTTCGAAGACCTGGGCGACGCGCTGAAGCTGCTGGCAGAGCTGCTCAAGCCGCAAGCTTGAGTGCGGTGCCGACGCAGGACTGCCGAAGAAGACAAGTGAGAGATGCCCGGCAATCCATCCACCCTGCCGCTGCAGGTACGGCTGAAGCAGGAGTTCTTCGAACTGCGCAAGGAATGGAGCAGATACCGAAGAACTCCCCCGCCTTATCTTTGTACAACTGGAAAGCCGTGGCTCCTGGCTGCCCACACAACGGCCAGCGTTGCAGCTAGCAGCATCAGGAGTACCGGAGGGAATGCGGCGACGCCGAGATAATCCAGCAAGGCACCGCCAATCAGCCCTCCACTTGCAATCGCGATGTTCCAGGCTGTGACCAGCATGGACTGCGCAACGTCGGCCGCGTTGCCCGCCGCCTTGGCGATGGCTGTTTGAAGCAGTGTCGCCACACCGCCAAAAGCCAGGCCCCAGACGGCCACTGCCGCATACACCACGGCAGGCGCATCGCCCATCAGGCCG
Organism: Comamonas sp. C11; assembly: GCF_024496285.1. Classification (NCBI taxonomy): domain Bacteria; kingdom Pseudomonadati; phylum Pseudomonadota; class Betaproteobacteria; order Burkholderiales; family Comamonadaceae; genus Comamonas; species Comamonas sp. C11. The sequence goes on from NZ_CP101743.1 coordinate 3,093,128, forward strand.
AGTGCCAGCGCCGACAGGCCGAACAAAAGCGTACTGCCCAGCGTCAGGGCGCGCAGATGGCGATCGATCAGCACGCCGATGACCCAGATACCCAGCAGCGAAGTGATGCCGAACATGAGCAGGACCAGGTCTGTTCGTTTCGCCATGTCTGCCGCCGCGAGAAATGGCGCGATATAGGTATACAGGATGTTGTGTGCCAGAACGAAGGCCAGCACCACGAACAGCACCGGACGTACACCCGGGAAAGTGAACACATGCCCCAGAGACAGGCGTTTGCTCGCCGCCTGGCCCGCGAAATCTGGCAGCTTGACCTGTACCCATGCCATGAGCGCCAGTGCCAGTCCGCTCATGATGCCGAAGCACATCCGCCAGCCCAGCAAATTGCCTAGAAAGGTACCCGCCGGCACCCCAAGTGACAACGCCAATGGTGTACCCACCATCGCGATGGCGATGGCTCGGCCCTGCTGGTGCTCGGGCACCATGCGCGCGGCATAGCCCGCCAGCATCGCCCAAAGCAGACCGGCAGACACGCCCGCCAGAAAGCGCGCGATCATCGTCAGGACATAGTTGCTGGACAGGGCCGTGACAGTGTTGGTGATGGCAAAGCCTGCAATGGCCGCCAGCAGCAGTGGACGGCGGCGCACGCCCTGGGTGGCAGCGGTCAACGGGATGGCGGCTGCCAGCGAGCCCATGGCATAGATCGTGACCGTTTGTCCTGTCCAGGCTTCGGACACCATCAAGCCCTTCGCCATCTGAGGTAGCAGCCCTGCCGGCAGCGCTTCGGTCAGGATGGTGATGAACGCGGCCATTGCCAGCGCCAGCAATGATGCAATGGGCATGCGGTCTTGATGTGCGGCGGTCATTGCACGACCTCCAGCGCACCATAGACTGCGTCGCGCAGCTCGGTGACGAAGCGACCGGACATGCCCTCGTACAGCGTATTGGTGAAGGCGACCACGCTGAGGCCGCGCGCCCTATCCGCAAACCAGGCATGGCCGTAGGCGCCACCCCAGCGCCATGTACCTACCGATTCTGGCGACGCGGCGCGCAGCGGGTCCCGCAGGACTGAAAAGCCGAGGCCAAAACCAAAGCCCGGTGCATCCGGCAGCTCCAGTCCACCAGTCTGGTCCCGCCCCATCTCGTTGATCAGCTCATCAGGAAGCAATGCTCCCCTACCCTGCCGCAAGGCCTCCAGCAGTTGCAGAAAGTCTCCGGCCGTGCCTGCCATTCCAGCTCCGCCAGAAGGGAAAGCCAGGGCATCGAAGATACGATCCGGGCTGTATCTGATGCCGACTGCGCCCTCGAATGGCGAAACCACTTCTCCTTCGGCCAGCGGATGTGGCTGGGGCGTATCGCTTACGTAAGCAGTGGCCACGCGCTGCGGATCGCGCACCAGGAAACCCGTATCGCTCATGCCCAAGGGACCTGTTACCCATTGGTTGACTGCTTCGTCCAGTGACGCACCGTGGATGTGTTCAATCAATGCCCCCAACACATCGGTTGCCAGCGAATAGCCCCAGGAGGTACCCGGCGCATACAGCAGCGGCACGCTGGCGATACGACGCAGGTTCTCAGCCAGATTGAAGTTGACTCTGTCCATGCCGTCCGAGGCACCAGCCCGGGCATAGGGGCCATCGGCATCGGCCTCGATAAAGCGATAGCCCAGCCCTGCTGTGTGGCTAAGCAACTGCCTGGCAGTGATGCGTGCTGGGCTGCCATCAATCAACCGGGGCTGGAACCCTGGGAGCCAGCGGCCGATGCCCTCATCGAGATCGAGGCGGCCTTGCGCAACCAGCGCAAGCGCAGTGGCCGAAACGATGGGCTTGCTCACCGATGCCAGCCGGAAGATGGTCGTCAGCTCCATCGGGCGCGCGCTCTCGCGGTCGGCATGGCCGGCGGCCTGCTGGTGGATCAGTTCGCCGTTGTGTGCCACCAGCACGACGGCACCGACCAGCCGCCGCTCATCCAGAGCCTGCTGAATGACTGCATGGATGTGGGTGGACAGATGTAGGGGCGGAATGCCCGGGCGTAAAGGAAAGACGGGATAAGTCACGGAAGTGCCCTTGATTCAATGGATCACACCGTGACGATAGAAAGTCTGAGATTAAAGAAAAAGTAGGCTACAGTTCCTTTTAATGCGGACAAAGATGTCTTCAATCATGGTACGTTATGGACAGCTTGAATGGTTTCGCCGTGTTTGTGCAGGTTGCCGAAACGCGAAGTTTTGTTGCCGCCGGGCGACTGTTGGGCGTGTCGGCCTCAGCCATAGGCAAGAGCGTGGCGCGACTGGAAGATCGGCTGGGCGTACGCCTGTTTCACCGCAGCACGCGCAGTGTCACGTTGACAGCCGAGGGCATGCTGTTCCTGGAGCGCAGCCGACGTATCCTGGCCGAGATCGAAGCGGCAGAGCTCGAACTGGCGCAGGCCAGCAGTGCACCACGCGGGCGCTTGAGAGTGAGTTTGCCGCTGGTTAGCTCGCTGGTGCTGCCGGTGCTCGGCGAGTTCATGCGCGAGTACCCGGAGATCGAGCTGGATCTGGACTTCACCGACCAGATAGTTGACGTGATCGAGGAAGGCTTCGACGCCGTGGTGCGCACGGGCGAGCCGAGCGACTCTCGCCTCACGGCGCGCAGGCTGGGGGCTTTCCGTTCGCTGCTGGTGGCTTCACCAGATTATCTGGCACGGCGAGGGACACCTCGGGAGCCTGCTGATCTGATGCAACACCATTGTCTGCACTACCGCTTCCCGCATAGCGGCAAGCTGGAGCCATGGACTCTGCGAACCATGTCCGGCGAAACCGAGTTGCAGCTGCCCACCTCGATGATCTGCAACAACATCGAGACGCGCGTGTGCTTTGCCTTGCAGGGACTGGGGATAGCCTATCTGCCGGAATTTTCCATTCGCGAACAACTGGCTGATGGCCGGTTGCTACCGCTCCTTACCGACCATATGGAGCGCAGAGGCGTTTTTTATGTGCTGTGGCCGGCAAGCAAGCACCCGTCGCCTAAGGTACGGGCTCTGGTTGATTTCTTGTGCGCACGCGTGTTCCCTGCTGCCTGATCTGCTCAGGATTCACGTCGTTTCCGGGGGCTGATAGCAGAGTCAGGTTCTTCTGTCATTGGCAAACAACCGCATCAGGCCCAGCGCAGTGTCGACCGGCTAGGAAGTCATGTAGTCTTGCAGCCCCTTCAACAGCGCATCAAATGTCACCTTGCAGCTCGGATTGTTGCGCAGATCTTCGTGCATGGTGAGCCAGGTCTCCAGGCTCAATGGAATGCTTCCAGGCAATATGTTCACCAGATTCCGGTCGCGCGCCGCTAGATTCACCTGGCACACGCCAATACCGCAGCCAGCTCGTATCAGCGCCATCTGTGCCATGTCGTTGTCGGTGCGCACCGCGAAGTTTTCGCGGCTCCAGATCGGGAACGCCTTGCGTGCGGCACGCACGAACGGCGTCTCTTCATCAAAGCCAATCAGCGCATGCTGCGCCAGATCGGCCAGCGAGGCGGGCGTCCCGTGCTTGTCCAGATAAAGCCTGTGCGCATGCAGACCAAGTGACATCACCCCAACGCGCCGGGCAATCAGCTGCTCCTGCCTGGGTTGAGTCATGCGCACGGCGATGTCGGCCTCGCGCTGCAACAGGTCCTGTACGCGGCTGGTCAGCACCAATTCCACCGTCAGGTCCGGGTGTGTGTCCTGCAGTTGCGCAAGGATAGGTGGCAATACCTCTTGCCCTATCACCTCGCTGGCCGTCACGCGCACTGTGCCCTGGATGCCCGAGCCTTGGCTTTCGGCCACACGTTTTAGCGCAGCGGCAGCGCTGTGCATGGTCTTAGCAAACGGCTTCAGCGCAAGCGCCGCCTCCGTGGGTAGAAGGCCCATTTGCGAACGTGTAAACAGCGTCACACCCAGCGCTTTTTCCAGCGCGTCCACATGCCGCCCCACGGTGGGCTGGGCAATTCCCATGGCGCGCGCCGCGCCGGACAATGAGCCCTCTTCCAGCACGCCCAAATAGGAGCGGTACAGCTCCCAGCCTATCTCGGTGGTGTTGTCGTTAGCCATACAAAAATGTATGGCGGCTACCATATGTTGGTCAATTGCTTAATAGCCATTCCAGCCTGAAACTTCCTCTCATCGCAACAAATTCAGGGGTAATGAGATGGCAAGCAACACTGCCTTGGTTCTAGGCGCCACCGGCGGTATCGGTGGCGAAGTGGCACGGCAACTACGCTACGCAGGCTGGACAGTGCGCGCATTGCGCCGCGGTGGTGAGCAGCAAATTGAGCAGCGCGACGGTATGCTCTGGATGCGCGGCGACGCGATGAACCGCGACGATGTGCTGGCCGCCGCCGAGGGCTGCTCCGTCATTGTGCATGCCGTCAACCCGCCCGGCTACCGTCGCTGGGGTGAGCTGGTGCTGCCCATGCTGGACAACTCCATCGTCGCCGCGCAGGCTAACGGCGCCACCATCGTGCTGCCTGGCACAGTCTACAACTATGGACCCAGCGCCCTTCCCACGTTACATGAAGATTCGCTGCAGCAGCCCGTCACCCGCAAGGGTGCCATCCGTGTGGAGATGGAGCGGCGCCTGCAGCAGGCCAGCAGCCGGGGCTGCCGAGTGATCGTCGTGCGCGCGGGGGACTTCTTCGGACCCAAGCCGGGCAATAGCTGGTTCTCACAGGGCATGCTAAAGCCCGGCCAACCGGTCAAGTCCATCAGCATGCCCAACGCACCCGGGGTGGGCCACCAATGGTCTTACCTTCCCGACGTAGCCAGAGCCATGGTGGAGCTGGTGCAGCAGCGCGACACACTGGCTCCCTTTGCCACCTTCCACATGGCAGGCCACTGGGACGCCGACGGCACCCAGTTGGCCGCGGCGATCTGCCGTGTGGTCGTCAGGCGCGGTGGAGTCCAGCCCAAAGTGAGAGCCTTTCCCTGGTGGCTTACCGCACTTGCAGCGCCCTTTGTACCGACCTTGCGTGAGCTGCGTGAGATGCGCTATTTGTGGAGCACGCGGGTGGAGATGAGCAACGCCAAGCTGGTCTCGACGCTCGGACATGAGCCGCATACGCCGCTGGATGAGGCGGTGGAGGCCGCCTTGGAAGGTATGGGGTGCTTGCCGGCGACACCTGCACGCGAGTTAAGCACCGTCAAAAAAGCTTTCACCACAGCAGTGGTTGCGCTGGCCGTTGGCCTCTGTCTCTACACGAGCGATGTGCGTGCGGAACACCTGTTTGCGAATTTGCCAAGTATCGGTCGGTGATCTGACCTGGCAGCGATGGCGAACGACAGCTGTAGCGCATGCAGCCGAATTCAAGCATTGGTTCGATAGCATCAGTACGTTCCGAACTTGATCTGTCGTTCATCGCTGCAGCCTGGATCTGCCGTTCGCGGCCAGGCAGAGATCCAATGCCGACGTCTGGCGTCGCCATCAATCTTCGTCGTCATCCTCACGCCAGCCTCGATGATGGTGTCTGTGCCACCTGTTCCAGCGTCGGCCGTCCTCCTGCCAGCGCCATCCCGGAACAGCTTCTGGCGGCGGCGCGACTATCACGGGCCGAGCGGCGTAGACTGGCCGCGGAATGTATTGAACAGCCGGTGGTCCATATTGAACGGGCGGTGCCGCGTAATAGTACGAAGGCGAAGGCGCAGCAACGTAGGGAGCTGGAGCACCGTAGCCTATACCCAGGTAGACCTCTGCATGACCAAGTGCCGCAGCCATGGCAAGTGCAGCAAACAGCGAGAGTGACGTGTAGTTCATCAAGTGACTTTCAAGGCAATGGCGCTCGCCATGCTTGGTCTCTTTAACGAGGCGGATTTAGGAGCATTGACCAGGCATTTGTAACTTGATACGCATAGATGCTTCGTATTTTTCCGACTGCCGAAAATTTCATCGGCAGCTATAGGAACATGCGTGACCGTCATCGATAAGGAGCGAAAATTCCAACCTGTTCTCGGAATTTTTATGAATCTCAATGGCAACCTGAAGGTTTGGGCAAAGCGGATCAAGCGCGATGGCGTGACACTCTGGTTCGCCGGAAGACACCCCGACACGCCTTGGCATGCGAAAGCGCTGGGGCTTCTTGTCGTGGCTTATGCGCTCAGCCCGATTGATCTGATTCCTGATTTCATCCCGGTTCTTGGATATGTGGACGACGTCCTCTTGCTTCCGGCGCTGATTTGGCTGACTGTCAAGCTGCTACCCGAATCGGTTCTGGCTGAATGCCGTGGTCAAGCCGATGCGTGGATGGCCGAAAAAGGGGCGAAGCCAAGCAGTCGCGCGGGGGCGATCATGATCATCGCGTTGTGGGCCGCCATGGGGATCGCTGCAGGGCTCTGGCTGAATCCTCAGTCGCTCTGAGACGGTTGCCTACCGGGCGTTTGCGGACACACGGACATCGCGCAAAATACTGCCACGACGGTCTTCTTCGGAACCCCATTTCCCAGCTCAATACGCTGCTCACGCAACTACCCCTGTGTTTTGCCCAAACTGCTCAGCAGAACTCAGATTTCAAGAACATTCTGAATGCTGGAATTGCCAGGCGAGCTTTGCGAACGGTAGTGTTTGGAAGCCAATAGCATCCCCTATCGGAGAGTTCAGACCATTTCGGAAGCTTATTTCCAAAGTGGCTCCCGAAGCGCCCGCCGTTGACTCCACCGGAGAAAAAATCGCGAATGGCATCGGCCTGACCATATTGGGGATTTTCTTTGGGTGCTACAGGCCTTGTGATTCTGGTGATCATTCTGATCGTCAGCTTAAATCCATGCCTTATATGCAGGTAGGTCAGGCACTCTATTGTCCGTACCTTGTGTCTGGCCGGTCATGCCGATCTACAGACACCTCGCAGCAGGGTATCGCCGGTCACCTTCAATGACGACGGCTATTACCAAGAACACTCGAGTCGCTGTACGTCGAACACAACTCGGCGCCCTGTAGTGACCAAAGAAAAGCCCCGGACGAGCGCCAGCAGGAGTCAGTTACTCGCCTGAATCTAGGCCTTATTCAGGTAGATCTTCTGCAGCATGTACATACGCAACACGCTCCGATATTGGCCGTTGGCAAAAAATTCATCGACCAATTCGCCTTCCGGCTGAAAGCCAAGCTTCGTATAGACATGGATAGCCTTGGCATTCTCCTTGTCCACATGCAAAAAGATCTTGTGCAGATTTAGAACCTTGAAGCCATAGTCAAGCGTCAGACGAGTAGCACGAGTGGCAATCCCCTTGCCCTGCTGATCAGGAGCAACAATGATCTGAAACTCCGCTCGGCGATGTACCAGATCGATTTCCACCAACTCAACCAACCCCCCGCGAGCCCCTTCATGTTCGACTACAAAGCGACGTTCAGTTTGGTCGTGAACGTGTGAGTCGTAGAGGCTGGTCAGTTCATCAAAGGTCGCATAAGGCTCTTCAAACCAATACCGCATGATGCTGGCGTTGTTATCCAGGTGGTGCACAAAGCGCAAATCGTCGCGCTCCAATGGTCTTAGCTGAAGGGATGTCGCCATGGGTTCTTTCATTCAAATGTTTGGGAGGCCGCTTGAAGCGACCACGCTGCCAATGATCAATCAATTTCTTACTTGCGAAAAGTTCAGATCAATCATTAAAATTGATCAATGGAGTGGACACTCGAACGTTTGAGCCAATTCGTCGCCGTGGCGGATTGTGGCTCCATGACTCAAGCCGCTCGGCGCCAGGGCCGTACTCAATCTTCAGTGAGCATGGCCATGGGACTGCTGGAAGCGGATCTCGGGCTGGAGTTGTTTCAACGTATAGGCCGATCGGTGCGACTCACGCAGGCTGGCGAAGTCATCTTGCTGGAGGCACGGGCCCTGCTCAATCAGGCCCAGGCGCTAGACCTGCGCGCGCGCAAGCTGTCACATGGCCAAACTGCCAAGCTTTGCGTGGCTATTGACGAGGCTCTGCCCTATCCACCGATTGCGAGGCTGCTGCAGGAATTGGCGCAACAGTTCCCAGCTCTGGAGTTGACCTTGCTCAATGGCACGGCGGCCGAAGCCGCACACCAGGTGCAATCTGGTCGTGCGGAGCTTGCCTTTCAGTTTGACCGAGGTCCAGCAGGCGCTCAGTTTGCTCAACACTATGTGGCCGGAGTGCCGCAGATGGTGTTCGTATCGCGTGACCATGAGTTGGCCAAGTGCAATGGAGTCAAGCGCGAGGACCTTGCCGCTTATCGGCAGTTGGTGATGCACATCGAGGGTGTTGAAGACCTCGTGATCAGTCCGAGTATCTGGCGCTCGGAGAGCTTCTACGTGCTTGCTGACATGCTGGCCGACGGCATAGGCTGGGGAATTCTGCCGCGCAATATCGCGCAAGCGCCCGATATAGAGCCCCGCATCGTGACACTGGACTGCCCGGAATTGCAGCTTCCTCCGCTAGCCGTGCGTATGCTCAGTTTGCAAGGTAAAGCGCTGGGCGATACGGCCTTATGGATCGAGCAACGGCTTGCAACGCTGCTGCGTTCGAATTGACCAAGATTGAGCCTTGGAGAATTTCGAAGCTGTAGTTTCCAGTTCATCGTGAGAAACTGCATCAGATCGATCAGCGACAGTCCTGGATCGCCAGAAGAAACAGTCGTGGACCGCGATCCCTGAGCCTTCGAAGTTCATGCAGTTCACAGGGCCATGACCATTTCGTGCCAGGCCATGCCACCGTGGTCTGACTCCGAAGGACGCTGGTATTGGAATCCCAGGCGAGAGTACAGCACCACATGTCGCTCCTTGCACATCAGGTGGATGCTTCTCTTGCCCTCGGCGCGCATCTGCTCGACAAAGGTATGCATCATGGTGGTGGCGCAGCCCCGGCCTTGGAAGGCCGGATCGATCACCACGGACATGATGACCACGTTAGGTGCGGCAGCGTCATGCCCGACCAGCTCCTTGAACTCTTCATCAGACATGCGCACCTCGTAGGCGCAGCCGCAGTTGATGAAGCCAATGATCTGTCCATCGTGTTCCGTGATCAGGAAGCCATGCGGATATTCACGAATACGTTTGGTGATCTTGGCAAGCGTGGCTGCTTCATCACCTTCGTAGGCACCGGCTTCGATGACATAGCAGCGATCGGCGTCTTCTGGTCGGGCATGGCGGAACGTGAGATCTGGTGTCATGGCGGAGGTCATTTCAAGGCTCATAAATCCTCAATTTCATGATCGCTGCAACCGACTTCACCACCTTTGCTTTGATGCCTGCGTTGATCTCCAGGATCGAGCAGGAGGCTCCTCATGTGCGCCTGCGCGTGGTTCATTCGCGTCATCGGGACGCCTACAGCGACCTGGTGCAAGAAGGAGCCCATTTCGTCATGGGCTTTTCAGACGAATTCAGCCCCGTACAAGAAGGCGTGGAAGTCTTGCAGGGACATACCGATGCCTATGTCGTCGTTGCACGCAGAGATCATCCTCGCATCGGCAAGAGGCTCTCCATGGCGCAATATCTGGCGGAACACCATGTGGTCGTGAAACCCTGGCAGGAGGAGAAAGGCGTCATAGACGCAGCTTTGAGCAAGGGCGGGTGGACTCGCGAGATTGCGATAGAGCTGCCCAGTGTCATGGCCGCGCCCTTTATCGTGGCAAATTCGGATTTGCTCATCACCCTGCCCCGCCTGGCGGCACAGCAGTTGGAGGCATCGGCAGCGACTGCGATCTTCAAAGCACCTTTTGAAGTGCCGTCATACACCCTGAATGTGTATTTTCAGCACCGGCATCTGAGCAGTCCATGGCATCGCTGGATGCGCGTTCGTCTCGAGAGCGTATTGCGCCCAAAAGGGTGACTAAGGCGTGTGAGCGATTGACCTTTTGGGTCGAAGCTGCTTTAGATCTCTGGCGGCTCTCGGCCAGGAGCAGCCGTTCGAGAAGGCTGCTTGGCCGACTGCTTCAAGCTGACAGCTGATGCAGGGGCTTCAACACCGAATGTCGGCGGCGATCAACAGCTCAACTTGATGAACTCTGGCTGCAATCTCCAAGAATCGGCATTCAAGGATGTCCGCAGCCATTGTCGGAGACCGCCACGACCCGGCCCCTTGACGACGATTCACCGTGCCTTCAGGCAAAATCCAGATGATCGGGGCAAGCCTGGCGTCAGGTCTGCCGGGAAGCCCACCTTGAAGAATGGAGCAACATCAATGGCACTGACGAAGAAGGGCGAGTTCTGGTACGGGACGACGTCCGGCGACACCCAAGCCGAGCTGCGCAGCTACAGCGTTGCGAATCGCCATGAGGCCGTCCGGTTTGCCTCGTCCAAATGCAATTGCGGGTGCCGGACTTTTGCGCTGCAGACCGACGAAGAAGCCGGCGTGGCAATCCGTACCTGCACCGACTGCGGGCAGAAACACCTGATGGGCGACAGCGCGGACCACGTTGAAGAGGCAGCCCCCGAGGCGCACGAATGCGTGTGCGAGAACGAGGTGTTCGAGTTGATGTCCGGCGTCTCCGTGTACGAAGGCACACATGACGTACGCTGGTATTACATCGCTTGCCACTGCGTGGAATGCAATCTGGTCGGAGTCTTCGCAGACTGGAAGTGTGAAGCAGGTGATGCGGCGGCCTTCCTCGCCAAGGTATGAGCGCGCGCGCCCTTCACAGATCCTGCTCACAGGCTCGAGTGGCCGAAGAGTGTCATGAGGTGGTTGGTGTATTGCAGCGACCGATTGAATCCACCCTGCATAGCGGTCCTCGACTGCCAAATCTTGAAGTGCCGCACTAGGTCGCCCTGAGACGCTCACCCACCAGCAAGAAGCAGTCGCCGGACTGGAGTCCAGCCGGAAATAGTGAGCGATTTGCAGCAGTCACAGCCAGGCCAGAAGCGGTAGTAGTGCGTGGCTTGCTGCGTGGTTCGCGTAGATTGAAACTCGTCGTTTCCCTCACCTATGGTCAGCATGGCTGACTGTCATTGAGAGCTGCCAACAAACCTTGATACGTCGTTGCATCGCCTTGTCGTACTTCTGCCGTGCCCTCGGCTTCGCGCCTCGTCTCAAGTGCAAGCCTGCGGTTTGGCCCACGGGGTGGCCGACGACTCGCGTGCACAGCGCGGCAGCGCATTTGAAGACGACTTCCTTCTCATCCGCGCGGCGGAAGCTGGACAGGGCCTGGCGCTGGTGCCGCAGGCATATGCCCAGGAAGAAATCGCGACTGGCCGGCTCATTCAGGTACTGGATAAACCCTGGCCGGCACGATTCGCCTACTACGCCGTGACCCGCCCTGGAGCGGCTGACCGCCCCGAAGTGCGCGCCTTCCTGGACTGGATTCGCGCAGAAGCAGCCCAGTAAGGCCGCAAGCAGAGACCCTGCTGCCCTGCAGGCTGCTCGAACTGAATCAACCGCCGCGCGAAGCCGCAGACATTACAGCAATACGACAAGACGAAGCAACGTCCTATCAAGCATAGTGTTTACGGCCCCAAGACAATATCGGCAGATGCAATAAACGCCGGGCGGTCAGCGATTATTTATGCCATTTTTTAATGGCAGTTTCCCAAGACACTGAAGGTGTTTCATCCATAGATCCGGTATGCAACGGCAATGACCCGAGACGGCCCCTCAAACCTTGAATATCGTCCACTCACTCAAAACCAGATTCTTTCCAGCATTGATTCCTCGAAATGGAAATATCTGAAAATTATCTTCCTTTTTTACTTCTAATCGCTAAACAAAAAATTGGCGTATCAGATCTCAATTGAAATATTTCACCTCACCAAATAACACTCACATGACTTCCTAAGAAACATCGCCCAATGAATAAACTCAATTAATGATTCAAATACGCCATCAACAGCCAATCAAACAATGCCAATAGCACAAAATCCACGATGATTTATTTCAGTTTCATATGAATTGAAAAATTAAATTTACAGAGTAATGTCAATTAGTTATGTTAACAATCCGACCTGGCAATCACAACCCCAAGCGTCTACCCATTCCCAGGGATTCATTCTGTAAATTCAGTAAAAATTGACATTATTTGACATTTTCTATGGATTTCCCAATGAGCACTAATTAATTTCCTAGAGTATCCAAGCCCCCTGGTCTTTTCGTCGGGAGCCATCTATGCCAGCCGTCCAGACTTCATCTTGCCCGCCCTTGTTCACCCATCACAATGACGCCTCCCCATCGCTTAGCCATTCGATGTGGCCCGGGCACATGGTGGGCCAGCGAGAGCAACCCGTTCGCGTCTTTCTGGTTGACGACGACAGCCATATCCGCAGAGTGATTGCCCAGGATCTGATGGGCGACTCAAGAACCCTGCTGGTTGGACATGCCTGCAGCTTGCGTGAGGCGCGCAAGAGCATTCAGCAGCACGACTTCGACGTTCTGATGATTGATCTCAACCTGGGCGACGGCGAAGGTCTGGATTTGCTTGAACTTGTCCAGGGAACACACCCGCATGTGCAAAGCATTATCGTCTCAGTAACTGAAAGAGATGAAAAGGTCTTTCAGGCTTTCGAGAAAGGTGCTGTAGGCTATTTGCTGAAAAACTCCTGGTTTGGCGACTACGCACAAGCTGTATTGCAAGTTGCCAATGGCGGCGCATCCATTACTCCATCTCTTGCAAAGAAAATCCTGTCGCTGGTTAGCAGATCACAAACTTATGTCGTTCCGGCGTCAAGCCTCACCAAGGAAGAGAAACTTTCTGAGCGAGAAATAGAAATACTGAAACTCATTGCCTGCGGCTACAGCTCTCCTGAAATATCCACGCAGCTCCAAATAAGCACGATGACAGTATCAACGCATGTAAAGAACATGTACCGGAAACTGCAGGCCAAGACAAGAGCTCATGCTGTGAAAGCCGCCTCTTTGCGTGGACTGATATAAATTTGAAAGCATTTTCTATATCTATCGCCCGAGATGGCAAGCGTATGGAATCACTGAGAAACATCGGTTGGAGGGCAACAACCATTTTCCTTCAGACCATTACCATACTGAGCTGGTGTTTTCTCACACCACTGCGAGATCAGAATTGGTTTGTTGTCTTCAGTATTTTTCTGGCTTTGAGCGGATTGCTTATCTCGCTTCGCTACATTCCTCGAATCTATCGTCTCATCAAGGCCAGGCTGCGCGTCAGTGCCCAGCCTTCAAAAGAAGTCCAGGAAGAGCGCAAGCGCATCGCGTCAGACCTGCACGACACCCTGGGCAGCCAGTTGGTAGAGGCCTTGAACCTGATGAACTCACAGTCCTCGGTTGAAGATGGCCCTGCCAGAAAAGTCCTGGAGCAGTCGCTGCTGGACCTGCGCCTGATCGTCGACTCCATGGATGCGCAATCCGACAACCTGGCCATGCGCCTGGCGCGATTGCGCTACCGGCTGGAGCCCGCGCTTCAAAGAAAAGGCCTTGTACTGCACTGGCAGTTGACCGACCCTGAACTCGGGGTCGGCCAGCAGACGACGCTGCAGCTTCCCAGAGACCGCGTTGCGCATGAAATCCTGGCCGTCGTTCAGGCCGGCATAAGCAATGCCATCGAGCACGCCCATGCAACCGAGATGTGGCTGACACTGGAGCCCTATCAACAAGGCGATCTGCTGAGCTTCGGCTGGGACTGGTATCTGAGCATAGAAGACAACGGCATGGGCTTCGATCTCCGAGCCGTTCTCAACAACCCCAGCAAGTCAGGGCAAGGCGTCATCAACATGTTTCATCGCATGCGACACATCGGCGGCGATCTTCACATCCAACCCCGCCATGGCGGAGGCACACAGGTATTGATGCGATGGCGGTCTGAACCGACCAGCCTTTGCAAGTGAAGCCTGAAGTGAACGGGCAGCGCAGGAAGCCATCATCGAAAAGCTCTCCGCACACCCTGAGAAAAGAACTCATGAAGACCTTATGAACGCCTGCTGAAGGCATTTTGTCGTCGACAGAGCCGGGGCTGGTGCTGGAACAGCGCTCTGAGTTATGCCGACCCCACACCCATTTCATTCTCGGCCGGAGGCACCAGGGCAAGCAATCTCATCTCATTGATGAAACACGCCGCTGTTCAGACAAAACGCCATCAGCTCCTGATTGGACTTCGCCTCGAGCTTGCGCATCGCGGTCATCTTCTGCGAGCTGACCGTCTTGATGCTGCGGTTAAGACGTTCGGCAATCTCGGCAAGGCTGCCTCCCCGCACGTAGTAGCGCAGGACCTCGAACTCGCGCGGAGTCAGCGACTTGAAGCGCTCCTGCAGCATCTGATGCTGAAGCGAAACGTTGGTCTCCAGGAAGGATGGCGGGGTGTAGGTGTTTCCCAGCGACACCAGTCGTATGGCCTTGAAGACCTCGGAGGGGTCGTCCTGCTTGAAGACCACGCCCTTGACGCCGGCCTTGTAGAGCGCCTTCACAAGCATCGGGTTCGACAGCATCGTCAGCACGATGACCTTCAGGCCCTCGAACTGGCGCAGCAGATAGCCGATGAACTTGATGCCGTCGCCGTACTGCGGATCAGGCATGTGATAGTCGACGATGACAATGTCGGGAAGAGACTTCGTCAGCTCCGCCACAAGCTCCGTCGACGAACTGGCAGTGGCGGTCAGCGTGAGATGGACATCTTGCTTGATCAGGTCGCCAAGCCCCATCAGCACCAGCGGGTGATCATCTGCCAGGACTATTCGTAGTTTCGTCATGCTTCTCTCAATTCGGCCTCGATTTTGCCTGCCAAAATCCCGGCTTATCGAGATATCTCTCAAGACTGCATTAACTTTCAGGAGTGCGCTGCACGACCTCTTGAAGCTAATCAAGACTGATTAGAAAAGAGTTTCCCGAAACGCAATAGTTAAAAATCTACAACTGCCGGGTTGCGGGCGGCGGCCAGAAAATTCTTGACAAATATTGCACCCGGCATCCCCCGCGAACTCCGAATTCCAGGCTCGCGCAAGGCGACTTTGAGAATTTTCTGAGACTTTCCAGCCCCCCACTTTCATATCCTTGCCAGGCACCTCAACAAAAGGTGCGCAAGCAAGTCGCAATGCATTTGCATTCGATTTGAGGGAGTTTCCGCACCTGCACTCCAACGCCCGGAAACACTTTCTCAATCTTCAATCAAAGAGTCAATTATGAAAAAACTCATTACGAGCCTGGCCGTCCTGTCTGCACTCGGTGCTGCGACCATTGCTCAAGCCGCCCTGACCGACGGAGCCAAAGGCCTTATCAAGTTCACCGGCGTGATCAATGCAGATGCGTGCCTGCTGACCAGCCCCAGCGGTACGATTGCCGGCAAGACCCTGACCGTGAACATGAACGAGGTCCCCGCCTCCTCACTGGGTACCGAAGCCTCGCCTACCGTGTCCGGCACCAACCTGCCCGTTCAGGCGAAGGAACTGGATCTGGATGTGCAGTGCGCCACCGGCACCAAGGTGTCGATGAAGATCACCCCGTATGCTGTCTCTGGCAAGGGTATCGCCGTGGAAGGCGGTGCAGAGAACGTCCAGATCATGCTGACGCGCGACGGCACTGCGCTGGACTTCACCGCCGGCTTCGCGGATGTGGCTGCCGGCCCAGCGGTCGACGGCAAGTTCCGTATCCCCCTGAAGGCCTACTACACCCGTGCTGCAGGCAAGGCCGTAACCGATGTCAAGGTGGGTCCCGCCAACGCAACGGTCAACTACATCCTGAGGTACGAGTAAATATCGGAATGCCGCGGCAAGCCTGTGAGCCGGCCGCGCCGCGGCTCAAGAAAAGAGATTGCAATGACATCTTTCGCCCAATTCCAACGCATCTTCGTCGGCAGCTTTGCGGCAGTGAGCATGCTCTACGGAACTTGCGCACAAGCATCAATATCACTGAGCGCCACCCGGGTCATTGTGCAAGAGGGCAAGCAAGAGGCCTCCATCACGGTACGCAATAGCGGCACCCCGGCTCTTGTCCAGGCATGGCTGGATTCGAATACGCCCGATGCTGCCGACAACCTTCCTTTTGCCGTCACGCCGCCGCTTGCCAAGCTTGCTGCGCCCGGTCAGCAGCTCATGCGCGTGCTCTATGCCGGAGGCAACACCGGCCTTCCTCGCGACCGTGAATCGGTCATGTGGTTGAACGTGCAGGAAATCCCGCAGGCAACGACCGGAAAGAACCAGCTCCAGATCGCGCTTCGGCAGCGGATCAAGGTTTTTTTCCGCCCGACCGGGATCGTTGGCGCCGTCGCTGATGCGCCAGGCTCTTTGCGCTGGACCCTTGTCCAGGACGCAGGAGGAAAGCAGGCGCTCAAGATCACCAACCCCAGCATGTACCACGTGTCGTTCGCCTACCTGGGTATTGCTGGCGGCAAGGAACTGCCTTCGCCCGCCATGATCGCGCCGGGCGAAACGAGCTTGCATCGCGTCGACGGCGTTGTGCCCAACGCCAGGATCACCGTCAAGATCATCAATGACTTCGGTGGCATTGACGCCTTTGACGTTCAACCGTCTGAAGAGTCCGCAAAACCTTCTTCAGCAGTCAAGACAGACCAGTAGCGGCGGGGCGCGCGCCCTCTTCTGCGCCCTGTCTTCCACATCCCCGGGTTCGGACAAGCATTCCGCTGCACATCAGCGGATGGGGCTCTCTTGCGCCCTGTTTTTGAGGCCGCCCGCCAATTTGCTCGCCCACTATGCCGAACAACCACAAACTCCGTCGCGACGACCTCTCTCCTCATCCTGTTCTTCGCCGCTGGCTGGCTGGCGTGCTGTGCGCCTCTCAGGCAGTTGGCGCAACAGCGTGGGCAGAACAGGAAGCCGTGCACCAGGCACCAGGCGGGACTGCGGCGCCCCTCAAGAAGCCGCAAGCGATACAGGTTGCAGCGCTGGACGCCCCGATCGTCGTCGGCTACAACACGGCCTTCCTCTACGGAATGACGTCCACCACCGACATCAGGACACTGCTGGCTGGCTCGGGCGTTCCACCAGGCTTTCAACGCGTCGACTTCTACATCAACCAGATGCTTGCCGGCCGCCTGGATGTCGAGTTCTCGCGCAACCCCAAAAGCGACGAAATCGAACCGTGCATTACCGTGGCCATGCTGGAACAAGGCGGTGTTGATCTGGGCAAGCTCCCCAGCCCGCTGGAGCCAGGCGCCAGCTGTCTGCGCCTGCAGGAAGTCATACCGGACGGAAGCGCTGCATACGATATGACAAGCCTGCGCCTGAACGTGAGCGTGCCGCAGATCTACATGACCTCGCTGCGTCGTGGCTATATCGACCCCTCCCTGTGGGAGACCGGCGCCGACGTCGCCTTTCTCAACTACAGCCTCAATGCACGCCGCAGCGAGCTGCAGCACGGCGACTCCCGGAACGATCTCAGCGCCAGCGTCCGCTCCGGGGTCAACCTGGGTGATTGGCGCTTGCGCAATGATTCGTACCTGACTTCCGGAAGCCGCCAACCGACGGAATTCAGGAGCCAGAACACCTATCTGCAGCGCGGTTTCAGCACCATCAAAAGCCAGATGGTCGTGGGAGAGACATACACCTATTCGCCGTTGTTCGACAGCGTGCGCTTTCTCGGCATGCAACTGGCCTCCGATGAGGCCATGCGACCTGACGAGGAGCGAGACTACGCACCGGTGATCCGCGGCACGGCGGAAAGCAACGCGACCGTGGAGGTCCGCCAGAAAGGCTATCTGATCTACACAACGACCGTTGCCCCCGGCCCGTTTGCAATCACTGACTTGCAGCCCTCGGGCACCAATGGCGACCTGGAGATCGCCGTCATCGAGGCCAACGGAGCCCGACGCATATTTCGGCAGGCATTCGCCAGCCCTCCGTTGATGGTACGCAAAGGCCGGATCAAGTACGACATTGCTGCCGGCCAGGTGCGCCTGGATCGCCGCCAGCAGGAGCGGCCTGGTTTTGTCAGCGGATCGATGATCTACGGCCTGACGGCCAACACTACCCTGGCTGCCGGTCTGCAGGCCTCGCCCGGTTATTTTTCATACTCGCTGGGCGCGGGCCTGAACACGCCACTTGGCGCGGTCTCCCTGGATGCCATCCACTCGCGCAGCAACGCCGGCGGCTTGTCGGCAAGCGGGGACCGTCTCAACCTTCGCTATGCAAGATTTGTCGAAACGACCGGGTCCCATGTCTCCTTCAATGTGCAGCATGGCTTGCGCGAAGGGTTTCGCACGCTCTCCGATCACGTCGAGCGAAACGGCGCGCTGGCCGGATCGAGGCCCGGCCCGCACTGGAGCCTGGGGCAAGGCAGTCGCCAACGCCTGGACGGCTACCTCTCTCAACCTGTCGGCAGCGGCTATATCTACTTGAACGGGTCCTATGGCAAGAACTGGAATGGAACCGCTTCCCGCAGCGTGTCGCTGGCGTACAGCAACTCGATCGGCAAGCTGAACTACAACATCTCGTTCACGCAATCACGAAACCTGAACTGGTCATGGGTCAACGATCACGCCCCTCGCCATGACAACACCTTCATGCTCACGCTCAGCATGCCCCTGGGCGGCCCGGGAAACTCCACGCACGCGTTCTCTACACTGAGTCGACAACGTGCCGGTACAAGTGCACAGGCTGGCATCTCCGGCACACTGCCCTTCGAGCGCAATGTCAGCTACACCGTGGCCGGCAACAGGGATGCTGACGGCCAGCGTGACGCCTCGATCGGCGTGGGCACCGCGACCTCATTCGGCCGCCTCAATGCCAGCTACACCCATGGCGACCGATACCGCGCGAGCAACTTCTTGGCATCGGGGTCCGTCGTGGTCCATGCGGGCGGCGTCAACCTCGGGCAGGGCTTGGGCGAAACCTTCATGCTCGCCAAGATCGAGCCCCCGGTGTTGATTTCCACCCAGAAGTGACCCACTAGCCCCCGGTTTTTCCATCTCAATCTGACCCACGCATTAACCCTAGCCTGCTGCTTTCTTGTGCAGCAGGAGACCAGGAGTGATTGACGTGGCCACTTTGAGTGTCATCCGGCGCTGGGCTCTGCGTGAGCACCTGTCCATCCGAGAGATCGCCCGCAGAACTGGGCTTTCTCGCAATACCATCCGCAAGTATTTGCGCTCCGACGTTGTGCAACCTCAACTTGCACAGCGCACCATTGCCACCAAGCTCGACCCCTACGCCAGCAAGCTGTCAGGCTGGCTGCGTACAGAAGTCAACCGCTCTCGCAAGCAGCGGCGCACGATCAAGCAGATGTTTGTGGACTTGCAGGGGTTGGGCTATACCGGCTCCTACAACCGAGTCGCTGCCTTTGCCAGAGTGTGGAAGGCTCAGTGTCATGTGGCTGAGCAAACATCAGGGCGAGGCGTTTTTGTGCCCCTGGTCTTCGGCGCTGGAGAAGCCTTCCAGTTTGATTGGAGCGAGGATTGGGCTGTCATCGCGGGTGTACGCACCAAGCTGCAAGTGGCTCACTTCAAGCTCAGCCACAGCCGAGCCTTCTATCTGCGGGCCTATCCCCTGCAAACCCATGAGATGCTGTTCGATGCCCACAACCGTGCCTTTGCGGTGTTTGGAGGCGTCCCTAGGCGGGGGATCTACGACAACATGCGCACAGCCGTCGATCGTGTCGGCCGTGGCAAGCTCAGAGAGGTCAACGCCCGCTTCAGTGCTATGGCCAGCCATTTCCTGTTCGAGGCACAGTTTTGCAATCCGGCCTCGGGATGGGAGAAGGGACAGGTCGAGAAGAATGTTCGGGACGCTCGCCATCGTATCTGGCAATCTGTACCAGCGTTTCCGACACTCAGTGCCCTCAACGATTGGCTAGAGCAACGGTGTCAGCAGTTATGGCAAGAGATTGCGCATGGCCAATTGCCTGGCTCACTTGCTGATGTGTGGGAGCAAGAACGCTCAACTTTGATGCCCATGCCTCGGCCGTTTGACGGCTTTGTCGAGCATGCCAAACGAGTCTCTCCCACCTGCCTAGTTCACTTCGAGCGCAATCGCTACAGCGTGCCGGCCTCTTATGCCAACAGGCCCGTGAGCTTGCAGGTTTATGCCGACCGCCTGGTTGTCGTGGCCGAAGGTCAGTTCGTCTGCGAACACCCGCGCATCATTGAGCGCAATCACCAAGGCTCTGGGCGTACGGTTTATGACTGGCGCCATTACCTGGCCGTATTGCAGCGCAAGCCTGGCGCATTGCGCAACGGTGCGCCGTTTGTCGAGTTGCCAGACGCATTCAAACGACTGCAAGCTTTGCTCCTGAAGCAACCTGGCGGCGATCGCGAGATGGTGGAAGTTCTTGCCTTGGTGTTGCAGCACGATGAGCAAGCCGTCCTGGCCGCTGTCGAGTTGGCACTGGAGGATGGCGCACCCCGCAAGACCCACATCATCAATATCTTGCACCGCCTCATTGATGGAACACCGGAGCCTGACCCCATCCATTCACCCCAAGCCTTGGCCTTGATCGTTGAGCCACAAGCCAACGTCGTGCGCTATGACCAACTCCGACAGGTGCGCCATGCGTCATGACCCCGCCATTGCTGCGATCATCATCATGCTGCGCCAACTCAAGATGTTTGGCATGGCCCATGCCGTGACAGAACTTGCAGAGCAAGGCTCACCAGCATTTGAAGCAGCACACCCCATACTGTCGCAACTGCTCAAGGCCGAGAGTGCTGAGCGAGAAGTGCGCTCCATTGCCTATCAACTCAAGGTCGCCAGGTTCCCGGTCTACAGAGATCTGGCAGGCTTTGACTTCGCACACAGTGAAGTCAATGAAGCCTTGGTACGCAGCCTTCATCGCTGTGAGTTCATCGAGAAGGCTAACAACGTGGTGCTTGTCGGTGGACCTGGCACGGGCAAGACGCACATTGCTACAGCACTGGGTATTCAGGCCATTGAGCACCACCGTCAAAGGGTGCGCTTCTTCTCTACTGTTGAGTTAGTTAATGCCCTGGAGCAAGAGAAAGTGCAAGGCAAAGCCGGACAGCTCGCCCACAGGCTGGTGCATACGGATCTGGTGATACTCGATGAGCTGGGCTATCTGCCCTTCAGCTCATCTGGTGGTGCGCTACTGTTTCATCTACTCTCGACGCTTTACGAACGCACCAGCGTAGTCATCACCACCAACCTGAGCTTCAGCGAATGGGCCAGCGTGTTTGGTGATGCCAAGATGACCACGGCCCTGCTGGACCGCCTGACCCACCACTGCCATATTCTGGAAACAGGCAACGATAGCTACCGCTTCAAGCACAGCAGTGCAGTCCAACAACCGCCCATGAAGAAGGAGAGAAACAAAACCTAATCCACATCTTGAGCCTTACGGCTCAAGTCAAGGAGTGGGTCAGTTTGAGATGGAAATGGCGGGTCAGTTTTGCGTGGAAATTAACACCGACCCGCGCGGCCGTGCCCTGACCTTGCTGCCTGCAGACCGCGAACACGGCGAGCTGTACGTACGCTGGGATAAGGCCACATGTCGTGTTGCTTATACGCTGCCGCCAAAGGTCGAAGGCGAGAACTACCAGCGCCACGCGCTTACCTGCTCGACACCCATTCCGCCCTCCCCCGCGCACAAGGACCCCGGCTCCATTGCAGCAAGCGATGTACGGGTGCTCCAAGGCGGGGGCTCCAAGGCTGGCGCCTCATAACAGACGCCTCATGAGCCCAAAGGGCGGGAAGTGGTTCCCGCCCTTTTTTTGTCACTGCCATTAGCCAGATAGAGCGCTGAGCCCTCCACGTACAAACGACTGAAGCTGGCGCCAACCAGAACGCTATCCTCGGCCAGCAAGCCCCATATGTCGGAGAACGGAATGGATTGAATCGGACGCTCCAAAGCGCTCCAACAGCTTCGCGCCATAAACGCCGGCCTAATAGAGGCCTGAGAGAGGCTCCAAACCACCTCTGCTACCGCGCATGCGCAGAGGATCGCAGCGCATCGTGGCACTGCGTATCCAGCAGGCCAAGATGGCGGGAAGTCCTTCGTATTCAAATCCGTCTGAGGTTGAGTTACCCCTGACCCCAGACTCAGCTATGCCACGGCCGCCCTAGTTTGGGTCGTCTCAGAAAACGGAAGAAATCGTCCGCTAAGCGTGCGATGAGGCTGGCATCCCGCGATAGAGCGTTGGAAGGGACACGCCGAGGTTCTTGGTTACGTCCTTTGGCGGCACGCCGCTGGCCAGCAGCTTTGTGATTTTCAGAAGACGATCACACCAAATATAACGAGTCGGCTGCACTGCTGGATTGCAAGGCAGCGTAAAGGGCAGTCTTGCTGACCTTGAGCCGTGCAGCGCCCCCCGGCTTTGGCGCGTTCGCGGGTCGGGTCGCGATCGAACGGGCCCAGCGCACCGAATACGTGAAAGATGAGCCGTCCACCCGATGTGGCTGTGTCGATGCTTTCGGTCAGCGACCGGAAGCCGACGCCACGCGATTCCAGCCCGCTGATGACCTCAATCAGATAAGGCAGAGAGCGTCCCTGCCCATCCAGTCGCCACACGATCAAGGCATCGCCATCGCGCACATACGCCAAGCGGCAATCTGCCTTTACCCCCGGGAAACAATGTCCTCAAACACCCGTTCGCAACCAGCCTTGCGCAGCACATCGGTCTGCAGGGCCGTGCCTTGTTCAGCCTTCGATACGCCGCGCATACCCGATCAGTGCCATTGCTCGCCATTTGTTCGTTATTCCGTCCGGCTATCTTGATGTCCGGCAATCTGTTAGGCAAGTATGTTTGCGAACAAGACCCGGCATGGCCACCTAATGATCGTTTGACGGACAACGAACGCGCTTTCTCAGTTTGTCAGCACCTGCGGTCGCATAGCGTTTTCATGAGTGGGCATCCTTCTGACGGGGACTAATTAATCTAGACGGCCCTGGCCAGCAGAATGCCACTGCTCGTAAGGTAGTAAAGACTGGACGGAGGTTGAAGGCTGAGAACTTCGCGTTCAACCAGGCCGTTGACCGCAAGCGCTTGTAGTCCTTGCGAGATCGCCCGTGGTGTAGCGATCACTAACGCTTTAGCAAGTGCGTTGAATCGAACATGGCCTGGCCCAATGATGCTGACTAGAGGCAGACCCCAGCGTGTGAGAGCACCTGGCGAAAGCCCGAGTTGATTCTGCGCGGCCAGGAGACCTACAGCACGTCCTGCGAGACGCGCGCCTTCGGCTGTCAGCACGTACTCGGGACGCAGAGGGTGGCCATGCCCGGGGTTGCGCATCAACCACCCGGCGGCGATTGCACCGTCTAGCGCTCGGACCAGGCTATCGCGTGGCAATCCCAGCCTATGTCGCAGTTCGACGAAACGGGCACCACGCCGAGAGGCAAGATCGGCAAGTAACGGTACTGCCCAACGGCTTCGACCCAGGGTTATGAGATCGTCTAGCGATAGTGTTGACTGCATTGTATATTAACTATACATTGTGGACCATCTAGTCTACTGGAGAAATCAATGACCCTTGCCTACGTTCCCGAACTTACAGCATCAATCGGCGTAACCGACATGAATGCGTCACTTGCCTGGTACCGCAATGTTCTCGGCTTCAGCCTGTTGAATCGGGTCGACGAGATTGGCTGGTCCGAACTATCAACTGGCGTTCCTGGCGTTACCCTCGGCCTATCCCAGAATGAGACAGTAGCCGCCGGTGGCGGTGCCACCAATGTTTGGGGGGTCAAGGACATTGATGAGGCCAAGGCACATCTTGATGCACATGGGGTCAAGCAGGACGGAGATATCCAACACGTTCCAGGGATGGTCAAGCTCATCACGTTCTACGACCCGGATGGCAACGCGATGATGTTCGCTCAAACGCTCACTGCCGAAGACTGAAGCACTTGAATCGAGTTGCTTTCGTGCGGCTTAACGTAGAGTTCAGCGGAGCGTCGGTTGACCGACATGTTGAAACCGCACGCCTCGCCGCTCGACCCTATCCGCCGCAGAGCGGCGTTGTTGCATGACAGGGACTTCCCATCAACGCAAGCGCGGATGGGTAACTTGTGACTGACCTGCCTGCCAAAGACGATCCAGGTGCTTGAAACGAGGAACAGACTGCACATCTACAGACGGGGTTAGGCACGAGGTGTGCGCCCCCAGAAACAAACCGCGCAGCAGGGCTCCATTCAAATCTCGTGATGTCTTGCGACTCACAATGCAACAACCGAGCTTGCCTGCTGCTGGTCTGACCTGTTCATTGCATCTTTGATTTCACGCCTGGCATGTTGAAGTGCCTGTCTCAGGCAACGGCAGAGACAGGTGGCCTGGGGCGTTCGGCGATATGGGCTGCTTCGTAGGTACGCTTCTGTGTCATGAGCGCCCAAAGGGTGTGTGCATTTTTGCTGGCTAAAGCCACGGCAGTTTTTTGCCAGCCACTGCGCTGCCTCAAGGCCATCGCCCATTGGGAGTCAGCACAGCGGCCTTGGCTCCTTGCACCAGCAAAGTGCGCAGGTAGCCATCATGCAGTGAGTGGTCCCAAGCCCTTGATGGCGGCAGCTCGCTGCACCTGCACATCCTCTTTACAGTGAGCGGCAATACGCTGCTCACACCAGTGAAGATGTTCATCGAGCTCTGGCCAATGCATGAGTGCAACTCGCAGTGCGTGTCAGCAGCGCGGTGGATTTTGGATTTGAGCAGTGCACGGAATATAAGGAGATGTTCGAGAAAAGCGCACAACTCCGATGCGAGCGGCATGGAACAACTCAACGCTTCCAGGTCGCCAATGATTTCCCACCGTCGACCAGTTCCGTCAGCAAGCGAGCCGGCTTCCAATAGTCATAGTGATCGTCGCGCACCACCGCAAAGTGCGCCAGACGCTCGGCAATCACCGGCAAGCCCACAGTGTCGGCCCACCACATGGGCCCCCCCCTGAAATCCGGGAAGCCATATCCCGAAACCCACACAACATCTATATCTCCAGGACGATAGGAGATGCCTTCTTCCAGGATCTTCAGACCTTCGTTGATGAGCGGGTATAACAGGCGCTCGACGATCTCGTCCTTGCCGATATTGCTTCGCCGGGCTATTCCGTGCTGGGTCGCCAACTCGGCGGCAATGGTCGCTAGCTCTGGGTCGGACACTGGAGTACGGCCTTCGTAGCGGTAGTAGCCTGCGCCGGTCTTCTGACCATGACGCCCCATTGCAAACAACTTCTGAACCAATACACGATAGCTGGGATCCGGTGGCAGGCCGCCGGCCTTGCCGTACTCGATGACAGTCTTGGCGCCCACATCCACGCCCGCCATGTCCAGCATACGGCACGGCCCCATGGCCATGCCCAGAGACTCGACCGCTGCATCCACCTGCGCCGGTTCGGCTCCCTCCATGATCAGAAGCTCGGCCTCGCGCATGTAGACCTCAGCCATGCGGTTGCCAATGAAGCCGTAGCACACGCCCGAGACGACCGGAACCTTGCCAATGGCAGTGGCCAGCTTCATTACCGTAGCCAACACGTCGGATACGGTAGCGGTGCCCCGCACCACTTCCAGCAAGCGCATCACGTTGGCCGGGCTGAAGAAGTGCATACCCACCACATCGGCCGGTCGGCCAGTGGCACGGGCCAGCACGTCCACGTCCAGAGTGGAGGTGTTAGTAGCGATGATGGCGCCGGGCTTGGCTGCCGCACCCAGCTTGGCGCAGACCTCCTTCTTGAGCGCCATGTTCTCGAACACGGCCTCGATGACCAGATCACAGTCAGCCAATGCGGCATAGTCCAGCGCCCCTTGCAACAGCCCCATGCGCTGGGTGAGTTGCTCCTGCGTGAGTCGGCCCTTGGCGGCGCTGGCCTCATAGTTCTTGCGCACCAAGCTTAGGCCGCGCTGCAACGCTTCGTCCGAAACCTCCACCATGACCGTCGGGATTCCCGCATTGGCGAAATTCATGGCGATGCCACCACCCATCGTCCCCGCACCTACGATGCCCACCTTTCGGATCGGACGCAGAACCGTGCCGCGCGAGATACCGGGGATCTTCGCTGCCTCGCGCTCGGCAAAGAACAGATGACGCAGCGACCGGGACGATTCAGACGGCAACAGCGCCTCGAACTCGGCAGCCTCGACGGTCTCACCCTCGGCGAATGACAGCTCCTGGGCCGCACGCACGCAGCGCACGGCGGCTGCTAACTGGGGCCAGCCCGGCTTCCTCGCGGCCGCTGCTTCGGCCTTGGCCAAGACCTCGGCAGAGGCAGGTGTCACCGACAACTCACTCGTGCGCCGCACCGGCTCGCCTGCCACCAGCAGCGCCTGCGCCGCCGCTAGGCCATTGGCGCGCGGTTCGCCTTCAGCCAGCGCATCGAGCAATCCCGCCTCGCGGGCCTTCGCGGCGCCGATCATGCGTCCACTAGTGACCATGTCCAGGGCGAGTTCGCCTCCGACCAACCGTGGCAGACGCTGCGTTCCCAAGGATCCGGGGATGATGCCGATCTTGACTTCCGGCAAACCGCAGCGCGTGGTGGGATGTGCGACACGATGATGGCAGGCCATCGCCAACTCCAGCCCGCCGCCCAGCACAGTCCCGTGCAGCGAGGCGACAACCGGACGGCTCTGCCCCTCCAGGCGCGCCAGCACAGTATTGAAGGGCTCCGCCGAGAATCCCGCAGGGTCTTCAAACGAGGAAATATCCGCACCGGCCACCCAGGTGCGGCCCTCGCAGAAAAGAACCAGCGCGTCGAGGTCGCTGGCAGCGTCGAACTGGTCGAGCGCATCGGCCATCCCGGCGATAAACGTCCCGGAAATCGCATTCACCGGCGGGTTGTCAATCAAGATCAGGCCAATGCGGCCTTCGCGGCTCAAGGTAATGGGTGATGTCATAAAAAAACTTGGAAAGTTGAAATCAAAAGCAAGGTCACTGAACGACTTCGAACAATCCAGCTGCACCCATGCCGCCGCCCACGCACATGGTGACCACGACATACTTGACGCCGCGCCGCTGCCCCTCGATCAAGGCGTGGCCCACCAGGCGCGCGCCGGTCATGCCGTAAGGGTGGCCCACCGAGATGCCTCCGCCGTTGACGTTGTAGCGCTCGGGGTCGATGCTCAGCTTGTCGCGGCAATACAGTGCCTGGCAGGCGAAAGCCTCGTTCAACTCCCACAGGCCGATGTCGTCCACCGTCAAGCCATGCTGCTTGAGCAGCTTGGGCACGGCCAGCACCGGGCCAATGCCCATCTCTTCGGGTGCCAGACCGGCCACTGCCATGCCCCGGTAGATGCCCAGGGGCTTGAGGCCCCGCTGCGCCGCCAGCGTGTCGCTCATCAGCACGCAGGCGGACGCGCCGTCGGAGAGCTGGCTGGCATTTCCCGCCGTCACGCTACCGCCCTCGATCACGGGCTTGAGCGCTGATAAGCTTTCCAGCGTGGTCTCGGGGCGATTGCCCTCGTCTTTGGCGAGTCTTACCTCGCGATAGCTGACGGCCTGGGTTTCCTTGTCCACCACGGCCATCTGCGAAACCAACGGCACGATCTCGGCGTCGAAGCGGCCCGCCTGCTGCGCAGCAGCGGTGCGCTGCTGCGATTGCAGCGCATACAAGTCCTGTGCCTCGCGACTGACACCATATTTGTTGGCCACGGACTCGGCGGTGAGCAGCATGGGCATATAGGCGTTCGGCACCTTGGCCTTGACTGCAGGGTCGGCCTCGGACGAAGCCCAGTCGAAGTATTGCTTTTGCACGGCGGAGATGTTTTCCTGGCCGCCCGCGACGACGATATTCATGCCATCCACGATGATTTGCTTGGCAGCCGTAGCAATGGCCATCAGCCCGGAAGCACATTGGCGATCCAGCGTCTGGCCGCTAACCCCAACGCCCAGTCCTGCAGCGAACACGCCGTTGCGTGCCAGGTTCATGCCCGCGGTGCCGCCGGCCAACACCGTGCCGATCACCACGTCTTCGATCTCATCGGCAGCGATACCGCTGCGAGCGACGGCGTGTTCGATGGCGTGGCCCAGCAGCGTAGGCGACTTGGTGGCGTTAAAAGCGCCCTTGTAAGCGCGGCCAATGGGCGTGCGCGCGGTGGAAACGATAACGGCTTGTGTCATTGGTTTTACAGTCAGAGTAAGAAAGAAAGGAGTGCGACGAGCAGCTCAGACGAACCAAGCGTCGTGCATATCGAACGCGCAACGGTCAACGCGTGCCAGCAGGGTCCACTGTGCTTCGGTCTGGGGCAGTTCCCACTGGAAGAAGTAACGCATCGCCTGCAGCTTGCCGTGGTAATGGTTGGCTGCCTCCGTACCCGCACCAGTCAGCGCCTGCGTGGCCACCAGACCTTGGCGCAACCAGATCCAGGCCAGCGTCACGCGGCCGAATGCGTCCAGGTACACGGTGGCATTGGCCAGAGCCAGGTCGGGTTCGCTACGCTGCAATGCCGTCAGCGCAATGCTGACCTCCTGCAAGTGATCGAGTGCCGTACCAAGGGCCGCCGCCTCCTGGCGCAAACCAGCATCTGCGGCTCGCTGTACGTCGCGCCGCACCGTATCCATGAACTGGCGCAACCCAGCCCCTTGCTCCATCACGACCTTGCGGCTCAGCAGGTCGATGCCGTGAATGGCCTCGGCCCCTTCGTGGATCATGTTCAGGCGCTGGTCGCGATAGAGCTGCTCCAAGGGGTAGTCGCGTGTGTAGCCTGCGCCGCCCAGTACCTGGATGGCCATATCGTTGGCCGCAGCGCCATAACGTGCCGACCAGGACTTGACCACGGGCGTGAGCACGTCCAGCAACTGCCGTGCATCTTCACGCGCTGCCACATCTGGGTGCGTATGTTGGTCTTCAAACAGGCTGCATGCGTACAAGCACAGGGCCAAACTGCCTTCGGCATAGGCTTTCTGCGCCAGCAGCAACCGCCTCACATCCGCGTGCTCCACCAACTTCACCTGCGGCGACAGCGGATCCTTGCACGAGGGAAGGCGGCCCTGAGGGCGCTCCCGCGCATAGTTAAGCGACTCGCTAAAGCCGCGCCAGGCAATGCTGGCGGACATCACTCCGACGCCGATACGCGCCTCGTTCATCATCTGAAACATGTGCGCCAGACCCTGGTGCTCGCGTCCGACCAGCCAGCCCACGGCCCCGCCCTGCTCGCCAAAGGACAGCACCGTGGAGGTTGTGTTGCGCCAGCCCATCTTGTGCAACAGCCCGGCGAGGGCCACGTCGTTGCGCTCGCCAAGAGCATCGCCCTCGCCGGGCAACCACTTGGGCACCAGAAATAATGAGATGCCCTTGACGCCTGCTGGCGCCCCCTGAATACGGGCCAGCACCATATGCACGATGTTCTCGGTCATGTCCTGGTCGCCGCCGGAAATGAACATCTTTTGACCGGACAACCGATAGCTGCCATCAGGTTGCGCAACTGCGCTCGTCCGAATGTCCCCCAACGCCGAGCCTTGGGACGGCTCCGTCAGCGCCATCGTTCCAGCGAAACGCCCGTCGCCCATAGGAGCGAGATACCGGGCCTTCAACGCATCGCTGCCAAAGCTGCGCAACAGGTTGGATGCCCCGATAGTGAGCATCGCGTAAGAGGCTGTCCCGGCATTGGCAGCATAGAAAGCGCTCATCGCTGCGCGAAGCACCACCTCGGGCAATTGCAGACCACCTTCGTCCTCGTTCCAGTGAGCACTCAGAAAGCCGGTCTCGGCCACTGCCTTCCACGCAACATGCGTTGGCGCGATAAGCTTAGCCTGCCCTTCCACGAACTTGGGCTCGTTCTCGTCTGCCTCATGCAAGTGAGGAGCCATCAAGTCTTCGGCTAGTTGCCGGGCCGTCTCCAACGTGGCGTCGAACACTTCTCGTGAATGACTCACGTAGCGCTCGCGTTGCAACAGAGAATCGGTGTCCAAGAATTCGTATAGCAGAAACGCGAGTTCACGCTCGCTGATTGTGTTTGCCATGTCAGCGTTCCCTTGAGAAAACAGAAAAATACCGAACGCCTACTCTGTTCTTTGAGCAGCACTGCTGATGAATTCGCAAGGACTCGTCGAAGCTACGTTCAGCTCGACCAATCCGGTTGACTTTGACGAGGCCACACATCCGGCCCACACAGGCAGTCGTGCGCATCGACAAGTCAACACCCCAGAAATTGCGGCTCTCGCCTCTCGAAAAACGCCGCAATGCCTCGACGCATATCCTCAGTGCGGGTGCAAACGCCAAAAGCGTCGGCCTCCGCTACCAGTTGCGCGGACAAGGTTCGCTCAAAACTGGAACGCATCAGCCGGCGCATATGCCCCATAGCCAGCGTCGGCCCCTTGCCAAGCCGCTGGGCCAATTGGAGAACGGCTTCCTCCATCTCACCCTTCGGTAGCACCCGGTTGATGAGTCCCAGGCGCAGCGCATCTTGCAAAGAAAGGTCATCGCACAGCAGAGCAATTTCCAAAGCCGCGCGAAGCCCCACCAAACGCGGCAGCGCCCACGACGCCCCGGCATCGGAACAAGTACCCAGCTTCATGTAAGCGAGATTCAAGCCTGTGCCCTCGGCAACCAGCACGAAATCCGCCAGCATCATCAAGCTCATCCCGGCGCCAGTCCCCGCCCCATGCACCTGGGCGATAACAGGCGCGTTTAGATGAGCCAACGACTCGGCAGCCGCGTTCAACGGCACCAGCATCGCAGCGGCTCCCCCCTCGGGATCCGCTCGCAGGCTATGCAAGTCGCCACCTGCCATGAACGCCCGGCCCGCCCCGCGCAACACCACGGCGCGTACCGATTCATCCTGCGCGATCAATAGCGGAGGGGACGAAGTCATGAGAAGCTCACAGGTATCAGGAAGAAGAAGCCATCAAGGCGAGACAGCACAACTCAGTTCTCGATCTTGATGTTGCGGCTCTTGATGATCCGAGACCAGAATGCCGTGTCCTCCTTGATCATCTCGCCCATCAGTTGGGGAGAGCCGCTGATGATGTGCATATCCGGCACAGCGGCAGAAATTCGCGTCTTGAATTCCGGCGACGCCAGCACTTCACGAATGGTCGTGGAAAGCTTGTCCACAATCGGCTTTGGTGTTCCGGCAGGTGCCACCATCCCATTCCAATAGGTAATGACAAAGTCATAGCCCAGCTCCTTAAACGTTGGCACATCGGGCAGTTCCGGGATGCGCTTGTCCGAAGAGATGGCCAAAACCTTGACCTTGCCAGCTTTGTAGTGGTCGAGCACGCTGGCGACGATGCCGGACATAGCGGGCAATTGCCCCGCCACGAGATCCAAGACTGCAGGCGCCTCTCCGCGATAAACGATAGGCTGGACCGCGAACCCCGCTCGCTCACCTACGGTTTCCGCCATGAGGTGTGTTGTTCCACCCGTGCTTGATACGCCAATGGCAGCTGGTTGCCCACTGCGCTTAACACCTTCAATCCACTCTTTTAGCGAAATTGCTTTGGAGTTGCCTGGCACCGCGATGACATGGTGCCCCTTGGAAACCGGTGCAAGGAACTGAAAATCTCCCGGCTTGTAAGGCAAGTTTTTATATAGCAGCGGGTTGAGCGACATAGCTGCCGACAATGCCCAGCCCAACGTGTAGCCATCCGATGGTGCGGAAGCCACCGCCGCATTGCCAATGACAAAATTCCCACCGGGCTTGTTTTCCACGACAACGGCGACCTTCAGCCGCTTTTGCAGCTCATCTGCCATCGCCCTCGCCTGTACATCGGTGGCTCCACCTGCGGCAATCGGCACGATGATCTTGATGGGCTTGGACGGGTAAGTCTCCTGGGCGTAGGCACCAAAGGCCAGAATTGACAGGCCCAATGCTGCGACTTGCTTGATTACCGAGAATTTCATGTTGTCTCCTATTGCTAAAAATGCATGAAACTAGCGTGGGAACAGGATGCGACGCTACGCAATCAGACGCTCACGCAGCGTCCGCTTGATGAGCTTGCCGTTGGCATTCCGCGGCAGCGGCTCATCGCTCCATGTATAGCTCTCGGGCACCTTGTAGTCCGAGAGCGTCTCTGCGCAATGACGGCGCAGTGCCTCGTCATCCCGAGACACGCCGGGGGCGTGTACAAAGGCATGAACCCGTTCTCCGAGAACGGGACACGGCTTTCCGACCACGGCGGCCTCCACCATCCCCGGATACGACATGAGCCGGCTCTCCACCTCTGCCGAATAAATCTTGAAGCCCCCTCGGCTGAGCATGTCCTTCATGCGATCATTGACATGCACGAAACCGTCGGTGTCGATGAAGCCGATATCTCCAGAGTGCCAGTAGCCATCCGTGAACGAGGCCGCAGTCCCCTCGGGGTTGTCCCAGTAACCGGGAACCACCATCGGGCCTCCAATCCACAACTCACCCGTCTCGCCCTGCGGTAAGTCCTGGCCGTTATCATCCACAACCCGTACATGCGCGCAGGGCAACGGAACCCCAACGCTGTCCGCGTGTGCTACATCTGATGCAATGGGAGAAACAGAGGTGGGTGATGTCGTCTCGGTTGCCCCATAGGCATTGACCAAGCCGAGTCGGGGAAGGCGATGTGCCAATTCTTCGATCGTGCCAACAGCCATCGGCGCGCCGCCATAGCCCCCGAGACGCCACTGATCGAGCTTGCTTCGATCCAACTCGGGCGACAACAGAAGGAGGCTATACATGGCAGGAACCATGATGGTGTAGGTGATGGCCTCCCGCGCCATGAATGTCAGGAAGTCCGCTGCTTTGAAAGGCGGCGCGATGACACAGGCGCCGCCGACGTGGATGGCCGTCAGCACCATAGCGACCAGCCCCGTGACGTGCGTGGCAGGAACCGCCAGGGCGATGCGATCCACACTGGACAGTTGCATGACCAATTCGAAGTGGCGCACCGAGTGGGCGATGTTCACATGCGTGAGCATCGCCCCCTTGGGATGGCCGGTGGTGCCAGACGTGTAGAGAATGATCGCCACGTCTTCCGCCGCCACGATGGCCGGCGCACAATCGTCCTGCCCCTGCGCCGTCAGCTCGCCCAGCGACACGGCCCCCGCAAAATCGCCATGGACGACGCGCAGCGTCAGCCCAGGAAGATCCTGCTCCAACGGCAGGCGGTCGGCGAATTCCGCATCGAAGACGACGCCCTTAGCCCCGCTCTGCCCGAGCATGTAGGTCACACCTGCGCGCTGCTCACGCGTGCTGATCGGAACCGCGATGGCCCCCAGCTGCTGTAAAGCGAACAGCGTCAGCACGAATACGGGGTTGTTGCCGACCAGCAAGGCTACCCGGTCGCCCTTGACGATTCCATGCGCAGCCAGCCCCGAGGCGATGGAACGAACCTGATCATCAGCCTGCACATAGCTCAGGCGCTCGTCGCCATACACCAAGGCCTCGCGGTGAGGAAAGCGCTTGACGGCGTTCTGCCACATGGCTTGCAGGCTACCGGGACGCTCAACGAAACACCGTACACGGCGACTACCGAAAAGTACTTCATCCCGCACGGCAGGGACATGCTTGTCCATCCAGTGATCCATCATTGTCTCCATACTTTCAACCTTGTTTCGACCCGCCCTTCTATGGAGGCAGCCTCGCCAATCTCAAAGGGATCAAATCACGGCCTCAGAAACAACCGAATGGGAGCTTTCATGTCCAAATCTGCCATCTGGAAGCCGCGATGGAAGTCGACCATGTGCTTTTGGGTCCAATCGACAGCAAGCTGTGCGTCGGCATTCGCCAAGCCCTCGACGATGCGTCGGTGGGCGGCCAAAGCACGCGACTTCGATTGCGGAATGCGTGCATAGATGCGACGCAGCGTGGGCTTGTAGAGCAAGCTGATCGGTTCGCGGGCCAGCATCAGCGGGCGGTTGTGGCTTGCTGCTCCAACCAGCGCGTGAAACTCCACGTCGAGATCGACAAGTTCCGCCAGCTCGCTGTCCGGCTGCTCGCCAGGCAGCGTAAGTGCGGCAGTGGCGTTGATGTTGGCCTGCAAGCGGGCAAGGTCTTCCGCATTCGCGTTTGCTGCGGCAAGGCGCGCCGCAAGAGGTTCCAGCGTGACTGCGGTCTCCCACAGCTCCTCGAAAGTCGTTTGCTGGAGCATGAGCATGCGAGTAGCCCTGGGCGCCAGATCAAAGAGCCCCGGCAGACAGACAAAGAGCCTCCGCCCCTCTCTGCGCTCCAGCATGCCTTCCTGCTCGATTTGCCGGATCGCTTCGCGCACCGTCGAGCGGTTCACACCAAAACTCTCAGACAGCTCTTGCTCAGTAGGCAATGGGTCACCCGGTTTGAGACGCCCGCTAACGATTAGCCGTTCCAGTTCCTCCGATACCACTTTGTACGCAGGCACAGGACGGAGCCGTCGAAAGACATTGGAGGACGAAGCTACTACACCCTGTGTTTCAGGCTCGTCACCCTTGTCCAGAGTGGATACATCTCCAATCATCATATTTCGTCCCATTTTCAAAATTTCATATTTTCAGTTTGTCGGACATTAGAACCAATTACCACAGGGTTTACCCGTTTACTCCATCCAAGCATTTCCAACAAGGCTCGGTGTGCAGGCTGCGCAGCCAAAGCCCCGAGCCTCTAGGCAGCAGTCGCGGCTTGATGAAGCTAGTCATAGGCGGGGATTACCTAACGCAGCCGCCCGAGGCGCACAAATCAGGCGCATAGTAAGGCTGTGGGTGCTGAGGAGCCGAAGACATGAAATCGGATGCTTCGTTTCGTGACCGGGCGGAAGCGGGTCAGGCCCTGGCCGCAGTATTGACGGCGTGGCGTGAGCAAGCCGATGTGCTCGTGCTGGCCTTGCCACGGGGCGGTGTACCGGTCGCCTATGAAATTGCCAGCGCACTGGCCATGCGACTGGATTTGATGCTGGTGCGCAAACTAGGCACGCCTGACCATAAGGAGATGGCGATGGGTGCCATTGCCAGCGGCGGCGTGCAGGTGTTGAACGATGATCTCATCCATGGCCTGAACATCCCCCCTGCGGCCATCGACGCAGTCGTGCAAGAGGAAGTACTGGAGCTGCAGCGCCGTGACCTCGCCTATCGGGGCAAACGCCCTGTGCCAGCCATGGCCGGGCAACGGGTGCTACTAGTCGATGACGGACTGGCGACCGGCGCCACCATGCGCGCAGCGATTGCAGCGGTACGCCAGCAGGCCCCAGCGCACATCATAGTCGCCGTACCTGTTGCGCCCGCGCAGACGCTGACGATGCTTCACCCTCTGGTTGATCAAATGGTCTGTCTGTTCACTCCCGCGCCCTTCCTTTCCGTTGGTCAGTGGTGCCGCAATTTCTCCCAGACCACGGATCAGGAGGTAAAGACCTTGCTGAGCAAGGCCTGGCGCAGGGAATTGCGTGATGCTGCGCAATAGCGCAGCGCGCAGTCGCTGGGTGTGGTGGGTGACTGGCCATAGTTCTGCCCGGGGCCTGAAAGGCCGTTTCCAGCCAGTTTCCAAGGGAGAAAGCGATCCGCTGCGGCCATTCACCGAGATACTTTAGTGATGCACTACTAGATTGAAACCTTCTTGAGGCGATGGCTCAACAAAGTGTTTTGTGATCTGCTCAAACTGCTCATCCGTTGCCTGAAATGGATGGTCTCCAGACGAATTCCGAAGACGCAACCGCTGTTTGCATTCTTCGTCCGACACATTGAGGAAATGCAGGTAGTGGGATGCTCCCGCATTTTCAAAAATTCGGCGTCCCCACGCCCTCGCGCTGAGAGTATTGAAAGGGAAGTCCAGCACTACGGAGGTTCCTGACTTGAGAAGGTCAACGACATGCATCTCCATGGCTAATCGCAGGCGGCTCGATAGCCTTACGTAGTCTGTGACGGAGTGAAGTTCGTCAGGATAGAGCTGAGCCAACCAACCATCCTCGCTAATGAGCACGGTCTGCGGACTGGATGCGAGTTGTGTGGCAAGTGTGGATTTGCCCGCAGCAATCTCTCCGCTGATGAGGTGAAGCAAGCCGATCCTGGACTGGATGGCAAAAGCTCGTCCAGCATGAGTGAAGTCCATTCTTCCATCTCCTTTTAACGGTGCCCCGGAGACAGAAAACCCACCTCCAGGGTGGGTTGCATGGCTACACGGTCGCGAGCTATCCCACCTTCAATTTGAAGATGGCAATAATTCGCTTGGTAACATTTCGAGCCATGGGAGTATGCTAGCAGAAGACGCGCGCAATGCTCGGTCTGAAGCAGCGACTCTTCTTGGCCAATGAGCGGCGGCATGCGACCCGCAGCGGTCGTTCATACGTATGAAAAGCGGACGCTCAACTGAGGATTCACATTTTTAGTCGATTGCACATTGCTCATAAGTTGGCGGCGAACCACCGGCCACAGCCATTCACATGTCGTTGGAGAACTTGGCACCTAGACGTACAAGTGATGATCGCTCTTTGAGCATTGCTGGGACGACTCTACATAGGGTCGGTGTTTGGTAGAGCCCGATGGTGCCTTAGATATTGAGATACTTGTGTAGGGAGTCCATGATTTGCTCAGAATCAGGACCAACACCGCGGAGCGTTGCTGAAGCGAAGTTTCGCTGCTTCGGCAAGCCCACGAAGAAGATGCCTGGGTTCGAAGTAGAAACCCCTTGATGTTGCTTGACGCCTTGCTGTGAATCCAGGATGTCCAGTGGCTCAAACGGTTTGAGATTTGGACGAAAACCTGTTGCGAAGATGATGCCGTCAATTTGATCTTCTGCTCCACCTGGCCAGACTACGCCGCTGGACGTTACTCGCTCAAACATAGATGTGTGAGCAAACAGACCAGACTTAAGTGCATTTCGGTAAGTGCCGTCATCGAGCACCGGTGTACTTTGATCATTGAGCCAGCGTGTTCTTTCTAGGCCCGTCCATTTGAGCCAAGAATGAAAGTCGACTCCCAAAATCCGTTGTGGAAAGAACCGAACGCTTTCGCGTGTGGCCAGTGTTACTTTGGCTACTTGCGCAAGTTCGTAGGCGATTTGTAGTGCAGAGTTTGCGGCTCCAACGACTACCACCCTCTGCCCTAGAAAAGGCTTCACATTTCGATAGGACGAACTGTGAATCTTCGTTCCCTCAAAGTTGTGGAGACCGGCAATGTTGGGAATGAAGGGGCGACTAAATGCCCCAGTCGCCACAACAATTGCTCTCGAAGAAAACTCCGTTCCATTTTCCGAGAGAAGTCGAAATCCACCGCTGTCCCGGTACACACGCACGATGCGAATGTTCGGCTGCACAGGCAGTTCGAAATGCTTGCTGTATTGCTCCAAGTACTTCACTACTTCGTCGCGTCGAGGGTACGCTGAGGGTGCCCCAGGAAAAGGCATTCCAGGAAGAGACGAGTACGAAGCAGGGGAAAACAGTGTGAGACTGTCGTAGTAGTGGCGCCAGTTCCCCCCAGGTTTATCCTGCTCGTCCAGTATTGTGAAGTCCAAGCCCCGCTGCTTCACGTGCCAGCCGCAGGCCAGTCCTGCTTGGCCTCCACCAACGACGATTACATCGTGCCTCTTACTCAAACTGTTCATTTGTGCGCACATATACACATTTCATTGAAAAAAAATGGACACGGTCTACAGTGAGGTGGCGGGACAGCAGTGTGCCGCTATGCCTTGAGTATGTTTAAGAATGCCTTCTAGGCGCGCAATGATGGCTGGACCATCCACCTCATAGAACATTTGGCGACCAACTTTGGTGGCTCGCACGATCCGTGCATCCAGCAAGACTTGCAGGTGGCGAGACACAACGGATCGCTCTTGAGGAAGGTCAGCTGCAATCGCGGTCACATCCGCTCTGCCCAATTGCATGACACGCTTGAGCACAGCGACTCGTGCAGGTTCACACAACGCACGAAAAAAGTTGCTGTCTAGCGAGGCAATTGCGGCCTCAATCGCCTGAGTACGAATTGAAACTACGGAGGACATAGTGGCAATCATATGTGTATAGGTTTGCACATGTAAAGGTTGCCCCCACCCGAGTATGTCCCCAGAGAGCATGGACAAACAACCCTCTACGAGAGGTACTGCTCAACTTCCTCGGCGGTGCTACGTGCTGTACGCATGACACCAATGAGCGTGGCCGACGCCGGCCCGGTCCACTCTCCGTAGCCCACCAGCCATAAACCTGAGACGCCACGCACCTGGGTGCCGTCTACCGCGACTCTGGATTCGTTGACAACGCCAAGAGTCTCCAGAGGCTGCAACGCAGGCCTGAAGCCGGTACACCAGATGATCGCGTCGAAGGGCTTGGTACTTCCGTCGCCCCATTGAGCCCCGTCCGCCGTGAGCTTCTCAAATGAGCCGACAGAATGCAGCACGCCGCGCTGGCGTGCTTCAAGGACAGGGGGAACCATCACGATATCGCCAAAGCCACCTGGCAGGTTCTCTGGATCTTTACCCTCCTGCAGGGCCTGCCAGCGCGCAGTGGCCCTCTCGAAGAGTACGCGCCCATCGACCTCGTCCGGTAAAAAGGCTGGAGGCTCCAGCGTGACCCAGGTCGTGGACTGCGCAACAAGCGAGACCTCCGCCAGGATCTGTGCGCCGGAGTTTCCTCCGCCGACCACCATCACCCTCTTGCCTGTGAACGGCTCAGGAGATGCGTACTGAGCTGAGTGCAACTGTTGCCCCTTGAAGGACATCAAACCCTCAACGTTGGGGACAAATGGATTTCGCCATGTTCCCGTGGCAAATACAACGGCACGCGAATGCCAGCTTCTCACTCCGGCATTGACCTGGAAGCCTTGCTCAGTAGGTTCAATGCCTGTGACGCATACCGGCCTCTCGATCTTGAGTTCGTAGCGTGCTTCGTACTTGCGAAGATAGTCAACCACATGGTCACGACTTGGATATTGCTCACCCGAAGCAGACATTGGCCATCCCGCGATGGAACTCCAGGAAGCGGGAGAAAAAAGCCTCAGCGAGTCCCATCCATGCTGCCAGGCCCCGCCTCCGGCTTCCTCGGCATCCAGCAGCAGCACCGACAGATTGGAGCGACGCAGGAAGTACGCCACCGATAGGCCTGCTTGACCAGCTCCGACGATGATCACATCGTGAAATGACATTGTTGACCTCCTTTTGCCTTTATTGCTGTGGACTCACACGCATGGACCACAGAGCCGCAAATGCACTGATCGCCAGCAGAGAAGACAGCCACAGAGCCTGGCTGCCCCAGTTTGCGACAGCCAGTCCGAAAAGAAACGGTGACCCGGCTTGCACGATGCGTGCAGGCACCATGAGCCAGCCTTGACGCTGGCCATATCCTTGAGAGCCAAACACCTTGAGTGGCAGCGTGCCTATGGCAATCGTCAAGATGCCGTTACCCAGACCATGCAGGATGGCAAAAATGCTGGCTGCAGGTGCACCGGCAAGGCCCAGACAGACAGCGGCCAGCGGATGGGCAAGGATGGCCAAGCGAGCAGAAAGCAGTGGGTGTGCCTTCTTGAGAAAGCTGTACTCCAACACCCTACCCGCCACCTGGGCAGGCCCGACCAATGCAGCAGCAGCAATCGAAGCAGCCAAAGTTGCACCGCTGGCCTGAAGAATCTGAGGCAGGTGGGAAGCCATGGCAGTGCTGATGAACCAGGATGCCGCGAAAACGTAGGCCATCAGATAGGCCGTGCGCTTAAGACTGATGCCCACGTTGTTTCCGCCCTGGGACACAGCTCCAAGCGGCTTTTGCTCTTCGATCACTTCCCTCGGGGTGGGCTTGGCACGCGACAACAAGGCATTGAGTGGAAGGCCCAGCAGCAGGTGCAAGGCGGCCCAGAACATGCATACGACGCGCCAGTCGTACAGGCCTTCCAGATAGCTGGAAAGCGGCCAGCCTACGGTGCTGGCAAAGCCAGCAAAAAGCGTGATTCCGGTAATGGCTGGGCGTGCATCCTGACCATACAGGTGCACCACACTGGCAAACGCGGCTTCGTAGAGGCCGCTACCCATTGCCACGCCCATGAACGCCCACGCCACGAAGATATGCAGTGTCTGCGTGGCCTGGCTCAACATCAGCAAGCCACAGGCAAAAACCAGATTGCTGGCGAGAAGCACCGACCTTCCGCCAAAGCGATCAATCAACCGGCCCGCGATGGGTCCTACCGCTGCAGCCACAAGCAAGGCTGCCGAGAACGCGCCGAACACCAGAGAGTACGAGGTGCTTGTCGACTGACTGATTGGCGTGGCCAGCACCGCAAGCAAGTAGTACGACGAGGCCCAGGACAGGGTCTGGGCAATCCCGAGCATGACTGTGACTTGCGTGCGGTTCAGTGCCATCTGTATTGTTTAAATGCTGCGTTGATTGACCCGTTTAGACAGTTCTTCAGCGCTTTCACGGCGCTCGCTGTAGCGATCCACCAGGTAGTCCGAACAGTCTCGCGTCAACAGCGTGAACTTGACCAGCTCTTCCATCACGTCCACCACCCGTTCGTAATACGAAGAGGGCTTCATCCGGCCAGCCTCATCGAACTCCGCGAATGCCTTGGCAACGGACGACTGATTCGGGATGGTGATCATGCGCATCCAGCGACCCAGCACACGCATCTGGTTGACCGCATTGAAGGACTGCGAGCCCCCCGAGACTTGCATCACCGCCAGTGTCTTGCCTTGCGTCGGTCGCACGGCACCAGCGGACAAAGGAATCCAGTCTATCTGCGCCTTGAGGATGCTGGTCATCGCACCATGACGCTCAGGAGACGTCCAGACCATACCCTCGGACCATACAGCCAGCTCACGCAGTTCCTTGACCTTCGGGTGATCGTCAGGGGCACCATCGGGCTGCGGCAGGCCACGCGGATCGAAGATCCTGGTCTCGGCACCCATCTTGCGCAGCAGGCGCGCCGCCTCTTCGGTCAACAGTCGGCTATAGGAGCGGTCACGAACCGAGCCATACAGAAGCAGAATGCGCGGCGCGTGCTCAGCACGCTGTGCGGGCAACAGGCCTTCCAGGCTGGGCTTTTCAAAAACTTGTTCGTCGAGGTTCGGTAGATCAGAGCTTGCCAATTCGATTTCCTTTCGAGTCAATGACGGCTTCCCCGTCTTCTTTGGAGAATGCGGCCTGTTGAGGCTGCGGCAGGATGTCCAGCACGGCCTCCGAGGGACGGCACAGGCGGGTTCCCAGAGGGGTGACCACTATCGGACGATTGATCAGGATGGGGTGCTGGAGCATGAAATCAATCAATTGCTCATCCGTCCATTTGGGCTCGCCCAGGCCCAGCTCGTCATACGGCGTACCTTTTTGGCGCAACACATCGCGCACGGGCATGCCCATGGCTTGGATCAGGCCCACCAGGGTGGCGCGATCAGGGGGTGTCTTGAGGTACTCAATGACCTTGGGCTCTTCCCCGCTGTTGCGGATCAGGGCCAGAACATTGCGGGAGGTACCGCAAGCAGGGTTGTGGTAGATCGTGATGTCGCTCATAGCGCTAGATTCCCGTTGCAAAGGTTCATGACGCCACGCTGAGCCGCAAAGCCAGCGCTGCGAGGGTAATGAGCAGCACGGGCATGGTCAGCACCGCACCGACTTTGAAGTAGTAGCCCCAGCCAATCGTTGTGCCTTTCTTGGCGAGCACATGCAGCCAAAGGAGCGTGGCCAGGCTGCCAATCGGCGTGATCTTGGGACCCAGATCGCAGCCAATCACATTGGCGTACACCATGGCTTCCTTGACTGCCCCTGTGGCCGTGGATGCATCGATGGACAAGGCTCCGATCAGGACCGTGGGCATGTTGTTCATGATGGAAGACAGCACCGCAGACAGCACGCCTGTGCCCAGTGAAGCGGTCCACACGCCACCGGCTGCAAACTGGTTCAGCAACATGGCGATGTAATCCGTAAGGCCCGCGT
This sequence comes from Comamonas sp. C11, assembly GCF_024496285.1. Classification (NCBI taxonomy): domain Bacteria; kingdom Pseudomonadati; phylum Pseudomonadota; class Betaproteobacteria; order Burkholderiales; family Comamonadaceae; genus Comamonas; species Comamonas sp. C11. The sequence continues at coordinate 3,134,634 of NZ_CP101743.1, forward strand.
TGCGCAGCCCATAGACCACCAGATACATCCCCAGCGAGAACACCACGATCTGCCACGGAGCACCATGAAGTACTTTCCTGGTGCTGATGACATGACCACGCGCAGCCACCGCCAGCAAGATCGCAGCCCCCACGGCGGCCACGGCGCTGACAGGGACGCCCAGGGGCTCCAGCGCGAAGAAGCCGACCAGCAGCAAGACCAACACGACCCAGCCAGCCTGGAAGGTGGCCAGATCCTTGATTGCAGCCGATGGCGACTTGAGCTGGGCCACGTCGTAAGTGGCAGGAATATCGCGTCGGAAAAACAGCAGCAATACACCCAAGCTCGCCAGGACCGAGGCAATATTGACGGGAACCATCACCGATGCGTAGTCATTGAAGCCGATCTTGAAAAAATCGGCGGAGACAATATTCACCAGATTGGAGACGATCAGCGGCAAGCTCGCAGTGTCGGCAATAAACCCGGCGGCCATTACGAACGCTAGCGTTGCCGCCGTAGAGAAGCCCAGTGCCACCAGCATGGCCATCACGATGGGCGTGAGAATCAAGGCGGCTCCGTCATTGGCGAACAGGGCCGAAACGGCAGCACCCAGCAGCACGATGAAGGCAAACAGTTTGACTCCGCTGCCGCCACCCCAGCGGGCAAAGTGCAATGCAGCCCACTCGAAGAAACCGGCCTCATCGAGCAGAAGGCTGATGATGATGACGGCGACAAAGGTAGCCGTGGCATTCCAGACGATATGCCAGACCACTGGAATATCAGCTAAGTGCACGACTCCCAGCAACAGTGCGATACCTGCCCCAATAGAGGCGCTCCAGCCAATGCCAAGGCCGCGCGGCTGCCAGATGACCAGCGTCAAGGTGAAAATGAAAATCAGGATGGCCGTCAACATGACGTATAGGTCCTAGAAAAAGCTATAAGTCGGCATCAGTCGCCCACCGCGTGCGGGCGTCAGTGAAGCCTGGTGCTGCAATCCAGACTCTGGATCTGGATCGCAATTGCAGTAACGGGATTTAGTGCGAAGAGAGTTCACGCGCCGTGGACTGGAGTACTGCCTGCTCCAGCTTTTGCGCTGGCAGGTTCACCAATAGCTCCAGGCGACGACGAATCATGTGCATCGTCTGCCGGAAGGCTTCCAGCTTTGCTTCGTCAGAGGCCTCGCCTTCCGAGGGGTCCGGGTAGCCCCAATGCGCTGTGGCGGGATGACCAGGCCAAAACGGACACACTTCACCAGCCGCGTTGTCGCATACGGTGATGATCAGATCCATATGCGGCGCACCAGGCACAGCAAATTCGTCCCAGCTCTTGCTGCGCAAGCCCTCGACCGAGACACCGGCCTTTTGCAGCACCTGCAGCCCAAGCGGATTGGGTTGCTGATTCTCGCGGGGGCTGCTGCCCGCCGAATAGGCTTTAAAACGGCCTTGGCCCATATCGTTGAGCAAGGCCTCAGCCAAGATGCTGCGTGCCGAATTGTGGGTGCACAGGAACAGGACGTTCAGGGGAGCTTTGTTGTCAGACATGGTTTTAGCAGCGGGACTTAGGGATGGGAAAAGGTTGCAGCGACGCTTAGCACTCGCACGACGCAACGGCGTCATCGGTACAAACCGCGCCCTGGCAGCAGTTCTCGGTGAGATATGCCAACAGATCGTTCATCACGGGAAAGGCCGCGCGATAGAGCACGTTTCGGCCCTGCCGCTCCTGGGTGACCAGGTCGGCATGAAACAGCTCTTTCAAATGAAAGGACAGCGCGTTCGGCGCGATGCCGAGCCGCTCAGCTAAGGCACTAGGTGTCAGGCCTTCAGGTCCAGCCACAACAAGGGCGCGAAATACGCGCAATCGGGCCTCATGGGCCAGAGCGGAGAGTGAGCGAATGACTTTTGCTTCTTGCATGAGTTGATAATACATCAATTATTGAATTGATGTATAGAGCTATGAGCAAAGTCGACCCCTCCATAAATGCAGCTTATGGCGAAAGGGGCCGAATCAGTGATTTCGTAGACACTGGCCGCTAATTCAGTTGAGGCGATTCGACTTACTCAACCGCAGCGCGTTGAAGATCACAGATGCTGAACTTAAGCTCATTGCTAACGCTGCGATCATTGGCGAAAGAAGCCACCCAGTGAACGGGTACAGAACTCCCGCAGCAATCGGCACACCAATTCCGTTGTATATAAAGGCAAATAGTAAGTTCTGCCGCATGTTGCGCACTGTGTCAGTTGAGATTTCACGCGACTGGGCAATGCCACGCAAATCACCCTTGACCAGCGTGATCTGACCGCTGTTCATTGCTACGTCGGTCCCTGTTCCCATGGCTACACCTACATCAGCTTTTGCCAAGGCCGGCGCATCGTTGATACCGTCACCAGCCATGGCAATCACATGGCCTTCACTTTGCAATCGCTCCACGAGAGCAAGCTTGTCAGCGGGCTTCACTTCGCCATGTACTTCATCAATACCAAGCTTGGCACCGACAGCCCTAGCTGTAGTCAAGCCATCTCCGGTCGCCATGACAATTCGCAAGCCGCTTGCATGAAGCGTTTGGATGGCATCCAGAGTGCTAGCTTTGATAGGGTCTGTTACCGCCAGAATGCCCGCGAACTTCCCATCAGCCGCTAAATGCATGATGCTTGCGCCCTCTCCTCGCAGGCGTTCTCCGTCCGCTTGCAAGGAAGATACAGAAACGCCTTCTTGAGCCATCAATGTGGTGTTGCCTAATGCCAAGCGCCGCCCCTCAACGGTTCCACGTACACCAATACCGCTGGCGGAATCGAAGTCCACTGGTTTAGCGAGTTGCAAGCCTTGTTCACGTGCAGCTCGGACGATGGCATCCGCAAGCGGATGCTCGCTACCCTGATCCAAGCTAGCGGCAAGCCTCAAAACTTCGTCAGCGGTGAAATCTGCAGTAGGAATCGCTTTATCGAACGCAGGCCGACCTTCTGTAAGGGTGCCCGTTTTATCTACGATGAGCGTATCCACTTCACGCATTTTTTCTATGGCGCCCGCGTCACGGAACAAAACGCCTTGCTCTGCAGCGCGCCCTGTGGCCACCATTACTGACATGGGTGTGGCCAAACCTAGCGCACATGGGCAGGCGATGATGAGTACCGCGACGGCATTGATCAACCCAAACACCCAACTGGGCTCTGGGCCAAAAATTCCCCAGACGAAGAAGGTCACTACAGCAACTAGCACGACAACCAGAACGAACTTTCCAGCCACTACGTCGGCCATTCGCTGCATCGGTGCCTTAGACCGTTGGGCCGATGCAACCATCTGAACTATCTGGGAGAGCATGGTGGCAGTGCCCACCTTTTCTGACCTCATGACCAGAGCTCCACTCGTATTGAGTGTGGCGCCGATCAGTTTGTCGTCAACGCGCTTTGTCACAGGTATTGGCTCGCCCGTGAGCATCGATTCATCAACGGCGCTTTGACCTTCCGTGACAATGCCATCCACGGGTACTTTCTCGCCTGGACGTACGCGCAGCAGGTCTCCGACATGCACGTGGCTGAGGGGAACATCTTCCTCACTGCCATCTGCATTGATACGCCTTGCCGTCTTAGGAGCTAGGCTAAGCAATGATTTGATAGCGGCCGAGGTCTGAGAGCGAGCCTTCAGCTCAATGATCTGCCCCAACATGGTCAAAGAAATGATGACCACCGCTGCCTCGAAATAAACAGCTACACGGCCCATGGATACGAACGAGTCGGGAAACACACCAGGTGCCAGCGTCGCTACGAGGCTGTAGACAAAGGCGGCTCCCGATCCCAAGCTGATCAACGTCCACATGTTCGGACTGCGGTGGATGATTGACTGCCAGCCTCGAACAAAAAAGGGCCAGCCCGTCCATAGCACCACGGGCAGGGAAAGAGTCAACTCGACCCATGTTTGGGTCTGCATAGTGAACCAGCCGAACTTGTGTCCGAACATGGCCAGAGTGGTAACAATCAGGGTGAGTGGTAGCGTCCACCAGAATCGCCGTTGAAAGTCTTGCAACTCGCTGTTGTCCTCTTCTCCAACCGGGATCAGTGGCTCCAGAGTCATTCCGCATTTAGGGCAGTTTCCGGGATGATCTTGCCGGACCTCCGGATGCATCGGGCAGGTATAGATCGCTCCGGCGGGAACCACGCCCGAGTCATCAAACGATTTCTGATCTGAATGACTTGCAGCCACATGAGCATGTTCGTGCGAGCTGAGCAACTGGGCCTCAGGCACTAAATGCATTTGGCATTTAGGACAACGCCCCGGATGATCTTGATGGACTTCAGGATGCATTGGGCATACATAGACTGAGCCCTCTACTGCGTGATCCGCCTGCCCGCTACTCGATATGAATTGCGCAGGGGCATGAGCAAATTTTTGCTGGCAATCGGCACTACAGAAGCGATAGGTCCGTCCCTCGTGAACTATCTGATGAGGCGACTGTAGAGAGACAGTCATGCCGCAAACAGGATCCTTCAAAGGCTCAGCCTCAGTCATGGTGTTTTCCAACTCAACTGACTCTGAAGAAGATCGATGCTGATGATGATGCATGCCGATGGCCCTTCACGATGTTGGATCGATTCTTGGCCCTTACACCATGTGAATGTCAAGCCAGAATCTGCTCGAAAAACAACTCTATCCACCTATTCTGAGATAGCGCAATCAGAGTTCGCTGCTTGTGGCCATCTCAATTTAAGAAATAGTTCTTTGTTGAGATGGCCTTTGTCTGACTACATGACGCGGACGCCATCCAAGCATGAATCGACGGAAGCGTTTTACCCTTCCTATCAGTGTCTACGTCTGCTTAGAGCAGCTCCGCTTCTGCTGTCGGTGGTTGATCTCGGAGGATCAAATTCCTTTTGGGGAAAGAATCCCTAGCCAAGCCACACTCGCCAAAACCAGAACTGCAAGTGTTGTCTCCATGAACAGGCTCTGGCGTAGCTTAGCGACTGCTTGCGCGCGATTCCCTGAGCCCAATGATGCCTCCAGACTTGGACTAAGCCGGAACCGATTTGCAGCTGCCAAAGCAAGCATTCCGAGAACCAGCACTAGCTTGCCTAGCAGCAACTGACCATAGAGTGTCGAAACAAGCGGATCAAGCGAAGGCCCTGCGATCAATACATAGTTGACTACACCACTGGCCGCAAGAACGAAAACGATCAGCGTTCCGACATGGGCAAAGCCGTTTGATGTGCGGCTCAATATGGCGACAGTGTCCTGTGTCGCATTTGCCCTACTTGTGGCTAAGATCAAAAAAGCAAGCAACGCGCCGACCCATGCACCTGCTGCCCAGAGGTGGGAGATGTCTGAAGCAAGGTGGATGTATCCACGCATTCCGTCGTCCATCGCTCCATGACCAGCCCAGGCCAGTGTCGCCAGCGCTACACCGCTAGATACGGACATGGCAACGAAGCGAAACGTTGGATTGAACTTCACTAGGGCAATCAAGATGCAAAGCGCTAGCGCAAGAATACGAATGCACCAAGCAAGGCCCATGTGAGTGCCGGTGATGAGCATCTCGAAGATATGCGTTGACAACTCGGAGTAAGTTTGCGCACCGGACATGGCCTTGGCAAGGACTGTCATGCCAATCACTGACAGTCCAATCCCGATTACTGCACATACACCAACGCAAACGCGATAGCGACGCGCAATTGCCAAGGATCGCTCGTCATGGCCAAGGGCATAGACGCCGAACACGGCGACGCCAAAAGCTGCAGCCATGTCCAGATAAAGCGCGAGGCGCAAAACGATGGTGAACCAATCCTCGGCCATTTGGTTACTTCACCTGAAATGTGACATTGCCATTGATCGGGTGTGTGTCCGAAGACACGGCACGCCAATCCACGCGATAGGCACCGGGTTGAAGTGCTTGCGCAGGAGTAATGACCATGGTTTTGCCATCGCTAGCGCCAGAGACGCTTGCGCTGACCTTCATTGCACCGTGGTTCGGCATCCCGGGCATGCCCGTCATGATCAAGTTCGCAGCCGAGAACTGAGGAACCAGCGTTTCCGAGAACTTCAGCTCAATCGTTGCAGGTGCAGCAACCTGCGACTTATCCGCAGGAGAGGAGGAAACTAACGAAGGATGTGCAAATGCTGCGGAAGCGAACAGTGTTGCGGCAATTGGCGCGATGAACTTAGCGACCAGGGTTGAGCGGTTCATGAGGACTCCTATCTAAGTGTGATGGTGGTTTGAAAATCGATTGCGAATCTGGGTCTATGGAGTTGGCGCGCCCTCAAGAACGCGCCAGCGAGGAAGTGCACATTGGTCTGGCTAGAACCAGAAGCGGACACCGGCCACCCATCGTGTTTGTTGAGCACGGCCGCCGTCTGCACGAACGAGATCTGCGGTTCGCCCGAAACTGCCCGCACGTTCGACGCCGATATATGGAGCGAACTGACGGCTGAACTCGTAGCGCAGTCGCAAGCCCGCAGATGCTTCGGCTAGGCCCTTGCCGATGTGGCGCTCTGGATCATCCTTGCCGTAAAACTGCATTTCAGCTCTAGGCTCAAGGATCAGGCGCTGAGTCAGCAATAGTTCGTAGCTTGCATTTAGGCGAAGCGCAGTTCTGCCGCCACTGCCAACATAGGCTGTGGCCTCCAGCTCGAACCAGTAAGGGGCTAGGCCCTGTACACCAAATGCCAGCCATTGACGGCTAGGTCCCACGCCGTTGTCTAAGCGCAGACCAAGCTGTGTATCCCAATAGGTTGTGGCAGCACGGCTCCATAGCAGTTCGGTGCGAGACTCTTCGAGCTTTCCTTTGGCGACGTCACCTTCTGCCTTCAAGACAGCTTTGTTGTATGAGGTCCCGTACCATGCTTGCAAGTCATAGGCCGTTGAATCATCACCTCTGCGTGAAAAACGGCGTTCCAGGGTCTCACCACGCAGCGAGGCAAAGGTATGCTCGTCCGCAAGCATCAAGCGCGGGACGCCAGGCACCGCGTAATCGCCCGATCCCAAGGTCAACCCATTGGAATACCCATGTGGGTCGCGAGCATCTGGAGGTGCGGATCCCCCTTGCATCTGCATGCTGCCGTGATCCATCGCAGGGCCGCTTGCAGCGCTGCCAGTCATAGCACCATGACCTGCATGTGGATCAGCTGCAGTTGTGGCAGGGCTTGCCGGTGCTTCCATTTGCATATTCGCTTGGCCATGCGATGAATGGTCGCTTTGCGCCTGGGCCGCAATACTCACCAGAGCGAGGAGCGCAGTGGACAATGCACGAATAGGGAGTGCTTTGGACATTTTTGATCTTCCTTGTGAGGTTTGTTCAAGACACTACGACTTCGCGGAACATGCCTGCATCCATGTGGAACATCAGGTGGCAATGCCATGCCCAGCGCCCCAGAGCATCTGCCGTCACCAAGAAGCTGATGCGTTGTGCAGGCTGTACTGGCAAGGTGTGTCGACGGGCGAGGAATCGACCATCAGGGCTCTCCAGTTCACTCCACATCCCATGCAAGTGCATAGGGTGAGTCATCATCGTGTCGTTGTGCAGGATGACTCGCAAACGCTCGCCGTGACGGAAGTGAACAGGCGTTGATTGCCCGAACTCCAATCCATCAAGAGACCAGGAATATCGCTCCATATTCCCCGTCAGGTGCAACTCCACCTCTCGTCCAGGACCGCGCGAGTCCATCGGACCTGAAGGTGTATGCAGATCTGCCAAGGTCAGCACCCGTCTGCCGTTATTGCGCAGACCGATACCGGGATCGTCAAGATTGGTGCGGGCCATATCGACTCGCATATCTGTTCTTGCGCCATATTCAGTGCGAGCATGGCGTGCGGTGGTGCTGGGCACTGCCAAGCTCCCAGCAGGCTTGGCATGCTGACTATGGTCCATCGCCATACCACCGTGATTCATGCCGGCCATCGCACCATGATCCATGCCGGCCATTGCCCCCGACATACCAGCCATCCCGGCCATACCCGTCATCCCAGACATGCCGGTCATCCCAGACATGCCGGTCATCCCAGACATGCCGGTCATGTCCATGTCGGCTCCAGAACTGCCATGGCTCATGGCGCCCATCATGTCGCTCATACCCAGCCATTCGACGGGATCGAGTGCGGGGACTGGAGCCTGCAGGCCTTCGCGCACTGCTAACGTAGCGCGTGCGTAGCCTGTTCGGTCCATCGACTGGGCAAAAATCGTATAGGCGTCATCACGTGGCTCGACAATCACGTCTATGGTTTCGCCAGGGCCGAATCGGAATTCATCGACAGTCACAGGCTCTACGTCGACACCGTCAACATGCACCACCGTGAGCTTCAGGCCCGGTATACGTACGTCATAGAAGGTATTGCCCGCGCCGTTGACCATGCGCAGCCGGACACGCTCGCCCGGACGGAAAAGAGCAGTCCAATTGCCTGCAGGTGTGACGCCATTTGCGAGGTAGGTCAGGGTCGCAGAAGAGAGGTCGGCTAAATCCGTTGGATTCATGCGCATCTCGTTCCACATCTTGCGCTTGTCTAATGCCGCTGACACGCCATCACGCGATGCATCACGGAAGAAATCAAAGACCGTGGGCTGGTTGTAGTTGTAGTAGTCGCCCTGAACCTTGAGCTTTGCGAAAACGCGCATGGGGTCTTCGTCAGTCCAGTCAGAGAAGAGCACGACATGGTCACGATCTGCACGGATAGTCTCAGGTCCTGCGGGATCAATGATGATCGCTCCATACATGCCGGTGAGTTCCTGCATGCCTGAATGTGAGTGATACCAGTAGGAACCGCTTTGCTGAACCTTGAAGCGGTAGGTAAACGTCTCTCCAGGAGGAATGCCCGCAAAGCTGATGCCTGGAACTCCATCCATCTGGTAGGGCAAGATAATGCCGTGCCAATGAATAGAAGTGGCCTCGCGAAGCTTGTTAGTGACGCGAATCGTCACCGTCTCACCCTCTCGCCAGCGCAGGGTTGGAGCAGGAAGCGATCCATTGATCGTGGTCGCCATGCCAGGCTTGCCCGTAAAGTTCACTGCGGACTCGGCGATCACCAAATCGAACTCGTTACCCTTCAGCACCGGAGCGGCCCCGCGGACTGTGGAGCTCTGCTGTGCGAATGCCATGAGCGACTGCGTTGACAGGCCCGCCAGAACGCCTCCTGCGGCCAGCCCCTGAACGAAGCGCCGACGAGAGAACCCTTGAGTGGGAGTGACAAAAAATGGCGAATGACGCGGCATAAGGTGAAATCCTCCAGAGCTTCCAAGAAATTCGTTTTCGGTAACGCTTGCCTGATGCAATGAGCGCTCGATATGTTCAGTATGCTAGGGCGTGCTGAATTTCGGTGGAGTGACTCATTCATTACATTCATGTAATGCTCGCGTCATGTTTGGTGCGACAGAGGGCTTCTATCCAGCCATGCCCTCGTTGCAACCAGAAGGTTCACTCTGCTCACCACGCTTGATGGCTTCCCAGGAGAGAACAACAAGGCCGTGTTGAGCCTTTCTATCGCCAGGATTTCAGGAACATTACATTTTTCTTATCTTCATGTCAGAGGGCATCAAACTCGGCACACTCTTGATCGTCCACTGCAGCGGAGCGAGTACATGAGGATTTTGATTGTCGAAGATGAGCCTAAAACAGGTGAGTACCTGCGCCAAGGACTGACCGAGGCTGGCTACATTGCTGACCTCGTCCCAAATGGCTCAGACGGCTTACATCTGGCTCTGCAAGGTGAATACTCCTTGGTGATCTTGGATGTCATGCTGCCGGGCCTCAATGGTTGGCAGGTGCTCCAGTCTCTGCGTGATCGGGGACTACATATGCCGGTCCTGTTTCTTACTGCACGGGACCATGTCGAGGACCGTGTCAAAGGACTAGAGCTCGGCGCTGATGATTACCTGGTAAAGCCGTTTTCTTTCGCAGAGCTACTCGCCAGAGTTCGCATTATTCTTAGACGTGGACATCCGGCCAATGAAGGTACTACTCTGACTGTTGCAGATCTCGAGCTAGACCTGCTGCGTCGCCGCGTATCTCGCAACGGCAAACGTGTTGACCTCACAGCCAAAGAGTTCGGACTCTTGGAGTTGCTGATGCGCCGACATGGTGAAGTGCTGCCACGTTCATTGATCGCATCGCAGGTATGGGACATGAATTTCGACAGCGACACCAACGTCATTGAGGTGGCCATGCGCCGTCTGCGGGCAAAAATTGACGAAGGCCACTCGATCAAACTGATCCAGACCGTACGAGGAATGGGCTATGTGCTTGAAGTCCCCGAGGAGGAATAGGTGCAGCGTCTCACTCGCAAGGTAAAGCTCTCTTTAACGATTCGCTTGGCCCTCTGCTTCACGGCTGTTGCGGCAGCCGTAGTGCTAGGTTTAGGCGGCCTATTTCTAGTCGTTACAGAAAAGCATTTCGTGGAATTGGACCGAATGACGCTTCAGGACAAGCGCCATTTGATCGAGAAAATTCTCCAGAACACCAAGTCGGTCGATGATGCTCGTTGGCGTTTAAATGAGGCACTGAACTATCACGAGGATCTTCAAGTCCAGGTGAAAGATGCCCAAGGAGAAACCGTATTTCAATCGCCCGCATCCGGCTTTGCAGTGCCGGATCGCAACTCGGCTTCTATCGACAAGGAAGGATCGTTTGGGGTGTGGCGGCATGCAGACGCAGAATTCCACATCTTGAGCTTTGAGACGCTACCGGCCTACGCACCGTCACCATTAAAGGTACTGATCGCAGCAGACACCAAGCATCACATTCAATTCCTCAACGGAATTCGCACAAGCTTTGCCATTTATGTGATCGCAGCAATTTTGCTGTGCTCACTTCTGTCTTGGCTCGCCGCTCGACAAGGGCTGGCACCGCTGCGAGAAATGAAATCACGTGCGGCCGTTGTGACGGGACAGAAGATGAGTGAACGCATGCCGGTCGAGGCTGTACCCGTAGAAATGGCCGATTTGGCGCATGAGCTCAATCGCATGCTGGATCGGTTGCAGGACGATTTTCAGCGACTGACAGATTTCGCGTCTGATCTGGCCCATGAACTACGCACGCCCATCAGCAACCTGTTGACGCAGACTCAGGTTGTGCTGGCATCCAAGCGTGACGCCGCGACATACCGAGACATTCTTGCCTCTAATGCCGAAGAGTTTCAGCGTTTGGCTCGTATGGTGTCAGACATGCTTTTTCTGGCCAAAACTGAACGGGGCGTAAGCCTGCCGCGCAAGGAGCAATTTTCGGCACAGCAAGAATCGTATGCATTGCTGGAGTTCTACGAGGCTGTCGCTGAAGAAAAGCAAATTCATTTGAAGTTAAAAGGCGATGGACTCGTTGATGGTGATCGACTGATGTTCCATCGTGCTGTGAGTAATTTGCTATCTAATGCTTTGCGCTACACGCCGCATGCAGGCATGGTCACCATCGACATTGAGACCGCAGCTTCCTGGACACTTGTCACTGTGGAAAATACAGGGCAGGACATTGATCCCAAAGTCCTGCCCAGGTTATTTGACCGCTTCTACCGAGCTGACCCTTCCAGGGCTCATCCGGACTCAGACGGTAGCGGATTGGGTTTGGCCATCACCCGAGCAATTGCCGAAGCTCATGGAGGCTCCATTACCGCCACTTCAGCCGATGGACGAACTCGCTTCACCTTGAAATTCCCCACTCCGCAGCCGACTTCCTAAGCAGATCAGAAAACAGGCTTTTCTTGAAAGCAAGAAGACACTATCCGCAGCAAGATGTCTTTGCTGAAGTTGAGCCGCAGCATTTCGTCTGCGGCTTCTCAGCATTTGCCTGCTCGGCTTCGGCTAACGCCAATAATTCTGGAGTGTATCCAGCGGTCTGGATGGCCAACATGTAGTCGGCGTCGCTCAGATCGCCAGAGACTTGCACCGTTTTATCTCGCGCATTCACTCCGATCTTTGCTTCATCATCGATCGCCAAAATGGAGCGCTGAATCCGCGCGGCACAGGCACCACATTTCATGTCATTGATGCGAAAAATAGCCATTACGTACTCCTTTAAAGCTTGTGGCTAAAGTTTCATCCTTCACATGATGTGAATGTCAAGTATCTGTCTGCACATGCACTGGAGCACGCTGTGTACGTCAACTACGTTGGTCTTCGCTTTTCGCTTTGGGTTTATTGGTATGCAGATTTGGGGTAAGAGCTGCCGCGAAAAAGCTGACAACAATGTCACCGGACAGACCTGATTTTGTTGGGCTCCGACTCCTAAGATCAACCCATCTTCTCCTCACCTTGATCAAGGTCCAGGAGATGTGTTCATCAACTGTCTTAGGAGCCAACCATGTCTCAAAACCGCATCTCCATTTCCTCCGTACTCGCAAGCGTTGCTGCCGTTGTCACCCTGGCTCTTCCTGGAATGGCCTCTGCAGCCTACGAGCATCCAGCCAACAATGAACAAGGCGTGATCGTGCATCCGGAGCACTTTGTAAGCCAGAAAACCCGAGCTCAAGTCAAGGCCGAGACTGAAGCTGCCATGAAGCAGGGCCGCCTTTCTTACGGTGAAAGCAATTTCCCACGTGGAACTCCCGAGACAGGATCGAGCAAAACCCGCGAGCAAGTGATCAACGAAACGCGTAATGAATCGCCAGCTGCGCGAGATGCTCGCCTCCAATCATTTGCAGGCTGATCTCCATCAAAGACGCATGCATCGCGGATGCAGCTCTTTCCTGCATTTTTGTTCCGATCTACCGCAGAGGCCTCAAGCAACAGAGGCCTCTGCATGTAGAACATAAGCTTGAGCTAACTACAAATTTCCCGGAAGAATTTCGGCCCAGATGATCGCAATCATCACTTAGGGGGGCGACACTGGGTTCAACGATGCGCGGACTCACCGAGGCGGATATCGCTACCGAGCATCACATTGCATGTTTCCTCATCCATTAACTTGAGGATGGGACAGGACACCGCCTTCTTCAGAACTGAGTTGTGCATACGGTGTCGCGCTTCCTTCAGACACAGCTGTAGCGTTTGCTCCTAGGATGCGAGTTAACCACTGGCTTGCCGAAGATCTGTAGCAATTAAAGATCGGTAGCAACGTATGGCCTTCACCGCGTACCCCTGGTAGATTGACTACACTAACTGCTGCCATGCTACGAAGTCGCATTCACCGCCTATCCACCGCAGTCCTTGTGGCGCTTTCGCTGCTGTTCGCACAGTTGGCGTTGGCGGGTTACGTCTGCCCACAGGAGGAAGGCGTTGATGCAATGACGGCCAGGATGGAGGCCGGCATACCATGCGAAGGTATGGACCAACAGCAACCGGTTCTGTGTCATCAGTACACCAATGCCCCGGATGTGACCTTCGAAGCAGTCAAACTGCCCGTGGCGTCATTACCTGCCATCGTGCAGGTGTTGGAACTGCCGCTAGTGCTCGAATTTGATGCTGCACTTGCAGTGTCCTGGCCCATCACCTTGGAGGTTCGACCGCCTCCGGACCCTCTTTTTCTCTCTACTCTCAGACTCAGAGTCTGATCACTCCGTCGACTGACTGGTGCTGGCATGGCTTGTCCATACGCCGGCGATGCCCTCATTCGTCCACGGAGTTTCCATGTCCCCTATTTTTTTGCGAGCGGCCTCCCTGGCTGCCGTCTTTCTGCCGGCCGTTGCTGCTGCAGAATCGATTTCATTCGACCAGGCAATAAGCTTGGCCGTCCAACGCTCCGAAGCAGCCCGCGCAGCCCAGGCGGCGATGCAAGGCTCTGTCCATTCCATCCAGGCTGCGGGTCAGCTGCCAGACCCCATGCTGCGGGCCGGCATCGACAATTTCCCGGTTACCGGCTCAGACCGCTTCAGCGGTACCCGTGAGTCCATGACAATGAAGCGCATCGGTGTCAGCCAGGAGTGGCTCTCCGCCGATAAACGAGCCGCGCGCGAAGGTGCGGCTCGTGCAAGAGCCGACCGCGACGCCGTACAAAAAGACATTGCCGAAGCCGAGGCTCGCCTGCAGGCCAGCATGGCGTATGTCGATGCTTGGTTCGCCACTGAAGCACTCAAGCTAACCACCCAGACCGAACATCACTTGCACGAGGAGCTGAATGCGGCAAAAAGCCGCATAGCAGCTGCCACAGGCAACAGCGCAGAAGCGTTGCAACTCCTATCCGCCAAAGGGATTGCAGAGGATGAAAGTGAAGAGGTTCGCCAACAGCAGTCTGCAGCCATGGTCAGTCTGCAACGCTGGATCGGCGTTCTTCCCGACGCTCTCAACAAGCCACCGACCTTCCCGGTTCCCGAGGAGCGGGACTACGTGGCGAGATATCCAGCCGTCGCAGGCTTAAAAAGCGACGTCGAAATTGCTCGCCAGAGTGCAAACGTCGCAGCCAAGGAGCGCTCTCCCAACTGGACCTGGGAAGTGTCCTACGGCCAGCGCACTGGCTATTCCGATTTGGTTTCAGTCGGCGTCAGCATCCCGCTCCAAATCGCACCAAGCCAGCGCCAAGACCGCGAAACCTCGGCCAAGCTGGCCATGGTCGACAAAGCAGAGGCTGACCTGACGGAGGGAATGCGCGCAGCCATGGCCGATTACCGCACCTTGACTAGCGACGCCGCGCGCCTGCAGCAGCGTATCGAGAGATACCAAGGCTCCGTAGTGACTCCGGCCAGACAGCGCACTTCCGCCGCCCTGGCAGCCTACCGCTCAAATCAATTGGCCCTGACCGCCGTGTTTGAGGCACGACATGCCGAGGTCGAAGCTCAGAGAAAACTCCTCGCACTGCAGCGTGATTTGGTACGTACGCAGGCCCAACTGAACCTCAAACCCATCGCTCATGGAGGTGCCCAATGAAGCGCACAGCACTGGTCACTTCATTGGTTACGGCAGGCGTACTGCTGGCAGCCGGTGGCTTCTTTATTGGCCGCTTGACCTCCGAAGGCGCTGCCCCCCAGGCCGTAGCCGCCTCGGAATCCAAGGCTCCCACAGGCGAGCGCAAGATTCTCTACTGGCATGACCCCATGGTGCCGGGACCACGCTTTGACAAGCCCGGCAAGTCGCCATTCATGGACATGCAATTGGTGCCCGTCTATGCGGACGATGCCAATGACACAGGTGTCAAAGTCAGCTCAACGGTGCAGCAGAACCTCGGCATCCGGACCACGATGGTCAAGCGAGCCAACATCGGTGCGTCGTTCGATGCCGTTGGAACGGTACAGTTCGATGAGCGTCTGAGTGTCGCTGTCCAGAGCCGTGTTACCGGCTATGTCGAGCATTTGGCAGTACGTGCTCCAATGGAGCAAGTGCGGAAAGGTCAGGCGCTGGCCACCATTTTTGCGCCAGAGTGGCTGGGTCCGCAGAACGAGCTGCTCGCACTCAAGCGCGCAGGTGTGCCCCTGGAACTTATTACGGCAGCACGTGAGCGCATGCGCGCCATGTCCATCCCCGCAGAACTGGTCCGCAAGACTGAGGAAACCGGGGTCGCCCAGGCTCGCTACCCCTTGCAGGCTCCGGTAAATGGCGTGGTGACGGAACTCGGTGTTCGGGAAGGAGCCCAGGTGTCACCTGGCCTGACGTTATTCCGCATCTCCGGCCTGGAAAAGGTCTGGGCCGTAGCTGAAGTGCCGGAGGCACAAGCCGTACGCCTGACGCGTGGCCAGAAGGTCAAGGCCGTTCTGCAAGCCGATGCATCCCAAACCTTCGACGGCGAATTGAAGGAGATCCTACCGCAGGTCAACGCCAGCACGCGCACCTTGCAGGCACGATTCGAGGTCGATAACCGCAGCGGCAAACTGATACCGGGGTTGCTGCTGCGCTTGCAGGTTGGCGGGGCTCCAACCTCTCGCCTGGTCGTGCCTGCTGAAGCCGTCATCCGTACCGGCACCCGTGCATTGGTCATCGTCCGCAAGGAGTCTGACAACTTCGAGCCTCGGGAAATCAAACTGGGCGAGGACTTGGGTGATCAATTGGAGGTGCTGCAAGGCTTGCGCGAAGGCGAGGAAGTAATTACCAGCGGCCAATTCCTGGTGGACTCCGAAGCGCGGCTCAAGTCAGCTCTGGGAGCCATGGAAGCCGGCCAACCCCAACCTGTGCCTGCTACGGCCACCGAAGCCTCGGACATCTACCGCGCCGAGGGCAAGGTGGAAAGCATCGATGACGACGGGATCACGATCTCGCATGGTCCCGTACCCAAACTCAAGTGGCCCGCCATGACAATGAGCTTTGGCAAGGCCGACTCGATAACGCTCACGGGTTTGAAGCCAGGAGATCTGGTGCGCTTCGAGTTCCGAAAAGGCGGGCCCCTAGATTGGGAAGTCGTCTCCGTGCAGAAAAGCGGCAGTGACGCAGGAACCACCGGAGGCGCCAAGTGATTGCTACCCTTATCCGTTGGTCCATCGCCAACCGCTTTTTGGTGTTGGTCGTCACAGCGTTCCTTGTGGCGGCAGGCATCTGGTCGGCATCTCGCACTCCAGTCGATGCACTGCCAGACCTGAGCGACGTGCAGGTAATCGTCCGCACCACCTATCCAGGCAAACCACCTCAGGTGGTGGAAGACCTCGTGACCTACCCGCTGACCACGACCATGTTGAGCGTACCTGGGGCTAAAACCGTCCGAGGCTATTCGTTCTTTGGCGACTCCTTCGTCTACATCCTGTTCGACGACAAGACCGATCCGTACTGGGCACGGTCACGGGTGGTGGAGTATCTGAACCAGGTGCAAAGCCGCTTACCAGTAGGTGCGACAGCCGCGCTAGGCCCGGATGCCACAGGTGTGGGCTGGGTCTACGAGTACGCGCTGGTCGACCGCAGCGGCCATAACGATATTGGACAGCTGAGAGCCCTCAACGACTGGTTTCTGAAATTCGAGCTGAAAACCGTTCCGGATGTGGCAGAAGTCGCCAGCATCGGCGGCATGGTCCGCCAATACCAGGTGGTGCTCGACCCGGACCGGATGCGAGTGCTCGGCATTACGCAGTCCATGGTCGTGCAGGCTCTGCAGAAGGCCAATCAGTCGTCGGGCGGTTCGGTAGTGGAAATGGCCGAGACCGAGTACATGGTGCGCTCGCGCGGATTCCTTCAATCACTGGAGGACTTCCGTACCATCCCGCTCACCCTCAGCGGAGCGACACCTGTGCTGCTGAAAGACGTGGCCACCGTCCAGATTGGCCCAGAAATGCGCCGAGGCATCGCCGAACTGGATGGCGAGGGTGAAGTCACGGGCGGTGTGGTGGTCATGCGCTCCGGAAAGAATGCCCGTGCCACCATCGAAGCCGTCAAAGCCAAGCTGGAGAAGCTAAAGCCCAGTCTGCCCAAAGGCGTTGAGGTGGTGGAAACCTATGACCGCTCCCAGCTCATTGATCGTGCGGTCGACAACCTGCGTGTCAAGCTCCTGGAGGAGTTCGCCGTCGTCGCCGTAGTCTGTGCCATCTTCCTATTCCACCTGCGCTCCGCGCTGGTGGCCGTTGTAACGCTGCCTATTGGGGTGCTAGCGGCTTTCGGCGTGATGCACTGGCAAGGCGTGAGCGCGAACATTCTCTCGCTGGGCGGTGTGGCCATTGCTCTAGGGGCCATGGTCGACGCCTCTGTGGTCTTGGTCGAAGCTGCGCACAAGCATCTGGAGCACTTTGAAGAACGACATGGACGCCCGCCGTCCGTGGCCGAGCGCTGGGAACTGATCGCTCAATCGGCCGTGGAGGTTGGCCCAGCGCTGTTCTTTTCGTTGCTGGTCATCACCCTGTCATTCCTGCCCGTGTTCACACTGGAGGCCCAAGAAGGACGGCTGTTCTCGCCGCTAGCCTTCACCAAGACCTACGCGATGGCTGCTGCTGCCGGCCTCTCGATAACGCTGGTTCCGGTGCTGATGGGATACCTCATTCGCGGGCGCATACCTAAGGAAACTGCGAACCCGATCAATCGCGGCCTGATTGCGCTCTACCGACCGGCTCTCGAGCTAGTCTTGCGCTTCCCTATAGCAACGCTGCTGGCAGCGGCATTGGCCCTGGCTATCACCGCAATTCCGGTCATGCGGCTGGGCGGTGAGTTCATGCCGCCGCTGGACGAAGGCGATCTGCTGTACATGCCCTCGGCGTTGCCTGGTATTTCGGTCTCAAAGGCCGCAGAGTTGTTGCAACAGACAGACCGGCTTATCAAAACAGTGCCCGAGGTTAAGCGTGTGTTCGGCAAGGCGGGACGGGCCGATACCGCCACCGATCCAGCGCCATTGGAAATGTTCGAGACCACCATCCAGTTCAAATCGCGCGAGCAATGGCGCCCTGGCATGACGCCAGAGAAACTGGTCGAGGAACTCGACCGGGTGGTCAAGGTGCCGGGCCTGTCTAACGTATGGGTGCCGCCCATCCGCAACCGCATCGACATGCTGGCCACCGGCATCAAGAGCCCCGTGGGTATTAAGGTCGCCGGACCAGACCTCGCCACCATCGACAAGCTCGCGGCACAGATTGAATCCGCCGTGCGCGGAGTGCCTGGTGTTTCTTCCGCATTGGCCGAACGCTTGACTGGGGGCCGGTACATTGACGTGGATGTAGACCGACAAGCCGCTGCACGGTTCGGACTTTCTGTGGCCGACGTGCAGGCGGTCATAGCCACCGCCATCGGTGGTGAGAATGTCGGAGAAGTCATTCAAGGTCGAGAGCGCTTTCCGGTGAACGTCCGCTACCCGCGCGAAATCCGCGATTCGCTGGAACGCCTGCGCAAGCTGCCTTTCGTGACTGACAAAGGCGCCACCGTGCTCCTGCAGGACGTCGCCAAGATCGTCATCGCAGAAGGCCCGCCCATGATCCGTAGCGAAAACGCACGACTCTCGGGCTGGGTGTATGTGGATGTGCGTGGCCGGGACTTGCGCTCCGTCGTCCATGACATGCAAGCCGTTGTCGCCAAGCAGGTGGCAATGCCTGCCGGCTATGCCTTGTCGTGGTCTGGCCAATTCGAGTATTTGGAGCGGGCTACGGAACGCCTGAAAATCGTCGTACCACTCACTTTGGCCGTCATCTTCATGCTGCTCTACGTGCTGTTTCGCAGCGCAGGCGATGCCGCATTGGTCATGGCAGCAGTTCCATTCTCGCTGGTCGGTGGGTTCTGGTTCATCTGGGCGCTCGGTCACGCAGTGTCAGTGGCCTCGGCCGTGGGGTTCATTGCCCTGGCCGGCGTTGCCGCCGAGTTTGGCGTCGTGATGCTGGTCTACCTGCAGAACGCCTGGAAACAGCATCTGGCCGCAGGCGAGCCGGACAATGAGGCAACGTTGCTGGCCGCCATTCGCGAGGGAGCCGTCATGCGCGTGCGGCCGAAGGCCATGACCGTAGCGGTAGTGATGGCGGGTCTGCTTCCCATTCTGGTTGGACACGGCACCGGCTCGGAAGTTATGACCCGCATCGCCGCTCCGATGGTCGGCGGCATGGTCACAGCCCCGCTCCTGAGCATGCTGGTCATCCCAGCTGCCTGGTACTTGATCCATCGCAAGCGTCCAACTGCAGAGCGCCCCCCCCTCAAACCTTGAAGCATCTGCAATCAAGGCTTCATAACCATTACACCTTGGAAGATAGAACCATGAAAACAGCCCACATCCTTACCGCAGCCGTCGCGTTAGCAGCGTTCACAACAACTCATGCGCAGGACATGAAAATGCCGATGCAGCCTGCAGCCCGAGCCACTTCGGCCAGCATGCCCCTCGTTGATGGCGAGGTTCGCAAAATCGACGCTCAAAAGAACCTCATCGTATTGCGTCACGGAGATATTCCGAACCTGGCCATGCCTGCCATGACCATGGGATTTGAGGTAGCCGACAAAAAGATGCTCGACGGCCTGAAGGTCGGCGACAAGGTTAAATTCCAGGCCGAGGCTATCAAGGGCAAGGCGATGGTCACGGAACTGAAACCGAACCATTGATAGAAAAAGGGACTGCCATGTAAATCGCAGTCCCTTTGTTGTAAAGCCTCGTTTAAACCGCAAACCCTGATAGCTATGCATCAGGTCTGCTATCCGTCATTGCGCTATATTTTCCGGCTTCCGTTGAGCATTTCGGAAAAAGAAGGCCAGCACGAACAGAAGAACCAGGCCCTGCGCGACAAGCCCGATCACTGAAGGGAAAATGCCTAACACTTCCAAACGAGGTGCTGGCAAAGCACTGGGAGCAATCCATCCTGCTTCCTGCAACGCGGCAATTCCCTTCCCGGTTAACACCACCGCCAAAACTGCGACCAGCCAAGAACTTACAGAGAAGAATTTACCAATTGGCAGCTTGGCGCTGTATCGCAGCAGCAGAACCGTTATCAGCGCAAGACACAGCACGCCCACCCCAAGGCCTGCAAGGATTGCTCCATCATTTCCTTGGCCCCACATTGCGGCGAAGAACAAGATGGTCTCGAATACTTCACGGTACACGGCGACGAATGCCAGACCAAACATAAAGAAGGCCGAACGGCGATTCAGTGCAGCAGACATGCGCTCTCGCAGATACGCCTGCCACTGACCAGCGACGCTCTTTTGGTGCATCCAGATACCCACACTCAAAAGCACTGCCGCTGCAAACAGGCTGGAAAGCCCTTCGGTGACCTCACGATTGGCACCGCTGATCGAAACTGCATACGTCGCAATAGCCCAGGTGACGCCACCTGCAGCCAATGCTCCGAGCCAGCCAGCGTGTACATAAGGCAGAACATCAGGACGCTTTGCCTGGCGCAGGAAGGCGATCATTGCGACAACGACTAAAAGCGCTTCGAGGCCCTCACGAAGTAGGATAGTCAAGCTGCCGAAGAATGCCGCGGTCGCGTCAGTGCTAGATTCAGTGAGAACCTGATCCGCCGCATTAAATAGATCCTGAATACCGATAGCTGCCGTTTCAATCTCTTGAGCCGAAGCCTTCGACGCAATCAACGAGCGATACTGACCCATAGCCACTTCAATGCGGGTCTTCAGTGTTCCGTCTCTTGTTGCCAGAGCTTGTTCGAAGGGCTCGACTCCATCTAAATAGGAAGACAAAGCAAACTCGGCTGCCTCCTTTGGTTTGCCGTCCTTGATGGCTGCAACACTCTGATTCAGTCGTTCACGGGCAAGCGTCAGGCTCTTTACACGCGGAGCAGAAAGCGAATCCGGATGAGCCTGAAGAAAAGCTACAGTGGCCTTGGCCTGGTCCTCTCCCAGAGAGTCCGCCAACTCTGCCTCAGTTAGACGAACAAAATGATCCATGCCTGCGACCTCAGTCCGGATCTTCTCTGACTCCTTCCAAAGTAGCTGCCCTTGTTGGCGTTGGTGATCATCATGAGCGAAAGTTCCTAGGAACATCGCCACAGACCAACGGTCCTCCTCTGAAAGCTGTGCAAATGCGGGCATTGCTGTACCTGCGATTCCCTGACTCACCGCCTGGTAGAGCGCGAAAACACTGCGCTGACGGGCACGGTCATGGTCCGTGAACGCAATGGGTTTGGGGTCAAGCTGCTTGGCTAAAACTCCGTCCCCATTTCCTGATGCACCATGACAAGCAGCACAGTTGGCCGCATACACAGAAGCACCCAATTGGAGATTCGGAACTGAGGTCGGGGCCAGTGGGACTGGATATACGGCAATCACGTGATTGGCTAGGCCCTTTGCCAAGCTCCCCACAGTAGCAGGATCTGACTTGGTCGCAATTGCAGCCTGTAGAGCTTCGCTCTCTTTCAGTAGCGTCTGGCGCTCCGGCTTTTCCTCCAGAGAACTGATCTTGTTGCGAGCTGTCTGTGCAAACTCCTGCATTTCGTCATACTCAGATGGTGCGATCACCTTTCCATCTTGCACAGCACCGCCATAGTCCACCGCGAGATAGTCAAGTATCTGCCACACACGACGCACGTCAGCTTCAGAAGCACTGGCAACTGCAGCCCAACTCACTGCGAGAAGCAATAGGCAAGTTGCAAGAACCTTTCGTGCAACGTGAGAGGTGGCTGGGTATGCCACGTAAGTACGACTCATTTTTGTTCCTGAGCGAAAAGCAGGCCCGTCTTGCGGGCCGAAAAATTGCGTTGAGCAACGCTAGTTAAACGCGGGAGGCTTTAAGAAGGCGAAGGCCATTGAAAACCACCAACAAGCTAGCCCCCATATCTGCAAAGACAGCCATCCACATCGAGGCGTTGCCAAAGACTGCAGAAGCAAAGAATACGGCTTTGATACCAAGGGCAATGGTGATGTTTTGCCAAAGGATTGCATGGGTTCGTTTGGAAAGACGAATGGTTTCAGCCACCTTGCGCAGATCGTCGTTCATGATCAGAACATCGGCAGCTTCCTTAGCCGTATCTGTACCAGCGGCCCCCATGGAAAATCCAATCGAGGCAGCCGCGAGCGAAGGACTGTCGTTCACGCCATCGCCAACCATACCGACGACGTGACCTTCAGCCATCTGCGCGACCCAGGACTGTTTGTCCTGCGGCAACAGATTGGCACGCACTTCATTGATACCAACCTCTCGTCCGATCGCTGCTGCTGTGGCTTCGTTATCGCCGGTCAGCATGACCGTCTGTACACCCAAGGCCTTCAATTCAGCAATGGCTTGCCGACTGGATTCCTTGGTGGTATCAGCGACCGCAAATACTGCGAGTACTTCACTGTCATTGGCAAACAACGACAGTGTGCGACCTTGCAACTCTTGTTCTCGCAGGGCCGCTTCAAGTTCAGATGAACACTGACCGCGTTCGTGAATCCAGCGATGATTGCCCAGCACGTAATTCACGCCACCAATGCTCCCGTGAACTCCTTTGCCCAGTTCCGCAGCGAAGTTCTGAACCTCTATCGCATCATTTGCCAAACCGTTAACAACGGCCTTAGACACGGGATGGTCAGAGCGCTCCGCTAGGCTCTTAGCCCAGCTCAGAACATCGGCTTCGCTGCTGACAGTGGATAGCACTTTGCTAAACACAAGCTTGGGACGCCCCTCGGTAAGAGTTCCCGTCTTATCCAGTCCGAGCATAGACAGCTGACGAGCCTGTTCCAAGTACGCTCCTCCCTTGATGAGGATGCCTCGACGAGCAGCTGCGGCGAGTCCACTGACAACAGTTACTGGGGTGGAAATGACCAAGGCGCATGGGCAGGCGATTACCAGAAGGACCAGTGCCTTGTAGATTGCTGTCATCCACTCCCACCCCAAAAACAAGGGCGTTCCAAGAGCGACCGCTAGAGCCATTACGAAGACTGCTGGCGTGTAGACGGCTGCAAACTTATCCACGAACCGTTGTGTTGGGGCGCGTTGGCTCTGTGCCTCTTCTACCGCATGAATGATCCGCGCCAACACAGTGTCGCTTGCCGGTCTAGTGATACGAAATTCCAGCGAGCCACTTTGGTTGATAGTGCCAGCATAGACATCGTCGCCTGGACTTTTATCCACGGGAACGCTTTCCCCTGTGACAGGAGATTGATCTACCGCACTGTTGCCTGCAATGACACGTCCATCCAAAGCAAACCGTTCACCTGGTTTCACGCGCGCCAATGATCCAACTGGCACCAGTTTCGCGTCCAAGGCGCTCCAAGAGCCATCCGGCTGCTGAATCTCCGCCTGTGACGGCGACAATGCCAGCAAGCCGGCGATGGCGTTGCGCGCTCGATCTACTGACCGAGCCTCAATCAGTTCGGCCAACGAATACAGCGCCATGACCATCGCGGCCTCAGGCCATTGTCCGATGAGAAATGCGCCAATCACTGCGACGCTCATCAGCGCATTGATATTTAACTGCCACCGCAATAGCGCACCAAGCCCTTTCTTGAAAACAGAAAGTCCAGATAGTGCAATGGCCATCGCCGCGACGCCCATACCAAGCCCCTTCCACGGCAGGCTGTCGGGCGCAAAAAAGTGGACGCCTTCTGCGAGTATTGCAACTACCAATGCTGCGATCAGGCGATTCAATTCAGTGCGTTGAGCTTGAGCCGTTTGCTCTGCCGACAAGGGAGCACTAAGCACTTCAGACTTGAATCCAGCGTTCAACAGCTCCTGGATGATCGAGTCTTTGGCCGACTCAGGGGCGTCTACGGACAACATGCGTGCGGGTAGATTGAACTGCAGTCTCCGCACTCCCGAAATGCCTTCGAGTGCGCGACGGATCTGCCCTTCTTCTGTAGGGCAGTCCATCGCGGGTACTCTCAGAAGTAATCCGCCCTCGATTGCATCAACCTTTGCGGTTGAGACTGGGAGCGTAAGGGGTGTTTCACATGCCGAGCCTCCGCAGCTTGTGCCCTCACACGAGCTATTGGATACGCGTGCAACTAAGTCAGCTTGCAACTGAGAATTCGACGTTTCTGGCTCAGCTTCAAACCCTAGTCGATTGATCGCTTCGATCACCGAAGGCCAGGATGTCTGGGTGGCATCTACGAACAGCTTGCGCTGTGCCAAATCGAAACGCATTCCCGACACGCCGACAACCTGCTCCACTGCGGCTCGAATAGGTCGCTCCTCGTTAGGGCAGTCCATTGATGGAATGTGCAGTCGCAATTCCTTCGGACTCACATCAGCATTCGGCTGCGCAGCAATGGGAGACGTCACTTCACATGCAGCGCTACTGCAAGGGGAATCTCCACAGTGTGTGCTTCCAGTTGAGATATCCGTTTTGCAGGCATCTTGTTTGGACAGCGGGGCTAAGGGCTCGACCTGAAAGCCCAACCCTCTGATCGCCTCAATTACCACCGGCCAAGAAGCGCTAGAGGCATCCACAGACAGGGTGCGCTGAGCCAAATCAAAGCGCATCCCAGTGACACCAGCGATTCGCTCTACGGCGTTCCGAATTGGGCGTTCTTCGTTTGGGCAATCCATGGAAGGGATGCGCAAGCTCAGAAATGGCACTGCCTTTGCCTCTGGAACACTGGACTGCTCGATTGACTGGTCGTCGATACAACTTAATGAGCAACCGCCCGAGCAGGTAGCAGGCTCGTGTGAAGCGGTTGTCGAAGGTGTTAGGCATGTAGGAGTGGTACTCATGACATCATTAGAAAACCTGTACCTACTACAGAGTCAAGCCCAAAAACCTTAAAATTTCCAAGCATTCACTTTGCGAGCACTCGATGAAAATTGGCGAGCTTTCCGTCTCCTCGTCCACGCCGGTAGAAACAATTCGCTTTTATGAGCGAGAAGGATTGTTGCCTGCACCTGCTCGGACCCAAGGGAACTTTCGGATCTACGAATCTTCGCATCTGGAGCGACTTCAAATGATTCGCCATTGCCGCAGCCTAGACATGTCTCTCGCCGAGGTGCGTGTACTACTTCGGTTTCGAGACGACCCCGGTGCTGCTTGTGGTGATGTCAACGCCTTGCTGGATGCGCATATCAGCCAAGTCTATGAGCGAATTAAGGAGTTGCATCTTCTACAAAAGCAACTCCAAGATCTACGCAAACGCTGTGGTGAGGAGCGAACTGCTCAACATTGCGGAATCCTTGCCGGCCTAAATGAGCACCTTCAGATTCATCCCGTATGACTGTGATAGCAAAGGCTTGACGGACGTGGAGATCGGAGACGCTTGCGCCATACAGCTACACACAAGATTGCAACACTCCTACCGCCTAAGCGGTAGTTAGTGTGTTGCATCTACGACTGCTAATGGGCGGCTCTTTGGCAGATCATCGAATGACTGGTCATGGCCGAGAGCAGCATTTCGTCGTTGCCTACGACAGCAGTCCTTCAAGCAATTGCTGCCCAGCTGAATCCACAGCCAATAGTGGCCTGCGAGACGCCTACGCCAAGCGTAGGTTCAACTAGCTCCGGCGATCCGATCCAGCTCTCGGCAAACAGCCAGCCTTGCTGTCACAACAGCACTGGTGGAAGAAAGGGCGTTGAACAACACTTGTCCATCTCTCACAAGCCCAGGCATTGTCTGTCTATCGTTGGCCTCTGCCGTGTTGCGGCATGGCACCATTGAGCCTTTCGATTGTGGAAAGAGGATCTCGATGCTGATCAATTGCGTGGCCTACGAAAAGGGATCCAAGCTGGCAGATATCGCTGTCGCCGATATCAGCGAGTACATCGCAAGGCCTGACTGCTTTGTCTGGGTAGCCTTGTCCGATGCGACGTCGGCTGAGCTGGACGAAATGCGTGCAGAGTTCAATCTGCACGAACTCGCCGTGGAGGATGCCAGCCACGGACACCAAAGGCCCAAGATCGAGGAATACGGCCAGTCCCTCTTCGCAGTCATGCATCTTCTGGAGCCTGATACCGCTCAACCCGGCCAATTCAACCTGGGCGAGGTGGATGTATTTATCGGCTCCAACTACGTTCTGTCGGTCCGCAATCGCAGCAAACAAGGTTTTCTGGGAGTGCGGGATCGCTGCGAGAAAGAGCCCGAACTACTTAAACACGGCTCAGGTTTTGTCTTGTACGCGCTGATGGACGCAGTCGTTGACCGCTACTTCCCCATCATTGAAGCCCTGGAAGCCGAGCTGGAAGCGGTCGAGCTACAGATTTTCACCCAGCGGGCTGCACGCGAGAGCATCAAGCAGCTGTATGGGCTGAAACAACGTGTCATGATCCTCAAGCACGCGGTTGCTCCATTGCTGGAGGCCGTGAGCAAGCTCCACGGCGGACGTGTGCCCCAGGTCTGCGCGGGATCGCAGGACTACTTCCGCGATGTAGCTGACCACCTGGTTCGCATCAACGGCCTCATCGAAGGAATGCGAGACACCATAGCGACCGCCATGCAAGTCAACCTCGCGCTGGTCACAATCGATGAAAGCGAAGTCACCAAACGACTGGCAGCTTGGGCAAGCATCTTTGCAATCTGTACTGCCTTTGTGGGCATCTGGGGAATGAATTTCGAGCATATGCCTGAGTTGAAGTGGCAGTATGGCTACCCTGTTGCACTGCTGCTGATTGTCTGCGTGTGCAGCTATGTCTATTACCGCTTTCGCCGGGCCGGCTGGCTATGACACCAGCTTAGGTCGGTACTGAGCACATCCTTGTGGATGCAGTCATCCGCAAGAAACCATGACCGAGCCGCAGCTGCGCTAAGCACTCCGCCCTGGCATTTCCAACAATTCTCGTCGCACAAGCCGCGCAGCTAAATCCCGTTGTCCCCGTTCTACCGTCGCGGCTTGATGGAGTTGACCGTGGGCAGGAATTGGCTTGGAGCAGCCTTTGTGGATATTTCCGGTGCTGACTGTTTCAGGCTGGTTGCAGCCAATCCGCCTCGAAATCTCAATAACGGCTACCGGTGCTGCACCTGCCGTTTAGCTAGGGCATCAGCGTTACATCAAGGCGCGGATCAATCCTGATACGCACCCATCGTTAAGCTTTTGTCCCTCCAAAGATGCGATATCGATCGTAAGGTGCGGTTCTGGCGAACGCCGTAGCAGCGCCGCTAACGCCCCAAGTTGTACGTCCTTCACATGGGCATACGCCACTGCTCAGCAAGTGCTTTGGCAACAAGGGCTACGGCGGGAGATTGAAGCGCATCTTTGTGAGCGATGAAGACCATTCGGCCGCTGGCAAAGGGCGTGCGCAGGCGAATCTTGTGCACCATCGACATGTCTGCGTAATGTTGCACAGCGCTCTCGGGCGCCACCGTCAGGAAGCGGCTCTGAGCCACCATCGACAAGTTGCTGTGAAATGAGATTGACTCGATATAGGGCGTGGGCGGCAGTTGACCTTGATCGAGAAATGGCTGCTCAAACACGGCCCTGGTATGGGTACCGCGTGGCGGCAGTATCCAGGCATGTTCGCGCAAAACCGACAGTGTCAGTCCTCGGCGCCTAGCCAGCGGGTGGTCTGGGGCACACGCAATCGCCAGGTACTCGTCTCTGAGCGGAACAATTTCCATCTGCTCCTGCATGGAAGCTTTTGGGGTAGCTTCGAGCCGCCCGATCATGCAGTCGAGCTCACCGCGCGCAAGCAGCTCGAACAAGCCGTTGACGGTGTTTTCATACACACACAGGCGTGGCAATTGGCTTTGCTGCTGGAGCACGGCAAACAGCTTAGGTAGCACATGGACGCCTACCAGGGGCAGCACGCCCATGCGCACAAGGGGAATTTCTGGCTCCGTCGCCAGTGCCTCGCAGGCCGCATCCAAGGCCCCCAATGACATGCGCAAGCGCTCCAGCGCCCGCTCGCCGGCCGTCGTCAGTTGGCCGCCGCGGGTCGTGCGCTCGACCAGCGTACACGCGAATGCTTGTTCCAGCTCCTGCAGCATCTTCGTGACGGCCGGCTGGCTGATGCGCAGAGCATCTGCTGATGCGGTCAGCGATCCGGTCCGAGCGATCAGATCCAGCAGCCGCAAGTGCCGGATGCGTAACCGGTCTATCCGGTTGGCGTGTGCGGAAGGTCGGGTTGGAAACTGTTGGAGTGAAGCATTAGCCATAACTGATTTTGATGAATCTATAAGAAATGAATAATTGTTTCTTATGGCGGATTGGCGAGAATCAGGCAAAACCATAAAGGAGACTTGGAATGCTTGTAGCCCCCCTCCGTGCACGCAGTCAGATGCTGCACACTCTGCTGGGACTGTCGATTGCCGCAGTGTCTGGGGCATATACCTTCACTGCATGGGCAGCAGAAGACTATCCCTCGCGCCCCATCCGGTTGGTGGTTCCTTACGCGGCTGGCGGTGGGCCCGACATCCAGGCACGCAAGTTGGGGGAGGTGCTGGGCAAGGAACTGGGTCAGCCGGTCGTGATTGAAAACAAGGTTGGAGCCGGCGGTATTCTGGCGGCCGAGTATGTGAGTCAGCAGCGCTCCGACGGCTATACCCTGCTGTTGGGCTCCTCCACCCATATCGCGCAAAAGCTGCTGCAGCCCAGCGCCAAGTTCGACCCAGCGGCCTTCACGCACATCAGCCGCCTTGGCATCAGCCCGGTGGTCCTTGTGGTGCGTTCAGACTCGCCTTACCGTACGGTGAATGATCTGGTCGCTGCGGCGCGGCGCGCGCCTGGTGCGTTGAACTACGCAACGGGTGGTATTGGCTCTGCAGCGCATATTGCGAGCGCGGCATTTCTCTCGGCCGTCGGCGTGGATGCGCTCCATATTCCCTATAAAGGCTCTGTGGATATCGTGCCTGCGCTGATTAAGGGCGACACGCATTTCGCGTTCCCCGTGGCAGGCACCGCAGTGCCGCAGATCAACAACGGCAAGGTGCGTGCTCTGGCGGTCACTTCCGCCGCCCGCAATCCCATGCTGCCCCAGGTTCCGACCTTGAACGAGGCACTGGGCCGCACGGATCTGGTGCTGGACTCCTGGAGCGGTATCTGGGCCCCTGCGCAATTGCCCAGGCCCCTGGTCATGCGCGTGCACGCAGCCATGCTCAAGTCGCTGGCAGAACCCGGACTGCGCCGATTCCTTGCTGATTCGGGAGCATTGATCGACCCTTCTCCAACGCCCGAGGACTTCTCACGCCTGATCACCGAGGAAACCGCAAAGACGCGGCGGGTGATCGAAAAAAACCGCATCACACTCAACTAACCCCACCATGTCCCTGACCCCCTCCTCTTCGTTCACTCCGCTCTCAGGCATTCGAGTTCTGGACTTTTCACATGTCATCGCGGGGCCGTTCGCCAGCTTCTTGCTGGCACAACTGGGCGCAAAAGTCACCAAGGTGGAAAACGCCCATGGCGGTGACGTCATGCGCCGCACAGGTCGCGGCCGAGAAGCCTTTGTGTCGCTCAATGCAGGTAAGACCTCATTGTCACTGGGCCTGGCAAACAGCGACGGCCAGAAGCAGGCGCTGGAGCTGGCTGCTCAGTGCGACGTCTTCATCGACAACCTGCGCCCTGGCGTGCTGGAGCGCTACGGCTTGGGCTTTGAGGCCGTGCGCGCGCGCAACCCGCGAGTAGTGTATTGCAGCATCTCTGGGTTTGGCCGCGGCGCACCAGAATGGACGGGGCGGCCTGCCTACGACCATGTGGTTCAGGCCGCCACCGGCATGGCGTGGATGGCCGGAAGCGAGGGAGACCCGCCCATCAAGACCGGATTTCCAGTCATCGACTCTGCCACGGGGCTGCTCGCGGCCTTCGCCATCCTGGCCGGCGTGCGCGAAAGCGAACGCACTGGGCACGGCATGCTGCTCGATGTCTCCATGGCCTGCGCGGGCATGCAGCTTATGTACCCGATGTCCTGTAACGCCATGACGCATGGCGCGATCCCCTCCCGACAAGGCAATCAAGGGTATTCCGGCAGCCCTTCGGCCGATTTCTTTCGCACCCGGGATGGTTGGCTGGCCATCGGGGCGAACACGCCTCGACAACTGCAGGCACTGCTGCAAGTGCTGGACTTGGAGCAACTTGCAAGCGACCCGAGCTTGTTCAGTGCCCCGCTGGATGGGCGCGAAGCGTCTTCCTTTGTCCAGTCGCTCGACCCCGTAGCGCTCAAGGCCGCCTTGGCAGTTGCCCTGGAGGGAAGTGACGCAGCACAGCTGGAGGCCCGCCTGAGCGCGCGTGGAGTGCCAGCCGCACGCTTGCGCGACATTGCCGAATTCGCTTCGGAAGCCATGGCCAATGGCGCCATGGCAGCGGTGGAGTT
Source organism: Comamonas sp. C11 (assembly GCF_024496285.1). Classification (NCBI taxonomy): domain Bacteria; kingdom Pseudomonadati; phylum Pseudomonadota; class Betaproteobacteria; order Burkholderiales; family Comamonadaceae; genus Comamonas; species Comamonas sp. C11. Next base: position 3,164,983 of record NZ_CP101743.1, read on the forward strand.
GCACGACGATGGTGTTTCGGTCAAGTCGCCAGGCCTGGGCTTTCGCGTTTACCACCCGTCTTGATACGAATTCAAAGAATTAATGCAAGGAGACAACGATGAGGAAGTTGCGCATTTTCATATTTTTCTATTCCTTGATGCTGCTGTGCGTGGGAGTAGCCAGGGCCGGTGACGCCGGACCGGCGAAGTATTTCGATATGCGGGAAATTCTCGACGAGAGCACGCTGAACACAGAGATCGCCAAGGATCGCGTGGTGCCAAGCTCGGCGCGTCCAGGCAAAAAAGTGCGCGTCATTGAGCTGAACTTCACCAGCCAGAACTGGAAGGGCATGGTCTGGAAGCATCCTGCGCGCATCTATGTGCCCGATGGCTATAAGGGTGGCGGCAATGCGGGAATCATCGGTACTGCGCGCTCGTTCTTCGAGGATCCCGCCAGCGTTCAACTCACGATTCCAGGCACGCAGTTGCGCACGGAAGAGCAATACGCAGAGGCAACCGCCATTGATCTGGGCTTGCCCATCATGATTTTCAGCAATCCCGCCGAAAACTACATGGGCATGGACGAATCTGACCTGACTGGCTACTCGCTCAAAAAAGTCTTCGAAACCGGCGATTTCAGCTGGTACGGCTACATTGCCATCACCAAGGGCTACCTACGGGCGATCACGCTGATGCATTCGTTGCACGGTGTGCAGACGGAACGTGCTGTGATCATGGGCTGCTCCAAGCGCGGCATGGCCGTTAGTCTGGCAACAGGCGTTGATCCTGATCGGGTCGCTGGCATCATGAGCACTTGCTACACCGGAGGCAACTTTCTCTACGGCATTGCAAGGCAATTTGCCGAGTTCGGTCCTGACGTGCGCGGCCCTGACCAAGAAAGAACCGGTCCCGGATTCCAGCCTGCCGAGAAGCTGCTGGGCATGCTCAACAACCCTGTGGGTTTGCAGTTGATAGCGCAGTTCGACCCCTACATGTGGCGTAACAAGATCAAGGCCCGTTACCTCGTGGGGATGGGCACGAATGACGAGTTCTTTGCACTGGGCGCGCCCAACAGCATGCTCAAGGAGATGTCGGGAGACAGGGCCTTTCTGGCCATCGACAACCAACGGCATTCATGGGTATCGCAAAAGTATTTGGCTGCGTGGCGGATGTGGCTGGCCCACACCTTCTTACAACGCAAGATTGCCAAGATCGACGCGAAGGGAGTGATCGATGCGGATCGACTGGTTGTTTCTGCGCAGGTGGGGCTGGAAGCGCAGCCCATGGCTGTCCGTCTGTTCTATGCGTACAAGAAGACGACTGAGGACTGGCGCGCGGCCCAATGGCAATCCACCGCCATGACCCCCAGGAAGGACGGCTACTCGGCGCATCTGCAGCGCAAGAAAGGCCAAAGCCTCGGCTACTACGTTGAAGTGGAAGATACCGGCCCAGGGGGCACGGGATATATCAGCTCGCTTATGGAGAGCGTCGACTAAGAGCGGGAGAGCCTTGGCGATCCGTGATGGAGTGCCTACCACGTAGCCCACCACTACCCGTGGGTTAGGTTTTCGCGCCTATTTCCTTGTGCCTGCCCTCCCCCACGCTCCGTCAAATGCACGTAGGCACTTGGCGACTGGTTCTTTAAAACAGCTGTATTGCACGGACGCCAGCGGGTGTCCAGTGCCAAGCTGCGCCTGTGGCACGCATCTTCTTACGACAGTACGGTGCTGCACCGACCGCGAGATTCAGTGATCCACGCGGTACGGCATAAAAAAGGAGACAACAAACAATGAACAAGACTTTGGTTTTGGCCACGGTGGCCTCGGTGTTGCCCTATACAGCTATGGCCCAGAGTAGCGTGACCTTATATGGCAACGTTGATCAGTTTGTCGGCTTTGCCAAGGCTGGCACTGTGTCGTGGACACGTGTAGAGGACGGCGGAAGCCTGGGCTCGCGCGTGGGCTTGCGCGGTCAGGAAGACCTGGGAGGAGGACTCAAAGTCATCTACAACTTTCAGGCCGGTATGTTTGCAGATACTGGGGCAGGCAAGCAGGCAGGTGCTTTGGCCTTTAACCTGGCCTCCTTTGTCGGCCTATCCGGGAACTGGGGTGTTGTCACTGCAGGCCGTCAACTCACACCTTTGATCGCGGCAGTAACGCGTGTAGATCCTTATGCACTGGCCGACGTGTTCTCGCCCCTGAACCTGGCGGCATTCACCGATGCGCAGCCTGGCATGGTGCCGATTGTTGGGCGGGCCAACAACATGCTGCGCTATCGCACGGCAGGCACGGAAGGCTTTCATGCCGATGTGGCCTACGCTCCCGGCGAAGCCAGTGCGGGAGACCACAGCGTGAGCCGGCGCAGCGGGGATCTCTGGGGCGCCAGCTTTGCCTGGCGCGGCAAGGCAGTTTCCATCGGTTATGGTTTCCAGCGCCAATGGGCAGGCTCCGGCGCAGCGCCCGTTGCGGCGCCAGATCGGTCGACTTTCCATTCTCTGATGGGCACCTACCGCGCAGCAGCTCCTTTGATGCTCACGGGAACCTACTCCATTAGCTCCGCGAGCACGGTCGGCTCGCCGATGGCTCGGATCAAGAGCCTAAGCGCTACCTATGAGGTCGCGCCACGGACCATCTTCCAAGTGGAATGGGTGCGCCGCAGCGTGGACGGCAGCAGCCGCGGGCAATCTGTCTGGACACTGGGAGCTGATCATTTTTTGAGCAAGCGCACCTCAATCTACGCTCGCCTTATGCGGCAACACAATTTTGGTGGCGCTCTAGGCGGCCTTGGCGGCATTCCGCTGACAGCCGCCAGCGGCAGCAACCAGGGACGCTTGATGGGCGCTGGCATACGTCACAATTTCTGAGGCCGCCTCAAGGATGGAACGATTACGTGGCTGATCTTCTCTGGTCTCCTCCATTTCCAGAAATCGGCCCACTTACGGGAAACGTATTGCTGCCAGTGGTCTTGGTCACAGGCTGTGCATCCGATGACAATAAGAGCCGCCTCCTGGGGCGGCCTACAGATATTCGCCGTTGCGTAAACCAATTGAGGAGCATGGCAGATATCCCACACGAGGCAAACCAGTTTGTGCCAATGTCCGCAGTGTGACCAAGACCGTGAATTCACTGACCCACATCGACCGTCTGGCCCCGCAGCACAGCAGCACAGCAGCACAGCAGACTTTGCTTGACGAAACTCAAACGACAGCAACGGGCCAAAACCGCCTATACAAATGATGGACAGGCGGCCGCCAGAGTTACACATGCATGGAACGTGCAATCCCCGTGACTGCACTCCTCGCGATCAAGAACACTTGAAATCGCTCAAGCTCTGACGAGAACTGTCGACTCGCGAATCACTCTCGCCATGTCCTCTTCACGGATGGGCTTGCAGAGCACCTCGTCAGCGCCGCTGCCATATAGCGCTGCCGTTCCACGTCTTCGATGTTGGCGGTCAGTGCCACTATCCGACAGCGATTTCGAGCCTCGCTGGTTTCACGCGCCCGCACCCTGGAGATCAGTTCGGCGCCATTCATATGAGGCATCTGGCCGTCCGTGACGATCAGATCGAAATCCGTCTCGATGCACAGCTCCCATGCCTGAACGCCGTCCTCGGCAACCTCGGGCACTACACCTTGATCGGACATCATGCCTTTGACGATCTCGCGATTCAGCGCGTGGTCCTCCACAAGCAGCGCGCGCAGCAGTGACGCGCCATGGGCTGGCACCCTGGCTGCCGGCCGGGGCGCGGTGCGCGGCTTCGGCTGCGGCAAGGTCTGCGCCTCGACAATGGGCAGCGTAAGTTTCACGGTGAAGCGGGAACCTCGTCCGAGTTCACTGCGGATCGATACGGCACCGCCCATATGGTTCACCAAACGGCGGGTGATATGCAGCCCAAGGCCGCTGCCAAAGGCCTGCCCCTGCTGAGCCGAGGCCACCTGTTCATAGGGCTCGAAGAGCCGAGCCTGATCCGCTGGCTCGATACCGATTCCGGTATCTTCGACCTCCAGGCAAAGGTGCAGCATTCCGCCCTCTGCGCTTCCAGTCGCCGTCAGAGCAATACCCCCTTGAGCGGTGAATTTGACGGCGTTGCTGAGAAGGTTGAACAGCACTTGTTTGAGGTGCAGCGGATCGACCATCACCCAAGCATCGACCTCAGGGGCGACCGACATATCCAGGGTGAGTTGTTTACGATAGGCCATGCCACGGACCAAGACAGCCATATCCTCGATCAAGGGCCTGAGCGCCACCGGCTTGGGGCTAGAGTGGATCAAGCCCGACTCGATCCGGTTGAGGTCCAGCACATTGTTGAGCAGCAGCAGCATGGTCTGCGCCGCGTCCTGAGCCGCCGGCAGGCTGCCATCCTCGGTGGCAGCTCCCTGACTTCGTTGCCGGGCCATGTCCAGCAGGCCGATGATCGCCGCAAGAGGAGTGCGGATTTCATGGGTCATGGTGGCGAGGAACTGGGTCTTGGCTTGATTGGCGGCTTCGGCACGCTGCTCCGCGCGCCTTGTCCTGCGGACCTGACGGGTCAGGTATATCCCCCAGATCAGCGAGATCGCGGCCGCCAGACCCAGTGCGCCCGCCACCCGCAAATATGCCTGCCGATGCTCGGTCAAGAACCCCCAGCCATCGGCCGGATGCCCTGGCTCCCAGTTGCGCACCAACTCAGCAACATCCTCATGCGTGATTGAAAGTCGGGCCTTCTCCAGGATCGCAACCAGCTCGGACTCCTGCGCCTGTACAGCCATGCTGACGCGGCGCGTGTAGTCGTCCAGAATGCCTATCTGCGCCAGCCGATTCCCAAAATACCTGGCGTTGATGAAGCGCATCGCGTAGTCGCTGCCGACAACGGCATCGCTGCGCCCTTCCACAACGCTCTGCATGGCCTGTGTCATGTCGGGGAACGCGCGGATCTTCACGCCTGGGTGGTCGCGACGGATGACATTATCGAGAAAGTAACCCTCGACGACGGCCACTCTCTTCCCATCCAGGTCTGCCAGATGGTGAATGCGCTGCCCGTCGTCCGTGATTCCCTGGGCCGCTCCTGCCGGGGCCATGACGATGACCGAGGTCCTCAGATAGGGGGTGAGCATTTCAAGCCCCTGCGGCGCTTCATCCGAGGGCGCAAAAACCGGGGTCAGCAGCGCCCGCCGCTGGCCCAGGATGGCATTGAGCTCCGAGTAGTTGCGAGCGCGAATGTAGTCGAACTTGAGCCCGGTGCGGCGACTGATGAGCTCCAGATAATCCGGGCCTATGCCCTGGGCTTGCCCATCGCTGGAGAACTGCCCCAACGCCCCCAGCGAGCCGTTCAAGACCACTGGAACACTCGGATGCTCGACCAGCCAGCGATTCTCGGATGCAGTCAATGGAATGCGGTCCTCGCCCAGGCGCAGTGGGCGCCCGCCGCTCCAGGAGTACAGAATGTCGTCGCCATACTCCGCCGCAACCTTCGGAACAGCCCGATCGAGGTAGTCGAGCAGCGCGCCGTCGTCCATCCGGACCAGGAAGCCAAATCCATCGCTGTCAACGGGAACAAAGCCCTGGATCTTGAGATTCACCAGATAGTTGACGCTGATGAGGTAGTGGGCTGACGAGGCATCGGCCAGAACGGCATCGACCTCGCCCAGACTCAGTGCCTCCAGCGCGCGTTTGGGCGACACAAAGTTCAGAAGACGGCTGTTGGGATACACCTCTGCAGTCTGTGCAGCCGGCAGATATCCCGGGTTGACCGCCATTTTGGTTCCCTGGGTCTTAGCGTCAAAGGGAGCATCGATCCTGGAGACCAGCACAGGCGGGTCCGTAAGATAGGGGTGGGTAAGTTGCAGGCCTGCCAGCCTGGCTTCGCTGGGCGTGCCGCCGCCAAGCATGTCGATCTCGCCGCGCTGCAGGGCCTGCAAGGCGGCCTCGCGACTGCGGAACGGCTGCACGCGCACAGGAGATGCAAACAGCAGGCCCACATAGTCGGCCGTGATGCCGCGAAACCAGCCGGCATCAAAAATATCCAGGGGCGGATAGTCCGGCAGCGATACACCCAGCGTGAGCTGGCCGCGCTGATCCAGCGTTTGACGCTGCTCGTCGCTCAGCCAATTGCGGGAGGCAGAAGTAATACGCGGTTCAAAATTGAAGACGCTCAACTCTGCCCGGCCTGGGGCCATGACTGCCAGTGGCAGGATCAGGAGAACCAGCGTATACCGAATAAAGCGCATCGTCTTGCTATGTTTGTTTATCTCGTCATTCAACTGACTGATTACCTTGGCACTGCATGCGCGCCAGCCGAAAGCGGTCTTCGACTCGACGAGACAAGGACTGCCGAGGTTTCATGGTCAACCGCCCTGCTCTGCAGCCATCACTTCGCCTGATCCTATCAAGCAGGCTGTCGAGAAGTGCCGGGCGACATTTTCCGAATATTGGCCTGAGGGATGGATTCAGGCATCACTACCGGGTCGATTTCTGCCTGGAGATTCCCTGAGGACGTGAGAGGCGCTCAAGAAAATTGGGGCATGGAGATGAGTTGAATTCATTGCTGCGCCTGATGGCCCAACTAGCAAGCCGGCAATGTCCGCCATTCAGTCGCCAAGTGCCACGCACTAAGTACCAATTACACGCCCGGGCAACTACGCCGGCCTGAAAACAAAGGCTCTGCGCCACAAAGCAGGAATTGGACAGCAGCATCTTTCCTGGCCCGCGGCCACTCACGCAGCAAGCAAGCGCTGCTCACCGCACTACTCCCAATCACTACGGGACTATGGGCAGGGGTTGTACCCCCGCGCTGCCAGGAGAGTCCGAAATCGCTCCTCTCATTGATAGGACTGGGGTATTGGACCGAGGTATTGGACCGCGTGGGCAATCTGCAGCCTGACTCTCTCCTGCCCTGTTTTTCAGAGAGCACATTTTAAGAATTTTCCTAGACCTGTGCAGGAGCCCGACTTCTATCATTCCTTGCATGACTTTGACCAACCCTCCTTCAGAGAGGTTGAACACCACCGCGCTCGGCTTGCCGATGCTGCTGCTTCATCTGTTGGCTGTAGCGCTGCTGGCCTGCATCCTGTTTGGCACCGCGCTTTATCTGTATTGGGCATTCAGCGGGGAGGTTTCCAACCACCGACGACGCATGAATGCAGCCGCCTACAACGCGCAGCTTTATTTTGACCAGCGCGAAGCCTTGCTCAAGTCGATCGCCGGATCGTCGGTGCGCAATACCAACCGCATGTCGCCCGAGCGAACCCCGCAAACATTTGGCGAAACGCGCCAGATCAGTGTCACGCCGTTGCTGACAGACAAGAACAGCTATGACTGGGCCCTGATTCTGACCCCGCACGACAGGGCCGACGTCAAGCAGGCCAGCGCCCACATCATCTATTTGTCGCTAGAGCATTCCATGGCAAAGCGTCTGGGCACGGATACTACGGCAAGGCCATCTCCCGTATCGCCTGGCACCACGGCGTGGCTTACGGAAGCCCTGGCCGAGCGCACACCCGCAATGGAGCCAGGCAACCGTACGCCCATCGTCTGGCTGCACCCGCCAACAGATGAAATGGACAGGATCTTTCTGTTCACCCCGCTGGACGCAACCCATCCTGAACAAACCTGGATCGGGTTGGAGGTCGATGGTGTTGCCTCGGTCATCGCTTCCGAATGCGCAAGCGGTGGCGGTAGCTACGCACTCTACGACAGCAACAGCCGCATGACCCTGCACGGTGGCCCGCTGCCCATGATGGGCGATACGGTTGCGACGAAGCTGACCCAGGACTCTTTCGGAGTCCAGGGCGGCACGTGGTTTCCCGAGAATCTCGTGCTGGTCAAATCGGTGGGCGAAGCGCAGTGGAAACTCGTCTACTACGTCCCTATGCGAGAGGTCCTGGCCCGCAGTGCCCACTCCTTCTGGATGGCAGGAGGCGTAGCAGTCTTGCTTGCCGCCAGCGTCCTGCTGGCCGTGCGCCACATCAAGAGAACGCTGGTAGCGCCGGCTTTGCGCCAGTACGCGGCTCTTGTCGACAGCCTGGCCCTGAACAACAAAATCATCGAAGTTGCCCCTGTCGGCCTGAGCCTAGTACGCCGCGCAGATGGAAGGCTGCTTGTGTCCAACGACGCTGCCAGGCGCCTGCTCGACGAGCACGACAGCTGGCGCGAGGATATCCGCCAGGCCACGACCCGGGCAGGCAGCCGCGAGTGCGAGCTTCGCGACGGGCGCAGCGTGATTCTGACCTTCGCCTCCATGCGTTATCAGTCCGAGGACGTGGTCATTTGCGGCATCAGCGACATTACCGTGCAAAAGGAGGTCGAGCGATCGCTGCGAAGCGCGAAGCTGGCCGCCGACCAGGTGAATGAAGCGAAAACAATGTTCTTCGCCACGCTCAGCCATGAGATCCGTACACCGTTGTACGGCATCGTCGGCACGATGGAACTGCTGGCGCTGACAGGCTTGAACGTACAGCAGCAGCAATACCTGAACACAATCCAGCAGTCCTCTGCGACGCTGCTGCGCACCATCAACGACACCCTAGACCTGTCGCGCATAGAAGCCGGCCGGCAAGAGCTGTATATCGCCGAGGCCTCGCCTGCGGAGCTGCTGGAGCGCGTCGTCGCGAACTTTGCGGCGCGCGCGCACGGCAAGGGTCTGCTGATCTACGGGCTTTGCGGCATTGAAGTCCCCTCCTCGGTTCGTGCCGACTCCGCCCGCATACTTCAGGTTCTGAACAATCTGGTCGGCAATGCGGTGAAGTTCACCGAAGCTGGCCGGGTTGCCGTGCGCGTGAGCGCAGAGAATCTTCAGCCCGAGCGCGTTCGCCTCAAGTTTCAGGTTGCGGATACGGGCGTCGGCATTCGGGCCGAAGCCCAGGCTCAGCTCTTCGAGCCCTACTTCCGTGCCAACGCCAGCGCCAAGGAAGACATTTCCGGATCGGGGCTGGGTCTGGCCATCTGCCGGCGCCTTTCAGACCTGATGGGCGGAAGCCTGTCCGTCGTCAGCGAAAAAGGTCTGGGCACCAGCATTACGTTTGCCGTCACGCTGGATGTTGCAGCGGCAGCCCCTGCACCGCCGGTGGTACTACGCAAGCGCGCGGTGTATGTCGACGGTGCAGCTCCGGAAGTGGTTGCGAACATGTGCGAGTGGCTGAACTCATGGGGCGCTGTCGCGCTGCCGTACCGGAGCAATCTGAGACTTCCAGCCTCGAAAGACGCCGTCTTCGTCCAGACCTGGCCGCCGGCACCGCCTGATCTGCCGTGGAAACACAAGAGGGTACGCGTCGTGGCGCCAGGGTCCGGCCAGGAGTCCTTGGCCTCGACAAGCTCCAAGCTGAGCATCACCTGCACCATGAATCCGGTCAGCATCGGGCGCGCCGTCCGGATGGCACAGGATGGTATCGAGCGCCCTCTTAGCGCGAAGGTCCACGCCAAGCGGATATCGCTGGGATTGCGTGTGATGGTGGTGGAAGACAACATCATCAGCCAGATCATCCTGCGAGAGCAGCTGGAGCATCTGGGGTGCAAGGTAGTCACTATCGTCAATGGACAAGAGGCGCTGCGCCGCTGGAGCGATCAGGAGTTTGACGTCGTCATTACCGACCTGAATATGCCTCTGATGGGCGGCTACGAACTGGTCCGCGCCTTGCGAAAGCTGGACTACCAGGGCGCCATCCTGGGCCTGACGGCAAGCACCGCGCCCGACGTCGCGCGCCAGGGTGTCGAGGCCGGTATGAACCAGGTGCTCCTCAAACCCTTGCCACTTCTCACTCTGGCGCAAACCTTGCACACCCTCGTAGAGGATTTGACCTGACCATGCTTTCCAAATACAAAGTTCTTGTCCTGGATGATCACGCCTTTCAATGTATCCGCCTGAAAGACATGCTGGAGGAAGCAGGCTTCGCTCACGTCGACGCGGAGCAAAGCGCCAGCGTTGCCCTGAAGCGCATAAAGGAACATGGCTACAACGTCGTCGTCATGGACGTCAACATGCCTCTGATGGATGGTGCCCAGTTCATCGATCAGCTTGCGCGCCAGGACCTGAATCCCGTTCTGGCCGTTGTCACGGCATGCTCGCGCCGCATGGCCAACAGTATCAGCCTGATGGCAAAGGAGCGCGGCTTCGCTGTCATCGGCTCCTTCGTCAAGCCTGTCATGCGCGAGCAGATCGACGAGATGGTCAGGAACCTGTTGCGTCGCCCCGCTGCAGAGTGCTCCAACGCGGCCACATGCGACGACCGAATCCTGGACAAGGAGAGCATGGAGATTGCGCTTCGCGACGGCAGCATCCGGGCCTGGTTCCAGCCGAAGAAGTCGCTGCTGTCCGGAAGCATCGTGGGGGCAGAAGCCCTGGTTCGCTGGCAACACCGCGATTTCGGCTTGATGATGCCGGCCTCATTCCTGAGAACTCTGCATGACTATGGACTGGACCACGCGTTGCTGATGCGCATGGTGAAAGATGGAGTCGATGCTTACAGGACATGGAGGCGCCAGGGCTATAGGGTGCCGATATCGATCAACCTGCCGACATTGTTACTGGATCAACAGCAGTTGCCGGACGAGCTCCACGCTATAGTCACCAATTGCGGCGTGCCAACAGAGGATGTCACTTTCGAGCTGCTCGAAGACAACATGGGCATGGATGCCGGCCAGTTCTACATGGGTGCTAGCCGCCTGCGATTGCGAGGTTTTGGCCTGTCTCAGGATGATTTCGGCAAAGGGTACAGCTCCATGTACAACCTGATCTCCATCCCGTTCACCGAATTGAAGATTGACCGGGCCTTTGTCTATGGCGCAGCCAGCGACGAAGTGCTGGCTGCGGCACTTGCTTCATCGGTTCAGCTGGGCAAACAGTTGGGCCTGCTGGTGACTGCCGAGGGTGTCGAAACCATGGAGGATCTGCAATTCGCGCGACAGCTTGGCTGTGACTGCGCCCAGGGATACCTGATCTCAGCTGCCATCGACCCGTCCGCATTCGGCGAACTGCTGATTGACGAGCCCAAGCTGCATTTCCCTGACTCTGCGCCATATTGAAACCAGAGCGCGCGTCAAGCGTGCACCACCTATGACAAGACAGAAGCATCAAAAAATGGTGATGCGCGCCTCCAGCCGCGTGAGACCTCTGCTTTTCGGCGTTTTCCCGGCTGCTCTTGTGCTGGCTGGAGCCGTGTATTGGCTCGGCCAGCATATCTTGCAGAATGAGAAGGAGCAGCTTCAAGCGGACTTTTCATTCCTGATGGGCAACATCAACGCCCAGGAGCAGATGTTGCGCACGCTGCGCGTGCAAAGCCAGCGGACCGAGCGGGCCAGTTTGGCTTCACGCACTTCGGTCAGCTCGGCTGTGGGCATCGAGTCGCCCTCCTGGCGATTCTTCGATGGGCAACGCGCAGCGGCGTCCATGCCGTTCACCCTGCTCTGCCAGCGGGCCGAATTCTGCCCCGTAACGAACGGCGTCCACTCTGGGGCAGGCTCGTATCTTTCAGACTTCTATTCCACGTATTGGGCAAATCTGGCGTTTCCAGCCGCACCCGTCTTCCTCGTATCGCCCGCCAGGCAGTTCAGTCTGAGCGTGCCGGCAGTTGCCGCAGACTCAAGCCTTACGCCCCTGACGCGCCGAGTGTTCCTGAGTGTGGTTCAGGCGATCCAGCAGCACGCATCCAGCGATAATCCGCAAGGAGTCAGGGTAGATTCACTGATCGAATGGCGACGGGATGCCGATCTCCCGGGCGCGATGATTGGAGTTCTTCCGGTATCCCTACCGTTGGACGCAGACGATGTGCAGTCCGGCACATCAAGCAATGCCTATGCGGCGACGCTGTTCGCGCGAGACCGAATCAGCGCGTCGGAGCGCTCCTCTTTCCAGCCTGCCTACGATGATTTCTGGTTGATTCGGCGCGACAGCGGCGTGCTGATAGGCGAAGGACGGCTTCCGGCTTCCGACGATATCGGCTTCAAGGCTTCGTCCGAAGGCTTGATTCTTCGGCTTGCCGACAAAAGTGGCGACTGGACTGCGGTCTACTTGCTCGGCTACAGCAGCTTCATCAAGAACCATGCTTGGCTGCCGGTGGGCGTCTTGACCACTTTGCTGCTCGTTCTGGCAGGCGGATTGGGGTTTAGGCGATGGTATCGGCAGCATGTCACCGATCCTGCGCAGGCCGCAGCCCAGGGCGAGCAGGAAATGGATGCATTCAATCTCACCCTGCTTGGCACTATCCCGGTTGCGCTCTGCGTCCTGTACCGCTCGACCGGCAAGGTCGCCTTCAGCAACGAGCTCGCGGCGCAGTGGCTGGGCATAGTGGCCGATGCTGAATTGCACAACGCCCCGGGAGCCAATGGCCTGCTGCGGCAGATCATGGGCACCACGAAGCCCGGGAGCATAGAAAGCATTCAGGGCCTGGACGGCCGCCCCTTGCATGTGAGATTCGTGCCGAGCCGCTACAAGAGCCAGGACGTGGTGCTCTGCGCATTCGCGGACATCAGCGCACGAGCGGAGATGGAGCGCACCCAGGAACAGGCCAAGGTGCAGGCACAAAAGTCCGTAGAGGCGAAATCGACCTTCCTGGCGTCAATGAGCCATGAGATCCGCACGCCCTTGTACGGGTTGCTGGGCACGCTGGAGATTCTTGCCATGACGCCACTCAGCGATGAACAACGCCGGCATATCGATCACATTCAGAATTCATCGGGCATTCTGCAACAGCTGATCAGTGACATCCTGGACGTCACCAAGATCGAGTCGGGGCAGCTTGCACTTGAGGCCGCAGCTTTCGATCCCGGCGAGCTGGTGCAAAGTGCGGTCGCATCCTGCGCGCCGGCCGGCGAGCAAAAAGGCCTGGTCATCTATGGCTGCGTGGACACCTCCGTGCCGGCCTGCGTCTACGGGGATGCAGGGCGCATACGCCAGATTCTCACCAGCCTGCTTAGCAACGCCATCAAGTTCACGAACGCCGGACATGTCATCACCCGGCTGCGCGCCGAATCCTTTCAGGACGATAAGGTGCGGCTGAGCCTGCAGGTGGCGGACAGCGGACCGGGTATCGGTTCCGAAGAACGAAAACGACTGTTCGAGCCGTTCTATCAGATCAACGGCGACTCGCATACGGTTGGCGGCATGGGCATCGGCCTTGCCCTTTCCGCCAAATTGGCCAAGCTCATGGGCAGTGAGCTCCATGTCACCAGCGAACCAGGCTTGGGCAGCAGTTTTTCTGTGGATCTCGTTCTTGAGAAGGGGAGCCCGCCTGTGAGCTCTGCTCCCCAGCTGCGAGATATCACGACCTATGTACGCAGCCCGCGCAAGGAGCTCAGCGAGAACCTGTGCCAGTGGCTGACACGTTGGGGGGCTCAGGCAAGCGCCCTCTCCCCGCATGCCTATCCCGAGAGCGAGTCGCCTGGAGTGCTCGTGGACGTCATGCTTGATGATCAAGCCGATCTTGAGGAATGGGCGGGCCCGAGGGTCGTGGCCAGGCGATACGAAGACTTTGGCCAGCTCCCGCCACAGGCAAACCGATACTCTTTGCGCAGCGTCGGATTTGCCATTCAATATCTGGTGAGCGGGGAGCTGGAAATTTCACCGGAGCCCGCTCATCCGCCCTATCATCAACTGAATCTGCATATTCTTGTTGCCGAGGACAATCCGATCAATCAGATCACGCTGCGCGACCAGCTTGAACAGCTTGGCTGCCAGGTAACCATCGCCCCCGACGGAGCAGACGCCCTCGCGCTATGGAGCATCAGCAACTTCGATCTCCTGCTTACCGACCTGAACATGCCGCGCATGAATGGCTATGAGCTGGCAAGCACCCTGCGCGAGCGTGGCGTGTCCACGCCCATCATTGGAGTGACGGCGAATGCAATGAAGGAAGAAGAGACTCGATGCAGGGCTGCCGGCATGAACAGCTGGCTAGTGAAGCCTATCGATCTGCGATCGCTGTGGCTGCACTTGCGCGCGCATGCGAAAGCCAGCGCTGACGCAGCGCCGCAAGGCGGCTCGGACGAGCCCGCCGGCAATCCCAGGCACGACACTTCGGCGAACGCCGCCGCGATCCCCAGAAAGTACCGCGAGGTCTTCATCCAGACCATGAGCCAGGATCTGAACACGCTCGAGGATTCCGCCAATGGAGACAATGCCCCGGCCATGCTCGCCGTGTTGCACAGGATCCGAGGAGGTCTCTCTGCTGTTGCGCTCAAGGATCTCCTTGCACAAGCCGAATCCCTGGAAAATCAGATCCGGTCCAACGGACAAACTCCTGCGTCACGGGAAATGCTGACCCTGCTTGTCAAGGATATGCACGAAACCCTGGACATCGTCAGAAGCGGCATTTCCGCCTAGAAGGAACGCGGCGCCCCGCAGGTCAGCGCCAACAGTCGATGCGCCAGAAACGACTGCGCCCTGCGCTGAGCCACACCGCCCCAACCCCGAACGTGACTACGCCGCCGCTTGCCGTTGTGCGCGGCCCGGCTCCATGAATCGATGGACAACAGCGGCCTGGATGTGCAGCTCAGGCATAGGTGACATCACCCTCTCGACGAGCTGTTGATACCCATTACCGCTTTTTCCGAGCTTGCATCCGATGCGCCCGCGCCTGCGCAGATGCGGGTCTGTCTTGACCGGCCTTCCGCGATGGAATGGCTGGCATGCTGGATCCGGCCAAGGGCAGCCATCTCCCCGTATCAGGCTTCATTACAGATCAGTTGCTCACTACAACCATATAGTTGTATATTGCAACCAATACTGATTGCTTGACACCACAGATGACCAACGCCATGTCTGAAATTGACTCGATCCGAGCCGACTCCCGCGCCCTGGTAAGAGAGCTCGGATTCATGCAGCCGACACTGGCCGCAACAGATTACTCGGCATCGGCTGTGCATGCATTGCTTGAAATCGACGCCCATGAAGGCATGACCTCGGTTCAGCTCGTGCAGCTTTTGGGGCTGGAGAAGTCAAGCGTCAGCCGAATGCTTGCGAAGCTGGTTGCAGCAGGAGAGATCAAGGAAGTGGCTGCTATCGATGATGGCCGTTTCAAGCTATTGCAGCTGACTGCCCAGGGGCGCAGAACGGTCAGGCAGATCCATTCCTATGGCCAGATGCAGGTGCAAAGTGCGTTTCAACACCTCAATCGCTCCCAGCAACAAGCGGTTGCGCAGGGCTTGTCTGCATATGCAGGAGCGCTTAAAGCTCATCGCTTGAATATGGCAGAAAAGCAGCAAAGCCCAATCACCGTCAGCGCAGGATATCGCCCCGGACTGGTTGGGCGCATTGCCGAAATGCATGCGGCGTTCTACTCGAAGCACTCCAATTTCGGGCAGTTTTTCGAGAGCCAGGTCGCAGCTGGAGCGGCAGAGTTCGCCGGACGACTGAACGAGCCATTCAATAGGGTATGGACCGCCCTGCTCAATGACCGAATTGTTGGTTCGCTTGCGATTGACGGGCAGGACCTGGGTGACAACAGGGCCCATCTGCGATGGTTCATCTTGGACGATGGCTGTCGCGGTAGCGGTGTCGGCCGGCAGTTAATGACAGAGGCGATGACATTCTGCGATATACGTGGGTTCCGTGAAGTCCATCTGTGGACATTCAAGGGATTGGACGCAGCCTGCAAGCTGTATGAGTCTTTTGGCTTCAAGCTGCAGCAAGAGGAGCAAGGAGCACAGTGGGGAAGCACGGTTACCGAGCAGCAATTCGTTCGCGTGTCTTGAAAATCCATTGCCCGTTTCAAGAACTGCTTCTGGCCGGCTGCGGCTGTCGCCGGTCAACCCACACAGGACATTCGCTGATCGGTGCGAAAGCGGCCAAGCAGGCGCAAAGGAATTTCAGAGAGGGGACAGGCCAGTGGAGTACCTCTGACATCACCTCTCAGTCGAGATCGCCAGCTTCTCACAAAAGAGGTTCCAAGTACGACCAGAGCATCTCCATCACACTGTTATCGAACGGCCAAGTAGAGCCGATAGCATCATTTACCGCTTGGAGTAGGCATCTCTTGGATGCACGCATGATGGCAGCGGCACGGGTTGCACCCTATCGCATGCAGGGCAAGAGCAGTAAAACGATGCCAATGATGCAGCTGCCATTTGCGAGGCAGCCAGCCGTCCTCAGATGCGCTTTGTTCCCGTGAAGACTCCTGAGCAGCAGGGCATACTGTGTGTGCATCGGCTGCGTGAAGGGTTCAAAGAGGAGCGCACAGCATGCATTAACCGCATTCGAGGCTTGCTCGCCGGGTTTGGCATCGTCCTGCCGCAAAGCCCCAGAGTCTTGCGCCCCCATTTGCACGATATCTTGGAAGATGCGGGCAATGACATCGCAGGCACAGCCCGCATTGCGCTGCAGCGTGCACTTATGCATTGGCAAGAGCTCGATGAACATCTTCACTGGTGTGAGCAGCGTATTGCCGCTCACTGTAAAGAGGATGCGCAGGTGCAGCGAGCTGCCGCCATCAAGGGCTTGGGACCACTCACTGCATGATGGCTACCTGCGCACTTTGCTGGTGCAAGGAGCCAAGGCCGCTGTGCTGACTCCCAATGGGCGATGGCCTTGAGGCAGCGCAGTGGCTGGCAAAAAGCCGCCGTGGCTTTAGCCAGCAAAAATGCACACACCCTTTGGGCGCTCATGACACAGAAGCGTACCTACGAAGCAGCCCCTCTCGCCGAACGCCCCAGGCCACCCGTCTTTGCCGTTGCCTGAGACAGGCACTTCAACATCCCAGACGTGAACTCAAAGATGCAATGAACAGGTCAGACCAGCAGCAGGCAAGCTCGGTTGTTGCATTGTGAGTCGCAAGACATCACGAAATCTGAATGGAGCCCTGCTGCGCGGTTTGTTTCTGGGGGCGCACACCTCGTGCCTAACCCCGTCTGTAGATGTGCAGTCTGTTCCTCGTTTCAAGCACCTTGATCGTCTTTGGCAGACAGGTCCGTCAAAGTTAATGATCAGCGCTTGCATTGATGGGAAGTCCCTGTAATGCAACAGCGCCAATCGAACCAACACGCTTTTATGGGCGACAGATTTTGATGCAGTCGGACCTGACAGATTTGACCTGCATATATTCTCATTAATGAAACACAGCTAGACGCTATGACGAGCGCAGGTTGATTGCATCAATTAATAGCAAAAAAGCACTAGCAAATTCTATTTGCACTCATAACCCGCAAATCGCATCTCTAGACTCTCCTCAACATTCACGAAAATGGAGAAGCATCTTGAAATTGGAAAATCATGTAAGCGAACTACCTATCGAGATACTCGCTAAATCCGGTTCAGTGAGGTCGCCGGAAGAGTTTCACAAAATGCCTCTTGAGTATCGTGAACTAGCGATTCATCTGATGAAGGTGCATACGGAAGGTGAGTTGACAGGGGCGGACGACTACACCCAGGTCTTCTATAACCTCGCGCCTAACGCCTATGAAAAGCTGATTTGCTGTGAACGAGCACGAGAGGAGATCGAGCACTACCAACTCAGCGCCCAAGTGCTGTCCGACCTTGGTATAGATACCAGTTATATGCTGAAGGAAAGCTTCCTTGAGCGTCCGCTTTATTCGAACGAACTCGTCCGGGGCATCAAGACCTGGATGGAGCGAGGCATATTCTCGTTTCTTGGGGAAGCGGTCGTTCTGGACCATCTCCAAGAATTCGCGGAGTCGAGTTACTTACCGTTTGCTGAGATCTTCACCAAGCAGATCATTAGTGACGAGCACACCCATATCGCACACGGCTACAGAATCATCCGCGATGCGTGCCAAACAGAAGATGGACGAATACAGGCACAGGAAGCGCTCAATCGCCTCTGGCCGCACCTGATCAAGCTTTTTGGTAGCGCCGACTCACCGCGCACCAGGCTCTATATCAAATGGGGCCTCCGCCAGACCAGCAATGAAGAACTGCGAATCCGGTTCGTGAAAAAAACCGTGCCGCGCCTGCTAGTGATGGGTCTGAATGTACCTGACGCGGCATGTGAAGAAGCATTGCTAACGCAGGAGTAAGCAGATGCAAACCCAGACAAATCCACGTCACGCCGTAGCAGCGCGCATCGAGGCGCTGGTTGCCGGTGATCAACATCTGGCAGAACGCCTCGACAACCTGCGCAAATTCGCGTCGCGCGTGCGCGCATCCGAGTACCACCTGACCAATGCCTGCAACATCCGCTGCAAGGGCTGTTGGTTTTACGAGTACGGGCACGACAAGACTGCCGTTGAAGCCAAGTCGCTAGACCAATGGAAGGCGTTCATCGAGTCGCAGCGGCGCAAGAAAGTGTCAGCCGCCCTGCTGATCGGCGGCGAGCCGGCATTGTTTCCTGATCGCGTTGCCGCGTTCGTCGAAGGCATGCGGTATGTCTCGATTTCAACGAACGGCTTGCGTGCTCTGCCGCGTGAAGCACCTTTCGAGAACGTCACGGTATTCATCTCGGTCTTTGGTGGCGGGCCACTCGATGACGAACTGCGTGCGATCAAGCCGAACGGGCGGTCATTCGCTGGCCTCTTCGATAAAGCGCTTGAGAACTACAAGGGCGATCCGCGGGCATGCTTTGTCTATGCCGTGACGGAGCGCGGCCTTGCGCACATCGAGCCGACAGTGCGTCGCATCTGCGAAAACGGCAACACGGTATCGTTCAACTTCTACAGCGAATACAACACTGGGCACCCGCTTCGCATTCAGAACCAGCGGCTATTGCTTTCCGAAATGCTGCGGGCGCGCGAAGCCTTCCCTGACGTTGTGCTCAACCATCCAGCACATATCGAAGCCATGGTGACTGGAAAGAGTTGGTTCGGCACGTTTGGTAGAGACACCTGCCCGAGCATCAGCGTCAACCACCCAGAAAATCAGGATCGCATGCAGGCCGGCGAGCCCGTGCTGCCGATGTTCAACACGTGGAAGGCCGATCTGAAGACGCTCGAACGTTGTTGCACCTCCGGCCATTGCGAGGGCTGCCGCGACAGCCAAGCCGTCTACAGCTGGTTTCTCGTCAGCATGGCCAAGTCGCTCGAATCGCGGGAGTCTCTGGAGACCTGGATCGAAGTGGCAGAGAGCTACTGGCGCCAGTTTATTTGGTCGCCTTACCGCCGCAGCCGAACAACTCCGACGGCCACCGAGACGCCAACGCCGATGCTGACGGAGGTCGATTGATGGCGCTGCCGCCCCCCTCTGCATGGGACAGCCACACTATTCGAATCCCACTCGACGCTGCGCAGCGGTCGCTCTGGCAGGCGCGCCTCAATTCACTGGCGGTCCTGACGCAGATGGGCGCAGAGTTGGACATTTCAGACGATTCGACGGTGCGGATCCGCTTGGTGCGGTCGCTGCCTGCGCATGCCGGTGGGCTTGGCGGTGACGCGATCAATGGCGCGACGCTGGCGGCGATGGTCGATTGCGCCGTGGCTAGCACGGGCGTGCTGCTATTCCGCGGCCGTACCTGCGGCACGCTGCAGCTGTCCATCGAATACATGAAGCCGGTGCGCACGCGGCTGCCCGAGCTGGAGTGCCGCGTCCTGCGTCGTACGAACAAGCTGGCCTTCGTCGAGGTGCGTCTTTTCGGTCCGCGCAGGGCGATCCAGCTCAAGGCAAGCGGCATTGTCTCCGTGGCCAATGCGTCGATGGGCGACAACGAAAGCTGGAACTCTCGCTTCGCGGCTGAGGCTGCGCCACACGCGCCCACAGCGCTTTCTCAACTCAATCCCATCTCATCCCATGACGCAGCCCAACCCACCTGAATTCGCCTCCCGCATGCAGCGGGTGCAGAGCTCCGCAGTACGCGACCTCCTCAAGTACAGCAAGATGCCAGGCATGATCTCGCTAGCCGGCGGCATCCCGGCCGCGGATCTATTCGACTTGAAGGGACTTGGCGCCGTCATCGCCGACCTACACGCAGACTCCGACCCAAGCATCTTCCAATACAGTGAGACGGAAGGGGACGCAGCGCTGCGAGCATCAATCGCGAACATGCTGGCCGAGCGCGGCATCGACGCTAAGCCGAACAACATCTTGGTGACTTCGGGATCACAGCAGGGACTAGATCTCACCGCTCGAATCCTGCTGTCCCCCGGCGACACGATTATCCTCGAAAGACCATCGTACCTGGCCGCATTGCAGGCTTTTGGCCTGGCCGAGGCGCAGATCGTCACCGCACCGTCGGATGCCGATGGCATGGATGTCAGTTGGGTCGATGACTACCTTTCGCGTCACCATGTGAAGGCAATTTACGTCGTACCTAACTTCGGCAATCCGAGCGGTGCGACCCTATCCCTGGAGCGACGCCAACGCCTTGTAGAACTGGCAGGTCGAACCGGTACCGTGATCATCGAGGACGATCCATATGGGCAGCTGCGATTTCAGGGGGAGCCGGTGGAAAGCCTGTACTCGCTGGCTGCCGGGCGCGGTCTGAGCGATCAAGTCGTCTATCTGTCCTCATTCTCGAAGATTCTGACGCCAGGACTGCGCATCGGCTGGATGGTGATGTCATACGCTGCACTCAGGCAAGCCACGCTTGCGAAACAGGCGATCGATCTGCACAGCTGCTCGCTGTCGCAGCGCATCGTCACAGCCTATCTCGCGAGTGGTCGCCTCGGCCAGCGCCTGCAGGTATTGCGCGAGGGCTATCGCCAACGCAGGGACGCTCTCATGGGTGCGCTGCGAGACCATCTGGGCGATGCGATCGACTTCGCCGAGCCAGCAGGTGGCATGTTCCTTTGGGCGCGCTTTGGCCAGGCGGTCGACTCGGCCCGCGTGCTTGAACGCGGCGTCGTGGAAGGTGTTGTCTTCGTGCCTGGTGCAGCGTTCTATGCAGATCATCCCGAGCACAGCACGCTGCGGCTCTCCTATTCAATGATCACGCCGGCTGCTGCAAAAGAGGCTGCCGAACGGCTCGCTCGCGCCCTTAAGGCGTCAGTGCATGAGCGTTGACTTGTTCCTTGCGTTCTGCGTCTACGCGCTGGCGATGTCCATATCACCGGGCCCTGCCAATTTCCTGGTACTGGCCTCGGGCGCGCGCCATGGTGCTCTGTGCTCTCTGCCGCTGATCATCGGCATCGCCACCGGGCTGGGTGCGATGGTGCTCGTGTCCGGGCTTGGGCTGTTCGAATTGTTGGGCTCAAACCTGATCTTTCTGCTCCTAATGAAGATCATCGGCTTGGCCTACATTGCCTGGCTGGCCTGGAAGATCATGACGTCGCCCATCGACGGTGCCCCAAGTCCAGACGGAAAAGCCCAGATGGTGGTGAGCTTTCGCGCCGGGCTCGCCCTGCCGCTATTCAATCCCAAAGCCTGGATCATGGCCTTTGGTGCCGTGACGTCCTACACATCGCCGGATGCTGATGGCCGACAGATCGCGCTGGTTGCAATGACCTTTCTCGTCATCAACGCGCCTTGCATGTTGGTGTGGGCGGCCTTCGGAGACTTCATGTCGCGCCTCCTGACCAACCCCAGGCGAGACCTCGCATTCAAGTTGACGATGGGCGGCCTGCTGCTGCTGTCGATCGTCCCGATCGCAAGAAGCCTTCTTCAGGAAACGCTATGAAATCGACTACGCTGTTGTCCTCCCTTAACGCGATCCGGGCCAAGACAATTGGCCTGTTCGATCGGCCTGATACCATCGGGCCCACCGAATGCCGTGAATTGATAGATTGCCTGGACGCCGTCCCAGGCCTGAGGGAGTTCGAATGCGCCAATCGCCTCCTAGACGACCTGCGTCGATCGGTGGGCGGCGAACCATTCTCGCTCCGCGAGACTCGCGAGTATTTCAATGCTCCGGCAAGTGACACGCTAGTCTCTATCTTCAGCGCACCCTACGCCAAGCCACTGGGGCTGGAATATCTGAAGTTCGATCTCTTACCTGCCGATCCGGCACTTTCGAGATACGCGACCAACGTGATGCCCATCGTTTTGCAGGAGGCGACGGACGGGCTGCTGCCTGCGCACACGGTTGCCCTGTTCCCGGAGAACCATATCGGCATGCTCCAGCAACCCGGCGACAAGATTTACTATCTCATCAACAAATTTGCCGCGCGCCATTACAAGCTGACGCAGCGCATCATCGAACACTTGACGACGGCGGATTCGTTCCGCGAGATCCGCGGCGCGAGCTACGAAGAGATCGAAAAGGCGACCGTCTACTGGGTCTGGTTGCATGAGTACAACCATCAGCGTGTCGGTGACTTGCCGATACCGGCATTCTTGAAGCTGAAATCGAGCCGCGCACTGGCCGGGCTGGAGGAGTTGCGCGTCGACATCGGCAGTGCGTTGATCCTTCTGGATGACGCAGCTTCGTTTGATGGCAAATCGGGGTTTCTTTTCGAATTCATCCTCGCCGAGCGCCTGCTGCGGTATGGCGTTGATGGCGTGACCTTCGATGCGAGCGGCCGCTCGAGCCCTTCATACGACGCTCTGTCGAGCTACATGTTCTTCAACCTGTTGAGCAAGTATCGGGCGCTGGAGCTAGTCAACGGTCGAATCCGCCTCCTAGGGAACTTCATCTGTGCGCTGCGAGCCATACTGGCCGAGATTCGCGTGGTCGAAGCGCGCATCCACGATGCGCCACTTGAGCAAGTCCGTGAAGAGATGCTGGACTTCGTTTTCCGATCGCTGAAAGC
Organism: Comamonas sp. C11; assembly: GCF_024496285.1. Taxonomy (NCBI): domain Bacteria; kingdom Pseudomonadati; phylum Pseudomonadota; class Betaproteobacteria; order Burkholderiales; family Comamonadaceae; genus Comamonas; species Comamonas sp. C11. Next base: position 3,187,500 of record NZ_CP101743.1, read on the forward strand.
CGCCGACACTGTCAACCACTACCGGCACGCGCATTATGATGACATGCGGGCGCGCTTGCTGCTGCTGGACGTAGAGGTTGAAATGCCATAGCCCGTTGCGGATCTTACGGCGGGCGATCTATCGAGTCTATTTAAACGCAGCCGCTGGACCGACGACAGGTATAAAAAATACGACCACAAATCAAAACTATAGAACAGAGGTTCTTTAAGCGGTTAATGTTGTAAGTCAGTATTTAACCGGAAAGGTTCTATCTAAATAGATATGGACACCGCCCCGATGCAAGTAGAGACAGCTCTTTTCCTGACAATGCAGTCACAAACATATATCCGGCTGATAGAGTGATGACTACACATTCAGGCAGTATGCGCAAGATCGACTTCACAAATCCAACGCACTACGAATCACTGTTCATGGTCGACGCAGTGCGCAAGAGCACGCCATTCGATTGGAAGGACGTGTATTTCGAGCGGCGCGAGGAGTCTGCTGCCTTTGAGACAAGCGAGCATCGCATCGACGGGCACTACCTGATGGTCAAACTGAGCCCGTGGTCGATCGCTGAACGCTGTATCGACGGCAAGTGGCATTCGGAAACGCAGCGCCGCGGCAGCATGGCGTACGTACCCGACGATTGCACACACCTCGTGCGTTACCGGCAGCCGCTAGGCACGCTATGCCTGCTGACGCTATCGCGTCAGTTGGTCGATTCTGTAGCCGAGGAATTGAACCAGCCCGTCTTCCGCGGACGCCCTCGAGCAGCTCAGGACATCGACCTTCACTTGCTCAATTCTGCTGAATGTCTCGACCAGGAATTACGTGATGGCAATCCCAATGGCTTGCTGTTCGCGCAGAACTTCGGCCACATGATCGCGGCTCACCTCGTGATGGGCTTCGGCACCGCTGCCGTGCGTCAGCGCTCGCAACTCAAGACACTGCCCGAGAAGAAGAGGAAATGGCTTGACGAGTTCATCGATGCCAACCTCTCCGATACGATCACGATAGACGCACTCGCCCGGCAAGTCGGCCTCAGCCCATATCATTTCAGCAGGCTGTTTAAAAACTCGACCGGCATGGCACCGTACAAATACGTATTGCATCGGCGAATGGCCTTCGCGCAAGCCTGCCTGCGCGACGACCATAGTTCTATCGCGGACATTTCTTTGGCCTGCGGATTCAATGACGCAACACAATTTACCAAACAGTTCCGCAAGATCTGCGGCCAGACGCCATCGCAATACCGGCACATTGAATCGACCAGCTTTTCCTAGATAGCTTCTAGCCTCACGGAATTGCGTCTTTCGAACTCTACCAGCTTAGGCAGTTGGGTCAGGCAGGTAAAAAAAGCGGCGACGTACTTCGCTCGTCAGTCCGACTGAAATACGCCTTTATCGCCAGGCATCAGGAGGTCTACAGCGTCTTGCAGATGTGCCGCATGCTGCGGCTGTACCCCAGCGGCTACTACGCCTGGAAGGCCAAGCCAGAAAGCAAGCGCGCGGTGGATGACCGCAGGTTGCTGGGTCTGCTCAAGCAGGCTTGGCTGGAGAGCGGTGGTATCTATGGCTATCGCAAGCTGACCCTGGATATGCGTGACTTGGGTGAGAGATGCAGCAGGCATCGCGCGGTCAAGCTGTTGCGCCATGAAGGATTGAAGGCTCAAAGAGGCTACGGCAGGCGGCCCCGCCCACGAGGTGGTGCTGTGGCCGTGGTTGTCCCGAACCTGCTGGAGCAACAGTTCAAAGTCAGTGAGCCCAATGTCGCCTGGGTCACCGACATCACGTATATCGCTACCCACGAAGGCTGGCTGTACCTGGCGGCGGTGATTGACCTGTACTCCCGGCAAGTCATTGGTGGGAGCACTGGCAGCCGCATTGACACCCAATTGGCTCTTGACGCCTTACACATGGCCGTCTGGCGCAGAAGACCCTGCGATACCGTCGTTGTGCATTCCGATCAGGGCTGTCAGCCCGCATTCAACGAGTCGTCGCAACACTGCGTCTGTTTGTCGAGCGTAGCAACTCATTGAAGGCCTCTGCGGGCGTCTGCCATCCGAGCGTCTTGCGCGGTCTTGTGTTCAAGGCCAGCGCCACTGCCTGCAGATCGGTTGCTCGATGCGCGCTGAGGTCCGTGCCCTTTGGGAAGTATTGGCGTAGCAGCCCGTTGGTGTTCTCGTTGGTGCCTCTTTGCCAAGGACTCTGCGGGTCGCAGAAGTAGACCTGCAGGCCAGTGTGCATCGAGAGTTGCACATGCTGGGCCATCTCCGCACCCTGGTCCCAAGTCAGAGACTTCTTCAACTGCTTCGGCAGCGAACTCATGGCTTTGGTGATCGCCTCTCGCACCGCCTCGGCACCGTGACCAGCCAATGCGGGGCCGTGCTTGTCTCGTGGCTGCTGACGATGGCCAGGCATAGACGGCAGGTGCAGCAGCATCGTGAAGCGCGTCGTCCTCTCAACCAGCGTGCCAATCGCCGAGCTATCCAGGCCAAGGATGAGGTCACCTTCCCAGTGGCCTGGTACTGCGCGATCTTCAACGCTGGCCGGTCGCTCGCTGATCATGATCTCTGGCGTGACGAACGACTTCCCGCGGCCTCTGACACGCTCTCTGGGCACGCGCAGAGCACGGCCCGTGCGCAGGCACGCCGTTAATTCACGCTGCAGCGCTCCACGGCCCTGCACGTACAACGCTTGATAGATTGCCTCGTGGCTGATGCGCATCGAAGTGTCCTTGGGGAAGTCGATTGGTAGCCTATTGGAGATCTGTTGAGGGCTCCACGCGCGCGACCATCTGCGCGCTTGCCGGCGCCCCTGCCGCCGACCGTTCCAAGGCACCTGCGGCCCGGCAATCGTTCGCCCGCCAGGCGTCGCGATGTTCCCGGCAAGCCGATCTTGAACGTACTTGCGTAGCGCGTGGTTGCTCACCAGCTTGACCTCCTTGGGCCTTCTCGCTGCACGGTCCGCATGCCATTGCGCTGTATGCGAACGGTACTCCAGATTGCCGCCACGCGTCGCCGCATTGCGCTGCAGCTCGCGTGAGATCGTCGAGGCAGCACGCCCGAGTTGACGGGCGATCTCCCGGACACCGTCGCCGCGGGCACGCGCCAGCGCGATCTCCTCACGCTCGGCAAACGACAAGTAGCGGCCTGTGGGCTGCGCAGCGGACGGTGCAAGATGGGAAGGCGGCATACCGCCAGATTGTCGGAACCACCGGGCTCCAACAGCCATGGACACCCCTGCAACAGCGGCCGCGTCCTCACTGCTGAGCCCACGTGCGATTGCCTGCCAAAACGGCCATCGCGCTGCACGATGCAGAACCGGTGGTCGTCCGGGGGAGCGCAACTTTGCGCGCAGCGACGCGCTCGCCTTCCTTATCTTCACATTCATTCAACACCTCCGAATAGGACGTGTTGCAACGATGGGTTGAACTCACCAAGTAAACCATGTTCGGTACTGGAGTGAGGACCACTCCAAGGGAAACAAGGCCGAAAGCAAGCCAATTCTCAAAGCCAGGCATGATGGTTTCTCACGTGTTATTGCCTTTGAATACATCAGTCGAGATCTGCTTCTGGCCGAAAGCAGCAGCGCTTGACCCGAATCAGGCAGCCGCCGAGTGAGCGGCTCTCTCCAGTCGTATGCGCGCGATATTCATCAACAACATGCCAAAGATGGCCATGGTGCCGCCGCCCAGCAGCGAGCTGGTAATGGGCTCTCCGAGCCAGAAGCTGGACAGCAGCATGCCAAACAGCGGCACCAGGGACATATACGCGGCTGCGGCGCCAGCACCCAGCTCCTGGACGCCCTTCAAGTACCAGGCGTAAGCCAATGCCGTAGCGCCCAGGGCCAGGGCCACAACGCTGTACCAGGCGACGGCAGGGGCTTTTGCCAGGGCAGTCCAGGCGGACGGGCCCTCCAGAGCAATGCTGGCCATAAGAAGCAGTGCAGTGCCAATGAGCGTGGTCACCGTCGTCGTCGTCAGCGCATCCACGCGGGTTAGAACGATGCGTCCTATCAGGGTATAGGCAACCCAACATGCGGCGCAACCAAGCAGCAGCCACTCTCTCATCCCGGACGAGGAAGACACCAGGTCCCCCAAAGCGCCGTCACTCAGCGCATACAGGGCGCCCGTCACGGCCAGCCCCAAGCCCAGGCACATGATGGCGTGCACGCGTTCACGAAACAGCAGCGCTGCGAACAGCATGGTCAGAACCGGGTTGAGTGCCACCACCATGGCCGCCTTGCCCGCAGGCACGGTCTTGAGTGCCAGCAAGAAGAACACGGAGTAGCCCAGAACACCTACGGCAGAAGCGCAGGCCAGGCCCGCCCATTGGCGAGGCCCCAGGACACGCAATGCACCCATGCGCTCGCTGCGGTACAACCAAAGCATCAGCAGGAGCCCAGCCAGGAAGAAGCGCAGGCTGGCCGCAGCCAGTGGAGGCATGACTTGCGCGACGATGCGTCCCCAGGGCCAGGAAGCACCCCACAGGGCAGCCATGCCAATCAATCCCAAATGAGTGGAAGTTCGCAATGTATTCATGAGACGTTACTATCTGATAATCAGCATTCATCGTCGAATGAGTAAAAGCTCATGACATTCACGCAACTCGAAGTCTTTGCTGCGCTCGCCCGGGTCGGCAGCTTCTCGCGCGCAGCGGGTGTGCTGGGTATTTCCCAGAGCGGCGTCAGCCATGCCATCAAACAGTTGGAGACAGAGCTCGGCGTCACGCTTTTCAAGCGCGAAGGGGCTGCAGCAATACTGACCGAAGTGGGCGCCAGGCTACTGAGCCGCGCCAATGACATCCTTCAGCAAAAAGAGGCATTGCAGCAGGAAGCCGATGCGGAGCATGGCATTGCCCGGGGCACCTTGCGCATTGCATCTTTTGGTGCCACCTCGTCGCTGCGTCTGCTGCCGAGGCTCCTGGCACGCTCTCAGCAGAGGCACCCCCTGGTCGAGGTGCACATCGAGGAAGCCATAGATAGCACAGTCGTTCAGTGGTTGCTAGAACGGCGCGTGGAACTGGGCTTTGTCGTCTTGCCCGACGAACGCTTCGATACCCTGACCCTGGCCGAAGACGAGCTGGTGGCGGTGCTGCCTGCTGCGCACCCTCTTGCGTCCCAATCGGCCATTGCTGCCATGAGCTTTCATGGACAGCCCTTTATCCGTACCAGCGCAGGCTCAGGCCCCCATATCGATGCTTTTTTGGCCAGCCAGGGCGCTTCACCCAGAACTCTGTTCAAGTTTGAGCAGCTCACCTCGATGATGGGCTTTGTCGCGCAAGGCGAGGCAGTCACCATTGCCGCACGTCTGGCTCTGCCCGAGCCCCCGGCAGGTGTTGTCTACCGCCCGTTAAAGCCCCGTTGTCGCCGGAAAATCGCGTTGGCCGCGCTGAGCTTTGACAAGCTCTCGCCCGCTGCATTGGCTTTTGTCGAGCTGGCCCGGAAAAGCAGGACCAGCCTGACGGTTGAGTACTGAGCGACCTCGTCATCCGAAGCAAGTGGTCTCCCGAATGCCTGGGGCCAAAGGTAGTCTGCAAAGGCCACGCAAGGCAGATTGCCGTCTTCGATAAGGCAACAAGTTATGGCCGAGCGATGATTGCAAGGTTCATTGCATTGCTGGATATCGGCCGACCAGCCTTTGCCGTCATGGCAGGCTCAAGTCCATACCGAGCATCCTGGCAAGGCCGAAGGTAAACAGCAACACACACAGCAGCGCCAGCATGAAGGCGGCAGCCACCTTGCTGCCCGTGCGCAGCAGCGCGCGCCTGTCCATTCCCTTCTTTCCTTGGTCGTAATGCCACTTGATGGCGAAGAACATGCACGCGCCGAAGATGAGAACCTTGAACGTAACAAAGATTACAGGGACCCAATCGATCATTTTGAGAATTTCCAGCTATGACTTGACACTGTCTACCGTGAGGAACACCGCTTCCTGAAGGAGAGAGGCGAAAACGTCAGCGATTGCCATACAAGAATGGGATCGCTACACGCTCTGAGGCATATTACTTAAAAGCAATTTCCATACATTGAGACAAAATGTCTGCGTATGAAAACCATACAAGATGACAGTTTGCCAGTTTGGCTGCCGCGATTGGCCGTGCATGGCGGGCCGCGCTTCTTGCAGATTGCGGATGCCTTGCAGGCGGCAATGGCAGATGGATCCCTGAAGCCGGGTGATCGTCTGCCTCCGCAGCGTCAGCTGGCAGCACAGCTGAACCTCGACCTGACGACGGTCACGCGCGCATACGACGAAGCCAGACGCCGCCATCTGCTTGAGGGCCGCGGCGCGCGAGGTACTTATGTCGCGGCACCGAAAGTTGAACTGACCTCGGTCCTCGACCTGAGCATGAACACGCCCCCCCCGCCCGCTGGCGTGGACTTCGACGATCTGCTGAAGCAAGGCCTTTCTCAGGTGATGATGGGGGCAGACACCGCATTGCTGATGACTTACCACCTGGGCGGAGGAAGCGACTCCGACCGTAAGGCAGGAGCCAGATGGCTGGAGCCGATGTTTGGATCCCTGGATTCAGCGCAGGTTGTTGTCTGCCCGGGCGCGCAAGCGGCAATTGCCGCATTGATCCTGGCGCTGACGAAGCCTGGCGATGTGATATTGGCAGAGCCAGCAAGTTATCCGGGCCTGCGTACTGCAGCAACCCAGTTTGGCCGGTGCATCGTGGCGGTGGAAGCGGACCAGCACGGGATGGTGCCCGAGATGCTGGAGCAGGCCTGCCATCGGCACCAGCCTGGGCTGGTCTACCTCAACCCCACATTGCAGAACCCGACCGCCATCACCATTCCGGAGCGTCGGCGCAAGGAGTTGGCCGGCATCGCGAAGCGCTGCAATGTACGCATCGTTGAAGATGACCCCTACTGGCTGCTTGCCGATGCACCGCCACCACCTATTGCCACGTTTGCCCCGGAACAGGTGTGCTACATCTCGACCCTGTCGAAATGCCTGACCCCCGGTTTGCGTGTCGCCTTCGTGCTCATGCGTGACCAGTTTGAACGCGAACGTTTCCTGGTCGCGCTCAGGTCATTTGCGCTGATGGTCGCTCCTCTGACGGCCGCACTGGCCACACAGTGGATCCTCGACGGTTCGGCTGCTGCGTTGATGGAAGGCGTACGCAAGGAGGCGCGTCTGCGCCACTGGATGGCCAGGGATATTCTTGCGGGGAGGTACAGCGGCACTGGAGACGGCCTGCATGTATGGCTCGAGTTGCCAGGGTATTGGAGCTCCTCACAGCTTGCGCGCGCAGCCGACAGCGAGGGCATCGCAGTCACTCCGGCTGAGGCATTCGCCACCGGCAACAACTCCGTCAATGCCATTCGCATCTCGTTGGGCAGCATCAAGGACCGCGGACGCTTGCAGACGGGCCTTCAAAGGCTGTCTCATCTGCTTGCACGAAGGCCCGAACCGTTCAGCGCTGCGGTGGTATAGATGCCCGGGAAAGACGGTGCACCATTCAGGAGCCCCCTCAATGCGGTCGCATCCAGGCCGGTTCAGCCATTGACTGCTCCAGCTTTTTTCCGCAGAGGACTCATACGGCCGCGACACCTGCTTCACCGATGACCTTTCCTGACTTTTCACTCCAGACGCACTTGTTACCATGCGTTCAAAACAGCTTGGAGGGAGTACGTGGACAAGGCACTACCGCTGCATGCTCAGCACAAACAGTCCATGCTCCCCACCGTGCGCATGGCCACACTAGTCATGGCCGCTGCGTGGCTGACCTTGGTGGCTGGTCTGGGGTGGTGGATGTCAAAGCGAGTCGTGGGTGCAGAGCTGGATCGCCTGGCTGCCAGCGCCGAATACGAAGCCGAGACGACCGCACGCATCATGGATCGGCTGTTCACGGAAATGTTGAGTGTGGCCAATATGGTGGCGCGCCAGGGCTCGGTGATCCAGTTGGCCACCCGGTATCGCGACGATCCGCCAAGTCTGGCCAGGCTCACGCGCCAGCAGCGCGCGGCACAATTCACGCAGGATCCGTTGGTGCGCAAAGTCGGCAACTTCATGCATGAACTCTCCAGCGATCTTCGCTATGCCCGCATCTACATGAACAATATGTCGGACGACACAGTGACTGCCAGCAACTGGGACGAGCCTGACAGCATCGTGGGCATGATCTACTCCGGCCGTCCCTATCTGATTGATGCATTGCGTGACGGCAATGGCCATTCGTTCGGTATCGCCCGGCTGAACAAGACACCGTCCTATTTTGTAGCCAGCCGCATTGAGAACGAAGACGACATGCCTCTGGGCTCCGTCACGGTGAAGTTCGATGCCCCGGAAATAGCGCTCTACCTGACTGGACACCACATTGCACTGATCGTGGATCGCCAGGAAAGAGTGACTACCGCTTCGTCCGCTCCATTCATGCTCCGCAATGCGGCAGGGCTTCTTTCGCCGGGTACTGCGCAGTCTTCCAGCACGCCCTCTTCGCCAGACAATGGAGAAGATCCAGGAATAGCTCTGGATGTGCAGGCCATGGCCAGCTCTGGTCATGCTGATCAGTGGCTCATCGATGGAAAACCCTATCTGCTGCGGCGTGAGCCGCTATCCAAAACACAGTACCAGCTGATCACGATGGCAGCCCTGGATCACCTGCCTGCCATGCGTCGACAGCACTATTGGATCGCAGGGCTGGTTGCGGCGATCGGCCTGCTTTTCATCCTGCTCTGCAGCCACGTGATCGGACAAGTGGTGGTGCGGCGGCAGGACGAGCGGCATGCGGCGAACCATGATGCACTGACCAATCTGCCGAACCGGCGCAATGTGATGGCTCAACTGGATCGGCTATTCGCTTTGGCAGGCCGCACGCAGCAATGGGTCCTGGTGGCCTTCATCGATCTGGATGGGTTCAAGGCGATCAACGATACCTACGGACATGTGGTCGGTGACCAATTCCTTGTCGAAGTCGGCCGGCGCATGTCTGCGGGTCTGCGCAAGAGCGACATGCTGGGGCGGCTAGGTGGTGATGAATTCGTCGTCATCGGACTGATTGCTCCGCCTGACCCCATGGATCAGGACAAGGCTCTTGAAGCCATGCGCAGTCGATTGGCACCGCTGCTGATCGGAACCTATAGATTTGCCGAGTGCAGCTTCGACTATCCAGGAGCGAGCTTTGGCATTGTGAGTGCCGATCCATCCGCCAGCTCTTCGCAGGCTGTGCTCAAGGAGGCTGATCGGTGCATGTATGCGGACAAACAGGCTAGGCGCGCATCGCAAATGCAGTCGGCCCAAAGTGATTCAGCAAGTGATTCAACCGTTGAGACACGCGAATTGCCGGAGCGACGCCAGGCTTCTGCTCCCGACTTTGGCACTGTGCAAGCCTGAAACAGGCCGGGGGCAAAATTCCGGCTTCGCCCGACTCTCATTGACGGAAATCCCTCATTGCCACATGTTTCTTGCCGCCGCATTGTTGTGCACTCCGCAAACTACCCCAGAGGTGCCCCATGGCTGAATCATCGACTTCCGACAAGCAACCGCAACCCGATCCGGCCGAACTCAATGCGTTCTTTCCCTCCTCCTACTCGCTCAGCCAGTTCACGTCGCCCAAGTCCGACCTGAGCGGGGCCGACTACGCGAAAACCTACCAAGGCAGCAAGAAGATCCTGATGATCGGCGCAGACGAGCGCTACCTGCTGACCGATAACGGCAGCTTCTTCTCAACCGGCAACCACCCGGTCGAGACACTGCTGCCCATGTACCACCTTGACAGGGCGGGCTTCGCGTTCGATGTGGCAACGGTGTCGGGAAATCCCGTCAAGTTCGAGTTCTGGGCAATGCCTTCCGAAGACGAGACGGTCAAGGGCTTCTTCAACAAGTACCACTCGCAATTCAAGGAGCCGCTGCGCCTGTCGACGGTGCTTGAGCAAGGGCTGGAGCAGTATGCCGCCATCTTCGTACCCGGTGGGCATGGCGCGCTGATCGGCATCCCCGACAGCCGTGACGTAGGTGCGGTGCTGGAATGGGCTGCGGCCAACAACCGATTCGTCATCTCCCTGTGCCATGGACCTGCGGCCTTCCTCGCGGTTGGTGACAGCGACATCTACCGAGGCTACAAGATCTGCGCCTTCCCCGATGCACTTGATGCGCAGACCCCGGCCATCGGCTACATGCCGGGTCACCTGACCTGGAAGTTCGGCGAAAGGCTCAAGGCCCTGGGCTTCCAGATCGTCAACGACGGCATCTCGGGTGCCGTGCACCGGGACCGCCAGCTGATCACCGGAGACAGCCCTCTGGCTGGCAATGCGCTTGGCAAGCTCGCGGCCGAAACCTTGCTCAAGGAAGTCACGGCCTGAGATGAGCACCGCAATAGTGCAGGCGGCATTCAACGGAGCCCTCGCCATCGAGGGCGCCCGCAGCCTCGCCGCAATCCAGGATACGGTGCGTGCGGTCGGCGCGCCGCTGGGGTACGACCGTTTTGTGCTGTTCTCGGCTTCCAGCGCTCGGGACGATGCGGTGGAGCGCATCTACTGGATCGAAGGCGACTGGTTCGGCACGGGCGCGCCTGTCGATGCTGAAAACTACGTGCGGCACTGCCCGGTGACGCACCATATCCTGGAAACGAACCAGCCCTTTTTCTGGAGCAAGACGAACGGCGCTCAGGGCGAGCGTTACAGCGTCGTCCGCGCGCCGCAGGGCCCGGGTATCCACGGTCTGCAAGTGCCTGTATTCGGCCTCCTGGGGCTGGAAGGCGCGATGAGCCTGGGCGGCGAGCGCATCGATGCCTCGCCACAGGCCCGGCTGGCGCTGGAGCTGATCGCCCAAACCGCATTCCGCACGGCGCGCAGGCTGCTGGAACTGCCCGCGCAAGAGGAGCTCGGCCCCCTATCCGATCGCGAACGTGAGGTGCTCGTATGGACGGCCGCCGGCCGGCGGCAGACGGAGATTGCCGCAACCCTCGGTCTATCCGAACGCACTGTGGAAAACCACCTGCGCCGCATCCGCAAGCGCCTGGGCGTTGCCACGACGGCGCAGGCCATTCGCGTGGCGATCCGCAACGGAGAGATTGTCGCCTGACTATCCATGTCGGCTCACATCTCAAGCGTCCCCATGGAACATGCAAACGGGGGCAGAAACCGGCCGCAAGAGCTCTTCAAGACATGGCTCTGTCGGCTTCTGCTCCCGGTTCAGATCTATGCTGAAGTGGGTAGCGCTTTAATGGAGCGCAGAACATTGCGTGTGATGCTTTGCCGTTTGGCAAGGTCGGCAAGTCTGTTGGGAGTGTCTATGTTCAAGGCGAAGAAGACGGGGCCGCTGGGCCACTCTACCCAGCCCACCCACCAGCCGATTTTTCCGGTCCAGCCCGTTTTTGCACGCAGTATCCAGTCAGGCCCTGCTTCATTGACCATCACGTCCTTCACAAGCCGCTGGTGCTCGACCTGGAAAGGCAATTGATTGCGGTAAAGCCGTTGCAAGAAAGCAATCTGCTCGAAGGATGAGATGGCGAGGTCGCCCTCAACCCAGAATGGCTTGTCGCCAGTGGCGACCGCATTGCCATACCCAATCTTTCGCATATAGGCGGTCTCGCCTGCATCACCGAGTTCCTTGGCGAAGCGCTCATACACCCAGACGGTGGAGTTCCTCATCGCGGAGCGCAGATTCTGGTCCACGTTCCAGGCCTCCACAGGTCGTTTCACACCATCCCATTGAATGAGCTGAAACTCGTCGCGCAGCAACCCTGCATCAAGCGCAAACAGGCTGTGCGGAATCTTGAAGGTAGAGGCTGGCGAGTAACGCCGGCCGGAACGCGACACGTTGTAGACGCGAGTAATTTCAGAGCTATCGCGTGCATCGAGAACAACGATGCTGCCTTGCGCATCGGCTTCTGTGAAGAACCGAGACCACTCGGTCATTTCTTGAGGCTGGGGGCCTGCCGCCGTCACTTGAGCAAACCCTGCGGCCAGGGCGGATAAGAGCAGACTACGTCGATTCATGCGGCTAGTTTAAAGGTCAAACGAACCCGTCCTGAGGTGGCAGGGACAGTGACGATGCCACCTGGTGGCTATGGGAAGCGCCTCTTGCGGGCCGGACAACGACAGCCACAATCGCTTCAATCCACAACCAGAGGCTGTCTTTCGAGCAACCCAATCGGGCATAGCGAGCACTCAGGGAGTTCGGACTGCCGCCTGAGTTGTCAATCGGCGCTCGCAGGCCCTTTAAGTTCAAGCTGATTGCCGTCCGGGTCTTTGCAGTAAATGGACGGGCCCATGCCATCAGCGCCAAAGCGTCGCACCGCCCCATCCGCCTCGAGACCATGGCTCGCCAAATGGGTGAGTATGGCTTGCTCATCAAAAGGCTCGATACGCAGGCAAAAATGATCGACGTTTCTGCGCTCGCTTGAGGCCGCAGCTCCGCCCGCACGGCCTAACGGGCCCTCAACATCCACCAGATCAATCATGGATGCACCAGCTCGCAGGTGAACCATACCCAAATCCTCGCGACGCTTCACCAAGGTACAGCCCAGGACCGCTTGGTAGAAGCGGATGCTGCGCTCCAGGTCGGTGACGCGCAACACGATGTGATCAATGTGCTGAATACTGAATTTGCTCATGGCGATCTCCTGCTCCAGGCATGCACACTCCTAATCGTAGGCACCTGGTGTGATGAAACCCCAGACGTTCGGCGAGCGTCAGGGACATTTTTTTGATAGGAAGGCATGTGTTTGCTTGATCTTGTCAGGCAGCTATGGCACGGGGCCGTCAATGTCCAACCAAGGGCTCGCATTGAGCATTTCGGCGTGAGGCGCTGATTTCCATTTCCTTTCGAGCAGTGCTTAGCGCACTGGCGCCGCGCCAGTGGGTCAATCACTATTTTTGTGCTCAAGCCAAGCCCACGCTGGAGGCGACGGGGATCGCTGTGACGGCAGGTCTGGCTGCTCCTGCTCCCTGGATCAAAAACACCCCGCCAAGAATCAGGAGAACGCCCAGCACACGCATGACGTTGATGGGCTTGGGCTCCAGCCCCATGACACCGAAGTGATCGATCAATACAGCCACGACCATCTGTCCTGCGACCACGGCAACCAGGAATCCGCCGGCACCCAGTTTGGGTATCAGGGCTGCAGCACTGGCGACGTAAACAGCCCCCAGGACACCGCCGATCCAGAACCACCAGGGACCGTGAAACGCATTGCTGAAGTTCGGCATGGGGGCTTTGACCAGAATCAGCATGGGCACCATCACGGCCAGGCTGATCACCAGCGATGTGGTGGCCCCCCAGAAAGGGTGACCAAGAGCACGGCCTACGTTGGCATTTGCAGCGGCCTGAAAAGGCAGGATGGCCCCTGCCAGCAAGGCCATGCCCAGTGAGGCGACCGTCATCAATGCCATCTTGCTGTTCATATCTGCTACTCCTTCAAACCTTTACAAGCAATGTTTGAATGGTCTCGCATACGGATTAATTATGGAAATCGTTTATATGCACGTGTACTATTCTTCGCATGGATGATTTGCGCCGTATCGACCTCAATCTGCTGCTGGCACTTCACGCGTTGCTGACTGAGAAGCACGTGACCAGGGCTGCCATGCGCCTGCACAAGAGCCAACCGGCAGTGAGTCATTCGCTAGCTCAGTTGCGCGAGCATTTCAATGACCCATTGCTGGTGCGCAAGCAGGGAAAGCTGGAGCTGACGGCCCGAGGCAATGCGCTGCTGCAACCGCTCTCGGAGGCTTTGGGCAGCCTCAATACTCTGCTGGGAACGCCTCAGTTCGATCCACTGCAGGCACAGCGACGATTCAGGCTGTCACTGTCCGACTATGCGGCTCGTCTGGTACTTCCGGACCTGATGCGATATGTCCGCAAACATGCGCCCGGCTTTGACTTCGCCATCAGTCAGGCCAGCCGGGATGCCATGCTGGTACAGCTAGCCGATGGTGAATTGGATCTGGCTCTGGGGATCTTTCCCGATCTTGCACAAGACATCCAGGTCGAAACACTGTTCGAAGAGGATTTCATCTGTCTCGCAGACAAGGCCGTCAGTCCGGAAAAAGGAGGACTGTCGCTAGAGGAATGGCTGACGAGCCCTCATGTCATGCTGGCATTGAGGCCGGATGCGAACGACGAGATCGAGCGCGCACTCGCAGCCAAGGGACTTAAAAGGAGGATTGCGGTGGCCTTGCCACACTGGAGCGCTGCGGTTGAATTGCTGCCAGGTACCGATCTGGTTCTGACGATTGCCCGTCGTGCTGTAGGCCCGTTGCGCTCATTCAAGAATCTGCGGCAGTTTGCGCCTCCACGCCAATTGCAATTACCGAAAATGGCATATCAACAGGCTTGGCATGCGCGAAAGCACAATGATCCCGCGTTGGCCTGGCTCAGGCTTGCTGTGATGAACAGCTGCAAACCGAATGCTGGCGAGCAGTGAGTTGCCATAAGTCGCGACTTTTGCGGTCATTTTTCTTCAGTCTCCTGGACGCTGCCGATGACTGCAACGGGTGGCGGATTCAATCGGACAATAGCGGTCCTTTGCTCATTGCAACCTGGTATGTGACGATGAACGCCAAACAATTTGTTGAAAACTGGGTCAAGCTCAAATCAGAACTTCTTTTGTCTTTCATGAATGCTCATGAGGAGTCGGAGGTCGCAGCGAGGATCGAAGCTCTAGAGCTCACGCCCAAGCAGCACGAGCAACTTCGAGCGATTCTGGATTCGGTGCTGAGAGACACCATGTATACCTTGCTGCTGGGACTTGATGGCGCCGCGAGCATTGGAGGTGAGCAACAAACGTATACGCTTCATGATGAGAGCGGCAACCTCATCTCTGATTGCGGTGAACTGGAAGCAGCTGCATGGGAAGCCTTTCACGGGCAGGAACAGGCACCTGAGGGCGATTGACAAACCATGCCCAGAAGGTGGTCTGGGTCATTTGCAGTCCTGAATTCATTAGTGAAGTAGGCGTAACTACGCGCTCTTGGTGCTTGCATCTCTTCAATGTGCTCGACTATGCTGGTTACATTGAGTCACACAGCGCCAGGAGGGAACTTTGCCAAGCATTGAAGTTTTTGAAAAGCTCACTGGTCGCAAATTTTCGGATGCAGAGCTCTTGCATACAAAGGTGCTCTCTTTCCCCGAAGAGGGAAAAAAGAGAGTTGTCTATGGACTGCTGGCCGAGGCTATGGACATTGACTACTCTCAAAAGTCACTTTCTGAGCTTGGCGAGCAAATAAGGCTCGCCCTGTCCAATATTGAGCGCCTTGCACCCAAAGCCTTTGTTGGTCAGAAAATTCGTGTGTACGAGGGCAGCAACCACCTGGACATCATCAATGATGGGGTTGGGAGCATGGGCTGGTTGATTGTGGAAGACCACCTGACTTGATTTGTAGAAGTTCAGACTTGATCTGACAGTGTGCCTTGCCAACAGGTGAGGTTTCCCGTTTTGATAAGGGTACGAATCTTTATCAATCCGGGCGCGCAAGCGCCCAACGGAGAAACCTCATGAATAGTTTCAACCAAACCATCATCCGGCACAAGGTCGGCCTGCTCAACCTGGCCAGCGAGCTGGGCAACATCTCCAAGGCGTGCAAAGTCATGGGCGTCTCCCGTGACACTTTCTACCGCTATCAGCATGCCCACGAAGAAGGCGGCGTCGAGGCCCAGATCCAGACTTCAAGGCGCAAGCCCAATCTCAAGAACCGGGTTGATGACGCCATCGAAGCGACCGTTATTACCTATGCCCTGGAGCAGCCAGCGCATGGACAGTTGCGTGCCAGCAATGAATTACGCCAGCGGGGCATCTTTGCGTCGCCATCCGGTGTACGCATCCATCTGGATGCGCCATCAACTGGCCAGCTTCAAACAGCGTCTGTCAAACCTGGAGGCCGAGGTCGCCAAGACTGGCGCTGTGCTCACCGAAGCCCAGGTGACAGCCTTGGAGAAAAAGCGTGAAGATGAGCTGGCCTGCGGAGAAATCGAAACCGCCCATCCCGGTTATCTGGGTAGCCAGGACACCTTCTATGTGGGCTCGATCAAGGGAGTCGGGCGCATCTACCAGCAGACCTTTGTGGACACCTATTCCAAATGGGCCGCTGCCAAGCTCTACACCACAAAAACGCCGATCACAGGTGCTGATCTGCTCAATGACCGGGTGCTGCCGTTCCTGGCCGAGCAAGGCATGGGGCTGTTGCGAATCTTGACCGACAGGGGCACGGAGTATTGCGGCAAGGCCGAAACGCATGACTACCAACTGTACCTAGCCGTCAATGACATTGAACACACCAAGACCAAGGTGCGTCACCCGCAGACTAATGGCATCTGCGAGCGATTCCACAAGACCATCCTGCAGGAGTTCTACCAGGTGACGTTCAGGCGCAAGATCTACCGGTCCATCGACGAGCTGCAAACGGATCTGGACGACTGGATCAATTACTACAACAGCCAGCGCACGCATCAGGGCAAGATGTGCTGCGGCAGGACGCCGATGCAAACGCTGATGGATGCAAAGGAGGTGTGGGACGACAAGGTAAAAGAGCTGAATTAATCTGACAGCCGTACCGTCCGAAACGGGAGCAACTGTCAGATCAGATCGGAACTTCTACACTTGATTGGTCCTCAACGACCCGGAATTCAGAAGCGCAGCAATCCCTTGTCCGGCTTCTGATGCCTGTTGGCTGTCTGCGCAAACGTCTCCGCGCTATCCTCTGCACCGCTCTGGAGGTCGTTGCTTGCGAAAGAAGTTTTTAACTTAGCGCATCCAATTGATCTGAACTGGCTGAATCAGAAAGGCTCCTAAAGGAGCCTCTTTGCCTAGACAGAAGAACTGTTTAATCCACAGCAACCATTCCCGACGACGCTTTGATGACGGCATATGCGTTGTCGCCCTCCTTGGGCACACGATTTTTTGTATCGCTGAGGCTCACTGATTGACGACCAAAAAATATGTGGAGGCTCGCTGTATCAGATTGACATATCAAGTAAGCACCTTAAGCGCGTGCGCCTTAAGAAATTGATAAGTTGCGAAGCCTAGATTCCAGCCAGCAATAACAGCGGTGAGCTGCCAAGTCCAAGCCCATCACGACCTGTTTAGCCAAAGGAGTCGGTGATGCTGCTAGTAAAGATGCAAAGGTTTGAGGTTGCAGCCAGAAGCAAATGCGCTGCAACCTTTGTTATTTCGCTCTGCGGTCTGATCTAGCCCGTGCAAACCGTCATCCCTCTGGGCGTGAAGGCCTTCAGCCGCAAGATCGACGACACAATCCTTTGCGGTTTAGCAATGGCGCTGTGGCTCTTGGCCCTTGCGTGGATTCGTCCATTGAGCAACCCGGATGAGGGACGCTATGCCGTTATTGCCTTAGATATGCTGCGCACCGGCAATTGGGTGACGCCTCATCTCAACGGGCTTCCCTTCTTTCACAAGCCGCCTCTGTACTACTGGCTTGCAGCCACAGGCTATGAGGTGTTCGGCGTGCACGCATGGGTGGCGCGCCTGCCGTCCATGCTGGGAGCATGGCTGGCGTCGATGAGTCTACTGGCTCTGGCCAGACGCTATGCGAGTACATCGACCACCGTAACCACGGTGATCATCTTCCTCACAATGCCATTTACCTTTCTGGCTGCCCAGTATGCCAATATGGACATGCTACTGGCCGGCTGTATGTGTGCCTGCGCCACATGTGCATTCATTGCCACGATAGAGTTGCAATTTGGCAAATCCTGGCATAGCTGGATCATGGCGGCGGGTGTATTTGCCGGTCTTGGCTTCCTAGCCAAAGGACTCACTGGCCTAGTCTTGCCCGGCTTGGTGTGGTGTATGTGGATTGTCTGGGAGCGTCGCTGGAACCAATTGGTACTGCCCCTGTACCCTCCAGCATGGCTCGCCATACTTGCGATTGCGGGGCCATGGGTATGGTTTGCGCAAAAGCAGCATCCGCAGTTTTTTCATTATTTCTTTGTCACACAGCATTTCCAGCGCTATACCGAAACGGGCTTCAACAACCCGCAATCATGGTGGTTCTATCTGGCAGTGATCACACTGGCATGTCTTCCTTGGACTCTGACTGGAATCTATATGCTGTTCAGGCGGTGGCGGACTCTGCAAGAGTTCATGCCCAAGTCTGACTCACACCCTGCACAAATGAGCCTCGATCGATATATGGTGGTTTGGCTATTGGCTGTGATGGCATTCTTTTCGATTCCCAGCAGCAAGATCGTGGGCTATGTGCTGCCGGCACTCCCACCTCTGGCCTACCTGATCGCTCGCATGTGGCAAACAGCTTTCGCTGGCGGCGAGCTGCATTTACCGCAGCTGACGTCTAAGCTCGCTATCAACATGGGAGTTTCAGCAGCTCTTTGCGCGGCGCTTGCCATCGGCTTCGGCATCAAAGGTGTTCCTCAAAAAGCTCGTTGGGACCGCCTGGCTGCGTTACCGGTGCAACCTGACGATCGAATCATGATGCTCGGACAACTTTACTACGGCGTGCGTTTCTACATGCACACGGACCAGGTCGCTTGGATCGTCGATGACTGGCAAGCAGCCCAAGCATCAAAGTCAGACAACTGGAGGAAAGAACTGCTGGATGCCGCAGATTTCTCTCCAAATAGCGCTAGTCATTTACTCCTGGGAAAGCAAGATGCAAACCATGCTTTGTGCACAACCAAGCACAGGGTATGGGTTGTCGGAGAACCCGAGACAGCAAATCAGATGACTCCATCACTATCCAGCTCTAAACCGATGCTTGAACTGGGCTCTCGCGCTGTTTGGCTCTGGACACCTGACAAGGCAAAGTGTTGATGGCCTGATTCTGGCACTATTGCGACAGCCGCCCCCCCCAAGCTGCCACCTCATCGCACCTGCATGGCGTGTCGGGCTACAACTCATGGCTGTAAACGATAAATCCGCTATGTCTGGCCAACTTGTCGTAGAGCGCGCGGCCGGCTTCATTGGTTGCTTGCGTTTGCCAGTAGACGCGGCTCGCACCAGCCAGCGTGGCTTGCTCGTAGACGTTGTTGATGAGGGCCTTGCCAATTCCGAGCTTGCGCCGTGTGGGGGCGGTGAAAAGATCCTGCAGGTAGCAGACCGGGGCAAGCCTGGTCGTGCTGCGGTGAAACAGGTAATGAGCCAGGCCAACTACCTCTCCTTCATGTTCCGCCACCACCGCAAACACTGGCTCGATGGGATTGAAGAAACGTTCCCAGGTTGTCTCGGTAATTTCTCGGGGCAGTCCGGAAGCTCCGGCCCGTCCGTAGAAAGCGTTGTAGCCGTCCCAGAGCGAGAGCCACTGATCAAAGTCTTTGGGTCGAATGGCTCTTGCCACGACACCAGCTACCACATTATTTTCGGGCATAGGACAGACTTTCTTGGCATGTGCCAGATTGATATTCGATCGTCTTTGCCGGCAGAGCCGGCTCTGCTTGACTCACCGCGGCCGTTCAAGGCCGCCCCCTTTGCCGGCCTCTTAGCAAAAAGTAACCTGCCAAGGCCAAGCTGAAGCCTAATAGCAAGTAGATTGCTCCCGCCGCGGCGGCCCCAAACTCCGGGGTAAAAAGCTCTGCAAGCAAGAGCAAGATCCCGCATATTGCCTTGCAGCTGGTTCCTTCGACATGGATCGCACCGCGAATTAAAATGGCGCTTCCATTCACAATCCCGAACACACCAAGAACCAAGATAAACCCACCAAAGACCATAGCCTCACGACGCATGTCTGACCTTCGAAAATTCTGGTGGAAAAATAATTGCTGCTGAGTGTAGCTGGTAGCCCTAAAGGACAGCTATTGGCCGAATGCAACGGCAGCGCACAAACCCAAAGAGAAATTGATTAACGAAGGAAAATGGCACTTTTTCAGACCTCTGCCAAATTTATTAAGAATCGAGCCAATAATCAGGCTCCCTCCGTAACAACCGAGACCTTGGATGTCACCATTCTGGCTCTTTGCGCTCGCCGTGTTTTTTGGCTACTTGGCCTACGACGCATTTCAGTTTCACCATTCGGCGAATCATCGGGTTTGGGCTGTTCCCCCAGCGTCAGGCAGAGCTGTGAACGCCGCCCCCTTGTCGGTACGAGAGCAAGGGACTTCTCGCTCTCACAAGTACACAGGGGCCGAAGGCATTCCGGGCTTGCACTGGGTCTTCTTGGTGATGGCTTTGGCATGTGCTGCTGCGGGTGCTTATCTCTGGATATTTGATTGAAGCAGTGCTAGTCCACTGCCTCATCTGCAGACAGCCCGCTGCGCCTGGCCCAACTCGCTGCCCCATCCATATTGCCGCTGACACAGCCTTGCGTTAGCCTGCGTGCTCCACTATTGCTCAGGAGCCTGCCATGTCCCCTCGTTTGGTTCTTTCTGCCAGCACCGCCCTCGCGGCGGCCGCACTGATCGTGGGTTGCGGCGCCATGGGGGCGTCGGGCGGCAACCCCATGAGCTTCTTCATTACCAGCACCAACCCAGGCAAGGGCGGCGACCTGGGCGGGCTGGCCGGGGCCGACCGCTACTGCCAGTCGCTGGCCGCCAGCGTGGGCGCAGGCAACAAGACCTGGCGCGCTTACCTGAGCAATGCGGCACTGAACGGACAACCGGCCGTCAATGCGCGCGACCGCATCGGCAACGGACCGTGGCGCAACGCCAAGGGCGTGGTCATTGCCACCAGCGTGGCCGACCTGCACAGCGCCAATGCCAAGGTCGGCAAGGACACCTCACTGACCGAAAAGGGCGAAGTCGTCTCGGGCTTTGGAGATGAGGTCAACCGCCACGACATCCTGACCGGCTCGCGCCCTGACGGCACCCTGGCCTTGCCCGAGCCCGGCAAGGACACCACCTGCGGCAACTGGACCAAGAGCGACGGCGGCTCTGCCATCGTGGGCCACCACGACCACCAAGGCACCAACCCCGACCCTGTGGCCAATGCCTCGTGGAACTCGTCGCACGGCACGCGCGGCTGCAGCGTTGAGCAGCTCCAGCAAAGCGGCAGCGCCGGGCTGATGTACTGCTTTGCCACCAACTGATCGGGATGAAAGTGCGGGCCTCGGCCCGCGCCGGTTGATGACAGGCAAGCGCCGCCCCGGAACGACCCTGATGGTTCAATACCCTACTCTGCCTGGTCATTGAATCAGCGCTCAGCCAGGCCAAAGTCTGCAATCGACAAGCCGGCATCTGTTGAAGTGATGCTTGGCCCACTATTCATGCAGTGATCTCGCTCATATAATTAGCCACCATATTATATTTTGGCTAACTAATGAAGCTTGAACAGAAGTACCAGGCGCTAATTGAAGAAGCGCAAAAACGCAAACTTACCGATGTGGATGGCATCCAGCTGTGTTTTCAAGTGCTGTCTATGGCTGCAAACATCGACCGCGACTGCGCTGCTTTGCTGGCCCCTCATGGTTTGTCTGAGGGGCGCTTTGTGCTGTTGTTCCTTCTCGATGTGGCGCCTGACGGACTCGCACCCAACGCGCTGTCCGAACGGGCTGGCGTGACCCGCGCCACGGTGACCGGCCTCTTAGACGGACTGGAGCGCGAGGGTCTGATTGAACGTCACGCCAACGCCGAAGACCGCCGCGCACTTTGCATTCGACTGTCCTCAAAAGGAAAACAACTTGCCAGTACCGTTATCAATCAGCATGGCCGGTGGATTGCAGGCCTGTTTGGCAACCTGTCTGTAGATGAGCGAAAGCAGCTGGCAGCGTTGCTGGAGAAAGTACGAGGCCCTGAATCGGACGTTGAATCATGAGGGATCAAGTCCGCAAGGGTGCGACGCGCACCGTTGACATTCCTCAGGACGTTCTGCATGCGCTATCGCGCGGGGAGTTGCAATGCGCGACGCTGGCTGAGTGCCTGGCAGTCGACCAAGCCGTACTGGCACGAACACTCTTTCCGGCACTTACGGCTCGCGCACTGAACACGATCGATGAAGCCTGCCAGCTGGGTGTGCTCAAACGCATGGCCCGTATCGGCGCAGTCTTGCTGGAGGACTTGGGTACTGGGGGCATCGCACAATGCCGAACGCACCACGCAGATATGGCACGAGGCTGGGCGTGTTTCATGATCGGTGCGCAGCCTAATGTAGATCTCGGTGTACGGCTGGCCACAATGCGCCCGCTGGCAGATGATGCCCATTTTGGTGTGCGTGAATGGGCTTGGATGGCGATGCGGCCGCACCTGGTGCAAGACCTAGCGACGGCTATCGCTCAGCTGATGCCATGGACACAAGATCCTTCTGACCGTATCCGACGATTCGCGTGCGAGGTTTTGCGTCCCCGCGGGGTGTGGAGCACACATATCTCACAGCTCAAATGCTCGCCCGAGCAAGCGCTGCCTTTGCTCTCAGCTCTGAAGAGCGACCCTTCGGTCTACGTGCAGGACTCGGTCGCCAATTGGCTCAATGATGCCGCCAAGGACCAGCCAGCCTGGGTACGTGACATCTGTGCCCAATGGCTTCAAAGCTCCCAAGCCGCCGCCACACATCGTATATGTCAACGCGCACTGCGCAATCTCAAGTGAAAGTGGAACCATGTCTCATTACCTCGTAGAGCTCTACACCCCCAATTCGGCTTGGCTCGCACTGCCTGCCGACCAAAGGCAACACTTTCTTGGCGGCATCGGACTCGCATTGAATCAACTCTCCAGCCTCGGTGTCGAAGTTCTCTCTCTGGCAGAAACGGACTCCAACATTGACCAGGGAACCGCGCATACATTCCTTGGTATTTGGCGCTTTCCTGACCAGGCCGCTCGTGACGCCCTGCTGGCGGGCATCAAGGCCAGCGGCTGGTACGATTACTTTGACCATGTGAATGCGGCCAGCACTCAAGGGGCTGCGGATATTCACTTGGCTGCTCTAGCCGCCGCGTAGCGCAGTCATTCCGATAATGCCGTTATGCTCTGCAATTCATGCGGCTAGTCATTTTCTAGTGCCTGCTAATGTAATGCCCACTTAATGGCCGCCCGCCACAGTCGCCACTGCGGGCCGGCCAGCCTTCGGCATAGCAGATGCAACTCAACATGGATCCCCGACTCCGCACAGAGCCGGACGCAAGATCGAGTACAAAGCATGCGACATCAACGTGGATTCATGACACCTGATCCTCATCAACCGCTACACTGTACATATGAACAGTCATCGTCTCATGAGTGGTATGCCCGTCCAACTGATCGCGTCCCCGGTTACTTTGCCGCTGGCTGATTGCAGCGCGCGCGCAGGCTCGCCCGCCAATGACTTCGCTGGCAAGCGGCTGGATATTACAGACCTGCTGGTCACGCACTCCAAGGCCACATTTGTGCTGCGTGTGGCCGGTCCGTCCATGCAGGAACACGGCATCGATGACGGTGATATCGTCGTGGTGGACAGGGAGTTGCGCGCTCGTGATGGGAGCATCGTCGTGGCGGTTGTCGAGCGCGAACTCGTCATCAGAGTGCTGGAGGGCGATGGCGACACCTGCAAGCTCAAGGCAGGCGCCCCCACCTACCCCGACACCGTGCCGCAGGAAGGACAGGCTCTGGAAATATGGGGTGTGGTCACCAGTTGCATCAAGCGCTTTGCAAGATAGACACATGCGCACGCCAGCCCAACGCAGGCTGTCGTTGAAATTTGATTAGCCCTCCCCCAAAAAGCACCTGCTAACGCACAAAGGCAATGTAGTTCTTTACACTGCCTTTTTCTTTGCTTTATTACAGTTAGCCAACATCGCACCGCGGGCCGGGGTTAATATCTCGGTAACTAATTTTTACAGATAATGCTCCGCATGCATTTTCTGCTTGCATTGACTGCCGCAGCATTTATGCTGTCAGCCACCGCTACCTCTCCGGCCATAGCGCAGCCCATTTATCGCTGCGGTAATGCCTATTCTCAAGAGGCATGCAAAGGCAGCAAAGTGGTGGAAGACAAAACCACCACCCTGCACAGCGGCCACTCCAGCAGCACCGTTTATCTGTGCAAAGGCCATGGCGGCGGGCTGTTCTGGAGCAGCCATTCATGCGGCCAGCACAACGCCTTTCTGGAACGCACGGAAACCGTACCCTCCGGCCTGCCCTGGGATCAGAAAGTGGCCCATGCCGAATCCCAATGGCGCAAAACCCAGCGCAATACCGCAGCCCCTGCAGTTGTCTATCAAAACCGCCCTGCCCAGCCTGCCGAGCCCGGCAAAAAACAAGTCTGCGATGCGCTGGAAGAACGCGTCAAAGCATTGGACAGCATGGGGCGAGCTGGCAGCCAGTATTACGATCTGGATTGGGTGCGGAGGGAGCGCAAGGTTGCTCGGGATGAGCAGTATCGGCTGAAATGTTGAGACTCGAAATATGCAAGCGCCAAAAGCAATTGGGAAAATCCCATGTAAGCACTTATATATGATGCCCTCACAAACAACTTGAAGGAGGAAATGTGGAGTTCTACGAAAGCCTTAACAACCTTGCCGCAAAAATCCGACAGCAGGGCCAAAACATCTCAACAGAGGAAGCGACAAAAACGGCATTCGTCATGCCTTTTATTCAATCCGTATTGGGGTATGACGTTTTCAATCCTTCCGAAGTTGTTCCAGAATTCATCTGCGATGTAGGTACCAAGAAAGGTGAAAAGATCGACTATGCCATTTTCAAAGATGGTCAAGTCCAAATGCTGATCGAATGCAAAAAGCTCGGTGAGCCACTGAATGTCAACCATGCAAGCCAGCTTTTCCGCTACTTTCACGTAACGACCGCAAGAATCTCTATCCTCACGAATGGACGGGTCTACAAGTTTTTCACAGACCTGGACGCCCCCAACAAAATGGATGAAAAGCCATTTTTGGAGCTTGATCTACTGGATATCGATGAGCACGCGGCACCAGAGCTTCGCAATCTCACGCGCTCCGCATTTGACGTTGACTCCATCATCAGTGCAGCGGGCGAACTGAAATATATCGGTCAGCTCAAACGTGAATTGGCCAATCAGTTCAGCGACCCATGCGAAGAATTTCTTCGATTTTTTACTGCCCGTGTCTATGACGGAGCAATCACTGCGCGTGTGCGTGAACAGTTCCAGCCACTGCTACTTAAAGCAGTCACCCAGTTCACCGGCGATTTGGTCAATGATCGATTGAAGTCAGCTATTACTGGAGTTGCACCACAGACTCTGGTGGCTCAGCCACTTGCTACAGATGATGCTGTGAAGTCGGAGAAATCGACCGACAAGCCACCAGCATCACAAGATGAGGAAGCCGCTCGCATCGCAACGACCCCTGAGGAGATGGAAGGGTTCTTCATTGTGAAATCGATTGTGCGAACAAGCGTCGAGCCAGAACGAATTGGTCACAGGGACACACAGAGCTATTTCGGCATTTTGCTGGATGACAACAACCGCAAGCCCGTTTGTCGCCTCCACTTCAATCGCAGCCAAAAATACCTTGGAATTTTGGATGCGGAAAAAAAGGAAGTGCGCCACCCTCTTAGCAAACTGGACGATATCTACAACTTTTCCACGGAGCTTATAGCTGCGACAAAGCTTGTGGCGTAACGATAGCCACGCTGATGTGGTTCGCGCCATCAAAAGACTCGACGCCCCCTGCCGAATTCACTGAACGCAATTTTGCGTTGAGCGATTTCACTGACTCAACAGGACGCACGCTTCCGGCTCACCGAATCACTCGCGACGGTTTTACGCTGCTGGCCATGGGCTTTACCGGCAAGGAAGCACTGCGCAGGAAGGTCGCCTATATCGACGCCTTTAACCGCATGGAAGCCGCGCTGCACCCGCCTGCAGACTCGCAGCGTAGGGAACTGGCCTTTTTCTCTGGCCGCAGAGGCCGCGGCGCAGGTACACCGCACGGTGTTCAATGCCGTGATGCAGGGCGATGCAGACGAGTGGCAGCACAGCCGCTACTTGCTGAACCTGAACTACGACAGCCAGGGCCGCCCCACCCAGCCCTATGCCAAGCCGATTGCGACGGACCAGATGGTGGTGTCCTTCAGCAGCCTGCCGCAGCGCATTGCCGACGGCGAGATCATCGGCGCGACCGATGCCCAGCTGGCCACGCCGGCAACGGCCTGCACGCAGCGCCTGACCCTGCGCGCCCAGCACCGCGAAAAGCAGGTGGCGCTGCCGGTGTACCCCGACCAGCGCCGGCGCTGTCAGCCAAGCAGCCCCCAGCGCCCGATGAAGGCCTGCTTGCTGCGCATGACGTTCCGATAGTCTGCTCTGAAGCCCGAAGCGCTGTGCCATACAAAAAGCCCCTGGCTGGGGCTTTTGTTCAGGCCTCAGGCGAGGAAGGCCAGAACATCTCTCGCACTTCGGGAGAGTAGTACGGCAATGCGAGTACCGCGCCAAACAGCGCAAAGCCCAAGGCCGATGTCGCGTTCCCCAGGCCGGACAGCACAATCGGCGGGCTGAAGCATGTGACGACCCACGTCGCGGCAGAAGACCACAGGGCAAACCGAGGTGCCCATGCTCTGAACCGCAGCAGCCCATAAAACCCGTAAAAGGAAATGAGGCCGAGCACCACGAGCACCGAAAGCGCCAGCAAGAAGATCCAGTCCGTGGGGCCGACTTCCGACTGCATCAGCAGGCTCTGGGAAAGATCGGTCAGCTCATGAGGCACCAGATCGAAGCCATATTCCGCCAGCATTCCGAATAATGGGATGCCCAGCGAAGCAATCACCAATGCGCGATACGTCGATTTGCCCATACCCACTCCAAGTTGCGATTGGCGAATCGTACTACCGCCCTCCCGCTTTTAGCGACCTGCACCGCGAATGCGCAAGCCCCGTGTTGCACTGGCTAGGCGCAGGCAGCGCCACAGACTACCCAAAACCTGCGCAGTTAAACGGACCGCTGCCCGTCCGCCAGCCGGCGCAGCAGCTGCAGCTGCTCGCTCTGGATGGTGATAAGTTCGCTCCACTGCGTTTTCTGCAGCTCGTCGATTTTTTCGTGCAGCAGCATGATTTCCAGCTCGGCCTTGAGGTTGACTTCGTAGTCGTGCTCTCCGCGAATGCGGTCCTTGTCTGCCTGCCGGTTCTGCGACATGAGAATGATGGGCGCCTGTATGGCCGCCAGCATGGACAGAAACAGGTTCAGCAGAATATAGGGGTACGGGTCGAAGGTGGAGCCGCGCGCCCACAGCAGCAAAGAGTTGAGGCCCACCCAGACCAGCATGGTTGCGCAAAACAGCGCCACAAAGGCCCAGGAGCCGCCAAAGGTGGCGACGGCATCGGCTGCGCGCTGGCCGAAGGTGGGCGGCGTTTGATCCAGCTCCTGATCCACATTGCGCGAAATGTGCTTGCGCCGGGCAATGTGCTGGGCGACCTTGAGCGCTCTGGCGTCCAAGGTATCTGCGGAGGCGCCAAACAGCCTCTTCGCAACGGTATCCGTATTGAGCATGGGACTTCCTTGTCATTCGAAGGATGAAGACATCGTCAGCATGCTACCCAAGCCTGGCGCCTGCCTTGCGCCCTGTCGCGCCGCCGCCACCGTCATGCGGCAACAAGCACAAGCGGGGGAATGCTTGAATATTGACGCCAGGTGTTGCAATGGCTGCCCCGGAGTGTGAGTATGGGTAGGCAATCGTTCGGATTGCGTTGCTACCGCTGATGCCCAAGGAGGCTGAAAATGTTCAAGCACATTCTGATTCCGACAGACGGCTCGAAACTCTCCGAAGCTGCACTGCGTGCAGGCTTGCAGCTGGCCAAGGAGCAAGGCTCCGACGTGACGGTGCTTTATGTGATGCCGGACTATTCGGCCCTGATGTATAGCGGCGAGGGGATGGTGGCCTACAACCCCAGCGAGATGCGCCGGGACGCCGAGCTAACGGCCGACACCGTGCTAAAGACGGTGCAGGACATTGCCGAGGCCGAGGGAGTGGACTGCAAGTTGGAGCGGACGATGAACTTTTCGGTGCACCAGGCCATCATCCAACAGGCCAAGGACAGCCACTGCGACCTGATCTGCATGGCATCGCACGGTCGCAAGGGCCTTGCCGGCATTTTGCTGGGCAGCGAAACCCAGCGCGTGCTGGTGAACAGCGGCATTCCGGTGCTGGTGCACAGGCCTGCGGCCAATTAGGTCAGAGCCGATTTCCACTGGATTTCAGGCCTTTGCTTGCCCATCAAAAAAACCGCCTGAATACCTACTTCTGGGTGTTGCATTAGCCATCCCGGAGTGTGAGTATGGGTTTGGCAATCGTTCGGATTGCGTGGCAACCCCGCAGGCGCTGGCGCGCAAGGAGGCTGAAAATGTTCAAGCACATTCTGATTCCTACGGACGGCTCGAAACTCTCCGAAGCCGCGCTGCGTGCGGGCATGGAGTTTGCCAAGGAGCAAGACTCCCAGGTGACGGTGCTGTACGTGATGCCAGACTATGCCGCCTTGATGTACAGCGGCGAGGCGATGATGACCTACAACACCAGCGACCTGAACAAGGACGCCGAGAGAACGGCCGACAAGGTGTTGCAAGAGGTGCAGGACATTGCCAGGGCCGAGGGGGTGTATTGCAGGACGGCACGAGCCATGAACGCCTCGGTGCACAAGGCCATCATCCATCAAGCCGAGGAAAGCCACTGCGACCTGATCTGCATGGCATCGCACGGCCGCAAGGGCCTTGCCGGCATTCTGCTGGGCAGCGAAACCCAGCGCGTGCTGGTGAACAGCCACATTCCGGTGCTGGTGCACAGGCCTGTGGTCAAAGAGTAAAACTGCTTACCACCAGCGGATAGCCAGCACCAGGGCGGCCAGCCCGGCGGCCGCAACGCCACATGCTGCAATGACATAGGCGATGGCGATGCGGCGGGCATGGCGTTCTGCTGCGGCGGCATTCAATGGCGCGGTGACGGTTATTTTGGAAGACATCATCAGCCCTGATGAGCATCAACCGCGTGCGTGCCGGCACCACCAACCACCTGAACCTGCAGCTTTTCGAGGAGCAGTCGCCATGCGCATCTTTGTTCTGGAATGTGGCTGCGCTTCCACCCATCACATTGCCCGCAGCGCCGCCGAAGCGTTTGACCACGGCTTTGCCGAGCTGGGCCACCTGGGCTTGGGAGTCTCCTGCCGATGCATCCGATAGACACCGTGCTGCAGGAGCTGCTGCACCGCGAGCGCCAGCGCAGCCGCCTGCTTCACGCTATGGAAAGCAAAGCAGCTACCGCCAGCCCAGCAACGCTATCGGCAGCAAACTACTATCAAATGTAGCTAGAGCAAGCGCAACGTGCTCATAAATTGAGAAGCCACTACCCCAACAAAAGCCCGCAAGGTTCAAGACCCGGGGGGCTTTTTTGATCACCAAGGGGTTCTGATGACCGATACCTCTGACCGCGATGAACTGGTGCGGCAGCCCGCGTGCCGCTTTGTGTGGCCGGCGAAAATCGTCGGGAGTGTAAGAACTGCGAGCGGCTGCTCAGCAGCAGCCCGCTGTTTGCCCATCTCTCGTTCCTGGCGATTCTGCTCAGAAGATCGCAAAAACGCTCTCAGATATGCAGCATCGCCAGCCCGCCCACGCCCAGGCCGAGCGCGGCCACGCCAAGCATCCCGTATTCGAGCCATTTCTTCTTGGTCAGCAGTGCAATGGCTGCAAGGGCAATGGCAACCTGCAGCGCCGTGGTGGCCTGGGCCCAGCGGTGATGCAGGTGCATCTGCATCTCGGACTGCTCGTCCCACTGCCGGGCCTCCGCTTCCAGACGCTCGGCATCGCGCTTGATGTCGTCCTTTTCCTTCTCGTAGCGCTCCACCTTGGCCTGGTAGGCAGCCCGCTTGTCCTCCGTGGCCACCAGATCGCGCGCGAACTCGGCCATCGACTGCTTGGTGCTCTTGGCCTGGTAGAAGGCCCACTGGTTGGCCGCCTCGGTCTTCTTGATGGCTGCGTCGTTCTTGTACAGCCCGGCACTGGCCTGGGTGGCACCGCCCATGTACGAGAAGATGGCGCCCACCGTGGCGATGACGGCGGTGCACATGGCGATCTGGTTGGTCAGGCTGCCGCCGCCGATGCCGTGATGGGCGGTTTCGCCATGTTCGCCCTGGGCGGCATGTTCGAGTTCGTGATCGTGCGGGCCGTGGACGTGAAAGCCGTTGGAAGACATAGGAGCCAAATTCTTGATAGCAAAGGGTGGCGCATTATGGGGCCGGCATGAGCGCCACCAGGGCTTCAGAGCCCACTGGTACGCCGAAGGCGCTGCCTTGCTGGACAGGCTTCGCGACCGGCATCAGCAAGTGGCCATGGGCAATTAGCGACCAGCAGAGCTGGCCAAGCTGACGGGGATCACTTGAGTCCCCACTCCCCTTCCCTCTCACACAAAAGCCCGCCAGGTTTGCACCTGGCGGGCTTTTGTGTGCCTGTGACGCTTTACTCAAAAAACGGCCAGCAGCAAGTATCGCCCCCCAAAGAAAAAGCCCACGCTTTTGGCGTGGGCCCTTCTTACAGATCGAAGAAGATTATTTGCGTGGACGGGCCAGGGCCACTCCCACAGCACGACCGCCCAGCGGTTGGTCGTTCAGCTCCTGGATGGCTTTCTGCGCTTGCTCGGGAGTGCTCATTTCCACAAAGCCGAAGCCGCGCGAACGGCCGGTTTCACGATCCATGATGACGTCGGCGGCAACGACATCGCCGCAGCTGCCGAAATGGGCGCGCAGGGCATCGCTGTCAACCGTGTAGCTGAGATTGGTCACATAGAGATTGGATTGCATGGTGTTCTTTCAAAGTGGGCTCATGCATTTCAGCGATGAGCGAATAGGAGGTTGAGAGGGTCAGCGACGACGCTTGAAGGCAGGGTTGCCACCAGGAGCGCCGCCAGTGCGTGGAGCAAGATGGCGAAAGGTCACTCGTCCCTTGTTCAAGTCGTAGGGCGACATTTCAACGGTCACTTTGTCGCCAGCCAGAACGCGAATACGGTGCTTGCGCATCTTTCCGCCGCTGTATGCGATGAGC
Source organism: Comamonas sp. C11 (assembly GCF_024496285.1). Taxonomy (NCBI): domain Bacteria; kingdom Pseudomonadati; phylum Pseudomonadota; class Betaproteobacteria; order Burkholderiales; family Comamonadaceae; genus Comamonas; species Comamonas sp. C11. The sequence continues at coordinate 3,218,294 of NZ_CP101743.1, forward strand.
TGATGGCCGTTCTCCAGAGTCACGCGAAATCGCGCATCCGGCAGCACTTCATCAACTCGTCCTGACATCTCGATTAGTTCTTCTTTTGCCAAAGTAGCTCCTGTGAGTGAAGGATTCAGCCGCTCAATTCAGACTGTGGTTCAGCACCATGTTGCGCCCCTCGGTCAGGGCATAGTTAGAGGCGAGCGACTCGTTAGAAAACTGAGGGACAAATCGAATGACGCGGTCATAAGCGCCGCGGCGAATGGAAACGGCAGCCAGGAATTGGCCGCTGGTGCTCGGCTGTGTCAGAGGTGTGACCACGTAGCGGCCAATCTGCTCTGTAATGTTTTTGTGCAGCATGAAAACGGACGGCCGCACACACGATTGCGCAGACCATCAAGTGAGATAGGGAAGGCCCGCTGTGAATTCAGGGGGCAACGCAGATCCATAAGAATGTTCAGGATCTGGGGGGTTCGCCTAGAGGGGAGTGACCACCGCGTGCTTTGCTAGAAGAGCGGCTACCTGCGGCCAAGGGGCGGCAATGGTGTCAGACAGGCACTGTTGGGGCGAACGGCCTAAACAGCGAGTGGAACCAGTATAGGTGAACTGAAAGACCTTTGGTTGACAACATGCAACACCGGCAAAGGGGTGGTGCTTGAGCCAGATCTCCCCCTGCTCTTTCGAACAAGAAATCTATAGACCTGCCCGCGGTAACCCTGTACCGTGGGATCAACTGTTCTGCAATCTACTGAGAGTCTTAGCCATGAGTACAACTAAAAAGCCCGCCGTCCACCATATCGTGGAGGCCAAGCGATGGGAGCTCAGCCGGGAGAAAGAGCGCATCACCTACCCGACCGACCATGCCGGCCCCGTCCGGATGGACTGGCGCAAGCGCGAGAACTACTCTGCCACCGATCTCGACTATCGAGGCCGAAACAAGACCTAGAGATCCTTCCACCCCATTGCCATTGCCCGCCTTCGTGCGGGCTTTTTTATGGTTCATCGCGCATTACCGGGGAAGGCTGCGCGAATCTTCAGAAAGAAATAGTCCTGATCGCGGTAGCCATAGGCCCGGCGCTTGATGACCTTGATGGTGTTGTTGATGCCCTCGACAACACTTGTGTTCAACGGATGCCGGCATCGGGCGATGATCCCGTGCAGGTAGCTTTGCAAGCGCTGAGCGAAGGTGCTCAGTGCTGTAATACCGCTTTGGCGCGCTTGCTCACACCAGTGCTGCCAGGCGCGATGCGCCCAAGCCGGACGACGGTAAAACCACAGCTGTTTTAGCTCATCGCGCAAGACGTATACCGCCATTAATGGCTCATTGGCCGCCAGCAGCTCCTTGAGCTGCACTGCTTGTTGAGCCTGCAGCTTGTTGCGATTGCGCAGTAGCAACCAGCGGCTGGACTTGAGCACCTTGCGCGCCAAGGGCTGTTGGCGCAGCAAGTTGGCCTGATCGACACGCACTCGGTCGATAACCTCCCGGCCATACTTGGCCACGACATGGAACAGGTCATAGACGATCTCGGCGTTGGGGCAGTTGGCCTGGATCTCCAGCTCGTAGGCAGTAGTCATGTCGATAGCAACCGCGCGAATGCGCTGGGCAACGCCAACGGGCAACTGCTCGAAGAACTGGCGGGCCGTCTCGCGTGAGCGCCCTTGCCCCACCCACAGCACCTGCCGGCTGATGGGGTCGACGACGACTGTGGCGTAGCGATGGCCCTTGTGCAACGCAAACTCGTCCATTGCCAAGTACTCGATCCGCTCCCATTGCGGCTGCGCGGTAGTGGCCAGCAATAAGGCCTTGTCGATGGACTTGACCGTGTGCCACCCAAGATCGAAGAAGGCCGCGACTGCCTTGATGCTGCTGCTGCGAAGCAACTGGCTGCACGCCTGTGCCAGACGGTCTGTGACGCGCTGGTAGCGACCGAGCCAGCTGAGTTTCTCCAGGCGCGGGCCACCACAGCTATCGCACCACAGACGCCGACGCGGCACATGCAGCGCCACCTTGTACTCGAACAGTGCCAGATCGCGCACGCGCCGTGTCGTGGTCTCATGGACTTGGCTGCACTGCCCACCGCAGCGTTCGCAATGCATGATGCTGGCCTGCGGCTTCAGATAGATCGACACGGTGCGGCTATCGCCCTGGGGCCACTGCACACGTTCAACCTCGTAGCCCTCCCAGCCGCCAAGAGCCTGCAATAACTTCGAGTCCAGCATTTGATTTGTTCTCCGATGTCAGCTTCGCAGCCGTCAGATTACAAAACGAACGGGCTCATCTCCACGGAATTCCTCGATGAACCTTTTTTATTGCCAAAACAGGAGGCATGCATGCGCCATACCGGAACGCTTTTTCTCAGCCGCCCCCCGCCGCCACAGGCCAGCACGGCGCTGTGCGGCGCTTTTCAGCTGCAGTTGCAGCTGCTGGACCGCCTGGGCCCGCACCACACCGAGCCGTGGCGCGCCACCTGGACGGGCGTAGCAGCGCAGCGCTTTTGGCAAACACACCATGCCGCCCTGCTGCCCGGCACCGCCCTGGTGGTGGAGCTGGAGCGCGCCCACATCCACACGCTGGCCTGCCGCCCGCCACGTAGTGAGGTGCATACCCGCGTCGTCCACTGCGCACTGGTACCGGCGCGCAGCCAGGAGCCTGCCAGTGCTTCAACGCGGCATGCGCACCCGCAGCACGCAATGTGACCCACGCAATCGATCGATCAACCCCGAGCCCTGCCACTGAGCAGGGTTCTTCTTTTTCAGGAGGTATGACATGGACTCTTTTCTCAGCAGCACCCAGCCGCCACCGGTCTTTCTGGCACCGGATCGCTTTGCCACGATCAAGATTTTTGCGGCCATCTCGGGCTTCACCGAGAAAGCCATTCGCCGAAAGATCGAGAGCGGTGTCTGGATCGAGCGGCGCGAGTACTTCAGGTCGCCCGATTCGCACATTTCTATCGACCGTGAAGGGGTCCGGAAATGGGTAATGCGCGGGATGTAGAGATTCGCGAGAGCGGCATTCGGCTCTCGTTTTCCTTCCGGGGAGAGCGCATCCGCCGCACTCTTCTGGCAGAGGGCAAGACCATTGCACCAGCACCCGCCAACGCCAGCCAAGGCCCGCCAACGCCCGCCAACATCAAACACGCCATCAGGCTGCTTGCCGAAATCAAGCTCAAGATCCGTGGAAGCAACTTTGTGATGCGCGAGTACTTTCCGGAAGGCGGCACGGTGGCTGCCGGCAAGACCGTTGCCCAGCCGCTGGATCACTGGCTGTCCGTGAAGGTGGCAGAGCATTCGACGCTGGCGGGCTAACTGAGTGCGGTCAAGTTCTGGAAGCCGTTCATTGGCGAAAAGCAGGTCTCCGCCCTGAAGCATCCGGACATTCTTCGCGCCATCAAGACACGACCGGGTCTGAGCGGCAAGACCGTCAACAACTATGTGTCGGCCCTCAGGTCTGCGATGGACCTGGCCGTGCTCGACAAGCTGCTGACCGAGGACCCGGTCGCGGCGGTCACCAGCGCCAAGTGGCAACGGGAGCCGCCCGACCCGTTCGACCATGAGGAAGTCGAAAGAATCATTGACTGTGCGCGCGACACTTTGCGCCCACGATTGCCAATCTGATCGCATTTCGATTCTTCTCAGGCCTGCGCACCAGCGAGATGGTGGCCCTGCGCTGGCACAGCATCGACTGGAGCAAAAAACAGGTGCTGATCCATGAGGCGGTCGTCAAGGGTCTGCGCAAGCAGACCAAGACCAACAAGGCCCGCATCGTCAGCCTGAACAGCCGGGCCCTGGATGCGCTGGAAAGGCAGAAGGAGCAGGCCCCGAGGGCGCAACTCGGCAGCCTGGCGGGTGACGTCATGAGCCAGGCCGCGCCCAAGGATTCTCAGACGGTCTTGGTCGACCAGACACATGGCGAGCCCTGGGCAGACGACAAGCGGTTTCGCAACCCCTTCTGGGTGCCAATGCTCAGGGCGCTGGGCATTCGTTACCGCCCGCCCAACAACATGCGCCACACCTATGCGACGATGCTGCTCATGGCAGGAGCCACGCCGGCCTATGCAGCCAAGCAGACGGGGCATTCTGTGGAGATGTTTTTGAACGTCTATTCCAAGTGGCTGGACGACGGCCAGGGGGATACCGAGCAGGCGTAGCTGGAGTCCTTCATCGGACCCCCCCCTGGAACTCCCCCCGAAAAAAAAACAAAGATCGTGACAAGTCTTTGTTTTAGAAGGTTAAATCTGGAGCGGGCGATGGGAATCGAACCCACTTTTTCGCATGTCTCGTAAGCTGTTGAATTTAAAGTAATTTATCACAAATCACGTCAACCCACCCCATATTTCATCGAAGTACCCCCACGTAGTGCTCTTTGTGGGGCTATGCTAGGTTCACCGAACTAGGCCTTCTCATACAGGTAGCAGCGCAAGTAAAAACTGATATGACCTTGATCAATATTCAACAATTGAAAGAGATAGGGCCAGAGATCAGGGCAATGGCTTTAACATACGGCTGCATAAATCCACGCATATTTGGATCTGTTGCTAGTGGTTCAAATATGGCGTCCAGCGACATTGATATAGTTATAGATGCGCTACCAGGCACATCACTACTTGCAATTATTCGCCTAGAAGCAGCACTTCAAGAAAGATTTCAGCTCCCCTTCCAAGTATTAACCGCCAAGAGCTTGCCTATCGCTTGGAGAAATAAGGCATTAGCGACAGCCGTATCAATTTAGTCAAATTTCATCGGCTTAGCAGGCGTTCTATTTCGCATCGATTCAATAAATTCAATGTCCTTCTCTTCAACTTGGTAAAAACGCCCAATCGCAGCAAGTTTGTCGCCAAAGCCCATTTTCTTAGGTGTTGAAAGAGCTGCCTCAATAATATTGAGAGCTTCATTCTCAATACTGTGCCTGTTGATCTGCGCACGGCGCTGCAACTCTGCTTTTGCTGAGTCACTTAATTTTTTAAATAATTGAAAATTTGATTTCACGAATTATCCTTTTTAATCAGCGAGAAATTTCTCCGGCATTTATTAATGGTACGACCACCACAACTCTTGGAAAGAGAAGTGGGTGCATTCTGTTCACGCTTCATAGCTTTCGCTTAGCTGCTTTGCAGTCGTTGCTCTAACTCATGGCCACATCACGTCCGACAGGTTATTGCCTAGCCGAACTAGGCACAAGGGCATGGATAGTTCGTTAGGGATCGGAGCTTTGACTCGTTGCGGGTTATGCCGGCCTTTACACTGATGACAGTAACAAGCAGCCTGCAAGTTTAGGGGCTAGTAATTACTTTCACATCTGCAGCCGACACACTTTTTATATAGGTGTAACTAGTTCCGAGTACAGCAAGCTGATCTGCAGAAATTTTTGCTGCTGAAATAGCAGGCTGAACAATCACAAACTTGAAGATCATTTCGTGGTCATGACATTTATTTCGCAGAAGCTCCAAGTCCTTCGGATCGCCTTTCAGAATTCGTTGAAAACCCTTGGGCAATGATTGTTGGTATCGGAACATCAGGCGATCAAAGAATTTCTCATGGGTGTGCAACCATTTCACTGAACGTGATGCCTGCCCGCAGACCTCGTATACGTCCTCCACGCGTGCTCCCGGTTGAGCGACTCCCTCTTTCTTAGGACAATACTTGCAGTGGTAAAGGTCGACGTGAATAGCATCTCTGCTTTCCCTTATAGCAACCAGATCCGCAATCTCACCGGCGCCATCATCATTAAAAATGAAGGAGTAGTCACTCTGGATTTTACTAAATGTGAACCCCTGCACAGTTTCAAGATTTCGAGCGGCCGTCATGGATTCGCTATGAATAGGAGTTTTGCCCCAGTTCCATTGCTCAATCAGCTCTGTAGGCAGCTTCAAATCTAGGCTATTTGGACTATATGAACGATAATTACCTTCCACAAATGATCCATCCACCGCCATCATTACCAGCGGTTCTGCATCAAGATACTGCTCAAGCGATTTTTCTTCTGCGAGGATTATTTTTACTCCGGGACAGCTCACCTTGTAACTATCGTTTAGCAGTCGAATGGTTATGTCTGGGAGGTGCCGGTCTCCATCTGGAACTGCTGCAGTGACGGGTACACTCAGCGTCTGGTCATCGGTTAGCTTCGGCTTGCCCAATACTATGTCGAGCAAATTGAAAGCCTCTGCGTTGTACGATAACGAAATTTTTTGCTCATTCTCGATCGCGATGGATTCTGGCCAATCAGCATAGAAAAGCCCATTTGGCCATCTGCCTTCAATTTTTTCTGATCGCATCACATCCTTGAGTACATCGGAAGATAGAATCGAGGAGTTGTTTATTTTCAGAGAGACGCGTTTACACCATTCAATCCAGTAAATGATGCTCTCTGAATTCATCTCCCAAATCTTGCCTTTGTGAGAACAGCCTACGGTAGTGCTCTTTCCATTCTCAAAGCCCGTTGCAAAAATATTCGACTTCCTGGCCGTACCATTCTGTATTTCATTTATGACGGCATTAATATCGCGACCGACATGCATAGTGAATCTCAGATCCTTACGCGCCCTTGATAATCCAACATTTTGCAGCTTCAGAAGTTTTATGTCATGTAACGTGCGAAATGTCGGCTCGCCATTGATTCGCCTAGCGTCATTTGTGATTAAATTTAAGAACCTCGATAATTGCGCTTCATCACCCGAGGAATGGATAAAAAGCGTTTTATCCGGTTTATGGTAATACGCAAGATAAAGAATCCAGTTTGTATCTGTGATCGCAGAGGTCTGAGCCCATCCAACCGGTGTGTCACGCCGCGTAACCATGATGACAGTATCCTGCTCATCGTTGATGGAAAGAAACTGCAGTTGCTCTCTCTTTTGAGAAAAGTATTGGGCCTTCTTGGGTCGCCATTTATCTCGTTCCACATGGAAGGCCACCGCGCTGATTTTTGGATTTGGATTCAGCCCTAGTATTTCATCGGAATCGGGGTCATTCAAGAATTGTTCGGTGAATGCTTCCTTTTTTATTTCGCGATCAATCTTTTCGTTGCTAACGTCGCGAATAACAGCACTCCAGTCCGCGCTCTCCTTATAGAGAGCGGCCATTTGGTAATCCATTTTCTGATTTGCGATGTTCGAGACAAACTTGGCATCTCCAAGGGCTTGATCAACCCGGGTAAGTCGCCCAATGAACTGGAGGGTAACGGCTGGACTCCTATGTTGATCGTGAATTGCCGCAATCTTCAATTCAGGAAGGTCGAAGCCTTCCCCCAGCATGTCTACACAGACAATAATTTTGTGTTTTTTCTCCACAATATCACTCATCAGTTTGGCTCGACCTAGAACCTTGCTGTGGATGAGAATAGGTGTGAGATCCTCGTGCTCTTTGTACAGTTCAAATAGTGCTTCAGCTCGTTTTTGGGACCGTGCACGCACCATCAATAAGTGGTTGAAGCCTTGCTTGCGATCGCTTCGCAGTAACTCCACAGCCTTGTCAGCAACTACTTGATCAGCCAACTCAAGGTTGTATTCGCGTACAGGGTGGAACTCGATCGCTTTAAAGTACCCATCGTTTTGAGCCTCCTTCAAAGGATAGTTGTAGATGATTGTGCCTTCTAGCGCCTGGTTATCTTCTCGAAACGGCGTAGCAGTGAACTGCAAACGGGGCTTGTTTTTAAACGCAGATTTAACTCTGTCCCACGTCATAGCAGCTACGTGGTGCGCTTCGTCGATGATCAAGTGACTACAAAGGTCGGCTAGGGCCTGAAGCGCATCTGAGGTGAAGCGCTGCAGAGCCTGTGGTGTAGCGACAACAACATTCGCCTCAGCAACCTGTTGGACCTCTTCGATAGTCATTCCTTTACGGACGGCCATCACCACAGGGTTGAGCACATTTTCAGAAATAGCGCCGATCTCACGGAGCTTTTCAAGATTGCATTTATTAATAAGCTGCGAGCGCAACGCGTCAGATGGAACAAGCACCAGCGTCCTGGCCAACCTTCCGGCGATGAGTAGGCTTAATATAGTATCTGTCTTGCCTGTACCCGTTGGCATTACAATCGTGGCAGTGGTGGAAGGAGACATCACGAGATGACCCAGCGAGGCGTACAGCGCAGCTAGTTGGGGCTTGCGTAGCCCGGGCCTACGGTTTTCCCGATCTGCCAAGTTAAAGCTGAAGAAATGTTGCTGCCAGCTTTTATAGACGTCTGAGTATTTACCAACCTCTTCAACCATTGCGTCAACCCCATAAGAAAGATACAACCCGCTTTTAGTGACAGATAGTATCAGTCACCTGAGGCTCGAAATCACCTCTTATTGAAGCACTGCGGGTAAACGAAAAATCAAGTTGGAACTATTCTCATTTTTACTCAGCTTTATTGAATGGGAGCACTAACTATTGACTTGTAGCACTCATAAATAAATCTGCACACAGCACGACTTTTGTTATCAGACGTGCATTCACGACGGAATGAAGCCTTTTACGAATGTCCGCAAAGAACATCAGAGGTCATTGGCAATTCAGAGTTGCACGGCAGCAAGCAGCCTTACTCAGTCATTCGAAAGGCTCCTTGGAATACCGCCGCCCCCGTACGCCACAGGATTACGACCGTAGACAATTCGTCGTAAAAATTCCGTTTGTTAATTCAGTGCCAGCCAACGAAGCTGGCCCTTAGCGCCTAAGTTATCACTTATGCTCGCAGCATGCCCGAGCAATTCCATACCCTCTTCTCAACAGCGATCACTGACAAAGGTCTGACCAACTTGGAGGTGGCACAGCTCCTAGGGTTCGGGAACGCCAACGTCATATCCATGATTAAAACGGGCAGGATGCAGTTGCCTGAAAACAAGCTCCTAGCAACAAGTCAGCACTTGGGCATCCCACCAATGGAGTTGCTGGATGCCTGGTGCCATTCACGAGGTTGCACAGACATTCTCAATCTCATTAAGCAGGACAGTGACACCCGTCAGTTGACCGTAGCCGAGAGGAACTGGCTGGCCATCTATCGCTCAGCTTTCGCAGGACGAGAGATAGACATCACGCAAGATGCATCAACTTCCGCACCGGAACTCGGCCAAGCGCTACTTCTACTTGTCGCTGGTATCGGCAAGCTGCATCAAAAATAGAGCACCGAATAGTAAGTTACAGCTTATTTTTATCGAAATTAATGTAAGCTATTACTTACCAAGTACAGCTTTCGGTCAGGCCGTTTGAGCCTTGGCCGACCATCATGAGTGTCGACTTACTGAAAAATTGCACGCTATGCGCCAGCATTGACTGGCTCGATGTCCTGATCACCTTTGCGCGCCCAACCCAATTCCGATATGTCCAGGAGGCATTCGAAACCCATACCTATCTTGGCAAGCTCTATATAAAAGGCGTTAGCGAGAACCCCAACTCCTGCCGCACGTTTCGCGTGCGTGTGCACGACCCTGACCCCGTAAGACTCATCGCTGCAACGCATCGAGTCTCCGAGAAGTTCGACAAGATTTGCGGTTGCGTATTGCACGCAATTGAGATTGCTGTTGACGCACTTCCCGGTGAACACACGCCCTTGGACCGCTTTGAACTGGCACAGTTGGCTTTCGCCTTATTGCGCGGCCTCTCCGATCGCCATAGTGACGCAACCGACATCATCACCTTCCGGGATTGGTTCGAACCCGTTGAAAACAAGGAACAGGCTGTCGAGCAGCTTGCTGGCGGGTGCTCTATCAACACGGGACGCAAAGGGGACTCAGTCAGAAACCGTTGTTACGTCAAATCCATAGATCACGTTAACGGCAACGAATTTGTGCACCTGACCCCTCGCGCTCGCCTGGAAGTCACTCTCCGAGGTAGTTCTGTCCTTCCTGTCAAAACGCTGGAAGAGCTTTTGACGTTCAAGTTCGAAACACTGGTCCCGCATTTCCGCCAAGTGAAACTGGCGGAACTCCCAGCCCACGCAACCGTAACGCAGGTAGCAGATTACAGAGAGATGCAGCGGGGCGCACAACCTCTGGGCAGTATGGTAGGTCACCGCGCCGACAAGAAACGAGCAAGCAAGTTTTGCACGGTCCGTGACCAAGAGGTCAATGGCCGAATCACGGCAGCGCTGAGAACACTAACAAGGCGTGTCGCAAATTCTGTCAAAAAACCGATGCACACCCATGCCGATGTGAAACCTGTGAGCAAGCGGTCTTACACCCCTTCAGAGGGAACTTCTGTAATTACTACAAAACACACGACAGAAATTACACTCGAGACCCCCAAGTCTCCTAACTACGTTACCAACCCGCCCTCCTCCTCCAACCCTGCGTGGGGTGCGTGGTAGCGCCATTAAGGTGCTGCCACACATCCCACCACACTCGGTCATGACACCACAGACATGGCTGCACCAAGCAGGTATGTCTGTGGTGTCACATACCGAAGGGACGACGTACTCCCCTGCATGCGGTGATACCGCATGCAGGGGAGTACAGACACAGTGAGGTAACACCGTATGCCATGAACCTCCCTCAATGCTTACGCATCTCGGGACATTCAGGCACACGGAGAGAAGAGAACATCAAAGAAGATCACTGTGCATGGGGAGGTTGTGATTCGAGGTTCACACCTCTCATCACAAGTCCTCCACAAGGCCATTGCTCAGTGCTCCGCACTTCGCTCTCACGGCCAGCTAACACCTCGATCACCAACATGACTTGAAGAGAAAACAGGTACTGTCAGAACGATGTGCGAGTACCACCGGTAGATACGAAATCGCTAACAACGTGCTCCGTGGGCTCCCCGCATACCTTGCCCCCCTTATGCCACGCCAGCTTGACATGAGGCCCATCGTGCCGTTTTTTGCCTCTGCCTCCGCTCCTGGGTTGCATGCTCCGCCGACCTCAAACGCAACGAAAGCGCAAGTAAACGACAAGTCAAATATGAAGATTTTTTTTCGTGCAATGGCTTGATGTGAATATAAAAGACCGCCGCAGGATTCCACTCCTGCCCCTACCAAACAAATCATGAATTACAAGACACACGAGATCGTCGCAGTCATCGAAGAAATGGTCTCAACCACTGGCCAAGAGCCCTCCTACCAGACCATCCGCGACAAGCTTGGTTCCGGCAGTTTTGCAACCATCAAGAAAGCCCTTGATGCGTACCGTCAGAAGCACGCTCCGGTGAGCAAGCTGTCAACGGCGACAAACCTACCAGACAAGCTGCTCAATCGCGTCGGCAAAATGGCCAATGACATCTGGCTAGATGCCCTTGCACAAGCTCAAGCTGGGTGGGCTCAAGAACGCGAGGCACTGACCCAGCAGTTGCAGGCCCTTCAACGAAAATATGACGCCCTTTGCAACGAAAACGACATACGCGACGTAATTGCCGATCATGTCTTCCACGACGACCCGGCCGCACCTGAAGCTAAAGCATACGCACAGTTGGAAGCAAAAGTCCTAATAAAGACGGAGCTAACCAGGAAGGCTGCCATCAAAATCAAACAGCTCATGGCAGAGGTTACACAGCTGTCATCAGAACTGGACCAGACGAAAGCCGCACTTGCCGACGCCACCCGCGCTCCGGAAGCCACGCCAGTTTAGGCATGGCTTAACTTTGTTAAGAGATTGCTATAGAATCCCAGCAACACGGCCCCCTTCAGTGAAGTGCTTGCACCAACTGCTTGGGGGTTTTTCTTTGCCTGCGCTTAACGCAACATCGCCTGCCACTGCGGCACCACACCCATGCCTTGCAGGGTCAGGCCCACATGGCGCAGGTCAGGGAACTCCTTCAGCAACTCATGCAGGCGGCGGCTCCAGGACGATCTGGGGTTGATATGCTGCATCAGGTGGTGGCAGATGCACAGTAGCAAGAACGGTCGTGCAATCAGCTGCGGTTGCCCCTGGAAAGCGTCCAGAACGGCCACAGTGCCGCTTCTAGGCAGTCGGGGCTGATCCACAACGTTCCGGTTCCATAAACGGCTGTGATGCGCGCATACGTTGCGCAGGTAATTTAGGCTCCGTAACCAGCTGGCAAACACCTGACCACTACCTACCGGGAGGCCGTAGCCCTGTGCGATCTGATCCTGTTCGGCCGATGCCAAGCCCGAGAACAGCACCGACATACAGCCGAAATCCCACACTTCGCACGCCACCCAAATGGCCAGCGGCAGCCCGTATTTAGTCCGGTAGTGATCAATGAACTTCTCGCGCGAGCGACGAATCAGCTCGTCATGCTTGGACAGCCAGTCCTCGTGCTGCGTCCGCCCGGATCGTTTGGGAACCTGCGCGAAGTTGGGGTGGAACAGCGTCGCGTCCTGATAGGAAAAAGCGCCCTTCTGCCCCAGCCTGTGAGACAAGTCCACGCGCAACGCGATCTCAATGCGCTCCAATGCATCCAGCGCCAGCATGCGCAGTCGCTTGTCAAAAACATACAGGTCAGCAACATCCCGCAGGCAAGTGCCTTGCTTGAACTGATCAAGCACCAGACGCTCACCACGACGGCCACCCTGCACCGGCTGCCATTTGCGCATGTCATACCAGTAGCCCGACAAGCGGTAGTACCCTATGCGCTCCAGGTACTCGGCGGCCTTCTCCGGGTCTCCGATATCCATGCCGCGCGCCTGCAACTGGGCAAGTTGATCCGCAACACTAAGCCAAGGCTTCTGATAGCTCACCAAAAGCCTCCCTGCAACAACGAGAGCAACGTCCGGCCTACGCTCGGGAAACGGGTCATTGCACCCACTCCACTGCCTCAACCGGCGCTGGAGCGCCGTTAATCAAGCCGTCAGCCGCAAAGGCAGCCTGCAACAGTCCAAGCATTTCCCGCTGATGCCTAAGCATGGCTCCGTCTGAAGCCCACGCCTTATCAGCCACAAAGGCTGAATGCATCGCCAAGGTCTTCAGGCTCTGGCTCTGCCTTTCGCTCACCAGTTGCTTGAACTTATCCTCTGGTCCTGAGTTGCCAAGGCGGGAGTTCATCGTATGACTGACCAGGCACAGATTACCTAGAGCATGCAGGTGGTCGTCACCCCACGCATTGCCCGTAAACAACTCCGTCTGCGGGTGCAGGTGTTCCACTGAGCGGCGAGTGCTGGTGAAAGCAAAATCGCGCCATTCCTGCGCTCCTGGCTTGTCCTCAAGCTTGGCCTGCAGCCAGAGCAAATAGTCCAGAAAATTGAAGTCCACCAACCTGGCCCGCCCATACATCAACTTGTTTGGCAGCGCCTTGACCAGTTCACTATCCGGTAGATGGGGTTTAAAAAACTGTGTTGAACGGCGCACTAGCGCCTCATAGGTCACAGGCTCAGCCCCGCCAGCCCCCTCCTCCAGCACAAAGGCCTTGGACAGTCCTTCCAGTGCCAGCAAAAACGCTTCAGCATCAACGGCTTTCGCCGCGTCCTGCCGGTACAGCCAGCGAAGCACTCCTTGCAACCAGTGCTTTCGCGTGGGCAGCATGTACGACACATGCAACGCAGCCTGCAGCATTCGCAAGCGCTCCGCATAGTCCTGGCCGGCATCGTCGAAGGCATTGACCCACTGCAGTACTGCCTTGTCGTTCCTGAACCGGCAGCGCTGCAGTTGCCAGTGCTCCTCGTCACCCTGGCTGTCAACACCGCTCTTGATCACATGCTGGTCCAGCAAAAACCGGCAGCGCAACAGACTGAAGCCGAACTCCTGAATCTGCCCCGCATCCCCACGCAGCAATGGCTCAAACGCCGTCAGCAAGTGCTTGTCGTCCAGCGGTGTGTTTGCAAATTCCTCGCCCGGCATCATGGCCAGCACTTGCAGCAAGAAGTTGGGGAAATTGATCACCGGGCCGAACTGGGCCTTGCTCTCCTCTTCTTCCTCACCGTCCAGTGACTTGCTGGAGACCTTCTGCCCGCCTGCAACACTGCGGGGCCCTTCAGCGATCAGTTGCAACAACGACTTGGGCGCGGCTGTCGCCTCGGCGATACCGTCAAAGCATGCCAGCAAGGCTTGGGCATTTTTCACAAGCAGCAATCTGCCGTCAGCAGCAAACAAGCGCTTGCGCAAGTCCGGCACGAACCCGGACTGCACTGACCTGTCCATCACAGCGCAGGCATCCCACACCGTATGCAGCACTTTCATTGCCGCGTGCTCACCATGCTGCTGCAGAGCTCCCAGCAAGCGAGCCTTCAGTACCTCGTGCTTGGCCAACTGCTCGCCACGGTTGTTCATCACCTCGAAGTAATGATTCAGGTCCGTGCGTTGGGGCAGATCCACCCGCAGAAGTTGAACGCGCTCCAGCAAGAATTGAGCAAACACCTTTCGATCCGACTCTGGCAGCTCCCGCAGCAGGCCTTCAATAATGGCTCGCCCCTCCCAGATGCTGCTGGCACCGCTTGCATCATCACCATCTAGTTTGCCTTTGGCCTGTGCTGCCGCCTGCAAAGGTTGCGCAAATACCGCCTTCAGCGCCTGGCTTGATGCCTCTCGGCACTCGAACTGCAAAGGCATACGCACCATGGCGCCTTCGAGTTCGGGGTGCATGGCACGCAGCACCGACACCAGCAGGCTCAACGTCGTCAGCCGCTGCTGGCCGTCCACCACCTCCCAGTGCTGATGCTGCTCTGTTCGCCGCGCATACACCACCAAGGTGCCGATGTAGTAGTCATGCACCAGATTCTGCGCATTGCGCTGGGCATAGTCGTTCACGTCGGCAATCAACTGACCGATCTCTCTCGCTCCCCAGGCGTAGTTGCGCTGATACACAGGGATGGAATACAGCCCATCCGCCAGCACCTGCTGCACGGTCAGAAGTTGGGGCTCATGCTTGTTGTTCATGCTCTTCCTTCAGTGCATCCTGCCGCCAGTAACCCAGCTTCTCCATCCAGCCCTGCAACACCTCCAAACCTTGTGATGGTGGTCTGCCGTGCTCGTAAAAGGCAGAAGGTAAGGCGATATTCAAAAAATCCTGCGGCGTGATCGCGTCGCGCAGCACGGCAAACGGGTTGATCCCACTCTCACTCGGGAAATTGTCCATGCTGCCCACCATCACCCTGCGATTGAGCAGACGTGCATATGCCCAAGCAAAAGACAGCTCAACCGCCTGAGACAGCCCCTGCTCGCCAAACTTGTCCACGTAGTACATCAGCAGCGCGTCAAACACGGCGCGCACATGCGAGTCGCCCTTACGGTCGCGCCCTGCATAGCGCCCCAGTGTCAGCAAGATGCCACGTGCATCTTCGGCCAGCCCGTGCTCAAACTTTTGGGTCCAGGGCGGCAGCTTCCCCGCTTCCTGCTTGTGATGAAAGCCCATGCACCAGTAGTGCTGCACCCAATCAAAAAAGCGCAACCCGTTGACCACTGGTGCGTCCAGTTGGCAGGGCCAGACCCGCCCACGCGTACCTGTGTGGCTCTCCAGCAAATGCACAGCATCGTCCAGCATGCGCCATGCACGGCTCATGGGCACAGCCGCACTGCTCTCCAGACTGATGCCTTTGAACACGCCCACATGCCGCTTGCCAAAGAACTCTGCATCACGGCCGCGGCTGCGCTGGCGCGTTTGAAACAGGAAACGAGCAAACAGCCGCTCCAGATCAGATTGCGAGCATTGCTCCCATGCCTGCACGGCCTGCCCCTGCAACGCCAGCTCAGCCGGGCGCAACGCCCGCAAATGGAAAGCCTTGAGCAAGTCATGCACGCACAACGGCTTGCCACGCCCGTTTTGCGCGTCAAAGAACTGGAACGCCTCCGTCAGGCTGTACAGCTCCACGCGCACCACCTCACAGCGCTCCAGCAAGAACGAGGCTTGCAGTTGCCCCCACTGCGCCTGTCGAATATGGCGGGCAACCGCCTGGTAGTTGGCCTGCACCAGTTGGTGCGACAAGGGGCTGGGAAACTGGGGCTCAAACAGCTCCAGCGCCATTAACTCCTTCTGCCAGGGCTCGCGCTGCTCCTCTGGCACCAGCTTGGCCTCTGCACGCAAGGCATGCACTACCAGCAGCAAGGTCACCGTGCGCTGCTGCCCATCCACGATGTTGTGCTGTGCTCGCTGCGGTTGCGCCTCTGCACCCCCACCACGCTCGTCTGACTGCTCCACATGGACCACCACCGTGCCCATGCGATAGCTGCTGGCCCCTTGATCCTGCGCCGTCGCCTGAGCCTGCTGCTCAATATCACGCAGCAGTTGCTGTACCTGCGCTAAGCCCCATTTGTAGGGGCGCTGGTAATGCGGAATATTCAGCGCCAAGTCACCCAGCCAGTCACGCAGCGTGCAGACTGTGGCACGGGCCTGTGACGATCTCTCATCAAGCAACGGCTGCATCGCCGCCATGCCTGCTCCCTCGCTCATGCTTCCCATCGTGGATCTTTCTTCTGAATTGGGAATGCGCAGGTGCTCCTCCACCTCTGCGCGCACATGCAGCCGCCTTTCAGCTGCAACTGCTCCGCGTGAATCTAGCCGACTCAGACGGCCAGAAACACATGCTGTCGGTGATACTCCATGAACCCTTGGTGCTGAGGCTGCAGCGGCTTGCGCAAGCGCATGCCCGCCCCAATCCCCAGCAGAGCGGCATCCGCCGTAGCCAGTTGGGATGACACAAGCACCTGCCCAACCGCATCCAACGTGATCAGCCCGCGGTCAAACGCTGCATCCCACTGTGGCGCCAGCAGCAAGCCATTGAACGGGTTGGTTTGCTCCTCTGGGGTACTTGCTGCCCACGGTTTGATATGTGATGCGCGCAACAAGCCCGTATTGGCTACGCCTGTGATGGCACATGCCCCACCCCAGTACTGCACCAAGGTCTCACGAAAGCTGTCATGGCCAACGCGGCGGGTGGTCTGGGTCTGCACATCTTGACCAGGAGCAAGCGCAGCGTCTTGTGCAAGTGCTGCAGACGCATCACTACCTGATCGGGAATCAGATACTGGCAACGACGCAGGCTGCACGCCTTCCAGAAAATCCAGACAGCGCGCCAGCGCGACTTCGCTGTCAAAGGTCAGCCCCAGCCCATAGGGAATCGGCGTTGCCCCTGTGTGCATATGCTTGGGGAACAACCCCATATTGGAAGAGTGAAAGTAGCCGCTCCCCACATTCACGCCAGCCCCTTGCACGGCTTCGACGCCAGATTGCGGGTGCGCCACCAGCACCGTAGTGCCATTTTTGCTTTGCAGGTTCAGATACAGCGGGTAGAAGCTGCCACTCTGGTAGGCCACCTTTTTCTTGGTTCGATTCTTCTCGCCATAGCCGCGTGCGACCAGCACGGGCTCTACCACTTCAACAGACAACGACATTAGATTTCTTGGCTTACAGACAACAGCGTAAGCCAGCTCCGGCTTGCGCACAAAATATTCACGACTGGCAATCACCCCACTGAGGAGCAGTTGACAGCTTTCAGACTGCCGCCTGTTCCACCCAAGCCTGCGCCAACTGAGTTTGGGCGCAACGAGCATGGCTCAACTTGTCGCGCAGTTGCTGGCAAAGGGCGCGCAAGTTGGTCACGCGGGCGACGATGCGGGATTGCTCGGCGAGAGGTGGAAGTGGAACCACATTTGCTCTGAGTTGACCAAGAGAAACAAAAGACTGAACCCCGCCAGCCGCGCGTGCCCTCATTCCCTCAGATTCGGTTTGCAACACCATTAATAAATATTCGGGACAAGAAAGTGATGCAGAGTAATACTTAAACAAAGCTACATTTTTCACACTGAACTCGATATCAGTATTAACAATCACAGGATTCCCAATACTTCCAATCATTGCAAAAAGAATATCATTACGCTCCACCCGTGAACGCTCAGATATTTTTTGATGATCTTCTTTTGATATTAGTTTCACATCTGAAAGATCAAGCCTTCCTCCATAAATATTTTTGCTAGTTACTAATGGAAACCCGACTGACTGATATTTTGGTGTGTCATGCGTTCCATCGCGTACATCAAATGCACTCTGCAATCTCACCCACTCCCACCCCTCTGGTAATTCAAACGATTTTTCCTCATCAGTAATCGTAGGCAGGGGTTTATCACGCTTAATTTTCCCTTCAGCAATTAAGCGATCTTTCTCAGTCCGGATTTTCTTCAGTAGCTCACTCGCAGGCTCATCATTCGCATCCTGCTCCACCAGCAAGCCACGCACTGCCAGTTGAAGGATGGTTTGCTCCAGCGCGTCCACGGCTTCGGGGCGGTCGATGAGCAGGTCAAAGTGCTGCGCCAGCCGCTGCCAGTGGTGCGCCAACTCGGCTACCTTGGTGGTTTGGGTCAGGCTGTCCAGCATGGCTTGCAGCAGTTGCTGGTGCTGGGTGTGTTCCAGCTGGCCTTTTTCCTCCACCGCATCGCACAGGCGCATCAGTTCTTCAACGCGGGCGACGATGCGGGATTGTTCTTGTTCGGGAGGTAGAGGAACTACACCTTGAAAGAAATTCGCGTCATTAATTGCGGGATAAGCAATACCAATAGCTTTACCACTCACATATTCAGTAAATATTTGACTCCTCATATAGTGAAGCAAATATTTAGATGCAACCCCTGAAAATGGATGCATTACTGCAAATGCGGTGCTTGCGATGGGTTCTGGTGAAAAATTATTTTCAATAATTGCAATGTTTTTAAGATACGGGCGTACCGTTGAATAAATAACAGTTCCAACTTTTACATTTTTTCTAGCACGCGAAGGTGCTTCTGATGCATCTAAAATTTTCACATCAGAATTAATAACCCCCTTTAGGTTATTTACAGATGCAACATCAATATATGTAAAAGACTTCGAAGGTTCACCTTGACCTAATCCATAAGTAATCTCTGGAATACGAACCCACTCCCACCCCGCCGGCAATTCAAACGACTTTTCATCTTCCGTAATCGCCGCCAGCGGCTTGTCTTTCTTAATCTTCCCTTCGGCAATCAGCCGCTCTTTTTCCGCCCGAATCTTTTTCAGCAGTTCACTGGCCGGTTCATCGTTCGCATCTTGCGCCACCAGTTTGCCTTGCACGGCCAGCGTCAAAATCAGCTCGCGCAGGCGGGCCACGCCGCCGGGGGCTTGGGCGGTGGTGGCGAACAACTGATCAAAATTGGGTAGCAGCTTGCGCTGGTCATTGCTTGTGTTGAGCATGGTTTGACCCTGAAATCCTTATCTATCAAGCGCTAGCCGCTATTACTTGCTCAATGCAGCAGCATCTGCACCGCCCGCCAGCGACTGGGCCAGCATGGCTTGCAACTGGCTGCGCAGAGCTTGTGCGTCGGCTTGCAGCTGGGTGTATTGCGCCAGCAGTTCATCCGGGTCGTGGCTGACTTGCTCGCCCACATGGGGATTTTTCTGGTCCAGATTCCAGTTAGCGGCGCGCAGGGTGTCGATACTCACCTTCCATGCCTGCTCAGTGCCTTCGCGGCTGGCGTAGCCGTCTGCGGCGCTGCCCCACCAGGCTTTTTCGGCATCAAACTCTTTGATCTGGATGGGCTTGGTTTTGTTGTAGTTTTTCACGCCCACGGGGTATGGGTGCTCGTAGTACCAGACATCTTGCGTGGGCTGGCCTTTGGTGAAAAACAGGATGTTGGTCTTGATGCCGGTGTAGGGGTTGAACACGCCATTGGGCAGGCGCACGATGGTGTGCAGATTGCACTCGGTCAGCAACTTTTCCTTGATACGGCTTTTGCTGCCTTCGCCAAACAGAAAGCCATCGGGCAACACCACGGCGGCGCGGCCACCATCCTTGAGCAGCTTCATGATGAGGATCATGAACAGGTCTGCCGTCTCACGGCTACGCAGATCGGCGGGGAAGCCGTCTTCAATGCCCGGCTCCTCCGTGCCGCCAAAAGGCGGGTTGGTGAGAATGATGTCCACCTGATCAGCCTTGCCATAGTCGCGCAACGGGCGGCTCAAGGTGTTGTCGTTTTTGATCTGGCTGGGCACTTCAATGCCGTGCAGCATGAGGTTGGTCACGCACAGGCTGTGGGGCAGCGGCTTTTTCTCTACGCCGCGCACAGCGGTTTGCAGCAGGGCTTGTTGCTCGGGCGTTTGGGCTTGCTGGCGCAAGTGTTCAATGGCGCAGACCAGAAAGCCGCCGGTGCCGGTAGCGGGGTCCATCACCGTTTCGCCCAGCTGTGGATTGACGATATCGGTCATGAACTGGGTGACGGCGCGGGGCGTGTAGAACTCGCCCGCATTGCCCGCAGCCTGCAGGTCTTTGAGCAGCTTTTCATACAGGTCGTTGAATTGGTGACGCTCAGCCTGGCGGTTGAAGTCGATCACTGCCAGTTTGTTGATGACCTGACGCAGCAGGTGGCCGCTTTTCATGAAGTTGTAGGTGTCGTCAAACACGCTGCGCAGCACATAAGCGCGGGGGTTTTGCTCAATGCTGCCTTGCAGATTGCCCAAGGTGGGCAGCAGTTCGTTATCGACAAAGCTGAGCAAGGCGTCGCCCGTCATACCTTCTTCATCGGCAGCCCAGTCGCGCCAGCGCATGCCGCCAGGGATGGGGCTGTGATAGTCGTCCTGTGTGAATTCCAGCTCTTCTTCCAGCGCGTCAAACACTTTCAAGAACAGCAGCCAGGTAAGCTGGGACAGGCGCTGAGCATCACCATCGACGCCGCTGTCCTGGCGCATGATGTCTTGGATGGATTTGATGGTGGATGACAGGTTGGACATGCTGCTGACTCTGAAAATCTGAATAAAAAATGCTGCCAGCGCTTATGTAGCAAGCGCTGGCAGCTATGTATTTTGAAGGATCAAGCTTGGGCTGGCTGATAGATGGCCTGGCCGAGCAAAGCGATGGCGTTCTGGTAGTTGAGCTTGGAGCCGCCAAAGCTCTTGATCAACTCAACAGGCGAGCCCATCTGATTGAGAGGCTGAACCTTGAGCACATCCGTATTTTCGATGGCTTTAATGCCCTCATCGGCATATTTGTCGATCAAAGCGTCCAGCACCTTGCGCGCCGTCTCGCCATATTTGGCATAGACGCCCTCGTCCTGCAGCTTTTTCTTGGCACGCTTGGCGCGCTCACTGCGGGTGAGCATGGGCTGGTCGTAGGCCACATGCAGCAGCACATCAAAGGGGTCGGCGTCAGCCAAGCTGCTGCCGTTACCCTTCTCCAGCGCCATTTCTTCAACCAAAACGTCGAGCAGCACGCCATGGTTCTGCAGCTCTTCAATCAGCGCCTGCTTGCGATCTGCATCACTCCAAGCCTGCAAGAAGGCGTCCAGCGAGTCGTACTTCTTGGCCAGGTTGATACGGGTGAAGTCACGCAGGCTTTCAGTCACGAGCTTGCCATTGGCATCCATGTATTGAATACGCTCACGGGCAATGCTCACGGTGACGCGCCCACCGATCTGGTACTTGCGCGGCTGGCCAGTGCTGCCCGTTGAGCCAGCACCGCCATTCACACCGGCTGGGTCTTTGGTATTGCCACCTGCAGGTGTTCCATCGGGCTGGGTGCCATCTGGCACGCCAGTGCCCTCGTCTATTCCCGAACCTTCGCCTTCGGCTGGGTCAGGCTGCTCTGGAGGCACCACATCATCTTCACCCGTGGGTTTGTAGATCTGTACGGGCTCGCCATCAAAGTCCTTGTCGGCGAACAGCTCTGTGGCGCGCTTGAAGTCGAGGATGGTGAAGAACTGCTTGCCGCGCTCTTCATTCAAACGCGTGCCGCGGCCAATGATCTGCTTGAACAGCGTCATGGACTTGATGTTCTGGTCCAGCACGACAAGCTTGCAGGTCTGCGCATCGACTCCGGTGCTCATGAGCTTGCTGGTCACGGCAATCACCGGGTCCCGGCTGTCCGGGTCGATGAAGTTGTCCAGCTCCCGCTTGCCAACCTCGTTGTCACCTGTGATCTGCATCACATACTTGTGACGTGTCGTGCAAAGGTCCTTATTCGCCTCAGCCAGCGCAGCCGTCATGCGCTGGGCGTGATCCACGTCTTCGCAGAACACAATGGTCTTGGCGTCACGGTCTGTACCCTTGAGGTATTGGGTGATCTTGTCGGCAACGACCTTGTCTCGCAAACCCAGCACCAGGTTGCGGTTCATGTCGGCCGCTGTGTAGACGCGGTCTTCAATGAGGTTGCCCGCATCGTCCAGCATGCCCTTGGGCGGGCGCCAGCCAAAGGTATCGCGGTCCAGATCGACGCGCACGACCTTGTACGGTGCAAGGAAGCCGTCCTCGATGCCTTGCTTGAGCGTATAGGTGTATGCGGGCTCACCGAAGTAATGCATATTGGATGCATCCTCGGTCTCTTTAGGCGTTGCCGTCAGTCCAACCTGCGTCGCGCTGCTGAAGTAGTTCAGGATTTCGCGCCAAGCTGAATCCTCATTGGCACTACCGCGGTGGCACTCGTCAATGATGATGAGGTCAAAGAAATCGGGGCTGAACTGGCGAAAGACATCGTCTGCGCCGCTCTTGCCCGTGACTGCCTGATACAGACCCAGGTAAACCTCATAGGATTTGATGACCTTCTTGCCGCCCGTCAGCTTCTTGCCCTTGGTGAGAGCTAGTTCCAGCTCCTCCACCGTGGTGGTGCCGTCAGCGTCAACACGCTCAATGCCCTTGGCATTCGGGCTGAGCTTGGCCATCGCACCCTTGAAGGGCTTGAAGTCACCGACCATGGTCTGGTCCACCAGGATATTGCGGTCGGCCAGAAACAGGATGCGCTTCTTGGCACCGCTTTTGAGCAGGCGCCAGATGATCTGGAAGGCTGTGTAGGTTTTGCCGGTACCTGTGGCCATCACCAGCAGCACGCGGTTCTGCCCAGCGGCAATGGCCTCCAGAGTCTTGTTGATGGCATGCACTTGGTAATAGCGCGGAACTCGATTGCTATCGCCTTGGTGGTAGGCAAAGGCATTGACAGCGGTTTGCGCTGGGGTCCAGCCCTTCCACTGCTGGTAGAGCTCCCACAGGTGCTCGGGCGACGGGAACTCATCTAGCTCAAGATTGGTAAGCAGTTGCCCATTGAAAAGCTGCGTCGCGTCCCGGAACACAAAGCCATCACCATTGCTGGAAAAAGCAAATGGCACATCCATTCGGTGTGCGTATTCAGTGGCCTGCTGCATGCCAGCGAACACCGTGTGATTGTTGTCCTTGGCCTCGATGATGGCTAGAGGCTGTCCAAACTGATAGCACAGCAAGTAGTCAGCCCGAAGTGCCGACTGCTTATTACGTTGTGCCTTCTGTCCTCTGACAACTATGCGGCCTGGAGCGATGGTGTATTCACGATAGATCTGATCGACCTCGCTCCATCCAGCTTTCACCACAGCTGGGCTGATGAATTTCGCACAAATATCGGCTTCGCTGAGCTGCTTCTTGTCCATGCCATCCCCGTATCTCTAATAGGATGATTATGGCTGCAATGTAATGCTGTCCTTACATTCAACACTTGGACCTGAATTAGCGAGCCTTCCCAGCAAAATCTGCAGTTGTCGCAGTGACCACACCCCACCTCTTGGCGCAGATAATCCCAGCCCATTTAGCTCTGCCACCATTTTTCGCTGGCTCATGCCCTGTGCTTGGAAACCGGTAATCACGCTCCTGAATCTGGCAGCAAACGCAGCGGCTGCGTCTTGGCGTGAGCTGTTCAAGGACGACAGATTCGCACCACCAGCACCGCCAAGCACCGCACCTCTTGCCTTTGCAGCTGCCAACGCTGCCTTGGTGCGCTGACTGATACGCCGTCCTTCAAACTCCGCAAAGTTGGCCATGCTGACCAGCACCATGCGCCCTTCCGGTGTTGCCGGGTTCACATCCGGCAGGTCGGCAAAACAGATCGTGACCTTGCTGGTGTCTATTACTTCAAGGAAGAAGCGCACATCACGAGCAAGCCGATCAAGCTTACCGATCACCAAATCGCAGTCATGTTGACGACAATGCGCCAGAGCCCGCTCAAGCTCAACGCGCTGCTTCATTCCCTTGCGCCCAGACTCGACCTCCTGGAATTCATCAACGTAGAGACCACCCCTCGCGCTCACAAAAGTCTGCACGGCAGTTCGCTGAGCCTCCAGCCCCAAACCGCTCTGCCCCTGCCTCTGCGTACTCACGCGCAAATATCCAACATATTTTTTCATCATCAAATCCTGCCTGACTAAATACACGAACGAGCGTTTAGTTGTTAGTCAGACCACAGAAATCAATAGGAAATATTTCTACCTGGGCAGAGCTTCAAACTTTCAGAATACAGTTTGAACTTACTTTCCAATATTAATGAAGAACTAACTGATAAAGTTCCTATCCAATATGACGTAAAGCACGTTTATGATTCACTCATTCAACGGAGTGAAAAATGAAAAGTCACGAATACATCAATATTGGTTTTATGAAGAGCGGCCTAAAAGTCAAAGAGGCTGCCGAGTTGCTTGAATTCAATAGATCCAATCAATTTTCTGCAGTGCGCTCTGGAGTTGAAAAGTTGCCCAAGAGCAAAATCTTCCTAGTTTGCGATCTTTTTGACCTCGACCCAATGACTTTAGTCGAGCTAATGATCAAAGATTCAATTGATGGCGAGTTCAGAGCCATTCTCGAACATGTGCAAAATTACATGAAGCAGCCTATGTTGACCGCATACGAGTTACTACTCATTAATTTCATTAGACAGCGCTCTGACACATGCAATATCAATTTTATTGATAACAAAAACAGTCCTGACTGGAAACAATCGGAGATTCTAAAGAAGTCTATCGAGAATCTATGCGATGCTGCAAAGCTACAGCGGGACCAAGCACTTACTGAGATGAGAAGTATTAAAATGCGAGGCCCCGTCTCCTACAAGAAAAGATAAAAAAGCGGCCGATACGGCCGCTTTTCATTTTTTGTCGATCTTTCTTCTCAATGCATCCTTTAATGCCATCATTCCTTCAGCTACATTGAACTCACAAATCACAGGAATCTCAAACCGCATCAAATCAATATATGGTTTCAGGTCATTAACAGACGCAGCTTTTTCATATCGAACTTCCGAAATCAAATCACTACGCTCATGCCCCATTAAGTCGGCCTTCATAGATGAAACAATGCCAGTTTTTGACAAGGCGGCCGCGAAATTATGTCTCAGAGAGTGAAATGTATATTTTCCATCACGAGGTATATTCAATTTCCCAAGCATCACTCTGTCATTAAACCATTTTCCAGCATCCTTGCTGTACCCCTTCACCGCATGAAATTTAAGCTCAGGGAAAAGCCTCTCATAGCCCGCACTCATCAACGCATCACAGTAATCCTTCAACCCTAGGCGAAGCAGCTCGGGGTGAACTGGAATCAAGCGCTTAGCGTTACTGGTTTTCAAATCCTTGTCATCAACCTTGTTACCATCATCATCCTCATTCGTCACATGAAAGCACCACACCCCATTGATATCGACAATATCGCTCAGAGCAAGTTGACATATCTCATTCAAGCGAGCACCAGAGAATAGGCCAATCACTGGCAACCAATAATAATGAGGGGAATAGCTATGATAACGGCCTGCTGCAGTTCTATGCCCCTTACCATCACGAAACCATTCGAGCCCAAAAACCTGAAGCAGCATTTCATCAGTCAGTGCACAGCGTTCATCTTGAGCTCGTTTGCGCTTGACGACAATTTCCTCTGACAATCCGGCCGCAGGATTCTTTTCTAAGAGACCTTCATTGAGTGCCCATTTAAATATTGAACACGCACCATCCAATATTTTCTTCTGCTCATTAGATGTTATACATTTTAACTTCTTGGCTTTTGCTATATCCATCAACTCTTTAATCGATGCTTCACGTAGATCAAGCTTCTTAGGCAGCAAATCCCGACGGTATGGGATATGCTCCAATTGAGACTTAAACAACCGCAGGTCATTTCTTGAAATACCTTTAGACGGAACATCACCAATTAACTCCAGCAAGATATCGGCTTGCTTTCTACGCCTATCTTGCTGATCAAACTTCCAGGAAGAGCTAGCCACCTTCACGGAGAAATATTGCTCTATTAATTTCGACAACCGAATAGACTCGTCTACAACTACAGTTTCGACCTTCGGTCCTTCATCTCTTTTCTTGACACCAATGACCGCTTCAATTTTTCTGACTTTTTCAAGTAACTCAAACCGAAAGTGCTGAGCATCCGTTCGCCTAACCCATGCATCACGCAGGCGAAACTTCACATCGTCACCGCTTACGACAAAGTATCGACTATTAGTTGCAATCTGAAAAACCCTAGCACCATGCGATTCAGCATTGGAATATACAAGTTCCCGCACGTCGTCTTCAAAATAGAATTTTATAAATCCTGTCGGCCTAGTTATTCCGAATCTGGTGGTCAACATCTGAGGAACTATGGCAACCTCAACCTCCTCCCCATAGTACCCTAGCCCTATATCCTGTTCAAGGTCATCTATGATCCAGCCTTCAAGCCTTTCTGAGTGAATATAAAAAGGGTAGTTTCTATCGCACATCATCCGGGATATTTCCGTGATATCGGAACCCAGAAGACTTGCTAATTCGGGCAGTTTGATATAGCCCGTAGATAAAAGCTCCGGTAGAGCTTCTTTAATTTTTTCCGAATCCATGAATGAGAGCTGATGCAAGGTTCTGTGCCATCTCGCTCTAATGTCCGCAGCAATGATCTTGGAGACTACGGGCTTTCGACTTCCGGTAGAAAAGTGAAGCTCGGTCTTGCCGACGATCGATTGGAGACGCTTGGGCACGTACATCCGAACCGCATAGATGCCGCTTGGACGGCGATAGATCTGATCCATCTCGTAGAACACTCTCGTAGTAGTGCTTACGAAACTGGCACATTCAAACCGAAGGAGTCATTATAAATCAATGACTTAGGCTCGGTTTGGAGCGGGCGATGGGAATCGAACCCACGTTATTTGCTTGGGAAGCAAGAGTCCTACCATTGAACGACGCCCGCGTCTGCGACGAAGCCACGACTGCAGCTGTCTTTGACAGGCTCACAGTTCCAGGCTGTGAGCTTGAGCTATCGTACATCAAGGCTGTACAGCCTCCGTTCAAAATCGGAGCATTTTGGCAATTTTTTGCCTCGGAGTTTTCCCGAAAGCCGGGTTTTGAGGGCAAGCCTTTCTTCCTCTTTGTTAGGGACACTCAGGTCACGACTGCCTAGCCTCAAATCACATGGGTAAAATTGTGCGGGATCAAAGAGCCTGCATTCAACTGCTGCTCCAAGCGTCGAGCAGAGTCCCGGCCCTGGAGCGCTCAAGGCTCGATACGAGCAAGCAGGTTTTTCTCTCGTTTTGCGCTTGACCAAGATCTTCAATAATTTCTGTAAATACTGGCCAAGTACTGACCGTCCCAGCCAAACCATGCCACTTTGCCTTTGCGATTTTGCCCTGACCGTTGACCGCGCCGACCTGTCTGAATTGCAGGCGGCCAAGCAATGGAAGATGGCCCATGGAGCATTGGCATGACAGAGCAACAGCTATACGACCTGGCTCCTGCACTGGAGCTGATGGCTTTTGGTCTGGCGCTGGCCCTGGGACCTTTATGCTGGGTCTGGTGGCGCAATCGCGGCACAGGTTCCGGCAGGCGCCTTCAGGCGCTATGCGTGCTGACATTGTTCCTGACCTTCGACCTGGTTCTATTCGGCGCCTTCACACGTCTGACAGACTCGGGCCTGGGCTGCCCTGACTGGCCTGGCTGCTATGGCACGGCCAGCCCTATCGCAGCGCATGCCCAGATCTCCGAAGCGCAAGCTGCCATGCCGACCGGCCCGGTCACCCATGGCAAGGCCTGGGTGGAAATGATTCACCGCTATCTGGCGACCACGGTCGGCGTGCTCATCATTGCAATGACAGTCATGAGCTGGAAGCAGGCACGTGCAGCCAGGCTAACGGGCCAACACGCCTGTTTCAGAGGCGCTGCCAACCCCTGCTGGCCGACTCTGGCTCTGGTATGGGTCTGCATACAAGGCGCTTTCGGAGCGCTGACAGTCACCATGAAATTGTTTCCAGCCATCGTCACGCTGCACCTGCTGGGCGGTACCGGCTTGCTGGCATTGCTGGCCATTCCTGCAGCGGGCCTGAGCCAGCAGCAAGCTGGCCGCTCTCCGGCCCTGATCGCCAGACGCTTGCGCATCATGCTGTGGCTTTGCCTGGCGCTGCTCATCGTCCAGGTCAGCCTGGGCGGCTGGGTCAGCACCAATTACGCCGTGCTGGCCTGCACGACCTTCCCTGGCTGTCAGGGTAGCTGGTGGCCTGCCATGAATTTTGCCGAAGCGCTGCAGATCTGGCGCCCTCTGGGCATGCTCAAGGACGGCAGCCACATCAGCTTCGAAGCGCTGACCGCCATTCACTACACCCACCGTCTAGCGGCCTATGTGGTGGTTCTGGCACTGGCTGGTCTGTGGTGGGCATTGCGCCATGCTCCTGCACTGGCCAAGCAGCGCCGGCTGCTGGGATTTTTTGCGGTGCTGCAAGTTCTGACGGGTCTGTCCAACGTGGTCTTGGACTGGCCCCTGGTTGCGGCCGTGCTTCACACCGGTGGAGCCGCGGCCCTGGTAACGATTGTGGTCTGGAGTCTGGCCGTGACGCGCGCAAATGCCGTCGCCGCCCCCGGGCCCGAAATGGCGCGCCGCCCAGCCTGAGGCATAGCGTAAAAGAGTGATTGCATGAGTCAAAGTGAAGCCTTGTTGAATAACACCTCGCGAATCAGCCAGTTCTATGCACTGACCAAGCCGCGCGTGGTGCAGCTCATCGTGTTCTGCGCCCTGATCGGCATGGTGCTGGCCGTTCCCGGCTGGCCCACGGCCAATCAGTGGATGCATATGGGCGTTGCCTGCGTCGGCATCTGGCTGGTAGCGGCTGCAGCAGCGGCCTTCAACTGCCTGGTGGAGCGTCATATCGACGCCAAGATGAAGCGCACATCCTGGCGCCCCACGGCGCGCGGCGAACTCTCCAGTCAGCAGGCTCTGGCCTTCTCGGCCATTCTCTGCATGATTGGCGCCACGATCTTGCTGGTCTGGACCAATGCGCTGACGATGTGGCTGACACTCGCCACCTTTGTCGGCTATGCGGTGATCTACACCGTGGTTCTCAAGCCCGCCACGCCACAGAACATCGTCATCGGCGGAGCCTCTGGCGCCATGCCGCCCGTGCTGGGCTGGGCCGCCATGACAGGCAATGTCGGCCCCGAGGCGCTGATTCTGTTCCTCATCATCTTCCTCTGGACTCCGCCCCACTTCTGGGCCTTAGCCCTGTACCGCGTGGAGGACTACCGCCAATCCGGCCTGCCCATGCTGCCCGTGACCCATGGCAGCGAATACACGCGCCTGCAGATTCTGCTCTACACCGTTGTGCTGTTTGCGGCCGGTCTGCTGCCCTTCATGTACGGCATGAGCAGCTGGCTGTATCTGTTCGCAGCTGTCGTTCTGGGTGCAGGCTTCATCGCCTATGCCGTGGCCCTGTACCGCAATTACTCGGACGAGCTGTCGCGCCGCACCTTCCGTTTTTCACTGCTTCACCTGAGCCTGCTGTTTCTCGCCCTGCTCGTGGATCACTACCTGTTCATGGCCTGATCTTTCAAGCCCTGCCATTGCAAAAGCCCGGCTCGCCGGGCTTTTCTACGTCCGTCGGGAAGTGATCTTCCCGCGCTTTCCGAGTCTAGGTTTGAGTGCGGATTCAATGGGCCTTGTGCAGCCCTGCCAAACCCTGAGCTCCGAGTCCAGGGCGCAACGTACTGCCGACGGCTCAACGGCGGCTTGGCCGGACACCCACTCTGATCACCCCGATCACCAAAAAAGGCCAACCCCTATTACAGGGCTGGCCTTGAGCCTGCATCCGGCAGACCTAATCAAGCGCCCATTTACAGACCCTTGAGCAGCTTGCCGTTCACTTCCTTGCCGTACATGGAGTATTTGCCATGGTGCTTTTCAGCCGTGGCCTGCAGATTGCCGTTGAAGCGCGGATCCTGGCCACGCTCCTGGCTGTTGATGAAGGTTGCCACATCCCAGGCTTCCTGATCGCTCAGCGTTGCATTGCCGTAGGGCATGTTGTTCTTGATGAAGTTGGCCGCCTTGTCGATGTCATGCATGCCGGCACCCCAGTTATAGGAGTCCTTGCCCCACAGCGGCGGGAACACGGCCACATCGCCGACAAACTGGCCCTTGCCGTCTGCAGCGTGGCATAGCGCGCACTTGGCTTCATAAACCTTGGCACCGGCTTCATAGGTGGGAGTCTCTTCGGGCTTGCCCGCCTTCTTGAAACCTGCACCGGGCAGCTTCTCGCCCGTGGGGGCCTTCTGTGCCATCCAGTAGGCATAGGACTCCAGCGCCACCAAAATGTCATGACCGTCGTCCGGTGCCTTGCCGTTCATGGAGTACATGAAGCAGCCGCGCACGCGCTCGGCAAAAGTGTCCACATGGTCGGTCTTCTTGCGATAGGCCGGGTACATGGGGTAGGCCCCCCACATGGGGGCTGCGCCCTTCAAACGACCAGCGTCGAGGTGGCAATTGGTGCAGCTCAGCGGATTGCCCGAGAAGCCTACGGCATTGACCGGCGTGCGTGTGAAGATCGCTTCGCCACGGCGCACCCAATCGCCCATGGGGCCTTCCGGGTAGTCGCTGACGCCGGGAGGTGTGAATTCGCCGGGCTTGACAGCCACAGTCACGGCCTTGGCGTCTGCGGCAGGCGCAGCCACCTTGGCCGGTTCTGCGGCCTTCTTGGGGCTGCTGATGCTCATGCCATACCAGAGCGCGCCGCCCAGACCTGCGAACAGGCAGGCCACCACGGCGTATTCAGCGAGATTGGAGCTTTTGGAAGCAGTTTGTTGTTTGTCCGACATTGTCAACTCCCGAACTCTTAAGGCTTGGCGATTGCTGCTGCAGCAGCGGGGTTGTGCAGGCGCTGGTAGTACGCTGCAACGGCCTTGACGTCATCGGCCGTGAGCTTCTTGGCCACAGCCCCCATCAGACCCAGTGGGCCGGCCTCGCGCTGCCCCTTGTTCCAGGCATCGATCTGACTTTGCATATAGTCGGCTGTCAGATGGCCGATGGCTGGAAAGTCCTTGCCCACGCCTACTCCGCCTGGGCCATGGCACTGCGCACAGGCAGGAATGCCGTCGGCCCAGCGGCCGCGCTCGACCAGCCAGGCACCGCCATCGTCGCTCTTGCCGGGCAAGGCACCGCGCACGCTCTTGATAGGCAGTTGCAGGCTGGCGTAATAGACGGCCACATCGGCGCGCTCCTGCTCGCTCAAGGCCTTGGCCATGGGAGCCATGACAGCGGACTGACGGGCACCAGCCGCCAGCTGGCTCAACTGACGCTCCAGGTAACCGGCGTGCTGGCCCGCCAGTGCGGGGAAGCCAGGCTGGCCCTCGCCCTTGGCACCATGGCAGGTGACGCAGGCAGCCGCACCGCCGGCCGAGCCGGACTGAGCGATCTTTGCACCGGCAGCGGCATTGCCGTTCAATGCAGCCTTGGCGGCAGCAGGTTCTTGTGCCCAGGCGCTGGTCGCCATCAGCATGGAAATGCCGACAGCCACCCACGACCGGGGCAGAGTCTTTGTGTTCAAGCGATTCATCTTGGGAATGGAGGTTTAAGCGGCTCAGATCTGCCGCACATCAGGCGTGTGCTGAACGCCGACGTCTGACCTGGAATGTCACGAGCCAAAGCAGCCCAATGACAGCAAGCACATTGCCCGAAGATACTTATAGAAGATTAAGAGCCAATTAATGCTGCAAACAATCGGCTCCCCAGAGGCGACTAATCAGGCTGCGCAGCACAGGACTTCACCGGCAGGCATAAGCGCACCACCAGCCCTGTCGCCGCTTCTGGCGCCAGGCCGTTGTGCACCTGCTCGAATGCGTGGCCCTTATGCTGCTGCCACCGGGCCAAGGGCAGCAGCTCCAGCTCACCGTCGCTGCACTGTGCAATGCGCTGCACAATCGCCAGCCCCAGACCGCTGCCATGGGCCTGATGCTGTTTGCGCCAGAAGCGCTGGGTCGCAACGGCACAGTCCTCGCTGCTCAGCCCGGGCCCATGGTCAATCACCGTGAACTCCACATAACCGGCAGGATTGACAGGCATCGCCTGCGGCTTGTCGCCGCCGACCTGCGCCAGCTGCGGAATGTGGCGCAGGCCGAGCTGCACCGCAGAGTCGCCCGGCTCGCCACTTGCCTGCTGCCCATAGCGCAAGGCGTTTTCCATCAGATTGCGCAATGCCGACACCAGCAGGGGCTGAGGCACTGCTACACGCAAGTCCTGCAGCCTGGCGTCATTCAGGGCTTGCTGAGGCAACCAGCGCAGGCGCAGCGAGCCTGACGGAATGGCCGTGGCGGCCAATCCCCAGGCTTTTTCCAGAGCCTCCCAGGCACAGGCGGGCTCGCTACCGCAGGCCATGGCACGAGAACCTCCTGCATCTTCGTTCACCGGCTGACAATCCAGCCTGGCCAAGAGCAGCAATTGTTCCAGCGTGTGCTGCAAATGCTCCACGCCCTCCCCCGCCTGCTCCAGCGCCTGCCGGGTCATCTGCCACTGCGCGGTTTCCGAAATCGGCCTGGGCGCGGCATTGTCTTTGCCGGCGCCGGGCTGATCCCTCAAAGCCACCATCTGATACCCCGCATTGGCCACCGCCATCTGCGCTACCTGCACATGGGTTTTGACGGCAGTCAGCGGAGTGCGCAGCTCATGGGCGGCATCGTCGCTCCAGCGACGTTCGCGCTCAATGGCTCTGTGCACGCGCTGCAGCAGGTGATTGATGGTCTGCACCAGTGGCGCCAGCTCCTTGACCTGCCGGCCTTGCGCCACGGGCGAATCATCTCCGGGCGGACGCTCGCTCAACTCCTGGCGCAGCGACTCAAGGGGGTGCAGGCCGCGTGTCACCCCCCACCACATCAACACCATGCTGGCCAGCAGCGCCAGCACAAAGGGCAGGATGATGGTGTAGGCGAAACCATGGATCAGTCCCTCGCGCACATCGATGCGGTCGGCCGTGGCAATGCGTACGCCATGCTCCTCAAGCACATAGGTACGCCAGGGCTTGCCGCCCTTGGTGATGCTCGAGAAGCCCAGCGGCAGCGGCCCCTGGAAGCTGGGCGCACCCGCAGTGCGAGCCAGCACCTGAGAATCGGCAGGCTCGGTAGCCCGCTCGGAAGCCGCATCTGCGGAATCAACGGCGCGACCGGTCTTTGCGGTTTTGGTGCGCGGTGCATCCAGCGGAGATGCCGGAATCAGTGCCGGGCGAGCCGCCTTGTCGCTCGCCTCGTCCGACACAGCATTTGCATCCGGATCCACACCATCATGTGTAGGTGCGGTATGCACTTCGCTGCGAATCATGCTGACCTCGCAAGCCACTCCATCACGTGCCACCACATTGAGCATGGGACCCCAGTCCTCGGGACTGGTGTTGTGCGGCTTGAACTGGTGGACAATGCCGGCCACCATGCGGGCCGATGCAATCAGTCGGTCGTCGAGCACGGAACGCAGCTCATGCCTCATGCCGGCAAACATCCAGGCGGCCACACCGCCCCACAGAGTGCACAGCGCCAGACACAGCCAGACCAGCAAACGGACCCGCAGGCTGCGCATCAGCAACTGCCTCCCTGCACCCGCCCTAATCTGAAACCCACACCACGCACGGTCTCCACCATGTCCGAGCCCAGTTTGCGACGCAGATGGTGCACATGTACATTGACCGCGTTGCTTTCCACATCAAGGCTGTAGCCGTAGAGGCTGTCGCGCAGTTGCTCCAGGCTCAGCACTCGCCCCGGCGACTGCAGCAGCGCGCGCAGCAACGCCCATTCACGACGCGACAGGTCCACGATGCTGCCCTCCCGTATGGCCTGGCCGGCGGCCAGATCCACTTTGACATCACCCAACGCAATCCAGTCCACGGTACGCCCCGCCGCCCGTCGCAGCAGCGCGTGCAGTCGCGCCGCCAGCTCGTGCAGATCGAAGGGCTTGACCAGATAGTCGTCAGCACCGGTCTGCAGGCCTTCGATGCGCTGGTCCACTGCATCACGTGCGGTCAGCACCAGCACCGGCAGCTCCAGCCCCTGACTGCGCCACCGTGCCAGCAGATGCAGACCGTCCTCATCGGGCAGACCCAGATCCAGCACACACACATCGAAGTGGGAGGATTTGAGCGCCGCATCAGCCTGGCTGGCGCAACCCACCACGTCCACGCCAAAGCCCTGTAGCTGCAGGCCCGCCTTCACCCCGCTGGCGACCAAAGCGTTATCTTCCACTAACAGCACATGCATTTTTTCACTGCGCAACCGCCACCCGCACCATCACATCCAGAGATGTGAGTACCCGTTACGCACCTTGTTTATCCGAATCGGCCGAGCATCGCAGATTTATCTTTTCGCAGCGTTAACCCCTGCTTAATCCCCTGCATCCAAGATGCGGGGCTGCCTCATCCAAGACACTCAGCCACCACCATTCATGTCTCTTCGCTCTGCCGCAGCCCTAGTTTTGCTTTCAGTCCTGCTGACGGGGATGACTGCCTGGGCACAGCCGCTGAACCTGCCCAGCCTGAGTGCCGCCAAGCCCGCTGCGCAACCCGAAGTCCTGACTGCCGAACAGGCTTTCGAGCTGGTCCACGCCGAGCAAAGCGCCATCAAGACAGAGGCTGATGGCCGCCGCCTGCTGGAGCTGCGCTGGAACATTGCTCCAGGCCACTATCTCTACCGCGACCAATTGCGCCTGCTCGATGCTCAAGGTCAGCCAATACCACTGCAGATTCCTGAAGGTCGGACCCTGAGCGATGCCTTTTTTGGCCATGTACAGGTCTTTCACCGGGAGTTGCGCATTCAGGCTGCACTGCCTGAACAGTCGACGCGATGGCCGCTGGAGCTGCAATGGCAGGGCTGTGCCGAGATAGGCATCTGCTACCCGGTACAGCAGCAGAGCATCAGCGCCGCTCAAGCAGGCATGGACAGGAATGCGGATGCCCGGGCTCCAGCCCTGAGCGAAGGCAATACCGAAGCAGCTCAACCCGGCTTTTTGCAGGCACTGGCCTTGCCCGCCAGTGTGCGGATAGGCCCTCTCGCTCTGCCAACAATGGCTCTTGCCGCATTTCTGGCATTGCTTGCCAGCCAGTGGTGGGCGCGACTCAGGCAGCGGCAAAGCAATCAGCCTGTAGAGACTCTGCTGCTTCACGCCACGCTTGCTGGACTGGTGGCGGCGCGCGCGGCATACGTCGTGCAATGGTGGCCCGAGTACTGGGCGCCCGTGAGCGCATCTCCCGCAAGCGTGTTGCAGATTCTGGATATTCGCGACGGTGGCTGGAACCTCTGGGCCGGACTGCTGGTAGCGGCTGTCTGGGCAGCCTGGAGCTGCCGCAGCAATGCACTCCTGACACGTGGCGTGTTGCAGTCCCTGGGCGTGGGTGCCTTCATCCTGATGGCAGCTTACACACTGCGAAATTGGGTTGAGCCTCCAGAGTCTTCACTCCCCTCCTTGACGCTGGTCAGCGCTGCCGCTCAGCCCACGGATCTGCGCAGCTACGGTGGTCAACCGCTGGTCATCAACCTCTGGGCCAGTTGGTGCCCGCCCTGCAAGCGCGAGATGCCGGTACTGGCCCAAGCGCAAAAAGACCATCCAGGCGTGCGTTTCATCTGGATCAACCAGGGTGAAGACGCCGCCGCAGTGCTGCGCTATTTGCAGTCCATGCCTCTCCCCCCAGCCCAGGTGCTCCTGGACCCTGAGCAGCTCGCCGGTCAGCACTGGCAGCAACGCGCCCTGCCATCCACCTATTTCTATGACGCGAACGGACGCCTGCGGTCCACTCGCACGGGGGAGCTCTCCCGCGCCAGTCTGAGCGAGCAGTTGCGCATCATTGCGCCTCCAACACAGGCCCCATGACTCAAGATGGACAAAGGTTTATCGTGCCACGTTTACAGCTCCTGTCACGCCAATTGGCGGCGCTGACGCTCCCCATCTTCGCTGCAGCCGCAGCCACCGTGGTGGCCGTGGCCTATACCCGCGACGTGATTGCCGCCAGCAGCGCTGCAGCAAGCAGTGCGGCAAGCAGCGACCTGCCTTCTGCACAGTTTCTCGCCGAGCAAGGCCTGCAGATCGTGGGCCCCATGCAAAGCTCCGGCGGCCTCAAGGCCTGGGCCGCCTACCGCGACCAGCAGCCCATCCCCATCTATCGCATGCCTGACGGCAAGCACTGGGTGATTGGCACCGTCATTGATGCCCAGGGCAAGGATGTCAACGCCAAAGCCTTGCACAATGCCGTGCAAAAGCCCATGGGTCAGGGGTTCTGGGCCGATCTGGAGCGTACACACTGGATTGGCGACGGCAGGCCCGATGCCGCCCGCATCGCCTATGTGTTCACCGACCCCAACTGCCCCTATTGCAACCAGCTCTGGCGCGATGCCAGGCCACTGGTGCAAGCCGGCCAGTTGCAGTTGCGCCATATTCTGGTGGGCATGCTGCGCCCCAGCAGCGAAGGCAAGGCCGCCGCCATTCTGGCCTCCAAGGCACCCGAGCAAGCTCTTGCCAGCCACGCCATGGCCTATGCCGACGCTCATGGCAAGAATCCCGATGCCCTGGGTATCGCACCACTGCAGCGCATCCCCCTGTCGGCCCGCGATGCACTGGCCAGCAACG
Organism: Comamonas sp. C11; assembly: GCF_024496285.1. Classification (NCBI taxonomy): domain Bacteria; kingdom Pseudomonadati; phylum Pseudomonadota; class Betaproteobacteria; order Burkholderiales; family Comamonadaceae; genus Comamonas; species Comamonas sp. C11. The sequence goes on from NZ_CP101743.1 coordinate 3,254,696, forward strand.
CCGCGCTGATGAGCAGTGCAGGCCTAGGTGCCACACCCGCGACGATCTGGAAGAATGCCCAGGGACTGGTGCAGATCCGCACCGGCATGCCACCCAGGCTGCTGGACGAGTTGATGGACAATGCTCCCGCCAAGTCGCCCGCACGTTAGGATTCAGGCCGCCGTATAGCCCTTACACAGAATCTGCAAGCAGCTACCATTGCAATAGCAAATCTGCCCCAACACCATGAGCCGACCTGACTGGAACACCCTGCTGCCCGCCCTGCGCCCCGGCACACGCATCGTACTGCACGCCCCCAGCACGCAAGCGCTGCTGCGCGCACGCGGCAACTTCAAGAACCTGAAAACTGCCAACCCCGAGTTGGAGGTCTGGATTGTCGTCAACGCCCAGGCCGTGCAAGCCGTGCTGGACCAGCCCGACGATATGGGCCCGGCTCTGGCAAATGTGCTGCTGTGCCCCAACACACTCAGGAACGCCGGCATCAGCGCACCGGACAATATTCAGGTGCTGCCCATGGGCGCCGTCGAAGCCATCGCCCGCATGCAGCAGGATGGCTGGACCTATATCCGCAGCTGAGCAGACAGCGTTTTCGACACTCCAGAGCTGCGCGCACCCCAACCCCTGGCTAAAGGCCCCAGTCCTTGAGCGCAGGCAACGCCAGCTGGGTTGCGGCATAGCCCTCATCGATGGACTCGCGCCCACGGTAGAAATCCATCAGCCCGACATGCGAGAGACGCGGAGCAATCAGCACCTCGGCCGGGTCACCTGCCATGCGGCTGCGGGTGATGCGCATCTGCATGATGTTGACACTGGCCATGACCACATTGACCAACGAGGGCACAGGCACAGAAGCATCGTCCTCGGCATCTCCCTCCCCCTTGCGGCCCCTGCGCATGACGGATGAGGACAATGTCTTCACGCTCGTCATGCTGCGCTTCCATGCGCCCGTCCAGCCGAGCGGTGAGCCATTCGCCGCCAGAGCTTCGGGAATCTGGCCCAGCGGTACCGGAGGCTCCTCCTCTTCCAGATGCAACTGCGAGACCCTGAGCTCGCGGGCATGCAGGTTGAGCTCGCTTTCGCTCATGTCCACGGGCTTTATATGCCTGCGCATGATGTCGGCATTCAGATCGACGGCGATGACGATGTCAGCACCCATGGCGCGCGCCAAAGACACCGGCACCGGGTTGACCAGACCGCCATCGACCAGCAGCCGCCCCTCCCGCATCACGGGAGTAAACAGGCCGGGCAAGGCGATGGACGCGCGCACGGCCTCGGCAATCGAGCCCTTGCGCAGCCAGACCTCGGCTCCTGTCTGCAGATCGGTGGCAACGCAGCCGAACGGCGTTCCCAGTTGCTCCACAGTTTCCTGGACGAAATTCTCGCGCCAGAACTCGATGATCTTCTCGCCCTTGAGCAATCCGCCGCCCAGATTGAAGTCCATGAAGCCGAAGACCTTGCGCTTGCCCAGGCCCAGTACCCAGCTCTCGAAGGCATCCATTTCGCCGGCCGCGTAGGTTGCACCGACCAATGAGCCAATGGAGGTGCCGCAGATGATGTCGGGGCTGACACCGGCCTCGCGCAGCGCGCGCAGCACGCCAAAATGCGCCCAGCCTCTTGCAGAGCCGCTGCCCAGGGCCAGCCCCACCACGGGTTTGCGTCGCAATTTGTTCATGTGGCCTTCCTTGCTGCTTCTACAGTCGACTCAACCGGGCTGCTCGCCCCTCAGCAGTGCCAGCATGCCAGCTTCATCCAGCACGGGCACGCCCAACTCCTCGGCCTTGGCCAACTTGCTGCCCGCCTCCGCCCCTGCGACCACATAGCTGGTCTTTTTGCTGACCGAACCCGAAACCTTGGCACCCGCCGCCTCCAGCATATCCTTGGCGGTATCGCGGCCCAGCGTAGGCAAGGTGCCGGTCAGCACCACGGTCAGGCCAGCCAGAATCTGAGGCGCCTTCTCGGCCGGCTCACCTTCCTCCCAGTGCACACCGCAGGCGCGCAACTGCTCCACCACCTCGCGGTTATGGGGTTGAGCAAAAAAGGTGTGAATGCTGTCGGCCACCACTGGCCCGACATCCTTGACCTGCAGCAACTCTTCCACGCTGGCGTCCATGATGGCGTCAAGCTTGCCGAAATGCTTGACCAGATCCCTGGCCGTGGATTCGCCTACATTGCGAATGCCCAGGCCAAACAAAAAGCGCTGCAGCGTGGTGCTTTTGGATTTCTCCAGGGCAGCCAGCACGTTCTGGGCCGATTTCTCGGCCATGCGATCCAGCGCTGCCAGCGAGCTCAGGCCCAGTCTGTAAAGGTCAGGCAACACGCGCACCACCTGGGCATCCACGAGCTGATCGACCAGCTTGTCGCCCAGACCTTCGATGTCCATGGCTCGGCGGTGAGCAAAGTGCAAGATTGCTTCCTTGCGCTGCGCGCCACAGAACAGGCCGCCCGTGCAGCGGTGATTGGCCTCGCCTTTTTCACGCACCACCGCGCTGCCGCAGATGGGGCAGGTCTTGGGCATACGGAAGTTGGGCACATAAACAGGCCGCTCGCCCGGCACCCGGCCCACCACCTCGGGGATCACGTCGCCCGCGCGGCGCACTATGACCTGGTCGCCCACGCGCACGCCCTTCTTGCGGATGTCGAACAGATTGGACAGCGTGGCATTGGTCACCACCACACCACCCACCTGCACAGGAGCCAGGCGCGCCACAGGCGTCAGCTTGCCCGTGCGCCCCACCTGCACGTCGATGGCTTCCATCAGCGTGGACATCTCCTGCGCCGGATACTTGTGCGCCACGGCCCAGCGAGGCTCGCGCGACTTGAAGCCCAGCTGACGCTGCAGGGCCAGGCTGTTGACCTTGTAGACCACGCCGTCGATTTCATAGGGCAGATTGGCACGCTCGGCACCGATGCGCTCGTGAAACGCGACCAGTTCAGAAGCGCCCAGCGCAATACTGACTTGCGGTGCAACCGGAAAGCCCCAGGATTTCAGCGTCTGCAGCATGGCGTAATGCGTGCGGAAGTCCGGCCCGCCCTGCTCCGGCGGTGTGATCTCGCCCAGACCGTAGGCAAAGAACGACAGCGGACGCTGGGCCGCGATATTCGAATCAAGCTGACGGACCGATCCGGCTGCCGCATTGCGCGGGTTGGCAAAGGTCTTGGCGCCGGCGGCCAGCTGGCGCGCGTTGAGCTTGTCAAGATCGGCCTTGGCCATATGCACCTCGCCACGCACCTCCACCACGGGCGGCACATCGCGGCCTGCGGACAGGGACAGTGGAATCTGGCGAATGGTACGGATGTTGTGCGTGACGTCTTCCCCCACCTCGCCATCGCCGCGCGTGGTGGCCTGCACCAGACGGCCGTTTTCATAGCGCAGATTCATGGCCAGGCCATCGAACTTGGGCTCGGCCACATATTCAATGGCAGCAGCGGACTCATCCAGCCCCAGCTCCTTGCGCACACGCTGGTCGAAGGCAATGGCACCCGTGGCCTCGTTATCGGTCTCTGTCTGGATGCTCAGCATGGGAACGGCATGGCGAACCGGAGTCAAACCGTCCAGCACCGCACCGATCACGCGCTGCGTGGGCGAATCCGGAGTGATGAGAGCCGGGTAAGCCCCCTCCAGTGCTTCGAGTTGCTGATAGACGCGGTCATATTCCCCGTCTGGCACCGTGGGCGCATCAAGCACATAGTACTCATGTGCCCATTGATGGAGTTGGGCGCGCAATGCCGCGACCTTGCTCGTCACGCTTTCAGGCACCCCTGCATTGATAGCTGCCGACGGCTTCTGGCTCTGTGGTTCAGCGGAAAAAAGGTCTAAATTCTCGGTCATGCTCTGCCCGCTGGAAATTCAAGGTCCGGGATAAAAAAGGCCAACATCGTTGGCCCTGTTTGTTTTAGCTGAAAAGCCTTCTGGCGAGAAGTGAGCCGGCCGACAGCTCTGCGCTGTCGAGCTTGTCATAGAGCAACTCCAGGTCATGCTGAATCGGGTCCAGCGCCGAGACCGGCAGCAGATAGCCGTTCTGGTCGCAGAGCACGCCGTCCATGGTCTGGCACAGTTGCTCCGCCACCTGGCGCAGGCGTGCAAACGGCTGCTGGCCGCGCGGCACCTGGGCCACATCCAGGCTGAGCAGGAACTCGCGCACGACGGACTGATCCAGATCGTCGCCCATGGCAGCCTGGGGATCGTAGTTCAGCACCAGCACGGGCGGCAGGCCCTGGATGGGCGAGGCAAGCACCATACGGCCCGGCATGGGCGTGATGACAAAGCCCAGGCGCTGGGCATTTTGCTGCACATAACCAGCACTCCAGGATGCCTGACGCGCACGCAGCATAAAGCTCAGCTGCGCATCGTGCTCGCTGGCGAACTGATCGAGCTCGCGTGCACGCGAGACCTCGTTGAGCATATTGGGCACGTCTGCCATGGCGCCCAGCGCATCGGCAAAGCGCTGCACCTTGGTGACGAATTCCGAAAACTCGATCTCGTTGAGTGCGCCGGTGCGGTTGGCCAGTTGGACACCTGCCTGAAAGCCCAGATAGCGCTGGCCGGTCTGCAACGGCTCCCACTGCTTGCTGTCCTGGTTCATGCCCTCGATGGCAAAGGGCTTGTTGCCGGCACGGCGGGTGCTGGGCTGGGCCTGCAAGGCCACTTCACCAGGAACAATCTGGGCCACGGTAATCGGAGCAATCGCATCGATCAGCGCATCCAGATGGCCGCGACGCTCCACTGACGGGGCGGGAGGAATCGAAGTGGCCAGAGGAGCGTCCGTCAGCACAGGCTCCACAGCCTGCGCGGCCTGCTCAGTCACTGCAGCAATGGCTGCATCCGTGCCCTGAGCGTTCACCTCTTGCACAGCATGCGCAGCCTCATTCGCCTCGGCTTTGTGCTGGGCGGCAGCCAGGGCTTCCTGACGCTGCACTTCCTCATGGGCTTCGCGCGCCACCAGGCGGGCCAGCTCGGCATCGGCTTCGGCAAAGCGACCTGCGGATTCGGGCATCTGCAGGGGCTCGGTACCGGGAATGGCCTTGCCGAAATCACCCAGCACGGGCTCATGCTGGTATTTGGTCAGGTCCGCACCATGACCGACGGTGTTCATTCCGGGCTCGAGGCGCTGAGGATCTGTGCTGTCTTCCTCAGGCTCGGCCCGCTTGGGCGCATTGCGACGCGCAGTCCAGGAGTTGTAGGCAACGATCAGCGCCAACAGCACCACACCCAGGACGGCCAGACTGATTTGCAAGTTACTCATGTGAGAAAACGGTTCTTCAATAGGGGGATGACCGGGCTCAGGATAGCTCAGCCATGGAGAGGGCGGACTCCATGTCCACCGCAACAATTCGTGAAACGCCCTGTTCCTGCATGGTCACACCAATCAGCTGTTCAGCCATCTCCATGGCGATCTTGTTGTGACTGATGAACAGGAACTGGGTTCCCTTGCTCATGCTGTAAACCAGCTTGGCATAACGTTCGGTATTGGCGTCGTCCAGCGGCGCATCCACCTCGTCCAGCAGACAGAATGGCGCTGGGTTGAGCTGGAAGATGGCAAACACCAGCGCAATCGCAGTCAGCGCCTTCTCGCCGCCCGAGAGCAGGTGAATGGTCTGGTTCTTCTTGCCGGGCGGCTGGGCAATCACCTGCACCCCGGCATCGAGAATTTCGTCGCCGGTGATCACCAGCTTGGCTTGACCGCCGCCGAACAGTTCGGGAAACATGCGGCCAAAATGGCGATTGACGATGTCGAAGGTGCCGGTCAGCAAATCCCGCGTCTCGGCATCGATCTTGCGAATGGCCTCTTCCAAGGTGTTCATGGCCTTGGTCAGATCATCCATCTGCGCATCGAGGAAGGTCTTGCGCTCACGCGCCAGGGTCAACTCATCCAGCGCGGCCAGATTCACGGCCCCCAGGGCCTGGATTTCGCGGTGCAGGCGGTCGATTTCGCCTTGCAGGCCGTGCATGCGCACATTGCCTTCGGCAATCGACTGGGCCACAGCAGCCAGATCGGCCTCGGCTTCGGTCAGCAGATTGCTGTACTGCTCCAGACCCAGGCGCGCGGCCTGCTCCTTGAGCTGGAATTCTGTGATGCGCTGACGCAGCGGGTCCAGTGCCTTTTCCAGGCTCTGACGGCGCTCGTCGCTGGCACGCAGCTTGTTGGTCAGATCCTCATATTCGCTGCGGCGCTCGGCGACGTCTTTTTCGCGCTGCATCTTCAGATCCAGAGCATCCTGCAGACCGCCCTGCGCCGCGGCATCAGACAGTCTTGCCAGTTCGTCCTGAGCGCGCTGCTGCTCCTCGGCCAGGGACTTGGCCTGCTGGCTGGCGGTTTCGATGGTACGTGACAGCTCGGCACGGCGAGCATGCAGCGTGCGCTGCGAGAAGGTCGCTTCCTGGGCCTGACGCTCCAGGCTGCGCAACTGCTCGCGCGATTCGTTCAGGCGGCGCTCGGCCTCCAGCACGCGATCTCCCAGCTGGGCATGGCGCTCCTGGCTGTCGGCCAGCTGCATGTCCAGCTCTTCAAAGCGTGCCTCTGCGGCGACCTTGCGCTCTTCGATATCGGAGAGCTGGGTTTCGACTTCGGACAGATCCGCCGAAATTTGCGCGTTGCGTGCCCGCGCCTGCTCGGCCAGTTGAGACAGGCGCAAGGTCTCGACCTGCAGCTCATGGGCACGACTTTGCGACTCGCTCGCTTCGCGACGTGCGGACACCAGACGCTGCGAAGCATCGGCATAAGCGCTTTCGGCGCGCACCAGAGCCGAACGCGATTCATCGGCGATCAGCGCCTGGGCGCGGACCTCCTTTTCCAGGTGCTCGATTTCCTGCGCCCGCGCCAGCAGCCCCGATTGTTCGGAGTCCTGCGCATAAAAGGTCACGCTGTGGGCGGTCACCGCATGGCCGGTGGGCACATAAATGGTCTCGCCAGCCTGCAGATCGGCGCGCTTGGCCAGGGCCTCGTCGAGCGTGGGCGCGGTATAGCAGCCCGTCAGCCAGTCCACCAGCACGGCGCGCAGGCCGGCGTCACTGATCTTGAGCAGATCGCTGAGACGCGCAAAGCGCGAAGCTGACGGGGCGCCGGCTGCCTGAGCCTGGCTGAAGAAGGCCAGCCGGGCCGGCGGAGCATCCTGCCCCCCCGAGCCCAGAAAACCGCGCACCATGTCGAGGCGACCGACTTCCAGCGCACCCAGGCGTTCGCGCAGTGCGGCCTCCAGCGCATTTTCCCAGCCCGACTCGATGGCTATGCGGCTCCACAGGCCTTGCATGCCGTCCAACCCATGCTTGGCCAGCCAGGGCTGAAGCTTGCCATCGGTCTTGACCTTTTCCTGCAAGGCCTTGAGCGCATCCAGCCGTGCCGACAGGTCGGCGTGACGACTGTTTTCGGCATTCACGGCCTGCTGGCGTGCGCGCCGGTCCTCGTCGAGCTGCGGCACGCTGTCCTGCAGCTCGTTGAGGACGGCATCGGCCATCTCGGCCAGCTCCTGCGCCTCGGCCAGTTGCGCCTGCAGATTGTTCAGACGCGCTTCGTCCGGCGTTTCCAGTGCATTGCGGTCGGCCCGTAAGCGCTCATAACGGGTTTCAAACTGGCGACGCTGCTCATCGAGACTGCGCTGCTCGGCGGCCAGCACCTGAATCTGCTGCTGCACCTGCACCACCGAGTTGCGCTGTTCGGCATCGGCTTTCTGCGCCTTGTGCAGAGAGTCTTCCAGATCGGGCAGGCGGGTGCTTTGCTCCTCGAGCTGGGCTGCCAGCATCTCGGCCTGCTCTTCGGCATCCATGCCCGCACCTTCGATGTTCTCGATCTCGCCCTGGGCCTCTTCGCTGCGGCTGCTCCACAGCAGCAGTTGCTCGGCCAGTTGCTGCAGACGCAGCTGCACGCGCTGGCGGCCTTCGACCACATAGCGGATTTCGGCCTCCAGCTTGCCGACCTCGGCCGTGGCTTCGTAGAGCTTGCTCTGCGCCTGGTTGACCTGATCGCTGGCGTCGTAGTGCGACTGGCGCAGGGTCTCGAGTCCGCTCTCGTTGTTGCGGATATCGGCCATGCGCTCTTCGAGCTCGTTGACGACCTTGAGGCCTTCGATGCGCACGCGGTCCTGCTCGGCCTCGGCCTCGGCCCGCTTCATGAACCACAGCTGGTGCTGCTTGAGCGTGACCTGGGCGTTCAGGCCGTTGTACTTGGCCGCAACTTCGGCCTGCTTTTCCAGCTTGTCCAGATTGGCATTGAGCTCGCGCAGAATGTCTTCCACACGGGTGAGGTTCTCGGTCGTGGCCGAGAGGCGGTTTTCCGTCTCACGACGACGCTCCTTGTACTTGGAAACCCCGGCCGCTTCTTCGAGGAACAGGCGCAGCTCTTCAGGGCGCGACTCGATGATGCGGCTGATCGTGCCCTGGCCGATGATGGCGTAAGCACGCGGTCCCAGACCCGTGCCCAGAAACACGTCCTGAACGTCGCGACGACGCACGGGCTGGTTGTTGATGAAGTAGCTGCTATTGCCCTCTCGCGTGAGCACGCGCTTGACGGCGATCTCGCCAAACTGCCCCCACTGGCCGCCCGCACGGTGGTCGCTGTTGTCGAAGGTCAGCTCCACGCTGGCGCGACTGGAAGGCTTTCGATGCGTGGTGCCGTTGAAGATCACGTCCTGCATGGACTCGCCGCGCAGCTCGCTGGCCTTGCTTTCCCCCAGCACCCAGCGCACTGCATCCATGATGTTGGACTTGCCGCAACCGTTGGGCCCCACCACGCCGACCATCTGCCCCGGCAGAATGAAGTTGGTGGGCTCGGCAAAGGATTTGAAGCCGGAGAGCTTGATGGAATTCAGGCGCACGGTGTCGGTGTCGGTCTAGAGGCTGGCCAGCAAAGGCTTGTGATTGGGAAAGAAAAACGGCAAAAGCGGTTGCACAAACGCAAAACTTGAAAAAGCCCTGTTCTTGCTCGCAACCGTCAACAGACGGGAATCATAACGCGGCCTGCCCCCTCGTCAGCCAAGATTGCTGCATACACGCAAACCATAGCTGCCTGCGCTGGATCGGCAAGGGATTGGGGGGGATTCCGACCAGATAAGAGAGCAGCGAACGCCTCAGGCGCGCGGCTGAAAAGCGATCAGACCCGCCCCCAGCAGACAGACGGCCACCCCACCCATATCCCAGGCGCTTGGTTTGATGCCATCCACCAGCCACAGCCACAGAAGCGCCACGCTGATGTAGATGCCGCCGTAGGCCGCATAGATACGACCAGAGGCCGAGGGATGCAAAGTCAGCAGCCAGACAAACAAGGCCAGGCTGACCGCAGCGGGCAGCAGCAGCCAGGCACTGCCGCCCTGCTTGAGCCAGAGCCAGGGCAGGTAGCAGCCCACGATCTCAGCCACGGCGGTCAAGGCAAACAGCAGCAAGGTCTTGATTTCAGGCAATTCGAACTCTCACACAGCGAAAAGCAGGCATTGTAGAGACCGCAACTGCCTCAGCGCATGGACACCGGGCTGAGAGCCGGCGTCGGAGATCCCGGCACATTGCCATTGGTGACCAGGCTCTCGAACTCGCTGACGGGCACGGGAGGACTCATCAGATAGCCCTGCCACGCATAGCAGCGTATGCCTTCGAGAAAACGGCACTGCGCCTGCGTCTCCACACCTTCGGCGATCACATGCAGACCCAGACTCTTGGCCAGAGCCACAATGGTGCGGGCAATGGCCGCGTCATTGGGATCGGTCAGAACGTCACGCACAAAGCTGCGGTCGATCTTGAGCTGGTCCAGCGGCAGCCGTTTCAGATAGGACAGCGAGGAATAGCCGGTGCCAAAGTCGTCCAGCGAAAATCCTAAGCCGTAGGACTTCAGACGCATCATCTTGGCGATGGTGTCATCCACATCGGAGACCAGCATGCCTTCGGTCAGTTCCAGCTTGAGCCGACGCGCATCGGCCCCATGCTCGGCCAGCGCCTTGAGCACCTGCTCGACAAAGCCGCTCTGGTGGAACTGCTTGGGACTGACGTTGACCGAGAGTACCAGTTGCGCATAACGTGGATGCTTGGCCCATTTTGCCAGTTGCTGGCAGGCGGCCTGCAGCACCCAGTCGCCCAGGGGCAGGATGATGCCGGTTTCCTCGGCCAGCGGAATGAAATGCGCAGGAGGGACAAAGCCTTTTTCGGGATGCTTCCAACGCAGCAGACCTTCGGCACCAATCACCTTGCCCATTTCCACCTGGGGTTGATAGAACAGCTCGAACTCACCGGCCTGCAGACCGGCACGCATGTCCTGCTCAAGCGTACGGCGCTCCTGCAGCGCCGATTGCAGCTGGGGATCAAAGAAGCAACTGACATTGCGCCCCTGGCTCTTGGCCTGGTACATGGCCATTTCAGCACGACGCTGCACTTCTTCACCCGTCAGTTCTGGCTCGCCAAACAGGCTCAGGCCCATGCTGACGGTGATTGAGCGCGAAATGCCACCGATCTCTATGGGCTCACGCAAGCGGCTCAGCCACTGGTCGGCCTGCTGCTCCAGCCTGGCGGCAGCCGCCACTGAATCGCTGCCAAGGTCCTCGATCAGCAGCACAAAATCATCGCCGCCCTGACGGGCAATCGTTGCCCCTGAAGGAAGCAGACTACGGATGCGCTGACTCATCGACTGCAGCAGCAAATCGCCCTGATCCAGGCCATAGGTCTCGTTGAAGGCCTTGAAGTTGTCGATATCCAGCAGCACCACACCACCAAAATGGGCCTTGCGCTGGGCCACGGCCAGAGCCTGTTGCAGCCGATCAGCCAGCAGGCGCCGGTTGGGCAGACCAGTCAGGGCGTCGTAGAAGGCCAGACGACGGACCTCCTGCTCGGCTGCCATGCGCTGGCTCTGATCCTGCAGCACCATCAAGCACCCCTCGGCCTGCAACACGGCACTGACGGCGACAGGACGGCGCAGACCGTCTATCCCCCTGAGCATCAATGTCTGCGCAGACACCGTGCAAGCCGACGCCTCGGTGGCGAGCTCGTCCCACTGAGCCTCCGCACCATCGACACGCTCGGATTGGCGCAGCTGCAACGTCCCGCGGGCCTGAGCCTTGGCGACTTCCCAGCGCTGGATGATGCGCTCGCGCTCAGCGGCATCGGGGAACATGCGCTCCCACCACTGATGGGTGGATACGCTGGGCTTGCCCCCATGACCGGCCAGACGCAGAAACTCTTCGTTCCAGTAGACCAGGCGTCCATCCAGATCCTCCATGACCAGACCCACCGGAAGTCTTTGCATGAGATTGCGCAACTGCTGATGACCCAACCGCTCCATCTGTTCGAGGCGCTTGCGCCCGCTGATGTCCTGCACCAGCACCTGCAGGCGCCGGGATTCATGACGTCCGGTCAGAAACGCATTGAGCTCAACCCAGACCGGCGCGCCCCCCTTGGAACGCAGACAGAACTCGCCCGCATTGTGCTGGAACTGCTGCAGGTCCAGTCCTTCAAGCAGTTGCGCGCAGTGCACCTGGTCTTCGGGCATGACCAGCTCCAGAACGCTGCGTCTGTGAATCTCCCGGGCCTCGTAGCCCAGCAACCGACAGAAATGCTGGTTGACCTTGAGTATGCTGCGCGTGGCGATATCAAGCTCGACCACGCCCATAGCAGCCTGTTCGCACATGGCATGAAAGCGCGCATCGCTCTCCTGGCGGGCCTGAGCACTGAACTTGAGGCGCCGACTCCAGCTCCAGCGGCTTTGCCACCAGCCCGAGACCCAGGCGGCCAACACCAGCCCCGCCAGCAGGCCCAGACCCAGCACCAGCCAGGGCAGATACCTCTCCTCAAGCCTTCTCTGAGTGCTGAGCGCGGGCTTGAACTGCAGCGACCAGATACGGTCATACACCTGTATCTGCCGCTCCAGAGGCTTGATCAAGGCGAATTCAGGATGGGTTTCCGCCTCCGCCCACAGCGAGCCGGTGAACAAAACCTCCGAACCGCCGGCAAGCATCGACAGCGGCGTGGTCAGTCTCTTGTGGTCCCCACCGGCCTTTGGCGATGGATCGGCTGGGCTGAGATCCACCAGTTTGAATGCTACCTGAGGGTAGAGGTTGGCCGGAACCAGTCCCCTCGCAAATTCGCCCAGACGGATCCCTGCATTGAGCGTTCCGAGCGGCTTTCCGGAAGATCTCCCGATAGCGGTGGTGCCCCCCTCCTCTTCTGCAGCCCACAACGGAGCCCGCAACACCACGCCCCTGGGGCTATCGGGCAGTTGCAGAAAGCGGAATGGAGCCGACACCGACATCTGGCGAGAGTTCCATGCCTGCATCAGGGAATGAAATGCAGCCACCGGCTGACGCGCGTTGCTTCCCGCCAGTGCCTCGTTACCTATCAGCGGCCAGACGTAGGAAACCTCGAAGGCCTGTGAATCCCGTGCAAGATCGGTGTGCAGCTCCGCAGTCACTGCGCGGGTCAGACTCAGGGCCTGAAGCCCCACCAGACTATCCTCACTGAGCAGAGCATGGGCATGCTGGGCAAACACCTGCTGGCCAGCATCCGCGTTGCTCGCCATTTGCTCGGCGAGCTTGACGAGCAGACGGTCATAACTACCCAGGCGTTGCTCCAGGGCTCGCGCCGCCATATCGGCACTGAGCTGCAAACGCTGTTGCATGCGCGACTCCTGGCGCTGGTGGAGCATCCAGCCCCCCAAACCGCCGCAGGAAATGCCAAAACCCAATGCCAGCAGTGCCAACCAGGGTTTGCGCACTTTCATCACTGGCTGAGTTGCGAATTGCGACATGCAAAAAACACAAGATTCCTGAGTTGCGAGGTGGCTCCAGTCGTCAATGGCGCCTTGCAGCAAAGGCTGCAGCACCATGAGCCAACATGAGGAGCGACATAGTTTGTAGGAATAAACCTACATCCAAGGAACATTCACACCAAGTGATTACCCTGAAAGACTTGGCATGATTGCATCTGGATTTAGATCAAATCATAGGCATAAGCTTGTATATCCATCACAAAGCGCTGCAAAATCAAGAGCAACTCCAGGTTTCAAAATTGACAAATGTCAATATTTGCCGGAGCTTAGTCCCATTCAGGCCGCATCACAAACCACGACAACCCGTATCTTTTTAGCAACAACCAAACAGAACCACAGCGCTCTGCCCGGTTATTTCCACGCGCAAGCGCCTGCGGTTTGTCCAGCGGCAACAAGGCAACCATGTCACAACGCACGACTCTGCTGATCGTCTACCACTCGCTGACTGGCGGCACCTTCCAGATGGTTGAAGCAGCCAGCACCGGCGCCCGGCAGGAGAAATCCGTCGAGGTCCGCGTACTGCATGCCTCCCAGGCCGGCCCACAAGACCTGTTGCAAGCTCAGGGCTATCTGTTTGCCACGCCCGAGAATCTGGCCGCCATCAGCGGTCTGATGAAGGACTTCTTCGATCGAAGCTATTACGGTGTGCTTGACCGGATACAGGGCCGCCCCTATGCCAGTCTGGTCTGCGCCGGCAGCGACGGCCATAGTGCGGCAAGGCAGATGGAACGCATTGCCACCGGCTGGCGCCTGAAGGCCGTGGCAGAGCCGCTCATCATCTGCACCCATGCTCAGACGCCGGAGGCCATACTCGCCCCCAAACAGATCCCGGCTGCCGATTTGCAGCGCTGCGAAGAATTGGGGCAGTCGCTGGCCACAGGGCTAGCCTTGGGCATTTTCTAGAGCCAGCAAGGGTTTACCTGCATCATCCCGGGCAGGACAGGCTCTGTACAAAGGCAAGAATGAGGCCTTCGAATCGAGCCTTATAAATGTGCCATCATTGGGAACGCATGCTTTTTGTTAATGCGCGCTCCCATGCAGGCATAGTCTGCGACTCCACCAGCTCTTGCGTCCATGATTGAACCAGACACCGCACGCCCCAAGCGCACGCCACGCGGCCCCAGTCCGCAAAAGACCCAGGCAACACGCCGCTCCATCGTGGCGGCTGCGTTTGCAGAATTTCTGGAACACGGCTATGCGCGTGGCACCACGGCTTCGGTTGCACAGCGCGCAGGGCTGTCCAAGGTCACGCTGTTTCGCTATTTCGATAGCAAGGAAGCCTTGTTCGAGGCAGTGATCCAGACACATATTGCCTCGGCCGCAGTGGCCTTGCAGTCGAGCCCCATGGACGAGCATGAATCCGTGGGCGAGTATCTGCTGCGCACGGTAGGTGCCGCAGCAGAGGTCATCGACAGCAGCGGCCGCTCTGCCACGGCCAGGCTGGTCGTCGCCGAAGGCCTGGAGTTTCCGCTGCTGGCGCAGATGTATCGCCGCTACGTGCATGATGCCTTGCTCGAGCATTTCACCCGGCTCGCGCAGCTGGCCGCCAAACGTGGCGAACTCAAGGCACCCGAGCTGGTGCAGCACCCGGAATTGCTGCTCGCACCGCTGTGGCTGGCGATGATGAACAACACCGTCATCCATCCCGAAGTGCCCATGAATGCCGGAACCCTGTTCCGACTCCAGGTGGCTCTGCTGTTCAAGATGCCTTGACCTTGGATGTTGGCGCGCCGGAATCTCAATGGAATCCGGCTCAATCGCTTACTGGTAAAGCGCCAGTAGCTATCAAAAAAAGCCACAGTCTTTCAGGCTGCGGCTTTGTTCATTGAGCGAGATCGCCCATCAACCCTGCTGTGTGGCCTCTTCTCCACCCAGAGCCTTCCACAAGGTCACGCGGTTGAGCTGCTCAGACAGGCGCAGGGCTATCAGGGTCTGCTGTGCGCTATAGAGGCTGCGCTGCGCATCCAGTACCGTCAGATAGTTGTCCACGCCGGCCTTGAAGCGAGCATTCGACAAGTCGAAGGCTTTCTGGGTATTGGCCACCATGCTGATCTGTGCGGCCAGCCGCTCATCCCACTGGGCGCGGTCAGCCAGAACATCCGCCACCTCCTTGAAAGCCGTCTGCACGGACTTCTCGTACTGACTCAGCGCAATGCGCTGATTGCTTTCGACCACCTGTACATTGGCGCGGTTGCGGCCGCCATCAAAAATCGGCAGCTTGACCAGAGGGATGAAACTCCAGGTGCTGTTGTTGTTGCCGAACAGACGGTCCAGCTCGTTGCTGCCGGTGCCGACACTGCCGGTGAGCGTGATGCTGGGAAACAGCGCCGCTCTGGCTGCACCGATATTGGCATTCATGGCCTGCAGATTGCGCTCCGCAGCCTGCACATCCGGACGCTTGAGCAGTACCGACGAGGGCAGAGGTACGGGCACGACCTTGAGAGCCGCCGTGTCTGCCGCACCCGCCAGGGTCTGGGCGTTGGGCAGCAGCTGTGCAGGCACCGGACCACCTGCCAGCAGTTGCAGGGCATTGCGATCCCTGTCGACCTGGGAGGTGTAGCTGGCCACATCACCGCGTGCCGTATCGACCGTGGTCTGGTTCTGGGCCAGCACCAAACCGGAGGTCGAGCCCAGCTCATGCATGCGCCGTGTCAGCTCAAAAGCCTTGATACGGCTGTCCAGCGTGTCCCTGGCCAGTTGCAGGCGCGCCTGGTCGGCCGCCAGCGTCAGCCAGGCATTGGCAACATCGGCCACCAGACCGATCTGCACATTGCGCCGGTTGTCCTGGCTTTGCAGAAACTGCTGCAGCGAGGCTTCGCTCAGATTGCGGATGCGTCCCCACAGATCCAGCTCGTAGCTGGCGAAACCCAGCTGGGCCGTGTATTGCTCGGTGACGCTGGAGCGCCCTGCCGTCGTCAGATCCCCTGCGGTGCGCGTGCGATTGCTCTGCGCCTGGGCCGTGATGCCCGGCAGCAGATCGGCTCTTGTGATGCCGTACTGGGCCCGGGCCTTCTCGATGTTCTCCAGCGCGACGCGCAGATCGCGATTGTTGCTCAGTGCCAGCGCCACCACCTCGCGCAGCTGCGGCGACTGCAACCATTGCAGCGCCTGGGCCTGTTGCAGCGCAGCCTCGCTGGCCTGGGCCGGCACGGCGTTGCCGGACACGGTCTCGGGTACGGGCAGATCAGGCGCTTTATAGGCCGGAGCCAGGTTGCAGCCTGCCAGCAAGGCCGTCACTGCGGCTGCGGCCAAGGTCGAAAGTTTCATGCTCGGGCGCCTCATGCTGCGCTCTCCTTGTTGACGTCAGCCGTCTCATCGCTGCGCGAGCGGCTCTTGAACCAGCTGCGCACCAGCAGGAAGAACACCGGCACGAGGAAGATACCCAGTACCGTCGATGCCACCATGCCGCCCAATACGGCCGTGCCGATGGCATTGCGACCACCAGCGCCAGCGCCGGTGCCGATGGCCAGCGGAATCACGCCGAAACCGAAGGCCAGAGAAGTCATCAGGATGGGACGCAGACGCAGACGCACGGCTTCCACCGTCGCGTCGAACAGCTTCTTGCCCTGCTCCTGCAGCTGCACCGCAAACTCCACGATCAGGATCGCGTTCTTTGCCGCGAGACCCACGGTGGTGAGCAGGCCGACCTGGAAATACACGTCGTTGGTCAAGCCACGGGTATAGGTCGCCAGCAGCGCCCCCACCACGCCCAGCGGCACGGCCAGCATCACCGACAGCGGCACCGTCCAGCTTTCATACAGCGCAGCCAGGCACAGGAAGACGAACAGAATCGAGATGGCATACAGCATGGGCGCCTGCGCACCGGACTGGCGCTCCTGCAGCGAAGCTCCCGTCCATTCGTAGGCAATGCCGTTGGGCAGCTTCTTCAGGATGTCTTCCACCGTCTCCATGGCCGTACCCGAGCTGATGCCCGCTGCGGCACGGCCTTCAAACTCATAGGCCGGACTGCCGTTATAGCGCAGCAGCTGGGGAGAACCATAGGCCCAGTAGGTTTTGGAGAACGAACCAAACGGCACCATCTCGCCCTTGTTGTTGCGTACCGTCCATTTGGCGATATCGCCAGGCAGCATGCGGTACTGGGCATCGCCCATGATGTAGACACGCTTGACGCGACCGTTGTTCAAGAAGTCGTTCACATAGGTGCCGCCCATGGCGCTGGAGAGCACGCTGTTGATGTCGCTATACGCCAGCCCCAGAGCAGCAGCCTTGCGGTCATCCACATCCACGCGCAGCTCGCTGGCGTCTTCCAGATTGGTCGTGCGCACGGCCGTCAGCAGATTGTTGGCGCGCATTTCGCTCAGAACCTGATCACGCGCGGCGAGCAGTGCTTCATGGCCCACACCATTGATGTCCTTGATCATGAAGTTGTAGCCGGAACTCGAACCCAGGCCGCGCACCGCCGGTGGCAACACCACTTGCACGCGCGCATCGCGGATGCTGGCCAGATCCTTGGTCGCCTTGTTCGCAATGGCCGCAGCCGATTGCGAAGGCAGCGGACGCATGCTCCAGGGTTTCAGACGGATAAAGCCGCGCGCCGAACTCTGGTCGCCGTTGAGGCCCGAAACCTGGTTGAAGCTGATCACATCCGGCTGCTTGGCCAGATACTCGCGCACCTGGTCCAGGACCTCCTGCAGACGGGCGTCAGAAGCGCCAGACGGCAGATTGACGTTGACATAGACAAAGCCCTGGTCCTCATCGGGCAGAAAGGAGGTGGGCAGCTTGGCCATCAGCAACCAGACTGCGGCCAGAACCGCCAGGAAGATCAGCATCATGCGCTTGGCCCGGCCCAGGCTGAAAGCCACTGTGCTCTGGTAACGATTGGCCGAAGCATCGAAATTGCGGTTGAACCAGCGAAAGAATCGGTCGTTGATGCCCAGCACCCCGGAGCGTATGGGGCGCTCATGGCCGTCGCCATGGCTGCGATCCGGAGCCTTGAGAAGCGTTGCGCACAGCGCCGGTGTCAGCGTCAGGGCCACGAACACGGACAGCGCCATGGCCGCCACAATGGTGATGGAGAACTGGCGGTAGATCACACCGGTCGAGCCGCCGAAGAAAGCCATGGGCACGAACACCGCCGACAGCGTGACCCCGATGCCGACCAGCGCGGGCGTGATTTCCTTCATGGACTGGCGCGTCGCCTCCTTGGGAGACTTGCCCGTCTCGTGCATCACCCGCTCCACGTTCTCGACCACCACGATGGCATCGTCCACCAGCAGGCCGATGGCCAGCACCATGGCGAACATCGTCAGGGTGTTGATGGAGAAGCCCGCGACGGACAGCACGCCGAAGGTGCCCAGCAGCACCACCGGCACGGCAATGGCGGGGATCAGCGTGGCACGGAAGTTCTGCAGGAACACGAACATCACGATCACCACCAGCACCATGGCCTCGCCCAGCGCATGCACCACCTCGCTGATCGATGCCCGTACAAAGGGCGTGGAGTCCGAGCTCACGAAGTAGTCGATCTGGTTGGGAAAGAAGGGCTTGAGCTCGGCCAGCTTGGCGGCCACTGCATCCGACACCGCCATGGCGTTGGCACCATCGGCCAGGATGATGCCCATGCCCGCACCTGGCATGCCGTTGAGCTTGGCCTGAATGGAAAGATTGTCGGCCCCCAGTTCCACCCGAGCCACGTCCTTGATGGTGACGACAGAGCCGTCATTCGAAGACTTGAGCACGATGCTCTCGAACTGCTCCACCGTCTTGAGCTTGGTACGCGCCGTAATGGTTGCGTTCAGCTGCTGGTTCTGCACCGCCGGCAGAGCTCCCAGCTGGCCTGCAGAGACCTGGGCATTCTGCGCGTTGAGCGCGCTGCTCAGATCGGAGGGAATCAGCCCGTATTTCTCCATCTTGGCCGGGTCCATCCAGATGCGCATCGCATAGGGCGTACCGAAGACGTTGATGTCACCGACACCCTCGATACGCCCGATGATGTCCACCAGATTGCTGTTGATGTAATCGCCGATGTCCACGGCGGTCACGTCCTCATCGGGTGAATAGAAGCTGTAGGTAACCAGAAAGTCCTGGCCGCCCTTGTTGATGAAGACACCACGCGTCTTCACAGCGTCCGGCAGGCGGTTGACCGCGCCCTGAATCTTGTTTTGCACCTGCACCTGCGCCACGTCGACATTGGTTCCCGGGGCAAATGTCAGCGTGATACGCGCCTGACCCGACGCATTGCTGGTCGAGCTCATATAGAGCATGTTGTCGATGCCCTTGATCTGCTGCTCGATGATCTGCGTCACCGAGTTTTCTACCGTCTCGGCCGAAGCACCCGTGTACTGTGCGCCGATGGTCACTCGGGGCGGAGCGATTTCGGGGTACTGCTCCAGCGGCAGCAGCTTGATTGACAAAGCCCCGGCCAGCATGATGATGATGGCGATGACCCACGCAAAGATGGGCCGGTTGATGAAGAACTGAGCCATGTGTGTCGCCTGCCTTGCTTACTTCTTGGCAGGTGCATCGGCAGCGGCCTGCACGGGCGGCTCGCCCCGCAGGCTCTTGCGCTCGGCCTTGGCCTTCAGATCCACCTCCGCGGCCTGGACCTTGTCGCCTGGCTTGATGCGCTGAAAGCCATCCACCATCACACGCTCGCCGGCTTTCAGGCCCGTCTTGAGCAACCAGAAAGCGCCCACGGCGCGGTCCAGTTCCACGTCTCGCTTTTCAACCACATCGCCGTCCTTGACGACCATGACATTGGCACGCCCGGTCAGATCGCGGGTGACCGACTGCTGCGGGACCAGCAATGCATCCGGTGCCAGAGCCGTTGGCAGCAGGGCCTTCACATACATGCCGGGCATGAGCATGCCGTCGGGATTGGGCACCTCGGCACGCAGGGTCAGCGTGCCGGTCGTGTCGTTGACGATCACGCCCGCAAAGGCCAGCTTGCCCTGATGCGGGTAGTCGCTGCCGTCGTCGAGCTGGATGCGCACGGGAATCTTGTTGCCTTCCACCTTCTGGTAGCGGCCGGAATCCAGATCGCGCTTGAGCTGCATCAGATCGGTGCTGGACTGGGTGAAGTCCACATACATGGGGTCCAGCCGCACGATGGTGGTGAGCGCCGTGGCCTGATTGGCCGTGACCAGCGCACCGGGCGTGACGGCAGACAGCGCGATGCGACCGCCGATCGGTGCTTCGATCCGGCTGTACTTGAGATTGATGCGTGCGGTTTCCAGATTGGCCTTGGCCACGGCCACATCCGATGCGGACTGGGCCGCCGCCGCCTGGCTTTCGTCAAACGCCTGCTTGCTGATCGCGTCGATCTTGACCAGCTCGGCATTGCGCCGTGCCGTTGCAGCCAGCGTGCGCTGGCTGGCTTCGGCCTTGGCCACGGCTGCCGCAGCGCTGGTCTCGGCAGCCTTCAACGATGCGGCGTCGATCTGATAGAGCTGCTGACCTTGTTTGACCAGAGCACCTTCGGTGAACAAGCGCTGCTGAATGATGCCCGAGACCTGGGGACGCACTTCGGCCGTCATGAAGGCACGGGTGCGCCCCGGCAGGCTGGCATCCAACTGCTGACTTTGCGACTGCAAGGTAACCACGCCGACTTTGGGCTCGGACCTGGGCGGGCCTTTTTGCTCTGCCTCAGGCTTGGAGCAGCCCGCCAGCGCAGCGGCAATCAGCATGGCTCCCAAAGCCAGTGTCCAGCGCTGCTGGCGATGACCTTGCTGGCTTGCACTGGGCAGGCAAGAAAAATGCGCCTCTCGGCGCGGGCTCAGCGAAGCGGGCTGATCAATCTTCATACGTGGAGCGGTCTGAACTAAAGAACTTGTCAACATTGTGCGCCGACAATATTAATAAAATGTAAAGCGGCCAAGGGCGCAATGACATGCTGGCAATCACCCGCCTGCCATTCTCCTGTCATGCTGGCATGCGGCGTCGCAGCACCCGCTGGCTTGAGACACCACTGTAGAAAACCTTGGCAGCAAGGCTCCTCGTCATAACGGACTAGAGCCAGCACCCGCAAAACGCCGAAACCGGCAACTGGCTGCGCTCTCAATATCAGGACAAAAGCCGCTTCTGCTGCCAAATCAATGCTGCGGCTTGCCCGGGCGTATGCGCAAGATGCTGAAAACTCCGGCCAGCGCCGCAAAACCGCCGGCCACAGCCAGCGCCAGCAGTTCAGCATTGCCGCCATGCCCGCCCGAGATGGCAAAGATGGTGGCCAGCACCACGGCACCCAGTGTCTGACCTGTCATGCGGGCAGAACTCAGCATGCCACCCGCTGCACCACTGCGCGACATGGGGGCCGAAGTGACGATGGTGTGATTGTTGGGCGACTGGTAGAGCGCGAAGCCGCTGCCCGCCAGCAGCATGCGCCAGACCATGTCCCAGTGCGCCACATCGACCGGCATGGCCGCCAGCAGCCACAGTCCACAGGCAAACATGGCCATGCCGATACCGCCCAGCAGCCCGTCGGGATACTTGCCGATCAGGCGCCCGGCCACCGGCGCCGTCAGCATGGTGGCCGCCGGCCAGGCCGTGATCAGCATGCCTGCCTCCATGGGTGACAGACCGCGCGCCTCCAGCAGCAGGAACGGCAGGGCCAGATACGACAGCATCTGCGCGCAGAAGGCAGAGACCGAGCCGCACATCGACAGCCGGAACACGGGAATGCGCATCAGATCGACGGGGAACAGCGGAGCTGTCTTGTGCCACTGGCGGCGCAGATAGACGTAGCCGACCACCAGCCCGCCGCCCAGCAGCCACCAGCCCGAAGGCATCAGCGGGCTGCCCGCAGCGCCCTGATCCTGCCCCATGCGCACGCCCAGTTGCTCACCGCCCAGAAAAAGCAGGGTGAACATCAGAATATTGAGCAATACGTCAAGCGCCGCTATCGGCTCGCCATCCTTGCGCACCACGGGGTTGGCCGGCAGCGCCTTGCGCCCCATCCACAAGGTGATCAGGCCCAGCGGCACATTGATGGCAAACAGCCAGGGCCAGTTGGCAACCGACAGGATGGCAGCGGCCACCGAAGGCCCGGCCATGGACGAGGTCGCCACCACCAGCGAGTTGATGGCCATGCCGCGTCCCAGCATCGCGCGCGGATAGGTCAGGCGCACCAGCGCCGCATTGACGCTCATGATGCCCGCTGCACCCATGCCTTGAAACACGCGCGCTGCAATCAGCGTGCTCAGCGAGCTGGCCAGCGTGGCCGCCACCGAGGCAATGACAAACACCGTCATGCCCAGCAGATAGATGCGCCGATAACCCAGGCGCTCGCCCAGGGCTGCCAGCGGCAGCAGCAGCACCAGGCCGGCAAGCTGATAGGCGTTGACCACCCATAGCGTCAGGGACGAGCTGGCCTGCAGCTCGCGCGCAATGGCGGGCAAGGCCAGATTGACGATGCTGCTGTCCAGCACCGACAGCGTCAGCCCCAGAATGATGACCAGCATGGCGCGGCCACGCGCACCGTCAGGCAGGCCGTCGTAGGCAGGGGAAGCTTGGGCAGTGCTCTCAGTCATGGGCGACTCGGTGCACACGGCCCAGCGTGATCCAGGTCAGCGCCACGCCCACAAGGGCCCCTGTCGCCATGCCCACCACCATGGGCAGAGGCTTGCCGTTGGAAAAATGCCCCACGATCTGCATGGCCGCCGCGCCGCTCAGCATCTGCAGCGTTCCCAGCAAGGCAGAGGCCGTGCCCGCAATCTCGCCATGCTCTTCCAGGGCCAGCACCGAGGTCGTGGGAATCACCAGACCCATGAAGGCGCTGGCAATGAAATACAGCACGATCAGCATCGCCAGCTTCTCACCGCCCAGCAGGTAATAGAGCAGCAATGCGGCCATGGTCAGGCCCGAAGCAGAAGCCGCAGCCTTGACCACATTGACCAGGCCAAAGCGCTGGCCCAGCCGCCCCGTCAGCTGCGCCGCGCCTATAAAGGCGATGGAGTTCAGCGCGAACGCCATGCTGTACTGGGTGGACGAGAGGCCGTAGTAGTTGATGAGCACAAAGGGCGAGCCCGCCAAGTAGACGAAAAAGCCCGCCATGGCGCAGCCGCCGATGAACACCAGGCCCAGATAATGCCAGTCACGCAACAGGACCAGATAGGCCTTGAGTGCGCCGACCAGGCTGCTGTCCAGCCGCGCCTCGGCGCTGCGGGTTTCCTCCACGCCTCGCCAGGTGGCGATCAGGCCCAGCACGGCTGCGGCGGCCACGACCCAGAACACGGCACGCCAGCCGGCCAGGGCAATCACGCCACTGCCGGCCAGCGGCGCCAGGATCGGCGAGACGCTGAACACCAGCATCAGCAGCGACATCATTCGCGCGGCGGCGTGGCCGGTATGCAGGTCGCGCACCACGGCACGCGGCACAGCCATGCAGGCCGCAGCGCCCAGGCCCTGCACAAAGCGAAACGCCACCAGGATCTCGATATTGGGTGCCAGCGCGCACCCCACGCTGGCGGCGGCAAAGACCGTCAGACCAAAATACAGCGGGGGCTTGCGGCCCAGCATGTCGGAGACCGGACCATAGAGCAGTTGGCCCACGCCGATGGAGAGAAAAAATGCGGTCAGGCTGGCTTGCACGGCGCCGACCTGGGCACCCAGGCTGGCGCCGATCTGCGGCAAGGCCGGCAGATACATATCGATGGCGAAAGGCCCGATGGCCGACAACAGGCCCAGGATCAGAACCAGACGCAGGGAAACAGAAGCTTGCATAGGGGTGTGATTGTCGTGGTAACTTGATTTATGTGCTGAGCAGTTGCCGGTTTCCTGCATGACGTTGCAGGCTCACGCCAGTCCGCCGGGCAGCGCCTGTGTCTAAGCCCTCAATTACGAGGCTTTAGACCCGGTCATCCAGGTCATGACCGCATGGGCAACAAGCACAATGGACTCAACTACCCCTTCCTACTCTCGCCGTGATTGCTGCAAGCTCCTCCCCACGCCTGCCCTCTCCCCTGCTGACCTCGCTCGCCGTGCTGTGCCTGGCTGCTCAGCCGGCCAGCGCGCAGCCCGTCGTCTCTGCCGCCCCGGCCTTTCAGCTCTCACCGGATGCAAGCATGGTGATAGACACACGTGCCAGGCTGGCCTGGCCGCGCTGCGCCGAGGGCATGGGCTGGAATGGCAAGACCTGCAGTGGCCAAGCCCAGGTCTTCAGCCACAAGCAGGCCATGAGCCATGCTGCAGAACGCAGCAAGGCCGAAAACCTGCGCTGGCGGCTGCCGCGCGTCAATGAGCTCAAGCGCCTGCTGGACCGCAGCAGCAAGCCCCAGGGCCTGAACCCGGAACTCTTTCCCAATGCGCCGCGCGACTGGCACTGGACGGGCACGGCGGCCGTGAATACCCAGCGCCTGAACACCTACAACTACGCCCAGGTGGACAAATCCAGCAGCATCTCCGGCCTCTCGGCCCAGCAGGCCTGGGCGGTCAACACCGAGACACTGCAGGCCGTGCCCGATATGGGCAAGGGCAATGCCTTGCTGCTGCGCCTGGTGCGCCCTGCCACCGAGGCCGAGCTCGGTACCCAGGCTCCGGCCACACCATGAAAAAAGCCTTGCCGCTTTGGCAAGGCTTTTTTCAACTCCCGCACGCTCAGCCTGCGCGCAGCGCCGCCTTGAGGCTCTCGCCCAGTTCGGGCTTGTGCGCAAACGGATCCGTGGGGTTGCGGCCCTGCACCACATCTTCCAGGCGCACCTGCACCGAACCCAGGGCCTGCGGATGACTGTAGATATAGAACTGGCCCGACGCAATGGCATCGAACACCTTCTGCGCCACCTCGGTCGCCGTGACCTTGCCCGAGCCCACGGCCTTGTCGGTCATGGCCTGGCCTATCTTCTGGCTGGCCGTCAAAGGCTGCGCCTCCAGGCCCTGAGGACGATTGCGCTCACTGTGACCTATGCCCGTGGGCACGAAGAAGGGGCAGAGCAGACTGGCACTGACCTGGTCCGAGACCAGGGCCAGGTCCTGGTACAGCGTCTCGGTCAGCGACACCACCGCGTGCTTGCTGACGTTGTATATGCCCATGTTCGGCGGCGCCAGCAGACCCGCCATGCTGGCAGTGTTGACGATATGACCTTCATAGGCGGGATCGGCCTTGGCGGCCTCCAGCATCATGGGCGTGAACAAGCGCACGCCATGGATCACGCCCCAGACGTTGACGCCCAGCACCCATTGCCAGTCGGCAACCGTGTTTTCCCAGACCAGGCCGCCCGCGCCGACGCCCGCGTTGTTGAAGACAAAGTGCGGCGCACCAAAGGTTTCCTTGACTTCGGCAGCAAGTCGCTCCATCTGGGCCGCATCCGACACATCGACCCTGCGCGCCAGCACCTTGGCACCGGCAGCCTTGAGCTCGGCCTCGGCCTTGTCCAGCGCCTCCTGCTGCACATCGACCAGCACCAGATTCATGCCTCTGGCGGCTCCGATGCGCGCGCACTCCAGCCCGAAGCCCGAGCCAGCGCCCGTCAAAACCGCCGTCTTTCCCGCGAAATTCGTGATCATTCTTGTCTCCGTATTTATTTGGACGCAGCTCAAATGCGCTTCCACACTCGAAACCGGCACGGCACAACCAGGGGACAGCAAGCAAGGGCCT
This sequence comes from Comamonas sp. C11, assembly GCF_024496285.1. NCBI lineage: Bacteria > Pseudomonadati > Pseudomonadota > Betaproteobacteria > Burkholderiales > Comamonadaceae > Comamonas > Comamonas sp. C11. The sequence goes on from NZ_CP101743.1 coordinate 3,279,977, forward strand.
ATGCCGGCCGCGCCGCCCCGCAGTGAGGCTGTCGCCCCACTCCGTTGCGCGCAGAGAAAGGGGGCGCCCGGCATGGGGAAGGCGCGGGGCCGCCCAGGCAAAGCGCCTCAGGGGTTAGAGCAGCTTCACCAGCTGCTTGCCAAAGTTCTTGCCCTTGAGCAGGCCCAGAAACGCGCCGGGCGCCGAGGCCAGACCTTGGGAAATCGTCTCGCGCGGCTTGAGCTTGCCGGCAGCCACCAGGCCGCCCAGCTCGGTCAGGGCCTCACCCCAGACTTCCATGTGCTCGCTGACGATAAAGCCTTCGAGCTTGATGCGGTTGACCAGCAGCAGCGCCGGGTTGGCCAGCGGCAGGGGCTGGCCGTCATAGCCGGCAATCATTCCGCACAGGGCCACACGCGCAAAGGCATTGGTGCGCAGCAACACGGCATCGAAGATATAGCCGCCCACGTTCTCGAAATAGCCATCGATGCCGTTCGGGCAGGCATCCTTCAAGGCCTTGGCCATGGTCTTGACATCGGGGTGCTCGCGGTAATCGATGCAGGCATCAAAGCCCAGCTCATGCACGGCGTAGCGGCATTTCTCGCCGCCCCCCGCAATGCCCACCACGCGGCAGCCGCGCGCCTTGGCCAGCGCCACAAAGGCGCTGCCCACGGCACCGGTCGCGGCGCTGACGACCATGGTTTCACCGGCCTTGGGATTGATGATCTTGACCAGGCCATACCAGGCCGTCACGCCCGGCATGCCCACGGCACCCAGATAGTAGGACAGCGGCACATGGGTGGTGTCGACCTTGCGCAGCGCGCCGGGCACGCTGGGATCGAGCAGCGAGTACTCCTGCCAGCCACCCATGCCGACCACCTTGTCGCCGGCCTTGAACTTGGGGTGGCGGCTTTCGACAATCTCGCCTACCGTGCCACCCTGCATGACCTCGCCCAGCGGCTGGGGCTGGGCATAGCTCTTGGAGTCATTCATGCGGCCGCGCATGTAAGGGTCCAGGCTCAGATAGTGGTGGCGCACCAGCACCTGGCCCTCGCCCACCGTGGGCAGCGGCGACTGCACCAGCTTGAAATTGCTCTCCACCGCCTCGCCCTGGGGGCGGTTGTCCAGAAGGATTTGCTGATTGACCGTCATACCTGTCTCCTATTTGAACTTCAATTTGATAGCTATCATCGCCTTATCACCAAGGATCTGAAAGCATTTTTCATCTCAAACACAGATTGAAAAAGCGCGACCTGCTCATCAAAAAGTAGCAGCCTATCTATCTCAATCTGTGGCCAAAGCCTGCAACTCGCCGTCCGCCTTGTGCTTGCGCTTCATGTACTTGAAGGTGCCCGTGGCATGTACGCAGAGTCGGCCCTGTGCATCGTAGATGCGGCCTTCGGTAAAAGCCATGGTGCCGGTGCGATGCAGCAGCACGCCCTTGCCCACCAGCGGGCCATTGGCCGCCTGCATGAACGAGGTTTTCATCTCGATGGTGACCACGCCCAGATCGAAATCCACGCTGCGCGCAGCCACGGCCATGGTCACATCCATCAGTGTCATCGAGGCTCCGCCATGGGTGATGCCGAAGGAATTCAGATGTTCGGGACGCGGTGTGAAGTGCAGCTCGGACTCACCGTTCTCCATCTTGTGGAGTGTGAAGCCCAGCTCATGCACAAAGGGAATCTCAGGACCAAATGACAACACCGCGAAACCTTTCAGAAGAGTGATGCGCCGCAGACCGCAGCAGCAAAACCGTGAATGTAAGCGCGGCGGACAGCCTCAGAATGCTGCGCCCCACAAAAAACATGACTCACCCTTCATCCGCCACCATCAACCACCGACCAGAGCGCTCACACCGCCATCCACCGCCATCCACTGGCCCGTGATGTGCTTGCCGGCGTCGCTGGCATAGAGCAGCGTCAGCCCCTTGAGATCCTCATCGTCACCCAGGCGGCGCAGCGGGGCATGGGAGCGCATTTCGTCCTCGCCCAGCGTCTCGATCAGCACGGCCGCCATCTTGGTCTTGAAAAAGCCCGGGCAGATGGCGTTGACGGTGATGCCGTGCTCGCCCCACTCGCCGGCCAGCGCGCGCGTGAAATTGATGACGGCGCCCTTGGAGGTGTTGTAGGCAATGGTCTTCATGCCCGTGGGATTGCCGCCCAGGCCGGCGATCGAGGCCAGATTGATGATGCGGCCGCTCTTGCGCTCCAGCATGGACAGGCGGGCGATCTGCTGGCTCAGCAGAAAATAGCCGCGTACATTCAGGTTCATCACCTTGTCCCAGGCCGCTGTCGGGTGGTCCTCGGCAGGAGCACCCCAGCTGGCTCCGGCATTGTTGATCAGAATGTCCACATGGCCGAGACGCTGCACGGCCTCCTTGGCCAGGCGTGTGATATCGGCCTCGTCCGAGCAGTCGGCGGCAATCCAGTCGGCCTCTATGCCAGCGGCCTTGAGTTCGGCTGCGGCCTCTTCCAGATCCTTGGCCTTGCGCGAGCTCAGCAGAATCTTCGCGCCGGCCTCGCCCAGCGCATGCGCCATCTGCAGACCCAGGCCACGCGAGCCGCCGGTCACCAGGGCCGTCTTGCCCGAGAGATCGAAAAGTTGCTGCACCGTACGTGTCATTCTCATGTCTCCTGTTTGTTTTCAAGGTTCAAACCGGGTGCGCAGTGCCTTGCAAGGCCTGCCCGTCAAAAGCTGCATGAATTGTGCGGGCGCCTCCAGCCCGTTGTTGTCACCTGCGTGTCGGCGCTGTCCCGCAGGTGGCAGAGCCCACGCTGGCGCGGCTTGCAGGGTCTGCCGGCAGCCGCCAGGCGAAGCTCATCCGGGCGCCTTCAATCGGCAAACAGCGACTGCGTGCCGCCCCAGGCCCCGCCTTCGATCTCCAGCATGCGCAGCTTGGTCAAAGCGCCCTGACCGCCCGAGAAGCCGCCCGGTGCCCGCCCTGCCGCCAGCACCCGATGGCAGGGAACAATCGGCGCAAATGGATTCGCACCCAGAGCCTGGCCCACGGCGCGCGCAGCACCGGCCTCACCCAGCGCTGCCGCGACTTCGCCATAAGTGCTGGTCCGCCCTGGCGCCAGGGCGCGCGTGAAGGCATAGACCCGGCAATGAAATGCAGGCACGGCGAACTCGTCGAGTGCAATCTCCTGCAAGTCAGGCAGAACACCAACTGCGCCTTGCACCCTCTGCTGCCGCATATCTCCCAGCACGCCGGCAGCCACGGCCTCTGCGCTGGGCTGCGCCCAGCCCGGCTCGATCTGCGCATTCACTCCGGCCAGCAAACACTGAACCCCGGCCATGGCCTGCACGGCAAAGCCTGGAACAGCGGAGATGGAGGCCACGGCGCCATATGCCGCAAGCCCGCGCTGCGGCTGCAGCGCATGGCGTTTGGACAGGCCCAGCAGCATGCGCTCCCTGGTCTCGCCCCAGCTGGCCTCGGGCAATTGCACGGCGCAGACGGCAGCGGCATTCCAGGCCAGTCCACAGGCACCGATGCGCGTGACAAACAGGGCATGACCGGGAAATGGCAACGAAGCAGCGTGATTCATGGCCACAGTCTACAAAACGCAGCCAGAGGGGGGGCTTAAAAAATTCTCAAGAACTGGATACAAAAACAGTTAATTACTGTATATTTAAACAGTCAAAACACTGTGGATATACGGACATGCAAGAAGCCCATTTCACCGTCTCTCTTTGCGACTACCCCGAGCTGCCCGAGGACAAGCGCCAGCAGGCCGAGGCACGCTATGCGCGTGTACTGGCCCGCCAGCTCGGCGGAGAGGAACAGGTCGGACAAGCCCTGTCGCTGGTGCAAGGCCTGGAGGACACCCCGCCCGAGGAAATCACCGATGACGCCAAGCTCACCTTCCAGCGCTGGATGAAAGCCGCCCGCGCCGCTGCCGAAGCCGGCCTGCAAGGCATTGGCGGCACCGAAAGCTGTTTTTTCGATGTGCGGCGCATCTACCACTGAGTGAACGGACGCGGGCGGCGCGAGTCCGGAGGCCGCCAAGCATTGCAAGGGACATGTGCCGCCCTGACCACCGGAGCTCGCTGCAATGCCTACACTGGCGACTTGTTTGACCGTGTGACTGCTCTCTATCCATGCAAGCCCTGCTAGCCGCCATTGCCCAGATGCCCTTCCCCACCGATGCCCAGCGCATCTTTCATGGCCGCGGCGGGCGGTATCCGGGCTGCGAGCAGATCTCGCTGGATGCTTTTGCGCCCGTCATCGTGCTGACCAGCTTTGCCCCCATGGAGGAGGCCCAGCTGAGCCAGATCGGTCAGGCACTGGAGCAGCGCTGGCAGCAGATCGCCCCGGCCGGACAGCCTCTGACCTGGGCCTTCCAGACCCGCGAAAGCGGCGGCAAGGTCGAAACCCGCGTCATGGCCGGCGAGCTGCCCGAGCCGCATGTGGTGACCGAGAACGGCGCCCGCTATCTGATCCATATCACGCGCGGGCAGAACCACGGCCTGTTCCTCGACATGGCTGCCGGCCGAGACTGGGTGCGCCGGCAGGTGCTGGCCCATGAGCGGCCCGCGCGCATGAAAGTGCTCAATCTGTTTGCCTATACCTGTGCGTTCTCGGTCGTGGCCAAGCTGGCCGGCGCGGGCCAGGTTCTCAATATGGACATGAGCAAGGGCGCACTGGCCACCGGCCAGCACAACCATCAGCTCAACGGCGTCAAGGCTGGCGCCAGCTTTGCCGCCCACGATATTTTCAGCAGCTGGGGCAAGATCAACCGCAGCGGACCTTACGACCTGATCGTCGTGGACCCGCCCAGCTACCAGAAAGGCAGCTTCATCGCCACCAAGGACTATGCACGCCTGATGCGCCGCCTGCCCGATTTGCTGGTGCCTGGCGGCCAGGTCCTGCTGTGCCTGAACGCACCTGAGCTGGGCACGGCCTTCCTGCGCGAGCAGATGGCGGAAATCGCTCCCGAGCTGCAGTTTGTCGAGCGCCTGGCCAACCCGGCCGTTTTTGCCGATGTGGATGAAGAACGCAGCCTCAAGGTCATGGTCTACCGCGCGCCGGCGCTGACAGCGACCCAGCAACCATGAACGGCGGTACAGACAATCTCCACGGCTTGCCTCTGCAGCCCGTGGACCCGGCTCTGGCACGCACCTTACAGCGCTTTGCCCGGCTCGACGCGGACACGCCGACCCCGCAACTCGACTATGTGCAACGCCGGCGTCTGCTCAGCGAGCTGCAGGCCGGGCTGATTCGCTCCGCCCTGCCCGGCATTTCCAGGACCGAGCATTTTGTGGCCGCCGAGGGCCGCGAGATCTGCGTGCGCAGCTATCGCAAGCAAGGTACGGGCAGCGGCCGGACGCTGGTCTGGCTGCATGGCGGCGGCTGGATGGTAGGCGATCTCAACACCCATGACGACCTGTGCGAGCATCTGGCCCAGTTCACCGGCCATACCGTGCTGTCTGTGCATTACCGCCGCACGCCGGAGAGCCGATTTCCCGCACCGCTGGACGACGTGATGGCCGTGCTTCAGTGGCTGAGCGATATGCGCGGGCTGCTGCCTTTTGCGGCTGAGCAGGTCCTGCTTGGCGGCGATAGCGCTGGCGCCCATCTGGCACTGGCAGCAGCGGTGCGCCAGATTCAGCAACCTACCGATGCGGCCCGCATTGCAGGCCTGCTGCTGCTCTACCCGCCGCTTGAGCCTGATCAGGACAATGACAGCATGCGCAGCTTTGACGCAGGCTTCGGGCTCACACCGGCGGCCATGCAGCGCTACTGGCAGGAACTCGGCCGGCCCGAGGGCCTGGCCGCGCAATGGCTGACGCCGGGCTGCTGCAGCGCAGCCATCGCCGCTTTGCCGCCCACGCTGCTGATGACGGCCAGCCACGATATTCTGCGCGACGAGGCCGAAGCCTTTGCCCACGCAGCCCAGGCCCTGGGCGCACCGCTGCAGCTTTTGCGCGCGCCGGCCATGGTTCACGGCTTTGCGCGCTTGCTGGCTGCCAGCCCGGCGGCACGCCAGCAAGTCGAGCTCGCCTGCTCGGCCTGGGTGGAACTAATAGGGCGCCAGCGTCCTCAGAGCAAATAAGCTTTGCTCTGAGGGCGGGTAGCGGCATGGCCGTGCAGGTGTACGCTGCACGGCGCCGGGCCCCGCCCCGCCCCTTTCAAACACAATACCTCGACGCTGATGCATCAAGCATCCGGCGCTCGCCGCCATATCTTTCTTAGTCATGAGCCCAACTTCCGCCACCCCACAACAACTGATGCGCCTGGCCGTGGATCTGGCCCATGCCAACCGCCTCAAGGGCGGGCGCCCGTTCGGCGCCGTGCTCGCCCAGGGAAATGAAGTCGTTGCCACCGGCGTCAACGAAATTATTGCCAGCCACGACCCCAGCACCCATGCCGAAATGCAGGCCATACGCGCGGGCACGCAGCAGCGCGCCAATCCCAGCCTTGCGGGCCTGTCCATCTATGCCAGCGGCCACCCCTGTCCCATGTGCCTGGCAGCCCTGGTCATGAATGGCGCCGAGCAGGTGTTCTTCGCCTTCGACAACCAAGACGCCGCGCCCTATGGTCTGTCCAGCGAGAGCAGCTACCAGCGTCTGCGCCTGTCGCTGACGCCGCAGCCGCTGCCCATCACCCGCATCGACATCGGCATCCGCGCGGCCCAGCTCTATGGGGATGAGGCCTGGCCAGACGCCTGATCCTCGTTGCCGCCAAAACCATAACAACAAACCGGGCTGCCCAGGGCGAGCGGCGCGCGCACCGGCGCGCCGCAGCGCAGCCAGCCCCCGAGCTTCATGACATCGACATCCTCCCGAACACACCGCGTGCCGCCATTGCTGTGGCTGGCCGTGGTGATACTCGTCACCATCAATCTGCGCCCCTTTCTGACGGCTCCGGGTCCCTTGGCACCGACCATACAGCAGGCCACGGGCATGGATTTGCGCAGCTTTTCCTGGCTCACGCTGCTGCCCATGGCGCTGATGGGCATTGGTGGCTGGCTCGCTCCCACGGCATTGCGACGCTGGGGGGCGCGCGCCGCCATCTGCACCTCGCTGCTGCTGATCGCGCTGGGCTGCGCCCTGCGCCTGACGCCTGCAGGAGCTGCGACCGGCAGTCTTCTGATCGTCACGGCCGGCCTCTGCGGCGCGGGCGTGGCGCTGGCACAAAGCATTCTGCCGGGGCTGATCAAGCGCCAGTCTCCCCACAACGTGGCGCCCATGATGGGTCTGTATTCGGCGGCGCTCATGGGCGGCGGTGCCCTCAGCGCCCAGCTCTCGCCAGTGGCCATGCAGCTGGGTCTGAGCTGGCAGGCTTCGCTGGCCATCTGGACCATTCCGGTGCTGCTGGCATTGCCGCTGGCCTGGCATGCGCTGACCCTGATGCGCGAGCCCGTTGCCCCTGCACCCTCCGCGCCCCCGATACAAGCCGACAGCGACACTGGCTGGCTGCTGCACCGCGGCCGCACCTGGCTGCTGCTGATCAGTTTTGGCCTGATGAACGGCGGCTATGGCTCCACCGTCGCCTGGCTTGCTCCGTTCTATCAAACCCATGGCTGGACGGCCACGCAAAGCGGCTCGCTGCTGGCCATTCTGTCGATTGCACAGGCCGCATCGGCGCTGGCCATGCCCGCCCTGGCGCGCAGCAGTCTGGACCGTCGCTCCTGGGTTGTGCTGGCCTTGCTGCTGCAGATCATCGGCTTTGCCGGCCTCGGACTCTGGCCCGATGCCATTCCCACGCTCAATGCCATCGTGCTGGGGCTGGGTCTTGGCGGTTGTTTTTCGCTCTTCATGCTGGTGGCGCTGGACCATCTTCCCTCGCCCACACAGGCCGGCGCCCTGAACTCGCTGATGCAGGGAGGCGGCTTCATCCTCGCCGCACTGGCCCCTCTGGTCATGGCGCAATTGCACCAGATCAGCGGTAGCTGGACGGCCGGCTGGCTCTATCAGGCCGGTGTGGCGGCGCTGGTCTGCCTGCTGGTGACACGCTTCAATCCCAAGGGCTACCCACAAGCCATGCAGCGGCCTTGAACGCGCCATCTCACCCCTCAAAAAAGGCCTGGAAATATCCAGGCCTTTTTTGTTTTGGCTTGAACTACTCGTTGGCCAGCAGTTGCAGCCCATGCGCTTCGGTCGGCAATGGCACCTCCCATCTGTGCAACATGCCCAGCAATGCGGCATTACCGAGTGTGGTGTCGCGCTTGCTGTTGCGCGCCAGCAAGGTGGACCGGGTGGCCTCCAGATGCACCAGCTCCACCTGTGCACCATAGGCCAGGCACAGGTCCAGCGTCTTGCCGCGCATCTGCCTGGACAGATGCGTGGCGTTCCAGACAAAGGCAGCCTTGGCGCGCAGCAGGCTCTTGGCCTTGTCCACGGCTCGGTGGGCAGCAGCGCCCTCGTTCTCGCCATGGCGCAGGCCCAGCTCAGTGCGCGCATCGTCGAACGACACCACAGGCAAGCCCGGATGATGCTGGGCAACCCAGTGGTTCTTGCCTGATGCAGGCAGACCGCACATGACGATGACGCGCGAGCCCGGCTCTTCATGCAAGGCGTAGTCCGGGTGCAGCTCGGCACCGCGGAAATAGCGTACTGCCGTCTCGGCCGAAGCAAAGCTGCGCGGCTTGCGCAAACAGCCCTCTTCCAGCGCCAGCTCCCTGAACAGCTCGATATTCACCAGCACATTGCCCACATCGGGGCAGATGCGGCCGCGAATATCGGCCCGGGCCAGCAGCACCAGCAAATGCAGATCGACCTGCCAGGACAGCTCACGAACCACGAACTCGGGCGAGACGCCTCGGCGCGAATCGGCAAAGGCGAAGAAAGGCACCTGATGCACCGCAATCAGGCGGCAGACCGCCTCCCGCCGAGCCACAGGCGCGCCCGCCTCCCAGAGCATGAGCCGCACATCCAGCGCGCCCCTGCGTGAATGGCCGGGCTGCGAGATGCGGCCGTCGTCGGCTATCTGCGTGGTCGAGCACTTGGCCACATCGTGCAGCAGCGCAGCCAGAAAGACGGTCTCGCGCTCCTCGTTGGTGAGCCGTGCATAGTCGCTGTCCTGCAGCAACTCGGTCACCACCATCTGCGTATGCGTCCAGACATCGCCTTCGGCATGGTAGTGCGGGTCCTGCGGCGTGGTCTTGGCAAGCTCCAGTTGCGGGAAGGCGTCCAGGCAGGCCGCCCAGTCCACCGAGTCGTGAGCGGAATGCGGCACCAGGGCCGCAATCTGTTTCCAGCTCCACATAAGTTCTCCTTTCACCGTAGCTTCATCACGCAGCTACGGTTTTGATAGCTATCAATGCTTTCTGGTAAAGCCCTACCAGCTTTTCGGGATCACATTGGCAAAGATATCGACGCCTGCACGCAGACCATTGGCAACGATGGGCCGCTCGCTGTGGTGCGAGCCCGACTCCAGGATCACCTGCACGAAGTCGGAGCGCACGAACTTGTAGCGCTCCACGGTCTGGCCGTTCTCCTCGACCTTGATATACAGACCTTCGGCAAGTTCGGATCTGTCGGTCTGGCGCCAGGCCAACGGCAAATCCAACTTCTGCCTTTGCACCTGATCCTCGAACACCGCCTTCCAGCGCGCACTGCGCCCCAGGGACGGTGTCAGCAATGCCAGCAAATCCTGCAAGCGCCTCGGTGCGATACCGGCGTAGAGCACGGGCACGGACACCACAGGCACTCCGGACAGCAGCGCATGGCGCTGCGGCGTATCCAGAAACTGCTGCGCCACGCGGTCCCAGACGTCGAACTCGCAAAACCAATGCGGCAACGCGTCGTAGTACAGAGAATGCTTGGCATACAGCCATTCGCCATACATCACATAGCGTTCGTCCAGCAAGGCCATCAGTGCCCCTTCATGGGCTCTGGCCCATTGCTTGTAGGCATTGAACTGACGCTCGCGCCCGCCCATCTGATCGGCTTGCAGATAGTGGCCGCGCGACTGCAGCAGCAAGCTGCCGTCGGCGCCAAAGCTCAGCGCCGCATTGGCGCCATCCAGCTTTTCCTCGACCACGATATGGCGGCCGGCCAGGGCTTCATAGGACACGGCGTCGGCCTGATCACCGACCTGCAGTCGCGAGCCACGCAGATGCGGCGTGCGAGGATATTTGAGAATCTCCAGATTGAATAAATGGGAAGTAGTCATGTTGTGCTTTCCAAAAAGGGAATAAGCCACGCACCAAAAGGCATGGCAGACAAACCAAGGACAACGAAAGCGGCACTCGCCGCCACCATCGGGCGAAGACAAAGACACCTGGCCGCCATGCAAAGAACAGGCCGGGATTCAGGGAGTGGAAGAGCGCAGGACCAAGGCGTGAGCCAGGTCAGAAACGCCAGGCAAGGGCTTGCTCACCGCGAAGGCGCAAGTGCCCCCTCAGGGCGACATGCAACGGGAAAGTAGGAGGCAGCCCGAGTCAGGCACCTCCGGGGGTTATATATCCACACCGCAGCGCACACGTGAGAGATCAGCGTGTGACGAAGTCGTTTAGCGCAAACGAATGCGGCAGGACATGGTGCACCTCGAAAATGAGAGCGAATAACGCAAGTGGGGTATGGCTGGCGAGTGTATTGGCTTGTGACAGCAGCTGCCAAGCGATTTGCAGTCTCTGTGGTGCAAAGACCACGAATCTGTTTCACAGGGATGAAACAGAGGCTGGTTACAAATCGTAGTTTTCTTCCTGCACCTGCCAAACTCTCAATGACATCTGCACAGACCTTGCGCCAACCTCTTCTGATTTCCCTGATTGCAGCCGCTGCCCTAACCGCCTGCGGTGGTGACGACAACAACACGAACAGCACCACCCCAACACCTGCTCCGGTTCCTGAAGGCCCGGCACCGGCTCCCGAGCCCGAGAAGACGCCTGTCTCGCTCCTGCTCGAAAAAATCGGCAGCTATCAGTCGGGCATTTTTTTGCAGAGCGCCGCCGAAATTACGGCTTTCGATCCCGTCACCAAGCGCGGCTTTGTGGTCAACGCCCAGAAAGGTGCGCTGGATGTGCTGGACATGAGCAACCCCGCCGCACCGCGCATGCTCGCCAGTCTGGATGCCACCAAGCTCTCGCTGGGTGCAGGGGCCTCCATCAACAGCGTGGCCGTGCATGGCGGCCTGGTGGCCGCAGCCGTGCAGGCATCGGTCAAGACGGACAAGGGCATGGTTGTCATCTATGACGCCGACAAGCTCGGCGTGATCGCAGAAGTGCCCGTGGGCGCCCTGCCCGATATGTTGACCTTCACCCCCGACGGCAAGACCATTCTGGTCGCCAACGAGGGCGAGCCCAGCGATGACTACCAGATCGACCCCGAAGGCTCGATCAGCGTGATCGACGTGAGCACGCCCGCCAAGCCTGTGGCTCGCACTGCCGACTTCAAGGCCTTCAACAGCCAGAAGGCCCAGTTGCTGGCCAAGGGCGTGCGCATCTTCGGCCCGACCGCAGACGGCCAGGGAACGGCCGCCGTGGCCAACGACCTGGAGCCCGAATACATCGCCGTGGCCCCCGATGGCAAGACGGCCTGGGTGACACTGCAGGAAAACAATGCGCTGGCCATCGTGGACATTGCCAGCGCCACCGTGAACGAGGTGGTGGCTCTGGGCTACAAGGATCATGGCGCTGTTGGCAACGAGCTGGACTTCGCCGACAGTGACGGCAAGAGCCCGGTCATCGACATCACCCGGGCCCCCAACGTCTACGGCATGTTCCAGCCGGACTCCATCGCCGCCTACAAGGCCGCAGACGGTGCAACCTATCTGGTCACGGCCAACGAAGGCGATGCACGTGCCTGGGGTGAAGGCAACAAAAGCTATTTCGGCACCGCCGCCGACAAAACAAGCGGCACCCCGGCTGCGGCAGGCGATGTGACCAAGGGCTTTGTGGAAGAGTGGCGCATCAAGCATCTGGTGCACAAGGACGGCTTTCTGCGCCGTGCGGGCGACGACCTGCCCGCTCATCTGGCCAGGCTGGCCAGCGGCGCCTATCTGAGTGGCGCCAACTTTGCCTGGTGCGGCGCAGTCGGCACAGACCCCAAGACCTGCCGCGACGACGACAAACTGGGCCGCCTCAAGGTCACCTGGACCATGGGCTACCAGACCGACAGCAGCGGCAACCCCGTCAAGGATGGCAAGGGATATCTGACCTATGACAGGCTATACGCCTATGGAGGTCGCTCCATCTCCATCTGGGATGCCAAGGGCAAGCAGGTCTGGGACTCTGGCGCTGCCATCGAAAAATTCATCGCCAGCCCCGAATGCAAGCTGGGCGCCAAACGTGACATTGCCTGCGCCGCCTACTTCAACACCGGTCATGACGAAACGGCCAGGCTCGATGCGCGCAGCAGCGCCAAGGGTCCCGAGCCCGAAGGCCTGACCGTGGGCCAGATCGGCACCAAGACCTTTGTCTTTGTGGGCCTGGAACGCATGGGCGGCATTCTGGTGTTCGACATCACCGACCCCAAGGCACCCAAGCAGATCGACTATCTGAACACTCGCGAGAACTGGAGCGCCGGCTTTGACAGCAAGTCCGCGCTGGCAGGCACCGCACTCAGCGATGTGGGCGATCTGGGCCCCGAAGGCCTGCACTTCATTTCCGCAGCCAAGTCACCCAACGGCAAGCCCCTGCTGATGGTGGGCAACGAGGTCAGCGGAACCACAGCCATCTACCAGCTCAATCTGCAGTATTGAACCCTCCAGACAAGCAGTCGCTTTCATGCCAGGCCCCGTTCCCACGGGGCTTTTTGCTATTCAAATCAAGCAAAGACTGCGCCGAGGGTTTCTCAATTACGTAACAATAAGCGCCAGCGGTCGGTGTACCGCCTATGGGTCCCCATTCGTCGCAAGCCAGACGCTTGCGACCTACTAAACCGCCGTGTATCCGGACGGCGGTGGCTTTTTTGAACGGAGCACTTAATGACGCACTCTTTCGCTCGCCGCCAGGCGCTGCGCGGCTTGGCCGTGGCAGCTCTCGCCTCCTCCCTGCTGTCCGTAGCGCATGCAGACACCCCCGCGGTGCTGCGCGTCTCGGCCATTCCCGACGAGGCACCGACCGAGCTGCAGCGCAAGTTCAAGCCCCTGGGCGAATACCTCTCGCAAGCCACCGGCATGAAGGTGGTGTTCACCCCCGTCTCCGACTACGCGGCCGTGGTCGAGTCTCTGGCCACCCGCAAGCTGGATCTGGCCTGGCTGGGCGGCTTCACCTATGTGCAGGCCAAGATTCGCACCAACGGCACGGCCATCCCCATCGTGCAGCGGGCCGAGGATGCGGTCTTCACCAGCAAGTTCATCACGGCCGACCCCGCCATCAAGACGCTGGCCGACCTCAAGGGCAAGACCTTTGCCTTTGGCGCCCCCTCCTCCACTTCGGGCAGCCTGATGCCGCGCTTCTTTCTGCAGCAGGACGGCCTGAACCCCGAAAAAGACTTCAAGACCGTGGCCTACTCGGGCGCGCATGACGCCACCGTGGCCTTTGTAGCCGCAGGCAAGGCCGAGGCCGGCGTGCTCAACACTTCGGTGTGGGACAAGCTGGTCGAATCCAAGAAGGTGGACACCAGCAAGGTACGCGTGTTCGCCACGACGCCCACCTACTTTGACTACAACTGGACAGTGCGCGGCGACCTGGACCCGGCCATCGTCAAGAAGCTGACCGCTGCCTTCCTGGCACTGGACCCCAGCAAGCCAGAGCACAAGGCCATCATGGACCTGCAGCGCGCCTCCAAGTTCATCGCCACCGGCTCCAAGAACTACGACGGCATCGAAGCTGCCGCCAAGTCCGCCGGTTTGTTGAAGTAAGAAATTCAGCTCTTTTTTGACTGCCAACGCTTATATATCAGGCGTTGGCAGCTATTGTTTTCAGAGTATTCGTCTCATGAGCTTCATGCTGGACGATGTGGGCCTGACCCACAGCAACGGCTTTACCGCCCTGTCCCATATTTCCTTGTACGCCACCCAGGGCGAGAGCATTGCGCTCATCGGCCCCTCCGGTGCCGGCAAGACTTCGCTGCTCAGCACCATAGGCACAGCCTACCTGCCCACGGCAGGTCGCATGCAGGTGCTGGGCCAGACCGTGTCTGCGCAATCCGCAGCCCGCGAACTCAAGGCCCTGCGCAGCCGCATCGGCACCGTGCACCAGGCCGCCCCCATTCCACTGCGTCAACGTGTGGTCACGGCCGTGCTGGCCGGCAAGCTCGGCCAGTGGCCGATGTGGAAGGCGCTGGCATCGCTGGCCTACCCGCAGGACATTGCGGGCGCCCGCCAAGCCCTGGCCCGCGTACAGCTTGACGACAAGCTGTTTGCACGCTGCGATCAGCTCTCTGGCGGCCAGTTGCAGCGCGTGGGCATTGCCCGCGTGCTCTACCAGCAGGCCGGCCTGATTCTGGCCGACGAGCCTGTATCCGCTCTAGACCCTGCGCTCTCGCAGGCCACGGTGCAATTGCTGGTTCAGGAAGCTGCCGCGCGCAAGGCCACCCTGGTGGCCAGCCTGCATGCCGTCGATCTGGCTCTGGCCAACTTTGGCCGCATCGTCGGCGTGCGCGATGGCCGGCTGGCCTTTGACCTGCCAGCCGCGCAAGTCGGCGACACCCAGTTGCAAGCGCTCTATGCCCATGCCGATGGCAGAGCGGCCGACCTGCCCATGCTGCACAACCGCCTGGCTCAGAGCGACCTCGTCAGCGCCGCGCCCACTCCCATCCAGGTGAACGCATGCCGGTAGACATGCCCGATCCAGCCCGGCCATCACGCCATGACCCCTCCGCTCGCAGCCGCCTGAGCGCTCTGATCCTGACGCTGGCCGTGCTCTGGCCCATGCTGCAGACCTCGGGCTTTTCGCTCAGGCCGTTTTTCGATGTAGACAATCTCAAAGTCATCGGCGGCTTTCTCGCGCAGTTTCTGCCGCCCGAAACCAATGCAGAGTTCCTGACCTACCTGGGTCAGGCCACGCTGGAGACCCTGGCCATCGCCACGGCCGGTATGGCGCTGGCCTTCGTGATTGCCGTACCCATGGCCTATCTGTCCACGGGCGCGGCGCGCGAGAGGGTCACGCTCAACCCCATCGCCCGCAGCGTGCTCACCATCCTGCGCGGCATTCCCGAGCTGGTCTGGGCTCTGGTGTTTGTGCGCGTCTTCGGTCTGGGCCCCGCAGCCGGTGTGCTGGCCCTGGGCCTGACCTATGGCGGCATGCTGGCCAAGGTCTATGCTGAAATTCTCGAATCCACAGCCCCCGCTCCGGCCCGCGCCCTGCGTGCCAGCGGCGCCGGCCGTATCCAGGCCCTGCTCTACGGCCTGCTGCCGCAGGCGGCCACGGAGCTGACGTCCTACACCGTCTACCGCTGGGAATGCGCGATCCGTGCCTCGGTGGTCATGGGCTTTGTCGGGGCGGGAGGCCTGGGCCAGCTCATGGATCAGGCCATGAAGATGCTCAACGGCGGCGAAGCCGCCAGCATTTTGCTGGCCTTCATGCTGCTGGTGGCAGCGGCCGATCTGCTTTCCTGGTGGCTGCGTCGCACGCTCGACGCTGCGCCTGCGGCGCGCCCCCTGCCCTTCGGCTGGCGAACCGGCACATTTGTGCTGGCTGCCTGTGCGGCCCTGTGGGCCAGCCTGCGGCTTCTGGATATTGATTTCTCGGCGCTGTTCACGGCAGATGCCGCCGCCAGCATGGGCGACTTTGTACGCGGTTTTTTCCCGCCCGATCTAAGCCAGCCCTGGCTGCTCAAGGTGCTGCAAGGCATCTGGGAGACTCTGGCCATCTCCATCGTCGGCACCTTGCTGGCCGCGATCGCTGGCCTGCTGCTGGCCCTGCCGCGCTGGCGTGCGCCATGGAATGTGCTGCTCAATGTGCTGCGCTCGGTGCCCGAACTGGTCTGGGCCACGATCACTGCGCTGGCCGTGGGCCTTGGCCCGTTTGCCGGTGCGCTGGCCCTGTCCCTGCATACCACCGGCGTGCTGGGCCGCCTGTTTGCCGAGGCCTTGCAGAATACTCCGGCAGCTCCCGCGAATGCGCTCAAGCTCAGCGGCAGCAATAGCCTGCTGGCATTTTGCTATGGCACCCTGCCTGGCGCTGCGCCGCAACTGCTGGCGTACACGCTGTACCGCTGGGAGATGAATATCCGCATGGCGGCGATTCTGGGCTTTGTAGGAGCAGGCGGGCTGGGCCAGCTGCTGTACTTCGAGCTTTCGCTGTTCCACTATGCCCAGGCCAGCACCGTGATCATCGCCATGCTCTTGCTGAGCATCGCCGTGGACTGGAGCAGCGCTGCCTTGCGCCGCGCCATGCGTTGAGACGGCTGCGCGGCGCCCCTGCTCCGCGCCGCGACTGATCGCACCGCGAAGAGCAGTGCCGCTTCACACGCCCAGAGGCAGGTCGGCTTTTTTCAGCGTACGCAGCACAAAGCTGGACTGGCTGTGGCGTATGCCCTTGATCTTGTAGAGCTTCTCGCGCAGCAGGCGCTCGTAATCGCGCGTGTCCTTGACAACGATACGCAGCAGATAGTCGTACTCGCCCGAAACCAGATGCGCTTCCACCACTTCGGGAATGGTGGCCAGCACCTCGCCGAACTTTTCCAGCGTGTTGTCCGAGTGGCTGTCCAGCGTGACCATGACCAGAACCGAATCGGCCAGTCCCAGCGCCTGCGGGTTCAGACGCACGGTATAGCCCTCGATCACGCCGGCCTCCTCCATCTTCTTGATGCGAGCCCAGCATGGTGACGCACTCAGACCCACGGCTGCGCCAATGTCTTGCAGACTGGCACGCGCGTTAGCCTGCATTGCAGCAAGAATCTTTTTATCCAGAGTATCCATATCCTTGAATTTACCGCCAAAAGACCAATAACGAAAAAATTTTCTGTAGCAACAGCATATTTGCAGAATTTGAAGCAACATTTTCTGCACTGCAAAATGCACACTTGAGTCCATGGAAGCACGTTTACCGACGCAGCAAAACCATTCAACATACCGCGCCGTTTACCGTCAGCATCCGGTTGGTTGATCCGCAACACGCATACGCAACAGGCCGCATCACTTAAGCACAGTGGTGCGGCCTGTTGATTTTTGGACGTCTCAATCGCCTCGGCAAACGGCAGCTGCATGAAAAAACCCGGCCGGATTTACGTCGGGCCGGGTTTTCGGGAGCCGGCCCGGCGCACAAGGCACCTGGCGGATGTTCATGCTGTTTACAGGGATCGCTGCGGAGCAGCATCGGCCTGTACGTGCTTGCGCACCTTGCTGACCAGGCTTTCGCTCACATCCGAAGCCTGGTTGCCCCAGCCCTTGCGCAGGAAGCTGGCCAGTGCAGCCACCTCACCGTCGGTCAGGCGGTCGGCATAGCCCTGCATCACCAGATGCATGGGACGACGCTCTGTAGCGGGCGAGGAAGCGCCCTTGAGAATCACCGACACCAGCGGGCTGGCATCCTTGCCCACTACCATGGCATTGCCTTGCAGCTCGGGGAAGATCTCGGGAGCACCCTTGCCGCTGACAAAGTGGCAGGCTGCGCAGTTGTCGAGATACAGGCGAGCACCCAAAGGCATGTCGGGCGCTGCGGACTTCAGCAGTTCCGCCGTGGCTTCTCCAGCTTTATCAGCCCTGGCAACCGCAGTGCTGCGCGGACCCGGTGTCGCCACTTTTTCAGGGGCCGCATCTGCGGCCTGGCCGTCCATGGTCTTGAGGAACTTGGCCATGGCGTTCAAATCGGCATCGGTCATGTACTGCATGGAGTGCTCGACCACCAGCGCCATTTCTCCGTTGGCCACCGCATGGGCGTTGCGGCCGGTTGCCAGATAGGCGGCTACCTGCTCGGTCGTCCATTGCTGAACACGCGAATCCTTGCCGCGCAGTGCAGGAGCAGACCAGTCGTCCACCATGCCGCCGGCAAGGAAGCCGGAGTCGAGCAGGCGTGTGCCGTTCTGCGCCATGAAGGCAGTGCGGGGGCTGTGACAGGCGGCACAGTGACCTGCACCCTCGACCAGGTACTGACCGCGAATCTGCTGATCGTCACCGGCCATGGGCTTGAAGCCTGCGTCACCCGACAGCGCAAGCCAGTTCCAGGCACGGATGCCGAAGCGCATATTGAACGGGAAGCTCAGGCTGGTGGCCTGTACCTCGTTCCTGACGGGCTTCACCTCGGTCTGGAGGTAGTCGAACAGCGCGCGAATATCGCTTTCCTTCATGAAGCGATAGTTCTCGTAGGGCATGGCCGGGTACAGCTGCTGGCCATGACCACCGATGCCGTCCACCATTGCGGCACGGAACTGCTCCAGAGTCCAGCTGCCGATACCGGTTTCCTTGTCCGGCGTGATGTTGGAGGACCAGATGGTGCCCATGGGGCTTTCAATGCCGCGACCGCCGGCCATGGGCTCACCCCCCTTGGCGGTATGACAGGCCATGCAGTCACTGGCACGCATGACATATTCGCCGCGGCCGGCTTCTGCCTTCCAGTCGGCAGCCAGCGCTTCATTCGCGGGCGTGGGCTTGAAAGGGACGTAGATCAGCGCCTGCGCCGCCACAACGCCCAGAACGATCAGCGCAATCAGAATGCTGAGGATTTTCTTCATGTCTTGCTCTCCTCAGACCAGCGGACGTGGGTTTTTCAGATACATGGTGCGGATCGCATGCAGCGTCCAGTACGCCAGGCCGCCGACCATGCCGGTGGGGTTGTACTGGGTGTTCTGCACGAAGTTGCCGGCACCGAAGACGAACACGTTGTGCTTGTCCCAGGCCTGGCAATAGCGATTCACCACGCCTTCCGTGGGCTTGTCGGACATGATGTGACCACCGGTGTTGTGCGTGGTCTGGTAGGGACGCACGTCGAACTTCGCACCGATATTCTTGAAACCTGACTGCAGCAGATCCGGCTTCAAGGCGTTGCCCACCTCCTCGGCCTTGATCTTCTGGTACTGGGTCATCCGGATGTCGTTGTCCTGCCAGTTGAAGGTCATGCGCATCAAGGGACGACCATGCGGATCCTTGTAGGTGGGGTCCAGATCAAGATGGTTGTTGCGGTAGGACATGTGCGAGCCGTGCGTGCCGATCGACATGGAATGGCCATACCACTCGCCAATGCCCTTCTTCCAGCCTGCGCCCCAGCCCGGCGTGCCCTTGGGCAACGGCATGGAACGGATGGGCTGACCATTCATGGTGCCCACGCGCCAGTAGGCGCCGCCAATGAAGCCCAGCTTGCCGAAGTCGTTCTGGTTGATGCCGTAGTCGTCGATACACATGCCGTTGGAGCCGTGACCGATGAAGGGATTGAAGTTCTCCTCCTTGAAGAACAGGGTCACGCCACCATTCATCTGGTAGGCGTAGTTCTTGCCTGTCACCCCGGTGTCGGTCTTGGGATCGTAAGGCTTGCCGATGCCTGAGACCAGCAGCAGGTGGACGTTGTTGAGCTGAAAGGACGACAGAATCACCAGGTCAGCGGGCTGGAACACTTCTTCGTTCGTGTTGGAGTCAAAGTAGGTCACGCCGGTTGATGTCTTGCCGTCTTCCGAGCTTTCCACTCGCAGAACCTCGCAGTGCGTGCGATAGGAGAAATTCTTCTTGCGCTTGAGCGCATCCAGCACCGCCGTCTGGGGCGAGGACTTGGAGTACTGGTAGCAACCAAAACGCTCGCAGAAGCCGCAGAAGTTGCAGGGAGCCATCTGCATGCCATAGGGGTTCACGTAGGACGTGGACGCAATGCCGGCAGGAGCCGGGAAGGGATGCAGGCCCATGCTCCTGGCACAGGCTTCGAACTTGCTGGCGTCATAGGTCGATGGAAGAGCAGGCATGGGGTACTCTTTCGAGCGCCAGCCTTCAAACGGGTTGCCGCCAGCCTGAATCTGGCCCTTGATATTGCCGGCCTTGCCCGATACACCTGCCACTTCGTCAAACCGGGTAAAGAAGGGCTCCAGCTCGTCGTAGCTGACGGGGTAATCCATCAGGTTCATGCCTTCCGGAATGATGGACTCGCCCCATTTTTCCCTCACATAGCTGCGCAGCTTGATTTCCTCGGGCTGAGGGCGCCACAGCAAACCATTCCAGTGCGTGCCGGCACCGCCCACGCCATTCGCAGGCAGGAAGGAACCCATCGAACGGTAAGGCAGAGCGATCTCGCTGTCGTCGCGACGCACCGTCACGGTCGCCTGACGCGGGTGCTGCATGTTCTTCAGGCGCACGCCATAGGTCAGCTCGTCGATCTGGTTGGGGTACTTGAACTCAGGCACCGTGTTCTGGTCGCCGCCGCGCTCCAGTGCCACGATCTCCAGGCCCTCTGCCGCCAGCTCCATGCCGGCGATGGAGCCCGTCCAGCCCAGGCCAACGATGACTACGTCTTTTTTCTTTTCAATGCGTGCCATGACTCAGGCCCTTTCACCCTTGATGGAAACCGGTCCCAATGGGTACTTCTTGTTGTGTTGGTCCACCCACTCCATATAGCTCGCTCGAGCGCCTGGGAAGCCGATGTATTTCCAGGACTGCATGCCGTGATTGCCGCCATGCACGGGGTCGGCGAAATAGCCCTCCTTGGTATTGGCCAACAAGGTGGCAAAGAAAAGACTCAGTTCAGGGTCTAGCTTGATCTCGCCCTTTTGCAGCGCGGTCAGAGCTTCGTCCTGCTGCTCTGTGGCAAGGCTTTTGAACTCCTTGCCAAAGCGCTCCGTGCAAGCCGCATTGAAGGCGGGAATGGCCTTGCGATAGAGCTGCGCAGGGTTCAGAGGCGATTGCCAGCCCCGGTCGGGTGTGGCGACCGGGTCGTGCGGGCCTTCCATGTACCAGATCTCGGCATTGCCGTAGTAGCCCTTGAGCTGGCGATCGATGAACACCGGCACATGAGCTTCGATCGCTCCAGGTCCATCCCCTTCTGAAGGGATCAGGCGAGCTGTTGCCGCCAGAACAAAGGCCCACTCGTCCGCATTGAAGTACTCGGGCCTGTATGCATCCAGTTTGAGCGCAGGCTCCTTGGAGTTGGCATGCATTGCCACGGCCGTTCCAGCCAGTGCGACGCCAGCACCGGAGGCGAACAGAAAGGATCTGCGGCTTGGTGGGGAAAAGTTGGACATTGTGCGATTCCTACATCGTGTGAACCTCGGCCATGCGCAGCCAGTTGCGCAATGAACGAGTGTTCAGGTTCTTTGAATCAGCGGTGGGTTTCGGGTCAGTTTGGAAGAAGCACACACCCAAAGAAAATGCCCGCAAAGCGGGCACTCGTACGCAGAGCCAGAGCCTTCTTCAAGCCGGCCCATACCGCCTTAACAATTTGATAATAGTTGTGCTGGCAAGTATCTGTACCTGGCAAGCAGCTTGCCCACCAGCAGGTCGTAGTTTTTCATTGGAGTGCGCAACTGGGGTTTTCACTTAGATATAAGACATAAGACTGCCTGCCACTCTGGGCCCAAGACGATGCGAGGCAGTGCTGCCAGACTCAGGGCAGTGGAGGTGCCGAGGCTCGCCCCCAACTACTTGCCCATACGGCGAACAGATGGAAGGTGACGGTGCGCTTTGTCGACACTAAGCTGGAGCCCGTGGCAATGAAAACCGGAACGTGGTGCCCTGTCCGTCACCCTCGACAAGATGGATGGAGACTCCGTGCAGCTCCAGCATCTGGTGCACGATTCTCAAGCCCAGGCCTCCGTCGCGGCGGGCACCACCTACGGTAAAGGGACGCCTGAACAGGCCTTCACGCAACTCTGGCGGGATGCCTGGGCCGGAGTCACTGATAGTCACCTCCAGCTCTTGGCCTACGGCTCTTATGGCTATCCTTATCGCCCCGCCTTCGGGGGTATAGCGCAGGGCGTTATCCAGCAGATTGCTCAGGACGCGCTCTATCATTCCCAGATCTGCACGAACTGCCGGAAGTTGAGGGGCAAGGTCCGCCTGCAAGGAGATATGGCGCGACTCTGCCGCAAGCTCGAACTTCTGGAAAACGTCCTGCACCAGATCAACCAGAGAGAATGATTCAAGCTCCGGCTGCACAAAGCCGTATTCCAGCCTGGCCAGCTCGAACAGGCTTTGGGACAGGGCCCCCACCCTTCGACTCTGGTCAAGCGCAATGCCAAGGTAGCGCCTGCGCTCTGCAGGCTCCAGGCTAGCATCCTTCAGAAGCAAGGTCTCCAGATACCCATGCAAGGACGACAGCGGTGTGCGCAGATCGTGGGAAATATTCGCGATCAATTCCCGGCGCTCCTGATCCTGCCGCGTGAGAGCCTCCCATTGCTCGCTGATGCGCAGCACCATCTGCCGATAGGCAGTGTCCAGCACTGCAATCTCGTCACGGCTGTGATCGGCCACATCCGGGGAGCGTTCAGGCATCTCGGGAGGAACGCCATGCATGTCAAACTGCCGAACCGACTCGGTCAGACGCCGCAAGGGACGCGTGATCAAGGTGAAGGCGACAAGGCCCGCAGCGAGACAGAGCAGTCCGACCATGCCAATCGACAGCAGTGCCGTCTTCAACACCGCATCTGCCGAGCCTCTGGCTGCAAGAAGATCATGGGCCTCACCAAGCAGCACCACATAGATGAAGCCGACTTGCCGCCCGTTTACGCTCAAAGGGGCCGCACTGAAGACCTTGCGGCCATCGCGGCTGCGCGGATCATCCCCCAAAATGGGCAGCATCTGTCCATCGATGAATCGATGAACCGGCTCAAGATCGACCCGGTCGCGACGCAAACGCCCCTCGGGTGCTGCATGACCGGCAATGCGGCCGTCGGGCTCCAGCAGGTAGACCTCCACACTCGGGTTCACCATCATCAGCTGGTTGAAGAGATTTCGTACCGCGTCAGGCATCAAGCCATTCGCATCGGTCAGCTGTGCATCGCGAGCAATACTCTCGGCGACGTCTCGGGACAAGGCTTGCACCACCTCCAGCTCATGCATGCGGTTGGAGCGAAGCTGCAGCCAGGCCGAGGTACCGCTGCAGACCAGGAGCAACAGGGCAAACACGATCGCCAACCGCTGGGTCAGAGTCAGGTTCATTCGCCCTCTCCAGTTTCAGCGAACTTGTAGCCACGCCCCCAGACCGTGAGGATCCGCGTCGGCTGTGCTGGATTGACCTCCACCTTGGCACGAAGCCGGTTGATATGGGTGTTGACGGTGTGCTCGTAACCCTCGTGCTGATAGCCCCAGACCGCATTGAGCAGGTCCATGCGCGAAAACACCTTGCCGGACTGGCGAGCAAAGAAATACAGAAGATCGAACTCACGGGGCGTGAGATCGAGACGGCGTCCGTTAAGACATGCATCTCTTGCCACCGGATCCATGACCAGCCCATTGACCAACAGGCTGCCCGACTCCAGGCGCGCACTCTGAGCCAGGGCATCGACCCGGCGCAGCAGAGCCTTCACCCGCGCCACGAGTTCCAGAACGGAAAACGGCTTGGCCAGATAGTCGTCCGCGCCGATCTCCAGCCCCAGAATGCGATGTACCTCACTGGAGCGGGCGCTGATGATGATGATCGGCGTGTAGCGTGTCATGGCACGCGCACGCCTGCATATCTCCAAGCCGTCCACGCCAGGCAACATCAGATCCAGCACCAGCGCATCCCAGCCACCGCGCTCCAGATGCGCGAGGCCGTCATCGCCACGGGCGCAATGCACCACCTCCAGCCCTTCGTCCCGAAGGTGGAGCGAAAGCAGATCGGCGATGTGGGCGTCGTCCTCGACCAGCAGAATGCGACGGGCGATAGTCATGAGTAATAAGGTCTCCGGCAGGGACGGTTGATGCAGCACTGTGGAGCACAGCCACGTGATTTCACATTGTGCTCAAACTGCTCGCATGGAGTTATCACGTTTTTTTTAACTTTGCGTGAGGACTTCGGGATCGCCACTCCATAAGCTCGATGTCATCGAACCCAGAAAGCCGATGCCATGACCACCCGACGCCATATGCTGCTGGGCGCAGCAGCCTCCGCCGCCGCGCTTGCCACCGGAATCTTCCAGCGCCATGCGACTGCAGCGACAGAGACCTTCGAAATCAGCTACACCGATGCCCAGTGGCGTGCCCGGCTCAGTCCTCAGCAATATGCGGTGCTGCGCCAGGAGGCGACGGAGCCGCCCGGCAGCAGCCCGCTCAACAAGGAGCATCGTCCTGGAACATTTTCCTGCGCCGGCTGTTCCTTGCCCTTGTTTGCCTCCTCCACCAAGTTCGACAGTGGCACCGGCTGGCCCAGTTTCTGGAAGCCGCTGGACAACGCCGTCGCCACCCGAAAGGACCGAAGCTACGGCATGGTGCGTGTCGAAGCGCACTGCCGGCGCTGTGGCGGTCACCTTGGCCATGTATTCGAAGACGGACCAGCTCCTACTGGTCTGCGCTACTGCATGAATGGCCTTGCCTTGGCTTTCACGCCCAAACCCGCCTGAGGAGAAGCAAGCCATGCTGCTGATCGTCCTTGCCTATCTGGGTGGTGTGCTGACCATCGTCAGCCCCTGCATCCTGCCCGTGCTGCCTTTTGTGTTCTCTCGCGCGAACCAGCCCTTTGTGCGCAACGGCCTGCCATTGCTGGCTGGCATGGCATTGACCTTTGCGATCGTTGCCTCTCTCGCCGCCATAGGCGGCGGCTGGGTGGTGGCTGCCAATCAGTATGGCCGCTGGCTGGCACTGGCTCTGGTGGCGGTTTTCGGGCTGACACTGCTGCTGCCGCATCTGTCGGAACGGTTGACCCGCCCATTGGTGGCTGTCGGCGCACGCCTGTCGGAGTCGGCACAGATCGGCGGCGCACCGCAAATAGGATCCTCTGTCATGCTGGGAATCGCGACGGGGCTTCTATGGGCTCCATGCGCCGGACCCATCCTGGGACTGATACTGACCGGTGCGGCCCTGCAGGGCGCCAACACCACCTCGACCCTGCTGCTGCTGGCCTACGCAGCCGGGGCCGCGACTTCCATGGCCGCAGCTCTGCTGCTCGGCGGTCGGGTATTTGCCGCGCTCAAGCGCTCGCTGGGTGCCGGTGAATGGGTGCGGCGCGGTCTCGGGGCAGCCATGCTCGCGGGCGTGGCTGCCATCGCCCTGGGGGTCGATACCGGCGTACTGGCCCGACTGTCAACCGCCTCCACCGGTGGCCTGGAGCAGAAACTGGTCGAGCGCCTGAACCAGCCTCATGGCGAAGACCCCAGGACCATGCGTGGCAATCCGGGCACGATGATGCAGGGACCATCCCTGGCACCTGCTGAAGGGGCTGCCATGATGTCTGCAGGAGTTGCAATGCGCATGAGCGGACCATCGAGTGCAGCTCCTGCGCTGCCCGATGAAGGCATCGCACCGTCCCTGGGCGGAGCGACCCAATGGCTCAACTCCAAGCCTCTGAGCGGGCAAGACCTGCGTGGCAAGGTGGTGCTGGTGGATTTCTGGACCTACTCCTGCATCAACTGCCTGCGCACCCTTCCCTATGTGAAGGCATGGGCCGAAAAATACCGCGACCAGGGCCTGATTGTGATTGGCGTGCACGCACCCGAGTTCGCTTTTGAGCGCGACATCGGCAACGTGAGCAAGGCCATGAAAGACCTGGGCATCAACTATCCGGTGGCCGTTGACAACCAGTATGCAATCTGGCGCGCATTCAAGAACCAGTATTGGCCTGCTCACTACTTCATCGATGCCACGGGACGCATCCGCCACCACCACTTTGGCGAAGGCGGCTACGCGGAATCGGAACGGGTGATACAGCAGCTTCTCCAAGAAGCGGGCAGCTCCCAGTCGGCCATGGGCCTGACGGAGGTAGATGCCGGGGGCGTGCAACTGGCCGCCAACATGGATGAGGTCGCATCTCCCGAGACCTATCTGGGTTATGAGCGTGCCGAGAACTTTCTCTCCACACCCAAAGCCGTTCCCGACAGGGCGGCAACCTATCTGGAACCGGAACGGCCCAGGCTGAACACCTGGGGCCTTGCCGGGCAATGGATGGTTGGAGCGGAAAGCGCCTTGCTGACCGGACCATCGGGCCGCATCGTCTACCGGTTCAAGGCGCGGGACCTGCACCTGGTGCTGAGCCCGGGCCCTGACGGAAAGCCCGTGCGCTTCAAAGTCTGCATTGACGGCAAACCACCCGGCACCGCCCACGGTGTGGACGCGTCCGCTGACGGCAGCGGCACTGTCACCGGCCAGCGGCTTTACCAGTTGGTGCGCCAGTCCGGAGTCATTACCGAACACACCTTCAGCATCGAGTTCCTGGACAGCGGCGTTTCCGCCTATGCCTTCACTTTCGGATAGCCATATGAACACACGCATCATCTCACTGGCCGCGTCGAATCGGCGTAGCCTGCTCCAGACACTGGCCGGCAGCATCGTTTTGCTGGGCGGCGGACTGTTCTGGCAACCGACGGCCTTCTCGGCCGAAGAAGCGGTTCGCCTTCCTGCCCCTTCCCTGGACTCCCCGGCTACCGGACCGTCCTCGCAACGCGCGATCTTTGCTGGCGGTTGCTTCTGGGGAGTACAGGGCGTGTTCCAGCACGTAAAGGGCGTGCAGCGCGCGGTCTCCGGCTATAGCGGAGGTGCTGCATCCACCGCCTCCTACGAGCTGGTCAGCCGCGGCAACACCGGCCATGCAGAATCGGTCGAGGTCACCTTCGATCCGACCCAGGTGAGCTATGGAACTCTGTTGCAGATATTTTTCTCTGTCGTCCACGATCCCACCCAGCTCAACCGACAGGGTCCGGACACGGGAACGCAGTATCGCTCGGCAATTTTCGCAACCAGCCCGGCCCAGCTCAAGACAGCGCAGGCCTATATCGCTCAGCTTGACGCAACACACCTGTATCCCAAGCCCATAGTCACCCGCCTCGAGGACAAGGCCAGCTTCTATCCGGCCGAGCTCTACCACCAGGATTTCATGACCGAAAACCCGCGTCACCCCTATATCGTCTTCAATGATTTGCCCAAGGTAAACAACCTCAAGCGCTTCTTCCCAGACCGCTACCGGAGCGAGCCGGTGCTGACCAAGAAAGCGCACCCGTAGCAGTCTGGCGAAATATGCTGCAAGCGTGCACCGCACGGAGACCGCTTGCAGCGTACCCACCGAAAATCAGGGCGATCAGCGCCAGCGCCCAGCGTGAAGACCCTGTCTCCCCGAGAACGGGAAGCCTGACAGGGCATCAGCGCTATGCGCCAGGCTGCGGAGGGTTCACGCCAGGCAGCCATGGATCACCGGAAGCGCAAGACAGCCGTGGCACAGCCGCCACGGGGATGCGCAGCAGTTTGCCTACAATTTGATGCATGCAGCAAAGCCCCTCCTCCTCAACCGATGTTGCTGCTGCAGTTGAGCGGCTTGTCCAGTTGTACGAACAACTGACCCCTGGCCACCTGCTGCAACTCGACAGCTATTACGCAAGTGATGCGCACTTCAAGGACCCCTTCAATGAAGTGCGTGGTGTGACAGCCATCGCCGGCATATTCGCCCATATGTTCGACACGCTGCAAGAGCCGCGCTTTGTCGTCACCCAGCGCCTGGTACAGGGCCGGCAGGCTTTCCTGGCCTGGGAATTTCACTTTCGCTTTCGACGCAGGCGGTCCGGCTCCGAGCAATGCATTCGTGGCGCCACCTTGTTGAATTTCAATGCACAAGGTCTGGTCTGCCAGCATCGCGATTACTGGGATGCGGCCGAAGAACTCTATGAAAAGCTGCCACTGCTTGGATCCTTGATGCGCTGGCTGCGCAAAGCAGGTTCTGCGTCCAGGAAGACGCCCCATGCTCACCGTTCATCACCTTGAAACTCCGCGCTCGCAGCGCATGCTCTGGCTGCTTGAGGAGCTCGATGCTCCTTACGAACTGCGTCGCTGCCAGCGCGATCCCCGGACCCACCTCGCGCCACCGGAGCTCAAGCGCGTGCATCCGCCGGGCAAATCGCCGGTGATCACCGATGTGGAGACAGCGCTGGCCTTCATGGATGAGCATCTGGCAAAGCATCGATGGTCTGCAGGCGAGCATCTGAGCATGGCCGACCTCCAGATGAGCTCTGCCGTTGAGCATGAGCGTGCGGCATACCAGCGAGCCTTGAGCAAGAGCGGGCCGGTCATCATGCAATCCTGAGCCGGAAACAGACTTCTCCAGACAGCGCTGATTGCCCGTTTCGAGTGCGCCAGGACTTGGCGTATTTGTTCACGCCGCCCCGTCAACCCGCCGCAGCCAGCCCGTCAAACGTGGTACTCGTCACCCAGTCGATGATCTGCGCATGCGTGTACTGCCCCGACTCCTTGAGCAGGGCAACGACAGGGTCGCAAGCCCGTGCAAACAGCGTATACAGCACCAGCTCGGGGGGCAGCGCGGCCTGCAGCTGGCCGCTGGTCTGGGCTTCGGTAATCCAGATGCTGAGCCGGTTGCTAAGGGCAATCAGCCGGTCCATATAGGCATCGTTGGATTGCAAAGAAGCACTTAGATTCGAGTTCTGTGCCGGCAGCGAAGGCATTTCACCCTCCAGCTGCGTCTGCATGGCCCAGCGCGTCACGGCCTTGAGCTGATCCAGCGGGCGCATGGGAGCACCTGTCTCGGCCGCCTGGCTTGCTTCGTCGCGCAAGCCGTCCACGAAGGCCAGGGCACGATCCAGCACGCCGACCATGGCGGCTCCCGCCAGTTCCTCCTTGGAGGTGAACAGCTTGTAGAGGCTGGCCTTGGCCATGCCGGCTTCGGCAGCGACCTCGTCCACCGTCATGGCGTCATAACCCTTGGTGGCCAGCAGCCGGTTGACGGCCACCACGATGGCCTGCTCACGCACGCGCTGTATCTGCTGTTTGATGGAGGAGCGGCTTGTCATGGGCTTATTTTAGACCTGATAGGCCACACCTCATACTAGATAGTGCAAAGTGGAAATGTTTGGTTTATAGTTTGAACTCATCAGTTCATGATTTGACCTTGCTGGTGCAAACGGACTGATAAACCAGGAAAGGCATTCGCATGCATCGCATTGCAGTCATAGGGTCTGGGATTGCGGGTCTGGCCGCTGCCCGGCGTCTGACAGGCGCGCCTGGCCAGCATCGCGTGACATTGCTGGAAGCGGGCCACCATTTCGGCGGGCATGCCAACACCGTCGATATGACGCTGAATGGCGTGAGCCAGGGTGTGGACACGGGCTTTCTCGTCTTCAATCACCGTACCTATCCGCTTTTGACGCAGCTGTTCGAAGAGCTGCAGGTGCCTACGGCGGCCGCCGAGATGTCGTTTTCCGTGCAGGTGCCGCAGGCCGATGGCAGGCCGGGCCTGGAGTGGAGCGGCAGCTCGCTGAACGGCGTATTCGCGCAGCGCCGCAACCTGCTGCGTCCCCGTTTTCTGAAGATGCTGGCGGAGATCCTGCGCTTCAACCGGCTGGCCACACGCATTGCGCAGGAAGGCGATGAAGCGCGGCTGCGCAGCTCCATCGAAGTCTTTCTGGATGAACACGGCTTCGGTGCCGCCTTCCGCCAGGACTATCTGCTGCCCATGATGAGCTGCATCTGGTCCTGCCCTATTGACCAGATGCTGCGTTTTCCCGTGGCCACGCTGATCCGCTTCTGCCACAACCATGGCCTGATCCAGGTCTCCGACCGGCCCCAGTGGTACACCGTGCGGGGCGGCTCGCGCCAGTATGTGCGGCGCATGCTGGCCGCGCTGCAGCACGATGGCCGCCACGAGGCCCGTCTGAACGCGCCCGTGCTGGGCCTGCGCCGCGTGGAACATGGCGTGTTGCTGCAGATGGCGCATGGCACGGAGCACTTCGATGCCGTGGTGCTGGCCTGCCACAGCGACCAGGCCCTGCACCTGCTGGGCCTCGATGCCACGCTGCAGGAGCGCAGCGTGCTGGGAGCCATCCGCTACCAGCCCAATCAGGCCGTGCTGCACACCGATGCCAGCGTGCTGCCCAGCCGCCAGGCGGCCTGGTCCGCCTGGAACTACGAGCGCGCGGCCGATGCGGGTCGCAACCGGATAGGCGTCTGCCTGCACTATCTGATCAACCGGCTGCAGCCTCTGCCGTGGCAGCAGCCAGTGATGGTCTCCTTGAATCCGGTGCGCCCCATCGACGACAGCCAGGTCCACGCGCGCATCGAGTACAGCCACCCTGTGTTCGATCTGGCCGCCATCGAGGCCCAGGGCCAGGTCGCAGCTCTGCAAGGCCAGCGCCGGACCTGGTTCTGCGGTGCCTGGTGTGGCTACGGCTTTCACGAAGATGGTCTGCGGTCGGGGCTCGACGCGGCCGATGGCCTGCTGGACGTCTTGCCCAGGCTGCCCGTCAGCCCTGCCATCAGGGGGGCAGCATGAACGCTCGGCCCCTCATCGGCTTCGGCCATGTCTGGCATCGACGTCTGCGCCCCGTCGAACATGCCTTCCGATATTCGGGCTACTTCCTCGTGCTGCCAATGCGCAGCTTGCGCATGCAGCCCGATAACGTGCTGCGGCGCAACCGGCTCGGCTGGATCAGCTTTCACGACAGCGACCACGGCGAGGGCGGAGCCGATGCCCTGGACTGGTTCGAGCAACTGCTGCACAGCGAAGGCATTGACGATGCCGATGGTGAAGTCTGGCTGCACACCTTCCCGCGCGTGCTGGGCTACGTTTTCAAGCCCGTAAGTTTCTGGTATGCGCACCGCAGCGATGGCTCGCTGGCCGCCGT
Source organism: Comamonas sp. C11 (assembly GCF_024496285.1). NCBI lineage: Bacteria > Pseudomonadati > Pseudomonadota > Betaproteobacteria > Burkholderiales > Comamonadaceae > Comamonas > Comamonas sp. C11. The sequence continues at coordinate 3,310,460 of NZ_CP101743.1, forward strand.
GCTGGCGGAAGTCAACAACACCTTTGGCGAGCGCCATGCCTATCTGCTGGCAGGCCCCGACCTGGCCTGGGGCCGCGAGCAGATGGCACGCAAGCAGTTCCATGTCTCGCCGTTCTGCGAAGTGCGTGGCGAGTACCGCTTCCGCTTCGAGCGCTGCGAGAAACGCACCCTGGCGCGCGTGGATCTGCATGACGAAGACGGCCCTCTGCTACAGACCAGCGTAGGCGGCACGCTGCATCCGTTGGATGCGACCACCGTGCGCCGCGCCTTCTTCGGCACTCCCTTGATGACGCTGGGCGTCATCGCCCGCATCCACTGGCAGGCGCTGCTCCTCTGGGCCAAGCGCCTGCCCTTCCATGGCAAACCCACCAAGCCCGAGCGCTTCGTCACACGATGAACACCACCGCCGCCCCCTTGCTGAGCCCCGCCGCCGCAGCACCGCGCCGCACGCCTGCGCGGGCACGCCGTGTACTCCATCTGCTCGAACGCCTGCCACACGGGCGGCTGGACCTGGAGCAGCCCGATGGCCGGTTGCTGCACCTGCCCCGGCCTGCACCCGGCCCTGCCGACGCGCACTTCGTGCTGCATGACTGGCAGGCGCTGGAGCGCACCCTGAAATCGGGTGACATCGGTCTGGCCGAAGGCTACATCGCCGGCGAATGGGACAGTCCCGACCTGGCTGCGCTGCTGCGCCTGTGCATGACCAACCGCGACCATGTGCAAAGCCTGGTCTACGGCAGTTGGTGGGGCCGGCTGGGCTATCGCCTGCGCCACCTGCTGCAGCGCAATACGCGGGCCGGCAGTGCCAGGAACATCCATGCTCACTACGACCTTGGCAATGATTTCTACCGCCTTTGGCTGGACCCGGGCATGAACTACAGCGCGGCCTGGTTCGAGGGCCGCACGGGCAAGGCCTTGCACCACGCCAACCTGCAGGACGCCCAGCAGGCCAAGCTCAGGCGCACGCTGAACGAGGTGAGTCTGCAGCCCGGCCAGCGCCTGCTGGAAATCGGCTGCGGCTGGGGTGGCCTGGCAGAGACTGCGGCCCGCGAATGCGGTGCCCGGGTCACGGGCGTGACGCTGTCGCGCGAGCAACTGATCTGGGGACAGCAGCGCATGCTGCATGCAGGGCTGGCCGATGCCGTGGAGCTGCGCTACCAGGACTACCGCGACCTGCCGGCCCTGCATGCGGGCCAGCCCTTCGACGCCATCGTCTCCATCGAGATGTTCGAGGCCGTGGGCCGCGAATACTGGCGCGGCTACTTCCAGATGCTGCGGGACTGCCTCAAACCCGGCGGCCTGGCCTGCATACAGACCATCACGCTGCGCGAAGACCTGTTCGAGCGCTATCTGCGCTCCACCGACTTCATACAGCAGTACATCTTCCCGGGCGGGCTGCTGCCCAGCATTTCCGCCTTCGAGCAGGAAGCTCGGCGTGCCGGCCTGGTGGTGGAGCGCCGCATGGCCTTCGGCCGCGACTATGCGGAAACGCTGCGGCGCTGGCGTCAGTCCTTCGAGCAACAGCTCGACGCCGTGCGCGCCCAGGACTTCGACGAACGCTTTGTGCGCATCTGGCGCTTCTACCTCGCCTACTGCGAGGCGGCCTTCGACGCCGGCAACACCGATGTCGTGCAGTTCACGCTGCGCAAGCCCCTCCCATGACGGCCCCACCCCTGCGTCCACACCGCCGCCAGGCCCTGGCCTGGGGCGCGGCCCTTGCCCTTGCACCTTCATTGACCACCATGTCCAACGCACTCCACGCCAAGACCCCTGCTGCAGACCTTCCGACCGAGCTGCGCAGTGCCCTGCCGGCCGCGCGTCTGATGGGCACCGGCGTGCTGCGCTTCTTTGGTCTGCGCGTCTACGAGGCACGGCTGTGGGCCGCGCCCGGCTCGCTGCCAGATGACTACGCCCTCCACCCGTTTGCGCTGGAGCTGGTCTATGACCGCAAGCTCGAAGGCGCGGCCATTGCCGAGCGCTCCATCGCCGAAATGCGCAGGGTGGGCAGCTTCACCGACGAGCAAGCCCGCCGATGGTTGGCCCTGATGAAGCAGGCCTTCCCCGATGTGGTGGCCCAGGACCGGCTGCTGGGGCTGAACGACGGCCAGGGCGAGGTGCGCTTCTTCCACAACGGTCGCCAGACCGCACAGCTGCGCGATGCTGACTACGCTCGCCTGTTCTTCGGCATCTGGCTGGCGCCGCAGACCTCGGCACCAGCCATGCGCAGCTCGCTGCTGGGCCTGGGCTGAGCGCCAACGGACCCCGCCATGGCCACACACCCTGCCGCTGTCTCCACGCTGCCCTGGCGCACGGGGCTGGCCTATGGCTCTCTGGCTGCGCCGCTGGCGTTCGTGTCCCTGCCGCTGTATGTGAACCTGCCCTACCACTACGCCAGTGTGGCCGGTGCGCCGCTGGCGGGGCTGGGTGCCGTGCTGCTGGCCACGCGCGGCTTGGACGCCCTGGTGGACCCCGCCATCGGCCGCCAGGCCGACAGGCTGCTGCGCCTGGGTACGCGCCCGGCCTGGTGCGCTGCAGCGCTGGCCAGCCTGCTGATGGCGCTGGGCTTCTGGGCGCTGTGGCATCCGCCGCGCGGTGGCCAGGCCGCCATGCTGGGCTGGCTGGCCTGCAGCCTGCTGGTGTGCACGCTGGCCTACAGCTTCGTCACCATTCTCCACCAGGCCTGGGGCACGCGCTGGGGCGGTCAACCCGCCTGGCGTGCCCGCGTCACGGCGTGGCGCGAGGGCTCCACGCTGGCTGGCGTGCTGCTGGCCAGCGTGCTGCCGGCATGGATGGGTTTTGACGCCACCAGCGCCATGCTGACGCTGGGCCTGGCGCTGGGGCTGCTGGGGCTGTACCGGCTCAAGGCGCCCGTGACGTCAGTGACGCAGGTGCAGCAGGCCGCGGCTGACGCCTCTCAGATCTCACCGTGGGCGGATGCCGGATTTCGCCGGCTGCTGGCCGTGTTCATGCTCAACGGCGTGGCCGCTGCCATTCCCGCCACCTTGCTGCCCTTCTTCGTGGCCGACAGATTGCAGACGCCCGAACTGCAGCCCTTGCTGCTGCTGTGCTTTTTTGGCGCGGCGGCCCTGGGCCTGCCGCTGTGGGTGAAGGCCGTCTCGCACTGGGGCCTGGCGCCCAGTTGGCGCGCAGGCATGCTGGCCAGCGTGCTGGCCTTCGGCTTCACACCCTGGCTGGGCACGGGCGACGGCCTGGCCTTTGCCGTGATCTGCCTGGCCAGCGGTCTGGCCCTGGGCGCGGACCTGGCCCTGCCGGGCGCACTGCTCACGGGCGTGATCCACGAGTCCGGCCAGGGCGGCCGGGGCGAGGGCCGCTACCTGGGCTGGTGGACCTGCGCCACCAAGCTAAACCTGGCCCTGGCCGCAGGCCTGACCTTGCCCCTGCTCTCTGCCGCGGGCTACCGCAGCGGCGACAGCGATGAGGCCGGCCTGCAGGCGCTGGCCTGGGCCTATGGCGGCCTGCCCTGCCTGCTCAAGCTGGCGGCGGCGCTGCTGCTCTGGCGCGCCGAGCGACGCCATTCTTCCTGGAGGCACACATGAGCAACATCATCCGATCCACCTCGTTTTCGCCGCTGTGGCATGCCTGCCTGGGCGCAGCATTGGCGCTGAGCCTTGCAGGCTGCGCCGGGCCTTCCGTGCAGGACTATGCCAAGGAGCAGCCGCAACTGGACCTGCGCCAGTACTTCAACGGGCCGCTGACGGCACACGGCATGTTCACGGACCGCTCAGGCAAGGTGGCCAAGCGCTTCACCGTGCGCATGACAGGGAGCTGGAAGGGCGACGAGGGCACGCTGGACGAGCACTTTGTCTACAGCGACGGCAGCACGCAGCAACGCGTCTGGCATATCCGCCATCTGGGCGACGGGCGCTACAGCGGCCGCGCCGACGACGTGGTGGGTGAAGCCCAGGGCCAGAGCGCCGGCAATGCCATCCGCTGGAGCTATGTGCTGGCCCTGCCCGTGAATGGAAGAGTCTGGAATGTCAGCATGGATGACTGGATGTACCTGATCGACGGACGCACCCTGCTCAACCGCACCGCCATGAGCAAGCTGGGCCTGCATCTGGGCGATGTGACACTTGCCATCGTCAAGGAGTGAAGATCATGTCGCTGCTCTGTGCACGGCTGAACCCGCCACTGCGCGACTGGCAGGGTCGCTCGGCCTGGATTCTGGGAGCCTCCTCGGGCATAGGTCGCGCCACGGCCGACGCGCTGCACAGGCGGGGAGCCAGGGTGATCGTTTCCGCGCGCCAGGGCGACGCCCTGCGGGATTTCGAGCGCAGCCACGACGGCTGCCTGGCCCTGCCGCTGGACGTGACCGATGCCGCTGCCCTGGCTGCAGCAGCCCGGACGGTGCAGATTCATTGCGGCAAGGCTCCCGACCTGATTCTCTATTGCGCAGGCCGCTACAAGCCCCAGCGCGCCACGGAGTTCGACCTGTCCGAGATGCAGCATCACCTGGCCGTGAACTATGGCGGCGCCCTGCATTTGCTCCATGCCGTGCTTCCGATGCTGCTTGCGGCAGGGCAAGGCCATCTGGCACTGGTCGGCTCGGTGGCGGGCTATCGCGGGCTGCCCATGTCCCTGGCCTACGGCCCTACCAAGGCGGCACTCAACAACCTGGCCGAAAACCTCTATCTGGACCTGCATGACCGGGGCCTGGGTGTATCCATCATCAACCCCGGCTTTGTCGATACGCCGCTGACGGCGCAGAACCACTTCAGCATGCCGGCCCTGATCGATGCGGACGAGGCGGCCCGTCAAATATTGCAGGGCTGGGCGCAGGGGCGTTTCGAGATGAATTTCCCACGCCGCTTCACGCGCTGGATGCGCCTGCTGCGCTGCCTGCCCGATGCCTGGTATTTCTCGGCAGTGCGACGCATCACCGGCAGCTGACTGCCTGGCCCTGCGCATGCAGCTGACGCTGCGCAGATGCCCTGCCGCAGTGCCACGCTCTTGAGCACACCGGGCGACCTGCCGTAGCGTCGAGCAAGCGACGGCTCACGAGTTACCCTAGCACCGCAGGCCTGAAGCCGCCCGGCATGCATCAACAGGATGAATGCGGCCCGCAGCCCAAAACAAAAAGCCCTCTTGAATGAGTGATTCAAGAGGGCTTGCTATCTGGTGGGTGATACATGGATCGAACATGTGACCCCTGCCGTGTGAAGCCAGGGGGCACATATTTTTACTCAATCCTGCTTCTTCCCGATACGCCCTCAGAACTCCTGATTAACTTTTAAAATCAATCACTTGGAAATTTATCAGCACAAAATGCAACGATATGCATCTCTGTCGATCCCGCAATTTTAGCGATCTTCCCGGACTTCACTGTCGCGAAACTGTCGCGAAATTTTTCCTGATTTGCTCAAGGAATTTACGCCTTGGGTACTTCGTTTTGAGGGTCAGTTGATAAAGCCCATGGATCGTTTTACGGGGTCTGATCCCGCCTGTGTGGTTCTGTGCCAATGCTGAAGATTTAGCGGGGTGCTGTGGTCTATGGTTGCCAATGCCAGGACTGTTTGAATTTTGTTTTGCTGCTGCCTTGGCTCAAAGGAGATCATGGCATGTAAGACCTCATCTGGCACTTCGGGCCTCACGGGAAAGCTATGTGTCTTGATTGCGTATTCTGGTTGGGCTGACCACCTGTAGCGGTTGCGGCTGACCAGTCTGCTGATCATGAAGGCTGATCTGAGCCATTCACGGTTCGGTGCTTGAGCGGCAGCAATGGTCAACACCAGCCGTTGAAGGCTGCCTATCCTGAACGGCCGCTTCACCTTCGGGACCGGCCGCTCGATTGCGCGGTTTGCCACGCACTGGCTCGAAGGACCGCAATTGGCCGATAGCGTGAGCACACGGATATGCCAGGAAGTGGACACCCCGGCATGCGATCCCCGCCGGAGAGGTCAGGCTGTCAGCGGAGTCCACAGACTGGCGCTACCGGCCTGAGCAGGCGGCCTGCATCATGCATTGCTGCGCAGGCAAGCCAGAAAACGTCCATAAGCAAGCATTGCCAATGGTCGAGGTGGCGTCAGCCTTGAGGCATCTGGCTCATGTCCATGAACATGATTTCCCAAATGTGGCCGTCTACGTCCTCGAAGCTGCGGCCATACATGAAGCCGTGGTCTTGCAAAGGGTTCACGTCCGCCTTGCCTCCATGAGCGGAAACGGCCTCAATCATGCTGTCGACGGCCGCGCGGTCGTCGGCGCTCAGGCACAACATAACTTCGCTGGCAGCATGGGCGTCGACGATAGGCTTTTGGGTGAACGTGGCCCACTTCGGATGGGTGAGCAGCATCACGTAGATGCTGTCGGAGACGACCATGCAGGCGGCTGTGTTGTCGCTGAACTGCGGGTTGTTGACGGCGCCGATTGCTTCATAGAAGGACTTGGCCTTCGGCAGGTCAGCGACGGGCAGGTTGACGAAGATCTTCTTGGACATTGGAGACTTTCAAGGTCTGTGTTGAGAGGGAATCCTCAGGCGTTGGCGAGCGACGTCAACAGTTCGTCTAGGAGCAGCATGCTGGATGTGAGGCCGTCTTCCTGCCCAGGTAACCACAGCTTCCCTGTTTCGGCGCGAGTGGTTATTGATACATCGTATCCAGCTGCACCAGCGTCAGCCAACCGCGTTAGCTGTCGTTCAGGTCGCAGAGTCGCCAGTGTTCCAAGGCAGCTATCGCCCCGTTGCTGTCGTTCGTGTCGGCCAGCAATCGACCCAAAGCGGAAGTTGGTGCATTACAAGTAGATGACTGCTTTGAGCCGGATTGCGCTCCTCCCCGCGAATCATCCTCCAAGCGCATTCAAGAGAACCAGTGCAATAGTCAATGTTTGTGGTCGTGCTGATGATGAATGTCCGGGAAATGCTCATGGGTGTGAGTCATGGTCTCATGAGTGTGCAAATGCGTGTGCTTACCGGTTGCCGGCAGCCCAAGCGCATGGACATGCTGATGATGCTCATCATGTTCGTGCTCATGACTATGTTCTAGCGACTCATGGGTATGCTCGTGCTGATGGGTTTCAGTAAGGTGTAGCCAAACCCCGATACCCATCAGAACGCCTGCAACGAGCAATCGAGGCGATGCAGGTTCTCCCAAGAGAACAATGGCCAGCACAGCTCCAAAAAACGGCGCGATGGAGAAATACGCGCCTGTACGAGCTGTACCCAGATAGCGCAAGGCGATCACGAACAAGACCAGACTCGTGCCATAGCTCAGGAAGCCAATCACAGAACCCAGGGCCACGATTCCTGGTGACGGCCAGGCAGCACCTGTCGCGAGAGCCAGCAGCAAATTGGTGGCACCGGCAGCCAGGCCCTTCATCATTGCAATGAATGAGGCATCGGCAGTCGACACCTTACGGATCAGATTGTTATCAATGCCCCAGGACAGACAAGCACCGAGCACTGCAAGCGTGGGCCAAAGACTCGCGGAGCCCGTTTGGCTCGGCCAGCTGAGCACGACCGCACCAGCGACGATCGCCACCGTACCCAAGGCGATACGGCGATCAAAGTTTTCTTTGAACACAAACCAGGCTAAAACAGCAGTCAGCACACCCTCTGCATTGAGCAGCAAAGAGGCATCGGTTGCCGCCATCGCAGACAAGCCTGTCATCAAAAGCAGCGGACCCATCATGCCGCCTGCTATGACGGCTCCGGCCAACCACCCTATCTCATTTCGCTTCAGGGATACGGTAGGAGCTTTCGTAATCAGTCTATAGATCAGCAGACCTATGCCAGAGCCGAGGTAGAGAATGCCCGCCATCAACCAGGGACTGGCATGCTCCAGCAATATCTTGACTGCCGGGGTACCTGCGCCAAATAAAACTGCTGCGCTGAGTGCGGCGACAACTCCACGGTTTGTCAGAACATTCATAACTACCTCGTCGTACCTTTGTAGCAAGACCCATAAGTTGAGATTTATCACTCAAATATATCGATGACTTACAGTTCTTCTGGAAGCATCGAGTGAGACGATGGAACCATAAACTGAGATTCTTTCGCGTATAGGGCACTTGCCAGACCTAAGACTTTTAAATGGACGATATGTCTCCCATGAGTAGCATGAGGCTTTGTTGCACTACAGAGACGTTGTCGGTTTGCGCTGACGACTATTGACGAAGTTAGGCTTGAATTCGACTCACTATCAGTATTTAAGCTTAGGCCCTGTTATGCACTGCCGCTGAACGGGTTGCAGCGACTGCCGCCGGATAAAGCAAAACCCAAAACCTTAAGGAGTCACTATGCTGAGAAGGACCTTGATTACTAGCGTTATAACCGCTGCTTTATCGGTGTCTGTGGGTGCGGCATTTGCAGCTGACCAACAGGAGCCAATTTACGGCAGCCAATTAATGACAGAACAAGAACGCAATGAATATCGCATCAAGATGCGTGCTGCAGCAACCGTTCAAGAAAAAGAGCAAATCCGCAAGGAGCATCACGAGCGAATGAAGGAGCGTGCCAAAGCGCAGGGCATAAAGCTAGCCGATGAACCACCAGTGAGAGGCGGAGGTATGGGGCCTGGAGGTATGGGGCCTGGAGGTGGAGGTATGGGGCCTGGACGAGCACGCTGAAGCGTTGGTTGCACAAATACCCAGTCCGTCACGATGCGGCATGGGTTGGCATGCGATGAGAACTTTGTCTATGGAAGAAGTGGGTCAGCTACCACCGGTGCACTCTGGCGGAGACCAAGATTCATTGTTTCAGACAACTGGGCGTACGCGTGATGTCACGCACCTTTGAGCGACAAGTGAATTAGTTGCACATCCGGGCAGCTTTATTGAATCGATTTACTGAACTGGGCAGTCCTCAGACTGCGGCCGTGTCATAGCCAAGGCTGGGGTTTGGGGTTGCTCGCCTCAAACTGGAGTTGTGCAACAACGCCCATGCGCATCCAGCGACCCTAGGCCTCCTTTCATTGCTCTGGAACGGGTCTTGGCATACAGTGGACTGAGTACCTGAACCAAGGGCACAAGGACGCTGGATATGTTCAAACATCTGCTTATTCCGACGGATGGCTCAGAACTCTCTGAGGCGGCAATCTACGCAGGTATCCAGTTGGCCAAGGAGCAAGGTGCACAGGTAACTGGTCTGTATGTGATACCGGACTACTCCGTGATTTATGCAACTGAAGGCACGCTGAGCATGAACGTCTATGGGGAACTTGAGCGAAGCGCCCAGATAGCAGCAAACTCCGCATTGCAGTTCATTAAGCAACTTGCCCAAAAGGAGGGCGTACCTTGCAATACCATCATGTGTAGAAGTTCAGACTTGATCTGACAGTGTGCCTTGCCAACAGGTGAGGTTTCCCGTTTTGATAAGGGTACGAATCTTTATCAATCCGGGCGCGCAAGCGCCCAACGGAGAAACCTCATGAATAGTTTCAACCAAACCATCATCCGGCACAAGGTCGGCCTGCTCAACCTGGCCAGCGAGCTGGGCAACATCTCCAAGGCGTGCAAAGTCATGGGCGTCTCCCGTGACACTTTCTACCGCTATCAGCATGCCCACGAAGAAGGCGGCGTCGAGGCCCAGATCCAGACTTCAAGGCGCAAGCCCAATCTCAAGAACCGGGTTGATGACGCCATCGAAGCGACCGTTATTACCTATGCCCTGGAGCAGCCAGCGCATGGACAGTTGCGTGCCAGCAATGAATTACGCCAGCGGGGCATCTTTGCGTCGCCATCCGGTGTACGCATCCATCTGGATGCGCCATCAACTGGCCAGCTTCAAACAGCGTCTGTCAAACCTGGAGGCCGAGGTCGCCAAGACTGGCGCTGTGCTCACCGAAGCCCAGGTGACAGCCTTGGAGAAAAAGCGTGAAGATGAGCTGGCCTGCGGAGAAATCGAAACCGCCCATCCCGGTTATCTGGGTAGCCAGGACACCTTCTATGTGGGCTCGATCAAGGGAGTCGGGCGCATCTACCAGCAGACCTTTGTGGACACCTATTCCAAATGGGCCGCTGCCAAGCTCTACACCACAAAAACGCCGATCACAGGTGCTGATCTGCTCAATGACCGGGTGCTGCCGTTCCTGGCCGAGCAAGGCATGGGGCTGTTGCGAATCTTGACCGACAGGGGCACGGAGTATTGCGGCAAGGCCGAAACGCATGACTACCAACTGTACCTAGCCGTCAATGACATTGAACACACCAAGACCAAGGTGCGTCACCCGCAGACTAATGGCATCTGCGAGCGATTCCACAAGACCATCCTGCAGGAGTTCTACCAGGTGACGTTCAGGCGCAAGATCTACCGGTCCATCGACGAGCTGCAAACGGATCTGGACGACTGGATCAATTACTACAACAGCCAGCGCACGCATCAGGGCAAGATGTGCTGCGGCAGGACGCCGATGCAAACGCTGATGGATGCAAAGGAGGTGTGGGACGACAAGGTAAAAGAGCTGAATTAATCTGACAGCCGTACCGTCCGAAACGGGAGCAACTGTCAGATCAGATCGGAACTTCTACACATCATGGTGACCGACATCTCCACCTATGAAGCAATCATCAAGCAGGCCCAGAGCAACAACTGCGACCTGATCTGCATGGCCTCTCATGGGCGTAAGGGCATCAGCAGCTTGCTGCTGGGCAGTGAAACCCAGAAGGTGCTGAGCCACAGTCACATCCCCGTGCTAGTGCACCGCCTAGCTTTAACGTAGGATGTCCTGAGGTCAGGGTTTGGCAGCTGTCGGCCTTTGTTGTGCTCGCGATGACATTAACAATGTTGCAGGCTACATCCATTTCGAGATAGCGTTGAATGCTCTGTCGCGGGCTCATTGGAATGCAATGCTTTTCTGACACTATTCGTTAAAGTAATGCACCATCCTACAAACGGGATACTGCCAAAGGCTCTTGCATTTTGGTGTTTTGTCCCGATACATCCGGCCAGACAGGTACAAGCGATAGCGGACTGATTCTTAGCGCTGAATAGAAACTCGTCTGCATCTTTGAGCGCCTCCGCTAACTGATTGGGGAGCGAAGTGGCGGCAAAATCTGCTGGCACTTATCTCTACCATGATCCATTTGCTTCTCTTTCGATTGAGCATCTGAACACCATAAGACAACGGGTTTGACACATGTCTAGTCTGTCTTATTGCACCATGCGTCGTGAACTGAAAATTCACTGATGGAAACAGCATGATGGATCCTCATTGGCGTAAGGCACTGCGCATATTGCATGCTGGGTTCGCAATGCTTGAACCGCCATGGCATGACCTGTTTGTGGCTGCGGTTGTAGGCACAGCTTCCGCACTTGCCGTGAGCGGTTTCAAGCTTGCGCTGTTCACGCTTGAGACACTCCTTGTTGGTGCGCACGGAGGCCATCTTGTGGAAGCAGCCCGCTCGTTACCTCCTGTGCCACGTGCAATAGCTCCGGCCACTGGAGCACTGGCGGCTGGCCTGTTGTTATGGTTAGCTGAACGTGGCCACCCACCTGCACCGATCTCAAAGACCAAAAGTGGTGACTACATTGAAGCGGTGGCTATTGGAAACGGGCACCTTGACATGCGGCGAGGCTTTCTCAAAGTAGCAGCGTCGATGTTGGTTGTCAGCACTGGTGGTGCTGTAGGCCGAGAAGGTGCAATGGTATTGTTAGCCGCTATGCTCGCATCGATACTTGGACGCCTGTTAGGTCATGCATCTGACCTGCGACTGGTCGTGAGCTGTGGAGCCGCAGCAGGACTTGCTGCCGCTTACCACGCACCTTTAGCCAGTGCGGTATTTGTAGCTGAAATCCTGCTGGGCTCCTTGGCACTTGCGCAACTTGGCCCAGTCGTAGTGGCTGCGGCAGTGGCTTTCGGCGTATCGATAGTCTTGGGCGAGAGTGCTGTGCTACTTCCCGTGCCATTGATTGCAATGCCCAACACCGCACAAGTAATGCTGATACTGGCTCTCAGCCTGCTCGGAGGCATGTTCGGTGCAGGCTTGACCTGCTGGCTGCGTGCCGCACGCAGTGTGTTTGAGCGCTCAAACCTTACTCAGCCACTGGCATTTGCAATAGGCGGCCTAGTGGTTGGGATCTTGTCACTTTGGCGTCCTGAGGTCTGGGGCAATGGCTACAGTAGTATTCAGCAGCAACTCACAGCTCCGGGCGAGGCTACAGTTATTACACTTGTGTTGCTACTCAAACTCATAGCGATTGGAGCATCCGCTGGATCTGGAGCGCCTGGCGGTGTATTTACTCCGACGCTCTTTACGGGGGCCGCAGTTGGCGCCCTTGCTGCGGCCACACTGGCAGGACTGGGTCTGAGCTCGACACCGGAGCCTGTATATGCCGTGGTCGGTATGGCTGTCTTGCTGGCAGCCACTACGCATGCTCCCGTCATGTCGGCCTTAATGATTTTCGAAATGACGGGGCAATACACGCTGCTCCCCTTGCTGCTGCCTGCCTGCGTGCTGGCGACAGTGGTTTCACGCCAGCTTGTGCCTGTATCGATATACGGGTTAAAAGGGCCAGGGGATATGGGCTCCTAACAACCCACAAGGATAGTTCAACTAAACGGTTAACAGACCGAAGGTCTGCAAGCGCTAAAGGTGAACAGTGGCTTGAGAACAGCCTGTGCTGCACCTAAGACTGCCTTGTAGTCCAAATTGCTCACGAAGCCATTGTCCGCAACGGTCGCTTGCAACAACTCCAATGTCTGCAGTCAACCTCAGCAGACACGGATACAGAAAAATTGCACGGCAGTAACCAGCCGAGAGGGTCTAGTGGTTATCCGCTTCTGGCCGGCAGCACCAGTTTGTGGACCTCGCTGACAGCAGACTTCTCCGGCTAGGCTCGCGTATCGGGGTGCCAATCAGCTTCAGGCTGGTTACAGTCTTTCAAGACTGAAATGTCAATGACTGCAGTTTCCCAAGGCAATCATTGCACTGAGATTTCCTTGTTGTTCAGCTCTACACCTCGAAGTTATCATTAGATGTTGATTCCATCCAGGGGTGCAGTTTTTCGTGCAAATCAGCATCCCTGGTTCTGGTGGCAAGAATGCTCTTGTTAATTACCTAGGCGAATGGCTCAATCTTGGCTCTGGGTAGATCCTCTTGTAATGCCCAAGCCTGTGCATAGCGGCTGGTACGCGTTCAGTGCCTTAAGTAGGCAGTTGCCTCCCTTTGACTAGCAAGCATGAATAGTGTCTGGATTCCATCTTCAGCCGAACTGGATGAAGATTTTGGAGTAAGGAGCCTTGAGCTTGCCGATGGCTGCTTTCACTTTATCCTTGTCCTGAGACAGTATTGCCGCCTTCAATTCGTCTACTGAATGCCGCAAAGCTGCAAGCAGCGATTGAAAATCTTGCTTGGCTGAGAATACCTCTGGCGCCTGGATTTCTAGCTGTCCAGCAAGGTAATCCAGGGCACCTGTTTGCAGGGTCAGCTCCTGTAGTCCATTCGCGGTATCCAATTGCTTAGGACCGAGAATCAGCAACTTTTCCATTTGTGCATGGTAGGCATTCATGTAGTCACTAAACACGACGACGCCATTACGGCGGCGCAGCTCCGCCATGACATCGCGTACATCTTCCAGCGTCTCATGTGCCTGAGCAAGTTCGTTGCGGCTAATTTCGTTAGCAGCTTTTTCATAGATCTTGCTGACCTTGGCGAGCGATACGGAAAACTTCGCATCCCGATCATAGGGGGCAGGAGCCTGCGCCCCGTAAAGCTGGACGATACGACTCCACGTCGCACGTGCCTGTTCGATGGCTTGTTGTGCTTCCGCTTGCGAGTTGCTGTTGGTCTTAAACAGAGCCACTCGGTACGGTGAATAAGCGTTTTGCATGGCATCAGTGACCGCATCTGCGGCAAAGGCCGGTAGTACGCAAAGTGCAGCAGCAAGAATCGCGGATGTTTTCTTCAGCATGGGGAGCTCCCTTGAATCACATGATTACCGTGGCCTATGGACGGGTGGCGACATAGCGGGTGACTGCAGCAAGCCCCTGGTGACCAGGGCCTTCATGCAAGGTTGTTTCACATTCCTGGGCCAGTTGCACGTCTAGCATGCCCTGGAAATCGCTGTGCAGCATGTCTAGCGTGTAGAGCATGTCGGCTTGCTTGGGGCCGCCGCTGGTGCGGCCCAGCTGCAGGGGGTGAAAGGCTTCTAGGATCAGAACCCCACCTGTGCGCAGGGCCTGCGCTAGGCGGCGGTGGGCATAGGGACGCAGGCTCGGGGGTAGGTGCACGTAGGTAAGCACCACGGCATCAAACAAACTTTCGGCACGCCAGTCCTCCAAGTCGGCCAGCACAGTGTGCACCATCACCCCCCCTTCCACAGCTAAAGCTTTGGCCTTTTGCAGGCCGACGCTTGAGACATCCAGCGCAGTGACTTGGTGGCCTTGCTGGGCCAACCAAACGCTGTTGCGTCCCTCGCCATCACCGGGCACCAGCACCTTGGAAGATGGCGCGATGCGGTGAGCTTCACTTTGCAGAAAGGCATTCGGCGCGGTGCCGTACTTGTAGCCTTCCACAGAAAACTGCTGGTCCCAGAAGTTCATAGCTTGACTCATTCAGCAGAGCCGTGCAGCACGCTGCCATCAACGTCCAGCACACTGACTTGGATGGGGAAGCCCTGCCCTACGCTTTGGGTGACGGTGCAATAAGCCTCGAAGCTCTGCAGCGCGCGGTCCAGGTGTTCCAGCTGTCCACTTGGTACGCCCAGCTGCAGCGTTGCCTTCATGCCCAAAACGCGCGTGCGGTTTTCAGCATTACGCCCTACATCGGCAGTGACTGTGCAGCGCAGGGGGTCTGGGTTTTGCTTGAACTTGCGCAGCGCAAACAGCAGCGAGTCGCTTAGGCAGTTACCCACTGCTGCACACAACAACTGCACAGGAGACGGGCCAGCGGAAACACCAAGTGGAGGGGGTTCATCCCCCAGCAGACTTGGCACAGGGGAACCGAAGTCGATCTCGAACTGGTAGTCACGCTGCTGGTTCAATGTCACAGTGATGGGGCCGTTGCTCATAGGAACTCCTTGAAATGGATGGATTGACTGAAAACCAATCTCACAGCGCGTTCAATGGGATTTTGAGGTAGCTGACGCCATTGGCTTCAGGTGGTGGCAACTCTCCGGCACGGATGTTGACTTGCACAGAAGGCAGGATCAGCACCGGCATTGCAAGTGTGGCATCACGTTGGGTGCGCATCGCCACGAATTCCTCCTCACTCACGCCGTCGTGAACATGGATGTTGCCTCTGCGCTGTTCTGCCACCGTGGTCTGCCAGGCGGGCTCACGGCCGACGGGCGGGTAGTCATGGCACATGAACAGGCGCGTGGCGGGCGGCAAGGCCAGTAGTCGGCGAATGGACTGGTACAGCGTGTGCGCATTGCCGCCGGGGAAGTCGCAGCGCGCGGTGCCCACATCGGGCATGAACAGCGTGTCGCCCACGAACACGGCGTCGCCGATCTGGTAGGCCATACAGGCTGGTGTGTGTCCCGGCACAGCCAAGGCGCGCGCCTGCAGGCTGCCAATGCTGAACGCCTCGCCATCGTTGAACAGGTGGTCGAACTGCCGGCCGTCGGCATGAAAACCCGCCTCCAGGTGGAAGATGCCGTTGAACACCTTTTGCACTTGGGTGATTTCCGCGCCAATGGCGATCTGCCCACCCAGCACTTCGCGCAGGTAGTGCGCAGCCGTGAGGTGATCCGCATGAGCATGGGTTTCCAGGATCCACTGCACGGTAAGTTTCTGCGCGCGCACGAAGTCGACCACCTTGGCAGCCGAGGCGGTGTGGGTACGGCCAGCTTTGGGGTCGTAGTCGAGAACCGGATCCACGATGGCGCAGTGCCCGCCAGGGTGGTCGAAGACCACATAGGTGACTGTCCAAGTGGCGGGGTCGAAAAAGGCCTGCACCTTCGGTTGCAATGGATCTTGCTGTTGCATTGGGATGTCTCCTTATCTCAATGATTGATATTTAAATATATTATTTACTTATATTCTATCTAAAGATAAACTGTAAGCCAAGACACCACCCAGTAATCAATAGCGCCCTTATGCATGCTGAAGCCACGACCACCCTAGATTTTGAGAGTCTGCGCCGTTCAGCCGACCGCGCGTGTCGGCTGATGAAGGCGCTGTCGAACCCCGACCGGCTGTTGCTGCTATGCCAGCTGACCGAGGCAGAAAAGCGCGTGGGCGAGCTGGAGGAACTGGTCGGTGTCACCCAACCAACGCTGTCGCAGCAACTAGGTGTGCTACGGGACGAACGGCTGGTGACCACCCGCCGCGACGGCAAGCACATCCACTATCGGATAGCCGGCACCCAGGCGCTGGCGGTCGTACAGACCCTTTTTGAACAATTTTGTGTACCCAAGGAGGCTTCCCATGCAGATTGACTGGAACCATTTCACGCCCTGGACAGCTCTAGGGGGCGGGATCTTGCTGGGCCTGGCAGCCGCCGCCTTCATATTGCTGCACGGCCGCATCCTGGGTATCAGCGGCATCGTGGGCGGATTGGTCCGCCCTCGTAGCAAGGACGTTGCGTGGCGCATTGCCTTTGTGCTGGGCATGCTGGCAGCACCCCTGCTATACCGGCTGACGGTAGGCGTGCGTGAGGTAAGCATAGACGCCAGTTGGGGCATGGTGATAGTGGCCGGTCTGCTGGTGGGCCTAGGCACGCGCTATGGCTCGGGCTGTACCAGCGGTCACGGTGTGTGCGGGCTATCGCGCCTGTCGCCGCGCTCGCTTACAGCCACGCTAGCCTTCATGGGCGCGGGCTTTGTCACTGTGTATGCCATTCGCCATGTGCTGGCGTAATCGCTGTCTCATATTCAAGGAGCCAACCACATGCGCAACCGCATATCTGAATTCGCCATCGGCCTAGTCTTTGGCCTTGGCCTCATTATTTCGGGCATGACTGACCCGGGCAAGGTGCTGGGCTTTCTGGACCTGGCTGGCTTGTGGGATCCCTCCCTGGCACTGGTGATGGGCGGCGCTGTGCTGGTGGGTCTGTTCGCCTTCACCCTGGCCCGCAAGCGCAGCACCAGCGTGCTGGGTGGTCCCATGCAACTACCTACCGCACGCCAGATTGATCGGCGTTTGGTACTGGGCAGCCTGGCGTTTGGCGTGGGCTGGGGTATCGCGGGCTTTTGCCCTGGGCCGGCCATTGTGTCGCTTGGCGCGGGTGAGCCCAAGGCTGTTGTGTTCGTGCTGGCCATGCTGGCGGGCATGGGCGCCTTCGAATGGCTGGAGATGCGCAAGACGGCGCGCAGCGCACCCCACGTGGCCTGAGCGAAGGAGAACGCCATGAATATCAGCCCCTGGCTTACCACCATCGTCACCCTAGGCATTGTTGTGGCATACGAGGGCCGGCTGGCCATGGCGCAGCGGCGCACCCCTCAGCGATTGGCACGCTCGGTCCATGCATCGCTGCGCGAAGACTGGTTTGCCGCCATTTCGGCACAGCCGGGGTCCGAGATCCTGGCGGTGCAGACGCTACGCAACTCGCTGATGTCGGCCACCATGGCGGCCTCCACCGCGGTATTGGGCCTCATGGGCGCGCTATCTCTCACCGCGCCCACGCTGCACGCCAATCTGGGCGAGGCCGTCTGGCCGCATTTCACGCCCAGACTGGCCATGGAACTGGTGCTGTTGTGCCTATTGTTCGCCTCGCTCGTGTCCTCTGTGATGGCCGTGCGCTACTACAACCACGCCAGCTTCATCGGCGGCATGCCCGTGGGGAGCGCCCAGCGCCGGCAATGGGCAGCCACCGGCACCGCATACGTGCGCAAGGCCGGCCTGCTCTACAGCTGGGGGCTTCGGCAGCTGATACTGCTGGTACCCGTGGTTGCCTTTGTGCTGCACCCACTGGCCGGCGTAGCGGGGGCCCTAGTCGTGGTGGTAGCACTCATTCAGTTTGATCGATACAGAATAGAAAACAAGTAGCTCGATCCGGCGGAGGCTTCTGGCATGGGGCTACGCCAGTCATCCCTCCACGAAAGAATGCTCGAATCCGTAAGGGCAACGTCTTTGAGCATCGCAACGCAGCGATCGCCGCATGCAAACGGTTGGGATGAAGGATCTGGAAGCACTGGAGTGGCTACCACCGGCGAAATTTGGTGGAAACCAAGATGCATTGCATCAAACGGCTGGGCGAGCGTGTGATGTCGAGAACCTTTGAGCGCCAAGTCAACGAGCTGCATATCCGAGCAGCCATACTGAATCGATTTACAGAACTGGGTCGTCCGCAGACGGCAGCCGTGGCATAGCCACGGCTAGGGTTTGGGGTGCCTCGCACCAAAATGGATTTGTGCAACAACGCCACTTCAATATGAAAAACACCATGAACAAACGCCTTGGACTGACTTTTGTCATCACCTTGATTGCTGCAATGGCACAGGCCCAGACCACGACCCCGATGATGATGGACCACTCCAAAATGGACCATGCGGCACACATGAAAATGATGGCAGATGCTCAACGGCAAGCTGAGGTGTCGGCGCGCGGCAAAGATGTCATGCCCTTCAGCCTACCTGCCACGACCCACATCTTCACCAAGAATGCAGAAGGCGGCGTGCAGCGTGTGGTCGCCAAGATGCCCTCCGACAAAGCCCAGGAGAAACTGGTTCGCAAGCACTTGCAAGAGATTCGTGCGCAGTTTCTCCAAGGCGACTTCTCCGGCCCCAGCCACATTCATGGTCAAGAAATGCCGGGATTGGCTGAGTTGAAGGCCGCCAAACCCGGTCAAATCGCCATCGCCTACAAAGATGTCAAAGGAGGGGCTGAGTTGACCTACAAGTCTGTAGACGCCAACCTGGTCGCTGCTTTGCACAAATGGTTTGATGCCCAACTCTCAGACCACGGCAAAGATGCCATGGAGGGCCATGAACGCATGTTGAAGCAGTAGTCCCTGGACAAGGGTGGTCATTTACTCGGTCATCGTCAGGTTCAGGCGAAGTCTGGGGCGTATAAGACGGGAATTACCTCGCTCAACCAACTGAAATGAGTCATGAAGCCGGAAACACTGAGTCTATTGAATCATCCTACAAGGCACATCTTCTTCACGGGCAAAGGAGGTGTTGGCAAAACATCTCTGTCCGCTGCCGTTGCTTTGCAATTGGTGGATGCCGGCAAGAAGGTCTTGCTAGTCAGTACGGATTCGGCCTCCAACCTGGATGAGATGCTTGGTGCACCACTGAGCAACCAGCCTACACCTGTGTCCGGTGCGCCTGGCCTGTCCGTATTGAATATTGACCCGGATGTCGCTGCCGAGGCTTACCGGCAACGAGTCATTCAGCAGATGAGCCAGGAATCCTCTGATGCTGAGATTTCAACAGTGAAGGAACAGCTATCTGGGGCATGCACGACAGAGATTGCATCTTTTGACGAATTTTCTGTGCTGCTGTCTGAGGAGAACCAGGACTACGACCACGTCATTTTTGATACGGCTCCGACGGGACACACCCTGCGCCTGCTGAGCCTGCCAAAGGCCTGGACAGGATTCCTGGCTGGAAATGACCGCGGAGTCTCCTGTCTGGGGCCGCACTCGGGCCTGAAGATGCAGGAACTTCGGTTCAAAGCGGCCCTCGATGCCTTGTCCAATCCAGCCCTCACGACGGTTGTTCTGGTCACCCGCCCAGAAAAGGGGGCGATAGTGGAGGCGTCACGAACATCCGAGGAGCTCAAAGCTTTGGGCTTGAGTAACCAGTGGCTCATCGTCAACGGTTTGTTCAGAGCGACCGACAAACAAGATGCCGTCGCCAGTGCGATGGAATCGCTGGGTCAGCAAGCCATCGATGAAATGCCTCAGAACCTGCGTGCGCTGCATCAGGACCAAGTCCCGCTGCGAGCTTTTGACACGGTTGGCTTACCGGCCTTACGGGCACTTCTTCATTCCGGTACGTCAACTGTTTCAGGCATGACTGCCGAGCACTTTCCCACGATGAAGCAAGGCATGGGCCTGGATGCGCTGGCGGACGAGCTGGCTCATGCCGACAAAGGACTCATCATGGTGATGGGAAAAGGCGGGGTTGGAAAAACGACCATCGCGGCTGCCCTGGCCTTGGGTCTGGTCCAGCGCGGAAAGTCCGTGCATTTGAGCACGACTGACCCGGCCTCACACTTGGCAGCTACCCTGGACGGTGCCGTTGACGGTCTGCGTGTGGACCGCATCGACCCCACCATTGAAACCCAGCGCTATGTCGAAAAAATCATGGCGTCCAAGGGCGCGGGATTGAACGAACAAGAGCGCGCCTTGTTGCTGGAAGACTTGCGCTCACCTTGTACGGAGGAAGTCGCTGTATTTCATGCGTTTTCGCACGTGGTGAGTGAAGCGCGCAATTCCTTCGTTGTTCTGGATACTGCACCGACCGGACATTCCATGTTGCTCATGGATGCCACGGGGGCTTATCACCGTCAAATGATGCGGGAGTTTGTAGGAAAAACCTCCGCTCGGGTTGTCACGCCATTGATGAGGCTGCAAGACCCCGAGTACACCAAAATCATTCTCGTCACACTCCCCGAAACGACGCCTGTGTCGCAGGCTGAGGCATTACAAGAGGATTTGCGCAGAGCCAAGGTTGAGCCTTTCGCCTGGGTAATTAACAAGAGCATTCTGGCAACCGGAACCAGGGACCCGCTGCTAACTGCCCGCCTATCCGGAGAAGCAAAACAAATTGCACGTGTTTCCGAACGGCTGGCCAAGAAAGTATTTGCATTGCAATGGCTTGCAAAACCGCCGGTCGGCATTGATGAGTTGTCCAGGCTGGTGACGCAGTCTGAGTGACTCCAGGTAGTCGGAGAACTGGACAATTGGGCAGCCGCTTTCAGGTCTGAAGCAGTCGCTTGCAGGGAGCCGTTGCAGGACTGCTCCTGGCCGAACTCAGTCAGTCACGAACAGCAGCCTGGTCAGTCGCAGCCGGCACAGGTGGTCAACTCAGCCGGAATCCGCAGACATCTGCTGGTAATGATTGCATGGCAGCAATGAGTCGTCGCCACCAGTTCGCAGCTGACGAAATACCGTAAGCAGTCCGAGAAGCTCATTGTGAGATGGGGGTCAAGAGAGCCAGCCCAGTATCCAGCGCTCGGCGGAAAAGTTCTTCGCGCCCCTGTGAACACCTGCCTATGTGAAAGAGAAACGATGGACTGCATCCGGGGACTCAGGGGGCGATCTCGAGAAGATGAGAGCCCCTGTTTTACCCATCAAGAACGTACGCAATCCTCCGGGATCACCTCTGAGTAATTAGAGCCGACTTACTGGACTTAGGCCGAAAGTTTCACAGCATTTGATTTCACGGCATATGATTACCATTTAGACCCATGCAGAGGTTCCTTAGCCGCCAATTCGGGCATTACCGAGTGGACTGATACGGCTGAACAGATTTGGCTAGCGTATGAACGGACTCAAATGACTTCAGCAGCCTGAACATTGCGAGCAAAAAGAGCGGTGCAATCCTGCAGCGTAAGAAGCCACACATGCATGGCCTCCAAGAGCCTGACGAACGCGGCTGAAATATCGATTGAACGGCATTGAAAGCGATTCTTTATCTTGACTATGACGGCGTCCTGCACCCGGAGCCCGTCTACCGTTCCCCTCGAGGCGGAATGCACTTTAGTGTTGACCAAGCTGGACATAGCTTGTTCGAAAACTCAGGCATCCTAGTTGAAGCACTCGCGCCGTACCCTGAAGTCGCCATCGTCCTGTCTACTTCTTGGGTACGTGTATTAAGCTATTCCCAGGCGAAGGCCTACCTTCCCGACGCTCTGCGCTCACGAGTGATTGGTGCAACCTTTCACAACGCCATGAACAAGTTTGAGTTCGATGTCATGACCCGAGGCGCACAAGTGTTGGCCGACGCCACACGCCGTGAAGTGTAGAAGTTCCGATCTGATCTGACAGTTGCTCCCGTTTCGGACGGTACGGCTGTCAGATTAATTCAGCTCTTTTACCTTGTCGTCCCACACCTCCTTTGCATCCATCAGCGTTTGCATCGGCGTCCTGCCGCAGCACATCTTGCCCTGATGCGTGCGCTGGCTGTTGTAGTAATTGATCCAGTCGTCCAGATCCGTTTGCAGCTCGTCGATGGACCGGTAGATCTTGCGCCTGAACGTCACCTGGTAGAACTCCTGCAGGATGGTCTTGTGGAATCGCTCGCAGATGCCATTAGTCTGCGGGTGACGCACCTTGGTCTTGGTGTGTTCAATGTCATTGACGGCTAGGTACAGTTGGTAGTCATGCGTTTCGGCCTTGCCGCAATACTCCGTGCCCCTGTCGGTCAAGATTCGCAACAGCCCCATGCCTTGCTCGGCCAGGAACGGCAGCACCCGGTCATTGAGCAGATCAGCACCTGTGATCGGCGTTTTTGTGGTGTAGAGCTTGGCAGCGGCCCATTTGGAATAGGTGTCCACAAAGGTCTGCTGGTAGATGCGCCCGACTCCCTTGATCGAGCCCACATAGAAGGTGTCCTGGCTACCCAGATAACCGGGATGGGCGGTTTCGATTTCTCCGCAGGCCAGCTCATCTTCACGCTTTTTCTCCAAGGCTGTCACCTGGGCTTCGGTGAGCACAGCGCCAGTCTTGGCGACCTCGGCCTCCAGGTTTGACAGACGCTGTTTGAAGCTGGCCAGTTGATGGCGCATCCAGATGGATGCGTACACCGGATGGCGACGCAAAGATGCCCCGCTGGCGTAATTCATTGCTGGCACGCAACTGTCCATGCGCTGGCTGCTCCAGGGCATAGGTAATAACGGTCGCTTCGATGGCGTCATCAACCCGGTTCTTGAGATTGGGCTTGCGCCTTGAAGTCTGGATCTGGGCCTCGACGCCGCCTTCTTCGTGGGCATGCTGATAGCGGTAGAAAGTGTCACGGGAGACGCCCATGACTTTGCACGCCTTGGAGATGTTGCCCAGCTCGCTGGCCAGGTTGAGCAGGCCGACCTTGTGCCGGATGATGGTTTGGTTGAAACTATTCATGAGGTTTCTCCGTTGGGCGCTTGCGCGCCCGGATTGATAAAGATTCGTACCCTTATCAAAACGGGAAACCTCACCTGTTGGCAAGGCACACTGTCAGATCAAGTCTGAACTTCTACACTTTAGACTGCATCCGCACCATCTCACTGTGGGACTGAACATCTAAGCCATCCAGTACAAAAAGGATCAGCTCATCGCACCCACGCCGGGAAGTAGCCCAATGAGTCTTGCACCGTGCTGTCGTGTGCCGGAACCACGACCAAGTCGGGTTCAGATTGCATCAGCGCACGCACCTTTTCAATACTGCTCTGCGTTTGCTGCGGGTTGCTGTCCACCAGTTTGCCCGCGACCCAGAACTTGGGCTTACCTTGCTGCAACGCCGCCACTGTCCAGGCCACATCTCCAATGAAGAAATACTGCTTGCCTGAATCTACCGTGACAAAGAGTCCCACAGACCCGGGGGTGTGGCTAGGCATCGGCACCAGTACCACCTTGCCATCCTTGAAGACATCGAGACTTTCAGGATAGCCCTTGAACGGTATCGGCTGAAACACCAAAGGCTCCCATTGAATGGTTGCCGCACTGGTTTGCGACTGCCATGTTCCTCCGGGGCCCGTACTGGGGGAGCGCACCAGCTCAAGCTCCGCAGCGGCAACGCCAACCCGCGCCTCGGGGAAGTCTTGTGCACCGCCCGCGTGGTCCCAGTGGCTGTGGCTCAGGATCACCCGTTGCAAAGGAGGGATACCCGCATTGTCCAGTTGCGTTCGCGCTGTGACAACCGGCTTGTCGTACTTGAAGAACAGCCGCCACCAGATCGGCATGCCTTGCTGGTATTGACTGTCGATCTGGCTGCCCATGCCGGTGTCAAACAGCAGGTAGTCGTTGTGGTGTTTGACAAGAAAAGCCGAGAAATTGGAGTTCACCTGCTTGGTGATGCTGCCGCCCGGCACCAGCAGCGCCTGTGGAACCGCGACCTGCGACGTCTTGACGATCGCAAAGCCCACATCGGGAGCCGCGTCAGGCTTCGGGTCCGTTGTTTGGGCAAGCGACGCGTGGGTCACCAAAGCCGACAGAAGGAGTGTGCAGAGGTATGTACAGTGGCGAAACATTTTCGTGTCCTGAGCGAAAAGGAGCCAAGCGTAAAGTTTGGTCTATGCTCCAATGTCAAGGCTTTGTCGTCATGCCTTCCGCACACACCACCATGAATGTCAGCCAAGTCGCCAAGGCGGCCGGTGTTTCCACCGACACCGTTCGCTACTACGAGAAACAAGGGCTCATCAGTGCGCCGCCACGCCAGCCCAACGGCTATCGTTCTTACGGCGAACCCCACGTTGGTCTGGTGCGGTTTGTACGGGGCGCGCAAGCGCTGGGATTCTCATTGGCAGAAATAAAAGTCATCTTGCCGCAGATGGCGCAGGGCGCGTTTGGTCGCGGAGAGATCGAGCAGCAACTCGAAGCAAAGATGGCGCAGATCGACGCACACATGGCGCAGCTCAGGACGTTGAAAAAGGAGCTCCAAGCAACCTTTGATGCGCTGCGATGCGCACCCTCGAAGCCAGTGTCCACCGCGCAAGCGACGGCCCCCGACAGCGGCAGCGGTGCGGGCGCGGCAGTGGTGCGACGCGCATTTGCCAAGTCAAGCGAGCAACGTGATGCGCTCCGAAAGTCAGCCCAGATAGGGCATCAACCAACTCGTCGAACACCACCGAGTCGTGACGATTGTCCCCGGTGACGCAGAACATCATCGGGATGCCTGGCCATCCGTGACGGGATGGCGTTAGCTGCCAAGCTTGCCCCTGTCCGTCGGGTTGGGGCCCGTTTCCTGCCCCCCGGGGGCTTGGCACCGAGGAGCCATCTATGCTGGCTCGGCTCCAATCAATCTGGTCATGCTCGCGCAGACGCACCAGCATGGCTTGGTGCAAACGCTGCCAGACGCCATTGGCATTCCAGTCACGCAGGCGCCGCCAGCAGGTCATACCGCTGCCGTAACCCAAGGACTGAGGCAAATCTTCCCATGGGATGCCTGTTTGCAGCACAAACAGAAGGCCATTGAGCGCTGCTTCATCGCTCACGGTGAGCTTGCGTGCGCCACCTTTGACGTAAGGCGTGAAGGCTGGGATTAGGGGCTGCAGTTGTCGCCACAGTTCTGTGCTAACGGGTTGTCTTGCCATGAGGGCCAGAAGCATAAATGCTTCTGGCTGATCTCAAAGGGAGGTGGCGTTAGTGGCTCTTAGAACCCTGAACCCGGATAGACCGACCACAGCCCGGAAAAACCCACTTTATCTCGCCGTCCACTCTTTCTTTATCTCACTCTCATTCATGCTGGAGCGACTACCACTGACGGTCGCTGGTGGAAACGAAGATGAACTGCTTTATACGATTGGGCGAGAAAGTGATTGCCAGGGCGTTTGAGCGGCAGGCGACCGAGCTCAATATCCGTGCATCCAACCTCAATCGATTCAGATCCTCGCTCATGTGGCGCAGAGCCTGCACAAAAAGCCCACAATCAACAATGCTTGCCGCTGGGTAGTTTATGCTGACCTAAAAAGATGCAAGCGTTGGCAAGGGTCAAGATAGGATGGCTGGACGCTTACAATATTCGTACATCTATCCTCAATCGATTTACCGAGTTGGGCACATCCCAGACGGTGTGCAGTGGCATAACTGGGGCTGGGGCAGGTTCGGTCTCAGATGGTGGTGCGAAACAAAGCCTATGCGAACATTACTTGGTGGCAGGTGTTGCACTTCAGATTTGAATCCGTCGTTTGCGGATTTTTCAGGGTGAAATAATTCAGACACATCGATGCCGATGAATCGATTTAGCTTGATATTCCTCTCTGGCCAGCCAGTTCAGAATATCGGAACGAGGGAATAACGGCTTTTTATTTCCGCCGAAGTAGATCGGAGCTGGATAGCGTTCGTGATACATGGCCCTGCGGTTGGCCAGTGTTTTCGGGGTGACTCCGATCAAGAGCGCAAGGGCATCTTGGTCCATATAGGCCACCGCAGGCAGCTCTTTCTCCAGCCGCTGGCAAATGTTGTCGAGCAACGCGTCGCCAACCAGAATGGTGGCATTGGCTGCAGGAGTTTCAGATTGAATAATTTGGCGATTGCCGTACCACGCGTTTTCCAGATTCATTTTTTCTACAAAAAATTTCTCTGAAGTTATTTTTCACAAAAAATGGCAAAAATTTTCTGGAGCTGGATTTTAGTGTGAATTTTCTCAAAAAATTCTCTAATTCACGTCACTCAAGCACATAAAGGAGCATTCCTTCTCCTTTATGTGTTGTTTCGAGAAACGGTTGAATGATATGCAGCAGTTTCCCTGTGAACTTATTTGCGAGATTCGTGAAACCGCTTCACCTGATGTGCTGCACGAATATTCGTATATCTGCGGCGGGATCGATCGTCTTCATGGCCTGTAATGGCACCAATCTCGGACTCCCGGAGATCGGTTCGCTCATAAAGTCGGCTGGTGGCTTCGTGCCGTAGGTCATGCATGCGTAGGTCTTGAATTTGGACCTTTTCCTTGGCTCTCCTGTAAGCCGTTTTGACAGCTTCATAGTTGCTGTTGAAGATGAGCTCGCTGGCTTTGGGCTGAGTTTTCAGAATGCGCTCAGCACGCAAGCTCAGCGGCACGACTCGCTCTGTTTGGGTTTTGGTGATTGCGGCAGGCAAGAGCAGATAGGCGCCATCCTTGGTGTGATGCAGATGCTGCCACTGCAGGGCCAGCATTTCTCCACGGCGCAGGCCGGTTTCAATGGCGAAGCTGACAATGGCCCAGAGCCGCAAGCCTTTGCGCTCCCGAGCCTTGATCTTGGGCTTGGCTTTGCTGAGATTGCGTGAGCGCAAGCTGGCAGCGGTGACTTCTTTACGCAAGGGGCGGAACCATTCGGGGTAGCGGCAGGCACGCAGCAGGTTGATCTGCTCACCGCCTGCGGCCTGGAGCAGCGCTGAAATCTCTGGATCAAGGACGTATTCCACGTCCTTCACTTTGCGACGACTGCGCTGCACATTGCCGGCCTGGACTTGTTCCAGGATTTCTGGCGCTCTGTCTTCGAGGCGCCGGTTGCGCTCGTCGCCATATTGAGCCTCGGGGCGGGTGCAGTGTTTGCCTGAGGCTGGGTTGAACGGCAAATGGATGTTCCATTCCCGCATGGCAATGCTGATGATCCTGGAGATCAGCTCCATTTCCTTTTTGACGGTAGCGCCTTTGATGGGTGACCAGGTTCGCAGGGCAAGGCTAAGCTTTCTGGTGTCTACAGGTTCGACGAACCCACCTTCGAGACGTTGATCACGGTAGGCCGCTACATCGCTGGGCTGCAGCATGTGCATGGGAATCTGCGTAATGGGGTGGCGGCAGATTTTGTGGATGCGCACCAGATCTGGATGGTCTGCCTTTTTACCTTTGAGGACCTTGCTTGCGTACTTGCGCATCAGGTCGGCCAAGGTGTTGCGCTCGGCTTCGCGGTAGTCGACGAATTTGCGCTGGTGCATCTCGGCTTCACGAGACACCGACCAAGCTTCGGCTTCGGACTTGGTTTGAAAAGTCTCTATCAATTCCGGAAAGCCTTTTTTGCGTACACGCGCCTGCCAGGCCATGGTCTCGGTTTTTGCCAATTTGGCAACCGCAATGCCATCGGCCTCAAGCTGTTCGGCGAAGTCAAGAGCTGCGCTTTTGCTCAGAAAAGTCTTCTTGATCTTGAGCGTGCTGTCCTTGGCTGAGACTTGCCATGAGGAATAGCTACGTTTGGTGATACTGGCCATCTCGTACTCCTTGTGCCGGCGGCACGTTGCGGAGTTCAGTGGCGCAAAATTGGCACCGGGTCACAAAATGAGGTGCCAAACATGCTCCAACGGGATGAATCGGGAGAGTCACCAAAAACAAAAAACCTCTTAAAATCAACGTTTTAAGAGGTTTTCGTATTTGGTGGGTGATACATGGATCGAACATGTGACCCCTGCCGTGTGAAGGCAGTGCTCTACCGCTGAGCTAATCACCCGATGAGCGTCATTGTATCAGGGATTGGCGCTCACATTTTCAAAGCTGCGCCAAGCGGTCTTGCCGCCGCTGGATTTATCCATCTGCTTGAGCACATCGTCGTGGGCCGCCTGCTCCTGCTCGTTGGCACGCAGCACCGGCAGCTTGAAGCTGCTCAGGTCCACAGAGGCAACGATCATCGTCCCGGCCGCCGGGGCATCTGCAGGCTCCTCTGTCATGAGCAAGGCATCTTGCCCGCGCGTCAAATTGATGTAGACATCCGCCAGCAGCTCCGCATCGAGCAAGGCACCGTGCAGCGTACGGTTGGAGTTGTCGACACCCAGACGATCACACAACGAGTCCAGCGAGTTGCGCTTGCCCGGGTACATCTCCTTGGCCATGACCAGGGTGTCAATGACGCCCCCCACGCACTGCTTGAGCGGCGGACGCCTGGCCAGCTTGAGCTCGTTGTTCAGAAAGCCCAGGTCGAACGGTGCATTGTGGATGATGAGTTCTGCGCCTTGCAGATACTCCCAGATCTCGTCGATCTTCTCCTCGAAGCGCGGCTTGTCCTTGAGGAACTCCGTGGTGATGCCGTGCACGCGCAAGGCATCGGGGTGGCTGTCGCGACCCGCATTGAAGTACAGATGCAGATTGTTGCCGGTGAGCTTGCGGTTGACCAGCTCCACGCAGCCCAGCTCGATCAGACGATCGCCATCGATGGCCGACAGGCCGGTGGTTTCCGTATCCAGAACAATTTGGCGCGACATTCAATTTCTCCCAATTACCTGCGGCGCTCACATCGCCCAACAATTTCTAAAACAAGCGCGCACCAAGGCCAGGACACCTAGGTAGCGCCGCCGCGCTCCGAGGGTGTCGTCCCCCTCCGCGTAGAGAGAGGGGAAGGCGCAAAGCGCCTCAGGGGGTGCTTAATGATTCTCTTTGGCGTGATTGATGGAGTACTTGGGGATCTCCACCGTCACATTCTCGCGCGCCAGAATGGCTTGGCAGGACAGGCGCGACTGAGGCTGCAGGCCCCAGGCCTTGTCGAGCAGGTCCTCTTCCTCTTCCTCCGCCTCGTTCAGGGAGTTGAAGCCCTCCTTGACGATGACATGGCAGGTCGTGCAGGCGCAGCTCATATCACAGGCATGCTCGATATTGATGCCGTTGTCCAGCATGGCTTCACAGATCGAAGTGCCGACGGGAGCTTCGATCTCTGTACCGTTGGGGCAGTACTCGGCGTGAGGAAGAATTTTGATGATGGGCATTGTTCTGTTTATGAATTAAATGGTGTTGACACTCTTGCCAGCCAGCGCCTGCTGGATGCTGCGATTCATGCGTTCGGCCGCAAACGACTCGGTTCCCTTGGCCAGGGCCTGCGTCGCGCCTTCCACAACGGCCGGATCATCGCTGGCGACGGCCGCGCGTAGCGCTGTCATCAGGCCCTCGATGCTGTCGCGCTGCTCGGCGCTGAGCACATCGCCATCCACATCCAGCGCGCTCTGCGTGGCCAGCAGCATGCGATCGGCATCCACGCGGGCCTCGACCAGGGCGCGGGCTTTCATGTCTTCCTGGGCCGTGGCAAAACCGTCCTGCAGCATCTGGGCGATCTGGTCGTCGGAGATGCCGTAGGAAGGCTTGACATTGATATGCGCTTCGACGCCGCTGGTCTGCTCCTTGGCGCTGACGGACAACAGGCCGTCGGCATCGACCGTGAAGGTCACGCGGATGCGCGCCGCACCGGCAGCCATGGGCGGAATGCCGCGCAGCTCGAAACGCGCCAGACTGCGGCAGTCCGCCACCAGATCACGCTCGCCTTGCACCACATGAATGGCCAGAGCGGTCTGACCGTCCTTGTACGTCGTGAAATCCTGCGCACGAGCCGTGGGAATGGTCTCGTTGCGCGTGATGATGCGCTCGGACAGGCCACCCATGGTTTCCACACCCAGCGACAGCGGGATCACATCCAGCAGCAGCAGGTCGCCGGCGGTATTGTTGCCGGCCAGTTGATTGGCCTGAATGGCAGCGCCCAAGGCCACCACTTCGTCGGGGTTGAGATTGGTCAGCGGCTCGCTGCCAAAAAAGTCGGCCACGGCCTGGCGAATCTGGGGCATGCGGGTGGAGCCGCCGACCATGACCACGCCCTGCACCTCATCGCGGCCCAGGCCTGCATCCTTGAGCGCGCGGCGCACGGCCGCAAGGCTCTTACTGGTTAAGTGAGCAGTCAGCGCAATGAACTCCTCACGCTTGACATCAAAAGACACCGAACCCGAGGAAACATCAGCGGTAAACGCTACAACTTCTGATTCAGTCAGGGCCTGCTTGCAATGGCGCGCAGCAATGCGCCAGGCGGTCTTGTCTGCTGCCGACTCCAGCTGCGTGCCGGTCTTCTCCGCCACCCAGGCTGCCAGCGCGTCATCGTAGTCATCGCCGCCCAATGCCGAGTCACCACCTGTGGCGATCACTTCGAACACGCCTTGCGAAAGACGCAGCACCGAGATATCGAAGGTGCCGCCACCCAGATCGTAGACGGCATAGACGCCCTCTGCCGCGTTGTCCAGGCCGTAGGCAATGGCTGCCGCAGTGGGCTCGTTGATCAGGCGCAGCAGATTGATGCCGGCCAGCTTGGCCGCATCCTTGGTGGCCTGGCGCTGAGCATCGTCAAAGTACGCAGGCACGGTGATGACTGCACCATAGAGATCGTCGTCAAACGTGTCTTCGGCACGGAAACGCAAAGTTGCCAGAATTTCGGCACTGATTTCCACGGCCGTCTTGGCGCCGTCCACGGTTTCGACGGAGATGACGCTGCTGTCATCGGTCTTGAAGCGATAAGGCAGCTTCTCGGGCGATTCGATATCGGCCAGGCTTCGCCCCATGAAGCGCTTGGCAGAGCTGATAGTGTTGGCAGCATCCTGCGACTGTGCGGCCTTGGCATCAAAACCGATCTGTCGGCGGCCCATTTCCATGTAACGCACCACCGATGGCAGCAGCACACGCCCCTGATCGTCGGGCAGGCATTCGGCCACGCCGTTGCGCACTGCAGCGACCAGAGAGTGCGTGGTGCCCAGGTCGATACCTACTGCAATGCGTCGCTGGTGGGGATCGGGGGATTGGCCGGGCTCGGAAATCTGCAAAAGCGCCATGAAATTCTTCTTTTGAAACATCAGAGGCCAGCGTGGCTGGCCCGCTCAAGGTGGATACGCTGCGTGCCTAGGGCACGGCGCGTTGCTCTGGCTCTTATTGTCCCAGTTGATCGCGACGGCGATCCACATCTTGCGCAAATCGCGCAACAAACATGAGGGCTCTCACCTGCTGCACGGCAGCGGCGGCATCGCCAGCCTCGTCCAGCAACCGGCCACATTCGCCAAGCATCTGCTTTTTGGCAGCGAGCATCTCGGCCTCCAGAGCATCGAGCTCCTGCTCGCTGGCAGCGTCTTCCAGCGCTTCGCGCCACTCCATCTGCTGCATCAGAAATGCCGCAGGCATGGCCGTGTTGTCTTCGGCCCGCACCGGTGCTCCCGCCAGCTCGCACAGATAGGCGGCGCGCTTGAGCGGATCCTTGAGGCGCTGATAGGCCTCATTGATACGCACCGACCATTGCATGGCTACGCGCTGTGCAGCTGCGCCCTGGGCGGCAAAGCGGTCGGGGTGCGCTTCGCGCTGCAGCTCTTTCCAGCGTGCGTCGATCTGGCTGCGCTCCTGCGCAAACTTGCGCGGCAGGCCAAACAATTCAAAGTCGTCAGATTGCAGATTCATGGCATTAAAAAACCGCCTGCAGCAAAGCTGAGGCGGTTCCGTTCTTACGCTTGGGCGCTTCACACGCCAGGGACACCGAGCAAGAGCCGCCTCGCAGCGAAGGTGTCGTCCCCTTGGGAGGAAGGCGCGAAGCGACTCAGGGGGAAATCAAATCCTGAAGCTCTCGCCACAACCGCAGCGATCACGCTCGTTGGGATTGTGGAACTTGAAGCCCTCGTTCAGGCCTTCGCGCACAAAATCCAGTTCCGTGCCATCGATATAGGCCAGGCTCTTGGGGTCGATCAGCACCTTGATGCCATGGTCTTCAAACACCACGTCATCGGGCTGGACTTCGTCCACATACTCCAGCTTGTAGGCCAAGCCGGAACAGCCCGTGGTCTTCACGCCGAGGCGCACGCCAATCCCCTTGCCGCGACGCGAAAGGTAGCGGTTCACATGACGGGCAGCCGCCTCGGTCATTGAGATGGCCATGGCCTTAGGCTTCCGTCGCCGTGCGCTTTGCGCGGTAGTCGTTCACGGCTGCCTTGATGGCATCTTCAGCCAGGATGGAGCAGTGAACCTTGACCGGTGGCAGCGCCAGCTCTTCGGCGATCTGGCTGTTCTTCAGGGCTGCAGCCTCATCCAGCGTCTTGCCCTTGACCCATTCGGTCACCAACGAAGACGAGGCGATGGCAGAGCCGCAGCCATAGGTCTTGAAGCGTGCATCTTCGATCACGCCGGTGGCAGGATTGACCTTGATCTGCAGCTTCATCACGTCGCCGCAAGCGGGCGCACCCACCATACCCGTGCCCACGGAGTCATCGCTCTTGTCGAACGAGCCCACGTTGCGGGGGTTTTCATAGTGGTCAACAACTTTTTCGGAGTAAGCCATGGTGTCTACCTCTTGAACTCTTTGTAATCTATGCTTAGTGTGCAGCCCATTGAATAGTGCTGAGGTCGATGCCGTCTTTGTACATCTCCCACAGAGGGCTCAGCTCGCGCAGCTTCAGCACGTTTTCGCGGATCGACTTGATCGCGTAGTCAATTTCTTCTTCCGTCGTGAAGCGACCAAAGGTCATGCGCAAAGAGCTGTGTGCCAGCTCATCGCTGCGGCCCAGGGCACGCAGCACATAGCTGGGCTCCAGGCTGGCGGATGTGCAGGCGGAACCCGAGGACACGGCCAGCCCCTTGATGCCCATGATCAACGATTCGCCTTCGACGAAGTTGAAGCTCATGTTCAGGTAATGGGGAACACCGTTGTCCATATCGCCGTTCACGAACACCTGTTCCAGATCCTTCAGACCATCGAGCAGACGCTGGCGCAGCGCACGTGCGTGCTCCATATCCTTGGCCATCTCCTCCTTGGCAATGCGGAAGGCTTCGCCCATGCCCACGATCTGGTGGGTTGCCAGCGTGCCGGAACGCATGCCGCGTTCATGACCGCCGCCGTGCATCTGAGCTTCCAGGCGCACGCGTGGCTTGCGGCGCACGTACAGAGCGCCGATACCCTTGGGGCCGTAGGTCTTGTGCGAAGCCAGGCTCATCAGGTCGATGGGCATGGTCTGCATGTTCAGCTCCATCTTGCCCGAAGCCTGAGCCGCATCGACGTGGAAGATGATGCCCTTCTCACGGCACAGAGCGCCAATGGTGTTCAGGTCCTGAACCACACCGATCTCGTTGTTCACGGCCATCACGCTGGCGAGGATGGTGTCGGGGCGAATCGCGGCCTTGAACACTTCGATGTCCAGCAGACCGTTTTCCTGCACGTCCAGATAGCTGACTTCAAAGCCCTGGCGCTCCAGTTCACGCATGGTGTCCAGCACAGCCTTGTGCTCGGTCTTCACGGTGATCAGGTGCTTGCCCCTGCCTTGATAGAAATGCGCTGCGCCCTTGATGGCCAGGTTGTCCGACTCGGTCGCACCGCTGGTCCAGACGATTTCACGCGGATCGGCGCCAATCAGATCAGCCACCTGCTTGCGGGCCTTCTCGACGGCCTCTTCGGCTTCCCAGCCCCAGGCATGGCTGCGCGATGCGGCATTGCCAAAATGTTCACGCAGCCAGGGAATCATGGCGTCCGCCACGCGGGGATCCACCGGAGTGGTTGCACCGTAGTCGAGATAAATGGGAAAGTGCGGGGTCATGTCCATGACTGGCTCGTCTTGTTTTTGGCTGACAAATCGTGAGGAATCGATGCACCTTGTGGTGCCATCAGGGCGAAGAAACATGCCGCACAGCCATGCATGCATCCAGGCCCTGACTATCGGAGTCGGGCTTCATGCCGATCTGGTTGCCGCCCGAGCACTGCTCGAGCGGCCCCGGATCAGGATTTTGCGAAGGCGTTACCCAGGGCGAACACCGAGTTCGGTGCGTTCACACGGATGGGCTTGACCACGGGTGCTGTGGAGATGGCGCGGCGCACCACGGGCTTGTCCTCGATCTGGATGCCCTTGGCCAGTTGCTCGTCCACCAGCTTTTGCAGAGTGACGGAGTCCAGGAATTCCACCATGCGCTGATTCAGAGCTGCCCACAGCTCATGGGTCATGCAGCGGCCGGCTTCGCCCAGACAGTTTTCCTTGCCACCGCACTGGGTCGCATCAATGGGTTCATCCACCGAGACGATGATGTCGGCCACGGTGATGTCTGTCGCCTTGCGGGCCAGGGTGTAGCCGCCGCCGGGGCCACGGGTGGATTCCACCAGTTCGTGACGACGCAGTTTGCCAAACAACTGTTCCAGATAGGACAGCGAAATCTGCTGACGCTGGCTGATGGCAGCCAGGGTCACAGGGCCATTGTTCTGGCGCAGTGCCAGGTCGATCATCGCGGTGACCGCAAAGCGGCCTTTGGTCGTAAGACGCATACGAGCTCCTTCAGTCAGGATTGTTCGTTACAGAAACGCACGCCCGGTCACAGTACCTAGACGAGCACAGTCTCCGCCCTTACTCCGTCCTGTGATTAGGTTCAGAGCCCTTCTGTGAGGGAAGTTTGTTGTTGAGTGTTTGACGTGAGTATATCACATTCCCCATCAATTTTGTCGGGTAACAGCGTGCACTCACGTAATAACCCTGAGAGTTGCGAAGAAATATTCTTACGGTGCTGCCCCGAACAATTGCTGCTTGAGAAGCGAAAGCTGGTCTCGCACGCGCGCTGCCTGCTCGAATTCCAGGTTCCTGGCGTGCTCGAGCATTTGCTTCTCCAGACGCTTGATCTCCTTGGCAATGTCTTTCTCCGACATATCCTCGACACGTGCCTGCTGTAGTGCCTGCTCCTGCAGGCGTTCGGCCTCTTTGCCGCTCTTTTCGCTGTAGACACCATCAATCAGGTCTTTCACCCTCTTGACAATCTGCTTGGGCACGATTCCGTTGGCTTCATTGAAAGCCATCTGTTTTTCGCGGCGTCTTTCGGTTTCGCCGATGGCTTTCTTCATGGACTCGGTTATGCGATCCGCGTACAGAATCGCCTTGCCGTTGACGTTGCGCGCTGCGCGACCGATGGTCTGGATCAGGCTGCGCTCGGCACGCAGAAAACCTTCCTTGTCGGCGTCCAGGATCGCCACCAGCGAGACCTCGGGAATATCCAGGCCTTCGCGCAGCAAATTGATACCGACCAGCACATCGAAGGCCCCCAGACGCAGGTCGCGGATGATTTCCACTCGCTCCACCGTATCCACGTCGGAGTGCAGATAGCGCACCTTCACGCCGTTGTCGGTCAGGTATTCGGTCAGCTGCTCGGCCATGCGCTTGGTCAGCGTGGTGATGAGCACGCGTTCCTCCAGCTCCACGCGCTGGCGGATTTCCTGCAGCACATCGTCGACCTGGTGAATCGCCGGCCGCACTTCGATCTCGGGGTCGACCAGGCCGGTGGGGCGCACCACCTGCTCCACCACCTGCCCCGCGTGGGTCTTCTCGTACTCGGCGGGCGTGGCCGAGACAAACACCACCTGGCGCATGCGCTGCTCGAACTCCTCGAACTTGAGCGGGCGGTTGTCCAGCGCCGACGGCAGGCGAAAACCATATTCCACCAGCGTGGTCTTGCGCGCCCGGTCGCCGTTGTACATGGCGTTGAGCTGGCCGATCATCTGATGGCTCTCGTCGAGGAACATGATGGCGTCGCGCGGCAGATAGTCGGTCAGCGTGCTGGGCGGATCGCCGGGCTTGGAGGCCGAAAGATGGCGGGTGTAGTTCTCGATACCCTTGCAGTGCCCGACTTCGCTGAGCATTTCCAGATCGAAGCGCGTGCGCTGCTCCAGGCGCTGCGCCTCCACCAGCTTGCCCATGCCCACCAGCTGCTTGAGGCGCTCGGCCAGCTCTTCCTTGATGGTCTCCACGGCCGCCAGCACCTTGTCGCGCGGCGTCACGTAGTGGCTGCTGGGATAGATGGTGAAGCGCGGAATGCTCTGGCGCACCCGGCCGGTGAGCGGATCGAACAGCTGCAGGCTCTCGACCTCGTCGTCGAACAGCTCGATGCGCACGGCCAGCTCCGAATGCTCGGCCGGGAACACGTCGATGGTGTCGCCGCGCACGCGGAAGGTGCCGCGCGAGAAATCCTGGTCGTTGCGCTGGTACTGCATGCGGATCAGCTGCGCGATCGCATCACGCTGGTTGAGCGTGTCGCCCGCGCGCAGCGTCATGATCATGCGGTGGTAGCTCTCGGGCTCGCCGATGCCGTAGATGGCCGAGACGGTGGCCACGATCACCACATCGCGCCGCTCCATGATGCTCTTGGTGCAGGACAGGCGCATCTGCTCGATGTGCTCGTTGATGGCGCTGTCCTTTTCGATGAACAGGTCGCGCTGGGGCACATAGGCTTCAGGCTGGTAGTAGTCGTAGTAGCTGACGAAGTACTCGACCGCGTTTTTCGGGAAAAACTCCCTGAACTCCGAGTACAGCTGTGCCGCCAGTGTCTTGTTGGGCGCAAACACGATGGCGGGCTTGCCCAGGCGCGCGATCACGTTGGCCATGGTGAAGGTCTTGCCCGAGCCCGTCACGCCCAGCAGCGTCTGGAAGGACTCGCCGTCATTGACGCCTTCGACCAGTTTTTCGATGGCCGCAGGCTGATCCCCCGCCGGTGGATAGGGCTGGAACAGCTCGAACGGCGAGTCCGGGTATTGCACGAAACGGCCTTGCGGCTCGGCATTCATATTTTGTTCTTGCATGATCTCATGTCCATGACGCATAGGGTAAGCGCGGAGTAGAATGGCAGCCCAACCCTCAAGCCTAACCTAGGCTGATGCGTTTTTTCGAGCACCGGGCAATGCCCTGCCCGTCTGACGCGCTCGGAGCAGTAGCTGGGGGTGACCTGACTTATTTCCATCCCTCAAGGATTTTTTCATGTCTCTGTTTACCGCCGTCGAAATGGCCCCCCGCGACCCCATCCTGGGTCTGAA
This sequence comes from Comamonas sp. C11, assembly GCF_024496285.1. Lineage (NCBI taxonomy): Bacteria > Pseudomonadati > Pseudomonadota > Betaproteobacteria > Burkholderiales > Comamonadaceae > Comamonas > Comamonas sp. C11. The sequence continues at coordinate 3,347,461 of NZ_CP101743.1, forward strand.
CGAGCAATTCAACGCTGACTCCAACCCCAACAAAGTGAACCTGGGCGTGGGCGTGTACTTCGACGACAACGGCAAGCTGCCCCTGCTGGAGTGCGTGCAGGCCGCCGAGAAGGCCATGATGGAAAAGCCCACCGCCCGTGGCTATCTGCCCATCGACGGTATCGCCGCCTATGACAACGGCGTCAAGGCCCTGGTGTTCGGTGCCGAATCGGACGTGGTCAAGTCCGGCCGCGTGGCCACCGTGCAGGCCATCGGCGGCACCGGCGGTCTGAAGATCGGCGCCGACTTCCTCAAGAAGCTCAACCCCAACGCCAAGGTCCTGATCTCCAACCCCAGCTGGGAGAACCACAAGGCCATCTTCACCAACGCTGGTTTTGAAGTCGGCACCTACGCTTACTACGATGCAGCGACCCGCTCCATCGACTTCGCCGGCATGCTGGCCGACCTGAACGCTGCCGCTGCCGGCACCGTGGTCGTGCTGCACGCCTGCTGCCACAACCCCACCGGCTACGACATCACTGCCGCTCAGTGGGATGAAGTGATTGCCGTCGTCAAGGCCAAGGGCCTGGTCGCCTTCCTGGACATGGCCTACCAGGGCTTCGGCCACGGTATCGCCGAAGACGGCGCCGTGATCGGCAAGTTCGTGGCTGCCGGCCTGAACATCTTCGTGTCGACTTCGTTCTCCAAGAGCTTCAGCCTGTATGGCGAGCGCGTGGGGGCCCTGTCCGTGGTGGCCTCCGACAAGGAAGAGGCCGCTCGCGTGCTGTCGCAGCTGAAGATCGTCATCCGCACCAACTACTCCAACCCTCCCACCCATGGCGGCGCCGTGGTGGCAGCGGTGCTGAACAACCCCGAGCTGCACGCTCTGTGGGAAAAGGAACTGGGCGAGATGCGTGTGCGCATCAAGGCCATGCGCCAGAAGCTGGTCGACGGCCTGAAGGCTGCCGGCGTGACCCAGGACATGTCCTTCATCACCACCCAGATCGGCATGTTCTCGTACTCCGGCCTGTCCAAGGACCAGATGGTGCGCCTGCGCTCCGAGTTCGGCGTGTACGGCACCGACACCGGCCGCATGTGCGTGGCCGCGCTGAACAGCAAGAACATCGACTATGTCTGCAAGGCCATCGCCGCCGTGATCTAAGCTCACGATTCGGGGCTTCGGCCCTGAAGACCAAAGAGCAACGGATTAAAAGTCCGTTGCTCTTTTTTTATGGCCGCTTCAGGTCTACCTATTAATTGATAGCTTCCAGCGCCCTGCCCATATTGTTTTCAGATAGAAAAGCATCTAAAAACCTTTTGAATCAAGCGCAGCAAGCTACCAAAATCTTGATCAGGCGCTCAACCCCCAGATGGCCGAGCGCATGGAGAGCGCCGCATACTGGTAGGCCGTGTTGAACACGCGCGGCGCTTCGCCCTCCTGCACGGCCCCTGCCGCATACAGCAGGGGCAGATAGTGGTCGTGCGTGGGATGGGCCAGACGGGCCTGCGGCCCCCAGTCCAGAAAGGTGCTCAGATCGGCCAGATTGCCGCTGTCCAGGCGCTGCTGCACTTCGGTGTCGAACTGTATCGTCCAGTCATAGGCCTGGTTGTCGCTGGCACCGCGCTGCATGGCGCGCAGGTTGTGCACGATATTGCCGCTGCCCACGATCAGCACGCCGCGCTCGCGCAGCGCACGCAGCTGGCGGCCCATCTCGAAATGCTTTTCGGGCGCCAGCCCATAGGGCATGCTCAGCTGCATGACGGGAATGCTGGCCTCGGGGAACATGGGCAGCAGCACCGACCAGGTTCCGTGGTCAAAACCCCATTTCTGGTCCACCAGCAGGGCTGATCCGTCCAGCGGCGACTGCAGCTCGGCCGCCAGCTGCCTGGCTACCTCGGGCGCGCCGGGGGCGGGATATTGCTGATCGAACAGCTCTTGCGGGAAGCCGCCGAAGTCATGAATCGTGCGCGGCTGGGCCATGCCAGTCAGCGCCCAGTCGGACTCGGTCAGCCAATGGGCCGAGATGCAGAGAATCAGTTGCGGCGCAATGCCCTTGGCTGTCAGCTCCTGGCCCAGCGCCTTCCAGCTCTGGCGCCAGTGCGTGTCCTCGATCACATTCATGGGACTGCCGTGGCCGAGGAACATCACCGGCATGCGCGGCGAAGGCTTGAGCTGCTGCAGCAGCTGCTCGGGCAACAGGGAAGAAGAAGTGGAGTTCATGGAAAAAGCCTTCCAGCCCCCGCCGGCTGCCAGCACGGAGGCTGCGCCCAGGGACAAAAGCGTACGTCTACGCATCTCGGTCAATCGAACACGCCCCTAGGGGCATTTTTTTACAGATAGCGCAAGCTTGCCACAGTGCAACAGCGCCTGAAAGCATCGCCACCGCAACAGACTGTCCTGAAAGTGCCAGTGCCGGGGGCCGGCTTGCACTACAACAGCAGTTGAACAAGCACGACTCACCTCAAACAGGCTCAGGCAAGGGCTTCGCCTCAAGGAAACCATCCTGATGCCACCCTGGCTTGCACAAGCCCAGACAAGGAATACTCCCACTCATGCCCAGCACCACCATTCAGCCCCTGCAAGGAATTCGCATACTCAGCCTGGCTCTGAACCTGCCCGGCCCTGCCGCCCTGTGGCGCTGTGCCGGCATGGGAGCCGATTGCAGCAAGCTCGAGCCTCTGGCCCCCGGCGCAGGCCGCAGCGCCGACCCCATGGGCCTCTACTGCCCCGATGCCTACGCGCAGATGCATGACAAGGTGCAAACCCTGCAGGCCGATCTCAAGACTGCCGAAGGCCAGGCCAGCCTGCATGCGCAACTGGCGCAAACCGATGTGCTGCTGACCTCGTTCCGTCCCTCGGCCCTGAGCAAGCTGGGCCTGGGCTGGGAAACCCTGCAGCAGCGCTACCCCCGACTGTCGCTGGTGCGCGTGGTTGGCAGCGCCGGCGAACTGGCAGATGTCCCTGGCCACGACCTCACCTATCAGGCCGAAGCGGGCCTCGTTCACAGCACCGCCCTGCCCCCCAGCCTGTTTGCCGATATGGCGGGGGCGCTGATGGCCAGCGAGGCCGTACTCCAGGCCGTACTCGTCAGCAGCCGCAGCGGGCACGGCATCCTGCGCGAAGTCGGACTGGCCCAGGCCGCGCAATGGCTGGCCCTGCCCTGGCACTGGGGCCTGACCCAGCCCACGGGCGATGTCGGCGGCGCCCATGCGGGCTACCGCATATATCCCTGCGCCGACGGCATCGTGGCCGTGGCCGCGCTGGAGCCTCACTTTGCCCAGCGTCTGTGCGAAGCGGCAGACCTGCCCTTCGGCCATCCCACCGATATGCGCAAGCCCGAAATCCATCAAGGCGTGGCCCGGTTTCTGGCAGCCCGCAGCTGCGCGCAACTGATGCAGCTGGCGCAGGACAGGGATATTCCACTGCACGCCCTGTCCCAAACCTGAAGCAAACCAGAACCTGTTTACGCTCCCCCTCCGCGCCAGGGCCTTCGCGGGATGGGATGCTAGCCTGGGCGCTTTTCAAACGCGTATTTCTCGGTATCCACCTCGCCCTGGCCTTGCAATGCATAGCGGTCGCCGGCAATGGCTTCGGGCTTGAAGATGTCATCGAGCTCGGCCAGCAGCTCGGCGCCGAGATGGACGCGGCCACCGCGAATGTCTTCGTGCAGATGCTCCACGCTGGTGGTGCCGGGCAAGGCAATCACATGCTCGCCCTGGTGCAGCACCCAGGCGATGGCCAGCTCGGCCAGCGTGCAGCCGGCTTTTTCCGCCACAGCCTGCATGGGCGCCAGCAGGCGCAGGTTCTGTGCATAGGCCTCGCCGGCAAAGCGCGGCATGGTGGCGCGGATATCGCCCTTGACCAGGTTGTCCACCTGCTGCAGCTTGCCGCTGAAGAAGGCGCGGCCCATGGGGCTGAAGGCTACATAGGCAATGCCCAGCTCCTTGCAGGCGGCGAGCGCGCCCAGCTCTGCATTGCGCGACCACAGCGAATATTCGCTTTGCAGCGCCGCAATCGGGTGCTCCTTGTGCGCGCGGCGCAGTGCATCGGCCCCCACTTCCGACAGGCCCAGGGCGCGAACCTTGCCCTCTTCCTTCAGACGCGCCATCTCGCCCACCGACTCCTCGATGGGCACATTCTTGTCCCAGCGATGCAGATAGTAGAGATCGATCACATCGGTGCCCAGGCGCTTGAGACTGTCTTCGCAGTTCTGGCGCAGGGTTTTGGGGCGACCGTCGATGACGCGGCGCATCACGCCGTCTTCGCCGCGCACGCCGGCCATGCCGCATTTGCTCGCCAGGGTGATGTGGTTGCGGTGGGGCTTGAGCACGGGGCCGATCAGCGACTCACTGGCGCCAAAGCCATAGAGGGCAGCGGTGTCGAACAAGGTCACGCCCGCATCCAGTGCCGCGTGCAGCACGGCGTGCGACTGCTCGGTAGAGACGGGGTTTCCGTAGGCATGGCAGAAATTCATGCAGCCCAGCGCGACATTGGCGACGCTGAATGGGCCGATTTTGCGGTTTTCCATTAACTTTCCTTAAGCATCCAAAGGCCTTCAACCGAACCAAGCGAGGGCGCAGGCCGCTATACAAGCTGGAGCAATATTATTCCAGCAGCTGCCTTCCGGTTCGTCGATGGCCGATGCCAAGCCAAAATAATGTCCGCATCGAAATCCGTGCTCGTCTGGTGCGTGCCCGGCACTGCCTCACTGCACTGCACTGCCAGGCGCAGGCACAGGCACAGAGGCAGGGCCGCATGCGCCGTCGCCGCATATGTGCACCAAAGGCTCAGGCTCTGGAGATACAGCGGTCAACGATGTCAGATAGCTGCGACAGCGCCGGCACATCCAGAAAGCCCGCCGCCGCATAGGCTGGATTCGGGTAGTCGTAATAGCCCTTGCCCGCCAGCATGCCGGTACGGCCCTTGTCCATCAACTGGGTCTTGACATATTCGGCATTGGCCAGCTGCTGCGCATCGCCCTGCAACTGCCCCCAGTAAATGGATACGTCATAGCAGGTCTTCATGCCCACGATGTCCATCATGCCGAACGGGCCCATGCGGGCACCGCGGTTGGCGATCAGGAAGGTGCGGTCCACATCCTCGGGTGTGGCGATTCCATTGGTCACCAGCGTCTGGGCGGCCTTGAGCAGTGCGGGGAACCAGGTGTTGATGACATAGCCGTTGTGCTCCGTGGCGATGGGAATCGGCACCATGCCGGTCTCGATGCCGAACCGGGTGACGGTCTCCAGCGTGGCCCGGGCCGTCGCTGCATGCGGCATGATTTCCACGACATTGGCCGACCAGATGTAGTTGGCGTAGTGCAGCGCGCAGAACTTCTCGGGCCGGCCCGTGGCAGCCGCGAAGTCGCTGGGCAAAAAGGTGGACGAGTTGGTGGCAACCACAGTGTGGGCTGGCAGCAGCGGCGCCATCTGCTGATAGACGCCGGTCTTGACATCCGGGATCTCCGGAACGGCCTCGATGACCAGATCGGCCTTGGCCACGGCCCGGGCCATGTCCGTGGTAAAGCTCAGACGCTGGCGCGTGGCCTCGATGTCGGCCTCGCCCGCACCGAGTTCTGCCAGATAGATGGCTGCGTACTGCGCCTGTGCGGCGCGGCAGCGCGCCAGCGCATCTTCCGAGATGTCGTAGACAACCACGGTTTTGCCCTTGAACGCGCTGTGCCAGGCAATCTGGCCACCCAGCACGCCCGAGCCCAGGACGGTCAAATGATTCACATGGGTCATATTGGTTTCCTCAACGGGTTTGCGATTTCAGCAGCCCGGCAAAGCGCTCGATGCTGCGCGTGATGACGGCCTGCGCGCCCGGCGACCAACGGCCCATGTCGAAGAAGCCATGGATCATGCCCGCCCCTTCAATCAGCTCGGCCTGGCCACCTGCGGCGCGCAGCGCATGGGCATAGGCCGCTCCCTGATCACGCAGCGGATCGAACTCGGCATTCACGATCACGGCGGGCGGCAGGTTGGCCAGACTCTTGGCCTGCAGCGGTGCCAGGCGCGGATCCAGCGCATTGTGGGAGGTGCCGGCGTAATGGTTGTAGAACCAGGCCATGGTCTCGGCTTCCAGGAAATAGCCCTTGGCGTTCTGCTCGGCGCTGGCGTACTCGGCGGCGGCGTGGTCTACCGCGGGGTAGATGAGGAATTGCGCAGCCAGGGGAATGCCCCCATCGCGCAGCTGCTGCGTCACCACGGCGCAGAAGTTGCCGCCAGCGCTGTCGCCCGCCACGGCCACGATGGCACTGCCCCCCAGCTCATGCGCATTGGCAACCACCCATCTGGCGGCAGCCACGGCGTCCTCTATGCCTGCGGGGAAGGGATGCTCGGGGGCAAGCCGGTAGTCCACCGACACCACCACGGCCTGCGCGCCGCGGCAGATCTCTCGGCACATATTGTCATGCGTGTCCAGGTTGCCGATGACATAGCCTCCGCCGTGGAAATACGCCACGGTGGGAAAAGGTCCAGTGCCTTCGGGCCGATAGATGCGTGCGGCCACAGGGCCTGCGCCGCCGGGCACGGTGATGTCCTGAACGCTGGCCACGGGCACGATCTGCTCGGGTGTGAGCGAGCCACGGGTCAGCGCCAGATAGCCGGCGCGGCCCTCTTCGGGCGTGCCGTCTGCGGTGGCCTTCCTGTTGGCAGCGGCCAGTTGCTGCAGGACGCCGGCCAGATGTGGATCGAGAGCCATGGTTGAAGTCTCCTGTCGTTATAAAGAGTGAGAGAACGGATACGGGGCCGGACCTAGCGATAGGCCAAGGCATCGTCCTGCAGCGATGCGGCGGTCAGAACCACGCGTTCTTCGGCGTACTCCATGTCGTGCCTCCAGGGCTGGCGGTCGCCCTGGCCGAACATGGCATCTTGCGCACGCAGCACATAGCCGGCGTTGAAGTTGTCGGCCTCTATCCACGACAGGCGTTGCATGCCGGCATCGGCTGCGGCCACGATGGGCCGTACCTCGGCATGGCCGTGCTCGCGCATATGGGCAAGCAGGCGGCACACCCAGTCGCACACCAGGTCGCAGCGCAGCGTCCAGCTGGAGCGGAAGTAGCCCTGGGTGTAGGCCATATTGGGCATGCCCTCGATCATCACGCCCCGGTAGGAGATGCGCTCGCGAAAATCCACCGGCGCGCCATCCACGCTGAACGCTATGCCGCCGAACAGCTTGAGATTGAAGCCCGTGGCAGTAACGATGATGTCGGCGTCCAGATGTCCGCCGCCGGTCAGCTGTATGCCGCCGGCATCGAAGCTCTCTATGGTGTCCGTCACCACCGAGGCCTTGCCCTCGCGCATGGCCTGGAAGAAGTCGCCGTCGGGCACCACGGCAATGCGCTGCTGCCAGGGGCGGTAGCTGGGATTGAAGTGCTTGTCGATGTCAAAGCCCTCGGGCAAGTGCGAGCGGATCTCTCCAAGCAGGAAGGCGCGCATCGCCTCGGGGTGCTGCCTGGAGGTTTGCACGATCTCGTCGGTGCGCGCGATGAAGGCGCGGCGCATGATCTCGTGGTACCAGTCCTCGGGCAGGTTCAAAGGCTTGAGCAGCGGCACCAGCGGATGCTCGGACGCGGGCAGGAAAAAGGTGGGCGAGCGCTGCAGCATGGTCACATGGCCCGCATCCGGCGCCAGGCTCGGGATCAGCGTGGCCGCCGTGGCACCCGAGCCTATGACCACGATGCGCTTGCCCGTGTAATCCAGACCCTGCGGCCAGTGCTGCGGGTGAATGACTTGGCCCTTGAAGTCCTTGAGCGTCGGCCACTGCGGCGTATAGCCCTGGCCGTGGTCGTAATAGCCGGCGCAGACCCAGAGGAAGCCGGTGGTGAAGGTCTGCACCTCGTCCGAGCCGCCGTGGGTGACTTCCAGCGTCCAGCGCCTGTCTTCGGACGACCAGCAGGCCGATTGCACCTTGTGGCCGTAGCGGATCAGCGGGGCCAGATCGTTCTCCTCAATGGTCTCGGCCAGGTAGTGGCGAATCTCGTCCGCCGTGGCGATGGCATTGCCCGTCCAGGGCTTGAAGCCATAGCCATAGGTGAACAGGTCGCTGTCCGAGCGCGCCCCCGGGTAGCGGTGCGTCCACCAGGTGCCGCCGAAGCTGTCCATGGCTTCGAGGATGGCGAGGCTGCGATCCGCGAACTGCTCACGCAGATGACGGGCCGCACCAATGCCGGAAATACCGGCGCCGATGATGAGAAAGTCGAAATGCTGTGCCATACCGGGTGTCTCCTGCTTGTCTGCTAGGGCGTGAGCCGACAGGAATGAGCAGGGATCACAGCCTTGAGGTGAAGCTCCAGCCTGGGCCCGACTTGCGTCAATCGTGTCTGTCACGCAGACATGCTAGGTCTAGCCCTCTGGCAAAACTTGTGTTTGCGCGACAGGATTTTGATGTTGAACGACATGCAGTACATACCCCGATGCCTGCCAAGCCCGCTGATTCCGCCGTCATGACCAGTGTCCGCGCCGCCTCGCTCGCGGGCTTTGAAGACCTGGTGCGCGCACAGGGCGGCGACCCCGCCGCCATCCTGCGCGCCTGCGGCCTGGTGCCGGAAGATCTGGCCGACCCCGAGCGCTACCTGCCCAGCCACGCCGTGGCCCTGGTCATAGAGGAAGCCGCCTGTGTGCTGGGCGTGCACGATTTCGGGCTGCGTCTGTGCGCCCGGCAAGGTGTCGAAACCCTGGGCCTGCTAGGACTGGCCATACAGTCCGCGCCCACTGTGCGCGAGGGCATGATGCAGGGCGGAAAGTACGTCCACTTCCACAACCCCACCCTGAGCTACAGAACCTTCATGGCGCCTGACGAGGGGCTTGAATGCGTGGAAGTGCTGTCACGCCTGCCCTCCCAGGCCCTCATGCCCCAGGGAACGGAAATCTGCGTGGCCTATATGTGCCGCCTGATCCATGTGCTGTCCGAAGGCGCGCTGCGCCCTGCGGCCATCCATCTGCGCCATGCCCCCGTGGGCAGCAGCGCGCAATACAGGCGGCACCTGGGCCAGTTGCCGCGCTTTGGCTCCAGCTTTGATGGCATTGCCATCGACCCGCTGGCCTGGCGTCAGCCCATGCCTCGCCACAACCGGCTGCTGCAGCAGTTTGTCGAACGCTTCCTGCTGGGAGCCGCGCCAGGCAGGAATACCAGCATGACGGACCAGGTGCGCAGCGCGCTGGCCAATCTGGTTCGCATGGGCATGGCCGACCTGCCCTCGGCGGCACGCGCCCTGAGCCAGCACCCGCGCACCCTGCAGCGACGCCTGCAGGCAGAAGGCGCGGCCTTCGAGGATCTGCGCGATAGCGCGCGCAAGACCTGGGTGGCGCAATTGCTGGCGCAGCCCGACCTGAGTCTGGGCCATATCGCGCAATTGCTGGGGTATTCAGACCAGGCCGTGCTCACCCGAGCGTGCCAGCGCTGGTTTGGCCAATCCCCCCGTCAGCTGCGCCATCGTTCCTGGGCGGGATAGCCTCGGTATAGGGCCTGGATTCGGCCACACAAGAATGCGACTACGATCTCCTCGTGCAGCGACAGAGACTTTGCGCGATGAAACAAGCCCCCGCAGCCACAGGCTGCGGGGGCTTTCGTGCGGAGATGCGCCAGGCAATCAGTCCGCGCTGATCAATCCGCGTTCAGTTGCTGCTCCAGGTCGTGCAAGACCTTGTAGCAGTTGAACACCTGCTGCACGCTGGAGTTGGGTTCGCGGCCTTCACGGATGGCGGCGAAGAATTCGCGGTCCTGCAGCTCGATGCCGTTCATGGAGACATCGACCTGGGACACGTCGATCTTCTCGTCCTTGCCGGTATACAGGTCGTCGTAGCGGGCCAGATAGGTGCCGGTGTCGCCGATGTAGCGGAAGAAGGTGCCCAGAGGGCCGTCGTTGTTGAACGACAGGCTCAGCGTGCAGATCGCGCCGTTGGCGGCCTTGAGCTGGATGCTCATGTCCATGGCGATGCCCAGATCCTTGTGGATGGGGCCTTGCACGGCGTTGGCCTTGACGATGGGGCTGCCGGCCTGGTAGGCGAACAGGTCCACGGTATGGGCTGCATGGTGCCACAGCAGGTGATCGGTCCAGCTGCGGGCCTGACCCAGTGCATTCATATTGGTGCGGCGGAAGAAGTAGGTTTGCACATCCATCTGCTGGATGTTGAACTCGCCGGCTGCTATCTTCTTGTGCACCCACTGGTGGCTGGGGTTGAAGCGGCGGGTGTGACCCACCATGGCCACCAGACCGGTCTGCTTTTGCAGCTCGGCCACTTCCTGCGCGTCCTTCAGGGCATCGGCCAGAGGGATCTCGACCTGCACATGCTTGCCGGCCTTCATGCAGGCAATGGCCTGCTCGGCGTGCATCTGCGTGGGCGTGCACAGGATCACGGCATCGACCTCGGGCAGTGCCAGGCTTTCGGCCAGATCGGTTGCCACATGCTGGATGCCGTATTTGTCGGCCACTTCCTTGGTCTGGTCAAAGCGGCGACCGACCAGGGAGACGACTTCCACGCCGTCGATGTTCTTGATGCCGTCAAGGTGCTTGATGCCGAAGGCACCAGCGCCAGCCAGCGCTACTTTGATGGTCTTGCTCATGATTTGGGTCTCCGTAGAGCCGCCTCAAGGAGGCGAAGCCCCCCACTGGGGGGCGGTGGATACGCGAAGCAGCGAACGTGGTGAAACGTTCACTGATTCTCGAGGATCAGATGGCCCACAGCGGTGTTCGATGCGGGCACATGGTAGAAGCGGTGCGCCACCTTGGGCAGCGGTGCGGGGCCGTCCACATCGGACATGGCGCCGCGCGCGATCAGCCACATCACCAGCTCGATGCCTTCCGAGCCGGCTTCGCGCACATAGTCGATATGCGGCATCTGGGCCAGTCCGTGCGGGTTCTCGATCAGCAGGTCCAGGAACTGGTTGTCCCATTCCTTGTTGATCAGGCCCGCGCGCGCCCCCTGCAGCTGGTGGCTCATGCCGCCCGTGCCCCAGATATGCACGTTGATGTCCTGGTCGTAGCTCTCCACGGCCTTGCGGATGGCGCGGCCCAGGTTGAAGCAGCGCTGGCCGGTGGGCACGGGGTACTGCACCACGTTCACGGCGAAGGGGATCACCGGGCAGGGCCAGGAGCCGGTCTTGGGGTCCTGCTCGCCACACATCAGCGACAGCGGCACCGTGAGGCCGTGGTCCACGTCCATCTTGTTGACGATGGTCAGGTCGAAGTCCTGCTGAATCACGGACTGGGCAATGTGGCTGGCCAGATCGGGATGGCCGACCACCTTGGGCACGGGACGCGGGCCCCAGCCTTCGTCGGCGGGCTGGAACTCGGCAGCCGTGCCGATGGCGAAAGTGGGAATGCAGTCCAGGCTGAAGGCCGTGGCATGGTCGTTGTAGACCAGGAAGATCACATCGGGCTTGTTGTCCTTCATCCACTGGCGGGAGAAGTCATAGCCCTTGAACAGGGGCGCCCAGTAGGCCTCCTGGGTCTTGCCCATGTCCATGGCAGCGCCGATGGCAGGCACATGCGAAGTAAAAACGGATGCGGTGATGCGTGCCATGTCTTAGTTGCCTTCCTTGTTCTGGTTGCCTGCGCTGCCCTGGGGTTGATGGTGTGCCTGAGCATCACCGTCCTCGCCCACGTAGCGATTGCCTTCGGCAGAGCGACCGCCGCCCATCATCATGGCGCGGTACTCTTCTTCGGTCATGCCGGTCATGGAGCCGGCCATCTGCTGGAAGCTCTTGCCGTCGGTGGCGCCGATCTTGGCCAGGAAGTAGATATTGCCGCCGGTGCGCATGCACCAGTTCAGATCGCGCGCCAGCACGGCCTGCTTCTGCTCCTCGGTCATCGCCCACTCGTCGAGATAGGCACGCTCGTCGGCGCGAAAGCGCTCGCGGTTCTCGGCCTTCATCAGGCTCATGCAGAACTGGTTGAGCCAGTAGCCCTTGCGGGACTGCTCGGCATCGAAAATGATGGTGCCGGGCACGTCCAGATACGGTTTTTCCAAAGCCATAAATTCTCCTCGTTTACGGATGGCGCAGCCCATGCGACAAGGCTGCGACCTGTTTCCGGGTGTATGTGTCGCCGGAACTCCGTCAGACCTCTTCGGGCCAGTACAGACGCATGGGGTTGTCCACCAGCAGCTTTTGCTGCAGCTGCGCGGTGGGCGCGATATGAGGAATGAAGTCCACCAGCAGGCCGTCGTCGGGCATGTGGTCCTTCAGGTTGGGGTGCGGCCAGTCGGTGCCCCAGAGCACGCGATCTGGGAACTCCTCGACCACGCGGCGCGCGAACGGCACCACATCCTGGTAGGCGTTCTGCTCACCATGAAGGGCCTTGGGGCCGGTGACGGACAGGCGCTCGGGGCAGGACACCTTGCTCCACACGTTCTGGTGCTCGCGCATGAACTTCAGGAACAGGGCGAACTCTTCGCTGTCCACGCCCTTGGTGACGTCGGGACGGCCCATGTGGTCGACCACCACGGTGGTGGGCAGCGCGGTGAAGAAGTCCCACAGCTCGGGCAGATCCACGGCTTCGAAATAGATCACCACATGCCAGCCCAGCTTGGCGATGCGGCCGGCGATCTCCATCAGCTCGTCCTTGGGCGTGAAGTCCACCAGGCGCTTGACGAAGTTGAAGCGCACGCCGCGCACGCCGGCGTCATGCAGCTCCTGCAGTTCGGCATCGCTGATGGAGCGCTTGACGGTGGCTACGCCACGGGCCTTGCCGCCCGAGGACTTGCAGGCATCGACCATGGCGCGGTTGTCCGCACCGTGGCAGGTGGCCTGCACCACCACATTGCGTGCAAAACCCAGGTGGTCGCGCAGCGCATACAGCTGGGCCTTGCTGGCATCGCAGGGGGTGTACTTGCGCTCGGGGGCGAAGGGGAACTCGTTGCCAGGGCCGAACACATGGCAGTGTGCATCCACAGCGCCGGCAGGCAGCTTGAACTGGGGCTTGCTGGGGTTGGCGTACCAATCCATCCAGCCGGGAGTCTTTTCAAATTCGCTCATTTGTCTTTTCCTCGATGGTCTGTGAGTGGGCCATAGCCGCCAATACTGGCGCCGCACAACTCAGAGATGCCAAGCAAGAGCCGCCTCGCAGCGAGGGCATCGTCCCCCTCCGCATTGCCAAGCAAAGCGAGAGAGGGGGAAGGCGCGGGGCCGCCTAGGCGAAGCGACTCAGGGGGTGTTAGTCAATATATTTCAGACCGGCCTTTTCCAGGGGCTCGCGCATCTTGTACATATCCAGGCCCAGGACGCCCGAAGCCAGCTTGGCGCGCTTTTCGCCTTCGAAGCTTTCACGCTTCTGGGCGGCGGCCAGCACTTCCACGGCACGCGCGGCGGGCACGCAGACCACGCCGTCGTCGTCGGCCACGATCACGTCACCGGGCGTGACCAGCATGCCGGCGCAGACGATGGGGATGTTGACCGAGCCCAGGGTGGCCTTGATCGTGCCCTTGGAAGAGATGGCCTTGCTCCAGACCGGGAAGTCCATCTCCTGCAGCGTCTTCACATCGCGCACGCCGGCATCGATGATCAGCGCGCGTGCGCCGCGCGCCTGAAAGCTCGTGGCCAGCAGGTCGCCGAAGTAGCCGTCGGAGCACTCGGCGGTAACGGCAGCAACCACGATATCGCCGGGCTGAATCTGCTCGGCCGCCACATGCATCATCCAGTTGTCGCCGGGCTGCAGCAGCACCGTGACGGCGGTGCCAGAGACCTGCTTGCCGGCGTAGATGGGGCGCATATAGGGCTTGAGCAGACCGACGCGGCCCATGGCCTCGTGCACGGTGGCGGAGCCCAGGGCGGCCAGGCCGTCAGCAGCAGCGCGGTCGGCGCGCTGGATATTGCGGTAGACAACTCCCAGTTCGTACATGGAAATACCTCTTTGCTAAGACGTTATTGAATCAAAAAAGTGAGCTGGCACCGCTGGTCATTCATCAGATCTGAATAGTTTTCTTGCTGAAAACATTTCATACCTTGCGATAGCAGCTCTTTTTTTGAGAAGTTACAGACCCTTGGCCTTCAGCGCCTTGTCCAGGCGCGTGAACACGCGGCGGGCATTGCCTTCGTAGACGGCGTGCTTTTCATCGGCGGTCAGGTTCTGCGTGGCTTCGATGTAGCGCTTGGTGTCGTCGTAGTAGTGACCGGTCTGCGGATCGATGCCGCGCACGGCGCCGATCATTTCGCTGGCGAACAGAATGTTCTTGGTGGGGATCACTTCCGTCAGCAGATTGATGCCGGGCTGGTGGTAGACGCAGGTGTCGAAGTAGATGTTGTTCAGCAGATGCTCTTCCAGCAACGGCTTCTTCATCTCCTGCGCCAGACCGCGGAAACGGCCCCAGTGGTAAGGCACGGCGCCGCCGCCATGGGGAATCAGGAACTTCAGGGTCGGGAAGTCCTTGAACAGATCCGAAGTCAGGCACTGCATGAAGGCCGTGGTGTCGGCATTCAGATAGTGGCTGCCCGTGGTGTGGAAGCAGCTGTTGCAGCTGGTGGAGACGTGGATCATCGCGGGGATGTCGTACTCCACCATCTTTTCGTAGATGGGGTACCAGCTCTTGTCGGACAGCGGGGGCGAAGTCCAGTGGCCGCCCGAGGGGTCGGGGTTCAGGTTGATGCCGACGTTGCCGTATTGCTCGACACACTTGACCAGCTCGGGAATGCAGGTTGCCGGGTCCACGCCGGGCGACTGGGGCAGCATGGCGGCGGGAATGAAGTGGTCGGGGAACAGCTCGCTGACGCGGAAGCACAGCTCGTTGCAGATGGCGGCCCAGGTGCTGGAGGTCTGGAAGTCACCGATGTGGTGCGCCATGAACGAGGCACGGGGGCTGAAGATGGTCAGATCGGAACCACGCTCCTTCATCAGGCGCAGCTGATTGGTTTCGATGGTCTCGCGGATTTCATCGTCGCTGATCTTCAGATCGGCCACCGACGGGGTCTTGCTCGGGTCCTTGAGGCCGGCGATCTGCAGATCGCGCCATGCGCCCAGGGCCGCAGGCGCCGTGGTGTAGTGACCGTGTACGTCAATGATCATCTTCAAGCTCCGTTAAAAATAATTCGTCAATCAAAAAGTTCAGTGCGCGCCGCCCAGGCCCAGCATGGAGGTGCGCGGTGCGCCGCCGGCATAGCGGTTCTTGACCAGCAGCGCCAGCGCAGCGATGACACCGGGAATGGCCACTACCATGAAGACCTGCGGCAGCTCCAGGTGACGGCGCGACAGCTCGGCCACCAGGAAAGAGCCGGCAATGCCGCCAAAGCGGCCGATGCCCAGCATCCAGGACACACCGCTGGCGCGGCATTCCGTGGGGTAGTACTCGGCAGCCAGCGCCTGCATGGACGACTGTGCCGCATTCATCAGCAAACCGGCAATGAAGACCGAAGCCACCAGCATGCCCACGCCTCCGCCGAGCACCTGGCCGATGAAAGCCACGCCCAGGCTGGTCAGGAAGTAGCCCGTCGCAATGATCAGATTGGCATTCCAGCGGTCCATCAGCAGACCGACAAAGATCGCGCCCACGCCGCCGAGCTGGAACAGCGCGGCAATCACGGCCGCCTGGCTGGCGGGCACGCCCGCCTCCTTGAACAGCACAGGCATCCAGTTGACCAGGCCATAGACGATCACCAGGCCCATGAAATACGTCACCCACAGGGCCAGCGTGCCGACCAGATATTTCTGCGAGAACACCAGACGCAGGCCCTGGGGACCCTGCTGTGCCTGGGCAGCCGCCTCGCCGCCGTCGTTCAGCACAAAACGCGCTGCATTGCGGGTGCCGGCAGCGATGCGCCCCATCACCTTGCGCACACGGTCGGCCGAGTAGTTCTTGAGCACCATGAAGCGCACCGACTCGGGCAGCATCACGATCATCAGCACGGCCAGGATCAGGGGCACCACACCGCCCACGATCAGCAGGCTGCGCCAGCCGAAATGCGGAATCATCCAGGCCGCGATAAAGCCGCCGAAGGCCGAGCCGATGGGGAAGCCGCAGAACATGCAGTTGGTGATGAAGGAACGCTTGCTGTCAGGGCAGTATTCGTTCATCAGCGTGATGGCGTTGGGCATGGCGGCGCCAAGACCCAGGCCGGTGATGAAGCGCCAGATGGTCAGAGCCTGCAGATCGTGCACCAGACCGGAGGCAATCGATGCACCACCCATCACCACCGCGGCGATGATCAGCACGGTCTTGCGGCCCACGCGGTCCGCCAGCGGACCCGCGCCCAGCGCGCCGAACGCCAGGCCGAACAGTGCTGCGCTCAGCACCGGGCCCAGATGGGACTTGTCGATGCCCCATTCGCCAAGCAGCGAAGGTGCGATGAAGCCGATGGCGGCGGTATCAAAACCGTCGAGCAGAACAATCAAAAAACAGAGGAAGAAAATCCCCCACTGAAAGCCCGAGAACGGGCTCTCGTTGAGCACGGTCTGCACGTTGACGACCATCGGGTCGGTGTTCTGTTTGCTAGTTTGCGAAGTCATATTTGGTATCTCAGTTGCCTCTCTTTGTCGCCTCTATCTCCTGTCTCGCGGCTGGCGCCAAAGCCTCAAAGGCATCTGGTACGTCCGTCACGAAAGGGCTATGACTGCCCTTTTGCTGGATGGGGTTTCAGTGCCAGGCCCCCGCCTGGACACGAATCAATTCAAACGGGCTCCATGCCCTGGCGGCGCTTGGCCGCTTCGGCTTCAGGCGAAGCCATGAAGGCCAACAGTCGCTGCACGACATCCGCATGGGCCGAACCCGCTACCAGACCGGCCGAAAACACCGTATCGATGGCAATCGCGGCAGGCAGGCCGCCCACGATGCGGATGCCTTCGACATGGATCAGCTCGCTCAGTTGCTGAAAGCCCAGGGCCACTTCGCCCGAAGCGATCATGGAGCCCACGGGAACGCCGGGCCTGGCCTGCACGATGCGGGGCTTGATCTCGTCGGCAATGCCCCAGCGCTCGAACAGCTTTTGCAGCGCCACGCCGCTGGGGCCGGTGGAATAGCCGACGCTGGGCGCTGCCAGCACGGCAGCGCGCACGGCCTCTTCAGAACTGATATCGGGCTGCGCTGCAGCAGCAGGCACTGCCACGGCAGTACTGGAGAGCACCAGGTTCACCTTGCTGCCCTCAACCACTCGGCCGGCGGCCTGCAGCTTGTCGATGGCGTTGGAGGCCAGAAAGACCACATCAAAGGCCTCTTCACCGGACTGCACACGCTGCGCGGCATCCACACCACCCACGGATTCGATCTGCACCGGCTCGCCGCCCTGGGCCTGCCAGGCTGCAACCAGATCCGCCAGGACCTGGCGGGTTGCCATGGAAGAAATGCCTTTGAGTGCTGCGCTCATGCCGAAAGACTCCTGAAGTGGATGCCATGGCTGCCCCGCAATCCCGAAAGCCGAGTCCCGGCCATCGAGGCCTTTCGAGCCACTCCCGTCACGCTGCGGGCAGACTGCACCGGCAGGACGGGCGCTCGACAGGGCTTGCATCAGGGCAACCATCTAGTCAAAACGAATGAGACTATTGTCGGTAGCCCTGCGCCCTCCCACTAGGCAAGCCCTCCGCTAGCAGCTATGCCACAAAGGCATAGCAAAGTGCTTGCTCATAACACGTACAAATACCTACAAACAAAGCATGAAGCCTATAAAGAGAAAAGGCTGATTGCTACATTTTAAATAGCAATCAGCCTTTGTTGCTGCGCATAAGCAACAGTGAATTTAGTGGTTAACCCCTAATTCAGTCGTCATGGCGTCCATGCCCACGCCCGTGACCATGACCACGCCCCCGGTCATCGCGATCATGCCTGTCCCAGTCACGTCGATCGCGGCGATCGTCTCTGTCCCAATGCCCATGATCCCGGCGGTCATCATGCCAGTCGCGTCGCTCGTGGTGGTGGCGCGGCGGAGGTCCTGCACGCCAATGGGGGGGCGGATTGCGCAGGAAATAGACCGGCTGGCCGCAGGCGTGGTAGCGGCCACAGTAGCGGCGCCAGTTGCGCGAATGGCCGGGCGGCACCCACATATAGATGGGCTGCACCTGCGGCACTACCGGGCCGCCCCACATCGGCTGGGCATACAGCAGCGGCGGCGGTGCATTACCGATATTGACCTGACCGTAAACCCCGGGCGCCAGCTGCCCTGAGATGGAGCCGCTGATATAGGCCTGCGCCTGGGCGGCACCCGCTGCGCAAACCAGCGCCAAGACTGCCAGGCTGCGGATGAGTGAAGTGCGATTGGACATATGTCTCCATGCTCGATATAGATCACCGTGGGCCGGCGAGATCGCGCTTCAACCCGGAAACGCTTCAGTCCTTAACGCGCCAGGGCCGATTCCCGCTGACCCGGATCAATCATGAAGCGTAATGAGGCGTAATGAGCTTATCGGCCTTAATGACTGAACGAGCTGGCAGCCCTTCAACGGATCGTCTGGCCCTGCAGACCTTTTTTCAGAATCAGGTCCACCACGGGCTGCTCGCGCTTGTTGGCACGCATGCAGTGATCCTTCTGGAAGCGATCGGTGATCCGGATGACCCAACGCGCCCAGCGCTTGTTCTCGCGTTCGCGCCAGGCATGCGATGACACGCTTTCCCAGGCATAGCCATTGAGCACTGCCGCATTGACAAAATGATCCAGCGCACGCACCCCGGCCCTGCCCCGCTCCGTCTTGCCGAACAGACCGACCCAGCAAAGAATCAGCCAGCCCACAACCGCCAGCGGGACGACTGCGCACATCAGCGCAAAACCTGCCAGGCGCTCCTTCATGCAGCCTCTCTCTTGCGCAACTTGATGCGTACTCCATTTTCGGAGCGAATTGTCAATCGCCCCACGGGCTGCGGCACATGGTCTGCCGCCGGCAGGATTTCATAGCGCTGCAGCAGGCAGGCCAGAATCAGGACCGCTTCCTGCAGCGCAAATGCAGCGCCCAGACAGACGCGCGGGCCCATGCTGAATGGCATGTAGGCGTGTTTGATGGCTTCCTTGTCCTCCTCACGGTCAAAGCGATCCGGGTCGAAGGCATCGGGGTTCTTCCACCATTTTCGGTGGCGCTGCAGCAGCCAGGGCGCCACCACCACCGTGCTGCGCTCCTTCAGCTGCTTGCCCCTGATAGGGCAGGACTGGACGTTCTCCCGGGCGAAGAAACCCACAGGGGGAAACAGACGCAAGGTCTCCCTAAAGATATTCCAGACCTGAGAGAAGCTTTTCATGTCCGCCTGCTGCGGCAGACGATCGCCAACCACTTCCACCACTTGCTCGTAGGCACGCTGCTGTATGTCGGGTGACTGGGACAGCAGATAACTGGCCCAGGTCAGTGCGCTGGCCGAAGTTTCATGCCCCGCCAGAAACAGCATGGCGACCTGATTGACCAGCTCTTCCTCGTTGAAAGGCTCGCCCGTATTCGGATCCTTGGCCTGCATGAAGGCGGCAAGAATATCCTCCTGCTCCTCGGCCTCGCCCCTCAGGTGCGCCTCATAGCGCGGCTTGATCATGGCGTGCAGCAGGCCGCGAATCTCCGTCGCGGCCTGGTTGCTCTGCCAGCGATACCAGGGCATGGTCAGCCAGCGAACGCCGAACAGAGCCGGCAGCATGAGCTTGGGGGCCAGTGCCTGGTAGCGGGCAAAGGCTTCGAAGATGCGATGCGCATCGGGCCCCTGCAAGGGCGTGGAAAAAATCGTGCGGAAAATGATGTCGGCCGTGACATGGGTCATCTCGATCTCGATGTCGTACGGCTGCGCCTCCTCCACGGTATCCAGGCGCTCCAGCATGGATTGCGCGGCTCCCAGCATGCGCGGGAAAGCGACGTTCACGCGCGCCTGGGCGAACGCGGGGTTCATCATGGTGCGCTGACGCTGCCACTGCTCGCCATTGGTCGTGAAGATGCTGTCTCCCAGCAAAGGCTCCAGCGATTCATGCAGCAGATGGCTCTTGGGGAAATGCTGCGCCTCGCCCTGCATGACTCTCTTGACCTCTTTGATGTCATTGAGCATGTAGAGATCCACGCCGGGCAGATGAACCTCACCCATCTGCATGCTGTAGCTGCGCTCGAACAGGGCGTCCATCCAGGAGCGCCGTGCATGCCAGAACATGCGCAGCTTCGACGTCTGCTCGGGGTGGGGCTTGGGATAAACGGGGCAGAAACGACTCATCGCACCAATTTCCTCTCTATGTAGTCATGCATCGGACCGGCGCTGGTGAGCAACTCGAAATAATCATAGGCACCGGCAACTTCGCCGGCCATCAGATACTGAAAATGCATGCGCATCTTGTTCCTGCGCAACCAACGGTAGGTTGTCGGCAAAAACAGCTTGTGAAAACGCGGGGAGCATATCGCTTGCGGATTGAATCCCCACTGCGGTCGGCGCTTGCTGGAATCAGCAACGGAGTTGACGGCCGAGGCCCCCTCCTTGCGCCCATCCTCGCGCAACGACAGCCCCACCACATCGCACATGCCGAAACACACGCTATCGCTGGGTGAAGAAATATCGGCCCAGTACACCGCTTCGTCCATGGCGACCTCACGCAAGGTTTGCCGCAACGCGCCAGCGCCGGGAAACAGCGCAAACAACGGAATGCAGTTGCCCAGGGTGACCAAGCTCAGCAGCGGCTTGCGAGAAGCGTGCGAGGATAGCGGATCTTCAGCCAGCTTACGGCGGAGCGCCTGAGTCAACTTCAGAGCCTGCACACTGCCGACACTGAAGCCGACCACGACCACCTCGCGCCAACGCTGCTGCTGCATGGCCTGAGCCACCTCGGCGGCCATCGCCTCGATACGAGCATCCAGCACGGGGAATTCTTTACCGGAACTGGCATGGGCAAAGTTCAAAATCCTCAAAAGCCAGCTGATATGCAGATAGCCATCCAGCACCAAGCCGCCCCAGCCGACGACAGCGACCGCCGCCAGCATCAGCGCGGCAGCAGCCACTGGCGGCAAGCCATCCCAAGCACTGACAAGCATAGAGCCCATGCCCAATCCGGCGAGCAGCACCAGCAGCACATAAAACAGCGGGTACATCAGCGCCCACAAAGTAAAGCGCGCCTGCTCTCGCACAGGTTTCAGCCACTGCCTCAAATTCCAGACAGCAATATAGGTTCCCAGGGCCTGGCGAAAGACTTCAGCTCGGCTCTGCGGCCAATGAAGACGAACCTGATCATGCCAGTCAAAGAAAACAAAATCGGCAGATGCAGTATTTTCGGAGCCCGCCTGAGAAACCCGCCATCGAGAATGCTGTGATTTTTCTTGGGCGGCCTCGCCCTCATTCCACTTCTCTCTGCTGCCAATCGCGTATTTTCTATCCTCGGAAACAGACGGCTGCTTTTGCGACTCGGCGCGCATCAACTGGTGATAATGCCTTGCCCCACGAGGATCAAATCCCCCCATGAAGATCACCAGGCGCTCGCAATCCCCTGTCTTCCCGGAAGACTCGAATGAGATATTCTTTTCTCTGCTGGTCATTGCACTCCGGGAAACGGCCCCCTCTCCATACCATGGCTTATTCGACAGAGGCCACCCCCTGCAGCATGGAAGGCATGGCATTTTCCTGATTTTCCTGCCTGGAAACAGGAACGGTTTCCACCGCATCTTCCGGCCAAAGCAAGGGATCCACCGAAGGACCGCCTCCCCACAGACGTTGCGCCATCTGACCATCCAGCGCGGCCCCGCAACGCCATGAGACAGCCGAGAGCCGACGATAGAAACTGCCATTGATCTGCGTGCACTCTATCAAGGCCCTTCGAAAGCGCGAAAGCATTTCCTGG
This sequence comes from Comamonas sp. C11, assembly GCF_024496285.1. Classification (NCBI taxonomy): domain Bacteria; kingdom Pseudomonadati; phylum Pseudomonadota; class Betaproteobacteria; order Burkholderiales; family Comamonadaceae; genus Comamonas; species Comamonas sp. C11. The sequence continues at coordinate 3,369,137 of NZ_CP101743.1, forward strand.
TCAGGAATGGCCTGATGGGCCCGAAACCAGAAATCCCGCATCTTTCCCTGAAAGGTCAAGCCTTCCAGGTCATACAAGGCATTGCCGCAGACCTTGACGGGAGCACCATGACCCAAAGCCGAAAGACCGGTCGTGCTATTGACCAGCACAACCCCCTTGGCATTCTTGAGCAACGATGGCAGATGCTGGTCATGGATATATAAGACCTTGCCCTGCAAGCCATGGCGCCGCGCCAGCAGACGGATGATATTGGCGTAGTTCCGGTGGCCGCGGTCCATGGGGTGGTGCTTGAACACCACCACGTCATCCGCAATCGACTTTCCACCTTCGGGCACGCCGCTCATGCGCTCCAGCGCCTGTGCCCTGGAAAATGAATGCAAAACGTGATTGATGAAATCCGTCACGAAATCATAGTTCGAGTGGACCACGATCTGGGCGTCGTTATAGACCTGCAGCGGAGCCAGGAAGAATTTCTTGCGCAAATCGCCGAGCAACCGCTCTTCGATTTCCTTTTCCGTGCGGCGATACCAGAATTTACGCAGATAACTCAGCCACCACCAAGGCGCATCCCGCACGGTCATGCTTCTGTGATGCAGGGAGTTATTCCAGAACCACTGCCCCAGCCAGGCAGCAAAGAAATACAGCATGCCCCACATGGCCGAATGCCAGAATGAGTTGCCGACCTTCTTCCATGACTCCGTCACCGGCCCATTCGGATGAGAGCGCTGTGGCGCAGTCTCTTGATGCGCCCTCTGCTTAAGCCATATGGCCAGTCTCTTTTCAAAATGAGAATGCCCGTTGACGCCCATGGGCTCAAAGGTGATGTGGTCGGGCCGCAAATAGCCTTCCTCAAACACGCCGAAGGCGCAACCCAGACGCTCCGTCATGGAGCGCACGCACGCATGCACAGGCCGGCAATCGCCGAACAGCAGCACCGCGTCAATCCGGTGCCTGATGATGAAGGCCTCCAGAACCTCGGGCCACTGTGCCAGTTCCCCCCGGAACGAATGGGCCTTGCGGGGATAGAACAGCCAATCCCCTGCATTGAAGTTGAACTTGAAAACAGTCGCCCCCACCGAGCGCAAGTCCTTGGCCAGGTTCCAGAAAAAAGGCCCTACCGGGCCTTGTAGCAACAAAACACGTTTAGACGCAAATCCACTCTTGTTCTTCATGCGTTAGGAACTGCGGGCTGTCAGGCCGCTGGGTATCTTTATGGAGGCGTCATGAAACATGACCGCCCTATTTTAGGGGTTTCACCGAGTGAAACCTGTGCACATCACTGCACGTTGGCAACAAATCGATGAAAAATAATTGCAAAAAAAGGTAAGTATCACCAATCCGACAAAACCGACTGAAGCAATACCTTGGATTTACGCCATTGCCGCCTCAACCAGCCGGACTTCAGGCGATGTAAATCGCCCGATTGCTCCAGGGCAGTACGTTGTTCGAGCAAGCGTCTGAGCACCGCTTCGCAGCTTGTGTAGCCTCTGAGCACCGGATCCCAGTACAAGGGGTAATGCAGCAGTGCCCCGGCAACCAGCTCATCCAGAGACAGCGAGCGGCTGCGGCGCGGCACCGGCAGACAGTCCTGCGTGAGGCCCCAACCAGCGTAAAACGGCCGCCCGTGCACCACCACCTGCTTGTTGCGCAGCAAGGCATCAAAGCCGGTCAACGAAGTCATGGTCACCACCACATCACAAGCTTCGATACAGCTGACCACCGACGCACTCTGTTCAATGTGATCGGCATGCTGCAAAGCCTGGGCCGGCTCGACATGGCCCTTGCGATTGCCGCTGCTCACATCAGGGTGCGGCTTGAAGACGATGAATGCATGAGGAAATGCGGCGCGCGCCGCCCGGATCAGGCCCAGATTCGTGCAAACGCCATCAGCATCGCAGCCAAAGCGAATGGAGGCATCGTCCTCCACCTGACCCGGCACCAGCACCACCTGCCGACCGGCCTGCGGACGTTCCTCGCCAAACCAGTCCACCGGGCAATTGGGCTCCAGATTGTACTTGGTGATGCCATGCTCGACGATAAAGGCCCGCACATTGCGCGCACGCTGCAGGTCCTGGGCCGTGAACTCCCGGGTATTGAGCAAATCCTCCAGCTCCGAAGGCTGACCCGGGTCGAAATAAATGCCCTTGGCATCCAGCACAAAGGACTGCGGCGGAATCAGGTCGGAGCCCAGGCCTACGGAGCGGACAAAGCCATCCTCCATGCGAAGCAGGCGCACGCCCGATTCATCAGCCAACTGCTGCACACCCGCTGGCGGCACCCTGCCCCAGCAGACCAGGCAATCATCACCAGCAGGCCGCAAAGCCCTGGCCGCAGCAGCATTCTTGACAAACAACACCTTGCCGGGATGCAGCGACAACATGGCCTTCACGTTCGCGGCCTTCCAGCGCCGAAAGCCCACCACAATCATGCGCCCGCCAAAGCGCTGGGCCACCTGGCGCTGACGCTCCAGCCAGTCCAACACATCCAGTACATTGCCGCGCTGCCGAGTCTCTGGATTCAGATAGCGGCTGTAATGCATATAGCCGGCTGCAAACAACTCGTCCACCGAGCGCCTGCGGCCGGCCCGGCGAACCATGGCCGGATGCTGCGGCTGGCGATCATCCGTCACACCCCAGCCCGCATACCAGGGCACGCCAAAGCAGACCACCGGCTTGTGGGCCAACAAGGCCTCGAAGCCCATGGTCGAGCTGACCACATAGACCTTGTCCATCTGCGCAATCAGGCTCATCGGGTTGACCGCATCACGCAACACCACCGTGCGGGCATCGGGCTGCACGCCCGTCAGATAGCCCCCCTTGCGACCCGAAGTCACCTCGGGGTGGGTCTTGACATAGACCGTGGCCTGCGGGTTCTCTGCCAGCGCAGCAGCCAGCATGGCGTCGAAGGTCGCGGCATCCGCCCCTCCCTTGGCCACACTCATATCACCCGCCGTCTGGTCCACCACCAGCACTCGCGGAACATCGTCGCTGCGCAGCATGCCGTCAGTCAGATCAACAGCATGGTTGTACTTGCTCAGCCCTACGGATAGCAGCTTCTTACGAGCCTGCTGCATCCGCACAGCATCCGGTGCCAACACATCAGCATCGCTGCTTAGCAAACGCTCCAACGCACTGGGCCGCGTGCAGTCGTAGTAAATGCCTTCGTCATCGACCACCAACGACAGCGGCGGGAAATGCTCGCCGGTACCGAACGAGCGTAGAAAGCCATCTTCCAATCGCAGCGCTGGAACTCTCAACAACTGACCCAGACGCTGCGCCATCCGACCACTGCGTTTGTCGCCCCAACCCACAACATTGGCAGGGCCCAGCAATCCGTGCGGCAAATATCGCACCGGCAAATCCAGAAGCCGCTCCTGAAGACGCAGCCGATGCATCCACCAGCAGGCACAAATCCATGCTTTCATGCAATCTTTCTTGGCAGCCGCCTAGAGTCCGATGGTTTCCACGACCTCCTGCAGCCGCTTGGCCCAGGTGTGCTCCCGCAAAACATAGTCCGCACCGGCACGCGCACGCTCACGTTCATGTTTGCCTCCACCGCGAAAGATGCGCTCAAGCACGTCATCGCACTCTTCGCGAGAGTGCACCACCTCGCAATATTCGGAAAAGTAACGATCCACAGACAAGGCAGGATTGGTCACCACAATACTGCCGCAGGCCAATGCCTCCACCAGTCGGCGTGAATACATGCTAGGCGAATCTGTCACTGTATTTACATTGAATTGGACCAGATACTTTCTATAAATATCTGCGGTCTTTTCATTGGAAACACTATCCTTCACCTCGATCCATGGCCAATCAGGATAACGGTAATTTTTTGATTTTCTATCTGAATTACGGTCATATACCGTCAAACCATAAGGTTGAGCGGCTGAAAACATCATGTCTTGCCAGTTTCGGCGTTGATCATGAACATGGTGACTGTAACTCCCTACAAAGCATGCACCAGTATGCACTTCACTCTCACCATTCTGGAGATAGTGATTCTTGGGTTGCACCGGGAACGTCAGAGCACTGATTCTCGCATTGGCACCCAGAATCTCCCGGTAACGTGATATGCAATTTTCATCAACCGTAAACACAGTGTCGAACAAGGTCGCACTCGCAATGAAACGATCGAAATGCACGCCATCTTCCTTGTTCCAGAAAACACAAGGAATTCCCATATCACGGGCACAGGCAATCACCTTATCCAAATCCTTATTGGATCGCTTTGGATAGTCGGGATATGCCGCAATCTTGTACTTCCAGGCATTACGGTGCCCATGCCAGGCAGATTCCACAAAAACAAAATCTGGCTTCCAAAATTTCAATATCCACCAATAATTGATTGAAGTAATTCTTAAAATACCAGCTTCTGCCCTCAGTGCTGAGTATGTCAATTCGTCAGATATTAATGCTATCTTGAGATTATTGAACTTTGACATTTTTATAAAAATAAATACTCAATAATATGGACTGATTCAGTCGCAACCCGAAACTGCATGCAGCAACAATCCAGCAGTAGAGGCATCTAATCCTGTCACATCGCGAGAATCCATACGCACACGCAAGTCCTTGGCCAGTGTCTTGCCCAGCTCCACTCCCCACTGGTCAAAGCTGTTGATGCCCCACACCGTGCCTGCCACAAACACCCGGTGCTCATGCAGGGCCAGCAAGGCTCCAAGCGACTCGGGAGTCAATGCATCCAGCAACATGAAGGTACTAGGGCGATTGCCCGGAAAATCCTGATGCCCGGGCAACTGCCCCGACCCGGCCTTGCTTCCCTGCATCAGCGCCTGAGCCTGGGCCAGAGCATTGGCCAGCAAGGCCTCCTGGTGCTCCGGTAGGCCATGGGCCGCCGTGCGCGCGGCAATGAATTCCACCGGAATACGCTGGGTTCCCTGGTGCAGCCACTGAAAGAACGCATGCTGGCCATTGCTGCCGGGCTCACCCCAAACCATGCCGGTCGTTGGATAGCCCACAGGCGTGCCATCGGCACGCACCTGCTTGCCATTGCTCTCCATCTCGAGCTGCTGCAGATAAGCCGGCAGTCGGCGCAAACCATGGTGATACGGTGCAACGCAGCGCCCCGGCATGCGCAGAAAACTGCCGTACCACACATCCAGCAAACCCAGCCATACCGGCGCATTGCGCTCCAGCGGTGCCTGGGCAAAATGCGCATCCATCTCCGCTGCACCGGCCAGCAAACGCTCGAAAACATCCGGCCCAACGGCCAGAGACACCGGTAATCCCACGGCAGACCAGATGGAAAAGCGCCCGCCAATCCCCTCCGGGATATGCAGCGTCTGCGTAAAGCCGCTCTGTCGGGCAATATCTTCGCGCGAAGACACGGCCACAAAATGATCCGGCCAATGCAGGTCGCCAGCCGCACATACCCAGGCCTTGGCCGATGCCATATTGCGCTGTGTCTCGGCCGTGGACCAGGACTTGGAAGCCACGATGAACAATGTCCGCTCGGGCTCCAGCCCTTGAAGCGCCTGCTGCAGATCATGGCCGTCCATATTGGACACCACATGCACACGCGGCCCGCCTTGACACCAGGGTTGCAGTGCCTGCAGCAACAGTTCAGGCCCCAGGCCCGAGCCACCAATGCCGATATGCACCACATCCGTAAAACGAGCCTGTTCGCGCAACTGCTGCGCCAACATCAGCATGGCGCGCAGGCCCACATGGCATTCGTCCTCTGGTACGGAGCAACTCTGCGGCGCCAAAGGAGCGCGCAAACGCACATGCAAAGCCGGACGCTGCTCTGTTTCGTTCACCACGGCCCCGGCATACAAGGCATCTCGTCGAGCAGCCAACCCGGCTTCCGCAGCCAATTGCAACAAGGCTTCCAGCACAGCTTCATCCCACAAGGACTTGGAGCAATCCAGCAAAACATGAGGTGCCTGCAGGCTCAAACCCTCAAACCGGCCAGGGCTGCCCAGTGCCTGTTGCAGATTCAGCGTTTGCTCGCAAACGGCAGCCCTGGATCTCAGCGCCTGCCAAATGGGTGTATCCACACTCAAAACTTCATCCTTGTCAAATCACATTTTGCAATGTCTTGCCTGCATTAGCTCTTGAAAAAGTAGCTTTCTGCGCACGTCCCAAAATGGTTTCAAACGATTTGCCATATGAAACCCATCAATTACCAACGCCAGTAGCTATGCTTTCAGAGCAAGCGACACAATCCCGAACCCGAACGAGATGCAGCCGAAGCCGTAGACAGCCATACGGCGACCGCCTTACCTCGGACTGCGTCGTAAGGGTTGTACGGGCGCTTGCTAGCTGCGCAGCGACTGAAGCAGCGCCTCGAACTGCTCCCCCACCTCAGGGTGCTTACGCGCCATGGCCAAGGTAGCTTCCAGATAGCCAATCTTGGAGCCGCAGTCATAGCGCTTGCCCTGATAGCGATAGGCCAGCACCTGCTCTTCCTTCATCAGCGCTGCAATTCCGTCGGTGAGCTGGATCTCCCCTCCAGCCCCCTTACCCACGCGTGCCAGATGATGGAAGATACGCGGCGTAAGCACATAGCGGCCCACCACCGCCAGGGTGGAAGGTGCTTCCTCCGGCTTTGGCTTTTCCACAATCGCATGCACGGCCTCCAGGTCTTCCTTGAGTGGCTTGCTGTCCACAATGCCGTAGCTGCGCGTATCTTCAAGCGGCACTTGCTGCACGCCCAGCACCGAGCACTTGTAGTAGTCGTACACGTCCACCATCTGGCGCATCACCGCCGGCTCGCCATCCAGCAAATCATCAGCCAGCAATACGGCAAACGGCTCATTGCCCACTACAGGCTGTGCACACAGCACGGCATGACCGAGACCCAAGGCTTCAGCCTGGCGAATGAAGACGCACTTCATGTCGGAAGGCATCAGACCGCGCACATAGTCAAGCATCTCGGTCTTGCCGCGACGCTCGAGCTCATTTTCCAGCTCGTAAGCCTTGTCGAAATGGTCTTCGATGCTGCGCTTGCTGCGGCCAGTCACAAACACCATTTCCTTGATGCCTGCAGCTAGGGCCTCTTCCACCGCATACTGAATCAGCGGCTTATCAACCACCGGCAGCATCTCCTTAGGACTGGCCTTGGTAGCAGGTAGAAAACGGGTTCCCATGCCCGCAACTGGAAAAATAGCTTTTCTAACTTTCATGAAAATATATAAATTAATGAAACTCTATTAATAACTCTCAATAGTTTTATAGATTTTCTTAATGTAATGCCTCAAACACTTTCCATGGGTAACGTCTGGATCATCACATTCTTCATACTCTATAACTCCATTAAACTTTGATAATTTTTTATGAAATAAATTATGCTCATCAGCCAAGGTTGAAAACAATGATATTTTTGATTTCTCCAGAGCAGAGCAGAATATATTATTTATCGTATCAAGGTCATTAGATGATATTAATTCATCCAAATGCCTGAGAGAATTCTTTCTATTAATTTCTACAGGAGCTGCTGCAAAAACATGCTCGACATTATTTATCCCTGCCGCATAAACTAAAGCAGCGGAAGCACCTTGAGAGCCGCCAACAAGAAAAACCCTTTTATATGATAATTCATCAATTAATTTATTAATAAATAATGCAATTTTAGGGAAAATAAAAATCCCGTTATCATCAAAAGATGTGCACGTACCCCAATATCCTAAGGCATTGGACATTATAAGTACATCTTTTTTTGTTTTGAAATTAAACTGAGGAATAAATTCCTGATGCAGAATAACCTTTTCAACCAATCTAGAATAGTCAAAATAAATCACCAAATCATTAGATCCATGTTTGGTATGTCTATACTTCAGAGCGCACTTCTCGGAAATAACCAACTCCGAATCAGGATTAGCCCCAATGATCCTAAAAATATGGCCTTTATCATTCTTGCAAAATATCTCTATAGAAACAAGATTATCAATATCAAAATCTTTATCTATTTCACTGTAGTAATTATGATCAGTTACCTGCCTATCTTTATAATAAAAATACACTGCATACTTATAGTCATTTTTTTCCCGTAGCAATACCTTCCCAAGGGAAATAGTATCCACACAGTGCTGCGCAGTAATGAGGTCATCACGCGCTGTATTCTTTGATGGGAAATAGATCTTAAATTTCAGAGACATCTTCTAAATCCAATTTCACAAATCAGAGAATCGGAATCTGCATCAACAACTATCAGGGTCAGATTATTTTTATAATCATAAATGTCAAAATTTACTATCGGGCTCTTACTTACTACTTTTTTTTCCTCACCATCTTCAATCCATAGAAGTTTATAACGCCAATGAGCGATCTTCGGATCAACAAGAACAATTCTCTTATCAGTCCACTCCTGAACCTCAATCTTCAATATTTTATTCAACAAGTTAGAAGAGAGTGAAATAAAGAAACTATAACAATAATGGAATTGCATCATAGTTTTGAAAAATTAATTAGACATCTAACCCCTGCAGAATAGCCCTGCCCCTTGATAACCAACATTTTTGTTGGCTTTATATTCATAAATGACTCAGAGTAATAAGAATTTTCCTGGGAAAATATATGATTTTTATCGCCTAAATTTTTAATAGAAATCTCTTTACCTCCATTTCTCAAAATCAGAGAATCACCATTATCCTCCACCGAAACATCAGGATGCAAAAGAAGCTGAAATCTCCATTTCTGAAGTATTTCAGAAGAAAAATCATCCTCGATTAAAATAGAGAAATCGGTATAAGAGACATTTCTTGTAACTACGGCCTCCTTAGATAAATTATGGGATGCCCTTACGTTAAAACCACCATTGTCACAGTCCATTTTCAGAAAACGTGACATTCCTGCTGGAGATTCAAAATTAGCGAACCGTACATCCCCTATGGATTCCAAATAAAATAAACTATGCGCTCTAGCGGAAATAAACCAGCGCCTCATCTTATCTTTTATATCATAGTTATAAAGACCTGCATCAACAATAAAATCGGCCCCACCAGCCCATAGCGTCACACTAAGATCGTCAATATGTTTATGGGAAAAACTACGACCTCCAGCCCTGAGGGTAAGCTGAAAATCTCTTGATTTTGCAACAAAGAAGCCCGCATCAGGATAATAACCGACACCAAAATCTGATTGGTATTCTTCATTGTATGGGAAAAATGTACCAATCTTTTTCTCTGAATCGCCGATAACTGGAATAGTCTTATCTGGGCGCATCAACAAATTTCCAGCCTGCAACGCCTTTTTTAGAATTCTCACCCATTTATCTGAATTAATAGGCAAATCATTGTTTTTTAAGAACTGGTGAATAGCAGAAAAAAGAGAGTAATTTACAAAATGATAACTTGGACTATTCTCAGTACAACATCCATTTGAGTCAAAGGTCAAATCGAACATCATATCCAATCTATCTTGAGCAGTCTTTATATATCTTTCCGCAAGAACTTGATCATCTTTTTTTATAAAAAGACCGAACTGCGCCAAAGCTAGGTCCATCATTACCCCATGGTTATTTTTGACATAATTTTCATTAATAGATAACCAATTAGCATGACGTTCTGCAAGATGAAGCAACTCCACTTGAGATATTAATTCATCATCTTCTAGAACTACTAATGAATCCACAAGAAATGCTGTTAATACAAATAACCTATTAGCAACGGCATGCTCATCTTTCCAAGCATCTATAAATACACCGCTATCACTATCGAAATAATGAAAATAACTTTTCAGTATTTCTACGGAAAGTCTCACATAATCAATATTATTATTCTCGCGCCCAATTTTCAATAACGCATGTGACGTCACCAAAGAATTAATCCACAGTCTCTTCGAATTAGCAGCCTCACCAAGTTCTACATGCCACGCATTTTCTTTATCAATCTTCACATAACCTATATTAGGCATGTATATATCACCTGCACATGCACGAAAACAGACATTTTCAATATCCATTTTTGGCCAAGGCCAGTGAGCAATTTTTAGGGTGCTATCTTTCAGAATTTTCATAGCAATACGAATTAAATTAACTCGTTATATAGGCCCACTATAGACTTTTTAAATATTTCTAGTGGATAGAATGATTCAACCAACCGTCTTCCCTTCAGCGTCGAAGATTTAAAAATATCCGAATTCGCCGAGCATTTCACGATGAAATCAACCGCATCTTTAATTTCATTTGCTAAATACTCATCATTCCATAGATACTCAGCCCCAGGCCAACGACGCACAACAGATAATCCATGAGCAGCAAACGAATCTGCGACAGCCAAATGGAAGCTCTCAAACCCTGGAAAATCAAACTCTGAATCGCTCATCGAGAGGACATAGCCAACGCGACGGTCAGCCAAAGCCTGTTTAATATCTACATGGCCATTAAAATTAACAGCCTCAGTCAATCCATTGTTTTTAATAAATTGCTCACACTCTCGGAAATAATCCATCTCTTTGGTATCACGGGCAATCCAGGGCAATTCCTCAGGTCTTCGACCAAAGACCTCTAGACGAAAACGCTTATCCGTAGAATGCAGCGCATGCAAAATTTCTAATGCTCTTCGAAGGCCTTTTCGCGATGGCAATATCCCAATCATCCCCAAGGTATAGAGTCGATCTGGATGCCATTCCGTCTTATATTCATCAAAGCGCACATAATTCGGAATCATTCTTGCTTTGTGACGAGGTATATTTGGATATCTCTCCAGTAAGCGCTCAAAAAACAGGGGAGACACAGCAATAACGGCATCTACATTTGCCATATTCATGTACTCTCCATGACTGCGACTCAACTCCATTCGATGCATGCGCACGACTAATCGCTGGTATGGCTTCTTGTTCGTCGCATACCATTCCGCATTCTTCAATAACCATTCACACCAAATATACTCTGCCCACTCCAACATAGCCCGACTATGCTTTTCATCATGAATTTCATGCCCTTTCCACTCATCAAAACGAATATCAAAAAACTCTTCGAGTTCAGGCACCGCATCTCTAATGAACTTCAAATCATGCCCAGCAATCAATAGGCGAGGTCTACAGTGCCGTCGAAAAGCTTCAGAATCGTTATTCTTAGCAGCGTGCAGAATATCTGAATGTCTTTTCCTCCATTTCACATTAGAGATGGTTTCCCATTCTTTGCAAACAAAAGCATGAAAAACCTCGAGGCATGAGGTATCGATGTCTCCTTTATTACGGAATATGAGAGACTCTAAGGCGACACGTAACCCTACAGCCAGCCTTCCTTCGAGATAGTTAATACCAAGAGGCTTCAGCAGGGATTGAACAGCAGTCCAAACCTGTACGTGGTCTAATAGCTCACGTTTTCCATAGCGCTGCGTACTTGCCGGCGTTAGAGATGGGATTTTGTAATAAATATAGGTCGGCTCAGGCAGGTACTCAATATGCACAGCATTAACCAGGACCTCCGCGAGAAATACCGAATCCTCTCCCATGCGTAGATGCTCAGGCCAACGTATCCCATGCAACTGCAATAAACTACGTTTGACAAAGCTTGTGGGAACTGTGCTGGTACGAGTTATGATCAGTTCACGCCGTTCATTCACCGTATTTGAGCCATTCCACGCAGGTATCTGGTTCATACGTTTGCGCTCACGGCCGTTATCAGCAAGCAATTCGGATCGAATAATGCAGGCATTGGTACGCTGAGCCAATTCAAGTAACTGAGTTAACGCATCTGGTAGCAACTCATCGTCACAATCGAGGAAATAGAGATAATCCCCTTTAGCAGCATCAATACCGAAATTACGCGGGCGTGAAGGTGAACCACTATTATTCTCCAAACGCAACGCTCTCCAATTAGGCTCTGCCGAGCATGCTTTCTGCGTTAATTCATGCGTTCCATCGCTTGAACAGTCATCCACAAACAAAACCTCGTAGTCTTCTCTAGCCATATTAATGGCACGCAAAGAAGCAAAGCATCGACCAATTTTGTCTGTCGCGTTAAAACTAGGAATGATGACGGAAATTTTCATAAAAAAACTCAAACAAAATATGCATCGCGGTATTGCTGCGCTGACTGCTCCAACCACAGCCCAAAGCGATCACGCAAGTCAAGCCAAGGAGCATCAGTCTGCGCACGACCAATACGGTAGCGCTGTGCAGCATCAGTCGCCGGAGTAATCGGATAATCGGCCGCATATTGCAAGTGCAAAATAGCCTTGGAAAGCCAATTAGCCGGTGGCGGATTTTGCGGATGAAAAGCGAGGAAATGGCTGGTTTCAATCGGCTGATAGCGATCCAATATGGCATAGCGTTCCATATGACTGCTGGAAGTAACGCTGACACCATATCGATTGAATTCGCGATATAGCGCCGCTACTTCTAGATCAGGCATTTGAGGAGCAGCTACCAACAACAAGCGCGACCCAGATTGAAGCTGACCATACTGCTGGAACCAGGCAATGGCTTGCAATGCCTCTTCTTTCTTGTTCACCAAGCATGTGGCTGTAATAGTGAATTCACGCACAGCATGTGATAAGCCAATACTTTTAAGAATTTGTAACCAGCGGTGACGATAAGTGTGCTCGCCTAAGACTTTATGTAATGCACGATCACGTAGCGAATCAATATCTGCATTACTTAACGAGCGCAATCGATCAGGATCTTTATCGGGATAAACGATCAAATCGCCAAACATCTCATCTGTGCCACGTGCGTAGTTTGAGATAACCAATGTATTACTGGACATCAGCTCAAATACACGACGTGCAAACATGGTAGAGGATGCGGTAACGGTATTGAAATTCAAACCAAAGCGACTGGATTTATATACGGCAGGCATGCGCTCATGCGGCTGCGATGGGTGCAAGAACGGTTGATAACGCGTAGGCCAGATGTGCAGAGGATCAGCGTCACCATGAAAGCGATCATAGATTTCTAGCTCATAACCGTCGGCCCTGATTCCATCAAGAATACTCTCCATATCCTTGCTGCGCTGAATATGATTTGCATACCAGCTTCCGGCAAATACCACTCTCGAGGAACGCTCTTCTCCTACCATAGGATTGAAAAGACGCGGGTTAGTGGCAAAAGGCAGTGCAAAAGCATTGGCCACACCATATTCTTGCTTATACCCCTCTACACATTCCAGCGCAGTGGTAAACACATAATCAAACTCTTTTGCTGTTTTCACAAAATCATGAATACGATCCGTAAAATGCGTAGGATCCTCCTTGTTCCAAAATATAGTCGGTATACCTTTTTTTCTACAAAATGAAAGTATTTCTAGCAGGACAGTTCTGTTTTCTTTGGGAAAATTCTTACTAGCATAAATTTTCCCTTTCCATGGGCGCAGTTTCGGATCTGGGCCAGCCCAAGCTGATTCACAAAAAAATAATTCTGGTTGAAACTGCTCGAACTTCTCCCTCCAGTTTACAGGCTCGATTGGAATTGCAATAAATTCATCCGAGAAACTGTTCGTAGTAAATTCATCCGCAATCAATGCAACACGCAGGCGATCCGCAAACTTCAATCGCTTTTCAGGATCAAAATACTCAGTCGATCGAATCTCTTTCACGGCTGAAGCAGCTTTCTTTTCGTGAAATTTTCTCTTGCAAATTTCGATATTGGCCAAAAATAAATCTTGGCCAAAAATTTCATTCGCTTCGCGATATAGCTGAAGTGCTTGTGAAAAATCTGCACTGCGAAATGCATTATGCGCCCTACTCACTAAAGACTCACTCACTATTTTCACCTTTAGAATTCGATAACTTTATGAATTTTTTCCAGAAAATTAAATTTCTGTTAATTAAATCGCCAGCATAATTATTGAAAATTTAAATTTTACAGATTCCTACTGCATCCACTACGCTACCGTGTTTTCGAATAGCCTCTAGCTCTTTAATGAAGGTGCCATGCTTTACCAGTACGCAGATCACATCTGCAGTGCCCAATGCATCAGCAAGTTCTGCGTGCTTCAGGTTATGCAATGCAAGCTTTCGAGGTATTTCATGAATGTTTGGCTCTACCGCTAGAACCTGACATCCCAAGGCCGCAACTGCTTGGGTAATAGCTACAGCAGGACTCTCACGCAGATCATCAATATCTGGTTTAAAGGCCAGCCCCAAACATGCAACTTTTATATCTGCCATGGTATAGCCAGGCTTATGGGCGAGGACATCCGCAATTGCCACTTTCACCTTGTCCAACACCCATTCCGGCTTACTATCATTGACCTCGCGGGCAGTGCGAATAATACGAGCTTGTTCTGGGTTACTGGCAACGATAAACCATGGGTCCACGGCAATGCAGTGCCCACCAACGCCTGCACCTGGCTGCAGAATATTGACGCGAGGGTGGCGATTGGCCAGTGCAATCAGCTCCCAAACATTGATATGCTGCTGATCACAAATCATTGACAGCTCGTTCGCAAATGCAATATTCACATCCCGAAAACTATTTTCAGTAAGCTTGCACATCTCGGCCGTGCGAGCATTGGTAACAATGCATTCACCCTGGACAAAGGTTTTATACAAAGTAACAGCCATATCACTGGCTTTGCGGCTCATGCCGCCAATAACACGATCGTTAGTTACCAGCTCACGTACCACTTGCCCAGGCAGTACTCGCTCGGGACAATAAGCCACTTGCACGTCCGCATCTTCGCCCGCATGCTGGGGGAACGAGAGATCAGGACGTACCTCTGCAAGCCATTCAGCCATTTTCTCCGTCGCACCAACCGGCGAAGTGGACTCCAGAACAACCAGATTACCCTTTCGCAAAACGGGAGCAATCGCTTTAGATGCGGCCTTAATATAGCTCAAGTCCGGTTGAAGATTTTCCTTAAAAGGTGTTGGTACCGCAATTAAAAATGCATCTGCCTGCTCCGGGGAAGTCGTTGCGCGCAAAAATCCTTCTGTAACAGCAGCATGAACCAGAATGTCCAATTCTGGCTCGATAATGTGAATTTTCCCTTTATTAATGGTATCCACGGCATGCTGGCTGACATCCACACCAATCACTTTTTTCTTGCGCGATGCAAATAAAGTGGCGGTAGGCAGACCGATATAACCCAAGCCAATCATGGAGATGGTTTCAAACATACTGACAGTTTCCAAATACAAAAAATGGTGAAAAAGAAAACGACTTAAATCGCAGCTTGTAGCATCTTGGAAATGCGTGATGCCGCTTGACCGTCGCCATAAGGATTGTGGGCGCGAGCCATAGCTTGGTAAGCAATAGAGCTATCCAGCAGTTCAGTCGCGTTCTTAACGATAGCTTCAGTATTGGTGCCAACCAACTTGACTGTGCCAGCATCCACTGCTTCAGGGCGCTCTGTGGTGTCACGCATGACCAATACAGGTTTACCCAAAGATGGGGCCTCTTCCTGCACACCGCCTGAATCGGTAATCAACAAAGTGCAGCGATCCATGAGATACACGAAGGGCAGATAGTCTTGCGGCTCTATCAATACCACATTGGGCACGTTGCCCAGAATGCGGCGCACTGGCTCCTGAACTTGGGGATTTAAGTGGACTGGGTACACGATCTGCACATCGCTGCGCTGTGCCAGTTGTGCCAGAGCATGGCAGATGTTCTCGAAGCCTTGACCAAAGTTTTCACGACGATGGCCAGTCACAAGAATCAGGCGCTTGCTAGGGTCGATAAAGCCAAATTGCTCGGAAAAGCGCTGCTGCAAGGCCGTGTCGGTACGCACACGCTGCACGACATCAAGCAAGGCATCAATCACGGTATTGCCCGTGACATGAATGGTATGAGGCGCGACACCTTCTGCTAGTAGATTAGCTTGCGCCTTCAGTGTGGGGGCAAAGTGGATGTCTGCGATGGCGCCGGTCAGGCAACGGTTCATCTCTTCGGGCCAGGGCGCATATTTGTTGTGGGTGCGCAGGCCGGCCTCAACATGGCCCACTTTGATCTTGGCGTAGTACGCCGACAAGCTGGCCGCCATAGTGGTGGTGGTATCGCCATGCACCAGGATAATGTCAGGTTGCCACTGCTTGTACACATCACGCATGCCCAACAGGACATTGCTGGTGATATCCGACAGGTCTTGCCCAGGTTTCATCAAGTTGAGGTCAAAGTCGGGACGAATATCAAAAATCTCCAGCACTTGATCCAGCATCTGGCGATGCTGGGCTGTCACGCAGACCTTGGAGTCCAATGCAGGGTTGGTGGCCAGAGCTTTGACTACTGGAGCCATCTTAATGGCCTCTGGACGTGTACCAAAAACTGTCAAAATTTTCATGATTACAGATACCAATATCTTCTGTTGACTCAATTGGGAAGAACTTGCAGTAAGCAAGCATCTTTCTCCAATTTTCGAATAAAACTTGAATGATTTATGTTCACTTCATTCATTTCTGCCTGCCATAATTTAACAATTTCCTTCTCATCAAGACGAATATAGTCATCCATCAAAAAATCAATATTCATTCCTGAGAAATTCTGCAAAACTAGTGGTGCAGCTGGGTAACGGGCATGCACCCCTGTTGATGCTGGCGGCCCATCTACTATAACCAGTACATTTATTTTGTTTTTATAGTATCTTTGTGCCAGCCCAGCCAATACTTCCTGACAATCATAGTAAGAATATTCCTTACCATTTGAAGCCATCCACTTTCTCAAAGGCGATAGGTGTAGCTCAACATTATTCTCCAAGCCGGACTGACGCAAAATATTTAGGGTTTGATTATAATATTGTTCCAGATGATCAAATGATACAAAGACTGTTGGAGATTGGCTCTTGCATCTTGACTCCATCTTGGCCAAGGTTTTGGCAACTACCAGAGTTGATATCCCTGATCCGAACTCAATGATCAAATCATAATTTTTTTGCTCAATTAGACCAACTACATATAAGGAAAAATCCGGACTCACAGGCCAGCTATGACGCTCAGTATTAACTGCTGGCAAATCTCCCGTTTGCCAATAATTTTCTAGACCCGTGAACGAATTTATTTGACGAGTAGCATTATTCACTTCGTCTTTCAAGCTATTACTTAAAATCTCAAGTGAGCGCGCAAGCTCGTCATTTTGATGTTTGATCATTGCTTGCAAATCAGCTTTTAGAACTACTTGAGCTTGCAGTTGCTCAATTTGCACTTGAAGCTTCTGCGCCAGCTTGGCCTGCTCGTCGCGTGCCTTGGTAACCTGCTCCAGTTGCTGAGCTCGCTCCTGCAACTGCTTGTCTCCAGCGGCTTTGGCCTGCGACAGTTGCTCAACCTGAGCCTGACGCTCCTGCGCCAGCTTGGCTTGCTCGTCACGCGCCTTGGTAACCTGCTCCAGTTGCTGAGCTCGCTCCTGCAATTGCTTGTCAGTTGCAGCCTTGGCCTGAGTCAGTTGCTCGGTCTGCGCCAGACGCTCCTGCGCCAGCTTGGCTTGCTCGTCACGCGCCTTGGTAACCTGCTCCAGTTGCTGAGCTCGCTCCTGCAATTGCTTGTCAGTTGCAGCCTTGGCCTGAGTCAGTTGCTCGGTCTGCGCCAGACGCTCCTGCGCCAGCTTGGCTTGCTCGTCACGCGCCTTGGTAACCTGCTCCAGTTGCTGAGCTCGCTCCTGCAACTGCTTTTCAGTTGCAGCCTTGGCCTGAGTCAGTTGCTCGGTCTGCGCCAGACGCTCCTGCGCCAGCTTGGCTTGCTCGTCACGCGCCTTGGTAACCTGCTCCAGTTGCTGAGCTCGCTCCTGCAACTGCTTGTCGGCAGCGGCTTTGCCCTGCGTCAGTTGCACGACCTGAGCCTGAAGCTCCTGCGCCAGTTTGGCCTGTTCGTCACACCCCTTGCGGAGCTGCTCCAGCTGCAGAACTCGCTCTTGCGATTGCGTCTCCACAATCAGTTTGGCCTGGGTCAGGTGCTCAATCTGCGTCTGGAACTCCTGCAACAACCTCGCCTGCTCTTCACCATTGAGACGCAGTTTTTGGCACTCGCGGTGATGTACATGCAAGGCCGCCCTAGCATCTCGCACAAACAATGCATACCCAATGCCCGGATGGCGAGTGGCTTCGACTGCAATCTGCACCATGCCTTTTTGTTGAAGAAACTCTGCAACCTCTTCAAGACTCGTGCCGTCTGGCATTGCGTGCATTTCGCCCAACAAGACTCGTGCAACGACCACATCCACCAGATCCAGCTTGCTGGAGGCTCGCAACAGAGCCCCTGCAGGCAGGCAGTCAATGAGCAGCCAATGTCCTTCACCCATCGGCTGCTCGGCGTCTTCGCTCAGGTCGCCAAGCAAGGCGTCCAAGGTAATGGCATTCAGCTCTTTGACCTCTTCCGTTCGCAGATTGGGCCAAAGACTCAAAAGCGATCGAGGCTCCAGCAGACCGCTTTCCTGCTGACTGTTGGCCACGAAAAAGGAGGCCGTGCCCTGTTGAGCCGCAACTACGGTATTGCGAATTTCGCAATGTTGAGCACGTTCGCCCAACAAGTCCAATGTGCGCTGCAATGTCGAATATTGCAGAGGCTCAGCCTCTATAAACGTCACTCGGGACTCGCTGGCTTGATGTGCGAGCCACTGCGCCCATATGCCTTTGCCGTTGCCTGCCCCCACCAGGGCAATATTCCTGGGGCGCATCAGTACGTTCAAATGCTCCAGCCAGGGGATGATGGTATTCATTGGGCTACTCATAAAAATTCTGCTATTTCAGCCACGATCAGCGGCAGCAATTAGTGCGTTCAATGCGTCAGAGCGACCGGCGCTCTTTTCTGAATGCCTTCACTTCCGCGTACAGGCTCCAAGGCAGCGAAATCCGACCGCCCAGTGTTCTGGTGTTGGTCAACAGGCGTGACCCCAATCGGTAAGAAAGATGCTGCTTGATCAACTCGGCCTCATGCGCATCCTGGTACTGGGCAATGGGTGGCAATTGCTGATCTTTGCCCGCAGCTTGATCCTGCTTGAAGCGCTTGGCCTCGGCACTCAATGCAAAAGGCATGTTCAACCAACCGCTGATGCTGCGCGATTGCCTGATCATGGTGGATCCCAGGCGATAAGAGAGCTGCTTTTTCACACGGTCCGCAGCGCCGTAGTAGGCCTGAGGCTTCGGTGGCTGCGTTGCTTTGAGCTTGCTGTTTTCCAGATAGTGACGCTCCAGCTCTCTCTGCACTTTGTGCAATTGGGTCAGCAGCAGCTCGTTTTCTTTTTCCAAGTCGGCATTAGAAGCCATCGCGCCCTGGGTCTGCAGCTGCTTTTTCAGCTGTTCTTCGCTTCGCTGAAGCTGCAAGGCCTTGTCTTGCGCGGCCTTCAGCTCGGCCCTGACCTTGGGCATTTCGGCTTGGGTCTTTTCTGCCTGCTGAGCCTGGGCCTTGCTATCTGCCAATTGCTGCTGCACTTTCAGCAGTTGTTGCTCCAGCGTCTGTTTTTCTTGCCCAATGGCTTGCAAAGCGGCGGCTTTTTCCTGCGCAGCTTTCAGATCGGTCTTGACTTTGTGCAGTTCTGCCAAAGCCTTTTCTTGCTGCCTAGCTGTCGGGTCCCGGATGATTGCGCACGTTCTTGACGAATAAATCAGGAGCTTTCATCTTCCAAACCTTGAGGGCTTGCACCGGAGCTTGATGCCCCAGAGCCTTTTGCGGCAAATGGTGGTTGTACAGCCATACAAACCGGTGCAGTGTCTTGCCCAGGTCCTCGGCACTATTGAAGTGGTGCGAGCGTAGCACCTGGCTGAGCCGCCCATTGAAACGTTCGACCATGCCGTTGGTCTGTGGTGTCTTGGGTTTGGTCAGTCGATGTTCAATGCCCAGGCTTTGGCACAACTGGTCAAACTCGTGCTCTCCCGTCGGCTGACGGCTGCGACTGCCAAACAGCCGGTCGGTGAACTCTTTACCGTTGTCTGTGAGGATAGTGCGAATCTGGAAGGGTGCAGCCTTGCGTACTGCGGCCAGAAAGGCTTTGGCGGATGCTGCCGTCTTGTACTGCTTGATGGCAATAAATACCCAGCGGGTGGCCCTGTCGATGGCTACGAACACATAACGACGCTTGTCCTCATCGTGCATCTGGGGCAGGTACTTCACGTCCACATGCACGTAGCCGGGCTCATAAGCCTTGAATGGCTTGTGCTCTGCATCAGGCTTGGCTGGCACGGGCAATCTGGAGTGACCTCGCCTGCGCAGCAGTCGGTCCAGCGCCGAGCGGCTCATGGCAGGCTCAATAAACTCCCGCACTACCGCCAGCAAATCATCGAGCGGCAGCAGCAGTTGGGTGCGCAGATAGACCACCAATTCTTCCTGTGCCGCATTGAGCGTGGTCTGCAATCGGTGTGGCGTATGACTGGCATCGTGCACCGTAGTGCGATGACGCCACTTGCGCACCGTGTCCAGGCCAATGCCGTATTGCTGGGCCAACTCCCGGTCAGTGCTACTGGCTTGCTGCAATGCACGTCGTGTAGCAGGCGTGGTCGTTGCGTTCTTGTGTAGAGCAATCAACATAGCGGCTCCTTGGAAGACGATTGCCATGTTGCCACAACAGCCTGCAGCACTTGTCTGCTATGGAGCAACGGGCGCTTGGTTGTAAGCAGCCAATCATCCGGGACCCGACACCTAGCTTGCAGATAACGGCTTTCCAGCTCTTCCTGCACTTTGTGCAATTGCTTGAGCAGCAATTGGTTTTCCTGTCCAGTGGACTGCAGTTCAGTGGCCTTGGCGGCCAGCAGACGCTCTTGCTCCTGAGCGCGCTGCAGCGCTTTAGCACCCGTCTGATTCAATTGCTCAATCTGCCTCTCTCGCTGCTGCACTTGCAGAGATTGCTCATCCAGCTCCTTAGCCAGCAGCAGCATGCGCTGCGCGTGAGCCTGCATGGCGACCTGCTGCGCCACAAAAGTCGACCAGGCCTGATGTCTGCGATGGGCCTGCGCACTCGATGCGAGCAACTCTCTGCCTGCCTGCGCCTGGCTGCGCTGCGGCAGCGACGCCGCAGCCTGCAATTGCTCATAAAGCTCAGTCGCTTGCGGATATTCTTCCAGCAGTTGCTGCGCCAGCCATTGCGCCAGTGCATTGCCGTCCATGGCTTGCTTTTGCTCGCCTCCCGTGTCGGGACCGAGCAGTATTTCGCCATGGCTCAAGTCCTGGTCATGGCACTTGATCTCTGACTGCAGTTCTTCGCTGGGCAAGCGAAGCTGGGCATTGACATGCAAGCTGACCTGCTGCAGATAACTATGCGCCGATGTCTGCACCTGCGCAGCATGAACAAGCAAACTGCGCTCAGGGTGTCGCAAATGGAAATTCAGCAAAGCCGAGTTATAGGCAACCCAGCCGTTGATTCTGGCCTCCTGCTCTTGCGGGCTCGCGTCGGCGTGCTCCAGGGCCTGACGCGTGAATACGCTTTGCGGCTCATCAAACACCAGTACGAACACAGTCTGGGGATCTTGTGACTTCCAGTAATCCAGCAGATAGACCGCCTGTGCATCAGCCCAGCCCCACAAAGGCTGTTCCATATTGGCCAGCATCAAGTCCAGGGCCAGACCCTGCCAGACCGGAGCCACTTCGATCTGCGCAAGCTGATCGGCAACACCCACATGCTGCACAGGAACAGCACCATGCACTTTGACCAACGTTTCGCTGATCTGTGCCGCCATGAATCCTTCACGCCTGGATGGCTTGGCCTCGGCCATGCCACAGTCCAGAAGCAATTCCTCCACATCCTCAAAGCTCGATTGAGGATGCCCCACCACAATAATTTTGTTCATAGCTATTCAACAAATCAGAAAAATCAAAGACCGAACACGACCTTCGCGCCAATCGCGATCTGGTACATGATCTGGGTGATGTCCTTCCAGAACTGGCGTTTTTTCTCATCCACCTTGGGCAACACCAGCACCTGATCGCCAGCCTTGAGTCGGGTGTTTTCAAAAAGCTTGCCGGTATCGACCTGCTCGAACGCGCCATCTCTGTGCGCCACAACCACACGAGCAGCGTCCGCTGTCTGAGTAAAGCCACCGGCCCGATCGATATAGTCCTTGAGGCTCAAAGAGCCGTCGAATGCCACAGCATTGGGAAAGAGGACTTCCCCGCTGACCAACACCAGACCGTCCTTGCGCGGTATGCGAATGACGTCACCGTTTTCCAGCAGCATGTTGTCGCGCTGCGCCGCCTGCGCAATCTGCACCTGGCCAGTGGGCTCCACCTTCTTGGCCCGCTCCACCCATTGCAGAGTCAGATCGGCCTCTTCCTTACGCAGTCGAGCCTCTTCACTGCTGCCGCTGCGGGCCGTAAGCAATGCCGTTTCCAGGCTGCGCAAGCTGGTAGCCAGCATCTCCTTCTGGCGATCCTTCACGCTCTGGCGAAAAAGCTGGATGCTCTCGGGTTCAGCATCAGGCAGGGTCTGAATGCTCTGCATCAGAGACCCCAAACGGGTGCCATAAGGCAGCACATATTCCTGCGAATTCATATGCTCGCCTTCGACCCGAACGGTGATAGTGCCGGGCTTCTTGTCAGCGGTAAATTCCAGCTCATCGCCGTTTTGCAGTACTAGTGCATTGGCTTCCTGCAGCGGGTAGTACTCCGTGTTTTTGACTGTGCCGGTATTGCGAGCAATACGCACATGGGTTGCCTGGGCTTGAGGCTTGGCCAGTTGCATCAACTCAGCCACTGTTTCGGAGCCACGGGAAAACTCAAAGCGCTTGGCATTGTTCACAAGACCCGATACGCGCACCCGGTTGGCAATGGGGGGGACAAAAATCACATCTCCATCATTAAGCTGCAGCAGCGGCAGCTGGCCTTTGAGCAGAAAGTCATAAAGATTGAAGGTGGCACGCACGGAGCTGCCGCGCTTGACCTGCACGGTCAGAAAGCTGCCGCGCTCCGGGTCTATACCGCCCGCCTGGTCCAGGTAGTTGAGCAGGCTGTCCATGCTGGTGCCGTTGTACAAGCCCGGACGCATGACATTGCCGCCCACAAAGATGCGCACCGGCTGGGCTGCAGCCAGGCTGGCATAGCTGTAAACATTGGCGCGGAATACACGGCGTACTGCTGCCTCTACCTGTTGCTGCAGATTCTTGTTGGCAATGCCCAGCACCTTGATCGGCCCGACCTGAGGCAGGAAGATATTGCCTTGCGGGTCGACCGCAGCCACGCTGTCAAAGGTAAAGCCACCCCACAACCGCAAATGGATACGGTCACCCACCGTCACCAGATAATCGGGGTTGAACTGGGTTGCACCGGCACGCGCAAAGTTGCCTGTAAACAGGTTGGCGCCAAAAACATCGCTACTGAGATTGGCCGTGTAATCGGCCGTCTGGGGTGCTTGTGGCAACACCGGTGCTTGCATTGGGACAGCAGCGCCAGAACGGCTTGCCGAAGCATCACTGGAAGTCCCGCCAGAAGGTAACAAGCCCAGCGCCTGATTGATCTGGAAAGGATCAACACTGGACGCCGATGTGTCCTGACGTGAACCAGCTTGAGAGATCTGTGCCTGGGCCGGTACCAAACCAGTCAGCAGCACCGCGACTGCCGAACTGATACAGGTATGCGCGATAAAACGTTGCATGATGAAACTCGAAAAATTCAAAACAATCAGTCGCGGTGGTCGCGCACGATGGATGCCAGCAATTGCACCAGCCCGGCCAGCAACAAGGCCCCCAGAATAAAGGTGGCGATGTTGTAGAGACGGCTGGGGCGCAGAGGATATTCAGGCATCGACGGGCTTTGCAGCACCAGCACTTTTTTCAAAGTACGCGTTGCTTCTACCCGGCCCTTTTCCAGTGCCACTAACGCGCTCTTATAGGCATCCTGTTGAAACTGAGCCTCCAGTTCCAGGCGCTGGTACTCTTCTACCGTCTTGTTCAGCGATTGTCCCTTGGCACTGGTCAAACGGGCTTTTTCCGTTTTGATCTGCTTCTCCACAGCCTGAATCTGCAGATCAACTTCCACAACCGCGGGAGCTGTAGGTGCCAGGTAGCCCAGCAGGGCGGTCTTGCGGGCACTGAGTTCGGTCAGTTGCTCTTCGAGCTTATTGACCACGCCGGCCAGATTCTCGGCCGCGGACTGGGGCGAAATCAGACCCTTGGCATTCTGGAAGGAAAGCACGCGCTGACGTGCGTTCAAAGCATGTTCACCGCGCTCCTTGACCTGCTTTTCGAGAAAATTCACCTGCTCCTGCGCTAGCTGGTGGCCCAGCGAATTCATATAACGCTCACCCTCATGCACCAGAGCACTGGTGATCTTGCGAGCCATTTCAGCGTCATAGGCCTGAGCCTGGATGACCAGCACGCCGGCATACTCGTCATATTCCACACTGATACGCGACAAAAAATGCTTGTGAAAGAACTCCAGCGATGCATCATGGAAGAACATGCGAGAAAGAATGTCGTGATCATGGCTGCTGTAGTGCTCACGTAGATTCAAGTCTTTATCCAGTTGCAGCAACATATCGACGGACAGCAATCTGTCACGCAACAACATCTGGTCTGCACGCGAAATTCCATCACCACCGGCCAGCAGCGATCCAAAATCTAAAGCCTGCGAAGCCGCCATGTCGGTGCGTTGAATCAACACATGGGATTCAGAAACATAACGATCAGAAGCTATGAATCCCCAGTAGATACTTGCGAATATAGAAGCACACAATGCAATCGCAAGGGCCTTCATGCGCCAAATTGCTTTGCAATAGCCTTTAAGGCGTTCTTTCTTTGAAAAATCGGTCATGTGGAAATGCTGTCTTTGTAATTTTTCAAGGCATCTTCGATGCTATCGAACCAATGGGCCTGGCCTTCATTCAGCCAGATACCCGCTTGGCAAAACTGGCGCAAAGTATCATCGCTGTGTGACACCATAATTAGCCCAGAGCGATCCGCAATACGCTTAAATGCATCAGATGCCTTTTTCTTGAAAGAGGCATCACCTGCAGAAGTTGCCTCATCCGATATATACACATCAAAATCAAATGCCAATGAAAGCCCGAACTGCAAGCGCGACTTCATCCCCGAGGAATAAGTGCGGACGGGCTCATCAAAGGATGAACCCAGCTCTGCAAACTCTTCGATGTAGGTGACCTTCTCTGCCATGGCCCGCGCCTCGCCAAAGCCATGCAAACGGCAGACAAACTTGGCATTCTGACGCCCAGTCAAAGAGCCCTGCAATCCACCGCCATAGCCCATGGGCCAGGATACTCGGCTACGTCTCTCTACCGTTCCACGTGTTGGTGTATCTACCCCACCAATCAGGTTGAGCAAGGTAGATTTACCTGCACCATTGCGACCAACCAACCCGACACTGACTTTGGAGGGTATGCAAATATTGACCCCTTTGAGAATCCAGCGCCCTGCACCATGAGGCGTCTGATAGCGTTTATGCACATTATTAACAATAATCATTGCGCTCTCAAACTCCGGGCGAACCGGACCTGCAAAGCCAGTCCAAAGAAAATAGAAACCACCGAGAACCAAAAAAGGTATTTAAAATTTGCTTCCGGAGCTGCATGATAGACAGGAAAAAAACTCGCCCTCAATAATTCAAGGCCATGTGCAAAAGGATTGAAAAAAGCCCATTCCCTATACTTAATCGGTATTGCTGATAATGGGAATATTGCGCCTGATACGAAATACAAAGGACGCAACAAAAACATCACCAAATTTCCAGCCTCTGGAACCAGATCACTGAGAACGGACAAAATAAAACCCACTCCGAGCGCACACGACATCAAACCAATAAAGGCAAGCATGGCCTCCATAGCTGAATCCGGAATAACAGAGTGCCCTAAAAGAGCCAAAATACCAAGGAGCACCGTCAGTATCAAAAGACCCAAGAGAGCTTCAAGGCCCACTCGAACAACCACTGTATCAATAGGCCGAACTTGGCGGTAAGCAAACAAAGCCTTGTTGGCATCGATCGCCCCCATTGCACGCTGGAGTACGTTCTGCACTGTGAGGTAGCCAGTCAAGCCCAAGACCAGCCAGACGGCCACATCCGCGCCAGCAACAGAGCTCGCACGCAAAACCGTATACAGAAGTAGCATGAGGCAAACGTGCAACACCGGCTCCAGCACAATGAGCACCCAGGCACCGCGCGTTGCGCTCAGGCGAGCAACGGCTTCACGCAGGAAAAGTGCGTTCCAGACCGCAAAAGTGACGGCAAGTGAACTACGTGGTGTTGAAACACCACCAGAAGACGGGGCTGAGTCCAAAATTAATCCTCGTTCTTTTGGACTCAAGACGCACTGAAATCCAATCGACTGATTGTAAATGAAAACATAAGCAAAACCTTATTACAACCAGTCATCACACCCGTTTCACATTCAATTACATTACAAATAAACTATTAAATATAGTATTTCAATTTATTTTAACTATTTTATTTTCAAATGTTAAAGGTAGTTACCTGAAATTTTTTCAATCTCTGGAGCAAGTTAGCACATCAATATGCTATTCATCTCTCGCACCTATTTCCAAAAATATCAGTCAAGAATAGAAAACCTGGCGTCCAGACATTTGATCTTTAAAAATTCTAGTTATCGAGTATTCAAAAAATAATATTCCACAACGCCAGGTACACAGCGGAGCCATCTTGATGCCTCTCCAAGCACACCCCCCAGAGAATCGACAATAGACTGCAGACCAGCACCCCAGACAGTCAATAATGAGAGCCCACTGTGCATTCAGGATGAACTTCCGGCAGAGCACAAGCATCTCTATCACTACCGCAGCAACATAAGTGCTGCTTGCCGTCTGGATTGACATGAACACCACTCAAGAAACCGCCTCCCCCGCGACCCCGCGCCTGACCTCTCTCTCCCACGGTGGCGGCTGCGGCTGCAAGATTGCGCCCGGCGTGCTGTCGGAGTTGCTGGCCAAAAGCAATCTGCCCAAGCAGTTTTTCCCCGACCTGCTGGTAGGCACAGAAACCGCAGACGACGCGGCCGTCTACAAGATCAATGACGAGCAGGCCATCGTGGCGACGACGGACTTTTTCATGCCCATCGTCGACGACCCCTATGACTTTGGCCGCATAGCCGCCACCAATGCGCTGTCCGATATCTACGCCATGGGCGGCACGCCGCTGATGGCGCTGGCCATTGTGGGCATGCCCATCAATGTGCTGCCGCACGATGTGATTGCCAAGATTCTGGAA
The DNA here is from genome assembly GCF_024496285.1 of Comamonas sp. C11. Lineage (NCBI taxonomy): Bacteria > Pseudomonadati > Pseudomonadota > Betaproteobacteria > Burkholderiales > Comamonadaceae > Comamonas > Comamonas sp. C11. Next base: position 3,396,132 of record NZ_CP101743.1, read on the forward strand.
GGCGGCGAATCGGTCTGCCGCGATGCAGGCATTCCTCTGGCGGGCGGCCACTCGATTGATTCGGTCGAACCTATCTATGGCCTGGTCGGGATCGGCATCGTCAACCCCAAGCAGATGAAGCGCAATGCCGATGCCAAGGACGGCGATGTGCTGATTCTGGGCAAGCCCCTGGGCGTGGGCATTCTCTCGGCGGCGCTCAAGAAGAATCTGCTCGATGATGCAGGCTACCGTGCCATGGTGGATGCAACCACCAAGCTCAACCGCCCCGGCACCGATCTTGCCAAGCTTGACGGCGTGCACGCGCTGACCGACGTGACCGGTTTTGGCCTGCTGGGCCATGGCCTGGAGCTGGCCCGTGGCGCCCAGCTCAGCGCACGCATTGAAAGCGCCAAGCTGCCCGTGCTGCCCGGTGTTCAGGCACTTGCAGAGCAAGGCATTTTCACAGGCGCATCGGGGCGCAACTGGGCATCCTATGGTGAGCACATCCAGTTGGCATCAACCGTGACAGACGCCCAGAAAGCGCTGCTGACCGACCCTCAGACCTCTGGCGGCCTGCTGGTTTCCTGCACACCGGATGCCGTCGAGCAAGTGCTCAAGGTCTTTGCCGACAGCGGCTTTGGCGATGCTGCGGTGATCGGCCGCATGGAAGCTGGCGCGCCCAAGGTCTTTGTGGACTGAGCGCACCAGGCAGTCGAGAAGGAGCGCAGCCCTGCCCTCCTTCCACCACAGAATGCAAAACGCCCGGCTCAAACCGGGCGTTTTGCTTATCAGCGTCGGATTGTGACTCAGGGCGTCTAAGCCTCTCCCACAACCTCGGCCGTGGTGCGGCGGTCGATCTTGCGGCTCAGCACCACCGAGGTATAGGTCTGCTGTATGCCGTCGATCAGGCCGATACGGTCAAGCAGCGCATCCAGTTTTTCATTGCTCTCGCAGCGCACAAACACCATGTAGTCGTACTGTCCGCTGACGGCCGACACCTCTTCCACCTCGGTGAAGCGGTTGAGCGCCTGCATCACCGAAGTTGCCGTCTTGGGCTGAACACGGATACCGCAATAGGCGCGCACGGCAGACTGCTCCATGCGCGAGCCAAGGCGAACGCCATAGCCGGCGATCACGCCCTCCTGCTCCAGCTTGGCGATGCGAGCGACCACCGTGGTCCGAGCCAGATTCATCTGCCGAGCCAAATGCGCGGTCGAGGCACGCGCGTTGGTCTGCAGCAGGCGCAGCAGCTGGCGGTCCGTTTCATCCAGTCGATATTCCATACCTTGTCTATCCAAATCTTGCCGTGCACTTGCGCAAACGCAGCGTTAAACACAAACCCCGAGAACTCTCTGCCACCACCTGCAGCCATGCATTGCGCCGAGCGACTTCTGTTGCTGTTCGCCCTCAGTCAAACGCGTGGAGCGAACCTCGGCGACACCCAACAGCCAATCATTGTGTCAGCTAACCCAGCCCGGTAGTGAGCTTGTCTTTTCAGATGGCAAATATGTATACATTTGTTTCAATCAGGCAAGATATATCAACATATCTGCACTTGCCTGCACTTCACTTGTGACCATGGCAAGGGCGCACTGCGGTACATCAGAGTGACTCCGGCCGAAGCCCCGCCTCTGTCGTGGTCGAGCGGTCAAGCTCGCTCACAAGGACCCAGGTGCGCTCGTCGAATAACAGCGACACAAAAGAGCGAGGAGTCTAATGGTTGTTTTCCCGCGCTCATTGATGCCACTGACGATACGGCGAAAACACTCGGTAAGTTTGGCTGGTTTGCCGCAAATATCTGCAAAAGGTAAGTGCTTACCCTTATGCATTCTTTGGCCTGGTGCGTCGCTTTCAGCAATGCCTGAGCTCATCAGACTGCAAGCAGCCTCCCATCACCGAAGGCTGCGACCTTGTGCTGCCCAGCAAGGCTGGCTACGCGATAGCGCAACCTGAGTGCCCTCAATCGCGCATGACTGAAAGCTTTTGGCTCGCTTGCTTGCGCCCCAAGCTGATAAACAAAAAACCCTGCTCATTGCAATGAGCAGGGTTTTGAATTTTGGCAGGGGAGGAAGGATTCGAACCTTCGCATGCTGGAATCAAAATCCAGTGCCTTAACCAGCTTGGCGACTCCCCTACGATGGAACGAATTCTACAACGACTTTTCGCTACAAATTTCGAAGTAGTCCAAAAATGTGCAATTGCACATGGAATAGGTTTGCAAGCTTCTTCGCGTCAGGCCAGCCAAGGCCCCTGGCACCTATTCCACGACGACAGCCGTGCCGCTGGCCGAGACCATGAGCATGCCATTGCCCTGGCCCAGCACCTCGAAATCAAGGTCCACGCCGACCACCGCATTGGCTCCCGCCTCGGCAGCGCGTTGCTCGAGTTCCTTGAGAGCAATTTCACGCGCTTTTTGCAACTCGCGTTCGTAGGTTCCAGAACGCCCGCCCACGATATCGCGAATCCCGGCAAAGAAGTCCTTGAACACATTGGCGCCCAGAATGGCCTCGCCCGCCACCACGCCGCAATAACGGGTGATGCGTTTGCCTTCGATGGAGGGAGTGGTTGTGACGATCATGCTTTGCTTTCATAAAAATCAGCGCAAGGAGACTGGCTGCCATACGCTCTGGTCATAGCGCCGCGCGTGGCAGAGGCAGATACAGGCCTGGCCTGGCCGCAGGCGCCGAGTCATCCGGTCGGACCAGTATATGCGTGCAATCTGCGCTGTTATCAAGGCGATGGCGGCGGCATCCATCGGCGCTCAGGGCTACTCATGCCTGACTCCCAACTGGTCTGGCAGCGCAGATCAGCCTCCATGCAGCGCATGGAAGCAGGGTCAAATCAGAAGCCAGGCCGCCTCCATGAAGAGCAAGACGCCATCAAAAATCATGCATCCGGCAATAGCAGCTTCTGCATGCCTTGCACGGCATCGCGCAGAAAGCTCCAGGTCGTGGCTATGCGCGGAATCTGGCGCGACTCCACGGGCATGCTCATCCAGAAGGTGCGAGTGAAACAAGCCTGCTCGGGCAGCACGCGGCTCAGTATCGGGTCCTTGTCGGCCACAAATGCCGGCAGCACGGCCAGACCCGCACCGGCACGCACGGCCTCGTATTGAGCAGTGATGCTGGTGCTGCGCAGCGCAAAACGCTCGGGCCGGTGCAAGGTATCCAGCAATTGCAGCTCGCGCGTGAACAGCAGATCGTCCACATAGTGCACAAAGCTGTGATGGCGCAGATCCTCGGTTCTGGCCACCAAGGGCTTGCGCGCCAGATATTCACGCTGGCCGTATAGATAGAGCCGATAGTCGGTCAGCTTGGTGACCACGACCGAGCCGCGCTTGGGCCGCTCCAGCGAGATGACGATATCGGCCTCGCGGCTGGACAGATGCAGCATGCGCGGCAGCGCCAGCAGGTCAACGCTGAGCAGCGGGTAGCGCAGCGTGAGCCTGGCGAGCTCAGAGGCCAGCATCTGCGTGCCAAAGCCTTCGGTGGCCCCCACCCGTACCAGCCCGGCCAGCCCCTCGGCGGTCGCAGCATGCGCGAGGGGGCCCCGCTCCAGCCCGTCAACCGCGCTTTGCATGGTGTTGGTCACTTCCTGCAACTGCCGCCCGGCCTCGGTCAGCCGCCACTGGCCGCCTTCGCGCGCAAACAGTACGGCACCGAGCTGCTTTTCCAGCGCCTGAATGCGCCGCGACACCGTGGTGTGCTCGACTCCCATGCGCCGCGCAGCCGCCGCCATGCTGCCGCTGCGCGCCAGTTCACCAAAAAAACGCAGATGGTCCCAGTCCAATGTCTTTCCTTGCGATCCGTGGTTCAGTCGTTCACGCTACCCTGCACCTTGCCCGTAAGGCCCTTGACCGCCTTGACGGCAGCACTGCGCTTGCGCTCGGCACTGCGCTGGGCCACCGCACTCGGGGCGCGCGCGAACTCGTCGTTCTCGTGAATCAGCAGCGACAGCATTTCCATGAACTGCGCCCGTTTGTCGTCAGGAAGAGGCTCCAGCATGCGGCGCTGAGCGCGCAGCACCGAAGGCTCGGCGGCCACCAGCAAGCCGCGCCCCTCTTCGGTCAGGCTCAGCAGGCGCACACGCCGATCGGCAGGGCTGGCGTTGCGCGCCATCAGGCCGCGCGCTTCCAGGCGGTCGATCACGCTGCCTATGGTGGAGGTGTCGAAGCCGATATTGCGTGCCAGCGTGCGCTGGTCGATGCCCGGCTGACGCAGCACGGCCGACAGGGCCGCGTATTGCACGGGCGTCACGCCGAATTCCTCGGTCTCTTCCATGAACACGGCTACGGCGATCTGCTGCAGCCTGCGGATGTGATAGCCGGGATAGTTTTCTAGTTCTGCGGGTTGGTATTGCATGTCTTGAGTGGCCGACGCCGGGCCCGCCCTGCCGTGCAGCAGTTGAGGGGCCATGACTGAAAGACCCCGATATTCGCACGACTGCCGCCTCGATTCGAGCCAGGCCTGCTACCGGGTTTAACCCAATCATCGCTGATGCAGATCAACATTATGCTAATCATCAGTGTGCTGTTTATTTGATTTACAGCCTCTCTTTGACCCCATTCCAGGCCGCAAGCCGCCAGATCAGGCAGCAACGCACTGCCAAGCAGATACCAAAGAAAGAAACAAACCATGAGCCTTGCGCAAGCCCAGCCCTCACCGGTCAAGCTCACGGCCCGCGACGCCCCCGGCCAACCCGAGCCCACAGCAGCGCTTGCGCAGTTGTACCGAGGTTTCGAGCAGGAAATGCTGGTGCCGCTGTGGACGGAAATCGGCGGCCTGATGCCTGCCCATCCCAAAAGCCAGGCCGCCGCGCATCTGTGGCGCTGGGAGAATCTGCTCAAGCTGGCGAATGAAGCCGGTCGCATCGTCCCCGTGGGCCGGGGCGGCGAGCGCCGCGCGATTGCGCTGGCCAATCCGGCGCTGGGCGGCCGCCCGTTTGCCACGCCCACGCTGTGGGCTGCCATCCAGTACCTGATGCCTGGCGAAGATGCGCCCGAGCATCGCCACACTCAGCATGCCTTTCGCTTTGTGGTCGAAGGCGAAGGCGTGTGGACCGTGGTCAACGGCGACTCGATCCGCATGTCGCGCGGCGACTTTCTGCCCCAGGGCGGCTGGAACTGGCACGCCCACCACAATGCGGCCAGCCAGCCCATGGCCTGGATAGACGGGCTGGATATTCCGTTTGCCTATTACACAGAGTCCCAGTTCTTCGAGCATGGCCGCCTGCATCTGGACCCGCAGGAGCGAGCCACGCCCGAGTTCTCGCGCTCCGAGCGCCTCTGGGGTCATCCCGGACTGAGCCCTGTGGCTCACCTGCAGGACAGCCCAACCACGCCTTTGCTGGCCTACCGCTGGGTGGATACCGACCGCGCGCTGACCGAGCAACTGGCGCTCGAAGCCGAAGGCCATGCCGCCACCGTCAGCCCCGGCCATGCCGCCGTGCGCTACACCAACCCCAGCAACGGCCGCGATGTGCTGCCCACCATTCGCTGCGAAATGCACCGCGTAGCCTGCGGCGCCAGCACCCGGGCCAAGCGCGAAGTGGGCTCTGCCGTCTTCCAGGTCTTTGACGGCCAGGGCACGGTGACCGTGGGCGAGCGCCAATGGCAGGTACGGCGCGGCGACATGTTTGTCGTGCCCTCCTGGCAGCTGTTCAGCGCGCAATGCGATGCCGACCAGCCGCAGCTGGATCTGTTCCGTTTTGCCGATACGCCGATTTTCGAGGCCGTCCACGCCTACAGGGCGGATACCCCCTGAGCCGCTTCGTGTCTTCCCCCTCAAAGGGGACGACAGCCTTTGCTGCGGGGCGGCGGTGCCGCCCAGGCCCTTGCTGGCTGTCTCACACATGGAACGCGTCTTTTTCAAGCACCTAGTCACCGATACCCATCAGGAATCACACATGACCCAAGCCAACTACAACGACAACTATCTCTGGGCTCCGTCCCCCGTGCAGTCCCTGCCCGTGCGCGGCAGCGAGCAACGCCTGCCCGTCAACCGCCTGTTCTTTGTGGGCCGCAACTACCACGCCCATGCACTGGAGATGGGCCGTCCCGTGGACAAAAGCGTCGAGCGCCCCTTTTATTTCACCAAGGCCCCACAGACGCTGACCGAATCGGGCGCCACCGTGGCCTATCCCCCCGAGACCAGCAACTACCACTTCGAGATGGAGCTGGTCGTGGCCATCGGCAAGCCGGGCTTTCGCATTCCTGCCGACCAAGCCCATGAGCACATATACGGCTATGCCTGCGGCCTGGACATGACACGCCGCGATCTGCAGCTGGTGGCACGCGACAAGGGCCGCCCCTGGGATCTGGGCAAGGATGTGGAGCAGTCCTCCGTCGCCAGCGAAATCGTGCCCATGGCCGGCAAGGTGATCGAATCCGGCCTCATCGAGCTGAGCGTCAACGGTCAGCTCAAGCAGCAGTCCGATGTGAACAAGCTGATCTGGAACATCCGCGAAATCATTGCCGATCTGTCGCTGTTCTATCACCTGCAGGCCGGCGATCTGATCTACACGGGCACGCCCGAGGGCGTGGGTGCGGTGTTGCCCGGCGACCAAATCACCGGCCGCGTGGAAGGCGTGGGCGAGATTGCCCTGAGCGTGGGCCAGCCCGAGTAAGGCGCGCAGACCATGAAGCTCTACAGCTTTTTTCGCAGCGGCACCTCGCACCGCCTGCGCATCGCACTCAAGCTCAAGGGCCTCACGCCCGACTACCTCCCTGTCGATCTGCGTTTGGACGAGCAGGCAGAAGCGCCTTTCAAGCGCATCAACCCGCAAGGCCTGGTACCCGCGCTGGTGCTGGACAGCGGCGAAACGCTGATCCAGTCGCCCGCCATCATCGAATGGCTGGAAGAGCGCTACCCCGAGCCCGCGCTGCTGCCTGCCGACCCTGAGGCCCGCGCCCATGTGCGCGCTATGGCGGCCATCGTGGGCTGTGATGTGCACCCCATCAACAACCGCCGCATCCTGCAGACCCTGCGCCAGCAGTTCGGTGCCGACGAGACCGCCATCAACGCCTGGTGCGCCACCTGGATCACGGCGGGCTTCGACGCCATCGAAGCCTTGCTGGCACAGGACGACACACGCGGCAGCTTCTGCTTCGGCAAGGCCCCCGGCCTGGCCGATGTCTATCTGATTCCGCAGGTCGAGAGCGCACGCCGCTTTGGCGTGGATCTGGCCCGCTGGCCGCTGATCAGCGCCGTGGATGCTGCCTGCAGCGCCCTGCCCGCCTTTTCCCAGGCAGCGCCTCTGGCCCAGCCGGACGCCCCGCAATAGACCCGTCCCCTGCGGCCGCGCCCGGACGCGGCTGCCCAGCAACGCTTTGCAGTCCCTAAAAAACACCCACCGGAGACAAACTGTGAAATACAAGCAAAATCAGAACAAAATCCAATCCACACATACGCTAACAGCTATCAAAACAATAGTTTCCGCCACCGCTATGCTGGCCGCAGCCGGCCAGGCGCTGGCCCAGGGTGATTCCTCCAGCTATCCCAATCGCCCCGTGACCGTGGTCACGGCCTTTGCCGTGGGCAGCGGTCCCGATGCCGTGCTGCGCATCGTTGGCGAAAAGCTGGCCCAGCGCTGGAAACAGGGCGTGACCGTGGACAACCGCCCCGGTGGCGGCGGCTTTGTCGCCATCGAGTACGCACGCCGCGCCAAGCCCGATGGCTATACCCTGCTGCAACTGGACAGCGAACATATCTCGGCCCTGCCCTATCTCTACAAGAACAAGAACTTCAACACGCTGAGCCACTTCGACCCCGTGGCCCCGCTGTTCCTGACTCCTTTCTTTGTAGCCGTCCCCACGAATTCACCGTGGAAGAACATGGGCGACCTGATCAAGTCCGCCAAGGCCGAGCCCGGCAAGATCAGCTACGGCTCCTGGGGTGTGGGCAGCCCCGGCCATCTGGGCGGCGAATGGCTGGACTATCTGACCGGCAGCAAGATGACCCATGTGCCTTACCGCGAGGTCAGCCAGTTGTTCACCTCGGTCGCCAACGGGGACCCGACCTGGAGCTTTGCCAGCCTGCCCTCCAGCCAGGGCATCTACAAAAGCGGCAAGATCCGCTATCTGGCCGTGGCCGCACCCAAGCGCATCGCGCAAATGCCGGACGTGCCGACAGTCGCCGAAGCTGGCGGCCCCGCCGAGCTGGATGTGAACTCCTTTGTCTCCCTGCTCAGCCCCAAGGGCGTGGATGCCGCCGTGCGCGACAAGATCCGCAGCGATGTGGTAGCCGTGCTGCAGGACCCGCAGGTCAAAGAGAAGTTCTCCACCTTCGCCTTCCAGCCCATGAGCTTCACCGTGCCGGAGATGCAGCAATTTGCCAAGAAGAAGTCCGAGCAATACAAGCTGCTGATTGAAAAAGCCCAGATCAGCCTGGATTGAGAGCCGCCTGCGGCCATCCCTAAAACCCGGCTCGGACACAGCCCCACAACCCTCAAAAGCCCCGTCAGCATCGGCTGCACGGGGCTTTTTGCTGGCCGCACCGACACTGGACAGCAGACGCGGCACAGGGCCTGCCGTTCCCGAGCCCGTTGCAGCGCGGCTCCAGCATGCCCGCAAAAATGCTAGCAAGCCGGGGTTACACTTGTTGCGAGGCATTTCTCCGGATTTCCATCCCACGTCTAGAACGCCCGCATGCCATGAGCCCCCGCTGATAAGCATCAGGGCTGTTCGGCAGCTTCCCGCCCAAGCCGCAGCGCCGTCTGTCTGCCAGGGCTTCATGCTGTTTTCATGTGACTCCACGTGATTCAGCCCCTTCAAATCGTTATAAAAATATGAACAATTCCATCAAGACTGCCATCGCTTTTTTGCTGCTTCCCCTGGCGGCAGTTTCGCAGGCGGCCGAGCCGCCTTCGCCCATTGCTGCTGCAGAGCTGTATATCCGCACCCTGGTCAATCACGACGAGCAGGCCATCAGCCAGCTCAATGACTATCTGCGCCCGGACCGCCTGCGCTCGGGCCGCAGTGCGGACTACGCCAACGCCGCCGAACTCAAGCAAGCCGACAAGGACTTCCCGCGTGAAGTCACCGACATGGCCCTGCCCTTGTTCCCCGAGGCACAGCGCAACGCCCTGCGTGCGCCCGTGGAAAGCCTGATGAGCACGGTGCAAAAGGCGCGCCAGCAATCGCAGTGCAAGACCGTCTCGGCCACCAAACCCAAGCTCGACAAGCATGGCGTGCTCAATACCGAGGTGAAGTTCAGCTGCCAGCTGGTCAAGACTCCCGAGACCTGGGCCGAGGGCATTCAACGCATGGTGCGCAACAAGCTCAGCCTGGATCAGGTGCAGGGCGAACTCAAGAAGCTGCAAGCTGCATACTCAGCCCCCGCCAGCCACACCTACGAGGGCGTACTTTCCCTTGGCATGGTGCCCAAGGACAAGGACAAGGCCTGGCGCAACGACTTCGCGAGCGAAGCCTTTGACGAGATGTTCAGCGAGCTCTAAGAGCACCTAAGAATGGCAAAAGGGCCCGAGTGGGCCCTTTTGCATTTTGCCGCCGCAGGTACTGCTGCCATGCCTGCACGACAAGCTCCAAAGCGCTGGCAGACATAGCATCCACTTGTGCACATTTGCACACCCTATGTGCAGTGTTTGCTATTGCTATGGCAAATCCGCACACATACCATGAGGAACGAATTCACCAACGGAGACACCTCATGAACGCACCGACTTCCGCCAAGGTTCTGGCGCCCACGGTCAAGCTGCTCATCAACGGGCAGATGGTCGAATCCAAAACCACCCAATGGCGCGATGTGGTCAACCCCGCGACCCAGGAAGTGCTGGCGCGCGTACCGTTCGCCACGCCCGACGAGGTCAACGCCGCCGTGGCCAATGCCAAGCAGGCGTTCAAGGCCTGGAAGAAGACCCCCATCGGCGCACGCGCCCGCATCTTTCTGAAGCTGCAGCAGCTGATTCGCGAGAACATGAAGGAGCTGGCCGCCCTGCTGACGGCCGAACAGGGCAAGACCCTGCCCGACGCCGAAGGCGATGTCTTCCGCGGCCTGGAAGTCGTGGAACATGCGGCCAATATCGGTACGCTGCAACTGGGCGAGCTGGCCAACAATGTGGCCAACGGCGTCGATACCTATACGCTGAACCAGCCGCTGGGCGTGTGCGCAGGCATCACTCCCTTCAACTTCCCGGCCATGATTCCGCTGTGGATGTTCCCCATGGCCATCGCCACGGGCAATACCTTCATCCTCAAGCCCTCCGAGCAGGACCCCATCGTCACCATGCGCCTGGCCGAGCTGGCACTGGAAGCCGGCGTGCCTCCCGGCGTGCTCAATGTGATCCACGGCGGCGAGGACGTGGTCAACGCCATCTGCGACCACCCCGATATCAAGGCCATCAGCTTTGTGGGCTCGACCAAGGTCGGCACCCATGTCTACAACCGCGCCAGCCTCAACGGCAAGCGCGTGCAATGCATGATGGGCGCCAAGAACCACGCCATCGTCATGCCCGACGCCAACAAGGAACAGTCGCTCAACGCACTGCTGGGCGCGGCCTTCGGTGCGGCCGGCCAGCGTTGCATGGCGGTCTCCGTGGCCGTTCTGGTGGGAGAAGCCCGTAACTGGATTCCCGATCTGGTGGCCAAGTCCAAGACCCTCAAGGTCAGTGGCGGCACCGAGCCCGGCACCGATGTCGGCCCTCTGGTGAGCTGCGCGGCCCTGTCGCGTGTCGAAGGCCTGATCGAGCGCGGTCTGGCCGACGGCGCCACGCTGGAGCTGGACGGCCGCAAACCCGAGGTAGCCGGCTATGCCAAGGGCAATTTTGTCGGCCCCACCATCTTCAGCGGCGTCAAGCCCGGCATGAGCATCTACGAGCAGGAAGTCTTCGGCCCCGTGCTGTGTCTGGTCGCTGCCGAGGACATCGATCAGGCCATCGAGTTCATCAACGCCAACCCCAATGGCAACGGCACGGCCATCTTCACCCAATCGGGTGCGGCCGCGCGCAAGTTCCAGGAAGAGATCGATGTGGGCCAGGTCGGCATCAATGTGCCCATCCCCGTGCCCGTGCCGCTGTTCTCGTTCACGGGCAGCCGTGCCTCCAAGCTGGGCGACCTGGGCCCCTACGGCAAGCAGGTGGTCATGTTCTACACCCAGACCAAGACCGTCACGGCACGCTGGTTCGACGACAGCACCACCAGCCACGGCGTGAACACCACCATCAGCCTCAAGTAAGCCTTCCATGAAACCCGACAGTGCAGCCCTGCCTCTTGCCAGGCCCGGGCTGCGCTGTGCGGCTTTGCCGATGATGGCTGGCATGTACGTTCAAGAATTGTCACGCTCCTCACCCCTGCGCCCTGCCGCAAACATATCTCACAGCCCCGCACGGCGGCTGACCCGTCTGTGCGCCCTGGTTGCCGGCAGCCTGCTGATTGCCCATCTGTCTGTGGCCTCGGCCCAGGAAAACGAACCGGCCCCGCTGCACTGCCCCGCAGATCAGCCACTGTCTCTTGCCTGTCTTGAGCAACAGGCCCAGGTCCTGGAGCGGGGCATGCAGGTGCTCTACCTGTACCTGCAGCGCCAGTTGCCGCAGGCCAGCGCCCAGGCCCTGCAAACCGAACAGGACGACTGGACACAGCGGCGCGACCGGCGCTGCCAGCCCAATGGCTATGTCCATGAAGCCGAAGACATGGCTGCTTGCCGCATCGGCATGGCCCTGAGCCGGGTCAAGGACTTCAAGAACAACTGGTCTCCGCTGGCGAAACAGGCTCAAGGGGAAAAACAGCCATGAACCGGCTCACCCCACACCGATTGCGCCTGCAGACCACCACGGGCTGCGATGATGCGGGCATGACGATCCGCATTCAGAAAATCAGGCAACTGCGGCCTGCGACCATCGACGCCAAATCGCTTGCAGCTCTTCTTATTGCTGCAAGCTTGAGCCAGCACGCCCTGGCCCAGGCCGGAGCCGACTGCGTGGCCGGCGGCACCACGGCCCAGACCAATGCCTGTGCCATCAAGGATTTCCAGCAAGCCGACACCGACCACCAGATTCTCTACGGCGACGTGATGCGTGCGCTATCGGCCCATGAGCGCCCCGCCCTGCGCAAGGAGCAAGGCGAATGGAGCCGCCAGCGCATTACCCAGTGCAAGCAGGCCACAAAGGCCTTTGAAGCGCAGCCCGATTGGCCCAGCCGCTACCACGGCTGTCTGGTGCAGCAGATCACGGCCCGCGATGCGGTGCTCAAACGCTGGCTGCACCAGGGGCCGCCGGACTGAGCTGCAAAGCCGTCAGGGGCCAGAAGACGAATAGAACAAAAAAGGAGACACGAAATGGACTTTGAACTCAGCGAAGATCAACGCGCATTTGCCGATACCGCCCGTGCTTTTGCGCAGGCCGAGCTGGCGCCGCATGCGGCCGAGTGGGACCGCGAACACATCTTCCCGCGCGATGCGATTGCCAAGGCCGGCGAGCTGGGCTTCTGTGGCCTCTATGCTCCGGAGAGCATCGGCGGCCTGGCCCTGCCACGACTCGATGCAACGCTGGTCTTCGAAGAAATGGCGGCCGTCGATCCATCGACCACGGCCTTCATCACCATCCACAACATGGCGACCTGGATGCTGGGAACCTGGGCCACCGACGCCGTGCGCGCCGAATGGGGCGAGCAGCTCACCAGCGGCAGCAAGCTGGCCAGCTACTGCCTGACCGAGCCCGGCGCGGGTTCGGATGCGGCCTCGCTCAAGACCCGGGCCGAACTGGTCGGCAACGAATACATCGTCAACGGCAGCAAGGCCTTCATCAGCGGCGCGGGCAGCACCGATGTGCTGGTGCTGATGGCAAGAACCGGCGATGCCGGCTCCGGGGCTTCGGGCATCTCGGCCTTTGCCGTGCCTGCCGATGCAGCCGGCGTGAGCTATGGCAAAAAGGAAGAGAAGATGGGCTGGAACAGCCAGCCCACGCGCGTCATCAGCTTCGACAATGTGCGCATTCCCGCACACAACCTGCTGGGCCGCGAGGGCGAAGGCTTCAAGATAGCCATGAAGGGCCTGGACGGAGGGCGCATCAATATCGCCACCTGCTCGGTGGGCGCAGCCCAGGGCGCGCTGACCCAGGCCCAGCAGTACATGCAGGAGCGCAAGCAGTTCGGCAAGTCCATTGCGAGCTTTCAGGCCCTGCAGTTCAAGCTGGCCGACATGGCGACCGAGCTGGTCGCAGCGCGGCAGATGGTGCGCCTGGCAGCCTCCAAGCTGGACGCCGGTGCGCGTGATGCATCGACCTACTGCGCCATGGCCAAGCGCTTTGCCACCGATGCCGGCTTCATGGTCTGCAACGAGGCCCTGCAGCTGCATGGCGGCTATGGCTATATCCGCGAATACCCGCTGGAGCGTCTGATGCGCGATGCCCGCGTGCACCAGATTCTGGAAGGCACGAACGAAATCATGCGCGTCATCATTGCCAGGCGCATGCTGGAGGGCGATGCTCCGGAGGTCATTCGCTAAGCTGCTGCCACCACGCAACGCAAGGATTGTCATGCCCGCCAAGCCCATCGCCCCTGAAACCCTGCAGCTCATAGATGCCGTGCGCGATGCGCTGCAGGATTGCACAGCCGTGGAAGAGAAAACCATGTTTGGCTGCCATGTGTTCATGGTCGACGGCAAGATGTGCCTGGGCGTGGAAAACGACGAGTTGCTGGTGCGCCTGCCCCCCGCCAGTCATGCGCAGATCGCGGAGATGCCGGGCGTGCGCCCGCTGTCCTCACACGGGCTGATGGACGGCTACTTTCTCGTCGGCCCCACGGGCTACGCCAGGCGTGAACAGTGGCAGCACTGGATCAGCGAAGCCCTGGCCTTCAATCCGCTGGCAAAGGCCACGCCAAAACGCAAGACCGGCAGCAAGACCGATGGCAAGAAGCCGGGCGATGGAGAAAACCCCGGCGCTCAAGGCTCCAGCAGCGGGCGTAAGCGCACCAGGGCAGCCTCGAAACCGGCTGATGCCGACGCCCCCAGAAAACATCCTATTTTCGACAGCGAATAAGCACAAAGGACTGACCTCATGGCCATACGCATAGTCCAGCTAGGCAGCGAACGCGCCCCCGACGAGGGCCTGCGCATAGGTACGGTGCGCAGACCGCCGCGCGGCGTACCCAAGGCCGAGTTCGCAAGCCGCAACTACTACGACTGCTGGTATCCCGAGCTCTCGCCCGAGGTGGAGCTGATGCAGCAGGCCCTGGAGGCCATCAAGCTGCGCACGGCCGGCCAGGAGGCACAGGCCGACAAGCTCTGGAAGCAGTTTGAAAAGCAGTTTCGCAAGCAACTGGCCGAGCCCGCAGCCGATCGCACCCTGGGCCTGCTTGCAGCCTTGTCGCATAGCTCGGCCTTTTCTCTGGGCTGCTACTGCGACGACGAGGCGCATTGTCATCGCAGCATCTTGCGCAGCCTGCTCGCTGACAAGGGCGCCATTCTCAAGAATTAAGCGAAAACCAATCAATCGCTTATGGATAAAGCGCTAGACGCTATCAATTCAATAACAGCAAGGAGACAGACATGCAAATCGCTTTCATCGGTCTGGGCAATATGGGTGCCCCCATGGCCGTCAATCTGGCCAAGGCCGGCCACAGTGTCAAAGCCTTCGACCTGAGCCAGGAGGCCATCGCCAAGGTCGTGGCCGCCGGAGCACAGGCGGCCTCGAGTGCCCAGGAAGCCGTGCAAGGCGCCGAAACCGTCATCACCATGCTGCCCGCCAGCCAGCATGTAGAGAGCCTGTTCCTGGGCCGCGACGGTGCGGCCGGTCTGCTCGCGCACATCGCCAAGGGCACGCTGGTCATCGACAGCTCCACCATTGCCGCGGCCACCAGCCAGAAGGTAGCCAAGGCGGCCCAGGCAGCGGGCATCGACTTCATCGACGCCCCGGTTTCGGGCGGCACCGGCGGTGCCATTGCCGGCACGCTGACCTTCATGGTGGGCGGCAGCGACGCGCAACTGGCACGCGCCCAGCCATTGCTTGAAAAAATGGGCGCCAATATCTTCCACGCGGGCGGTGTCGGCGCGGGCCAGACGGCCAAGATCTGCAACAACATGCTGCTGGGCATTCTGATGGTGGGCACCAGCGAAGCAATCGCCCTCGGCGTGGCCAACGGCCTGGACCCCAAGGTGCTGTCCGAAATCATGCGTCGCAGCTCGGGCGGCAACTGGGCCCTGGAAAAATACAACCCCTTCCCCGGCGTGCATGAGAACGCGCCGGCCAGCAAGGGCTATGCAGGCGGCTTCGGCACGGACCTGATGCTCAAGGATCTGGGCCTGGCGCAGGATAACGCCACGGCCAACCGCGCCAGCACGCCGCTGGGTGGCATGGCGCGCTCCATCTATGCGGCGCACAGCCTGTCCGGCCACGGCGGCGAAGACTTTTCCAGCATCATCAAGATGCTGCAGAAAAAGGCCTGAGACCATGGCCCTGCCCCACGCCCAACCCGGGGTTCCCGTCGAAGTGCAGCCCTACGGCACTTCGCTGGGAAACCAGAAGACCGCTGCACTGTTCAAGTCCGAAACCCTGGAAGTGATCCGCCTGGTGTTGATGGCAGGCAAGCGCCTGCCTGCGCATCAGGTGCAGGGCGAACTGACGATTCAATGTCTGGAGGGGCGGCTCGCCGTCATCCAGGGCGCAAGCCGCCAGACACTGAGCGCGGGGCAGTTGCTGTTTCTGCCCGCCCAAACCATGCATGAGGTCGAGGCCGAGCTCGACTCCTCGGCCCTGATCACCATCGTGCTGCACAGCCACTAGCCACCAGACCCGGTCGCCGGCCAGCTGACCCCGCTCTGCTGCAGCGGGTATCACAGCGGGCCTCCGGGCTTGAAGCCTGTCAGGCTGTCAGCTCTGACTCCGCAAGCGCTGACAGCTATTCTTTCCGAAGCGGACTGCTCCTGCTGAAGACTCCTTGTCTGCCCACGCAAATCGACTCCTGCTGACGCTTGCCACGGTGGTGCAAATCGCTGCCCTGTGTTTAAGATGGCCCCAGAGGAAGTGATCGCTGCGTTGCTCTCAAGGAGTTCTCCATGATGAAGCTGACTGGACAGAACATTCTCATCCTCGGCGCCGGCAAGATCGGCTCAACGATCGCCGACATGGCTGCCGAGTTGCATGAAGCCACCGTCACGCTGGCCGATATGCAGCCCCCGCCCGGCAGCGACCCGCAGATCCACCCCCTGCAGCTGGATATCGACGACGATGCAGCACTGAGCAGCGCGCTGCAGCAGCACTCGCTGGTCATCAATGCCCTGCCCTTCTTCTGTGCCGAGCGCGTGGCCCGGGCTGCGGCGCGGCAGGGCGTGCATTACTTCGATCTGACCGAGGATGTGGCAGCCATGCGCGCCATACAGGACATTGCGGCGCAGGCGCGCTCGGTGCTGATGCCGCAATGCGGACTGGCACCGGGCCTGATCGGCATGCTGGGTGGGCATCTGGCCCAGCAGTTCGACGAGCTGTTCGATCTGCAGCTGCGCGTGGGTGCGCTCACCCGCCATGCGACAAATGCGCTGCGCTACCACTTCACCTGGAGCGTGGACGGCGTCATCAACGAGTACTGCAAACCCTGCAACACCATCGTCAACGGTCAGCCCATGCTGGTGCCGCCGCTGGAGGGGGTCGAAGCCCTGATTCTGGACGGCGAGAACTTCGAGGCCTTCAACACCTCGGGCGGTCTGGGCACGCTGTGCGAGACGCTGCAGGGCCGCGTGCGCAACCTCAACTACAAGACCATACGCCACCCCGGCCATCGCGATGCCATGCATTTGCTGCTGCACGGCCTGCGCCTGATAGAGCGACGCGATCTGCTGCGCCAGGTGCTCGAAGGCGCGGTGCCCCACAGCCGTGAAGACATGGTGGTGATTGCCGCCATGGCCAGCGGCATGCGCGCGGGCCGGCTGGAGCAGCTGATGCGCGGGGCCCGCATCTTTGGCGCTGCACTGCGCGGCAGACAGCGCACGGCCATAGAGCTGACGACCTCTGCCGGCATGCTGGCCGCCGTGGAGCTATTCGCCACGGGCCAACTGCCGCAGCAAGGCTTTGTGCGCCAGGAACAATGCACGCTGGCCGCACTCTCGGGCACCCGCGTGGCCCCCTACTTCGAAGGCCTGCTAGGCTGAGGCCTGTATCTCGAACCATTCAGGAGGGAATGCCATGACTGCCATCTCCGCTGCCGACTTCCAGACCGTGCTGAGCCGCTGCGGCATAGCGCTGCAGGCCCTTGAAGGCAAGGACATCCGCGTGCACTCGCCCATCGACGGCACGGAACTGGCCAGCCTGACCGCCCTGCCCGGCGCTCAGGTGGCGCAAGTCATAGACCATGCAGTCGAGGCGTTCAGGCAATGGCGCCTGGTTCCTGCTCCGGTACGCGGCGAGCTGGTGCGGCTCTGGGGCGAGGAGCTGCGCAGCGCCAAGGCCGATATCGGCCATGTGATTTCCTGCGAGGTCGGCAAGATAGCTCAGGAAGGCCTGGGCGAGGTGCAGGAAGGCGTGGACATCTGCGAATTTGCGCTGGGCCTGTCGCGCCAGCTGCATGGCAAGACCATTGTTTCCGAGCGTCCCGGCCACCGCATCATGGAGCAATATCACCCGCTAGGGCCGGTGGCCATCATCACGGCCTTCAACTTTCCGAGCGCCGTATTTGCGTGGAACGCGGCGATTGCCCTGGTCTGCGGCAACCCGGTGATCTTCAAGCCTTCCGACAAGGCGCCGTTGTCGGGCCTGGCCACCTTCAAGGCACTGGAGCGGGCCATTGCCCGGTTTGGCGACCGGGCTCCGGCAGGTCTGGCGCAGATCGTGCTAGGCGGCGCAGCCGTGGCCGAGGCCCTGGTGGACAGTCCCCGGATTGCACTGGTATCGGCCACGGGGTCGAGCCGTATGGGCCGCACTGTGGGCCCCAAGGTGGCGGCGCGCTTTGGCAAACGCATTCTGGAGCTGGGCGGAAACAACGCCATGGTGGTCACGCCCGCTGCCGATCTGGATCTGGCCGTGCGTGCCATTGTCTTCAGCGCCGTGGGCACGGCCGGCCAGCGCTGCACCTCGCTGCGCCGCCTGATCGTGCACCGCGATGTCAAGCAGCCGCTGCTGGACAGGCTGCTGCCGGCCTACCGCAGCCTGCGCATCGGCAACCCGCTGCAGCCGGACACCCTGGTCGGCCCGCTGATCAACGAGGCATCGTTCGAGGCGCTGCAGCACTCGCTGAGTCAGGCGCTGAAAGACGGCGGCCATTTGCTCACGGGCGGCCAGCGCCAGCTGGAGCAGCAGTTTCCGCAGGGCTTCTATGTGGCTCCGGCGATCGTGGACATGCCGGCGCAGACCGGCATCGTGCGGCACGAGACCTTTGCCCCCCTGCTCTATGTGCTGGGCTACGACGAGCTGGAGCAGGCCATTGCCCTCAATAACGATGTGCCGCAGGGCCTGTCCTCCTGCATCTTCTCCAACGATCTGCGCGAGGTGGAGCTGTTCTTGAGCGCGGCCGGCTCGGACTGCGGCATGGCCAATGTCAACATCGGGCCCAGCGGTGCCGAGATCGGCGGAGCCTTTGGCGGCGAAAAGGAGACTGGCGGCGACCGCGAGAGCGGCTCCGACGCCTGGAAGCAATACATGCGCCGCACGACCAACACCATCAACTACTCGCGCGAGCTGCCACTGGCGCAAGGCATTCAATTCGGCTGAGCCACAGGCATTGCCATCTTTGACTGACAGGGTCTCATGGAGCAGGTTTTCTCGTCGAGCGGCAACAGACGCACCGAAGTTGCGGACTTAGCGGACTGCGGCTGGGAGTTCTGGCCGTGCGGCGTGCACCAGGTTCTGCACGCTGGCCACAAAGGCCTCGAGCACGGCCGGCATGCCCTGTGGCCGCCAGGCCAGCACGGCCGGCGTGGTCACGCGGCTGCCGCGCAGCGCCGCAAAGCGCACGCCGTTCATGCCCACGGTCTGCATGCAGGCAGGCACCAGAGCCACCCCCTGCCCGGCCGAGACCAGTGCCATGACGGTCAGCCACTGGCGCGCGGCATGGCGGGTATGCGGATGGATGCCGGCTTGCTGCAGACAGGCGATGACGTTGTCGTAATTTGCCGGAGCCACCTCGCGTGCAAACATGACAAAAGTGTCCTGAGCCAGCTCGTGCAGATCGATTTCGCCACGCTCGGCCAGTGCATGGTCGCTGGGCAGGCAGCAGACAAAAGCCTCCTCGCCAATGGACAGCGTGCGTATATCGTCCTGGGGCGTACCGATGTTGAGAAAGCCGCAGTCGATCTGCCCGCTGGCAATGGCCTGCAGCTGGTCGCGCGTGGACATCTCGTGCAGGCATAGCTCGACCAGCGGGCGCTCGACGCGAAAGGCCCGACAGAAACGAGGCACCTGCCGGTAGACCATGGACCCTGTGATGCCGATGTCCAGTCGCCCCTGCAGCCCCTGGGCCACGCCGCGCACCACCTCGGCCGCATGCTGGAGCTGGGCCAGCACCTTGCGCGCCTCATGCAAAAAGGCCTCACCTGCCGGCGTGAGCTTCACGCTCTTGGCGTCGCGCTCCATGAGTACCGTGCCCAGATCCTGCTCCAGCGCCTTGAGCGCCATGCTCAGCGGCGGCTGGGTGATGCACAGGCGCTGGGCAGCCCGGCCGAAGTGCAACTCTTCGGCCAGGACCACAAAGTAACGCAGCAAATGGGTTTTCATCATGATTCGCAAAGTCTGGTCAAGACCATACTCGATGCAGCAAGACACCGGGAATTCGCCTCGGTGGCTCATATGCCTCGCTCACCAACTCCTGCGGTCATGTAGCTGCAACAGAGAATTCAATTCAAATCAGCCTCTAGCCCTTTCACAGCATGCGCAAGCAGCTATCAAAAACAGCTATCAGATTTGTCGCCAGCGACAGAGGCCTTGCCGGCCACGCCGGGATTTCGCCCCGGCGGGCGACTCACTTTCTTGCTTGTGCAAGAAAGTAAGCAAAGAACACAGCCCTACCGTCCGCGTCCCTGCGCTTCGCTACGGGCAAACCTGCGTCACGCCATTCAGACTGCGGTGCCGCCCAACTCGCTGCGCGGCAAGCCGCTTCGCTCAGACAGACGGCGGCAAGCCAGAGCACGATGCAACGCTGTCCTGCGGCAGCGTTGCCCGCATCCCGAACCGCATGCCGCAGGCGCAGACACACGGGTGGGTACGGGCGGCCTGCAAGAATTGGGACGAAGCCGGTTGTTGGTCTCACCCCTTGTGCCCACGCCTGTGACGGCAAGCTCTTGCGGCGTGCAGCTGCACCGCAGAGTGCAGCTGCATCGTCATCAAATCTGCGGCCGTGTGTCTGAGCGAAGCGTGCACAGCACGCGCAGCGAGTTGGACCGCACAGCCGCAAGAGCTTGACGGCGCAGGTTGCCCGCAGGCGCAGCCGGCGGGACGGGGGCAGCGGGGGCCGGCTCTTTGCCTACTTTCTTGCGGAAGAAAGTAGGTCGGCTGGCGGGCCGAGACCCGCCCTCTGACCTTGGCGACGAAAGGTCAAGCGGGTCATTTGCTAACCCTCCCTCCGCTGCCCCTCGGGCTGTCAATACGACTTGGGCAAGCCCAGCACCTTCTCGGCGATAAAGCACATGATGAGCTGCGGGCTCACGGGTGCCAGGCGCGGAATCCAGGACTCGCGCATATAGCGCTCCACATGGAACTCCTTGGCATAGCCCATGCCGCCGTGCGTGAAGATGGCGGTCTCGCAGGCCTTGGCGCAGGCTTCGGCGGCCAGGTACTTGGCGGCATTGGCCTCGGCTCCGCAGGGCAGGCCCTTGTCGTAGAGGAAGGCGGCCTTCTGCACCATCAGATGTGCGGCCTCCAGGCCCATCCAGGCCTGGGCCAGCGGGTGCTGCACGCCCTGGTTCTGGCCTATGGGCCGGTCGAAGACCACGCGTTCGTTCGCATACTGGGTGGCGCGCGCCAGGGCCGCACGGCCCAGGCCCACGGCTTCGGCCGCGATCAGGATGCGCTCGGGGTTGAGGCCGTGCAAGATGTACGAAAAGCCCTTGCCCTCCTCGCCGATGCGGTCCTGCACCGGGATGCGCAGCCCGTCGATGAAGAGCTGGTTGGTATCCACGCATTTGCGGCCCATCTTCTCGATCTCGGTCACGGCGATGCGGCTGCGGTCCAGGTCGGTATAGAACAGCGACAGGCCTTCGGTGCCCTGGCACTCTTCCACGGGCCTGGTGCGCGCCAGCAGCAATATCTTGTTGGCCACCTGGGCCGTGGAGATGAAGACCTTCTGCCCGTGCACCACATAGACATCGCCGTCGCGCACGGCACGGGTCTGCAGCTTGAGGGTGTTGAGTCCGGCATTGGGCTCGGTCACACCGAAGCAGGCCTTGTCCCGGCCAGCGATCAGCGGCGGCAGCCAGCGCTGTCTTTGCTCGTCGGTGCCGAAGACCACGGCCGGGTGCAGGCCGAAGATATTCATGTGCACGGCCGAGGCCCCCGACAGGCCCGCCCCCGTGGCCGAGATGGTGTGCATCATCAGCGCGGCCTCGGTGATGCCAAGACCCGCACCGCCGAACTCCTCGGGCATGGCAATGCCCAGCCAGCCGGCTTCGGCCAGGGCCTGGTGGAAGTCGTGCGGAAAGCCGCCGTCCCTGTCCTTCTTCAGCCAGTAGTCATCGTCGAAAGGCGCGCAGGCCCGCTGCACGGCATCCCGGATCTGTTCCTGCTCGGCGCTCCATAAAAAATCCATGGCAGCTTCTCTCTATCGGTTGAATTTCAATGAAATCCGCCTCAAACGCCCGCCTGACAGGCGCTATCAGCTATTGTTTTTATCAATCAGGTCGACGCACGCGCGCCGGGTTCTCGCCATAGGGCGGGCTGTAGATGACCAGCAGACGCACAGGCTGGTCGCTGGTGACGCGAAACACATGCATGCAGTCCTCGGGGAAGAAGCAGGTGTCGCCCGCCTGCATGGCAAAGCGCTCGGTCTGGCCCTGGCTTTGCACCTCCACCTCGGCCGTGCCGTCCAGCAGATAGCAGGCCTGCTCCATGCCCGGGTGGGCATGCGGCAGCGCACCGCCGCCTTTTTCCAGCGTTCCGAGCACCACTTCCATATGCTGGGCGCCGACATTGGCCTGGCTGACGAGGCGCCGGTTCACCGTGCCGTGGTGGTTGGCGGGGCTGTAGCCCTGTACGTCCTGCTCGCGGATCAGATAGCGGGGCATATGTCTGTCTCTCTTTGGTCGTTGGATGATGAAGCCTGCATGCAGGCACCGCTGGCCTGCAGCGCGGCAATCTGCGCCTCGCCTAGACCCGCTTCGCGCAGCACCTGCAACGTGTGCTGGCCCAGCTGCGGCGCAGCGCTGGCCTCGCGGCCCGGGGGCGTTGCGCTCCACTGCGTGGGATTGGCCGTGGTGCGCAGCCGCCCCTCGCTGGGGTGCTCGATCTCGCGCACGAATCCCGTGGCCGCATGGTGGGGGTCGGCCAGCAGGTCCTCGGGCGAGGCCATGGGCATATTCGGCACGTCGGCCGCATCGAGCAGCGCACGCCACTCGGCCGTGCTGCGCTCGCGCATCAGGCTTGCCACCTCGGCATAGACGACATCGATATTCGCTGCGCGCTGGCCGTGGGTGGCAAACATGGGCTCGCGCATGCGCTCGCCCTGGCCTATGGCGTTGAAGAAGCTGTGCCAGTGCTTGTCGTTGTAGATCAGCACGCAGAGATGGCCGTCGCTGGTGCGGTAGGGCTTGCGATGGCGCGTCAGCAGCCGCGCATAGCCGGCCTCGCCCAGCGGCGGCTCGAAGCTCAGCCCGGCCATGTGATCGCCGAGGATGAACTGCGTCATGGCCTCGAACATGGGCACGACCACCGCCTGGCCCTGGCCGCTCTTCTCACGCGCATACAACGCTGCGGTGACCGCATAGACCGCATGCAGGCCCGTGACCCGGTCGCCCAGCGTCATGGGCGCATAGGACGGCTCGCCCCCGCCATACTGCTGGGCCAGCCAGGGCACGCCGGTCGCCCCCTGGATCAGATCGTCGTAGGCAGGCCTGGCCGCATAGGGGCCGGCCTGATCGAAGCCGCAGCAACTCACATGGATCAGGCGCGGATGGCTTTGCTCCAGCGTCTGCCAGTCCAGGCCGAGTCTGGCCATGGCCTGGGGCCGCACATTGCTGATGAAGACATCGGCATCGGCCAGCAGCTGCAGCAGCGCCTGGCGCGCTGCGGCCTGCTTGAGATCGAGCACCACCGAGCGCTTGCCCTGGTTGGCCTGCAGAAAAATGGGGCCCATGCCGGGGTTGCGCATGGGTCCTACATGGCGCATGTTGTCGCCCTCAGGCGACTCCACCTTGATCACATCGGCGCCCAGGGCGGCCAGAATCTGCGTGGCAAACGGCCCCATGATCACGGAGGTCATGTCCACGATCCTGACGCCGGCCAAGGGACCGGCTGATGTATCCGCTGAGGGGCTCGCTGTGTGGCCCGCAGCCTGACTGCTATTGCTGTGCATGCTCGTCATCTCACTGCGCCTCGATACCGGCCTGCTTGACAAGCTGCCCCCATTTGGCAAGCTGCTCCTTCACATAGAGCGCGAACTCGTCGGGCGTGGCCGTGGGCCAGACTTCGAAGCCGACCTGGGCCAGCTGCTCCTGCACGGCCTTGTCCTTGAGAATGAGCTGCAGCTCGCTGTTGATGCGCTCGGCAATGGCCTTGGGCATGCCGGCCGGGCCGAAGATGCCGTTCCACGAGGTGAGGTCGAAGCCCGGCAGCGTCTTGCCGATGGCGGGCACATTGGGCAGCAGCTGCGATCCCTTGGCCGCCGTCACGCCCAGCGTGCGCACGCGCTCGGTCTTGAGCGTGCCCCAGGCCGAACCCAGGTCGGCCACATACATCTGGATCTGGTTGCCCATCACATCGGTCAGCGCCTGCGGGCTGGACTTGTAGGGCACGCCGGTGATCTGCGTACCCGTGATGTATTTGAAGGTTTCCGAAGCCACCAGCGAGGTGCTGTTGGGCGTGCCGTAGGAGAGCTTGTCCGGATGCGACCTGGCATAGGCAATCAGCTCGGCCACGGTCCTGGCCGGCACAGAGGGATGGACCACCAGCGCGAACGGCAGCTCGCCCACACGAGCCACGGGCGTGAAGTCCTTGACTGGGTCGTACTTGAGCCCCTTGACCAGCCAGGGATTGGCCGAATGCGAGGTGTTGGTGGTCATGAACAGCGTATAGCCGTCCGGCTTGGCCTTGACCACATGCGCGGCCGCAATCTGGGCATTGGCCCCGGCCCGGTTGTCCACCACCACGGGCTGCTTGAGTCGCTCGCCCAGCTTGTTGGCCACCACGCGGGCTACCGCATCGGTGCCGCTGCCCGCGGCAAACGGCACCACCAGCGTGATGGGGGCTGCGGGATAGCTCTCCTGAGCCAGCACCGCCCCGCCAAAGCCCATGCTCATGGTGGCTGCCAGGCCTGCGCTCGCACAGGCTCGCAGTAAGAATCGCTTGTTCATGCTTGTCTCCTTGTTCAGGCTGCGGCACCTGTATCCGGTGCCTGCACTGCATGCTGAAGCGTTCAATCATTCAAGTCCAATTGTTTAAACCGCATGAATGATTCGATTTGAAAATCATTGAAGCCAGCTAGACATTCCCAGCCGCTGCGCACGGCGCCTCGCCTTCCCCTCTGCACGGCGAAATGAGCCGGATTTGTACCTGCGTGACCAGCCCTTATGCCTTTGAGGTGGCGACAGCGGCGACGATCGCGAGAGCGGCTCCGACGCCTGGAAGCAATTCATATGCCGCACGAGCAACGCCATCCACTATTCACGCGAGCCGGCGCTGGCGCAAGGCATTCAGTTTGAACAAATAGCTGAAGCGGATACGGCGTTGAAGTGCCGCTCAATGGCAGACTGTCGCCTTGTTTCTTCTGTATTCCTCTGACCATGGCCGAGCCTCTCAATCACCCCGGCAGCGACATCGAGTTCCATGCCGACCCGTCTGTTTTGCTGGCGCCCTTCGATATCTATGATCGGGAAGAGTCTCTGGGTCAGGAACTCGCGGTCTATGACCCCAATGATCCCCAGCAGTTGCTGCTGCTGTTCGATCACTATTTCTTTCCCTGCTGTGAACAGGCTTCATGGAGCACTGCGCACAAAGTGATGCTGACCCGGTCATTGCAAGCCGCCTTGCAAAGCCTGCAATACGACTTTGCAGCACCACTGGAAGACAGCCACGACGACTGCTTCTACCTGCCCGTCACCTGGCAGATTCAGGCTCCTCGGCAGTTCTTCCTGAACGCTTATTCGATCCTGCTGAAACGCTGGGCTGCAGAATTCGCCACAGCGGGCTTCAACCCCATGTCTGCAGAGAATCTGCGGCATCTGGCATGACAGCTGCCTGTCGTTCCCGGACCTCAGCGATACGCGCCAAACAGCGCTGATGAGCAACGAAACGAGGCGATAAGGCCTGATGCCCTACAGCGCTGTCACAAAACGGTGATTGAACTTGGGCCCCACTCGGGGGAGAATGCCTTATTACCGCTTTCGCTCAGGTGCTGTCATGGACCATATCCACTCCACGCCCACCCACCAAGCTCTGGATGTCGCTCCTTACGGAGCCAGGCTTTCTGCTGCTCACTCGAGCGTGCTCTTCAAGGCGGAAGATCTGGAAGTCATTCGCGTCGTGCTGCGCTCGGGCCAGTCGCTACCGCCGCATCGCGTGCCTGGCAGCGTCAGCCTGCAATGCCTGGAAGGTCGGCTCGAAGTTCTCATCGGCCAGACCGTGCATGAACTGGGCCCCAAGCAACTCATGCATCTGCCAGCCAATATGCCCCATGCCGTGCGTGCCATGGAAGACTCGTCCGCAATTGCCACCATCGTGCTCTGTGAGGTCTGAAGAATTTCTATCGAACAGGCAAAAACTGCATGAACGGGCCGGCAAGCAATCCCTGTGCATAGCCGATGACGGAGCGCCGGTAGCGCTCGGTGGTGTAATCCGCCACCAGATCCAGCCGGCCGATGATCTTTCCCATCTCGCGCTCGAAGCTCAGGTTGCGCTCCTCTTGCGCTATCTGATTCGATAGCAGCAAGGGCTTTCCACCGGGCGTCTTGCGCGAGTTGAGAATCCAGTTGGCAATTTCCAGATTGCGCGCTGCATTGAAGACATGCTGCGGATCCAGCCCGTCGATCAGCGTAAAGCTGGTTCGCCCGCCATGCGCGGTGACCAACATATCGGCTGCAGCATGGATGAAGGCCGCGACCCGGTCTCCGGCAAACTCGGGCTGCAAGGCCAGGGACAGCGCTGCCACATCGCGCTTGTCCTGCAGCTCATGCCAGGACTGGCGCTCCATGACGGCAATACGCACATAGGTCATGGCCGCTTCGCGGCTGGAAGCCGTCTTTTTCCATTCGGCGGGGTTGCGGCGGTAGAGCTTGTCCATGATGAGAAACAGGCTCTCCAGATTCTCCTTCATGGCCAGCGTAGCCATGCGGTTGCTGTCGGACTGCAGCAGCTCGCGCGAGTGAAAGTCCTCTCCCTTCACTTCGCCGTGATTCGTGGGGGCGCTGGAACAAGCGGCCAGAGAGCAAAGCACCAGCGCTGACAGCAGCCACCGCCCCATGCCCGGGCGACCGCGCAGGGGATCGCGCGTGCAGTGGCCTGCGGCGGCATGGGGCAAAGCTCGTGCTGCTGTCATGCTACAAACATAACAGCAGATGCAACATGCTCAATCACGCCAGAGGCGCGCGATTGTTATCAATCGTGAACAAAACCCGAGCCTGCCCACTGGGCAGGATGCTATTTGCGCAGCTGCCTGAGGATCTGTTCCAGCACCTTCCATGGCTCGGTATGGTCGGCCATCGCCACGGGCACGCGCAGCTTGCTGCTGGTTGCCTGCTGCGGCGAAAACAGCAGGCCCGGCGCCAGCAGCAGATTGCTCAGCGCCGCCTGACGCGCCAGCACCTCGGTATCCACGCCGCAGTCGACCCAGGCAAAAGTGCCGGCTACGGGTTCGTACTCCGCATGGCAGCCCAGCGCTTCGAGCTTGCGCAGACAGCGCCCACGCGCCCGGTCCACGCGTTCGCGCAGCCGGTCCACATGCTTGCGAAAGGAGCCGTCGGCCAGGATATGGTGCACGATCTGCTCCGCCGGCAGCGAAGAGGTCAGGCCCGCCAGCAGCTTCATGTCGGTCAGGCGGTGCACATACTCGGGCTTGGCCGCGATATAGCCCACGCGCAGGCCGCCCGACAAGGTCTTGGAGTAGCCGCCCACCAGAATCACGCGCTGCAATCTGTCCATGGCCGCCAGTCGCAGCGGCATGGCGCCCAGGAATTCGGCATAGGTGTCATCCTCGACCAGCAGGAAATCATGGCGCTCGGCAATGCGCAGCACCTCGTGCGCCACGCCGGCAGACAGGCTCAGCCCCGTGGGGTTGTGCACCGCCGTGTTGAGGATGAAGAGCTTGGGCTTGTGGCTCTGCGCCAGGGATGCCAGAGCCGCCACATCGGGCCCGCCGGGCAGGCGCGGTACGCCGACGACATTCACGCCCATGTACTTGAGCCGCCCGAAGATCAGAAACCAGGCCGGGTCCTCGACCAGCACGGTATCGCCGGGCTTGAGAAAGCAGCGCACGACCAGATCCAGGCCATGGGTCACGCCGCCTACAGTCATGAGGTTGGCCTCGGGGTGGGCCGGCACCTCATGGGCCTGCAGATTCGAGGCAATCTGCTGGCGCAGCGGCAGAAAGCCCTGGGGATGGCCATAGCTGAGAAAGCTTTGCTCGGCCCGCGCATTGTTACGGGTGATGGCGCGCATGGCGCCCGTGATCAGGCCCTGGTCCATCCAGCTCGAAGGCAGGCAGCCTGCGCCCCCTGTGCCCGCGCTGTCGTCGCGAAAAATGCCGCGCAGCAGATAAGCGGTGTCGAAGTCCGCCGGCTGCGCCGAGGCGGCAGCCACGGCGGCAGGCTCCATCACGCGGCGCTGGGCCGCCACATAAAAACCACTGCCGCGCCGCGATTGAACCAGACCCTGGGCAGCCAGCTTGTCGTAGGCCTGGACCACGGTGTCGCGGCTGACACCTGCGCTTTCCGCCAACGCCCGCACCGAAGGCAGGCGCACGCCCACGCGCAGGCCATGATTGCGGATCAGCCCACCGAAATGCTCGACCAACTGCTCCACCAGGCCTACCGCGCTGGAGCGCATGGGCTGCCAGCCCAGGGAGGCCGTAGCGGCCACAGGCAAGGCTGCCAGGGCCGTGCCCCCGCCGTCGATATGTGCATCCAGCATGGAGCGCTTTCTCAAAGTGTCAGGTCAATTAGAGCAGGCCAGCTCATGAATTGGCCTGCAAAAGTGTACTGATGGTGTACTGATTCAAGCTTTTAGTATAGAGGCACAACGCTTATGCAGCCCCAAGGTTCACCATGTCATTTCTGCCTGAATCCTCTGCCTTCATCCTGCCTCTGGCCATGTTTGCCTTTGTCAGCTCCGTCACGCCCGGCCCCAACAATGTGATGCTGACGGCCTCGGGGGCCACTTTTGGCTACCGCCGCAGCGTGCCGCATATGCTGGGCATCTGTCTGGGCGTGGTCCTCATGGTGCTGCTGATCGGCGCGGGCCTGGGCAAGCTGTTCGAGGCCGAGCCACGCATCTACACCCTGCTCAAATATGTGGGCGCGGCCTATCTGATCTGGCTGGCATGGAAAATCGCCCGTGCCGGCGGCGTGGACCAGGGCCAGTCGGGCAGCCGCCCATTCAGCTTCTGGCAGGCCGCCGCTTTCCAGTGGGTCAACCCCAAGGCCTGGATCATGGCCGTGGGCGTGGTCGCGACCTACACACCGCGCGAAGGCTTTTTCGTCAATCTGATGCTGTCGGCCCTTGTTCTGGGTCTGGTCAACTATCCCAGCATCAGCGTCTGGACCCTGTTCGGCAGCACCGTGGGGCGCGCACTGCGCACTCCACAGGCACTGCGCATGTTCAACGGCGTGATGGCCGGCCTGCTGCTGCTGTCGCTGGTGCCCATTTTTGCCGAGCATGTCTAAACTCGGCCCATGCAATATGACATACGCCAACTGACTGAGTCCGACCTTTGCAGTTATCGCGACCTGCGCCTGCAGGCCCTGACAGAATGTCCCGCCGCCTTCGGTGCCACGCCCGCGACCGAACAGGCACTCGGCGATGCGCAATTGCTGAGCCGCTTCAGCGGCGCCCAGGGTCAGGCCATGTGGGGAGGCTTTGACGCAGACGGCAGACTCTGCGCCAGCCTGGGCATGTATCGCGATCAGGGAGAGAAGACCACGCACAAAGGCCATCTCTTTGCCATGTATGTAGCTTCAACGGCCCGTGGCCAAGGCCTGGCCCGCCGCCTGCTGGAGACCGCTGCTGAGCACGGCAGAGCGCTGAACTTGCGGCAGCTGATGCTGGGCTGCAATGCCGGCAACGGCAACGCATTGCGCTTGTATGAGCAGGCAGGTTTTCGCGAATATGGGCTGGAGCCCGCGGCCCTGTACGTTGACGGCGAATATTTCGACGAGGTGCTGATGGTGATGAAGCTGGACTAGTCCGCACCGCACCGGCCCTTTTCAGCTGGCAGGTTTGAACAAGCGGCTTGGCTCAGCGCACCTGCATCGCAATGATCTGCTGCGCCAGACCAGTGATGGCCTCGTCCGAGAGCTGGTCTGTCTCCAGAACCTGGCGCCGAGACCATTGCTCGAAGTGATTCGACTGGGAGCGCTCGTAGTGCGGGTCGTAGTGGCGCAGCATCAGCTCTTCAAACAGCGCAGGCAGCTCCCCTTCCCGTGCCCATTGCTGCCAGCGGCCCACAGTCTCCTTGCCCTGCAGCTCCTTGAGCCAGCCCAGCTTGGTGGCCAGCACTTCGGGATCGTCCCCCAGATAGGCATAGTCGCGCAGCAGATAGGAAAGGCGTGCGGCGGTCGTCGCACGCACCTCGATGACCGGAGCCTTGTGCAGATGCTGCACAAGTACCAGCGGCAGGCCGACACGGCCGATCTTGGCGCTCTCGCCTTCCAGATAGACGGGGCGCGAGAGATCGAAGCTTTCCAGCTGCTCGGCAATCAGGGTTTCGAAACGTTTCTGGCTGGGCTGCTCGATGCCGGGCAGGCCGCCCAGCAAGGAGCCCTTGTGGCTGGCAAAGCCCTCCAGGTCCAGTACCTGCTCGCCGCTTTGGGCCAGCGCATGCAGCACGCGGGTCTTGGCCGAGCCGGTGGCACCGCAGAGCACGCGCATCTGCAGCTGCGGCACCAGGCTTTCAAGCTGCGCAATCACATGGCCGCGAAACGCCTTGTAGCCGCCGGCCAGCTGCTGTGCATCCCAGCCGACCAGACGCAGCCAGGTCACCATGGAGCCGCTACGCAGGCCGCCGCGCCAGCAATAGACCAGAGGCTTCCAGTTGGCAGGCTTGTCGGCAAAGGTTTCGCGCAGATGGCGTGCCAGATTCGCCGACACATAGGCAGCACCCAGTCGCTTGGCCTCAAACGGGCTGACCTGCTTGTAGATGGTGCCGATCTCGGCACGCTCGGCATTGCTCAGTACCGGACAGTTGATGGAGCCGGGGATATGGTCCTGCGCAAACTCGGCGGGCGAGCGGGCATCGATCAAGGCATCAAACTGGTGACGTTCGGGAACGCGAACGGGCTGGCGGTGGGACACGGCAGACTATCCATGGCTGCGCCTGACAGCCTGCATGGCTGCCGGGCAATGGCGTGTGGTCGGGCGCAAAGCGGGAATCGCGACAATGCGGCGATTCGACTTGAGGCTCGGCAACATGAAAAACCTGCAGTCTCATCTCAAGATGAAGCCCGGCAGGCCACGAAGCAAGGGCGTGGATCGAGCCTCGATACGCACAACGGCTGCGGCAAGATTTCCCGCAACAGTCATTCCCTGTGTGGAGGCATTTTCGCAGATATGCGGGACTGCTTCAGCCACAGCCCCAAAACAGCACAGGGCGCAGCTGCTTGCACAACTGCGCCCTGCGTGAGGTCAGGTCAAGCTCCAGCGCTTATGCTTCAAGCGCCTGAAGCTTTCAAAATGATCAGGCCTGATTTTCCTGGCGCGCAAAGTATTCGCGAGTGAGCTGCACGATCACAGGTGACAGCAACAGCAGCGAGATCAGATTCGGAATCGCCATCAGCGCATTCAGCGTATCGGCGACCAGCCAGGCAAAGTCCAGCGTGGCCACGGCACCCACAAAGGCGCTGATGGTCCAGAAGATGCGGAAGGGCTTTTCACAGATGGTGCCGACCAGATAGGTCCAGCATTTTTCACCGTAATAGGCCCAGCCCAGAATCGTGGTGAAGGCAAACACCGACAGCGAAACGGCCAGCACGTATTTGCCCACGCCGGGCATGGCGGCCTCGAAGCTCTGGGTGGACAGCACGGCCCCGGTAGCGCCAGAATTCCAGACGCCGCTGACCACGATGGCCAGCCCGGTCATGGTGCAGACGATGATGGTGTCGATGAAAGTACCCATCATGCCTACCAGCCCCGAAAACACAGGGTCTCGCGTGGCACCAGCAGCCTGGGCGATGCCGGCCGTGCCCAGGCCCGCTTCGTTGGAAAAAATGCCGCGCGCCACGCCCATGCGGATGGCCATCAGCACCGTGGAGCCCAGAAAGCCGCCCGTGGCCGCCGTGGGGTTGAAGGCCTGCTCGAAGATCAGTGCAAACGCAGCCGGAATGCGGTCGAAGTACACGCCCAGCACATAGAGCACGCAGATCACATAGGCCACGCACATGGCAGGCACCAGCTTTTCGGCCACCGCACCGATGCGGGTGATGCCTCCCAGCACCACGGCACCGGTAAGCACGGCCAGACCCAGGCCTGTGATCCAGTTCTCCAGACCGAAAGCCGTGTGCATGGCCGATGCAATACCGTTGGACTGCACCATGGAGCCGATGCCGAAACCGGCCAGACCGCCAAAGATGGCAAACAGCGTACCCAGCCATTTCCACTTGCTGCCCAGGCCATTCTTGATGGCGTACATCGGGCCGCCCACCCACTGGCCGTGGTCGTTTTTCTCGCGGTACTTCACCGCCAGCACCACCTCGCCATACTTGGTAGCCATGCCCAGCAACGCCGTCATCCACATCCAGAACAGCGCGCCCGGGCCACCCACGGCAATGGCCGTGGCCACGCCGGCAATATTGCCCGTACCCACGGTGGCGGACAGTGCCGTCATCAGCGCGGCATAGGGAGTGATGTCGCCATCGGCCTTGTCGCCGGGACGGCGACTGCGCCAGATCATGCGAAAGCCGCGCACGATATTGCGCAGCGGCATGAAGCCCAGGCGGATCTGCAGATAAAAACCCGTGCCGAGAATCAGCACGATCATGGGAACGCCCCAGACAATATCGTTGAGGGCCTTGAAGAGTTGGGTTAACCAGTCCATTGAGTGTCGTCTGCCGCAGCCAGCTTTCGCCTGCGGTCCATTGAATGGCAACAGTCCCGGAACATGTCTTTCACCCATGAGCGGCAAGTGCAGCAACCGCAAGAGGCCCGTGTGAGGCCCACGCACAGTGCACTATTCCTGTTTGCCGGTTGGCAAAGCGCCCTACTTTAATCCAGTCTGCAATCGCTTTTGGGCTACTGCGGACTATGACTTGCACAAGTGCGCAAAATCACGGCCAGCATCTTCACGGCACTCACTTGCGCGGGCGCAGCAGCATTTCGTCGCCGCTCATCTGCACATCGAAGTAGCGCAGAAAGTTCTGGCCCAGCAAGGCGTCGTCGCTGTCGTCACCCGTATAGCCCGTGCCCACGCGCACATCGCGCACACGCAGGCTGGCGATACGGACCTCGTCGGCGGTGACGATGCGGCCGTCACGTTCGCCGTTGGCCGTGCGAAAACGTACCTTCTCGCCGCCCTCCAGGCCGGCACGCTCGGCCAGCGCATCGGTCACGCTGACCGAGGTGGCCCCGGTATCGACCATAAAGGTGACGGGCTGATCGTTCACATAGCCCTTGACGCGGAAGTGCCCGTCCATGCCGCGCTCTATGCGCACCGTGCCATCGGCCATGACCTTGGCCTGGGCTGGCTTGAGGAAATACTGCATGGCCAGATACATTGCGCCCATGACCACCAGCCAGAACAGCAGAAACAGCATGGTGCTGCGCCGTGCCACGGATTGCGGGGAAGGTTCGGACTCTGGCGAGGACTGGGGCGGCGGCGTGACATTCAGGCGCATGGACAGGCAAACAAGCTGAGGACAATGCAGCCATTTTGCCAAGACCGGCGCCAAGGTCATACCCGGCCACTACGGCGCCAGCGCAGCTACCGCGCTTACATTGAAGCTTGTTTGCAAATCTACCGGCCTTGCAGGCCTTCCCATATGAACACATCCAAGCTGCCCGCCCTGGTGCTGCACTATATTTTCGATCCTCTGTGTGGCTGGTGCTATGCCGCCGCCCCGCTGGTCAAGGCCGCGCGCGAGGTGCCCGGCATCGAGGTTCAATGGCATGCCGGCGGCATGCTGACCGGAGCCCACACGCGCACCATCACCGCGGACTGGCGTGACAAGGTCATGCCCAGCGACCAGCGCATTGCCGAGATGACGGGCCAGCCTTTTGGCGATGCCTATCTCAACGGCCTGCTCAACGACATTGGCGCGCCGCTGGACTCCGAGCCCCCGACCACGGCCCTGCTGGCCGCCGAAGCGCTGGCCGGCAAGGGCCTGGAGATGCTGGCTGCCGAGCAGAAAGCCCATTATGTGGAGGGCCGCCGCATCAGCGAACCCGCTGTGCTGCGCGAGCTGGCGGCCGGCATCGGTCTGGACAGCGCGGCCTATGACATGGCCTACGCCGAGCAAAGCGGCGCAGCCACGCAAAAGCATATTGCCGAAAGCCGCCAATGGCTTGGCATGGTGCAGGGCCAGGGCTTCCCCACCCTGGCGCTGGAGTTCGACCACCCCGAGCAGGCTGGCCAACGCGCCGTGCAGCGCATCGAGATCGGCGAATGGCTGGGCGATGTCGACGGCTGGAAGCAGCAGCTGGCCGCCTGGGCCGAGCAGATTGCCGAGCTCAATCAGCAGCAGGCCGGCGACACCGACACCAGTGGCGACCCCAGTTGCGGCCCCGACGGCTGCGAGCTGCCACCGCGCTGAGCGGCATGGCCTGCGCGGCAGATACTCTTTTATTCATAGCTTACAGCGCTTGTTATTTAAAGAATTCAGACATTAATCAATTTGAACTCCTTATCCATAAAGCGCAAGAAGCTATGTTTTTAGAATATTTCTGCCACGACCCGGCACTCTGTCGCTACTGCGGCAGGGCATAGGCGATCACATAGTCACCGCGCTTGGGCGACTGGCGTGCGCCGCCGGCGGTGATCACCACATACTGCCTGCCGGTTCTGGGCGAGACATAGCTCATCGGCCCGCCCTGGCTGCCCACCGGCAGGCGTGAGCGCCAGATCTCCTTGCCGTTGGCGCTGTCGAAGGCGCGCAGATAGAAGTCCTGCGTGCCCGCGAAGAACACCAGCCCCGACTTGGTGACCATGGAAGGCCCCAGCGTGGGCATGCCGATGGGAATTGGCAGCCACATGGGAATGCCCAGAGGACCGGTGTCGCGCACCGTGCCCACGGGCACCTGCCATTTGATCTGCCGGGATTTCAGATCCACGGCCGTCATGGTGCCGAAAGGCGGCTTCTGGCAGGGAATGCCCAGCGGCGACAGAAAGCGCTGGCGCATGGCGCCGAACGGCGTGCCCTCCTGGGGCACGGCCCCCATCTCGATGCCGCTGGCACCGGGCTTCATATCGGCGCGCGCAATCATGTAGTTCGCCAGACCCAGGCGCATATCGTTGACGAACATGGTCTGGCTGATCGGGTCTATGGAAACGCTGCCCCAGTTCATGCCACCCAAGGACCCAGGAAACTGCAGCGTCGGCCCCATGCCCGGCGGCGTGAACACACCTTGATGCTGCATGTCCTTGAAGGCAATCCGGCACAGCAACTGGTCGAAGGGCGTGGCCCCCCACATATCGGACTCCTTGAGGGTCTGGTTGCCGATATTGGGCATGCCAGTGGAATGGGGCTGTGTCGGCGCATAGCGCTCGCCGGGTACATGGCCTTGCGGCACGGGCAGCTCCTGCACCTCGGCCAGAGGCTCACCGGTCTCGCGGTTGAGCATGAAGATCATGCCCTGCTTGGTCACCTGCAGCAGCGCGGGGTCCACCCCGCCCTGGGCATTGGTCACATCGACCAGGGCAGGCTGGGAAGGAATGTCGAAGTCCCACAGATCGTGGTGCACGGTCTGGTAGATCCAGCGCGGCTTGCCGGTCCTGATATCCATGGCCACGATGGCGGAGCTGTTCTTCTCCATCTCCGCAGTGCGCTGCGCCGCATAGAAGTCCGGCGTGGCATTGCCCGTGCCCAGATACGCCAGCCCCAGTCTGGCGTCATAGGACATGCCGCCCCAGACATTGGGCGAATTGCGCGTATAGGTCTGCCCCTGCGGCGGCTGTCCGGTGATGTCTGCATTGCCCGGGTCCCAGGCCCAGACCAGCTTGCCGCTGTGCACATCAAAGGCGCGCACCACGCCCGAGGGCTCGTCGGTCGAGAAATTGTCGGCCACGCGACCGCCCACGATCACCAGGTTCTCGGCCACCAGCGGCGCCGAAGTCTGCTGATACCAGCCCTGCTTGACCTCGCCCATGCCCTGGGTCAAATCCAGCACACCGTCCTTGCCGAAGTCGGTGCATGGCTTGCCCGAATCGGGATCGAGCGCGATCAGGCGCGCATCGATGGTGGGCAGAAACAGACGACGCCTGCAGCCTGGTGCAACATCTGCGGGCTTGCCGAGTGCGCCAGAGGCCTTGATTGCGGCCTCGTTTCCATCGAAGTAACCCAGACCTCTGCAGCGCTGCCAATTGGGCGACCTGGCCTCGGGGTCGAATTTCCACTTCTCCTCGCCCGTATCCACATCCAGTGCCAGCACCTTGCCGTAGGCCGTGCAGACATACAGGCGGTCCCCGATCTGCTGCGGCGTGTTCTGGTCTTCGGCGCCCGAGCCCATGCTCTGGGGCACATCGCCGGTGCGCGCCGTCCAGGCCACGGCCAGCTTGTCGACATTGTCACGGCTGATCTGCTCGACGGCCGCAAAGCGCTGTCCTGCGGGGCCCTGTCCCCAGTCCGTCCAGTCCGAGGCCCTGATCTCCATGGAGCCGACCGAAGGCACCTCGGTGACCTCGGGAGCAATCACCCCCTTGGGCGAAAAGGCACTGACGGCCGTCGCGACGATGCCCAGGCCCAGCACCACCACAGACACCCCGGCTCCAAGGCGTCCGTAGTCGTTCATGACCAGCTTGCCCGCCTCAAGCTGCCCATAGCCCAGAGCCACCAGCAGACCCAGCACGGCAAACACCATCAGGCGCGAAACCAGCGGCCAGAACTCCCAGCCCGCATCCCACCAGGCCCATAGCAGTGTCAGTACAAAGGCCAGCGCATAGACATGAGCACCGGCCCTGCGCCGCGCCAGCAGCAGTGTGGCCGATGCCAGCAGCGCCAGCCCCATCAGCACGAAGTACCAGCTGCCTCCCTTGCCCAGCAGAATGCCGCCGCCTATGGCCATGTACAGACCCATCAGCAGCATCAGCAACGCCACTGCAAGCCAGTACCAGCGCCCGTCATTGGATGAAGGAGCCATAGCCTCACCTGAAATTAATTGCCATTTGTGTATTGCACGCTTTAAAGCCGATACACATCGACATACTTTCGAGGCTTTGCACGCCAGCCCCAGGACTACAAGCGCCAGGTAAGAGGCGTAAAAAAAACCGCACCGTGGAGACGGCGCGGCGGCTGAAGTGACGGTACCGGCAGATCTCGCAGGCTGCCGGGCAGGCAGCGCAGCTCAGTCCATCATCGAAATCACCACATCCCCGAAGCCCGAGCAGGACACCTGGGTCGCTCCGTCCATCAGACGGGCGAAGTCATAGGTCACATGCTTGCTCTGGATGGCTTTTTCCAGCGACTCGACGATCAGATCCGCAGCCTCGCGCCAGCCCATGTGGCGCAGCATCATCTCGGCGCACAGAATCATGGAGCCGGGGTTCACATAATCCTTGCCGGCATAGCGCGGCGCCGTGCCGTGGGTGGCTTCGAAGCAGGCAATGCTCTCCGACAGATTGGCGCCGGGAGCAATGCCGATGCCGCCCACCTGCGCGGCCAGTGCATCCGAGATGTAGTCGCCGTTGAGGTTGAGCGTGGCCACCACCGAATATTCGGCCGGACGCATCAGAATCTGCTGTAGGAATGCGTCGGTGATCGAGTCCTTGATGATGATGTCCTTGCCCGTCTTCGGGTGCTTGATGCGGCACCAGGGGCCGCCGTCGATCAGCTCGGCAGCGAACTCGCGCTGCGCCAGCGCATAGCCCCAGTCACGGAAGGCGCCTTCCGTGTACTTCATGATGTTGCCCTTGTGAACCAGGGTCACGCTGGGCTTGTTGTTGTCGATGGCGTACTGGATGGCCTTGCGCACCAGGCGCTCAGTACCCTCGCGCGAGACGGGCTTGATGCCGATGCCAGAAGTTTCGGGAAAGCGGATCTTGTTGGCTCCCATCTCCTTGGCCAGGAAGTCGATAAGCTTTTTCGCCTTCTCGCTGCCGGCCGCGTATTCGATGCCTGCATAGATGTCCTCCGAGTTCTCGCGGAAGATCACCATATTTGTCTTCTCGGGCTCCTTGAGCGGCGAAGGCACGCCCTTGAAGTACTGCACGGGGCGCAGGCAGACATAAAGATCCAGTTCCTGGCGCAGTGCCACGTTCAGCGAGCGGATGCCGCCGCCCACGGGCGTGGTCAGCGGGCCCTTGATGGACACGGCATAGTCGCGCACTGCGGCCACGGTTTCCTCGGGCAGCCAGACATCGGGGCCGTAGATGCGCGTGGCCTTCTCACCCGCATACACCTCCATCCAGGCAATCTTGCGCTGCCCGCCATATACCTTGGCAACGGCAGCGTCTGCCACCTTGCGCATCACCGGCGTCACATCAACACCGACACCATCGCCCTCAATGAACGGAATGATGGGCTGATCGGGAACGTTCAGCGTCTTGTCCGCATTGACGGTGATTTTCTCGCCCTGCGACGGTACCTGGATGTGCTGGGAAGCGCTCATGCTCTGAAATCTCCTAGTCCTTGATGGTGTGCGGCGGCGCACCTTGCTGGTGCATTTTGCATATGACCGAATTCTGACACCACTACACCGCACAAATTCTAAGAAACCACCGGTAAATGCCTGTCAACGCCGGCACAGCAAGGCCGTTGAAAGACTGTGAGGCGCAGATGGCCTGCGCTGAACAAACCCTGAAACCAGGCATTGCCGCATCTTGAGGAAATTGGCACACATGAAAAAACTACTCGCTGTTCTGATTGCCGGTACGTTCGCCGCTGGCGCATTCGCTCAAGCCGCTGCGCCTGCGAAACCTGCCACCCCTGCTGCCCCAGCCGCAGCCACCGCACCTGCGGCCATGCCGGCCGCAGCAACACCTGCCGCCCCCGCTGCGGCGCCCGCTGCAGCACCAGCCCCCGCAGCCAAGCATGCCAAGTCCATGCACAAGCCTGCCAAGTCCCACGCCAAGCACAGCACCAAGAAAGCTGGCAAGCCTGCTGCCTGACGAGCACTGAAGGCGGCACCGGCGCGGGCCCCTGAGGTGTTGCACCCGCTGCCGGCAAGCGCAAAAAGCCCGCAGAATTCGGATTCCTGTGGGCTTTGTGGTTTGTGGCATGCGGGTTTCAGGCGACATTCAGCCCCAATGCCTTAGGCTGTCGGCTTTCGACTCTTTTTTGGCATGCAAGGCTTATGAAGAACTTCTCCAGCCAGACCTCTGACTCACGCCAATGCGGCTGGCGTGCGCGCACCATGTTGCTGGCCGCAGCGGCCCTGTTCGGACTGCTGGGCACCGCTCCGGCAATGGCCGGCGATCAAGGTCAGCCCCAGACGAACCTGCGCCGCATCGACCTGACGGCCGGCATGTACCGCATCGACACCCAACTGGCCGTCACGCCGCAGCAGCGCGAGATCGGTCTCATGTTCCGCAAGGAGATGCCGCAGCAGGAAGGCATGCTCTTTGTCTTCGAGGTACCCGGCGTGCAGTGCTTCTGGATGCGCAACACCATCCTGCCGCTGACCGCGGCCTTTGTGGCCGATGACGGCACCATCGTCAACCTGGCCGATATGAAACCCATGAGCGAAGACTCCCACTGCTCGGCCAAGCCCGTGCGCTATGTGCTGGAGATGAACCAGGGCTGGTTCGCCAAGCGCGGCATCAAGGCCGGCACCAAACTGGGCGGCAGCCTGTTCACGGCCGCGCTCCGGCCTGCAGCCAAGCCATAATCGCCTTCCATGCACGCATTGCGCTCATCGTTGTCGCTCACCCGGCTGATCCTGGCCTGGTTTGCACTGACGCTGGGCGTCGCCGTGGCATCACCCCTGGTCCACCCCCAGGGCTTCGAGCTGGTCTGCACGGCCAGCGGCGACATCAAGCTCGTGGCACTGGGCGACAGCGCCGCGCCGGGCATGGGCCACCATCAGCTCGATTGCCCCATGTGCCTGACTGCTGGCGCACCGCCGCCAGCCCTGCCGCAGATGGATGTTCCCCGCCATCAGCCGCTGGCCCACGCGCTGCTGCCCCTGGTGGCAGCGCATATCGCATCCGTCACGCGCGCTCCCCTGCCGGCGCGCGGCCCGCCTTCGCCGACTCCCCTGTCCTCTTGAATCGCCGCCGGGCCTGCTGACGCGCGCCCGGCCCTCCTGCGCCCACGGGCGCGGGACCGCGCCGCATGCGCGGCGCAAGACCCGGAGTCAGTTCGTGAATTCTTTCCCCTTCCCCGCGATGGCGGCGCCGCTGCGCCTGCCCACCACCATTTTTCGTCCCCATCCCCTGGCCACGGCGCTGTGCTGTGCGCTGGGCGCCGCATGGGCGCCAGCCGCGCACGCGCAGGCCCTGGCCGAGGCGGCACTGCCCGCCGTCGAAGTCTCCGACCAGGCCACGGCCGACGCCAACGGCCTGCTGCCCCTCGACAAGACCGTGGGCACCGCCAGCCGCCTGGGCCTGACGGCGCGCGAGACGCCGGCTTCGGTGCACATCGTGGACCGTGCCGCCATCGAGGCGCGCGGCGCCCAGGATACGCAGGAGATCCTGCGCTCCATCCCGGGCGTGACGGCCTACAGCCCGCCCGGCAACATCGGCATCAGCTACCGGGGCTTCGGCACGGGGTCGGTCAGCCAGCTGTTCAACGGCATCAATCTCCAGTACTCGATCGCGGCGCGGCCCGTGGACAGCTGGATCTACGACCGCGTCGAGGCCATCGGCGGCGCCTCCAGCTTCCTCTATGGCGCGGGCGGCGTGGGCGGCACGCTGAACTACATCACCAAGCTGGCCCAGCGCGACCATTTCACCGAAGGCCAGCTGCGCCTGGGCAGCCACGGGCTCAAGGAGGCCTCGGTGGGGTTGAACCGGCGCCTGGGCGATGCCACCGACACCCAGGGC
The DNA here is from genome assembly GCF_024496285.1 of Comamonas sp. C11. NCBI lineage: Bacteria > Pseudomonadati > Pseudomonadota > Betaproteobacteria > Burkholderiales > Comamonadaceae > Comamonas > Comamonas sp. C11. The sequence goes on from NZ_CP101743.1 coordinate 3,436,525, forward strand.
AGCACCCACTACCTGCGCCTGGACCTCAACCACCGCGATGCAGGCAGCTGGGTGGGCGGCACGCAGTCGCGCTCCACGCAGCTGGCGGCCTCGCTGCTGTCCGACCTCGGTGGCGGCCTGACCCATACCCTGGCCTACGAGGCGCAGCACGAGCGCGTGGACCGCCCCTACTGGGGCACGCCGCTGCTCAATCCGCTGCGCGGCCAGGCGCGCGTGGATGAAGGCACCGTGGGCCAGAACTACAACAGCGCCGACGGTCTCTATGCCCAGCGCGTGCAGTGGCTGCGCTCCATCACCGAATGGCGCGCCAGCGACCGGCTCAAGCTCAGCAACACCTTCTATGCCTACGACGCACTGCGCGACTACCGCAATGTGGAGACCTACCGCTTCACGCCCGACAACAGCGCCGTCATCCGCTCGGCCGCGCTGCTGCAGCGCCATGACCAGCGCATGGTGGGCGACCGCATCGAGGGCAGCTACCTGGGCGAGCTGGCCGGCCGGCGCAGCGAGTGGGCCTTCGGCCTGGACGTGAGCGTGAACCGCCAGACACGGTTTCCGAACAGCCTGTCGGGCACGGTGAGCATGGTCAACCCCTACGATTTCGCCACCGAGAACTTCCACGACATCCCCGGCATGGCGCCAGGCTTCCGACCCGACCGCGACAACAAGGTCACCACCACCGCGCTCTACCTGGAAAACCGCACGGCCCTCACGCCCGCCCTGCACCTGCTGACCGCCCTGCGCCATGAACGCATCGATGTGGACCTGACCAACCGGCGTGATGTGACGCCCGCCCTGCCCGCCAGCTACAGCCGCGGCTACAGCCCCACCACGGGGCGGGTCGGACTGGTCTGGGATGCCTCCCCCGAGGCCAATCTCTATGCGCAGTTCGCCACGGCCGCCGATCCCCCGTCGGGCATGCTCATGGGCGCCTCGTTCTCGGACGCGATCAACAACACGGAATTGACCACGGGCCGCCAGTTCGAGGCCGGCAGCAAGCTGTCGTTCTGGCAAGGCAAGGGAACGGCGGCGCTGGCGGTCTATCACATCACGCGCCGCAACCTGTCCACCCAGGACCCGCAGGACGCCACGCGCACGGTACTGGTGGGCCAGCAGTCATCGCGCGGGGTGGAGCTGTCCATGGGCCTGGCTCCCACGCCGCGCTGGTCCATCCAGGGCAGCTGGAGCCATGTGGATGCGCGCTACGACAACTACCAGCAAGGCGGGGTGTCACTGGCCGGCAAGCGGCCCACGAACACGCCATCCAGCGTGTTCAATCTCTGGACCAGCTACCGCATCACGCCGGCGCTGGAGGTCAACGCCGGGCTGCGCCGGGTCGGCGGCATCTATGCCGATGCGGCCAACACCCTGTCCTGGCCCGCCTACACCCTGCTGGACCTGGGATTGAGCTACCGGATCGATCCGCGCATGACCGTGGTCGCACGCCTGCGCAACGCCACGGATCGCACCTACGCCGCCAGCCTGACCAGCACCATGGCCTACCTGGGCGCGCCGCGCACGGCCGACATCGCCTTGCGCATCGCCTTCTGAACGGAGCCTCGCCATGCGCCTTCACCTCAAACGCTGGCTGTTCCTGCTGCACCGCTGGCTGGGCATTGCCATATGCCTGTTCTTCGCGCTGTGGTTCGTCTCGGGCATGGTGATGATGTACGTGGGCTACCCCAAGCTCACCGAGGCCGAGCGGCTGCGCCACTTGCCGCCGCTGGACGGCACGGCCGCCCTGCTCTCGCCGGCCCAGGCGCTGCGCTCGGCAGGCATCGAGGGTCCGCTCAAGGACTTGCGGCTGCATGCGGGCAGCGCCGGCCGCCCCAGCTATCTGGCCACGCCCGAGGGCCGGCGCCAGCCCGTGGCCATCGACGCGCTCAGTGGCCAGGTACTGCGCGGTACAAGCCAGGCACAGGCCCTGGCCAGCGCCGCTGCCTTTGCGGGATCCGGCCAGGGGCTTCGCTACCTGGGGTCGGTGCAGGAGGATGCCTTCAGCCACTCCCGCGCCCTGGACATGCACCGCCCCCTGCACCGCGTGCAGCTGGACGATGCCGAAGGCACGCTGCTCTACATCTCGGGCACGACGGCCGAGGTGGTGCGCGACGCCACGCGCGGCGAGCGCGGCTGGAACTACCTGGGCGCCTGGCTGCACTGGCTGTACATGTTCCGCGGCAATGCCTTCGATCCCTACTGGGCGGACCTCGTGAACGTGCTGTCGCTGATCGGCATCGCCGTGGCGGTCACGGGAACCGTGGTCGGCGTGATCCGCTGGCGCTTCAGGCGTCCCTACCGCAGCGGCCGGCGCACGCCCTACCCGGGCCGTGCCATGCGCTGGCACCATGTCGCCGGCCTGCTGTTCGCACTGACCACGCTGGCATGGATCTTCAGCGGACTCATGTCCATGAACCCCTGGCGCCTGTTCGACACCGGCACGCCGCCGCTGCGCATGGCCGCATGGCAGGAAGGCTCGCTGGGCGTCTCGCAGGGCGATGCCACGGCGCAGGCGCTGCTGGATGCCGCGGGCGGCCAGGTCCGCGAGCTGCGCTGGATCCGCGCGGCAGGGCGCTCCGAGGTGCTGGCCCGGACTTCGACCGGTGCGCCCCAGGTGCTGGACAGCGCCAGTGCGACCTCCGTGGCCCATCAGCGCGACGTGTTGCTGGCCCGTGCCGCCCGCCTGATCGATGCACCCGTGCTGCGCAGCGAATGGCTGACCGCGCACGACCTGTACTGGTACGAGCGCGCCGAGCACACCATGATGGGCGGCCATGACAAGCCCCTGCCCTTGCTGCGCGTGGTTTTCGGCGATGCGGCGGCCAGCTGGGTGCACATCGATCCGCAGACGGGCCAGGTCCTGGGCCGGATGGACCGCAGCCAGCGCGTCAAGCGCTGGCTGTTCGCAATGCTGCACAGTTGGGACTGGCTGCCGCTGCTGCAGCGCCGCCCGCTGTGGGATGTGCTGCTGCTGGCCTTCAGCCTCGGCGGCCTGATGCTGAGCGCCACGGGCGTGCTGATCGGCCTGCGCCGGTTGCGCCGGAAGCGCGGCCATCATGCCCGGCCACACACATCCACCGAGGCGATTGCACATGGTTAGCCGCCATACTATATGCTTGCCGCATGCAACTCGAACAGAAATACCAGGCCTTGCTGGCCGAAGCCGAGCGTCGCCAGCTGGCCGATGCGGACAGCATCCGGCTGTGCTTCCAGACCCTGTCGCTGGCCGCGCGCACCGACCGTGACTGCGCGGCGCTGCTGGCGCCCCACGGCCTGTCCGAAGGGCGCTTCGTGCTCATGTTCCTGCTGGAAGCCGCTGGCGAGGGCCTGGCCCCCAATCACCTGGCCGAGCAGGCCGGCATCACGCGCGCCACGGTGACCGGATTGCTCGATGGTCTGGAGCGCGAGGCACTGGCCGAACGCCTGCCCGACCCCACCGACCGGCGTGCGCTGCGCGTGCAGCTCACCGCCAAGGGCCGCCAGCTGGCGCGCAGGCTGTTTGCCCAGCACAGTGCCTGGATCGCCGGCCTGTTCGCCAACCTCTCGCCGGCTGAACGCAGCCAGCTGGCCAAGCTGCTGACCAAGGCCGCGGCAGGCATGAAGGCTCCGGCATGACGGCATCGATCCCCCGCCGCAAGGGTGCCAGCCGCAGCGCCGACATCACGCCCGAACTGCTGCGTGCCCTGTCGCTGGGCGAGATAGAAACCGCCACGCTGACCGAAAGCCTGGCCGTGGACCAGGCCCTGCTGCTGCAGGCTGTCTTTCCCGAGGACTGGGCACGGCTGGAGGACACGGCGCAGGCCCTGGGCCAGCTGGGCGTCCTCAAGCGCATGGAGTGCGTGGGCGCCCTGCTGTGGCAGACGCTGGGCCAGGCGGGCTGGGAGCGCTGCCTCACGCACCGCTCGGACACGGCGCGAGGCTGGGCCTGCTTCATGGCCGACGCCCAGCCCGACCTGACGCTGCGCCAGCGATTGGATCTGGTGCGCCCGCTGGCCGACGACGCGCATTTCGGCGTGCGTGAATGGGCATGGATGGGGGTGCGCCCGCACCTGGCCGGCGATCTGCCGCAGGCGGTGGATGCGCTGTCGCGCTGGACGGATCACTCCTCCGAGCGCCTGCGCCGCTTCGCCAGCGAGGCGCTGCGCCCGCGCGGTGTCTGGTGCAGCCATATCGCGGCGCTCAAGCAGCAGCCGGAAATCGCCCTGCCCCTGCTGGAGCCGCTGCGCTCCGATGCGTCCGGCTACGTGCAGGACTCGGTGGCCAACTGGCTCAACGATGCGGCCAAGAGCCGGCCGGACTGGGTGCGGGCGCTGTGCGCCCGGTGGCTGCGGGAATCGCCCCTGCCCGCCACGCGCCGCATCTGCGCGCGCGCGCAGCGCAGCCTCAAGAACCCGGCGTGATCGCCAGGGAGCCCGACGCCGCCAGGTGCTCGCAATCGGGCTTGAGGCAACGCCCATACAAGGTATGGGAGTGCTCGACGATGGCAAATCCATGCGTGCGCGCCAGCAGCCGCTGGCGCTGTTCGATGGTGTCGTCGTGGAACTCCTGCACCCGGCCGCAGCGCGTGCAAATCAGATGGTCATGGTGCCCGCCGTCGTCGAGCTCGTAGACCGCCTTGCCCGCCGCGAAACGCTGGTGACGCAGCAGCCCGGCCTGCTCCAGCTGCGCCAGCACGCGGTAGACCGTGGCCAGGCTGGTGCCCCGGCCCTGGTCGTGCAGTTGTCGGTAGACTTCCTCCGCCGCCAGATGCCGGGCGGATCCGTGGCGGAAGACATCGAGTATCCACAGACGGGCCAGCGTGGCCTTCAACCCCAGATGCTTGAGATCGGTGGAATCGGACATGCGGTTCTCCTGACCGGTCAGAACTCGTTGTGGATGGCCTTGTAGCCATGCACCAGCGCATTGTTGGTGCGTACCACATCCTCGGAGAACTCGCTGGCGTCGGCCGGAACCTGCGCCAGCGTGGCCAGGTCGGTTTCCGGGCCGAGGCGCGCGGTGGACGGTACATAAAAGCCCGCAGGCAGGTGACAGCCATCGACCACGGCGTTGTAGCGCACCACGCAGCCGTCATCGACCACGCAGTTGAACAGCACGCTGTTGAAGCCGATGAACACGCCACTGCCCACGCTACAGGGGCCGTGGACGATAGCGCGGTGGGCAATCGAGGTGTTGCGCCCGACAGTGACGCGCGCGCCGGACTTGGAGTGGATCACCACCCCGTCCTGGATGTTGGAGTGCGCGCCGATCACGATGGGGTCGATGTGGCCGTCCGCATCCATCTCGTCGGCGCGGATCACCGCATACGGACCGATGAAGACGTTTTCCTCCACCACCACCAGGCCGCAGAGGATGGCCGTGGGATCGACGAAGGCGCTCGGGTGGATCCGCGGCAGGTCGCCGCGCGGGTTCTTGCGGATCATCCCTTGCGCTTGTTCTTGGCACCGCCCTGGCGCGCCTTGAAACGCGGGTTGCTCTTGCAGATCACATAGGTACGGCCACGGCGGCGCACGACCTGGCAGTCGCGGTGGCGCAGCTTGGCTTCCTTGAGGGACGAGAGGACTTGCATGGGAAAAGCTCCTGAAGTGGAAGGAAAGGGTCAGAAATCGGTGGGCTCGGCCCAGGCCACGGCATCGTGCGGGTGCAGGCTTTCCAGATGGCGCACATGCACGCGAGGCTGGGCATGGGTGCCCGCCAGGGCCGCCTGGATACGGCGCGCCGCGTCCTCGACGAACATCAGGTTGCGGCCATTGAGCGCGGCAAAGGCCTGCTCGTCGGCCCGCTTGACCGCCGTCTGCACGGGCGTGCCCAGCGCCTGTTCCACGCGGCCGATCAGTGCCAGGATGCCCAGGTCGGGCGCATCGGCGGCCAGGTCCACGCTGACGCGCGCCTCGCTGCGCTGGCTGTGCGCCGTGGCCAGCGTCCCGTGCTTGCGCAGCCAGCCGGCGACGCTCGAAGGCTCGACCCGGGTCTGCCCCTCGAAAGCCTGGAGAAAGCCCTGCTCCAGCAGTTGCCGCGACAGCGCCGCCGAGCAGGGGCAGGTCGAGCAATAGCCCACGCTGACCTGCAGCCGCAGCTGGAACACGCCCTGAGCCAGCATGGCGTCCAGCCGCACGGGGTAGGCCTTCCAGCCTGACAGGTCCCGGGTCACGAGCGCGGGGCGCTGGGTCAGCAGGTCCATGGCCAGGCGCAACCGCGCGCTGCGGCTGGCGCAGTCGCGGTGGCTGTCGATCATGGCCTGCAACGCGTGGCGCAGGCCGAAGGGCGTCAAGGCCGCTTCTTCCGCCAGGCTGTCCAGCTGGCGATAGAGCCGGGACATGTGTATGCCCTTGACATGCGGGGCCGGAAGATCGACCTGCACGTCGGCACGGGCATGCAGTTCACGCCAGTAGCCAGGCTCGGCCACGGTCACGGGCAGGTCTATGCCCTGCATGCCCACCCATTGCAGCGGGCTCAGGCTGGGGGGCGGGTCGGTCAGGGAAACGTCGGGAAGAGGTGCGAGCATGCGGATTCCTGCGGGTTCAATTCCATCCTGGGAAAGGGTTGTGCCACTGTGTCCAGGCCTGCGGGCCCCGGGCCATCTCGCCATCGGTCAGCAGGCAGGCATCCAGGCGCCCGCGCAGCACGGCCTCGTCCATGTCCATGCCGATCAGCACCAGCTCCTGGCGCGCATCGCCGACACCGTCCACCCATTTTTCGAGGATGCATTCCACCGTCTCGCTATCGCGCGGCCAGCGTTCGGCCTCCACGGCCGCCCACCAGTGACCAGCCGGGCCATGGCGGGCCACGGCACCGGCCTGGGACCAGGAACCGGCCAGCGCCGGATGGCTGGCCAGCCAGAAGAATCCCTTGGAGCGCACCACGCCCGGCCATTCGCTTTCGACCAGATCGAAGAAGCGCTGCGGATGGAAAGGCCGGCGCGCACGGTAGACGAAGCTGCGGATGCCGTATTCCTCGCTCTCCGGCCGGTGCGTGCCACGCAGCTCCTGCAACCAGCCCGGCGCCCGGGATGCTGCCTCGAAGTCGAACAGGCCCGTGTCCAGTACCCTGTCCAGCGGCAACCGGCCAAAGCTGGCGATCTCCATGCGGGCACGCGGATTGAGGCCGCGCAGAATGGCCATCAGCCGCGCGCAATCGTCCTCGCTGACCAGGTCTATCTTGTTGAGCACGATCACATCGCAGAACTCCACCTGCTCGATCAGCAGGTCGACCACGGTGCGGGCATCCTCCTCGCCCAGGGACTCGCCGCGCGAGCGCAGGCTGTCCCTCGAGCCGTAGTCATGCAGGAAGTTGAAGGCATCGACCACGGTGACCATGGTGTCCAGTCGCGCCACGTCGCCCAGGCTGCGGCCGTCCTCACCCGCGAAGGTGAAGGTCTCGGCCACGGGCAAGGGCTCGGAAATGCCGGTGGACTCGATCACCAGCTGGTCGAAACGGCCCTCGCGCGCCAGCCGGTCCACCTCCAGCAGCAGGTCCTCGCGCAGCGTGCAGCAGATGCAGCCGTTGCTCATCTCCACCAGCCGTTCCTCGGTGCGCGACAGGCCCGCGCCGCCATCACGCACCAGGGCCGCGTCGATGTTGACCTCGGACATGTCGTTGACGATGACCGCCACGCGCCGGCCCTCGCGGTTGTGCAGGATGTGGTTGAGCAAGGTCGTCTTGCCCGCGCCCAGAAAGCCGGACAGCACGGTCACGGGCAGCCGGGCATGCGGCGGCGGCACCTGCGCTTCGGTATGCATCATGGAATCTCGAAAAAGCGAATCTAGAAAAGCACAATCTCAGCGGCGCTCAGGCGCGGGCTGGCGCGCATGCCGTGCATTTGCCATGCAGCTCGATGTTGGAATGCCCCAGGGCAAAGCGGTTGTTCCGCGCCCAGTGGTCCAGGCAGTGCCCCAGCTGTTCATCGATGAACTCGTCCACATGGCCGCATCCGTCACAGATGGCGAAAGCCGTCATGCCGTGGTCGCAACCCGGGGGATGCGCACAGCACACATAGGCGTTCATCGACTCCAGCCGATGGACCAGCCCCCGCTCGGCCAGCTTGTCCAGGGCGCGGTAGACCTGGGTGGGGGCGCTCAGGCCCTGGCTCCGAAGCTGGTCGAGCAGCGCATAGGCGGAGAGTGGGGCCGCGGCTTGCTGGAGGGTGTCGAGCACCCGTTGCTGGTGGGCGGTCAATGGCATGGTGATTTCCTCTTGAGCGGGTGGCGAGCGTGGCAAACCTTTTTGCACGCAGCGCGCCACGCATTTGTTAAGTTATAACATAACAAATACCCAATGCGCACCGACTGCGCCCCATGACCGGCATCGATGCGCCCAAGCAATTGACAACAAGTCACCAATATTGGAAACTTGTTGTCAATATAAGGAACCACTTCGATGCCACAAACCAAAGTCGATCGGCTGACCTCCACCACGCTGGCCGTATTCCGCCTCAACGGCCTGCTGATCCATTGGGGAGATCGCTTCAGCGAATCCCAGGGGCTCACCAGCGCGCGCTGGCAGATGCTGGGGGCACTGGCGCTCTCGGACCAGGCGCTAAGCGCCCCGCAGATCGGAGACAGGATGGGCGTGACCCGGCAGGCCGCACAGCGGCAATTGAACCTGCTCCTCGACGAAGGCATGGTCGAGGCGCTGGCCAATCCCCAGCACAAACGGTCGCCGCTGTATGCCCTGACACCGCAGGGATGCAAGGCATACGATGCACTGGACCAGCGGTGGCAGGTGCATGTGAAGCAACTGTCCCGCCATTTCGAGGAGGCCGATCTGGTCACGACGCTGAATGTCCTGCAGTCGCTTGCGGCTGCCCACGCCACCCCGCAGGAGCCGTCCGATGCCACGTAAGACCCTGCAGCGGCTGCATGGAACCGCGGCCATGGCAGCCTTGCTGCTGATCGCTGTTTTCTGGTCCATGTCCCTCGTCTCCTGGCTTTGGCTGGGACCCGATGGCACGCGGGCCGTCAAGCAGTCCATCGCCTACGCGCTGCCAGTCCTGGTGCTGGCCATGGCCGTGACCGCCGGCACCGGTGCCCGGCTCGCAGGGGCGGCCCACCCTCCTCTCATCCTGCGCAAGAAGCGCCGCATGCCCTTCGTGGCAGCCAATGCCCTGCTGGTTCTCATCCCTGCGGCGCTATGGCTGCACTGGCGGGCGCAAAGCGGCACATTCGGCACAGGCTTCCATGCCGTACAGGCTGCGGAGTTGCTGGCCGGCCTGTGCAATCTGGCGCTGCTCGGCCTCAACGCGAGGGATGGACTGCGGCTCGGCCGACGCCACCCTGCGACCTGAGGCCGGGTTCAAACCGAAAGCGCAATTCGCTCACGCAACCACTGGTGTGCCGGATCGCGACGACAGCGCCCATGCCAGAGCATCAGCATCTCGAAGCCTGGCACCCGGATCGGAGACTCGACCAACGTGAATCCTGGCTCGCCCCAATGCGGCGGGCCACCGCGGATGAGTCAACCCCGGGCGCCCTGCATGCCTGCGGCTCCCGCATGAAAAAGGCCGGCCACCCTCTCGGGCGGCCGGCCTTGCGGCATGCCAGCCGGGGCCTGGCCCCGGCGCAGTCTCTTACACCAGCGCGTCGATCGCGGCGTTGAAGGTGGCGCTGGGGCGCATCACGGCGTCCAGCTTGGCCACGTCGGGCATGTAGTAGCCGCCGATATCGGCAGCCTTGCCTTGCACTTCCTTCATCTCGGCCACGATCTTGGCTTCGTTCTCAGCCAGGCTCTTGGCCAGAGGTGCGAACTTGGCCGCCAGTGCTGCATCTTCGGTCTGAGCAGCCAGAGCCTGGGCCCAGTACAGAGCGATGTAGAACTGCGAACCACGGTTGTCCAGCTCGCCGGTGCGGCGCGAAGGCGACTTGTCTTCGTCCAGCAGCTTGCCGGTGGCTTCGTCCAGAGTCTTGGCCAGCAGCTTGGCGCGGGCATTGTTTTCCTTGATGCCCAGGTCTTCAAACGAGACGGCCAGAGCCAGGAATTCACCCAGCGAGTCCCAGCGCAGGTGGTTTTCTTCCACCAGTTGCTGCACATGCTTGGGAGCGGAGCCGCCAGCACCGGTTTCGTACATACCGCCACCAGCCATCAGAGGCACGATGGACAGCATCTTGGCCGATGTGCCCAGTTCCAGAATCGGGAACAGGTCGGTCAGGTAGTCACGCAGAATGTTGCCGGTCACCGAAATAGTGTCCAGACCGCGGGCCACGCGCTCCAGCGTGTAGCGCATCGCGCGCACTTGCGAGAGGATGTGGATTTCCAGGCCGTTGGTGTCGTATTCCTTCAAGTAGGTCTGCACCTTCTTGATCAGCTCGGCTTCGTGGGGGCGATAGGGGTCCAGCCAGAACACGGCAGGCATGCCGGAGTTGCGGGCACGGGTCACAGCCAGCTTCACCCAGTCACGGATAGGAGCATCCTTGACCTGGCACATGCGCCAGATGTCGCCAGCTTCCACGTTCTGGCTCAGCAGCACTTCGCCGGTGGCGATGTCCACGATGTTGGCCACGCCGTCTTCGACGATCTCAAACGTCTTGTCGTGCGAGCCGTACTCTTCGGCCTTTTGCGCCATCAGACCCACGTTGGGCACGGTGCCCATGGTCTTGGGGTCGAAGTTACCGTGCCACTTGCAGAAGTTGATCACTTCCTGATAGATACGGGCAAAGGTGGACTCAGGCATCACGGCCTTGCAGTCGTAAGGCTTGCCGTCAGCGGCCCACATCTTGCCGCCCACGCGGATCATGGCAGGCATGGAAGCATCCACGATCACGTCGTTGGGCGAATGGAAGTTGGTGATGCCCTTGGCGGAATCGACCATGGCCAGACGCGGACGGTGCTCCTGGCACTTGTGCAGGTCACGGATGATTTCTTCGCGCTGCGAAGCAGGCAGGGTCTCAATCTTCTCGTACAGATTGGCCATGCCGTTGTTCACGTTCACGCCCAGCTGATCAAACAGCTTGCCGTGCTTTTCGAAGGCTTCCTTGTAGAAAATCTTCACGCAATGGCCGAACACGATGGGGTGGGATACCTTCATCATGGTTGCCTTCACGTGCAGCGAGAACAGGATGCCCGACTCGCGGCAGTCTTCGATTTCCTTTTCATAGAAGGCGCACAGGGCCTTCTTGCTCATGAACATGGAATCGATCACTTCTGCAGCCTGCAGCTTGACCTTGTCCTTCAGAACGATGCTGTTGCCGGACTTTGTCTCCAGCACCATCTTCACTTCGCGGGCCTTGTCAAGCGTCATGGACTTTTCGCCGTGGTAGAAGTCGCCCTCTTCCATGTGCGACACATGGGTTTGCGACCACTGCTTCCACTCACCCATGGAATGGGGATGCTTCTTGGCGTAGTTCTTGACCGCGGCAGGCGCGCGGCGATCCGAGTTGCCTTCACGCAGCACGGGGTTCACGGCAGAGCCGATGCACTTGTTGTAGCGTGCCTTGATGTCCTTTTCGGCATCGGTCGTGGCGGTTTCAGGATAATCGGGGATGGCGTAGCCCTTGCCCTGCAATTCCTTGATCGCTTCTTGCAGCTGGCCCACAGATGCGGAGATATTGGGCAGCTTGATGATATTGGCTTGAGGTGTGAGCGTCAGCTTGCCCAGTTCAGCCAGGTTGTTCGGAGCGCGTTGGGCTTCGGTCAAAAAGTCGGGGAACTCGCCCAAGATACGGCCTGCCAGCGAGATATCGCTGGTCTCCACATTGATGCCGGCCGGTGCTGCAAAAGCACGGATCACCGGCAGGAATGCACTGGTAGCCAGGCGGGGAGCCTCGTCAGTCAAGGTATAGATGATGGTGGGTTGCTGCGTACTCATCTCTTGTCTCAGGTTGTGAAAAAAGGGGGAAAGGTGCCTTGGGCCTGCATCCCGGGCTTGCGCAATGGGGCCTGACACAGCGGGACGACACTTTCTTGATGCAATGCGTTCCCACAATACAAAATTCTACGCGCAACCGGGCCGATTTTTTCAAGTCTTGTACAAGACTCAAGGATTTAGCTCAACTTTCAAAAGGTGTTTTCATTGGGAAACAGGCTTTTCTTCCCGGTTTTCTGCCATGTAAAAAAGTCGCACTGCCGCATTCATCTAGCAGCCATCACAGCCATGCAAGTTGCGAGTTAGAGTTGCGTTGCGCGGCCTTTGGCACAAATTTGCGCGATCTTTGGCACAAAGTAGCACAGGCTTTGGCACCAAGGCTGACAACTTGGCAAGCGTTCAGCGGCCCGTATGTGTTGTTTTGTCGCCAACGGCCAGATCCAACTCTGGCGATGGATGTATCGGCCAGTAGCCTTTTCAGGCTACAGGAGCGGCAGGAAGCGCCCCAAAGAAGACTCTGGGCAGAACATCACGCGCTTCGTCGGAGCGAAACTTGTCCGCCGATGCTCTCAAGGGCGTTACACATCCCATACGCATAACAGTCATCGGCAAGGTACACCTCAAAGATTTCCCGGGCTGCAATCTTCTTCACCACGTTCTTCGCTTCTGCGTGGGACATGGGAGTGCTCAGTTGTAGCGATCGCATGAACAGTTTTTCCACGTAGCCTCCCATGCCGGGAAACCATGCAGCGGTTTCATCCCACCCAAGGACTGCCAACGTGCATGAATTTGAATGTACTTTTTTGGAAGTAGTCATTTGGAAGCCTGGTTGCAACTGATCCGCGAATGTCGCTGAGCGACCCAGAGCTGACCTTTATTGAAACAGCGAAAACAGAGCGTAGATTGCCGTCAGAAACCAAGTGACTCTCTTCGCTGCGGCCGCGCTCTCGGACGTAATTGGGACCAGTTCCACATGCATCCACATTGCGACGTTAATGAGCACCGTGAGCACAACCACGGCCGCTAGCCCGACAGCCATTGGGATGTTCAGCAGAGCAGCAACAATAGAGAGCCCAGCGACTGAGAGAAGCGTTCCCACCCAGATGCCATTTGATGTGCTGGATAGGGCGGCACCGCACTGCTCACATTTTGCTGGCCACCCTCGGGTTGACCATCGCTTTGCCATTTCCGAAATGCCCCTTGCTTGGCAAGTGGGACAAAGCGTTTTCATCATGTTGAACGTCCGTTTCTGGCCGACCTGCAACTGTCGCAACACGACCCAAAGCACCCCAATGAGTCCAAAATCAAGTGCCGCTTAAATGCTGGAAGAAGTTGAGTCCTAGGCAGAGGAATATCCCTCACCCGATCAAACAAGCAATTCGATTCAGGAGCATTTGTTTGGCGCAGGTTGCTCCTGCACAGGTTCAATCAAGCAACGGCCAAAAACCCTTGAGCGCTTAACCAAGATCAACTGCTGCTGCGTTATGTCTGACCTTCCTTGCATCTCACAAAAGTCTACCTCCCCACCGGAGCAAGGTAGTCCGTAGTGAACCTTCAGTGTGCCACTCAACATTGGTTCCTGAAAATTGGAAGACGCGTATATCTGCTCTGGCGGTAATAAAAAATCAGCTCCTAGGAGCAATGCAACGATGAGCAACAGTGTCCGTGCCGAGTTTCTAAGTGCCTTGCGGGTACTTGCCATGGTCTCACGGATTGGCTTTCCAGAAGATATCTGCAAGTAAACAAGAGCTATGCAGAGAAGCACGCCCGCAAGGGTAAGCATGGACTCAAGGGCATCCACAACTAGCAATGAAGATTTGTTCAATGTTGTGCTTCCGGCATATCTCCGCATTTGAGTAGCACATGAGCTTGAAGTCAAATATTGCGAAGTCCGCTCTTGGCCGAAAGCGACAGTAGCAAATGACCTTAAGTCGACCGACTCAGAATTTGGACTTGCTGAACTCGTTCAGAGGCCTCTGAAGCCCACGACTCCCTTTGTCCAGACGACTTTCCCGTCAGCGTCTACCTGCCAGAAAACAAGGGCATGAGTGCTGTACGCGAGAGAGCTTTTGTGCTTTTGGCTGAAGGAGGCATGGCGGATAAGCGGTTCAGTATCACAGGAGCCATGAAAGCTAAAGCCTTGCGCCAAAAGAAATTTGGTCAGAGCGTCTTCGGTCGACCCTGGAGGAAACGCTTCGAGCAGGCGTTGATTGAGTTCTGGTGAAATGGCTAGTTTTCGAATACTCGAAGCTTCTTCTGTCTTAGGTGCAGGGCAAGCGGAAGAGTAACCCTCGCCTGCACTCACCCCATGAAGAATGGCGGGAAGCTCCTCGTTTGCATCGGAACAGGCAGACACAATAAATGCACCTGCCAAGAGTAAAAGAGACCGAAGGCTCCTGGATAACGTCACGGTTAGGAAGCTAGAAGTCAATTTGCACGCATTCATTAGATTGCATAGCCGTTTGTCGTTGAATTCTCGGCGCCCCTAATACTGTGGACTAGAAAATATTTCCACAACACCGGGTGGAAGGGGCCCACTAACCCAACTCCGAAAGACAACTCATGGCCGATCTAAGGCTGTCGCAGACCGTCCCATAGGCAACAGGCAATATTATGAAAGTAACGATAAAATTTTGATCCAAAATTAATTTTTTCACTAAATTTATACGACCTCTTTTATTTTATAAAGGAAGAGATAGCAAATACAATGACAATTAAATACAGATTCGCAAAAGATATAACAAGAGCAACAGATCCTTTTGTTTTATTCTTTAAGCATCGTCTCAATCCAACAATAAAAGGCTCCGAAGAATCTAAATGTTTACTCATAGAGAAAAATATTGGAACAGAAATAATTGAAGAAAAAATAAAATAACAAATTAAATAGAACTCTGTGTCATCTGACATGTCGGTAGCTCTCCTCTAAACACTCCCTGCGACTGGCATAAACACTATGACATATCGGGCTAGGTATGTCTGCTTCTGGCCGTCAGCAGCCCGTCACAAGGGCTGCAATCGACAAACGGCGGCTCACCCCAAGCCATTACCAACTTTCCTAGCTCTCGGAATTACCGGGGGCGTAGAGGCGAAAGCGTAGAAAGCGAACGCCATCGACATCAAACTCGCCATCCTCCTTAAATCCTAGCCTAAAAATCCCTCTAATTCTCTTTCTCGAAGGAGGCAGCAGAATGGTGATGGAAGTCAAGCCGATGCTTGTGAAAGCGAGATTGATAATTTCCTGATAGATGGTTTTGCCACTTCCCCAATATTTTGGATGCAGCACCAAGGCCAAGTCTGCGTCACCTGCTTCATGCTGCAGCCCTCCCCAGCCGGCAAATTCCTGATCTACAAAAAATGCCCATGGACCGTACCCATATTTGGCCCATTGAGCGTCTTTGTTTTCAACCCAATCCTTAGCTTTAACCTCATCGAAATCGGCCCTGCCTAACGGCATTTGGCGTAGCACTTCGGGATTGTTGTTGAGTGCAATGATTTCGGCCAAACCGACTTCGGTAAGACGCTTGAATTCCAGAGTCATGTCTTGACTTTATCTGGATTTGAGTGAATGGTGAAGTACATACATCAGAGGCTATAGCTCAGCCCGCTGACGTCCTCCAGTTGCTCCCTTCAAGCGCACCAACAACCTCTTTCGGAAAAACGTCCTCGGACTTCGTCCTTTTGGAAAGACCTCGCTCATGCGAGCTGACAAGCTTTAGTGCCAGCTTGACTGTACGGCTTCCCCAACTTTTTTCATCGGCTCGATGCTTTTCTGAATTAATACGCATCAAGTTGAGCCACAATGGATGCGTTCACTTTCAATTGAAGTTGAACTAAATGCATAAGCGATGTATCTCATGTATGAGTGCACCAATTTAGTGCTTGCACAAATATTTACAGAGGATATAGTTTTAATGAGCACAAATTCCTACAAAGAATTATTGGCACAACGCGAAGCTCTTGAGCAGCAGATTGCAGCCGCCCGAAAGGCTGAAGTCGCAGGCGCGGTGCAAGAAATCAGAAGCTTGATCGATGCTTTCGGTCTGACGCAGGATGATGTCTTCCCTCCCGCCAAGCAAAAACAAAAGCGCGAGACTGGCTCCGTTGCCCCTAAATACCGCGACCCAGCCACAGGCCAGACTTGGACTGGCCGAGGAAAGCCTCCGGCCTGGATCAAAGATCAAGATCGTTCTAAGTTCGAAATCTAAAAGTGGCCCTCGAGGCCACTTTTTTTATTTCTTGGATTCGCTGCCGCTTCCTCAGAACAGCCCCGCAGGCTCCTCGCTCCTAGTCCAGCTGTAAATCAGCAGCTCGCCACGCTCAACCCGGTTCGCGCCGCCGCCGACCGTGTAGTCCAGTTTCAAAGCCTCCATCTCAAAGTTTTTGAAGCACTCTCGGATGGCAGGATGGTCGTTGATGCTGATGACGGCCTTGCCTTTGATCTCCTTGAGCTTTCTTGCCATCAGCTCGTACTGTGCCCATTCAAACGGCACACCATAGACCTCGGTCTCCCAATAGGGAGGATCAAGGTAGAAAAGCGTGTACGTCCTGTCGTATCTGTCAATGCATTGCGCCCAATCGAGCTGCTCGATGTAGGTTCCACCCGCCATTCGTAGATGGGCAGCCGACAGGTTCTCCTCGATCCGCAGCAGATTGATAGCCGGAGCCGTAGTGGCCGTACCAAAGGTCTGGTCTGCTACTTTCCCGCCAAAGCTCTGCTGCTGTAGGTAAAAGAACCGGGCGGCGCGGTGAATGTCTGTCAAGGTTTCGGGCCTGGTCTCTTGCAGCCATTTAAGACCTGCCTGCTGGTCAAGGCCCACTTGAACTGCCTCACAAACTCTTCCAGATGGTGGGTCAATACACGTCTACCGTCGCCAGAGCAGCTTGCAAGTCCATGTTCCGTACCGATCCAGTCAGAAGGGGCTGCATTTGCTCGTGGACTCCACAGGCATCAAGTTTTTGGGCGAAGGCGAATGGAAATGCAAAAACGCACGGCCCTGCGCGCCGTCGTCAGTGGCGCAACCTGCACATCGGCATTGATGCACAGACACTGCAAATGCGTGCAATTTGCGTGACCAGCAACGAGGTAGTCGATGCGACCGTTGTAGCGGATCTTCTGGTCTAAATTCCTCACCACAAGGGCATCCGGAGTCTTACTGGCGATGCTGCGCATGACACTCAGACTGCCCACGAAGCAGCCATTCAAAGAGGTGCCATTCCCGTCATCCCTCCGAGAAAGAATGCCCGGGTTCGCAAAGGCGATGCCTTTGTGTACCGCAATACGGCTGTCGCCGCATGCCGGCGTTTGGGTCGAAGGATATGGAAAGTGTGGAGCGATTAGCACCGACGAAGCTTGGTGGAGACGAAAATGAACTGCATCAAACGACTGGGCGAACGGGTGATGTCCAAAACCTTTGAACGGCAAGTCAATGGACTGCATATCCGCTCAGCCATCCTCAATCGGTTCACTGAACTAGGGCGTCCGCGGACGGTGGCCGTGTCTGGGGTCAGGGGCCAAGGCTGCAGTGCTGACCGGCAAACACAACCTCGACCCTATCTCCCAATGGGTGATGGCCTTGAGGCAGCGCAGTGGCTGGCAAGAAACCTCCGTGGCTTTTTAGCCAGCAAAAATGGACGCATCCTGTGGGCGCTCACGACACAGGAGCGTACCTACGAAGCAGCCCATATCGCCGAACGCCCCAGGCCACCCGTCTTTGCCGTTGCCTGAGACAGGCACTTCAACATGCCAGACGTGAAATCAAAGATGCAATGAACAGGTCTGACCAGCAGCAGGCAAGCTCGGTTGTTGCATTGTGAGTCGCAAGACGTCACGAGATTTGACTGGAGCCCTGCTGCGCGGTTTGTTTCTTGGAGCGCACACATAGTGCCTAACCCCATCTGTAGATGTGCAGTCTGTTCCTCGTTTCAATCACCTGGATCGTCCTGGCAGACAGGTCCGCCAAAGGTTAATGATCAGCACTTGCATTGACGGGAAGTCCCTGTAGTGCAACAACGCCCTCAAGAATTGAAAAGAAAAGCGAGCTCTTGTTGAGATCTTCACCGTAGAAATTTGCAGCCACTTGAATCCAGCCTCTGTGTAATGCGTCTTGATCGCATCAAAAGCACTGAGAAAGAACGCTATTTATCTGCTGACTACTGAATATCACATTGCTCTGCCGAACTAGCAGACGAACGTTTCAAGACCAACCGACACACAGAATTTCGCAAATTTCGACTCCTCCGCAATGTGAACCAATGACAACAAATGAAACAAATCGCATACTGTTTGTATATTTGAGCTTGTATCTCTCAGTTTGCATGTTGATGGACCCTGCACACTCCTCCTATCTGGAGTGTCTGTATCCCTTGCATGGATGGTGATTTCAGCCTAGGCCCGCGGCAAGTGAAAATGGCTTGTGCCGGCCTGCATCTAGCGTAGGAGCGCGTTCTATGGTGCGGAGGTCTAGTTTCGAGTCTAAGGTTGTCACAGCATTTGGAACAGCCGCACTGGTAGTGATCGCGATGGCACTATCGACGTGGGAAGTTGCAAATGATGCAGCCAAAGCCGCCCAAATGGTGACACATGCACACCAGTTGCTCAACAATATTGATCGCGTCAGAGGCTATTCTCTCCAATCTGAACTAACCACTCAAAATTTCCGCCTGACAGGTAATGCAGAGCATATTGCCGAGCGAAATGCAGCGATGGCTGAACGAGAGCTTTCGCTGGAAAAAATACGCCAACTAACGATCGATAATCCAGATCAACAACGTCGCTGGACAGAGCTGCGTAAAGTCATTGACCAGCGCATGGAAGCTGCACGCCAAATTGAAAAATTGCGCAATACCCAAGGTCAGAAGGCTGCAAATGCATTTGCTGCCACAACTACGCTTGCATCCACGCGCTTGCGCACCTATGAGTTGCTCAGCGAGATGGATACCGAGGCACGCCTGCGACTAGCTCTGGAGGAGGCCGAGCACGCGCAAGCGCGTCATAAGCTGGTGATGGCGGGAACATTGGTCGCTGTGGCACTTATCTTGCTGTTGGGCTCCTCCTATCTTCTGATAAGACGTCAATTGCGCGAAACAGAAGCCAGTCAGCGTGCTCTGGCTGACAATGAAGAAAGCCTTGTGACCACCTTGCACTCGATCGGCGATGCAGTACTCGCAACAGACACTGAAGGGCGGATCACCCGCATGAATTCAGTGGCCGAACAGCTCACAGGCTGGAGTATTAATGAAGCTCAAGGCCGTTCTATCGAGGAAGTATTCAATATCGTTCATGAGCAGACGCGCGAGCCTGCTCACATTCCTGTAGCAACGGTGCTAGCCACCGGGGAAGTGCAAGTACTGGCCGATTACACCTCAATCATTGCCAGAGATGGTACCGAACGTCCAATCTCTGATAGTGCCGCCCCCATCCGCGATTCCAAAGGCCAACTACGAGGTGCTGTGCTAGTCTTTAGGGACGTTACTCTGGAGCGAAAGGCACAACGGATCATCCGTGAGCAAAATGCGTCACTTGAAGCTGACGTGCACCAACGCACTTTGCAATGGCATGAGATTCAAAGCCATTTGCACAACGTCATCAGCGCCGTTCCGGCGCTGATTGCCTACGTTAATGCGCAACAGCACTACGAGTACGTCAACACTCAGTACCGGGAGTGCTTTGCACCTGACCGCGAAGACATCACGGGTGAATCGGTAAGAAAAATCCTCGGAGAGGAACGCTATGCTGTCGCCAATGATTTGATCGGCAAGGTCCTCGCAGGAGAGCCGCAAACATATGATTGGCAGCCCTTTCCAGGAGTTTGGCAGACTATTCAGCATGTTCCCAAACACCAAGCCGATGGAACGGTTGCTGGCTATTACGTATTGGGCACAGATATTACTGAGCGCAAGCACTATGAAGAACGTATCCAGACGCTCAATGGTGAACTTGAACAACGAGTGCATGAGTTAGAGCACATTGGCCGCGGACTGCGAACCTTGAGCGCCGGTAATCGCACCATGCTACGTGCCAGCGAGGAACAGAGTCTGCTTGAGAACATGTGCCGAGCCATCGTGGCTGCAGGAGGCTATGGCATGGCTGCCGTCTGGTATTCGGGTGACGAGCCAGATCAACCACTACGTCCGATGGCCGAGTGCAATTATCCAGGCGGTATCGAAGCACTTCGCAGTCTAGGACTCATGGCAGCCGATACGGAGCTAGGCCAAAGTCTGACATCCAGCGCAATTCGCAGCGGCAAGGTTCAATTTGTCCGAGACATGCGCGTAGATTCCAACCATGTTCGATGGAGAGACATGCTTGGTGAACTAAAATCAGGTTTATCTTGCCCTTTATTGGTTGAGGGCGAAGTCATTGGTGCACTATCCATTTATGACACCGAAACAGACGCGTTCGGCGAAGATGAAATCGCATTGCTGACTGAGTCAGCGGACGATCTAGCCTTTGGTATTTCCATTCTGCGTACACGCTCTGAACAACTACGTGTACAAGCAGAGATGAATCATATGCTGCGCCATGACCCCTTGACTGGACTACCCAATTCGATTGAATTCAGGGAAGTTCTGACTGCGAAAATTGAGGGCAGTTCTTCGCATCCAGAACCAATCGCGGCTTTGCAATTCAATATTGAGCGCCTCCGAGAAATCAACGAGGTGCTGGGTTTCTCTAATGGGGACCAGATTCTTAGAGACTTCGGAGAGCGCCTAAGGCAAAGCATTCCTGATTCTGCGCATATTGCGCGTTTACGTGGAGACGAATTCGCAGTATTGGCGCCCACTCTGGATAGAGGTTCTGCCGTAGCCTTGGCCGAAGAATTGGAAAAAACCATCTCCCGCCCTTTCCCGATCGCAGATATTGAATTGGATGTCAGCGCAAGAGCTGGCATAGCTTTGTTTCCCGAACACGGCACAACTGCCGATGAACTATTGCGTCAAATGGGAAAGGCCACCTATCAAGCCAAGGCCCGCGGATTGAGCCAGTGCGTATTTGATCCGTCGCATCAGAAAAATCAAGCGGGACGCTTGACCATGGCAGGGGAACTTCGGCGAGCCATTGCAGGCAACCAGCTGCGACTATTTTTACAGCCAAAGGTTGATTTTTCCTCCGGGCAAATCTGTGGAGCAGAGGCCTTGGTACGCTGGATGCATCCGCTTAAAGGACTAATTCCTCCCGGATTGTTTATCGACTTGGCTGAGCAAACAGGTTTGATCAAGCCTTTGACGGAATGGGTCATTGTCGCAGCCCTTGATCTGCTGCAGGGCTGGCAGGCAAAAGGTTGTGCTGTTCCTATTGCAATCAATCTCTCCGCGCGAAACTTCAAAGATGAACAGCTTTTCGCCAAGTATCGCCAATGGCATTCAGAGCGCTCTGTGTCAACCGGACTATTGGAAATCGAGATTACGGAAAGTACCGTAATGGAGCATGCTGAATATGCTCTACGAGCACTGAGTGAGATGAGCGATGCTGGGATTCCTCTTTATGTGGATGATTTTGGAACAGGGTACTCCTCATTGAGCTATCTACAAAAACTACCAGTAGATTACATCAAGATCGACAAATCATTCGTTTCTGCAATGCATCGCGACCGGGATTCCGCCACGATTGTGCGCTCCACCATTGATCTCATACATGATCTCGGACGCAAGACAGTTGCCGAAGGTGTGGAGACCAAAGAGCACTGGGACCTGCTCAAGGATCTAGGCTGTGATATTGCACAAGGGTACTACATCGCTAAACCTATGCCTTCCAGCGATTTCCAGCAATGGGCCAAAGATTTCAAAAAAATGTCAATTACAGGATAGCTCATTTCTTCGGGATAACCAATTACATCGAAATCACGCATCTAGCAACAGAAAAAAAATAGACTCAAAAATAGCATAGATACGCCTGAAACTTCATGCCGAAAAATTCTATGGAGACAGCGGACAACTAATTCCTATCGCGATTCAAATAATTCGACGGCTGCAAGCCTTATTCCGTTACCCTTGCACTTCGCACCTTCAGAGCTGAATATATTCTCACATCCGACCTCATACGAGATTGGAAACACTTGAATTCATAAGCGCCAGGCATCTATTTGATTTAAATGACATTCAAAGATCGGACGCAGACCTTATACTGCCCTGCCTCAGATTGAATTCCAAGCACACAAGAATCGTTTCAAATGCGCACCACGCAAAAAGCAAGTATGCCAGTGGCACTATGCTGATCGCTATCGTCTATGGATTCAACTGGTGAATGCAACACAATGCATGCCTCTGGCGGAGGGAGTGCTGGCATGAAGCAAAGACCGCGGATTTACTACACTGAAAATCCAAAGAGCCGCACTTTGTACCCAAGCAGTCATTTCCCAACACCCGCTGCCAGTCCGACCTCGCTGTCCAATTCACTTACCTCGGACTACTACGCCTGCCACCATGACACCTGATCAATATCTTGCGCATTTGCATGCTGTGTATGCTGCATTCCAGCTACGCTTTCACCCCTTGCCTCCGGCCAGCGAACAGGATCTGGCCGCTTTGGCCGCCGCGCTGGGGCCTCTGGATACCGATCTTGCCGCATTCTGGCGCCTGACTGCAGGCAGCAGCACCGACAGCACCCAGCCCCTGTTTCAGCGGCCAGGCTATGTGGATGCACTGGACCTTCTCACGCCAACACAGGCCATGGCCCAGGCACTCCGCATGGAAAAGCGGGCCCAGCGCATGTGGAATCTGGCCGGCCCCGCGTCCCAGGACCCACGCCTGAGCGGGCGCTGGTGGCACGCCGGCTGGCAGCCGTTTGCCAGCTTCTATGGCGACATCGTGCTAATGGCCGATCATCATCCCGGCCCTGAAGGACAACGCGGCCAGATCATTGCCTATGTGCACGACCCCGACCAGATCTACTGGATTGCCCCCAGCTTCTCAGCCTATCTTCAAGCGTCCGCCGACTCGATTGACGATGACAGGGAAGAGTTTTTGAATGGGCCACTGGACGAGCAGGAATAAGCGGAGCTCTGAGCTACTCCCCGGCCTGAAGGCAATAACTGGACAGCGTGGCCGAGTCCATGAAGGCCTCTTCAATGTAAACGCGGCGGGCCAGCTCCTGCTCGGCCTCCCCATATCACCATCAGCGGCAGCAGATGCTCCTCCAGCGGATGGGCCATACGCGCGCCGCGGACCCGATCCCAATCGGCCAACCAATCGAATCGTCAAACAGCTTGGAAGGCGCCGCCCCACGGGGCCGAAGCTAGGCATATTGTGATAAATGGACGTGGTCGTAGCCTCGCTGGTCGTCAGCCCGCACGCCCTCTCCAGCTTGCGCCAGCAACTGCTGCACCCTGCCTGCCAGCTCAGACGAGCCAGGCGCACGGTAATGCAGGCTATAGGTGTGCGGCAGAAAGCCTCTGTAGTCATACATGCCAGGATGGGCAGCACTCTGCCCGGTGAAAACCGGCACCTCCCAGTGGGCGGACATCGCAATACGGCCCTGGGCCTGCGCACCAGTTGGCGCGGAATATTGCGTAAACCCTCTGCCATCAGCGCATGCCAGCCGTGCATCTCGGGCACCCGGGGCCAGGGGCCGGCGCCATGACAGAGAAAGTACACGGGCATGCGAGCACCTGCCTCTACTAGCCCGGAAACCGCCTGGGTGCTCAGGCTTTCACACTCCTCCATGCCAGTCTCTCCCAAGCATCAATAGGCCCTCAAAAAACATAGATGCATGCGCTTTCCCTATCAAAACTGGAGACCTAAAAATTTTCATTCTTGACAGACAGGCATAAAAAAACCTCCTTGCGGAGGTTTTTTGCCAACGATCAGGTCCGAGCCCTACAGCCGCAGACCCGATGCCGTGTTGCCGTGATCAGGCAGCGAAGTTGGCTTCGGCGAACTTCCAGTTCACCAGCTTTTCCAGGAAGGTTTCGACAAACTTGGGACGCAGGTTGCGGTAGTCGATGTAGTAGGCGTGCTCCCACACGTCCACGGTCAGCAGCGCCTTGTCAGCGGTGGTCAGAGGGGTGCCGGCAGCACCCATGTTGACGATGTCCACGGAACCGTCGGCCTTCTTCACCAGCCAGGTCCAGCCCGAACCGAAATTGCCGGCAGCGGAAGCAACAAAAGCCTTCTTGAACTCGGCGTAGGAGCCCCACTTCTTGTTGATGGCATCAGCCAGAGCGCCTGTAGGCTCTGCACCGCCATTGGGGGTCATGCAGTTCCAGAAGAAGGTGTGGTTCCAGATCTGGGCAGCGTTGTTGTAGATACCACCGGAAGACTTCTTGACGACTTCTTCCAGATCCATGTTTTCGAATTCGGTGCCCTTTTGCAGGTTGTTCAGGTTCACCACATAGGCGTTATGGTGCTTGCCATGGTGGAATTCCAGGGTTTCCTGGCTGTAACCGAACGGAGCCAGTGCATCGATAGCGTATGGCAGGGGGGGCAGAGTGCGTTCCATGATGGTTTTCCTCGTGGTTGAAATGTTTGGGAGCCGTCCAGTGCCAAGGCGCCTGAGCGGTGACCGCTGTGCCGACGGGCACATTGCTGTACTACAGACGTCAAGTATTGCACTAACCGAACCATTGTAGAAAGAACTGAGTGGCTACGCGCCACTCACCAGGACTATTGCTCACGCTGCCAAAAGCATGCGCTCACGGCTTACAGCGCATGAATACTGGCCCCTTTTGCATTGCCTGCGCGGATTGCAAAAGAGTTCTGATGAAGAACCCGGTTAGCGTGCGGGTGTTTTGCGGCCAGCTTGTGGCTGGCGAGCATCAAAGCAGACGCGGCTGAGTGACCACCACATCCACCGCCCCGTCCGACAACTGAGCCTTCAGCGCCGCTCCCGGCACGGCCTGCCTGACCTGGGTCACAGCCCTTCCCTGCTCATCCGTCAGCAAGGCATAGCCGCGCTGCAGAACCAGGCGCGGGTCCAGCAGCTGCAAGCGCAGGTCGATACGATCAAGCGTTTGCTTTTGCTGCTCCAGATTGCGCTGGAAGATATTAGAAAAACTGACCTGTAGCGCTTGCTGGCTCTGCGCAAGCCGCTGTAGTTTTAATAGCATGGCATGACGCAGACGCTGCACCTGCCGGCTGAGTTGCAGCTGGTTGCGCGCCAGCTGCTCGCTGGGCCGACCCAGGCGCTGGGCCGCGATATCCAGGCGTTGGGCCTGGCGATCCAGCGCACGCTGCACGGCATTGTCCAGACGGTCCTGCATCAGACCCAGAGTCCCCAGCCAGACCTCGCGCGGCTGGGCTACCAGCTCGGCTGCCGCCGTGGGCGTAGGCGCGCGCAGGTCGGCGCAGAAATCGGCAATGGTGAAGTCGGTTTCGTGACCCACGCCGCTGATTAGCGGCACCGGGCTTTGCACAATGGTGCGCGCCAGTTGCTCGTCGTTGAAGGCCCACAGGTCTTCCAGCGAGCCGCCACCGCGCACCAGCAAGATGGTGTCAATCACCGGCTGCCGCGCGGAATCAACACGCAAGTCGCCGCTGGCCTCTTGCCCCTCTTGCGCCAGGCGATACAGTTTTAATAGCGCCTGCACAAGCGACTGCGGTGCCTGGGGCCCCTGTACCAGGGCCGGAACAATTACCACCGGAATATGCGGCACGCGGCGGCGCAACGCCGTCACCACATCGTGCAAGGCTGCCGCCCCCAGGGAAGTGACCAGGCCAATACCGCGCGGCAAAGGCGGCAGCGGCCTCTTGCGCGCAGGGTCGAACAGTCCTTCGGACTCCAACTGGGCCTTGAGGCGCAGAAACTGCTCGAACAAGGCCCCCTGCCCGGCTCGCTGCATGCTCTCCACCACCAGTTGCAGATCGCCACGCTGCTCGTAGACGCCTAGGCGCCCTCTGACTTCGACCAGCTCGCCATCACGCGGCAAGAAACCCACCTGCTCGGCCGCACGACGAAACATGGCGCAGCGAATCTGCCCGCTCGCGTCCTTGAGGTTGAAATAGCAATGCCCGCTGGCAGCACGCGAAAAGCCGCTGAGCTCGCCGCGCACCGCCACCGGATTGAAGCGCGCCTGCAAGGCATCGCCAATGGCGTGGCATAGCGCGCCAACTTCCCACACATGCGGCGTGGCTGCTGGGTTTGGACGTTCAAACAGTGAATTCATGCGGTGTCAGCGAGGTCTTACGCGGGCCGGATTCTCCACAGATGTCGGCGTCCAGCCCTGTCGGCGACAAAGCCAGAAAAATCCTAAACAGCACATGAAGAACATCACCCATCTTATTGATTTAAAACAACTTATAAGGCTTCACACAGGTGTCAAACTCGTAACAAGCCTTTAGAGCGAAGCAGATGACTGCCCGGCATAGCAACTAGATCACAAAGTTATCCACAGATTTCTGTGCTATACGCGAAAGCATTCGCAAAGAATCGCAAGCTCTTTGTGATTGCTCTGTCGCTCCAAGCTCCGTGCACTTCAAGCGCTGCCGCACGATCTTGCTGCGCTGACTCAAGTCGGCTGCATGAGGCCTGTAAAAACGGGTCGCAACGGCACGGCAGTGGGTCATAATCGTCGGCTGCAATTTCTGTACGACGAGGGAGAGCAACGTTGCTGTCGATCATACAAGCCGCAGGATGGCCTATCTGGCCTTTGATTGCCTGCTCGATTTTGGCCCTGGCCCTGATTTTTGAGCGCTTTGCCTCGCTGAAAGCCAGCAAGGTCGCGCCGACCAATCTGCTCAATGAAGCGATTTCGGTCTCCACCAAGCACTTGCCCAGCGCTGAAACCACCCAGCAACTGGCCCAAAGCTCGGTATTGGGTGAGGTTCTTGCCACTGGTCTGCGTACCCGCCAGGCACATCCCGAAAGCAGCGAGGAAGAGCTGCGCTCGGCCATGGAAGGCGCGGGCCGCGCCGCCGCCCACAAGCTGGAAAAGTATTTGAGCGCCCTGGCCACCATTGCCTCGGCCGCTCCGTTGCTGGGCCTGTTGGGCACGGTGATCGGCATGATCGAGATTTTCGGCTCCCAGCCCGGAGCCAGCTCCGGCGCCGGCAACCCCGCCCAGCTCGCCCATGGCATCTCGATTGCGCTCTACAACACGGCATTCGGCCTGATGGTGGCCATTCCTTCGCTGATCTTCTGGCGCTATTTCCGCGCCCGTGTGGACGGCTATCTGCTGGGCATGGAACTGGCGTCCGAGCAGTTCGTGCGCCACCTCGGTCGCCTCAAGCCGGCCAAGTAAGAAGCGGAACACATCCACCATGAACTTCCGTCCTCGTCACCGCGATGAGCCAGAGATCAATCTGATCGCCTTCATCGATGTGCTGCTGGTGGTGCTGATCTTTTTGATGCTCTCCACCACTTACAGCAAGTTCACCGAACTGCAGCTGACCCTGCCCGTGGCCGACACCGAGCAGCAACGCGACCGCCCCAAGGAAATCATCGTCGGCGTCTCCGCTGACGGCCGCTACTCCGTCAACAAGCAGGGCGTGGATGACCGCAGCGTCTCCTCTGTTGCTGCCGCCCTGTCCGGCGCGGCAACAGCGGGCAGTGACAGCGTGGTCATCATCAGCGCCGATGCCAACTCCCCGCACCAGTCAGTGGTGACCGTCATGGAAGCGGCCCGCCACGCAGGACTGTCGCAAATCACGTTTGCCACCCAGACCTCGGCCAGCGCAGGCAAGGCCAACTAGGAACTCGCTGTCCCTCTTTTGGTGATGACACCACATGAAAAACGGGCCATCTGGCCCGTTTTTCTTTGTCCTCAGGCCTGGAGACCCAGCACCGTCAGATCCAGCTTGCCGCTGGAAACCGGCGGGCACCAGAAATAGCAGCCCGTCAGCGGCCTGGAAAAGCGGAACAGTCCATCGCTGATGCCGTCATCCATGCCCAGCATGCGGCGCATCTGAGCCTCGAAAGCGTCGAAGCTGCAACCAAAGGCGGAGAACATCAAGCCGCTGCGATCACGGCCTTGCGGGCTGACGCTCCACCAGGGCATGGAGCGTCGCACCACAAAGGCTTCCGGCTCAAAGCTCTCCTGCGCCGTGCGCTTGACATGGGCCGACTCAGGGGCATCATCCAGCTCCTCGTTGTCGCTGCGGCGACGCCCCACGGCATGGTCCTGCTCCGTGGTGCTCATGCTGCCAAAGGCCGAGTAGTCATGCTCCCACTGTTGCAAGGCCCAGTAGCTGCAGCCGTCCATGCCTGCCCCCTGCTCTGCAGCAATGCCGGCTGCCACGGCCTCATCGTCCTCGGGGTTCTCGGTGCCGTCTTCATAACCGGTCAGATCACGGCCATGACCGTTGCCCGAGCGCTGGTGCACAAAGGCATCCACGATGTGATCAAGCTTGAAAACCGGTGCCAGCAAGTTGGTCAGCTTGGCCGTCAGGGCGATCAGCTCACCACGTTGATCGCCGCGCAGCCACAGGCACAGCGCATAAGGTGTGCTGGGTGCTTCGAACTGCGGTCCCTTTAGGTGCGGGAACTCGCGCATCAGCGGCAGTTTCTTGTCCAGTTGCTGCAGCACCTGCAGTCCCAGACCCGCCACTACCTGCTGACCATCAACACTGGTCTGCAATTTCTTCAGACTGTTCTGCAAATCTGCACCTGCACCGGCCAGGGTGAAAAAAACATAGCGCCCCTGTTCAGGAAGAGACGCCAGAATGCCTGCTTGTGCTTTTGTCATGGGGTTGCCGATTCAATTGATGGAAAACACATCAAAGTTTAGTAGCGAATCAGCAGCTCCCAGCCAAGCCTTGACTGGGTTGCAGAATGAGAAAAATAGGGCTCGAACGCAAAAAAGTCGCGACTTTGCCCAAACCACCATTTTTCCGCTGCTAGAATTCATCCCATCGACGACAGGCGCGTAGCTCAGCTGGTTAGAGCACCACCTTGACATGGTGGGGGTCGTTGGTTCGAGTCCAATCGCGCCTACCAAACATCGCAAGCAAAACCAGAGCTTGCAAGCAAGACAGCCCGCTGCAAAGCGGGCTTTTTTGTTTTGCACCTCTCTTGGATCGCCGACGCATGGATCACGCCATGCATTGACCTCGGGCCGTCAATGTCGCGCTCTGCGTCGTTTTCACGCTCCGTCAGGGATGGTCGGCTCCACCAGGAGGGCAAGCAGCTGCAGCGACTCCTGCCAACCCAGATAGCAGGCCTGCTCGGGAATCATGTCGGGAACACCCTCCTGCACCACATGCAGCTCGGTGCCACAAAACACGGCTTTCAAGGTCACGGTGGTGATCATTTCACCCGGCAGATTCGGGTCCTCGAAGCGATCGGTATGGCGTATGCGCCGGCCCGGCACCAACTCCAGAAACTCGCCGCCAAAGCTGTTTTGACTGTTGGCGGAAAAATTGATGAAGCTCATGCGGTAGCGGCCTCCCACGCGTGCGTCAAATTCATGCACCTGCGCCGCGAAACCATGAGGCGGCAACCACTTGACCATGGCTTCTGGGGTCGTGAAGGCCCGATAGACGCGTTCGGGCGGAGCTTTGATCACACGGTGCAGTCGAATGGTCTGTGGCATGCGAGACTCCTGAGGTAGAGGCCGCAAGCTTAGCTCTCATCACAATGACTGGCTACCAGCTTCTCGAGGATGCGCACATCAACTGCTGCGTCGAAACAAGCACCACTACAGCAAACTCCATTGACCAGTCCTCGACATTCACAGAACCCGATGAAGGATTCGCCGACTTTAGGCAGATGGCTGTCCATGGCGCGCGATGACGAGATCGTCATCGACGCCGCCGACATCAACCACGAGGCATCGTCCAATCTGTGGTGCTTTTCTCCGTGCGATGACGAGTCCCAGGGGCTCAGTGCTGCAGCTCTTGTCGATTTCATCAACCAGGTCATGACAGCCAGGCGAGAGAAGTTGAGCGGAAATTCATCCATGCTTTTCTATTGCTGGCATGACGCACAGACGAGGCAGCTACGCTTCAGTCTTGTCTCCAGCACACATGGCCGGCTACCTTTCGGCTGTGCCATAGACCCCTCTACAGAGCTAGCCGCCATCGCAGAACATATCGTCAGGAAGGACTGGCTCAATGCCGACTGGGGCAAGACTGGGCCGCACGGCCTTGGGGCAGAAACAGCCATGAGCCTGCCCGTGTTCGTTGCCAATCTGTAGCAGCCAAGCCCGGCCTTCAGACTCATCACAGCCCAAGCCAGTCACCCACCTGAACGCTCCCGCCGCAATTCAGAAGCTGCCCACGGACATAGGGCAGGGAACATGGCACACTGTGACAAACACCAGCGAGAGCAATGCGGACTGGAGCATCGCGTTGCCAGTCGCAAGCTTGTCTCAGCCTCATGAAAACCGCCCCGGGAGTTCGTATGTGCAAAGGCAAACCAGACGCCTCAGTGGCGTTTTCAGCTATCGCATCCCCGCTTGTCGACTCGGCAGTCGAACAGGCCCGGCGCATAGCCCGAGAGCCCGCTGCCGAGGGGATTCATCAATTGCGCGTTGCGCTGCGCAACCTGCTGACGCTATGGTGGCTCTACCGACCCCTGATGGGCGCCGAGGAGTATGCACGGCAGCGCGGCTGCCTGAAATCGATAGCCTGCGCAGCAGGCATGGTCCGCGACTACGACATCCTGATCGAGCTGCTGAGGCGTAACGACAAATGCAGCGCGGCCGGCATTGCTGCCATATCGGCCGCCCGCGAATCCGCTATGCAGGCTGGCCGGGAAATACTTTCACCCCCTCACATACAGGCTCGCTTGCAGGAAGCTCTGGCGCAAGCTTCGGCAAGCTTGGGCCCTGGGTCCGGCCAGCCGCGGCGGCGAGCTCATGCAAAAGTCAGGGTTGCACAATCAGCAAGACAGCTGCGTCGACGCATCAAGCGGGCGATCCCCGCCGGCAAGCCAGACCTTGAAGCCTTTCACGATGTCCGAAAAGCCGGCAAGAAAACACGTTATCTGCTGGAGCTGTTCGGGCCCCTGCTGCCCGCAGACCATCGCCGCCTGCTCAAGCGGCTCCAGAAAATCCAGCAGCCGCTTGGCGAACTGAATGACTTTGCTGTCAGCGAAAGCCTAGTCAGGCAGAACCCGCGCCTCATCCCTTCTCCGGATCAGGCGAAAGAAATAAGACGCTGGCTCAGAAAAAAACGCAAGCACCGCCTGAGCGCCCTCTCCTGCTTGCTGCGCAAGGATCGGACACTCAAGCAGGCTTGAGCGCTCATGACGGCGCTGTTGTCATTCCCAGACAGGAGCCAGTCCCTCAGGGCTGACTTCGCGCCCGTTGCGCTCCAGCGCCGCGATCAGCGCCATGTCTTCGGCATCCAGCCTGAGGTCGCGCGCGAGCAGGTTGCTGGCCAGGTTCTCGCGCTTGGTGGACGACGGAATCACCGCATAACCCAGCTGCAGCGCCCAGGCCAGCGCCACCTGCGCCACCGTGGCCTGATGCTTGGCCGCTATCTGCGCCAGCACCGGGTCCTTGAGCACCTTGCCGTAGGCCAGGGTCATGTAGGAAGTGACCTGAATGCCCTGCTCCTTGAGGAAAGCCGTCAGCTTGCGGCCTTGCAGATAGGGGCTCAGCTCGATCTGGTTGGTGGCAATCTCGCCCCGGCCTACGGCCGCGATGGCCTGGCGTGTCAGCTCGATATTGAAGTTGGAAATGCCGATCTGGCGAGTCAAGCCCCGGGCCTTGGCCTCGGCCAGCGCTTCCATGTATTCGGACAGCTCCACGCCGTTGCCGGGTGCGGGCCAGTGGATCAGGGTCAGATCCACATAGTCGGTGCGCAGCCTCTTGAGGCTGTCCTGCAGGCTGGGGATCAGCCTGGCACGGCTGTAGTTGTCGGTCCAGATCTTGGTGGTCACAAACAGATCGCTGCGCGCCACACCGCTGTCGGCGATGGCCTGGCCGACTTCGGCTTCGTTACCGTAGATCTGGGCCGTATCGACAGCGCGGTAACCCACATCGAGTGCGTTGCGCACGGAATCGATTACGACCTGGCCGTTGAGGCGGAAAGTGCCGACGCCGAAGGAAGGAATATGGCTCATGAAATCACTCCTGGATGAGATTGAGGGCTGCAGCCCGTCCGGAGCTTGCATGTCTGCTGTCCGCACCGACTTTCCCGATGCCTGAAGTTTGCCGCGTTCATATTCGCGGATTAAGCCTTGTATTTCACAAATACTCTTGAAACCAAATCAAATATAAAACCAGAATCTTGCACCGGCAGCCGCCAATTTTCCTGATCTGCGACCACCGCACACGCCATGCCCCCTGCAGAACGCTGATCTGCGCGCCACCGGCAATCACTGGCATTAGCTCCACAGGGATGCATCCGGCAATACGCCGGTGACCAGGGCGGACCTCGCCACCGACGAGCTCCCAGGGCAGTGCACTCGGGTAATATTTACAGATAAAGCTTGGTATTCCCTCAATTTTCTTGATCTACATTCAACAATGAAGACCACGCTCGACGAATTGCAGGCCTTTGTGGCCGTCGTGGACACAGGGTCCATCACGGCCGCTTCGGAGCTGCTGGGCCTGACGATTTCCGCCACCAGCCGTACCCTGGGGCGTCTGGAAGAAAAGCTGCAGACCACGCTGCTGCGCCGCACCACCAGACGCCTGGAGCTGACCGAGGAAGGCGCCACCTTCTTGCAGCACGCCCGCTCCATTCTTGCATCGGTCGACGAAGCGGAGGAGATGATGGCGGCGCGGCGCATGCGGCCGGCGGGAAGATTGCGTGTCGATGCTGCCACCCCCTTCATGCTGCATGTGCTGGTGCCGCTGATTGCAGGATTTCGTACGCGCTACCCCGAGGTGGAGCTGGAGCTGAATTCCAACGAAGGCATCATCGACCTGCTCGAAAGACGCACCGACGTGGCATTTCGCATCGGCGTGCTCAAGGACTCCACACTGCACGCCCGCCCAGTGGGCATCAGCCGCATACGCGTGCTGGCCAGCCCGGCCTATCTCAGGCGCCACGGCATGCCTGCCAGTCCGGCACAGCTCAGCCAACACAGCCTGCTGGGCTTTACCCAGCCCGAATCGCTCAACGACTGGCCGCTGCGCGACGCCGACGGCAACGCCGTGCATATCCGCCCGGACATTGCCTCCTCCAGCGGCGAGACACTGCGGCAAATGGCGCTGGCCGGCCTGGGCATAGCCTGTCTGTCGGACTTCATGACCCGAGCAGACCGCGAGCAAGGAAATCTGGTGCAACTGTTTGGCAAGCAGACACTGGACATCTGCCAGCCCATCAATGCGGTCTACTATCGAAACACCGCATTGGCGGCGCGCATCACCTGCTTTGTGGACCATGTGTTGGAAACGCTGGGCAGCCGCCCCTTCGGGACCTGAGCGACGCAAGCCGGCGAATCAGGTCAGCCTGGGCGGCTTTGTCATCGCCTACTTTCCGCTGTTCTTGCTGGGCGCGGTCTTCGGCATGCTGACGGAGGCGTCGGGGGCAGCTCACATCATTGCCCAGGGCATTGCGGCAGCACTGGGCGAGCAGCGCGCCATACTCGCCGTGGTGCTGGCCTGCGCCGTTCTCACCTATGGTGGCGTTTCCTTGTCTGTCGTGGCCTTTGCGGTGTATCCCATTGCCCAGGCGCTTTTTAGGCGTGCCGACATCCCGCGCCGTCTCATGCCGGCCACGATTGCGCTGGGAGACTTTACCTTCACCATGACGGCGCTGCCCGGCACGCCGGCCATCCAGAACGCGCTTCCCATGCCCTATTTCGGCACCACGCCGTTTGCCGCACCGGGACTGTGCCTGATCGCCGCAGCCGTGATGCTGATGCCCGGCCTGTGTTGGTTGCACTGGCGCAGCGCGCAGGCGCACTCCAGAGGCGAAGGCTTTACCGCCGAGGGTGAAGCACAGCAGCTGGCAGACGAACTTGCTCCTGCGGCAGAGGCCCCCAGCCATCTGGAGCTGGGCAGCCTGCTTGGCAGCTTCTGGCCTCAGGCTCCCGGAATCAGGACCCAGGTATTTGCGCATCACGCAGGCCCGTTGGCTGCGGGAACTCCGGCCGCACCCGTATGATCCCAACCCCTATGCCTCAAAACACCGTCCAAGCATCCTCCTCGCAACATGGCTTGCGCGCCCTCTGGCGCCGGCGTGGAGCGGGTGCCTGGCTGCTGTGGCCGCTATCGCTGCTCTATGGAGTGCTGCAGGCCTGGAATGCCAGGCGCATGCTCGGCCGCCAGCAAAGCGCCGGCCTGCCTGTCATCGTTGTCGGCAATGTGATTGCGGGCGGTGCGGGCAAGACCCCTGTGACCCAGGCCGTGGTGGCCCACCTCAAGGCCAGGGGCTGGCAGCCGGCTATCATCTCGCGCGGCTATGGCCGCAGCATAGAGAGCGGGCAGGATTGCCGCGAGGCCCTGCCGGACAGCCCCGCCAGCGAGGTCGGCGACGAGCCTGCCCTGCTGGCACGCAGCACCGGCGTGCCGGTCTTTGTCGCCTCCAGGCGTCTGGAGGCGGCGCAAGCGCTGCGCCAGCGCTACCCGCAGGTCGACGTGATCGTGAGCGACGACGGCCTGCAACATCTGGCCATGGCACGCGATGTGGAGCTGTGCGTCTTCAATGATGAAGGAGTTGGCAACGGCTTTCTGCTGCCCGCAGGCCCGTTGCGCGAGCCCTGGCCTCGCCCGGTCACGGCCACACTGCATGCAGGCCAGCCGCCCCGGCCACTGGGCTCTTCACCGGCGTTCGCGCTGCAGCGCAGCCTGGCCGAGACCGCCCACAACGGTCATGGCCAGAGCATCCTGCTGCACAGCCTGGCCGCGCAGAGCCCGGAGGCCGTGGCCGCCGTGGCACGCCCCGAGTCCTTTTTTGCCATGCTGACCGCCCAGGGCATCACTCCGGCAGCAACCCAGGCCCTGCCCGATCACTATGATTTCGAGAACTTCTCGCGCACGCTGGAAAACGACAAACCCTTGATTTGCACCGAAAAAGATGCCGTCAAACTCTGGCGCAGCCATCCTGAAGCCTGGGCCGTGCCCCTGCAGTTGCAGCTGCCGCAGGCCTTCTGGGAGCTGCTGGATGCGCAACTGGCCAAGGCCAACGCCAATATTCGCCGCGATGGCAAGCCAGCCTGACTATCATTGAGCCTACGGATCAACAGCGTTTGATCACCTCTTTTTGCAGCGCCAGCCCCCTGCTGGCGCCCTCATCCCGTTTTGCAGGAATACTCCATGGACGCCAAACTTCTCGAACTGCTGGTCTGCCCCGTCACCAAGGGCCCGCTGCGCTTTGACCGCGAGCATCAGGAGCTGATCAGCCACAGCGCGCGTCTGGCCTATCCCGTGCGCGACGGCATCCCGGTGCTGCTGGAAAACGAAGCCCGCACCCTGTCCGACGACGAGCTGGAAGAAGAAAAGCAATAAGCCATGAGCTATACGGTACTGATCCCCGCCCGCCTGTCCTCGACCCGTCTGCCCGGCAAGCCCCTGGCGGATATTGCCGGCCTGCCGATGGTGGCGCGTGTGGCCCAGCGCGCGGCTCTGGCCGGCGCAGCCCGCTGCGTGGTGGCGGCCGACGACGAGAGCATTGTGGCGGCCTGCGCCCAGCATGGCGTCCAGGCCATCCTGACGCGCAAGGATCATCCAAGCGGCAGCGACCGTCTGGCCGAAGCCTGTGCTCAACTGGGCCTGTCCGGCGACGATGTGGTCGTCAATGTGCAGGGCGACGAGCCGCTGATCGACCCCAAGCTGATCGAGGCTGTGGCACAGCTGCTGCTGGCCCGCCCCGAAGCCAGCATGGGCACGGCGGCCCATCCTATTGATAGCTTGACGGATTACCGCAACCCGAACGTGGTGAAGGTGGTCTGTGACGCCAAGGGTCTGGCCAGCTATTTCAGCCGCGCACCCATCCCCTGTTCACGCGACCACGGCGATGAAGCCTGGTGGCAGACGGCGGCCCCCAAGGCCGGTCACCCAGGTTTCACACCGCTGCGCCATATTGGCATCTACAGCTACAAGGCCGGTTTTCTGCGCGAGTTCCCGCAACTCGCGCCCGCCCCCACCGAAGCCATGGAGCAGCTGGAGCAGTTGCGCGCCCTCTGGCACGGCCACCGCATTGCCGTGCATATCACGCCCGATGCACCGGGTGCCGGCGTCGACACGCCCGAAGACCTGGAGCGCGTGCGCGCCGTTTTCGCTGGTTGAAAAAAAGACCTGCGCACTTTGGCGACACCGGTGCGCAGGCTGTCTTCATCCAGGACTGCTCACGCATCAAGCCGGCAGTTGCGCAGTCCGCGCGCGCAGTCCCAAAGGGCCCTGGGCCAGTCCAGGAAAGCGCTGATCGCTATACTTTCCGCATAGTCCGAATAGCATATGTAACGGCTTCGGCACCTGGATTACAACTACAGCAATCGCGTTTGCAGCGGATACATGCCTTCAATTGGCCGCACTTGTGACAGCCTTGACTGAATTGTGTAAGCCTGTGTTGGTCTTGTGCGTGCTATCCTTGCCCGCGAAAAAATACGGCCTGGGAACTACGGACGACCACCCGTCTGCCTGGGCCAGCAAGAATTTCTACTCTCCTCAAGGATTTCCATGAAACTGATTTTGTTGGGTGCACCCGGCGCCGGCAAAGGCACTCAGGCGGCCTTTATTTGCCAAAAGTACGGTATCCCTCAAATCTCCACGGGCGACATGCTGCGCGCGGCCGTCAAGGCTGGCACCCCTCTGGGTCTGCAAGCCAAGGCCGTGATGGACGCCGGCCAGCTGGTCAGCGACGATCTGATCATCAACCTGGTCAAGGAACGCATTGCTCAGCCGGACTGCGCCAAGGGTTTCCTGTTTGACGGCTTCCCCCGCACCATTCCCCAGGCCGATGCCATGAAGGCTGCCGGCGTGAAGCTGGACTATGTGCTGGAAATCGATGTGCCCTTCGACGCCATCATTGAACGCATGAGCGGCCGCCGCAGCCACCCCGCCTCGGGCCGCACCTACCACGTCAAGTTCAACCCTCCCAAGGTGGAAGGCAAGGACGACGTGACCGGTGAAGACCTGGTGCAGCGCGAAGACGACAAGGAAGAAACCGTCAAGAAGCGCCTGGACGTCTACAGCAGCCAGACACGTCCTCTGGTGGACTACTACAGCAACTGGGCCAAGGCCGATGCAGCAGCGGCCCCCAAGTACCGTGCCATCAGCGGCACAGGCAGCGTTGAAGAAATCACCGAGCGCGCTCTGGCCGCTCTGGCTTCCTGATCGCCCAGATCACTCGCGCGTGGAGCCTTGCCGCCTTTTCGCGGCCAGGCATCTCTGGGCAAAAAAGGCCGGTGTCCTCACCGGCCTTTTTTGTTCTTGAAGCTCGTGCTCCCGCCCTTCCGGCCGACATCAGTCCGGTGCGAAAAAGCTGCACCGAGGATGGCATTGGAGCCATCAATATTCATAGCTGCCTGCGCCTACACTCATTGGATTTCAGACCCAAACAGCATAAATACTCTGTATCAATGAAGGCCAGCAGCTCTCATAATAAGAGCATCAACCCAATGCGTGAGGCCAGCCCATCAACTCCAGCATCAGGCTGATTCTGACCTTGGTCGCCGGCAGGCTGCTCACAAGGCTATCTCGCGCTCCCTCGGCCTGCACCACCTGCCCCTCCTCGCACCGGGTCGTGATGCGCAAAGCCATGCCCTGCGCCTGCGCCCAGTCCAGGGCTGGCCCCAGCGCCTCATGGATAGTGCCATTGCCCGTGCCGACCACCACCACGGCACGCACGCCTGCCGAATTCCAGGCCTGCATCACCGCCAGCGCCACGGCGCTGCTGCAGCCCGCATGGCTATGAAGCAGCTCCACCAGGGGCCAGTGATCTGCGGGCGGTAAAGCGATTGCAATGGAGCTGGCCGCAACGACCCGGGGCAGGCCGCCCGTTGCCCAGCGCAGCCGCCCCTCCTCCACCCAGCCCTGCGGGCCGGCGCCACTGCCATCAAAGGCATCCACACGGTAGGGATGCACCTTGCGCACCTGGCGTGCACTGAACACCCGACCCGCCACCACGGCAAGCACACCGCGGCCAGCAGCCTGCGTGTCGGCCGCACAGGCCACGGCATCGCGCAGATTGCCAGGGCCGTCGGCCGAAATCGCTGTCGCCGGGCGCATGGCGCAGGTCAGCACCACGGGCTTTGCCGGGTGCAGAACACATTGCAGAAACCAGGCGGTTTCCTCCAGGGTGTCGGTGCCGTGGGTGATGACAATACCGCTCACATCATCACGCGCGAGCAGCTCGGCACATCGCAGCGCGAGTGCATGCCAGGTCGCGTGATCCATATCCTTGCTGTCCAGCTGCGCCAGCTGCTCCGCCTGCAGCGACGCCGCAGCAACGCCTTCCAGGTCCGGCACGGCCTGCAGCAGCTGAGCCACGCCCAGCTGGGCCGCACGGTAGCCCACACTGGTGCCAGCCTGCTCGGCAACTCCGGCAATCGTGCCACCGGTGCCCAGGATGACGATATTTTTGTCACGTTCCACTTGCAGTCCTCTTCAAACTGATTAAAAATACAGGTACTGGATGAACACACAGTATTCATCATCGATCGATCAAGGAATGCCCATGGACCACCCCAAGCTCACTCCCCGCCAGCAGCAGATTCTGGACCTCATCCAGTCCACCATCGCTCGCACGGGTGCGCCCCCTACCCGGGCCGAGATTGCCAGCACCTTTGGCTTTAAGTCGGCCAATGCTGCAGAAGAGCATTTGCAGGCACTGGCACGCAAGGGCGTCATAGATCTGGTCAGCGGCACATCGCGCGGCATCCGCCTGCGCGCCGATACCGTGCGCACCATCAATGCGGCACGCGGCGCCAGCTTTGCGCTGCCGCTCACGGCCCTGGCCCCGCTGGTGCTTCCCCTGGTCGGCCGCGTCGCTGCCGGCTCGCCTATTCTGGCCCAGGAACATATCGATCAGAGCTATTCGGTCGAGCCCAGCCTGTTTGCCGCCAAGCCCGATTACCTGCTCAAGGTCCGCGGCATGTCCATGCGTGACGCGGGCATCATGGACGGCGACCTGCTCGCGGTACAGGCTACGCATGAAGCGCGCAACGGCCAGATTGTGGTGGCCCGCCTCGGTGACGACGTGACCGTCAAGCGCTTCAAGCGCACGCCTCAGGGCATCGAGCTGCTACCCGAGAACCCAGACTACAAGATCATTCACGTCGATCCTGAAGAGCCGTTCGCCATCGAAGGCCTGGCCGTAGGCCTTATCCGCAACAGCATGTTCATGTAACGGGCAGACGGCGTCCCTCCGTCTATGCAGCGGAGGCACCGAGCCTCCTTCCCTCTCAAGCCCAGGTGGTAGGCGCGAAGCCGTTGAGCTTCGCCCTGGGCGGAGCTTTGCCGAAAGAACGCAAACCTGCCCTTATCCATGCCGCGAGGTCATCAAAAGGAGTTGCCAAATGGGATTCGCCACATCACTGCAGGCTTTGACACGCCTGACCATGAAAAGCCTGCCTGCCACGCTGTCGCCCAATCCGAACTTCAGCTCCGATGACGCAAGCGAAGCCGCTGCAGAGCCCGTATCCTTCACTGCCAATCGTCCAATGGCGAAGCAGATCGGCATCCCTGTCATGCGCGCCAACCGCGGCCGCAGTCGCCTCGGCAGCAATACACTTCGCCCGCAGGCCTTTGCTGCGACCCCAGAGCTTCAATCGCCAATAATCGACCAGTCGACACAAGCTGCTTCTCCACGACTTCTCAAAATCGTGCAGCGAGAACCGCGCAGGCAACCCGAATGTCTGCTGATCTGCGGACGCATGGCCGATGTCTGCGCCGCGCTGGAGCGTATGGCACTCCATGAGCAAACGGCCCCGCAAGTCTGAAAGCACAATGAGGTTTGCCTGCCTGCACTTATGCAGCCCCGAACCCGACCCGAAATAGGCCTGCAGGCAATGCAACAGGGCTTCCATATGCATCCAACAAGAAGCCATCGCAACGCTCTTGGCCCATCGGCCGGCAGATATGGCGCCAGACAACGCTGCCAACAGTGCATAGGCGAAAAACTCGATGTCGCCAAAACAGGCCCTCAGTATTGGCGCCGAACGATCTGGATCGCCATGTAAATTATTTGCTGATGCTCTGCCTGCCCCTGCCCGCCGGAGCGCATTTTGCACAAGCCTCGCAGCCTTCTAAACTCCTTGTCAGGCACGAATATCCGTCAGAACAGATACCCGGATCAGGGTATTGCGGCACCTCTTCGACAGTGGAAACATTCATATACACATGTCAACGAGGGCGTCTTATGAGTGCCTACCGCAAGCTCTTGCAGCACATACAGGCCAAAGACGCCAATGGAGACCTGCGCCTGATTCTGGTCTATCAGAGTTTTGATGAGATCGACATGCCGCATGGCGTCTCCATACGCCCGTCTGCCATTTACTTTGAAACTGCCGATCACCAGGAGGTCAACTGGCTCAATCCACAGCAGTTCGAGATAGAGGCCACTGGCGAAATCCTCAATCGCGTTCCTCCTTCGCCCGAGGAATGAGACGATTCGACGAGACCGCCCCTCGTTACAGAGTCTTACATCCTGTCTGCAACTCTGCTGCATTCAAAAAATTAGGCATTGCGCGGCTCCAGGTATTGGAATAAATTGATTTCCAGGCACATCTTCCGGCATCAGGAGGTTGAACATGTTCAAGCACCTGCTCATTCCCACCGATGGCACCAAACTGTCAGAGGCTGCCGTGCGTGCTGGCGTTCTGCTTGCGCGTGAACAAGGCGCCAAGGTGACCGGCCTGTATGTCATGCCCGATTACCGCGCCATCATCTACGGCGCAGACGCACTGCTGACTTACAACAGCGCAGAGTTCGAGCGCAGTGCCAACAGCGATGCAGATGCGGCTTTGCAGTTCGTTGACCAGATTGCCAGACCTGAAGGCGTACCCTGCAACTTTGTGCGAGTCACCCACGCCTCTGTTTACCAAGCCATTGTTCAGCAGGCGCAGGAATTGCAATGCGACCTGATTTGCATGGCTTCACACGGTCGCAAAGGTATCGGCGGAATTTTGCTGGGCAGCGAAACCCAGCGCGTTCTGACCCACAGCCATGTCCCGGTGCTGGTACACCGGCCTGCCTCAACCGGCAAACATTAAGGAGCCAGAAATATCGAATGGCAGTCCTGCCTGTCGCACGCTCGCCTCGATACAAGGCGGGCACAAGCGACTTGCAAGTCATGGCTGCAAAATGCAGGCCCGCAAGTCAGAAGTTGCTGGCCGCACCCGATGGGGCAACCTGTCAACCGTTCAAACGCGTCAGCAACAGTGCAAGAGCGATAAACGGCGATTGAGGCCAAAGTAACGCCTCTGCCAACTATTCAAATGCATTGACTGTGTGAGCTGCAGAACCGGATCGAGAGGACCCCGAAACTTGCCCGCCTTGCGCGGGCATTTTTTTGGCTGCTAGGCACATCGCTCCGATACTTCTCCCAATCGCTCACGATGCCCAGGCAAGGTGAACAGAATCTGGAGATTCTGCGAGTCCATTTGCTGCACCACGATGGAGCCGTCTTCGTGCAGATAGATCCGCACAGTGTGTTCATCATCCAGATCCCAGTGCGCAACGCTCGTATTCACCCCCCGCCAGCCATGCTCCTCGCACAGCCGACGCCGGCGCAAGGCCTTCAAAAATTCCTGCGAAGCACCAAGCTCTGCATTGGTTTGCACCCAGCTGTCGATCACCAGCTCATAAGCCATCTGCTGCGTATGGCAAGGCTTGGCCAGCTTCATATGCCTGATCCAGGCATCTAGACGGGAGGCAAAAGTGTATTGCAGGTGGTGGGACATGGGCTTTTTTTGAATTCAGTAGTGCATCGGGCCAGATCGCCGCTTGCACATCAAAATCAGAATTTTCCTACGCCCAATTTACCGAAAAGTGCAGCAGAAACAAAATCTACATCACCAAAAGGTTCAGGGTTTAACACTGCTTGATGACTGACCTGAGAGACAACTGGCAACGCGAGACTGGCCAGAGCCACGGTGAACCCTGAGCCTGCACGATGACATATCTCAGGATTGGATAAGCTGGCTCCTGGACGCTTGCCAACTGCTCAGCCACCGCATTGCCAAGTATTTCGGGAGTACCTACCGGTGACTTGCTTGTTGGAATTCAGGCAAGGCGTTTCAGCCCTGCTTTCGATGACTCAGGCCTAGAGCATCGCCATCCGGAAATTCAATGCGCCTCTCTAAAAATTGTCATCATCAGGCAATTTTTACCCTCAAGCCCATACCGGCTCAGGATAGATTTCATTAAAAAAATCTATCTTTTCACTCAGTTACTTAGCACGGCCACTTCATCAAGAAAAGATGACAGCGGCACCGGCAAAGCACCTCCTCGGCGCTTCAAAGAAGCTCACACATCAGATCTGGTCTATCCATTGGCGCGATCTGTAAGTGCCTACATACTTCCTTACATCCTCTTGATACAACATCAGTCAAATGCAATGAAATGTCAGCTCGCAGGTCCTGCGGCAAGTCGTTGAGCAACAGGGAGTTTCGTCATGAGAAAAGTTAATCCTGCCGCCAAGAACGCGAACCGCGCTTTTGTCCGTCTGCACACGTATGTGACCAAGCAATTCGACTGGGATCTCTTCACCAAGGACTACCGGGTAGTCCTGCACACAGACGAGGATGGAGGCGTCACGCTCTACATCGTCAAGGTCTTCGACAAGGATGGACAGCCTGCCGCACTGGGACCAAAGATCCCTAACCAGATTACGTTCTCTTACCGCCAAGCTCCCATCATGTCGGTATGGACAGAGTTCTTCAACGACGGCAAATTCAGTTGGCGCAATGTCTCCTGCCGCTAGGGCGCGGCGGTGGTGGATGGAGGCCCGGCTGTCGGCATAGACACCCGTCGCTGCGCCAGGAGCGCCATCCTGCCCAACACATTCAGGAGAGTTGCATGACCCGCTTCCAACCGATGCTTGCAACTGCTGCCCTGCTCAGTCTCATGACGCTACATCTCAGCAGCAGCTCCATGGCACAGGCCGCCTTTACAACCCCGGGCGGATACACCAACTCCTACAGCGGCCAGATCACGGGCAACGGTATCGTGCAATACGGGCTCGAAACTCGGCCCTTCCAGCGCATGACCGTCACGCTCAACACCAACAACCCATCCAGCCAGATGAACGTCTTCAAGGACGGCTCTGCCCAGCCTCTATGCCAAGGCTCGGCCAACAACAACATCTGCACCTTCCGCATCGAGCGTGGTGCCAGCTACCGTGTGCTGATCTTCCTCACGCGTGAAGCAGCCCTGCGCGGCGAAAGCGCACGCTTCACGCTCACCACCGAAGAAAGCACCTGACGGCCTGACGGCCGTCAAGAGCACCTCAGTCCGTAGCTTGTAAACTGGTTTCAACAGATTCAAAGTGAAAGCCCGTGACACGATATGGAAAACTTTCCCAAAGACATCTACACCGAGCCCACGCCCGATGTGAATACCCTGGCCAACCTCGGTCCCCTCACCGGCATGGCCGGCATCTGGACCGGCAAGCGCGGCCTGGACATCAACCCCAAGGCTGACG
This sequence comes from Comamonas sp. C11, assembly GCF_024496285.1. Classification (NCBI taxonomy): domain Bacteria; kingdom Pseudomonadati; phylum Pseudomonadota; class Betaproteobacteria; order Burkholderiales; family Comamonadaceae; genus Comamonas; species Comamonas sp. C11. The sequence goes on from NZ_CP101743.1 coordinate 3,479,729, forward strand.
GCCCCGAGAAGCAGGCCTTTATCGAGCATATGGAATGCCAGCCCATCGATGCGCAAACCAACGGGCCGCAGCTCTTCTATGGCCTGCGCTACCACACGCGCATCGTCAAGCCCGACGACGTGGAAACCTTTCACGACCAGGTCGGTTACTGGCTGTGGGAGCCTGCCACCGGCAACATCATCCAGACCCTGACCATCCCGCGCGGGCAGACCGCCATGGCCACGGGCAAGACCACGGCCGACGCTACCAGCTTCACCCTCAGGGCCGAGCGCGGCTCCACCGTCAACGGCATCTCCAGCAACCCCTTTCTGGAGCACGCATTCAGAACCGACGCCTATACCATCACCGTCACCAAGCACTCGGACGGCACATGGTCGTATGAGCAAGAAACCACGCTGACCATCCCCGGCCGCAGCGAGCCCTTTGCCCATACCGACCGCAACACCTTGCACAAGATTGGCGAGCCCACTCCCAACCCCACGGCAAGGGCTGCAGTTGAAATCTGATTAGCGCCATCCAAGGACTCCATGCCCCGGCCGAATTCGCTGGCTCCACAGGTTGCACGCTCCTTGACTACCGCATGGCCCGCAATGGCCTTACGCTGCTGGTCATGGCCCTTATGTGCAAGTAGGCGCTTGCCTTCAAACTGGCCTGTATGGATGCCCTCAATCTGGTCGCGAAGGCTGCGGCGCACTGCGTTCAAGACCTTGATACAGGGCAATGCCCACAGATGAGCGCATAGCAGCCATTTGCCGAACCTGAATTGCGGTCGCCCACCCTGCGCCATGTACAGCCGATCGTGACCGAGCTCAGGCAGGCCTCCTTCGACAGCCTGCCGACCGGCAACAGCCGCAGGGAATGCTGCGCATGACCTTCGGTTAGTCTGCTTTTGATAGCTTCTAACGCTTTATGGATAAGGGCTTTAGGCGGCTTTTATCTGCTACTTCATGAATTTGATTTCCATCAAGAAACCGTCTGAATACTCATTTCAAGGTGTTGCATTAGCAGCCCTGGAGTGTGAGTATGAGTTCAGTGATCGATCGAATTGATTTGGCAACAAGACGCGCACCTATGCGCAAGGAGGCTGGATATGTTCAAGCACATTTTGATTCCTACGGACGGCTCTAAGCTCTCTGAGGCCGCGCTGCGCGCGGGCATACAACTGGCCAAGGAACAAGGCGCACAGGTGACGGCGCTGTATGTGATGCCGGATTACGCAGCCATGATTTACGGAGCCGAGGCGCTGATCGCCTACAACTCTGCAGAGTTCGACAAGAGCGCCCAGAAGGAAGCAGATCAGGTGTTGCAAGCTGCCCTGGACATTGCCAAGACCGAGGGCGTGGCCTGCCAGACGGTGCGGGTAACGAATATCTCCATCAATCAGGCCATCATCAAGCAGGCGCAGGAGGGTAACTGCGATCTGATCTGCATGGCATCACACGGCCGCAAGGGCATTGCCGGCATTTTGCTGGGCAGCGAGACCCAGCGCGTACTGGTCAACAGCAGCATTCCGGTTCTGGTGCATCGCCCGGTTCAAGCCTGATTGACTGCAGCGCAGCCACTTCCCGGCCGCTCTCATAATACAAACAGCGCCCCATCGCCCTCGTGCGGCGGGGCGCTTTTTCATGGCCGATCGTCGTGTAGCATCGGTGCATCAAATTGTGAGCCTTTGGTTCCATTTGTCACGCCGGCAGCGGCGTCTCTTGTTCATTTTGAAAAAAGGGAAAAGCAGATGAGTCACGCAATCGCAACCGATGCCGGCCTGACGTGGCAGACCGGCCCGATTCGCCCCAGAGCCTGCACCTGCGGCAGCGTGGTGTGCCAGTTGCTGCATGAGCGGGTGATGAGCGATATGTCGCGCCGCATGTTTGTCGGTGGTGTGGCAGCGACGATGGCTCCGTTTGTGGGCCTGCATGCGGCCGAGCCCGGTGCCGGCGGCACGCCCCAGCAGGCCGACCGCCCCGTGTTGCTGACCAATCTGCGCCTGTTTGACGGTACGGGCAAGTCGGTGCGCCAAGGCGTGCAGGTGCTGATCCAGGGCAAGCTGATTGCCGCCCTGCCCTCTGCCGGCGAGAAGGTAGAAGGTGCGCAAGTGATCGACTGCCAGGGCAAGCTGGTGATGCCGGGCATGATCGATACGCACTGGCACACCATGCTGGCGGCCGTGCCGCAAATGACGGCCATGACGGCAGATCTGGGCTATCTGTACATCTCCGCCGCACAAGAGGCGCAGCGCACGCTGATGCGCGGCTTCACTGCGGTTCGCGACGCGGGCGGCCCCGCCTTTGCGCTCAAGCGCGCGATCGACGAGGGCATGATCCCGGGCCCGCGCATCTATCCGAGCGGGGCGATGATTTCTCAGACCTCGGGCCATGGCGACTTCCGCCTTCGCAGCGATATTCCACGTGCAGCGAACGAGCCGCTGAGCATGGTGGAGCAAACCGGCGTGTCCATGATTGCGGACGGCGAGGCCGAGGTGCTGCGCCGCGTGCGCGAGCAGTTGATGCTGGGGGCATCGCAAATCAAGATGCTGGCAGGCGGCGGCGTGGCATCGCTGTACGACCCGCTGGACAGCACCCAGTTCACCGAGAAGGAGCTGCGCGCCGGCGTGGAAGCCGCCGCAGACTGGAACACCTATGTGATGTCGCATGTTTACACGCCCAAAGGCATCAAGCGGGCCATCAAGGCGGGCGTGAAGAGCATCGAACACGGCCAGTTGGCCGACGAGGAAAGCGTGCGCATGATGCGCGACGAGGGCGTGTGGTGGAGCCTGCAGCCGTTTCTGCAGGACGAGGACGCCAACCCCTACACCGATGCGGTGCGCCGCGAGAGCCAGTCGCGCGTGGCCCAGGGCACGGTGCGCGCCTATGAGATGGCGCAGAAGTACGGCATCAAGACGGGCTGGGGCACGGACATTCTGTTCAGCCCCAGGGGCACTGTCACACAAGGCAAGCAACTGGCCAAGCTGACGCGCTTTTACGACCCGATGACGCTGCTGAAGCAGGCCACAGGCACCAACGGCGAACTGCTGGCCCTGTCGGGCGAGCGCAACCCCTACCCCCAGCCTCTGGGCCGCATCGCCCCTGGCGCATTTGCCGATCTTCTGGTGGCCGATGGCGACCCGACGGTGAATCTGGACTTCCTGAGCCACCCGGAACAGAACCTGCGCCTGATCATGAAGGACGGCAAGGTACACAAGAACACGCTGTAAGGAAGACAAATGACCCAGCACATCAACACCACTCCGGGCATGGCAGCGGCGGCGCTGGCCGTGGGACTGCTGGCAGGCACGCAGGCCTGGGCGCAGGACAAGGCGGCGGCCGATGCATGGCGCTATCAGCTCACGCCCTATGTATGGATGACGGGGCTGGACGGCAGCGTCCGCCCGTTCAGAGGCGCGCCCACGGTCGACGTGAACAAGTCGTTTTCGGACATTCTGGAGAATCTGGACGCAGCAGCCTTTGTGAACGGCACGGCGCGCAAGGGAAGCTATGTGCTGCAGGGCGACTTCAGCCATGCAGCTACATCGGACCAGGCCGCCCTGCCCCTGGGTCTGAGTGCCAATGCCAAGATTCGTCAGACCTCGCTGACTATGACCGGCGGGCACAACTGGATGCTGAGCCCCCAGTCGAGCTTCGACCTGATGGCGGGTCTGCGCCTGTGGCAGATCAGGGCCGAAGTGAATGTGCCAGGGGTGGCGTCCGCGCAGTCCAACACCTCGTTCATCGACCCCGTGGTCGCCGCACGCTGGCGCTACGACATTGCGCCGCGCTGGTCCGGCTTGCTGTATGCCGATATGGGCGGGCTGGATGTGGGTTCGAAGTTCACCTGGCAGGTTCATGCCTCGGTGAACTACCAGGTCAAGGAAAACATTTTTGTGTCCATAGGCTACCGCCACCTGAGCGTGGACTACCGTGACAATGGCAAGCGACTGGACTTCAGCCAGAGCGGCCCGATCGTCGGAGCGACGCTCAGGTTCTGATCACCACCGGCGGCTGCATTGCCACATACAGCAATCGCTGCGGGCGAACTGCGCTGCGTCAGGCCCTCAATAGCGCTGGATTAACCGGTGCGCGATCTCACTCAGTTTCAGCGCATGGAGTCTCCTCAACGACATGAGGAGACTTAGCCTGAAAAAGCGCTCGCAACACCACCGCAGCGTAACTCCGGGGCGTGGGCACTCATTGCTGCAGTCCGCCTTTAGCCGCCCGCGCCGGGCGACAATGTCAAAGCCGCACCAACTGAGCAAAACAGGAAATCCGACAGGCCACGAGGCGTCAATGAATCGCACCGAATTTCTGCAACAGCCCGAAGTCATCGGCTTTACCGACTGGCTTGCAGCCACACTCCCCCAGCGACAGATTCAGTTGAACATTCGCTCTTCCAGCTACGTACCCAAGGGTTTGGCAGCCACCACCCGTTTTGCCGATCTGGTACCTCGCCACTACCGCTGGCGAGCGACCGGCCTGGCAACGGGCGACTGGGCCGAATCCTGCATCAAGACAAGCGCTCTTTCTGCCAAGCTGCGCGCTGCCGTGCAGGCCAACGATGCGGCAGCCACCCTGGCCGCCTGTAGCGATGTGCTGGACTGGGGCGGCGAACGCAACCCCAAAGAAGGCGCGCGGCCCTTTCTTGTGGGCCTTGGCACGAACATCTGCCACTACATTGCCCAGACCCATCAGGAGATGGCGCTTGGCTCGGCCAGCCTGTGCACCGGCTTTCCGACAGTGCAGCTCATGAACTCCATGCTCACCAAGGTGCACGCCTTTTATTCGGCCGAAGGCTTGCCCATCTATGACTCGCGGGTCAGTGCTGCAGCGGCTGCACTGGTGGAGTTTTGGCGCCGCAGCAGCGGCACGCGTCACCTGCCCGATACGCTGAGCTTCCCGCTGGCCGGCGGCAGCCAGAAGCCCCAGCATAAACTGGCTTGCCTCTTTGACCAGCCACCGTCGCCGGGCACCCTGCTCTACACCAGCCAAAGCACGCCCCAGCGCTGGGCTGGCGCCAAGGTACGGCTGGCCTGGGTAATGGCCGAAACCCTGCGCAAGACCCCTAGCCTGTTTTCAGGCCAGCCCGATCGCATGCGCGCCATGGAAGCTTCACTCTTCATGGTGGGTTACGACCTGAACTGCCTGGCCTGAACAGAAAAACCCCTGCCAAGCAGTAGCTGCGGGGGCTTTTTTCTCCGCACCCAGGAATCCGCGGTAAACAGGCCTCCAGCGCTTATCCATCAAGCGCCGGAAGCTATCAAAACGGCTAGTTCTGGGAAAAGCCAATGGGGCCTGTCGAATATGAACAAGGGCAAAACAGCAAGGCTGGCAGGAATCACGGCAGCGCCCTCCGCCAAAGCACAAGACCAGCCGGTGGACCCGATCCAGGGTACTGCGATTGACACGACTTGCATCAGGGCGGCAGAAACCGCAACCCTGAATGGGCCCGTAACCCACCGCATCCCGCTGCGTGTCCTGATGAATACTGTGAGGAATATCGAGAGTTCCGCCTCAAACGTAAACCAAATGCTACGTAATGGCCATGAACTCACAAAATTCAGCGTTGCGCCACCTTCTCCTACAGAAGGGTTTTCCATGACTCGGCGACCATGCACCCACAGCAAGCCAACCCGGTTTGCTGGTCACCAACCTGAAGGAGTGAAGGAAATGACGCAACAAGCGAACCAGCAGCACAGCCCCAGCCAGCAGGACAAGCAGCAACAGCAGCAGCAAAACCCCGGGCAACGCCAACCAGGCCAGAGCACCAGTCAGCCCGGCCAGCAGCAACAGCAAACCCCAGGACAGCAGAAGAACCCTGCTCAGCAACAGCAGCCAGGGCAGCAGCACAAAACTCCCCAGCAGTGAAAGGGAGCGCCTCAGCGCTGGCCCACCTAACCAGCGTTGTTCTGTACCACGCAAAGAAAGGAGCAGGAATGCAATTAGCCTCACCTGTCATCTCATCCGATCGTGTCAACGGCACCAACGTCTACAACCCCAACGGCGACAAGCTGGGAGCTATCGACTCTCTGATGATCGACAAGCTCACCGGCAAGATTCGATATGCAGTGATGCAGTTTGGCGGTTTCCTGGGCATAGGCTCAGATCTCTACCCACTGCCGTGGGATAGCCTCAAATACGAACCCAGCCAAGGCGGGTACGTGGTCTCCGTTACCAAGGAGCGGCTTGAAGACGCCCCTCACTACAAGGGAGGCACATTGCCCGAATACACCGACGACTATGGCCGCCGTGTTTATGACCACTACGGTGTGCCCTTTGTCTAAACTCGGCACGCAGCCACACATGCGCTAGTGCCCATACTCAAGAAGAACCGCAGGCCGGTCAATGCCGGCCGCCAACCAGTCAAAGTTCAGCCCACCTCGCGGTCGGCTTTTTTTTCGCGGAGATTTTCAAATGTAGCCTCCTGGCCCCGCGGGCCTCAAGCGCGACCTCTCCCCGCAGGGTCAAGCGGGGCCATCCGGTGTGATTGTTCCTGGTACAAGGTATTGCCCAAAATCGAGGCTGGAAATACGCTTTGCCAATACCGTAGTGCACAAGCTGTGAGCTGCACTCTGAGCGGTCACACCAGATGGTGACGTTACCCATCGCTTTCTGCCGAGCCTGAGGTTCTCTATCCTCCCTCCGCTTCCCCAGGCACGCCGCAAGGCATCGGCCTTTACGCATAAGCCCACCCGCCAACGCCGGTGGGCTTTTTCTTTGCAGGCAGACACTCGGTGCGGCCACGCAACACATGGGGTCGACGTCTGTTGACGCGCTGTACAGGGCAAAATTAAACTACTGTACAAATGAACAGCACTGATGAAAATAACAGTAAAATTCAAAGCAACAGCTTGCTGCGCCAGAGCGCGAAGCGCATTCCCTCCATACCTTTGTTGATTTCGCCTGCTCTCAAGAGCGCTGGACTTTTTTATCCGCCCCCGCCCATCCAGCGGGCCTGCTTCTCGCCAAAAGGAGACTCCATGCTGTACAGCACCGTTCCTCAACCCGTTGATGAAGACCTCGTGCAGCGCCTGCGCGAGAAGGGAGGCCTGTGAAATGGCCACACATCCCCACCGCCCTGCTCGCGCTGCTCCTGACAGTCCTGCTTTTGATCGCCCCGGCCTTGGAGCAAAGCTACTGACCGCCGCGCAATGGGGCCTCGGCCTTCTGGGGATCATTGGCCTCATCGGCGTGGCCGTCGTCATTGCCACCACCCCGGAAGCCTGGCCGCTGTGAACGGTCAACCTCATCGATTTTGATAGCCACAGGCGTTTTCCTGACAAGCGCCAGACCGGAGAAATATCATGGAAAAGATCATCGAATCCCTGATCCTCGTCGCCGCCATCTTCATGGGCGTACTGTGGCTTGCCACCCCCAACGCCCAGGCTGACGAACCCACCACTCTCACCAAATCCGTGCGCGACGAGTTCGCTTGCCCGGGTATGCATGCCGAATGGCTGGACGCCCACACCGTCCAGTGCCTGCGTGAAAAGCCCTGATCGACTGCCCCGCTGCCCCCGCGAACAGCCCGTGCCCCATCGACACCGTACGGCAACAGCTACATCACCGCGACAGCCAACACGGGCGACTGCTGCCTGCTATGGAAAGCAAAGCTGCTAGTTCAATCCAGACAATGCCATCAGTAGCAGCACACTTTCAAATGCAGATAGGGCAAGCGCAACGCGATCACCAATTCAGAAGTTCGGAAGCGCCCGCCAAGCAGACAAAAGCCCGCAAGACTCAAGACCTAGCAGGCTTTTTGCCAAGTGGTTGGCATGTACTACCGCTACCTCAATCTGCTATGGCAGGCCGCAAGCACTTGAGCGAGCCTTACTCGGAAGGTTTTGCGTAGACCTCTGCACTCAGCACCTCAAGGCCGACAAAGGGTTCTGTCCCTTCGACCCAGGCATCGTGACCGGGTGGGATGGCGTAGGACTTCCCTGCGCTGAGCATTTTCTGAGAGCCGTCCTGCATTTGAACAGTGAGCTTTCCCGAGACGACGGGCCCCACATGCGAGAGTTGCCAGTATTCGGTCTTCACCACGGGCTTGATGCATTCGGACCAGCGCCATCCGGGCTCAAAGTTGAAGCGTCCAATCGTGTAGACCTGGAGCTTTGCGAGCTCCACGTGAGCTTTGCTAGGTGTGCGAAGTTCATCGGGCTCGCTGTGTGACCTGACTTCTAGCTTCTCAACGCTGACTGGAGTGGCCATGACCTTCTCCTTCATAAGAGCTGCACCTCGAGCCCCCAAGGAATTCTTCAGGTATAGCTGGTGAGCCGAAGGACAGGTGAAAAAATTCATCACTACGTCATTCGCATGGCATTGCCAGAAGTACTTATCAGTTACCAATTGCTGCATGCGGCACGGCACGGCACTGCCCGCGCCGCCCAATCCACGGCTGGCAGCAAAAAGCATGCTTTGACATACAGGGGGCCTACGCGGCCCATCTAAAGCGCTACAAGTTCGCACAAGTTTCAACGCCCTACCCATTGCTAAAGCTGGCTGAACTGTCCAGACCCCGCCCACCCAGCCTGCGCCATATGGGCTTTTTTGTTTGCTGTTCGCGGAGGCACGATGGGACGCACCGACCCCTTGGCCTCAGCGAGGCACATGCCCGAGTCATCCGCCGCGCACCAAGAGCCTACTAGCACTTGAGCCCGCCGGCTCGGCTACTGTGCAGGGTGGTCGCGGCGGAACAGCTCCCACTCGTCGATTTCCGTGCCGTTGGGCAGCACGCAGATGCCGCGCTCTCCGGCAGCGGTCTTCTCGATGCGGGACTTGCCGTCCAGCTTGGCGCAGTACACCGATGCGGGGTTGGCCATGCCGATCACAGGCGCAGCGGACTGAGGCTGGGCGCAACCGCTGATGGCAAGTGCAGAAAGTACTGCGCTGGTGGTTCCAAGTGCTTTTTTCATGGACTCAATGTAGCAAATGCTGCCTTTTTTCATTGAGCTGCAAGAAATCCTGACTCACATCAATCCCTCGTTTCCTTCATACATATGGGCTAAGGGTTGGCACCGACGATGCTGGCGGCACTCTGTCAGCAAATGTCACTTTTAGTTATTTCACCTCCAAAAGAGGAAAAGTGAACTGTCGGAAATCGCAGGAAGTTGTTAATTTCTAATCCGGAAGATGAGCGGCTGACACATTACAGGCCGCCTTGGCATTTAGATTTGACTAGAGATATGGCCAGTCTGGCCTGTCTGTTGGTGATCACTAGCAGAAGGGCTGTGTGTATGCATACGAGCTACGACCACATCTTTGTGTTGATGCCATCTCTGTCCCTGCTCTTCCTGGCCGGCCTGCTGGGAGTGTGCTGGGCAACCCAGCCCAAGCAACGCTTTCTACTCTGGCTGTGCGCCTCTTTCCTGCTAACCGCAATGTCCATCAGCATTCGCAGCGTGCTGAAGTTTGAAGTCCTCAATCACTATGTGGTTCTCGTCAACGCACTGTTTCTGGCGGGAGCCTGGTGTTTTTCCAAGAGCTTTTCAGAGCGTCGAAGCGTACCCACATATCCGCTTGCAGCCCTTGTCTTGTGTGCCGCGACGCTGGCCTCGCTCTACTATTTCGCCAATGTGGTACAGAATCAGGCGGGTCGGCTGCACACATTCGGTATAGGCGTAGCTCTGATGCTCTTGCTGCCTGTGCCGGCAGTTCTCAAACGAGGCCTCACCAACGACTGGCTGGATAGGATTTTGCTGTGGTCCTATATATCTTATGCCGTCTTTACCATGCTGCGCCCGACGCTGATCGCAACTTTCGCGCATAACGGTCTCGGCGATGCCATGGATGCCAGCTCAACCTATTGGCTGACAACGTTGGTGAGTATTTTACTTTTTGCATTGCTCTTCACGGTTTTAGTCTGCGCAGTCACCATCAGGGACATAGTCCGTCAACTGCGCACTGAACGCGACCTGGATGCCCTGACCCAGATACTGAATCGCCGCGCATTCAGTGAAGCCGCACAGCATCGCCTGGCCGACCAGCGCCTGTATCCCATGGCGCTCCTGGCCAGCGATATTGATCATTTCAAACGCATCAACGACAACTGGGGGCATGACAAAGGTGACGAGGTCCTGCAGTTTGTCGCCAGAGCGATGCAGCACAATGTGCGCAGCAATGATCTGGTTGCACGCTTTGGCGGTGAAGAGTTTATGGTTCTACTGACAAAGATCGATTTGCAAGGCGCCGAGCAAGTCGCCAAGCGTATTGGCCTGGAGTTGAGAAATGACCAGGAGCTACTGCCGAAAGGGCCGGCCCTGACGCTGAGCTTTGGCATCACGTCAATCAGCAATGCCGACCAGCTTGAAGGTGCACTGAGGCAAGCCGACCAGTTGCTGTACAGCGCCAAAAATGCTGGCCGAGACCGCGTTCATGTGGAGGGCCGCACTTACCCAGACATCAGCTTTGAACACACCTTACCGGCAGACCACCCCATGGCCTTGCTGATGTAAGCCGGTGAATTCGCTGACCAATGCCATCGCGCACTAGGCAGCTCACGTATCCAAGTTGGCCCACAATGATTCCTGCATGGTCGCTGGCAAACCAATTTGTCAGCATTGATGCACCCCGTCATGGGTGCACTTTTGTCAGTGGAATCCTTGATGCGCAGACTTCGCCATCTCACCAACCGGCATCGTACGCCGTCCACCAATATCGCACTGGGTCTGCTGCTGGCCTTTAACGCGGGCGCGGTCAACGCTGGCGGCTTTCTTGTGCTGCGGATGTATACCTCGCACATGACGGGCTTTGCCTCTCAACTGGCTGACGGCCTGGTGCTTGAGAACGCCAAGCTGCTGCTGAATGCGCTTGGTGCCATCATCGCCTTTACAACGGGCGCGGCCGTTTGCGCGTTGCTGGTGAACTGGGGGCGCAAACGCCATCTGTACAGCGTCTATGCCCTGCCGCTGATGCTGGAGGCCGTCATGCTGATTGCCTTCGGCCTGATGGGCACAGTCACCTTGACATGGAACACGCCCTTCGCAGTGCCGCTGACCGTGCTGCTGCTGTCCTTCATGATGGGTTTGCAGAATGCCGTGGGTTCCAAGACATCCGGCGGCAGCACTCGCACCACGCACATGACCGGCAATTTCACGGATCTTGGCATGGAGCTGGGCAAGATGTTCTTCTGGAGGCGCCACGCCCAGGCCGGCCTTCCATTGCCGTCCCAGATCAGACACGACTGGCGCCGCATGAAGGTTTCGGCAGGTCTGATCGTGATGTTCGTGCTGGGCGGCGTCACCGGCGCACTGGGCTTCAAGCACATAGGCTTTATCTGCGTGGTGCCGCTGGCGGCACTTTTGCTGGCGCTGTCCGTGCCGCCATTTCTGCGCGATGCCGCGCAGGCGGCCGAGCGACCGTCACTCTTCGGCAAGAAGAGCTGAGTGGATCCGGCATCTCACGCCGCTGCCGCAACGCCCTCTGCTCGATGCACGACGACCTGATCGCGCCCGAGCTACTTGGCCTTGTAGAGTTGCTGGTCAGCCCGCATTACGGCTTCGCGCAGATCGCTGCCGAATGGACAGGCCACGATACCCATGCTCAAGGTCACGCGCTGACCATCGGGCAATGGCGCAATGATCTCGACCGCTCCGGCACGAATACGCTGTGCCACACGTTGTGCAGTCTCGATGTCTGTTCGGGTCAACAGCAGCACAAATTCTTCGCCTCCAAAGCGAGCCACTAGGTCGGCACCGCGGACACTTACCTGCATGACTTCCGCGACGGCCTTGAGTACTCCGTCGCCATACTCGTGTCCCCAGCTGTCGTTGACCCGCTTGAAGTGATCCAGATCCGCCACCACGATGGAAAACGGTTGCGCTTTTCGATCCCGGGTCAGCGGGTCTGCAAACTCCCAGAAGCCGCGACGATTCAACACGCCAGTCAGCATGTCGTGATTGCGCTCGTCTCTGAGTGTTGCCATTGCATCCCTCATCGAAACGATGAGCATGAGGCCCGAGAACACCAGGCTGAACAATAGCGAGCCCAGCATGGTGACCAACCAGTATATGGAGCTGAGCATGTCCTGGAGCTCAGTGAATCCAAGAAACAGCACCATGATGGGCCTGAGCACCGTATAGATCGCAAAGGCCCCGTAGGACCGGTAAAGCAGCTTATCCAGACCGTCGCGTCTGACTTTTTTGAGCGCGATGGCAGGAAACGGAATGAAGTGAATGATGCCAAGCCCTGTGTTCAGCCACAGCACGCGCGCAGCAATGTTGTCCTGCACGATGCTGTACTCATAAAGAGCAGCAACCACGATGAACGATACCAGGGCCGAGATCTTGGGATATGAGGAGACGGAAAACTTTTGAGCGACGCCCCAGGTACAGAGCCAGGCACCAAGCAGATAAATGAGCCCGGTGTAAACAGCCCACCGAACCAGTTGTCCGTGAGGTGTCAAGCATTGCCAAGCCAAGGCAAGCCCCGTAAGTGTCAACCCACAAGCCGTCGAGAGCAGAAACACTGAGCGGCGCTGTGCAAGCCAGCAAAAAGCCATGAGTGCGCCCAGTGCCGTTATGCATACCGGCGCGACCAACAAGTAGAGCTGCAAATTGCTAGGCATGAGTCAGCCGATCAGTAAAGCTCATTCGCGCGGCTACACATTGGTGGCTATCCATGCTCTGAGGTTAGGAGGAGCAGCCCGTTTGATCAGTGGACTGTTGAATTCGGGGCGATGTTAGCAAGTGTCCAAAAGCCGAGAAATCAACTTCCCGACAAATATCAGTTACCGGCTCCGGTGCGCGGGACGGGCCAGGCGTCACGAGAGCCATCCCTGCTGCGCTCGAGTTCGTCGCCCCGGCCCGGATAGCGAGCCCTCCGGACCTGATTGCGGCCAGAACTCTTGGCTCGATACAAGGCCATGTCGGTGCGGCGCAGCAGTTGCGCAGAGGTTTCACCAGCCTGCCAGCCGCCCACGCCGAACGACATGGTGATGGTTCCTGCCGCCGCGTAGCTGTGCGATGCGATGCTGCGGCGCAGCCGCTCGGCCAGCTCCAGGGCCGCCTGCAGGCCGACGCCCGGTACGATGATCAGGAATTCCTCGCCACCCCAACGCGCAACATGCTCCGAGGACCGTACGGTGCTCCTGAGGACTTTTGCGATCTGCTGCAGAACCTGGTCGCCAGCCTCATGGCCGAACTGATCGTTGACCTGCTTGAACAGATCGACGTCGCACATGATTAGTGCATAGGGAACGCCTTGACGCTCAGCAATTCGCTGGCAATTTTCCAGTTCATAACTTCCGGCACTGCGGTTGGGCAAGCCGGTCAGATCATCCCGGTAGGCCCGTACCAGCAGTTCCTGTTCACGCTGAACCAGGTCGCTGATGTCTTTGGAAATGCTCACATAGTGCGTTATCCGGTGCCTGGCATCGCGCAGCGCCGAAATACTCTGGGCGGCATGGTAGAGCTCGCCATCCTTGCGCCGGTTGACAAAAGTCCGGCTGAAGTTTTCTCCGCGCGCCAAGGCATCGCGCAACTCGGCATAAAACTGTGCCGTATGTGAGCCGGAGTGCAGCATGGCCGGCGTGCGACCCATTACTTCGGCTGCGCAATAACCCGTCTGATGTTCAAAAGCATGATTGACAAACACGAGATAGCCATTGCGATCGGTAATGAATACCGGCGCATTGGCCGAGTTCAATGCCTGGATCATCAAATCCCGCTGCCTTTCGCCTTCCACCTGCCGCGTCACATCCTGCTGCACGGATACAAAATGCGTGATCTTCCCGTCTACATCCCGCACGGCAGAGATATTCCAGGACACGTGGTATGGCGTTCCATCCTTGCGGTAATTGACTGCACTGCCTTGAAAAAAACGTCCCTCGGCCAGGCATTGGCGCAATTGCTCAATCACCTGCGGATCCGTCTCGGGGCCTTGCAATATACGCGGAGACCGGCCCAGCAGCTCCTCTGTGGAGTAACCGGTCATGCTGGTAAATGCCTTGTTGCAATAGCTGATGAACGGGCCACCGCCAGCCATTTCGGCATCGGTTATCACCACGGCATTAAATGCCTGGGCCACAGCCACCCCAAGCAGTTGCGATTGGGTATCCAGGCGAGAATCAGAAAGTGACGAAAGATAACTATTCTTCTCCATCGCCACATTTTCACCTTGATCGGGAACGCAGCGATACACTAATTTCTGACCGGCCCTGACACGCCCGCGCAGTCACCGATATCTGTGCCGGTATTGAGCAGACGGCCGGCAGAGATTTAGATGGTTGGACATATATGCAATATATGGCCAGCGTTTTGCCTCCATGACCCGGTTTGCGACCGGGTTGCATTTGGCAGCGCACCGGAAATGGCTGCACGACCAGCCGACCGGACGCGCCTCCGGCTCAAGCAGAAGAGATTGCCAAGCCAGGTCACATCGGCCGGGCTCGAAAGGTCGGGCCTGGAACAGCCATGCCGCAGATGCCACGAGTGCCCGGCAGCCTGGCATTTGCGGATCGTGCTGCCCCGATGCGCTGACGCACCGGTTGTCTGCGTACCGGCGCGAGCATACCAGCTCGGGCGTACCGGTAAACCCCAGTTTTGCCGGTCACAGCCACTGCAAGCCACAGGCCGTCTCCGGCCTGGATCACAATGACATTGCAACCCTGAGCTTTTTGCTGCATCGCCATCAAGCGCCTGCAAATACCATGCGTCAGCCTGGCTTTCAAAACCGGTGCCCAACCTGAGCTAAGCTCTGGTATGTGTAGGGTGTGCACGCAGGGAATCTGGTGGCGTCGATTTGGCGTAAGTTTTCACGAGAGCAATCCTAAGCCTTTGATCGCATTGAATTTCATTCAATAAACTCAGCCACTTACTTAAGGATGCCAGTGGTGAACATCGTTATCCTGGACGATTACCAAGACGCGGTTCGCAAGCTCGATTGCGCCAAGCTGCTAGATGCCTTCAACGCCAAGGTCTACACCAACACCATCAAGGGTGTGGGACAGCTATCAGTCCGGCTGCGCGATGCGGATGTCATCGTCCTGATTCGCGAGCGCACCCAGATCTCGCGCCAACTGCTCGATAAATTGCCCCGGCTCAAGCTGATTGCCCAGACGGGCAAGGCTGGCGCCCATATCGATGTGCAGGCCTGCAGCGAGCGTGGCGTGGCGATTGCGGAAGGCGTGGGCTCTCCCATTGCTCCGGCAGAGCTGACCTGGTCGCTGATCATGTCGGCCATGCGCCGCCTGCCGCAGTACATCTCCAATCTCAAACATGGTGCATGGCAACAGTCCGGTCTCAAGGCTGCCTCCATGCCGCCCAACTTCGGACTGGGCAGCGTGCTGCGCGGACGCATGCTGGGTATCTGGGGCTACGGCCGCATCGGGCAACTGGTGGCGGGTTATGGCAAGGCCTTCGGCATGCAGGTCTGTGTCTGGGGCAGCGAAGCCTCGCGCCGCAAGGCCGAGGCCGATGGTTACCTGAGCGCCCCGTCCAAGGAAGCTTTTTTTGAGCAATGCGATGTGCTGTCGCTACATCTGCGCCTGCACGATGCGACGCGCGGTATTGTGACGGCGCAGGACCTGGCACGGATGAAGCCGACCGCCCTGTTCGTCAACACCTCGCGCGCCGAGTTGGTGGAGCCCGAAGCCCTGCTCTGCGCCCTGAACCGCGGCCGCCCCGGCCTGGCCGCCATCGATGTCTTCGAAAGCGAGCCGATACTGCAAGGCCATGCCCTGCTGAGGCTGGAGAACTGCATATGCACACCCCATATCGGCTATGTGGAACAGGACAGCTATGAGCTGTATTTCCGCGCGGCGTTCGAGAACGTGGTGAACTTTGCCAACGGCCAGCCCAGCAATATTCTGAACCCCGAGGTTTTCAACGGTCCGCTGCGCCTGAACCGCTAGGCCGGGATGCAGCGGCCAGCGGCTATCGGCTATTTCCGGGTCTGCTGAGCAAGCTCGGCCTCCACGGCCTCGTAGACCGATTGACGTACCACGGTCTCCACCTCTTCACGCAGGCGCAGCACCATGGATCGGGTCTGCGCTTCCACGACCTGCGCTATCGCTTCCCTGAGCTTCTGCTCCAGCACCAGATCCACCCGCTGCATGAGTCTGTGGACCAGATACTCTTCGGTCACCACGGCACCGTGCGCATCCGGTGTCTGCTGCAGGCCGGCTGCCCCAAAGACCGGGGCGGGTTCAACGACCTGCTCCACATCCTGTGCCTGGACGAGTGGCTCGGCAGCTTCCTCATCGAGTGCCTCAGACCCGGATTGAAGTCCTTCATCCCGGGGTTGGCCAGCGTCCGTAACGGATGGCTGCTCCGCCTGGTCTGCAAGCGGCAATGCCTCCACGAGTTCGGCAGCTACCAACTCAGTCTCAGGCTCCACCTGCCCGGCCGATATGGCTTCTACCACCTCCCCAGCCATGCTCTGCGCAAATGACTGCTGCGGCGGCAAGGAGTCCGGCAAAGGGGGCAACTGATGCGGAATACCTGCAGGCCGGCTGCGGCCGTAGAGACCATCCGCCAGCCATGAGGTGTGAAATGACGGCCTCGCCAGAGGGACAACGCTGTCTCCCAGCGTCCGCGGGCCTAGCACCTGCTGCGCAGCTACCTGAGACTGCTGCGGCGGCGCCGACTGAGCGCTGTCCGCAGTGTCTTCGAGCGCGGCAGCTTCGGGCTGAACCACCTCGGTCAGGGTAGGGACGAAGCGTGGCGGAACTTTGGATGAAGAGTTCATGACCTAGCCCTTGAGATTCAGGTCGTGCCGGACGATGGAAAAACCACGCGCTGCATAGTCGCGCCAGCGGGCACGCGCATCCTGGCGATCCATCTCATCGCCGGAAGACACGATTTCCACCACGCGCGCGAAGCGCTCAAACCCCGACGGCACCTGCGGCGTGAGATTGACCAGCACATCGTAATGAGGCAAGTCCTGCAGGTGTTCGGTCAGGATGACGGGAGAAGCAGCAAGCATCTGCGCGCCATCAGACTCAGAAGCATGCGCAAGAAAATCCGTGGCCGACACGCTCCACAAACGGGGCGAAAGCCGGCTCAGCGCAGCTCCATCGCCCAGAACCACGATGCGCGCACCATGACGCAGGGCCTTGCGCACGAATCGGCACACATAGCCCAGCTTGTCTGGTGCATTGAAATGAAAGGCAATTTCTGTCACAGCTCTTGGCGGCAGAGACGCCCTGAAATCAGGCCGCCCCTGCCGGCTTTTCTTAAGCCGAAGCCTTGGCGGTCACACGCGTGCGGCGCGAAGCTGCAGGCTTGGCAGCACTCTTGCGAGCAGCCGGGGTCTTGGCAGCCGCCGCTGCTGCAACGGCAACCCGGCCTTCCTGGCCCAGCAGATATTGCAGCAGCAGGCCTACGGGGCGACCCGTAGCTCCCTTGGCAGCACCGCTCTTCCAGGCCGTACCGGCGATATCCAGGTGCGCCCAGGGAATATCGCCCACGAACTTCTGCAGGAACTTGGCGGCCGTCACCGCACCTGCGGCGCGCCCGGCCACGTTGCCCATGTCCGCAAAACTGCTCTTGAGGCCATCGGCGTACTCCTCGTCCAGAGGCATGCGCCAGCAAGGGTCGAGCGCCGTATCGCCGGCGGTCTGCAACGCGGCTGCCAGCTCGTCGCTGGTCGAGAACAGGCCGCTGCGCAAACCGCCCAGGGCGATCACGCAGGCACCGGTCAGCGTGGCCATATCGACCAGCGCGGAAGGCTTGAAGCGCGCCGCGTAATGCAGCACATCGCACAGCACCAGGCGGCCTTCTGCGTCCGTGTTGAGGATCTCGATGGTCTGGCCGCTCATGCTGGTCACCACATCGCCGGGCTTGACGGCTGCGCCGTCGGGCATGTTTTCGCATGCAGGGATCAGGCCCACGACATTGATGGCCGGCTGCAGCCTGGCCAGCGCCTGGAACACGCCCAGTACGCTGGCAGCACCGCCCATGTCGAACTTCATCTCGTCCATCTCTGCCGCAGGCTTGAGAGAAATGCCACCGGTGTCAAAAGTAATGCCCTTGCCTACCAGCACAATGGGGGCCACGTTCTTGGCCGCACCGTTGTAGTGCAGTTCGATGAAGCGCAGGGGCTCACGCGAGCCCTGGGCCACCGCCATGAAGGCGCCCATGCCCAGCTTGGCCACTTCGGCAGGGCCGTGGATCTTGCAGCTCATGCGTGCAGCCTTGGCAATGCTCTTGGCCGCATTGGCCAGCAAGGTGGGCGTTGCATGGTTGGCCGGGCGGTTGGCCCATTCGCGGGCCGTGTTCACGCCTTCCTGCTGCGCCACGGCGGTATTGAAAGCAGCGGTAACCACAGCGGCCTTGGACGATACGCCCAGCACAACCTTGGTCAGCGCAATAGGCTTGGCCTGGGATTTGGTGTGGGTATAGAGGTAGGTCGCATCGGCAACCGCCTGCACGGCAGCCGCTACAGCCTGGGCATCGGCATCAAAGGCAAAGCTCACAACGGCCTTGGCAATGCCCTCGGTCTTGAGCACCGCACCGCAGCCGGCCAAGGCATTGCGCACGTCCTTGGGAGTACCAGCTCCCACGCCCAACAGCACCACACGACGTGCGGCAATGGCGGGCACTTGGTACAAAGGCAATTGCTTGCCGCAAGACAGGGCAAAATCACCCTGCTTCACCGCATGAGCCACCATGGCTCCGATGGCGTCGCTGCCGAATGTGCCCGATGCTGTCTGTTCAGAAACCAGCACCAACAGCAAATCACATTTTTCGCGCGCTGCAGCGGCAGCGGTCAGAGCCTTCAGTTCAAAGTTCATAATCGGTGTTTTCCTTTTAGCCAATGTTATTCGATTCATCCATACGCAAAGAGCTGGCCCGCAGCTTTGGTGCGACGGCCGTGGTTCTGATCACTGTGGTGATGACCATGATGCTGATCCGCACCCTGGGCCAGGCTTACAAGGGCAGTGTCAGCCCTTCCGACGTGATGCTGGTCATGGGTTTCACCGTGCTCGGACAACTCCCGACCATTCTGGGCCTGAGTCTGTTTGTTGCCATTGTGGGATCTCTTTCCCGCATGTACCGCGACAGCGAGATGGTCATCTGGTTTGCCGCCGGCCAGGGTCTGGCCAGTTTACTCAAGCCTCTGCTGCGCTTTGCCTGGCCGGTGATCCTCATCACGGCCGTCCTGGCCCTGGGCGTGCTGCCCTGGTCCTATCAGCAAATCGAGCAGATCAAGACCCAGTTCCAGCAGCGCAGCGACCTGGACCGCATCGCTCCCGGCGAGTTCCAGGAATCGGCGGGCGGCACACGCGTGTTCTTCGTCGACAAGGATTCCCCTTCGGACATGGCTGCCAGCAACGTCTTCGTGGTCTCGCGCGATCCCGGCAAGGAATCCGTGACTTCGGCCAAGGGTGCGCATCTGGCCGTCATCAAGGGCCAGCGCATGGTGATTCTCGAGGACGGCCAGCGCATGGAGACACGCAGTGACGACGGCTCGGTACGTATCACCGAATTCAAGGAATACGGCGTGCAGGTCGACAACGACAACCCCGTCACCATCGAAGAAATGGCTGCACGCAGCATGCCCACCAAGGACTTGATCGGCAAGGACGAACCGATTGCCCGCTCCGTGCTGGCATGGCGCCTAGGCCTGCCCTTTGCCGCGCTGAATTTTGTCATCCTGGGCCTGGCCATCTCCAGCGTGAACCCGCGTGCGGGCAATAGCAGCAGCCTGATGATCGCCCTTTTCGCCTTTATCGTTTACTACAACCTCATGACCCTGGGCGAGAGCTGGGTCAGCGCCAACAAGATAGGCATGTGGGGCCTGCTGGGCGTGCTGCACGGCAGCATCCTCACGGTCAGCGTGCTGGTGCTGCTGGCGCGCCATTTCCGCTGGTCGCCGCGCGATCTGCTGCAGCGCCCGGGCACCCGCAAGGAGGCCGCACGATGAAAGTCCTGCGCAACCTGATCTATCGCGAAGTCATACAGGCCGTCCTGTATGTCTCGCTGGCCTTTCTGGCGCTGTTCTTCTTCTTTGACCTGGTCGATGAAATGCGCTGGGTGGGCAGCGGCAGTGCCGGCTACACCGCCACGCGCGCGCTGCTGTTTGTGGCCCTGTCCATTCCGGGCCACCTCTACGAGCTGATGCCGATTGCCGTGCTGATCGGCGCCATCTTCGTGATGGCCAAGTTCGCCCAGAGCTCGGAATTCACCATCATGCGCACCAGCGGCATGGGCCCCTGGCTGGCATTGCGCACGCTGCTGATTCTGGGCATGAGCTTTGTGCTGCTCACCGTGCTGGTGGGTGACTATATTGCCCCTGCTGCCGACAACTTCAGCCAGAAACTGCGCGTGGTCAGCAAGGGCCAGATCTCCCGGGGCGCCACCGGTGCCTGGCTCAAGGAGAAACAGGGTGATCACTCCGTCGCCATCAACGTCGGCGCCGTCAAGAGTCCTGGCGATTTCGTCAATGTGCGCATCTTCGAGTTCGACAGCAAGGGCCGCATCGCCGCGCAGATCAATGCTCAATCAGCCCAGGTCGATGAAGACAATGAACAGTGGACGTTGAATGGTGTGCAAGGCAGCAAGGTCGCTCAAGAAGGCGATGTCACCAAGCTCAGCCCAATCAGCGAAGCCAGCATGAACTGGCCCACCAAGGTCACTGCGGCCATGGTCTCGGGCGCGCTGCTCAAGCCCGATCGCATGACCACGATTGCACTTTTCCAGTTCGTACGTCACCTGCAGGACAACGGCCAGGCGGCGCAGAAGTACGAAATCGAGTTCTGGCGCAAGGTCTTCTACCCGTTGAGCTGCCTGGTGATGGTGGTTCTCGCCCTGCCTTTTGCCTATCTGCATTTCCGCTCGGGCGGTATCACGGCCTATGTGTTTGGCGGGGTGATGGCCGGCATCAGCTTCTTCCTGCTCAACAACGTGTTCGGCTATATCGGCACCCTGCAGTCCTGGTGGCCCTGGCTGGCCGCCGCAGCGCCGGGCATGCTCTACACCGCGCTATCGCTCTCGGCCTTTGGCTGGCTGGTACTGAGGCGCTAGGCCATGGTTGATGCTGCCAACCACTCTCCAGGCCGGGCCGGTCTGATCTTGCTGGCCCATGGCTCCAGAGACCCGCTCTGGCGCCAGCCCATAGAGGCCGTGCACCAACTGCTACAGGCAATGCAGCCCGGCCTGCCCTGCATCTGTGCCTATCTGGATGCCTGCGCCCCGGATCTGCCTGCCGCCACGCAGACCCTGATTGCCCAGGGCGTCAAACATCTGATCGTGCTGCCGCTGTTCCTCGGTACCGGCAAACATGCGCGCGAAGACATTCCGCGCCTGCTGGACGAATTGCGCCGCCAGCATCCTGGCTGCCGGTTCGATCTGCAGACTGCGGCGGGTGAGAATCCGCGCGTCACGGCCCTGTTGGCGCAGCTGGCGATAGAGGCCGCCTGCGGCACCGAAACGCTCAAACATACAGATTTCAAATAAAAAATAGCTTCTTTAGATATTTGAAGCATAATGATGCGAGTTCTTAGTCCATGCCGTCATGAACCTGCATCAATTCCGCTTCGTCCAGGAAGCCGCCCGCCGCAACCTCAATCTCACCGAGGCAGCCAAGGCCCTGCACACCTCCCAGCCCGGAGTCTCCAAAGCCATCATCGAGCTTGAGGAAGAACTGGGCATCGATATCTTTGCGCGCCACGGCAAGCGCCTCAAGCGCATCACCGAGCCAGGGCAGGAAGTCCTCAAGAGCATAGAGCTGATCATGCGCGAAGTGGGCAATCTCAAGCGCATCGGCGAGCAATACAGTGCCCAGGACAGCGGCACGCTGAGCATCGCCACCACCCACACCCAGGCCCGCTATGTGCTGCCGCCCGCCGTGGCACGCCTGCGCGAGCTCTACCCCAAGGTCACCATCAGCCTGCACCAGGCCACGCCCGCCGAAGTCGCGCGCATGGTGATCGACGAAGTGGCCGAGATCGGCATGGCCACCGAATCGCTGGCCGACTACCCCGATCTGGTGACCCTGCCCTGCTACGAATGGCAGCATGTGCTGGTCATCCCCACGGGCCACCCGCTGGCTCAGAAAGAGCGCATCACGCTGGAGGACATCGCCCAGGAGGCCCTGATCACCTACCACCCGTCCTTTACCGGACGCGGCAAGATCGACCATGCCTTCGAGATGCGCCGCCTGCATCCGCATATCGTGCTGGAGGCCATCGATGCCGACGTGATCAAGACCTATGTGCGTCTGGGCCTGGGCATCGGCATCGTGGCCGAGATGGCCATGCGCGACGACACCGTCAACGACCTGGTGGTGCGCCCCGTCGGCCATCTGTTCGGCACCAGCGTGGCCCGTGTTGCCATCAAGCGCGGCGCATACTTGCGCAACTTCGTCTACCGGTTTGCCGAGTTGCTCAGCGATCGTCTCTCGCGAGACCTCATCATGCGCGCCATGAACGGCAGCGTGGACGACTTCGGGCTCTGATCCGGCCCTGCCTAAAGGGCCGGCGCCTGTGCGCCCGGCCCATGCATTGCAAGACTATCGTGACTCCCAACTTCCCCAGCAAGCTGCCCAATGTGGGCACCACCATTTTCACCGTCATGTCGGCGCTGGCCGCCGAGCACCAGGCCGTCAATCTGGGCCAGGGCTTCCCCGACTTCGGCTGCGACCCCAGGCTGCTCGACGCTGTCAACGATGCCATGCGCGCCGGTCACAACCAGTACCCGCCCATGGCGGGCTGGCCCGCGCTGCGCGAGGCAGTGGCTGCCAAGATCGAAGCGCTGCACGGCCGCCGCTATGACGCGGGCAGCGAAATCACCATTACCGCCGGCGCCACCCAGGCCATTCTCACCGCCATCCTGGCCACCGTGCATGCAGGCGACGAAGTCATCGTGCTCGACCCCTGCTACGACAGCTATGTGCCCAATATCGAGATGGCCGGCGGCGTGGCCGTGCGGGTGCCGCTGACGCCCGGCAGCTTCCGCCCCGACTTTGCCTCGATCGCGGCCGCCATCACGCCGCGCACGCGCCTGCTGATCATCAACAGCCCGCACAATCCCAGCGCCACCATCTGGACCGATGCGGAAATGCGCCAGCTCGAGGCCCTGCTGGCACCCACCAATGTGCTGCTGATCAGCGACGAGGTCTACGAGCACATGGTCTTCGACGGCGCCCAGCATCTGAGCAGCGCCCGCTACCCGGGCCTGGCCGAGCGCGCCTTCATCGTCTCCAGCTTTGGCAAGACCTACCATGTCACGGGCTGGAAGGTCGGCACCGTGGCCGCGCCCGCTGCCCTCAGCGCCGAATTCCGCAAGGTGCACCAGTTCAATGTGTTCACCGTGAACACGCCCATGCAGGCGGGCCTTGCGCAGTACATGCAGGACCCTGCGCCCTATCTGGAGCTGTCGGCCTTCTACCAGGCCAAGCGCGATCTGTTCCTCGGCGGCCTGCAGGGCTCGCGCCTGAAGCTGCTGCCCACGGCCGGCACCTATTTCCTGTGTGCCGACATCTCCTCGGTCTCGGATCTCAACGAGGCCGAGTTCTGCCAGTGGCTGGTCCGGGAAATCGGCGTGGCCGCGATTCCGCTGTCGGCCTTCTACGGCGACGGTTTCGATCAGCGCGTGGTGCGTTTTTGCTTTGCCAAAAAGGACGAAACCCTGATCGAGGCTGCCGCGCGCCTGCGCCGGCTCTGAAACGCTGTGGCCCTTAAAAAAGGAGCGCCTACCGCGCTCCTTTTCTCGTTTTCAACATGTTTTCATACTGAATCTGTTTATCAGCAAGCGCAAGAAGCTATCAAATTTACTTTGCTTCATGCCGTCTCTGCCAGATGGCGCAGCATCAGCACCGCCCCCAGCACAATGCCGGCCAGCGCCACAAAGCTGCCCAGGCTGAGCATGGAAATCGCACTGATGCCCTGGCCCACGGTGCAGCCCATGGCCGTCACCCCGCCCACGCCCATCATCAGTCCTCCCAGCAGATGACGGGCCAGATCGCCGCGATCGGCAAAGCCCTGCCACTGGAAGTCCCGGCGCCACTGCGCATGGACAAAGCTGCCCAGGACCACGCCTGCCACCGAGGCAATGCCCCAGGTCAGCACCTTGTTGCGGTCGCTGAAGAACATCAGCCAGTCCAGCGTGTGCGCCACCGGCGTGACAAAGCTGAAGGCCTCGATGCGCCCGCTATAGGTCGCGGCATAGACCTGCTCCAGCGTCTCGGGGTGTTCGGCCACCAGCGCCAGATGGCCGCCTAGCCACCAGGCCGCCGTCACGCACAGGCCAACCAGCAGCCCGCCCAGCAGCACGACCCGGCTGCGCTCGGCGCCGGGCCGGGGATCGAAGGCCAGCAGCAACAGCAAGGCCCCCAGACCCAGGCCCAGCACGCCGCGCAGCAGCGTCAAGGGCCAGGCCATATGGCCGGCCAGCCATTCGGGCAGCAGGGCCGGTGCCGCGAATTCCAGATGCACGCTGTCCAGCCAGCGCACCCGAGCCACGGCGGTAATGCCCTTGAGCGTGGCAAAGGCGGCCACGCCCATGACCAGCAGCACCACCAGCGCCTTGAGGCTGCCGCTGCCCAGCCGGGTCAGATTCCTGGCCCCGCAACCCGATGCCAGCACCATGCCGCCGCCAAACAGCAACCCTCCGGCCAGGGCCGACAGCCACAGCAAGCGGCGGCCGGCATACAGGGCATCGCCCACCTGCAACTGGCCGTACAGCGCCAGCGCCGTGAAGCCCAGCATGCTCACGGCGATGGCCATGCACCACTGGCGCGCCCGCCCCCAGTCCTGCAGATAGACCACATCGCTGATGGCGCCCACGGTGCAAAAGCGGGTCTCGCGCATCACAAAGCCCAGCACGGCGGCCAGCAACAAAATGGCCACCAGAACGGTGGCCGTCAGGGAATCAAACTCGGCAAGACTCATGCGGGCATTGGACGGCGCGGTCCGACTTCAAGGCAATGGCATATACCCCAGCCCGCGCGCTAACACTGTCTTAATCGGCTTTCTAATAGGCTCCCCTCAGGCCTTGGCCAGCCCCTGATTGCCGCCGACATTGATCAGTCTGGGCTCGTCAAGCCGGCGCGGCCCCAGCGTCTTGCGGTCCTTGAGCCAGGGCTCGACCAGCTCCCAGATAGGCTTGTTGCCGGCAGTCCTGGCTTCTTCGGCCACCGGCGCCCAGCCGGCCACCTTGTATTTCTTGTCCGCCTCCAGCAACTGCCCGTTCAGGCGCATGTCGCTGATGCGCCGGCCCGCGCCGGCCACCGGGTCGCACTGGTATTGCAGGCCGCCCACGCGCACCATGTCGCCGCCCTGCTGGTAGTAGGGATCGGGATTGAAGAGATTGTCGGCCACGTCCTCGAGCACGGTCTTGATCGTGGCGCCCGTCATCTCGGTCACCGTGGCGTAGGAATAGGTGGTGGCCGTCATGTCCATCAGCCATTCGCGCGTAATGTCCTGCCCGGCCAGCAGCGACGTCCCCCAGCGAAAGCCCGGCGAGAAGGCAATCGGCGCATTCTGCATCTCCATCATCGCATCCAGCAGCAACTGATCGCCCGTGCCGTTGAAGTTGCCACGGCGGTACAGCGTGCCATCGGTACGTGCCAGCACTTCGCCCAGCCGGCTTTCATAGGGCGCGCGCACCCGGGTGATCAGCGCCTGCATCTGGGCATCGGCAGGCAGGATGCTGGCGAACACCGGCAGCAGCCGGTACTGGAAGCCGCGCACCTGGCCATCCCGGACATCGAAGTCGAGCACCCCGAGAAACTTGCCGTTCGAGCCCGCGTTGGTGACGATGGTCTTGCCGCCTGCGTTCTGCACCAGCGTGGGCACGGGCATGCCGTCATGCGTGTGGCCGCCCAGGATGGCGTCCATGCCGCGAACGCGGCTGGCCATCTTGAGGTCCACATCCATGCCGTTGTGCGAGAGCACGACCACCACCTTGGCGCCCTTGGCGCGAACCTCGTCCACCATCTTCTGCAGATTGTCGTCCTGGATGCCGAAGCTCCAGTCCGCCACCATATAGCGCGGGTTGGCGATCGGCGTATACGGAAAGGCCTGGCCGATGATGGCCACGGGCACGCCGTTGATCTCGCGGATCACATAGGGCTTGAACACCGGATCGCCGAAATCGGCCGTCTTGACGTTTTGCGCCACAAAGTCGAGCTTCGTGCCGAAATCCTTGTCGAGGATCTCCTGCACGCGCTGCATGCCGTAGGTGAATTCCCAGTGGCCCGTCATCACGTCCACGCCCAGCAGCTTGCAGGCATCCACCATGTCCTGGGCATTGGTCCATAGCGAAGTGGCCGAGCCCTGCCAGGTATCGCCGCCGTCCAGCAGCAATGCCCCGGGACGCGAGGCGCGCATGCGCTTGACCAGCGTGGACAGATGGGCAAACCCGCCCACCTTGCCGTAGCGCCTGGCCGCCGCCTCGAAGTCCAGATAGCTGAAGGCATGAGCCGACGCCGTGCCTGGCTTGATGCCCACCGAACGCAGCAGATGCTCGCCCACCAGATGCGGGCGCTGGTTCTTCATCGCAGCGATACCGAGATTGACACTGGGCTCGCGGAAGTGAATCGGGTTGAGCTGAGCATGGCAGTCCGTCATATGCAACAGGGACACATTGCCGAACGGCGCCACCTCATACAAGGCCTTGTCGGCCAGCGACTGATCGGCGTAGGCATAGCGCTGCAAGCCCATGCCCGAGACACTGGCGGCAGCCAGCACTTGCAGAAATTCACGTTTAGAAAGACTCATGGTGATATCCGTTGGTACTTGTGCCGACCAGGGGCAGGCACGGGCATTTCCGTCGACAGCACGCTCCGCGCTATCCGAACTGGCACAAGCCATGTCCGCAATGCTGCATCGCCCGGTCTCGTCCCCTTGCCGGACGGCTCGGCACGGCGAGGCGGGCAAGCAGCGGCGCCGCCTCAAGAAAGCTACTTGTTGACGGGAGAGGCCGGATCGACCAGCAGCGCGACAAGATCCCGCGTCTGCGCTTCGGTGAGGATGCCGGAGTGACCAAAGCGGGGCATGCCCGAGCAGGCGTTGTAGGCCTTGGCGTTCCAGATCTTGCCCCAGGTGTACTCGACGATGGCTCTGGATTCGGGGCTGGCCGGATCCTTGATGCCGCGAATCTTGCCGTAGTTGTAGAGACTGGGGCCCAGCGTGCCAAAGGAGATTTCTTCCTTGCTGATCTGGTGGCAGTTGTAGCAGTTGCCGCCATTGGCACTGCCAGCCTTGTCGCTCCAGGTCATGCCTCTACCGTTCTGGGCGATTTTTTCTCCCTCCTTCCAGTCGCCGAGCAGCTTGCCATCCCGAGGCCATTTGACGGTCTTGAGGTTGGCAGCTTCGATGGCTTGCGCACGCGCAGGCACCAGCGGCTTGCCGGATGCATCGGCAGCGCTGCAGGCTGCATTCGATTCGTCCTGCTGCAGGCGATCGACCTTGGCGATGCCCTGATCGCGGAAAGAGGCCTGCACCATCTTGGCCGTCAAGGCATCGATGTCCGCCGCCCCGTCGACGGAGGCACAGCCCAGCACCAGCAACGATGCGGCCACGGCCAGGTACGGCATGTGTTTTTGCTTGCGCATAGGGCCTCCTTATCGCTTGATGGCCGGTGCGGTCGACATCCCGCCCTTGCCGTTGACGCCCATGAACACGCCCAGCGCCACAGTCACGTCGCTGGCGTAGCCGGGATAGGGAAAGCGCTGCTGACGGAAGCAGTCGTTGAGGCGGCGCTGCATGCTCCAAAGCTCGCCCGATGAGACCCGATAGGCGGGCCAGGCGCCAAAGCCTTCCGCTGCGCCGGGGTTCCTGGTCAGATTGGGCAGATCCTGCATGCGGATGCGCTTGCCATCCCCACCATGGCAGGAGGCACAGGCAAAGTCATGCGGGCCACCGCGCATGTAGAACATGCGCTTGCCCGCCTCGTACATCTGCCTTTCCTGCACATGGCCCTGGGGCAGATTGAACTTCATGCCTTTGGACTGCGATGAAATCCAGGCCACCAGCCCTTCCATGTTCTTTTGCTCGTCCTTGCCGAACGCTGTTGCCGCAATCTTTTGCACATCCAGCCCCTGCAGCCTGTCCATGCAGGTCAGCAGGCGCGACTCCAGATCCTGCACCTTGCCCGTGTCGGCAAAATAGCGCGGCAGCTCTACAAATGCGCCCTTGACCACGCCCGGCCCCTTGCCCAGATCGCACTGCTCCATGGACGCCTTGCGGGGGCCCCGCTTTTGCTTCCACAACTCCTCGCCCTTCATCTCGAACAGCTCGGCGGGGTTGCCGTCCTGCAGCATCTCGCGGTACTCGGCAATGCCGTCGGCCGTGGACTTTTGCGCCAGCACCGGCGCGGCCATGCACAAGGCCAGCACGGCGGCAGCCGCCTGGCCCGGGGAGGAATGTCTCATGGGGCACCTCTCTGTTTTTTGATTGATTCTGGACTGGGGTGAAGGCTGGCCGGCGGCCAGCCACTGTCTGCGCCGTGCTCAGCTCACGGTCGCTTCATCCGTACGGGTCTCGCCCTTGTTGTCCTTCCAGCTCACCGAGATCTTGTCTCCCGCCTTGGCACCCTTGACCACGAACTGCAGAAACGGGTTCTTGGAAACCGCCGGCCCCCATTCGGCCTGCAGCACCTGCTTGCCGTTGTGCGCGGCCGTCACCTCCTGGATAAACCAGGCGGGCACGGTCTTGCCTTCCGCATCCTTGCGCTGGCCGGTCTCCATCTCATGGGACATCAGCACGCGCACGGTGGTCTTGTCACCCGCAGCCTGGGCACGAATACGCATTGGATCAGCCATGTTCTTCTCCTGATTCAGATGATTGCTTGCCATCAGCCGCCGCAGCCACCGAGGGTGACCTTGACTTCCTTCTTGGCATAGAAAGCCTTGCCGTCATTGGTGATGGCCACGGCATAGACATCGGAGGACTGGCCCAGCTTGGCGCGGGTCAGGAAATTGGCTTCCAGCGCCTCGTTGACGGTGAAGGCCGCCACCAGCGTGTTGGGGTTCTTTTCCACCAGCACCAGCATCTGCTTCACATTGGGCAGGCTGGTCGCTGCGCCCAGGGGCACGACGGCACCATTTTCGGCAATGTCGGGCGCCGTCAGCGTCACGTCCTTGCTCTCGACAGGTGCAGCGGCTCCCATGGCCTTGAGCACATCGGCCACGGTCTTGGCGTCGAAAGCGGCCTTGTTATAGGCCGCCTGCGCAGCCTGCGGCAGCAGGCCTGCGGCCATCAGCATGCCGAGCACGGCCGCGCTGTTCTTGAGGGCGTCTCTACGTTTCATCGTTGTCTCCTTTTCATTCACATCACACAAGCGGGCTCAGGGCTTGGCCCCGGCAGCCAGCCACTGGGCAATCACCCTGGCATCAGCATCGCTGAGATTGGGCTGGGGCGGCATGGGTGTTGATCCCCAGACGCCCGAGCCTCCTGACTTGACCTTGCCGGCCAGATAGTCCGGCTGGCCGCCGTGCTTGCCGGCGATGTCGCTGAAGGCAGGGCCGACGAGTTTCTGCGTCATGCCATGGCAGGCCATGCAGGCGTTCTTTTCCAGCAAGGCCGTCGGTGCCGCACTGCCCGATTTCCCGGCGGCCGCTGGCTGCGCGGCCTTGCTGGCACCGCCATCGGTGGCGATGCCGCGCTGGGCACCGACCAGCCGGTTCTGCTGGGCCAGATTGCCGTGGTTGTTGCTGGCATGCTCGGGCAAGGCCGAGCGCAGCGTGGGTGCGGGGCCGCAGTTGCTCATGCAGGCAGTGGCCAGCACATCGGGCCTGGCGTCTTTGCCGAACTCGTTGCCGGGCCACAGCGCATGCCGGGTCGTCATGCCATTGCGGTTGGGCAGCTTCTGCTGTACTTCGGCGATATTCCTGTCGCTGAGCGTGAAGTTCTCGGGCACCACGCCGCCGAGGTTGAGCAGATAGGCCGTGACGGCATACACCTCTTCGGTGGACAGCGACTTGGGCGCATTCCAGGGCATGGCACGATTGATGTAATCCCACAGCGTGGAGACCGTGGCCACCTTCATCAAGGTCGTGCGGCCCGGAAAGGCCGGATCCTTGAGCCGCGCCACATGTCCTGTCCTGATGTCCTCGGCCGTGGTGCCGCCGATCAGCGGACTGAACACCTCGTTGGATTCGCCGAACACCCCGTGGCAGGACGCGCACTTCGCCTCCCACACGTCCATGCCTTTTTGCACGGACCCCGAGCCCGGAGGCAGCCCCTTGAAATCCGGGCGCACGTCGATATCCCAGGCCAGAACCTCCTTGCCCGTGGCATTGCGACCCACGCCGGGATAGCGGTCTTCGGCAGACTTGCCCTGCGCCGCAGCGGGCCCGGCAGCCACGCCCATGGCCAGCAGCGCCAGCAGTGCCAGCGGTTTACGCAAGCTGAACATTCGCGACCTCCCCGTTGGCACGTACCGCCCAGGACTGGATGGAATTGTTGTGATAGATGGAGCGTGTGCCGCGCGCAGCACGCAGCTGCTGGTAGCTGGGCTGCACATAGCCCGTCTCATCCATGGCGCGGCTCTGGATGATGCATTCCTCGCCATTCCAGACCCAGTCCAGATGAAAGCGCGTCAGGCACTTGTCCATCACCGGCCCTTCGAGCCGGGCCGTGCGCCAGTTGCGGCCGCCGTCCACGCTCACATCCACGCGCCTGACCTTGCCGCGCCCCGACCAGGCCAGGCCCGTGATGTTGTAGAAGCCCTTGTCCAGCAGCATCTGCCCGCCGGACGGCGTGGTGACCACGCTCTTGCATTCCTGAATGCTCGAGTACTGGCGGTGCTGTCCGTCCGGCATCAGATCGACATAGTGGATCGCCTCGTCCTTGGCTGCATAAGGCATGTCGCCCACTTCGATGCGGCGCAGGTATTTCACCCAGCTCACGCCCTGCACGCCCGGCACCACCAGGCGCAGCGGATAGCCCTGCTCGGGCCTCAGCATCTCGCCGTTCTGGCCATAGGCGACCAGCACCTCGCCGGAAGTGATCAACTCCACGGGAATGGTGCGCGTCATCGACGAGCCGTCCGCCCCCTCGGCCAGGATGAAACGGCCTTTTTTCAGATCGGCCCCGGCCATCTCCAGCAAGGTGATCAGGGGCACACCCGTGAACTCGCTGCACGACAGCATGCCGTGCGTGTACTGCACCGTGGGCACGGCCACATTGCCCCACTCCATGCCGGTGTTGGCGCCGCATTCGATGAAGTGAAAGCGCGACACCGAAGGCAGACGCATGATCTCGTCCATGGTGAAGACCTTGGGATTCTTCACCAGACCGTTGATCATCAGCCTGTGCTTGGAAGGGTCGATATCCCACCAGCCCTGATGGTGGCGCTCGAAATGCAGACCGCTGGGCGTGACGATGCCAAACAGCGACTGCAGCGGCGCAAACGATACCGAGGCCTGCTTGGTCTGGGTCAGACCAGGGCTCTGGCGGCGCTGCACATTGGCCTCGTATCTGGAAGGCTTGCCGTAGCCGTCAGTGACCACCGGCTGGCCCAGGCCCTTGCTGTGCGCGGGCAGCTCCAGAATATTGGGGTCTCCCTCAGCACTCACGGCCTGCCTACCCTGCGCATGGACGGCTGAAGCGCCGGCCGCTGCGGCTGCGAAAGCCCCGCGAATGAAGTCACGCCGACCTGCCCTGGCTTCGGCAAACACCGTACCTACATCGTCCGCTCGCACAAAATTCTCGGGTGCCTTGCGCACCTTGCCCGTCAACTGGCTTTGCATAAGCTCTCTCTTTGATCGTTGATGGCGCTTACCGGGAAAGCACGACACGCCTGTTTCATTTGGAACCCTTGAGAATCCAGGCTGCCAGCGTCTGGGTGTCGGCCTCGCTGAGTGCTGGCTGAGCGGGCATGGGCACCGGCCCCCACTTACCGGAGCCACCGGCCTTGATGCTTTTGACCAGATAGGACTGGGCATCGGCCTGGGCCGCATATTTCCTGGCCACATCCTGGAACGCCGGGCCCACCAGTTTCTTGTCCGCCGCATGGCAGGCCATGCAGGCGTTCTTCTGTGCCAGCGCCTGATCTGCCTGCGCCATTGCAGGAACAGCCAGCCCCAGCAACACCGTCAAGCCACCCAGCCAGGATGCAGTCTTCATCGCTTCGCCTCCTTATATTTATATATAAGCATGTTGTTATTTAAAGTATCCAACAGCTCGTCAGATTTGAGATCCCGCGCTAACCCTTGTTATTCCAAATAGGAACAGCGATACCCATCCCCGGCTCAGCGCCCCTGCACCGCAGCCCGGGCAATCTTCATGCGCCCATCCAGATAAGCGCCATAGAAATCGGGGATGGAGCTGCCAATCAGGCGATCAGCCACTTCCCGCCGCCCTGCCCCATAAAAAAGCACGGTGGGAGCAACCTCGATCTCCAGTTGCCTGACCATGCCGCCATGCGTGGTCGCCACGCCATTCCAGTCCCGCAAAGGCTCGGGCGACAGAAAATGAATCTGGGTCACCACAGCCCCCGACTGCTGCAACGGCAGCAGGTAATGCTCGCGCACCAGCTTGCAGAACGGGCAGCCGTGCAGGCTTGCCATCACCACCAGCGGCTGCTTGCCAGCCTGCGCCAAGGCCAGGTCGTGCTGCAGGCTCTGGCTGGTGGGCAGCAGGCGCTCCGAGGCATCGAGCGCCGCCCACGCCGGGGCCGCGCCCGCCAGCAGCAACTGCAAGCACAGTCTTCTACGGGCACGAAAGGAGCTGGCTGTTTCCATCACGGCTTTTCCTGCTCCATCAGCAAGAAGGTGTTGTAGGCATTCATGCGATTGGCTTCCTTGAATAGCGGGTAGACCGAGAACCTGGACCAGTCCGTCGCCTGATAGGCCTCGTCGAACGGGTCGAGGTTGGCTGCAGCCTTGCCCATGGCCTCGCGCAGATAGTGCAGATAGTCTCGCGTCAGCTGCATGTCCTGGCGCGGCTGCTCGGAGGCCGGACCGTGGCCCGGCACCATGACCTTTACGGGCAGCTTGAGCAGCTCATCAAGTGCGGCAATCCAGTGGCGACTGTCGGCCTGGCCCACATAGGGAATGCGGTTGCGAAACACCACATCGCCAATGAACAGCACACCGCTTTGCGGCAGGAAGATGGCCGTATCCTCCGGCGTATGCGATGGCCCCATATGCTGCAGCACAAAGTCCACGCCCCCCACCTTCAGCGTGGAACTGTCGCCCGACACCCATTGACTCGCCGGCACCAGGCGCGTGCTCCGGTCGACCCAGGGTGCCAGATCCTTGCGCGAAGCCTCAAGCCGCAGATGCGCGGTTTCCGAGTTGATGTATTCACGCGCCTGAACATGGGCCACGATCTTTGCGCCCAGCGCCTCGAACACCTGCAGGCCATAGATGTGGTCGGCGTGATAGTGGGTCAGCAGCACATGGCTGATGGGCTTGGGCGTCAGCGTACGGATTTTCTGCACCAGCTCCTCGGCCAGTGCGGGCGAACCCAGCGCATCGATCACGACCACGCTGTCATGGGTGATGACAAAGCCTGCATTGGAGATGAAGTTGCGATTGGCCGGACTGCCCAGCGCCGATACACCCTGCACAAAAAACACATTGGCCGCCACCTGTTGCAACTCCATCATGTGCTTGCTGACCGCTTGCGGCATGAGCGGCCGGGGGGCTGCATCATGCGCTGCCGCTGTACCTGGCGCTGCGATGGCCGCTGCGATTGCCATTCCTGCAAAGCTCCTCAGCGCCGCCCCTGCCCAGCTTGTCATGGCTTTGTCTCCCTTGCATGGGCAGCGCGTCATGCATGAATGCCGCCACTAATGTCGCCACTAGCGCTTGCCCTATTTTTGAATGTTTGCGTCATCGTTAATATAAGCAAGTGGCAATATTTAACCAGCAGCATCTTCCCTGATGCCTACAGACACCACAGGAGACCTTCGATGAAGCGCCAACTTGTTGCCCTGAGCTTTGCCCTGTTTACGGCGATTGCCGCCGCTCAGGATGTGAAAGTGGTCTATCACGTCAACACCGGAGTGGAGACCGCGGCCGCCATACTCGCCAATATCACCAACGAACTCAATGCCTCGCCCACGGACAAGATCGTGGTGGTCACCCATGGGCCCGGCATAGACTTTCTGCTGAACAATGCCAAGGACAGCAGGGGCCGCGAGTTCAGCGGCCAGGTCAGCGCACTGGCGGGGCGCGGCGTGGAGTTCAAGGTCTGCAACAACACGCTGCAGACACGCAAGCTCGAAGTCTCCAGCCTGCTGATGGAAGCCTCGGTCGTCCCCTCCGGGGTGGCCGAAGTGGCGCGCCTGCAGGCCAGGGAGGGCTTTGTCTACCTCAAGCCCTGAGGCGCATACGGCCATGAAAAAAGGCGCCTGGTGCGCCTTTTCTTTTTTAGGGGTCAAGCCATCAGTTCTGTTCGATGGCAATCTGCACGCAGATGGTGCGGCACATATGGACGACCTTCTCGTTGGCGATGAAGTAGTAGATGCTGACCCCTTCGCGCCTGCGCCCCAGAATGCCGGACTGGTACAGCGTGTTCAGATGCTGCGACATATTGGGCTGGGTCGTGTCTATGGAAGCCAGCAGCTCGGAGACGTTTTTCTCTCCGTTGCACAACGCGCTGATGATCTTCAGCCGCATGGGCGCGGCCATGGCCTTGAACAACTCGGCCGCACTCTCGAAAACGCTGTCATCCTCAAGCTCTGACGATTCCATGAAACACTCCTGGGCACCTTGGCGGCCTGCAAGCGTCCCGTCTGGATTGCGTGCCGTGGTGCATGACGCCAGTTTATAGGAAGGTCATGCTGTGTCTGTCATCACCCGACGACAAACACAGGCCGGTATCAGGCAATCCCGAAAAAGAAGCAGCTAGCGCCTGACCGGCATGAATTTCAGGCACTTTCATAGCTGAAACCCATTTTTGACGTACGCAAGCAGCTATCAAAAAGTCAAGCCGGCTTCCACTCCAGAGACCAGGCACCGCTTTGCACATTCTGCAGCCACAGACAGCAGCTCAAGGTCTTGGCATCGGTGACCTGGCCGCTACGCACGCCGTCCAGCAGCTCGGCAGCCGTCATGCTGCAGACATCGAGAAACTCGTCGGCATCGAGCTGGCGCTCGCCTGCAGTCAGGCCGCGCGCGAAGAAGATGTGAATGATCTCGTCGGAGTAGCCGATCGCCAGGTGCATGGGCCCGGCATAGGCCCATTCGCGCGCGCTGTAGCCGGTCTCCTCCAGCAGCTCGCGCTGGGCGCAGAGCAGCGGCTGCTCGCCCGCATCGAGCTTGCCTGCGGGAAACTCCGTCATGACCCGGCCCACGGGGTAGCGGAACTGCCGCTCCAGCAGCACGCGGCCATCGTCGAGCAGGCCTATCACCACCACGGCGCCGGGGTGCACCACATACTCACGCGTGGCCTGCCCGCCATGGGGCAGGCGCACGGTATCGAGCCTCACCTGCAGAAAACTGCCCTGATGCACCAGCTCGCTTTTGATGGGGTGCTCGATCAGATGGGCTTCCTGAGCCTGTTTGTCCTGTTGGGTCATCTCCGACTCGTCTTTCAAAGCGCTGTGGTGACAGCGCAAATACATCCAAGGTCTTAATCTTCGCAGAAGCCGGCTTCACTTTCCTGCTCTCAGACCATGATGCATCCCATCGACACAGCCCAGACAGACATACAGCGCCACCAGTTTGGCCGCGTGACGGTGTTTCGCGGCGCCAAGGGCGGCAAGTATCCGGACGGCAACCAGATCATGATTCGCGGCAGCGATACGCTGGCAGCGCTGGATACGCCTATCGTTGCCAACCATATCGGGGCCGAGTTCGATGCCGCCGAGCTGGTGGTGATGGGCCATGTGCATGAGGACCATATGGCCGGCCTGCACCGCCTGCCAGACGCACAGGTCTTTGCTCACGTCGGCGATCTGGCGGCCTTGCAAAGCTGGGAGGGTCTGGTTGCCACCTTCGGCTGGGCCGATTCTGCGCAGGCCAGCATCATGCGCAGCAAGCTGGAGAGCGATTTCTTCTACGCCCCCAGACCCGATGCCTGCGGCTACGAAGATGGAGCCGTCTGGGAGCTGGGCCAGTCGCAGATTCACGCTATTCATATGCCTGGCCATACCGCCGGCCATACCGTGCTGCTGATCGAGCCCGAGGGTGTTGCCTTTATCGGCGATATCGACCTGACGGGCTTCGGGCCCTATTATGGCGACGCCTGCTCCTGTCTGGCGGACTTTCGCCGCAGCCTGGCACGGCTGCCGGAGATCGATGCCCAGGTCTGGGTGACTTCTCACCACAAGGGCATTTACACCGAGCGTGAGACGTTTCTGCGAGACCTCAAGCGCTTTGCTGCGGTCATTGACGAGCGCGGTGCACGCATTCTCGAATGGCTGGCGCAGCGGCCCATGACGCTCTCGCAGATGGTGGAGCAGCGCCTGCTCTATCCGCAAGGCTTCGATGCGCCCTGGGTACAGGGGGCGGAGACGCGCAGCATTTCCCAGCATCTGGACGAGCTGCTGGCGGCAGGAGAAATCCTGCAAGAGCGCAACGCGCAGGGCGACGACCTTTATCTGCGGGCTTGAATCCAGAAGAATAAAAAAGCCGACTTCTCAAGGAAGTCGGCGGGGCCAGGAGCCTGGCCACGCATCCACCAGGCAAGCGTGACAAACGCACAGCGGCTACCCCTTGGCTGATGAGCCGGTCCCAGTCACCAGGGCTTTGAGACTCAGGTCACAGCGTCCATGGGCTTGCGCAGAAAGCCCTGGTTGGCGCCCTTGCGGTTGGGCGCGAAGCCGTTCCTGGCCAGGGTTTCGTCGGCGGTTTCGTAGAACACGCCGATCTGCTTGATCTCGCGTGCCTGCCGGGCGGTGGCAATCGGGCGACCAAACTCGCCCGCAATGCGCACCAGCTGCCTGATCTGCTCCACGGTGCTCATCTTGCCCGTGCGGGTCTGGTTCCACAGCACGTCTTCGATACCGCAGCGCACATGCAGACCCAGGGCCATGCCGATCATGTTGATGGGCAGCACGTTCAGCACCGAGCTCTCCACGGTCACGATGGCGTTGTCGGGCACGGCGCGCAGCATATTGGCCAGGTTGTAGATATTGGCCTGGTCCATGCCGCCGCTGATGGCGACCCAGTTCATGACCAGCGGGCCCTTGTAGACGCCGCGGCGAATCATGCGCTCTATGGTCTCGAAACTGTTGATGTTGTAGACCTGGAAGGCGCTCTGGATGCCCTTTTCGGACAGGCGGCGGATATGTTCTTCGACAAAGCTGGGGTTCGAAGGAACAATCATGTCCTTGTAGGTCTTGTACAGATGCGGGAAGCCGCGCGAGACACCGCGGAAGTCATCTTCGCCGGCATGCTCGGTCACGTTCATCTGCGTGGTGTTGACGGTCACCGTCACCTGATCGGGCACGGGTGTCAGCTCGGCCAGCATATGGCGGGTATCGTCGGAGAGCCACTTGGCTTCGCCATCCGGGCCTTCAGGCGCAAAGCTGATGGAGCCGCCCACCTGGATGATCATCTCGGGCACACGCTCACGCACACCGGCAATCAGCTCGTTGAACTTGGACAGACGCTTGCTGCCCTTGCCGTCGTCTTCACGCACATGCAGGTGCAGCACGGTAGCGCCTGCCTCATAGCAGTCCACGGCCTTCTGGATCTGCTCTTCCATGGTGATGGGGATGTCCTCGGGAAAGTCCGAGGGAATCCAGCCCGGCGCGTAGGGAGCCGCAGTGATGATCAGCGGCTGCTGGTTTTCGGGATACAGGTGACCGTCGAGAAAGTTCATGGTTGTTGTCTCCGGTTTGAGTGCGAAAAATCAGTGTCTGGACAAACTGCATCAGCCGATTTCAGGCCATTGCCGATGCGTGATGCCAGTATCAAATGCCGTGTGAGATGCCACTTTGCATTTCAAGACACGCGCTTTCTCAAACGCGACAACACCGGCAAACCATGCCTGAAGGTGATTGGGGCAGGCAACAGAGAGACGACAGCGGTTCATGCACTGCAAAAGCCCAGACAAGTGCTGCGCAGCATCGGCAACCTGCTATCTCCCCCTCCTCGCAGCTCCGATTGCAAGGCGCCCATACCGCGCCTCAAGCACGCTCGAAGCCATGCAGGCTGCAGCCCAGCATCGGGTAAGTGCGGAGTACTGCAGTCATCAAATGCGAAGTCGCAGGCATGAAACGCCAAGTCACCGAACTTGCGGGCCTCCATCATGAATTGGTGCATTCCTACACCCCAAGCACAAGAGCGCAGGGACATGCCGGCAGCTTCAGCGGATCAACTATTTGTTGGGTCTGCCCCCCTGCGAGACAGAGATCGGCGTCATGCCGAATGTCTGCCCCCATGAAAAACGACAGGAGACCTCAATGACAAGCGCTGTGAATCTCGCAGACCCCGCCACACCATCACGCAAGCACCCCATGCGCAGCGTGGTTCAAAACCTGCGTTCCTGCGCCACCGTTCTATGCGCCGGCATGATGGCCATCACGGCGGCACAGGCCCAGACCCCAACACCTGTCTGGCCTACCAAGCCCATTCGCCTCATCGTTCCAGCGCCTCCAGGTGGCATCACCGATGGTGTGGCGCGCCTGGTGGCCGATCATCTGCAGACCAATCTGGGCCAGCCCGTGGTCGTCGACAACAAACCCGGCGGATCGGCCGTGATTGCCGAGCGCGCCGTGATGAACGCACCTGCCGACTGGCACACGCTGATGATTGCGCCCTCCAGCATCTGGACCGACTTTCCACTCACCGTGAAGACGCCGTTTGACGTGCGCAAGACATTCACCTATGTCTCGGATGTAGCCTCCATGGTGCATATGCTGGTGGCCAACAACAGCTTCCCCCCCAACAGGATTCAGGAGGTGCTGGACTATGCAAAAAAGAGCTCCGGCACTATCAATGTCGCCAACCTGAGCCCCGGCACCCGTTCCGACATGCTGGGTGAGCTGCTGAGCGAGAAAAGCGGCGGCAAGATCACCGCCGTACCCTACAAAGGCTCGGCCCCTGCCATCGTCGACCTGATCGGCAATCAGGTACAGCTGACCTTTGAAGTGGTGACCAATGCAGCCCCGCTGGTCAAGGCCGGCAAGGTCAAGGCCCTGGGCGTAGTCTCGCCCAACCGCTCGCGCCTGCTACCCGATGTACCCAGCTTTGCCGAGCAGAACATGCCCGACTTCGTGCTGCCCGATGCCAGTGTGGGACTGTTCGTGCTCAGCAGCACGCCCCCGGCCCTGATCCAGAAGGTGCGCCAAGAAATGGACAAGGTGACTCAATCCGCCAGGTTTCAGGCGCAGCTCAAAACCCAGGGCTTTGACGCACCCCAGCCCAGCACGATGACGGAGCTGCAACAGAAAATGCTGAACACGGTGGAGCAGAACCGCAAAATTCTGAGCAAGCTCAGAATCGCCGGCACCTGAAGGACGCT
Organism: Comamonas sp. C11; assembly: GCF_024496285.1. Classification (NCBI taxonomy): domain Bacteria; kingdom Pseudomonadati; phylum Pseudomonadota; class Betaproteobacteria; order Burkholderiales; family Comamonadaceae; genus Comamonas; species Comamonas sp. C11. The sequence continues at coordinate 3,519,026 of NZ_CP101743.1, forward strand.
GGCGTAGCCGCCCTCTCCCTGGGGGCGGTACTTTGGTAGTGTGTTTGGCGGGCCCCTGCGGCCCGCTTTTTTATGCGCCGCCTGTGCCTTCCGTCTGCCCCTTGGCACGGCTGTCCTTGGCACTGCAGCCAAACTGGCTCAGATACCAGCGTGAAAAACTGCTGGGAGCGGTAAAGCCCAGCAGCTCTGCCACTTCGGTCAGAGAGCGGTTGGTCTCGAACACATAGCGCACGGCCAGCTCCTTGCGGATATCGTTCATCAGCGAGGAAAAGCTCTGGCCCTTTTCCATCAGCCGGCGCTGAATGGTGCGTGGCACCACACCCAGGTGCTCGCTGACTTTCTCAATGCTGCAGCGACCACTGGGCAACAGCAGCAAGATGGTGCGGCGCACATCGTCCAGCACTGCTTCCTCGCTCATGGGAGCCACGGACTCCAGCAGCTTCTGGGCGTAGCGCACCATGGCGGGGTCGGCAAACTCGTTGCGCGTATCGAGATCGGCCTTGGCGCAAACAATGCAGTTGAACTCTTGATTGAACTCCACGCGCGGGCCGAACATCAGGTGATGCATGCTCAGGTCCTTGGGCGCCGCGTGCTCGAAACACACCATGCGAGGCTGCCAGTCGCGACCTATCAGCTGCCGAATGGCGCGCACCATCACGCCCAGCGCCAGCTCCACGCGCTGACGCGTAGGCTCATGGGCACGGCCGGCCAGCAACAGCTCACGGATCAGCACCGTGTCGGCCTGCTCGTCCAGCTCCAGCGTCATGGCGCCGTTGAGCAGGGCCAGATGACGCACCAGCAGATTCAACGAATCGCGCAGCGTGGCCTGATCGCGAATCAGCAGGCCCACCGGCCCCATATTCGACAGCAGGCGCGAGCGCGCCATGCACAGACCGAAGCTTTCATTGCCCGACTGCGTGGCCGAGGCCTGCAGCAAACGCCCCACCTTGTCCACCGGAATCATCAGATCCGGCTCGTCGAGCACACCAGGGCTCAGGCCGGCATCGAGCAGCATGCGCGCGCCATTCAGCCCCGAAGCCTGGGCGACTTCGGCGTAATTGGTCAGGCAGGCTGCGCGAACGAGAGAGGCCATGGGGTTTCACTAACTTGGCACTAATTGCAAAGCACCAGTCATGTAATGACAAGCGCCGATCGAGGGGAGTTTTCACACTGGCGACATTGATTCTATAAGGAGACTTCCCCATGAAAAACGAGGTTGGCGCAGCACCCGCCCTTATCCGCTCCAGCTCTTTGACCCGCTCGCTGGAAGTCAATCCTCTGACCTGCTCCATCGGTGCGGAGCTGTCCAATGTTCACCTGGGAGCAGCCGCCGAGGACGAAGGCCTGATGGCCGAAATCCGCCAGGCACTGCTCAAGCACCGCGTGATCTTTTTCCGCGACCAGGACATCACACGCGCCGAGCATGTGGCGTTTGCGCGCAGATTTGGCGAGCTGGAAGACCACCCGGTGGTGGGAAGCCACCCCGAGTACCCTGGCCTGGTGCAGATCTACAAGACTCCCGACAATCCTCTGGACCGCAACGAGAACTCCTGGCACACCGATGCCACCTGGCGCGAGCAGCCCCCCATGGGTTGCGTGCTGCGCTGCGTTGAATGCCCGCCCGTGGGCGGCGACACCATGTGGGTGAACATGGTGATGGCCTATGAGAACCTGCCAGCCGACATCAAGGTCAAGATCGAGCATCTGCGTGCCCGCCACAGCATCGAAGCGAGCTTTGGTGCCGTCATGCCTATCGAAAAACGCCTGGCACTCAAGGCCCAATACCCCGACGCCGAGCACCCCGTGGTCCGCATCCACCCCGAAACCGGCGAGAAGATTCTGTTCGTCAACAGCAGCTTCACCACCCATTTCACCAACTACAACACACCTGCCAATGTGCGCTTCGGCCTGGACAAATCGCCCGGCTCCTCGCAACTGCTCAATTACCTGACCAGCCAGGCCATGATTCCCGAGTACCAGGTGCGCTTCAAATGGAGCAAAAACAGCGTGGCCTTCTGGGACAACCGCTCCACCCAGCACTACGCCGTGATGGACTACCAGCCCTGCCACCGCAAGATGGAACGCACCGCCATCATCGGCGGCCCCACGGACTGAGCCAGGAGACAGAAGATGACCTTGAAGCACACGATTCTCATCATCCCCGGCCTGCGCGACCATGTGGAAGAGCACTGGCAGACGCTGCTGGCCAAGGAGCTGACTGCGCAGTCCGTCCCCTGCGTCACCGTGCCACCGCTGGAGCAGGACAAGCTCAGTTGCCAGGCCCGCCTGGACGCGATCGACCGCGCCCTGGACGGTATCGACGGCCTCGTCATCATCGTGGCACACAGCGCCGGATGCATGATGGTCGCGCACTGGGCGCTGCGCCGGGCCCGCCCCATTCTCGGAGCCTTGCTTACAGCCCCAGCCGATGTGGAAACCCAGATGCCTGCCGGCTACCCCACCAAGGATGTGCTGGCAGCGCACGGCTGGACGCCCATCCCGCGTCAGCGCCTGCCATTTCCCACACTGCTGGCAGCCAGCAGCAATGACCCGCTGACCCAGTTGGAGCGCGCGCGTGGCTTTGCGCGCGACTGGGGCAGCGAGCTGGTGGAGCTGGGCCCCCAGGGCCACCTGAACCCGGCCTCGGGCCACGGCCCCTGGCTGCAGGCAAAACAGCTGCTCGAGGATTTGCAGGCTCGGATCGAAGCCCGACAGCCCGAGCCAACGGCCTGAGCCGCCTGAAGACCATCACGATGAATGCGCAGCCACCCACAAGATATAAAAGGTGCGCGCAGATGGGGAGCCAGATCTCCCCATTGAAGGAGACAAGCAATGAAGGCAACGACACCCGCCTCACGCAATTCAGTGGACACCGCAGGTTCTCGCGCACTGCGCCGGAAACTAGGCCTGGCCGTCATGGCCGCAGCCGCCAGCCTGGCCTTGCCCGCACAGGCCGAGCAGAACGTGGACTGGCCGACCAAGCCCATACGCCTGATCGTCACCGGGCCTGCCGGCGGCACGGCCGACACCCTGGCCCGTCTGCTGGCAGAGGGCATGCAGCAAGAGCTCAAACAGCCCGTGATCGTGGAATCCAAGGCCGGTGCCTCGGGGGCCATCGGCATCCAGGACCTCAAGTCGCATGGAAAGAGCGGCTATACCTTCCTCGTGATCCAGGACGGAGCGCTGAGCGAGGCGCCCCTGGCCCAGAAAGTCAGTTTCGACCCGTTCAAGGACCTGACGCCGCTGGCCCAGCTCACACGCACCGGACTGGTCATGGTCGCCAACAAGGATCTGCCGTTCCAGACCCTGCCCGAATTCGTCAGCTACGCCAGACAGCAACGCGACGGCGTGGACTTTGCATCCTACGCCACGGGCCTGAAGGGTCACACCTCGGGCATGCTGCTGGGGCAGTTGGCCAAGATCAATATGCGCCATGTGGGCTACAAGGGTTCGCCCCCTGCGCTGGTCGACCTCATGGGGGGTCATATCCCGGTGATGTTCGATGGCGTCACTACTTCGCTGCCCCTGATTCGCAGCGGCAAGATCAAGGCACTGGCCGCCGTCTACCCGACCCGCCTGCAAGCCCTGCCCGACGTGCCGACGTTCACGGAGCTGGGCTATCCCCAGCTGTCCAAACCCGGCTGGTTCGCCCTGTGGTCCCACCCTCAAACCCCGGCCGTCATCCAGCAGAAGCTGCGGGATGTGGCGCTGGCACATTTCCGCAAGGAGTCCGTGCTCAGACAGCTCGCCACGGTGGGCATGGAGCCCGGCCAGCCCCTTACCACGGCAGAAATGACGGCCGACCTCAAAGAGGCCAGCCGCAAGCAGGCAGCCCTGCTCAAGTCCATAGGCTACAAGCCCGAAAACTGAGGCCCGGGCCCTTGAGCAGTTGCTCTCAAGCGGCTCCATTACTTATCTGATTCAAGACCTCTGTCCGGTGCCCCCTTGGCACCGTGGGCAGTTGCACCCGGCTCAAGTCCTTTTGCGGGATTAGCGCTGGAGGCTTGCCTGCGCCCTCAACCCATCCCCAGGCCCAGCCTTTCCATGCTGTGTTTTTCGTCGGTTTGCCATCAGGCATCTTTTTTCAACGGTTCAAGGAGACATGAATGACTACAAAAAAAATGGCTTTCAATGCGCTGAGCGCTATCGCATGCACGCTGGCGCCGCTGGCGGCCTCGGCACAATCGTCCGTGCAGGTCTATGGCGTGGTGGATATGGCCGTATCCAATTACCGCGGCGCAGGTGCGGGCTCGCGCCAGATGCTGACCTCCAGCGGCAATCAGGCCAGTCGCCTGGGCTTCAAGGGTCGCGAAGACCTCGGCAGCGGCCTGGCAGCCGGCTTTGATCTGGAAGCAGGACTCAACACCGACAACGGAACCGGCCAGGCCTCCAACACCAACAACCAGCCTTCGGGAGCAGGCAGCAGCAACGGCCTGAGCTTCAACCGCAAGGCCCTGGTCTATCTGCAGAGCAAGCAATGGGGCGAAGTGCGCCTGGGCCGCGACTATGTGCCCGCCTTCTGGAACATGTTCAACTACGACCCTTTCCGCCTGGGCGTGGGCATGAGCCTGCATGTGCTGCACGGCACCACGGTGACGGGCTTTCGGGCATCGAACAGCATTGGCTACCTCTCGCCCGGCTGCTCCAGCTCCAGCTGCAAGGGCCTGTTCTATCAGTTGATGACGGCATTCGGCGAAAACGATGCCGGCCCCAACCGTCAGGACGGCCGCGTCTATGGTGCACGCCTGGGCTATGGAGGCGATAACTGGGATGCCGCCGTCGCCATCACGACCACCAAGAACCGTGCCGCAGACGATTACAGGCAGATCAATGCCGCCGCCTCCTACCTCTGGGAAGGCCACCGCCTCATGGTTCTGGCTGCCGATCACCGCACCGGCAACCGCCTCGCAGGCCTGGACAATGCCGACCATGTACGCTACTGGCAGCTGGGTGCCATCTGGAAGGTCGGCAACGGCAACATTCCCATGAGCTTCATGCGCCTGACCCGCAATGACAACAGCGGCAGCAGCTCCAACAAGTACGCCGTGGGCTATGTGCACAACCTCTCCAAGCGCACCGCACTCTACGGCACCTATGCCTATGTAGACAACCGCGGCAGCATCAACCTGCCGGTAGCCACGGGCGCACTGCAAGGCCCGATTCCAGTCGCAGGCGGCAATGCTTCGGGCTTTGACATCGGCATTCGCCACACGTTCTGAGCCCCATCCATGGCAACCGGCGCCTGCCGGTTGCTGCCAGAGGACATCAATCCTGAAACCATGGAAAAAGGCCCGCAGAGAAAATCCGCAGGCCTTTTTCATCGCACATCAGCGCTCGATGGCTTATCGGCAGTTGCCAGGCGGCTTGAGCCAGAGCAGTCCCTGTCTGACAAGAACTTCGTAGAGAGGGATCGTCATCTGCGGCGATGCCGTGCACTTGCCGCTGCGGATATCGAACTTGAGTCCATGCGCGGGGCAGCTCAGCACATGCGCATCGCAATTGCCGCCGGCCATGGAGGCACCCGCATGCGGGCAGCTGTTCTCCAAGGCATAGAACTCGCCTTCGACATTCAGCAGCAAGATGCTCTGGCCACCAGGCGTGAAGACCAGCTTTCGCCCGCCCGGCGGCAAATCCCGCACGGCGCCGGCGGCCAGCAATGCGGAATCAGGCGAAGATGCTGTCGGCAACACGGGCATGCTCCATGGCGCGCAGCAGCTCTGCGGGCGCCACAGCGCCCGTCACCTGCAGGCGCTGGTTGAACACCATATGCGGTACGCCGCCGGTATGGCCGGCCTCGCTTTGGTAGCGCAGCGCATCAAAACGGGAAGGATTCCAGTCCAGTGCTGCCGAGTGCGCCAGCTGCTGCAGCACCATGACCGAGCCTATATCGCGGCCCTGCACAAAGTAGGCGGCAAAGATGGACTCCACAAAGCGGATCATGGATTCGCCGTCGAGCAGAGTCTGGGCGTAGTTGACCAACGCACAGACCAGGCGCGTGCTGGGGAAGGTCTCAATCAGCGCATGATTGATCTGCAGGCCCGCCGCGTGGGCCGCCGAGCGCACCTGGGCACGGCGAACCTCCACGGCCCTGGGACCGCCCAGTCTCGCTTCGTAGAAGGCCTGGTAAGGCACTCCATGCTCCGGGATCTGGGGCAGCAGAGCATCTGCATGCCAATGGATGGTCAGCGGCTGATCAGGGTATCTGGTCAGCAACATTTCGCGGGCGGCCAGCAGATTGCGCAGACCGATCCAGCACCAGGGGCAGATCAGGTCCAGCGAAAAGTCGACCTGCAATGTCGTTGCAGCAGAGCTTTGAGTCATGGCATTTATTTCTTTGGGCAATCACCGGGGTTGATGCAAAAAGGGCTGAATGGCTCAGCCCTTCTCATATCGCCCTGCTGCCTTCGGTATCTCAGAGCGTGAAGATGGCCGATCCCACAATCTTGCGGGCTTCCAGGTCGCGGTGAGCCTGCACGGCGTCTTCCAGCACATAGCGCTTGCTGATGTCCACCTTGATGCGGCCTTCGGCCACATGGGCGAACAGCTCGTTGGCCAGTTCTGCACGCTCCAGAGGGTCGGCGATGTAATGCGCCGATGCAGGACGCGTCAGGAAGAGCGAGCCTTTGCCGGCCAGAATCTGCGGGTTGAATGGCGCAATGGAGCCCGAGGCCGTACCCAGACAGACCATCAGCCCGCGCACCTTCAGGCTGTTGAGCGAACCCTCGAAAGTGTCCTTGCCCACGCTGTCGAAGACGGCATTCACACCCACACCGTCCGTCAGTTCACGCACGCGCTTGGCCACGTCTTCATGGCTGTAGTTGATGGTGTGAACGCAGCCGTTGGCCTTGGCCACTTCGGCCTTGGCATCGCTGGAGACTGTGCCGATCACGTTCAGGCCTTCCAGCCTTGCCCACTGCGACACCAGCAGGCCCACACCACCGGCCGCAGCATGCAGCAAAATGGTGTCGCCCTTCTTGAAGTCCCAGATGCGACGCATAAGGTAAGCCGCCGTCAGCCCACGCATGGTGATCGCTGCTGCAGTTTCAAAGCTGATGTTGTCAGGCAGACGGATCAGGGGGGCAGCAGAAATCAGGCGCTCCGTGGCGTAAGCGCCGATGGTGTTCAGTGCGCCGGTATAGGTCACGCGGTCGCCGACCTTGAAATCCGTCACGCCGTCGCCCACGGCCGTGATCGTGCCGCAAGCCTCGCTGCCCACACCCGCGGGCAAAGGAGCGGGATACAGGCCTGAGCGGAAATAGGTATCGGCAAAGTTCAAGGCCACAGCGCCTTGCTTGAGACGGACCTGGCCCGGACCGGGTTGGCCGACTTCAATTTCTTCCTGTCGCAACACCTCGGGGCCGCCAACTTCGTGATAGCGGATTACTTTAGCCATACAAACTCCCAGTCAGATACCAATCGAAAGGTGATACGGCACACTGCCTCACCTCGAACAGAAGCAATACGAATCAATGACTTAAGCCATATCCCCGGTATTCCTCCATTCAGACTGGGTTGAATTTATGGGAATTCGTCTCCAGGACATTTCCCGGGAACGCCGCTCTCTTGTCTTTACGCGACACCACGGGTAAATACCAGGCATAAAAAGTTAACTTCAAAGTTTCTCTTTGATTGAAAGCTTGCCGCAAGCGTTGGCCACCATATTGCGCGTCTGCGACTGCGACAAGCCCGTCTCAGCCTCTAGAATCATTCCGTTTACGTAAACGTCAAACCAATGCGAGGGCCTGGCATTCTTGTCAGGCACCGGACATGAAGTCGAGGGAAGCCCCTGCCGTCGGTGGCAGGCAACATCCCCAACAATCCAAGGCACAACCCAGGTCTGGCAGCCAGCCGGGCCAGTATTCAAGGAAACAGAGACGATGACCTATAAAGCGCCCATCAAAGACATGCTGTTCGACATGGAGCACCTGGCCCAGATCGAGCAGGTCGCCCAGATTCCCGGCTTTGAAGATGCAGGGCTGGAAACCGCGCAGGCCGTTCTCGAAGAATGCGCCAAGCTTTGCGAAGGCGTGGTCGCCCCCCTGAATGTTCCCGGCGACCTCAACCCCTCTTCCTTCAAGGATGGTGTGGTCACGACGACTCCCGGCTTCGCCGATGCCTTCAGGCAGTACGCCGAAGGCGGCTGGCAGGGTCTGCAGCATCCTGCCGACTTTGGCGGCCAGGGCCTGCCCAAGACCATTGGCGCGGCCTGCATCGAGATGCTCAACAGCGCCAACCTGAGCTTTGCGCTGTGCCCGCTGCTGACCGACGGCGCCATCGAGGCGCTGCTGACTGCGGGCAGCGACGCGCTCAAGGCCACCTACCTGGAAAAGCTGGTCACCGGCGAGTGGACCGGCACCATGAACCTGACCGAGCCCCAGGCCGGCTCCGACCTGGCCCTGGTGCGCACCAGGGCCGAGCCCCAGGGCGACGGTTCTTACAAGGTCTTCGGCACCAAGATCTTCATCACCTATGGCGAGCACGATATGGCGGACAACATCGTCCACCTGGTGCTGGCCCGCGTGGCCGGCGCCCCCGAAGGCGTCAAGGGGATCAGCCTGTTTGTCGTGCCCAAGTTCCTCGTGAACCAGGACGGCTCCCTGGGCAAGCGCAACGATGTGCACTGCGTCAGCATCGAGCACAAGATGGGCATCAAGGCCTCGCCCACGGCCGTGCTGCAATTTGGCGACAACGGGGGAGCCATCGGCTACCTCGTGGGCGAAGAGAACCGCGGTCTCGAATACATGTTCATCATGATGAACGCCGCCCGCTATGCCGTGGGCCTGCAGGGCCTGGCCGTGGCCGAGCGGGCCTACCAGCACGCCGTGGCCTACGCCAAGGAGCGCGTGCAAAGCCGCCCCGTCGACGGCTCGGTCAAGGCCAGCGCCACCATCATCCACCACCCCGATGTGCGCCGCATGCTGATGACCATGCGTGCCAGCAACGAGGGCTGCCGCGCCATGGCCACCACGGCTGCTGCTGCCTACGATGCCGCCCACCACCACCCGGATGCCGAAGTGCGCCAGGCCAACCAGAGCTTCTATGAATTCATGGTGCCCCTGGTCAAGGGCTACAGCACCGAGATGAGCCTGGAGGTCACCAGCCTGGGCGTGCAGGTGCATGGCGGCATGGGCTTCATCGAGGAGACCGGCGCCGCCCAGTACTACCGCGACGCCAAGATCCTGACCATCTATGAAGGCACGACCGCCATCCAGGCCAATGACCTGGTCGGCCGCAAGACCGCACGTGATGGCGGCCAGACCGCCAAGGCCATTGCCGCCCAGATCGAGAAGACCGAGGCAGCCCTCATCGCCAGCGGAACCGATACGGCCAAGGCCGTTGCCAGGAATCTGGCCCAGGCCCGCCAGGCCTTTGTGCAGGTGGTGGACTTCATCGTGGCCAAGGCCAAGGCCGACCCCAATGCGGCCTATGCCGGCAGCGTCCCCTATCTGATGCTCACCGGCAATCTGGTCGCCGGCTGGCAGCTGGGCCGCTCGGTGCTGGCCGCGCAGGACCTGCTGACCAAGGGCCAGGACACGGCCTTCATGCAGGCCAAGCTGGCCACGGCACAGTTCTACGCCGAACATATCCTGACCCGCGTGCCCGGCCAGGCCGATGCCGTGATCAACGGCGCCGCCAGCGTGATGGCATTGCCCATGGATCTGTTCTGATCCTGCACCTGAAGGCGGGGCGGCAACGCCCTGCCTCATCATGAAATGCATGGAAATAGCGGCTGGCGCCTATGGATAAAGCGCTGGCCGCTATTTTTTTGAATCTCTACAACGCACCTGCCAGGACTTGTGCAAACAAGAATGCAGCAACGGCCTGCCCCCTGCGGCAGTCATCATGCCTGAACCCGTTTTTGCGTAGATCGTAATTACGTTACTGCCTGCTCTACCCAGGCCTGCGCCAACTGGGTTTGGGTGCTGCGCGCTTGGGTCAGCTTGTCGCGCAACTGCTGGCACAGGGTGCGCAATTCGGTGACACGGGCGACGATGCGGGATTGTTCGGCGAGAGGGGGGAGCCCGAAAGCCAAATCAGACACTTGCTTGGTAGAAATATGTGGAATACCATTACTTCTACCAGGATCAATCGTACCTACAAATAAATCCGATTGAAGCCAAAGAGACAAATACTCTGAGTGAACAACTCCAATATATGAAGATAGTCTAGCCACACGCTGCAAAAGCAAGCACGGCAAATCTGATTTACGTATCACAGCATATTTAAGGCCAGTGGAAATAATTGGACGATCTAGTGAAAGAACCAAGTCACCTTCTTTCAAAGAAAATGCTTCGTAGTTCTTTGCATTTCCCTCATCAAGCATAGCTGGCTGCGACCAATCAACTTTGCCATGGCTGATATTTAAGTTACGTAAAAGGCGTACACCCTCTGGCTTAAACCACTCACTCTTAAATGCATATCCATTCAGCATTTCAATCACACAACCAACCCGAGTCCAATCCCACCCACTAGGCAATTCAAACGGCTTTTCCTCATCACCAATCACAGGCAGTGGCTTATCTTTCTTGATTTTCCCCTCTGCAATTAACCGATCCTTTTCCGCCCGATTTTTTTTCAGCAACTCACTCGCAGGTTCATCGCTCGCATCCTGCTCCACCAGCAGGCCGCGCACTGCGAGTTGGAGGATGGTTTGCTCCAGCTCGTCCACGGCTTCAGGGCGGTCGATGAGCAGGTCAAAGTGCTGCGCCAGCCGCTGCCAGTGGCGCGCCAGTTCTTGCGCGCTTTGGGTTTGGGTCAGGCTGTCCAGCAAGGCTTGCAGCAGTTGCTGATGCTGGGTGTGTTCCAGCCGGCCTTTTTCCTCCAGCGCATCGCACAGATGCATCAGCTCTTCGACGCGGGCGACGATGCGGGATTGTTCGGCGAGGGGTGGAAGCGGAACTACTATGCTATTTAGCTTTGCCTGATTCATTTTTGGCTGAGCTGTACCAGTTACATAAGGCTCTAAAGAAATAGCATTTATGTATAGGCAGAAATAATTTAAAAGTTCAGATTGCGTGGCATCAAGCACATGTGCATGATTATTAACCCAATATTTCCCATGTGCTAAAAATGCAATTGGTGTAGAACGACTTATTAAATTGGCACCATCTTCTCCAATTAAGAGAAGGGTTTTGTCAAATAAAAAATTATCAATTTTATCTATTACACCAGAAGCGCCATAGTAGTCATATATTTTTCCTCTTTTTTCTCTATCGCTAGATGAAACGGGAATACGTTCTCCATCTCTATTAATTGAAATATCGCCGAAGCGCGCCCACTCCCACCCCACTGGCAATTCAAACGGCTTTTCTTCTTCCCTAATTTCCGCCAGTGGCTTGTCCTTTTTAATCTTGCCTTCGGCAATCAAGCGGTCTTTTTCCACCCGAATCTTTTTGAGCAGTTCACTGGCCGGTTCATCGCTCGCATCTTGCGCCACCAGCCTGCCTTGCACGGCCAGCGTCAAGATCAGCTCGCGCAGGCGGGCCACGCCGCCGGGGGCCTGGGCAGTGGTGGCAAAGAGTTGATCAAAGTTTGGTAGCAGCTTGCGCTGGTCATTACTGGTATTCAGCATGGATTGACCTTGAAATCCTTATCTATCAAGCGCTAGCAGCTATTAATTCTTAGATCCGACAGTTGCCACACTACCGCCCAAAGACTGGGCCAGCATGGCTCGCAACTGGTTGCGCAGTGCCTGCGCATCGGCCTGCAACTGGGTGTATTGCGCCAGCAGTTCGTCCGGGTCATGGCTGACTTGCTCGCCCACATGGGGGTTTTTCTGGTCCAGGTTCCAGTTGGCGGCGCGCAGGGTGTCGATGCTCACCTTCCATGCCTGCTCATTGCCTTCGCGGCTGGCGTAGCCGTCTTCAGCGCTGCCCCACCAGGCTTTCTCGGCATCAAACTCCTTGATGTTGATGGGCTTGGTTTTGTTGTAGTTCTTCACGCCCACGGGGTATGGGTGCTCGTAGTACCAGACGTCTTGCGTGGACTGGCCCTTGGTGAAGAACAGGATATTGGTCTTGATGCCGGTGTAGGGGTTGAACACGCCATTGGGCAGGCGCACGATGGTGTGCAGATTGCACTCGGTGAGCAGCTTTTCCTTGATACGGCTTTTGCTGCCTTCGCCAAACAAAAAGCCATCGGGCAGCACCACGGCGGCGCGGCCACCGTCCTTGAGCAGCTTCATGATGAGAATCATGAACAGGTCGGCCGTTTCGCGGCTGCGCAGGTCGGCAGGAAAGCCGTCTTCAATGCCGGGCTCTTCCGTTCCGCCAAAGGGCGGGTTGGTGAGGATGACGTCCACCTGGTCGGCCCGGCCGTAGTCGCGCAGCGGGCGGCTCAAGGTGTTGTCATTCCTGATCTGGCTGGGCACTTCAATGCCGTGCAGCATGAGGTTGGTCACACACAGGCTGTGGGGCAGCGGCTTTTTCTCCACGCCGCGCACGGCGGTTTGCAGCAGGGCCTGCTGCTCGGGTGTCTGGGCTTGCTGGCGCAAATGCTCGATGGCGCAGACCAGAAAGCCGCCGGTGCCGGTGGCGGGGTCCATGACGGTTTCGCCCAGCTGGGGGTTGACGATATCGGTCATGAACTGGGTGACGGCGCGGGGCGTGTAGAACTCGCCCGCATTGCCTGCGGCCTGCAGGTCTTTGAGCAGCTTTTCGTACAGGTCGTTGAACTGGTGGCGCTCGGCCTGGCGGTTGAAGTCGATGACGGCCAGCTTGTTGATGACCTGGCGCAGCAGGTGGCCGCTTTTCATGTAGTTGTAGGTGTCATCGAACACGCTGCGCAGCACATAGGCGCGCGGGTTTTGTTCGATGCTGCCGGGCAGATTGGCGAGCGTGGGGATGAGCTGGTTGTCCACAAAGTCCAGCAAGGCTTCGCCCGTCATGCCTTCTTCGTCAGCCGCCCAGTTGCGCCAGCGCAGTGCTTCGGGGATAGGGCTTTGGTAGTTGTCTCGGGTCAACTCCAGCTCTTCTTCCAGGGCATCAAACACCTTCAAGAACAGCAGCCAGGTCAATTGGGACAGCCGCTGGGCATCTCCATCCACCCCGCTGTCCTGGCGCATGGTGTCTTGGATGGATTTGATGATGGATGACAGATTGGACATGCTGCGAACTCTGGATATCTGAATAAAAAATGCTGCCCACGCCTTTCAGAAAAGCGTGGGCAGCTATACATTTTGCAGGCTTATGGATGGCCTGGCTGATAGATGGCTTGGCCCAGATGGGCGATGGCAGTCTGGTAATTGAGCTTGGAGCCGCCAAAGCTCTTGATCAACTCCACTGGCGAGCCCATCTGGCTCAAGGGCTGGACCTTGAGCACATCGGTATTTTCAATGGCAGCAATGCCCTCGTCTGCGTACTTGTCGATCAAGGCGTCCAGCACCTTGCGGGCTGTTTCACCGTACCTGGCGTAGATGCCATCGTCGTGCAGCTTCTTCCTGGCCCGCTTGGCCCGTTCACTGCGGGTGAGTATGGGCTGGTCATAGGCAACGTGCAGCAGCACGTCGAACGGGTCAGCCCCTTGCAGGCTGCTGCCGTCGCCCTTTTCCAGTGCCAACTCTTCGGCCAGCACATCGAGCAGCACGCCATGGTGCTGCAACTCCTCGATCAAGGCCTGCTTGCGGTCGGCGCTGCTCCAGGCCTGCATGAAGGCGTCCAGCGATTCGTATTTTTTGGCCAGGTTGATGCGGGTGAAGTCGCGCAGGCTTTCTGTGACCAGCTTGCCGTTGGCATCCAGGTATTGCACGCGCTCGCGGGCAATGGCCACGGTGACGCGGCTGCCTATCTGGTATTTGCGGGGCTTGTCCGCGCCGCCTGCCGCGCCAGCGCTACCACCAGCCCCATCGCCATAGATGCCTGCCGGGTCCTTGGTGTTGCCGGCCGGCACGGAGCTGCCGTCACCCTGGCCATCGCCATCCGCGTCTGGCAACCAGCTGTCGCCGTCGATCACGGTGCTTTCATCATCCGTGGGCGGTGGTGGTGGCACCACATCGTCATCACCCGTAGGCTGGTAGATCTGCACGGGCTCACCGTCAAAGTCCTTGTCGGCAAACAGCTCCGTGGCACGCTTGAAATCCAAAATCGTGAAGAACTGCTTGCCATGCTCTTCGTTCAACCGCGTGCCACGCCCAATGATTTGCTTGAACAGCGTCATGGACTTGATGTTCTGATCCAGAACCACGAGCTTGCAGGTCTGGGCATCCACACCAGTGCTCATCAGCTTGCTGGTGACGGCAATCACAGGGTCTGGGCTGTCAGGGTCGATGAAGTTGTCCAGCTCGCGCTTGCCTACCTCGTTGTCGCCAGTGATCTGCATCACGTATTTGTGGCGGGTCGCGCAGATGTCTTTGTTGGCCTGCGCCAGCGCGGCCGTCATGCGCTGGGCGTGGTCCACGTCTTCGCAGAAGACAATGGTTTTGGCGTTGCGGTCTGTGCCCTTGAGGTATTCGGTAATTTTGCCCGCCACCACGCGGTCGCGCAGGCCCAGCACCAGGTTGCGGTTCATGTCGGCCGCGTTGTAGATACGGTCTTCAATGGGGTGTCCGTTGTCGTCCAGCATGCCCTTGGGGGGCCGCCAGCCGAAGGTGTCACGATCCAGATCGACGCGCACGACTTTGTACGGGGCCAGGAAGCCGTCTTCAATGCCTTCCTTGAGGGCGTAGGTGTAGACGGGCTCGCCAAAGTAGTGGATGTTGGAGGCATCTTCGGTTTCTTTAGGCGTAGCCGTCAGCCCCACCTGGGTAGCACTGCTGAAGTAGTCCAGAATCTCGCGCCATGCCGAATCTTCATTGGCGCTGCCACGGTGGCATTCGTCAATGATGATGAGGTCAAAAAAGTCGGGGCTGAACTGTTTGTACACATCATCCGCACCGCTCTTGCCGGTAACGGCCTGGTACAGGCCCAGATACACCTCATAGGCTTTGTTGACTTGCTTGCCACCTGTGCTTTTCTTGCCTTTGGTGACTGCCAGCTCCAGCTCATCCACTGTGGTGACTCCATTGGCATCCACACGCTCAATGCCCTTGGCGTTGGGACTGAGCTTGGCCATGCCGCCCTTGAAGGGCTTGAAGTCGCCCACCATGGTCTGGTCCACCAGGATGTTTCGGTCGGCGAGGAACAACACCCGCTTTTTTGCCCCGCTTTTGAGCAGGCGCCAGATGATCTGGAAGGCGGTATAAGTTTTGCCGGTGCCAGTGGCCATGACAAGCAATACACGGTCTTGCCCTGCAGCTACCGCCTCTAGTGTGCGGTTGATGGCGTGCAACTGGTAATAGCGCGGTACACGGCCGTTGTCGCCTTGGTGGTAGGCGAAGCCATTTACACGGGTCTGTTCAGCTGACCAGCCTTTCCATTGCTGAAATAGCGCCCAAAGCCGCGCAGGCGATGGGAATTCGTCCATTCGGAGGTCGGTCAACAACTGCCCGTTGAAAAGCAAGCTGGCATCCCTGAATACAAAACCGTCGCCGTTGCTGGCAAAGGCAAAAGGCACTCCCATGCGCTCGGCATATTCAGCGGCTTGTTGCATGCCCGCGCCGACGGTATGGCAGTTATCTTTGGCCTCAATAACAGCCAAAGGCTGACCATACTGATGACATAGCAAGTAATCTGCACGCAAAACTGACTGCAGATTACGCTGGGCCTTCTGCCCTCTGACCACAATACGCCCTGGAGCAATGGTGTACTCACGGTAGATCTGATCCAACTCGCTCCAACCAGCATTCAACACAGCCGGGCTGATGAATTTCGCACAAATGTCGGCTTCGCTAAGCTGCTTCTTGTCCATGCCATCCTCATTGCTTTTCAACGGGATTATGACGCGGATGCACAGGCCTTCAGTCAGGCTTCGTGGTCATTTCGATTCGCAGGAATTTTCCATTTAATCCGTGACAATCGCCTAACTTCCCACACTACTGCTATTTGGTAATGGCAAATGCAAGTAAATCAGTTTGGAGAAGTTGGGCAACAAATTCCCTTGAGCATTGTCTGAATTTGGAAAATGATTTCCAAATCAAATGACACCGAATGCATGCTCACTTAAAGCAGAACAATGTCATATTGCTCCTGCGCCATCGCAGTCTCGGCCTGCAGGGAGATCGGCTTGCCGATGAAGTCGGAAAGGCTGGCCAGATGCTGGCTTTCCTCGTCGAGGAACATCTCCACCACCTTGGGGGATGCCACGACGCGGAACTCATGCGGATTGAACTGGCGCGCTTCGCGCAGGATTTCACGCAGGACCTCGTAGCAGATGCTGCGCGCGGTCTTGACGTTGCCCTTGCCGGAGCAGGCCGCACAGGGCTCGCACAGCATATGGGCCAGCGACTCGCGCGTACGCTTGCGCGTCATCTCCACCAGGCCCAGCTGCGAGAAGCCGCCAGCCATGGTCTTGACGCGGTCGCGCGCCAGCTGGCGGCGGAATTCGGAGAGCACCTCGCCCTGATGCTCCTCGCGCACCATGTCGATAAAGTCCACGATGACGATGCCGCCCAGATTGCGCAGCCGCAACTGCCGCGCAATGGCGTGCGCTGCTTCCAGGTTGGTCTTGAAGATGGTGTCGTCAAAATTGCGCGCACCGACATAGCCGCCCGTGTTCACATCGATGGTGGTCAGGGCCTCGGTCTGATCGACGATCAGATAGCCACCCGACTTCAGATCCACACGCCTCCCCAGTGCACGCGCGATTTCCTCGTCGATGTTGTAGAGGTCGAAAATCGGCCGCTCGCCCTTGTACAGCGCCAGCTTGGGTACTGCCGCCGGCATGTATTCCTGGCCAAAGCTCTTGAGCAGCGCAAACTGCTCGCGCGAATCGATGCGAATGCTCTGGGTGTTCTCGCCGACCAGGTCCCGCAGCACTCGCTGCAGCAGGTTCAGGTCCTGATGCAGCACCGACATGACGGGCAGCTTCTGCGCCGCATCCTTGATGCGCGCCCAGGTCTTGCGCAGATAACGGATGTCATCGGCCAGCTCGGCATCGCTGGATTCCTCGCCATTGGTGCGCAGAATGAAGCCGCCGCCCCCGCCACCGTCCTTGGTGCCGACCAGCTCCTGCAGACGGGCCCGCAAGGCGTCGCGCTCGTTCTGGGGAATTTTCTGGGAGATGCCGATATGGTCGTCCTGCGGCAGAAACACCAGCAGACGCCCCGCAATGCTGATCTGTGTCGACAGGCGCGCACCCTTGGTACCTATGGGGTCCTTGATGACCTGCACCATGATGGACTGCCCCTCGAACACCTGCTTTTCGATGGGTGTCATCGGCTGGTCCTTGCGCGCGAACATCGGGGCTTCGCCGTTTTCCTGACGCTGCCAGACATCGGCCACATGCAAAAAGGCCGCACGCTCCAGGCCGATATCGATGAAGGCGGACTGCATGCCGGGCAGCACGCGCGAGACCTTGCCCAGATAGATGTTGCCGACGAGCCCCCGCTCCAGCGGGCGCTCCATGTGCAGCTCCTGCACGGCACCATTCTCGACAATCGCCACCCGCGTTTCCTGCGGCGACCAGTTGATCAGAATATCTTGCTGCATTGACTGTCGTTCTTTCTTTATATGTCCTGGCTTTTGCTGCGCCCAGTGTGCGACGCACGCATGGCTGGCGCAAGACAGCTGCCATGCAGAACTTCCCTCGGGGGAAGCCTCAAGAACAGAGTGTCGATTGCGCCAAAGGTTCAGAGCGGCCAGCCCAGCTGGCGCAAAAGCTCGGCAGTTTCGTAAACGGGCAGGCCCATGATGGACGAATAGCTACCACGGATCTCTGCAATATGTGCGGCCGCCCTGCCCTGTATGCCATAGGCACCGGCCTTGCCCATGGGCTCGCCCGTGAGCACATAGGCATCGATCTGGGCCTCGGTCATGGGCGCAAAGCGCACGGTCGATACCGACAGGGCCTGCAGACGCATGGCACCGCTTTGCAGCGCCACGGCCGTCAGCACCTCATGTTCGGCCCCGGAGAGCAGACGCAGGATGCGTCGCGCATCTTCGGCATCGGCGGGCTTTCCGAGAATCTGCTTGCCCAGTGCCACGGTGGTGTCGGAGCACAGAATGGGCGCTGCCGGCAGACCGCGCCGCGCATGGCGAGCCACGGCTGCATCGAGCTTGCCGGCCGTCACGCGCTGCACATAGTCATGGGGGTCTTCCCCGGCCAGCTCGGCCTCTATGGCCTCGGCATCCTCGGCGATATCACCGGCTGCATTGGGCAGCAGCAATTCATGCGCCACGCCCAGCTGCTCGAGCAGCTGACGACGGCGGGGACTTTGGGATGCAAGATAGAGAAATGGCGCCATGATTTTGATTAAAAATGGCCTCTAGCGCCCATATATAAAGCGCAAAAGGCTATCAAAATCATAGTATCACGCACTGCGCGAAATTGCACGCAGAGTCCGGTCACAAGCGCTTATTCGCGGTGGTAGGGGTGACCGGCATTGACCGACCAGGCGCGGTAGAGCTGCTCGATCAGCAACACGCGCACCATGGCATGCGGCAGGGTCAGGTCGGAGAGACGGATGCGCTCGTGTGCCGAGGCCTTGAACTCAGGGTCCAGCCCGTCGGGGCCGCCGATGACCAGAGCCACATCATCGCTCTCGAGCTGCCAGCCCTTGAGACGCTGGGCCAGCGCCTTGGTGGTCAGATTGGTGCCTCGCTCGTCGAGCACCACGATGCGGGTGCCTCTGGGGATGGCGGCTTCGATACGCTTGCGCTCTGCCGCATACAGGGTCTCCAGCGTCTTGGAGCCGCGCGGCTCGGTCTTGACAGCCTTGAGTTCGACCTTGAGTTCGGGCGGAAAGCGCTTGGCGTAATCGTCGTAGGCCGTCTGCGCCCAGTCGGGCACATGCAGGCCTACAGCCACGATGGTCAGCTTCATTTAGGCCTTGGCGCGGGGAGCACGCTTGGCTGCGGGTTTGGCCGCAACCGGCTTGGCAGTACGGGGCGTGCTGGGCTTGACGACCACGGTCTTGACCGTCTTGGCGGCGGCGGACTTGGCAGCAGGCTTCTTGGCTGCAGGCTTGGCACTGGCAGCCGTCTTGGTGGCGGGCTTCTTGGCCGCAGCCTTCTTGGCGGCAGGCTTTTTCGCGACCACGGTGTTTTCCGCAGCAGCCTTTTCCACCGCCAGCTTGGCAGCCAGCTTCTTGGCGGCCACTTCGGCGGGCTTGGGCTTGGCGGCACCGATCTTCATGCGCACCGGTGTCTCGCCCCAGATTTCTTCCAGGCGGTAGTACTGGCGGATGGCCGGCTGCATGATGTGGCAGACCACCGAGCCGCAGTCCACGATGATCCATTCGCCGTTTTGCTCACCTTCCTGACGGGGCACGGGAAACCCTGCTTCCTTGACGGCTTCGCGCACGCTGGAGGCAAGTGCCTTGGTCTGGCGGTTGGAAGTACCCGAGGCCACGATCACGCGCTCGAACAGCGGGGACAGTGCTTCGGTGTTGAACACCTGGATGTCGTGGGCCTTGACGTCTTCGAGGCCGTCAACAATGGCTCGCTGGAGTTTGGTGACGTCGCGCTTGGCTGCGGAATCCGATTTGGTGGAGGTGGTCATCAGGCGATGGAATCAGTAAATGATGGGATCAATATAGCGTGTGCTGCGCCACACCCGTATCAGGGTTGGGTTAGTGTCTGCGTACAGGCCCCTAAGACCTGCGCTCTTCACGCCTTGAAAAAGGTTGACGCGCCAGTCGATAGCGCGCATCCAGCTATGGAAATTATAGTTTTCTAAAAATTTCCCTGCTGACAGGGCTTTATGCGCTGCCGGCAAGGAAACAGACTGATTACAGCCAGTCGCGGCGAATCAGGAATTTATCCAGCAAATCGCGCTCGGGAGTGCCGGGGGCATCCTCGCGCTGATAGCTCCAGTCCGCATGAGGAGGCATGGACAGCAGGATGGACTCCGTGCGGCCGCCAGACTGCAGGCCGAAATGCGTGCCGCGGTCCCAGACCAGGTTGAATTCCACATAGCGGCCACGGCGGTAGCGCTGGAAATCCACCTGCTGCGGTGTGTACTCCGCATTCCGGCGGCGCTCCACGATGGGCAGATAGGCCTTCAGAAAGGCATCGCCAACCGAGCGCAGCATGGCAAAGCTCTGCTGCTGACCCAGTTCGCTGAAATCATCGAAGAAGATGCCGCCAATGCCGCGCTGCTCGTTGCGATGCTTGAGAAAGAAGTACTCGTCGCACCATTGCTTGAAACGCGGGTAGAGCTGCTCGCCAAATGGCGCCAGCGCATCGTGGCAGACCTGATGGAAATGCACGGCATCTTCTTCAAAGCCGTAGACCGGCGTCAAATCCATGCCACCACCAAACCAGCAGGTCTTGGACTGCCCCTCATGCCCGGCCGAGATCATGCGCACATTCATGTGCACCGTGGGCACCAGGGGATTGCGCGGGTGAAATACCAGCGACACGCCCATGGCCTCAAACGGCGCACCCGCCAGCTCGGGCCGGTGCTGTGTGGCCGAAGGCGGCAGTTGCGGCCCGCGCACATGCGAGAAACCGCAGCCTGCGCGCTCGAACACGCGCCCGCCCTCCATGATCCTGGTGACGCCGTTGCCTTGCAGCTTTTCGCCCGGATCCTTGTGCCAGGCGTCTGCCAGAAAACGCGCACCACCCTCGCCTTCGATCGCTTCCAGCGCCTCGGTGATGCGGGTCTGCAGACCCACCAGGTACTCACGCACCTCGGCCGCAGGCAGCTGATCAGCCACAGAAGATGAGGATGTCTGGTTCATCAGTCGGCCTTCTTGACGGCACGGAAGCCAATGTCGCGGCGATACTGGGCCCCATCGAAATGGATGCCACGTGCCACGTCGTACACCTTCTGCTGCGCCTGCTTGACGCTGTCGGCCAGCACGGTCACGCACAGCACGCGACCACCGCTGGTCACTGGCTGGCCGTCATCGCCCAGCTGGGTACCGGCATGGAAGACCATGGCATCGTCGGCTGCGGCGGGCAGACCGGTGATGGCATCGCCTTTGCGCGGGTTTTCAGGATAGCCGGCAGCAGCCATGACCACGCCCAATGCGGTACGGCGGTCCCACTGCAACTCCAGCTGATCCAGCTTGCCTTCGCAGGCTGCCAGCATCACGTCCACCAGATCGCTCTTGAGACGCATCATGATGGGCTGGGTTTCCGGATCGCCCATGCGGCAGTTGAATTCCAGCGTCTTGAGATGGCCGACCTTGTCGATCATCAGACCTGCGTACAGGAAGCCGGTATAGGGCACGCCGTCTTTTTCCATGCCGCGGATGGTGGGCAGGATGATCTCGCGCATGGCGCGGGCATGCACATCGGCCGTCACCACGGGCGCAGGCGAATAAGCGCCCATGCCGCCGGTATTGGGGCCCTGGTCGCCATCCTTGAGGCGCTTGTGATCCTGGCTGGTCGCCAGCGCCAGCACGTTCTTGCCGTCGCACAGCACGATGAAGCTGGCTTCCTCGCCTTCGAGGAACTCCTCGATCACGACGCGTGCACCGCCTTCGTTGTGCTGAACACCGTACTTGTTGTCCACCAGCATGAAGTCCACGGCATCATGGGCTTCCTGCAGCGACATGGCCACCACCACTCCCTTGCCGGCAGCCAGGCCGTCGGCCTTGATGACGATGGGAGCGCCCAGACGATCCACATAGGCGTGGGCCGCGACCGCGTCGGTGAAGGTTTCATATTGCGCCGTGGGGATGCTGTGGCGCGCCATGAAGTCCTTGGAAAAGGCCTTGGAAGACTCCAGCTGGGCTGCAGTCTTGGTAGGGCCGAAGACCTTGAGTCCGTGAGCACGGAACTCATCGACCACACCGGCCGCCAGCGGAGCCTCGGGCCCCACCACGGTCACGGCAATTTTTTCGGCCTGGGCCCATTCGCGCAGAGCCTTCACATCGGTGATGTTGAGGTTCTCCAGCTTGCCGCCAGCCAGGGCAGTGCCACCGTTACCGGGAGCCACATAGACCTTGGTCGCCTTGGGCGATTCGGCCAACTTCCACGCCAGAGCGTGCTCACGGCCACCGCCGCCAATCACAAGAATTTTCATAGTTCTGCGTTGTGGTAGACGTCCTGAACGTCATCCAAGTCTTCAATCATGTCCAGCAGCTTCTGCATACGAGCTGCATCATCGCCTTCGAGAGCGATTGTATTTTCGGGGCGCATGGTCACCTCGGCCATGTCGGCGGTAAAGCCGGCGGCCTGAAGTGCGTCACGCACGGCCTCAAAGTCGCCGGGGGCAGTCAGCACCTCGATGCCACCTTCGTCATCGGTGATCACATCATCGGCACCGGCCTCCAACGCGATCTCCATGACTTTTTCTTCGTCCGTGCCGGGGGCGAACATGATCTGACCCACATGCTTGAACTGGAAGGCCACCGAGCCTTCGGTGCCCATATTGCCACCGTACTTGCTGAATGCATGGCGAACATCGGCCACCGTACGTACGCGATTGTCCGTCATTGTGTCCACAATGATGGCGGCGCCGCCGATGCCATAGCCTTCGTAACGGATTTCCTCGTAGGTCATGCCGTCGAGGTTGCCCGTGGCCTTATCGATATTGCGCTTGATATTGTCGGCCGGCATATTGGCGGCCTTGGCCTTGTCCACCGCCAGGCGCAGACGCGGGTTGGCACTCAGATCGCCACCGCCTTGGCGAGCGGCAACCATGATTTCACGAATGATGCGCGTCCAGATGCGGCCACGTTTTTCATCCTGGCGACCCTTGCGGTGCTGGATGTTGGCCCATTTGCTGTGTCCTGCCACAGGGAATCCTTTGATATTTGATTTAACCTAGCGGGAGCGATTTTACTTTTGACTGCATGCCCCCCCAGAGGAAACCCGAAATGGCTTCACCCCTTTTGATTGCCCAGCACTCTGCCACAGAATGTGCCCTGCTGCCCGGACTGGCCAATCGGCATGGCCTGATCACAGGTGCCACCGGCACCGGCAAGACTGTCACACTGCAGAAACTGGCCGAAAGTTTCTCGCAGATCGGCGTGCCGGTTTTCATGGCCGACGTCAAAGGAGACCTGAGCGGCATCAGCCAGGCCGGCAAGATCGAAGGCAAGCTGGCGGCCTCGCTCAAGGATCGCGGCCTGGCTCTGCCCCAACCCCTGGCCTGCCCAGCCACGCTATGGGATGTGTTCGGCGAGCAGGGCCACCCGGTGCGCGCCACCATCTCGGACATGGGCCCGCTGCTCATCGGCCGCATGCTGAATCTGAACGAGACCCAGATGGGCGTGCTCAATCTGGTGTTCAAGATTGCGGACGACAACGGCATGCTGCTGCTGGATCTCAAGGATCTGCGTGCCATGCTGAACTTTGTGGGCGACAACGCCAAGCAGTTCACCACCCAGTACGGCAACATCAGCTCGGCCAGCGTGGGAGCCATACAGCGCGGCCTGCTGACCATTGAAGGCCAAGGCGGCGACAAGTTCTTTGGCGAGCCCATGCTCGACATCAACGATCTGATGCAGACCGATGCCAACGGCATGGGCGTGATCAACGTGCTGGCAGCCGACAAGCTGATGAATGCGCCGCGCCTGTACTCGACCTTTTTGCTCTGGCTTCTGTCCGAGCTGTTCGAGCAACTGCCGGAAATCGGCGACCCCGAGAAGCCCAAGCTGGTGTTTTTCTTTGACGAGGCCCACCTGCTGTTCAACGATGCGCCCAAGGTGCTGATCGAGCGCATCGAGCTGGTCGTGCGCCTGGTGCGCTCCAAGGGCGTGGGCGTGTACTTCGTCACCCAGAACCCACTGGACGTTCCCGACAGCGTGCTCGGCCAGCTGGGCAACCGCGTGCAGCACGCCCTGCGCGCCTTCACCCCGCGCGACCAGAAAGCCGTGGCCTCGGCCGCCTCCACCATGCGCCCCAACCCGGGCCTGGACATTGCCGCCGCCATCACCGAGCTGGCCGTGGGGGAGGCCCTGATCAGCTTCCTCGACGAAAAAGGCCGCCCCAGCGTGACCGAGCGTGTGTTCGTGATTCCGCCCGGCAGCCAGCTCGGCCCCATCACGGCCGAACAGCGCAGGGCGCTGATCGCCGGTTCCCTGGTCGCCGGCGTCTATGAGAAAGCCGTGGACCGTGAATCGGCCTTCGAGATATTGCGCGACCGCACTGCGAGCGCCACGCCCGCCAAGCCCGGCGATGCCCCTGCCGCTGCCACAGCGGCCGGAACGCCCCCGCCAGGCAGCGCCACGGACTCCATGATGGACGGACTCAAGGAGCTGCTGTTCGGCCGCACCGGCCCGCGCGGCGGCCAGCACGACGGTCTGGTGCAGACCATGGCCAAGTCCACGGTACGCACCGTGGGCAACAGCCTGGGCAAGGAGATTCTGCGTGGCGTGCTGGGCGGCATTCTGGGCAACAAGAAGCGCTGATTCCAGCCCACTCTCTCGCTCCAAGGGCCTGCTTCCGCAGGCCTTTTTTGTGGCCGCCGCACAGAAAGCGCTCAAGGCGGCACGCATTATGTCGATACATAATAAATCCGGCTCCTGGTGCCTGCCGCCAGTCTCTTGGACATGTGCTGTTGCCTGCAGGCACAGCCGCCTCTTTCCTCTACGCTAACCACGCTGCCCGGTCTTGCCGCAGACCACCAGTTCGCTCCGGTCGGGCAGTGCTTTTGCAAATTTTCAGCCAATGCAATTCAATCAATGGCGTGTATCCACCAAGCTGTGGTGCACTTTGGGCGGGCTTCTGACCATGATGCTGGCCGTCTCGCTATGGAACCAACACTCATCCACCCAGGCCCTGCAGGCCGGCATGCAGACCCTGACCGACTATGACAATCGCATCAATCTCGCCCTTCAGTGGAAAGGTGCCACCGAGACCACGGGCGAGCGCGTGCTCACCAGCAATATGACCTCCGACGAAGCGCTGACCCAGCGCATGGACGAGCGCGTCAGCGAAGGCGTGGCCGTCAATGGGGCGCTGCAGGCACAGGTCATCAAACTGGCTCAAAGCGATGCCGACAAGGCTGCCCTGCAAAAGATCGCAGCCGTGCGCGCCGAAGTTCTGGCGCTGAACAAGCAGGCGCGGGAGATCAAGCTGAGCGGCGATATCGAAGCCATGCGCGACTTCATCCGCCTGCAGTATCTGGGCGCCATCGGCCGTTATGTCGATTCGCTGCAGGACTTTGTGAAGCTGCAGGAGCAGCAGCGCGACGCTGCCAGCCTTCAGCTGCAGCAAGACCAGCAAAAAGCGATCTGGCTGTCCTGGGTGGTGCAGGCCCTGGTGCTGACCGCCGCCCTGGGCCTGGCGCTGGCCCTCACCCGCTCCATCACCCAGCCTCTGAATGAAGCCGTGGAGCTGACCCAGGCCATTGCACAGGGCGATCTCACGGTAACTGCCGGCAACGACCGCCATGACGAGTTCGGCCGCCTGCTGAGCTCCGTCTCGACCATGGCGGCCCAGCTGCGCAGCCTGGTGGCCGATGTACGCACCAGCGTGCACTCCATCAGCACCGCCTCGGCCGAAATCGCTACCGGCAACCACGACCTGTCTGCACGCACCGAGCAGACCGCCGCCAATCTAGAGGAAACCGCGGCCAGCATGGAGCAGCTGACCGCCACCGTCGCCCAGGCCTCGGACACCGCCCGCCAGGCCAACCACCTGGCAGGCAATGCCGCACAGGTGGCTCAGCGCGGCGGCCATGTGGTGCAGTCCGTGGTCAGCAGCATGGGGCGCATCAGCGACAGCGCACACCGCATCTCCGACATCATCGGCGTGATCGACTCCATCGCCTTCCAGACCAATATCCTGGCCCTGAATGCGGCTGTCGAAGCCGCCCGTGCCGGCGAGCAAGGCCGAGGCTTTGCCGTGGTCGCCGGCGAGGTGCGCGCCCTGGCCCACCGCAGTGCCGAGGCCGCCAAGGAGATCAAGGCGCTCATCACCACGTCCGTGGATGCCGCCCAGGAAGGCGCAGACCAGGTCTCCCAGGCGGGCCGCGTGATGGAAGAAATCGTCAGCAGCGTCGGCAAGGTCTCGGACATGATTGGCGAGATCAGCGCTTCGGCCATGGAGCAGCATGACGGTATCAGCCAGGTCAACCAGGCCGTGACAAACCTGGATCAGATGACGCAGCAGAATGCGGCCCTGGTCGAGGAATCCACGGCTGCCGCTGTCTCTCTGAGCGACCAGGCCCAGCGGCTCACCGGCATGGTGGCCGTGTTCAAGGTCCAGGCCGCGGATAGGGCGCCGGCGCTGACGGCCTGAACCAGCAGGGGCTTGCCGGCCACCCTGGTTTGCCCGGGTCAGTCACGCTTGTGACTGGCCCGCTCGGCGCCGCAAGACACCATGCCGGCATGCCTCATACCTCTGACGACACCTTGCTGACCGCCGGTCTGAGCAGCTTTCGCCTGGACCTGGCCGACCATATCGCCCATCTGGTGCTCAACCGCCCCGATGCCTTCAACACCCTGAATCCCAGGTTCTGGCAGGAGCTGGACCTGGTGCTGGATACGCTGCAGCGCAGCGGCCAGTCGCGCGCGCTGGTCATCAGCAGCACGGGCAAGCATTTTTGCGCCGGCATGGCACTAGAGACCTTTGCCGACCCCGCCTTTGCGCCCAATGACCGTACACCCGAGGGCCGCGCCGCCATCATCGACACCCTGGCCCAGTTGCAGTCCACCTTCAACAAGATCGAAGCCCTGCGCATGCCCGTGATCTGCGCCATTCAGGGCGCCTGTGTGGGTGGAGGGCTGGATCTGGTGGCCACTGCCTGCATACGCTATGCCAGCGCCGAGTCCTTTTTCTGCGTCCAGGAGATCAATATCGGCATGACGGCCGACCTGGGCAGCCTGCAGCGCCTGCCCAAGCTGATGCCGCTGGGCATCGTCAAGGAGCTGGCCTACACCGGCCGCCGCATGACTGCCCAGGAGGCCGCCAGCCACGGCTTGGTCAATGCCGTCTACGACACGCCCGAAGCCGCCGTCACCGCAGCCCTCGCCTGCGCGCGCGAGATTGCGGCCAAGCCGCCCGTGGCCATCTGGGGCAGCAAGCAGGTGATCAACTACGCGCGCGACCACAGCGTGAGCGACTCGCTGCAGCAAATGGGCTGGGTGCAGAGCGGCATCTGGAGCAACCGCCATGTTATGGAGGCCGTGAGTGCCATGCAGGCCAAGCGCGCCGGCGATTTCCCCCCGCTGGAGCCACTGCAGGCGTTTGCACCCGCGCTGCCAAAATCAGGCAACCGCTCCTGATTAGATAGCAATAATCCATCTACAGAAAAGGTCCTCATACCTTTTGCGCTGACATTCCTCAGTCTTCTCGATGGCTCGCTGGAGGCCATCGAGGTGATGGTGAGCAGCAACGCAGCAATTCGGGTTGAAGTGGACCAGGCCCCGTTATCATGGGTTCAGTCACCACCTCAGCCTGTCCTGCCATGAGCACAAACACCGCCCCCCTGCCCACTTATGACGATGTCGTGGCTGCTGCCCAGCGCCTGCAGGGCGTAGCCCATCGCACGCCGGTGCTGACCAGCCGCACCATGGACGAACAGCTGGGCGCGCGCCTGTTCTTCAAATGCGAGAACCTGCAGCGCATAGGCGCTTTCAAGTTTCGCGGCGCCTACAACGCTCTGGCGCAGTTCACGCCCGAGCAGCGCAAGGGCGGCGCCCTGGCCTTTTCCTCCGGCAACCATGCCCAGGCCATTGCCCAGGCAGCCCAGTTGCTGGACATGCCGGCCCTGATCGTCATGCCCGAGGATGCGCCGGCTTCCAAGATGGCAGCCACGCGCGGCTATGGCGCCCAGGTCGTCACCTACAACCGCTTCACCGAAGACCGCGAAGCCATCGCCCACAAGCTGGCGACCGAGCGTGGCATGACGCTGATCCCGCCTTACAACCACCGCGACGTGATCGCCGGTCAGGGCACGGCGGTCAAGGAATTGCTGGAGGAAGTGCCGGATCTGGACTATCTGTTTGTCTGCCTGGGCGGCGGCGGTCTGCTCTCCGGCAGTCTGCTGGCCGCCAACGCCCTGGCTCCGCAATGCAAGGTGATCGGCGTCGAGCCCGAAGCGGGCAACGATGTGCAGCAGTCGCTGCGCGCCGGCCATATCGTCAAGATCGATACGCCGCGCACCATTGCCGACGGTGCCCAGACCCAGGCGCCGGGCGATCTGACCTTTGCCATCATCCAGCAGCGAGTGAACGAAGTTCTTACCGTCAACGACGAGCAATTGGTCCAGGCCATGCGCTTTTATGCCGAGCGCATGAAAATCGTGGTCGAGCCCACGGGATCGCTGTCTCTGGCAGCCGCCATCCACGGCGGTTTGCCGCTCAAGGGCAAGCGCGTGGGCATTGTGATCAGCGGCGGCAATGTGGATTTAGAGCGTTTTGCCAGCCTGCTGTCCGCGTGACAGCGAAAATAGCGTCCGTTGCGGCCCGGCCCGCATCCGCCTGATCCCATTTTTTGCAAGCACGAGTCCGCCACAAGCGGGCCTGCCTGCCTTCACCACAAAGACCAAGAACATGAGCACTCTGCATTTGATCGACCACCCTCTGGTCCAGCACAAACTGACACTGATGCGCCGCAAGGAAGCATCGACCAACAGCTTTCGCCGCATGCTGGGCGAGCTGTCCACGCTGATGGCCTATGAGTTGACACGCGACTTCCCACTGCAGGATGTCGAGATCGAAACCCCCATGGAAAAGACCATGGGCAAGGTCATCGACGGCAAGAAGCTGGCGCTGGTTTCCATTCTGCGTGCCGGCAACGGCTTCCTGGACGGCATGCTCAACGTGGTGCCCGGCGCGCGCATCGGTCACATCGGCCTGTTCCGCGACCCCGAGACCCTCAAGCCTGTCGAGTACTACTACAAGATGCCCGAAAACATGGGCGAGCGCGACGTGATCGTGGTCGACCCCATGCTGGCCACCGGCAACTCGGCCGTGGCGGCCGTGCAGCAGCTCAAGGACAAGAGCGCGCCCAAGTCCATCAAGTTCATGTGCCTGCTGGCCGCCCCCGAAGGCGTGAAGACCATGCAGGCCGCCCACCCCGATGTGGACATCTATACCGCCGCCGTGGACCGCGAGCTGGACAGCCATGGCTACATCCTGCCCGGCCTGGGTGATGCGGGCGACCGTATCTTCGGCACCAAGTAAGCACGGCTGCTTGCCAACTGAAAGCCCCAGGCGCAAGAACGTGTTTACGATCTAAGGCCTTGGGGCTTTTTTCATGCTCAAAACAGCCTGCAGAGCTTATCCATCAAGCGCTGGCAGCTATCAATTTCAGATCAAGTCAGATCTGTTTCAGCGCCACATTGTTGAGCTTGTCCAGCCGCCCAGGCCAATTGCCCTGCCGGGCCGACTGCAGCAAGATACGCGTCCAGGCAATCCAGGCATCCCACTGCACGCGCTTGTCCCAGGCATTGCCCCAGGTGCAAAAGCACTGCAACGCACTCTCGGCGGCCCGAGCGGCCTCGGCGCAGCGGCCCGCGCTCAGGTATAGCTGGGCCAGCACCATCCGCGGCTCGCCCACCCAGGGATTGAGCGCGGCAGCCTGCTCCAGCGTGGCGGTGGCTGCATCCAGATCGACCAGCGGCTGATCGAGCTGAATCACCGACCAGTACAGCGCTACGGCCGCAGCCTCGTTGCCAGCGCTCAGCAGCTGGCTGCAGTTCGCAAAAACGGGCGGCAGCGGCAGCTGGGTCTTGAGCGCAGGATGCTGCAGCGCCTGGCCCAGGCCGCTGATCTGGCTGAGCATGCGGCTGCTCGGGCGCATGGGGCCGGGCCACAACGACGCCGCCCAGTGCACGGCCTGCTGACGACTGTGGTCCACGGACGGGAAGCGCGAGTAGATGTCTTCCTGCCAGCTGAACCACTGCTCCATGCTGTCGGCCATGCTGACAATCGCGAACACAGCCACTTCATAGGCGATGAGTCTGATGGTCTCGCGCGGCTCGGGGCCGTTGCGCTCCAGCTGCATGCTGCCGTCCGCCGCGATATCGCCAGCCAGCAGTTTTTGCACGAACTGGGTGCGGCTCATGGTGCAGAACAGATAGACCAGATGCTCGGCCTGCTCACCGACCAGGCGCTTGAGCTGCTCGCGCTCGTTTCCGGCATCGAACTTGACCAGATCGACAAAGGCATTGCCGTAGACACTGTGCAGCAGACCCAGCTGCCGCACCTCCCTGGGTTGTTGCCACAGCGCCAGAGAGCGCGCCACGCCTGCCAGATGGTGGCGAAAAGTGCCGGCCTTGTGCCAATCCTGGCCCACACCGCGCTCCAGCACCACAGGCAGCAGCGGCGCCAGATCGGCATCACGGCTCAGCCATTCCTCGTCCAGCAAGGTCTTGGCGCGCTCGAACAGCGCCTCATCCAGTTGATTCCAGGGCTGATTCATGCGTTCACCATGCGGTTGTGTAAGCACCCTTGAAGGTCTTTTCCACAAAGGCCTTGACCTCGGGTGACTGGTAGGCCTTCACAAACGCCTGCAGGCCTTTGCTGTTTTCATGGCCGGCACGCGTGACGATGAGAACGGTCACATAAGGCGTGTTCACATCTTCCAGCGCCAGCGAATCGCCCTGAGGGGACAGACCGGCTGCCACGGCATAGCTGCTGTTGACAGCCGCGGCGTCCAGATCATCAAGGGCTCGGGCCAGCTGGGCAGCCTCGAGCTCGACAAACCTGAGCTTTCGGGGATTGGCCGTGATGTCCAGCACCGAGGCACGCGCACCGGCATCGGCCTTGAGCGTGATCAATCCCTGCTTGGCCAGCACCATCAGAGCACGCGAGCCGTTGGTGGGATCGTTGGGAATGCCCACGCGCGCGCCGCTCTTGAGATCGGCCAGCTTTCTGACCTTTCTGGAATACACGCCCATTTGCTGGTTCACAGCCTTGGCCACGGGCACCAGCTTGTAGCCACGGTCCTTGTTCTGGGCATCGAGGAAGGGCTGGTGCTGGTAGATGTTGGCGTCGAGATCGCCGGTGGACAGCGCCGCATTGGGCTGGATGAAGTCGCCAAATTCCACCAGTCTGACCTTCAGGCCCTGCCTGGCTGCAACCTGCTTGGCCACTTCGGCAATCTGGGCGTGGGGGCCAGCCGTCACGCCGACGGTCACGGCCAGATCCTGGGCCTGGGCCAGCAATGCAGCAGGTACCAGGGCGGCAACTGCCAGGGCTTTTACGAGAGAACGCTTGTGCACCATGGGCACCTTTCAAGACAAATCCGGGAAACGCTGGTCCGCCAAGCATGTGCACGCTCAGGGACAGCAGCTTGAAACTTAACGCATAAAGCAAACCTCAGCCGCCAGGCCGGGGCCCGCCCCCATCACAAAGCGGGATGGCTGGCAGCGCGGCTCGGGAAATATCAATAAAACCAGCTCAATCCCTTAACCATCAAGCGATGAAAGCTATCAAAACAGGAATATTTAAAGCACATCGCATGCTTGACATTGAACTGCGCTTCAAGCTTAAGTTGGGAGCAACAGGAGACACCCCATGCCTCGTCGCATTCTTCACGTAGTCAGCAACGTCGCCCATTACGATGACCCTGCCGAACCCACCGGCCTGTGGCTATCGGAGCTCAGCCATGCCTGGGAAGTCTTTGCCCAGCGAGGTTATGCGCAGCACCTGGTCAGCCCGCTGGGTGGTCGCTCGCCGCTGGAACCGCGCTCGCTGAAATGGCCAAACATGGATGCCACGGCCAGGGCATGGCTGGCGGATGCAGCGCGCATGGCCCTGCTCTCCAACACGGACGCCCCTGATGCCGTGGACGCGCAAGACTTCGATGCCATTTATTTCACGGGCGGCCATGCCGTGATGTGGGACTTTCCATCCTCGCAGGGACTGCAGCGCATCACGCGCGACATCCATGAGCGCGGCGGCGTCGTTGCCTCGGTCTGCCACGGCTATTGCGGTCTGCTCGAAACCCGCCTGTCCGACGGCTCGCTGCTGGTCGCCCGACGCAGACTGACAGGCTTTTCGTGGCTGGAGGAAAGGCTGGCCGGCGTGGCCGGCAAAGTGCCGTACAACGCCGAAGCGCTGATGCGCCAGCGCGGTGCCCAATATGAGAAGGCCCGGCTGCCCTTTGTGCCCAAGGTCGTGATGGACGGCAGGCTGGTGACGGGGCAGAACCCGCAGTCGGCCCGTGCCACTGCCCAGCAGGTGGCTCAGTTGCTGGGCTGAGCGGGTCGACCCGCCGCCTCCCCGTCCCCCTCCCGCCCCAACAAGCGCATTTGCGACAGCACACGCCGTGCATTGCCGGCGCAGTCCATGTCTTCGGGTCTGGCCTCGATCTGGGCAATCAGCTCGCCCAGTTCGGCGCGATTTTGCGTCAGCTGTACCAGCATCAGATCGATGCTCTGCAGCTTGCGATGCAGCGTGGCCAACAATTCGTCATGCTGCCACTGCTCCAGATCCTCGGGCAGCAACTGGCGCAGCTCCTGCAGGCTGA
Organism: Comamonas sp. C11; assembly: GCF_024496285.1. NCBI lineage: Bacteria > Pseudomonadati > Pseudomonadota > Betaproteobacteria > Burkholderiales > Comamonadaceae > Comamonas > Comamonas sp. C11. The sequence continues at coordinate 3,551,380 of NZ_CP101743.1, forward strand.
AGCCGGCCCGCTGCGCCGTGGCAATCAGCCTGAGCGCCAGCACTGCCTGTTCGGGATAGCTGCGATAGCCATTGGCCTGACGCCGGGCAGCGCTCAGCAGGCCGATGCGTTCGTAAAAACGAATGCGCGATGCGGCAAGACCTGTGCGCTGGGCGAGTTCTCCGATCTTCATGTCCACCATTCTCGCGCAATCCGCGCTTGACCTTGAACCTGGCTTCAAGCTCACGCCTGCACCATTCCCGGTCGTTGATGCCGGCAAAGCCTATGCTTCAAGGAGTTGAAGCGCCGAGCCATATCGGGCACCAATGGTCAGATCGCCTCGCGCGGAGTACGACGATTTCTTCCTGGGCAGTCTCGGAGGATGAACGGCCAGAGATTCCAATGGAATAAACAGCGTCCTTGAACTGTTTACAGCAGGTCAACCTCAAGGAGATCTCCATGACCCGTCTCGCTTTCTTCGCCACCCTCACCTCGGTGTTCCTGGCGGCCTGCGCCGTGGCAACTGCCGCCCAGGCACAGGCGCCCGCTTCTGCCATGAATGGCGTGCTCGTGGGCCCCAACCAGATGACACTTTATGTCTTCGACAAAGACGCCGCCGGATCCGGCAAGAGCGTATGCAACGGTGGCTGCGCCACGAACTGGCCACCTCTGACGGTGGCCCCGGGTGCGACGGCTACCGGTGACTGGAGCCTGGTTGTCCGCGACAACGGTAACCAGCAATGGGCCTACAAGGGCCGTCCTCTCTATTACTGGGCCAAGGATGCCAAGCCCGGAGACAGAACGGGGGATGGATTGCTCAACAACAGCTGGCACATCGCCAAGCCCTGAGAACTCAAGCCTGGATCATCAAGAGGAAGAAACAATGAAGCTCCGAAAAATGAAGCTCGCGCTGAGCTGTGTCATGGTGGTGCCGCCGTTTTTTGCCCTGGCAGCCGAGCAGGAAGTGACGGCGCCGCGGGTGGTCCAGGCCCTGGAAGCGACCTTTGGCATTCATCAGGGAGAGCGCCGCAATCACATCAAGGGGACCTGCGCAGTGGGCGAGTTCACCGCTACCGCCGAGGCCGCCAGATACTCGCGCTCTACACTGTTTTCCGGCCAAGCCGTTCCGGTGATTGCGCGCTTCTCGCTGGCAGGAGGAAACCCCAAGGTGCCAGATGTTGCCCAAAGCGCGCGTGGAATGGCCCTGCAATTCAAGCTCCCAAAGGGACAGTTGCACCAGATGTCCATGTTGAACACACCCATGTTCGGCGCCGCCCACCCCGGAACATTTCTGGACTTGACCGAAGCTCAGCGCCCCGATCCAGCCACCGGCAAACCGTACCCGGAAAAGCTCAAAGCATTCAGGGCCTCCCATCCTGACAGTCTGGCTCAGGCTCAATACCTGGCCAGCCACAACCCTCCCGACAGCTACACCCGCAGCGCATTCTTTGGCATTCACACCTTCAAGTTCATCAATGCGCAGGACAAGGTGACTCTGGTGCACTGGCGCTTCGTACCGCAGGAAGGGGAGAAGCCGCTAAGCAACGAGGCGCTGAAGACAGCCGGGTCGGACTTTCTGGAAACCGTATTGATCAGCAGCACATCGAAAAAACCGGCTCGCTGGGACATGCTGGTGACAGTCGGACAGCCAGGTGATGCGCAGGACGACCCCACGCAGTCATGGCCCGCACAGCGACCTGAGTTCAAGGCTGGCACCTTGACGATCACGAGCGCTTCGACTCAGAAAGGAGGCTTGTGCGAGCCGATCAACTTTGATCCGATGGTGATGGCCGACGGCATTGCGCCCACCAATGATCCGGTGCTCCGCTTTCGCTCCCAGGCCTATGCAGTGTCATTTGGCAAGCGCTTGAGTGGTCAATGAACTCCGAGGATCAAGCTCGTACATTTCTCCTTGGGCTCAAGCATAGCCAGGTCCAAGCTAGGGCAAACCAGGGAGGCAAGCTTGTGGCCGATCTTCGAATGTCGTTGATCGGCCATCAGCGGTCGTCTGGCGCGAGGAAACAAAGGGCAGGTCCACGAAGGGCAGGTCCAGACTGCACTGAGACGGTCGCCTACCGTCCAGCTTCGCGTCGCAGGCTTTTTCAGGCAGATCTGCGACGCTAGCAGACGGTGTCAGGACAGCAACGATTACCCCAAAGCAGATAAGCGGCACTGGTGAGTGCCATCAACAGCTTTACTCCGCAGTCGATTGATCGACTGCACCCCCTTCAGCAAGCCTGGCTTGAACGACCGCCACGCGCGGGGCAACAGCCTTAGAGCCCCGTCACGGACGCTTGACAGCCAATCACTGCGCTGGCTTGTCGCTGTGCAGCTTTAGGTTTGTCTTGAGTTGTGCAGCCATGGGCATCGACAGGTTTACACCCTTGGGCGGAATCGGCGATTCAAACCACTTGACATAGAGCTTTGCAAACTCGCCCGAGTCCATCAATCGGGTTATGGCCCCATCAACCAGCTTCTTGAACTCTGGATCGTCCTTGCGCATCATGCAGCCATAGGGCTCGACCTGGAGTGTCTCACCGACCACTTCAAGCATATTGGAATTCTTGGAGTTGGCTTTCAAGCCAAACAACAGAATATCGTCCAGCGCCAAGGCTGACGCCTGGTCTGTCTCAAGCAGTTGCAATCCTTCCTCATAATCCTTTCCCAGGACGAACTGGAGGTCGAGATTCTTCTCGAGACCATAGGCCCGCAATACTTTTTCGTTTGTACTGCCGCCTGTGCTGGCTACCGTCTTATGCATCAGATCAGCGTAATTCTGAATGCCAGACGCCTTCTTGACGAGCAGGCGGGTACCGGCATAGAAGTAACTGACAGAAAAAGCCACATCTTTGCCCCGTGAAGAGGTGTTCGTCGTCGAACCACACTCCAGATCGTAGGCCCCGCTCATCAATAGCGGTATCCGGTTTTGGGCCGTCACTGGCATATATATGACGTCCAAATTCGGCCTGTCCAACTTCTTGCGCAAGTTGTCGACGATGGCGTCCGTCAGGTCTACGGCAAATCCGACTGCCTTGGAGGGAGCGATGAGATAGCTAAAGGGCACCGATGATTCGCGGTAGGACACGGTGATCCTGTTGCTCTGCGCAACTTTTTCCAGAGTCTGAGCAGTGGTTGGAGTGACCGCAGTAACCATAGCAATGACTGCTAGGAACCCTGTGGCATGTTTCATAGCGAGCATGGCGCGTACTCCTTTTGCGACCTGAGTCGCATGCGTTGCGTAAACCAACAAGCGAGGATTGAGCGCATTCACTGCAAGGCATGAGGCTCGCGCGGATGTATCAACACCTGCGCAGTTGATTTTAGGCACGCCAACTCAAGCGTCATTGACGGACATCAAACTAATGACGGGTCAGATTGAAGGCCTCCGAATCACACATGAGACCCCAAAAAAGCCGATATAGAAGGTTGAACTGCATAGCAGCCGCGGGCTGCAATGGGCCGTCAGCGACAGTCCCAGATCGGCCAAGAGCAGCGAAGAGCAGCGAAGAGCAGCGAAGAGCAGCGAAGAGCAGCGAAGAGCAGCGAAGAGCAGCGAAGAGCAGCCACTGAACCTAAATCATTAGGAGGGAGTGACGCACCACCGCTCTTCATCAGAACCAACGAAACGATACGATCCCAACGAAAACTCAGGTAAAAAATCAAGATGCTCCCTTGGTCGATTGGCGCCAGATTTCAAATCCCCTTGATTTTTTTTGCCATCAATTGCAACTCCAAATCACTTGCCCGAGGCCCATCATGGGAAGAAATATACCCCTCATATTTTGAGAAAACTTTATTATTATTTGATTTTATTCGAGCCCAGCTTGTGGGTGTTTGATGCATAGGGAATAACTTTATATGCGCATGATCGACTCCGTATCCTTCCGCAATAATTCCAGTTCGCGCTACATCATCCACGCCTAAGTCAATCATTTTGCATACTTTTCTTGCTGCTAAAAATAAATCGGCAAAGCGCACATCATCTAAGTCAACTACATAGCTTGGCAGGTGCTCTTTTGTGACTACCACGGAAAAACCTGGCGTATTTGGGAAGATTGATAAAAATGCCATATGATTCTCATCTTCCCACAATATATGAGCGGGGGATTTTCCATTTATAATTTGACAAAAAATACAATCATTAACCATTTTTAAAAACCTTTCCTCCAGAGTGTCTTGGAAAACTCATCGAATTCCAATATTCTTCCATATGGTCAGATTCGGCCAATATTCCGCAAATGTGACCAATTATTAATGAACTGACAACACCTGCTATTTCCGTGTTGACTGGTCCAAAACTGGGCCCAACAAACCATGGATTTCTTTTCCATATTGAGGTTGGTGTGTCACCATTGAATTTCCCTAATCGTGTATAGTAAACGTCACTATGAATATACCCAGTATTTATTACCAGTGAATCAAAGTAATCACGGATATATTTTGTTATGCCCAATGGCTCATCAGCGCTAACTACAACAGCATCGTAGTCTTTTCCAAAATTGTGAAGTGTTTCTGGCGTAATTTTAGAAAGTGTTTTTTTAATATTTATGCCGAAGTATCGACTTTCGATAACCTCTTCTAATGTATCGCACTTAAACCGACCTATATCGTTTCTCGTCCAAAAAATTGGCGATTGAGATTTGTGCTTTCTATCTTGTCGTGATCAACAAGATGAATATCATTTATTCCAGCGCCACATAGATTAATAGCAACAAGAGAACCAATACCGCCGCAGCCAACTATGAGCACTTTTGATTCTCTGATATTTTTATAATAATCAACCAACTTGGTGCAGCTTCCACTACATGCTAAAAAGTAGGAGGCAGTTCGGCTAGTAACTGGATCTTTTAACAGGAGTTGACTTTTCACAATTTCTTCTGGTGTTCCGAAACAAATTGCACCTGCATCAATCATACTTTGATAAAAAATCTCCTGACTTTCTTATTTATTCTGAACGACTCCATTCCTACCAACAATGCCAATTTCATTGGCTACATCACTGAAAATAGCGGATGGCAAAATAAGACCTACAGGCACTTGGTCGATCAATACCACTCCATTTTTAATGTTAACGTCATTATTTTCGCTGAAATTCATGAGCCATGCTTCTTGATTATTCATAATAATTATTAAAAAACGAAGTAGGAGGCGCTCAACGCCTCCCAAATAATTTAAATTAGTTACACCCGTAATACCATCGCGCCACTGGGTCATTGATCATGTGTGAGTCAGGTGAATTCATCAGCACATCACAGCCAGCAGACCAACTAACCAATATTTTTGCAGCGGTATCCTTAGAGTTCGCCACGGATTGATCAATTTCCATATTTTGATCTGCTGCAATGGTTTTATCCCTCGCAACAGGGCGATTGATCAATTCTCCACTCTTGGATTGAACATACGTTGGTATTGCTTGAGCCTGAGCCGCCAAAAGAATGCTTGCTACAACTGAACATTTTGCTAATTTATGCATGTGATTTATCCCTTTTAAATACGAATGATTTTCATTCGTGTATGTAAATTTAGTAAGCTACCCGATGCATGAAAACTAGGGAAAATACCTATAAATTTAATTGATATTTTGATTCCAGCGGCGGCGTTAGCGGATCTAAGCCCAGCATTTACGCCACCGCTGCAAGCCTGTCTGCTTTCCGGGCTTAGCGGGCGGGCCCATCATTCCTGTGCAATCCGCGCTTGACCTTGAACCACGCTTCAAGCTTAGGCTTGCCTCGTTCCCGGTCACCAAGGCTGGTGAAGCTATTCATCTAGGAGCTGGAATGCAGACCATATTGGGCGCCAACGGGCAGATCGCCACCGAGCTGGCGCGCGAACTCAAGCGCAACTACAGCGATGGGCTCAAGCTGGTGAGCCGCAGGCCGCGCAAGATACATGACACGGACCTGCTCGAAGTCGCCGACCTGCTCGATGCCGAGCAGACTGCCAGAGCCGTTCAAGGCAGCAATGTGGTCTATTTCACCGCAGGCCTGCCTCCGGATACCCAGCTTTGGGAGCAGCAGTTTCCGAGCATGCTGCGCAACGCCCTGGCGGCCAGCCGCACTGCGGGGGCCCCGTTTGTCTATTTCGACAACACCTATATGTACCCGCAGAACGCGCAGCTGCAGACCGAGCAGACGGCATTCGCCCCTGTGGGGCGCAAAGGCCGGGTGCGCGCCGCCATGGCCGAGATGGTGCTGTCCGAGATGGAGCACGGCGAGATTCCCGTGCTGATTGCCCGCGCCCCCGAGTTCTACGGCCCTGCACAGACGCAGAGCATTACCAACACCTTGGTGATTGACAGGCTCAAGGCCGGCAAGACACCGCTGGCCCCGGTGCGGGACGACCGTCTGCGCACCCTGATCTGGACGCCCGATGCCAGCCGGGCTCTGGCCCTGCTGGGCAACACGCCCGATGCTTATGGCCAGACCTGGCATCTGCCATGCGACGATGAGCGCCCCAGCTACAAGCTGCTGATCGACTGGGCCAGCCAGAGCTTTGGTCGCTCTTTCCGGTCTTCCCGCCATCACAGGCTGCCCCGCTGGGCACTGAGCGCAGCCGGCCTGATCTCCAAGCCCGTGGCCGAGCTGCAAGAGCTGCTGCCCCGCTATGCCCACGACAATCTGTTTGACTCCAGCAAATTCAAGCAGGCATTTCCGGGGTTTGCCGTTACCAGCTACCAGCAGGGGCTGGCGCTGATTGCCGATGAATTTCATAGAAATCAGCAGCAATCCCTTACCCAGACTGCGAAAGATGCTATCAAATAAGCATCGATAGTTAAAAAGCTACCAGCTCAGCGCCTGGGCCAGTTGCTCGGCCCGGGTTTGCTCGCGCGGGCTTCCCACCGAGGCGCGCAGGATGGCACGGCTTGCACCCTGGTCAACGATCCAGAAGACGACGTGCTTGACGGAAGCTGCGCCCGGCCGGCTCTCCTGCGGGCTCACTTCAAACGTCCATTGGCGGCCTTCAGGCCGGCGATCCCTGGACCGCGTTGGTGCAGCAAAGCTGCGCTTTTTCAAGCTCCCCGCCTTCAGGCGGAACTGCTTTTCCAGCGCTGCACGCAGCAGCTTTTCCTGCGCTTCGTCGGATTCGGGGATCTTCAGCTCCGTGGTCAGGCCCAGTTGCTGTCCGGTCATCAGATCGCGGTACATCATGCGCTGCGAATCCTTAGGCTCCTGCAGATGAAAGCCTGCCGCACGCATGGGCAGCACCATGCCGGTGCGGCGATTTTCCAGGTCGGCCACCTTCGGGTCCTGGGCCTGCACCCAGATGTTCTGCAGCCCACCGGCATTGCGCAGGTACTGGCGCATCAGTCGCACTGCGTCGGCGTCGCGGCCCTGCTGCGCCGCCAGCTCGGCCCCATATTGCTGGGCCTGGTCCACCAGCTCGGACTCCAGCCTGAACAGGCTGACATAGGGCCAGGCCTGCAGAGCCTGATCCAGATAGCGGCCAGCCTCGGCTTGCTGACCGGCCTTGAAGGCCGAGATGCCTGCCACCGTATTCAGGCGCGCCAGCTCGGCGGGAAACTGAGCATCGGCCAAGGCCGTGCGGGCCAGTTGACCGGCCCTGGGCCAGTCGTCATCGACCCGCCAGGCATGACTCACCTCGCGCTCCTGGCGCGGTAGCTCTGGCGGCAGCTCGGGCGCTTTGGGCCATTGCATGGCCTGCCACAGCTGGGGCAGTTGCTGCAGCGCGCTATCACGCTCGCTGTCCATTTGCTCGGCGTGCAGGCTCAGTTTCCAGTTGCCGCGCACCAGCCCCCAGTCCAGATGCAGGATGTCGGGCCTCCCCTCTTCTCTTTTCTCGCGGCTGGCCTGCTGGCTTTGCACAGCGTCGCCGAACGGCAGGGCCGGTAGCCTCAGCCCAGGCTCTGGCGTCTGCTCGCTGGCAAAAATGCTGCGCTCCTGCTGCAGCGACTTCTGCCTGGCTGCAGCGTCCATGTCTTTCAGACCATCGTCATAGCCGAGCCTCATGCGGACCCGCAGACGCCTGCCATCGGGTTTCAGATAGACGTACTCCAGGCTCGCGACATCCTTGCGATCCCTGGTCGGCTCCAGCTGGACCAGTACCCAGCGCCCCTGCACCAGCGGCACGCTGAGCTGTGCGGCCTGGTAGTGCAACTGCTGCTCTGACGTATTCCAATGCCACAGCGGCGCAAAAGCCTTGGACTCCTGCCGGAGCTCCTGCAGATAGCGAGCCAGTGCGCCCTGATCACCGGCCATCATGGCGGCGGTCAGACCGCGCTGTATCAGCGCCTGCATCTGCCCACTGACCGGGTCGTAGCCGTCGGCTGCGGCCAGAGCCATCATCTGGTCAGTCTGCAACACGGCCTGCGCGTACTGCCCTTGCTGATAGAGCAAGCCGTAGAGCAAACCCGAAGCATCGAGCTGCTCGTATGGATTGCCGCGTGGCAGTGTCATGTCCAGCAGCTTGCGCGCCTGGGCGGTGGCATCGTCCCAGCGCCTGGCCTGTGCCGCCTCGACCACGGCACGGCGCAGCCTGAAAAAAGGCGAATCCTGTTCTGCAGGCGAATCCGCCTGCCCACTCCCCCCCGCCTGCCTTGCTGGCTCAGCCGCCTGCGGCGCGGGGCCCGACAGCAGCATGACCACCGCAATGGCAGTCAGTGAAACAGGCGCGGGGATGCGAGGCAAAAAATACATGAAGGCAATCCACAAGGCAGTTCAGCAGCCTTGCAGTATAGAAAACCGCTGTCTGCCTGCAGGCCAGGGAAAAGTCAAAAAAAAAGAGCGGCCCAGGGCCGCTCTCTTTGCCAGACGGCAATGACTTCAGTCCACCAGACCGGCGTAGACATGTTGCACGTCGTCGTCGTTTTCCAGACCGGCCAGGAATTCCTGCACTTCTTCCTGCTGCTCGGCAGACAGGCTGCTCATGCTGATGGGGTTCTTGGCCTTGTAGCCCAGCTTGACCGACAGCACCTTGATGCCTTGCGCGGGCAAAGCCTTGCTCACGGCATCCAGATCGGCAATATCGGTAATGAACAGCGTCGTGCCTTCTTCTTCACCGGGCTCGAAGTCCTGGGCGCCAGCTTCGATGGCGGCCATTTCGACGTCGGCGCCGTTTTCAGGCTCGCCTTCGATCATGCCCACATGGTCAAAATCCCAGGCCACGGCGCTCATCTGGCCCTTGCGGAAGCAGACGCGCATATTCGGAGCCGTGCGATTGGGATTGTCGGTCAGGCACTCCACCATCACGGGCACGCGATGGGGGGCATAGCCCTCAAACAGCACGCTGGAGTAGTTCACGGCGTCGGCGCCAACGCCAGCGCCCTTCTTGATGGCGCGATCCAGCGTGTCCTTGGGCATGGAAGCCTTGCGGGCCGCTTCCACCGCCATGCGCAGACGCGAATTGGCTGCAGGATCACCGCCGCCCAGACGGGCAGCAACCATGATTTCCTTGACCAGCTTGCCAAACAGCTTACCCTTGGCATCGGCGACCAGCGCCTTGCCTTTTGCTTTCCATTGCGCGCCCATGGCTGCGTTCCTTGTTGAATATGGTCCAAGCCTGCGTTGTGCACACACAGGCCGCTCGCCAAACTGTGGCGAGCAAAAGCCGGATTTATACACCTGCGCGCAATCTTTTGTCGGCAAACGGCATCAAGCCCGGGTCATAAACACAGGCAAACAGCGTGCTGCCGCCCGGTCATCGAAGAGGAGAAAACATGCATCGCATTGCCGTTCAAGCCCTGAGCTGCTGCGCACTGGCCCTGCTCGGCTCGCACGCCCTGGCGGCAGCCGAGCTGGGCACGCAAACCTTGGCAACGGGGCTCGAGCACCCCTGGGCACTGGCCTTTTTGCCGGACGGACGCTATCTGGTAACGGAACGCCCTGGCCGCATGCGCATTGTTGAGGCAGGGGGCAGGCTCAACGCCCCTCTCAAAGGCCTTCCTGCCATCGCCGTCGCCGGGCAAGGCGGCCTGCTGGACGTGGTGCTTGACAGCGACTTTGCCAGCAACCGCCAGCTCTATTTCTGCTTCTCGGAGCCGGGGCAGGGACCAGACCGGGGCAAGAACAGCACGGCCATGGCCAAAGCCCGACTTTCAGCCGACTCCGGCACCCTGGAAAACGTGCAGATTCTGTTCAGCCAGCGCCCCAAGATCGATTCGGCCCTGCACTTCGGCTGCCGCATCGTGGAACGCAAGGTGAACGGCAAACCCGACGGCTCGCTGTTTCTGACGCTCGGAGAGCGCTACAAGGCCATGCAGGAGGCGCAGAATCTGCAGACCCATCTGGGCAAGATCGTGCGCATCAACAAGGATGGCAGCGTGCCTCGCGACAACCCCTTTGCGGGCAGGCCCGATGCGCTGGCCGAGATCTGGAGCTATGGCCACCGTAACAGCCAGGGCGCCGCACTGGGGCCAGATGACGAGCTCTGGATGACAGAGCATGGCCCGCAAGGCGGCGATGAACTCAACCGCATCGAGCCGGGCAAGAACTACGGCTGGCCCGTCATCACCTATGGCGAGAACTATGGAGGCGGCAAGATCGGTGCCGGCATCACCGAAAAGGCGGGCATGGAGCAACCCCGTCATTACTGGGTACCGTCCATTGCCACCTCGGGGCTCGCCTATTTGAGCAGCGAGCGCTATGGCATGGCCTGGAAAGGCTCGTTCATCACGGGTGCACTCAAGGCCATGCAGTTGCAGCGCCTGCAGATTGCCGATGGCAAGGTCACCGCCACCGAAGTGCTGCTGCCGCGCCTGGGCCAGCGCGTACGCGATGTACGCCAGGGACCGGACGGCCTGCTGTACCTGCTCACCGATTCATCCAACGGACAACTGCTGCGTGTGCAGGCAACGCCTTGAGTTCGGATCAGCGCAGCACGTCGCGGCTCTTGAGCCAGTAGAGATAGCCCACAATGCAGAACCAGAAGATGGCCTCTCCCAGCCACAGGCCCAGCGACAGCATATCGACCTGGCTGCCGAGCCTGCTGACATACCAGAACATGCCAGCCTGGCTGACCACGCCGAGCACCACGTAAAGAACGCACAGCAGCAGAGCCGCGCGATTGCGCGTCCACAGCAACCACACCAGCGTGAAGCACATGGCCGAGTTCAGCGCCAGCATGGCCTGCAGCACCAGCGCCCACTGGATCCCGGCGGCAGTGCGCCAGCCGTCTGAAAAATCGGCCTCCAACAACATCCATCCGCTCATCAGGCCAAGAAAACCGAACAGACACATCAACAGGGCCAGCCCCTTGCCATAGGGCTGCGCCCAGAGAACTTGCTTTGCTGTCATCCGTCCACTGTCCCTGTCTGATTCAAAACATCTGAGGGCCCGCCATACTCGCCCGGGCAACCAAGGAGCCACAGTGTGCCATTGCAGCTCCGGTTTCGCGCCACAATCGGCAGCAGTACAAAACAGGCGCTCTTATGCTCAATGCCTTGTGGCTCGGTTTTTTCTTGGTGGCGGCCGTGGCGGCGCTCGCGCAATGGCTGCTCGGCGGCCAGGCCCAGGTGTTCTCGGCCATGGTGCAGGCCCTGTTTGCCATGGCCAGGCTGTCGGTCGAAGTGATGGTGCTGCTGTTTGGCACGCTCACGCTGTGGCTGGGCTTTCTGCGCATCGCAGAAAAGGCGGGCGTGGTCGAATGGCTGGCAAAAATGCTGGGCCCGCTGTTTGCCAAGCTCATGCCCGAGGTACCGCGCGGTCACCCCGCACTGGGCCTGATCACGCTGAACTTTGCCGCCAACGGCCTGGGGCTGGACAACGCGGCCACGCCCATGGGCCTCAAGGCCATGCGCGCGCTGCAGGAGTTGAACCCGAAGCCCGACACCGCGACCAATGCGCAGATTCTGTTTCTCGTGCTCAATGCCTCGTCGCTGACGCTGCTGCCGGTCACCATTTTCATGTACCGCATGCAGCAGGGCGCGGCCGATCCGACGCTGGTCTTCCTGCCGATTCTGCTGGCCACTTCCGCTTCCACACTGGTGGGCCTGTTCAGTGTCGCACTCGTGCAGCGGCTGCCCCTGTTCAGTCCCGTAGTGCTGGCCTATCTGCTGCCCGTGGGGCTGGCGCTGGCAGCCTTCATGGCCTTTCTGGCCACGCTCAGCGCAGCGGCACTGGCCCAACTATCCTCGCTCATGGGTAACCTCACGCTATTTGCGCTGATCGTGCTGTTCGTAGGCCTGGGCGCGCTGCGCAAGGTAGCCGTGTACGACAGCTTTATCGAGGGGGCCAAGGAGGGCTTTGATGTAGCCAGGAACCTTCTGCCCTATCTGGTCGCCATGCTTTGCGCCGTGGGCGTGTTTCGCGCCTCGGGGGCACTGGAATATGCGCTGTCGGCCATCCGCTGGACAGTGGACGTCCTGGGCATGGATGCCCGCTTCGTCGATGCCCTGCCCACAGCGCTGGTCAAGCCCTTTTCCGGCAGCGCGGCGCGTGCCATGCTGATCGAGACCATGCAAAGCCAGGGCGTGGACAGTTTTGCGGCTCTGGCTGCAGCCACGATTCAGGGCAGCACCGAAACCACGTTCTACGTGCTGGCCGTGTACTTTGGAGCCGTGGGCATTCAGCGCGCACGCCATGCCGTTCCCTGCGCGCTGGTGGCCGAGCTGGCAGGCGTAGTCGCTGCCATCGTGGTTTGCTATCAATTTTTTGGATAAATCTCAGAACTGGCGGTCGTTGCAAGCCGTTTTGTATCAAATCATTCAGAGAGAGCAAAGCCATGGACACTGCAACTTCCCTGTTCCAAGCCTCCTGGCAGCGCACATGGCAGGCCCTGGGCCTGACGCCCCCCGCAGATCTGCTGCAACGCCTGCTCGCAGCCTGGGCCGAACCCCAGCGCCACTATCACACCCGGCAGCATCTGGCCGAATGCCTGGGCCAACTCGACTGCGTCTGGGCACAGGCGCAGCGGCCCGGCGAAGTGGCTGTGGCACTCTGGTTTCACGATGCCGTCTACGACATCAAGGCCAGCGACAACGAGCTGCGCAGCGCCGACTGGGCGGCACAGGCACTGCAGGGCAGTGGCGCGTCCGAAGCCTGCTGGCGCCGGGTGCATGAGCTGATCATGGCCACCTGCCATACCGTCACACCCACGCAGGCCGATGCCAGGTTGCTGGTCGATATCGATCTGGCAATTCTGGGCGCCGACCCCGTACGCTTTGCCGAATACGACCGCCAGGTCGCCGCCGAATATGCCTGGGTGCCGCGTCTGCTCTATGGCTTCAAACGCAAGCAGGTGCTGCGCGGCTTTCTGGACCAGGCCTTCATCTATGCCACGCCGCACTTTCGGCAACGGCTGGAGGCCAAGGCCCGCAGCAATCTGCAGCGGGTCACCTGAGCAGGCCTACATCTCGTCAATGACCGTGCTGGCCGTGGCGCTCAACGCGGGTGCCCGGCCCTCATCGGCTTCGACGGCAAAGCGGTCGCGGCAGTTGACGTAGAAGCTCGCCCCGAAACGTCCCACGGGGAAGAACTCCTGAAGACGCACCCGCCATTTCTCGGTGTCCACCAGCCCTTCGCGCACGGCCAGCCATTGGACGCGGCCGATGAAGACATAACGGCTCTCGGTCTCCAGCGTCTCGTGCAACACGCATTCAAAGGCCACCGGCGCCTGGGCAATGCGCGGCGGCTGCACGCTCTGGGACGGGGTCGCTATTAAGCCTGTGTGCTGCAACTCGCTGTGCTCGGGCGGCAGGCTGTCGCCGCAGCGGTGCATGGCGGCGGACATCGCCTCGTCGGTGATGTGCACCACGAACTCGCCCGTGCGCAGGATATTGGTGGCCGTGTCCTTCTGCGCCATATCCTGGCGCTTGTTGATGCTGAGCATGACCACCGGCGGGTCCTCGCCCATCATGTTGAACATGCTAAAAGGCGCCGCGTTCACCGTGCCATCGACTCCCAGCGTAGTCACGAGTGCGATCGGGCGCGGCACGATCAGGCTGGCCATCAGCTTGTAGCGGGCATAGGTGTCCAGTTGCGCAAAATCAATTTCGGTCATTGCAGTCTCTCCCGGCCTTTGCGGCCGCTCTCGCCCTGGCGGCGGATCTGGTATGGATTCGATAGCAGGCTGCGCAATCAGCAGCAGCCCTGAAACTGCAAAGGACCGCAATATTCATGCCGGGCGCCTGCCAGCTGACCCGCGCTTGATCTGCGCACGGCCACGCACCATCGCAGGCGCCCCATGCACCAGAGCCGGACATGCAGGTCCGGCACGCACCGTCGCAGTGCCCTCTCCAGCGGTTCACGCTTTGTATACACATTGGCATCGATCTTGCGCACAGGCAGCAGTCCCTTCGCCATCGATAAACCAAGGAGTCATATGCGCAAACGAACCTTTCTTCAGGCCGCCACGGCTGCTGCAGCTCTGAGCTGGGGCGCTGCCCAGGCGGCAGACACGCCGCTCAAGTTCCAGCTGGACTGGCGCTTCGAAGGACCTGCAGCCCTGTTTGTCCACCCCGAGCAAAAAGGCTATTTCAAACAGGCCGGTCTGGATGTGAATGTGGAGGCCGCCAGCGGCGCAGGCGCCATCCAGCGCGTGGCCTCAGGCACCCATGATCTGGGCTTTGCCGACCTCGCCGCGCTGATGGAATTTCACGCCAACAACCCCGACGCGCCCATCAAGCCCGTGGCCGTCATGGTGATCTACAACACCACGCCGGCCTCAGTGATGGCGCTCAAGAAGTCGGGCATCACCAAGGCTGCCGACCTGACGGGCAAGAAAATGGGAGCCCCCATCTTTGACGCCGGCCGCCGCACCTTCCCTATCTTCGCCCAGGCCAATGGCGTGGGCGAGGTGCAATGGAGCACCATGGAGCCGCAACTGCGCGAAACCATGCTGGCGCGTGGCGATCTGGATGCCGTCACCGGCTACACCTTCACCAGCCTGCTCAATCTGGAGGCCCGCGGCATCAAGCGCGAGGATGTGGTGGTGCTGCCCTACGCCACGCACGGTGTTCAGCTCTATGGCAATGTAATCATCGCCAGCCCCAGGCTGATTGCGGAAAAGCCGGAAGCCGTACGCGCCTTCCTCAAGGCCTTTGCGCGGGGCGCCAGGGAAGGGATTGCCAATCCCGAAGCTGCCATTGCGTCCATGAAAGCCAAGGATGGACTGGTCAACGTGCCGCAGGAGGTCAAACGCCTGAAGCTGACGATCGAAACCGCCATCGACAGCAAGGGCGCGCGCGAAGAAGGCTTTGGCCAGTTGCGCACCGAGCGTCTGGCCAGGATGGCCGAGCAGGTCGCCAAGGCCTATGCCACCAAGAACCCGGTGCCGGCCAACGCCGTATGGAACGGCAGCTTCCTGCCCACCGCAGCAGAGCTGGACATCCTGCCCAAACGCTGATCCAACCGGAACCGGCTGGCACCGCCACAGTGAGCCAGCGTCATCGCGCCTAGCCACACATAAGGCAGACCGGACGTCATAGCGGCTGCGACT
Source organism: Comamonas sp. C11 (assembly GCF_024496285.1). Lineage (NCBI taxonomy): Bacteria > Pseudomonadati > Pseudomonadota > Betaproteobacteria > Burkholderiales > Comamonadaceae > Comamonas > Comamonas sp. C11. The sequence goes on from NZ_CP101743.1 coordinate 3,566,749, forward strand.
GACCTATAGCCCCCCATTAATAAAAACCAGCTGATTCATTGCATCAGCTGGTTTTTATTAATGGGGTCGGCGGCAAGACTAGCTGCCTAGTGCATCAAGAAGTTCAAGACCATGCGATTTTGCAGCGATGCGATCCCACATCTATCGACTGGTTCTGGAAGTCGCTTCAGGCGGTCTGTCTGAGGCTCTGCATCTAAATGACCGCGCCTAGCTAGAAAGAGGCGCTCCTTGCGGCATCTTGGCAAACACAGAAAAACTGCTATTCGGTGACAGCGCTATCCCACCGTTCGCCCTGCTCTTCATGCAGCATGCAGACCCCTTGAGTCGCCCAGACACCTTCGAGGCTCAAACAAACGCTTGAGTATTCCTGATCAAGTCATTGATTCCTGAACTCTCAAACGCTTGTGCTAGATCCGCGATCAAATCCTGCGGGTCTTCCAAACCGATGTGCAGTCTCACGACCGAGCCACGCTGACTCCAGTCAGTGACGCTGCGAGCCTGCGTCATTTGTGCTGCAACTACCAGGCTTTCATAGCCTCCCCATGACGCACCCAGCCCAAACAGTTGCAGATTGTCGATGAAACTATCCACGCCTTCAGCGGTGATGCATGGCTTCAGCTCAAAGGAAATCAGACCATTTGTACCTGCGCAATCCCTTCGCCATAGATCATGTCCCTCATGACCAGGAAGTGCAGGACAAAAGACTGTCTGCACAAGTGGGTGCTGCTCAAGCCAGCGCGTCACGGCCAGGGCATGCTCCCCATGCATGCGTAGCCGCGCGGATAAGGTGCGCAAGCCTCGCAGCACCAGCCACGCATCGTCGGGACTGACCGTCATGCCAAAAGCATCGCAGCGCTCAGCCAGTGGCTCCCAGACAGCTTGTGTAGTGGCGACCGTACCCATCATGACATCCGAATGCCCTGACAGATATTTGGTGGCAGCCATAATGGAGATGTCGGCCCCCAGCGTCAGAGGCCGGTACTGCACGCCTGAGCCCCAGGTATTGTCGACTGCGACCAGCGCCCCCTGCGCGTGGGCCATGGCAGCCAGTGCCGGCAGATCGCACATTTCATAGACGAACGAACCCGGACATTCGGCATACAGCATGCGGGTATTGGGGCGCATTTTGGCGGCTGCATCGCTGCCGTCTGCCGCAAAGAAGCTGTATTCAATACCGTAGGGTTGCAGAAACTGCTGCGTCAGATGCCGCACCGGCTGATAAGCACTGTCGGTGACGAGCACGTGGTCGCCCGGCTTCAGATAGCTGAGCAAAGCCATGCTTACGGCTGCCAGCCCGGTGGGCAAGAGCCGCGTGCGATAGGCGCCCTCCAGCTCGCTGACCGCATCTTCCAAAGCAAAGCTGGTCGGCGTGCCGCGCGCGCCGTAACTGAAAATGCGCTCCTGACCACGCCGAGCACGCATCTCTCGTTGCTGGGCAGTGCTTTCAAACACTACAGTGCTGGCTCGCACAATGGCTGGATTGACAGCACTGCCACCCACATAAGCGGGAGACATTCCCATGTGAGTCAGGCGCGTTCCCAAACCAGGAGTCGACGCTTGCTGATCTTTGCTCGTCATGATGATGTCCTGAAATCCGGATCAGTCCAACTTTGCACCGGACAGTTTGACCACATGGCTCCAGCGCTTGGTGTCGCTATTGAGCTGGGCAGCAAAGGCCTCGGGGGTGCTCGCCACCACTTCACTGCCGCCATCGGTGACCAGCTTGCTGACTTCGGGCTTGCGCAGCGTCTTGACAATGGCCTCGTTCAGATAGGCAACACGCTCGGGCGGAGTCCCGGCCGGGGCAAAAAAGCCGTACCAGTCTTCAAACGTGGAGTTTTTATAACCCAGCTCCTCCAACGTGGGCACCTTGCCGAAAACACCAACCCGACGTGGACTGGTGACGGCCAGTGCGCGCACCTGACCGCCTTGAATCATGCCGGCAACCGATGAGGTCGAGGTGATCAACACATCCACCTGATGACCCAGCAAATCATTGATGGCCGGGCCGGCGCCCTTGTAAGGCACATGGGTCATGGTCACGCCGCTTTCCTTGGCCAGCACCACACCGACCAAATGCGACAAGGTACCGTTGCCGGGCGTGGCATAAGTGACCTTGCCGGGCTCAGCCTTGGACTGGGCCGCCAGATCGGCAAAACTTTTGAGTTTCGATCCAGCTGCGACCACGATGGCAAGCGGTGCCGCATTGACCTGTGTGACAGGAATGAAGTTTTTGAGTGGATCAAAGCCTGGTGCGCTGTACAGAGAGGGGTTGACCGCCATCAGCGAGACCTGCCCCGTCAACAAGGTGTATCCGTCGGCCCTGGCCTCGGTCACCGCCTTGGCGCCAATGTTGCCGCCCGCCCCGCCCTTGTTTTCTACGACGGCCGGCTGCCCAGTGAACTCTGGCAAGCGTGTAGTAACCCAGCGCGTGGTTGCATCGTTGCCGCCCCCCGGAGGGAAAGGCGAGACAAAGCGAATGGGCTGGCTGGGAAAGCCATTGCGCTGCGGCAAGGTTTGCGCATGCCCCTGCGCAGCAAGCACAACGCCCATGAAAACGGTAGCCAGAGAACGGATAGCAAGCATGGTTTCTCCCGGAAAGTGCGAAACGAATTGCGCGGTCAGGCGGCGCAGGAGTGGGGGGATTCAGAGCTAGGCAGCTGAAATGCTGCGAGCTCTTGTGCATCGAGTTGCTGCACCAGCCCGGTTTCCCAAGCCAGGTACTGACGAGCGGCCTCCTTGTTGCCGTCGTGGCGGTCATGCACGAAGAACAGGTAATCAATGCAATCGTGATTCGCTGGGGTATCGGCACTGGCCACCACCGGCAAGCCAGCTTGCTGCCACGCAGCCATGCCCTCTTGCAGCAGGCTTACCGACTCCGGCAACTCCAGCGATGCCCATTGCGCCAAAGCCGGCTCATCAGACACCAGCACGATGCTGCGTTTCTCATCACGCAAGTTCTGGGCCAGTCGCGATCGAATCGACCAGACTGCCCCAGGAATATGGGCAGCCCGGTATTTCATGCTGGCCCGCAGGTCGACCAACAGCACCTCATCGCGTTCAATACGGGCTTGCAGCTCGGCAACCGTCATCCGGTGCAGTTGCGGCCTGACAGTTTCTGAAGAGCTGGCTAACTCCAGGCCGCTGTGCACGCCATCGATGAGCACGCAGGCGTCCTGTCCCATCTGGCGCAGCCAGCTGGCGATCACGGCAGCGCGCACGCCGTCGCTATCAAAAAGCACCAGCCGTGCACCGCGCACGCCGATGAATTGGTCGCCTGCCTGCACCAGTTGACCACCCGGTGTGTGCTGGGCGCCAGGCAGGCTGCCGGCGGCGAATTCCTCAGGTGTACGCACATCGCATAGAAACAGGCTGCGTTCGTTGTCCGCAGCCCATTGGCTGACCGTCTGGGCAGTGACCCAAGGCACGTCAAAGCGCTGTGCCAGCTGCTGCGCCTGAGATTGCAATGCGCCGCTGCCCGAGTCGTCGGCATAACGGCTTCTGCCGCCATGCTCCAGTGATAGGTCGTTCAGAAACCAGCCTTGCGTACCGTTCTCCAGAGCGTATACGGGGTTGGAGATTCCCAGGTTGATCAGCGTCTGCGCACCCAGGATGGAGCGCGTGCGCCCGGCACAGTTGATGACAACAGGTGTGCTGTCATCAGGAACCAGCGAGCGGATGCGATAGGCCAGCTCGCCATTGGGGCAGCATATGGCGCCAGGTATGTTCATCTTGTGGAACTCGGACACCGGCCGACCATCCAGCACCACCAGCGGTTCGCCCGAAGCCTGCTTGGCCGCCAGCTGCTGGGCCGTGATGCGTGGCGTGCCATAAGCATGCTCCACCAGCTCTCCAAAGGTTTTGGAAGGCAGGTTCACTCCTGCAAACAGCACATAGCCTGCAGCTTTCCATGCCTTGGTACCGCCTTCCAACACATGGACATCGGTATAGCCCAAAGCCTGCAGGCGCTGCGCCGCCCGCAAAGCCACGTTTTCCGTGTCGGCCTCGCCGCTGTCATACACCACCACACGCACCGGCTTGCGCGGCACCAGTCGCGGCACATCGATTTCAAGGCGGCTATAGGGCAGCGGGGTGCCGTAGAACAAATGCGACTCGCCATACTGGCCATGCTCGCGCACATCCAGCACGGCGATTTCCTGGCCATCATGTAGCCAGGACTTGAGTTGGGAAGCGGTGACAAATTGAGTCATAACACGTGATTTGGCAAATTTCAGGCAAAGCTGCGCCCGCGCACATCAAAGTGCACTACAAAGCAAAAAGGAATCAGGCTTGGCTGATCAGCAGCGCATCAGCGCCTTGTCTGCACGCCAATCGACATGGTTTGGCATGTCCCGGCCTGCAGGTCGTAGCCGGTTCGGCCATTCAGTGTCTCCAGTGCGCGGCCATACATGTGCAGATGACGGATCACCTGCTCACCTTGGATTTCCACAGAGTGGATGTCTTCCGCCATCAACGCAATCCCCGTTCCGGGCTGGACGATGACCAGGTCGACCTCCCTGAGCGTGCCCTTGCCTGGCACCGAGCCATCGTCGGTTCGCTCGTAAACCCGGTTGTGCTCCGTGCCTTGCACAGCCGCAATGCAGGCCCAGGTCGTGTGGTTGTGCGGCACGATGCGCTTGCCTGGGCGCATGACGTTCAGATACAGCGCATAGCTCTGATCCGCATCCTCGGCAATCATGTAACGCGCCTGATGCTCATCGCCCTCAGGTGGCGGAAAGTCCTCGGCTCCCCAAAGCTGGCTTTGCTCGGCCAGACCTATTAGCTGAGCCAGAACTTTTTCCAGGCTCTGGCGCGTTTCAGGGCCACTACCAATTGCGCACTTCATTGCCGAAATTGCTGTCTGTACAGCGCTATTACGTTGTTCTGTCATCGTGGTCAAAGCAAGCTCCTTGGTTGAATGACAACCAATGTAGCGAGCGACTTTAATGCGAACAATCCCAATAGTTCAACCATATACTTAAGAAAAACTTATATATGGACACACTGGATCTAGACCAACTACGCACGCTGGCGACCATTGCCCGCCAGCAGAGCTTTGCCGCTGCAGCCGTGCAACTGGGCTGCACTCAATCGGCCATCACCCAGCAGATGCAACGGCTGGAAGACAAAGTGGGCCACACGCTGTTTGAAAAACAAGGCCGGCAAAAGCGCTTGACCGAGCATGGCCAGCGCCTGCTCGGTTATGCCCAGCGCATGTTGGCGATTCACGATGAAGCGCTCAGCAGCCTTCGAAATCAGCATCTGGAAGGATTGGTGCGCATAGGCGCACCGCATGATGTTGCCGACACTCTGCTGCCACCGGTGCTGAAAGAGATCGCACTGAAATTTCCCGGCATGCTGATCGACATCCATATGGAACGCAGCCCGTTTCTGATGGAGTCGCTCAAGCAGGGTGAGCTGGACATGGTCATCTCCAACCGCGATGACACCACATTCGAAAGCTTTGCACTGCGCTCCAGCCCCACGGTCTGGCTGTGTGGTGCGAACTATGTGCATGACCCAAGCAAGCCTCTGCCCCTGGTGCTCGCGAGCGGGCCCAGCATTTTTCGCCGCCTGGCCTGCGATGCGCTAGACGCAGCGGACATTAGCTGGACACCGCGCCATACTTGTACCAGCCTGGTGGGCATACGTGCAGCCCTGCGCGCCGACCTGGGGATCACTGCGCGCGGCGTTGAGCAGTTGGACCCCGGTCTGCGTGTACTGAGCAATGGCGACGGTTTGCCTCCCCTTCCCGATCTGGTCTACAAACTCTATATACGCAGTCATGTTGTCAACCCGATCACACGCCAGGTGTTCGAAAACCTCAGGGCTCGTATGTGGTTGCCTGGTACGTGAGCCCCATCTCTGGTGCATTGAGGCGTCACTTGGGCAGTTTGAATGATGCGCAAGCCAGCGTGCGCAACATGACTGGTAGATCCGAACAAGCGACCACAAGTGACCAGCTTCCTGATCGCCTGCAACGATGGATTGGCCGCTCACTAGAGCTTCAGCCGGTAAAAATCAATGCAGAGACGAGCACCCAAGCGAGACCTCCCTACCCCTAGCTGTAAGGGCCTGCGAGCGCATCATCACCAAGCTAGAGCCAAAGATAAAAGGCTGCTGACGGTATTCAGTGGAAGCAGCCTTTCTGGATGGCGATGAGCAGCAGGAATGGGTCGATCAGGCCTCGGGCACCATGGCGTCGGCATAGTCATAGAGCTCGCCCAGAATCTCCTCGGCGCGCTCGTCGGCGGTTTCGGACAGGCTGTCGATCATGGCAAACATCTGCTCGGCCGTACGTGCCCCGCCCTGGCCTTCGATCAGGCAGGCTGCGCGGTGCTCCTCCCAGCGCTGCTGCTCCCGGGCATCGAGCGTCTGCGGGAAGTTGCGCGCACGATAGCGCCAGACCAGCTCAGTCAGGCGTGCGTCGTCAAAGCCGGTCTTGTCCAGCGCCAGCTCCTGGGGCGAGAGGCGCTTGATGCGCTCCAGACGGCGGCGGTCCTCGTTGCCTACAAAGTCGCCATACAGATCCTGGTCGGCGTCCAGCGGCTCACCCGCCTCGCGCGTGAAGACGGCCTTCCATTGGGCGCTCATGTCGGGCAGGTCGCGGGCCATCGCCGCATGCTGCATCGCCAGTTCCATGTCCACGCCCCATTTTTCGGCCATGGCCGGGCTCAGGGTCTTGAGGCTTCCCACCACCATGGGCGACTTGTTGACGTGGATGCTCTTGATGGGCAGACGAGTCATGCCCTCGGGCAGTTCGGCCTGACGCGTGAACAGCCGCAGGCGCAGGTCCTCGATGCTGATGCCCGAAAGCTCGGTCGGGTCAGCCGCCAGATCCCAGCAGATGACTTCGTTCTTGTTGGTCGGGTGGGTGGCCAGCGGCCACATCACGGCCAGGCAGCCGCGCGCAGGGCTGATCATGCCGGTCACATGCAGGAAGGGGCGCGCGTGCTCCTGCGTGGCGGGCAGGCCCATCTCACGCAGAGCGCCGTCCTTTTTATGCAGGCCAAAGGCAAAGTCAAACAGGCGCGGCTGCTTTTCGCGGATCAGCCGCGCCAGGGCAATCGTGGCGCGCACATCACTCATCGCATCGTGGGCCTGCTCGTGCAGCAGGCCATTGGCGCGGGCCAGGTCCTCGAGTTTGAAGCTGGGCGTGCCGTCTTCCTTGTTCGGCCACTGAATGCCGTCGGGGCGCAACGCATAGACCATGCGCACCACATCCAGCAAATCCCAGCGGCCGCAGCCGTTCTGCCACTCGCGCGCATAAGGGTCGGTGAGATTGCGCCAGAACATGAAACGCGTAATCTCGTCGTCGAATCGAATGGTGTTGTAGCCCACGCCCACGGTACCGGCCTGGGCCAGCTCGGCCTCGATCAGCGCTGCAAACTCGTGCTCGGCAACGCCTTCCTGCAGTGCACGCTGGGGCGTGATGCCCGTGATCAGGCAGGATTGCGGATCGGGCAGATAGTCATTGGCCGGCTGGCAGTACCACATCACGGGCTCGCCGATTTCGTTGAGCTGGTCATCCGTGCGTATGCCCGCAAACTGCGCGGGACGGTCATAGCGCGGCTGGGCGCCAAAGGTTTCGTAGTCGTGCCAGAAGAAGGTATGAGCCATGGGCCTGAAGTATGCCTGCGAACCGGCACAGCTTGCGGCTCAGCCTCATCAGCTTAAAGCCTTTTTGGCCCTTATCCCTTATTAATAAAGCGCAAGCAGCTATCAAAATGATTGTTTGAGCTGCTCCCAATTCAAACCAAATTTGTGCAGAAATTTGCGCAGCCGGTCTGCATCGTTGACCACGGCTTTTTGCTGGCGCGACTGGTCAAACAGTTTGCGACCTGCATCGGACAGCGTGGTCGATGCGCGGCAGACAGTGATGACGGACTGCAGTTGCAAGCGGTCAAACAGATCGATCTGGGCGATGGCATCTTCGGACAGATAGTCGCCCAGATCCAGCTCGGCCTTGGGCAGGACATGGCTATGCGCATGCTGCCACAGCCAGTCCAGGCGCTTGATCTCGGCCTCCACCTGCCTGGTCGTGATGCGACCGCTGTCGGCCAGCGTGGCCAGCCGCGTGATGCTGGCCGCAAGGTCGCGGAAGTTGCCGCTCCAGGGAGCCTGGGCAGACTTGGCAAACTGCAGATACAGCGCCCTGGCCTCGGCGTTGAAGCGCACGGAGCTGCCGGTCTCGGCCACGGCCCGCAGCAGCAGGTGGTCGATATTGGGCTCCAGATCCTCGGGGCGCTGTGCCAGGCCCGGCAAGGTATAGGACCAGAGATTGATACGCGCAAACAGGTCTTCGCGAAAGCGCCCCTCGGCCACATCGACGCGCAGGTCACGGTGAGTGCCAGCTATGAGCTGAAAGTCGCTGCTGACCTCCTTGTCGCTGCCCATGGGGAAAAAGCGCTTTTCCTCCACGGCCTTGAGCAGCATGGCCTGCTCGTCCAGACCGAGCTCGCCGATCTCGTCGAGAAACAGCACGCCTTCATGCGCGGTGCGCAGCAGGCCGGCACGGTCTGCCGCCGCCCCGGTGAACGCTCCCTTTCTGTGGCCAAACAAGGTGGAGGCCGCGCCGTCGCCACGCAAGGTTGCGCAGTTGACCTCGACAAAATCGCCAGCCACCTGGTGGCGCGATTTCTTGAGCTCGAAGATGCGCCGCGCCAGATGCGACTTGCCCGCACCTGTGGGCCCGGTGAAAAGAATCGGTGCACGCGAGCGAATCGCCACGCGCTCTATCTCTTCAATCAACTGGTTGAACTGCGGGTTGCGCGTGGCAATGCCGTTCTTGAGGAAGTCCAGCGCCTCGGTCTGGGCCTGATGGAAGCGCTGTGCCAGAGCTTCGTAGCGCGTGAGGTCCAGATCGATCAGGATCATGCTGCCCGGCGAGCCCGCCTGCTGCTTGCGCGGTGGCGAGGTCTGCAGCAGCACTCCCGGTATCTGGCGCGACTCCACCATCAGGAACATGCAAATCTGCGCCACATGGGTGCCCGTGGTGATGTGTACCCAGTAATTCTCGCGCTCGGTATCAAAGCGGTAATTACGCGCCCAGTCGTAAAGCGCGGCATACATCTCGCCAAAGTCCCAGGGGTCCTGAACATCGGAGTCCACCAGATTGACCCGGGTTTCGGGCGAGACATTGGCAATGTCCTGCACCAGGGTCTGCGCCAGCTTGTCGTAGCGGCTGGAGTACAGCAGCTCCAGCCGGTCTATCACCTGGTCTTCATGCTGCATCAGCGACACCGTAGGCCGCCACTTGCTCCAGCGCCCTGCCCCTTGCCCCGAATCGAGCTGAGTGCCCATGAAACCAATCACCACGTTCTTTTTTGACATATCTTTCTAGATAAATATCTATCTTTAATTCTAATAATCTTTCAACTCTTCTTCCAACGCATCTGCCACCCAAAGTAATTGAAATGAAATTTATCCAATTAATTCAATGACTTGAAAATTAACCACTCCACCTTCGAGAAGTTGGCACACCGCTTGCAATAACCAAAGCATCTGCAAGTTGAATGCAAACAGGAGAAGAAGAATGGTCAACACGCAATTGTTTCAAACCAGCCGCGGTGCACTGACTGCAGCCGCCAACACGGTCAATCGGGAAGGCGCCGCAGCCTATGCCTTGAGCCCCCGCCACCAGTTGGCCCAGATGGCCGTGACCGGCTGCCTGAGCCAGACTTTCTATGCAGGCGACCAGGATCAGCTGGAGCAGCTGGGCAATCTGGTACTGGAAGTGGACACGCGCTTTGCAGCCCAGACGGCCGTCTATGCCCGCCAACGCGGCTATATGAAGGACATGCCAGCCACCCTGGCTGCCGCGCTGGCTGTCTGGGATACCGCGCTGCTGAGCCAGGTGTTTGGCCGCGTGATCGACAACGGCAAGATGCTGCGCAACTTTGTGCAGATCATGCGCAGCGGCGCCATGGGTCGCAAGTCCCTGGGCTCGGCACCCAAGAAGCTGGTGCAGAACTGGCTGCTCAATGCGAGCGAGAAGCAGCTGCTCAGCGCTGCCGTGGGCCAGCAGCCTTCGCTGGCCGATGTGGTGAAGATGGTGCACCCCAAGCCTCAGGAGGCCTGGCGTTCCGCATGGTTTGCCTGGTTGATCGGCAAACCGTTTGATGAAGCGCAGCTGCCGCCCATCACCCAGGCTTTCGAGCGCTTCAAGCGCGATGTGGCCCAGGGCCTGTTGAGTGCCGAGCTGCCTGATGTGCCGTTTCAGATGCTGACCGCACTCGAGCTGAACGCCCAGCAATGGGCGCAGATCGCCCACAGCGGCTCATGGCAGATGGTGCGCCAGAACCTGAACACCTTTGCACGCCATGGCGTGTTCGAGATCAAGGGGATGACGGCACTGATCGCCCGCAAGCTGGGAGATGCCGACGCCGTGGCCAGGGCCCGTGCCATGCCCTATCAGCTGCTGTCGGCCTACCAGGCTGCCGGTGAGAAGGTACCGGCCCAGGTGCGCGATGCGCTGCAGGACGCCATGGAGCATGCCATTGCCAATGTGCCCTGCTTTGCAGGAGCGGTAGTGGTCTGCCCCGATGTATCGGGCTCCATGCACAGCCCTGTGACGGGTTATCGCGCCGGAGCCACCACGGCGGTGCGCTGCATCGATGTGGCCGGCCTGATGGCCGCCGCCGTGCTGCGCAAGAACAGGACGGCACGCGTGCTGCCCTTCGAGCAGAAGGTGGTGAAGCTGGAACTCAACGGCCGCGACTCGGTGATGACCAATGCGAGCAAGCTGGCAAAGATCGGCGGCGGCGGCACCAACTGCAGTGCACCACTGAAGCAGCTGGCCGATGAAAAGGCACGGGTGGATGTGGTGATCATGGTCTCGGACAACGAGTCATGGGTCGATGGTGTGCGCCGCGGTGCCACCGAAACCATGCAGCAGTGGGAGCGCATCAAGCAGCGCAGCCCCAATGCCCGGCTGGTCTGCATAGACATCCAGCCCTATGGCACGACGCAGGCCATGGAGCGCGACGACATTCTGAATGTCGGCGGCTTCAGCGATGCGGTATTCGATGTGGTGGCAAGTTTTGCCGAAGGCAGGCTTGGCGCGGAACACTGGGTGGGCGAGATCGAGAAGATCGCTCTCGAGTCCCAGTGAGAGTTGAAAGCACGGCCCAGCAAACCGAAGGTTTGCATTTGAGACGAGGCGCCTAGCCGCAGGCAGTACAAAAGTACGACAAGGCTGAGCAACGACGTATCAAGGTCCGTGTTAGCAACTCGGAGTTGAAGTGATCATCTGTTGTTGGCGAATGCTGGTGGGACTACATATCCAAACTGTCCCGTCTCACCAACCCCTTGTCGCCCGCCGCAGATGTCCTGAATGAAGTGGAACGGTTTGAATGACTGGCTGCGAATGCCGGTGGAACTACATGGGTGCCCGGATTGCAGGTTCGATTCCTGCCCGCCTCGTCGGATCGAAAGATCAACGAGCGGTAGCCAAAGGTACAGCACGGGTTATGTTTCACCCAACCCTTGTCGCAGCAAGACATTCATCACCATGGTTTGAGTTTGGCGCGAATGCCAGCAGGACTACATCGGTTGCCACGGGTTCGATTCCCAAGCCGGGAAACCGGTCACGGCTATGTCTTGCTTCTCTGGTCGCGCCGCCTTTTTTGAACACGACTTGCGCAAGCGTGAGTCCAAATGAATTATCGGTTTGGCTGCCTTGTAGCGAATGCCGGTGGAACTACAGACTTTTAATCTCGTGGTCGCGGGTTCGAATCCCGCCAGCAGTTGCAAAGCTGTTGTAGCTCAGCCTGGTAGAGCACGATGTTTCACCACCCCTTGTCGCTGCAGGGCAGTCATCCATGACAGGAACAACAAGGAAACGACTTACGCAAAACAGGTTCAGGCAAGACGACTGCCTCAGTCGGCAGTCCGCTGTTGCCTTCCAGTTTGTGCAAGTCCGAAAGGAAATCAAGATGTCCGAACAGAATTACCAACTGCTGGAAGTCGCTGGCGGCGTGCCCGTCAAGATGTGGACCAAGGGCGTGCCCGTGGAATCCGAGGCCCAGCAGCAACTGGCCAACGCCGCGCGCCTGCCCATTGTCTTCAAACATATCGCCGCCATGCCCGATGTGCACCTGGGCATTGGTGCCACCATCGGCTCGGTGATTCCCACCGTCAAGGCCATCATCCCTGCGGCCGTCGGCGTGGACATCGGCTGCGGCATGATGGCCGCCAGGACCACGCTGCGGGCCGAAGACCTGCCCGACAGCCTGGCCACGCTGCGCTCGGCCATTGAAAAGGCCGTGCCCCATGGATCGGCGCCCAAAAGCCGTGGCCGTGACCCTGGCGCCTGGGAGAACCCTCCCGATCTGGTGGACCAGAAATGGGCCACGCTGGTGGACGAATTCGACGCACTATGCGAGCTGCACCCTCGCCTGGAAAAGACCAATAACCGCAAGCATCTGGGAACCCTGGGTAGCGGCAATCACTTTGTGGAAGTGTGCCTGGACGAAGTCGGCTTTGTCTGGTTCATGCTGCACTCGGGCTCGCGCGGCGTGGGCAATGCCATCGGCAACCATTTCATCGAGCTGGCCAAGAAGGATGCCGAGCTGCACCAGCGCAATCTGCCCGACCGGGACCTGGCCTACCTTGAAGAAGGAGCCCGCTACTTTGGCGACTATGTGCGCGCCGTGTCCTGGGCCCAGAAGTTCGCCATGAGCAACCGCGAAGTGATGATGGCCAACCTGATCGCCACCGTGCGCCAGGTGATTACCAGGCCTTTCGAGTCCCATGTGGAGGCCGTGAACTGCCACCACAACTATGTGCAGAAGGAACATCACTTTGGCGAGGATGTGTTCGTCACCCGCAAGGGCGCCGTGAGCGCCAAGCGCGGCGAAATGGGCATCATCCCCGGCAGCATGGGCGCGCGCAGCTATATCGTGCGCGGCCTGGGCAACCCCGAGAGCTTTGAAAGCTGCAGCCACGGCGCGGGCCGCGTAATGAGCCGCACCAAGGCCAAAAAGCTGTACTCGGTGGCTGACCAGATCAAAGCCACCGAAGGCGTGGAATGCCGCAAGGACGAGGGCGTGATCGACGAGATCCCCATGGCCTACAAGGACATCGACGCCGTCATGGCCGCCCAGAAGGACCTGGTGGAAGTGGTCCATACCCTCAAGCAGGTGATCTGCGTCAAGGGTTAGCAAATGCAGCGGGAGCATGGGTTCTCGCTGCCTGTAGAAGAACGAGCACCATCATGCAAACCGTTGAACAAGAATTCAAACCCCAAGAGAGCGTGCTGAGCGCACACCCGATATCCGATGCCATGCGCAGCGCCGTGCAAGCCCAGCTCAAGGCACTCGAACGCGAACACGATGTAAAGGTGCTGTTTGCCTGCGAATCAGGCAGCCGTGGCTGGGGCTTTGCTTCGCCCGACAGCGACTATGACGTGCGCTTTGTCTATGTGCCACGCCTGCCCTGGTATTTGCGCACCCGCGCGGGCCGCGATGTGATCGAGCTTCCTGTGAGCGCCGAGCTGGACGTGAGCGGCTGGGAACTGCGCAAGACGCTACAGCTGATGCAGGCTTCCAATCCGGTGCTGCTGGAGTGGCTGCGCTCGCCCGTGGTCTATTGCAGCGAGACCGCCTGGGTCAAGCGCCTGCACGAGCTGGCGCTGCAGAGCTTTTCGCCAGTGCGCGGCTACCACCACTATCTGTCCATGGCGCGCAAGACCATGAAGAGCCACTTGCGCCCGAAAAGCGAGGTCGTGAAGTACAAAAAATACTTTTACGCGCTGCGCCCGTTGCTAGCCGCACGCTGGATACGCGAGATCGGCGGCGTGCCGCCCATGCGCTTTGCCGAGCTGGCGACGGCGCTGCTGCATGATGCCGAACTGCTGAGCGAACTCAATGCCTTGCTGACGGTCAAGATGCGCGCCGGTGAAGCGGCCACCAGCGCCCCCTGGCCTCGCATACAGGAGTTTCTGCAGACCGAGCTGGCCCTGGCCGAACAATATGCGCCGCAGGCCAAGCCATTGCGCGCCGAAACGGTGCAAGCAGCCGATGCGTTATTGCTGGAGGCCGTTGCGCGCTTCAACACCCAATAATCGAGAAAAAAATCAAGAACAAGAGGAATAGGACAATGATAGAAATCGACGGCTCCCAGGGCGAAGGCGGCGGCCAGATACTGCGCAGCGCCTTGGCCCTGTCCATGTGCACGGGCCAGGCTTTTGCCCTGACCCGGATCCGCGCGGGCCGCTCCAAGCCGGGGCTGATGCGCCAGCACCTGACCTGCGTTCACGCAGCCATCGAAATCAGCAGCGCCCGGGCGGAAGGTGCAGAGCTGAATTCGCAGGCTCTGCAGTTCACGCCCGGCACCGTGCACTGCGGCAGCTATGCGTTCAATGTGGGATCGGCCGGCAGTTGCACCCTGGTGCTGCAGACCGTGTGGCCCGCGCTGATGCTGGCCGCTGGCGAAAGCCGGATCCAGCTCAGGGGCGGCACGCACAACCCCATGGCTCCGCCCTTCCACTTCCTTGAGCGCAGCTATGCGCCGCTGCTGCGCCGCCTTGGCGCACCTGTGCAACTGACACTTCAACGTCACGGCTTCTACCCCGCCGGAGGCGGCGAGTTCGAGGCCGTGATCGGCGGCGCCAGAGAGGTGCTGACCCCGTTTGACCTCAACGAGCGCGGCAGCGCACTCGAGGCGTATGCGGACTGCCTTGCTCCAGCCCTGCCTTCGTCGATTGCCCGGCGCGAACTCAACAAGCTGGCTGCCCTCATGGACTGGCAACCCGGACAGCTGCGCCAAGCCGGCGTGCGCCAGAACGAGGGGCCTGGCAATGCGCTGCTGGGCACGCTGGTGCACGAGCAGGTGACCGAGGTCTTCACCGAATTCGGCGAAAAAGGCGTAACCGCCGAAACCGTGGCCACCCTGCTGGCGCAGGAAATGCGCCGCTACCAAAGCAGCGACGGCGCACTGGGCCCACACCTGGCTGACCAGTGGGTGCTGCCGCTGGCGCTGGCCGTGCATTTGCGCGGGCAGCCCGCCAGCTACAGCTGTACGGAGCTGACGCCCCACGCACTGAGCAACTTCGCGGCGATTCAGCGCTTTCTGCCTGTGCGAATCACGACGAAGGCCGGGGCAAGTTCCCATCTGGTGCAGATCGCCCCGGGCTGATCCCCTTGCGCGAGCAGCTAGAGGCTCAGGCTCGTCAAGACCTGCCCCACATCGGCTTCGAGCTTGAAGTCCAGCAATGCATCGGCTCGCGTCACCCCCTGGTTGATGGCCACGATGGACTTGCCCTGCTCATGCGCTGCCAGCGCAAAGCGGTAACCCGAATACACCATCAATGAAGAGCCGGCGATCAGCACGGCGTCGGCCCTGGCCACGGCAGCCATGCAGGTCTGCACGCGTTCACGCGGCACCGTCTCGCCAAAGAACACCACGTCGGGCTTGATCAGGCCGGTACCGCAATGTGGACAGGCCGGCACGACAAAGCGGCTGAAGTCCTGGTCTTCCAGGTCGGCATCACCATCGGGCGCTGGTGCGGCATACAGTTCAGCCCAGGCCGGGTTCAGCGCCAGCAGGCGCTGCTGCAGATCGGCGCGGGCAGAGCGCTTGCCGCAGTCCATGCAGCGCACGGTGTCGATGCGACCATGCAGGTCCACGGTGTTCAGGCTTCCGGCCGCATCATGCAGGCCATCGACATTCTGGGTAATCAGCAGCTCCAGCCAGCCTTGCTGCTCCAGCCGCGCCAGTGCCTGATGGGCGGAACCGGGCCGCGCCTGGCCCATCACGCGCCAACCCAGCATGGAACGCGCCCAGTAGCGCTGACGCACCAGCACATCGCCAATGAAGGCCTGATAGGTCACGGGCTGCGGACGCTTCCACTGCCCGTTGCGATCACGATAGTCGGGGATACCGACTTCGGTACTGCAGCCGGCGCCGCCAATGACAACCACACGCGGGTGCGCATGCAGCCAGTCTTGCAGGCGCCACAGCGCCAGAGCGTCCACACAATGGTTCACGGTTTCACCCATTACAGCAGCGGCGATGTCAATCGGGCGACGGAACCGAACAGCCGTCGCCGCAGACCTTTTTCGCTGCGATATTGCACCATTCGAGCTTGGCCCAGGTCGGCCTCGAACTGGGCAGCGATGGCCTGATTCAGCTCTGGCCCATAGCCGATCACGCAGACCTCGTAGTTGAGGAAAAAACTGCGATAGTCAAAATTGGCCGTACCAATCATGGCCATATTGTCGTCGACCACCAAGGTCTTGGAGTGCAGCATGCTGGCTGCATATTCATAGATGTGTACGCCACAGCGAATCAGCTCGTCAAAATAGGAGCGCGCAGCGGCCGTCACCAGTAGCGAATCAGACTTCTTCGGCACCAGAATGCGGACCTCCACACCGCGCAGCGCGGCATTGGTGAGAGCCGTCAGCGCGCCTTCGGTCGGCACAAAGTAAGGCGTGGTCAGCAAGATGCGTTGCTGGGCCGCGTTGATGGCCGCCAGATAAGCTCGGTAGATGGCGTCCAACTGGTCGTCAGGCCCCGAGGTCACAACCTGCATGGGGATGGGGCCGTCCTCGCAATCGGGCAACAGATCATCGAGATCGTCGGGCAGGCGGTGCGGATCCTCGTTGCGGGTGTAGGCCCAGTCCTCAAGAAAAACTGTCTGCAGCCAGTTGACGACGGAGCCTTCGACCCGGATATGCACGTCGTGATAGGCATCGTCACAAATGCGCTCGTTCTCTTCATCGGTGACGTTCACGCCGCCCGTAAAACCCACTTTTCCATCGCAGACCAGAATCTTGCGGTGGGTACGGAAGTTGACCACGGGTCGCAGCCGCCGCCCAATCTTGGCGTCGTGAAAGCGCAGCACCTCGGCCCCGGCCTGCTGCAGCGGCTCCAGGAATTTTCGCCCCAGCTTCTTGGAGCCCAGAGCATCCACCAGCAAGCGCACCTGCACGCCTGCGCGTGCTTTCTCGATCAGCAAATCACGCAAGGCCGTACCGGTCTGATCGGGCTCATAGATGTAGTACTCCAGATGCACATGGTGGCGTGCTGCATTCACGGCCTCGGCAATCGCATCAAAGGTCGCGGCGCCCCCTGCCAGCAACTGCATGGAAGTGGCCGTGCTTACCGGGAAGTCGCTGGTCATGCCAACCAGCCGCGCCACCTGACGCAGGCGCTCCTGCTGGGCGGGAATGCGTTCCCTGAGCTTTTGCATGCTGTTGCGCACACGCGAACGCTTGCGCGAGCGCAGCCGCTTGATACGCTGGCGCTTCATGCGTTGTGGACCGAAGTAGTAATAGACCAGCAGACCCACCACGGGCAGCGCTGCCATGGACAAGAGCCAGCTCAGCGTGGCAATCGGCTGGCTGCGCTGCAGCAGAATCCAGATGCCCACCACGATGACATACAGCGACCAGCCCACGGACAGCCATAGCTTGACGCTCTCGTGGCTCAGCTGCATTGCTATCCAGTCCAATTGCGCACTCCTGTTGTTCGATGAACCATCACCACCATGCCCTCGCAGTATGGCAGCGGCATGGCAGACTGCGGCGGTCCACCTGACCGGGGAAACACTCTCCAGCAGGCGCCATGCTTTTGCACCGCGCTACAAAGAGTATATTGATACGCATGACTTCCGAACTCATCACCACTCTGGCCCAGGCCCGCAAGGCCGCCCGCATCACCCAGGCCGATCTGGCCGAACGTGCCGGCCTGTCGCGCATGGCCGTACAGCGCACTGAAACCGGCGATGTCGATCCGCGCTTTTCCACTCTGCAGGAAATGGCCCGTGTGCTGAATATGGAACTGATCGCCGTGCCCGCCGAGCTGCATGCCCAGGTGCTGGCACTGATTCGGCCCCAGACCGACCAGACGGCTGCAGCCGACGACATCGCCAGACCGGTGACCGGCCAGGATTCACCTTGAAGCCTTACGTATTGTTAACTTGAGAACCCTGTTTGCTCGGCCACAATGGTCCGAGTTTTTGCGCGACATTCAGAGGTTTGAGAGATGGCGATTCACAACTGGGACTACGCACCGGAGGCACTGGAGGTACAGGTCAGCGAATTGTTGCTGGCCACGGCAGATCGAAGCGACGAACTGGTCGATGAAAACGTGCGCCTGGTCCTGCAGGAGCTGCGCCAGCACCTCAATATGGAGGTGATTTTTGTCTCCGAGATCCGCAACGGCCAACGCATGTTCCAGCATGTCGATACTGCCCCCGGCAAGGAATGGATTGCTACCGGCGGCGGCGGTCCCCTGGAAGAGTCGTTTTGTCAGTGCGTGCTCGACGGTATTCTGCCTGGCCTGGTCCAGGATGCGACCAGCCACCCTGCCTTTGCCAAGCTGCCTGCAACTCCTTTTCGCGTGGGCGCCCATCTGAGCACGCCCATCGTGCTGGCCAGCGGCAAGGTCTACGGCACGCTCTGCTGCTTCAGCCAGGCGGCCGATGAAAGCCTGACGGCCAAGGACCTGCAAAAACTCGAATGCGTGGCCAGGATCACAGCCAGGCGAATCGATATCAAGCAGGCCCAGCAGCTCCAGCCGGCCGAAGAAAAGCGCACGCCTTCCGGCCCGGCTTCTCCCGGAAAGCTCTGAAAACCAGCTCTCCGGGAAAAAAGCTGCGTCAGTTCACTGCCACGCAGACCTGGCGTTGCTCGCCCAGTCCGTCAGCCCCCAGCCGCACCACGTCGCCGGGCTTGAGAAAGACGGGCTGCGGCTTTTGTCCCAGGCCCACGCCCGCAGGCGTTCCGGTAAGAATCACATCGCCGGCCTCCAGCGTCATGAACTGGCTGATATACGAAATGAGCGTGGGCAGGCTGAAAATGAAGTTGGCCGTATTGCCGCTCTGCATGCGCTTGCCGTTGACTTCCAGCCACAGGCCCACACGATGCGGATCGGCAATTTCGTCGGCCGTCACCAGCCAGGGGCCCAGCGGCGCAAACGTGTCATGGCTCTTGCCCTTGGTCCAGGTGCCGCCACGCTCCAATTGCCAGCCGCGCTCGGACACATCGTTGGCCAACAGATAGCCGGCCACATGGGACAGAGCCTGCTCCTCGGTCACGCGCCGCGCGCGGCTGCCGATGACAACGCCCAGCTCAACCTCCCAGTCGACCTTGTCCGCGCCCTGCGGAATCTGCACCGCATCGCCCGGACCGCAGATCGCCGTCACGGCCTTCATGAACAGCACGGGTTCGGCCGGCGCTGGCAGTCCGGCCTCGGCCGCGTGGTCAGCATAGTTGAGGCCCGCACAGACCAGCTTGCCCACCTGTGCCACGGGGCAGCCCAGGCGTGGCGCTCCGTCAACCTTGGGCAAACGACTCCGGTCCGTATACCGTATGCGCTCGAGCGCATCGGGACCTAGCTGGCCCGGGCCCCAATCGGACACCAGGGCCGATGCATCACGCAGCACGCCGTCGGCGTCCAGCACGCCCGGGCGCTCCGCACCCACGCTGCCATAGCGAAGCAGTTTCACGATGGTTGTCTCCTTATGAATCGGTCAGTGTCGCCCTCTAAGGTCTTCATCATGCAACATCGAACAGGCGGCCCCAGCCTTTGACGGCGGAAGGATCACGCCCGGCCGCGCGCAGCATGCCCCAGACCGTGGTACTCACGGTATCGAGCAGCGGCACGCCCCAACGGCGCTCCACCTCTTCGGCCAGGTGCGCAGCGCGCAAATTGGTGCAGTAAGTCACGACGGTGTCAGGTTTGCCTTCTTCGATCACGTTGCCGATGAGTTGCAGCAGTTGCTCGGGCTCCACCAGCGCAAAGCTGTGGTTGACCGAGATGTCCAGATGGCGCTCTGCCGTGGTCTCGACGCCTGCGGCGCGGTAGTTGTTGACGATGCATTGCTGCACGTCCGCCGTGTACGGGCTGACGATGGCCAGCTTCTTCACGGAGAGCTTTTCCATCAGCTCATTGAGTGCCAGGATGGCCGTCGTGGCCTTGATGCCGGTGCGCTCGGCAATACGCTCGCACAGCCGCATATCGGTCTCAAAGCCCCGCCATCCTGCGGCCGTGCCGCTCCAGCCGATCACGTCCACCTTGGCATCGGCCAGCAGCTCGGCTGCGGCCAGGATCTTGCTGTCGTCAAACTGGTTCAGTGCCCCCTCGGCCAGCGAAATCTCAGTCACCGTGAAGCGCGAAAAATGGGCCGAGCAATTGCCGGCACTGGCAGCCAGTGCGCTGGTCAGAGGCTCCAGCGCGGTGTTGGAAGAAGGCGTGAGCACGCCCAGGCATGTCGTAGTTGCAGTCATCTTGCTTGTCTCCTTTGTATGGCCAGCCGGCATTGTTCACCTCGCCAAAACAAACGTCAACAATATTGTTGACAATAAATCAAAGTCAAATCACTCAAAGTTATCTGACAAGAAAATCTTTACTTCGTCACCGCCGTTCGCCTCACAGCATATTTCAGAGAATAATTCTCAAATAGGTGTTTACGATATTGTTGACACAATTGTCGACATTTAGATTTCGACCTCACATCGAACAACCAATCAACCGATGGAGCGAGACCCGAGATGCAAAACCCAACCACACTTGCCACGCCGCAGGCGGCGGCAGCGCCGACCAAGGTGCGCTGGAAGATCTTCCTGATGATGCTTTTCCTGATCGCAGTCAATTACATTGACCGCGCATCGCTGTCCGTGGCCATGCCCATGATCGCCAAGGAGTTCGATCTCAGCCCTGCCGTTCAGGGCCTGCTGATGAGCTCCTTCTTCTGGACCTATGCCTTCATGCAGATTCCCGGAGGCATGCTGGCCGACCGTTTCGGCCCACGCGTGGTCATCGTCTGCTCCACCCTGGGTTGGGGCTTCTTCCAGGCCATCGCCGCAGCTTGCACCGGCTGGGTGTCGCTGCTGATCACCCGTCTGGGTCTGGGCGCCTCCGAGGCCCCCATCTACCCCGCAGGCGGCAAGCTCAACGGCATCTGGATGACCCAGAACGAACGCGGCCGCGGCGCCACGCTGCTGGACGGTGGCGCACCGCTGGGCGCCGCCCTGGGCGCGCTGATCATCGCCGGCCTGCTGACCCACTTCGACTCCTGGCGCGTGTCCTTCGTCGTCGCGGGCGTTGGCACCATGATCGCGGGTGTCTTTGCCTGGTGGTATATCCGCAACCATCCCCGTGAGCACGCCGGCGTCAATGAAGCCGAAGCTGCCTTCATCGAGGAAGCACATGCCGCCGACCTCGCCGCCGAGCCCGCCCATGCCAGCGGCAAGGTAATGGACTTCTTCAAGTACCGCTCGGTATGGGGCATGTTCTTCGGCTGGATGTGCTTCAACGCGCTGTTCTACGGCCTGCTGACCTGGATGCCCACCTACCTGTCCAAGGTGCATGGCATGGACATCAAGCAGATGGGCGGCGCCGTGTTCATCATGTTCTTCTCCGGCTTCGTCGGTGAGATGGTCGGCGGCTGGATTGCCGACAAGTGGAAGGCTGCGGGCGCTTCGCAAGCCAAGGTGCTGCGCACGCTGTTCGGTATCGCCTCGATCATCGCCACCATCGCCATCTACAACGTGGCCCGCTTCAAGGACCCCGTGACCATCGTGATCCTGCTGTCGGTAACGCTGTTCTTCCTGCGCTGGTGTGGTCTGTTCTGGTGCGTTCCCTCCATTCTGGGCACCCGCAAGCGCGTCGGCTTCCTGGGTGGCGTCATGAACCTGGGCGGCAACTTCGCCGGCATCGGCGTACCCATTCTGGTGGGCGTGATCGTGCAGGCCACCGGCTCCTACGACATGGCCATGATGCTCTTCGCTGCTGCGGGCGCAGGCCTCTTCGTCTGCTCGTCGATCGTGATCGACTACAGCAAGAAGATCCCGGTCTAAGTACCGCCCCCCGCCTCGCCTGGACACTTTGATGGAGAACCCCATGCCCTTGCCCACACGCCAAGCCTTGGCCCTGACCTGCGCCACGGCCATCGCCTCAACCCTGAGCGCATATGCCGCCACGCCAGCCAGCCGCAACTCCGTCGCCGTCCAGGCGAGTCACGATTTCCCTGCTGCCGCCCCCGAGTCCGTAGGCGTGGATTCGCGTCCTCTGGTGCAGTTATCCGAGATGATCCGCAAGGAAAACCTCGACGTGCGCAGCTTTCTCGTCGTCAAGGACGGCAAGCTGATCTATGAGCGCTACAGCCAGGGCCTGACGCGCAACCACAACTACGAGCAGTACTCCATCACCAAGAACGTGACGGCCCTGGCCGCCGGCGTTCTGGTGGACGAGGGCCGCAGCAAGCTCGACGAGAAAGTGGCGCCCATCCTGGCCAAGGCCCGCCCCGACCTCCAGGACGCCTTCTCCGACAAGCAATCCATCGAACTGCGGCATGTGCTGTCCATGTCCACGGGCCTGGTCTATAACTTCAAGCCCACCGACGACCCCATCTACTACGGCGCCCCCGACCGTCTCAAGCTGGCGGCCGAAACTACGCCCAAGGTAGCGCCCGGCACGACCTTCGACTACACCGACGTCAACCCCATCCTGGCCAGCGCCACGCTGGGGGCCAACGCCGGTATGCCACTGCAGGACTTTGCAAAGGAGAGACTCTTCAAGCCCATGGGCATGAGCCATTACGCCTGGGAGCGGGCTGACGACAAAGGCCTGGTCTCCTCCGGCTGGGGGCTACGCCTGCGCGCAGTGGACATGGCCAAGCTGGGCCAGTTGGTGCTGACCGGCGGCCGCTGGGACGGCAAGCAGATCGTCTCCCAGGCCTGGGTCCGTACCATGACCGCGCCCGCCTCGGCGCCATGGTATGGCTATTACTGGTGGATCAACGACATCGTCGCCACCGAGCCCGAAACCCACGCCATGGGCCTCAAGGGCCAGTTCATTGTGGTTTTGCCCGAGCGCAATGCCGTGGTGGTCATGACCAGCATGCTGCCCATCGAAGGCGGCCTGCGCGAATCCCGGAACGTGCTGGCCATCCGCCGCATGGTCAATGACTACGTGCTGCCCGCGCTGAGCAACCAGGCCCATGCCAAACCCACGCCCGCCCGCCACAAGGCGTTGGCGCGCGAACTCGAACTCGCATCACAACACCAGGGCAAGTCCGGAGCACCGGCAGACCCTACCGACACCCCGAAACTCTGATATCAGCATGAAATCCAGCGAATTTGATCTCGTAGTGCGCAATGCGCGCGTTGCCACCGCCAGCGACATCTTTGAATCCGATATAGGCATCCGCGACGGCAAGATTGTCCAGCTGGGCGCCAACCTGCCCGCCGGCGCCCGCGAATATGACGCTGCCGGCCGCGTGGTCACGCCCGGCGGCATCGACGCCCACTGCCACCTGGACCAACCCATGGAGCCGCCGGTGCGCATGGCCGACGACTTCGACAGCGGCACGCGCGCCGCGGCCTGCGGCGGCACCACCACCGTGATTCCGTTCGCGGCCCAGGCCAAGGGCCAGTCGCTGCGCGCGGCCGTGGAGGACTACCACCGTCGCGCCGACGGCAAGGCCCACGTGGACTACGGTTTCCACATGATTGTCAGCGACCCCACGCCCGAAGTACTGGAAAACGAACTGCCCGCGCTGATCCGCGAAGGCTATACCTCCTTCAAGATCTACATGACCTATGACGATCTGAAGCTCAACGACGGCCAGATCCTCGACGTGCTGGACGTGGCGCGCAAGTACGACGCCACCACCATGATCCATGCAGAGAACGCCGACTGCATCCAGTGGCTGACCAAGCGCCTGGAAGCCAGCGGCCGCACCGCCCCTCGCTATCACGCAGTCTCGCGCCCCATGCTGGTGGAGCGCGAAGCCACCCACCGCGCCATCGCGCTCTCGGAGCTTGCCGATGTGCCCATCCTCATCGTCCATGTCTCGGGCCGCGAGGCCGTCGAGCAGATCCGCTGGGCACGTTCCCACGGCATGAACATCATGGCCGAAACCTGCCCGCAATACCTGTTCCTGAGCGCAGAAGACCTGGGCCTCGACGACAGCTACCATGGCGCCAAGTGCGTATGCAGCCCGCCGCCGCGCGACAAGGCGAACCAGGAGGTCATCTGGAACGGTCTGAACGACGGGCTCTTCACGGTATTCTCGTCCGATCATGCGCCATTCAACTATGACGCCCCGGAAGGCAAAAAACCGGGTGGCAACGAGGTCTCCTTCAGCCATATTCCGAATGGCATCCCGGGCATCGAGACCCGTCTGTCCCTGCTCTACACCCATGGCGTGCTGGCGGGACGCATGACGCTGAACCGCTTCGTGGAACTGACCTCCACCAACCCCGCCAAGGTCTATGGACTGCATCCGCGCAAGGGCAGCATCGCCATCGGAGCCGATGCCGACCTGGTCGTCTGGCAGGAAGGCGAGCGCACCATCAGCAACCGCGACCTGCATCACAACGTGGACCACACCCCTTACGAAGGCCAGTTGCTCAAGGCCTGGCCCTGCCTGACCCTGTCGGGCGGCCAGGTCGTCTGGGATGGCGAGAAGTTCCAGGCCCGAACCGGCCAGGGACAATTTCTGCGACGTGGCGCCCCCACATTGCTGCCCAAGCGACATGCCCCTCGCTTCTGAACCGGAGCACACACCATGAAACTGCTCATCATCAATCCCAATATCTCCGAGAGCGTCACTTCCTTGATAGAGAAAGAGGCCGGGCTGGCCGCCGCGCCAGGCACGGAAATCACCATGCTGACCGCCCCCATGGGCGTGGCCTATATTGAGACGCGCTTCGAGGCCATGATTGCCGCCTATGCCGTGGCCGAGCTGGCCGCAACCCATGCCGCACGGCATGACGCCGTCATCGTTGCTGCATTTGGCGACCCCGGTCTCGAAGGCCTGCGAGAGGCCCTGGACATTCCCGTGCTGGGCATGACCGAGTCCGCGCTCATGAGCGCATGCATGCTGGGCAAACGCTTCTCGATCATTGCCATCTCCAGGCGCATTACCGCCTGGTACCGAGATATGGTCGAGCGCAACGGACTCATAGACCGACTGGCCAGCATTCGCTGCCTGGACGAGCCGCTGCGAGACATCGGAAGTGTGCAGGACGACCATGCAGCACGCCTGCAGGCCTTGTGCGAAGCAGCGGTCAGCGAGGATGGCGCCGACGTGCTGATCATTGCCGGCGCCCCGCTGGCGGGCCTCGCACGCTCCATCAAGCACAGTTTGCCGGTGCCGGCCGTCGATGGCGTCTCCAGCGCCGTCAACCATGCACAGAGCCTGGTCTCGCTGGCTCCCGCTCCGGCACGCGCCGGCAGCTTTGCCAAACCACCACGCAAGGACTTCAAGAACCTCCCCCCGGGGCTCACCCAGCTCTTGAATCAGCTGCCCTGAACACTCTGCGGGATAACCTCAATCGGGGCGTTCGAAGCCGACATGCCGTGTGACACTAGAATTCACCGGCATGTCGACAAAATACACTACAAAAGTGAACAATCGAAGCAACACATCTCGATCTGAAATTACCGTGGATGAAATGGCGGCTCGCATTGCCACAGCCATCCATGAGCACCGCCTGCTGCCGGGGACCAAGCTCGGCGAAGACAGGCTGGCCAATATCTTCAACACCAGCCGGGCTCGCGTGCGCGAGGTCCTTGCCCGCATGGCCCGCGACCAGATGGTGGAGCTGTTCCCGCAGCGTGGAGCCTTTGTCGCCAAACCCAGCATCGAGCAGGCGCTGGACGTCTTTGAAGCACGCCGACTGATAGAGCCAGGCATTGTGCGTCGCCTCGTTCTGAACATGGACAACAGCAAGATCCGTCGCCTGCAGACCCATCTGAAGCAGGAGCGCGAAGCACGTGCCAACTCCGACAAGCGAGCCACGGTGCGCCTGTCCGGCGAGTTTCATGTGCTGCTGGCGGAGCTGGCCGGCAACTCCGCGCTGCTGCGCAGCATGCGTGAACTGTCCACACTGACCTGCCTGACGATCTCGCTGTATGAATCGGCGGTCAATACCTGCTGCCTGGTGGATGAGCACGAAGCCGTGGTCGATGCCATCGTCGCGGGCAATGGCGAGCTGGCAGAGCAATTGATGCTCAGCCACCTGGACCACATACAGGGCAGCCTGCGCCTGGAGGCCGATGCCGACGACGCTGATCTGGAGCAGATCCTGGGCGACCTCTGACCTGCGCCAGGCGTCGCGCTCCGGCAACGGGAGCCATCAAAGTGATCGATACACCCTTCTCTACTGAAGATGGCTCGAGCCAATCCGGAGACAGATGCCCGGATTAGCATCCACAGCTGACTCCGATCACTCTCTCCTTGAGACCCGCCCGATGAGCTCGCCCGCCCCTCCGTCCTTGCCGCTAGCCGAGCGGCCCCGTCCCCGCCATCTGCGTGAACTGTTCTGGTCACTGACTTTTCTGGCCTTGCAGGGTTTCGGCGGCGTGCTGGCCGTGGTGCAGCGCGAACTGGTCGAAAAACGCCAATGGCTGAGCAATGAGGAGTTCATGGAGGATTGGGCCGTGGCGCAGATCATGCCCGGGCCCAATGTGGTGAATCTTTCCATCATGCTGGGCGAGCGCTACTTCGGCTGGCGCGGCGCCATCGTGGGGCTGTGCGGCATGCTGACATTCCCGATGCTGGTGGTCATCAGCCTCACTTTGGTCTACACCCAGTTCGCGGCCAACCCGGCCGTTGCCGGCGCCCTGCGCGGCATGGGCGCCGTGGCGGCAGGACTGGTGGCGGGCATGGGCCTGAAGCTGTCCGGCACGCTGCGCAAGCACCCTCTGGGCAAGTGGTATTGCGCAGGGCTGGCCATCGCCGCCTTTGTGCTGGTGGCCGTGCTGCGCCTGCCGCTGTTCTGGGCCTTGTTGCTGGTGGGCGCAACAGGCTGCTTGCTGACCTACCGGAGGCTCACATGAGCCCGCTGGCGATCGGGCTGCAGACCGTGGACTGGCTGCATCTTTTTGCCTACTTCCTGACGCTGTCGCTGATGGCCGTGGGTGGAGCCATCACCGCCGCGCCCGATATGCACCGCTATCTGGTTGACGGCAACCACTGGCTGTCGGAAACCCAGTTCACCAGCTCCATCGCCATCGCCCAGGCTGCCCCCGGCCCCAATGTGCTGTTCATCGCCCTGCTGGGCTGGAACGTGGGACTGAATGCGGGCGGCGGCGCCGGCCCTGCGGCTTGGGGACTAGGTGCACTCGGAGTTGCCGTATGCATGGTGGGCATTTTGCTGCCCAGCTCGCTGCTGACCTGGCAGGCTTCGCGCTGGGGCCAGCGCAACCGGGACAAACGCGGCGTGCGCGCCTTCAAGCAAGGCATGGCTCCGCTGGTGATCGGGCTGCTGCTGGCCACAGGCTGGCTGCTGGGCAGCGCCAGCGGCAACCCTGGCAAGGACTGGAAGCTATGGCTGCTGAGCCTTGCGTGCACCCTGCTGGTATGGCGCACCCGCATTCATCTGCTGTGGCTGCTGGCTGGCGGTGCGGCGCTGGGTGCGCTGGGCTGGGTGTAAAAGCAGTACCGCCAAGCCTCGGGTTCGGCAGATCAGGCGTCAACTGCCAAGGCAGTCTCTTTCCTGATGCTGCTGCTGGCTCCTATGCCTGCCTACTCGGAACTTTCCAGCAGCAAGGGAAGCACTTTTGCCGATGGCATGGCGATCATCTGGTCCGCCACCGAGTCCAGCTCGCTTGCATGCGGGTTGATGATGACCACTCGCGCCCGGTTGCGCCCTGCGATCTTGGCCAGACCTGCTGCCGGGTAGACTGCGCCCGACGTGCCGATCACCAGCATCAGCTGACATTGCGCTGCCGCCTGCTCTGCCCTGGCCCAGGTCTGGCTGGGCAGAGACTCGCCAAACCACACGACGGCAGGCCGCAGCAAATTGCCGCAGGCGGCGCAATGAGGCGGCTCCCCCGGGACGGCCTGCTCCAGGTCGCAGGACGCACAACGGCGATTCAGCCAGCGATTCCCGTTCAGCTCTCCATGCAGGCTCAGCACATCTTCACTGCCCGCCTGCTGGTGCAGGCCATCCACATTCTGCGTGATGAGTGTCATTCGACCGGGATGCTGCCTTGCCCAACGCGCCAGCGCCAGATGCCCCTCATTGGGCTTCACCTTGGCAACCAGCGCACGTCGGTGCTCGTACCAGCGCCAGACATGAGCCGGATCGCGGCGGTACCCCGCCTCGCTGGCCATTTCCTCAGGCTTGAACTGGGACCAATACCCGTTTGCATCCTCCCTGAAAGTGGGCACTCCCGACTCGGCGCTGACACCTGCCCCGGTAAGCACGGCCAGCCGCTGGGCCTCGCCCAGCCAGCGACGCACGCAGGCAATCGCACTGAAGGACGCCGAAGAATTGTCAATAAGTGCTTGAACCAAGGCTATAACCTCAAAAATCGAGTTGCAACGTGGAATACTTGAATTCCTATGCGGAGCTTCTTTTTTGCCTGATATTGCACCACACCAGCATATGAATGAATCGGGCCAATTGTTCGCACTTCAGCAAGCCATGACGCCAGCAGCATTGGCATGGGGTCTTGTTGATGTCCAAACATTGGAACTGCGCTTTGCCAATCCTGCATTGCGGCGCCTTCTGCAGCCCAGTCACCAGGCGCCCGGCATTCCCGAGCGCGAGATTCTGGAAACAGCCAGGCTGGCTATCAGGCAGTGCATGGAGACTGGCCTGGAAGCGACTGCAAACTTGCCCGATCACCCCGGGCTCTGGCATTTTTCGCCAATTCAAGCCAATGGCACGGCAGAAGCGGTGCAATGCTATGTATTGCCGACCGAAACCTCGTTTCGTGAACCCGATGACGAACTCGGGCTGGGGCATGTCAACCGCTTTGAGGACTTTCTGGACCACCTGCCCTATCAGGTCTGGATTGCAACACCCCATGGAGAGGTGACCTGGCTCAACCGGGCCCTGCATGAATACGCCTACCGCGAAGTACGCCCCCTGAGCCTGCGCGAAGGCATATGGATTGATATCGTGCACCCCGACGATCTGGCGACCGTCAACACCGGGCTGTCGCGCGCCCTGATCACCGAAAAGCCGACGGGATACCGGCTGCGTATCAAGCGCCATGACGGACAGTTCCACTGGTTTTTTTCATCGCTGTCTCCCGTCAAGAATGCGCAGGGAAAGATTCTCTACTGGGTCGGCGCCAACCTGGGCATAGACAGCGTCCGGCAATCCGAGAATCAGTTGCGCGACCAGATCACCACGCTGAGCCACCAGCTGAGACTCAAGCAGCAGGCACTGGATCAGGCCGAAACCTACCTCGCCCAAGCCCAGAAAATGGGCATGGTGAACCAGTTGTCTGCCGGTGTCGCGCATGACATGAAGAACCTGCTTTTCATCACCGGCCTGCATGCCGGCATGCTGGAAAAGCAGCTGGGTGAGCCCGAGCAGCTCGAACATGTGGATGTGATACTCAATACCATCCAGAAAGCAGGCAGCCTGGCATCACATCTGACGGGGTTCAGCAGTCGCAAATCCATGCAGTTGGCTGCCGCCGACCCCCGTGCACTGGTGCAAGACCTGGAGCCGCTGCTGAGCAAGGCCGTCGGCCAGAACGCTGAACTGCAGCTGCATATGGCCAGCAGCATCTGGCCCATCAGCGTGGACAAGCTGTATTTCGAGAACTCGCTGATCAATCTCTGCATCAATGCGCGTGATGCTACCGAAGAGCAGGGCCAGATCACGCTGACAGCGGAGAACGTGCTGCTCAAGCGTGCCGGCCATACGGGCGACTACGTAATGATCAGCGTGGCCGACAACGGCACGGGCATGAGCGAAGAGATCAAGGCCCGCATCTTCGACATGTTCTTCACCACCAAGCCCGAAGGCAAGGGCGCGGGCCTGGGCCTGCCCATGGTCAAGAACTTCATGGACCATGTCCGGGGCCTGATCGAAGTGGAAAGCACCCCAGGCCTGGGAACCACCGTGAGCCTGTACTTTCCGCGCGCACAACCGGTCGTACCGCAGAGCCCGCAAGCCTCGGCACCTGCGGGCCGGCAGGAAGCGATTTTGCTCATCGAGCCCGATCTGGCCACGCGCAATGCCATGGCCCAGGTGCTCTACGGACTTGGTTATCAGGTCGTGACCGCATATTTACCCGAAGTCGCGCTGCGCTATATCAACAGCGGCATGAAGGTGGATCTCATCATTGCCGCCGATGAGTTTTCCGGTGCCTTGAGCATCGCAAAAATGCAGGAAAAGCTGGCCCGGGAGCATGTTCTCATTCCGCTCATCCTCATGACCAGCAGCGAAGAGGCCGAAGTGCCACATGCTCAGGAATGCCGCTACGTGGTGCTGAGCAAGCCCATGGAGATTGGCGAGCTGGCACGCACCGTACAGCGCATGCTGCATCCGGACTGCGCGACGCCAGCCGATCTGCCGGCCGTCTGAGAACGGTTCGGCCGGACCTTCAAAAAAGGCGTGGCTGCTTTCGCAGCCACGCCTTGCTTCAGATACCGGTAAAGCCGGCTCAGGCCTTGATCGCCACGGCCGTTGCCAGGCGCTGGCGCAACGCCTCATACAGACATACCCCGCTGGCAACCGACACGTTCAGGCTTTCCACCGCGCCCTGCATGGGGATGCTGACCAGCGCATCGCAGGTCTTGCGGGTCAGCTGACGCATGCCATCGCCCTCGGCCCCCAGCACCAGCGCTGTCGGGCCGGTCAGATCCATCTGGTAGAGATGCTTGTCGGCATCGCCGCTGGTACCGATGATCCAGATACCGCGCTCCTTGAGTTCCTTGAGCGTGCGTGCCAGATTGGTGACCATGAAGTAAGGCACGGTCTCGGCCGCGCCGCTGGCCACCTTGGCCACGGTGGCATTGATGCCGGCCGCATGATCCTTGGGAGCAATCACGGCATGCACGCCGGCACCGTCGGCTACACGCAGGCAGGCCCCCAGGTTGTGCGGATCGGTCACACCGTCGAGCACCAGCAGCAGCGGGGCTTTCACACCCTCCTCCTCCAGGTCGTCGAGCAGCTCGTCGAGCGTGCGCGTGTCCTTGACCTCTTCCACGCGCGCAGCCACGCCCTGATGGCCGTGAGAGCCGGCGAGCTTGGCAATGCGCAGGGCATCGGCCTCGATCAGACGCACACCGGCTTCCTTGGCACGCTCCAGAAACTGGCGCATGCGCGCATCGCGGCGCGAAGCCTCGAAATAGACTTCGATGATGGATTGGGGGGCGGTCTTCAGACGCACGCCTACGGCGTGAAAGCCGAAAAGAACTTTGGGGGACGACATGGGGCCACATTATCCCGGCGTTTACGGCAGACCTGAGACTCGCAGGGCCATGTCTGGGCTGACAGCTGAGGTTTTCCATTGCCGCTACACTGCGCCCCCAACGGGCAAGGCACCGGATCATCAAGCAGCACCAGCATGGCTTTTTCCGAGTGCGAGTCTTTACATGAGGCTCCACTGCCACCCAGAACGACTGGCAACAGGCTTGAGCCTGCTGCCCCTGCATTCACGCATATAGCCTCTTCATGTCCGGCATGAGGAGGCTTGCGTGTTTGCATCCCCTCCAATCCCATAACGAATACCCAGCATGCTCAACGCCTTGCTCGATTGGTTCAACCGCAGCAGCCTGGTGCTGCAGATTCTGATTGCCCTGATTCTGGGCGGCCTGGTGGCCTGGCTATGGCCGGCCGCCGCCCAGTCGGTTTCCCTGTTGGGCAGCTTGTTCATTGCCGCGCTCAAGGCTGTCGCTCCGGTTCTGGTGCTGCTGCTGGTCATGGCGGCCGTCAGCAGCCACCGCCCCGGCCAGGAGACGCAAATCAAGCCCGTGCTCTTGCTGTACGTCATCGGTACGCTGGCGGCGGCCTGCGTGGCCGTTGCAGCCAGCGCGCTCTTTCCCTCGGTGATTCACTTTCGTGAAGCGCCCAAAGTCCAGAGCGTGCCCGGCGAGATCAGCCAGGTGCTGAGCACCGTCGTCCAGAGCCTGTTCGACAACCCCGTCAATGCATTGCTGAACGCCAACTACATCGGCATTCTGGCCTGGGCTATTGCGCTGGGCTTGGCACTACGCCACGCCACGCCCAACACCCGCACCATGGTGGAGGACTTTGGCCATGCCATCACCCGCGTGATTCAAGGCGTGATCCGCCTGGCCCCCTTCGGCATCTTCGGCCTGGTGGTCGCAACCTTCTCCTCAGGCGGGTTGGAAGCACTCAAGGACTATGCCCATCTGCTGGCCGTGCTGGTCGGCTGCATGGTGTTTGTGGCATTGGTGATCAACCCAGTCATTGTCTGGACTCAGACTCGCCGCAACCCCTATCCGCTGGTGCTGACCTGCCTGCGCGAAAGCGCAGTGACCGCCTTCTTCACGCGCAGCTCGGGAGCCAACATTCCCGTCAATCTGGCCTTGGCCCAGAAGCTCAGGCTCGACGAGAACACCTACAGCATCTCCATCCCGCTGGGCGCCACCATCAATATGGCCGGCGCTGCCGTCACCATCAGCGTGCTGACACTGGCCGCTGCCCATACGCTCAATATCTCGGTGGACATTCCCACGGCCATACTGCTGTGCGTGGTCTCTGCGGTCTGTGCCTGCGGTGCCTCGGGTGTACCCGGTGGCTCGCTGCTGCTGATTCCGCTGGCCTGCAGCCTGTTCAACATCCCCAACGATGTGGCCATGCAGGTAGTGGGTGTCGGCTATGTGATCGGCGTGATTCAGGACTCGACCGAGACAGCCCTCAATTCCTCGACCGACGTGCTGTTTACCGCAGCCGCCTGCCGCGCCGCAGAGCGCAGGGCCGGACTGGAAGTCGCGCGCATCTGAGGCTTGAATTCAGAGACTACCGATTTGATAGCTTCAAGTGCCTGTTTGATAAGTGCCAGACGCCAAAAAGGCCTGTGATCACACAGGCCTTTTTGTTTTTTCAGACAGAGCGTCCGGCTTCTATGGTGATGCTGCGATCACATTGCGTCGCAATCTCGCGGTCATGCGTCACCAGAATCAGGGTCGTGCCGCGCTCGCGGTTGAGCGCAAACATCAGCTCCATGATGGTCTGGCCCGTGGCGAAGTCCAGGCTGCCGGTGGGCTCATCGGCCAGCAGCACGGCCGGCTCCACCACAAAAGCACGCGCCAGGGCCACGCGCTGCTGTTCGCCACCCGACATCAGCCTGGGATAGTGATTGAGACGCTGACCCAGGCCCACACGCTCCAGCATCTGCGAAGCCCGTGCTCTCGCATCGCGCTGCCCCGCCAGCTCCAGCGGCAGCATGACATTTTCCAAAGCCGTGAGATTGCCCAGCAACTGAAAGCTCTGGAAGACAAAGCCCATCTTCTGTGCCCGCACCGCCGCCCTGTCGTCCTCGCTGAGTGCAAACAGATCCTGGCCCAGCAGGCGGACCGTGCCGTGACTGGGGGTATCGAGGCCGGCCAGAATCGACAGCAAAGTGCTTTTACCCGAACCGGAGGCCCCCACAATGGCAACGGTTTCACCGGCCGTGAAACTCAGATTGATATCCCGCAAAATATCCAGCACGCCTGTGGAATCGCTCACCGATTTGGACAGTTGCTCAACGGCAATCAAAGGAATGGCAAGAGTTGTGGACATGAATCAATTGGATAGCAAAAACGTCAAGAGTCGCAGCCAGCACTTTGCGCTGCAGCGCCGTCACTGTATCGCTGTTGCCCTGACGCTAGCCATTTCAGGGGCTTGCGGTGCGGCAGTGGCCTCATCGCCTGCCAGGAACAAGGAGCCGGCCAAGGCCGCTCCCGGTGCGAAATCCGGCCCGGTGCTGGTGCTTGGCGATTCGCTCAGTGCCGAGTACGGGCTGACGCGCGGCAAGGGCTGGGTACAGTTGCTGCAGCAGCGCATGAATGACGAAAAAAATCCGCGCAAGGTGGTCAATGCCAGTATCAGCGGCGAGACTACGGCCGGCGGCAGAGCGCGCCTGGCGTCACTGCTCAGGCAGCATGAGCCGGGCATCGTGATTCTGGAGCTGGGCGGCAACGACGCATTGCGCGGCCTGGCGCTGCAGAGCACACAGCAAAATCTGGAAGTCATGATCAAGGCCGCCAGGGAGGCCGGGGCCCAGGTGCTGCTGGTTGGCATGCAGGTACCGCCCAACTATGGAGCAATCTATACCGAGCAATTTGCCGAGATGTTCAGGAGCATTGCCGACGCGCAAAGTCTGCCGCTGGTGCCGTTTCTGCTGTCGGGCATCGGCGATGCGGCGGATGCCGAGCGATGGTTTCAGAGCGACCGAATACACCCCAATGCCCAGGCTCAGCCACAGATGCTGGCCAATGTCTGGCCCAAGCTGAAGCCCCTGCTGAAATAAGCGACGGCCGCGCGGCCTCAGTCGCTGCCGCCTCCTCCATCACCGCCTGCGTCACTGCCGTCCGAGCTGCAAGCGCTCCCGCTGCTGTCCGAGCCGCAGAAATAGCTGTCGTTGAAGACGTCGCGGCCATCTTCGCGGCTGCTCGCCGAAGTCCAGGCCAGCTGCGAATCGGTGCTGTGGCCCGAAGCGCCTGGCTGGGGCGCAAAGACTTTTTTCAGCCAGTTCCAGAACTCCATGGCATCCCCCTCATTGCGCCTCAAGCAGGATCCTCCTTGCTTTCGGCGCGGACGCTGGCTTTATAGGCATGCCAGCTGGCGCAACCCAGCAGCGGTCCGATGACGATCAGACCTGCACTGTAGAAGAGCAGCGAGACCATAATCAACACGGTGATGATCAGCCCCCACAACAGCATCACGCCCGTATTGGCACCCACCACGCGCATGCTGGTGATGCAGGCCGTCAAGGCATCGGTATCCAGATCAAGAATGGTTGGCAGTGAAACCACCATGCTGGCAAACACCAAGGCAGCAAATATCCCGCCCACTGCGGTGTAACTCAGCAGGAATTCCCAGTTCTCTGGTCGCAGCAGGGTCTGCAGCAAGGTCGCCGTACTGGGCATGCCGGTATCAAACGAGATGGCGAACACCACCATGGCGGCGCGCCCCCAGAGCATCTCCAGCACCATCAGCACCATGACCAGCATGCCCATGCTGGCCAGATGCTTGTCCCAGCAAGTCAGAGATTCCGACATCAGCACGGCCTTGCCCTGCTCCAGTTGTTTGCTGATGTAGTACAGACCCATGGCCATGAAGGGTCCGACCAGCAGACAGCCGCTGGCCATGGACATCAGATATTCGGGGCTGGAGCGAAACACCCAGGCCATCAGGCGCGCCATGCCCCAGAAACACAGGCCGTAGAACAGCGCAATCATCGGTGCGCGACGCACATCGCCCAGACCGAGCAGCAGCCATTGCCAGGGCTCGCTCCAGCGCAGTTGCAGAATCTGCAGATTGCCGGACTCGGCCTTGACCTCGGAAACAGGGGAAGCTTGCATGCGAGACCCTCCTTGTCGCCCGTGCCGCACCTGGTTGGCAGCAACTGACAGGCACAAGGTACCCGCTCAACCTCGAATCTGCATTGCGGAAAGCCCGCATGCCAGCCTCCGCGCTTCACTATCAAAACAATAGCTCACAGCACTTATCTTTTATTGATTTCAGTCAATAATGACGCTGAAATCACTTCTCAACAAGCGCTGCCAGCTCCTATTTAAATAGCTTCAACCAAAGGCCTTGAGCAGAGCCTGGGCCAGATCGGCCTGCAGATCGGTCGCATCTTCGAGGCCGATGGCAAAGCGCACCACGGTCCCCGCCTTGATATGGGGTGTGGCACGGCTGCGCATCTGCGGCAGCTCATAGGGCACGACCAGGCTCACAGGCCCGCCCCAGCTGTAGCCCAGCTTGAACAGGTGCAGGCTGTCGCAGAAGCGATCCACGGCCTCCTGGTCGAAGCGCTCGTCAATGACCACGCTGAACAGACCTGCCGCCACGCCATCCTGGCCCTGCCCTTGTGCGCACAGCTGCTTCCAGCAAGCGTAGCCCGGGGCTCCAGGCATGGCGGGGTGCAGCACCTGCGCCACGGCACTTTGGGTGGCCAGCCACTGCGCCAGCTGGCGGGCCGACTTGTCCTGGGCGTGATAGCGCAGACCGATGCTGGGCAGGCTGCGCAACACGGCTTCAGCGTCATTGCCGCTCACGCCCAGGCCCAGGCGCATGTGCGCGAGCTTGATGCGCATATGCAGGGGCTGGTTGCGCGTGATGATGCTGCCCATCAGCACATCGCCGCCGCCGCTGGGGTATTTGGTCAGGGCATGGACCGTGACATCGATGCCCAGGCTGCCATCGCCCAGCAGGTCGAAGGGACGGAAAGCCAGGCCCGCGCCCCAGGTGTTGTCCAGCACCATGGTCACGCCCCTGGCCCGGCACAGGCGCACCTGCTCGACGAGATCGGGAAACTCCATGGTTACCGAGCCAGGAGCCTCCAGCCAGACCAGCTTGGTGGCTGGCGTGATCTTGGCCGCCAGATCTTCGACACTCATGGGGTCGTAGTACCGATGGCGAATGCCGAAATGGGCCAGCTCGCCCTCGGTCAGCGTCTTGTTGGGACCGTATACGTTATCGGGCAGCAGCACCTCGTCGCCCGTCCTGAGCAGCGCCAGCGACACCGTGGCAATCGCGGCCAGGCCGCTGGGTATCAGCAGGCATTGCAGACCACCCTCCAGCGATGCCAGACGTTCTTCCAGGGCATAGGTCGTGGGCGTGCCATGCAGGCCGTAGGTGTAGCTGCTCTTGTCCAGCCAGCGGCGCTCGCGCATGGCCTGCACATTCTCGAAGTACACGGTCGAGGCCTTGTGCACGGCAAGCTGCGGGCCTTCGAAGTCCGTGGGTGGCTTGTAGGGATGATGGATCAGGTGGGTGGAAAGCTTGTGGTCGGCTTGGGTCATGCCCTGATCTTAGTGCCATGCAGCCACAAAAAAGCCAGAGGGCTTGCGCGCTCTGGCTTCATGCGGGTTGGCGGCCTAGGAGTATCAGCCGGCCTTCACGGTCAGATTGTTGTTGACCGAGGTCACGCCCTTGGCAGCCTTGGCGATCTCGCCGGCCTGGGTCTTGACGGCTTCGCTGGGCACGGTGCCGGTCAGGGTCACTGCGCCGCCCTTGGTGTCCACATTGATCTGCAGGGCGCTGATTTCCGGGGCCTTGATCAAATCGGTCTTGACGGCAGCGGTGATGCCAGCGTCATCGAGGGCAGCCCCCGCCTTGGCTGCGCCTTCTTCCATCTTGTTGCCAGCCTTTTCCATGGCGGCACCGGTAGCTTCACCAGCCTTGGCCAATGCATCGGCAGCTGCATCGCCGGCCTTGGCCGTACCTTCTTCAATCTTGCTGCCAGCATTTTCCGCAGCCTTCTCGGTCTGGGAAATGGCGGAATCGAGCTTCTGGCCAGCGGTCTTGTTGTCGTCGGACTTGCCGCAGGCAGCCAAGCCAAAGGCCAAGGCGGTAATGGCCAGAACTTGAGCGGAACGCTTGAACATAGTGGTCATATCGATTTCTCCCTTAATGCTTGCAAAAACATGACGGTCAACTGTAACGAACCACCATTTTGGCTCGGATACGAACTTTTCCAGCATCTCTGTAGGACAAATTTGTCCGAATTTGTGACATTTGATTAATAAATGTTTTCTTCTGTGATTTACAGAAACTCTATGCAAGCCATGCGCTAGTCCGCAACCCCTTGCATGCGCGGATGGCGCGCAAATGCCAACCCCAGCAGGGTAGCCAACAGCATGACGAAGCAGGCAAACAGACTCACGGCCAGCTTGATGCTCCAGTGATCGGCAATCCAGCCCACTGCCATCATGGGCAGCATGGAGCCGAGCAGACCGATGGTCTGATAGCTGGACAACATGCCTGCCCGGTTGTCGGGCCTGGCAAGACGGCCCACCATGGTCATGCCGGCCAGCATGCACATGCCATGCCCCAGTGCCGTCAAACACACGCCCAAGATGAACAGCAGCGCCGAGCGCATCTGCAGATTCAGCAGCAGCATGCCGTTGCTGAGCGCCAGCAGCGCCATGCCGGCAAAACCGCAGCGGTGCAGCGGCAAGCTGG
The DNA here is from genome assembly GCF_024496285.1 of Comamonas sp. C11. NCBI lineage: Bacteria > Pseudomonadati > Pseudomonadota > Betaproteobacteria > Burkholderiales > Comamonadaceae > Comamonas > Comamonas sp. C11. Next base: position 3,604,599 of record NZ_CP101743.1, read on the forward strand.
CAGCCACCAGCTGAATGCCCGCAGAGACGAGCAAAATCACCGCAATGGCCGTACCGCTGACCGCAGGGCCGCTCCAGGGAATCATCTGCTGCAGAAACAGCGGCACCATGGAGGCATACAGCCCGAATACGCCGAACGCCACGAACGGGTAGCCGCAGGTCAGTGCAAAAGCCAGGGAATCCTCGCGCACAGGCCAGATCAGCCGCGGCAGGCAGTCCCGCCAGTGCAGGCGGCCCGATGCCTGCCCCGGTTGGCCCGCGTCCTGCTGCACCGATTCCGGCAGCTTGAGCGTGACAACGCCCGCCACACCGATGCAGCCCAGCACCAGCGGCACCAGATAGGCCGTCGTCAAGGGCTGAGGCAGCCACTGCCCCGCCACGCCACCGATCAAGGGCCCCAGACCAAAGCCCAGCACATTGAGAAAGCTGGCCATCATGGCCACCCGCTGAGGCTGCAGATGGGTGCTTCCGCTGGCCGCCAGCAGTGTCAGGCCCGTGGTGGCGCTGATGGTGATGAGGCTTGATGACACCCCCACCATGAAACGCCCGACGATCAGACTGGGCAGATTCCAGGCCAGCATGGAGATCAGGGTGCCTGCCAGCGTCAGACACAGGAAACACAGCATCACGCGCTGAAAGCCGATGCGGTCGGGCAGGCGCCCCAGAAACAGCAGGGCGCACAGGCCACCGCACATATAGAGCACATAGATCAGCGAGATATCGCTGGGCCGCAACTGCCAGGCTTGCTGATAGAGCGCATAAAGCGGACTGATCAGCGCCGCCCCCAGCACTCCCACCACCAGGCCGAAGCCCACCCACCAGACCGAGACCTGTGCCGTTGTGGCACCGGCCTGCCATGTATTGCTTTGCGACATTTGCTGCCTCTTGATCGTGCCAGGCCTGCGACAGGGACAGAGCGGACAGGCGTTCGTCCTGCCGCGCCGTCAGAGCGTGCCGGCCACTTGCTTGCAATGAGAACATTGTCTGCAAAGCCGCATCGGCACACATAGGCCAAACAAAGGATACATGTCTCAAACTATTTGCCATCAAGCACAGGAAGCTATGCTTTTTGACGATCAAAACCAGTACATCAACGCATCAAACACCCGTCGCTATACTTTGCGCCCTAATGACAGCAGGATTTCCCGGCATGCGCCTGAATGCTTTTTTGCGCCCCTTGGTCTGTTTGAGTCTGCTTGGCCTTGCCGCCTGCGGCAGCAACCCCTCCAGCCCCGCAGCGACACCCGAGCCGCCTACCGCAACCACATCAGCCCCCCCGATCAAGATCGGCCTGGCGCTGGGCGGTGGTGCGGCCAAGGGCTTTGCCCATATCGGCGTCATCAAGATGCTCGAGGCCAATGGCCTCACGCCCTCGTTCGTGGCCGGCACCAGTGCGGGCAGCGTGGTGGGTGCGCTCTATGCAAGCGGCATGAACGCCTTTGAGCTGCAGGAAAAAGCCGTGGCCCTGGATGAGGCCAAGATCCGCGACCTGCAGCTTTCTGCGGGCGGCCTGGTGCTGGGCCAGAAGCTTGAGGACTATGTGAATGAACAAGTCCACCGCAAACCGCTGGAGCAGATGGCCAAGCCCTTTGTCGCCATCTCCACGCGCCTGGAAGACGGTGAACGCACGGTGTTCGCACGTGGCAATGTGGGCCAGGCCGTGCGCGCCTCCAGCAGCGTGCCGGGCGTGTTCCAGCCCGTCACCATCGGCAAGTACCACTATGTGGACGGCGGCATTGTCAGCCCCGTGCCGGTGGATGCCGTGCGCAATCTGGGGGCCGACATCGTGATTGCCGTGGACATTTCCAACAAGGCCAGCGGCAAGACCCCGGCGAATATGCTCGGAGCACTCAATCAGTCGATTGCCATCATGGGCCAGAAGCTGGGCCAGGCCGAGCTGGCACGTGCCGACATCATCATTCGTCCCAAGGTGCTGGACATCGGCCCGGCCGACTTCGCGCAGCGCAGCCATGCGATTGTGGAAGGTGAGAAGGCCGCTACCGCACTGATGCCGCAGATTCGCGAACGCATCGCCCAGCTGCGCGCCGAACGCGCCAAGGCCACTCAGGTAGCGCAGCAAAAGGCCGCTGAAGCCAGCTATCAGGACTGCCTGAAGCAGCGTTCCAGCCTTCAAAAGCTGTCCGGCATGGTGGGCATGAGCGGCAACTGCGAAAAGCCCTGAGCTGAACCTGCCCCATGAAAAAGGCCCGCGTCAGCGGGCCTTTTTGCAGCGCGGCGAGGCTCAGAACGCCTCTTCCTCCATCGCTGCGCAGGTCATGTCGCGCGCCTTGACCACCTGTAGCCAGGCGCCGATGCGCGGCAACTCGTAATGGAAGAAGTAGCGCTGCGCCGCCATGCTGCCGCGATGAGCTGCAATGGCAAGATCCTTGTCCATGGCCAGTACGGCCAGCGCGACATCCAGCCAGATCCAGGCCAGTACCAGATGGCCGAAGGCCTGCATATAGGGCACGGCATTGGCCAGTGCATCCTGCGGATTGCCCGTGGCCCAGGCCGCCTTGGTGGTTGATCCAACATCGGCCAACGCACGCGCCAGCTGGTTGGCATAGGTGCCCAGCTTCTCATGCTGCATGGCTCGCTGGATGGTGGCATTGATGCGTGCAGCCAGCAGCTGCAGGCCCTTGCCGCCATCCATGACGACCTTGCGGCCCAGCAGATCCATGGCCTGGATGCCGTGCGTGCCCTCGTGGATCATGTTCAGGCGGTTATCACGCCAGTACTGTTCGACCGCGAAGTCACGCGTGTAGCCATAGCCGCCATGGATCTGGATGGCCAGCGAATTGGCTTCCAGGCAGAACTCGCTGGGCCAGCTCTTGGCCACCGGCGTCAGCACCTCCAGCAGCAGCCGGGCTTCTGCCGCCTCCTGGCTCTGGCCGGTGTACTGCTCGTCCACCAGTCTTGCGCACAGCAGATTCAGGGCCAGCGCGCCTTCGCAATAGGCCTTCTGCGCCAACAGCATGCGCTTGACGTCGGCATGCTCGATGATGCGCGACTGCGGCCGGCTCGCATCCTTGCCGCCCTCGCCTATGGGCCGACCCTGGGGGCGGCTCTGTGCATATTCCAGACTGGCGTGGTAGCCCGCCATGCCCAGCATGGAGGCCGCCATGCCGATGGAGATGCGCGCCTCGTTCATCATGTGGAACATGCATTTCAGGCCCTCGCCGGGCTTGCCGACCAGATAGCCGATCGCACCCGCACCGCAGCCGTCCAGCCCCCCGCCATGCTGTCCGCGCACGGGGTATCTGCCTTCGCCGAAATTGAGCAGGGTATTGGTCGTGCCGCGCCAGCCCAGCTTGTGGTTGAGCCCCGCCAGGGCCACGTCGTTGCGCTCGCCAGTCAGCCGGCCCTCGGAATCGACCAGCCTCTTGGGCACGATGAACAGCGAGATGCCCTTCACGCCGGCAATGGTCTTGCCGTCGGCGCCGGGAATCTTGGCCAGCACCAGGTGCACGATGTTCTCGGTCATCTCGTGGTCGCCCGAGCTGATCCACATCTTGTTGCCCTTGAGGCGATAGCGCGGCCCCAGCACATCGCTCTCGTACTCGACGCCATCGGGCTCGGCGCGTGTGGCGATATCCGACAGCGACGAGCCCGCCTGAGGCTCGGACAAGGCCATGGTGCCGGCCCAGCGACCGTTGAACTCATTGGCCGCAAAGACCTTTTTCTGCCGCTCGGTGCCATGGGCCATGATGGCATTGGCATTGCCCGAGGTCAGCATGTTCGAGCCAATGCTGATCGAGGCCGCTGCGAAAAAGCAGTTGGCCGCCGCCTCCACGGCATAGGGCAGTTGCATGCCGCCCATCTCGTAGTCCTGGGCCGCGCTGAGCATGCCCGATTCGGCATAGGCCTCGCGGGCTTCATAGGTGCATTGGGGCAGGATGACCTTCTCGCCATCGAATTGCGGCTCCTGCAAGTCCACCGTGCGGTTGAAGGGCGCGTATTTCTCGCGCGCAATGCGCTCGCAGGTATCCATCACCGCATCAAAGGTATCACGCGAATGATCGGCAAAGCGTGCGCGACTGGTCAGGCCTTCAGCCTGCAGCCAGTCGTAGAGCAGAAAGTCAATGGTGGAACGCAGGCGCATAGATTACCTATCAAAACAGGCTGCAAGCGCTCTATGCACCAGAGCGAGCAGCTATCAAAAGAAGAGCATCAACTAGGCGGGCGCGCCCTCGGGCCGCTCGGGCAGCACCGCGATCGTGCCCTGCGCCACGGCGCACAGCCTTTCCTGCCCGTCGGCCAGCACCACGAGCACCTCGCAGCGGCACACCGCCTGCGAGCGGCCGGCGTGCACGGCCTCGGCGCGTGCAAGCAGGCGCTCGCCCACGGCCGGGCGCAGGTAGTTGATCTTGAATTCGGACGTCACCACGGGCCGGCCCAGCGCGCTGCCGCCGGCATAGGTGAGCGCGTTGTCGGCCAGGTAGCTCAGCACACCACCGTGCGCGAAGCCGTGCTGCTGCTGCAGTTCGCGCCGCATCGGCAGCGCGAGCGTGCAGCGCCCGGGCTCGAAGGCTTCCAGCGCGGCGCCCAGCAGGATGCTGAACGGCTGGGCCGCCAGCACCTGCCGGCCCATGGCCAGGAAGGCTTCGGGCGACACTGCGGCGGGCGCCGCGCCGGTAGCGCCAGCCATGTCAGAGCACCTCGAACACGCCTGCCGCACCCATGCCGCCGCCAATGCACATGGTCACGCAGACACGCTTGGCGCCGCGGCGTTTGCCCTCGATCAGTGCATGGCCCGTCAGGCGCTGGCCCGAGACACCATAGGGGTGGCCCACGGCAATCGCGCCGCCGTTGACGTTGAGCCTGTCGGCCGGAATGCCCAGTTTGTCGCGGCAGTAGATGACCTGCACGGCAAAGGCTTCGTTGAGCTCCCACAGGTCAATGTCATTGATCGACAGACCCAGCTTCTTGAGCACCTTGGGGATGGCGTAGATGGGGCCGATGCCCATCTCGTCGGGCTCGCAGCCGGCCACGGCAAAGCCCAGGAAACGGCCCAGGGGCTTGAGGCCCTTGCGCGATGCGTATTCCTCGCTGACCACGGCGCAGGCGCCGGCTCCGTCGGAGAACTGGCTCGCGTTGCCGGCGGTAATCACCCCGCCGGGCAGCGCGCTGCGCAGACCGCTGATGCCTTCCTTGGTCGTGCCCTCGCGAATGCCTTCGTCCTTGCTCACGGTCACCTCCTTGGTGACCATGCCGCGCACCTTGTCCACCACGCCCATGACGGTCTTCATGGGGGCAATTTCCGCTTCGAACAGGCCGGCAGCCTGTGCCGCAGCGGCTTTCTGCTGGCTGGAGGCGCCGTACTCATCCTGGGCATCGCGGCTGATGCTGTAGCGCTTGGCCACCTGTTCGGCAGTCTGCAGCATGCTCCAGTAGATCTCGGGCTTCATGGCAGTCAGCTCGGGATCGAAAGCCATGTGCTGATTCAGGTGAGGCTGCACGCAGGAGATGCTCTCCAGGCCGCCAGCCACCAGCACATCGTTCTCGCCCGCGATGATGCGCTGGGCAGCCAGCGCAATCGCCTGCAGGCCCGAGGAGCAGAAGCGGTTGATGGTCAGACCCGATGTCGTGACCGGCAGGCCTGCACGCATGGCGATCAGACGGGCGACGTTGCCACCGGTCGTGCCTTCGGGCAGCGACATGCCCATGATCACGTCCTCGACCTCGGCACCCTCGATGCCTGCGCGCTCCACCGCCGCCTTGACGGCGTGGGCGCCCAGGGTGGGGCCATAAGTCATGTTGAAAGCGCCCTTCCAGCTCTTGGCCAACGGAGTGCGCGCGGTAGAAACAATCACTGCGGATGTCATGTTCTGTCCTTTGATTCTGGGTATTTCCTGGCAAATCGCCGTTCACACAGCCCAGCAAATCGAAGATTTGCGTTGGAGACGAGGCGCGAAGCCGCAGGCAGTACGAGCAGTACGCCAAGGCCTCGCAACGACGTTTCAAGGTCTGTGTGCGCGGCGCCTAGCTGAACTGCTTGCCTTCGGCGGCCAACTTGGCCAGCAGCGGAGCAGGCTGCCAGAACTTGGCATCGTCGTTGGGGTTCCGGGCAAAGCGGCCCATGGCCTGAACCACGTTGAACAGGCCGACTTCGCCCGCATAGTGCATGGGGCCGCCGCGCCACAGCGGAAAGCCGTAGCCGGTCAGATACACCATGTCGATATCGCCGGACTTGCTGGCAATTCCGTCCTCCAGGATGTGCGCGCCTTCGTTGACCAGCGCATAGACCAGGCGCTGCACGATTTCCTCGTCGGAGATCTTGCGCGGCGTGATACCCAGGCTCTTGCGGTGCTCGTCGATCATCTTGGCCACCACCTCCGAAGGGATGGCATCCCGCTTGCCAGGCACATAGTCATACCAACCCGCACCGGTCTTCTGACCGAAGCGGCCCAGTTCGCACAGACGATCCGCACTGGCGCTGTACTTCATATCGGGTTTTTCGACATAACGGCGCTTGCGAATCGCCCAACCGATGTCGTTGCCCGCCAGATCGCCCATGCGGAACGGGCCCATGGCAAAGCCGAACTTCTCGATGGCCTTGTCCACCTGCTGTGGCGATGCACCTTCGTCCAGCAGGAAGCCGGCCTGGCGCGAGTACTGCTCGATCATGCGGTTGCCAATGAAGCCGTCGCAGACGCCGGAGACCACGGCGGTCTTCTTGATCTTCTTGCCGACCTTCATCACCGTGGCCAGCACATCCTTGGCCGTGGCCTTGCCGCGCACCACTTCCAGCAGCTTCATCACATTGGCGGGACTGAAGAAATGCATGCCCACCACGTCCTGCGGACGCTTGGTAAAGGCGGCAATCCTGTCCACATCGAGTGTGGAGGTGTTGGATGCCAGAATCGCACCGGGCTTGGCCACTTCATCGAGCTGCTTGAAGACCTGCTCCTTCACGCCCAGCTCCTCGAACACAGCCTCGATGATGAGGTCGGCATTCTTCAGATCGCCATAGTTGAGCGTGGTGGACAGCAGGCTCATGCGCTGCTCGTACTTCTGCTCGGAGAGCTTGCCCTTTTTGACCTGGGCTTCGTAATTCTTGCGGATGGTCGCCACACCGCGATCCAGGGCTTCCTGCTTGGTCTCCAGAATCGTGACGGGAATGCCCGCATTCAGGAAGTTCATGGAGATGCCGCCGCCCATGGTGCCGGCACCGATCACACCCACGGTGCGGATCTCGCGCACCGGTGTATCGCCGGGCACGTCAGGGATCTTGGAAGCCGCACGTTCGGCCATGAACAGATGACGCAGCGAACGCGACTCGGGCGTCATCATCAGCTGCATGAAGGCTTCGCGCTCGGCCACCATGCCGTCGTCGAATTTCTTGGTCGTGGCGTTCTTGACGGCTTCCAGGCAGCGCATGGGCGCTGGGAAGTTCTTGGACATGCCCTGCACCATGGTGGCGGCAAACTCGAAAAAGGCCTCGCCCTGGGGATGCTTGCAGGACAGATCGCGCACACGCGGCAGCGGGCGGACATCGGCGACCTCCAGCGCCAAGGCCTTGGCCTCGGCCAGCAGCGTCTCGGCAGATGCAGACATCTTGTTGAACAGGTTCTGGCCGGGCAGCATGGCCAGCATTTCGCTCATCACGGCCTCGCCGCTGACGATCATGTTGAGAGCGGCTTCCACACCCAGTACGCGCGGCAGGCGCTGGGTGCCGCCGGCGCCCGGCAGCAGGCCCAGCTTGACCTCGGGCAGCGCCACGGCCGTGCCGGGGGCCGCAATGCGGTAATGGCAGCCCAGCGCCAGCTCCAGCCCGCCCCCCATGCAGACGCTGTGAATCGCGGCAATCACGGGCTTGGTCGACAGGTCCAGTTGCTGGATGACCGAGATCAGGTGCGGCTCACGGTAGGCATCATCCTTGCCGAACTCGGTGATATCGGCTCCGCCCGAGAAGGCCTTGCCGGCCCCGGTGATCACAATGGCCTTGACGGCATTATCGGCCAGAGCCTCGCGCAAACCCTCAACCACACCTCGTCTGGTGGCCAGACCCAGGCCGTTGACCGGCGGGTTGTTCAAGGTAATGACGGCGATGGCTCCGTCCACTTTGTATTCAGCAGTCATGCTGTTGTCCCCTGTTCAATAAATAGAAAAGAACGGTCGTGCGTTTTTATTTTCCGAATTTTGCTGAGTTGCGCAACTGATGCTTGTCCTGAGCGAGACAGCTCACACAATGAGCACACCTCATGTCAAAGACATCAAGCAAGGGCCTGGGCGGCCCCACCGCCCCGCAGCAAGGATGTCGTCCCCCTCCCGCAAAGCGAGAGAGGGGGAAGCGGCAAAGCCGCTCAAGGGGTGTGTCAGCTCACACCTCCAGCCACTCCTTGCGAACCTTTTCGTTCGCCCTGAGGGTCTCGGGAGTGCCGTCAAACACGATATGTCCATGGCCCATGACCAGTGCCCGATCAGAGATATTCATGGCAATGGTCAGCTTTTGCTCGATCAGCAGCACAGACACGCCGCGATCCTTGATCTTCTTGAGGTATTCGCCCACCAGCTCCACGATCTTGGGTGCCAGCCCTTCCGTGGGTTCGTCGATGATGATGAGATCCGGGTCGCCCATCAGCGTGCGACAGAGTGTGAGCATCTGCTGCTCGCCGCCCGACATCACGCCGGCCTCGGTGTGCTGACGCTCCTTGAGGCGGGGAAACATGGCATACATGTCGTCAAAACCCCAGCGGCTGCCTTTGCCCTTGCCTTTTTGCCCCAGCATCAGGTTCTGATGTACGGTCAGATTGGGGAATACGTCACGACTCTCCGGCACATAGCCGATACCCAGATGGGCCACCTCATAGGCTTTCTTGCCATGCAGGTTCTTGCCTTTCCAGTCCAGCGCCCCCTCCCAGTGCACCAGTCCCATGATGGCCTTGGCCGTGGTGGAGCGGCCCGAGCCGTTGCGCCCCAGCAGGGCCACGATCTCGCCCGCATGGACCTCGAAGTCCACACCATGCAGCACATGGCTCTTGCCGTAGTAGGCATGCAAATCATTGATCTTCAACATCTGCTGATGTCCTCTCAGATTTTCAATTGGTTCGAAGCCTTGGAACATGCTCGGCCCAGCTCAGTGGCAGCAAGCAGAGCTCGCTCCACAGCGCAGTTGTCGTCTCCTTCCCGCGAAGCGAGAGAGAGGGAAGCGGCGTAGCCGCTCAGGGTGCGCTGCATCAATGCGCTCCTGCCTGCTGATCGGCGACTGAGGAGCCCAGGTAGGCCTCCTGCACCCGAGCATTGGCACGCACAGCTTCGGGAGTGTCATAGGCGATGACCTCGCCATAGACCACCACGGCAATCTTGTCCGCGAGTCCGAAGACCACCCCCATGTCGTGCTCCACGGTCAGCAGCGTCTTGCCTTCAGTGACCTTCTTGATCAGCTGAATGAAATGTGCGGTTTCGCTGTTGCTCATGCCTGCCGTGGGCTCGTCGAGCAGGATCACGCTGGCACCGCCGCCGATGGTGATGCCGATCTCCAGCGCGCGCTGCTCGGCATAGGTCAGGTTCACCGCCAGCGTGTCGCGCTTGCGGTGCAGACCGATCATCTCCATCAGCTCGTTGGCGCGTTCGTTGGCGTCATGCAGATTGGAGAGAAAGCGCCAGAAACTGTAGCGGTAGCCCAGGCTCCAGAGCACGCTGCAGCGCAGGTTTTCAAACACCGAAAGCTTGGGGAAGATATTTGTGATCTGGAAGCTGCGCGACAGCCCCATGCGATTGATTTCGAAAGGCTTTTTGCCGTCAATGCGCTGGCCGTGCAGCAGCACCTCGCCGCTGCTGGGCTCGAAACGGCCGCTGATCAGATTGAACAGCGTGCTCTTGCCTGCACCGTTGGGGCCGATGATGGCGACACGCTCGCCGGCATTGACCGCCAGGTTGGCGCCGCGAATGATTTCGGTCTTGCCGAAGCTCTTGCGCAGATCGCGCAGCTCCAGCGCATGAGAGGACTGCTGCACCGCTTGCGCAGCCGGTTGATGGATGGCGATGCTGGACATGGTTCAGCCCTCCCCTTTCTTGATGCTTTCTTCGATCGCTTCCTGTATGCGACCCCAGCGACGGGCCGTCAGTCGGCGCACGCCCTCCAGCAGGCCCAGGCCCACCACGAACACCACGATCGCCACGGTCCAGGTGGCAGCAGCACCGGTGTCCAGCTCGGCTCCCATAAATGGCACCTTGGGGCCCAGGGCCGCATTGAGCTGCATGTGATAGATCATCTCGATCAGCGACGCGGCACCAATCACTGTCACGATGCCCGCCGCCAGAATGCCCAGATAGGGCATGAGCAGGCGCTTGAAATGGCCGAACTTGGCGACGCGCAGATTCATCATGATCAGGCTGGCCACACCGCCGGGGGCATACATGACCATGAGCAGGAACACCAGGCCCAGATACAGCAGCCAGGCCTTGGTCAGCTCGGACAGCAGCACCGATGCCAGCACCAGCAGCACGGCACCGATGATGGGGCCGAAGAAGAAGGTGGCGCCGCCCAGGAAGGTGAACAGCAGATAGCCGCCCGAGCGCACCACGCTGACACTGTCCATGGCCGTGATGATCTCGAAATTGATGGCCGTCAGCCCGCCGCCGATGCCCGCAAAAAAGCCTGCAATGATGAAGGCGAAGTAGCGCACGCGCTGGGTGTTGTAGCCCACGAATTCCACGCGCTCCGGGTTGTCGCGCACGGCGTTCAGCATGCGTCCCAGCGGCGTGCCGGTGAAGGCAAACATGGCAGCCGTGCAGACAAAGCAATACACGGCAATCAGGTAGTACACCTGCAGGCCCGAGCCGAAATCCAGCCCGAAGAACTTGCTGTAGACCCGGTCCGTGGTGATGCCGCCCTCGCCGCCGAAGAACTCTGGAAACATCAGCGCCATGGACGCCACCAGCTCTCCCAGTCCCAAGGTGATCATGGCAAAGGTGGTGCCGGATTTCTTGGTCGTCACATAGCCGAAGAGCGCGGCGAAGAACATGCCCGCCAGGCCGCCCACAACGGGAATCAGCACCAGCGGAATGGCCATCTCGCCTGCAGCGGCCTTGTTCATGGCATGGATGGCCAGGAACGAGCCCAGGCCGGTATAGACCGCATGCCCGAAGCTCAGCATGCCGCCCTGCCCCAGCAGGATGTTGTAGGACAGGCAGATGATGATCAGATAGCCGATCTGGCTGAGCATGGTCAGAGCCAGCGAGCTGGTGAAGATCAGCGGTGCCACGATGAGCGCCAGCGCAAACAGGCCCCAGATCAGAATTCGCCCTATGTTCAAGGGCTTGAAGCGGTAATGTCCCTGGGTCCGAGCCTTGTCGGCAGCAGAAGAATTCATGGATGTTTTTGCAATCGAAGACATGGCTCAATCCCCTCTGGTACCCAGCAAGCCCCTGGGGCGGAAAATCAGAATCAGCACCAGGAACAGGTAAGGCAGAATCGGCGCAACCTGCGACAGTGTCAGCCGCAACACGGGCCAGCCGAAGGTGGACTCATTGACCTGATGACCCATGGAGGCGAACAGGCCGGCCAGAGACCAGTCCAGTGCCACGGCAAAGGTCTGCACCACGCCGATCAGCAGCGAGGCAACGAAAGCCCCGGCCAGCGAACCCATGCCGCCGACCACCACCACGACGAAAATGATGGAGCCGACGGAGGCCGCCATAGCGGGCTCGGTCACATAGGTGTTGCCGCCGATCACTCCGGCCAGCCCGGCCAGCGCGCAGCCGCCGCCGAACACCAGCATGAACACGCGCGGCACGTTGTGGCCCAGCGCCTCCACCATTTCGGGGTTCTTGAGCGCGGCCTGAATCACCAGACCGATGCGTGTGCGCGTCAGCAGCAACCAGACAGCCACCAGCATCAGCAGCGCCACCAGCATCACAAAGGAGCGCGACTTGGGGAACTGTGTGCCATACAAGGTGAAAAGCGGCCCCTGCAGCGCCGATGGCAGCGCATAAGGCACGGTGCCACGCCCCCAGACCAGTTGCACCACCTCAAGAATCAGATAGGACAGGCCAAAAGTCACCAGCAACTCGGGCACATGGCCATATTTGTGCACGCGGCGCAGGCTGTGGCGCTCGAACAGCGCCCCCAGCACGCCCACCAGCAAGGGGCAGAGAAAGAGCGCGGGCCAGAACCCGATGACGCCGCTGAGCGTGTATGCGAAGTACGCACCCAGCATGTAGAAACTGGTGTGAGCGAAATTAAGCACGCCCATCATGCTGAAGATCAGCGTCAGGCCCGAGCTGAGCATGAAGAGCAGCAGCCCGTAGCTCACGCCGTTGAGCATGGATATGGTGAAAAATTCAGGCGTCATCGACTTGCCTTGTTCTCATGAGCAAAAAGACCGCTGCGGCACTGCACCTGTTATGCGCTCTTGTGGGTGCGGATGCTGCAGCACGAGGGAAAGTGAGAATATGCGGGTCCGGCTCAGGACGGACGCTTCATCTGGCAACTGGTGGGCGTGCTGGCCACATAGGGCTCGTAGTACTTCACGGGGGCGAAGGTGTAGCCGGTGTTTTCCGCGTCATAGGGGAACTTGCCGCCCGCCTTCTGCCACTTCGAGATATACAGGCCCTGCTGCAGCTGGTGGTCGCTCTTGCGCATTTCGACATCGCCATTGAAGCTCCTGAGCTTCATGCCCTCGAGAGCCGCCGCCACCTTGACCGGGTCGGTGGAGCCCGTCTTGACAAAGGCCGCATCCAGCAAGGCGAAGACATGGTAGATCGAGCTTTGCGTCAGGTCGTCGTTGAACTTCTTCTTGAAGCTGTCCATGCTGGCCTGAATCGGCGCGCCCATGTTGTAGTGCCCGTAGGTCACGGTATAGACCTTGCCATCGGAGGCAGCACCCATGGCCGTGGGAGCGCCGGCGCCAAACGCGTAATAGGTATAGAACTTGACGTTGTTCAGGCCCGCGTCGTTGGCCGCCTTGAGCAGCAGTGACAGATCTGCGCCCCAGTTGCCGGTGATCACCGTATCAGCACCCGACTGCTTGATCTTGGCCACATAGGGCGCGAAGTCGCGTACCTGGGCCAGCGGAGAAAAGTCATCGCCCACGATCTGCACATCGGGACGCTTTCTCTTGAGCAAGTCCTTGGCGAACTTGGACACCTGCTGACCATGCCCGTAGTTCTGGTTGATCAGATAGACCTTCTTGACCTCGGCATCGTCCTTCATGAAGGTGGTCAGCGCCTCCATCTTCATGGAGGTATCGGCATCGAGTCGGAAATGCCAGTAGCTGCACTTGCTGTTGGTCAGGTCGGGATCCACGGCCGCGTAGTTGAGATAGAGCAGCTCCTTGCCCTTGTTGCGCGCATTGTGCTTTTCCAGTGCATCCATGATGGCCAGCGCCGGGCCCGAGCCATTGCCCTGCGTCACATAGCGCACACCCTGATCCATGGCCGAGCGCAGCGCAGCCGTGGTCTCCTGCGGGCTGAGCTTGTTGTCCAGCGCCACGACCTCGAACTTCACGCCCGAGGCGTTTTTCTTGTTGAACTCTTCCGCCAGCAACTGAAAAGTCTTGAGCTGATTCGTTCCCACGGCAGCCATCAGACCCGACAGGGGATCAATCCAGGCGACCTTGACGATTTCACCCTTCTGAGCCCAGGCACCACCTGCACTTACTGCCATAGCCGAGAGGGCCACCGCGCGCATAACCCATTTCATACTTGTCTCCTTTCATTGTTTTTGCTAGCGACTGCCGCCAATCTACCGGCCGGTAGACTTTTTCCCGCTGGGGAAAGCCTTAGTAACTATCACGCATGCGACTTCCAAGGCAGATTCGCGGCAATTGGCGACACTTGCGCGACAGCTGCTCGCACTTGCAGACGAATGAAACCCGGCAATAAAAAAGGTTCATCGAGGAATTCCGTGGAGATGAGCCCGTTCGTTTTGTAATCTGACGGCAGCGAAGCTGACATCGGAGAACAAATCAAATGCTGGACTCGAAGTTATTGCAGGCTCTTGGCGGCTGGGAGGGCTACGAGGTTGAACGTGTGCAGTGGCCCCAGGGCGATAGCCGCACCGTGTCGATCTATCTGAAGCCGCAGGCCAGCGTCATGCATTGCGAACGCTGCGGTGCGCAGTGCAGCCAAGTCCATGAGACCACGACACGGCGCGTGCGCGATCTGGCATTGTTCGAGTACAAGGTGGTGCTGCATGTGCCGCGTCGGCGTCTGTGGTGCGATAGCTGTGGTGGCCCGTGCCTGGAGAAACTCAGCTGGCTCGGTCGCTACCAGCGCGTCACAGACCGTCTGGCACAGGCGTGCAGCCAGTTGCTTCGCAGCAGCAGCATCAAGGCAGTCGCGGCCTTCTTCGATCTTGGGTGGCACACGGTCAAGTCCATCGACAAGGCCTTATTGCTGGCCACTACCGCGCAGCCGCAATGGGATCAGATCGAGTATCTGGCGATGGACGAGTTTGCGTTGCACAAGGGCCATCGCTACGCCACAGTCGTCGTCGACCCCATCAGCCGGCAGGTGCTGTGGGTGGGGCAAGGGCGCTCACGCGAGACGGCCCGCCAGTTCTTCGAGCAGTTGCCCGTTGGCGTTGCCCAGCGCATTCGCGCGGTTGCTATCGACATGACTACTGCCTACGAGCTGGAGATCCAGGCCAACTGCCCCAACGCCGAGATCGTCTATGACCTGTTCCATGTCGTGGCCAAGTATGGCCGGGAGGTTATCGACCGAGTGCGTGTCGATCAGGCCAACTTGCTGCGCCAACAGCCCTTGGCGCGCAAGGTGCTCAAGTCCAGCCGCTGGTTGCTACTGCGCAATCGCAACAAGCTGCAGGCTCAACAAGCAGTGCAGCTCAAGGAACTGCTGGCGGCCAATGAGCCATTAATGGCGGTATACGTCTTGCGCGATGAGCTAAAACAGCTGTGGTTTTACCGTCGTCCGGCTTGGGCGCATCGCGCCTGGCAGCACTGGTGTGAGCAAGCGCGCCAAAGCGGTATTACAGCACTGAGCACCTTTGCTCAGCGCTTGCAAAGCTACCTGCACGGGATCATCGCCCGATGCCGGCATCCCTTGAACACAAGTGTTGTCGAGGGCATCAACAACACCATCAAGGTCATCAAGCGCCGGGCCTATGGCTACCGCGATCAGGACTATTTCTTTCTGAAGATTCGCGCAGCCTTCCCCGGTAATGCGCGATGAACCATAAAAAAGGGACGCCACCAGGACGCCCCGAATATCGACCCCGCCTCCCCGCTCAGGAGGGGCGTTTCATCTGGCAGCTGGTGGGAGTGCTGGCCACATAGGGCTCGAAGTACTTCACAGGTGCAAAGGTATAGCCCGTGTTCTCGGAGTCCATGGGGTATTTGCCGCCGGCCTTCTCCCAGCGCGCGATGTACAGGCCCTGCTGCAACTGGTGATCGCTCTTGCGCATCTCGACCTCGCCGTTGTAGTTCTGGAACTTCATGCCCTCCATGGTCGCGGCGACCTTGACCGGGTCGGTGGTCTTGGCTTTGGCAAAAGCCTGGTCGAGCATGTTCAGCCCCGTGTACACGGTGCCGGTGTACATGTCCTCGTTGACCTTGGCCTTGAAGCCCTTGACGATCTTGTCCATGGAACCAGGCATGTTCAGGTGACCATAGCCCACCATATAGACCTTGCCTGCCGCCGCTGCGCCCATGGCCGTGGGCGCGCCCGTGGCAATGGCGTAATAGGTGTAGAACTTGACGTTGTTCAGGCCCGCATCGTTGGCAGCCTTGATCAGCAGCGCCAGGTCCGAACCCCAGTTGCCCGTGATCACCGTGTCGGCGCCCGACTGCTTGATCTTGGCCACATAGGGCGCAAAATCACGTACCTGAGCCAATGGCGAGAAGTCATCACCCACGATCTCCACATCGGGGCGCTTGCGCTTGAGCATCTCCTTGGCGTACTTGGACACCTGCTGGCCATGCGAGTAGTTCTGGTTGATCAGATAGACCTTCTTGATCTCAGGCACGTCCTTCATATAGGTGGTCAAGGCCTCCATCTTCATGGAGGTATCGGCATCGAGGCGGAAATGCCAGTAACTGCACTTGCTGTTGGTCAGATCAGGGTCCACGGCCGCATAGTTGAGGAACACGACCTCCTTGCCCTTGTTGCGCGCATTGTGCTTTTCCAGCGCATCCATGATGGCCAGCGCCGGGCCCGAGCCATTACCCTGGAACACATAGCGCACGCCCTGGTCCATGGCCGAACGCAGCGCGGCCGTGGTCTCCTGCGGACTGAGCTTGTTGTCGATGCCGATGATCTCGAACTTCACCCCCGAAGCATTGCTCTTGTTGAGTTCCTCGGCCACGTACTGCAGGCTTTTGAGCTGATTGGATCCCAGCGCTGCCATCAGGCCCGAGAGCGGGTCAATCCAGGCGACCTTGACGGTCTCACCCTTCTGCGCCATTGCACTCCCCGCGCACGCCAGGATCACCGATGCTGTCAAAGCCTTGATTGCAAACTTCATAGAGCGTCTCCGTTGGTGGTTATGAGCGACGCCCAGCCTAAAGGGCAAGCCAGCGCCTGCGGCCTGGGGGTTGCCCTAGCGCATATCACATTGGTGACTACAGGGTTTACCTCAGGCCACAACTTCAGAAACCATAGCAGGCTTCTCTCACCCATAAAGGTCTAGAGGCACTTTAGACTTCAGCAGTCTAGGGTGGTAGCTGGCTTTCCGTCAGCGGCAGGCCGCTGGAGCTGCTCAGCACCTGAGGCTCGGGCAACTCCCGGCCATCCAGAAGCGGGCCTATCTCGCGCATCAGCTGGTCGAAGCTCAGCCTGCCGGCCTTGACCCCGGCCAAAAGCTCCTTCACGCCGGGCAGCTGATCAAAGCGCGCGCCCGCCATCAACGCCAGGCACAGATAGTTGAGCAGGTCACGTGTACCCGATAGCCCCTGGCGGCGCGCAAACACCAGTTGCTGACGCGTAAACCAATGCATTGCCAGCGGCGGCAATCTGTCGCGCAGATGGGTCTGATTCAGATTGAGATAGTAGATCAGCAGATCGGGCACATTACCCTTTACCAGCGCATCGACCTGAGCGGTGCCGAGTTGCAGCGGCAGGGGCGCCGCAGGCCCGGCAAAATCAGCCACCGCATATTCATGCAAACGGCCCGATCGGCTCCAGCACCACCAGCGTGCGACCGGCCCCAGCAAGGCCCGGCACTGCGCGGGCTGCAGCACGGGATCGATGCCGGATTGCGTGTCCGGATCACTCTGCCCCAGCAAGGCCGCCAGCACGACCGGATCCCAGAAGGCCAGATAACTGCTGTGGCCTCCAGGCAGTCTTGGATCCATGGCCAGGCGCAGATGGGCCAGCAGCACCGGCATCTCGCACTCGCTGGCCAGCAAGCTGGCACAAGGGCTGGCCTGCACCACATCGAGCACGGCATCGAGAAAGTTCTGCTGCCGCATTTTCAAGGCCTGGGCACTGCTGCCCAGGTGCACCAACCAGGGGCTGAGCTTGCCCTCCTTGCTCGCGCGCGTGAAAGCAAACAAGGCCTCGGCACCGCTTTGCGGCACCTGCGCCAACAAGTCACGGTTCTGTGCCGCATCCAGCAACAGATACAGCTGCATGGGCTTGCCTGCTGGCTTGCCGGTCGAATTGAGCTGCGACCAGCACAGAGGCCAGCTCTTGCGTGCAGGTCTTGCTTGCGGCCAGAGCGGCCCGGCGCTCATGGCAACTCCTTGTTCACAAAGGCCGAGCGCTGCTGCGCCCGGCGTGCCAGACACTCCAGACACACATTGCGCGGTGCAGCCGGGGCGACAGTCTCTGGCCCGCAGGCTGCTGCAGGCAGACTCCAAGCACCCAGCCCGCCTAGCAAGGCGGCTGCGAGAAGCTGGCGTCGCAGCAAGTCGTGGGCGCGACCTCCATCCGGTACCGAGGGTGGCGAGCAATCGCAAAAACCGGGAGCTGAAGGCATGGATGTCAAGCAATGGAGCCAGAAGAGGCACAGGCAAAAAAGCCATCATCTCACGATGATGGCTTGGCTCCGGCCGGGCCGGGGGGCGTTCAGACAGCCGAAGGCAGCTTGTAGTCCTTGAGTTCCTCGCGCAGACGGGTCTTGAGCATCTTGCCCGTGGCACCGATCGGTATGGCCTCCACAAACACCACATCATCGGGAATTTGCCACTTGGCCGTCTTGCCCTCGTAGAACTCCAACAGCTCCTCACGCGTGATTTCTGCGCCTGGCTTCTTGACCACGGCCACGATGGGGCGCTCATCCCACTTGGGATGCGGCATGCCTATGCAGGCAGCCATGGCCACGGCCGGGTTGGCCATGGCGATGTTTTCAATATCGATGGAGCTGATCCATTCGCCGCCGGATTTGATCACATCCTTGCTGCGGTCGGTGATCTGCATATAGCCGTCGGGATCTATCGTCGCCACATCCCCTGTCGGGAACCAGCCGTGGCCGTCGGCCCCTCGCACCAGGGGGCTGCCGCTGCCTTTGTAGTAGCTGTCGATGATCCAGGGGCCGCGCACCAGCAGGTCGCCATAGCTTTTGCCATCCCAGGGCTGCTCGTCGCCGGCATCATTGACGATCTTCATCTCCACACCATAGATCGCACGCCCCTGCTTCTGCCGGATCTTCATTTGCTCTTCCTTGGGCAGTTCCAGATGCTTGTTCTTGAGCGTGCACAGCGTGCCCAGCGGACTCATCTCCGTCATGCCCCATGCGTGCAGCACCTCCACGCCGTAGTCATCCTGGAAGGCCGTGATCATGGCTGGCGGGCAGGCGGAGCCGCCGATCACCGTGCGGTTGAGCTTGGAAAAACGCAGGCCGCCTGGCTTCATATAGCCGAGCAGCATCTGCCAGACGGTGGGCACGCCGGCGGCAAAGGTCACGCCCTCGGCCTCGATCAGCTCGTAGACCGACTTGCCGTCGAGCGCCGGGCCCGGGAAGACCATCTTGCAGCCCGTGAGCGCCGCCGAATAGGGAAGGCCCCAGGCATTGACGTGAAACATGGGAACCACGGGCAGCACCGAATCACGGGCCGACAGGCACATCACATCGGGCAGCGCTGCGGCATAGGCGTGCAGCGTGCTGGAGCGGTGGCTGTAGAGCACGGCCTTGGGGTTGCCCGTGGTGCCGCTGGTGTAGCACATGCTGGATGCAGTGTTCTCATCAAACTGCGGCCAGCGGTATTGATCGGACTGACCCGCAATCCAGCTCTCGTAGCTGACGAGACCTGGGATGCCGCTGTCTGCCGGCAGCCGGTCTGCATCGCAGAGCACCACCCATTGCTGCACCTGCGGGCACTTGGCATGCACGGCCTGAATGATGGGCAAAAAAGTCAGGTCAAAGCACAGCACCTTGTCTTCGGCGTGGTTGACAATCCAGGCAATCTGCTCGGGGTGCAGGCGCGGGTTGATGGTGTGCAGCACCCGGCCCGAGCCGCTGACGCCGAAATACATCTCCATATGGCGATAGCCGTTCCAGGCCAGGCTGGCCACGCGCTCGCCCTGGGCCAGCCCCAGGGAGTCGAGCTTGTTGGCCAGTTGGCGCGAGCGGGCCGCCAGATCCTTGTAGGTGTAGCGGTGGATATCCCCCTCCACACGGCGGGAGACTATCTCTCCATCGGCATGGTTGCGTGCGGCGAACTCGATCAGGGAAGAAATCAACAGCGGCTGGCTTTGCATCAGACCCAACATTGGCAGTCTCCTGGATATCGTTGTGAAGATCGGGAAGCATCCTAGCGCGGGCTTCCAGGCCGTCATCTGAGGACTGTCACCAATGCGTAACCTTGGCGACCTTTGTCGGCATCCTCCCTCTGAACGATGTGTGCGCACTCAGGGAAAAACCTAGGCCACTCTCCAACGGGAACCGACTCAACAACCCTGCAAGCCCTGTCCCTGATGCCGCTCAAGCACAATGCCTGGATGAGCGAATCCCCTGCCCCGCAATGGCGCAAGCCCGGCCGATTTGAAGCCCTGGGCCCGGCTTTTTTCACCTATCTGCAACCCACGCCCGTACCCGAGCCGCACTGGATTGCTACCAGCACCAACACGGCCCGCTGGATGGGTCTGAACCCCGAATGGCTGCGCAGCGCCGAAGCACTGCAAATCCTCAGCGGCAATGCCGTCTTCGGCCAAGGCAGCGGCGGCAGCAAGCCGCTGGCCACTGTCTATAGCGGTCACCAGTTCGGCGTCTGGGCCGGCCAACTCGGCGACGGCCGTGCCATCCTGCTGGGCGAGACGGAGCAGGGCTTTGAAGTCCAGCTCAAGGGCGCAGGCCGCACCCCCTATTCACGCATGGGTGACGGCCGGGCCGTGCTGCGCTCGTCGATTCGCGAATTTCTCTGCAGCGAAGCCATGACAGCCCTGGGCATTCCCACCACGCGCGCGCTGGCGCTGACGGGCTCGCCCCTGTCCGTGGCGCGCGAGACCATGGAAACCGCCGCCGTCGTGACCCGTGTGGCCGAGAGTTTCATCCGCTTCGGCCATTTCGAGCATTTCGCCGCACGCGACATGCAGGCCGAACTCAAAGCCCTGGCCGATCTGGTCATAGATCAGCACTACCCCCAGTGCCGCGCGGCCACTGCACTGAACGGCAATCCCTATGCCAACTTTCTGCAGGCAGTGAGCGAGCGCACGGCCCGGCTGCTGGCCCAGTGGCAAAGCGTGGGCTTCTGTCATGGTGTGATGAATACCGACAATATGAGCATTCTGGGCTTGACCATCGACTACGGCCCCTTCCAGTTTCTCGACGCCTTCGACCCCGGCCATATCTGCAATCACAGCGACAGCCAGGGCCGCTATGCCTTTAACCGCCAGCCCCAGGTGGCCTACTGGAATCTCTATTGCCTGGGCCAGGCCCTGCTGCCGCTGATCGGCGACGAAGAGCTGACGATCGCCGCGCTGGAGTCGTACAAGACCGTCTTTCCTGCAGCCTATGCACGCCAGATGCTGGCCAAGCTGGGCCTGCCCGAGAACGAAGCCGGCACGCCCGCCACCGAAGGCCGCTTTGCCCTGCTGGTCAACCCGCTGCTGCAGATCCTGGCCGACAGCAAGGTGGACTACACCATCTTCTTTACCCGCCTGACCGATGCCGTTGCACAGGGGCAGCAAACGGAAATCGACTTTGAGCCACTGCGTGACATCATTCTGGATCGCGCCAGCTTTGATGCCTGGTCACTCGGCTATTCAGCTCAACTGGCACAAGTGGATCAAGCGCAAGCCGTCGATTTGATGCAAAAATCCAATCCGCGCTTTGTGCTGCGCAACCATCTGGGCGAAACCGTGATTCGTACCGCCCAGTCAGGCGACTTTGCGCCTGTGCAGCAAATGCTGGCCGTGCTGCAAGCGCCCTATGAATCGCACCCGGACCACGCTGACTGGGCCGGCTTCCCGCCCGACTGGGCTTCCTCGATTGAGATCAGCTGTTCATCATGAGCTTCCCTGTCCAGAAATCCGACCAAGAATGGCAAGCCCTGTTGCAGGACAAGGGCGCCGAAGCCGCGGCCTTCCAGGTCACGCGCCACGCTGCCACCGAGCGGCCTTTCACCGGCAAATACGAGCAGTTCTGGGCCGATGGCAGCTATCACTGCATCTGCTGCGGCAACAAGCTGTTCGACTCCCATACCAAGTTTGACGCCGGCTGCGGCTGGCCCAGCTTTGACCAGGCCCTGCCCGGCGCCATCACCAATATCGTGGACCGCAGCCACGGCATGGTACGCACCGAGACTGTGTGCAGCAACTGCGGAGCCCATCTGGGCCATGTCTTTCCCGACGGTCCCACCGACACCGGCCTGCGCTACTGCATGAACTCGGCCTCGCTGGATTTCCAGAACGAGTCTCAGAAATAAGAGCTGGCAACGCTTGGGCAGCAAGGGCCACGCTTCCAAGCGGGCTTGCTGCGCTGGCGTTGCGCATCAGCTTTGATAGCTGATTCCGTCCGGCGCACAAGGCTTTGCCCACGGAATGACCTGGGCTTTGGTGCATGATGCGGCTTTACTCACAGCGCCGGGAACCTTGTCGGTGCTGCGCAGTCTGAATTCCAGAACGACTACCATTTCGCGCATGAAGCTGCTGATTGATTTCTTCCCCATCATCCTGTTTTTCGTGGCCTTCAAGGTCTGGGGCATTTACACCGCCACAGCCGTGGCCATTGCCGCCACCGTGGCGCAGATCGCCTATCTGCGCTTGAAGACCGGCAAGATCGAGCCCATGCAATGGATGAGCCTGGGCGTCATCGTACTGTTTGGCGGCGCCACTTTGCTGGCCCATGACGACAACTTCATCAAATGGAAACCCACGGTGCTGTACTGGCTCATGGGCGGCGCGCTGCTGATCGGCCAGTTGGTGTTCAAAAAGAACCTGCTGCGCTCCGTCATGGGCGCGCAACTGCAACTGCCCGACGCCATCTGGCTCAAGCTCAACTGGGCCTGGACTGCTTTCTTCGCCGCCATGGGCGGGCTCAACATCTGGGTGGCCTACAACTTCGACACCGATGCCTGGGTCAACTTCAAGCTGTTTGGCGGCATGGGACTGATGGTGGTGTTCGTGATTGCACAAGCCATCTACATGAGCCGCTACCTGCCCCAGGACGGCGTGCCCAACACGGCCGAAACCAAGGACAAGCAGCCATGAGCATGACCATCAGCGCCCAGGCAATGGACGCAGCCCTGCGCCAGCGTCTGGCCCCGACCCGACTCGAAGTCATCGACGAGAGCTATCAGCATGCCGGTCATGCCGGTGCCAACGACAGCGGTGTGGGCACGCATTTTCGCGTGCGCATCGCTGGCCCGGCCTTTGATGGAAAAACCCGCGTGGCACGCCACCGCCTTGTGTATGATGCACTGCAAGACTTCATTGACCAGGGTGTTCATGCCATCGCCATTGAAGTACTTTGAGAACGCACTGTTCTAGCCACAGGCTCCTTGACGGGAGCCTGTTGCGTATGGACTGAACTTCACTCACTTTTCTCAATCACAACTCGAATGAGCATGAAACAAAAGCAACTGGCCCGCATCGTGGCCGCCGCTGTTCTGGGCGCTGCCGCCCTGTCCGCCTCGGCCCAGAATGTGGCCATCGTCAATGGCAAGGCCGTTCCCATGGCCCGTGTCAATGCCCTGAAGACCCAGATCGAAGCCAGCGGCCAGCCCGTTGTGCCCGAGATGGAAAAGATGATCAAGGATGAAGTCATTGCGCGTGAAATCTTCATGCAGGAAGCCAACCGCCGCGGTCTGGCCGGCTCCGAAGCCTACAAGCAGCAGATGGAAATGGCACGCCAGACCGTGCTGATCCGCGCGCTGTTTGACGACTTCCGCAAGAAGAACCCCGTGACCGATGCCGAAGCCAAGGCCGAATACGACAAGTTCGTCGCAGCCAATGGCGGCAAGGAATACAAGGCCAGCCACATCCTGGTGGAATCCGAAGACCGCGCCAAGGCCATCATTGCCGAAGTGAAGGCCGGCAAGAAGTTTGAAGACATCGCCAAGAAGGAATCCAAGGATCCTGGATCGGGAGCCCGTGGCGGCGATCTGGATTGGGCCAACCCCAACAACTACGTACCCGAGTTCACCGAAGCCCTGGTCAAGCTCAAGAAGGGCGAGATGACCGACGCGCCCGTCAAGAGCCAGTTCGGCTGGCACATCATCCGAATGGATGACGAGCGTCAGGCCGAAATGCCCAAGTTCGAAGATGTCAAACCACAGATCATGCAGCAGCTGCAGCAGCAAAAAGAGCAGCAGTTCCAGGATCAGCTGCGCAAAAGCGCAAAAATCCAGTAACATGATCTAACGTCAGTACCCAAAAGTACTGGCCAGACCATCACCCAAGCCCGCGTCAAGCGGGCTTTTTTTGTCTCACGGTGCTGGATCCGCTATATATTTAGAAGCATTCTTCTCAGAATTGGCATCATCCATCTGCGTTTCCCCCTGCTTTCGCGGGCGGCAATGCAGGGGCTTACCTGCGATGCCAGATGCTTTGCCTGCCTCCTCTTTTGCAGCTTGCGTGTTGCGATGCACCTCAGCCTTCAAGGGACATAGCGGCAATTGCGCGCCTGGCCTGGAGCTCTGCGCCATGGCCTCCGCCGGGGCAGCAGGTTGTGTGGCCTCATCGCTGCGGGATGGCTCTTTGGCAGCCGGCTTTGCGGAGCGCGCCAGGCTTGCAGAGGCTGCCGCACCAGGGGCCGGATCAGCCTCTGGCCGCGACACAGGGGCTGATGCAGCTATAGATGCTTCCATATCCATGGCATCTGGTGCTTTCTCTGCCATAGTTCGAGTCTTTTTTTCCGTGGATTTCTGCGCCAGCGCCGCCTCGGTCGGTGCCAATTCCGCCACGGCGGCACGATCTGCATCTGCTGCAGCCGGAACCGGCTGCGATTCAGCTGGCAGGGCCACGGCTTCGGCCCTGGAATCTCGCTCGCCCTCCTTGCCCTTGTCCGGCCCACTCCACCAGGCGGCATGCTGCAGCATCAGCCAGCCCACCAATCCGACGGCCGCCATTCCGCCCAGCGCATGACGCAGCCAGAAGCGGTCATTGGCGGCAGGCTTGCCCATCGGCTCCGAGGGCTGCTGCCCCACACCTGCCGCACGCTGGCGCGCGCGCTCCAGAACAGCGGCACTGCTTTGCACACTGGGGCCACGGTCCTCTGACACGGCCTCGTGGTAGAGCTCGCGCAGCGCATCGGGCTTGTGGTCGCCAGACGGGGTTTCGGGGTGCATATTCATGCCAGTTCCTCCAGCGCGGCGCGCAGTTTGGCGCGCGCATAGCGCAAGCGGCTTTTGGCCGTTTCCTCGGCAACGCCGGTGGTCTGGGCAATTTCAGCCACCGTCAGATCAGCCTCGACCTGCAGCAGAAAACACTCGCGCTGCTCGGCCGGGAGCCGGGCCAGCGCAGCCAGAATGGCCTGAGCCATGAGCTGGCGATCGAGCTGCTGCTCGGGCTCGAAGCCCGAGGCTGCAAACAGGCTTTCGGCCAGCCGCATGGACTCTTGCGTGTCTGCCGACAGGCTGGTGCCCGGCCGCTGCCTGCGCCAATGGTCGACGAGTCGGTGATGCGCCATGGTGAACAGCCAGGTCGTGAACTTGCTGCGCACCTCATAGCGGCAGGCGCTGTCCACCACAGCAAACCAGAGGTCTTGCGCCAGATCGTCGGCCAGCGCCGCATCGCCCGTATTGCGGTAGAAATAGCGCCACATACGCAGGCTGTGCCGGGCATAAAGCGTCTCGAAAGCCGTGGCCTGCCCTGCAGCATAGCTGCGCATCAGGGCTTCATCGGCGGGTTGGGCTTGGGCAAGCGGCGGTGCAAGCATGCCCGCGATTATGCAAATTCCGGCGACAGCGCAACCAACTCAGTTGCGGGGTGGATCCGGCACAAAGCCATTGTCCCCGGGAAAGGGGTTGGGCGCGCGCGGCTGGGACGGCCGTGGACGAGGCTCGCGGATCACGCCTCTGGCAACCAGATTGGCATAGCTGTCGTAGCGGATACGCACCATCTGACGGGGCTGGTCGGTGTCGGCCTCGAATTCCACCTGGGTGACTTGGGAGCGCTCCACCGTGCCATGGCCCGTGCCCAGTGAAGGGGCCGGCAAGGCCGAAGGTGCACGACGCTCGGCGCTGCGGCTCTTGCTGGCGGCCTGCGGCATGGCACTATCGGCCGCGGCAGACTCGGCAGCCGATGCAGCGCTCGCGGCGTCCGACTCGTAAACTGGCCCTTGATATCTGGCCGGCTCGGGCAGCTTTTCACGGTACAGAGCCACGCCAATCACGCCGACATCCTGCGGCCTGCCGGTTCTGGCGGCATAGGACATATCGCTTTGCGAGAAGTAGAACGCAGCCACGTTGTCATTGCTCTTGCGCCAGCCCCGCACGTCATAGCTGTCGCCTGCATCCAGCACATAGCCACCCTCGGCGCGGGAGCTCGCCGCCCGGCCGTTGATGGCATTGACCCCGTCGACGCTGATGACGCCCATGATGCGTCGGCTCTCGAGGTTGCGGATGCGCACCGCATAGTTGGCACCGGGGCGACCCACCACCCACAGCTCTCCCTCGTGACTGTACTGGGGCAGTACCCGCCCCGTGGCACGTTCGACGATGCTGATCTGGGCCAGCTTGTGGTTGCCACGCGTCCAGGCCGAAGCCGGCGCAGCGGCGACCATCGCGGCAGCACAGAGCAGCGAAGCGCGCAGTAGGCGGCCGCGCGACAGCAAGAAAACTGGAACCCGGGGTTCGATACGGACAGACAGCATGGACAAGGCCTCCTCAAGATACAGCCACAGCGGCGTGAAACAAACTTGTCGGAGGCTGAAACGCAGCAGCAGGCCCAACGGGGTCAAGACAGGCGCTCTGATTTGCAAGCATTTGCAACACCATTGGCAACACCGCTTCGCGCCGCAGTCCTGCTCCGGCCCGGCATGTCTGGCACAATCGCGATCGCTGCAGCCCAAGGCAGGCAGCAATGCTGGGGGTGTCCTGACCATGACCGGTCAGGGCTGAGAGAGTCCCTTTGAACCTGATTGCGCAAGCGGTCTCTTGACGGCCGCTTGCCCGAGATCATCCTCGCGCAGGGAAGCTGTCCAAGGTGTCAGACCGCGACTCGCCATGTCTTCGATGGCCTGCCGTGCAAACCATGCGGCCCCTGCTTCGTTTTTCTGGCGGAGCATTCATGAATTCATCTTCTTCCACATCGGCCAATCGGGCCCTGGCCCCGGTGACGGCGCAGGAGCGCGTCTTTGCCTGGCGCGACCATGCCTCGCTGTGGTTCAGTCTGGGCGTGGGCCTGCTGGTCATGCAGATGGGCGCCTATCTGCTGCCCGCGCTCAGCCCGCTGCATGCGCTGGTTGCTATCGGCATCGGCTCCCTGATCGGCGCCGGCCTGCTGGGCTGGGTGGGCAAGCTGGGCTGCGACAGCGGCCTGTCCAGCGCCGGACTGATGCACTGCGTCTACGGCCGCCACTTCGCACGGCTGCCTATCGTGCTCAACATCATCCAGTTGCTGGGCTGGGGCAGTTTCGAGCTGGTGGTGATGCGTGACGCCACCGTGGCGCTGGGCAAACAAGGCGGCACCATGGGCGCTGCCTACTGGCCCTGGCTGGCCACGCTGCTCTGGGGCGGCGTGATCCTGCTGCTGATGAGCGGCTCCATGACCACCCTGGTGCGCCGCATCATCTCGCGCGTGGCCTTGCCGCTGGTGATTGCCTCGCTGCTGTGGCTGAGCTGGCAATTCCTGAAAATGGCTGGCACCACCGGCCTCGGGACCTTGCTGGCCCGCGAGGGTGCCGGCGGCATGAGCATGCTCGGCGCCGTCGATCTGGTGATCGCCATGCCCATCAGCTGGCTGCCGCTGGTGGCCGACTATGCGCGCCACGGCAAGAGCGGCAAGTCCGCGCTGACGGGTGCCTGGACCGGCTTTGCCCTGGCCAATATCTGGTGCTACTCCCTGGGCGTGCTGGTGGCCCTGACCCTGCCCAGCGAAGACCTGGTCACGGCCCTGCTGCTGGCCCAGGGCGGACTGATCGCCCTGTCGCTGATTCTGATCGACGAGGTGGACAACGCCTATGGCGATGCCTACTCGGGTGCCATGTCGGCCCACAGCCTGCTACCGGGCTGGAGTATTCGCCGCTGGGGCCTGCTGATCGCATCCCTGTGCACGGCGCTGGCCATGGTGCTGCCCATGCACAGCCTGGAGCCGTTTCTGCTGTTGCTCAGCTCCTGCTTTGTGCCGCTGTTCGGCGTGATGCTCGGTCGCCTGGCCTTTGGCACCGATGCCGTGGAGCTGATGCAAAAAGCGCCCGCCGTGCGCTGGGATGCTGTGGCCATCTGGGTGCTGGGCATTGCCTTCTATCACCTGCTGCCCTATGTCAGCGCGGCCCTGGGCTCGGCCCTGCCCACGCTGGCGCTGACCTTTGTGGTGGCCGTCGCCACACGCCAGCTGCAGCCGCGCTCCGTTGCCGCCTGAGAAAAAATCAAACTCAATAGCGACAAACGCCTTTTAACAGGGCGATTCAGCCATTTTTCTGTTTTTTTACCTGGCGCCCGCCGCCTGCAGCAGCTGCACCACGGCCTGCTGCCCGCGCTGGCGTGCATGGGCCAGGGCCGTCACCCCATCCTTGTCGGGCAGGTTCAGATCGGCCTTGGCATCGATCAAGGCCTGGATGATGGCCTGATGGCGCGGCCCGCCATCGCCGAGCACCACGGCTTCCATCAGACAGGTCCAGCCCAGCCGGTTGACATGATTCACATTCACGCCGGCGGCGATCAGTGCCTGGGCTGTTTCCAGATGGCCGCGCTCGCAGGCTGGAATCAGGGCCGTGCCCCCATAACGGTTGGTGCTCTTGAGATCGGCGCCATAGGAAATCGTCATGCGCACAATCTCCAGCCGGCCCTGCGCGCCGGCCAGCAAATAAGCGCTGTCCTGCATCTGGTTCTCGATATTGGGGCTGGCACCATGCATCAGCAGCGATCGTGCTACCTCGATATGGTTGGCCGCCGTGGCCAGCAGCAAGGGGGTATTGCCCCGGGCATCCTGCACGTCGACAGGCGCGTTGTCAGCCAGCAGATTGCGCACCGTCACGGCATCGCCCTGCGCGGCAGCGGCCAGCAATTGCTGGCCCAGCATCTGCAGGTCCCCGGCTTTTGCCGCCGCAGCGGCAGGTGTTGCAGCCGAAGCATTCGCCGACGCCCTACTCTGGCAGGCGGTCAGCAGCGTCGCTGCTGCCAGAGCCGTCAATGCAAGCGTCAATCGGGTAGTCAACGAGGCGCTCCCATGGGCGCGGACTGGCTGGTTCATGGCATTCCTTTATGGCTGTCGGGTGTTCAGCCCCTGTCAGCTTTCTACAGGAACTATAGCTAGCCACGCAAGTCCGATGAGGGTTACAGCCTGTTTTCAATCGATAAAGGAGAATCTGCCCCGTGCCTTGTAACCGCTGGATCCGCACCGCCGCCACTTCAAGCCTGATCGCGCTGGGCGCGCTCACCGCCGGCCTGCTGCCGGCCCTCACACAAGCCCAGGAATTTGTCAGCATCAAGGGCAAGACCGTGAATGTGCGCGAGCAGCCCAACACCCGCTCCGCGACCCTCTGGGAACTGAGCAAGGGCTACCCGCTGCAAGTCACCCAGCGCAAGGGCCAGTGGCTGCGCGTCAAGGACTATGAGTCCACGCTGGGCTGGGTCCACGCCCCGCTGACCAGCAAGAGCCCGCATATGGTGGTGACGGCGCGCACGGCCAATCTGCGCTCCGGCCCTGGCCAGAAGCACAACCGGGTAGGCAAGCTGGAGCAGCATGAGGTGCTGCAGACGCTGAAAAAGCAAGGCAGCTGGGCCCAGGTCCAGCGCAGCAACGGCCAGAGCGGCTGGGTGGCCAAGAATCTGGTCTGGGGCTGGTAATCCCCGAGCCCGGGCCCACCAAAGCCAAAGGCCTGCAGCAGCAGGCCTTTTTTGCGGGCGTCGGCAATCAGCCTTCGACGATCAGCTGTGCACGCGGCGCATAGCCATGATTGAGGGGGCCGTGGCCCTGGCCCGTATAGACCTCGGCTCCCGCCTCGATGGCGCCCAGAATATAGCGGCGCGCCTCGGTCACTGCGGCCTCCAGCTCCAGCCCCTGGGCCAGGAAAGATGCAATCGCCGACGACAGCGTGCAACCCGTGCCATGGCCGTTATGGGTGACGATGCGCTGCGACTGCAGGCGCAGATAGTCGCCTGCCTGCCGGCCTTGCCGGCCCAGCACATCCATGACCAGATCGCCGCTCAGATGCCCACCCTTGAGCAACACCGCCGGCGCCCCCATGGCCAGCAGATCGGCCACGGCCGCATCCAGCGCTCCAATGCCGTCGATGTTGCGACCCAGCAGCAAAGCTGCTTCATCCAGATTAGGGGTAATCACCGTCGCCAGAGGGAACAGCTCCTGGACCAGTGCCTGAGCCGTCTCGGGAACGATCAGGCGATCGCCGCTGGTGGCCACCATCACGGGGTCCAGCACCACGTTCCTGATCCCGTGGCGACGAATCGCATCCGCCACCACACTCACCACATCGGGGGTTGCCAGCATGCCGATCTTGACGGCATCGACGCCTATGTCCTGCACAACGGCATCGATCTGGCCGCGCACGGTATCCAGCGGAATGCCGTGAATGCCCGTCACGCCCAGCGTGTTCTGCACGGTGATGGCCGTGATTGCCGTCATGCCGTAGCAGCCCAGAGCCGCGCAGGTCTTGAGGTCGGCCTGGATGCCGGCGCCACCGCCGCTGTCCGAGCCGGCGATGGAGAGCACGCGTGCATAGCGCTTTTTTGCGGCGCCGGGGATGGAGGATGAAGCAATCACAGTCATGGCAAAAATTATCGCCCATGCGCATGGTCAATGCGCGCAGTTTGCGGTTGTGCTGTAATGTCCAACGGACGAAACAGGGGTGTCCCGCAGGCAAGCAGCCTGCGTGGACTGAGAAACACCCTGGGGCCGCGACAGCCACCGGCTGCGCACCAGAGCACCATCCGTGCCCTGTGCCCCCTGCACCCGATCCAGGTCATGCTGGCGTGGGGAGTTTCACAAGCCGCAAGGCATGCCGCGTTTTGTCCTGCACATGGCCCTGTTCCTGTGTCCGGATGGAAAACGATTTGCACATGTCATTGCTACAAGCTTCTTCAAAGATCGCAATTCTCGGCGGCGGCCTCATGGGCCGTCTGCTGTCGCTGGCCCTGGCCCAGCGCGGTCATGCCATCGACCTCTATGACGCCCACGGCCCGCTAGGCGATGGCGCAGCCGCGCGCGTGGCGGCCGCCATGCTGGCTCCGCTGGCCGAGTCGGCCATTACCGAGCCCGGCGTGGTGCGCATGGGCCAGCATGGGCTCAAGCGCTGGCCCGAGCTGATAGCCCAGCTTGAGCAGCACGTGTTCCTGCAGCAAAACGGCACGCTGATTCTCTGGCACCGTCAGGACCAGGGCGACGCGGCGCGCTTTTTCGGCCTGCTGGAGAAAAACCGGCGCATCAACCCCAGCCTGCCGGCCATGCAGGAGAAGACCGGCGCGGCACTGCAGGACTGCGAGCCCGCGCTGCAGGGACGCTTCAACCAGGCCGTCTATCTGCCCGGCGAAGGCCAGCTGGACAACCGCCAGCTGCTGACGGCGCTGGTCGACAAGCTCACCGCGCTGGGTGTGAAGCTGCACTGGGACAGCCCACGCGAAATCAGCGACTTCCGCCCCGGCGAGGCTGGCCAGCCGGACTTCGTGTTCGACTGCCGGGGCCTGGGGGCCCGCACCCAGTGGAAGCAGCTGCGCGGCATTCGCGGCGAGGTGGTGCGCATCCATGCGCCCGAAGTCACGCTGCAGCGGCCCACACGCCTGATCCATCCACGCTACCCCATCTATATCGCGCCCAAGGAAGATCATCTGTTCGTGATTGGCGCGACCGAAATCGAGTCCGACGATATGTCGCCAGCCAGCGTGCGCTCCACGCTGGAGCTGCTGAGCGCGGCCTATACCGTTCACTCCGGCTTTGCCGAAGGCCGCATAGTGGAGATCGCCACCCAGTGCCGCCCCACCCTGCCCGATAATCTGCCCGCCGTGCGTCTGCTGACTCCACGTGTCATGGAAGTCAACGGCCTCTACCGTCACGGCTTCATGATCTCGCCCGCCATGCTGGACGTGGTGCTGGAGCTGCTGGACCACAATGACTCGCCACTGGCGCGCGAGTTCGATGTCGCCGTGCATCGTGGCTGAACTGCGAGCCCGAACTTTGGCGCACAGCACTTGCACCCCTGGCGCACGCAAGCGCCGCCGTGCAGAGGTTTAACTTAGCACCCGCTTTATTTTCCGTTTCCATGCCATGAAGATCACTCTCAACCAGCAAGCCACCGAGCTGCCAGCCCATGCCACCGTGGCCGATGCGCTGGCGCAGATGCAGGCCAGGCCCCCGTTTGCCGTGGCGGTCAACACGGTGTTCGTGCCCAAGACGCAGTACGCCGACCATGCGCTCAATGAGGGCGACAGGATGGAAGTCATCTCTCCGGTGACAGGCGGCTAGACATGAATCCCCCTGAGTCACTTCGCGCCTTCCCCCAGGGGACGACACCCTCGCGGCGAGGCGGCTCTTGCTCGGTGTCACTGACTTGGCACATGCCTTTTTGAGGCTCACTGGGCTTCACGCGCATTGCGGTACAAAGACAAGAGATATAGATAAATCATGAATACCAAAACTACCGACGACGCGCTGGTTCTCTACGGCCAGCGTTTTGAAAGCCGCTTGCTGCTGGGCACCTCGCGCTACCCCTCGCCGGCGATTCTCGAAGCCGCTGTAGAACGCTCCAGGCCCGCCATGGTCACGGCCTCGCTGCGCCGCCAGGGCAGCAATGCCGCCGAGACAGGTGCCAGCTTCTGGGAGCTGCTGCGCAAGCTCAACGTGCCCGTGCTGCCCAACACGGCAGGCTGCATGACCATCCAGGAGGCCGTGACCACGGCCCAGATGGCGCGTGAAGTCTTCGACACGCCCTGGATCAAGCTGGAGCTGATCGGTGACGACTACACGCTGCAGCCCGACACGCTCAATCTGGTGGAAGCCGCCTCCATCCTCATCAAGGACGGCTTCCAGGTCCTGCCCTATACCACCTACGACCTGGTGCTGTGCCAAAAGCTCGTCGATGTGGGCTGTCAGGCCGTCATGCCCTGGGCTGCGCCCATAGGCACCGGCCGCGGCCCCGTCAATCCCTATGCCATGCAGATGCTGCGCGAGCGCCTGAAGGTGCCGCTGATCGTCGATGCCGGCCTGGGCCGCCCCTCCCACGCCTGCACCGTGATGGAATGGGGCTATGACGCCGTGCTGCTGAACACCGCCGTGGCCCTGTCCGAAGACCCCGTGGCCATGGCCGGCGCATTCTCCGATGCCGTCAATGCCGGTCACGCCGCCTGGCGCGCAGGCGCCATGGCAGAGCAAAATGCCGCCCAGCCCAGCACCCCCGTGCTGGGCACCCCTTTCTGGCATCAGGAATAAAGGCCGGACCATGGACTCCGCAGAAATCAAGGCCCTGGCGCAAGCCATCATCCACCAGCACAGTGCCAACTTTGGTGCCCAGCTCCACCATGATGCCAACTCGGTCGAGCTGACTCCCCAGCCCGTTCCACCCGCGCTGCGTGGCGAGCCCGCCTATCTGGCCGCACTGCAGGCCTGCAGCCTGCTGGGCTTTATTGCCGTGGATGCGGAGACACTGGCCCAGGCTTGGCAGTGCCAGAGCGAGCGCAACAATCATTTCGATGCCACCCACTGGCCCGACGACCCACGCGACTTCGGCCTCGGCAAGGCCGACCCGGCCCAGGCCTTTGCCCATTGCCCGCGCGAGCTGGGCCTCTATGGCGTGCTGCCCACGGCCGAATGGGTGGGCCGCATGGCCCGCGCGGGCGTGCCCACGGTGCAGCTGCGCTTCAAGTCCGACGACAAGGCTGCCATTGCCCGTGAAGTCAAAGCGGCTGTTGAAGCCGTCAAGGGCACACATGCACGTCTATTCATCAACGACCACTGGCAGGCCGCGCTGGACGCAGGCGCCTACGGCATTCATGTGGGCCAGGAAGATCTGGACGTGATCGGCCAG
Source organism: Comamonas sp. C11 (assembly GCF_024496285.1). NCBI lineage: Bacteria > Pseudomonadati > Pseudomonadota > Betaproteobacteria > Burkholderiales > Comamonadaceae > Comamonas > Comamonas sp. C11. The sequence continues at coordinate 3,638,079 of NZ_CP101743.1, forward strand.
CGCGATCTGGAGACCATCCGCAGCTCGGGCACGCGCTTGGGCGTGTCCACCCATGGCTATGCCGAAATGGTGCGCGCCCATGCGGTCCAGCCCAGCTATATCGCCCTGGGAGCGGTGTTCCCCACCACGCTCAAGAAGATGGCGACGGCCCCGCAAGGTCTGGCGCGTCTGGCGGCCTATGTGCGCCTGATGCAGCAGTACCCGCTGGTGGCGATTGGCGGTATTTCCGAAGACCTGTTCCCCGCCGTGCGCGCCACGGGCGTGGGCTCGGTCGCCGTGGTGCGCGCCCTGGTCAACGCCCCCGATCCGGAAGCCGCTGCCCAGCATCTGCTGCAACGCATGCAGGCTGCAGCCTGAGCGTATCGAAGCGCATCGACTTCCCATTCAATAGCCGCCGGCGCTTGATGCACAAGCGCCGGCGGCTATTTTCATTGAGAGATTCAAAACTCCAGCCTAGCCTGGTCTGCCGGGCACAGAAAACACCGGAAATGAGCAGAAAAAATGCCCGCAGCCAGCGGGCTTTTTTCTGGAGCGCTGCTGCGCAGGCCGCATGGCTGCTGGGTTTTCTTGATTGACGCAAGCCCTATTCGCCGTAAAAGCGGACACACAGGTGACAACCCTGAGTCCCACAGCTTCAGCATGGCCGGTCCCACACGCGACAATGGGGCGGTTACCAGTCACGCATAAGACAGAACATGGACGAGCCAATTCTTAGTATGGAAGAACGTGAGGCGATCAACTCTGGTCGCTGGTTTTCATCCCTTTCGCCCTCTTTGCGGCACGACATTCTTCGATGCGCTTACGTCAAACGATACAAAGATGGCATGCTCATCTGCGCTCGCGGCGAACCGCCCGAGGAGTGGATTGCCTGTGCACGTGGCGCGGTGCGAGTCAGCTCCACCTCCATCACGGGCAAGCAGATCACGCTGACCTATGTGGAGCCGGGCATCTGGTTCGGGGATGTGGCGATTCTGGATGGCGACAAGCGCACGCACGACGCCTATGCACATGGCGAGACCACGCTGCTGTGCGTATCCAAGGCGGACTTCAGGCGCATTCTGGCAGAGCATGTGGAGTTTTCCGAAGCGATCCTGCGCCTCAATGCGCGCCGAGTACGCCAGCTCTACGGCCTGGTGGAAGACCTCAACACCTTGCCGCTGCGAGCGCGCCTGGCCAAGCAGCTGCTGCACCTGACACGCAGCTATGGCGTGATGAGTCTGTCGGACAGCAACGAGATCCGCATCGGCCTGCATCTGGCGCAGGAAGAGCTGGCGCAATTGCTGGGCGCCTCACGCCAGCGCGTGAACCAGGAACTCAAGTCCATGGAGCGCGAGGAGGTCATTCGCATCGAGCCGGGTGGCCTCATCGTGCGCGACCGGGTGACGCTGCTGCGTATTGCAGACACGGATCACTGATTCACCCCCTGAGCGGCTTTGCCGGGGGCGGCCCCGCCGCTTCCCCCTCTCTCGCTTCGCTGCGCTTGCGGGAAGGGGACGATGCCATCGCCGCGAGGCGGCTCTTGCTCGGCATCTCTGGCTGGAATCACGCCAGTTTTCACCTTCGTTTCTCTCTTGCCGCATTCTGCGGCAGCACTCCCCTTTCACGCGTTTGCTCGCTGCACTTTTGTGCGGCGTGGCGGGCTGCGCCTTGCCCATCACAAATCGAACAAAGGACTGAGACAACATGAGCACTTATGAGCATTTCGTCGGCACCCGCGCGGTATCCGACCAGCATGCGTTTGATATCGATGCCATAACCGACTGGATGAGCCGGCATGTCCAGGACTTTGAAGGTCCGCTGCAGGTGGAGATGTTCAAGGGCGGCCAGTCCAACCCCACCTACAAGCTGATCACGCCCGGCCGTAGCTATGTGATGCGCGCCAAGCCCGGTCCCGTGGCCAAGCTGCTGCCTTCGGCCCATGCGATCGAGCGCGAATACCGCGTCATGAAGGGCCTGGCCGGCACCGATGTGCCCGTGCCGCACATGTATGCGCTGTGCGAGGATGAATCCGTCATCGGCCGCGCCTTCTACATCATGGAGTTCATGGAAGGCCGCGTGCTTTGGGACCAGTCCCTGCCCGGCATGACGCCTGCGCAACGCGCCGAGATCTACGACGAGATGAACCGCGTGATCGCGGCCCTGCACAGCGTGAAGTTTGCCGAACGTGGCCTGGCTGACTACGGCAAGAGCGGCAATTACTTCGAGCGCCAGATCGGCCGCTGGAGCAAGCAGTATGTGGCCTCCGTCACCCAGCCGATCCCCGAGATGGACAAGCTGATGGAGTGGCTTCCCGCTCATATGCCGGCCAGCGCACGCGACGAGGGACGAGTCTCCATCGTGCATGGCGACTACCGTCTGGACAACCTGATGTTCCACCCCACCGAGCCACGCGTGATTGCCGTGCTGGACTGGGAGCTGTCCACGCTGGGCCACCCGCTGGCCGACTTCAGCTACCACTGCATGAGCTGGCATATCCCGGCCGAGCTGGGCCGCGGCATTGCGGGGCTGGACATCGCGGGCCTGGGCATCCCTGCCGAGCACGATTACATGCAGCGCTACTGCCAGCGCACCGGCATTGCCGATGTGGCCACACTGCAGCGCGACTGGAACTTCTACCTGGCCTACAACATGTTCCGCATCGCCGCCATCCTGCAAGGCATTGCCAAGCGCGTCGAGGCCGGCACGGCCTCCAGCGCCCAGGCCAAGGCCTCGGGCGACACCGCCCGCCCCATGGCCGAACTGGCCTGGTCCTTTGCTCAGCGCGCCTGATTTTCCACCACCACGCAACCGACCGTCCCACAACAAAAGGAGCACTCATGGACTTCGACTACTCGCCCAAAACCAAGGACCTGCAGCAGCGCCTGCTCAAGTTCATGGACGACCACATCTACCCGGCAGAAAAGGAATATGCCGACGAGATGCAGGCCAACACGGCCGCCGGCAAGCGCTGGACGCCGCTGCAAACCATCGAAAAGCTCAAGCCCAAGGCCCAGGCCGCGGGTCTGTGGAATCTGTTTCTGCCGGTGGACAGCGCCGAAGCCTCGGGCTACCACGGCGCGGGCCTGACCAATCAGGAATACGCACCGCTGGCCGAGATCATGGGCCGCGTGCCATGGGCTTCCGAAGTCTTCAACTGCTCCGCGCCGGATACCGGCAATATGGAGACCATTGCCCGCTACGGCAGTGCCGAGCTCAAGGAGCGCTGGCTCAAGCCCCTGCTGGAAGGCAAGATCCGCTCGGCCTTCGCCATGACCGAGCCCGAAGTCGCCTCCTCCGACGCCACCAATATCTGCACCCGTATCGAGCGCCAGGGCGACGAATACGTGATCAACGGCCACAAGTGGTGGATCTCGGGTGCCGGCGATCCTCGCTGCCAGGTCTTCATCACCATGGGCAAGACCGACCCCGAAGCGGCCAAGCATTCGCAGCAGAGCATGATCATCATCCCGGCCGATGCCAAGGGCATCCGCATCGCGCGTCCGCTGAACGTGATGGGCTATGACGATGCGCCCCACGGCCATATGGAGATGTATTTCGAGAACGTGCGCGTTCCCGTCGGCAATATCTTGCTGGGCGAAGGGCGCGGCTTCGAGATCGCCCAGGGTCGCCTCGGCCCGGGCCGCATTCACCACTGCATGCGCCTGATCGGCCTGGCCGAGCGCGCGCTGGAGCTGATGTGCAAGCGCGCCAGCAGCCGCGTGGCTTTCGGCAAGAGTGTGGCCCAGCAGACCGTGACGCAGGAGCGCATTGCCGAAGCGCGCTGCAAGATCGACATGGCGCGCCTGCTCACGCTCAAGGCTGCCTGGCTGATGGATGTGGCCGGCAACAAGGTGGCCAGGACCGAGATCGCCATGATCAAGGTCGTGGCCCCCAGCATGGCCTGCCAGGTCATCGACTGGGCCATGCAGGTGCATGGCGGCGGCGGCATGTGCGATGACTTCCCGCTGGCCTATGCCTATGCCGCAGCACGCACGCTGCGCTTTGCCGACGGCCCCGACGAGGTGCACCGCAACGCGATCGCCAAGTGGGAGCTGGGCAAATACGGCAGCTACGGCAAGAACGCCGAAGTGCCGATCACACGCGGCAGCTGATGCAGGCAAGCGGGAGCGCATCGCGTCGCTCCTGCCCCCGTCAACAAAAAACACCCCGTCAGCCACGGCTGCGGGGTGTTCTTGTTTCGAAGACGGGCTTGTCACTCACTATCAATAAGAAAGCTTATACCGCTATACACCAATATATTTCAGATAAAAAATACCTTGAAATTCAATATAGTCAAGCGGCAATAGCTTCTTTATCAATAGCAACCTAACTGACGGCACCGGGCCCGGCACCGCGCGCTTACCGGCTTAGAAGCTCTCCCATTCACCATCGTCTGCCGTCGCGGCCTTTTGCGGCCGGGGCGCTGCTGCGTTTTTCGCGGGGCTGAGGACCGGCGGCTTGCTCGCCGCCGACATCGCGGGGCGCCTGAGCGCAGCCGACGAGGCCTTGAGCGGGGCCGGAGCCTTGATCGCAGCCCTGGCAGGCGCGGGCTTGAAAGTCGCAGGAGCCAGGGCCGGCGCGGCTTGCTGACCGGACTGGGCACCGAGCTTGAAGAAGCTCACCGTCTCGGCCAGCGCGGCGGCCTGACCGCGCAGCGCATCGGTCGCGGCCGCCGCCTCTTCCACCAGGGCGGCGTTCTGCTGGGTCATCTGATCCATCTGCGTCACTGCCTGCGTGACCTGCTCGATGCCCGAGGTCTGCTGATGGCTGGCCACCGAGATCTCGCCCATGATGTCGGTGACGCGGCGCACGCTCATCACGATCTCGTCCATGGTCTTGCCGGCCTCGCCGACCTGGGTGCTGCCTTCCTGCACCTTGCTCACGGAGTCGTCGATCAGCTGCTTGATCTGCTTGGCCGCCTCGGCCGAGCGCTGGGCCAGGGTGCGCACTTCGGACGCCACCACGGCAAAGCCGCGGCCCTGGTCACCCGCACGGGCGGCTTCCACGGCTGCGTTCAGCGCCAGAATATTGGTCTGGAAGGCGATGGAGTCGATCACCCCGATGATGTCCACGATCTTGCGCGAAGACTCGTTGATGGCCGACATGGTCTGCACCACCTGGGCCACGGTGGCACCACCGCGTACGGCCACCTGGGACGCTGCAGACGCCATCTGATTGGCCTGCTGGGCATTGCCGGCGTTCTGCTGCACGGTGGCGGTCAACTCCTCCATGGAGGCTGCCGTCTGCTCCAGCGAGCTGGCCTGCTCTTCGGTGCGCGAGGACAGATCCTGGTTGCCGCTGGCAATCTGGCTGCTTGCCGAGGCAATCGAGTCCGTGCCCTGGCGCACCTGACCCACGATGCGCTGCAGGCTGGTGTTCATGTCCATGAGCGCCTTGAGCAGCTGACCCACCTCATCCTGGCTTTGCACGGTGATGCTGGCGCTCAGATCGCCCGCAGCCACGGACTGGGCCAGTTGAACGGCCGACTGCAAAGGACGCGAGATGGAGCGTGCGATCAGCACCGCCAGCAGTACACCGATCAGGATGGATCCCAGCAGCAGCGCCATCACCCACCAGCGTGCAGCGGCATACAGGTCATCGCCGGCCTGATTGGTTTCCTCGGTCGCCTGATGGTTGATCTCGCTGAGAGCATCCAGACGTGTATTGATGCCGCGGCTGATCTTGAGCGACTCGCCGCGCAAGATTTCGCTGGCCTCATCGTTGAGCAGCTGATGCGACAGATCTACCACCTTGGCCGTCTGCACGGCATAGGCCTTGAGCTCCTCGCCGATTTCGGCCAACAGGGCGCGCTCCTTGTCGGTTCTCACGTACTTGACATACGACTGCTGGTTCCGGACCAGCTCATCCCAGAGCTTGGGCATGCTCTTGTCATAGACCGCCATTTCCTCGGACGACTGCGCCATCACATGCTGCATGGTCTGCGAGCGATAGCGCTGAAGCTGATAACGCATGTCCTGCAGGTTGCGTGCCGCCGGCAGCCACTGGCGCGCCAGATCGGTGGCCGTGGCATTGACACGCTCCATCTGGACCAGGCCGTACAGACCCGATACCGCACTGATCAGCAGGATCAGCACAAAAGACACCAGCAGCTTGTTGGCCAGCTTGAGGTTGCGAAAGAAGTTCATGGGGGAATTGGGCGCCTGGGCGACCTGCAAGGTCTGGCGCCTGCGAGATGGGGAATAGGGAAAACTGCCTGAAAAGCGCGTACACACTGCGCGCGCCTGCGAATTCTATTCAGTATTTGTTACTTCGAGTAACGGCATCCATGAATAAAACCGATGGTGGCATCAGGGGCATAGCTGGGCTCAAAAAGACACCCCGATGAAGCACTCAAAAACCCTGTCGAAGGCCATTGCATCCTTACAGCCGTCCGGCATGAGAAAATCAGCCCTTATTTATCAGCAAGAACAACGGATTCACCATGGAAGCAGAACGCGTCAACTCTATCGGCAACACCCTCCAAGATCTGGCCGAGCGCACGGCAGATCTCCGGAGGTATCTTTGACTACGATGCCAAGTACGAACGCCTGCGCACGGTAAACGCCTCGCTGGAAGACCCTGCCGTCTGGAACGACCCCAAGAAGGCACAGGACCTGGGCAAGGAAAAGAAGTCGCTCGACTCCGTCGTGCTGACCCTGGAGAAGCTCACCACCGAACTGGCCGACAATTCCGAGCTGTTCGAGATGAGCAAGGAAGAAGGCGATGATGCCGGCCTTGAAACCATTGAAGCCGAAACCGCCAAGCTCAAGCCGCTGATCGAGGAGCTCGAGTTCCGCCGAATGTTCGGCGGCGAAGCCGATCCGCTCAACTGCTTCATCGACATCCAGGCTGGCGCCGGCGGCACCGAAGCCTGCGACTGGGCCAGCATGCTGCTGCGCCAGTACCTGAAGTACGCCGAACGCAAGGGCTTCAAGGCCACCGTCGAAGAAGAGACTCCGGGCGACGTAGCCGGCATCAAGAGCGCCACCATCAAGGTCGAAGGCGAGTATGCCTACGGCCTGCTGCGCACCGAAACCGGCGTGCACCGCCTGGTGCGCAAGTCGCCCTTCGACAGCTCGGGCGGCCGTCACACCAGCTTTTCATCGCTGTTCGTCTACCCCGAGATCGATGACTCCATCGAGATCAACATCAATCCGTCGGATGTGCGCACCGACACCTACCGCGCCTCGGGCGCCGGCGGTCAGCACATCAACAAGACCGATTCGGCCGTGCGCCTGACCCACATCCCCACGGGCATCGTGGTGCAGTGCCAGGACGGTCGCTCTCAGCATAGCAACCGTGACGTGGCATGGCAGCGCCTGCGCTCCAGGCTGTACGACTTCGAGATGCGCAAGCGCATGGAAGAGCAGCAAAAGCTCGAGGACACCAAGACCGATGTGGGCTGGGGTCACCAAATCCGCTCCTATGTGCTGGACAACAGCCGCATCAAGGACTTGCGCACCAACGTTGAAGTCTCGGCCACCCAGAAGGTGCTGGACGGCGACCTGGATGTGTTTATCGAAGCCTCGCTCAAGCAAGGCCTCTGATCCTAGAAAGGAATCGATATGCTGCAACTGCGTGACGGGCAAGCCCCGGCCACCGCCATTTACCGTGCCGACTACGAGGCCCCGGCCTGGTGGATCGACACGGTGGACCTGACTTTTGACCTGGACCCGGCCAAGACGCGCGTGCTGAGCAAGATGCGCGTGCGCCGCAACCCCGAGGTGCCGGCACAGGCGCTGCGCCTGGACGGCGACGAGCTGAATCTGGCGCGGGTGATGGTCAACGGCGGTGGTACCTCCTTCAAGATGGATGGCGACCAGCTGGTGCTGGAGAACCTGCCCGAGGGCAACGAGCCCGTGGAGCTGGAGATCTTCACCACCTGCGCCCCCATCAAGAACACCAAGCTCATGGGCTTGTATGTGAGCGAGGACACGTTCTTCACGCAGTGCGAGGCAGAAGGTTTCCGCCGCATCACCTACTTCCTGGACCGCCCCGACGTGATGGCCATGTACACCGTCACGCTGCGCGCCAGCAAGGCCCAGTACCCGGTGCTGCTGTCCAACGGCAATCTGGTGGAGTCCGGTGACCTGGAGGATGGCCGCCACTTTGCCAAGTGGGTCGATCCGCATAAAAAACCCAGCTATCTGTTTGCGCTGGTGGCCGGCAATCTGGTCGCGCGCGAGCAGAAGATCAAGAGCCGTGCCGGCCGGGATCACCTGCTGCAGGTCTTTGTGCGCCCCGGCGATCTGGAAAAGACCGAGCACGCCATGAACTCCCTCATGCACTCCGTTGCATGGGACGAGGCCCGCTTTGGCCTGAGCCTGGATCTGGACCGCTTCATGATCGTCGCCACCAGCGACTTCAACATGGGCGCCATGGAGAACAAGGGCCTGAACATCTTCAACACCAAGTATGTTCTGGCCAGTCAGGCCACGGCCACCGACACCGATTACGCCAATATCGGATCCGTCGTCGGTCATGAATACTTCCATAACTGGACGGGTGACCGCGTCACCTGCCGCGACTGGTTCCAGCTCAGCCTCAAGGAAGGCCTGACGGTGTTCCGCGATCAGGAGTTCAGCATGGACATGGCGGGCACGGCTTCGGCCCGTGCCGTCAAGCGCATCGACGATGTACGCGTACTGCGTACCGTGCAGTTTCCCGAGGATGCCGGCCCCATGGCCCACCCCGTGCGCCCCGACAGCTATATCGAGATCAACAACTTCTACACGGTCACAATCTACGAAAAAGGCGCGGAAGTCGTGCGCATGCAGCACAACCTGGTTGGCCGCGAAGGCTTTGCCAAGGGCATGAAGCTGTACTTCGATCGTCATGACGGTCAGGCCGTGACCTGCGATGACTTCTCGCAAGCCATTGCAGATGCCAACCCGGGCTCTGCCCTGGCTCAGCATCTGCAGCAATTCCGCCGCTGGTACAGCCAGGCCGGCACGCCTGTGCTCAAGGCTGTTGACCAATACGATGCCGCAGCCCAGACATATACGCTGACGCTGTCGCAAAGCTGCGCGCCCACCGTGGGTCAGGCCGAGAAACTGCCGTTCGTCATTCCCGTGCAAATGGGTTTGCTCACCGCCAGCGGCCAGCCCATCGCCCTGCAACTGCAAGGCGAAGACGCGGCCCAGGCAGTCACCAGCCGCATGCTGGTGTTGACCGAAGCCGAGCAGAGCTTTGTCTTCAGCAATGTGAGCGAAGCCCCCGTGCCCTCGCTGCTGCGCACCTTCAGCGCCCCCGTGGTGCTGGAGCATGAATTCAGCGATACCGATCTGCTGACCCTGCTGGCTCATGACAGCGACCCGTTCAACCAATGGGAAGCCAGCCAGCGTCTGGGCCTGCGTTATGCCCTGAAGGCCGTCGCTGCCAGCGGTGAGGCCAGCGCCGAAATCCTGCCTGCAGCCTTTATCGACGCCATGCGCCGCGTGCTGCGTGACGACAAGCTGGACGCAGCGTTCAAGGACCTGGTGCTCACGCTGCCGTCGGAGAGCTATATCGCCGAGCAGCTGGCCGAGGTCGATCCGCAGCGCGTTCATGCGGTGCGCGAAGCCATGATCTTGCAGCTGGCGACCGCTCTGCAGCCCGAGTGGGAAGCCGCCTGGGAGGCCAACCGCGACACCGGCGCCTACCGCCCCGACCATGTCAGCGCCGGCCGCCGTGCACTGGCAGGCCGCGCTCTATCCATGCTTTGCCTGCATGCCGCCCGAACTGGTGACACGGTCTGGCCCGGCAAGGCCTACCAGCGCTGCAAGGACGCAGGCAACATGACGGACCGCATGGCCGCCCTCTCCGCCCTGGTCTACAGTGCCAGCCCGCTGGCCGAACAGGCGCTGCAGCGCTTCCACGCGCTGTTCAAGCAAGATGCACTGGTGCTGGACAAATGGTTTGCCCTGCAGGGTGCTGCCAGCGACCGCGGTGGCGATGTGCTTCCCGCCGTCAAGGCGCTGATGAAGCATGCCGACTTCCAGATCAAGAACCCCAACCGCGCACGCAGCCTGATCTTCAGTTACTGCAACAATGCCGGCGCCTTCCACCGCGCCGACGCGGCTGGCTATGTGTTCTGGGCCGATCGCGTGATCGAGATCGACGGCTTCAACCCTCAGGTGGCCTCCCGTCTGGCCCGGGTGATGGATCGCTGGAAAAAGCTGGCCGAGCCTTACCGCTCTGCGGCCCGCGAAGCCATCGCCCGTGTGGCTGCCAAGCCCGATCTGTCCAACGACGTGCGCGAGGTCATCACCCGTGCCCTGGCGGACTGATGGGTCTGAACATGCTGGCTCGACACGCGGCTCGGGGCGTGAAGGCCCTTGCCGTCGCCGCGGCGAGCATGTCGCTGAGCACTCAGGCTGCAAAGCCTGATGCGGGATTCGAAGCTCGTTTTGCGCCCCTCTATGCCACTGTCTTCAGCGAAGGCGGCAGCTTCAGCGGGCGAGCCATGAGTGCCGATCTGCAGGCGCTGGAGCCGCTGTTGAAAAAGCCGGGATTTGCTGCACGCGATATCTTCCGGCTCTACTACACACAGGCCAGCGTCTACGCCCGCCGCGGCATGCCCAAAGAGGCAGCCGAAGCAGCGCAGACGGCACTGACGGCTTTGTCCGGCACTCAGGACCCGGAGCTGTCATACGCTCATTTTTTCCTGCGCTACTCAAGCATCCGCTGGCTGGCAGATGCCGGGCGACATGAAGCGGCGCTCAAGTGGGTCAAAGCCTTTCAGGCTGAATATCCGCTGCCGCAGATTGCCGTGCTACCTGCCGAAATGCGCTGGGACGAGAGCGTGAGGCCTGCACGGGCTCTGGATTTTCCGAGCCAGATGCAGATTCTCGGCGTCTATGAGGACGAAGGCTATCTGCTGCATGAGCTGGGGCGATTTCGCGAGGCAAGGCATGCCAACGAGCGACTGCTACCTGTAGCGCGTGAGCGCCTCAAAGCCATGAGCAAGCTGCAGCAGATACGCGGCGTGCTCACCAATATTGCGCAGAATTGCTATGAGCTGGGCGATCTGAAGCAATCTGCAGCCTATCTTCAGGAGCGTCTGCAGATTGCGCAGGCGGCGCAAGACCATGCCACCGTCTACGACAGCTATTTCCAGCTCATGGTCCTTGCCCATGAGCAAAAGCATGACCCGCAGGCCCGCCAATGGCTGGCCCGCTATGAACAATACGCGCTGAACCAGAAAGACAGCCAGCAGCAAACCCGCGTCAAGGAGCTGCTGGCGGAACTGGAGCAGCGCTCTGCGGGGCGTCATCCATGAAGGCAGATGCCCTGCCCTGTTTTCTACCCATTTCAGATTTGCATCGAATATCAAGGAGTTGAAGCATGAAGAAAAACATCAGCCTGACCCGCTATCTGGTCGAGCAACAACGTGTTGACGGGCTCATCCCCGGCCAGTTGCGCCTGCTGCTTGAAGTGGTGGCCCGCGCCTGCAAGCGCATCAGCTTTGCCGTGAACAAAGGTGAGCTTGGCGACGTCATGGGTACGGCCGGCAGTGAAAACGTGCAGGGCGAAGTGCAGAAAAAGCTGGACATCATCGCCAACGAGACCCTGATTGAAGCCAATGAATGGGGCGGTCACCTGGCCGCGATGGCATCGGAGGAAATGGAAGGCATCTATGTGGTGCCCAACCGCTACCCTCAAGGCGAATACCTGCTGATGTTCGACCCCCTGGACGGCTCGTCCAATATCGACATCAACATGTCCATCGGCACCATCTTCAGCGTGCTCAAGAAGCCTGAAGGCCACCCTGGCGTGCACGACAGCGACTTCATGCAGCCCGGCACCCAGCAGGTGGCTGCCGGCTACTGCATCTACGGCCCCCAGACCACCCTGGTGCTGACCGTGGGCGACGGTGTCTCCATGTTCACGCTGGACCGCGAGCAAGGTTCGTTCGTGCTCATCGAAGAAAACGTCAAGATCCCCGAAGACACCAAGGAATTTGCCATCAACATGTCCAATATGCGCCACTGGGATGCCCCTGTGAAGCGCTACGTGGACGAATGCCTGGCGGGTGCAGACGGCCCGCGCGGCAAGAATTTCAACATGCGCTGGGTTGCTGCCATGGTGGCCGACGTCCACCGCATACTGTGCCGCGGCGGCATCTTCATGTACCCCTGGGACAAGCGCGAGCCGCAAAAGGCCGGCAAGCTGCGCCTGATGTACGAAGCCAATCCCATGAGCTGGCTTGTCGAGCAGGCCGGTGGCATGGCCACCAACGGCCGTCAGCGCATCCTGGACATCCAGCCAACGCAATTGCACGAGCGCGTGAGCGTCGTCCTCGGCTCCAAGAACGAAGTGGAACGCGTGACCAGCTACCATCTCGAGGCCGATGAAAAAGCGCTATAATCTATAGCTTATCGCCGGTGTAGCTCAGTCGGTAGAGCAGCTCATTCGTAATGAGAAGGTCGGGTGTTCGATTCATCTCTCCGGCACCAGAATAGAAGCCCCAGGTTCGCAAGAGCCTGGGGCTTTTTATTTTGCTGCGCCTCGGTTTCATCACGATTTGCGCATAAAAGAACAATGCTTTATAATCTTTGGATTGCTGCGTGGCACTTGCCCTACGCAGTATTTCTCAGGCAGTTCTCACGTTGCCCACGCTTGGCTCCATACAGTCATAGCACTCCATGGCAAGAAGCTTAAGCCACCCGCAAGCGGCTGGCTTATTTGATCCCAGCTCGTCAGAGCTGGACTCCTTCATTTTTCATTGGTCGGCATGCCCTGCCCTGGGTTTGTGCCGCCCGTTGACTCGATATGCACACAGAACAAATCACAGAGCGTGTCGGCAACTACATTGTGACTGCCCTCACCCAAATGACTCACTCCGGCAAGGTTGCTGCAGCGGTTTCCATCCGACGCGGAACCTATGACCGGATTTTCAGGTTTATCCGCCAGTTCGACACCCCGGATATGGCCAGCAAATATGCCCTCGCCGAGGGGCGCAGCATGGTGCTGGACAACCAGTTGAACTGACCTCTTTGTAGAAAGGAAATATTTTGGCCAAAGAAGAATTGATTGAAATGCAAGGCAGAGTGGACGAGGTTTTGCCGGACGCCCGTTTTCGTGTGACGCTGGACAACGGCCACCAGCTGATTGCCTACTCCGGCGGCAAGATGCGCAAGCACCGTATTCGTGTGCTGGCAGGCGACAAGGTAACGCTGGAGATGTCTCCCTATGATCTGAACAAGGGTCGCCTGACCTTCCGTCATATCGAGCGTTCCAACAACAGCAACCCTGCGCCGCAGCAGCGCCGCCACTAAGCCTCGGTGGTTGATATGGTGCGCTACGGCCACCAGTTCTGACATGCTTGCATCAGCTGCAGGATCACGGGGCCGCGCAAGCACCCGGCCTGCAGCTCAATTGCAAGCTCTGCCTGCTCCAGATGCAGATCGCAGCGGCCAGTTCTGGCTCTTCGATGCTCGCACTGCCTTCAGCGCGTGTCGATATGGATCGCTGAGGCACTCTCACGCCATTTGCTTGAGATTCCCACAGCCTACACATCCAGCCTGACCAGCCTGGAATCAGGCATGCACAAAGTCTGCCACCAGTCATCGGTGGCGTTGCCATTGCCGGCCTCGCCCCAGCGCCGACCCCTCGCAGCAAGTGTTGAACTTCCTTGTAGATCTGCGACCGTCCAGCGCGTAGCGCTGGCGTCGATGCAGGTCATAACCCTCCGAGTCAGCATCAACAAGCATCTACATGAAGCCCTGTCGTGAATCATGCGATAGGCCAACCTGCCTGCCTTCGCGGGCACCAGTGCTCAGGCCAGATATTCGCAGGAATACGCTAGCCGGCTCCGGTGCTTTTGCTGTGTCCTGCGCCGACCTCCTGACCATGGCTCGACAAATACCTCCAGGCAGCGTTCCCCTTTGGCAAGACTAGGGATTTGAAATGACGGCTCGCGCCCTCAGTTTGTCTGAATGTCGTCTAAGGATCCGAGAGACCAGCTCCGACAGTTCAGCACTCGGCACGATTGCGCCCAGCCGCCTTGGCCCGATACAGAGCTTGATCGGCCGCTTCAACCAGATCCAGCGGACTCGTCAGTCCATGCCTGCCCTGCATGCTTGCCGCTCCTATGCTCACAGTGACATGGCCGAATTGGCTGGACTCATGGGCAATATCGAGTCCCCGTATGCACTTCAGCAACTCCTCGGCAACGCGCATGGCCCCCTCAAGCGCGGTATTGGGAAGAATGATGGCAAGTTCCTCCCCGCCGTAACGTGCTGCCAGATCCCCTGAACGCTTGGCCGACAGCTCCAGCTGCCGCGACACCGCTTTCAGGCATTCGTCACCGGCGACATGACCATAGCGGTCATTGAAGCCCTTGAAATGATCCAGATCGATGAGCAAAAGCGAGAGCACCGTCCCGTCACGCGCGGCACGCCGGACCTCCAGTTGCAGTACCTCATCGAAGCGTCGCCGGTTCGCCAGCCCTGTCAATGAATCCTGAGTGGCCAGCCGCTCCAGTTCGAGGTTGGCATCCAGTAACTTCTCACGCACTGCCATCAAGGATGTCTCGGCCTGCGCACGCTGTCGGATGAGCAGGATCAGGCGCCAGCCTATCAGTGTGACAACTGCCAGCAGTCCTAGCACCACACCTGTCGTCAGCAGCGCCTGGCTTCGCCAGGCTTGCAGTGCCTCATACCGCCCCCGGGCAACCACCGTGAAAACTGGATAACGATCATTGCTCCTGAAGGCATATAGCCTTTCCGTTCCATCTATGCCGGACTCAAACGACGCCGTGCCGGATTTCAGGTTTGAGTAATAGCGCAGAAAGTTAGGGGAACGAGAGAAGTCACGCCCCAGATCCTGTTCACGAAATGGATAACGCACCAGCAACTGTCCGCTGGTCGTTGCGAATCCAATAGACCCTTGCTCGCCGACATCGATCTTGCCGAACAAGTGCAGAAAGTTCTCTATCCCCAGCACGACAACAATGACCCCGGCAAAGTCACCCTCTTGGTTCTCAAATCGCCGGCTGATGGTAAGCACCCATTCCCCCGTAGAACGGCTACGTATGGGTGCACCGATGAAGACCTCGTGCGACGGGTTATCGCGGTGGTATGAAAAAAAGCGACGGTCAGCGCTGCTGGTTCCCTCGAGAAATCCTCCTCTCGACGACATGAGCCATTTACCGCTCGCATCGAGGACGAGCAATTCATTGAGCTGGGAAAGCAGATGTTCCTGGCGACCGACCAGTTGCTGCATGCGCACAAGATGCCCAGGCGTGGTGCCCTCCACCTCCAGGCGCTCAAGCATGCCGAGCAGCAGCATGGAGCTCTGGGTGAAGACCCCCTCGGCATAGGTGTTCAGCGTCTGTGCAAGATTGCGATTGTTGGTATCAATCTCGCTCAGAGTGCGTTGATGCGCCGACCAGATTTGCCAGCTGGTGGCTACCAGTACAGAGACCCAGATTACCAACAACAGACTGGTCGCCAGCTGTGCATCGCGCTTGGCAGCCAGAACTTTGCACCCGCCATCACGACTGGTGACGCTGGCCTCCCTCTTCTTCTTTCGACACCACACCTCGACACTCCTCTCAACGTCAACCTGGCAAGAACAGCACTTTTGCATTGCCTGCAGCTTCCCTGCTTAGATTGGACAGGGTCGGACGGATTTTCCACCATCTCGTGAAACGACATGGGACAGAGCAGCAGACGAGGCCGAACATGAAGCAACGGTTCGGTCGCTGCCACCGAGGCCGCAGCGATCATTCCTGCCCAAAGAAACTCCGACACAGCCCCAGGCCTGCAACCCAGCATGTTCAAGGTTTCTTCAGGCGCAAACGTGCCTCGAGCGGAAGCCGGCGATCCGATCCAACCCTGAGCGGCCTAGCGAGGTGCAGCTAACCGCGGTATCGGTTTGCGATGTCAATGCCCGATCCCAGAAGCCATGGCGTTCAAGTAGCTGCGTCTACCAGGGTCCAGGTCAAAACAGACATCCATTGAAAAGCTATCTTTTGAATAGCTTGTTTCGCCTGAATTTACTTAATTTCAGATAGAAATCATCTCGAAGCGAATGTATTTCAAGCGCAAGCAGCTCTCTTTCTTATAAGAACCAGCACCTCACGCACGTCCGGCGCACAACCACATCACAAGTCTCGCTCATGAATTGATACAGTCTCTTCGGTGCATTGCGCTTATGCTCGCAGCGTTTTGAAACCGATGCAGCCATGGCTCGGACCATGGACTGCCCCACCCACAATGAAGAAAATCCTTGCTCTTGTTTCCATCTGCCTGCCTGTGGTGCTGATTGCCACGCCACTGAGCAGCCAGGCACATGACCGCCATCACCACCACAAGCGCGAGCACAAGGAAGAGTACTGGGACGGCCACTGCAAAGTGGAGCGCAAGTGGAAGAGCAATGGCGAGTACAAGGAAAAGCGCAAGTGCAGAAACCGTCCAGATGCCTACTATGCGCCACAACCGGTTTATGCAGCCCCGCCCCAGCCGGTATATGTCGCGCCGCAGCCCCAAGGGCTGGTGATTGATTCACGCATCGTGCTCAGGCCCTGAGCCGCTATTCGCCCAGCAGGCCGACTGCCTCCGCTGCAATCAGGTCCCAGACCAGGTGCGCGACGGGCGATAGCTCGCGCTGCTGGCGCTTGACCAGCATGATGCTGCGCTGCACCTTGGGCACCAGGGGACGGCTGACCAAAGCGGCACTGCCAGCTGCCGCAGTCGTAGCAGTCTGAGCTGCCCAGGCCGAGGGAACGGCGAGACGCGGCACCACGCTCAAACCCAGACCTTGCTGCACCATGCTGTAGATGGTGGCCGTATGCCCCACCTCCTGCACCACCGATGCAGTCGCGCCATGCGCCTGCAGTGCGGCATCGATCAGGCGTCGGCTGCCTGATGCATGATCGAGCAGCACCAACGATTCACCAGCCAACTGTGCCCAGTGCACCTCTTTCTCACGCGCCAGGCCATGCGAGGAAAGGCAGATCAGACAAAAAGGCTCGGTCAGGATGGTCTGTGCATTCAGGTCCTGTTTCTCGGATGGGTCGATCACCACCCCAAAATCCACCTCCCCACTGCGCACGCTGAGCAGCACATCGCTTTGAATACGATCGAGCAACTGGATATTGACGCCCGGTGACAGTTGTCTGCCACGCGCAATGCATTGCGGCAACAGGTTGGCGGAAAGCGTGGGACTGCTGGCCACCTTCACGCGGCCCTTGCGCTGAGTCGCCAGGCCTTGCACTTCGAGCAGGCAGGCATCGAGATCCTCAAGCACGCGCGAGAGATTGCCCAGCAGCAGACGGCCGGCCTCGGTCAGTTCCATCTCACGCGTGGTTCGATGCAGCAGCAGCAAGCCCAAGGCCTGCTCCAGATCCGTCACATTGCGGCTGACGGCAGGCTGGGTCAATGCCAGGGCATCGGCAGCACGACTGAAACTGCTGCTTTGGGCTACTGCCACAAAGGCACGCAGTTGACGCAGACTTATATTCATATCAAAAAATTATAGGTCTATCGAATAAATCCATTTCTCTTTTAAATGGATTGCGTGTCCAATACGCAGCCATCGCGCACCGGCCCGGTGCTTTGCATGGATGGCTTCAGTTCAAGAATATGTCTCGCCCCCGCTTTGTCCCCGATAACTTCACGCTGGCACTGATTGCCACCGTCGTCCTCGCCAGCTTTCTGCCCGCCTCGGGCCAAGTCGCCAAATATGTGGAACTGACCACCACCGGCATCGTCAGCCTGCTGTTTTTTCTGCACGGCGCCAAGCTATCGCGCCAGGCCATCCTGGCTGGCATAGGTCACTGGCGCCTGCATATCTGGATCTTCATCGCCACCTTTGTGCTGTTCCCCGTTCTGGGACTGGCACTGCGCCCGGTGCTTTCGCCCATGGTCACCACCGAGATGTATATCGGTGTGCTGTTTCTTTGCACCCTGCCCGCCACGGTGCAATCGGCGATTGCCTTCACCTCCATGGCGCGCGGCAATGTGCCCGCCGCCGTGTGCAGCGCGTCCGCCTCTACCCTGCTGGGCATTCTGGTCACGCCGATCCTGGTGAGCCTGATCCTGCACAAGAATGCGGAAGGCGGCGACGCCTTGCATGCCATTGGCAAGATTGCCATGACGCTGCTTCTGCCCTTTGTCATCGGTCATCTGATGCGCCCTGTGATTGGCGGCTTTTTGCAGCGTCGTGCCTCCATCATCAAGCTGGTGGACCAGGGCTCCATCCTGTTTGTGGTCTATGCCGCCTTCAGCGCTGCCGTCATCAGCGGCCTGTGGAAGCAGACACCCCTGCCCTCACTGCTGGGTCTGATCGTTTTGTGCTGCATTCTGCTGGCCGTCGTGCTCTTCATCACCACCTGGGGCGCACGCCGCCTGGGCTTCAGCAAGGAGGACGAGATCACTCTCGTGTTCTGCGGCTCCAAGAAAAGCATGGTCAGCGGTATTCCCATGGCCAATGTGCTCTTTCCCGCCGCCTCCGTGGGTGCAATCGTGCTGCCGCTGATGCTGTTCCACCAGATCCAGCTCATGGTCTGCGCCGTGCTGGCGCAGCGCTATGCCAGGCGTGTGCAGATCGCCGATCAGAGCGAAGCTCATTAAGAGCACAAGACCCATAGAAAAGGGGCGCTTCATGCGCCCCTTGTTCTTTTCATTGAAGATCAGTCATTTCAAGTAAGCAGCGTCAACGCGTTTTGCTGACGCAGCAGCTTCGCAGCCTCCGTATTGACGACATCGGTCACCACCACTTGAATTCCAAGCCCTGTCGCAGTCTCGACGATGGCCTGCAGCAGATGCAAGGCACCAGGGCTTTGCGCAGCCTGCTCAGAGAATTCACCACCCAGCTTCACATAGCGCAGCGGCAAGGTATGGAGCTTGGTCAAGCCCATGGGCTGCTGATCCAGGCGACGCAGCCCCACGCCCACACCTGCCAGTGCCATGGCCTGGCAAAATTCGGTGACTTCATCGGGATACGCCGCAAGTCCATGCGCATCCAGCTCCAGACAGAGTAGCGGCAAGCGGCGCGCCCATCCCGGAGCGTTCAGCTCTTCACGCAGTCGCCCCAGGAAGTCCGGCTGGGCCAGCGAGGGCAAGGAGATTCGAATGACCAGCTCGCAATCGTTCTGCTCAAGCCATGCAGCCCCGAGGGCCACCGCTCGTAAATCGAATTCTGCCGACAAGCCCAGGCGCACGGCGACTGGCAGGAACAGCGACCCCATCAAGGTCTCACCTGAAGCAGTGCATAGCGAGAGCGAAGCTTCGCCGCGCACCTGCATCCCCTCCCGGCCCCTGAATTGCAGGGGCTGAACGGACAGGGAAAGCGTATCCCGTGCCTCCAATGCACCAATCAGCATCTGACGCCACAAGGTTTCCCCGGCCAGATCAGAGACCACCTCATCATCCCCATAGGTCACATATTCCACCTCTGCCTGGCCCGAACTCTCGGCTCGCATCAGACCGTAGTCCAGTCGCGCAAGCACACCTGTTACCGAACTCGATGCCGAGTAATCGGTCAGGGCAAAGCTCCAGCGGCACCATTGGCCGCTGCTCAGGGTCACACGCATGGACAGCAGCACCTGTCGGATCTGCTGCACCAGCGACATGGCCTGGGGCCCGGCCAGGGCCGGCATGAGAACCACAAAGTCCGAGCCATTGAGGCGTGCCAGCTGAGCCTTGCACTCGGCATGACTCTTCAACACCTGATTGACCTGTTCACCCATCGCAGCCAGCCATGCATCGGCACTGGCCCGGGACATCTGCGAATTCAGGGCCAGCAGATCACGCTGCCTGAACAGCATCACATGACCATGTGCCGCAACGCCATCAGTTCGGCTCAGCGCGCGACGCAACTCATTGACAAAGTACTTGCGATTCGGCAGCTGAGTAACTGGATCACGATTGACCTCCAGCTCCAGTGATTCGATACGCTCCATCTGCTCCTGCGCCGTAGCCTGCACCCGCTCTCGAGTGTCTGCAATGGCGCTGAGTACGGGCACCAGCTCGGCAACTGCGGCCCTGGCGGGCTTCGCCGGTACCTCACTTCCTGCCTGACGTCCAATCGCCTGAACCTGTGCCGAGATTTCCTGCTGCAAGACCTTGCGAAACCATCTGAACAGCAAGACCACAAAGAAAGCCCAGGCCAGCCCGGCCAGCACCACCACACCCGTCAAGCGCACGCTGCTGCCCCACAGTGCCTGGCTCGCATAGCTGTTGTCCACAACCAGCGTCAATTGCCCAACCTGCTTCCAGCCATCGCTGATCACACGCTCTGCCTTTGGCGAACGCAGCGGCAGCACCTCCACAAACCACGGCGGAGCAGCGCCGTCCTTGAGCTTGGCAGCAGAGGCAGAACCATCGGCAATGCCGTTGTCGCGTCTGCGCTCGAACAAGGTCTCGCCCTGCGGGGACGCCAGGCGGATCAGCTTGAACTGCCCGCCATCGAACAAGGCCATCATCAGCAACTCCTGCGTGACCGGATCCTGGTTGGCCGGCTGCGACAGCGACAAGGCCAGCGATGATGCTGCATTCTCGCTCTCGGACTGCAACTGCCCATCCAGATACTGGCGCGCAGCACCAATGCTGAAAGCCAGGGTGCCGATCAAGATTGCCACAATGGCCACCGTCACGCTGATCAAAAGTTGCTTTAACAACGACATCTTGCTGCCTTATCTGTGTCGACCATTCAACATGGCTGCGCTGCCCGCACCGCCAAACATGACATTCATGGCAAAAAACCTTCCTGCTTCATGCGCGCCAGCAGATCGCGCCAGCGCGTAATCCTGTCCACCGAAGCAGGCTGTGCGCCCGCGACATATACACCCTGCGCATTGAAGCTGAATACAGGAGTCAAGTCCTTGCGCTGGCTTGCCGGCATGATGTTGTCCAGCAGACTGTCCAGCACCAGCGGCTCGGCCGCAGGTGTCTCGTAGTAGCCCAGCACCATATGCGCAATGCTCTGCGTACTACCCACGCCCCCCAGGCGGGCACGCACATAGATCAGGCGCAGTTTCTCTACCGCGACGCCCAGGCGCAGCAGCGAGAAATACTTGCCAATCACATAATCCTCGCAGTCTCCAGCCCCCCTGCCCAGGGTTTCAAGGGGCGTGGCCCAGTAGTCCGACTGTGACCAGAGAACGCTGTCCTCCGACTGCAACACTGCACGATTCCAGAACGTGTTGACGGCCGGCAGCTGCTGCTGCAGCGACCTGTCTTTCTGGGCTTGCAGCATCGCCAGCCACTGACCCAGTCTCTGGACACCTGCGGCGCCATAGCGGGACTGCATGCTGCTCTGCAGCCGCTCGCTGTCGAAATCCAGCGCGACGGCTTCAAACCCCTTCTGCAGCGCCCAGGCTCCGAGAATCGCCGAGCCATACAAAAGCATGCCTCTGCGCGACAGACGCTGCATTTTTTCCACGGGCTGTGGAAACAGGAGGCTAGGCGAAGTACTCAAGCGAGTTGCAAAAAGGGCAAGCGCGCAAGACATAAATAGCTTGAGACGCCTGTAAATACTGTGATGACCGCTATGAATCTTGAAAGGTTGACGGGAACACAGTCAAGGTCCAATGCTCACAAATGTAACCAATCAAGCAAGCTCTTGAAACAACCTGCCGATCACAGCCGAGCGAAGAGGTAGAAGACTTGATATTTCAAGACTTCTACCTGACCTCGCCGGGGGCTGCTTATCAGCTGTGGTCGATCTTGAGCTTGCCTTGATCGATCAGCTCCTTGATCAAGGCGTTCTGATCCGCCGTGGTGGTCAACGAGTGCCCAGCGGTGAGATCCACTCCCTTGAACGTGATCAGTTGATCGTAGTTGGAGCCTGTAGCACCCAAATTTCCATCGGTGGAGACCTTGAGCACGGTATCTGCACCACTCTTGGAGAAGTTCAGGAACTTGGACAGATCCGTGCTGCTCTCCTCTCCTTGCAGCAGATCATGCAGGTCCAGCACATCATTGCCGTTGGTATCGGAGCCGCCCTTGCCAAAGTCGTTGATCACATCCTTGGCAGGAGCCGCAGCGGTTCCCTGATCGCCCTTGAGCCAGACAAAGATATCGTCGCCCGCTCCGCCGATCAGGATATCGTCGCCCTTGCCACCAATCAACGTGTCGTTGCCGGAGCCCCCATCCAATGTATCGTTGCCAGCGCCACCGTAAAGGATGTCATTGCCATCGTCACCGAACAGAGTGTCGTTGCCGCCCTGGCCGTAGATGATGTCGTTGCCGTTGCCGCCATGCAATTCGTCATTGCCGCCACGCGTATCGCCCTGCACGTCGAACATCTCATGGTTATCCAAGATGAACTTGTGCAGATCGGCGTCAGTGGGCTGCACGCCGTTCTTCAGGAGCAGGAACTGCTTGAGACCATCCAGGCCGGAGCCGTCTGCCAGATCGGCAGGCTTGTCAGGGTTGCCGTTGACGCCCCAAGGCAACTGATCCGTATTAATCGTGTCGCCGAACAGGATGTCTGTACCGTCGCCACCAAAGATCTTGTCGTTGCCGACTGGCGCCAACTCATTGGTCGAGCTGCCGCCGATAAGCGCGGATTCCAGTTCCGAGGGGTCTTGCACGACTTGGGACGCACCCGTGCGACCAGACGTGTAGGTCCGAATGTCATCGATATCAACACGGAATTGCCCGTTATTGCCGGATCCAGAGCTGTTGTCGTTGACCAAGAACGAAAAACGGTACTCGCCGGGGCCGTAGATCTGGCTAGTGGTGTCAGCCTGAGTACCCTTTTCGATGACCTGCCACTGGCCATCAATCTTTTGCATCAGTCGCCATTCAAAGGTGTCGCCCGCGCTCTGGTTCGCCAGCGAGGCCTTGAACGAGAACGATGCGCTTGACCCGCTAGCCACGACCATCCGATGTGCTTCCTGCATGGTCACGGTGACAGGTTGACCATCCACGCTGGTGTCCGTAATGCGCATCTTGTTGCTGCTATTCGTCACGGAACCCGTGCCGGTCTTAAGCCAAGCTGTAGCATCGTTCGCGCCAGTGTTGTTGTTGAAGTTGTAGAGCACAGATCCGCCGGACGAGAAGGTCGAGCCCGTGTTGTCGTACTTGTCCAACGTGGTCACGGATACGCCGTCGCCGATGCCGATGCCATGCACGTCGCTGATGCCGGCCAGCTTGGAGAACTCCGTGTCCCGGTTGTACCAGTAATCAGTGCTAGGCTCGCCGTCTGTCAGGAAGAATGTCAGATTCTTGTATGCATTGCCGTTGCTGTCCACCGTGGGCTGGCCGTCAAACCAGCCCTTGGCTTCATGGAACGCCTCGCCATATGGCGTGCCCCCTCCGGCCCGAAGGCCCAAGAGAATATCGACCATTTCGTCGACATTGTCGGGCGTCAAGCCCGAGATCGACTTTTGCAGCTGAGAGCTACTGCCCGCGAACGTGATCAGTGAGACGTTAACGGTGCCGTCATGGGTCGCCAGTTGGTTTTCCAGCAGCGACTTAAGGGCCTTCTTCGCAGTCTCCAGACGCGTTTCCTGACTGGAGCCAGTGCCCCAGTAATAGTCCATCGAACCAGAGAGATCCAGCACCAGTGCGATGTTATAGCTGGCGCCCGGCGTCACGTTCTTCAGCATACCGCCCTGGTCTCCCAACAACACGTCGTCGCCGGATCCACCCTTCACGGTTTCGTCACCGTTATTGCCAGTGGTGAACTGGTCAACATGCAGCGTAAACGTCTGACCGCTGGAGGTGTCCTGGCCGCCGTTGGCAGTACCGCCGGTGTCCTTGACCTGGAACTGGAAGGACGCGCCCGCGTTCTCGCCAACGTTCGAAGCGTTCGGTGTATACACCAGCTTGCCGCCGACCAGATCCGCCGCGCTGATCTCCTGGCCTTGTGTCACAGCCTGACCATTGAGGTACAACGTGCCTCCGGAAGGCAGGGAATCGATGATCACCGACTTCATCGAATGGCCTTCCACTGGATCCGAGAAGGCGAAGTCCTTCGTGCCGAACACGTAGTCCTTGCCCTCGGTCACGTGACCGAAGCCATCCTTGGACACAGGAGCGTCGTTCACCGCAAGGACATCGATGTCCAGCGAGGAAGACACCTGGCCCGTGCCGTCCGTCACGGTGTAGGTGATTTGCGGCACCACACCGTTCCAGTTGGCGTTCGGCGTAAAGACATAGCTTCCATCGGCGTTGATGAAGATCGAGCCGACACCCACGATGTTGGCCGTGGCGCCAGCGGCATACTTCGTGCCATTGATGGTGAATTCGGCGACGCTCAGTGCATCGTTGTCCCTGTCGCTGGCGCCGGTCAGTACGTTACCAGACACCGTGTGGTCTTCCAGGCCGTGGTTGGTCTGTGCCTGGATCACCGGCAGGTCATTGGTGCCGTTGATGGTGATGGTGATAGTGCTGGTGGCGGTGCCGTCAGCCGAGGCAACCGTGTAGGTTTCAACGATCGACTGGCCAGCCTTCAGGAACTGCACCGCGGCGTTGTCGACCTTGTAGGTGTAGGTGCCGTCGGGGTTGATGTCGATGGTGCCCAATTGGCCGCCAGTATGCGTGGAGCCGGTGAACTTGAGGCTGCCCGCATTGAAGGTCGACTCGCCGGTGTCGGTGTCGTTGATGGTGACGGCGCCGTTCACACTGAGCTTGCCGCCGGAGACACCCACGTCTTCGGTGACCGACTTGGCATCGTTCATCACCGTCGGCACGTCATTGGTGCCGTTGATGGTGATGGTGATAGTGCTGGTGGCGGTGCCGTCAGCCGAGGCAACCGTGTAGGTTTCAACGATCGACTGGCCGGCCTTCAGGAACTGCACCGCGGCATTGTCGACCTTGTAGATGTAGGTGCCATCGGGGTTGATCGTGATGTCGCCCAGCTGGCCACCGGCATGCGTGCTGCCGGTGAACTTGAGGCTGCCGGTATTGAAGGTGGACTCGCCGCTGTCAGCATCGCTGATGGTGACGGCGCCGTTCACGCTGAGCTTGCCGCCAGAGACACCCACGTCTTCGGTGACCGACTTCGCATCATTGGTCACCACGGGGATGTCGTTGGTGCCCTTGATCGTAATGGTCAGCACCGCCACGCTGGAGTCGCCATCAGCATCGGTAACGGTATACCGGATGGTTTCGGTCAGGAGCTGGTCCGCCTTCAAGGCTTGGACAGCGGACAGGCTGTTGTTGAGCTGATACGACCAGGTACCGTCGCCGTTGTCTACCAGCGTGCCGTACTTAGCATCGCCGGTGGTGATGACAACCGTGATGGCATCGGCGCCCTTGATGTCGTTGGCCACGACGTCGCCGCTCAGGGTATGGGCTGCGGCGTCTTCGGTGACGGTGCCGCCGTCATCGTCCTTGGCCACGGGGGCGGTGTCGATGATCTGGATGACCAGGTCGTTGCTGCTGGACTTGCCGGCCACGTCGGTGACGGTGACGGTGAAGAGGTCCTTGACGCTGTCGTCGCCGCCCTGGTGGTCGTCGGCGCCGCCGGTTTCCTGGTAGGTGTAGGTGATCTTGCCGGTGGCGGCGTCGTAGCCGCTGACGGTCAGGATGCCCTTGTCGGTGGTGATGACGACCGGGTTGGCAGCGCTGGCACCGGTGACGTCCTTGCCAGCGACGGTGACGCCGGCGATGCCGGCTTCGGCGCTGACGGTCACGGAGCCGGCGACGGTGTCGCCCGTGCCTTCGACCACGCTGTTGTGGGCGCTGGTGACCGAGCCGTCGGCGTCTTCGGGCGTGATGACCGGAGGACCATCGGTCTGGCCCTGGATGCTGAAGCTGAGGTTGGCGCTGGAGTGGTCGCCGTCGGCGTCGGCCACGGTGTAGTTCAGCGTGAAGTTCAGCTTGTCGCCGGCGTTCAGTGCCTGGACGGCCGGCTTGGAGTTGTCGAGCTTGAACTCCCAGCTGCCGTTGGCGTTGAGCGTGAGGGTGCCGTACTGCTCGATGGCCGCCTTCTGGACGTCGGTGACGTTCCAGGTGACGCCGGTGATGGCATCGGCGCCCTTGGTGTCGTTGGCCACGACGTCGCCGCTCAGGGTATGGGCTGCGGCGTCTTCGGTGACGGTGCCGCCGTCATCGTCCTTGGCCACGGGGGCGGTGTCGATGATCTGGATGACCAGGTCGTTGCTGCTGGACTTGCCGGCCACGTCGGTGACGGTGACGGTGAAGAGGTCCTTGACGCTGTCGTCGCCGCCCTGGTGGTCGTCGGCGCCGCCGGTTTCCTGGTAGGTGTAGGTGATCTTGCCGGTGGCGGCGTCGTAGCCGCTGACGGTCAGGATGCCCTTGTCGGTGGTGATGACGACCGGGTTGGCAGCGCTGGCACCGGTGACGTCCTTGCCAGCGACGGTGACGCCGGCGATGCCGGCTTCGGCGCTGACGGTCACGGAGCCGGCGACGGTGTCGCCCGTGCCTTCGACCACGCTGTTGTGGGCGCTGGTGACCGAGCCGTCGGCGTCTTCGGGCGTGATGACCGGAGGACCATCGGTCTGGCCCTGGATGCTGAAGCTGAGGTTGGCGCTGGAGTGGTCGCCGTCGGCGTCGGCCACGGTGTAGTTCAGCGTGAAGTTCAGCTTGTCGCCGGCGTTCAGTGCCTGGACGGCCGGCTTGGAGTTGTCGAGCTTGAACTCCCAGCTGCCGTTGGCGTTGAGCGTGAGGGTGCCGTACTGCTCGATGGCCGCCTTCTGGACGTCGGTGACGTTCCAGGTGACGCCGGTGATGGCATCGGCGCCCTTGGTGTCGTTGGCCACGACGTCGCCGCTCAGGGTATGGGCTGCGGCGTCTTCGGTGACGGTGCCGCCGTCATCGTCCTTGGCCACGGGGGCGGTGTCGATGATCTGGATGACCAGGTCGTTGCTGCTGGACTTGCCGGCCACGTCGGTGACGGTGACGGTGAAGAGGTCCTTGACGCTGTCGTCGCCGCCCTGGTGGTCGTCGGCGCCGCCGGTTTCCTGGTAGGTGTAGGTGATCTTGCCGGTGGCGGCGTCGTAGCCGCTGACGGTCAGGATGCCCTTGTCGGTGGTGATGACGACCGGGTTGGCAGCGCTGGCACCGGTGACGTCCTTGCCAGCGACGGTGACGCCGGCGATGCCGGCTTCGGCGCTGACGGTCACGGAGCCGGCGACGGTGTCGCCCGTGCCTTCGACCACGCTGTTGTGGGCGCTGGTGACCGAGCCGTCGGCGTCTTCGGGCGTGATGACCGGAGGACCATCGGTCTGGCCCTGGATGCTGAAGCTGAGGTTGGCGCTGGAGTGGTCGCCGTCGGCGTCGGCCACGGTGTAGTTCAGCGTGAAGTTCAGCTTGTCGCCGGCGTTCAGTGCCTGGACGGCCGGCTTGGAGTTGTCGAGCTTGAACTCCCAGCTGCCGTTGGCGTTGAGCGTGAGGGTGCCGTACTGCTCGATGGCCGCCTTCTGGACGTCGGTGACGTTCCAGGTGACGCCGGTGATGGCATCGGCGCCCTTGGTGTCGTTGGCCACGACGTCGCCGCTCAGGGTATGGGCTGCGGCGTCTTCGGTGACGGTGCCGCCGTCATCGTCCTTGGCCACGGGGGCGGTGTCGATGATCTGGATGACCAGGTCGTTGCTGCTGGACTTGCCGGCCACGTCGGTGACGGTGACGGTGAAGAGGTCCTTGACGCTGTCGTCGCCGCCCTGGTGGTCGTCGGCGCCGCCGGTTTCCTGGTAGGTGTAGGTGATCTTGCCGGTGGCGGCGTCGTAGCCGCTGACGGTCAGGATGCCCTTGTCGGTGGTGATGACGACCGGGTTGGCAGCGCTGGCACCGGTGACGTCCTTGCCAGCGACGGTGACGCCGGCGATGCCGGCTTCGGCGCTGACGGTCACGGAGCCGGCGACGGTGTCGCCCGTGCCTTCGACCACGCTGTTGTGGGCGCTGGTGACCGAGCCGTCGGCGTCTTCGGGCGTGATGACCGGAGGACCATCGGTCTGGCCCTGGATGCTGAAGCTGAGGTTGGCGCTGGAGTGGTCGCCGTCGGCGTCGGCCACGGTGTAGTTCAGCGTGAAGTTCAGCTTGTCGCCGGCGTTCAGTGCCTGGACGGCCGGCTTGGAGTTGTCGAGCTTGAACTCCCAGCTGCCGTTGGCGTTGAGCGTGAGGGTGCCGTACTGCTCGATGGCCGCCTTCTGGACGTCGGTGACGTTCCAGGTGACGCCGGTGATGGCATCGGCGCCCTTGGTGTCGTTGGCCACGACGTCGCCGCTCAGGGTATGGGCTGCGGCGTCTTCGGTGACGGTGCCGCCGTCATCGTCCTTGGCCACGGGGGCGGTGTCGATGATCTGGATGACCAGGTCGTTGCTGCTGGACTTGCCGGCCACGTCGGTGACGGTGACGGTGAAGAGGTCCTTGACGCTGTCGTCGCCGCCCTGGTGGTCGTCGGCGCCGCCGGTTTCCTGGTAGGTGTAGGTGATCTTGCCGGTGGCGGCGTCGTAGCCGCTGACGGTCAGGATGCCCTTGTCGGTGGTGATGACGACCGGGTTGGCAGCGCTGGCACCGGTGACGTCCTTGCCAGCGACGGTGACGCCGGCGATGCCGGCTTCGGCGCTGACGGTCACGGAGCCGGCGACGGTGTCGCCCGTGCCTTCGACCACGCTGTTGTGGGCGCTGGTGACCGAGCCGTCGGCGTCTTCGGGCGTGATGACCGGAGGACCATCGGTCTGGCCCTGGATGCTGAAGCTGAGGTTGGCGCTGGAGTGGTCGCCGTCGGCGTCGGCCACGGTGTAGTTCAGCGTGAAGTTCAGCTTGTCGCCGGCGTTCAGTGCCTGGACGGCCGGCTTGGAGTTGTCGAGCTTGAACTCCCAGCTGCCGTTGGCGTTGAGCGTGAGGGTGCCGTACTGCTCGATGGCCGCCTTCTGGACGTCGGTGACGTTCCAGGTGACGCCGGTGATGGCATCGGCGCCCTTGGTGTCGTTGGCCACGACGTCGCCGCTCAGGGTATGGGCTGCGGCGTCTTCGGTGACGGTGCCGCCGTCATCGTCCTTGGCCACGGGGGCGGTGTCGATGATCTGGATGACCAGGTCGTTGCTGCTGGACTTGCCGGCCACGTCGGTGACGGTGACGGTGAAGAGGTCCTTGACGCTGTCGTCGCCGCCCTGGTGGTCGTCGGCGCCGCCGGTTTCCTGGTAGGTGTAGGTGATCTTGCCGGTGGCGGCGTCGTAGCCGCTGACGGTCAGGATGCCCTTGTCGGTGGTGATGACGACCGGGTTGGCAGCGCTGGCACCGGTGACGTCCTTGCCAGCGACGGTGACGCCGGCGATGCCGGCTTCGGCGCTGACGGTCACGGAGCCGGCGACGGTGTCGCCCGTGCCTTCGACCACGCTGTTGTGGGCGCTGGTGACCGAGCCGTCGGCGTCTTCGGGCGTGATGACCGGAGGACCATCGGTCTGGCCCTGGATGCTGAAGCTGAGGTTGGCGCTGGAGTGGTCGCCGTCGGCGTCGGCCACGGTGTAGTTCAGCGTGAAGTTCAGCTTGTCGCCGGCGTTCAGTGCCTGGACGGCCGGCTTGGAGTTGTCGAGCTTGAACTCCCAGCTGCCGTTGGCGTTGAGCGTGAGGGTGCCGTACTGCTCGATGGCCGCCTTCTGGACGTCGGTGACGTTCCAGGTGACGCCGGTGATGGCATCGGCGCCCTTGGTGTCGTTGGCCACGACGTCGCCGCTCAGGGTATGGGCTGCGGCGTCTTCGGTGACGGTGCCGCCGTCATCGTCCTTGGCCACGGGGGCGGTGTCGATGATCTGGATGACCAGGTCGTTGCTGCTGGACTTGCCGGCCACGTCGGTGACGGTGACGGTGAAGAGGTCCTTGACGCTGTCGTCGCCGCCCTGGTGGTCGTCGGCGCCGCCGGTTTCCTGGTAGGTGTAGGTGATCTTGCCGGTGGCGGCGTCGTAGCCGCTGACGGTCAGGATGCCCTTGTCGGTGGTGATGACGACCGGGTTGGCAGCGCTGGCACCGGTGACGTCCTTGCCAGCGACGGTGACGCCGGCGATGCCGGCTTCGGCGCTGACGGTCACGGAGCCGGCGACGGTGTCGCCCGTGCCTTCGACCACGCTGTTGTGGGCGCTGGTGACCGAGCCGTCGGCGTCTTCAGGCGTGATGACCGGAGGACCATCGGTCTGGCCCTGGATGCTGAAGCTGAGGTTGGCGCTGGAGTGGTCGCCGTCGGCGTCGGCCACGGTGTAGTTCAGCGTGAAGTTCAGCTTGTCGCCGGCGTTCAGTGCCTGGACGGCCGGCTTGGAGTTGTCGAGCTTGAACTCCCAGCTGCCGTTGGCGTTGAGCGTGAGGGTGCCGTACTGCTCGATGGCCGCCTTCTGGACGTCGGTGACGTTCCAGGTGACGCCGGTGATGGCATCGGCGCCCTTGGTGTCGTTGGCCACGACGTCGCCGCTCAGGGTATGGGCTGCGGCGTCTTCGGTGACGGTGCCGCCGTCATCGTCCTTGGCCACGGGGGCGGTGTCGATGATCTGGATGACCAGGTCGTTGCTGCTGGACTTGCCGGCCACGTCGGTGACGGTGACGGTGAAGAGGTCCTTGACGCTGTCGTCGCCGCCCTGGTGGTCGTCGGCGCCGCCGGTTTCCTGGTAGGTGTAGGTGATCTTGCCGCTGGCGGCGTCGTAGCCGCTGACGGTCAGGATGCCCTTGTCGGTGGTGATGACGACCGGGTTGGCGGCGCTGGCACCGGTGACGTCCTTGCCAGCGACGGTGACGCCGGCGATGCCGGCTTCGGCGCTGACGGTCACGGAGCCGGCGACGGTGTCGCCCGTGCCTTCGACCACGCTGTTGTGGGCGCTGGTGACCGAGCCGTCGGCGTCTTCGGGCGTGATGACCGGAGGACCATCGGTCTGGCCCTGGATGCTGAAGCTGAGGTTGGCGCTGGAGTGGTCGCCGTCGGCGTCGGCCACGGTGTAGTTCAGCGTGAAGTTCAGCTTGTCGCCGGCGTTCAGTGCCTGGACGGCCGGCTTGGAGTTGTCGAGCTTGAACTCCCAGCTGCCGTTGGCGTTGAGCGTGAGGGTGCCGTACTGCTCGATGGCCGCCTTCTGGACGTCGGTGACGTTCCAGGTGACGCCGGTGATGGCATCGGCGCCCTTGGTGTCGTTGGCCACGACGTCGCCGCTCAGGGTATGGGCTGCGGCGTCTTCGGTGACGGTGCCGCCGTCATCGTCCTTGGCCACGGGGGCGGTGTCGATGATCTGGATGACCAGGTCGTTGCTGCTGGACTTGCCGGCCACGTCGGTGACGGTGACGGTGAAGAGGTCCTTGACGCTGTCGTCGCCGCCCTGGTGGTCGTCGGCGCCGCCGGTTTCCTGGTAGGTGTAGGTGATCTTGCCGGTGGCGGCGTCGTAGCCGCTGACGGTCAGGATGCCCTTGTCGGTGGTGATGACGACCGGGTTGGCAGCGCTGGCACCGGTGACGTCCTTGCCAGCGACGGTGACGCCGGCGATGCCGGCTTCGGCGCTGACGGTCACGGAGCCGGCGACGGTGTCGCCCGTGCCTTCGACCACGCTGTTGTGGGCGCTGGTGACCGAGCCGTCGGCGTCTTCGGGCGTGATGACCGGAGGACCATCGGTCTGGCCCTGGATGCTGAAGCTGAGGTTGGCGCTGGAGTGGTCGCCGTCGGCGTCGGCCACGGTGTAGTTCAGCGTGAAGTTCAGCTTGTCGCCGGCGTTCAGTGCCTGGACGGCCGGCTTGGAGTTGTCGAGCTTGAACTCCCAGCTGCCGTTGGCGTTGAGCGTGAGGGTGCCGTACTGCTCGATGGCCGCCTTCTGGACGTCGGTGACGTTCCAGGTGACGCCGGTGATGGCATCGGCGCCCTTGGTGTCGTTGGCCACGACGTCGCCGCTCAGGGTATGGGCTGCGGCGTCTTCGGTGACGGTGCCGCCGTCATCGTCCTTGGCCACGGGGGCGGTGTCGATGATCTGGATGACCAGGTCGTTGCTGCTGGACTTGCCGGCCACGTCGGTGACGGTGACGGTGAAGAGGTCCTTGACGCTGTCGTCGCCGCCCTGGTGGTCGTCGGCGCCGCCGGTTTCCTGGTAGGTGTAGGTGATCTTGCCGGTGGCGGCGTCGTAGCCGCTGACGGTCAGGATGCCCTTGTCGGTGGTGATGACGACCGGGTTGGCAGCGCTGGCACCGGTGACGTCCTTGCCAGCGACGGTGACGCCGGCGATGCCGGCTTCGGCGCTGACGGTCACGGAGCCGGCGACGGTGTCGCCCGTGCCTTCGACCACGCTGTTGTGGGCGCTGGTGACCGAGCCGTCGGCGTCTTCGGGCGTGATGACCGGAGGACCATCGGTCTGGCCCTGGATGCTGAAGCTGAGGTTGGCGCTGGAGTGGTCGCCGTCGGCGTCGGCCACGGTGTAGTTCAGCGTGAAGTTCAGCTTGTCGCCGGCGTTCAGTGCCTGGACGGCCGGCTTGGAGTTGTCGAGCTTGAACTCCCAGCTGCCGTTGGCGTTGAGCGTGAGGGTGCCGTACTGCTCGATGGCCGCCTTCTGGACGTCGGTGACGTTCCAGGTGACGCCGGTGATGGCATCGGCGCCCTTGGTGTCGTTGGCCACGACGTCGCCGCTCAGGGTATGGGCTGCGGCGTCTTCGGTGACGGTGCCGCCGTCATCGTCCTTGGCCACGGGGGCGGTGTCGATGATCTGGATGACCAGGTCGTTGCTGCTGGACTTGCCGGCCACGTCGGTGACGGTGACGGTGAAGAGGTCCTTGACGCTGTCGTCGCCGCCCTGGTGGTCGTCGGCGCCGCCGGTTTCCTGGTAGGTGTAGGTGATCTTGCCGGTGGCGGCGTCGTAGCCGCTGACGGTCAGGATGCCCTTGTCGGTGGTGATGACGACCGGGTTGGCAGCGCTGGCACCGGTGACGTCCTTGCCAGCGACGGTGACGCCGGCGATGCCGGCTTCGGCGCTGACGGTCACGGAGCCGGCGACGGTGTCGCCCGTGCCTTCGACCACGCTGTTGTGGGCGCTGGTGACCGAGCCGTCGGCGTCTTCGGGCGTGATGACCGGAGGACCATCGGTCTGGCCCTGGATGCTGAAGCTGAGGTTGGCGCTGGAGTGGTCGCCGTCGGCGTCGGCCACGGTGTAGTTCAGCGTGAAGTTCAGCTTGTCGCCGGCGTTCAGTGCCTGGACGGCCGGCTTGGAGTTGTCGAGCTTGAACTCCCAGCTGCCGTTGGCGTTGAGCGTGAGGGTGCCGTACTGCTCGATGGCCGCCTTCTGGACGTCGGTGACGTTCCAGGTGACGCCGGTGATGGCATCGGCGCCCTTGGTGTCGTTGGCCACGACGTCGCCGCTCAGGGTATGGGCTGCGGCGTCTTCGGTGACGGTGCCGCCGTCATCGTCCTTGGCCACGGGGGCGGTGTCGATGATCTGGATGACCAGGTCGTTGCTGCTGGACTTGCCGGCCACGTCGGTGACGGTGACGGTGAAGAGGTCCTTGACGCTGTCGTCGCCGCCCTGGTGGTCGTCGGCGCCGCCGGTTTCCTGGTAGGTGTAGGTGATCTTGCCGGTGGCGGCGTCGTAGCCGCTGACGGTCAGGATGCCCTTGTCGGTGGTGATGACGACCGGGTTGGCAGCGCTGGCACCGGTGACGTCCTTGCCAGCGACGGTGACGCCGGCGATGCCGGCTTCGGCGCTGACGGTCACGGAGCCGGCGACGGTGTCGCCCGTGCCTTCGACCACGCTGTTGTGGGCGCTGGTGACCGAGCCGTCGGCGTCTTCGGGCGTGATGACCGGAGGACCATCGGTCTGGCCCTGGATGCTGAAGCTGAGGTTGGCGCTGGAGTGGTCGCCGTCGGCGTCGGCCACGGTGTAGTTCAGCGTGAAGTTCAGCTTGTCGCCGGCGTTCAGTGCCTGGACGGCCGGCTTGGAGTTGTCGAGCTTGAACTCCCAGCTGCCGTTGGCGTTGAGCGTGAGGGTGCCGTACTGCTCGATGGCCGCCTTCTGGACGTCGGTGACGTTCCAGGTGACGCCGGTGATGGCATCGGCGCCCTTGGTGTCGTTGGCCACGACGTCGCCGCTCAGGGTATGGGCTGCGGCGTCTTCGGTGACGGTGCCGCCGTCATCGTCCTTGGCCACGGGGGCGGTGTCGATGATCTGGATGACCAGGTCGTTGCTGCTGGACTTGCCGGCCACGTCGGTGACGGTGACGGTGAAGAGGTCCTTGACGCTGTCGTCGCCGCCCTGGTGGTCGTCGGCGCCGCCGGTTTCCTGGTAGGTGTAGGTGATCTTGCCGGTGGCGGCGTCGTAGCCGCTGACGGTCAGGATGCCCTTGTCGGTGGTGATGACGACCGGGTTGGCAGCGCTGGCACCGGTGACGTCCTTGCCAGCGACGGTGACGCCGGCGATGCCGGCTTCGGCGCTGACGGTCACGGAGCCGGCGACGGTGTCGCCCGTGCCTTCGACCACGCTGTTGTGGGCGCTGGTGACCGAGCCGTCGGCGTCTTCGGGCGTGATGACCGGAGGACCATCGGTCTGGCCCTGGATGCTGAAGCTGAGGTTGGCGCTGGAGTGGTCGCCGTCGGCGTCGGCCACGGTGTAGTTCAGCGTGAAGTTCAGCTTGTCGCCGGCGTTCAGTGCCTGGACGGCCGGCTTGGAGTTGTCGAGCTTGAACTCCCAGCTGCCGTTGGCGTTGAGCGTGAGGGTGCCGTACTGCTCGATGGCCGCCTTCTGGACGTCGGTGACGTTCCAGGTGACGCCGGTGATGGCATCGGCGCCCTTGGTGTCGTTGGCCACGACGTCGCCGCTCAGGGTATGGGCTGCGGCGTCTTCGGTGACGGTGCCGCCGTCATCGTCCTTGGCCACGGGGGCGGTGTCGATGATCTGGATGACCAGGTCGTTGCTGCTGGACTTGCCGGCCACGTCGGTGACGGTGACGGTGAAGAGGTCCTTGACGCTGTCGTCGCCGCCCTGGTGGTCGTCGGCGCCGCCGGTTTCCTGGTAGGTGTAGGTGATCTTGCCGGTGGCGGCGTCGTAGCCGCTGACGGTCAGGATGCCCTTGTCGGTGGTGATGACGACCGGGTTGGCAGCGCTGGCACCGGTGACGTCCTTGCCAGCGACGGTGACGCCGGCGATGCCGGCTTCGGCGCTGACGGTCACGGAGCCGGCGACGGTGTCGCCCGTGCCTTCGACCACGCTGTTGTGGGCGCTGGTGACCGAGCCGTCGGCGTCTTCGGGCGTGATGACCGGAGGACCATCGGTCTGGCCCTGGATGCTGAAGCTGAGGTTGGCGCTGGAGTGGTCGCCGTCGGCGTCGGCCACGGTGTAGTTCAGCGTGAAGTTCAGCTTGTCGCCGGCGTTCAGTGCCTGGACGGCCGGCTTGGAGTTGTCGAGCTTGAACTCCCAGCTGCCGTTGGCGTTGAGCGTGAGGGTGCCGTACTGCTCGATGGCCGCCTTCTGGACGTCGGTGACGTTCCAGGTGACGCCGGTGATGGCATCGGCGCCCTTGGTGTCGTTGGCCACGACGTCGCCGCTCAGGGTATGGGCTGCGGCGTCTTCGGTGACGGTGCCGCCGTCATCGTCCTTGGCCACGGGGGCGGTGTCGATGATCTGGATGACCAGGTCGTTGCTGCTGGACTTGCCGGCCACGTCGGTGACGGTGACGGTGAAGAGGTCCTTGACGCTGTCGTCGCCGCCCTGGTGGTCGTCGGCGCCGCCGGTTTCCTGGTAGGTGTAGGTGATCTTGCCGGTGGCGGCGTCGTAGCCGCTGACGGTCAGGATGCCCTTGTCGGTGGTGATGACGACCGGGTTGGCAGCGCTGGCACCGGTGACGTCCTTGCCAGCGACGGTGACGCCGGCGATGCCGGCTTCGGCGCTGACGGTCACGGAGCCGGCGACGGTGTCGCCCGTGCCTTCGACCACGCTGTTGTGGGCGCTGGTGACCGAGCCGTCGGCGTCTTCGGGCGTGATGACCGGAGGACCATCGGTCTGGCCCTGGATGCTGAAGCTGAGGTTGGCGCTGGAGTGGTCGCCGTCGGCGTCGGCCACGGTGTAGTTCAGCGTGAAGTTCAGCTTGTCGCCGGCGTTCAGTGCCTGGACGGCCGGCTTGGAGTTGTCGAGCTTGAACTCCCAGCTGCCGTTGGCGTTGAGCGTGAGGGTGCCGTACTGCTCGATGGCCGCCTTCTGGACGTCGGTGACGTTCCAGGTGACGCCGGTGATGGCATCGGCGCCCTTGGTGTCGTTGGCCACGACGTCGCCGCTCAGGGTATGGGCTGCGGCGTCTTCGGTGACGGTGCCGCCGTCATCGTCCTTGGCCACGGGGGCGGTGTCGATGATCTGGATGACCAGGTCGTTGCTGCTGGACTTGCCGGCCACGTCGGTGACGGTGACGGTGAAGAGGTCCTTGACGCTGTCGTCGCCGCCCTGGTGGTCGTCGGCGCCGCCGGTTTCCTGGTAGGTGTAGGTGATCTTGCCGGTGGCGGCGTCGTAGCCGCTGACGGTCAGGATGCCCTTGTCGGTGGTGATGACGACCGGGTTGGCAGCGCTGGCACCGGTGACGTCCTTGCCAGCGACGGTGACGCCGGCGATGCCGGCTTCGGCGCTGACGGTCACGGAGCCGGCGACGGTGTCGCCCGTGCCTTCGACCACGCTGTTGTGGGCGCTGGTGACCGAGCCGTCGGCGTCTTCGGGCGTGATGACCGGAGGACCATCGGTCTGGCCCTGGATGCTGAAGCTGAGGTTGGCGCTGGAGTGGTCGCCGTCGGCGTCGGCCACGGTGTAGTTCAGCGTGAAGTTCAGCTTGTCGCCGGCGTTCAGTGCCTGGACGGCCGGCTTGGAGTTGTCGAGCTTGAACTCCCAGCTGCCGTTGGCGTTGAGCGTGAGGGTGCCGTACTGCTCGATGGCCGCCTTCTGGACGTCGGTGACGTTCCAGGTGACGCCGGTGATGGCATCGGCGCCCTTGGTGTCGTTGGCCACGACGTCGCCGCTCAGGGTATGGGCTGCGGCGTCTTCGGTGACGGTGCCGCCGTCATCGTCCTTGGCCACGGGGGCGGTGTCGATGATCTGGATGACCAGGTCGTTGCTGCTGGACTTGCCGGCCACGTCGGTGACGGTGACGGTGAAGAGGTCCTTGACGCTGTCGTCGCCGCCCTGGTGGTCGTCGGCGCCGCCGGTTTCCTGGTAGGTGTAGGTGATCTTGCCGGTGGCGGCGTCGTAGCCGCTGACGGTCAGGATGCCCTTGTCGGTGGTGATGACGACCGGGTTGGCAGCGCTGGCACCGGTGACGTCCTTGCCAGCGACGGTGACGCCGGCGATGCCGGCTTCGGCGCTGACGGTCACGGAGCCGGCGACGGTGTCGCCCGTGCCTTCGACCACGCTGTTGTGGGCGCTGGTGACCGAGCCGTCGGCGTCTTCGGGCGTGATGACCGGAGGACCATCGGTCTGGCCCTGGATGCTGAAGCTGAGGTTGGCGCTGGAGTGGTCGCCGTCGGCGTCGGCCACGGTGTAGTTCAGCGTGAAGTTCAGCTTGTCGCCGGCGTTCAGTGCCTGGACGGCCGGCTTGGAGTTGTCGAGCTTGAACTCCCAGCTGCCGTTGGCGTTGAGCGTGAGGGTGCCGTACTGCTCGATGGCCGCCTTCTGGACGTCGGTGACGTTCCAGGTGACGCCGGTGATGGCATCGGCGCCCTTGGTGTCGTTGGCCACGACGTCGCCGCTCAGGGTATGGGCTGCGGCGTCTTCGGTGACGGTGCCGCCGTCATCGTCCTTGGCCACGGGGGCGGTGTCGATGATCTGGATGACCAGGTCGTTGCTGCTGGACTTGCCGGCCACGTCGGTGACGGTGACGGTGAAGAGGTCCTTGACGCTGTCGTCGCCGCCCTGGTGGTCGTCGGCGCCGCCGGTTTCCTGGTAGGTGTAGGTGATCTTGCCGGTGGCGGCGTCGTAGCCGCTGACGGTCAGGATGCCCTTGTCGGTGGTGATGACGACCGGGTTGGCAGCGCTGGCACCGGTGACGTCCTTGCCAGCGACGGTGACGCCGGCGATGCCGGCTTCGGCGCTGACGGTCACGGAGCCGGCGACGGTGTCGCCCGTGCCTTCGACCACGCTGTTGTGGGCGCTGGTGACCGAGCCGTCGGCGTCTTCGGGCGTGATGACCGGAGGACCATCGGTCTGGCCCTGGATGCTGAAGCTGAGGTTGGCGCTGGAGTGGTCGCCGTCGGCGTCGGCCACGGTGTAGTTCAGCGTGAAGTTCAGCTTGTCGCCGGCGTTCAGTGCCTGGACGGCCGGCTTGGAGTTGTCGAGCTTGAACTCCCAGCTGCCGTTGGCGTTGAGCGTGAGGGTGCCGTACTGCTCGATGGCCGCCTTCTGGACGTCGGTGACGTTCCAGGTGACGCCGGTGATGGCATCGGCGCCCTTGGTGTCGTTGGCCACGACGTCGCCGCTCAGGGTATGGGCTGCGGCGTCTTCGGTGACGGTGCCGCCGTCATCGTCCTTGGCCACGGGGGCGGTGTCGATGATCTGGATGACCAGGTCGTTGCTGCTGGACTTGCCGGCCACGTCGGTGACGGTGACGGTGAAGAGGTCCTTGACGCTGTCGTCGCCGCCCTGGTGGTCGTCGGCGCCGCCGGTTTCCTGGTAGGTGTAGGTGATCTTGCCGGTGGCGGCGTCGTAGCCGCTGACGGTCAGGATGCCCTTGTCGGTGGTGATGACGACCGGGTTGGCGGCGCTGGCACCGGTGACGTCCTTGCCAGCGACGGTGACGCCGGCGATGCCGGCTTCGGCGCTGACGGTCACGGAGCCGGTGACGGTGTCGCCCGTGCCTTCGACCACGCTGTTGTGGGCGCTGGTGACCGAGCCGTCGCTGTCCTCGGGCGTGATGACCGGGGGCGCATCGGTCTGGCCGTTGATGGTGACGGTCAACGTGGCAGTACTGGTACCGCCTTCACTGTCCGTGACGGTATAGGTGATCGAGCTGGTTGCCGTCTGACCGGTAGCTAGGTACTGGAAGGCATTGCCGGGGTTGAACGAGTACGAACCGTCGGCATTCAGGATGAACGTACCACCGTTGGAGCCAGCCGTCGGCGTGCCCACGCTGGCGGTGGCACCATTGACCTGCGAGACAGTCAGGATGTCGCCATCCGGGTCGACGTCATTGACCAGGACGCCGTTCTGAGCATCGACGTTGAGCGTGGTGTCCTCGTCCGTGGTACCAGTATCGTCGGCTGCAGAGGGGGCCGGGTTGCTAACATCCCAGTTGAAATTCTGGGAGGTCGTAGCGCCGGACGGGTCGGTCGCAGTCACAGTGACCGTGTAGACACCGTTGTTACCGCCCTGCGAAGCGGAATGATCGATGCTGCCAGTGATTAGGCCGGTGTTCGGATCGATGCTCAGGCCGGGCGGCAAGCCGGTCGCAGTATAGGTAAGCTTATCGCTGGTGTCAGGGTCCGAGAAATGGCCGGATACGTCATAGCTAACACCGGTTTGAGCATCGATGCCCGAAGTGTTGGAGATGGAAGTGGAAACCGGACCATCGTTGGTACCAGTGACGGTGACGGTGATGGTCTGAGTCGCTGTACCGCCGTGACCGTCGTCGACGGTGACGGTGATGGTATCGGTGACCTTCTGACCTTCCGCCAGGGCCTGGACCTTGGGATCCTCGTTGTTCAGCACATAGGTCCACTCGCCGTTCTGGCCAACCGAGAAGCTGCCGTACTGGCCCTTACCCTCGTTGCTGACGCTCCAGCTGTGGGTATCGGTGATGTCGACATCGGCCACGTCGAGCTTGCCGGTAACCACCGACACGCCGTCTTCGGCCAAAGCCCCATCGGCCTTGCCGGTGAGGACGGGATTATCATTGGTGCCAACGATGGTGACAGTCAATGTCGCGGAAGAACTGGAGCCGTCTTTATCGACCAGGGTATACGTAAAAGTTTCGACCAGGGTCTCACCCACACCCAATGCCTGCACAACATTCAAGCTGCTATCAAGCTGATAGCTATAGCTGCCATCGGAGTTGAGGGTAATCTTGCCGTACTGCCCTTGATCTGCGCCGACCAGAACAACTCGATGCTCTGTCAGGGTCCCTTCACCCAATCTGTCGTTGGCGAGCACATTGCCTTGCAAGGCAGATACGGCATCTTCGAAGATCGCACCCGAATCAGCACTGGCCTGGGGAATGCTTGTGGCAGGCTGAATCGGCGTAACTTGATCTGTGTTGTCCGCCAAAGCGCTCACCCCACTAAAAAGTGGAAGTACGGTAGTCGCTGGTACAGAACGTCCATACTCCAGCGCCAGCGGCGACACTGCCTCGATGATGCTGGAAAGGCGCACAAAAGTGCTGCCACCCTCGCTGCCGCCAGACAATGTGGCCGCCGTGGGATCCAGCTCATCGAACGGATCCTGGCCGGCGTTGATGGCCGCAATGATCTGGTCAATCTGCGCATTCGCGGGGCTCGCCACAGTCGCCTCTTCCACTGTGGGCGGCTGGATCAGGTCCGCAGTGAGATGCACATCCTGGTTCTCGCCCACCATCAGCGGTGGCTGACCATCCGCCTGCAACTGCACGGTGCTCCCGGAAGCCGTCACTATCTCGGCGTCAGCGGGGATGCGCATGCCTTCACGGAGCACCGTCAGATTGCCATCAGAACCACGCATCCAAGCCTGGCCAGTGAGTTTGGTAACGAGAACGGTTTGAGCTGCCATGAGGGTCTGCCTATCCAGTCAGATTAAAAAGTGAAGGTGCACAAAGAGGCACCTCTCCAATATTTCAGCTGACATGGTAGGACCCAAGGCCCCACTGCACTATTGGCGCCAAAGCCAATCGGGATCTGTTTTATTCGATCTCTGCTGTTGCAGATCAAAAAAGCCTGAAGCCTGCAATATGCAGGCTTCAGGCTTTTCAGCAGCAGACACTCCGGGGGCAAACACCGGAGGTGGCTATGCATTCATCAGCAGCCCAAAAATCAGGTTCAAGCCAGCTGCTTGCGCCCGATACCGTGAACCTTCAATGTCAGCATCAATCGATCCTGCACCTGCAGTTTCTCAAAAACAGCAGACAGATGGGCGCGCACGGTACGCTCGCTGATGGACATGCGCTCGGCAATTTCCGCATTGCTGTCACCCAACGATGCATAGCGGGCAACCTCCTGCTCGCGTGCAGACAATGGTTCGGCCCAGTCCGACTCATGCTCAGGCAGACGGGCGTCCACATCACGCAACAAGCGCTGCAACAGAGAACGTCCGAGCCAGATGTTGCCGCCAGCCATGCTTTGCAGCATACGCGACAGCACCTCCGGGCTCGATTGCGCATGGGCATAGCCACATGCTCCGCGGGACAGCAAGTTTCGGCCCTCCTCATCGCTAGGACGGTTGCTGAGAACCAGAACCTGAAGATCCTTCAGCAGCTCAATCCAGCGGGCCGCAGTCGACTCGGGCAAGGATGGCAGGGCTGCATCCAGCACTACCACGGTACGGCCTTGCTGCTTCCAACGTTGCAA
Source organism: Comamonas sp. C11 (assembly GCF_024496285.1). Taxonomy (NCBI): domain Bacteria; kingdom Pseudomonadati; phylum Pseudomonadota; class Betaproteobacteria; order Burkholderiales; family Comamonadaceae; genus Comamonas; species Comamonas sp. C11. The sequence goes on from NZ_CP101743.1 coordinate 3,679,404, forward strand.
ATCGGCCAGGCTCTGGCCGCGCGCAGGCATCCACTGAGGGCCTGCGATCTGCTGCCATTCCTGCCACAGCGTGGCATCCTGAGTCAGCATCAATACAGGCAAGGCATTCATAGAGTTCCTTTGTAATTGTTGGCGATCCATGAACTAACGTTCGATCAATGCATTGGACTTGGCACGCAGAATCGGCTTGAGCAGATACTGCATCAAGGTGCGCTTGCCCGTGAGGATATGCACCTCGGCCTGCATACCGGGAATGATGGGGCGCGAGTCATCGCCCACGTGAGCCTTCTCCGTGCGCACCTTCACGACATAAAAGGAGTTCCCCTTTTCGTCGGTAACGGTGTTGGCTCCGATCTGCTCCAGTTTCCCCTGCAAGCCTCCATAGATGGCAAAGTCATAGGCAGTGAACTTCACTTCGGCCTGCTGACCAAAATGCAGGAAGCCGATATCGCGCGGATTGACCTGCACTTCCATCAGCAAGGTGTCATCCAGCGGCACGATGTCCAGGATGTCCTTGCCCGGCTGCACGACACCGCCGACGGTATTCGCCATCAAGGTGTTGACCGTGCCGCGCACGGGCGAGCGCACTTCGGCCAGCTTGACGCGATCCTCCAGCGCCACCTTGCCTTGCTCCAGGGTCCCCAGTTTGGCCTGGGTTTCCGAGAGCTCGGAGCGAGACTGATTGCGCATATTCAGCTCCGACTCCTGAATCTTGCGCTCCGCCTCCTGAATCGCAGCCTGAATGCGCCCAATCTGCGCACCGGCCGCCTTGGCCTCGCCGCAGAAACGAGCCACATCACGTTGCAGTCGCAGCAAATCCACTTCGGACACTGCTCCACTCTTGAGCAAGGGGCGAGTCACCGAAAGCTCTTCGGAAGTCAAACTGCAGCTGGACGAAGCCTGGTCGCGGTTGGCCTGGGTTTCACGCAGCTCCTGCTGACGTTGGCGCAACTGGTCACGCGCAATATTGACGTTGGTGTTGAGCTCCTGGGAACGGCTCTCCCACATGCGCCGCTCCATCTCCACCAGCTGAGGTGCCAGAGCCTGCACATCTTCCGGAGCCTTGAAAGGCTCGCCCGATGCAAGGGCCTGAAGACGCGCGGCTTTCGCCTTCAACGCCAGAAGTTCGGCCTTGTTCTCGCCCAGGGACGAGCTGTAGCGCGTTGGATCGATGCGCAAGATGACCTGGCCCTGCTCCACATGCTCGCCGGGGTGCACCAGAATTTCCTTGACGATGCCGCCATCCAGGCTCTGCACCACCTGAACCTGACGAGAAGGAACCACCTTGCCCTGGCCTCGCACCACTTCATCAATGCGCCCCAGGCAAGCCCAGAGCAGCAGAACCACCACGGTGACCAGAGATACCCATATCAACAGACGCGAACCACGCGCCTGCTGCTGCCCTGCAGCCCACTGCGCATCTGCCTTGAGGTCATCCGGCTGATGCGTTCCGACAACCTCGCTGCCGTCAAGCAGCCACCGCTCCAGTCGCGTCCAGCGCGCCTTGAGCGCATCCTTGAAGTGCGACGGCTTTTTTTCTGGTTTGGACTCGCTCATGCTCGCCCTCCTACTCCACCAATCCGCCCCTGCTTCAGGGCCTCTATCACCTGATCCTTGGCTCCATCGGCAACAATTTTGCCGCCATCAATCACGATCAGCCGGTCAACCAAGGTCAACAGGGCCGTGCGATGCGTGACCAGCAAAATGGTCTTGCCCTGGGAAGCCTCTTCCAGGCGACGCTTGAGTTGTGCTTCGCTCTGGTTGTCCAGATTGCTGCTGGGCTCGTCCAGCAGCAATATGGCCGGGTCGTTGATCAGGGCACGAGCGACAGCGATGGATTGACGCTGGCCGCCAGAAAGTGACTCGCCCCGCTCGCCAACCAACATGTCGTAGCCCTTGGGATTGCGCGCCGCGAAATCATCCACACCCGCGATGCGGGCCGCATGCAGCATGTCTGTCTCATCCGCAAATGGAGCCCCCACCAGCAAGTTGTGCTTCAAGCTGCCATAGAACAGCATCGGGTCCTGAGGCACATGCCCGATGGCCCGACGCAGATCCACCGGGTCTATCTGGCGGGCATCCATGCCATCGATGAGAACCGAGCCTTCACTGGGCTGATACAGGCCCAGGACCAGTTTTTCAAGCGTGGTTTTGCCTGAACCGATACGCCCAATGATGCCAACCCGTTCTCCGGGTCGAAGCGAGAAGCTCACCCCCGAAAGACTGGCCTGCTCGCTTCCCGGATAGCTGAAGCTGACATTGCGAAACTCGATGGCGCCACGCAGATCCGGGCGTGAGACGAACTCGCGCTCAGCTTCGTGCTCGACCGGCATCTTCATATAGTTGTCAATGGAATTGAGCGAGGTGCGCGCATTGTGAAACTGCATCATCAGCCCCGCCACCTGACCAAAGGGGGCCAGACAACGCCCTGCAATCATGGAGGCGGCAATGATGCCGCCCATGGAGAGCGCCGAATCCTGCACCTGGTACACGCCGATGACGACCACCGCTATGGTGACCAGTTGCTGCAAGGTCTGAACGAAGTTCACCGTACCGGACGAGATGAACTTGATCTTGCCCCCCATATAGGCGATGTACTGAGTGGAGCTCTCCCACAGACGCTGCACTCCGCTTTGGGCATTGAGCGTCTTGACCGCCTCCAGGTTCGTCAGCGACTCCACGAGCAGCGCGTTGCGCTGAGACGAAGCCTGAAAGGTCTTGAGCGTCAGACTCTCCATGCGCGCCTGAGCCCAGAAGGAAACCAGCAAGATCGCTGCGATCGCCACCACAGGCGGGATCAGCATCCAGGGCGAAACCCAGGCAATCGCCACCAGAAACAGAAGCACGAAAGGCAGATCCACCAGGGTCGTAAGACTTGCAGACGCAATGAAGTCACGGACCGATTCAAACGAGCGCAGATTGGCCGCAAACGAACCAACGGATGCGGGTCGGCTCTCCATGCGCAAGTCCAGAACGCGCTCCATGATCTGCGCGGACAACTGCACATCCACGCGCTTGCTCGCGGCATCCACGACATAGGCACGCGTCGTCGTCAGCACAAAGTTGAAGATCAGCACCAAAGAAATGCCGATAGCCAACACCCACAATGTTTCCACCGCGTTGTTGGGTACCACCCGGTCATACACGTTCATGCTGAACAAGGGCATTGCCAGCGCGAAGACATTGATGAGTACGGCTGCCAGCAAGGCATCGCGGTACAGGCGCCGATTCTCCAGGATCACAGCCCAGAACCAGTGACTGCTGCGAGGCTCCAAGCCTTGCTGCACGGAGCGCGGCTCGAAGCGAAACTGCGGACGCACAAAGCACATCAGCCCCGAGTAGTCCTGCAGCAAAGCCTGGGCCTCTACCTCGACCGGACTCTCCGACTCCGGATATTGCAACAGGAAGCGACCGCTCTCCAGCGCTCTGAGCAACAGACAGGCACGATCTCCATGGAGAATCAAAATTGCCGGCAGCAAGCCCTGAGGAACATCGTCAAGACTGCGCTGCACGATACGCGTGCTGAACTGCGCGCGAGCCGCAGCCCGAGCCAGCAATGAAGGCGTCAGGCGCTGATCCACCAACGGCAGACCATTGCTCAGAGCCTGCGCTGTGTAGGGCTTGCCATGCAGGTTGGTGAGCTGCACCAGGCAATCCAGCAAGGGATCCGCGTGAGTCTCATGGGCCGGCATGCGCCAGCCCTCCGCCGGTTTACGCGCCGAGCTTCGCGCCCCCAGAAAGGCCGGGCCGGCCTGCTCCGCCGCCGCTGCGGCTTCCGGCAAAGAACCTTGCCCGGCCTTCTGAGTCGCATCCGTACCGTTGCTCGATGCCAATGAAGGCTCAAAGTCTGGTCTGCTCATCTTCAACAATCAACCTATAAAAGCTCTTCGTCGTCATCAATCAAGTCCAGCGAATTACGCATACGCTGGCGCGCCCGCTTGCGCTGGTTCAGCTTCTCCAGCGCCTGCGGCGGAAGATCCGTCAAGCGCAGAGTCCCATTGGCAAGCAAGGCGTCAATCAAGTCCTCGAGAACGCGGATGAAATCCGCATCCAGTGCCGACAACTCCTGCCGGGAGGACTGCTCCGAAGGTGGTGAATCGCTTTTATCCATCTTGTTCATCAACTCCCACTAAAAGGTGCGCCAGGCGCCACCGGCTATCACTGGCGGCCAGCCGCACCAGATACCGGCGCTTGTGCTGGAGCTCCCAGGTCAACCGCCGCGCTGGCGGGCACAGGCGTCAGATTGCTGGTGTCCGGCACCGAGGATTTGCAGCTACGCAGCAGATCATCCGGCAAGTTCAGCGCCTGCTGCTCATCCGGACGGCTGTCGTCATGCGGCTGCGCAAGCCCCAGCACAGGCAGAATTTGGCTGGACAAAGTCAGCCACTGGTACTCGGCCTTTTTCAGGTCATATTGAGCGTTGACCAGAGCGCGCTGGGCATCGAACAACTCGTTTTCCGTATTGAGCAGATCCAGCAGCGAACGCTGACCGATCTTGAATTGCTGCTGATACGCCACTCGGACTTTGGCCGTGGAAAGAACATGCTCACGCAGGAACGGCGTTTGCTGACGCAGGCGGGCCATGTTGTTCCAGGTAATCGACAGCTCCTGCTGGAGGTTGCGGCAGGTGTAATCGCGCACGTCCTGTGCGGCATAGCCCTGGGCAATCGTCTGACGCAGGCGTGCCTCGTCCGCACCACCGCGATACAGGTTGTAAGTCAGCATCAGCTGCACTCGCGAGCTCTGCACATCCCAGTAGGCTGGCGAGTTCTGATCACGATCACGCCCCGTGGACGCCAGCAGCTCGAGCTTGGGCATATGCGCCCCCTTGGCAGCCTTCTGACCGGCCTCTGCCGCTTGGACCAGAGCCTGCTTCGACAATAGCAGCGGACTCGCGCGCAGCGACTCGCCGAAATCCTTGGCCACCCCGGAAGCTGGCAGCTTGGCACTCACATCGGGCACCGGGTCCAGCGTGGCCGCAGGATACTCCCCCACCACGCGGCGGTAGCGCTGCAGCACATCGTTGAGGTTGTTGCTCTCGGTCATCAGATTGGTCTGCGCCAGCGACAGACGACCACTTGCCTGCTCCAGGTCAACACCGCGGCCCACGCCAGACTGCTGGCGTTCACGCAACTGCCCCAGCGTCACCTGGTGCGTGCCGAAATTCTCACGGGCCAGCTTTTCCATTTCGCGATAACGCTGCACGTCCAGGTAGGCGGCGACAACATCATTGGCCAGATTTTCAGTGGTGGCGCGCAGATCGTAGAACTTGGCCAGCTTCTCAAAGCCCAACTGACGGATATTGCTGCTAGTGGTGAAACCATCAAAGATCAACTGACGCAGCTGCAGGTTCCAGCCCGGACGATTCCAATTCTGCGATGGAGCATCCTGAATATGGCTGCGCCACTCGCGACCGACCCAACCTTGCGCGGTGACTTGTGGACGCCAACCTCCCCGGGCCACGTTCTGACCTTCAGCGGACGAAGTGAAATCCTGAAAGCGCGCCTGCACTTCCGGATGAGTCATCAGTGCCTGCTCGACAACCTTTTGCAGTGCAACACCCTGCTCGTTGGCTTGTTGCGCATTCATGGTCGTCTGAGCCATACCCCCCATGGCCCACGAGGCCACACCCAGAGTGGCTACCACTTGTGCAATCTGACTGAATTTCATTGTTATCCCTCTTGTTTGACTCCGACAGGGCAATGCGACGCCTGGCCCGCCAACAAATTGGCGAGAGCAATCGGTGCGACTTCTACAAATCGTTCCCGCGGAAGCTGGTTGTTAATGTGGATCGGCTCGCTGCTACCCGACAAGGCATCGCATACGGCCTCAGAACTCGCAAAATGGAATTCTGTAACTCTCGTGCTCACAGCCTTTGGCGTCATGCCAACACCGCACAGGAGACTGACGGTCAGGTCAAGCTTGTTGCCTGATCGAAAAAACTCACTATTTTTGCTTGACGAGCCACCACATGGCAGTGGTGAAGGGATGACATCGCCAACCCCTTGGCCAAACAAATCGCGCGGACAGGCTGTGGAGCGTCTACAGGCTAGACACAGCGCATTTGGAGATGTTCCTTTCCACGATAGCAAGGCGGAGCCTCCGGTTTCCGGCCGGTGTTCTTGACGCATAACCCTGCATGCGAAGCCGTGCGTTGATGGCAGATCTCCTGGCAACACCATCAAACAAATGGATTCGGTTGCAAATCTAGCACAAGACATGCAATGATTTGTTTCAAAAAACCACTCAACCAGCCGAACTTCGAATTTTTTACCGGGAATTGGCAATTCTTTTCATTTCTTCTTTATATCAAAGAAATTAAGAATCAATACCGCTTCTGGCACTGCAACCATAGCAGCGTACGCGTTCCAAAGTGAAGTCAGACTACGTCCAAAGCCTTAATCGAACAATTGACAATGGATTGAGCCGCAATAGAAAAAGGGCTCCTGACTGAATAGTCAGAAGCCCTTGTCTAATTGGTCGGAATGGCGGGATTCGAACTCGCGACCCCTTGCACCCCATGCAAGTGCGCTACCAGGCTGCGCTACATTCCGAAGACTTGAATTATACACAGAAATTCGACTTCAAAGAGAAAGCAGCGCCCTGATCTGCAAAAGCTCTTCTTTGACCTCCTCCATGCCCATTGCACCTGCAGGCTCCGAGCGGCCCTGCTCCAGCATTGCAGTCAGCAGATGGCTTTGCGCCAGCTCTTCACCCCGCAGGGGTAGGGCCGGATGCACAAGCACCGGCTGCGGCTCGACTGCCCTGCCGTGACCCGTCACCAGTTCACGCAGACGGTTTCGTGCGCCGCTGATGGTGAAGCCCTGCTCGTAAAGCAGCTCGCGAATGCGACGCACCATCAACACCTCATGATGCTGGTAGTAGCGACGGTTGCCACGACGCTTCATGGGCTTGAGCTGCACAAACTCCTGCTCCCAATAACGCAGCACATGAGGCTTGACGTCGCAAAGATCCGCGACTTCACCGATGGTGAAATAGCGCTTGGCGGGAATTGCTGGCAAAGAAGAAGCCATGGCTGGTTGCAAGCGGTCAGTGAAGGAATGGGTGAAAGATATGCAATCACGATTTGCGCAAATCCGGATCAGCCACGGTGTTTTGTCGATAGAAATAGAAATGCCCGCTATGCATTCCTGTTTGCGCAAGTCCTAGCAATATAGCGCGAAGAGCTGACAGGACCTTGCACCGCGCGCGACGCAAGACTGTCAGCTCTTCAGTGACCGATGCTCCGCTTGACAGTGCATCAGCCGTGTGCCAATCGCCTTAAGACCCCGAACTCTCGCCCTGGATCAGCTCCTTGAGCTTGCTGCTGGCATGGAAGGTCACCACGCGGCGCGCAGCGATGGGAATCAGCTCGCCGGTGCGCGGGTTGCGACCGGGCCGAGGCGCCTTGGTACGGATCTGGAAGTTGCCGAAGCCCGAAAGCTTGACATCTTCGCCGTCCACCAGCTTTTGCGAGATCAGGTCGAAAAATGCATCCACCATGTCCTTGGCTTCGCGCTTGTTCAGACCGATTTCGTCAAACAGCAGATCGGCCAGCTGCGCCTTGGTCAGCGCGGGGCTGTCGATGCTCTCTACGGCAAGCTCCATGGGTCGATCTCCTTGTGGATTGAACATATCAGCGCAGACGAGCCGCAACGCGTTCAACCAGAGCCGCAATTGTGCCCTGCATGGCGGCCTCGATTTCCGCATCGGTCAGCGACGCGGTGTCACTGCCCAACGTCAGACGCACGGCCAGGCTCTTTTCGTCCTGAGCCAGGCTGCCCGGCGCCGCCTCCTCGCCCGCCTTGAGCTTCTTGGGTCGGAATACGTCGAACAACACGGCCGAGCGCAGAATGCCGCCCTGCACACCTTGCTGTACGGCCTCCATCACCTGGGCGTGGGTCACGGCTTCCTTGACCACCACAGCAATGTCGCGCTCCACTGCCTGGTGCTTGGCCACGGGCTTGAACACAGGGACCTGGCGGGCCAGCACGGCATCGAGCTCCAGCTCGAACATCACGGGAGCCTGGGCCAGATCCCATTCCTGGCGCCATTGGGGGTGCAGCTCACCGACAAAGCCGATGGCCTTGCCGTCCAGCAGCACGCGCGCGCAGCGGCCGGGGTGCATGGCGGGGTGCTCGGCAGGCTCGAACACGGGCTTGGCCGGAGCCAGCAGTGCTTCCACATCACCCTTGACGTCGTAGAAGTCGACCTTGGCTTCTGCCCTGCCCCACTGCAGCTGGTCGGCAGCGCCGTAGGCGAGACCCGCCACGCGCATGGGCTGATAAAAGCCCTTGACGGTGGTGTCGGAGTCGACCACGGACTCGTCCTTGAAGAACACGCGACCCAGCTCGAACACGCGCACGCGCTGAGCCTTGCGGTCCACGTTGAACTTGAGCACCTGCAGCAGCGAACCCAGCAGGGACGAACGCATCACGCTCAGATGGCTGGCGATGGGGTTGAGCAGCTTGATGGCGTTGTTGTTGCCGGCCAGCTCCTGCTCCCACTTTTCTTCTACAAAGCTGAAGTTGATGGTTTCCTGGTAGCCCAGGCCCGCCAGCTCGTGGCGCACGGCATAGGGGCTGCGCTCGTTCTCGGCGCGCAGCTTGGGCGAGATCGGGGCCAGCGGCTTGGTGGTCGGCAGGTTTTCGTAGCCGATCATGCGGGCCACTTCCTCGATCAGATCTTCTTCCAGATTGATGTCGAAGCGGAAGGTAGGAGCAGTCACCGAAATCACGCCTTCCGAAGCCACGGAGGCGGGCAGACCCAGGCCGTTCAGGGCGTCCAGGCATTGCTGCTGCGTCACGGCCATGCCAATGACCTTGGCCGCACGCGCCACGCGCAGTTGCACGGCCTTGGAGGCGGGCATATTGGGCTGGTGGTCGTCCATGGCACCGACCTGCGTCTCGGGCGTGCCGCAGATTTCCAGCACCAGCGCAGTGATGCGCTCGATGTGCTCGGTGGTGAACTCGGGGTCCACGCCGCGCTCGAAGCGGTGACCGGCATCGGTCGAGAAGTTGAAGTGGCGCGAACGGCCGGCCACGGCCTTGGGGAACCAGAACGCAGCTTCGATGTAGATGTTCCTGGTGTCGTCGGACACGGCCGTGGCGTCGCCGCCCATGATGCCGGCCAGCGATTCGACCTGCTTGTCATCGGCAATCACGCCGACCTTCAGGAAATCGTCGATCTTGATGGTGTTGCCATTGAGCAGCTTGAGCGTTTCGCCCTCCTTGCCCCAGCGCACATTCAGGCCGCCGCTGATCTTGTCCAGATCGAAGATATGACTGGGACGGCCCAGCTCGAACATCACATAGTTGGAGATGTCCACCAGCGGGCTGACCGAGCGCTGGCCGCAGCGCGCCAGACGGTCCACCATCCACTGGGGCGTCTTCACTTGCGTGTTGACATTGCGCACGATGCGGCCAGAGAAGCGGCCGCACAGGTCGGGGGCTTCAATCTTGACGGGCAGCTTGTCTTGCGAAGCCACAGCGGCAGCGGGGAAGGACAAGGCTTTGAGCGGCGTGCCGGTCAAGGCCGACAACTCGCGAGCCACGCCATAGACGCTCAGGCAGTGCGCCAGATTGGGCGTCAACTTCAGCGTGAACAGCGTGTCGTCCAGGTTCAGGTACTCGCGCACGTTCTGGCCCAGAGGCGCATCGGCGGGGAACTCCAGCAGGCCGCTGGCGTCTTCGTCGATGCCCAGCTCCTTGGCCGAGCACAGCATGCCAAAGCTCTGCACGCCGCGCAGCTTGCCGATCTTGATCTTGAAGGGCTTGCCATCGGCACCGGGTGGCAGCTCGGCGCCCACGGTGGCGCAGGGAATGCGGATGCCCACGCGCGCATTGGGCGCGCCGCAGACGATGTTCAGCAGCTCGGGCTGGCCGTCCACATCGACCTGGCCAATATCTACCTTACATACGCGCAGGCGGTCGGCGTCGGGGTGCTGCACGGCTTCCTTGATTTCACCGACCACGATGCCGGTGAAGGGAGGCGCCACAGGATCCAGCTCTTCCACTTCCAGACCGGCCATGGTCAGGGTATCGGCCAGTTGCTGGGTGGTCAGATTGGGGTTGCAGTATTCGCGCAACCAGGATTCAGGAAATTGCATAGTCAGACTCTTTGGCGTTCATGCCAGTCGCACCGCAGGCGGTCTGCAACTGGCTGGGCATGCGTATTTCAAAAAGATGAGCTATTAGCGCTCGGTTCACAAGGATTTCAGCATCAAAACCATCTGAAATCGTTTCAGAGTATGCGCTAGCAGCTCACTTTTCAATTACTGAAACTGCGACAGGAAACGGATGTCGCCGTCGAAGAACAGGCGCAGGTCGTTCACGCCATAACGCAGCATGGTCAGGCGGTCGGGGCCCATGCCAAAGGCAAAGCCGATGTATTTTTCGGGATCCAGCCCCATGTTGCGCACCACATTGGGGTGCACCTGGCCGGAGCCCGCCACTTCCAGCCACTTGCCGGCCAGCGGGCCGCTCTGGAACTGGATGTCGATTTCGGCCGAAGGCTCGGTGAACGGGAAGAAGCTGGGGCGAAAGCGCAGCACCAGATCATCCTGCTCGAAGAAGGTCTTGCAGAAGTCGGTGAACACCACCTTCAGGTCCTTGAAGCTCACGTTCTCGCCGATCCACAGGCCTTCGCACTGGTGGAACATGGGCGAGTGGGTGGCATCCGAGTCCACACGGTAAGTGCGGCCGGGGGCAATCACGCGGATTTCGGGCATGGTCTGGCCGGCGTCGAGCGCGTTGCGATAATTCTTCACATGCTGCACGGCATGGCGCACCTGCATGGGGCTGGTGTGCGTACGCAGCAGATTGGGCGCGTGCTGGGTGCCGCCTTCGACATAGAAGGTGTCGTGCATGGAGCGCGCAGGATGGTCTTCGGGCGTGTTCAGCGCCGTGAAGTTGAACCAGTCGGATTCGATCTCGGGGCCCTGGGCCACGTCAAAGCCCATGGAGCCGAAAATGCCCTCGATACGCTCCATGGTGATGGAGACAGGGTGCAGCCCTCCTGCGCCACGACGGCGACCAGGCAGAGTCACATCCAGCACCTCGGCCTTCAGATGGGCTTGCAGCTCGGCATCGGCCAGGGCCTTGCGGCGGGCGGTCAGAGCCGCTTCGATCGCCTGCTTGGCCACGTTGATCGCAGCGCCGCGCGACTTTTTCTCTTCGACGGAAAGCTGCGCCATGCCCTTCATGAGCTCGGTCATCTTGCCCGACTTGCCCAGAAACTGCGCCTTGGCATTTTCCAGATCAGCGGGGGTGTGGGCTTGCGCAAACAGTTGCTGTGCGCTTTCGACCAGAGAATCCAACTCGTTCATATCGACTCTTTATCGACTTGTAAAAATAAACAAGGGCTAGTGCCTTTTCAAGCCCTAGCCCTTGCTGTTTGTGCATCAGCAGCTACTGAACAAGACACGACTTCTGCAATCAGGTTCAAGCAAGATGCTCGCCCATCGGCAAATGCCTTTGAGGATTCTTGTCTGCAAAAGTCCTACAAGAGTAACTACCGATCGTGACCTCAGGCAGCCAGCTTGGCCTTGACTTGGTCGACGATAGCTGCAAAAGCAGCCTTGTCGTGCACGGCGATATCGGCCAGCATCTTGCGGTCGATTTCGATGGCAGCCTTCTTCAGGCCGTTGGCGAATTGGCTGTAAGTCAGACCCAGTTCACGTGCAGCAGCGTTGATACGAGCGATCCACAGCTGACGGAACACGCGCTTCTTGGTACGACGGTCACGGTAGGCGTATTGACCAGCCTTCATGACCGCTTGCTTGGCAACGCGGAAGACGTTACCACGGCGACCGCGGAAACCCTTGGCCAGATTCAGAACTTTTTTGTGACGGGCGCGAGCCGTTACACCACGTTTGACGCGAGGCATGTGTTTTCTCCTAGTTCGTCAGTGAATTACAGGCCTGCGGAAGGCAACATCTTTGCGATGGAGCCCATATCGCCGGAATGCACGTTGACAATGCCACGCAGGTGACGCTTGTTCTTCGTGGTCTTCTTGGTCAAGATGTGACGCTTGAAGGCTTGACCGCGCTTGACGGTACCACCGGGACGAACGCGAAAACGCTTCTTCGCGCTGCTCTTGGTCTTCATTTTGGGCATATGAATGCTCCTATTGAATTTGTGCTCGCAAGGCGGTGTGCAACCCGCACACACTTCGCTGGCCTCCGAGGCACTTGTTTGTCAGTCCGGCCAGGCCGGGCTGACGTCTTGCAGGCAAGCCTGCAAATTCTTTATCTGCCGCACAAAACAAAAGTGGGCCAAGCCCACTTTTGCCGACAAGGCAAAACCGCAATTATGCCTTATCTGCAGCCTCAGGTGCAGCTACGGCACCATCAGCCTGTGGTTTTGTACCACCGGCAGGCTTCTTGCCGCCTGCACGAGCCGGCGCAACCATCATGATCATCTGACGGCCTTCCAGCTTGGGGAACTGCTCCACCTGGATGGAATCGGCCAGGTCGTCGCGCAGACGGTTGAGCAGATTCAGACCCAGCTGCTGGTGCGTGATTTCACGGCCGCGGAAACGCAGCGTGATCTTGCACTTGTCGCCCTCCGCCAGGAAACGGCGGATATTGCGCAGCTTGATGTTGTAGTCACCATCATCCGTACCAGGGCGGAACTTCACTTCCTTGATTTCGATGACGGTCTGCTTGGCCTTGGCTTCAGCAGCCTTCTTCTGTTCCTGGTACTTGAACTTGCCGTAATCCATCAGACGGCAGACCGGAGGAGATGCGTTGGCCGCAATTTCCACCAGGTCGACATCCAACTCGCCGGCCATGCGCAGCGCTTCTTGCAGCGGCACGATGCCCAGAGGCTCGTTGTCGGGACCAGACAGACGCACTTCAGGCGCCATGATTTCTCGGTTCAGTCGATGCTTGCGCTCTTCACGGTGGCGCCGATCGCGAAATTCAGTAGCTATGGTTTTCACCCTTGGATTGAAATGGCTACAACAGCGTAGCCGGCTAGCGTGCCTTGCACGCTGACCGGCCCGCCACAAAAATTAATCTGCTTCAGGACTTGGCCGCGATGTCCTTGGCGAGCAATTCAATGAATGCATCGACCGACATCACTCCGAGGTCTTTGTTACCCCGGGCGCGCACTGCAACCGCACCAGCAGCCTTCTCCTTGTCGCCTGCGACAAGGATGTAGGGCAGCTTCTGCATGGAATGCTCGCGTATTTTATACGTAATCTTTTCATTGCGCAGATCTGTCACCACTCTAAGGCTTTGATTCGGCAATGCTTTTTGCAGCTTCTGCGCAACTTCCTGCGCATAGTCGGCCTGAGCGTCCGTGATATTGAGCACGGCAGCCTGCACGGGAGCCAGCCAGGCAGGCAGCGCGCCCGAGTGATGCTCGACCAAAATGCCGATGAAACGCTCGAGCGAACCCAGAATCGCGCGGTGCAGCATGATGGGTCGATGGCGCTCGCCGTCCTCGCCCACGAATTCCGCATCGAGACGCTCGGGCATGTTCGGGTCCACCTGGATGGTGCCGCACTGCCATTCGCGACCCAGCGCATCCTTCAGGGTGTACTCGATCTTCGGGCCGTAGAACGCACCCTCGCCCGGCAGATACTCGAACTCGCAACCCGATGCGCGCAGACCTTCAGCCAGCGCGTTCTCGGCCTTGTCCCAGGCTTCATCGGTGCCGATGCGCTTCTCGGGACGGGTAGACAGGCGATACAGGATGTTGGTGAAGCCAAAGTCGGCATACACCTTCTGCAGCAGCGAGGTGAAAGCCGTCACCTCGGCCTGGATCTGGTCTTCGGTACAGAAGATGTGACCATCGTCCTGCGTGAAGGCACGCACGCGCATGATGCCGTGCAGCGAGCCCGTGGGCTCGTTGCGGTGGCAGTTGCCGAATTCGCCGAAGCGCAGCGGCAGATCGCGATAGCTCTTGATGCCTTGCTTGAAGATGATGATGTGGCCCGGACAGTTCATGGGCTTGAGGGCATATTCACGCTTTTCCGAATCGGTGGTGAACATGTTTTCGCGGTACTTGTCCCAGTGGCCGGTCTTCTCCCACAGACCCTTGTCCAGAATCTGCGGAGCCTTGACTTCCTGGTAGCCGTTGTCCTGATAGACGCGGCGCATGTACTGCTCGACCTGCTGCCAGACCGACCAGCCCTTGGGATGCCAGAACACGGTACCGGGCGAGTGTTCGTCGATGTGGAACAGATCGAGTTCGCGCCCGAGCTTGCGGTGGTCGCGCTTCTCGGCCTCTTCCAACCTGAACAGATAGTCCTTGAGCTCGTCTTTGGTCGCCCAGGCGGTACCGTAGATGCGCTGCAGCATCTCGTTGCGATGGTCGCCGCGCCAGTAGGCACCTGCCACCTTCATCAGCTTGAAGTGCTTGAGCTTGCCGGTGCTGGGCACGTGAGGACCACGGCACAGATCTTCAAAAGCGCCTTCTCGGTACAGGCTCACATCCTCGTTGCTGGGGATGCTGGCAATGATCTCGGCCTTGTAGGCTTCGCCGATGCCCTTGAAGTACTGCACGGCCTCGTCGCGCGGCAGCACGCGGCGCACCACCTGCTCGTCCTTGTTCGCCAGCTCGGTCATCTTCTTTTCGATGGCGGCCAGATCTTCGGGAGTGAAGGGACGCTTGTACGAGAAGTCGTAGTAGAAGCCGTTTTCGATAACGGGACCGATGGTGACCTGCGCATCGGGAAACAGCTCCTTGACAGCATAGGCCAGCAAGTGAGCGGTGGAGTGGCGGATCACCTCCAGACCGTCGGCATCCTTGGCGGTGATGATGGACAGCGGCGAATCCTGTTCGATCACAAAGCTGGTGTCCACGACCTTGCCGTTGATCTTGCCGGCCAATGCGGCCTTGGCCAGGCCGGAGCCGATCGAAGCAGCGACTTCAGCGACCGAAACCGGGCCCGGATATTCGCGCTTGGAGCCATCGGGGAGCGTGATATTGATCATGAAATTCCTTGTCAAACCAAATTTGTGTGGGGGAGGGCCAGCGCCAGAGCTTTGGAGTTGCCTGAAAGCAAAAAGCGCGGAACCAGTCCGCGCTTTGATGAGGGTGTCGAAAAATCTCGGGCAGGCGCGAACCGCCAGCTGCCATCAGCAGCTGAAGTACATCTCCGATGTAGTTCGCGGTGTCATAACCGTTGATGCCTTTCTCGCCCTTGTGAATTGAAGTCGCGACATTTTAACCCGGCAAACAAAAAAGCGCCCGAGACTTTCGCCCCGGGCGCATAACCCCTTTTTTACCTAGACAGAATCACGATTCATCGTGGCTCAATGGAACTGCTCTTCCTCGGTGGAACCGGTCAGCGCCTTGACGCTGGAAGAGCCGCCCTGGATCACGGTGGTCACGTCGTCGAAGTAACCTGCGCCCACTTCCTGCTGGTGCGAGACAAAGGTGTAGCCCTTGTCACGTGCCGCGAATTCGGGCTCCTGGATCATTTCCACGTAGTGCTTCATGCCTTCGCCGCGAGCGTACTCGTGGGCGAACTTGAAGGTGTTGTACCAGTTGCTGTGAATGCCGGCCAGCGTGATGAACTGGAACTTGTAACCCAGTGCGGACAGGTCTTCCTGGAAGGATGCGATCTGGCTGTCGTTGAGGTTCTTCTTCCAGTTGAACGAAGGCGAGCAGTTGTAGCTCAGCAGCTTGCCGGGGCAGGCTGCGTGCACGGCCTGGGCGAATTCGCGGGCAAAGCCGATATCGGGCACACCGGTTTCGCACCACACCAGATCCGCATAGGGAGCGTAGGCCACGCCACGGCTGATGGATTGCTCCAGACCGTTCTTGACGCGGTAGAAGCCTTCCTGGGTACGCTCGCCAGTCAGGAACGGGATATCGTTCTCGTCATGGTTGCTGGTGATCAGATTGGCCGCTTCGGCATCGGTACGGGCCAGCACAATGGTGGGCACGCCCATCACGTCGGCTGCAAAACGGGCGGCAATCAGCTTCTCGACCGCTTCGCGGGTGGGCACCAGCACCTTGCCGCCCATGTGGCCGCACTTCTTGACGGCAGCCAGCTGGTCTTCGAAGTGCACGCCGGCAGCACCTGCCTGAATCATGTTCTTCATCAGCTCGAACGCGTTGAGCACGCCGCCGAAGCCGGCTTCCGCATCGGCCACGATGGGCAGGAAGTAGTCGATGAACTCCTTGTCGCCAGGGTTGATGCCCTTGCCCCACTGGATTTCATCGGCGCGCTTGAAGGTGTTGTTGATGCGGCGCACCATGGTGGGCACGGAGTCATAGGCGTACAGCGACTGGTCGGGGTACATGGTCTCGGAAGTGTTGCCGTCGGCAGCTACTTGCCAGCCCGACAGGTACACGGCTTCCAGACCGGCCTTGGCCTGCTGCATGGCCTGGCCTGCAGAGATGGCGCCGAAGGCGTTCACATAGCCCTTCTTCGAGCTGCCGTTGATCTTGTCCCACAGCACTTCGGCACCGCGCTGGGCCAGCGTGTACTCTGGCTGCAGGCTGCCACGCAGACGCACCACATCGGCAGCGCTGTAGCCGCGCTTGACGCTCTTCCAGCGTGGGTTCTGTGCCCAGTCTTTTTCGAGGGCTGCGATTTGCTGTTCACGGCTCAGTTGCTGAGTCAGGGATTGGGGCATGGTGCACTCCTTAGCGGTTAAAACAAGATGAATTGGTGTTCGTCCTTGGGATCTACTTTATGTCTGCAACGTTCTTCCACAGAGTCTTATGTCTTATAAAAGACTGAAATTTATATTCAATAAAATCAATGGCTTATTTTTATTTTTCACAATAAGAAAACGAATTTCTCATATTGAGAAATTTTGCGGCAGCGCAACATTTGCATTTTTCATAATAAGAAATCGGCATCTTGCTTCATGAAAAATTTGCGCAAGCACGGTCACCGGAGTCGGCATCCTTCAAACGCAGTACGAAAAAAGTCCCGACGCCTGCCTTGATCTGCTCATTTACCCGGCACGAGACAGGCCAAGACACTTGAACAAAAACAGGTGACACAACAAAGACACAGCGCCCAAGGCGGCGAGAACCAAAAAACAACAGTTCCCTCCTCTGGGTCAAATGCATGCAACAGCCCTGCCACACTGCTTTGCATCACCTTCTCCTGTCATTGAAATCCATTTCGCCATGCACACGCCCAGCCGCCCCATCGCCTATCTCTGCCTGGCGCTCAGCATGTCTCTGGTAGGAAGCTATGTGGCCTTGTCCAAGCCTCTGGCTGCCATCTTTCCGGTCATGCTGCTGGCTTGGCTGCGCTTTGGCATCGGAGCCGTGGCCATGCTGGGCTGGCTCAGGCCACCAGCGCACGAGACAACTCTGACCAGACAGACCAAGTGGCTGCTGTTTTTTGAGTCCTTCTTCGGCAATTTCCTTTTCACGCTCTGCATGATCAGCGGCGTGGCCTTGACCAGTGCGGTCACGGCGGGCGTGACCATGGCCGCCATTCCTGCCGCAGTCGCCATCATGAGCTGGCTTTTCCTGCGCGAAGCCGTTGGCGCGCGTACATGGACAGCCATTGTTTTCGCAGTGGCCGGCATAGGGCTGAATGCCTTGAGCAAGACCGAAAGCAGCAGCCTTGCCCCGCACCCTCAGCAAGGCCTGGGTCAGTTGCTGCTGATTGCCGCCGTGCTGTGCGAGGCCGCATATGCCGTGATCGGCAAAAAGCTCACCGCCAGCGTAAGCCCCAAGCGCATTACGGCGCTGATCAATCTCTGGGGGTTCGTGCTTTCCACGCCCGCCGGGCTGTATCTGGCCTGGCAGTTTGATTTTTCCCGGGTTTCGGTGCCTGCATGGGGTCTGCTGCTGTTCTACGCCCTGGCCGCCTGTGTCTGGACGGTGTGGCTGTGGATGACAGGGCTGCGCGCCGTGCCCGCATCGCGAGCCGGAATTTTTACCGTCCTGCTGCCCATCAGCGCCGCTGTGGTGGGTATGCTGGCCCTGGGCGAGCGCATCGGCAGCATGCAATTGCTGGCCTTCGGCATTGCCCTGACCAGCGTTGTGATTGCAACCTGGCCCGGTTCATTGCAGATCAGGCGCTAGGCGCCATCGATTTCAATCAGGAAAGCAGGTTGCGGCGGCTCAGCACAACGCCGTCGGCGTCGGCATACAGCCAGTCGCCCGGGCGAATCCACAGGCCTGCGATCTGCACATAGACATCGCGCAGTCCCTGGCCTTGCTTGACGGTAGGCATGGGGTTGAGCGCCAGCGCATACAGACCCACGGGCGTGGATTTCAGCTCGGCCACGTCACGCACGCAGCCATAGACAAGCACCCCGGCCCAGCCGTTCTGGGCCGCTGATGTCGCCACATTACCCCCCACCAGAGCCCGGCGCAGCGAACCGCCGCCATCGACCACCAGCACACGACCACCCCCCGGCTCGGCCAGCGCCGCTCGCACCAGGCTGTTGTCATCCAGACACTGCACGGTGCTGACCTCCCCCGTAAAGCTGACATGCCCGCCATAGCTGTGGAACACGGGCGGCAGCACACGGAAATCGCTGCTGTCGTCGCTGATGTGCGCATCGCACAAATCGCAGGTGCTGAAGCCAAGAGAAGCCGAGGAATCGCTCATGAAAATCTCCACAGAACCAAGTTTCCCGCATCTTGCCCTGAGCACCCGACATAGCACAAGCACCAGCGGACACACACAGGGAGCAACTTTTTCACAACACTCTCGAGGAAAAACCCGTGAAAACGGACACTAAAGGGCCTGAGAGCAACAAATCGAGGCAAAAAAACAGCCCACTAGCTTGGAAGAGCGATTTTTTGCCATTAGCATCAGACTCAGCCAGTGGATTGCAGCTGTATTTCGCTGGTGATAAGTCCACTACCCAATTAGGAATAAGCAATATGGCAACTGCAAAGAAGGCACCCGCTGCAGCACCGGCAGCAGCTCCCGCCGCTAAGAAGCGCACCCCCAACGCTGCCTTCATGAAACCTCTGACCCCCAGCGCCGCTCTGGCTGCCGTGGTTGGCAAGGACCCCCTGCCCCGCACTGAAATCATCAGCAAGCTGTGGGTCTACATCAAGGCCAACAACCTGCAAGACGCAGCCAACAAGCGCATGATCAACGCTGACGCCAAGCTCAAGGAAGTCTTCGGCAAGCCCCAAGTCTCCATGTTCGAGATGGCCGGCCTGATCGGCAAGCACGTCAAGTAAGCACTGCGCTTGCGCTGACCACAAAAAAGCTGGCCCGAGCCAGCTTTTTGTATTTCTGAGGCAAGTGTCGCGTGCAGGCCGGCGCGACTGGGGCTGCTGCACCGCAGCAATGCATGCGTGCATGCCTCGGTCTCGACACCGACGGAATCACGGCCGCGAACGCTGGTCAGGACGGAAGCAGCCAGCAGGTCTTTCCGACAACCGCGCGGCCCACCGATTGGCGCAGCCCTCACGAAGCTCACCCCGGGCTATCTCCGGCATCGTGCCCCGCCATGCTTCCACCCTGAACCACACAGGCCTGCAAGACTGCAGCTGCCGAGCACCCAGTACATGGGCTCCAAAGACATGGAGACGCGTGCGCGGGTTCGGATTTCGGTGCGGCGAACGCCTCCCCGGCAGCCCCGGTCATGGGAGGTGCCCAAGCGAGCGCTGTCCCTCAGTAACCGTCCAACGCCGTCACGACGCCGGCAATACCCATGAGACATCCGCTGAGGAGACCGGCCAAGAAAATCAGTGCTGCAATTCCAAAGCTCATTGAATTCCTCCCCTGCCGCGCAGGGCGGTGTGATTGCGGCACGCCGTGCGACTCATGGTGCCCCCCTTGCGATACGCGCGTCCGCGCCTTCTGGGCGTGTGCAGCGCAGTGCATGGCGCTCGTTGACAGGCGGCCAGAGCATGTCGACGGGCATGCCTGTGATTTCTGCAATGCGCTGTCGAATGCGGGCCGATACCGCACGACCGCTGATGACTTGCGACACGCTGCTGTTGGCCACGCGCATTTCGGACGCCAATGCCGTGGGGGAAATGCCTTTCATGCGCAGCGCCGCTTTGATTTGCTCGGGATGCATCTGGTAGCCTTTCGCCTAATTATTTAGGTGAAAGCACGTCGTCGTGCTTTTGGAGAATTATGGGAAAGATTTCTTTCCCATGCAATAGATCTTGGACAAGTTTTTATGACCCTAGGGGAACGGCTGCGCGAAGAAAGAAACCGGCTGGGCATGAGCCAGCCGGCCTTCGCTGCACTTGCTGGCACTACGAAGCAAACTCTTTTTTCCTGGGAATCCGGCAAGACAGCGCCGGATGGCTTTCAGATGACCGCGCTAAGCGCACACGGAGTGGACCTGTTGTATGTGCTGGCAGGACACCGCACACCGGCGGTTCACCCTGCAGAGGCTCTGTCAGAGGATGAACTCCGCCTCCTCCACCGGTATCGCAGGTGCAACGCGGATGGAAGACAGCACCTCATACGATCCGCAGAACTGCTGTCTGCGGCCCATGCCATCTCCGCCGAAGACCGCAAGCAGCCCCCACATCTATCGGGTGAAGACGCCCTCTGATCCGTCCTGCCCGATGTCCCAGCGGTGCGGCACCGGAAGGATTCGGTGCAGGTCTGCTCCAGGACGGTGACAGCGCCTGCTGCCATCCCCCGCCTGGACGTGCTCAGTAAACATCTCGCCGGTAGCGGCCCGAGCCCAACAGCTCGGCCACCTTGGCCTCGCCCAGAATGGCCTGCAGCGTCAGATGTACGCCCTGCCCCATGCCGTTCAGGCTGCCGCAAACATAGATGGCCGCGCCACGCTCCACCCATTGCCGCACCTCCTCTGCGTGGCTGCGCAGCAGATCCTGTACATAGCGAGAGTCCTTGCCGTTGCGCGACCAGGCCTGATCCAGACGCGCCAGCCTCCCCTGCTCCGCCCAGGCCGCCAACTGGTCGCCGAAGATGGCGTCATGCCGAGGGCTGCGCTCCCCGAACAACAGCCATTGATCATTGCAGTCTTGCTGGACACGCGCCCTGATATGGCTGAGCAGACCCGCCAGTCCTGAGCCATTGCCTATCAGAATCAGCGGTCGCCCGGCGTTGTCACCGAGCCGGAAGCCTCGGTGCTCGCGCAAGGTCAGCGGCAGTACATCCCCCTCGGCCATGCCGCAGCACAGCCAGTGCGACGCAAGGCCCGGTGAACCATCGGCACGCGTGCTCTCGCGCACCAGCAGCTGCAGGCTGCTGTCGGCCGTGATCGAGGCGATCGAATAGTCGCGCGCACGCTCAGGGTCGGCAGGCACGCACAGAGACACCAGATCGCCCGACTCCCACCGCGGCAGCTCGCCGGAGTGCGGCGTCCACTCCAGCAGGTACAGCGCCCCGCCCTGACTGCCGGGATTGAGCAAACGCCGCCGACTGAGCACAAAAGGTATGCTGGCCGGCGTCTGCAACCAGTCCGAATCCAGCTCCTGGGCTGGCGCAGACTCGCCCAGCAAGCCCTGCCGCATCTGAGCGACCTGGGTCTGCCAACTCTGCAAGCTCGAGGCATCCATATTGTCCACGCAGACCAGATCGCTGCGCGCGCCGCTGGTCTGCAACCACTCGTGCACTTTCACACCAAACGCACAGAACTCCTGGTATTCACGATCACCCAGCGCGAGCACCAGGCTTTGGTGCCGGGTCAGCGCAGGCGGCGTGGCCATGAGCTGCTGGACAAAGCCCAGCGAATGGTCGGGTGCATCGCCCTCGCCCGTGGTGGACAGCAGCCACAGGCTGTGTGCATATTGCTGCAGCAGCTCGGCCGTCAGTTTCTCGACGGGCAGCAGCCGCACCTGCAGACCGCCATCGACCAGCATCTTGACCGTGGCCCGGGCCAGAGCCTCTGCCTGCCCCGTCTGGCTGGCATAGGCGACCAGGACGGCAGGCGCAGCAGCATCTCCCTGCGAGACATTGCTCTCGGCCTCATCGGCCAGGCGCTGCTTTCGTACCTTGGTGCCAATACCCCAGCACATGCCTGCATAGGCCGTGACCAAACCCATAGCCCCATAGATGCGCTCCGGCGTCAAAATCCATTCCACTGTCATGCCTCAAATTGGTTGATCCAGGCCGGTGTCTTGAGCACCTGTCTGCGGGCCTCATTGCCATCGGATGCGAGATGCGATGTGAGCACGGCTGCAATCTCATGTTCACGGGCAAAGTCCATGCCTTGCTGCGGACCCAGCACCGTGAGCACGGTGGCCAGCGCATCTGCGTGCATGCATTCCTCATGGAACACGGTCACGCTGGCCAGATCATGTGTCACCGGCCAGCCGGTGCGCGGATCCAGCGTATGCGAGTAGCGCCTGCCAGCCTGCGTGAACTGATGCCAGAAATCGCCCGAGGTGGCAAAGGCGCCCTCCCTGCAGGCCACGACCAGCGACTCGGCATCGGCAGAACCGCCCGTGCCCAGCTGCACCCGCCAGGGCCGCCCATCAGGGCGCTGCCCCCAGCTGCGCAGCTCACCGCCGATTTCGAACAGCCCCGCAGCCCAGCTATCCGCCTGCAGCTTTTGCACAGCCCAGTCCACGGCAAAGCCCTTGGCAATGCCACACAAATCCAGCTCCAGACCACCGCTCTGCTGCAACTGCCGGGTTTGCGCATTCCAGCGCAGATGACCATGGCTGCTGCTCTTCAGCAAGCGCTCGATCTCCTCGCTGGGCGGTGCCTGCCCCGAATGCGGCTGCAGCGGGTTCTGACGCGGCCCGAACCCCCATAGCGAGACCAGCGCTCCCATGCTGGGGTCCACCGCCGCACCTGAAAGCCTTGCCCAATGCAAGGCCGCTTCAAGTACCTGAGCAAACTCCGTAGGCAGAACATATATTTCACCGGGCCTTGAACGATTGAACCGGGTGATCAGCGAATCCGCCTCCCAGTTGCTCATCTGGGCAATGACATCCTCAAACACCTGCTCCAGCAGGGCCTGCACCGGCTCCGTGGGCAGGTAATCGGGATTGACCAGACGCAGCGACCAGTGCGTGCCCATGGTCTGGCCGGACAGGCGGTGAATGCGCCCGTCCTGCTGGTGCTGCAGGCTTGCAGGTCTCCAGCGCTGCACGCCAAAGTCCGGCGCCGGCGTCCGGGGACGAGCCTGACTCTGTGCCGCCGACGAGGGCAGTTGCCAGAGACTGGCGTCAAAGCGTACGCGGGGGGGGGTGGGCATGGGCATCCAGACAACGGCGAAAACAGCAGCGAAAACAACGACGCGCCCGGATCGGGCGCGCGTATTCATCCATCAAGCGCCAACGCTTAAGGCAGGACTTCCAGAGTCGCGATATAGCCCAGGCGGCGTTCTGTTGCCTTGGCAATGCTGGTCTTCTTGTCCGTGGCATCGGCATTCAGCCAGAACAGACCTGCACGGGGGAACTTGATCTTGACCTGACCCTTGGCATCGGTCTTGAGCTTCATGGCGTCCACACCGTCGCGATAGCGGATGCCATCAGCCACCAGTTCCAGTTCCAGATCGGCGGCGGGCTTGCCGTCAAGATGGAATTCGAAGGTCGCCTCTTCGCTGGCCACCAGGTCATTGGGGTGGGTCACGGGCTTGAGCTCCAGGCCCTTGCCGGTCAGCGCCAGCGCCGAAGGCTTGCCCAGAGACACAAAGGTTTCCATGCGGCGCAGATTCTCGGTCACGCGCACTTCCTTGGCATCGGCAGGAATCTGCTTGAGCACTTCTTCCACCGAGCCGCGCAGGCGCTTGGGCTGGCCGTTGGCATCCTTGTAGCCGCCCATCACGCCGGTCATCAGCATGGTGACGCGGTAGGTGCCGGTCTTTTCTGGCTTGAAATCGAACATGCTGCGCAACTCGCCCTTGGCGACATTCTTCATTTCCACGGCTGCGCCATCGGGCGCGGTCACCTTGACGGCTTCCAGACCCAGCGGGCGGTGGTTGAAGAAGAACACATCGTTGGACACGGCGGCATCCACCGTCACCCAGTCGGACTTGGACAGCACGGTGCTGGAGGGCTTGAACCACAGATCATGCGCCTGGGCGCCCAGTACGGTCAGAGCCAGAGCGGCTGCAGCGAGAGCACGTGTTTTGAACTTCATATCGGGTCCTTGAGAACAAAAAGGGTGACAAATCAAAAGAGAGAGGTGTGACGGCCAAGCAACACCCTAAAACTGGCGCTACGCAGGCAAGAGACACCAAGGAAGGGCCGCCCCGCACCGAGCGTGTCGTCCCCCTCCCGCGAAGCGAGAGAGGGGGAAGCGGCGGGGCCGCCTAGGCAAAGCCGCTCAGGAGGGTGAGAATCAAGATCAAGGCTTCAATTCCAGCTTGATCGCGCCCAGCTCGGTGCTGCCATTGGCGCTCAGGCTGGTGGCCTGCTTGACGGGCCAATCGAAGGGAATGGACACCAGCTCGCGGCCGCCGACTTCACGGGCGGCCTCCACCATCAGCTTGTACTGGCCGGGAGCCAGCTGGGGCAGAGGGTTCTTGCCTTCGGCAAAAGACAGAGCATGGGTGCCCACGGGCTTGGTCGGCTGGGTCACGCCGTCGATGGGAAAGCTCAGCTCGCGACCGGTACGACGCCACCACTGGCGCATGTCCTTGAGCCACTTGGTGCCCTCGGCATTCTTCATCTTTGCGTCGTACCAGACGGACAGATTGGCTGCCACGCCGCCATCGGCCTTTTCCAGCCACACAGCAACATAGGGCTTGTGGTATTCGGCCACCTGCAACTGGGGCACGGTCACCGCCACATTCATGCCGCCGGCGATTGCCGGCAGGCCCACCACGGCGCTCAATGCCACCGAAGTTTTGAAAATCCGCTTCGCCATTTTTCTTCCTTCACAAAATTCTTGGGCTCAATGCACGAGCAGCAACACCAGCAAGGCGGGCAACACCAGACCCAGGCCCACCATGGGCCAGGTCATGGGGCGGCGCTGCGCATGCATCTTCAGGATCAGCAGACCCGTGATGCAAAACACCAGGCAGCCAATCGCAAAGACGTCTATGAACAGGCTCCAGGCTCCGCCCGTATTGCGCCCCTTGTGCAAGTCGTTGAGGTAGGAGATCCAGCCCCGGTCGGTCTTCTCGTACTCGACCAAGCCCTCCTTCAGATCCACACGCAGCCAGGCATCGCCTCCCGGGCGCGGCATGGGCACATAGGCCTCGTCTTCGCTCCACTCCACGGCAAAACCCTCGGCACTGACCTTGATCTGCTGAGCCAGCCAGCCATCCACCTCGGCAGGCAAGCCGACGGCATTCTTGTCCGCCGCTTCCACGCCCTGCCTCTGGGCTTGCTGCAGTTTTTCGAGCAAATCCCGAGGCAGTTGCGCATCACGCGATTCGACCCTGGGCTTGGACTCGATCTGCCCGGCGTGATTCAAGGTGAATCCCGTCACGGCAAACAGCAGCATGCCGATCAGGCAGATGGCGGAGCTGATCCAGTGCCACTCATGTAATTTTTTGAGCCAGTACGCCCGCTGCGGGGCGTTGGAGGAAGCCGCGGTCATTCAGAACTTTCTGGGATTGCGTTGCCGCCGGGCCGGGCCGAGCCGACCTTTGGGACATAGCGCCACAAGGCCAGGCCTTGCTTGCACAGCAAGGCGGCATTCTAGTTGTGCAAATTCTAAATGCATCTCACTTTTATTTACTTTACTTGACGTAAACAAAGCGCCCACCAAGGCCAGGGCGTTTACGCCACCTTGAAAACTCGTGGCTGCATAGATCGGCAGGACCAGCACCACCTATCCAGGCAGCCTGTCTGTTGCCGTACTGCAACAAAACGTAGATTGCCGGCACTCATTATTGAATGGTATCGAGAATTATTATCAATATCACCTAGAATCCGCACGCTTTTTCAAAAAACCGACTCTTCATCAAAAGCATGTCCAACAACCATCTGACCCCGACCGACTCCAACGGCTTGCGCTGCGAGCTCAAGCAAATCGTGATTGCCGCAGGCCTGTGCCTGATTGGCGCCAGCGCGATGGCTCAGCAGGAAACCACCTTGTCCACCGTGAATGTGGAAGCCACCGCCGACGCCAGCTTCAAGACCGAAGCCAGCCCTCAAGGCAAGTTCACCGCCCCTTTGCTGGACACGCCCAAGACCGTTCAGGTCATCAATGAAGAGATCATCAAGCAGACGGGGGCAACCAGCCTGCAGGATGCCCTGCGCTCCACCCCCGGCATCACCTTCGGCAACGGCGAAGGCGGCAACCCCACCGGCGACCAGCCTTTCATCCGCGGCATGGACGCCCAGTCCAGCACCTTTGTGGACGGCATGCGTGACATCGCCTCCGGCACCCGCGAGCTGTTCAACGTCGAAGCCGTGGAAGTCATCAAGGGCGCGGACTCGGCCTATGCCGGTCGTGGCGGCGCTGGTGGCTCCATCAACATCACCACCAAAAAGGCCAAGAACGAGAACTTCATCTCCGGCGATGTGGGCCTGGGCACCGACAACTATCTGCGCGGCACGCTGGACATCAACCGCAAGATCAACGAGACCACCGGCATTCGCCTGAACGCCATGGGCCACAGTGCCGACGTTCCTGGCCGCAACGGTCCTGACAACAAGCGCTGGGGCATTGCCCCCACCGTGACCTTCGGCATGGGCACAGCCACCGAAGTGACCCTGTCCTGGCAGCATCTGCAGACCGACAACACCCCCGACGGCGGCGTGCCTTATCTGTATAGCAACGGTGTCAACGCAGCCGGTTCAACCAACGCAACGCAACTGCCCGGTGGCTCCAAGATTCGCCCCACTTACGGCAACAGCCGCGACAACTGGTATGGTCTGAACAACCGTGACTATGAGAAGGAAAAGAGCGATCTGTTCACGGCCTCGGTCACCCACAAGTTCACCGACACCAACAAGATCCGCAACAGCCTGCGCTACAGCAAGACCAAGCAGGACTATGTCTGGACACAGCCCGACGACTCCAAGGGCAATGCCCTCAATGGCTATGTCTGGCGCCGTGGCAACTATCGTGTCTATGACACCACCACGCTGCAGAACGTGACCGAATTTACCGGCAAGGAACAGACCGGCTCCATCGGCCACAGCTATGCCTTCGGCCTGGAACTGTCCAAGGAAAAGGCCGACGGCAGCTCCGGCGCAATCCAGAGCGGCACCGGCGTGTGCACCTCGGTGTCCGACCCCTGGTGCACCACTTTGAGCAACCCCGGCGGCGCCAATGCCCCCTGGAACTTTGCCTGGTCACTGCCTGCGCAATCCACCGTCAACAAAATCGACACCATTGCTGTCTACGGCTTTGATACTCTGAAGCTCAACGAGCAATGGCTGGTGAATGCCGGTCTGCGCGTGGACCACTACAAGCTCAACGCTTCCGGCCCCGCCGGCGGCCGTGGCGCCAGCGCCTACCCGGCGTATGACCTGAGCCGCAGCGATACGATGTTCAACTACCAGCTGGGTGTGGTCTACAAGCCCGCATCCAATGGCAGCATCTACGCCAATATCGGCACCTCTTCGCGCCCCGGTGGCTCGACTCTGGGCAACGGCAGCGAGGACCTGACCACGACCACAGATGCGCTGATCAGCCTGAAGCCGGAAAAGACCAAGTCCATCGAGCTGGGCACCAAATGGGACCTGCTGGACAAGAAGCTGAACCTGACTGCCGCAGTCTTCCGCAATGAAGTGACCAATGTGCGCATCAGCGATGCAACCGGCACGTACATGGGCGGCAACAAGGAAGTCAATGGCATCGAACTGGGCTTTACCGGCCAGATCCTGTCCAATCTGAGCGTGTTCGGCGGCTATACCTATATGGATAGCGAATTCAAGAACATGGGCAAGGACGATGTTCGCAATGGCCTGCCCTTCTACAACACGCCCAAGCACAGCTTCAGCCTGTGGACCAGCTACAAGCCCATGGCCAAGCTGACCTTGGGTCTGGGCATCTATGCTCAGAGCGACGTTGCTGCCAGCTACATTCAAGGCAAGGGGGGCATCGTGACCAAGGGCGCTTCCGGCTATGCCCGTTACGACGCGATGATGGCCTATCAGATCGACAAGAACCTGAGCTTCCAGCTGAACGTCTACAACCTGGGCAACAAGGTGTACTACACCGGCGTGCGCTCGCCCCACTACGCCAATATGGGCGCCGGCCGCTCTGCCGTGGCTTCGCTCAAGTTCACGTACTAATTCATGTACTGACAGGAGCAATGACAGTCCTGCCTGCGCTTGATCTGGCGCAGCCTGGCTGCAAACCATGCCCCGAAGCCCCGCAGGTTCCTGATGCCAGCGGGGCTTTTTACATGCACACTTGGCGGGTCAAGCGCATTGCCGCTGGCTCGCAAAGCCTGATCTTCGCCATCAAAACCATAGCTGGTAGCGCTTTTCCATAAATGTTTTCAAGCTAATAAGTCATTGAAAGCTATAGGTATCAAACGCTACCAGCTATGGTTAATGATGTAACCCAGATCATCAACAGATAGATATCGCCTCACTTCCGCCATGTTGCTACGCATCCCCTGCCTGCTCACTCCCGATGAAGTACGCCACTGCCGTCAGGCGCTGGAAGCCGCCAGCTGGCAGGACGGCAAGGCCACGGCCGGTCATGTGGCCGCGCAGGTCAAGCGCAATCTGCAGCTGCCGCTGGACAGCAAGACCGGCCAGCAGATAGGCGATCTGATCCTGGACCGGCTGGGCCGCAACCCGCTGTTCATGTCGGCAGCCCTGCCGCTCAAGGTCCTGCCACCGCGCTTCAATCGCTATGAGGGCGGAGGTACCTATGGCAACCATATCGACAACGCCTTCTTCACCATTCCGGGCACGGCCATCAAGGTCAGAACCGATGTCTCCACCACGGTGTTCTTCAGCGATGCCGACGAATACGAAGGCGGCGAGCTGATCGTGGAAGACACATTCGGCCAGCAAAGCGTGAAGCTCGCGGCCGGCGATGCCATCGTCTACCCCGGCACCAGCCTGCACCGAGTCAACCCCGTGACGCGCGGCACGCGCTATGCCTCGTTCTTCTGGACGCACAGCCTGGTCAAGTCGGCGGAGCAGCGCCGTCTGCTGTTTGATCTGGACCAGAGCATTCAGCAACTCACGCAAGAGCAGCCCGAGCACCCGCGCATCGCCGCCCTCTCGGGTACCTATCACAATCTCTTGCGCATGTGGTCTGAAAGCTAGCCCCTCCTGAGCGGCTTTGCCGCCTCCCCTCAAGGGGGTCTGCAGCCTTTGCCGGGGCTGCCTTCGCTGGCAGCCCCACTGAGCCATGCCTCTGCTTTGCTGCCTCGTCCCCATCCAACCGGCTTGATTTATGACTGTTGAACCTTTGAATGCCGCAGGCCAGCCCGTCAAACCGCCACTGACGCAGATTTCCGCGCAGATAGGCTCCCTGGCGGACTACGCCCGGCTGGCCCGCGAGCATATGGAGGCTCAGGCCTGGGCCCACCTGGAAAGCGGTGCGGACCAGGGTCTGACCCTAGGCCACAACCGCCAGGCCTTCGACCGCATCCGTCTCTGCCCTGAGCCGCTGGCCGATCTGTCCGCCGCGCATACGCGGCAAAGCCTTCTGGGTCAGAGTCTGGACTGGCCGTTGCTGCTGGCACCGGTTGCCTATCAGCGGCTGGCGCATCCCGAAGGCGAACTCGCCACGGCGCGAGCGGCCATGGCCATGCGCACCGGCATGGTGGTCAGCACCCTATCCAGCTGCACGCTGGAGGAAATCGCCCAGGCCGCGCAAGCTGCAGCGCAGGAGCTGGGGCGCAGCGGCCCACTGTGGTTCCAGCTCTACCAGCAGTCAACGCGCGAGCATACGCTGCAGCTGATTCGCCGCGCCGAAGATGCCGCTTATCAGGCCCTGGTCTGGACGGTGGACGCCCATATCAAGCGCTCCAGCTACCCGCTGCCGCCAGGCGTGGAGGCCGTCAATCTGCGTGGCATGCCCCAGCAACGGCAGAGCGGCGATCTGATGAGCGAGCACATTCTGTTCGGCAGCGAGCTGGCCCGAGGCGTGCCCACCTGGGACGACCTGGTCTGGCTGCGTCAGCAAACCCGGCTGCCCCTGATCGTCAAAGGCCTGCTCTCGGCCCGCGCCGCCGCGCAAGCCGTGGAGCTGGGGGCCGATGCCATTGTGGTCTCCAACCATGGCGGGCGAGTGCTGGACACCGCCGTTTCCGCCCTCGAAGTGCTGCCTGCCATTCGCGCGGCCACGCCTGCCCATATTCCGCTGCTGATGGACGGCGGCGTTCGCCAGGGCACCGATGTACTCAAGGCCATCGCCCTGGGTGCCAGTGCCGTGCTGCTGGGCCGGCCGCAAATGCATGCCCTGGCGGCTGCCGGCATGCTGGGGGTTGCACATATGCTGTATCTATTGCGCGCCGAGCTGGAGCTGGCCATGGCCCAGACCGGCTGCGCCAGCCTCGATCAGATCGCCCCCCGGCTTTTAACCACTTGCTGATTGTGCGTAATTTGGTGGCATGCATTGCAAATGCGATGGATTCTCATTTATACTCCACCTATTACATCAATAGCCAGCAACAACTGCCTGTAGCCATGATCGTCTGTGTATGCCGCCGGGTTTCTGACCGAGAAATAGCACGCCACGCGCATGCGGGGATGAGCTTTGACGAAATCCAGTTTGAATTGGGTGTTGCCACACAATGCGGGCGCTGCGAAGGCTGCGCACGCGATGTCGTCGCCCAGTGCAGTGCAAGCCATCCGATCGCGGCCATCCACAACGAAGCGCAATCCTGCGCGTCGGTGCAGACGGTTCAGCTTGCCACCAACATTCTGGAAAGCAAAGCATGGCCCACCTCTCCGTCCTCTCAGCCGTCTTTGGCAGTCTGATTCTCGTGATGGTATGCACCTGGTGGATCCTGCGTGAATGATGCGATCCTGTCGGCGTGCCCTGCTTCCTGCGCCTGCTATTGCCGGTTGACCAGCGCTTCTCCTTTCTGATCCCAGCCTGCGCTGGTTGCTCTTCTCGTTCTTATGTCCCAGTCTGATCGATTTGCACCTGCCAGCGGCCCGAGCCGCAATATGGCAGTTGCTGGTGCTGTGGTTGTCGTGCACGCTGCCGCCCTGTGGGCCATGCAGCATGGCCTGGCACAGCAAAAGCCGCCAGAGATAGTGATTCCCGCCAGCGTGATCGCCCAGTTTGTGGCACCGCCGGCTGCCGAACCTGCCCCGCCGGCCCCTCCCCCTCCTCCCAAGCCTCCGGCGCCAGCACCCAAGCCCGAGCCCAAACCGCAGCCCAAGCCCGAGGTCAAGAAGGCTCCGCTGCCCAAGGCCATCAAGGACCCGACACCGGCACCGGCTGCACCTCAGGGGGCATTGGAGGACAGCGACAGCAAACCGGACAAGACACCGCCAGCGCCACCCGCGCCCCCGGCACCTCCGGCTCCGCCTGCGCCTCCCGCACCACCGGCCCCGCCCAAGATCGAGCAGCCATCGAGCAATGCTGCCTATCTGAACAACCCCGCTCCCGCTTATCCTTCAGTCAGCAAGCGCATGGGGGAACAAGGCAAGGTGCTGCTGCGCGTCTATATCAACGAACAGGGCCAGCCCGAGAAAATCGAAATCAAGCAGTCCAGCGGCTTTGACCGCCTGGATGACGCCGCCGTCAACACCGTGCGCCAGTGGAAGTTTGTCCCCGGCAAGCGCAACGGCGTGGCCGAACCCATGTGGCACATCGTGCCCATCAACTTTGTTCTCAAATAAATCTGCAGTTCTCAGGAGTACCCATGGAATCCCAATTCGGCATTGCCCACGTCTGGACACAGGGCGACTTCGTGACCAAAGGCGTGGCCATCATCTTGCTGGTCATGTCGGTGGCCTCTTGGCTGGTCATCATTCTCAAGGCGCTGGATATCGTGAAATTCAAGAAGTTCGCCACCCAGGCGCAGGACTTCTGGCACAGCCCCGATCTGGCCACTGGCCTGGAAAAGCTGGGTGACGACAAGCAGAACCCTTTCCGCTTCATGGTGCTCGAAGGCCGCGAAGCCTCCGCCCACCACCGCAAGACCAGCGTCCACCTGCATGACACGCTGGACATCAGCGACTGGGTGACCCGCTGCCTGCGCAACGGCATCAACGAATTCACGGCCCGCCTGCAATCCGGCCTGGCCATTCTGGCCTCCGTGGGCTCGACCGCTCCCTTCATCGGCCTGTTCGGCACCGTCTGGGGCATCTACCACGCCCTGGTGGCCATCGGCATGTCCGGCCAGTCATCCATCGACAAGGTTGCCGGCCCCATCGGCGAAGCGCTGATCATGACCGCCCTGGGTCTGGCCGTCGCCATCCCCGCCGTGCTGGGCTACAACGCTCTGGTGCGTGGCAACAAGGGTATCCTGAATGCGCTGAACAGCTTCGCCCACGACGTGCACGCCTACTTCGTGACCGGTGCCCGCGTTTCCGTGGACGGCCAGGTCTCTGGCAATGTGCTGCCCCTGAAGAAAGGCGCCTAAGCCATGTCATTCGGAACCATGGACGATGGGGACAGCGATGATGTGATGAACGAGATCAATATGACGCCTTTGGTGGACGTCATGCTGGTTCTGCTCATCATCTTCATCATCACCGTGCCCGTGATGAAACACTCGGTCAACGTGGACCTGCCCCGCGCCACCAACCAGCCCGAGGACACCAAGCCCGCCACCGTGCAGCTGGGCATCACGGCCGACGGTAAATATTCCTGGAACGGCCAGGAAATCAGCGACGAGCAGCTGGAGACCAATCTTCAGACCGAGGCCGCCAAGGAACCCCAGCCCGACCTGCATATCCGCGGCGACAAGGAAGTGCGCTACGAGCGCGTGGCCCAGGCCATGGCCGCCGCCCAGCGCGCTGGCGTCAAGAAAATCGGCTTTGTGACCGATCCCTCCAAATAAGCCCATGCTTGCAAAAAACGGCCCTCACAAGGGCCGTTTTTTATTGTGGAACCAGCATCGAACCCGCATTCAAGCAGCTCGGCATAGGCACAGACTGCTGATAGACCGCAGCCAAAAATCCTCAGATGCGGCTGGCCAGATTCCATATGAAAAATAAATGGCAGTTTTTTGCGAATGAGACTAAGTATCACTTGCTTTTCAATTGAGAATTGTTATCATTACACCAGTTTTTGATCTTAAGGAATCACGGCATGTCTGCACCGCTTGTTGCGACCTCACAGCCCAACAACCGTAGCACCTCCTCCATGGCTGCTGCAAACCCTTCAGCCGCTGCCGGCTCCA
Organism: Comamonas sp. C11; assembly: GCF_024496285.1. Lineage (NCBI taxonomy): Bacteria > Pseudomonadati > Pseudomonadota > Betaproteobacteria > Burkholderiales > Comamonadaceae > Comamonas > Comamonas sp. C11. The sequence continues at coordinate 3,712,477 of NZ_CP101743.1, forward strand.
GCCTGGGCCTGGACAGCGCCCTGCTGCTCAACGGCCAGAAGGCAGTCACCATCCTGCACAACGGCACGCCCTATCGCCTGCAGGCCACCAAGCTGGGCAAGCTCATCCTGACCAAATAGACCGTTTCATCGTGGGGCGACACCGCAAGTGTCGATTCGCCAGCCAACGTCGTTGTAGAGCACCTGCCCTCTCTTGTGCTCACACTTCACATAGCCACGCGTTTTTTCCTCATTCGCAACCCGCCAAAACAAAACCCCTGCGCGCATCAAGCGGCAGGGGTTCTGTTTTGGTCTCTGCCACCGCAGTGGCAGAGTCAGCAATTACAGGCCCAGGGCTGCGATGCCGGCCTTGGCAACCTGTGCGTCTTCATTGGCCTTCACACCGGAGACGCCCACGGCACCCAGCACCTGGCCATCCTTGACGATGGCCACGCCACCTTCGAGCAGGCCGTCCACAAACGGAGCGCTCAGGAAAGCGGTGCGGCCGTTGTTGATCATGTCTTCAAAAGCCTTGGTGTCCTTGCGGCCCACGGCTGCAGAACGTGCCTTGGCAGGGGCGATATGGGAAGAGATGGGAGCAGCACCATCCATGCGCTGCAACAGCAGCAGATGGCCGCCGTCGTCCACAATGGAGATCGTCACGGGCCAGTTGTTCTTCAGTGCTTCAGCTTCGGCAGCCGCAGCGATGGCTTTCACATCGGCCAGTTCGAGTTCGTGCTTGGTCTTCATAAGATAAAAAGCTCCGTTGGATTGTCAATGCAGCAAGCATATTCTGTACTTTGCAGGCAAAAGTAGATGCGATGTGAAAAACATTCCATCCTAAAACTGCCGCATTGCAACGGGGTATTGCAAAGGCTTCTCAAGACCCCCACCTAGAATGACAATGTTTCAACACACGATTCCTGAAGGAGGAATGGCTACATGAACGAACAAGTCACCACACTGGGCTCTGCGGGCTACGGTGTCTCGCAGCAAGAGCGCAACCGTGTCTTGCGCAATACCTACTGGCTGCTGGCACTCAGCCTGATCCCCACCGTGCTGGGCGCTTGGCTGGGCGTAGCCACTGGCATGACTCGCGCGCTGACGGGCGGCGTGGGCCTGATCGTGTTCATGGCCGGCGCCTTCGGTTTCATGTTCGCGATCGAAAAGACCAAGCACAGCGCCGCTGGCGTGCCCGTGCTGCTGGCCTTCACCTTCTTCATGGGCCTGATGCTATCGCGCCTGATCGGCATGATTCTGGGCTTCTCCAACGGCACTCAGCTGATCATGACGGCCTTTGCCGGTACCGCTGGCGTGTTCTTCGTGATGGCCATGCTGGCCACCGTGATCAAGCGCGACCTGTCGGGCATGGGCAAGTTCCTGTTCGTGGGCGCCCTGGTGCTGATGGTAGGCGCCATCATCAATGTCTTCGTGGGCTCCACGGCAGGCATGATGGCCATCTCCATGCTGGCCATCGGCATCTTCTCCGCCTACATGCTGTATGACCTCAAGCAGATCATCGACGGCGGCGAGACCAACTACATCAGCGCCACCCTGGCCCTGTATCTGGATCTGTTCAACGTGTTCCAGAGCCTGCTGGCCCTGCTGGGCATCATGGGCGGCGATCGCGACTAAGCCTCGCGGCTGCCCAGTCTAGAAGGAGTGCCTTGCGCACTCCTTTTTGTTTGCAGTAATCTGATGTCGGGCGCGGCCATCGCCGCAATGGAAATTTCAGCCATGGCCTAAATTCCCGGCTGCCGCTGCCGATAAGCAAACAAGATGAAGTCAAACCACCTTCCCCGCGCACTTGCCATTGCCCTGCTGCCTCTGGTACTGGCAGGCTGCAAGATCGAAGACATTCCGGGCCTGGGCCCTGATCCACGCACCGTGGCGCGCGAATCCGAAGCCAAGGCCATTGGCGGCGCCTGTAGGCACGCCATGCGCGGACTGGAAGACTGCTACGTTCTCAACCCCAAGGCACCCAAGGCGCTGGTGTTTGCGGGCTGGAAGGACATGGATGAATACATGCGCTCCAACAAGATCGAAGGCGTGCCCTCCGTGCTGGGACAGAGTGCCGCCGAGAAACGCGGCGCTGCGGAGCCCGACAACGGCAGCAGCCGCAATCGCAGCTGAGACATCCATGGCCGCCCCCGGCCATCGTCCGTACAAGCCGCAGCAACCGCTGCGGCTTTTTTCATTTCACCATGACCCTGGCAGGCCGTCGCCGAGCGGCATCAACCTGCTCCGCAAACCTCAGGGCTGGCTCAGGGGCGGCCAATACTTCAAATGCAATTGATTATCATTTAATATGCTCTAAATCCTGCCTGACGGCGCTACCAAGGAATCTCATGAGCACCACTCCAGACCCCGACACTGCTCCCTGTCCTGCGCGGACTGCAGCGGCCTTCAGCATGAAACCGCTGATGTTCGAGACCTTGGTGTGCACACTGGCAATGATGTCCTTCGTGGCGCTGATCGGCCCGATCAGCCGGGTGCTCGGGCTGTCGCCCTGGCAGGCGGGACTGGCCGTGACGGTGGGCGGCATTGCCTGGGTGCTGCTCGCGCGCCGCTGGGGCGCGGCAAGTGACAGGCTCGGGCGCCGCAAGATCATGCTGCTGGGGCTTGGCGGCTTCGTGCTGTGCTATGCGGCGATGTGTGTCTTCATCGTGCTGGCACTGCGCCAACCGCCGCCGGTCTGGGTGGCTTTTGCGGGGCTGGTGGTACTGCGGGGCAGCGCCGTCGGCTTTTACGCGGCCGTGCCGGCCACGGGGGCTGCGCTGGTCGCGGACCATGTGTCTGCTGACAAGCGCGCAGCCGCCATGGCAGGACCGGGAGCCGCGAGCGGAATGGGCATGGTGGCCGGGCCGGGTATTGCCGGAATGCTCGCCAACCACAGCCTGGAGTTGCCGCTGTTCATCACGGCCATGCTGCCTCTTGCCGCGCTTGCCGTGATGTGGCGCTGGCTGCCACGTACCGAACATCATGCCGCGCCGGATGCCACGCCGCTGAGAATAGGCGACAAGCGCTTGCGCCGCCCTCTCGCCGCGGCCTTCGCAGCGATGTTCAGCGTGACGGTGGCGCAGGTGATCGTGGGCTTCTTCGCGCTCGACCGCCTGCACCTGGACGCCACGGCAGCGGCGCGCGCCGCCGGCATTGCCTTGGCGGTGGTCGGAGTGGCCCTGATCCTGGCCCAGTTGCTGGTGCGCAGCCTGAACTGGCCACCGCAGCGGCTGATCAGCATCGGCGTCGTGGTGTCGGCTGCAGGCTTCGCTTCAGTGCCTTTCGCCACCACGCAGGCGGCCTTGTGGGCTGCGTACTTCGTCGCTGCCGCAGGCATGGGATGGGTGTTCCCGGCCGTGACTGCCCTGGCCGCCAACTCGGTGAATGCGAACGAGCAAGGCGCCACCGCTGGCACGGTGGGCGCAGCACACGGAATGGGAATGGTCCTCGGGCCGCTGGTGGGCACATTGGTCTACGACATCGACCCGGGTGCACCATATGCGCTGATCGCCCTGCTGCTGCTATCGGTGCTGGCCATGTTGTGGCCCACGCGGCCGACGACGCCACAGGCAATAGTGGCCCAGCACTGAAGAGCGGTTGACGGCCGGGCGCTTTCGAGCACCGCCCATCTGCGCCGAGCTGCTGCGCACTGCACCCAGGTCCAATCCTTGCTGTGCCTGGGCTCGACGGTTCGCAGCCCCATGCAGCTGACGCACACCAAGGTCGCATTTGAGGGCCGCAAGAATCATGTCCAAGCCATTGGCGCACGGGCATTTCCTCCGCAGCCTCTTCCACCAAGGGTCTGACGGCAGCCATTTCCCACAATTCCCAGCCAGTCTCATGATGCTGATCTGGATGTCATATTTTCCTTGTGGATATTGAATACAAACCATTCTCATTTATATTTATGAATTATTGATTCCATTCTTAGCTGCACATACGCGCATCCCAGCGACGAGTTCTGTTGTGCTCTCAACCATGGGGACAAGACTGCCGTGCCAGATGATGACTTCAACCAAATACGCCTTGAGCATGAGGCCCTCATGCTGACCTATATGGAAGTGCAGACCCGCTGCACGGCACAGATGCAATCGCTGGCACGCGAAGTGGAGGCGCTCAAGCGGCAGCTTGTGCACCTCAGGGCCAAGGTCATTGTCCGCGACAGCGCTCTTGCCTGGGAACGTGAACAGCGCAACGCCCTGGCCCAGGCGATGGCACTGAATCTGCTGCAGCAAGAACCTCAACCTGCAGCTGAACAGGCAACGTCCGGCGTCGACTGGCCTCTGGTCGAGGATGCCGACAGCCAGGCCCTGTCCGAGCAACAACTCCTGGAAGCCAGTCTGCACGCCGCCGACCTGGTGATTTGCCAGACAGGTTGCATCAGCGACGGAGCCTACTGGCGCGTAAAAGATCACTGCAAGCGCACCGGCAAGACCTGCCTGCTTGTGGATCAGCCGACAGCCTTGCGGGTGGTACGCATTCACCCATCGGGAGAGGATGGAAAAGTCGTTGCTGCCCAAGCCTGCATCGAGGGTGCGTCATGAGCCACGGCACAGGAAACACCTGGGCTGCAGATTTGCTGTCTGCCTGGAAGCTGCACACTTGCACGGCGCTGACGGCAACGCGGGAGCTTCGACATCTCTCAGCACTTGAACACTACCGGCATGCACAACAGCTTGGCTTGCAGTTGCTGGTCGCAGAGCCCGGCGATATTGCCGACGATGACCGCATCGCCGCTTTTGTCGTTGCCCACCTGAATCTGGCAGATGCCCTCGCCGAAGCAGATCGGCCGGGAGCAGCATATGAATGCCTGCATGAGGCGCAACAAGCCCTGATGCCATTTCTGCAGCAGGACTCCACCAGGCAGTCCCTGAGCCTGGCGATATACCGTCATCTGCCCCAGCTCCTGGCCGCACGGGCCGAGCACGGTACAGCAGCCGCAGGCGTCTGCGCCTCGACATCCGCCCCTCTTCTCACCCACCCCGCCAGCGACAGGCAGTCCCGCCTTGCCAGCTTCGAGTCCGTGCATTCATCGCTGCACTGACTCCCTCTCCCTCACTGCCAAGGCTTTTACTCATGAGCTATACCCTGCCTCCACTGGCCTACGACTACGCAGCGCTGGAGCCGCATATCGATGCGCAAACCATGGAGATTCACTACTCCAGGCACCACCAGACCTACGTCAACAACCTCAACGCGGCACTCGAAGGCAGCAAGTATGCGCAATGGCCGCTGGACGATCTGCTCGTCAAGATCGAATCGCTGCCTCAGCCGCTTCGCCAGGCCGTGCGCAACAATGGCGGTGGCCATGCCAATCACAGCTTGTTCTGGCAAGTCATGTCTCCCAAAGGGGGTGGCCTGCCACAGGGCGCTCTTGCGGCAGCCATTGACAGGGACCTGAGAGGCTTCGAGAACTTCAAGACCGAGTTCACCAAGGCCGCCATCAGCCGCTTCGGCAGCGGATGGGCCTGGCTCGGTGTGGACCGCAGCGGCAAGCTGCATGTGGAGAGCAGCGCCAATCAGGACAACCCTCTGATGCTTGGCATTGGCAGCGGCAACACGCCGATTCTGGGCCTGGACGTCTGGGAGCATGCCTATTACCTGAAATACCAGAACCGACGTCCCGAATACATCGCTGCTTTCTACAACGTCGTGGACTGGAATGAAGTGGCGCGCCGCTTCGCTGCCGCCACCCAGCCTAGCAGGAGCTGAACCATGGGCCAGGACGGACTGCAGAGCACATCTTCAAGCCAACCGCCCCTGCCGCTCAGAACCCGGCTCGGGCTGCTGATCTCCGCTGCAGGCGCTCTGGTGCTTGCATCCATGGCCTGGAAGCAGCTGCAGATGAATCCAGCAGCACTGAATGCGCTGCTGGGCGGCAGCGTGGCGGCGCTGGCAACGGCGCTGGGCGCTCTGCCTGTGCTGCTGACCCAAAATCCATCCGAGCGGACTCAGGACACTCTATTCGGCTTTGGCGCAGGCGTGATGCTGGCTGCCTGCGCCTTTTCATTGATTCTGCCCGGGCTGGAAGCCGCCAGGGCAGTCACCCCGAGCGGGAGCAGCGAATGGCTGGGTGGTGCCCTGATCGGCGTCGCCATCTTGCTCGGCGGTGCCACCCTGCTGGCCATGGACCGCCTGCTGCCGCACGAGCATTTCATCAAAGGCCGCGAAGGCAGCCATGCGCGCCAGCTGCGACGCACCTGGCTGTTTGTGATTGCCATCACCCTTCACAACCTGCCCGAAGGTCTGGCCATCGGCGTGGGCTATGCTGCCAACGAGGGGCTGCGCGCCAGCTCGCTCACGCTGGGCATTGCCATACAGGATGTACCCGAGGGTTTCGTGGTCGCAGCCTCTTTGCTGGCTGCTGGCTATACCCGAGGCTTTGCGGTAGTGCTGGGCGCACTGACAGGGCTGATCGAGCCTCTGGGCGCCGTGATCGGCGCCATCGTGGTCAGCAGCTCCACCATGCTGTTGCCCTGGGGCCTGGGCTTTGCCGCCGGGGCCATGCTGTTTGTCATCAGCCACGAAATCATTCCGGAATCCCACCGCAAGGGCCATGAAGCCTGGGCCACCACAGGACTCATGCTGGGCTTTGTGCTGATGATGATTCTGGATACGTCCCTTGGCGGCTGAACTGCGCCGCGCAGGCGCAGTTCAGGGCGTGCTCGCTTATCCTCGCTTATGCGCGCTCGAAAACGGCCATGGATTCCACATGCGCCGTATGCGGAAACATGTTCACCACACCCGCCGCCACACAGCGATAGCCGGCCTGGTGCACCAGCAAGCCTGCATCACGCGCCAGCGTGGCCGGGTTGCAGCTCACATAGACAATGCGCTTGGGGAACTGCCAGCTTTCCTGACCCTCGGGCAGCGGAGGCAGCAAATCGGGCTGCTCTTCGCTGGCAACGCCGGTCTGCTTGGCGCCGATGCGGATCTGGTGAATATCGGCAAGTGCCTTGGACAGGGCAAACGCACCTTCACGCGGAGGATCGACCAGCCACTTGTCGGAATTGCCGTCGGCAATCAGCATGGCTGGGGTCATCTCGAACAGATTGCGGGCCACGAAGCTGGTGGGAGCCAGCTTGTCGTCTTCGCTGCGCGTGGCATTGTTGCCCGCATAGTTCTCGTGCGAGCGCTTGACCAGTGTTTCAGAGCCTTCAATGCCCAGTACCTCGCGCGCCATGGTGGCAATCGGCAACGTGAAGTTGCCAAGACCGCAGAACCAGTCGATGACGCGCTCGTCCTTTTTCGCATCCAGCAGGCGCAGCGAGCGCGTGACCAGCACGCGGTTGATATGCGGATTGACCTGGGTGAAGTCGGTCGGCTTGAACGGCATGGTGATGCCGAAGTCCGGCAAACCGTAGGACAGCTGTGTACCGCCTTCTTCCATCAGATGCACGGTATCCGGGCCCTTGGGCTGCAGCCACCACTGAACGTTCTGCTCGGCAGCAAAGTCGCGCAGGCGCTGCTTGTCGGCATCCGACAGAGGCTCCAGATGACGCAGCACCAGGGCAGTGACATGGTCGCCGCAAGCCACTTCGATCTGAGGACAGGTTTCGCGCGCATCCATGCTGGCGATCAGTGCGCGCATGGGCATGAGCATGGCATCCACATGGGGCGGCAAAATCTTGCAGACCTCCATGTCCGCGATGTAGCGGCTCTTGCGCTCGTGGAAGCCCACCAGCACCTTGCCCTTCTTGGCCACATAGCGCACCGACAGGCGCGAGCGGAAGCGATAGCCCCAGGCCGGGCCCTCGATGGGGCGCAGCAGCGTCTCGGGCTTGACCTTGGCCAGATGCCAGAGGTTGTCTTCCAATACACGCTGCTTGATGGCGACCTGGGCCGCCACATGCAGATGCTGCATCTTGCAGCCACCACAGGCGCCGGCGTGCAGCCCGAAATTAGGGCAGCCGGGCGTCACGCGCTGCGAGGATTCGCGGTGGATTTCAGTCAGCGTGGCCGCTTCCCAGTTGTTCTTCTTGCGATGGGTGCTGGCACTGACGATTTCACCGGTCAGGGCGCCGTCGATGAAGACCACCTTGCCATCGGGCTTGCGGGCTACACCCTGGGCATCCATGTCCATGGACAGCACTTCCAGCCAGCCCTCGGGCAGCGCCGGGGCATCAGACGGGACTTCGGGCAGGTTTTCGGGAATTTTGTTGTCGCGGGATTCACTCATGGTGCCCGATTGTCTCAGGCCACCCCATACCCGAGAGCCGACCACGGCAAAAAACTGCATGGGAGCCCATGGCACGCGCCCAGCCAATCGGCCTTCTGCAAGGCAAAATCAAGCCTCAATGTGCCGCCAACGCTTGGCTCACAGCTATGCAATCAGAAGCGTTGTTCTTCACGCAGGCGGCGCTCGCGGCTATTGCGCGCCGCAGCAATCTGGGCGCGCTCGGCGAGCAGGTTGACCTCGGTGGCACAGTTGTACTCGTCGAGCGAGAAAAACATGCGGGCTCCGGGGGCGAGTTGCGACACCGTCTGATGCAGGGGCAGAGACAGGTCGACCGGCGCCACATTGGAGCGATAGATCAGTTCGTTATTGGGTGCATAGACAAAATAGCAGGCAGCCGATGCGACCTGGGACCAAGCACAGGCTGACAGAACCAAGGCGGCACGCAAGACGGATGCAGCGGTCATGAACTCTCCCTTCCCTGACGGGGCTCCATGCCCCTGTAATGCGGCTATTTTACGAGTAGCGACGCCGCGACCAGGTTGATGTGAAATTTCTCTATCTCAAGAAAATTTCTTACCGCTCCGGCTCCCATGCCCAAAGCCTGCACAAACACCTTGCCGATCCCATTCAGGCGCTCGCACAATTTTAAATTTCTGTATTGACAGAAATTTCAAGCAAGACCACACTTCGTTTCATGCAACTGAGTCCTATCGCTGAACGCTTTGTGCACCACTGGGGAGATATGGGCAACGCCTGGGGCGTGAATCGCACGGTGGCGCAAATTCATGCACTGCTGTTCTTTCATGGCCGCCCCCTCAATGCTGACGAGATCTGCGAAACCCTGGGTGCGGCACGCTCCAACGTCAGCAACAGCCTCAAGGAGCTACTGAACTGGAACCTGATTCGCAGCAGCCGCAAGAGCGGTGACCGGCGCGAGTATTTCGAGACCTCGGCCGATGTCTGGGAGTTGCTGCGCACCATTGTGCGAGAGCGCAAGCAGCGCGAGTTCGACCCCACCAGCGCGCTGCTGCGCGAGCTGATCGCCCAGCCCGAATTCGAGCAGGAAACGCCCGATGCCCAGGACCGTGTGCACGAGACGCTGCGCCTCATGGATTCGCTGGGCATCTGGACCGACGAAATGCTGCGCCTGTCTCCAGCCACTCTGGACAAGATCCTGCGCCTTGGCGCCAGCGTCCAGCGCTTTGTCCGAGGCAAGGATGGCTACCGAGAGAGCGGCAGCGATTGAAGCCAAACTGAATTCTGTCAAGGCAGAAAAATGCAAAGGAGTAGCGTATGCGAGTTCTGATCTGCGGCGGCACAGGCTTTCTGGGCCGACATATCGTGAATGCGCTGGCCCTGCTGGACCACGACCCCGTGGTGCGCAGCCGACACAGCCAGCCGCCTCTGGACTTCAGCGCCTGCACCACAGCCGAGGCATGGCTTGAGCATCTGCAGGGCATTGATGCCGTCATCAACGCCGTCGGTGCTCTGCGAGACAAGCCCGACCAGGATCTGCAGACCCTGCACTCTCTGGCTCCCATCGCGCTGTTCGATGCCTGTGCCCAGGCCGGCGTGCGCCGCGTGGTGCAGGTCTCGGCCCTGGGCGCGGCTCAGGGCGGCACCCAGTACGCAAGCACCAAGCGCGCGGCCGACGAGCATCTGCTGGCGCTGGGCAGACAAGGCGGACTCCGTCCCGTTGTCGTGCGGCCCAGCATCATCTTTGGTGCGGGTGGAGCCAGCAGCCAGCTGTTCCTGAATCTGGCCAGACTGCCCGTGTTGCTGCTGCCCGAACTCATGCGCAGCAGCCAGATACAGCCCGTGGCCGTGCGCGACCTCGCCGAAGTGCTCGCGCATATGGCGACATCGGACACCTCCGAAGGTATCGTCGAGATCGGCGGCCCCCAGCCGCTTTCGACAGAGGCCTTCATCGCCAGCCTGCGCAGCCAGATGGGCTACGGCCCGGCATCGGTGCATGCCCTGCCCGACTGGATGAGCAAGGGCAGTGCCAGAGTCGGCGACCAGTTCCCCTCCCTGCCCTGGTGCAGTGAAACCATGGCCTTGCTGGAAAACGACAACGTTACCGATCCCCGGACCCTGGCCTCGCTGCTGGGGCGCGCTCCCGTGGCTCCGGATGCCATGCTGGCCACCTTGCCCAAGGAAGGCCGCCGCCATGCCTGAGGTGCAAAACAGCAGCAGAACCAACCCGCAGCAGCAAGCTGCCAGACTCATGCACGCCAGTCTGGTCGTCGTCTGGCTGGGCACGGCCCTGGTCAGCGCGCTGGACTATCTCGGGCTCTCGGGCCTCAACCACGAAGGTGCCCGCTTGCTGGACCAGGGCGGCATTGGCGATACACGCTGGCAGGCACTGCTCATCTGGTCCGGCCTGCTGGCCGATTTGGCTCTGGGCCTGGCCTTGCTGCTGCGCCCCGGGCGGGCCAGCTATCTGACAGCCCTGTTGCTTATGGTGGCCATGACCGTGATCGGCACGGCTCTTCAACCCGCGCTGTGGCTGCATCCGCTCGGGCCGCTGCTCAAGAACCTGCCCATCGCCGCCATGCTGTGGTTCTTGCTGCAAACAGGCCACTCGCACAACAGGCTTGAATCATGAATATCTATCTGCTGCTCAAGACACTGCACATCCTCTCCAGCGTGCTACTGGTCGGCACCGGCCTCGGCTCGGCCTTCTACATGTTCTTTGCCAACCGCAGCGGCTCGGTCGCGGCCCAGGCAGTGGTCAGCCGCCTGGTGGTGCGGGCCGACTGGTGGTTCACTACTCCCTGCATCTTCATTCAGCCGGTCACAGGCATTGCCATGGCCTATCTCGCAGGCTGGCCGCTCACCACTCCCTGGCTCGCGCTTTCGCTGGGCCTGTATGCGCTGGCCGGCATCTGCTGGCTGCCTGTGGTCTGGCTGCAGATCCGCATGGCGGCGATGGCGACCCAGGCGCATAGCCAGAGCCAGGCCCTGCCGCCGCTTTTCCAGCAGTATCAGTTGCGCTGGGAGGCCCTGGGCTACCCCGCCTTTGTAGCCATGGCCGGTACCTATTATTTGATGGTGAACAAGCCACAGCTCTGGGGCTGAGACGCTTGTCGCGGGCAGATCGCGTGCCTCCCGCTCAAAAGCGGGAGCACCCGGCTGCCGATGGCCACCATGGCCCGGCCCCGGCTGCATGGCGGCGCTTCGCTGCGCGGGCTAGCGGAACACGCCAATCGCTTCCACGAGATTTTTCACCTGCCATTGCAGGCTGCTCGACGCCTGCGTCCCCTGGGTCACCAGTTGCGCGTTCTGCTGCGTCAGATAGTCCATGTCCGCCACCGACTTCCCGACCTGGCTGATCTCCTCGCTTTGTTCGCGCGTGGCCTTGCTGATCTCGGCAATGAAGTCCGCCACGCTGCGGGCCTGAGAGACGATATCCCCGATATTGCTCCCCGCATCGCTGACCACCAGAGAGCCCGCCTCGACAGTGGCCGTGCTGGCCTGAATCAGCGCCTTGATCTCCTTGGCGGCATCGGCGCTGCGCTGCGCCAGGGCCCGCACCTCACCGGCAACCACGGCAAACCCCCTGCCATGCTCGCCTGCGCGGGCGGCCTCCACGGCCGCATTCAGCGCCAGCAAGTTGGTTTGAAAGGCAATGCTGTCAATCACGCCGACGATGTCGGCAATGCGGCGGGAGTTGGCCGTAATCGACTCCATGGTGGAGACGATCTGATCCATGGACTGGCCCCCACGCAAGGCCGCCGCGCTGGCCTCGCTGGCCAGCACACCGGCTTTTTGGGCTGTATCGGCACTGGACTGAACCCGGGCCGTGATCTGCTCCATGGAGGCCGAGGTCTGGGCCACATTCACCGCCAACTGCTCCGTCTGCCCGTGCAGATAGCTGTTGCCCTGCTCGATCTCGTTACAGGCCTGCTGAACATTGAGCGCCTGCTGATTCACATCGTCCACCAGCCAGCGGAACATGAGACCGATCTGGTTGACCGTGCGCAGCGTGGTGCCGATTTCATCCGTGCGCTGCAGGTATTGCGTCTGCCGGTTGTTGCCGGTGGCCACGTTCAGCGACTGACGCTTGAGCAGCTCCAGCGGCGTGGCGAACTGGCTCTCGAGCAATAGCGTCATCACCATCAGGGCCACCGTCATGAAGGCCGCCATCGACAGGAACTGCATCTGGCTTTGAGCCAGCAGCCAGGCCCCAAGCACCAGAGCGCCCCACAAGGCCAGCGAGTTCAGGCGAATGCGCCGGCGCACCCCCATGTGCCGCCAGATCGACAGCAGCTTCCCCAGCCCCTTCTGGGAGACTATGCCTTTGTGCAGCTCGGGAGCTGAACCGCCCTTGTCGTGCATGGACTCATACAGCTTTTGCGCCGCCTCGACCTCTTTGCGCTCGGGCTGGGTGCGCACCGACATATAGCCCTTGGCCTTGTCATTGCGGATGATGGGAATGGCATTGGCCCGAACCCAGTAGTGGTCCCCGTTCTTGCGCCGGTTCTTGACCAGTGCGCTCCAGGGCTCGCCGCTTTTGAGCGTGGCCCACATGTCGGCAAAAGCGGCCGGGGGCATGTCCGGGTGGCGCACCAGATTGTGCGTCTGCCCGAGGATCTCTTGCGGCTCGAAGCCGCTGACCTCCATGAACGCCTGATTGGCATATTTGATGTAGCTCTCCGTGTCCGTGGTGGACATCAGAGTTGCATGCTCATCAAAGCTGTACTCCCGCTGTGTCACTGGTGCATTGACTCTCATAGATGCCGCTTTTTGGTCATTAATCGAGAAAAACTGCACAGCTTGTGCCGCAGCCTGCACTGCGGCAACCACCTCTGTGTGTATCAATTATTTACATGTTTTTGGCGGCCCATCCATTCCTGAAAAAGCAGTTGTTGCTAGCCTGCGTCAACGCAGATACAGAGTCCTGAGTCCCTCATTCAAACGCGCTTTTCTCCTACAGAGGCAGCCGCGCATCGTCCTTGATCTCCTCCATCACCGCATAGGTTCTGGTCTCGCGCACGCCCGGAAGCTGCCACAGCACCCGGCCCGCGAAGTCACGGTAAGCCGCCATATCGGCCATACGGGTCTTGAGCAGATAGTCAAACCCCCCTGCCACCATATGGCACTCCATGATGGCCGGGTAAGCCAGCACGGCGGCCTTGAATTCGTCAAACACATGGGGCGTGGTTCGGTCCAGCAGCACCTCGACAAACACCGTCATGCCCACGCCCAGCTTCTGCGGGTTCAGCCGCGCTTCGTAGCCCAGGATGTAACCATCGCGCGTAAGCCGGGCCACACGGGCCTGTACGGCTGTGGGCGACAGCGCCACCTGCTCTGCCAGGCGCAGATTGGAGATGCGCCCATCGGTTTGCAGAATTGCCAGTATTTTTCGATCAATCCTGTCGATATCCACTTCTGAAGCATCGATCATTGGTGAATTCCTCTTTTTAATTCACTCAATATAGTGATTCATTTTTCGACAAACCAGCAATGATTTTCCCTATGTAGACAGCTGCGCCCGAGCCGCATGCAATGCAGCTGTGAACATGGTGAAGGCCGCGCACCCGCTCGCGTCCAGGCTCTACGACACCTGCACAGACATGCCGACTTTCACTGCGCTGCCAGATTCCAGCCGCCCTGCCGATGAACTGCGTCAAGCCATCAGTTGCGCCACCCGCATGGCCGAGTCCGATGCCGTGGCCCGGCTGCTGCCTGCAGCCACGCTGCCGCCCGCCGAGGCAGCCCAGGTCGCAGACCATGCGCAAAAGCTGGTCGAGCAGCTGCGCGCCCAACCCGCCAGCGCTGGGCGCCAGGGGCTGGTGCAAGGTCTGCTGCAGGAGTTTTCGCTGTCCTCGCAGGAAGGCGTGGCGCTGATGTGCCTGGCCGAAGCCTTGCTGCGCATCCCCGATGCAGCCACCCGTGATGCGCTGATCCGCGACAAGCTGCGCGGCGGCGACTGGCAGGCTCATCTGGGAAAGAGCCCCTCGCTCTTTGTCAATGCTGCCGCCTGGGGACTGGTGGTCACCGGAAAGCTGGTCGATACGCATAGCGAGTCAGGCCTGCTCGCGGCGCTCAAACGCATCACAGCCAGGGGCGGCGAGCCGCTGGTGCGCAAGGGCGTGGACATGGCCATGCGCTTGATGGGCGAACAGTTTGTGATGGGCGAGACCATTTCCCAGGCTCTGGAGCGCGCTCGCGAACTGCAGACCAGAGGCTTTCGCTATTCCTACGACATGCTTGGCGAGGCCGCCCTCACCGCCGAGGACGCGCAGCGCTACATGCAGTCCTATGTGAATGCGATTCATGCGATCGGCAAGGCCGCTGACGGCAAGGGCGTCTATGAACGGCCGGGCATTTCCATCAAGCTCAGCGCCCTGCACCCACGCTACAGCCGCGCGCAATGGCAGCGCGTGATGGGCGAGCTACTGCCGCGCGTGCTGCAACTGTGCGAGCTGGCACGCAGCTACGACATAGGACTCAATATCGATGCCGAAGAAGCCGACCGCCTGGAGCTGTCGCTGGACCTGCTGGAACAGTTGGCCCACGCACCTGGCCTGGCGGGCTGGAACGGCCTGGGCTTTGTGATTCAGGCCTATCAGAAACGTTGTCCCTATGTGATCGACTATCTGATCGACCTGGCCCGTCGCAGCGAGCGACGTCTGATGGTGCGCCTGGTCAAAGGCGCCTACTGGGACAGCGAAATCAAGCGCGCCCAGATCGACGGTCTGAGCGACTACCCGGTCTACACCCGCAAGCACCACACCGATGTGGCCTATATCGCCTGCGCTCGCAAGCTGCTGGCCGCACCCAGCGCCATCTACCCGCAATTCGCCACCCATAACGCCCAGACCGTGGCCAGTATCGAATCATTGGCCGGTGCCCAGCCCTACAGCGCCGGACGTTACGAGTTTCAATGCCTGCACGGCATGGGCGAGCAGCTCTATCTGCATGTGGTCGAGGCCGAGGACAAGGCCGCACGCCGCCCCTGCCGCATCTATGCTCCCGTGGGCACGCACGAGACACTGCTGGCCTATCTGGTGCGCCGCCTGCTGGAAAACGGCGCCAACAGCTCATTCGTGCACCGCATCGCCAATCCCGACTGGCCCATCTCTGATTTGATAGCAGCCCCTGCAGACCAAACTTGGGCCGAGGGCCAACCGGATCCCCAAACCCGAACCGGGGTGGAGACACTTCTTGCGGCCGATGACATAGGCCTGCCCCACCCCCGTATAGTGCTGCCGCGCGATCTGCTGGGCGAACAGCGCCGCAACTCCTCTGGTCTGGACCTGAGCGATGACGGTGTATTAAGCGCTCTGTCTCAAGCGCTTGCGCAAAGCCGGCCCGCACCACTTCGCCAGGGTATCCATGCCGTGCATGCCGCCGACACCATCGGCACAGCCATAACCAACCCGGCCAGCCATCAGGAGCTGCTGGGCTATGTCAGCGATTCCGGGCCCGCGCAGATTCAGCAGGCACTGCAGACGGCCGCACAGGCCCAGCCCGCCTGGCAAGCCAGCCCGGCCGAGCTGCGTGCCAGTCTGCTGCAGACCGCAGCCGAGCTCTTTGAAACGCAGATGCAGCCGCTGATGATCCTGCTGATGCGTGAAGCCGGCAAGACTGCGGCCAATGCCGTGTCCGAGGTGCGCGAGGCCGTGGACTTTCTGCGCTATTACGCGGCTCAGATTCGGCGGCAGGCCGATGCAGATCTGCTCGCCCCCGGCATAGGCCCAGTGGTCTGCATCAGCCCCTGGAATTTTCCACTGGCCATATTCACCGGCCAGGTCGCTGCCGCCTTGGGCGCCGGCAATGTGGTGCTTGCCAAGCCCGCCGAGCAGACCCCGCTGATCGCCCTTGAAGCCGTGCGCCTGCTGCATCAGGCCGGCATTGCGCCAGACGTTCTGCAGTTGCTGCCCGGCCGGGGCGAGACCGTGGGCGCCGCGCTGGTGGCCGATGCGCGCGTGGCTGGCGTGCTGTTCACCGGCTCCACCGAGGTGGCGCGACTGCTGGCTCTGCAGACCGCCGCCAGGCTGCGCCCCGACGGCCAGCCTGTAGTGCTGGTGGCCGAAACCGGCGGTCAGAACGCCATGCTGGTGGACTCATCCGCCCTGGTCGAGCAAGCCGTGCAGGACATTGCTGCATCCGCCTTTGACAGCGCGGGCCAGCGCTGCTCGGCCTTGCGCCTGCTGTGCGTGCAAAACGACTGCGCCGACCGGCTGCTGGCCATGCTGCGCGGTGCCATGCAAGAGTTGCATTGCGGCAACCCGGCCGAACTGGCCACCGATGTGGGGCCCGTGATCGATGCCGATGCCAAGACGGGTATCGAGCGGCATATCGCCAGACTCAGGGCTCTGGGTCTGCGCATCCATCAGTCGCCGCTGAGCCCGGAAACTGCTGCACAAGGGCATTTTGTGGCGCCCACGCTGATCGAGCTGCCCGATCTGCATCAGCTCAAGCGCGAAGTCTTCGGCCCCGTACTCCATGTACTGCGCTATCAAAGGCGCGAGTTGCCGCAGTTGCTGGAGCGCATCAACGCCCTGGGCTACGGCCTGACCATGGGATTGCACACGCGCATCGACGAAACCGTGCAGCAGGTCGCCCAGGCGGCACATGTCGGCAACCTGTATGTGAATCGCAATATGGTAGGCGCCGTGGTCGGTGTTCAGCCCTTTGGCGGCGAGGGGCTGTCGGGCACCGGTCCCAAGGCTGGCGGCCCGCTGTATCTGCCGCGCCTGCAGCAGATACCCGGCTCGCCCCTGAGTTTGCTCAGTCTGCTGCTGCATCAATCCGGAGAGGCACAGGCCAGTGTCACGCCCGTCACGGCAGCAGCGGCGACCGCCTTGCGACAGCTGGGCCACTGGGCCAGGCAGCATGGTGAGGCCATCGTCAGCCACGATTGCGAGCGACTGCAATCGGCCCTGCCCGATCTGCATGCCGCGCGCCTGCTGCCCGGCCCCACAGGCGAGCGCAATCTCTACCAGCTGCTTGGCAAGCCGCGCACACTGTGCCTGGCGCAGGAGAGAACCATGCTCCTGCAGCAACTGGCTGCCGCACTGGCCAGCGGCTCGCAAGCACTGTGGCTACCCGGCCCGCTAGGCACCGCAGTTCACGGCAAGCTGCCGGAGCCACTGCGCCGCCATGTGCTGCTGTTGCCTGCCGAGCTCAGTGTCGAGGAAATTGCAGAGACCGAGCCCATGGATTCAGCACTGCTGGAATGCGATGCCCCCCAATTTCTACGCTGGGCGCAGGCCCTGGCAAGACGCCCTGGCCCGTTGATACTGCCCACACGCTGTGTGGCAGGCCAGCCCGTTCGGCTGGAGCGGCTCTGGCATGAGAGAGCTCTGTCGCACAACACGGCGGCAGCGGGCGGCAATGCGGCATTGATGACGCTGGAATAGGCCCCCCCGAAGCGCTTTGCGCCTTCCCCCTCTCAGCTTCGCGGAGGGGGACGACAGCCTCGCTGCGGGGCGGCGGGGCCACCAAGGCCCTTGCTTGCTGTCCACTGCTCATAGGCCATGCCCGTTCGGCGCTGTGCGCCCGATACTCACCACGCTCCCTCGGAACCGTTGACACCACCCAGCCAACTGCAGGTCTACTATTGAGGCCAGGCGTGAAGCCGCAGACAGTACAAAGTACGGCAAGGCGAAGCAACGATATATCAAGAGTGGTATTAACGGGTCCAAAAAGAAAGACCCGGCGCAAGCAGTACCTGCGCTGGGTGCTGTTTCGATATGAATTCTGAGATTTACAGCTTGGCGATGGACACCTCGGTGGACTTGACCAGGGCCACCACTTCCGAGCCCACTGCCAAGCCCAGATCATTGACCGAGCGCGTGGTGATCACCGAAGTGACGATGCCCCAGGGCGTCTCGACATCCACCTCCGAAACCACGTCACCACGGATGATTTCCTTGACCTTGCCCTTGAACTGGTTGCGCACATTGATGGCTTGAATAGACATGTAGATTCTCCTGAGAAAGCGTGAAGGTTTTGAAAACAGCACTTGCTGCACTGCATGAAAACAATTCTGAAACCTTGTCCAAAAAACTCAAAAGAATAAAAACTCAAATTTTTATATCAAAAACATCTTAGAAATCAGAACCCAAGCCGGCAAGGCATCGGACAGCGGCGCCATCACGCCTTTGGCGAGGCGCAGCCTCGGTGGGCTAGCACGCGAGGTGACCATGAGCGCAATTCGGGCCAGAGCCATCCGCTTTCAACAGGCTTCAGGCACTGTTCCAGCGCGAGCTTGAGGCCCTTTCCGGCAAGCTGAAGCCGGACTTCAGCCTTCGGCAGACTGCAGTGCCGCACGCACCACCTCAGGCTTCAGTGTGGGCACAAAGCTTTCGATGAAGGCATAGGCATAGCCACGCAGCCAGGCATCGCGGCGCAGGGCCAGCCGTGTGAGATTGACCTCGAACAGATGGCGCGCATCGATGGCGCGCAGATGGCGGTCACGCTCGGCATCGAAAGCGATGGAGGCGATGATGCCCACGCCCATGCCCAGTTCCGCATAGGTCTTGATCACGTCGGCATCCATGGCGGTGAGCACCACATCGGGCACCAGCCCGGTCGCCGCAAACGCCTTGTCGATATGGGCACGCCCGGTGTAGCCCTGTTCGTAGGTGATGATGGGGTGGCGCGCCAGCGCCTGCAGCGTCAAGGCTCCTTCTGTATCGAGCAGTTCATGGCCGGGCGGAACGACCACGCTGTGCGACCAGCGGTAGCAAGGCAGGGTCACCAGGTTCTCATAGCTTCCCAGCGCCTCGGTGGCCACGCCGATATCGGCCTCTCCCGAGAGCAGCATCTCGGCCACCTGGCGTGGCGAGCCCTGATGCAGATGCAGCGAAACCTGGGGGTAGAGCCTGCGGAAATCACGCACCACCTGCGGCAAGGCATAGCGTGCCTGGGAATGCGTGGCAGCAATCGACAGGCCGCCGCGCTCGCTGGCGTGGAAGTCATCGCCCGCGCGACGCAGATTGTCGGCTTCCAGCAGCATGCGCTCGACAATAGGCAGCAAGGCCGAGCCTGGCGGCGTCAACCCCGTCAGACGCTTGCCGGCGCGCACAAAGATATCGATGCCCAATTCCTCCTCGAGCTCGCGAATCTGCCGGCTCACGCCGGGCTGCGAAGTGTGGAGCATGGCCGCCACTTCGGTCAGATTGAAGCCACACCTTGCCGTTTCGCGGACCGAACGCAGTTGCTGAAAATTCATATCTTGATGGCAGGCGGCACAGCTTGCGGCTGCGCCAGCCGCCTGTTTCTCTTTGTTTTCGTTGGATGCTCAAATCGCCCAGCGCAGACCCGTAGCCGGCACACCAGGCCAGCTCGGCAATCCGCTTGCCTGTTCTGACTCGGGCTTTTGCAGCACACGATCCAGAATGCGCGTCTCCAGCGCAGCAAAGCGGGCATCGCCATGCACACGCGGGCGCGGCAAATCAATGCGCTCATCGAGCGCAATGCGCCCATCCTCGATCAGCACCACGCGGTCGGCCAGGGCCACGGCCTCCTGTACATCGTGAGTGACCAGCAAGGCCGTGAAGCCATGGCTGCGCCACAGACCTTCGATGAGGCGGTGCATCTCGATGCGCGTCAGCGCATCGAGAGCGCCCAGCGGCTCATCGAGCAGCAGCAGCCGTGGCTGGTGAACCAGGGCACGGGCCAGGGCCACGCGCTGGCGCTGACCGCCCGACAGCCTTGCCGGCCATTCGTTTTCGCGGTCAGCCAGGCCCACCTGCGCCAGCACCTTGCGGCCGCGCTCGCGTGCCGAATCGGGCAACCCCAGAATCACGTTATCCAGCACCCGCTTCCAGGGCAGCAGACGCGCATCCTGAAACATGATGCGCGTATCCCTGTTCTGCCGGCGCTGCTCGCGCGCATCGCCCGCATCGATCAGCAATTGCCCCGCACTGGCCTCTTCCAGCCCGGCCACAAGGCGCAGCAAGGTGGACTTGCCGCAGCCGCTGCGCCCAACGATGGCGATGAACTCGCCGGGCTGTACATCGAGCTGCACCTGTTTGAGCACTTCACGCTCGCCATAGCGCTTGGTCAGCTGCAGCGTCTGCAGATGCACACCCTGGGCCGCTTTCTGCTGCACATCCGGCTGCTTGCTGTTGCCCTGCTGCTCTTCTTCCTCATCCTTGGTCCGCTGCCACAGCTTTCCACTCGCCTGCAAGGCCTCGGCCTCGTCCCAGGAAGCCTCCCAGGCCACCAGCGGCTGACGCGCATTCAGCGCACCTGCACCCACCAGCGACTGCGTCAAACGACTCCACAAACTGCTCATCACCAACTCCCGTCTTTGTCTGTTCAAAACTGGCGCAGCACATGCGCGTGACAGCGAGCAAGCGCCGCCGTGCAGCGAGGCTGTCGTCCCCCTCCGGGGGAAGCCGCGCAGCGGCTCAGGGGGCTCCATAGCTCGGATGCCAGCGCAGCCACCAGCGCTCGAGCGAACGGGCAAACACATCGGCCAGCTTGCCCAGGATTGCGTAGAGCAAGATGCCCACCAGCACCACGTCGGTCTGCAGGAACTCACGTGCATTCATGGTCAGGTAGCCGATACCTGCCTGGGCCGAGATGGTCTCGGCCACGATCAGAATCACCCACATCAGGCCCAGCGAAAAACGCAAGCCCACGAGGATGGAAGACAGCGCTCCCGGCAAGACGATGTCGCGATACAGCTGCCAGCGCGTGAGACCGTAGCTGCGGCCCATCTCGATCAGACCCGGATCCACGTTGCGAATGCCGTGAAAGGTGTTCAGATAGATGGGAAAGAACACCGAGACGCTGATCAGAAACAGCTTGGCCGATTCGTCGATGCCGAACCACAGAATGACCAGCGGAATCAGCGCCAGCGCGGGGATGTTGCGCACCATCTGGATCGTGGAATCGAGCAGCGTCTCGGCCCAGCGCAGCGAGCCTGTGAGCAAACCCAGCAGCAAGCCCAGGCTGCCGCCAATGGCCAGCCCCGCCAGCGCACGCCCGGCACTGACCTTGACATGGGTCCATAACTCGCCCGACTCTGCCAGAGCCCAGGCTGCCCGCAACACATCCAGCGGCGCGGGCAGTACCCGTGTGGACAGCCAGCCATAGGCCGATGCGGCCTGCCAGGCAGCGATCAGCGCGACCGGCAACAGCCAGGGCAGCAGCCGCAAGGCGAACTGACGCACCAGCAACTCCAGGCGCGGCACCGGCGGGCTTGCAGGCTGGGCCGCAGATGGCAACGTCAGCGTTTGAACATCACTCATACACACTCCTTCAGCTTTGCGACACTCGGACCTGCTCGCGCTCCGAAGCGGCGGCTCCCGAAGCGGCGGCTCGCGGCGAGTACAGATTGGCCACGGTTTCTCCAAACGGGCCACCCGGATTGCCGCCGCCCAGCTTTTCCTGCACGTTGACCGGCAACAGCGGGAAGACCAGCTCGGCAAAGCGATAGGCTTCCTCAAGATGCGGGTAGCCCGAGAGCACAAAGGTGTCTATGCCCAGATCTGCATATTCCTTGATGCGGTCGGCCACAGCCTGGGCGCTGCCCACCAGGGCCGTACCCGCACCGCCACGCACCAGACCCACGCCGGCCCATAGATTGGGGCTGATCTCCAGGTCCTTGCGGCTGCGCTTGGTGCCGCCCGCATGCAACTGGGCCATGCGGCGCTGGCCTTCGGAATCCATGCGCGCAAATGCGGCCTGGGCCTGTACCACGGTTTCGTCCTTGAGGCGGCTGATCAATCGCTCGGCGTCGGCCCAGGCCTCCTCATCGGTTTCACGCACAATCACATGCAGGCGAATGCCGAACTTGACCTGGCGGCCACGGCGCTCGGCCTTCTCGCGCACATCGGCAATCTTTTTGGCGACTTCGGCCGGAGGCTCGCCCCAGGTCAGATAGGCATCGACCTGCTCTGCCGCCAGCTCGTGGGCGGCGGGCGAAGAGCCGCCGAAATAGACGGGCGGATAGGGTTTTTGCAGCGGCGGGAACAGCAGCTTGGCCCCCTTGACCTGCAGATGCCGACCTTCGAAATCCAGCGACTTTCCCTCATGGCTGCGTGCCAGAATCTCGCGCCATATCTCGATGAACTCGGCCGATTGCTCATAGCGCGTCGCATGATCGAGAAACACACCGTCGCCCTCCAGCTCGGCCTGATCGCCGCCCGTGACCAGATTGATCAGCAGCCGCCCGCCGGAAAGCCGGTCGAAGCTGGCTGCCATGCGCGCAGCCAGGCTGGGCTGATGCAGACCGGGGCGCACAGCCACCAGGAACTTGAGGCGCCTGGTGACGGGCAACAGGCTGGACGCCACTACCCAGGGATCTTCGCAGGACCGGCCTGTGGGAATCAGCACACCTTCGTAGCCGAGGCTGTCGGCCGCAACGGCCACCTGCTTGACATAGTCATGGCTCAGCTGGCGTGCGCCTTCGCTGCTGCCCAGGTAGCGGGCATCACCATGGGTGGGAATAAACCAGAACACTTGCATGACGAAATCTCCTTGAACCTGACTTAGAACCTGGATGCCACGGCGGGCGTGATGGATGAAGCGGCGGGGCTCCCCTGGCCATGGCCGGCGTATTCCGCCGGGGTGGGCTGCCAGACGATGTCGGCCACCTTCACCTGGCGTGGAATCACGCCCAGACGAAAAAAGGTATCGGCCACGCGCTGCTGCTCGACCACGATGGCGGGGTTGAGCAGCGTGGTCGGCGAGCTGGGCCTGCGGCCGATAAAGCGGCTGACCACATTCGCATCCAGCCCGCTGAAAGCGGCCAGCAATTGCACGGCCTCCTTGCGTGAGGTCTGCACCAGCTGATCGGCGCGCGTGAGCTCGTCGAACAAGGCCTTGATGAGCTGGGGATGACGCTCGACCAGGCCGCGCGAGGCCAGATAGAAAGAGTTGTTGCCAGACAGCCCCTCACCGCTGGTCAGCACGCGCGGCCGGATGCTCAGCTCGGTGGCCGCATAGAACGGGTCCCAGATGGCCCAGGCATCGACGCTTCCGCGCTCGAACGCTGCGCGTGCATCGGCCGGAGCGAGATACACAGGCTGAATGTCGGCCCAGGCAATACCCGCCTTGTCCAGCGCACGCACCAGCAAGTAATGGGCGCTTGAGCCTTTCTGCAGCGCCACGCGCCTGCCTTTGAGCTCGGCCAGGGTTTTCAGCGGCGAATCGGCGAGCACCAGAATGGCCGAGCTTTCAGGCTTGGGCGGCTCGGCCCCCACGTAGCGCAGATCCTTGCCCGCAGCCTGGGCAAACACGGGCGGCGAATCGCCGGTCAGGCCAAAGTCCAGGCTTCCGGCCGACAGCGCCTCCAGCAACTGCGGCCCGGCTGGAAACTCCAGCCAGCTGATCCTGGTGCCTGGAAAGCGCTTTTCCAGAACGCCATGCTGCTTGAGCACGACCAGATTGACGGCCGACTTCTGATAGCCGATGCGCAACTGGGCCGGAGCTGCAATAGCCGGCACAGGCTGGGCCAGTGCATCGTTGGCGTAGTACGCGGCCAGGGTCCAGCTGAAAGCCGTGGTGCCCAGCAGTTGCAGAGCCTGGCGACGGCCGCGATGGAAACGGGGTGAAGAGGATGCTGAACTCATGGCAATGACCTTTTCATGAATCAGCGGCTGGCCAGCAAGTCCACGGGCGCGGAATGCAGCAAATTGAGCTTCTTGGGGATCAGCTTGAGATCGAAGAAGGTGTCGGCAATCCTTTGCTGCTCACCCAGGATTTCGGCATTCACGGCCTTGGTGCCGAACTCGGCGCGGCTCAGGTACAGCTCGGTTACGGCGGTATCCAGGCCCAGGATCTGCGACAGCTCTGCCGCTGCTGCGCTCTTGTTCTTGCCGGCCCAGGCATCGATGGCGGCAATTTCCTCGATCGCGATGCGCAGCACATCGGCATTGCGGCTCGCATAGTCACGCGAGGTAAAGTAGTAGGCACGGTTGTTGACCACGCCCTTGGCATCGGCCAGCAGACGTGCATCCAGAGCCTTCTGGGCCGAGGCCAGGAACGGGTCCCAGATCACCCAGGCATCGACCGAGCCTTTCTCGAACGCGGCACGCGCATCGGGAGGCGCCAGAAAGACCGACTGCACATCGCCGTACTTGAGGCCATGCTTTTCCAGCAGCTTGACCAGGAAGTAATGAACGTTGGAGCCCTTGTTGTAGGCAATGCGCTTGCCCTTGAGGTCGGCCACGCTGCGGATCGCCGAGCCCTTGGGCACGATCACCGCCTCCAGACCGGGGCGCGCCACCGTGGCCCCCGCATAGACCAGGGGCGCCCCGGCGGCCTGGGCAAAGATGGGGGGAGCCTCGCCCACATCGCCAAAGTCAATCGAGCCGACATTGAGCGCTTCCAGTTGCACAGGGCCGGCATTGAATTCAACCCAGCGCACGGCCACGCCCAGCGGGGTCAGGCGCTTTTCCAGCGTGCCTCGATTCTTGAGAATCGACAGCCAGCCTTTTTGATGGCCCACGCGCAGCACGCGCTGCCCGCCTGCCGTGCCATTGCCCTGCTGCGCATGCAGTCCGCCCGAGGCCAGGGCCAGCGCCGAGGCTGCCGTACCCGCCAGCCACTGACGGCGTGTGCTGTTCAGCAATTGCGACGAAATGACGTCAGAAGTGTTGTTGCGATCGGTCATGAGAAATCAATCCTTGGAGCTTGCAGTCCACACACTTCAGGCGCACCTTCGGCCTGATTTCAGGCGCAACTCGGCCTTCGCAGTGCGGGGACTGCTATCAAAAAAATGGTAAATGCGTCAACGCTGCGAGAAAGGACGGCCAGCAAGGGCCTAGGCGGCCCCGCCGCCCCGCAGCAAAGGTCGTCGTCCCCTGGGGGAAGCGGCAAAGCCGCTCAGGGGGACCTACTTAAACGCTACATCGCACGTCGGAGAACGCGATGCTTTCAAAGTCATTGGCTGCGGCCCATTGGGCACTGCGGCGCAGATCGGTGGCCAGCAACTGGGCTGCATCCTCGACGCGATCGGCGATCTCGGGGGCCAGGCCATAGCCGCCTTCAGGCAGCAGGGGCACCCCCTGGTCGGTGGCATAAATGCCGGGCAATATGTGGCGCGCGCCAAGCGACTGCAGCACGGGGCGCAGCGCATAGTCCAGCGCCAGCATATGGTGAGGGCTGCCGCCAGTGGCCAGAGGCAGTGCCAGCTTGCCCTTGAGCGCCGTCTGCGGCAGCACATCGAGAAACACCTTGAGCAGGCCGCTGTAGGCCGCCTTGTAAACGGGTGTGGCCACCACCACCGCGTCGGCCCGGGCCACTCTATCGGTCACGGCACGAATCTCGGGGTGATCGAAGCGGGCATGCAACAGCGCTGCAGGGTCCAGCTGGTTGAGCTGCAGCACGGACTCTGTGCTCAGGCCCTGTGCCTGCAGGCGGGCAGCCACGGCATTGAGCAGGGCACTGGAGCGCGAGGGCTGCGAGGGGCTACCGGCAATCAGCAAAATCGACATGGCTTGGCTCTATCTTTTAGTTATTGCAAAGACAGGAGCACTCATGGTGCCCCCGTCTTGCGTTTCACTTATTTCTTGGTATAGATCTGATCAAAGCTGCCGCCGTCGGCAAAGTGAGCCTTGTCTGCCGCTGCCCAGCCGCCAAAGGCCTTGTCGATGGTGAACAGCTCCAGCTTGGGGAACTGGCCGGCAAACTCGGCTGCCACCTTGGCATCGGTCGGGCGGTAGAAGTTCTTGCCGGCAATGCGCTGGGCCTCCTCGGAGTACAGATACTTCAGATAGGCCTCGGCCACGGCACGCGTACCCTTTTTATCGACCACCTTGTCGACCACGGCCACCGAAGGCTCGGCCAGGATGGACAGCGAAGGCGCGACGATCTGGAACTTCTCGGGGCCGAACTCCTTGAGTGCCAGATAGGCTTCGTTCTCCCAGGCCAGCAGCACATCACCCAGGCCGCGCTGCACAAAGGTCACGGTGGAGCCGCGCGCGCCGGTGTCCAGCACGGGCACGTTCTTGTAGAGCTTGGTGATGAAATCCTTGGCCTGTGCATCGCCGCCGTACTTTCGCTTGGCAAACTCCCAGGCTGCCAGATAGTTCCAGCGTGCACCACCCGAGGTCTTGGGGTTGGGCGTGATCACCTGAATGCCGGGCTTGACCAGATCGTCCCAGTCCTTGATGCCCTTGGGATTGCCCTTCTTGACCAGGAACACGATGGTGGAGCTATACGGCGCGCTGTTGTGCGGCAGTCGCTTTTGCCAGTCGGCCTTGACACTGCCGTTCTTGACCAGGGCATCGATATCGCCTGCCAGGGCCAGTGTGGCCACGTCGGCCTCAATGCCGTCGATAATGGAGCGAGCCTGCTTGCCCGAGCCGCCATGCGACTGCTTGATGGTCACATCCTGGTTCTGCGCAGCCTTCCAGTACTTGGCAAACGCCTGGTTGTAGTTCACATACAGCTCGCGTGTGGGGTCGTAGGAAACGTTGAGCAGTTGAACGCCGGTTTGTGCAAAAGCGGGCAATGTGGGCAGAGCCGAGAGGGTCAAGCCAGCAATCAGACCGGCAGCCAGAGGAAACTTGATAAAGTTGCGACGATTTTTCATTGGACTGTGTTCTTGGAGTGAATGGTTAACGGGCTTCTGCCCCGTTGCTGTGCATTCTTGAGCCGCATTCTTAAAACTCAAACTACTAAGATTTCAGTTTGTTATTACCCAAACATCTGAAATCAACCAAGAGGACCCTACACATGGCACGTACCGTTCACTGCATCAAGCTTGGTCAAGACGCTGAAGGCCTGGACTTCCCTCCTGCCCCTGGCGAGCTGGGCAAGCGTATCTATGAAAGCGTGAGCAAGCAGGCCTGGGCCGACTGGCTCAAGCACCAGACCATGCTGATCAATGAAAACCGTCTGAACCTGGCCGACGCCCGCGCCCGCCAGTATCTGGCTCGCCAGATGGAAAACCATTTCTTTGGCGGCGGTGCCGATGCCGCAGCCGGCTATGTGCCTCCCAGCGCCGAGTAAGCTCTTCTGACTCGGACACCAAGCCCCGTGGCCCCCTGCCCCGGGGCTTTTTCATGTGTGAATGCGCTGCCGTGGCGACGAGGCCACGCGGCTGGTCCGCATGCGGCCGCCCTCTCCTTATGCCAGGCTCCATCCGTTACGTCCTCCCGACGATCCAGCTCACAAGAGATGCCTGAAAATCAGCATCCTGCGACAATTCGCCTCGTTTGCGGCCCGCTCCATTTCAATGCCATGGCCCCGACCGTCGCCACCGAGCAGCTGATCGGCTCCCGCGCATTGCTCCTGGCCGGGCGGCTCTCGCGCGAACCCCACCCGCGCTGACACATCCATCGTCCATGGCTCTCGACCCCTTCACCCTGCTCGTACTCTCCGCGGCCATGGCCGCCGCCTCGGCGCTGTACCTGGCTGCAGAATGGAGCATCGTTCGCGAACGCTCCCTGCTGCTCTGGAGCGCGGGGTTCACGATCATCGCCGTGGGCAGCGTGCTGGCCCTGCTGCGTTCCAGCGGCTATGTACTGTTCGGCATCTGGTTTCCCAACGGCTTGCTGATCGTCGCCCACTGGCTGTTCCTGGCTGGCGTTGCCGGATTCACGCGCACCCGGCTGCCGCGCACCTGGTGGCTGCTGGCCGTCGTCTGGCTGGCGATGCTGTTTCTGCCCGACGGGCCATGGTGGTCCAAGACCATGCTGGGCATCCAGTCGCTGCTGATTGCCGTCATCACCCTGCGCGCCGGCCTGCTGCTGCGCCCACATGGCCGAGCGCTGAGTGTGGGTGCGGCGCAGCTGCGTTTCGTCCTGCTGGCACACGGCCTGTTCTACCTCGGCAAGGCCGGCTCGGCCGTGGCGCCGGACGCTTTCGTCAACCTGGCCAGTTTCCGAGGCGTGGTGATACTGGTCTCGCTGGTGGAAGGCGTGATGGCGATCATGCTGCTCGCGATGTCCATGACCGGCACCGAGCGCCATCGCCGTGAAGAGCGTATGGCGCAGATCGCCGCCCGCGACCCGCTGACCGCCCTGGACAACCGCCGAGCACTCTATCTGCGCGCACCTGAGCTGCTGCGGCAGGCCTCGCCAGCCAGCCCCGGTGCCCTGCTGCTGATCGACATTGACCACTTCAAGCAGGTCAACGACCTGCATGGTCACGATGCCGGCGACCGCCTGCTGGTGACACTGAGCGACCTCATTCGCGGCTTGCTGCCCCACGGCGCGCTGGCAGCGCGACTGGGCGGAGACGAGTTCGTGATTCTGCTGCCCAGTGTCTCCGGTGCCGCCGCGCAGGTGCTGGGGCAAAACCTGCGCGAGTCGTTCGCACAGCAGGCGCGCGCCATGTTCGCAACACCGGAGCCAGTGTCCCTGAGCATCGGTGCGACCTTGTTCGACCAGCCCGAGACCGAGCTGTCACATTGGCTCAAGCGGGCCGACGAAGCCCTATACGCGTCGAAGCGCAAGGGACGGGACCGGATGGAACTCGCCCCGCTTCCGCCAGGGCGGTCGCAATGATGCTCCCCTAGCCTCGACAGGAGCCAGTGTGGCAGCCCGGATGTACTTCACCTTCGGCGACGCGCCCTGGCCCCATTGTCGTTACCTTGATGCTCCCGAAACGGATGCTCCTAGAGAGAAATCATGGACAGGTATTGAGTTTTAGACATTGGCTCGGTTGAAGATTTGATGGCTGCGTCGGGCCGGACTGCGACAGTCGCAGATCGCCCCATCGCAGACCTTCGCGTGCAGTCGTCCCAGGTCTGCTTTGCAGAAGTTGCCGACAGAGTGGACGCTCAGGCCCGCACTGGACCAGACTGGGTCTGGCCGCTACGTTTCAGAAAATGCTTGAGCCGGAGCTTGAAACCGGAAGCCGGCGGCAGCTTCCGTATCTGGATGCCGACAGCTCAGCTCGAAGCCTTGGCCAGTTGCTGAAGCTCAAGCTGCCTGGCAGCGCTGGCTTCGAGGTTTGCACGCTCTTCATCCAGATAGCGATAAATGCTTTTGAGGTCGGCGATTTTCTGTCTGATCTCCGCCATCTTCTTTTCAATGAGCTTGGCACCGTCAGCACAATCGATCGTCTTGTTCCGCTGCGCATCCAGAATCTGCCCTATTTCCCCCAGGGAAAAACCCATGCTTTGCGCACGCTGGATGAAGTTCAGATCCTGCAGGGTTTGCGCAGTGTAGACGCGATAGTTGTTGGTTCGTCGCGTCGGCGAGATCAGGCCGATTTGCTCGTAGTAACGCAAAGTATGGCGGCTGGCGCCGCTGCGGGTCTCAAGTTCGCCGATTCTCATGAAAATACCGCTTGACTATAGAGTTGGGTCGACACTCTACATTTGATTTCTCACCTTACCAAGGAGCAAGAGAATGAGCGTGGAGTGCTTTGTCACGGGAGGGACCGGCTTCATCGGTCAACATTTGCTGGCGAACCTGAGTGCCAAGGGTCACACCGTCCGGGTGTTGATGCGTCGCCCAGAGCGACTGGCTGCACTGCGTGAGCAAGTCGACAATCTGGGAGGGATTGCAACCCGGATATTTGCCGTTGCTGGCGACCTTGAGCGGGACGACCTCGGGCTGAGTCCTGCCGACCAAACAGTGCTAAAGCAGGCCAGAGTCGTATTCCACCTGGGTGCCCACTTCGCTTGGGGGCTTTCATTGGAGCATTCTCGTGCGGTCAATGTCGAAGGAGCAAAGCGCGTGGCGCTGCTGGCGGCTGGGCAAAAGAGCCGCTTGGTGATGATCGGCGGCTACATGCTGAAGAATCATGAACATCTGCTGCGCATCGGAATTGACCCTCGTCAACCGGAACTGACGAATTGGCCTGCCGTCTACCGGCACGTCGGTGCTTACGAGGCGAGCAAGCTGGAGGCGCACTTTGCGACCCTGCGGGTCATGTCCGCCAAGGGCGGGGAAGTTACCGTAGTTCACCCCGCGACGGTCTGTGGCCACAGCCGTACCGGGCATATCCTTGACAGTCAGCCGCTGGTGGCACTGATACGCAATCTTGCGCAGGGAAATCTGGCTGCAGTGCCCGGAACCGCCGAGCATTGGCTCCCACTGGTCACCGTGGATTACCTGGTCGAGTTGGTGGCGGCTTGTGCTTTCGATCCGGCCATGGTGGGCAAGGAACTGCTGGCGCTTGATGACCAAAGTCCCAACTTGCGAGAGCTCCTGGAACAGGTCGCACAACCCATGGGCTTGAAGCCTCCCAGGCATCACATTCCCCTGCGATTGCTG
Source organism: Comamonas sp. C11 (assembly GCF_024496285.1). Lineage (NCBI taxonomy): Bacteria > Pseudomonadati > Pseudomonadota > Betaproteobacteria > Burkholderiales > Comamonadaceae > Comamonas > Comamonas sp. C11. Next base: position 3,742,782 of record NZ_CP101743.1, read on the forward strand.
AAGTTGCTGCTGAGTATTCCTCCCGTCGCACGGTTCTTGAATACAGACGCCGAAGCCTTGGACTTTATCCAGACCACTCGCTTTGATACGGCGGCAGTCGAGCAATTTGCCAACAGGCATGGAATAGCCAAGCCGGATATACGCCAGTCTTTGCAGCACACTGCAATGTTCGTCAACTCATATTACGTAGCCAAGGACAGGGCTGTCTGAATTATTCCTTGGGGCAGCAGCCCAAAAAGAAACGACTGTCTTTCGAGCCCGGGGACACTTTTTTGGGGATCTATCGCAGCCTGTATCCATACAAGTGGATGCCGGATGCTTTAGCGCTTGAGACTTTTGCATCGATGGTCAAGAAAGCGTATGGCATCAGTCTTGCCAATGTCTGGAATGACAAGCTGACACTCGAAAAACTGTTCTCTCCTACCCAGAATAAGACAGGCTTTGAGTGAAGCCACATGACTGCTCGGGGTCGTCACCACTAGCGAGCCTGCGTCCCGATCCCTGGTCTCGCCAATCAGAGCAAGGTGGCTTTCCTGCAGGGGCAGCACCTCGTCTCAGCCGCAAACCTTCGGTTTGCTGGCTCGTGCCAGCCACAGTTTATTTATAGCTAATGACAAAGGTAGCATCTGCATTCGCGCTGCCGGGCGTCGGCCTCTGCACGAGCGACGTCCAGGTATAACGGGCCTTCAGTTTGATATCCACCGGCCCATTACCAAATTCGCCGACCTTCCATTGATGGACCTCCTCCGATTCGGGCCCGAATCTCACGAGTTGGTCATTTTCTCGTTGAATTTCGATACCTACATTTTTGGCCACCGAATCTCCGGAAAGGGACAGCGTCGTTGATCGATTCGCCGGATTCTGCGCATCCGAAAATACAATAAACATTCTTGTGGTTGCACCTGTACCGCCCCCGCTACATGTAAGGTTCAGAGTGAAATCCTTCCATGGCCCTTTGCCGTTATCCATCAGGTCGGAGACACTGATCCCATCGAGAGGTACCGTAACCAGTGAGGTATTGAGCTTGCATGTCGGCACTTTAGGCTCAACCGCGATGCCGCGTCCTTCTATGTAGAATCTTCTAAAGGTATATTGCAGGTCGACATATCTGCCCTCACCGATCAGTCCGCCAATATACCCCCCTGACGTGATGGGCCCCGTCTTCACCAATTCCACAGTAAGTTCCTGAGTGTCCGTCAGATAATACCTCGTACGGTTGTCATACCATGTCTGGGGCCACCATTGTAAACTGGGCATTAGCTTCATTCGGATCCCCACGCCAGCAATGGAAGTCGTGAAGGTGTCATACGAACCCGGCTGGCCGATCCCGCTGTAGCGCGTGGCGCCGAATGGTGTCTTGCACTCGATGAACCCGCTCTCGCCGGTGAGCCGGATTTTCTTCGTATTAATGACTGATCCCACGGGGACCGACGGATCAAAATCCCCCGTGTCCCAGGACTGAATCTGCCAGTCAAGCACCGAAAGCAGCCGACCATCGTTCATCGTGATAATGCAGATACCTTCAGCCTTTGCCACCATTGGTGCAGCCACAAGAAACGAAGTGCACAAGAATTGCAAAATGACTGGCATCAGTCTGCGTTTTCGAAATCGTTGGTTAGCCATTGAGATTCCACAAATACCTTTTCTGAGCATGGTATTTGTGGTTCAGATGACGATTTCTAGGATTTTTCTCAAAAGCTTGGCGTGAGCCGGCTCTCACCGGGTTTTGTACTTCCCTCACTCAGGCTTGCAACAGTGACCGGTCTGGGGGGCGCAGCAGTCATCCCACCTGACGGACGGCGGCTCTACCTTCAATGGGCCATCGAATGTCAGCTGCTCGCAGATTCGAACTGACGTCGGTGCATTTCAAGTAGATGACTGCTTTGAGCCGGATTGCGCTCCTCCCCGCGAATCATCCTCCAAGCGCATTCAAGAGAACCAGTGCAATAGTCAATGTTTGTGGTCGTGCTGATGATGAATGTCCGGGAAATGCTCATGGGTGTGAGTCATGGTCTCATGAGTGTGCAAATGCGTGTGCTTACCGGTTGCCGGCAGCCCAAGCGCATGGACATGCTGATGATGCTCATCATGTTCGTGCTCATGACTATGTTCTAGCGACTCATGGGTATGCTCGTGCTGATGGGTTTCAGTAAGGTGTAGCCAAACCCCGATACCCATCAGAACGCCTGCAACGAGCAATCGAGGCGATGCAGGTTCTCCCAAGAGAACAATGGCCAGCACAGCTCCAAAAAACGGCGCGATGGAGAAATACGCGCCTGTACGAGCTGTACCCAGATAGCGCAAGGCGATCACGAACAAGACCAGACTCGTGCCATAGCTCAGGAAGCCAATCACAGAACCCAGGGCCACGATTCCTGGTGACGGCCAGGCAGCACCTGTCGCGAGAGCCAGCAGCAAATTGGTGGCACCGGCAGCCAGGCCCTTCATCATTGCAATGAATGAGGCATCGGCAGTCGACACCTTACGGATCAGATTGTTATCAATGCCCCAGGACAGACAAGCACCGAGCACTGCAAGCGTGGGCCAAAGACTCGCGGAGCCCGTTTGGCTCGGCCAGCTGAGCACGACCGCACCAGCGACGATCGCCACCGTACCCAAGGCGATACGGCGATCAAAGTTTTCTTTGAACACAAACCAGGCTAAAACAGCAGTCAGCACACCCTCTGCATTGAGCAGCAAAGAGGCATCGGTTGCCGCCATCGCAGACAAGCCTGTCATCAAAAGCAGCGGACCCATCATGCCGCCTGCTATGACGGCTCCGGCCAACCACCCTATCTCATTTCGCTTCAGGGATACGGTAGGAGCTTTCGTAATCAGTCTATAGATCAGCAGACCTATGCCAGAGCCGAGGTAGAGAATGCCCGCCATCAACCAGGGACTGGCATGCTCCAGCAATATCTTGACTGCCGGGGTACCTGCGCCAAATAAAACTGCTGCGCTGAGTGCGGCGACAACTCCACGGTTTGCCAGAACATTCATAGCTACCTCGTCTTACCTTTGGGTATTACTTCACCGAGAAGCGTACGGTGACAGTTTGGCCTTCAACACCGGTGATGGTCGCAACAACTTTGCTGCCCTTCGCAACCTTGACGCCCGTTGTTTCGAGCTTGTTTCCACCAGCAGGCTTGATGTCAGCTTCAGACTTTTCTGCGCCATTGAGCACAGTCAGTTTGCCGCCCATCTTGCTCACGTCAGCAGGATCATCATGATCAATAACGTAGATGGCAGCACCATTGGACTGTTGAACCAGTTCAAAGGACAGATCGCTGGCCGACTGGACAATGCCACCGTGCTGAGGCTTGGCAGTGCCATGCGCCATGGCATTCATGCTGATCAGAGAAAGGCCCAGTACAGCTGCAGACAGCAGTTTTTTCATAACTATTCCTAGCTAAAGCGAGGCGCATCAAGGGCTGCGCCTCAAAGCCCGTCATTGCCTTAAAACGCTTCTTGCTGCTCAGGTGTGCCCTCGGCATCTGGATTTGATGCCAGAAGCCTTTCGGTGGCCTTTTTGCCAAACGCCAGGTACATCAAGGGGGTCAACAGGGTGTCGAGGAGAGTGGAGCTCACCAAGCCACCGAAGATGACCACCGCGACTGGGTGCAGGATTTCCTTGCCTGCGGCATCTGCCGACAGCAGCAAAGGCGTCAGGGCAAACGCAGCGACCAGCGCGGTCATCAGCACAGGCGTCAAGCGCTCCAGCGAGCCTCGGACAACCATGGGCTGGCCGAACTGCTCCCCTTCAAACTTGCAGAGGTTGATGTAGTGGCTCACCTTGAGGATGCCGTTGCGAACCGCAATACCCGTCAAGGTAATAAAGCCGACCATGGACGCAACGGAAAGCGTGATCCCTGAAAGCCACATGGCAATCACGCTGCCTACCAGTGCCAATGGGATATTGGCCATGATGATCAAGGCCAGCGTGGTTGAGCGGTAGCGCGTGTACAGCACCAGGAACACCAATGCCAGAGACATCAGTGAGAGCCAGACAATCTTCTGCGTCGCCTGCTCCTGAGCCTGGAACTGACCTTCCAGAGAGATGGAGTTGCCGGTCGGCAGCTGGGTGCGATCGATCGCCGCACGAATGTCACGCACGATACGACTCATGTCCGAGCCATCCGTGTTGGCATAGACCACGATGCGACGGCGGCCGTTTTCCCGGCCGATCTGGTTGGGTCCATCCGTCTCGGAAACCGTCGCGATAGCCGAGACGGGAATGCGGCCGGCCGGTGTGTCGATCAGGGTTCGAGCCAGGTCTTGCGGGCTGCGACCTTCATCAGGCAAACGCAGCACCAGCTCGTAGCGACGCGGGCCATCCACGATCTGTGCACCATGAGCACCATCCGTCAGCGCTTGCAGCACACGAATAGCCTCTCCAGGAGCCAAGCCCATCTGAGCTGCCTTCTGATGGTCAAGACGCACAGTAATCTGAGGAATCAGCACTTGCTTCTCGACGGTCAGGTCAACCAGGCCAGGGATGCTTGAAAGACTTTGGCGCATCTGTTCGGCCAAACCACGCAGGGTGTCGGTATCGTCACCGGAAATCTTCAAGGCGATCTGAGCGCGGACACCAGACAGCAAATGATCCAGTCGGTGAGAAATCGGCTGGCCTACAGCAACTTGTGCAGGCAGCACGGACAGCTTTGCGCGAATATCAGCCATTACGGCTTCACGATCACGCTCGCTGCGCTTCAGATCCACGTCGATCTCTGCAGAGTGAACCCCTTCGGCATGCTCGTCCAGCTCGGCTCGACCTGTTCTGCGCCCGACTTGGGTGACCTCGGGCACCTCCATGATCAAGGTCTCAGCCAAGGAGCCCATGCGATTGGCTTCTGCCAATGACGTCCCCGGATTGAACACCATGCCCAGAACCAGCGAGCCTTCATTGAAGGCTGGCAGGAACGCCCTTGGGAAGAAAGGAACGCTGGCTAGTGCAATCACTACTGCGGCCAAGGCCGCAGCCATCAGCGCCTTGCTTCTTGGGAAAGACCAGGCCAGCAGCTTTTCATCCCAATGCTTGAGGCGCTTGACGATGGGACTGTCTCCATGATCGATGCGCCTCATCCTTGGCAGCAGGTAGGAACACAGCACCGGCGTCACTGTCATCGATACCAGCATGGATGCCAGGATGGAGATGATGTAGGCGATCCCCAGCGGCGAGAACAAGCGGCCTTCGACTCCTGGCAGGGCAAACAGCGGCACGAACACCAGCACCACGATGGCCGTGGCATAGACGATGCCGGAGCGAACCTCCACGCTGGCTTTGCGGACAACCTCAAGCGTCGGCATCGGGTGCTCCAGCTCCCGGTTTTGCTTGAGTCTGCGCAGAATGTTTTCCACGTCCACCACCGCATCGTCAACCAGCTCTCCGATGGCAATGGCAAGTCCACCCAAGGTCATCACATTGATGGATTGGCCCAACCAGTGGAATACCAGCGCCGTGGCCGCCAGCGACAGAGGGATCGCGACCAGTGAGATCAACGTGGTTCTGGCTGAAAGCAGGAAGGCAAACAGCACGATGGCGACCATGATGGCCCCGTCACGCAGTGCTTCTGTCACATTGCCAATGGAGGCTTCAATGAAGTCTGCCTGCCGGAACAAGGCTCTGGGTTCGCTGATTCCTTCGGGGCGACCTTTACTCAGTTCACGAAGCGCTTGCTCGATGTCACGAGTCACGCGAACGGTATCGGCTTCAGGTTGCTTCTGAACGCTGACGATGACCGCAGGAGAGCCGTTGTAACCACCGTCACCGCGCTTCATGGCCGCAGCGAAGCGGACATTGGCAACTTGCTCCAGGCGGATCGGACGGCCATCGCGCCAGGCCACTGCAGCGGACTGCAGGTCCTCGACCTTGTTGGTACGCCCAATGTGGCGGATCAGATACTCCTTGCTATTGAGGTCGATGAAACCACCGCCTGCGTTGCCAGCAAACCCCTTGAGAGCCGTTTCCAGCTGAGAAAGGGTGACGCCGAACTGAGCCATCCGGGCGGTGTCAGGCTCCACACGCAATTGACGTACTTCACCCCCGATGGGAATGACTTGCGAAACCCCTTGGACAGCCAGCAAGCGGGGGCGCAGCACAAAGTCTGCATACTCCCGAGCCTGCATGGGGGTTGCGGCCGATGCGCCTTTTTCGCTCACATTCAAGGGCAAGGCCAGCAGCATGACCTCACCCATGATGGAGGACACAGGTCCCATCACAGGCACCACATCAGCGGGAAGTCGTTCTCGCACAAGGGCAAGCCGCTCCGCCACCAACTGGCGATTACGGTAGATGTCAGTGCCCCAGTCAAACTCGGCATAGAGAATCGACAAGCCGACCCCAGACATGGAGCGCACGCGAGTCACCCCCGGCATGCCATTCAATGCGGTTTCAATGGGGAAAGTCACCAACTGCTCGACTTCTTCAGGAGCCATGCCCCCGGCTTCAGTCAGAACGGTAATCAGAGGTTTGTTGAGGTCCGGGAAGACGTCAACAGGCGTTTTGACTGCCGTGATGATCCCGTAGATCATCAATATCGCAGCGAACGCCAGCACAAACAGCCGGTTATGCAGGCTGCTGCGAACAATCCAGTTGAACATGTGTCACCTCACAGTTCAGCGGATTTGTGCGATCAGCGCCGCACCTTGAACCACGACCCGGTTTTCATCGCCAAGTCCCTTGGTGACGACGATCCGGTTCGCGTCCAGCGCTTGGTACTGCACGGGTTGCGGGATATAGCGCTCTGCACCTGACTTGATCCAGATGACTGGCTCATTGGCTGGATTGCGGGTGACTGCCTGTGCAGGCAGAACAAAGCCTTTGACACTTTGCTTGGAGTTGGCAATGACGGTGACGGGCTGGCCGATAGCAATCGGCATTTGCTGAGTACCATCGGCTGCGACCGCCTTGAAGGTCAATGGCAGCACGCCGTCACGCAAGCGACGACCGGCACCAATGAGCTCCAAACGGACACCTGGCGTCGCTTTGATCGTTGCTGTGCTGATGTTGGCTGCTAGAGCAGGATCTGCGGTTGTGGCCTCCACCATGATCTTGGATGGATCCGTAATCTCAAACAGGACATCCTTGGATTCGACAACCTGGCCAAGCACCACGTTGGCGCTGGCGATGACACCCGAGACGGGCGCCACCACGCTTTCCTTGGCCGCCAGGCCGCCACCGATTGCGCTTTCACGCGCCTTCAGGCTTGAAAGTTCTGTCTGAGCCGCCTCGATCTCTTTGCGTGGAACAGTGCCTTCAAGCCCCTTGAGTCGCTCCACACGCTTTTGCGCGATTTCTCGGGCGCCTCTGAGTTCGGCCAACTGGGAACGCTGCCCAGATAAGGCAAGGGGGTCTGCGTGATGGGCCACAACCGCCAGGACTTCTCCTTTGCGCACGCTCTTGCCCGCGAACGGCAGGCCTTGGGCTGCGGCCTCAATCTTTCCGCCCACAACCGTCTGAACCAGGCCACTGGCATTGGGGTCTGCAATGACTTTGGCTGGCAGTTCGGTGGTTGCGCTTGCTTCGGACATCGAGGCAATTTCCGTGCGAATTGCCAATCGACGCTGGGACAGCATGGGCACATTGACGCTGCCATCAGGCAGGCGACTCAAGCCTGCTGCCGATGGAGTGGCCGAGGCCGTATCCAGATGCTCTCCGTTGGGGCCATGAGCGCCGAGAGAAGCCTGAGCCATGGTGGCGGCCAAGACCGCAGACATGATGACGATGCGCTTCATTGGGCGCCTCCCTTTACTAGCTTGCTGTTAGAGCCACGGCCCAAGAGCCATCCCAATCCACCGACTGCCGCCAACGCTGCAATTGCCAGAGCGCCAAGCAGCAAAGCGTTTTCCTCTCCATGAGCATGGGCGGCCTCAGTAGCAGCCGTTGTTGCTCCGACCACCAAGGTTCCATCCAGCAAGTCAGACTCTTTGCCATCCAGGATCGTGATCACCAGTGCGTGTGAACCTTTCTTGCCCAGTTCTGCCAAGAACTTCTCGTCAGCCACGGCATAGTCGCCCTGGTCCGAGTGATAAGGCGCAAGGGCTTTCAGCTGACCCAGCTCGACTTCCACCTTGGCCTGGTCAACAGGTTCATTGGTCGCGAAGCGGTTGATAAACATGGAGAACTCGCCACCTTGGAGACGGCCAACCAGCTCATAGCTCTCGGACTTGGCCTCGAGTCGTGGTGAAGAGGAAGTAGCTCCCGCAGTAGGGGCGGCGTCCAAATGCTCTCCATTGGGGCCGTGTGCACCAGGGGATGCGAAAGCGAACCCCGAAGAAAGAGCGAAGCTGCCCAGTAAGAGCAAGCGTTTAGCAACGCGAGGAATTGAAAGCGGGGAATTCATGGCAGTTGTCCGTAGGCTTGTTGAAGGCGTGCTCGTGCGAGGCCAAATGCAGCCTCCTGGCGAGCAGCGCTGTAGTCGGCTTGAGCAGCCGCACTGGCTGCGCGCAGGAGTTCCGGGAGAGATGTTTCGCCTGCGTTGAAAGAGGCGCGAATCAACCCGGCTCTCTCGTTGAGCAAAGTGGCTTTTTCGCGCTCTGTCTGCAGCTGCGTCTGGCTTGCTTGTGCTGCCGCCTTGGCGCTCTCCATGCGAGCAGACAACTGAGTGCGAAGCACCTGCTCCTTGCTTTGAGCCACTTCCAGCTCGGTCAAGGCGGCAGCCTGCAATGGCGCATTTCTATCGTCAGTGCCAAATGGGATACGAACAGCAAGCCCCAGGCTGTAGGCGGAACCCTGGCCATGGCCCGGCATGTCCTGCCTGAGCTTGGTGATCAGCTCTGGAGCACTGCGATTCGATTTGGCAACCAAGCCCACACGCTTGCGTGCCAGGTCTACCTGTTGTTGCGCACGCAACAACTCGGGGTGCTCAGCCAACTGGCGAGGAGACGGGCTTTCAACACTTGCCAACGTAGCGTCAGGCGTCTGAGCCAGGCCCGTCAGCGCTGTCCACTGACGCTTTGCTGCTTCAAGCTGGGTTTCAGCCTGCGACTGAGCTGCTTGTGCGCTTAAAAGCTCCCCTTTGGCTGCCAAGGCATCTGCTCTTGCCAGATCACCGGCTTTGACACGCTTATCCACGTCGGATGCGATGGCCGCAAAAGTGCTGGTCTGTTGCTTTGACAGCGATTGGTTGGCCTGCAGCTCCGCAATCTGCCAATGAAGCTCACGGACGACTTCAGCAATACGCAGCTTCCCCTCGGCCTCAGATAGCAAAGAGAGAGATGACAGCGAGTCCGCGGCCTGCTGTTTGGCACTTTTCTGCCCAGGAAGCCAGAGAGGGACGGCCAACGCGACTTCCGTCTCGCGGACACCGTTGTTGCTTTGCAGACGATCGTTTCGGTGGCTCAACTCCACTGAGGGAGGTGCCGCCCAAAGAGCACTTGATGCTGTCTTTTCTGCAATGGCCTGCCGAGAAATGCCTGCTGCCTCCGCAGAGGCAACGGCGCGATTCCAGGCCGCCTCAACGGCAGATGCCAGGGTTGTTTTTTGAATGTTGCTGCTCAAACTGGACGCAGCAACGCCTTCCGCCGGCTGTGCATAAGAAGTGCACGCCGACGTCAGCCCTGCAAGGATGCAGAGCCTCCATTTGAATTTGGGGTTCACAAAGCCTCTAGATGCTCTGAGTGCGATGAAACGCCGTCGCTATGTACTGCGACAGACATGGCATGCACGAACGAAGGGATGGCTTCAGGCGAATGAAGCCGACCTAAAGAGAGCTAGGCTGTATGTCTGGGAGGCCGTCGAAGGCCTTCCAAGATGGGATATGGGAGTATGGAATCGAGGGTTGGGCTGGGCGAAGAGCTACCCCAGTCCGGTGCAGGAACATTCAAGGCAAACACCTCGAGCGCTGCGGATGGCATTCCATCGGCCATCATGTGCAGTTTGGAGTCAGAGGAGTCATCAAGCTCCACGACACCATCATCATGGTGGTGGTGACCTTCCTCTTGCAGATGCATCGCCGCGTGCTCGAGTTCTTCATGAGACGCGAAGACAGGCATCTGACCAGCCACAGCAAGGGCTTGCCAGAAGATGCTCAGCATCACGAAGAACATGGCCAGACGACGGGTCATAGTGTGGAAATTATATGCGGCAGAGTTGCCCCACGACCTTTGTGGCTGCTGAGAAATTGTTGGTGGCGATGGCCGAATCGGCGTCGCTCATCGTGGCTGAGTTTGAGTAACGCCTCCTTTGAGGCGGGAAGCTGTCACTCGATAAAAAGCCATGAAAGTCAGCTTCTGGCCGAACGCTTCATTCACTTGTGACCCCAAAATCAGGCACAGGAAGATCTGGCGCTCACATCAAATGTCTGCTCCAGGAATTCATGACGCCGCAGCCTTCCGGCCATGAGCCAGCCTGAAGGGCTTGAAACAGATGATTTCCGATCAATCCAGCGTGAACTTGCTCGCGGCTTATTGAACCCACAGCACCTCGAACTGCGGTCGGACCGGAGCGGCCTGTACCGACACCTCATCACCCTCGCACTTACCCAGCATAGCCCTGCCCAAGGGGGCTTTGCTGCTGATGACCTGGATGAGCTCAGCGCCGTTGAGCAACTTCATGTTCCCCCCATCCGGGCCGAGAAAGATCTGTTGTTGCTTGTCGTCCGAATCCACCAGGCAGATCAGTGCGCCGAGCTGTATACCTTGGCTGGCGTTGTAGGGCTGCGGGCGGAACTTGCGCCAATTGGTCATTGCTTGGCGGATGGCCTCCGCGCGGCGAGCTTGGCCAGCAGCCAGATAGGCAGCTTCGAGACCCAATGTGTCGTATTTGTTTTCGGCGATATTTTCCTCATGAGTCGCCGCTTCATGGGCAACCCTCGCTGCCTGCTCGACTTGCAGAAGGTCCTCGGCCAGCCGTTTCAGCACCAGCTGCTGCAACAACAATTTATCCATAACGAAAAGTAGGCATCTCGAACAAGTTGGAGGCCTTGATTATGAAGGCCCCCTCCCCCTTTCGAGGCTTCCATTGGCTACAGGTCAATGGGTTGCCAGCGCCCGCCCCGCATCCGTGTCTATCACTTGGCCAACAGTTGCCAGACCGAGCTCCCACGGACCGCATTGAACAAATACACTGCTTTTCACTCTGACTCGGGTGATAGCAGCCTCCAAGGCCTTGCTTCAAGCAGAGTCCGGATCTTGACTTCAAACGCTACTCAATAGAACTACCAAGGAGACCTCAATGAACCGTCGACTGATACTCGCCTCAATTGGCGCCGTAGGTGCGCTCACCACCATGGCAACCGCTCGCGCAGAAGCAGCTTTCCCGCAAAAACCCATTACCTTTGTCGTTCCCTATCTGGCTGGAGGAACGACCGATCTTGTGGCACGAGTCGTGGGTGAGCACATGGCACGCACACTGGGTCAGCCGGTGGTGATCGAGAACAAGCCTGGCGCCGGAGGCAATATCGGCATGGATGCCGTGGCCAAGTCCAAGCCCGACGGCTACACGATCGGTTTCGGAGCCATCTCCACCAATGCGCTCAACCCGCACATCTACAAATCGATGGCGTTTGATCCCCGCAAGGACTTCACTGCAGTCTCCATGCTGGGCTATTCCACCATCGTGCTGGAAGTGGGCAAGGGCTTCCCGGCAAACAACGTGCAGGAGCTCATCGCCTATATCAAAGCGAACCCAGGCTTTCAGTACGGTACGGCCGGCGCCGGAACCAGCATGCACCTGGCTGGCGTGATGTTTGCGCAAATGACAGGCCTGGATACTGTCCATGTGCCCTACAAAGGCAGCGTACCGGGTATTACCGACATGCTTGGCGGCCACCTGCCCGCCATGTTTGATAACCTGCCCGCGTCCCTGCCGCACATTCAGGCAGGCAAGCTCAAAGCACTGGCCGTGGCTGGTAGCGAGCGCAGTCCATCGTTACCCAATGTGCCGACAATCGCGGAGAGCGGCCTCAAAGGCTACGCAGTCGATCCATGGTTCGGCGTATATGGCCCAGCCAAGCTGGATCCAGCGATCACAGCCAGACTCAATACTGCCATCAACCAGGCCCTGAGCGATCCCGCCGTCAAGGACAAACTGGTACAGGCCGGATTCACCCCCAAGGGGTCTGCGGCACAAGCCTTCGAAGCACTGACACAGTCCGAATACAAACGACTGGGCGATGCGGCACGCAAGGCCCAGATGCAGGTCAACTGACGACAAGGCCTCCAGACGCCTGGCAATAGAGAACCGAAGCCGGGCCTCTCAGCACCTCGACACGCTCCAAAGCAAAAGATATTTCCGCAAAGTAGCCGAAATAACTATCCAGACGAATGCGCAGACCATCCGGGTAGGTTTTGCCTTCCGCGAGGAAACCGCGCATGAACAAGTTGTTGGCACTGGTCTGGGCAGCGCCCCATACGCGCGAGCCAATATAGCCAGGCAGCCGACTCCGAGGACGAAGCGCCGCTCAAGACAGACGACGCTCCCAAACAGGTATTGGCGATGGAGGCCGCTCAGGTAGCGGTCCGTGATCGGCAACCACAAGCCCCGTAGCGTCAATGAGTCCAGGGAAGGCAGTTCTCGACCGAAGCCACCTCTCTCTTTTTGGACCTCAACGAGTGAGTTCCGCAAAGCGGTGCAGAAGCGACTAGCGCAGCTCCTGCATTGCTCGATAGGCCACCTCAAAGCGGGGGTCCAGCATGGCACCTACATTGCAGCGCGACCAAGGCGATGTCTGGCTCGGATCGAGGTTGAAAACATGGCCCGGAGCCATGGTGACTTTGTGGGCGAGCAAACGCTCGGCTAGACGCACGGCATCGGGATTGCCGGGGAACGTGGCCCAGAGGTATAGCGACTGAGGGTTACGCGCAAACACCTCGCACTCGTGCATCTCCAACCAATCCAGCGCCTGCTCCGTTGCCTTGCCCAAACGTTGGCGCAAGCGCACGAGATGCCGCTCGTAATGGCCTTCGCGGAGCATCACATCGACCATGCGCTCGCAGTATTCGGACCCGCTCACATGGATCAGTGATCGCAAATCTGCCAGGTCGCTGGCTAGAGCATCGCTGCAGGCGATGAATCCCACGCGAAGGGCTGCAGAAAATGACTTGGAAAAACTGCCTATATAAATCGTGCGTTCCAGCTGATCCAGCGTGGACAAACGCACTGACGAAGTCGGTTTGAAATCGGCCAATGGGTCGTTCTCTACCAGCAAGAGGTTGTGCCGTTCTGCCAGCTGCAGGACGCGGTAAGCCTTGGCAGCGCTGATGTCCGAGCCAGTGGGGTTGTGCGCCAGAGACTGGGTAAAGAACAAGCGCGGGCGCTCGGTCAACAGCAACTGCTCCAAAGCCTGGACATCGGGCCCATCGGCTTGCCTGGGGACTCCCAACACGCGTGCTCCTGCCAGCTTGAGCTTGCCGAACAGCAGGTAGTAGCCAGGATCGTCCACTAGCACCGTCGCGCCGGGAGGAACGAAGTAGCGAATCACCAGATCCATGGCTTCATTCGCACCTTGGGTCAGGACCAGTTGCTGAGGTGTGACACCCAGGCTGAACACACCCAGCTTGCGCACCAGGCTATCGCGCAGCGGCGCATAGCCAAAGCGGCTGCCATAGCGAAACAGGGACCCCAGTCCGGTTCGCACCACTTTCTGGTGATAGCGATCCATGCGCATATCGGCCAGCCACTCTATAGGCGGAAATCCATCGCCAACCGCGACAGCATCTGGCTGGGTCTTGAGTTGCTCGCGCATCAACCAGACCACATCCATCGCACGATTGAGCTGCCCTGCGTCTTCATCCTGAACCGCATGGCGGGCCTGGGGTTGAACATAAAAGCCGGCACCGCGCCGTGACTCCACCAAGCCGCGCGAGACCAAAAGGTCAAAGGCTGCCACCACGGTGTTTTTGGCGTAACTGTGCAAATGCGCCAGCTCACGCAAGGACGGCAGCTTGTCCCCTGCACGATACACGCCATCGGTTATTTGCTGCCCTATCAAATCAGCTAAACGCTCTGCAATAGGGGCCTGACGCTTGCTACCACCCGCCATTCAAGTCTCCTAGATCGTGAGTTGCCAGTATGTATGCAGATGGGTCCAATGCTGCATTGTGGTAGTACTGTTCTTGCAAACTGTACCTGTATTAAAAGGTACAGTTTGAATAAATTCTCGGCCAACCGTCCCCTTGTATTGATATCCAGATTTGGATCTGTAGGAGTTTTCATGGCCGTCGATTCGCGTCTTCCCAATTTCCGAGCTCTCACCCCCGCACAGCGCTGGGAGCATGTCGCCACCGCGTGCAATCTCAGCGCCGAAGAACGCAATCTACTGACCCAAGCGGGCGCCCTGCCCGCCACCTTGGCTGACGGCATGATCGAAAATGTGGTGGGCACGTTCGAGCTACCCATGGGCGTCGCAGGCAACTTCCGCATCAACGGCCGCGATGTGCTGATTCCGCTCGCAGTGGAAGAGCCCTCCATCATTGCTGCTGCTTCCTATATGGCCAAGCTGGCCCGTGAAGACGGAGGCTTTGAAACGTCGAGTACCTTGCCGCTGATGCGTGCGCAGGTGCAAATCGTCGGCATCAGCGACCCCTATGGTGCAAGACTGGCCTTGTTCAAGGCTCGCGATGAGATCCTCGCGCAAGCCAATAGTCGAGACAAGGTGCTGATCAGCCTGGGCGGCGGCTGCAAGGACATCGAAATCCATGTCTTCCCTGATTCTCCACGCGGCCCTATGGTCGTGATGCACTTGATCGTGGACGTGCGCGATGCCATGGGTGCCAACACCGTGAACACCATGGCTGAATCGGTCTCGCCATTGGTGGAAAAGATTACCGGTGGCTCGGTGCGCCTGCGCATTCTCTCGAACCTGGCAGATCTGCGCCTGGCCCGTGCTCGTGTACGCCTGACACCACAAACCTTGGCCACCAAAGAGCGCAGCGGCGAAGCAATTATTGAAGGCGTGCTCGACGCCTACACTTTCGCAGCCATTGACCCCTACCGCGCCGCTACCCACAACAAGGGCATCATGAATGGCATCGACCCCGTCATCGTCGCTACAGGCAACGATTGGCGCGCGGTGGAAGCCGGTGCCCATGCCTATGCCAGCCGCAACGGCCAATACACCTCGCTGACGCACTGGGAAAAAGACAATGCCGGTGCTTTGGTGGGAACCATCGAACTGCCCATGCCCGTGGGCTTGGTGGGTGGGGCCACCAAGACCCATCCGCTGGCGCGCCTGGCACTCAAGATCATGGAGGTGAAGTCCGCCCAGGAACTGGGCGAGATTGCCGCCGCCGTGGGTCTGGCCCAGAACCTGGGTGCTTTGCGCGCGCTGGCCACCGAAGGCATTCAGCGTGGCCATATGGCACTTCACGCTCGCAATATTGCGCTGGTCGCAGGTGCCGTTGGTGAAGAAGTAGAGATCGTCGCCAAGCGCCTGGCTGCCGAGCATGACGTGCGCACCGATCGCGCACTGGAAGTGCTGCAAGAAATTCGCGCCCAGCACTAAGCATCCTCAGCCTCGCCAGGCACATCCGGGCGAGGCTTTTTTACCCGAAACGGGAACAACAACAAGCAAGGAGACAAGGCTATGAGTTCCGACAAGCAAGCCTCGCACTGGCAACTCGCTGAGGTCTGGGGCGATACCGTCGACCTCAAGCACCTGAGCTGGTCCATCCTGATTGGCATCGGCATCAGCGTGCTCGGATTTTTTGCAGCCAGCCGCTGGCTGAGCTCGGTGGTCGAGTCCAAACAACTGGCTCATGCCTACGCCATGCTCGCAGGCCTGGCCGGCTGTGTTCTGGCTGGCGTTATTTGCGCCCGCATCTTCCCTCCCAAACGTGTGGTGACCGAAGAAGACATCTCCAGCAACCCTGAATGGCGCGCCGAGGTGCTGCGTGAACTGGAGCAGCAGCCCGGTGGTCTGGGTTCGGTGTCTGACCTGCCCCAAGTCGTGATTCAGGAGCTCAAGGAACTCAAGCTCTACGAGCTTTTCGTCACGCCCAATGCAACCCAAAGCCGTGATGGCCAATAACCCAAGGAGTACACGGCATGGATCCTCAACTCATTGAACAAATCGGCATCGCCGCGGGCATGGGCCTGATCGGCGCCATCGTCTTTGCTGCAATCGGACTGGTTTCCGGCACCGACGAAACCACGACACTGGCACCACTCACCCTGCTTGTCGTGTTGCTCGGCGTTCCGCCGGCAGGCGTCTTTACCTTCTTTCTGGCTGGTGCCGTTGCCAAGCACATGACCCATGCCGTTCCGACAGCGCTGCTGGGCATTCCCGGAGATACACTCGCCACGCCTTTGCTGCAGGATGCAGACTTGCTGCGCAAACTTGGCGTGCCGCATATTGCCTTGCGCAAAATGGTCTCGGGAGCCATCGTCGCGGCCTTTGTCGCCGTGCCGCTGGCGGTGCTGTTTGCCGTGATGCTGGCGCCGTTCGGCTCAACCACTACCAAGACTGCACCCTGGATTTTTCTGGCCGCAGCCGTGCTGATTGCTTATTTCTCCAAAGGCCGCTGGGGTGCAATTGCTTTGCTCGTGCCCTTTGTGATGGTGATTCTGGCTCTTCAGGCACTGACGGCCAAGTACGACACCAAGCTCAGCATCAGCTACTTCCTGGGAATCGCCATTGGACCTCTGGTCGCCGATCTCTTTACCGTCATGGCGCCCGCAGGCCGCAAGAGCATGTTGCGCGACAAGGTTCGCCAGTTCAACCTGGCTCCTGATGTCAAGGGTTGGTCGGGATATTTCCCCAACCCTCTCAAGGTTCTGGATCGAACCCAGACCCGTTGGACGTTGACGACTGCCGCCATTTCCAGCGCAACTTTTGTATTCAGCCCTGTGGCCATGACCGTGGTGCTGGGCGAGTTGGTGGGCTCTCGCATCAAACACGCCTATCACCGCCTGACCACGGTGCTCAGCGCTCGGAACGGCGTGACGGAAGCCACCTACATTGCTGAAGCGCTGATCCCGCTGATCGCCTTCGGTTTGCCCCTGAGTCCTGTGGCTGCCGGCCCTGCCGCACCGTTGTTCAATGCACCTCCACGCTTCACGGTGGATGCGGCTACGGGCCAGACCCACAATCTGCACAACCTGCTGAGCCACTGGGAGTTTCTGGGCTACGGCTTGTTGTCTGTGTTGCTTGCCGCAGTGGTGTCCTATCCGTTTGCGATGAACTACGCGCGCCGTGCTGCAATGTTTGTCTCGCGCAAAGTCAGCCACGAAGCCATCATTGCCACCTTTGTCGGCCTGATCATCGTGATCAGCGTCTGGGAAGGCGGCCTGCTGGGTCTGCTGGTAATCTTGACCATGGGCCTCATGGGTGGCTTGCTCTCCCGTACCTTCGGCTTCAATACCGGCGTGCAGTTCATGGGCTATTACACAGCCGTGCTCAGCGTTCCTGCTCTGCTCAAGCTGTTCTGAAAGCGAGGACAGCAATGTCGAATGCATCAGAGCGCCAGGTCAAGATCGTGGAAGTCGGGCCACGCGACGGCCTGCAAAACGAAAAGCTGCCTGTACCATTGAATGCCAAGATCGAGCTGATCAACCAGCTCAGCAGCGCAGGCCTGCGCTTTATCGAGGCAGCGTCGTTTGTGTCGCCCAGATGGGTGCCGCAAATGGCCGGCAGCGCCGAAGTGATGGCCTTGATCGAACGTAGCCCTGGAGTTCGCTACAGCGCATTGACGCCCAATCTGCAAGGACTGGAAGCTGCTCTGACTGCTCGCTGTGACGAGGTGGCGGTCTTTGGTGCGGCTTCGGAAACCTTCTCGCAACGCAATATCAATTGCAGCATTGCGCAGAGTCTGGATCGCTTCAGACCTGTGGTGCAGAAGGCGCTGGAGGCAGGAGTCCCCGTGCGTGGCTATGTGTCCTGCGTGTTGGGCTGTCCCTATGAGGGCGATGTTGCTGCAGAGGCAGTCTTGCAGGTTGCGCAAGAGCTTCTGGCCATGGGGTGCCATGAGATTTCTCTGGGCGATACGATTGGCCGCGGTTCGCCCAAGTCCACACGCAAGCTGCTGGAAGTCTGCCTCAGGGACCTTCCCGGCGCGCGCCTGGCAGGCCATTTTCACGATACCTATGGTATGGCGGAAGCCAATGTCTGCACTTCGCTGGAGATGGGACTGCGCATTTTCGACAGCTCTGTGGCGGGCCTGGGCGGCTGCCCCTATGCCCAGGGAGCCTCAGGCAATCTGGCCACCGAAAAGCTGGTCCATGCCTTGCATGCCATGGGCTATGAAACCGGTGTAGATATGTCCAGGGTTCAAGCCGCAGGTCGCTATATCCGGCAAGTGTTGAGCGATTTGCATGGCCAGCAAGTGGTGCGGCACTGAAACCTGCGCTCTACATAAACACCAGCGCAAAAAGGCCTTGAGATCTCAAGTCTCTCGGCCTTTTCCTTGAAGGCGTCAACGCCCGCTGTCAGAACAAGTCCCGACTTCTACACGCAAGTCTGCAATGCAATGCAGCAGCCGTTGGTGTCTCTGATATGAACTGTCTCAACCCACCACGCACTCACCAGAGAGAAGGCCTTCAAGGACTGCTCCTGGCTGTCTTTCACCTCAATTATCGCGATGACTGGCTCATACTCGTCAACAGAGTCGATTGCGGTGCGCTTCCAGCGCCAGACAGCTCACCTCCCCTCTTGCTGAGGGACAGTAAAACTGAGCGTCGCGGTATAGCGTACATCGTTATATTTTTTACCGCCCACAGTAACCACTGCATCATTGACACGAGCCGATACCTCAAGCACATACAGGCCAGGGAAAGACGGCGTGAAGCTAACCGTACCGTCCTTTGACGGGGTCAGTGAACGGCGCCACCCTTCCCCCGTTTCGATATTCACTTGACTCGCAGCAACAGCTCGTCCCTTGAATATCAATCGAAAGGTGTTTCCGTCAGGGTGGGTCGGAACCAGCTCCAAGTCGTTTCTAGCCTGAATGTCCTGGCGACCGTAGCGAGCTTGATAGTAGGTAAGAACTCCATCATTGAACCCGGTTGCGGAGAAGCGCAGATCGCTGAAGGGCTTGGGAGCAGCAATATGGTTGACCGCAGTCTGAATTGGCAATGATTTGCCATCAGCTTGCATTGCCTTGGGCTCCAGCAATCCAGGCAACTTGTCTAAAGGTCTGTGCAACTCTCCTACGTAGGCTCGGACCTCCATCCCATCGGGCTGTACCCAGAGATACTCCGCTTGCGCCTGTGAGCACCACAGGCCACTGACTAGCAGGCACAAAGCCATTCGATGAAATACAGGAAACAATTGCACTCGGCGATCCTCATCTTCAAGGTTGTATCCAATGCGCTCGGAGTCTTGGCGCCTTTTGGATTTCTTCCTGTTCGACGCAGGGCCTGCAGTCCAGGCCCTGCGTCGAACAGCACATAACAAAGGCTGGGCAAGCTTGTTGCCTGTCAGCGCGGGGTTTCTATCCGCCTTACCCATAATCAGTGGAGGTCCACCATTGCGAGTCCCAAGGCAGCGAAGTACCAACATTCAACTTTGAATATAGGCATTCAGAAGTCATAACGCATTCCGACATTGACGCTGCGCGGAGCACCCCAGGTGTAGAACAAGCCTGCCGCGGTAAAGTTGGTGAGCCCGGCCATGTACTTCTTGTCCAGTGCATTGTTCACGTTCAGGCTGAACGACAGGTGCCTATCGACCTGATAGCGCGCCATCAGATCTAGCACCGCATAACCCCCCTGCGACAAAGTGGCAGCGCTATTGCTCATCGAGGTCTTGCCCTGCCAGCGTGTGGCCGCACCCACAGTAAGTCCCCGCAACGAGCCTTGAACAAAGCGATAGGTCGTGCCTAGCTTGAACTGGTACTTCGGATATTGACTGGCGCTGGTGAGCGAGCTGCTGTGCTGCACCAGACTGCCCTGCGCTTGCCATCCGCGCGCGAGTTCGCCCGCCAACTCCAGTTCCCAGCCACGCCGCGTTGCAGACGAGACCGCACGGTAGGCCGTGTTGCCCGCAGGAGTGAGATCACCACTTTCCTCTGCGGTGTTTTCCGTCTTCATCCAGAAGTGAGCGATGCTGGCATTCAAGCGCTTGTCGAAAAACTCGGCCTTGGCGCCGACCTCATAAGTGTTGCCCTTCTCCGGTGCCAGCGTTGCACCCCGCGCATCCTGAGCCGTCTGCGGCTGGAAAATGTTGGCATAGCTTGCGTACAACGACACGTTCGGCTGCACCTCGTAGACCAACCCGGCATATGGGGTGATCACGCCGTTTTCCTTCATGTCATAGTTCCACCAGTAGGGTGTGATGTCACGCTCTTCAAACCGTGTAACGCGCAACCCCGTGATCAACTGCAGAGGATCAGCCACCCGGAAGCGCCCTGCAGCATAGGCATAACGCTGCTTCTGACTGAATTTGTTGTTGCCGTAGTTCAAGACACTGAAATCGGGCTGAGGCAGCACCGCCCCACCCTGTGCCATGTTGATACCGAGATTGCCGAGCGGCACCAGATTCAATGCATTCAGCGGCAGTTGCACATTGCTGTGAAAGCGCGATACGCCTGCGCCGGCCAGAATTTCATGCGAGCGGCCCAACAGCTCGAATGACCCCTTCACATCCAGATTGATGCTCCAGTTATCGGTTTCCATGTTGCGCCACCGGCCGAAGCTTGCGCGGTCCTGGTCGTAGAAGTAGCCAGCCTTCATATCGTCCATGGATACGTTCTGATGTGAAAACTTGAGCGTGGCTGTCCAGTCATCCACCAGACGTTGCTCAAGACTGCCGAAGAGATTGAGACCTTTCTGGGAATATCCGCCCCAGGGGGCACCGGTGTTGAAAGAGCGCGGCATCCACGCCACCTCACCACCTGTCCGCGTGTAGCGCTGGATCGGCTGCGTAGTGCCGATGCCTTGTGCATCGCGTTCGCGATAAGTCATACCTAGGTTGAGGACCGTGCCGGGAGTGATGTCCGCTTCGAGTGCCCCGAACAGCATCTTGCTGCTGCTCTTTTCATGATCGCGGAATCCCCCTGCGTCCATCGCAGAAGCGACCAGACGCCCCCGTACCGTACCCGCCTCGTTCAGTGGACCGCTCACATCGGCCTGTGTTCGATACGTGTCCCAGCTTCCCACATTGGCACGCACACTGGCCTGAAATTCACGGGTCGGGCGTTTACGGATCATGTTCACCGTGGCGCCATAGTCGCCCTTGCCGACAACCAGACCGGATGAACCCTTGAGGACCTCGATCCGGTCGATCTCGGCCATATCGTCGAGTGAAAACATGGTGCTGGTAAGGTAGTACCAGCCACTGCTCAGCTGCGCCATGCCATCGGTCTGCAGGTTTACCTTTGCCCCACGCGCTTGAAAGTCAGTGGCATTGTTCTGCCTGTAGACGGCAATGCCGGGTGTCTGTTCCATCACATCGGTCAGCGTCTCCAGCTTGAAGTCATCCATGCGCTGACGCGTCATGACGGTCACGGATTGAGGTGTCTCGCGTAGCGAGAGATTCAGACCCGTTGCCGTCCGGCTGGGACCCGTCTGGGTGTAGCTGCCCGTGCCCTCGGTAACGCCGTCCCTCTCAAGCTGTGCAGTCACCGTGACTGTGGCCAGCGATGCGGAATCATCGTTTGACACGACGGCCTTGATGATCAGGCCACCCCCTTGAGTCACGGCGACCAAACCGCTTCCAGCCAGCATCTGCTCCACAGCCTGCTTCAGCGTGAGTGCTCCATGGACGGGGCGCGCTGTCTTGCCGGCAAACAACGCGGGAGCAAACCCGATCGAGGTGCCAGAGGCTGCTGCCAGCTCATTGAGTGCGCTCCCCAATGGCTGGGAGGTGATCGAGAAACTGATGCTTTTTGCACTATCAGCAGCGGGTTGCGCCTGCGCAATCATCGGGGAGAGGACTGCCAGGGCTGCGGCCAAAGCAAGAGGAGCGGGCTGGAAATGAGGCTGCGTGAAGCGCATGGAGAGGGATTCCGAACGTCGAGTAATGAATGAAAATGAAACTCACTACTCTTTAAGACGCATCAGATCACCAGAAATACACCCCTAGTCCGAAAAAATTCGAAATGGCCGCATTGAGCATGAAGTGCTCAATGCGCACTGACGATTTCAGTCTTCCCCGATGACATGCTGACCAGCTTCACAGGCAGGATCTGGGTCAGCATGCGCGCAAACTCCCCAGGTCTATCAATCGGGTAGCTGCCGCCGATGGTCAGAGCGGCAACCGCCGGGTCGCGGATCTCCAGGCCCGTAGGGCCATAGCGTTCCAGCTCCAGCAATGCATCAGCCAGTGAGGTGTTATCAAAACGCACCAAGCCCTTGCGCCATAGGGCGACACTGCCGGGAAAAACGCTGGCTACCTGGCCTAGCATCCCACCGGATGACACCCTCAGGCCTTGTCCTGCCAGCAAATCGACAGGCAGATCAGCCTTCGCGCTGGCGGTGCTGTAGGAGTTGGCGACCCGTACATGGCCCTTCTCCACCGAAACATTGACAGCCCCGGCATCGGCCCCCTGGTTGCGATAGCGAACGGAAAATCGTGTCCCGAGTACCGTGACACGCGCAGGCCCTGCGAGAACATGAAATGGTTTCTTGGGATCGGCGGCAACAGAGAACATGATTTGTCCATCCGCAATCCGCACTTCTCGGCGGTCGCGGTACATGGTGACCTGAGCCTGGGTGTCAGTGTCCATGGCGAGCTCGGTGCCATCTGGCAAGATGACGAGCCTTTGCTGCCCCTTCTGCGCAACATAGCTGCTCTCGAATGTCGGCTGCAGCATCCATTGATGCCATCCAATCCCTGCCGCAAAGACCGCAGCACAACAGGCAGCGACCAAGGCAGAGCGCGGCTGCATCCAGTTCAACAGAGCGCCTGCGCGCGCCCGTCCCTCCATCGCCTTCGGCTTCACGGGCTCCCCGCAAGACTGCGCAGAAGATCCACCACTGGCAATGGCTTCGCGCTTGAACGAGGAACGCGCTTTTGCAACCATGTCGGCAGGAGCAGAACGCAGCAGTGCCATGTCTTGCGTCAGAGGACGAAATGCCGCGTCATGTGCAGCATCCTCAGCCAACCACTGACGCAGGGCTTCATGCTCGCTCTCGCTCAAACCTTGCTCCCAGCGCGAGTGCCATTCGACGGCCGCCACATCCACCGGATTCTGTCGACTGAAAAAATCCGCAAGCTCGCGCGCTTCCGCAGCCTCGTCAAAGGAGGCTGGCACATTGCGCTGGGATGCAAAAGAGTGACTCATCTTAGGGATACGGATGCGCGGGGCGGGGCAAAAATTCACCCTCGGCGAAACAGCTACGCAAAACGCACGCGAATTTGCGATCACTCGACATTATCAAGTTCCATTCTGCGCGCAGCACAAGCAAGTTTTCCGCGGCTGATGTACTGATTCACCATGCTCAGCGACACCCCCATCCGCTCTGCAATTTCCTTGTTGGGCAACTCATCGAAGATGTACATGCAGAAGGCATCACGACACCGAGGCGGCAGCCCCTCGATAGTGTCAAGATACGCTTGAATGCTCTGAGACGATGCATAGGCATGCTCGGGCTGCAGATGCAGAGGACTCGCAGGCTGATCCAGCTCCTCCAATGAATCGATACTTTGATGCTGGCGCACCTCAGCCCGTCTATCCATATCGATTTTGGCGCGCAAGGCCACCTGCCTCAGCAATGCACCCGGCTCAAGAATGACCTGCCCCTTCTGCTGCATGGAAAGCACACGGGCATAGCTTTCCTGCGCCAAGTCAGCCGCAGTATCGCGGTCTCTCACTTTGCGCATGCAGAAATTCAACAGGTCTCTGTAGTAGCGGGTCAGCACGATCCAAAAAGCCAGTAGCCATGAGTGAGGTCGAACGTGCGCGGCGATAAGACAGCCCTGGAGCCCAGGCGCAAAGAGTTGCGATCAACTACACGGCAAAAATTATAAGTTGCTAATGCGACTTATTCTCAATAAACGTATCCGATGTGATGCGAGCTGCAGGTACTGATCGGTCGTGACCCCTGTTCGGCTCAATGTCGACTGGCATACCTGATGAGCACCGACAGCAAACGCCTCAAGCCGCCGTTCGGAAACCTGCGGTGGCGGCTGCTAGTGGCCGATCACTGCCAACCGACAGAGACTTGGAGCCAGGCTGGTGTCGCTTCAACTGCTTCCCAAGGTGCCAATGTCAGCAGCCGCTCTGCCCCTTTATTTACCCAGCCTGCCACTGGTCGCTACACAACTTTCAGCCTCTGCGCACCACACGTTGGTATTGCGTGGACGATCAAAGAAAAGACCGTTGCATGCCTCGATCCAAACAGAGCACATCCACGCTGGAGGCGTGTACAGAGCGCAGCGGCTTGATGGCTGTGCCTCCAAAGAAGAGCAAAGTACGAAGTTGGACTGATCTGAAAAACCGGCTCCTGAAGGCAGACGTTCACTAGTCGGTAGTGAATGAACTACGTGGCCATCAACGCAGATTACCGCTCTGTCGCCATGAAGTTTGACGGCTTACTCCCGAGCCTCTTGCGAAACATCGTGGAGAAGGCACCCGGACTGTCATAGCCCAGTTGAAGCGCCACTGATGTCACCGAATCACCGGTCCCCAGTTTGGACATTGCAAAAAGAAGACACACCTGGCTTCTCCACTCTGAAAACGATATTCCGGTTTGCGAGCGAAAGAACCGGCTGAAGGTGCGTTCACTCTGGTGCAGCTGCTGCGCCCAGGCCAGTGGCGACAAGCGCACGTCGGGCTGGTGAAGGAAAGCAATGCATAGCGTCGCCAGCCGTTCATCTCGCGGTAGCGGCGCAAAGAACGGCAGTGCTTCAGCGCGGCCGACCTCCAACAGCAAAAGCGACATCAGCACGCCATCGCGACCGCACTCGTCATACAGCGCCGGCAAGTCGATGGCTTCGACAAGCAGTTGCCGTAGCAGCGGGGACACGGCCAGCACCTCGCAATGCGATTGGCTCCGTGGTACCTCGTCAGGCTCAATGTACAGGCTTCGAGTGTTGACTCCCACCATCTTCACCTTGTGCGGCTTGCCTGCTGGAATCCACACGCCACAGTGGGGAGGGATCACCCAGGCGCCATCGTCAGTACCGACCTCCATCAATCCGGTCGCACCATAGAGGAACTGTGCTCGGCGGTGGCTGTGAGTATCCAGAACGGTGCCAGGCGCGTAGTCGGTGCCAATGGCCACAACGGCGCGAGGCGTGGCATCGAGGGAGTTCAGTGATTGATTGCGCACAGCGAGACTGCAAGAAGCGAATGGCCGAAATGCAAATATTGTTGACCAAACATCGAAAGCGCGCCACTCCAGTGCCATCTACTGTGACGACTCCTGCATCAATGGAGTTTTCCGTGTCCTTGTATTTGTTGTTGGCGGTCTGTGGATGTGTGACGGGCGTCACTACCGTTCTCTTTGGTTTTGGTGGCGGATTCGTGGTGGTTCCACTGCTGTACCGCTTGTTGTCTACATCGAATGCCCCAGACAGCGCAGTGGGGCAGTCGGCCATGCAGATTGCCGTTGCAACATCCACCTGCGTGATGGTCTTTGGTGCGCTTCTGGCAACTTGGCGTCACCAACGCGCAGGAACAGTGGATTGGACGAATGTCAGGCCTTTGCTGGGACCGATTGGCGCGGGGGCCGCACTTGGCGCACTTGCGGCAACCGTTGTCCAAAGCGAATGGCTGCGTTGGGTCTTTGCGGCCTATATGGTGCTGACCATTCTGGACTGCTGGTTGAGACCTGGGTTTCTTGCTCAGCCCGCAGCAAAGCAGCACCGCCCTGGGCCGCTGGCGAATGCACTGTCCGGCCTGGTGATCGGGTGGGTTGCTGCATTGCTGGGGGTCGGCGGCAGCGTGATGACCGTTCCCCTGATGCGCCGCCGTGGAATCGAAATGACACGAGCTACCGCCATGGCGAATCCGCTATCACTGCCGGTCGCACTGGCAGGAACAGGGACTTACATCGTCCTGTCCACTCAATCTCCGTTACCTCTTGGCGAGTGGCACCTCGGCTATATCGACATACGAGCTGCTGCTGTGCTCGTGGCCGCTTCCTGGATTGGTATCCGTGCAGCATCGCTTTGGATCGGGCGCATTCCAGATCGAGTTCACGCGAAGGTCTATTTGGGACTGTTGATCGCAGTTCTTTTGGCTATGGTGACAACATGACCGTGATCTACTCTGCCTTCATCCCGAACGTCGGCTTGTGAACGAAAGCTCTATTTCGCCAGAGCCTCTGAAGCAGTCTTAAGACGACTTGCTACGTGCATCGAACGTCTGCTGACGCAGGCTTCTATAGAACCCGCACTACCGGCCATTGGCATTCGTTCGGGTGAGAAGCCTGCAGAATCTACCAAGAGCCGCATGTGCGATATGGCCTGATGAGGCCTCTGATAAAGGTATGGCTCAGGCGATAAATCGCTTCAGGATCAACGACGCATTTACACCGCCGAAACCAAATCCGTTGAGCATGGCGTGCTCTATTGCATGAGCACGCGCACTCCCGGCGATCAGGTCCAGGCCGTCCGCCAAAGGGTCTGGCTGCTCCAGGTTGAGCACGGGTGGCGCGATCTGGTCGCGCAGGGCCAATACTGTGAAGATCGCAGCAGCTCCGCCTGCAGCTCCCAGCATGTGACCCACGGCTGATTTGGTAGCCGTGATGGAGGGGCCGGAGCCTGCTCCAAACACTTGACGAATGGCTGCCAGCTCTCCCCGGTCACCCACGGGAGTGGAGGTTGCGTGAGCATTCAGGTGTTGAACATCACGAGCGTGCAACTGTGCCTGTCGCAACGCGGCGCGCATCGATCGCGCTGCGCCTGATCCATCCTCGGGACCTGAGGTGACATGGTATGCATCGGCAGAGGTGCCATAGCCCACGACCTCGGCCAGTGGCCTGGCGCCGCGCGCCAATGCATGATCCAGTGCCTCCAGCACCAGCAGGCCAGCACCTTCGGCCATGACAAAACCGTCCCGTGCCTGATCGAAAGGTCGGGAAGCCTTCGCGGGATCGCCGCCGCAGAAAGTGGTCACTGCTTTTGCCGCAGCAAAGCTGCCGAGCGCAACTCGGTCAATCGTGGCTTCGCTGCCACCGCAGAGCGCCATGTCCGCTTCGTCATTGCGAATCAGACGCGCCGCATCGCCAATGGCCTGTATGCTGGCAGCACAAGCCGTCACCGGAGCACCCAGCGGGCCCTTGAGCTGGTGCCTGATCGACACCTGTCCCGAAGCCAGATTGGCCAGGAAGGCAGGTACGGTGAAAGGCGACAAGCGCTGCGGCCCTTTGCCATCCGTGGTTCGCACCGCTTCAACAATGGTGCTGAAACCGCCCACGCCGGAGCCGATGACCGTTGCCGCGCGCTCCTGTTGCTCGACGCCTGGATGAGCCCATTGCGCGTGTGCCAGAGCCTGGTCTGCCGCCCCCAATGCAAACGCGATGAAGCGATCCATGCGGCGTAGCTCCTTGGCCGAGATCACGGCTTCGGGGCTCCACCCGGCTTGCGGATCTTCCTCCAGGCCAGGCACCCGTCCGGCGATGGAGACGCCTGTGCCTTCACCCACTGCGGCGCTCAAGGCGCGTACCCCGGACTGGCCGGCCAGCAGGCGTTGCCAGGCCAGCTCTACATTGCACCCTAGAGGAGAGACCAAGCCCAAACCGGTGATGACTACCCGACGACCCATGCTGCACCTTCCGCTATTGAACCCAGGATCTGAGCCCAATTTTATTGATGATGATCGCAATCATAAATGAGTTTTGATGATGAGTATCATCTAACGTATGAAAGTGAGCAAAGCACAGGCCGCCGAGAACCGCGAAGGAATCGTGGATGCCGCTGCGCGCCTTTATCGAGAAAAGGGCCTGGATGGCGTGGGCGTGGCAGAGATCACACGCGATGCGGGCTTGACACATGGCGGGCTGTACCGGCACTTCGAGTCCAAGGATGCTCTCGCACGCGAGGCCTGCCTGCGTGCATTTGAGTGGACCATCACGCCGCTAGACGGATTGGAGTCCTCGGAGGTGGATGGCGCGCCTGCAACCAGACTCCGCGCGCTGGTGCATGGCTATCTTTCTGCGACGCATCGCGATCACCCCGGAGAAGGCTGCCCCGCTGCGGCATTGGCAGCAGATGCAGCAAGAGCGGGGCCTGAGATGTCTGAGGTTTTTGCCCAGGGAGTGGAACGCAATATCCAGCGCTTTATGAGCGTGCTCCAAGGCGATGATGCAGCCAAACGTACCCAGACTATCGTGACCCTCAGCAGCATGGTTGGTGCCTTGGTTCTCGCGCGTGCCACGGCAGCAGGCAACCCTGCGCTTTCTGAAGAAATATTGGCAACCTTGCGGGAGCAGTTAGCCCCGTAGCCGCCCGAATTAGGCATGCGCTCGCACATCTGATGCGCATCTCAATTTTAAGCGTGGCGGCTGTCACGGTCTGGCCCGGGTCGCACTGGATATCCAGACCGTTGGAGCACCAGCGCAGGTCGCTGTGCACCGCGTCAACACTGCCTCCCTGCGAGCGGGCTGACTGGCGCCAGTACGGCGTCCAGGGCTACAGCAGACAGCGGCTTGTGCAACCGCTGTCATTCAGAGAGCGCCGTATTCGCTCAACTTCTTGCTGAACCTGAAGGTCCGCAGTCGCTGCGCACTATCGTTGAGGTCATTGGTGGTGAAGCGCGGGCTCGCCGCGCCCTTGGCGCACTTGCCATCGTTCACGATCTTGCCGTCGGCATCCACCATGCATTTGGTGACGTCCGAGCCTTCGATCTCCTTGCCGCTTGCGTCCAGCACGGCCAGCGAGACACCGAAGTCGGTGTCGTTGGTCAGCGCCAACGTGTAGTCATCGACCAGTGCCAAACCCTCGGCCTTCTCGGCCACCCAGCCGGTGGCGTTCAAGTTGAAGAGCCGGGTCTTCTTGAGCGCCACTACCTTGGAATAGTCCGAGCCATTGACCGGCTTTCCGGTCAGGCTGCTCTTTTCCAGGTCGGAGCCCAGTTCGGTGATGTCGGTAGCGTTGGCAGGAAACTCGATCAGCACCAGATCGTTAAAGACTTTGTTGTCTTTGCCCATGCCTTGCTCAATGGCAATGAATTTCCCATTGCCCAGCGAGACCACATCACCCAGCTTGGCGTTGCCAGTCTTGCCCTGGCTGTACCAGCTACCGTCCACGGGCAATGCAAACAAGCGGGCTTTCTCGATAGTCGGGTCAAACTCCACCCAGCGCACAAAGCGGGCGTAGTCGCGCACGTTTTCCGATTTACCGGTCGCATCGGGAACGGCAGCAGTGGTGTAGGCGGCCTTGCCGTCGTTCAGCGGACTTTGCAGGAAACCGTGCAGCTTGCCACTGGCCACATCGATGCTTAGCCCTTCCATGCCACGGTTGGCGCGGCGTTTGGCAAGGATGGCAGGCAGATCGGCCGCCCCAGTGCCGGGCTTGTATTTCTTCAGGATGATGCCGGTAGCCGGGTCGATCTTCAAGATGAAGGGGCCGTATTCGTCGGAAACCCACAGCACATTGCGTGCTGCATCCACCACCACGGATTCGGTGTCCAGGCCGAATTCACTGTAGCCCTTGGCTGTGCCGGGATAGGTGAAGGAGTCGTCCAGAACTTGCTCGCCCGTGTTGCCTGTGATGCCCCGTGGCTGCACACGACCATTGGCGTTCTGCGCGGCGCCGAACTTGACCGGCAAGGTCGAGACGAGCCTGGCACCCTCCTTGCCGAGAGTGATCACGCCGATGGACGGCGTGAAGTCGGGCGAAGGAAACACCGTCGAACTGGCGAAGCCCGTGGAGTTGGAGCCGTCGGTGATCTGCGTGACAGGACCAGTGGTGGCGTTCGGGCCGCGATCGGTGATGGCGTAGAACTCCAGCGTGCCGTCGGCGCGCCTGCCCTTCAAGGCCAGGCCCGAGCCATAGGCCGGCAGAAAACCCTTGGGAAAATCGGCCTTGGTGCCGGGATGGTGGCCTTCGTAGGGGAAATAGAACTTGTCGTCGAACTGCACGTCCTGACGCGTGACGACGGCGCTGATGCTGCCGACGCCAGTGGTCTGCATGGCCGCCTCGGGGCTGGCGACCTGGAGCGGGCGGGTGTCGGCGCAGGCGCCCAGCAAGGCAACTACGGCAGCGGTCGCAGCCATCAGGCAGGAGGAAGAAGTAAGGTGGCGCATGGCAGGTATGGCTTGAGAGGAAGATGGAAGTCCCCAGAAAATCCCGGCGAGGCGATGGCCTGCTCGACCTTGGAGACTTCCTTGCGGGAAAAAGCGTCGTGCCGCTCAGAACGAGTGGCTGATGCCGATATCCACACCAGTCGACCCGGTGTTGGCGACACCTGCAGGGCCGCCGATCAAGCCAATGCTGGCGCCATTCTTGTTGTTGACACGCGCAATCCCGGCGTACATCGAAGTGCGCTTGGAGAAGTCGTAGACATATCCGATTGAATACTTGTCGGTCTTGCCACCGCTGCGCGTGAGGGCCGTGGCATTACCGCTGAACTTGGCGCTGGCGTACTTGACGCGGAAGCTGCCGGACCCCACGGGAATGGAAGCGCCCATGTAGAAGCCGTCCACCTTCCCGGAGGTTGCGCCGCTGACGGGTTTCCACTTCAGGCTGTTGTATCCGCCATTGAGCACAAAACTACCGAAGTTGTATGAAGCGCCCAGCGCCAAGTCTTCCAGGTCGCTGGTTGCGGCGATGGCGCCGGGCGAAGTCACGGCTGCAGTGCCGTCAATCTTGCCGTAGCCGATACCCACGTTCAGCGGGCCAGAGCGATAGCCCAGGTTACCGCCTATGTATCTGCGGGCCTTGCTTGCGCCAGAGTTGGAGGCGTTTTCATCACCAAAGGAAACCGAGAACTGGCCGTAGACACCGCCCAGGTTGCGCGGCAGGAAGTAGCCCACGGAGTTGCTGATGCGCGTGCGATCCACCGTGCCGCTTTGGCTGGCGGCGTTATACGCAGTCTGGCGGATCGTCTGGAACAGGTTGGCCTGCACGCCGGTGGTGGTGTCGGGGCCCCCGAACGCGGTGAAGATGTTGTAGCTGGGGGTGTAGTCGCGACCCAGGCGGATTTCACCCCAGGAATTGTTGATCAGTCCGATAGTGGAACGGCGCTCGAAACCCAGAGAGCCGCTGTTGCCGCCACTACCCGTGTCAGGGCTGAGGCCACCTTCGAGCCAGAACTGAGCCTGATTGCCGCCGCCGAGGTCTTCCGTGCCGCGAAAGCCGATCAGGCTGGTCTTGCCTTGGCTGGAGTTCAGAGCATTGAGCCTGTTGCTGCCGGACTTGGCACTGGTGATGCCGACGTCCACTACGCCAAAAATGGTGATAGAAGACTGTGCCAGGGCCAGGCTGGAAGAAGAGGCTAGGAATGAGCCAACCACGACTGCCAGAGTACGCGAGCACGTTTTATGATTTTTCATTGGCGAGATACGAACGGAACTTATCAGAGGGAATGGCGGTGGCTCTCTTGCATCCGCTGCCGAAACTCTAAGCAACACATAAGTACTTTTCGTGACGTTTGTACTGTGTGACATGAAAGTAACAGCAGCGGTGCATGCGCAGAGTTAGCTACCAACAGCCCCTGGCCGGACTGCGACAGTTGCAGATCAACCCATTGCGGTCGTTCGAGTGTCAACGACCATGCCTGCTATGCGGCGCTTACCGGCTGGTGCACACATGCGCGCTAGCCGGATGCATAGAAAAAGGCGCCTGAATAAAAACCGACGAGGCACATCCAGCGTCTAGAAAAGCTCAGCCGGCCGCGCGACTCTCGTCACTGGCGACATGGCTTTCCATCCGCGTGGAATCCAGTGCACATCATTCAATGCGGTACAGGCTGCCGATGCCTCCCTCCTGCGCCGGCGTGCCGTCGGGGCAGCCAGGCATTGGCAGGCCCTGTCCCCATCCGGCTGCCAAGACCTGCACGTCATGCATAGGATCGGACGCCTTGGCTCGCTCATTGCGGATGCGGCAGGTTTCAGGATCAGTGGCGAACAGCCCGCGTGCGAACACCCGACCCTGTTCCGCCAGCCTAGCGGTTTTCGAGGCACGGATATTTGCAAACGCCTGAAAGACGTCGTCCAGTCCGTCGCTTGCACCATCCAGGCACCGGGCCAAATGCCACGCATCTTCCAGTGCCTGGCAGGCACCCTGCCCAGACGTCGGCAACGGCGCGTGTGCGGCATCCCCAACCAGCAGCACATTCGCCCTGCTCCATGTATGCAGCGGCTCCAGGTCATGCACCGCAATCAGCCGGATAGCATCTGCGGGCGTGGCACGGATGAGATGCGCGACCGGTTCGGGCCATCCTGCGAACAGATCTTCGACCTCCTTGCGCATATCTGCGGCCGGTATGGCTTCAGCCAGGGGCCGAGCCTGCGCCGCGGCCCAATACACCAGTTGGGGCCGAATCGCCACACAACCAAAGCGCTCGCCCGCCCCCCAGAAATCCTGAATCGCAATATCGCCCACCAGCGCATGCTGCCCCTGCGCCACGCCGATCCAGTTCACGAAGCCCTGATAGGCAGGTGTGTTGTCACCCGCGACGAACTTGCGCGCCACTGACCCCATGCGACCGTCGGCGCCAATGAGCAGATCCGGGCGGATGCTCGCACCGTTCTCGAAATGGGCCACGGCCCTGCCATTGGCATCCAGCTCAATGGCCACCGCCCGGTGTCCGAACTCCACCGGTATCCCTGCCCGGGCTGCGTGATCCAGCAGCACCTCCTGCAAGTGCCTGCGCAGCAGCGTATAGGTCGGGTATCCCATCGTCCGGTCCAGCAAGGCGATATCGAGGCCTCCCAATGCATTGCCCATGGCATCCTGGCGGCGCATTGTCAGCGGCCGACCGCCAATGGCTTCGATGTCTTGCAGCAGCCCCAGTTCTTCCAGCACAAAGCTCGCATTGGGCCAAAGCGTCACGCCGGCCCCCATGGTTGCCGGCTCCGTTCGGCGCTCATAGACCCGAGGGTTGTAACCCTGCTTGCGCAAAGCCAGCGCCACGCTCAAGCCCGCAATGCCACCGCCAAGTATTCCAATTTCCACGCTGAATCTCTCCTGTCCATACGACGCCTGATGCATGGCCTACTGCGTTGCATCAAGCAAAAGGGCATCTTAGATTCCGCCACCAAAGAGAACTAGCATGCAAAATTGGGACATTTTCATACCTCAAACGGGATAATCAATGCGCGATGCACTCGATCTGAATAGCGTACGCGTCTATACGGCGGTTGTTGATGAGCAAAGCTTTGCTGGCGCATCGCGTCTTTTGGCGATGCCCTCGTCCAACGTCAGCCGCCATGTCGCGTCACTGGAGCGCAGACTCGGTACGCGGCTGCTGGAGCGAAGCACCCGCCACCTGCGCATGACGGAAGCCGGTCGATTGCTCTACGAGCGCGCCAAGCCCCTGCTCGACACTCTGCTCTCCACGCAGGAGGAGCTTGGCGCGGTGCAGCGCGAACTGCGTGGATCTCTGAGGATCTGCATGCCTGGCGAGGCACCAAGGCTGCTGGCCCCCATCCTCGCAGAATTCTGCAGCCTCCATCCGGGGATCGAGCTCGAATGCGATACCCGGATGACCGGACTGGAAGTGCTTCGAGAAGACATGGACCTTTCCATCGTCTTCCACCGGGGCCTTCAGGAGGACAGTGCTTTCATCACCCGCGAACTCGCCACACTGCCCAGCATCGTGGTTGCCGCGCCCTCCCTGCTGGCTAGAACCGGTATGCCACGCCATGTGCGTGAGCTGAAATCCCTGCCCTGCATCACCACCCTCAGCGCGCTGAAGGGCCAGCCCTGGCAGTTTCAGGACTCCGCAGGGCAAATCGTCAAGGTGCCGGTCCGCAGCCGCTACCGCGTCAACAGCGGAGAGCTGGCCGTGGCAGGTGCACGGCAAGGCATCGGCTTCGCGATTGTGGCAGCCTATCCCTGCCAGGAAGACCTGGCAACGGGTCGATTGCAGGAAGTGCCACTGGACCTCTGCCCTGCCCCCCTGCAGTTGCTTGGGGCATACAGCCATCGACATTCCGTGACTGCGCGTGTCCGGGCACTGCTGGAATTGATACAGCTACGGTTGGCCGGATCGGGAAGCCCTGCCACGGACCCCAGACCACATGGGAAGGTCTAGGACCAAAGTGGCGCACCGGACTCAAAGTCGAGCCTTTCGGAGCGCAAGCAGTCGTTTGGTATGGCTTTTTCAATATCAGCCTCTAACCAGGCTGTGCCAATCGCAGATCAACCCATAGCGGTCAGTCCCGTATCGTGACGCGGGGGTCAGGTTGTACTTTCGGAAGGCCGATGAGGTGGCTGGCTGAAAAATCGCCAGGTGATGAGGATTGCAGCCAATACGCCGACTGGATACGACAAACACATTCCGAAATAAAGCGATATGGCAAGGCCAACATCCCATGCGGCGGTTTGCAAAACAGTAAAACTCCGAAAAATGTAAGCCGCGATAAGCGCCCAGAGAAAAGTAAGTAACCACGGCAGGCACAGCACTGCAAACCACACTATGAAGCTGGCAAGAAGAGGTGCGATTCTTTGCTGATTTACTTCATGTTGGAGCGTTCGATACAGAGAGAAAGTAATGCCCGCGAAAAGCAGGATAGTGACAAGAGCGATGACCAAAGCGTTCATGTGCGACCTCACTTGAACTAAACACGGCATGACAGAGCACGACTAGTCCGCCAAGTGTCTTCACATGCTTTGCCTCTGACTTGAACGATTTCTTTTGTAGCGGTACGCGATACCTGAAGGCTTGAACGGAGTGATCTTGAGCATGGCACCGACAGGACACGGCCAGCTTCCGAAAATCAACGCAGCATTTACCTGCTCAGATGCCGACAAGTGCTCCTGATCGGCAATCTCTTCATGACCGGACTATGGAAGTCCCTGTAGATGCATTGCAATCAGTCATTTTCTGAGGGTGTGCAGAATTTTGTGTAAACGGACAATCCACCGCAGGCGCAAGTCTGCATGTCCGTAAGCACAATGACAACCAAGAAACACGAAGTCCCTGAAGAACTGCTGGCGAAACTGCTGGCTGATTACAAGAAACCTGAAGACCTGATCGGCGAGAACGGCCTGCTCAAGCAGCTGACCAAGCTGCTGGTAGAAAAGGCGCTGGACGCCGAACTGACCGAGCACCTCGGCCACGACCGACACGAACCGGTGGTCAACACCGGCGGCAACACTCGCAACGGCAAGAGCAGGAAGACGCTCAAGTGCGAGTTCGGCGAACTGCCCATCGAGGTGCCGCGCGACCGCAAGGGCACCTTCGAACCCCAACTGATCCCCAAGCACCAGACCCGCTGGGCCGGCTTCGACGACAAGATCATCTCCCTGTACGCCCGCGGCATGACGGTGCGCGAGATCCAGAGCCACCTAGAGGAGATGTACGGCACCGAGGTCTCGCCCAGCCTGATTTCCTCGGTGACCGACGCCGTGGCCGATGAGGTCAAGACCTGGCAAGCCCGCCCGCTCGATGCAATCTACCCTATCGTCTATCTGGACTGCATCCATGTGAAGGTGCGCGAGGGCGCTGTGCGGGTCAAGGCGGTGTACCTGGCCATCGGCATCACCATGACGGGCGAGAAGGAGGTGCTGGGCCTGTGGCTGGCGCAGACCGAGGGTGCCAAGTTCTGGCTGCAGGTGGTGACCGAATTGCGCAACCGGGGCGTGCATGACATCTTCATTGCCTGCGTCGATGGGCTCAAAGGTTTTCCGGAAGCCATCGAGGCCGTCTTCCCCAAGGCGGTGGTGCAGCTGTGCATCGTTCACATGGTGCGCCACAGCCTGAACTACGTCTCATGGAAGCGCCGCAAAGAAGTAGCTGCCGACCTGCGCCGTATCTACACGGCCGCCACCGCCGAGGAGGCCGAGCTGATGCTCGGTGAATTCGAGCAGCGCTGGGATACCGAGTACCTGCCCATCGGCCAGTCCTGGCGCAGGAACTGGAGCCGCTTGACCCCGTTCTTTGACTACCCGCCGGAAATCCGCAAGGTCATCTACACAACCAATGCCATCGAGTCGGTGAACATGGGCCTGAGGAAGCTGACCAAGAACCGGGGCTCGTTCCCCAGCGACGAGGCGCTGACCAAGCTGTTCTACCTGGCCCTGCGCAACATCAGCCAGAAGTGGACCATGCCCATCCGGGATTGGAAGGCTGCGCTGACCCGCTTTACCATTGAGTTCGGAGACCGCATCTCCGTCAATTGAAGTCCGAACCGTTTACACAAAAATTCGGACACGCCCCATTTTCTAGAAAAATACCAAAAAGATATCAGTGCAAGTAACACATAGAACAGCACTCCGATAAACAGCAAACCTGTGGCAGTGATGACTCGCTGCCCATCGCGCTTGAACCAAAGTGCTCCTGCGCCGCTATATAGACGTCGCTCACTGCTGCGCAGCTTCTCTCCACGCCATTGACCGAAGCTCGCGATGGCGACAACGATCTTTCCAGTAAATATCAGTACAAAATCGATACAGCACCAGAGCAGAAAGGCAATTACTTCGCTCATCAAAAATCCTTGATTGCATTAGTCAGCACTCTTTTCCATGAGGTCGGGTGAGCCATTGATCCTTCAATCTGTCGTTAAAAATGAAAACATTTTTTCTCGCGATATCGATGATGTTCTTCTTTAGTGCCGCGCAAGCCATGTCGTTTTCAGAGGCTGTGCAAAAGCTCCAGATTCTTGAGCTTGCGAGGCATAGCTCTGCGTATTGCGAGGGGCAAGGCATACCGACCAACCAATCCTATGACAACTGGCTGAACAAGAGTGGAGCCCTTTTTTCGGAAGCGCTTGTAGCTATCGAGAAGCAAGTAAGTGATCTTGCCCCCATAGTTCCGGACACCGTCCAGTCGCTAAGTTAGCCCTGATGGGCGGGGTGATTCTGCCGTCGTCGGAACTCCCTGGGCGACATCATCTTCAAACTCGAATGCGGGTGGATTTCGTTGAAGTGCTCGAACGCACCCGGCAATTGCGCCAGCACCGTCGGCGCGTCACGCAGGTCCATACGGCTCATGTAGTCGCGCTTGAAGGTGTTGACGAAGCTCTCGGCCATGCCGTTGCTCTGCGGGCTACACACGGGCGTGTTGATCGGCTTCAGGCCCAGCGATCTAGCAATGCCACGCGTCTCATGCGCGATGTAGGCGATGCCGTTGTCGGTGAGCAACTCCAATTCACGCTCCAGGGGCACGGCTTCAACCGTGCCCAAGCGCCGCTCCACGGCTTCCACCAGCATGTCGCGCACAGGCTCTCCCGCAAGTCCCTTGCCCTCCCAAGCTCGCCAGGCCAGGATCTCCCGGTCGCAGCAGTCCTTGGCGAAGGTGGCTGTGACCGTCTCGCCAGAATCGCACTTGATCTCAAAGCCGTCAGAGCACCAGCGCATGTTGCTCATCGGCACACTGACCTGGCCATCGTGAACACGGCTCGAATGCCGTCGCTTGGGCGCCTTGGGCAACAGCAGTCGATGCCGCGCCATGACCCGGTAGATGCGCTTGTGGTTCAGCACCTGTTGACCTTGCGAACGTCGCTCTCGATTGAGCAGCGCACCGGCGCGGCGATAGCCATAGCTGGGCAACTCGGCAATGTGGCGCAGCAGGTCAGCCAGCAAGGGCCCATCCTGGGCCGGGGTGCGGCCTCTGCGGTTGTCCTGCCAGTGGCCAGGGCGGTGATGCCGCACATGCAGATTCGAGCGCGCCACGCCCAGCACCGAGCAGACCGACTTCATTGGTCGTCCCCGGGCAATAAGGGCGAGCGCGCAATCCACTTTTTTGCTGCGGCAAGCTCCACGGCTTCCTTGAGTATCTCGTTCTCCAAGGTCTTTTTGCCCAGCACACGTTGCAGCTTGGCGATCTCGGCGCGAGCTGCGGCCAGCTCCGAAGCCGGCACAACCGCTTCACCGGCGCTCACGGCCACCAGCGCACCTTCGCGATCCAGTCGCCGCCAAGTGAACAGCAGGCTGGCAGAGACGCCCTCCTGGCGGGCCACGAGCGAGACGCTCATGCCCGGTTCATACGTCTTGCGAACCAAGGCCGCCTTCTCGACAGCCGACCAGCGACGCCTGCGCTGGTCTCGGGTGATGACCTCAATAGTTTCTGTATGCCTAGTCATACGCACAGTCCTATGCCTATCTCGAAGATAAGCGATGGACCGTGTCCGGAGATTCAAGGGGCTATCTCATAAGTAAGCAAGGCGTGTCAAAGGATGATCAGATAGTAGCCAGGGCGATCATCGTTAACGATATATCCAAAAGCGCTCAAGAGTACCTGTCAACGAAGGTGGTTGACTGTTCCAGGTTCGATTCGATATTGCTGACGTATTCACGTCAACTGAAGCGATGAAGCGGGCACCCGTCGTTGCAGGCAGTGAAAGTGGGTGCTTGTAAAAAGCTGCGCTCGGAGGTCCGCTACTGGCCGAACGGCGACTGTCGCTGTTCGATCCAAAGCAGACATTCCGTCAAGCTCTACAAGGCAAAGGGAAACATTGCTCATTTGCGAAATACTGTAATAATATACAGTATTAGTTTAAGAATGAAAGATGGGCTATGTTGAAAGGTAGTTGCTGCTGCGGAGAGGTGAAGTTTGAGGTCACCAGCCTGCCAACCATGATGGGCACATGCCATTGCAGCCGCTGCAGAAAGATAGGGGCCAGCACCTTCGTATTCGTCAAGCGTGATGACTTCACGTTGCTTTCTGGCGCTGACTCCATCACCACATTCAAGCCGGAAGCCCCGTACAAATACAGCCGCTGCTTCTGTTCTCGCTGCGGCTCTGCACTTGGCGAGGTGACCTCAACCGGCGAATCATTCCCCGTTGCAGCGAATTGCTTTGACGACGAATTGCCGCTCAGCAACCTCTTCCACGAATTCGTACAAGAAAAGCCCGACTGGTACGAAATATGTGATGACGCGAAGCAGTTCCCTGGGCACCCTCATCAGTAAAAAAACGTGGCAGCTCCAATACAGCACATGCGCTGGCGACAGCTTGCACTAGCGTCTCAAGGACTGGGCGGGCGCAAGAGGTTCGGCAAGGGTCTTGCTGGCACCTTGGCTGCGATTGAGCATCTGGGCTACGTGCAGATAGACACGCTGTCCGTTGTGGAGCGTGCACATCACCATGTTCTCTGGAACCGGGTGCCGGGCTACTCTTCGCAGTACCTGAATCAGTTGTCCAGTGCTGGAAAAATATTCGAATACTGGTTTCACGCAGCGGCTTACTTGCCTATGCGGGACTACCGGTTTGCGTTGCCACGCATGCTCTTCTTTCGTCGTGATGAGAGCCCCTACTTCAGGAGCGTCGATAAGGCTCTGATCGCGGAAATCCTTGCACGTGTGCGAGGAGAAGGGATGCTGAAAACACGCGACCTTAAGGAAAGCACCAAAGGCAAAAGTGTGTGGTGGGACCATGGACCAGGTCGGCGAGCACTCGACAAGTTGTTCATGCAGGGCGACTTGATGATTCGCGAGCGCAACGGCATGGAAAAGCTTTACGTGCTGCCGGAGCAATTGCTCTCCCCAGACGTGAATCAGCAAGAACCTACTGTCGATGAAATGGCGGCTTATCTCCTGGACAGCACCATGCGTGCACATGGTGTCTTTACCTTCGGACAGCTGCTTCATTTGCGTACCGGAAAGCCTTTGCGCAACGCGATGCGAGAGCTGTTGCAAGCGCGTCTGGAGCAAGGTGCCGTGCATAGATTGGATGACCTCGCTCATCCAGATACCTACGCTGTAGTTGCCAAGCCCCGAGCAGAACGTCTGTCACGTGAAAGCGCTGAAGTACGCCTGCTGTCGCCCTTCGACAACGCGGTGATTCACCGGGAGCGTCTGGCGCAGATGTTCCACTTTGATTACCGGCTTGAAAGCTACTTGCCTGCGGCCAAGCGCAAGTACGGCTATTTCTGTCTGCCCATCCTGTGGCAGGGCGAATTTGTGGGGCGTATTGACTGCAAGGCAGACCGTGGTGCCGCGCGCTTTTATGTGCACAACCAACATCTAGAACAGGGATGGGTTCCTGACACCGCTTTTCAGCAGGGGATGCAAAACGCCATTGGCGAACTGGCACGATTTTGTGGCTGCACTGAAGTTCAATAAACAATTTCGTACTTCGAGTCTCGCTGCTGAAAGACGAACGGCTGCTCATGGCCGATCTGCGACTGTCGCTGAACGACCCGTTGCAGCCGCTCAAGCCTCGTTGATCTACGACTGCTGTACAGCGATTGCCGCTGTTCCTGGCCCTATCGCGACCTATCGGCCACCGTTCCATAACGGCCATCCTAACATTGACACCGACAGCTACGCGGCGTTGTTCAGGCGCTGCCATACAGGCGGATTGCCATAGTGCCTTCTGCTGTTCCAGGCCGAAGAATGCACCATGACTTCCCAGGACCGTACATCCAAGTGATCCTATTGAAGCGGAAATAGGAGGCTTTGAATCATCTACAGACTCTGGTCGATCTAAGCTGAAGAATTTAAGACCGAGGTAATCAAGAGAGGTTGAGCCTCCGCCCGTCAGCGTCCCAGCTCTTTGGCACTGACGCCGGCAATGCCCCAGTTCTCCTTGGGCACATCGTGTATCCAGACCCGCACATTGGCGGCGGGAGCGCCAACGGCCTCGACCAGGGCCTGGGTAACCTTTTCAATCACCGCCTTTTTCTGTTCCTCGCTGCGACCTTCCAGCATGTAGATTTGTGCGAATGGCATCTGGCACCTTTTTTTCCATCAGTTATCGATTGCGCTGAGCTTGGTGGGCAGCCCCTCATCCAAAAGGATGAGGTAGCAAAGCTCAGGCCCGGGGCACAGCACCCAAAACCTCCCTGGCCCACCAGGGGTACGTAGCCCCACCCCCAAAGAGACAGGAGGAGGCCGCGCAGGAGTTCAGGGGGTACTTACGCTTTAATCCCCAACTTGCGAATCAAGTCTCCCCAGCGCTTGTTCTCGGCACGGATGAAGTCGGCGAACTGCTGCGGCGTGGTGACGCGCTGATTGCCCGAGATGTTGTCAAAGGCCTGCTGTACCTCGCCCGTCTTGGCACCGAGCTCCCAAGCCTGGTGCAGCTTGGTGATCACGGCCTGGGGCGTGGCGGCCGGCGCGACCAGGCCGAACCAGGTCTCGACCTCGAAGCCGGGGTAACCCGACTCGGCCACCGTGGGCACATCAGGCAAGGCCTTGGAACGCTGGGGCGAGGTCACGGCAATGACCCGCAGCTTGCCAGCCTTGATGTGCTGCAAGGTCGTGGCCAGCGAGCTTTCCATGCTCATCATTACCGTGCCCGACAGCAGATCGGGCACGATCTGGCTTGAGCCCTTGTAGGGCACATTGGTCAGTTGGATGCCGGCCACGGACTGCAGCAACTCGGCCGCCAGGTGGTTGCTGGTGCCAATGCCAGAGGTCGCGTAATTCACCTTGCCGGGATTGGCCTTGGCATAGGCCACCATGCCCTTGAGGTCGGAGAACGGCGCCCCCGGGTTGATCACCAGCGCGCAAGGCGTGGTGCCGACCAGGGAGATGGGACGCAAGTCCTTCTCCACATCAAAGGGCACGCTGTTGTACAGGTGGGGAGCAATGGCCAGACTGCTGATGGCTGTGAGCCCTATGGTGTAGCCATCGGTTGCGGCCTTGGCCACGGCGTCCGTGCCGATATTGCCGCCGGCCCCTGCCTTGTTCTCCACCACAAAGGGCTGGCCCAGCTTGTCGGACATGGCCTTGGCAGCCGCGCGGCCCATGACGTCCGTGGGGCCACCCGCCGGAAACGGCACGATCATGCGCACCGGGCGCGTGGGATAGCCGGCCTGCGCCAGGGCGCGCCCGGGCAGGCCCATGGCCATGGCAGCCATGGCGACCGCTGTCATCAACTCTCTTCTTTGCATTGCTTGTCTCCGTTGTCGTTCTGAAAAAACTTGAGGGTGCGCATCGTTTGGAGGCGCCAAGACAGCTCTGACTCAAATCCCAAACCCCTCAAAGCCTGGTGCTTGGCCTTTAAAACTGACGCGGCTAAGGCCTGGGAGGCCGAGCAAGGGCCGGCCCGTAGCGAGGACAGCGCCCCCCGAAGAAAGAGGGGGAAGGTGCGAAGCGACTTAGGGGGCGAACTGAATCGAGGTGCTGCCCATCCCCTGCACGCGCAAACACACATGGTCGCCAGCGGCCACGGCCACGGCCTCGGTGGCGCCGCCCGACAGAATCAGGCTGCCCGCCGGAATTTCCTGGCCACGCCGGCCCAGGTGGTTGGCCAGCATGGCGATGGCCGCAGCCGGGTGGCCCAGCACCGCCGCACCAGCCCCCATGGCCACGGGCTGACCGTTTTTCTCCAGCACCAGGCCTACTGTGCGCAGGTCCACGGCGTCGGGGCGCAAGGGCTGGCCGCCGACCACAAAGCGCGCGGCCGACGTGTTGTCGGCCACCACGCTCTTGAGGTCGAACTTGAAGTCGCGGTAGCGGCTGTCAATGACCTCGATGCCGGGCATCACAAAGTCGGTGGCGGCCAGCACAGCGCCGATATGGCAGCCAGGCCCTTTGAGCGCATGCTTGAGCACAAAGGCGATCTCGGGCTCCACCTTGGGGTGGATAAGCTCCGAGGTCTTGACCGTGCCGCCATCAGGCACGCTGAAGTAGTCCACCAGAAAGCCGAACACCGGGTCGGTGACGCCCATTTGCTTCATCTTGGCGTGCGAGGTCAGCCCGGCCTTGAGGCCCACCACGCGCGCGCCGCGCGCCAGCTTGCGAGCCAGGATGGCGGCCTGAATGGCGTAGGCATCGTCCCAGTCCATATCGGGATGGGCGTCGGTGATCTTCAAGGTATCGTGGGCCTGCAACTCGCAGGTCTCCAGATGCTCGGCAAGTTGTTCAATGGTTGCGGGGTTAAGTGCCATGTGGTGCTCCGAATATTGAAAATGAATGGACGGGCAAGGCCTGCTCAGGTCTGATCCTGTGTGAGCTAGGCCGTGACGGGAGTGAAGGGCGAGTGCGTGTTGTCCACGACTTCCAGCTCCCTGCAGCCCTGTGCGTTATTCAGCCATTGACCGCCCACGGCGGGTGTGGAGCAGACGTTGCGGCTGGGCATGCGGCCTGAGAAGCTCAGCGGCCCGACCACGATCCTGGCCTTGACGCGGCCTGCACGGCCAGATCGACCATGGCATGGGAAAAGCGCATCGTCTGCACCCTGGGCTTGCCGGTGCGCGTCTCCTGCTCGCGCGCCGCCTGGGCCGAACTCGCGCTGGTATAGCCCGAGCTGAAAGGCCAGGCCGGCGACCACCAGACTTCGTTGATCAGTGCAAGACACGGCTGACCTATCTGGCCCACGGTGTCCGCAAATGCAAAGGCCTTGGCCAGGGAGAGCATGCGTAGCTGGTAGCCGACCTAGCGCGCGGCCGCGTGAAATGCGATCACCATGGGCGGCTGCAGCGCGCCCGTGACCATGGATACGGCATCGCGCAAAGGCCGCCAGCGCCCCGGTGTTGGGCGAGATGATGGCAATGCGCAGCGCGCTGCCATCATCGGCCGCAGAGGCCCGGGGGGACTGTGCCAGACCCCAGGCCGCCGATGCCGCACGGCGCTTCATGCTGCGACCTTGATCCCGCGCGCACGCGCCATGGTCAGCGCCGTGTCTTCGATCATGTCTTCCTGGCCACCGACCATGCCGCGCCGGCCCAGTTCGACCAGCAGATCACGAGCCGGAATGCCGTACTTCTTCTCGGCCCGCTTGGCGAACAGCAAAAAGCTGCCGTACACACCCGCATAGCCCAGGGTCAGCGCGTCGCGGTCCACGCGAATGGGGAAGTCCATCAGCGGCACGACCAGGTCTTCGGCCACATCCTGGATCTTCCAGACATCGACGCCGGTCTCAATTCCCATGCGCTCGCACACGGCCACCAGCACTTCCATGGGGGTGTTGCCCGCACCAGCGCCCAGGCCTGCGGCCGCCGCATCAATGCGGTTGGCGCCTGCTTCCACGGCAACGATGGAATTCGCCACGCCCATGGCCAGATTGTGGTGGCCGTGAAAGCCCAGCTCAGTCTCGAGCTTGAGCGCAGCGCGCACGGCGGCAATGCGTTCCTTGACCTGGTCGGGCAGCAGATAGCCTGCCGAGTCGGTCACATAGACGCAGTTGGCGCCATAGCCTTCCATCAGCTTGGCCTGCTTGACCAGACCTTCGGCGCTGTTCATATGCGCCATCATCAAAAAGCCCACGGTGTCCATGCCCAGCTTGCGTGCGGCGGTGATGTGCTGCTCGCTCACATCGGCCTCGGTGCAATGCGTGGCTACGCGGATGGTAGACACGCCCAGTTCATGTGCCATCTGCAGGTGGTCCACGGTACCTATGCCGGGCAGCAGCAGGGCCGAGACCTTGGCCTGCTTCATCAGCGGGATCACGGTGGACAGGTATTCCTCGTCGCTGTGCGCGGGAAAGCCGTAGTTCACCGAGGCTCCGCCCAGGCCGTCGCCGTGGGTGACCTCGATCAGCGGCACGCCGGCCCCATCCAGGCCCTGCGCCACGCTCTTCATCTGCTCCAGCGTCATCAGATGGCGCTTGGGGTGCATGCCGTCACGCAGCGTCATGTCGTGGAC
The DNA here is from genome assembly GCF_024496285.1 of Comamonas sp. C11. NCBI lineage: Bacteria > Pseudomonadati > Pseudomonadota > Betaproteobacteria > Burkholderiales > Comamonadaceae > Comamonas > Comamonas sp. C11. Next base: position 3,787,247 of record NZ_CP101743.1, read on the forward strand.
GGTGATCTTCTTGCCTTTGAGTTCCATGTTGCCTCTCCTTCAGGCGGCTACGGGGGCCATGGGTGCGAGCGTGAGCTTGCCGGCCAGCATTTGTTCGGCGAACATCTCGGCTGTGCGCGCGGCGGCGGCGGTCATGATGTCCAGATTGCCCGCGTACTTGGGCAGGTAGTCGCCCAGGCCTTCGACCTCGAGGAAGACGGAGACGCGCTTGCCGTCAAACACCGGGCCGTTGACCAGGCGGTAGCCGGGCACGTATTTCTGCACCTCTGCCAGCATCTGGTGGATGGAGACGGTGATGGCGGCCTGGTCGGGCTCGTCCTCGGTCAGGCAGTGCACGGTGTCGCGCATCATCAAAGGGGGTTCGGCCGGGTTGATGACGATGATTGCCTTGCCTTTTTTGGCACCGCCTACCTTCTCCACCGCACCTGCCGTGGTGCGCGTGAATTCGTCAATGTTCTTGCGCGTGCCCGGTCCCACGGACTTGGAGGACACGGTGGCCACGATTTCGCCATAGGCGACGGCCTGCACGCGGCTCACCGCCGCTACCATGGGGATGGTGGCCTGCCCCCCGCAGGTAACCATATTCACATTCATGGCGCCGCTGCCCAGGTGCTGTATCAGGTTGACCGGGGGCACGCAGAAAGGGCCTATGGCCGCCGGCGTGAGGTCAATCATCAGCGCCCCCTGTTCGTTGACCTTGCGCGAGTTCTCGGCATGCACATAGGCGCTGGTGGCGTCGAACACGATTTGCACGCCATCGGCGTGCATATGCGGCAGCAGTCCATCCACGCCCTCAGCCGTAGTCTTGATGCCCATTTCACGCGCCCGCTTCAAGCCATCGGAATCGGGGTCTATGCCCACCATCCACACCGGCTCCAGCACGGGGCTGCGCTGCAGCTTGGCCAAGAGGTCGGTGCCGATATTGCCCGGTCCTATTAGCGCACATTTGATTTTTTGACTCATCACTGTTGTCTCCAAATAAATTTGTTATTCACATCGCCGCTCACATGCCACGCAACTGGCGCGGCCCAAGTCAGGGACAGCGAGCAAGGGCCGCCCCGCCGCAAGGCTGTCGTCCCCCTCGGGGGGAAGGCGCGAAGCGACTCAGGGGGGGTCATATGAACCTTACGGAACAACCGCCGATGCCACCGATGGAAACGCACAAGTTGTCCCCGGCCTTGACCGGCACCATGGCGGCCAGCGAGCCGGAGAGCACGACTTCTCCGGCCTCCAGCGCAATGCCGTAAGCGCCCAGGGTGTTGGCCAGCCAGGCCACGGCATTGGCCGGATGGCCCAGGGCCGCGCTGCCCGCGCCCGTGGCCACGATCTCGCCGTTTTTCTCCAGCACCATGCCGCAGGTACCCAGGTCCACATCGCGCGGGTCGACCAGGCGATCGCCCAGCACAAAAACGCCGCAGCTGGCGTTGTCGGCCACGGTGTCCTGGATCTTGATCTTCCAGTCGCGGATGCGGGAGTCGACGATCTCGAAACAGGCCATCACCCCCTCGGTGGCGGCCAGCACATCGGCTGCCGTCACGCCCGGACCCTGGAGCGTTTTCTTGAGCAAAAAGGCGATCTCGCCCTCGGCCTTGGGCTGTATCAGGCTGCTCGCCAAGACAGCCTCACCTTGGTTGAAGACCATGCCATCGGTGAGCCAACCAAAGTCGGGCTGGAACACGCCCAGCATGTCCATCACGGCCTTGGAGGTCACGCCTATCTTCTTCCCAACCACGCGCTCACCCGCCTCCAGGCGACGCGCCAGCATGCGCTGCTGTATGGCGTAGGCATCATCGACGGTGATGTCAGGATGGCGGTTGCTCAAAGGCTCGACCACCCTGCATTCACGCAGGGCCGCATACAGCTCATCGCCCAGGGAGTGTTGCAGTTCAGTGTTCATAGGAATGGCTCACGAAAAGATAAGAAGACAAAGTGGCGCTGCATTTGAACTGGCACGCCTCAACTCAGGGACACCGCGCAAGGGCCGCCCCGCCGCGCCGGTGTCGCCCCCCTCCGGCGCGTAGCGCCAGAGAGGGGGAAGGCGGGGCCGCCTAGGCGCACAGCGCCTCAGGGGGTGTCTAAAGTTTTATGCAAACATTCTTGAGCTCGGTATAGAACTCCAGCGAATGCACACCGCCTTCGCGGCCGATGCCCGATTGCTTGGCACCGCCAAAAGGCGTGCGCAGATCGCGCAGAAACCAGCTGTTGACCCAGGAAATGCCCACATGCATGCGCTGGGCCACGCGGTGGGCGCGGGCCAGGTCTTGCGTCCAGACGGCGCTGGCCAGGCCATAGACGTTGTCATTGGCCTTGGTCAGCACCTCTTCTTCGGTATCGAAGGGAGCGATATGACAGCAGGGACCAAATATCTCTTCCTTGATGACGCGTGCCGTCTCGGGCAGGCCGGTCCAGATCGTGGGCTGCACCCAGGCGCCGTCCGCATACTGGGCGCCCAGGTCGGGCACGCCGCCGCCGGTGACCACGGTGGCGCCTTCCTGCACCGCCAGCTGGTAATACGACAGCACCTTGGCCTGATGCTCCTTGCTGATCAGCGGGCCCAGCTTGGTGTCGTCGTCTTCGGGCACACCGATCTTCCACCCCTCGATCTGCTGCTTCAGCGCGGCCACAAAGCGCTCGTAAATCGGGCGCTCCACATAGACACGCTCCGTGCCCAGGCAGACTTGGCCGCTGTTGACAAAGGCCGAGCGCAACGTTCCTTCGATGGCCGCCTCGAAATCGCAGTCGGCAAAGACGATGGCGGCGTTCTTGCCCCCCATCTCCAGGCTCACGGGGCGCGCGCCCTTGGCAGCAGCCTTCATGATGGCCTCGCCAGTGCGCGTCTCGCCGGTGAAGGTGATGGCATCCACGCCGGGGTGGCTGGTGACGAACTCGCCGGCGGAATCGGGGCCGAAACCATGGACCACGTTGTAGACGCCGGGCGGAATGCCGGCCTCGTTCATGACCTCGCCCAGCAGGGCTGCAGTCTGGGGCGATTCCTCGGAAGGCTTGACCACCACGGTGTTGCCGCAGGCCAGCGCCGGGCCTACCTTCCAGGTCATCAGCAGCAGGGGCAGATTCCAGGGGCAGATCACGCCCACCACGCCCACCGGGCCACGGTGGCCGTAGTTGATCGCACCGCGCCCGTCCGGCGTGGTCATTTCGAAGAACTCCGTGGGCACGTTCTTGACCACGTCGGCAAAGATCTTGAAGTTGGCCGCACCACGCGGAATGTCGATATGGCTGGCCACACTGCGCGGCTTGCCCGTGTCCGCACATTCTGCGGCCAGAAACTCCTCGAAGCGGCGGTTGATGCCATCGGCCACGGCATAGAGTTTTTCCACGCGCTCGGCCACGCTCATACGGCCCCAGGGTCCGTTCAACGCAGTGCGCGCTGCAGCCACGGCGGCATCGACTTCGCTGCGGCCGGCCTCATGCACCTTGGCAATCACCTGGCCCGTGAGCGGTGAGTGCTTGTCGAAGCTGCACCCCGTGGAAACGTAGGCACCGTTGATGAAGTTCTGGATGTCTTTCATGGTTTTCTTCCTGTCACGCATGCTTTTGCAGCAACGATAAATTCGGTGTTCAATACTGTCCAATACTGAATTTTCCAAAATAGATACCTAAAAGGTATCAAGGAGCCACCCCATGGACTTGAGGCAGATGAGGTACTTTCTGGCGCTGGCTGAGGAGCTGAATTTCGGCCGGGCCGCGGCCCGGCTGCACATGGCCCAGCCACCGCTGACGCGGCAGATACGCGCCATCGAAGAGGAGCTGGGCACCGAGTTGTTTGTGCGCACGCCCAAGGGAGTGGAGCTGACGGCGGCAGGCCAGACCCTGCTGGACGAGGTGCCCAACATCCTGTCGCTGGCCGAGCGCGCCCGCGAGCGCACGCAAAGAGCCGGTCAGGGACTGACTGGCCAGCTGGACGTGGGCATTTTTGGCTCCGGCGTGCTGGACGTGATTCCGCGCCTGCTGGCGGCGTTTCACCAGGCCAGGCCCGAGGTGCGCATAGCGCTGCACAACCAGACCAAGGACGAGCAACTGCAGGCGCTGCGCGAACGCAGAATCACCATTGGCTTCAACCGACTGGTGCCTGCAGAACCTGGCATAGGCGTGCAGACCGTGCTCAAGGAAGCCCTGGTCGTGGGCCTGCCGGCCACGCACAGGCTGTGCGCGCGCAAAGAGGTCGCTCTGTCCGAGCTCGACAACGAGCCCATGATCCTCTACCCCAATCTCTCTTTGCATGGCCTGGCCCAGGAAGTCAGCAATGCCTTCCACCGCGAGGGCCTGCGTCTGAACGTGGCCCAGTCGGTGGAAGATGTACTGACCTGCGTGGCTTTGGTGGCAGGCGGGTTTGGCGCCTGCATTACCACGCGTTCGGCCACCAGCTTGCGTCTGCCCGGCGTGGAATACCGGCCGCTGCACTCGCGCCACTTGCGTGACATCGAGCTCAGCTGCCTGTACCGCAGCGACGATGCATCGCCGGTGCTGGCGGCCTTTCTGGACGAGGTGCGTACCTTTGCGGACCAGGGCAAAACCTAGGCCTGAGGGGGCAGGCAGGCGCCAGGTTTTAGCCACCTTGCTGGTCCTCAATCAGGCCCAGGGCCTGCAGGCCGGCCTCGGCAATGATCTCGTCCTGCTGCTCGCTGCCGCCGGACACCCCGATACCGCCAATGCGTGCGCCCTCCACCACGATGGGCCGCCCACCGCCAAAGCCCACAAAGCGCGGTCGCAGGACCAGGCCCTGGCGCACGGCCGCTGAATGCTGGGCCAAGGCCTCTTGCCACTGGCCCGTGGGCAGGCCAAAGCTCACGGCCGTATAGGCCTTGTCCGTGGCGATGTCCATGGAGTGCAGGGGTGCGCCCGTCATGCGCACAAATGCAGCCTGCACCCCTGCCGCATCCACCACGGCCACATTGACACGCACACCCAATTCCACGGCCTTGGCTACGGCCGCACCCACGGCGCGCAAGGCGGCTTCGGTGCGGATCACGGGCTGAGAAACCATCAGTGAGTCCAGCATGTCAAGCCTCCTCAAAATGCTTTGACTACTGTGAAGCGCACCAGCGAACCCTTGGGCAGGGCCCCCGTGCCGGCCGTGGCGCTGACTTCCTTGTAGACCGCGCCCTTGAGGAACACGCCTGCACCCGGCACCGGGTAGACCAGCTCGGCGCCCAGTGCATGGCGCGAGGAATGCTGGTTCGTGGCACCCGGGCCTTTGTCATCGCTGATCTGCCACTGGCTGTAACCCACCAGGCCGGCATGCACGGCACCAAAATTCTTGCCCAGACCCCATTCCAGCGTCACCTGGTTGCCGTTGCGAAAGCCCATATCGTTCTTGCCGTTGCGCTCAAAACGCATCAGACCCGAGGCCGAAACAGTCTTGGCAGCGTCAAAGTAATAGGTCAGGCCACCGGTGAGCATGGTGCTTTTGTAACCCTTGCCCGGCGAAGCCGGGTCGCGGCTGCTGGCCGAATCCAGCCAGATACCGGCACCGGCCACAGCGTCCCACTGCGGGCCATGCCAGCCCAGCACCAGTGGACCCAGATAAACGTCGCCCACGCCCGAACGGCTATCGGAAATGCCGGCCGCATTCACCGTGAGTGAGGTACGCATCACCGGCACGATGGCCTCCATGCCGTAGTCGGCACCGAGCAGCTTGTAGTTGGTGATCCAGACAAAACGGTTGGCCAGGGCCGTCACGGTTCCACGGTTGTGGCCGGGCAGGTTGTCGCCGCTACCCGGCGCGCGGAAATCGTCGATGCTGTAGTTCACCATATAGCCCAGGTAGTAAACGCCGGGCGGCGGCACGCTGGGGCCCTGCATGCCCTCCACACCGGGGACGTAATGGCCTTCGGCCTGCACGGCCGTGGCTGCCAGCGTACCCAGCAGGGCCAGGGCAGCAGATGCAATCTTGTGCTTCATCTCTATCTCTTTCTTGTGGGTTCACAGATGTCTCGGGGATCCATGGGGCTGTGCAGGGGGGCTACGCAAAAAGCTGGCGCGGCCCATATCAGGGCTGCCGCGCAAGGGCCGCCCCACAGCGCTGGCAGCGTCCCCCTGCCCGCATTGCTTGCGATGCCAAGAGCGGGGGGAAGGCGCGAAGCACCTCAGGGGGTGTTCCCCTTCAGGTGTACACATCCGTAAATGACGCCACGAGCTCACCCGTGTGATAGAAAATGCCGCTGCCAAGACGGTCCTCGCTCCAGGTGGTAACGGGGCGATCGGGCTGGGCCAGATAGCCCAGGCCGGCAAAGGTCTCGTTGCGGTTGCCGCTGGGGTCGAAGAAGTAAATCGTCTCGCCGCGCGTGATGCCGTGGCGTGTGGGAGCCACGTCGATGCGCACCTTGTTCTTGGCCATGACGTCGGCGGCCTTGAGCACGTCGTGCCAGGAGTCCAGAAAGAAGGCAATGTGGTGCAGGCCCGAGGTGGGGCCGCCCACAAAGGCGATGTCGTGCGGCGTGGTGGAGCGCGCCATCCAGGTCGCGGCTTGCATATTGCCTTCTGGGCCGACCAGAATCTGCTCGGTCAGGAAGAAGTCCATGCACTCTGCCATGAAGCGGGTGTTGTCCTCCACGGTGTTGATACCGGCCTCGGGATTCATCTCGCACATCAGCAGACAGTGATCTATCCAGTGCGCGCCTGCGCCCTTGAGGCCATCGGGCCAAGGGTCGGGGTTCAGAGAGCCCACATCCGTGCCCACGCACTCCTTCTTTGCGTACAGGCGCATCTCATGGCCGCTGGGCAGATTGAACTGCAACATGCGGCCCACCGTGGGCTGGCTGCCTTCGGGCAGCATGGTGGTCTTCACACCCCAGGCCTCGATGCGTGCCTGCAGGCTGTCGAGGTCGGCATCGTTTTGCACCTTGTAGGCCACATGGTTGAGGCCGGCGCGATCACTTTGCGTAAGGATGAGGGAATACTTGTCCCACTCGTCCCAACATTTGAGGTAGACATTGCCCGCTGCATCGCGCAGCGTGACCTTCATTCCCAGCACGTTTTCGTAGTGCTTGAGCGCAGCATCCATGTCCATCACGCGCAAGTTGGCGTGGCCGATTCGCATTACACCCATGTTTGTCTCCTTAGTTGCTTGTTGGTGTGTCGTGGGTTGTGGGCGCCGTGGAGGCCGCCCGCAGAAAAAATGGTTTGTGCAGGCGCTGTGCCACCGCAATGCGTACGGCCTCCAGCGGGGCTACACGACAGGCCAGGGTGTAGCCCTGATCGCGTTCGAGATCGCTCACATGGGCACAGCTCACGGGGCCCAGATGGCGTACCGCACCTTCGAGCACCTGCACCTTGCAGACGCCGCAGCCACCGTTGACGCAGCCCACCGGAATGCCTTTGCGCCCCAGGCGCAACATGCCACTCAGCAGGCTTTCGTGGGTGCCGCAGGCATAGGTATCGCCGGTTTGCTCCACGCTGACTTGCACGTTTTGCATGGCTGTCATGGCGGCCTCAGACACGCTTGAACAAGGGGCTGCGCGCGCCTTGCGCATCGGCGGCCGAGAGGAATTTCTCGGTGTAGATATCGCGCTCAAACAGCCGGCCCTGCATCAGGGTGGAAATACAGGCCTCGACCATGGGTGGAGGCCCGCACAGATAGGCTTTGCAACCCGCAAAGCCGCCTTGGAAATGGGCTTGCGCAGCCTCATGCACAAAGCCACGCGCGCCTTGCCAATCCCCGCAGTCCTCGCCCGATATTGCGGGGATGTAGGTGAAATGCGGGTGCTGCTCGGCCAGGGCGCGAAACTCGTCGTCGTAGTACAGCTCCTCGCGCGAGCGCTGGCCGTAGACCAGTGTGATGGGCTGCTCGCAACCCTTGGCCAGCAGCTCCAAAATCATGGCGCGCGGGCTGGAAAGCCCCGAGCCCCCAGCCATGAAGACCATGGGCTGGCGTGCCGAATGGCGCACAAAAAAGCGTCCATAGGGCCCGGCCAGCTGCAGGCTGTCACCTTCGCTCAGATGCTCGTGCAGCCAGCCCGTGCCCGCACCGCCCGGCACCAGCCGCACATTGAGCTCGATCTCCTGGGCGCAGCCGTCGGCGCCAGGCGCGTTGGCGATTGAAAAAGCGCGCGAGCCGCCCTGCTCCTCGCTCAGACCGGGTATGCGCAGCTGCACATACTGGCCCGCCTGGTAGCGTATGGGCTGCTCCAGGCGCAGGTGCAGAGCCTTGATGGTGGGCGTCAGATCGACGATACGCACCACTGTGGCTGCGAAGTCGCGCACGGGGATGATTTGCGCATCGGGCTCGTCCTCGAAATCGGCCTCGATGGTGGCATCGGACTGCAGCGTGGCGCAGCAGGCCAGCGTCATGCCGTCCTCGCGTTCCATGTCCATCAACGCGAAGGGATTGGCCGCGCCGTGGTCCACGTCGCCGTCGCAAACCTGGACCTTGCAGGTGCCGCACAGGCCATGGCCGCAGGCGTGGGGAATGTAAATACCCTGGCGCAGCGCGGCGTCCAGCAGGGTCTGGCCTTCCTCCACTTCAATCGAGGCGCCCAGGGGTTCTAAGGTCAGTTGGTAGCTCATATCGTCTCGCTCTCATTCCTGCAGCGCCGGCCAGGCCAGCGCTGCAACCGCCAGGGTGGTTAGCTGTAAGAGCCTTGGATGCCGATCAGGCCCGGGGTGCGGAAGCGGATCACGTCCTTGTGCGTCAGGCCGTTGTCGGCCAGCGACTTGGACGCATCGGGCGACCAGGGCTGGCCCGACTTGAACCACTGCACCTCGCTCCAGTCGATGCGTGCAAAGTCGGGGTGGGCGCCATAGACGTCGGGCAGCACGGCCTGGGCCAGCGCACCGAAAGGCATATCGGGCGGCAGCGGCAGGGCTACGGGTGAGCAGAACATCAGGTGGTCTTCCCAGCCGATATAGAGCAGAGGCGCGGGAAAGTTCTCGCGCACATCCTTGGCGGGAAAGCGATAGGGCTTGAGTGCGGTGACGCTCATGGCTGGGCCTCCTGGCTGGGGTTGGCGGAAGCGTTAGTGGCTGCGTTGTTGGCCGAGGTTGCCGGTGGCGGGTCGCCGCGCCAGGCCGCGAAATTGCGCTGGTCCTCCGATCCCTCAAAGTCCATGTTGTCGCGGCCCACATTCATGCCGTACCAGTCCAGCACCGCAGCCAGCGGGTCAAAGCCTTCGGCCGTGGGGTCCACATCGGGCTTGAAGCAGTTGCCCTGGTAGATCTGGTGCACGGGCAGCCAGGACTGGACAAACTTCTCGGGCTCGTCGTCGAAGACATGCTTGCAGCCGTCGCTGCAGAAGTGGTACTTGCTGCCCTCGTAGTCGGACTCGCGATAGCAGATCTTGGTGGCGTCACCGGGCTCGGTGAAGCCCATAGGGATCTGGCAGGTGGTGCACAGCATGGGCAGGGTCTTGCTGTAAAAGCGCTTGCCGGCCTGCTGCTCGGCACGATAGTGCTCCAGGCGGGGACGGTAGTGCTTGTCAAAGCTGTCCGGGTATTTTTCAGACAGCCACTGCATCTCCTGCTCGCCGGGCACCCAGGTGTGAAAAGGTGCGGCCGCCGTGTAGTTGTAGAAGATGTTCCAGGCCTGGTGGCTGATGTGGTCCTTGCCTTCGCAGGCCAGCTTCCAGCCTGCGGGCTCTCGGATGCCGTAGCGCGCCAGATCGCGGAACAGAGCGCCGCCGTTTTCCTCGGCATACATCTCCCAGGCTTCCTTCCAGCTCATCACGCGCTTGGGCAGCATGTAATCCTGCATCATGGCCACCAGGGTCAGCACGCGGTAGCCGCGCCAGAACCATTTGTCGATCCAGCGCTGCACGATGGGCACGTTGCCCGGGTCCTGCTCCAGCATGAACTTGATGCATTCGATGCCCAGCGTCATATGGCGCGACTCATCGCTTTGCGCCGAGAAGCCAAAGGTCACGGTGGACAGATCGCCGTTGTGCGCCGCGCCCGACATAAAGGGAACGAACAGCAGATTGGTCAGCACATATTCGAAGGAGAAGCTCACTGCCGTGAGGAACTCGAACGGGCCTGCGCTCAGCGCATCTTCAAAAAAGGACTTGGGCACCGACAAAAACCAGACCCGGTCGAACCAGTGACTGGAGCTGTGCATGCCGTTGAAGTACTTGTTGTAGTTGGACAGCGCATGGGTCTCGGTCTGGAAGTGGCGCAGCTCGTCGATGGACTGCATCTGCGCCGCCACGCGCGCCCCCGCACCGGTGAAATGCCGGCCCGCATGGGCAAAACCGCGGTGAGCGTAATACTCCAGCGGCACAACGCCCTGGATGAACAGCTTGAGCGCGTTGAGATAGCGCGCATCGGTCACGCCCAACTGGCCGTTGTTCTGGGCAAAGGCCTCGATCACGGCGTAGAGCTTTTTCTCTTTTTCGCCCTGGTACTTCCAGTAGGCGTCCATGGTCAGGCGGAAGGGGTCTTCCCACTTGTCCCAGTCGTGGATCTTGATGCCCTCGAACTTGTCATAGGGGAAGACCTTGTCCCTGGGCTGGTAGCTGGTCTCCCAGCCCAGGCCACGTGTCATGGCGGTGTAGCGGTCCTTGAGGCCCAGCTTTTTCTTGATTACGGGTGCGTCCATGGTGTCTCCTTGGATGGCGTTGTCTGGTGGTGTTCGGTGAGCGGCTCTTACTGGTTCCAGCTCAGGGAGAATTCGTCGTCGTCCTCCTCCACATGGCCGGACAGCGTGACCAGATTGATCTGGATCTGCTGCAGCTCGTAGGGGCGACCGGTCTGCTCTTCAATGCTGGCGCGACGTATGACCAGGCGGCCGGGGGCGTCGATCTTCACGAGACCGGGCGAGTACACGGCTTGGGCGTGGGTGTTGTCGGCGAGGATGGCGTCCACCACGGGGCGCGATTCCTCGTTGTCCTGAAAGGCGATGAACACCTTGGAGACGGGGGTGCTGGCAGATGTGCTCATGGCGCTGTTCCTCAGATGTCCAGACCGGCCTTGCGGGCACGGGCATCCAGGCTTTGGCGGACTTCGCTGAGCACGGCTGCGCCACGCGCACCCAGGGCCAGTTCGGCCACGGCGGCCAGTGCCACACCGGCATGGTCGGCATAGCTCAGATACCAGCGCGACAGCTGGCTGCGGTTGTCTGCCGATTCGGCAGCAGCCACCTTGACCACGGCATCGATCCAGCGGGCGGTCTCGGTATGCCACTCGGGCATGAAGGCCGTGAGCATGGCCACGGCCGTGCCGCCCTGCACCGTGACATGCTCGTCCACAAAGTGGTTGTAGATCAGGGGGTAGAGCAGTCCGTCGAGCACCATGTTCTGGGCAACGAACAGCTCCATGGGGTCCTGCACCACCAGCAGGTCTTCCACCAGATGGCGCAGCGGCTGCCAGGTGGGGTGCCGCATCCAGTCGTTCTTGCCGGCCTCGAGCACGCCGGGCTCGTCCATGACCAGGCCCAGGCGTGTGAGGTACTGGGCCACGCCCAGATGGTCCATGGCATGCATCATGGCCGGGGCCGTGAAGGGCGTGCCGTAGCCGCGTGAGCAGATCTGGCTGTTGTTCATATTGCCGCCCCAGGCCACATGGCGCAGCGGCATCAACACCTCGCAGGCCTTGGCGCGCAGGGCATCGGACATCTTGCCGGCCAGATTGCGCGACTCCACAAACTGGTAGTTGGCTTCCACAGCCTCCTGCTGCCTGGCGCGGGTCATGGTCCAGGTGGCGTAGTAGTACTGACGTGGATCGCGCAGCGCGTTCCAGTCCGCCATGCGGATCGCCGTGCGGCCGGTGTCGAACAGCTCGAACTCTGGCTCCCACAGCGGCCGGTAATGGAAGTGGTGCGTGGGCTGCACGCCCAACGTGGCCTCCAGATAGCGCGACGCGGGCTTGTCTCCCGTGTAGGTTGCCACGCGGGCAAAGGTATGGCGCAGCGGCTGTATCTCGCGCGCCGAAAGCTCGATATTCATGGGCTTGTCTCCTGTGTTGTCGTGGGATGCGTGAGTGATGGTCAGAGCAGCCTGGCTTTCTGGACCTGGCAGAAGGCCTCAAAGTCGGCCTCTGTCATGGCCAGCTCCACCGTGAGTTCGGGCCAGCCCACGGAGAACTCGAAGTCCACAAAACCGTTGGCGCGCCTTTGCAGCACGCGCACCGAACGGCGCGTGAGATCGCAGGCGGGAAGATCGAGAGTGCTTGTTTCCATGAGGGGCTCCTGGCGGGTCTATGGCTTTTGCAATTGCACAGCCCGTGCCAGTTCATGAAAATATCGATAAATCCAGGGTTACTCCCTAAATTTGTGCGTGTTTGAGCAAGCTGGTGATCAGTAATTCCCGGGCAAACCCTAGGACAGCAGTCACAGTGCTTCAATACCTACTGCAGTGCAGCATGATCAAATGATCAAGTACCCCATGCAAAGGTTCGCAATTCATCAATTGCGCCAGCAGTTCAAGGCCGAGGATGCGGGTCAATCCCGTAGCCAGAATTCGATGCTTTATCGATAGTTTTCTCATGCCCCACACTCCCCCCGCCTTACCCTCCGATGCCGATTTGCGCAGCTAGGTCCGCTTCTCCACCGAAGACGGACTGATCTGGCTCTCGGGCCAGCGCATGTTGCTGCTGCACCTGGCCTCTCTTCACGCCCTGCGCCGCGAAATGATGAACACCATGGGGCCCGATCACACGCGGCGCCTGCTGCTGCGTGCCGGCTATGCCGCAGGTGAGCGCGATGCACTGCTGGCACGCCAGATACGACCCACGGCCAGCCTGTTCGAGATGTTTGCCGTAGGCCCCCAACTGCACCGGCTGGAGGGTGCAGTGCGCGCCACGCCGGAAATCTTTGAGGCCGATGAGCAGGCCGGCCACTTTCAATGCGTGGTGCGCTGGGAACACAGCTGGGAAGCGGAAATCCATTTGCGCGAATGGGGTCCCCAGGACCAGCCCTCGTGCTGGATGCTGCTGGGATATGCCTCGGGTTACTCCAGCGCGTTCTTCCGTCGACCGGTGTTTTTCAAGGAAATGCAGTGCTCCACCTGCGGCCACGCACACTGCCTGATAGAAGGCCGGTTTCAACATGAGTGGCCCGATGGCGAACAAATCGCACGCGACTACGACCCCGACTCCATGCTGGTACGCCTGGATGAGCTGCAGTCCCAGGTCGAGGCCTTGCGCACCGGCCTGGCCCCTTTCGACAGCCAGGGCCCGTTGCTGGGCCATTCACGCGCCTTTCAGGCCGCGCTGGAGCTGCTGTCCAAGGCTGCTCCCACCCAGGTCACGGTGTTGCTCACGGGTGAGACCGGCGTGGGCAAGGAGCGCTTTGCGCGCGCCCTACATGCCATGAGCCCGCGTGCCGACAAACCCTTTGTGGCCGTGAACTGCGCGGCTCTGCCCGCCGACCTGATAGAGAGCGAGCTGTTCGGCGCCGAAAAAGGCGCGTTCACCGGCGCCACGGCAACGCGCATAGGGCGCTTTGAACGCGCCCATGGCGGCACGCTGATGCTGGACGAGCTAGGCGAGCTGCCCCTGGCCGCCCAGGCCAAGCTGCTGCGCGTGCTGCAAAGTGGCGAGGTGGAACGCCTGGGCGGCCACCGCAGTACCCAAGTCGATGTGCGCGTGATCGCCGCAACCAATGTAGACCTGGAAAAAGCCGTGGAACAGGGGCGCTTTCGGCGCGACCTGCTCTACCGCCTCAACGTCTACCCCATACGCATCCCCGCGCTGCGCGAGCGCGTGGACGATATCGAGCTGCTGGCCATGCATTTGCTGCAGAAATACTCGGCCTTGCACGGCAAGCCGGCCCCGGGCTTCAGCGACCGGGCGCTGACCGCACTACGCGGCCACAGCTGGCCCGGCAATGTGCGCGAGCTGGAGAATCTGGTGGAACGCGGCCTCATCCTCACGCCGGCCGGCGAACCCATCGATGTGGCTTGCCTGTTCCCCCAGTGGAGCGACAACGGCCAAAGCACCATAGACGACCAAGGCCATCTGGCCCAGGCCTGCGGCGCAGATGGCGATCTGCACACGGCCGGGGTGTACGACAGCATGCAGCACCAGGGGCTTTCGCTGGATGCCCTGGAAGACGGGCTGCTGCAAGAAGCCGTGCGCCGCGCCAGCGGCAATCTGGCCGCAGCAGCCCGCGCCCTGGGCATGACCCGCCCCCAACTCAGCTACCGGCTCTCACGCATCCGCGAACGCACCACAGGCACGGAGGAGTAAACGCTTGGCCAAGAAATCCTTTATGCAATGCCTGGCCCTGCCCGAGGCTGAATCCAGCGGCGGCGAGGCATCGCGCACCCTGACCGAGCAAACCTATGCCCGGCTGCGCACCGACATTGTCGAAGGCCGCCTGCTGCCTGGCAGCAAGCTGCGCATAGAGCATCTGCGCCAGGCCTACGAGGTCGGTGCCGGCACCTTGCGGGAGGCGTTGACGCGCCTGGTCAGTGATGCCCTGGTCACAACCGAAGGCCAGCGCGGCTTTCGCGTCTCCACCATCGCCATGGACGACCTGCAGGACATCACCCGGCTGCGGGTACATATCGAAACCCATGCGCTGCGTGAATCCATACGCCATGGCGACGCGGCCTGGCGGGCCCAGTTGCAGGCCAGCTATGACGAACTCTCGGCGGCCGAGCAACCGCTGTCCAGCGACAACCGCCGCCAGTGGGAGGCCCTGAACCTGCGCTTTCACGAGACCCTGCTCTCCGGCTATGCATCCCCTTGGACATTGAAGGTGCTGCGCCTGCTGGCGCGCCATAGCGAGCGCTACCGCTGCTACGCCATGGAGCAGCCCGCGCTCACCCGCGATGTGCATGCCGAGCACCAGGAAATCTTCGAGCTCGCCATGGCTGGCCACGAGGCTCGCGCGGCCCTGGCCCTGGAAGCCCATATTTGCACCACCCCCCATCTGCTGCTGCAGGCCATGCGCGAAGGCAAGCTGGTGTTGCCTGGCACCCGGCCGGAAGGGGAGGTATGAACTGCAGCACAGCTTTATCATTTTTATAGCTGTCTGTGCTGGATGGCAAAATGCCAGAGGACGGACAGGGCATGTCTACCTGTCCAATGGCTGTCCATCACTCGATTGCCGCTGCCATTCAGGTCACTGACCAGAATGCCTCTGTAGGCCAGCCTTCGTCGGAGGCTTGCAGGAATCAAGGTGACCTCCGCTTTTGAGCGGTAGCAGCCAGCCGCCGAGGGCTACTCAGGACCCACTGCTGTCGTTCGTTCCTCGGCAGTCAATGCTTGCATAGCAGCGATTGCTACTGTTCATGGCTGCTATGCGACCTATCTCCAACAGCTACATAGTGGTCATCCGTGCGTCTACGCGGACGACTGCCCAAGGACAGTTTTCAAGTGTGCAGCGGACAGCGGCTATTAGGTGCAGGCATATAGGTCGCTTGACGTCTGCTGTCACGTCGTGAGAGCAGGCTCTTGCGATCCCAAGGTGACTCGCTGTGCCAAAAGCTGCCGGCCGCACACACCATTTCAGTGGCCCATTGCCAGTGCCTTACTTCTATATCCAAACGTCGTTAGGAGCCCGTCGCTCCGAATCGCTATACCCGGTGTTGGGAACCCCCATGGGCTCGATCATCAGCAATTTGGCTTCCGTTGCCGCAAACGTTTTGTGCTCAGCCCCTCTAGGGACCACAGCCATTTCGCCCGCTTGCAACTCTATGCTGTGGTCTCGAAAGTCGATTCTCAACACACCTGCCAGCACAATAAATGCCTCGTCGGTATCGTCATGTGCATGCCAGATGAAGTCACCTGCGATCTTCACGACCTTGAACTGATAGTCGTTCATTTCAGCGACAACATGCGGCTGCCAATGGTCGTGAATAAGACCAATTTTACGCACCAGGTTTATGGGCACCTGCTGCCCGCGATCCTTGGCAGGGGAAGAAATGCTTACCGTCATGACTTGTCCTTTATCAATCAAAGGGCCAAGCGTAGACAAAGCAAGCTGTTAGATCTTGAACGTTTGTGCGCCAGAAGACATGGATGTGTGGTTGCACATCATCCGCAACCATCGTCCAGGCGAGATGCCAAAGGTCTGGGTGAAATGACGTGTCATATGAGCCTGGTCCGCAAACCCGGTGGATGCAGCCGCATCTGCGAGCGGAGCCCCTGAGAGCATGCGTTGTCGTGCCACATCAAGCTTGCGCAAGATCAAAAATCGCGAAGGGCTAGTGCCATAGAACATGCGGAAATCGCGCGACAGACTCCAGCGGTTCCGCCCTGTGACGACACTGAGATCCTCCACCGAGATGGTGGATTGCCAAACGTCACACAAAAAATCATGAGCCAGTTTGGTGCTCTCGAAGTCCCTGGCACGCTGCCCTCTGGTACAGCCTGCTTCGGCATGGAGCGCGAGAGCAAGCTCCACAATGGCGTCCATTTCTTCCATTGAGTTAGTTGGCCCCTGCTGGTTGTCCAGCATGGCTTTGGTGGCCACCAGAAGACGTTGGGATTGCGTGATACCGCCTTCTATGTAGGGGAGCTCCAGCCCTCGGAATACCTCCTGAATTAACGCCGGATTCACATAAATCATGCGGTAATGAAATCCGTCCTCAGTTCCTGCTTGACCGTCATGCGCTTCATCGGGATGCAGCACCATGGTGTGGCCTGGCAGGCTCTGTCGGTGAGCGCCTCGGTATCGAAAGGCTTGCACCCCTGCCATCGTGCAGCCGATGGCATAAGTGTCGTGTCGATGCATGCCATAAGCGTTGCCCTGAAAGAAGGCCTCAATGCGCTCAATTCCATGCATCGCATCGGTACGACTGAGCCAGTTGTTTTTCACTAGGCTGTCGTTCTCGTATTGCCCGTCATGCGCTTGAGGCTTCCGGATAGCTTCAGGAGGCAAAGGATTTGCGGTTGACTGATGGACGAGGATCACCTTTGGTACTTGTAGTGCTCCAATGGGACTCTGGTTCAAGCAGCCTGGCGCAAAGCTTGATCCAGCACGCCGATGGCCGCCGCTGAGGCCGCCAGCAGGCGCGAGCGCGATATGCCGTCACGGGCCTGTACTGAGATGCCATGCAACTGTGTGGCGTAGAAGTCGCCAAGAGCCTGCACATCTGCGTCTTGTCGCAACTCACCTTCGTCCATTGCGCGTTGCAGTCGGTTGATGATGGACTGCGTTCGCTCGCTACGGTGCACGGCAAGCCAGGCTGCAACTTCCTCGTTCTCTTGCGCGAAATTGGTCGCAGCCATGACAACCATGCAACCTTGTGGCCGGCTTGGTTCCGTATAGGTGGTCGCCGCATCGCGCAGCATGCGTGAGATGGCTTCACGCACCAGTGACTCTTCAGCCAGGGCCCGATCGGCAAAGCAGCCGGCCCCGGACTCATAGCGTTGTATGGCTTCGCGGAACAGTGCCTGCTTGCTGCCAAAGGCAGCATAGATGCGGGCCGAGGCGATGCCCATGGCCTGGACCAGGTCGGCCATGGATGTGCCCTCGTAACCACGCTGCCAAAACGCCAGCATGGCGCGCTCCAGCGCCTGGTCCCTATCAAATTCCCTGGGTCTTCCAGCCATCTTCCTTGTTCCTCTCAAAAGTCGGTGCGGCATCTTAGCGGCGTGTCATCCACGCCGCAGCACACCTACCTGTCGAAAAAGACTGCATTTGCGTGATAATATTCTTTGTCGATTGACAAACAATACATCAAAGCGAGGAAAAACACATGCAGACAATCAAGGGGCCAAGCCTTCATCTTGCGCAGTTCGCCGATGACAAGGCACCGTTCAATTCGCTGGAGGACATTGCGCGATGGGCCGCGGGCGTGGGCTTCAAGGCTTTGCAGATTCCTGCTTGGGATTCGCGCCTATTCGATCTGAGCACGGCTGCGCAGAGCCAGAGCTATTGCGAAGATGTCAACGGCATGCTCGCCTCGCACGGCCTGGTGGCCAGCGAGCTGACCACGCACATCTTCGGCCAGCTCGTCGCCGTGCATCCTGCCTACGACGCAATGTGCGACAGCTTCGCCCCCGAGGCCCTGCGCGGCAACCCCCAGGCGCGCACGGCCTGGGCGCTGGAGCAGCTCAAGCGCTCGGCCCGCGCCTCACGCCGCATGGGCCTGACGGAGATGGGTACGTTCTCGGGCTCCTTCGCCTGGCCCTATCTGTTCCCGTTCCCGCAGCGCCCGGCGGGCCTCATCGAGACCGCCTTCGAGGAGTTGGCGCGCCGCTGGCGCCCCATCCTGGACGCCTGCGACGAGCAGGGCGTGAACCTGTGCTACGAGATCCACCCCAGCGAGGACCTGCACGACGGCACGAGCTTCGAGCGCTTCCATGAACTGGTCGGCCAGCATGAGCGCTGCAAGATACTGTTCGATCCCAGCCACTTCGTGCTGCAGCAGCTGGACTATCTCGACTACATCGACATCTACCGCGAGCACATCCGCATGTTCCATGTGAAGGACGCGGAATTCCTGCCCAGCGGGCGCCAGGGCATCTACGGCGGCTATTCCTCGTGGCTCGAACGGGCGGGGCGCTTCCGTTCTTTGGGTGACGGGCAGGTGGACTTCAAGACCATCTTCTCCAAGTTCGCCCAGTACAACTTCCAGGGCTGGGCATCGCTGGAATGGGAGTGCTGCCTCAAGGATCAGGAGGACGGCGCACGCGAAGGCGTGGACTTCATCAACCGCCACATCATCCGAGTCACCGACAAGATCTTTGACGACTTCGCCGGTGCCCCTGTGGACCAGCGCCAGATCAACACCATGCTCGGCATCGCCTGATGCATCCCCGGCTTCCGATTCGAACAAGGAAACAGACCCATGAATGCTTTACCCTCCACCCTTGCGCACGCCCAGGATGATTTCACGCACGACTATGTGCGCATCGACGGCCGCCGCATCCACTGCATCCTGGCCGGCCAGGGCTCGCCGGTACTGCTGATCCCGGGCTGGCCCCAGACCTGGTATGCCTGGCGCCATGTCATGCAAGCGCTGGCTGCGCAAGGTTTTCAGGCAATTGCCGTCGATCCGCCGGGCACCGGTTTTTCGGATCGGCCTGAGACGGGCTACGACACGGGCTCCATCGCGCAGACCATGCACCGCACCATGCTGGCGCTGGGCCACGAGCGCTACCAGGTCGCGGGCCACGATGTGGGAATGTGGGTGGCCTATGCCCTGGCCAGCGACCAGCCCCAGGCCGTGCAGTCGTTGGCGTTGACGGAGGCCGTGATACCTGGCCTGGCGCCTGAGCCCGGTATCTTCGCACCGCCCGAGCAGAGCATCTTTCTTTGGCACTTCATGTTCAATCAACTGGCCGATCTGCCCGAGACCCTGATCGCGGGCCGCGAACGCGCCTATCTGGAATTCATGTTCAATCGATGGTCGCTGCGGCGCGACAGCGTGGCCGTCGATGTCTACGTCGACGCCTATGCGGCACCGGGCGGGCTGCGCGGCGGCTTTGCCTATTACCGGGCGATTCCAGAGACCATTCGACAGAATCGTGAGCGCGCACAGCGCCCGCTGGGCATGCCGGTGCTTGCCATAGGCGCCGAGCACGCCACAGGCGATGCGCCGCTGGCCACCTTGCGCGGGCATGCCCATGATCTGTCCGGCGTGGTCGTGCCCGGCTGCGGCCATTTCATCATGGAGGAGGCTCCACAAGCCTTCATTGCTGAACTGCTGCCCTTTCTGCAAAGGACACGATGACCATGGCCCTCGATGCAGACATCGCCCGCTATCTGCGGGAGCAGGCACAAATGCCACAGCCCCAGATGCCGCCCACGCTGGCGCAGATGAGGCAGGCCACTGAGCTCGAGCTGCGTGCGCTGCATGGCCCAGCTGAAGCCGTTGCGCGCTCGGGGGATTTCACGCTGCGCGCGCGCGACGGTGCTCCGCTGCGCCTGCGTGTTTACTGGCCATCGGCACCCGACGCACCCCAGCCCGCCCTGGTCTTTGCCCATGGAGGGGGCTGGTGTCTCGGGTCCATGGAGCTGTATGACAATCCCTGCCGCGCGCTCACCGTGGCGACGGGGGCGGTGGTGATCTCGGTGGACTATCGGCTGGCGCCCGAGCACCGCTTTCCGGTGCCGCTGCAAGACTTCTGCGAC
Source organism: Comamonas sp. C11 (assembly GCF_024496285.1). NCBI lineage: Bacteria > Pseudomonadati > Pseudomonadota > Betaproteobacteria > Burkholderiales > Comamonadaceae > Comamonas > Comamonas sp. C11. Next base: position 3,807,225 of record NZ_CP101743.1, read on the forward strand.
GCCTTGAAATGGAGCTTCGAGCAGGCAGAAAGACTGGGACTGGACCGCAAGCGCATCGCCGTGGCCGGGGACAGTGCGGGTGGCAATCTTGCTGCGGCCGCCTGTCTGCTTGCGCGGCATAGCGACGGCTGGGGTCCGGCCGGAGCTCCGGCCATTGCCCATCAACTGCTGCTGTATCCGGCACTCGATGCAGCCATGGACTCGCCATCTTTTGACCTGTTCGGCGAGGGTTACTACCTGAGCCGCTCGGCAATGGCGTATTGCTATCAAGCCTACCTCGCAGATCCTGCCCTGCAACGGCTGGAGCAGGTGTCCCCGCTGCACGCCGCAAGCTTGGCCGGCTTGCCGCCGGCTACGGTGATCAGCTGCGAGTACGATCCGCTGCGTGACGAGGCTGAGGCCTATGCTCGGCGCCTGCAGAATGAAGACGTCCCCGTAACGGCTCTGCGGTTGCCGGGCATGGCTCATGCCTGCATCCACATGCTGGGGCTGACACAAGCAGCACGCCGGCTGCTAGATGAGGCAGGAGCAGCCGTGCAGCGCGCTCTTGGGTAGGGCAAATCGGCCGAGTCTTGAAAAGTCCACCGTCTGCTGACGGTGGGCGATGAGGAGACGAGGTTTATTACACCAATTGACAGGATCTAAAGCCGGACATAACCGCTGCTGCCCCCAGAAAGCTGGTGGGAGGAGAGGCTGAAAAAATCTCTGAAAGGGTGGTTATATTTACGCCCGAAAAGACAGTGCAGGGTCTTCTTGGTAATTGCTGAAAAAGGGCTGTGGAGATGCGGCGAGCATAGCGATAGAGATAGGTCAGTTTGTTGGGTAGTCCTCACAGCAGTTTTTGAACAGCAAGTTCATGCGTTGCGCCTTGGTGGCCTAGATGTGCAAGATTCTGCGATCTTGGCCAGCGCGATTGAAAACATAGAGCAAAACTACCGGGATGCGGCTGCATGTGTAGGCGCAGAGTCATCGGAAAAATGACTGCTTGGGGTCTACACAAGCCTGTCGAGGCACACTGAAGCGATCCTTCGTTGAGATACTCCGATAACCACGCAATCGAGTGACCGGTTCTGTGAGTGACGCGGCCCTGCGAGGCAGACGGTGCTCAACGGCAGGTGCTGGAGATTGCTGTGGCTCAGGCCTAGGGCCCTGAATAGCTCTGATGAGCCTGCACCAAACGCTGAAGTGCACCAAGCGGCTGACTGCCTCTGGCCGAAAGGAGCCTGCCAGGGAGCGACCGCGGTAGCCAGGGATGATCATCCTCAGCCAATCCTTGATCGAAGCTGTCGGCGCACTGATAGCGAGCATTTGGTACAGATGATCAATGTTGCCGGTACACCCATTTCAATCGACCCGTACAGAACGAAGGTGCTCGACTGCTATGTCTTTGAATCGTTGCAGGAAGTGCGCTCGATGACCGAGGGCTGGCTGCATCGCTACACCCCCCCTCGCCCACATGAATCGATAGGCCGGATTCCGCTGGTCGCGTATCGTGTCAAACGTTTCCCCAACCTCTGCTTCTAGGTGGTGCAGGAAAACGAGGAGGCTTCACTGACCTACCGGGGCTCCGCCTTGATCGCCGTATTCAGGGTAGTCCACAGCTCCTTGGTGACGGGCACCATGTCCTGCCTGAAGTACCACCAGAAGTGACCGCCCACGTAATTCGGGGTAGTGATCTTCATCGTGTAATAGCGGGTCAGGTACTCGGCCTTCTTGGCTTTGCGTGAGGTACCCACTTCCCCGAACCCGATCTTGGAATTGGGGAACATCACGCGCAGCTTGTCAAACACCTGCTGCCAGTTGGGCTTGAGTCCATTGCAGTCATCCTCATAGTAGGAAATCCAGACGTAATCCAGGCCCTGCTTCATGTAGGCAGGGACATTGGTCTCGGCCCACTTGAACATTTCATTGGAGGATTGAGACCAGCAGCCCTGGTTGTAGTAGAGCGTGATCGCGGCCGTCTTGTTCTGTGCCTTCACGATGTTGTAGGCATTGGTCATCTTCGCCACCACATCGGCATTGGCCCCCAGCCACTCGCCGTTGACCTCGTTGGCTACTTCCCAGATATCCACTACATCCGACAACGCATTGAGGTATTGATTAGTCCGTTGAATGTACGCATCCACGCTGTACTGCTTGACGTAGTACGAGTCCAATATCTCACCCATCACATAGGAAACCTTGGAGATTTCCACTGCTGGCTTGCGGTAATAGTCCGGGTTCACGAACTCATCGAAGACGATGCGCGTGGTAGGCCGGTAGGCCAGCGACGACAGGCTGCGCGTGATGTCGCCAAGCCTGCTCACATCATCCACGGTGACACCGTAGATGGGAGTCGGGACTATGCGGCCCGAGGGTACGTTGGTCTGAGCAGATACTACGGAGCACAGGGAGGCAATGCAGAATGGGATAACCGCTTTCATGCGGTATCCCCCAATGAAGGGTTCAATGAATTTTTTCACTTGGATCAATATGAATCGAGGCATGGCAAGGGCAGGATGTGACTGCTTCTAGCTGGTAGCACCAGCTCAGACCGACCCTCAGTTGACTCTCGATAATTAGCTAAACGGACGACTTTAGTCCATGAAGTTTGGCTAACAGTAGCCAAATGAAACGAAACACGTTCCATGGGCCAGCGCACATATCGAGTTCACGGCTACTCGGCCCTTGTTGACGCGCTCAATGCTTTGCGGCAGCTACCAGTCAATGAGTTGATTGCCAGAGTTGATGTGCCAGCCTGGGTAACGTGGGTGAGCCATCTACATGAAGCGTTACGTGTGTTGCCTACGATATGGGTCGTTTACAAAAATGAGCGCATCGAGGAAATTGTCATCGTGCGGTTGCCAGTCGGATGATATGAACCGTGCTTTATGTGGTCACTTGTCCTTCGCTTCGCAGTCCGCTTTTGGCCGAGAGTTCCATTTCACTCATGTCCCCAAAAACAGTTACTGGATGACTTGCCGTTCACATCGAGCGCCTGCTCCGGGGACTCATGTGGACCTCACGCTCCCGGCCAAGAACAGTCGGTCAGAGGTTTTTCCAAGCCGACCGGCTCTCAATACTTCAAGCTCACCAGCTGACCTATAGGGGAAGCTGAATTCAAGCGCAATCAAACCACTGCCAAAAGAGCCTTCTTCAGTCGCAAAGTGCTAATTAACCGACCTTTGGGTGCTTATGCCAGAAGGGAAGGAAACGGGCGCTTACCGCAATGCGGCTATCGCCGCCTGCAAGCGCTTCGGGCGCAAACGATGCAAGTGCCAGAGTGGGTATCACCGATGCAGCCTGGTGGAGACCAGGAGCCACTGCATCAAGCGACTCGGTGAACAGATGATGTCACGTACGCTCGAGCGGCAGGTCAAAGAACTTCATATCCGAGCCGCTCTTTTCAATCGGTTCACTGAGCTGGGCTGCCCGCAGACGATGGCTGCGGCATAGCCACGTCTGGGGTCATGGGTAGTATGGCCCGGCGCTGATTTATGAAACAACACCATGCACCTAGAGACATGCCCAGTTATAAGATACATAATTAATGAATCTTATGTACAGCTACGACAGCGAAAGGAATTGTGCAATGAGGATTCATGAGCTTTGCACTGAAGAGGAAGTCGTCAGCTTGGTGCACTCCTTCTATGCGCGAATACGCCAGGACGAGGTGCTCGGCCCCATCTTCGATGCACGTATAGCGGACTGGGACCATCATCTGACCAAGCTGGTGGATTTCTGGTCGGCCATTTTGCGACGCACAGCACGCTTTTCAGGGGCCCCTATGCCCAAGCATGCTGCGCTACCGGGTCTAAGCCAAGAGCTGTTTGAGCGCTGGCTGGGCCTGTTCGAGATCACGCTGGCCGAGCAACCCAACCGCGCCATGGCCGATCAAGCGTGCCAGGCGGCGCGCCGTATTGCACAGAGCCTGTGGTCGGGCTACCAGATGAGCCGTGATCCCAAGGCACTACCGGCGGTGGTGAGCCATGTCTGAGCTGCTGCAGATCGAGGAGCCGATGGGGTCTGTGCCCAAACCCAAGACACCTGCACCCCAGTGGAAAGCCTTACTGGAGCTTGGCTTCAGGCCCTTGTACATGGCCGGTTGTCTGTGGGCTGCGGTGTCGGTCGCGCTGTGGGTGTTCGCGCCACAGTGGCTTGCGGGGCGTTTGGGCGGCGTGCTGTGGCATGCGCACGAGATGCTGTGGGCCTTTGTGGCGACGATTGCCGTGGGCTTTCTGCTCACGGCGGCTAGCAACTGGACTGGAAGCAACCCTATTCAGGGCCGGGCGCTGGGCGGGTTGTGCGCACTGTGGCTGCTGGCGCGCGCGGGTTTCCTGGTGGTGGGTGATACAGCTTTTGCTTTTGCCGTAGTGTGTGAACTGCTGTTTTTCGCCTCCGCTGCCGTAGTGCTGGGCTGGGTGATCTATGCAGCACGCAGCCGACGCAATTACGGCCTGCCGCTGCTGGTGTCGGGTCTGGGCGTGGCCGATGCACTCTTTCTGCGCTCGGTATGGCAAGGCAGCGACTACGCAACGCTGATGCATTACCTCTATACAGGGCTGCTGTGCATGGCTGTGATTGCACTACTGGTGGCGCGGCGCGTTATTCCATTCTTCGCGATGCGGGCGGTGACGGATCTGCAGATTCCCATGCACACGGCCAGCGGGCAGTGGCAACTCTGGGCTGGCGTGCTTGGCATTGTCTGCCTGTTGCTGGGATGGGTGCCGGGTATGGTGGCCGCATTGGCTGTCACGGGGCTGATCACCCTATGGCAGGTGTTGGCCTGGAAACCCTGGGCTGTGCGTCAGGTGCCGTTGCTGTGGATTCTGTATCTGGGTCATGCGGCCTTGGGCACGGGCCTGCTGGTGGCATCGCTCCAGGCGAGCAGCTGGGTACTGCGCTTGGCATGGCCAGTCCATGTGATCGGCGTGGCCGGCTTTGCAGTGCTGATAATCGGCATGGTGACACGTACGGCTTTGGGCCACCTGGGGCGACCATTGCGCGCCGATGGGAGCATCGTGGTCATGTATGCGCTGGTGCTTGCCGCCGCTTTGTTGCGCCTGCTGGCACTTCTGCCTGCGGGGCTCCCCCAAGCCGCACTGCATGCCTCGACGCTTGCATGGGTGCTGGCCTTTGCTTTGTACCTGTGGCGATTTGTACCCTTGCTGATTCGGCCGCGCCTGCCACCAGCTGGACTCTCAGCGGCTCAGCCCTCAGGACATGTCGCCAGCAAGTCCAGAAAATCTGTTTGAACGAGATCACTCAATGCGTCTAACCCTGATGACCGACTATGCGCTGCGGCTGCTCATGCATGTAGCCCAGCGGCCAGAGCGCCTGTGCACGATTTCCGAGGTTGCGCAGGCTTATAGCATTTCCGAGCCAAATCTGATGAAAGTCACGCATCAACTGGCCCTGCAGGGTTGGATAGAGACGATACGTGGAAAGGGAGGCGGCATGCGCCTCGCCCGTGAACCAAAGCAGATCCATATCGGTACAGTGATACGTGGACTAGAGTCCGACTTCACGCTGGTGGAATGCTTTGGCAACGACAACCGGTGCACGCTGACCGGCGACTGCCGCCTCGCTGGCATGTTGCAAGGAGCTCTGCACAGCTTCATGGCGCATCTGGATGGCTTCACTCTTGCGGACCTGATACCGCCAACGTCTGCCAGCGCAGTGCCATTGATTCCTGCCATCCGACTGACAAGAAAGGAGGCCCAGACATGAGCTATGGCCTGCTGATCACACTACACCTGCTGGCCGCCGTGGCGTTTGCAGGCACAGTGTTCTTCGAAGTCGTGCTGCTCGCCAACGTGCACAGCCGAGTGCCGAAGCAGCACATGCTCCCCGTGGAGCAGGCGCTGGGGACACGCGCCACCGCCGTCATGCCCTGGGTGTTGCTAGTGCTGTATTCTGCGGGAGCAGGCTTGGCCTGGCAGCACCGCTCGGTACTGGCGCACCCCTTGGCCAGCAGTACAGGCATGCTGATGGTGCTCAAGATTGCGCTGGCGCTTAGCGTTCTTGCGCACTTCGCCAGCGCCATGTGGTGGCGCCGCCAAGGGCAACTCAATGGGCGACGCTCGCACCGATTGCATCTGAGCGTGTTCTGCCATGTGCTGGTCATTGTCTTGCTGGCCAAGGCCATGTTCTATCTGCACTGGTAAGAGCCTAGCGACAGATGCCAAGCGGCTGCATCCAAATGCGTCATGGCAGACTTTCTCCTTGATCAGAGAGGAGTCTGCCAATTCAATATCCAAAGAACTCCTCACTACGCACATCGTCCTCATCAATACCGGCTGATATCAGCAACCGCTGCATTGACGCAACCATGGAAGGTGGGCCAGCAACATAAAAGATCGGATTAGCCAAGCCCTCAATGGCCTGCTGGAGCCACTCTCTATCGATCGTTTGTGTATCACCACTCCAATCCACGGCAGAGTGCGCCATATCCGTCATGGTGGCCTTGAGCCGGAATTTTGGATTCTTCTTTTCGAGAGCTTGAAGCTCAGAGAGAAACGCCGAATCTTCTGGACGACGATTGGAATACAGCAGAAGCAAATCCTGCTGTGACTGCTGCATTGCAGCGTTTCGCAGCATGCTCATGAACGGCGTCACGCCAATCCCACCGGCGATGAGCACACCCGCTCGCGCGGTGTTTTTGTGCAAGGTAAGCGAACCAAATGGTCCATCGATATCCAACTCAGCACCTACAGGCAGAGCTCCCAAAGCGCGTTTGTAAACGCTGTCCCTCATCCTCGTAGCAAACACTAGTTCACTCTCGTGTGGCGCGCTGACAATGGAGAATGCGTGACATCGCTCCTCTTTACTCTCCCCTGGGACCGCGCCCGGCAGCTGGATTTCAAACGCCTGTCCAGGACGGAAATCAAACCCCGCCGGTTTGGCGAGATGAAATGCCATCGTACCCTGCGCAACCTCCTCGCGTTCGAGGATTTTGCTGTGCTCTGTGCCCATGATTCACTCCTTCGCAATCGATGGATCTACACATTGGATGCGTCCAATGGAGTAAATATTCCCGTCAATCGATACCCACCGTGAGAAACGGGTCGAAATGGGCACTCTCATTGAACCGACCACCTCAGCCTGCTATGGCCGCGTTCGGCCAGAAGCAGCCCCGTTCAGCTTGATAGTGCAAACTCTCACCGAGCTTTGAACTCCCCCCCACTCAGGCTTGCAATCAAGTCGGCTTTAGGCTGACCTGAGTCACTCACAGACCCATGCCGAAGCGGCGGCAATCGCCAACACCAGTTGCTGCACGCCGCCTGTCCTTAACAGCTGTTTTACGCTCCAAGCCGGCTGTTCGAATCGCATGGCCGCCACGTACCGGCTCAAAGGGCCGCTTCTGCGTGCCACGACAGGTTCGTGTCTTCCCCAAGCAGTCTGTCAACGCCTGAAGAATGAGCGAGCCTTCGAGAGCACCGCTTGTCATGGCGGGCGGCTTGACAGACGAAAACGCAGACTTGCGCGAGCCACGGCGGGTTCAGACTGGGCCTCCGCGCCCCAGCTCGGCAGCCGCAGAACCACATTAATACAGGTATTAACCCGAATAAAGTCGCTGAAACTGGCTAGAATCGCGCCCATCCTGCGGGAGAGCGGAGCCTTTCGAGGGTTCCCGCCGAAGGCGCAAACTCCCATAATCGCTCAGGCAATAAGTACCGCAGGTGGGTCTGACAGGACCCGGATATCGCCAACTGGAGAGCAGCCCGCAACCACAAGTCTGCAGGGCTCACCGAAGGGGCAAGCATGTCCACCGCGAAGGTGCTCATGCGCAACTCTCAGGTAAAAGGACAGCGGGAGAGGCAAGCCGGACACTCCCGCCGATGTGAGTGGCTGGTCTATTTTCAAGTGCCTTCATGCTTCCTTCCGTCTCTTTGCTGGACTCGTTCCAGGCCTCCAACTTCACCGTCATGCTGGTCATCTATCTGGTGGCCATTACCGCCGAAGCCATGTCCGGCGCACTCGCCGCAGGGCGGCGAAATATGGATATCTTTGGTGTCGTCGTCATCGCCTTCGTCACTGCCCTGGGCGGCGGCACCATCCGCGACATGGTGCTGGGCCACTACCCCATCGGCTGGACCCAGCACCCTGAATATGTGTATCTGGTCATCAGCTTCGGTCTGCTGACCACTGTGATTGCACGCCATATGCACAGGCTCAAGCAGGTGTTTCTGCTGCTGGACGCCATGGGTCTGATCGCCTTTTCGCTGATTGGCTGCAATACCGCGCTGGAGCTGGGCTACCCCACCATCGTCATCATCATGGCCGGCATGATTACCGGCATCAGCGGCGGCATCTTGCGCGATGTGCTCTGCAACCAGGTCCCCGTGGTGTTCCGCCGCGAGCTGTATGCGAGCGTGTCGCTGTCCGTATGCCTGATGTTCCTGGGCCTGCGCTATCTGGATGTCAGCCCCAATATCAGCACCATCGTGTGTTTTGCCGGCGGTCTGGCCTTCCGTCTTGCCGCCATTCGTTTCAAATGGCGCCTGCCGGTTTTTTCGTACCAGCAGCGCTGGGAGTGATCGAGACTCCCCCTCTCTTGCTACGCAGGGCGGCCCTTGCTTGGCTGCTCTGACCTAGACTGCGCCATGCGTTACCCATGTAGTTTCACTTTCCATGTCTGAACCCATCACATGGATGCCGGATGGCACCCCCTACAACACCCGATTTGGCGATCGCTATCACAGCGAGCTGGGCGGCCTTGACCAGGCCCGCCAGGTTTTTCTCGGTGGCTGCGAGCTGCCAGCCGCCTGGGCTGATACAGCGCAGTGGCGCATTCTGGAAACCGGCTTTGGCTTCGGACTGAACTTCCTCGTCACCTGGTCGGCATGGAAAGCCGACCCCAGACGCCCGCGCATTCTGCATTTTGTCTCGGTGGAGGCCTACCCTGTCTCGCGCGAGGATCTGCTCGCGTTTTTGCCGGCCGATGAGGAGCTGCGCCCGCTTGGCGAACAACTGGCCGAGCAATGGTGGGGACTGCTGCCCGGCGTGCATCGCCTCTCGTTTGACGACGGCCAGGTGCTGCTGACGCTCTATATAGGCGATGCCAGGACCATGCTGCGCAAGCAGCAAATGACGGCGGACAGCGTGTATCTGGATGGCTTCTCTCCCCAGCTCAACCCCGAGATGTGGGATGAAGATGCCATGAAGAACATTGCCCGCCATTGCCGCCGGGGCACGCAGCTTGCCACCTGGTGCGTGGCCGGCCATGTGCGCCAGGCGCTCAAGGCCCAGGGTTTCGAAGTCAAGAAGCACGCTGGCGTGCCGCCCAAGCGCCATAACCTGCATGCAGCCTACAACCCGGCATGGGAGCCGCGCCATCGCCCGGACGGCCTGCCTGCGCCCGTGGGCCAGGCCGGCCACTGCCTGGTGCTGGGTGCGGGCCTGGCGGGTGCTGCCGCTGCTGCCAGTCTGGCCAGGCGCGGCTGGGAAGTGACGGTGCTGGATGCGGCGGCCGAGCCTGCGGCAGGAGCTTCAGGCCTGCCAGCCGGCTTGTTTTGCCCGCATATTTCGCCCGATGACAGTGTTCTATCGCGCTTGTCCAGAAGTGGCGTACGCACAACGCTACAAAATCTGCAGCAACTGAGCCAAGCGCAAAAGTTGCATCCAGCCCAGGACTGGGCCCATGGCGGCGTGCTCGAGCACGACCTGAACGAGCCCTCCCATCTGCCCAAGTCATGGCTGCAGCCCGGAAGCGAGACCTACCCCTGGGGCCTGCACTGGAGCGCGCCCGTGCAGCCGGCTCAGCTGGCTGCGGCCCATCTGCCCGCAGACAGTCAGGCCGTCTGGCATGAGCAGGCTGGCTGGGTGCGCCCCGCACAACTGGTGCGCGCGCTGGTGCAAGCCCCCGGTATTCATTGGCAAGGCCATGCCCGAGCTTCGCGCCTGGTGCGCGATGAAGTGCGCAATATCTGGCAGGTGCTGGATGCTCAGGGCCAGACCCTGGCCGAAGCCCCCATGCTGGTGCTGGCCCTGGGTCCGGACACCAAGCCCTTGTTGCAAGCCAGCGGCCTGGCAGCGGGGGAATGGGAGCTGCAAGCCATACGCGGCCAGGTCAGCGTGGCCGAGCATGATGCAGGGACGCTGGCGGCCATGCCGCCCTTCCCCGTCAACGGTCATGGCAATCTGGTGCCGGACTTCCCCTCGAGCGACCGGGCCGGCGCGCACCAGTGGATCATGGGATCGACCTTCGAGCGCGATGTGACCGAGCTGCCGCCCACCGCTGACGACCAGCAGGTCGCCCATGCCAGCAATGGCGAAAAACTCGCCGCTTTGCTGCCCGGCTGCAGGCAGGCGCTGCGCTCCTTCTTCGATGCTGACCAGCGACCCGCCACCTGGGCGCGCCTGCGTTGCGCGGCCTATGACCGTTTGCCGCTGGCAGGCCCGGCCGGGCAGTCGGCAGCCGATCTACCGGGCCTGTGGGTGCTGACGGGGCTGGGCTCACGCGGGCTGACGCTGTCCATGCTTTGCGGCGAGCTGTTGGCGGCACGCCTGCATGGCGAGCCGCTGCCGCTGGATGCCAGGCTGGCTCAGGCCCTGGGTACGCAGCGCCTGTGGAGTCGCTCCCTGCAGCAACCCAGGTAAGTAAGCCACTCGCAAAAAAAGCACGCAGCGCTTACGGAGAAATGCTGCGTGCCGTTTCGGGCCTGATTCTGAAGCCGGGTTTATTCGCTGCTTAACGATGCCACGGTGACCAGGGGCTCCAGTCTGGTCGCCAGCACCTTGTCCAGCGTCTTGCCGTCCATGTCCACGACTTCAAAGCGCCAGTCTTCCCACTCCACCACGTCGGCCTCGGTGGGCACGCGGCCCAGCAGCAGCATGATCATGCCGCTCAGGGTGTGATAGCGGCCGCGCTCTTCCTCGGGCACGGCATGCAGGCTCAGGCGGTCCTTGAGTTCGGGCACGGGAATATGGCCGTCCAGCAGCCAGCTGCCGTCTTCGCGCTGCACGGCCCAGCTGGTTTCAGGATCACGCGGCTGGAATTCGCCGGTAATCGCCTCGATCAGGTCCTGCAGCGTGACAATGCCCTGCACCTCGCCGTACTCGTCGATCACAAAGGCCATATGCAGATCGGAGGTGCGGAAGTTGTCCAGCAGCTCCATGCCGGTAATGGTCTCGGGCACATAGAGGGCAGCCTGCAGAGGCTGGTCCTTGAGCGCCTGCCTGCCCTTGTTGAGCAAGGCCTGCGTCAGCCACTGGCGGGCATTGAGCACGCCCACGATATTGTTCATATCGCCACGCACGACGGGGAAGCGCGCATGGTCGGCCTGTTCGACACGGGCCAGAGTCTCTTCCAGGCTCTCGTCGATATCGAGACAGATGACATCGCTGCGCGGCACCATCAGCGAGCCGATCTGGCGATCGTCCAGACGGAACACATTGCGCACCATGGTGTGCTCCTGCGACTCGATCACGCCGGCCGTGTGGCCTTCCACCAAAATGGCCTGGATTTCCTCTTCGGTCACCACGCTGCCATTGCTCTCCTTGACGCCCAGGACCTTGAGCAGGCCGCGCGTCGATGCCGACAGCAGCCAGACAAAGGGCTTGGTGGCCAGGGCCAGGAAGTTGATGGGGCGCGAGATCAGGCGCGCCAGGGCCTCTGGATGGGTCTGACCCAGGCGCTTGGGAACCAGCTCGCCCACGACGATGGAGAAGTAGGTGATCAGCACCACCACCAGGCCGGTGGAGAGGTAGTCGGCATATTTCTGGGTCATGCCCACGGTGATCAGCCAGCTCTCCAGCGGGCCGGCCAGAGCCGCCTCGCCGACAATGCCGTTGAGCACGCCGATGGAGGTGATACCGATCTGGATGGTGGAGAGGAAACGCGTCGGATCTTCTCCCAGTTTGATAGCAGCTGCCGCGCCGCTGTCGCCCTCATCCACCAGTTTCTGCATGCGGGTTTTGCGGGCGGTGACCAACGCAATTTCCGACATGGCGAAGACGCCGTTCAGACAGATGAGAGCGAAAAGTATGGCTATTTCCATAGTCAGGCACCCGCTTTCAATCCAGGCGCCTCAATCATTGAACAAGCCTTGATTCTAGAGAATGCCCGGCGCAGGGCCGCTCACAAAATGCAAGCGCGCAGAAAGGAAATTGGCTCAAGCGCTCCGTACGGGCGTTCTGGCAGCCCTTCACATATTCAATCAGATATATATGAAGCACTAAATAATCGTTTGTTTTTATATAAAGCCTCTCTACAGTTCTGACCAACGATCAAAGTGCAATGCCACCCGAGGCAAGGCATCCGCTCCACGGAAGAACTGAAGACATGTATCAATACACCGATTTCGACAAAGCGTTCGTCAAGCAACGCGCCGACCAGTTCCGTGACCAGCTCCAACGCTGGCAGGCAGGCAAGCTCACGGAAGACGACTTCCGCCCGCTGCGCCTGCAAAACGGCTGGTATGTGCAGCGCTATGCCCCCATGCTGCGCGTAGCTGTGCCCTACGGCGAGATCAACTCGGACCAGATCCGCGTGCTGGCCAAGGTGGCCCGTGAGTACGACGAGCCAGAGGCCGAAGTCTTCAAACAGGCTCTGGAAGGCCAGGGCAAGCTGGGCACGACCTATCTGCCCAAGAACTGCGCCCACTTCACCACCCGCACCAATGTGCAGTTCAACTGGATTCCGCTGAACAAGTCCGCCGATGTGATGGATCTGCTGGCATCGGTGAACCTGCACGGCATCCAGACCAGCGGCAACTGCATCCGCAACACCACCACCGATGCGCTGGCCGGTATCGCACCCGACGAGATCATCGACCCCCGTCCCTACGCAGAAATTCTGCGTCAGTGGACCACGCTGCATCCCGAGTTCGCGTTTCTGCCACGCAAGTTCAAGATCGCCATCACCGGCGCCAGCGAAGACCGCGCCGCCACAGGCTGGCATGACGTGGGCCTGCACATGGTCAAGAACGAAGCCGGCGAGATCGGCTTCAAGGTCTTCGTGGGTGGCGGCATGGGCCGCACGCCCGTGATCGGCACCGTGATCCGCGAGTTCCTGCCCTGGAACCAGATCATGAATTACATCGAGGCCATCGTCCGCGTCTACAACGAGCTGGGCCGCCGCGACAACAAGTACAAGGCCCGCATCAAGATTCTGGTCAAGGCCGAAGGCCAGGCCTATATCGATGCCGTGGAAGAGGAATTCCGCCAGATCGTCGAAGTGGACGGCGGCCCTCACACCGTGCCCCAGGCCGAGTTCGATCGCGTGTCTGCCATGTTCACCACGCCCGCCCTGCCCGTGGTGGTCGATGCTGCAGCCGATGAGCAGGCCCTGATTGCCCAGACCGCCAAGGAACCCGCCTTTGCACGCTGGATTGCCCGCAACGTCCACGCCCACCGCGTGGCCGGTCTGCGCGCCGTGACCCTGTCCTTCAAGCGTGTGGGCCAGGCCCCCGGCGATGCACAAAGCGAACAGCTCGATGCACTGGCTCACCTGGTGGACAAGTTTTCCGCCGGTGAAGCCCGCGTGACGCACGACCAGAACGTGATGCTGCCCTGGGTGCAGGTCGGCCAGCTGCATGCGCTGTGGACCGAGGCCAAGGCCCTGGGCCTGGCCAGCACCAATGTGGCGCTGCTCACCGACATGATCGCCTGCCCCGGCGGTGACTTCTGCGCGTTGGCCAATGCCCGCAGCCTGCCGATTGCCGACGCCATCACGGCCCGCTACCAGGATCTGGACGAGCTGGACGACATCGGCGAGATCGATCTGCATATCAGCGGTTGCATCAACAGCTGCGGCCACCACCACAGCGGCCATATCGGCATCCTGGGCGTGGATAAGGACGGCAAGGAGTGGTACCAGGTCACGCTGGGCGGCTCCGACGGCTCGACCCTGTCCGGCCCGGCCGTGGCCGGCAAGGTCATCGGCCCCTCGTTCAGTGCAGCCGAAGTGCCCGATGTGATCGAAGCCGTGCTCAGCACCTATCGCGACCTGCGCCAGCCCGGAGAGCACTTCATCGACGCCGTGCGCCGCATCGGCCTAGACCCCTTCAAGGAGGCCGGCAAGGCAGCCCGCCACCCTGTGGAAGCCGAAGAAGAAGCGCTGGCCTGAAGCCATAAGAACAAGGATAGAGTCATGAAAATTCTGGCAAGCAACGAATACCAGGCCCCCACCGAAAGCACCGGCAATGTGCTGGTGCTGGCCAACGATGTGAACGCCCTCGAGGTGAATCTGGACGGCATCACGCAGGTGGATCTGCATTTCCCCAACTTCACCGATGGCCGTGCCTTCAGCCAGGCCTATCTGCTGCGCCGCCGTCTGAAGTTTGCGGGCGACATCCGCGCCACCGGCGATGTGCTGATCGACCAGCTGGTTCAAATGGAGCGCACGGGCTTCAGCAGCGCCGTGCTGCGCGAAGGCGTGGACGCCGCCGATGCCCAGCGCCAGTTCGAGCGCTTTGGCGGTTTCTACCAGGCCGATGCCGTGCACACACAGCCCCATTTCGCAGAGGTGCAAGCATGAGCCAGCTCGCCCCCGTCAGCACCAACGACCTGGATCTGGCACAGATCAATACCGAGCTGGGCCGCGACGCCCAGGCGCTGGTGAACTGGGCCGTGGGCCTGGGTCAGCCCGCCATAGTCACCACCAACTTCCGCCCCTTCGAGGCGGTGATCCTGCACATGGTGACGCGCGCCAACCCCGACGTGCCCGTGGTCTGGATGGACAACGGCTACAACACCGAAGCCACCTATCAGTTTGCCGATGCGGTGACCAAGCAGCTTGGGCTGAACCTCAAGATCTACCTGCCGCTGCGCTCACGCGCCCACCGCGAGGCCGTGGAAGGCGCCACGCCGGCGCTGGACGATCCGCGCCATGCAGCCTTCACAGAAGAAGTGAAGCTGGAGCCCTTTGCCCGCGCCCTGCGCGAAACCGCTCCCAAGGTCTGGTTTACCGCCCTGCGCGCCACCGACACCGCCGTGCGAGCACAGATGGAGCCCGTGAGCATCAATCCCGACGGTCTGATCAAGGTTGCACCTCTGCTGCACTGGTCGTCCAAGGAGCTGTACGAATACTGCGAAAAGCACGGCCTGCCCAACAACTTTGACTATGTGGACCCGACCAAGGGTGAAGACAACCGCGAATGCGGCCTTCATTTGAGTCACTGACGTGCTCCCCCTGAGCCGCTTTGCGGCTTCCCCCTCTCTCTTCGGGAGGGGGACGGCAGCCTCGCCGCAAGGCGGCTCTTGCTTGCTGCCCCTGGAATTGCAGCGCGCCCGTTTTGTAAGCCGTCGATTTAAAAAGATAGCTGCTAGCCAAATATCCATAAGCGCTACAGCATTATTTGATTGGATAAAAAATGAACGCTCGTGTGGATACTTCCGTGTTGAGCCATCTCAGCAACCGTCACCTGGATGCACTGGAAGAAGAAACCATTTTCATCCTGCGCGAAGTGGCCGCCACTTTTGAACGCCCCACCCTGCTGTTTTCGGGCGGCAAGGATTCGCTGGTCATGCTGCGCTGCGCCGAAAAGGCCTTTGGCGCTGGCCGCATTCCCTATCCCTTGCTGATGATCGACACCGGCCACAACTTCCCCGAAGTGACCGATTTCCGCGACCAGCGAGCCAAGGAACTGGGCGCCGAGCTGATCGTGCGCAGCGTGGAAGACTCCATGGCGCGCGGCACCGTGCGTCTGGCACACCCCGGCGAATCGCGCAATGTGCACCAGTCGGTGACGCTGCTGGAGGCAATTGAAGAGTTCCGCTTTGATGCCCTGATCGGCGGCGCGCGCCGCGACGAGGAAAAGGCCCGCGCCAAGGAGCGTATCTTCAGTCACCGCGACAGCTTCGGCCAGTGGCAGCCCAAGGCCCAGCGCCCCGAGCTGTGGACGCTGTTCAACACCCGCATTGCACAGGGCGAGCATTTCCGCGTCTTCCCCATCAGCAACTGGACCGAGCTGGACGTGTGGCAGTACATCGCCCGTGAAAACATCGCCCTGCCATCGATCTACTACACCCACAAGCGCGATGTGGTTGAGCGCAAGGGCCTGCTGGTGCCCGTGACCGAACTGACCCCGCCGCGTGACGGCGAGGAAGTCGTGCAGCGCGATGTGCGCTTCCGTACCGTTGGCGACATCACCTGCACCTGCCCCGTGGAAAGCACGGCAGCAACCGCCGAAGACATCGTGATCGAAACCCTGGCTGCCGAGGTCAGCGAACGTGGCGCGACGCGCATGGACGACAAGACCAGCGAAGCGTCCATGGAAAAGCGCAAAAAAGACGGTTACTTCTAACGCTCCCCCTGTGGCGCTATCGCGCCTTCCCCCTCTATCGTCAGGCTTCGCCTTAGGGAGGGGGACGACACCAGCGCTGCGGGACGGCCCTTGCGCGGTGTCCCGGGTTGGGCCATGCCTGTTCAAGGATCACGCCCAGGCTTGATCGAAGAAAGAATGCGATGACTGAAACTATTAATTCCGTAGCTGCTAGCGCAAACCCATCAAGCGCTTCAAGCCAATTTGATGCACATAACAGCAGCGCGCTGCGCTTTATCACCTGCGGCTCGGTCGATGACGGCAAGAGCACGCTGATCGGTCGTCTGCTGGTGGACACCCGCGCCGTGCTGCAGGATCAGCTGGCCGGCGTCACCAAGTCCGGCGAGACGGATCTGGCCCTGCTGACCGACGGCCTGGCCGCCGAGCGCGAGCAAGGCATCACGATCGATGTGGCCTACCGCTACTTTGCCACCGAGTCGCGCAAGTTCATCATCGGCGATGCTCCCGGTCACGAGCAGTACACACGCAATATGGTGACGGCCGCATCGAGCGCCGATGCCGCCGTGGTGCTGGTCGATGCCACCAAGCTGGACTGGAAGAACGCCGATCTGGAGCTGCTGCCCCAGACCCGCCGCCACAGCCTGCTGGCCCATCTGCTGCGCGTGAATTCGCTGGTGTTTGCCGTCAACAAGCTTGATGCCGTGCAGGATCCGGCCCTGGCCTTTGCCCATATCAGCGCGGCGCTGCAGAAGTTCACTGCCTCCGCAGACATCAAGATCACGGCCACCGTGCCCGTGTCCGCGCTCAAGGGCTACAACGTGGTCAGCAGCACTGACGGCTGGGCCGGCTACCACGGCCCGAGCCTGCTGCAACTGCTGGAGCAACTGCCCAACACGCCCACCGACAGCAATCTGGCGCTGGCCTTCCCCGTGCAGTGGGTGGAGAAGTTCTCTTCCTCGTCCGACACCAGCCAGGGCCGCCGCGTGTTCTGGGGCCGTGTCGCCACGGGCGTGGCCCGGGTCGGTGCCCAGGTGCAGATTCTGCCCAGTGGCCAGCTCGCGACCGTGGCTCAGGTCATCGACCATGCCCGCGCCCCCAAGGAAGTGGCTGCAGGCCTGTCCGCCGGCATCACGCTGGACCGCGAGGTCGATGTCTCGCGCGGCGACTGGATCATTGCCGCCCCCGTGCAAGCCGAAGTGGCCGAGGACGACTTTGATGCCCCTGCTGCCGCAAGCCCCTGGCCCAGCAGCCGCGAGATCACCGCCACCGTGGCCTGGATGGACACCGAACCCCTGGTGCCCGGTCGCGTCTACTGGGCGCTGCATGGCCATCGCTGGGTCAAGGCCAAGGCGCGCCGCTTGGTGCACCGCCTCAATATCAATACACTGGACAAGGAAGATGCCCAGCAGCTCGAGGCCAATGCCATCGGCCAGGTAGAGCTGGTGCTGCAGGAAGCCATTCCGGCCGCCCCCTTCACCCAAGCCCGCCAGCTGGGCTCGCTGATTCTGGTGGACACAGCCAGCAATGCAACCGCCGGTGCTGCGCTGGTGAACTGAAGCCCATGAAGACAGGGCCGCAACGGCGATCTGACCGTCAAACCAGATCTCCATACGGCCTTATCCAGCCAGGCACTGGCGCTGCGCGGGAAAAAACCTAAAATCACGGGGTTTTACCAATCCCCACCCAAGAAGAAGATTCTCAATGACTCACGTCGTTACCGAAAACTGCATCAAGTGCAAGTACACCGATTGCGTGGACGTTTGCCCCGTGGACTGCTTCCGTGAAGGCCCCAACTTTCTGGTGATCGATCCCGATGAATGCATTGACTGCGCCGTCTGCATTCCCGAGTGCCCGGCCAATGCCATCTTTGCCGAAGAAGATGTGCCTGCCGATCAACTGGCCTTCATCAAGCTGAACGTGGATCTGTCCCAGCTCAAGAGCTGGAAGAGCATCACCAAGCGCAAGGCTTCGCTGCCCGATGCCGACGAGTGGAATGGCAAGCCGAACAAAGTGGATTTGCTGGAGCGCTAAGCCAGTCTGGGCGCGGACTGCGCTACGCTTGCCGGCATGAGCCTGTCCAACGCAACGACCAACGCTTCCCTCTCACTACAACCCGCCGTGGAAACCGACGCCATCATCATTGGCGCAGGTCCGGCGGGTTTGTTTCAGGCCTTTCAGCTTGGCCTGCAGGGCATTCAAGCCCATTTGATCGATGCCCTGCCCCATGTGGGCGGCCAGTGCAGCCAGCTCTACGCACACAAGCCCATCTACGACATCCCCGGCATTCCCGTCTGCACGGGCCTGGAGTTGGTGCAACTGCTGGAGAAGCAGATCGCGCCCATGCAGGTGACCCGCCATCTGTCCCAGCAAGTACAGACCCTGCAGGCCCTTGAGGACGGGCGCTGGCAGCTCGGCACCGCGGCAGGGACGCTGTTCCATACCCGCACCGTCTTCATCGCCGCAGGCGTCGGCGCGTTCGTGCCCAAGGCCCTCAAGACGCCAGGAGTGGATGGACTCAAACCAGGTCAGCTGCACTATCACCCGCAGCAGCTGGATATGGCTGCAGGCCGCCAGGCGCTGGTCTATGGCGGCGATGAGCAAGCCGTCGCAGCAGCCATTGACTGCAGTTCAAGCGCGGCCCGAACCGTTCTCATGCACCGCCGTGACAGCTTCAATGCCGAGCCGGCACAACTGACCCGGCTTCAGCAGTTGCGCGAGTCTGGCGCTGTCGAAGTGCTGATCGGCCAGATCACCGGAGTGCGGCACGGCGATGGCCGACTGGAGGCCGTGCAATGGATGGACGGCGAAGGCAATGAACATCTGCAGCCTGTCGAACAGTTGCTGGTCTACCAGGGCATTTCACCCAAGCTGGGCCCTTTGACGGAATGGGGACTGGCCCTGGAGCGCAAACAACTGGCGGTGGATCCTGCAACGCTTGCCACCAGCGCCCCGGGGATTTATGCCATTGGCGACATCGTCAGCTACAGCGGCAAGAAACGGCTGATCCTCTGCGCCTTCCACGAGGCCACCATGGCCGCGTTTGCAGCCGCCGAATACCTGCAAGGCAGCAAGCCGTTGCTGGAATACACGACGACCAGCGCGCGCCTGCATGCCATCCTGGGCGTGTCTCACTGAAGAGCTGCCAGCGCCTTGCCTCGGACTCCTTGGAGTCTGCAGCTTCTGAGGCAGGCATAAAAAAACCGCCATCCCTCGGGATAGCGGTGTAAATCACGACGGGGTCAGACCCCACCGCGCGCACTTTGATCTCGGCTCAATGGCCATGTGCAGGCTTGACCGGAATGATGGGCACTTCCTTGCCTTCCTTGTCGTAGACCTTGCCACCTTCGACGCGGTCGCCATCGGCCAGGGCTTCCAGCACATGCTGGCTCAGGGCGCGGCCATAACCGGCTTCAAAGACGGAAGGCTGATCGGAATTGCCTTGCTTGAAGTGGTTGTAGAGCAGGTTCAGGGTCACGGCAACCAGGGCCGTTGCGCTGATGCCCGAGTGGAAGATCGTGGCAAACCATTCGGGGAACTGGTCGTAGAACTTGGGAGCTACCACCGGCAGCAGGCCCGCGCTCACCGAGGTGGCAACAATGATCAGATTCATGTTGTTGTTGTATTCCACCTTGGCCAGGGTACGGATGCCGCTGGCAGCCACGGTACCGAACAGCACCAGGCCGGCGCCGCCCAGCACGGAAGGAGGCACGCAGGCCACGATGCGGCCCATCACCGGCAGCACGCCAAACACGATCAGGATCAGACCGGAGAAAGCCACCACGAAGCGGCTCTTGATACCGGTCACGGCCACCAGACCCACATTCTGTGCAAAAGCGCTTTGCGTGAAGCCGCCAAAGATGGGGGCCACGATGCTGGAGAGCATGTCGGCGCGAAGACCATCACCCAGACGGCGACCGTCCACGGGGCTGTCCACGATTTCGCCCACGGCCAGCACGTCGGCCGAGGTTTCCACCAGGATCACCAGAATCACGATGAACATGGAAATGGTGGCTGCCATGTCGAAAGTGGGCCAGCCGAAATGCAAAGGTGTGGGCACCGCAAAGATGGGGCCGTTGAACACCTGCGAGAAATCGGCCTTGCCGATGAACACGGCCGTGATGGTGCCCACCACGATCGCCACCAGAATCGACAGGCGCGACAACATGGCATTGCCCAGCTTGCTGAACAGCAGAACCATGAACAGCGACAGACCGGCCAGACCGATATTGCCCATGCTGCCGTAATCGGCAGACTTGGCATTGCCACCCATGGCCCAATGCGCGGCTACCGGCATCAGCGACATGCCAATCACGGTGATCACGCAGCCATTGACCAGCGGCGGGAAGAATTTGGTGATGCGCGAGAACACCGGGGCAATGATCAGGCCCAGGATCGAGGAGTACATGACGGCACCCAGCACGCCAGCCATGCCGCCACCGGTGTGCAGAATACTGACCATGGTGGCCACGCCTGCGAACGAAACGCCCTGAACCAGAGGCAGACGGCAGCCGAAGAAAGGAATGCCCAGCGTCTGCAGCAGGGTTGCCACACCGCCCATGAAGAGGCAGGCAGTCACCAGCAGACCGGCATCGGCAGCAGACATACCAGCCGCTTCAGCCACAATCAGAGGCACCGCCACGATGCCGCCGTACATGGTCAACACATGTTGCAAGCCATACATGAGGTTGGCGGTGACGCCAAGATTCTCATCTTCGGGGCGCTTGACGGCCGCATCTCTGGATGCTCCGGTCTGATCGTTCATCTTTGTCTCCTAAATTACCTACTCACCAAGGCTCTAGAGGCCTTTCGCTCTGTCCGGTCGACTTGCAGCAACTCTTTCGGCAGCGATCTTTTCCGGTCGCCCCGGCGAGGCCTTGTGCTGCAGCCAGTCGCTCTTCTTCGAGAGCGATCCGACCTATAGAAAAGAGCAAACCACTCTTTCATTCACCCAAGTCAGTCTTTCAATCTCCTTTGATTGCGGGGCATCCGCCGGACGGACTATTCCATTACGCAATCAAAGCCATACCCAGAAGGGCATGAGTCGAGACTGTACGTTGCCAGGACACCAAAATTGTCTACAGTTTTGTATACAAAGTCCTGACCAGAACCTTTCCAAAGCAAAAAACAGCCTCATTGGCTGCGATCGGGCACTTGAAATTGATGCAGATCATGCCTATCGAGGCATTCATGCTCTCTATAAAGAACAAAAGGATGCAAGACACATTCCCAGTTGTGTCTTGCATCCAGCAGAGAAGAGAAAAGAGAGATCTGGAGCGCTTGTCAATGGCCGATCAGTCTTCCTCGGCCTGGGCGATGCCGGGAAACAGCACATCGGTATAGCCGAAACGACTGAAATCGCGCACCCTCATCGGATAGAGCTTGCCCCAGAGGTGGTCGCACTCATGCTGAACCACGCGCGCGTGAAAGCCCTCGACCGTGCGGTCAATCGGGTCGCCGTAGATATCAAAGCCGGTGTAGCGCACCTTGTTCCAGCGTGGCACCATGGCTCGCAGACCGGGAACAGACAGACAGCCTTCCCAATCCAGCTGCTCCTCTTCACCGATGGGTGTGACGACTGGATTGATCAGCACGGTGCGGGGCACTATGGGGGCATCCGGATAACGCGGGTTGGGCTCACCCGAGCCAAACACCACCATCTGCAAATCCTCACCGATCTGCGGCGCCGCCAGGCCGGCACCGTTGGCAGCATGCATGGTGTCCAGCAAATCCTTAAGGAGCAGATGCAGCGCATCCGTATCAAATTCAGTCACCGGCTTGGCAAGCCTCAGCAGACGGGGATCACCCATCTTCAAAATGGTACGTACAGTCATATATCAATACGGCGTGCAGCAACCACCGGGTCACCGCACTGTTCAATCATCAAAAGCATAGCGTCGCGACCAATCCACGTGAACGGTGCGGCCAGTTCGGGTATCAGGCACAGAGAATTTAATGAAATTGTGATGAACTTCCTGCGAGCTCATTTTTACACCCTATAATCTAGGTCTTCTTCCTCAATAGCTCAGTCGGTAGAGCGCCGGACTGTTAATCCGTAGGTCCCTGGTTCGAGCCCAGGTTGAGGAGCCAAGAATTTCGATGCTTTGCGGATATCAAGGCATCACACCGACATATTCCTCAATAGCTCAGTCGGTAGAGCGCCGGACTGTTAATCCGTAGGTCCCTGGTTCGAGCCCAGGTTGAGGAGCCAAAATTTAATCGCCTTGCAATCGCTCAAGGCATGTCACACCGACACATTCCTCAATAGCTCAGTCGGTAGAGCGCCGGACTGTTAATCCGTAGGTCCCTGGTTCGAGCCCAGGTTGAGGAGCCAAAATTTAATCGCCTTGCAATCGCTCAAGGCATGTCACACCGACACATTCCTCAATAGCTCAGTCGGTAGAGCGCCGGACTGTTAATCCGTAGGTCCCTGGTTCGAGCCCAGGTTGAGGAGCCAAAATTTAGTCGCCTTGCAATCGCTCAAGGCATGTCACACCGACACATTCCTCAATAGCTCAGTCGGTAGAGCGCCGGACTGTTAATCCGTAGGTCCCTGGTTCGAGCCCAGGTTGAGGAGCCATTCAAAAGCCTGTATGCAAACCATACAGGCTTTTTCTTTTATCTGCTCAGGCAGCTCTCACCACGCCCACCGAAGCACCCACGGGTGGCGCATCTACGGCGACGGCCTTGTGTGCAGAGTGAGGGACATAGGGATAGTGATGCGGCACCACGGGAACATGCTGCTCGCCCTGCTCCCAGGCTCGCAATTCATCCTCCAGTCGAGCAGCACGTTCGGCGTACATCTGAGCGGAGGACTGGTAGTACTCCGCCGCGATAGTGTGCTCCAGAACAGCCATGCGTGCCTCTTGCAGATAGGCACGCGTACGGCGGATATAGCGCGGTTCGGAACGTCCAAAACCGAAGATCTTGCCGAAAAACATGACCAACCTCCTTTTCCGGTAACAACGCAAATCCGTCACGACTCCTCAACCGATGGAGCAATGTTGCCAGCGTAATGTCTCCGGTTCAAGACATCTGTCCCACAGCAAGAGTTCGCCTCGTAGGAGGGGCACCCGCCACTTGCGGCCGCTCGCCCAAGGCCAGCTCCAGACAGGGCTTGAGACACTGCTTTCCAGTCACAAAGCCCAACTCAGGAATCAATCAGACACATTGTTCGGGTATTTCCGCCCCCATCGCCCGGCGAGCAAGGGCCTGCTTGGCGATTCAAGCGAGGGCAAGCCCACAGGACTCCCTCGCCGCGAGCTGCTGCCACCCCCGGCCTGCCCATGCACTGCTGCAGGCAAGAGCACCCGCCATCACGACGGGATCACTCCAGAATTCGATGCCGCGCCCCTGCCGCACAGACAAGCACGAGCTCGCGAGTCAGCTGCCCTGCAGAAAGCTCTGCACCCCCTCGGCCACACGAACGCCAGAGGACATACAGGCCGTGAGCAGATAACCGCCCGTGGGCGCCTCCCAGTCCAGCATTTCTCCCGCACAGAAGACACCTGGCAGAGCGGCACACATTCCCCTCGCATCCAGCGCCTCCAGACGAACTCCGCCTGCAGTGCTGATGGCCTCATCGATCGGGCGCGGTGCGATCACCATCAAAGGCACGGCCTTGATCGTGGACGCCAGGCGCTTCATGTCCGCCATGCCATCCTTGCCGAGCACCTCATACAGCAAGCCCGCCTTGATGCCGTCAAGACCCAGGCGCCCCTTGAGATGACTGCTGAGGCTGCGCGAGCCGCGCGGCCGCATCACCTCCTGCTGCACACGCTCAGCACTCCACTGCGGCAACAGATCCAGCTCGAAGCGCGCAGTGCCCTGACGGGCAATGCAATCCCGCAACAAGGAAGAGACAGCATAGATCAAGCTCCCCTCCACCCCGGTCTGCGTCGCAACAAATTCACCTTGACGCTCAAAGCTGGCACCTTGCTCGTCCACAAACTTCAAGACGACCGACTTGAATGGCTGCCCGGCAAAGCGCTGTGCAAAGACCCCGCTCCAGCCGGCTTCACGCCCTTGCGGCCAGCCCACATCGAAGCCGCAGTTGGCCGCCTGCAACGAAGCAATGCCCACCCCCTTGTCCTGCAGCAACGAAACCCAAGCACCGTCCGAGCCCAGACGCGCCCAGCTGCCTCCGCCCGTCGCCAGCACCAAAGCCTTGCAGCCAATCTTGACCCTGGCAGTTTCTGTCTGGAGAGCCGGCTTGCCATCCTCTGCCCAGCCGATCCAGCGGTGACGCATATGAAACTGCACGCCCTGCGACTTCATACGCACCAGCCAGGCACGCAGCAGCGGCGCAGCCTTCATATCCGCGGGGAACACTCTTCCGGATGTCCCCACAAAGGTATCAAAACCCAGCTCTTTGACCCAGGCCTGAAGCTCGCTCGCACCCCACTTTTCGAGCCAGGGAGTCAAATCTGCAGAGCGGCCGCCATAGCGAGTCACAAAGCTCGAAAACCCCTCGGAGTGCGTAAGGTTGAGACCGCCCTTGCCGGCCATGAGGAATTTGCGAGCCGCCGAGGCTTTCGCCTCGAACACTCTGACCGACAAGCCGGCCTTCGCCAATTGCTCGGCCGCCATCAAGCCTGCAGGCCCGGCACCGATCACAGCCACATCACAGACCCATTCGGAATCGGCCATCAAGGGCTCCGAGACACTCATACTTCTACCACCTCAATCTGCCGGCAGCCACCGGCCGCCAAAGGGTGCGCAGAATACCACCGACAGCATTTCTGCAATATTGCGGGCACTATTAGCGCGATAGCTGCAAACAACCAGCCACACACAGTGACGGGAGATGAGTTTCTGTCACAATCAAGTCACTAGGCGAATAGACCGCCTACCTTTTTGATTCAAGAAAATCCAGGACTACAAATGGCCAGCGAATTGATCAAGCACATCACGGATGCAAGCTTTGAGTCTGACGTACTGCAACCCGGCACGACCGTGCTGGTGGATTACTGGGCTGAATGGTGCGGCCCTTGCAAGATGATCGCCCCCATCTTGGACGATGTGGCCGAAGGCTACAAAGGCAAGGTGCAGATCGCCAAGATGAATGTGGACGAAAACCGTGAAATCCCTGCCAAGTTCGGCATTCGCGGCATTCCCACGCTGATGTTGTTCAAGGACGGCCAGCTGGCCGCCACCAAGGTTGGCGCGCTGAACAAGACGCAACTGTCCGCCTTCCTCGACCAGCACATCTGATGCATTCAACAAACAGAGCTCCCAATGGAGCTCTGTTTGCTTCTGGGCACCCTCTGCCCTCCTTCATTGCATCTGTTACAGACCCGGCACAGGCTGCAGATGACAAGTCCTCGATAAATTGCTTGCAAGCTGCGCCAGTTTTCCTGTCATAATGTATGAACCGCCGGCCACCGCATGGGACCGCGCTGGATTTTCTTCAGGCAAGCCTGCCCACTTTCACAGTGTTTCGTTAGGCTCTACGCCTCCCCCCCTGGTTATTCTCACTCCACGCTTGGAGTCATTTCATGCACCTTAATGAACTCAAGGCACTGCACGTGTCTGAAGTCTTGAAGCAGGCCGAAGCGCTTGAGATCGAAAACGTCGGTCGCATGCGCAAGCAGGAACTGATGTTCGCCATCATCAAAAAGCGCGCCAAGGCCGGTGAACAGGTCTTCGCCGACGGCGTGCTGGAAATCCTGCCCGATGGCTTCGGCTTCCTGCGTAGCCCCGATACCAGCTACACCGCCAGCACCGACGACATCTATATCTCGCCCAGCCAGGTGCGCCGCTTCAACCTGCACACCGGCGACATGATCGAAGGCGAAGTGCGCATCCCCAAGGACGGCGAGCGCTACTTTGCCCTGACCAAGCTCGACAAGGTCAACGGCGGCCCACCCGAGCAAAACAAGCACAAGGTGCTGTTTGAGAATCTGACCCCTCTGTTCCCCAAGGAGCAGATGCGCCTTGAGCGCGACATCAAGGGCGAAGAAAACATCACCGGCCGCATCATCGACATCATCGCCCCCATTGGCCGCGGCCAGCGCGCGCTGATCGTGGCACCGCCCAAGAGCGGCAAGACCATGATGATGCAAAGCATTGCGCACGCCATCACCGCCAACCATCCCGATGTGCATCTGATGGTGCTGCTGGTGGACGAGCGCCCTGAAGAAGTGACGGAAATGCAGCGCTCGGTCAAGGGCGAAATCATTGCCTCCACCTTTGACGAGCCGGCTACCCGTCACGTGCACGTGGCCGAAATGGTGATCGAGCGCGCCAAGCGACTGGTGGAACTGGGCAAGGATGTGGTCATCCTGCTGGACTCCATCACCCGCCTGGCCCGCGCCTACAACAACGTCGTGCCCTCGTCAGGCAAGGTGCTGTCGGGCGGTGTGGACTCCAACGCACTGCAGCGCCCCAAGCGCTTCTTCGGCGCGGCCCGCAATGTGGAAGAAGGCGGCTCGCTGACCATCATCGCTACGGCACTGGTCGACACCGGCAGCCGCATGGACGAAGTGATCTTTGAAGAATTCAAGGGAACCGGCAACAGCGAACTGCACCTGAACCGTCGCCTCTACGAAAAGCGCGTGTTCCCAGCCATCGAACTCACCAAGAGCGGTACACGCCGCGAAGAGCTGCTGCTGGCTCCCGAGATTCTGCAAAAGACTCGTATCCTGCGCCAGTTCATGTACAACATGGACGAGATCGAGTCCATGGAACTCATGATCAAGAACATGAAGGCCACCAAGAACAACGTGGAGTTCTTCGACATGATGCGTCGCGGCGGCTAAGGCCTCTTCGTGCATCGAGACAACAAAGCCCCGCCTCGCGGGGCTTTGTTGTTTCTGCCGCTTGACTCCATTAATTGACATAGCTCAAACTGGCTTGCAAGCCGCCCCTCAATACTAGGGATATACATCTATACAAATCTTGCGATAACCGGAAGCCAAAAGCTTTCAAGTCGCAGGTTCTGCATTCATGGCCCTTTCAGCAAATCGCACACCACCCTACAACACCACATCGACGCGCCTGCTGGCAGCAGCCACATTGCTGGCAGCGCTGGCAGCCTGCAGCCCGACGGTGCCGATTCTGCAGCCACAGGCCCAGGCCAAGCTCCCGGACAAGTGGCCTCAGGAGTGGACAAAAAAGCAAGAGAACGCTGCGGCAGCAAATACGGCATCGATTGGCTGGCAAGACTTCTACCTTGACCAAAACCTGCAGGAGCTGATTCGCGCAGCTCTTGCCCACAATCAGGACCAGCGCCTCGCCTTGCTGCGTGTGCAGGAAGCCCAGGCCGCCTATGACATACAGAGTGCTGCTCGACTGCCGACGATCGGCCTTGGCAGCAGTCATGGCAGAGCACGTGTTCCCGCCGACCTCAACGCCAGTGGCCGCTCCGTCGTCGCCGGCGATCAGCAAGTCTTTGTCGGCCTCAACAGCTGGGAGCTCGATCTCTGGGGCCGTGTCAAAAGCCTCAGCGATGCCGCTTTAGGCAATTATCTGGCGCTGGATGCCACGCAGCATGCGGTTCAATCCAGTCTCGTCAAGCAGGTAGCGCTGAATTATCTGGCACTGCGCAGTCTGGATGAACGCCTGACCCTGACCCAGCGCACGATTGCCAGCCGCGAGGAATCGCTGCGCATCTTCAAGCGCCGCACCGAGGTGGGGTCCACTTCACGCTATGCGCTCACGCAGGTACAGACTCTGGTTCACCAGGCCAAGGCCATAGGCACCCAGCTGGCACAGCAGCGCGCGCTGCAGGCCAATGCACTGCTGCAGCTCACGGGAATGGATGCAGACCGCTTGCCGCAAAGCAGCTCCACCGCCGTGATCCTGAAACCCATTCCCGAAGGTCTGCCGTCCGATCTGCTGACACAGCGCCCCGACATCATTGCCGCCGAGTACGGCCTGCAGGCCGCCAAGGCCAATGTATCGGCCGCGCGCGCTGCGTTTTTGCCTCGCATCGCCCTGACCGGCAGCTGGGGCACAGCCAGCGCGGAGCTCGACGGCCTGTTCAGAAGCGGCAGCCGTGCCTGGCAGTTTGCTCCCACGATTTCGCTGCCGATCTTTGACGGCGGCCAGCGCCAGGCCAACCTGAATCTGCAGGCCGTGCGACAGAACATGGCGGTCGTCCAGTACGAAAAAACCATAGAGACCGCAATGCGCGAAGTGCTGGATGCACTGTCCAGCCGCACCATGCTCGAGCAGCAGCTCGTGGTGCTGACCGATCAGCGCGCTGCACTCAAGGAACGCGCCCGACTGGCGCGGCTGCGCTATGACCAGGGAGCCTCGCCCTATCTCGATGTGCTGGATGCCGAACGCGACCTGCTGAGCGCCGAGCAGCAACTGGTTCAGGGCCGTGAAGCCTTGCTGTCCACCCAGGTCGCTCTCTATGCCGCTTTGGGCGGAGGCTACTTTGCTCAAGGCCAGAGCAGCGCCCCCACCTCTGCGGCCCTCCAACCTTGACCAGCGAATCCATGTCCATGAACAAGAAATTGACCATCGCCGCGCTCATCGTTGCCGCAACCGCCCTGGGCGCTTATGGCTGGCAGCAATGGCGCAGCGCACAGGCATCCGAAGGCCTGATCAGCGGCAACGGCCGCATCGAGGCCACCGAAATCGACGTCGCCACCAAATATGCGGGCCGCATCGCTGAAATCCTGGTGCAGGAAGGCGAGTTCGTGAAAGCCGGTCAGCCACTGGCGCGCATGCAGATCGAAAGCCTGCAGGCCCAGCAGCGCGAAGCCATTGCGGGCCGCGAACGCGCCTCTCATGCGGTGACCTCGGCACGCGCCGAAATCGCGCTGCGCGAAAGCCAGTACGCTGCCACCATGGCCACTGTGGCCCAGCGCGAAGCCGAACTGGATGCAGCGCTGCGCCGCGTCAAGCGCTCCGAGACACTGGCACGCGAAGGTGCTTCATCGGAGCAGGAACTGGACGACGACCGGGCCCGGGTCCGCGGCGCCCAGGCCGCGCTGAAGGCTGCCGAGGCACAGGCCACGGCAGCCAAGGCGGCCATCGACGCAGCCAAGGCCCAGACCATAGGTGCGGAATCGGCGGTGACGGCCGCTGCCGCCACCGTCCAGCGCATCGATGCCGATGTGAAGGACAGCGAACTCACCGCCCCGCGCGATGGCCGCGTGCAATACCGGCTGGCCCAGCCCGGCGAGGTGATCGGCGCCGGCGGCAAGGTGCTGAACATGGTGGATGTCTCGGACGTCTACATCAGCTTCTTCCTGCCCGAGACCGTGGCTGGCCGAGTGGCCCTTGGCACCGAGGTGCGTATCGTGCTGGATGCGGCCCCGCAATATGTGATCCCGGCTCAGGTGTCCTTTGTCGCCAGCACCGCCCAATTCACGCCCAAGACCGTGGAGACGGCCAGCGAAAGACAGAAGCTGATGTTCCGCGTCAAGGCACGTATTGCACCGGACCTGCTGCAAAAGCACCTGACTCAAGTCAAGACAGGCCTGCCCGGCGTGGCCTGGATCAAGCTCGATAAAGAGCGCGAATGGCCGACCAAGCTGGAGCTGCGCACCGGCGACGCGTCGGCCTCGTGAACATTGCGGTCCCATTTGCCATGACCCAGCATGTAGCCACCTTGCGCGATGTGACGCTCGCCTACGGCAAGACGCAGGCGCTGCGCGGACTGAGCCTGGAGATTCCTGCAGGCATCATGGTCGGCCTGATCGGCCCTGACGGCGTGGGCAAGTCAAGCCTGCTGTCTTTGATTGCCGGAGCGCGCGCGCTGCAGGGCGGCGAGATACAGGTGCTGGGCGGCGACATGCGCAGCAAAAAGCACCGCGATGCCGTCTGCCCCCGCATTGCCTACATGCCTCAGGGACTGGGCAAGAACCTCTACCCCACGCTGTCGGTCGAAGAGAATCTGCAGTTCTTCGGGCGCCTTTTCGGTCATGACGCGGCCGAGCGCCGGGCGCGCATTGACGATCTGACCCAGAGCACCGGACTGCAGAAATTCCTCTCCCGCCCTGCCGGCAAGCTCTCGGGCGGCATGAAGCAGAAGCTGGCGCTGTGCTGTGCCCTCATCCACGACCCCGACCTGCTGATTCTCGACGAGCCCACGACCGGCGTGGATCCGCTGGCGCGCGCGCAGTTCTGGGATCTGATCAACCGCATCCGCGGCCAGCGCCCGCAGATGAGCGTGATCGTGGCCACGGCCTATATGGACGAGGCCCAGCGCTTCGACTGGCTGGCGGCCATGGATGACGGACTGATTCTGGCCACCGGCACCCCCGCCGAGCTGCTGGCGCGCACCGGCATGCCGGCGCTGGAAGCCGCCTTCATCGCCCTGCTGCCCGAGGAAAAAAAGCGCGGCCATGCCGCCGTGGTGATCCCGCCGCTGCAGACCAGCGATGACGACATCGCCATCGAGGCGCGCGATCTCACCATGCGCTTTGGCGATTTCGTGGCCGTGGACCATGTGAATTTCCGCATTCGTCGCGGCGAGATCTTCGGTTTTCTGGGCTCCAACGGCTGCGGCAAATCGACCACCATGAAGATGCTGACCGGGCTGCTGCCCGCCAGCGAGGGCGATGCCTGGCTGTTTGGCAAGAAGATCGATCCGCATGACGTGGCCACACGCCGGCGCGTGGGCTATATGTCCCAGGCCTTCTCGCTCTACGGCGAGCTGACCGTGCTGCAGAACCTGGTGTTGCACGCCGAACTCTTCCATGTGGATCCGGCCGAGATCCCTGCGCGGGTCGAGGAAATGCTCACCCGCTTCGGGCTCACAGAGGTGCGCGAGACGCTGCCCGGCAATATCCCGCTGGGCATGCGCCAGCGCCTGTCTCTGGCCGTGGCCATGGTGCACAAGCCGGAGCTGCTGATTCTCGACGAGCCCACCTCGGGCGTGGACCCCGTGGCGCGCGACCAGTTCTGGCGCTTGCTGATCGAGCTCTCGCGCCGCGACCGGGTGACGATCTTCATCTCCACGCACTTCATGAACGAGGCCGAGCGCTGCGACCGCATGTCCATGATGCATGCGGGCAAGGTGCTGGACAGCGACCGGCCCGCAGCCCTGACCGCCAAGCGCGGCGCGGCCACACTGGAGGAGGCCTTCATCGGCTATCTGGTGGAGGCCTCGGGCGAGGCAGCGCCCGTGCTTGATATCAAAAAGGAAGCTGCTACCGCTTGCTCGGACTCGTTTTCAGCATCAAAAGACGCTGATTCCAATTCAGGTCAATCGCAACAAGCTACTGTTTCCGCAGCGCACTCCAGCGGCACCGGCTTCAGCCTGCAGCGCCTGTGGAGCTATCTGTGGCGCGAGTCGCTGGAGCTGCAACGCGATCCCGTGCGGGCCACGCTGGCCCTGGTGGGCTCGCTGGTCCTGATGGTGGTGATCGGTTTCGGCATCAGCATGGACGTCGAAGACCTGCACTTCGCAGTGCTCGACCGCGATCAGAGCACCATCAGCCAGAACTATGTGAACAATCTCGCAGGCTCGCGCTATTTCATTGAAATGCCTCCCATCCAGGACTACGCGGACCTGGACCGGCGCATGAAGAGCGGCGAGCTGGCGCTGGCCATCGAGATACCGCCCGGCTTCGGCCGTGATGTGCTGCGCGGCTCGAAGGTAGCCGTGGGCGCCTGGTTCGACGGCGCCATGCCCCAGCGCGGCGAGACCGTCAAAGGCTATGTCCAGGCCATGCATCAGCTGTGGCTGGTACAGCAGGCGCGCGAGCGACTGGGCATACAGCTAGCCAGCCAGGTCAGCCTGGAAACCCGCTTTCGCTACAACCCCGATGTGAAAAGCCTGCCCGCCATGGTGCCGGCCGTGATTCCGCTGCTGCTGATGATGCTGCCCGCCATGCTCACGGCCCTGGCCGTGGTGCGGGAAAAGGAGCTGGGCTCCATCGTGAACCTGTACGTCACTCCCGTGACCCGCATCGAGTTTCTGCTGGGCAAGCAACTGCCTTATGTGGTGCTGGCCATGCTGAACTTCTTTCTGATGTGTGCCATGGCGGTATTCGTGTTCGGCGTGCCCATGACCGGCAGCTTCCCCCTGCTCGTCATGGCCGCCCTGCTCTTCAGCGTCATTGCCACGGGCATGGGACTGCTGGCCTCTGCCGTCACCAGCAGCCAGATTGCCGCCATGTTCTTTGCCATGCTGGGCACCTTGATTCCAGCCACGCAGTTCTCGGGGCTGACCGATCCGGTGTCCTCGCTCGAAGGCGCCGGTCGCTGGATTGGCGAGATCTACCCGGCCACCTATATGTTCGCCATCAGCCGCGGCGTCTTCAACAAGGCGCTGGGCCTGCACGACCTGGCACCGACCTTGCTGCCGCTGCTGATTGCCGTTCCCGTGATCATGGGCGTGGCCATCTGGGCTCTGCCCAAGCAAGAAAAATGATGAAGCTCCCCCTGAGCTGCTGCGCAGCTTCCCCCTCTCTCGCTAACGCGGGAGGGGGACGACAGCCTCGCTGCGGGGCGGCCCTTGCTCGCTGTCCTGGCGGTGGGCCAGCGCCAGTTTCAGCAGCAGCCCCTCGTTTTCGTCATGGAGAAACACCATGTGGCATAGCCTGAAAAATATCTGGCGCCTGGGCGTCAAGGAGCTGTGGAGCCTGTGGCGCGACCCGGTGATGCTGGTGCTCATCGTCTACACCTTCACGGCCTCGGTGTACACCGCGGCCACGGCCATGCCCGATACGCTGCACAAGGCGCCGATTGCCATCGTCGACGAAGACCAGTCGCCACTGTCCGCACGCATCACCTCGGCGTTCTACCCGCCTCAGTTCATGCCGCCGCAGATGGTGGATTTCAGCCATGTGGATCCCGGGCTGGATGCAGGCGATTTCACCTTCTCGCTGACCATTCCTCCCAACTTCCAGCGCGATGTGCTGGCCGGCAGAAAGGCCGAGCTGCAGCTGAACGTGGATGCCACGCGCATGAGCCAGGCGTTCTCCGGCAGCGGATACGTGCAGCAGATCGTGCTGGCCGAAGTCAACGAGTTCGTGCAGCGTCACCGGGGAGGCAGCGCACTGCCCGTGGACCTGGAGCTGCGCGCCCGCTTCAACCCCGGACTGAACAAGATCTGGTTCGGCGGATTGATGCAGATCATCAACAACGTCACCATGCTCTCCATCATCCTCACGGGCGCGGCGCTGATCCGCGAACGCGAGCATGGCACCATCGAGCATCTGCTGGTCATGCCCGTGACGCCTACCGAGATCATGCTGGCCAAGGTCTGGTCCATGGGCGCCGTGGTGCTGCTGGCGGCAGGTGTCTCGCTCAATCTGGTCGTGCGCGGCGCGCTCAAGGTGCCCATCGAAGGCAGTCTGCTGCTGTTCATGGCAGGCTCGGCCCTGTGTCTTTTCGCAACTACGGCCATGGGCATCTTCCTGGCCACGGTGGCGCGCAGCATGCCGCAGTTCGGCCTGCTGATGGTGTTGACGCTGCTGCCGCTGCAATTGCTGTCTGGCGGCATGACACCCCGCGAATCCATGCCCCAGCTGGTGCAGGATGTGATGCTGTTCGCCCCCACCACGCATTTTGTGGAGCTGGGTCAGGCGATTCTGTATCGCGGCGCTGGCATAGAGACCGTGTGGAAGCCCTTTCTGTGGCTGGCAGGAATCGGCGCCGTGCTGTTCTGGCTGTCGCTGATGCGGTTCAGAAAAACCTTGTCGAGCATGGCCTGAGTTCTGGCCGGGCGCCACGGCAACCATGGCGGGCGTATCGCCTGTTTCTGCTGAAAGTCTTTTGCCTTCCAGCTTCAAAGCCTCGACCCATGCCATTCACCATTGAAGAACGCCAATCACTGCTTGCCCTCAAGGGCGTGGGCACGGCGGTGCTGAGCCGGCTGGAATCCCTGGGCTACGGCTCGTTCGCCCAGTTGCGTCAGGCCAGCGCCCTGGACATCGTCGCCAAGGCCTCGGCCCTCACAGGCTCCAGCTGCTGGAAGAACAGCCCTCAGGCACGCGCGGCCATCCAGGCGAGCATCGATGCGGCCAGGCAATGCCCGGTGCAAGAGAGCGAAGCCATTCGGTAAGACGCGCAACCGCCCAGTCTCTGCTCTGGGCCACCATGAATACCTGCATGGCACCTTCAAGCCCGGCCGCCACTCGATGCATGTCAAAAAGACTATGAGTGCGCGAGAAGCCGCACCGTATCGCGGGCGGCCACCCACTCCTCATTCGTGGGCTCAACCCCCACCAGTACCCGGCTGTCTGCAGATGAAATGACCGGTGCATGGGCTGCATTGGCCCGCTCATCCAGCCCCAGGCCCAGCCATGCCAGATCGGCGCAGACGCGGGCACGAATCTCCTCGCTGTGCTCGCCAATGCCCGCCGTGAACACCAGCATGTCCAGCCCGCCCAGCGCAGCGACCAGAGAACCGATCTCGCGCACGATGCGGCGTACAAAGAGGTCCAGCGCGATGCACGCCCGCTCGCCAGCCTCACCGGAATCCCGGACATGGCGCAGGATCACACGCGGCTCGGACGAGACGCCCGACACGCCAAGCAGCCCCGAGTCGTGATAGAGCAGATGCCCCACCTCTTGAAGCGTCAGCTTCTCGATCTCCATCAGATAGAGCACGGCCCCCGGGTCCAGCGCCCCGGTGCGCGTGCCCATCATCAATCCGTCCAGGGCCGAGAAGCCCATGGTGGTCGCCATGCTTTGCAGCTGCTGCATGCCGCACAGGCTGGCGCCACTGCCCAGATGGGCGACGATGGTGCGCCCCCTGGCCCTGTCGCCATGACGCTCGGCCAGCGCGGTCGCCATATAGGCATACGAGAGCCCGTGAAAGC
Source organism: Comamonas sp. C11 (assembly GCF_024496285.1). Lineage (NCBI taxonomy): Bacteria > Pseudomonadati > Pseudomonadota > Betaproteobacteria > Burkholderiales > Comamonadaceae > Comamonas > Comamonas sp. C11. The sequence continues at coordinate 3,842,161 of NZ_CP101743.1, forward strand.
CATAGCGGCGCACGCCACGCTGCCACCATTCGTAGGGCAGAGGAAGGATCTGCTCCACCTTGGGCAAGCTGTGATGAAAGCCTGTATCGAAGCAGGCAATCTGCACGATGTCGGGCCGCTCGCGCAACAGGATCTCGATGGCCTCCAGCGCAAACGGCTGATGCAGCGGTGCCAGCGGCACATAGCTGCGCAAGTCTCGCAACACGCCTGCATCGATGCGGGTGGACTCGAAATACTTGCTGCCGCCATGCACCACCCGATGGGCGATCGCCGCCACGGGCCGATCCTCTAGCCGGGCCGTGATGCGCTCGCGGATGACGCGCAGCGCATCGCGATACGGATGCTCTGTGCCCAGTTCGATGGCAAAGGGCTGGACGCCGGTTTCGCCGAAGTCGGGACCGGGCCCGCCAATCCCCTGTACCTTGCCGTTCCACAGAGGCTTGCGCGGCAGCGGTGGAGCGGCCTCGAATACGGCGAACTTGATGCTCGACGAGCCACAGTTCAGGACGATGATCACGGAATTGCTCATGGCAGTACCTTTGTCTGCCGACAGGGCACAGGCTGAAGCAACGGCCAGCCTGGCGCCATCGACCATGCTTTTCAGGGCGGCGTCTGCCGGTAGTGATGTGCGAGCAGCAGCGCAATCGCGCAGGATGCAATGCGGGATTCGCGCGAATCCGCGCGGCTGGTCAGAACGATGGGCACCTTGGCGCCAAGCACGATGCCTGCGCTGGCGGCGCCGCCCAGGTACATGAGCTGCTTGGCCAGCATATTGCCGCTTTCCAGATCGGGCACCAGCAGGATGTCGGCCTGACCGGCCACCGGCGAAGTGATGCCCTTGGTACGCGCAGCCTCCATGGAGACTGCATTGTCGAAAGCCAGCGGTCCGTCCAGCACGCCTCCGGTGATCTGGCCCCGGTCGGCCATCTTGCACAGTGCGGCAGCATCCAGCGTCGCGGGCATGTTGGGGTTGACCGTCTCGACGGCGGCGAGGATGGCGAGCCTGGGCCTGGCCACCCCCAGAACCTGTGCCAGCTCTATGGCATTGCGCGCGATATCGGCCTTCTGCAACAGATCGGGGGCCAGATTGATGGCCGCATCGGTGACGATGAAGGGGCGCGGGTAGCTGGCCGTCTGCAACACAAAGCAATGGCTTACACGCCTCTTGGTGCGCAGCCCGGCACTGCTGGCAACGACAGCCGCCATCAGCTCGTCGGTATGCAAGCTGCCTTTCATCAGTGCCTCGACTTCACCGCTGGCAGCGAGCCTGACACCATGCTCGGCAGCTGCATGGCTGTGCGGAACGTCCTCGATGCGCAGGCCCTGCAGCTCGAACCCCTGTGCAAGAGCAACCGCCTCCAGCCTGGCGCGCGGAGCAATCAGGACCGGCTCGATCAGCCCCAGCCGATGCGCATCAAGCGCAGCGGACAGGCTGGTGGCATCGCAGGGATGGACCACCCCCACGCGAACCGGCGGCAGTTCCTTGACAGCCGCCAGCAGGCGGCTCAGGCCGTGATGGGAGGCAACGTCAAGCGGCTGCGCTGCGCCGCCGGATGACATGGAAACCGCTTGCTGCGGGGATGGCTGCCGGGGCTGTGCATCGTGGACGCAGAGCAGCGTCAGCGTGCCCGCGTCACGGGAGGCAACGGTGACGCGCAGGCTGTCGCCGACGGCTATGCCCTCAAACGGCTGCTGCGCCATGTCTGGGCTCGGTTGACTCATCGCGCTCCTTTCTTGCCGCGTGATGCGGCCGGTTTACGTCGCTCGGCAGCCGCAGCCCGCTGGGGAGCTGCAGGAGCCTGTGCCAAAGCCGGCGCCAGCTCCAGAGGCTCCTGGATACGAGGCTGCTGCGCCAGCGCGGCCTGCTCGAACAAGGCCTGTACCTGCTGCAAGGCCTGTCTCACGGCATCATCCTCCGCGCCTGGCTCCTTATCGATGGCTGCCATCTGGGTGATGGCTTCAGCGGCCTTGCGGATGGTGTCGGCAGGCGTGTTCTTCAGCAGGCCGGGAATGGCTTCGATGGCGGCGCTGCCGCATTGCCTCATCACCAGGGTCTGCTCGCGGATGGCGGCTCGCAGCTCGGCCAGAGTCCAGCGCCCAGGCGCTTGCTGCTCCAGCAATTGCGCAGCCAGGTGGTAGTAGCGCTCGTCCACAGCGCGACGCTGGGACAGCACGCTCAGCAAACCGCGCAGCGTGGCTTCGAGCACGCCCCCCTGATCCACACTGCTCTCGATCTGTCGCTGCCTGTCCGCCATCAGCGCCAGATGCTCGGGGGTGGAGCCAGGATGCTGGCGCACCGCTGCGCTCTCGCCATGAGCATGCCCCGCCAGCGCCTGCATGAGCGGCGAGCCATAGAGCATGTCGAACCACAAGGCGTAGATATGATCTCGCCGGTCGCGGAAATCATCGAGAGCGCGATCCAGTGCGGCCGAGCACCGCTGCTGCATCTGCAACCAGGGATTGGCCTCATCCACGGGCTGGCGATGTTCGCGTATGTATTCGGCGCTGCTGCGTATCAGGCAAGCCAGCGGATGCTGGCTGCTCCAGGCCTCGAATTGCAGGCGCATGGGATGCAAGGTCTGCAGCCAGTGTGCCGATTGGGAAGTACTCAGCGCACGCACCCAGGGTTGCCATATGCTGCGATACAGAGCCAGGTTGATGTCGGATACCCGGGCCGCCGCGTCGAAACGGCGATCGGACTCGGGATCGGGCTTGACGATATCGCGCACTTCATCGATGCCGCTGGCACGGATGCTCAACAGATAAGGATCATGGAGCAGCTTTTGCTCCTGCTTCGTGGCATCGTCCACGCTGGCGCGATAGATGCCTGCCGGCAGCAGATTGATCTGCTCGATGGCACTGGCGAACTTGCGGTGCTGCTTGCTGCCGACGGCGCCCGAAACAAAGATGCCCAGATGACCGATGCTGTCGTGCGTGCTGAAGATGATGGTCTGGTCATGAGCGCGCACATCGTCGTCACTGGCGTACAGATCGGTGATCCAGCCCAGAGCCTGGGCCGGCGGCGTGATGTTGTCGCCATAGGAGCAGAACACCAGGATGGGCGAACGGATATTGCGCAGATCGATGCGCACCCCGTCCGATGTCAGCAACTGGGCCGTCGACAGCTTGTTGCCGATGAACAGCTTGTCGACGATGTACTGCATCTCCACATCGTTGAGGAAGACATAGCCGCCCCAGTATTTCTCGAAGTCTATATAGCGCTCGGCTTCGGTGTCGGCATTCGCATAGACCTTGTACTGCTTGCTCCAGAGCGTGTTGGCCGGATCGAGCTGCTCGAAGTTCTGCACCAGATGGGCGCCGTCGAAGCGGCCGTTACCCAGATCGCTGGCCAGTGCCGTCATCCAGCTGCCCCCGAGAAGCCCGCCCGAGTAGCGCATGGGATTGTCGCCGGCCCAGTACGACAGGGGCGCTCCGGCAACAATGATGGGCCCGAACAGCTCGGGCCAGACAGCGGCCGTCATCAGGATCTGCCAGCCCGCCTGGCAGTTGCCGATGACCGCCGGCTTGCCCTCGCTCTCGGGGTGAAGCTCGGCCACGCGACGCATGAACGCGGCCTCGGCACGCATCACGTCCTCCACCGTCTGACCAGGTACGGGATCGGGCAGAAAACCGACGAAGTAGCAAGGGTGACCGGCCTCCAGCGCCGCACCGATCTCGCTATGGGGCTTGAAGCCACCTATGCCCGGGCCATGCCCGGCGCGTGGATCTATCACGACGAATGGACGCTTGGCGGGGTCGGCAGGTCGATCTTCGGACGCCTGGATACGCACCAGGCCATAGTTGACAGGTCTTGGGAGGTCCAGCCCCGACATCACGAGTTCCGCGGGGAAATGCAGCACGTTCGGCATCCTGGCCTCACGCTGAGTCCGGTACTGGTCGCCCACCTGCCGCTCGATGTCGGCATACAGCACGGCACGTTGAGCGGCATCCACCGCATAGGCCCCGGCGGCCCGCCACCATGCAAAAGGATCAACAGACCCGTTGGTCGACGGACCGATCCCGCTGGGTTTGTTCATGTCGTGCTCCCAAGGTCACAGTCTTCTCTCTCAAGAAGCTTCAAAAACAATAGCTTCCAGCGCTTTATGGATCACCATAAAACGCCGAAAACATCGGATTTTTACAATGGAGAGCCAGCTGACCAGCCGGCCCGCAGGCGGCAGCGCCGCCATCTTTGGCTGAAGCTGCGCCAGCCTGTTGCCTACTTCTGCGCCGCTTTGCCGCTCTTGTCCTGGGCGGGGTCCTGAGTTGCCGGCGCCCAGGCAGACAGCCATTGCTTGAAGATGTCCTGCAGTGGCAAAGCGGGCAGATTGGGCGCGCCGTCTGCACGCAGGGCCTCGGCCACGGATTTTTGCCAGGCCTCCAGGGCCTGCTGCAGACCGCTGGCAAAAGCCTGCTGGTTCTTGATCGCGATATCACTGGCGCTCTTGGCATCACTCATGCGGTCTTCGAGCCTGCGCATGAAAGCCTCGGCGGGCAGGCTGGCCAGTGATTGCCAGTCTTCAGCACGCAGCAGGCTTTGCAGCTCCGCCGTGGTTTCACTGATGCCTGCAGCACTGGTCTGCTGCGCGGCTGCCAGCCAGCGATGGCCACTTTCACGCATAAGCTGAGCGATGCGCAGTTGCAGCTCGGCATTGGCCTTGAACAGATTCAGAGGGGTCGCTTGAATGCTCATATCGTTCTCCCTATGGTGATGGTAGAGCCTATCGAGAGGCTGGCGGGCCGTCCGGCATATCACCGTGACCAAACGGCTTTTGAAAACTCAATGCCCGAGCACGTACTGGCCCGGAGCGTCATACAAGGGCCCGCCGCTCGTGCCGCCCATGCGCGGCGGAGCTATCGGTGTGCCGGATCTATTCTTGAGCCACTCGTCCCATGCCGGCCACCAGGAGCCCTGGCGCTGCTCGGCCTCCTGCAGCCACTGCTGGGCGACAATGTCCCGAGCGCCGACAGGCCGAGTGAGCAGCTGATAGCGGCGTCGCGGATGACCGGGCTCACTGACAATGCCGGCGTTGTGGCCGCCACTCGTCAGCACAAAGGTGATTTCAGCCGCAGTGTGATGGTGCAGCTTGAATACCGATTGCCAAGGCGCTACATGATCGGTAAGCGTTCCCACACAGAAGATGGGCACTTGCAGATTGAGAAGCGAGACCGGCTTGCCATCGACCGGATAGCGGCTTTCACTGAGATCGTTATTCAGAAACAGACGGCGCAGGTATTGCGAGTGCATCCTGGCAGGCATGCGCGTGGCGTCGGCATTCCAGGCCATGAGATCGCTCATCGGTGCCCGCTCGCCCAGCAGGTATTGATTGACCATGCGCGACCACAGCAGATCATGGGAGCGCAGCATCAGGAACGCGCCCGCCATCTGATCGGCGCGCAGATAGCCTTGCTGGGCCATCTGAGCCTCAAGCAGGCTGACCTGCGCTTCGTCGATGAACAGCGCCAGCTCGCCAGGTTCGGTGAAATCGGTCTGCGCGGCCAGCAAGGTCATCGATGCCAGACGCTCGTCTCCATCGCGCGCCATCGCGGCCGCCACAATGGCCAGCAAGGTCCCACCCAGACAATAGCCCGCTGCGTGCACCTTCTGCCCCGGGACGATGGCCGTGACGGCATCCAGCGCAGCACGCCAGCCCAGCTCGACATAGTCGTCCATGCCCAGATCTCGATCGCCGGCATCGGGGTTCTTCCAGGAGACGCAGAACACCGTATGTCCCTGATCGACCAGATACCTGATCAGCGAATTGTGCGGCGACAGATCCAGGATGTAGTACTTCATGATCCAGGCCGGCATGATCAATACCGGCTCGGGATGGACCTTGTCGGTTGTCGGCGCGTACTGGATCAGCTCCATCAACGGGTTGCGCAGCACCACCTTGCCAGCGGTGACGGCCACATCGCGCCCCACCTGAAACCCCTCGCAGCCCGCAGGCGGCATGTTTGCGAGCTGCGCGTGCACATCTTCCATCAGGTACTGGAAGCCACGCACCAGATTCGCCCCGCCCTCTTTGACGGTGCGCTCCAGAACTATCGGGTTGGTGGCAAAAAAGTTCGCAGGCGAAAGCATATCCAGCCACTGCCTGCCCCAGAATCCGACCAGACGCTCGTGGTGTCTTTCAACACCCGGAACGCCTTGGGCGGCAGCCTGCCACCAGCGCTGCTGAGCGGCAAGGCCCGCACTCATGACCGTGAACGGCCATTGCTTCCATTCAGGATCCTGAAAGAGACGCTCCGCCTCCTGTGTCTGTGGCCCGCCATAGCAAAGCCTGACCCATTCCTCCAGCGCCAGCCTTGCCAGATCCAGACGCTTTCCCGGACTGATGGCAAGGTTGCCCGCCCAATCCATCCAGGCCTGCCATTGGGACTCGGGGGAAACCGACAGCCATTGCTGCGCCCACATCGCACGCACAGCTTGATCAAGTTGCTGGCTGGAACTGAACTGAGCTTCGGCCTTGCGGTCAACCATAGCGGCCCCTTTTTTGCTGCATGGCAATAACGCAACATCTTATGCGCTGCAGAAGTTGTTGCATAGTCACGACCTACCGGGGGTTGAGCCACATCAAGCTCCCGCAGCCGGAAGCGCTCCGGCATGCGGCGGCCGGCCCCAAACACCGGGCTGCTGCAGCTAAAAGAACTCTGCAGCCTTGTCTGGATCAGGCCTGCCACCGAAGCTATTGGTCATGGTTTGCAAGCTGAACGCACACCACCGCCTGCTGACGCAAGCAGCGCTGTTTTCTCATTGTGTGCAATAATGGAGAGCTTTTATGCGGAAAGTACACCGGACAGGCTGGTGCGGCTCCCGCACTTGACCAAAGGAAAGATCATGAAAGAAGGCATTCACCCCAATTACCGCGAAGTTCTGTTCGTTGACATGTCCAACGGCTTCAAGTTCGTGACACGTTCTTGCGTTTCCACCAAGGAAACCGAAAACTTCGAAGGTAAAGAGTACCCTCTGTTCAAGCTGGATACCACTTCTGAATCGCACCCCTTCTACACTGGCACACAAAAGTCGGTGGACAACATGGGTGGCCGCGTGGAGAAGTTCCGCAACCGCTTCGGCAAGAAGTAATTCTTACTTTTTTGCTGAAAAGGCAGCCCGGGCAACCGTGCTGCCTTTTTCTTTTTTGGGTGCCGCTCGACGGAATCCCAATGCTCCTATCATCGGAGCACCAAGCGCTTTGACCTCAAGCGCTTTCGCCTGATCTGGCCGTGCAAATTCGCACAGCCGCTACTGGATTGATTGCGTGAACCAGCCCACACCCGCCATCGTTGCCCAAAGCGCTGTACGCCGCCTGCCGCGCTGGGCCCTGCTTTTGCTGTGCCTGGCCTATGTGATTCCCGGCTTTGTCATGCGCGGCCCCTGGCGCTCCAACGATATGGAGGCCTTTGGCTACATGCGCGAGCTGGCGCTGGGCAAGACCGACTGGCTGGCCCCCAAGCTCTCGGGCCTGGCTCCCAGCATGGACGGTCTGCTGCCCTACTGGCTGGGTGCCTTGTCCTTGCAGGGTTTCGAGTGGCTGCTCGGCGCCGAAATGGCGGCGCGCCTGCCCTTCATCGCCTTGCTGGTCGTGACCCTGGGCGCCACCTGGTGGGGAGCCTACTACCTTGCACGCACGCCTGGTGCGCAGCCCGTGGCCTTTGCCTTTGGCGGGGAAGCCCAGCTGATCGACTATGCCCGCGCCATGGCCGATGCAGCTTTGCTGGCCCTGGTTGCCTGCCTGGGCCTGGCCCAGCTCTCGCATGAAACCACCAGCTATGTCACGCAGCTGGGCTGCACGGCGCTGCTGTTTTTTGCAGCTGCGGCCATGGCCTATCACCCCAGGAAGTCAGCCGCGGCACTGCTATTCGGCCTGCTGGGATTGGCCCTGAGCGGCGCCCCCACTCTTTCCGTGCTGTTCGGACTTGGCTGCGGCGTGATCGCCTTCACTCAGCGCAGCTGGGGCGACAATCCCGGCCGCGCCCACCGTCAGGCCCGCACCTGGGCCGCAGCCTGGCTGGCCGCCACGGTGCTCGCAGCCAGCCTGACCACGGCCCTGGATCAATGGGTCTGGCATCTGGTGGACTCGTTCAAGGACTGGGAAGCCCTGCTGCAACTGCTGCTGTGGTTCTGCTGGCCTGCCTGGCCCCTGGCTTTGTGGACGTTGTGGGTCTGGCGCCGCCAGATTGCCTTCCCCGGCCACAACCCGCATCTGTCCATCGCCCTGCTGTTTGCCACAGTCCCGGTGGCTGCCTGCCTGAGCAGTACCCCGGCCGATCGGGCACTGCTGCTGGGGCTTCCCGCCATCGCCACCCTGGCCGCCTTCGCCCTGCCCACTTTCCGCCGCAGCATCAGCGCGCTGATCGACTGGTTCACGCTGCTGTTCTTTACGGCATCCGCAATTGCCATCTGGGTGGTCTGGCTGGCGTTTCAGACCGGATTCCCGCCCAAGATCGCAGCCAATATTGCGCGTCTGGCTCCGCAATTCGAGGCCAGCATCTCCTGGCCCACGGTCATCGTGGCACTGTTCGCCACGGCCGGCTGGTTTGTGTTGGTGATCTGGCGCACCTCGCGCAATCGCGCAGCCATCTGGAAGAGCCTGGTGCTCCCGGCCGGAGGCGCCACACTGAGCTGGGTGCTGCTGTCCACACTCTGGATGGAGCCGCTGGATCATGCTCGCAGCTATGAATTCCAGATGACACAGCTGGGCAGCGAACTCAGGCAGAACGGCGCCACAAGCTGCGTGCTGACCTACGGCCTGGGCCGTTCGCAGATTGCGGCCGTGCGCTACTACACTCATGTGGACACCGCGCTGCTGCGCCGCAGCGCCCCTGGCGACTGCGGCTGGGCGCTGGTCGATGCAGACCGCTGGGCGGGCGATCACAATCGCAAGCTGCGCCAAGGCTGGAATGAAGTCAGCCGCATCACCCGTCTGGCCGGTCAAAAGGAAGTTCTGGTACTGCTCAAGTACACCGGCCCCAAAGCCGCACCATGAAAGGCGAGCTGCAATACATAGGCCGGCATGCAGGTACCGTGCTGGCCGGGCAGCTGGCCGTCATGGCCTTTGGCACCACCGATACCATCGTGGCCAGCCGCTATTCCAACGATGCCGTGGCCACCCTCTCCGTAGGGTCGGCCATTTTCATCAGCGTCTATGCCTCACTGATGGGCATTTTTCAGGCTCTTCTGCCCTTGTGGTCCGAACAGCGGGGTGCCGGTCTGCCGCAGGCCATCGGCCATTCGCTGCGCCAGTCCATGTATCTGTGTGCACTGGCCTGCGTGCTTGGCATGGCGGTGCTGCTCATGCCCGGCGCACTGCTGCGCTGGACCGATGTGCCCGATGCGCTGCAACTGGAGGTCAAGCGCTATCTCGCCGTACTGGCCTGGGGCTTGCCACCGGCGCTGCTGTTTCGCATCTACAGCGCGCTCAACCAGGCGCTAGGCCAGCCCAAGCTGGTCACCTGGCTGCAACTCATCTCGCTGCTGATCAAGATTCCCTTGTCCATCTGGTTCACCTTTGGCGGCTTGGGCCTTGCCCCCCTGGGAGCAGTGGGCTGCGCACTGGCCACGCTGCTGGTCAACTACACCATGTTTGCCGTGGCCCTGTGGCTGATGCGCACTCAGGATTTCTATGCTCCGCTGGCGCTTTGGCAGAGGCTGGAGCGCCCTGACTGGCTGCAGCTGGGCCGCTTCTGCCGCCTTGGCATCCCTGCAGGCCTGGCCATTCTGGTGGAAGTCACCTCCTTCACCCTCATGGCCCTGTATGTGGCAAGGCAGGGCTCGCTCTCGTCTGCCAGCCACCAGATCGCCGCCAATCTGGCCGCCATCTGCTATATGGTTCCGCTGTCCCTGGCCATTGCGACCAGCGCCCGCGTCAGCTACTGGCGCGGCGCCGGTGACGAAGCCCGGGCCAGCACGCTGATTCAACAGTGTTTCAAGCTTGCTCTGCTCATCGGTATTGCGACAGCAGCTACGCTCTTGATCGCTCGCACCTGGATTGCAGACATCTACACCGACTCCCCGCGGGTGCTGGCAATGACGTCCTGGCTGCTGATCTGCGTGGCTGCATACCATGTGGCGGACTGCGTGCAGACCTATTGCATTTTCGTGCTGCGCTGCTATCGCGTGACCGTTGCGCCTCTGGTGATTTATTGCCTGCTGCTGTGGGGCGGCGGCCTGGGCCTTGGCTACTGGCTGACCTACCGATGGCAAGCAGCCGAAGGCTGGCTGGACTGGCAGGCCACGCCCATGCCCTTCTGGGTTTGCAGCGCGGCAGCCCTGTTTGTCACAGCCATGGCCTTCAGCAGCATTTTGCACAGAGCCATACGACCTCCAAAGCTGCAGGCCCAGCCCAGGGCCTCCTAATGAGAAAGTGCCTTGGCGGGTACTTCAGCAGCTGCCCGCACACGGCTGGGCGGGAAGGTGACGGCGAATTCCGACCCCTTGCCCAGCTCACTCTGGATGCTGAGCCTGGCGCCATGCCGCTGCAGCACATGCTTGACGATGGCCAGCCCCAGGCCAGTGCCGCCCGTATCGCGTGAGCGGCTGCGGTCCACGCGATAGAAGCGCTCCGTCAGACGCGACACGTGCTTTTCGTCGATGCCGGGGCCGGAGTCCTTGACGGCAAAGCGGGCCGATCCATCGGGCAGCAGTTGCCAGCGCACATCGATCTGCCCACCGGCCGGCGTGTAGCGCATGGCATTGGCCAGCAGATTGGAAAACGCACTGTGCAGCTCTGCGCTCGCACCTGCCAGATCTCCGGCCTGCCGCAGCGCCTGCTCATCAGGAAAGTTCAGCACATGGGGTTTGGCCTGTTTGCGCGTCAAGGCATTGGACAGGCCGCGAGCCTCGTTCTCACAGCGATTGAGCAGCTGCGCCACCGACACCCAGTCATTGTTGCTGGGCAGCGGGCTTCCCTCCAGGCGCGACAAGGTCAGCAAGTCCTCGACCAGATGCTGCATGCGCTCGGCCTGCTGGGCCATCAGCTCCAGATAGCGCCTGCGCTCGTCTTCCTCGAGCGGCAGGTTCTGCAGGGTCTCGACAAAACCGGCCAGCACGGTCAGAGGCGTGCGGATTTCGTGCGAGACATTGGCCACGAAGTCGCGGCGCATGGCCTCGGCCTGCTCCAGCGCCGTCACATCGCGCGCCAGCAGCAGCTTGCGCCCTTCACCGTAGCCGTAGAGCTGCACCGACAGCTTGACCGGCCGCGAAGGTGTGCTTTCGCGCCCCTGCATGACCAGGTCATGACTGAAGTCCTGCGCCGCAAAATAGGCACTGAACTGAGGATCTCGCACCAGATTACCAATGCTTTGCAGCACATCGCGCTCGGCATCAAAGCCGAACTGCTTGGCAGAAATCTGATTGCACCATTCGATGCGGCCCTGTGCATCGAGCAGCACCACACCATTGGGACTGGCCTGCAAGGCAGACAGAATGTCATTGAGCCGCTGATCGCCCTGCTGCACCTGCTGCACGCTCTGGCGAATCCAGCGGCGCATGCGCACGCTGGCCTCGCCCCAGATCCCTGCCAGATTGGGCACCGCGCCCAGCTCCGACTGACGCAGCCAGTGCAGCAGACGCGCGCCATTCCAGCTGTCCACCAGCCACCATATCCAGCCGCCGATCAAGGCGCCCGTCATGGCAGCCACGCATTGCTGCAGCACCGTCGCACCGGGTGCAACGAGATAGGCCCACAGCAGCCATACCACCACGGCTGCCGCGACCTGAGAAGCCAACAATCGAAAACCACGCCACCCCATATTTGCTTTCAGTTGTGATTTTTGACGACCCAGCCAGGCCGGGCCGAGGTTCGGGGGGAAGTGCTGTCAGGCCATGGCCTGGGCGCTGAAGCGGTAGCCCGCACCGCGCACGGTCTCAATCAGAGCACCCGCCACACCCAGCGATTCTCGCAAGCGCTTGACGTGCACGTCCACGGTGCGCTCTTCAATGAAGACATGATCGCCCCAGACCTTGTCGAGCAACTGCGCACGGCTGTGCACGCGCTCGGGGTGCTTCATCAGATAGTTGAGCAGCTTGAACTCGGTGGGACCGATCTTGAGCAGATCGCCCTGCCAGCTCACGCGGTGGGCCGCGGCATCCAGCACCAGCTCGCCAATGCTGACCTTGTCCTGCACCTGCTCAGGCGCACGGCGGCGCAGCACGGCACGAATGCGGGCCAGCAGCTCCTGGGTGGAAAAAGGCTTGGTGATGTAGTCATCCGCACCGGCATCCAGGCCAGCCACCTTGTCGGGCTCGTCGCCACGCGCCGTCAGCATGAGGATGGGCACGGCCTTGGTACGGCTGTCGGCACGCCATTTGCGAGCCAGAGACAGTCCGCTGGCACCGGGCAGCATCCAGTCGAGCAAAATCACGTCGGGCAGCACGGCATCAAGCTCGCGCTGCGCCGAAACACCGTCTTCCGCCCATACGGGCTGGAAGCCGTTATGCCTCAAATTGACCGCGATCAACTCTGCAATCGCAGGTTCGTCCTCCACGATGAGGACCATGGGCATCTTCTTCATCCCTGAGTAGCCTCCGTCTTACAACACCGCAGATTCGATTTCGGCCATGGTCTGATGGCGCACATCCTTGCCCTCGACCAGGTAGATGATCAGCTCGGCCACGTTCTTGGAGTGGTCGCCGATACGCTCGATGGCCTTGGCCAGGAACAGCAGGTCCAGGCTGGCGGAGATGGTGCGCGGATCTTCCATCATGTAGGTGATGAGCTTGCGCACAAAGCCGTCGAACTCTTCGTCGATCAGATCGTCTTCACGCAAGATGGCAACCGCCGCCTTGGTGTCCAGCCGGGCAAAGGCATCCAGGGTCTTGCGCAGCAGCTCGGAAGCCATCTGTGCCGCCATGCGCAACTCGCCGCTGGGCAGCGAACGGGCAGCGCCGCTTTCGATGATGGACTTGACCATGCGGGCCATCTTGCAGGCTTCGTCGCCCATGCGCTCCAGGTTCGCCGTGGCCTTGGAGAAGGCGATCAGCAGGCGCAGGTCGCGGGCCGTGGGTTGGCGGCGTGCAATGATGGACGACAGCTCATGGTCGATCTCGACCTCCATGGCGTTGACGCGCTGCTCGGTGCTGATGACCTGCTCAACCGCCTCGGTACTGAAGCTGGTCAGTGCATAGACGGCATTGCTGATCTGCGACTCGACCAGACCGCCCAGCTCCATGACGCGGGCAGAGACACGATTGAGTTCGGAGTCGAACTGCGTGGACAAATGTTTTTCTGTCATTTTTAAGTCCTTAGCCGAAGCGGCCTGTGATGTAGTCTTCCGTTTCCTTGCGCTGGGGCTTGAAGAACATTTTTTCGGTGTCGCCAAACTCCACCAGATCCCCCAGGTACATATAGGCCGTGTAATCGCTGCAACGGGCGGCCTGCTGCATGTTGTGTGTCACGATGACCACGGTGTAGTCGTTCTTCAGCTCCGCAATCAGCTCCTCGATCTTGGCCGTGGAGATGGGGTCCAGCGCCGAGCAGGGCTCGTCGAGCAGCAGCACCTCTGGCTTGATGGCAATGCCGCGCGCGATGCACAGACGCTGCTGCTGCCCGCCCGACAGACCAGAGCCGCTTTGCTGCAGCTTGTCCTTGACTTCGTTCCACAGTGCCGCCTTGCGCAGCGCCCACTCCACGCGGTCGTCCATGTCCGAGGCGTTTAGATTCTCGAACAGCTTCACGCCGAAAGCGATGTTGTCATAAATGGACATGGGGAACGGCGTGGGCTTCTGGAACACCATGCCGACCTTGGCACGAATCAGGGCCACATCCTGCTTGCTGGTCAGCAGGTTGTCGCCGTCCAGCATGATCTGACCTTCGGCGCGCTGCTCGGGATAGAGCTCGAACATGCGGTTGAAGGTGCGCAGCAGCGTGGACTTGCCGCAGCCCGAGGGGCCGATGAAGGCCGTGACCTTCTTCTCGGGAATATCGAGATTGATGTTTTTCAGCGCGTGAAACTTGCCGTAGTAGAAGTTCAGGTCGCGCACGGCCAGCTTGATGTTGGCGGGAGCAGTGGTTGCAGTCATGATCTTGAACTTTCGAATTATTTCTGGCGGGTGATGAAACGCGCCAGGATATTCAGACCCAGCACAGCCACAGTGATGAGGAAGACACCGGCCCAGGCCAGTTGCTGCCAGTTCTCATACGGGCTCATGGCAAATTTGAAGATGGTGACCGGCAGGCTGGCCATGGGCTTGCTCATGTCTGCATTCCAGAACTGGTTGTTCAGCGCCGTGAACAACAGCGGAGCGGTCTCGCCAGCAATACGGGCCACTGCCAGCAGCACACCGGTGATCACGCCGGCGCGGGCTGCGCGCAAGGTCACCATGATGATGACCTTCCACTTGGGCGTACCCAGCGCATAAGCTGCTTCACGCAGGCTGGCCGGCACCAGCACCAGCATGTTTTCCGTGGTGCGGATGACCACGGGAATCACGATCAGCGCCAGCGCGATCACGCCGGCCATGCCGGAGAAGCTCTTGAAGCGCACCACCACCACGGTATAGACAAACAGACCGATGACGATGGAGGGTGCCGACAGCAGAATGTCGTTGACGAAACGCGTGGTGGAAGCCAGCCAGCCTTTTTTGTCGTACTCGGCCAGGTAGACCCCTGCCATCACGCCGATAGGCGTGCCCACGAAAGTGGCCAGCGCCACCATCATCAGCGAGCCCCAGATGGCATTGGCAATACCGCCCTCCTCGTTGGGGGGAGGCGTCATCTGCGAGAACAGGGCGAAGTTCAGACCGCCCAGGCCCTGGCGAATGGTTTCCCAGAGAATCCAGACCAGCCAGAACACGCCAAACAGCATGGCTGCCATGGACAGGGTCAGCGCGACCTGATTCAGATGCTTGCGCCTGTTGTACTTGGCCTGACGCACCGCAGCCAGATCGGCTGCATCGAGCATTTTGGAGGAGGTGGAAGTCGGGCTCATGAGCGGGCTCCCTCGTTCTTCTGCAGACGGTTGAGCAGCAGCTTGGAGCAGGCCAGAACCACGAAGGTGATGAAGAACAGCACCAGACCCAGATAGATCAGCGACGCCTGATGCAGGCCCTCGCCCGCTTCGGCAAACTCATTGGCCAGCGCCGAGGTGATACTGTTCGCAGCCTCGAACACGGACAGGGAATTGAGCTGGTTCATGTTGCCGATCACAAAGGTCACGGCCATGGTCTCGCCCAGTGCGCGGCCCAGGCCCAGCATGACACCGCCCAGCACGCCGGTCTTGGTATAGGGCAGCACCACTTTCCAGACCACTTCCCAGGTCGTGGAGCCCAGACCGTAGGCCGACTCCTTGAGCAGCGCCGGCGTGACTTCGAACACATCGCGCATCACGGAGGCGATGAAGGGGATGATCATGATGGCCAGAATGATGCCGGCCGACAAGATACCGATACCCACGGGAGGGCCGGAGACAAAAGCGCCCAGATAGGGCACACCGGTCAGCAGGTTCTGCAGTGGCTGCTGCACATAGGTGGCCAGCACGGGGCCGAACACCATCAGGCCCCACATGCCGTAAACAATGGAGGGAACTGCAGCCAGCAACTCGATGGCAGTGCCCAGAGGGCGCTTGAGCCAGGCAGGCGAGAGTTCCGTCAGAAACAGGGCAATGCCGAAGCTCACGGGCACTGCAATGATGAGCGCGATGGCCGAAGTGGCCAGCGTGCCGTAAATCATGACCAGACCGCCGTATTGATCCTGCACGGGGTCCCAGACACTGCTGGTCAGAAAGCCCAGACCATATTCGGAGATGGCGGGCCAGGCACCGAAGATCAGCGAAACCATGATGGCCAGCAGCAGCACCAGCGTCAGAATCGCTGCGCTGCGTGCCAGGCCACCAAACAAACGATCCGCCATACGTCCCGAGATCATCGGAGCACGTGGCGGAGAGGGAGAGCGTCGCTTGGCGGCATCGGTGGGGGCTGCAGCCAGCGAACTGGAGGGCGACGTAGTGGACACGTGAGCGCCTTTATTCGCAAAGGGTTGAAACAAGCAGCGAACATACCGTCCGGCACGGCAGCCCGCTGCTCACTGATGACACGAAATTACTTGGAAACAACCTTGCCCGAAGTGTCCTTGATGTCGTTCCAGGACTTGAAGATCACGTTCTTGACAGCGTCGGGCATGGGCACATAGTCCAGGTCGGCGGCAGTCTTGTCACCTTGCTTGTAAGCCCAGTCGAAGAACTTCAGCGAGGTGGCGGCCTGAGCAGGCTTTTCCTGAGTCTTGTGCATCAGGATGAAGGTTGCCGAGGTGATGGGCCAGGCGTTCTTGCCGGGCTGGTTGGTCAGGATCTGGTAGAAGCTCTTGGCCCAGTCAGCGCCAGCAGCAGCCGCCTTGAAGGTCTCGTCGTCAGGAGAGACAAAAGTGCCTTCCTTGTTCTGCAGCTGTGTGTAGGTCAGCTTGTTCTGCTTCACATAGGCGTACTCGACATAGCCGATGGAGTTGGGCAGGCGACCCACAAAGGCGGCAACGCCTTCGTTACCCTTGCCGCCGGCACCGGTGGGCCAGTTCACGGCCTTGCCTTCGCCCACTTTTTCCTTCCACTCGGCATTGACCTTGGAGAGGTAGTTGGTGAAGCCGAAGGTGGTGCCGGAGCCGTCAGCGCGGCGCACGGGAGCGATGGCCGCGTCAGGCAGCGCCACACCGGGGTTCAGAGCCGTGATGGCGGGGTCATTCCACTTGGAAATCTTGCCCAGGTAGATATCGCCCAGCACCTGGCCCGACAGCTTCAGCTGGCCGGGAGCCACGCCCTTGATGTTGACCACGGGAACAATGCCGCCGATCACGGTGGGGAACTGAACCAGGCCCTTCTTGGCCAGTTCCTCATCCTTCAGGGGCTCATCGGAAGCACCGAAGTCCACGGTCTTGGCTTCGATCTGCTTGACACCGGCGCTGGAACCCACGGACTGATAGTTAATCTTGACGCCAGTGGCCTTGTGATAGTCGGCAGCCCACTTGGAATACAGAGGAGCCGGGAAGCTCGCACCGGCACCTGTGGCTTCCTGGCTGGCGTTGGCAATACCCGCTGCAGACAGAGCACCAGCCACCAGAACGTGAATCAAGGACAACTTCATGAAACGACCTCTTAGGGTTGAAAGATTCGATGGAGTGAACTTTAAAAACCTTTTATGACAAGGTCGTGACATGAAAATTTCAAGGCGCAACCGAGTGAAAGACCTCCAGCGCAGTCATGCGAGTGTCATATTTCATTCGCAAACTGCTGAGCCTTGACCCTCAGACCCGACCCGGGTAACAGCTTGTCGCAAGGCTGGAGTCTGATCGCCGGCAATATATGACATAGTCTGTCACACAGCGTGACCGCACTCTGACGGCCCAATCCGGCAAAAACCTGCAAATACCTGACTTGGCAGAGGTTGAACCCAGCGCCCAACAAGCTCGATGACGGCCCATATTGCATATTCCACTGCCCAGTGCATGTGTCGCCAGTTCCATCACGCTCATGCTCTGCCCATGCCCCAACCCGCATAACAACAACGCATTGATTGGCTCAGAAATGGCTCCTGAATCGCTGCTTGCCGCCGTAGACCTTGGCTCCAATAGTTTTCGCCTTGAAATAGGCCGCATCGGCTCGCATCAACGCATCGAGCGTGTGGAATATCTCAAGGAAACCGTGCGCCAGGGCAATGGCCTGAACTCGCGCCAGGAACTCTCCCGCGAAGCCATGGAGCGCGGCTGGGAATGCCTGGCTCGCTTTGGCGAGCGCCTCCGGGGCTTTGATGCCTCGCATGTCCGCGCTGTAGCCACCCAGACTCTGCGCGAGGCACTGAATGCCGACGAATTCGTGACGCGTGGTAGCCAGTTGCTGGGCTTTCCCATCGAAGTCATTGCCGGCGAGGAGGAAGCCCGGCTGATCTATCGCGGCGTGGCCAGCTCGCTGCCGCCCAGCCAGCAAAAACGCCTGGTCATCGACATTGGCGGACGCTCCACCGAAATCATCATCGGCCAGCACAGCCAGCCCCTGCAAGTGGCATCGTTCGCACTGGGCAGCGTCTCCTGGAGCAGCCGTTTCTTCAGCGACGGCGCACTGAACAAGGCCAACTTCCAGGCTGCCGTTGCCGCCGCCAAGCAATGCCTGACCCAGGCCCAGTTCGCCTACCCGGGCACGGCCTGGGACTGCGCCTATGCCTCCTCCGGCACGGCCAACGCCGTGGCCGATGCTCTCACAGCCCAGGGCCTGGACGGACAGGTGATCACGCCCGCCAAGCTGCGCTACCTCTACGAGCTGCTGCTGGACATCGGTCATGTGGAGCGCCTGCGCATGCCGGGCCTCAAGGAAGATCGCCGCCCGGTGGTCGCAGGCGGCATCAGCGTGATGATGGCCGTGGTCGACCTGCTGGGCATTACCGAGCTGGAAGTCGCACAGGGCGCACTGCGCCAGGGAGCTTTGCACGACCTGCTCGACCATGAGCCCCCTGCCGACAAGGAAGCCGCGGAAGTCGGCGCGCTGCAGCTGGACTTCGGCGTGGACGTACCCCATGCCCAGCGCGTGCAGCGCATTGCCACCCAGCTGTGCCAGCAAATCCTGCCCGCAGAAACCGCACCGCTGAGCACTCAGGCCCTGGCCATTGCCGCGCAGCTGCATGAGGTGGGCATGCGCGTGGCCCTGAGCGACTATCACCGTCACGGCGCCTATATCGTCGAGCATTGTGGCCTGGCCACCTGGGAGCCCGAGCTGCGCCAGCGCATCTGTCAGCTGGTGCTGGGTCACCAGGGCAAGCTGCGCAAGCTGGAGGACGCCATCGAAGAGCCGCAGCTGGCCCTGCCACTGATGGCACTGCGCATTGCCGTGCAGTTGAGCCATACCCGCCGCGACCCTGACATGCAGGGCATGCAGATCAAGCGTTCGGGTTCGGAATGCAAGCTCTCCACTCCTTCGGGCTGGATGCTGACCTACCCGCAATCCGCCCGCCTGCTCGAGGAGGAAGCCATGGCCTGGAGCAAGACGCCCTGGAGCCTCAAGCTGCAGCTGCGCTGATATCACCAGCCAGGCCGCAGCGCGGCCTGCAAAAGACAAAGGGACTGCGAGGCAGTCCCTTTGTCTTTTGCTCTGTAGAGCCCCCTCAAAAAGATAGCTGCAAGCACCTGTCAAACAATGATTTCAATACTAGAAATATCTGAAAACATTGCATATCAGGCGCAAGACGCTCCTCTTTTCAGCGTATTCAAACGCTCTTGCCGCCGTAGCGCACCATCAGGGCCTGCTGGGCGCCCTTGCCCTCCAGCGGACGCACAGGCTTTTGGTAAATGCCCGAGGCATCCAGCGTCCAGGCATCGCGGTCGTCGCCCAGATAGGCCACCAGGCACTCGTCGATCACGCGCTGGCGCAGCTTCTTGTCAAGCACCGGCCAGGCCAGCTCCACGCGGCTGAGCATATTGCGATTCATCCAGTCGGCACTGGACAGCAACAGCTCTTCTTCCTGCCCCCAGGCAAAGTAGAAGACGCGTGAATGTTCCAGAAAACGGCCGATGATGGAGCGCACGCGGATATTGTCCGTCACGCCCGGGCGCTGTGCCGGCAGCATGCAGGAGCCGCGCACGATGAGATCGATCTGCGCGCCCTTGCGACCGGCCTCTACCAGGGCGCGAATCAGGGGCTCATCGGTCAGCGCATTCATCTTGAGCACCATGCGCGCCTTCTCGCCCCGCGCCGCTGCGGCGGCCACCAGGCCGATCAGCTCCAGCATGCGGTTTTGCAGATGGAACGGCGCCATGACCAGCTTTTGCAGCTTGGGCATGGTGTTATGGCTGGACAGGTGGCGAAATACCGCATCCATATCGGCCGTGATCTCGTCATCGCAGGTCAGCTGGCTGATGTCGGTGTAAAGGCGCGCGCTGCGGGCGTTGTAGTTGCCCGTGGACAGATGCGCATAGCGCTTGAGCTGGTTGTTGCGCTTTTCACGACGCGTGATCAGCAGCATCTTGGCATGGGTCTTGAGGCCGACCACGCCGTACACCACCTGCACGCCCAGCGACTCCAGCTTTTCCGCCCAATTGATGTTGGCCTCTTCATCAAAGCGCGCCTTGAGCTCCAGCACGGCCAGCACTTCCTTGCCGCGGCTCACGGCCTCGGCCAGCAGGCTCATGATCTCGGAGTCGGTGCCCGTGCGGTAGATGGTCTGCTTGATGGCCAGCACCTGCGGATCGTTCACGGCCTCGCGCAGCAACTCTAGCACGCCATCAAAGCTCTCGAAGGGCTGGTGAATGATGATGTCGCTCTTGCGCATCTGCGCCAGGATGGAGCGGCCGGGCACGAGCTGCGTGGGCCAGGCAGGTTTCCACTTGGGAAACAGCAGGGCCGGGTCGTCGACCAGATCGATCAGCTGCATCTGGCGCACCAGATTCACCGGCCCCTTGACGCGGAACAGCGCCTCGGCGGGCAGCCCGTATTGCTCCAGCAACAGGTCAGAGAGCACCACCGAGCAGGACGAGGACACCTCCAGACGCACCGCCTGGCCGTAGTGGCGGTGGTGCAGGCCCTGGCGCAGGGCCATGCGCAGGTCGACCACATCGTCTTCATCCACGGCCAGATCGGAGTGGCGGGTGACACGGAACTGCGAGAACTCCGACACTTCGCGCCCCGGGAACAACTCGGCCAGATGGGCACGCACCACGCTGGAGATGCTGACAAACAGCTTTTGCTTGCCCGAGATCTTCTCGGGCAGGCGGATCAGGCGCGGCAAGGCACGCGGCACCTTGACGATGGCCACTTCATTGGCCCTCCCGAAGGCATCCACACCATTGAGGCGCACGATGAAATTCAGGGCCTTGTTGGCGACCTGCGGAAAGGGATGCGACGGATCCAGCCCCACTGGCATCAGCAAGGGCTGAACCTCGCGCATGAAGTACTCGCGCACCCATTTGCGCTGCGCCACGCTGCGCTCGCCGTGAGAAACCAGGCGAATCGCATGCTTGTCGAACGCGGGAATGATGGACTGGTTATAGAGCTGGTACTGCTTGGCAACCAGGCCGTGGGCCGTAGTCATCAGTCGCTCGAAGCTGGCGCGCGAGTACGGCCCCTGTTCATCACCGACCTTGGCGGCCGAGACATGGGGGGCGCAGCGCACCTCGAACCACTCGTCGAGATTGGAAGACACGATGCACAGATAGCGCAGGCGCTCGAGCAGCGGCACATCCTCGCGCTCGGCCCAGTTCAGCACGCGCTCATTGAAGACCAGAATGCTTTGATCGCGGTCCAGCAGCTCCAGAGTCGGCTCGATCACAGGCGGCATGGCTACCTCGTTCTTGGACGCCGCTCGGCGTCGGCGCGGCGCTTTGGCAGGGGCAGAAGAAACCGGTGTCGCAGCGTCGGAAACGGCACCGGGCACACCATGGTGCCCGGCCGCCCCGGCTTGCGCAACTGCAGCCGGCTCGCTCGCGGAGTTGACGACCGCCGTCGTAACGGGAGACACAAGCGAGATATGCGCCAGACCCAGGGAGGCAGGTCCCGCCTCATGCACCTGACTGTCGGTCTGCGAGGTCACTGAAGAAACTGCAGCCGGATCCTGCCCTGAAGATGAAGTGATGGAAGTGGGAAAAAAAGAGTCGGAACCAGATACGGATTGGGACATGTGGCAGCAGCCTGCGAAAGCTTGAAGCACCCCTGAGGGCATGTCCGCAGTCTGCCCATGGTTTATGACAATTAGATGACCAAAAGATGACTGTCATCATTGTTCATGACAGTCATCAGGGTTTGCACAACTTCAGCTGGCCCTGACCACCTCGGCCAGGCGCTCGGCACAGTTGCTGGCCATGTCCGCACTCCTGGCCTCGACCATGACTCGCACCAGGGGCTCGGTACCGCTGGGACGGATCAGTACACGGCCATCGCTGCCCAGCAGCTTTTCGACCGCTGCCTGCTCACCGGGCAGCTTGGCGTTGCTCTTCCAGTCCTGGCCAGGCTGCAAGCGCACATTGATCATGACCTGGGGAAACAGCTTCACGGACTCCAGCCACTGGGCAATGGTCTTCTTCGAGCGCACGCAGGCCTGCAGCACCTGCAGTGCGCTGACCAGGCCGTCACCGGTCGTGTGCTTGTCCAGCGCCAGCAGGTGGCCCGAGCTTTCGCCGCCCAGCTGCCAGCCCTTGGCATTGAGCGCTTCCAGCACATAGCGGTCCCCCACCTTGGCACGGACAAAACCCACGCCCTGCTCCTTGAGCGCCTGCTCCACCGCCATATTGGTCATCAGGGTTCCAGCCACACCGCTGACTACGTCGCCGCGAGCCAGACGATCGGCCGCCATGAGATAGAGCAGTTCGTCGCCGTTGTAGAGGCGGCCTTGCGCATCGACCAGCTGCAGGCGGTCGGCATCGCCGTCCAGCGCCACGCCATAGTCGGCATTGTTGGCTCGCACCGCCCTCACCAGCGCTTCGGGATGGGTCGCGCCAACTCCCTCATTGATATTCAGGCCGTCCGGCGAGCAGCCTATTTCCACCACATTGGCACCCAGTTCGTGAAAGACCTTGGGAGCAATCTGATAGGCCGCCCCATGGGCCGCATCCACGACGATCTTCAGGCCGCGCAATGACAGGCTGTGATCGAAAGTGCTTTTGCAGAACTCGATATAACGGCCGGCGGCATCGGCCAGACGTCGCGCCTTGCCCAAAGAGGCTGAATCCACCCAGACGGGATCTTCCTTGAGAGCGGCTTCCACATCCTCTTCCCAGGAATCAGGCAGCTTGGTGCCCTCGGCACTGAAGAACTTGATGCCGTTGTCATAGAACGGGTTGTGGCTGGCACTGATCACCACCCCCAGGCTGGCGCGCTGGGCGCGCGTCAGATAGGCCACGCCCGGTGTCGGCAAGGGGCCAAGCAACATGACATCGACACCGGCAGAGTTGAAGCCCGACTCGAGTGCACTCTCCAGCATGTAGCCGGAGATGCGGGTGTCCTTGCCGATCAGCACCAGAGGGCGCTCTTGCGTGCGGCGCAACACGCGCCCCACGGCATGCGCCAGGCGCAGGGCAAAGTCAGGCGTGATGGGCGACTTGCCCACCGTGCCGCGAATCCCGTCGGTGCCGAAATACTGTCGTGCCATATTCTCGTTGTCCTTTTTAGATTCAATATCTCTGTCATCATGCCTGCAGCGCTTGCGCATCATGCATGGCCTGCCAGACTGCCAGCGCAGCCACCGTATCCCTCACATCGTGGACACGCACAATTTTGGCCCCACGTTCGACCGCCAGCAATGCCGCCGCGACGCTGGGCACCATGCGCTGATCCACAGGCAGGCTGGTCACCTGCCCCAGGGAGCCCTTGCGCGACCAGCCCGCCAGCAGGGGGAAGTCTAGGCCCAGCAGCTCACGCTGATGTGCAAGCAAGGCAAAATTTTGTACCACGCTCTTGCCAAAACCAATACCGTAGTCCCAGGCGATGCGGGAGCGAGCAACGCCGGCCTCGAGCAAAGGCTGAGTCACCTGCAGCAGAAAGTCCCGAACTTGAACCACGGCATCGCCCTGCAGATGCTCCAGATGCATGTCTTGCGGTGTCTTGTGCATATGCATCAGGCACACGCCACAGCTGGCGTGCCTGCTCACCACCTCAAAGGCACCGGGCTGGCGCAGCGCCCAGATGTCGTTGATGATGTCCGCCCCCAGATCCAGAGACGCGGCCATGACTTCGGGCTTGTAGGTATCGATGGAGATGGGCACGTTGAGCTTGACGGCTTCGCGCAGCACGGGCAGAACGCGAGCCAGCTCGTCTTCAAGGCTCACAGCGGGCGAGCCCGGCCTGGTGGACTCGCCACCTATATCCAGAATATGCGCCCCTTGCTCCAGAAGCCGCTCCGCATGAGCCATGGCCTGGGATACACCGGCATGCCTGCCTCCGTCCGAAAAGGAATCCGGAGTCACATTCACGATGCCCATGACCTGAGGCTTGTCGAGCTGCAAGAGAAAACGCGAGGTTTGCCACTGTTGCGACATAAATCTTCCGATATCTGAGAGTGCAAAAACAAAAGGCCCCTGAGGGACCTTTTGTGTATGAGGCTTGGCGCTCAAGCCGTAGTCGGCGAAGGCTCGGCATTCGATGCGGGATTGCCTCCCGAGGAATTGCCACCATCCGACGAGGGTGGGTTGCGAGGCGTCCAGTCCTTGGGAGGACGAGGCTCCTTGCCTGCCATGATGTCGTTGAGCTGCTCGGCGTCGATCGTTTCCCAGTCCAGCATGGCCTTGGCCATGGCATGCATCTTGTCGCTGTTGTCTTCGATCAGCTTGCGCGCCAGAGCATATTGCTCGTCGATGATGCGACGCACTTCGTCGTCCACCTTCTGCATGGTGGACTCGGACAGATTGGAGCCACGGCTGAAGGTTCGGCCCAGGAAAGGCTCGCCTTCCTGCTCGGAGTAGACCATGGTGCCCAGCGCATCGCTCATGCCGTAGCGCGTCACCATGTCACGGGCGATCTGGGTCGCACGCTCGAAGTCGTTCGACGCACCAGTCGTCATCTGGTTCATGAACACTTCTTCGGCAATGCGCCCACCAAACAGCATGGCGATCTGGTTGAGCATGTACTCCTTGTCATAGGAGTAGCGGTCCTTCTCGGGCAGGCTCATGGTCACGCCCAGCGCACGGCCGCGCGGGATGATGGTGACCTTGTGTACGGGATCGCACTTGGGCAGCAGCTTGCCGATGAGAGCATGGCCGGCTTCATGGTAGGCCGTATTGCGGCGCTCTTCCTCGGGCATGACCATGGTCTTGCGCTCGGGGCCCATGATGATCTTGTCCTTGGCCTTCTCGAAGTCCTGCATCTCCACGGTGCGCGCATTGCGGCGTGCCGCCATCAGCGCAGCTTCGTTGCAGAGATTGGCCAGATCGGCACCCGACATGCCGGGCGTGCCGCGCGCGATGATGGCGGGGTTCACGTCCTGGCCCACGGGGATCTTGCGCATGTGGACATTGAGGATCTGCTCGCGGCCGCGGATATCAGGCAGCGTCACATAGACCTGGCGGTCGAAACGACCGGGACGCAGCAAGGCGGCGTCGAGAATGTCGGGGCGGTTGGTTGCCGCCACCACGATCACGCCGAGATTGGTCTCGAAACCATCCATCTCGACCAGCATCTGGTTCAGAGTCTGCTCGCGCTCGTCATTGCCGCCGCCCATGCCGGCGCCGCGCTGGCGGCCAACGGCGTCGATTTCGTCGATGAAGATGATGCAGGGTGCATTCTTCTTGGCGTTCTCGAACATGTCGCGCACGCGGGCTGCGCCCACGCCGACGAACATTTCAACGAAGTCGGAACCCGAGATCGAGAAGAAAGGCACCTTGGCTTCGCCCGCGATGGACTTGGCCAGCAGCGTCTTGCCGGTACCGGGAGGGCCGACCAGCAGCAGACCGCGGGGAATGCGGCCACCGAGCTTCTGGAACTTGTTGGGGTCCTTGAGGAAGTCCACGACTTCCTTGACTTCTTCCTTGGCCTCATCGGCACCCGCCACATCGGCAAAGGTAACGGTGTTGCTGTTCTCGTCGAGCATGCGCGCCTTGGACTTGCCGAAGCTGAAGGCGCCGCCCTTGCCGCCGCCCTGCATCTGGCGCATGAAGTACACC
This sequence comes from Comamonas sp. C11, assembly GCF_024496285.1. NCBI lineage: Bacteria > Pseudomonadati > Pseudomonadota > Betaproteobacteria > Burkholderiales > Comamonadaceae > Comamonas > Comamonas sp. C11. The sequence continues at coordinate 3,867,720 of NZ_CP101743.1, forward strand.
CATACGCCGATCAACAGCAGCATGGGTCCCCAGCTCACAAGCAGCGTCATGAGCAGCGAGCCTTCTTCACGTGGCTTGACGTCGAACTTGACGTTGTTGTTGATCAGGTCGCCCACCAGACCGCGATCGAGGTAGGTGGCGGTGGTGCGGATCTTGCGATCATCGGTGGTGGTGGCTACGACCTCGGTACCACCGGCACCTTCCTGAATGGTGGCGCTCTTGATACGGTTGTTGCGCACTTGCTCCAGGAATTCCGAGTAGCCAACATGAGAGGCACCGCCAGCACCTCGGGTGTCAAACTGTTTGAACACCGTAAACAGCACCATGGCGATGACCAGCCAGACGGCGACTTTTGAAAACCACTGATTGTTCAAGCGGGGCTCCAATGGAATATTCAGACGTAAAGGCCCGGAGGGGACTCCAGACCTAGTTGAGGTTCATTTTAGGTGTTTCAAGCGCCCAGGACGCCTATTTCCCCCTATAGCGGCCATAGGCAAGGTACGGCCCTGCGGGCAATCGGCCCTAAGCCTGTGTTTTATCAAGGCTTTGCGCTATCAGTTTCACTGGTTTGCTGCAGCAAACCATGAGGTCAAATGCCCCTATGCAAGCCGGCAACTCCGTCAAGAGCCCTGCTTGAGACCCATCCCCACCAGGAAAATCTCGGCAGACCGGTCGCGCGATGCCTTGGGCTTGATGGGCTTGACCACCTTGAAGGTCTGCTTGAACAGATCCACCAGCTCGTTATAGCCGCTGCCGTGGAACAACTTGACCACCAGCGCGCCCTCGGGCTTCATGTTGTTGATCGCAAAATCGACGGCCATCTCGATGAGCACCGCAACTCGCGCACCGTCCGTGGCACCATGGCCCGACAGATTGGGCGCCATATCCGAGACCACCACGTCGGCCTTGCCGCCGCCCATGGCCTCTTCAAGTTGCGCCAGCACCGCCTCTTCACGAAAGTCGCCCTGGATGTAATGCACGCCCTCGATGGGCTCCATGGGCAGCAGGTCCAGCGAGATGATGCGGCCGTTGAGTTCGCCCACAGCCGCACCGCTGGGCGAGAGACGGCGGCGCACATACTGACTCCAGGCGCCGGGCGCGCAACCCAGGTCCACCACGGTGTGGCCGGGCTGAATCAGCTTGAGCGACTCGTCAATTTCCTTGAGCTTGTAGGCCGCGCGCGCACGATAGCCGTCCTTTTGGGCAGCTTTCACATACGGATCATTGATGTGATCGTGCAGCCAATTCTTATTGACCTTCTTGCTTTTGGTTTTGGTTTTCATGCCTGAATTCTCGCAGCCTTGATAATACGGGTATGCCCCAAATTGAATTAACTCCCGCACAGCGCCGGGAACACCGCGCCGAAGCCCACCATCTGGACCCCGTCGTCCTCATCGGTGGCGATGGTCTGACCACTGCCGTTCAAAAGGAAGTGGACGCCGCACTCAATGCCCATGGTCTGATCAAGGTCCGCGTTTTCGGCGACGACCGTGCAGCCCGCGAGCAGATCTATCAACAACTCTGCGACGAGCTGAACGCAGCTCCCATCCAGCACATCGGCAAGCTGCTGGTGCTGTGGCGCCCTATTCCCGAAAAGGAAAAGGCCTTTGACGAAGACCGCATGCCCGGTCCTCGCGACGTCAAGGTACTCAAGTTCGGCCGCGCCGGCCAGAAGCCCGAAGTCAAGCAACTGCGTGTGCTCGGCAACCAGCGCCTGACCGCCGGCGGCACCATCAAGCGCGCCAAGCCCAAGCAGAAGTCGGTCAAGAAAGGCCGTCAGGACTGATCTGCCGATCCGCCCTGCCTGCCTGCCCACCCGCCTTTTTTCTTCGCCTAGACCACCAAGCCATGGCTCAGACCACACAGCAGCAACGCCACATTCTTTGCATGAAATGGGGCACCAAATACGGCCCGGAGTACGTCAACCGACTCTATGCCATGGTGCGCCGCCATCTCAGCGGAGATTTTCGCTTTGTCTGCCTGACCGACAGCACAGAGGGGATTCGCTCCGAAGTGGAGTGCTTTCCCATCCCCGACCTGAACATCCATCTGGCGCCCGGCCAGCGTGACGGCGCCTGGAAGAAGCTCACCACCTTCGAGCGCGACCTGCATGGCCTCAAGGGTCAGGCTCTGTTCCTGGACCTGGACGTGGTGATTGTGGGCAGCCTCGACGAGTTCTTCACGCTGCCCGGCGAGTTCCGCATCATTCACGACTATCCGCGTTTCTGGCGCTTTGGCGAACGCATTGTCGGCAACTCATCGGTCTACCGCTTCGAGCTGGGCGCCCATGCCGATGTGCTGGAGCATTTCCGCTCGCACACCGAAGAGATGCGCGGCAAGTACCGCAACGAGCAGGAGTATCTGTCACACTTTCTGCACAAGCAGGGCAAGCTCGACTACTGGCCTGCCGCCTGGTGCCCCAGCTTCAAGTACTACTGCATTCCGACCTGGCCCAGCAACTACTGGAAGGAGCCAGTGCCGCCGGCCGATGCGCGCATCGTGATCTTCCACGGCGAGGTGAACCCGCCCGATGCCCTGGAAGGCCGTCGCAACAAGCGCTTTCGCCATATCGAGCCCGCCAGGTGGATAGAGAAGGCCTGGGGCTGACTGGCTGCCGATGCAGCCGCAAAAACAAAAGGCGTTGACCGCGAGGTTCAACGCCTTTTTTGTGCCTGCCTTACCGATGGATCAGCGATATTTGGCATCAACCAGCGGATGCCCCTTCATGCGCGAGAGAATGGACAGCGGGCTGGCAGCCGGGTTGTATTCGCTGCCTGGCGGCAGAAACAAGGTCTGCTCCAGCATGTACTGCCCCGACATGACGGCATGCACTGCCTGATCGGAGAAACACACCCAGGTGGAACCTGCCGCGAAAGGCACGGTCTCCTGGGGAGCATTTTTCTGATAGTCAGGATCGCCCTTCATGCCGTCATGCAACTGCAGCATCAGATGATCGTATTCGCTGCGATAGGACTTGGTCACATGCAGCAGCTCCAGCGCCTTGGCCTGCCAGGCACTGTAGGGCTTGGCACGCGGCACAAAACGCTTGGCTACATCGGTGAACGGCTCGCCCACTCGCCAGACCCGGGGCTGGCCATCCGGATTGACATTGGTGAAGACGCGCAGAATGCGCTCGCCATAGTTGGGCCGCGAAGGAAAGGCATCCACATGCATGCGCTTGTCGTCGGCGCGCCAGGACTGCGCCCGCGTTTCCACCTGCGAAGGGCGGTAGCTGGTGGGAGCCATGCGTACCACCGGCATATAGGCGGGGAACAGGCCGGCGATCAGCGCCGTGGCCTGCTCGCGAAAGCGTCCGACCATGGCTGCCACCTGCGCCTGCATGGCCTCGTCGCCCGCAACGCCCTTGATCGAGCCATCCACATTGAGGCTGATATTGCGCGTCTTGGGATCGCGCACATCGGGGCGCAGCAGCGCTTTTTCCTGCTCGGTCAGCTGGAAGCCCAGCCGGGGAAAGTACAGCACCTTGCCGGCCTCGACGGCAGCAGTCCATTCATCGCGCCCCTGGACATTGCTCCAGTCGGTCGCGTCGATTTTTACGATTTGAGATTCCATGGCTTCGGCAGTGTACTCCCCGCAGTCGGAGCGGGCTTGCACTGGATCAAGCCGGCTTGCGGGCACCCGCCACACGCCACAGCACGATGGCGGCGCACAGCCACTGCAGCGCATACATGCCAGTGCCCACGCTGTGCCAAAGTTTGAGATTCTCGCGCGCCACGATCTTGGGCGACACGCCATACTGCACCAGCAGGGCCAGCAGCATGCCTGCGATCACAAAACCGATAGCTGCTTGCGCCCATTGTTCAAGCTTTTCAGCATGTTTCCGCTTTGCAAACACCAGCAGGAGAGCGCAACACGCTATGGAAATCCATGTCTGCGCCGCAAACAGCTTGGCCGCCATAAAGCCCGCCAGAGCCGGCGTAGGCAGATGGGAAAACAGCATGGGCACAGCCACAAAGCCGATGGCGCTCAGGCTGCCCCACCACAGAGCCGCAAAGAAAACAGGCAAGCGTTCAAACATAGTTACTGATCCAGGTAATCGGCGCGACACCCAATTCAGCAGAGACAGCAAGCAAGGGCCGCCCCGCAGCGAAGCTGTCGTCCCCTTGAGGGGAAGGCGCAAAGCGCCTCAGGGGTGGTCAAATATATTTAACGCCTACGATCTCGTAGCGACGCTCGCCGCCAGGTGCCTGCACCACGGCGGTATCGCCCTCTTCCTTGCCGATCAAGGCGCGGGCAATCGGGCTGGACACATTGATCAGGCCGTGCTTGAGGTCGGCCTCGTCCTCGCCCACGATCTGGTAGGTCACGGCCGAGCCGCTGTCTTCATCTTCCAGGTCCACGGTCGCACCGAACACAACGCGGCCGCCGGCATCCAGCTCGGTAGGATCGATCACCTGCGCGGCAGACAGCTTGCCTTCGACCTCGATGATGCGACCCTCGATGAAGCCCTGCTGCTCCTTCGCGGATTCGTATTCGGCGTTTTCGCTCAGGTCACCCTGGGCACGGGCCTCTGCAATGGCTTGAATGACGGCGGGACGATCCACCGTCTTCAGGCGTTGCAGTTCCACCTTGAGCTTTTCTGCTCCGCGCTTGGTGATTGGGATGGTGGCCATGATCGAGTCTCCAAATTCAGCAAACGCCGCGCCCAGCGCGGCACCTCTCGCACAGGCCTGAGTGACAACGTCAAACAGGGGCCTGTGCCCCAAAAGCAAACCGCCGCACGTTGCCGCGCGGCGGTTCAAATACATTACCGCAGATTATGCCGTGTTTGCAGTGGCACAAGTGCGGTAAAAACCCGGCAGCCCTTGCGGGCTGCTTCGGGCGTCAGCCTTTTCAGGCCTTGGTCAGCATGGCATGCAGCTCTTGCACCGAGTGCACGTCCAGGCTGCCGCGCATGGCCTTCATGCCTTCCACGGCCGCTTCCGCGCCGAAGATGGTGGTGAAGGTGGTCACACGTGCCAGCAGTGCGCTGGTACGGATCTGGCGCGAGTCGGCGATGGCGTTGCGGCGCTCTTCCACGGTGTTGATGACCAGGGCTATTTCGCCATTCTTGATCATGTCCACGATGTGAGGACGGCCTTCAGTCACCTTGTTGACCGCTTGCACTTCCAGGCCAGCTTCAGCAATCGCTGCAGCCGTGCCGCGTGTGGCGCACAGGCTGTAGCCCATGGCAACCAGTTCCTTGGCCACGGCCACGGCACGGGTCTTGTCGTTGTTCTTCACCGACAGGAAGACCTTGCCTTCGGCAGGCAGGTGCACGCCGGCGCCCATCTGACTCTTCACAAAGGCTTCGCCAAAGGTCTTGCCCACGCCCATGACTTCACCGGTGGACTTCATCTCGGGGCCGAGAATGGTGTCCACGCCAGGGAACTTCACGAACGGGAACACGGCTTCCTTGACGCTGAAGTAAGGCGGTGTGACTTCCTTGGTGATGCCCTGCTCGGCCAGTGTATCGCCGGCCATGCAGCGTGCAGCCACCTTGGCCAGTTGCACGCCGGTGGCCTTGGAGACGAAGGGCACGGTGCGCGAGGCACGGGGGTTCACTTCCAGCACGTAGATCACGTCCTGGCCGTCCGCTTCCTTGATGGCGAACTGCACGTTCATCAGGCCCACCACATGCAGGCCTTCGGCCATGGCTGCGGTCTGGCGCTTGATCTCAGCGACGGTTTCGGCCTTCAGGTAGTAAGGGGGCAGCGAGCAGGCGGAGTCACCGGAGTGAACGCCGGCTTGCTCGATGTGCTCCATCACGCCGCCGATGTACACGGCACCGGTCTTGTCGCGCACGCAGTCCACGTCGCACTCGATGGCGTTGGACAGGAAGTGGTCCAGCAACACGGGAGAGTCGTTGGAGACCTTCACGGCTTCGCGCATGTAGCGCTCGAGGTCGCGCTGCTCGTGCACGATTTCCATGGCACGGCCGCCCAGCACATAGGAAGGACGCACCACCAGGGGGTAACCCAGGCCGGCCGCCTTTTCCAGGGCTTCGGCTTCGGTACGCGCAGTGGCGTTGGGAGGCTGGCGCAGACCCAGTTCGTTGAGCAGCTTCTGGAAGCGCTCACGGTCCTCGGCGGCATCGATCATGTCGGGCGTGGTGCCGATGATCTTCACGCCTTCGCGCTCCAGGCCCAGGGCCAGCTTCAGAGGCGTCTGGCCGCCGTACTGCACGATCACGCCTTCGGGCTGCTCCACGTCCACGATTTCCAGCACGTCTTCCAGCGTCAGGGGCTCGAAGTACAGGCGGTCGGAGGTGTCGTAGTCGGTGGACACGGTCTCGGGGTTGCAGTTGACCATGATGGTTTCGTAACCATCTTCGCGCATGGCCATGGCAGCGTGCACGCAGCAATAGTCAAACTCGATACCCTGGCCGATACGGTTCGGGCCACCGCCCAGCACCATGATCTTCTTCTTGTCCGTGGGAGCGGCTTCGCACTCTTCGTCATACGTGGAGTACATGTATGCGGTGTTGGAAGCGAACTCTGCCGCGCAGGTGTCCACGCGCTTGAAGACGGGACGCACCTTCAGCGCCTTGCGCGCTTCGCGCACGGCCTTGTCGCTGGTGTGCAGCAGCTTGGCCAGGCGGCGGTCGGAGAAGCCCTTTTGCTTGAGGCTGCGCAGGGTCTGGGCATCCAGAGCCGCCAGGGCGCCTTCGCCCTTTTCTTCGTAGAGCTTGTCCAGCTCGAGTTCGATCTTGACGATCTCTTCGATCTGCACCAGGAACCACTTGTCGATCTTGGTGATGTTGTGCACCTCGTCCAGCGACCAGCCGGCAGCGAAAGCGTCGCCCACATACCAGATGCGGTCGGGACCGGGCTCGCCCAGTTCCTTTTCCAGGATTTCGCGATCCTGGGTCTTTTCGTTCATGCCGTCCACGCCCACTTCCAGGCCGCGCAAGGCCTTCTGGAAGGACTCCTGGAAGGTACGGCCGATGGCCATCACTTCGCCCACGGACTTCATCTGCGTGGTCAGGCGGTTGTCGGCAGCGGGGAACTTCTCGAAGGCGAAACGCGGGATCTTGGTGACCACATAGTCGATCGAGGGCTCGAACGAAGCAGGGGTCTTGCCGCCGGTGATTTCGTTCTTGAGCTCATCCAGCGTGAAGCCCACGGCCAGCTTGGCCGCGATCTTGGCGATGGGGAAGCCCGTGGCCTTGGAAGCCAGTGCCGAGGAACGCGAGACGCGGGGGTTCATCTCGATGACGATCATGCGACCGTCCTTGGGATTCACCGAGAACTGCACGTTGGAGCCACCCGTGTCCACACCGATTTCACGCAGGACGGCCAGAGATGCATTACGCATGATCTGGTATTCCTTGTCGGTCAGTGTCTGGGCCGGCGCCACGGTGATGGAGTCACCGGTGTGCACGCCCATGGGGTCCAGGTTTTCGATGGAGCAGACGATGATGCAGTTGTCGGCGGTGTCGCGCACCACTTCCATCTCGTACTCTTTCCAGCCCAGCAGGGATTCCTCGATCAGCAGCTCGTTGGTGGGCGAAGCCTCCAGACCGCGCTTGCAGATGGTTTCGAATTCCTCGGGGTTGTAGGCAATGCCGCCGCCGGTGCCACCCAGCGTGAAGCTGGGGCGGATGACGGTGGGGAAGCCCATCTGCTTTTGCACGGCCCAGGCTTCGTCCATGGAGTGGGCGATGCCGGAGCGTGCGGAGCCCAGACCGATCTTGGTCATGGCGTCCTTGAACTTCAGACGGTCTTCGGCCTTGTCGATGGCTTCGGGCTTGGCACCGATCAGCTCCACCTTGTACTTGTCCAGCACGCCGTTCTTCCACAGGTCCAGCGCACAGTTCAGCGCGGTCTGGCCGCCCATGGTGGGCAGGATGGCATCGGGGCGTTCCTTGGCGATGATCTTCTCGACCGTCTGCCAGGTGATGGGCTCGATGTAGGTGACGTCGGCGGTGGCCGGGTCGGTCATGATCGTGGCAGGGTTGCTGTTGATCAGGATGACCTTGTAGCCCTCTTCGCGCAGGGCCTTGCAGGCCTGCACGCCGGAGTAGTCAAACTCGCAGGCCTGACCGATCACGATGGGACCGGCGCCAATGATCAGAATGCTTTTTAGGTCGTTGCGCTTAGGCATTTTTGTGTTTCTCCATCAGCGCTGTGAAGCGGTCAAACAGATAGCCGATATCGTGCGGGCCGGGCGATGCTTCGGGGTGACCCTGGAAGCAGAAAGCGGGAACATCGGTGCGCTCCAGGCCTTGCAACGTGCCGTCAAACAGGCTGATGTGCGTGGCGCGGGCATTGGCGGGCAGCGACTCCAGTTCCACCGCAAAACCGTGGTTCTGGCTGGTGATGCTGACGTGGCCGGTGTCCAGGTCCTTGACGGGGTGGTTGGCACCGTGGTGGCTGTTCTGCATCTTGAAGGTCTTGGCGCCGGAGGCCAGAGCCATGATCTGATGACCCAGGCAAATGCCGAACACAGGCATCTTGGCAGCCATGATCTCTTGCACAGCGGCAATGGCGTAGTCGCAGGGCGCGGGGTCGCCAGGGCCATTGGACAGGAACACGCCGTCCGGATTCAGAGCCAACACATCCTTGGCAGGCGTCTGGGCAGGCACGACGGTCACATCGCAACCGCGCTCGGCCAGCATGCGCAGAATGTTCTTCTTCACGCCGAAGTCATAGGCCACAACCTTGAACCTGGGCGATTCGAGCTTGCCGTAGCCTTCGCCCAGCGTCCACTCGGCCTCGGTCCATGGGTAGGACTTGTCGGTGGACACGACCTTGGCCAGATCCAGACCCTTCATGCTGGGGGCGGCCTTGGCGGCGGCAATGGCCTCGTCGATCCTGGCCTGGGTGACTTCTTCACCAGCGGCCAGACCCACGATTGCGCCGTTCTGCGCGCCTTGATCACGCAGCAGTCGCGTGAGCTTGCGGGTGTCGATGTTGGCGATGGCGACGGTCAACCCTTCGCTCAGGTACTCGGACAGCGTCTGAGTGCTTCGGAAGTTGCTGGCCAGCAAAGGCAGGTTCTTGATGATGAGACCTGCGGCATGGATCTTGTCAGCTTCGACGTCTTCAGGATTGACACCGTAGTTGCCGATGTGCGGATACGTGAGCGTCACGATCTGCTGGCAATAGCTGGGGTCTGTGAGGATTTCCTGGTAGCCGGTCAGCGAAGTGTTGAAAACGACTTCGCCAACGGTGGTGCCTTGCGCACCAATCGAGTTGCCAATAAAGACCGTGCCGTCTGCGAGCGCCAGAATGGCGGATGGGAAATTTCCCTTGAGAGACAAAAGCACTGGGTTCTCCGGTTTTTTAATTACGGTTACGCCCAACGAAGCCCCGGCGTGTGCGCTGGGACATTTGTGTCTGCAGGGAATGGCGAGGAAGCGTCGCTAGGCGTATGAAGGAATGCTTGAAAGCCGCCCATTATAGGCTCTGTCCGCTTCACCCCTTTGAAGCGCCCCGGGATTACCCTCTACGGCGTAGCATGCTTACGCTGCTCGCATGCAGGCAGATCGCGGCGGCAGCAGCCACATTGAGTGACTCCTCACCTCCGGGCTGCGCAATGCTGATGCGGTGGCTCGCCATCTCCATCAGCGCATCGCCCACGCCCTGCCCCTCATGGCCCATGGCCCAGGCACAGGGCCATGGCAGATCTGCCTCATGGATCAATGTCCCCTGATGGGAGCTGGTCACTACCAGGGGGACTTGCAGGCCTTGCACATCATCGACCGATGCCGCCTCGACCAGATGCAGTCCGAAGTGAGCACCCATTCCAGCGCGCAGCACCTTCTGGCTCCACAGCGCGGCCGTGCCCTTGAGCGCCACGATCTGGGTGAAGCCGAAGGCCGACGCGCTGCGCAGGATGCTGCCCACATTGCCGGCATCCTGGACGCGGTCCAGCACCACGGTGGCAACGCCCGGCTGCACCTGCACACCCGCATCCCAGTCCATCACATAGCCCATGCGGGCGGGAGATTCCAGAGCGCTGATCTCGTCGAACAAGGCATCTGCCAGCACCACGACCCTGCTGGCGACCTGCACCCACTCCTCGGGCGCCTGAGGCCAGAAAGACTGCGCAAAAACGGCAAGCTTCGGTTTCAGACCCCGCACCAGGGCCGCACGGCAAAGATGATCGCCTTCAAGCCAGACCTGCCCCTGTTTGCGATAGGCCGTGCTGTCCTGGGACAGACGGCGCAGTTCTTTGACGAAAGCGTTGTCGCGCGAATGAATGTCCGTGACCTGGGGGCGTGCAGCCATGTCGACCTCTGAGAAAAAACAAGAACCCGGCATGCAAGCACCTGGCCGAGCCTGAAACGAGAACACGACTTACGCAAAACGGGTTCAGGCCGGGCGACTGCCTCAGAAGGCAGGCCGTTGCGGCACTCTTGTTTGCGCAAGTCCCAAAGAAGATAGAACGCCCGACGCGGCCCTGCACCGTACTCGGGAATGCAGACAATGTCGATCAGGCGCGCATCAGACGTAGAGCGATGCCTGCGACATCTGCAGGCTGGACGTCACACCCGACAGCCCGGTCTCGCAGAGCACAGGCTGCGCCGTGCCGCCTGCACACACCTGGCCAGCTTGCAGCACCTGGGCCACGGGTGCAAAGGAGCGCCGATGCTCTGCCGTCGCACCATGGGCGCGCAAGGCCTGCAGATGCGCGGCCGTGCCATAACCCTTGTGTCCGGCGAAGCCATACTGCGGGTACTGGGCGTCCAGACGTTCGCACCAGCGGTCGCGCGTGACCTTGGCCAAAATGGACGCTGCAGAAATGGCCTGCACCAGCGAGTCCCCCTTGACGATGGCCTCGGCCTGCACATCGATCTGCGGCAGCTGGTTGCCATCCACCAGCACCAGCACGGGCTTGAGACGCAAGCCCATCACCGCACGACGCATGGCCAGCAGCGTTGCCTTGAGGATGTTGATCTCATCGATCTCCTGCACCGAAGCCTGAGCTATGCAAAAGCACAGCGCCTTGGCACGGATTTCGTCGTAGAGCACCTCGCGGCGGTTGGCCGTGAGCTTCTTGGAGTCATTAAGCCCGGCAATGGGCTTCAGATCGTCCAGGATGACGGCGGCAGCCACCACCGGGCCGGCCAGCGGGCCGCGCCCTGCCTCATCCACCCCGGCAACCAGCCCGGGCGGATGCCAGGGCAGGCAGCCTTGCTCAAGCAGCGGGGGTGGCAATGATTTTTTGGATCGCATGGGCAGCCAGTTCGGCAGTATCGCGGCGCAGTTCGTGATGTAGCGCGGTGAAGCGCTCAACCAGCGCTTCAATGGTGGCAGGAGAATCCTGGCTGGCTCTGAGCCAGCCCAGTGCGGCCTGGGCCAGTGCCTCTGGAGTTGCAGCATCCTGCAGCAGCTCGGGCACGACAAAATCGCCGCACAGAATATTGGGCAGCCCCACCCACGGCTGTAGCTGTTTGCGCTTCATGAGGCGCCAGCTCCAGGGATGCATGCTGTAGCTGATGACCATGGGGCGCTTGTAGAGCGCGGCCTCCAGCGTGGCGGTGCCGCTGGCGATCAGCGTGCAGTCGCAGGCTGCCAGCACATCGTGGGACTGGCCCTTGACGATGAGGCATTTGCCCTGCATGCCGGCCTCGGCAGCAATGCGCTGCACCTCTTCGTACAGCGAAGGCACGGCCGGCACCACGATCCGGGTCTGAGGCAATGCCTTCTGGACCAGCGCCGCCGCCTTGAAAAAGCCTGAGGCAATGTAGCGCACCTCGGAGCGGCGGCTGCCGGGCAGCAAGGCCAGCACCAGACCCTCTTCGGCCAGGCCCAGGCGCGCACGCGCGGCCGCTCTATCGGGGCGCAACGGAATCACCTGCGCCAGCGGATGACCGACGTAGGTGGCTTCAATGCCGTGCTGGGCCAGCAGTTCGGGCTCGAACGGAAAGATGCACAGCACATGGTCGGCCGCGCGACGGATTTTCTCCACGCGATCGGCACGCCAGGCCCAGATCGAAGGGCAGACAAAGTGCACGGTCTTGATGCCGGCTTCACGCAGGCTGGTTTCCAGCCCCAGGTTGAAGTCGGGGGCATCCACACCGACGAAGACCGAGGGCGGATGCGCAATCAGGCGCTGACGCAGCTTTTTGCGAATACCAAGCAACTCGGCCACGCGAGCCAGCACTTCCCAGCTGTAACCGTGCACGGCTAGGCGCTCTGACTGCCACCAGGCGTCAAAGCCGCGCTCCTGCATTCTGTCACCGCCTATGCCCATGGAGCTCGCATCGGGCCAGCGCTGACGAAGACCGTCCAGCAACAGCGAAGCCAGCAGATCGCCCGAGGCCTCGCCTGCCACCATGGCAATGCTGGGCGCTATGGAATCTGGAGCAGCTTGCGCCTGCTTATTAGACATTTCAGAGCTATTCACGTCTCAAACTCAGATAGGGACAGCGCGAGTCGCTATCAACGTGTAATGCCGTTGCTTGCCGATGCCAGAAAGGACTGCATGAAGTCCACGTCCTGCACGGCTTCAGGCGTTGCCGACTTGATCGCATCCATGGCCGCAATGGCATGTTCCAGCGTCAGACCCTGGCGGTACAGCAGCTTGTGCATTTCACGCACGGCGGCAATTCGTGCATCCGAGAAGCCACGACGCTTGAGACCAATCAGATTCACACTGCGAGCGGCCAGCGGATTGCCATCCACCGTCATGAAGGGCGGCACATCCTTGTTCACATGGGCCTGAAAGCCCACCATGGCATGTGCACCTATGCGCATGCGCTGCAGCACACCGGTCAGGCCACCAATCGTCACCCAGTCGCCGACATGCACATGGCCCGCCAGCGTGGTGTTGTTCGCCAGCGTGGTCTGGTTGCCAATGATGCAGTCATGCGCGATATGCACATAGGCCATGATCCAGTTGTCATTGCCGATGGTCGTCTCGCCGCGATCCTGAGTGGTCCCCGTATTGAAGGTACAGAACTCGCGCACCGTGTTGCGATCGCCGATCACCAGACGCGTGGGCTCGCCCGCATACTTCTTGTCCTGGGGCTGCGCACCCAGCGACGCGAACTGGAAGATGTGGTTGCCTTCACCAATGGTGGTGTCGCCTTCGATCACGCAATGCGCACCCACCTTGCTGCCGGCGCCAATGCGCACCCTGGGGCCGATGACGGCATACGGCCCTACCGACACCGAGGTGTCAAGCTGGGCCGCAGGGTCCACCACGGCGGTGGGATGAATCAAGCTCACAGCCGCCATCAACGCTTATCCCACGTGACGCATGGTGCACATCAGCTGAGCTTCAGCGGCCACTTCGCCATCCACGCTGGCGACGGCGTTGAACTTCCAGATGCCGCCGCGCACGCGGTCGATGGTGATCTCCAGAGCCAGCTGGTCTCCCGGCACCACGGGGCGCTTGAAGCGAGCCGAGTCGATGCCCACGAAATAGTAGATATTGTTTTCATCGGGCACCTGGCCCATGGCGTCGAAGGCCAGCAAGCCGGCTGCCTGGGCCAGAGCTTCAAGAATCAGCACGCCGGGCATGACGGGACGGCCGGGGAAATGACCGGTGAAGAACGGCTCGTTGAAGGTGACGTTCTTGATCGCCTTGATGCGTGTGTTGCGCTCAAGCTCCAGCACCCGGTCCACCAGAAGAAAAGGATAGCGGTGAGGCAGTTGCTTGAGAATTTCTTGAATATCCATCATCAATTTCCGTTGTTGCTTTGCCGGCCCTCAGCCAGCGCTTGTTCAAGCTTCTTGACCCGCTCCCGGAGCGTGTACAACTGCCTGAAGGTTGCAGCGTTCTTTTCCCATTGCTCGTTCTCTTGCAACGGAAAGATGCCTGTATAAAAACCTGCCTTGGGCAAGGAGCGAGTGACCATGGAGGTCGGCGAAATCACCGTACCATCCGCAATCGTCAAATGCCCCAGAATATTGGCGGCTCCACCGATCTGGCAGCGCTTGCCGATGCGCGCACTGCCGGCAATACCGGTGTTGCCGGCAATCACCGTATGCGCACCAATGTGCACATTGTGGGCAATCTGCACCAGATTATCGATCTTGACGCCATCTTCAATGACTGTGTCATCAAGTGCCCCACGATCCACGCAGGTGTTGGCACCGATTTCCACATCGTTGCCGATGCGCACGGCCCCCAGTTGCTCTATCTTTTCCCATTGGCCCGCCGAGGGCGCAAAGCCGAAGCCGTCGGCTCCGATGACCACACCGGGATGCAGAATGCAGCGCTCGCCCAGTACACAGCCCTGGCTGATGGTGACGCGCGATTTCAGCACCGTATCGGCACCGATGACCGCGCCTGCCTCCACCACACATTGCGGCCCCACATAGGCACTTTCATCCACCTGGGCCGTGGCATGCACCACCGCAGTCGCATGGATGCCGCGCGGCTTGCCGCCCTGCTGGTGCGCCTTCCACCACTGGGTGGCCCGCGCGAAATAGGCATAAGGATCGGCCGTGACAATGCAGGCGCCACGCTGCGCAGCTTCATCACGCATCGTCGGCGCCACAATGACACAGGCCGCCTGTGAGGCGGCCAGTTGCTGGCGATAGCGGGGATTGCTTAAAAAGCTCAGATCACCGTGACCCGCAGAGTCCAGCGGCGCGATGCGCGAGATGGTCATCTCGCGCTCGCCGCCGATCAGTTCTCCACCGAGCGCATCGAGAATCTGTCCCAATAGAACGCTCACAAAAGTATCCTTGGGATTACTTTGTGCCGTTCAGGGCCTTGATGACCTTGTCGGTGATATCAAACTTGGGGTTGATATACACGGCCTCTTGCAAGATGACGTCGTACTTTTCAGTCTCGGCCACTTGCTTGACAACCTTGTTCGCACGATCCAGCACGGTGGCCAGCTCTTCGTTCTTGCGGGCGTTCAGGTCTTCCTGGAATTCACGGCGCTTGCGCTGGAATTCACGATCCTGATCCACCAGTTGACGCTGGCGCGAAGCACGCTGGCTCTCGGACATGGTGGTGGCTTCACGCTCGAACTTGTCCGAGGCGCTCTTCAAGGAATTGCCCTGATCGACCAAATCCTTTTCACGCTTAGAAAACTCCTGCTCAAGCTTGGCTTGGGCAGCCTTGGCAGCGGATGCCTCACGGAAGATACGATCCGTGTTCACAAAACCGGCCTTGAATTCCTGTGCATGCGCAGAGACGGCCATGGCGCCAAGCAGCACAGCCAGAGAAAGATGGCTAGAGAGAGATTTCATTAGAAAGATGTTCCGATTTGGAATTGCAGTTTCTGGATTCTATCGCCGGTTTCCTTACGGATTGGCTGAGCATACGCCAAACGCAGAGGGCCCAGCGGCGAAATCCAACTAATACCGATACCGGTGGAAGCACGCAAAGTTCCCAGATCCATGCTTTCACCTTCCGCCCACACATTACCCACGTCCACAAAGCCGAACAGACGCAGTGTTCTGTCATTACCGGCACCTGGGAACGGAACCATGAATTCGCCATTCAAGGTCAGCTTGCGCGTACCACCCAGGGCCAGATTGGTGTTCACGGAATCGTGCTTGCCCAGGGAGCCTTGCTCGAAGCCGCGCACCGAGCCCAGACCGCCCGAGTAGAAGTTCTTGAAGATGGGATAGGGATTGCCGCCAAGACCCTTGCCCCAGCCCAGTTCACCGTTCAGGGCGATGGTGTACTTCTTGTTCAGCGGGATATATTGCTGAATCTGGTAATTGGCCTTCGCATAGCGCATGTCGCTCATGAACGATGCTTCCAGATTCACACGCTGATAGCGGCCGGCATTCGGAGCCAGCGCGCTGTCGCGATTATCGCGAGACCATCCCAGCGTCAGAGGGATACCGGTCTTGGAGCAGCCGATATTCGCACCGACGGCGCCACCGCAATATTCGTTGTAGACCTCGGGCATATAGGTGCCCGGCTTGATCTCATTGCCTTCGACACCGGCACCGAAGAAGACGGTGTCCACTTCGCTGAAGGGCACGCCGAAGCGCACGCTGGCACCCTTGGTGATGATCTTGTAGGCGCCATCGTCATAGTAGGGACGGATGGTGCGGTAGTACAGGTCATAGGTGCGCGAGATACCGGTATCCGTGAAGTACGGATTGGTTGTCGACACCACCATGGTGCGGTTGTACTTGCTGGTGTTGATGTCCAGGCCCAGATAGTTGCCCGAGCCAAAAACGTTTTCCTGCTTGATACCGAAGGACAGCGAGACCTTTTCGGCGCTGGAAAAACCTGCACCCAGCTGAATCGAGCCCGTGGGCTTTTCAACCACATTGATCATCAGGTCGACCTGATCGGGAGAGCCTGGCACTTCCTGGGTTTCGATTTCAACCTGGGTGAAGAAGCCCAGACGGTCGACACGGTCGCGCGACAGCTTGATCTTCTGGCCGTCATACCAGGAGGCCTCGAACTGGCGGAACTCGCGGCGAATCACTTCGTCGCGGGTCTTGTTGTTGCCGCTGACGCTGATGCGACGGATATAGGCGCGACGCGAAGGCTGCGCTTGCAACACGATGGCCACGCGATTGTTGGCGCGATCGATCTCGGGCACAGCTTCGACCTTGGCGAAAGCAAAACCGAAATTGCTGTAATAGTCGGTAAAAGCCTTGACGGTCTCGGAAACCTGGTCGGCGTTATAGGGTTCGCCGGGCTTGATCTTGACCAGCGACTTGAACTCGTCGTCGCGATCCAGGTAGTTGCCTTCGAGCTTCACGCCGGAGACCACATACTGGTCGCCTTCGTGAATGTTCACGGTCAGGCCGATATTTTGCTTGTCCGGAGAAATGGCAACCTGTGTGGACTCCACACGGAACTCCAGATAGCCTCGCTGCAGATAGTAGGAGCGCAGCGACTCCAGGTCGGCATTGAGCTTGTTGCGCGCATAACGGTCAGACTTGGTGTACCAGCTCATCCAGTTGCCGGTGTCCTGGTCGAACAAGTCCTTGAGCGTCGATTCCTTGAAGGCCTTGTTGCCCACAATGTGGATTTCGTTGATCTTGGCCGGCTCGCCTTCGGAGACGGTGAAGGTCAGGTTCACTCGGTTGCGCTCGATAGGCGTCACCGTGGTCACCACTTCAGCGCCATACAGGCTGCGGTTGATGTACTGGCGCTTGAGCTCTTGCTCGGCGCGATCAGCCAACGCCTTGTCGAAAGGACGGCCATCGGCCAGGCCCACGTCACGCATGGCCTTGAGCAGAGTGTCCTTGTCGAACTCCTTGGTGCCGGCAAAGTTCACCTCGGCAATGGTGGGGCGCTCTTCCACGACCACCACCAGCACATTGCCATTGGCTTCGAGGCGCACGTCCTTGAACAGACCCAGAGCAAATAGCGAACGAATGGCAGCAGCGCCCTTTTCGTCGTTGTAGTCATCGCCCACGCGCAAAGGCATGGAAGCGAACACCGTACCGGGCTCCACTCGCTGCAAACCCTCGACGCGGATATCTTGAACTTTGAAGGGCTCCAATGCCCATGCCGCTTGCGCAGCTAAAACCATAGCAGCCAGGGCAGTTGCAGAGCGCACGCCCAAGCGATTGAAATGTTTTTTCATGAGTGGAAATCGCCGCGAATGCGGCCTACCGTAGCGGTAAAAATTAGCCCCAGAGCCGGTTGATATCGTTGAAAAAGGCGACTGACATCATCAGCAATATGACTGCGACGCCTGCACGCTGCAGTCTTTCAGCCCAGACATCAGAGACACTGCGCCCCGTCAAACCTTCCCAAAGATAATACATCAGGTGCCCACCATCCAGAACGGGCAATGGTAGCAGGTTGAGAACGCCCAGGCTGATGCTGATCAGCGCGAGGAACGACAGGTATTGCACCAGTCCCATGCTGGCGGACTTGCCCGCATAGTCTGCGATCGTCAAAGGACCGCTGATATTCTTGAGCGAGGCCTGACCGATCAGCATGCGCCCCATCATGCGCAGTGTCATGGAAGACAGCTCCCAGGTCTTGTGCACACCGGCACTCAGGCCATCGAGAAAGCCGCGGCGCACCAGCACCATTTCCGGCTGGCTGCCGATGACGGCGTTCACACGTGCAGTTGCAGCTTGCCCATCCTTGCCAGGTACTATTTCCGGCTGCACCCGCAGATTCAGACGCTGGCCCGCGCGCTCCACAACCCACACCTGCGGCTCAACCTGTCCAGATGCACCCGAGGCTCGAATCGCGGCACGCGCCTGCGCGCCATCCAGGACTGCCTGAGCATTGATGCTGAGCAGCACATCGCCTTTTTGCAGGCCCGCCTTGTCTGCCGGGCCTCCTGCGACAATCTCGTCAATGACCGCGCGACTCCAGGCTCCCTGCAGCCCCACCTTGTCAAAGAAAGCCGCATCTGGTTCCTTTTGTTGCAAAGAAGCGAGATCCAGCGGCACGATGCGCGCCGCGCCATGCGCCTGGTCAGCCACTTCCAGCTGCAGGGACTCGCCTTCAATGGCCGCCGTCGTCACCAGCCAGCGCAAATCACCCAGAGCACGCACAGGCTGCCACTCCTGGCCTCCCACTGCGGCACGCTGCACCCAGTCGCCACTTTGAATACCGGCCTGATGCAGCAACGTGCCTTCCGGAGGAGCCGCGAGTCGGGCTGCAGGCTCGTTGGCCCCCACCCAGTTGACCACCGCCAGCAGCACCACGGCCAGCACCAGATTGGCTGCCGGCCCCGCGGCAACAATGGCTGCACGTGAACGCAGGGGCTGATTGTTGAAGGCCAGATGTTTTTCCTCGGGCCTGACCTCACCCTCGCGTTCATCAAGCATGCGCACATAGCCGCCCAGAGGCAGCGCTGCGATCACATACTCGGTGCCCGATTTCTTGCCGGCCCAGCGCAACAGAGGCTTGCCAAAGCCCACGGAGTAACGCAGCACCTTGACGCCGCAGGCCACGGCAACGCGATAGTGGCCCCACTCATGCACTGCAATCAGAACACCGAGCGCCACGATGAAAGCCACAACCGTCAGCAACACCTGAAACTCCTTAATGCCAATCAATGCTTGGAGTGTGCAGCAAGCCGCAAGTTCAACCGCAACTCCTCAAGCACCCGAACCCGGCGCCAGATCAGCGCGCCCACTGCCTGGCTATGTCAGCCGCACGCTCGCGCGCTCGCTCATCGAGCGCCATCAACTCTTCCAGACTGCCTACGGCACCGGGCTGCACGGATTCCAGCGTCTGCAGATTGACGGCATGAATGCGGTCAAACGACAGGCGACGCTCCAGGAATGCGGCGACCGCCACTTCGTTCGCTGCGTTGAGCACCGTGGTTGTGCCCTCGGGCGCGCACAGCGCCTGCCAGGACAGATGAAGGCCCGGAAAGCGCTGCGCATCCGCCTCCTCGAAGGTCAGCGCCGCCAGCTTGGTGAAATCCAGTACAGGTGCGCCGCTCTCGATGCGCTTGGGCCAGGCCAGACCGCAGGCAATCGGCACCCGCATATCAGGCGTTCCCAGCTGGGCGAGCACCGACGAATCCTTGAACTGCACCATGGAGTGCACGATCTGCTGCGGATGGATCACCACCTTGATCTTCTCGGGCGCCATATCGAACAGCCAGCGCGCCTCGATCACCTCCAGCGCCTTGTTCATCATGGTGGCCGAGTCCACCGAGATCTTGCGCCCCATGGAGAAATTCGGGTGAGAGCACGCCTGCTCAGGAGTGATCTCGGACAGCGTCGCCGGGTCGCGTTGACGGAAGGGACCGCCGGATGCCGTCAACAGCAAGGAGTCGACGCGATCAGTCCAGGTGCGGCTGTCTTCGGGCAGACACTGGAAGATGGCCGAGTGCTCGCTATCAATGGGCAGCAAGGTGGCACCATGGCGCTTGACTGTGTCCATGAACAGGGCGCCGCCCACCACCAGGGCCTCCTTGTTGGCCAGCAGCAGACGCTTGCCAGCCCTGGCAGCCGCCAGACAGGGCGCCAGACCGGCCGCTCCGACAATCGCCCCCATGACGGCATCCACATCAGGATGCGACGCAATCACTTCAAGAGCATCCCGCTCCTGAAGAACCTGTGTTTGAAGCCCGTTTTGCTTGATTGCCTCAGCCAGTTGACGAGCATGGGGCGCACTGGCCATCACAGCGAACTGCGGCTTGAACTGCGCGCATTGCCTGAGCATCAGATCCACTTGCGTGGCTGCGCTCAGCGCGAAGATTTCGTATTGTTCAGGGTGGCGCGCCACCACATCCAGGGTATTGGTTCCGATGGAACCGGTAGAACCCAGAACCGTGATTTTCTGCTTCATGGATGCACAAAGGATGAGAGCATCATCGCCAACGGCAGTGTGGGCAGGAGAGCATCAATGCGATCCAGGACACCACCATGGCCGGGCAGCAAGCCGCTGCTGTCCTTGACACCGACGCTGCGCTTGATGAGGGATTCGACCAGGTCGCCCACCACACTCATCGCAGCCATAAACACCGCAGCCAGCAGCAGGAACCAAAGTCCGCGCGACTGCAGCACCGAATAGAAACTGGGAACACCGGCGCCGTAGTGACGATCTGCCCAGCTCCAGACCAGAGCCAGAACAATCACCCCCAGCATGCCGCCCCAGACACCTTCCCAGCTCTTGCCGGGACTGATGGAAGGAGCAAGCTTGTTCCTGGTGAACTTCAGGCCGAAAGTGCGACCCGCAAAGTAGGCAAAAACATCGGCCACCCAGACCAGCACCAGCACCGACAGCAGGAAGTTGATGCCGATATTGCGCGCCTGCACCACGGCCAGCCAGGCCAGCCACAATGCCAGCACGCCGCCGACCAGACGGACTGCTGCCGGAATATGCGGCCAGCCCGCCACGCCAGCGCGCAGCAGCAAAAAGCCCCCCAGCACCCAGAGGGAACCCGCAATCAGCCACACCGTGGGCAGAGGCTGATCCACCCAGCCGGCCCACCAGGAGCCAGCGCACAGCGCCGTACAGACAGCCCCCAGAGCCAGTGAGCCTGCCTGTCCAAAACCATTGAGTCGCCCCCACTCCCAGGCGCCGGCCGCCATGAACAACAGCATCAGTGCGGCAAAAGGCACGGTGCTGGCCGTATAAAACAGTGCCGGCAGCAAAATGGCCAGCAAAATCAAGGCGGTAATGACGCGCTGCTTGAGCATGGCACCTCTTATGGTTAAACCGTCAGGGTGACGGTGGATGATGGTTGAATCTGCTCGGAAGTCTGGCCGAAGCGGCGCTCACGACCGCCAAACACGGCAATGGCCTCGTCAAGAGCCGCCTCGTCGAAATCAGGCCACAGGGCATTGCTGAAAAAAAGCTCTGTATAAGCAGCCTGCCAGAGCAGGAAATTGCTGATGCGGGTTTCACCGCCGGTGCGGATCATGAGATCAGGATCCGGCACATGGGCCAAGGCCATGGCCCTGTCCAGATTCTCGGGAGTCAGCTCCAGCCCCTGGGCCACCAACTTCTGTGCAGCCTGGGCTATATCCCAGCGGCCGCCGTAGTTGAAGCAGACGTTGAGAACCAGACGCGTGTTGTGGGCGGTGATGCGCTCGGCCTCGGCCAAGCCCTCTCGAACCTTGTCGCTCAGCCCCTGACGGTCGCCGACAAAGTACAGACGCACGCCGTCGCGCCTGAGTTGAGCGACTTCCTTGGCCAGGGCATTGGCCAGCAGGCTCATGAGCCCCGAAACCTCTTCCTGAGGCCTGTTCCAGTTCTCGGAGGAAAACGCAAACACCGTGAGCACCTGCACGCCGCGCTCGACGCAGGCGCGAGCGCAGCGGCGCAGGGACTCCACCCCCTGCTTGTGACCGGCAAGACGTGGAAGCAGACGGCGCTTGGCCCACCGTCCGTTGCCGTCCATGATGACGGCGATATGGCGCGGAACCGCGCCGTTTTTCTTGGATGTCAAAAGTGCAAGTCCTTTGGAAAGACTCAGACCGCCATGATGTCCTGTTCCTTGGCCGCCACCAGCGTATCGACCTCGGCAATATGCTTGTCGGTGATCTTCTGGATTTCGGCTTCGGAGCGCTTCTGATCGTCTTCAGAGGCTTCCTTGTCCTTGACCAGCTTCTTCACGCCTTCGTTGGCATCGCGGCGCAGGTTGCGAACGGCAATCTTGGCGTTCTCGCCTTCGTTGCGCGCCAGCTTGGTCATTTCCTTGCGGCGCTCTTCGCTCATGGGAGGCATGGGCACGCGAATCAGATCGCCCATGGAGGCGGGATTCAGGCCCAGATCACTCTCGCGAATGGCCTTTTCCACCTTGGCAGCCATGTTCTTTTCCCAGGGCTGCACGCTGATGGTGCGGGAATCCAGCAAAGACACATTGGCCACCTGAGACAGAGGCACCATGGAGCCGTAGTACTCGACATGAATGGCATCCAGCAGCGCGGGATTCGCACGGCCGGTACGCACGCGAGCCAGGTTGTTCTTCAGAGCCTCGATGGACTGACCCATCTTGGTTTCGGTGTTCTTTTTGATTTCAGCGATCGTCATGTTCTTGTTCCTTTGCGGGCATGTGGCGGCAAAACGCTCAAGCGTACACCAGAGTGCCTTCGTCTTCACCCATGACCACGCGCTTGAGTGCGCCGGGCTTGACGATGGAGAACACGCGAATCGGCAGCTTCTGGTCGCGGCACAGCGCGAAAGCCGTGGCATCCATGATGCCCAGATTGCGCGAAATGGCCTCATCGAAAGCCAGCTTGTCGTAACGCGTGGCCGAAGGATCCTTGACCGGATCAGCCGTGTACACGCCATCCACCTTGGTGGCCTTGAGCACGACTTCGGCGCCGATTTCAGCACCGCGCAGTGCAGCGGCCGTATCGGTGGTGAAGAAGGGATTGCCCGTGCCGGCAGCGAACACCACGACCTTGCCCTCTTCCAGGTACTGCAGCGCCTTGGGACGCACATAGGGCTCGACCACCTGCTCGATACCGATGGCGGACATCACGCGAGCCGTCAAGCCCTGCTTGTCCATGGCATCTGCCAGAGCCAGGGCGTTCATCACCGTGGCCAGCATGCCCATATAGTCGGCAGTCGCACGGTCCATGCCAACCGAGCCACCTGCCACGCCGCGGAAGATGTTGCCGCCGCCGATCACCACGGCAACCTGCACACCCACCTTGGTCACTTCCACGATCTCAGCCACCATGCGTTCGATGGTTGCACGGTTGATGCCGAACTGGTCATCTCCCATTAACGCCTCCCCCGACAGCTTGAGCAAGATGCGCTTGTGGGCTGGAATGGCGTTGGACATGGTGTTTCTCCGATGGAAGTTGAATGAGTATGAAAACGGGAGGGGAATAAATCAATCGCGGCTCTAGGCCGCGATTGTTGCTAAGGCTTAGGTTTAAGCACCAGCCTTGGCTGCTGCCACCTGGGCAGCCACTTCAGCGGCGAAGTCATCAGTCTTCTTCTCAATGCCTTCACCCACGACATACATCGTGAACGCCTTCACATTGGTGTTGGCAGCCTTGAGCATCTGAGCCACGGTTTGCTTGCCGTCAGCAGCCTTCACGAAGACCTGGTCAGCCAGGGACACTTCCTTCAGGTACTTCTGCACGGAGCCTTCCACCATCTTGGAAACGATGTCGGCAGGCTTGCCGGATTCGGCTGCCTTGCCTTCGGCCACAGCGCGCTCCTTGGCGATCAGGTCAGCAGGCACGTCAGCGGAAGTCAGAGCCACGGGCTTCATGGCAGCCACGTGCATTGCCACGTCCTTGGCAGCAGCAGCGTCGCCGTCGAACTCGACCACCACGCCAATGCGGGTGCCGTGCACGTAGGCAGCCAGGCCAGCGCCGCTGAAAGCCTTGAAGCGACGGAAGGACATGTTTTCGCCGATCTTGCCGATCAGACCCTTGCGCACGTCTTCCAGAGTGGGGCCGTAGCCGTCTTGTTCGTAGGCCAGAGCGCCCAGAGCGTCCAGGTCAGCGGGGTTGTGCTCAGCGACCAGCTTGGCAGCGGCGTTGGCCATGGCCAGGAAGCTGTCGTTCTTGGACACGAAGTCGGTTTCGCTGTTCACTTCGATCAGGCCGCCCTTGCCGCCGTCGATGAAAGCAGCCACAACGCCTTCAGCAGTCACACGGGAAGCGGCCTTGCCAGCCTTGGTACCCAGCTTGACGCGCAGCAGCTCTTCAGCCTTGGCCATATCGCCATCAGCTTCGGTCAGAGCCTTCTTGCATTCCATCATGGGGGCGTCGGTCTTGGCGCGCAGTTCAGCGACCATGCTTGCAGTAATTGCCATCGTATTTCTCCAGTATCAGTTCGATTCGTTACAGGAACGACTTACGCAAACTGGCAAAGGCACGAAACTCGCCTTTGTGACACACCGCCGGTGCATTCTTTCTTGCGTAAGTCCAGTCAGGATTCCGGCTAAAAAAACGGGGCTACCTAGAGCCCCGCTTTTTCTCGCGATGCGGTCGCGCAGCCGGACTTCGCTTAGGCGGCGGATTCTTCCACTTCCACGAACTCGTCGCCGTTCTCACCGGCAGCAGCCTTCACCACGTCGTTCAGACGAGCTTCACGGCCTTCCAGGATTGCGTCGGCGATGCCTTGGGCATACAGCTGCACAGCCTTGGCGGAGTCGTCGTTACCAGGGATCACGTAGTCGATGCCGTCGGGGTTGTGGTTGGTGTCAACCACGCCGATCAGAGGAATGCCCAGCTTCTTGGCTTCAGCGATAGCGATCTTGTGGAAGCCCACGTCGATCACGAAAATGGCGTCGGGCAGACCGTTCATGTCCTGAATGCCGCCGATGTCCTTTTCCAGCTTTTCCAGTTCGCGAACGAACATCAGCTGCTCCTTCTTGGACATGGATTCCAGACCAGCTTCTTGCTGAGCCTTCATGTCCTTCAGACGCTTGATGGAGGTCTTGACGGTCTTGAAGTTGGTCAGCATGCCGCCCAGCCAGCGCTGGTCAACGAAGGGCACGCCAGCGCGCTTGGCTTCTTCAGCCACCAGCTCACGGGCTTGACGCTTTGTACCCACCATCAGGATGGTGCCGCCGTTAGCAGTCAGCTGCTTGGCGAACTTCTGGGCTTCCTGGAACATCGGCAGGGACTTTTCCAGGTTGATGATGTGGATCTTGTTGCGGGCACCGAAGATGAACGGAGCCATCTTGGGATTCCAGAAACGAGTTTGGTGACCGAAGTGGACGCCGGCTTCCAGCATCTCGCGCATTGTTACTGCCATGTTAATTACCTCAAAGGTTGGGTCTAAAATCCGGCCCAACGATTGCAGCCGCCTTGAAAAAGCGTCTGCAACACCTTGAATAGGCCGGTTTGCTATTTGCCTTGCCGACTTAAAAGCAATTGTTGCAACACACAAAACGCCATCGCATCAACCACTTTCAGAGCTTTTCAAGTCAATCCTCACGGACTAACCCTTAGCAAAGCCGCAAAATTTTAGCACACTGCCATGCAACTCGACCTCAGTCACGTCGCTCTTGAGATTCGCGAAGGCCGCCAAAGCGCCGCAAACCTCATGCAAATGAGCATTGCTGCCGCCCAAAGCCCCTTGTGCGCCAACGTTTTCAGCCAGACTTTTTTTGACGAGGCACGCTGGGCTGCTGCAGAAACGCCATCCGCTGCCCCCCTGGCCGGCCTGGCCATCTCGGTCAAGGACCTGTTCGACACGCAAGGCACACGCAGTGCCGCCAGCTCCCTGGTGCTGCAGGATGCGCCTGTCGCCCAGACAGATGCCACGGCCGTCGCCCGCCTGCGCGCAGCAGGTGCCGCCATCATCGGCCGCACCCATATGGTCGAGTTCGCTTTTTCCGGCGTGGGCGTGAACCCGCATTTCGGCACCCCCGCCGCGCTGGATGCCCGCCACCCCGCCAACCCTCAGCTGGCGCCCACGTGGCCGGCCCGCATTCCTGGCGGCTCCTCTTCAGGCGCTGCCGTTTCCGTCGCCAGCGGCGCCGCCTGGGCGGCGCTGGGCTCGGATACCGGCGGCTCCATTCGCATTCCCGCTGCACTCAATGGACTAGTGGGCTTCAAAAGCACGGCCAGGCTGGTTCCCACAGAAGGAACAGTGCCACTCTCGCCCACGCTGGACACCGCCTGCGCCATTACCCGCAGCGTGCGCGATGCCGTGCTGCTGCACGAGATTCTGGCCGAGCGCAAAGTCGCCAAGGACGAACGCAGCCTGAGCCAGTGGCGCCTGGCAGTGCCACGCCCCCTGTTCTTCGAGCAGATAGAACCTGCCGTGCGCATCGCCTTCGAACGCAGCATTGCCAAACTGCAGGCCGACGGCGCACAGATCGAGTGGATTGACCTGCCCGAGCTGGAGGAGTTGGACAACATCAACACCATCGGCGGCTTCTCACCCACCGAAAGCTATGCCTGGCACCGCCACCATCTGCAGGATCCCGCCAAAGCCGCGCTCTACGATCCCCGGGTTCGCTCCCGCATAGAGCGCGGCGCGAGCATGAGCGCTGCCGACTATCTGGATCTGCAGGCCGCGCGCAAGCGCTGGATTGCCAGGATGGAGAGCGTCATTGCCGGCCATGACGCCCTGCTCTCGCCCACCACGCCGATCACGGCACCCACGATTGCATCCGTCGCCCCGGCCAACGGCTTCGATGCTGCAGCCGACCTCAGGCGTGACGAAGAATTTTTCCGCGTCAACAGCCTGCTGCTGCGCAATACCAGTGTGGTCAACATGCTGGACGGCTGCGCCCTGTCACTGCCGTGCCACAACGCGAACGAGCTCCCCATGGGCCTGATGATCTGGCATGCCGCCCTGCACGACGACGCCGTCCTGAATATCAGCGCGGGCATAGAAGCCGTGCTCAATCGCGTCTGATTTCACTTTTTGTAGCTACAACCGCTTATGGTCACTGGTCTACAAGGCAAAAATCATCAAAACCCACAAATGCGCGACCTGAGGCTATCCTCGGACCATGCTGCGTATTTCCCCCACCGAAATCCCGCCCGCCTCCATGGCGACCGGCCAGGGCTGGCCGCTATTCAGCACCGCCGCCACACGCCAGATCGAGCAGGCTTGCGCCATCAGCCTGCCGCCTCACCGGCTGATGGAGCGCGCAGGCCTTGCGATCGCAAAACTGGCGCTGGCAATAGCCCCGCACGCACAACGCATCTGGATTGCCTGCGGTCCGGGCAACAACGGCGGCGACGGCTTTGAGGCGGCAGCTCAGCTCAGGGCCATGCTGCCCCATGCGCGAATCATGGTCAGCGAAGTGCGCGCACCTGCCGAACTTCCGCCCGACGCACAGATTTCCCGGGGCAAGGCCTTGCAGGCTGGCGTGCAGTGGCTCGATGACGCCCCCGTCGATCTGGGACCACAAGACCTGTGCATCGATGCATTGCTGGGCATAGGACTGAGCCAGCGCCCTGCCGACAAGGCCTCGACTTCCGATCAGCGCCTGCGGCAGTTGCTGGCCCAGGTTCGGCATTGCACCTGCAGCTCACTCTGTGTAGATGTTGCCTCCGGCCTCGATGCCGATACCGGCCAATATCTGAGGGAGTTCGCGCCTGGCCATATCGCCACCAACCAACGACGCTACACGCTTGCCTTGCTGACCCTGCAGCCCGGCCTGTTCACCGGTCAGGGCCGCGATGCCTGCGGAGAAATCTGGTGGGACGACCTCGGCTGCGGCATTGCCAGCGCACCCGACATAGCCAAACCCGCCGCAGCGCGGCCCACGGCGCATCTGAGCAACTCAGGGCTTGCCTCCCCAAGAGCACGCCCGCACGCCACTCACAAAGGCAGTTTTGGCGATGTGGCCGTGCTCGGCGGCGAAGGCCTGGGCTTGCGCGGCCTGTCGATGACGGGCGCAGCCTGGCTGGCGGCTCTGGCCGCACTGCACGCCGGCGCCGGCCGCGTCATGCTGGCCTTGCTGGACGAGCAATCACCGCAAGGCATTGCGCCCTGGCCGGAAATCATGTTGCGCCGGCCCGCCGAGCAGGACTGGAGCCAGGCCACTGTGGTCTGCGGCTGCGGTGGCGGCGAAGCCGTGCAGGCCTGGCTGCCCCACATACTGGCACAAGCACCGCAACTGGTGCTGGATGCCGACGCACTCAACGCCGTTGCATCCAGCCCGGCACTGGCACAGCAGCTGAGCCAGCGCGCCTCACTCCAGCAGACCACGATCTTGACCCCCCACCCGCTGGAGGCCGCGCGCCTGCTGCAAACCAGCACCGCTCAAGTACAAGCCAACCGCCTTCAATCCTGCCTGCAGCTTGCCAGCAAATTTCAGTGCACGGTGCTGCTCAAGGGCTCGGGCACGGTTGTTGCCAATCCACAGCAGCAAGTCTGGATCAATGCCAGCGGCAATGCACGCCTGGCCACGGGCGGCACGGGCGATGTGCTGGCCGGATTGATAGCGGCGCTATGGGCACAGGGTCAAAGTGCCGATATGGCTGCGACTCAGGCTGCCTTCCGCCATGGCCATGTTGCAGATTGCTGGCCAGCAGATCTCCCATTCAGCGCCAGCGCACTGGCTCTGCGTCTGGGCAATCAATAAACTGCCCAAAAACAAAGGCCTTGCCATCATCTGGCAAGGCCTTTCAGCTCTTGGCAGGAGAGCAATCAGCGCTCAGTCTTGCGCTTGCTGGTTTTGCTTGCCGGCGCAGCCTTGGCACCTGCCGCAGGCTTGGCAACCACCTTTACGGCTTTGGAAGCCGACTTCGCCACAGACTTCGCTGCGACCTTTGTTGCGGGCTTTGCAACCGACTTTGATTCGGGCTTGACCGCAGCCTTGGCAACGGAGATGGCCGGAGCATCAGGCGCAAGCAGGGCTGCAACCTTTTTCCTGCCTGCCGCCTTGCGGGGCTTGGCTTGCTGCACCGCAGTGACGGACTCCATCACAGGCTCAGGCTTGGGCACGGCGTGCTCTTGTGCGTACTCTGCCTCCAGTGCAGCCAGATTCACGCTTTTCAGCATGGCTTTCTTGGCGGCCTTTCGACCCTGCTTGGCGCGATCGGGCTCGGGGGCAGAAGCAGGACCCGCAGCGGCATTGCGCTGCGCACGATTGGCCTTGGCATCGCGGCGGCTCCACTTGTCGGCATAGCCGCCCGCACTGCGCTCGTCACGCGAATCACGGGCATCACGGCGACCACGCCCCTCATCCTTGGCTTGGCCACGACCGCTGCGTGGTGTTTGCACCAAGCCATCCTCGCCATCGCGAACCAGGCGGAAGTCGATGCGACGTCCATCCAGATCCACGCGACTGACCTGCACCCGCACTCGTGCGCCGATGCCATAGCGGACACCCGAGCGCTCGCCACGCAACTCCTGCCGGGCTTCGTCAAAGCGGAAGTAGTCGCCGCCAAGCTCGGTGATATGCACCAGGCCTTCCACATACATGGCATCCAGTGTCACAAAGACTCCAAAGGTCGTGACCGAGGAAACCGTGCCCGCGAACTCCTCGCCCAGATGCTCGCGCATATATTTGCATTTGAGCCAGGCCTCCACATCGCGGCTGGCCTCGTCGGCGCGGCGCTCATTGGCACTGCAGTGAAGGCCGGCAGCCTCCCATGCCTGGAATTCCTTGGCCGCCGAGCGCTTGCGCGGCTTTTGACCCGGATCCACCACACGCGAAGAGAGGCGCTTGGCCATCTTTGCTTCGGCTTCACCCGGCGTGGGCAGGCTGGGCAGCTTGTAGTGCGTGCCGTTCAGCTCAGCCTTGATCACGCGATGCACCAGCAAGTCCGGATAACGACGAATCGGGCTGGTGAAATGGGTATAGGCCTCAAAGGCCAGGCCGAAGTGCCCCGAGCCTTCCGGCGTATAGAAGGCCTGCATCATGGAGCGCAGCAGCATGGTGTGAATCTGCTGCGAGTCAGGGCGGTCCTTGGTGGCATTGGCAATCTGCTGAAACTCCTTGGTCGAAGGGTTTTCGCTGATGCTCATGCTCACACCCATGGCCTTGAGGTAGTTGCGCAGGATTTCCTGCTTCTCCAGCGAAGGCTTGTCGTGCACGCGGAACAGTCCAAGCTGCCCGCTCTGGTCGATGAAGTCTGCGCTGCAGACATTCGCCGCCAGCATGGCTTCCTCAATCAGCTTGTGCGCATCGTTGCGGGTGCGCGGCACTATTTTTTCGATGCGACCGTTGTCGTCGCAGACGATCTGCGTCTCGGTCGTCTCGAAGTCCACGGCACCGCGCGCCTCGCGCGCCTTGAGCAGGGACTGGAAGACGCCATACAGATTCAGCAAATCCTGCACGCGATCCTTGCGCTTGGCTGCTTCCGGGCCTCGCGTATTGGCCAGGATTGCCGCCACCTCGGTATAGGTGAAGCGCGCATGGCTGTGCATGACTGCCGGGTAGAACTGATAGGCGTGAATCTCGCCTTGCGCCGTGATCAGCATGTCGCAGACCATGCACAGCCTATCGACGTCAGGGTTCAAGGAGCACAGCCCGTTGCTGAGCTTTTCCGGCAGCATGGGAATCACTCGGCGCGGGAAGTACACGCTGGTGGCGCGATCGTAGGCATCCACATCAATGGCGCTGCCCGTGGTCACATAGTGACTCACGTCGGCAATCGCCACAAGCAGGCGCCATCCCTTGCTGCGCCCCACCTTGGCGGGCTCGCAATACACGGCATCGTCAAAGTCGCGCGCATCTTCGCCGTCAATGGTGACCAGAGGAATATCGGTCAGATCAATGCGGTGCTTGTAGTCTGCAGGTCGGACTTTCTCGGGCAGCGCCTTGGCTTGCTCGAGACAGGCGTCGGAGAAGATATGCGGCACGCCATACTTGCGCACCGCAATCTCGATTTCCATACCTGGGTCATCCACCTCACCCAGCACTTCGACGATGCGGCCCACAGGCTGACCGAACAGCGCCGGCGCCTCCGTCAATTCGACCACCACCACCTGCCCCGGCTTGGCCGCGCCTGTGGCGTTGGAAGGAATCAGAACATCCTGGCCGTAGCGCTTGTCTTCAGGGGCCACGAGCCACACACCGCTTTCTTGCAGAAAGCGACCAATGATGGGCTGGTCCGGACGCTCCACGATCTCCACCACACGGCCTTCGGGGCGACCGCGATGGTCATGACGGGCGATGCGCACCTGGACCTTGTCCTTGTGCAGCACCGCTCGCATTTCATTGGGGGGAAGGTAGATGTCACGCTCACCATCGTCACGGACGACAAAGCCGTGTCCGTCGCGGTGGCCCTGCACAGTGCCCAAAATTTCTTCGTTCATATCGGCAACTTTTGCGCGAGGGTTCATTTTCTTGATATACAATCTATGTCTTTCCTGAGATGCCCAGGTGGCGGAATTGGTAGACGCACTAGTTTCAGGTACTAGCGGGTAACTCCGTGGAGGTTCGAGTCCTCTCCTGGGCACCAAGTTTAACGACAACCTGCAAGGGTTGAAACAAACTTGGAAAACATTCCTCAAGGGAATGTTTGCAAGCCAGACGGCATCTTAGAAAATTTGAAGATTCGGATTGAATGCAAAAAAAATGCATTACAATGCGAAGCTTCCCTGAAAGCCCAGGTGGCGGAATTGGTAGACGCACTAGTTTCAGGTACTAGCGGGTAACTCCGTGGAGGTTCGAGTCCTCTCCTGGGCACCAAACACGACAAGCCGTTGCATGCAAATGCAGCGGCTTTTTCGTTTTCGTCGCCATCCTAGCTGCCGCGCAAAGTTTTCTGAAAAACCCACGTAAACCGGCATGAGCAGTACTCAAGCCGCTATATAATTCACTCACTCTGAAATGCCCAGGTGGCGGAATTGGTAGACGCACTAGTTTCAGGTACTAGCGGGTAACTCCGTGGAGGTTCGAGTCCTCTCCTGGGCACCAAACACGACAAGCCGTTGCATGCAAATGCAGCGGCTTTTTCGTTTTCGTCGCCATCTCAGCTGCCGCGCAAAGTTTTCTGAAAAATCCACGTAAACCGGCATGAGCAGTACTCAAGCCGCTATATAATTCACCCACTCTGAAATGCCCAGGTGGCGGAATTGGTAGACGCACTAGTTTCAGGTACTAGCGGGTAACTCCGTGGAGGTTCGAGTCCTCTCCTGGGCACCAAACACGACAAGCCGTTGCATGCAAATGCAACGGCTTTTTCGTTTTCATCGCCATCTCAGCTGCCGCGCAAAGTTTTCTGAAAATCCACGTAAACCGGCATGAGCAGTACTCAAGCCGCTATATAATTCACTCACTCTGAAATGCCCAGGTGGCGGAATTGGTAGACGCACTAGTTTCAGGTACTAGCGGGTAACTCCGTGGAGGTTCGAGTCCTCTCCTGGGCACCAAACACGACAAGCCGTTGCATGCAAATGCAGCGGCTTTTTCGTTTTCGTCGTCATCCCAGCTGCTGCGCAAAGTTTTCTGAAAAATCCACGTAAACCGGCATGAGCAGTACTCAAGCCGCTATATAATTCACCCACTCTGAAATGCCCAGGTGGCGGAATTGGTAGACGCACTAGTTTCAGGTACTAGCGGGTAACTCCGTGGAGGTTCGAGTCCTCTCCTGGGCACCAAACACGACAAGCCGTTGCATGCAAATGCAGCGGCTTTTTCGTTGACGAAGCCCCCACCTCCTCTGACAGGACGCAGCACATATGAAAAAGGGAGCCTAACGGCTCCCTTTTTCTCTTTAGCAACCGCCCCCATCGAGGCGATAGTCGCTTACTTGCGCAGCAATTGCTTGAGTGCGGCCTGCAGGCGACGGGCAGATGCCTCATCGCTGGCACTGCCCAGCACTGTGGCAACGTCCTGACCCCAGGTCTGCTGGGGCGAAGGATCATTGCGGCGGGTCAGCATCTGCAGCTGCAGCGCACGGCGTGCAGCCAGCTGATCGGCCGGGGTGTGCACGTCAGCAGCCATTTCCAGGCGCAGCAGGGCTTCCGCTGCATTGCCCTTGGGCGCAGCAGCCACAGCCCCGGTCCAGGAAGAGCGCACAGGTGCCGTCACCTTGCCGCCCAGTTGCTGAGCCGATGGCAGCTGCGCCGCATCACGCGCCTGCCAGGCACCCAGCAACTGGGTCAGCGCTTCGCCATGGGCCTGGGCTGCAAGCTTGCGCAAAGCCTCCTGGGCATGCTCCACAGCATCACGCTGGGCACGGAAGGCTGGATCGGCCAGGCGCGGTCCACGCTCCTCGCGCGTGAACTCGCGACGACCACGGCCGGTATCACGGCTGTCGCGACCATCACGGCCACCGCGCGCGGCATCGCGTCCACGGCCGCCGTCCTTGCGACCGCCTGGACGACCACCTGCAGCAGCTGCCGCTTCCTTCCTCATGCCAGGGCGGTCATCGCCACGCACGGCCACCACGGGGCGTGCCGGCTTGGCCACTGCAGCAGCTTCGCTCGCTTGCGCCTCAACAGCTTCAGACGCTTGCCCTGTCTGGGCCTGGGGCTGGTTCTCATCAGACTTGGCGGGCTGAGCCTTGATGGCTGCTTCGAGCTCGGCCAGCGCTGCGTGAATCTTTTGCGCATCACCGCTGGCATTGGCTGCCTCGACCGCCTTGGACGCGTCCAGCACCCGACGATCATGCTCGGACAACTCAACCGCCACCTGACTGCGACCACCACGCTCCACGCTCTTGCGATTGAAGGCATCGTCCAGCGGCTTGCGGAATGCATCCCAGAGCTTTTGCTCGTGCTTGCGATCCAGCGGCACCACCTGGGCTTCGGCCTGCCAGCGCTGCTGCAGCGCCTTCACGGCGTCGATGCGCAGGCTGGGAGCTGCCCCCAAGGCTGTCGCCTCGTCGATCATGGCGTGGCGACGCTCCAGGCTGGCCTTTTGTGCAGCCTGCAAGGGCGCTTCGGCAGCAGCCATGGCCTGCTTGAACAGGGGCTGCAGTTCGGCAAACAGCTTTTCGCCGATATGACCGCTTTCACGCCAGCGCTCGCCAAACTGGCGCAGCGCGCGCAGCATGTTCTTCCAGTCCTGGCTGGCCGCATTGGCTGCAGCCCAGGCCTTGATTTCCTCGATCAGCGCCAGGCGTTGAGCCTTGGCCTGCGTGCTGTCCTGACGAATCTTGTCGTGCCAGGACTCGACCACCTTGTAGGCTGCGTTGCAGGCCTCGTCAAACTTCTTCCACAGCGCATGATTGGCCACGGCACCTTGGTCGGCCTGCTTCCACTGTTCGCGCAGGCTGCGCAGGGTTTCCTGGATCTTGCGACCACCCAGTGCCTGACCTTCGGGGCGGTTGAGCAAGGCTTCGGCCTTGGCCACCAGATCTTCGCGCAGCTTCTCGGCCAGATGGCGCTGCCAACCTTCGGCTTCACCGGCGGCCAACAGGGCCTCATGCACTTCGCCCACCAGCGCTTCGTCCACAAAGCGACCATGGGCCTTGATGGCTGCGCGCATGGCCTGGACGGCTTCGGAGCCGGCCTGGCTGTTGCCAGCTGCAGTTTCAGCCTTCAGCGCCTGCAGGGCCTGATCCAGGCCAGCCTTGGCGGCTTCCACCTGCTCGGGCGTGGGCTTGCCACGACCGGCAGCAGCTGCACGCGGTGCAGCGGGCTTGGCCACTTCCACAGCAGCGGCTTCGGGAGGCAGACCGCGAGCCACGCGGATTTCGTCAGCCCAGACAGGAACCGTGGGCAACGGCGCTGACTCGTCGGCAGCAGCGGCCTCGGTCTGTGCCAGTGCAGACTGGAAAGCATCCCAAACCAGCGCCAGCTGCGCAGAGGCGGCTTCCAGCTGAGGAGGGAAACGTCCGTCCACGCTGCTCCAGCTGGCGTCGCCGGTCAGCTCCTTGGCCTGCTCCTGCCAGCGCGCGACATCGCCCCCCAGGGCTTCCAGCACTGCCTTGGCATCCTTCCAGGACTTGGTGGACAGTACTTCGATGCGCTGCGCCAGCAGCAGCGCCACTTCGCGCTGCACCTGGGTGCGATGCTGCAGGTCTTCCACAGCCTTCACGCGCTCGCCCAGTCGGGCCTTGAACTGCGACAGAGGCTCGCGCGACAGCGCGGCACCGGCCTTGGCGGCATCACGCTGCCAGGCGGCTGCAGCCGCGGCATCGAAGGGCTCTGCAGCCAGCAGGGCCTGAGCCTTCTCGGCCCATTCCACGGAAATTTTTTCCTGATTCGCGGTGCGACGGATTTCGTCAAGGCGCTCACGCACGGCACGGGCAGCACTCTTGTCGCCCTTGCTCAGTTCCTTGTGAACGTCCTGGAGTTGCTCGACCGTGGGCTGAGTCGCCAACCAGTCGCGAATGCGCGCGGCGCGATCACCCGACGTCTCGGCGGAGAAAGCACCACCCGTCAATGCATCCAGCGGATGTTGCTCAGTATTCTTGGCAGAGGCCGGGTTCACTTCAGATGCATCAGACATGGTGCTGCTAGGAGAAATAGATGTCATGTAAGGGTCAGAAAATGCTTGGCAGCCAGCGCAGTCAACGCTGCAACAGGCCGGTGCCAACCCACATGAGGGCAGACTTTCCAAGCGCAAGCCCAGGCACATGAGCACCTGGGCAAACCGGTATTTTCGCCTTTATTTAAAGGCAAGCCAAAAAATGCGAAATCGCAAGGCGTTTCGCAGCACTTTCATCACTGCGCAGACAGGCTCAACTGGGCACGTGGCGTCCAGTCCTTGTCCTGCACATCCAGCTTTGGAGCTCCCAGGAACAGACGCTCCAGCGGCAGCTGTTGCGTTGCCAGATAGTCCCGCACAGCCACGCCGCGCGCCAACGCCAGCTCGCGCATGGCATCGTCGGGCACCTTGATGCTGGCCACCAGCAGCGCCGTCATCTGGTCAGCAGGCAGGTCCTTGGCCATTCCGACCATGTTGCGGGGCTTTTTGATGTCGGCACGACCGTAAACGGCCTTGAGCAGAGCTGGGCGCTCGGCTTCGCTGAACTCCATCACCTCGTCGCCCCCCTTGCCTTCGCGAATCGCGTTGCGGCGCTTTTGGGCCAGCAGCAGACGATCCAGCTCTTCAATCTTCCAGGCCTCCTTGTCTTCGGCCTCACGCGACTCTCCCACCACCGTCATCTTGAGCGCCGGGCGGTCATTGAGTGCCTTGACGATCTTGGCCAGTTGCTCCCGGGCCTTGCCGTCGAGCTTGGCACTGCCCGGAGCAAAGTTGACTGCGCCCGACTCGTCGCCACCCGAGAACGCTCCCGACAGCAGCGCAAACGGCGCAGTCACGGCCTTCATGATGATGTTGCCGATCACCTTGAAGATGATGGGCGCCAGACGGAACTGCGGGTCGTTGAGCGAGCCGCTCAGAGGCACATCGAGATCGATCACACCGTTGCGGTCGGACAACAGGGCCACAGCCAGCTTGACGGGCAGCGATGCGGGCGCGCCTTCCACCTTGTCGCCGAAGGTCAGTTGGCGCAGCACCAGCTTGTTCGACGCCGTGAGCTGCCCATCAGGCTGCACCTTGTAGTTCACATCCATATAGAGCTTGCCGCGCTCGATGCCATAGCCCGCATACTTGATGGAGTATGGCGACAGCGGCGACAGCTCAAGGTCATTCATCTGGGCGCGCACATCCAGCGCCAGAGGCTTGGCCAGCGGGTTGACCTTGCCGCTGATATCGAGCTTCGCCGTGCCCTGGGCCTTGCCCTTGATTTCAAGATCGGCCATTTGCGGCTCGACCTGGCCTGCAGGAGCCTGCGAAGAGAAGGCGCTCAGACGGCCGGTCAGCTCGCTCAGATCGGCCGAGTAGTTGGGCTGAATGAAGTAGTCGGAGAACTGTACCTTGCCGCCCGTCAACACAATGGGCCCGACCTTGATGATGGGCGCGGGGCCCGCATCTTCGGGCTTTGCAGGCTCGGCCACGGGCTTGCCGAGCTCGGGCTTCTCGCCGGCAGCCGCCTTGGCGTTAGCCTCTTCGTTCTGCGCGACGGACTCCTCGGATTTTTCGGTCTTCAGGATGTCCTGCAGATTGATACGGCCGTTGCGCTGCACGATGACGCGCGCAAAAAAGTCGCTCAGCGCGGTTTCGCGCACGCTCACTCGCAGCGGCTGGGCCGGTTGCATATTCAGGTCCAGGCCGCGCACGACCAGTGTTTTCCAGGCCAGCAAATCATCGCCCAGGCCCAGGCCTGTGCGCGCGGCCAGTGCCTTGGCACGGTCTGCCGTGGAGTCATTGAGCACCGCCGTCAGCGCGCCCTTGGCGGTACTGGGCTTGCCCACCTCCTCCTGCACCGGAGCTGCAAGCGTGGAGCGTACGCGCAGGTCGTTGAGTTCCACATCGCCCGACACAGACAGCTGCGGCCCCTTGGCATGGGCCAGATAGTTAAGCTTGCCCCGGAAGTTGCCGTCGGCACGTACCAGGTCGACATTGAGCTTGTGACCGAAATACGGCTCCAGCGCATGCAACGGCACGGCACGGGCCTGCAACTGACCCTGAGCCGAAACGGGAGTCAGACCCAACTGCCCCTTGAACTGAACATGACCAGCTTGCACACGGCGACCGGCAGCGAGCTGGGCCGAGACCTCCAGCGGAGTCGGCGCCGCCTTGGCTGCGAGAGGCTCGAAAGCACCCAGGCGTACGCGCAATGCGCTCACATCCAGCTGCACAGGCCGTGCATTCCCGCCTTGCACAGGTGCCGCATCGCGAAACTGCAGCGCACCACCATCCACGGCAATCGCTGCCAGCTTCACCGACCAGGGCTTGCCCGGCTCCGCCTTGCTGTCCTTCGTTGCAGGCTTGGCTGCAGGCGCCGCCACGGGCAACCAGCGCTCGTACATCCAGTGCCCTTGTGCATCACGCAGAGCAGCGAGCTGCGGCTTCTGTACGGCAATGGCCTCCACCTGCACCTGCCGGGCAGCAAGATCGACCTGAACGCCGCTGACCTTGATCTGCTCGATATTGACAGGGGCCTGCTTGTCCTGCAGTTGCAGCTTGTCGGCGGTCAGCTCTGCCACCTCCGCCACCACCCCGCCCTCACCCCAGGAGATCCGGGCATCGGTGCCCAGCATGGCGCTGAGCTGCGGCTTGAAGTGCGCTTCCAAATAGGGCTGAACCCATTGCAGCGGCATCTGCTGCAGCTTGAGATTGAGCTTGCCCGCTTTGTCCGTGGCTTCCCCATCCACAACCAGCCTGGCCGCCCCTTCCGCCCGGGCCTGCTCAGCCGCTTGCAGACCCGCAGTGGCCGTCAATTGCAAAGGCGCATTCATGGGCCAAGCCAGATTCCTGGCCTGCAGCATCAAAGGGGCCAGAGTCAGGGCTGCAGGTGCCGCGCCTGTAGCCGCATCCCTCCAATGCACTGTAGCGCCATCAATATCGAACTGCTTCACGCTCACTGCGAGGGACTGGGCGGGCGTCTCGGCCTTGCCCCCCGCCTGGACCGAAGCCTTGGCGCCGGGGGAATCAGACTCAGGTTCTGCATTCTCGGCGGGCGCTGCCGCAGCGGCGGACGGCGCATTCAGCCCCAACCAGTTGATCACGCCTTGCGCATTGCGGCTGGCATGAATCTCGGGGTTGACCCAGCGCACAGTCTCAAGCGCAATCTGGCTTTGCAGAGGCTGAGCATTCTGGAGCTGCAGCTCCAGCGCCTCAAAGTTCAGCAGCGGTGCACTCTGGCGGTCTTGCAATGCCACATTGCTCAAGGCCAGCTTGCCGCTGATGCTGACCACAGGCTGGTCTTTTTGCTCGAAGCTGATCTGCAGATCCGTATCGAGCACTCCAGAGAGGGGTTGCACGGGAACGCTGGCAGGCACATAACCCAGGTAAGGAGCCAGATCGATATGCTCCCATTTGAGTTGCATCGCCGTCTGGCGGGTCTCGGTGAACGGCGTGCTCTCGCCCGACGTGTCGAACTTGCTGCCGTTGAGATCGAAAGCCAGATGCGGCAGCACCTTGATCTCGCGCTTGGACGCCAGATTGCTGATGAAAGGAATGCTCAGCTGCAAGTCCTTGAGTTCATGCTTGCGCTGCACAAACTCGTCATTGAGTTGGACACGGCCATCACGCAATGCAATGTTATAGAGCGCAAAGCTCACGGGCTTGGACGGCTCTTCCTTATCTGGCTCGGAGAGCCTGGCAATCACATCGTCGATATCGAGCCTGCCCAATGAATGCTGGGTCAGTCGCACCACCGGGGCATCGACCTCGATTGCATCCAGCACAGGAGCGAGCCTGAACAAGGACTGCGCACTGGCATTGATGAAGATGCGCTTGATCTCCAGCTGAGGCTCCGCTGACGACTTCAGATCTTTTTGCTCTGAAATGCTTTCCGCATCGGAACCATCAGCTACTTTTTTTATAGCTTTATCAATCACCAGATCATGCAAGGTGATGGACATGGCCCAGGGAGCAAACTCGATCCTGCCTACATGCACGCCACGCCCCAGCTTCTCGGAAGCCTGTTTTTCCAGCTGACTCTTGGCGACCCAAGGCACTACTGCCCAGAGCAGCAGCCATAACAGCAAAAGAGCAAGAACAGACCAGATCAGCCGACGAAGCCAGCGATTCGATGTGAGCAAGGACATGGGCAATTGTTATTGATGCAGAGATTGAAAGCCTTCCAAGACTCTCAGGGGCGGGACCCGCCACGCACCCGGAACACCACTGTACCTTGAGCGTACCCTGGTGTATCTAGATTGCGCTCCATATATAGATAGAGGCAAGAGGCGTTTCCAGGGAGAAGTTTGCGCTATCGGAATACCCGCCTGAGGCAGATGAGCGCGAAAAAATGCAAACAATGCGCTGCAGAAAAAGACATCGCCGGAAATGACAAAGCCCGGAAGTGGAGAAACCGACTTCCGGGCTTTACGGCCGGTACCAGACCGGGCCGTTTTTCGCGGTTCAAGGAGGGTGTGGTCCTTGCCGCTGGAAGCAACGATTGCTCCCTTTTGTGCCTCAAGCGAAGATAAAGAGCAAGTGCCAACAGCCCATGGAATCAAAGGCCTCGGCGGAGTTTGCTTTTCCTTTCCTTTG
Source organism: Comamonas sp. C11 (assembly GCF_024496285.1). NCBI lineage: Bacteria > Pseudomonadati > Pseudomonadota > Betaproteobacteria > Burkholderiales > Comamonadaceae > Comamonas > Comamonas sp. C11. The sequence goes on from NZ_CP101743.1 coordinate 3,907,387, forward strand.
GCAAGCACCTGCAACGTGCAGGCAGATTCACTATATCTGTGCTCGTGTAGGGCTACCAGGCTTTTTGCACTTTATTTCGCCTTGATGACAAATAAAACGATGTGAGCGTATACACCTCTTGAATCCGTGATTTTTTGCTGTAATTTTTTGAGCAAACTGTACATTCATACAGTTTTTATATGAATTTAAAATCTAATAAGCATTCTTGTTAGTGTTGACTGAATATTTAGAGCGCTTCTAGAATCCGCCAGCGCTCGAAATGAGCGTTTTTTGTTTCCGCTGCCTCACGACTGAGCAGACCGATCGGCGCCCCAAGGGGCGCTTTTAATCGGCCCGCAGCAAACCTCATCGGCCAGTTGTCCTGGTTGCACCACGAGATTGATCCGGTGCGACCTCGGGCGATAGCCAAGAAAGGACAAGCTATGCCAGCGTCAGGAAAATTAATCGCCTCCGCGCGAACGTTGGGCCATAAGACGGCTCACGGTTTTCTTGCTCTCACTCACAACGGTTTCGCCCTGCTGGGCTTGGCCGTGGCCATTTCGGCCCTGATTTTGATCTCTCGTCCGGACCTGCGTCTGGCCGGCGCCACCGAGCTGCGCGAGTGGCTCGACACACGCCTGCCCGCAAGCACTGTTGTGGCCGCCGCCGATGTCGAAGAAGCTCCCGCTTCCGCCAGCATCGTCGTCGCCAGCGACCGCGCCACGGCCGTCAATCCCAAGAACCTCCCCAAGGAGCAGGCGGCTGTGGCCTACTGGCTCAGCAAAAAGTACCGCGTGGCACCCGAGCCGATTGCCGCCCTGGTCAGCGAAGCCTATGCCCAGGGCAAAGCCAACAAGCTGGATCCGACGCTGATTCTGGCCATCATGGCCATTGAATCGAGCTTCAACCCGTTTGCCCAAAGTTCGGTCGGCGCCCAGGGCCTGATGCAGGTGATGACTTCCGTGCACACCGACAAGTACGAAAGCTTTGGCGGCCAGCACGCGGCCTTCGACCCCGTGACCAATCTCAAGGTCGGCGTCAAGGTGCTCAAGGAATGCATTGCACGCGCCGGCTCCATCGAGGGTGGCCTGCGCTATTACGTGGGCGCAGCCAATCTTCCTTCGGACGGCGGCTATGCTGCCAAGGTGCTTGCCGAACACCAGCGCCTGCGCCAGGGCGTGGGTCTGCAGGCCAGCCCGCTGATGACGGCCAAGTCCGACGAAGCCACCAAGGTCTCTCACGCTCAGCAAGTGGCACTGGCCAACTCCAACCTCTAAGCGGCAGATCCCTGCATTTCTCAAGCTGGCTGCGGCCAGCTTTTTTTATGCCCCGGCCAGGGCCTGCGGGAAAAACGGGCATAGGCTCTGCAGCCATGCCGGCTCAGCTACACTAGCGGGTGTACGCAACTGGCGATAGGCGCAGAATTTTCTGCCGCTGACGTGGAATCCGGCAGACTGCAAGGTCTGTGAACCACCGGGGAGCGTACCGCCCAGAGCCGCAGCGACTGCAGCCTGCAAGCGTTTCAGCCGTTCGCCTGGGCAGCCCTTGGCCTCAAGGGAATTTCTAAGTTCACAGGACTGCCATGTTTCAACGCACCGATACCGTCGCGAAAGTCGACCCCGAACTGTTTGCAGCTATTGAAGCTGAAAACCATCGTCAGCAAGAGCACATCGAGCTGATTGCCAGCGAGAACTACTGCTCGCCCGCCGTGATGGAAGCCCAGGGCTCCCAGCTGACCAACAAGTACGCCGAAGGCTACCCTGGCAAGCGCTACTACGGCGGCTGCGAGCATGTGGACGTGGTCGAGCAACTGGCCATTGACCGCATCAAGCAGATCTTTGGCGCCGAAGCCGCCAACGTGCAACCCAATTCCGGCTCTCAAGCCAATCAGGCAGTGCTGATGGCTTTTGCCAAGCCAGGCGACACCATTCTGGGCATGAGCCTGGCCGAAGGCGGTCACCTGACCCACGGCATGGCGCTGAACATGTCCGGCAAATGGTTCAAGGCCGTCTCCTATGGCCTGAACGCCGACGAAGCCATCGACTACGACAAGCTCGAAGAACTGGCCCGTGAACACAAGCCCCGCATCATCGTGGCCGGCGCTTCTGCCTACGCCCTGCGCATCGACTTCGAGCGCTTCGCAAGAATAGCCAAGGAAGTCGGCGCCATCTTCTGGGTGGACATGGCCCACTATGCCGGTCTGATCGCCGCAGGCGTGTACCCCAACCCCGTGCCCCACGCCGACGTGGTCACCACCACCACTCACAAGAGCCTGCGCGGCCCCCGTGGCGGCGTGATCCTGATGAAGGCCGAGCACGAGAAGGCCATCAACAGCGCCATCTTCCCCGGCCTGCAAGGCGGCCCCCTGATGCATGTCATCGCCGGCAAGGCCGTGGCGTTCAAGGAAGCCCTGACTCCCGAGTTCAAGGCCTACCAGGAACAGGTCGTGAACAACGCCAAGGTGTTTGCCGAAACGCTGACCGAGCGCGGTCTGCGCATCGTCTCCGGCCGCACCGAAAGCCACGTGATGCTGGTGGACCTGCGCGCCAAGGGCATTACCGGCAAGGCAGCCGAAGCGGCCCTGGGTCTGGCTCACATCACCGTGAACAAGAACGCCATCCCCAACGACCCCGAGAAGCCCTTCGTGACCAGCGGCATCCGTATCGGCACCCCTGCCATGACCACCCGTGGTTTCGGCGAGGAAGAAGCCCGCATCACCGCCAATCTGGTGGCCGATGTGCTGGACAAGCCCGAAGACGAGGCCAATCTGGCAGCCGTGCGCGCCAAGGTGGCCGAGCTGACCGCCAAGTTCCCTGTCTACAGCAAGTAAATCCTGCTGCGCTGAGCTGCCATGAAGTGCCCCTTCTGCAACCACCCGGACACGCAAGTGGTTGAAACCCGGGAGTCCGAGGACGGGGGCTTCATCCGCCGCCGCCGCCGCTGTGGCGGCTGCGACAAGCGCTTCACGACCTACGAACGCCCCGAGGTCAGCTTTCCGACCGTGGTCAAGAGAGACGGCCGCCGTATCGAATACGAGCGCGCCAAGCTGCAAGGCTCTTTTCAGATCGCGCTGCGCAAGCGCCCCGTGAGCACCGAGCTCATCGATGCCGCCATAGAGCGCATCGAGGACAGGCTGCTCAATCTGGGCCAGCGTGAAATCGATTCCAGCCGCCTCGGCGAGCTGGTGATGGATGAACTCAAGGGCCTGGACAAGGTCGGCTATATCCGCTTTGCCAGCGTCTACCGCAGCTTCGAGGATGTGGACGACTTCAAGAACATCATGGATGAGGTTCGCAGTCCCAAGGCCAAGGCCGCCAGAAAGCCCCAGGCCTGACCGCCGCCATGCCAAAAGCCACCCTCGGGTGGCTTTTGTTTTGCGTGCCTGACGGCAGGTGCTTGCTATGAATTTATGAGTATCTAGCGCAATAATTCAAAGGATATCAGATAGATTTTTATCCAACTTCCTTAATGAACGCGCATGATGCGCTCCTTCAAAGGTAGCGCCATCGGGCCGCTGCGGCTTTGCTCGCGCACATGCCCGGCCAGGGCATCCAGATCCAGCATGCCGCCCACCACATCGATGCCTTGCGTGAAGATGCTGAAGTTGTCGCCTCCGCTGCCCAGATAGCTTTGCAGTCCCACGCGGTAGCGCTGCGACATCTCGAGCCGCCGGCCCTCGAGGCGCAGCTCGCTCACGCGCCGTCCTGCGGGCTGGCTGCGGTCAAAGCGGTAGCTGAAGCCCTCGGAGACCTGCAGAATGCGCGGCGCATTCACGGTGTTGCTGCCGCTGTCGAATTGCTGCTCCAGTGCCTGGCGAATCTGTTCGCCCGTCAGACTCATCACCATCAGCGTATTGCCGAACGGCTGAACGCTGAACAACTGTCCATAGGTCACGCTGCCGTCGCCCGCAGGCACCAGGTCGGCACGCACGCCGCCGGGATTCACAAAGGCCAGCTGCGCCCCTCCCGCAGCGGCATCGCGCGTGGCAGCGAGTATGGCGTCGGCCACGATGCGCCCCATCACGCTTTCGCCATTGGCTTGCGGCATGCGGCTGACCGCAGCGGCCAGCCGCCCTGCGCCGGCCTCTGCCAGCGGCCGGGCCGCAGCCTTGTAGCGCGCCACCAGCGCCGCCACTTCGGCATCGGCATCAAAGACCGGAAACTCGGGCTGCAAGCCCACCTGGCTGCCGGCGCTGCGATAGCCCTCGCCCTGCACGATGGTCTGGTGCGCCGATTTGCGGCTGACGCGGCCGGTGCGCGCATCCACCGTCAGTCTGACCTCTGTCAGCAGCGTGCCGTACTGGCCGGCGCTGGTCAGCAGAAACGGCTTGCGGGGATTCACCCTGGCGTAATCGCAGATATAGGAGCGATGGGTGTGACCGGAAATCACCACATCGACCTCGCCGGAGAGCTGCTCCAGAATCGGCACAATGGCGCCGGAGAGGCCTTTGCAGCTATCGTCCTGCAGGCCCGAAGTGGTGGCCCCGCCCTCATGGATCAGCAGCACGATCACATCGGCGCCCTGCGCCCTCAGTTGGGGGATCAGCGCATTGGCCGTCTGTGCCTCGTCGGCGAATGTCAGCCCTCTGACCCCGCTGGGCCGCACCATATGTGGCGTGTTCCTGAGCGTCATGCCAATGAAGCCCACGCCTATGCGCAGACCGTCTTGCTCGAAGAACTTCACCCCGGTCGCCGGAAACAGCGGCCGGCCGTCTTCACGCAACGTATTGGCCGCGAGAAAGGGGAACTGCGCGCCCCTGAAGGGCTGGCTGATCTGGCATGGCTGCTTGTTGGTGAACTTCTCACAGCCACCGTTTTGCATGCGCAGCAGCTCGGCCACGCCCTGGTCGTATTCGTGATTGCCGGTGGCCGCAAAGTCCACCCGCATAAGGTTGAGCACCTCAATCGTCGGCTCATCGAGAAACAGCGCCGAGACCATGGGCGAAGCCCCTATCATGTCCCCGGCCGTGACCAGCGCCACATGGCGGCTGGCCTGACGGCGCTGGGCGATGACCCGGGCCATGTAGGCCACGCCGCCAGCGGGCACGGCGACGCTCTGCCCCTGCGCATTCTGCGCCGTCACCGCCAGTCCGGGCGGCTCCAGATGGCCGTGCAGGTCATTGAAGCCCAGCACGGTGATCTCCATGCTGGCCGGCCTTGTCACGCCACCGCTGCATGCGCTCAAGCCCAGCGCGAGCAGCGCAGCGCAAAGGGGGACGGCGACCTTGCGAAAAGCACAACGCCAGCCTGGCGACAGGGCGCGAGACTGGCGTTGATCCGGTTTTTTGTCAGTTGCAACCATCGGACTCTCCTGAGTCAGAGGTTTTAACGCACAAAGCGGTCCGGACGATGTCAGGTGGCCGATGCCGGAATCGGGGCCAGCCCCGAATCCACATCGGCATTCTGCGCACGGTGGCGCAGCGCATGGTCCATCACCACCAGCGCCAGCAGCGCCTCGGCGATCGGCGCGGCGCGGATGCCCACGCAGGGGTCATGGCGCCCCTTGGTGATGACTTCGGTGCTCTGGCCGTGCACGTCGATGGACTCACGCGGCGTGATGATGGAGCTGGTGGGCTTGATGCCGATGCGCACTTCCAGATCCTGGCCGGTGCTGATGCCGCCCACGATTCCGCCCGCGTTATTGCTGCGGAAACCCTCGGGGCTCAGCGAATCGCCATGCGTGGTGCCGCGCTGGGCCACGCTGTCAAAGCCTGCACCGATCTCCACGGCCTTGACGGCATTCAGGCCCATCATGGCGTAGGCGATATCGGCGTCCAGTCGGTCATACAGGGGCTGGCCCAGGCCGACCGGCATATTGCTGGCGTTCACACGCAGCGCCGCACCGCAGGAATCGCCGCTCTTGCGCAACTGCTCCATGTATTCCTCGAAACGGCTCACATCGGCCACGGGCGCGAAGAAGGGGTTGTGGGGCACATGCTCCCAGCTCTCGAAGCCTATGGGCAGCTCCCCAATCTGAGTCATGCAGGCACGGAACTCGGTGCCGAATTTTTCCTTGAGCCATTTCTTGGCCACGGCACCCGCAGCCACGGTAGGGGCCGTCAGGCGTGCCGAGGAACGGCCGCCGCCACGCGGGTCGCGGATGCCGTACTTCTGGAAGTAGGCGTAGTCGGCATGACCGGGGCGAAAGCTCTGCGCGATATTGGAGTAATCCTTGCTGCGCTGATCGGTGTTGCGGATCAGCAGGGCAATCGGCGTTCCGGTGGTCCTGCCTTCGTACACACCGGAGAGAATCTCCACCGCATCGGGCTCGTTGCGCTGCGTGACGAACTTGCTGGTGCCAGGGCGACGACGATCCAGATCATGCTGGATATCCGCCTCGCTCAAGGCCATGCCCGGGGGGCAGCCATCAATCACACAGCCAATGGCCGGACCGTGGGACTCACCGAAATTGGTGACCGTGAAAATTGTGCCGAAGGTATTGCCGCTCATAGGCTGCTGATTATCGTTGAAGTGATGATTGACGGCTGAGCGCCGCCATGCCTGAAGTCTTTTCACCAGGCTCGGACCTGCATTTATTCTGGCCTCGGCCCTGGTCAGTCCGTGCTCGTCGTGCTGGCGGCCTGCGGGCTGGGACTGCGCCGCCTGCCGCCCCCATCAGCGCGAGACATGAAAAACCCCGCCTCGGCGGGGTCTGCAGCAGTCGCAGGGCTTATTCGGCGCCCTGGCGCTCGCCCTCGGGCCAGTCGCGGATATAGGCCTTGAGCATGCGGTTCTCGAAGTTCTGGCTGTCCACCACGGCCTTGGCCACGTCATACAGCGAGATCACGCCCATCAGCATGCGCTTGTCCATCACGGGCATATAGCGCGCATGGCGATCCAGCATCATGCGGCGCACCTCGTCCATATCGGTTTCCATGGTGCAGGTCATGGGCGCGTCGTCCATGGCGCCGCGCACGGTGATGTTCTCCACGCCGCCCGTCTTCACAAAGCCCTGAATCACCTCCCGGAAGGTGAGCATGCCCACCACATCGCCGTGATCCATCACGACCAGCGAGCCGATGTCCTTCTCCGACATCACCTGCACCGCCGCAGCCAGGCTTTCATCGGGCGACACCGTGTACAGGGTATTGCCTTTGACGCGCAGGATGTCACTAACTTTCATTGCTGTTCTCCGAAATCTGTTTGGCACGCTGTGGCAGCTTTTGTCCTGCATGTGTCAGCACATGGGGCATCGCTTTGCTCAGAATGCAGGTGCGTGCACAAATATAGCCCACAATGGCTTGCATTGAGAAAAACTAAAGCAATGACGAAACATATGAATTTCTACATATTCATTCGTCTATCCGACCAAATTGATATTTGATTGCATGCTCAATCACACATTGCGTCGATCAATACCAGCCATGGAGACACAACATGCCCGGCTACTCTGACCCCGGCTTCGACACCCTGAGCCTGCATGCAGGCGCTCAGCCCGACCCTGCCACCGGCGCACGTGCCGTACCCATCCATCTGACCACGTCCTTTGTCTTCGAATCCAGCGACCACGCGGCCAGCCTGTTCAATCTGGAGCGACCCGGCCATGTCTACAGCCGCATCTCCAACCCCACCAACGCAGTGCTCGAGCAGCGCGTCTCGGCCCTGGAAGGCGGCGTGGGCGCAATTGCCGTGGCCAGCGGCCAGGCGGCGCTGCACCTGTCGATTGCCACGCTGATGGGCGCGGGCAGCCATATCGTGGCCAGCACGGCGCTGTATGGCGGTTCGCAGAACCTGCTGCACTACACGCTGGCGCGCTTCGGCATAGAGACGACCTTCGTCAAGCCCGGCGACATCGATGGCTGGAAGGCCGCCGTGCGCCCCAACACCAGGCTGTTCTTCGGCGAAACCGTGGGCAACCCCGGCCTGGATGTGCTGGACATTCCCACCGTCAGCCAGATCGCCCACGAAGCCGGCGTGCCGCTGCTGGTCGACTCCACCCTCACCTCGCCCTGGCTGATCAAGCCTTTCGAGCATGGCGCGGACATCGTCTACCACTCGGCCACCAAGTTCCTGTCCGGCCACGGCACGGTGATCGGTGGTATCGTCGTCGATGGCGGCAGCTTCGACTGGGAAAAGTCGGGGCGCTTTCCCGAGCTGACCCAGCCCTATGACGGCTTTCACAATATGGTATTCAGCGAGGAATCCACCACGGGAGCCTTCTTGCTGCGCGCGCGCCGCGAAGGCCTGCGTGACTTTGGCGCCTGCATGAGCCCGCACAGCGCCTGGCTGATCCTGCAAGGCATAGAGACCCTGCCGCTGCGCATGGAGCGCCATATGCGCAACACCGAGAAAGTGGTGCAGTTCCTCGCCAGCCACCCGCTGGTCAGCCGCGTGGGCCATCCCATGCTGGAGACCCACCCCTCCCACGCACTGGCGCACAAGTTGCTGCCGCGCGGCGCCGGCTCTGTGTTCAGCTTTGACATTGCGGGCAACCGCAACCAGGGCAAGAAGTTCATCGAGACGCTGAAGGTCTTCAGCCATCTGGCCAATGTGGGCGACTGCCGCTCTCTCGTGATCCACCCCGCCAGCACCACGCATTTCCGCATGAGCGACGAGGCACTGGCCCAGGCAGGCATCGGCCAGGGAACGATCCGGCTGTCTATCGGCCTGGAAGACGCCGACGACCTGATCGACGACCTCAAGCGAGCACTGAAGGCGGCCGAGAAAGCCGTCTGAGAGACCTGAACAAAATGGTTGCCACAACTTCTGCATCGCTGGACTGGAAGCAGTTTGAACAGACTTTATTCAGCATCTACTGGCAAGATGCTCAGGCGTTCCTTGCCGCTAACCCTCAAGAGAGCATCTACGCACTGGCACTGAACGGCCTGTACCGTGAGCAGGATGGCCCCATTTACCTGCCCACGCTGTCTGCCAACAGCGAGCAGGCCTATTCACAGATGGTGAATGCCCCTGAGCCGCAGGGTCGTTTGTCCGAATTCGACCTGGATACCGGCCAGTTGGGCAGTCTGCGCTGGAACCCGCCGGATTGGGAATGGGAAGAGCTGGATTCGGCCTCGGACTCTCAGGAGTTGCAGCAACTGGAGCAAGCCTTGCTGGCCGAGGCCAATAAAAGCACGCCTGCCCACTGGTTGCGTACCGAGGCGCACCTGATCAAGGCGCTGATCCGCATCTGCAAGCAGCTGACCAAAGCCTGTCAAAAATCGCCCTGGGCCAGCCAGCTCACTCCAGGGTTTGCGGTGCTGATCCATGTGGAAGACACTCAGGAATGCGAAGCCATGGCACGCGAGAGCATGGGGGAGGCACGCTTTCTTGCATTGTTTCCCAGCCATGACCAGGACGCGCAAAGACGCGCCAGAGTTGCCGCGCTCTCCCCCGCTCAACAGCTGCAATACCATCTGAGCTGTCTTGAAGGGATCGGGCGCCCGGAACTGGGACTGAGCCGAAAAGAGGCGCAATTGCTGGGCGAAGAGGCCGAGACTGCGCTGCTTGCCATGGATCACCGCCAGGTGGCTCATGCGCTGCTGCCCATGCTGACTCGGCCCGGCAAACAGTGGCGTGCGGCCATGTTGCTGGCCCAGATGGCCTACCGGGACGAACAGGTACTGGCTGCACTGCGTCAACAGGTTCAGGCCCCCGTCCACAGCCCCAGGGAAGAAAGCGAGCGAGGCTGGTGTGCCAGTGCCTTGGGGTCGTTAGGCGACCAGGAGTGGCTGCAGCAGCAAATAGGCGCCACGGCCGTGCCTGTGGACAGGATCGCGCAAGGCATTGCCTACCCCTACCGCGCCTGGAACAGCAAGCCGGGAACCACGGCCCTGCACCTTGATTACGCGCCTCTGGAGCGGGCGCTCGACCTCAAGCACCCGGCCTTGGCCCAGGCGCTGAATGAAGAGCTATCACCCGGAACCGGCTATTGCAGCCTTCGGGTTGAGGATTTGGAGCAAGCCCTGTGCGCTATGCAGTCCGTTCACGCTCTGGTGCGCGTGCATGCTGCATGCATCATGGGAGAGCGAAGCCTTGGTGCCGCCGCGGGCAGGCGCGTCACCCCTGTACTGGCACAAGCCCTGAGTCACGACAGCAACGGAAACGTACGTTATCAGGCCATGCTGGGCCTGCGGTATTGGAAAAAAGCCGGCGCAGCGCAGCGCGCTGCGATTGAGCATGCCGCCGAACACGATGCCTGCGACAACATACGTGAGCTGGCTCGGCAATGGCTGCGTGAACACTGCTGAACCACAAAGAACAGAACCGGAGACAAACATGCAAATCAATGTGCAAGGCGCAGACATCTACGCCTACACCGGCGGCAAGGCTTTCGACGCGGCCAAGCCCACGGCCATTTTCATCCACGGTGTGCTCTGCGATCACAGTGTCTGGGCGCTGCAAAGCCGCTACATGGCCAATCACGGCTGGAACGTACTGGCCGTCGATTTGCCTGGCCATTGCAAAAGCGGCGGCCAAGCACCGGAATCCGTCGATGAGGCAGCAGCCTTCATAGGCGCGCTGATGGATGCGGCAAACCTGCAGCAAGCTGCACTGATCGGCCATAGTTGGGGCAGCCTGATTGCCATGGAGACTGCGGCCAGGCTAAAGAACCGCATCAGCCATCTGGTGCTGGTGGGTACGGCCTTTCCCATGAAGGTCTCGCCCGCACTGCTGGAGTCGGCCCTGAACACGCCCGAGAAGGCCATACAGATGGTCAACACCTTCTCGCGCGCCACGCTGGCACCGCCCAATGGCGCAGGCAGCTGGGTGTTTGGCGCCGGCATGGCCCTGGGCCGCCGCGTGCTGGCCAGCAACACTCGCACGAATCTGCTGCATGCAGGCTTCAAGGCCTGTGACAGCTATGCAGGTGGCGAAGCAGCCATGACGCAGGTCACCTGCCCGCTTCTGTTCGTGCTGGGCGAACAGGACCAGATGACACCGCCCAAGGCCGCAAAAGGCTTGATAGAAGCCGCCAAAGGCGCGGGCAAAGCAGTCAAGGTGCAGGTGATTCCAAATGGCCACAACCAGATGACGGAGTCGCCCGACGCGACGCTGTTTGCGATTCGGGATTTTCTGGCTGCATGAGCCATTAAGCTTGGGCCATGAGCCAAACCTTCCAGCACCACGGCCAACTGGCTGCCGCCTGCGCCGAATGGGCCAAGATATCACTGACCGGTTTGCAGCCCCGGCGCAATGTCAACCTGAGCGATAAAAAAGCCGACTGGAAGGAGGCACTGAGCACGCTCAAGCGCTTTGCCGGCAGCGACAGCTATAAAGCGCCCCAGGATTTCAAGGCACATGCCGCACTGGAAAACTGCTGGAAATGGAAGGAAGTAGGCGCGCAAGCGCGCTGGCTGCTGATCTACGGCATCGATCTTGGTCTGAGCGGCGATGTGCTGCGCCCCATCTACCAGGAAGTGGCCGCGCTGTGGATTGACGCTGCCTCAGTGGCAGAGCATGCACGCGCCTGCATGGCGCAGGAAACCGGCGAGGACTATGGCGTAGCTGCGCCAGTCAACACACGCACTGATGATTACGCTATTGCCGTGACCCTGCTGTCACTGGCCACACTGCTGGATGCTCAGGACGACGTCCCGGCGATTGATGAGCATGTACTGGCCTTCGATACGGACCAGTTGCTGGATTATCTGTGCGCCGGCGGTCTGCAGCTGCAGCAGGTCAGCGAGGAGCTTTTCCACAAACGCCCTTATGGCGCCATGAAGCCTTTCTTTGAACAGCTCGAAGCCCTGCCTGACCCATTGTTGCCCTATCTGCAAACCCAGTACCAGGAGTTTCACAGGCTCTCGCCCAAGCAGCAGAAAAAAGGCGGCCCATGGCTGGGCACGGGCTACTGGGCGCTGGAGGTCGCAGCCCTGGCCGTGCTCTACGACTGGGATGACAGCGCCCTGCGCAGCAGCCTCCACTATCCGGCCGATCTGGTCGACTACGCCCGCGGGCGACTGGCTCAAACAGAGTCAGGCGATTCTTGACAGAAAAGCGGCGATGCGGCTGCTGATGCGCTCGGGCAGCTCGCGGTGCGGCACATGGCCTCCGCCGGCAATGATTTCCGCCTCGCAAGGGCCCTGCGCCCAGGTGCAGATGTTCTCCGGATGCACGAGGGAGCCGAATTCATCGAGCTCGCCGTGAATCGCCAGCACCGGGCAATGCACCTGTTTCAAGGCTGCATCCAGCCGGTAATGTGCAAACGGCGGGCTCAGCCAGGTGTCCACCCAGGCCGACAGCACCCAGGCTGCCTTGTCGCCATGGTAGCGAGCGAGTCGCTCCAGCTGGCCGGGCTGGGCAAAGCTGTCGCGCGCCGCCCTGATGCCCTGCAAGGTGCGGTCTTCGACAAAGCTCTGGGCCGATTCGGTAATCAATGCCTGGCATTGCCGCCCATACACAGCTGCCACCATGGCCGCCATGCCACCGCCCACGCTGTGTCCCAGCATCACGAAATCGCCCAGGCCCAGCGCCCGGTGAAGCGGCGTGAAGCCGGCCTCGACCTCGCTTTCCACAAAACTCGGTTCAAGCCGATGCGGATTGGGGTCTGAATGGCCGAAGCCCAGGCGGTCATAGGCAATGACTTCACGCCCGGTGGCCGCGGCCAGCTGCGCGGGAAATTCGCGCCACAGATCCACGCTGCCCAAAGAGTCGTGCATCAGCACCAGCGGCGCCCTGGCCGCCCCGTCCTGCGCTTGCCAGCGTTTGACATGGAGCTGCCCGCCGGGCGCCTGAACACGGGTTTCACTGGAGCTGATCACAACGGGCGGCATGGTGTCGTCAAGCATGGGCAGGGTCTGGGTTGAATGGCGATGAGATGTGCGGCTACCTTAGCAAGAGACCGCTCATGGCAGCTCGGCCAGAAGCTGGAGTGGCCGCAAAGATGGCAAATCTGGCCGATTTTGAGCAGTCTTGCCGTATATAGCCTGTCGTTCAGGTGACGAAGACCTCCGACCGCAACTTGCAGCACTCGCTAACCCGCTGGCCTGAGCATGCGGTCGGCAGTATAAAAACAGCATCCACTTCACCGGGGGTTGCCATGTCACAGACCACGACCTCAGAGCCGGACGGCGCTGCCAAGGCCAGCGTGGACCCGCGCCAGTTCAAGAGCTTTGCCGAGTTCTACCCCTTCTACCTGGGCGAGCACAGCAACGCCACCTGCAGGCGGCTTCACTTCATCGGCACCAGCCTGTCGCTGGTGTTTCTGCTGGCGCTGTTCCTGACGGGCGACTGGTGGTATTTGCTCGCAGGCCTGATCTGCGGCTATGCCTTTGCCTGGGTCGGGCATTTCGGCTTTGAGAAAAACAAGCCCGCCAGTTTCAAGCGCCCGCTCTACAGCTTTCTGGGCGACTGGATGATGTGGCGCGACATCTTGCTGGGACGCACCAAGATGTAGTGCCACTTCCCCTCCGAAGCGTGCCCGCTGGCCTGCTTTGCGGGCAGCGAATCGGCCGTCCGGCCTTGAGTGCAGATATTCATAGATGTCCTCCCACCGCCATCAAACTCTATGAATATTTCCTCCAGGCACGGCAATCAGCTCGGCTACGGTCATGGCATCGAGCTGGGCACGCTGCCACAGCGGCCGCACGGCCTCTGAAGGCTCGAGCAACAGGCTCTGCACCAGGGGCTCGACCCGCGTGGCATGCGGATCGACCAGCAGCACATAGCGCGGCTCGGTGCTCTCCAGCGACACATAGGCATCGGGCGGCTGCACGGCCCCGACCCAGTCGAGCTTGGCCAGCGCCTGCAGCACGGGCTGAATCTGGGACGCTTCCACACGCAGGCGCCGCGATAGCTGATGCACATACAGCCCCTTGTGCGGCAGCTCACGCTCCTTGGCCAGGCACTGCAGCACCTCGACGGCCAGCTCGAACTGCCAGCCCCGATGTCCTGTCAGCCGTTCCACCCCGGCAAGCACCGTGGGCAGATAGGCCGTGACCAGCGCCCCCAGCAGCACAATGCTCCAGGCCACATACATCCAGATCAGCAAAATGGGCAGCGTGGCAAACGCGCCGTAGATCACCGAGTAGGTAGGAACCGATGACAGATACAGACCCAGCACCTTCTTCGCCACTTCCATGAACACGGCCACAAACACGCCCCCCACCAAGGCATGGCGCCAGCGCACCGGCGTGTTGGGCACATAGTGGTAGAGCCCGGCCATGCCTGCGGCCAGCACCACGAACTCTATGGAATCAAAGACAAATCGCAGGCTGCCGGGCAGTGCATTGACCAGGCCCTTGGACGCCGACATCACATAGGACGACAGCACCAGGCTAAGGCCCAGCAGCAGCGGCCCCAGCGTGATGGCAGCCCAGTAAATCAGCACCCGCTGGCCCAGCGGCCGCAACTGGCGCACGCGCCAGATGTTGTTGAGCGTGCGGTCGATGGTCAGGATCAGCGCAAGGGCCGTGACCATCAGGATGGAGAAGCCGACCAGGCCCAGCTGACTGGCCTTGGAGGCGAACTGCGTGAGATAGCCCAGCACCTGGCGCGCAATGGTCTCGGGAATCAGGCTGTCCATCAGCCAGCGCTCCAGCACCTTCTGCGCCTTGCCAAAGATCGGGAAGGCCGTGAACAAGGCCAGCGCCACGGTAAAAAACGGCACCAGCGCCAGCAGCGATGTGAAAGTAAGACTGCTGGCGGTCACGCCCAGACGGTCTTCCTTGAAGCGCGCCAGCAGCACCTGGGCCGTGTTGTGCCAGGGGAAGGTACGCAGGCGCTGCTGCGCACGGCGGCTCCTGCGGCGCAAGGCCGTCTTGAGTTCCTCCTGGCTGGGCATCTGGGGCTTGGGGATACGCCCGGCCAGATCCTTGCAGCTAGCCGCCAGCGCCCTGGCCTTGTCGAGTCTGCTGCTGCGCAGGCTCTCGGCAACGCGCTCCGAGCTGTCGCCAGGACTGTCTGTTGTGCCTGAAACAGAAGCATGCATCGCTTTTTGATCCTGGGCTTGCGTTGCATTCGGCATTGAAGAGCTGGTCCAGCCCTGAGCTCCCGTGCTGAATGCCGCCGCAGGCGATACGGCAGGAGCTGGCACGGATTCGGGCCGGGCCGAATCGTTGCCAAGATCGGGCATGGGCTCGAACACCGGCTCCAGCGGTAGGCCCGGACCATCGAGGCTGGGTTCCTGGCGCTGCTCGAACTGTCTGAGCTCGGCTGCAGCAGGTGAGGCCGCCGACGCCGGCGATGCCGCACGGTCCCGATCTTCCGTCACCGGCCTGGCTTGCTGTGCCTTGCCTTCCAGCGCAGCCCAAAAGCCGGCACGCTCGTTTTTCTTCATGACGGCGCTCCTTCACGAACGCAAAAGGAGGACGGGTGCTGCGCAACATCAAGCGCAGAACGCAAAACAAAACAACCGGATTCAAACAGAGCTGGCATGACCGATATGATGCCACTGCTATGACCGACGCCCTCTCGCCCCAAGCCGCCGAAAACACTTCTTCACCAATCCAGCAGCCCGGCTCCGACGTGGCCGCCACGCGCTGGTTGGCCGTGGGCAGCCTGCTGGCACTGATGCTGCTGTGCGTGGCCTGGGAGCTATGGCTGGCACCGCTGCGCGAAGGCGGCACCTGGCTGTTTCTCAAGGCCCTGCCGCTGGCGTTTGCCGTGATCGGCCTGCTCAAGCGCCGCATGTACACCTATCGCTGGCTCAGCCTGCTGGTGTGGCTCTACTTCACCGAAGGCGTGGTGCGGGCATGGAGCGATGCCGCGCCCAGCCGCTGGCTGGCGCTGGCAGAGGTGGCGCTGTGCGTGCTGCTCTTCATCGCCTGCGCAGCCCATGTACGCCTGCGCCAGCGTGCCGTCAAGGCGGCCCGGCTCAATCAGGCGTGATGCCTTCAAACTGCGCCAGCGTCCGCACCTGCGCCGCCAGCGCATCGAATAGCAGCTGGGCGGCCGGCGACAGCGCACGGCGCGGACGCTGAATCAGCAGCGTGCGGCGCAGAATGCGCGGCTCGTCCAGCAGGCGAAAGCCCAGGTCGCCCTGCAGACCCAGCAAGGGATGGCGCGCCGTCAGCGCCGGAACGATGCTGACACCCAGACCCAGGCTCACGGCCTCGAACAGCAATTGCGGATTGGACAGGCGCAGCGGTGTCTGCAGCAGGTTCTGCGGCATGCCCGGGGCCGAAGCCAGCAACTGGCTGATGGCGGTATCGGTGGTCAGCCCCACAAAAGCCAGATGAGGCAGTTGGGCCAGATCGGCCGCCGTCAGCCGCCCCGCCTGCAGCAAAGGCTCATCGAGCCTGGCCACCAACCCCATGGCATCGCTGATCAGCGGCTGGGTCAGCAAATCGCCGCCTGCCGGGTGCGCCGCTCCCACGCCGAAATCCACGCTGCCGGCCTGCACGCGCTGGGCGATGCCTTCGGCGCTGTCCTCGATCAAGTCGACCTCGATGCCCGGATGCCGGGCCCTCAAGGCTGGCAGCACCGGTAGCAGCAACACCGCCAGCACCGACGGAGCGGCAGCAATGCGCACCTTGCCGCGGCGCAGAGCGGCCAGATCGCCAAGATTCTGAAAGCCCTGCTCAAGGGTCTCGAAAGCCTGACGCACATCGAGCAAGAAGGCCTGACCGGCGGCCGTCAACCCCACGGTGCGCGTGGTGCGGTCAAACAGCCGCAGGCCCAGGGCATCTTCCAGCTGTCGAATGGACTCGGACAGGGCCGACTGCGTCAGGCACAGCTCGCGTGCCGCTGGGGCAAATGCGCCCTGGCGCGCCACCTCGTCAAAGGCGCGCAACTGGCGCAGGCTGACATTATTCGGAAAAACCGGCATAACCAAGCAATTTATTTCGATTGTCCCGTAGTCTGCCATGCTCTACGCTTGGGGCTTCATGGTTTTCCTGCAGCCGCCCCCCTTGCCTGGCTTAGGATTTCCGTCTGTCTCCCCTCTCTGCCGCCCCTGCTGCGGCCTGCTTGCCATGACTTCCACCGCTTTGCTTGAATCCCTGCGCCAGATTGTGGGCGCCACCCATGTGCTGACCGACGGCGACCTCAGCGCCTACGAACAGGACTGGCGCAAGCGCGTGCACGGCAAGTCCCTGGCCGTGGTGCGTCCCGGCAACACGGCCGAAGTGGCAGGCGTGGTCAAGGCATGCGCTGCAGCCGGCGTACAGATCGTGCCCCAGGGCGGCAATACCGGGCTTTCCGTAGGCTCCACCCCCGACGACAGCGGCCAGCAGGTCGTGCTCAGCCTCACGCGCCTGAACGCCGTGCGCCATATCGACAAGGACAATCTGACCTTCACCGTCGAAGCCGGCTGCATTTTGCAGAACCTGCAGGAGCTGGCCGACCAGCAAGGCCTGCTGTTCCCGCTGTCGCTGGCCGCCGAAGGCAGCTGCACGATCGGCGGCAATCTGGGCACCAACGCCGGCGGCACACAGGTGGTGCGCTATGGCAACACCCGCGATCTGTGCCTGGGCCTGGAAGTGGTGACGCCCCAGGGCGAGATCTGGGACGGCCTCAAGGGCCTGCGCAAGGACAACACCGGCTACGACCTGCGCGATCTGTTCATCGGCAGCGAAGGCACGCTGGGCATCATCACCGCCGCCACCATGAAGCTGTTCCCGCAACCAGCGGCCCAGCTCACGGCCTTTGCCGCCGTCCCCTCCATGGAAGCCGCCGTGCGCCTGCTGGGTCTGGCGCACCAGCATCTGGGTGCAGGACTGACGGGCTTTGAAGTCATGGGCCAGTTTGCGCTGAGCCTGGTCGTCAAGCACATGCCGCAGTTGCGCGTGCCCTTTGCCGACATGGGCGACGAAGCACCCTACTGCGTGCTGCTGGAGAACAGCGACAGCGAGTCCGAGCAGCATGCGCGCCTGCGCTTCGAGCACTTGCTGGAGCTGGCCTTTGAAGACGGCTGCGTGGTCAACGCCGTGGTGGCGGAAAGCCTGACCCAGGCCCATGACCTCTGGCATATCCGCGAGAGCATTCCCCTGGCCCAGGCCGAGGAAGGCCTGAACATCAAGCACGATATCTCGGTCGCCGCCTCGCGCATTCCCGCATTTGTCGAGCATGCCGACGCCGTGCTCAAGCGCGAGATTCCCGGCGTGCGTCTGGTCAACTTCGGCCATCTGGGCGACGGCAATCTGCACTACAACGTGCAGGTACCCGAGGGCGAGGACGGCAAGGCCTTTTTGCGCGACAAGGAGGCCCTGGTCAACCACCTGGTCTACGAGGCCGTGGACGCCTTCGGCGGCTCGTTCTCGGCAGAGCATGGCGTGGGCGCACTCAAGACGGACAAGCTCGAAAAATACCAATCCCCTGTTGCCCTGCAGATGATGCGCGCCATCAAGCAGGCACTGGACCCGCAGGGCATCATGAACCCCGGCGTGGTGCTGACGCGCGGCTGATCCTGGCATCGCCGACCAAAAAGCCCTGCATTGCTGTGCAGGGCTTTTTGCATTGATAGGGCTTTAGCGAGAGGCAACGATATTGCGCAGCATGTTCTCCACCGCGCTGGGCCAGGGGATGTCTGCGCCATCCACATCGGTGAATACGGTCTGCCTTCCCTCGCTGAGCAACCAGACACGCAGGCCGTTGCGTACAGGATCAATCACCACGGCGGCCATTTCCTCGCCCCCCTGGTGCTGGCGATTGCCCATCACATACAGCAGGTCTGCGGAAGGCTCCAGCGGACCCAGGGCCTGCAGGTTCTTGAGCAGCGTGTCGTACTGATGGCCCATCAGCGTCTTCAGCCGCTGGGCCAGCACGCCATCCTTCACATAGTCCACGCCATCCCAGCGGTACTTGCCCTGCAGCGGCCTGAGGCTGTCCAGGCTTGGCTCGCCGTCCTTGGCCACATGGGGAACACGCACTTCCTCGATGGAGACCGTGGCCGCCTCCTCGATCTGCGCCATGGCAGCGGGCGGGGCCGCCGCCGCAGCAGCCGCTGCCCGGACATCCTCTGCAGCGGCGGTGGGAGACGGGGCCTTGGTCTTGTCGCAAGCGACCAGCAAGGCCGCAGCGGCCAGGGCAACCGCCGCGGTGCTCACAAAATTGCGTGACATGAACTCACTCTCCTTGTTCGGCTCGGTTGTTTTCCATGACATTGTGAAGCCAGCTGCAGCAGATTCGAGGCTGTCAGGGCCGCAGGACGGGTCATTGACAGCGGGCAACTCGGCATGCTCCGGCACGTGGCACACTTCGGCTATCGCGGCCCTGCGGGCCCACCCTCTTCAAGAGCTGCGGCACCTTGTGTACGCTGCCAGCACAGCCAGTCTTTGCCAGTCTTTGACCGCTTTTTGCACCATGAACTCCAGCACCTGCACCCTGCGCCCCGTGCGCTGCCAGTACGAAACCTTTATGCGCCATGTGTTCGAGCACGGCGCGTCCAAGACCGACCGCACGGGCACGGGCACGCGCAGCGTGTTCGGCTATCAGATGCGCTTCAACCTCAATGAAGGCTTCCCCCTGGTCACCACCAAGAAGGTGCACCTGAAGTCCATCATTCTGGAGCTGCTGTGGTTTCTTCGCGGCGACAGCAATGTGAAGTGGCTGCAGGAGCGCGGCTGCACCATCTGGGACGAGTGGGCCGACAAGCAAACCGGCGACCTGGGCCCGGTCTACGGCGTGCAATGGCGCAGCTGGCCCAAGGCCGATGGCACGCATGTCGACCAGATTGCCGAAGTCGTCAAGCAGCTCAAGAGCAACCCCGACAGCCGGCGCATCATCGTCAGCGCCTGGAACGTGGCCGAGCTGGACCAGATGGCGCTCATGCCCTGCCACTCCTTCTTCCAGTTCTATGTGGCCGACGGCAAGCTCAGCTGCCAGCTCTACCAGCGCAGCGCCGACATCTTCCTGGGCGTGCCCTTCAACATCGCCAGCTATGCGCTGCTGACCCATATGCTGGCCCAGCAATGCGGCCTGGAAGTGGGCGACTTCATCTGGACCGGCGGCGACTGCCATATCTACAACAACCACTTCGAGCAGGTGCAGACCCAGCTGTCGCGACAGCCCTTCGCCTATCCGACGCTGAACATCAGGCGCAAGCCCGACTCCATCTTCGGCTACGAGTACGAAGACTTCGAAGTGCTGGACTATCAGCACCATGCCGGCATCAAGGCGCCTGTGGCGGTCTGAGCCGCCCCTTCGGATCACTATAAAAATCAAAGCTGCTTGCGCTTTCCATCCTGCGATTTCAAATACTTTCATATCTGAAGTCAATGAATAGCAAGCGCCAGCAGCTTCATTATTGATAGCTATGGCCATTCAACTCATCTATGCCCGCGCGGCCAACGGCGTCATCGGCAAGGACAACACCATGCCCTGGCACCTGCCGGAAGACATGGCGCATTTCAAGGAACTGACCCGTGGCTGCGCCGTCATCATGGGCCGCAAGACCTGGGACTCGCTGCCGCCGCGCTTTCGTCCCCTGCCAGGCCGCAGCAATATCGTCGTCACCCGCCAGGCCGACTGGCAAGCCGAGCCGGCATCCGACCAGGTTCTGCGCGCCGCCAGCCTGCCAGAAGCGCTGGAGCTGGGCCGCAAGCTCTCGCAAGACGTCTGGGTCATCGGCGGCGCGCAGATCTATGCCCAGGCCCTGCCGCTGGCCGATGCCGTGGAAGTGACCGAAATCGGCCGCGACTTTGAAGGCGATGCCTTTGCCCCCGAACTGGGCGAGCAGTGGCAAGCCGTAAGCCGCAGCGAGCATGTCTCCGCCAATGGCCTTCCCTACTGCTTTGTGCGCTTCGAGCGCCGAGGCTGACCCTTGTCTCGTGCCGTGCGGGATCGCATCCGCACGGGGCGGCCAGCAGTCCGGCAAGAGACAAAACTCTCTTGCCCTCGCGGTGTTGCGTTGCAACAATTGTCAGCTTCATTGCATGACAGCCGTATGACAATGGCAAGGCAGCCTGCTGCTGCCTGAGCCCTCCAAACCCGCAAGCCTATCGCCTTTCATCATGAGCCTAGTCCAGCCCCTGCCCCCTGGCGCCCTCGATATCGTTGGTGATATCCACGGCGAATACGCCGCGCTGGTGCAATTGCTGGGCCATCTGGGCTACGACCTGCAGGGCAATCACCCCGAAGGACGGCGACTGGTGTTTGTCGGCGACTTCTGCGACCGCGGGCCGGACAGCCCTTCGGTGCTCGCGCTGGTCGGCGCCATGCTGGCCTCGGGCACGGCCCATGCGGTGCTGGGCAACCATGAAATCAATCTGCTGCGCGAAGATGCCAAGGATGGCTCTGGCTGGTTCTTCGACAGCCGCATCGACTCCGACCAGCCCAAGTACGCACCTTTCGCGCGCATGCCGGCCGAGCAGACTCCCGCCATGCTCGAGCAGCTCGGCCTGTTGCCGATCGCGCTGGAGCGCGAGGATCTGCGCATTGTTCACGCCGCCTGGAGGCCCGAACAGATCGCCATGATTCGCCAGCTGCCCAGCGGCAGTGCACGCGCTGCCTACGACCACTTCGAGACGATTGCCGAAGAACAGTCCGTCGCCCAGTGCGTGGCCGAACGCATGCGCCAGGAAGCGCTGAGCTGGCCCTACAGCCTGGAAGACTATCGCCACGAGCCCCCCTTTTTGCAAGCGCACAGCGAAAACGAGCTCAACAAGGCCATGGTCAACCCTTTGAAGGTGCTGACGGCCGGCGTGGAGCGCGAATGTCGCAACCCCTTTTACGCGGGCGGCAAATGGCGTTTTGTCGAACGTGTGGGCTGGTGGAATGAATACGAAGAAGCGCCCGCCGTCATCG
Source organism: Comamonas sp. C11 (assembly GCF_024496285.1). Classification (NCBI taxonomy): domain Bacteria; kingdom Pseudomonadati; phylum Pseudomonadota; class Betaproteobacteria; order Burkholderiales; family Comamonadaceae; genus Comamonas; species Comamonas sp. C11. The sequence goes on from NZ_CP101743.1 coordinate 3,928,992, forward strand.
TCGGCCACTACTGGCGCCGCCTGCGCCCGGCCGACGCGCCCGCGCATGGCTCGCAGTTTGAAAACCTGTTTGGCGCAACGCCCCCCCTGTCATGGCATGGTCTGCGCGGCAATGTGTTCTGTGTGGACTATTCGGTGGGTGCCCGCTGGCTAGACCGCCTGCGCGGCGACAATCCCGTGCAGCGCAGCAAGCTTGCCGCCATGCGCTGGCCCGAGCGCGTACTGGTGTTTGACGACGGCACACAGGCCATATCGGAGAATTTCGAGCAGGCCGTGGTGCTGCGCGATTGAAGCCATCTTCCACGCCTGGCATGCCTTGCAGCGACAAGACAGCTCTCGCCTGGGCAGCGCCTTGCCAATGCCTGAATCCAGGTCTGGGCTCCAGCCTATTTCGCCGGCGGCTGCCGCGCATGCTGCACCCACTCCTCAAAGGCAGATCCATCCGGCAGCACGCAGGTATTTCGATCAGCTTCCGTCCCCTTCTCCGTGTGCAGCACCCCGCCCTGCTTTTTGCAGTTGGCTTCCGAGGGGTTGCCAAAATTGACGGAAACCGATTGCGCGCAGCCGCTGACTGCCGCAACGACGATCATCATCCCTGCCAGGCTTGAAGCATGTTTCATGCGTCCAATGTAGCAAACCCCTTCACATCGGGCTTCAGGCCCGCAAAGGCCACGCTCCGCCACCGCAGGGATCACGGCGCACAGCCTTGCCGGCGCCAGAGAGGGCCAGGCTTGCTATGCTGTCAGTCACAGTGAAAAAAATGCCCCCAAGGGCTCAGTTCGAGTAGCTAGGCTGGTAGCCAGAGGCCTTTTTCAAGAATCCGCCCCCTTGGAACCCGCATGCAATAAGGAAAGTTGAAGAAGATGAAAATTGCCACCTGGAATGTGAACTCCTTGTCCGTACGGCTGCCGCAGGTGCTGGACTGGCTTGCCGCCAACCCCGTCGATGCACTGGGACTGCAGGAACTCAAGCTCACCGACGACAAGTTCCCGCACATGGCGTTCGAGGAAGCTGGCTACAAGGCCGTCAGCCACGGCCAGAAGACCTATAACGGCGTGGCCTGGATCACTCGCGACACGGGGCGCGATGTGGTGCGCAACATCCCCGGGCTTGACGACGAGCAGGCCCGTATCATTGCCACGACCATAGACTCGCCAAACGGCGAAATTCGTCTGATCAACGGCTACTTCGTCAACGGCCAGGAACCTGGCTCGGAAAAATTTGCCTACAAGATGCGCTGGCTGCAGGCGTTGCACGATTGGATCCAGAACCAGATGGCGCTGCATCCGCGCCTGGTGCTGGTGGGTGACTTCAATGTGGCACCTGAAGATCGAGACTCCTATGACCCCGTCGGCCTCAAGGACACGATTCATCATACGGTGGAAGAACGCGACCATTTCCAGCGTCTGCTGCAGCTGGGCTTGAGCGATGCCTTCCGCATGTTCGAGCAACCGGAGAAAAGCTACTCCTGGTGGGATTACCGCATGCTGGGCTTTCAGAAGAATCGCGGCCTGCGCATCGACCATATTCTGGTCAGCGAGGCTCTCAAGAGCAAGGTCAGCGCCTGCAGCGTGGATCGTATTCCGCGAAAGAACAAACAGCCCAGCGACCACGCCCCCGTGATTGTCACACTGGACTGAGGCGCTGCGGATCAAACGGCGCCATGGCTCAGCCACTGCAAGGCCTGCAACTGGCCGCGCAACAACATCACATGGCGTTTGAGCAGCTTGGCGACTTTGACCGGCAAATCCAGCTGAACAGCGTGCTCCGTGTGCTCCAGCCAGGTCTGCAAGCGCCGCAGCACATCCATCCAGGTTTCGGCCACCGTCTCTCCCAGGTAGTCAAGCCATGTCTTGCGCACTCGCTCCAGCAGACCGCCCTCATTCAGGGCCAGGGATAGCGGGGCCACCGGAACACCATCAAGAAGCTCCTCCAGCTCGGAAACCAGCTTGTGTGAATCCCGGGAGAAACGACGCAGGGCATCGACAGCCATGCTGGAGTCCGCAGTCGTCAAGAACAGCCTGGAGCTTTGCGCAAAACGCAGTCCTGCCTGTAACGCCAGAGCAAGACTGTTCTTCGCCCTCTGACCCAGTACGACCTCCGCGCAAGGCTTGGACACGGGTGGAACAATCGCGCGGCGCCAGGCTGCCTTGACGGCTGCTCTGACCTGAGACCAGTCCAGCAGACTGCCCCCGCAATGCAGCGACCAATGCTGGCGTAGTTCGGCCTCCAGGGATTCGAAACTCCTGCTCCTCCCCGAAGCCGTCTGCCGAACCCGATATCTGCCGGCCTGCCAGCCCAGCAGATAGGCGGGGTAATACTGATCAAAGCTACGCCCCGGGACAAAGTAAGGCTCGCACATATAGCGCTCGTGCCAGAAGGCCTCCTCGGCCTCCGGCATCTGCAGCAATGGCGACAAGGTGTTCGCATCCCGCGGGAAAGACCCCGGTGCAGGCGGGAAAGTGATGGATAAAGGCAAGGCAGACAACGCAAACAGTCCAATCAACAAAAGGCCTGTTGATTGTTATCCCTGCGCCATCTGCCTCATGTCGTCAACCGTGATTGCACCATGTAGGACTAATAAAACTCACCCAGAGAGCAAGTAATCACTTCACCGATTCAATCAAAGTTCTCGTTCTCCAACCCCAGTTCCTGCAGCTTTCGGGTGATGGTGTTGCGGCCAATCCCCAGCCGGCTGGCGGCCTCCACTCTGCGACCATGCGTGGCGGCCAGAGCTGTTCGCAGCAACTGTGCTTCGAACTGATGGGACAGCTGATCCCATACATCGTGGTGGCCTTGCGACAGCAGCTCCTCGGCCTGCTTGCCCAACCCTTCCAGCCAGCCCTCGGTCAATGCCGGAGCTTCGTTCAAAGGCGTTGCCGCAGTGCCTGGCACGGACATGGCTGCCGCCTCAGGCAGGTTTGCCTTGGACTGATCCAGGCCCACACCACTGCTCAATGCACCGGCAAAGACTGCCGTGTTCATGGATGCAGAGCTGCCCAGCACTTCGGGCGGCAAGTCCTTGAGTGCAATCTGCTGGGCCGGAGCCATGACGGTCAACCAGTGACAGATGTTTTCCAGCTGGCGCACATTGCCGGGGAAGTTGAAGGCCTGCAGGCGGCTCATGGCGGCTGTGCTCATGCGTTTGGGCTCCACCCCCAGCTGACGCGCGCTTTGCTGCAGGAAATGCTGGGTCAGCATGGGGACGTCTTCCTTGCGCTCGCGCAACGCAGGCAGGCGCAGGCGAATCACATTCAGACGGTGGAACAAGTCCTCGCGGAAAGCGCCGTCCTTGACGCGCAGCTCCAGATCCTGGTGCGTCGCCGCGATCACACGCACATGGGCCTTGACGGCCTGATGTCCGCCAACCCGGTAGAAATGACCGTCGGAGAGCACCCGCAGCAGACGCGTCTGCAGCTCGAACGGCATGTCGCCGATTTCATCGAGAAACAGCGTACCGCCTTCGGCCTGCTCGAAACGCCCCCTGCGCTGGGTCTGCGCGCCGGTAAAAGCACCGCGCTCGTGACCGAACAGTTCGGACTCCAGCAGGTCTTTCGGAATGGCAGCGGTATTGATGGCTACGAACGGTCCACCAGCAACCGGAGAATGCTTGTGCAGCGCTCGTGCCACCAGCTCCTTGCCGGCGCCGGACTCCCCGGTTATCAGCACCGTGACATGACTCTGACTCAGTCTGCCGATGGCGCGAAACACGTCCTGCATGGCAGGTGCCTGCCCCAACATTTCCGCCTGCACCGGAGCCTGCACATCGGCCACCTCCTCGCGCTGACTTTCCTCCACGGCACGCCGGATCAGCTCCACAGCCTTGGGTACATCAAATGGCTTGGGCAGATACTCGAAGGCCCCGCGCTGGAATGCAGAGACTGCGCTGTCCAGATCGGAATAGGCCGTCATGATGATCATGGGCAGTCCGGGCTGCTGCGCCCTGACCTGCTCCAGCAACTCAAGGCCCGAGCCGCCAGGCATGCGTATATCGCTGACCAGCACCTGAGGAGCCTGACGCTCGGGATCGCTGTTGTCCACATCAGCCAGGGCCTTGAGCACATCGCGCGGCTGGGTAAAGCTGCGAATGGGCCAGCCTTCACGCCCCAATGCTTTTTCAAGCACAAAGCGGATGGAAGGGTCGTCGTCCACAATCCAGATTGGCTTCATTCGTGCAACATCCTTCCCTTCTTCTGCATATTGATAATGTCAGGCTTTATGGCAGCGGTATCAGGATTCGGAAATCCGTCCTCCCCGGCTGGCTCTCGCATTCGATCAGGCCATGGTGACGCTGCACAAAGGTCTGAGCCAGCGTCAGCCCCAGGCCGGATCCGCCGTCTCTGCCTGAAACCAAAGGATAGAAAATCCTTTCCTTGATGGCATCTGGCACGCCTGACCCGTTGTCGATTACATGCAATTCCAGTGCCAATCTGTAGCGCTCGCGCCCCAGAGTGACCTGTCTGGCCACACGCGTCCTCAGAATGATCTCGGCATCGCCCTCTGCAATGCGCCGCCCCAGCGCCTGGGCCGCGTTCTGAACGATATTGAGCAGGGCCTGTATAAGCTGTGCGCTATCACCTCTGAACTCGGGAATGGAGATGTCATAGTCACGCGTGATCTTGAGCCCCTGAGGGTGCTCGACCAGCACCAGCGAACGCACGCGCTCGCAGACCTCGTGAATATTGACATCGCCCACCTCATGCGGATGGCGATGCGGGGCCAGCAATCTGTCCACCAGCGCCTGCAGGCGATCGGCCTCGTGAATGATGACCGTGGTGTATTCCAGCAGCTCGGGCGTGACCAGATCCATCTGCAGCAGCTGTGCTGCCCCGCGAATGCCGCCCAGCGGATTCTTGATCTCGTGCGCCAGATTGCGAATCAACTCCTTGTTCGCCAGCGCCTGCTCTCGGATGCGCTCCTCGCGATCCTGACGGGCCTGCTGTTCCAGCGGCCACATCTCCACCATGACATGGCCGGCCTTCTCGGCCAGCGAAACGGCCGCGTGAATCGGCAAAGGTTCCTGCCCCAGACGCAGCAGGCTGGCCTCAAATCGCAGCGCAGCAAAGTCGTTGGAACGGGCGCCGCTGAGCGCCTTGTCCAGCAAGGCAGGCTCGGCAAAGCAGGTGGCGAAATCACTGCCCACCATGATGCGGCGCGACTGGCCCAGGGCGTTTTCCAGCGCCGCATTGACAAAGCGCACCATGCCGTACTCGTCAAGCACGGCAATCAGGGTGCAAAGCCAGTCCAGCGACTGGTAGCCGTGACCGTTGGCCTGATCTGGATCAGGCCTGGAGATATCGGGGAGCGGGGCTGCAGTGGAACTCATTCGATAGACCAAAAATGACCAGCCCCAGGGGCCGGATTAATTGACCGCAGGCAGCCGGTCCAGCTCTCGCCTGATGCCTGCGATATCACTTTCCTGGCGTGTGATATCGGCCTTCAGCTTGGCCACCCGCTCCGGGTAGCCCTGAGGATTGCGCAACTCCAGCGCCGTACGCACGGGGTTGCCATCGTTGTACTCGGCCTTCAGCTCGGCCAGTCTGGCCTGGGCCTTGTTCAGCTCGCCTTGCAGGATGGCTCGTGCATCGGAGTCACGCGCTTTCTGCGCGGCACTGTCGCTGCGGGCCGGCGCCGGCGCGCTCGATGCAGCGCTACTTGCCGGCTTGGGCTTGGCCGCAGCCGCAGCGGCGTTGCCACCCGAGGGCCTGGTGCCGTGAATCACCGTCACGCCACTGCCATCGACAGGCTTGCATCCCTTGGCCTTGGCCTGCGAAACATTGTTGGTGTACTCATTGCCGCAGCGGTAGATCACATCCTGGGCAGAAACCAGCCCGGATGCAAGACACAGCAGCGACAACACATAAAACTTCTTCATTCGGTCCTCTCAGGCAGACGGCGGCCGCAAGTCCGCAACACCCTGAGTATCGCTCCAAGCCTGCGGCTTTTATTGACTACTTGACCGCCACCAACCCGTTTGGTTCCTTTGCTGCTGCCCCCGCAGCAGCGGGTGTGCAATAAAAAAGGCGGCTTGCGCCGCCTTTTTTGACCTCTGCTTTACAGCGAGAAGTACATATCGTATTCGACAGGGTGCACCGACTGGCGATAGCGAGTCACTTCGCCCATCTTCAGTTCGATGTAGGCGTCCAGCATGCTGTCGGAGAACACGCCACCCTTGGTCAGGAACGCACGGTCGGCGTCCAGGGCTTCCAGAGCCTGATCCAGGCTGTGGCAGACGGTAGGCACCAGCTTGTCTTCCTCGGGAGGCAGGTGGTAGAGATCCTTGGTCGCGGCTTCGCCGGGATGGATCTTGTTTTCCACGCCGTCCAGGCCGGCCATCAGCAGAGCTGCGAAACCCAGGTAGGGGTTCATCAGAGGATCGGGGAAGCGAGCTTCCACGCGACGTGCCTTGGGGTTGCTGACGTAAGGAATACGGATGGAGGCCGAGCGGTTCTTGGCCGAGTAAGCCAGCTTCACGGGCGCTTCGAAGCCGGGAACCAGACGCTTGTAGCTGTTGGTGCCAGGGTTGGTGATGGCGTTCAGCGCACGAGCGTGCTTGATGATGCCGCCGATGTAGTACAGGGCGAAGTCGGACAGACCGGCATAGCCGTCGCCGGCGAACAGGTTCTTGCCATCCTTCCACACGGACTGGTGCACGTGCATGCCGGAGCCGTTATCGCCAGCGTAGGGCTTGGGCATGAAGGTTGCCGTCTTGCCGTAGGTGTTGGCCACGTTCCAGATGATGTACTTCTGCAGCTGCGTCCAGTCGGCACGCTCGACCAGAGTCGAAAAGCGTGTGCCGATTTCGTTCTGACCGGCGCCAGCCACTTCGTGGTGGAACACTTCGACAGGAATGCCGACCGCTTCCAGCAGCAGCGACATCTCTGCACGCATGTCCTGGGTGCTGTCGACTGGAGGAACGGGGAAGTAGCCACCCTTGACGCGAGGACGGTGACCACGGTTACCGGTTTCGAACTTGGTGCCGGTGTTCCAGGGAGCCTCGTATTCTTCGATTTCGAAGAAGGGGTTGTGAGGCTCGGTGCCCCAGCGCACGCCGTCGAAGATGAAGAATTCGGGTTCGGGACCGAAGTAAGCTGTATCGCCCAGGCCGGAAGCCTTCAGGTAGGCTTCGGCACGCTTGGCGATGGAGCGGGGATCGCGGTCGTAGGCCTTGCCGTCACCGGGTTCGATCACATCGCACTGCAGAATCAGTGTGGTTTCTTCGAAGAAGGGATCGATATTGGCAGTGTTGGGATCGGGAACCAGCTGCATGTCCGAGGCTTCGATACCTTTCCAGCCGGCAACGGAAGAACCGTCGAAAGCATGGCCCGAGGTGAACTTGTCCTCGTCGAAGTGCGACACGGGCACGGTCACATGCTGTTCCTTGCCGCGGGTATCGGTAAAGCGCAGGTCCACGAACTTGACCTCGTTATCCTGCACCATCTGCATCACGTCTGCAACGGTCTTCGCCATTAGATCTCTCCTGCCAACTTTGGCTGATCAAATAAAGAATGAATAGTATCTAGCAGTTTGCGTGCCAACTCGACCTCAGTGCCTCACAACAACATCTGCGCACCGAAACCGAGCCTTGGTGTAAAGATATTCGGCACAAGACATAAGCACTTAACAGAGCTGTATCTGCAAACTGCACCAAACAGACGCGCATTGTCTCACTGCCAGAGCACGTCTCACAGCTGCACCAACTTGGTGAACATATTTGCACCAAGATGGTGCATTTCTGAAATAAGATTGTTTTTGGTGCATGACACCTGATTCAACCTGCAGCAGATGCTGCTCAGCGAGCCACCGAAGCTGCAGCATCCGAATCATCTGCACCAGGTGCAAACGGGACCTGCGGGTCCGCAGCATTCGGCATGGTCTGCGCCCTCATCTGCTCCAGCGCAGCCAGGCAGAAGTGAGCAAACCACAGTGCAGAGAAGGCAAACACCAGCGCATAAATCCAGATCGCAATCGGAACCAGAATCCAGAAAGCGGCCAGGAACAGCAGCCCGGAAATCCAGACCACACCGGGTGCTGCGCCCAGATAGCCGCAGATCACCCCCATCAGGATGAGCGACATGCGGTGACGGGCAAAAAGGGCCCGGCGCTCGTTCTTGCTGGCATGCTCGGACAAGGCGTCAAATGCCATCACCCGGTAAGTGAGCCACCCCCAGATCAAAGGCGCCACCACCAGCATCAGCGGCGGGAACACCCAGAGCGGCAGAGTGACAAACAAGGCCAGCAGCGCAATCAGCGTGGAGCCACCCGACCAGATCAGGCTGGCGACGGTAGAGCCGCCATGTTTTTTCTCCAGCCCGGCAAAGCGTTTCTCGGCCACCAGCTGCGTCAGCACAGGCGCCATGAACAGACCCACCAGCAGCAAAACCAGCACCACGAGTACCGGCATTGCTCCCAACACGACAAAAATGGAAGCCACCACCTCCGAGGCATAACCAAGGCCCTGCCCCTGCAGCCATAGCCACAGGGAATGCAGCCATCCCACCCCGTCCAGCAGACTTTGCACCTTGAGGACCGCATCGGCCCAGAAGAAGTAACCCAAAAGCCAGGCCATCAAGGCCATGGCCAGCAGCGGCAAGAGTGACCAGACAATGACCCGCTTATGCAGGCAATACGCCAGGGCACGCCAAAAAGAGTCGAGTAGCAAGCTCATGCTGGCAAGCATACTCAAGGATTGACTTATGCGCGACCCATCAATCGCAGGACAGCCAGCCACTGCTGCGCCCAGAAGCCGCGGCCATAGTCGCGCAACTGTCCTTTTGCATTCGCTTGCACCTGGTCGCGAATGCCAGTGGGGTCATAGCGCAGATCAAAGTTGGCCGTGCCAAACAATATGTCCCACCAGGGCAGCAATACGCCGAAGTTGTTGCCATGCACCTTCTTGTTGCGTACGGGCGCCATGGGTTCGTGGCCAATACCGATGGCGTGGTGGCGGCGGTGAAAGCGCGGACTGATCCACAGGCGTTCGCCCAGCTGGCCAAACCAGATACGCACATTGGCATGCTGAAAGCTCTCGCTGAGCTGAGTCAGGGCCACGATGGCCACGAACTGCCCCGGAGCCACGCCAATCAGCTGTGCCACCAGCACGATGATGGCGTCATGGATCACGTCGTCGAGCAGGTGATTGCGGTTGTCGCTCCACACCGTCATCTGACGCTGCGAGTGGTGCACGGCATGCAGCTTCCACCACCAGGCAAGGCCGTGCTGACCTCGATGAATCCAGTACTCGACCAGATCGAAGACAACCAGATACATCAACAGGCTGACCCAGGCATTGTCCGTCACGCCCGGCCAGATATCGTCCAGATGAAAGCCAGGCATGCCCAAGACATGAAGCCTGCCCATGAGGGCATCCCACAAGGGATCGATCGTGAAGAACAATGCCAGCCGGAAAAATCCCAGCCGGTGAATCAGCGTGTAGAGGATGTCCACGCGAATCGCCTGGCGGTCCACCACGGGCTCGACCGGCCTCCAGCGCTGCAGCGGCACAATCACCGCGACCATGACCGCTATCTGCAGCAAGCCCACCAGCAGCCAGCCTGTGGCCGTGTAGCCATCTTCAAGCAGGTTCGCCATGCCGAAATGGAACAGAAACGGCTGAACCACGCCTTCAAACAAGCGTTGCTGCGCCTCTCCAAACATCTGAACCAACCAATCCACAACTCACTCCTCTTGCAGCACTCAGCGGTGCTGCGCAATCCAGCCCTGATACGCCGGATGCTCGGCCAGCGTACGAAAGCAAAAGCCCTTATCCAGCAGACCGACGATCAGTGGCTCCAGCACCGCCGGAGCCCAGGGGTCCTGGCGTGACCAGATGCCGAGGTGGGCCAGCAAGATATCGCCGCTGCCTATGTTTTTGAGTGCCTGGGCCAGCAAGCGTTCATTCGGATATTTGTCGCTGGGCAGCTCATCGCCCAGAAAGCCTGCCGGCGCCCAGCCCACATGCTGAAAGCCGCCCTGCTGCGCTGCAGCAATCAGCGCGGGCGATGTCTTGCCGCCGGGTGCACGATACAGCGGCAAGGTCTTGCGGCCCGTGATCTGGGTCAGCCGCTGGGCGGAACGGGCAATCTCCTGGCGGTATTCATCGGCAGATACCACATAGCTCTGACCGGCTCTGGGCCCGGCCGAGGGCTTGACCTTGAAATGTGTGACCTGGCCCGTGGTCTTGTCGCGAATATCGGCCAGCCAGTACATATGGTCGAAGGTATGGGATGCGAGCTGGTGACCTTCGTCGGCACGCGCCTTCCACCAGGGAGCCCAGAAATCACCCAGACTGCTGCCCCCCTCCTTCGTGGCCTCATTGGCCGCAAAGAATGTGACGGGTACCTTGTACTTTTGCAGAACCTGGGCGATCAACTGGGCTATGCCCATATGCCCGGTGTCGAAGGTCAGGTAGAGCGCCTTGGAGCAAGCGCCTGAAGCCATATTCTTTGCAGCTTCGGCAGCAAAGGCTGGAACGGCAGACAGGCCGCCGACCAGCGATCCGAGCATGAAACAACGTCTTTGCATCCACCCTCCTTGAGGTGGTCAACACGGAGACCAAGCCATCCCTGCCGTTTCGATGCAGCAGGGACAAGCACCTTAGCGCGCAGCGTGGGACAGCGTCCAGACACCGTGAGGCGACTTGCCCACATTGACCTGATTGACCACCTTCTTCTCCACCGTGTCGATCACCGACAGCTTGCGTGCCCAGCGCGAGGCCACGAAGATGTAGCGGCCGTCGGCCGAGACATCCATGCAGTCGGGGCCACCAGGCGCCGGGTAATTGGCAACGACCTGGCTGCTGACCATATCGATCTTGCTGATGGTATTGGCCACGCGATTGCTCACGTAAAGATGGCGTTCATCACCGGCGGCGCGAAAGGCATGGGCGCCGGCTGCCGTCTTGATCTGACCCAGGCTGCGTGGCTCGGGGCCGGTGATGTCGAACACTTCGACACCATCGCCGCCCGTCAGGCCGACAAACAGCTTCTTGCCGTCAGGGCTGCCATAGACGTCCGCAGGCATGGGGCCGGTGGGCACACGAGCCTTGATGGTCTGGGTGGCGATATCGATGGCCACCAAGGCGTCGCTGTCCTGCATGGTGGAGTACAAAGTCTTGCTCTGCGCGTCGATGAACAAATGGCTGGGCGTCTTGCCGGTGGAGACGCGCTTGACTAGCGTCGGCGTCTGCGTGGCCGCATCCCAGCGGTAAAAATCGATGTGATTGAGGCGGTTGGCAGCCGTGACAAACCACTTCATATCCGGTGAAAAGCGCAGGTGGTATGGGTCCACGATATCGCGGATCACACGCTGCACAGCTCCCGTGCGCGGATCCACCAGAGTCAGCGAATCGCCCAGTGCATTGGCCACCACCAGCGACTTCTCATCTGGCGTCAGATACAGGTGATGAGGCTCCTTGCCCGTGGGAATGCGCGACTGCTCCTTCCAGGTCTGCGGATCGATCACGCTGATGGATGCATCCAGGGAGTTGAGCACAAAGATGGGCGTAGGGCCTTGCACGGCACGCGCAGCCTGCGCGGGCTTGACAGCGGCTGGGGGCTGAGGCGCTGCACCAGCGGCCGGTACAGCAGCAGCGGGCGTGACTGCAGGCACTGCCGCGACCGCTGGTGCGGCTGCCTTCGCAGACTTGAAACCTGGCAAGGCCGAAGCCCCCAACCATGCCGCAGCGCCCACGCCCACGACCAATGCCACAGCAGCGCCAGTGCGCCCAATAGAAAGACGTCCCACAACCACCACCTTCTCAGAATCCATGCAGTGTAGCTGCGTCAATGCAGCCACTGCCAACACAAGCCTTCTGGTTTACAAAGCTTGTTGAAATGCCGCGCAACCTTGCCTGATCGGCACAGGCCGCATCATGACAACAATTCAAAAACAGGAGCAGCTAGCGCCTGCTTTTATTACAGTACAGCTTTAAAAAAGCTTGAAACCGTTGGAATAAAGGCACATGGCGCTCATTTATTGATGAACATCATTGCTCTATAAAAAAAGGAGCCCCAAAAGGGCTCCTTTGCCAACGTCGGTGACGGGTCCTCAGACCTTCCACTTCTCCGCAAGCTTTTCAGGATTCAGCGTGTCATAGCCTTCGAAAGGCTGGTGAATCCAGGGGTTGGTGGCCAGGAAGTCCACCGAATAGTCAGGCTCGAAGGTCGACACGCCCTTGGTCCAGATCACGGCACTGCGCAGCTCGGTGATCGGTGCGTAGTTGGTCTTGAGCATGGCGATCACGGCCTTGAGCGTGGCGCCCGAATCAGCCAGATCGTCCACCAGCAGCACGCGGCCGGAAATATCGCCCTTGGGCGTGGCGATGAAGCGGCCGATGTCCAGATGGCCCTGCACCGTGCCGGCTTCGGCGCGGTAGGAGCTGGTGGACATGATGGCCAGAGGCTTGTCGAAAATGCGGCTCAGGATGTCGCCGGGACGCAGACCACCGCGTGCCAGGCACAGGATGGTGTCGAATTCCCAGCCGGACTGGTGGATCTTGATGGCGAGCTTTTCGATGAGACCGTGGTACTCGTCGTAGCTCACATACAGGTGCTTACCGTCTTCTGTCAGCATGGGCACAGTTCCTTTGAAAGTTCAGTAAAACCCGGCCCGATCAGGCGGCGCTGTACGGGTTGTGCATCAGGATGGTGTGGTCGCGGTCGGGGCTGGTGGATACCATCGCAATGGGCACACCGGTCACTTCGGCGATACGGTCCAGATAACGGCGAGCATTCACGGGCAGCTTGTCGTACTCGGTCACACCCACGGTGGAGTCTGTCCAGCCGGGGATGGATTCGTAGATGGGCTTGCAGCGCTCGATATCGTCCGCACCCAGAGGCAGCAGGTCGATCTTCTCGCCGTCCAGCTCGTAGCCCACGCACAGTTGCAGTTCTTCGATGCCGTCCAGCACGTCCAGCTTGGTGATGCACAGACCGGACAGACCGTTGATCTGGGCCGAACGCTTGAGCAGCGCAGCATCGAACCAGCCGCAGCGGCGCGAGCGGCCGGTGGTCACGCCCTTCTCAGCGCCCACGGTGGACATGACCCAGCCGGGAGTGCCTTCCTTTTCCCATTCCAGCTCGGTAGGGAAGGGACCACCGCCCACACGGGTGCAGTAAGCCTTGGTGATGCCCAGGATGTAGTGCAGCAGACCCGGGCCCACGCCAGCGCCTGCGGCGGCATTGCCAGCCACACAGTTGGACGATGTGACATAGGGATAGGTGCCGTGATCCACGTCCAGCAGCGTGCCTTGCGCGCCTTCGAACAGCAGGTTGCCGCCTTCGGCGTGCACCGCATTGAGCTCGCGCGACACGTCGGCAATCATGGGCTTGAGCAGCTCGGCATGACGCATGGCTTCTTCGTACACGGCGTCGAACTGAACTTCGCCGTCCTTCATATAGGGAGCCAGGCCGGCACCGAAGTCGAAGTTCTTGGAACCCAGCACATTCACCAGAATGTGGTTGTGCAGGCTCAGCAGCTCGCGCAGCTTGGTGGCGAAGCGCTCGGGGTGCTTCAGGTCCTGCACGCGCAGCGCGCGGCGGGCGATCTTGTCTTCGTAGGAGGGGCCGATGCCCTTGCCGGTGGTACCGATCTTCTGCACGCCACCCTTTTCACGGGCCGCTTCACGGGCCACGTCCAGAGCCTGGTGGAAAGGCAGGATCAGCGGGCAGGCTTCGGACACGCGCAGGCGCTCACGCACTTGCACGCCGGCCTTTTCCAGACCTTCGATTTCTTCAAACAGCTTGCCCACGGAGAGCACCACACCGTTGCCGATGTAGCACTTCACGCCGGGACGCATGATGCCGCTGGGAATCAGGTGCAGAGCCGTCTTCACGCCGTTGATGACCAGTGTGTGACCGGCGTTGTGACCGCCCTGGAAACGCACGACGCCGTTGGCGCTCTCGGTCAGCCAGTCGACCAGCTTGCCCTTGCCCTCATCACCCCACTGGGTGCCGACGACGACCACATTGCGACCTTTGGATGTATTCATATTCCAATCCGATAAATCGAAGAATTAGTCAAATGCCTTGAATGGCTTGCACGACCCATTGCCCGCCGACATTGGCAAGCTCACGGTCGCAGTGGAACTCATCCACTTCGCTTTCATGCCCTGGCAGCACGCAGACCACCGTCTCGCCCTGCTGGCGCAATGCGGCAATGGCGGCAGCCACTTGCGCGTCATCACCCCAGGGGGCGCGAATGGCAGCCTTGAGCGGACGCTCGGGCACGACAGCCACCAGTTGTTTGATATCGAGACTGAAGCCGGCAGCTGGACGATTGCGCCCGAACACTGCACCGACTTCGTCGTAACGGCCACCGCGCACCAAGGCATCGCTGCCGCCAGGCACATAGATCGCAAAGCGCGTGCCGCTGTAGTAGGAGTAGCCACGCAGATCGGCCAGGTCGAAGCTGACCTTGACGCCATCCAGATGCTGCACCAGCCAGCGCAAATGTGACAGCACATTGCGCACGCCTGCAGTGCGCTCCAGCCGCTTTTCAGCCTGGTCGAGCACTTCCATCCCGCCGTACAACTGCAGCAGCGCCATCAGGCCCTCACGCGAGGCTTCGGGGAAATCGCGGGTCAGCTGAGCCAGCTCGGTTGCATCCTTGGAGGCCAGGGCCGCATGCACGCCGCGCAGCACCTGCACGTCCACCATCACGCCGGCCAGCAGGCTGCGCACGATGCGTACATCGGCCAGATCCACGATGACGTCCTTGACGCCCGCTCCCTTGAGGCAGTCGAGAGCCAGATGCAGGGCTTCGAGATCGGCTTCCAGGCCTTCATGGCCGTAGATTTCTGCACCGAACTGGAGCGGCTCACGCGTGGCACGCGGACGCTCGGGGCGCGCATGAACGACAGGACCGCAGTAGCACAGACGGGTTATGCCCTTGCGATTGAGCAAATGTGCATCAATGCGTGCCACCTGCTGCGTCATGTCTGCACGCAGGCCCATGGTGCGACCGGAGAGCTGGTCAATCAGTTTGGAGGTTTGAAGGGCAAGAGCTTCGCCTGTACCCGTCAGCAAGGACTCCAGATACTCCAGCATGGGTGGCATGACAAGCTCATAGCCATAGCTGCGCGCAGTATCGAGCAATCCTCGACGCAATTCTTCGATGTGCCGTGCCTCGGAGGGCAAAACATCGGCAATGTGATCCGGCAGGACCCAAGCAGACATGGAGAAATGGGGAGGCTGTTAAAAATGCGATTCTACCGGCTTTGCCAGCCCTGCCCAATTTGACCGCTAAGGCCTAGCCAGTATCGGCAGTATTTAAAGCAGCACCAGCATGATGGCGCCTGCTGCGATACAGAGCAATCCGCAAAAGCGCAGCTGCCCATCCCTGAGTTGCAACAACTGGGAAAACAGCTGGCGCCACAGCCCGGGCGCGAACAGGGGTAGCAGCCCCTCCAGCACCAGCAGCATGGCGATCGCCAGTCCCAGGATCTCCCACCAGTCCATTGCCCCCCCAATAGGCAATGGCCCTCAAGGGGCCATTGTTTGTATCGTTGTCAAAGCTTTCCGAACTTGCGCAAACAAGGATGCACAACAGGCATTTCTATCGGCAAAACACCATGCCTGATCCGAATTTGCGCAAGCCAAGGCCTATTTGCCAGCGGAGCCGCCACTGCGATATGCCTTGAAGAAGTCGCTTTGCGAGGGATCTAGCACCAGCACATCGCTCTTCTTGGAGAAGCTCTCCTTGTAAGCATCCAGACTGCGATAGAACTGCGCAAACTGCGGATCCTTGCCAAAGGCTTCTGCGTAGACCCGTGCCGCTTCAGCATCGCCCTCACCCTTGATCTTCTGTGCATCGCGGTAGGCATTGGCAATGGTGATGTCACGTTGACGGTCGGCCTCGGCGCGAATCTTTTCACCCTCAGCCGCGCCTGTGGAGCGCAACTCGTTGGCCACGCGCTTGCGTTCGGCCTCCATACGGCGATAGACGGACTCGGTGATGGTCTCGGCATAGTCCACGCGAGTGATGCGCACATCGACGATGTCGACACCCCAGGGCTTGGAGCCGCGCACGGTTTCCAGCACTTCACGCTTGACGTCGGCCATCAGCGTTTCACGCTTGGAAGACAGCAGCTCACGCACGGTGCGGCGGTTGATCTCTTCCTGAAAGGCATTGCGCACCACACGGTTGAGCTGCATGGCACCGGCAGATTCATCCAGACCCACGTTACGGATGTATTCCGAAGGCTCGGAGATGCGCCAGCGCACATACCAGTCGATGACCACGCGCTGCTTTTCAGCCGTGAGCATGGGCTCGGTATCGGTGCTGTCGAGCGTCAGCAGACGCTTGTCGATGTAGCGCACATTCTGCAGCGGTGGCGGCAGCTTGAAGTTAAGCCCGGGCTCGGTGATCACTTCCTTGATCTGACCCAGCGCATAGACCACACCGAACTGACGCTGATCCACGACAAACAGGGTCGAGCTCAGCAAGGCCAGCACCACGAGAATGCTGGTGACAAAAAATCCGATTCGATTCACTGCATTCTCTCCTAGCGTGCGTCACGGTCACGGCTGCGCGCATCGCGGCTGCGAGCGTCACCGGCGGGATTGGGTACTACACGTACGTTGGCAGGAGCCGAAGCTGCGCCGCCTGCAGCTGCATCACCCGACGCAGCGGGAGCAGCGGCGCTGCCACCCACGTTCTGCATGATCTTGTCCAGAGGCAGGTACAGCAGATTGGAGCCCTGGCGCGACTCCACCAGAACCTTGGTCACGCTGGTGTAGACCTGCTGCATCGCATCGATGTAGAGACGGTCGCGTGTGACCTGAGGAGCCTTCTGGTACTCGGAATACAGCGAACTGAAGCGTCCGGCATCACCCTGAGCCTGGGCCACGATCTTGGACTTGTAGGCTGCTGCCTCCTCACCCAGACGCGCCGCGGCACCCGCAGCACGAGGCACCACATCGTTGGCATAAGCCTGGGCCTCATTCTTGGCGCGCTCACGCTCCTGACCAGCCTTGAGCACATCGTCAAACGAGGCCTGCACCTGCTCGGGCGGCCGCACGCCGCCTTGCTGCATATTGATGCCCACCACCTCAACGCCCACCTTGTAGCGATCCAGAATGGACTGCATCAGATCGCGTACTCGCGGCGCGATCTGGTCACGCTCCTCAGCCAAAGCCGCGTCCATCTTCATCTTGCCGACGACTTCACGCACAGCGGACTCTGCCACCTGGATCACGGCCTCGGAAGGACTGCGGCTCTCGAACAGCCATGCTCGCGCATCGCTCAGGCGGTACTGCACGGCAAACTTGATCTCGACGATGTTCTCGTCCTCGGTCAGCATTGCCGATTCACGCAGCCCCGTGCTGCGCACGATGTTGTCGCTCCCCACCTCCGCAGAGCGAATCTGCGAAACATAGACCAGCTCATGCTTTTGAACAGGATAAGGCAGGCGCCAGTTGAAGCCCGCTCCCACGGTGCTCTTGTACTTGCCGAACTGCGTGATGACGGCCTGCTGGCCTTCCTGCACGATGAAAAAGCCCGTACCCAGCCAGATCAGCACGGCCACGCCGGCAATCAGGAAAATTCCTTTGCCAGGGTTGAAAGGCTCGCCAGGCTGACCGCCGCTGCGGCTGGGGGGCACACCACGGCCGTTGCCGGAGCCACCACCGAACAGGCCGGAAAGCTTGCGATTGAGATCACGCCACACCTCTTCCAGATCAGGCGGCTGGCCTTGCTGAGGAGAGGAAGGACGGGGTCGCTGCTCGGGTGCGGGCGGCATCGGAGGACGCTCCCCTTCGGGTGCCGAGCTGTCCGGCTTGGAACCATCTTCGTTGTTGTTATCGCCACGACCCCAGCGCGGATCGTTCAAATTGAACATCCCGCGAATGCGTTGCGGCAGCACCGCCAGGCGATGGACGCGTTGTGAAAAATTCATGCGAGACGTCTCTGTGTTTTCAAAAAGACATGGACCATGGCAAGCATTGTGCCCAATAGGAACGCAAGCCCCTAGTATTGCGCGTCGTCATCAGGGGACATCCAGTACGTATCGTCCTGCCCCTCGACTTCTTCGCGTGCCGCCTCTTCACGTACCTGCAAAACCCGGTCAGCCAACATCTGCCGCAGCTGCGCCAGCCCCTGCCCCGAGCGAGCACTGACAAACACACGCGGCACCGGCGTGCCATCGAGCTCATACATATCCTGCAGCATGGCAGGCTGACGCTCGGGCTCAATGGCATCCAGCTTGTTGAAAACCAGAATCTGGGGCACATCATCGGCCCCGATTTCACCCAGAACTTTTTGGACTTGTTGTATTTGTTCGGGGAATCCGGGGTTCGATGCATCCACGACATGCAGCAGCAGATCGGCGTCAATCGCCTCCTGCAAGGTGGCCTGGAAAGCATCCACCAGACCGTGCGGCAAGTCACGAATAAAACCGACGGTATCCGACAGGGAAACCGACTCCTCGGCCTCCGCCAGATACATCTGCCGGGTGGTGGTATCCAGCGTGGCAAACAGCTGATCTGCGGCATAGGCGCGAGCCTTCACCATGGCATTGAACAGCGTGGATTTGCCGGCATTGGTATAGCCAACCAGGGAAATGTTGAAAACTTCGCGACGCGAGCGCTGGCGCCTCTGCGTAGAGCGCTGCTTTTTGACCTTTTTCAGGCGCTCCTTGGTGCGCTTGATGGCATCGTCAATCATGCGGCGGTCAAGCTCGATCTGCTTTTCACCGGGGCCGCCACGGCCACCGATACCGCCAGCCTGACGCTCCAGGTGACTCCAGCGGCGCACCAGGCGCGTGCTGATGTATTGCAGGCGAGCCAGCTCCACCTGCAGCTTGCCTTCATGACTGCGTGCACGCTGGGCGAAGATTTCCAGAATCAGCATGGTCCGGTCGTTGACCGGCATCTGGATATGGCGCTCCAGATTGCGCTGCTGCGCCGGGCTCAGAGCCTGGTCGAACCAGACTTCCTTGGCGCCGTGCATCTGGGCCAGCATGCGGATCTCATCCGCCTTGCCACTGCCCACGAACAACGCAGGATCGGGAGCTTTGCGCTTGCAGGTCAAGCGCGCCACGGGTTGCAAGCCAGCGGTCTGTGCCAGCAGGCCCAGCTCTTCCAGCTCGTCATCGAAATGGGGAACACCAAAATCCACGCCCACCAGCAGCACTGGCGCAGACGCGGAACGTTCAAAGGATTCAGAACTCAAATACCTGTCCCGTAGGGTAAGAGCCGCGCCGGACTAGCCGGCGGGCGTTGACGCAAGAAAGCTTAGGCAGCAGCGGCGTCGTTGTCAGCCGGAGTAGCGGCCGAGAAGTTCACGGCACGACCGGGAACGATGGTGGAGATGGCGTGCTTGTATACCATCTGGGTCACAGTGTTGCGCAGAAGCACCACATATTGGTCGAACGACTCGATTTGGCCCTGCAGCTTGATGCCGTTGACCAGATAGATGGAGACCGGCACATGTTCACGACGCAGTGCGTTCAGGAACGGATCTTGGAGGAGTTGACCTTTATTGCTCACGATATTCTCCGTGTTCGAAGAGTGTTGTTGTAAACCGACACATTACCACAGGGCCCGGGAAAAACAGCGAAAAGGGTTTTCCCGCAGGCACCAGCAGACAGCTATTAATCCTTGTCGGCGTAAGGATTATGGGAGGTTTTCAAGTCGATACGCAACGGGGTGCCGACAAGATTGAACTCCTTGCGGAAACGACCTTCCAGAAAGCGCTTGTACGCATCGGTGACCAGTTCCAGCGAGTTGCCATGGATCACGATGATGGGCGGGTTCATGCCTCCCTGGTGGGCATAGCGCATCTTGGGACGATAGGCTCCCACCTTCTTGGGCGTCTGGAACTGGATCGACTCCATCAGAATGCGGGTCAGCACAGGAGTAGGCATCTTGCAGGTGGCTGCACGATGGGCCTGGATGATGGATTTCCACAGCGGCTCGAGACCCTGGCGCTTTTGCGCCGAGATGAAGTGCAGCGGCGCAAACTTCAGGAAGGACAGGCGCGTCTCGATGGAGCGCTCCAGCATCTGACGCTGGTAGTCATCCACGGCATCCCATTTGTTGATGCCCAGCACGACCGAGCGGCCGCTTTCCAGGATATAGCCCGCAATATGGGCGTCCTGGTCGGTCACGCCTTGCGTGGCATCGATCAGCAGCAGCACGACGTTGGCACCTTCGATGGCCTGCAGCGTCTTGACCACCGAGAATTTCTCGATGGCTTCAAATACCTTGCCCTTGCGGCGCAGACCGGCTGTATCGATCAGCTCGAACTTCTGGCCATTGCGCTCGAAAGGCACGGTGATCGCATCGCGCGTGGTGCCGGGCATGTCAAAAGCCACCAGGCGCTCTTCACCCAGCCAGGTATTGATCAGCGTGGACTTGCCGGCGTTGGGACGACCTGCCACTGCCAGACGCACGGGCTTCTGGTCTTCCTCGCCAAAGACCTCTTCTTCAGGCTCGGGCAGATTCAGCAGACCCAGAGCCGCATCCACCAGGCTGCGCACACCCTGACCATGGGCTGCGGACACAGGCATGACCTCGCCGAGGCCCAGCTCATAGAACTCGGACAGGTGCACGCCGTCCTTCATGCCTTCGGCCTTGTTGGCCACCAGCAACGTGGGCTTGCCCAGGCGGCGCAGGTAGTTGCCGATTTCGTGATCCTGACCGGACAGACCGGCGCGCGCATCCAGCACGAAGATCACGACATCGGCTTCCGCCACGGCTTGCTGCGTCTGCTTGGCCATCTCCTTGAAGATGCCGCGCGATGCGTCCGGCTCGAAACCGCCCGTATCGATGACGATGTACTCATGCTTGCCCTGACGGCCCTGGCCGTAATGGCGGTCACGCGTCAGCCCTGCAAAGTCGGCGACGATGGCATCCCTCGACTTGGTGAGTCGATTGAACAGCGTCGACTTGCCCACATTGGGGCGCCCTACCAGGGCAATAACTGGCTTCATTCCAAAAACAACCTATCAATCCGGCTTGAAGCCATACACAGTTCCGCTTCGGCTGACGACCACCAGAGTATTGGCGGCAACAACCGGGGAAGTGGCAACTCCTGCCTTGTCAGTTTCCAAACGGGCCAGTGCAGAGCCGTCCTCACGCGAGAGCATATGCACTGTCCCCAAATCATCGGCCAGCACCACGGAGCGGCCCAGCACCAGAGGCGCCGCCAGCTTGCGGTACTGCAGCTTGTCGATGGACCACAGACGCTGACCGTCTGCGCGATTCCATGCCTGTACCGTGCCATTGCTTTCGGCACCGAACACAGCCTGCTCGTCACCGGCCACGCCGTCGCTGCCCTTGGAGGTCTGCGTCCAGCGCACATTGGCCGCGCTCACGTCCACGCACCCCACCGAGGCCTGGAAGGCGCGTGCGCAGACGCTGCTGCCCACACGGCTGACGGGTCCGACCAGATCCACCAGTCGCTCCACATCGTTGGTGCCGCGCGGTGCGGCCAGAGGCGCCATCCAGCGCACCGAGCCATTGTCGGGATCGACACCGGCCAGACGTCCGGACACGCCTACAACCAGATTATTACCAACGGCCTGCAAAACGCCTGGCTGTCGCAAAATAAGCGGCTCATTGCTGGGGCCTTCAACCGACCACAGCTCGCGACCCGTGTTGGCATCGAAGGCTGCCAGAGAACGGTCAGCCGCCATCACGAACACGCGCCCGCCTGCCACCAGGGGCGGCGTATAGACTGCTGCAGTCAGATTGTTCTTCCACAGCTGCTTGCCTTCGGCAAACACCATGAGCTGGTTGCTGCGTGTAACCACCGCTGTGCGCTGTCCGTCGCTGCCCACGCCGGTGGTCAGCGGCTCGCCCGCACTGAACTTGCCCAGCTGGCTGCCGGTATTGCCATCAAGCGTCGTGACGCTGCCATCCTTGGTGACCACGGTGACAGTATTGCCCTGCACCAGAGCAGGCATGGCCAGAGGCACTTCGCTGCCGAGCTTGGCAGACCAAGCCTGATGCACCGCAATCTTGCCGGGATTGGGCCCCAGGTCCAGAGGCTTGGGCTTGTCCTTGCTGCCGAACATGGAGCAGGCAGCCAGCGACGCGGCCACAGCAGTCAGCACCAGCACACGGGCTGCGGATTGCGCTGCAGGGGCAGCGGACTTCACTTGATGGGCAAAAGTCTTCAAGATTATTTCTCCGACGGCGTTGTCTTGACCAGGGTCGCGGCTTCAGGAGCCACGCCCAGCGCATTCAGCTTGAATTCCACCAGATGGCGGTAGTCCAGATCCTTGTCCAGTGCCTTGTAGGCAGCCTGGTACTGGGCAACCGCCTCAGCCTGCTTGCCCTGCGCGACATACAGATCGCCACGGCGATCAGCCTTCAGACCGGCATAGGACTCGGGCATGGCCGCCTCAAGCACCTTCAGGCCTTCGTCATAGCTTTTTTGCTGCTCCAGCACGGAAGACAGACGAATGCGAGCGAGGGCCTTGAAGCTTTCGTCGCCCTTGTCTGCCACCCAGCTCAGCTGAGCCTTGGCGTCATCGAGCTTGCCGGCATCCACCGAAGCCTTGGCCACCAGCAACGCCGTCTGGGCAGCCTGCGCTGTACCCGAGTACTTGTCCTTGAGTTCGCTGAGAGCCAGATCGGCACGAGCTGCATCCTTGGCCGTGAGTGCCTGGTCCACCGCGAACTCCAGCGCCGAAGCCTGGGTCGCCTGACGCTTTTGCCAGTATTGCCAGCCATTCCAGCCGGCCAATCCGAGAAAGACCACGACCAGCACGCTGGTGATCAGAGTTCCCCAGGAATTCCAGAAATGCTTGAGCTGCTCAATTTGCTCTTGTTCTTCAAGATCGAGATGATTTGCCATGGCTACTTAGATTGTGTGGAACGCTGGTCGGAAAACGAGGAGCGGAAAATCAAACCGCCGATTTTAGGCTGCCGGCCCACAGGGCCACGTCCGCCAGAGCTTGCTGCACCTGCTGGCCTTCGCCGTCGCGCAGCGACTTCACGGTGACCTTGCCCTGGGCCAGCTCGTCAGCGCCGAAGATCAGGGCATAGCGTGCACCCGAGCCATCGGCCTTCTTGAACTGGGACTTCATCGAGCCCATGCCCTCGGCCGAGCCGCCGGCCGCTGCATGCATCTGAACCGCCACACCGGCTGCACGCAGCTGCTGCACGGTCTTGAAGACCTGAGGCAGCGCCGAGGCGTCTGGAATGATGGCGTAGACATCGGCTGCGGGCAGGGGAATCTCTGCCCCCACCTCCTTGAGCACTTCGAGCACGCGCTCGACACCCATGCCCCAGCCCACGGCCGGAGCGGGCTTGCCGCCGATTTCCTCGATCAGATAGTCGTAACGACCACCGCCGCAGATGGTGCCTTGCGAGCCCAGCTTGTCGGTAATGAACTCGAACA
The DNA here is from genome assembly GCF_024496285.1 of Comamonas sp. C11. Taxonomy (NCBI): domain Bacteria; kingdom Pseudomonadati; phylum Pseudomonadota; class Betaproteobacteria; order Burkholderiales; family Comamonadaceae; genus Comamonas; species Comamonas sp. C11. The sequence continues at coordinate 3,952,340 of NZ_CP101743.1, forward strand.
CCGTGAGGTTGTAGTAGTCCATGCCGCGCACCAGACGCGGGTTCAGGCTCCATGCCACATCGTTGGCATCCAGGATGTCCTGCACAGCCTTCAGATGCGCCCTGGATGCGTCACCCAGGTAGTCCATCAGCTTGGGAGCTGCGTTGACCATATCCTGCATGGCCGGATTCTTGGTATCCAGCACTCGCAGCGGGTTGCTGTACATGCGGCGCTTGGCTTCCTCGTCCATCACATCGGTATGCTGCTCGAAGTAGGCAACCAGGGCTGCGCGATGGGCTTTGCGCTCCTCGGGCTGTCCCAGGCTGTTGAGCTCCAGGCGCACACCGTCGATGCCCAGTTCCTTCCACAGCTGCACAGCCAGCAAAATCACCTCGGCATCCAGCTCTGGACCGGCAAAGCCCATGGCCTCCACACCAACCTGATGAAACTGGCGATAGCGGCCGCGCTGGGGACGTTCGTGGCGGAACATCTGGCCGATGTAGAACAGACGCTTGCCGCCTTCGTAGAGGAGATTGTTTTCCACGACCGAGCGCACGACGCCGGCCGTACCTTCGGGGCGCAGGGTCAGGTGCTCGCCGTTGAGCTTGTCCTCAAAGGAGTACATCTCCTTCTCGACGATATCGGTCACCTCGCCCAGGCCGCGCACGAACAGGGCCGTGGGCTCGACGATGGGGGTGCGGATATTGCGATAGGCAAAGCGCCCCATCAGATCGCGCACCTTGGCTTCAAACCATTCCCAACGCGCCGAGTCGGGAGGAAGGATGTCGTTCATGCCTTTGACGGCAGTCAGTTTTTCGTTCTTGGCCACGTGAAATCTCACACTTGGGTCACTAGCAAAACGAGAGCACATTGCGCCTGGCAACTATGCCTTCTAGCTAGAAACCTAATTCAAATCCATACAGATAGTGCGCAAGCAGCTATCAATTCCAAAGTCTTGGCTCGCTGGCATTGTGCCAGCAAGCGCAATCACCACCCGCATGCCGGGCCGCTGCAAGCGCTCGATTCGCTCAGGCCTTCTGGCCGTAGCGGCGCTGCACATATTCCAGCACCAGGGTCTGGAACTCCTCGGCGATATGTTCGCCGCGCAGCGTCAAGGCTTTCTCGCCATCGATGAACACCGGTGCCGCAGGCGCCTCGCCATTGCCGGGCAGGCTGATGCCGATGTCGGCATGCTTGCTCTCGCCGGGGCCGTTGACGATGCAACCCATCACCGCCACCTTCATGGCTTCCACGCCAGGGAACTGGGTGCGCCAGAGCGGCATTTCACCGCGCAGAAAATCGTCGATCCTCTTGGCCAGTTCCTGGAAGGTGGTGCTGGTGGTGCGGCCGCAGCCCGGGCAGGCGGTGACGCTGGGCACGAACACGCGCAGCCCCAGGGCCTGCAGGATTTCGGAAGCCACCACGACCTCCTGCGTGCGCGCTTCACCGGGCTGGGGCGTGAGCGAGACGCGAATCGTGTCGCCAATGCCCTCTTGCAGCAGCACCGACAGCGCAGCGGTGGATGCCACCGTGCCCTTGGTGCCCATGCCGGCCTCGGTCAGACCCAGATGCAGCGCATAGTCGCAGCGGCGCGCCAGCTCTCGATAGACCGAGATCAGATCCTGCACGCCGCTGACCTTGCAGGACAGGATGATGTTGTCGGGATTCAGGCCGATATTCCTGGCAAGCTCGGCCGAGCTGATGGCCGAGGTGATCAGTGCCTCGTACATGACCTGGCGCGTTTCCCAGGGCTGGGCACGCTTGCTGTTCTGGTCCATCAGCTCGGCCATGATTTCCTGGTCGAGCGAGCCCCAGTTCACGCCGATGCGCACGGCCTTGTCGTACTTGGCGGCGATCTCGATCATCTGACCGAACTGCTTGTCCTTCTTGTCGCCCTTGCCCACATTGCCAGGGTTGATGCGGTACTTGGACAGCGCCTGGGCGCAGTCGGGATAGTCGGTCAGCAGACGGTGGCCGTTGTAGTGGAAGTCGCCCACCAGCGGAACATACTCGCCCATGCGGTCGAGCTGCTCGCGGATATAGGGCACGGCTGCCGCCGCCTCGGGCGTGTTCACCGTGATGCGAACCATCTCCGAGCCGGCCTGGGCCAGCTGGCGCACCTGGATGGCGGTCTCCACCGCATCCACGGTATCGGTATTGGTCATGGACTGCACGCGCACGGGCGCATCGCCCCCGACGGTGACCACGTTGTTGCGCCACGCCACACGGGCCTGGCGCGATTTGCGCGGCAGCGGGCTGGCGATGGCTATCGCCTGGCTGAGCTGCTGCGAGCTTTGAGAATCTTGCACTCTTGTTTACCTCGAACGGTTACTTCACCTCGAAGCGAGCCACATTGTCGCGTGTGCTCGAGATATCGAAGGGTTCGCCACGTACCGTCACCTGCGTGCCCTTGGCATTGCCCACAATCACCGACAGGGGCAACTGACCTTCGGCAGTCGCAGATTCATCCTTGGACAGGGTCTTTTCCAGCACCACCTTGCCAGCACCATCCCTGACCTTGACCCAGGACTGGCCAGTATTCACCTTCAGCACCAGCAGGCCGGCAGCGCCGGTCGCGGGCGTGGCTGCCTCGGCGACCGGGGCTGCGGTTTGGGCCGCTGCCACAGGTGCGGAAACGCTTGCTGCAGCGCCATCGCCAGGCATGCCGGCAGCACCAGCAACCGGTACAGACTCTGTCACCGTCGCCGCAGGTGTGGCAGAACTGCCCTGTGCACCGCCCTCGGCGGGGGCAAGCGGTTCTGCAGCCGGAGCGCTCGCCGCAGCCGTCTGGCCAGACTGGGCCTGAGCCGGCGCTGGCGCGCCTGCCCCATCGGCGCCGTCCACCATCTGATGGAATGGCACAAAGTACACGGCAGCGGCAGCTGCCAGCAGAATCAGCACGCCTGCCGCGATCTTGCGAGAGCTGCTATTGCCGGAGTCCAGCGGCGTACCCGTGACCTTGAAGCTGCTGCGCACCTTGACGGTCTCGTTGATGCCAGGACCCGCATTGGCAAGGCTTTTGATCTCGCTGCGTGGCAGCTTGGCCAGCACCGATTCGGCATCGATATGCAAGGTCCGGCACATCCCCATGGCCAGAGCACGCATGAACACATGATCGGGAAAGGCCGCATAGTCATCGGCCTCCAGCGCTTCCAGCTTGTGCTGCGGCACCTTCAATGTCGCAGCCATCACGGGCAACTGCATCCGGGCTGCTTCCCGTGCCTGACGCAACAAGACTCCGGCCGTGGCCTGACCCTGAGTTGGCACCTGCTCTTCGCTTTGCATAGTTTCCTCTTCCACCGCAGCCTCATTCATTGAAAGCTCCACGTTCATAGGCCAGCCACTGACGCGATTGAGGAAAACGCTCGTGCAACTGATCGGCCTGTTGACGCACTCCAATGTCGTCGTGCAATGCCCTGTCTATTTTGATCCCCAGCCAGAGGCTTTCCGCACTGGCCTGATTGCTATTGTTATTCAAGCGCCGGATGTAGAACTGCGCCTTCTTCAGATCACCTTTGAGCCAAAGCACATTTGCCAGGTTGTAGCCTGCGGCGGGGTTGCCCACATCCATCTCATAGGCACGAAACATGTTCTGGTAGGCCTGCTCCAACTGTCCTGCCTGCTGGTAGCACATGCCCTTGGCCAGCAGGGTCCTGGGCTGTTCACGGTAGCCCGGAGCCTGCAGGGCTCTATCAAACCACTGCTGGGCTGGGTCGAAATGCTTTTGCTGGCATTGCATCCAGCCGTAGTTGTGAATCTGGTTGCCGTCGCGCGGATTGAGATCCACGGCCTTGCGCATGGCGATCTCCGCCTGCGTCCAGTCCTGGTTCTGCATGAGGATCAGGCCCAGCAGGCCGTATGCATCGGCGTAATCGGGCTTGGCAGCCAAGGCCTGCCCCACCTCATCCATGGCCACATCCAGGCGCCCGGCCTGAAAGTAATTGGCAGCCAGCTCCAGGCGAATCTGGGCACGGCGACTGGCATCGGCGACCTGGGCACCGCCCGTGCCGACCACGGAAGCCTGGGGGACGGACGTAGAGGACGTGGTGGTGGTCGTTGTCGAAGTACAACCCACAAGTGCCGCGACCGCAACCGGTACCCCCCACCGGGCCAACAAGCCCCAATGTCGCCAAACCGGTCGCTGTACCACTGCCCTCATTGATTGTCCTTTATTCAAAACTCCGTCAAGACACCTGCTTGAGCGGGATGGTGCGCTGCCTGGCCATACGCTCGGCAGCGCGAGTCCTGTCCTTCACATCGCCCGCGAGCTGACCACAGGCCGCATCGATATCGTCACCCCGGGTCTTGCGCACCGTGGTCACGATGCCGGCATTGCTCAGCAACGTAGCGAACTCGGTCACGCGGGCCGAAGGCGAGCGCAACAGACCCGAAGCGGGGAAGGGATTGAACGGGATCAGATTGAACTTGCACCAGCTCTTGCCATCGCCGCGCGCGCGCACCAACTCTATCAGCTGGCGCGCATGCTCAGGCTGATCGTTAACGCCGTCGAGCATGCAATATTCAAAGGTGATGAAGTCACGTGGCGCGAACTCCAGATAGCGCTCGCAGGCGTCCAGCAGTTCGGCAATCGGGTACTTCTTGTTCAGCGGCACCAGGTTGTCACGCAGCGGATCATTGGGCGCGTGCAGCGACACCGCAAGTGCCACGGCACAGTCCTGCGACAGACGATCCATCATGGGCACCACGCCCGAGGTGGACACCGTCACGCGGCGGCGCGACAGGCCATAGCCATGATCATCCAGCATCACGCGCAGGGCAGGCACCAGCGCACTGTAGTTCTGCAGCGGCTCACCCATGCCCATCATCACCACGTTGGAGATGATGCGATCTTCGGTACCGAAGCGCTTGCGCAGCGAATGCTCTGCATACCAGAGCTGGGCAAGGATTTCGCCGGTATTGAGGTTGCGGCTGAAGCCCTGATGCCCGGTCGAGCAAAAGCGGCAGCCCACGGCGCAACCTGCCTGGGACGAGACACACAGCGTGCCACGGTCGTCCTCAGGAATGAAAACGGATTCAACGGCATTGCCGTCACCCACATCGAACAGCCACTTCACGGTGCCATCGGCAGAGACATGCTCGGTCACCACGGGCAAAGCGGTAATGTGGGCCCGGCTTTTGAGCTTTTCGCGCAAAGACTTGGCCAGATCGGTCATCTGGTCGAAATCGGATGCGCCACGCTGGTGAATCCAGCGGAACAGCTGCGTCGCACGGAAACGCTTCTCCCCGAGCTGCTCGCAATAAGCGGTCAGTCCTTCGAGGTCAAAATCAAGCAAATTAGTAGTCATATCGGCATGTGGCGAGGCGTCTTGCGAACGGTGTTTGCCACGCCGTGGCCAGCATCTTCAAGTGCTGACACCCGCTTTGCACGAATGCAAAGCGCTGGCGTCAGCGAGAGCATGCTGTAAAGCTAGCGTGGGATTAACGCGAGTACACGTTCATGCCGGGGAAGAAGAAGGCAACTTCCACAGCAGCAGTTTCAGCAGCGTCGGAGCCGTGCACGGCGTTGGCGTCGATGCTGTCGGCGAAGTCGGCGCGGATGGTGCCCTTCTCGGCCTTCTTGGGGTCGGTGGCGCCCATCAGTTCACGGTTCTTCAGGATGGCGTTCTCGCCTTCCAGAGCCTGGATCATCACGGGGCCGGAGACCATGAAGTCCACCAGATCCTTGAAGAAAGGACGGGCAGCGTGCACAGCGTAGAACTGCTCGGCTTCGCCGCGCGACAGGTGCACCAGCTTGGCAGCCACGATCTTCAGGCCAGCAGCTTCGAAGCGGGCGTAGATTTGGCCGATCACGTTCTTGGCAACTGCGTCGGGCTTGATGATGGAGAGGGTACGTTCGATAGCCATGATGATTATTTCCTAATCAGGGTTACTATGGGTTTTTGCCGAAAAAGCAAAACAGTTGATTTTAGCGGTGCCACCATAGACCTTGAAGTCCGGGCAGCACTCAAATCCTTACGGATACCTTTTTAGCGGCCGCCGCGGCGACCGCCGCCACCGCCACCACCAGGGCGACGCTTGGCGTTCTGGCGGGCACGCGACAGGCTGTCGCTGCCGATATAGCCCACCGAGGTGCGCATGGGGTCGGGCTGACCGCCCCCCTGCGAGCGACCCGAGCCACCGGAGCGGCCGCCGGACTTGTTGCGCGGGTTGTCGCCCAGCATGCCGCTGGGTGCCGGACGATTGCCGTCCCACTCGCCACGGCGCTGGCCGCCGCCTTCACGGCGCCCCTGAGGTGCTCGATCGGCATTCATGCCGTTGCCGCGACCGCCGCTGCGGTTGTTGCGGCCGCCACGGTTGTTGGCGCCACGGGCACCGCCGCTGTTGCGCTCGACGGGAGCGCGCTCCTTGACGCCGGCTGCCGACATCAGCGCCTGGATATCGGCCTGATCAAGTTCCACCCAGGCGCCGCGCTTGAGACCGCGCGGCAGCATCATGGCGCCGTAGCGAATGCGGATCAGACGGCTGACGGCATGGCCCACAGCCTCGAACATGCGACGCACTTCGCGGTTGCGGCCTTCGGAGATGGTCACGCGGTACCAGCAGTTGGCACCTTCGCCACCGCCATCTTCCACGGCACCGAAGCTGGCTTCACCGTCTTCGAGCTGCACGCCGTCCAGCAGACGCTGCTTCTCTTCCTTGCTCAGCGCGCCCAGCACGCGGGCCGCGTATTCACGCTCCAGGCCGAAGCGGGGGTGCATCAGCGAGTTCGCCAGCTCGCCCGAGCTGGTGAACAGCAGCAGACCTTCGGTATTCAGGTCCAGGCGCCCCACCGACTGCCACTTGCCATGCTGCAGCTTGGGCAGCTTGCGGAACACCGTGGGACGGTTCTGAGGATCGTCATGCGTCACCACTTCGCCCACGGGCTTGTGATAGGCAATCACGCGTGCGGGCGGCGGGTCGATACGGAAGCGGATGGGCTGGCCGTTGACCTTGACGATATCGCCGAACTGAATGCGCTGGCCGACGTGGGCAGGCTCGTTGTTGACCGAGATGCGCCCTTCCAGGATCAGTTGCTCCATCTCCAGGCGCGAACCCATGCCGGCCTGGGCCAGCACCTTGTGCAGCTTCGGAGAGTCTACCTGGGGCGCAAGCACGCGCTTGGCGGGCATGGCGCTGCCGTTCTCTTCCTCATCGTCGAAGTCGCCCGAGATCACATCGGCAAAGTCGATGTTCTGGCTCTTGCGTCCCCTGGGCCCATGAGGAGCGGCAACGCTCTCAACAGCCACTTCGGCAACGACGATATCCGCTGCTGCGTCCTGGTTCTGGCCCTGGTCCTGGTCCTGGGACTGCACCTCCTGCTCAGCCGCGGGCTGAACAGACTCTTCGACGGCCACGGCTTCTTCGGCACGCGGCTTGGTCACACGCTTGCGCGCTGGCTTGGCCTCGGCAGCAGCGTCCTTTTTGACGCCGGCACGCTTGCGCGGTGCTGCTGGCTTCTTGGCCTCGTCGGCATCCTTGGCGCCATCGGCCTTGGCTGCGCGGGGCTTGCGAGTCTTCTTGACCGGCTCGGCTTCGGGCGAAGCGGCTGCGGACTCGGGCATCGGGTTCGATGTCTCGTTGTTCATTCCAGTTTTCCTTCGGGGATGACGCCATCGTCACCCTCCACAATTCCTTGTTCTGCTGACCCGACGGCATCGTCGGCCCGCGCTTTCGTCTTTGTGTCCTCGGCCTCGTCGTCGTCGCTGCCATAGTCATCCTCGAGAAACGCCTTCAGGCCCACCCACTCGGTACGTCCGGCTTTCTTGGCCGCCGGTTTGGGCTCCGGCTCTGCCGCCTTGGCTGTCCTGACGGGCCTGACCGCCTTGGGCTTGCTCACGGACGGCAGCTCCTCTGTCGGCCCTGGCTCCGCATCCGGCAACTCAACCGCTATCTCTTCAGTAGCAGCTTGCGCAATATCAATCGGCGTTTGGTCCGGATATGACTTCAACTCTGGCGCATCCGCCTCGGGCTGAATCTCCGACACAAGCCCTGCAGGCGCTTGCACCACTGGGTCGACATCGGTGTCCGGCAGCTCCTGCGCCCCCTCTTCCTCACCCGAGGCACGCAGGATCTCACTCTCCGCCGCATCGGACTCTGTCACGACATCCACCGACTCTGCGGCCTCCACGCCTTCCTGGCGCTGGGCCTCCTCGACACCGGCCTCCGGCACGGAGGCTGGTTCGCCCTCCTCCCCATCCAGCGCCTTGAACAGACTTTGCTGGGCCTGTGTTTCCTCCAGCATGGGCAGCTGATCCAGCGACTGCAGACCCAGATCATCGAGAAACTGGCGCGTGGTGGCAAACAGCGCAGGCCGCCCCACGGTTTCACGGTGGCCGATGACCTCGATCCAGCCCCGGTCTTCCAGCTGCTTGATGATCAGGCTGTTCACGGTCACGCCGCGGATGTCCTCTATATCACCCCGCGTGACCGGCTGACGGTAGGCAATGATGGCCAGCGTCTCCAGCGTCGCCCGCGTGTACTTGGGCGGCTTCTCGGGGTGAAGCTTGTCCAGGTAGACGCGCATCTCGGGCCGGCTCTGAAAACGCCAGCCAGAAGCCACCTGCACCAGTTCCACGCCCTTGAGGGCCCAGTCCTTTTGCAGGTCCAGCAGCAAATCCTTAACCGTGTCCGAGCCCAGCACATCATCAAAAAGTGAGCGCAATTCCCGCAGCGTTACAGGCTGCGGGGCACAAATCAATGCTGTTTCAAGAACCCGCTTGGCATCTACCGTATTCATGGGCGCAGCGTTTCGGGAGCGGCTGTCGCACCGACTGCGGTGGGACGCCTGATTCTAAGAAGAGAGGGAAGCGCCCCAAAGATGCCATGCGAGTGATGGTCAGAGGCTTTCCGGCAGATTGTAACGCAGACCCCATAAATCCAGTGCACCAGCCATGTCTTGCGGCAGCGGCGCATAGTGGACCAGCGGCTTTTTCGTCACCGGGTGCTCGAAGGCCAGTCTGAAGGCATGCAGTGCCTGGCGCTCCAGCCCACCCTCGGGCTGACCGCCATACAGCGTGTCGGCTATCAGCGGATGGCCGAGCGAAGCCATGTGCACCCGGATCTGGTGCGTGCGACCGGTGTGCAGCGTGCAGCGCACCAGGCTGTGAGCTGCATCGCCATCGAGCAGATCGAAATCGGTGCGCGCCTGCTTGCCGGGGTGCAGATTCAGATCCACCACCGCCATGCGCAGGCGGTTGCGTGGATCGCGGCCGATCGGCGCATCGACTTCGCGGCGCTTGCGGCTGCCCCATTGCTTGTGGGCAAGCGCCAGATACTGACGGCTCACATCGCGCGCGGCAATCATCTTGATGAGCGCATCCATGGTGCTGCGATTGCGCGCCACCACCATCAAACCGCTGGTGTCCTTGTCCAGACGGTGAACAATGCCGGCGCGCGGCACCTGACGCGCTTTTTCGTCACGCGCCAGCAGACCATTGAGCAATGTGCCCGTCCAGTTGCCGGGCGCCGGATGCACCACCAGACCCGCAGGCTTGTTGATGACCAGCAGATCATCGTCCTCATAGACCACCTGCAGATCCATGGCCTCGGGCTGGAAGGCCATGCTCTGCTGGGTGGGACGCATTTCCACGCGCAGGCGGTCGCCCACGGCCACCTTGACCGAGGGCTTGAGCAGAACCTTGCCATTGAGCGTGACCGCGCCGTCGGCCAGCAACTGCTGCAGATAGCTGCGCGAGAACTCGGACACCCCCAGCGCCAGCACCTTGTCCACACGCTGACCGTGATGCTCGGTGCCGACCGAGAGTTCACGGTTCTCGACCTCGGCCGAGGCAATGGCGTCTTCGGCTGCTTCGTCCCAGCTCTGCTCTGCCGCGTCAGAAGGCACAAGCCCCTGCTGGGCAGGGGCTTGTGCGGCTTGCTTGCGTTGCGTGGCCATGCTCAGCGCGAAGGCAGATAGCGCGAAGGATCGACAGGCTTGCCCTGGCGACGCACCTCGAAGTGCAGCTTGACGCGATCGGCATCGGTGCTGCCCATCTCGGCAATCTTCTGCCCCTTTTTGACGGCCTGATCTTCCTTGACCAGCAGAGACTGGTTGTGGGCGTAGGCCGTCAGATAGGTGTTGTTGTGCTTGAGGATGATCAGGTTGCCATAGCCACGCAGGCCGGCACCGGCATACACCACACGGCCGTCGGCCGCAGCCACCACGGGATCACCGGCCTTGCCGCTGATGTCGTAGCCCTTGTTGCGCTGCTCGTCGAAGCCGGCAATCAGCGAGCCGCTGGCAGGCCAGATGAAGTTCACATCATCGGCTCCCTTGGCAACAGGCGCAGGGCTTGTTGCTGGCGTGGATGGCACTGGCGTTGCGGTTGCAGCCGGGGGAGTCACGGGGGTAGTCGTCGTTGCAGTGCTGCCACCGCCCACGACCACGGGCGCGACACCGCGACCCGAGCCGGACGATGCGACAGGCGCCTCGCGTCCGGGCGGCACCACACGCACCACCTGACCGACTTCAATCACATTGGGATTGTCCAGATTGCTCCAGCGAGCAATGTCCTTCCAGCTCTGGCCGTGCTCCAGACCAATCCTGATCAGAGTGTCGCCAGGCTTGATGGTGTAGTAACCCGGCTTGCCGGCATTTTCAGCGCCGGGCAGCGACTTGACGTCTACAGTTGAAGACGAGGAGGCCGACTGTCCGCGATCCTCCACAGGAGCCCTGTTTGCCTGGGCAGCACAACCGGCCAGGATGACACCTGCCAGCACGGCCGTTCCCCATGCACCAAGACTTCGCGATACCAACATAAGCTATTCCCTTCTAGGCGATCCCCGATTTTAGAGGGACAAAGTTGACTGCTTCCAAAACTGTCTGCGTAAAACCGTGTGAACTCTTGTCAATCACCAGCAGTGCCTGCTTACCCGCACCAACCACGACCGGAGCCACCAGACGCCCGCCCACCGCCAGTTGGTCGCACCACTCCTGCGGCACCACATCACCGCCGGCAGCGGAGATGATGCCCGCATAGGGCGCGCCACTGGCAAAGCCCACCATGCCGTCACCGAGAATCAGATGCACATTGGACAGGCGCATGGGACGCAGATGGCCGCGTGCTTTCTCATGCAGGCCGCGCAGCCGCTCTATCGAATAAACCTCTTTGGTGAGCATGGACAGCACGGCGGCCTGATAGCCGCAGCCCGTACCGATCTCCAGCACTCGTCCTTGCCCGTTGCGGGCTGCATCCGAGTCGAGCAGCAGCTCGATCATGCGGGCCACGATGCTGGGCTTGGAGATGGTCTGACCCAGGCCGATAGGCAGACTGGTGTCTTCATAGGCCTGATTGACCAGAGCACTGTCGACAAAGCGGTGACGCTCCACCGTGGCCATGGCCTGCAGCACGGCCGGGTTGCTGACGCCCGCCGCACCGATGCGCTGTGCCATGCGGGAGCGCACCGTGGATGAGTCCAGCCCCACCCCCACAGGCGAAGCAGCCACACGCAGCGGATTGATGGGCTTGGGAGTAACGGGCGGCCGCGCCGCGCTGGTGCCCATCTGCACGGAACGTGCAATCCAGCCCGGAACCTGAGGCGGACGACGCTCGCTCACGATGCGGCCGCCGATGTGGTGGATGGACCGGCCAGCTTGCTGGCCGTCTGCGCCCAATAGCCGAGGTTTTCATGGTCGGTCAGATCGACCTTGAGCGGCGTCATGGAGACATGGCCATGGGCGGTGGCATGGAAGTCCGTGCCTTCGGAGTCGTCCTTTGCTGCGCCGGCGCTGCCGATCCAGTACATGGTCTCGCCACGTGGACTTTGCTGCTGAATGGCCTGCTCGGCCGCATGACGTCGCCCCAGGCGACACAACTTGACGCTTTTGAGTGCATGCAGCGGCATATTGGGAATATTCACGTTCAACAACCAGGGAGCAGTACCGATCAACTGCTGGGCCAGCATCTCCTGAACCATCTGACGGGCCGTGGCAGCTGCCGCCTCCAGTTCGGCCCAGCCCTTGTCCACCTGGGAGAAGGCAATCGACGGAATGCCGAACAGATAGCCTTCCATGGCCGCCCCCACGGTGCCCGAGTAAATCGTGTCGTCGCCCATATTGGCGCCGTTGTTGATGCCCGAGACCACCAGATCGGGCCGGTAGCCCAGCAGGCCGGTCAGCGCGATATGCACGCAGTCTGCAGGCGTGCCGTTCACGTAGCGAAAGCCGTTATAGGCCTGGTGCACATACAGCGGCGCGTTCAGCGTCAACGCATTGGACTTGGCGCTGTTGTTGTGCTCGGGCGCCACCACTTCGACGTCTGCCACGGTGCGCAGCGCATCGTGCAAAGCCACGATGCCTGGGGCCTGAAAGCCGTCGTCATTGCAAATAAGAATCTTCATGGATGAGGCGGATTGTAGGCGGCTCCAAGGTCACGACAGAGACACGCGGCATTCGCACCACACTTCTATCATCTGCGAGCCGATTCCCCCCAATCTCACCTCAAGAAGATCAGGAGACAAGATATGCACGCATGGCTTTGCACCACACCCACCGGCGTCGAGACCCTGCAATGGACCGAGCAGCCCACACCGCAGCCCGGCCCCGGCCAGGTGCTGCTGGAAGTCAAGGCTGCCAGCCTGAACTTTCCCGATCTGCTGATCGTGCAGAACAAATACCAGATCAAGCCGGCCCTGCCCTTTGTGCCGGGCTCGGAATACGCCGGCGTAGTGCAGGCCGTGGGCGAAGGCGTCAAACATCTCAAGGTAGGCCAGCATGTGGCCTGTCTTTCGGGCACGGGCGGGTTCGCCACACATACGCTGGCACCCGCCGCCATGTGCATGCCGCTTCCGGCCGACTTCCCCTTTGTCGATGCCGCAGCCTTCATCATGACCTATGCCACCTCCCACCATGCGCTGATCGACCGCGGTCAGCTCAAGGCCGGCGAGACCGTACTCGTACTGGGCGCCGCGGGTGGCGTTGGCACGGCAGCCATACAGATTGCCAAGGCAGCTGGCGCACGGGTGATTGCAGCGGCCTCCACCGACGAGAAATGTGCGCTGTGCAAGGCTCAAGGTGCAGACGTCACCATCAACTACAGCCAGGGCGATCTGCGGGAAGCCATCAAGGCCGCGACCGACGGCAAGGGCCCCGACGTGATATACGATCCCGTGGGCGGCGAGTTCGCCGAGCCCGCCTTCCGCTCCATTGCCTGGCGCGGCCGCTATCTGATCATCGGATTTGCCTCCGGCCCCATCCCCTCTCTGCCGCTGAACCTGCCGCTGCTCAAGGGCGCTTCCCTGGTCGGCGTGTTCTGGGGCGACTTCGCCAAGCGCGAGCCTCAGAACAATGCAGCCATGATGCAGGAGCTGTCGCAATGGTGGGCCCAGGGCAGGATCAAGCCCGTGATCGACCGCACCATGCCCATGAGCGAGCTGTTCGCCGCCTACGAGCGCATGGGCTCGCGCCAGGTACAGGGCAAGCTGGTGCTGGTCAACGCGTAAAGCTGCGGTAAACCGCGGCGATGTCTGCGGGGTCGGGGATACTTCCAGCCACTGGCTACAAGAACCCGACACCACAGCATCGCCATGTTTTATCCTCTTCACACGCAGGCGCCGGATCGCCGGCGCTTTCTGATTGCCTCCAGCCTTGCCACGGCCGTGGGTGCCCTGCCAGCCTGGGCCCGTGCCACGGAATCGCTGGCCCACAACCCGTTCACTCTGGGAGTGGCCAGCGGCGACCCGGAGCCCGACAACATCCTGATCTGGACGCGGCTGACAGCACCTCTGTCCTATCTGGGTACAGCGGCCGCGCCAGACCTGGCAGCACAGACCGTCCACTGGGAAGTGGCGCACGATGCCCAGTTCCGCCAGGCCGTGGCCCATGGGCAGGCCCAGGCGAGGGCCGAATGGGGCCACGCCGTCCATGTGCAGGTCAACGGCCTGAGCCCTGACCGCTGGTATTTCTACCGCTTCCGCTGTGGCAACGCCTTCAGCGCCACCGCACGCTGCCGCACCGCCCCGGCAGCCGGAGCCGATGTGCGCAAGCTGCGCCTGGCCGTGGCCTCCTGCCAGCGCTGGGAACACGGCTTCTACAGCGCCTGGGCCGATGCCGCGCAGGCCTCGCCCGATCTGGTGCTGTTTCTCGGCGACTACATCTATGAATATGCGCAACCGGCCAAGCCCGATGGACTGGCTCGTCCGCAGCCGCTGCGTACCGCCCAGACCTTGCAGGACTACCGCGACCGCTATGCATTGCACAAGAGCGATCCCCATCTGCAGGCCGCCCATGCCGTGTGCAACTGGTCCGTCATCTGGGATGATCACGAGGTTGAAAACGACTATGTAGCCCAGTACGGACGCGGGGACAGCGCTCACTTTCTGGCCAGGCGCATGGCGGCCTGGCAGGCTTTCTACGAAAACATGCCGCTGCGTGACAGCGCATTGCAGCGCAACTTTCAAGGCCTGGCGCTGTACCGCAGTCTGCAGTGGGGCAAGCTGGCCAGGCTGCATCTGCTGGACGGCCGCCAGTACCGCGATCTGCAGGCCTGCCGCCCCGAGGGCAAGGCCAGCACCGGCACCGTGGACCCGGCCGAATGCCCTGCCCTGCAAGATCCGGCACGCAGCTTCCTGGGCTGGGATCAGGAGCGCTGGCTGGCCCGGCAGTTGCAGGACGATGCTCGCCAGAGGGCCGAGGCCACCCGCTGGAGCACCGTGGTGCAGACCACCTTGTTCTCGGCCCGCAAGCATCCCAATGGCCGGCAGTCGACCGACAGCTGGGACGGCTACCCTCAGGCTCGCCAGCGCCTGGTGCGCCAGATTGCCGAGAGCCAGCCACGCAACAGCGTGCTGCTCGGCGGAGACATTCACCAGAACTATGTCTGCTCCATTGCAGCCCGGGCCGATCAGGCCCCGGACAAGGCCAACCCGGTGATTGCCAGCGAATTCTGCGGCACCTCCATCAGCTCGCACAGCGGCACGACACAGGCCAGGGTCGATGCCATCGTGGCCCACAATCCACAGGTGGTTTTCGCGCGCTGTGAGGAGCGCGGCTACAGCCTCGTGGAGATCACGCCACAGTCCATGAGCACCGAGCTGCGCGCCGTGAGCAACCCGCTCCAGGCCGACAGCAGTCTCTATACGCTGGCACGCTTTGTGGTGGAAGATCGCCGCCCCGGCCCTGTGAAGATCGCCTGATGCGCTGCGGCATACTCGGGTCATGCAAAACACACAGGCCTCGAGACCCGAAATTCCCCTGTGGCGCGGTACGGCGACAACCCTGCTGATTGCGGGATTGCTCGCAGGCTGCGGCCTGCCGCCCATGCCGGATCGCACTGCCACACGGGCGCTGAGTGCCGAGCAGGCCCTGCAAACCCGGCTCGGCCAGGCTCTGGAGCCGCTGCTGCAGGCACATCCTGGGCAGAGCGGTATCCATATGCTGGCCGATGCCCATGACGCCTATGTTGCCCGCGCCCTGCTGGCCCGAGCCGCGCAGCGCACCCTCGATGTGCAGTACTACATCTGGCGCAACGACACCACAGGCCATTTGCTGCTCGATGAGCTGCTGCTCGCGGCAGACCGCGGCGTGCGCGTACGCCTGCTGCTGGACGATGGCGGCACCGGCGGCATGGACGCCATGCTGGCAGCCCTGGACCAGCATCCGCAGATCGAGGTGAGGCTGTTCAACCCCTTTGCCCTGCGCACGCCCAAGGCGATCGGCTATGTGACGGACTTCGCGCGCACTCAGCGGCGCATGCACAACAAGAGCTACACGGCCGACTCCGCCGCCACCATCGTGGGCGGGCGCAATATCGGTGACGAGTACTTTGCCGCCTCCGACGGCGTGCTGTTCGCCGACCTCGATGTGGTGGCCACTGGCTCGGTGGTGGGCGAGGTGGCAGCGGAATTCGACCGTTACTGGAACAGCCCCTCGGCCTACCCGGTAGTCAGCCTGCTGCCCGCCATGCCACAGCAGGCCGTGGACAAGGTCTACGCAAGCCTGCACGCCGATGTAAACCGCCCCGAATCCCAGGCCTATGTGCAGGCCGTGGGCCGCAGCCGCTTCAGCACCGATTTGCTGGAAGGCCGACTGCCGCTGCAATGGGCCGAGACCACCCTGGTCAGCGACGACCCGGCCAAGGTCCTGCGCAAAGCCGCGCCCGAAGACTTGCTGCTGTCCCAGCTCCAGCCGGTGATTGGCCAGCCGCAGCAGTTGCTGGAAGTGGTGTCACCCTATTTCGTGCCCACCCAGGCCGGAGTCGACGCCTTTGCCCACCTGCGCCAGCAAGGTGTGCGAGTGCGCATTCTGACCAACAGCCTGGAGGCAACCGATGTGGCCGTGGTGCACGCGGGCTACGAGAAATACCGCAAGCCGCTGCTGAAGATGGGCGTGGAACTCCACGAAATGCGCCGCCAGATCGATCTGCGCAATCAGCTCGCAGCCGACGAGCCGGACAAGCCCCGAAAGAGCAAGCCTGCCGAAAAGACCCCAAAGCGCGAAGCCCCGTCACCTGCAGCGCTGAGTGGCAGCTCCGCCACCACGGGCAGCTCGGGCGCCAGCCTGCATGCCAAGACCTTCGCGGTCGACGGCAAGCAGCTCTTTGTCGGCTCCTTCAACTTCGATCCGCGCTCGGCCGTGCTCAACACCGAAATGGGCGTGGTCATCAAAGATCCGGCCTTGAGCCAGCAGGTCAGCACCAGCCTGGATCAGCATCTGCCGTATATGGCCTACAAGGTGCAACTGGACCCGCAGGGCAGACTGAGCTGGACGGGCCAGAATCCGCAGCCGCCCCACGAAGCCCAGACCTTCAGTGCCGACCCCGGCACCAGCTGGTGGCAGCGTTTCATGGTGCGGGTGCTGAGCTGGCTGCCCATCGAAGGGCTTTTGTAGCTCAGTCCAGACGGATGGAGGGCCGCAGCCGCGCGTTCATCAGGTCGATCAGCCACAGCAGGCCACCGCGCCAGAAGCCGTAAAGCCGCGCTTGGTGCGAGCGGTACAGCATGATGTGGCTGAGCATGGCCATGCGGCCACGGATCACGCCGCCGTTGAACAGACCGAACTTTCCCAGCGAGCCATAGGCGTCGTAATGCGCGAGGGACACCAGGGCACCAAAGTCGCGATAGGCAAAGCCTACGGGCTTGGCCCCAGGACGCTCCAGCACATGGGGCAGGGTCTCGATCAGATAGCGGGCCTGCTGGTGGGCCACCTGGGCCGTAGGAGGCAAGGCCTCCTGCTTGCCCGGCAAGGTATAGCTGGCGCAGTCGCCCAGGGCATAGATATCAGGGTCACTGGTCTGCATCTCGTCATTGACCAGCAACTGATTGCTGCGCGTGGTCTGCAAACCCAGCTGCATCAGGAATTCCGGGGCCTTGACCCCGGCAGCCCAGACACGCAGGCTGGCGGGAATCAGCTCGCCATTGGCCAGCTCGAAACCCTGCTCGGTCGCACGGCTGACGCGGCCGCCAACGATCACGGAAACGCCCAGGGCCTGCAGCCGCACGCGCGTGGCCTCGGAGATTTCTTCGGGAAAGCTGGGCAGCAGGCGCGAGCCTGCCTCGATCAGCACGATGCGGAACTTTGCCGCCTCGCCCAATGCGCCGTAGGCCGTGGCACTCTCTGCAAGCTGAACCAGCTCTGCGGCCAGTTCAACCCCTGTGGCACCGCCGCCCACGATGGCGACCTGCAACTGCTCGCCACTGGTCATGCAGCGCACCATGCGCAAACGAATTTCCTGGTTGAAGGCATCGGCCTTGCGGCGCGAATCGATCATGAAGCAATGTTCATGAACGCCGGGCGTGCCGAAGTCGTTGGCACCGCTGCCCACCGCAATCACCAGCTTGTCATAGGCAAGACGCCGCCCCGCAACGAGCTCGCGACCATCGGGGGCATAGATGGGGGCCAGCAGAATCTCACGTGCCTCACGGTCCAGACCGCACATCTCGCCGGGCTGGTAGGCAAAGTCGGCATCGGTGGCCTGGGCAAGATAAGTGGTCTGCTGTTGGGCCAGATCGCGGGTGCCGGCGGCAATCGTGTGCAGCATGGGCTTCCAGACATGGGCGGAGTCGCTGTCCACCAGCGTCACCGTGTCAATGCTCTCGCTCTTGAGCTTGCCCAGGGCTGTGGCCACCTCCAGCCCCGCCACGCCTCCGCCCACGACCACGATGCGGGACCCTTGCCCATCGTGTGGAGGCCGAGGCTTTCGAGCTTGCGGCTCCTGGGATTCGGTGACGAGCTGCTCGCCCTGCCCTGCTTGACTGACTGCGTTTTCCATGAACGACCCTGACTCCTCGTCTGTTGTGACCGGACGCCAGAACATCCCAAGATGTCTGGCACGCATTGATTGTTCTTCAATTTTTATAGCATGAAACTCAATATGGACAAGGCAAATACTGATGATATATATCTTTTATAAGACTTGAACGGCACGAATACCAGGCTTGTCTCGAAAGCTTTCAATTTTCTGAATGCCCCTGGCTGCAATCAATGCCAATCAAGCGCAGAGCGCTATCAACTTCTTGGGCACCATGTCGCACGACAAGGCCTTAAAACCCGGTTCGACGAACAGCGCTTGTCAAACAGTTGCAAAACCGCTGCTTCAACCATGCAATTTGCGTTTGTCAATATACGAAACGTATACAACCTTTATGATGCTGGGCCATGGGAATCGTCAAAATTTCAGACCAGTTGCACGACCAGATTCGTGTCTCCAGCGCGGCCCTCGGCCGCTCCATCAATGCCCAGGCCGAGCACTGGCTGCGGGTAGGCCAGCTGGCCGAGCATCACCCCCAGCTCAACTACGAAGGCATCTGCGCCCTGCTGCTGCAGCAAGCCGAGCGTGAGCTGCAGCTAGTCAGCGCGCATGAAGCCGAAGCCGCCGTGCGCCGCCCCCGTCCGGTGCGCCTTGTGGGAGGCATGCAATGAAGCGCGGCAAGCAGAAAGTCGTGCCCATTCATGACGCCACCGACATCTACCTCTCGCGCAAGGCCGGCGGCCTGGCCGCCAAGGTGCTAGCCATGCTCACGCCCCATGTGCAGCCCGGCGTCAGCACCGAGGAGCTGGACAAGATCTGTCACGACTACATCGTCAACGAGCTGAAATGCACGCCCACCAATGTGGGCTACTACGGCTTCCCCAAGACCGTATGCACCTCCGTCAACCATGTGGTCTGCCACGGCATCCCCGATGCCAAGCAGGTCCTCAAGGACGGAGACATCGTCAATGTCGACGTCGCAGTGACCACGCCCGAAGGCTGGATCGGCGACACCAGCCGCATGTATTACGTGGGCCAGCCCAGCAATCTGGCCAGGCGCCTGGTCAACACCACCTATGAGGCCCTGGTGGCCGGCATCCGCGCCGTCAAGCCCGGGGCCACACTGGGCGATGTAGGCCATGCCATCCAGACCGTGGCCCAGCGTGAGCGCTTTTCCATAGTGCGCGAGTACTGCGGTCACGGTATCGGCAAGGTCTATCACGACGAGCCCCAGGTGCTGCACTACGGCACGCCCGGCCAGGGACTGCTGCTGCAGCCCGGCATGATCTTCACCATCGAGCCCATGCTCAACGCAGGCAAGGCCGCCACCCGCGAACTGGCGGACGGCTGGACCGTGATCACCAACGACAAGTCACTCTCCGCCCAGTGGGAGCATATGGTGCTGGTGACGGAAACCGGGTTCGAGGTGCTGACACCCTGGCCTGAGGGTACAGGCGACTACCCCGCCATCTGACCAGGCGCGGCAAACCACGCATATTGCCCTCGGCAATGTGCGCACAGCCGCTGGATTTTGGCAATAACGGCCAGAAGCGGTCCGGGGTCTTGGAACCAACCTGGAAACAGCCCGGCCCCGGCCGCACTACAGTGCCCGGCATGACAAATTACCTGTATCTGGGCCTGGCCATCATCTGCGAGGTGATTGCCACCTCCTTCCTCGCCAGGTCGGAAGGCTTCTCCAAGCTCGGCCCTACCGCAGTTTCCCTGGTGGGCTATGCAATTTCTTTCTATCTGCTGTCGCTGACGCTGCGCACCGTTCCCACGGGCGTGGCCTATGCGATCTGGTCCGGCGTGGGCATCGTGCTGGTCTCGGCCGTCGCCTATTTCTGGCAAGGCCAGAAGCTTGATGCACCCGCTCTGGCCGGCATGGCCATGATTGTCGGCGGCGTGCTGGTGATCAATCTGTTTTCAAAGACCGCCGGTCACTGATCGCCCTCGACCCCGAAGTCATCCGCTGACTGCGTCAGATCCTGCAGCCACTGCATGCTGGCACGCAGTTCCTCGGGCCGGATCTCATGGGCGCCCGGATACTCTTGATAGCTCAGCTGCAGGGGCAAAGAAGCCAGGCGGTCACGCACGGCATGGGCGCTGGTCAGCGGAATCACATTGTCATAAGTACCGTGGCTGACCCAGGCCGACTTGCCCTCGAATGCGGCAGCGGGCGCATGCAGCGACGCGATCTCGGGCAATAGGCGGCTGTGCCAGACCAGTGCGGCACGCAAGGTCTGGGGCTGCGTCAGCAACTGGCTCAGACTCATGATTCCGCCCTGGCTGAAGCCACCCAGCACCACCCGCTCGGGCGGGATGTCCAGCTGCTGCGCGGCCTGCTCCACCGTCTGCTGCAGCAAGATGCGCGCCTGCTGCTCCTGCGGCACATTGATATGGCGCGTGCCATCGGCATCCACGGTGAACTGAAACCAGGCATAGGCGCCCATGCCCATGGCAAAGGGCGCGCGCAGACTGAGCACATGGAACTGCGGCGGCACATAGGGCACCAGGCCAAACAGGTCCTGTTCATTGCTGCCCACGCCATGCATGAGCACCAGCAGCCAGGCAGGCTGACCGGCGGCAAGCTGCGCGGGCCGCTCCAGATAAGTCAAAGGCAATGTGCTCATGAACAACTCCCGAAGGCAGCACGGAATTCTATGGGTAAACAGGCTGTAGCGCCTTTGCATTCTGCGACTGCAGCTATCAAAAACAATATAGCGCAGACCCGCAGCCGGCTAACCGATCCACACCAGGCCCGACGGGGTACGCACATGCCTTTTGATACAACTGACTGAGCCGAGCGTGGCTTTGCCGCTACAGAAGCTCAGTCATGCACCCGGCCGCGCAAGGCCTTGATGCCGGAGCGCAGGCTTTTGCCCTGCAGGCGTCTTTGCTGCGAGCCCCAGGTCGGCTTGGTGGGTTTGCGCGTGCGCGGCGGCCTGGCCACCGAGGCCACCAGCGCATTGAGGCGCTGCAACCCATCCCACAGGTTGTGCTCCTGAGTGCGGTATTTTTGCGCCTTGATGACCACCACTCCATCGGTGGTGATACGCGAATCACCCAAAGCCAGCAGGCGCTGCTGCACATCGGCAGGCAGACGCGAGGCTCGGATGTCAAAGCGCAGATGCACGGCGCTGGCCACCTTGTTCACATTCTGGCCACCAGGGCCTTGCGAGCGCACGGCGCTCCATTGCACATCGGCTTCGCTCAGCTCGAAGGTGGCAGCATTGCTCATGACAGAGCCTCCTGCAGCGCGGCGCAGAAGGCGGTCGGGTCCTCGTGCGGGGCCCAATGGCCCACGCCTCGCATCACCTGCCAGTCCAGCGCCCCCCCGCACTGACGCTGCATCAACAGTCGCAGCTCTGCAAGACACCCCGCATACAGAGGGTCATGCTCACCATAGATCGCCGCCACCGGCACCTTGACGCGGGTCAGGGCTCGGGCCAGCACATCGGTGCGCGACAGCCGCCTGCGCGGCAGCCGGTCACGAGCCACATTGAGTGCATGCAGCGCCAGCGTCTCTTCGTCGATCAGAGCCGCATCATGCAGCATCAGGGCCGCAATATTGTGGCGATGGGCCTGCATCTGTGCCTCCAGCCCCGGCAGGTGGCGCCAGCCCAGCAGGCGCACGGTCCGTCCTTCGGTCATTCCCATGCCAGGAGCACCGACCACCACCAGCTTGCGGACCAGCTCCGGATGCTCGGCGGCCAGCAGACCGGCGGTCATGCCACCAAAGGAAAAACCGACCAGATCGCAGACCGGGCCCGTACCGACATTGCCCAGCAGCTGCTGTATGCCATAGGCCAGAGGCTCCAGCATGGTGTCCACATCCATGCCGCCGGGCACGCCATCGGATTCGCCAAAACCCGGCAGATCGGCCAGCCACAGGCTATAGCCCGCCTGGGTCAGCGGCTCAATTACGCGCAACCAATGCGTCCAGCTGCCGCTGCCGCCATGCAGCAGCACCAGCGGCAAGCCGCGCTGCGCCACTCCCGCCGGGGGCTGCCAGCCATGCCAGATCATCGCGCCACTGTCGGCGGCTTCGCCAAGCCTAGTCTGCATGCGCTGCGCCGTGGCCTGCAGCCGGGCAATCGCTGCCGGCACGTCGACGCCCAGCTCCCGCGAGGCCTGCTGCAGGGAACAGGCTGCTTCAAGCGCCGATGTCACCACTGCGCCACCGCATCGATGGCCAGGCCGTAGCCGGCCACGCCAAAGCCGCACATCACGGCGCGCGCCGTGGCCGACAGATAGGAATGGTGGCGAAAGCTCTCGCGCGCATGGACATTGCTGATGTGCAGCTCTACCAGCGGCACGGCCGTGCCCTTGACGGCATCGAGAATTGCCACACTGGTATGGGTATAGGCTGCGGCATTCATGATCAGGGCCTGCAACTCCCCCTTGGCGTGCAGACGGCCTGCCTCGTGAATCCATTCCACCAGCTCGCCCTCATGGTTGCTCTGGCGGAACTCCAGCTTCAGGCCATGGCGCACGCAAGCCTCCTCGCAGAGCTTCTGGACATCGGCCAGCGTGGCCGAGCCGTAGATGGCGGGTTCGCGCATGCCCAGCAGATTGAGATTCGGGCCATTGAGGACATAGACGGTTTTCACGGAAGCACTCTCCTGATTTTTTGAGGACTGCCCCGGATTATGCGAGCGCGGCACCCGGCCTGCAGGCATAAAAAACGGCTGCCTGAGCAGCCGTCTGTGGTGCAGAGTCTTTCAGGGCTCTGCCATCGATGCCATCAACGATAGTGATGATGGTGATGACCACGCCAGCGCGGGCCGCCACCGTAGTAGACCGGGCCGGGCACGACCATCACGGGTGCGGGACGATACACGGGAGGCGGCGGCGCATAGTAGACCGGTGCCGGAGGCGCATAGTAGACGGGGCGCGGCGGCATATAGACCGGGGCTGGCGCGATATAGGGTGTGGCGTAAACGGGAGCGCCGACGCCCACGGCCACGCCGGGCACGCCGATGCCGACCGACAGGCTGACGCCGCCATGCGCCTGTGCACCTGCGGCAGCCATCAGGCCAGCAATAGCGATAGAGCCAGCAGCAAGCAGCTTGGCCATGCGGGGGGAAGTTGTTCTGGACATCACAATCTCTCCTCTGTTTATGAGTCACCGGGGGCAAGCTTGCAAATCTGTGCAGCGCCTTCGGCCCTTGGGGATATAACGTTTCAGAGTCCCGTCAGGATGGCATGGTTCCTCAAAAACATTGTGTCCAAATGCACACGAGGCAAAGCTGCAGTGTCCGCAGATCGGCATGAGGTCATGGCAGCCGGCCTAAAATGGTGCAATGAGCTCTGCTGACGCCTCCAAATCCAACAACTCCGCCCCCGAAGCGGTCAAGCCCACCAACTTCCTGCGCCAGATTATCGAATCGGATCTGGACAAGGGCACTTATGCCACCCGTCACTGGGGCGGCGCGCCCGGCGATGCCCAGCATCACCAGAGCGGCCAGGTCGACGAAGCCAAGATCCGCACCCGCTTTCCGCCAGAGCCCAACGGCTATCTGCACGTGGGTCATGCCAAGTCCATCTGCCTGAACTTCGGTCTGGCACGTGACTTCGGTGGCGTCTGCCATCTGCGCTTCGACGACACCAATCCGGAAAAGGAAGATCAGGAATATGTGGACGGCATCATCGATGCCGTGCGCTGGCTGGGCTTTGACTGGAAGGATGCCGACGGGCACGAGAACCTCTATTTCGCCAGCAACTACTTCGACTTCATGTACCGCTGTGCGGTCTACCTGATCGAGCAAGGTCTGGCCTATGTGGACGAGCAGTCGGCCGACGAGATGAAGGCCAACCGCGGCGATTTCACCCGTCCCGGCGTGAACAGCCCCTTCCGTGACCGCTCCGTGGCCGAAAACCTGCAGCGCTTTGCCGACATGAAGGATGGCAAGCTCGCCGATGGCGCCGCCGTGCTGCGTGCCAAGATCGACATGGCCGCGCCCAATATCAATCTGCGCGACCCGGCCATCTATCGCGTGCGCCATGCCGAGCACCACAACACCGGCAATCAGTGGTGCATCTACCCGATGTATACCTTTGCGCACCCCATCGAGGATGCCTACGAGCACATCACCCATTCCATCTGCACGCTGGAGTTCGAGGATCAGCGCCCCTTCTATGACTGGCTGCTGAACCACCTGCGCGAAGGCGGTCTGATTGACGCCCCCCAGCCCCGCCAGTACGAGTTCTCGCGCCTGAACCTCACCTATGTGATCACCAGCAAGCGCAAGCTCAAGCATCTGGTGGACAACCAGTTCGTCACGGGCTGGGACGACCCGCGCATGCCCACCGTGGTCGGCCTGCGCCGACGCGGCTACACGCCTGCGTCCATCCGCAATTTCTGCGAACGCATCGGCGTGACCAAGGACTACGCCTGGATCGACTACGGCACGCTGGACGGCTGCCTGCGTGAAGACCTGGAAAACAAGGCCCACCGCGCCATGGTCGTTCTGGACCCTGTCAAGCTCGAACTCAGCAACTGGGCCGAGGTATTTGGCAGTGCCGAACATCTGGAGGACTGCCACCTGCCCGCCCTGCCCCACGCGGCAGAAGGTGAAACCGTGCCGGAGCGCCGTTTCACCCTTGGCCGCGAAGTGTGGATCGAGCGCGAAGACTTTGCCGAAGTGCCGCCCAAGGGCTACAAGCGCCTCTTCCCCGGCAACAAGGTCCGTCTCAAGGGCGGCTATGTGATCGAATGCACGGGCGCCGAAAAGGATGCCGATGGCAATGTGACCAAGGTGCTGGCCACCGTGGTGCCCGACACCAAGAGCGGCACGCCGGGTGCCGACAGCGTCAAGGTCAAGGCCGCCATCACCTGGGTGGGCGTGGCCGACGGCCTGCAGGCCGAAGTGCGCATGTACGACCGTCTGTTCACCGATCCGCAACCCGATGCCGGCGGCAAGGATTTCCTGAGCCTGCTGAACCCCGACAGCCTGCAGGTGGTCACCGCTTATGTGGAGCCTTCACTCAAGGCGGCCCAGGCTGACGACAAATTCCAGTTCGAGCGTTTTGGCTATTTCGTGGCCGACCGCAAGGATCACCGGAGCGACAAGCCCGTGTTCAACAAGATCACCGGACTCAAGGACAGCTGGGGCAAGTAAACGTTCCACCCAGTCTCAGCAAGGCTGCCAGGATTCACTGGCAGCCTTTTTTATTGGGCAAACCATCTCGGCATTTATCAGGATAAACAGCGAACCAGGTCTTCCAATCAGAAAAAGAAACAAGCCCCACGGATTGGTTGTTACATATTGAAATAATACTAGCGGTATTAGTTTTCAATACCCGAAAATCATTTTCATAAAATGTTCTGAAATCCAGAGCATTTCATTATTTTCTTTCTAGAATCCTGCTCACCACAACATTACCAATCCGCAATTCATTCGCGGATTTTTTATTATCATCAAAGGTCAAGAATGAACAGGAAAGCAGGAGCAGGGATTGCAGCGGCCGTCGCAGTGATCGTGGCAGGAACACTGGGCACCAGCTACTACATGGGCGGCAAGCTTCAGCAGAGCTTTACCGAAGGCCTGGACAAGTGGAGCGAACATGGCGTGAAGATTCAGGTCACCAGCTATGACCGTGGTGCTTTTTCTTCCACCGCCAAAACGGTATGGACCCTGGACAGCGGCGACGAGCCCGTACAGTTCACGGCCGAGCACAAGATCAGCCATGGTCCGCTGCCCCTGGGCCATGCCGCCGAGATTCACACCAGCTTCAATCTGCCCGAGGACGCGGACCCGGCGCTGAAAGCTGCGCTCAATGGCCGCTCGCCACTGGAAGTCGACACCAAGGTCGGCTGGGGCCGCAGCAGTTCCAACGTCATGACATCGCCGGCCGTGAGCAGCAAGATCAAGGACAGCGAAATGAACTGGGGCGGCATGAAGATCGTCTGGGACATGCCCGCCGACATGAAGGCAGCCAAAGGCTCGGGCAACTTTGCCGGCCTGCAGTTCAAGGACGAGGAAGGCAGCGTGACACTGGACAAGGCCGATATGCGCTTCGACATGAAGCAGCCTGCGGGCCAGCAGTTCTGGACCGGCCCGTTTGCCATGACGATTGCCAAGATTGCCGCCACCAAGCAGGAAGAGGAAGGCAAGAGCTCTGCCAGCCACTTCGAAGGCATCACCATGGATTCGGACACCATCCTCAAGGGCGAGATCGTGGAAATGACGCTCAAGACCGGCATCAAGACCGCCAAGCTCGAAGACAAACAGGCTGACGATCTGGTGCTGGACATGGCGTTCAACAATGTCGATGCCAACTGGATCAACCAGGTCGTGGAAATGAGCAAACGCAAGAACCCGCTGCTAGCTGCTGCTGGCGAAGCCGGGGACGGTGAAGACAGTGACGAGCAGCAAAACGGCGATCTGCGCGAGAAAATGCTCAAGTCGCTGACACAGGCGCTGGCACGCCAGCCCGTGATCGAACTCAAACGCCTGTCCATGCGCACCCCCGACGGCGTGAGCGAGTTTGCGGCAGCCATTCAATATCTGGGTGATGGCGAGAAGATGGGCACTCTGCTGCAGGACCTGAAGGTCAGCCTCAAGGCCGATATGCCCAAGCCCTTCATGGAAAACATGATGCTCTCACGCAGGCGTTCCAGCCTGCTGGCCGTGTTTGAAGGCGAGAGCGAGTACAAGCCCGAAGATATCGAGGAAACCGCCAAAGCCCAGACTCAGGCCAGCCTGGACATGCTCAAGGAGCAAGGCATCTTCGAAGACAAGGACGGCAAGATGCGCACCGAGATCGTCTATGCCAAGGGTGAATTCCAGGTCAACGGCAAGCCGCTGGATGCCATGGGTACGAGCACACTCATGGGCACCATGACCGAATGATGTGACCGGCGTGTTGCTTCGCGGATAGCTCCAAGGCCTGCCTCGCGCAGGCCTTTTTCATGGGAAGAAATCGCCCCGAGCGTGGAGATACGGGCGAGCAAGCGCCCTCTGAATGCTTTGCCCAGAGCTTTTGGCATTTTCAGCCCTCAAGCCTTACCCATACTGCGAAAGAAGCTATCAAAATTTATATTCTCTCGTGGAGCATGGCCTGCAGCCACACGCTTTATTTGCTTACAACACTCTGTCAACAACGGCTCAACACTGGCGTTAAAACAGCATCCGCCAAAGCACCGTGATTTGCACGGCACGGCGCAAGGAGCGTCAGATGTCGCATTCCCCCCCGACCCGGCCTGAGCAGCCAGAACCGCAGGCAAACACGGCCGCCCGCCACTGGCATCCGGGCATGATCGCCCTGGCCGCCGCCATGGCGCTGAGCGCGTGCAACGACAAGGATTCGCCGATCAAGGCAAACAGTGCGCAGCCAGCCTCGGCACCTGCCGCCACGCCCGATGCCGCCCAGCCTCAGCCCGCAGCCTATGTGCCACCCGATGCAGACGCGCTCTACCGGATGGTGGCGCCGATTGCGCTGTACCCGGACAAGCTGGTGGCCCAGATCCTGGCCGGAGCCACCTATCCAGACCAGATCAGCGCCGCCGAAACCTGGCTGGGGCAAAACCCCGGACTGCAGAAGACGGCGCTGAGCCATGCCGTCAACGCCCAGAACTGGGACCCTTCCGTCAAATCATTGACCCAGTTTCCCAACGTGCTGGAACAGCTGGCCTCCAACCTGCCCTGGACCACGGCGCTGGGCAAAGCCTATTACAACGATGCTTCGGATGTGATGAACGCCATACAGGTCATGCGCAGCCGGGCCTACAAGGCCGGCACGCTCAAGACCTCCAGCCAGCTCAAGGTCAGCCTGGCGCCCACGCCCGCCGCCGTTGCCTATACGCCTGGAGCCGTGGTCACACCGTTGCCCGACCCGGTCATAGAGCCACCGGAGCAGTTCATTGAAATCGCCCCCTCCCAGGTAGACACTGTCTACGTTCCCCAGTACGACCCCGGTGCAGTCTACGGTCAGCCTCTGCCCGTATATGGCGGCTACCGCTATGTGGAAGTTCCGCCTCCGGCTCCCGTAGTTGGAGTGCCTGTGATGGCCGGTCTTCTCGGCTTTGGTGCCGGCATAGTGCTGGCCGAGTCCATGGACAGGCATCCGTCCTGGGGCTGGAATGCCTGGAATATGCACTGGGGCGATCCCGAAAAGCCCTGGCGCCACGGCGAGCGTCCCCCGCCCCCACAGGCCCGTCCGGCCGTGGTCTACAACAACACCACCTATATATCGCAGTCGCGAACCGTGGTGCAGAACATCCATCGCACGGACAACACCTACATCAACAACATCCATGAAAATGCCGCAGGTGAGCACCGCAGGCCGGTCGGGCAGCCACAGGCTGCAGGCGTCCTTGCTGGTCCGGGCGCGATGCCCGCGAGCGCAGCAGCGAGCGCAGCAGCCGGAGCTGCTGCCATGGCAGCCGGTGGCCATGGCCTGAACCTGGGCCAGCCGGCGCAGGGCCCCCTGGCGACACAGCCACAGGGCAGATCGGGCTTTGCCCAGGGACCCAGCCAGGCTCCAGGCGGGCCACGCGCATCCAGTGGCAATGCCTCGCAAGACCCGCATGATCGCCATCCACAGCAGGCACCGCAGGCACCGCAGATGCAGGCTGCCATGACGGAGAAGGCCTTGCAGCAACGCACACAGGAGCAAGCCCAGCGCCAGCAACAAATGCAACAGCAACAGGCTCGTGAACGACAGCAGCATCAGCAGCACGCCCAGGAGCAAGCTCAGCGCCAGCAACAAATGCAGCAGCAGGCCCGTGAACAACAGCAGCGCCAGCAGCAGGCCCAGATGCAGCAGATGCAGCAGATGCAACAGCAGCACGCCCAGGAGCAAGCTCAGCGCCAGCAACAAATGCAGCAGCAGGCCCGTGAACAACAGCAGCGCCAGCAGCAGGCCCAGATGCAGCAACAGCGGGCGCAGGAACAGGCACAACGCCAGCAACAGGCTCAGCAGCACCAGGCCGAACAGCAGGCTCGCATGCAAGCGGCGCACGCCGAAGGCCGCTCGCGCGGGGATCACGAGCACCGCTGAAACGCCATTCACTTTCGTACCATGCCGCCTGCTATGCAGGCGGCTTGTCAGCGTGCAGCCTGCATGGCAGGTATAAACAAGCTCATAAAAGCTCATTCGTTTTTGCACCACTCATTGCAGCAGCCTTCATGTACAACCCCAGCCATTTCAAGATCGATGATCTTGCCCCTCTGCATGACTTGATTCAGGCCCATCCTCTGGGCTGCCTGGTCACCCAGTCCGACGTGGGGCTGGACGCCAATCACCTGCCTTTCGAGCTATTGCAGGACGAGGACGGCGTCTTGCGCCTGATAGCCCACGTGGCGCGTGCCAACCCTGTGTGGCAGCAGGTCCGGGACGACAGCTCCGTGCTGGTGATCTTCCGTGCCGAGCAGGCCTATATCTCCCCCAGCTGGTATCCCAGCAAGCACGAGAACCATGAGCAGGTCCCGACATGGAACTACCGTGTGGTCCATGCGCACGGCCGCATCCGTGTGCGCGATGATGAAAAGTTCGTGCGCGGCGTGGTGAGTCGGCTCACCCGCCGCCATGAGGCTCGAAACAATGCCGAGGCCCCGTGGAAAATGAGCGACGCTCCGCCCGACTATCTGCAGCGCATGCTCGGCGCCATCGTGGGCCTGGAGATTACCGTCGACCACCTGGAAGCCAAGTTCAAGCTGAGCCAGAACAAGCTGCAGCGCGACCGGCTCGGTGCAGTGCAGGCCCTGGAGCAGCTTGGGCAGCTGGATCTGGCCCGGAACATGCGCCTGCCCTGATCGCTGCTGCCGACCTGCAAGGCATAGGCATACGTAAAGCTCTCATGCCTGTATCACCTTTAGCTCCGCTATCGATAGCAATACAGCACAATGCCTGCAAAACCCGATAAGCACCATGCCAACCGAAAATCTTTCCAGCCCTTCCCTCCCGCCCGAACGCCGCCGCCTGCTGCAATGGATGGCGCAATCGGCGCTGTTTGCCGCCGCACCCGCCTGGGCTGCACGCAGCGCTACCTCGGACAGCGCGCTCTGGCCGCAGGACAGCAGGGTTCCCGGCGGCGTCGCACGTCTGTCGCTGGGGCCGGCTTCTGCACGCCCCCTGGCCACGGCCGCAGAGGCCGAGGTTCTGGTGGTGGGCGACATGATCGAGTGGACCGCGCTCGTGGGCATACCGCTTGCAACCACACCGGGTGAACAAAGCATTGGCGTGAAGACCGACGGCCGCTTGCGCACCATGAGCTATACGGTACGCGACAAACAGTATGTTGAGCAGCGTCTCACGGTCTCGCCCAAGACGGTGGACCTGTCTGCCGAAGACAATGCCCGCTACGAACGCGAGGCCGCCCACCTGAAGACCGTGATGGCCACCTTCACCGAGCCGCCGCCTTCCGGCAGCCTGCATATGCGCGTGCCGGTGCCGGGTCGCCGCTCCAGCAGCTTCGGCCTGCGCCGCGTCTTCAACGGCCAGTCGCGCAATCCGCACAGCGGCATGGACATTGCCGCTCCCACCGGAACGCCGGTGCGTGCACCGCTTCCCGGCAAGGTGATTGATGTGGGCGACTATTTCTTCAATGGCGGCACGGTCTGGCTGGACCATGGCGGCGGCCTGCTCACCATGTACTGCCACCTGAGCCAGGTTGACTGCAAGCCGGGCGACCAGTTGCAGACGGGCGATGCCTTTTGCAAGGTCGGAGCCACAGGCCGAGTGACCGGCCCCCACCTGCACTGGAGCGTGATGCTGAACCGAGCCATGGTGGACCCGGCGCTGTTCATCTGAACGGATCTCGAAGACGAAAAAAGCGGCTCCACGAGCCGCTTTTTAGTTCCTGCTACCAGATCAGAATCACAAGCGCCCACCTACCAAGCGCTACAAACTGGTTTGCTCAAAAGCTATGGAGCATCCTGATCCTGCTTCAGATAGTTTTCCACCAACTCAAAGAAACTGTCGTAGAAGCTGCGTTTGGAAATGGTCTCGCTGCCTACCTTGACCAGCGAATCGTTGCTGGAAGAAAACGGCAGAGACAGCGAACCCAGAGCGCTCACGCCCACGCTGGCCGAGGTTGCGCTCTTCTTGAGCGAATAGCGATCCTGCAGCGCCGTCGCAAAGCCCAGGCTGACCAAGCCGTCGCTGGTCTGCGGCACGCAGACCACGCGGAAATTGATTTCCAGATTGGTCTCCGTATTGGGCTGGAAGTTCTTGCGTCCTTCGATCAGCTCCTGCGTCCTGGCCGTGGCGATATAGCCCTGACTCAACAAGGCGCGGCGCGCAGCCTCGCAGGTCTGTGCCGGTGTCGCCTCAAAGCCGCGGGAGAACGTGGAACTGGAGTCGAAAGTCTCCTGTACCGGCATATGCTGAGGTGCAGTTGCCGAGCAGGCCCCCAGCAAACCTGCCAATATGCCCACAGAACCCAGCCGCCCCCAATTCAGCCCAAACAAAGCAACACCACCTAAGCGCACAAAAACTCCTTGATGCCTGGGCCATAGTTTCTTCATAGCCCGAACCTTTGAAGCGTAGCAGCTTGGCAAAGACTAATTTGACGAAGCGCTGTCTAGTCGTACGGATTTTTTCGATCTTTACAGGGGCTTCACGCCCGAAAGGCATATCTGATTTCTACGCCCGTCAGCGTGCAGCATTTGTTGACACTCTGAGGCTGTCGAAGCGCAAAACAACAGCAACGTTGGGTTAAGGTCAGATAAAACCCGCAGGGAACTGATAAGGTCAGCGAGACTCTATTTCTGCTGACACGGTTTGCCGTATTCCTCTATTCCACCTTAAGGAAACCCTATGAAATTTCGCTGGACCTGGTGCCTTCCCCTTGTTGCTTCCATGACGCTTGCCGCCTGCGGTACGACAAGCGGCGGCGGTGCAAGCAAGCCCGGCCCT
Source organism: Comamonas sp. C11 (assembly GCF_024496285.1). Taxonomy (NCBI): domain Bacteria; kingdom Pseudomonadati; phylum Pseudomonadota; class Betaproteobacteria; order Burkholderiales; family Comamonadaceae; genus Comamonas; species Comamonas sp. C11. Next base: position 3,984,370 of record NZ_CP101743.1, read on the forward strand.
ACAGGCCCCGCAGGCGATGCCGCGTCGCTGACCGCCTATCACTGGAAATTGCAGGAGGCCTTCACGCCAGCCGGCAACGAGGACCAGAGCTGGTTTCTGAGTTCCAGCCAGGCCCCTATCGAACTGGACTTCGTGGACCAGCGCGTCGTCGTCAAGAATCTGTGCAACGTCATCTCGTCGGCTTACACCGTTGAAGGCCAGCGCATCAATCTGCAGCGCGGCATGAGCACCCTGCGTGCCTGCAATGACAACCAGCTGATGATGCTGGAGCAGAAGGTAGCGCGTATTCTGCCTACGGCCAAGCAGTGGAATGTGCAGCTCGGCGGCTCCACCACCGAACAGCCTCGCCTGACGCTGCAGTTCATTGATGGCACGCGCTGGCAGCTCAACGGCAAGCCCACGGCCCAGACCCAATACGGCAGCGCGCCCGAACGTATATTTCTCGAGGTCGGTCCCGAACGCAAGGCCTGTAGTGCTGGTGCAGGCCGCCATCAGTGTCTGCAGGTGCGCGAGATCCGCTACGGCGACAATGGCGTCAAGACCTATACCGGCCAGTGGGAGAACTTCTACAGCGAGATTGAAGGCTACAAGCACGAAGTCGGTGTGAGCAATGTGCTTCGCATCAACCGCTTCAAGCGCCAGAATGTACCCGCCGATGCTTCAAGCTATGTCTATGTACTGGACATGGTGGTGTCCTCGGCCATCGCTGACAAGCGCAAGTAAGCGAGCGCTCAGGCATTGAAAAGCCGGCCCAGGTGCCGGCTTTTTCTATTTTCATGCGTACATTCAATGCCGATGTTTCACGCACCATGCTCCATCAATCGGATTCGTTGCCAGAGGATGATTTTCTTTTGGCAATAACCACTTAGGGAATGTTTTGTGAACGCAGCAGTTCGGAAAACAGGATTGCAGGTTATGCCCAGCGTCTGTGGAGCCGCCTGTGGACAAGCCTCGGGAAAACAGGGCCAGGCCGCACAGGCATTGACTTCTGGCCCTGCGATCAAAAAATACGCAGGGATGGTTGAGCCAGCGATGTTTCACGGAGAAAAAAGCCGACACCTTTCGGATGTCGGCAAGAGAGGAAAGTCACTGACCTCACACACACAAATCATTGAGTTGGCTCTTACCCCCGCTCCATGCCCTGGACAAGAGCCGACAGATTCAACGCAGACGGAAGCGGCCTTCCACAAACATGGAGGAACGATGGCCGCTTTCACACTGGTTGTCAGCGTAGGACCAGAAAGCCTGAACCGTGCCCTTGGCCGAGTCTATGACCTGGCTGACCGTGAAGCCGGTTTTCTCGATCCAGTTCAAGAAATGCAGGTGGTCGCTGAGTTGCAGATAGCTGAGGTTCTCGCAGCCCTCGGAAATATGCCCTTGCGAGTCCACCACGCGCCAACGCATCTGACCGCTGGTGGTGTAGCGGACTTGGGCCTGGCTGTCCGGGAATTCAATGACTGCTTCGCGGCCCAGAAGAGTTCCTGCGTATTGCATCGAAAGCATGGACATGATGTGACTCCTTGAGAGAAAGATTTGCTATTCATAACGCAAAACCATTTGTGTGAAGCTATGATGAATCGCAGCCGTTTCTTTGCGTGTGGGAAAGTGACTCATGCCTTCGTCGGTAAACATTTTTTGACAAACAAGGCTTCTCTCCTGCATGGCGTGAAGGTCAATCCGCAGCCTGCTTGCCGGATATGAACCGCAACAGAAGTGAATGCCCAGAACGGGCACAGGCACTGCAGAAAACAGGGCGATCGCGCATACTCGGCCCTCTGACATTTCAGGTCGCCAAGGCAGGAAGTCGGCCCAGGCCAACTCCCGCCTCCCCAAGCCGCACTCACTGATCTCATCTTGTCCACCCCCGTCACCTCTACAGCGCCTCAGGCCTCCACCACCCCGCCATTGCGCGATCCCGCTTTTGTCAATTTCGTGCTGGCACGCATGCTTGCCATGTTTGCCCAGCAGATGCAGGCCGTGGTGGTGGCCTGGCAGGTGTATGACATCACGCGCGAGCCGCTGTCTCTGGCCTATGTGGGGCTGGCGCAGTTCCTGCCCATGGCTGGTCTGCTGATTCCCGCTGGCGATCTCAGCGACCGCATGAGCCGCAAGCGCCTGCTCGGTATCAGCTGGCTGGTGGCCGCAGTCTGCTCAGGCCTGCTCTGGCTGCTGGCCGAGAGCGGCACGCACAATGTGCACTGGATTTATGCAGTGCTGGTGCTGTTTGGCTGCAGTCGCGCCTTCAGCGGTCCGGCGCTGCAAAGCCTGTTGCCGCAGATCGTAGCGCGCGAGCAACTGGCCCAGGCCCTGGCCACCAACAGCATGCTGATGCGTATCTCGGCGATTGCCGCTCCCGTGCTGGGTGGCCTGCTGTATGCGCTCGGCGGCGGCGTGCTGACCTATGCGGTCTGCGGCGTCGCTCTGCTTCTGGGCGCAGGCCTGCTGAGCCAAGTTCCAGTGCACTTTGCCAGCCCCAGGATCGTCACTGACGTGCAAACCACCATGTGGCAACGCTTTGCCGAAGGCCTGCATTTCATGCGCACCCGCCCCATCATCCTTGGCACCATTTCGCTCGATCTGTTTGCTGTGCTGCTGGGCGGCGTTGTGGCCCTGCTGCCCGTCTATGCGCACGAGGTGCTTCAGGTAGGCCCGCAAGGCCTGGGCCTGCTGCGCTCCTCCATGGCTGCGGGAGAGGTCTGCATGGGCCTGTGGCTGGCATCACGCCCCATCAACCGCCGCGTGGGCAAGGTGATGTTTGCCGCCGTAGCAGTGTTCGGACTGGCCAATCTGGTGTTTGCGCTCTCGCACTGGTTTGTGCTGTCCATGCTGGCTCTGGCCGTGGCCGGCGCAGCCGATATGGTCAGCGTCTACATTCGCGGCGCATTGGTGCAGTTTTCCACGCCCGACCATATGCGCGGCCGCGTGAATGCGGTGAACATGCTGTTCATCGGCTCGTCCAACGAGCTCGGCGAGTTCCGCGCAGGCAGCAGCGCCTCCTGGTTCGGCGCAGTTCCCGCAGCCATTCTGGGCAGTCTGTGCACGCTGGGCGTGGTGGGCGGCTGGATGACGCTGTTCAAACCACTGCGCGACGTGGACAGGCTCGAAGATGCGGCACGCGTGAGCGGCCTCGAGCCCTCGCAACCACTTGCAAATCAATAGCCGCCGACAATCGGGCAATTGGCGCTGCAGCCCGTTTCGGCACCAAAAAAGCCTCGCAGACCCTGCGAGGCTTTTTGCTGATGGCGACTGATTTACAGCAGCTCTGCACGCAGTTGTTCAGCGCTCTTGGGCGAGAGCAGTCCAGGGGCCACGTCAAACACGGTCTTGCAGCCATGCTGGCCGGCCTGGGCCAGGCGATGCACGGCGCGGGCATAGGCCACAAGCACGCTGGAAGTGAACTCGGGGTTGCTGTCCAGTTGCAGGCGGTATTCGATGACCTGCTTGCTCTCGGCACTGGTATTGCCGCTGCGGATCACAAAGCCACCATGGGGCATGGAAGAGTGATCGCGGGCCAGCTCTTGGGCACTGATGAAGTGGACCGTGGTGTCGTACTGGTCGAAGTAGTGAGGCATTTCCACAATGGTCTTGCGCACGACTTCGGCGTCGGCGCCATCCTTGAGCACCACATGGCATTCACGCTGGTGCTTCTCGCGGGTGGACAGCTCGGGACGCACGCCGGAGCGCACCTTGTTGACGGCCTCTTCCACGGGGATGGTGTACTGCACGCCGCCGGCCACGCCTTCCACGCGGCGGATAGCGTCGGAATGGCCCTGGCTCAGGCCCTTGCCCCAGAAGGTGTAGGTAGCACCGTCAGGCAGCAGGGCTTCACCCAGCACGCGGTTGATGGAGAACATGCCGGGGTCCCAGCCGGCCGAGATCAGGGCCGTGCACTGCCCTCCCTGAGCTGCCTTGTCCACATTGGCAAAGTGTTCGGGGATGCGGGCATGGGTGTCAAAGCTGTCGACCAGATTGAAATGGGCCGCCAGTTCGGGCGCCTGCCTGGGCAAATCGTCCTTGGAGCCGCCGCAGAGAATCAGCACATCGACCTGACCTTTGTGCGACAGCAAAACATCCATGGAATGCACAGGCGTACCTGCATTCAGGGGCTGGAGCTGGGAAGGGTCGCGACGGGTGTAAATCCCCTTGAGCTGCATATCGGGGTTCTTGGCGACAGCAGCTTCCACGCCGCGGCCCAGATTGCCGTAACCGACGATAGCAACGCGGATAGGGGATGGGGTCAATGCCATGACGAGCTATTCCTTCAAACAAAACAAAACTTCAATTATTGCCCTGTGATGCACCAACTTGGGGCTGAAACTGCAGCAATCTCAGTCCGATGTGTGTGAACGCCCACGCCATGAATGCCGCAAGCCGTCGCCGATCAGCAGGCCCACGGCGGCAAAGATCAGCGCATAGCTCAGTTGCTGCTGCGGCTCCATGCTCTCGCCCAGCAGCCAGGCCACCACGACCAGCAGGACCGGCTCCACATAGGACAGCAGACCGAACAGGCCCAGCGGCAGCCAGCGACTGGCAATCATGTACAGTGCCAGCGCCACGGCGCTGACGATACCCAGCAAGGGCAGCAGGCCCCATAGCGTCGGATGACCCGCCACCAGCGGCCAACTGTCGGGCGTGCGCAGCGTGAAGGCAATGGCCACCGGAACCAGCAGCGCCATGTCTATCCAGTGACCGGCCAGGGTATCGGTCTGCAGCCAGCGGCGCAGTGAGAAATACACCGTGTAGCCCAGAGCCACCACCCAGGTCTCCCAGGACATGCCGCCGGCCTGCCAGAACTCATGTGCCACTCCCGCTGCCGCCAAGAGCGTAGCCAGGCTCTGGCCCAGCGTCAGACGCTCGGCAAACAGCACACGCCCGGCCACGACCATCACCAGCGGCAACAGAAAATAGCCCAGCGACACTGGCAACGCACGCCCGTTCATGGGTGCCCACATGAAAATCCATAGCTGCACGCCCAGCAGCGCCGAGCTCAGCACCAGCAGCATTCCAAACCGGGGCTGGGCCAGAGCTCGCGCCAGCAAGGTACGTACCGCCACCACCTCCTGGAGGACGAACAGCAAAGCCGTGGTAAAGGGCAGCGTCACCAGCACGCGCCAGCCAAAGATCTGCTCGCCATCGAGCGGAGCGAGAAAAGGCGAGAGGTAATACAGCGAGGCGAAAAGCACGGACGCGAGTACCGAAACCACCACGCCCTTGAACATCACAGACACAAAATCAAGCCTCCAAATGGCTGCCAGCATTTTTCCGTCAAGCGCTGGCACCTCAAGAAATTGAGCCGACGTATAGCGGCCCGCACCGATTCTCGGCCACGAAGCAGCCTGTCGGCAGGCAGACCCTGGTCAGCAAAGCTTTGCACTGTGCGCTAGAGTGCGGCTCGCCCTCTTCTGTCTGCCTTCCACATGCCCGATACCGCCCTGCCCGACGGCTCTGCCAAACCGCCTTTGCACATACTCTGGCAGGATGAGCATATGGTCGTGGTCTACAAACCCGCTGGCTGGCTGGTGCATCGCACGGGCCTGGATGCGCACGAGACCCGCTTTGTCATGCAGACGCTGCGCGACCAGTTGGGCCGCCATGTCTGGCCCGTGCACCGGCTGGACAAGGGCACTTGCGGCGTGCTGGTCATGGCGTTGCACAAGGAAGCCGCCCAGGCCCTGGCGGCCCGCTTTGCAGCCCATGAGACCCGCAAGGAATATCGGGCCCTGGTGCGCGGCTGGCTGCCCGAAGCGTTGGAAGTCGATCATCCCCTCAAGCCCGACGATGCTCCCGAGGATGCCCCGGTTCAGGAGGCGCACACGCGCTTGCGCTGTCTGGCACGCCTGTCCTGGCCCGAAAGCTATGACGGCCGACACCCCGAGACCCGCATCAGCCTGGTCGAAGCCCTGCCCACCACGGGCCGCAGACACCAGATCCGCCGCCACCTCAAGCATGTGGCCCACCCCATCATCGGCGACGCCACCCACGGCAAGGGTCCGCTGAACCGCTGGTGGGCCGAGCGCCTGGGTCAGCAACGACTATGGCTGCATGCCAGAGCGCTGGAGATTGCCCACCCCGTGAGCGGACAGCCCATGCGCTTCGAGGCCGACTGGCCCAGCCTGACTCAGCTGCAGGAAGCGCGGGACTGGCAAAAGCTGCTGGCGCTGCCGGGCTGGCAATCCATAGTATAAAAATAGCTGCCAGCGCTTGTGTCTCAAGCGCTGGCAGCTATGATTTTCTGGAATTACGCAGACTTGGGCGTTTCGCGAATCCACTTGCCCTCTTCGTCAAACTGCAGGCTGGGAGCGGCCAGGAAATCGTACTGCGCTTCGGGGTCGGCCTTGAGCTCGCCCTGCAGCAACTCCACCAGGCGCTCATTGCCCATCTTGAAGCCACAGGCCTGGGCGTGACCGCCGCCTCCAAAGCTCTCGGCCAGAGGAATGCAATTGAACTCCGAGCGCGAGCGCAGGCCCACCTTGGTGCCCTTGTGATTGGCATGCCACATGAGGGCAAAGCTACCACTCTGGCGCGCCAGCAAATCACCCACCTGGCTGTGGAACATGCCCGGGCAGTTGACCATCAGGCCCTGCATGCCGTTGAAGATCAGCACCTGGGCGCCGTCGGCAATATCGGCACAAAGCTTCTGGAATTTCTCGTCCATGGCGCCGCCACGGGCCATGTAGACGGTTTCCTGCTCGGGCGTGAATGCCGCAATCTCGGCCCAGCGCTCAAAGCTGCGCACGGGCTCCATATCCAAAGCCGCGAGAAACGCCGCGCTTTCGGGGAATTCCCATTTCCAGATATCGCGGTCCTCGATGTAGCGAATCAGGCCGGGAACGGGCTTGTCGGCCTGGAAAAACTCCCAGGCCAGACGGGCGCCGGACTTGCTCATATCGAAATGCACCACGCCGCATTGGCATTGGTAGCCGCTGAGTTTCTCGGCTGCGCTCTTGTGATGGTCCAGCACCACGAGCTTGGCCACGCGCGACTCGATCTCGGCCATCAGCGTGGGTTCGAAGGCAAAGTCCAGTACATAGACGGCGCGACCGGTCAGATCGCCCAGGTCGTCGGCCGTCTGAATCTCGCCGTGATCCAGACCACGAAACTCGGCCTGACCTTCATAGAACAGCCAGGCCGCCAGCGCCGCGCCGAAGCCGTCGGGGCAGCGACGGCCATGGTAGAGGATGAGAGGGTTGGGATCGTTGCGATCGGGGCGCACCAGCAACTGCTGGAACAGGGAAATTTTGGCGTTCTGTGCGGTCATAACCCGGCATTTTCGCCGGTTGCGCCGGAACGAGGCGACGCACGGGGCATTGCGGTTTCACGGCTGACTGCATCTGCCAGATATTTTGCCCTGCCAGACACGGCCAGCAGAGCTCATCCGGCCGCCCGCAAGAGGTCTCACGCCTGGTAAGTCACCGCTTGCTTTTTTCCCGGTTAGCACAAGCGCTGAAATCCCTGATTTCGGTATCTACCTAAGCCCCCACTCTTCGCATACGCCTATGATGGGGGTCTTGCTATTGAAATGCTGCGGTCACCGGCAGGCCCGCAACGCTTGCCTGCCACGACAGTTACAGCGCTGGGTGCTCCGCGGCCCCTGTATGCGATCTACACCCGATATCACTCCTCACCTCGGTACGCTGCTCAGTTTTCGCCGCGACCTGCACGCCAATCCTGAGCTCAAATACGAAGAGCACCGCACCGGCGACAAGGTCGCCGCATACCTCACAGCCCTGGGCCTGACCGTGCATCGTGGCCTGGGCCAGACTGGCATTGTCGCCAGCATCTACGGCAAGGGCCGCAGCAAGGACAACCCCGGCCGCAGCATCGGCATCCGCGCCGACATGGATGCCCTGCCCGTCACGGAAATCAACACCTTCGGGCACATCAGCCAGAACAAGGGCCGCATGCATGCCTGCGGCCACGACGGCCACACCACCATGCTGCTGGGAGCCGCCACCACCCTGGCTCAGCAGCCCGACTTTGACGGCACGGTACACCTGATCTTCCAGCCAGCCGAAGAAGGAGGCGCTGGCGCCAAGGCCATGATGGACGATGGCCTGTTCGACAAATTCCCCTGCGAAGCCGTGTTTGCGCTGCACAACTGGCCCTCGCTGCCGGCCGGCCAGATGGCCGTTCGCGTTGGCCCCATCATGGCCTCCACCCTGCGCTTTCAGATCAGGGTCCACGGCAAGGGCGGCCATGCGGCCATGCCCCACACCACGCTGGACCCGATTCCCGTGGCCTGTGCCATCGTCAGCCAGTTGCAGACCCTGGTCTCGCGCAGCACCGACCCCCTGGATTCGGCCGTGCTCACCGTGGGCAAGATCACCAGCGGCACCGTGGAAAACATCATTCCCGATGACGCCATCATCGCCGGCACCGTGCGCACCCTGAAGAAGGAAACGCGCGAGATGTTTGTCGAAGGCCTCAAGCGCATCAGCAGCCATGTGGCAGCCGCCCATCTGTGCAAGGCCGAATTCACGCTGCGCCCCGGCGCCTACCCCAACACCACCAACCACGCCCGCGAAGCCAAGTTCATGGCCGCCGTGATGCGTGAAGTGGTCGGTGATGACAACGCCTTTGACGATGTGCTGCCCGCCATGACCTCCGAAGACTTCGGCTTCATGCTGGAGGCCGTCCCCGGCGCCTACGGCTGGATTGGCAATGCCAAGGGCGACCAGCCCGGCGTGAGCCTGCACAATCCGGCCTACGACTTCAACGATGACAACATCGGACGCGGCTCCAGGTTCTGGGATCTGCTGGCACGTCGCTATTTTGAGCAGCCGGCCGCCTGACAACAGCCAAGAACTACGCTATTCATGGCTGATAGCCCTCAACCAGCAATGGTTGTGGGCTTTTTTCATATCTTGGCAGCGGCATCGGGCTCGCCCAGCACCTCGACCAGCCAACGCTGCTGCGGCATGGGCATGCCGAGCAGCATGCCCTGCAGCACGATGTCCGCGTTCCACTGCGTCAGCTGCAGCGCCTGCTCGGACAGTTCCACGCCTTCTGCCACCACGCGCAGTTGCAAGCGGCGCGCCACCAGCAACATGGCCTCCACCAGGGCGGCATCTTTTTCGGAGCGATGGCTGCCGCTGACAAAGCTTCTGTCGATCTTGAGTTCCTGAATCGGCAGGTGCTGCAGGCTGTACATGCTGGAATAGCCGGTCCCGAAGTCATCGAGAGAAATCTCTATGCCCAGGCCGCGCAGTGCCAGCATGCGCCGGCGTGCCTGATCCAGATCTCGCAGCAAGGTGCCTTCGGTGATCTCCAGTGTCAGCTGGCGAGAATTGGCGCCGGTTTCCCTCAAGACCTTGTCCAGCGTGGCCATGAAGTCGTCATGCGCAAATTGCTGAGCGCTGACGTTGACCGACAGACGCAGTCCACGCTCTGCCATGGCCGGCCTGGCCAGCAGCATGCAGGCCTGACGCAGCACCCAATCGCCCAGACGCACGATGAGCTCGGACTCCTCGGCCACCGGAATGAACTCTCCCGGGCTTACCAGCCCCCATTCGGGGTGCTGCCAGCGCACCAGCGCCTCGGCACCCACGCAGTGGCCATGCGCATCGGTCTGGCTCTGCAGATACAGACGCAACTCCCCGTCGGAGATGCCGTGGTACAAATCTCTGGCAATGCGCACGCGCCGATACACATCCTGGGCCATGCGCGGCTCGAACAGCACCACACTGCCCGGACCGCCCAGCTTGGCCTCATGCAAGGCCACACTGGCAAAACGCAGCACGTCATGGCTGTTGCCGCCTTTGATGGCCGGCTCCAGCACCGCACCGCCAATGCAGCAGCTGACAAACTCGGTTTCCACCCAGCTATTGAGAGAAAAGGGCTTTTGCAAGGCCTTCTTCAAGGTCTGCGCATACAGCAGCAGTTGCTCCTCCACGCCCTGGACATGCTTGTGCAGGTTGTCGAAGACAATGGCAAACTCCGCAGCCGCGATACGCGCAATCCAGGCATCGTCGGGCAGCACCTCGACCAGTCTGGCCCCCATGGCCTGCACCAACTCGTCGCTGTGCTGCATGCCATGCACATCGCTGAAGACGGAAAAGCGATCTACGTCCAGCAGCAGCAGGCCATGACTGACATCCTGCCGAACCAGGGCCAGTTCGCGCAGATGCAAGGTCAGCGAATGGCGGTTGGGCAGACCCGTGAGCGGGTCCAGGTAGACCAGGTCGTGGATGCGCCGCTCGGCCAGCACGCGCTCGGAGAGATCGCGCTTGAGCTCCACATAATTGACCACCTCTCCCTGCGGCGTGCGAATCGGCGTCACCTGCACCGATTCGCGCAAGGCCTCGCCCTTGCTGGTGCGATTGGTCATCTCGCCGCGCCACAGCGAGCCCGTGGCCAGCTGCTTGAGCGCGCGCTGGCGGTGACTGCGATCCATGCCCATGGTGGATACCAGTTCGGTAGACTGGCCGAGCACCTGCTCGCGCGTATAGCCCGAGCGTAGCAGAAAGGCCTCGTTGACATAGATGACCTTCAACTGCGGGTCGGTGATGACGATGCTCTCGGGACTCTGTTCGACCGCCCGATAGAACTTGCGCAGCTCGTTCTGGCTGGCCTCCAGCGCCGCCAGCATCTCCTGGCTTTTCTGTACGCGCCGTCCCAGGCTGGCTCTGGCCTGCAGGCAGATGATGAGCACCAGCATCATCATGCCCAGCACATGGATCAGTGCCAGCAGATGCTCGGTGGCAGACAGCGCCGCAGAGGGCATGCCGATCTGCTGAGCCAGCCACCACAGGGCTGCGACGACGAGGGTGGACAGGAGCAGCATCGCCAGGGCGGCACGCGTGCCCTGCACCCAGACCGCAACCACCAGCCAGGCCGGGAAAGCCATCACGGCCGGCCCATAAAGCCCTCCCGTGTGCCAGGCCCAGAGCAGGCTCAGCAGCCAGTTGCCCCAGACAAAACAGTACACGGCCCAGGCCCACTGCCTGGCCTTGGCCAGCCCCATGCACAGCAGCGACAGCAGCATGACGCCTCCGGACAGGGCCAGATCCATGTTGTCCACCGCGGGCGCCAGCAGCCAGACCAGACTCATCAAGACGCCCAGGGCCCACATCCAGAGACAGCCCAGCCACACCATGCGACGCATGGGCAACCGGTATCTGGCCTCGACAAAATGACGCCGCATGCAAGCCCTTCAGCATTCAGACTGGATGACGAATGCTAGGGGCAGTTGCCAATTAGTTCAATTGTCTGGCGAGCCAGGTCTTGAAAACCCAGACACGCGGCCTGCCCGGCTTGAGCGCATGCCAGCCATGGCAGCATCGGGCTTGTCGTCAGCAGCCTAACGCTGCTGCTGCTGCCGCCGCGCGCTCCGGCGCGCTTTGGTCTGGGCGTCCTTCCTGGCCTGGCGCTCCGCATCCTTTTGCTGGCCCTCGGCAAGCCAGGCCTCGAATTCGGCCGGAGTCTCCAGCGTGATGCGGCCTATGCTCACATCACGGAAGTCGGTCAGCACCAGCTCGGCCGCCTTTTGCAGATTCACGCGACCGCCGCTCATCACGGCACCACGCTTTTTGCCGATCAGCGTCAGCAGCTCGTCATCGTGCAGTGCTGCGATCTCCTCGGCCGAGATTCCCAGCTTGTAGCGCGCCTCCAGCATGGGAGCGTAGTGCTTTTGCAGATACAAAAGCAGCTCCAGAGCCACCAGGTCTTCGTCATAGGCATTGCGCCCCACGGCTCCGCTGGCAGCCAGGTTGTAGCCGCTTTTCTCCACGATGATGCGCGGCCACAGCATGCCGGGCGTGTCCCAGAGGTAGAAGTCGTCGGCCAGCACGATGCGCTGCTCCAGCTTGGTCACGCCGGCCTCATTACCGGTCTTGGCCTGGGTCTTGCCACTCATGGAGTTGATCAGCGTGGACTTGCCCACATTGGGTACGCCACATATCAGCACGCGCATGGGCTTGGCCAGACCGCCGCGCGAAGGCGCCAGCAGCTTGCACTGCTCGATCAGGCGCTTGGTGGGAGCGGGTTCCGAGGCATCCAGCGCAATGGCGCGCGTCTCGCTCTGGGCGTTGTACCAGTCCATCCAGGCCTTGGTCTGGACCGGATCGGCCATGTCCTGCTTGTTGAGTATCTTCAGGCGCGGCTTGTGGCCCGTCATCTCCTGCAGCAAGGGGTTGGCGCTGGAGCCGGGCAAGCGTGCATCCAGGACCTCGATGACCACATCGATTTCCTTGACGCGCTCCGTGATGGCCTGACGCGTCAGATGCATGTGACCGGGAAACCATTGGATGGCCATAAGCGGAGATCTTTCTTTTTTGCAGGGTGTGGGCGCGCAATGGGCGCAAACACCCTTTTATGTCAGTGAATTCAGGCGCGCAAGGATAATCTCCCTCTGCTTTTCTGACCTGCCAGCTCGCTTATGCCCCTGCCCTCCGCCCCCCAAAAGTCCAAAGCCCGCAACGAAGTTCTGATCAAGGGCCTGACGATTGCACTGATCGGCATCATCATCTTGCTGGCCCCGGTGTTCAAGCCTGAAAGCGGCATTGCCCAGCTGTTTGCCCAGTCCCATATCGTGGGCTGGTTCGCCCTGGTGCTGGGTCTGGCCTTCATAGCCCAGTTTCTCTGGGTTCGCTTCAAGAAATGAGCGATGCGGCCCTGCTGCAGCCGCTGACCCAGGCTCGCAGCCAGATAGCGCTGTGGCAGCAGCGCGCCGCAGCAGCGGCGGTGACACTGCGTCAGCCGCCTCCCGAGCCCACGAGTTGCTGCGGGCGCGGCTGCAACGGTTGCGTCTGGGAAGGTTACTACGGTGCGCTGACTTTCTGGCTGGAGGATGCGGCCCAAGCCCTGACCGCCGCCTGAAACCCGCTACTCGGGATTTATGCCATTTCGGCTTCCAGCGCAGCCAGGCGAGGCACATGGACTTCTTTTTCCATGACGTCTACCTCGATATCGGCGATCTCGTTATCCAGCGCTTGATAGTCGATACGGAAGCGCCCCGCCCCGGCCTCCAGCCTTTGCGCCTGATGGAATAGCTCGCGCGCTGCCGCGCTGGACTCTGCCACCAGACCGGCGTTCTGGCTGGTCATGTGGTCCAGCGCCTGCACCGCCTCGCTGATCTGTGCGATACCCTGGTTCTGCGCCTGAGCCGCCTCGGTGATCGATGCGATCAGACCGCTGACCGTGCGCACATCGCGCACGATATGCTCCATGCGCTGGCCGGCCTGCAGCGCCAATGTCTGTCCCGACTTCATCTGCTTGGTGGAGTGTTCCATGAGCTGGCGGATCTGCTTGGCCGCTTCGGCACTGCGTTGGGCCAGCTCGCGCACCTCGGCCGCCACCACGGCAAAGCCACGGCCCTGAGTGCCTGCCCGCGCCGCCTCCACGGCGGCATTCAGTGCAAGGATATTGGTCTGGAAGGCAATGCCGTCAATCACCCCCACGATGGCCGCCACCTGCTGGCTGCTTTGCGCCATGTGCTCCATATTGCGAACCACCTCCTGCACCACGCTGCCTCCGCTGGCCGCCGCCTCGGCGGCGCTGCGCGCGCTCTGGTCGGCATGGCGCGCACTGTCGGCCGAATGGGTGACCAGGGTGACCATGTTTTCTATGCTGCTGACCGTGGCCTTGAGTTGCTCTGCAGCATGGGCTGTGCGATCGGAGAGATCGCTGTTGTCCTGTGCCATCTGGCTGGATGCGGCAGCCACTGCCTCCACGCCCCCCTGCACCTCGCCGACCAGGCCACGCAACTGCCGAGTCATCAGCGCCAGCGACTGCATGAGCCGACCCAGCTCGTCGCTACGCCCCGTTGCCGGCGGTGCATAGCTGAGATCGCCCGCAGCAATGGTCTGTGCCAGCTGCACCGCCTCGCTCAAGGGCGTGGTGATGGAGCGAATCGTCGTCAGCGACAGCAATGCCCCCACCAGGCCCATGAACAGGCCCACGCCCACGGCCATGCGCTTGGCGATGGCGGTTTGCTCGCGGCCATGCTGCTCGGCGTCCAGGCGCTGCTGCTGCTGGGCATCGATAAAGGCATCCTGCGCCTGGACATAGCGCCTGGAAGCGGGGATCAGTTGTTCGTCCACCAGCTTCTGCGCCTCCCAGGCCTTGCCCAGATCACGCGCCTGATAGGCCTGCTCGTAGATATCGAGCACTGCCTTGCGTTCCTGCTCCACCCTGGCCAGCCCGCTGCGATCGACGTCGCTCTGAGCCTCAGCCTGCACCTGTTGCTGCAGACCACCGGCATGTTGCATCAGCCCACGCGCTTTCTGCGAGAGCTGAGCAATCAGATGCTCTTCCGAAGAGAGCACGCTGGCCAGCGCCGCCTCCACGCTCTGCAGCGTCAGCGCCTGCCAGCGCAGCGCAAGATTGATGCGCTTGTCCGTGGCCTGAACAGCGGCGCTGACCCGCTGCTCCACATTCTGCAGATAGCTGAACAGGCCGCCTGCCACCAGCACATTGCACAGCAACAGCCCCAGGAACAAGGCCCACATCTTGCGAGCCACCGATAGGTTCTGGAATTTCTTCAACAACATGAGCACACCGCCGATCAAGCGCGGAGCGCAGTGCTCCGCTGATCGTTACGATATGAAACACAGATGACAGTGACGTGACAGCCGCAGCACCGAATGCAATAAAAAAGCGCCTGCAACCCAGAGATTGCAAGCGCCCCCAGCTATCAAATTCCAAGAATTACAGCAGGCTGGCTGGATCCATATAGCGCTGGCGCCACTCTTCGAACGTCATGGTGTCGGCAGCCTCGATGGCTTGCTGCGCGGTCACCGACTCCTGGCTCATCTGCTCGTAGCGTGTCTGCTGCTCGGCCGTCCAGGGCATGGCCAGCAAGGCATCGCGCGCCTTGGCGGACTGCATGGTCATGAAGTCTATGAAACGGTTGTCATAGGCGCCGGTAAGCTCCTGCAGCACATGGGCCGAGGGCGTGGACTGCGCATCCTGCACGCGAGCCAGGGCCTGATCCAGCGCAGCGCTGTAGTCGCTTGTGCCGTGCGCAGCATCCAGCGCCTGGGCATAGGGACGGCATTGCTCGAGCACATCCTGTGCCCAGTCGGTCAGCAGCACCTGCTGGCCGTTGCGCACCAGCTTCAGGCCCGGCTCGCGGCCCTGCTCCGCGGCCAGATGCTGGTTGTGCTTGAGGTCGGCAATTTCCTGGGGCGTGTCGTCGGGGCTGTCGCTGTACAGGCAGTGCAGCAGAAAGACGTCGATCATGCGCATGGTGGCCGGGGCAATGCCCACGGTTTCATAGGGATCGATGTCCATGAGCCGCACTTCCACATATTCCACACCGCGCTCGCGCAGCGCGTGAAGCGGGCGCTCGCCGCTCTTGACAGTACGTTTGGGGCGGATGGTGCCGTAGAACTCGTTCTCGATCTGCAGCAGGCCCGTGCCCAGCTGGTTGTAGTCGCCACCGGGGTTCCTCACGCCCAGTTGCTCGTAGGCCGGGTAAGGACGGGTCAGCGCCTCATGCAGCGAGTCCGCATAGCCGTCGAGTCCGTTGTAGCTGACATTGATGCTGGACTGCGCGTCGCTCTGATAGCCCAGGCGTCCCATGCGCAGCGATGTGGCATAGGGCAGATACAG
Organism: Comamonas sp. C11; assembly: GCF_024496285.1. Lineage (NCBI taxonomy): Bacteria > Pseudomonadati > Pseudomonadota > Betaproteobacteria > Burkholderiales > Comamonadaceae > Comamonas > Comamonas sp. C11. The sequence goes on from NZ_CP101743.1 coordinate 3,999,922, forward strand.
CGCATGCCTGCCATCGCCCAGCGGTTGCAGGCGATGCTCACGCCCTTCCACAAAGCAGGGACACAGCGCGGGAGAAGCGCCATACAGATACAGCAGCACAAAGGCGTTGCGGCGGAAGTTACGGATCAGCGCAAAGTACTGGTCGCTGCTCACCCCAGGCAGCGACCAGTTGTAATGAATCCCCGAGATGGTCTGCATGCGGCGGCCATAGCGGTGGCCCAGACCCATGCGGTACACACTCTTGGAACGGCCCGAGTGCGAGCTGCCATAGCGGCCCAGCGGAATCGTCTCGTCCGTAGGCAGGCGGCAGGGCATGCTGGAGTTCCACATCAACTCGCCGCTTTCGCTGAGGTTGCGCAGCACGAACTGATGGACTTCGGTCAGCTCGTCCAGACATTCCTCGACACCCAGGCGTGCGCCGGTGATGAGTTCCAGCTGGGACTCGCTGTAATCGGTGGTGATGTGCGGGTGCGTGAGAGCCGAGCCCAGTTCCGCAGGGTGCGGCGTCAGGGCCAGCGAGCCCGTGGCCAGTGCCCGCAGCCCCTCTTTCTCGATGCCGCGACGAATGCCCAGCAGCCTTTCGGCGGTGGGCATATTCACGGCGGCCTGCGATGTCTTCATTGTTCTTACCTTCTTAGTGAAGACGCTGACGACAAACTTCGTCTGCCCAATCGCGCCCAGACGGCGAATGATAGAGAAACAAGACGCAACGCGATGGCGGCTGGCCGCTTAACCACGTTTTTCGGCCTGTTGAGCTGCCAAGAGCCAGGGCCTCTGCCAGAAGTTTGTCAGGTTAACAGCAACCCAAACATGAGCACATGCTCACTCCAAAACAGAAAAAGCCCTCGCGAGAGGGCTTTTTTCAGCTGTGCTAATCGCAACCGCCAGCCGCTCTTGCCGCTCGTACAGGGCCAAAAATGCGGCGACTTTGGCCTTGATCAATGTCCATGCGCTTTCATGGCCTTGCCCACTTCCACCTGTCCCTGGACGGCGCCGCTGGCCGGCACCTGCTGGCCCTCGCTGGCCGTGACTTCGGCCAGGCGCGCGGCCAGCTCCTCGGGGACGGTCTCGCCCATGCCCAGATAGATACCCTCGGTCATGGTGATGTGCGCCGCCTCGAAACCGCCGGCGCCGGCACAGACGATGGTGCGCGTAGGCGCGCTCTCGTGCGCCAGCACCAGCATGGCGGGCACCACGGCCTCCGGCTTCAGGGCCTCCAGCACCGGCTCGGGCAGCAGGCCCGCCGTCATGCGTGTGGCCGCCGTGGGGGCCAGCGCATTGACCCGGATATTGTGCTTGGCCCCTTCGATGGCCAGCGTCTGCATCAGGCCCACCTGGGCCAGCTTGGCCGCGCCATAGTTGGCCTGGCCGAAATTGCCGTAGAGGCCCGTGGACGAAGTCGTCATCACGATGCGGCCATAGTTCTGCTCCTGCATATAGGGCCAGACGGCCTTGCAGCAATTGGCCGCGCCCATCAGGTGCACGTCGACGACCAGGCGGAAGTCCGCCATGTCCATCTTGGCAAAGCTCTTGTCGCGCAGAATGCCGGCGTTGTTGACCAGAATATCCACGCGCCCCCAGGCCGTGATGGCCTGCTTGACCATGGCCTGCACGGCTTCGAAGTCGGTCACGGAGGCCGCGTTGGCAATCGCCTCGCCGCCCGCCGCACGGATTTCATCGACCACCTGCTGCGCCGCCGTGGCCGAGCCGCCCGAGCCGTCCACCGCGCCGCCCAGATCGTTGACCACCACCTTGGCGCCGCGCCTGGCCAGCGCCAGTGCATGCAGACGCCCCAGACCGCCGCCCGCCCCCGTCACGATGGCCACACGACCTTGAAAATCCATTGCCATGATGTCTTGCTCCTTGCTTGTGCATTGATGCGGCCACTTTAAGCGCCCATGCTGCAGCGCAACGTAGCGTTTGCGACTGCCTGCGGGTAAGTCAGGAGAATGCTACCAATATGAAAGCATCCACCGCAAGTTACAAATTGATTTCAATAAGAAAAGCATTCAAATTTCAACATTAACAATCGCTACAAGCTATATCTCTAATAGCAAACATCGGTCATCCACAATCGCTGCTCTGGGTAATTAAAGTCGTAAACACAGGCCGAGCATCCATGCGCCTTCCAGAGCATCACTTGCGCAGCCCTGTCGAACTAAAGTCGTAAACACCCTCCAGAGTCCATAAAAACGGACACCTACAAAAGACCGCATTCGTCAAATTTTTTCAAGTTAACGCCTTCCAGGTGGTTCGCTGTCAAGAATTTGATAGTGCCAATCTCCCGGTTACCTGACCGCTGTGTCAGCCGATTGACTCTCCCTTGGCCAGAGACTGCTGCAAGCGCGATCGGCGTCTCGCAGATGGCCGGTCCACTCAGGACGGAGTGAACGGAGGTGTGCTCAGCCAGGCTGCTTGCCGATCTCGTGCATGCTATCGCCGACTTTCAGCAATACCACATCAGTACTTTCTGAGCTTCAGCGGAGTCCCCCTGTCCTTGCTTCATGTCCCGCCGGAGGCAGTCGTTGCGTTGCATTGATCAGTTGAATCCACGCTCAACACCTTGAGGATGAAAGTGCCTGATTTATTCGGCAAGAACGTGCGCAATCAGCAGGGATCTGACAACCATCTAGAAACCGCTGGTCAGAATCACACCTGATGCTCTAGTGCGCATCCAAACTGATAGCAAACATTGCAGAAGCAATGACCATCATTGCCCTCCTCGTTAAAGCGCGATCTTTTAAGACTTGTCCAACTCACCAATGCATCGCTGAACTTCTTTGCTGCAGGAGACAGTGAATGCGCGGAATGAAGCACCAGCACGACTTCTCGCTCCACTCGAGGTTGGGAAATGGGCTTAAGCACGAGCCCCATCGACTCCGAAAGGCGGCGGGTAGAGCCCGTCAGAACACCTACACCTAGTCCCCCTGCAACCATACCGACAACGGTCAGCGGCAGTGCAACTTCATGCACGTATTTCAGCGACACGCCTTCACTAGCCAGAGAAAACTCCAGCGCCGTTCTTACCGGATTTCCCTTGCGAGACCCTATCAAGGGGTGTTTTTGCAATTCCTTCCAGGTCACGCTTCTTTTTTTCGCCAAAGCATGGTCATGCGGCATCACGGCAAAGAAAGGTTCTGACCACAGTGTTTTCATAGACAGATCTCCATGGTCACCAAATGCCGTACCCACGCCAAAATCCACAGCACCGCCCTTGACCATCTGGATGACATCGTCCTGGGTAACATCGAGCAGCTCAATCTTGATGCCCGGATGCATCTCGCAGAAGAACTTGACCATTCGGGGAAGCACCAGAGCCGCCTGCATGGAAGAAGCCGCAATCGAAACCCGCCCCCTCTCCAGCGTCTTGAGCTGCGCTGAGCCGTCGAGCATGGCCGCCAGATCTGCCAGTGTTTTGCGCGCCAGCGGCAGTATCTGCATGCCGCCCTCGGTCAGGCGCAGCATGCGCGTGTGACGATCAAAGAGCTTGAGGCCAAGCAACCCCTCCAGTTCCTTGAGTTGCGTGCTGATGCTGGACTGCGGCAATCCCAGCGATTCACCGGCTCTGGTGAGACTACCCTCCTCAGAAACCGCGACAAACACTTCCAGCTGACGTAGGGTAATCGACATGTATTTATCGCCAAATCATATGAATCGGCAATGAATATATAAGCCTTCGATAGTTTTACAAAGCTTCACCTTCTGCCAGCATTAACTCATCCCCGTGACGAAAGGGCTTCGTCGGGCCGGTTTTCCTAAGCAGGAGGCCAGGATGCTGTGCTCTACCCTAATATTCTCAAGGGGAGCTTCAGATCTTGCAGCCAGCGGCACTCGCCGCAGCAGATCGAGCCAGGTATTTATCGAGCCACTCACAGAGCATCCCCACTTGCACGCGTTCGGCTTGCAGCTCGGACGCTTGAATCCGGGCTCTGAGCTGCGCAGCATCGCTCACCCGCTCCATCATGGGCTTCAGCGCACGGCGAACCTGACGCAGTGGCTGCACCACCTGCGCACGCCAATCGCGCACGCAATCATCAGCCTCTTGCCTGTCCCGGGCATCGAGCCGGAATCCACGAGCCTGCACGCATTCGCAGAAAAGCTCCAGAACCACATCCACCCCGCGCTCGTCCTGCTGCAGCAGCAGCTCAGCCGCGCGACCGGGAACCGCATAGCGCTCACCGATTTCCTTCCAGGCCTGTTCCGGGGTCATGGCTTTCATATGTCTTGGAGAGTTTCATGAAGATGCAGCAGCTCAACCGTCAGCGTCTGATCGTGGCCATCTCCGGCGCATCCGGATTCATCTATGGCTACAGGCTACTACAGCTTTTGCAGGGTACGGACATTGATGTGCACCTGATCCTGAGCCGCGCCGCACTAATCACCATGGGCGCGGAAACCGATCTCAAGCTGTCTCAGGTCACCGCATTGGCGGCACAGGTTCACAAGAACGAAGACATCGGCGCCTGCGTTGCCAGCGGCTCCTGCAAATCACTGGGCATGGTGATTGCACCTTGCTCGATGAAAACGCTGGCCGAGATTGCCAACGGCATTGGCTCCACGCTGATTTCTCGCGCTGCCGACGTGATGCTCAAGGAGCGCCGCCGCCTGGTGCTGATGGCAAGAGAGACGCCGCTGACACTCACCCACCTCAGAAACATGCTGGCCGTGACGGAAATGGGCGCCATCGTCACCCCGCCGGTGCCCGCCTTCTACACCCGCCCAGCCAATCTCGACGAGATGGTGGACCACTCGCTGGGCCGGGTTCTGGATCTTTTCGACATTGAAGTGAACACCGTTAAGCGCTGGCAAGGGCTTTCGGCCATCCGCCGCAGCGAAGTCTCATGAAACAGGAGTCACAAGCATGAAGTTCTTTGAGTATGCAGAACCCGCCAGCCTGCAGGAGACCGCAGAACTGCTGCAAAGCTGCGCAGGCACTGCCAGCCTGATGGCCGGAGGTACGGATTTGCTGGTGATGATGAAAGAGCATGCGCGAGCACCGTCGCATGTGGTCAACATCAAGAAGATTCCGGGCCTGGATGACTTCAGTTTCACTGCGGAAGGCGGTCTGTGCCTGGGCGCACTGGTGACCACCCGACAGATCGAGACCTCGGACATCACACTCAAGCACTACGCCAGTCTGGCCAAGGCCTGCACAGACTTCGCCTCCATCCAGGTCCGCAACCGCGCCACGCTGGTGGGCAATGTCTGCCGTGCCTCGCCTTCGGCAGACAGCCTGCCGCCACTGATTGCCGACGATGCCGTGCTGCACATCTACGGCACGCAAGGGCGGCGCCAATGCCGGGTAGAAGATTTTCTGCAAGGCAGGGGGCGCACCACCTTGGCGACCGATGAAATCGTCACCCATATCCAGCTTCCCGCACCGGCTCAGCGCACCGGCAAGGTCTACATCAAACATGGCCGACGCAGCCAGATGGAACTAGCCACTGTCGGCGTGGCGGTCAGCGTGACGCTCAACGCAGCAGGAAAAGTGGATTCCATATCCATCGTTCTTGCCGCAGTGGGGCCCACGCCTTTGCGGGCTGCAGCCGCAGAGGCTCTGCTCAAGGGGCGCATACCTGATGAACAAGATATCGCAGCAGCAAGTCTGGCGGCAGCTATTGCAGCGACACCCATCAGCGATGTGCGCGCCAGCGCTGGCTACCGCCGGGACATGGTGCGCGTGCTGACTGCTCGCTCACTGACACAAGCCATCAAGGAGGCACAACAATGAACAAGCTCAATGTTTCCTGCACGGTCAATGGTGACCTGCTGGAGTTCGATGTCGCACCCAACCGCAGTCTGCTGGACGCGCTGCGCACCGAGATGGGCCTCACGGGCACCAAGAAAGGCTGCGATGTGGGCGAATGCGGCTCCTGCACCATCTTGTTCAATGGCCGCCCTGCCAACGCCTGCCTGATTCTGGCTGCAGAAGCCCAGGGCGCCGAAATCACCACCGTTGAAGGTCTGCAAGGTGCAGACGGCAAGCTCCATCCCTTGCAGGAATGCTTTATGCAATGCGGCGCGGCGCAATGCGGCTTCTGCACACCCGGCATTCTGATTGCAGCCAAAGCCTTGCTGGACGAGAACCCCTGCCCCAGCACCGAAGACATCCGCTTTGCCATCGCCGGCAACATCTGTCGCTGCACGGGATACACCAAAATTCTGGACGCCATTGCCGCAGCCGCCCCCGTCGCACAGGAGGCCAGCGCATCATGAGCCCAAAATCCATCATCGGAACCAGCGTCAGGCGCAACGACTTGCTGGCCAAGGTCACAGGCGATGCCAAATATGTGGCTGACATGCATCTGCCCGGCCTGCTGTATGCCAGGACCAAGCGCAGCAATGTCGCCCATGCCCGCATCGTGAAGATCGACACCAGCCGGGCTCTGGCCCTCGCGGGAGTGAAAGCCGTTCTGACCCATGAGAACGTACCCCGCGTGCTGCACGCAGGCTCACCACACCCACGCTCTGCATCGGTCACCTGCGATCAGTACATTCTGGACAGCAAGGTCAGGTACTGGGGTGAAAGTGTTGCCGTGGTCGCGGCAACAAGCGAAGAAATTGCAGAGCAGGCTCTTGATCTCATTGATATCGAGTATGAGCTACTTCCGGCTTTTTTCACCACCGAAGAAGCTCTGGCCGCACCAGCCTCCCAACGCATTCACGACCGAGAGCCTGGTGGCAACCTGGTACTGCCACCGGTTCGGGTACAGCGCGGGGATATCGTCAAAGGCTTTGAGGAAGCCGACTTTGTCCTCGAAGGCGAGTATGAAGGCGGCCGCCCTACTCCCGCCTATATGGAGCCCAACGCCTGCATGTGCCAGTGGGATGGCAACGGCAATCTCACGGTCTGGATCTCCACGCAGACGGCTTTCATGGTGCGCGGCATCATGGCCGAAGTGCTGGGCCTGCCGCTGCACAAGGTGCGCGTGCTGGTTGCACCATATGGGCGGCGGTTTCGGTGCCAAGCAGGACTTGTTCCAGAGCGAGTTCCTCTGCGCACTGCTAGCCAAACAGACGCGCCGCCCTGTGCGCATGGAGTTCTCTCGGGAAGAAACCTTCCTCGGAGGCCGCACCCGACACCCCTTCAAGATCTGGCTCAAACAGGGTTTTCGCAAGGACGGCAGCATCACCGCGCGCCAGGCCCGCGTGGTCTTCAACTCAGGTGCCTACGGCTCACATGGCCCGGGCGTGACCAACGTGGGCACAGCATCCCTGACATCGCTGTACCGCTGCGAGAACGTGGACCTGGAAGGGTTATGCGTCTATACCAACAGCCCCATCGCTGGTGCGTTTCGCGGCTATGGCGTCGTTCAGACCTATTTTGCGCTGGACCTGCAGCTTGATGAAGCGGCGCAGGTCTTGGGCATGAACCCGGCAGAGCTCAAGCTGATGAATGCCGTCAGCCAGGGCGATCTGGCCCCTTCGGGCCACCTCATCGTAGGCCACGGCTTGCCCGACTGCATACGCCGCGGCATGGAAGAGGTGCACTGGCCGCGTGGCTCAAGCCCGAAAGAGGGCCCGGTACGCCGGGGCTGGGGCATGGGCTGCGAAATGCATGGCAGCAGCGCCTACCCCGGCATCAAGGAGCAAGGCAATGCCATCGTCAAGATGAATGAAGACGGCACGGTAGTGCTGCTGACGGGCACCGCTGGTCTGGGCACAGGCGCCCATACGGCGCTGGCACAAATCGTGGCCCAGGAGCTGGGCCTGTGCTTTGAAGCCGTCAGCGTCATGCATGGAGACACCGACGTCGTTCCCTGGGACATTGGCGCATTTGCCAGCCACACAACCTATATGGGTGGGCGAGCAGCCCAGATGGCGGCAGCGAAGGTCAAAGAGCAACTGCTGGAGCGCGCTGCAGGCTATCTTGACACTGCAGCCTCCAACCTCCAGGTGTCACAGGGCGTGATATGTGGCCCCGATGGCAAAAGCATGAGCGTGCGTGATGCCGTCGCAGCGCGCAAAGGCATTCCGGCTGCGCAACTGGTGGGCACAGCCACCTACCACCCGACCAAGGCCTATTCCTTCGCGGCCCACTTTGCCGAGGTCAGCGTGGACACCGAAACCGGCCAGATCACGGTACTGCAGGTTGTACCCGTGCATGAAATTGGCAAGGTTATCCATCCGATTGCGGCTGCCGGCCAGATCGAAGGCGGCATACAGCAGGGCATAGGTCACACGCTTTACGAGGACTACCAGATCGACATGAGTACCGGGCGCTCACTGAATGCCAACTTTGTCGACTACAAGATGCCGCTGTCCATGGACATGCCTCAGATACGCACCGTGCTGCTGGAGACCGCGCCCGATCCAGGCGGGCCGTATGGCGCCAAAGGCGTGGGTGAGGACCCCATCATCGCCATCGGTCCGGCCATCGTGAACGCCGTGTATGACGCCATCGGCGTGCGCTTTCGTCACTACCCCATCCGTCCCGAGCAAGTGCTGCAAGCGCTCAAAGCCCGGACTGCGCAAAGCCACCGTGTCACAGAAGGAGCTTACACATGACCTCGACCTCTGAACGCCCCATTCCCGTCACCATACTCACTGGCTTTCTGGGGGCTGGCAAGACGACGCTGCTCAATCACATCCTCACGGAAAAGCATGGTCACCGCATCGCTGTGATCGAAAACGAGTTCGGCGAAATAGATGTGGACTCCGATCTGGTGATGGCCTCCGAAGAGGAAATCTTCCAGGTCGCCAATGGATGCATCTGCTGCGTGGTCGATGTGCGCAACGATCTGGTGCAGATTCTGCAGAAGCTGCTCGACCGCAAGGACCAGTTTGACCACATCCTGGTGGAGACCAGCGGACTGGCGGACCCCTCGCCCGTGGCCGCCACCTTCTTCATGGACAACGACGTGGCCAAGAAAGTGATGCTGGACGGCATCGTAACTCTGGTAGATGCCGTACACGTCCAGCCTCACCTGGACGATCCAGCCTTGGCCGAGTATGACAACCAGGCCGTCACGCAAATTGTGGTTGCAGACCGAATCCTGCTGAACAAGTCCGATCTGGTCGGCGAGTCCGAGCTCAAGGAGCTGGAGCGCCGCATCCGCACACTCAACAGCATTGCACCTGTGATGCGCACTGTGCAGGCCCAAGTGGACCTCTCCCAGATTCTGGGATTGCAGACATACGAGTCCGATGCCCTGTCCATGACAGACCCCGACTTTCTGCACAGGCCAGCCATTGGCGGCCATATCGGTGCCCATGCCTGCGATGAGCATTGCACGCACCAGGAACACGATCATCTGCCGGCCATTAGCCAGTCCGCTGACCATGCTCACACACACGACCCGTCCGTGAACTCCGTGTCGTTCACCTTTGACCGGCCCTTCGATATCGATGCCCTGATGCCCACGCTCAATGCACTGCTGAGCGAACACGGCGACGACATCTACCGCGTCAAAGGAATTTTGCATGTGCAAGGCGATGACCGCCGCCATGTGCTGCAAGGGGTTCACCGCCTGCTCGAACTCAAGCCCGCCCTGCCCTGGTGGGATGAAACACCCGGCAGCAAGCTGGTCTTCATTGGTCGCCATCTCAATGCCTCGCAACTGCAAAGCGCACTCACTCGCCACCTGGTTTCCATCGAGGCTCAGGAAGCCGCCTGAAGCGCTTCAACCGTCATCACAGAAGGAGAGACACATGATCATCGACATCAGTTGCTACCCCACCGACCAGGTTGACCTGGCTTGGTGGCACGACGGCAAACCCTATACCGTGGACCGGCTGCTCAAAACCATGGATGGCCCCTACTACGTCAATGGCAAACCCCGCCGTATCGACAAGGCCTTCATCCAGCCGCCCCAGGGCAACACCATCTACACATGGAGCGACGGTGAGAAGTCGGGCCGCGAGTCCATCGACGATTACATGGCTTACACACTCAAATGCGTGCAGGAGCATCCCGACCGCTTCATTGGCTGCTTTGTCTACAACCCTCGCTGCGGCGTCAAGAACGGCGTCGAAGCCATAGAGCGCTATGTCAAGGAGCATGGCTTCAAGATGGTTCAGATGCAGGCCAATATGCATGCCTACCGGCCTGACCGCGCGCTGGACTGGGTGCGCCCGGCTTTCGAAAAATGCGCCGAGCTGGGTGTGCCGGTAAAGCTGCATACGGGCGACGGCCCCTACAGCATCCCCTCCGAATGGATTCCCATGATTCAGGAGTTCCCCAAGGTGAACTTCATCATGGCCCACTTCGGCGTGCAGACCGGCGGTGTCTATTGCTTTGAGCCCTTCCAAGCCGCCATGGATCTGCCCAATGTCTATTGCGAATCCGGCTGGTGCCTGCAGTCGCGCATTGTGGAGTTTGCCAAGGTACTGCCCAAGCACAAGATCATTTTTGGCACCGACACCCCACCCAACGAGCCCGGCATGTGGCTGCGCCTGCTGGAAGTGCTGTGTACCAACCCCCCACAGGGCATGAACCTCGACGAGGAAACGTTAGAGGACTACCTGGGCAACAACATCGCCCGAATGATCGGCATCGAACCCACGCCAGCCCCTCGAACCTTTGAGGAGGCTGAGCAGATGCTGGGCCACAAGGCCGAGCGCCAGCCCGTGATCGAACTGTATTAATTCAAGCCAGGAGACACAAAATGATTATCGACACTCACCTGCACCCCACCAATCTGGTGGACGAGGCGTGGCGCCACACAGGTACGCCCTTCAATGGCGAGCGCATGCTCAAGCTCATGGATGGTCCCTACATGATCAACGGCAAGCCGCGCCGCATCGACATGGGCTTCATCCAGCCCCCGCCCGGTAATACCGGCTACCGTGATGGCAACCGCCGCGGCCGTGACGGTATCCGTGACTATATGTCTTACATTGCCGAGCTCACTCAGAAGTACCCTGACCGTTTCATCGGCAACTTCACCTACAACCCCCGCTGGGGGCCCGAAAACGGTGCTGCCGAAATCGAGTACCACCATCTGGCCTATGGCTTCAAGATGATCAAGCTGCATGCCAATATGCATGGCTACCGGCCTGATCGCGCGCTGGAATGGCTGCGCCCGGCAATGAAGGTCTGCGCCAAGTACAACATCGTTGTGCTGATCCACACCGGTGACGGCCCGTTCACCATTCCCACGATGTTCTACCCGATCATTCGCGAGTTCCCCATGGTGAACTTCGTGATCGCGCACTTTGGCATTCAGACGGGTGGCAACTATTCGTTCGAGACCTTCTGGATGGCCATGGACACTCCCAATGTCTATGTCGAATCCGGCTGGTGCTTCCAGGCGCGCATTGCCGAGTTTGCCAAGGAACTACCGCGCAACAAGCTGGTGTTCGGCACGGACAGCCCTCCCAACGAGCCTGGCATGTGGCTTCGCGAGCTGGAAATGCTGTGCCGCCCCGCACCGCACGGAATCGACCTCGACGAAGACACGCTGGAAGACTACCTGGGCAACAACATTGCGCGACTGGTGGGCATTGAAACCACACCTCCGCCGAAAAACCAGGAAGGCGCAAAGGCCCGTCTGAAAGCCACCTACGCAGGTGTCGAAAGAAAAGAAGCCATGACCTTCGCCGCAGCCAAGTAGTGCGGCTCTCGCCCATCGCCTACGGGCGGTGGGCATCCCATACAGAGAAAGTGCCAGCAATCACTGGCTCCCCGTTTCGCTTTGCCGAGGAGACACTCGATGAATGCCAGAACAACAATGATGGACACCGGTCAGGATTTGCACGACTTCTATGCAGCCTATGCCGACAGCTGGCCGGAGGATGTTCTGTCCATCGACCACCCCGCCGGTCGGGACCAGGATGTCACTGCCATCGTCTGGTCCCTCGCCGCTCAAGGTCTTCACCCCTTGCTACGCTTCAACCAGATTGACGACCTGCAGCGCCCATTGATTACCAATCTGTTTGCCTCACGTGAACGCGTGGGCCGCATGCTGGGCGGAGTGGGCGCAGCAGGCCTGCACGCCGAATACCAAGCTCGCAGCAGAAACCTGCTGCAGCCGCAGTTGATTCAGGACGGCAAAGTCCTGCAGCAAGTCAAGACTAGCCAGATCAATCTGCATACCGATATCCCGACCATCAAGCATTTCGCCAGTGATCGCGGCCCCTACATCACCAACTCCATTCTGATTTCCGAGTTCGATGGCATAAGCAATGTGAGCTATCACCGCTCCATGGTTCACTCAGAAACGGAGATCGCCACCAGCCTGCACTCGCGCGGTCACCTTTGGCGCATGTTGCGGGCCGCCGAAACCCAAGGCAAACCCCTGCCAGTGGCCATGGTCATCGGTGCACATCCGCTGTTCATGCTGGCCGCGGCTGCACGCCTGCCTTATGGCATCGATGAGCGCCACGTGGCGGGTGGGCTGATCGGTGCGCCGCTGCAAGTCGTCAAAACGCCAAAGTACGGCATTTCCGTGCCTGCCCATGCTGAGTTCGTTCTTGAAGGCGTGATTGACCCCAGCATGCGCGCCGAAGAAGGGCCTTTCGGCGAATTCACCGGCTACTCCTCGGACCGCTCCACCAACAACGTCTTCAAGGTCGAGGCCCTGATGCAGCGCAGCGATGCCTGGCTGCTCGATGTGGTGGGAGGCAATTCGGCCGAGCACCTGAATCTGGGCCGTATCCCCAGAGAGTCCGAAATGGTGGAAAAGCTCAAGGAGCGCTTTCCAGGCGTGACTGCAGTGCACTACCCCAATTCCGGAACGCACTTCCACGCATATATCGCGCTCAAGCAATCACGCCCCGGAGAAGCACGCCAGGTCATGCTGGGCCTGCTGGGCTGGGACCCATATCTGAAGACAGTGTTTGCCGTTGACGAGGATGTGGACATCACCCGCGATGAAGAAGTGCTCTGGGCCATGGCAACGCATTTCCAGCCGCACCAAGATCTGTTCATGGTGGACGGACTACCTGGCAGCCCTCTGGACCCTTCCTCTTCCGCCGATGGAACTACCTCACGCCTTGGCATCGATGCCACGCGGGGACCCAAGTTCGACGGCTTGCGAGCACGCATCAGCCCCGAAGCCATGCGGCGTGTTCAACCCTTGATTCTCTCCAGCCTGCGCAACGAAACATGAGACAGCCTTAAACCGTCTGGGACACACAGAGCTGAAAAAGCCAGGTGTTTCCAGACCGCTCGAAACCTGTTCAGGAGACAAACCATGACGACGAGCACCCCGAACCATAGTCCGCCCGCAGTACATCCAGTCGATGAAAAACTGCCTTTGCCCCAACTAGCAGCACTGGGACTGCAGCATGTGCTGGTTATGTATGCGGGGGCGATTGCCGTTCCCCTCATCATTGGCAACGCCCTCAAGCTCACCAAAGAAGACACAGCATTCCTGATCGCAGCAGACCTGTTCTGCTGCGGGCTGGTGACCATCATCCAGAGCATGGGCATTGGCAAGGTGGGCATACGCCTGCCCATGATGATGGGAGTGACCTTCACCGCAGTCGCTCCTATTATTGCAGCAGGCAGCACACCAGGGCTAGGTCTTAGAGCGGTTTTTGGCGGAGTCATCATAGCGGGCATATTCACGCTGCTAGTTGCTCCTTATGTCAGCCGTCTACTGCGCTGGTTTCCACCCGTGGTCACCGGCTCCGTCGTTCTGATCATTGGCATTTCGCTGATGCGCGTGGGAATCAACTGGGCAGCGGGTGGAAACCCCACCATCCCCGGCCCCAACGGCCCCATCAACAACCCAGCCTATGGCATTCCTTCGCACATAGCCATCTCCGGCATCGTGCTGATGACCATTCTCTTCATCATTGCCTGGTGCAAGGGCTTTCTGTCAAACATTGCCGTCCTGATCGGCATCGCCGTTGGCTTTTTGATCACGCTGGCATCAGGCCAGGTCAACTTCGTGGGCATGCAAGCCACACAGTGGGTACGCATCATCACGCCGTTTCACTTCGGCATTCCCACCGTTGACGTAATGACCACGGTCACGCTGTGCGTGGTGATGATTGTCATCATGATCGAGGGCGTGGGCCAGTTCCTGGCACTTTCAGAAGTGGTGGAGCGTCCGTTGGAGAAAGACGATATCGCCCGCGGCCTCCGCGCCGATGGTGTTGGTGCCATCGTGGGTGGCATCTTCAACACCTTCACATACACCTCCTATGCGCAGAACATCGGACTGGTGCAGGTCACCGGGGTACGCAGCCGCTGGGTCTGCGTAACAGCCGGGGTAATGCTGATCGTGATCAGCAGCTTTCCCAAACTGTCTTTCATCGCCGCATCCATTCCCCAGTATGATCTGGGCGGCGCAGCCATGGTGATGTTCGGCATGGTGGCTGCGACGGGCGTGCGCATCCTCAGCCATGTGGATTTTGTCGAAAACCGCAAGAACGCCTACATCGTGGCCATCAGCCTGGCCATGGGCATGATTCCTCTGGTCGCGGACCGCTTCTTCATGCGCCTGCCAGATCTGCTGGCCAAATTCTGCCAGAACGGGATTTTGCTGGGCACCTTCACCGCCGTGCTGCTGAACGTTCTGTTTAACGCCAGCACCAGCCAGGAGCCATCCCTTCACGCTCTAGAAAAGGCGGCCTGATATGCCAAGCCTTATCCCTTCTCAAGGCAAACCCCAGCTGGAGCTGCGAGGCATTCGCAAGGTCTATTCCTCCGTGGTTGCCAATGATGGCATCGACCTGGTCGTGGCACCCGGTGAAATTCAAGCCATCCTTGGCGAAAACGGCGCGGGAAAGTCCACGCTGATGAAAATCATCTATGGGGTGACTACTCCAACCGACGGAGAGATCTACTGGCAGGGCGAGCGCGTGCAGATGGGCAGCCCCGGCCTGGCTCGCGCACTGGGCATTGGCATGGTGTTTCAGCATTTTCAGCTGTTCGAGACACTGACCGTCGTGCAGAACGTGGCCCTCGCCTTGCCGGGTCGCCCCGACCTGGCTGACCTGTGTCAGCGCATTCATGCGGTCGGCCAGCGCTATGGCTTGCCCATAGACCCGCTGCGGCTGGTGCACACCCTCTCCGTAGGCGAGCGCCAGCGCGTGGAAATCATCCGCTGCCTGCTTCAAAATCCAAAGCTACTCATCATGGATGAGCCGACCTCGGTACTCACGCCGCAGGCCGTGCGCAAGCTATTTGAAACCCTGCGCCAGCTGGCCGATGAAGGCTGCAGCATTCTCTATATCAGCCACAAGCTGGATGAAGTTCAAGAACTTTGCCACAGTGCCACTGTTCTGCGAAGCGGCCGGGTGACGAGCCATTGCATTCCGGCCCAGGAGACACCAGCCTCCATGGCCCGCATGATGATTGGCAAGGAGCTGGTGCCCTGCCAGCGCCCCAAGCCCATGGCAAATACGGCAGATACTGCCAGGTTACAGGTTCATTCTCTGTCCCGCGCTGCCAGCCACCCTTTCGGCACTGCGTTACAGGACATCAGCTTTAGCCTCAAGCCCGGTGAAATCCTGGGCATTGCCGGAGTGTCCGGCAACGGCCAGCAGGAGCTGCTGTTTGCCCTATCGGGAGAAGACCCGCTTCCGCCGCGCGATGCCGCCATGATTCATCTCAATGGCCAGCCAGTCGCGCACCTGAACAGCGCCAGCCGCCGCACACAAGGCTTGGGCTTTGTTCCGGAGGAACGTCTAGGACGTGGTGCGGTTCCAGCCATGAGCCTGGCCGAAAACACCTTGCTGACTGCCTATGACCAAGGCCTGCTGCAGCGTGGTCTGATTCGCAGAGACGCGGTGACCCAGTTTGCGCAGAACTGTATAGCAGGCTTTCACGTCAAATGCTCAGGACCGCAAGCGCCTGCCAACTCGCTCTCGGGTGGCAATCTGCAAAAGCTCATCGTGGGAAGGGAGCTGATGCAGAAGCCTCAAGTACTCATCGCAGCCCAGCCCACCTGGGGCGTGGATGTGGGAGCGGCAGCTTTCATTCGCCAGTCGCTGATTGAGCTGAGAAACAGCGGCGCCAGCCTGCTGGTGGTCTCCGAAGAGCTGGACGAGCTATTCGAAATCTGCGACCGCATTGCCGTGATTGCTGATGGCCGCCTATCTCCCGTGGTTGCCATTGACCAGACCGATGTCGAGACCATAGGCCTGTGGATGAGCGGAATGTGGCCTCAAGAGAGTGCTCTCCTTCCCCAGGCCGCACCGCCCACTCTTCCTACAGAAAGAGAGGTCTACCGTGTGGCTCAAGCTTGAAAAACGCCCCGAAGCCTCGCACTCCATGCGCTGGCTGTCGCCACTGCTGGCCGTGCTGCTAACCGTGCTCAGCGGAGCACTGCTTTTTGCTGCGCTGGGTCAAAAACCGCTGCAAGGCATTCATGCCTTCTTCATTCAGCCCATCAGTGACCTATATGGTCTAAGCGAGCTGCTGCTCAAGGCCACACCGCTCATGCTGATCGGCATGGGGCTTGCCATCGGCTTTCGTGCTGGAGTCTGGAATATCGGCGCAGAAGGTCAGTTCATTCTTGGCGCCGTGTTTGCCAGCGGCATTGCGCTGATGGTGGGGGACCGAATCGCTTTCTGGGCCATGCCCGCGATGGTGCTGGCCGGCGCCTTGGGCGGGGCGCTGTGGGCAGCCATCCCAGCCTGGTTGCGCACACGCTTTGGCACCAATGAGATCCTGGTGTCGCTGATGCTGGTCTATGTAGCCCAGTTGCTGGCATCTTGGCTGATCTATGGCCCATGGAAGGACCCTGACGGCTACAACTTTCCCCAAACCCGCAGCTTTGGCGACAGTGCGCTATTGCCCGTGCTGATCGAAGGTACACGCCTGCATGCTGGCTTCATTCTGGCGTTGTTTGTGCTGCTGGCAGGCTATGTGTTTCTGCAATTGAGCATGCAGGGCTTTCGCATGCAGGTCGGTGGCCAGGCACCTGATGCCGCTCGCTATGCCGGTTTTTCGGGAAAGCAGGCCATCTGGGTCGGGCTACTGGCTGGCGGCGCGCTGGCCGGCGTGGCCGGGATGACCGAGGTTTCAGGTCCCATGGGCCAGTTGACGGCGCAAATCTCCGCCGGCTATGGCTTTGCAGCCATCATCGTGGCCTTTGTCGGACGCCTGCACCCCGTGGGTATCCTGGCCAGCAGCCTGATCATGGCCTTGTTCTTTCTGGGCGGCGAGCAAGCCCAGCAGCAACTGAACCTGCCGTCCTCCATCTCCAAGGTTTTCCAGGGAATGCTGCTGTTTTTCCTGCTGGCCTCGGATCTGTTCATTGCTTACCGTCTGCGCTGGCAAGGCGGTCTCCGGAGGGCCTGACCATGGATACCTCGCTGATTTCCTCCATCCTGGCGGCCACCTTGGTCGCAGGCACACCACTGATCATCGTCGCACTGGGCGAGCTGGTCGTCGAACGCTCTGGTGTGCTCAACCTTGGTGCAGAAGGCATGATGTCCGTGGGCGCGGTTGCGGCTTTTGCCGCTGCCTTTACAGGAGCTGGCCCCTGGGCCGCGGCCGCAGTGGGCATGCTTGCAGGTGCAGCACTGGCGCTAATCTTCGGCTATCTGTGCCTGACCATGCAGGCCAACCAGGTCGCCAGCGGGCTGGCCCTGGCCATCTTCGGAGTGGGTCTGTCGGCCTTTTTGGGCAAGTCCTATGAATCAGCACCACTGACGGCCGTGCCCGTTCCCACCATTCCCATACTTGGGGACATACCTTTTCTGGGCACCGCATTGTTTCACCAGCACTGGCTAGTCTACGGTTCGTGGGTACTGGCAGCCGCAACAGCCTGGTTTCTGGATCGAAGCCGCGGAGGTCTGGTGCTGCGCGCCGTCGGAGAATCACCCACCGCAGCCCACGCCATTGGCTACCCGGTGATCGCCATCCGCTACATGGCAGTGCTCTATGGTGGAGCCATGGCCGGTCTGGGCGGAGCGTTTCTGTCCGTGTTCTACACGCCACTGTGGGCGGACGGCATGGTCGCAGGCCGGGGCTGGATTGCGCTGGCACTGGTGGTTTTTGCCACCTGGCGCCCCCTGCGCATTCTGGTCGGCGCCTATCTGTTCGGCGGCGTGCTGGTCTCCCAGCTGTTCGTCCAAGGTTCAGGCCTGGCGCTGGAGCTCCCTTCGCAATGGCTGTCCGCACTACCCTATATCGCCACCATCGTCGTGCTGGTGCTGATATCGCGCAACAAGACCACGATCAAGCTGAACTCTCCCGCCTCGCTGGGACAGAGCTACAAGCCGGAAAGTTGAAGTTTCAAAGCATCGCGTTCCCTACGACCAGAACCAAGGAGGCATGACCATGAACAGCAACAACGTGCGCCACACGCATAGATCAACCGCATTTCCCTGTCTTGCAGCATGGAGCGCAGCGTCGCTCTTTGTGCTGGGCCTGGGCAGCGCCTCAGCCGCCGAGCCACTCAAAGTCTGTTTTCTCTATTCCAACCCGATTGGAGAAAGCGGATGGACCTATCAGCATGAGCTGGCGCGCAAGGAACTGGTCGCCGCCCTGGGCGACAAAATCAGTACCAAATACGTAGAAAACATAGCAGAGGGCCCAGACGCAGAGCGCGTTGTACGCAATTTTGTGAAAGACGGCTGCAAACTAATCTTCACGCCCTCCTTTGGTTTCATGGAGCCCACGCTCAAGGTGGCGCGCACCGCTCCCAAAATCATCTTCATGAACGGCACCGGCTACAAGACAGCCACCAATGTCGGCACCTACAACGCCCGCTGGTATGAGGGCCGTTATCTGGAAGGTGTGATCGCCGGTCATATGACCAAGAGCAATGTGGTCGGCTACGTGGGCGCCTTCCCTATTCCCGAGGTGCTGCAAGGCGTGAATGCTTTCGCACTAGGCATGAAAAGCGCCAATCCAAAAGCTCAGTTGCGCCTGATCTGGGTAAATTCCTGGTATGACCCGGGCAAGGAGCGCGATGCCGCCAATGCTCTCATCAAGCTGGGTTCAGACACTCTTGCCTATGCCACCTCGGGCGTTTCCATCGTCACCACAGGCGAAGAGAAAAAGGTCTACACCCTGGGCTACTACTCGAACATGTCCAAGTTCGGCCCCACGACCAATCTCACCTCTATTACCCAAAACTGGGGCAACTTCTACATCAAGGTCGCCAACGAAGTACTAGCGGACAAATGGAAGCCCGAAAGCGTCATGGGCAGCCTCAGCGACGGCATCATCAAGCTGGCACCGCTGAACTCAGCCATTCCGGCCGAGGTGCGCAACCAGGTTGAAACCCTCACCAAGGAAATTGCTTCAGGTCAGCGCCAGATTTTCACCGGCCCTTTGGTCGATCAGCAAGGCACGACACGCGTTCCAGCGGGCCAGAATATCTCGCCCGGTGATCTGGCCAATATGAACTATCTGGTTCAAGGCGTGGACGGCCTGATGCCCAAGAACTGAGAGCCCCATGAAAAACAATATTCTGATCCGCAATGCGGCAGCCATCATGACGGGGCTGTCAGGAAGCAAGGCCAGAAGCCCTGCCCGCGACATCCGCATAGAGAGCGGCGTCATCACCGAGATGGGCAACGGGCTACCGCCCCTGCCCGGCGAGGAGCAGCTCAATGCCAGCAACTGCGTCATCTACCCCGGCTGGGTCAATACCCACCACCACCTGTTCCAGTCTTTACTCAAAGGTGTGCCTGCAGGCATCAATCTGACGCTGAGCCCGTGGCTGCAGGCTGTGCCCTTCAGCTACCGGCGCAGCTTTGATGAAAAGCGTTTGCGCATAGCCGCACGCATTGGTCTGGTGGAGCTGCTACGCTCAGGCTGCACCACCGTAGCCGACCATCATTACCTGTTCCAGCCAGGACAGGACTTTGATGCAGCCGCCATTTTGTTCGAGGAAGCCAACGCGCTGGGCATGCGCTTCATGTTGCTGCGTGGCGGTGCCACCGTCACCCGCAAGCTGGAAGCCGATGAAAAGCTGCTACAGGCCACCGAAACACTGGATCAGATGCTGAGCTCGGTACAAACCACGGCCAAGTACTTCCACCAGACCACCCCCATGGCCATGAGCAAAGTGGCCATGGCCCCCACCTCTGTCCATGTCTCGCTGCCCAAACCGGAGCTCAAGGAAGTGGCCAGAGCCGCGCGCTCCATGGGCTTGCGACTGCACAGCCATATGTCGGAGTCCGTGGCCTATATCGAGCATTGCCGTGAAAAATTCGGTTGCCTACCCATCGAATATCTTGCCCGCAATGAGTGGCTGGGGCCCGATGTATGGCTGGCCCACCTGGTACACCTAAGCCCCGAGGAAATCAGGATGCTGGGAGAAAGCCGTACCGGTATTGCCCACTGTCCGCAGAGCAATGCCCGCCTGGCCGACGGAATCGCACCCGCACCTGCGCTAGCCAAAATGGGCTCCCCCGTTACGATGGGCGTTGATGGCGCGGCCTCCAACGAAGCCGCAGACATGATCAGCGAGCTGCATTTTGCGTGGATGCTACACCGCGCACAGGCTGGCGCGCTTTCCCGCGCCATACCCGAAGGGCTAGGCGAAGAAGGCGGTGACGCCACCACCGTGGAGCAAATCATCCACTGGGCCAGCCAGAGCGGCGCGCAGATGCTCGGCTTTGAAGGTGTCGGTCATCTATCCGCCGGTATGGCTGCCGATTTGGCCGTATATGCACTCGATGACCCCCGATATTTTGGACTGCACGACCCTGCCATCGGCCCCATCGCCAGCGGCGGGCGTCCCCACCTCAAGTGGGTGCTGTGTGCAGGCAAGGTCATACTCGAAGACGACTTGCCAACAGGCCTTGATCTCGAGCGACTCGGGATACAGGCCAAGGCGGAAGTCCAAGCATTGCTGGTACTGCAGAACTGAGCCAAGCTCGTGCTGGCGTAGTGGTGGCGTTCCTATGAAGAGCCGCAGCAGGAGCGTCCGTTGAAGCAACCTCTACTTTTAGGGACGCGCAGGAAAACGAGGATGCTTCACCGTGTTTACGGCTTGAGTTACCCAGAACAACAAGCGCCAGGCTTTTCCCCAATTTTTCTCAACAAGCCTGTGGACAAGCCTGAATAGCTTTTGCAGCAATGTCTCAAGCACTTGATTTATCAGGAATTTCTCAAACTGCCTATTTTTTGATCAGCCCCTATCCGACAGACAGACACTTATCCCGTCCTACGCTGGACATCCTTGTGAACAACTGCACCGGTCCAATGAATAAGTCAGGCAAGTCATTGATTTCAAAAGGTTCATTTTTCAGCGCTGAAAAAACAGGCAATCCGCACCGGGCCCACGGCCTTGGCAAACCGGCTACAACAACGGGTTTTGCAAAGAATCACTACAGCGCCTCATGTCCAACGACTCTGCTTTTGCCCCTCCCTTCTTCATCGCCAAGTGCGAGCCCAGCGGCCAGCAGGTCGACGCCTGGACCGACCAGTCGCTGCTGGACTCGCTGGAGAGCGGCGGCGTGAACTGGCCCAGCTCCTGTCGCAACGGCACCTGCCGCACCTGCATGGGACAGCTGGTATCGGGCAGCGTGCACTACGACATCGAGTGGCCGGGCGTGACGACAGAGGAACAGGCCGAAGGCTATGTGCTGCCCTGCTGCGCCTATCCCGACAGCGATGTGGTGCTCAAGGATCACGAGTACTAAAAATCCCCCTGAGCGGCCTCGCCGCCCCTCCCAAGCAGGACGGCATCATTGCTGGGCTGCGGGGCGGCCCTTGCTTGATGCTGCGCATTGGAGCTGCGTCCCGTTCTTGCACTGCATCATGGTTTCAGGGTCGGCTCGCGCGCTCAAAGCTCGCTCTGCAATAGAATGAGCGCTTTCCGCAAGGCCTTACCCTGCAGAAAGCGGCTCCGCCCAGGCGGCCTCCCGCCTCACACGTTCTTTGGAAGTCCTGCCTGCGCCCATGGCGGCGTCGGCAATGCCTCACTGGTGCGTGTCATGCGCCAGCCGCCGACTGCAGTGCATCGCATCCAGTTCACGTCCAAGAAGGCATTCCATGAACAGCTCCCTCCAACCTGTGCCCATCTCGCCCGTCGAAGAAATCGTGGCGGAAATGCGTGCCGGCCGCATGGTCGTTCTCGTTGACGAAGAAGACCGTGAGAACGAAGGCGATCTGGTTCTGGCATCCGACCATGTCACAGCGGAGGCCATCAACTTCATGGCCCGCTTCGGCCGTGGCCTGATCTGCCTGACGCTGACCCGCGAGCGCTGCGAATTCCTCAAGCTGCCGCCCATGGCCGCGCGCAACGGCACCGTGTACAGCACGGCCTTCACGATCTCCATCGAAGCCGCCGAAGGCGTGACCACCGGCATCTCGGCCGCCGACCGTGCGCGCACCATCCAGGTGGCCGTGAACAAGAACAGCCAGCCCAGCGATCTGGTACAGCCCGGCCATGTCTTCCCGCTGCAGGCCGTGGACGGCGGCGTGCTCATGCGCGCCGGCCACACCGAGGCCGGTTGCGATCTGGCAGCGCTGGCAGGCTGCACGCCCTCGGCCGTCATCTGCGAGATCATGAAGGACGACGGCACCATGGCCCGCCTGCCCGATCTGCAGCTGTTCTGCGCCGAGCACGGCATCAAGATCGGCACCATTGCCGACCTCATCGAATACCGCAGCCGCAACGAATCGCTGCTACAGAAAGTGGGCAGCCGCCCCATGCAGACGGCCCATGGCGAATTCATCGCCCATGCCTTCCGCGACGTACCCAGCGGCTCCGTGCACCTGGCACTGGTCAAGGGCGAATGGCAGCCAGACACCACCGTGCCCGTGCGCGTGCATGAGCCGCTGTCGGTGCTCGATGCGCTCGAAACCGGCCGCAACCAGCATTCCTGGTGCCTGGACGAGAGCCTCAAGTACATCAATGGCAATGGCCAGGGCGTGGCCGTGCTGCTCAACTGCAGCGAGTCCGGCGAGCAGCTGCTGACCCAATTCGAAGGCAAGGCCCGTTCGGCCCAGGCGCCCGAACGCGGCCGCATGGATCTGCGCACCTATGGCGTGGGCGCGCAGATCCTGCGCGAGCTGGGCGTGAGCAAGATGCACCTCATGGGCCAGCCCCGCCGCATGCCCAGCATGGCGGGCTACGGCCTGGAAATCACGGGTTACATCCCCAAAGAATAAAAGACGGAACACCAGATGCAAAACGCAGAAAAAGGCCAAGGCCAGAACCTGAACGGCGCCGAGCTGAAGATCGGCATCGTGCAAGCACGCTTCAACGAAAGCATTACCAACACCCTGTTTGCCTCCTGCCGCGACGAGCTGCTGGCACTGGGTGTGAAGACCGAGAACATCGACCATGTCACCGTCCCCGGCGCACTCGAAGTGCCCGTGGCGCTGCAGACACTGGCCGACACCGATCAGTACGACGCCCTGGTGGCGCTGGGCTGCATCATCCGTGGGGAGACATACCACTTCGAGCTGGTAGCCAACGAATCGGGCGCAGGCGTGACACGTCTGAGCCTGGACTACCGACTGCCGATCGCCAACGCGATCATCACCACAGAAAACATGGAGCAAGCCATTGCCCGCCAGGTCGAAAAGGGCCGCGACGCAGCCCGCGTCGCCGTGGAAATGGCCAATCTGCTCAACTCCTACGACGATCATGAGTGAAGAACAATCCAGCGAGTCCGGCTCGCGCCGCCCTCCCCAGAAGCGCACCGGCCTGACCAGCACCGGCGCACGCAAGGCGGGCTCCAAATCCAATCGCAGCCGCGCACGCGAGTTCGCACTGCAAGGCCTGTATCAGCACATCGTGGGCCGCAATGCGGTGCTCGACATCGACCGTTTCACGCGCGATCTGGCCGGCTTTCACAAGGCCGACGTGGTGCACTACGATGCACTGCTGCGCGGCTGCGTGGAAAACGAAGCTGCACTGGATGCACTGATCACGCCCAAGCTCGATCGCGGCCTGACCGAAATCTCGCCTATCGAACATGCCTGCATGTGGATTGGCGTGTATGAATTCCAGAACTGCCCCGACGTACCCTGGCGCGTGGTGCTCAACGAGTGCATCGAGCTGGCCAAGGAGTTTGGCGGCACCGATGGTCACAAGTATGTCAACGCCGTGCTCAACGGACTGGCTCCCGAGCTGCGCGCCAACGAAGTGGCGCATGACCGCGCCAACAAGTCTGCCAGCTGAACCGCTTGACCTGCAGCGTCGTGCCTGCACGGCCCTGCTGGCGCCACATGCATAGTCAATGCAAATACTGCAACAGGGTCGCAGGTGCTATGGTGCACCGGCTGGCTGGTTGCAGTTTTTTTATGGGTGCGAGGCTGCTGCAACGGCTGCATCCACCGGCACCAGACTGCACCCGAACGCTGATTGATTGAAAGAATAACGTCGTCCATGTCCGTCATCGAGCTTTCCCGCCGCGCCCAACGTATCGAGCCTTTCTACGTCATGGAAATGGCCAAGCACGCGCAGGAAGTGGCCCGCCAGTCCAGCGCCAGCGGCACGCCCATGATCTATCTGAACATCGGCGAACCGGACTTCAGCGCCCCGCCTCTGGTGCAGGAAGCTGCAGAACGCGCCATCCGCGGCGGCCGCACGCAATACACCCAGGCACCGGGCCTGCCCGAGCTGCGCGAGCGCATCAGCGCCTGGTACGCCAGCCGCTTCGGCGTGAACGTACCGGCGCGCCGCATCATCATCACGGCCGGCGCCTCGGCCGCGCTGCAGCTGGCCTGCCTGGCGCTGATCAACGAGGGCGACGAGGTGCTGATGCCCGATCCCAGCTACCCCTGCAACCGGCACTTTGTCTCGGCGGCCGAGGGCAAGCCGGTGCTGATTCCGTCCTCGGCGGCAGAGCGCTTCCAGCTCAGTGCCGCCAAGGTCGAAGCGGCCTGGGGCGAGCGCACGCGCGGCGTGATGCTGGCCTCGCCGTCCAACCCCACGGGCACCTCGATTGCCCCCGACGAGCTGCGTCGCATCCACGACGTCGTGCGCGCCAAAGGCGGACTGACCATCGTCGACGAAATCTATCTGGGCCTGTCGCATGACGAAGCCTTCGGCCAATCGGCACTCCAGCTGGGCGATGACATCATCTCCATCAACAGCTTCAGCAAATACTTCAATATGACGGGCTGGCGCCTGGGCTGGATGGTGGTGCCCGAGTCCCTGGTCGCGCCCATCGAGATGCTGGCCCAGCATCTGTTCATCTGCGCCAGCACCGTGTCGCAATACGCGGCCCTGGCCTGCTTCGAGCCCGAAAGCCTTGCCGAATACGAACGCCGCCGCGCCGAGTTCAAGGCCCGCCGCGACTACTTCATCCCGGCTCTCGAATCGATAGGCCTGCCCGTGCCCGTCAAGCCCGATGGTGCGTTCTACGCCTGGGCTGACTGCCGCGCTGCCGCCGAAAAGCTCGGCGTGAAGGGCAGCTGGGACTTTGCCTATGCGCTGATGAACCAGGCACACCTGGCCATCACCCCCGGCCGCGACTTCGGTCAGGCCGAGACGGCGAACTATGTGCGCTTTTCCACCGCCAACTCCATGGAGCAGTTGCAGGAAGCCATTGCTCGCATGAAAAAGCTCTTCTGCTGAATCCGTGATGATGCAGAGCCAACCAGCGCCTTTGCCTGACGGGGCCGATGCGATGCAAGCCGCCGCAGCCGGGGTGTTCACATTCCCGCTGCGCGTTTACTGGGAAGACACCGATGCCGGCGGCGTCGTGTTCTATGCCAACTATCTGAAGTTCTTCGAGCGCGCCCGCACCGAGTGGTTGCGCTCGCTGGGCATCGCCCAGCAAAAGCTGCGGGAACAAACCGGCGGCATCTTTGTCGTAACGTCTGCGCAGCTTGAATATCTGCACCCGGCGCGACTCGATGACCAACTCTTTGTTACCGCTAGCTTGAAAAGTGCCGGCCGCGCTTCGCTCACAATCGAGCAGCAGGCGCTGCTGGTCCATTCCAACAGTCAAGCCCAAGAGCCCACGCCACTGTGCACGGGCTCCATCCGAATTGGGTGGGTGGATGGCAAGACCATGCGCCCCGCGAGAATTCCGAACCATATCCTGGAGCAACTTTCATGAACTCCCAAGACATGTCCATCCTCAGCCTCATCATGCAGGCCAGCTGGGTGGTGCAACTGGTCATGCTGATCCTGGTGATCGCATCCATAGCGAGCTGGGCCACCATTTTTCGCAAGGCCCAGACCTTGAAGCGCGTGCGCTCGCTCAACGACAACTTCGAGCAGGACTTCTGGTCGGGCACCAGCCTTAACGACCTTTATGCCTCTGCCGCGCAGAACGCCAAGACCGGCGGCCCCATGGAGCGCATCTTTGCCAGCGGCATGCGTGAATACCAGAAGCTGCGCGAGCGCCGCATCGGCGACGTCGCCACTCTGATGGACGGCACGCGCCGAGCCATGCGCGCGAGCTTTCAGCGCGAACTCGACGAGATCGAATCCGGCCTGTCCTTTCTGGGCACCGTGGCCTCGGTCTCGCCCTACGTCGGCCTGTTCGGCACCGTATGGGGTGTGATGCACGCCTTCACCGGCTTTGCCAACATGGAGCAGATCACGCTGGCCACCGTGGCCCCGGGCATTGCCGAAGCCCTGGTGGCCACTGCCATGGGTCTGTTTGCAGCCATCCCCGCCGTGACGGCCTATAACCGCTACGCCCATCACATCGACCGCATCGCCAGCCAGGAAGAAACCTTCATCGAAGAGTTCTCCAATATCTTGCAGCGCAATGTCGGCTCCACCGCCAGCGGCTCCGCCTCCGGCCATTGAAATGAAGCACCCCCTGAGCCGCTTCGCGCCTTTCCCCTCTCTCTTCGGGAGGAGGACGACAGCTTCGCTGGGTCAGCCCCTGCTGCGGGGCGGCCCTTGCTCGGTGTCTTCAGCCTGCGCTATGCAGTCTATTTGTAAGGAGTGAGTGATCCATGCCAGCCATGAGTTCACGCGGTCGCAATCGCCGCACCGTCAATGAAATCAATATGGTGCCCTTCATCGACGTGATGCTGGTGCTGCTCATCATCTTCATGGTGACGGCCCCCATGCTCACGCCCGGCTCCATCAATGTACCCAGCGCCGGCAAGTCCTCGCGCCCGCCGACCAAGAACATTGCCTATGTGCTGCTCGACAAGGACGGCAGCATCCAGTTCAAGAACGGCAGCAATACCCAGACCATCAAGCCTGGCGACCTCATGGGCCTGGCCCAGTCCTGGCAGCAAGGCCAGGGCGAGGACAGCGCCATCCAGATCATCGCCGACAAGGGTCTGCCCTTCGATGACGTCATGAAGGCGCATACCACGCTGTCCAAGGCTGGCGTCAAGCGCATAGCCTTCGGCGTTGTTTCCTCTTCCAGCAACTGACCCATACATGAAGCTCTGCCGCCAGCCGCGACTTTGATGCCTTGAAGCCGCAGCCCGCGCAGACCACCAATTCACCATGCCTAACCAGCAAGATCGCGATCAGTTTGCCCCGCCCCGCCCCAAAGGCCGGGCGCGCTCATGGTCGCTCGCCCTGGCCGCGCACGGGTTGCTGATCGCGGCCCTGCTGTGGACGGTGCGCCCCCCCAAGGAAGCCGAAGAAGCCATGGTCGAAGCCGAGGTCTGGAGCAGCTCCGCCCCGGCTTCCGCAGCCGCCGTGACACCACCGCCTCCCGCTCCGGAGCCCACGCCGGAGCCAGCCCCGGCTCCCGAGCCGCCACCTCCTCCGCCGGAGCCCGTGGCTGCACCGCTGCCTCCTCCTGCGCCGGCCCCCAAGGCTCAGGCCCATGACGATGATCATGAGGCCGAGATTGCCCTGGCCAAAAAGAAAAAGCAGGAGCAGCTGAAGAAGGAAAAGGCCGAGCAGGAAGCCCGCGAACAGCGCGAAAAAGAGCGCAAGGAAAAAGAGCGCAAGGAAAAAGCCGAGAAGGACAAGGCCGAAAAGGAAAAGGCTGAAAAGGCGCAGCTGGAAAAGCAAAAGGCCGAGAAGGCTGAAAAAGCGGAAAAGGAACGCAAGGAAAAGCTCGAGCACGAGAAAAAGGAAAAGGCCGAAAAGGCGGCCAAGGACAAGGCCGAGAAGGAAAAAGCGGAAAAGGCTGAGAAAGAGAAAGCTGAAAAAGCCGCCAAAGACAAGGCTGCCAGGGAAAAAGCCGAGAAGGACAAGGCTGAAAAGGAAAAAGCGGCCAGGGAAGCCAAGGAGAAGGCTGCCAAGGACGCCAGGGATGCCAAGGCAGCCGATGATCGCCGCAAGGCTGAGCTGGCACGCCTGCAAGGGCTGGCCGGCGGCTCCGGCAGTGCTGGCGGCAGCGGTGGCAGCGATCACAGCGGCGCTGGCGGCAGTCGCACCGGCGGTACGGGCAGCAGTGCCAGCGGCGGCCCATCGGCCGGCTACGGTGCCAAGGTGGCCGCACGCGTCAAGCCCAACATCGTCTACCCCGATGCGGTCAGCGGCAATCCGCGTGCCGAGGTTCGCGTGCGCACGGCACCGGACGGCACCATCACCAGTGCCACGATCTCCAAGTCCAGCGGCAACGCGGCCTGGGATGAGGCCGTGGTCCGCGCCCTGCACAAGACCGACAAGCTGCCGCGCGATATCGACGGCAAGGTACCGTCGGATCTGGTCATCGGCTTCAGGCCTCAGGACTGACGCAGGACTCCCCCCGCGCTGTCCCTCAAGCCCCGCAGGCATGGCCTGCGGGGCTTTTTCATATCTGTTGCCAATCCACAACGCATCGACCTGCACGGCTTGCGCCGCCGCTCGCCAGTCCATAGCATGCCTTTCTTTGCCGCAATCCACGAAGGGTTGCGCGCCTTCCCCCACTCACGCAAAGGAGAGAGACATGTCCCAGACGACAAATCCCTTTGCAGTCGTGCACGCCTAAAGCCTTCTAGCGCTTCCCGCCACGCTGCAGACCCTGGCCGACCCATGGAACGACATGGAGTCAGGCTTTGCGCTGCGCGTGAATTCCCGGATGCCTCTCGGCCGAGCATGTCGCGACTGCCCAATCGCTGATTTCATGCATTCGACCAAGGGCCATTCATGGGCAATTCTTTTTCGGACACCTATGTCAAGGTGTTCGCCAACCGCAGCGTCTGGATCGAGGACGCTGCCATCCAGCAACTTCACACCACAGCCGCCAATCTGGACGGCATCCGCGCCGCCGTGGGTCTTCCCGACCTGCATCCGGGCCGGGGCTATCCCGTGGGCGCGGCCTTCTTCTCGACAGGACGCTTCTACCCGGCCCTGGTCGGCGGCGACATAGGCTGCGGCATGTCCCTGTACGCAACCGAGCTGGCCGTGCACAAGACCTCGGCCACCAGGCTCGAAAAAGCCGTGGGAAATATCGACGGCCCTCCGCCTCAGGAGCTGCTGGAGACCGTGGACATGGAGCAGCTGCAGCAGATCGCGCAGACCAGCGGCGTCGCCGATCTGGCCTGTCTGCAGGAGAGTCTGGGCACCATAGGCGGCGGCAACCACTTTGCCGAACTGCAGCAGGTCGAGACCCTCTACGAGGAAGGCGCGCTCGACAAAAAGCGCGTGCACCTCATGGTGCACAGCGGCTCGCGCGGCCTTGGCGGCTCCATACTGCGCGAGCATGTGCAGCGCTTCAGCCACGACGGCCTGGCCGCCGGCAGCGAAGCCGCAAGGCAATACCTGCTGCAGCACGATGCAGCCATTGACTATGCGCGGCTCAACCGCCGCAGCATCGCCCTGCGCCTGCTGCGCGCGATCCGCACCCAGGCAGAAGCCCTGCTCGACATCACGCACAACCATGTGCTGCCCCACCACTGGCAGGGCCAGGACGGTTTTCTGCACCGCAAGGGCGCCACGCCGGCGGACCGGGGCCTGGTCGTCATTCCAGGCTCGCGCGGCGACTACAGCTATCTGGTGCGGCCCATCGCCGGGCGGCACGAGGCCCTGGATTCGCTGGCACACGGCGCCGGCCGCAAATGGGCGCGCACGGACTGCATGGGCCGGCTGCGGCCGCGCTTCACGCTGGACGAGCTGCTGCGCACGCGCTTCGGCAGCGCCGTGGTCTGCGCCGACCGCGAGCTGGTCTACGAGGAGGCGCCCCAGGCCTACAAGGATGTGGACTCCGTGGTCGCCAGCCTGCAGCAAGCCGGCCTGGTGGAGCTGGTCGCGCGCCTCAGGCCCCTGCTGACCTACAAGAAGGGAGCCCTGCAATGCTGCTGATGCAACTGAGCTCGGCCCACGGCCCCGCCGAATGCGAGTACGCACTGCAGCTGACCCTGCGCAAGCTGCTGCAGGCCTGCGCCGCCGAGGACCTGGCCGTCGAGGTGCTGGAGGAGTTCCGCACCCCGGCCGGCTACAGGTCGGTGCTGCTGCGCTGCGAGCGCGAGACGCCGGCACTGCGCGAATGGCAGGGCACCATCCAGTGGATCTTCGCCAGCCCCTTCCGACCCCGGCATCCGCGCAAGAACTGGTTCGTCGCCGTGCAGCGCTGCGAGCCGCCGCGCCAGCTGGCCATGGACGGCGAGATCCAGTTCCAGGCCTGCAAGGCTTCAGGCAAGGGCGGCCAGCATGTCAACACCACGGACTCGGCCGTCCATGCCCTGCATGTGCCCAGCGGGATTGCCGTCAAGGTCATGAGCGAACGCAGCCAGCATGCCAACAAGCGGCTGGCACGCGAGCTGCTGGCCATCAAGCTGGCGCAGCACAATGCGCGCAGCCAGGGGCAGGCCCAGCGCCTGCGCAGCCAGCAGCACTGGGAAGTCGAGCGCGGCCAGGCCGTCAAGGTCTTCCGCCTGTAACCGTCCCGGGACGACATTGCCGCCCTCCTCCCGAACCCTTGGGTGGCGGCAATGTCGCTGCGGCCCCTGCCACTCAGAAGCACAGGTAGACACCCAGAGCCAGAAGACTGAGCATCAGCAGCTTCCGGAAAAGCTCGGGCGAGAGTTTTTCGCGCAGCAGCTCGCCCCAGTGCATGCCGGCCAGGGCCGGAATCAGCATCAGGGCCGAAGCCAGCAGTCCCAGCCCCATCTCCTGCGCCTGCGCGCCCAGTCCCTGGCCCTGCCAGAGCAAACCGGCCCCCAGGGCCAGCGTGGAGGTGGTAAAGCACAGGCCCATGGCCTGCATGAGCGCGGGGCGGGACAAGCCCAGCGACTGCAGAAAGGCCACGGCAGGCACGACAAAGACACCGGTCACCGCCGTGATGGCGCCCGTCAGCAGGCCGCATACTGCCCCCAGCCAGGCCTGGTGCGGCGCCGGCGTCTGCCAGCGCAGGCCCGACAGCCCCCACAGGGCGTACATCACCAGCGCCAGGCCCAGCGCCGGTCTGGCTGCGGACAGGCTGCCGACTCCACCCCAGAGGGCCACACCTCCCAACGTGCCCAGCACGATGCCCAGCTGCATCCAGCCCAGACGCTGCAGCAAGGGCCGCAAACCTGCCACGGGCCGCATCTGCACCAGATTCGTCACCAGCGATGGCAAAAGCAGCAGGGCCGCCGCCTGCGCGGGCGGCATGAACACCGCCAGCAAGGCCATGGAAACTGTGGGCAGGCCCAGACCCACCACGCCTTTGACACAACCCGCCAGTCCAAACACGGCAATGGCTGCCGCAGCCATCCAGCCTTCATTCCACATCATCAATCCTTCGTATTATCCGAACTATCAAACCTCAGCAAAAATCATTGCTCTATTGCCTAGCATTGATAATCCAGCTATGGAAGATGCTTTACCAGCGGGATTTGCCAAAACCAGACTTCGTATAAACCTTAGGCTTGAACACCATGCGCTTTGACCTGACCGACCTCCAGCTGTTTGTGCACATCCTCGACAGCGGCACGCTGACAGCGGCCGCACAGCGCAGCCATCTCACGCTGGCCTCGGCCAGCGAGCGCGTGCGCGGCATGGAGGCGCTTCTGGGCACGGCGCTGCTCATTCGCCAGGCACGCGGCGTGCAGCCCACGGCTGCAGGCCATACCCTGGGCCAGCATGCGCGCCAGGTGCTCAGCCAGATGCAGCGCCTGCGCGGAGCCATGGGTGAATTCGGCGCTGGCCTGGCCGGGCAGATCCGGCTGCGCGGCAATACCTCGGCCGTGCGCGAGCATCTGCCGCTGGCCGTCAGCGGCTTTCTGCGCCAGCACCCGCAGATTGCGCTGGAGCTGCAGGAATGCCCCAGCAGCGAAGTGCTGGCCGAACTGCGCCAGGGCCTGTGCGATATCGGAGTGGCGGCCTGGGATGCCGAAGACAGCTGTGCCCTGGCAGGCCTGCACTGCCTGCCCTGGAGGCCGGACCCGCTGGCCGCCGCCTTGCCGCTGGGCCATGCGCTGGCCGGGCGCCTGCAACTGCCGCTGGCCGAGCTGCTGCATGAGAACTGGGTCGGCCTGCCCCGTGACTCCGCCTTGCAGCAGCTGCTGCAGAAACAGGCCCTGCGGATCAATGACAGGCTGCTGCGCATCCAGGTCCAGCTGCAGCATTTCGAGGGGCTGTGCCAGCTCGTGGGCCAGGGCGTGGGCATTGCCGTGCTGCCGCTGGCCGCCGTGCAGCGCCACGGCGCCGCCACCGGCGTGGTGGCCGTACCTCTTTCCGACGCCTGGGCACAGCGCAAGCTGCTGCTGTGCACGCCCGCCGCGACGGCCTCCCAGTCATTGCCTGCGCAGCAACTGCACGCGCAACTGCTACAGACCACGTAGCCTTAGCAAGCCACAGTGAAAAGCGCTATGCGGGACAATAGCGCCATCATGACCCTCAAAGCCCCCGAACTGCTGCTGCCTGCCGGCTCGCTCGACAAGATGCGCGCCGCCTACGACTTTGGTGCCGACGCCGTCTACGCCGGCCAGCCGCGCTACAGCTTGCGCGCGCGCAACAACGAATTCCGCCTGGAGCAGATCGGCCAGGGCATTGCCGAGGCCCATGCGCGCGGCAAGAAGTTCTTCCTGACCAGCAATCTGATTGCGCACAACGACAAGGTCCGCACCTATCTGCGCGACATCGAGCCCATCATCGCCATGAAGCCCGACGCCATGATCATGGCCGACCCCGGGCTCATCATGATGGTCAAGGAAAAGTGGCCCGAGCAGGAAATTCATCTGTCCGTGCAGGCCAACACCACCAACCACGCCACCGTGAAGTTCTGGCAGAAGATGGGCGTCTCGCGCATCATCCTGTCGCGCGAGCTGAGCCTGGACGAGATCGAGAAGATCCGCCAGGAATGCCCCGACATGGAGCTGGAAGTGTTTGTGCATGGCGCGCTGTGCATCGCCTACTCGGGTCGCTGCCTGCTGTCTGGCTACTTCAACCGCCGCGATCCCAACCAGGGCACCTGCACCAACGCCTGCCGCTGGGACTACAAGACGCATGACGCGGCCGTGGACCCCAACACCGGCGAGGCACTGGGCCAGACCATGGAGAACGGCTTCAACTTCGAAGAAGCCAAGAACGATCTGGACAACCAGTTCACCAGCACCTGCGGCGACCAGCAGCGCCATCCCAAGGCCGATGCCATCTATCTGCTCGAGGAAAAAGGCCGCCCTGGCGAGATGATGCCCATCATGGAAGATGAGCATGGCACCTACATCATGAACTCCAAGGACCTGCGCGCCGTGGAGCATGTGGAGCGTCTGACCAGGATCGGCGTGGACTCGCTCAAGATCGAAGGCCGCACCAAGAGCCTGTACTACGTGGCCCGCACGGCCCAGACCTACCGCCGCGCCATCGACGACGCCGTGGCCGGACGCCCGTTCAACCCCGAGCTGATCACCGAACTCGAAGGTCTGGCCAACCGCGGCTATACCGGCGGCCTGCTGGAGCGCCGCCCTGCCAACGACTACCAGAACTACGAAACCGGCCACAGCGTGCTGCAGCGCAGCCACTTCGTGGGCGCGGTGCGCGGCTGGGCCGACGGCATGGCCGAGATTGAAACCATGAACCGTTTCGCCGTGGGCGACACCATCGAAGTGATTCATCCCCAGGGCAACCGGCGGGTTTTGCTGGAGAAGATGTTCAACCTCGAAGGCCAGCCCGTGGAAGTCGCACAGGGCAACCCCGTGCGCGTGCGCATTCCGCTGGAAGGCCCCGTGGAAGGTGCGCTGATTTCGCGTCTGCTGTAAGCTCGACCGGCTTTGCTTTTCCAACGCCCCATACGCTGGGGCGTTGCTCTTTTGTCTATAGCTGCTTCCGCTCGCCCTCTCTTGAATTCACATTGATTTCATGCTGAAAACGAATACGAACAAGCGCAAGCAGCTCCTCAATTTAAAGAACACACATGGAACTGAAGATTGACGAAGGCCTGAAGGCCTATATCGACCCTCTGACCCCGGACGAGCACGAATCGCTGGAGCGCAGCATCCTCGCCGAAGGCTGCCGCGACTCCCTGGTGGTCTGGGGCGATCTGCTCATCGACGGCCACAACCGCTACGGCATCTGCCGCAAGCACGGCCTGCCCTTCAACACCGTGCAGGCCACGCAGTTCAAGAACATGGACGACGTGCATCTGTGGATGATCGACCAGCATCTGGGCCGCCGCTCGGTCTCCGACTTCCAGCGCGGCGTGCTGGCGCTGCGCAAGCGCGAGATCATTGCCGAGCGACGCGCTGCCGCTGCAGCTGCCGTGAACGCTGCCAAGGCCGCACAGCCGGCCAGCGAGGAAGCCCCCTGGGAAGGCGAGACCGACCCCGTGGTGGCCCAGGCCCTGGCCAGCGTGGCCAAGGTGCCCGACGAAGCGCTGGACACGCGTGAAGCCCTGGCACGCGCCGCCCGCCTGTCGGCCGGCCAGGTCAAGATGATCGAGACCATCCAGGAAAAGGCAGCGCCCGAAGTCGTGGCTGCGGTCAAGGCCGGCGAACTCTCGCTCAACGCCGCTGCCGTGGTCGCCACCCTCCCCGAGGAAGAGCAGCAAGCCGTGGCCGCCGAAGGTGCCGACGCGCTCAAGCAGGCCGCCAAGCGCGTGCGCGATGCCAAGAAAAAGCCCAAGGCCGCCAAGTCCGAAGCCGAAGAATCGGCAGAAGCCGCGCCAGCTGCCAGCCCCGAAGAGCTGCAGGCCCGCGTCACCGAGCTGGAAGCCGAGAACGAGCGCCTGCGCCTGCAGGTCAAGACCTTGCAGGACCTGCTGGCAGAACAGGGTTAAGCCGCTACAGCTGCGATGACCCCTGTCTGCCGCTCAGAACGCGTCGAAGCCATGGGCGCGCAGGCTTTTGCGCATGAGCTGCACGACCCGGCGCTGGCGCTCGCGCGGCATGCGATTTTCGGAGGCAGCCACGCTGATTCCTGCCAGCACATCGCCGCTGGCATCGCACACCGGCATGCCCACCGCCAGCACATTCTGGGTCGCATGGTTGCCCACCAGTGACCAGCCTCGCTCCCGCGTTGCCTGCACCAGCAGTCTCAGGCGCTGCTGGGTCATGCCGCCGTACAACGCGAGCGCTGGCGCGTTGACGTCGAGCACCGCTTCCACCTCTCGGTCTGCCAGTGCCGAGAGCAGCGCCAGTCCGGCGGCCCCGACCCCTAGGGGCTGGCGCGTACCCACCTGTATCACCAGAATCTGGATGGGGTAGTTGCCCACGTGCCGCGCAATGCAGTGGGACAGACCACCATCGCGTACCACGGCAAATGCAGCATCCCCACACCCTTCGCTGATGGCTGCAAGAACAGGCGCAAGCCGCTGCGCCAGATCCTCGCGTTGCTTGCTGCTGGGCACCAGCGCCTGCCAGCGCTCGCCGGGCCCGTAGCGATAACGTGAGACCAGCGTCACATAGCGAGCCTCCTGCAATGCCGCCAGCAGACGATAGATGGTGGCCCGCTCAAGACCTGTCTGTCGACACAGCTCGACCACACGCATCCCCTCCTGCGGCCCGGCAAGCACGGCATCCATAACCGCCAGGCCACGACTCAAAGTCTTGCTCTCCTCTCCTGCAGAGGGTTTTCGCCTAGTGATTTCGTCCGGCAGGCAGACGTTTTCATTCATTCATTTCCCCGCTCATTGAAACAATCGCCGACAAGCCATGGCTCTCGGCATATGGGGTTCGACAGCGCTGAAGAACCCCCATAACCCTTTCAAGGAGACAATCATGAAGCAGGAAAGGCATCGCAGAAACATCTGCATCGCCATCGCCGCAACGCTGGGCCCATGCCTTGCATCAGCGGCACCGGCCGTGGAAACCAGCTGGCCCACCAAGCCCATCAAACTTGTCGTCGGCTATGCGGCCGGCGGCGCTACCGATATCGTTGCGCGCCTTGTGGCCAACCGGATGGGCATGGAGCTGGGGCAGTCCATCATCGTGGACAACCGTACCGGCGCCAACAGCAACGTGGGCGCAGAAATCGTCGCCCGCGCTCCTGCCGACGGATACAGCCTGTATGTCTACACGATCGCCAACACCATCAACGCATCGCTGTACAACAAGCTGGGCTACGACCCCGTCAAGGACTTCGAGCCGGTAGGCCTGATCGCCAAGATTCCCAATCTGCTGGTGGTCAATCCGGGCCTGCCGATCCACTCGGTGCAGGACTACGTCAGGTTCGCGAAGAATTCCAGTGACGGCCTGACATTCGCCTCCTCGGGCAGCGGCTCCTCCATCCATCTCTCCGGCGAGATGTTCAAGATGAAGACCGGGCTGAACATGCTGCATGTTCCTTACCGGGGCAGTGCGCCAGCCGTCTCCGACCTGCTTGGCGGGCAGGTGCAGTCCATGTTCGACAACTCGCCCTCGTCCATGCCGCATGTGAAGGCAGGAAAGCTGCGCGCACTGGCCATTACCAGCAAGGAGCGCTCCCCCTTGCTGCCCGATGTGCCGACCTTGGCCGAATCCGGCTTCCCCGGCTTCGAAGTGCAGTCCTGGTTTGGCATTTCCGCTCCGGCTGGCACGCCGCAAGCCGTCATCAAGCGTCTGAACACCGCACTCAACCAGACGCTGAAAGACCCCGGCATCAAGCAAAGACTGGATGAACTGGTCGCAACCACGGCACCAGGAACGCCCGACGACATGCGCAAATTCGTCACCAGCGAACTCAAGAGCTGGAGCGAGGTCGTGAAGGCATCGGGCGCCAAGGCGAACTAACTCACCAGGACAAGGCTTTATGTATCCCATCGATTTCTTCTGGCGCGCGGTGCAGCGCTGGCCGCAGCGCATCGCCATCGACACGCCGCGTGAGCAGTTGAGCTTCGAACAGCTGGCACAGCAGGTCTGCGCCACGGCCAGCGGATTGCTGGCGCTGGACCCCAGGCCGCAATCGCGCGTGGCCATCTGCGCCACCAACAGCGCCGAGCATATCGTTGCACTTCTGGCCGTGCTGGCCTGCGGCAAGGTGTGGGTGCCTCTGAACCCCAAGAGCACGCAATCCGAGATCCGCCGCATCACGGACATCGTCGACGCCAGCATTCTGATCGTAGAAGCTGGCTACGAGGATCTGGTCAGCGACGCACGGGCTCGGCGCATCCTGATCGGCACGGCCGAGGCAGAGCAGCCCACTCTGGCACAGCTGATATCCCGGCACGCAGGTGCACCGATTCCAAGCTTCGATCTGCACGAAGACGCTACGCAAGCCATCAAGTTCACGGGAGGCACCACCGGAGCGCCCAAAGGGGTGATGCAGCCCTACCGGTCGTGGATGGCCAACATCGTCAACCAGATCCATGCCTGGTCATTCGATGAACAGGACCGCTATGTCATGGCCGCCCCCATCACCCACGGCACCTCGACCTATGTGCTTCCGATTCTTGCGCAGGGCGGCTGCCACGTGATCATGGACGGTGCCGGCGCGCAGGCGGTGCGCGACACGTTCAAGCACCGTGGCGGCACGGTGTGCTTCATGCCGCCAACCCTGGTGTACATGCTGATGGGACTGCAAGGCACGACGCGCGCCGACTTCCCTCACCTCAAGCGCCTGATCTACGGCGGCGCACCGATGCCCCCGGAAAAGATTCGCGAAGTCCGGAATTTCTTCGGCCCCGTGCTCGGCACCACCTACGGACAGACCGAAGCCCCCCAGATTCTGACCGTGATGCGACCCGAGGACTTCGAGCACGAAGCCAACTGGGCCGCCGTCGGACGACGCACCTGGTACAGCGACGTGGCCATCATGTCTCCCGAAGGCCACTTGCTTGAAACCGGCGAGGTGGGCGAGGTCGTCGCGCGCGGGCCGCTGGTGATGACCGGGTACTGGAACTTGCCCGAGAAGACGGCAGAGACGCTGGTCGACGGCTGGTTGCACACCGGCGACCGCGGCATGTTCGACGAACGCGGCTACCTCTATCTGAAGGATCGCCTGAAGGACATGGTGATCACGGGCGGCTTCAACGTCTACCCGATCGAGGTCGAGAACGCCCTCGCCCAGCACCCGGCCGTGCATGAATGCGCCGTCTTCGGCATTCCTGACGACAAATGGGGCGAAAGCGTCCAGGCGGCAGTGCAGCTGCGGCCTCACCAACAGGCCACCGAGGCCGATCTCGCGGCCTTTCTACGCGAACGGATCGGCCCTGTCCAAACCCCGAAACGCATCCACTTCATGAGCGAACTGCCGCGCTCTCCCGTGGGCAAGGTTCTCAAGAATGCCGTGCGCGACCTGGCCATTGCCAACGGCAGCAACACCTGAAGAAAGCAAGCAATGAACCCAAGGAAAAAGCCCCCCACCACCAGCCTGTGCACGCATACGCTCACCAGCCTGACTTACGGCGATGCCGATCTCGTGCAGGACCTCATGGGCAAGAAGACCTTCACGGAGGTGATGCTCATGCAGATCCTCGGACGCAGCCCACGCCCCGTGGACCTGCGCATCACCGATGTGGTGCTGATCGTGCTGATGGAGCATGGACTCACTCCAAGTGCCATTGCCACCCGCGTCGTCTACATGAGCGCACCGGAGAATCTGCAGGGAGCCGTCTCTGCGGGCCTGCTGGCCGTGGGCAGCTCGTTTGTCGGCACCATGGAGAACTGCTCGGGACTGCTCGACCGCATCATCGCAGCCTCCAGCCCCATGGAGGAAGCCCGCAGCATCGCCAGCCACTACCAGTCGCAGAAGTCGCCCGTCCCCGGATTCGGACACCATCTTCACAAGCCGGTCGACCCCCGCGCCTACAAGCTGCTGGAGATGGGACGCGAGGAGGCGGAT
The DNA here is from genome assembly GCF_024496285.1 of Comamonas sp. C11. Lineage (NCBI taxonomy): Bacteria > Pseudomonadati > Pseudomonadota > Betaproteobacteria > Burkholderiales > Comamonadaceae > Comamonas > Comamonas sp. C11. The sequence continues at coordinate 4,038,777 of NZ_CP101743.1, forward strand.
CTGAAAGGTGACAGGATTCGCGCCCTGGAGATGCTGTCCAAGGCCGTGGACGAAAGTGCCGGCCGCGCGATCACCATCAATGCCACGGGCGCCGTGGCTGCCCTGCTGGGGGAGATCGGTGTACCCACCCGCATCATGCGCGGGTTCGCCGTGATCTCGCGCGCGGCAGGACTGGTTGCGCATATCGCCGAAGAGCAGCAGAACCCTTCGGGCCGATTCATCTGGGAAACCGTCGAGCATGCCATTGCATACGTAAGCCCTGGTGCGGCAGGGGAGCAGTGAAATGTCCGGCACCACTCCCGATGCTGCGCCACCTTTGCGCGCACTGCTTGATCTGACTGGCCGCACGGTCGCCGTCGCCGGTGGCGGCTCCATCGCTCCTGGCTGGAGCATCGGTCGCGCATCGTGCATCACCTATGCACGACAGGGAGCGACGGTATGCGTGATGGACCGCGATCTTGACTCTGCCAAGGAGACCGTGCAACTGATCGAGGCCGAAGGTGGCAGCGCCTTTGCCTATCAGGCCGACATGGCGCGCGAAGAGGACATCTTCTCGGCCTTCAGAGACATGGCTGCCAGGCACCAGGCCATCGACGTGCTCCATCACAACGTGGGCATAGGCAAGACGGGTGGACCGCTGGAAACCAGCGCAGAGGACCTGGACCGCATTCACAGCGTGAACGTGAAAAGCCTCATGCTGAGCTGCCAGGCCGTGCTGCCTGCGATGGTGCAGCGCGGCTGCGGCAGCATCATCTCGATCGCATCGGTTGCGGGACTGCGCTATCTCGGCTATCCGCATCTGGCCTATTGCACAACCAAGGCCGCTGTCATCCAGATGACGCGCATGATTGCGCAGCAGTATGCGCCGCACGGAATTCGGGCCAACACGGTCGTGCCCGGCCTGATCGATACGCCGCGCGTGAGCGCCAATGTGGCACATATGTTCTCCGACAGCCTGGACGAGGCCAAGGCTGAGCGGGCACGGCAGGTGCCGCTGCAGCGCATGGGGACTGCGTGGGAAGTGGCGAACGTCTGCGCCTTCCTGGCTTCGGATGCCGCCAGCTACATCACGGGCACGGAAATCGTCGCCGACGGCGGCTTGACCGGAAAGTACGTCTGAGCCCCTGCCAGGTGATGCAACGGGGCCGCGCCGGCCGCCAGGCAGGCGGCACGGCCCCGAGACCGCCGGACAAGGTTGATCAGGCCTCGGCCGTGAAACCCACCTGCTTGACGATGGGCGCCCACTTGGCCAGATCTTCCTTGATCAGCGTCGCCAGCTCGGCGGGTGAGGACGACATGGCTTCCAGGCCGAACACGGCCAGGCTGTCGACCACATCGGGGCTGGCCAGGGCCTGGCGCATCTGTGCGTTGAGCCGCTCCACCTGATCGGGCTTGGCCCTGGCTGGCAGGAAGAAGCCGAACCACTCGCTGTGGGCCATGTTCTTGTAGCCCTGCTCGGTATAGGTGGGCACCTTGGGCATGAAGCGGTTGCGCTTGGCACCGCTCACGCCCAGCAGGCGCATCTTGCCGCTGGCCGCGTGCTGCATGGCGTCGCCCACGGGGCAGCTCACTGCAGCGATGTTGCCGCCCATCATGTCCATGAGCGCAGGCTGCGAGCCGCGATAGCCCACGTGCTTGAAGTCCACGCCCGCCTGCTGGCCCAACAGGGCGCCGACGAAGTGCGGCGTGGAGCCCGCGGCAGGCGAACCGAAACTGGCACCGTCGGGATGGGTCTTGGCCCAGGCGAAGAACTCGGGCACGGTGGTCACGCTGGCCGGCACCATGGGGCCGACGGCAAAGCCGAAGTCGAAGATGCAGCCCACGGTGACGGGAGTGAGATCGGCCACGGGGTCGTAGCCCAGCTTCTTGTAGATATGCGGGTAGATGGTGAGCATGGAGGTGGGCGTCTGCAGCATCACCGAGCCATCGGCCGGACGGCCCTTGACGTAGTTGATGGCGATCTGCCCGCCCGCGCCCGTACGGTTCTCCACCACCACTGCCTTGGCATAGGCGGCGAGCTTGGTGCCCACGCGGCGGCAGATGGCGTCCGAGGTACCACCGGCCGCGAAGCCGGTGATGATGTTCAGATTCTCGAGCGGCGCCTGGGCCAGCGCGGGCAGGCCAAGGCCCGAAAGCAGCGCTCCCGCGCTGCCCGCACCGGCGGCCTGCAGCCATTCACGGCGGTTGAAGTTCATATTGGTCTCCTTGGTGTTTTGAGTCGTCGTTGGCTCGGTCCGTCAGCCCCAGGAGTGGTTTCATGCTCCCGGGTCGCCGCTTTTGCAACTGTGCGCATCACTTGCTGTCGCGCAGCCAGGTCACCGCCCCCGAATGCGTGACCGCGCCCTGGTGGGCGGGGCGCACGGTCAGCGCGTATTTCTCCAGCAGACCGCCCAGGGGTCGCTGGCGCGCGCGGCTGACCCGGGCGGCCTCCAGCCGTGCGGCGATGACAGCGGGCTCCAGCTCCACCGTGATGCTGCGCGCGCCGGCCCGCGCATCGATGGCGATGATGTCGCCGTCCTGCAGCGCGGCGATCGGCCCACCGTCAGCGGCCTCCGGCCCCGCATAGCCTATGCACAGGCCCCGCGTGGCGCCCGAGAAGCGCCCGTCGGTAAGCAGTGCCACCTTGTCGCCCATGCCCTGGCCATAGAGCAAGGCAGTGATGCCCAGCATCTCGCGCATGCCGGGGCTGCCCTTGGGACCTTCGTTGCGTATCACCAGCACATCACCGCTCTCGTAGGCCATGGCCTGCACGGCGTCCTGCGCCTGCTCCTCGGAGTCGAAGACGCGGGCCGGACCGCGGTGTACCAGGGTCTTGAGCCCTGCGGTCTTGAGCAGGGCACCGTCCGGGCACAGATTGCCCTTGAGCACCGTGAGCCCGCCGTCGGCCGAGATCGGGTTGCAGGCCTTGCGCACCACTTCGCCGTCGGGCTCGGCGGCATCGGCCACTTCCTCGGCCAGCGTGCGGCCCGTGAAGGTGAGCGCGTCGCCATGCAGCAGGCCCTGCTCCAGCAGGGTGTGCAGGATGACGGCCGCACCGCCGATGTAGTAGACATCGCGTGCCAGGAAGCGGCCACCGGGCTTGAGGTCGGCGATCAGCGGCGTGCGCGCGAAGATCTCGGCCACGTCGTCGAGGTGAAAGCGTATGCCGGCCTCATGCGCGATCGCCGGCAGATGCAGGGCCGCATTCGTGGAGCCCCCCGTGGCACAGACCACGGCGCAGGCGTTCTCCAGGGCCTTGCGCGTGACGATATCGCGCGGCAGCACGGCCTCGCCCCTGGCGCTGGCCCAGACCATTTCCATCAGCTGGCGGCCCGCGCGGCGCATCAGCGGCGCGCGTTCGCTGAACACAGCCGGCACCATGCTGGAGCCTATGGGCGCCAGGCCCAGGGCCTCGCTGACCATGCCCATGGTGTTCGCCGTGAACTGCCCGGCGCAGGCCCCGGCCGAGGGCAGGCAGGAGCGCGTGACAGTGTCCAGCTCCTGCAGGGTGGAGGTGCCGGCCAGCACCTTGCCTATGGTCTCGTAGGTGTCGACCACGTTGAGATCGCGCCCCGAGACGCTGCCCGGCATCTGCCCGGGCAGGGCCGAGCCGCCATGCACGAAGACGCTGGGCACATTGCAGCGCACCATGGCCATCATCAGTCCCGGCAGGTTCTTGTCGCAGGCGCCCACGGCAAAGATGCCGTCCCACTGGTGGCCGCGCACCGAGGCCTCCACGCTGTCGGCGATCAACTCGCGCGAGATCAGCGAAAAGCGCATGCCCGAATGCGCCATGGTCAGGCCGTCGCTGACCGAGACCACGGGGCACTCGTGCGGCATGCCGCCGCCCGCATAGATGCCGGTCTTGGCATGCTGGGCCTGGTCGCGGAGATTCATATTGCAGGGGCTCATCTCCCCGCCCGTATGGAACACGCCCACATGCGGGCGTGCGATCTCCTCATCGTCCTGGCCCAGCGCATGCAGAAAGCTGCGCGCGCTGGCGCGCAAGGTGCCGCGGTGCACGATGGCCGAGCGCAGGCCCGGGGCGGAGGATGGCACGGAGGAGTCGGAGGGTTCAGCGGGGCCGCTGGCAGCGGCCTGGGGATCGGTGGAGCGGGAATCAATCATGGGGCGCGAGCGGAAGCGGGATGAAGTCCAGTGGCTGCAGGAATGTGCCGGAACTTCGCCGCATGTTTATGAACGATAACGGTCAGCCCCGGTCCTGAACATTGGCGTTTCACCTTGCCGCAGCCCGGCTTGCCGCAAGAAAAGCCCGCTGGCGCAGCATTGCGCAGGGGCTTGGGTCAGACGCCCGCAGACCGCAGGCGCCGCTGAGACCTGCCGGGTCAGGCCGGCAACTGCGCGCCCTGGCCGGACGAAGAGGCTGCTTTTTTGTATCTCAAGATAACCACATACAGCCAAATGACAACAATTCTCATTAATATTCGCGCCTGCCAATAAACGCCACATAGCCCCCTCCGGCCCCGACTGAAGACAAGAGATGCCGCCAGCGCAAGGCTGGCGCAGCGCGCTGTTCATGCCAGCCAGGTGCTGTGTGCCCTCCTCTACAACACCTATGGCCAAGCTCCCTCTTTCCGTCCCCCCCGCTTTTCGCCTGAGCAGCGCCGCCGCTGCCGTTGCCGCAGCCCTTGGCGTGCTCGCCAGCCCCGTTCATGCACAGACGGCCAGCGCCGCAGCTGCCGAAGTCGCCCTGGACTCGGTCACCGTCACCGGCAACTGGCTGGATGGCGATATGTCCAGCGCCGAGAAGGTGCTGGAGCATCCCGGCGCCCGCACCATCGTAGAGCGCGAGCGCATTCAGGAAAGCGGTGCGGCCACCTTGCGCGAAGCACTGCGTCTGGTGCCCGGTGTCCAGGTTCAGGACAGCAACGGCACGGGCGGCAGCGATATCTCTCTGAACCTGAGCGTGCGCGGTCTGACCGCGCGCCTCTCGCCACGCTCCTATGTGCTGCAGGACGGCGTGCCCGTCTCCTACGCACCCTACGGTCAGCCTCAGCTGTCGCTGGCGCCCGTGGCGCTGGGCAATCTGGACTCCATCGATGTGGTGCGCGGTGCAGGCTCGGTGCGCTACGGCCCGCAGAACGTGGGCGGCATCATCAACTTCACGACGCGCGCCATTCCCAAGACCTTTGCGGCCGAAGCCTCCATCGGCACCGAGATCTACAGCCACGGCGGCAACGTGAAGACCACACCCAGCTTCTTTGTGGGCGGCACCAACGAGTCGGGCCTGGGCCTGGCCGTGCTGTATTCGGGCACGCACGGCAAGGGCTGGCGCAGCAGCAACGACAAGACCGACATCGACGATCTGCTGGTCAAGGGCAGCTACAGGCTCAGCAACAACAGCAGCATCTCCGCTTCGCTGCACCACTTCGAGGGCAAGGGCCAGATGCCCGGCGGCCTGACCACGGCACAGTACGCAGCCGACCCGTTCCAGAGCACGCGCAGCTATGACCAGTTCACGGGCCGCCGCACCGACGGCTCGCTCAAGTACAGCTACAAGGACGGCCGCAACAACTTCGAAGTACTCAGCTACTACGTGGATTCCTTCCGCGGCAGCTATATCGAACGCGACGCCACCGGCGCCAATGCCGGCAAGCGCAGCCTCACGGCCGCGCCGCGCGACTACAGCTACTACGGCGTGGAGCCGCGCTACTCGCGCATTTTCGAGACCGGCTCCGTGGTGCAGGAAGTCAGCGTGGGCTATCGCTACCTGAAGGAAAAGAGCTCCGAAACGGCGCTGGCCACTTCCGGCTTCTATGTGCCCGGCCAGGTCGATGCCATGGCCCTGCCGCTGAACACCACCCAGACCAGCCAGGGCGGCACCACGGCCAATGCCTTCTATATCGACAACCGCATCGATGTGGGCAACTGGACCATCACGCCCGGCGTGCGCTACGAGCACATCCGCTCCTTCAACAATGTGGTGGACTACAAGGGCGCGACCGCAGCGGCCATCTACCCGACGGCGGCAGCCAACGAACTGCTGCCCACGCTGTCGGTGCTCTACCGCGTCGACGGCCACTGGTCGGTGTTCGCCAATGCCGGCAAGTCCTTCGGGCCCCAGCAGTATGCACAGCTGGCCCAGTCGTCCAACAACCAGCTCTATCCCGAATCGGCCAAGACCTATGAGCTGGGCACGCACTACAAGAGCGACACCTGGAATGGCGAGCTGACGCTGTTCAACATCGACTTCAACAAGGAGCTGTTCCTGGACCGCCCGGGCGACGGCACCGGCAACGGCATCTGGACCGATCTGGGTGCCACGCGCCACCGTGGTCTGGAATCGGCGCTGCGCTATGACTTCGGCAAGAACTACCCGGCACTCAAGGGCCTGTCGCTGGGCATGAGCTATACCTTCACCCAGGCCACCAGCCAGGCCGGCCCCTTCGCAGGCCGTGACCTGCCGCTTTATTCGCGCCACACGGCCGGACTGTCGGCACGTTATGCGATGGAGCGCTGGACCTTCAATGCCGATCTGAACGCCCAGTCCAAGCAGCGCTCGCCCGGCACGCCCGGCACCAGCGCCAAGCCCAATTCCTACATCACGCAGGAAGACGCCAACGGCAACCTGGGCGATATTCCCGGCTTTGCCATTCTGGGCCTGCGCACCAGCTACCAGGCGGGCAAGGAGCTGAACAATCTGCGCCTGACCGTGGGCATGAAGAACGTGTTTGACCGCCGCTACTTCACCCGCTCCACCGACAACAACGGCGGCGGCAAATACGTGGGCATGCCACGCACCCTGTACGTCCAGGCCACCCTGCCGTTCTAAGCGGCGGCCCCGCGAGTCCACCCTCAAGGCCGGTCTCGTGGGGCATCACACCATCAAGCGCAATGACTTCGCTCCGTCCTCTGTGGCTGCGGCTGCATCGCTGGTTTGCCCTGGGCCTGGGCTGGATCCTGATTCTGGCCGGGCTCACCGGCACCCTGCTCATCATCGGCCAGCCGCTGGACCGCATGTCGCACCCCGAACTGTTCCAGGCCCGCACGACGCATGCGCAGCAGGCCCGGCAGGCCGCAGCGCTGACGCCGATACTGGCAAGAGCCCATGAGGAGTTCGGCAGCAAAGCCACTTTGCGCTTCAGGCTGCCGCAGCAGGCACAGGACAGCCTGTGGCTGCGCGTGCAGGCGGCCAACTGGCGCGGCACCATTTACCTGGACCCCGTCACCGGACAGGAGCAGGGCCGGCGCGGCGAGACCGAGGGCTTTGTCAACACGCTGTTCAAGCTGCACAGCACCCTGCTGCTCGACGCCAATGGCAAGGCCATACTGGCCTGGACCACGCTGGCCTATGTGCTGCTGCTGCTGACGGGCGTCATTCTCTGGTGGCCCAAGCGCTGGCCGGGCAACTGGCGCATAGAACTCAACAAGAGTCTGGTGCGCGCACTGTTCGACATGCACCGCATCGGCGGCGTGATCATGGGCCTGCTGATCGCGGTCTCGGTCGTCACCGGTGCCTATATGGCATGGCGGCCGCTGGGCGACTGGCTCAATGTGCTCAGCAGCAGCACGGCAATCAAGCCGCCCAAGCTGCCCGCACTGGCTGCGCAAGACGCCGCCCAGCCGCTGCCCGCCAATGTGGACGCCATGCTGGCCTCCGCCCGCGCGGCCATGCCCGATGCCCAGGCCAGCTTCGTGCAGCTGCCGCCCAATGCCAAACAGGCCGTACGCATCCGCTTTCGCGCCCCGGGCGAGCCGCACCCCAACGGCATCAGCTCGGTATGGCTGGACCCGCGCAATGGTGCCGTGCTGGACGTCAGGCGCTGGAATGAACTCGACCCTGGCGCTGCGGCGGTGGCCGTGGCCTATCCGCTGCACACGGGCGAGCTGGGGGGCGTGCTGATGGAAATCCTGGCCGGCCTCAACGGTCTGGTGCTTGGCGGCTTGGGAATCAGCGGAATCTGGCTCTGGTGGCACCGCCGCAAGGCCAGAAAGCTTGCGAAGCCCTGAGAGCGCGGACCGGAGCCCGGCCCTTGCCGAACGTTCCAGGCTAGGATACCCCTGTTCAGGGCCGAGCCTGCTTCTATCACAGCCTCTACGGCCTCAGCATCTGGACTTCCACCGATAAGCAGACAAGGAGCTGAAGATGGCCATGAATCCCGTTGGCTGGTTCGAGATCTACGTGCAGGACATGTCGCGCGCCAGGAGCTTCTACGAAGCCGTGCTGGGCTGTCAGCTGCAAGCACTGGCCATGCCGGAAGGCGGCGAGCACCCCGATATGGAAATGTGGACCTTTCCCGGGCAACCGGATAGCGCCGGCGCCACCGGGGCGCTGGTCCGCATGCCGGAATGCCCCTCTGGCGGCGGCGGCACGCTGGTCTATTTCGTCTGTGAAGACTGCGCCGAGCAGGCCGCCCGCGTCGCACGCAACGGCGGCAGCCTGCACCGCGACAAGGTCTCCATAGGCCCTTATGGCTTTATTGCCCTGGCCATCGACACCGAAGGCAATATGTTTGGCCTGCACTCGATGAAATAGGACTGGCGCCAATCCACGAAAAAGGCCTGCCTCCAAGGAGAGCAGGCCTTTTGACTTGGCAAGCGGGCGCAATCAGGCCAGCAGTTGCCTCAGCACATAGGGCAGGATGCCGCCATGGCGGTAGTAGTCCACCTCGATGGGAGTATCGATGCGCAGCTTCACGGTCACGGTTTTCTTGCTGCCATCGGGCCTGTTGATCACCAGCTGGGCATCGCTTTGCGGCGCCAGGTCGGCGGCAGGGATCACATCGATGAACTCCTCGCCCGTCAGGCCCAGGCTTTGCCAGCTGTCATTGCCCTTGAACTGCAGCGGCAACACGCCCATGCCCACCAGATTGGAGCGGTGAATGCGCTCGAAACTGCGTGCCACCACGGCCTTGATGCCCAGCAGCTGCGTGCCCTTGGCCGCCCAGTCGCGGCTGGAGCCCGTGCCGTATTCCTCGCCGGCCAGCACCACCGTGGCACGGCCCGCAGCCTGGTACTTCATGGCCGCGTCGTAAATGGCCATCTTCTCGGCCCGGCCATGGTCGTCGCGGAACAAGGTGACACCGCCCTCCTCGCGCGAGCCGTCGGCTGCGGCGGGAATCATCAGGTTCTTGATACGCACGTTGGCAAAAGTGCCGCGCATCATCACCTCATGGTTGCCCCGGCGCGAGCCATAGCTATTGAAGTCGGCCTTCTGCACGCCATGCTCGAGCAACCACTTGCCGGCCGGCGAAGACTCCTTGATGGAGCCTGCGGGCGAGATATGGTCGGTGGTGATGGAGTCACCGAACAAGGCCATGATGCGGGCGCCGTGCACAGCGCTTGGATTGGAGGCTCTGTCTGTCGTTGCGGACGGCGCTTTCAGTTCCAGAGCAAAGTCGGCAAAGAACGGCGGCTCGGCGATATAGGTGCTCTCGGGCCAGGTATAGGTGGAGCCCGTCACCCCACGAATCTTTTCCCAGAGCTTGCCCGGCTCGCTGGCCACCTGCTCGTAATTGCTGCGGAAGGCCTTGCCGTTCATGGCGAACTTGAGCAGTTCCTGAATCTCCTCGCTGCTGGGCCAGATGTCGCCCAGATACACGTCCTTGCCGCCCTTGCCCTTGCCCACCGGCTCGGTCATCAGGTCCTTGCGCACCGTACCGGCAATCGCGTAGGCCACCACCAGCGGAGGGCTGGCCAGGAAGTTGGCCTTGATATTGGGGTGAATGCGGGCCTCGAAATTGCGGTTGCCCGAGAGCACGGCCGCGCAGACCAGATTGTTCTGCGTGATGACGGCATTGATCTCGGGGGTGAGATCGCCGGCATTGCCGATGCAGGTGGTGCAGCCGTAGCCGGCCAGCGCAAAGCCCAGTTTTTCCAGATAGGGCAGCAAGCCCGCCTCGGTCAGATAGCGGGTGACCAGGCGGGAGCCCGGGGCCAGCGAGGTCTTGATATGCGGCTTGACCTTGAGGCCTGCCTGCACCGCCTTCTTGGCCAGCAGGCCTGCCGCCAGCATGACGCTGGGGTTGGAGGTATTGGTGCAGCTGGTGATGGCGGCAATCAGCACATCGCCGCTGCCGATATCGAAGCTCTTTTCCGGTGCTGCAACCGCATGGCTGGCATCAACAGCAATCGCACTGGCCTCGACCTTGCCGGTCTCTGGCGTGTTGCTCACCATCTCGGCCTTGTTGCGCTCCGCACCGGCCGACAGTGGCTCGCTCTCGGGCTGCAAGGCCTCGGGACCATCGGGGCTCACCACGTGGCGACGCGCCAGCTGATCGGCAGGGAGATTGAAACCATTCTGGGCCACGGGAGCACTGAAAAGCTCGTCGAACTGCCCGGCCACATGGCCGATCTCGATGCGGTCCTGCGGACGCTTGGGCCCGGCCAGGCTCGGAGCCACCTTGCCCAGATCCAGCTTGACAACATGCGAGTAGTCGATTTCGCCGGCCTTGGGCACGCCGAACAGCTGCTGGGCCTTGAAGTAGGCTTCGAAGGCCTGGATCTCGCTCTTGGTACGTCCCGTTCCCTTGAAGTACTCGATGGTCTTTTCGTCGACCGGGAAGAAACCCATGGTCGCCCCATATTCAGGAGCCATATTGCCGATGGTGGCGCGATCCGGCAGGGACAGGCTGCGCGTGCCTTCACCAAAGAACTCGACGAACTTCCCGACCACTTTTTCCTTTCGCAGCAGCTCCGTGACGGTGAGCACCAGATCGGTGGCCGTCACACCCTCACGCAGCTGGCCGGTCAGCTCGAAGCCCACCACATCAGGTGTGAGGAAGTACACGGGCTGGCCCAGCATGGCCGCCTCGGCCTCGATGCCGCCCACGCCCCAGGCCACCACGCCTATGCCGTTGATCATGGTGGTATGACTGTCGGTACCGACCAGGGTGTCGGGGTAGTACACCGCATCACCCTTGCCGATCCTGGCCTTGTGCACGCCGCGCGCCAGGTATTCCAGATTGACCTGGTGCACGATGCCGAAGCCCGGCGGCACGACACCGAAGGTGTCGAAGGCCTGCATGCCCCATTTCATGAACTGGTAGCGCTCCTGGTTGCGCTGGAACTCCAGCTTCATGTTCAGGTCCAGCGCCTTCTTGGTACCGAAGTAGTCCACCATGATGGAGTGGTCCACCACCAGGTCCACGGGCACCAGCGGCTCGATGGACTTGGGCTTCTTGCCTAGCTTGGCAGCCGTGCTGCGCATGGCGGCCAGGTCGGCCAGCAAGGGCACGCCGGTGAAGTCCTGCAGCACCACGCGCGCGACGACAAACGGAATCTCGTCGACACGCTCGGCCTTGGGTTGCCAGCGCGCCAGCTGCGCCACATGCTCCTCGGTGATCTTGTTGCCGTCACAGTTGCGCAGCACCGATTCGAGCACGATACGAATCGAGACCGGCAGGCGCTTGATCTCCGGGAACTGCTTGGCCAGGGCCGGCAAGGAATAGAACTTGCCTTTCTTGCCCTCGGCCAGTTCAAAGGACTTCAGGGTTTTGGCAAAAGCATGCGACATCGTGAGACTCTCCATGGACAGAACACAGGGAAAACGCTTTTGCATTCCATTGTGCACACAACTCCCGGGAAAAGGGTGGGACAGGGCGCCGGCAACGCAAACCGGCTCACATGAGCGCAAAAAAAGAAAGCCCGCACAGCGGGCTGGAGCTACGGAGAAACAAGCTCAGGCGCCGGCGTCCGGCAGAAACTCCTCTCCTTCGCTCAAGGGCGCAAAGCGGTAGCTGGCTGGCGTGCGGCTGAGCTTGACCGGGGCGCCCAGTCCCTGATACTGGCCCATGGTCACCACCATCTCGCGGTGCGCCGTATGCGGATGCTCAAGCGCCTGGGCGACGTCCAGCACCGGCGCGGCGGGCACGCCTATGGCCATCAGCTCGTCGGCCAGTTTCAGGCCGTCAAGCGGCGCAAACGCCTGCTGCAGCAAGGGCTTGAGCTCGGCACGATGAACGGAACGCTGGCCTGCGGTGGCAAAGCGCTCGTCCTGCGCCAGCCCCTCCTGCCCGACATGGTTGCACAGCAACCGGAACTGCCTGTCGTTGCCCACGGCCAGAAAGATGGGGGCACCACCCGTGCTGAGCACGTCGTAGGGATAGATATTGGGATGGGCATTGCCCGAGCGCTGCGGCACCTTGCGTCCCATGAACCAGTTGGCCGCATGGGGGTGGAGCAGCGACAGACCGGAGTCATAGAGCGAGGCATCCACCAACTGGCCCTGCCCACTGCGCCCCCGCTCGTGCAGGGCCAGCAGCACGCCTATGGTGGCATTCAGCCCCGTCACCATGTCCACCACCGGCAGGCCCACGCGCAGTGGATCACCGTCAGCCTCGCCGTTGATACTCATGATGCCGGCCATGGCCTGGATGGCGGCGTCGTAGCCGGGCAGGCTGCCCAGAGGGCCGTCGGCGCCGAAGCCCGTGACGCGGCACCAGATCAGATGCGGCAGCTCTTCTCGCATCTGTTCAAAGCCTATGCCCCATTTCTCCATGGTGCCGACCTTGAAGTTCTCCACCACCACATCGGCCTGGGCCATCAGCTCTCGCACACGCTGCTGGCCTTCGGGCACGGACAGATCGAGAAACTGGAGGCGCTTGTTGCGGTTCAAGCCGAAGTAGTAGGAGGCCACGCTGTCGCGAAACGGAGGCCCCCAGGTGCGCGTGTCGTCTCCCTGCGGCGGCTCCACCTTGAGCACATCGGCGCCATGGTCGCCCAGTATCTGGCCACAGAACGGACCACCCAGAATGCGTGACAGATCAAGCACCTTGACGCCCTGCAGGGCTCCGGCGCCAACCGTGGCTGGATTGTGCATGTTTCACTTTCCGACAGAATGCGGGCCCATGGCCCGCGTGTTGATCAAAGATTGCTCGAAGGCTTGCGCCGCCAATCGCAGTAGCCCATGCCTCAGGCCAGAGGCTTTCGGCCCACGCCGCGCACCAGCGCGCTCAGGCGCTGATGGATCGCATGGAAGCTCTGGTCCGCCTCTACCTGCGAGGCAACGGGCTGGCGCAGGTGCTTGCCCTCCAGCTCGAGCTTGGCGCGGATTTCCGGATTCACCAGCGCCTGCCCTATGGCGCTGCGCAGCGCGGCCACGCGGTCGGCGGGTGTGCCCTTCTTCACGAAGTAACCCGCACTGACCGTGTATTCGAAATCCGGGCTGAGGCGGCTTTGCGATATCAGCGGCACATGGGCCAGCTCCTTGGGCAGGGTCTTGGAGAAACTGGTCAGAATTTTCAGGCGCCCCTGCTTGGCCATGCCTTCGAAGCTTGCCTGATAAGGCAGGATGGCGAAGTCCACCTGCCCTCCTGCCAGGTCCTGCAGGGCCGGCGCGCCGCCCTTGTAGGGCACATGCAGAAACGGCAGCTTCAGTCTGGCTGCCAGGGCGTCGCCCATGAGGTTGTACATGGAGTCCACGCCCACCGTTCCATAGGTCAGCGGGCCGCTTTTGCTGGCGCGTGCATATTCGATGAACTCGTCATAGCTGTCGACAGGCAGCCCGCTCTTGACCATGAGCACGATGGGCGACTCCGTCGTGGGAGCCGCCAGCGTGAAGTCGCCTGGCTTGTAGCGCGCTGCCGTATTGAGCATGGGCGCCAGGAAGATCTCGTTGGCCGAACCATGGAAGAACATATAGCCGTCTGCAGGGGCGTTGAGCACCTTGGCCGCGGCAATCAGTCCCGTGCCACCACCCAGGTTCTCCACCACCACCGGCTGCCTGATGCTGCGGCCTATGGATTCCGCAAAAATTCGCGCCGCCACATCGCTGGCCCCGCCTGCGGGAAAAGGCACCATGAGAATCAGTGGCTTGGCCGGAAAGCTTTCTGCAGCCCGGACCCCGGCCGAAGCTGCCGCCAAGGCTGCCGTCTGCCACAGCGTGTGCCGCATAAAGCCGCGGCGGTTCCATGTGTTCATCTTTTCTCTCCCGTTCAGGGGCTGACCGCTCAAGCCAGATAGCTTTGCACCAAGTGCGTCCAGAAGGCTGCTCCTATGGGCAGAGCCTTGTCGTTGAAGTCGTACAGGGGGTTGTGCACCATGCAGCCTCCGTCCTCGCCCACGCCGTTGCCCAGCCGGATATAGGCGCCGGGGCGCTTTTGCAGCATGTAGGCAAAGTCTTCGCTGCCCATGGTGGGCGTGCGCTCGCCCACCTTGTCCTCGCCCAGCAGGCGTATGGCCACCTGTCGCGCGTATTCGGTCTGGGCTGCGCAATTCACGAGCACCGGGTACTTGTGCACGTAGTCGATCTCGCAGCTGAGCTGATAGCTCTCGGCCTGGGCTTGCACAAAGGCCTTGATGCGCTTTTCCACCCAGCTGCGCACGTCCGGGTGCAGGGCGCGCACGCCGATCTTGAGCACGGCGCTCTCGGGCACGATGTTGAAGACCTCGCCGGCCTGGATGGAGCCCACCGTGATCACGGCCGCATGCTGGGCATCGATCTCGCGCGTGACGATGGACTGCAGCCCCAGCACGATGCTGGCCGCGCACTGCATGCTGTCTATGCCGTGGTGCGGCATGGCGCCATGGGCGCTGCGCCCGCGCAGCGTAACGGTCACGCGGTCGAACGAGGCCATGGCCGGTCCCTGGCTGATGGCCATCTGACCCACGGGCAGACCTGGTGCGTTGTGAAGCGCATAGATCTCGTCACAGGGAAACAACTCGAACAGGCCCTCGTCCACCATGCGCATGGCGCCGCCTTCGTTCTCCTCGGCCGGCTGGAAGATCAGGTTCAGCGTACCGTTGAAATCGAGCGTCTCGGCGACGTACTTTGCCGCGCACAGCAGGATGGCTGTATGTCCGTCATGGCCGCAGGCATGCATTTTCCCGGGCAGGCGGCTGGCGTAGTCCAGGCCTGTTCTTTCATGGATAGGCAAGGCATCCATGTCCGCGCGTATGCCCAGCGACTTGCTTCCCGAGCCCTTTTTGAGCACGCCTACCACCCCGGTGACACCCAGGCCGCGGTGCACGACATAGCCCCAGCGAGCCAGGGATGCGGCCACCATGTCGCTGGTGCGCGTCTCTTCAAAGGCAAGTTCGGGATGAGCATGAATGCTGCGGCGGATCTCCACGAACTCGGCAGCCACGGACTGCAGTTGGGCGAGCAGAAGGGAAGTTGAAGATGTCATGGCTATGGATAGGTGAAATACCCCGGCTCATGCCTTGCATGGGCTCTCGGGCAGTGGCAGGCAGTGCGAAACAGTGTCCTCCTCGCGGCCTAGGCGAGGAGTTTCGAAAAGTTCTAACACGTCCAACCTTTGATGGCATGCCTGCGCTTGCACCCAAGCGACAGGGCCATCAGTCAAGCTTCACGCCGGCCTTTTGGACCACCTCGCTCCATTTGTCGAGTTCGCTCTTCACGAAGCCGGCCAAGTAGGCAGGCTTGGCATCCGTGCCGCGCTCCAGGCCCTGGGCCGCAAAGGCTTTCTTCACATTCTCGGAATCCAGCGCTTTGGCATAGGCCTGATTGAGCAGCTCCACCCGCTCTACCGGCATGCTCTTGGGGCCGACCACGCCGAAGAACACGCTCACGTCGTAGCCAGCCAGACCCTGCTCGGCGATCGTGGGGATCTGGGGCATGGCACTGGAGCGTTTGGCCGTGGCTACGCCCAGGGCCTTGACCTTGCCGGCCTTGATATAGGGCATGGCCGTGAGGATGTCGGTGAAAGTCATGTCCACCTGACCGGCCAGCAGGTCGTTAAGTGCCGGCCCCGTTCCCCTGTAGGGCACATGCTGCAGCTGGGTCCCGGCCAGGCCGTTGAACAGCACACCCGCCAGATGGGATGAAGCGCCATTGCCCGAAGACGCGAAATTGAGCTTGCCGGGCTTGCTCTTGTCCAGCGCGATCAGCTCCTTGACGTTGCCGACGCCCAAATCCGGCCGAACCACCAGCACATTGGGCAGATAACCAACGTAGATGATGGGCGTGAAGCTGGTGCGCGGGTCGTAGCTGATGGACTTGTACAGCGGTTTGTTGATGGCCAGCGGACCCGAAGTCCCGAACATCAGCGTATAGCCGTCAGGCTTGGCACGTGCCACGAAGTCCGCTCCGATATTGCCGCCGGCGCCGGACTTGTTCTCCACGATCACGCTCTGGCCCAGCTCCTTGGTCAGCTCGGTCGCCAGAATGCGCGCCATGGCGTCGGTAGGGCCGCCAGGCGGAAACGGCACGATGAACGTGATGGGGCGCGTCGGGTATTTTTCCTGGGCAAGTGCGGGCAATGCTGCCGACAGGGCGGCGGATGCCATCAGGCCCAGCGCTGCGCGTCTGGCTTTATGCATGTCTGTCTCCTTGGAAGGGTGTTGCCGATGAATCGGTCAAATCACTGCGGGGTGCCGCCGGCAACGGCCTTGAAGTGCTCCATGCGCGTCTTCTCGCGTGCGTAGGCGCTCCTCGCGTACTGCTCGAACTCTTGCGGGCTGCGGTAGTTCAGCGGCTGATTGAGTTGTTCGAGGATCTTGCGCCCCTGTGCCGACTCCAGCCCCGCCTTGAAGGCGTCATGAATGATGCGCAACCGCGCCGGCGCCAGGCCGGCAGGGGCGGCAATCCCATAGGGCGACTCGATCACCGCGTCCACGCCCAGCTCTCTCAAAGTGGGCACCTGAGGGAACTGCGGAACACGGCTGGACGTGAACATTGCCAGGTAGCGCAATCGACCCGACTGGATATGCTGGGAGGCTACGCCGGAGAGCACGCCCGCATCGATGTGACCACCCAACAGGTCGCTGGCCTGCTCCGCGTCTCCCTTGTAGGGCACTCGATTGAACTGCAGGCCCGTGGACTGCACCAGCTCGCTGAGCACGATGCTGGGCGTTTGCACCGGGCCGGCCGCACCGATGGATATCTGGCCGGGACGCCTGCTCGCATCTTCGGCGAACTCCTTCCAGCTCTTCCACGGCGCTTCCCGACGCACGGCCAGCCCGAAGGTGTAGTCGGTCATGCCGATCACGTAGCTCAGCTTCAAGGGGTCGAAGCTCACCCGGTTCAGATACGGTTCTCGATAGACACTGGCAGGCAGCACCGCCAGGGCGTAGCCATCCGGCTGAGCCCGCGCCAGCTCCACAGCTCCAAACGTTCCATTGGCGCCTGGCTTGTTCTCTATGACCACCAGTTGCCCCAGCAGCTGCGAGGCTTGCTGTGCCACCACCCGCAAATGCGCGTCCGTCGGTCCGCCGGCGCCATAGGGCACGACCAGGCGTATCGGCCGAGCCGGATAGGGGTCGCCCTGGGCCTGCGCGGCAGAATGGACTGCCGCCAGCAGCACTGCTCCCGAGGCTGCGGCCAGCAGCCTTCGGCGCTCTCTTGCGTGATTGCGCATATTTGTCTCCTTGCAGAAATAATCCGGGAGCCGATAACGCCTTTTCACGAAGCGCTTCAGCCGTTTCTTCTACTTATTTCAAGGCCGCCGGCAATCACTCCAGCCACTGCACCGGCACGGCAGCCGCATCGACCAGCGGATCGCGCGGCAGCACACGGTGCAGCAGCACCAGTTGCGACAGGCGCAGGCGCTCGGCCGAGCCGGTCTGTGCGGCTTCCCAGGCCATGGCGATGGCCGTGGTGCAGTTGTACAGAGCTGTGGCGGCCTGACGGGCCAGCACTTCGCCGCCGTCCTGAGCGGCCCTGTGGGCCAGGGTGCTGGCACGGGCCAATGCATCTTCCAGCGCCTGGCGGTAACCGGGCACCAGACGGGCATGCTCGAGAAGGCCATGCAGATACTGCTGCAGCACAGGCAACGAGCCTTCGCGCCTGATGGCGCGGATCACGTCCAGCGCGACGATATTGCTTGTACCTTCCCAGATGGAGCCCAGGTGGGCATCGCGCACTAGGCGCGGATCGCTCCACTCCTCGATATAGCCGCAGCCGCCGCGCACTTCCATCGCATCGCCAGTGACCTTGCGTGCATCGCGGCAGGCGCGGAACTTGATCAACGGCGTCAGGATGCGTAGCAAGGCATAGGCATCCGGCTGGCCCGCGTCGGAGCGCATCAGCGTCTGCGCGGTCTGGAACACCATGGTGCGCGCCTGCTCGGCGGGCACGCGCAGCTTGTCCAACTGGCGCTGCATCAGCGGCATCTGCTCCAGACGCTTGCCAAAGGCAATGCGTTCATGGGCGATGAATTCGGCCTCGGCCACAGCGCGGCGCATCATGCCGGCGGAGCGCACACCGTTGGACAAACGCGAGTTGTTGACCATGTCGGCCATCTGCACAAAGCCCCTGCCCTGCTCGCCCACGAGATAGGCCACGGCGCCGTC
Organism: Comamonas sp. C11; assembly: GCF_024496285.1. Classification (NCBI taxonomy): domain Bacteria; kingdom Pseudomonadati; phylum Pseudomonadota; class Betaproteobacteria; order Burkholderiales; family Comamonadaceae; genus Comamonas; species Comamonas sp. C11. The sequence continues at coordinate 4,056,969 of NZ_CP101743.1, forward strand.
CATACGGATCTCGCCGCTGGCCATGGACTTGGTGCCCAGCTTGTCCTTGAGACGGATGATGCGGTAGCGGTTGGTGCTGCCATCGTCCAGGGAACGCGGCAGCAGAAACAGCGAGATGCCCTTCATTCCCGGCGCCCCGCCCTCCACACGAGCCAGCACCATGGCGAACTCGGCATCGGGGTTGGAGCAGAACCACTTGTCGCCGGAGAGAAGCCAGGAGCCGTCGGCCTGCGGGGCCGCCATAGTCAGCGTGTTGGCGATGTCCGAGCCTGCGGCCTGCTCGGTCATGAACATCGCGCCCTGGGCCTGGCTTTCCCAATCCAGCGAGAGCAGCTGAGGCAAATACTTGTCCACCAGCTCGGGGGTACCGTACTTCTTGAGCGTGCGCGTCAGCGAGTCGGTCATGGACAACGGGCAGCACAGGCCGAACTCGGACTGCACAAACAGAAAGGTCAGTGCGTACTTGACGATGGGCGGCATCTTGCCGCTCCAGCCCAGCATGTCTTCCCGGTGCGAGATGGCCTGCAGGCCGAACTCTCCGTAGGCGATGCGCTCAAGCTCTTCATAGGCTGGATGCTTGATGATGCGCTGGCTGTCCTGGCCCGCGCGGCTGCGGTGTTCGAGCGTGGGCGGATTCCTGTCGGCAATGCCGGCCAGCTCGTCGATGCGCCCACCGGCCAGCTCACCCATTCGCTGCAGATAGGGCTGCAGATGGGCTAGCAGATCGGCTGGCAGATAAAGCGCCAGCAGCGACTGCAACTCAGGATCGGTGGCGTAGAAATTGGCACCGTGGCGATCAGGCACGGGATGTGCCGCAGCGCGGACAGCCTGGGCCAAGGCGTGCATCTGACTCTTATCGTTGGCGGACATGAACGTCTCCTGCTGAATTCGAATATCCCCTGAAGCGCTGCGCGCCCTCTCAACGAAAAGAGGACGACAACCTCGCTACAGGGCTTAGCTTGCTTGCCGTCTCTGGTTTGGGCCGTGATGAATTCAGGCGATATGTACCGCACACAAAGCCAGCAATGGAGGCAAGGACTGCCACGAATTTCAGCACCCTCATCTATTCACGTCAAATATTATTAAAATCTTTCTCAATACTTTTTAAATATCATGAAATCATGGAACTGAGGCTGCTGCACTACTTCGTCACCCTCGCCGAAGAGCTTCATTTCAGCCGTGCGGCCCAGCGGCTGTCGATCTCCCAGCCCCCGCTGTCCGTGGCCATCAAGCAGTTGGAGCAGGAGCTGCAGGCCCAGTTGTTCGAGCGCAGCAGCAAGGGCGTACGGCTGACTGCGGCCGGTGAACATCTGCTGGACAAGGCGCGCCAGCTATTGGCTCTGAGTCAGCAGGCCGCACAGGAAACGCGCGACGTGGCCCAGGGCACGCGCGGCCATCTGCGCCTGGGCTTTGTGGGATCGAGCCTGTACCGCGGCTTGCCACAGGCGCTGGAGCGGTTCCAGCACGACCACCCCCTGGTGCGCGTTGACATGCTGGAGGCCAACAGCGCAGAGCAAGTCCTGGACCTGCAGCAAATGCGGCTGGACATGGCCCTGGTCCACTCCATACAACCTCCCGAAGGCATTGCCAGCCGGCTGCTGATGGAAGAGCCTTTCGTGGTCTGCCTGCCCGACCACCACCCGCTGCACGCCAGCGCCGCCATCGATCTGGCCGAACTCAAAAACGACCGCCTGATCCTGTTCTCCAGCCTGGTCTCGCCCACCTATCACCAGCGCATCTACGAGATGTGCCTGGCCCATGGCTTTGCACCCGAAGTACGCCACGAGGTACGACACTGGCTGTCGGTGATCTCGCTGGTTTCGCTGGGTCAGGGCGTGGCCCTGGTGCCCCAGGCGCTGACGCGCGTTGGCATGCCGCGCCTGGTGTTTCGTCCGCTCAGAGGCTCACACCCATCTTCGGAGATGCTGGCCATGTGGCGTCGTACACCGGCCAATCCGCTGGTGCAGGCATTGCTGGCCTGCCTTCAGCAGGCAGTGATAGAACTATGATGCCGGTCAGGACTGATCATCGCCGACCGGCAGCCCTGCCCGGATCTACTTCAACGCTTCACTGCCGAATTCTTCGAGACAGCATTGACTGCCCACAAGAAACTCTCGTCTGAATGGAAATAAGAGGCCAGGACGATTGACACAACTCCGGGCAATTCATCCTGCGACTTGGCTAGCGAATGGGAAGCCGGTCACGCGCTTGGCCCGGGGGGGAGCGTAGGTACGGACCTTGGAGGTGCTCAGGCCCAGGCGCACGAGCGACTCGGCAATGGTCACGGCCGCAGCTACTCCATCGACCACTGGTACACCGGTCAGTTCACGGATCTTGGCATCCAGTTCGGCCATGCCTCCACAGCCGAGGCAAATGACTTCAGCATGGTCTTCGCTGACGGCAAGGCCCGCTTGACGAACAATCGCTTCAACCGCGCGCTCGGGTTGAGTTTCCAACTCCAACACAGCCATGCCGCTGGCGCGAACCGATGCACAGCGCTCGTCCAGGCCAGCAAGCTTGAGTCGGTCCTCGATCAATGGCACAGCGCGATCCAGCGTCGTGACCACCGAGTATTTGTGGCCCAGGAACATGGCCGCAGTGGCCGCCGCCTCGGTGATGTCCACCACGGGAACGTCCAGCAACTCCTGCAGGCCCTCGCGGCCATGTTCACCGTAGCCGGCTTGAATGACTGCATCAAAGGGTTGTCCATAGCTCATCACTGCATCCATGACACCGACTGCGGCAAGATAGCTCTCAAAATTCCCCTCGACCGATTCGGCGCCAAAACGCGGGGTCAGCGCGACTATCTCTGTTCCAGGCGCAGCAACTTTCCGAGCTTGCATGCCAATCGCATGGGTCATCGACTCGGTGGTGTTCACGTTCACGATCAAAATGCGCATGATTTTCAACTTTCCTTCTCAGTGTTTGGCGGAGGCTACGGAAATGGCTTCGCCATCCTGGTCTTCGTAGGTGAGACCTTTCGGTGCAAGCATCCAATAGAACAAGGCGCCCAGTCCGGCTGCGATGAACCAGGAAAACTGGGACAGCGATTGCAGCGTCGGCAGGAATGCAAAGAGCAGCGAGATCAGGGATGAAGGAATCAGAGCCTGAATTGCCTTGGGGTTGACGCCATTGCGGTAGTGATAGGGGCCTGCGGGGTCCTGTGTATAGAGCGCCGGAACGTTCACGCGCTGTTTGCGGATCAGCCAGTAGTCGGCCATCACGATGCCGAACAGCGGTCCCAGAAATGAACCCAGCCCTCCCAGGAAGTAGACGATGACCAGTGGAGAGTTGTAGAGATTCCAGGGCAGGATCACGAAACCGAGAACTGCACTGACAAGAGCTGCCCGGCGGAAGTTCAGATGCCTGGGCATGAGGTTTGCCAACGCCAGGGCCGGAGCCACGAAATTTGCCATCAGGTTCACGGCAATGGTCAGGATCAGCAGTGAAAGACTGGCCAACATCAACAGTGGCTTGTTGGGAATGTTCTGGACGATGTCGGTCGGGCTTTGAATCAGCGTGCCGTCGATGGCAAGTTGTCCCCCCGTCAGAATGACGACGATCAAGCCGAAGATCAGCATATTGATCGGGATGCCCCAGAAATTGCCTTTCACCACAGCGCGGCTTGAGGTAGCTGCCCGTGTGAAATCACAGAAGTTCAGCACGAAGGTGCCATAGATGGCTACCCACAGTGACGCTGCGCCCAGGATCTGCAGCCACATGGCTTTGCCGCTGCTTTCAAAAGGGGCGGACCAGTGCAGAGTCCACTTGGCGCTGTAGAAGATCCATCCTGCCAAGGCAATGAACGTCAGCAGAATTACAGGTCCGGCAAAGGCCTCGTACTTTCGGATGCTCTCCATGCCCCAGCAGGCAATGAGCACCTGCACAATCCACAAGATGGAAAAGCTGAGCCAACCCAGCAATGGCAGGCCCAGTACGACTTGCTCTTTCAGAGACTGCAAGCCGGGAAACAGCGTGATCAGCATCACGTCGAGGACCATGGATGCCAGGTAGGTCTGAATGCCGAACCAGGCAATAGCGACTCCGCCGCGGATCAATGCAGGAATCTGTGCACCGCGTGTACCAAAGCTGATACGGCTCATCACCGGAAAGGGAATCCCTGTACGGGTCCCCATAAAGCCCGAGAGGGACAGCAGCACGAATAGAAATGCAGCACCCAGCAGAAGCGCCATCAGGATCTGATGCCCTCCCAGCCCAAGCGTAAAAAGACCAATGGCAAACGCGTAGTTGCCGAGGCTATGTACATCGTTGGCCCAAAGAGTGAACAGGCTGTAGCTCCCCCAGGTACGCCCCTCTTTTGAGGTTGGTGCCAGATCGTGGTTGTACAGCGCCGGAGAAACTCCGGCCGGCAAGCCTTTATCTCGCTTTGGGCTTGTGGTGTAGGCCCCCGGGTTTAGTGACTCGCCATGGGTGTCCAGTACTAGGTTGTTCATATGCCGCCTTCCATCAGGGTGTTCCGTGGAGCCCCTTTGCCATGACCTCATTTCGGCTGAGGAGGCCATGCTTGTCTACCGTTATTAGCGGCTACGGGCGACGCAGGCCTGCAGCCATGTTTTCGCTGCTGAAGAGCAGTGATGCGGATGAAGCGAATCTGCCCCATATCCATCTGCTTCAGCAAGCTTGTTCAGCAATGCTTTGAACACATCACTGACATGCATGCAATGTATACAAGACATGAATTCAAGAAGCTAGTAGGAACCCTGGTTCTATCGGCCAGAAATATTGGTTCGATGGAGTCCTCAGGCGGGAGGACAAACGGTCACAAGCAGGCGCAGCAAGCCCTGGCGTGCATTTCTGCACTGGACGAGGTGCAGGAACCTACACTTTGATCATGGCTGTTTTGCGCAGATATCCTTCTATGAACTTCTCCACGATCCGCGCTGAGCAAAGCCAGCTTGCTGTGCGTATCCAGGGGCCATAGAAAATACTGCCGAAATCACACACTGGATTGAGTGCCGGTAGTCACCGGTCAGTTGTTGCAAAGCTGGCACTCAGCCCTTGTCCATCGCTGCAATATCGCTCGCCAATGAGCAATCGGCGCTGGTGCCCCATGGCTTTGAGATCAGTTGGAATGCAGGGCAAGACCTTGGCAGCTGCATTCACCAAGTGTGGCAGCAGTCGAGATAGATGAATAGTCCCTTCGGCAGGTAATGCGGAGACGAGCGCTTTGTTGCGATCGGTGGCAATGGCAATTCTTGCTGGAAGACCATTCCACGATGCGATGGCTATCCATGTGGTTTCGTGGCCCTCATTGAAACCGCGACGGCCTGTATCTGCAACGCGAGCCATTCCAAGTCTTGGTCGAGGAACTGGCGTAGCGCCGATGCCATGATCACCATGGACCGAGGCTGCTCCTTGATGAATGCTGCCGGGCACGATCAGCGAACGCTCAAGTCATCACCGGCACAGATGGCGAGCTCAATCGCTCCCCGGAAGCGGCAAGCGCTTCCAGCTTCAATATTGGCTTGCCGGAAAGTGTTGGGAGCTCAAGATCAGCGAAGCGGCCGAGCGGCTCAACCGGGCTGGATCCCGCCCAGGACTCCCATCGACTTTGAAACGCCTATTTGGCTGAAGACGAATCCTCAGGAGCCAGAATGGAGCGGAGTCGGTTGCGTGCTCCACGACGACCGATCAGGCTTTCATCAAGGCGCGATGCCAATGCATCGATGTGAGCAATCATTAATTGTTCAGCCCTCAGATTGTCTCCAGCCGCCAGCGCTTCAACAATGGCGGCGTGATCGTCATTGAAGACTCTGGCCTCAGTCTTCGACTGGTACAGATCTGAAATCAGAGTTGTTCGTGCCGAGAGATCGACCATCATAGAAGTCAGGAACCGATTGCCGAGACACTCTGCCAAGCAAATATGAAAGTCGGCCAGCAGCCAGCTGCGGGCTTCTGCGTCCCCACAGGCAATGGCTTTGCGCTCTTCGGCGATGTGCTTGCGCAGGCGTTTCAGTGTTGCCTGCAAGGGTTGACCAGCATCACGCAGCATGCCTGGCTCAACGACGCGCCTCGCTGCATAGGTTTCCTGAGCCTCCTCAAACGAAGGCTCTGCAACATACCAGCCCACCCTGGAGCGGACCTCCACAAACCCCCTGGTCTGAAGGTGCATCAATGCCTCGCGGACCAGGGTGCGGCTGACCTGAAACAAGTCCGCAATGTCTTGTTCACCAAGTTTCTCTCCCGGACGGAGCTTGGCTGTCAGGATCGACTCTATGAGACGCTCGGCGATCTTGGTTTTGGTGATGACTGGAGTACTCATTAAATTGATTTTATGCGACCGAGCTGTTACGAAGTTGAGGATAGGAAGAGTCAATAAATTCGACCATGCCCGCAATGGCAGGTGATACATCTTGCGCTGCAGAGAGCATGCGGCAGAGCTGGCAGAAGGAGGAGCGTAAGTTAAATATGCCTGGCGGGCTATCCATCTTTCTTCTCCTGCGATTGCCTCAAGAAACTCCCGATACGCCTTAAGGGAGAACACCTAGCTTTTCCTCAATCAACGTTGTATACAAGTGTTGAGTTCAAGATCTATGATGAAGCAATGGAAACCTCACTCACCTGGTCCATTGCAGAAAGTCTGACCAAAGCAATTGTTGAACATCGACTGATGCCCGGCACCAAGTTGCCGGAACAGAAGCTGGCCAATCATTTTGGTGTTTCCCGCACTCTGGTCCGCCAGGCTTTGTTTCAGGCATCACAGAACCGGCTGATCAAGCTCGAGCCCACGCGCGGTGCCTTTGTGGCAACGCCTTCGGTGGACGAGGCACGCCAGGTGTTTGCCGTGCGCCGCATGCTCGAAGCCGAAATGGTGCGCAATTTCGCCGCGCAGCAGACACCCTCCCGCTTGTTGGAGCTCAAAGCGCATGTGGCTGCTGAAAGGAAGGCCATGGAAGCCAATGACGTGGGCCAGCGCACCGAGCTGCTGGGCGACTTCCACGTGCGCATGGCCGAGCTCATGGGCAACGAGGTGCTGGCACAGCTGCTGGGCGAGCTGATTTCCCGCTGCGCATTGATCACCCTGATGTACCAGTCTGCATCGGCGGCCGAGCATTCGCACGAAGAACATGCCGACATCGTGACCGCCCTGGCTGCGGGCGATGCCGAACATGCGGTGCAGCTGATGCTGTTGCACCTCGATCAAATGGAAGAAGGCCTGTCCTTTAGCCGTACTTTGCCAACGCACGATTTGTCGATGGCACTTTCATCCGTATCCCTATGACTTACGATTCCACCGCCTCCTATCCACGCGACCTGATTGGCTACGGCCGCAACACGCCCCATCCCGAATGGCCCGGCAAAGCCCGCGTGGCCGTTCAGTTCGTGCTGAACTACGAAGAAGGCGGTGAGAACCATATCCTGCATGGCGACCCGGGCAGCGAGCAGTTTCTGTCGGAGATGTTCAATCCCGCCAGCTACCCGGACCGTCACATGAGCATGGACGGCATCTATGAATACGGCTCGCGCGCCGGCGTCTGGCGCATTCTCAAGGAGTTCGAGAAGCGCGGTCTGCCGCTGACCGTGTTCGGCGTGGCCACGGCGCTGCAAAAGCATCGCGAGCTGGCCCAGGCCTTTGACGAACTCGGTCACGAAGTGGCCTGCCACGGCCTGAAGTGGATTCACTACCAGAACGTGCCCGAGGAGATCGAGCGCGCCCACATGCAGCAATGCGTGGACATCTTTGAAGAGCTGTACGGCACGGGCGGCGACCACGGCCTGGGCTGGTACACCGGCCGCGACAGCCCCAACAGCCACCGCCTGGTGGCCGATGCCGGCCGCTTCAGCTACGACAGCGATTACTACGGCGACGACCTGCCCTTCTGGATGAAGGTCGCCAAGAGCGACGGCACGACGCACAAGCAGCTCATCGTTCCCTACACGCTGGACGTCAACGATATGCGCTTTGCCCTGCCCCAGGGCTACTCGCACGCCGATCCGTTCTTCCAGTACATGAAGGACACATTCGATGTCCTGTACGCCGAGGGCAATGCCAGTGGCGACAACGCCCCCAAGATGATGAGCATCGGCATGCACTGCCGACTGCTGGGCCGTCCCGGCCGGATTACAGCGCTGCAGCGCTTCCTCGACCACATCCAGAAGCACGACAACGTGTGGGTGTGCCGCCGTATTGATTTGGCTCGTCACTGGGCCGAGCGTTTCCCCTGCAATGAAGCAGTCTCGGCCTGACTGTCCGATCCGAGAACCGCAGGAGCTTGAGGAAGGCGGGCTGGGCACTCGATTTTTTCGAGACATCATCGCAGCCAGTTGCAAGCAGTGCCGCCCTGGAACATCCCTGCCCTGTGGGCAGGGGTAGCCTCTGCGGAGGCTTGCCAAGTGCTGTCCCTGCTTTGTCGTTGATCCGTCTATGCTGAGCATAGCCAAGCGCAATGATCAGCCACAATATGCACCGAGCAATGCGAATGCATCTGCTTACAGCCCGCATCCAGAGCGCGTGCGCTCGGGAATTGATACCTGCCTTTGATTCCCGAAGCCGGTCGCGGGATACTTCAGGCTTCGAAAACTCACCGAGAACAACAACTATGCAAGGTCATCCCGAAGTCGTCGACTACCTCAAGGACCTGCTTCGCGGCGAGCTCGCGGCGCGCGACCAGTATTTCGCCCACTCGCGCATCTATGAAGACCAGGGGTTCACCAAGCTCTTCACGCGCCTGGACCACGAGATGCAGGAAGAAACCCAGCACGCCGATGCACTGCTGCGCCGCATTCTGATGCTGGGCGGCCGCCCCGACATGCGCCCCAAGGAGTTCACGCCCGGCGAGACCGTGCCCGAGATGCTGCGCAAGGACCTGGACACCGAATACGAAGTCCGTGCCGGTCTGCAGCAAGGTGTTGCGCTGTGCGAGCAGCACCGCGACTATGTGAGCCGCGACATCCTGCTGGCCCAGCTCAAGGACACCGAGGAAGACCATGCCTACTGGCTGGAAAAGCAGCTGGGGCTGATCGACAAGATCGGACTGCAGAACTATCTGCAAAGCCAGACCTGAGCCCCTGCAGAGCAGCGCGGAGAAATACTGAGGCCGTCCTTGAAAGACGGCCTTTTTCATGGACTCGAGACGAGTTCAGAAACCACCGTCACCACCAATGACGGCGGAGCGGCCTTCTGCCGGATGGTCGATCCGGCAAGGCTCGCCCAGCCCCATCTCCCGGAGCGAGTCGCCACCAGAATTCACGCCCTTGTGGCGCCCCAATGACTCGTTGACAAACGACATGTCAGAGCAAGCCCGGGCGGCTCGACCATCATCACCGAATGTCATCCGGGACTGCCGCTAGTCGCCTCCAGCCTGGCACGAGCCGCAGCAGCCTGCAGGACCTGGCGCTGCCGATGCACATGTCGCCCATGACAGACCTCTGCACCCAGGCATGCCCTGTAACTGCATCCTCAGCGGATTGCCGTTGCGGGCGTGACCTGCACCTTCATGCTGCGCACGATGGCAGCCAGCACCACGCCATAGGCGGGAACAAACAACAGCAGACTCACCCCCAGCTTGATGACATAGTCGACCATGGCGATTTCAACCCAGTTGGCCGCCATGAAGGCATCGGAGCTATGCCAGAAGGCGATCGAGAAAAAGGCTGCCGTGTCCAGCACCTGGCCGAACACCGACGCAGCCGCCGGAGCCAGCCACCAGGAATGACTTTTCTGGCGGATGCGGTCGAAGACCTGAATGTCCAGCAACTGGCCCAGCACATAGGCGGCAAAGCTGGCCAGTGCGATGCGGAACACAAAGCCGTTGAAGCTTTGCAGCGCTTCCCAGCCATTGAAGCGGCCCTCGTGGAACAGCACACCCACCACATAGGACACCACAAGCGCTGGGAGCATGGCGCGCATGATGACGCGTCGCGCCGCAGTCTTGCCGATCAGGCGCACGGTCAGGTCGGTGGCCAGAAAGATGAAGGGGAAGCTGAAGGCGCCCCAGGTGCTGTGAAAGCCCAGCAGCGTAATGGGCAGCTGTACCAGGTAGTTGCTGGCAATGACCAGGGCGATATGGAACGCCACGAGAACGGAGAGATAAAACGGCACGCGCGACGCTTGCGTCTGCACGGCATGAGCGGATGTCATGACAGTCCTTTTTGGTCGATGGGGGCGAGGGAACCCATGGTTGCGAAGAGTGCGCCAGCGCGGCGCAACCGTGAATTTTATGCGGTACGGAATTATCTCCGCCTCCCCCGGCCCGCTTATCCGCCCGGACACATGGCGAATATAAGAAAAAGCATAGCTTGCAGCGCCTGCCAATCCATGTTTTCAGTATTAAATCATTCTGATTTCAAAGAATGACAGGCGCTAGCCGCTATCCTTTTTTGCATCACTCAAAGCGCGAGATGCGCCTCCTGCCGGGCCGCATGGCGAGAGGCACGCAACCCTGCCCACTGCAGATCGGCCAGGACCAGCACCACGACGGCCTGCGCCGCCACCCAGGCCAGACCCCAGACACTGAGCGCCAGCCCGGAGGCAAACACCAGGACCGCGCAGCCTATTGCCCAGCCCAGATTGCCAAGAGTCACCAGACCGATCAGCGTGCGCGGCAGCGGCTGGCGACGCGCCATCCAGGCCGCGGCCGATGCATAGGCCAGCAGGAAGAGGCCCGTTCCCGTCAGCAGAGCGGCCGGCAGACCTGTCAAATCTACCAGCGTCTGCGTGACAACCAGTTGCAGTGCGCCCGTGACGGCGCAGGAAGCCGCATCGGCCCACATCACATGGCGCAGAAACCGGGGAGAAGCAAAAATGGACATGGGAAACTCCTGTTCTATGACGAAGGTCTGCGGCCGACCCTGTGTCGGCTGCTGGGGTTCATGATTGCCATCCGCGCGCACTGCGTCGATAACCTCGCAGGTCATGGCCGCATGTGAGGCCTGCCACTACGATGCAGCCATGAACTCCAGCACCGCGCCCTCCTTTCATGCCTCGCCTATGCCACTTGGCGCACGCGCGCCGTTTGGCGAACACCTGCGCCACTGGCGCCAGCACCGCCGGCTGAGCCAGCAAGGACTGGCACTGGAGGCCGAGATCTCGACGCGCCACCTGAGCTATGTGGAAACAGGCCGCGCCCAACCCAGCCGCGAAATGGTGCTGCGCCTGGCCGAACGCCTGTCGGTGCCGCTGCGCGAGCGCAATGCACTACTGGTGGCTGCAGGTTTTGCCCCCATGTACCAGGCCCGCCCCCTGGACCACCCCGATCTGGCGGCCGCGCGCCAAGCCGTGGAGCTGGTACTCAAGGGCCACGAGCCCAGCCCTGCCCTGGCCGTGGACAGACACTGGAACCTGGTGGCCGCCAATGCCGTCGTGCCGCTGCTGCTGGACGGCGTGGCACCCTGGCTGCTGGAGCCACCCGTGAATGTTCTGCGCCTGAGCCTTCACCCCGAGGGGCTGGGTCCACGCCTGGCCAATTCCGCGCAGTGGCGCGCCCATCTGCTGCACCGCCTGCAGCAACAGATCGCGGCCACGGCAGACAGCGAGCTGCAGATGCTTCATGACGAGATTGCAGCCTACCCGTTCACCAAGGACAATGACTCCCCTCTGCCCAGCCCCATCGCCGTCCCCTTCGAATTGCACACCCATCTGGGCACACTGAGCTTCATCAGCACCATCACCATCTTCGGCACGCCCGTGGACGTGACACTGCAGGAGCTGGCCGTCGAATCGTTCTTTCCCGCAAATGCCGAGACACAGCAGGCGCTGCAGCGGCTGCAGGCCCGGCGCAGGGCCTGAAAAGCAAAAAGCCCGCAGGACTTGCATCCTGCGGGCTTTTGGGGTTCGGGCCCCTGAAGGCCCTGTCATCTGGCGCCTGAGCGCTTAGATCTTGGCCGCCACTTCAGCGTACTCGGCGATTTCGTTGAAGTTCATGTAGCGGTAGACGGAGGCCTTGTCGGCATCGATCACGCCCATTTCCTTCAGGTACTCTTCCTTGGAAGGCAGGTAACCCAGACGCGAAGCGATGGCCGCCAGCTCGGCCGAGCCCAGATACACATTGGTGTTCTTGCCCAGACGGTTGGGGAAGTTACGAGTGGAAGTCGAGATGACAGTCGCACCTTCACGCACCTGGGCCTGGTTGCCCATGCACAGCGAGCAGCCGGGCATTTCGGTACGTGCACCGGCAGTGCCGAAGGCAGAGTAGTGACCTTCCTTGATCAACTCGTCCTGGTCCATCTTGGTGGGAGGAGCCACCCACAGCTTGACGGGGATGTCGCGCTGGCCGCCCAGCAGCTTGGCTGCAGCGCGGAAGTGACCGATGTTGGTCATGCAGGAACCGATGAAGGCTTCGTCGATCTTGGCGCCGGCCACGTCAGACAGGGTCTTGGCGTCATCGGGATCGTTCGGGCAGCAAACGATGGGTTCCTTGATGTCGGACATGTCGATTTCGATGACGTGAGCGTACTCAGCGTTCTTGTCGGCTTCCAGCAGATCGGGCTTGGCCAGCCATGCTTCGACCTTCTCGATACGGCGCTGCAGGGTCTTGGCGTCGGCGTAACCGTCGGCGATCATGTTCTTCATCAGAACGATGTTCGATGTCAGGTATTCCTTGATCGGCTCGGGGTTCAGCTTGATCGTGCAACCGGCGGCAGAGCGCTCGGCAGATGCGTCGGACAACTCGAATGCCTGCTCGACCTTCAGATCGGGCAGACCTTCGATTTCCAGGATGCGACCCGAGAACTCGTTGATCTTGCCAGCCTTGGCCACAGTCAGCAGACCTTGCTTGATGGCGTACAGAGGGATGGCATGCACCAGATCGCGCAGGGTCACGCCAGGCTGCATTTCGCCCTTGAAGCGCACCAGCACGGATTCGGGCATGTCCAGAGGCATCACGCCGGTAGCGGCGCCGAAGGCCACCAGACCGGAGCCTGCGGGGAAGGAGATGCCGATGGGGAAACGGGTGTGCGAGTCACCGCCGGTACCCACGGTGTCGGGCAGCAGCAGGCGGTTGAGCCAGCTGTGGATCACGCCGTCACCAGGACGCAGGGCCACGCCGCCGCGGTTGCTGATGAAGTTGGGCAGTTCGCGATGGGTCTTCACGTCCACGGGCTTGGGGTAAGCCGCCGTGTGGCAGAAGGACTGCATCACCATATCGGCGGAGAAGCCGAGGCAAGCCAGATCCTTGAGTTCATCGCGGGTCATGGGGCCGGTGGTGTCCTGCGAACCCACGGTGGTCATGCGAGGCTCGCAGTAGGTACCGGGGCGCACGCCCTGGCCTTCGGGCAGACCGCAGGCGCGGCCGACCATCTTCTGGGCCAGCGTGAAGCCAGCCGTGGAGGCAGCGGGCGCCTGGGGCAGGCGGAACACGGTAGATGCGGGCAGACCCAGGGCTTCGCGAGCCTTGGCTGTCAGCGAGCGACCGATGATCAGGTTGATACGGCCGCCGGCTTGCACTTCGTCCAGCAGAACGTCGGACTTGAGCTGGAAGTCAGCCACGGTTTCGCCGTTCTTGACGATCTTGCCGGCGTAGGGCAGCACGTCGATCACGTCACCCATCTCCAGCTTGGAAACATCGACTTCGATGGGCAGGGCGCCGGAGTCTTCCTGCGTGTTGAAGAAGATGGGAGCGATCTTGCCGCCCAGCGTCACGCCGCCAAAGCGCTTGTTGGGCACGAAGGGAATGTCCACGCCCGTGCCCCAGATGATGGAGTTGGTGGCGGACTTGCGCGAAGAACCGGTACCGACCACATCACCCACGTAGGCAACCAGGTGGCCCTTCTTCTTCAGGTCTTCGATGAACTGCATGGGGCCGCGCTTGCCGTCTTCTTCGGGCTTGAACGCCGCGTCGGGACGCGTGTTCTTGAGCATGGCCAGGTAGTGCAGAGGAATATCGGGACGGCTCCAGGCGTCGGGAGCGGGCGACAGGTCGTCGGTATTGGTCTCGCCGGGCACCTTGAAGACGGTGACGGTGATCTTTTCCTCGACCTTGGGACGCGAAGTGAACCACTCGGCATCGGCCCAGCTTTGCATCACTTCCTTGGCCTTGGCATTGCCGGCCTTGGCCTTGTCGGCCACGTCGTTGAAGAAGTCGAACATCAGCAATGTCTTCTTCAGCGCGTCGGCAGCCACGCCGGCCACTTCGGCATCGTCCAGCAGCTCGATCAGGGGGTGCACGTTGTAGCCACCCACCATGGTGCCCAGCAGCTCGGTGGCCTTGGCCTTGGAGATGAGACCCACCTTCAGGTCGCCGTGAGCCACGGCAGCCAGGAAGGAAGCCTTGACCTTGGCTGCATCATCCACACCGGGCGGCACGCGATGAGTCAGCAGATCCATCAGGAATGCGTCTTCACCAGCGGGTGGATTCTTGATCAGCTCGATCAGGTCGGCGACCTGCTTGGCATCCAGAGGCAGCGGGGGGATGCCCAGTGCGGCGCGTTCTGCCACATGGTCACGGTAGGCTTTCAACATGGGTTCTCTCCAATGGTTTTTTGAAAAAGGCTGCGCGTGGAGCGCGAATTACAGGACTGGCGCATGTGCGATACGCCAGCCCTCAGCCTCGCCAGACTTATTTGCTGTCCAGCAGGCTGGGAGGTGGGTTCTTGCGGATGGCTTCGGCCACTTGCTGCTGCTCGGGGCTCATGCACTCATCCGCCAGACGCTGGCCGGCCTTCTGGTTCATCAGCATGGACTTGTTGGCGATCTGCAGCCACACGGCACCGGCCGCCTTGTCTTCCAGGCGCACGGTGCCCGTGGAAGTCTTGACGGGAGACATGTGGTACTTGAAGCCACGGCCGTCCACGATGAAGTAACCGGGGTTGGCTGCGTCGGCGTTCACGTTCACATAGGCGCCCAGCTCGCAGGCAATGCGGCCCTTGTGCACGCGCTCGGCCACGGCCAGCTCTTCCGTGCCCAGTGCGGCGGAAGCCGGGCCGGCGGCCACGGCGGCGGCAGCACCCGCGCCACCTGCAGCTACGGCAGCGGCAGCCTTGCCCTTCTTGGAAGTAGTGGTTGCCTTCTTGGCGGCGGGAGCCTTCTTGGCGGCGGCAGCCTTGGCCTTGGGAGCGGTTTCTGCCACGGCAGAGTGGCTGATTGCGACCAGGGGAGCGGCAATCATCAAAGTGGCGATCAGGGTCTTCATAGGAATTAGCTCCTGCAGACTTGTTATGAGTTCAACGGATTGAGGCCGGGGCAAACCAGGGTTGAACTTCAACCGGCAAGACCTGCCCCGTCTGGTGAGCGCGCTCCAGCAACTGCCAAAAATAGCGGTAGCTCGCGCGGTCGTGTAGTACACCACCAAAACTGATGGGCGCCCAATTCTGCACCGCTGCAGAGGTAAGTATTTGTGCCGCCTGTAGAACTTCGTCTTCGGCTGGCGCAAATGCACGCAGAATCGGGCGAATCTGGTCAGGATGAATGCTCCACATGCGTGTGTAGCCAAGCTCACGCGAGGCTTTTTGCGCACAAGCGCCCAAAGCGTCAGGATTCCTGAATTCAGTGACAACGCAGTGCGACGGCACCTTGCCATGGGCATGGCAGGCTGCCGCGATCTCCAGCTTGGCACGAACGACCAACGGATGCTCGAACTGGCCCTGTGCCGTCATGGCGGACGCGGGGATGGCCCCGCCATGGGCCGAGACGAAATCCATCAGCCCGAAGGAAATGCTTTGCACGGCCGGATGTGCGGCGATGTCGAAGGCCTGCTGCACGGCAGCAGGAGACTCAATCAAGACATGCAGCGGCACACGCTTGTCTGTCGCGCGCTGCAGGGCTGCTTGCGCCTTGATGACGTCATCCACAGACTCCACCTTGGGAATCATGATGTGGCAGAGCCTGTCTGCCGCGCCGCCGGCGATGATGTCCATGTCCGCCTGGAAATGAGCATGCTCCACCGCATGCACCCGGGCCGCCACGCGCGCGCCTCGAGCCGCTCCATTCGCCAGCTCGACCACCAGACGCGCGTGCTCGGCCTCCCGGCCGACGGGAGCGCCGTCCTCGCAGTCCAGCGTCACGTCGAACACGCAGGTGCCGAACTCCTGCATCATCTCGGCCTGCAGCTGCAGGCTTTTGCGCATGCGCGCTTCCACGCCGCTGTAGTGATCGCAGACGGGCAGACGCTGAGCGCCACCCTGGGCATCGAGAAGCACGGTGGCGGGATGAAGCAGTTCTTTCGTCATGACTTGCGCTGAGCCACCATGAAAAGTCGGGGAAAAGCCAGCAGACGCTTGCCGTCGGCTCGCTCCGGATAAGCCGCATCGATGCGGCTTTGATACTCGGCCAGGTACTCGGCCTGCAGCTCCCGGGGCAAAGCTTCCACGAAAGGCTTGAGGCCCGTGCTGCTGAGCCACTGCACAATCGCTGCGGCCGAGTCCATGGGATGCTGGTAGACGGTGTGCCACACATCCACGCTCGCGGCCTCATTCGAGGGAGCAGCCGGCTGGGGTGCCCCCAGCAGGTCGTAATACACCCCTATGGGCAAAATCTCGGTACGCACCTTGCTCGCATCCCCGATGTGCGCCACAAACCGGGGCAGCTGCGCGACTTCGCGCATGTTTCGGTGCGAGGGTTCCTGACGGTTGTCAGGCATCTGCACGGCCAGCACGCCACCAGGTGCCAGCAGCGAAAACAGACGTGGAATCAGGCTCTCATGCTCGCCCACCCACTGGATGGAGGCATTCGCATAGATCAAATCAGGTGCTGGCTCGCCTTCGGCAGGTGCCCAGGAGGCAATATCACCGGCCTCGAACCTGGCCTGCGGCAACTGCTTGCGCGCAGTCTCCAGCATGGCTTCGGAATTGTCGACACCGAGCACATCGGCGCCGGGAAACCGCTCCACCAGAAGTTCGGTGGAGTTACCCGGCCCGCAGCCCAGATCCACGATGCGGAGGCTGCGAGCGGGTGAATGCAAGCTGGAAGGTACTCTTGCCAGCAGTTCTGCCGCAGGGCGCGTGCGCTCATTGGCAAAGCGCAGATACAGCGCAGGGTTCCAGTCTTGCATAGGTTTTGCGCTGATTACAGCAGGTGCTTGACGCCGTCTTGCTCGCCTTGCAGCTCAGCCAGTGTCTTGTTGATGCACTCTTGCGAGAAGGCATCGATTTCCAGACCTTCGACGATCTTGTATTCGCCGTCAGCCGTGGTGGTCACGGGGAAGCCGAACACGATACCGGCGGGGATGCCGTACTCGCCGTTGGAAGGCACGCCCATGGTGACCCATTCGCCGTTGGAGCCCAGGGCCCAGTCACGCATGTGGTCGATGGCAGCGTTGGCAGCCGAAGCAGCCGACGACAGGCCGCGAGCAGCGATGATGGCTGCGCCGCGCTTGCCCACGGTGGGCAGGAACACGTTGGCATTCCATTCCTGGTCGTTGATGGCTTCCTTCACGGACTTGCCGTCCACGGTGGCGAAGCGATAGTCGGCGTACATGGTGGGCGAGTGGTTGCCCCACACGGTCAGCTTCTTGATGTCGCCAACCTTGAAGCCGCCCTTGGCAGCCAGCTGGGAAGCAGCGCGGTTGTGGTCCAGGCGCAGCATGGCGGTGAAGTTCTTGGCAGGCAGATCGGGAGCCGACTTCATGGCGATGTAGGCGTTGGTGTTGGCGGGGTTGCCCACAACCAGAACCTTGACATTGCGCGAAGCCACGGCGTTCAGAGCCTTGCCCTGGGCGGTGAAGATCTGGGCGTTGGCAGCCAGCAGGTCAGCACGTTCCATGCCGGGGCCACGAGGACGGGCGCCCACCAGCAGAGCGTAGTCGGTGTCCTTGAAGGCGGTCATGGGGTCGGCGTGGGCTTCGATGCCGGCCAGCAGGGGGAAGGCGCAGTCTTCCAGCTCCATGATCACGCCCTTCAGAGCGTTTTGAGCCTTTTCGTCGGGGATTTCCAGCAGTTGCAGAATAACGGGCTGATCTTTACCCAGCATTTCGCCGGAGGCGATGCGGAACAACAGGGCGTAACCGATTTGGCCAGCTGCGCCGGTAACGGCGACACGGACGGGCTTCTTGCTCATGGTGAAACTCCAAGATTGGAAAAAAGTGAGATGTTATGGGCGCCAGGTTGCACCAGCGTAACCACCAGTAGCGCAAGCTCCGCAAACATGCGGCAAGTGTACTGCTGAAATCAAAGCCCGGTCAATTTGTCTTATGTCTTATATAAGATATGATCTTCACTTAGCGACCAGAGTCAAATCGACTGTTTTTTGTGCATCGCATCGCGGAGGCGATACCTTCAAAACCAACTATGCCGAGCCCTCACAACACAGCCCCGGACAACAACGCCAGCCATAGCGGTGGCGCCGGCGTCTCCACCCCGGCCTTCAGTCCTCTGTACCAGCAGATCAAGGGCCTGATCCTGCAAAGTCTGGAAGCTGGCGAATGGCGCCCCGGAGAACTGATCCCCAGTGAAATGGAGCTGGCAGCCCGTTTCAAGGTCAGCCAGGGCACGGTGCGCAAGGCAATCGATGAACTGGCCGCCGAAAATCTGGTCATGCGCCGCCAGGGCAAGGGCACGTTCGTGGCCACTCACGCCGCCCAGCAGGTGCAGTACCGCTTTCTGAATCTGCGCCCCGATGCCGGCGACCTGCAGGGCGAAGGCCGCGCAGAGCGCCACATCCTGGAGTGCCGCCGCCTGCGCGCGCCCGCCGAAGTGGCCCGTGCCCTAGCCCTGCGCACCGGCGACGCCGTGATGCATGTGCGCCGCACCCTGTCCTTTGCCGCAATCCCGACTATTTTGGAGGACATCTGGCTGCCTGGCAACGCCTTCAAGGGGCTGACGGCGGAGCAGATGTCCAGCTACCAGGGCCCCACCTACGCCATGTTCGAGCTGGTCTATGGCGTGCGCATGGTGCGGGCCGACGAGAAAATTCGCGCCGTTCTGCCGGATGCCGAGCAAGCCCAGCTGCTGAACATCCCCAGCACCACGCCGCTGCTCAGCGTGGAGCGAACTGCTTACACATACAACGATGTTCCCATGGAGTTACGGCGCGGCCTGTACCGCACCGACACCCATCATTACCGCAATGCTTTGAACTGAATCCCCCCGTAAAAGCGTTGATTGCAACAGAGCCCAATCATCTGCTATGCAAATTCGGCTAACGGATTCTGCTGCATTGCAATAGAATTTTGTGTCGCTTCGCACTAGCGATTACAACGCAGTTACATCCACGAAAGTACCCTGCCATGACAGAGCAAAAAGCAAAACAGCGGCCAGAGTTCCGCAATATCAACTTCTTCTCGGACCTACCGACCTATCGCCTGCCCCTGGCAGGCATTGTGTCCATCCTGCACCGCGTCAGCGGCCTGCTGATGGCGATCCTGCTGCCGTTCATCATCTGGATGTTCGACAACTCGATCTCGTCGGAAATTTCGTTTGATTCCTTCACGTCGGTATTCGCAGGTCCCTTTGGCTGGTTTGCCAAGCTTGTCTGCCTGGCTCTGATCTGGGCCTATCTGCACCACTTCTGCGCAGGTGTCCGCCATCTGGTGATGGACGTGAACCACCATGCCGTGAACAAGCAGACCGGCAAATCCACCGCCGCAGTCGTGCTGTGCATCAGCGTTGCCCTGACCGTGGTGCTTGGCGCCAAGCTGTTTGGTCTGTACTGATCAGCGCCCAGTCAATAACACCTCACGATAAGGAAACAACCATGTCCGTGAATTACGGCTCCAAGCGCACCGTTGTCGGTGCGCACTATGGCACCCGCGACTTTCTGGCCCAACGCTCTACCGCCGTCCTGATGGCGCTGTACACCGTTGTGCTGCTGGTGCGCTTTCTGACGGTCGGCGGCCCCGTGGGCTACGAGCAGTGGGCCGGCATTTTTGCTCCCCAGTGGATGAAGTTTCTGACCCTGGCCCTCTTCGTGGCTCTGGGCTGGCATGCCTGGATCGGCGTGCGTGACATCTGGATGGACTACGTCAAACCCGTGGGCCTGCGCCTTGCACTGCAAGTGGTCACCATTGTCTGGCTGGTCGGCTGCATCGGCTGGGGCATCCAGGTTCTGTGGCGTCTCTGATTGAGACACAGTCTCCACGATTGAAGGTTAAGAATGAGCTACTCCAAAGCAAATATCACCAAGCGCAAGTTTGACGTCGTGATCGTCGGTGCCGGCGGCTCCGGCCTGCGCGCTGCGCTGGAACTGTCGCGCGCCGGTCTGTCCGTCGCCTCGCTGTCCAAGGTTTTCCCCACTCGCTCGCACACTGTGGCTGCTCAAGGCGGCGTGTCCGCATCGCTGGGCAACATGAGCGAAGACAACTGGCACTATCACTTCTACGACACCATCAAGGGCTCCGACTGGCTGGGCGACCAGGACGCCATCGAGTTCATGTGCCGTGAAGCGCCAAACGTCGTGATCGAGCTCGAGCACTTCGGCATGCCTTTCGACCGCAATGCCGACGGCACCATCTACCAGCGTCCCTTCGGCGGCCACACCGCCAACTACGGCGAAAAGCCCGTGCAACGCGCCTGCGCCGCTGCTGACCGTACCGGTCACGCCATGCTGCACACGCTGTACCAGCAGAACGTCAAGTCCAAGACCAACTTCTTCGTGGAGTGGATGGCGCTGGACCTGATCCGCAACACCCAGGGCGATGTGGTCGGCGTGACCGCACTGGAGCTGGAAACCGGCGACCTGTACGAGCTGCACGCCAAGGCCGTGCTGCTGGCCACCGGCGGTGCCGGCCGCATCTTCCAGGCTTCGACCAACGCCTTCATCAACACCGGTGACGGCCTGGGCATGGCTGCTCGCGCAGGCATTCCTCTGCAGGACATGGAGTTCTGGCAGTTCCACCCCACCGGCGTGGCCGGTGCCGGCGTGCTGCTGACCGAAGGCTGCCGCGGCGAAGGCGCGATCTTGCTGAACAGCGAAGGCGAGCGCTTCATGGAGCGTTACGCTCCCACGCTGAAGGATCTGGCACCGCGTGACTTCGTGTCGCGCTCGATGGACCAGGAAATCAAGGAAGGTCGCGGCTGCGGTCCCAACAAGGACTACATCCTGATGAAGCTGGACCACCTGGGTGCCGAAACCATCCGCAAGCGTCTGCCTTCCGTGGAAGAAATCGGCCACAACTTCGCCAACGTGGACATCACCAAGGAACCCATTCCCGTGGTTCCCACCATCCACTACCAGATGGGCGGCATCCCGACCAACATCAACGGTCAGGTCGTGGTCTGGGACGGTCAGCAGAACAATGTGGTCAACGGCCTCTACGCCGTGGGCGAATGCTCGTGCGTGTCCGTGCACGGCGCCAACCGCCTGGGCACCAACTCGCTGCTGGACCTGCTGGTCTTCGGCAAGTCTGCCGGCAAGCACATCGTGGAATTCGTCAACGGCTTCGGCGCTCACCACGAAGTGCCCGCCGACGGCGCTGACCGCACCCTGGCCCGCCTCAACCAGCTGCAAGACTCCAAGGACGGCACGTACGCCCAGGACGTCGCCGGCGAGATCCGTCAATCCATGCAGACTCATGCTGGCGTGTTCCGCACGCAAAAGAGCATGGACGAAGGCGTGGAAAAGATCAATGCGATCCGCGAGAAGGTCGGCTCCGTGACCCTGAAGGACAAGTCCATGGTGTGGAACACCGCTCGCATGGAAGCCCTGGAAGTGGACAACCTGATCGAAGTGGCACAAGCCACCATGACCTCGGCCGCAGCCCGCAAGGAATGCCGTGGCGCACACACCGTGTACGACTACGAGCACCCTGCCGACCACGCCGAATTCCCCCTGGGCCGCAACGACAAGGAATGGCTCAAGCACACACTGTGGGACAGCGCGACCAACAGCCTGACCTACAAGCCTGTGAACCTCAAGCCCCTGACCGTTGCCAGCGTTCCTCCCAAGGTCCGCACGTTCTAATTCAGCAGCCCACGAGAGAAGATCAAAATGAAGCGCACATTCAAAATCTACCGCTACGATCCGGACAAAGACGCCAAGCCCTACATGCAAACAGTGCAAGTGGAGCTGGACGGTCACGAGCGCATGCTGCTGGACGCCCTGGTCAAGCTCAAGGCCATGGATCCTTCCATCGCCTTCCGCCGCTCCTGCCGTGAAGGCGTGTGCGGCTCCGACGCCATGAACATCAACGGCAAGAACGGTCTGGCCTGCCTGACGAACATGAACACCCTCAAGGGCGACATCGTTCTCAAGCCCCTGCCCGGCCTGCCCGTCATCCGCGATCTGATCGTGGACATGACCCAGTTCTTCAAGCAGTACCACTCGATCAAGCCCTACCTGCAAAGCGATGTCTATGCCTCGCCCAGCAAGGAGCGCCTGCAGTCGCCCGAAGAGCGCGAAGAGCTCAACGGCCTGTACGAGTGCATTCTGTGCGCCAGCTGCTCCACCAGCTGCCCCTCGTTCTGGTGGAACCCCGACAAGTTCGTGGGCCCGGCCGGTCTGCTGCAGGCTTACCGCTTCATCGCGGACAGCCGCGACACAGCCACGGGCGAGCGCCTTGACAATCTGGAAGATCCTTACCGCCTCTTCCGCTGCCACACCATCATGAACTGCGTGGACGTGTGCCCCAAGCACCTGAACCCCACCGCAGCCATTGGCAAGATCAAGGAGCTGATGGTTCGTCGAACCGTCTGATGCTGATGACGAATACTCTGCTCGACGAACGTGAGCGCGACCTGCTGAGGTGGCGCAGCCGCCGTGGCCTGGTTGAGAACGATCTGTTCATCGAGCAGTTCTTCGCCACCTACGGAAGCCAGCTCACGCGGAGACACGCGACTGGCCTGTCTGCCTTGATGGATCTGGCAGACAACGACCTGATGGATCTTTTCTTGCGTCGCAAGGAACCTGAAGGACAACTCGATACCCAAGAAGTCAGGGAAGTGCTGGAGATGGTGCGCAAGCGCCAGCCCGGTAACTGTCCCCAGTAGGCTAGGCAAACTAGAGAAGGAAGTTTGGAAATGAAACTCGCTGACAACAAAGCAACGCTGTCTTTCAGCAATGGCGCTCCCAGTGTGGAAATGCCGGTGTACCAGGGCAATATCGGCCCGGATGTGATCGACATCCGCAAGCTCTATGCCCAGACTGGCATGTTCACGTATGACCCGGGCTTCCTCTCTACCGCCGCCTGCCAATCCGCCATCACCTACATCGATGGCGACAAGGGCGAGCTGCTGTACCGCGGCTACCCCATCGAACAACTGGCCAAGAACTGCAACTTCCTGGAAACCTGCTACCTGCTGCTGTACGGGGAGCTGCCCAACGAGAAGGAAAAGGCCAACTTCGAAGAGCTGGTGACCAAGCACACCATGGTCAACGAGCAGATGCAGTTCTTCCTGCGCGGCTTCCGTCGTGATGCACACCCCATGGCCGTGCTGACCGGTCTGGTGGGCGGCATGTCGGCCTTCTACCACGACAGCACCGACATCACCAACCCAGAGCACCGCAACATCGCTGCGATCCGCCTGATCGCCAAGATGCCTACTCTGGTCGCCATGGCATACAAGTACGGTATGGGCCAGCCCTACATGTACCCCAAGAACGACCTGTCGTATGCCGGCAACTTCATGCGCATGATGTTCGGCAACCCCTGCGAAGAGTACAAGGTCAACCCCGTGGTTGAGCGCGCTCTGGACCGCATCTTCATCCTGCACGCCGACCACGAGCAAAATGCCTCGACCTCCACCGTGCGTCTGTGCGGTTCTTCGGGCACCAACCCCTTTGCCGCCATCTCCGCTGGCGTGGCCTGTCTGTGGGGCCCTGCCCACGGCGGCGCCAACGAAGCCTGCCTGAACATGCTGGAAGGCATCCAGGCCAACGGCGGCATCGAAAAGGTCGGCGAGTTCATGGAACAGGTCAAGGACAAGACCAGCGGCGTGAAGCTGATGGGCTTTGGCCACCGCGTCTACAAGAACTACGACCCCCGCGCCAAGCTGATGCAGGAAACCTGCAACGAAATCCTGGCCGAGCTGGGCCTGGAAAACGACCCCCTGTTCGCCCTGGCCAAGAAGCTGGAAAAGATTGCACTGGAAGACGACTACTTCGTCCAGCGCAAGCTCTACCCCAACGTGGACTTCTACTCCGGCATCGTGCAGCGCGCCATCGGCATCCCCGTCAACCTGTTCACCGGCATCTTCGCTCTGGCCCGTACCGTGGGCTGGATCGCTCAGCTCAACGAACAAATGGCCGACCCCGAGTACAAGATCGGCCGTCCCCGCCAGTTGTTCACCGGCTCCGTGTCGCGCGACGTCAAGCCTATCGCTCAGCGTTGATCGGCGCACCCAGGCCCGGATTTCCGGGCCCGATGGTGGCAAAAAGCCCGCAGACTGCAAAGTCCGCGGGCTTTTTTACTTGATCCATCGACCTCAGCCTTGGTAAAACCATAGCTGGTTACGCAAGACACAGGTTGATTTCAACCTTAAATCACCCCAGTATCCTTTGATACAAAGCGCTAGCCGCTATAGAAATTCATGGCCCGTGCCTGAACCGCAATCAGAGCAAGTCCTGCCATCCATTTTTCATACTCGTTCCCATGCATGCAAAACGACAACGCAATCTGGAGCTGGCCCATGCCGTGCTCGACTGGAACCAGCGCCACCTGAACCGTCACACCACGCTGAGCCGCGAGCAGGTCGCCGAGTGCTTTGCCGAGCAATTCGTGGTCGAGCCTAACGGCCGCCACTATGCTGCCAGCCTCGAGAGCTATCGCGAATTTCTCGAAGGCATGAAGCTGGACATGGAAGGCATTCGCTACGACATCCGGCACACCACGGCCGACGAGGACTCCGTGGTCTTTTCCATGGATGTATGCATCACCAAGACCGATGGCAGCACCCAGCACTTTGTCGCCATGCTGCTCATGCGCTTTGACGAGCATGGAAAAGTCAGCCTGTGGCACGAGGTCTATCTGCCACGACCCCAAGCCGGCGCGCAGCAAGACCGCTGACGCAGATGGCCCCCGTCAAGGCACGAGCAAAATGGGCTGCTGGGCGCCATGCGCCTCCAGCTGCCTGTGGGCCTGCGCCGCATCGGGCAGCGCAAACTCCTGAGGCTCGTCCATGCGGAAATGCTTTTTGCGCAGCGCCTCGAACAGGCGGGTGGCCATGGCATCGCGCTCTTTGGGCTTTTTGACGAAGTGAAACACCATGGGCCGGCACACGCTGTTCGACTTCGCGGCCAGACGCGCAATCTCCAGCGGCGGCACCGGACCGGAAGACTGCCCGTACATCACCAACTGGCCGCCGATGCCGAGACTGGCCAGCGAGGCGTCAAAGCTGTCCTTGCCCACGCCGTCATAAGCCACATCCACGCCTTCGCCGCCAGTCAGCTGCTGCACGCGCGCAGCCACATCCTGGGCGCCCGCACCGCGATAGCGGATCACCTCCACGCAGCCGGCCTGATCGGCCTTTTTTGCCGTGGCATCGCTGCCCGCCGTACCGATCACCATGGCTCCCAGCTGCGTGGCCCACTGGCTCAGAATCTGCCCCATGCCGCCACCGGCGGCCTGCACCAGAATCCGCGAGCCCTGACTTACCCGGGCCACCCGGTGCAGCAGCACATCGGCGGTCAGCCCGCGCAGCAGGCTGGATGCGACCAGAGCGTCGCTGAGGTCATCGGGCACGGCAATCAGCTCGTCGGCCGCAATCACGCGCTCGGCGGCGTAGATGGAATAGGCGCCAGAGACATAGCAGACCCGGTCTCCTTGCTTGAAGCGGGTCACGCCCTCCGCCACTTCGACCACGACCCCCACGGCTTCGATGCCGGGCGTGCCCGGCAGTGCCAGCGTCTTGTAAAGCCCCGAGCGCACATAGATATCATGAAAATTCACGCCAATGCGCGTGTGCTGCACGCGCACCTGACCGGCCGCCAGTGACTGCGAAGCGACCGAGGCGATCTTCAGAACCTCGGGGCCTCCGTATTCCGTCATGACAATGGCTTGATGCGTGGCCTGAATCATGATTTGCGCTCCTCTATGGTTGGAATCCTCCGAATGTAGCCTGCCGCCGCACTTGTCCCTGCGCCCCGCTGCGACGCGGCAATTCCCGCACAATGCGCCTCCTGCACACCGCTATTGATTCTTCTATGTCTTTTGCCCCCCTAGGCCTGCGCGCCGAGCTTCTGGATGCCACACTCGATCTGGGTCTGCGCGACGCGACGCCGATTCAGACCGAGGCCATCCCCGCCGTGCTGGCCGGGCGGGATCTCTGGGCCTGCGCGCCCACGGGCTCGGGCAAGACCATGGCCTATCTGCTGCCCCTGCTGCAGACCTGGCTGGCGCAAAAGCGCGGCCACACCGGCTTTGTGCGGCCGCTGGCCAACTTGATTCTGGTGCCTACGCGCGAGCTGGCCCTGCAGGTTCATGAAAGCCTGAGCGACATCACACGCCAGCTGCGTGAGCAACCACGCAGCCGCGTGGTCTATGGCGGTGTCTCCATCAACCCGCAGATGATGCAGCTGCGTGGCAGCGCCGACTTTCTGGTCGCCACACCGGGCCGCCTGCTGGATCTGGTGGAACACAATGCCGTGCGCCTGAACGCGGTGCAGCATCTGGTTCTGGACGAGGCCGATCGCCTGCTGGACCAGGGCTTTGCCGAAGAGCTCAACCGCGTGCTGGCCCTGCTGCCCGCCAAACGCCAGACCCTGCTGTTCTCAGCCACCTTCCCGCAGAACGTGGAGGCGCTGGCCACCCGCCTGCTGCACGACCCCGTTCGCGTGCAGGTCGATGCCGACCAAGCCGCCGAGCACTCGACCAGCCCCGAGAACATCAGCCAGCGCGCCATTGCCGTGGACAGCACCCGCCGCACCCAGCTGCTGCGCCTGCTCGTCAAGGAGGGCGAGAACCAGCCCGAATGGGAGCGAGCCCTGGTCTTTGTCGCCAAGCGCCACACCGCCGAAATGCTGGCCGACAAGCTCTACAAGGCAGGCATCTACGCCACCACCTTCCACGGCGATATGAGCCAGGGTGCGCGCAAGGACGTGCTCGACCAGTTCAAGGCCAAGCGCTGGCAACTGCTCATCACCACCGACCTGGCCGCGCGCGGCATCGATATCGCACAGCTGCCCACGGTCATCAACTACGACCTGCCCCGCTCGGCCGCCGACTATATTCATAGAATTGGCCGCACGGGTCGCGCAGGACATGTGGGTTCCGCTATTACCTTTGTTCCCCCCGCAGAAACCGCACACTGGAAACTGATCTGCAAGCGCAACCAGCTCGAAATCGCTCTGGAGCAAATTCAGGGCTTTGAGCCCACCGAAGCCGTGCCTCCACCGCCGGTTGCACAAGATGGCAACGGAGGTATCAAGGGTCGCAGACCCAGCAAGAAGGACAAGCTGCGCGCCGCAGCTGCAGCCGCGAAACAGCAGCCAGCCGATTAAGCGCTGCCAACAAGGCCGAGACTCCCTCGCCCAAGCTCATCCAAAGGCCGCCCATGCGGCCTTTTTTGCGTCTGACAGAGAGCGCCTTCAACCAGGCCGGACGCAGCCGCGCCCCCTCCTTCCGCTTTTTCGACAGTGAAATCTCCAAATTTTCATAAACCCAATTGAAATTCAATCACCAATAGATAAGAGCTATTCCTACACCTCAAAACACGATAGTCAAAGACATTGAGAAACATGGTTTACATGAATTTCTTAAATAGAAATTGGTAAGCCTGGTCCCTTGCCATCGCAGCGAATGCGAGCCAAGGATGTCACTGACCTGTCTGCATGCGCCTGTAAAGCGATGCGGGGGGAACGGCAATGAAATCGTTAAAAGCACTGGCAGGATTGACCATCGTCATTGCCTGCTCCGCAGCCCAGGCCGATGAAGCCAACCAGACTGCCGAAGCCAATCCGCCTGCCGAGGCCACTCAGTCCGCCGAGGTCAATCAGCCTGCTCAGGCCGGCCAGTCTGCGGGCGCCTGGCATATCAACCTGCACAC
Source organism: Comamonas sp. C11 (assembly GCF_024496285.1). Taxonomy (NCBI): domain Bacteria; kingdom Pseudomonadati; phylum Pseudomonadota; class Betaproteobacteria; order Burkholderiales; family Comamonadaceae; genus Comamonas; species Comamonas sp. C11. The sequence goes on from NZ_CP101743.1 coordinate 4,084,776, forward strand.
CGTCAGCCATCATTTCAGCGAAAGAAAACATGGCAAGAAATGGAACGAGGAAAACCTGGGTCTTGGTATCAGACGAGAGTTTTCCAGCGATTTCTCCGTGCAGGCCGGCTTCTATCGCAACAGCATCGACCGCTGGAGCACCTACGCCATAGGCGAGTACACGCCCCTGAATTTTGGCAATCTGCACTCCGGCGTCTATGCCGGTTTGCGCACCAACTACACACGCCCCGTCATGGTGGCCGCAGGAGCCCTGGTGCGCTGGCAGGGAGAGCGCTACAGCGTTACGGTCCGCGCTGCACCGAAGACCTGCGGCCAATGCTCGGCTTTCATTGCGCTGGAGTTCGGCTGGAAACTGTGACCAATTTGTAAAACGGGTACGGAACCGCAGTGCGCGCATTGCCAATAAGCATCATCAGCACCAGGGAGCGCGCTAAAGTGCCAGCTCACTGTGCTTTTTGATGCCCCATGCACACAGACTCGAATTTCGCCCTCATCACCCGCCAGCTCGAAAAAAGCCGCCAGGCGCTGCTGGACCTCTCCACACGCAACCGGCTGCTGAGCCTGCCTCAGGCCGCCACGGCACGCGTGCTGCATTTTTCGGATGAACGCACGGACGAGGTCTATCGCCTGCTGGCGGGCGAAAGCAAGGCCATGAGCTTTGCGCCGGCAAAGGCCGAAGAGGGGCCTGCGGCCGCCGACCAGGCAAAGGTCCGAGAGACACAAAGCCCCCCCGCCCTGCCCCAGCCCGAAGATAGCGTCGACGAGCAGCTCGATGCGCGCGGTGTGGCCCAGCGCCATCGCGACCTGAAATTGCAGACACGCCTGTCCAGCGAGAAGCTGCAGCGCCGGCTGCTGGACATGTATTCCGATGCCCGCACCTTCATCGAGGAACAGGGCGTCAACATCCTGTTTCTGGCGCTGGGTCAGCTGCAATGGTTCGACCGCAATGCTCCCGACAAGCCGCGTTTTGCACCGCTGATTCTCCTGCCCGTGGCACTGGAGCGCAAAAGCGCGGCCGAGCGCTTCACCCTGTCCTGGTTGCAGGAAGATGCGGCGGAGAACCTGTCGCTGGCCGCCAAGCTCAAGGCCGACTTCGGCCTGGAGCTGCCCGAGTTCAATGCCGGCGACGACTTCGACCCCAACGCCTATCTGGCCGCGGTCGCCACCATGGCCGCCGCCCAGCCCGGCTGGCAAGTGCAGCCCGACGCCATGACGCTGGGCTTTTTCAGCTTTGCCAAATTCCTGATGTACCGCGATCTGGACGCTGCGACCTGGCCGCCGGAAAAGCGGCTCGACCGGCAGGCGCTGATTGCCGCCACGCTGCAGGACGGCTTCGAGACTCGCGAACATCTGTTCCCCGAAGACGCCGATGTGGACCAGTTGATCCCCGTCGACAGCCAGCGCCATGTGGTCGATGCGGACAGCTCGCAGTCACTGGCCATCGAGGCCGTGCGCCGCGGCGAAAACCTGGTCATTCAAGGCCCGCCTGGCACGGGCAAGTCCCAGACCATCACCAACGTGATTGCGGCGGCGATTGCCGACGGCAAGAAAGTGCTGTTCATCTCCGAGAAGATGGCCGCGCTGGAGGTGGTGAACCGGCGCCTCAAATCCGTGGGCCTTGGGCCTGCCTGCCTGGAACTGCACAGCCACCACACCCACAAGCGCAAGGTGCTGGAGGAACTCAAGGCCACGCGCGACCTGGGCAAGCCGCGTGTGGAGCACCGCGAGCAAATCATCCATGAGCTGAGCAGCGTGCAGCAGCAGCTCAACGCGCACAGCCGGACCATGCATCTTGCGCTGGTGCCCTGCGCACTCACGCCCTACCAGATCCTGGGCCAGCTGGCGCGGCTGGATGCAGTGCAGATCGCGCATCTGCCCGATCTGCTGCAAGACGCACAGAACTGGTCGCCCGAGGACTTTCATTCACGCCAGCAGATTGCCCTGGCCCTGCGCCAGGCGGCGTCCAAGGTGAGCCCGGTGGCCGGGCACCCGTGGCGCGGCGTATGCCATCCGGCACTGCTCAAGCTGGATGCGCAACGCTTTGCCCAGCAACTGCCGACGCTGCAAGCAATGCTGGCCCGGTTGCAGCAGGATGGCGAGCTGCTGGCGCAATCCCTGAGCGCGCTTGCGGCACAGTCCATTCAGGCCCTGCATGAGCAGATCACGCTGGCACAGCAGCTCGCCAGTGCCCCGGCCATAGACCGGCAGGCCGTCGCCAACAGCATCTGGGATCAGGGCCTGGGCCCGTTGCAAAAGCTGGTGGAATGCGGCGCACGGTTCAGCCTGAAGGCACAGAGCCTGCGCAGCAGCTTTGCCGAATCCGCCTGGACAGCGGACTGGAACACCCCACGCCAGAGCATTGCGGCACATGGCGACTCGCTGTTTCGCATTTTCAACAGCGGCTACCGCGCGGCGATGGCCAGCCTCAAGGGCCAGCTCAAGACGACATTGCCAAGCTCGCATGCAGAGCGTCTGAACCTGCTCGACAACCTGATCGAAGCCCAGCAACTGCGCCAGACCCTGAGCCAGCAGCAGGCCCAGGGGGCAGATGCCTTTGGCAGCCTGTGGCTGGGCGAGCAAAGCGACTGGGCGCAATTGCAGGCCGTGCTGGGCTGGATGGCCGGCCCCGACGGACAGGGTCGTAGCGCCGCCTTCCGCCAGCTTTTTGCCCAGCTGCCATCACCCGAACATTGCGCGGACCTGGCCGCCCGGGCCAGCGCATCGCTGCAGGCATTCGGGGACTCTGCGCAAAGCTTGCTGGACGGCTATCGGCTCGATACGCAGCAAGCCTTTGACACCGCCGATCTGGCCCGCGTCCCGCTGGCCGACTTTGGCGAGCGCCTTGGGCAATGGATCGCCGAGCCCAATGCCTTGCTGGACTGGACCTCATACCACGCCACCCGTGAGCAGGCGCGTGCAGCCGGCATGGCCGCCCTGGTGCAGCAGTTCGAGAATGAATCCATTGCGCTAGACGCCCTTCCCTCCATCCTCGAGCGCGCTTACTACGAGGCGCTGCTGCGCCAGGCCACGCAGGCCCACCCCGAGCTGGTCGCCTTCAACGGCGATCAGCACAGCCAGAAGGTGCGCCAGTTCCGGGCGCTGGACCTGGAGCGCATCGAACTCGCGCGCGCCCAGTCGGCACTCTCGCATTACGAGCAGGTGCCGCGCAGCGCATCCGGCATGGGCCCGCTTGGCGTGCTCAATGGCGAGATTGCGCGCAAGCGCGGCCATATGCCGCTGCGCAAGCTGTTCAAGCTCGCGGGCGAGGCCGTACAGGCCATCAAGCCCGTGTTCATGATGAGCCCGCTGTCCGTGGCCCAGTTTCTGGAACCTGGCTCGGTCGAATTCGATCTGCTGGTGATTGACGAGGCCAGCCAGATCGAGCCCGTGGATGCGCTGGGAGCCATCGCCCGCTGCAAGCAGCTGGTGGTCGTGGGCGACGACCGCCAGTTGCCGCCCACGCGATTTTTCTCGCGCATGACCAGCGAGCAGGACGACTTTGACGACGAGGACGAGAATGGGGACGCCAGCCAGCTCATCGCCGGAGCCGCCGATGTGGAGAGCATCCTGAGCCTGTGCCTGGCCAAGGGCATGCCCCAGCTCATGCTGCGCTGGCACTACCGCAGCCGCCACCAGTCGCTGATAGCGGTGTCCAACCAGCAGTTCTACAACAGCAGCCTTTACGTCGTGCCCAGCCCCTACACGGCCCGCTCGGGCATGGGGCTGCGCTTTCACCATCTGCCCGAAGGCCGCTTTGACAGCGGCGCCAGCCGCGTCAACCGCGTCGAGGCCCAGACTATTGCACGCGCCATCATGCAGCACGCACTGCAGTCGCCGCAGCTCAGCCTGGGCGTGGCTGCTTTCTCGCTACAGCAAAAAGTCGCCATCCAGGACGAGTTGGAACTGCTGCGTCGCCAGCAGCCCGAGGCCGAGTCCTTTTTTGTCGCCCATCCCAACGAACCCTTCTTCATCAAGAACCTGGAAAACGTGCAGGGAGACGAGCGCGATGTGATCTTCATCTCGGTGGCCTATGCACGCAACGCGCAGGGCTATCTGCCCATGCGCTTCGGCCCGGTGAGTGCCGACGGAGGCGAGCGCCGCCTGAACGTGCTGATCTCGCGCGCCAAGCAGCGCTGCGAGGTGTTTTCGTCCATCACCGCCGACGACATCGATCTGGAACGCGGCAAGGGCAAGGGCGTGGCTGCGCTCAAGGTATTCCTGCAATATGCGGCCACCGGCCAGCTGGCCCTGGCCGGCATCAGCGGACGCGATCTGGAGTCGCCGCTCGAGGAAGGTGTGTACGAAGCGCTGACGGCCCAGGGTCTGCAGTTGCAGACGCAGATCGGCATTGCGGGCTTTTTCATCGACCTGGCCGTGGTCGACCCCGAGCAGCCAGGGCGCTATCTGCTGGGCATCGAATGCGACGGCATGAGCTATCACCACAGCCGCAGCGCGCGCGACCGTGACCGCCTGCGCCAGTCGGTACTGGAGAGCCAGGGCTGGACGCTGCTGCGCATCTGGGGCTGCGACTGGTTCCGCCAGCCGCGCGCCCAGACCGAGCGCGTGCTGGCAGCCGTCGAAGCTGCCAGGCTGCGCAAGGATTCAGAACCAGTTCAGCCGGCAATGGCCACCCATCAAGCACAGACAGCCACAGAAGTCCTAGAACGAGCAGCGCTGTCCGATGCCGGCAGCGCCGAGACGGATTCGGCCTCCGGCCCTGAAGACAACCTCTATCAGGAAGCCCGCTTTGCCGTTCCGGCCGGAGAGCTGCATCAGCAATCCACTGCGCAGCTGGCCCAGCTGATGCGCCGCGCGGTGGAGCTGGAAGGACCGATTCATTTTGACGAGCTGGTCACTCGCATGCGTACGCTCTGGGGTCTGCAACGCGCCGGCAGCCGCGTGCGCGATGCGCTGGAGCAGGCGCGGCAATCCCTGCTGGCCGATGAGGCGCTGGCCGTCGATGGCGAGTTTCTCGACCTGCCGGGACGGGCGGTGCGGGTGCGCAATCGCGCAGAGGTCGGCTCGGCCAATCTGCGCCGCATCGACTGCCTGCCACCATCCGAGATCCGTGCAGCGATTGCCCTGGCTCTCAGATCCAGCCTGGGTGGCCAGCGCGACGAATTGCCCGCCGCCGTGGCCCGGCTGCTGGGCCTGAGCGCCGTCACCGCCCCCGTGCGCGAACTCGTGCTGACGCAGCTCGATGCACTGCATGGCAGCGGCGCCGTGGCATTCAACGGAACGCTGTACCGGCTGCCGTCCTGAGTCCCGAGTCAGCCATGAAAGCACCCTGGATTTCTTCAGGGAGTTTTCATGGCACCAGGCCACATGCCAGCACCAATCTCTGCCGTCAGTGGTCGTTGCTGACCTTGCGGTCCTCGCTCTTGGCCTCCTCCATGGCCTCGGGCTCCAGCTCCTCCGCCGAACGATTCAGGTGAACAAACACCCCCCAGCCGACCATGAGCATGCCGACGGCGATGACCAAGGCGGCGGAATACAGCAACTTCTCAGGCTGCTCCTGGGCCTTGAAGGTGGCAACCAATCCCTCGATGGCCAGGGCGACCACCAGCACCACCATAAAGCGCGAGAGAAAGCGACGCACTCTTGTCGGGCCGCTGATATGGGCGTCGCGCACCACCTCTTCTTCAATCACGGTCTGGGAAATCTGCAGAGCCACCACGCCTGAGGCCAGAATGCCCAGCGCCTCCACCACATGCAGCGTGGCCTCCGGTTCCAGGCCCGCAGCAATCACGGCCCAGGCCTTGGTGACGGCCATCCAGATCAGGCACAACGCCGCCAGGCCGAACAGCAGGGCAATCAGCGAATGGGTCAGGGTGTAGAGCCAGTGAACAAACTTCATGAGCAACTCCAAGACCGTGTTGACGATCCATCGCCGCCCATGCTTGCAGACTTGATCCAGCCTCTTCGTAGGACAGTCAAGAAAACTGCTCACTCAATGCAAAGAGCGCCCTGTTTGCCCTGAGCACTCCCCAAATCTGCCTACCATTGGCATATGCCTCGCCAGAACACCAGCCCCGCAGAGTTTCCGCCCGCCATTCTTTTGCAGATAACGCAACTGGCCCAGCACATCGTGGCCCAGCGCAAGAGTCGGGGCGAAACACAGACGCAGTGGGCACAGCGGCTGGGTATTTCCCAGCCCACCATGGCACGCATAGAGCGCGGCGACCCGGCCGTTGCCATGGCGACCTATGTGTCCTGTCTGTGGCAGCTCAATCCCGAGCTGGACCTGACACGGCTGCTCGCCCCCAAGGCTCCAGCGCTGGCACCTGCATCCCGCTTGGATGTACCCTCTGCGGCGCCAAAGAGGGCCAAGTCCGCCGCCGGGCCTGCCATCAAGACCGCAAACCACGATGAGCAACAGGCGCAGATCGAGCGCAATTTTGCGGCCGCCAAGGCTGCTCTGGATTTCTTCAAGAGTCCTCTGTTCTGATCGGCCGGCCGAAAGAGTGGCGACTGCCGGGCGGATGCCGCAGGCGCATCAGTCTCCGAACCGCTCCCGATAGGCCACGGGCGTGATGCCCAGCTTGCGCACGAACAGATGCCGCAGCGCCTGCTCGGAGCCGAGGCCAACCTTGGCGGCCACGGTCTTGAGCGGCAGGGAGCCCAGATTCTCGAGCAGCTGCTTGGCCCGCTCCAGGCGGGCGTTTTCCACAAAGCTGCTGGGGCTGCAGCCCGTCTCCTGCTGAAAGACACGGCGAAAGTTGCGTTCGCTCATCGCCGCCTTGCCCGCCAGCAGCGCCAGCGGCATGGGCTGGTCCAGGTGCTCCAGCACCCACTGCTGGGCGGCCTGCACGGCGCTGTGCTGGGTGGCCTGCGCGGCCAGGGACACGCTGAACTGCGACTGGCCGCCGGGGCGCTTGAGATACATGACCAGATCGCGCGCCACCTGCAGTGCCAGCGCATGGCCGAAATCATGCTCCACCACCGCCAGTGCCAGATCAATGCCGGCGGTGACACCGGCCGAAGTCCAGAGCTGACGCATGCCGTCGCTGTCCTTGATTTCGTCGCACACATAGATCGCATCGGCATCCACCTGCACGCGCGGAAAACGCTGGGCAAGCGCCCCGGCCACACTCCAGTGCGTCGCCGCGCGACGATCATTGAGCAGACCGGCTGCCGCCAGAAAAAAGCTGCCGCTGCACAGCGCGATCATGCGCCCGACCCCGGGCGCCACTCGCGCCACCCAGTCCACCAGCTCGGGCGAAGCCGCCAGCACCTGCTCGATATGGCGCGCGCCCACCAGCAGCACCGTGCACCCCGTACCCTCGGCCTCGACCTGCGCCAGGGTATGGCTGGCCTGCAAGCCCATCAAAGTGTCCGAGGGCACCAGACCGGACTGTGACGCCACCACCCGCACCATATATCCCTCAGGCAGGCCTTTGTGCCGCAGATGCACATTGGCATAGTCAAACACGGACATGGGGCCAATGGCCTCCAGCGCCTTGAAGCCGGGGTAGACAACCAGATCGACGCGGTGGGCGCCAGCGTGATGGTGTTCCATACAAAAATCAGAGCATTTCGAGCATATACAACCAGCGCTGCAGGCACTTGCAGCGCACAAGCCTCGACTATACGCAAGCCCTCTCGGCGCCTGGTGCTGGCAGGCGCATCCACTGCTAAAGTCCGGGGCTTCTGCCCCTTTTTCTGCCCATGATTCCCGGACCTCTTTTTACCCTGCCCATGCTGTTGCTGCTGCTCGCCCCCCTGGTGGCAGCCGGTCTGAGCCTGTGGCTGCTGCTGCGCGGGCTGTTCTGGTGGCTGCGCCATAGGCACGCACCGGCCTCTGAGCGCCCTTCGTTCTGGCACTGGCCCGTTGTGGTGGTGGCGATATTGGCCCTGGCCGGCGATCTCTGGGGCCTGGTGCTGGCGCGCAAGCTGGTGCAGATTGAAGAGGCCGTGACGCTGCGGGCCCACTATCGCGAGAGCCGACAGCGCTTTGTGCTGCCCGAGGACTTCCGCTATGGCGAGCAGCTATTCCCCAAAGGCACCTTGATCAATCGCTATGACGCCTTTGACAATGGCGAGCGCCAGCGCCCGCTTGGTCTGCGAGGACTGGGTGCGGCGCGCTTTACGCAGCCGGTGCAGATCGCGGGCGCCTGGGTCAGTGCCATCGGCAACGGCACGTTGGAGCTTGCCCGCGACCAGCGCCTCGGCCCGGTATTCCACTTCGATCCCGACGCCAAGCCAGGTTATGGCGCCTGGGTGGTCGACCCGAAGCGCCCCTATCTGGAATGCCGCAAGGGCGATATCGCCAGCCTGCATGTGCCCTTGATCGACTATGACATCCAGGCCGAGTTTCTGGTCGGAGCCCCTGACGGCCCCGAGGCGCGCTACCGTCCCAGCCAATGGGGCTTCATCGACTGCCAGGCTGGCAAGCCCGCGATTGAGGTGCTGCCGGCCTATGACGGCCCGGCACCGCCAGGCGCACAGCTGCCGGTATGGGGGACGCTGATACCGAACGAGGATTGAGCCGGCGACGCTGCAGGCGCCAGAACTCCCTGCGCCACCGCAGGATGCTGCGGATCAGACGCGGCGGAGCGGACCTGCCCCGACCACCGGCGCACCTTGCTGCTCTGGCCTCGCCATTTTCTGTGACGAAACCAGCCAGCACCATGATCCCATTTGCCGATGCGGTCAACACACCCAAGCCGGCTGCGACTTGGTGACAGAGCCGACTAACGGCCCTTCCTGGACAGGAACTCCCCCATCAGGTTCGCGGGATCGGCCGATTCATAGGCAGTGTCAGGCAGTGCCGGCACTGCTGGAAATTTCAATGCGGCGACGCAGGCTGCCGTCCCGCAGAACCGCCAGCAAGAACGCGGTCAAGTTGCTGATGATGTTCAAGGGCCCAGCCGCGGCAGGATGGACGGCGGCCATGCCGCCCCGATGATGGAGGCCTCAGCCGGAGTGCAAAGCGATTGATCAGGATTCATGGCATCGCCAGCCGACGAAAGACGATCCAGCGAACCGTGTGACATTCGGCCAAAGAGCCTCCATCTGCGGCCACGAATTTCCATAGGGCGGCGGGATCGCCTACATTCACACTTCACACCCGGTGCGCCCGGCCAGGCCCAGACCCTGCCCGCGCAGCCACCGCATCCTCAGCCTTCCAAGAAAGACCTGCCCATGAAATCCCGCGCCGCCGTAGCCTTCAAAGCCGGAGAACCCCTGCAAATCGTCGAGATCGACGTCGCGCCACCCAAGGCTGGCGAGGTGCTGGTCAAGATCACCCATACCGGCGTCTGTCACACCGACGCCTTCACCCTGAGCGGTGACGACCCCGAAGGCATCTTCCCCGCCGTGCTGGGCCATGAAGGCGCGGGCATCGTGGTGGAAGTGGGCGAAGGCGTGACCAGCGTGAAGCCCGGTGACCATGTGATTCCGCTGTACACCGCCGAATGCGGCGAATGCCTGTTCTGCAAGAGCGGCAAGACCAATCTGTGCGTGGCCGTGCGCGCCACCCAGGGCAAGGGCGTGATGCCCGACGGCACGACACGCTTCAGCTACAAGGGCGAGCCCATCTATCACTACATGGGCTGCTCGACCTTCAGCGAATACACCGTGGTTGCCGCCGTCTCGCTGGCCAAGGTCAACCCCGATGCCAACCCCGAGCAGGTCTGCCTGCTGGGCTGCGGCGTGACCACCGGTCTGGGCGCGGTCAAGAACACCGCCAAGGTGCAGGAAGGCGACACCGTGGCAGTGTTCGGCCTGGGCGGCATCGGCCTGGCCGTGATCCAGGGTGCCAAGCTGGCCAAGGCCGGTCGCATCATCGCCGTCGACACCAACCCCGGCAAGTTCGAGCTGGCCAGGACCTTCGGCGCCACCGACTGCGTGAACCCCAAGGACTTCGACAAGCCCATCCAGCAAGTGATCGTCGAGATGACGGGCTGGGGCGTGGATCACAGCTTCGAATGCATAGGCAATGTGGACGTGATGCGCGCAGCGCTGGAATGCGCCCACCGCGGCTGGGGCCAGTCGGTCATCATCGGCGTGGCCGGTGCCGGTCAGGAGATCAAGACCCGCCCCTTCCAGCTGGTGACCGGCCGCAAGTGGCTGGGTACGGCCTTTGGCGGCGTCAAGGGCCGCAGCGAGCTGCCCGGCATGGTGGAAGACGCCATGGCCGGCAAGATTCAGCTCGAACCCTTCGTCACCCACACCATGGGCCTGAAGCACATCAACGAAGCCTTCGAGCTGATGCACGAGGGCAAGTCGATTCGCTCGGTCGTCAACTACGCCGACGCGGAGTAACGCCCCCCTGAGGCGCTGCGCCTAAGCGGCCGCGCGCCTTCCCCCTCTCTGTTCGGAAGGGGGACGACTGCATCACTGCGGGGCGGTGGGGCTGCCCAGGCCCTTGCTTGCTGTCCCTTACCAAGGATGTGCCAGCTTTAGTGCAATACCCTGTACTTTCAATTTCATAGCTTCTTACGCATGAAATGACTGGATTTCAGATACAAAACTGCTGCAATCGCTTTACAAACAAGCGCTAGCAGCTTTTCTTTTAGGAGTAAGCGCCATGGAACTCAAAAACGCCCACGCCTGCTTTGGTGGCGCCCAGCGCTATTACGAGCACCATAGTTCCGAGATCGGCCTCGCCATGAAGTTCTCGGTCTATCTGCCGCCCAAGGCCGTGATGGGCGAGAAGGTCCCGGCCCTGCTCTATCTGGCCGGCCTGACCTGCACCGAAGAAACCTTCATGATCAAGGCCGGAGCCCAGCGCCTGGCCTCCGAACTCAATATCGCCCTGATCTGCCCCGATACCAGCCCGCGCGGTGCGGGCCTGGCGGGCGAGGCCGACAGCTGGGACTTTGGCGTGGGCGCCGGCTTCTACCTGGACGCGACCACCAGGCCCTGGGCGCTGCACTGGCGCATGGAAAGCTACATCCTCAACGACCTGCTGCCCCTGGTCGGCAGCAAGCTGCCCGTGGACCTGCAGCGTCTGGGCATCTTCGGCCACAGCATGGGCGGCCACGGCGCGCTGACCCTGGCGCTGCGCCACCCCGGCCGGTTCAAGTCGGTCTCGGCCTTTGCACCGATTGCCAACCCGCTCAACTGCCCCTGGGGCCACAAGGCTTTCAGCGGCTATCTGGGCGAAGACAAGGCCGAATGGGCCAGGCATGACGCCAGCGAGCTGATGGGCGCGCAAGCCTCCGCCCCCTACCCGGCAGGCATCCTCATCGACCAGGGCCTGGCCGACAAGTTCCTGATCGAAAAGCAATTGCTGCCCGAAGCCTTCGAAGCCGCCTGCGCGAAGGCCGACCAGCCGCTCACGCTGCGCCGGCATGCGGGCTACGACCATGGCTACTATTTCATCCAGAGCTTTGTCGACGACCATCTGCGCCACCATGCGCAGCAGCTGGGCGCCTGATTCGTCGGGCCTGGTCCGGGCACGCAGCTGTCACACCTCAAGCAATGCAGTGGTCCGCCTGGCCCCGATCCGCCACGACCGCCCGGTGCCCGCCCTGCATCTTGGCGCTGTACAAGGCTTGATCGGCACGGCGCATGATGGCCTCCAGGCTGCTGTCAGTCGGCACGAAATGCGCAATCCCGACACTCAATGCAGGCATGGAGCTTCCCGTGGCATACCGCTGCAGCGCCTGCTGTCCGGCCTCCAGCAGCTCCCGCGCCAAACCTGAAACCTGGGCAATATGGCGATCGCAGCACAGAATGGCAAACTCGTCTCCGCCCAGACGACAGAACACATCCTCGGGAGCCAGCAACCAACGCACGGCAGCAGCCAGATCGCGCAGTGCCTGGTCACCTGCAGGATGTCCCAGACCATCATTGATGGCTTTGAAGTGGTCTACATCAAAGCTCATGAGCCAAGCTGGCCGCCCCTGCAGCCTATGGGCCGTATAGGCTTGAGCCAGCTCGCGCATAAAACCCCGGCGATTGCATAGACCCGTCAACTCATCATTCAAGGCCTGCTCCTGCAACTGCTGCTGCATGCGCTTGCTGGCCGTGATGTTGCTGGCCACCCAGACAACGGCTCTCTCGCCCCAGAAGAGCTCGCCCAAGGCACTGACGCGACCTTCAAACCAGATCGCTTCGGCAGGTCCTTCCAGGGGCAGACCCAGCACATCGTGCGCACTCAGCTCATACTCCACGACCTGCATCTTCTGGCTGCTCAGCGCCTCCCGAATCTGCTGAATGAACCACTGAGCCTTGACGGGAGCCAGCACATCGCCAATGGATTGGCCGACCAGGGACGTTCCGTCATGGTAGTAGCGCTGGTCCTTGCCGCCCAGAACTGCCGCGTAACGCCCCGACTCCGTCAGGATGAAGGTCGGATCCGGCAAGCCGTTGCAAATGTTTTCGTACTGGCTGGCTGTGAAGAATGTAGTGTCTGACATGAGCACAAGCGAAGCGGGAACGACAAATTCTCGCAGAATCATTTTTTCACCTGCCACCAGCCCAGCTGGGTGTATCCACAAGCAAGAAAACCGCCTCACGGCGGTTTCTCCTTGATGCGGTCCAGCGCCGGATCAGTCCTCGGACCGCTCGGTTCTTCTCGCACGCCGCTGCTGCTCGCGCTCATCGGCACGTTGGGTCTGCACATACAGCTGCTCAACCTGTTCGCGCGCCCAGGGCGTCTTGCGCAGAAACTTCAGACTCGAGGAGATGCTGGGATCCAGATTGAAGCAGCGCACGGGCACGCGGCGCCCCAGCTCGCGCCAGCCGTAGTAATCCACCAGGTCGGTAACGATGCGCTCAAGCGTCAGCCCATGCAGCGGGTTGCGCGGTTGTTCTTGGGAAGTCATTCGCACATTGTCGGGGAATCGCCCGGCAGACACAGCCCCGGGGACAAGATCCGCACTGCCAGGGGCGGCCTGTCCGGGACAGCCTGTCCGGGCCTGCTTGCGCAGCCGGGCGCCACGCCAATGACATGGGTTTGACTTTCCTGTGCGCCAGCAAGAGATCACACTTTTGGCAACCGGCCCGAGCGAAGACAGGTTCGCTTCAACGGCCGTGACGAGGTGCGAAGGAGCAAAGAATGTCCAAGCAACAGCAAGTTCCCGAAACCCGGGGGGTGGCAGTGCAAATGCTGGCCACGCTTGACCTGGGCCCCGAGATCGAAGGCATGGCGGGACGCCAGCTTCGCATGCGCCTGGTGACCATGGCGCCAGGCGGCGTCTTCGGCCCGGTTCATGACCACAAAGACAGACCCGGCATGGTCTACATACTCGAAGGATGCATCACCGACCATAGAAATGGCGTGGCCACCGACTATGGCCCGGGCGTGGGCTGGCCCGAAGACAGAAACACCACGCACTGGCTGGAAAACCGTTGCGCCGTGACGGCGGTGGAAATTTCGGTCGACATCATCAAACTGCAGCAGGCTTCAAACTAGGCGCTCTCACGCCAAGCATCTTCCGGCCGCTCAGGTGGCGCGCGGGGCCTGCACCTCGTAGAGCCGCAGATCCCGCTGCCCGATCCCCAGCTCCGGCCAGGCGGCACGCCAGGTCTGGATATGCGCAGATGCGAAATGTGCATCCAGCGCCGCCTGATCCGACCACAGCTCCTTCACATGGATCAGCCCCGGCACCAGCACATCCTCGGCATAGCCGTATTCAAGACAGCCGGGCTCCGCGCGCGAGGCCTCCACCATGGCACGCATGGCAGGTCGGGCAAGGGCCAGGTTCTCGGATGGCAAACGCACCGTCCCCACGATCAGCAGCATGTCTTCTCCTCTTGAGCACAGGCACGCATCGTAGCAAGCAGCGCTCACTCGCTCTGCCCGGGCGCAAAAAAGGGAGGGTCAAGCCCTCCCTGAAACACCTTCCAGGCGTTGATGCTGACCGGCAGTCCTTGGCTGAGGCTCTCAGGCCCGCATGAAGGACTCGAAATAGGCGCTCAGCGCAGCGTGGTCGCCCAGGGGCAGAACCTGGGCCACATACTGGTCGGGACGCACCACCACCAGAGCGCCCTGCTGGCGGTCGATGCCGCGCAGCTCGAAGATGTCCTGGCCGGCATTCTTCAGATCGGGGCTGAACACTTTTTCGTAGTCGATCATTCCCAGCTCGCCCTTGCGCGGCAGCAGCAAGGCGGGCAATGTCTCCAGCGCCACCTCGGTATAGGCCTGCGGGAAGATGGCGCGCAGATCGAAGATGCTGTCGATATCCTGGCCGGCCGGCGTGAAACGGCGCAGCGGCGATGCCGCATCGCCCTCCAGGAAGCGGCACAGCGCCAGCAGGCCGGACTCGGGCTGCGCCAGGTCGTTCTGGCCGACGAACGCATACAGGCGCCAGCGGCCATCGGCCTTGCCGCAGTGGCCCAGCTGCACGGGCTTGGCGTCGGAGACACGCACCACCGGCGCGGAATGGAAACGCATGCCCACCGTGAAGCCGCTGGCCAGTGCCTGATGCGTGGCCTGCCCTGTCAGCAGCGAGGGCGCATAGTGCGTGCCGACGCCGGCCGTGAAGCGGCCATGCTGCTCGAAGTACTTCTGGAACTCCTTGGGGTCCACACCGCCCTGGCCGCCTTCCTTGGCCGGGTCGCTGAACATCTTGGCCCATTCGCGGTCAAAGTCGATCAGCTGCTGGGCCACGACCTGGCGCTCTGACGAATAGGTATGCAGCAACTCGGGCGCACATTGCTTGCGCAGCACGGCGGCCAGCTTCCAGCCCAGGTTGAAGCTGTCCTGCATGGAGAAATTCATGCCCTGGCCGGCCTTGGGGCTATGGGTGTGGCAGGCATCGCCGGCGATGAAGACGCGCGGCAGGGGCGAGTCCGGCGTGGCCACGGCATCGGCCACATCGTCATATTTGGCGCAGATGCGCTGGCCGATCTCATACACCGACCACCAGGGCACATTCTTGACTTCGAGCTTGTAGGGATGGAGCACGCGCTGGGCGCTTGCAATCAGTTGCTCCACCGTGATGTTGCGGCTGGCCACACGCTCGTCGGCATCCAGCTTGTCCATCTCCACATAAAAGCGCACCAGATGACCGCCTTCGCGCGGGATGATGAGCACATTGCCCTGCTCGGACTGGATGGCCACCTTGTAGCGCACATCGGGGAAGTCCGTCACGGCCAGCACATCCATCACGCCCCAGGCCTGATTGGCCGAATCGCCGACCAGCTGGCGGCCGATGGCCCGGCGCACATTGCTGCGCGCGCCGTCGCAGCCCACCACATAGCGGGCCTGCACCGTTTCGATCTGACCGGCATGGGCGGCGTCGCAGCGCTCCAGCGTCACGGTGACCGGATAGTCCGCTGCGCCGTTGTCGACCTTCACATCCAGCACGCGGCGGGCATAGTGCGGCTGCAGACGACTGGGCGAGTTGCGCATGCGCTCCAGATAGTGGTCGTGCACGCGCGCCTGGTTCAGGATGACGTGAGGGAACTCGGACAGACCGTCTTCCGTGTCCTGCACGCGGCCATGGCGGGCGATCCGGCCGGGCTGGGCAGGATCGGGCTTCCAAAAGGTGACGTCGTTGATCCAGCATGCCTCCTTGAGGATGGAATCGGCGAACTCGAAGGCCTCGAACATCTCCATGGTGCGGCAGGCAATGCCGTCAGCCTGGCCCAGCTCCATCGGTCCTTCCTTTTGTTCCACGATGCAGGTGCGGATATCGGGGAAGGCCGCCAGCTGCGCGGCCAGCGTCAGGCCGGCAGGGCCGCAGCCCACGATCAGCACATCGACCTGCGATGGCACGGTCTCGGTATGGGCAGGGGCCAGCGGCGAAGCTGGTGCGATCAAGGGGTTGCCAGGACGAAAACCGTTCAAATGAAACTGCATGGAGGCCTCAAGTTCTTCAAGTGCGCAGACGCCAGTGTCTGCTAAATCAGTACGCACACAAATAGTATGTACACATACCAAATGCATGCATCGTATTATTCGAAACTTGAAATGCCAACCCCACCTAGGGAAAACCATGATTAGCTCTGCACTACCAAACGCTGCCTCAGACAGCGCCAGCAGCCACACCGTCTTTCCACGCCTGGAGGTGGAAACCTTTCCCGGCCACGGCATACGCCGCCTGCAACAGGTGGCCGTGGCCGTGTTCAGCCAGGCCACCGAAGCCTGGGGCGTGACGCCGCTGCAATTTGCCGTGCTGCAAAAACTGGTGCATCTGCCGGGCATAGACCAGCGCACGCTGAGCATGGAAGTGGGCTTTGACAAATCCACCATCGGCGGCGTGATCGACCGCCTGGAAGCACGTGGTCTGCTGTTGCGCCAGCACACGGCCAAGGATAGGCGCGTACGTCTGCTGTCCCTGACTCCCGAGGGCCAGGCCCTGCTGACGGATGCCGGCCCCTCTGTGCTGCAAGCCCAGCAGCAGATGCTGGACCCGCTCAGCGAGACCGAACGCGAGCTCTTCACGCAGCTGATGCGCAAGGTCATAGAGCACCACGAGCAGCTCGATCCCGAGGCACAGACGCCCGCAGGCTGAGCGCAAACCGCAAGAAAAGCCCTGGGCCGTCAGGCCTGGGGCTTGGCTGGTCAGAACCGGGCTTGCATTCGGGTCTGAAAACTCCCGAACTGTGCTTCAGAACGGCATTTTTCCGGCACGCATCTCGGCCGCGATCTGCGCCAGCACGGCCGGCAGATCGGCCACGCTACGTACCACGTAATGGGCTCCGGCCTTTTTGAGCTTGGCTTCGGCCACGGCGACACGGGCCTCGACCTCCTCCTCGGGCGCATTGGCAAACTCCTGCACGCTATAGCCGACCTCGTTGCCCGACAGGCTCAGGCCCACGGTCCACATGCCTGCGCACAGACCTTCCGCGATGCCGGGCACGGTGTCGTCCACCTTCACGCAGGCACGCACATCGCCAATACCCAGGGCCAGCACATTGGCAAGAGCCATGAAGGGGCCGGGGCGGCCGCCGGCTTCGAGCTCGTCGCCCGCCACCACATAGTCGGGCTTGAGGCCTGCGCCTTCGGCCTGCGGCAGCAACTGGTTGAGCACTTCGCGCGGGTAGCCCGAGCAGGAGCCGACCTTCAGGCCCTGGGCGCGCAGCCATTGCAGCGTCTGCACAGCGCCTGCTATGGGAGCCGAGAACTCGCCCACCTTGGCAATCTGCAGCGGCATGAAGCGCGCGTAGATGGCATCCACGTCCTCGTTGGTCGGTGTCCGGCCAAAAGCGGTCTGCCATTGCGCGGCAATGCTTTCATCCTGCAGCAGCTGGTGGATATGGTCCCATTTGGACAGGCCCATGGGGCCGCGCGCCTGGGCCAGGGTGATGCTGATGCCGAAGCTGGCAAAGGCTTCGACAAAAATCTGCGTGGGTGCGAGCGAACCAAAGTCCACCAGCGTGCCGGCCCAGTCAAAGATGACGGCTTGCAGCGGCGACAGATCGGCGGTGGGCTGGGACAGCACCAGGGTTTCAGCTTGAGCGATGGAGTTCATGGTTTTCAGTGGTGGCTTCAACAGGATGGAAAGCGGAAACCGGTTCAGGTTCCGGGACTCAGTTCAGAGAGCGAATGAAGTTGCGCCCGCGCGGGCCGCTGGCGGCTTTTTGCACCATGGCACTCCAGGCCTGGGACGGCACGCCATAGTGGGCCGGATCGGTGGCAACGCCCAGCCCTTGCAGAACGCCGCGCAGACACTCGACGGCTGCGGCAGGCGTGCCGGCATCGAAGATGGAGAGCAAGGCCGCATCGGCCGCCGCATCTGCACCCAATGCCATCTCCAGCACCAGGGGCAGGCTGAACGAGCAGGCCAGGCCGTGCGGCACGCCATGCTGCAGCGTGATGTCGTAGGACAGCGAATGCGCGAGCGCGGTCTTGGTGTTGGAGAAAGCCAGACCGGCCATCAGCGCTGCCTCGGCCATCTCGCTGCGCAACTGCGCGCTGCCCAGATCCTGCATCAGCGCGGGCAGCGTGGCCAGGGTACGGCGGGCAGACTGCACGGCCAGCGCCATGGAGACGGGGTTGCGGTTCACATTCCAGATGGATTCCAGCGCATGCGACAGCGCATCCAGCCCCGAAGCCAGAGTGGCACCCGCCGGCAGGCTGATCATCAGCTCGGCGTCGATCACCGCGGCCTCGGGCCAGGTGCAGGACTGGTGCAGCGAATACTTCTGGCCGGCGGCTTGATCCCAGATCGTGGCCCAGGGCGTGACTTCGCTGCCCGTGCCGGCCGTGGTGGGGATGGCGATCAGGGCCTTGTGCCCTTCCGCCCCCAACTGGCCGCCCCGCTTGAGCAGCGCCAGCAGGTCGGCAAACCGGCCACTGGGCGTATGGCAGATCAAGGCCTTGGCGGAGTCGATGGCACTGCCGCCACCCAGGGCCACGATCACGGGCACCTCGGCATGGTCACGCTGCACCAGCTCGTACAGCGGCGCCAGCCACTGCACATCGGGATTGGGGGCAATGCTGTCGATCACTCCGTGCAGCTGCGCTCCCAGCAGCTGGTGCATGCGCTGCACCAGGCCCAGGCTTTGGGCCTCGGGAAAAGTGACCAGCAGGCAGCTGCGCCCGGCCAGCAGGGCCGGCAGCTGATCGAGACTGTTGCGACCCACGCTGATGTGCACGGGGTTGTGATAGGTCCACACGAGAATACCCTTTGACGTTTTTTGAGCGAAATCAGCCCTTGACGCTTATGCGCCAAGCGCTGATAGCTCATATTTTTGATATCTCAAGCACTGCGGCGCACACCGGCGCCGCAGCGAAATCAGTGGCGAGCGCCCTGCTGTATGCGGCTGCGCAGCCAGTTGGACGCCATGTCGGCGGCAATCACCATCACCGTGATGACGATGATGCAGGTCGCGGTCTCCTGGTAGCGGAACAGCTTGAGGCTGCTGACCAGCTCGAAGCCCAGACCGCCCGCGCCCACCATGCCCAGCACGGTGGCCGAACGCAGATTGACTTCGAAGCGGTAGAGCACCACGGCAATCCAGGCGGTGATGACCTGGGGCACCACGCCAAAGGCGATGATCTGCAGCTGGCTGGCACCGGCGCTGCGCAGGGCCTGCAGAGGGCCGTCGTCGATCTCCTCGATCGCTTCGGCAAAGAACTTGGCCAGCATGCCCATGCCATGCAGGGCCAGGGCCAGCACGCCGGGAAAGGGCCCCAGGCCCACGGCCGAGACAAACACCAGCGCCAGAATCAGCTCGTTGATGCTGCGGATCACATTGAGAAACTGACGCGTGATGCGGCGCAGCCAATGCCAGCCATGCAGATTGCCGGCCGCCACAAAGGACAGCGGCAGCGCCAGGATTACGCTGAGCAAAGTGCCCCAGATGGCGATCTGTATCGTCTCCAGCGCCGGAGCCCACAGGCGCGGCAGCATGCTCCAGTCGGGCGGCACCGAGCGCGAGAGAAAGTCGCCAATCTGCGGCATGCCGCCCGCCAGCTCGCTCCAGCTCATCTGCGCGCCCGCAGCGCTCCAGTGCAGCACCCAGCCGATGACCAGGGCCAGCGCGGCATAGCCCAGCCAGCCGCCCTTGCCTTGCGGGCGTGCGGCCGTCCATTGCCAGCGGTCTGGCTGCTTCAGGCTATGACTGTTCATTGCAGACCTCCTGCGGCAGTGGCGGGCGACATCGAACCGGGCAACCAGTTGCCGGCCGAGGTGCTGCTGACATTCAGCACAACGCCCTGCCCTGCGGTGGGGTCGGCGGGCTGCGGCTCGCCGCTGTAGATGGCGTTGAGCGCGGCCTCGTCCAGCATGGCCGGCACGCCATCAAACACCATGTACCCCTGCGACAGGCCGACGATGCGATCGCCAAACTCCCGGGCGTAATCGACCTGGTGCAGATTGCAGACCACGGCAATGCCCAGCTCGCGCGTGGCATCGCGCAGATACTGCAGCACGCTGCGCGCGGTCTTGGGATCCAGGCTGGCCACGGGCTCGTCGGCCAGAATCACCTGCGGCTGCTGCGCCAGCGCACGGGCAATGCCCACGCGCTGCATCTGCCCGCCCGAGAGTGCCTCGGTGCGCTCATCGGCCTTGTGGGCCAGGCCCACGCGTTGCAGACATGCATCGGCCAGTGCGATATCGCTTTGCCTGAACAGCTGCAGCACCGAGGCCAGCGTGCCGACCTGGCCCAGCCGCCCCGTGAGCACATTCTTGCGCACCGAAAGGCGCTGCACCAGGTTGTGGTGCTGGAAGACCATGGCCACATGGCGGGACAGCTCACGGCGCGAGTGCCTGCGCATCAGGTCGATGCCGCCCACCTGCAGCTGGCCGCTGTCGGGCTGGTTCAGCCCGTTCATGCAGCGCAGCAAGGTGGACTTGCCCGCGCCCGACAGGCCCAGCATGACCACGAACTCGCCGGCCTTCACATCCATGTCAATGCCATGCAGCACATGGTTGCTGCCATAGCTTTTGCGCAGATTGCGGATGCTGATCATTTCATCTTCCCGAGGTCCAGGTTCAGCGCCTTGGCGGTCTGGCGCACCACGTCATAGGCCTGATCGTTGGTGGGCGCAAAACCATTGAGCTCGCCACGGTCGCCCCAGGGCAGGCCCTTGATCTCGGCCAGAGCCGCAGCCACTTTCTTCTTGGTGGCTTCGTCCAGATTCTTGCGCCAGGCCATGGGCGACTCGGGGATGTCCTTGGAGTGCCAGATGACCTGGAAGTCCTCGGCCTTCACATGGCCCTTGGCCACGGCCGTCTGGAAGATGGGATCGGCCACGGCCGCCGCATCCACCTTGCCGTTGGCCACGGCCATGATGCTGGCGTCATGCGAGCCCGAGAAGATCACCCGAGAGAAATACCTGTCGGTATCGATGCCCTCGCCCTTGAGGCCGGCCTTGGGAAACAGATGGCCCGATGCCGAGCTGGGATCGACAAAGGCAAAGGTCTTGCCCTGCAGCTGGGGCACGGTGCCCAGGCCCTTGTCCTTCTTGCTGATGATGATGCTGTTGTACGAGCTCTTGCCGGACTTCTTGGCCACGGGAATGGCGAAGGCCTCGGCATTCGCCAGCTGGCTGGCCAGCACATAGGAGAAGGGGCCGAAATAGGCCACGTCGATCTTGCCCGAGCGCATGGCCTCGATCACGCCGTTGTAGTCATTGGCCACAAAGGGCTTGATCTTCAGGCCGGTCTTGGCGGCCAGCTGGTCCATCACCTGCTGGCTGGCGCGCATCATGGCCTGGGCATCCTCGGAAGGGATCAGGCCCACGCGCAGCTCGGTGGGCTGCTGCGCCATGACGCCGGTGGTGGCGGCCAGGGTCAGGCTGGCGACTGCGGCCTTGAGCCATGTTTTGCGGGTCATCGTCACGGAATTCATCCTTTGCATGTGCGTGTGAAGTACAGCTTTTCCGGGCTGCCGTCGCACCGTCATTGCAGTGCGTTGACGCAAATATTAGGGTCGACATATGACTGTCATGTGAAGGTTTCAGAATCAGTTTTGACAGTTTCCATAGATCAAACCTTGAGATGAGATTGGCATGAGCACCGCCCGCTACCGAGCTTTTATCGCCGTGGCCCAGCAAGGCAGCCTGAGCGCCGCCGCCCGCGCCTTGGGACTGAGCCAGCCCACGATCTCCAGCCAGATCGCCACGCTGGAGCGGCAAAGCCAGATCGAGCTCTTCCATCGCCAGGGCTATCGGATGACGCTCACCGGCGCCGGCCACAAGCTCATGACGCTGGCGCAAAAGCTGCTCGCGCTGGAAGCCGAAACCGAGTTCTTTCTGCGCGACTCGGGCCAGCTCAACCAGGGCGAACTCAAGATCGGCGCCGTGGGGCCGTTTCATGTGATCGAGATGGTGGCCGCCTACAGCGCCCGCCATCCCGGCATGAAGCTGTCGATTCGCATGGGCAACTCGCAGCAGGTGCTGCACGATCTGGAGCACTACACCACCGATGTGGCAGTGCTGGCCGGTCTCTATGACAGGCCCGAGCTGCTGGCGCGCGAATATGCGCGCCATGCCATCATCCTCTTTGCCCATATCGATCACCCGCTGGCAAGGCGCGAGCAGGTCGAACTTGGCGAGCTGCACGGCCTGCCGCTGCTGCTGCGTGAGCAAGGCTCGACCACGCGTGCGGCCATCGAAAAGGCTCTGCAGGCGGCCGACGTGAAGCCACGCACCCAGCTGGAGATCGGCAGCCGCGAAGCCATACGCGAGGCCGTGGCGCGCGGCCTGGGCATCGGTGCCGTGTCCGAGGCCGAATTCATTGCCGACCCGCGCTTTCGGCCTGTACGCATTGCCGGCGACCCGGCCAGCACCACCACCTATGTCTATTGCATGAAGGAGCGCAGCGAAAGTCTTCTGGTGCGTTCCTTCCTCAAGGCCATTGAAGGTAGCGCTGCTCCCAATCTGCCTGTACTACTGACCGCTCCAAAACCCTTGATCGCTCCAACGGCCAAGAAGCTGGCGTAATTCGTCAAACCCTCTGCCCCCCTTGCGCCGAGAATTTTTTGACAGCGCTGCCCGGGCACGACAGAACTTTCTCGCCGGGACAGTGCGGCGGCACGGTGCACTGGCACAGCGGCGGCTGCCGGGCAGTCAAAAAACAGAGGAGACAATGATGAAGCAAACCATGCTCTGGAGGGCCGTTGCTCTGGCAACCGGCCTGAGCCTGAGTGCAGCGGCCATGGCGCAGCAAGCGCCCTGGCCCGTCAAGCCCATACGCCTGGTGGTGGGCGGCCCTGCCGGCGGCAATGCCGACTCGCTGGCACGCCTGTTGGCCGACGGCATGCAAAAACAGCTGGGCAAGCCGGTGATTGTCGAGTCCAAGCCCGGCGCGGCCGGCGTGCTGGCCGTCAACGACCTGCTCACCAACGGCAAGGACGCCCACACGTTCTTGCTGATCCAGGGCGGCATAGTCAGCGAGACGCCGCTGGCCTACAAAGTCAGCTATCAGCCCTTCAAGGATCTGAAACCCCTGGCCCAGCTCAGCCGCAACGGTCTGGTGCTGATTGCCAACAAGGACTTCCCGGCCAGCAATCTGCAGCAGCTAGCCGAGCACGGCAAAAAGCAGGCCGACGGACTGGACTTTGCCTCGTATGCCACGGGCATGCGCGGCCATACCTCGGGCATGCTGCTGGGGCAGTTGCTCAATATCAAGATGAAGCACCTGGGCTACAAGGGCTCCCCTCCAGCGCTCAGCGACCTGATGGGCGGCCATGTACCGCTGATGATGGACGGGCTCACCACCGCCCTGCCCCTGATCAAGGCAGGCAAGGTCAAGCCGCTGGCCGTGAACTACCCCACGCGCATGGCGCAACTGCCCGATGTGCCCACCTTCAAGGAACTGGGCTACCCACAACTGGCCGAGGTGAGCTGGTTCGGAGTCTGGTCGCGCCCCGATATCCCTGCCGATGTGCAGGCCAGGGTCAGAGAGATTGCGCTGCAGTATTTCAAGCAGCCCCAGATCGAGGCCAGGCTCAGGGACATGGGCATGGAGTCGGGCACCGACGCGACCCCGGAGGCACTGATGAGCGAACTGCAGAAGGCCTATCAGCGCCAGCAGGCCTTGCTCAAGTCAATTGATTACCAACCTCGGTAAACCGTTCAGGGGCCAAAAGGCCTGGGTCACGCCAGATTCCGGCTTTTTGCAACTGGACAGCCACAGTTCGCTGCATCGACCCACTCCGAGTCGGCGCGCAACAGAACGAGACGAGACATCAGAAAAGACTTTGCTGCGGTGACAGCAAGGAATGATGGTACTGATCGCAGTCCAGATGCACGCGCTCACGGTTCAGCCCAAGCTTGCGGCAGGCCAGTGCAAAGCGTTGCGCCAGCATATCGGCCCAGGCGCCCGTTCCCTTCATGCGCTGGCCAAAGCGGCTGTCGTAGACCTTGCCGTCGGCTCTGCCCGCTTCGCTGATCCCATGCAGATCCCGCACCCGCTCCATCACGCGTTGGGCGCGCTCGGGATAATGCAGCGTCAGCCATTCATTGAACAGCGGAGCCACTTCCCACGGCAGACGCAGTACGGCATAAAAAGCCTGTCTTGCACCGGCCTCGCCGGCTGCGGCCAGCACCTGCTCCATATCGTCGTTCAGGAACGGAATCTGCGGTGCCAGGCTGACGCCGACGGGTATGCCTGCCTCGCTCAGGGTCCGAATCATGCGCAGCCGCCGATGCGGCGCGGCGGCGCGTGGTTCCAGCTGCCGGGCCAGCTCGGGCTGCAAGGTGGTCAGCGTCACATAGACGGCCACCAGATGCTGCTGTGCCAACGGCACCAGCAAATCAAGGTCTCGTTCAATACCACTGCCCTTGGTGACGATGGAAAACGGATGCCTGGCCTGCGCCAGAACCTCTATCACGCGGCGCGTCAACCCGACTTCGCGCTCCACAGGCTGGTAGCAGTCAGTGACCGAGCCGAGCATGATGGGGGCTGCCACATGACTGGACCGGGATAACTCGGCGCGCAGCACCTCGGGCAGGTTCCGCTTGGCAATCAGCCGGGTTTCGAAATCCAGCCCCGGCGAATAGCCCAGATAGCCATGCGTGGGCCGGGCATAGCAATAAATGCAGCCATGCTCGCACCCTCTGTATGGATTTAACCCCAGATGAAAAGGCAGATCGGGCGATTCGTGCCGGCTCAGGGCTGATTTAGCCCGCTCCCACTCCAGTTGGGTGCACCAGGTCTTGACCTCCTCATCCTCTTCGCTTCCTTCATCCTGCTCGGACTTTCCCCAGCCGTCATCGAAGCCCTGGCGCTGCTCCCGTGCAAACCGGTGCGTGATCTGGCTGGCAGCCCCTCGACCCTTGATGAGCTGCACCGGCACATCGGTCCGAATGGACTCCAGTCCAGAGGATGAGGAAAGTTTTTGCATAAGACAACTGTACATAAATACAGTTATTCGTTGCAAGAATTAGGCACTGACCATGGCTGCATTCCGGTCAATACGGCGAGAGTTGATTGAGTCAGATCTAGATAAAAAATGACTGTGCCCATTGTTTTATAGGCATAACACGCTCCATTAACTAGAGCAAGTTCAAAGTCAATCCGCACTCAGTGAGTGCGAGATGGCTTGGCAGTTTGCGATTCAGCGCAGACAATCCCTTCAATGCACCAAGTTGGTGCCTTTCACTGAATGCCTTGGCCCGGACAACACCGTTGCCCGGGCTTTTGTCCGTTTGCGCAACGCCAAAGCGCCAACCACACCATCTCGCAAGGGAGTTACTACATGGAGCGCAAGCCCAATATCACTCTGTCCTCCTTGGACCTGGATCGCATTGAATCGCTGCTGGAAAGGAACAATAGCCAGTTCCCCGGCCGTGATGCACTGGAGGCGGAGCTGGACCGTGCGGATGTACTCGACCCCGCAGAAATACCCGCCAACGTGGTGACGATGAACTCCACCGTGCGCTTCACCATTCTCGAGATCGCCAAGACCAATACACTGACACTGGTCTACCCCAAGGATATGGATGGCAGCGCCGACAAGGTTTCCATCTTTGCGCCGGTAGGCATCGCCCTGCTGGGCCTTTCAGTGGGCGATGAGTTCAAGATGCCCAGCCCTACCGGCCAGGTAACCGTGCGCGTGGATGCGATCGAGTTCCAGCCCGAAAGCGCGGGCGAGCTCCATCGCTGAACCGGCTCACCCAGCAAAAAAGCAGCTCACCGGAGCTGCTTTTTTGTTGCCTGGATCAGACTCAGCGCAAGCCGGCCAGCATGGTGGTCAGCAGACCCGCGCCGATCAGGCCTGCCTGCCAGCGCAGGGCCTGACTCCATGACGAAACATGACGCTCCACCAGTTGGTACAGCGCGTAGCCGGCTGTCAGTGAAAGCACAAAGGCCAGCGGAATGCCCAGCACGGCGGCTGTGACCGAACCGTGCCAGAAATGGTTGACCACTGCGTTGACCAGCAGGCAGATGGAAAAGTGAATCAGGAATACCGAGTAGGAAATCTCTCCCAGGCGACGCAGCGGCGCAAAACCCTGCCAGCGGGCAATGACCTCGGTACGCATGCAAACGATCAGCAGCATCGCGGTCACGCCGGCGAGAAAAATGCGGTCGCGCCACTCATGGACCAGCGCGCCGATGATCAGAGCAGCAATCAGCAGGCCCCAGCTCCAGGCCGTCAGGCGCTTGTCTGCCGCCACTGCCCAGAAGGCCATCATGCCGACGCCATAGGCGCCCATGAAATAAATCGCCCAGACATCAAGGTCTGCATCGAGATTGAAGCTCAGCAACGAAGCTGCCGTCCCCACAACCACCAGCCCCTGCATGCCAGTCACGGCCCAGGGCCACCAGCGCTTCATGGCCGTATCGCCCCAGCGCCTCAGCGCCCATTGCTGCAGCCAGCGCACGCCGGCCAGCAGCAGCACGGTCGCTGCGAACAACTGAAAGTCTATGGACACATACCAGACGCCAGCCGACAGTGACTCCTCGCCCACAATGCCCTGCAGCAGCAAAGCATGGGCCATGAGCTGCCATAGATCGGGGTCGGCAGACACGGACTCGTGGTCGAACCAGGGACGAATCGCCGCAGACACCACAATCGTCACCACCAGCGCCACGGCATAAGGCACGACCAGGCGCACAAAGCGCTTGCCGATCTTGGACCAGGGTGAATCAAACCGCGCCAGCCCCATGGGAGCCAGGCTGGCTGCAGCCAGAAAACCGCCGATCACCAGAAAGATCTGTACAGCCATGCGGGCGTACTCATAGAGCCAGTCAAGCAGGTCGGGCATGACGGGGTGAGCCACATCGGACATGGGACCGTAAAAGGCCAGGTGATGCCAGACGATGGCTGCACAAGCCAGACCCTTGGTGCAGTCGATCAGGGCACTGCGGGAATGAGAGGAAATAGAACTTTGAACCATCAGATCACGGCCGCCTGCAGCCCATGGACTGACCGGCGGCAGGGTGAGTTTGCCCGGCAACAGGCAACGTAAAAAAGCCGACTTAAAACAGGATGGCAATTTTGCGCCGATTCCCAACAATTTGCTGACAGCGTTGCAAGTTTTACGAAACATATCTGCGCAGGCTTCTTGCGCCAAGCATGAAAAAAACAGAGCGATTGCACTCCGGCTTGATTTCCCTGCCCCACTGGAAACCCCGGGCAAAGGCACAATGGAGGCCATGACGCAAGCCAAACCACTGTCGGAGCTGAGCCGACAATTTGTTTCGCATTTCGGCGAGATGGGCAGCCGCTGGGGCATCAATCGCACCGTCGGGCAAATCTATGCCCTGCTGTTCATTTCGCCCGAGCCGCTGAACGCAGACCAGATTGCCGACACGCTGGAATTCTCGCGCTCCAATGTGAGCATGGGGCTCAAGGAGCTGCAGGCCTGGCGGCTGGTTCAGCTGCGTCACCAGCCCGGCGACCGGCGCGAATACTTCCAGGCACCCGAGGATGTCTGGGAAATCTTCAAGCGACTGGCCGAAGAGCGCCGCCGCCGCGAGATCGAACCCACGCAATCCATGCTGCGTGCTGCCATGATGGAAGAAGCCAGCACCGACGAAGAACGCTATGCCCAACAGCGCATGCGCGATATGCACGAGCTCATCGACAAGCTGATGAGCTGGTTTGACGATGTACAGCGTCTGTCGCCAGAGACCGCCATGCAGCTCATGGGTATGGGCTCGGCCGTGACGCGACTGCTGGACCTGAAGGACAAGATTACCGGGCGAGGCAAGTCAGGCACGGAAGCCTGACGCCGACAACTCAGGTGCTGGCCCTGGGCACCAGCCTGAAGCCCAGATCCACACTGGCCTCTCTGACGGTGTCCCCGGCCAGCAATTGCAGCAACATGCTGGCAGCTTTTCTGCCCACTTCATCCCTGGGGGTATGGATGGTGGTCAGAGGCGGCACCATCTGATCACTGCCAGGCAGGTCGTTGAACCCGGCGATCGCCACCTGCTGCGGCACCTTGACCCCCATGCGATTGGCCTCCAGCAATGCGCCTTGTGCAATGTCGTCATTGCAGAAAAAGATGGCATCCACCGTAGTCTGCGCCTTGAGAAGTGTCTCAAACTGCCTTGCACCCAGCGCCAGCGATGAGCGCTCGGGATTGAGAATCTCCAGGCTCTGGTCATACAGGCCGGCCTGTTTGAGCACCTGCCGATAACCTTCCAGACGCTGCATGACACGCGCGTCGAGCTGGGCTCCGCAAAATGCGATACGTCTGTATCCCTTGTCCAGCAGATGGCGGGTCATTTCAGCGCCAGCTGCAATCTGAGAGAAACCCACGCTGTAGCAATCGGGGCCCGTGCCGGGCTCGCGCAACTCCATGAGATGCACGCGAGGCACGGGATTGGCGGCCAACAATTTCCTCGACTCTTCGCTGTGGTCGAACCCGGTCAGCAACAGGCCAGCAGGCCGCATGGGCAGATAGGCCCGCAGCAACTGCTCTTCTTCCACCGGGTCGTAGTGGGTCACGCCGATCAGCATGTGATAGCCCTGGGCAAACAGCACCTTGTGCACAGCCTCCAGGACCTCCACGAACAAGGTGTTCGATAGCATGGGCACCAGTACCAGCACCTGTGTGCTTTTTTGCGAGGCCAGTGCACGCGCTGCCAGATCGGGCACATAACCCAGAGAGGCAGCAACCTCACGCACTTTGTCGACCAGGGCAGCAGCCACTCTGCGCTCTCCGCGCAAGGCTCGGGAGACCGTCATCGGACTCACGCCCGCAGCCTGTGCCACATCGCTGAGGGTGACTCGCCCGCTGGCACGAGATCGCCTTGAAGAAGCGCTGTCTGCCGGGGTTTCACTCTTGGTACGGGTCTCGGGAGGCAAGGGAATCTCCTAATCAGATGACTGAGGTTTTTTGAGTATGATAGCGCTATCCAGACTTGAAATGAAGTCTGTGGAAGCAGCTTGATGGAAGCACTGACTTGCCTTCAGACCAAGGTCTGAAGCCAATCGCAGAAAGCAGCAGGCTGCTCATTTTTTAACCATACCGGATAGCGCTATCCAAAAATGAATCAAAGCAAGATCCAGCCTCAGGGCTCCATGTCGGCACTCGTCGTCATGGGAGTTTCCGGCTGCGGCAAATCGAGCGCGGGAGAAGCCATCGCCCGACAACTGGGGTGGACCCTGGTGGAAGGAGACAGCTACCACTCCCCCCAGAGCGTGGCCAAGATGCAGGCCGGCATTGCCCTGACGGATGCCGACCGCGAAGGCTGGCTGGAACGCCTGGCGCAGCGACTGGCACAGGCAGATGCCGAACACGGCCTGGTGCTGACCTGCTCGGCGCTCAAGCGCAAGTACCGCGACCAGTTGCGCAGTGCCCAGCAACTGGGTTTTGTGTTTCTCGACCTCGACTACGCCACGGCCCTGGAACGGGTCCAGACCCGACCCGGGCATTTCTTCTCGCCCGACCTGGTGGCCAATCAGTTCACGACGCTGGAAGACCCGCGTCAGGAGCCTGATGTCCTGACCGTCAGCGCCACCATGAATCTCAACGATATCGCGCTTGCGGCCCGGCAATGGGCAAGGCGCGAATCCCACGCATAAAAGACAGCAGGAGACAGCCAATGTCTGAAGATCGCAAAGAGGCACAGGGCCGCAAGCCATGGCTCAAGCGCCTGGCCGAAGGCCTGATGGTGCTGGCCCTGGCCGGCATGGTGGTTGCCGTTTTCGTCAACGTGGTACTGCGCTACGTTTTCCACACCAGCATCGTCTCCTATGAGGAGATCTCGCGCCTGCTGTTTGTGTGGCTGGTGGCCATCGGCGCCATCGTGGCGGCTTTCGAAGGCGCCCACCTGGGCTTCGACATGGTGACATCGCGGGTCGGCCCGATCACCCGCAAAGTCCTGTTCTGGGTCTCGCAACTGCTGATCGGCGCCTGCATGGCCCTGCTGCTATGGGGCTCCTGGGAGCAGGTCGTTGCCGGCTGGAGCAGCTACAGCACCGTGCTGGGCTATCCCCTGGCTCTGGGCGCAGCGGCGACGCTGGTGCTGGCCATAGGCATGCTGCTGGTCGTGGTGCGCGACATGCTGCGCGGCACCCCGGCCGAATCTTCTGAAACCAGCGTGGAGTAAGGAGAGCACCATGATCGTTACCCTGATTTTTCTCGCCGTGCTGATCGGCGGCATGGTGATCGGCATGCCGATTGCCCATGCACTGATACTCACCGGCGTCGCCCTGATGTGGCACCTGGACTTTTTCGACACCCAGCTGCTCGCACAGAATCTGCAAGCCGGGTTCGACAACTTCCCGCTGCTGGCCGTGCCCTTCTTCATCCTCGCGGGTGAGCTGATGAATGCGGGCGGCCTGTCGCGCCGCATCATCGATCTGGCCCGCGCCTTTGTCGGTCATATTCCGGGCGGCCTGGGTTATGTGGCCATCGGTGCGGCCGTGCTGCTGGCCTCGATGAGCGGATCGGCCATTGCCGACACTGCCGCGCTGGCCACCATCCTGCTGCCGATGATGCGCGACCAGAAGTATCCCGACAGCTACAGCGCCGGCCTGCTGGCTTCGGGCGGCATCATCGCCCCCATCATTCCGCCTTCGATGCCGTTCGTGATCTACGGCGTCACCACCAACACCTCCATCAGCAAGCTGTTTCTCTCAGGCGTCGTGCCCGGCCTGTTCATGGGCAGCTTTCTGATTGCCGCCTGGTGGTTCATTGCGCGCAAATACCAGCTGACCTCGGGTGAGCGCGTGAGCTGGGGCCAGCGCCTCAAGGCACTGGCCAAGAGCTTCTGGGCCATGATGATGCCGGTCATCATCCTGGGCGGCCTCAAGGGTGGCGTTTTCACGCCGACCGAAGCCGCCGTGGTGGCCGCGGTCTACGCGCTGTTTGTCTCCATGGTGGTCTACAGGGAGATGAGCTGGAGCAGGCTCTACGAAGTCTTCCTGGGCGCATCCAAAACCACCGCCGTGGTGATGTTCCTTTGCGGCGCAGCCACCGTGACCGCCTACATGATCACGCTCGCCGACCTGCCCAATATGCTGGCCGACAGCTTCTCGGGCCTGCTGGATCAGCCCATGCTCTTCATGGCCGTGATGATGCTTTTCCTGCTCGTGGTCGGTACCGCCATGGATCTGACCCCGACCATTCTGATCTTCGGTCCGGTCTGCGCGCCGCTGGCCGTCAAGGCCGGCATCGATCCCGTGTACTTCGGCTTCATGTTCATCTATGTGGGCTGTATCGGCCTGATCACCCCCCCGGTGGGCACGGTACAGAACGTGGTGGCCGGGGTAGGCAGGCTGCGCATGGAAACCGTGATCAAGGGCACCAATCCCTTCCTCATGGTCTATGTGCTGCTGGCCGTGCTCTTCGTGATCTTCCCGCAGTTGGTCACGGGCCCGCTCAAATGGATGCACTGAGAACGGCGTGCCATCCATGAAAACTCTTAAGTTCACAGCATGGTGCGCACTGCAATCAAGCGCATCACGGCAGTTCCAATTTCATCAAAGGGCCCTGGCCCAATCAAGCAAGGAGACGGGTATGCGTATCAAATTTGCAGTCGCGGGCCTCACGGCAATGTTGCTGGCCGCAGGTGCCGTTCAGGCACAGGACTTCAAGCCCCGCCTGGTGCGGTTTGGCTATGGTCTGGTGGAGGACTCCAACCAGGGACGTGCCGTGCGCATGTTCGCCAAGGAAGTGGAAAAGGCCAGTGGCGGCAAGATGAAAGTCCGCGCCATCGGCAATGCCTCCCTGGGCTCGGACACGCAGATGCAGCAGGCCCTGATCGGCGGCGCCCAGGAAATGATGGTCGGCTCCACCGCCACGCTGGTGGGCCTGTCGCCCGAGATGGCGATCTGGGACACTCCATTTCTGTTTGCCAACACCAAGGAGGCCGATGCCGTGCTGGACGGCCCCGTGGGAGAGAAGGTCAAGGCCACTCTGGAGCCCAAGGGCATGGTCGGTCTGGTCTATTGGGAAAACGGCTTTCGCAATCTGACCAACAACAAGCGCCCCATCACCAAGCTGGAAGATCTGCAGGACGTGAAGCTGCGCGTGATGCAGAACAACGTCTTCCTGGACAGCTTCAAGACCCTGGGCGCCAATGCCGTTCCCCTGCCCTTCTCCGAGCTGTTCACGGCGCTGGAAACCAAGGCCGTTGACGGTCAGGAAAACCCCTTCAACACGGTGCTGTCGAGCAAGTTCTATGAAGTGCAGAAGTACCTGACCGTCTCCAACCATGTCTACAGCCCCTGGATCGTGACGGTCAGCAAGAAGTGGTGGGACACGCTGAGCCCTGCCGAGAAGAAGGTGCTGCAGGATGCGGCAATCAAGAGCCGTGAATTCGAGCGCAAGGACACGCGCGAAGAAGCCGCCAAGGCCCTGGCCGAGATCAAGACCAAGGGCATGCAGGTCAACGAACTGCCAGCCGCCGAAGCAGGCCGCATGCGCGACAAGCTCGGCACCGTCAATGCCGGCATTGCCAAGTCCGTGGGTCAAGGCACCTGGGATTCTGTGCAGAACGCCGTCAAGCAAGCCCGCGCCAAATAAGCGCGCAACCATGGAGCCATGCCCCGGGCATGGCTCTCACTCATTCCAAGACAATGCCTGCACCCCAAGCACAGGCACTGCTGCCCAAGGACTTTCATCATGGCACTTCACCCCGTTCTGGACCAGGTGACGCGGCGCATCCAGGAGCGCAGCCGCGCCAGCCGCTCCGACTACCTGGCACAGGTCGATGCCATGGCCGCGCGCCCTCCACAAGTACGCACCATGGGCTGCGCCAATGTGGCCCATGCCTTTGCGGCTCTGCCCGGTACGGACAAGATCCGCATCGTTGAGGAAAAAGGCCCCAATGTCGGCATCGTCACGGCCTATAACGATGTGCTCTCCGCCCATGCGCCGTTTGCGCATTACCCCGATATTCTGAAGGACGAGGCCAGACGCAACGGCGCAACGGCCCAGGTCGCCGGCGGTGTACCCGCCATGTGCGACGGAGTGACCCAGGGCATGCCCGGCATGGAGCTGAGCCTGTTCAGCCGCGACACGATTGCCATGTCCACCGCCGTGGCTCTCACGCACGACACTTTCGATGCGGCCCTGATGCTGGGCGTCTGCGACAAGATCGTTCCTGGCCTGCTCATCGGCGCCCTGCATTTCGGCCACCTGCCCATGGTGTTCGTGCCTGCAGGCCCCATGACTTCGGGCCTGTCCAACAGCGACAAGGCCAAGGTGCGCGAGCAGGCGGCCCAGGGCCTGGTCGGCCGGCAGGAGCTGCTGGCCGCAGAAAACGCGGCCTACCACGACCAGGGCACCTGCACCTTCTACGGCACGGCCAACAGCAATCAGATGCTGCTGGAAGCCATGGGCTTGCATGTTCCCGGCACAGCCTTCATCAACCCCGCCGACGCGGAGCGCGAACTGCTTACACGCGAAGCCATGCGTACCGTGCTGTCCATCACCCGGGGCCGTCGCTTTGCCCCCATAGGGCATGTCGTGGACGAGCGCTGCATCGTCAACGCCATGGTGGCCCTGCTGGCCACCGGCGGCTCCACCAATCACCTGATCCACTGGGTCGCCGTGGCCCGAGCTGCCGGCATCGTCATCGACTGGGATGACTTCGAGCAGCTGTCTGCGGTAGTTCCCCTGCTGGCCCGCGTCTACCCCAATGGCAGCGCCGATGTGAATCAGTTCCAGGCCGCAGGCGGCCCCGGCTACGTGATCGCCCAGTTGCTTCAGGCCGGACTCATGCATGGCGACGTGCTCACGGTGAGGCCCGAGGGACTGACGGCCTTCGGGCGCCTCCCCCATGTCGAAAACCATCAACTGCAATGGCGAGATGCGGGCAGCTCCGGCGATGAAGCCGTGCTGCGCCCTGTCAGCCATCCCTTCAGCCTTACGGGTGGCTTGAAACTACTCAAAGGCAATCTTGGCCGCAGTGTCATCAAGATCAGCGCCGTACCTGAGGATCGCCACGCATTGCGGGCACCGGCATGGGTCTTTGATTCGCAGGATGAATTGCAGGCGGCCTTCAGATCCGGTGCGCTGGAGCAGGCCTGCCAGACCAATGGCTTCAATGGTGTCGTCTGTGTGGTGCGCTGGCAGGGACCGCAGGCCAATGGCATGCCCGAGCTGCACAAGCTCACCCCTCCGCTGGCCGTTCTGCAAGGCAAGGGCTATGTCGTGGCCCTGGTCACCGACGGCCGCATGAGCGGCGCATCGGGCAAGGTTCCGGCCGCCATTCATGTCAGTCCCGAAGCACTGGCCGGCGGCCCGCTGGCCAAGGTGCAAAGCGGCGACATCATCGTGCTCGATGCCCCCACCGGCCTGCTGCAGGCCGAGCTGACGGATGCCGAATGGGAAACCAGGCCGCTGGCCATCATGCCGACCGCGCTGCAACAAGCCAATCACCGCGGCCTGGGCCGTGAACTGTTTGCCGGATTCCGGCGCAATGCGCTGAGCGCAGAGGAAGGAGCTTGCACATGGCTGCTCAAATGACCGCCTTGTCCATCATGCAGGATGCACCGGTGATTCCGGTCATCGTGCTGCACAAAGCAGAGCATGCAGTGCCCATGGCCGAAGCACTGCTGGCAGGCGGCATCAGGGTTCTGGAGGTCACGCTGCGCACGCCTCAGGGCCTGGCCTGCATAGAGGCCATCGCCAGGCAGCTGCCCGAAGCCATCGTCGGTGCGGGCACCGTGCGCAATGCGGCCGATGCCGCAGCGGCGGCCCGGGCCGGCGCCAGGTTTGCCGTCAGCCCCGGCTACACCGGCAAGCTGGGCCAGGCCTGCCGCGATCTGAACCTGCCGCTGCTGCCCGGCGTCGCAACCAGCAGCGAAATCATGATGGCTCAGGAAGATGGTTTTACCGAGCTCAAGTTCTTCCCCGCCGTGCAGTCGGGCGGCATCCAGATGCTCAAGGCCTGGCAAGGTCCGTTCGGAGAGCTGCGTTTTTGTCCCACTGGCGGCATTTCGCCCAGCAACGCGGCGGAGTTTCTGGCGCTGTCCAATGTGGTCTGCGTGGGCGGCTCCTGGCTGGTCCCCGCCAGTGCCGTGGAGAGTGGCAACTGGTCACTCATCACCGAACTGGCCCAGGCCACGCAGGCGCTGAGAAGCCCCCGAACGGCCTGAGCAGGCCAAGGCCTGATTCATAAAAAAAGCCCGGTCAACTCAAGCTGACCGGGCTTTTTCACGTCTTGGCGACTCAGGCGTCCGGCAGCGAATTGGTTCGCTCCAGAAGCTTGCGGCGCGTTGCCTCGTCATCCATCAGTTCGAACCAGATCGCATTGAGCACGGCAAAGGCTGCTGCCAGCGGCAGACCCAGCAACCAGGCGAAATACCACATAAGTTTCCTTTCATTCGGCCCATCCAACGCATGGGCCAACAATATTCGAACTGCCCCTCGCACAGACTGAAGATCGCAGCATGGCGTCTGAGGGGCGTCCCATCTCAATACGAGTGGCCCTGGCCGGTCACGATGGCTTTCACGTCCACCTTGCCTCGCAGCACCGAGTACACCCAGCTGGTGTAGGCCAGGATCAAGGGCAGGAAGATCAGCACGCAAACCAGCATGATGAAGAGCACGACATGGCTGGAGGACGAGTCCCAGACCGTCAGACTGAAG
Organism: Comamonas sp. C11; assembly: GCF_024496285.1. Classification (NCBI taxonomy): domain Bacteria; kingdom Pseudomonadati; phylum Pseudomonadota; class Betaproteobacteria; order Burkholderiales; family Comamonadaceae; genus Comamonas; species Comamonas sp. C11. Next base: position 4,120,126 of record NZ_CP101743.1, read on the forward strand.
CGCGGATCGATGCTGGAGGGCAGGATCATGGGGAACATGGCTGCACCCACGGTCAGGATGATTCCGGCAATCGCCAGGCCGCTTGCCAGCAGTGCCAGCCACTCGCGACGGCTGCGCAAGCCGGCAGCCACGATCAGCGGCATGAGCAGGCCGATACCAGGCACCAGCCAGAGCAAGGGATAGGACTTGAAGTTGGCCATCCATGCACCGGCCGCCACGGCTGCAGTCTTGTTCAAGGGGTTGGAGGGACCGACGGGGTTGATCTCGCTGGTAATCACATAGCCGTTGATGCCCGTAGCCAGCCACAGGCCGGCAGCCGCAAACAGCAAGGTGGTCAGCACGGCAAACAGGCTGCCATAGCGGACCGCGCGGCTCGCGACTTCGCCATCGGTCTTGAACATCAGCCAGGCCGCACCATGCATGAGCAGCATGGACAGCGAGACCAGACCACACAGCAGTGCAAAAGGCGTGAGCAGACCAAAGAAACTGCCATCGTAGTAAATGCGCATATCGTCACCCAGACGAAATGGCACGCCGAGAATCACATTGCCCACGGCCACCCCGAACAGCAGTGCAGGCACCAGACCCGTGATGCACAGCACCCAGTCCCAGCGGTTGCGCCAGGCCGCATCTTCATGTTTGCTGCGGAACTTGAACGCCACGGGACGCAGGATCAGGGGTACCAGCACGGCAAACATGGCCAGGTAGAAGCCCGAAAAGGACACGGCATAGAGCTGAGGCCAGGCCGCAAAGATGGCGCCGCCACCCAGAATCAGCCACACCTGATTGCCTTCCCACACGGGTCCGACGGAGTTGATGGCCGTGCGGCGCTCGACATCGGTCTTGGCCGTAGCGCGCAACAGGCCCATGGCGCCGAGGTCGAAGCCATCGGTGACGGCAAAGCCCACCAGCAGCACGCCAAGCAGCAGCCACCAGATGAGGCGCAGCACGTCATATGAAATCAGTTCATGCAAGATCATTTGATTGCTCCTCTCAGCTTTGGCCGCGTGCCAGCTTCTTGATCATGGGTTCGTAGAGGCTGAGGTGGGGTTCGCTCTCATGCTCGGGGCCCTTCTTGATGGCCTTGACCATCAGCTTGAGCTCGATAACCAGCAGCACGGTATAGATCAGCACGAAACCGGCAATGGTCAGCAACAACGTCTTCGCGCCCAGATTGGAAACCGCCATGGCCGTGGGCAGCACGCCCTCGATGATCCAGGGCTGGCGACCCAGCTCGGCCACCACCCAGCCGCATTCGGCGGCAATCCAGGGCAGCGGAATCGAGAACACTGCGACCTTGAGCAGCCAGGGGTAGGCATCCAGTCTGTGGCGTGCAGCCAGCCAGAAGAAGGTGCCGGTCAGCACGATGAAGAACATGCCCAGAGCCACCATGATGCGGAAGGTCCAGAACAGCGGCCCCACAGGCGGCACGGTATCCATTGCCGCCTGGTGGATCTGCGCTTCGGTCGCCTTGCGCGGGTCATCCACATAGCGCATCAGCAGCAGGGCATAGCCAAGATTGGCGCCATTGTTCTCAAAGCGCAGGCGTGCCTCGGCAGGAATCTCGGCATCGGTCCTGGCCTTGCGAATGGTCTGCAACGCATCATAGGCGTCGATACCGTTGCGGATATTGCCCTCGGCGCTCTTGACCAGTTCGTTGATGCCGGGAATTTGGGTGTCCAGCGAACGCGTGCCGATCAGACCCATGACCCACGGGATGTGCACGGCAAAGTGGGTCTCGCGGGCCTCGCGATCGGGGAAACCAAAGGCCGTGAAGGAAGCCGGTGCGGGCTCGGTCTCCCACATGGCTTCGATCGACGCCAGCTTCATTTTCTGATGTTCGGATGACAGATAGCCGGATTCGTCACCCAGCACGACCACCGACAGCGAAGCCGCCAGACCAAAGGACGCGGCCACCGTCATCGAGCGCTTGGCCAGATGGATGTGACGACCCTTGAGCAGATACCACGCCGAAATGCCCAGTACGAACAGGGAGGCCATGACGTAGCCCGCCGACACCGTGTGCACAAACTTGGCCTGCGCCACGGGATTGGTGAGCACGGCAAAGAAGTCATTCACTTCCATGCGCATGGTCTGGGGGTTGAAAGTCGCCCCCACGGGGTTTTGCATCCAGCCATTGGCGACCAGAATCCATAGTGCCGAAAAGTTGGTGCCTATGGCCATCAGGCATGTGACGATAAGGTGCTTGACCTTGGAGAGGCGATCCCAGCCAAAGAAGAACAGGCCGACAAAGGTCGCTTCCAGGAAGAAGGCCATCAAACCCTCGATCGCCAGTGGCGCACCGAAGATGTCGCCCACATAGTGGCTGTAGTAGCTCCAGTTCATGCCGAACTGGAACTCCATCACCACGCCGGTTGCCACACCCATGGCGAAGTTGATGCCGAACAGCACGCCCCAGAACTTGGTCATGTCGCGCCAGATGGCACGGCCGGTCATCACATACACCGTCTCCATGATGGCGACGAGTATGGACAGGCCCAGTGTCAGCGGCACAAACAGAAAGTGGTAAAGCGCCGTTATCGCAAACTGCAGTCGCGATAAATCGACGATATCGAGGTCCATGGTCAGGTCCTTTCTCTCGGTACTTCAAAAATCAATCGGAAAAACATATGGACTGCGGTGCCACAGCACTCAGCGCATCGGGCCGCAGCCTTGCCATCAGCTGCTCGAACTCAGGGGTCCCGCGCAGGGCCTGCGCTTTCACCTGTCCTGCCTGCAGATACACAATGCGATCGGCAAGGCTCGCCTCACGCTGCCAATGCGTGGCAAAAATCAGCGTTCGCGCGCCGCTCTCAGCTGCCTGCTCCAACCGCTTCAGCACATCGGCAGCAGTGACGGCATCCAGCCCCTCGGTCACCTCATCGAGCAGCCAGCAACGGTCGGGGCTCAGCAGCAGCCTGGCCAGTGCCAGCCGGCGCGACTGGCCTCCGGACAGACCCAGGCCGCCTTCACCCAGCATGGTGTCAAGCCCCTGTGGCAGGGCCATGACGTCGCTTCTGAGACCCGCAGCCTGCAGGACGCCCCACAGTTGCTCATCGTCGGCCTTGGCATCGGCAAGCCTCAGGTTGTTGCGCAGGCTGTCCTGAAAAAGCTCGGTTCGCTGTGTCATCCAGCTGCAGCTGCGGGCCTGAACCACACCTTCGTCCGGCTGCAGCTCACCCGCCATCAAATGCAGCAAGCTGGTCTTGCCTGCACCGCTGCTGCCGATCAGCGCCACGCGCTCGCCCTGGCGCACATTCAGGTCTATCGGCCCCAATTGACGAAGCCGGACAGCCTGCAGGCTGACGACCAGCTTCTGCATGGGCTGCTGCAGGCTCTCTGCCGCTTCGACCTTGGCCGCCAGCGGCGGAGCCAGCCTGCGCAGCGCCAGCCAGGTACGCCCGGCCTGCTCTGCCCCTCTGCGCAGAGCGGCAAAAGGCTCCATTGCCGACAGTGCCAGCAAAATACCCAGCGCAGCAACCGGCGCGTCGATGCGGCCCTGCTCCATCAACCAGGCCATCAGCAGCACGGATGCGCTCAAGGTAACGGCAGACACCGCACCATAAGCCAGGGCAGCGGCCGCTTCGGATTGATAAAGCCGCTCATCAGCCAGGGCGCTGCGCGCATCACTGTGCAGCACCTGTTGCACCTGGGCAGGCAACTGGCCCGCCATCAGCAGCTCGGTCTGGCCGGCAACCAGATCCACGGTCTGGGCACGCATGGCCTCCAGTGCCATGGCACGGCGTACGACAGCCTTGCGGCTGCGCAGACCATGCCACAGGGCAATACCCCAGCCGGTTGACAACAGCCATGCCAGGGCCAAAAAGCCCAGCCACCAGCGCATGAATCCGTAGGCCAGAGCCGCCAGCAAGGCCGCGCCCAGCGCCGCTACGGCCGGCACCAGCAGGCGCAGATAAAGATTGTCCAGGGCATCCACATCGGAGGTCAGACGCTGCAACAGCCTTGCCGGGCGCTGCAGCAGCAGGCGGGCAGCCTGCGGTCGAGCCCAGCTCAGGAACAGTCTCTGGCGCAAAGCGGCCAGCACGGCCAGCGTGGCATCGTGGGTCACCAGGCGCTCGGCATAGCGGGCACCGGTGCGGCCCACAGCCAGCAGGCGAATGCCGGCCGACGGCACGAACACATCGAACACCAGGGCCGTAGCAGGCACCAACCCGGCCAGGGCCGTGGCCGTGATGAACCAGCCCGACAAGCCCAGCAATGCCATGCCCATCAGCACCGTGAGCGCAGCCAGGGCAGCACCGCCCAGCCAGAGATTGTGCGGTGCCATCTGGCCCAGCAGCTTCAGCATTTCGCGCATTGAGATGTCCCGTGTCTTCATACCTGCTGCTCCTCTTGCCGTAGCAGCAGTGGCAGCTCGATCACGCGATCCATGGCAGCGGCCAGTTGTGCATCGTGGGTCGCGACCAGCATGGTGCGGCCCCTGGCCAGATGGCGCAAGGACTGCGTGATCTGGGCCGCTGTCTCGGGATCCAGATGAGCGGTAGGTTCATCGACCAGCAGCAGTCCGGCCTGTGTCTGCGCGGCCATGCGCGCCAGGGCCAAACGTACCACCTCGCCACCGGAGAGGCCTGCGCCGCCCTCACCAAGGCTTGCACCGGGACGATGCGCCAAGGTCTCGTCGAGTGCCGCCTGCTGCGTGGCTTCGGCAATCTGTTCGGGTCCTACAGCGCAGCGCCCCAGCGCGATGTTGCGCGCGGCCGAGCCGGCAAAGACATGGGGCAACTGACCCAGCCAGGCCATGCGCTGGCGCAGCTGTATTGCGCTGCGGGCATCAAGCGCTCGCCGATCGACTTCGATACGACCTTGCTGAACCGGCAAAAGGCCCGCAATCTGAGCCAGCAGTACGGATTTTCCGCTGCCACTGGGACTCCACAGCGCCACATGTTCGCCGGCCTGTATGTGCAAAGACAGTGGCGCAAGGCTGGAGTCACTGCCTGGTGCCTGAACCTTGAGTTCCGAAACGCTTACGGACACAGGCCGGCCAGGCGAGGAATGATCATTTTCCGGGAGTGCTGGTTCAGCAGCATGCTGTGCACCAACGATCTGCACAGACTGGGCCTGCATGCTCTGCAAGTTCTGCAGCGCTGCCTCGCCGGCGGCTCTGTCATGCCAGACGGCCGAGAGATCGCGCAAAGGCTCGAAAAATGCCGGTGCCAGCAGCAGCACGAACATGCCCTGACCCAGGCCGAGCTTGTCGCCCCAGGCTCCGAAATTCAGCGTGCCCAGCAGGTGAAAGCCTATATAGACGGCCACCATGGCCACGCCCAGCGCCGAGAAAAGCTCAAGCACCGCAGAAGACAGAAAGGCAATGCGCAGCACGCGCATGGTGCGGGCGCGCAGATCTTCGGCATGCTCACGCAGCCGCTGGCCTGTCAGTTCCAGGGCATGCAGAGCACGCAGTGTGCTCAGACCGCGCAGGCGGTCCAGCAAAAACGCATTCATGTGGCCCAGCTGCAGCATCTGCTCTTCGCTGGCCGCCTTGGCACGCCAGCCCACGATCGCCATGAAGAGTGGAATCAGCGGCGCGGCAACCATCAAAATCAGAGCCGCTACCCATGACTGCAAGGCCACGGCAGCCAGAATCACCAGAGGCAGCACACGCACACGCCACATCGCACTCTGGTAGCGCGCCAGCCACGGAACAATGGCCTCGGCCTGCTCGGCCATGGCGCTGGCGGCCTGACCCGAGGCAGGGCGGCTTTTGTCCAGCGGCGATGTCTGGGCCAGCGACTGCGCCACCTGGGCACGCAAGCTGCTGAGCTGTGCGCGCGCTGCACGATTGGCCAGCATGCCGCCATGGCCTTCTGCCCAGGCTCGCAGCAAGCCCAGCAGCAACACGCCAGCCGCCATGGGCCAGACGGCCGCCATGCCCTGACCGTTGGCCATGAGCTGTACAGCCCAGGCCAGCAAGGCTGCCTGCGGCAGCCATATCAGTCCGGCAAGCACCTGCCACACAGCTCCCGCGCTGGGGCGACGGATGACGCTCGCCAACTCGGCATGTGCTGTATCGACCTGATTGTCGGTGGAGGAAGAAGGGGTGTGCTGCATTTCTCAATTTTCAGTATTTACTGAAATTAACGGAATACTACTCTTCTTTTGACAATCATCATGACTTGATATGCAAAAGCCAATTGCAGGACCAGGCCTACATTGATACGCATCAACTCCGAAGCGATTTAACAAGGGTTAACCCTTGAACAAGTCGTGCTTGAGCAACATCAAGCGAGCAAGCCGCCCATAAAAAACGGCGTCCGAAGACGCCGTTGGCACAGAAGATAGTGAACTGCCTCAGGCAACCAGCAGGCTGGCCTTGGCTTCGGCATATTCACGCTTGAGGCGAGCCACCAGCTCGGCCGTGGGCTGCACCTTGTCGACGGCACCGATGCCCTGGCCGCAGCCCCAGATGTCCTTCCAGGCCTTTTGCGCGCCGCCGCCAAAATTCATCTTGCTGGGGTCGGACTCGGGCAGGTTCTCCGGATCCAGACCTGCCGCACGAATCGACGGTGCCAGATAGTTGCCATGCACGCCTGTGAACAGATTGCTGTAGACCACGTCGTCGGAGTTGCCCTCGACAATCGCCTGCTTGTAGGCTTCCACGGCACGCGCCTCGTCGGTGGCGATGAAGGCCGAGCCGATATAGGCAAAGTCCGCACCCATCGCCTGGGCCGCGAGAACCGCTCCCCCCGTGGCAATCGATCCGGACAGCGCCAGCGGGCCGTCAAACCATTGGCGAATTTCCTGCACCAGGGCAAACGGGCTCTTCACACCCGCATGGCCGCCAGCACCGGCTGCCACGGCGATCAGGCCGTCGGCACCTTTTTCAATGGCCTTGCGCGCAAACTTGTTGTTGATGATGTCGTGCAGCACCACACCACCCCAGCTATGCACGGCCTGGTTCACATCTTCACGCGCGCCCAGGCTGGTGATGATGATGGGCACCTTGTACTTGGCGCAGACCTGCATGTCGTGCTCGAGACGGTCATTGCTCTTGTGCACGATCTGGTTGATGGCGAATGGAGCCGAAGGGCGATCGGGATGGGCCTTGTCCCAGGCAGCCAGAGTCTCGGTGATCTCTGCCAGCCAGTCTTCCAGCTGCTCGGCCGGACGGGCATTGAGCGAAGGCATGGAGCCGACGATACCGGCCTTGCACTGCTCGATGACAAGCTTGGGATTGCTGATGATGAAAAGCGGCGAGCCGATGACAGGCAAAGCCAGCTTTTTGAGGGCTGGTGGCAGCTTGGACATATGTTGTCTCCTTCTTCGTTTTATGAATAAAAAAGGTCTGCAGCGTTGGTTCCAAATACGCTGTCAGCTCTTGTTTCAGAAGCAGTTCGAAGGGCGCCTCACTATTTGCACTCCTGTGCCGACGGTGAAGTCGTCCGACTGGCCTTTGGCCAGTTTCGCCTGCCATGGCGCCACTCCCTGTCCCCAGGGCAACAGTTTTTGCTTTCTCTGTGTACGGAGGATCATCGTGAGGGGAGCGGCCGCAAAAAAGGCCTGAACGCGGTACTGCGTCAGGCCTTGGTTTCTTACTGCGTCACACGCCCGGCGGCATTGACGATGGACAGGTCCACATATTTGGATCCCACTTGCCCGGGCTTGAAGTTCACCCAGTAGCCGCCCAGGTCATAAGACTCCAGTCCGCGCAAGGCAGCACTCATTTTTTCCGGCGTCAGCGGCTGGCTGCGACGCATGGCCTCCACGATGACTTTGGCATTCACAAAGCCTTCCATCATGGCAAAGCTCACCGGAACGTCCAGGGACTTGCCTGCAGCAATCGTCGCGTCGCGAAACTCCTTGTTGAGCTTGCCCGAGACCTTGTAGGGACTGGGCACCACCTGGGCAATCGACAGACCGCTCATGTACTCCACAGGAAGACGCTTGGCCAACTGCTCGATATCGGCCTCGGCCGTGGCATAGACCTGGGCGGTACCGCCCTCCATGCGATACGCCTCGACAAATGCCGCTGTGGCAGGGCTGGAAGCCACCAGGAGAATGGCTTGAGGCGAAGTCTTGGCGGCCCGCAGCTCCTGCACAGCCTTGCCCGAGCCACCTCGGCTCTTGAGCATGGCCGAAGCCACCAGCTTGGCCCCGCTGGGGTTCACGGCCCTGGTCACCAAGGCCGTCAGCTCCTGTGCATCGGGACGCTCCTCGAACACCAACGCCAGCCGCGTGATGCCGACGGTGGCCAGGTGGGTGGAAATCTTTGCAACCTGCTCGGCAAGCCCTGCACGCGTGGAGAACATCTGCGGCGATGCCAGCACTCGGGTGTCCGTGCTCTGATAGCCCACCAGCGGAATCTGCGAACCATCCAGAGCCTTGCTCTCCAGCAAGGCCGAGAGATTGCGATTGCCGAAATAGCCTGCCAGCACCACGGGCTTGGATTCGCTCAGCAGCTTGCGCGTCTTGGTCACGGTCTCTTCAGGGTGGCCCACATCATCGAGCACAGCCAACTCCACAGGTTGGCCCTGCACGCCACCGGCCTTGTTGACCTGGTCAAAGTACAGACGCATGCCCTGCGCATAGGCCCGTCCCTGACTGGCTTCAGCCCCCGACATCGGGGCCACCTGCCCAACCGTCCAGGCCTGCGCCACCAAAGCAGCACCTGCACACATCGCGACCAAACCGACTCGCGCCAACACCCAATGCTTGCGATTCATTCAGAGTCTCCCTCTCCATCAATGCAGTGGGTCTGAAGCGCCCATGCAGCTGCCGAATTATTGTTGATGACCTGACCTGTACGAGCCAGGCGCCCATGGAAAAAGAGGGGCTTGAAGCCCCTCTTTTGATGTGCGCCAAATTACAGCGCGTTGACCAGTTCGGGCACGGCCGTGAACAGATCGGCTTCCAGACCGTAATCGGCCACCGAGAAGATCGGTGCCTCGGGGTCCTTGTTGATCGCCACGATCACCTTGGAATCCTTCATGCCCGCCAGATGCTGGATCGCTCCCGAGATGCCGCAGGCAATGTACAGCTGCGGCGCCACGATCTTGCCCGTCTGGCCCACCTGCAGGTCGTTGGGCGCGTAGCCCGCATCGACAGCCGCACGGCTGGCACCGATGGCCGCTCCCAGCTTGTCGGCCAGGGGGGTGATCACTTCGGTGAACTTCTCGGCCGAGCCCAGAGCACGGCCGCCGGAGACGATGATCTTCGCTGCCGTCAGTTCGGGACGGTCGCTCTTGGTCACTTCGCGGCCCACAAAGGCGCTCTTGCCGCTGTCGGCCACGGCAGCCGCCGTTTCCACCGCCGCCGAGCCGCCAGTGGCAGCCGCTGCGTCAAAGCCCGTGGTACGCACGGTGATGACCTTGACGGCATCGGCGGACTGCACGGTGGCAATGGCGTTGCCCGCGTAGATGGGGCGCTCGAAGGTGTCGGCGGAGTCGACCTTGGTGATGTCGCTGATCTGGGCCACGTCCAGCTTGGCGGCCACGCGAGGGGCTACGTTCTTGCCCGAGGCGGTCGAGGGGAACAGGATGTGGCTGTAGTTGCCGGCACCATTTCCAGCAAGTGCCAGCACCTGGGCCGCCACGTTCTCGGCCAGGCCGTCCTTGAGGCTGGCGCCGTCGGCATGGATGACCTTGGAGACTCCGGCGATCTGGGCGGCTGCAGCGGCGGCAGCGGCTGCACCTTCGCCAACGACCAGCACATGCACATCACCGCCGCAGGCCTTGGCGGCCGTCACGGTGTTCAGGGTCGCGGTCTTGATCGAAGCGTTGTCGTGTTCTGCAATAACGAGAGAAGTCATTTCAGTCGTCTTTCTCTAAAATTTTTCATGGTGCCTGCATCACCCGCGGCCGGCTAATCTGGCGCGGCGCAAGTGCAGGACACCGAGGAAGGGCCGCCCCGCACCGAGGGTGTCGTCCCCCTGCGGGGGATGACGCGAAGCGGCTCAGGGGGCCTTAGATGACCTTCGCTTCGTTTTTCAGCTTGTCGACCAGGGCGGCCACATCGGCCACCTTGACGCCAGCGCCACGCTTGGCGGGCTCGGAGACCTTCACGGTCTTGAGGCGGGGTGTCACGTCCACGCCCAGGTCTTCGGGCTTGAAGGTGTCCAGCTGCTTTTTCTTGGCCTTCATGATGTTGGGCAAGGTGACGTAGCGGGGCTCGTTCAGGCGCAGGTCGGTGGTGATGACGGCGGGCGTGGACAGGGCCACGGTTTCCAGGCCGCCGTCCACTTCGCGGGTGACGTTGACCCGGGGCGCGTCAGCCTTGTCGCCGGCGACTTCGACCTTGGAGGCGAAGGTGGCCTGGGGCAGGTCGGCCAGGGCCGCCAGCATCTGGCCGGTCTGGTTGGCATCGTCGTCGATGGCCTGCTTGCCGCAGATGACCAGACCGGGTTGCTCCTTGTCCACCAGGGCCTTGAGCAGCTTGGCCACGGCCAGAGGCTGCAGCTCGACATCGGTCTCGACCAGGATGCCGCGATCGGCACCGATGGCCATGGCCGTGCGCAGGGTTTCCTGGCACTGGGCCACGCCGCAGGAGACGGCGATGACTTCGGTCACCACGCCTTTTTCCTTCAGGCGCACGGCTTCTTCGACGGCGATTTCGTCAAAGGGGTTCATGCTCATCTTGACGTTGGCGATGTCCACACCCGTGCCGTCCGACTTCACGCGGACCTTGACGTTGTAGTCCACCACGCGCTTGACAGGGACCAATACCTTCATTGCTGCGGCTCCTTAATGATTACTGCATTGACGTTTACGTAAACTGGATTCATTTTATGCGGCACCGCAACACTCTCTGCACAATTTTCCAGACAATCTGCCCGGAGATCTGTGCAGCAGCCTTCGCAGGTGGAACGGCATAAAAAAAGAACGACCGTTCAATTTTATGCACAAGCCTTGCGAAATCATGGGTCTCAGATGGGTCAAATCAGGGTAAAACCTAGGATTTGAGCCCATCAATGCCATGCCTGCATCCAGATAGGCCTCACGGTAACACTGCCGGAAAGCAGCCTCGTCGTTCAAATGGACGGGCCGAAAACACAAGACTTCGCGCTGCAAACGACGCCATCCACGCAGCTCAGCCTGCCCAACCACGACGGCCGGGGAGTGCAAATCCAGGGTTTAGCGCCAGCGAGGCCTGCGCTTTTGTGCAAAAGCCTGAGCGCCTTCCTGCGCGTCGGTATCCAGCATATTGGCGGCCATGGTCTGACCCGCCAGCTGATAGGCTGACTCCAGGCCCATTTCACGCTGGCGATAGACCAGTTCCTTGCCCATCCTGACGGCCACCGGGGGCTTGCTCACAATGGCAGACACAAGCTCTTCCACGGCAGCATCGAGCCGCTCCGGCTCGACCACGCGATTGAGCAGACCGTAGTGCAGAGCCGTCTGCGCATCGATGAACTCACCCGTCAGCAGCATTTCCATGGACTGTTTGATGGGCATGTTGCGCACCAGGGGCACGCTGGGCGTGGAGCAGAACAAGCCGTATTGAATGCCGCTGGTGGCAAAGCGAGCCTCGTTGCTGGCCACGGCCAGATCACACTGCGCCACCAGTTGGCAACCTGCAGCCGTTGCAATGCCCTGTACTCTTGCAATGACGGGAACAGGCAGCTTCTGAATCGAGAGCATCATGCGGCTGCACTGGGCAAACAGCTGCTGGTAGTAAGCCAGCTCAGTATGGGCCGCCATGTCCTTGAGGTTATGCCCGGCGCAAAAGGCCTTGCCCTGGGCGGCAAGCACCACTACACGCGCCTGCTCGCTTTTGGCCACGGCATCCAGCGCCGACTGCAGGGCCACGAGCATTTCACTGCTCAAGGCATTGAAACGCTGCGCGTCGCTCAGCGTGATGCGAGCCACGCCGCGCTCGTCCTGACTCAGTTGCACCAAGGAATCGCTCATTGCTGTCACCATGCTTTCGGACTAGATATCGGCCAATACGCGCAGATGTGCTTCCACGCTGCGCGCCAGCGGGTCCATCACGTAACCGCCTTCGAGACAGGAAACAATGCGGCCCTTGGAAAAACGCCGTGCGATGTCCTTGATGCGAGTGGTGATCCAGGCAAAGTCGTTTTCCGTCATGCCGAGCTGACCCATATCGTCTTCGCGATGCGCATCAAAGCCGGCGCTGATGAAGATCATCTCGGGCTTGAATGCCTCGAGGCGCGGAATCCACATCATCTCGATGATCTCTCGAATGTCCATGCCCTTTGTGTAGGCAGCCACGGGCACGTTGAGCATATTGGGGGCCGGGTCCTTGTCGCCGCTGAACGGATAGAAGGGATGCTGAAAAATGCCGCACATCAGCACGCGCGGATCACCGGCCAGGATGTCTTCCGTGCCGTTACCGTGATGCACATCAAAGTCGATCACGGCCACGCGCTTGAGATGGTGGCGCTCCAGCGCATACTTGACGCCCACAGCCACATTGTTGAAAAAGCAGAAACCCATGGCCTGGTTGCGCGTGGCATGGTGACCAGGCGGGCGCACGCTGCAAAAGGCGTTTTCGAGTTCGCCGGCCAGCACGGCATCGGTAGCCGCCAGTGTGGCCCCCGCAGCGCGCAGTGCGGCCTTGAAGGTGTGGCGGTTGATGGAGGTATCGGTATCGAGCTGCTTGTGCTCGGGCCCGCCAGCCGCCAGCTCCTGCTCCAGCCTGTCGGTCAGTCCCTGAAGGGCGGCAATATGCATGGGATCGTGCGCCAGCTCGATCTCGGCCAATGATGCCAACGGCACATTGCAGCGCTCCAGCGCATCGCCCACTCCGCTGACCAGCAGCCTGTCTTCTATCGCGTCCAGCCGCGCCGGGCATTCAGGGTGGCCCGGCCCCATCTCGTGCAACCAGCAATCCCGGTGGGTGAAATAACCTGTCTTGCCCACAGTCATGTCTCCGCTATCGCTTATTTAGGATATGTTTCTGCCATGCATGCACAGAACACAATTAATGCGCTTTTGAGTCAGCTTAACACGGTGATGGAGGGCAAGCCGGATCAGGTCAGAGACGGTGTCGCCTGTTTGCTGGCAGGCGGTCACTTGCTGATCGAAGACGTTCCCGGTGTAGGCAAGACCACGCTGGCCCATGCGCTGGCACACAGTTTCGGCCTGCAGTTCTCACGCGTGCAGTTCACTGCCGACCTCATGCCCAGCGACCTCACAGGGGTCTCCATCTACGATCGCGGACAAGAGGCTTTTGTGTTCCACCCCGGGCCGGTGTTTGCCCAGGTATTGCTGGCCGACGAAATCAACCGCGCCAGCCCCAAGACCCAGAGTGCGCTGCTCGAAGCCATGGAGGAGCGCCAGGTCACGACCGAAGGCAAGACCCACAGCCTGCCCGCCCCTTTCTTTGTGATTGCCACCCAGAACCCTCTGGAGCAGCTGGGTACCTTCCCGTTGCCCGAAAGCCAGCTGGACCGTTTTCTCATGCGCATCAGCCTGGGCTATCCCTCGCGCGATGCCGAGCGCAAGCTGCTCGCGGGCAACGGCCGCCGCGCCGCTGCCGATGCACTGCTGCCCGTCATCTCCCAGCAGCAGCTGCAGCAACTGCAGACCGCTGCCCTGGCCGTGCATGCCAGCGACGCCCTACTCGACTATGTGCAGGACCTGATTGCCGCCACACGCAACGGCCAGTGGTTTGCCCAGGGCCTGTCGCCACGTGCAGGCATCGCGCTGCTGCGTGCGGCCAAGACCATCGCGCTGATGGAAGGCCGTGACTATGTGGCGCCCGACGATGTGCAAGCCATACTTCCCCAGGTGATTGCCCACCGCCTCGTTCCCGTGGGCCATGCCGGCCGTGGTGCCGTGGAGCAGGTGCGCGCCATGATGCAATCCGTGCCGCTATCTTGATGCTGCCGATGTATTTCGTCATGAGTTTCATAGCATGAAGCGCTCCGCATCAAAGGGCGAACGGCCAGAGACATCCAATATCTTCCAGCGGCTCTCACCCCGCGCCAGGGTGCGCGAGTGGATGTTTGCACGTCTGCCGCGCAGCGACCAGCTCACGCTGACCCAGGGCAATGTCTACATCCTGCCCTCGCGCGCGGGCTGGGCCATGCTGGCCACGCTGATCGTGCTGTTGATTGCTGCCATCAACTACCAGCTCAACCTGGGCTACCTGCTCACGTTCCTGCTAGCAGGCAGCGCGGCCGCCAGCATGGTTGTAGGCCATGGCAATCTGCGTGGTCTGCAGCTGAGCCTCGGCGGCGCAGGTTCGCAAGGCAATGCATCGGGCGGCTGCTTTGCCCATGCGCCCTGCCCCATGCATATCAGTCTGCACAATGCCCGCCGCTCGCGCCGCTGGGGCATAGGCCTCGCCTTGCACCAAACCCGGCGAAGCGCCGATCACTCTGATGCCTGGACCTGGGTCGATATTCCCGAGCAGGGCAGCACCGCCGTGCAGCTGAGCTTCATGCCCACGCGCCGCGGCCGGCAGGAGCTGCCCGCCGTCTCCATACTCACTCGCTACCCGCTGGGCGCATTTCGCGTCTGGGCTCTGTGGCGGCCCCAAACCCTGGTCTGGGTCTATCCCGAACCAGAAACCCATGCCCCGCCACTGCCAGCCGCCAGCCCCGAAGTCGGCGGCCGCAGCAGCGCCCAGATACGCAGCGGTGATGAATTCGATGGCGTGCGCAGCTATCAGACTGGCGACCCGCTCAAGCTGGTGGTGTGGAAGAAAGCGGCTCAGTCCTTTGCAGCAGGCGGCCACCAACTGGTCAGCCGCGACCGGACCATGGCTCACCATCACCGTCTCTGGCTCGATGCGCGCCATACCGGCCTGGCCGACCATGAGGCGCGGCTGTCGCGCCTCACGGCCTGGGTGCTGATGGCTCAGCAGCAAGGCCGTACCTGGGGCCTGCGCCTGCCGGGCGGCAAGGAAATCGCACCGGCCAGCGGCGCACAGCACACCACGCGCTGCCTCGAAGCATTGGCCGCCTGTCCATGAAAGCAACCGCCTCTTCTGCCGGCAGCAACTGGCTGCAGCGCCTGACTGCCCTACCGCGCGATGCACGGGACACGCTGTTTCTGCTCGCCGTCATCGCCTGGATCATGCTGCCTCAGATTCAGCACACACCTTGGTGGACCAGCGCCTTTGCCGCAGCCCTGTTGCTGTGGCGTGCACGCCTGGCACTGACCAGCGCCCCCCTGCCCGGCCGCTGGGTGCTGGCGGGCGCACTAGCCATCGCCATTGGGGCTACCTGGGCCACGCACAAAACGATTGTGGGCCGCGATGCCGGCGTGACCCTGGTCGTCATGCTGCTGGCACTCAAGACACTGGAGTTGCGCGCGCGGCGCGATGCCATGGTGGTGTTCTTTCTGGGATTTTTTGTACTGCTCAGCAACTTTTTCCATTCGCAGTCCCTGCCCACAGCCATGGCCATGGTGCTCGGGCTGATGGGCCTGCTCACCGCCCTGGTCAACGCCCATATGACGGCTGGCAAGCCTCCATTGACGCAGGCTCTGCGCACTGCGGGCTGGCTCGCACTCTGGGGCGCGCCCGTGATGGTGTCGCTGTTTCTGTTCTTTCCGCGCATGGCTCCGCTATGGGGCGTGCCATCCGACGATATGGCCGGACGCTCGGGCCTGTCCGAAAGCATGCGCGTAGGCGAGGTTGCCTCGCTGGCCATGGACGATAGCGTGGCCCTGCGCATCCGTTTCGATACCCCCGAGGGCAAAGAGCCACCGGCCAACACCTTGTACTTTCGCGGCCCGGTGCTCAGCCAGTTCGATGGCCGCAGCTGGCAGGCCGACCCTGTGCTTGACGCCATGGCCATGCCTCAGCTGCGTGTGAGCGGTGAACCCGTTCGCTACCAGATGCTGATCGAGCCCAGCAAGCGCCGCTGGCTGACCCTGCTCGATGCCGTCAGGACCGAACCGCAGATTCCGCCGGGCGCCTCGGTAGGCAGGCTGCGCATGAGCTCCAGCCTCCAGTGGCTGAGCGGGCGCCCGATTACCGATGTGCTGCGTGTCGATGCCCAAAGCCATCTCGACTTCAGCCACGGACCGCTGCAGCTCACCCCAGAGCTCAAACGCCATCTGCAGCTGCCAGCCGGCAGCAACCCGCGCACACGGGCTTTGGGCGAACAATTGCAGGCCGAATTACGAGCCCAACCGGGCGCTGACACGGATACGGACAGGCTGATCGCCGCCGCCCTGCAGCGCCTGAAAACCGGCGGCTACACCTACACACTGGAGCCCGGCGTGGTCGACAGCGTCCACACCGCCGATGACTTCTGGTTTGACAGCAAGCAAGGCTTTTGCGAGCACATCGCCTCAGCCTTTGCCGTGCTCATGCGCGGTATGGGAGTGCCCGCGCGCATCGTGACCGGCTACCAGGGTGGCGACCGCAACAGCGTGGACAATTACTGGACCGTGCGCAACAGCGATGCCCATGCCTGGACAGAAGTCTGGATTGCCGGCCGGGGCTGGGTCCGTGTAGACCCCACAGGCGCTGTCGCACCCAGCCGGGTCGGGCAGCTCCAGCGCCTGAGCGCTCCCCCCGGCGCCTTTGCCAGCGCTGTTGGCAACTTCGTCGATACCGGCACGCTGGAGAAGCTGCGCGCCGTCTGGGAGGCCATCAACAACCGCTGGAACCAGTGGGTGATCAACTACACGCAAAGCCGTCAGCTCAATCTGCTGCAGAGCCTGGGCTTCGAATCGCCGAGCTGGACGGATCTGCTGCGCCTGCTGGCGGGCAGCTTGAGCGCTCTGGCGCTGCTGTGGCTGATCTGGGCCCGCGCCACACGACCGCAGCGCGACGGCTGGAGCCAGCTCATGCACGCTGCCAGGCTGTGGCTGCAGCGCGCAGGCATAGCGAGCGGTGCCAGCGACTCCGCTCGCAGCCTGTCGCGCCGCGTGCAGGAGCGCTGGGCCAAGGAATCTGCATCCGCGCCCCTGGCTGCAGCCTTATCCGACTGGCTGCTGGACATGGAGAGGCTACGCTATGCGCCATCCTCCGACACCGAAGCCACTGAACTGAAGACCTTGCGCCGACGCTGGCTGTCCATCCGACAGCAGCGCTGGCCCTATCCCCTCAAGAAATAAAACATGAGCATCACTCTCAATAACAGCAAACACCTCAAGGCTAAAGCACTGAGCACTCTGGCACTGTGCCTGCTGACCGCCGGCGCCATCGCCGCACCGGCCAAAAAAGCCGTCCGCAAGGCAGCACCGGCTGCCGTAGCCACGGCTGCAGCCGCCACGGCCGTGGCCTATGCCGGTCGGGACGACGCCATGCAACTGGCCGAAGAAATCGCGGTCCGCCGCGATCTGCCTGTCGACTGGGTGCGTGCGCAGCTGAGCGAAGCACGCAACCTGCCCGTGGTCACACGCCTGATGACGCCGGCCGGCAGGACCTTCGTGAAGAACTGGACCGTGTACCGCAGCCGCTTCATCGACCCCGTGCGCATACGCGCCGGCGTGCAGTTCTGGCAGGCCAACCATCAGGCGCTCGCGCGTGCCGAGCAGCAGTTCGGCGTGCCCGCAGAAATCATCGTCGGCATCATCGGCGTGGAAACCATTTACGGCCGAAACATGGGCAACTTTCGCGTGATGGATGCTCTGGTCACGCTGGCACTGGACTTTCCGCCATCCCACCCCCGCGCCCAGGCCCGCACCGACTACTTCCGTGGCGAGCTCGAGCAGGTGCTGGTCACGGCCAGCCGCACCGGCAGTGACCCGTTTGCGCTACGCGGCAGCTATGCCGGTGCCATGGGCCTGGGTCAGTTCATGCCCACCAGCTGGGACAAGTATGCCGTCGACTTTGACGGCGACGGCCGCATAGACCTGTTCAACAGCACCACCGACGCCATCGGCTCGGTCGCCAACTACTTCGTCGGCCATGGCTGGAAGCCGGGCCTGCCCACGGCCTTTACCGTGGACATGCGCGCCCAGGGTGAGAATCTGGCAACCCTGCTCGCACCCGATATCAACCCCACATTCACTGCCGCGCAGATGGCAGAACGCGAAGTACGTGTGCTGGGCGCCGACAACTATGAGCGTCCGCTGGCACTGATCGAGCTGAAAAATGGCAGCTCCGGCCCCACGGAGTACATCGCGGGTACCGAGAACTTCTACGCCATCACGCGCTACAACTGGTCGGCGTTCTATGCGCTGTCGGTGATAGAGCTGGGGCGCGAGGTACATGAAGCCTATCTGGCCAGCCAGACCGCCTCGGCCAAACGCAACTAGATGAATTAATTCGGGCGGCAGCGCTTTTCCAATAAGCGCTGGCAGCTATTGATCCGATAGTTCTTCAGCCACTCAGAAGCGCTTCATCTGGCACTGACCAGGCATCTCAGCTCTGGCCGCCGCAATTTCGCGCACGACCTTGAATCCGTAGCCCGAACCTTCCACATCGAAGTCCACGCCTGCGCTGCCTCTCTTTTCCATCATGCCTACCACCAGCGATTGCTGAAACTGGTGGTCTGCCGCCCGCATGCTGCCCGAGCGGCCCGCCATCTGCACCCTGGCATGCTCCATGGCGTGGGCCACGGCGACGGTGTCCGTGCTGCCGGCCTTTTCGAGGCTCTGCGCCAGAGCCTCGATCATGAGCTGCATGCGCATATGCACATAGTCGTCCTGCGGCCTGGGAAAGCGCTGACGGAAAGACTGGTAGAAGGCACGGCTCTCGGCCGTGGGTACATTGGGCAGCCAGTCGGCCACGGCCAGCACCTTGCCCACGCCGGCATCACCCAAGGCCGCCGGGGCGCCCAGGGCATTGCCGTAGAAGGTGTAGAAACGCCCTTCATAGCCGGCCTCGCGCGCAGCCTTGACCAGCAGCATCAGATCGTTGCCCCAGTTGCCCGTGATCACGGCCTGGGCACCGCTTTGCTTGATCTTGACCGCATAAGGCGCAAAGTCCTTGACGCGGCCCACGGGGTGCAACTCGTCGCCCACGATGCGCACATCGGGCCGTTGCATGCCAAGCTGACGCCTTGCTTCGCGCAACACGGCCTGGCCAAAGCTGTAGTCCTGCCCGATCAGATAGGCACTGTGTACGGCCTTGTCGTCCTTGATGACCTCCATCAGCGCAGCCATGCGCATATCGGCATGGGCATCGAAGCGGAAATGCCAGAAACTGCAGCGCTCGTTGGTCAGCGCCGGATCCACGGCCGAATAGTTCAGATACAGCACACGTCGCGAAGGATCCCGGCTGTTGTGCTTGTCGATGGCGTCGAGAAGCGCCGCCGCCGTGGCCGACGAGTTGCCCTGCATGATGATGCGCGCACCGCTGTCTATGGCCGCACGCAGCGCCGACAGTGCCTCTTCGTTCTGGCCCTTGCTGTCATAGCGCTCTATCACCAGCTCATGCAGACCGTCGGCCAGACACACGCCGCCGCGCGCGTTCACCCGCTCGGTCGCCCACAGCAAATTGCGGAACACGGCCTCGCCCGTGTTTGCAAACGGGCCCGAAAGACTCTCCACCAGTGCCAGCTTTATGGGTTGCGCAAGCTTGGCTTTGGCTGCAGCCACAGCAGCGCCAGCAATGCCGAACGGCGCGCATAGTAGTGGCAATTGCAGGTATTTCAAGGCATCACGGCGCAATTTATTCATCAAAAAAACCTCTTGAAATGCGCTTGCCACCACCTACCTATGAGTCAAGCGGCAACAACGCAAGCCGCGCAGTTTAAAGGAGTTAAACACCATGTTCTTCGCCCCTGTGATGAGCCGTAATACCTTTGTATCTCCTCGCGCCGCCGACCTGGCCCTGCAACGCTTTCTGCAGGAAACCCTGGGCGCTGCAAGCCCCGTACAACGCCAGGTTCAAGTCAGCCGCGATGACCAATTCACGACCCTGACCCTGGATGTGCCTGGCCTGGCACGCGAGCAACTCAGACTCTCGCTGGAAGGCTCTGTCGCCAAGCTCGAAAGCGTGGAAGGCGCAGCCCGCCAGGTCAGATACAGCTGGGATCTGGGCCATGAAATCGATGCGGCCAACAGCAAGGCCAAGCTCGAGCATGGAGTGCTGACACTGACCCTGGCCAAGCTCGAGCCTCAGAACAAGGCCGTGACACTCAGCATCGAATAAGCGCTGTTTACGCCGACCGGCCAGCCTCATCCTTTCTTCCATCTCCTCTTAGCAAGAGGTCGGCCGGAAAGCACAAAGCCCGCACTGCCTTGGCGTTGCGGGCTTTTTTCATGCCAATGCCATGGCCGATTCCTGGAGTTGAGCTGATTCGGCGCCTTGGCCTACAGGCGCACGCTGCCAGTGCGTGCCGCGCTGCCATCTTGAATTCCTACACTGTGGGTTCAGTCGGGCGCACCATTGCTGCACCGCTTTCCAACCCCGTTTGAGGAATTCATCCATGGCGAAAGTGCTGGTTCTCTACTACTCCATGTACGGACATATCGAAACCATGGCTCAGGCCGTGGCCGAAGGAGCCCGCAGCGTCAGCGGTGCCGAGGTCACCGTCAAGCGCGTGCCCGAAACCATGCCCGAGGATGTCTTCAAGAACGCAGGCGGCAAGGCCAATCAGGCCGCAGAAGTCGCCAGCCCCGCCGAGCTGGCCGGCTACGACGCCATCCTGTTTGGCGTGCCCACGCGCTTTGGCAATATGCCGGGCCAGATGCGTAGCTTTCTCGACCAGACCGGCGGTCTCTGGGTCAAGGGGGCCTTGATCAACAAGATCGGCAGCGTCTTCACCTCGACCGGCACCGGCGGCGGCCAGGAAATGACGGCCACGACCACCTGGGCGACGCTGGCCCATCACGGCATGATCATCGTGCCGCTGGGCTATCCGCTGCCCGAACAGACCAATCTGAGCGCAGTCAAGGGCGGCAATTCGCCTTATGGCGCTTCGACGATTGCGGGTGCCGATGGTTCGCGCCAGCCTCATCCCGACGAACTGAGCATTGCCCGCTACCAGGGCCAGAACGTAGCGAAGCTGGCCGTAAAGCTGGCCGGATAAGCGCAGGCAACCATGAAAAAAGCAGCCACCTGGGCTGCTTTCTATTGCACGGATTCACCTGAGAGAATCCAGCGGCCAGCGCGGCTTCACATCAAACGCATATTCATGCAGTGCCTGCTCGCGTCCCGCCTGTATCCGCATGGCGGCAGCCATGGCAATCATGGCTCCGTTGTCGGTACACAGATGCAGCTCGGGGTAATGCACGCGAATCTTGTGCTTGGCACAGGCTTCATTGAGCTGCTCGCGCAGCTGCTTGTTGGCCCCCACACCTCCCGCCACCACCACGCGCTTCATGCCGGTCTGCTTGAGTGCGGCCATGGTTTTCTTGACCAGCACATCCACAATCGCGGCCTGCGTGCTGGCGGCCAGATCGGCCTTGCGCGCTTCCAGCTCTTCACCCAGCTTCTTGGCCTGGGTCAGGACGGCCGTCTTGAGGCCGGCAAACGAAAAGTCCAGGTCACCCGAATGCAGCAAGGGGCGAGGCAGCTTGAAGGCCTGAGGATCGCCGCCCTCCGCCAGCTTCGAGAGCACGGGACCGCCCGGATAGGGCAAGCCCATGAGCTTGGCCGATTTGTCGAATGCCTCGCCCGCCGCATCGTCGATGGTTTCACCGAGGATTTCGTATTCACCCACGCCGTCCACACGCATGAGCTGGGTATGCCCCCCCGAGACCAGCAGGGCCACAAACGGGAACTCGGGCGGGTCGGCACTCAGGAAAGGTGAGAGCAGATGGCCTTCGAGATGGTGCACGCCCAGCACAGGCTTGTCCAGCGCGGCTGCCATGGCGCAGGCTGCACCGGAGCCGACCAGCAAAGCCCCGGCAAGGCCGGGTCCGCGTGTAAAGGCAATCACATCGACGTTTTCGAGCTGCTCCCCGGATTCGGCCAGCACCTTTTCGGTCAGCGGCAGCACACGGCGAATATGGTCACGGCTGGCCAGCTCCGGGACCACGCCGCCATAGGCGCGGTGCATTTCAATCTGGCTGTGCAGCGCATGGCTCAGCAAGGTGGGCACACCTTGGCCGTCCGGCGTGCGCACCAGGGCCACACCGGTTTCATCACAAGAGGATTCGATTCCCAGGATCAGCAAACTCATGGCCGCAAGTGTAGGACTTGCGCCTTCCAGATGCAGAAAAGGCGGACATTAGCCCTGCCCGCCCTCGCTATTCAATTCATAGCACCCTAAGGCTGATTCACATTGGGTGTCCCGGAAATATAGTGTTCCAGCTGATGAATCGTGAACTGTTGGGCCGAGATGATTTCCTTGACGATGTCACCAATCGAAATCAGCCCTTGCAATTCGCGGGTCTCATTGATCACGGGCAGATGGCGCATGCGATTGCTGGTCATCAGCGACATGCACTCCTCGCTGGTCTGGCGCGGCAGCACGCAATGCACCTTGCGCGTCATGACCTCATCCACTCGCGTGCTGGCCGAGCTTCGGCCCTGCAGCGCGATCTTGCGCGCGTAGTCGCGCTCCGTCACGATACCGGCGATCTCGCCACCTTCCAGCACCAGCAGCGCGCCAATGCTTTTTTCCGCCATGAGCTGCAGCGCAGCCAGCATGGTGTCGGAGGGAGAAACGCTGTAGATAGTGCTGTTGCCCTTGGCGCGCAGAATTTCGGCGACGGTCGTCATCTGGTTCTCCTTTCTGGATCGTCCTGTCATGCAAAACGCATGACGACATGACCAGTGTGAGAATCCTGCTGCATTGCGGCAATCAGGCTATGCCCGTATACAAAAACAAAAAAGGCAGCCAAAGCTGCCTTGATGCTGTCACCAAGTCCTGTGCTCAGCGCCGACCGCCCAGCAAACCCGCACCCAGCTTGAACAGATCTCCGGCATCAAGCTTGCCGTCGCCATTCTGATCGAGCAGGCTGCCGAGGATGCCGCCCGCCATGCCGCCTTGTGACTGGATCTGGCCGCGCTCCTGATCCAGAGCATTGCCCAGGTCGCCGGCCCCCATGCCCTGAGCCTGGACCCGATTGGCCAGGAAAGACATCACCAGGGGAGCCAGCATGGCCAGCAACTGACCTGCATTGCCACCCAGACCCGTGGCCTGACCCAGCCGTGACTCGGCCTGCTGCTGCTGACCGCCAAAGATATTGCCCAGGATGGCGCCCGCATCGAGCTGCGAGTTGCCGGCACCGGAGCCGCCTTCCAGCACCGAGCCCAGAATACTGCCCAGCCCACCCAGGCCGCCAGCCGCACCGGCGCCGCCGCCCGCGCCGCCCAGCAGGCCACCGAGCCCGCCCAGCAGACCTCCCATATCCATCGCGCCATTGGCACTGCTGTGATCGCGCTGCAGCGCACCGAACAGATCGGCGGCTCCTTGAGGCTCAGCCGTGTTCTGGCCCAGCGCCCCAAACAGCATGGGCAGCGCCACACCCACGGCCTGCTCGGCCTGCACGGAGTCGATGCCCAGTTGCTGGGCCAGGCCCTGCATGGGAGCGCCCTGCAACTGGCCCATGAGTTCGTCGGTCAAAGATGCGTTAGCGGTCATTTCAACACTCCTCAAAAACAGCGCACATGGTACGCGCGCCCTGCGTCCCGAAATGTGATCAATGTTCATTCACTGCGCAAGCCCCTCCCGGGCTATAGACCATTGAAGCGGCCCGCGCCCTGGACTGGGCCTCCTGCAGGCCGCAGCGTCCGGTGACGGCCTGGCTCAGAAGGAGTGCGAAATGCCGACCAGCAGCGAGCGCGGCTTGCTGCCCTTGGGAACCGAAGGCCCGGCATTGCTGGCGCTGTTGATGGTGAAAGCTGCATCCGCCTCGTTGCGGATCGCGGAGACGCCCGCATACAGCTTGGTGCGCCTGGACAGTGCATGGTCATAGCGCACGCTCAGGGCGCGGGCATCGCTGTTCGCGCGCGCACGCCCCTGGAACTGCCCATAGGACAGCAGCAAGGCCGCCCGGGCCACCTTGAAGTCATAGGAGCCGCCCAGCAAGCGATAGCGGTCGGTGTTCTGGGCGGTGGTGCGTCGCTCCCACAGCGAGGCTCCCAAGCTCCAGGGGCCGCGCGTGTAGTCCAGCGAGCCGCCGAACTGGCGCCCTGCATTGGTGCCGGCGTTCTCCCCGAACGAGTACATGCCCCGCACCACCAGTCCTGCCATGGAAGCCGACTGAAAGCGCAGCGAGTTGTCGGCGCGCAGCACCGTGCCGTCACGGAAATAGTTGGCGGCGT
The DNA here is from genome assembly GCF_024496285.1 of Comamonas sp. C11. NCBI lineage: Bacteria > Pseudomonadati > Pseudomonadota > Betaproteobacteria > Burkholderiales > Comamonadaceae > Comamonas > Comamonas sp. C11. Next base: position 4,144,174 of record NZ_CP101743.1, read on the forward strand.
TGCCCCAGATCAGGCCCGTCAGGGCGTAGGAAGCCAGCGAGGTGTGAAACGTGGTGTAGTGGCGGCCCACCGTCAGCTGACCCCAGCCGCCACCCATGCCGACGAAGATCTGTCGACCGAAGGCCAGTCCTCCCTGAGCGCGCTCGCCGGTATCGGCATTCAGTCCGGCCTCCATCACGTACAGCGCACGCAGGCCTGCGCCCAGATCCTCGGTCCCGCGAACGCCCCAGCGCGAGCCGGCCAGGACACCGACTACTTCGACCGCACGGTCGCGCTATGTGCCGAGGCCGGCTTCACTCCGCTGATACGCCACGAAGCGGGGCAGCTCGTGAATGTGCTGGCGCTCGTGGCCTGCGGTCTGGGCGTGGCCATCGTGCCGGCATCCTTCGCGATGTTCCACCGCGAGCAGATCGTGTTCCGGCCGCTTCGGGCTTCGCGCCAGGTCAGCCGGCTCGCCGTCCTGGTGTCTGCCCAAGCGCTCAAGAGCAACCCCATGCTGGAGCTTGTCGCCCAGCTCGCGCAATCCCAGCTGCAGGCACTGGCTGCACAGCTGGTTCAACAGGGAACGACGGCTTCTCGACTACAGCCGGTTTGATTTATATAACCAAATCGTCTGACAACTCATGGTTTTTATAGCGACAATTACGTTAATCATGAGCATCAGCCACTACATCAAGGAAATCGGTCGCGGCACCAAGGGCGCGCGCTCTCTTTCGCGGGCCCAGGCCTGCGATCTGATGGGCCAGGTGCTGGACGGCAAGGTCTGCGATCTGGAGCTGGGCGGCTTTTGCATTGCCATGCGTTTCAAGGGCGAAAGCGCCGAAGAGCTGGCCGGCTTTCTCGACGCCACCCAGCAACGTCTGCCCGCGTGGCCCCAGGCGCACAAGGCCCGGCCCGTGGTCGTCATCCCCAGCTACAACGGCTCGCGCAAGCTGGCCAATCTCACGCCGCTGCTGGCAGGTCTGCTGGCGCAGCAAGGCCTGCCGGTGCTGGTGCACGGCAGCCATACCGAGGACAAGCGCCTGGGTACGGCCGAGGTATGGCAACAACTGGGCTGGACGGCCATCGAGCGCCCCGTCGCTCTGGAGCCTGGCGACAAGGTCTGGATGCAGACCCGTCACCTGCTGGCACCGCTGGATCGGCTGCTGCAGATTCGCCGCCAGATGGGCCTGCGCAATCCCGCGCACAGCATCGTCAAGCTGCTGGACCCCATCCATGGCAGCAGTAGCGCGCAATCGGGGCTGGTGCTGGCCAGTTATACCCACCCCGCCTATGCCCAGCCCATGCTGCAGACGCTGGCCATGCGCGCGACCAGTGCGCTGCTGGTACGCGGCACGGAAGGCGAGGCCGTGGCCGCCCCCCACCGCGAACCCGTGAGCACGGGTGTGATTGCCGGAGAAATCTGCTTTGAACGCTCTTCCCTGCACAGCAGCCAGCTCGCATCCGGCACCGAGATCAGCGCCCCCAAGCAAGACCTGAATGCCGAGCAGACAGCCAGGCTGACGCTGGACATTCTGAACGGCCAGCTGCCTGTGCCGGCCCCCATCGCGCAACAGCTGGAACAGATACAAGCCCTGCACCAGGCCATGCAGGTCACCGATGCCGGCGCTGCCGCCAGCCGCGCCGCACTGCAAGCCTATAACCGCAGCCCCGACTGCCGCAGCCCCGACTGAGACCCCACAATGACTGCCATTTCCCATAACTCCAATCAGTGCGGCTCGTGCACCCTGGTGGGTGCCGGCCCCGGCGACCCCGAGCTGCTGACCATCAAGGCCGCCAAGGCCATTGCCTCAGCCAGCGTGCTGTTTGTCGACGATCTGGTCAGCGATGGTGTGATGAGCCACGCCTCGCCCAGTGCCCGCGTGGTCTATGTGGGCAAGCGCGGCGGCTGCAAGAGCACCCCCCAGGCCTTTATCGAAAAGCTCATGATTGCGGCCGTGCAGGACGGCGAACGCGTGGTGCGCCTCAAGGGCGGCGACCCCTTCATCTTTGGCCGCGGCGGCGAAGAGGTCGAACATCTGCGTCAGGCCGGCATCGAGGTGGATGTCATCAATGGCATCACCTCCGGTCTCGCGGGCCTGACCAGCCTGGGCGCCCCACTGACCCACCGCGACCGCGCGCATGGTGTGCTTTTCATGACCGGCCATGCCAAGCCCGGCGACAGCGGCCCCGACTGGCGCCAGATCGCCGCCACGGCCCATGCTGCCAAGCTGACGCTGGTGATCTATATGGGAGTGAGCAGCGTCGAGCGCATCAGCGACGAACTGCTCAGCGGCCTGCCCGGCAGCACGCCAGTGGCCGTGATCCAGCATGCCAGCCTGCCGCAGCAGCGCCATGCGCTGACTTTTCTGAAGGATTTGCCGCAGAGCATTGCCGACCATCAGCTGGGCAGCCCCAGCATCATCGTCGTCGGCGATGTGGTCCAGGGCATTGCCGCCTGGCAGAACCAGCCCCAGGCCTTGCCGCAATCAGCGGCGGCCTGAGCCAGGACCGCCCCCGGGCTGTCCCGCGCAGCCCGGGCAGGCGGCAAGCGCCGCCCTGCATCAGGGAGTACGGGTCTCGGCGAAGCGCTCGGCCAGCTCCTTGCGCAGCTCCTTGCGAATGATGGCGGCGTCCCAGCGGCGCTTTTCCTCGTCGGTCTCAAGCTGCAGCGGGGGCACGGGGGCAGGCTTTTTGTCATCATCCACGGCCACCATGGTGAAGAAGCAGCTGTTCACATGGCGCACCACCTGGCTGCGAATCTCCTCGGCAATCACCTTGATGCCGATTTCCATGGACGACTTGCCGGTGTGGTTCACGCTGGCCAGAAAAGTCACCAGCTCACCTACATGGATAGGCTGCAGAAACATCACCTGATCCACGCTCAGCGTCACGACATAGCGGCCCGCATAGCGGCTGGCGCAGGCATAGGCGACCTGGTCCAGCAATTTCAGGATGGCGCCCCCGTGCACATTGCCGGAGAAGTTGGCCATGTCAGGCGACATGAGCACGGTCATGCTCAGCTGGTGGGATGGTGTATTCATGGGGCGCGATTCTAGAAGTGATCCGGGACGCACGCTGAACCCTTGCGCATACCCCAATGGGACAACGGGCTGGCGACTGCGCAGGCATCACGATCCGCGCATTTCGGGACTTTGTCAGCCCCTAGAGCACCAGTGACCAGCCATCTGGGACAATGACCGGCTTTGTTGTTCGTGCCTCAGCGCCCTGCCCGCCGTGTCCTCCACCCCACAGGTCCCCTTCCAGATTTTTGACGCCATCATCATCGGCGCCGGTGCCGCAGGCCTGTTCTGCGCGGCCCAGGCCGGCCAGCAGGGCCTGAAGGTGCTGCTGATCGATCATGCGCCCAAGGTGGCCGAGAAGATTCGCATCTCGGGCGGCGGACGCTGCAACTTCACCAATCGCGATCTGGACGTGCGCGCGCCACACAAGCATTTCGTGGGGCAGAACCCTCAGTTCTGCCGCTCGGCCCTCTCGCGCTTCACACCCGCAGATTTCATCACGCTGATGGACAGGCATGGCATTGCCCACCACGAAAAGCACAAGGGCCAGTTGTTTGCCGACCATTCGGCCGAGGACATCATCGCCATGCTGCTGGCCGAGTGCACGGCGGGCGGCGTGCAGCGCTGGCAGCCTTGCCAGGTCAGGAAAGTAGTGTTTTCGCCGTCAAACGCAGATGCAGAAATCGATTGCAGCTATCAGATTGAAACCGATCGCGGCATGGTGCAAGCTGCCAATCTGGTCATTGCCACCGGCGGCCTGAGCATTCCCAAGATAGGCGCCACCGACTTCGGCTATCGGCTGGCCCAGCAGTTCGATCTGCCGCTGATCGAGCGCACGCCCGGCCTGGTGCCCATGACCTTCGACGGCGAAGGCTGGCAGCCCTACGCGGGCCTGGCCGGTCTGGCCCTGCCTGTGGAAATCAGCACCGGCAGCAAAAAGGAGCGCATGAGCTTCCATGAGGATTTGCTGTTCACCCATCGCGGCCTCTCCGGTCCTGCGGTGCTGCAAATCTCCAGCTACTGGAAGCCCGGCACCCCGCTGCAGATCAATCTGCTGCCTGGCGTGGATCTGGCCGAGGTGTTGGCCCAGGCCAAGCTCCACTCGCGCAAGCTGGTCGCCAACGAGCTGGCCGCCCACCTGCCCGCGCGCCTGGCCGATGCCTGGGTCGGCCGCATGCCCGAGCTGCAGCGCCCCATCAACGAGGCCGGCGACAAGGCCCTGGCCAGACTGGCCGAACAGCTGTCGCGCTGGGAAATCACCCCCACGGGTACCGAAGGCTACAAAAAAGCCGAGGTCACGCTGGGCGGCGTGGACACCAAGGTGCTGTCACAGCAAACCATGGAGTGCAAGAGCCAGCCTGGCCTGTACTTTATCGGCGAGGTGGTGGACATCACCGGCTGGCTGGGCGGCTACAACTTCCAGTGGGCCTGGGCCAGTGCCGCCGCCTGCGCCCAGGCCATGGCGGAAAAGCAGTCAGTCATGGCTTGAGCGACTGAAGCCGCAGCGCCTGCTGCCATGAAAAAGGATGGTTGAGCCATCCTTTTTTTGCTGCCTGCGCCTGCGGCGCATCATCCGGTCAGGCAGAAAACTCCTTGCCTTCATAGTGTTCGGGAACCTTGAGCTGCCCCGAGGCGATGGCAGCCGACGCCTTGGCCACGCGCTCGCGCACAGCGGCTGACACGCCCTGGCCCATGCTCAGGCGTACGGCGGCCGGGTCGCTCAGGCCGATCTTGCGAATCCCCGGGCCCGGCGCACCGCGCTCCTGCATGTCCTTGACGGCCAAGAACGCGCCAATGCCCACATCGGCCCAGGCGGAAGCGACAAACACCTGCGGATCCACCGTGGTCCAGTCGATCACATTGCCGATCTGGCGTGTGCCCGCCTCGCGGCAGGCCTGGGTCACGCCATCGCGACCGGAGTTGAGCATGGTGAAGATCACATCAGCACCGGCAGCCATCTGGGCCTTGGCAATGCGGTGCGACAAGGCGTTGTCGTCCTGATCGCCCGAGAAGTTCGTCAGCAGCTTGACCCTGGGGTCGGTATCGCGCACGCCGGCCGCATAGGCGGCACGGCCCTTGAGTCCCGGCGGCACGCGAATGCCCGACATATGACCGACCACACCGGTTTTGGTGGTCAGCGCCGCCAGCACTCCGGCCAGATAGGCCGACTCCTCCTGCAACACGTCATAGCTGCAGAGATTGCCTCCCTGCACCGCGCCCTGGGTCACAACGAACTGGGTCCTTGGAAAGCGCGCCGCAACTTCGGCTGCGGCCTGATTGTTCTGCCCGCCATGGGCAATCACCAGCTGCGCGCCCTGCTCCGCGAGCTGCGCGAGAGCCGGCACCAGCAACTCCTTCCTGGGCGCCATGCCGTCCAGAAAATAGGTCTGCACACCCAGTTCCTGACGCGCCTTTTCCAGGCCGCGCCAGCCGGCCTCCATAAAGCCCTTGTCGCTGCGCGAGCCCGCAAACAGACCGCCCACCACCAGGGTACCGCCGGATGCGGCAGGCCCGGAAACTCCGGCCCTGCCGGCACAGGCCGTCAATGCCAGCAAGCCCGGCACGGCGACGGCCGAAGCCATCCACTGGCGACGCGAAATCAATGAGGAATGAGAAGCACTGGACAAGATGGAAGCTCCTTGAACACGGAAAGACAGCGACGCGCACAGGCACGAAGCCCATTTATTCCTTGACCTTGGTCACGAAATAAAGCTTCCAAACTGTATGCAATTTTCGTGTACACGATACTCCCAAGAAACCCCAGAGCCCAGCCCGGCCTTGCTCCGCGCAATGCACGCGCCTGGAGTGCGCCGGCAGGCGCAAATGCACAAAACGGAGCCTGGACCTGGCCTTGGGCAGCGCGCCCCTGCAGCCGCAAAACCGCGCAGACCTGTCCGACGCCGGATTGCTTCGCGCGCCAATCAAGACGCCGCTCAAGTCTTGGTCTATAATGCTCGACTTTGCTGGCATTACCCCGTCGGCCATACTAGTTAAAAAGTGGCGGGGAAACCGCTGTTCACGGCTCTCAGGCCCGATCTTCCCGAGAACCCTCTGTCAGCACAGATATATCTGGAAATTAAATGACTACCATCCGCGTCAAAGAAAACGAGCCCTATGAAGTTGCCCTGCGCCGCTTCAAGCGCACCATCGAAAAGCTGGGTCTGCTGACCGATCTGCGTGCTCGCGAGTTCTACGAAAAGCCCACAGCCGAGCGCAAGCGCAAGAAGGCTGCTGCCGTGAAGCGTCACTACAAGCGCGTTCGCAGCATGCAACTGCCCAAGAAGCTGTACTAATCGTTGATTAGGACCAGTCGGCCTTAAAACAGCCGCAAACCCGCGCTCGGGACGCCAGGCGCGGGTTTTTTGTTTTCTGGCCACTGCCAAGCCTGCCTGGCTGCGCAGTGACCTCCCTGCGAATGGATAGTCAACGCCGTTCACACTGCGCACCACCATTCGCCAACCCCAAGGAGAAAGCCATGAGCCTGAAAGCCCAGATTACCGAAGACATGAAGACCGCCATGCGTGCCAAGGACAGCGCGCGCCTGGGCACCATCCGCCTGCTGCAGGCCGCGATGAAGCAAAAGGAAGTGGACGAGCGCATCGAGCTCGACGACGCTGCCGTCATCGCCATCGTCGACAAGCTGATCAAGCAGCGCAAGGACTCCATCGCCGCCTTCGAAGCCGCCAATCGCAGCGATCTGGCCGATGTGGAAAAGGCCGAAATGGAAGTGCTCAAGGTCTATCTGCCCGAACGCATGGGCGAAGCCGAGATCACCGCAGCCGTGCAGGCCATCGTGGCCGAACTGGGCGCCTCCGGCCCCGGCGACATGGGCAAGGTGATGGGCGCCGTCAAGACCCAGCTGGCCGGCAAGGCCGATATGGGCCTGGTGTCCGCTGCCGTGAAGGCCGCGCTGACAAAGTAATTAGCCACCGGCCTGAGCCATCACGCGGCATCAGGCTCAAAAACAGAAGCTGCTTGCGCTTGCTTTACATATCTTTCAGATTCAAAAGACTCTGAAATTCATGTATATCAATCGATAGCAGCTTCTTTTTTAATAGTATTCCTGAATCCCGTTGGCGCCTGTTTGCTGAAGAACTCCTGCAGGAACTCGACGCAGACCCGCACCTTGGCCGAGCGCTCCAGCCGCGTCGGATAGACAGCCCAGATATTCGCCTGCTGCCGCCACTCGGGCAGCAACTGCAACAGGCTGCCGGAGTGCAGATCGGCCGCCACATCCCAGAGCGAGCGCAGCACGATGCCATGGCCATCTCGCGCCCATTGCACGGCCATCTCGCCATGATTGGTGGACAGCGGCCCGGTCACTTTCACGCTGCGCTCCTGACTGCCAGAGCGCAGTTTCCAGACACCGAAGGGATGGTCGCGCTCCTTGATGACCAGACAGTCATGGGCGGCCAGTTCGTCGAGCGTGCGCGGACTGCCACGCCGCTGCACATAGGCCGGGGCCGCGCACAGCACGCGGTGGTTGTCGGCCAGATGCCGCGCAATCAGGTGCGGTGCGATCTCGTCGCCCACACGCACATCGAGATCGAAGCCCTCGGCCGCGACATCGACGATGCGGTCGAACACTTCCAGGCGCAGCTGCAGCGCCGGATATTGCCCAATCAGCTGCGACAGCGCGGGTGCCACCACATTGCGGCCAAAGCCGAAGCTGGTGGACACCCGCAGCAGGCCGCGCGGCTGGCGGCGCGTCACATCCACCTCCTGCAGCAGATGCTCGACCTCGTCCAGAATGCGCTGCGCCCAGTGGTAGACGCGCTCGCCCTGCTCGGTGACGGCGACCCGCCGTGTGGTGCGATGCAGCAGCTTCACGCCCAGCTCCTGCTCCAGCAGGCGGATGCGCTTGCTGACAAAGGCCGGCGAAGCATTGTGCGCGGCCGCAGCCTCGGCAAAGCTGGCTTTGCGCACCACGGTGGTGAAGACACGCAGGTCTTCGGGCGAAGGCATTTTCTGCACGATCTGTAAACAATCAGGCCACGATCAGTCAATTGTATTCAGTTATGCAAGGTGCAAAAATACCGCCAGGCACAGGCCGAGCCGCTGCCTCGCCACCCAACACATTCACGAGAGAGCACCATGTCCACTCCCAAAAAGATCGCAGTCATTGCCGGCGACGGTATCGGCAAGGAAGTCATGCCCGAAGGCCTGCGCGCGCTGGAAGCCGCAGCCAGGCGCTTCGACCTGCCGCTGGAGTTCCACCATTTCGACTGGGCCCACTGCGACTACTATGCCGAACACGGCCAGATGATGCCCGACGACTGGAAGGCCCAGCTCTCGGACATGGATGCCATCTTCTTCGGCGCCGTGGGCTGGCCCGCCACCGTGCCCGACCATGTCTCGCTGTGGGGGTCCCTCCTCAAGTTCCGCCGCGAATTCGACCAGTACATCAATCTGCGCCCGGTGCGCCTGTTCGAAGGCGTGCCCTGCCCCCTGGCCGGCCGCAAGCCCGGTGACATCGACTACTACGTGGTGCGCGAGAACACCGAAGGCGAGTACACCGCCCTGGGCGGCATCATGTTTGAAGGCACGGACCGCGAGATCTGCATCCAGGAATCGGTCTATAGCAAGCATGGCGCCGATCGCCTGCTCAAGTACGCCTTCGATCTGGCCCAGAGCCGCGCCAAGAAGCACGTGACGCTGGCCACCAAGAGCAACGGCATCGCCATCAGCATGCCCTGGTGGGACAAGCGCGCCGACGATGTGGCCAAGGACTACCCCGAAGTCACGCTGGACAAGCAGCACATCGACATCCTGACCGCCCGCTTCGTGCTGCAGCCCGGCCGCTTCGACGTGGTGGCCGCCACCAATCTGTTTGGCGACATCCTGTCCGACCTGGGTCCTGCCACCACAGGCACCATCGGCCTGGCACCGTCGGCCAACCTCAACCCCGACCGCAACTTCCCCTCGCTGTTCGAGCCCGTGCACGGCTCGGCGCCCGACATCTACGGCAAGAACATCGCCAACCCCATCGCCATGGTCTGGTCGGGCGCGCTGATGCTGGACTTCCTGGGCCACAGCGAAGGTGCCTGGCGCCAGGCCCATGACACCATCGTGGCCGCCATCGAGCACACGATCAAGGCCGGTCCGCTGACGCCCGATCTGGGCGGCAAGGCCAACACCACCGAGGTGGGCGAAGCCATCGCCGCGGCCATCGCCAAGGCCTGATTCAAGATGAGAGGCACCCCGCGCAGGCTGAACCTGCACCGGGGTGCTTTTGTACACCTGCACGCCTGAACGCCCAGGGCCGACGGCGGCGGCGCAGGCCTCAGGCCGGAGGTTTGGCTTTGGCTTGCGAAGCGGATTTTCTGGCCGACCGTGCCTGGGCATTGCGCTGTGCAGCGGCCTGCACCAGCGCCTGGAACGCTGCGGCGTCGAGCACTTCGCCGACATGCAGGTCTATGGCCCGGCGCGTAGCGCCTTCAAGACTGGCATTGAACAGACCTGCCGGATCGGCCAGGGCCGCGCCATGCGCGAAGGTCAGCTTGACCACGGCCTTGTAGGTCTCGCCCGTGCACAGAATACCGTCCTGCGACCATACGGGCGTGCCGCGCCATTTCAGCTCCTCCGTCACGGCGGGCAAAGCCTCGCGGATCAGCCCGCGCACGCGGGCCAGCATGGCGCCGCGCCAGTCGCCCAGGCCGGCAATCCTGGCGTCGATCAGAGCCGAAGCCTCAGGGCCGCTGACAGGCTCGGCCGGAGGTGCAGGCATGGGCGGCAAGGCAGTCATAGATGGGTCTCCATGGTGTTACCTGGTACCGTGTCCGGCACAAGGCTCAAGACATGGGACAAGGATTGCAGCACGGTAGCACGCCAGAGCAGAGCGGCCCCAGAGGGCCAGCCCGCCCTATATCAGGCTCATACCGGGCTCAGCCCAACTCCTGCGCCACCTCGCGCAGGCATTCGAGCAGCAAGCCCGTGGTCGGCGTCAGCGGCTGGCCGCGCAAGGTGATCAGCCCCACGGGCGGCAGATCTATGGGCACGACCAGATCCAGCATGGCCAATGTACCCAGGGCGGCATGGCAGCGGGCCACGCCACGCGCCATGAAGGCCACGGCGCCGCGCTGGTGCACAAAGGTCAGCTGCGAGAGAAAGGACGCGGTCTCCACGATGTCGGCCGGCGGATGCAGGCCGTGGGCATAGAACTGCTGCTCCAGCTTCACGCGCAGAGAGGCCCAGGGGGGCGGCAGCACGCAGGGCTGGTCCGCCAGGGCCTGCCAGCCGGCCGCGCCCGGCGCCAGCAGCGCATGGCCGGGCCGCACCACGGCCACCATGGGATCGTCGTACAGCGCCTCGGTTTCCAGGTCGGGCGCAGCATAGCCGGGCTCCAGCCGTCCCACGAACAGATCCAGCTCGCCCAGGCGCAGCTTGGGCAGCAAGCGCGTCAGATCCCCTTCCTCCACCATCACCGTAGTCTGGTCCGAACGCGCTTTTAACCGCTCCACAGCGCGCGCCAGCAGCACCGGCGTGGCCACCACCATGGCGCCCACGCTGGTGCGCCCGCGGGCACCGCTGGCCTCGGCCGCCATCTCGTCACGCGTGCGTTCGAAACCGGCCAGCACCGAGCGCGCAAACCGCACCATGCTGACACCGGCTGCCGTGGGCTCGGTGCCGCGCGTGGAGCGCTCGAACAGCACCATGCCCAGCATGCGCTCTACCTCGGCCAGGGTCTTGGAGACGGCGGGCTGGGTCACGGCCAGAAACTCGGCCGCACGGCCCAGGTGACGAAACTGGTCCAGCGCCACCAGCAGCTGCAGATGGCGCAGCTTGAGGTTGGAGCGCAGCACACGATCGATCTTGCTCATGGGGCTTCATTACTTATTAGTTATGAAGAGAGTCTATCTTTTCATTGGATTGTCATGGAGCAGTTTTGAACAATCGGGGCTGGCAGTTCAAATAACGACAGGAGACAAGCGATGATCCCCCCACGCAGCAGCCGACGCAGCTTTGTGCTTGGCGCCCTCGGCGCAGCCACACTCGGCAGCTCCGCCCGCCTGCTGGCCCAGACCTGGCCCGAGCGCCCCATCACCTTCATCTGCCCCTGGCCGGCCGGCGGCACGGCCGACCAGTCCATGCGCGCGCTGTGCACCGTGGCCGGCCGCATCCTGGGCCAGGCGATTGCGGTGGAAAACCGCGCCGGAGCCTCCGGCATGATCGGCTCCAAGGCCCTGGCCTCGGCCAAGCCCGACGGCTACACCATCGGCCAGATCCCGATCTCGGTCACGCGCTTTTCCCAGCTGGGCACGCTGCAGGTCGATCCGCGCAAGGACTACACCTATATCGCGCGCACCTCGGGCCAGACCTTCGGTATCGCCGTACCGGCCAACTCGCGCTTCAAGACCCTGCAGGACTTCGTCGCCGCCGCCAAGGCCAAGCCCGGCAGCATCACCTACGCCCACGCCGGCGTGGGCGGCGCCACCCATGTGGGCATGGAAGAGTTTGCGGCCGCAGCCGGCATCCAGCTCAGCCATGTTCCCTACAAGGGCGGCGCCGAGGCGCTGCAGGGCGTGCTGGGCGGCCATGTGGATGCACTGGCCGACTCCAGCTCCTGGGCCCCGCATGTCGAAGCCGGCAAGCTGCGCCTGCTGGCCACCTGGGGCGAGCAGCGCACGCCGCGCTTCAAGGACGTGCCCACGCTCAAGGACCTGGGCTACAACGTGGTCGTCGATGCGCCCAACGGCATCGGCGCGCCCAAGGGCCTGCCGCCCGCCGTCGAAGCCAAGCTGCGCGATGCCTTCCGCCAGGCCGTGGCCAGCCCCGAGTTCAAGTCCGTGGCCGACAGGCTGGACGCACCCTTGCTCTACCTGGACGGCCCCGACTACGCCAAGTATGTGAACACGGTCTACCAAAAGGAAACCGTGCTCATCGACAAACTCAAACTGCGCGACCTGATGCGCTGACGCGCCGCGTCCCCACCGCCTCAAGCCCGCCATCCCCGGACTCCATGATGCTCTCCTCCTCTTCTTCCCTGCTGCACCTGCACCCCAACGACAACGTGCTGGTGGCCAAGACCGCCCTGGCCCTGGGCCAGGACATTCCCGAGCTGGGAGTGCGAACGCGCGCCCAGGTGCCGGCCGGCCACAAGATCGCGGCGCGCCGCATCGCAGAAGGCGAGCAGGTCAAGAAGTACGACACGGTGATCGGCGTCGCCACACGCGACCTGGAGCCTGGCGACTATGTGCACAGCCACAACCTCAAGCTGGTGGACTACTACCGCGACCCGTCGTTCGGTGCCGACGTGCGCCCCGTGGACTACGTGCCCGAGGAACAGCGCGCCACTTTCCAGGGGTTTGTGCGAGCGGGCGGCGGCGTGGGCACGCGCAACTTCATCGGCATCCTGTCCACGGTCAACTGCTCGGCCACCGTGATCAAGCGCATCGCCGCCCACTTCACGCCCGAGCGGCTGGCAGCCTTTCCCAATGTGGATGGCGTGGCCGCCTTTGCCCAGAGCAGCGGCTGCGGCATGTCCTCGCCCAGCGAACACTTCGACGTGCTGCGCCGTACCCTGGCCGGCTATGCGCGCCACCCCAACCTGGCGGGCGTACTCATCGTGGGTCTGGGCTGCGAGCGCAACCAGGTCGATGCATTGGTGGATTCGCAAGGCCTCAAGGAAGGTCAGTTGCTGCGCACCCTGGTGATGCAGGAGGTGGGTGGCACGCGCGCCACCATCGAAGCAGGTATTGCCGCCATCGAAGAAATGCTGCCCATCGCCAACCAGGCGCAGCGCAGCACCGTCAGCGCCGCCCACCTCAAGATCGGCCTGGAATGCGGCGGCTCGGATGGCTTTTCGGGCATCACGGCCAACCCCGGCCTGGGCGCGGCCATGGACATCCTGGTGCGCCACGGCGGTACGGCCATTCTGTCCGAGACGCCCGAGATCCACGGCGTGGAGTTCATGCTCACACGCCGCGCCATCAGCCCCGAAGTCGGCCAGAAGCTGCTGGACCGCCTGGCCTGGTGGGAGCGCTATGCCGCCGGCCAGAACGCCCAGTTCAACGGTGTGGTCGGCCATGGCAACCAGGCCGGCGGACTGGCCAACATCTTTGAAAAATCCCTGGGCAGCGCCATGAAGGGCGGCACCACACCGCTGCGCGCTGTCTATGAATACGCCGAGCCCATCACCGAACACGGCTTCGTCTTCATGGACTCGCCGGGCTACGACCCGGTGGCCTCCACGGGCCAGATCGCCAGCGGCGCCCAACTGATCTGCTTCACCACGGGTCGCGGCTCCATGTTCGGCAGCAAGCCCGCTCCCACCATCAAGCTGGCCAGCAACACGCCCATGTACCAGCGCCTGCAGGAAGACATGGACATCAACTGCGGCGTGGTCGTCGACGGAGAGCTGACGGTGGCCGAGCTGGGCCAGCAGATCTTCGAGCAGATCCTGCGCCATGCCAGCGGCGAACAGACCAAGAGCGAAGTCCTGGGACTGGGCGACCATGAATTCGTACCCTGGCACCTGGGCATCGTGAGCTGAAGGGAACGCCTCTTCCCGAGCTTTCCGCCCATATCCGATCTTCACTTTCTGCGATTTCCACCATGAACGCCACGCCACTCAGACTGCGACGCACCGAACTGCAGCGCAGCGCCAACTTCATCGCCGGCGCCTGGGCGCCCGCTGCCAGCGGCGCCAGCTTTGCCGTGACCGACCCGGCCACGGGCTGCACCATCACCGACGTGCCCGATTCAGCTGCGCCCGATGCGCGCGCCGCCGTGGACGCCGCCCAGGCGGCCCTGCCAGCCTGGCGCAAGCTGCCGGCCAAGCAACGTGCTGCCATCATCAAGCGCTGGAACGACCTGGTGCTGGCCCATCAGGACGATCTGGGCACGCTGATCTCGCTGGAGCAGGGCAAGCCCCTGGCCGAAGGCAAAGGCGAAGTGGCCTATGCCGCCAGCTACATCGAATGGTTCGGCGAGGCCGCCACGCGCATGAACGGAGAAGTCATTCCCGCGCCCGTGCCGGGCCGGCGCATGTTCGCCCTGCGCGAGCCCGTGGGCGTGGTCGCCGCCATCACGCCCTGGAACTTCCCGGCCGCCATGATCGCGCGCAAGATCGCGCCCGCCCTGGCTGCGGGCTGCACCGTGGTCTGCAAGCCGGCCGAGGACACACCGCTGACATCGCTGGCCCTGGTGCTGCTGGCGCACGAAGCCGGCGTGCCGGCCGGCGTGCTCAACATCGTCACGGCCTCGCGCGAGCACACGCCCGAGGTGGTGGACCAGTGGCTTCAGGATTCCCGCGTGCGCAAGATCACCTTTACCGGCTCCACCCCCGTGGGCAAGCACCTGGCACGCCGCAGCGCCGACACGCTCAAAAAGCTCTCGCTGGAGCTGGGCGGCAATGCGCCCTTCATCATCTTCGAGGATGCCGATGTGGCGGCTGCCGTGGACGGCTTCATGGCAGCCAAGTTCCGCAACGGCGGCCAGACCTGCGTCTGCCCGAATCGCGTCTTTGTGCACCGCTCGGTGTACGAGACCTTTGCCCAGCAGCTCAGCGCCCGTGTGGCAGCCCTGCACGTGGGCCCGGCCAGCGACCCGGCCTCGCAGATCGGCCCCATGATCAATGAACGCGCGGTCGAGAAGATCGCCCGCCATGTGGAGGACGCGGTGGCCAAGGGCGCCAAGGTGCTCACGGGCGGCAAGCGCATGACGGATCTGGGCCCCACCTACTACGCCCCCACCGTGCTCTCGGGTGCCACTGCCTCCATGGCCTGCGCCTGCGAAGAAACCTTCGGGCCCGTGGCTCCGCTGACCGTGTTTGACGACGAGGCCGAGGTCATCGCCGCCGCCAACGACACGCCGTTCGGTCTGGCCGCCTATTTCTACAGCCAGGACATACGCCGCATCTGGCGTGTCGCCGATGCCCTGGAATCGGGCATCGTGGGCGTCAACGAAGGCGCGCTGGCCGCCGAGGCCGCCCCCTTTGGCGGGGTCAAGGAGTCGGGCTACGGCCGCGAAGGCTCCACTCACGGGCTCGACGATTACCTGCATATCAAATACGTCTGCCAGGGACAACTGGATTGACGCAACACGGTCGCTAGAACCATTCGCAACAGGAGACAAACCATGAGCAAATCCCGATACCTCACCCGCAGGCCCGTGCTGGGCGCGCTGGCAGCACTGGCCCTGGCCGGTGCCATGCCGCTGGCACAGGCGCAGGGCAACTTCCCGAGCAAGCCCATCACCTTTGTGGTGCCCTATCCTGCGGGCGGCGCCAATGACATGCTGGGGCGGCTGGTGGGCCAGAAGATGGGCGAGGTATTGGGAACCGCAAGCGTGGTGGACAACCGGCCCGGTGCCGGGGCCTTGCTGGGCGCGGGCATCGTGGCGCGCGCGCCGGCCGACGGCTACACACTGCTCGTCGGTGGCCTGGCCACGCACGCCGCCAGCCCGCATCTGATCAAGACCGAGTACGACCCCGTCAAGGACTTCGAGCCCATCGGCATGATCGGCAGCGCCCCCATCATCGCCATCACCGCCAACGACTCGCCCTACAAGTCGCTCAAGGATGTGGTGGAAGCGGCCCGCAAGGACCCTCAGGCCGTGATGTACGGCTCCTCGGGCAATGGCTCGCCGCTGCATCTGGCCGGCGAGCTGTTCGTGTCCATCGCCAAGGTCCCCATGACCCATGTTCCCTACAAGGGCGGCAACGCCCATATCGTGGATCTGATCGGCGGGCGCATTCCGGTCATCTTCGATACCGCCACCAACTCCATGCCGCTGCTGCGCGGTGGCAAGGTGCGTGCCCTGGCCGTGGGCTCCGCCAGCCGCCTGCCGGAACTGCCCAATGTGCCGACCTTCGCCGAAGCCGGCTACCCGCAGTTCGAGTTCTCGGCCTGGTATGCGCTGTTTGCACCGTCCAAGACCAGCGCCGATGTCAGCGCCAAGCTCTCGGGCGCACTGGCCAAGGCCCTCAAGCAGCCCGAAGTGGCCTCCAAGCTACGGGATCTGGGCGTGACCCCGGGCAGCGGCGATGCCGCGGAGCTGCGCGCCTTTGTGCCCCGTGAATACCAGCGCGTGGGCGGCCTCATCAAGACCGCGAAAATCAAAGCTGATTGACCCCATCATCTCCCGAGCGGTGATGCAGCCTGTCCCTTTCTCGCTTCGCGGCAGAGGGACAGCGCCCACTCCCCGACCGCAAAGAGTCATGAAAGACCAAGGAAAACCAATGCTTGATGGATTGCTGCGCCCACACCCCGAAGACCCGGGCCGCCTGGTGGCGGACCTGCCCTCGCCCTGTGTGCAGGCCCATGCCGCCAATCTGATGGTGCTCGACGACGGCAGCCTGGGCTGCGTGTGGTTCGGCGGCTCCATGGAGGGCCGCTCCGACATCTCGGTCTACATGTCGCGTCTCGCACCCGCAGCCGCGCAGTGGTCCGAGCCCATCCAGCTCTCGCACGACGCCGAGCGCTCGGAACAGAACCCGTTGCTGTTTCCCGCGCCGGGCGGCGCACTGTGGCTGCTGCATACCGCCCAGCACTCGGGGCACCAGAACACCTCCGTGGTGCGCCGGCGCCTGTCCCGTGACCAGGGCCTGAGCTGGGAGCCCACCGAGACGCTGGCCGATGCGCCGGCTGGCACTTTCGTGCGCCAGCCCATCCACGTCCACACGGACGGCAGCTGGCTGCTGCCGGTCTTCCACTGCCGCGCCCAGCCGGGCCAGGCCTGGGATGGCAGCCACGACGACAGCGGCCTGCTGCGCTCCGCAGATCAGGGACGCAGCTGGCAGCGCATTGCCGTGCCCGGCAGCGTGGGCTGTGTACACATGAACATCGTGCCGGCCTCCGACGGCGGCCTGCTGGCATTCTTTCGCAGCCGCTGGGCCGACCATGTCTACCGCAGCCGCAGCGACGACGGCGGCCTGAGCTGGCAGGAGCCCGAGGCCACGGAGCTGCCGAACAACAACTCATCCATCCAGGCCTTGCGCCTGGCCGACGGGCGTCTGGCCATGATTTTCAACGCCAGCAGCGCCGCCGATGCCACGGAGCGGCGCGAGTCGCTGTATGACGAGCTGGGCGACAGCTCGGCAACACCGGCAAAGGCTGCGGCCGGCGAGCGCCGCGCCTTCTGGGGCGCACCGCGTGCGCCCATGACGCTGGCCCTGTCGGCCGACGACGGCCTGAGCTGGCCCTGGCAACGCAACCTCGAGGTGGGTGACGGCTGGTGCATGAGCAATGATTCCGAACGCGGCCGCAACCGCGAATATTCCTACCCCTCCATCCGCCAGGGTGCCGACGGCGCGCTGCATCTGGCCTATACCGTGTTCCGCCAGCATATCCGTCATGTGCGCGTGCAGCCGGACTGGGTGAACGAACAAGCATGACCTCCACCTCCACTTCATTCAATGTTCTCGTCACCGCCGAGCACTGGGCACCCGAAGCCCAGGCCGTGGTGCAGCAAGCCGGCGGACAGATCCATTTCATGGCCGAGCCCATCACTGCGGAAAGCCTGGCCCAGCAACTGGCGCAGACCAGTGCCCAGGCCCTGGTGCTGCGCGGCTCCAAGCCTGTGAGCGCCGCCGTGCTGCAGGCAGCCCCCGCCTTGCGCATCGTGGCCAAGAACGGGGCCGGCGTGGACAGCGTGGACATGGAAGCCGCGCGCGCCCAAGGCGTGGCCGTGGCCGTGGCACAGGCCGCCAATGCCCCAGCCGTTGCCGAGCATGCACTGGCGCTGATGCTGGCGCTGGTGCGCCAGTTGCATCAGCTGGACCAGCAGGTGCGCGCTGGCGGCTGGGCCGGCAGCAACTGGCAGGGCCGCGACTTCCGCGGCTCCACGGTGGGCATCGTCGGTTATGGTGCCATCGGCCGCGCCACCGCGCAGCTGGCTGCAGCCCTGGGCGCCAAGGTGCTGGTGCTGCGCCCCGCAGGCCAGGCAGATGACTTTGACTGCGAGCCCGATCTGCGCCAGCTGCTGCCCCGCGTAGACATCCTGAGCCTGCACTGCCCGCTGACCGAGCGCAGCCGCGGCATGATAGGCGTGAACGAACTGGCGCTGCTGCGCCCCGGCAGCCTGCTGATCAACACCGCACGCGGCCCCGTGGTCGACGAGGCCGCTCTGCTGGCGGCACTGCAAAGCGGCCACCTCGGCGGCGCCGGCCTCGACACCTTCGACACCGAGCCGCTGCCCCAGGGCCACCCGCTGGCCCGGCTGCCGCAGGTGCTGCTGACGCCGCATGTGGCCGGCGTGACGCGCCAGGCAGCGCTGCGCGTGGCGACGCTGACCGCCGCCAATATCGTCGACCACCTGGCAGGCAGGCCACTGCCCGCCGGCCACCTGCTGTGAGCCCAAGCCTCCTGCATCGCCGTGGCCCCATCCCACGCCATGAATAGTCAAACCGAGAAAAGCATGCCTGCATACAACCCGTTCAAGACCGCCCTCTGCGCCCGCCAACCCCAGATCGGGCTGTGGCTGTCCATGGCCGACCCCTATCTGGCCGAAGCGGCCGCCACCACGGGCTACGACTGGCTGCTGATCGACGGCGAGCATGCACCCAACGATCTGCGCAGCACCCTGGCCGCCCTGCAGGCTGTGGCCCCGCACCCGGTCCAGCCGGTGGTGCGCGTGGTGGAAGGCAGCACGGCCCTGATCAAGCAGATGCTGGACATAGGCGTCAAGACCCTGCTCGTGCCCATGGTGGACACGGCAGACCAGGCCCGGACCATTGTGGCCGCCACGCAATACCCGCCCATGGGCGTGCGCGGCGTCGGCAGCGCCGTGGGACGTGCCTCTCGGTGGAGCAGCCGCGCCGACTACCTGAATGTGGCCGACGACGAGATCTGCCTGCTGGTGCAGGCCGAGACCACCACGGCCCTGCAGAATCTCGAAGCCATCTGCGCCGTGGACGGCGTGCATGGCGTCTTCATAGGCCCGGCCGACCTCGCGGCCTCCATGGGCCACCGCGGCAACCCCGGCCACCCCGAAGTGCAGGCCGCCATCGAGGCAGCGATGCGGACCATTGTTGCCAGCGGCAAGGCGGCAGGTACCTTGACCTCGGACCCCGCGCTGGCACAGCGCTACCTGAATCTGGGCTGCAGCTTTGTGGCCGTGGGTGTGGACGTGCTGATGTTCGTGAACGCTGCGCGCAAGCTGCGCAACCAGTTCGCCGGCTCCACGGTGGCGGCCCCGGCACGGCCAGGAGCCGCCTACTGAAGCCTTGAAGCACCACGCAGAAGCTGCAACCACGCTCGCATATGCTGACGAAGATGCCGCACAGCCGCCAAAGCCAGGGCAGCATAACAATGCGCGTGGCCTCTCAGCCACATCTGCACATCACTTAATCGCTGCCGCAGCGATCCGTTCCGAACTTCTGCACGGCAAGTTCATGCGGCGACGGCGTCTGGCGCGGTCGGCACCGGGGAAGCCGGGTTGGCAGCCAACCAATGCTCAAACTCCTTCGGTGCCAGCGGCCGGGCGAACAGAAAGCCTTGCGCCACCGGGTAGCCCTGCTCGCACAGCATCACGCTCTGCGTCGGTGTCTCCACGCCTTCCGCCACCACGGTCAGGTGCAGACTCTTGCCAATGCCCAAAATGGCACTGCTCAACGCCCGCGCCGCCTCGTCATGTTCAAGATCGGCCACGAAGCTGCGATCCAGCTTGAGTTCGCTGACCGGCAGACGGCGCAGATAGCTGAGGCTGGAATAGCCGGTGCCGAAGTCATCCATGGACAGGCGCACGCCATGCGCATGAACCTCGTTGATGGTCTTCATGGTGCTGGGGTTGGTGTCCAGCAGAATGCTTTCCGTCAGCTCCAGGGTCAGGTCCTGCGGCACCAGATCGTTGCGGTCCAGCGTATCGGCGATCATCCGTGGCAGATCCAGGTTGTGAAAGCTCGAAGGCGACAGATTCACCGACACTGCGGGGACCTCCATCCCCTTGGCGCGCCACTGCGACAGCTGGCGGCAGGCCTCCTCCAGTGCCCAGCTGCCCAGGTCGGCAATCAGCCCGCACTCTTCGGCCAGCGGGATGAAGCGGGCTGGCGAAATCTCGCCCAGCTCGGCATGGGTCCAGCGCGCCAGGGCCTCCACGCCATACAGACGGCCGGTGGCCATTTCGATCTGGGGCTGATAGTGCAGGCGCAGACCACCGCTTTTGAGTGCCTTGCGCAGCGCCGTCTCCAATGCCAGACGCTCCTGGGCCAAGCGGTTCATTTCGCTGCTGAAGAAACAGAAACGGCCGCGCCCCTTGCTCTTGGCCTGGTACATGGCCATGTCGGCACGGTGCACCAGGGTCTCCATATCCCGTCCGTCCATGGGAAACATTGCAATGCCCACGCTGGCAGATATGGCCAGCGAGGTGTCGGCAATATTCAGGGGCTCCGCCAGCGACTCCTGCAGGCGTTCGATGGTATTGGCAACATGCTCCGCATCGCATTGCGGCAGCACGGCAACAAACTCGTCACCCGACAAACGCCCGGCAATATCGGAGCTGCGCAGCACGCGCTGCAATCGCGTCGCGACATTGCGCAGCAATTCATCCCCCACAGGATGACCCAGAGAGTCATTGACCTGCTTGAACCGGTCCAGGTCGATGAACAGCACCGCCAGCTGTTCGTCATTGCCGGCAGCTGACGCAATCGCCTGATCGGCCTTGGCCTGCAGCAGGCTTCGATTGGGCAATCCGGTCAGTCCGTCGTAGAAAGCCAGCTGACGAATGCGCGCGCGCGACAGCTCACGCTCCAGCGCCAGGGCGCACAGATGGATACAGGCATCCACCAGTTGCTGGTGAAAAGCCGAGGCATCCCCGGTCAGCTGCTCCCGGTAATAGAACGCGAAAGTACCGATCGGCTTGCCACCGCTGTTGCAGATGGGAGTGGACCAGCAGGCCTTGAACCCCAGCGGCAGGATCAGGTGCTTGAAATCCGTCCACAACGGATCATGTGCAATATCGTCCACCAGCACCGGCGCGTTGCGCCAGGCCGCCGTTCCGCAGGAGCCCACATTCGGCCCTATGGCCACCCCGTCCAGCAGAGCTGAATAAGAATGCGGCAGGCTTGGTCCAGCCAGCGGATGGAGCAGCCCCTGGGCATCCACCTCGAGAATCGATGCCGTCACCTCCGGAGCAATCCTCTCGACCTCCAGGCACACCATCTCCAGCACCTCCACCAGCGGCCGCTCGCGCGCCATGGCTTCCAGCACGCGGTGCTGCAAGGCCTCATGCATCTTGGACCGCGTGATATCGGTCAGCATCGAAACCGTGTATTGCCAGCGCCCGTCCGCGTCGAGGATGGGGTTGCTGATGACCTTGGCCCAGTAGCGCTGTCCATGCTTGCCGACCACGATTTCCTCACGCCCCACAGGCTGGCCGGCGCGCAATTCCGAGCGATAGTGGTCCACAAAGGCCTCGGACGCCTGAGGAGCCAGCAAGGCAATCGGCATGCGGCCCGCGACCTCCTCGGTGCGCCAGCCGAACATGCGCGTAAAGCCGCCGTTGACATGCACGATGCGTGAGCTTCCGTCACTGATGACTACTGCCGTGTCGGAGGCATCGGCCACCAGGGACAAGCGACGCAAGTGCTCCTGCTGCGCCTGCTCCCGGGCTCGCCGCTGCGTGACGTCGGTAGCGATCTTCAGAATATGCATCACCCGGCCCTGGGCATCCATCACTGGTGAATAGGTAGCCTCCAGCCAGCAACTGCTGCCATCGCTGCGTAGTCGCTCCACCACTCCGGAGTAGGCATTGCCTGCGCACAGATGCGTCCAGATTTCCCGATACCTGGCACTGTCGGCCAGACGCGCAGAGCAAAAGCTGCGATGTGGGCGGCCCAGAGACTGCTCACGCGTAAACCCCATTAGCTGCAAATAGTTGTCATTGGCACGTTGCAATGACCCATCCAGGCCAAATTCAGCCATGGCCATGACCCTGTCCAAAGCCTGCAGCTGGGCCAGCTGCAGCTCAGGAGGCATCGCGCCAATATCTCCCTCTCGCATCATCATTCCTTTGCATATTCGCATCCCAGGCCGGCTCAAATCCGGAATGGAAAAGTCATGCTTTTATCTGGATGCAGGCAATAATAATGACGAAAACGAGATTGGATATTCGTGATTCAGGCCAAGTGTTCAAAAAAAATCGTTCGGCAACAGCTATTGACTTGCGAGCCTGTGCTGCGCTGGCAAAGTGCTCTGCCGGGCAGTCACAGGCCGCTCCGGCAAAGCAGCGGTGTGCCCTGCTATCAGCCAGCCAGTGTCTCAGCGTCGCCATTTGCCGCCAAACTGGTTGACCACCATGCCCAGCAGAACGCCCAGCGTACCCAGCCATTGCAGGCCATTGGGCGCCTCTCCCAGCAGCAGCATGGCCGACAGCAGACCGATCACCGGCACCAGCAGCGACAAAGGGGCCACGGTGCTGGCCGCATAGCGCTGCAGCAACCGCGTCCACAGACCATAGCCCAGCAGGGTGGACAAGAAAGCCAGATAGGCGATCACCCCAAGCTCGCTCCAGCCTATGGACTGCAGCTGCGAAGCCACCGAATCCGCACCATCCACCCACAGGGACAGCAACAGCAGCGGCAGCATGGGGAAAACGCTGGTCCAGACGATGAAGGACACCGGCTCATACGAGCCTTGCTTGGCCGCCATCCGCGTCAGCAGGTTCGAGCCGGCCCACATGGCAGCGGCGCCCACGGTCAGCACAAAACCGATCAGCGTCATATCCGATGTCCCCTCACCATGGGCTGCACCGATCAGCAGCAGTCCGGCAAGAGCGATGAGCAAGCCCAGCCATTGCCAGCGCTGCGGTTTCTCGTGCAAGAACGCAGCCGCCAGCAACATGGTGATGAAGGCCTGGGTCTGAAGCACCACGGATGCCATGCCGGCAGGCATGCCCAGCTTCATGCCGGTGAACAGCAGGCCGAATTGCCCAACCCCTTGCACCAGACCGTAGGCGGCCAGCAGAACCCAGGAAAGATTTTTGGGCGGGCGCACGAACAGCAGAAATGGCAGCGATGCCGCGGCAAAGCGCAGCGCGCACAGCAGCAGGGGCGAGAGCTTGGCCAGCCCCCACTTCATGACCACGAAATTGAGACCCCAGACCACGATGACGATGATGGCGCTGAGCCAGTCCGGACGGCTCATGCCGGAGGTGGGCGAGGATGCAGAACTCATGACACTGACGACTGTTATTGGGTTTTCTGGATCAAGCCCTCTAGTATGACTCGCCCTCCGCCAAGCTGGCGGCGGCGGGGGCAAATCGAACACCGGCGCCGGTTGCCCACCGCAGACGAGGCTCTCACTTGAGCAGATAGCGATCCATCTTGATCGGCAGCATGAGCAAGGCCTTGAAGACATACAGGACGATCAGCGTGCCGGTGAAATCTCCCAGCAGCATCACCAGAAGCTGGTCCAGCTGGAAGCCATCGCCGATGACCACGGACCATGCCTGATGCAGCAAGGCATTGCTCAGCCCGTAGATGGCACTGAGCCAGAGCAGGCGCTGCGGCGTCAGATCACTGAGGGATCGGCCCAGCCCCATCCATTTGCGGGCGGCACAATAGGTGCCGTAGGGGGCCAGCGTGGCCATGACGCCGCCCGCAAACGCACGCAGTCCGTCATCCGGGAAGAAGTAAAAGCCGCAGACCAGCCAGGACACGACGAAGAGCCCGACCACGCCCGCTTCTGCAAACAAAAGGGTGCACAGCAAACGCACACCTGCAGGCAGGTAAATCCAGTTGACGCCCCGGACAAACTCCAGTTCGGAGAAAATCCATTGATTCAAGGCCAGCATCGCCAGGAACAGCAAAGCCGTGATAACCGCCACCGAAAATTGCGTCCAAATGTTCTTCATACGCTGCCGCCGCCCCTGTTCACTGTCTGCGCAGTATTATGAGCGCCGTTGATTCGTTCCTCATTAGCGACGCGTCGTCTGTTTTTGCCTTCCCATGCCAAAGTCCCTGTCTGCCGATATCTATTTACGCTTTCTGCACCTGGCAGCGACCATCCGCAACCTGCCAGTGCTGCCCGCACTGGATCCACTGGAGGAACGCCTGCTGGAGCAAATCGCCAATGCCGGCACGCGCCAGGAGCGTCTTTGCGTCCGGGACTTGATGGCCCAGCGTGAACTGGGGTCTCCGGCCACGATTCACACCCGTCTGAAGTCCATGCGCCAAAAAGGCTGGATTTTGCTGGCCGATACCGAGGATGCCAGGCGCAAGCAGATCGAGCTCAGTGCCGACGCGCACAAGCATTTCGAGAAACTCTCGCACTGCATAGTTCAGGCCGCGGCCGAGAGCTGATGCAGAAATGAAAAAAGCAGCCACCGGGCTGCTTTTTCCATGGAGCGATCGACAGCGATCAGCTGCCTGCCACCTTCATGCGATTGATCAGCATGGAGCCCACGGTCTTGGCACCGTAGTTGTAGGCGTCGGCTCCGATGGCCTCGATGCCCTTGAACATGGTCTTGAGGTTGCCTGCAATCGTGATTTCGTCCACGGGGAAGGCGATCTCGCCGTTCTCCACCCAGAAACCGCTGGCGCCACGCGAATAGTCGCCGGTCACATAGTTCACGCCCTGGCCCATCAGCTCGACCACGAACAGACCCGTGCCCAGCTTCTTGAGCATGGCGTCCAGATCGTCGCCCGCCTTGGTGCGGCGCGAAGTCATGACCAGATTGTGCGAACCGCCGGCATTGCCCGTGGTCTTCATGCCCAGCTTGCGCGCCGAGTAGCTGGACAGGAAATAGCCTTCCACGCGGCCGGCATCCACCACCTTGCGGGCCTGCACGCGCACGCCTTCCTCGTCGAAGGGCGAGCTGCCCTTGCCGCCCAGCACGAAGGGGTCTTCCTCGATGTCGATGTGCTTGGGGAAGATAGGCTTGCCCATGGAGTCCAGCAGGAACGTGCTCTTGCGATACAGCGCGCTGCCGCTGACGGCCTGCACAAAGCTGCCCAGCAGGCCGGCGGCCAGGGGCGACTCGAACAGCACCGGGCATTCGGTGGTCGGAATCTTGCGGCTGCCCAGACGGCTCAGCGTGCGCTCTGCGGCATAGCGGCCCACGGCCTCGGGCGAGGCCAGATCGGCCGCATTGCGCATGGAGCTGTACCAGTAGTCGCGCTGCATCTCGCCATTCTTGCCGGGCAGCTTGGCGATGGGCGCCACCGACATGCTGTGGCGCGAGCTGGCATAGCCGCCGCGAAAACCGTTGGTATGGGCCGTGAAGAAATGGCTTTGCTGGGCCGAGACGCCCGCGCCTTCGCTGTTGCTCACGCGGCGGTGGGTCTTGAAGGCGGCCTGCTCGCAGCGCAGCGCCATCTCGGCGGCCTGCTCGCTGGTGATGTCCCAGGGGTGGAACAGCTCCAGATCACGGTGCGTGCCGGGCAGCGCGATATCGGCGCTGTCGGGCAGGCGGGCAAACGGGTCTTCGGCCGTGAAGCGCGCGATGTCGTAGGCGGCCTGCACGGTCTGCTTGATGGCGGCCTCGGAGAAGTCCGAGGTGCTGGCATTGCCCCGGCGCTGGCCCAGATAGACGGTCACGCCCAGCGATTTGTCGCGGTTGCGCTCCACGGTCTCCAGCTGGCCCTTGCGCACGCTGACCGACAGGCCGCAGCCTTCGGAAGCCTCGGCGCCTGCGTCCGTCGCACCCAGCTTCTTGGCGTGCTGCAGAGCCTGGTCCACCAGCCCCTCGAAAAAGGCTTGGCTGAAGCTGAAACCGGCTTGCGGTGCGGATTGGGCCTGTGCACTGGAAGTGCTTGTATTGCTGGAGCGAGGTTTTTTCATAGCGGCGGATATGATAGCCGCCACTGCGGCGCCCTCTGCGCTGCCACCGATATTGCCCCCTTACCATGTCACGCAAACCTACCAAAGGCTATTTTGTTCGCGGAAAGTTCGTTGCCGAAGGCAGCGAGCTGGACCTTGAGCTGAAGGCCGAACTCAAAGGCACTTACGACTCCACCAAGACCGACCTCAAGCGCGAAAGCGATGCGCTGCAGGATCTGGGCAAGGAGCTGATGACGCTGCGCAGCGACCTCTTCAAGCGCCTGCAACTGTCAGACCAACTGATCGACGCGCTGGCCGAGGCCAAGCGCATCACCAACTTCGAAGGCAAGCGCCGCCAGCTCCAGTACGTGGGCAAGCTCATGCGCAAGCTGACGCCTGAACAGGTCGCGGCCGTCAAGCAGGCGCTGGACGAGCAGCGCAATGGCTCGGCCAGCGAAAAAATGTCGCTGCAAGTGGCCGAGCAATGGCGCGACCGCCTGATCGTCGAGGAAGCGGCCCTGTCCATCTGGCTGGAGCATTTCCCCGGCTCCGATGTGCAACAGCTGCGCTCGCTGATCCGCCAGTCGCGCAAGGACATCGAGAAAGCCAAGGAACAAGCTGCCGCAGCGGCCGCTGCAGCCGGCCCCGATGCCGAGCCCAAGGAAGTCAGCAAGGGCCGCGCCTACCGCGACCTGTTCCAGCTGGTGCGCGAGCAACTGGCCAGCGCCGGCAAGGCCGATGCGGCCGCCGAGGACGACGGCGATGAGTGATGCGCCCGTATATCTTCACGATGCCGTGAAGATCGGCATTGTCTCCATCAGCGACCGCGCCAGCAGCGGCGTCTATGAAGACAAGGGCCTGCCCGCGCTGCAGGACTGGCTGAGCCGCGCGCTCAAGAACCCCATCCAGTTCGAGCCTCGCCTGATTCCCGACGAGCAGGCCGGCATCAGCGCGGCGCTGATCGAGCTGGTCGATGCGGGCTGCAGCCTGGTGCTGACCACCGGCGGCACCGGCCCCGCGCTGCGCGATGTGACGCCCGAGGCCACTTTGGCCGTGGCCCACAAGGAGATGCCGGGCTTTGGCGAGCAGATGCGCCAGATCAGCCTGGCCTTTGTGCCCACGGCCATCCTCTCACGTCAGGTGGCGGTGATACGCGGCAGCAGCCTGATCATCAATCTGCCGGGCCAGCCCAAGGCGATTGCCGAGACGCTGGAAGGCCTCAAGGACGCGGACGGCAAGCAAAAGGTCAACGGCATTTTTGCCGCCGTGCCCTATTGCATCGACCTGATCGGCGGCCCCTATCTCGAGACCCATGACGAGATCTGCAAGGCCTTCCGCCCCAAGACCGCGATGCGCGCGCCTCGCACGGCATAGCCTGCAGCGCCAGGTGCAATCCCTGCCAAAACATCCACCAAAGCAGCCTACGGGCTGCTTTTTTCATGGCACGGACGCGGCCTGAATCTCCAGGATTTCTCTCTGCGGAAGCTATCAAAATAAAAGCTAATTGCGCTCTTCATTCATGCATTTCAGACTTAAAACCATCCGAAACCAAACAATGACAGTCGTAAACAGCTATTGAATTAACCGAAGTCCTTGGGATTTCCCGCAAGTGCTTGCCCCGATGCCAGA
Source organism: Comamonas sp. C11 (assembly GCF_024496285.1). NCBI lineage: Bacteria > Pseudomonadati > Pseudomonadota > Betaproteobacteria > Burkholderiales > Comamonadaceae > Comamonas > Comamonas sp. C11. The sequence goes on from NZ_CP101743.1 coordinate 4,171,502, forward strand.
CGCAATCGCCGCCCCTAGCATGTTTGCTGCGATGCAGCGACGGCGGCCACCCGCCGACCGGACGCTGCACGCCCTCTCCACATTTCTCATAATTTTCAGGAGACTCCATGCATCGCTTGTCCCAGTCTGCGCCCACTGCTTCCCTGCTGGCTCTCGCCCTGACGGCGGCCTTCGCGGCTCCCGCCATGGCACAGGAAAAAGTCAAGATCGGCTTCATCACCGACATGTCCAGCCTTTATGCCGATGTGGAAGGCAAGAACGGTGCCGTTGCCATACAGATGGCAATTGACGACTTTGGCGGCAAGGTGCTGGGCAAGCCCATCGAGCTGCTCACGGCCGACCACCAGAACAAGGCCGATATCGCGGCCAGCAAGGCCCGCGAATGGATAGACACGCAAGGCATCAGCCTGGTGTTCGGCGGCACCAACTCCGCCACAGCCCTGGCCATAGCCAAGGTCGCCCAGGAGAAGAAGCGCGTCTTTATCGACAATGGCGCGGGCAGCTCGGCCCTGACCAATGAGCAGTGCAGCCCCTATACCGTGCACTACGCTTTCGATACCGTGGCCCTGGCCAAGGGCACAGGCGGCGCCGTGGTGGACACGGGCGGCAAGAGCTGGTTCTTCGTGACGGCCGACTATGCCTTCGGCCATGCCCTGGAAGCCGACACCAGCAAGATCATCGAAGCGCGCGGCGGCAAGGTGCTGGGCTCGGTCAAGACGCCACTCAACGCCAGCGACTTCTCCAGCTTCATGCTGCAGGCACAGAACAGCAAGGCGCAGATTCTGGGCCTGGCCAATGCGGGCGGAGACACCATCAACTCCATCAAGGCGGCCAAGGAGTTCGGCGTCACCAAGAACATGAAGCTGGCCGGCCTGCTGGTCTTCTTCAGCGACATCCACAGCCTGGGCCTGAAGAACACCGAAGGCATGCAGTTCACCGCCCCCTGGTACTGGGACATGAACGATGGCTCGCGCAAGTTTGCCGATGCCTTCATGGCCAAGACCCAGCGCCGCCCCAGCGAGATCCAGGCCGCCGACTACTCGGCCACCATGAACTACCTCAAGGCCGTGGAAAAAGCCGGCACGCTGGATGCCGACAAGGTCATGGCCACCTTGAAGAGCACCAAGATCGACGACTTCTTCGGCCAGGGCTACATCCGCGAAGACGGCCGCTATGTGCACGATATGTACCTGATGCAGGTCAAGTCGCCAGCGGAATCCAAGGGCACCTGGGACTATTACAAGATCATCAAGAAACTGCCTGCCGATCAGATCTGGACCACCAAGGCGGAAAGCAAATGCCAGTACTGGCGATAAAGCCGATTGCACGGGCAGAACAAGATGGGAGCTCAGGCTCCCATTTTCTTTCCCACCATGAGCAGCGCGATCAGCAGGCCAGGATTGCCCCCTAGCCCTGAAACCAGCGCACGCAAAGTATCCAACCAGCGAATTACTCACATATTTAAAACATAAATTACAAAATAAAACATATAGATTTCTCATTCTGTTCTTTAGCTATTTATTTGATAGCTTCAGATGCTCTGCAGTCATCGCATTTATTTAATTTTTATCAATAAAATTAATACCATACTCAGAACGCAGAAGTCATTATCAAAACACCTGAATGTGTTTTATTTCGTGGTCTAGGCTTGTGCTGCGTCAATAACTGTCTGCTGGGCCATCCCGGGGTCGGGGCAATCTCCATGAGCCATGATTCATGACGCTCTCGGGCAAGGCTACACTGCGCCGCGCTTTATCGGCTTTACGCCTGTCTCACTACCTAAAAGAAGGTAGTTTTCTTGACCCGTAATAACGCAGCAAGACTGCAAGTTACGGCGCCCTGACCTCCAAACTCATGTTTCCTCGCTGGACTCTGACTCTCCTGGCAAGCCTTGCCCTGACCGCCTGCGGCGGTGGTTCTGGTGATTCCTCACCCTCCACGCCCCCCGTCACCGAAACCCCTGTACAACCCGGCACTCCGGGCGTCACGCCTCCCGAGGTCGCACCTCCTGAAGTCGATCCGCCTGCGGTGCTGCCACCGACCACCGAGCCGCCGACCAGCAGCCGCATAGAACAGGCATTGCTTGCCGGCGACAGCCGCCTGCTGCAGGCCGAAGATCAAACGGAGCTGCTGCAATCGGCCACGCAGCTGATCCAGCAAACCCGGCTGCAGCAGCAAAGACTGCTCGCCCAGTTGCTGGACGACAGCACTGCCGCAGCCCTGGACTTCGGCAACAACAGCCAACGCGTCAGCCCATTGCTATCGACCAGCGCCAGCCCGCTGCTGGTGGCCAACAACGGCAATGTGCTGGCCAGCATGGCAACGGCCCAGAATGGCCGCGCCCTGGCCTATGGCAAAGACCTGATGGGACAGCTGGCCACGGCCTCGGGCGCCAATCAGGCGCAGTTGCCTCTGTTCAGGCGCAGCTTCACCTGGCTTGCCACCGGCAAGGCGCAAGGCCCGCTGCCGGCCACACTGCGCATGGCGGCGCAGAACTACAGCCAGGCCTCGGTCACGAATCTGGTCGCACGCCTGGGCAGCAAGGCCGAGATGGTGAACTGCGCCATCACCGACCCCGCCAACCGCTGCTGGGAAAGCATCGATGTCTTTGTCTTCGGCCAGGACACACCTTTCTCGGCTTCGCTGAGCAACCAGGTCAGCCGCTACCTGCAGGCCGGCAAGGGAGTGATCTATCTGCACAGCAACTGGGGCGACTCGGCCGGCGGCCGGCAGGTGCTTCAGGCCATGGGCATGGAGCTGGGCGGCTACGCCGGCAATTACTGGGCGCCGGCCGACGGCTACCAGATCGGCGGCAGGACCGCTGCCCAGCAGCGCCAGGCGGCCGACAGACTGGGGGCGCATGAGGCCGCGCTGGCAGCCCTGAAAAACGGCAGCAGTGCCGACTTCTCTACGGACACCAGCCTGATCAGCGCTCTCGACGGCATCCGCAACGATCTGCTGGGCCAGGAAGGCCAGGGGATCAACCTGTTTGCCGACAGCTACTACCTCAAGCCCTATATGGCCGCGCATCGCCGCCTGGTGCTCTGGGCCGATCTGGCACGCCGGCAGGTGGACTATGCCCGGGTGCGACGCTCCGATGCCAGCACCTTTTTGCGCACCATGGCGGCCGACACGCTGAGCTATGCCGTGCGCGAGCATGAAAGCACGCCGCTGAATTTTGCAGACTGGATGCCCAAGGCCTCGACCAGCCTGGTCACCAGCAACAGCTGGGAAACCATCGAGGTCACCATTGCCCAGGCCGATGGCCGCACGGCCATCGGCCGCGGCGCCGTGCCGGGCAAGACCGTGCAGGTGCAGATCGTGGATGCCGCAGATGCGGGACTGGCGCTGCGGGTGGGCAATATCCGCACGCGCGGCAATCCCCTGGCGCAGGAAAACTACACCAGGCCGCGCTTTCCGGATGGGCACCAGGCGCGCCTGAACAAGGGCCAGACGCTGAGCTACACCACGGCCTGGGGCGGCCCGCTGTTTCTCAACTACTCGGGGGCCAAGGCCGGCAGCGTGGTCACGTTGCGCGTACGCGGCAGCGTCAAATACGCACATTTCGACTTCACGCGCAATCCTGGCGCACAGGAAATCGACGAGGCAGTGCAGGCGCTGCAACGCGGCGACTTTGGCTGGCAGACCTCCAAGATGGTGGGGGGCGAGGTGCAGCAGACCATTGGCTACGCCAAAAGCGCCATCGGCAGCCACTACCCGCGCACCTATGTCGTGGAGCGCCTCAAGGGCATGATCTTCGACAGCAACCACCTGGCCAACGGCTACAACAATATGAGCGCCAGCGCCAATGTGAACAATGTCTGCGCCATGCTGGGCTGGGATTGCAGCGGCAGCATCCAGCGCGCTCCGGGCGTGCAGCATTTTGTCGGCTGGCTGGCGGCCTGCGGCTTTCTGTGCTCGGGCAATCCTTCGGACGGCGCAGCAGGCCTGGCTCCCGGCTGGGGCTGGTGGCATGAGCTCGGACACAACACCGTGATGCGCCATATGACGCTGCTGACCGACACCGACGGCCAGGGCGGCAAGAACCCTGGCGGCGGCTGCCCCGTGGAATGCGACAACAACATCCTGGCCAATGCCAGTGCCCTGCGTCAGTACGCCATCACCAACGGTGCCGAGAACAACAGCGGCGAGCGCATCGACCATAAAAAGCTCTACCTGGACATCCAGGCGGCACGCGCCACGGGCAAGAGCGGCGACGCCTTGCAGGCCGATATGTTCCAGCGCTTCTGGACGGCTGCCAAAAAGAGCGACAACGCCATGCGTGCCGTGCACTTCCAGCTGGCCTTTATCTACACCAAGGAGCGTCTGGGCCAGGGCCAGCCACAGCCTGCCGATGTGATCGACTTCCTCGGCATGCTGGGCCGTGGCGAGCGTCTGATCTTCAACGATGCGTACTGGACTGCCAACAGGAATGCGCTGGGCATGGGCAGCTATACCAAGCGCGAGATCAGCAACCATGAACTGCTGTATGTGCTGTCCAGCCGCATCATCGGCCGTGACATGCGCCAGGTCTTTGCCCACTACGGCATTCCGCTCAGCAGCACTGCGCTGGACTCGATTGCCGCCCACGGCATGCCCCAGCTCAGCCCCGAGTTCTATGCCATGGTGCCCGGCCAAGGCAACCAACTGGAGCGCGGCCAGTGGCTGAACTTGGCAGGCGGCGTCCCCGCCTACCCCTTCTGATACTCGCGTATCTCGGCACAAAAAAAGGCAAGCCCTCAAGGCTTGCCTTTTGTATTTTGATAGCTATCAGCGCTTATCAGATAAGCGCTAGAGCCCTATTCAACCTTTAATCAACGCGCCGTGGTATCGGTCGAGGCGTTGACAATGGGGATATAGAAGTCGCCGCCCGCCTTGTTGAACTCGCCGGCCTTGGCCTGCATGCCTGCGACCAGTGCCTGCTCTTCGGCAATGCCCTTGGCGGCAGCAAAATCGCGCACTTCCTGGGTGATTTTCATGGAGCAGAACTTGGGTCCGCACATGGAGCAGAAATGGGCCACCTTGGCGCTGTCCTTGGGCAGGGTCTCGTCGTGGTAGGCCTGGGCCGTGTCGGGGTCCAGGCCCAGGTTGAACTGGTCCTGCCAGCGGAAGTCGAAGCGCGCCTGAGACAGCGCATCGTCACGCGAGCGCGCGCCCGGATGGCCCTTGGCGACATCGGCGGCATGGGCCGCAATCTTGTACGCGATGATGCCCTGCTTGACGTCGTCGCGGTCGGGCAGGCCCAGATGCTCCTTGGGCGTGACATAGCACAGCATGGCCGTGCCGAACCAGCCGATCATGGCCGCACCGATGGCCGAAGCGATATGGTCGTAGCCAGGGGCGATGTCTATGGTCAGCGGGCCCAGGGTGTAGAACGGAGCCTCGTGGCAGTGCTTGAGCTGCTCGGTCATGTTCTGCTGGATCATGTGCATGGGCACATGGCCCGGGCCTTCGATCATGGTCTGCACATCGTGCTTCCAGGCGATCTGCGTCAGCTCGCCCAGCGTGGCCAGTTCGGCAAACTGTGCTTCGTCGTTGGCGTCCGAAGCGCAGCCGGGACGCAGGCCGTCGCCCAGCGAGAAGCTGACGTCGTACTGCTTCATGATGTCGCAGATGTCTTCGAAATGCTCGTAGAGGAAGCTTTCGCGATGATGGGCCATGCACCACTTGGCCATGATGGAGCCGCCACGCGAGACGATGCCGGTGCGACGCTGCGCCGTGAGGTGGATATAGGCCAGGCGCACCCCGGCGTGGATGGTGAAGTAGTCCACGCCCTGCTCTGCCTGCTCGATCAGCGTGTCGCGGAAGATGGGCCAGGTCAAGTCTTCGGCAATGCCGCCGACCTTCTCCAGCGCCTGGTAGATGGGCACGGTGCCGATGGGCACGGGCGAGTTGCGCACAATCCAGTCGCGTGTGGTGTGGATGTTCTTGCCGGTGGACAGATCCATGACATTGTCCGCCCCCCAGCGAATGGCCCAGACCAGCTTTTCCACCTCTTCCTCGATGCTGGAGGTCACGGCCGAATTGCCGATGTTGGCGTTGATCTTGACCTTGAAATTGCGGCCTATGGCCATGGGCTCGATTTCAGGATGGTTGATATTGGCCGGAATGATGGCGCGGCCGCGCGCCACTTCGTCGCGCACGAATTCGGGTGTGATGATCTTCGGGATCGATGCGCCCAGGCTGTTGCCGGCCAGGCGCAGCTCGCGCGCCGCGTCCTGCTGGTACTGCGCCATCCATTCGCGGCGGCCGTTCTCGCGCAGGGCCACATACTCCATCTCGGGCGTGATGATGCCGCGCTTGGCATAGTGCATCTGGGTCACGTTCTGGCCGGATTTGGCACGGCGTGGCTGGCGCTGCAGCGCGGCCGCCTCGGCACGCAGCTGGGCCACGCGCGCATCTTCCTCACCGCGCTTGCCGCCGTCGTCCAGCGCCACGCGCTGGCGACCCACATAGTATTCGCTGTCGCCGCGCGCTTCGATCCAGGCACCGCGCACACTGGGCAGGCCCTGGCGCACGTCGATCTGCACGGCGGGGTCGGTATAGGGGCCCGAGGTGTCGTAGACGCTGACCTGCTCTCCATTGGTGAGCGCAATATCGCGCACCGGCACACGCAGCTGCGGATGCAGCGCGCCGCTCAGATAGCTCTTGGTCGATGACGGAAACGGCTGGCGCGACTGGGCCAGCAGCTCGGCAAAACGAGCGGCATCGGGGGCATGGCCTGCAGCAGGCGTGAAAATGGAATCAGGGGCGTTCATCGCAGTCTCCTCAAAGCGGTTGAAATGCATCAAACGCTCCGTGGAATGCGGCCCTGCTCTGATCTTGCCCTGCACTGGCCCGGTCCCGAATGGGTGTCCGGCCTATGCCGCTGAGTTCTGCAACTTCAGCCCTGACCTCCACGCACCGGGCTGCCCGAAAAAGACAAAACCCCAGTGCGCGAGGCGCCTGGGGTTTGCTGTGCCCATGGTTTTCAGGGCTGGCACTGATGCCGGCTGTCCTGTCCATCCATCGGCCCTGCGTCAGGGTCCCGCTCTTCTTCCGCCGGTATGAACCGGATCAAGTTCGTCGGGTTCGCCTGCACTGTTTTCACAGTGACTGGCATCTCAGCGCTTTTGCACACCCCGGAGCTGTACGCAGTATAGGCTGGTTTTGCCGCAATTTGCGCACCATTGAAGCTGTTTAACTATCCTGACCCTCAAGCGCCTAATCCGCAGCCTCGTCTAGCCCTTTCAGCACCAGCCATTCATGGCTGGCCGCACGGCTTGCGCGCCACTGGTTGATAGGTGCGCTGACATCCTCGTAGCCCAGGGCAATGCCAAAGGCAATCTGGTAGCCATCCGGCAATGCCAGCTGTTCGATCAGCATATCGTTGTACATGCGCCAGAAGCCCTGGGCACAAGTGGCCAGACCTTTTTCCACGGCCAGCAGCATGAAGGACTGCAGATAGATGCCCAGATCCACCCATTGCGCATAGCCCATGCGTTCCTCCACGGCCACAAAAATGCCTACGGGCGCACCGAACATCTGGCCGTTCTTGGCCAGCTGGGCCAGACGTGCAGCCTTGTCCTCGCGGCCGATATTGATTGCGCGGTACAGATCTTCTCCGTTTTCAAAGCGGCGACTGCGGTAGGGCTCCCACAAACCGGGTGGATAGGACAGGCCGGGGCGCTGCACGGCCTCGGTCTGCCTGGCCTTGGCGCACAGATCCTTGAGCGCCTGTCCGCCCACGGCGGTCACACGCCAGGGTTGCATATTGCCGCCGGACGGCGCCTGCGCGGCTGTCTCCAGCAAGTCCCGCACCGTGGCAGCAGCCACGGCCTGCGGCAGAAAAGCGCGCACCGAACGACGCTGCTGCAATGCTTGACGAATATCCATTTCTTCTTCTTTCCTAAATCGCTGCCCTGCAGTGTAGAAGCTTGCAGCATTTTCCCGAGTCGCCGCGGATACCTTGTCGCTGCCCCGGTGCTTGCCCTGATGGCGCGCCCTGCTCCAGCTGCGACCATGCTGGCTGCCCGTCGCAGTGACCGGGTACTCACCACCTCAGGAGATGACTCTGATGAAGCCTCGTTCTGTTTGCTCCGCTCCCGTTTTTTCCGCAAGAACATTGACGCTGGCACTGGGATGCCTGCTGACCGCTGCAGGCGCTCAGGCGCAGGACAGGATTCGCATCGGCTTCATCACCGATATGTCGGGCCTCTATGCCGATGTGGACGGCAAGGGCGGCGCCCTCGCCGTGCAGATGGCCGTGGACGACTTTGGCGGCAAGCTGCTGGGCAAGCCCGTCGAGGTACTGACGGCCGACCACCAGAACAAGGCCGATATCGCGGCCAGCAAGGCACGCGAGTGGTTCGACACCCAGGGCATGAACATGCTGATCGGCGGCACCACCTCCAGTGCCGGTCTGGCCATGGGCAAGGTGGCCGACGAGAAGAAAAAGGTCTACATCATCAACGGCGCGGGCACTTCGGCTCTGACCAACGATCAGTGCAGCCCCTATTTCGTGCACTATGCCTATGACACCGTGGCGCTGGCCAAGGGCACGGGCAAGGCAGTGGTGGAGCTGGGTGGCAAGAGCTGGTTCTTTCTGACGGCCGACTACGCCTTTGGCCAGGCGCTGGAGGCCGACACCACCCGCGTGGTCAATGCCGCTGGCGGCAAGGTGCTGGGCAACGTCAGGCACCCGCTGAACACGGCCGACTTCTCTTCCTTCCTGCTGCAGGCCCAGAACTCCAAGGCCCAGATCCTGGGCCTGGCCAATGCAGGCGGCGACACCATCAATGCCATCAAGTCGGCACGCGAGTTCGGCCTGACCAAGACCATGAAGCTGGCTGGCCTGCTGCTGTTCAGCTCCGACATCCACAGCCTGGGCCTCAAAGCCACGGAAGGCCTGATGTTCACCGACAGCTGGCATTGGGACCTGAATCCCGAAAGCCGCAAGTTCTCGGATCGCTTCTTTGCCAAGTTCAAGAAGATGCCCACCTCGCTGCAGGCAGCCAACTACTCGGCAGCCATGCAGTATCTGAAGCTGGCCGAGAAGCTGGGCACTACGGATGCCGACAAGATCATGGCTGGCTTCAAGGCCACGCCGCTGTCGGACTTCTATGCCAAGGGCGTGATCCGCCCCGACGGCCGCTACGCTCACGACATGTATCTGCTGCAGGTCAAGGCGCCGGCCGAATCGAAGAAAGCCTGGGATTACTTCAAGGTGCTCAAGACCCTGCCCGGCGACCAGGTCTTCACCACCAAGGAAGAGAGCAAGTGCGCTCTGTGGAAGTAAGCGGCCGGTATTGAGAAAAAGAAGCCGGGCTGCCGCTCTGGCGCCCGGCTTCACCCCTGCGCTCCGGCATCTTGTCTATTGCTACATGAAGAGAAGCACCCAGCGCTTATTCATCCTGGATTAAATCCAGTTTTCATTCAAAACCACGCATCTCGCACCAGTCCTCAAGCCCGGCCCGGGTGGAACGCCACTGATTGATGGGCGCTGCCACATCCTCATAACCCAGTGCCATGCCAAAAGCGATCTGGTAGCCCTGTGGCAGCGCCAGATGCCGGCTCACAAAATCGCTGTAATTGCGCCAGAAGCCCTGGGCGCAGGTGGCCAGTCCCCTTCCGGTCGCCAGCAGCATCAGCGATTGCAGATAGATTCCCAGATCCACCCACTGCGCATGCAGCATGCGGCTCTCGACGGCGACGAATACGCCCACAGGCGCGCCAAACATATGGGCGTTGCTGGCCAGCTGCAGCAGCCGCCCATTCCTGTCCTCACGCCCCACGCCTATGGAACGATAGAGATCCTCGCCGTTGTCAAAGCGGCGGCTGCGATAGGGCTCCCACAGCCGAGCCGGATAGACCTGGGCCGGATCGGAGTTGGGCGTCGCTGCAGGCATGGCCTGGCGCAGGGCTTGAAGGCTGCCCCCCGTCAGCGCCATCACGCGCCAGGGCTGGAGGTTGCCGCCGGAGGCCGCCTGTCCGGCCTGCGCCAGCAAATCCCTGACCAGCGCAGCATCCACCGTCCTTGGCAAAAAAGCACGCACCGAATGGCGCTGCTGCATGGCCTGTTCCACATTCATCATTGCTTGCCTCGGGTTTGAGTCGGCAAGCAGTCTCGACCGGACAGGCAGGACTTTCACCCCTCAAATCGACTACGGGCAAGCACCATGAGAAAAGCCAACGACAGGCGTTGGCTCTCATGGCGGAACAGAAGCGTCAAGCGGTCCATGGACAAGCGCTTGGGTTTACTTACCCAGAATCTGATCGATCTTGTCCTTCTGGAATGCCTCGGGTCGTTCGGATTCGCAGGGCATACAGTCCTTGACATGGCCTTGAATCGAGAGCTTCTCGATAGCTGCCCACAGCAGTGCAATCTGCTTTTCATGGCCGGCAGCGCCTTCGGACAGAGAGCGCATGGCCTGGGCCACGGGGTCGACTTCGGCCGTCACGCCATAGGCGGTGAAACCGCTCTTGCCGCAATCTTCGTCGACCACGCCAGCCGCTTGCGTCTTGGCATCGACCTTGGGAGCCAGCTCATGCTCGGTCACATCGGCACTGTGCCCGGTCTTGCTGGGAATGATGCGCGCCGGAATGCCCACGGCCGTGGCACCTGCAGGCACGGGCTTGATGACCACCGCATTGCTGCCTATCTTGGCACCATCGCCTACCTCGAAGCCACCCAGCACCTTGGCGCCGGCACTGACCACCACGTTCTTGCCCAGGGTCGGGTGGCGCTTGGCGCCCTTGTAGAGCGAGGTACCGCCCAGGGTAACGCCGTGATAGATGGTGCAGCCATCGCCCACAACGGCAGTTTCGCCGATCACGACACCCATGCCGTGATCGATGAAGACCTCGCGACCGATGACGGCACCGGGGTGGATTTCAATGCCGGTGAACCAACGCCCCATATGCGAGATGAAGCGGCCCAGCCACTTGAAGCCATGCGTCCAGCACCAGTGCGCAGGGCGCTGCAGCCAGATGGCGTGCAGCCCCGGATAACAGGTGATGACCTCCCAGGTGCTGCGAGCCGCGGGGTCGCGGTCAAGAATGCACTGGATGTCGGAGCGCAGGCGATCAAGCATCAAATAACAACGTGAGGAATGTTTAGCTTGTGAAGTCTAGCGGGTTGGTGGCTGGCTCTGCAGCATGGCTTTGGCAACACCGCGAAGAATATGGATTTCTTCCTGGGTCAGCTGCGCGCGGTTGAAAAGCTGGTTAAGCCGGGGCATAAGCTTCTTGGGCGCTGCCGGGTCCAGAAAGCCGATATGGGCCAGGGCCTGCTCCCAGTGGCCCAGCATGCCCTGTACCTGGGCCATGTCGGCGCGATGTGCCTCGGGCGTGTGCTCCACCACGGGAAAGCCGCCCAGTGCCACGCGCCAGTCATAGGCAACGACCTGAATGGCCGAGCCCAGATTGAGCGAGCCGAACTGCGGGTTGGACGGAATCGACAGCGCCACATCGCAGCGGTAGACATCGTCGTTGCTCATGCCAAAGCGCTCGCAGCCGAACAGAAAGGCCACGCCTTTCTGGTTGCAGGCAGCATTGGGCGTGGGCTGGTTATCGGTCAGACCTGTGTCCTCCGAGGGTACAGAGCGTGCATCAAGCTCTCCTTTCAGGAGCAACTCGAAATGCTCGCGCGGCGTGCGTGTGGGCGGGCCGAAGTCGCGTGGCGTCATGGCCGTCGCGCACATATGGCTGATGCCGTCCAGGGCTTCCTCCAGGGTGTCGACCACGCGTGCCTTGTCCAGCACATCCAGTGCTCCGCTGGCACGCTGAATGGTTTCTTCCTTGCGCAGCACGTTCTTGTAGCGCGGGCGCACCAGCACCAGGTCGTCGAAGCCCATGGTCTTGAGCGCTCGGGCGGCCGCGCCCACATTGCCGGCATGGCTGGTTTCAATCAGTACGAATCGGGTTTTCATCAACGCAGAACAATGCAAAAGGCCCCACTTGTGGCCTTGATAAGACAGCAGACTACGCCACCTGTTCCCTCTCGCATCCGCAAGTGCCGCAGAGAAGACCTTCGGGTCGCCGGGACGAACGAGCAAAAAAAGTGCAGGCTGGGTAGAATTGCGCCCATTGTCGCCGCCCCGCATCGCCGGTCGCGGCTTCTACGTTCTTACCCGCGTAGTTCAGCCCAGTTTTGCTCCGGGCTGCATCGCCAACGCACTCACAATTTATGTCGAACTCCCTGCACCCCATGCTCAACGTGGCCATCAAGGCTGCTCGCGCCGCTGGCGCCCTCATCAACCGTGCCGCACTGGATGTGGAATCGGTGCGCGTTGCGCAAAAGCAGGTGAACGACTTTGTGACCGAGGTAGACCAGGCTGCGGAGCGCATCATCATCGAGACGCTGCTCAACGCCTACCCCCAGCATTCCATCCTGGCCGAAGAATCGGGCAGCGAGCACGGAGCCAAGAACTCCGACCATGTCTGGATCATCGATCCCCTGGACGGCACCACCAACTTCATCCACGGCTTCCCCGTGTACTGCGTGAGCATTGCCCTGGCCTACAAGGGCAAGATCGAGCACGCCGTGATCTATGACCCCAGCCGCAACGACCTGTTCACGGCCACCAAGGGGCGCGGTGCCTATCTGAACGAGCGCCGCATCCGTGTCTCCAAGCGCACTCAGCTGCGCGACTGCCTGATCTCCACAGGCTTCCCCTTCCGCCGTGGCGACAACTTCAAGCAATACATGCTGATGCTGGGTGAAGTCATGCAGCGCACCGCCGGCGTGCGTCGCCCCGGCTCTGCCGCCCTGGACCTGGCCTATGTGGCCGCCGGCTTTGCCGACGGTTTCTTTGAGTCCGGCCTGTCCATCTGGGACGTGGCTGCCGGCTCTCTGCTGGTCAGCGAAGCCGGTGGTCTGGTGGGCAACTTCACGGGTGAAGCCGACTTCCTGGAACAACGCGAAATCCTGGCCGCCAACCCACGCATCTATGGTTCGCTGATTCCCGTGCTGGGCAAGTTCAGCAAGTTCGCCACCGCTGGCGAAAAAGCGGCTGTGCGTCAGGCTGTCAAGACTGGCGAATTCGAAGCCCCCGCCGAAGAAAACACCGAGGCGGTGGCCGAAGAAGGCCAGAAGAACGCAGAATAAAAAAGGCGGTCGCCCCACGACTGCGCAAAGGGCCTGGTCCGATGGACCAGGCCCTTTTTATTGCCGCAGCGCAATCAACGCCTCTTGACCAAACGCAAGAGGCAGACGTCAGGGTTTGCTGCTCTCCACAGAATCCACAAACTCCCGGTCCAGAATCTGCCCGACGACAAATGGGCGAAACAATATGATGGATTTCTTCAGCCAGCACTGGACGCTGGCCATTGACTGGGTATCCGTGCATGCGGTGACACCCGTGGTCAACGCACTCCATATTGCAGAGGCAGCGGGCGATCCGCGCGAGATTGCCGCCGGCATCCTGATCGCGCTGCTACAGCTGCTTCTCATTGGTGGCGTGATGCGGCCGCTGGAGAGCCTGATCCCGGCCGAACGCTGGGCCGACCGCCGACACACCACGGTGGATCGCAACTACACCCTGCTCATGCTGCTGGGCCTGTTTCCGCTGTTCAGCTTTCTGATCCTCATGCCGGTCGCCCATATGCTGGGCGGAGGCCCATCCACCTCGGAAGCCAGCGGCCTCAAGGCCTGGCTGCCCTGGTTTGAAGACCACCCCTATGTATTGTTTGCCGTGTACTACGTGGTCTACGACCTCACGTATTACTGGATGCATCGCGCTCAGCACGTCATTCCCTGGTGGTGGGCCATGCACAGCATGCACCACAGCCAGCGCCAGATGAGCTGCTGGAGCAACGACCGCAGCAACTATCTGGACGGCATGCTGCAAAGCTTTGTGCTGGCCAGCGTGGGGTTGGCCATGGGCGTGGAGCCGTCCGAGTTCGCCATGCTGGGACTGCTCAGCGAGCTGGTGCAGAACTTCTCCCATGCCAATGTGGCGCTGCGCCTGGGCTGGCTGGGCACGGTGGGCGAACGCCTGCTGGTCGGCCCGCGTTTTCACCGCAACCACCATATGCTGCGCGATGCCGAGCGCCCCGAACGCCACAACTGCAACTTCGGCCAGGTCCTGCCCTGGTGGGATCAGTTGTTCGGCACCGCCCTCTATCACGACGAGGAGCTGCGCCCCACGGGCGTGAGCGACCCGGAAGTGGATGCCGACAACGAGCGCGGCCTGATCGCCATGCAGTGGTACACCCTGAAGCGCTTCTGGGGCGCGGTGAGCTGCCGCGCAGGCTGGCGGCTGGGCGATGTTTCCTTCGGCCCGGGCTATCGCCCCATTCATGACAGCGATCAAGGCTCTGGCTCTCAATCCGAGCAAGGCGTGCAGACAGCCTCTGCCAAATAGTTCAAAAAACAGCCATGCCCCCTGCTATTGGGCATCACGGATAATGCAGCATTCGGCGCCCGCCCAGCACCGGCGCAGCGCCCCCTGTATTGCATACCGCTGAAGCGATGACCCAGAAAAGCACAGAATCCCCGTCGCTGCCCTATTCCCCAGACATGGCTGACCTCTCGGCGCATACGCCGATGATGCAGCAGTACTTCAAGCTCAAAGCCGACTACCCCGACACGCTGGTTTTCTACCGCATGGGCGATTTCTACGAGCTGTTCTTTGGCGATGCCGAGAAGGTCACGCGCCTGCTGGACATCACGCTGACCACGCGCGGCCAGACCGCAGGCCAGCCCATTCCCATGGCCGGCGTGCCTTTCCACGCCCTGGAAAACTATCTGGGCCGCCTGATCAAGATGGGCGAGTCGGTGGCGATCTGCGAGCAGGTCGGCGAGATCGGCGTGGGCAAGGGTCCGGTGGAGCGCAAGGTCGTGCGCGTGGTCACGCCAGGTACGCTGACGGACAGCGAGCTGCTGTCGGACAAGAGCGAAGCCATTTTGCTGGCCCTGCACACCGCCGGCCGCCAGCGCGTGGGACTGGCCTGGATGGCAATGACCCAGGGCCGCATTCACATGGCCGAATGCGCGGCCGATGAACTGGGCGCCTGGCTGTCTCGGATCGCGCCCAGCGAGGTGATCTACAGCGCCGGAGTCACCGAGCGCTTCGAGCAGACCCTGTTTGCCGTCAAGCACAGCGGCGCCATCAGTTGCCCTCTGTCACCCCGCCCTGACTGGCAGTTTGACTCGGGTCTGGGCGAGCGCAAGCTGCTGGAGCTGCTGGGCGCGGCCAGCCTCAAGGCCTGGGAGGCCGAAGGCCTGCCGCTGGCCCATGGCGCCAGTGCCGCCCTGCTGTCCTATGCAGAACATACCCAGGGCCGCAACCTCACCCACATCCACGCCATCCAGGTGCAGCGCGACGACGAGCTGATTTCGCTGCCGCTGGCCACGCGCCGCAATCTGGAGCTGGTCAAGACGCTGCGCGGCGAAGATTCGCCGACGCTGTTCTCTCTGCTGGACAGCTGCATGACGGGCATGGGCAGTCGTCTGCTCAAGACCTGGCTGCTGGAGCCCGAGCGCAATCGCAAGTCCGCCATGCAACGCCTGGAAGCCATAGGCGTGCTGCGCGGCACGGGTGCGGGCATGGCACCCTGGCAGGCCCTGCGTGCCGAGCTCAAGGGCGTGAGCGATGTGGAGCGCATCACCGCCCGCATCGCCCTGCGCCAGGTGCGTCCACGCGAGCTGGTGGGCCTGTCCAAAACGCTGGAAAAGGCGAAGCTGCTGGCACAGTCCGGACAAGCTCCATCCGCCTATCTGACGCAGATTTTCAGCGACCTGATTCCGCCCGAAGGCTGTGCCGAGCTGCTGGCCCGCGCGATTCTCGAAGAGCCGGCGGCTCTGGTGCGCGACGGCGGCGTGATTGCCACGGGCTTTGATGCCGAACTCGATGAGCTGCGCGCCATTCAGAACAACTGCGACGAGTTTCTGCTGGAGCTGGAGGCCAAGGAAAAGCTGCTCACCGGCATTCCCAATCTGCGCGTGCAGTTCAACAAGGTGCATGGCTTCTATATCGAGGTCACCAACAGCTACAAGGACGCGGTGCCCGAGCGTTTTCGTCGCCGCCAGACGCTCAAGAACGCCGAGCGCTACATCACGCCCGAACTCAAGGCTTTCGAGGACAAGGCCTTGTCGGCCCAGGAGCGAGCGCTGCAGCGCGAGAAGTTCCTGTTCGAGCAGCTGCTCGACCAGCTTCAGCCCCATGTGCCCCAGCTCACGCGTGTGGCCCAGGCGATTGCCGCACTGGACGTTCTATGCACTCTGGCCGAGCGCTCTCTGACGCTGAACTGGGCCGAGCCGCAGTTCGTCAGCCAGCCCTGCATAGAGATCGAGGCCGGCCGCCACCCCGTGGTGGAAGCACGCATGGCCGAGACCTCCAGCGGCAGCTTCATCGCCAACCACACGCGCATGAATCTCAACACGCGCATGCAGATCATTACCGGCCCGAACATGGGCGGCAAATCGACCTATATGCGCCAGGTGGCCTTGATCGTGCTGCTGGCCAGCATGGGCAGCTATGTGCCGGCCGGCGCCTGCCGCCTGGGGCCCATCGATGCCATCCACACGCGTATCGGCGCCGCCGACGATCTGGCCAATGCCCAGTCCACCTTCATGATGGAGATGACCGAGGCCGCGCAGATTCTGCATTCGGCCACGCCCCACTCCCTGGTGCTGATGGACGAGATCGGCCGCGGCACCAGCACCTTCGACGGATTGGCCCTGGCCAGCGGCATTGCCAGCCAGCTGCACGACAAGACCAAGGCGTTCACGCTGTTTGCCACGCACTACTTCGAGCTGACCGAGCTGCCCGCCAAGGCCAAGGCCGCCGTCAACGTGCATGTCAGCGCCGCAGAGTCGGGCAGCGACATCGTGTTTCTGCACGAGATTCAGGCCGGCCCCGCCAGCCGCAGCTACGGTATTCAGGTGGCCAAGCTGGCCGGCATGCCCGCAGGCGTTCTCAACCATGCGCGCCACGCCCTGGAAGCACTCGAATCCCAGGCCGGCGAGAACGAGCTGCAGGTCAATCTCTTCGATGCACCGGAGCTGGTGGACGCATGCGCCGCCCCCAGCCCGCTGGAGCAGGCCATGGCCGCCCTCAACCCCGATGCGATGAGCCCGCGCGAAGCGCTGGAAGTGCTCTACCAGCTCAAGAAACTGAGCACCAGCGCCGCCTAAGAACAGGTTCCAGGCCTTGCGCACCCAAGCCCGGGCCTGATCTCTTCAGGCCCGGCTCGTGTTCAGGCCTCCAGCAGTTGCGGCTGCCGCTGCTGCAGGGACAGGTGGCTCTGGGGCCCGTCGCCGAGCTTGAAGGCAGACACCTCGCCCATCAGGCGTGCGGCCTGCTCGCGCAGGCTGATTGCCGCAGCAGCCGATTGTTCGACCAAGGCGGAGTTCTGCTGCGTGGCATCGTCCAGCCCGGCCACGGACTGGTTGATCTCGGCAATGCCGCGCCCCTGAGTCTGCGAAGCATTGCTGATCTCCTCGATGATCCGCGTCACCTTGGCCACGGCGTCCAGCAGCTCCTGCATGGTGGCTCCCGCATGCGCCACCTGCTGCGATCCGCTGCCCACCTGGGTCACCGAGTCAGTGATGAGCTGGCGCACTTCCTTGGCAGCCTCGGCCGAACGCCGAGCCAGGCTGCGCACCTCGGCCGCCACCACGGAAAAGCCCCGGCCCTGTTCGCCGGCACGCGCGGCCTCCACGGCTGCGTTCAGCGCCAGGATATTGGTCTGGAAGGCGATGCCGTCGATCACTCCGATGATGTCGGCAATCTTGCGCGACGAGTGGTTGATGCCCTCCATGGTCATCACCACCTGCTGGAAGGCCGTTCCGCCACGCTCGGCCACGCCGCGCGCCGACTGAGCCAGGTCGCCCGCGCTGCGCGTGGCTTCGGTATTGGCCTGCACGCTGTCCGTCAGCACCGACAGCGATGCCGCCGTCTGCTGCAAGGCACTGGCCGCCTGTTCGGTGCGCTGGCTCAGATCCTGGTTGCCCTGGGCCACCTCGGAGCTGGCCACAGAAATCGAATCTGCGGCCTGGCGTACGGCCCCCACCATACGCTCCAGCGATGAGACAAAGCGGTTGAAGGCCGAGGCCAGCGCCCCCACCTCGTCATTGCTCTCCACCTGCATGCGACGGCTCAGGTCGCCATGGCCGTCGGCAATCTCCTCCAGCATGCGCGCCGCGCGCCCCACAGGTGCCGCAATTGCCCGGCTCACCAGCCAGATCACCAGCAAACCTATGCCGCCGCCCACCAGGCCGGCCACGGCCGAGGTCAGCGCAATGGTTCGTCGCACGCCGCCCAGCACCTGGGCCTCGGGCAGCTCGGCGATCACGTACAGGTCCAGCTCGGGCACGTAGGAGGAAGCGATCAGTTGGCGGCCCGCGGGCGCCTCGTACATGGCATGGGCAAAGCGCTCGCGGTTCAGCAGCGCAGCGCTGAGCCCGGCGCTGAAACCGGGCCTGTCCTTGAGCCAGTGCTTGCCATCCACCAGTGCCGGATCACGGTGCACGAGAATGCTGCCGTTGCCGCGCACCAGGGACACCGAGCCTGACTCACCCACCTGGTAGGCACGCACGGCCTGGGCCAGCTCATCCACCGACAGGCCCAGGCCTGCAATGCCCTGCCTGCCCTGGCCTGCATCGAAGCGGACATTGATGAACAGCATATAGGCGTTGGAGCTGACGTCCTTGTCGATCTCCAGCACCTGCGACTTGTCGCCGGCCAGCAGCTCGTAGAACCATTGGTCTCCCTGGCCCTTGGGCGCCAGCTTGCGCAGCGGCCCCTGCTCGCCGAAATACTGGCCCGTGGTTCCCGACACCCAGAACACCGATGAGGCCCCGGCCTGCTGCTTGACGGCCTGGGCATATCTGGCCCACGCGGCATTGCCGTCCTCGGGCTCGCCCGCGGCCTCCCAGTCGAGCACAAAGCTGTTGCCGGCCACCGACCTGGCCATGGCCAGCGGCGTACCGATATGGCGCAGGATGTCGTTGCGGATCTCACCCACCACGGCCGGAAGCTCCTGACCCACCACACGCTCGCGCAGGCTGGCGCCCGTCAGCACAAAACCCAGCGCCGTGGAAATCGCCACGAACAGCAGCAGGCAGGCCAGCATGCTGGACATGAGCTTGGTCCGTATCGACAGGTTGGGAAATGCGTGCATGGGAGGCCCTCTTCTAACCAGCTGTAAGCAAGTGTTCGATCAAGGGGCGGCATCTTCTCACGCATACAGGCTGCGCAGCTCAGGGACTTCCTCAGCCCGGCCCCGCAGCCGTGCCTGGGCAGGGCATCGGCAACAGTTACAGGGGCGCCGACGGCACTATTAAAACCCTTCTAAAATCGCGTTGCAGCCTGCGTTTACAGCTATACATTCAGAAGCACTCGACGCTTACTGCATCTGGTGTTCATACGTTTTTCATTATTGTCTCTATCACCCATGACATACTGCGTCGCCCTCAAGCTCAACGCCGGCCTGGTGTTTCTGTCCGACTCCCGCACCAATGCCGGACTCGACCAGATCAGCACCTTCCGCAAGGTCATGCTGTATGAGCAACCGGGCGAGCGCTTCATGGTGCTGCAGTCGGCAGGCAATCTGTCCATCACCCAGTCGGTACGCGAGCTGCTGGAGAGCTTTCAGCTGCACGACACGACCACGGACGAGATGCTGACCATCTGGAATGTGCGCAGCATGTTCGATGCCGCGCGCGTGCTGGGTGCTGCCGTGCGCCATGTGCATGAGCGCGAGGCCACGGCCCTGCAGCGCGCCGGGGTGGACTTCAACGTCTCCATGATTTTTGGCGGCCAGATCCAGGGCGAGCGCATGCGCCTGTTCCAGGTCTATTCGGCGGGCAACTTCATCGAGGCCACGGGCGAGACGCCCTACTTCCAGATCGGCGAATCCAAGTACGGCAAGCCCGTGCTGGACCGCGTCATCACCTCCGAGACCCCGCTGGACGAAGCCGCCAAGTGCGCGCTGGTGTCCATGGACAGCACGCTCAAGTCCAACCTCTCGGTGGGCCTGCCACTGGATCTGATCGTCTACGAGAACAACCGCTTTGCCACGGACCGCATTGTCTGCCTGGACGCCGACAACCCCTATCTGCGCATGCTGCACGACAGCTGGGGCGAGCGCCTGCGCCATGTCTTCGACAGCATCGAGGACCCGGCCTGGGACGGCGGCCAGACCGATACGCCGATTCGCATTCACAGCCCGCGTGCGCATCCTCTGGTCAAAGTGGGAGCACCCGTTGCCTCACGCTCGGCCCATGGGCTGGGCGCAGGCAATATTCCGCCTGCTGCGCTGCGCCAGCCCGTAGTGCCGGCTCAGGCCGGCCTGAGCATGGCCGATGAATACCAGCGCCTGCAGAGCGCCGAAGAACAGGCACGCGTGCAAAGACAGGCTTCGCTGTCCAGGCGCTAAACTGATCGGCGCATCCAACGCCCCCATGGGGCGTTTTTACTGTCCAGCCCGTTCAGCGCCATGTCCCAGCCCACTGCCACCGCCAGCACGACGAACACCCTGCCCGTGGTCTTCGCGCATGCCAACAGCTTTCCCATAGGTACCTATCGCCTGCTGTTTTCGCTGCTGCGTCAGCGCGGCATCGACGCCGGCGGCGTGCAGCGCTTCGGCCATGACCCCAGGCGCCCGGTCACCAACCACTGGCCGCATCTGGTGGACGAGCTCATCGAATATATCGAGCAGCAGGTCGAGCGGCACGGCCAGCCGGTCTATCTGGTGGGCCACTCGCTGGGCGGCATTCTGAGTTTTCAGGCGGCCTCCAAACGCCCCGATCTGGCGCGCGGCGTACTGCTGATCGACTCGCCCCTGCTGGGTGGCTGGAAAGCGAACGCCGTGGGCCTGGCCAAGCAGACGCAGATCGTGGCATCGGTCTCCCCCGGCAAGATCAGCCAGCGCCGGCGCACCACCTGGGCCAGCAACGAGGAGGCGCTGGAGTATTTTCGCGGCAAGAAGGCGTTTGCCCAGTGGCACCCGCAGGTGCTGCAGGACTATGTGGAGCACGGGCTGGTGGACGAGCACGGCAAGCGCAGCCTGTACTTCACGCGCGAGGTGGAGACCGCCATCTACAACACCCTGCCCAGCAATCTCAACAACCAGCTCAGGCGTCACCCGGTGCGCTGCCCGGTGGCCTTCATCGGCGGTCGCTCGTCGGTGGAGATGCGCCAGGTGGGCATGGAGATGACCGAGCGCATCACGCGCGGCCGCATCACCATGCTGGACGGCGGCCATCTGTTTCCCATGGAACGCCCCGAAGCCACGGCCGCGGCCATCGAGGCGGCGCTGCTGAATCAAGAGCATTCGCTGACGCTGCATAAAGCCTGAGCATCCCCAAAAAAAAGAAAGCGCCCTTGAAATTCAAGGGCGCTTTTTTATGGCTGCTGTAATTGGCTGGTTTCGCCCCATGGCTACCGATAGCTTCGGCGGTCAATGCCTGGTTTGAAGCGACTGCTGCCGGTGACGTCGATGCACGTTTGCCAGCTACTCTGCATTAAGCAGTCATTCGATCGAACCAGGCCATGTCGGCTTGACTCATACAAAGTGCCCTCCACAAAAGCCGTGGCGATTCACTCTCGCTATTTCTTGCATCGTCTTCTCAAACACCAAGATAGGTGTTCCAGAGGCTGCGGTCGCTGTCCAGGGCGAGCGAACTACCTTGCCACACTACACGGCCGCGCTCCAGGATGAAGTGGCGGTCGGCCAGGCGTACCAGCCGGTCGACGTATTTGTCGACAACCAGGATCGTCTGGCCGGCCTCACGCAGTTGCGCCAGGCATTGCCATATCTCTTCGCGGATTACCGGGGCTAGGCCCTCGGTTGCCTCGTCCAAGATCAGGAGGCGCGGGTTGGTGGATAGGGCGCGGCCAATGGCCAGCATTTGCTGCTCACCGCCCGAGAGCTGATTGCCCATGTTCTGCGCGCGCTCTTTCAGGCGCGGGAACATGCGGTAGATTCGCTCTGCCGTCCAGCGGTCGCCTTGGCCATTCCGGTTGTCAGCAAAGGCGACCAAGTGCTCGTGCACCGTCAAGTTTGGGAAGCACATGCGGCCTTCAGGCACCACGGCCACGCCCAAGCGCGCAATGGAATCGGGGCGTAGCCCGTTGATGACTTCGCCGTCGAAACGGATCGTTCCCTGGCGCGCGAGCAGGTCTCCGATAAGGGTTTTGATGGTCGTGCTTTTCCCCATGCCATTTCGGCCTAGCAGCGTGACGACCTGTCCGGCAGCAATCTCCAAGTCAATTCCGAATAACACCTGACTGGCGCCGTAACCGGCCTCAATTCCGTTGGCGCTAAGGAGCGGAATTGGTGTGCTCATGCGGTGGCCTCCGTGGTTTCCGTGCCGAGGTAAACGGCTTGTACCAGGGGATGGTTGCGGATGGTTTCGACGTTGCCCGAGACCAGCACTTGGCCGTAGACCAGAACCGAGATGCGGTCGGCCAACGCGAAGACGGCCTTCATATCGTGTTCGATCAGCAAAATCGCCATGTCGCGGCGCAGCATGTGGATCAATGCGGTCATGCGCTCACTGTCCTCTGGGCCCATGCCGGCCATGGGTTCGTCGAGTAGCAGCAGCTTGGGACGAGCAGCCAGGGTCAGGGCCACGTCGAGCTGACGCTGCGCGCCGTGCGGTAAGGTGCCGGCGATACGTTGTAGTGCGTTCGCCAGGCCCACACGTTCGGCCAACGTACGCGCGGCTTCGTCCAAGGTTTTGTCGCGGCTGCGGTCGGCCAGAAAGCGCAGGCTGCTGCCAGCCTGGGCCTGCACGGCCAGCAGCAGGTTGTCGAGCACCGTGGCCTTTGGAAAGATGCTGGTGATCTGGAAGCAGCGCGACAGCCCCGCGCGGATGCGTGCATCCATGGGCATGGGGGTGAGGTCAACGCCGTCGAGTTCGATGCGGCCCTCATCAGGCAGTTGCAGACCCGATATCAAGTTGACCAGAGTGGACTTGCCTGCACCATTGGGGCCGATCAATGCATGAATCTCACCGGGACGTACATCCAGCGAAACATGGTTGGTGGCCAGCAGCGCACCGAAATGCTTGACCAGACCCTTGGCGACAAACAGGCTCATACGGCTTTTCCCTTGACAGCGGTTGGAGCGGTGGTGGAGGGGGCAGCCTTGAGCCGCGGCAGGCGCCAATGTTCGGCCGCGCCGGCCAACCCGCGCGGCGCGAAGAATACGATAACGATCAGCAGCAGGCCTAGTGGTATGTGCCAGTATTCGGTGAACTGCTTGACCAGCTCTTCCAGGCCGATCCAGAAAAAGGCTCCCACGGGGCCACCCCAGCGCAGGCCTACGCCTCCGATCACCACCATGACGATGAGCGTGGCCGATTGCGTCCAGTGCATCACCGAAGGGCTGACAAAGGCGTTGTGCGAGATCAGCAGCGCACCGGCCAGGCCGGCAATGGCCCCCGACAGCGCGAACGCCACCAACATCAGCTTGAATACCGGGTAACCCATGGCGCGCATACGCGTCTCGTTATCGCGTATGCCCATGAGCGCGTGACCGAAGCGTGAACGCGTGGCGCGGTTCAGCCCGACCATCACCAGTACCAGCAATGTCAGCACCACCCAGTAGAAGGTGGATTCGTCAGCGCTGTCCAGACCCAGGCCAAAGCTCGGGCGTGCGGCCAGGCTGTAGCCGTCGTCGCCGCCGTAGATGCGCAGCGATACGGCCACGTAGTACAGCATCTGCGCAAAGGCCAGCGTGCTCATGATCAAGTACACACCGCGCGTGCGCAGCGCGATCAGACCGATGAGGGCAGCCACGGCACCAGCCACCAGCATGGCGCCAGGCCAGAGAATCCAGGCCGACCCCACGCCCGCATCCGACAACGCCACCAGCGCATAAGCCCCCACGCCCAAGAAGCTGGCGTGCCCAAGCGCGGCCATGCCGCCAAACCCGAGGATGAAGTTGAGGCTGGCCGCGGCCAGCGCAAAGATCATGGCACGGCGCACGAAACTGACGTAGAAGTCCAGCCCGAACAACGGCGCCACCAGCGGGAAAAGGGCCAGCAGCGCGCAAAAAAACCAAGGAAACCAACGGTCTAATTTCATCGTAATGACTCCATCCGCCCTGTTAGCCGCGCGCAGGGAAAAGGCCAGCGGGCTTGAATGCCAACACGCCGGCCATCAGGGCGTAGGTGGCCAGACCGGCGATGGCCGGCGCCAGGTCCGAGACCAACGTGGGCGATAATAAGAAGCTGCGCAGCATTAGAGGCACGAAGGCACGGCCGATGGTGTCGACCATGCCCACCAACATGGCCGCGACAAAAGCGCCGCGCACTGAACCGATGCCACCAATCACCAGCACCACCAGCGAGGGGATGAGGATTTCCTCGCCCATGCCGATCTGCACCGCTGTCAGCGGCCCCATCAGCGCACCTGCCACGGCGGCCAGCGCCGCACCCAGCAGGAACACGAGGGAGAACACTCGGCCCACGCGCACGCCCATAAACTCGGCCATGCGCCGGTTAGAGGCGCCGGCACGCACCAGCATTCCCACGCGCGTGTGATTGACCAGCAGGTATAGGCTCACAGCCACTAGCACGCCGGAGCCCAAAATGAGCAAGCGATAGCTGGGGTACATCAGCCCTGGAAGAAGCTCCACCGGACCGGACAGCAGCACGGGCGCCGAAGCCATGATGGGGGCAGTGCCCCAGATTATCTTGACCGCGTCATCGGCCACCAGGATGACGCCGAAGGTGGCTAGGACCTGGGCCAAGTGATCGCGCCCATACAGGTGGCGCACCAGAACGATTTCTAGCACCAGGGCTAGCAGCATGACCATGGCCAGCGCGGAGAGCACGCCGATGACGAACGACTCCGAGCGCGCATGCACATGCGCCGCGACGTAGGCTCCGGCCATGAACAGCGAGCCGTGCGCCAGGTTCATCACGTCCATGATGCCGAACACCAGGGTCAATCCTGCAGCCAGTAGGAACAGCATGAAGCCGTAACCCAGGCCATTGAGCATTTGCTCGACGAAAAGTATCGTGGTCATGAGTCGCGCCTTTGCCGTGGGTTGCTTATTTCATCTTGCGCTGGTCGCGGTACGCATCCCGGTGCGTTTTGAGCACAGGTCGTAGAGCGCGAACAATTCTTCCCCTTGACGAAACACGGCAACCGGTAGGCCGTCGGCCACCACCAGCCAGGCCGCTCCATCGGGAAAGTCATCGGGCTCGCCGAAGTCGTGCCAGGCGGCGTGAGGAGTTTCTGTGCTCATGACGGGATCCTCAGAGCGGCGTGGCCATCTGCGCATCGGAATGGAGCAGGCCGTTAGAGCCCTTCGCTGGTCGGCCAATTGGGCATCAAGGTGTTCGACGGCAACGCCTCGTCGATGAGCTTGCGCGCGGTGTCCACACCCGCCACGGGCAGGCCCCGGGTGTCGAGCAGACCCACCTGAACCAGCACGCTGGCCTGATCCCAATAGATGTGTTCGTGGCACAACTTGTCGCCACGGAAACGGATCACACCAAGCATTGGGATTTCGACCTTGTACCCGGTGGGCGCGATGCCGGGCAGTAGCCAGTCGATGGCGGTAGTGTGGGTAAAGGAAAGGATGAACTCATCTACCACCTGGTTGGCGCCAATGGTGCGCGACAGCGGTGCCAATGTCATGTCAGGCGGGTTGCCATGCACGAAATGGTGCTTGTAGAAACGGTAGAGCTGCTTGTAGCCCACGCCGCCGGTCATGGTGGGGATGTGGTTGACATAGGGCTCGGCCACCATCGTGGCCATGGTGTCTTCGACATTGCGCGTGCCGAACTCATACTCACAGTGTTTGTCCCACAGGGCCGAGAGGTCGTACTCGGGGCCGATGGCGCGTTTGAGCGCCGCGATGGTGCGCTGGTGCGCCATCATGGCCGCGAGTTTGTCGAAGTGCATGCCGCCCGCGCGGGCGAACGCATGGTCCACGCCGGGATAGGTATAGAGCTCGACGCCCTTGAGGCCGCGCAGCGCGCCTTCAATGGCTGTACGGGCCGTGGCATTGCAATAGCCATCAAGTTCGGCGAAATGCAGTACCAGTCGGCCCTTGATGTTGTCGGCTTCGGCCAGCGCGTGTTCGATGCCCATGCCGTAATACCCCACGGCAACGTCCACGTCGGTGCGGCAGGCGGCAAAGTAAGCCAAGCGGCCGCCCATGCAGAACCCTACAAGACCCAGGCCCGTGGAATGGTCGACCTCGGGCATGGTGCGTAGCAGGTCCAGGCTCGACTGGATGTCGGCAATGCCTTTGTCCAGGTTGAAGCCCTGGAAATAACCAATAGCCCGATCGAAATCTGCCGGTGTGTAGCCCAGGTCCACACCAGGCTTCTGGCGCCAGAACAGGTCAGGCACCAAGGCCACATAGCCTTCTTCGGCGAACTGGTCGGCCACGGCGCGCATGTTGGCGTTGACGCCGAAGATCTCTTGCGCAATTACCACGCCCGGGCCGGTGCCGCTGGCCGGCAGCGCCAGGTAGGCAGAGAAGTTTTGGCCGTCGCGGCTCTGGACGGTGATGTGTCTGGTCATGTGTTTCCTCGATGTGGCCAAAAGAACGCGAAGGACGTGTCGCGCAGAGCACGTGAAGTGCGAGCATGAGACACCCATTCACGGAGCGCAGCTATCCGGAAATCGCAAGCATCGAGAAGTAGCAGCGGAATTGCCAAAACTGGCTAAAAACGTTTTTTCATGCGGGTTCCCACGGCTTGTGCTTGGGCATGCCTCTTGCGACAAATAGGGTAAAGACGTCGTGGGGACCTAAAGATGGTCTGGCATAGGCGTCCACTAAACGACCCAGGATGGCCCCCACATGCAGCCTCTCATATCGTCACCGATTGACCTCTCGCGGGTCTACCAGAACCGGGAATTACAAACTCGCAGCATCGTGCGCTCCCAGGAGTTCTTGCGGCATTCTTTGACCGAACACGAACTGCGTTGCGGCAGCGGCGACATCGACTCGTCGCTGTTCAGCGCCAGTTCGCGCCGACTGAAGATGATGGTGCTGCGCTACGGCCCTGAGGTTGAGATCAAGCCGCATCCTTTCAAGGGCTTCTTTCTGGTGCAGATGCCGCTGCGCGGCTCGTCCGAGATCGTGAGCGACGGCCAACGCATCACCGTGGGCCAAGGCCAGGCGGCCATCGTCGCGCCGCAGCGCCAGATTCGCCTGCACTGGAGTCGCGATTGTGAACAGATCCTGCTGCGCGTGCCCATGGACTTGATGCAGGAGGCCGCGGCCTCCTGCGGCCAGCCGTTGCCGCAGCCCAAGGTCGGAGCCGCCCTGGTGTCGCCTGCCACCGTGATCGACGCGTCTGCGGCCGCACGCTGGGCCGGCCTGTTGCAGACCTTTACTGAATTGACGCTGCCCGGGCATGGCGAGGCCAGCGTGGCGGCTCAGCCGGCGTGGATGGAGCACATCGAATTCAGCCTGGCGTTGTTCTTGTTGATGCAGAACGCGCGCCACACCGGCGATGAGGGGGCTGGCGACCTGGCGCGTGCCTGTGAAGGGGATTTGAAGGATCGGTCACGCGAGGCACTTCCAACGCCGCTGGGTCCGCTGGCTGCGGCGGAACGGTACGCACTGTCGCGCCTGTACGCGCCCATCGGCCTGGAAGACCTGGCATGTGCAGCGGGGGTAAGTTCGCGCACGCTGCACATGTATTGCAAGCGTGCGTTCGGTGTGGGACCCATGGTGTGGCTACGCAACCTGCGGCTGGATGCCGCGCGGCGCAAGCTTAGCAGCGACGCCAACTGCTTGGTTACCGATGTGGCCATGGACTTCGGCTTTGGCCACTTGGGACGTTTCTCGGCCTACTATCGCGAACGCTTCGGCGAGCTGCCGCGCGAGACGGCAGGAATGCGCCGTTAGAGCTCGTCTCGGTTTTGCAACCGTGTGAACCATTCGCTCGGTGAGTGTCCCTGGTCCGGCCCTAGGCTAGTGAATCCACCGTCTACCGGTAGATCCACGCCGGTGATCCACGACGCATCGGGCGAGCAAGAAAAGGCCACGGCGGCGGCAATTTCTTCGCCCCGCCCCACGCGGCCCAGCGGATGCACTAACGCGCCCAGGCGGTCAGCAGCCGCCAGGTCGCCTGCGCTCAAGGCCAACATGGCGGGAGACCACGTCCAAGCGGGCGACACACTGAGGCAGCGAATGCCTTGCGGCGCCAAAGTTACTGCGAGGTTCTTGGTGAGTTGCATCAGCCCAGCCTTGGAGGCAGGGTACAAGGCCCGGCCTGCAGCGCCAAACTTGCCTCCGGTGCTGCCTATGTTGACGATGACCGAACCCACGCCCATCACGGCTGCGGCCTGCTGTGCAAACATAGCGGCCGAGACCAAGTTCACGTTGAGCGTCGCCCACCATTGGGCGCGCGTCGAGGCCAGCCCAGCGTCCGTGTACGCGCAGGCGTTGTTGATCAGGAAGTCGAGTCGACCAAATTGCTGCTGCGTGACTTCGATGGCGCGCGCAATCTGCGCGTCGTCGGTCACGTCGGTTTGCTGGAAGATGGCGCGTGATCCTAGTTCGGCTGCCGCCTTGGCACCGACGTCGGCCTGCATGTCAGCCAGCAAGACGACCGCACCGTCTGTGTACAGACGGCATGCGATGTCCAGGCCCAGGCCCTGAGCTGCCCCGGTGACAATAGCTACCTTGCCGGCCAGGCGAGTACTGGTGCAAGACGCGTTGGAGATAGAGCGTGGGTTCATGTGCGGCCCTCCATAAGTGTGAAGGCGCTGTCGACTTCGGCGATATCTGCCACCAACGCCATACTGGCCAGTGCCGCATCATGGGTGTCTTGGCGTGCGGCGGCGCAGGCGTCTGCCGCCACCACGACACTGAAGCCGCGGTCCGCGGCATCGCGCACCGTACCTTCGACCACAGAGTGTGTGGCGACGCCGGCCACCAGCAGGTGCCGGGTGCCTAGCAAGTGCAAGGTTTGCTCTAGCGGCGTACCGGCAAAGCCGCTGATGCGTGCGTGGGTGATGACGAACTCGCGCGGCGACTCCTGCGGCGCCAGTGCTTCCAAAAATGCGCTGCCCCACTCACCTTCACGCACCGCGCCCAGCGCCACCGTTTGGCGAAAAATGGGTGTGTTACGGGGACAGTCCGCGTAGTCTGGCCGAAAGGCAATGCGCACGTGCACGATGGGCCAGCCGCGCACACGCGCGCCGTCTAGCATGCGAGCGGCGCGCGTGATCACGCGCGAGCGTTGCGAATCGTCGACGGCTACCCCCACACGGATGCGGCCGTCAGGGTGTAGCACTTCGTTCTGGTAATGCAAGGCCAGCACTGCCACAGGATAAGCGGCTGGGGCCATGGTCACAAGAACACCTCGAGGTTGGCGAAGATGCTCTCGCAATTCACCAGGTCCACGCGCTTCAGATGGACTTGCCAGCCACCGTCTTCGGTGGCCGCGAGCTTGTGGTGCACCGTGCCGGCCAGTTGGCGCTGCTCCAGCCGATACTCGGTGTACTGCAGGCTGGAGCGTACGATCAAATGGCCGCTGGCATCCAGCCCCTCGATCTGTATATTGCCGACCAGGCGGCTGCTGTGTGTCACCGGCTGCTGCGACCAGTTACGCACGTTGAGCAGTCGGCGCACGCGAGTTTCGCGCAGCATGCGGTCTTCCCAGAACAACGAAATCTGCTCAAACGGATCGGCCTGCCCATGGTGGCGTGGCACCCAGTAGCGGCCCTCCTTGGTCCACAGGGAGAGCCAGGCGTCGAAGCGACGTTCGTCGAGGAGACGCGCTTCGCGGAACAGGAACTGCTCGACACCGCGCAGGGCTTCCAGGCCCAGCGTGGCTACTGTGGCGGGTTGCAAGCTAAGGTTGATACTCCGGTCAAGCAGCATGGTGGGGGCACTCCGTGGCGGTGGTCGTGGTACTGGTGTCGGGGTGAAGGGGGCTGTCGTCGAGCATGTAGTCGCGCCACGCGGCGAACTGGTTGCGCATGGGTAGCTCGCTGGTGCCGTTGGTGGAGACCGCGCCGTCGGGCAAAGTGCGGTCGGTTCCGAGGTATCGATGCAGGCTGACCCAGTCGCCGCCAAAGGTGTTGTTGCCTTCCTGACAGCGACGGTAGACCTCGACGTCATCGGGCATGACATTGGACGAGGGTGAATTGATCAGGTTGGCGTAGGTCAGCGCGCGATCGTAAACCTCGGGCGGTGCACCTTTGCAGCGGAATAGCTGGATCTCGACCAGCGTGCGGTCCACCGCGAGTGGACGGATCACGCGGAACTGCTGAAACACGGTATGTGGCGAGCCGCTGCCGTATACGATTGTGTTGTGCCGGTTCATTCCGAGGATGTCGCGTGCGCGGTCTTCGCCATAGGCTTCGGTAAGGCATGCGAAGTGCGCGCGCGAGACCGGGTCGCGCGTTGCGGCATTGGGGTCGAAGATCCCTTCCATGTAGCCATGGCCGCGGTGGTAGGCGCGCAGCTCCAGCTTTTCCCAGAAGGCGTAAGGCTCGCCGTTTGCGTCCTGAATAAGCAGCTCGAACGGCATCTCGCCGATGGCTTCGGCCTCTTCGCGCGCTGCCACGAACGAAGACTCGTGCGTGACGCGTGCGTGCATGGTGTCGTGCAGGTTCTCGTAGAAAACCTTCCAGTTGGAAGGCTGCTGCACACGGAACACGCCGCCAGCGACCTCCACCTCGCCCACCGGTGAGCGGTCGCACAAGTTGTCGATCGACGAGGCTACGCCGCCCAGGAACTCGCGCAAGCTGATGCCCTCGGGACTTTGGCTGGCGAAGACGAAGCCGCGGTACTGGTCGACGCGCGCCACTGGGCGCATCGAGAATTCGGGGCTGGCGGGGTTGTAGTTGGTGCCTTCGAAACCAGGGCGCAGCGGCGCCGAGAGGTGGGTGCCGTCGAGTTTAAAGGTCCAAGCGTGGTAGGAGCAGCGGAAGAACTTGCCGACGCAGCCGTCGCCCTCGGCCACCAGCTTGGCGCCCTTGTGCGGGCAGCGGTTGTAGAGCACTTTGACCTGGCCTTCCTGGCCGCGCACCATCACCACGTCTTGGCTACCGATGCGCGTGGTGTGAAAGTCGCCGCTGTTGGGCACCTGGCTTTCGTGTCCGACGTAGATCCAAGCACGGCCATAGATGCGCTCCATCTCCAGCGCGAATATGGCGGGATCGGTGTAGACGCTCTTATGCACGCTGTCGGGCCGTATCAAGGCGGCCAGGGCTTCGCTGTTCATCATGGACTGGTCCTTCTTCGGGGTGAACGGTTCATGACATTTAGTGTGGGCAGAAGCTGCACGTGGCAATAGCCGCCATCCGCACCGCGCTATCCGCAATCGGCAATCGGCAAGCGGTGGAGCGGTGGAGCGGTGCGCCACGCTCCTTCTGGATTCGGACAAGCTGCAGGGTGCGACTGCCGATTGCGGATAGCGGTGCGCCCAATGCGTTCCTAGACTTTGATGCACCTTGGTTTGGAACAACGCAGCGGCTTTGCTGATGTGTTATTGCCAGGCCGATGCGCTACTTGTTTGTCCGAACCCCTACGAACCCTCTTTCTGGAGATTGGTATGAAACCTTGGAGTCGTTCAAGCCTCGCCCCCTTGGCTCTGTCTGCATTGCTCGGTGCGGGCGGTACCGCCCATGCGGCCGATGTGGTCAAGGTCGGTTTCTTGACAAGTCTCTCGGGGCCTGGCGCGGCCTTGGGCCAGGAGATTCGGGACGGCTTCAACCTCGGCCTGCAGCACAGCGGCGGCAAGCTGGGCGGGCTCCCGGTGGAGATAAACATCGTCGACGACCAGCAAAACCCAGAGAGCGCGCGCCAGACGGCCGAGCGCTTCATCAAGCGCGACAAGGTAGATGTGATCACTGGTGTGGTGTTCTCCAACGTGCTGCTGCCCATCCTGCCGATGATTCTGAACAGCGAAACGGTCTACCTCAGCACCAACACCGGTCCCGAGGACTACGCCGGCGCCAAGTGCAACCGCAATTTCTTCGTGGTGTCGTGGCAAAACGAGGACATCCCGCAAGCCGTGGGCAAGTTCGCCATGGACCGCAAGTTCTCGAAGGTCGCGTTAATCGCGCCAAACTATCCAGGTGGGCGTGAATCGCTGGGCGGCTTCAAGCGCCAATATAAGGGCAAGGTGGTCGAGGAGATCTACTCCAAGATGGGCCAACTAGATTACTCGGCCGAACTGGCGACACTACGTGCGGCCAAGCCCGATGCTGTGTTCTTCTTCCTGCCTGGAGGCATGGGCGTGAACTTCATCAAGCAGTTTGATGCGGCTGGCTTGTCCAAGCAGATGACCTTGCTCGCGCCCGGTTTCTCGGCCGATGAGGACACCATCAAGGCAGTGGGCAGCTCGTTGACAGGTACCTACAACGGCACGCAGTGGGCGGCGGACCTACCTAACCCGGCGAACCGCAAGTTCGTGGAGGATTTCCAAAAAACCTACGGACGCATGCCCAGCATGTATGCCTCGCAAGGCTACGACACGGCGGTGCTGCTCGATGCCGCAGTGCGTGGCGCCGGAGGCAAGGTAGAAAATCGCGATGTGCTGCGTAAGGCTTTGCGCACGGCGGACTTCAAGTCGGTGCGTGGCAGCTTCAAGTTCAACACCAACCAGTACCCTATCCAGAACCTCTACATGCGCGTGGTCGAAAAGGACGCAGCCGGTCGTGTCAGCAACAAGCTCGTGAGCACGGTCTTCTCGGCCCACACTGACCCGTTTGCGGCCAGTTGTAACATGAACTGAGCGAAGGCACATCGGCATGTCTACAGTTACCAGCGATGCCGTTCTGGCATTGCAGATCATCGAAATACGTCGGCTCAATCCTCTTGTGTGCCTTTTACGCATCGGAAACAGGTCAGAGAGTCCTGAGAGCTTGCCCGGCTTTACGGCAGGCGCACATATCAGCATCAAGGTCAGGCTACCGGATGGAACGCAAGATTGGCGGCGGTATTCGTTGATAAATCTCAGCAGAGAAAAGGAGTCTTCGGTGCGGCCCACCGAGTACTTGGTGGGTGTGCGGCTAGAAACCGAAGGTCGCGGTGGTTCACGCTACTTACATTGGCAGGTTACCGAAGGTGATTGGCTCGAAGTGCAGGCACCTAGAAATGATTTTCCGCTACAGGTTTGTGCTGGCCGAACGATCTTGATTGGAGGCGGCATCGGTATCACGCCGGTGGCCAGCATGGCTGCCGCATGTCGCGCGACGGCTCGCCCTGTGACCCTGTACTACGCTGGCCGCAGTCGCTCTTCCATGGCGTTGCTGGAGGAACTGCAACAGTTACTGGGAGACGATCTCGTCGTACATATCGATGATGAGCAGAGCGCCCCATTGGACATTGCCGCCATTCTCGATTCCTGCAGCTCGAAAGATCACCTCTACATTTGCGGTCCTCAACCTTTGCTCGACGCTGTTCTGGTACAAACTGCGGGGCGCAGTTGGGACGCTGGCCGCGTCCACTTTGAGCTGTTCGGGGCCCCGAGTCTATCTGCAGACGACCGCAGCTTTGAGCTGATACTACAAAGCAGCGGTAAGCGCCTCACCGTGCCCCCAAGCAAGTCTGTTTTGACCGTACTGAATGAAGCCGGTTGCGACGTTATGTTCGACTGCGAGCGAGGCGAGTGTGGTGTGTGCGCGGTCGAAGTTCTGAGCGGTGTGATCGACCACCGCGACTATGTGCTGACAGAGCGCGAAAAACACGAAGGGCGTGTAATGCATGCTTGTGTTTCGCGTTGCAAAGGAGCGGTGCTGGTGCTGAACCTATGACGGGGGCCAACCTGTATTTGGAGTTAGACGCCGAGCAATTGTTCTAGTGCAGTGTGAATCGCCCCAGCTTTGAGCTGCCCCTCAGAAGTTGGACGGTTACCATCCCGCCAATTAGGCAGTGTTTCTCAGACGATATCCTACCGGGCTGAGGATAGGAACTCAGGAAGACCGCAATCAGCTCGAGTCACGCTAGTCGCGCCCACCGCCGGTCGATTCGCTGAACTTCAGCTATTGGATGAAGCAGTCATCCGGCGGCCGAGCCTGAACGGCTGCAACCAGCCTAAAACAGCCGCTTAAGCAAAAGAGCTGGCCGACTGCTTCTGGCCCATGCGGCCCTCGTTCCATTTCAAACATTCCAAATACAAAGCCACCCCAAGGTGGCTTTGTATTTATACGGGGCTTCTCACTCAGGCCTCATGCCAGCTCACCACGCCCGTAAAGGCCGTGACCAGCACGATGATGCCGAAGGCGATGCGGTACCAGGCGAAAGGCACAAAGCTGTGGCTGGAGATAAAGCGCAGCAGCCAGCGCACGCAGAGCCAGGCGCTGATGAAGGAGAAGATCAGGCCCACGGCAAACAGCGGCACATCGGCCATGCTCAGCAGGGCACGTTCCTTGTAGAGGCTGTAGACCCCGGCGCCGATCAGCGTGGGGATGGCCAGGAAGAAGGAGAAGTCGGTGGCCGCCTTGCGCGACAGCCCCAGCAGCATGCCGCCGATGATGGTGGCGCCGCTGCGGCTGGTGCCGGGCACCATGGCCAGGCATTGCACCAGGCCGACCTTGAGCGCATCCAGCGGCGTCATCTCGTCCACGGACTGCACGCGCACCACGGCGGCCTGGCGCTTTTCCGCCCAGAGAATGATGAAGCCGCCGACGATGAAGGTCGTGGCCACGACCACGGGGATGAACAGATGGGCCTTGATGAATTTGCCCAGCAGCAGGCCCAGCACCACGGCAGGCAGAAAGCCGATCAGCACATTCAGCGCAAACTTCTGCGCCTGGCGGCTGCTGGGCAGGGCCACCACGGTGGATTGGATCTTTTGCCAGTAAACCAGAATCACCGCAAAAATGGCGCCGGTCTGGATGGCGATATCGAACACCTTGGCCTTGGCGTCGTCAAAGCCCAGCAAAGAGCCCGCCAGAATCAGGTGACCCGTGGAAGAAATGGGCAAGAACTCGGTCAGGCCCTCGACGATGCCCATGATGGCCGCCTTGACCAGCATTAAAGTGTCCACGCGAATTGTCCTTTGAGTACAGGTTTGTCAGTCAAAGCCGCAGATTATCCACCTGCTGTTTGACGAGTTGATGCAGCATTCGCGCAATCGCATTTTTTTACACGCCCCGGCCTGATTCCATAGGCAAAACAGCCAAGCTGTGCTGCAATTGCAGCGCGCCGGCTGTCGGCGTTCTCAAAATCACACATCATGAAAAAACTCGTTGTCTTGGCCGTTGTTTCCATGGCTTGCAGCCTGAGCATGGCCGCCGCTGACAAGCCTAAGACCGCCCAGCAGCAGCTCATGGGCACTTGCAACACCGAAGCCGCCGGCAAGAAAGGCGATGAACGCAAGGAGTTCATGAAGTCCTGCCTGTCCGACGGCAAAAAGCGTCAGCAGGAACGCATGAAGAGCTGCAATGCCGACGCTGCCGGCAAAAAGGGCGACGAGCGCAAGGCCTTCATGAGCGAGTGCCTGAAAAAGGACTGAGCCACCCTCCGCTCAGGCTTTCCCCGAACGCCGTGCCTCCGTCCAGGAGCACGGCGTTTTTCATGGTCGTTCGCGGCGGCCGGCTGCATTTCGCACCCGGCTTTGCGCCATTCGTCGCAAGGCGCTCGCCCTGCGGCCGGGGCGGCGCCACAGTGCAGTCCAACACCTGCCTGAAAGCCGCACCATGCAACTGACACCGCTGATCGCCTTCCATATGGGCTGCGCCATAGGCGCCACCGCCATCGGTCCCGTAGCGCTCTGGGCACGCCGCCGCGGCGCCGCACGCCCGACTCTGCACCGCGCGGCCGGCTATGTATTCGTGCTGCTCATGCTGGCCACTGCCATCTCCGCATTGTTCATACGCGACTTCAAGCTGCCCAACTGGGCAGGCTTCACGCCCATTCATCTGCTGATCCCCGTGACGCTCGGAGGCCTGGCCTTGTCTTTCTGGCATCTGGCCCATCGACGCATCGCCCAGCACCGCAGCGTCATGCGCAAGCTGTACTTCGGCAGCTGCGTGGTCGCAGGGCTGTTCACGCTGCTTCCGGGCCGACTGCTCGGCAATCTGCTGTGGAAAGGACTGGCCTGATCCCCGCACTCATCCCAAGCACTACTAGGAAAAGACATGCACCCGATCTCTGAAGACGCTCTGTACCGCCAGGCACGCCGCCGCGCCGGCATGAAGCTGGCCTGGTATATCCATGCTGCGGTCTATGCCGCAGTGAATCTGGGCCTGATGGCCCTGGCTCTGAGCCAGGGACGACACTGGGCCATCTACCCGGCTCTGGGCTGGGGTCTGGGCCTGCTGATACATGGCGCCGTGGTCTGGCTGCTGGCACCCGGCAGTCCGCTCTTTCAGCAACTGCTGGAGCACGAACTGAAAGCGCTGCAGCGCAGCGAAAAGCGCTAGATGCCAGGCCACCCATCACCTACCATGCCTGTCATGTCCATGTTTGCGCCCACACCCCTCTTCCGTCACGCCGGCATCACCGTGGCGGCCTGCCTGCTGATCGCTGCAGCGCTGACGGCACTGGGCCAGGGCCTGTGGGATGTCAACCTTGCCTATTCGCTGGCCATCGGCCTGATCAGCTGGCTGAGCATCGATCTGCTCAGGTTGCGCTGGCGCGAGTCCGACGACATTCCCTGGCCGCGCGGCATGCGCGGCATGGCCTTGGTGCCGCTGGGAATTGCAGCCGGTCTGGTTCTGGGCAATCCGCTGGGCAGCCTCTATGTTCAGCAGTTCCATCCCGAACTGTCTGCCGCAGCCCGACCCTCGCTATGGCTGCCGTTT
Organism: Comamonas sp. C11; assembly: GCF_024496285.1. Classification (NCBI taxonomy): domain Bacteria; kingdom Pseudomonadati; phylum Pseudomonadota; class Betaproteobacteria; order Burkholderiales; family Comamonadaceae; genus Comamonas; species Comamonas sp. C11. Next base: position 4,208,176 of record NZ_CP101743.1, read on the forward strand.
GCCATCACCATGGCGACCAGCATTGCCATGTCCTGGGGCTTTTATGTGGTGGGCAAATCGCGCCATCTGCAAATGCAGGCAGAGCAGGCCCGGCGCCAGGCCGCCGAAGCGCGGCTCGGTCTGCTGCAGGCCCAGCTGGAGCCACATATGCTGTTCAACACCCTGGCCAATCTGCGCGTGCTGATTGCAAGCGATGCGCCACGTGCGGAGCAGATGCTCGACCATCTGATCGCCTACCTGCGTGCCACTCTGGCCGGCTCGCGCAGCGGCACCCATAGTCTTGCCAGCGAATTTGCCTTGCTGACCGACTATCTGGCCCTGATGCAGATCCGCATGGGCGACCGGCTCAGCTACTCCTTGACGCTGCCCGCCGAACTGGCCGCACTGCCCGTGCCAACCCTGCTGTTGCAGCCGCTGGTGGAGAACAGCATTCGCCATGGACTGGAGCCCCAGTTGGCCGGCGGCCACATTGCCGTTCAGGCAGGCATGCTGGATGACAGCCGCCTCCTGCTCAGCGTGCATGACAATGGCCTGGGCCTGCCCGTGGTGGCGGGCCAGCTGCCTTCGGGCTCCGGCTTTGGCCTGCAGCAGATTCGCGAGCGTCTGGCCAGCCGCTACGGCGGCGCTGCCCGCTTCGACCTGACAGCAGATAGCGCAGGCGGAACCAGGGCCTGCATCGCACTCCCCCTGAAGTCCCAGCCATGAACACCAGTCCGCCGCGCGCCCTGATTGCCGAAGATGAACCGCTGCTGGCCCTGGCATTGCAGCAGTTGCTGGGCCAGCTCTGGCCCCAGTTGCATATAGAGGCCAGGGTGGCCGACGGCATCAGCGCCGTGCAGCAGGCGCTGACCCTGCTGCCCGATCTGCTGTTCCTGGACATTCGCATGCCCGGCCAGACAGGGCTGGAAGCCGCCGCCGAAATCGCCGATGCCTGGCCTGAGGAACAAGCACTACCGGCGATTGTCTTTGTCACCGCCTACGACCAGTACGCCCTGGCGGCCTTCGAGGCCTGCGCCATGGACTATGTGCTCAAGCCGGTGCAGGCGGCCCGCCTCGGCCAGACCGTGCAACGCCTGCAGCAGTGGTGGCAGCAGCGCCAGCCGGCGCAGGGCATGGACCTTGCCATGCAGAATCACCGTCAGCTCGAGCAGTTGCTCGGGCTGCAGCAGCAACTGCTGGGGCAGGGCCCCGCAGCCCTGCAGATCATTCAGGCCAGCGTCGGCAACCAGATCCATATGGTGAGGGTGCAGGACATCGTCTACCTCGAAGCCGCCGACAAGTACCTGCGCGTGCTGACGGCCGGTCAGGAGTATCTGATCCGCACCCCGCTGAAGGATTTGCTGCCGCAACTAGACGCGCGCGAGTTCTGGCAGATCCATCGCGGCACCGTGGTGCGGGCGCAAGCCATTGCCAGCGCCCAGCGTGACGAGTCCGGACGCCTCAGCCTGCTGCTGCGCGAGCGTCCCGAAAAGCTGGCCGTCAGCCGTCTGTACGCAACACGGTTCAAGGCGATGTAGCCAGCACCATCACATCCTCCCAGTCCACACCCTGCATGGCATCCCAATGCGCCACGATGACGCTGCGGGGCCGTGCCGGATTCTTGAGCTCGGCGGCCATGGCCGCCAGCGCATGCTGCACATAGCGCTCGGACGGTTTGTCCAGCGCCGCCAGCGGCTCGTCGATCAGCACCAGCTCGGCGGCGCTGGCCCAGCCAGCGGCCATCCACAGCTTGCGCTGGGTGCCCGAGGACAGGGCCAGCAGCGGCTTGTGCAAATGTGGCTCCAGCCCGAAGCCCTGCACATGCTGCTCGAACTGCTGCTGCGACCAATGCGGATACAGCGTGCGCTGCAAAGCCACCCAGCTCTGGGCCGGCATCTGGTTGTAGACATCGTTGAGCGGCTGGCGTGGGTCCTGCCAGAAGCAGGAGCTTGCAGTCAGGCGACCATCGTCGGCGAACGGATAGTGCAGCAAGCCCATGCGCAGCGGCAATTGCCCGGCCAATGCCTTGAGCCAGCTGGTCTTGCCCGTGCCTTCGTCACCTTGCAGCAGACACAGCCCGGCATGCCAGCAATGCGAGGCCTCTTGGGCCACAACACGGCCGGGGTAGCCAAAGCTCACCTGCAGAGCCTGCACCATGCAGAGCGGCTCGCAGCCATCATCGAGTTCAGAATTCATAGCTGACAACGCCTTGTATATATATGTCTACGGCTGATTGTGTCCAAAGAACCCAAGGCTATGCGCATAGCAAGGCCCAGGCACAATGGCGTCCCCCTCAATAACGCGCAATATGCCATGGCTCTCGATTATTTGGAATTCGACTACAGCGAAGATGAAGAAGGCACAGGCACCTGGGATGCCATGGCCAGCGTCAAGGCCGAGCGCGCTCCCGCTCTGGCCGCTGAAATCGAAGCCCTGCTGCGCTGGGCCAGCCAGAAGTTTGTGGGCCGTCAGGGTGCCGTGGAAGATGGCTTTGATTGGGACTACGACCTGCAGGCTCAGGATGATGATGGCAAGCCATTGAACGCACGCTTTGACAAGGCGGCTGGCACGCTGGAGCTGCAGGCATCGGCCACGGGCCGCACCACGGTCAACCTATCGCTTTCTGGCTCCATGCAATTTGGCGATGCGCTGCGCGCAGCCTTCGATCTGGAGAGCTGAAATTCCGGCTTGAAGTCAGCTGAGTGCTGTGCACAATGGAATGCCTGACGCGACCTGCAAAGGCATCTCCATGACCGAGAAACTCTCAGCCCCGTTTGTTTTCGAGCAATTCGTCAAGGCTCCACGCGAGCTGGTCTACGCGGCCTTCACGCAGGCCGAGCACCTGAGTCAGTGGATGCGCCCGCCCGGCATGGTGATGACGCAATGCGAAGTGGATGCACGCGAAGGCGGCAGCTTTCATTACGGCATGCGCGCCGAGGCCATGACCCAGGCCCCGGTCATGTGGGGCAAGTGGACTTTCAGAGAGCTGAAGGCCCCCGAACGCATCGTCGTCGTGGTGCAGTTCAGCGATGCTGCCGGTGGCGTCACACGCCACCCCATGGCGCCGCAATGGCCGCTTTACACCTTGTCGAGCACCACACTGACCGAGGAGGCCGGCGGCACGCGTATCCACCTTGAATGGCGCGCCCTCAATGCCAATGCCATGGAGGAAGCGGTGTTCAACAGCTCGCACGCGAGCATGACCATGGGCTGGAGCGGGAGCATGCAGTTTCTGGCCAGCTATCTGGCCAAGGCTCAGGCGGCGTAGGCCGCCCCTGGGAGCCCAGCTCAGTTGTCCATATCCTGGCGGCGCCTGGGTGCCTCCGCCGCATTCTTGCGGCTGGCCCCGGCACGCCCGGCCTTGCTCCATTGGTAGTCAAAACCGTCGGGGGTCTTGCCGTCTTCCACAGCAGACACGCCCACGGGCCCGACCATATCGCGCAACTCCGACGAAATCACCACATGGGCATTGCGTTCGTCCTTGCGCAGTTGCTGGCACAGGGCCAGCGCCTCGCCCATCTGCGCATCGGAGAAGGCCCGGCATTGCGGCTGCCAGACCGGAGTCTGCCCTTCGGGCTCGGAATTGCGCAGGTAGAAAACAGCAATGCTCATGGTTTGATCTTCACAACAACAGAGCCACGGTTGTAACCCAGACCACAAGCCTGCACGGCGCGCTCACTCTTTGCGCAGCCCCGCATCCAGCGGCTCCCAGCGCCCAGCCACGTTCTTGAGCAAGGTGTTCACGGCGGTCAACCTGCGGTTTCTGACGCTATTGAGGCTGTTCTGGGCGCTGAGCACCGTCGTCTGGGCCGAGAGCACGTTCAGATAGGCCACGATGCCGGCCTGGTACTGGTTGTTGGCCACGGTCAGCGACTTCTGCGCTGCGGCCAGGGCCTCGGTCTGCACCTGCTCCTCCTGCGCCAGATTGACGGCGGCAACCAGGTTGTCCTCCACCTCCTGCAGCGCTGTCAGCACCGTCTGCTTGTAGGTGGCGGCATTCAGGTCCAGCGCGGCACGGGCCGACTCCACGGCCGCCGAGCGCGCTCCACCGTCAAACAGACTCATGGCCAGCGCCGGTCCCAGCGACCAGAACAGATTCGGAGCATTGAGCAGATCGGAGAGCACGGAGTTGCGATAGCCGGCCGATGCCGACAGGGTCAGCGACGGGAAGTAGGCCGCACGCGCCACGCCGATCTGCGCATTGGCCATGGCCACGCGGCGCTCCGCGGCAGCAATGTCGGGGCGCCTCTCCAGCAGAGTGGAGGCCAGCATCTCGGGCACTGCAGGCGGTGTCGGCAGGTGGCCGGTGACCGGCAGGCTGAAGTTGGCCGGAGCCTTGCCCAGCAAGGCCGCCAGCGCATGCTCGTACTGAGCGCGCGTGATGCGGGCTTCCAGCAGGCTGGCCTGCGTGCTCTTGTACTGGGACTGGGCCTGGGCCACATCGGCCGACGACACCACGCCCGCCTGGTAGCGATTTTGCGTGAGCTTCAGGCTTTGCTCATAGGCCTGCAGGCTTTCCTGCAGATACTTCATCTGCGCCTCGGCGGCACGCAGTGAGAAATAGGTCTGGGCCACCGATGCCTGGGCCGACAGACGGGCCGCAGCCAGATCGTCGGCACTGGCCTGGGCCGAAGCCCTGCTGGCGTCCACCGCGCCCGAGAGCTTGCCCCAGAGATCCAGCTCCCAGCTGGCGCTCAGGCCCAGCGAGAAGTTGTTGTTGATGCTGCCGCTGCGCGCCACGTTCTCGCCGTTGGTATTGCTGTAGGTGCCGCCGCCGGTCAAGGCACGCGAGCCGCTGCCCGTGGTGCCGAGCGTGGGCAATTGCGCGGCGCGGCTGCTGGCGACGGCGGCCTGGGCCGAGCGCAGACGGGCCACTGCCTGTTCCACGCTGGGATTGCCCGCGGCTGCCGCTTGCTGCAGCTGATCCAGCGTGCTGTCGCCATACACCGTCCACCACTGGTCGGGCACTGCCGTGGCCGGGCTGCCCCCCGAACTCTGCGCCGGTTGCCAGACGCCGAACTGCGCGGCCTCGGGCGTGGCCTCCTTGAACCGGGCCGGCACCTCCAGCCGGGGCGACTGATAGGCGGGCTGGGTGGAACAGGCTGCCAGCGCCAGCGCCGTGGCAAGCGGCAACAGACGCGGCATCCAGCGGGGCAGCGCCCTGGAAGAATTCTTCATAAAAGTGAGCTTCTTACGCTTACCCTGATTGGGTTTGAAGCCGATCTGATTCAAAAACTGTGCTGGCATATTCATCTCACTTTGCCGCAGCCATGGCAGAGGCCGGGCCGCCGCGCCTTCTGGCCGGACGGCGCGCCCAGAGGCGTAGCACGCTGCGGCGCACACGGTCCAGCAGCACATAGACCACGGGCGTGGTGTAGAGCGTGAGCAACTGGCTCAGCAGCAGGCCGCCCACGATCGCAATGCCCAGGGGCTGGCGCAGCTCGGCACCATCGCCCCGGCCCAGGGCCAGGGGCAGCGCACCGAACAGGGCCGCCATGGTGGTCATCAGTATGGGACGCAGGCGCAGGTGGCAGGCCCGATAGATGGCCTGGGCCGCCGTGGCATGACCGCCTTTCTCGCGCTCCAGCGCGAAGTCGATCATCATGATGGCGTTCTTCTTGACCAGTCCGATCAGCAGGATCACGCCGATGAAGGCGATCAGCGAGAACTCGGTCTTGAACCACATCAGCGCCAGCAGCGCCCCCACACCTGCCGAGGGCAAGGTGGACAGAATCGTCAGCGGGTGAACCAGGTTCTCGTAGAGGATGCCCAGCACCAGATAGATGGTGAGGATGGCTGCGAGAATCAGCAGGGGCTGGCCCGCCAGCGCCTGCTGGAAGGCACCGGCCGAGCCGCTGAAGCTGCCGCGGATGGATACCGGAACGCCCAGCTCCAGCATGGCATTGCGGATCGCGTCATTGGCCTGCGACAGCGAGACATTGGGCGCCAGGTTGTAGCTCACGGTGCTGGCCGGCGTGCCGCTCTGGTGCTGCACGGACAGTGGCGTGGTCGAGGTGGTGATCCTGGCAAAGGCCGTCAGCGGAATCTGCTGGCCCGCGCTGTTGACGAAGAAGAAGCCGCGCAGCGTCTCCGGGCTCTGCAGATACTGGGACGAGGCCGTCATCACCACGCGGTACTGGTTGAGCGGGTTGTAGATCACGCCCACCTGGCGCTGGCCAAAGGCATCGTTGAGCGTGTTGTCGATCTGCGCCACCGTCAGGCCCAGACGCGTGGCCTGGTCGCGGTCTATGACCAGCTTGGTCTGCATGCCGTTGTCCTGCACATCGCTGTTGACATCGGTCAGCTCCGGCAGCGTGGACAGCACCTGACGGATGCGCGGCTCCCACAGGCGCAGCTCGGCCGTATCGTCGGCCTGCAGCGTGTACTGATAGGAGGACATGCTCTGGCGCCCGCCGATGCGCACATCGCTCTGCGTCATCATGAACAGGCGCGCACCGGGTTCGTCCTTGAGCTTTTCACGCAGGCGGTTGATGACCTCGTCGCTGGACACCTTGCGCTCGGCCATGGGCTTGAGCGACATGAACATATTGGCCGCATTGGCCTGACCGCCGCCGGTAAAGCCGGTCACATATTCCACGGCCGGGTCCTGCTGCACCACATCGAGAAAACGCTTGATGCGGCGCTCCATGGCCTGAAAGGACGTGGACTGGTCGGCACGGATGAAGCCCATGACGCGGCCCGTGTCCTCGCTGGGCATGAAGCCCTTGTCTATGGTCTGGTAGAGATGGATGTTGAGGCCGATGACCGCCACCAGACTGAGCAGCACCACGGGCTGGTGGCGCAGCCCCCAGGCCAGGGTGTGACGGTAAAGCGCCGTCACGCGCGCCTCGAAGCGATCCATGGCCAGCGAGACGCGCAGCCAGAAGGCATCCCAGCGGCGCGTGAACGGGCGCCGGGCACGTTCGGCGCGGCGGCGCTCCTCGTCGGCAGGCGTGCGCAGCAAGGCCGCACACATCATGGGCGTGGTGGTCAGCGAGATGATCATGGAAACCAGAATCGCTGCCGACATGACCACGGCGAATTCACGAAAGAAGCGCCCCACGATGCCGGCCATGAACAAAATGGGCACGAACACTGCGATCAGCGACAGACTCATGGAGACCACGGTGAAGCCGATCTCGCGCGCGCCTTCGATGGCCGCCTGCATCGCGGACTTGCCGCGCTCCATGTGGCGCATCACGTTCTCCAGCACCACGATGGCATCGTCCACCACAAAGCCTGCGGCCACCGTCAACGCCATCAGCGAGAGGTTGTCCAGCGTGTAGCCGCACAGGTACATGATGCCGAAGGTGCCCATCAGCGAGGCGGGCACGGCCACGGCCGGAATCAACGTGGCGCGCAGCCGGCGCAGAAAGACGAACACCACCATGATGACCAGCGCTATCGAAATCAGCAGCGCGTTCTGCACCTCCTTGACCGAGGCGCGCAGCGTAGGCGTGCGGTCCGAGATCACCGTGACATCGATGGCCGGGTTGATCGACGCCCTGAGCTGGGGCAGCATGGCGCGCACCTTGTCCACGGCCTGCAGGATGTTGGCGTCGGGCTGCTTGAACACCTGCAGCAGCACGGCGGGCTTGCCATTCATCACGCCGTAGTTGCGAATGTCCTGCACGGAGTCGGTGACATCGGCCACATCGGACAGCCGCACCGCATTGCCGTTGTTCCAGCGCAGGACCAGCGGCGCGTATTCGGCGGCAGTGCGGGCCTGGTCGTTGGTCGCCACCTGCCAGTAGTGGTCTTCACGCTCCACGGCGCCCAGGGGGCGGTTGGCATTGGTGGCGGTGATGGCCGTGCGCACCGCATCCAGCGATACGCCATTGGCGGCCAGACGCACCGGATCCAGCTCCACACGCACGGCCGGCAGCGCACCGCCATTGATCGAAGCCTGGCCCACGCCTTCCACCTGGGCCAGCTTCTGTGCCAGCACCGTGGAGGCCGCGTCATACATCTGGCCGCGCGTGAGGGAGTCCGAAGTCAGCGCCAGAATCATGATGGGCGCGTCGGCCGGGTTGACCTTGCGATAGGTCGGGTTGCCCGGCATGCCCGAAGGCAGCAGCGTGCGCGCCGCATTGATGGCGGCCTGCACGTCATGGGCGGCGCTGTCCACCGTGCGCGTCAGATCGAACTGCAGCGTGATGCGCGTGCTACCCATGCTGGAGCTGGACGTCATCTCGTTGACGCCGGCAATCGCGCCCAGGGCGCGCTCCAGCGGCGTGGCCACGGTGGCCGCCATGGTGTCCGGCGCCGCGCCGGGCAGGCTGGCGGTCACCGAAATCGTCGGATAGTCCACCTGCGGCAGCGGCGCCACAGGCAGCAGAAAATAGGCCACGCCGCCCACCAGGGCCATGCCTATGGTCAGCAGCAGGGTTGCAATGGGCCGGAAGATGAAGGGCGTGGAGATGCTCATGGACGCGCCCCGCTCTGGCCGCCATCGCCTGCCTCGCCCATGACTTCGGCCTCGGAGTGCGGCACCTGCTTGACGGCCGGCAGGCCGCGCCGGGTGCGCCAGCCCTCGGCCCAGTTTTCAAAGGTCAGATAGATCACCGGCGTGGTAAACAGGGTCAGCAGCTGGCTCAGCAGCAGGCCGCCCACCAGGGTCACGCCCAGCGGCTGACGCAGCTCGCTGCCCACGCCGGTTCCCAGCATCATGGGCAGCGCGCTCAGCAGGGCCGCCAGCGTGGTCATGAGAATCGGGCGGAAGCGCAGCAGACAGGCCTGGTAGATGGCGTCGCGCGCGTTCATGCCCTCCTCGCGCTGGGCGTCCAACGCGAAGTCGATCATCATGATGGCGTTCTTCTTGACGATGCCGATCAGCAAGATGATGCCGATGATGGCGATGATGTCCAGATCCAGCCCCGCCACCAGCAAGGCCAGCAGCGCCCCCACGCCCGCCGACGGCAGGGTGGAGAGAATCGTGATCGGGTGAATCGTGCTCTCGTAGAGCACGCCCAGCACGATGTACATGGTGATGATGGCGGCCAGCACCAGCAGCAGGGTATTGGACAACGAGGCCTGGAAGGCCAGCGCCGCACCCTGGAACTGCGAATCCACCGACAGCGGGATCTGCCCTTCGTCGCGCAGCTGCCCGATGACGGCTTGTGCCGCTTCAACCGCATGGCCCAGCGACACGCCGGATGCGGTGTTGAACGAAATCGTAGCCGCAGGCAACTGCCCCACATGGTTGACGGCCAGTGCCATCGGACGCTCGCTCACCGTGGCAATCGAAGACAGCGGCACCGGCGCTCCGTTGCTCGATGCGGCATAGATATTCTGCAAGGCCTCGGGCCCGATCTTGAACTGCGGCGCCACCTCCAGCACCACCCGGTACTGGTTGGATTGCGTGAAGATGGTGGAGATCAGGCGCTGGCCGAAAGCGTTGTAGAGGGCCGAGTCCACCGACGAGACCGTCACGCCGAGGCGGCTGGCCTGGGCCCGGTCGATCTGCACATAGGCCTGACGGCCCTGGTTCTGCAGATCGCTGCTCACATCCAGCAACTGGGGCAGTTGCTGCAGGCGCTCCACCAAAATCCTGGTACTGGCCGTGAGCTGGTTCATGTCCGGCGAGGAAAGCAGCAGCTGGTACTGGGTGCGGGCCTGGCGGTCCTCTATCGTCAGGTCCTGCACGGGCTGGGCATAGAGGCGGATGCCGGGCACAGCCAGGGAGTCTTCGGCCAGTCGATTGAGCACCACGGGCAGGCGGTCGCGCTGGGCATGCGGCTTGAGGTCGATCTGGATGCGGCCGGTATTGAGCGTGGTATTGGTGCCGTCGACACCGATGAACGAGGAGATGGAGGCCACGGCCGGGTCCTTGAGCAAATGCTCGGCCAGCGCCTGCTGGCGCTCTGCCATGGCGGCAAAGGAGATGGACTGGTCGGCCTCGGTGGTCGCGGCAATCGTGCCCGTATCCTGCTCGGGGAAGAAGCCCTTGGGCACGACGAAGTACAGCAGCACCGTGACCAGCAGCGTGGCGATGAACACCAGCCATGTCAGCTTGCTGTGATCCAGCACCCAGGTCAGCATGCGGCCGTATTCGGCAATCACCTTGTCGAAAAAGCGCGCGACCGCAGCGCCGAAGCCCTTGGACTCGGCCTTTTTCTTCTCGGCCTCTGGCTGGTGGCGCAGCAGGCGCGCGCACAGCATGGGGGTGAGCGTGAGCGAAACCACGGCCGAGATCAGAATCGCCACCGTCATGGTGATGGCGAATTCGTGGAACAGACGGCCCACCACATCCCCCATGAACAGCAGCGGAATCAGCACCGCGACCAGGGAGATGGTCAGCGAGATGATGGTGAAGCCGATCTGCTTGGCGCCCTTGAGCGCGGCCTGCATGGGCGGCTCGCCCTTTTCCACATAGCGGGCGATGTTCTCGATCATCACGATGGCGTCGTCCACCACAAAGCCCGTGGCAATGGTCAGGGCCATCAGCGTGAGATTGTTGATGGAAAAGCCTGCCAGATACATGACGCCGAAGGTGCCTATCAGCGACAGCGGCACCGCCACGCTGGGAATCAACGTGGCCGATGCGCTGCGCAGGAACAGGAAGATCACCATCACCACCAGAGCGATGGCCAGGGCCAGCTCGAACTGCATGTCCTTGACCGAGGCGCGAATGGTCACGGTGCGGTCGGTAAGCACCTGCACGTCGATGGAGGCGGGCAGCGTCTCCTTGAGCTGGGGCAGCAGGTTCTTGATGGCATCGACGGTGTCGATCACGTTCGCGCCGGGCTGGCGACGGATATTGAGAATCACGGCCGACTTGGAGCCAGTCTCGGGTGTGCCCGACCAGGCGGCCAGACGCGTGTTCTCGGCGTCGTCCACAGTCTGCGCCACATCGGACAGGCGCACGGGATTGCCGTTCTTGAAGGCGATGATGAGGTTGCGGTACTCGGCCGCCGACTGCATCTGGTCGTTGGCATCGATGGTCGACGCGCGGTTGGGGCCGTCAAAGCTGCCCTTGGCGGTCTTGACGTTGGCCGCCGAGATGGCGGTGCGCACATCGTCCAGGGTCATGCCGAAGCTGGCCAGCGCTGCCGGGTTGGCCTGGATGCGCACGGCCGGACGGCGCGCACCGGCAATGGCCACCAGGCCCACGCCCTTGACCTGGGAGAGCTTGGGCGCCAGGCGGTTCTCCACCAGGTCGTTGATCTTGATGACGGGCAGCGAAGGCGAGCTGATGGCCAGCGTCAGCACCGGCGCATCGGCCGGGTTGACCTTGCTGTAGAGCGGGGGCATGGGCAGATCGCTGGGCAGCAGATTGGTGCCCGCGTTGATGGCGGCCTGCACCTGCTGCTCGGCCACATCCATGGACATATCGAGCGCAAAGCGCAGGCTGATGACCGATGCGCCGCCCGAGCTTGTCGAGGACATCTGGTCCAGGCCCGGCATCTGGCCGAACTGGCGCTCCAGCGGTGCCGTGACGTTGGAGGTCATCACATCGGGGCTGGCCCCCGGATACAAGGTAGTGACCTGAATCGTGGGGTAATCCACCTCGGGCAGGGCCGAGATGGGCAGCAGGCGGTAGGCAAGAATGCCCGAGATCAGCACCGCCACCATCAGCAAGCTGGTGGCGATGGGCCTGAGAATGAAGAGGCGCGAGAGATTCATGATGGCCGCAGGCTCTGGCTATGCTCAGCGCGCCGCGCCGCTGGTCTCAGCCTTGCCGCCTGCTTCGCGCTCGGCGCGCAGCTTCTGGAAGAAAGCGCGGCGCTCTTCGGGCGACAGGGCCTCCAGCTTGGCGCGCTGCTCGGGAGTCAGCTGGGGACGGTCACCCCGGCCCTCGGATCTTTCCGTGCGAGCCTCACCGCCTTCACCACGCTCGGCGCCGGCCTGGGGCCTGGCCTCGTTCCCAGCTGCAGGCTTGGCATCCGGCTTGGCTTCTGCCTTGGGGTCCGGCTTGGAGGGACTGCCCTGCGCCTCGCGCGGCTGATCGCCACGGGCGTCCGTGCCACGCGGTCCCTGGCCGGGACCTGCATTGCCGCCATTGGCACCGCGCTCGGCGCGCAGCTTCTGGAAGAACTCCTTGCGTTCCTCGGGCGTCATCTTGGAGACTTTTTCACGCTGCTCGGGACTGAGGTTGCGCATCATCCCGCGCGGCTGGTTAGCGGCATCCTGCACGGCCTGGTCGACCTTCTTGACTTTTTCCGAGTCCACCACCGTCACCTGAGCACCTTCGCGCAGACGGTCGATGCCGTCGGTCACCACCTTGTCGCCCGGCTCCAGCTCGCCGCGTACGCTGACATAGTCGCCGTCCGTCACCCCCACGGTGATCTTGCGCTGCGTGACCGTGTTGTCGGGCTTGACCAGATAGACGAAATTGTTTTGCACGGCATTCGCGGGCACGACCAGCGCCTGATCGATCTGGCGCAGCTGCAGCTTGACGTTGACGAACTGATTCGCGAACAGCTTGCGCTCGGCGTTGTCGAACGAGGCCTTGGCCTTGACCGTGCCCGTGGTCGTGTCGATGGTGTTGTCCAGCGCATTGAGCTGGCCCTTGGCCAGCATCTGCTTTTGCTCGCGGTCCCAGAGTTCGACGGGCATGAGCTTGCCCTCGCGCAATTGCTGGGCCAGCATACCGACATGGGCCTCGGGGATGGAGAAAACAGCGTCGATGGGGCGAATCTGGGAGATCGTCACCAGTCCGTTGGCATCGGAAGGATTGACCACGTTGCCGAGGTCGGCCTGGCGCAGACCCAGGCGGCCCGAGATGGGAGCCGTGATCCTGGTATAGCTCAGCTGCAGCTTGGCCGCATCGACCTGCCCCTGATCGGCCGCCACCGTGCCCTGCAGCTGGCGCACCAGTGCGGCCTGGGTATCGACCTGCTGGCGGGCAATCGAGTCCTGTGCCTGCAGCTCCTTGTAGCGCTGCAGATCCAGCTGCGCATTCTTGAGCTGGGCCTGATCGCGTGCCAGAGAGCCCTGCACCTGCGCCAGCGAGGCGGCAAAACTGCGCGGGTCGATCTCGGCAAGCAACTGACCGGCCTTGACTTCGTCACCTTCCTTGAAGTGCAGCTTGAGCAGCTCGCCCGAGACCTTGGCACGCACCACAGCCGTGGCACGTGCATTCATGGTGCCGATGGCGCTGACGAGCACGCGCATATCACGCTGCTCCACCACACCTACGCTCACAGGCTGAGCCTGGCTCATGCCACCGGGGCCTCCAGGCCCCATGCGACCATTGCGCCCGGCACGTGCACCGGGCCCGCCCGCTCCCTGTTTAGGAGCTGTAGCCGAAGACGTATCGCCGCTTGCACCTTGCTTTTGCGCATACCACCAATAGCCACCGCCAGCGGCTGTCAGGGCGATCACCACCGTGGCAAGCAGTGCGGGCCGGACCTTGCCCAGCTGTAGAAAATGGCGGTTGGGGTACTGATTGGATGTGCTGGACATGGTTGAGCGCAGGAATTTGGAGCCTGAATTGGCGCCAATGGTATCCAGTTGCAATCAAACCCCGGGTCAGGCAGCGCCGGCTTTGCCAGCATTTACCCCCGCTTTACCTCGGGTTTACCTGCTGAAGTTCCGCATTCGGAGACTTAAACAGTGCTGACTTTCATAGCCGCAATGATCGCCTTGGCAGGCCTCATGCTTGGAAGCAGCTGACACTGCCGTTGTTGCGTCCGCCATGCGGCGCAAGGAATCCGGCTCCTAGGAGAAACCCATATGACCACCGAACGTCTGACCAATCACCCCGAAGAAGCCGCCGTGCGCGTGCCGCTGGAGCTGTACATGCGCGGCCATGCCGAAGACAAGGCCGAGCATATGCGCGCAGCCTTCATGCCCACGGCACGGCTCGAATCCGTGCGTGAAGGCCCTCTGACATCCTGGGACCTGGACTTCTACTGCCAGCGCTTCAAGAACACGCCCGCCGCCGACGAAGCCACCCGTCGCCGCGTCATCGACTCTCTGGACATCGTGGGCACGGCCGCCATGGCCAAGGTAACGCTCTACCATGGTGCCGTGACCTTTACCGACTACTTTGTGCTGCTCAAGACCGAGCAGGGCTGGAAGATTGCCAACAAGGCTTTCCACGCCCAGCCTCAGTAAGGTTTGGCCATCTGCACCCAGCCCCTGGCCTCAGGCTCAGGGGCTTTTTTCATGCACTGGTCAGCGAGTCAGCAGCCAGAGCGCGCCCAGCACGATGACAGCCCCCAGGCCCCAGGCCCAGACGGGGATGCCTGACGATTCGCGCGGCGGCGCCGAGGGCGTAGCGTCCAGCGGGGCGTAGCTGGTGGAGGCCGCGTCGTGCTCCCAGGAGCGTGTATCCAGCTCCTCCGCAACGCCTTCGTCTTCGGGCGGCTCGCTCGGGTAGCGCTGCTGCATCAAGGCTTCGAAGCGTGCAAAGAAGTCCTCCGCCATGCTCTTGGCCGCGCCGTCGATCAGGCGCTGGCCCAACTGGGCAATCTTGCCACCGACCTGGGCCTGAACCTCGTACTGCAGCTCGCAATGCCCTGCATCGGTGGGCGTCAGATCGACCTTGGCCTGGCCCTTGCCAAAGCCGGCCACACCGCCCTGCCCTTCAAAGGCGATCGTGTAGCTCTTGGGCGGCTGCACATCCGACAGCGTGACCCGGCCATTGAACTTAGCCGATACCGGACCGATCTTCACGGACATGATCACGGCATAGGAGCCATCGCCTGCATCCTCGAACTTCTCGCAGCCGGCCAGGCATTGCTGCAAGGTTTGCGGATCGTTGAGCGCCTCCCAGGCCTGCTGCTGGCTCACGGCAAGAGGACGGCTGGCATGCATTTCCATGGTGTTCTCCTTTTCAATCTCGGTGCGGCAGCTGCAGCAGCTTCGCCAGGTGGGCAGCCAGTTGCTGCAATGACTGCAGGTTGTGCACGGCCAGCATGGCATGGCTGTGACGATGCAGCACCTGCGCGCCTTTGGCCAGCGGGGCATACCCGTCAAAGCGCAACAAGGGGTTGAGCCAGACAATGCGCGCACTGTGCCGCGCCAGCCATTGCAGCTCCCGCTCCAACAGCGCACTGTCGCCTGTATCCAGCCCGTCGCTAACCAGCAGCACCAGGGTGCGCCTGCCCACCAGATGGCGCGCTCCCTGCCGGCGCAGCTGTGCCAGGCATTCCCCAAGGCAGGTGCCGCCGCCGAAGTCGTCGATGTCATGATTGAGCTGGGCCAGCATGGCATCGGGGTCGCTGTGGGCAAAAGCCCGGTCCAGCTCCTGCAGGCCGGTTCCCATGCTGTAGACATGGCGGCGCAGCTGCGGATAGCGCCGGGGGCTGGTGGCCTGGTGCAGAAATGCCAGCAGCAGACGCACATAGCGCTCCATGGAGCCCGATACATCGACCAGCGCCAGCCAGGGCATGGGCAGCCGCTTGCGCCTGCGCCATTTGAGTCTTGCCAGCTCGCCGCCCGTGGCTGCCGCAGCCTTCAGGCTGGCGGGCCAGTGCACACGCAGCCCCGAAGCGCGCAGCTCGCTTCTTCGACTGCGATAGCTGGGCAGCGGCAGGCGGATATCGCGCACCAGCTGCTGCACCAGGCGGTACTCGCTGGCACTGAGCTGGTTGAAGTCCGCATGCTGCAGCCTGTGCCGGTCGCTGGCCGACATGGCGGCATCCAGCGCCAGCTCCTCGCTCGCGGGCTTTTGCCGTGCGGCGCGAATCGCCGACAAGGCCTCCTGCACACGCGGCCTGTGACGCGGCCTGGCCGCCTCCGGCGCCCCCGGCAGCAACTGGCTCAGCAACTGCTGGGCCACCTCGGGATTGCGAAAGTAAGCCGCAAACAGCTCGCGAAAGACCGCCAGGTCCTGTTCGCGCGAAACCAGCACGGCTTCCAGTGCGGCGGCCACGTCCTCCCGGCTCATGCCCACCAGCATCAGGCTTTGCTGGGCCAGGGCCAGGCGCTCAGCATCCACCGCCAGCCCCGCGCGGCGCAGCGCGCGGCCAAACCCCAGCAGATTGATGGGCAGCTTGCCGCTGCGCGCGTCCCCCCACCAGCTCACGCTTGCGGGCCGCGCTGGCGACTGCGCCTGCAGCTCAGGCTGTGGCATCGGGCTCCAGCAATTGCTGCAGACGCTCTGGCGTGAGCGCCGCCACGTCTTCGCGCTGCTTGAATAGAATGCCCGCCGTCTCGTGCACCAGCTCGGGGTCTATGACCAGGGTGTCGAGTGCCACCAGCGCCTTGGCCCACTCCACGCTTTCAGCAATGCCGGGCGCGCGCTCGAACGCATCGGCAAACGGGCGGCTGCGCAGCCGGTTCACAAAGCGGGCGATCTGTTCGGTCAACGCGGCCCCGGCTTCGGGCACCTTGGACTGGACAATGGCCAGCTCTCGCTCGCGCTCGGGATAGTCCAGCCAGTGATAGAGGCAGCGGCGCTTGACCGCATCATGCAGATCGCGCGTGCGATTGCTGGTAAGAATGGTGACGGGCGGCACCTGGGCCCTGACGACCCCGAGCTCGGGAATGCTGACCTGGTACTCCCCCAGATACTCGAGCAAAAAGGCCTCGAAAGGCTCGTCGGCCCGGTCCACCTCGTCAATCAGCAGCACCGCGCCGGGCGCGGGGGTCTGCAGGGCCTGCAGCAGAGGACGGCGCACCAGATAGCGCGGCTGATAGACCTCCTGCTCGACAGCCTCCAGCTCCGTCGCACCACGCAGCTCGGCCGCGCGCAGATGCAGCAGCTGCGCCGCGTAATTCCACTCATACAGTGCTTCACGCTGCTCCAGGCCGTCATAGCACTGCAGCCGGATCAGTTGCCGCTCCAGCACCCGGGACAGCGCCTGGGCCAGCGAGGTCTTGCCAACGCCCGGCTCGCCCTCCAGCAGCAGGGGGCGTTGGAGCCTGAGAGCCAGAAACACGGCCGTAGCCAGACGCCGGTCCGCGAAATAGCCAACCTCCTGCAAGGCGGCCAACAGCCCATCCACCGACTCCAAAGCGCGGTTTACTTCAGTATTCATAGCATCCTGCGCTTTACCTATAGGGATAAAACCACTTTCTCTTCAAGAATCACTCCTCTCAAAAAAAACACTGCAGCAAAGGAACAGCGAGCGAGGGCCTATGCCGACCACCCGCCCGCCCGTAGCGGGGTTTCCCTCCCTCGCCCTGGCGCACAGCGCCCGGCCAGCGAGGCGGGGCCGCCAAAGAGCGGCCACTCCGACGAAGCCGCTCAGGGAGAGAGCAGCTGATCCACCGCCCGCTGCGTCAGAACGCTGATCAGTTGCGCCCGGTAGCGCGCACTCGCGTGCAGATCGCTGTTGAGTTCGCTGTCGTCGATCGGCACCGCAGCGGCTGCTGCGGAAGTGAAGCTCTGATTGAGCGCAGCTTCCAGCTCCGCATGTCGGAAGACCGACAGCCCCGCACCTGTCACAGCCACGCGCACGCCCTGCACCGTCTGCGCCACAAACACGCCCACCAGCGCAAAGCGCGACGCGGGCTGCTTGAACTTGATATAGGCCGCCGTCCTGGGCACCGGGAAGCGCACAGCCTTGATCAACTCGCCCTCTTCCAGTGCCGTGGTGTACATGCCCTGAAAGAAGTCGTCTGCCGCAATCTCGCGCCAGCTCGTGACCACCGTGGCACCCAGCCCCAGCACCGCGCAGGGATAGCAGGCCGCAGGGTCGTTGTTGGCCAGCGAGCCGCCAATCGTGCCGCGCGCCCGCACCTGGCGGTCGCCGATACCGCCGGCCAACTCGGCCAGGGCGGGAATCGCGGCCTGCACCTCGCGGCTGGCGGCGACATCGGCATGACGGGTCATGGCGCCGATCTCGACCTGATCGCCGCCGACTCGGATTCCCGCCAGGCCATCGACCTGATTGAGATCCACAATCGCGCCGGGCTGGGCCAGGCGCAGCTTCATGGAAGGAATCAGGCTCTGGCCGCCGGCCAGAAACTGACCGCTGGCAGCGCTCACCTCATCCAGCGTCCGGGGATTGGAGTAACTGAAGGCATACATATGTGTTGTCCTCTCTTCCTCTCAGTCGGGTGTGTTCAGGCAGCGGTCAGGGGCGTGCGGCATCGATGGCTTCCCACACGCGGTGCGGGCTGGCAGGCATGTCCAGATCCTTGACACCCAGCGAATGCAGGGCATCGAGCACGGCGTTGATCACGGCCGGCGGCGAACCTATGGCCCCGGCCTCGCCGCAGCCCTTGGTACCCAGCGGGTTATGGGTGCAGGGCGTGCAGACCGTACCCAGCTTGAAATCGGGCAGATCGTCGGCGCGGGGCATGGCGTAGTCCATGAAGCTACCGGTCAGCAACTGCCCCGAGTCACGGTCGTAGACGCAGTTTTCCAGCAGCGCCTGACCTATGCCCTGGGCCAGTCCGCCATGGACCTGGCCCTCCACGATCATCGGGTTGATGATGGTGCCGAAGTCATCCACGGCACTGAAGCGGTCGACACGCACCACGCCCGTGGCCGGGTCGACCTCGACCTCGCAGATATAGGTGCCGGCCGGAAAGGTGAAGTTGGTGGGATCGTAGAAAGCGGTCTCGTCCAGCCCGGGCTCCAGCTTGTCCAGCGGATAGTTGTGCGGCACATAGGCCGTCAGCGCAATCTGGGCGAACGGCAGCTTTCTGTCGGTGCCGCGCACCGTGAACTCGCCTCCCGCGAAATCGATGTCGGCATCGCTGGCCTCCATCAGGTGGGCGGCGATCTTCTTGGCCTTGGCCTCGATCTTGTCCAGCGCCTTCATGATCGCCGCGCCCCCCACGCTGATGGAGCGCGAGCCATAGGTTCCCATGCCAAAGGGCACGCGGCCCGTATCGCCGTGGACGATCTCTACATGCTCGACGGGAATGCCCAGCCGGGCCGCCACCACCTGGGCAAAAGTCGTCTCATGCCCCTGACCGTGGCTGTGCGAACCCGTGAACACCGTCACGCTGCCCGTGGGATGGACGCGCACCTCGCCACACTCGAACAGACCGGCACGCGCGCCCAGTGCCCCGGCAATATTGCTGGGAGCCAGACCACAGGCCTCGATATAGCTGCTGTAGCCCAGGCCACGCTTGAGGCCTTTGGCCTCGCTGGCGGCACGCCGCGCCGCAAAGCCCGCCACATCGGCCAGTTGCTCGGCCTGATCCATGCAGGCCTTGTAGTCACCAATGTCGTACTGAAGCGCCACCGGCGTCTGATAGGGAAAGCTGGTGATGAAGTTGCGGCGCCGGATCTCGGCCTGCGACAGATTCATCTCCCAGGCACAGCGACTGACCAGACGCTCAAGCAGATAAGTGGCCTCGGGGCGGCCTGCGCCCCGGTAGGCATCCACGGGCGAGGTGTTGGTGAACCAGGCATCGACCTCGATATGGATTTGCGGCGTGGTGTATTGGCCCGCCAGCAAGGTTGCATAAAGAATGGTGGGCACTGCGCTGGCGAAAGTGGACAGATAGGCGCCCAGATTCGCATCGGTGTGCACACGCATGGCGAGGAACTTGCCGTCGGCATCCATGGCCATCTCGGCATGGCTGACATGGTCGCGGCCATGCGCATCGGTCAGGAAGGATTCGCTGCGATCGGCCGTCCACTTGATATTGCGGTTGAGCTTTTTGGCGGCCCAGGTCAGGCAGACATCCTCGGCATACAGAAAGATCTTGGAGCCGAAGCCGCCGCCCACATCGGGCGCAATCACACGCACCTTGCTCTCGGGCAGGCCCATGACGAAAGCCGTCATCAGCAGCCGCTCCACGTGCGGGTTCTGGTTGGCCACGTACAGTGTGTACTCGTCCATGGCGCGGTTGTAGCTGCCTATGGCAACGCGCGGCTCCATGGCATTGGGGATCAGACGGTTGTTGACCAGGTCCAGCCGGGTCACATGGGCGGCGCCGGCAAACACCGCATCCACTGCTGCCTTGTCGCCAATCGCCCACTGGTAGCAACGGTTGTCGGGAGCGATATCGTGGACCACGGCGCCGGGCTTTTTGCCGCCCGCCGCATCGGCCACGTTCACGACGGCAGGCAGCACCTCATAGTCGACCTCCACCAACTCGGCCGCATCGCGCGCCTGCTGCAGGGTCTCCGCGACCACCATGGCCACCTGGTCGCCCACATAGCGCACGGTATCGAGGGCCAGTATCGGGTGCGGTGGCTCCTTCATGGGCTCGCCATTGGTGCTGGTGATCAACCAGCCACAGGGCAGGCCGTTGATGCCGGCTGCCGCCACATCGGCGCCCGTGAGCACACCGATCACGCCCACCGCTGCCTTGGCTGCATCGATGTTGACACTGCGCAGCCTGGCATGGGCATGGGGCGAGCGCACAAATACCGCATAGGCTTGTGCGCCCATCGTGATGTCGTCCGTGTACTGGCCAGCGCCGGTCAGAAAGCGATCATCCTCGCGGCGCAGAACGGCTTCGCCGATATGCGGCAGCTTGGAAAAGTCAGATGCACCCATGGTGTGTCTCCTCTTCTAGTTGTGATGCGCAGCTCAGGTGGCGCTCATGCCGTCGCGACCCGCCTTGACGGCGGCGACGATGTTCTGGTAGCCCGTGCAGCGGCAGATATTGCCTTCGAGCAGTTCGCGGATCTCGGCATCGGTGGCGCCGGGCTTCTGGCGGCACAGATCCACCGCACTCATCACCATGCCGGGCGTGCAGAAGCCGCACTGCAGGCCATGGCACTGCTTGAAGGCCGCCTGCATGGGATGCATGGTGCCGTCGGCGGCGGCCATGCCCTCTATGGTCTGCACCTCCGCACCCTGGGCCTGCACGGCCAGCATGGTGCAGGACTTGATGGCCTTGCCATCGACCAGCACCGTGCAGGCTCCGCACTGGCTGGTATCGCAGCCCACATGGGTTCCCGTCAGGCGCAGCTGTTCACGCAGCGCCTGCACCAGCAAGGTATTGGGGGGGACGTCAATGCTGGCCGCGCGGCCATTGACCGTGAACTGAACATTCATCGTGATGCCTCCTGCCTATATCCGAAGAATTGGGTAACAAAGCACAACCGCACTCTCTATGGTGGGCAGTTACCGCGATGCAAGGCGCTAGGGTTGACCCCCAAGCCAGGCGAAACACGCACAGATATTCTCAAAATGAAACACTGTCCGGAGTCCGCATGCCGCCCGCCAGCCTCGCCACATCCGCGCAAGCCGCAGCCCGTCCAGGTGCACGCGACTCACTGCTTGTCCTAGCCAGGCAGCAGTTGCTGGCGATGGACTCGTCCCATTCGCTGGCACCGTCTGGCCTGGCTCCCTGGCTCTGGCGCTCGTGGCAGCGCTGCGTGGCGCAGGGCCGTCATCCCGCGCAAACCGTGGAGTTCGAGGCCGTCGGACCTCACGCGCTGCGCCACGCCCAGGACAAGCACCAGCTGCTGCTGCAGGCCGCACGCCCGGTCATGACACAACTGGTCGCGGCCGTGGGCGCCATGCGCTACTTCTGCCTGCTGACCGATGCCCTGGGACTGACACTGGAAGTGCAAGGCCCCGTCGACCACAGCGATCTGCGCGCGCTGGCCGTAGGCCGTGTCGGCGTGGACCTGTCCGAGCGCGGCGTGGGCACCTCGGCCATAGGCGCGGCACTGGCCGAACTCGGCCCGGTATGGCTGCACAGACAAGAGCATTTTTTTGACGATCTGCGCGACTACAGCTGCGCAGGTGCTCCGGTATTCGGCCCTCAGGGCGAATGCCTGGGCATGCTGGACATCACCGGCATCGATGTCCCCGAGCGCCCCGAGCTGCTGCTGCTGGCGCTGCGCTGTGCACGCGCCATCGAAGATCGTTTGCTGCGGGCCCTGCCTCATACCCTGCTGCTGCGCGTGAACTGGCCAGGCGGGCCGCTGGGCCAGGAAGGCGAAGGCCTGATGGCATTTGATGCCGAAGGCCGGCTGCTGGGCAGCAATACCGTGGCCAGGCAACTGGTGCCACGTCCTCTGCAAGCTCCCGGGGAGGACTCGCTCATCCAGAGCCATGAGCTGCTGGCCCTGCCCTGGAGTCATCTGATCGAGCACGCACGCCGGCGGCCCGAGGCGCCGCTGCAACTGCCGCTGTGGTCCGGTCTGCGCCTGCTGGCACTGGCACAGGCCGGCCCCCTGCTGCGCGCTCCAGCCATGACGGGTTCCGGCGCAATCTGCCGGGGAACATCTGCCAATGCCATGGCCACGCCGCTGCGCACCAGCGAGCTGCTGCTGATTCAGCAGGCCATGCAGGAAGCTCACGGAAATGTAACCGTGGCAGCCCGCAATCTGGGATTGAGCCGGGCCACGCTCTATCGCCGGCTGGCCAGCAAATAAAAGGTGGTGAACCCAATTGATGCAGTGTGGCTCTCTACGGATTTGCCCTAGTTCCGGTGTGAAACACCCTCGACGACAGCAGGCGCACACTACCAAGCAAGCCCATGACAAACCCAAAATACCTCAATAAAACAATCATCTAAGCTGCACCAGCCATGCACTTCCAGCTATCGTACGCATAGCAAGCACAACTGACGCTCGGGCGCCACATTTGCGTGCGCATTTGTAAAAAACACTATACCTGCGTCCGTAGAATCTCCAGTTTGGTTCAAAAACTCAGATCGCCCTGAGGCTTACCAGCCCCAACAGCGCGACGCATACACAGCCTACTTTTTGGAGACACCATGCAGGCTTTACTCGCCCTGTCCAGGGCTATCGACAGGCTCAACGCCTTTGTCGGCAAATATTCCATCTGGCTGATATTTGCCGCCACCTTCATCAGCGCCGCCAACGCCATTGTTCGCAAGGCCTTTGACACCAGCTCCAATGCCTTTCTGGAAGTCCAGTGGTATCTGTTCGCATGGTCATTTCTGATTGCTGCGGGCTACACCCTGCTGCATCGCGAGCATGTGCGCATCGACGTGATCAACAGCCGTCTGTCCAAAAAGGCCCAGGTCTGGATCGACATCATCGGCTTTGCCTTCTTTCTCACCCCGCTGTGCCTGACCATTCTGTGGCTGAGCATGCCGGTGGTGATTCAGATGTACCAGTCCGGCGAAATGTCGGGCAACCCCGGCGGGCTGATCCGCTGGCCCGTATGGACGGCGATTCCTGTGGGCATCACCTTGCTGTTGCTGCAGGGCATCTCCGAACTGATCAAGCGCATTGCCTTCCTGACCGGTGACGGCCCCGACCCCATGGGCAAGCTCAGCGACAAGAGCGCCGAGGAAGAACTGGCCGAGGCCCTGCGTGCCGAAGCCGATCGCAAGCAGGCTGAGGCGCTGGCCGCCCAGGCCAAGGCATAACGGTAGCGGGAGACAATCGATGGAATTTATCGCTACCAACTACGCCCCCATCATGTTTGCGGGGCTGATCTGCTTTCTGCTGCTGGGATTTCCCGTGGCCTTCAGCCTGGGTGCAGCAGGCCTGGCCTTCGGCTTTCTGGGCATCGAACTGGGGGTCTTCCCTTCATCCGTGATGGCCTGGCTGCCCCAGCGCCTGATCGGCATCATGGCCAACGACACCTTGCTGGCCGTTCCCTTTTTCACCTTGATGGGCCTGATTCTCGAACGCTCAGGCATGGCAGAGGACCTGCTCGACACAGTCGGCCAGGTGTTCGGCCCCATCCGCGGCGGCCTGGCGCTGGCCGTGATCTTTGTGGGTGCACTGCTGGCCGCCACCACCGGCGTGGTTGCTGCTTCGGTGATCTCCATGGGCCTGATCTCTCTGCCCATCATGCTGCGCTATGGCTATGACCGTCGCCTGTCCTCCGGCGTGATTGCAGCCTCGGGCACGCTGGCACAGATCATCCCACCCTCGCTGGTACTGATTCTGATGGCCGACCAGTTGGGCAAGAGCGTGGGCGATATGTACAAGGGCGCCTTCATTCCTGGCTTCATGCTCATGGGCCTGTATGTGCTGTGGGTGGTGATTCTGGCCATCTTCAAGCCCAAGATGGTGCCTGCCCTGCCTGTGGAGGCACGCATCTATCGCGAAGCCAATGGCAACGGCGGCTATACCTCGCTGGCCGTGGTCATGGGCATCTCGACCATCGTGGCCATCTTCCTGGCCAATCACATGGCCGACCTGCACACCTGGTGGCAGGGCAAGGAAGTGCTGGATGTACCCACTGACGAGAAAATCGTCACCGCCATGTGCGGCGGCACATTCATCGCCTTCGTGATCGCCTCGCTCAACCGGGTCCTCAAGCTGGGCCTGCTGTCCAAGCTGGCCGAGCGCGTGACCTTTGTGCTGATCCCTCCGCTGCTGCTGATCTTCCTGGTGCTGGGCACCATTTTCCTGGGCATTGCGACTCCCACCGAAGGCGGCGCCATGGGAGCCATGGCGGCACTGATCATGGGTTTTGCCCGCCGACGCCTGAACATGGACCTGCTCAAGCAGGCCCTGGCCTCGACCACCAAGCTGGCAAGCTTCGTGATGTTCATCATGATAGGCGCCACGACCTTCAGCCTGGTATTCCAGGCCGCCGACGGCCCCAAGTGGGTGGAGCATCTGCTGACCAGCCTGCCCGGCGGCCAGGTGGGCTTTCTGATCGTGGTCAACATCATGATCTTCTTCCTGGCCTTCTTCCTCGACTACTTTGAGCTCTCGTTCATCGTGGTGCCGCTGCTGGGGCCCGTGGCCGAGAAGATGGGCATCGACCTGATCTGGTTCGGCGTGCTGCTGGCCGTGAACATGCAGACCTCGTTCATGCATCCGCCCTTCGGCTTTGCACTGTTCTTCCTGCGCTCGGTTGCGCCAGACAAGCAATACGTCGACAAGGTCACGCACAAGGTCATCGAGCCCGTCACCACCATGCAGATCTACAAGGGTGCCATACCCTTTGTGCTGATTCAGCTGGTGATGGTGGGTGTGCTCATCGCCTTCCCCGGCATCGTGACCGGCGCGCTCGACAAACCGGTGGTCGTGGACATGAACAAGGTGGGTGACGAGATGCTCAACCAGCTCAACGATGCTGGCGGCGTCTATGGCGCAGACAACCCCTTCGGGGCCCCTGAGGGCGGCGAAGAAGGCTCTGCAGTACCCGCAGCCCCTGCCGAGGGCAGCCAGCCTGCCCCGGCCGCACCCGATGCGGGCGGCTATGGCTCGGATGATCCGGCCAAGGCCTTGCAGGATTCACTGAACGCAGCTCCTGCGAGCAAGTAAACCGGCGCCCCTTCGTTGATACAGCCCCGTCTCGCCAGAGCCGGGGCTTTTTTCATTGAGCAGAGATTGCCGAGTGATAGATTTGCTGCTTTCCCAGGAAACCGACATGACCATCGCCGAATTGCTGACGGCCATCCGTCAACCATACGCAGACCTGCTGTCACAGGCAGCCAATGCTCAGGACTCATATGTGGAGCCGGCCTATCGCAACAGCGATGGAACGCTGGCCACCGAAGGTGCATGGAATCTGCCCTGCCGTGTCGATGCCATCCCCGTATCGGAAGACAGCGCAAAACCTGTACAAGTGGATTCACAGACACGGCTCGAGTTCGAACCCATTCATTTCCGCATCGGTAATTCCGCAGTGGAGCTGCAGCCCTTTGTCTGGGACTGGCTGTCGCTGGAAGTGCAGGGTCTGGCGGAAGAGAAGGCCTCCAAGGCGCTCATCGACTGGTTCAACGACTGGTTTGATGGGGACGATGAGAACGAGCCGGATGAGGCGGGGCTGCAGCAAGTCGTTCACTTCATGTCAGACCCGCAAGCCCTTGCAGGAGGAGTGAAAGCAACCATAGACCTTGGCTCTGCACCTGTCGAAGCCCTGGAGGATTTACTGTTTGCGCTGTCCGACGCAGGAGCCGCTCAACTCAGGCTCGCATAATTTCGGACGCATGAAAAAAAACCGCAGCAAGCTGCGGTTTTTTTGCAGCCAGCGCATGGCGCTGGCAGTCTTGAGGCCGACCGAAATCAGATCTTGGCAGTCGCCATGTACTGATTGAAGGGATACTCGGAGAAGCGGTTCCACAGAATCTGGTCACGCTGGAAGGCACGCATGTCCTGGTGGATCTTCTTGAATTCGGGCGACTTGGCTTCGTGCTCGGCAAACACTTCCATGGAGGCCTTGAAGCCGGCGTCCATCAAGGGCTTGGGGAACATCTTGAGCTGGGTCTTGTTGGCCACCAGGCGCTTGATGGCCTGAGGATTCAGCACCTGGTACTTGCTGGTCATGTCGGCGGCAGCCACGCGGGTTGCAGCGTCCAGGATCGCCTTGTTCTCGGGCGACAGCGCGTTGTACTTCTTGATGTTGATGAAGAACTCCAACTCGGCAGAGCCTTCCCACCAGCCTGGGTAGTAGTAGTAAGGCGCAACCTTGTTGAAGCCCAGCTTCTCATCGTCGTAGGGACCGACGAATTCCACGGCGTCCAGCGTACCCTTTTCCAGAGCCTGGTAAACATCGCCAGCAGGCATGTTCTGCGCAACCACGCCCAGCTTGGCCATGGCCTCGCCGAACACGCCGCCGCCCAGACGCATCTTCAGACCCTTGAGGTCTTCCACGGTCTTGATTTCCTTGCGGTACCAGCCACCCATCTGGGTCGTGGTGTTGCCGGCCGATGCGGTCTTGAAGTTGTACTTGGCAAAGAAGGCATCAAGGAGCTTGCGGCCGTTGCCATGATCCTTCCAGCCGTTCATCTGCAATGCGGTCAGGCCGAAGGGCACGGCGCAGCTGAAGGCGAAGACGGGATCCTTGCCGGTGAAGTAGTAGGCAGCGGTCTGTGCCATGTCAATGGTATCGCCCTGCAGCGCATCCACCACACCGAAAGCAGGCATCAGCTCGCCAGCGGGGTGCACCGAAATCTCGAACTTGCCGCCCGACATGGCCTTGACCAGTTGCGACAGCTTTTCAGCACTGCCGAAGATGGTGTCCAGCGACTTGGGAAAGCTGGAGGCCAGACGCCAGCGCACAGCGGCCTGGGCGTGAACAGCAGGTGCTGCACCCGCGGCCAGCACGCCGGCGATACCGGCATTTTTCAGAATGGAACGACGATCCACTTTAGTCTCCTTGAGGAACGAATTGAGCTGATACAGACCACTGATCTATGCCAGCTTGTTTTATGCAACAGGCACAAAATGTACACGAGCCAACCGTTTCACAAGCGCTAAAAAGTGACCGTTCGCTTAAGAAGTTCTACCTAGTGATGCGCATCAAGCCTGGCACCCGATTGAAAACAATCACTCACTACAGCCGTACCGCACTCATGTAGCTGGCATAGCGGAACTCGGAGAAACGGTCCCAGAGCAACTGGTCATGCTGAAATCCGCGCATGCTTCTGTGAATTTTCTTGAACTGTGCCGACTTGCCTTCATGCTCGGCCATGGTGGCCATCACGGCCTTGAACCCTGCATCCATGAGCTCGCGCGGAAAGGCTCGCAGTTGCACGCGTTCGCTGAGCAGCTTCTTGAGCGCTGCAGGGTTGTAGGCCAGGTACTTGGCTGTCAGATCCTTGGCGGCCAGCGCCGCTGCAGCCTCCACCATGGCGCGCAACTCGGGCGTCAGGGCAGCAAAGGCCTTGGCATTGATGAAATAGGCCAGCTCGGCGCCCCCCTCCCACCAGCCCGGATAGTAGTAGTAAGGCGCGAACTTGCCGAAGCCCAGCTTCTGGTCGTCATAGGGGCCGACAAATTCCACAGCATCGAGACGACCTTTTTCCAGGGCCTGCTGTGCGTCGCCAATAGGCATGTTGACAGCCTGCACTCCCAGCTTTTGCAGCGCATCGCCCAGCAAGCCGCCGCCGGCGCGCATGCGCAGGCCGTGCAGATCCTGCACGGTCTTGATTTCCTTGCGGTACCACCCTCCCATCTGCGTGCCGGTATTGCCGGCACTCAGACTCTTGATGTTGTACTGGGCGTAGAAATCATCCATGAGCTTGCGCCCACCGCCATATTCCATCCAGGCATCCATCTGCCGCGCCGTCAGACCGAAGGGCACGGCACAACCCAGTGCAAAGCAGTAGTCCTTGTCGGTGAAGTAGTACGGTGCCGTCAGGGCCATGTCGACCATGCCATTTTGCACGCCCTCCATCACGCCAAACGCGGGCATCAGCTCGCCGGCAGAGTGCACGCTGACCTCGATCTGGCCGCCTGACATGAGGCGCAGCGACTGCGCAAATTTCTCGGCCCCGCCAGAGATGGCGTCCAGGACTTTGGGAAAACTCGTCACCAGGCGCCAGCGCAGCACTTCCTGGCTGCGCACCGCAGGAGCCACGCCCGCTGCCAGCACACCGGCCATGCCCACATGTTTGACGAGTGAGCGACGATCCATGAATATTTCTCCGCTAGTAGTTGTCTATTGCCAAGCCGGCTGCAACAGTCTGATCACAGGCCGACAGCCACAGGCATTCTAGGAACGCAGACGCCGGCCGTGTGGCGATTCACGGTTGCCGTCAGTTTTCTTGACGACAAGCAATGAAAAAGGCCCTTCATAGAAGGGCCCGGTGTCAATCCATTGGACTTGCGCAAGCCAAGTCCATCTTGCGTCAGCCCGCAGCCAGACGCTTGCGGATGGAGGCCTCGATGCCTGCGGCATCAAGCCCCTGCAGCGCAAGCAGCTTGGCGGGGTCGCCATGCTCGATGAACTCGTCGGGCAGACCCAGTTGCAGCACGCTCTTGCTCAGGCCATGGGCGGCAAGGCATTCCATGACGGCACTGCCCGCGCCGCCCATGACGCAACCTTCTTCCAGCGTGACGATGAGTTCATGCTCGGCGGCGATCCGGAGCAACAATTCTTCATCGAGAGGCTTGGCCCAGCGCATATTGGCCACGCTGGCATCCAAGGCCTCGGCGGCCTGCAAGGCCGGGTACAGCAAGCTGCCGAAGGCCAGAATCGCCACCTTTTTGGAAGCTGACTCACGGCGCATCTCGCCCTTGCCGAAGGGCAAACCTTCCAGATTGTCCAGCGGAGTCACGCCCACACCTGCGCCGCGCGGATAGCGCACGCAGACAGGGTGATGCTGCTCATAGGCCGTGGTCAGCAACTGGCGTGTTTCACGTTCGTCGGCCGGGCAGGCCATGCTCATATTGGGAATGCAGCGCACAAAAGCGATGTCATAAGCACCGGCGTGCGTGGCACCGTCAGCGCCCACCAGACCAGCGCGGTCCAGCGCAAACACCACGGGCAGGTTCTGCAGCGCAACGTCGTGGATCAACTGGTCATAGGCACGCTGCAAAAAGGTGGAATAGATGGCGACCACCGGCTTGACGCCTTCGCAGGCCATGCCGCCAGCGAAAGTGACTGCATGCTGCTCGGCAATGCCCACGTCGTAGTAGCGGCCGGGAAAGCGCTTGTGGAATTCCACCATGCCCGAGCCCTCGCGCATGGCAGGCGTGATGCCGACCAGACGCTGATCCTTGGCCGCCATATCGCATAGCCAGTGCCCGAAAACCTGGGTGAAGGTCTGCTTGGCAGGCGTGGCTGGCTTGACCAGACCGACGGCAGGGTCGAATTTCCCTGGGCCGTGATAGGCCACGGGGTCGGCCTCTGCCAGCTTGTAGCCTTGACCCTTTTTGGTGACCACATGCAGAAACTGCGGGCCCTTGAGACCCTTGATGTTCTCCAGCGTGGGAATCAGCGAATCGAGGTCATGGCCGTCGATGGGACCGATGTAGTTGAAGCCGAACTGCTCGAACATGGTGGCAGGCACGACCATGCCCTTGGCCTGTTGCTCCAGACGCTTGGCCAGCTCCAGCAAGGGCGGCACCTGCTTCAGGACGCTCTTGCCCACATCGCGGGCCTTGGCGTAGAACTGACCACTCATCAGCTGAGCCAGATAGCGATTGAGCGCCCCCACGGGCGGGCTGATGCTCATGTCGTTGTCATTGAGGATGACCAGCAGGTTGGCATCATGCACGCCGCCATTGTTCAGCGCCTCGAAAGCCATGCCGGCCGTCATTGCGCCATCACCGATCACGGCAATGGCCCGTCGGTCTTCGCCCTTTTGCTTGGCAGCCAGAGCCATGCCCAGCGCCGCAGAGATGCTGGTGGACGAGTGCGCTGTGCCAAAGGTGTCGTATTCACTCTCGGCCCGCTGGGGAAAACCGGACAGGCCGCCGAACTGGCGCAGCGTGCCCATGCGATCGCGGCGGCCGGTCAATATCTTGTGCGGATAGGTCTGGTGGCCCACGTCCCAGACGATGCGGTCATAGGGTGTGTTGAACACCGAGTGCAGCGCCACGGTCAACTCCACCGTCCCCAGATTGGAGCTGAGGTGCCCGCCGGTCCTGGAAACGCTGTCGATCACATAGGTGCGCAGCTCTGCGGCCAGGCTCTTGAGCTGGGAGCGCGAGAGACGGCGCATATCTGCGGGATCGTTGATGTTGTGCAGCAGGGAAGAGGTATTCGTGGACATGTTCTATATTTTTAATAGCTGCTAGTGTTTACCAATACTGGATTACAGGGCTTCTCTATTAAATCTCAGTGGGTGCGCTGCACGACCATATCAGCCAGTGCACCCAAGGCCTGCGTGTCGGCCAGACCGCTGCGCGTCAGTGCAGCATGAGCCTGCTGACGCAACTGCTCGGCATGGGCTCTCGCGGCCTCCAGCCCCAGCAGCGACACGAAAGTGGGCTTGTCATTGGCCGCGTCCTTGCCGGCCGTCTTGCCCAGCGTTGCCGAGTCAGCCACCACATCCAGAATGTCGTCCACCACCTGGAAAGCCACGCCCAGCGCCTGACCATAGTCAGTCAGCGCGACCAGTGCCCTGGCATCGGTCTGCGCATTGCAGGCAGCCCCCATGAGCACGCTGCCCAGCAGCAGCGCACCGGTCTTGAGGCGGTGCATTTCGCGCAGTTGCGCCTCGCTCAGTTGCCTGCCCACGCTGGCCAGGTCGATGGCCTGGCCGCCGGCCATGCCCTGGCTGCCCGCCGCCGCGCCCAGCAGGCGGCACAGCCTGGCCTGCATGGAGCAGGGAATGCCTTCGTCTTCAGGCAGCAGCAGCTCGAACGCCAAGGCCTGCAGAGCATCGCCGGCCAGCAGGGCCGAGGCTTCGCCAAACTGCACATGCACGGTGGGCTTGCCACGACGCATGGTGTCGTTGTCCATGCAGGGCATGTCGTCGTGGACCAGGGAATAAGCGTGAATCAGCTCAACGGCGCAACCGGCGCGCAGCGTGGCCGCAGCCAGACCACCTACCGCCTCCGCTGCCGCCCAGACCAGCAGCGGTCGCAAGCGCTTGCCGCCATCAAGCACGGCGTAGCGCATGGCTTCGCCCAGACCCGCTGGTGCATTGATGCCCACCCAGCGCGACAGCGCGTCTTCGGTGCGCGCCAGTCGCTCCTGCATCCAGACGGAAAAATCAAGGGCAGGCTTGCCCTCGTTCAAAGGCATCGATGGTTCGGCAATCATTGATTCATTCATGGGCTGCATCTTCAAGGCAAAAAGCGCGGACGCCGGGATCAGTCCTGGGTCCAGGCAGATAGCTTGCCTTCGTCCAATACCTTGACCTGCTCCTGCACGGCCTCGAGCTGGCTGCGGCAAAAACCAAGCAGCTCCGCAGCGCGCTGGTAGCCGCTGAGCATCTGCTCCAGCGGCAGCTGACCGGATTCGATCTGTGCAATCAGTTGCTCCAGCTCCTGCAAGGCAGCTTCATAGCTGGCAGGCTGTTCAGATTTTTTGGCGGCAGCGGCCTTGGGCATGGATGGTGTGGTCAATGTTGGACGGAAGCGACGATTTTAGGCGCCCCTGCACCATTGGCGCGCAATGCCCGCAAAGCCGGCTGGCGCGAGATGTCTTGGATGTGACCTCCGGCCAGGTCGACACTGTCCGCGCCGGCCTTCCTGACGACCTGCCGCGGTTTGCGAGTGGCTGGCAGCTTTCTGACAGGAGCCACCGACCCATGGACGAAACAACGTCAATACACGTACCAGAAAAACGGAAATAACCCCACAGCCTATAATCCCATTCCCGTCAAGCCGGCCCCGTGCCTGGTCATCCTGGTCGGGCAAACGAGTCGGCAGGCCATGCGCCACCGCCTATTGCCTGAGGCCCATGTCCAGACAAGGCCGGTTTCGTTTTTTACCGTGTGCGCACGTGCACCCTCCCTGTGGGGAGTCTTTAGGTCAGGTCATCCATGACTGATTTAAGTCTTCAACTGCAGCAGGCCGCAAGCCAACTACCAGTTTCAAGTTATTTCGACGAAGCGCTGTTCCAGCGCGAGTTGGAAACGATCTTCAAGCGCGGCCCGCGCTACGTGGGCCACCAGCTGGCCGTTCCCGAGATAGGCGACTACTACGCCCTGCCTCAGGAAAAAGAGGGGCGAGCGCTGGTACGCAATGCCAAAGGCGAGATCGAGCTGATCTCCAACGTCTGCCGTCACCGCCAGGCCGTGATGCTCAAGGGTCGCGGCAATCTGCTGTCCGAAGGCAAGGGCCATGCCGGCGGCAACATCGTCTGCCCGCTGCACCGCTGGACCTACAGCACCAGCGGCGAGCTGCTGGGCGCCCCGCATTTCAGCCACGACCCCTGCCTGAACCTCAACAACTACCCGCTGCGCGAGTGGAACGGACTGCTGTTCGAGGACAACGGCCGCGACATCGAGGCCGATCTGGCCGGCATGAAGCTGCGCGAGCAGCTCCGGTTCGACGGCTTTGTGCTCGACCATGTCGAGATGCACGAGTGCAACTACAACTGGAAGACCTTTATCGAGGTCTATCTGGAGGACTATCACGTCGGCCCCTTCCACCCCGGTCTGGGCAACTTCGTCACCTGCGACGATCTGAAGTGGGAATTCGCCAGCGAGTACTCGGTGCAGACCGTGGGCGTGGCTCCGAGCTTCGGCAACCCGGGCTCGGACATCTACAAGAAGTGGCACGAGGTGCTGCTGGCCTACCGCAACGGCGAGCTGCCCGATCGCGGCGCCATCTGGCTGACCTACTACCCGCACATCATGGTGGAGTGGTATCCGCATGTGCTGACCGTCTCGACACTGCACCCGCTGGCCGTGGACAGGACGCTGAACGTGGTGGAGTTCTTCTACCCCGAGGAAATCGCCGCCTTCGAGCCCGAGTTCGTGCAGGCCCAGAAGGCCGCCTACATGGAAACCTGCATCGAGGACGACGAGATCGCCGAACGCATGGACGGTGGCCGCAAGGCCCTGTATGAACGCGGCGACAACGAGGTCGGCCCCTATCAGAGCCCCATGGAAGACGGCATGCAACATTTCCATGAGTGGTATCGCCGCATCATGGGTGACAGCGTTCCCCAACGCTGAATGAGGTAAACCTCAAGACTGATAGCTGCTATCGCTTACCCCATAAGCACAGCAGCTATTTTTTATGCTGAATTGAGTGAGATATGCAAGCCCTGTGGATGGTGTTGGCCGCGTTGATTTTTGCGGTCATGAGTGTGTGTGTGAAGTTTGCCTCCCAGGACTTCAATGCGGCGGAGATCGTGTTCTACCGCGGTCTGGTCAGCATGGCGCTGCTGATCTGGCTGGCCAGGCGCAGCGGCGTGACGCTGACCACCCAGTACTCGCGCGAGCATGCCTGGCGCAGCTTTGTCGGCGTGATCTCCATGGGTGCCTGGTTCTACGCCATCGGCCATCTGCCGCTGGCCACGGCCACCACGCTGAACTCCATGAGCAGCATCTGGATGGCGGTGTTTCTCATCGCACAGGGCCTGTGGATGCGCCATACCCTTCGCAAATCCTATGCGGCCGAGCCCGAAACCCGCCGCGCCATTCCGCCCTTCCCCTGGGGCCTGGTGTCCACGGTGGTGGCGGGTTTTGTCGGCGTGCTGCTGGTGCTGCGCCCGACCAGTGCCCCGGCCAGCGAATGGGTGGCTGCGCTCGGCGGCCTGTTTGGCGGCATGTTTGCGGCCATGGCATATATGCAGGTGACCACGCTGTCGCGCCTGGGTGAGCCTGAAACCCGCGTGGTGTTCTATTTCTCGGTGGGCTCGGCCGTTGCCGGCGGCATCACCATGCTGTTCACCGGCATCTCGCCCTTCCCCGGCTGGAGCGCGCTGTGGCTGGTGCCCGTGGGCGTGCTGGCCGCCGTGGCCCAGGTCTGCATGACCAAGGCCTATGCCTCGGCCGGCAGCAAGACCAACACCCTGGTCGTCGCCAATCTGCAGTACTCGGGCATTGTGTTTGCCGCCCTGCTCAGCCTGGTGCTGTTCGGCGAGAGCATCCCCCTGATCGGCTGGGGAGGCATCGCGCTCATCGTCGCCAGCGGAGCCGCAGCAACCGCCTTGCGCTCCAGGGGCTAGCCCGTGCCAGCGGTGCCTGGCGCCTTCGCCATGCACGTGAGCAGCCCCAGCCTGCCGCGCAGTCCACGCCGGATCTGCGCGGCTTGCCATATCCAAACAATGAAGCGGCGGGGCACCGGCGCTACGGCCCGATCGCATAATGGTCTGCATGCCGCAAGACTGCACGCCATGCCGTCTGCAGCCGTTCAATCTTTGGAGCAGCAAGCCATGAACCACTCGACGTCCGAGCACTACAACACCCTGATTTCCGTCGAACAGCTGGCCCGGCTCAAGGCCAGCGGCAAGCCCTTGATGGTGTTTGACTGCAGCTTTGACCTCATGAATCCGCCCGCCGGCCGCGAGCAGTATCTGCAGGTCCATATCGATGGTGCCCTGTTCGCCGATCTGGACAAAGACCTCAGCGCACCGCACGGAGCGCCCGGCGAAGACGGCCAGGTTGCCACCAGCGTGCAGTCGGCCTCCGGTGGCCGCCACCCCCTGCCCACGCGCGAGCGCTTTTCCGCCTGGCTGTCGTCCATAGGCTTTGCCAACAATATGCAGGCCGTGGTCTACGACCGCAACGCTGCCAATTACTGCGGCCGCCTGTGGTGGATGCTGCGCTGGGCGGGCCACGATTCCGTGGCGGTGCTTGATGGAGGACTGCAGGCCTGGCAGGCGGCCGGCCAGGCGGTGGGCAGCGGGGAAGAGCCCGGCCATTTCCAGTCCAACTTTGAACTGGGCCAGCCGCTGGAGACGCTCAAGACCGTAGATCAGGTCGAGGCCGATCTGGGTCAGGCCACCCAGACCCTCATCGATGCCCGGGCCCCGGCCCGCTACCGCGGCGAGGTAGAGCCCCTGGACCCGGTGGCAGGCCATATTCCGGGTGCGCTGAATCGCCCGTTCAGCAGCAATATCGCCGCCGACGGACGCTTCAAGCCCGCAGCGCTGCTCAAGGCCGAGTTTGACCAGTTGCTGGCCGGACGCGATCCCTCCAGCGTGGTGCACCAGTGCGGCAGCGGCGTCAGCGCCACCCCCAATGTGCTGGCCATGCGCATTGCCGGCTTTGCGCCCACGGCCTTGTTTGCCGGCAGCTGGAGCGAGTGGTGCAGCCAGCCTTCGCGGCCGGCCGAGCGGGGCTGAACCTATCGCATGCCGGTGTCGCGTCAGGCACCGGCCTCGAACTGACATGTCCGCACCCCGCGCTTGCCGGCTTCGCTCCCTGGGCCACGGACAGAGCGCACGGTGATCACGACAGACAGGCGCAAACTCGGTGCGGTGCGGTGCGCTTGATCAGCGCCAAGCCAGGCCAGACCAAGCCAGACCAAGCCAGACCAAGCCCACTCCTTCTCGGTGCTCCGGGCCTTGGCGCAATGGCCAAGGCCCTTGTCCGCACTCGCATGTCGATGCAGCCTGGCTGCCCGAATTCGGGCCGCTATCACAGGCAATCCCAGCGGCCTTTTTTCATAGGCGATCAGATACCGAATAAAAAGCCGCCTATTTGCTCGTTTGTCATCTTCCGGACAGATTCACAATACATGCACCAGTGGAATCCGGCCTGACGCAATGTCAGCCCCCACCCGGCACTCCAAGTCATCCCGAAAGACGGCAAGGCAGTAAGGGAAATCCTACATGCCTGCCTGTGAAACCAGACCGGCGATACCGACGCTCCCCGACTTCAGTTCGATCAGGGCTTGAAACACAATTCATTTCAACAGATCGAAACACTTTTAACGTCTTGTTTGTGTGCGCCGTGACGGTCTGTCGAGATTGAAAGGACTGGACCCATGAACAACGAACAACTGCTTGCCGAGATCCGCGAAGCCAACCTCACCTATCTGATGCTGGCCCAGACCCTGATCCGCCAGGACAAGGCCGAGGCTGTGTTCCGTCTGGGTCTGAACGAAGAGTCCTGCGACCTGCTGGGCTCGCTGTCTTCGGCCCAGGTGCTCAAGCTGGCATCGCGCAACACCTTGCTCGCCAGCTTCCGCGCCGACGACGAAATGGTCTGGAGCCTGCTGACCAACCATAGCAGCAACAAGATCGGCAACGCCGCCACCAATACGCTGCACGCCAACATCCTGATGGCCAGCCGTGTCTCCGAAGTGCTCTGAGCACCCGCTAGCGACTACCTGGTTTTAAGGAGAGATTGATGCCCGCCGCCAAGACTGCCACCAAAAGCGTTCTGAACGAATCCAAGCAAATCGAGCGCGCCGCCATGCTCATCGAGATGGGTGCCCGCATGCAGGTGCTGGAGTCCGAGACCACGCTGTCTTATGAACGCCTGATCCGGCTGTACAAGGAAATCTCGGGCAAGTCTCCCTCCAAGGGCCAGCTGCCGTTTTCCACGGACTGGTTTCTGACCTGGCAGGAAAACATCCACAGCTCGCTGTTTCTCAATATCTACGAATACCTGTCCAAGGGCGTGGAGCTGGACTCGGCCGAGCAGCTGACCAAGGCCTATCGCCTCTATACCGAACAGATTCAGGCTGCCGAACTCGAGGTGCTGCTGTCCTTTACCCGCGCCTGGCGCCTGGTGAAGTTTGTCGATGCACAGATGCTGACGCGCACCCAGTGCTCGGTCTGCAAGGGCCAGTTCGTGACCGAGCCTTACGAGAATGCGCGCCACTACCAGTGCGGCCTGTGCAATCCTCCCGCTCGCGCCGGCAAGAGCAAGGCCGCTGGGTCCTTGATGCTTCACTGAGGGGCTGACTTCCCCTGAGCCGCTTTGCGGCTTCCCCCTGGGGGGGCGGCCTCGCTGCGCGGCGGCGCTTGCTCGCTGCCTCCGCCTTGGAGCACGTCAGTTTTAAATAGCAACTTTCGTAGCTGCTAGCGCCATACACAAAAGGGTTTGAAGCATTTATCTGCTTCAAACCCTTTATGCATTGGCGCAGGCAGCTCCTATAGTTGCTGCCTATCTCCCATGATCTGCTGCGATGCCTCTAGCGTGCCCGGCCTTGATGGCTCGCTGTGCAAGCGTGCTGGCTTGACGCCACATCAACTTTCATAGCTGGTAGCGCCATGCAAAAAAGGGTTTTGAGTACTTATATACCTCAAACCCTTTATTCATTATCGATACCAGCTCCTGATTCAGGAGCTTGCATTATCTGCCTCAACCCGTGTTGCGCACTCCGGCAGCAATGCCGTTGATGGACAGATGGATGCCGTTCTTGACCCTGTCGTCGGTCTGTCCCGCACGCCAGCGGCGCACCAGCTCCACCTGCAGATGGTTGAGCGGATCGATATAGGGGAAGCGGTGGCGGATGGAGCGCGCCAGCGCCGAGTTGTGTTCCAGGCGCTGCTTGTCGCCCGTGATCTGGTTGAGCGCCTCCACCGTGCTCTGCCACTCGGCCTCGATGGCGCCGAAGATGCGGCGACGCAAGCGCGTGTCGGTCACCAGCTCGCTGTAGCGCGAGGCCAGGTTCAGGTCGCTCTTGGCCAGCACCATGTCCATATTCGAGAGCAAGGTGCGGAAGAACGGCCACTGGCGGTACATCTTCTGCAGCAGCGCCAGCTGCGCCTTGGCATCCTTGCCAGGACGGTGGATGAAGGCCTGGATCGCCGAACCGAAACCGTACCAGCCCGGCAGCGTCAGGCGGCACTGGCCCCAGCTGAAGCCCCAGGGAATGGCACGCAAGTCCTCGATGGCCTGGGTCGCCTTGCGCGATGCAGGGCGCGAGCCGATATTGAGTTCGGCGATCTCGCGAATCGGCGTGCTGCTGAAGAAGTAATTGGTAAAGCCCGGAGTCTCGTAGACCAGCGCGCGGTATGCCGCCATGCTGGCTTCGGACAGAAACGCCGCGGCCTCCAGAAAGGCCTTGGTCGCCGGCTTGGTCGGCTGCAGCAGCGTGGCCTCCAGCGTGGCGGCCACCAGGGTCTCCAGATTGCGGCGCCCGATCTCGGGGTTGGCATATTTGGAGGCGATGACCTCGCCCTGCTCGGTCAGACGGATCTGACCGCGCACCGTGCCCGGCGGCTGCGCCAGAATGGCCTGATAGCTGGGGCCGCCGCCACGTCCCACGGTGCCGCCGCGGCCATGGAACATGCGCAGCCGGATGCCGTAGTGGTCGGCCAGATCGTCAAACAATTCGACCAGCGCAATCTCGGCCCGGTACAGCTCCCAGTTGCTGGTGAAGATGCCGCCGTCCTTGTTGCTGTCACTGTAGCCCAGCATGATGTCCTGCTCGCCACCGCTTTTTCTGACCAGCTCGGCAATGCCGGGCAGTTGGTAGTAGCGGCGCATGATGGGCGCGGCATTGCGCAGATCCTCGATGGTCTCGAACAGCGGCACCACGATCAGGTCGCATTGCGCACCGTCCTGCAGGGTGCCGCGCAGCAGGCCCACTTCCTTTTGCAGCAGCAGCACCTCGAGCAGATCGCTGACGGTCTCGGTGTGGCTGATGATGCAATGGCGAATCGCCTCGCTACCCAGGCGCTCGCGCAGGCGCTTGGCGGTCTCGAAGATGGCCAGCTCGCTGCGCGTGTGGTCGCCGTAGTCGCCGCCCATCACGCGCAGAGGGCGTGCGTCTTCGAGCAGACGCACCAGCAGCGCGCATTTGGCATCCTCCTCGAGAAGGCTGTAATCGAGCTCGACCTTGGCGACCGAGAGCAGCTCGCGCACCACTTCTTCGTGCTTGTCCGAGCTTTGGCGCAGGTCCACCGTGGACAGGTAGAAGCCGAAGACCCGCACCGCACGCATCAGCGGGCGCAGGCGCTGCGGCGCCAGGGCATCGCCGTGATAGCGCGACAGCGAGTCGTCGATGATCTGCAGATCGGCCAGAAAGGCGTCGGCCGATGCATAGGCATTCTGCGGCGCCACGGCGTGGCGTGCCGCCTCGCCGCCCGTCAGCTGCCTGAGCGTAGCGGCCAGCCGCGCATAGATGCCCGTCAGCGCCCGGCGATAGGGCTCATCGCTGCGGTGCACATTGTGGTCGGGCGAAGCATCGGCCAGTGCCTGCATCTCGGGCGTGATGTCCACCAGATTGGCCGACAGTGACAGCTCGCCGCCCAGATAGTGCACCTCGCGCAGATAGTGACGCAGTGCCACGTCGGCCTGGCGCGACAGGGCCAGCTCCAGACTATCGGCCGTCACAAAGGGGTTGCCGTCACGGTCGCCGCCAATCCATTGGCCCATGCGCAAAAAGCTCTGCTCGGGCAGCTTCTCGCCCAGTTCCTGCTCCAGCTGCTCGTAGATCTTGGGGATCTCCTGCAGGAACGTGGCCTCGTAATAGGACAGGGCGTTCTCGATCTCGTCGGCCACCGTCAGCTTGGAATGGCGCAGCAGCCGCGTCTGCCACAGCTGGGCCACGCAGGCTCGCAGCTGCGCCTCCACCCGCGTCAGCTCGCGCGGGGTCAGCGCGTCCTTGGCGCTGTTGTAGAGCTGGGCGCGCATCAGGATGTCGTCGCGCTCGGCCAGCAACTGTGCAATGCGACGCTCGGCCGTCAGAATGCTCTGGCGCTGCACCTCGGTGGGGTGGGCTGTCAGCACGGGCGAGATGAAACTCTTGGCCAGCGTGTCGACCACGGTGGCAGTCGAGATGCCCGCCCAGCGCAGGCGTGCCAGTGCCACCTCGATGCTGCCTTCCTGCGTGTTGCCGGCACGCTCGTGCACGGCGCGGCGGCGGATGTGGTGGCGGTCTTCGGCCAGATTGGCCAGGTGCGAGAAATAGGTGAAGGCGCGAATCACGCTCACCGTCTGATCGCTGGAAAGGCCCTTGAGCAGCTTCTTGAGCGCCTTGTCGGCCGCTTCGTCGGCATCGCGCCGGAAGGCCACCGATAGCTGGCGCACCTGCTCGACCAGCTCATAGGCCGGCCCGCCTTCCTGCTCGCGAATCACGTCGCCCAGAATGCGCCCCAGCAGCCGTATGTCCTCGATCAGCGGCAAATCCTTGTCGGTCTTGCGCACCGGCTTGTCGCCATGTTTGTCTGTATGTGCGGCGCTCTTGGGGCGGGCGGAAGGCATGAACTATTCTCCTTGGGCACGGTATAGGGCAACTTGCCATGCTAGCATTCCCCGTTACCCGCTTGAGACCGCGTCGTCATGAAATTTTCTGCATCCTCACCCACATCTATCGTCATTGCCACACGTGAGAGCCAGCTGGCCATGTGGCAGGCCGAGCATGTGCAGGCGATCTTGCGCGGGCGCGGCCACAGCGTCGATCTGCTGGGGATGACGACCAAGGGCGACCAGATTCTGGACCGAGCCCTGTCCAAGGTGGGTGGCAAGGGTCTGTTCGTCAAGGAGCTTGAAGTGGCTCTCGAGGAAGGCCGCGCCGATCTGGCCGTGCATTCCTTGAAGGATGTGCCCATGGAGCTGCCCGAGGGCTTTGTGCTGGCCTGCGTGATGACGCGCGAAGACCCGCGCGACGCCTTTGTCTCCAACCGATATGCATCGCTGGACGAGCTGCCCCAGGGTGCCGTGGTCGGCACCTCCAGCCTGCGCCGCCAGGCCCTGCTGCAGGCGCTGCGCCCCGACCTCAGGATCGAGGCCCTGCGCGGCAATGTCAACACCCGCCTGCGCAAGCTCGACGAAGGCCAGTACGACGCCATCGTGCTGGCAGCCGCCGGCCTGATGCGCCTGGAGATGAGCGAGCGCATCCGCGCCAGGTTCGAGCCGGCCCAGATGCTGCCCGCCGCCGGTCAGGGCGCATTGGGCATCGAGGTGCGCGCCGACCGTCAGGACATCATTGACGCCCTGGCTCCGCTGGCCCATATGCCCACCTGGCTGACCGTGACTGCCGAGCGCGCCGTCAGCCGCTGCATGGGCGGCAGCTGCTCCATGCCGCTGGCCGCCTACGGCCGCTTTGAAGGCGACACCCTGCACATGGATGCGGCCTGGGGCGATATGGAGGGCAGCAAGGGCCTGGTGCGCGTGCAGGCCAGCGCCAGCGTCACGGACTTTGCCAGCGCCAACGCTCTGGGCGAGCAACTGGCCGCGCAGCTGCAGGCTGCAGGGGCCGTGCCTGCGGCGCCCAGGCAGGACTGAGCCGCGCCTGCCCATGCGCCGCGTTCTGGTCACCCGCCCCTTGCATGATGCGAAACCCTGGGTCGATGCGTTTCGCGCCCGCGGCCTGCAGGCCGAGGCCTTGCCGCTGATAGGCATAGGGCCCTGCACAGACCCGGCTGCACACCAGGCTCTGCTGAGGGCGCGCCAATGGGCGCTGAAACCCGGTCACTACCGGGCCGTGATGTTTGTCAGCGGCAATGCGGCGCAGTATTTTTTTGCACAGAATTCACCTCAAACACATACTGGTCAAGCGCTACTAGCTCCTGATACAAGAGCTTGGACTCCGGGTCCGGGTACGGAGCGTGCCTTGCTGGAGCTCGGGTTGAGCTCCCGCCAGATCGACGGTCCCTCCCCCGATGCCGCCCAGTTCGAGTCCGAAGCGCTGTGGCAGAACGTGCAGGGCCAGGTTCGAGCCGGAGACCGCGTGCTGATCGTGCGCGGCACCAGCCCTGCGACCGCTCCCGTCATCGGCAATGCCGGCATGCCAATCCCGTCCACACAAGGCGCAGGCCGTGACTGGCTGGCAGCCCGGCTGCGCGAAGCCGGGGCCGAG
The DNA here is from genome assembly GCF_024496285.1 of Comamonas sp. C11. Classification (NCBI taxonomy): domain Bacteria; kingdom Pseudomonadati; phylum Pseudomonadota; class Betaproteobacteria; order Burkholderiales; family Comamonadaceae; genus Comamonas; species Comamonas sp. C11. The sequence goes on from NZ_CP101743.1 coordinate 4,249,748, forward strand.
GTGGAACTGCTGGCCGTGTATGAGCGCCAGCTTCCGCCATGGACGGCGCAACAGCTGGATCTGGCCCGGCAAGCCGCCAGCGACGGCAGCCTGTGGCTGTTCAGCAGCTCGGAAGCTGTTGCCAACCTGCAACAGCTGCTGCCCCAGCAGCAATGGCACTCGGGGTTAGCGCTCACCACCCATGAACGCATTGCCAGCAAAGCACTTTCAGCAGGTTTCGGTCGGGTTTTGCACAGTCGTCCAAGTCTGGACGATGTAGTTGCGTCTATAGAATCGGCTCTATGAGCTCCGATGCCATCCCCACCTCCGACAAGCAACCCATAGCCCCACCGCCCAGCCAGGACCATCCCGCCTCCGCTCAGACCGGGCGGGGCGCGCCCACGGCTCTGGTGCTGACGCTGGGAGCGGTGGCTGCCGCAGCCCTGGTCGCCTGCGGCATGCTGTGGCAGCGCGTGGGCAATATGCAGGAGCAGCTGGCGCGCCAGTCGGCGCAGTCCGGCGCGCAGTCGGTGGAGGCTCGTACCCTGGCCAAGGACGCTCAGGATCTGGCTCGCGACAGCGCAGCGCGTGTCTCCGTGATGGAGGCGCGTGTGGCCGAACTCAGCCTGCAGCGCAACCAGCTCGAGGAACTGATGCAGAGCATGTCGCGCTCGCGCGATGAAAACCTGGTGGCTGATATCGAATCCTCGGTACGCATGGCCCAGCAACAGGCTGAACTCTCGGGCAGCCTCCAGCCATTGGTGGCGAGCCTCAAATCAGCCAGAAAGCGCGTGGAAAGCACGGCCCAGCCACGCCTGGCCCCGGTGGTGCGCGCCATCGATCTGGATCTGGACAAGCTCTCGCGCATGAGTGTGACGGACACCACGGGGGTGCTCAGCCGTATCGAAGACCTGATTCGCCAGGTGGATGACCTGGCTCTGATCAACGATGTGGGTCGCCCGCGCGCGCGCGATGCCCAACCCCGCAAGACGGCGGCCGCCCATGACACGCCCGAGGAAGCCGGCATCTCCCCTACGCAGTGGATCTGGTGGCAAGGCCAGGGTCAGCGGGTCTGGGACTCCTTCAAGGATGGCGCGGCCGATCTGGTGCGCGTGCGCCGTATCGATCACCCCGAGGTGGCCCTGCTGGCCCCCGAGCAGGGCTATTTCCTGCGCGAGAACCTCAAGCTGCAACTGCTCAACGCTCGTCTGGCCCTGCTGTCGCGCCAGTGGGAATCGGCGCGCGCCGACCTGAGCGCTGCTGGCACCCTGCTCAACAAATACTTTGATGCACGCTCGCGGCGCACCCAGATCGCCCAGGCGCAGTTGCAGCAGATTCAGGCCAATCTGCATGCGGGCGGACGCGTGGAGCTTGAAGACACGCTGAACGCTCTGACCACAGCGGCCGCCGGCCGCTAATCGAGGAGGACACAGAGATGCGCGCCGCCTTGTGGTTGATGGGTCTGTTTGCCGTGGCCGTGGCCATGGCACTGTTTGCCGGCAATAACCAGAGCTCGGTGACCTGGTTCTGGTCGCCCTACCGGGTGGACATGTCGCTGAACCTTGCCCTGGTTCTTCTCGTTCTGGCTTTCGTGCTGCTTTATGCCGCGCTGCGCGCCCTGGCAGTGCTGCTGCAGATGCCGCACCAGGCACGCCGCTGGCGCATGCAGCAAAAAGAGCGTGGCATGAACCAGAGCCTGCTTGAAGCGCTCTCGCATCTGCAAGCCGGCCGCTTTTTGCGCGCCCGCAAATCGGCTCTGGCCGCCTTGTCCACCGAGCAATCGCTGCGCGAGGCAAAGGCCGGCCTGCCTTATGGCGAACGCCTGAACGCCACGGCCCACCTGATCGCCGCCGATGCCTCCCACGCCCTGCAGGATGCCGCCTTGCGCGACAAGCACTGGCAACAGGCTCTGGACGTACTCCCCATCCCCGGCAACACCCAGGACATGGAAATTCGCGAAGGCGCTCAGATGCGCGCCGCCCGCTGGGCACTGGATGACCGCGATGCCGCCGAATCGATTCGCCGCCTGGGCGAGCTGCCGCTGGGCGCGGGCCGCCGCACGATTGCCCTGCGCATCAAGCTCAAGGCCGCACGCCTTTCCGGCGACACGCAGGCGGCGCTCGACACCGCCCGTCTGCTGGCCAAGCACCGCGCCTTCTCTCCCGCGGCCTCGGCCAGCGTGGTTCGCGGCCTGCTGCTGGCCAGCATCCGCGACGCACGCGACACCTCGTCACTGCAGCAGTTCTGGCTGTCGCTGGACGAAGACGAGCGTGCCATGCCCGAAGTGGCCATCCCTGCCACGGAACGTCTGATCGAGCTGGGTGGCGAAGCCCAGCAGGCGCGCGCCTGGCTGCTGCCGGTGTGGGAGCATTTGCTGACCCAGCCCGGACCGCGCACGGAAACCCATCTGCCCAAGCTGGTGGAAGTGCTGCAATCGAGTCTGGGCAAGCTGGATGGAGCCTGGTTGGCTCGCATGGAAGCCGCCGCCAATGCCAACCCGCGCGAGCCGCGCCTGCAATATCTGGCCGGCATGGCCTGCGTGCAGCGCGAGCTCTGGGGCAAGGCCCAGCAGTTGCTGACCCGCGCCGCACCGCAGCTGCAGGACCCCCAGCTGCGCACCCGTGCCTGGCAGCGCCTGGCGCTGATGGCCGAGCACCGTGGCGATATGGAGGCCTCGGCCATGGCCTGGAAACTCGCAGCCCAGGCCATGGTGGTGCTGCCGGACAATCCGGCGCAGGACGAATAGGCGCGCTCAGCTCCGGCTCATGAACACCTGAAAACCAGATGCTCCAGCATGGAGCGGCCCCGGTTCGGGCCACAGTCCCCTCGTGACTTCATGCGCACAAAGCAAAAGGCCACGGCCGCCGCGGCAAGCCGCGAGCGACCGTGGCCTCAGGCCAGGCCTGGACTTACTTGCTGTGCTCTATGGTCTTCACATGCTCCGCCACCTGCGCGGCGGTCACGTCGCCAGGGCGGCCGCCCCAGGTCTGACGCATGTAGTTGACCAGATCGGCCATCTCCTCGTTGCTGAGCTTGTCGGCATAGCCGGGCATGGTCTGCATGCGTTCGCCATGGGCCAGGTCACGCTCGTGCACGCCTTCGCGGATCACGCGGATCAGGTTGATAGGCGTGGGGAACATGGCCGTGGTGTTGGTGCTCATGGGCACCGACGAATGCGGCTGGCCCTGGCCCTGCGCACCGTGGCAGCCCGCGCACAGGCCCAGGTACAGGTTCTCGCCCTTGACGCTGGTCTGCCCCTCGGCAGCCTTGAGCTTGGGCCCGGGCATCTCGCGGTTCTGGGTCAGATAGGCGGCCATGGCGCGCACATCGGCCTCCGCCATGCGCGAGGTGGAATGCTCGAGCACTGATGACATGCGGAAAGTCATCACTCCTTGCGGCGACAGTCCGGTACGGAAGAACTTGACCAGATCGTCCTTGGTCCAGCCGCGCTCGCTCAGGGCATCGGGGGTCAGCGCCGGAGCGTAGGAACCTTCGATGGTGTTGCCCTCGAGATAGCGCGAGCCATCCATGGCGAAGGTGGCCTTGGTGCGCGGGCTGTGGCATTCGGCACAGTGGCCCAGCACATCCACCAGATACTTGCCGCGCACCAGTTCGTCCACCGACATGTCGAACTCCTTGGCTGCGGGGCGATTGAGCGCATTCCACATGGCAACGGCAGGACGGATGCTGAACGGGAAGCCCATCTCGCTGGGCTTGTTGGCGACCTCCACGGCCGGCTGCTTCATCAGCCACACCCAGAGCGCATCGACATCGGCACGCGTGATCTGGTGGTAGCTGGCATACGGCATGGCCGGATACAGGTTTTTGCGCCCTGGCGCCATGCCGGCAGCCACTGCCCGGTACAGATCATCGGCCGTCCAGCCGCCGATGCCGTGCTTCTTGGAAGGCGAGATATTGCTGCCGTAAAGCGTTCCCATGGGAGTGACCATGGGCACACCGCCCGCCAGCTCCGCACCCGTGACCGGAGAGCTGTGACAGGCCGCGCAGTCACCGGCGCGGAACACCTGCTCGCCACGCTTGTACAGCGCATCGAACTCCTGCGGACCCAGTTTGGCAAAGTCCACCGTGGCCGGCGGGACGTCGCCGCTTGCGCTGCCGTACAGATACATGCACATGCCCCCGGCCACGAGCACGCCCAGCACGGCGGCTGCGCCCAGGCCCTTGATCCAGGTCTTAGCCATTGTTCACGACCTCCTTGCTGCGCTTGCCCGTGGTCAGGCCCGGCGTCTTCAGGATCACGTCGCGCACGGCGTTGTAGTAGCGCACATAGCCGGTGCAACGGCAGATATGGGGCTCCAGTTGCTCCTCGATCGCCTTTTCCACCTCATCGGCGGGCACGGGGTGCTTCTGGAGCTTTTCCACCAGCACGGTGGCCGAGTTCACGAAACCGGGCGTGCAGTAGCCACACTGGAAGGAGTAGTGCTCGAGAAAGGCCTTCTGCACCGGCGAGGGATGGACCACGCCCTTGTCGTCCACCGAGGCAATGCCTTCCACGGTACGAATGGTCTTGCCGTTGAGCCAGGTCACGCCGGTCACGCAGGCGGGCACGGTGATCGAGCCTTTTTCAGGGTCGTCGACGATGATGGTGCAGGCGCGGCACACGCCCTGGCCGCAGCCCAGGCGCGTGCCGTTCATGCCCGCGTACTCCTGCAGGAACTCGATCATCATCAAGTCCTTGGGAACGTCGACGGGGCCTACCTGTTTGCGATTGATGGTGGCGGAGAATTGAATACGGTCCTGCATCACAGTGCCTCTTTGATTTTGTCGGGGGTCACGGGGGTCGCATGAAAGCGCTTGCCCGTGGCATGGGCGATGGCGTTGACGCAGGCGGCGACCACCGGGATCATCACCACCTCGGCCATGCCCTTGGGCGGATCGGTGCGCGACAGCGGCGGCAGCACCACGCCCTCGGCCTTCCACACAGCCACTTCGCTGGCGCGCGGCACGTGGTAGCGATTCAGGTTCCACTGGCCGTTGCCGGGGCCGGTCTCGTGGCGCGGCAGGTCTTCGTACAGTGCATGGCCAATACCCATGGCCACACCGCCCTGGATCTGGCCGGAGACCAGCTCGGGCACGATCTGCGTGCCACATTCCAGCCAGGTCTTGTGCGAGAGGAGGTTCACCTTGCCCGTGCCCGGGGACACTGACAGCTCCACCATGGTGGCGCAGGGCGCGTAGTACACCGTGCCCGCATTGGTGCGCTGCACCGGCGGGTAATAGACCCTGTCGCGTGCGATGAAGGCATAGCCGCCGGATTTCATCGCGGCCTTCCTAGCCTCGCTCGCACCCTTGCCGTACTGCACGGACAGGGCGTCGATCATGGCCTGGAACTTCCTGCCCTCGACCGTGAAGTCGGCCTTGGCCCAGGCCCAGCGATTGAAGGCGTGCACGCAGACGCCGGTCACGATGCCCAACTCGTGTGCGCGGGCAGCCAGGCGCTCCAGGCTCAGCGGCTCCAGGCCCTCGGCCACGAGCATGCGTTCACGCCACTCCAGCATGTCTTCGGTGACGGTGCTGGGCAGCATCTGCCCCCCCCCCTCCTTGCCGGACCAGATTGACTGGGCCGCAGGCCACAGGCAGAGCTTGAGCAGCAGTTGCGCCGCCTGTTGCGTGGCGTGGCGGAAGTAGTAGGCCGAGTTCGATGCCGATACCGGCGACACCAGGCGCGGTGTCCAGGTCGGATCCCGCGCCAGCTCGTCCTCCTTGGCCTGGGGCGTGGTGTAAGGCTCGTCCTTGGTATGCAGCGGCAGGTTGTCCCAGTGGTTCACCGCGAAGTCCACGTCGTCCGCCGGGCGCCCCAGGAAGGGCTCGACCGCCACCAGCTGCGCCGTGGTGCTGCCGGTACCGATCTCGGTGGCGATGTGACGCATCTTGATGCGGCCCTCGGGCGTGATCTCCAGCTGCGCGATCGAGGCCTCCGCCCCCGTGCCGAAGTCCTTTTGCACGGCACCGAAGCCTATGCCGTAGCGCAGGCCGGGGTTGGCCGCCTCGAAGTCGGCCTTGCGCTTGGCGCGCTCGATCCACATCGGGTCCTTGGCGGCCATGTCCAGGATCTCGCCTATGCGCAGATGACCCGAGGGCGAGGCACCCTGGGTGTTCTTCATGCTGCTCTTGAGCACATTGCGCCGGCGCAGCTCGATGGCGTCCAGGCCGATCTCCTGGGCGATCTCATCGACCAGCATCTCGGTATAGGCCATGGATTGCACCGTGCCGTAGCCGCGCATGGAGCCGGCCGTAACGCCGATGGAGGGGTAGACCTCGGTCGACAGGTCGCTCTCGGGGAAGTAGTAAATGGATTGCGCCGCCGTCACCGCCACCGTGCCCACCGAGGGGCTGAAGTTGGTCACGCCGCCGCCGTCGCCCACCATGTGGCAGGTCAGCGCGTGGAACTTGCCGTCCTTGTCCACCGAGATCGCTGTCTCCACGTCGAAGGGATGGCGCTTGAGGGCGAACTGGAAATGCTTCCAGCGGTCCAGCGCCAGCCGCACCGGGCGGCCCTGGGCGTACAGCGACGCCAGTGCCACGTAGAACGGGAAGGGATGGTGCTCCTTCTGGCCGTAGCCCACGGTGTAGGAGCTGATGTAGTCGAGCTGGTTCAGCGGCAGCTTGCTGTCCTTGAGCATGTGCATCACATGCTCGGCCGTGCCGTAGGGCGCCTGGCTCGCGGCGACCATGTGCAGTGCACCGCTGCCCTGCTCATACCAGGCCAGGCCGTTTTCCATTTCCATGGCCACATGCTCGATGGACTGGCTGTAGTACTTGCGTGCAAACGCGCGCAAGCCGTCCTTGGGCTGTTTCATCTCGGCCTGGATACGGGCCGACTCGCCCATCAGCGCACCGAAGGCGGGGTGGCTGCTGTCGGGCCAGTGCACGCCTTTTTCATCGAGCTGAGGCCAGATGACGGTGTTCTTCATGGGCGAGAACCTGTCCTCGCCATAGCCGTCCTCGCCTTGCACGCGTACATAGCGCGCGGCCACATAGGGTGCGCGCGGCGGCTGGGCAGCCTCGGCTCCGAAGCGGAAGATCGCGTCATTGAAGCGCAGGCGCTGGTTGGCCACGCGGAACTTCTCGTAGTCGTGCCAGATGGCCACGGCCACCGGGTGGCCCAGCATGGGCGAAACCTGGCCCTTCCTGACGAAGAACTCGCCGTAGAAGCCCGGCTCGGGCATTCCTACCCCGTCGGCGGCGAGGGACTCGGCGTCGATCAGCACATCGGGCTGGTAGTCGCTGCCCAGCACCGACAGATCCAGGCCTTCGTAGATGCGGTCGGCGCGCGGGATATGAATGGTCAGCGCGTGCGACTGCTGCGCGGGCCAGCCCTGCATGTCTCTGGCGCGCAGGTCGATGGCAAAGACCTTCTGCCCGGTGACCTTGGCCATGCCGTCGCGGCGGTAGTTGAGCGTGTTGCCATTGATCCAGTGGGTCTCCTGACCGCTGGCGGGCGTTATCAATTCCGCAAGCGCGTCTTTGACCGGGCGCACACTCGCAATCACGCCCATGGCGGCGGCAGCCTTCAGAAAACTGCGCCGATTCAAGTCCAGTTTGGACACGGTTCCAACTCCTTGCTGCAATGCGCACAGCAACAACAAGGACTGGCGTGGGCACATCGCTAGATGACTATGTATTCCCGAACGTTGTATGCGTCCGAGAGTCAAAAAGCAGGTGATAACGGCTGCAGTTGTTGTCGGCATTTCTGCCCACATATCGCCAGCCTTGGCCGTCCGCCACGCTTTGGTCTTTTAAAAGACTAAGAGGCGCGGAGTATAGAAACAGCGGCTTGCATGATTTTTCGCCGCCTAAATTCACAAGTTAAATACTCGGAAAATTGATGTTCATCAATGCCAACTTCCTTCATTGATGCTTGTCGTGCAAAACGGCATGCGCCCACTTCGCTCTGTACAGGATGCTCGAGAACCTTGTAGAAGCCAGAGCTTTTTGGCTCGGGCATTCAGCTTTTTTGAATCGAGCCCTCAATCCTGCTGAACCTTTTTGCATTCCCCGCTTCATACACTGCATATCAATTTCAGCAGGCCCCAGCGCCCGCAACCCGCACTTTCTGATTGCAGTTTCCATGAATTCAAGCCCCCGCTATACCGGTACCGCCATCGCCCTGCACTGGGTTCTGGCCCTGGCACTGATAGGCATCTTCGCCTTTGGCCTCTATATGACGGGGCTGCCTTTCTCGCCCACACGCCTCAAGTACTTCAACTGGCACAAATGGGCCGGCATGACGATTCTGATCCTGTCCGTGCTGCGCCTGGTCTGGCGCATCACCCACCGGCCGCCGGAGCTGCCCGAAGCCGTCACCCGCACCATGCCCGCCTGGCAACGCGTGGCCCACCATGGCGTGCATCACCTGATGTATGCGCTGTTTTTTGCCATCCCGCTGGTGGGCTGGATGTACAGCTCGGCAGCAGGCTTTCCCATCGTGCTGTTCGGTCAATTGCCTCTGCCCGACCTGGTGAGCAAGAGCCCCGAACTGGCCGAAGCGCTCAAGCCCTGGCATGGCTATCTGGCCTATGCGCTGGCGGCTCTGGTGGTGATGCATATCGCAGCCGTCATCAAGCATCAGATCATTGACCGCGACGGACTGCTGTCACGCATGATTCCGGGGAAATAGTCCCCCCTGAGCGGCCCCGCCGCTTCCCCAGGGGACGACAGCTTTGCTGCGCGGCGGCGCTTGCTCGCTGTCTCGCACCTTCAAGGCGCACCGGTTTTTGAGTTTTTTGTATGTTCATCACAAGGAGTTTTTGATGAAAGTCCTTTTTTCCTCCGCACTGATCGCCACCGCCTTCATGGGCACTGCTGCCCAGGCGGCTCAAGCCCTGGTGCCTGCGCAGAGCGCCGTCAACTTTGAAGCCAAGCAGATGGGCGTGCCGCTCAAGGGGCACTTCAAGAAGTTCGACGCCCAGATTGCCTTCGACGCCGCCAAGCCTGAGAGCAGCAAGATCCATTTCACCGTCGATACGGGCAGCGCCACCATGGGTGCCAAGGAAACCGATGCCGAACTGCCCAAGGCAGACTGGTTCAACGTTGCCAGATTCCCTCAGGCCACCTTTGACTCCAGCGCCGTCAAGGCTCTGGGCGGTGGCAAGTTCCAGGTGGACGGCACGCTGACCATCAAGGGCAACGCACAGAAGGTGAGCCTGCCCGTGACGCTGACCCAGTCCGGCGCCACCACCACGGCCGCTGGCACGCTGGCGCTCAAGCGCCTGAACTTCAAGATCGGCGACGGTGACTGGAAGGACACCTCCATGGTGGCCGACGAGGTCAATGTGCAATTCAAGCTGGCTCTGACCGGCGTCGGTAAGCTCTAAGCGTTTTTCGGCTCCAGCCCTTGATAGTCAATCGCTGGTAGCTCATGTTTTGATAGTTCCAATCCCTGAAGGAGTATTCACCATGCGTTCCACCCTGTTCGCCCTGGCCGCTGCGTCCCTGTTTGCCACTGCTGCCCAGGCAGCACCTGCCACTTACGCCATCGACCCCACACACACTTTCGCGACTTTCGAGATCGATCACTTTGGCGCCTCGACCAACCGTGCCCGCTTTGACAAGAAGAGCGGCAACGTGCAGTTCGACAAGGCAGGCAAGACCGGCAAGGTCGATGTCGAGCTGGACATGACATCGGTGAACTCCGGCACCGCCGCTTTCAACAAGCATCTGCAAAGCGCCGACATCTTTGACGCCGAGAAATTCCCCAGCGCCAAGTTTGTCTCCGACAAATTTGTCTTCGACGGCGACAAGCTCAAGGAAGTGACCGGCCATCTGACGCTCAAGGGCAAGACCGGCCCCGTCACTCTCAAGGCCAACAAGTTCACCTGCTACGAAAGCCCCATGCTGCAAAAGCGTGAAGTCTGCGGCGGCGACTTTGAGGCATCCATCGACCGTACCCAGTGGGGCGTGGACTACGGCATCCCCTATGGCTTCTCCAAGCAAGTGCGCCTGGTCATGCAGATCGAAGCCGTGAAGCAGTAATCCAGGTCCGTAAAGACTCTCGAGTGAAGCCCTTTGCGGGCTCTCTCTTTGGCCTGGTCCGTGCAAGCGGTCCGGGCTTTTTTGCGTCTGCGGCCTGCTTCAGACACAAATCCCTTTCATTAAAAAATTTACTTTAGGTTAATCAATTACGAATAGTAGAATAAATCCACTCACACAATTGAAGGAGACATCGCATGAGCCAAGCCGCCCCTACTCCGGTTTACTCCCAGCCCCGGCGCGCGGACATGAGCCAGCTGCCCGCACCTGCCGCCGTGCAGCAGCTGCACCACTACGCCTACAAGGCCAAGGATGCAGAAGAGACTCGTCACTTCTACGAGGACATTCTGGGCCTGCCGCTCTACCACATCATTCAGAGCGACTACGTCCCCTCCACGGGCGAGTACTGCCCTTACACCCATTTCTTCTTCCGCCTCAAGGACGGCTCCTTCATCGCCTTCTTCGACATTGGCGACGACGAAGCGGCCCTGCCCTCACCCAACACTCCGATCTGGATCAATCACATCTCCTTCCGTGTGGACTCCGTGCAGGAGTTGGAAAACACCAAGGCCCGCCTGCAGGCCTGCGGCGTGGAAGTGCTGGGCGTGACAGATCACCACATCTTCAAGAGCATCTACTTCTTCGACCCCAACGGCATTCGCCTGGAGCTGACGGCCCAGTTGGCCGACGAGCTGCAGATGCTCAAGGAAAGCAAGACCGCCCATGTACGCCTGGACGAGTGGACGGCCCGCAAGCAGCAGTGGCGCAAGGAACGTGCCGAAGGCAAGTCCAGCGCTCCGCTCAAACCGCAGAACAACGACCGACCGGAGTTTGTTCCCACCAAGTAAGCTCCCCACTGAGGCGCTATGCCTAAGCGGCCTCGCGTCTTACCCTCTGTGCTTGGCGGAGGGGGACGACAGCCTCGCTGCGGGGCGGTTGGAGCCGCCCCCCCAGGCCTTGCTTGCTGCCCCTTGGCTGGGGCATGCATATTCAAAGTGCAGCTAGCTCAATCGGTATCGGTTTTATAGCTGCAAGCGCCTGATAAATAAGCGCAGAAGGGCGAAATAAGGCCTACCGCGCTCATCACTGGATCGGATCGCTAAAATCATTGGCAATCCGTCCTTATCTTTCATGCAGACGGCATCCCTTTTCAGGATGCCGTTTTCATTTCCAGAGTTCTTGTAACGCAGCCATGAGCGACACCATTCAACAGCCCGGCCTCGACAGCCTCTCCAAGTCTTTTGAACCTGCCTCCATCGAAGCCCATTGGGGGCCAGAGTGGGAAAAGCGCGGCTACGGCAATGCCGGCTATCGCGGCACGGGCAAACCCGGTACCGAAGCTACCGCTGCAGGCAACAACTTCTCCATCCAGCTGCCCCCACCCAACGTGACAGGTACGCTGCACATGGGCCACGCGTTCAACCAGACCATCATGGACTCGCTGACACGCTACCACCGCATGAAGGGCTACAACACGGCCTGGATTCCCGGAACCGACCACGCTGGCATCGCCACCCAGATCGTGGTGGAGCGCCAGTTGCAGACTCAAGGCGTGAGCCGCTATGACCTGGGCCGTGACGAGTTCACCAAAAAGGTCTGGGAATGGAAGGAAAAGTCCGGCAACACCATCACCACCCAGATGCGCCGCATGGGCGATACCGTGGACTGGAGCCGCGAGTACTTCACCATGGACGACAAGCTGTCCAGGGTGGTGACCGAGACTTTTGTGAAGCTGTACCAGCAAGGCCTGATCTACCGCGGCAAGCGCCTGGTGAACTGGGATCCGGTGCTGCAATCGGCCGTGTCCGACCTGGAAGTCGAGAATCAGGAAAAAGACGGTTCGCTCTGGCATATCGCCTACCCGCTGACCAGCGGTGAAGGCAATCTGGTGGTCGCCACCACCCGTCCCGAAACCATGCTGGGCGACGTGGCCGTGATGGTCCACCCCGAGGACGAGCGCTACAAGCATCTGATCGGCCAAACTGTAACCCTGCCACTGGTGGGCCGCCAGATCCCCATCATCGCCGATGAGTACGTCGACCGCGAGTTCGGCACCGGCGTGGTGAAGGTCACCCCTGCGCACGACCAGAACGACTACCAGGTGGGCCAGCGCCACGGCCTGCCCATGATCACGGTGCTGACGCTGACCGCCAAGATCAACGACGAAGCGCCCGAAAAATACCGTGGCATGGACCGCTTTGTGGCCCGCAAGGCCATCGTGGCCGACCTGGAGGCGCAAGGCCTGCTGGTGGAGACCAAGAAGCACAAGCTCATGGTGCCGATCTGCGACCGTACCGGCCAGGTGATTGAGCCCATGCTGACCGACCAGTGGTTCATCGCCATGAGCAAGGTCAGCGACCAGGACCCCACGGGCAAGAGCATTGCACAAAAGGCCATCGACGCCGTGGCCTCGGGCCAGGTGGAGTTCGTGCCCGAAAACTGGGTCAACACCTACAACCAGTGGATGAACAACATCCAGGACTGGTGCATCTCGCGCCAGCTGTGGTGGGGCCACCAGATTCCGGCCTGGTACGACGAAGAGGGCAATATCTACGTTGCCAAGACCGAAGCCGAAGCCCAGGCCCAGGCCGACAAGGTTGCGCCAGGCAAGAAGCTCTCCCGCGACCCCGATGTGCTCGACACCTGGTACTCGTCGGCCATGGTGCCGTTCTCGACCATGGGCTGGCCTGCCCAGACCGACGCTGCCGACGACGACTACAACCTCTACCTGCCCTCTTCGGTGCTGGTGACCGGCTACGACATCATCTTCTTCTGGGTTGCCCGGATGATCATGATGACCACGCACTTCACCGGCCGCGTGCCGTTCAAGCATGTGTACATCCACGGCCTGGTGCGCGACGCGCAGGGCAAGAAGATGAGCAAGTCCGAAGGCAATGTGCTGGATCCCGTGGATCTGATCGACGGCATCTCGCTGGAGCCTCTGCTGGACAAGCGCACCACAGGCCTGCGCAAGCCCGAGACCGCGCCACAGGTGCGCAAGAACACGCAAAAGGAATTCCCCGAAGGCATCCCCGCCTATGGCGCCGATGCTCTGCGCTTCACCTTTGCAGCCCTGGCCTCGCTGGGCCGCAGCATCAACTTCGACAGCAAGCGCTGCGAGGGCTACCGCAACTTCTGCAACAAGCTCTGGAACGCCTCGCGCTTCGTGCTGATGAACTGCGAAGGCCATGACTGCGGCCTGGCATCTCACACCAAGGAGCAATGCCAGCCCGGCGGCGAGTTTGCGGGTTATATGCACTTCAGCCAACCCGACCGCTGGATCGCCTCTCAGCTGCAAAAAGTCGAGGCCGAAGTGGCCAAGGGCTTTGCCGAGTTCCGCCTCGACAACGTGGCCAATGCCATTTACGACTTCGTCTGGAACGAGTTCTGTGACTGGTATCTGGAAATCGCCAAGGTGCAGATCCAGACCGGCAACGAGGCCCAGCAGCGCGCCACGCGCCGCACGCTGATCCGTACGCTGGAGGCGATTCTGCGTCTGGCCCACCCCATCATTCCGTTCGTGACGGAAGAGCTGTGGCAGCAGGTCGCCCCCGTGGCCGGACTCAAGGGCGAGTCCATTGCCGTGGCACGCTACCCCGAAGCACAGCCGGAGAAGATCGACGAAGCCTCTATCGCCTACGTGGGCCGCATCAAGCAGATGGTGGATGCCTGCCGCGCGCTGCGTGGCGAGATGGGCGTGTCGCCCGCTCAACGCCTGCCGCTGCTCACCGTGGCCGGCAATGCCGAGGATTCGGCATTTCTGCGCGCCAATGCCGACGTGCTCAAGAACCTGGCCAAGCTCAGCGAAGTCAAGGTGTTCGATGACGAAGCCGCATGGGCTACCGCCGCACAGACCGCTCCGGTCAACGTCCTGGGCGACATCCGCCTGGCTTTGTTTGTCGAGATCGACGTGGCAGCCGAGAAGGCCCGCCTGTCCAAGGAAGCCAAGCGCCTGGAAGGCGAGATCGTCAAGGCCAACGGCAAGCTGAGCAACGAGGCCTTCTGTGCCAAGGCTCCTGCCGCAGTGCTGGAACAAGAGCGCAAGCGCCTTGCCGACTTCGGCTCGACCTTGGTCCGCATCAACGAGCAACTGGCTAGACTGGGCTGATCCCTAGTAAACTTTCGCAACGACAAGGCGCAGGCAACTGCGCCTTTTTTCCATCCAGAACAGACAAGCACATGAGCAATCAAACCCGCGTCCGCAAAGCCGTGTTCCCAGTTGCAGGCCTGGGCACCCGTTTTCTGCCCGCCACCAAGGCTTCACCCAAGGAAATGCTGCCCGTCGTGGACAAGCCGCTGATCCAGTACGCCGTGGAAGAGGCCTATGAGGCCGGAATCCGCGACATGGTCTTTGTTACCGGCCGCAGCAAGCGGGCCATCGAAGACCATTTCGACACTTCGTACGAGCTCGAGAACGAGCTGGAGAATGCCGGCAAGCAAGCCATGCTGGACCTGGTACGCAGCGTCAGCCCTGCCGATATGAATTGCCTGTTCGTGCGCCAGCCCCGCTCCCTGGGCCTGGGCCATGCCGTTCTGTGCGCACAACCCCTGGTCGGCAATGAGCCCTTTGCCGTCATTCTGGCCGACGACCTGATGACAGGAGAGAATGGCGGCCCCGGCGTGATGGCGCAGATGACGGCCGCCTTCCAGAAACAGGGCCGCTCACTACTTGCTGTTCAGGAAGTTCCGCTTGAGCACACCAAGCGCTATGGCATCGTCAAGGGCGAGCCTGCAGGCGGACCTCTGATGCGCATCGACGAGATCGTGGAGAAGCCCGCTCCCGAGAAAGCGCCATCGCGCATGGGTGTGGCCGGCCGCTACGTGCTGACTCCCGCCATCTTTGACGAGATCCGCAACCAGCCAAAGGGTGTGGGTGGCGAGATCCAGCTGACCGATGCCATCGAACGGCTGATGGCTCATGAAGCCGTCTATGCCTTCCAGTATGCGGGCAAGCGCTATGACTGCGGCAGCAAGGAAGGCTTTTTGGAGGCCACGGTGGAACTGGCTCTGCAGCACCCCGATGTGGGTGACAGCTTTCGCGAATACCTCAAGAGCCTGAGCCTATAAGCGAAATCTACCAAAGCCGCTCTGATGACAAAAGGCCTGCAAACGCAGGCCTTTTGTGCGTCTAATGCTCTCAGCGCCGGCGCAGGATATGGATGAATTCATCACCAACCGTCTGCTGCTCGACCAGCTCGTTGCCGGTCTGCTTGGCAAAGGCCTGGAAGTCCCGGATGGAGCCGGTATCCGTGGCCACGACCTTGAGCAATTGGCCGCTTTGCATGGCAGCCAGCGCTTTCTTGGCCTTGAGAATGGGCAGCGGACAGTTCAGGCCGCGGGTATCAACTTCTTGGTCTACGTGCATGGGGTGGATTCCTCGTCAGCACCGATTGTAGAAAAACCGGGCGCTGGCAGCGCCAGCGCGGTCTTTGCTCAAACCAGAGCCGGGGCCACTGTAAAGCGCGGATCCTCGCCCCAGCGTCGCACAGGCCATTTGGCAGGGTCAGGCTCGGGGTTCTGGCCGGGACGAAAAGCACCAAAACGTGGCTCGAAGCCTTTTTGCTTGATCCACTCGGCCAGAGCGTAGCCCGTGCCTGCAGGCCAGCACAGCGACTCCTGGGCCGTCTGCCAACGGTATTCCAGCAACTCGGGAGAAAGCTTCACATCCTCAGGCCGGCCTTGCACGCGCACATGGTAGGCAATCAGCACCTGATTCATGCGCAGAAACTCCGAGCAGCACAGCAGACGCAGTGCCTTCACGCGCAGCCCCGTCTCTTCCAGAACCTCGCGGCAGATACCTGCTTCAGGCGATTCACCGGCCTCCATGAAGCCGGTGATCAGACCGAAAACGCCCTCCTGCCACAGCGCATTGCGCGCCAGCAGCACCCGGCCGTCATCACCCTCCACCACGGCCGCCAGCACCGGCGTGGGATTGCCCCAATGCGTAAACCCGCAGCTCGGGCAGCGCAGACGCTGTACCTCACCGCTGTCCTCGCTGGCCACAATCCATTGCAGCTCCGTCGCGCAGTTGGAACAAAAGCGCACTTCATAAGCCATGAGGCTCTCCGTATTCTTCACGACTTACGCAAAACGGGTTCAGGCGAGGCGTCTGTCTCAGAAGGCAGGCCGCTGTTGCATTCTTGTTTGCGTAAGTCCTATTCTTGATATTGATAGCAGTCAGCGCTTGATGGATAAGCGCTGACGGTCATTTGGAGCTTTGATTCTCTTTTGCGCTATCACGCAAAAGACATTGCTCATGCCGGAAACACGCCTGTGGAGAGGTAGCGATCGCCGCGGTCGCACACCACAAACACGATGGTGGCGTTCTGCTCGCGTTTGGCAATTTCCTGAGCCACCCACAGTGCACCGGCAGCAGAAATGCCCGCGAAAATGCCCTCTTCGCGCGCCATGCGGCGGGCCATGTCTTCGGCATCGTCCTGGGTTACATAGACCAGCTCGTCGACCAGAGAAGCGTCATAGATCTTGGGCAGATATTCCTCGGGCCACTTGCGGATGCCAGGAATGCGCGAGCCCTCGGAAGGCTGAGCGCCGATGATCTTGATATTCGGGTTCTTTTCCTTGAGGAACTTGGCCACGCCGGTAATGGTTCCGGTAGTACCCATGGCACTCACAAAGTGGGTGATCTCACCACCCGTCTGCTCCCACAGCTCCGGCCCTGTGGTTTCATAGTGGGCCCGAGGATTGTCGGGGTTGGCAAACTGGTCCAGCAGCACCCCCTTGCCCTGCGCCACCATCTGGTCGGCCAGATCGCGTGCATATTCCATGCCGCCGCTCTTGGGCGTCAGAATCAGTTCGGCACCGTAGGCCTTCATGGTCTGGGCGCGCTCGATGGACAGGTCCTCGGGCATGATCAGAATCATGCGATAGCCCTTGATGGCTGCTGCCATGGCCAAGGCAATGCCGGTGTTGCCCGACGTTGCCTCGATCAGTGCATCGCCAGGCTTGATCTCGCCGCGCTCTTCAGCACGCTGGATCATGGACAGCGCAGGCCGGTCCTTGACGGAGCCGGCAGGGTTGTTGCCTTCGAGCTTGCCCAGTACCACGTTTGCACGTTCACGGTTGGCATCCGCGCCGATGCGTTGCAATGCCACCAGCGGCGTGTGACCGATAGCATGTTCGATGGTCGAATAAGTTTTCATGTCCAATACTGTGCCATAATTCGCGTCTGCGCTAAGCGAAGCCCGGGTGGTGAAATTGGTAGACGCAGGGGACTCAAAATCCCCCGCCGCAAGGCGTGCCGGTTCGATTCCGGCCCCGGGCACCACAGATGTAATGCTATAACTTTTGAAGACGTTCCGGGAACTGTTCCGGCATGTGTTCCGGTTTTAGCGAAAAGAAGAGAGCCTGCACGATGACAAATCGCGCAGGCTTTTTTTTTGCCCTCTAGCTGCCAATCTTAAAAATGTGAGCGCTCACCGATAAGACAGGGAAATAGAAATGCTGTATAAATTTGCAGTATGTGGTACACCATCTACCAACTGTACAAAGACGGCCAGCGGCTGCCGCCTGAGGTCGCGCAGGCCAATGGGGTCTATGGCTGGCTGTACATGCACTCAAAGACGCCAGTGGTCGGCATGCCCCTATGCAAGGCCTATCTGCTGCCAGGACCAGATGCACCCACTGTGCCGGAGCTGATCAAGCCGCTTGAGCACTGCCACCTCAAATTGATCAATGGCGGCGGCCTGCGACTGAGTGGACAAGAGTGGAATGTCGACCATCGACACATAGGACAAAGCTGGTGGTGCGTGCCCGGGCCAGCACTGGGGCGCACGTACGATGCACAGCCCTAGTCACCCAACCCTGCTGCGCACGCCCGGACGATATGGCTTTCCCAATGAGCGCATCCTGCCCGGCAACGCCAGCGACTACGTCACAGAAGAAGTTCACCCCGGATGGATGCTTGTGGTCACCCTTGATGACGGGCTTGTGTACTTCGGGCCAGGCCCGACAAGTGTTGCACGCTCCCCTGCGCCTTTTTGAAATGTTGCGCAGCCCATTACGCGAGTCATACCCTATACGGACCATCCCAGGCGAAGAAGATCGGCTCATGATATTTGCAACTTTGCATCATCGGATTTCTTCGTGGGTGAACTCACAAATCAGATGCCAAATAAGATCAAAAACTCCCCATAAGTTATTGATTTTTATAAATACATAAACCACAGAAAGTGAAGCATAAATACAAACAATACATATCAAGATGTGAAAGATTGACATGTCATCCGTGAATAAAACGCGGCACTGTATATATATCTAGTTACACAAGGTACTAACTGCCCATACACTCGGCGAAACAACTTGAAACTAGAGATGGAATTTAGACAATTTGATGAGGCCTCCTACCAAGCAACTCTGAAAAAGTGGCGGGAAGAGGCGGAGACACATGACTGCTTCCCTGAGGAAGTAGAGCGTAAGTTGAACTGGATTCATTGCTCGCTGACTTCCAACAAACAGGAGCAGCATGAGGTTATCCCCTACGGCGTGTTCGTTGGTGATAGCAACATCGCTGCCGCAACGTGCGAGCTGGTTCTGTCTCATCGCGGGCAAATGAACGGCAAGTGGTTGAAATTGCTTAAGGTGACCCTATCTCCAGAGATAGAGTCGCTGATTCAAGAAGACAACTATGAGGCCATTGCTACTGCGGTATCCGCTTACAAGGCGGCAACCGTTGGCGCGTACAATGCTCGACTGAGTCATGCTGCGGACACTTTGAAATTGTTTGGTCGCGACAATGATCAATTGAAATTCTTGATGACGCTGATGTCGTTCATCAAGGAAGATCCCGATAACTCCTCTCTAGTAGCCAGCAAAGAAGGTCGCTGGCTGGTCCTGAGATCCGCAACCTGAAAGAGGCACACTATGCAAAACACTACACATCAATCCGAAGCATTCGTGAGAATCGCCAACCAACATGCAGCGGAACTACGTGTCTTGTCTGGTGCCTTCGACAAGGCCGTCGCGCAACACGGCGCACAAGCGCTGACACAAAACCTTGTTGAAGCCGTGAAGACGAACTGATCGGTTTACAACCCGCAAGAGAGCCCGCAAGCATGCGGGCTTTTTTGTTTCCGGCGTGATGATTGCGGTCGATGGGACGGAAATGCCTTTGGTCGAAGGCTACTGATCGAGTACCAAACGCAAAAAAGCGCCCAGACACCAATCAAGGTATCGGGGCGCTTTCAGTTCAGCTGCTCGAGCAGTGTTCTGTCGGCCGCGATCTGGCCGCGCAACAGGATCACCTGGGCGTCTCGCTTTTGGACCAAGCCGCTAAGGCCTCCAACCAGGCCTGCGCCCTCTGCAGCAAGGGCTGCGAGTCGCTGGTGCTGATCTGCGAGACCTCGGCAGGCAGCGGCGTCACTGGCAAGCTGGGCGTTGCGGGTTGCAGCGCTCCTGATGTCGTGCTGCAGGCCTGCAATGCGGGCAGCATCAGCAGTGCGCCCAGCCTCCAGGCGGGCCATTTCGTGCGTGTAGTCATGGGTGTTTTCCTGTTGGGCGGCGCCGTGCTCCACCACAGCCTCCGCTTTCTTTTCTGTAGCTGCTTGCGCTTTCTGGGCCTGCGCCGCAGCCGCTTTTGCATGTGAAGTCTCGACCTTGGCCAGCCGCTGGGTCTGCACAGCCAGCAGTAGGGCAAGAGCCAGGGCCAGGGCCAGCCAGGGCCAGATGCGGGATGCGCCTGTCATCCCAGGCCTGCCTCGCACAGTTGGCGCTCTGCGGCGCGGCGCTTGACCAGGCCGGGCAGCTCCTTGCCACCGGCATAGATCCAGCGGCTCAGCTCGGCGCAAGCGCCGCCGAAATCGCCCGCATTGGCCTTGCGCACCAGGGTGCTGCGGCAAAAGGCGTCATCCCCCACATTGAACGCGAAGCTCAGGAAGGCCGCACGCTGGCCGTCCGTCAGCGGCGCACGCACGCAGCTCAAGGCGTCGGCATGCTTGGCCAAGTCCTTGTAGAGCATTTCCTCGCACTGCTGGCGGGTGTAGGTCTGACCCATCTTGAGCTCGGGCCCGGTGTGTCCCGTGCAAGCCGTGATGATGCCTACCGGGTCACGGTAGGTGCTGAAGACGGTGCCCTCGTAGTGCTTAACCAGGGGAACCGCCAGAGCGGCTGCGCCGGCGCCGACGATGGTTATGAATTTCGCTTTCCAGCTCATCGGCCACCTCCCGCACGGACAGCAGTCCAGAACCCAAGCAGCGCCGTTCCCAACATGACCACATACGCCACCGGCTTGGCCAGCTTCCCCAGCCAGTTCAACACCTTGAAGGCTCCGCGCATGGCGGTGAAGAACTCCAGCAGATCGGATAGCTGCTGCTTAAGCTCATGCAGTTCCTGCCGGGTCTTCCCCAGCTCTCGCTCTATGGCTGCCATACGTTCGCTTCCTTTATCAAACCGGTCGTTAATCTGCTGCCGGGTCAGTGCTGGCAGTTCGTTTCCGTAATCGTCCATAGCCCTCCCAGGCACAAAATCCGCCAGAAGGCGGACAAAAGAAAACCCGCCGAAGCGGGTCATTTGATTTACTGCAGGTCAATAAGGACGCGGCGCACATTCTCAAAAATGAACTGGTGGCCATAGTCGTTCGGATGCAGACCATCCGGTGCCCATGCCTCCCCGTACATCTTCGCAAGCACGGTGGCCTGGTAGTTGTCGATGAAGTCGAGCCCCATCGCCTTCGACATACTCCGAAGGGCATCCGCTACCCGCCGCTGAGTAAACACCTTGCCAGGCCCGTAATCGATGGCATCGGACACTGCGTTCGACACCATCACCACAACCTTGCGACCCGCCGCGACCAATGCCTGGGCAATGCGCGTTGAGAACAGGTAGGTGCTGTAGTTGCCGGAAGGGTTCACTCGGTCATTGGTGCCCAGTTGCAGAAGGACGAACTCAGCACGCTTTGCGAGCGCCGCCGTCAGGTTCGTATCGCCGGGGAGCCAAGAGCCAGTACTGGTGCCGCTGATCGCGTCGTTGATGACCTTGATAAACCGGTTTGCTCGGAACCCTTCGAGGCGGAAGATGTTGCTCGAGGATTTGACGATCATCTCCATCTTGTAGCGGCCAAACGGGAAATTGAGCGTCTTCTCCGTTTGCCACGCCTCGGCGCCGTAGTAGCTGAACTCCCCCAGCTTGACCCCGTTGCCCCACAGTTCCACGACGGAGCCAGCCTCGTCCGATGCGTTGGTTGGGCAGCAGACGAACGTGAGGTTGTCACCCGTCAGGTCGAACTGGAGCGCCCCCTTGTTCTTGGCAGTGCCCGCAGCAGACGAAAACTCCCACATATTGCTGTATGCCAGCGCGTTGACGTTGTAGGTGTGCACAGGGGCGGCACCCGTCGCTTTCACAGTGAAGCCAAGATTCGCAGACGCAAGGTTCACATTCGACAGCCCGGTCCATGTGCGCTCTGTATAGGTTGCTACGCCGCTAGTGGTCACAAGAGGGCCATCAACAAAGGACTCTCCAAGCCACTTGTGGAACAAGTTCGCCCAGGATTTGTTTGTCATGCCGTTGTGGCCCTGCCCGTCATCTGCCGCGCCGGCTGAGCCGACGCCCCATGTGATGGAGTCGCCGATCAGCTGGACTTCAACAGAGCGCAATGGATTCGTCACCGCACGCATGAGATCCGCCATGGCACGCAATGGAGTGACTGCCGCCTCCAGCGCGGTAATGCGGCTCTGAGCATCCGCAGCCGCAACTGCGGTTGCTGAGACGCTATCTGCCATGCCCATGGCAAACCACTCCAAATCCCAGGAGGTCGCCCCAACCCGGTCAGAGAGGGAAACCCAGACCTGGGTCAGCGTCACACCAGCAGGCCATGCAGTACCGTCCGCACGCTTGGAGATGTCGATGTCATAGACCACATACTCCAGACCATCGCGGCGGCCCACATTCGACGCGTCCACCCTGTAGTAGTGCCCGACGCCTTGAGAGTCCCGCAGAAACACCAGATAGTCACGCGCATCGCTGCCGCCGACCGCACGAATCTTGTATCGCACACGAGTACACGACGCCGGATCGATGGGCGTTGTGAAAGTACGCGATGCCCAGCCAATCCCAGAACCGACACCGCCAGGCACGTAGCGAGTAGCGCCACCGACAACCGACGAGGTAAAGCCAGTGGGAGCAAGAAAGTTGGGATTGATGGTCGCTGTGCTTTCGACCTGCACGCTGCGCAAACCATATTTCTGCGCAGTGCTGACCGGCGCAACTGCTGCCGGAATGTCCGTGTTACGAAGTGCCGATGTTTCACGGCTCAGATCCGCATTGGTGGCCAAATCTGCCCGCTCGACGCCGATGGCAATCCATTCGATATCGAGGATGGCATTGTTCTGAGACGGAGCGTACAGAGCGATATAGACGCCGTTGATGATTTCGCTGCCCCAGTCAGACCCGTCCGGCTTCTTGGACACATCTACGATGTGCGTTGCCCAGCCAGTCAGACGTCCTGTCCCGTAGGGGAACGTGGCATAAGGCCGGTACACATAGGTGACGCCGGCCGTGTCTCGCAGCTGGATCTCATACAAGCGTGCAGCGACAGCCCCTGTGAAGTGACGCATGCGATAGCCAACGCGGTTCTGCACCTTAGGAGAAAACTGCTGCGAAGCGTTCAGCCCGCCATTGGCGAAATATCCCACCGAGGTCGTTACACCGTCTGGAGTGAGGCGAATCACACCATCGACCACCGAGCGCGTGTACCCGGCGCCGGGAGAGAAAATTGTCGAATTGGAAGCGTCTACACGTAGATGGGGAAAGATGCCGCCAGAGCTTTGCGCAACCCCAATAAGCCCGCTGGGAAACGTGGCAAGCAACACACTAACGGAGGCACTGGTGCGGCGGTACAGGTAAGCCGCCACGTCTCCCGCCCCTTGCACTTTGAAGGTATCTCCATCGGCCGATGCCAGCCGCCCGTCGGCCTCCGTGGCGTAGTAGTCGTTCTGAATCAGTTGGCCATCTTTCGCAGCTTGGGCCAGCTCTGCCAATATCTGATTGGCGATATCGACCGTTTCTTGGTTCGTTGCGTCGCTCATTGGCGGGCCCCTTCATTGATTTGCTTGGCCAGTTGCGCCTGGGTCCTCAGCACGGCAAAAAACGTCGCGTTGTCCATGCGACCTCCTTTGGGACATAAAAAAACCGCCTCAAGGGCGGCTGGGTTGGGTTGATACGGTCTATGGCGCTGGCGGTGGAGGAGCTACGTAATCCACGGGCAATCCAGTGATCTGGCTGATCCAGTCCGTGCCATCGCTCACGCAGACAGCTGGCCTGTCCTCCAGGTCCAGCGGGACCAGGATGGCCTTGCGCTTGTTGTCACCACCGGCGGGCGGCAGGTTGTCAATGGCGTACGCCGGCAGGCCAACCACACCGGTAAAAACCGGGTTCTCCTTGTTGGCGTAGCCAGAGACCGCGTTGCTCACATCATCCCCGGTCGCAAATGACGTTTCCGTCACCGTGACGGCACCGGCCAGCCACTGCCCGGACTGCTGTCCGGTGCTGGCCCGCCAGTCCACCTGCACGACATAGACGCCCTTTTGCAGCACCGTGATGACTTGGTCCGTGGCATTGCCTGGAGCGCTTGGCATGCTCACCCAGGCGCTGCTATCCGCCGTGCGCACCTGGATGAGCAATGCACCGCCGTTGGTCACACGCAGATCCACGCTGGGATCGACGTGCACGCCAATTCGGCCGGGCGCAGGGTTGGTGAGCACCAGTCCTGTGGGCGGGTTGACCTTGTAGGTGGGGTCGGGCTGCACCCCAGGCGCCGGCGGCTGCGTGTTGCTGACGCCCGGATAAAAGCGCGGCTCATCCTGCTCGAGCGAGAGCTCCACGGCAGCGGAGCCATGGTCATAGGAGCGTTTGATCACTCTGAAAGTCGCATTGCTCAAAGCCAGCAGCGCGTTGTTGACAATCACCCGGTCACCAACCCGAGCGCGCAAGCAGGCCAGCGTGCCGCGCCAAACAATCTTCTTGGCCCGGCTTTTTTCCATGCTGATGCTGCCCAGCGTGCGGGCGCGCCAGCCCTGGTCTGTGAACGGCAACCGGATCTGCCCCCAGACCTCGCCGCCGTCATCCTCGACGTACTGGGCGTTCTGCAGCGGCTCAAAGTCCACCGCTTGATTGAACTGGGCCGGGTCGATGAACTGGCCTTTGACTCCGTTCCAGGCCTCCGACCGGCTGGGTGCGGGGACCATGCTGATGGAGCCCGCAGCCTGGTCATCGCCCAACACCAGCACTGGCGACACATAGACGCCAGCATGGACACCCCATGTGCCGCCTGGGATTGCATAGCCCGCCATGGCGCCGCAGAGATCCTCGAGCACGTTGTCGGGATCCGTGCCGGACTGCCAGGCTCCATTGCAGGTGTAGCGCCTGGCCGTGCCCGTGCCACCAGGCACCGCAACCAGCTCATCGCAAGCGTTGGCCGCAGCTACCACGCCCTCCACCTGCTCAGGGAACACGCCCTTGCCATAGTCGCCGGCGCGCAGAAAGTCATAGATGCACAGCGCCGGGTTATCGCTCCAGGCGGTCGTGCTGCTGCGCGGGTCCAGGACCTTCTTTCCACGGATGCGCGCCGTGAGCTGCGGCAGGCCGCTCTGCAGCTCCTGGTTATTCAGGTCCAGCGTGATCACGCTGTAGCAGATGCCGCGCAACCGGTCCGTTGCTGTCCAGGCGCCAGGCAGCCCGGCAGAGTCGGCAATGAGCTGGCCATCTGCGGCCTGATCTGCGGCACCCAGGTGATGACGCACGCGCACATAGCTGGTTGTGGTTTCGCGGCTGTACTGGATGCTCACGGACTGGCCAGCCCACATATCCATGGCGTCGGGATTGAGCTGCACCACAAGGCCAG
Source organism: Comamonas sp. C11 (assembly GCF_024496285.1). Taxonomy (NCBI): domain Bacteria; kingdom Pseudomonadati; phylum Pseudomonadota; class Betaproteobacteria; order Burkholderiales; family Comamonadaceae; genus Comamonas; species Comamonas sp. C11. Next base: position 4,274,571 of record NZ_CP101743.1, read on the forward strand.
TCAACGTGTATTGCGACTCCCAAAGCTGCATCGCCTCATCGCCACCACCCTTGGTGATCGACACCAGGCGCTGGGTATCCGCAGGTAGGTTCAGCACCCCAGAGAGGCTGAATGCGCCAGTGGCGCCCACTGTGCTGGTGCTGGTGCTCGCCCACTTCGATGCGGTGGCATTGCCACCCCCATCCAACTGCAGCGACTCGCCAGCGATCAACACATCCTCGACGGCATCGCATTCATGCCCAGCCCAGGCAATCACCAAGTCCTTGATCTGGTCCTTGTCGCCGCGGGTGAACATGGCCGCGACCGATCCACCCACCGTGGCGCGGCCGTAAATGTGCCGCACTTCAGGCGATGCCTCGGCCACGGTCGTGTTGCGATCGGTCAGGCTGGCGTTGTAGGCGTCACGCTGCCGGCGCGCCTCGCGCTTGGCCTTCTGGCGCTGGTACATGCCCAAGGCCATGAAGCCGGCCACCTGCAGGCCAATGGCTACGGCAGTGGCGTTCATGATCAGGAACGCCCCGCCCACACCCCCCATCCAGACCCCGACAGCGGCCACGGCCGCCGGCATGGCATTGGCCTGGGTACACAGGCCGGCCAGAGTCAGCGCTGCAGCGATCTTCTTCAGCCCACGCGCCATGCCTGTACCCCGTTTTCCAGCCCAAAAAACAAAAGGCCCGAATCGCTCGGGCCCGCTAGTTGATTGCCAAGGCACAGCGCCAGGGCATCCGTTCCATCTCTTCGGTGCAGCACCAGGTCGCCGCGCTGCGCAAACAGCGGCGCAACCGCCTCCAATCCCAAGGCTGCGACAGCATCAGGCAAGCCGCCCAGTCGGGCGATGACCCGCACCGCCTCGCCACGGCTGGCCCACTGGCCGCGCAAATTGGCTGCCGGGTCTATCCCTGTCATGGTGGCAATGCCATCAGCAGCGAACAGCACGCAGTCGTTGGCGCCCCAGGCGAACGGCTCTGCCAGCCGCTGGCCCACCAGATCGGACAAGCGCTGCTCCCAATCGGGCAGTCGCTTCATACCTGCTGAAACTTCTTGGTCAGCCATGTTTGCGGCCCTCCTGCCAACTCCGCCATTCGGCTGAGCCCGGTGTCACCGGGGTATCTCTTGCTTTGCTGCTGATTCGTCATCCGCTGGCTCATCGCATTGCGGCTGTCCTTGCCGGGCTGCTCACAACGCATGGTCAGCGTGCCCTTGTCTTCGGCGCCGTCTCCGGTACTCATCTGCACCTGGTCCATCACCCCCACATAGAGTGGCTGCGGGTCGTCCACCAGTCGGAACTCGTCGTCCATGATGGCCATGTACAACGTGAACAAGCGGCCTCGATAGGTCTTCTCGCTGCCTACGGCCAGGGCCAGGATGGACGGATCAGGCAGGGCCAGCGTCAAATCTATGGCGGGATACTCGATGTTCTCGGCCTGCTGCACCCCGCTGATGCCCATCACCCCCGGAAGGTAGGCCCACTCATGCCCAAGGGCCTGCAGGCTTCCTTCCCAGGTGCTCAGGCGCATGGTGCCCGTGGTGAACTGCATCTCTGCCAGCAGCGCCACAGCCGTTGCAGGCCGCTGCGCCTGCAGCAGCTGGTTAGGAGTAAGCATTCAGATCTTCCTCAAAGGTAAGCGTCTGCCCCTTGACGGCCATCCCCTCCTGCCGAACCTTGGGACTGACCTTGAGCTTGAACAGGCCTGTGACATTGCGCACCACCACCGGCGCGCCATCGGCGGGACTGCGGCGGATGGGCGGCTCAATCCAGAGCTGCGCCTTGCCGTCCGCGTCCGGCGTGGCGGCCTCCAGCAGCATGTGCATGCCGTCGCCGTAGCTGATCCAGTGCCCGGCCCGCAGAGTCAGTCCCGGCGGCCAGTTGCGTGTAGCCAGGGTTGCCCCGGTCTGGCCGGCTCCATCGACCTGCACGCCGTACTCGTCCCAGACGCTGACGGAATCCGCAGGCACATAGGCTGGCGGCAGCGCCCCCGCCAGCATGGCCAGGATGGGCCGGCGCATCTTGAGGTGGATCAGGCCATGGGCCGGCAGCAGCGCATAAGCCTGGGCCAACACATCGCCGGCTTGGCCGCCAAAGGTCAGCCAGCACCTCCAGCGCCCACCTGCTGCAGTGGCCCCACAGGCATTGACCGGGCCGTACTGGCTGACAACCGCGCCGGTCATGGCATTGAAGACAACCCCCAAGGGAGCCGCTACGCCCGCACCCGCGACCGACAAAGCCACATGTGCCGACACCGTGGCCGATGCCTCCACCACCGCCACATACGGAACCCCGGCCCTCAACGCAGCCGTGGCGTTCTGAAAATAGTCTGTGGTCTGCCTCACCTCCACCTCTTCGCCAGCAATGGCTACTGGCGCAGGTCCGATGCGGCCCCAGCGCGTCCACTGGCTGGACCAGGGGAGCATCTGCACCTCTTTGGCGCCACCGCCCGGCACCACACTCACGCGGCCGGTGCGGCGCATGTCGCCAATACGCAGCAGATTGAGGCCGCCCCGCAGCTGGCGCAATGCAGCCTCAATCTGGGGCAGCATTGACGCCGGCGCATCCGTCAGATCCATTGAAAAGGCCCACCGAGGTGGGCCAATCAATTTGTCGTAAGACGCGCCGCTAAATGCACTCACCGATCCCGTCATGGGTTGCAAAAGCTCCCATTCCTGGGCGCCAGGTCGCATGCGCAGCTGCTTTGGCCAGTCAATGATGCGTTGGGTCATACCATGTTCCGTGACATTTTGTAGAGCAGCTCCTGCTGCGCCTGATCGCTGGCCGTCTTCATTCCCTTGAACACCAATGCCTCCACCTCGGCTCTGTCCGTGCGGCTGTCGATGTGAATCCTGGGCTGCAGGATCATCTGCACGCCACCCAAGCCAGAAGGCCCGCTGAGCGCCGCCACAGGTGCGCCACCCACCAGTCCACCCTCGGCATAGCCATTCAGCCGGCTAAGCAACCCCAGGCCAATGCGCCTTGTGCTCTCTGCGTTGATGACGTACTCACCGCGGTGCACTACGCCGGCAGGCTCATACTTGCCGCCGTCGCCGGTGTAGCCGCCAGAAGAAAGACTGAGGCCGGGCAATGCAGAACCAACCACGCTACCCCACCCGGAAACCCCAGAGGTCACAGCTCCAGAGGCGAGGGTGTGCAGAATTTTGTGTAAACGGACAATCCACCGCAGGCGCAAGTCTGCATGTCCGTAAGCACAATGACAACCAAGAAACACGAAGTCCCTGAAGAACTGCTGGCGAAACTGCTGGCTGATTACAAGAAACCTGAAGACCTGATCGGCGAGAACGGCCTGCTCAAGCAGCTGACCAAGCTGCTGGTAGAAAAGGCGCTGGACGCCGAACTGACCGAGCACCTCGGCCACGACCGACACGAACCGGTGGTCAACACCGGCGGCAACACTCGCAACGGCAAGAGCAGGAAGACGCTCAAGTGCGAGTTCGGCGAACTGCCCATCGAGGTGCCGCGCGACCGCAAGGGCACCTTCGAACCCCAACTGATCCCCAAGCACCAGACCCGCTGGGCCGGCTTCGACGACAAGATCATCTCCCTGTACGCCCGCGGCATGACGGTGCGCGAGATCCAGAGCCACCTAGAGGAGATGTACGGCACCGAGGTCTCGCCCAGCCTGATTTCCTCGGTGACCGACGCCGTGGCCGATGAGGTCAAGACCTGGCAAGCCCGCCCGCTCGATGCAATCTACCCTATCGTCTATCTGGACTGCATCCATGTGAAGGTGCGCGAGGGCGCTGTGCGGGTCAAGGCGGTGTACCTGGCCATCGGCATCACCATGACGGGCGAGAAGGAGGTGCTGGGCCTGTGGCTGGCGCAGACCGAGGGTGCCAAGTTCTGGCTGCAGGTGGTGACCGAATTGCGCAACCGGGGCGTGCATGACATCTTCATTGCCTGCGTCGATGGGCTCAAAGGTTTTCCGGAAGCCATCGAGGCCGTCTTCCCCAAGGCGGTGGTGCAGCTGTGCATCGTTCACATGGTGCGCCACAGCCTGAACTACGTCTCATGGAAGCGCCGCAAAGAAGTAGCTGCCGACCTGCGCCGTATCTACACGGCCGCCACCGCCGAGGAGGCCGAGCTGATGCTCGGTGAATTCGAGCAGCGCTGGGATACCGAGTACCTGCCCATCGGCCAGTCCTGGCGCAGGAACTGGAGCCGCTTGACCCCGTTCTTTGACTACCCGCCGGAAATCCGCAAGGTCATCTACACAACCAATGCCATCGAGTCGGTGAACATGGGCCTGAGGAAGCTGACCAAGAACCGGGGCTCGTTCCCCAGCGACGAGGCGCTGACCAAGCTGTTCTACCTGGCCCTGCGCAACATCAGCCAGAAGTGGACCATGCCCATCCGGGATTGGAAGGCTGCGCTGACCCGCTTTACCATTGAGTTCGGAGACCGCATCTCCGTCAATTGAAGTCCGAACCGTTTACACAAAAATTCGGACACGCCCCGTGCAAGCCACTTCGGGCAAAAGAAAACCGCCCGAGGGCGGTCGTACGTTGAGTCTCAGGGGTTTACGCCCCACCTTTCCCTAAAATCACGCTCCATCTTTTCACAAGCTCCAGCGATAAACCGCGCACTACCACTGGTATTTGACTTTCGCGACTGCTCACTCCAGCACAAGTCGATCGCGGCACGCGCATCTCCACGCTCACGGCCCTCAGGGGTGCTGCTGATATACGCGCCAAAAGCAAGCAGAGCCAAGAACCCGACAACAGGAACTCCAATAACCCACTTCCAAACACCACGCTTTTTTGGCTGCGTTGCAGCCGATTCCCTGGATGATTGGGTGCTCACCCTAAGTGGGGCACCGCAATGCGGGCAACTGAACGCCTTATCGCTAATTTCTTTTCTGCACTCTGAACAAGCAATCAAAGCCATACCCTCTCCTATTCAAATAGGAGGGGATGCTATCAAAGTGAAGCTATTGGCGCGGTCAGTGCGTAATCCGCGAGACCAGTTGCCTGAAGCTCGGATCTTGAGTACCAAGCTTCGGGTGCAGGCCTTGCAACACCCTCACGATCCCAGTCACATCCATGAATTGAGTGGTGCTCGGATGAAACAGACGACTCAACCTGTCAAGACGAGCCATGATTTCTCTTTCTTGCACACTCGGCAGAAAGAATGTGAAACCTTGCTTTTTAAGCACCGCGTTCACAAGCGGCATGAAAAGCAGGGTAGGCGTTCCATTTGGCGTCTCTATCTGGCGAACAAAATCGTCCACCATCACATTAATGGTTCGCTCCTCTGTGCCGCTCGCCACACCATCGACCACTTCCCAATCCGCAAATTCAGCAGTGTGCCGAGCAATGATCGAGACAGCTTCACTGAACTCGTGCCGAGGAATTTCGCGATAGCCCACCTTGAAGTGAGCCTTGAGTTTGCTCCAGCCTTGCATCATCAATGCGCCCTGCTTTGCCTTTGGCTGACGCTCAACTGCGGACTTGAGCATCAAACGCAGGGTTTCAGCTTCTTCAGCGGTCAGCGAGTCACCGGGGTTGACCGCAAATGCTTGGCGTGGGTTGATCGCAATGCCTTCATTCCAGTACTGCCAGAGCACGTCGTCGCATTCATTTTGGTACTGGATCACCTTGGCGCGGGCTTCAGGGCTCTTCACCTTTCCCGACTCGATTCCAGACAGCCATCCAGGCAGCTTGCGCAAAGGCATGCAAAGCATATCTTGCATACCGCCAGCAGAAGGTGTTCTCAACTCAAGAACACCCCAACGATTCGCGTTGGCCTTGATCTTTGCATGTTGCCCGTGCCATGTGAGCCCCATTCCGGTAATGATCGGCTTCATGGGCGCATAAGGCTGGCTATTGTGATCAACAACATACAGCTCAGCTCCCAAGAACGGAACAGTGATTGCGCGATTGACGTTGAGTTCTGTAGAATTCGACATGTTGAATCCTTCTGTCAGAGGTTGGGTTACTTCACTTGAAGCCCTGTCGGTTGCCGCCGCCAGGGCTTCACTCTTTTCAGGCCTACCTATCATTCCGGGCCTCACTTCTCTCTTTTGCCTCTTGAACAACTTTGTTCAATATCCAATTGGCGGAGCGCTCTTGGTCTACTGCTACTTGATGCAGCCACGCGTGAAGCTCGGGCTTGAGTCTTACCTGCACAGGCTTTGGAGCGTATTCAACATGCTTCGTATTCATAGTCACCCTTCCATAATTTCTATGCACCTTCTGTGCACGCTGCAATTCTAAGCACGGTGAATAGAACTTTGCAAGCACTTTTCATGGCACAGTGCATAGATGGCGAGAACAGATCCAACCATTTACATGCGCATACCGCAGGAGTTGAAAGATGCTCTGGATGCGGCAGCCGCCGAAAATAAGCGCTCCCTGACCGCTGAGGTTGTTGCGCGCCTAACAGCTAGTCTCGACCCGCAGAACGACCCCTCCGCTCTTCAGCAGAAGATGCTGGAGATGGAGGGCGATGCAGCAATAGCGGTTCTGCAAGCAAGTAAGACAAAGTCAGATCTCTTGGCAGCTCAGTTGCTCGTCATTCAGATGGCGAAAATGTGCCCTAGCGACCTGATGAACAAAGACTCCAGCATCGGCCAAATCATTCAAGGGATCCTTGATAGGGAAGGCGAAATCATGCAAGAGACGATCACGAACATGATTGATGGCCTGTTGGGCGTTAAAGATGCCATGAACAAGCGCATCGAAAGCGGCCAGTTGAAAGTAGTGCCTGATAGCGAAGAACCAACCGGGTTTTCCGCAGTCATTGATCGCATCAAGGATCTACGGAGCAGCACCCAGGAGCTAAACGAGCTCGTAGCAAAGTCCAAACCACGCTCAAAAAAGCCATCGCAACATTAGTTCATGGTCATGTACTAGACGGCGCAGTCTTTTGCAGCAAAAGAAACCTCAGAACGACACATCAAGATCCTGGTCGCCACTGAACAGCCCCATGTCGTGGTCATAGTCATCGCGCATGCCCCCGCTGGGACGGATCACCAACTCAGGATGCGACCGCAGTGCACTCACGAGTTGCGGCATCAGACGCTTTGGGTCCTGAATGTCAGTGCTGAAGATGCGGACCTGCACCAAAGCAGTTTCGACCTGGGCGTCTTCGTTGTCCAAGTATTCGCTGCTGTTGCCGCCAAAGCGCTGCCAGATCACATAAGGCGTCGGCGCATTGGCCGGGGCCACAGTGCCAAAGCAATTCGGGATCACGGCCGCAATGGCCTCGTGCAAGACTTCATCCATTACTCACCTCTGCGATTGCTGCAAGCAGCACCTCTCGCGCCGCATGGGTGGCCTGCGGCGCAACCACACTTGCCCTGCGCAGGAAGGCCTTGCCGGGAATGTAGACGGGACCTCCTGGGCGCGGCACATAGTAGGCATCCTTCTCCGCTTGACTGGCACGGCGGCCCGGCTTCTTGGTGCCCTGCTTCTCCGGCCGAACCAGCGTTCGCCAGCCATCCTCGGTGATTCGTACTGCGTACCGCTGCCAGTGGCCGTTTTCAAGCAAGTGCCCATGTGGAGCCTTCTTGTGGTTCCAGCTGATGTGATACGTGGCAATGCCATCACTACTGTGCGTCGCAGAAAATGCCTGGTAGATCGACTGCCGCAAGTTACCTGTCACGTAACCAATAGCAGCCACATTGGTCTCTACCCGGTCATACAAAACCTGTGCTGCAGCTTGGGCCGCCGGTCGAGTAGCCCCCTCCACAGCGTCACCCCATTCCTGAAGCAGATCATCAAGGCCGCTGAGATCAACGCCAATATCAACGGTGTTGCGCCCGGTGAGCACCAATCCACCGCCTCGCCTTGACGGAGCGACGCTCATCCTGTCACCTCACAGACCAGATCCACATATTCACGGTGCTGGCGGTCAGGGAGGACGGCCTTGATGGCGTACTCCACGCCGTCGCACATCGCCCGCATCTCGGCAGTGATGCCCGCGCGCTTGCGTATGCGGATACTGGCCTGGGCCTTGCTGGCAATCTGCCCGGCCCGGATAGTCTCACTTCCGGAAGCAAAGCGGATGTTGGCCCAGATGGGCCCGGGCAGCGCATCCTCCCAGGTGTTGGACGGCTGCCCATAGCTCCCACCGGGCAAACGGCGCTGGATGCGGATGCGGTCTCGAAGAGTGCCGGCGCGAAACGTGGTCATAGGCCTTGCACCTTTCGATGGGGACGCAGCAAGTCGCGCGATCCGTTGGGCATTGCAAAGGACTGCGCCCCGACCACCACATCCTCGCGGTTCGCGAACAGATGGCCGCAGATCAGCAGCACCGCTGCCTTGACTGAGTAGGTAGCCACCATCGGCAACTCGCCGGAAGTGCCCGCAGTCACCGCAGCATCCAACTCGGCCTGATCAGCGAACACCCTTCGGCCGAGGTATTCCTGCGCAGCGTCAATCGCCGCGCCCAGATATAGCGAGACCATCGCGGCGTCTGCCGGGTTGGCCCGGCAATGCTCCATAGCCTGCTCGGTGGTCAAAATGGGCATGGTCAGGCCTTCTTGGCCGGCTCTTTCTTTGCATCAGCCGCGCCCAGCTCAACAGCCGCGGCTTCCAGCTCGGGCGGGATTTCATCACCGGCTTTGAACTCGGTGGGGTAGATGTCGCCGTCCTTGACGCCCTTGAATGGCTTGGTTGCTTTCATCGTCTTCTCCTGAATGGGGAAGGGGCCGGAGCCCCTTCTTGGTTAAGCCGCCACTTTCAGGGCACGCAGGCACTCGGGGTTCTGCACGCCGCCGCCCACGCGCTTGGTCGTGTAGAACAGCACGTAGGGCTTCTTGGTGTAGGGATCGCGCAGCACGCGCACGCCCATACGATCGATGATCAGGTAGCCGCGCTTGTAGTCACCGAACAGCACCGGGATGGCATTTGCGGCCACATCGGGCATGTTCTCGTCTTCGGCGAGGCCGTAGCCGTGCAACGTGGCGGGCTGGCCAGCCTGGGCAGAGGGCTGCCAGAGGTAATTGCCCTGGCCGTCCTTGAGCTTGCGCAACTTGGCGATGGTCAGGTTGTTGGTCAGGAAGCGCGCGTTCTGGCGGTACTTCTTGGGCAGACCATAGATCAGATCGAGCACAGCGTCGGAGCTGATGTCCGTTGCGGCACCACTGTTGATGGCCTGAATGGCCCCAAAGGGGTGCTTGGCCGCGTTGGCGCCGCCGGTGACGTAGGTCAGGATGCCTGCAGGCTTCTTGACACCGTCGCCGCTGATGAAGGCCGCACCTTCTTGCTCGGCGAACTCGGCCTGCACTTCGGCGGCCAGCCAGGCCTCGATGTTGATTTCCGAATCGTCCAGCAGTTGCTGGGTGGCTGCGGGGTTGGCGTAGATCTCGCCATGCCCAAAGCCCAGAGATGCCAGAACGGGGGTAGCCGTTTCGGGACGCGCGTCGGTTTCGCCGACCCAGCCGCTGCCGGTGCCGCCCATGTTGAACAGCTTGGACCAGCCGGCCTTGCTGGTAGGTTGCACCTGAGCCAGTTCGCGCATGGGAGATTCGTCGCGCAGCCGGTCGGTGATGGTGCGATCCCACTCCACAGGAGTGAGGAAGCCGCCTTCTTCGGCCACACCCTTGTTCAGCGCGGCCTGGACGTCGCCCTTGCGCATGTGAGCGTTGAACGAGTCGGTGTATTCCTTGTCGCGCAGCGCTGCGCCAGGGCCGCCCATCTGTCCAGCGGCGATCTTGGTGTGCGCGTCTTCGACTTCCTTTTGCAGGCCGCTCAGCGCAGAGTTGATCTTTTCCAGCTTTGCTTCCTGGTCAGCGCCGGAGCGGCCGGCCTTGACCTCTTCGAGCTGTTTGGTGTGCTCGGCCTTGAACTGCGCGAACGCTGCTTGCACGCCTTCCACCAAGGCCTTGACTTCGGCATTAGTGGGGGCTGCGCCTTCAGCGCGGACGGCCATGACGCCGCGTGGAACGGGATAGTGCTTAGCCATGATGGCCCTTTCAGAAACGAAAAAACCGCCTCTGGGGCGGTCTGTAGGTTGGGTGAGTTGCTGCTTACGCGCGGAGCGTGTTCAGCAGCGATTGCAGCGAAGCTGCGACTTCAGGGCCAGCGCTCGGCGTGGCGGTTTCGGCAGCGCCCGGCATGCCAGAAAACAGGGCTTTGAAGGTGTCTCGACGGGAATGACGGGAGATGCCCGCCTTTGCCATGGACGCCTCGATCAGCGCCAGCGGTTTGCTTTTCGTGCTGGCCTGGGTGGATTTGGTGATCTCAGACGATGGGAGCAGGCCGGTGGCGAAACCATCATCGACGGCCTGCTGGGCACCTATCCAGGTTTCCTTGTCCATCATGGCGGCCGCCTCGGCAGCGCTCATGCCCGTCTGGTGCGCGTACAGCGCGGCCATGGCGGCATCGAAAGGCTCCAGCAGCTTGGCCGAATCCATCATGTCGTGACGGTTGCCAACGGCCACGGCCCAAGCGTTGTGGATCATGAAGAACGCACCGTCACCGATCAGGATCTCGTCGCCGGCCATGGCAATGACCGATGCCACAGAGGCCGCCACACCCAGGACCCGCACCGTTACCTTGCCCTGGTGCTCGCGCAGGAGGTTGTAGATGGCCATGCCCTCGAAGAAGTCGCCGCCCGGGCTGTTGATGTTGACCACCACATCCTTGGCGCCGATGGAGCGCAGGGCGGCGCTGATGCGCTTGGAGGTGATGCCCGTTCCCTCCCAGTTCTCCCCGATGGAGTCATAGATGGAGATGCTGGCTTCGGCGTCATCGCCAGCCTTCGCGCACACGGCGGGTTCCCAGCGGTCCACAGCATCAGGCCGCAGGTCAAAACCAGCCTTGGCCAGGCGGTGGTCGGCCCGGATCTCAGGTAGCTTTTTGAGGCTCATTGCTTGCTTTCTTCCCCGAGGGATCGCCCAGGGTGTTGAACTTCGGGTCTGAATCTGCCGGATATTCGGCAAGATCGCGGATTTCATTGGCGGTGTGCCACGGCTGGTGGCCGCCGGAGCCAAGTGCTTTGGCGAAGTAGTCCGCCTGGTCCTTGAGCGTGCCGCGCAGCAGCGCGCGCTCGTTGGTCTTGAAATAGAGCGTCTCGCGCTCGCGGTCGGTGAGCAGAGAGCGGGCCAGCGCCTGCTCCCAGCACACGAAACGCGGCGCCATGGTGAACTGCACAAAGAAGATGGCCAGTTGCTCGATGCCCGAGCCCCAGCTGGTGTCATCCATCATCAGCAAGGGACGCGGCACACCGTAAAGGCGGGCAACCTCTTCAATCTGATGATTGCGGTTCTCGATCTGCTGACCGTCCTTTGCGGTGGAGCTGAACTGGTTGGCCTTCGCGCCCTCTTCCAGGATCATCCACTTGGCCATGTTCTCAGCGCCGCTGTATTCGTCGTTCAGCGACTGCTTCATCCGGTCAAATGCCCGGTCGGACAGCGCGTTCTGCACCTCGATCGAGCCGCCGGCCATGACGCCGGTCTTGAACACATTGACTGCTGCGCGCTGAGCGGATGCTGCGAGCTCGAACACCTCTTCTGACAGTTGGCGCTTGGACAGGCCAAGCACACCATCAAACGAGATCTCGCGAATGTGCAGGATTTCCTCCTGGTCCAGGGTGAGCTGATTGCCGTTTTCCGTGGTGCAGGTGTACTGCATGCGGTAGTTGCTGCCCAACTTGGCCTGCACCCGGCCTTTCTCAAAGGGGATCAGGTGAATAGGTCGAGTGCCTGACCGGATGATGCGTGCATAGGCATTGCCCTCGGTCTCGAGCAGCAACTGCATCTGGCTCTTGAACTCCATGGGCGTCTGCCAGGGGTTCGGCTTGACCCGAATCAACTTGTGCGCCTGATGCTCGCGCATCACCTTCTTGTTCGACCCTGCCTCATAGAGGCTGATGGGAAGCATGCCCAGGCCATTGCTGATGAGCGAAAGGCTGCGCAGCGCGGCCATGTTGCGCACCATTCGGTTTGCGGAGGTCGTCTGCCCATTGCGAATGAACTCCAGCAGCGCCGGATCATCCAGACCCTGAAAGGCAATCCCCTCAGCACTGGCACGCGGGCGCGACTTGGCCTCGGGACTGCGCCCGAACAGCTTGTCGAGTAATTTCATGTAGTCGTGCCCTATAGGAAGCGCATGCCGCGCGTCTCGTAAACAGATGGCCCTTTGGCTTCTGGATTCGTGGCCATCAAAGTGACCGCATTCAAGGAGGCCATCAGCGGGTCAATCTTGGCTGTGCCGCTGGCCTGCTTGGTGATGAGGGAGGCATTGCCAGAGGGCACGACCTTGGCATTGCCAACGCTCCAGGCCATGAGCGGCTGCGCGGCATGCACCAGGCTTCCGTCCAGCAAGCCGCGCTCAGCCACCGCCATCGCGCCGGTGAGCTTCCAGCCCTGCGAGATACCAATGATCAGATCCTCGGGGATGCCGGCATCAATCAATGCCTGGAAAACAACCTTGTGCGTGCGCTCGGGGTCCAGGCCGATCCTGGCCAGCAGGCCCCAATCAAAGATCTGCTTGCACAGCGCGGCGAGTTCCTCCAAGTCCTGGCCCGGTCGCTCCACGACAACCAAGTCCCCATCCTTCTCAAAATCCCGGTACTTCGCCTCTTCGGACTTGCGCCGCTCAATCGCAATGGGATGGATCCATGCCTTGTTCCACAGAGCGCAGTTCTGCGTATCCCGCAAACGCCCATCGATGGCAAAGCCCAGCAAGTCATCCAGCCCGCCGCCGTCGATGCCTACGGTCACCACCTCGCACTCAGCCCGGATGAAGTCCAGACTGATGCGCTTGTCGCCACGCTTCTCCCAGAAGTCGGCACCGGTCCAGCGGTTGGCCCGCAGGTTCAGGCCGATCTGGATATTCAGGTGCTTGGCCAGGAAGCGCTGGAAACCACCGTCCTGCTCCGGAGAGCGCTTTTGCATCTCGTCGGTCAGCCACTCCTTGCTGACTGAGCGGCCCAGGTTCGGATTGGTGATGTAGAAGTTTTCCGGGTCCAGATAGGCCTTGGACTTGATCATCGCCTCGGGGAACTCGTACAGGATGCCCAGCGTCTTGAGGCTGACGACCTTGCCATCGCGCACATCGCGCCAGTAATCCAGCTTGGCCTTGAACACCCCCTCCGGGGCTTCATCGGACTGGGTGGTCAGGAAAATGACCCAGCCCTCTTCGCGCGACACCTGGCCGCCCAGCGCCTCCTGAAACATGGCGTCAGCATTGGCACGCTTGCCAAACAGCCAGAGCTCGTCCACCAGGATCTTGCCCGACTTCTTGCCGGAGACCGTGTCCGTGTCGGCGGCCACCACCTTCAGACTGTTGCGGTTCACCCGATGGGTGATGGTCCGAATATGGTCCTGAATGTGGAACAGCGCAGAAAGCTCCTCATCGGCGCGAACCATGCTGGCCGCCGGCTTGAAGGAGTTATCGGCCACTTCCTTGGTCGGTGCAAGGATCAGGTGCTCCTCATCCTCGCGCCAGCACAGGATCAGCGCCGTGAGCATGATGCCCGCGGCGATGGTGGATTTCGTGTTCTTCTTGCTGATCAGCAGTCCGTATTCACGGATCAGCTGTTTGCCTGTCTCGGCGTCGTAAGCGCCAAAGATGACGCGCACAAAGTCGAAGACCCACTCTTCGGAGCACTCCCCAAATGTCGGGGGGCGGTACTCATCGAGCTCAGCATCCCAGACCTTGGGCAGGTCAACGACCTTGAGTTCCTTGAAGATGGCCAGGGCCTGCTCGGCCCGGTCCTGGAAGATCGGCGGAGGAATGATGGACTTCCGCTTCACCAACCGTTCTTCCCAGTCAATGCAAGCGGTGCTCCATTCCATGTCTATACCTTCTGTCCGTTAGCGGCCACCAACTTTGGAGGCGCGGCCGGCGCAAACCGGCTGGCGATCTTTTTCGCCGCAGCGTTCTTCTCTTCCTTCTTGCCTGCCTCGCCCTTTTTGGGGTGGCAGTAAGGTGCCGCCAACGTGGCGGCCTGCATCCGACGGCCGCGCTCCTCAGTGTGATCCCGCATCACCTCAAGCAGGTAATCCAGCGGCATGAGGTCGCTCAGATCCGGCGGCGGCTCTGGCTCAGCAGGCGGCTGCTTGCCGAATGGCCACTTCGGATCGTCCTTGTAGCCATTTGCATCTACCTGGGGAGGCGCAGCTTGTAGCGCCGCCTTCTTGCTTGGCTTTACCTCTTCGGGCTGTTTTTTTGGGCGGCCAGCCCCGGGCCGCGCGCCACCTCTTGGCATAAGCGGCTCCTTTGAATTCTTTGATTTCTTTGAATTCCACCCCCGGATTTATTCATACAGGGGAAAATTTTCTGCGCGTGCGGAACAGGGCGGTCTAGAGGCCGAGCGCCCCCAGGCTTTGACCTCCCCCCTCCCCCTTCGATGCCATCAGGCCGCGTCAGGAGGCGACTGGCGCCGCGATCTCAGCCCCAAGGGTTCTCGCCCGTCATCTCAACGAACGCATCCTTGAGAGCGCTTACCTTCGCAGGCAGCGAAGACCTAAGTGCTTGTACGTGCGTCGCGTCTGGCATGGGCATGTCGAGCGCAGCACTGAGAGAGTCGAGCTCGTCAATCAGGACGCCGAGCTTTTCCTGGGCTCCGTTCATGACTTGCCTTCCACCATCAACGCAACGGGCGGCATGGTGCTGCCGGCCACCCACAACATGACAGGCTGACCCGCCCTGATCGCCTCAATCTCTGCAGGCGTAGGCTTCCAGAACGAAACCACTGCCGGCACGCCATCCCAGTCGGTGCTGGTGATGGGCAGAGCATTGCAAGGCAATGTCTTCTGATCCCAGCCTGCCGGCGCGCCAAGCACGGCATTGTTTGATGGGTGCTGCATACGTTCCATGGGTCACATCCTTTGCTCGGCGCGCTGCTTGTCACGGGAATGATGAGTACTGCACAGCGACTGCCAGTTGCTCCGGCGCCAGAACAGCGACTGATCGCCTCGATGCGGGGTAATGTGGTCGACCACCGTCGCGGCCTCCACACGACCATCCGCCTCGCACATCACGCAGAGTGGATGCTCACGCAGGAACTGTGCCCGGGCCTTCTGCCACTTGTAGCCATAGCCGCGCTGGGCGGCGGTCTGTTCGCTGGTGCGCCAGCTGCCCGCCTGCATGGTCTGCACTCGCCTGGTGTCCAACATCGGCACCGCTGACTTCAACGTTTGGAGCTTGGGCATACTGTTAGATCAACTACGGGAGGATCCATGGCTGTTATCAAGAAGGAAACCGCGCGCATTGAAGTGCGCGATGCCCACGGCAGTAAGCTGCAAGTCATTGAATACCAAGACTTCCATTCGACCACTTACCTAGACGGCAAGAGTGATGTCCGCCCAGGATTGAAGTACTACGAGAACATGAACCGCGAGAAGTTAAACGTTCAGTCTGAAACCCAGTTCCAAGTTGTCAGTACTGGCGAAATCCTCACCCGGATCTAAATAGGTGCCGCCACCGAGTGATCCGCCCCTGAAGCAATGCGCGTGATCGTCGGGCGTGCTCGGTGGCAGCGAAAACGAAAAAGCCACCCGAAGGTGGCTGCATGGAAGCAATCAAACTAGGCCTGTATGGCTACGTACCCCGCTCTTGGCACCGTCAATCCGATATGTGAATCGCCTTCACTGTTCAGGATGTTCCTGGCACCCTCGATAACTTCCAACTCTCTGCCTTGAAATTGCTCACTGAGAGGAAATTCCGTCTGCGCCCCAGGCCGCAGCGCTTGAGCAGCATCCGCCAAACTTCTTGCCTCGTTAGCTCTGTCGGTATTAATAATCATGCCCCGCTTTCAACATAAAGCGGCCAGCATACCTAACGAAACAAAAAAGCCCCAGCGGCTAGGCTAAGGCTTCAGAATTTTTGGACGCAGCTATCCCGGTCCGCTTCGTATTCTGCCAAAAAATTGTGGGGCGTCAAGCATCAGAGAACGCCTTTTGCGATGAGGCCGCGCGTGAGCATATTGCGCGCCTCCAGCAGCAGCACCTTCAACTCATCACGCTGAGCGGGGAGACGCGGACTGCTCCAGACCTGGGCGCGGCAAGAGAGGTTGCGAGCCATGAAAGAGATGGCTGTGCGATAGGGCTGCGGGATTGCGTCGATCACAGCATCCACAGTCTCCAAGTCTGCGACCTCCCACACGCCACCGCCTCCCGGGCCGATGCTGCAGGATGCCGAGCGACTCCCATAGCCAGACCCCACGCGAGTGTTTGAGCACCACTGGTGCCACTCTTGCAGAATCTCATTCACCACGCCGCCGGCTTGATCGACGTCGATCTGCTGTGTTGCTGTGCTGCTCAATGCTCTCTCCTGATTGTTGTGATCGTCTGCCAGAGGTCGGGCCTCAACCCACCTCGGCAATGAGGCCGGCCACAGGCCAGCTTTCAGAACCTGCTCGCGCGTGAAGCGCCCAGCCTCCAGGCCGTACTCACGGTGAGCCTCGCGCCCGCCGGCTTCCAGCAGCCGGTAGTTGTCATAGGCCACATGGCAGCCTTCATTGCCAGGACGGCTGCAGCAGAGCGGGAACCCCGTGCGGTCATCCGTCTTCAGTCCCAGGCCCTTGCCGTAATTGAGGTGCGCGTGCTGGCTGTACCCCTCAATGCCACACCACACGCATGGCAGCTGCGCGACCAGGCGGCGATAGGGCTCGCTCTCGATGGCCTTCTCCTTACGCATTGCAATGCCCGTGGCGCCGGCGCCGGGGACCATCACCACATTGGCAGGCACCATCTCAGCGGTTGCTCGGGCGCTCTCCAGCTGGCGCTGGGCGCGATCCTGCAGCCGCTGCTCACGACTGCAAGCCTGGCCAGACTCGTAGTGATGGCCTTCATCCTGCTCATCACGGAGCCCAGCGCCAGCCCATGAGCCGCGAGACCTGAAGCCCTTGCCGGGCTTGAGTGGAGTTCGACGCATCAGCATGTGGAACCGCCTTCCGGCTTTTCGCCGTACTGCAGCTCCAGCGCCAGCTGCGCGTAGTGGATCACCTTGCGCAAATCCTCGGCCCCGTTCTTGGCCTTGTGCCGGGTCGCGTACTTGATGATGTTGCCCTGGAAGAAGTCCAGGCCATTGGCGTGAATGAACTCAATGGGCTGGATCTTGCAGTCCTTGTAATGGCTGCCACCGGCCTGAGTGTCGAGTGCGCTTGTCACCACCATGCGCGCCCCCTGTCCTCTACCGCCACCAGACTGCCGTAGTCGTCGACCACGCAGACCATGCTGCTACCCACCTGCATCAGGTTGCAGCTGCGGTTTTCCATCCAGTGCTCAATGAGGTAGCGGCCATCGCTCAGGCGCTTGTAGGTCGGCCACACCAGCCGCGTGATGCGCGATGCGCTGGGCGGCTTACGCTGGCCAGCCAGGGGAACGACCTTGCCAAAGAATGCGGGGTGCAATGCCTGGGTCATTTTTTGACCACCTTTACTTCCAGGCCCAGCAGAGCCTTCATCAGGTGGCGCTTGAGCTTGAACTCAGGAGTCTCCACGCCCTTCACATCCTCAATCACCTCGATGCCCTGCTCCAGGTACACGAAGTCAGCGATGTAGCGGATTGCAGGCCGGGCGCGCGAAGCGCCAGCAAACTTGACCGATGGGACCATCTCGAACACCACCTGCCGGCGCAGATCGCTGATGTGACCGCCGCGCTGCAGCATCTGCAGGTGTGACCAGCGGTGGAGCTCGGCCAAGCTGTCGAACTTGGTGCCATCCCCTGCAGTGATCTTCCTATTGCCGTACTTGGAGCCCTGGGTCCTGGGAACCAGCTTCAGCGCGTGTCCTGTCAACTTCATTTTCTTGTTCACTCTGTCGCCCTCCCGCGATAGCTTTCCCACTGGAACGGCATAACGTCGCCGCCATCCTCACGCAGGCGGTCCATCACACGCTCCCCCAGGAACGCGGCAACATCGTCTATGGAAAGGTTTGACAAGAACAGCGACGGCTTACGCTTCTCGTAGCGCTCGTTGAGCACGTCAAACAGCAGGTTCTTTTCAAAATCGCTGCCAAACTGCACTCCAACCTCATCCAAGATCAAGAGGTCTGGGAACACCATCGCAGCAATGGCTTCGCCTTCGGTCTCTCCGCTACGCTTGGCCCAGGTGTCCTTAATGCGACGGACAGCGCGGGCGACCGTGCTAAACAGCACTGAAGCACCATGCGTGTGCATGACCTGCATGCCGATACCGACGGCTAAGTGCGTCTTACCTGTGCCGACGTTGCCAACGAAGATCGCGCCACGGCCCTTGCTCTGCACCACGGAGAAGTTGTCTGCGTAGTCCCTGGCGAAGCGCAACGCTGCCTGCTGCTCCGGGGTCTCCGCTATGTAGTTGCGCAAGCGGCAGCTCTGGAAGCGCTCAGGGATGGCGGCCGAGCCAAGGCGCTTCTCCCACGCTTCGCGGGCACGACGCTTTTGCTCGTCCTGGGCCTGAGCCTCCTCTTTCGCCTTCGCTTCTTCGGCACACAGGTTGCATTTGGTCCAAATGTCACCCAGATGGCAACGGCTCAGAAACAGGCCATGCGTCGGGCAGGTGCTCTCGCGCGTCAGGGGCGGGCGATGAATGCGGGATGCAAGCAAGTTCATCAGATCTTCCTCGCTTGGCCGTAGTTCACGCCGCCGAAGTTGTCACGCACCGGGGTTTTGGAGGTCTTGGGACGACCAGTCAAATCAGCAGGCTTGAGCCAATCGGCCTGCAGACCCTGACTGCCGCGCAGACACCAAATCTGCAGAAAGTTCTCCAGGTCCAGCGATGCCTTCTCAGCCTCGGCAATAGCCAGCGTCAGGACGGTCATGCTCACCGGCGCATTTTTTGCTTTACGCAGTGCCAGCCAATCAGCCCAAGTCTGCTCGGTGACGCCATCAGGTCGGGGTAGTGCTGGCGCAGCCATGCGCGGCGCCCTTTCTTTCTTTAAAGGTTCTTTTACAGGTTCAGTTACTGGTTTATGTGAACCTGCTTCACCACCCTGGTGAACGTCGTTCACTACGTTTGGAACGTGGTTCACTACCCCTGGTGAACCTGTTTCACCACCCTGGTGAACGTGCTTCACTACCAAAAATGGATCATTCGGCAGTGCTGGTGCCTTCTCGGGAACACCAAAACTCAGGTTCAGGACATAGTGATTCGACAGCTTCAAGGCACCCTTTGCGCGGTTCATCGCACGGATGTAGCCGGACTCCTCCAGCTTCTTGACCTGATCCATGACAGAGCGACGAGTGAGCCCGCAGTCTTCTGCCAAGCGCTCGTGACTGGGGTCGCATCGTCCCGTATCGCTGTTGTGACGCTCTGCCAGCATGATGAGCACCAACTTTTGGGTGCTGGGCAGTTGCTGACGAACGGCCCATGCAAGTGCAGACCAGCTCATGCAGTCACCTCGCTGCTCATCTTCTCGCGCACCTGGTGCTGGCACCACAGGCCTGCAATCCACTCCACGCCCTTGGCGGTGAACTTGTAGTGAACGAAGGCGTGCGAGGTCTCGCCATGCTCAGCCGTGCCCGTCTTGGCTTCAAAGCGGCCGTTGTGCATGTGCTCGGCGCGCGGGGTGAGCGGCCCCTGTGGCGTGGTGCGGTACATCAGTCCGCGCTTGAGCAGGAAGTCAGTGAATGCGTTCAGCTTGGCGCCGAGGAGCTTGCATACCTCACGAACACCCATGCTGCCAGTACTTGGCTGCACGTAGCGGTCGACAAACTCAACCTTGGGGGCAGCCAGCGCCAGCTGTGCCTCAGCTTCGATGCGGGCCTGCTCCGAAGCCATGGCCAGCTTGAGAATGTCCAGGCGCGTCAGCTGTGCTGGCGCAGGCTGCTGGGCCTCCAGCTCCTGCCAGCGCTTGACCACCTTCATGCGAGCCACTGGGTCATAGCCCAGCAGCAGCGTCAGGCTGGTGTCCTTGTCCAGCTCATACTGGGGATAGCTCTGCTCGTTCTCGCCCACGTAAGTGCTTGAAAAACAAACAGAACGCAATTCTGCGTTTTGCTGCAGCGCGTCCATCATGCTGCGGATGTCGCGCATCACGTCGGCATGGCGCTTGCCCGTCAGTTCCGCAATGTCGCGGCTGCTCATGGTGACGGGCTTCAACGCGGGGGTGCTAACGTTGATGTCAATCATGGTGCCCCCTTGGGTTGTCCGCAGCGTGCTCGGCGTCCAGTGACTGTTGAACAGCCAACAAGGCTGCGACCGCCTCGGCGATTTCACGCTGCACAAGTCGCTTGTCGTTGTCGCTGACGTTGTTGTCCGCCTTTGCAGCGGTGATGGCCATCAGCACATCAGCGCTTTCACGAACCGCGATTGCTGCGGATTTGGAAAGGCACTTCTCAGCGCCTGGCCGCGGTTCGGGCAGCGCCAGCATGCCGGCGTTGAATGAGAAAACCGTCCCCAAGGCGTGCGCTTCAGCGCTACCTGCCTCACGGCACATAGATGCAATCTCTTCAGCGTCAGCAAGGCCCATCTTGTGGCTTGGGGACACGCCGCTCAGCTCCTTGCGCAGAACTTCGTCGGATTTGTTCAAGCGGGCAGCAAGAGCAGCGCGACCGCCTGGGTAGTTGGCGACCATGCGTCGCAGTGCATCAAGAGCATTCATGTCGTCCGGACTCCGAGAAAAAGGACGTTGCGGGCTGAGCCGCTGGGAAAGACACTGGCTGCATGGAAATAAATGCACGCCAAGAAATGAGGAAAGCGCCTGTCATCGGGCCTGGGCTGGCTTGGTGTGCGCAAAGGGTGCGGCAGCCAACGCAGCCGCCTCTCTATCCCTGGCGCGACCACGCTTCACAGTGGTGAACAGTCGAGATGCGCGCCACTCGCGCCGCGCTTTCATGCGCTTGACGGATTCAGGGATGGGGCCGCCGAAGCGATACCGATCAGTCATGGGCGGCCTCCTCGGCGGTCGATTGCTGCGCCAGTTCGGGCCAAATCAGGTGCCAGTCGTCGGGGCGGAGATCTCGGCGGGTTACGGCGCAATGTGTCTTCGCCTCAATCACAGAGCAGTGCGCAATGGGCGTCTTTCGCCCTTGTTGCTTCCATTGCCAGACGGCAGCCTTCGTCACGCCAAGCCAGTCGGCTAAAGCTTTTTCAGATCCGGCAATTTCTGCCGCCTTTTCAATTGGATGCTTCATACCTGAAAGACTAGCATTTCTAGTCTCTGATGGCAAGTATTACTAGCCCACGCAGTATAGAAAATCTTTACGATTCTGAAAAATGGAAATCAAAGACTGGATCAAGGCAGCTCGCCAACACGCGGGACTAACCCAGGAGAAGCTGGGCGAAGCTGTTGGGCGAACAAAGGCCAATGTTGGTCACTGGGAAACAGGCAAGCACGAGCCAAAGCTGGAGCAGATCGAGGCGATATCTAAGGCGACCGGCTATCCTCCTCCCGAATGGAGCGTTGCCATTCAATCCAATGTAGAGTCCGCGCCGGAACTAAAGAAGTCCAGGCGCGTGCCGGTGACGGGCAGCGTGCGCGGCGGGGATGATGGCTACCTCGTCCAGGACAACACGCCAGACGGGTGGGTGGAATACTGGACTGGAGATCCTCGGGCCTACGCCCTACGCATCAAGGGCGACTCTATGCACCCGCGCTACCGCGCCGGAGAGTTTGTGGTGGTCACGCCCAGCATCGAAGCCCAGTCCGGCCGTGACGTGGTCGTGAAGCTGCACAACGGAAAGTGCCTACTGAAGGAGCTGGGCTGGACACGCAATGACGAAGTGCAACTGCGCAGCATCAACAATGGCTATGAGCCAATGACGGTCCCACTGGAAGAAATTGAGTGCATCTGCCGTGTGGCTGGGTCAGTTGGCTCAGACTCTATGGTGTTTTGAAAAGCCCGACCCAAGACGGGAGCGGATCTAGGCTTCTGTATAAGATTTTCCAAAAATAAAACGAGGGATGTATGGGGTGGAGATTTCGGAAAAGCTTTAGTCCAATTCCTGGTGTACGACTGACCATTTCGCCAAGCGGTATCACTACCTCAGTCGGATCGGGCCCATTTCGCATTACCCATGGCTCCAAAGGCACAGCAGCAACTTTCAACGGATTTGGCACAGGGCTTTCGTATCGACAACAGCTGAGCCCATCTCAGTCGCCAGGCTCTAGTTCTAATTTTTTATCGGAGCCTGCAAACCATCAAATACAGCCGCCGGCGGTTTACGAACGTTCTGCGCAAATGTCCAGCATCGAAAGTGCTGGCTCTAGCGTTCTAACAACACCTGGCTTGGCGGATTTTCAGCGCGTCTTGCAGCATGCTCAAACCGAAAGTCGAAAGATCAAGCAAGAACTAAATTCAGCAAAATCAGCTGAAATGTTGCTCCGCCGGCAATCCTCCAGTTGGAGCAATGGCTGGCTGAAGAGGCGCATCTTCAAGAAGAAATTTGCAGAAATCCTTGCTGAGCATGCCCAAGCAAAAGACCTCACAAGTGAGCTTGCCGAACAGGAGGCTCTAACTCGGGTGCAAACTGAAATTGATCTTCCCGATGCGGTAAAACATACCTTCTCTCGCATGTGCGACGATTTCACCGCAATGGCGAAATCGCAAAAAATATGGGATACAACCAGCGAGCGAGCGGCTAATAAGATTATGGAGCGGACCTCAGCCTCGCGGATTGTCACCAGAGAAGTGGTGGAATTTAAGCTCAGCTCGTGCGAACTAATTGACTCAACATGGCGTGTGCCGCACCTTGCGAATGCTAACGGCGGAGACCTGTTCTTATATCCTGGCTTTGTGCTGTACTTCGTCTCTGCAGATGCCTTTGCATTGCTTGAATTAAAAGACCTAAAGGTGAATTTTTCCGCAACTTCATTTCAGGAAGAAGAGGTTATTCCCAGAGACTCTAAACAAATCTCTAGAACTTGGGCCAAGGTAAATAAGGATGGATCACCAGACCGAAGGTTCAACAATAACTACGAAATTCCTGTGATGGAGTATTTCAAGCTCACCCTGATCTCTAAGAGCGGGTTGAATGAGGAATACATGATCAGTAATGCTGATGCAGCACGGCGCTTTGCGAGTGCCTGGCAGCAGTTCATTGCATCCGTCTCCTGAGTCGCACCCAGCACTCGCAAGACAGCTACCCCACCTTAAGCCCGTCTCGTGCGGGCTTTTTTACGCGCAGAAATCCTCAAGGCTAGAAAAACAAGACCAAAAGGCTAGTTTTTCTTGACAAAGAAAGACTAGCTTTTCTATACTTCATCCCATCGTGGCAACGAACGCGACACACCCAAGGCCCAGCGATCCGGGGCCGAAGCCGACAGGAAGCAAAGGCGGGGTTAGCTCCAAGGAGCGCAGCAGGTTGCAGGCGATGGGTGCCAAGCGATCGAGCCGCGTGCCACGGGTCTTTAAAAAGCCAAAGAGGAAATGGCCGGCCGCAGTGATCAACAGCGTCTGGCGCGGGTTAAACCCGTCCCCAAGCCGAGCGAGTCGGTACACGGGGCAAGCAGTCCGGGCATGTGGGTTCACTCCTGCATGTTCACGCCGAGAGGGGACTGCACGCGGAAAGAAGTGCAACGCGTGAGACCAGAGCACTGCTGAATTGATGCCAGCGAAAGCATCCCAACCAGGCAGCCGCGCGCTGCGAAGGAGAACGCATGCGAGACAAATAGGCCAGATGATCCGGCCCAGCAACTGCGAAAGCAGCGTTAAAGCCGCACGAAAGCCGGCACGGGATCAAAGTTGGCCGATGGTTTGAGGAGTCGCCCGCCCTCTTACACCAGATGACGCCGCCACACGTACATGACTGCGCAAGCAGCGCCAGCCCCTGAGCGAGATCAGGGCGCAAACCAAAGCCCTGCTAGCAAGGCTTTGGTTTGAGTTGACCTACAGACCTAACTCGCTCAAAAATACTGTATAAATAAACAGTTATCCAAGGAATGCCATGAACTGTCGTCTTGGTGATCTGGCCATCGTGGTCAACGATCTTGAATACCCCAACAACAACGGCTGTCTGCTGGAAATTCTCAGCCGCGCCACACCGGGAGCCCATTCGATCCCAGCCGACTGGGTAGGGCGCCCTCTCTCCACCTTCAAGTTTGGCGACCTAACTTGCCCTCCCGACCCGCGAAACACTGTCGTCTACAGGGATTGCGAGCTGCGCCCACTGCGAAACAGTGACGGCGCCGACGAAACGCTTGCATGGGCTGAGCTTCCTAAGAAGGTGGACAACCTGATTCCTACCAAAAAGCAGGACGAGGTGGTGACAGCCACCCTGCAGACCTCTTTCCTGGGCGCCACAGTGCAATGCGCCGAGCAATTCGTCAGCGGAGCCTGGAGCCTGACTGTGCGCAGTGGAGACATGGGCTTTGACGTTCGAGTGGATGCCCATATCGCGCCGCCTGGTGGCTTCCACCCTGGCGACCGCATCCGCCTGGAATACAAAAAAGGCGACAACCCATTTTTCGGGCCCTTCATCAAGGCGCACTTGCTGAATGCATAGGCGCCTCTCATTACCAACGGACTTCAAAGCCATGAAAACAGTCAACACCACCCAGCAGCCTCCCAACCCAAACAGCCCCAACGGATGCTGGGCGCGGCACGGCTTCCGAGTGGAGCGCACAGAGCGCGCCATGGGTTCCCCGAAGCGAGACATTTACGCCCCTGACGGCACGCTGGTGCTGGAGGATTCCGACTACGACGAAGAGATGGCCTATTGCCGCGAGCATGGGCTCCTGCAGCCTGCAACGGCCTGATGGAGATTGAGATGTGAGTGATTTGCCAGCATGTGGCCTGCATGCGCCCTCCCTCGCAGGGCTACAGCGGGGCCATCAAGAAAGAGCGCGGCACTGAAAAACTAAACCGGGCGTGGAGTTTGGCAATCCGAGATGCCGCCACCGACAGACCGCAAGCCGGGTGATCCGCTCTTTTTCTTGATGGTGCCGGGGGTCGGCTCCCCGGCTCTTACAAACCAGGCCTGCAAGGCCCGGCTGGAATACTGCAAGAGGGTAATTGCACCGGTCTTAGGTGCCCATCATGAACACCCCGGGAAAGTAGCGGGGGCTATCTGGCGTGACTGCTCGAGCAGGTACGGCAGCACAGGAATGGGCCTGGGCTGGCGGCAGTCACGAACTCGGCGCTTTGCGTCGTGGCGACAGTGGTCACGCCAGATGGCGCAGCAACCTTTTATTAACCCAAGTGCGCATTTCTTCTGCCTGACCCTCATCGGACAGAAGGAAGCTGCGCCATCTAACTTTTCAGCCGGGTCTGGGGCTTCTCCTCCGCCGTCCCTCTCTGAACCATTCCCCAGGCAGACCCGAAAGGTCACCGGCTCTTTATTCAAGCCCGCAGCAACCGCTCGCGGGCTTTTTCTTTGCCCTCAGGAGATTCCATGCATTCGACTCCATCCCCTGCCCACACCACAAAGCTGCTGCTCGCGGCGCAATGGGCGCTCACCGGCTTCGGCCTCTTCTGCCTGGTCGGAGCGGCCGTGGTGATCGCACTCACGCCAGAAGCCTGGCCCCTCTGAGCGTTCAGCTTGGATAGCTGGACACGATTTTTGAACAGGAGATCCTCATGCTGAAGACGATTGTTGACTCCGTGCTGGTCATCGTCGGCGCCCTGCTTCTCGCAGCCTGGCTGTCCGCGCCCGATGCCCAAGCCGACGAACCCCAAAGCATCACACAGAGCCTGCGCGACGAGTTCGCCTGTCCGGGCATGCATGCCGAGTGGCTGGACGACAAGACTGTGCAATGCCTGAAAGAGCTGCCGTGACTGCAGCGCCCACCTCCACCCAATCCGCCACCGCACCGGTGGCTTTCTCTTTTCTGGAGTCCTGATGTTCAAGAACATGATCATTTACCGCTACGCCGAAAGCTGGCAAGGCGATCTGCAGGTGCTGGAAAATGCACTGCAAAAGACAGTCTTTGAGGAGTGCGGCGCCACACAGGAGCGCTCCGTGGGCTGGGTGCCGCCGCGCGGCGAGCAGCACGGCCCGCTGGTCGAGTCCGTGGCCGGTCAATGGGTCATACGCTTCATGACCGAGGCCAAGGTGCTGCCGGCCAGCGTGCTCAATCGCAAGGTCAACGAAAAGGCCGAGCACATCGAAAAGACCCAGGGCCGCAAGCCCGGCAAGAAGGAAAAGCGCGAGCTCAAGGACGAGGCCAAGCTGGATCTGCTGCCCATGGCCTTCACCAAGCAAGGCAGCATGTGGGTCTGGATCGACCCTCAGGCGCGCACCCTGGTGCTCGATACCAGTGCCCAGGGCCGCGCCGATGAAGTGGTGACGCTGCTGGTCGAAAGCCTGCCCGGCTTCGCCCTGGCCCTGCTGGATACCCAGACCAGCCCGCAGGCTGCCATGGCACATTGGCTGATGACGCAGGAGCCGCCCGCCGGCTTCACCGCAGATCGCGAAACGGAGCTGAAAGCATGCGACGAGTCCAAGGCCGTGGTGCGCTACGCCCGCCACCCGCTGGATATTGATGAGGTCCGCAAGCACATCGAGCAAGGCAAGCTTCCCACCAAACTGGCGATGACCTGGGACGACCGTGTGAGCTTTGTGCTGACCGAAGGCCTGCAGCTCAAGAACATCACTCTGCTGGATGCCGTCATGGACGGCAACAGCCAGGACGACAGCGGCTTTGATACCGATGTGGCGATTGCCACCGGTGAGCTGTCGCGCCTGATTCCCGACCTGATCGAAGCCCTTGGCGGAGAAGGCCGCACAGGCCTGGGCGACCTGCCCGCCACGCTGGCTGCCAGCGCAAGCTGGTAACCATCACCTCAGCGCAGATGTGAAAGCAACGGCTAACGCAGCCACTGCGGCACTTCCGAAAGCAAGTCGGCCAGCAATAGAAGTCCAGGGAGTGACTCGGCGTGCCTTAAGCCATAAATAGCAATTTTTTTGCTTCTCACGGTCGAACTCAAACAAGCCCATATCAAGTCTCTTTTGGATGACTGACAGACCGTGCTTGACCTCCCACTCCTCAAGCAATCTGCGCGTTCGATCATCAAGTGCCATACGTGGTCCGTACTCAGGTGAACAAAGCAAAGCGCTGAATGTAACGAATTGTTTATTGGCTTGGGATTGATTTTTCTAATAACCATGTGCCCACCAATGGGTGGGCTTTTTCTTTGGAGGCTCCCATGAGTCTGACTTTCGTGAATCACAACGGCGACCCCATCACCGACTCCCGCATGGCCGCCATGCGAGCTCAAGGAATGGAGCTCGAGCGCCAGCGTCGCCTGGCAGCCAAGGCGGATCCCGTGTCCGTGCACAAGGGCTGGCGTGTCTCAGGTATCGCGCCTGGCCTGCTGGATGAAGCAAAGCAGGCGCACGAGCGGCTTTGCCAAATGGCGCAAAAGGCAGGAGGCAAACCGCCGGAGCCGTTTGATGAAACCGCATGGCTGCGCACAGCCAAGCGCACTGCAGTGCGTAGCAAGCCCTACATCCTTCAGGAGGCAGCTCAACAATGCAAGGAGCTGGCCGTCAAGGCGGGATGGCTGGAAGTCCAGTTGATAGAGATCAAAAAGGTAGTCGCCTGAGTTATCAAAAATCTGATCTGCACACAGTGCCACCCGCGAAGACAAGGCTACACATTTGGAACGATTTTCATTCGTGCAACTGAGGCCGCTTTTGATGACTTTTGGCTGCTTTTGTGCTCGTAACAAGAGTTCGGCTGACAGCAATCTATCAGCCTGCGGTGGTGTAATAATTTGTGACAAAAGCGAAAATACGAGCATCGAGATTCCAGATCGCCGTTTAACGCTCAGGGTTGAAATGATTGCTCTTTGATCGGGGAGGCTCTGGTCAGATGTCCGCGAATTACAACTTGTTGGTACTGACACCACCTCTGGCGCTACTGGTTCTTGCTGCCGTCCTGATGGTTGCTTGGTTTAACCAACGATCCCAGCGCTTTCTGTTTTGGCAAGCCTGCGCCTATTCGCTCACGGCACTGCCCCTCGCTGCTCAAACCTTGATTCCCCTTGAGGTGCTCACGCGCTATGCGCTATTGATTGGCAGCATCTATCTGCTGGGAGCCTGGTGTCTTGCGAAGTGCTGGGCGGACAGGTGGCGTGTATCAACGCATCCGCACATTGCACTGCAGATCTCCATCGTCACCTTAGCCGTTGTGTATCACTTCAGCTGGGTGAATCCGATTTCTTGGGTTCGCATCTGTTCCTTCAGTATAGGCTCGGGCTTGGTTCTAATGCTGCCTATCCTGCAGGTCCGCTCAAGGATGAGCTCTTTACACTGGCTCGATAAATTGCTGCTCTGGCTAAGCATTGCATTCACTACCTATACCTTCACTCGGCCCGGTTTGATCTGGCTGCTGGGCTACTCGGATCTTCGGTCATTGCCAAAGTCGCCCTACTGGCTCCTAACGCTGGTGAGCATCTTGAACTTCGCGCTGCTCTTCAGCTTGGTGATGACTGCTATTGCCGCGAAGGAAACGGTAGACAAGCTACGACGTGAGCGAGACCTTGATGCGTTGACCCAGTTGCTGAATCGCCGCTCTTTTCAAGAATATGCCCAGCAGCGCCTCGCTGACATACGGCTCTATCCGATGGCCGTGCTGGCCTGCGATATAGATCACTTCAAGCGCATTAACGACTCCTGGGGCCACAAGCGCGGCGATGAGGTTCTGCAACTGGTTTCAACGACTCTTAAAGACAGCGTGCGGGAGAACGACCTTGTCGCACGGTTCGGCGGGGAAGAGTTTGTGCTTTTGCTGACGGAGATTTCACTGAAAGATGCCGAGGCCATTGCCCTTCGCATCCAGCGCGACCTCCGCTTGAACAATGAAGTTCTCCCATCAGGCTACACGTTGACCCTGAGCTTCGGGATTTCAGCGCTCGACAGCAACACGCCATTAGATCAAGCCCTGCGAGAGGCCGATCGGCTTCTTTACGAAGCCAAAAATGCTGGGCGAGATCGGGTGCACGTATCCGGGGGCAACTATCCGGATATATCCATCGAACTCGATCCCGTTGCAAACCCAAGCTACCACATGCCCTACAGCAAAAGCACATAGCGCCCTCGCAACGAGCGTTTCACCCGTAATCACCACAGCCCACCACCCGCTTTTTTCATTCCATAGAAAGCGTTCCAGGAATGAAGAAGCGTAATCTATAGGCCGAGTCACCGAGGAGCAGACATGGCGAGCAATGCTTCACAACCCGTACAGGCATATCGCTACGAACTGTTGCCAGAAAATCTTCACGCTGATTGGAAGATCATCGTTGACAGGGTTCGCGCAGCCTATGACAAGAAGCCGGAATCGGCGATACAGCTGGAGAACGCTCGTCAGCACGGGTTCGGCTTTGTACGCGCACTCGCTGCAGCTGGACTTGTCACCGTTGTGGCCAAGACAGACCTGATGGAGCTATTGCTATACCCCAGATCGTCTTGCTGACTACAAGGATCCCCAGTCTATAGACGGCTCGCTGCTTGCCATCGCTTCAGCCGACGTTGGTCAGGACGACCAGTCACTACCTATCCACCCATCACCTGCCCGCCATTGAGCGGGCTTTTTGCTTTCTGGAGACACGAATGCCCCGAGAAATTGCATGCACCGAGGATCGCTTCCTCAAGGATGCGCAAGCGCACCAGATGGAAGTCATGCGCGACGACGGTGTGAACCGTCATTTGCGGTTCAAAGATCCCTCCAGCCGCGCCTACTGGTTCGACATCATCACTTGGCCTGGCACGCTGTGCATTGATGGCGACATGGGAACTTTCGTATTCCGACGCTTGCAGGACATGTTCACGTTCTTTCGCACAGATCAAGAGCACTACAACAAAACAGGCCGCGCTGATCAACTGGCAATCAACCCTGGCTATTGGGACGAGAAGCTGCTCGCACCGGCACCAAGGGATGTCATGGAGTTCAGTGCCGATAGCTTTCGGGAGCATGTCAAAGAGGCATTTGATAGCTGGGTTGAGTGCAGTGAACCCGATGCTGAATACAGCACCCAGGCGGAGCACGACCAATTCAGCGACGACAAGGCCGCGCTTTGGAGCGCTCTGAACGATGAAGTTCTATCGACTGCCGATGATGGCGAAGTACGAGCCTACGACGCTGCCCGCGACTTTCGATGTGATGACGTGCCTGGCTTTCAGATGGATGACTGCTGGGAGTGGAACTGCAAGGAATTCAAATTCCATTTCCTATGGAACTGCTATGCCATCGCGTGGGGAATCAAGGCCTACGACAACGTGAAGCAACAGGCATCAGTCACCTAACCAACACCCCAGCCCGCCGCCGCGGGCTTTTCTCATTCTGGGAGCCACCTATATGCAAGACAAGAACGTAATCAAGCTGAACGACCAAGACGCAGCCCTGCTCGAGCAAGGAGCATCCATGCTTGAAGGCTTAGAGAACGATGAGCGCAATCGCGGGAATTGCAGCACAGCCGAAGGCGCAGGATGCAGCGCCCATGCAGTCCGCCGTCTGGCATCAGCCCTGCTGGCGCATGAGCGAGAAATTGGCCAGTGCCTGCACCAAATCACTGAGCCCCAGGCAGCGCCCGCAGCCGTGGCAGTGCCTGATGGCTGGAAGCTGGTGCCGACTGAGCCTACGCCCCAGATGTGTCACGTCGGACGCTACGGAGGGGACAAGGACGCCCCAGCGTATGGGGAAAAACCAGTTGAAGGAGAGACCGCTTGGCCATTTGTTGCAGATCACACTGCAAAGCAGATTTACTGCGCCATGCTCGCAGCTGCTCCAGCGCTTGCCGCCACCCCGGCAGCCGCGCCAGTGGTGCTGCCTGAGCCTGCTCACTGGCTTGCAGTGCTGGACCCTGAGCAAGTACCCCATCAGCTGAAAACAAGCCTGCATGCCGTCGGCTTCCGCAACAAGAAGTCTGCAGAGGCATTCATCGCGGAACAGCTGGACTTCAGCGGCTGGCGGTACACGCTTGAATCTCTGTTCAAAGAACAGCAGCTGCGCGCCCTGCTGGCTACTGCACCACTGCAGCCAGTGGAAGGACCAACGAATGATCAAGCGACATGGTGCAGCTACATCGCCGGGATGATCGGATGCTATCTCAATGAGCCCGATGACAGTCCCCGCGTCAAAGCCATTGCAGGAATCATTGAGCGCCGCTTGTGGGCACTTCCGTCCGCAGCTACTGCTACCGGACTTCCCGCGCAGGCGGTGCCCGCCTTCTGCCACGTTGCCTCCTTGAAGCTCAAGAGCATGCAGGAGCGCGGCTACCAGATCACCGGCTACGCGCTGGAGAAGCCCGTGGAAGGTGAGCAGCCAGAACGTGGCTTCATCAACCATGGCGGCTTTGTTGGCTGGTGGTGGGATGGTCAATCACCCCAGGCGCAGGCAGACGCGCGGGATGCGGGAAAGCTGCAGTTTCTGATGGAGGCAGACCAGCATCTGCTGCACCGATTCATCGAGACGACAGAGGACGATGAGAGCTACGACCTCAAAAAAGAGGAGATTAAGCGACTCGCGGAACTCGGAGTTGTCAGCAACCACGGGTTTGGACGGTACAGCGTGACGATGTTTGGCTATTGGGCGCACGAACAATTTTGGCACCAGAACCCCAGCCTGCCATTGAAGACCAATTCTGACCGAGACCGCGAGCACCGCGCCGCAATCGCCGCCCAGGCAGCGCAAGGGAGTGAAGCATGAGCCGCCGAGCCCGCGACCGAGGCGACAAGCGCGACAGATGGCGCGAACCTATCAACCACCCTGAGCCCCGCTGATGCGGGGTTTTGCTTTTGGGAGGACTTCATGGCAACCAGCGCCAGCACCGTAGGCCTGCCAGAAGACAAGGCCTACATTGCCCACCACTTCAACTGCCCTACCTGCTGCGCTGCCGGTCTATCCGGCGGGCAGCAGGAACGGTGCACCGACGGATTGTTGCTTTGGGATACCTACAACCAGGCTGCACGCCTTCTGCTCGAACCTTTGAAATCCAACCGCCGGCCCGCAAGGGCCATTTTTAATGGAGGTCGCCATGGATCAAACTGGTGAATTCCTGTTGCCACAAGAAATTAAGCGAATGGCGTCAGCTGGAAAGCTGGACCAGCAAGAAGCGTTTTTGAAGAAAGAGGGAATCCCTCATAAACGCCTGGGCAGGCGTATTCTTGTCTCTCGCGCTCATGCCAGGGCGTGGCTGACTGGAGTGGTTTTCACGCCTTCGCGCGGGATTAACTTAGGAGCTGTCAGATGACTGGAGCCTATCCACGACTGCGCACCAGAACGCGCCGCCGTAAAAGCGGCAAGGTCGTGGTGTATTACTTCTATGACGCATCGACAGAAGGAAACGGGGAAATTCCCCTTGGCACCGACTTCGATAAAGCAATCGCCCAATGGAAAGAAATCACTGAGAACGGCACCCACAGTGCGCGAATAGCTGGCACGCTCGAGGAGGCTTTCTCCGGCTGGGAATCGAAAGTCCTGCCAACGTACAGGAGCGAAGAAACCAAAAAGGGCTATGCCAAGAACCTCAGGATGATGCGCCCGGTCTTTGCCGAGGCGACCTGGGACCAGGTGAGCCTACCGGTAATCAAGGGCTACCTGACGAAGCGCACGGCGAAGACCCAAGGCAATCGGGAGATGGCCTTGCTCTCGGTCATCTGGAACTGGGCGCGCGGCGAAGGCCTTACCTCTTTGCCATGGCCAGCGGCCGGGATGGAGCGCAGCAAGTGGAAGAACAAGGAGAAGCCGCGGAAGATCAAGGTTCGGGACGATGTGTTTGCGGCGATCTATGCAGAGGCAGCCCAGCACATCAAGGACTGCATGGACCTCGGATCCGCCACGGGCATGCGCCTGACTGACTGCATCACGGTCCTGATGCCGCGCGGGAACCTGCTCACGCTGGAGGCCAGTAAGACCGGCAAGGAGGCCGAGTGGGACTTGAACCTTTCCGCAGTTCTGCCTGACTTGGTGCGCAGGCGCAAGGCTCTAGGGGCTGATCACCTGATGCTGCTTTCCACTGCAGACGGGCAGCCAGTGTCACCCCAGGCGCTTCGCTATGGATGGGACAAAGCCCGGAGCACGGCCGCAGAGAAAGCCAGCGAGCGCGGCGAGGATGAGCTGGCCGATGCAATCAAGCAGCTCTACCTGCGGGACATGCGCAAGCGTGCCGCCCAAAAAGCGGGTAGCCTGGAAGAAGCATCGAAGCTGCTGCAGCACAGCGATGAGCGCCTGACAGAACGCCATTACGGCGGTGTCCGGAGGCTGAAACCAGTGGGCTAAAAGTGTTCCGGTTTTGTCTTCTCTACCTATAAATAAGTACACCAAAAAAACCGGAACACATCGGCCTGCAGGCCGCATGAATCCTCATTTCTTCACGGGACTCAAAATCCCCCGCCGCAAGGCGTGCCGGTTCGATTCCGGCCCCGGGCACCACAGATGTAATGCTATAACTTTTGAAGACGTTCCGGGAACTGTTCCGGCATGTGTTCCGGTTTTAGCGAAAAGAAGAGAGCCTGCACGATGACAAATCGCGCAGGCTTTTTTTTTGCCCTCTAGCTGCCAATCTTAAAAATGTGAGCGCTCACCGATAAGACAGGGAAATAGAAATGCTGTATAAATTTGCAGTATGTGGTACACCATCTACCAACTGTACAAAGACGGCCAGCGGCTGCCGCCTGAGGTCGCGCAGGCCAATGGGGTCTATGGCTGGCTGTACATGCACTCAAAGACGCCAGTGGTCGGCATGCCCCTATGCAAGGCCTATCTGCTGCCAGGACCAGATGCACCCACTGTGCCGGAGCTGATCAAGCCGCTTGAGCACTGCCACCTCAAATTGATCAATGGCGGCGGCCTGCGACTGAGTGGACAAGAGTGGAATGTCGACCATCGACACATAGGACAAAGCTGGTGGTGCGTGCCCGGGCCAGCACTGGGGCGCACGTACGATGCACAGCCCTAGTCACCCAACCCTGCTGCGCACGCCCGGACGATATGGCTTTCCCAATGAGCGCATCCTGCCCGGCAACGCCAGCGACTACGTCACAGAAGAAGTTCACCCCGGATGGATGCTTGTGGTCACCCTTGATGACGGGCTTGTGTACTTCGGGCCAGGCCCGACAAGTGTTGCACGCTCCCCTGCGCCTTTTTGAAATGTTGCGCAGCCCATTACGCGAGTCATACCCTATACGGACCATCCCAGGCGAAGAAGATCGGCTCATGATATTTGCAACTTTGCATCATCGGATTTCTTCGTGGGTGAACTCACAAATCAGATGCCAAATAAGATCAAAAACTCCCCATAAGTTATTGATTTTTATAAATACATAAACCACAGAAAGTGAAGCATAAATACAAACAATACATATCAAGATGTGAAAGATTGACATGTCATCCGTGAATAAAACGCGGCACTGTATATATATCTAGTTACACAAGGTACTAACTGCCCATACACTCGGCGAAACAACTTGAAACTAGAGATGGAATTTAGACAATTTGATGAGGCCTCCTACCAAGCAACTCTGAAAAAGTGGCGGGAAGAGGCGGAGACACATGACTGCTTCCCTGAGGAAGTAGAGCGTAAGTTGAACTGGATTCATTGCTCGCTGACTTCCAACAAACAGGAGCAGCATGAGGTTATCCCCTACGGCGTGTTCGTTGGTGATAGCAACATCGCTGCCGCAACGTGCGAGCTGGTTCTGTCTCATCGCGGGCAAATGAACGGCAAGTGGTTGAAATTGCTTAAGGTGACCCTATCTCCAGAGATAGAGTCGCTGATTCAAGAAGACAACTATGAGGCCATTGCTACTGCGGTATCCGCTTACAAGGCGGCAACCGTTGGCGCGTACAATGCTCGACTGAGTCATGCTGCGGACACTTTGAAATTGTTTGGTCGCGACAATGATCAATTGAAATTCTTGATGACGCTGATGTCGTTCATCAAGGAAGATCCCGATAACTCCTCTCTAGTAGCCAGCAAAGAAGGTCGCTGGCTGGTCCTGAGATCCGCAACCTGAAAGAGGCACACTATGCAAAACACTACACATCAATCCGAAGCATTCGTGAGAATCGCCAACCAACATGCAGCGGAACTACGTGTCTTGTCTGGTGCCTTCGACAAGGCCGTCGCGCAACACGGCGCACAAGCGCTGACACAAAACCTTGTTGAAGCCGTGAAGACGAACTGATCGGTTTACAACCCGCAAGAGAGCCCGCAAGCATGCGGGCTTTTTTGTTTCCGGCGTGATGATTGCGGTCGATGGGACGGAAATGCCTTTGGTCGAAGGCTACTGATCGAGTACCAAACGCAAAAAAGCGCCCAGACACCAATCAAGGTATCGGGGCGCTTTCAGTTCAGCTGCTCGAGCAGTGTTCTGTCGGCCGCGATCTGGCCGCGCAACAGGATCACCTGGGCGTCTCGCTTTTGGACCAAGCCGCTAAGGCCTCCAACCAGGCCTGCGCCCTCTGCAGCAAGGGCTGCGAGTCGCTGGTGCTGATCTGCGAGACCTCGGCAGGCAGCGGCGTCACTGGCAAGCTGGGCGTTGCGGGTTGCAGCGCTCCTGATGTCGTGCTGCAGGCCTGCAATGCGGGCAGCATCAGCAGTGCGCCCAGCCTCCAGGCGGGCCATTTCGTGCGTGTAGTCATGGGTGTTTTCCTGTTGGGCGGCGCCGTGCTCCACCACAGCCTCCGCTTTCTTTTCTGTAGCTGCTTGCGCTTTCTGGGCCTGCGCCGCAGCCGCTTTTGCATGTGAAGTCTCGACCTTGGCCAGCCGCTGGGTCTGCACAGCCAGCAGTAGGGCAAGAGCCAGGGCCAGGGCCAGCCAGGGCCAGATGCGGGATGCGCCTGTCATCCCAGGCCTGCCTCGCACAGTTGGCGCTCTGCGGCGCGGCGCTTGACCAGGCCGGGCAGCTCCTTGCCACCGGCATAGATCCAGCGGCTCAGCTCGGCGCAAGCGCCGCCGAAATCGCCCGCATTGGCCTTGCGCACCAGGGTGCTGCGGCAAAAGGCGTCATCCCCCACATTGAACGCGAAGCTCAGGAAGGCCGCACGCTGGCCGTCCGTCAGCGGCGCACGCACGCAGCTCAAGGCGTCGGCATGCTTGGCCAAGTCCTTGTAGAGCATTTCCTCGCACTGCTGGCGGGTGTAGGTCTGACCCATCTTGAGCTCGGGCCCGGTGTGTCCCGTGCAAGCCGTGATGATGCCTACCGGGTCACGGTAGGTGCTGAAGACGGTGCCCTCGTAGTGCTTAACCAGGGGAACCGCCAGAGCGGCTGCGCCGGCGCCGACGATGGTTATGAATTTCGCTTTCCAGCTCATCGGCCACCTCCCGCACGGACAGCAGTCCAGAACCCAAGCAGCGCCGTTCCCAACATGACCACATACGCCACCGGCTTGGCCAGCTTCCCCAGCCAGTTCAACACCTTGAAGGCTCCGCGCATGGCGGTGAAGAACTCCAGCAGATCGGATAGCTGCTGCTTAAGCTCATGCAGTTCCTGCCGGGTCTTCCCCAGCTCTCGCTCTATGGCTGCCATACGTTCGCTTCCTTTATCAAACCGGTCGTTAATCTGCTGCCGGGTCAGTGCTGGCAGTTCGTTTCCGTAATCGTCCATAGCCCTCCCAGGCACAAAATCCGCCAGAAGGCGGACAAAAGAAAACCCGCCGAAGCGGGTCATTTGATTTACTGCAGGTCAATAAGGACGCGGCGCACATTCTCAAAAATGAACTGGTGGCCATAGTCGTTCGGATGCAGACCATCCGGTGCCCATGCCTCCCCGTACATCTTCGCAAGCACGGTGGCCTGGTAGTTGTCGATGAAGTCGAGCCCCATCGCCTTCGACATACTCCGAAGGGCATCCGCTACCCGCCGCTGAGTAAACACCTTGCCAGGCCCGTAATCGATGGCATCGGACACTGCGTTCGACACCATCACCACAACCTTGCGACCCGCCGCGACCAATGCCTGGGCAATGCGCGTTGAGAACAGGTAGGTGCTGTAGTTGCCGGAAGGGTTCACTCGGTCATTGGTGCCCAGTTGCAGAAGGACGAACTCAGCACGCTTTGCGAGCGCCGCCGTCAGGTTCGTATCGCCGGGGAGCCAAGAGCCAGTACTGGTGCCGCTGATCGCGTCGTTGATGACCTTGATAAACCGGTTTGCTCGGAACCCTTCGAGGCGGAAGATGTTGCTCGAGGATTTGACGATCATCTCCATCTTGTAGCGGCCAAACGGGAAATTGAGCGTCTTCTCCGTTTGCCACGCCTCGGCGCCGTAGTAGCTGAACTCCCCCAGCTTGACCCCGTTGCCCCACAGTTCCACGACGGAGCCAGCCTCGTCCGATGCGTTGGTTGGGCAGCAGACGAACGTGAGGTTGTCACCCGTCAGGTCGAACTGGAGCGCCCCCTTGTTCTTGGCAGTGCCCGCAGCAGACGAAAACTCCCACATATTGCTGTATGCCAGCGCGTTGACGTTGTAGGTGTGCACAGGGGCGGCACCCGTCGCTTTCACAGTGAAGCCAAGATTCGCAGACGCAAGGTTCACATTCGACAGCCCGGTCCATGTGCGCTCTGTATAGGTTGCTACGCCGCTAGTGGTCACAAGAGGGCCATCAACAAAGGACTCTCCAAGCCACTTGTGGAACAAGTTCGCCCAGGATTTGTTTGTCATGCCGTTGTGGCCCTGCCCGTCATCTGCCGCGCCGGCTGAGCCGACGCCCCATGTGATGGAGTCGCCGATCAGCTGGACTTCAACAGAGCGCAATGGATTCGTCACCGCACGCATGAGATCCGCCATGGCACGCAATGGAGTGACTGCCGCCTCCAGCGCGGTAATGCGGCTCTGAGCATCCGCAGCCGCAACTGCGGTTGCTGAGACGCTATCTGCCATGCCCATGGCAAACCACTCCAAATCCCAGGAGGTCGCCCCAACCCGGTCAGAGAGGGAAACCCAGACCTGGGTCAGCGT
This sequence comes from Comamonas sp. C11, assembly GCF_024496285.1. Lineage (NCBI taxonomy): Bacteria > Pseudomonadati > Pseudomonadota > Betaproteobacteria > Burkholderiales > Comamonadaceae > Comamonas > Comamonas sp. C11. The sequence goes on from NZ_CP101743.1 coordinate 4,312,295, forward strand.
CACACCAGCAGGCCATGCAGTACCGTCCGCACGCTTGGAGATGTCGATGTCATAGACCACATACTCCAGACCATCGCGGCGGCCCACATTCGACGCGTCCACCCTGTAGTAGTGCCCGACGCCTTGAGAGTCCCGCAGAAACACCAGATAGTCACGCGCATCGCTGCCGCCGACCGCACGAATCTTGTATCGCACACGAGTACACGACGCCGGATCGATGGGCGTTGTGAAAGTACGCGATGCCCAGCCAATCCCAGAACCGACACCGCCAGGCACGTAGCGAGTAGCGCCACCGACAACCGACGAGGTAAAGCCAGTGGGAGCAAGAAAGTTGGGATTGATGGTCGCTGTGCTTTCGACCTGCACGCTGCGCAAACCATATTTCTGCGCAGTGCTGACCGGCGCAACTGCTGCCGGAATGTCCGTGTTACGAAGTGCCGATGTTTCACGGCTCAGATCCGCATTGGTGGCCAAATCTGCCCGCTCGACGCCGATGGCAATCCATTCGATATCGAGGATGGCATTGTTCTGAGACGGAGCGTACAGAGCGATATAGACGCCGTTGATGATTTCGCTGCCCCAGTCAGACCCGTCCGGCTTCTTGGACACATCTACGATGTGCGTTGCCCAGCCAGTCAGACGTCCTGTCCCGTAGGGGAACGTGGCATAAGGCCGGTACACATAGGTGACGCCGGCCGTGTCTCGCAGCTGGATCTCATACAAGCGTGCAGCGACAGCCCCTGTGAAGTGACGCATGCGATAGCCAACGCGGTTCTGCACCTTAGGAGAAAACTGCTGCGAAGCGTTCAGCCCGCCATTGGCGAAATATCCCACCGAGGTCGTTACACCGTCTGGAGTGAGGCGAATCACACCATCGACCACCGAGCGCGTGTACCCGGCGCCGGGAGAGAAAATTGTCGAATTGGAAGCGTCTACACGTAGATGGGGAAAGATGCCGCCAGAGCTTTGCGCAACCCCAATAAGCCCGCTGGGAAACGTGGCAAGCAACACACTAACGGAGGCACTGGTGCGGCGGTACAGGTAAGCCGCCACGTCTCCCGCCCCTTGCACTTTGAAGGTATCTCCATCGGCCGATGCCAGCCGCCCGTCGGCCTCCGTGGCGTAGTAGTCGTTCTGAATCAGTTGGCCATCTTTCGCAGCTTGGGCCAGCTCTGCCAATATCTGATTGGCGATATCGACCGTTTCTTGGTTCGTTGCGTCGCTCATTGGCGGGCCCCTTCATTGATTTGCTTGGCCAGTTGCGCCTGGGTCCTCAGCACGGCAAAAAACGTCGCGTTGTCCATGCGACCTCCTTTGGGACATAAAAAAACCGCCTCAAGGGCGGCTGGGTTGGGTTGATACGGTCTATGGCGCTGGCGGTGGAGGAGCTACGTAATCCACGGGCAATCCAGTGATCTGGCTGATCCAGTCCGTGCCATCGCTCACGCAGACAGCTGGCCTGTCCTCCAGGTCCAGCGGGACCAGGATGGCCTTGCGCTTGTTGTCACCACCGGCGGGCGGCAGGTTGTCAATGGCGTACGCCGGCAGGCCAACCACACCGGTAAAAACCGGGTTCTCCTTGTTGGCGTAGCCAGAGACCGCGTTGCTCACATCATCCCCGGTCGCAAATGACGTTTCCGTCACCGTGACGGCACCGGCCAGCCACTGCCCGGACTGCTGTCCGGTGCTGGCCCGCCAGTCCACCTGCACGACATAGACGCCCTTTTGCAGCACCGTGATGACTTGGTCCGTGGCATTGCCTGGAGCGCTTGGCATGCTCACCCAGGCGCTGCTATCCGCCGTGCGCACCTGGATGAGCAATGCACCGCCGTTGGTCACACGCAGATCCACGCTGGGATCGACGTGCACGCCAATTCGGCCGGGCGCAGGGTTGGTGAGCACCAGTCCTGTGGGCGGGTTGACCTTGTAGGTGGGGTCGGGCTGCACCCCAGGCGCCGGCGGCTGCGTGTTGCTGACGCCCGGATAAAAGCGCGGCTCATCCTGCTCGAGCGAGAGCTCCACGGCAGCGGAGCCATGGTCATAGGAGCGTTTGATCACTCTGAAAGTCGCATTGCTCAAAGCCAGCAGCGCGTTGTTGACAATCACCCGGTCACCAACCCGAGCGCGCAAGCAGGCCAGCGTGCCGCGCCAAACAATCTTCTTGGCCCGGCTTTTTTCCATGCTGATGCTGCCCAGCGTGCGGGCGCGCCAGCCCTGGTCTGTGAACGGCAACCGGATCTGCCCCCAGACCTCGCCGCCGTCATCCTCGACGTACTGGGCGTTCTGCAGCGGCTCAAAGTCCACCGCTTGATTGAACTGGGCCGGGTCGATGAACTGGCCTTTGACTCCGTTCCAGGCCTCCGACCGGCTGGGTGCGGGGACCATGCTGATGGAGCCCGCAGCCTGGTCATCGCCCAACACCAGCACTGGCGACACATAGACGCCAGCATGGACACCCCATGTGCCGCCTGGGATTGCATAGCCCGCCATGGCGCCGCAGAGATCCTCGAGCACGTTGTCGGGATCCGTGCCGGACTGCCAGGCTCCATTGCAGGTGTAGCGCCTGGCCGTGCCCGTGCCACCAGGCACCGCAACCAGCTCATCGCAAGCGTTGGCCGCAGCTACCACGCCCTCCACCTGCTCAGGGAACACGCCCTTGCCATAGTCGCCGGCGCGCAGAAAGTCATAGATGCACAGCGCCGGGTTATCGCTCCAGGCGGTCGTGCTGCTGCGCGGGTCCAGGACCTTCTTTCCACGGATGCGCGCCGTGAGCTGCGGCAGGCCGCTCTGCAGCTCCTGGTTATTCAGGTCCAGCGTGATCACGCTGTAGCAGATGCCGCGCAACCGGTCCGTTGCTGTCCAGGCGCCAGGCAGCCCGGCAGAGTCGGCAATGAGCTGGCCATCTGCGGCCTGATCTGCGGCACCCAGGTGATGACGCACGCGCACATAGCTGGTTGTGGTTTCGCGGCTGTACTGGATGCTCACGGACTGGCCAGCCCACATATCCATGGCGTCGGGATTGAGCTGCACCACAAGGCCAGTCAACGTGTATTGCGACTCCCAAAGCTGCATCGCCTCATCGCCACCACCCTTGGTGATCGACACCAGGCGCTGGGTATCCGCAGGTAGGTTCAGCACCCCAGAGAGGCTGAATGCGCCAGTGGCGCCCACTGTGCTGGTGCTGGTGCTCGCCCACTTCGATGCGGTGGCATTGCCACCCCCATCCAACTGCAGCGACTCGCCAGCGATCAACACATCCTCGACGGCATCGCATTCATGCCCAGCCCAGGCAATCACCAAGTCCTTGATCTGGTCCTTGTCGCCGCGGGTGAACATGGCCGCGACCGATCCACCCACCGTGGCGCGGCCGTAAATGTGCCGCACTTCAGGCGATGCCTCGGCCACGGTCGTGTTGCGATCGGTCAGGCTGGCGTTGTAGGCGTCACGCTGCCGGCGCGCCTCGCGCTTGGCCTTCTGGCGCTGGTACATGCCCAAGGCCATGAAGCCGGCCACCTGCAGGCCAATGGCTACGGCAGTGGCGTTCATGATCAGGAACGCCCCGCCCACACCCCCCATCCAGACCCCGACAGCGGCCACGGCCGCCGGCATGGCATTGGCCTGGGTACACAGGCCGGCCAGAGTCAGCGCTGCAGCGATCTTCTTCAGCCCACGCGCCATGCCTGTACCCCGTTTTCCAGCCCAAAAAACAAAAGGCCCGAATCGCTCGGGCCCGCTAGTTGATTGCCAAGGCACAGCGCCAGGGCATCCGTTCCATCTCTTCGGTGCAGCACCAGGTCGCCGCGCTGCGCAAACAGCGGCGCAACCGCCTCCAATCCCAAGGCTGCGACAGCATCAGGCAAGCCGCCCAGTCGGGCGATGACCCGCACCGCCTCGCCACGGCTGGCCCACTGGCCGCGCAAATTGGCTGCCGGGTCTATCCCTGTCATGGTGGCAATGCCATCAGCAGCGAACAGCACGCAGTCGTTGGCGCCCCAGGCGAACGGCTCTGCCAGCCGCTGGCCCACCAGATCGGACAAGCGCTGCTCCCAATCGGGCAGTCGCTTCATACCTGCTGAAACTTCTTGGTCAGCCATGTTTGCGGCCCTCCTGCCAACTCCGCCATTCGGCTGAGCCCGGTGTCACCGGGGTATCTCTTGCTTTGCTGCTGATTCGTCATCCGCTGGCTCATCGCATTGCGGCTGTCCTTGCCGGGCTGCTCACAACGCATGGTCAGCGTGCCCTTGTCTTCGGCGCCGTCTCCGGTACTCATCTGCACCTGGTCCATCACCCCCACATAGAGTGGCTGCGGGTCGTCCACCAGTCGGAACTCGTCGTCCATGATGGCCATGTACAACGTGAACAAGCGGCCTCGATAGGTCTTCTCGCTGCCTACGGCCAGGGCCAGGATGGACGGATCAGGCAGGGCCAGCGTCAAATCTATGGCGGGATACTCGATGTTCTCGGCCTGCTGCACCCCGCTGATGCCCATCACCCCCGGAAGGTAGGCCCACTCATGCCCAAGGGCCTGCAGGCTTCCTTCCCAGGTGCTCAGGCGCATGGTGCCCGTGGTGAACTGCATCTCTGCCAGCAGCGCCACAGCCGTTGCAGGCCGCTGCGCCTGCAGCAGCTGGTTAGGAGTAAGCATTCAGATCTTCCTCAAAGGTAAGCGTCTGCCCCTTGACGGCCATCCCCTCCTGCCGAACCTTGGGACTGACCTTGAGCTTGAACAGGCCTGTGACATTGCGCACCACCACCGGCGCGCCATCGGCGGGACTGCGGCGGATGGGCGGCTCAATCCAGAGCTGCGCCTTGCCGTCCGCGTCCGGCGTGGCGGCCTCCAGCAGCATGTGCATGCCGTCGCCGTAGCTGATCCAGTGCCCGGCCCGCAGAGTCAGTCCCGGCGGCCAGTTGCGTGTAGCCAGGGTTGCCCCGGTCTGGCCGGCTCCATCGACCTGCACGCCGTACTCGTCCCAGACGCTGACGGAATCCGCAGGCACATAGGCTGGCGGCAGCGCCCCCGCCAGCATGGCCAGGATGGGCCGGCGCATCTTGAGGTGGATCAGGCCATGGGCCGGCAGCAGCGCATAAGCCTGGGCCAACACATCGCCGGCTTGGCCGCCAAAGGTCAGCCAGCACCTCCAGCGCCCACCTGCTGCAGTGGCCCCACAGGCATTGACCGGGCCGTACTGGCTGACAACCGCGCCGGTCATGGCATTGAAGACAACCCCCAAGGGAGCCGCTACGCCCGCACCCGCGACCGACAAAGCCACATGTGCCGACACCGTGGCCGATGCCTCCACCACCGCCACATACGGAACCCCGGCCCTCAACGCAGCCGTGGCGTTCTGAAAATAGTCTGTGGTCTGCCTCACCTCCACCTCTTCGCCAGCAATGGCTACTGGCGCAGGTCCGATGCGGCCCCAGCGCGTCCACTGGCTGGACCAGGGGAGCATCTGCACCTCTTTGGCGCCACCGCCCGGCACCACACTCACGCGGCCGGTGCGGCGCATGTCGCCAATACGCAGCAGATTGAGGCCGCCCCGCAGCTGGCGCAATGCAGCCTCAATCTGGGGCAGCATTGACGCCGGCGCATCCGTCAGATCCATTGAAAAGGCCCACCGAGGTGGGCCAATCAATTTGTCGTAAGACGCGCCGCTAAATGCACTCACCGATCCCGTCATGGGTTGCAAAAGCTCCCATTCCTGGGCGCCAGGTCGCATGCGCAGCTGCTTTGGCCAGTCAATGATGCGTTGGGTCATACCATGTTCCGTGACATTTTGTAGAGCAGCTCCTGCTGCGCCTGATCGCTGGCCGTCTTCATTCCCTTGAACACCAATGCCTCCACCTCGGCTCTGTCCGTGCGGCTGTCGATGTGAATCCTGGGCTGCAGGATCATCTGCACGCCACCCAAGCCAGAAGGCCCGCTGAGCGCCGCCACAGGTGCGCCACCCACCAGTCCACCCTCGGCATAGCCATTCAGCCGGCTAAGCAACCCCAGGCCAATGCGCCTTGTGCTCTCTGCGTTGATGACGTACTCACCGCGGTGCACTACGCCGGCAGGCTCATACTTGCCGCCGTCGCCGGTGTAGCCGCCAGAAGAAAGACTGAGGCCGGGCAATGCAGAACCAACCACGCTACCCCACCCGGAAACCCCAGAGGTCACAGCTCCAGAGGCGAGGGTGTGCAGAATTTTGTGTAAACGGACAATCCACCGCAGGCGCAAGTCTGCATGTCCGTAAGCACAATGACAACCAAGAAACACGAAGTCCCTGAAGAACTGCTGGCGAAACTGCTGGCTGATTACAAGAAACCTGAAGACCTGATCGGCGAGAACGGCCTGCTCAAGCAGCTGACCAAGCTGCTGGTAGAAAAGGCGCTGGACGCCGAACTGACCGAGCACCTCGGCCACGACCGACACGAACCGGTGGTCAACACCGGCGGCAACACTCGCAACGGCAAGAGCAGGAAGACGCTCAAGTGCGAGTTCGGCGAACTGCCCATCGAGGTGCCGCGCGACCGCAAGGGCACCTTCGAACCCCAACTGATCCCCAAGCACCAGACCCGCTGGGCCGGCTTCGACGACAAGATCATCTCCCTGTACGCCCGCGGCATGACGGTGCGCGAGATCCAGAGCCACCTAGAGGAGATGTACGGCACCGAGGTCTCGCCCAGCCTGATTTCCTCGGTGACCGACGCCGTGGCCGATGAGGTCAAGACCTGGCAAGCCCGCCCGCTCGATGCAATCTACCCTATCGTCTATCTGGACTGCATCCATGTGAAGGTGCGCGAGGGCGCTGTGCGGGTCAAGGCGGTGTACCTGGCCATCGGCATCACCATGACGGGCGAGAAGGAGGTGCTGGGCCTGTGGCTGGCGCAGACCGAGGGTGCCAAGTTCTGGCTGCAGGTGGTGACCGAATTGCGCAACCGGGGCGTGCATGACATCTTCATTGCCTGCGTCGATGGGCTCAAAGGTTTTCCGGAAGCCATCGAGGCCGTCTTCCCCAAGGCGGTGGTGCAGCTGTGCATCGTTCACATGGTGCGCCACAGCCTGAACTACGTCTCATGGAAGCGCCGCAAAGAAGTAGCTGCCGACCTGCGCCGTATCTACACGGCCGCCACCGCCGAGGAGGCCGAGCTGATGCTCGGTGAATTCGAGCAGCGCTGGGATACCGAGTACCTGCCCATCGGCCAGTCCTGGCGCAGGAACTGGAGCCGCTTGACCCCGTTCTTTGACTACCCGCCGGAAATCCGCAAGGTCATCTACACAACCAATGCCATCGAGTCGGTGAACATGGGCCTGAGGAAGCTGACCAAGAACCGGGGCTCGTTCCCCAGCGACGAGGCGCTGACCAAGCTGTTCTACCTGGCCCTGCGCAACATCAGCCAGAAGTGGACCATGCCCATCCGGGATTGGAAGGCTGCGCTGACCCGCTTTACCATTGAGTTCGGAGACCGCATCTCCGTCAATTGAAGTCCGAACCGTTTACACAAAAATTCGGACACGCCCCGTGCAAGCCACTTCGGGCAAAAGAAAACCGCCCGAGGGCGGTCGTACGTTGAGTCTCAGGGGTTTACGCCCCACCTTTCCCTAAAATCACGCTCCATCTTTTCACAAGCTCCAGCGATAAACCGCGCACTACCACTGGTATTTGACTTTCGCGACTGCTCACTCCAGCACAAGTCGATCGCGGCACGCGCATCTCCACGCTCACGGCCCTCAGGGGTGCTGCTGATATACGCGCCAAAAGCAAGCAGAGCCAAGAACCCGACAACAGGAACTCCAATAACCCACTTCCAAACACCACGCTTTTTTGGCTGCGTTGCAGCCGATTCCCTGGATGATTGGGTGCTCACCCTAAGTGGGGCACCGCAATGCGGGCAACTGAACGCCTTATCGCTAATTTCTTTTCTGCACTCTGAACAAGCAATCAAAGCCATACCCTCTCCTATTCAAATAGGAGGGGATGCTATCAAAGTGAAGCTATTGGCGCGGTCAGTGCGTAATCCGCGAGACCAGTTGCCTGAAGCTCGGATCTTGAGTACCAAGCTTCGGGTGCAGGCCTTGCAACACCCTCACGATCCCAGTCACATCCATGAATTGAGTGGTGCTCGGATGAAACAGACGACTCAACCTGTCAAGACGAGCCATGATTTCTCTTTCTTGCACACTCGGCAGAAAGAATGTGAAACCTTGCTTTTTAAGCACCGCGTTCACAAGCGGCATGAAAAGCAGGGTAGGCGTTCCATTTGGCGTCTCTATCTGGCGAACAAAATCGTCCACCATCACATTAATGGTTCGCTCCTCTGTGCCGCTCGCCACACCATCGACCACTTCCCAATCCGCAAATTCAGCAGTGTGCCGAGCAATGATCGAGACAGCTTCACTGAACTCGTGCCGAGGAATTTCGCGATAGCCCACCTTGAAGTGAGCCTTGAGTTTGCTCCAGCCTTGCATCATCAATGCGCCCTGCTTTGCCTTTGGCTGACGCTCAACTGCGGACTTGAGCATCAAACGCAGGGTTTCAGCTTCTTCAGCGGTCAGCGAGTCACCGGGGTTGACCGCAAATGCTTGGCGTGGGTTGATCGCAATGCCTTCATTCCAGTACTGCCAGAGCACGTCGTCGCATTCATTTTGGTACTGGATCACCTTGGCGCGGGCTTCAGGGCTCTTCACCTTTCCCGACTCGATTCCAGACAGCCATCCAGGCAGCTTGCGCAAAGGCATGCAAAGCATATCTTGCATACCGCCAGCAGAAGGTGTTCTCAACTCAAGAACACCCCAACGATTCGCGTTGGCCTTGATCTTTGCATGTTGCCCGTGCCATGTGAGCCCCATTCCGGTAATGATCGGCTTCATGGGCGCATAAGGCTGGCTATTGTGATCAACAACATACAGCTCAGCTCCCAAGAACGGAACAGTGATTGCGCGATTGACGTTGAGTTCTGTAGAATTCGACATGTTGAATCCTTCTGTCAGAGGTTGGGTTACTTCACTTGAAGCCCTGTCGGTTGCCGCCGCCAGGGCTTCACTCTTTTCAGGCCTACCTATCATTCCGGGCCTCACTTCTCTCTTTTGCCTCTTGAACAACTTTGTTCAATATCCAATTGGCGGAGCGCTCTTGGTCTACTGCTACTTGATGCAGCCACGCGTGAAGCTCGGGCTTGAGTCTTACCTGCACAGGCTTTGGAGCGTATTCAACATGCTTCGTATTCATAGTCACCCTTCCATAATTTCTATGCACCTTCTGTGCACGCTGCAATTCTAAGCACGGTGAATAGAACTTTGCAAGCACTTTTCATGGCACAGTGCATAGATGGCGAGAACAGATCCAACCATTTACATGCGCATACCGCAGGAGTTGAAAGATGCTCTGGATGCGGCAGCCGCCGAAAATAAGCGCTCCCTGACCGCTGAGGTTGTTGCGCGCCTAACAGCTAGTCTCGACCCGCAGAACGACCCCTCCGCTCTTCAGCAGAAGATGCTGGAGATGGAGGGCGATGCAGCAATAGCGGTTCTGCAAGCAAGTAAGACAAAGTCAGATCTCTTGGCAGCTCAGTTGCTCGTCATTCAGATGGCGAAAATGTGCCCTAGCGACCTGATGAACAAAGACTCCAGCATCGGCCAAATCATTCAAGGGATCCTTGATAGGGAAGGCGAAATCATGCAAGAGACGATCACGAACATGATTGATGGCCTGTTGGGCGTTAAAGATGCCATGAACAAGCGCATCGAAAGCGGCCAGTTGAAAGTAGTGCCTGATAGCGAAGAACCAACCGGGTTTTCCGCAGTCATTGATCGCATCAAGGATCTACGGAGCAGCACCCAGGAGCTAAACGAGCTCGTAGCAAAGTCCAAACCACGCTCAAAAAAGCCATCGCAACATTAGTTCATGGTCATGTACTAGACGGCGCAGTCTTTTGCAGCAAAAGAAACCTCAGAACGACACATCAAGATCCTGGTCGCCACTGAACAGCCCCATGTCGTGGTCATAGTCATCGCGCATGCCCCCGCTGGGACGGATCACCAACTCAGGATGCGACCGCAGTGCACTCACGAGTTGCGGCATCAGACGCTTTGGGTCCTGAATGTCAGTGCTGAAGATGCGGACCTGCACCAAAGCAGTTTCGACCTGGGCGTCTTCGTTGTCCAAGTATTCGCTGCTGTTGCCGCCAAAGCGCTGCCAGATCACATAAGGCGTCGGCGCATTGGCCGGGGCCACAGTGCCAAAGCAATTCGGGATCACGGCCGCAATGGCCTCGTGCAAGACTTCATCCATTACTCACCTCTGCGATTGCTGCAAGCAGCACCTCTCGCGCCGCATGGGTGGCCTGCGGCGCAACCACACTTGCCCTGCGCAGGAAGGCCTTGCCGGGAATGTAGACGGGACCTCCTGGGCGCGGCACATAGTAGGCATCCTTCTCCGCTTGACTGGCACGGCGGCCCGGCTTCTTGGTGCCCTGCTTCTCCGGCCGAACCAGCGTTCGCCAGCCATCCTCGGTGATTCGTACTGCGTACCGCTGCCAGTGGCCGTTTTCAAGCAAGTGCCCATGTGGAGCCTTCTTGTGGTTCCAGCTGATGTGATACGTGGCAATGCCATCACTACTGTGCGTCGCAGAAAATGCCTGGTAGATCGACTGCCGCAAGTTACCTGTCACGTAACCAATAGCAGCCACATTGGTCTCTACCCGGTCATACAAAACCTGTGCTGCAGCTTGGGCCGCCGGTCGAGTAGCCCCCTCCACAGCGTCACCCCATTCCTGAAGCAGATCATCAAGGCCGCTGAGATCAACGCCAATATCAACGGTGTTGCGCCCGGTGAGCACCAATCCACCGCCTCGCCTTGACGGAGCGACGCTCATCCTGTCACCTCACAGACCAGATCCACATATTCACGGTGCTGGCGGTCAGGGAGGACGGCCTTGATGGCGTACTCCACGCCGTCGCACATCGCCCGCATCTCGGCAGTGATGCCCGCGCGCTTGCGTATGCGGATACTGGCCTGGGCCTTGCTGGCAATCTGCCCGGCCCGGATAGTCTCACTTCCGGAAGCAAAGCGGATGTTGGCCCAGATGGGCCCGGGCAGCGCATCCTCCCAGGTGTTGGACGGCTGCCCATAGCTCCCACCGGGCAAACGGCGCTGGATGCGGATGCGGTCTCGAAGAGTGCCGGCGCGAAACGTGGTCATAGGCCTTGCACCTTTCGATGGGGACGCAGCAAGTCGCGCGATCCGTTGGGCATTGCAAAGGACTGCGCCCCGACCACCACATCCTCGCGGTTCGCGAACAGATGGCCGCAGATCAGCAGCACCGCTGCCTTGACTGAGTAGGTAGCCACCATCGGCAACTCGCCGGAAGTGCCCGCAGTCACCGCAGCATCCAACTCGGCCTGATCAGCGAACACCCTTCGGCCGAGGTATTCCTGCGCAGCGTCAATCGCCGCGCCCAGATATAGCGAGACCATCGCGGCGTCTGCCGGGTTGGCCCGGCAATGCTCCATAGCCTGCTCGGTGGTCAAAATGGGCATGGTCAGGCCTTCTTGGCCGGCTCTTTCTTTGCATCAGCCGCGCCCAGCTCAACAGCCGCGGCTTCCAGCTCGGGCGGGATTTCATCACCGGCTTTGAACTCGGTGGGGTAGATGTCGCCGTCCTTGACGCCCTTGAATGGCTTGGTTGCTTTCATCGTCTTCTCCTGAATGGGGAAGGGGCCGGAGCCCCTTCTTGGTTAAGCCGCCACTTTCAGGGCACGCAGGCACTCGGGGTTCTGCACGCCGCCGCCCACGCGCTTGGTCGTGTAGAACAGCACGTAGGGCTTCTTGGTGTAGGGATCGCGCAGCACGCGCACGCCCATACGATCGATGATCAGGTAGCCGCGCTTGTAGTCACCGAACAGCACCGGGATGGCATTTGCGGCCACATCGGGCATGTTCTCGTCTTCGGCGAGGCCGTAGCCGTGCAACGTGGCGGGCTGGCCAGCCTGGGCAGAGGGCTGCCAGAGGTAATTGCCCTGGCCGTCCTTGAGCTTGCGCAACTTGGCGATGGTCAGGTTGTTGGTCAGGAAGCGCGCGTTCTGGCGGTACTTCTTGGGCAGACCATAGATCAGATCGAGCACAGCGTCGGAGCTGATGTCCGTTGCGGCACCACTGTTGATGGCCTGAATGGCCCCAAAGGGGTGCTTGGCCGCGTTGGCGCCGCCGGTGACGTAGGTCAGGATGCCTGCAGGCTTCTTGACACCGTCGCCGCTGATGAAGGCCGCACCTTCTTGCTCGGCGAACTCGGCCTGCACTTCGGCGGCCAGCCAGGCCTCGATGTTGATTTCCGAATCGTCCAGCAGTTGCTGGGTGGCTGCGGGGTTGGCGTAGATCTCGCCATGCCCAAAGCCCAGAGATGCCAGAACGGGGGTAGCCGTTTCGGGACGCGCGTCGGTTTCGCCGACCCAGCCGCTGCCGGTGCCGCCCATGTTGAACAGCTTGGACCAGCCGGCCTTGCTGGTAGGTTGCACCTGAGCCAGTTCGCGCATGGGAGATTCGTCGCGCAGCCGGTCGGTGATGGTGCGATCCCACTCCACAGGAGTGAGGAAGCCGCCTTCTTCGGCCACACCCTTGTTCAGCGCGGCCTGGACGTCGCCCTTGCGCATGTGAGCGTTGAACGAGTCGGTGTATTCCTTGTCGCGCAGCGCTGCGCCAGGGCCGCCCATCTGTCCAGCGGCGATCTTGGTGTGCGCGTCTTCGACTTCCTTTTGCAGGCCGCTCAGCGCAGAGTTGATCTTTTCCAGCTTTGCTTCCTGGTCAGCGCCGGAGCGGCCGGCCTTGACCTCTTCGAGCTGTTTGGTGTGCTCGGCCTTGAACTGCGCGAACGCTGCTTGCACGCCTTCCACCAAGGCCTTGACTTCGGCATTAGTGGGGGCTGCGCCTTCAGCGCGGACGGCCATGACGCCGCGTGGAACGGGATAGTGCTTAGCCATGATGGCCCTTTCAGAAACGAAAAAACCGCCTCTGGGGCGGTCTGTAGGTTGGGTGAGTTGCTGCTTACGCGCGGAGCGTGTTCAGCAGCGATTGCAGCGAAGCTGCGACTTCAGGGCCAGCGCTCGGCGTGGCGGTTTCGGCAGCGCCCGGCATGCCAGAAAACAGGGCTTTGAAGGTGTCTCGACGGGAATGACGGGAGATGCCCGCCTTTGCCATGGACGCCTCGATCAGCGCCAGCGGTTTGCTTTTCGTGCTGGCCTGGGTGGATTTGGTGATCTCAGACGATGGGAGCAGGCCGGTGGCGAAACCATCATCGACGGCCTGCTGGGCACCTATCCAGGTTTCCTTGTCCATCATGGCGGCCGCCTCGGCAGCGCTCATGCCCGTCTGGTGCGCGTACAGCGCGGCCATGGCGGCATCGAAAGGCTCCAGCAGCTTGGCCGAATCCATCATGTCGTGACGGTTGCCAACGGCCACGGCCCAAGCGTTGTGGATCATGAAGAACGCACCGTCACCGATCAGGATCTCGTCGCCGGCCATGGCAATGACCGATGCCACAGAGGCCGCCACACCCAGGACCCGCACCGTTACCTTGCCCTGGTGCTCGCGCAGGAGGTTGTAGATGGCCATGCCCTCGAAGAAGTCGCCGCCCGGGCTGTTGATGTTGACCACCACATCCTTGGCGCCGATGGAGCGCAGGGCGGCGCTGATGCGCTTGGAGGTGATGCCCGTTCCCTCCCAGTTCTCCCCGATGGAGTCATAGATGGAGATGCTGGCTTCGGCGTCATCGCCAGCCTTCGCGCACACGGCGGGTTCCCAGCGGTCCACAGCATCAGGCCGCAGGTCAAAACCAGCCTTGGCCAGGCGGTGGTCGGCCCGGATCTCAGGTAGCTTTTTGAGGCTCATTGCTTGCTTTCTTCCCCGAGGGATCGCCCAGGGTGTTGAACTTCGGGTCTGAATCTGCCGGATATTCGGCAAGATCGCGGATTTCATTGGCGGTGTGCCACGGCTGGTGGCCGCCGGAGCCAAGTGCTTTGGCGAAGTAGTCCGCCTGGTCCTTGAGCGTGCCGCGCAGCAGCGCGCGCTCGTTGGTCTTGAAATAGAGCGTCTCGCGCTCGCGGTCGGTGAGCAGAGAGCGGGCCAGCGCCTGCTCCCAGCACACGAAACGCGGCGCCATGGTGAACTGCACAAAGAAGATGGCCAGTTGCTCGATGCCCGAGCCCCAGCTGGTGTCATCCATCATCAGCAAGGGACGCGGCACACCGTAAAGGCGGGCAACCTCTTCAATCTGATGATTGCGGTTCTCGATCTGCTGACCGTCCTTTGCGGTGGAGCTGAACTGGTTGGCCTTCGCGCCCTCTTCCAGGATCATCCACTTGGCCATGTTCTCAGCGCCGCTGTATTCGTCGTTCAGCGACTGCTTCATCCGGTCAAATGCCCGGTCGGACAGCGCGTTCTGCACCTCGATCGAGCCGCCGGCCATGACGCCGGTCTTGAACACATTGACTGCTGCGCGCTGAGCGGATGCTGCGAGCTCGAACACCTCTTCTGACAGTTGGCGCTTGGACAGGCCAAGCACACCATCAAACGAGATCTCGCGAATGTGCAGGATTTCCTCCTGGTCCAGGGTGAGCTGATTGCCGTTTTCCGTGGTGCAGGTGTACTGCATGCGGTAGTTGCTGCCCAACTTGGCCTGCACCCGGCCTTTCTCAAAGGGGATCAGGTGAATAGGTCGAGTGCCTGACCGGATGATGCGTGCATAGGCATTGCCCTCGGTCTCGAGCAGCAACTGCATCTGGCTCTTGAACTCCATGGGCGTCTGCCAGGGGTTCGGCTTGACCCGAATCAACTTGTGCGCCTGATGCTCGCGCATCACCTTCTTGTTCGACCCTGCCTCATAGAGGCTGATGGGAAGCATGCCCAGGCCATTGCTGATGAGCGAAAGGCTGCGCAGCGCGGCCATGTTGCGCACCATTCGGTTTGCGGAGGTCGTCTGCCCATTGCGAATGAACTCCAGCAGCGCCGGATCATCCAGACCCTGAAAGGCAATCCCCTCAGCACTGGCACGCGGGCGCGACTTGGCCTCGGGACTGCGCCCGAACAGCTTGTCGAGTAATTTCATGTAGTCGTGCCCTATAGGAAGCGCATGCCGCGCGTCTCGTAAACAGATGGCCCTTTGGCTTCTGGATTCGTGGCCATCAAAGTGACCGCATTCAAGGAGGCCATCAGCGGGTCAATCTTGGCTGTGCCGCTGGCCTGCTTGGTGATGAGGGAGGCATTGCCAGAGGGCACGACCTTGGCATTGCCAACGCTCCAGGCCATGAGCGGCTGCGCGGCATGCACCAGGCTTCCGTCCAGCAAGCCGCGCTCAGCCACCGCCATCGCGCCGGTGAGCTTCCAGCCCTGCGAGATACCAATGATCAGATCCTCGGGGATGCCGGCATCAATCAATGCCTGGAAAACAACCTTGTGCGTGCGCTCGGGGTCCAGGCCGATCCTGGCCAGCAGGCCCCAATCAAAGATCTGCTTGCACAGCGCGGCGAGTTCCTCCAAGTCCTGGCCCGGTCGCTCCACGACAACCAAGTCCCCATCCTTCTCAAAATCCCGGTACTTCGCCTCTTCGGACTTGCGCCGCTCAATCGCAATGGGATGGATCCATGCCTTGTTCCACAGAGCGCAGTTCTGCGTATCCCGCAAACGCCCATCGATGGCAAAGCCCAGCAAGTCATCCAGCCCGCCGCCGTCGATGCCTACGGTCACCACCTCGCACTCAGCCCGGATGAAGTCCAGACTGATGCGCTTGTCGCCACGCTTCTCCCAGAAGTCGGCACCGGTCCAGCGGTTGGCCCGCAGGTTCAGGCCGATCTGGATATTCAGGTGCTTGGCCAGGAAGCGCTGGAAACCACCGTCCTGCTCCGGAGAGCGCTTTTGCATCTCGTCGGTCAGCCACTCCTTGCTGACTGAGCGGCCCAGGTTCGGATTGGTGATGTAGAAGTTTTCCGGGTCCAGATAGGCCTTGGACTTGATCATCGCCTCGGGGAACTCGTACAGGATGCCCAGCGTCTTGAGGCTGACGACCTTGCCATCGCGCACATCGCGCCAGTAATCCAGCTTGGCCTTGAACACCCCCTCCGGGGCTTCATCGGACTGGGTGGTCAGGAAAATGACCCAGCCCTCTTCGCGCGACACCTGGCCGCCCAGCGCCTCCTGAAACATGGCGTCAGCATTGGCACGCTTGCCAAACAGCCAGAGCTCGTCCACCAGGATCTTGCCCGACTTCTTGCCGGAGACCGTGTCCGTGTCGGCGGCCACCACCTTCAGACTGTTGCGGTTCACCCGATGGGTGATGGTCCGAATATGGTCCTGAATGTGGAACAGCGCAGAAAGCTCCTCATCGGCGCGAACCATGCTGGCCGCCGGCTTGAAGGAGTTATCGGCCACTTCCTTGGTCGGTGCAAGGATCAGGTGCTCCTCATCCTCGCGCCAGCACAGGATCAGCGCCGTGAGCATGATGCCCGCGGCGATGGTGGATTTCGTGTTCTTCTTGCTGATCAGCAGTCCGTATTCACGGATCAGCTGTTTGCCTGTCTCGGCGTCGTAAGCGCCAAAGATGACGCGCACAAAGTCGAAGACCCACTCTTCGGAGCACTCCCCAAATGTCGGGGGGCGGTACTCATCGAGCTCAGCATCCCAGACCTTGGGCAGGTCAACGACCTTGAGTTCCTTGAAGATGGCCAGGGCCTGCTCGGCCCGGTCCTGGAAGATCGGCGGAGGAATGATGGACTTCCGCTTCACCAACCGTTCTTCCCAGTCAATGCAAGCGGTGCTCCATTCCATGTCTATACCTTCTGTCCGTTAGCGGCCACCAACTTTGGAGGCGCGGCCGGCGCAAACCGGCTGGCGATCTTTTTCGCCGCAGCGTTCTTCTCTTCCTTCTTGCCTGCCTCGCCCTTTTTGGGGTGGCAGTAAGGTGCCGCCAACGTGGCGGCCTGCATCCGACGGCCGCGCTCCTCAGTGTGATCCCGCATCACCTCAAGCAGGTAATCCAGCGGCATGAGGTCGCTCAGATCCGGCGGCGGCTCTGGCTCAGCAGGCGGCTGCTTGCCGAATGGCCACTTCGGATCGTCCTTGTAGCCATTTGCATCTACCTGGGGAGGCGCAGCTTGTAGCGCCGCCTTCTTGCTTGGCTTTACCTCTTCGGGCTGTTTTTTTGGGCGGCCAGCCCCGGGCCGCGCGCCACCTCTTGGCATAAGCGGCTCCTTTGAATTCTTTGATTTCTTTGAATTCCACCCCCGGATTTATTCATACAGGGGAAAATTTTCTGCGCGTGCGGAACAGGGCGGTCTAGAGGCCGAGCGCCCCCAGGCTTTGACCTCCCCCCTCCCCCTTCGATGCCATCAGGCCGCGTCAGGAGGCGACTGGCGCCGCGATCTCAGCCCCAAGGGTTCTCGCCCGTCATCTCAACGAACGCATCCTTGAGAGCGCTTACCTTCGCAGGCAGCGAAGACCTAAGTGCTTGTACGTGCGTCGCGTCTGGCATGGGCATGTCGAGCGCAGCACTGAGAGAGTCGAGCTCGTCAATCAGGACGCCGAGCTTTTCCTGGGCTCCGTTCATGACTTGCCTTCCACCATCAACGCAACGGGCGGCATGGTGCTGCCGGCCACCCACAACATGACAGGCTGACCCGCCCTGATCGCCTCAATCTCTGCAGGCGTAGGCTTCCAGAACGAAACCACTGCCGGCACGCCATCCCAGTCGGTGCTGGTGATGGGCAGAGCATTGCAAGGCAATGTCTTCTGATCCCAGCCTGCCGGCGCGCCAAGCACGGCATTGTTTGATGGGTGCTGCATACGTTCCATGGGTCACATCCTTTGCTCGGCGCGCTGCTTGTCACGGGAATGATGAGTACTGCACAGCGACTGCCAGTTGCTCCGGCGCCAGAACAGCGACTGATCGCCTCGATGCGGGGTAATGTGGTCGACCACCGTCGCGGCCTCCACACGACCATCCGCCTCGCACATCACGCAGAGTGGATGCTCACGCAGGAACTGTGCCCGGGCCTTCTGCCACTTGTAGCCATAGCCGCGCTGGGCGGCGGTCTGTTCGCTGGTGCGCCAGCTGCCCGCCTGCATGGTCTGCACTCGCCTGGTGTCCAACATCGGCACCGCTGACTTCAACGTTTGGAGCTTGGGCATACTGTTAGATCAACTACGGGAGGATCCATGGCTGTTATCAAGAAGGAAACCGCGCGCATTGAAGTGCGCGATGCCCACGGCAGTAAGCTGCAAGTCATTGAATACCAAGACTTCCATTCGACCACTTACCTAGACGGCAAGAGTGATGTCCGCCCAGGATTGAAGTACTACGAGAACATGAACCGCGAGAAGTTAAACGTTCAGTCTGAAACCCAGTTCCAAGTTGTCAGTACTGGCGAAATCCTCACCCGGATCTAAATAGGTGCCGCCACCGAGTGATCCGCCCCTGAAGCAATGCGCGTGATCGTCGGGCGTGCTCGGTGGCAGCGAAAACGAAAAAGCCACCCGAAGGTGGCTGCATGGAAGCAATCAAACTAGGCCTGTATGGCTACGTACCCCGCTCTTGGCACCGTCAATCCGATATGTGAATCGCCTTCACTGTTCAGGATGTTCCTGGCACCCTCGATAACTTCCAACTCTCTGCCTTGAAATTGCTCACTGAGAGGAAATTCCGTCTGCGCCCCAGGCCGCAGCGCTTGAGCAGCATCCGCCAAACTTCTTGCCTCGTTAGCTCTGTCGGTATTAATAATCATGCCCCGCTTTCAACATAAAGCGGCCAGCATACCTAACGAAACAAAAAAGCCCCAGCGGCTAGGCTAAGGCTTCAGAATTTTTGGACGCAGCTATCCCGGTCCGCTTCGTATTCTGCCAAAAAATTGTGGGGCGTCAAGCATCAGAGAACGCCTTTTGCGATGAGGCCGCGCGTGAGCATATTGCGCGCCTCCAGCAGCAGCACCTTCAACTCATCACGCTGAGCGGGGAGACGCGGACTGCTCCAGACCTGGGCGCGGCAAGAGAGGTTGCGAGCCATGAAAGAGATGGCTGTGCGATAGGGCTGCGGGATTGCGTCGATCACAGCATCCACAGTCTCCAAGTCTGCGACCTCCCACACGCCACCGCCTCCCGGGCCGATGCTGCAGGATGCCGAGCGACTCCCATAGCCAGACCCCACGCGAGTGTTTGAGCACCACTGGTGCCACTCTTGCAGAATCTCATTCACCACGCCGCCGGCTTGATCGACGTCGATCTGCTGTGTTGCTGTGCTGCTCAATGCTCTCTCCTGATTGTTGTGATCGTCTGCCAGAGGTCGGGCCTCAACCCACCTCGGCAATGAGGCCGGCCACAGGCCAGCTTTCAGAACCTGCTCGCGCGTGAAGCGCCCAGCCTCCAGGCCGTACTCACGGTGAGCCTCGCGCCCGCCGGCTTCCAGCAGCCGGTAGTTGTCATAGGCCACATGGCAGCCTTCATTGCCAGGACGGCTGCAGCAGAGCGGGAACCCCGTGCGGTCATCCGTCTTCAGTCCCAGGCCCTTGCCGTAATTGAGGTGCGCGTGCTGGCTGTACCCCTCAATGCCACACCACACGCATGGCAGCTGCGCGACCAGGCGGCGATAGGGCTCGCTCTCGATGGCCTTCTCCTTACGCATTGCAATGCCCGTGGCGCCGGCGCCGGGGACCATCACCACATTGGCAGGCACCATCTCAGCGGTTGCTCGGGCGCTCTCCAGCTGGCGCTGGGCGCGATCCTGCAGCCGCTGCTCACGACTGCAAGCCTGGCCAGACTCGTAGTGATGGCCTTCATCCTGCTCATCACGGAGCCCAGCGCCAGCCCATGAGCCGCGAGACCTGAAGCCCTTGCCGGGCTTGAGTGGAGTTCGACGCATCAGCATGTGGAACCGCCTTCCGGCTTTTCGCCGTACTGCAGCTCCAGCGCCAGCTGCGCGTAGTGGATCACCTTGCGCAAATCCTCGGCCCCGTTCTTGGCCTTGTGCCGGGTCGCGTACTTGATGATGTTGCCCTGGAAGAAGTCCAGGCCATTGGCGTGAATGAACTCAATGGGCTGGATCTTGCAGTCCTTGTAATGGCTGCCACCGGCCTGAGTGTCGAGTGCGCTTGTCACCACCATGCGCGCCCCCTGTCCTCTACCGCCACCAGACTGCCGTAGTCGTCGACCACGCAGACCATGCTGCTACCCACCTGCATCAGGTTGCAGCTGCGGTTTTCCATCCAGTGCTCAATGAGGTAGCGGCCATCGCTCAGGCGCTTGTAGGTCGGCCACACCAGCCGCGTGATGCGCGATGCGCTGGGCGGCTTACGCTGGCCAGCCAGGGGAACGACCTTGCCAAAGAATGCGGGGTGCAATGCCTGGGTCATTTTTTGACCACCTTTACTTCCAGGCCCAGCAGAGCCTTCATCAGGTGGCGCTTGAGCTTGAACTCAGGAGTCTCCACGCCCTTCACATCCTCAATCACCTCGATGCCCTGCTCCAGGTACACGAAGTCAGCGATGTAGCGGATTGCAGGCCGGGCGCGCGAAGCGCCAGCAAACTTGACCGATGGGACCATCTCGAACACCACCTGCCGGCGCAGATCGCTGATGTGACCGCCGCGCTGCAGCATCTGCAGGTGTGACCAGCGGTGGAGCTCGGCCAAGCTGTCGAACTTGGTGCCATCCCCTGCAGTGATCTTCCTATTGCCGTACTTGGAGCCCTGGGTCCTGGGAACCAGCTTCAGCGCGTGTCCTGTCAACTTCATTTTCTTGTTCACTCTGTCGCCCTCCCGCGATAGCTTTCCCACTGGAACGGCATAACGTCGCCGCCATCCTCACGCAGGCGGTCCATCACACGCTCCCCCAGGAACGCGGCAACATCGTCTATGGAAAGGTTTGACAAGAACAGCGACGGCTTACGCTTCTCGTAGCGCTCGTTGAGCACGTCAAACAGCAGGTTCTTTTCAAAATCGCTGCCAAACTGCACTCCAACCTCATCCAAGATCAAGAGGTCTGGGAACACCATCGCAGCAATGGCTTCGCCTTCGGTCTCTCCGCTACGCTTGGCCCAGGTGTCCTTAATGCGACGGACAGCGCGGGCGACCGTGCTAAACAGCACTGAAGCACCATGCGTGTGCATGACCTGCATGCCGATACCGACGGCTAAGTGCGTCTTACCTGTGCCGACGTTGCCAACGAAGATCGCGCCACGGCCCTTGCTCTGCACCACGGAGAAGTTGTCTGCGTAGTCCCTGGCGAAGCGCAACGCTGCCTGCTGCTCCGGGGTCTCCGCTATGTAGTTGCGCAAGCGGCAGCTCTGGAAGCGCTCAGGGATGGCGGCCGAGCCAAGGCGCTTCTCCCACGCTTCGCGGGCACGACGCTTTTGCTCGTCCTGGGCCTGAGCCTCCTCTTTCGCCTTCGCTTCTTCGGCACACAGGTTGCATTTGGTCCAAATGTCACCCAGATGGCAACGGCTCAGAAACAGGCCATGCGTCGGGCAGGTGCTCTCGCGCGTCAGGGGCGGGCGATGAATGCGGGATGCAAGCAAGTTCATCAGATCTTCCTCGCTTGGCCGTAGTTCACGCCGCCGAAGTTGTCACGCACCGGGGTTTTGGAGGTCTTGGGACGACCAGTCAAATCAGCAGGCTTGAGCCAATCGGCCTGCAGACCCTGACTGCCGCGCAGACACCAAATCTGCAGAAAGTTCTCCAGGTCCAGCGATGCCTTCTCAGCCTCGGCAATAGCCAGCGTCAGGACGGTCATGCTCACCGGCGCATTTTTTGCTTTACGCAGTGCCAGCCAATCAGCCCAAGTCTGCTCGGTGACGCCATCAGGTCGGGGTAGTGCTGGCGCAGCCATGCGCGGCGCCCTTTCTTTCTTTAAAGGTTCTTTTACAGGTTCAGTTACTGGTTTATGTGAACCTGCTTCACCACCCTGGTGAACGTCGTTCACTACGTTTGGAACGTGGTTCACTACCCCTGGTGAACCTGTTTCACCACCCTGGTGAACGTGCTTCACTACCAAAAATGGATCATTCGGCAGTGCTGGTGCCTTCTCGGGAACACCAAAACTCAGGTTCAGGACATAGTGATTCGACAGCTTCAAGGCACCCTTTGCGCGGTTCATCGCACGGATGTAGCCGGACTCCTCCAGCTTCTTGACCTGATCCATGACAGAGCGACGAGTGAGCCCGCAGTCTTCTGCCAAGCGCTCGTGACTGGGGTCGCATCGTCCCGTATCGCTGTTGTGACGCTCTGCCAGCATGATGAGCACCAACTTTTGGGTGCTGGGCAGTTGCTGACGAACGGCCCATGCAAGTGCAGACCAGCTCATGCAGTCACCTCGCTGCTCATCTTCTCGCGCACCTGGTGCTGGCACCACAGGCCTGCAATCCACTCCACGCCCTTGGCGGTGAACTTGTAGTGAACGAAGGCGTGCGAGGTCTCGCCATGCTCAGCCGTGCCCGTCTTGGCTTCAAAGCGGCCGTTGTGCATGTGCTCGGCGCGCGGGGTGAGCGGCCCCTGTGGCGTGGTGCGGTACATCAGTCCGCGCTTGAGCAGGAAGTCAGTGAATGCGTTCAGCTTGGCGCCGAGGAGCTTGCATACCTCACGAACACCCATGCTGCCAGTACTTGGCTGCACGTAGCGGTCGACAAACTCAACCTTGGGGGCAGCCAGCGCCAGCTGTGCCTCAGCTTCGATGCGGGCCTGCTCCGAAGCCATGGCCAGCTTGAGAATGTCCAGGCGCGTCAGCTGTGCTGGCGCAGGCTGCTGGGCCTCCAGCTCCTGCCAGCGCTTGACCACCTTCATGCGAGCCACTGGGTCATAGCCCAGCAGCAGCGTCAGGCTGGTGTCCTTGTCCAGCTCATACTGGGGATAGCTCTGCTCGTTCTCGCCCACGTAAGTGCTTGAAAAACAAACAGAACGCAATTCTGCGTTTTGCTGCAGCGCGTCCATCATGCTGCGGATGTCGCGCATCACGTCGGCATGGCGCTTGCCCGTCAGTTCCGCAATGTCGCGGCTGCTCATGGTGACGGGCTTCAACGCGGGGGTGCTAACGTTGATGTCAATCATGGTGCCCCCTTGGGTTGTCCGCAGCGTGCTCGGCGTCCAGTGACTGTTGAACAGCCAACAAGGCTGCGACCGCCTCGGCGATTTCACGCTGCACAAGTCGCTTGTCGTTGTCGCTGACGTTGTTGTCCGCCTTTGCAGCGGTGATGGCCATCAGCACATCAGCGCTTTCACGAACCGCGATTGCTGCGGATTTGGAAAGGCACTTCTCAGCGCCTGGCCGCGGTTCGGGCAGCGCCAGCATGCCGGCGTTGAATGAGAAAACCGTCCCCAAGGCGTGCGCTTCAGCGCTACCTGCCTCACGGCACATAGATGCAATCTCTTCAGCGTCAGCAAGGCCCATCTTGTGGCTTGGGGACACGCCGCTCAGCTCCTTGCGCAGAACTTCGTCGGATTTGTTCAAGCGGGCAGCAAGAGCAGCGCGACCGCCTGGGTAGTTGGCGACCATGCGTCGCAGTGCATCAAGAGCATTCATGTCGTCCGGACTCCGAGAAAAAGGACGTTGCGGGCTGAGCCGCTGGGAAAGACACTGGCTGCATGGAAATAAATGCACGCCAAGAAATGAGGAAAGCGCCTGTCATCGGGCCTGGGCTGGCTTGGTGTGCGCAAAGGGTGCGGCAGCCAACGCAGCCGCCTCTCTATCCCTGGCGCGACCACGCTTCACAGTGGTGAACAGTCGAGATGCGCGCCACTCGCGCCGCGCTTTCATGCGCTTGACGGATTCAGGGATGGGGCCGCCGAAGCGATACCGATCAGTCATGGGCGGCCTCCTCGGCGGTCGATTGCTGCGCCAGTTCGGGCCAAATCAGGTGCCAGTCGTCGGGGCGGAGATCTCGGCGGGTTACGGCGCAATGTGTCTTCGCCTCAATCACAGAGCAGTGCGCAATGGGCGTCTTTCGCCCTTGTTGCTTCCATTGCCAGACGGCAGCCTTCGTCACGCCAAGCCAGTCGGCTAAAGCTTTTTCAGATCCGGCAATTTCTGCCGCCTTTTCAATTGGATGCTTCATACCTGAAAGACTAGCATTTCTAGTCTCTGATGGCAAGTATTACTAGCCCACGCAGTATAGAAAATCTTTACGATTCTGAAAAATGGAAATCAAAGACTGGATCAAGGCAGCTCGCCAACACGCGGGACTAACCCAGGAGAAGCTGGGCGAAGCTGTTGGGCGAACAAAGGCCAATGTTGGTCACTGGGAAACAGGCAAGCACGAGCCAAAGCTGGAGCAGATCGAGGCGATATCTAAGGCGACCGGCTATCCTCCTCCCGAATGGAGCGTTGCCATTCAATCCAATGTAGAGTCCGCGCCGGAACTAAAGAAGTCCAGGCGCGTGCCGGTGACGGGCAGCGTGCGCGGCGGGGATGATGGCTACCTCGTCCAGGACAACACGCCAGACGGGTGGGTGGAATACTGGACTGGAGATCCTCGGGCCTACGCCCTACGCATCAAGGGCGACTCTATGCACCCGCGCTACCGCGCCGGAGAGTTTGTGGTGGTCACGCCCAGCATCGAAGCCCAGTCCGGCCGTGACGTGGTCGTGAAGCTGCACAACGGAAAGTGCCTACTGAAGGAGCTGGGCTGGACACGCAATGACGAAGTGCAACTGCGCAGCATCAACAATGGCTATGAGCCAATGACGGTCCCACTGGAAGAAATTGAGTGCATCTGCCGTGTGGCTGGGTCAGTTGGCTCAGACTCTATGGTGTTTTGAAAAGCCCGACCCAAGACGGGAGCGGATCTAGGCTTCTGTATAAGATTTTCCAAAAATAAAACGAGGGATGTATGGGGTGGAGATTTCGGAAAAGCTTTAGTCCAATTCCTGGTGTACGACTGACCATTTCGCCAAGCGGTATCACTACCTCAGTCGGATCGGGCCCATTTCGCATTACCCATGGCTCCAAAGGCACAGCAGCAACTTTCAACGGATTTGGCACAGGGCTTTCGTATCGACAACAGCTGAGCCCATCTCAGTCGCCAGGCTCTAGTTCTAATTTTTTATCGGAGCCTGCAAACCATCAAATACAGCCGCCGGCGGTTTACGAACGTTCTGCGCAAATGTCCAGCATCGAAAGTGCTGGCTCTAGCGTTCTAACAACACCTGGCTTGGCGGATTTTCAGCGCGTCTTGCAGCATGCTCAAACCGAAAGTCGAAAGATCAAGCAAGAACTAAATTCAGCAAAATCAGCTGAAATGTTGCTCCGCCGGCAATCCTCCAGTTGGAGCAATGGCTGGCTGAAGAGGCGCATCTTCAAGAAGAAATTTGCAGAAATCCTTGCTGAGCATGCCCAAGCAAAAGACCTCACAAGTGAGCTTGCCGAACAGGAGGCTCTAACTCGGGTGCAAACTGAAATTGATCTTCCCGATGCGGTAAAACATACCTTCTCTCGCATGTGCGACGATTTCACCGCAATGGCGAAATCGCAAAAAATATGGGATACAACCAGCGAGCGAGCGGCTAATAAGATTATGGAGCGGACCTCAGCCTCGCGGATTGTCACCAGAGAAGTGGTGGAATTTAAGCTCAGCTCGTGCGAACTAATTGACTCAACATGGCGTGTGCCGCACCTTGCGAATGCTAACGGCGGAGACCTGTTCTTATATCCTGGCTTTGTGCTGTACTTCGTCTCTGCAGATGCCTTTGCATTGCTTGAATTAAAAGACCTAAAGGTGAATTTTTCCGCAACTTCATTTCAGGAAGAAGAGGTTATTCCCAGAGACTCTAAACAAATCTCTAGAACTTGGGCCAAGGTAAATAAGGATGGATCACCAGACCGAAGGTTCAACAATAACTACGAAATTCCTGTGATGGAGTATTTCAAGCTCACCCTGATCTCTAAGAGCGGGTTGAATGAGGAATACATGATCAGTAATGCTGATGCAGCACGGCGCTTTGCGAGTGCCTGGCAGCAGTTCATTGCATCCGTCTCCTGAGTCGCACCCAGCACTCGCAAGACAGCTACCCCACCTTAAGCCCGTCTCGTGCGGGCTTTTTTACGCGCAGAAATCCTCAAGGCTAGAAAAACAAGACCAAAAGGCTAGTTTTTCTTGACAAAGAAAGACTAGCTTTTCTATACTTCATCCCATCGTGGCAACGAACGCGACACACCCAAGGCCCAGCGATCCGGGGCCGAAGCCGACAGGAAGCAAAGGCGGGGTTAGCTCCAAGGAGCGCAGCAGGTTGCAGGCGATGGGTGCCAAGCGATCGAGCCGCGTGCCACGGGTCTTTAAAAAGCCAAAGAGGAAATGGCCGGCCGCAGTGATCAACAGCGTCTGGCGCGGGTTAAACCCGTCCCCAAGCCGAGCGAGTCGGTACACGGGGCAAGCAGTCCGGGCATGTGGGTTCACTCCTGCATGTTCACGCCGAGAGGGGACTGCACGCGGAAAGAAGTGCAACGCGTGAGACCAGAGCACTGCTGAATTGATGCCAGCGAAAGCATCCCAACCAGGCAGCCGCGCGCTGCGAAGGAGAACGCATGCGAGACAAATAGGCCAGATGATCCGGCCCAGCAACTGCGAAAGCAGCGTTAAAGCCGCACGAAAGCCGGCACGGGATCAAAGTTGGCCGATGGTTTGAGGAGTCGCCCGCCCTCTTACACCAGATGACGCCGCCACACGTACATGACTGCGCAAGCAGCGCCAGCCCCTGAGCGAGATCAGGGCGCAAACCAAAGCCCTGCTAGCAAGGCTTTGGTTTGAGTTGACCTACAGACCTAACTCGCTCAAAAATACTGTATAAATAAACAGTTATCCAAGGAATGCCATGAACTGTCGTCTTGGTGATCTGGCCATCGTGGTCAACGATCTTGAATACCCCAACAACAACGGCTGTCTGCTGGAAATTCTCAGCCGCGCCACACCGGGAGCCCATTCGATCCCAGCCGACTGGGTAGGGCGCCCTCTCTCCACCTTCAAGTTTGGCGACCTAACTTGCCCTCCCGACCCGCGAAACACTGTCGTCTACAGGGATTGCGAGCTGCGCCCACTGCGAAACAGTGACGGCGCCGACGAAACGCTTGCATGGGCTGAGCTTCCTAAGAAGGTGGACAACCTGATTCCTACCAAAAAGCAGGACGAGGTGGTGACAGCCACCCTGCAGACCTCTTTCCTGGGCGCCACAGTGCAATGCGCCGAGCAATTCGTCAGCGGAGCCTGGAGCCTGACTGTGCGCAGTGGAGACATGGGCTTTGACGTTCGAGTGGATGCCCATATCGCGCCGCCTGGTGGCTTCCACCCTGGCGACCGCATCCGCCTGGAATACAAAAAAGGCGACAACCCATTTTTCGGGCCCTTCATCAAGGCGCACTTGCTGAATGCATAGGCGCCTCTCATTACCAACGGACTTCAAAGCCATGAAAACAGTCAACACCACCCAGCAGCCTCCCAACCCAAACAGCCCCAACGGATGCTGGGCGCGGCACGGCTTCCGAGTGGAGCGCACAGAGCGCGCCATGGGTTCCCCGAAGCGAGACATTTACGCCCCTGACGGCACGCTGGTGCTGGAGGATTCCGACTACGACGAAGAGATGGCCTATTGCCGCGAGCATGGGCTCCTGCAGCCTGCAACGGCCTGATGGAGATTGAGATGTGAGTGATTTGCCAGCATGTGGCCTGCATGCGCCCTCCCTCGCAGGGCTACAGCGGGGCCATCAAGAAAGAGCGCGGCACTGAAAAACTAAACCGGGCGTGGAGTTTGGCAATCCGAGATGCCGCCACCGACAGACCGCAAGCCGGGTGATCCGCTCTTTTTCTTGATGGTGCCGGGGGTCGGCTCCCCGGCTCTTACAAACCAGGCCTGCAAGGCCCGGCTGGAATACTGCAAGAGGGTAATTGCACCGGTCTTAGGTGCCCATCATGAACACCCCGGGAAAGTAGCGGGGGCTATCTGGCGTGACTGCTCGAGCAGGTACGGCAGCACAGGAATGGGCCTGGGCTGGCGGCAGTCACGAACTCGGCGCTTTGCGTCGTGGCGACAGTGGTCACGCCAGATGGCGCAGCAACCTTTTATTAACCCAAGTGCGCATTTCTTCTGCCTGACCCTCATCGGACAGAAGGAAGCTGCGCCATCTAACTTTTCAGCCGGGTCTGGGGCTTCTCCTCCGCCGTCCCTCTCTGAACCATTCCCCAGGCAGACCCGAAAGGTCACCGGCTCTTTATTCAAGCCCGCAGCAACCGCTCGCGGGCTTTTTCTTTGCCCTCAGGAGATTCCATGCATTCGACTCCATCCCCTGCCCACACCACAAAGCTGCTGCTCGCGGCGCAATGGGCGCTCACCGGCTTCGGCCTCTTCTGCCTGGTCGGAGCGGCCGTGGTGATCGCACTCACGCCAGAAGCCTGGCCCCTCTGAGCGTTCAGCTTGGATAGCTGGACACGATTTTTGAACAGGAGATCCTCATGCTGAAGACGATTGTTGACTCCGTGCTGGTCATCGTCGGCGCCCTGCTTCTCGCAGCCTGGCTGTCCGCGCCCGATGCCCAAGCCGACGAACCCCAAAGCATCACACAGAGCCTGCGCGACGAGTTCGCCTGTCCGGGCATGCATGCCGAGTGGCTGGACGACAAGACTGTGCAATGCCTGAAAGAGCTGCCGTGACTGCAGCGCCCACCTCCACCCAATCCGCCACCGCACCGGTGGCTTTCTCTTTTCTGGAGTCCTGATGTTCAAGAACATGATCATTTACCGCTACGCCGAAAGCTGGCAAGGCGATCTGCAGGTGCTGGAAAATGCACTGCAAAAGACAGTCTTTGAGGAGTGCGGCGCCACACAGGAGCGCTCCGTGGGCTGGGTGCCGCCGCGCGGCGAGCAGCACGGCCCGCTGGTCGAGTCCGTGGCCGGTCAATGGGTCATACGCTTCATGACCGAGGCCAAGGTGCTGCCGGCCAGCGTGCTCAATCGCAAGGTCAACGAAAAGGCCGAGCACATCGAAAAGACCCAGGGCCGCAAGCCCGGCAAGAAGGAAAAGCGCGAGCTCAAGGACGAGGCCAAGCTGGATCTGCTGCCCATGGCCTTCACCAAGCAAGGCAGCATGTGGGTCTGGATCGACCCTCAGGCGCGCACCCTGGTGCTCGATACCAGTGCCCAGGGCCGCGCCGATGAAGTGGTGACGCTGCTGGTCGAAAGCCTGCCCGGCTTCGCCCTGGCCCTGCTGGATACCCAGACCAGCCCGCAGGCTGCCATGGCACATTGGCTGATGACGCAGGAGCCGCCCGCCGGCTTCACCGCAGATCGCGAAACGGAGCTGAAAGCATGCGACGAGTCCAAGGCCGTGGTGCGCTACGCCCGCCACCCGCTGGATATTGATGAGGTCCGCAAGCACATCGAGCAAGGCAAGCTTCCCACCAAACTGGCGATGACCTGGGACGACCGTGTGAGCTTTGTGCTGACCGAAGGCCTGCAGCTCAAGAACATCACTCTGCTGGATGCCGTCATGGACGGCAACAGCCAGGACGACAGCGGCTTTGATACCGATGTGGCGATTGCCACCGGTGAGCTGTCGCGCCTGATTCCCGACCTGATCGAAGCCCTTGGCGGAGAAGGCCGCACAGGCCTGGGCGACCTGCCCGCCACGCTGGCTGCCAGCGCAAGCTGGTAACCATCACCTCAGCGCAGATGTGAAAGCAACGGCTAACGCAGCCACTGCGGCACTTCCGAAAGCAAGTCGGCCAGCAATAGAAGTCCAGGGAGTGACTCGGCGTGCCTTAAGCCATAAATAGCAATTTTTTTGCTTCTCACGGTCGAACTCAAACAAGCCCATATCAAGTCTCTTTTGGATGACTGACAGACCGTGCTTGACCTCCCACTCCTCAAGCAATCTGCGCGTTCGATCATCAAGTGCCATACGTGGTCCGTACTCAGGTGAACAAAGCAAAGCGCTGAATGTAACGAATTGTTTATTGGCTTGGGATTGATTTTTCTAATAACCATGTGCCCACCAATGGGTGGGCTTTTTCTTTGGAGGCTCCCATGAGTCTGACTTTCGTGAATCACAACGGCGACCCCATCACCGACTCCCGCATGGCCGCCATGCGAGCTCAAGGAATGGAGCTCGAGCGCCAGCGTCGCCTGGCAGCCAAGGCGGATCCCGTGTCCGTGCACAAGGGCTGGCGTGTCTCAGGTATCGCGCCTGGCCTGCTGGATGAAGCAAAGCAGGCGCACGAGCGGCTTTGCCAAATGGCGCAAAAGGCAGGAGGCAAACCGCCGGAGCCGTTTGATGAAACCGCATGGCTGCGCACAGCCAAGCGCACTGCAGTGCGTAGCAAGCCCTACATCCTTCAGGAGGCAGCTCAACAATGCAAGGAGCTGGCCGTCAAGGCGGGATGGCTGGAAGTCCAGTTGATAGAGATCAAAAAGGTAGTCGCCTGAGTTATCAAAAATCTGATCTGCACACAGTGCCACCCGCGAAGACAAGGCTACACATTTGGAACGATTTTCATTCGTGCAACTGAGGCCGCTTTTGATGACTTTTGGCTGCTTTTGTGCTCGTAACAAGAGTTCGGCTGACAGCAATCTATCAGCCTGCGGTGGTGTAATAATTTGTGACAAAAGCGAAAATACGAGCATCGAGATTCCAGATCGCCGTTTAACGCTCAGGGTTGAAATGATTGCTCTTTGATCGGGGAGGCTCTGGTCAGATGTCCGCGAATTACAACTTGTTGGTACTGACACCACCTCTGGCGCTACTGGTTCTTGCTGCCGTCCTGATGGTTGCTTGGTTTAACCAACGATCCCAGCGCTTTCTGTTTTGGCAAGCCTGCGCCTATTCGCTCACGGCACTGCCCCTCGCTGCTCAAACCTTGATTCCCCTTGAGGTGCTCACGCGCTATGCGCTATTGATTGGCAGCATCTATCTGCTGGGAGCCTGGTGTCTTGCGAAGTGCTGGGCGGACAGGTGGCGTGTATCAACGCATCCGCACATTGCACTGCAGATCTCCATCGTCACCTTAGCCGTTGTGTATCACTTCAGCTGGGTGAATCCGATTTCTTGGGTTCGCATCTGTTCCTTCAGTATAGGCTCGGGCTTGGTTCTAATGCTGCCTATCCTGCAGGTCCGCTCAAGGATGAGCTCTTTACACTGGCTCGATAAATTGCTGCTCTGGCTAAGCATTGCATTCACTACCTATACCTTCACTCGGCCCGGTTTGATCTGGCTGCTGGGCTACTCGGATCTTCGGTCATTGCCAAAGTCGCCCTACTGGCTCCTAACGCTGGTGAGCATCTTGAACTTCGCGCTGCTCTTCAGCTTGGTGATGACTGCTATTGCCGCGAAGGAAACGGTAGACAAGCTACGACGTGAGCGAGACCTTGATGCGTTGACCCAGTTGCTGAATCGCCGCTCTTTTCAAGAATATGCCCAGCAGCGCCTCGCTGACATACGGCTCTATCCGATGGCCGTGCTGGCCTGCGATATAGATCACTTCAAGCGCATTAACGACTCCTGGGGCCACAAGCGCGGCGATGAGGTTCTGCAACTGGTTTCAACGACTCTTAAAGACAGCGTGCGGGAGAACGACCTTGTCGCACGGTTCGGCGGGGAAGAGTTTGTGCTTTTGCTGACGGAGATTTCACTGAAAGATGCCGAGGCCATTGCCCTTCGCATCCAGCGCGACCTCCGCTTGAACAATGAAGTTCTCCCATCAGGCTACACGTTGACCCTGAGCTTCGGGATTTCAGCGCTCGACAGCAACACGCCATTAGATCAAGCCCTGCGAGAGGCCGATCGGCTTCTTTACGAAGCCAAAAATGCTGGGCGAGATCGGGTGCACGTATCCGGGGGCAACTATCCGGATATATCCATCGAACTCGATCCCGTTGCAAACCCAAGCTACCACATGCCCTACAGCAAAAGCACATAGCGCCCTCGCAACGAGCGTTTCACCCGTAATCACCACAGCCCACCACCCGCTTTTTTCATTCCATAGAAAGCGTTCCAGGAATGAAGAAGCGTAATCTATAGGCCGAGTCACCGAGGAGCAGACATGGCGAGCAATGCTTCACAACCCGTACAGGCATATCGCTACGAACTGTTGCCAGAAAATCTTCACGCTGATTGGAAGATCATCGTTGACAGGGTTCGCGCAGCCTATGACAAGAAGCCGGAATCGGCGATACAGCTGGAGAACGCTCGTCAGCACGGGTTCGGCTTTGTACGCGCACTCGCTGCAGCTGGACTTGTCACCGTTGTGGCCAAGACAGACCTGATGGAGCTATTGCTATACCCCAGATCGTCTTGCTGACTACAAGGATCCCCAGTCTATAGACGGCTCGCTGCTTGCCATCGCTTCAGCCGACGTTGGTCAGGACGACCAGTCACTACCTATCCACCCATCACCTGCCCGCCATTGAGCGGGCTTTTTGCTTTCTGGAGACACGAATGCCCCGAGAAATTGCATGCACCGAGGATCGCTTCCTCAAGGATGCGCAAGCGCACCAGATGGAAGTCATGCGCGACGACGGTGTGAACCGTCATTTGCGGTTCAAAGATCCCTCCAGCCGCGCCTACTGGTTCGACATCATCACTTGGCCTGGCACGCTGTGCATTGATGGCGACATGGGAACTTTCGTAT
Source organism: Comamonas sp. C11 (assembly GCF_024496285.1). Classification (NCBI taxonomy): domain Bacteria; kingdom Pseudomonadati; phylum Pseudomonadota; class Betaproteobacteria; order Burkholderiales; family Comamonadaceae; genus Comamonas; species Comamonas sp. C11. The sequence continues at coordinate 4,344,908 of NZ_CP101743.1, forward strand.
TCCGACGCTTGCAGGACATGTTCACGTTCTTTCGCACAGATCAAGAGCACTACAACAAAACAGGCCGCGCTGATCAACTGGCAATCAACCCTGGCTATTGGGACGAGAAGCTGCTCGCACCGGCACCAAGGGATGTCATGGAGTTCAGTGCCGATAGCTTTCGGGAGCATGTCAAAGAGGCATTTGATAGCTGGGTTGAGTGCAGTGAACCCGATGCTGAATACAGCACCCAGGCGGAGCACGACCAATTCAGCGACGACAAGGCCGCGCTTTGGAGCGCTCTGAACGATGAAGTTCTATCGACTGCCGATGATGGCGAAGTACGAGCCTACGACGCTGCCCGCGACTTTCGATGTGATGACGTGCCTGGCTTTCAGATGGATGACTGCTGGGAGTGGAACTGCAAGGAATTCAAATTCCATTTCCTATGGAACTGCTATGCCATCGCGTGGGGAATCAAGGCCTACGACAACGTGAAGCAACAGGCATCAGTCACCTAACCAACACCCCAGCCCGCCGCCGCGGGCTTTTCTCATTCTGGGAGCCACCTATATGCAAGACAAGAACGTAATCAAGCTGAACGACCAAGACGCAGCCCTGCTCGAGCAAGGAGCATCCATGCTTGAAGGCTTAGAGAACGATGAGCGCAATCGCGGGAATTGCAGCACAGCCGAAGGCGCAGGATGCAGCGCCCATGCAGTCCGCCGTCTGGCATCAGCCCTGCTGGCGCATGAGCGAGAAATTGGCCAGTGCCTGCACCAAATCACTGAGCCCCAGGCAGCGCCCGCAGCCGTGGCAGTGCCTGATGGCTGGAAGCTGGTGCCGACTGAGCCTACGCCCCAGATGTGTCACGTCGGACGCTACGGAGGGGACAAGGACGCCCCAGCGTATGGGGAAAAACCAGTTGAAGGAGAGACCGCTTGGCCATTTGTTGCAGATCACACTGCAAAGCAGATTTACTGCGCCATGCTCGCAGCTGCTCCAGCGCTTGCCGCCACCCCGGCAGCCGCGCCAGTGGTGCTGCCTGAGCCTGCTCACTGGCTTGCAGTGCTGGACCCTGAGCAAGTACCCCATCAGCTGAAAACAAGCCTGCATGCCGTCGGCTTCCGCAACAAGAAGTCTGCAGAGGCATTCATCGCGGAACAGCTGGACTTCAGCGGCTGGCGGTACACGCTTGAATCTCTGTTCAAAGAACAGCAGCTGCGCGCCCTGCTGGCTACTGCACCACTGCAGCCAGTGGAAGGACCAACGAATGATCAAGCGACATGGTGCAGCTACATCGCCGGGATGATCGGATGCTATCTCAATGAGCCCGATGACAGTCCCCGCGTCAAAGCCATTGCAGGAATCATTGAGCGCCGCTTGTGGGCACTTCCGTCCGCAGCTACTGCTACCGGACTTCCCGCGCAGGCGGTGCCCGCCTTCTGCCACGTTGCCTCCTTGAAGCTCAAGAGCATGCAGGAGCGCGGCTACCAGATCACCGGCTACGCGCTGGAGAAGCCCGTGGAAGGTGAGCAGCCAGAACGTGGCTTCATCAACCATGGCGGCTTTGTTGGCTGGTGGTGGGATGGTCAATCACCCCAGGCGCAGGCAGACGCGCGGGATGCGGGAAAGCTGCAGTTTCTGATGGAGGCAGACCAGCATCTGCTGCACCGATTCATCGAGACGACAGAGGACGATGAGAGCTACGACCTCAAAAAAGAGGAGATTAAGCGACTCGCGGAACTCGGAGTTGTCAGCAACCACGGGTTTGGACGGTACAGCGTGACGATGTTTGGCTATTGGGCGCACGAACAATTTTGGCACCAGAACCCCAGCCTGCCATTGAAGACCAATTCTGACCGAGACCGCGAGCACCGCGCCGCAATCGCCGCCCAGGCAGCGCAAGGGAGTGAAGCATGAGCCGCCGAGCCCGCGACCGAGGCGACAAGCGCGACAGATGGCGCGAACCTATCAACCACCCTGAGCCCCGCTGATGCGGGGTTTTGCTTTTGGGAGGACTTCATGGCAACCAGCGCCAGCACCGTAGGCCTGCCAGAAGACAAGGCCTACATTGCCCACCACTTCAACTGCCCTACCTGCTGCGCTGCCGGTCTATCCGGCGGGCAGCAGGAACGGTGCACCGACGGATTGTTGCTTTGGGATACCTACAACCAGGCTGCACGCCTTCTGCTCGAACCTTTGAAATCCAACCGCCGGCCCGCAAGGGCCATTTTTAATGGAGGTCGCCATGGATCAAACTGGTGAATTCCTGTTGCCACAAGAAATTAAGCGAATGGCGTCAGCTGGAAAGCTGGACCAGCAAGAAGCGTTTTTGAAGAAAGAGGGAATCCCTCATAAACGCCTGGGCAGGCGTATTCTTGTCTCTCGCGCTCATGCCAGGGCGTGGCTGACTGGAGTGGTTTTCACGCCTTCGCGCGGGATTAACTTAGGAGCTGTCAGATGACTGGAGCCTATCCACGACTGCGCACCAGAACGCGCCGCCGTAAAAGCGGCAAGGTCGTGGTGTATTACTTCTATGACGCATCGACAGAAGGAAACGGGGAAATTCCCCTTGGCACCGACTTCGATAAAGCAATCGCCCAATGGAAAGAAATCACTGAGAACGGCACCCACAGTGCGCGAATAGCTGGCACGCTCGAGGAGGCTTTCTCCGGCTGGGAATCGAAAGTCCTGCCAACGTACAGGAGCGAAGAAACCAAAAAGGGCTATGCCAAGAACCTCAGGATGATGCGCCCGGTCTTTGCCGAGGCGACCTGGGACCAGGTGAGCCTACCGGTAATCAAGGGCTACCTGACGAAGCGCACGGCGAAGACCCAAGGCAATCGGGAGATGGCCTTGCTCTCGGTCATCTGGAACTGGGCGCGCGGCGAAGGCCTTACCTCTTTGCCATGGCCAGCGGCCGGGATGGAGCGCAGCAAGTGGAAGAACAAGGAGAAGCCGCGGAAGATCAAGGTTCGGGACGATGTGTTTGCGGCGATCTATGCAGAGGCAGCCCAGCACATCAAGGACTGCATGGACCTCGGATCCGCCACGGGCATGCGCCTGACTGACTGCATCACGGTCCTGATGCCGCGCGGGAACCTGCTCACGCTGGAGGCCAGTAAGACCGGCAAGGAGGCCGAGTGGGACTTGAACCTTTCCGCAGTTCTGCCTGACTTGGTGCGCAGGCGCAAGGCTCTAGGGGCTGATCACCTGATGCTGCTTTCCACTGCAGACGGGCAGCCAGTGTCACCCCAGGCGCTTCGCTATGGATGGGACAAAGCCCGGAGCACGGCCGCAGAGAAAGCCAGCGAGCGCGGCGAGGATGAGCTGGCCGATGCAATCAAGCAGCTCTACCTGCGGGACATGCGCAAGCGTGCCGCCCAAAAAGCGGGTAGCCTGGAAGAAGCATCGAAGCTGCTGCAGCACAGCGATGAGCGCCTGACAGAACGCCATTACGGCGGTGTCCGGAGGCTGAAACCAGTGGGCTAAAAGTGTTCCGGTTTTGTCTTCTCTACCTATAAATAAGTACACCAAAAAAACCGGAACACATCGGCCTGCAGGCCGCATGAATCCTCATTTCTTCACGGGACTCAAAATCCCCCGCCGCAAGGCGTGCCGGTTCGATTCCGGCCCCGGGCACCACAGATGTAATGCTATAACTCTTGAAGACGCTCCGGAAAACTTTCCGGAATGTGTTCCGGTTTGGCAGAAAGAATGCCTGCACGATGACCCATCTTGCAGGCATTTTTTTTACAGCACCCAAGTTCAAGACTGTAGATATCCAGGCACCATTGATCGCGCTTTGGTAAGCCACTGATCTATGTGTCGGCGCGGCTTTTTTGAGACTCTCAAAAGTCGCACCGACACGAAACCTATCCCTTACCTACTTGCGTTCAACCAGCGCCTCAGAGTTCAGGACTGGCGCAGCTGTTTCGGACTCAGCAGCTTTGCGCTGAGCCTTCTCAGCCTTCTTTTTCTTCTTCTCCAGCTCCCGCTGCCTTTTCTCGAATTGGTAGTTAGGTTTTGGCATCAGGCGATTCCTTAGTGGTTTAAGTTACCCACCATAACCGATGAACCGTTCTGCGAAGCCCTAGTTCGTCTGAACTGCTTTGTGTTTTGTTTCCTGCAGGCTAGCGACCTGCATGCTGATGCCAAGGATGAGGCCACAAGCATGGACGTTTCGAGCTTGCCATCAGCCAATGCAACCACAGGCTAGACCTGACAGGCTGCCTTCCTCAAAACCCGTACCTCATAGAAGGCCCGCCAGTGGCCTGCAAGTCGTAGCAATCGGCCCACTCACTAGAACAAAAACGCCCTCGAACTGAGGCCGTTTTCTTGAGTTCGCAACTAGATCACCAGCCCCCATAGCCATCGATGCCATAGCCAACATTTGGACGAGAGCTGGCACGGAATTCGCGGTTGCCACCGAACCCACGACCTTCTTCACGAGGCTTCGCAAGATTGACAACGATCGAACGTCCATCGACGGACATGCCATGCAAACCAGAAATAGCTGCTTGGCATTCGTCCGCAGAGGTCATTTTTACGAACGCAAAGCCCTTAGAGCGTCCAGTCTCACGATCCATCATGACTTTGGCAGAGGTTACGGCTCCGAACTCTGCAAAGTTGCTTCGCAGGCTGGAGTCGGTCACGGAGTAAGGCAGGTTGCCAACGTAAATTTTTGTGCTCATGGGAGCCTTTTCTAGTGGTGACGCATCAAGGATTGACGCATCGTTTGAATGTGGCGGCGCGAGTGAGAGTCCACAGCAACCGAATCAAGTGGAGAGCTCGTTAGCGGCTCAGCACGTCGATGGCTGCATGGTGGTATGCAGCCAGCCATCAGGGAACCTATAGCTAGGCTGCCCCACCTCCCGCACTGTCCCCGCCAGCCGCTGATCAATGTCATGCATCTCGGTCAGGATCACGCTGCGCTTGTCCTGCTGGTCCACAGGCAGCTTGGGAGTCTGGCCTGTGCATGCGACTCATCGAGGGATGAGAGTCGGTATTGAGACTAGATAGCAAATGACGCATGTATGGAGTGATCTAGTCAACGAAACTCGAAGTGCTCCCTGTGCAATTGCCAGCTAGCAGCTGGCAACGATTGCTCCAGTGCTTGCTCCAGCTGCTTGCCCATGGAAGCTGGGCCACAGAACCACACCTGCAATGGCTTGTCGGCTTGATAACGTTGAAGCACCTCTTTGGGCGTCCAGCGATGGCCATCGGAAAAGATATCGAGATGCACATCGGGATGAAGCGCCGAAGCCTCTTCCAGAGCTCGAGCAAGAGGATCGGCAGCATGCTGACAGGCGTATTGGAGCCAGGCTTGGGGAGCATGGCCGTCATGATGAAGCTGGCCCAACCAGGATAAAAAAGGAGTCGCGCCAACGCCAGCACCGACCCAAACATGCACAGCACCATCGTCGTGGTCCGGAGGCACAAAGCGGCCATAAGGACCATCTAGCTCCACAACGGCTCCGGGCTGAAGACGCTCGGGCAAGCTGCGTGTCCAGTCGCCTAGTTGCTTGATGTGAAAGCGCACGACGTGATTTTGCTGGCCCGCATCGGACAGCGTGAAAGGGTGAGCCTCTTGCTCCCCTGACAGGCGCAAAAAGGCGAATTGCCCCGCAGCATGGCCCGGCCAGGAATCATCCATGCGGCATTGCATCTCCAGCACATCACCGAGCTGCGTGAATGACAGTACGGTGCCCACATGGGGATAGCGCGGCCGCAGGTCACGTTTCAGTTGAATCACTGCAGCCACGATGCCGAAAACCATCGTCAACGCCAGCAGCCAGCCGCCCACACCGCTCCAATAGCCAGGGGGAGTCAGCACAAGGCCATGAAACACCAGTAGCAGATATGCCAGGGGCATGAATCGATGAAACCAGTACCAGCGCTTGTATGGCACCGCGCGACGAGCAAGCGTAATGACCAACATCAAGATCAATGCATAGAAGGTCCATTCGCCCAAGGTTTTCGCATAGGGCTTCAGGAGGCTGACCCACTCGGGCACGGGTACCTTGGCCAGCCTGCCAGTGCTACCAATAGCCGTCGCGATGAGGGGCTTGGACTGCTTGGCCAGCCAATGCGCCAAGCTCAACACAATGGCAATGATGCCCAGCCATTTGTGCAAACGGTATGCCTTATCCATGCCACCCAAAGGCGACTCTACCCACCGAGGGCGCAAGGCCAAAACCATGATGGCCGTCATGGCCCCCAAAGCCAAGATACCAGTGAGCAGCATGCCTTCTTGCCGCATCACCCACAGCAGATCGCCTGGCGGCGACGGTGACAGCCAAAAAGCCTCCACTGCCCAGATCAAAAAGAAAGAAGCAAAGACAAGAAGAATGGAACGGCGCAAGACAACACTCCTGTTTGCTCGATTGCCGACAAAACCAGAGTGCGGAAACAGACACACGCAGTAGCGCTGGATCGTTCACCGCAGGCAGCTTCAACACATTCGAGGCTTGTTCAAGGCTGATCCAGTTAAGGCTAACATGGCGCTCGATAGACGCTTTCCATGCCTAGCCGCTTTGCTGAGAAATATTGCTGTTTGTCAGAAAGCGTAGAGTCCGCCCCTGGCTGTGGATTCAACTGGTCAATGCAACACAATGACTGCCTCTGGTGGATGGAGTGTGGGCATGAAGCAAAGACTGCGGATTTACTTCACCGAAGCTCAGAAGGCAGTGATGTGGGATCGCTGGAAAGCTGGCGATACCTTGCGCGAGATCGGCAAGCTGTTTGAGCGACCGTACACCTCGATTCACAACATCCTGAGTTCGACAGGAGGTATCCGGCCACCAGCAAGGCATCGGCAGCGTTTGTCCCTGTCTCTGGCCGAGCGCGAGGAGATCTCTTGCAGCTTGGTCGCAGGTGAATCCATCCGCTGCGTTGCCAGGCGCTTGAAGCGAGCAGCATCCACCATCAGTCGAGAACTCATGCGCAATGGCGACAAGACTTGCTACCGAGCGACAAAGGCAGATGAGGCAGCCTGGCAGCGAGCGCACCGCCCAAAGACGTGCAAGTTGGCCTGCAATCCTGCGTTGGAGCAGATCGTGGCGGGTAAATTGCAGAGTCGATGCTCACCTGAGCAAATAGCAGGACGGCTCAAACGAACTTACCCGGGCGCATATCTTGCAGCTCAATCGGGATACTGCAATACAAAAACCACCCAGATACCGTGCATCCCGTGCATTAGCGCGGGTTCGAGATATCCCGACCAGCTCGTAATTCGCTCCTCACGAAGCAAAAAGGCGCTACGGAAACGTCATGGCGCTCCGAAGGGTGAAAGGAAATCAAAAGACTCATGGAATACAAATCGTTCGTATTCGACAACAATGTCAGTGCCAATCCTACATTGGATATAGCTATCAGAAATCAATACTTATCGCATTAATTAACACTAGCTCATCCACCAAACACCCGAGCTCAAGAAACCACATGTCTACGGATAGCACGTCACGTTTCACTAAGAATGTCATCTCTATGGATGAGGTTCTGACACGGACTGGGTTATCAAGATCCATGCTCTACAAGCTGCTGCGCAAGGACAAGTTTCCTCATCCCACCCCAATGAGCAACAGAGCAGTTGGCTGGTTCGAAACGGATGTCGAAAGCTGGCTGCAGGCGAGCAAGGCAATTCACCAAGCAAGCCAGGTTCTACCTATCGTCTACATGGCGGGAAAAATGGGGGCAGCTTCAGACAATGGGAAGCCGGGCGGGGAGTTTTCATGTTGGCGAATCTTCGACGTATCCAAGTCCAAGGCGCTTGGTGATCTGGGGATCGAGAGTTCAGATACCGATGTACTGATCGCACCGCCGGAAGAAATGCTATTTCACGGAACTTGTACAAGGTTCATGTATTCAGGTCCGTGGAAAGCGAGAAATGGCAACCATGGACACATGCATGGCGCGAATTCTTACTCTCCCACCAACCCACAAAGCGCCGCCTATCGCGGAGCTCTTCAAGGCATCTCACGGGCCGACGTTGTTGTTGCCTATCTCGAAGACCTGGAGGCTTTTGGAACGCTGGTTGAGATCGGCTATGCAAGAGCGGGCAATAAGAGAGTGATCGTTATTACTGCACCTGCCCTCAAGAAGCAGCGACGAGGCAAAGACTGGGACCATGGCATTTGGTTCGCTATTCGAGCTGCTGATAGACACATCGAACTACCAGACCTTCCTGGCTCCAGCCAGAACGACCTCTGGCGATCAGCACATGCACATGCTGCCTCGGTCATTTCGGAGTGGTATCCCCATTCATTGACTCCCCCTCCTAGCGCCGCCGAATAGGGTGTAGTGGCCAGCTCGGGCCTGCCTCATAAGGAAGAAGCCTCACAACCTTCCGTCCCGCCCACTTGTTGAACATCTCGAACAGCTCTTGCAACGGGGCAACCTCATTCTTGTCACCGGCAATGAAGAGGCCGGCAAACGAATCCGCACCATGCCTATGTGCGACATGCGCAACTTCACGGCCGCCCCATCCATGACTTTGATGAAGCGTCAAAGCTGCTGGATCGCAGCCATGTGAAAGCAGCGCGCAAGCTTTGCCCAAGAAGGACCACATGATCGAAATCAGTCAGGTACAACTCCTTCCACCTCATGAAAGAAATTTCCCTATCAAGAAACCTTCAAACAAATACTTCAAATTCAAATATCATTTCAATTTCCAATGTCAGACAAAGTATTCTTACGTATAAGAATCGAACGCAGCCAATAACAGCATTCAAATAATTCCTATCAGGATTGCACATCTGACGGCTTGCGCTCTGGTTCTTACTTGCATTTTTCCGTAAATATTTTTTATATGCGTTGACACAGTCAAAGGGCTTATTTGCAAGGAGGAAGCAACCTCGAGAGAGCTCTTCCCTTGAGCTATCAACTTCAATATTTCCACCTCTCTTTCAGTCAGCGACTCAAAGCTCTTGTTTTTGAAGGTACTTTCCTCATGCAAATTGGCTTTGAATATTTTCGGAATGATTTTCTTCGCCACTACTGGAGATATAGCCGCTCCACCATTGGCCACTTCCAGCACCGCTTGCGAGTAACTTCCAAACCATGAGTTTTTCACCAGGTATCCAACAGCGCCTCTTTTAAGAGCATTCATTGCCGCATCGTCGTTTTCACTTGCAGAAATTGCAATGCTCAGCACGTCGGGCCTCTTTAGTTGGATCGATTCCAGTAACTCTGTTCCTTGGCCTTCACCAATAGATAGGTCAATGAGGAGCACATCGAACTCTTGCAAAAAGACGTTCTTACGAGCCTCTCTGTAGCTGCAGGCCTGCCCGACCAGAAGAGTGCGCGGGTCACGCATGAGCTCCTGCGAGATCACATTGCTGACATGGCTGTCTTCGTCAACCAGAAAGACCCGCACGGGCTGGTTCTGCTGCCCCTTCATGTCGGACGGCCACATGCGCCCAGAGACTGTAGATGTGACTTCTGCACTTGCTGCATCATCAAACCGTGAGTTCATAAATGCGTCGGATAGATACATGTGACACTCCATTTGATGAGTCGATTGCCTAGGAATCTCGCGAAAAATAGAATTCGTCTCATTGAAAATCCACAAAAAACAAATAAAGAAAAATAAGGTTTAGATTTTTACAAATTAATACTGGAATACAAGGTATTAAGCTGTTTTCATCAAAAAATAGATGTAAACCCTTTATTTTTGAAACAATGGATAGATGAAATAAAAAGAAATATAGATTACATTTTTTAGCATTGTAAGAATTTTCCAACAAGCACTATTCTTTCAATAGCGCATCACCCACAAACTACAACAAATCAATCATTTTTTTCATCATTTTTAATTCTTCAAAAAACATCTTTGAATGGGGGATTACTGTTTCCCCGTCGTTTTCTGAAACTGCCTTCACCGAAAGCAGTTTTGGAACGTAACAAAGCACTCCAGAACTTGTTGACGGTTAACACTGGCCTTTGCGAAATTGCATAGGTCTCTCGCTCACACACTCTCAGTTTTCTGAGAACTCGCTATTCAAAGGAATGATCATGAAAAAGTCTCTGATTGCCATGGCGGTTATTGCGTTGGCTGGTGTTGCATCTGCTGCCGTGAGCAGCTCAAGCATTGCAGCCACAAACACGACGTCGAGCGCATCGTCTGCCACGCTGTCGGGAGCTGCCAGCTCGGGCAACGGAAGTGCGCTGAGCATGAATAGTGCAACCTCCGGTGCAACGTCGAATGCAAACGCTGCTGGAGGTGCGATCGGCGCAGGCGGTTTTGGCATCGGTGGGGCAGCTGTCGACGGTAGCGCAACTACTTTTGGTAATGTGAAGAGCCTTTCCGCAACCACCGGCAACGGTGTTGCTGGCGGCGTAGCGGCTACCAATGCCAATGCGGGCTCGGCTGCTGCTGCCGGCTATAACGCAGGACCCGTCAACGGTACTGCGTTCGGCGGCGCCTCTTCTCAGACCGCGAATGTTGCTGCAACTGGCGCAGGCCCTGGCGGCGGCTTGGCCTACGTCAACAACAATGCTGGCACCACCTCCGGCTACAACGCCACATCGGGAGCCATTTCCTCACCTTGGGGCTCGTTGACCAACACCACATCGAACGCAGGCTCTGTGGGTACCGTCCACCAAAATGCCGGCTCCTGGGGTAACGCGGGCTACTTCTCCAACGGTGGCGGCACCTCCGGTACTGCTGGTGCAGGCTCTACTGCCAATGCCAACTAAGGCAGCTGTCCCAAGATAGTTGTGTTTGTCCCGGGCCTGGCTGCCTGGCCGGGCTCGGGCAACGTAGGAGCAAAGCATGAAATTCTCAATAGCTCTGTTAAGTCTTTGCGTTCCTTTGTGCAGTTATGCGCAAAATGCCGACAGCAGCGCGCAAAGCTCCTCCAGCTCCTCTTCCGTGGGGGCGCAACAGAATCAGTCGGTCACCATTGTCAATCCGGTCGTTGCCCCGGCGGAAAGTCGATCTGTATCCACGATGGACAGCAGATCCACTTCAACCTCCGATCAAAACATAACAACGAACGGCACGACCACCCAGAACCTGAACAGCACTGTGTCCGGAACGTCCAAGAACATTGTGGAGTACACAGGCACTTACACCATGAAGAACGTTCCCAGCGTGAACGGCCCCAACCTCACGACCAGCAACGACACCTGCATGGGTAGCAGCAGCGGCAGTGCCAACGGCCCTGGCTTTGGCGTGAGCTTCGGCACAACCTGGACGGACGAGCATTGCAAACGCCTGAAAATGAGCCGTGAGCTCTGGAACAAGGGCATGAAGGCAGCCTCGCTAGCTATGGACTGCATGGATCCTGCCGCTCGCGTGGCACTGGAGATCACGGGTTCGAAGTGCCCACAATCCATGACCGTAGAAGAGCGGCGCAACAACTACGGGCCGGATGCTTCGGCACAAGGTAGCCCCACGCCCGCTTCAGTCCCCGCTGAGGTTCAGTCAAGTTTGGCACCTGAAGTCACTCGCCCCTCGCTTGTAACATCTGTGATGGAAGATTCACGTACAGCACAGCTGTACGACAATTAGTGGGCGTGATTCCTAATCTAGGAGGCCGCTATGGGCAAGACTCTAGCTCTTTTAGCGATTGCACTATGCTGCGCTTCGTCTTTGGCTGCACCCGACTCCAGGGCCATCAATGAACCGTTGAGCATTCAACGCCAGATCTTTGGAAGTGGCGAGCAAGGTGCAGCAGGCTCGCAGCAAGCAGAGCCAGTCGGTGACTATGGGGTATGGCATGTGCCGCAGTACCTGCCTGGTTACCCTACTGCAGCAACTATCTGGCCCCGCGCCATACCTGTGAAATGCAAGGACAGGCAATGCGAAGGCTATGTGATTACCCCGCAGATGGGGCCAGGTGAGTACCTGTTTTTCGTGCCTACAAGCGAATAGACTGGTCAAAGGCATAACAGGACGGCAGCACCCCATTGGTGCTGACAGCAACTCACCTAACAAGGGCGGGCTTCAACCCGCCCTTGTTGATTGGTGCTCTGCAAATATGCTGCCACTCAGCACCGATAGCGACACCAGAAAAGTATCTGCCGATAAAGCGACTTAGCCTCGCCCCCCATGTCGACATCATGGGCGCAACGCGTTTTTGTCCAAAGGAACGCCACGACAATTTTTTGCGCCTAAATATCGAATACAATCCGCATCCCTCCAGGGCGAGTGCTGGGAATTGAAATCCCGCAGCAGGGCGTTCCGGTCCAATCCGGCACGACATACCCAAGCCGAGAAGGCAGCCTCGCGCCATCCAGCCTTCCGTTCTCCACGCGAAAAGCCGGCGCATCAATGACGCCACAGCCGCATGCCTTTCCCTTGCCGGGGTAAGGCAGGATCTCTCTTGCTCGCTCATCTTTTCGAAGTTGCACAGTCACTGTGCATAACTTTGCATAATCTGGTGCGGACCTATATCTTGCAATGCCATGCTCAGCACCGACAGCATCACCCATCTGGCAAACATCCATTCGCTTCCAGCCTTTAGCACATAGCAGGTCACCAGGGTCATTTCTCTCTGAAAAATGCTTTTTGAGCATCGCTGCGTCTGTACTGTCAACGAGATCCTTTGCTGTCAATCCGAGCAACCCTGGCTTGAGTCAAGCCACAAAAAAAGCGCTGTCCATGGCAGCGCTTTTTTCCACAGATCATGTGGACATGATTGTGGATATCCGGTGAAATCCTGGTGATAACAGCACACAAGCCCTTGTACTTGCGGGTTGAAAGGTAGGTTGCCTCCAAATCAGGCAATTGCAAATCAAGGGTTAACCCCGGGCATTTCAGAGCTGGCGCCGGATCACCATACGTCCCGACTCGGTGATATGCCAGTGCTTTTCTGCATCCTGCTCCACCAGCCCCCGCTCCAGCAGGCGCCTGGAGAGATATTCCTTGGCGGCAGACCACAGGGAGACATCCTCACCCAGCTCCAGCTTCTTGAGTGTTTCCAATTCATCGACCGTAGGTTCATACACAGGTGCGCGATAGACTGCGGTTTGCATGGTGACTTCTCCTAAGCTCGTGCGATGACTGGCCGCTCCGGCTCCGAAGCGCCTGAGATCCAAGATAAACCTGTCATCTGCGACGCGCAATAGCTGCACGCCTGCTTTACCTTTATTCACCCGACAATCCCCACCACACCGACCTGGCAGCCCAGCCATCGGCTGCGACTCTTCATTTCAGGAGCTGACCACCTTTATGCTGTATGCGCTTGCTGTACTTTTCGCCTTTCAGCTACTGGGAGAGTTCCTGGCCCGCGTCACGGGCCTACCCCTGCCCGGTGCGCTGATCGGCATCCTGCTTTTGCTGCTGGGTCTGCTGTTTTACAAACGCCTACCCAAGACACTGGAAGATACTGCCCAGGTTCTGTTGCAGAACATGATGCTGCTTTTCATCCCCGTCATTGCGGGAGTGATGCTGGAATTCGACCACCTGCGCCGCGAATGGCTGCCGTTTGTGCTGGCCTGCATTGCCGGAGCTGCCATCACATTCACCGCAACCGCCCTCACCTTCCGCTTCTGCCTGCAGCGCCAGCGCACTCGCAAGCCGGATGACGATTCCGCCGCAAAGCAGGAGCCCGGCGCATGAGCACACCTTTGCTTGAACGCCTGCACACCGCCTGGCTGAGCCTGGCCGAAGGCTCGCCCCTGCCCTGGCTGGTGCTGACCATGCTGGTCTATATGGCGGCCATGGCCATCTACCGAAAAAGCGGCAACCGCCCCATGCTGATTCCGGTGTTTACCGGCGTGGTCGTCATCGTCGCGATTCTGTTGCTCACGGGCACGCCTTATGAAACCTATCGAAACGGCGTATCCCTGCTGGGTCTGATGATAGGCCCGGCCACCGTGGCCCTGGCGATCCCGCTGTACGCCCAGCGCGAGCGCATCAGTCAGCTGTGGTTGCCCATCAGTGTCGCGTTGCTGGTGGGCTGTCTGGTCGCTCTTTTTTCAGCGCTGGGCATTGCCTGGGCCTTTGGCGGCTCGCAAGCTACGCTGATCGCCGTGGCGCCCAAGTCGGCCACCATTCCCATCGCCCTGCCCATGGCCGAGCGCTTTGGCGGAACACCCTCGCTGGCCGCCGTGGCCGTGGCCATTACCGGCATCAGCGGCACCATGATGGCACCGCTGCTGTGCCGCGTCCTGCGTCTCAAGGATCCAGCGGTTCAGGGCTTTGCCATCGGACTTACGGCCCATGCGATTGGCACGGCACGCGCCATTCAGCTCAACCCCACGGCCGCAGCATTCTCCGCTTTGGCCATGGGCTTGAACGGCGTGGCAACGGCTGTACTGATGCCACTGGTGCTGGCGATTACCCCTTGGATCTAAAACAATAGCTGCCAGCGCTTGGTAAATAACCGCTGGCAGCTATTTTTGACTAACTTTTACGCTCGCTACGTCGGTAGGCTGCAAGCGCCCCAAGAATCAGCGCCATCCCCAGCCACTGCACCGGCTGCGGCTTGGCACCAAACCAGAGCAAATCCACCAGCAAAGCCATGACGGGGTAAATAAAGGACAGGCCGGCGATCGCCTGCGCCTGAAGTCTTTGAAATGCCGTGTACATCAGCGTGTACATCCAGGCCGTATGCACCAGGCCCAGCAACAGCACCGCAACCCAGACCTTGGGACTGAAGAGTGCCTGGGCGCGCAGCTCCCACACCCAGGGCAGCAAGCTCAGCGCACCCACCAGCATCTGCAGCATGGCAATCTGCGCCGGCGCAAGCCGCCTGAGCCGCTGTGTGGCCAGGGTGGCCATGGCATAAAGACCGGCGGCCAGCAGTGCCAGCACAATGCCCAGGGATTGCCCTTGCGACGCCTGCTGGTCAGTCAGCCCGATCAGACCGCTGCTCAAACCTACGCCTACCAGCGCCAATACCAGCCATGGCAGCCGACTGAGAGGCAGAGGCTCGCCCTGCAACAGAGCCGCCAGCAGCAACAGCAAGAAGGGCTGTACGTGATAGACCACCGTGGCAATGGCAATGCCGCTGTATTCATAGGCACGAAACAGGCACAGCCAATTGACGATGAGCGCCGCAGCCCCTAGCAAGAGCCAGCCGCTCTCGCGCCAGGTCGGCCTGGACCACTGGCCAGACCAAAGCACCCAGGCTGCCAGCCCGAGGCCGCCGAGCAGACAACGCAACCAGACCACCCACAGCACGGGCAGGCCGCTCTCCAACACCAGCAGGCCAATGGTTCCAGAAAGCGCCATGGCCAGCACCATGCGCCAGTTGCCGCCAGCTGCATTGGACGGAGAGGTGGCGGCCAAAGCTGGTTTGGAAGCCAGCACTTGCAAAGAGGAAGAGGTCTGGGAAGTCATGATGGCATGGTCCATCAATCACACCCAAGCATCAATACAGCCTTATTCCACTTACTATTACCTACAAATCAACAATCAATCCGAACCATGAGCACAGAGCCCGGCCTGCTGCCTGAAATGCTGGTTTTCGCCAAGGTAGTCGAGCTGCGCAGCTTTGCCGCCGCCGCACGGCAACTGGATCTGACCACCTCGGCCGTCAGCCGCAGCGTGGGCCGACTGGAAGCCCATTGGGGCGTGCAGCTGCTGCATCGCACGACCCGCTCCCTGTCCCTGACCGAGCTGGGTGCCGAGATCTATGCCGCCTGCAGCCAGCTGGCTCAGACCGCCAGCGATATCCATGCCATTGCCGGCCATTACAGCGGCGTTCCGCGCGGCACGGTGCGGCTGACGGCACCGACCATCTTTGGGGAAATCTGGCTCAGCGCACAGCTGCCCGCCCTGCGCCGTCAATGGCCCGAGCTCGAGGTCGCCGTCAGCCTCAGCGACCAGATGCAGGACCTGGCTCAGCAAGGCCTGGATCTGGCCATTCGCCTGACCCGACCCGAACAGCTGCCGCCGCATATGGTGGCGCGCGAGCTGCGCCAGGTGCGCTATATCGCCGTGGCCTCGCCAGCCTACCTCAGGGGCCTGATCAAGCCGCCCGAGCATCCGCAGGAGCTGGGACGCGAGCATGGCGTGGCATGCATCACGCTGGGCTATGGCGACTTTCAGAGCCGGCTGCAATGGATGCACGGCCATGCTCGCAGTCCAGAGGCTGTCGTGACCGAGGTCGCTGTTCACTCTCCTTTGTCCATGGACAGCAGCACCGGAATCATCAATCTGGCGCTGCAGCACCAGGGCATAGGCCTGGTGGCAGACTTTGCCGCCCAGGCCGTATTGCACAGTGGCGCGCTGGTACAGGTTCTGCCCGACTGGCAGCTGACGGGCAACTACGCGCCGCGCACCGCTTATGCACTGTATATGCCCTCGCGCCACCTGCCGCTCAAGGTGCGGGCGCTGATCGATCATCTGGTCGAGGCAGGCAAGCATTAAACCCATGACTCAAACTGGCCCAGTCGCAGCGGCCTGATGGCCAGCCGTATCGACAGTCGCTGCAGCGGCTTGCGGCCAGAAAAGCGCACGCACGTCAGCGCAGGCATAAGGCAGGATCAGAGCCATACCGCTCAGCAGAGTGCCGACACTGGCGACAGCGCTGCCCAGACCCGATTGCAAGACAGGCCCCGTAAAACAGGACACCAGCAAGCAGGCTAGCGTCGAGCTGACAGCCAGACTCGGCGCCCAGTTCCTGAAGCGCAGCTGCCCGTAAAAAGACACCAGCATGGTCACAGTCACCACCGCCATGGCAAGCCATACCCCTGGCGGATGACTCTTGATGCCACCGAACTGCACCATGCTGTCATACACCGACTTCAGACTCGCCGGGATCAGTGGGTAAAAGGAATCCAGGCACAGGCCCGCCACAGGGATGAGCATGGAGGCAAGAACAATGGCCTGGTATGTCGATTTCGTCAATTCCCTCTCCCTCGATGCTTTACCGGGCATCGTATCGGGATATCCCCATTCGCCCGCTACAAGCTTGTGGACAATACCAACCACTCACCGGGATAAGCATATCAAGCCATTGTTCTGCAACGACTTTTCAATACGCGCTTAAATTTTAAGCAAACCACACCACAAGACACTCAAAGCCTGCCAACTCCGCATTTCATAGCAGCTCATGCTTGCCAAAATTGGACTGCAGCCCAGTTTTCCCCATCAAATCACTACAAGCTTGTGGACAAACCCCGGCAACACCTTGAATAAGCAAGCTAAGTCCTTGTCAGCGCAGGACAATCGGGAGGCTGATCATTTTTTAATCAACCCCCATCGGGCCACCAGGCTCTCAGCGCAGCGGCCCTTGCCAATCGGCCAGGCGATGGGCACTGTCCCAGAACTGCCATTCCAGCCGGGCCGCATCCTTGTAGGCTGCATGCATGGCCGCACGTGTGGCCTCGCTCGCATCGACTGCCAGACGATCCACCGTGGCGCAGACGCCGCGCACCGCCGCGTGGAACTCCTCGCTGGCATAGGTATCGACCCAGGCCTGATATGGATTGTCTTTGGCCGAGCGCGCATGAATGTCGCGCCCCACCTCGGCATAAATCCAGAAGCAGGGCAGCAGCGCGGCCACGGCCACCGGGTAAGTGGCGCTCCAGGCCGTGGCCAACAGATAGCTGGTGTAGTGATGGCAGGCCGGCGTCAGCGGCGTGGCCGCAAACTGCTCGGGCGTGATGCCGAAATCGCGCATGAAGCCGCCATGCAGGGCCCGCTCCACCACCACGGCCTCATTGGCGGCATTGGCAAACTGCACCACGCCTTCGGCGTTATCGGATTTGGCTGCCGTCACGGCCAGCGCGCGGCCATAGGCTACGAGGTAGTGCGCATCCTGAATCATATAGTGGCAAAAACGCTCCCGACTCAGCGTGCCGGCCGCCAGTTCCTGGTTGAAGGGCAGCTCCAGGGTGCTTTGAAACAGCGCCTGGTTGGCATTCCACAGGCTTTGGCTGAAGGACATGATTCGACTCTCCATTGCAAAAATTCATAGCAGCCAGCGCTTTGCTGACTGCTCTAGAAACTGTTTTTACCTGAAATAAGCCATTTGCTATTCATACCGCTGCGGCTTTGAGGTCAAAGCTGTATTGCAGCGGATGTGCTCCATTCCCCCTCGAACTTGTCCGTCGACTCACACGAGCGCCAAAGCGATGAACAAGGCAGGGGAAACCATAGGCTCCAAAAACCTCGTCAGCCCCATTGACCGACTGATCAGTCAGTTCATAGACTTGAATCAAGGAATCACCAAAACATCACATGTATTGCAAGGAGGCAGGGGAATGGACATCCATTTTGCAAACGAGCTTTACCGCCGCGCCACACATGCCATGCAAACCGGACTGGCCGACGCCGATACACAGGGCGGACAGGTCGCAGTCTCCCAATACACCAGCGACGAGCAGACCACCCAGGAATTGCGCTTGTTGCGCCAGTTTCCCCAGCCCGTGGCCGGTAGCTCATCCATTCCCACGCCCGGCGCCTGGCTGTCGCTGACTCCATTTGATGTTCCGCTGCTTTTGGTCAGGCAGTCCGACGGAGCCGTCCACGCGTTCTTGAATGTCTGCCGCCACCGCGGCGCACGCGTTGTGGCCGAGGGCAGCGGCACCGAAACACGAGCCTTCACCTGCCCCTACCACGCATGGACTTACCAGCCCGATGGTGGCTTGCGAGGTGTTCCCGACTCCTTCGGCTTCCCCCAACTGAAGAAAGAGAAATCCGGTCTCAAAGGGCTGACCGCCGTCGAGCGGGGCGGCGTCATCTGGGTGGTGCTGGACCCCACATCACCCATCAGAGATATCGACACACACCTGGGTCCGCTCATGGAAAACCTGGAGTCGCTGGACGGGCTCCACTCCCCCGTGTCCTATGCGCAGCGCTCGCTCGAAGTCAACGCCAACTGGAAGCTGCTGACAGATGGCATCTTTGAAGCCTATCACTTCAAGGTTGCGCACCGCCAGACCATTGCCCACATGTTCATGAACAACCTGCAACTGGTGGACGAATTTGACCTGCACCGGCGCTTGTACCTCATCAAGTCCCGCTTTCCAAAAGAGCAACCCGAAGCAAACGGCTTCGACCCGCGCAAGTATGGCAACCTGACTTATTACTTCTTTCCCAACACGATGATCCTGGTCCAGCCCGACCACGGGCAGCTCAGCTACCTGGAGCCGCTCAGCGCCTCCCGCACACGGATTCATGAGATCACACTGATTCCGACCGAGCCCGCCACAGACAAGGCCGCAGCGTACTGGAACGCCAACGTGGACCTTTACCGCCGAACCCTGGCCGAAGACTACGCCCTCGCTGAGTCCATACAGGCCGGCCTGGCATCAGGCGCCAATGACAGCCTCACCTTTGGCTCTTTCGAGTACAGTGCGCCCCGCTTTCACACGCAACTCCAACAGCAGCTGGACTCGCTCCACCCCCGCCCTCCGAGCCATAAGCCTGTGAAGACAGCCTCTAGCTGACCCCTGACCTCTGCATTTGCCTCTGCGTTTACTGCTGCATTAGGTTGAGCCACGACCACCTGTTGTGCTTGAAGATTCGGACGCCCGCGTGCTGATCATCGACACGAAGTTTCTGGACCGTATCGGCACTCGCAGCACTTCGTCAGGCAAGTGGGGTACGTCAAACGCCCGAAAAGCATGGACTTTCTGACAAGCCTACCGCGCACGGAATCAGGCAAGCTGCTCAAGCGCCAACTGCGCGCACCGTACTGGGCGGGACAAGAGCGGGCCATCAACTGAACGAGCCACTGCACACGCGCCGCCCTCCGGCCTGTGCCCTCCCATTTCTATAATCACTGGATGCCCTGCAAACCGCTCTCTCGTAAAGAACTGATCCTGGATCGTGCCGAACAGCATTTTGCCGACCACGGATTTCAGGGGGCATCACTATCGGCCATCGCCCGGGACTGCCAGATCGGCAACCCCGGCCTGCTGCACCACTTTCCCAGCAAGGAAGTGCTGTACCGCACCGTGCTCGAGGCTCAGGCACACGAGCTGATGCAGCGCATGGAGCAAGGCGTCCAGTCCGAGGCGCTGCTGCAACAGCGCCTGCAGGCCTTCATCTTGCTGCAGATCGAATGGATGCAGGCCCGCCCTTCGGGCTTCAAACTCATTACTCGCGAGCTGTTGGACAATTCCGAGCGCATTGAACTGGCTCATACCCGGCCGCTAGAGACCTTTTTGCTTCTGAGTGTGGCCTTGATTGAGGAAGGTCAGGCAGCCGGATTGCTACGTCAAGACATCGCTGCCGTTGCTTTGCTGACCATTATTCTGGGCAGCCTCAATTACGCACAGATTGTCCGCCCCACCTTCAGCAGAGCCTTTACCGAGCCAGACCTCAAGATCAACAGCCACTGGATGCGGCGTATCGCTGCCGATGTACTACTACTCATCAGCACTTCAAGCTTCGTCTCAAAAAAGGCATAACGCAGCCAGTTCAATCACTCTGTTTTTCCACCACGAATTTCCTGTGCGCGGCCCTGCAGCCACTGGCTGAACACCCGCAGCGCCGGAGATGGCTGTGCCTCGGCCGCCAGCGCAGGCGTTACCAGGTAATAGGCGCGGTTGCCGCGCAGCGGCTGGGGGCAGGCGATGATGAGATCGCCACGCGCGATCTCCTGCTCGATCAGCATGGGCGGGATCAGCGCCACGCCCAGCCCCTGGCTGGCGGCCACGGCCAGCATGGAAAACAGTTCGAGCCGCATGCCGTCGAGCGCGCGCGGTGCATCGACATGCATCGCGTCGAACCACTGGCGCCAGCCCTGGGGGCGCGTACTTTGCTGCAGCAGCGGCAGGCGCGCAATCACCTCGGGGCCCACCGGCAGCCAGGCGCGGCCTGGATCACGCTGCTGGGCCGTGGCTAGCAGTTGCGGGCTGCACACGGGCACAACTTCCTCGTCCATCAGCCACTGCGCTTGCACGCCGGGCCAGCGGGCCACCTGCTCGGGCGTGCCCGCATAAAGGGCTGCGTCAAACACGGTGTCGGCAAACAGAAACGGCCGGGTCTGCACGTCGATGTGCACTGTGATGTCAGGGTGCTGCTGGGCCAGTTGCGGCAGGCGCGGCAGCAACCAGCGTGTGGCAAAGGTGGGCACTGCCGCCAGATTGATGGGGCCACCCTCGCCCTGATGACTCATCAGATCCAGCGTGTCGCGCTCCAGCCCCTGCAGCCAGCGACCAACCTGGGTGGAGTAATGCCGGCCCGCATCGGTGAGCAGCACGCCATGGCGCGTGCGCTTGAACAGGGCCACGCCCACAAACTCCTCCAGCGCAATGATCTGGCGCGAGACGGCACTTTGCGTCAGCGACAACTCCTGTGCGGCCTTGGTGTAGCTGACATGGCGGGCGGCCGATTCAAAGCAGGCCAGGGCCTGGGTGGAAGGGAGAACTCTGCGCATATCTCTTGTGCCTAGAACGCATCAATCAATTTCAAAACAACGGGAAAACCCTGAATAATTCGTTTATACATGCGTTTTACTCATCCATAGATGATTATTCATCGTTTGCCAGCCCCTGTTCTGCAAACCTAATATGTGTGCAAGCACTCAGGCGGAAATGCGCCTGCAACCCGACACCTTGCATTCAGGAGATGAACATGGCCAATGGCTACCAGTGGGACGACTGCTTCCAGCTCGACCAGCAACTGACCGAAGACGAGCGCATGATCCGCGACGCAGCGCGCGAGTACTGCCAGGACAAGCTCAAGCCTCGCGTGCAAGCCATGTTCCGCAACGAGTCCGTGGACATCAGCATCTTCCGCGAGATGGGTGAGCTGGGCCTGCTGGGCCCCACCATCCCCACGCAATACGGTGGCGCGGGCCTGAACTACGTGAGCTACGGCCTGGTGGCGCGCGAGATCGAGCGTGTGGACTCGGGATACCGCTCCATGGCCTCCGTGCAATCGTCTCTGGTGATGGTGCCCATCAACGAATTCGGCACCGAAGCGCAGAAGCAGAAATACCTGCCCAAGTTGGCCTCGGGCGAGTTCATCGGCTGCTTCGGCCTGACCGAGCCCGACCACGGCTCCGACCCTGGCTCCATGGCCACACGCGCCTACAAGGTCGACGGCGGCTATCGCCTCAAGGGCAACAAGATGTGGATCACCAACAGCCCTGTGGCCGACGTGTTCGTGGTCTGGGCCAAGGAAGTGAGCGAAGACGGCACTGTGGGTCAGATCCGCGGCTTTGTGCTGGAAAAGGGCATGAAGGGTCTGTCCGCCCCGGCCATCCACGGCAAGGTGGGCCTGCGCGCCTCCATCACCGGTGAAATCGTGATGGACGATGTGTTCTGCCCTGAAGAGAACGCCTTCCCCGATGTTCGCGGCCTCAAGGGCCCTTTCACCTGCCTGAACAGCGCCCGCTTCGGCATTGCCTGGGGCGCGCTGGGTGCGGCAGAAGACTGCTGGCACACCGCCCGCCAGTACACGCTGGACCGCAAACAGTTCGGCCGCCCACTGGCCGCCAACCAGCTGATCCAGAAGAAGCTGGCCGACATGCAGACCGAGATCACGCTGGGCCTGCAAGCCGCGCTGCGCGTGGGCCGCATGAAGGACGAGCACCAGAACGTGATCGAGATCACCTCGCTGATCAAGCGCAACAACTGCGGCAAGTCGCTGGACATCGCCCGCATGGCGCGCGACATGCTGGGCGGCAACGGCATCAGCGACGAGTTCGGCGTGGCCCGCCACCTGGTGAACCTGGAAGTGGTGAACACCTATGAAGGCACGCACGATGTGCATGCGCTGATTCTGGGTCGCGCCCAGACCGGCATTGCGGCGTTTGCCAACTGATGGCTCCCCCTGAGCGGCTACGCCGCTTTCCCCCTCCCTGGCGCTTCGCGCCGGAGGGGGACGGCAACCTCGCTGCGGGGCGGCGGGGCCGCCCAGGCCCTTGCTTGTTGCCCTGGCCTCGGGATGATGGCAAAGATTGCTGTCACCGACACCTTCTGCTCACTATCTATTAACGAGCTAGTACCGTTTGATTTGTCTGGGTTTTGAATAGTTTTCAGCTCAGAACCCAGACAAATAAAGCGCAAGCAGCTATTTATTTCATTGTTTCGCTTTACGGGATCATCCGACATGAACGCAAGCTCCACCACTCCCACCGGCGCACTGGCAGGCATCAAGGTGCTGGATCTGTCGCGCGTGCTGGCGGGTCCATGGGCCACGCAGATGCTGGCCGATCTGGGTGCCGATGTGGTCAAGGTGGAGCGCCCGGTTGCCGGCGACGATACGCGCCACTGGGGCCCTCCGTTCCTCAAGGACGATGCGGGCAACGACACCCGCGAAGCCAGCTACTTCACGGCCTGCAACCGCAACAAGCGCTCCATCACCGTGGACATGGCCCACCCCGAGGGCCGGGCTCTGCTGCAGCGCATGGCGCAAGAGGCCGACGTGGTGGTGGAGAACTTCAAGACCGGAGGACTCGCGCAATACGGCCTGGACTATGACAGTCTCAAGGCTCTGAACCCGCGCCTGGTGTACTGCTCCATCACAGGTTTCGGCCAGGACGGCCCCTACGCCGAGCGCGCCGGCTATGACCTCATGGTGCAGGCCATGTGCGGCCTGATGAGCATCACCGGCCATGCAGATGGCGAACCCGGCGGAGGCCCGCTCAAGGTCGGCGTGGCCGTGATCGACGTGTTCACGGGGCTCTATGCCAGCAACGCCATCCTGGCCGCGCTCAACGCCCGTGACAATGCGAGAAACGGCAGCGGTCAGGGCCAGTACATCGATATGGCGCTGCTGGATGTGGGCATGGCTGTGCTGGCCAACCAGGCTGCAGGTTTTCTGGCCACCGGCCAGGCGCCGGGCCGCGCCGGCAACACCCATCCCAGCTTGGCGCCCTATCAAGACTTTCCGACATTGGACGGCAATGTGCTGCTGGCCATCGGCAATGACGGTCAGTTCGCGCGCTTCTGCGCAGCCATCGGCCAGGACGGCTGGGCCCAGGATGCACGCTTTGCCACCAATACCGCCCGTGTACAGAACCGTGCGGCACTGCTGGCGTTGATGAAGCCACAGATGCTTCAGCGCAGCACGGCTGACTGGATTGCGCTGCTGGAAGACAAGGCCGTGCCCTGTGGCCCCATCAACACCGTTGCCCAGGCCTTTGAAGACCCCCAGGTCAGGGCGCGCGGCATTCAGAAAAGTCTGCCGCGAAACGCCAGTGACGGCATTGGCCATATTGCCACCGTCGCCAATCCCATACGTCTGTCGGCCACGCCGGTGACTTACCGCAACGCCCCGCCTGCCCTCGGCCAGCACACCGATGAGGTGCTGCGCGAATTCGGACTTGATGACAACGCCATTGTTGCGTTGCATGAGCAGGGAGTGGTTTGAGGCCTTCACGGCCAAAGCAACCTCCTGACAACAAAAGAGGGCCCAAGCCCCGAAAACCGCAGGCAATTTCAGCAGAAATGCACTGCCAATCACACTTTCCAAGGAGACATTGATGTTCAAGTTCACAGCCACCGTTCTGGCTGCCATGGCTTTTTGCGGCGCTGCACAGGCACAAGGCGCTTATCCCAACAAGCCCATCCGTCTGCTGGTTCCCTTTGCCGCTGGCGGCACGACCGACCTGATTGCCCGCGTCATTGCCGAGCCACTGAGCCGTGAGCTGGGCCAGTCCGTGGTGGTGGAAAACAAGGGCGGCGGCGGCGGCACCATTGGCGCAGCTGAAACGGCACGCGCCAAGCCCGATGGCTACAACCTGGGCATTGCCACCGTGTCCACAACGGCCACCAACCCGGCCATCAACCCCAAGATCACCTACAACGTCGCCACCGATTTCACGCCCATCGTGAACATCGCCGCCACGCCCAACATCATTGCCGCCAATCCCAAGTTTGCGGGCAAGGATTACAAGAGCTTCCTGGCTGAGGTCAAGAGCAACCCCGGCAAGTACTCTTACGCATCGCCCGGTCAAGGCTCCATCACCCATCTGATGATGGAAATGTTCAAGCTGGAAACCAAGACCGACATAGCCCACGTGCCTTACCGTGGCTCCGGCCCTGCGCTGAACGACGCGGTTGCCGGCCAGGTGCCGCTGATTTTTGACAACCTGCCCTCTACCCTGCCCTTCGTCAAGGAAAAGCGCCTGACGGCCCTCGTCGTCGCCGCTCCCCAGCGTCTGGCTGCACTGCCTGATGTGCCTACCTTCAAGGAAATGGGTCTGCCCCAGGTCAACCGCATGGCGTACTACGGCATCGTTGGCCCCAAGAACCTGCCAAAGGAAGTGGTGGACAAGATCAACGCCGCCGTGCGCAAGGCGGTGCAAGATCCTGCGGTGAAAAAGCGCATCGAGGAAAGCGGCTCCATCATCATGGCCGACACCCCCGAAGCCTTTGCCAAGCAAATGGCCGAAGAGCTGGCCGTCTACAAGAACGTGGTGCAAAAGCAGAACCTGAAGATGGAAGACTAAGCGTCTTCATCCCCAAAAAGTCCTCGCAGGTGTGAATGCCTGCGAGGACTTTTTCTTTGTACCGCTCATGCACAAGCAAGGTGCTGGTGCATGAAACTGGTGCAGCTTAGAAACGATGGCGGATACCCACCACCGCGCTGGTGCCGGACTTGTTGGGAATGTCCATGCTCACGCGGTCGTACATGGCCACGGCATAGACATCGGTGCGCTTGGACAGGAAATGGTCGTAGCCCAGGCTGACTGTGGTGCGCGTGCCGCTGACGCTGCCCACTTCCGACTTGGTACGTGCAGCCGCTGCCTTGAAGGTACCGGGCGTGCCGCTGACGGGGATGTCCAGACCCAGCGAGTAGGTGGTGTTCTCGCGATCCTGGGCGTTGATCTTGGCCTGGCCGTAAGTGGCATAGAGCTTGGCCACGCTGAAGTCGTAGCTGCCGCCCACCATCCAGTTGCTCTTGGTCGGCATCACTGCCAGCGATACCGGGTTGTTGATCTGCGCACGCTCGTAGAACGCGGTCAGGCTCAGCGGGCCGCCGAAGTACATCAGGTTCAGGCCCACATTCTTCTTGCCCTTGTTGCCACTGCTGGTCTGCTCGCCGAACTGGTAGTGCACATTGGCCTTCAGGCCGCCGAAGCTGGGCGTGGAATACAGGATCTGGTTGCTCCAGCCGGTGTTGGAGGCTGTGGTCAGGCTGTCCGTTCCCCAGGCTGCGGTCGTCATATTCGCATGCAGCACCAGTGGCGAGACCGTGAAGGAGTCGCCGAACGGGTTGGTCAGCACCGTGGGCAGGAAGTTCGGTGCCAGGCCACGACCCAGGCTCACGCGGCCAAAGCTGCCGGCCAGGCCCACATTGGCATCACGCGAGAAAAAGGGATCGGCATCAAAGCGGCCGGGGGTACCGGTATCGGCACGAAAAAAGCTGGTGATATTGAAGTCGGCCTTGAGACCGCCGCCCAGATCTTCCACGCCCTTCACACCCCACCAGGAAGTGGTCAAACCGCCGGAGCCGACCGAGGCCACACGCTCCTGCCCTGCCAGCTTCATGGAGCCCGCATAGCTATCAATGGTGCCGGTGAGCTGCACGGAACTCTGGGCCTGGGCCGACAGGCTGGCCACAGCCAGGGCGATGGTGGTGAAGGTAGCGACAAACGCTTTCATGGGTGGTTTCCTCTCTAAAAAATTTGAGACAAACCACCCATGCAAGAGTCAGGCCAGTTTTGTATACAAAACTAGGACTTCAAACGGAAGCTGTCGGCCAGCTTCAGCATCATGAACAACCAGAGCGCACCGCCCATGGCAATCAGCAGGCCGCCCACCAGGCCGATATGCGTCATGCCCCATTGCTGGCTGACGATGCTGCCCAGCAGTGCGCCGCCGCCAATGCCGATATTGAAAATGCCAGAGAACATGGACATGGCCACATCGGTGGCATCCGGCGCCAGATTCAGCACCTTGGACTGCATGGACAGCGCAAAGCAGATCATGGCAATGCCCCAGACCGAGCTTTGCAGATACAGGCTCCAGACCTGCGTGCTGCTCATGACCAGCAGCAACAGGCTCAGCGCCAGCACACCGATGGACGCCAGCAGAAAGCCGCGCGGAAAGCGCAGACCGAACCAGCCGAACAGCACGCTGCCCACAATGCCCATGCCGCCATACAGCAGCAGCACAGCCGTGGTCACATCGCCGGCGTGGCCGGCAACGTCCTGCACAAAGGGCTCGATATAGCTATACGCCGTGAACTGGCCGGTAATCACCAGCACCAGCAGCACATAGATGCCGACCAGGGCCGGGCGCCTGAACAGCATGGGCACACTGGACAGGGAGCCGGCGTTCTCGCTGGGCAGCAGAGGTAACAGCTTGCCCAGCACCAGCATCACCGCCGCCGCCACCGCGCCAATGGCCAGAAACGTCATGCGCCAGCCCAGCCATTCGCCCACGATGCGACCCAGCGGAATGCCCAGCACCATGGCCACGGAAGTGCCCGTGGCCAGCAGGCTCAATGCCATGGCCTTCTTGCCCGGAGGCGCCACCCGCACGGCCAGCGAGGCAGTGATGGACCAAAACACAGCATGCGACAGCGCAATGCCGATACGGCTGATGACCAAAGACGCATAGCTCCAGGCCACACCCGAGAGCAGATGGCTGAGTACGAACACCGCGAACACGCCCATCAGCAGCTTGCGCCGCTCCACCTTGCGCGTGAGCAGCATGAAGGGCAGCGAGGCCAGCGCGACCACCCAGGCATAGATGGTGAGCATAAGCCCCACCTGCTCGACCTGCATGTCAAAACTGGCGCCGATGCTGCTGAGCAGGCCGACCGGCACGAACTCGCTGGTATTGAAAACAAAAGCCCCCAGCGCCAGCGCAATCACGCTGAGCCAGGCCTGGGTGGGAGATCGGGTCGATTCGATAGGGGCAGTCAAGGTTTCTGTCATGCAATAAAGGCTTGCCGGCGTCTGGCGCCGCAAAACCCGAAATTGTGCGCTTGCAGCATGACAGCGGACAGACAGCCCGGCCTTGCCCCGCCAATCAATGGGGTCGGGCCTGGCGAAGGCAGGGCCTGATCAATGCGCGACGGTGAAGCGTGCCTTGACGTGTTTGCTCCTGTCCAGTGCATCGATCAGCGCCACGGCCAGGTCCTGCACCGAAATATCGCCGGGCTGACCGTCAGCCTGCATCAACGGTTCGTCCTTGCCCGTGCGGTACTCGGCAGTGCGGCCCCTGGATTGCGCATCGGAGCCGCCATGAAAGCCCACGGCCGGGCTCAGCATGGTCCAGTCCAGAGCGGACTCCTTTTGCAACTCGGCAAACATGTCGCGCGCCGCCGAGGCTCCGGGCTTGATAAACGCCGGGAAGTTGGGCGAATCCACCAACTGCTGGCCATTCACATACAGGCTGCCGGCGCCGCCCACGACCAGATAGCGCTTGATGCCCGCAGCCTTGACGCCTTGCACGATGGCACGCGAGCCCTGCATGAAATCGTCATAGATATTGGGATTTTTCCAGCCTGCGTTATAGGCGCTGACCACCGCGTCGCAACCGGTCACGGCACGCTGCACCTCGTCGGCCTTGAGCACATCGGCCTTGACGAACTGCACATGCTCGCGTGCGGCAGCGGCCTTGCGAACCAGGGCCACGACTTCATGACCGCGACGCAGCAGCTCATCCAGCAATCCGGCACCGACAAAACCCGTGGCGCCAATCAATGCAACCTTCATGGAAAAACCCCTTGTATCTTCAAAAGAGCTAAAGATTAATCGGCATCAATCGCGAGAAAAACCCCTTTCAGCCACCATGACCTTGAAGCAGCACTTCAAAATAGCCTCATGGAAGATTTCAGACGCATGGCCATTTTTGCCGCCGTGGTGGAGCGCGGCAGCATGAGCGCGGCCGCCCGCCAGCTCGACATGACGCCCTCGGCCGTCAGCCAGCATATCCGTCAGCTGGAGCACGATGCTGGCCTGACGCTGCTGCACCGCTCCACGCGCCAGCTGACGCTGACAGATGCCGGCCAGCGCTTTTACATACAGTGCGCCGCCATGTGCGAAGCGGCCAACCGGGCTCGCGCCGAGTTGGCCGCCGAGCATCAGCGGCCCAGCGGCGAACTGCGTCTGGCTGCCCCGGCCGGCTTTACCCAGCATGCGGCCCCTGCGCTGCGCCGATGGCTGGCCATGCATCCTGAGCTACGGCTGCGCCTGCTGATGGATGACACTCCCATAGACCTGATCCAGGCGCGCGTGGATCTGGCGCTGCGCTTCGGCAATCTGCAGGATTCCAGCTGGGTGGCCCGCCACCTGGGACGCAGCGCCACCGTGCTCTGCGCCTCGCCGCATTGGATCAAGGCCCACGGCAGCACGCCTCGACACCCCAGCGAGCTGGCACAACTGCCCTGGCTGGAAATGAGCCGCAGCGACGATCCCCAGGCCGACTTTCTGTGGCGCCAGCAGGGCACGGCGCAGGAGTACCGGCTGCAGGTGCGGCCGCTCATGGTCAGCAACCACCGCAGCGCGGTGCAGCAGTTCTGCGAAGCGGGCCTGGGGCTTGCCCTGCTCTCGGCCCATGACGTGGCGGCAAGCCTGGAAACGGGCAGCCTGGTGCGCCTGCTGCCTGACTGGGATATGGGCATGCTGGATATCTGGGTCGTCACCGCCAGCCGCGACAGCCTGCCCGCCAAGGTGCGCGAGGCCATCGAGGTGCTGCGCGAGTATTTCGCGCAGCTAGAGGGCATGCAGAACTAGCGCAATCCTCGCACACGCAAGGACCCAACCAGCAGCCATCCAGGCCCGCCCCCCAAAGGTCGAAAGCAAAAAAGCCTGCAAATGCGAGGCATCCGCAGGCTTTGCAAAACAGGCCACACCACATGGCCCGGTGCACTCAAGGCAATCAGTTCAGGTCGATAGGCGTCTTGTTGCCGTTCACATAGCGGCTCAGCGTATAGCTGGGATTCTTCATCTCGCCATTCTTCTCGAACTGGATCTTGGAGGTCACCCCCGAGAAGTCGGACTTCTGCAGGAAGGGGATATAGACCTTGGGGTCCCATGAATTGGCACGTTTCATGGCGTCGGCCAGCAGCATGGTGCCGTCATAGAAATAGGGGCTGTAGACCTGGAACTGGCCAGGATACTTGGCGTCATAGCGCTTCTTCCACTCCGTGCCGCCAGGCATCTTGGCAATGGAGGCACCGCCATCGGCGCAGACCACGTTCTCCAGCGGCTTGGCGCCGGCAGCCACCTTGGCCAGCTCGGTCACGCAAATACCGTCACCGCCAAACATCTTGACGTCATTCATGCCCAGCTGGGCCATCTGGCGCAGCATGGGGCCGGCCTGACCATACATGCCGCCGTAGAAGATGGCATCGGGTTTCTTGGCCTTGATGGAGGTCAGAATGGCCATGAAGTCCGTGGCCTTGTCGTTGGTGAACTCGTTGGCCACGATCTTGATGCCGTGCTTTGCGGCATCCTTCTTGAACACATTGGCCAGGCCCTGGCCATAGGCCGTGCGGTCGTCAATCACGGCCACATTCTTGAGCTTGAGATTCTTGGCCGCATAGCTAGCCAGTGCCGCACCCAGGGCATTGTCGTTGGCAATCACGCGGTAGGTGGTGTTCCAGCCGGGTTTGGTCAGATCGGGATTGGTCGCCGCGCCCGTGATCATGGGAATGCCACAGTCCTGGAACACCTTGGAAGAAGGAATCGCCACACCGGAGTTCACAAAGGCCACTGCACCGGCCACCTTGTCATCGCACAGTTTTTGCGAAGCCGCCGTGCCCTGCTTGGGATCAGCCACATCGTCCTCGGCCACCAGCACGAACTTGACCTTCTTGCCGCCGATTTCCATGCCTTTGGCGTTCAGGTCCTCGATGGCCATGCGCACGCCGTTTTCATCGTCCTTGCCGAAGTGAGCCTGAGGGCCGGAGGTCGGGCCGATATGGCCGATCTTGATGATCTGCTCCTGGGCCATCACGCCCCCTGCCATACCTGCTACGACTGTCGCGATACACAACTTGCCAAAATTCTTCATTGCGCACTCCACTCGGTTGAGACAAGACGCAACCTTATGCCCCGCGGCAGGCAATTGGCAATGAGGCAATCACATAGGTGCGGCGAGTGCTACACCGGCACAACAATCAGTGTTTTCAGGGATCGGCAAGTGCGCCGGGCTGTGCTGGACAAACCCGCCGCCAGCCCTTGCTCGCAAAATGGCAGCAGGGCCCCAAAAAAACGCCCCAGACTAGGGCGTTCTTGCATCAACACGTGCCGCTCAGGCTGCCTTGGCCTGCAGGATCGCATCCACCCTGGCATGCTGGTCCAGCGTGCTCAGGCAGGCATGAGCCACCTCCACGCCCTTCTTCACGAAGTGCTGACGGAAGAACTCCACATGATCGCCATGTTCATGGAAGTCGCGCGGCGTCAGCACGGCGGAGAACACGGGCACTTCGGTATCCATCTGCACGCGCATCAGGCCGTCGATCACAGCCGTGGTCACGAATTCATGGCGATAGATGCCGCCGTTGACGATCAGTGCCGTGGCGATCACGGCGTCGAAACGACCGCTTTGCGCCAGCTTCTTGGCCAGCAGCGGGATTTCAAAGGCACCGGGCACGCTGAAATGCGTGATGTTGCCGGCCTGCACGCCCTGTGCCTGAAGCTCGGCCTGGGCAGCATCGCGGGCCTGGTAGACCACTTCGGTGTGCCAGCTGGCGCTGATGATGGCAATGCGGCTGCGGCCTGCTACGGTCTTCCAGGGCGTACCTTCGGAAGTCGCGTGAGTGGCAAAATTCATGGAGATAGGGGTCTGATTCATGGTGGTATTTCCAGAAAATTCCAATGAATCAGGGCGTGCGCTGGTACACCTGCCCATGCGGCAGCGATAGCTGCTGCACCACGGACCGATGCTGCGCGATCTCTTTCATCCGGACTATGACCGTCGGCTCTGGCATCTCACCAGATCTGCTGACCCTTCAGCCTCTGGCGAGACTTCAGGCGCTCGCGGGCTGCCGCAGTCAATGCAATGCATTGCCGCAGATACCGCCGGTGGGGAATTGCACCCCGCCCTGAGAACGCTGCTTTGCAGTGAACCTGAATTCACCGCAAGACGAAGTCATTCTAGCGACGCTTTGGCAGCGCTTTTGACAAAAGGGTCACTATGGCGTCCATCCAAAAATCAAGGTAAAACCGCCCATATCGCACACCCAAAAAGCGAATCAAGCTCTCATTTAATGAGCACTCTGCATCATGAAGTCAACCCGGAACAGCCGCCGGACGTTAAGAGCACAAGGGATTGCGCCCACCCACACCTCACCAGACAAGCCATGAGACCATCCTTGCAGGCATTGATGTCCACCCCCACACGCTGGGCCAGCATGGGGGCTTTGGCCGCCCTGTGCACGGCCTGCGCGGTTCCCGGCGAGTATGACTCCGGCTATGGCGGAGGCTACGGTGGCAGCTATGGCTCCACCACCATCTACAACAGCCAGCCCGTTTATCCGGCCTATCCCGCCTACCCGGTTTACCAGGGCCAGGACCGCAATGACTGGGCATGGCGCGAACGTGAGCGCCGTCAATGGGAGCGCCAGCGCGAGCTGGAACGCGATCGCGCCCAGAACATGCGCGATCGTGAGCAATGGCAGCGTCAGATGGAACGCGACCGCGACCAGCAGCGTATGCAGGATCAGCAGCGCCGCGAATGGGATCGTCAGCAATCCCAGAATCGTCGTGACCAAGACCAGATGCGCCGCCAGCAGGAGCGCGAGCAGCAGCAGCAGCAGTCGCAGCAACGCGAGCGTGACCGCATGCAGGCCGATCGTGATCGTGATCGTGATCGCGATCAGCGCCAGCAGCAACGCCAACGCGAAGGCCAGCAACAAGGCTTTCCTCCTCGCGGTGACTGGCGCTGACCGGACGCTGCGGCACGGCACCGCTTCTGCTTTTCTTGCCGCCACTTCATAATTTGCAGGCACTTAAACGCCTTTGAAGGAGCGTTCATGTCAGAGCCTCTATCTCCCGCCGCCATCATGCGCAAGCTGCCGCTGGGCTTGCTGCTGGGCTGGGCGCTGATCGCAGGCACGGCCCAGGCTCAGGTCATGCGCTGTGTCGATGCCAAGACCGGCGAGGTGACCTATACCAACGGCCGCTGCATCTCGGGCGAAATGAGCACGCAGATTCAGGCGGCGCAAAGCGCCGAGGAAATTGCGACCGAGCGTGCCAATGCCAGCCAGGCTCGGGAGCGCAGCAAGGCCCAGATGGCGCGCGACGATGCCCAGCGCCGTCAGCGTGAAGAGCAGGAGCGCAAGGAACGCGAGGCCGCCGAGAGAGCCCAGGCCCGGGCCGGAGTCAATCTGGAAAACACGCCCGCCTGCCGCCAGGCCCGCGAGCGCTACAACGCCATCCTGGCCGAAGCCAGCCCCGACCCAGCCACCTGGGGTGAGCGCAGCCAGGCAGCCCAGGCCCAGATGGAGATGAGCTGCCTGGGTGCTGCCGCCTACCAGCAGTTGCAGCAAAGCCGGGCGCTGCAGCCCAATGCAATCAACCGTCCGCAATGGGGCTATGGCTATCCTCCCAACCGCTACCCGCCGGCACGTCCCACGCCATCGCAGCCGCCCGCCAAGATCGTCAACTGCAATGTCTTCCGCTGCTATGACAACCGCGGCGGCGTGCATCCGATACCGTAATCCCCTGAAGCGCTTTGCGCCTTCCCCCAGGGGACGACAGCTTCGCCGCGCGGCGGCGTTTGCTTGTCACCCCTTGCTTGGCCGAGCCCATGTTTGAGGGTTGTGCTCTTGGCTCTGCCTAGCTTTGCAGGCCCTCGGTCACCGTGGGATAGCGCAGCCTGAGTCGCAACTCACGCTTGAGCCGCTGATTCGACAGCCGCCGCGACTCGCTCATGAAGCTCAGCAGACTTGCCGGCAGTTCTGCCTGCGCCTGCTCGCGCGAAATGCGCGGCGGCCGGGCCAGGCCGTAGAGATCGGCCGCCAGATCGAAGTAATCCCCCATCTTCAGCTGCGTGTCGTCGCTGGCGTGATAGATGCGCTGCGGCTTGCCGCGCCACAGCGCAAGCAGGCAGGCACGTGCCAGATCGTCGGCATGAATATGGTTGGTATAGACGTCGTCGTCGGCCTGCAGCACGGCGGTGCCTCGCTGCAGCCGGGCGCGGGGCGTACCGCCCTCACGATCCGGTGCGTAGATGCCGGGAATGCGCAAGATGCTGGCCCGCAGACCCAAGCGACCGGCAAAGCGCACGGCGAGCTCGGCATTCACACGGCGCTGAGCTCTGGCGGTCGTCGGCGCAACGGACCGGCTCTCGCTCACCCACTGCCCCTCGCAGTCGCCATAGACCCCCGAGGTCGATGCATAGACCAGGCTGCGCGGCAGACTGCGCAGGCGCAGTGCCCGCATGAGAGCCGTGGTGCGGGTGTCCAGCCACCTGTTGGCATCCTCGGCAGCCAGTGTCGGAGGCGGTGCCAGATGCAGCACCCGCGTCGCGATACCTGCCAGCCTGCGCAGACTGGCCGGATCGTCCAGATCTCCCCACAAAGGCCTCACGGACTGTGCGTGCAGCACCCCGGCCCGCTCCGGGTTGCGGCTCAAGGCCAGCACCTGAATGCCGTGCCTGCCACGACCCGAAGCAACCAGCAATCGGGCCACGCGCCGACCCACATCGCCGTGGCCGACGATCAATAAGCGTTCACGACGAAAGCGCGCTGGCAGCGCGCCCAATGGGCTTTGGTTTGAAGGCAAAATCGGGACCTGCTGCGTACAAGTTCTAAGGAGCCACTGGCGTTGCTGCGACTGCAGCATTGCCGACAAAAAGGCTGCCGTATACGCCTTCAAGGATAACCAAAACGTCATGACCGAGATTGCCCACGCTTCGTTTGAAATTACCGTCCAGCCCAGCGGACGTGCTTTTGCCACTCAGGGCGCTGAAACCATTCTGGCCGCAGCCATTCGCACCGGCGTCGGCCTGCCCTATGGCTGCAAGGACGGTGCTTGCGGCTCCTGCAAGTGCAAGAAGCTCAGCGGCGAAGTCAGCCACGGTACGCACTCGGACAAGGCTCTGACAGCCGAAGAGGAAGCCAGCGGCTATGTGCTGACCTGCTGCGCCACGCCCCACAGCGATGTGGTGCTGGAGTCGCGCCAGGTCACGGACGCCAGCTCCTTCCCCATCAAGAAGATGCCCGTGCGCGTGGCCGCTCTCGAGAAGAAGTCGCATGACGTGATGCAGGTGCGCCTGCAGCTGCCGGCCAGCGAGAAGTTCCGCTACCACGCCGGCCAGTATGTGGAGTTCATACTGCGCGACGGTGCCCGCCGAGCCTATTCCATGGCCACCGCGCCCCATGTGCAGGAGACGGCGCCCGGCATCGAGCTGCATATCCGTCACATGGAAGGCGGCAAGTTCACCGATCATGTCTTCGGCGGCATGAAGGAAAAGGAAATCCTGCGGGTGGAGGGCCCGTTCGGCAGCTTCTTCCTGCGCGAGGACTCGGACAAGCCCATCATCCTGCTCGCCTCGGGCACGGGCTTTGCCCCTATCAAGGCACTGATCGAGCATATGCGCCACAAGGGCATCAACCGCCCCGTCACGCTGTACTGGGGTGGCCGCCGCCCCACCGACCTGTATGACGCCAGCTGGATTGCCGAGCACACGGCCGCCATGCCCCAATTCAGGTATGTACCCGTGATCTCCGATGCCCTGGCCGAAGACGCCTGGACGGGCCGCACAGGCTTTGTCCATCAGGCCGTGCTGGACGACTTTGCCGACCTGTCCGGCTACCAGGTCTATGCCTGCGGTGCTCCCATCGTCGTGGATTCGGCCCGCGCCGCTTATACCAGCGAACGCGCGCTGCCTGCCGAAGAGTTCTACGCCGACGCCTTTACCTCCGAAGCGGACAAGTAAGAACGCTGTTTTGCGCAAACCCCGATGCATTCCATACCGCATCAGGGTTTACGCGCATTTTTCTTGCACAAGTAACCGCCAGTTCCGGAGCCGCTGCAATTTTTTGCACAATAGAACTCTATGAACCGTAGAAACAGCCTTCTCTCGGTCATGGCGGCCGCTGCTGCCTTGGCCTCTCCCCTCTCCCAGGCCCAAGAACCCATCCGTCTGATCGTGCCCTATGCGCCCGGTGGTCCGCTGGACATCACCTCCCGCGCACTGGCAGAGCGGGTGCGCGATTCCCTGGGCGTCGTCATCATCGACAACAAGGCCGGTGCAGGCGGCAACATCGGCGCAGACGCCATTGCCAAGGCCCAGCCCGACGGCATGACCATCGGCCTGGCCGCCACGGCCACCCATGCCGTCAACCCCTGGCTCTACACCAAGATGCCCTATGACGCGGGCAAGGACTTTGCCGGCATCACCCAGATGGTGCGCGTGCCCAATGTGCTGGTGATGAATGCAGCCAAGGCCGAGCAGCTCAAGATCCATGGCGTGGCCGATCTGATCGCCTACGCCAAGAGCCATCCCGGCAAGCTCAACTACGGCAGCGGCGGCAATGGCTCTGCAGGCCATCTGGCGGGCGAGATGCTCAAGCAAAAGGCCGGCATCTTTGCCCTGCACGTGCCCTACCGTGGCGCCAATCCTGCCCAGCTGGCCCTGCTGTCTGGCGAGGTGGACTTCAATATCGACAACCTAGCTGCGGCCGCGCCCAATATCAAGAGCGGCAAGCTGGTGGCTCTGGCTGTGACTTCGCTCAATGCCTCGCCGCTGCTGCCTGGCGTGCCCGCGCTGTCCAAGACCTACCCCGGTTTTGCCATCGACACATGGTGGGGACTGGTTGCCCCGGCCGGCACCCCCAAGCCCGTGCTGGACAAGCTGAGCAAGGCCTTCAATGATGCCCTGCAAGCACCGGAAACCAAGACCCGCTTCAACGCCCTGATGGCCGAACCCGTGGGCTCCACGCCCGCCGAATTCGACAAGTTCATGGCCTCCGAGCGCGCCAAATACCAGCCCATCGTCAAGGCCTCCGGCGCCAAGGTCGACTGACTGGCCCTGACGCTGATTGAAAAAGCCCCGGCAGCCTTACGGCCCCGGGGCTTTTTTATAGGTGATTTCAGTCTCTATCGATTGCCAGGCAATCCCAACAAGCTATTAAATCAGAACTGCGCTGACTGCTCTGTCCACCAACCCTGAGCCAGACTGCGTTCTATGCCCTGGTCTGCCACGGCCTGCAATTGCTCGGCGCTCACGCAGCCAGGCGCAATTTCGGCCAGCGGCAGCAGCACAAAGGCTCGCTGCCACATGCGCGGGTGGGGAAGGATCAGCTCGGGATCCTCCGACTGCCGGTCCCCCCATAGCTCGATATCCAGATCCAGAGTGCGCGGCGCATTGCGGTAGGGACGCTCACGTCCGGCCTGCAGCTCGATCGCCTGCAGCGCGTGCAGCAGATCCAGCGGCTCCTGCCCGGTGCGCAGCAGCGCCACCGCATTCAGATAGTCAGGCCCGGACGAATCAATGGGTTTGCTGCTGTAGAGCGAGGACACGGCCAGCAGCTCGGTCCGGGCCAGCCCGGCCATCGCCGCCACGGCCCAGGACAGGCTCTGGCGTGCATCGCCGAGGTTGGCCCCGAGACCGACCGCAACCATGTCGGCCGCCAAGGCGGCCGGTTTACTCATCACCACCGGCGGCAGGAGCAGCACCGGCAGATGGCTTGCGGCGACGGCGGCGGCGCTTTTTGGGAGCGGCTGCATCGCCTTCTGCGGCGACCTGATCCAGCGGGCTGTCCTGATCGCCTTCGGCTTTTTTCTTGGCCACGCGGTGGACCTTGGGAGCCGTTTGTTGCTGGGCACGCTGGCGGGCGCGCTGCTCGTCGCGTGCCTGGGCAATCAGGTCATCGCGCTGGGCATCGTCGGCCTGCTGGAACTCCTGCCACCAGCTGGCCAGACTTTCCTCGACCTCGCCGATATCGGCACGCAGGCGCATGAAGTCAAAACCGGCACGGAAGCGTGGCTGCGCCACCATGGAGTGCGGGGTGGCTCCGGTGCGCTTGTCAAAGCGCGGCTGCATGACCCAGATTTCGCGCATATCGGCAGCCAGCTTGCCCCGGCCCGACACATCGCCGATGCGCTGATCGAACACTTCGTCGATCGACTCCTGCAGCGCCGGGAAAGGGTGATAGCTCTTGGCCAGACGCTTTTCCCAGCCTTGCTTGACATCCTGCCAAAGCACGCAGGCCAGCAAAAAGCTGGGCGCCACGGGCTTGCCTTCGGCCACACGGCGGTCGGTATCCATCAGTGCGGCCTGCACGAAGGGATGGTCGGCGCGCTCCATGACCACGTCCAGCAGCGGATAGATGCCGCGCGACAGGCCCAGCTCCTTGAGTTGAGCCACCGAGGCCAGCGCGTGACCAGTCTGCAGCAGCTTGAGCATTTCGTCGAACAAGCGGCTTTGCGGCACTTCCTGCAGCAGCGGCTCGCACTCGACCAGAGGCTTGGCGGTCTTGGCTTCGAGCTTGAAGCCCTTGCCGCTGAGCTTGGCGGCAAAACGCACGGCACGAATGATGCGCACCGGATCTTCGCGGTAGCGCGTGGCCGGATCGCCGATCATGCGCAGCACCTTCTTCTTGGCGTCCGCAATGCCGCCGTGATAGTCGACCACGATCTGTGTCTCGGGATCGTAGTACATGGCGTTGATGGTGAAGTCGCGGCGCGTGGCATCCTGATCCTGCGGGCCCCAGACGTTGTCGCGCAGCACGCGGCCGCTGGCATCCACGGCATGCTTCAGCCCCGCCAGCTGATTCTTGCTGGTACGTTCGTTGCCGCTGACCTGCTCGGCCGCGCTGTTGTCCAGAAAGGCGCGGAAGGTGGAAACCTCGATGACTTCGTTTTCACGGCCGCGGCCGTAGACCACGTGCACGATGCGAAAACGCTTGCCGATGATGAAGGCGCGGCGAAACAGGTTCTTGACCTGTTCAGGCGTGGCATCGGTGGCCACGTCGAAGTCCTTGGGACGCAGGCCCAGCAGCAGATCGCGCACGGCGCCGCCGACGATATAGGCCTCGTGGCCCGAGCGCTTGAGGGTCTGCACCACGTCGATGGCGCGACGGTCAACCAGATTCGGGTCTATGCCATGCACCTGAACAGGCACTTCCTCACGCTTGCCGAACTTGGGCTTGCGCGAGCGGGGGGCTGCGGGCGCCTTGCCCAGCAGCTTGTCAATAATGGTCTTGATCATGGTGCTTCGCTAAATAGGTCCACGATGCGCCAGCCGCGTTCCTCGGCCAGGGCACGCAAGCGCGCATCGGGGTTGGTGGCCACAGGGTGATCCACTTTTTCAAGCAGGGGCACATCGTTCATGGAGTCGCTGTAGAAGGTCGCCTCGACATCCTCCCAGCGCAGGCCGCGCTGGGTCAGCCATTCGGTCATGCGCACGACCTTGCCCTCGCGCATATTGGGAATGCCGGCGATCTCGCCTGTGAACCAGCCGCTGCCATCACGCACCAGCTCGGTCGCCAGCAGATGCTGCACACCGAAAGCCTGGGCGATGGGACGCGTTACAAACTCGTTGGTGGCCGAGGTGATGACCACGGTATCGCCCGCATCCAGGTGCTGCTGCACCAAGGCCAGGGCGGCAGGCTTCATTGCAGGGCGAATCACCTCGTCCATGAAGCGCTGATGCGCGGCCGTGGCCTCGGCCTCGCCGCGCTGCACCACGGCAGCCGTGGCAAAGCGCACATAGTCGGGGATGTTGAGACGGCCGGCCAGATAGTCGTCAAAAAAGGCATCGTTCTGGCGCCCGAACTCCTCGCGGTCGCACCAACCGATGGCAATGGAGAACTCGCCCCAGCCATGGTCGGAGTCCAGCGGCAGCAGCGTATGGTCCAGGTCAAACAGGGCCAGCCTGGGCTTGATAGCCAATTCAGAAGTCGACATTCAAATCCAACAAAAAGTGCTGTGGCATGGCCAAAGCGGGGAGCGTGACCGGGGGCCTCACTCGGTTTCCAGCATGGTCTTGAGCAGCGGGATGGTGATGGCGCGCTTGTTACGCAGGGCAAAACCGTCCAGCATGTCCAGCAGCTGCATCAGCGAGCCCAGATCCCGCGAAAAGCGTCTGAGCATGTAATCCATCACTTCGTCGCTCAGGAACACGCCACGGGCATCTGCCTCCTGACGCAGCACGGCACGCCGTGCCGATTCATCGAGCAGATGCAGCTGATAGAC
Source organism: Comamonas sp. C11 (assembly GCF_024496285.1). NCBI lineage: Bacteria > Pseudomonadati > Pseudomonadota > Betaproteobacteria > Burkholderiales > Comamonadaceae > Comamonas > Comamonas sp. C11. Next base: position 4,384,855 of record NZ_CP101743.1, read on the forward strand.
ATGCCCCCAGCCAAGACGGGTGCGCAAGTCCTCGCGCATCTTGAGATCGGCCACCGGCAACTGACCCGCAGCCAGCACCCAGCGCGGCAGGCCGGTGGCGGGGCTGGTGGCATTCACAAACCAGTTGAAGGCACGCGCCTGCTGGAACGGGGTGTAGATGTCCACATCGTCCATGAGCACGGCGGCCCAGCGTTCGTCGAACTCGGGCGGGAACGGCGTGGATGCATCCATCCAGCCCACCATGGCTCCTTGCTCGCGCAGGGCTTCACGCACCGCCTTGAGCAAATGACTCTTGCCGGACCCGGCCTCTCCCCAGAGATAGGTGGGCACCGGCGTGCGCGACTGCTGCAACTGGCCATCGCCCACCCAGTGACGCAGGTGATCGATCAATGCAGCATTGGGGCCGACAAAGAAACGCGCAAGCGTCGGGCCGGGCGCCATGCTGATATCCAGAGCCAGCTGCTTCATCTGCGACATACGCGCAGCGCCCCCTTTCCTGGGCACTCAACAGCCCATGCGGCGAAATCTGGCAGGAGATTCATCAGCATCAATGGTGGAAGATACAAAGGCCCGGACGCGCACCAGAACGTGTTGACAATCTCCTCGCACCGCGACAGCGGCTTTGCGGAGTGGAATGCTAGGCGCGATACCGCAGCAATAGCTCTGCTATTGCGAGGATTCGCAACACCGCAGACCGTCCGCCAAGCCGCTGTCCCGAAGGGTTGGAGCGAAATCGGGCGATTTCTGCGCGATGACTCTTGCTTGCACCCCGGTGCAAGCAAGAGTCATCGCTTCAAACTCATCCCGATTGCGCTCCAACGCGGCTGCGTAGGGATCGTCAACACGTTCTTAGATCAGGCCCTGCAATATGCCCTAGCATGATCACTCGGTAACAAAAGCACCAATTTTAGTCTGCACTCGCAGCCCCCGAGCGGCTTCGGGCTGATTTTGCCTACTGCCGTTGTTGTAGTCAGGCCATGAATGCTCCAGCAAAACCCTTTGACGCATGTCCGGGCGCCCCCGCTGCACGGGCAAGCGCCGTAGAATCCCGGGGTTTCCGCCCAGCAGGGCGCCCCCGCACCGGATCCATCGATGAGCTCTTCCGCATCCTCCTCTACCCCCATTTCCTACAAAGACGCCGGTGTTGACATCGACGCAGGCGACGCCCTGGTCGAACGCATCAAGCCCCTGGCCAAGAAAACCATGCGCGAAGGCGTGATGGCCGGCATCGGCGGCTTCGGCGCCCTGTTCGAAGTGCCCAAGCGCTACAAGGAACCCGTGCTGGTGTCCGGCACCGACGGCGTGGGCACCAAGCTCAAGCTGGCATTCGAGTGGAATATGCACGACACCGTGGGCATCGACCTGGTGGCCATGAGCGTGAACGATGTGCTGGTGCAGGGCGCCGAGCCCCTGTTCTTCCTCGATTATTTCGCCTGCGGCAAGCTGCATGTGGACACCGCTGCTGCCGTGGTGGGCGGTATTGCCAAGGGTTGCGAGCTGTCCGGCTGTGCACTGATCGGCGGTGAAACCGCCGAGATGCCCGGCATGTACCCCGATGGCGAATACGATCTGGCCGGCTTTGCCGTCGGTGCAGTCGAAAAGTCCAAGATCCTCAGCGGTCAGAACGTCAAGCCTGGCGATGTGGTGCTGGGTCTGGCCTCGCACGGCGTGCACTCCAACGGTTTCTCGCTGGTGCGCAAATGCATCGAGCGCGCCGAGGCCCAGGGCAGCCTGCCCGAGACTCTGGACGGCAAGCCCTTCAAGGCCGCCATCATGGAACCCACCCGTCTGTATGTGAAGAACGTGCTGGCCGCACTGGACAAGCACCCCATCAAGGCCCTGGCCCACATCACCGGCGGCGGCCTGCTGGAAAACATTCCCCGCGTGCTGCCCGAAGGCACCGCAGCCCATCTCAAGGCTGGCAGCTGGCCTCAGACCGAGCTGTTCGCCTGGCTGCAAAAGACCGCCGGCATTGACGACATCGAGATGAACCGCACGTTCAACAACGGTATCGGCATGGTGGTTGTGGTGGCCGCTGAAGACGCGGAAGCCACGACGGCCACACTGGCCGAACTGGGCGAGAAGGTCTACAGCATTGGCGCCATCACGGAAATCGGCTCCGGCAAGCCCGTTGAAGTTCGCTAAGCAAATCTTCATCACAGCCCCTCTACCCCGAGCCTGAATGACGCAGCATTTGCCCGCCCCCATCACTACGCAACCGGGCCCTTCGCCCAAGGTCATACTGGCCAGTTACATATTGATGGGGGCAGCATTGCTGCTCGTCATGCATCAGGGAATACTCCCCGGCCTGCTGTGTGTGTGCGTAGGCTTCATGCTTACCCGCTCGCTGTCACGTCTGCTGTCACGCGCCAACCCTCGCGCCTTTGCCAGCCACCAGCTGCCACGCTGGGCCCAGGTGGTTGCCACCACCATCGTGATTCTGGCGCCGCTGGCCCTGCTCAGCGGCGCACTCTCCCAGACCCGAACCTATATCACCGAAGCCCCCGCCCAATACAAGGAACTGCTGGACTATCTGGCGGCCACGGTGCTGGAGCTACGGGAAAAACTGCCTTCGGACATTGCCGACCAACTGCCTGATGGCGCTCAGGAAATTCAAAGCAAGCTGGCCGGCTATCTGGCCGCCAAGGCCGGTGTGCTGGCCACTGCAGGCAGGGCCTGGCTCACTGGCTTGCTCTATGCCTATGTGGGCCTGATCATCGGCGCGCTGGCAGCCGTTCGCCCCATCGCCACGCGCCACCCGCCGCTGGTGCAGGCCCTGCAGCAGCGCATCGGTCACTTTGCCCTGGCCTTCAAGCAGATCGTGGCCGCCCAGTTCTGGATTGCGGCCTTCAACACTCTGCTGACGTCCATATTCCTGTTGGCCATATTGCCGATCTGGAAGCTGCAACTGCCTTACACCCCCGCGCTGATCACGCTGACTTTTATCGCCGGGCTGATCCCCATCGTCGGCAACTTGCTGTGCAATGCCGTGCTGACGCTGGTTGGCCTGTCCGTATCGCCCATAGCTGCTGCCGCCTGCCTGGGCTTCCTGATCCTGATTCACAAGGCTGAATACGTGATCAACGCCAAGGTGGTGGGAACACGCACGCATATGGGCGTATGGGAGCTGCTGGCCGTGATGTTTGTGGCCGAGTCCGTCTTCGGCCCCGCTGGTCTGGTGGCAGCGCCGCTGTTCTATGCCTATCTCAAGAAAGAGCTGGAAGCCGCACAACTGGTGTAAGCAAGCTGCCTGCCACCAAGGCGCTCAACCCGCGCGGCGCAGCCGGGCAATGGTTTTGGCGATGTAATTGGCCTCCTGCCCCTGTGCGGCAGGCGCATAACGCTCCAGATCCGATAGCGCTCTTTCAATCACTCCCCATTGGGCATACGCCATGCCGCGGTCCCGGAACAGCTCCTCGCGGCCGGGCTGCAGCAGGATCAGGCGATTGAGCACGGCCACCAGCATGGGCCAGTCTTTCTGGACCTGATGAATCTCCTGCAGATTGCGCAGCATGCGCGCCACGACATCGCGCGGATGAGCGGCCTGCAGATACAGACCCAGCGGCGGCGCATCATCGGGCGTTATGCCTGCCTGATCAAGAAACGGCTGCAGGCGCTCTGCCAAGGCGCTTGCGGAATAGGAATCGCCTGTCAACGGATCCTGCACCACCTGCCCCTGCGGCAGCATGACCTTGACCAGAAAATGCCCTGGAAAGCCTATGCCCTCCACCGTCAGACCGATGCCGGCAGCCAGCTCCAGCCAGATCAGCGCCACGCTGATGGGAATGCCGCGCCTGGTCTGCAGCACATGGTGGATATAGCTGTTGGCAGGGTCGTAATAGTTGTTGAGGTTGCCGGCAAAGCCCAACTCACCGTAGAAGAACTTGTTGAGCGCACTGAGCTTGCGCAAACCGTCCTCCTCGCCAGCCAGACGCTGCACCAAGCGCACTTGCAGCCTGTCCAGTTCCGCCAGCACGGCCTGCAGGTCAAGATCAGGTTCGGCATCCTGAGCAATGCTGATGGCGGCTTCCATCAAGGCAAAGTTATCGTCGCTCTGCACCAGGGACGCAAAATACTGCAGGGCCGTGGGGTACTCGTCTATCGTCCAGCTCATAGGCTGATTTGTAAGCCGCCTTGGCAGGTCATGCAAGCGAAATCCCCTTGATACGCCTGTAAAACCTGCGCTGACCGCTCACTTTTCCATGAGCAGTCCAAGCTTTAGCGGCGCAGCAATTGACGCAGATTCAGGCCCGACAGCATCAGCACGCCAAAGTAAAGCACGGCGGCACCGACCATCATCACAGCCAGCAGACCTGCGCGCAGCAAGCCATTGCTGCGCAAGCCCACCCAGTCGAAGTGCTGACTGCCCCAGAGCAGCAGCACCGCCAGCAAGGCACTGGCCGCAATCACCTGCACGATGAACTTCAACCAGCCCGGCCTGGGCTTGTAGGTACCGCGACGCAGCAAGCCCGTGAGCAACCAGCTCGCGTTGACCAGTGCAGCCAGACCGATGGACAGGGCCAGCCCTGTGTGCTTGAGCCAGGGCACCAGCACCAGATTGAGCAACTGCGTAATCACCAGCACCACGATCGCAATCTTCACGGGTGTGCGGATGTCCTGGCTGGCGTAGTAGCCGGGGGCCAGCACCTTGATGGCCACCAGGCCCAGCAGGCCGGCGCCGTAGCCCATCAGCGCCAGGGCAATCTGCCCCACATCGCTGTCATGCAAGGCACCGCGATGGAATAGCGTGGCCACCAGCGGCGTGGCAAAGGTCAGCAGGCCCACGGCGCAGGGCACGGCCAGCAGCACGACCAGGCGCAGACCCCAGTCCAGCATATTGGAATAGCGTTCGCCATCACCTGCCGCCTTGGCTGAAGCCAGCTGCGGCGTCAGCACCACCCCCAGAGCCACGCCCAGCAAGGCCGTGGGAAACTCCATCAGACGGTCGGCATAGAACAACCAGGTCACGCTGCCGGGCGCCATATAGGAAGCGATCTGGGTGTTGATCATCAACGAAACCTGGGCCACCCCTACCCCCAGCAGCGCCGGCCCCATCAGCGTCAGGATGCGACGCACGCCCGCCTCATCCCAGGCTGCGCGAACGGCTGCAGGCGAAAAGCCGATGCGCGGCATCAGCCCCATGGAGCGCAACGCAGGAATCTGCACCGCCAGTTGCAGCACGCCGCCCAGCATCACGCCGCCAGCCATGGCATAGATGGGTTCTATGCCCTGCTTTTCGAACCAGGGCGCTCCCAGCAGGGCCGCCACGATCATGCTGAGATTGAGCAGCACGGGCGTGGCTGCCGACACCGCGAACTTCTTCCAGGTATTGAGAATGCCTGCCGACAGAGCCACCAGCGACATAAAACCGATATAGGGGAACATCCAGCGCGTCATCACCACGGCTGCGTGATAGCCGTCGGGTGACTGGCGCATGCCGCTGGCCAGCAGCCAGACCAGCAGCGGCGCGCCGATCACGCCCAAGACGCAGACCACCAGCAGAGCCCAGAACAGCATGGTCGCGACATGGCTGATCAGGTGGCGCGTGGCCTCCTCGCCATCCCGAGTCTTGCTGGCGGCCAGCACCGGCACAAAGGCCTGGCTGAAAGCCCCTTCGGCGAAGAGGCGCCGGAACAGGTTGGGAATTCTGAAGGCGACATTGAACGCGTCTGTAAGGGCATTGGCTCCAAACATGGAGGCCATGAGCAGATCGCGAACCAGCCCCGAAACACGGGAGGCCAGCGTCATCAGGGATACGGTGGAGGCGGCTTTGAACAGTGACACGCAGCGAAGTGTATGCGTTCACGCCAGCCGCTGCTTGCCCAGATCGCGGTGCCTTGCACTCTGTAGCAAACCACACTCTTCGGCCAGGCACACCTCACACCAGGACAGCGAGCAAGAGCCGCCTCGCAGCGCAGCTGTCGTCCCCCTTTGGGGGAGGCGGCGCAGCCGTTCAGGGGGTATGCTACAATCCACGGTTTTGCTGACATCATCCTCAGACACACAAGGAAATAAATCATGGCAACTAAAGCCAAAAAGAACCCCCGCCTGGCTTCTGGCCGCAAGCGCGCCCGCCAGAACGTCAAGCTGAACGCTGCGAACACTTCGCTGCGTTCCAAGTACCGCACTGCTGTCAAGAATGTCGAGAAGGCTGTTGTGGCCGGCGACAAGACCAAGGCAGCTGAACTGTTTGCCAAGGCTCAGTCCGTGATCGACGCGATCGCTGACAAGGGCATCTTCCACAAGAACAAGGCAGCTCGCGACAAGAGCCGCCTGTCCGCCAAGGTCAAGACCCTGGCTCTGGCTGCTTAATACCAGCCTCCCTCAAGCACGGATGACTTCGGTCATCTGCCGTTTGTAACGGGTGCGCTGTCAGCAAAAACATCAAAACCGCCTCAGGGCGGTTTTTTTGTTGCCTGTACCCGACGGTGACTGCCTCATCAAGGCATACACAGATGCGCCACACGCCTAGCACAAAGCGCCCTAATACGAATTGATTAGCGTCAGATTTTGACTTCCCTAGGACAATCCCTAGGTCGGGGAGTCTCATGTCTTTTATAGGACTTGCCCCGTATCTTCGCAAAAAGCCTGCCGCCTGCCCGCAGGCTTTTTTGATAGTCAAGTCTAGAAAAAGTCATGAAAAAGTCGATCAAAGCAGGACTGGGAGCCGTCGCGGCCCTGGTCCTGGCCGCGCTGTTATTTTTGTTTTGGCCAATATTTCCTCGCTCCGTGCCCAAGGCCGAGAACGAGCAGCCCGTCGATGTGGTGATGGTAGGCGCCGGCGTGATGAGCACGACGCTGGCCACCTACCTGCAGGAGCTGCAGCCCGACTGGAAGATCGAGGTCTTCGAGCGCCTGGACGGCGTGGCCCTGGAAAGCTCCAACGGCTGGAACAACGCCGGCACCGGCCACTCCGGCTTTGCCGAGCTCAACTACACGCCCCAGCTGCCCGACGGCAGCGTGGAAACCAAGCGTGCCGTGAGCATTGCCGAGCAGTTCGAGGTGACGCGCCAGTTCTGGGCCCACCAGGTCGGCCGCGGCCACCTGCAGTCGCCTGAAACTTTCGTGAATGCCACGCCCCACATGAGCTTCGTCTGGGGTGACGACAACATCGCCTTCCTCAAGAAGCGCCAGCAGGCCCTGGTCCAGAACCCCCTGTTCTACGGCATGGAGTACTCCGAAGACCAGGCACAGATCAAGAAGTGGGCCCCGCTGATGATCGAAGGCCGTGACCCGGCCCAGAAGATCGCCGCCACCTACATGCCCCTGGGCACCGACGTGAACCATGGCGTCTGGACCGAGCAGCTGATGGCCTCGCTCCAGAAGAGTCCCAACTTCCAGCTGCACCTGCAAAGCGAAGTCACGGCACTGCGCCAGAACGCCGACAAGACCTGGAACGTGACCGTGGCCGATCTGGCCAAGGGCGGCCAGGAAAAGACCGTCAAGGCCAAGTTCGTCTTCGTCGGTGCCGGCGGTGCCGCACTCAAGCTGCTGCAGGCCTCGGGCATCCCAGAATCCAAGAACTACGCCGGCTTCCCCGTGGGCGGCCAGTTCCTGGCCATCGAGAACCCCGAGCTGGCCAAGCGCCACGACGTCAAGGCCTACGGCATTGCCTCCACCGGCTCGCCTCCCATGTCCGTGCCCCATCTGGACGCCCGCCAGCTCGACGGCAAGCCCGTGGTGCTGTTCGGCCCCTTTGCACTGGCCACCACCAAGTTCCTCAAGAACGGCTCCTGGTGGGACCTGTTCTCCTCGGTCACCCATGACAATCTGATGGGCATGCTGCGCGTGGGCATCCACAACCTGGATCTGGTCCAGTACCTGATGCAGCAGGCCGAGCTGACCGACGCAGACCGTCAGGCCGTGCTGGCCCAGTACTTCCCCGAAGCCAAGCGCGAGGACTGGAAGCTGGTCACCGCCGGCCAGCGTGTGCAGATCATCAAGCGCGACCCTGAAAAAGGCGCCGTGCTGCAGTTCGGCACCGAAATCGTGGGCTCGGAAGACGGCAGCATCGCCGCCCTGCTGGGTGCATCGCCCGGCGCCTCGACCGCTCCGCACATCATGCTGAACCTGCTCAAGAAGTCCTTCCCCGAGCAGATGGCCAGCGCCGAGTGGAAGGCCCACATCCAGCAGATCGTGCCCTCCTACGGCCGCAAGATCAACGAGGATGCTGCCTATACCAACGAGATCCGCCGCATGACCAGCTCGGCCCTGAAGCTGCCCTATGTGGATGTCCCTGCCGATCTGGGCAAAAAGGCCGAAGCGGCTCCCGCGCCTGCCGCCGCCCCCCAGAACCCGACCCAGCTCAACAAGGAAATGCAGGCGCTCTAAGCCCGGCTCTCCCCGCACCGGCCCGCCGGTGCCCACCCCGCCGGCCTGTGCCGCGCGGGGTTTTTTCTTGCCAAGCCCCAGCGCTTGAGCTTGCGCCGCCTCCTTTTGTCCATGCACCAGCCACTGACCCACGCACCGATAGGCCGCGCCCTGCTGCGTTTTTCCCTGCCTCTGTGGGGCGGTTATGTGCTGCAGTCGCTCAATACCTCGGTCAATGCCTTCTGGATCGGACGCCATCTGGGCGAGACCGCGCTGTCCGCGGCCGTGCATGCCAACAACCTGCTGTTTGCGCTGATCGCCCTGGTCTTCGGCATCAGCCAGGCCGCCAATCTGCTCGTGGCTCAGGCCGTGGGCGCGGACCGCTGGGCCCTGGCACGCCGCATCACGGGCACCAGTGCCAGCTTGTTTCTGGGCATGTCCCTGCTGATGGCCACCCTGGGCTGGCCGCTTGCCGCCCCCATGCTGGGCGCCATGGGGGCCGAGCCTGCCACCGCCACACTGGCAGTGGACTATCTGAGGGTGCTCTTTCTCGCACTGCCGCCCATGCTGCTGCTGATCTTCGTGACCGCCGTGCTGCGCGGCACGGGCGACAGCCGCACACCTTTCGTAGCCCTGCTGGGCGTGGCGCTGGGCGATGCCCTGCTCAACCCCTTGTTCATCTTCGGCGCCGGTCCCCTGCCCGGTCTGGGTATGGCGGGCTCGGCACTGGCCACCCTGGCGGCCAACAGCCTCGGCCTTGCGGGCCTGCTGGTCTGGCTGCGTCGGCGGCGCCTGCCGCTATGGATAGGCTGGCGCCAGCGCCGCCATCTACGGCCCGAACCGGCACTGGTGCGCTGCCTGGTCACCAAGGGCCTGCCCATGGGCCTGCAGATGCTGGTGGTCTCGCTCTCCCTGGTGTTGATGCTGGCCCTGATCAACACCCATGGCGCCCAGGTTTCGGCCGCCTACGGCGCGGCCCTGCAACTGTGGGCCTATGTCCAGATGCCGGCCATTGCCGTGGCCTCGGCCTGCACCACCATCGCTGCCCAGAACGTGGGCGCCGGCCACTGGCCGCGTGTGGCGCGCACCGCACGCGCCGGCGTGACGTGCCACCTGTTGCTGACCGGCGCCTGCGTGGCCCTGATCCTGGCCTGCGACCGCTCCGTGCTGGCCCTGTTCCTGCCCGAGGACAGCAAGGCCCTGGAGCCCGCACGCCACCTCAACCACATCGTGCTGGGCTCGTTCATGCTGCTGGGCGTGAGCAGCGTGCTGGCCGGCGTGGTGCGCTCCACGGGCGCGGTGCTGGCGCCCCTGAGCATCCTGGCCCTGGCGCTGTGGGGACTGCGCCTGCCCCTGGCCTGGGGGCTGCAGCCGCTGTGGGGGCAGGATGCGCTGTGGTGGAGCTTTCCGCTCAGCGCGCTGGCATCCATGCTGCTGTCCATCGCCTACTACCGCTGGGGCCCGTGGCGCCGTTCACGGCTGCTGGACAGCACGACAGCGCAGAGCTAGACCCGCAGCGCACAGATACAAAAAAAGCTTCCCGTGGAAGCCTTTGTCGTTTGCGCGGCGCCTCTGGGCACCTGAAAAATCACTTCTTGCCGGCTGGCAGCTTGTCTGGCAGCAGGCAGGCCTCGGCCACTTGCAGATCGTTGTCCTTGGCGAAATTCAGGCAGAAGTCCCATGCCATCGGTTCGTAGTCGCGCAGATCCCGGTTGATGACCACGCATTTGGTGCCGTTCATCACCGTGGGCACACACCAGGGAGAGTAGCTCAGATGGCTTCCGGCGCAGGCACCACCAGGGCGGAACTGACTCATGACACCGGCCAAGCGCTCGGCCCAGTCGCTGGGTCGAAAGGTTTTTCCGGCATGGGTCATACCCATGATGAACAGTTCTTTGCTGGAAGGGGTAACCATCAAATATTCGCCAAAAAGATCCGGCAACCAGGCGGGATCCCCGCCAACATGCCTAAACGAGCATTCTAACTCTTGTATAAGAGCCATGCTGTCAACCCCACAATGGCGTAGGTTGATTGCATGGCAGCGATGCGCAATCCGCAATGTTGGGGTTATCCGGGCACTCTAGAATCAAAGCTCTCATTTTTCAGGCGCCGCCGTGCGCCATTGACCTTCCTTCTCAGGAGATTCTTGCAATGACCGCTTTCATCGAGGCAGCTTCGCCCCACGTTATGCCCACTTACGGCCGCGTACCCATCGCGCTGGAGCGCGGCCAGGGCTGCCGCGTTTGGGACGTGAACGGCAAGGAATACCTGGACGCGCTGGGCGGCATTGCCGTCAACACCCTGGGGCACAACCACCCCAAGCTGGTGCCCGCGCTGCAGGAGCAGGTGGCCAAGCTGATCCACACCAGCAACTACTACCATGTGCCCGGCCAGGAGACTCTGGCCAAGCTGCTGACCGAGCGCTCGGGCATGACCAATGTGTTCTTCTGCAACACCGGCCTGGAAGCCAACGAGGCGGCGATCAAGATCGCCCGCAAGTACGGCGTGGACAAGGGCATTGCCAAGCCCGAGATCGTGGTCTATGACCATGCTTTCCACGGCCGCTCCATCGCCACCATGAGCGCCACGGCCAACCCCAAGGTACGCAACGGCTTTGGCGATCTGCTCGCCGGCTTCACCCGCATCGCCCCCAATGACTACGAAGCCCTGATCGACGCGACCGAAGGCAATCCCAACATCGTCGCCATCATGATGGAGCCCATCCAGGGCGAAGGCGGTCTGCATCCCATGCGCGCCGACTATCTGAAGAAGGTGCGCGAGCTGTGCGATGCCAAGGGCTGGCTGCTGATCATGGATGAGGTGCAGGCCGGCATGGGCCGCACCGGCAAGTGGTTTGCCCACCAGTGGGCCGGCATCACCCCCGATGTGATGACCCTGGCCAAGGGCCTGGGCTCTGGCGTGCCCGTGGGTGCCGTGGTGGCGCACAAGGCGGCTGCCGAAGTGCTCAAGGCCGGCAACCATGGCTCCACTTTTGGTGGCAACCCGCTGTCCATGCGCGCCGGCGTGGAAACCATCCGCATCATGGAAGAAGATGGTCTGCTGGCTCACACCACTGAAGTGGGCGAATATCTGAAGGCTAAACTGCAGGCTGAACTGGGCAGCCTCGAAGGCTTTGTCGAAGTGCGCGGACAGGGTCTGATGATTGGCGTGGAGCTGACCAAGCCCTGTGGCGAGCTGATTGGCCAGGCCGCAGAAGCCGGCCTGCTGCTGAGCGTGACCGCCGACACCGTGATTCGCCTGGTGCCGCCGCTGATCCTGAGCAAGCCCGAAGCCGATGAAATCGTCGCCAGGCTCAAGCCCCTGGTTCAAGCCATTCTGGCTGCCTGATCCTCCAAGGAATTCCGCATGAAGCATTACCTGCAATTTAGCGACTTCACCGCCGACGAATACGACTACCTGCTGGAACGTGCAGCCCTGATCAAGAAGAAATTCAAGGGCTACGAAAAGCACCACACGCTGACCGACCGCACCATGGCCATGATCTTCGAGAAGGCCAGCACGCGCACGCGTGTGAGCTTCGAGGCCGGCATGTACCAGCTAGGCGGCTCCGTGGTGCATCTGACCACGGGCGACAGCCAGTTGGGCCGTTCCGAGCCCATCGAGGACAGCGCACGCGTCATCAGCCGCATGACCGACCTGGTCATGATCCGCACCTTCGGCCAGGACAAGATTGAGCGCTTTGCCCAGTACTCGCGCGTGCCCGTCATCAACGGTCTGACCAACGAGTTCCACCCCTGCCAGATCCTGGCCGACATCTTCACCTTCATCGAGCACCGCGGCTCGATCAAGGGCAAGGTGGTGGCCTGGGTGGGCGACGGCAACAACATGGCCAACACCTGGCTGCAGGCCGCCGATCTGCTGGGCTTCACGGTCCATGTCAGCACGCCCGGCGGCTACGAGGTGGACGAACAGCTGGCCTTCAACGGCAAGCCCGTCAACCCCGGCTGCTACAAGGTGTTCAAGGACCCTCTCGAAGCCTGCAAGGGTGCCGACCTGGTCACCACCGATGTGTGGACCAGCATGGGCTACGAGGCCGAGAACGAAGCGCGCAAAAAGGCTTTTGCCGACTGGTGCGTGGATGCCGAGATGATGGCCTCTGCCAAGGCCGACGCCCTGTTCATGCACTGCCTGCCTGCCCACCGCGGCGAGGAAGTGGAGGCCGAAGTCATCGACGGCCCCCAATCCGTGGTCTGGGACGAGGCCGAGAATCGCATGCATGTGCAAAAGGCTCTCATGGAGTACCTTTTGCTGGGCCGCGTGGACTGATGGCGCAGACATCGGTCCACGCGGCGGCTCGCCAGAGCCCGCATGCGATTCAGGCGCAGGCTCATACCCGCTTCGCGGGTGTGAAGCGGCAGCATGCCGCGTGCCATAGCCAAAATCGCATGCATGTGCAAAAGGCTCTCATGGAGTACCTGCTGCTGGGCCGCCAGCCAGGCTGATTCGCCGCGTCCGGGCTCATCTGCATACCACCACACCCATGCACCTGAGCCACATCACATCCCCACACCGCCAGCGGGCCCTGCGCCAGCTGGCGGTGTTTCTGTTTCCGCTGCGCCCCGCCCAGGGCGATGCCCGCTACGGCCAGCGCGGCGGCCTGCTGGCACTGCGCCAGCCGCATATGGCACGCCACACGCGCGTGCCATCCGTCTTCGGCCCGCGCAAATCCTTTGCTGCGCGCGTGCGTGCGCTTTATGTACGCATCCACACCTTCTATCTGAAGTTTCTTCAAGGCCACACCTAGTGACCCAGGCACCGGAAGCCGCAGGCAAGCCTGCGCACCGGTCTCCCTCGCTCCCTCACAAGCCGTCCTCGCCCGAGGAGGACGGCGCGACCCCGATGCCTGAACCCTTGAAGAAACACCATGTCCGAATCCGTCCACCCCTGCCTGCGCTGCGGCGTCTGCTGCCAGAACTACCGCGTGGAGTTTTCCATCTACGAGCTGCAATCCATGGGCGGCACCGTCCCCGATGAGCTGGCCCATGAGGTGCCCGGCAAGGGCAACCGCGCGCGCATGAACGGCACGGAGCGCCACCCGGTGCGCTGCGTGGCGCTGCGCGAGCTGCCCGAGGTCGGCGCGGGCTGCATAGGCTGCGGCATCTACGAACAGCGCTCGCGCCCCTGCCGCGACTTCCCGTTTGCCTCCTACGGCTGCCACGACACGCGCCAGAAGTTCGGCCTGTCGGCACTCAGCGTCGAGGAAGTTCAGCCCTGGCTGGAAGCCGCCTGAGCGGCATCGACGCCATCGCTATCAAATAAAAAGCTGCCTGCGCTTACCAATCAAGCACCTCAGATACGAAAGTATCTGAAATGCAGAGATGGAAAGCGCAGGCAGCTATATTTTTAGCTGATGCAGTCAGACCTCGCCTGTGTTTCAGGCCTCGCCTGTGTTTCAGGCCTCGCCTGCGCTTCAGGCCTTTCGGGTGTCCGAGCAGCTGTCGCCGCCACAGGCGCTGCAACCGCCGCAGCTGCCGCTCTTGGCCGCCGGCGCCAGCGAAGGATGAACCCGCGTCAGCCTGCGGCGCAGACCGGCGGGCATGAAACGCCAGGCCAGCGACACGGCGGCCACCAGCACGATGGCGCCCACTATCAGTTCCTGCCACATAGACAATCCTTTCTCAGCCCCAGCCCAGGGCCACGGCGACGCGATAGGTCACGAAGCTGGCCAGATAGGCCAGACCAAACAGATAGCCGGCCATCAGCAGGGGATAACGCCAGCCATTGGTTTCGCGCTTGACCATGGCCAGCGTGGAGATGCACTGGGGCGCAAACACAAACCAGACCAGCAGCGACAGCGCGGTCGCCATCGACCAGCTGCTGGCGATCAGCGGGCTCAGTTGCTGGGCCATGGCATCGTCGCCCACAGCCGACAGCGCATACACCGTACCGAGCGCCCCCACGGCCACCTCGCGCGCGGCCATGCCGGGCACCAGCGCAATCGCGATCTGCCAGTTGAAGCCGATGGGCGCCAGCACCACTTCCAGCGCACGGCCGATCTGGCCCGCGAAGCTGTAGCGAATCGCACCTTCGGTCACGCCCTCGGGAGCGCCGGGGTAGCTGGAGAGGAACCACAGCACGATGCTGACGGTCAGGATGATGCCGCCGACGCGGCGCAGGAAGATCATGGCCCGCTCGTACAGGCCCAGCACCAGGCTGCGCAGGCTGGGGATGCGGTAGGAAGGCAGCTCCATCAGCAGCGGCGTGCGGGTCTTGACCTTGGTGGCCAGCTTGCCCACCCAGGCCACGGCCATGGCGCTGGCAATGCCGCCCACATAGAGGGCAAACAGCACCAGACCCTGCAGATTGAAGAAGCCGGCCACGGTCTGCTCGGGGATGAAGGCACCGATCAACAGCGTGTACACGGGCAGGCGTGCCGAGCAGGTCATCAGCGGCGCGATCATGATGGTCAGCAGACGGTCGCGCCAGCTGGAGATCGAACGCGTGGCCATGATGCCGGGCACGGCGCAGGCAAAGCTGGACAGCAGCGGAATGAAGGAGCGTCCGGACAGGCCCACGCTGCCCATGATGCGGTCCAGCAAAAACGCGGCGCGCGGCAGATAACCCGAGTCTTCCAGCACCAGGATGAAGAAGAACAGAATCAGGATCTGCGGCAGAAAGACCACCACCGAGCCGGTGCCGGCGATCACGCCGTCGACCAGCAGGCTGCGCAGCACGCCATCGGGCATCACGCCATGCACCCACTGGCCGAAGTCGCTGACCAGGCCTTCGATGCCGTCCATCAGGGGCTCGGCCCAGCTGAACACGGCCTGGAACATCAGGAACAGCGTCACCACCAACAGCAGAGTACCCCACAGCGGGTGCAGCACCACGGAATCGATGCGATCGTCACGCTGCGTGGGAGCTGCGGGCTCCTGCACGGTCAGGCGCATGATCTCGGCCACCTGCTGATGCAGGGCCAGCAGCTGGGCGCGCGAGTTGCTGCCCGTCACGGGCTTGAACTGGCCTTCGAGCGTCGGAGCCTTGAGCTGCCTGGCCTGCTCGCTGTCCAGCCAGGCCAGCAGATCCCTGGCACCGGACAGATGCACGCCCACGCTCTCCACCACGGGCACGCCCAGCAGCTCGCTGAGCCGGGCCTTGTCGATGACCAATCCCTGGCGACGCGCCATATCGCTCATATTGAGCACCACCACCATGGGCAGACCCAGGGCGCGTGCCTCCAGCACCAGGCGCAGGTTCAGGCGCAGATGGGTGGCATCGGTCACGCAGACCAGCAGCTCGGGCGGAGCTTCGCGCGGATGCTGGCCCTTGACGATGTCGCGCGTGATGCGCTCGTCCTCGCTGTGCGCATCCAGGCTGTAGGTGCCAGGCAGGTCCAGCACGCGCACGCGGCGCTTGCCGGGCGTGCTCAGCCAGCCTTCCTTGCGCTCCACGGTCACGCCCGCGTAGTTGGCCACCTTCTGGCGGGCGCCGGTCAGCAGATTGAACAGCGCCGTCTTGCCGCAGTTCGGGTTGCCCAGCAACGCGGCGCGCAAGGGCGCCTGCTCCGCGGCCTGAGGGCTCATCATGGTGATCTGGGATTCGCGCGCGTTCATGCTGCGGCCTCCAGTTGCACCAGCACCTGGGCCGCCTCATGGCGACGCAGCGCAAATGTCGCCTGACCTATGCGCACGGCCAGCGGATCGGGGCCGGGAAAGCCGGTGGCCACGATGCGCACGGACTCACCGGGCAGAAAGCCGATTTCCATGAGTCTGAGCAGCAGGCTTTCATCCTCGCCTTCGCAGGAAGCCAGATCCACCACCCGGGCCGGCTGATTCACCACCAGCTGATCCAGGCCCATCACCGGTGCGCTGGCTGCGGCCGTGGCCGCTGCGCCGCAAGATTGCACGCCGGATTCAGACGCTTGAACAGAAAGAGCATTCATGGACGAAGTAACTGACACTGCCTCAGACCTCGCCGAGGGGGACTGCAAAGAACTCATAGCGCATTATTAATTGATTTTGATTCTCATTTTCCATTTACTGTAGGCGATTGGGGGACAGCGGTGGCGAATTGACACCAGCAGCATGGATTTTTGGGCGGGTATTGCGCAAAGCGGTTGACAAATCTGCAGCCCAGCGCGCGCAAAGGGCTTGCACAGCTGCGAAAATCTCACCCCTCACCGGAAGTATTGCGCCCCCTGCCATGACCCATCCCTGCCTCAGCTGCGGCGCCTGCTGCGCGTCCTTTCGTGTCGATTTTTCCGTACACGAGTCCCAGGAGCATGGGGGCAGCGTCCCTGCAGGACTGGTTGAGGAAGTCACCGACTACACCTGTCGCATGCGCGGCACGGACTGGGCCAGGCCGCGTTGCGCCGCCCTGGTGGGCAAGGTCGGAGAGAAGGCATACTGCGGCATCTATGAATGGCGCCCTTCCCCTTGCCGGGAATTTGCTGCGGGTTCGGACGCCTGCAACCGCGTGCGCCAGCGCCACAATCTGCCTCAGCTGGAAAGCGGTCTGATCTAAGAGTTCCCGCCAGATCCGGGGATCAGGCGTCCTGCTCGATCAGCACCACACCGATATTGTCCTTGCCGCCCGCGGCGTTGGCCGCTTCGATCAAGGCCTCCTTCAATCGCGCCAGCGGCAGGTTTTCCTCGAACAGGGATTCAAGACTGGCGTCGCTCAGCATATCGGTCAGGCCGTCCGAACACAGCAAAATGCGATCTCCCTGCTGCAGCAGCCAGTGACTGAGCTCGGGCTCCACCTGGGGCATCACACCCAGCGCTCTTGTCACCAGATGACCGTAGCGAGAGGTCTTGGCATCTGCCTCGGTGATCAGGCCTGCATCGATATCCTGCTGTACCAGGGAGTGATCCCGCGTCAGGCGCTGCAGCCGACCGGCACGCCAGGCGTAGGCCCTGGAGTCGCCCAGATGCGCGATCAGCACCTCACGTGCCAGCACGAGGGCGACCACCACCGTGGTGCCCATGCCACTGTAGCCGGGCGTGGATTGCGCGGCAGCATAGATGGCCGTATTGGCCATGTGCAGGGCGTCGGCCAACTCCTTGGCAACCAGATCCGGCGAATCCTCACTATCGGAGCAGTGCTGTACTGCCGCCGCAATCAGGTCCACCGCCATGGTACTAGCCACCTCGCCCGCGTTATAGCCGCCCATGCCATCGGCCAACACGGCAGCAGGCCATGGCTGAAGCTGGGGGTGGATGCCAACGGCGTCCTCGTTATTGAGGCGCTGCTGGCCAATATCGGCACGGGCCACCATGCGCACGGCGGGCCACACGCTGGAAGAACCGGGGGGGGCAGCTAGGGACATCTGAGAATCAGGGGACGACGAAAAATGGTGTCAGCCCTCAAGCGTAGCGCAGCCAATGGCAGACCAGACATCAGAATATTCCCATATTTTAGGCTGCGCGAAGCCTTACGTGCTCCTAGGCCCGAAACGTCTCTCAAAGCGGCACCGGCAGGCCTCCTATGCGCCCCTTGAACTCCTGCAGCGAGAAATGCGTGTGCACCTGGCGCACGCCCGGCAGGCGGTGCAGCTTGCGTTGCAGCAGGTCCGAATAAGCATCGAGATCGCGGGCCACGATGACCAGCAAAAAGTCCTCGGGACCCGAGATGCCGTGGAACATCACCACCTCGGGAATAGCGCACACGGCCTTCTCGAAGTTCAGCGACGACTCTTCGTTCTGGTGATCGATCGCCACCATCACAAAGGCCAGCACGCCAAAGCCCACGGCCCGCCGGTCCAGCGCAGCGTGATAGCCGGTGATCACGCCCTCGTCCTCGAGATGCTTGATGCGCCGCCATGAAGGCGACTGCGACAGATTGACTCGCTGCGCCAGCTCGCCGGAAGTCAGCCGTGCGTTGTCCTGCAGCGCGTGGACCAGCAAACGGTCGGTCTTGTCAAGTTCACCCTGCATAAAAACGCTCATTCATCTTTAACAATTAAATTAATTATCCAATTTAATAGAAGTTTATGGATAACCATTAAATCATCCCACAAGCCGGCAAATAGCATGGCTCTCCAAAGCCAAAACCACCACGGAGACACCCATGCCGGCCTTTGAGGAAATCGTCCAGCGAGAGTCTGGACTCAAGCAACAACTGTCCGCAGGACAGATGACCATGATCGCCATCGGCGGTGCCGTCGGCACCGGCCTGTTCCTGGGCAGCGGCTTCGCCATAGGCTTTGCCGGGCCTAGCGTGCTCATCAGCTATGCCGTCGGTGCCGTGATCTCGCTGTTGCTCATGGGCTGCCTGGCCGAGATGACCGTGGCCCACCCGACCTCTGGCTCGTTCGGCGCCTATGCAGAGCACTACATCGCGCCCATCGCCGGCTTTCTCGTGCGCTATGCCTACTGGGCAGCCGTGGTGCTGGCCGTGGGCACCGAGGTGACGGCCATAGGCCTGTACATGGGCTACTGGTTCCCCGAAGTGCCGCGCTGGACCTGGGTGGTACTGTTCTCGGCCCTGCTGATAGGCGTGAACATGATGAGTGTCAAGGCCTTCGGTGCCGTGGAGTACAGTTTCTCCCTGGTAAAGATCGTGGCCATCGTGGCCTTCATACTGATCGGCGCCTGGGTCGTCTTCGGCACTCGGCCCGCCGGCGTGGGTTTTGGCAACTACGTCAACAACGGTGGCTTCTTCCCCAACGGTGCCTGGGGAACCTGGGTGGGCGTGATCATCGCCATCTTTAGCTACCTGAGCATCGAAATGATCGCCGTCGCTGCAGGCGAAGCCAAGGACCCGCAGCGCGCCGTCACCAGTGCCTTTCGCTCCACCATGGTGCGCCTGGTGGTTTTCTACCTGACCACCATCGCGCTGATGCTGGCCATCGTGCCCTGGGCCACGGCTGGCAAGGAAGGCAGCCCCTTTGTAAAGGTGATGGAGATCATCGGTATCCCGGGCGCGGCCAGCGTGATCAACTTCGTGGTGCTCGTCGCCGCACTGTCGGCCATGAACAGCCAGCTCTACATCACCACACGCATGATGTTCAGCCTCGCGCGCGCCGGCCATGCGCCCGCCGTGCTGGGACGCGTCAACTCGCGCGGCGTGCCCCTGCCAGCGCTGCTGCTGTCCTGCCTGGGAATTGCCGTGGCCACGCTGTTCAATATCGTGAACCCCGAGCAGTCCTTCATGCTGATGATGGCCGTGTCCATGTTCGGAGCCATGTTCACCTGGTTCATGATCTTCGTGACCCATCTGTTCTTCCGCACCCGCCGCGCACGCCAAGGCGCTGCGCCGCTGGCCTTCCGCATGTGGGGCTTCCCGGCGCTGACACTGCTCGGTGCCGCACTCATGCTGGCCGCGCTGGTGTCCACACTGTTCACAGACATATTCCGCCTCACGCTGCTGACCGGCGTGCCTTTCTTGCTGCTGCTGGCTGCCGTCTATGGACTGTGGTATCGCAAGCCCACCGCAGCGGCCACTGCGGCCCAGACCATTGTCTAAGCCGCAGCCGCCCGTTCTATCCGATTTCATCTGCAAGCAAACAACACCATGACGACTGCCTCAGCCTCCGTTTTCGCCCATGTCCCCTCCTACCCCGGCGACCCCATACTCTCGCTGATGGAAGCCTTCCAGCAGGATGCACGCGCCGACAAGGTCAGCCTGAGCATCGGCCTGTACTTCGACGAGCAGGGCCGCCTGCCCGTGCTCAACTGCGTGCGCCAGGCCGCCCAGTCCCTGGCAGGGCACATCCTCCCCTGCGGCTATCTGCCCATCGAAGGCATTTGCGAGTATCGCCAACTGGTGCAGAACCTGGTGTTCGGTGCCGACCACGAGGCCGTGCACGCAAAGCGCATCGCCACACTGCAGACCTTGGGTGGCTCTGGCGCGCTCAAGGTCGGCGCCGATTTCATCAAGCACTATTTCCCCGATGCCGAGATCTGGATCAGCGACCCGACCTGGGAGAACCACCTGGCCATCTTCGAAGGTGCAGGTCTGCACACGCACAGCTACCCCTACTACGACCCGGCCACGGGCGGCCTGCGTTTCGATGCCATGCTGGATACGCTGCGCGGCATCCCCTCGGGCAGCGTGGTGCTGCTGCATGCGAGCTGTCACAACCCCACGGGCGTGGACCTGTCACGCGAGCAGTGGCAGCAGCTGATTCCCGTGATCGTCGGGCGCGGCCTGATCCCCTTTGTCGACATGGCCTACCAGGGCTTCGGCGACGGCATCGATGACGACGCCTGGTCCGTGCGCGCTCTGGCTGCTGCCGGTGCCCAGGCCTTTGTGGCCAATTCGTTCTCAAAGAACTTCTCGTTGTACGGCGAACGCGTGGGCGGCCTGAGCGTGGTCTGCAACGACGCGGCCACGGCCTCCAATGTGTTGGGCCAGCTCAAGGCCACGGTACGCCGCAACTATTCCTCGCCGCCCACCCAGGGCGCGCGCCTGGTGCAGCAGGTGTTGCAGTCTGCCGAGCTCAGCCAGTTGTGGGTCGAGGAGCTGGCAGAGATGCGCGGCCGCATCAAGGACATGCGCGCCCAGCTGCAGCAAGCGCTGCACGAGCGCTTCGGCGAGCGCCGTGACTTCGGCTTTCTACTGAGCCAGCGCGGCATGTTCAGCTACACCGGCATCCCCGAACCCCAGGTCAACCGCCTGCGTGAGGAGCACGGCGTCTACCTGATCCGCTCGGGCCGGATGTGCATGTCGGGCCTGTCTCGGGCCAATGTGCAGCATGTGGCCGACTCCATCGCACACGTGCTGGCCTGAGGTCCGCCATGAAGCAAGTGATTGATATAGGCCTGCCGCCACTCAAGCAGCCCTTCTCCTGGGCCGTCAAGGCCAGCGGCAGCATGCTGTTCACGGCCCATGGTCCCGTGCGCGAGGACGGAAGCATAGACACCGGCACCATAGCGGAGCAGGCGCGCCTGACATTTGCCAACCTGCGCCGAGCCGTGCACGCGGCCAATGGCACGCTTGCCGACGTGACACAGGTGCTCATCTACATGACCGAGGTAGGCGACATGCCTGTGATCGACGCCGTGTATCGCGAGTTCTTCGATGCCCCCTACCCCAACCGCTCCAGCATGGGCGTGGCCGCGCTCGTCGTGCCGGGCATGAAGATCGAAATCGTGGCCTACGCCATGCTACCCTGACGAGCACTGGCATGCCAGCCCGCCTAGCGCAATTGCGTTCAATACAGGGCTGGTGCGCCGCGCGACACTGCAGCCCTTGTGCAGTTCCGCGTCCGCGCGCATCCTCATGTCCTCCTCACTGCTCGCCATGGGCATCTTCACCCTCGTCGGAGCCATCACCCCCGGCCCGGTCAACGTGCTGGCCCTTCGCCACGGCGCAGCAAGGTCCCGCCTGGCCTGTGCCTGCTATGTGCTGGGCGCCAGCGGAAGCTATGCCGCTGTGGTCTGGGCCATGGGCCAGGGTGCCCATTGGCTGATGCAAGCCCTGCCGCACCTGTCCACTGCGGCCGAGTGGCTGTGCGCCGCCTATCTGCTATGGCTGGCCTGGCGGCTGGCCAATGCGCCCGTGGAGACTCCTGTCACTGAAGCGCAGAGGCACAACGATTCGGCCCGCATGCTCCAGCTTCTGCTGCAGGGGGTGGCCGTCCAGGCCCTCAACCCCAAGGCCTGGCTGGTGGCGCTGGCCGGTATCGGCCTGTTCGTGCTGCCTCAGGCCAATAGGGCCATGGCGCAGTGGCAGTTCTGTACCATGTCACTGCTGGCCTGCCTGATCGGTGTGGGCTGCTGGGCGCTGCTGGGCCAGTGGCTGTCGGGCTGGCTGCAGACACCGCTCCGCCAGCGGCGGTTTTACCGGCTGCTGGCCCTGCTGCTGGTGGCCAGCGTGGCGGCCATGCTGGCATGATGGCCGACAGCGCTCACCGACACAGCCATGACTACCTCGCCACACCGCTTTCACCGCCACCCAGCCGCCCCCTGGGCCGAGCTGCGAGAGAGCACACCTTCGCCGCATTGTTTCCGGCTGCACATGCATGCCGAGTATTCGATAGGCATCGTCGATGCGGGCTGCACCGTCTTCCACCATGCGCATGGACCGCAGCCCATCGAAGCCGGAGGCGTAGTACTGCTAGAGCCCGGTGCCTGGCATGCCTGCAATCCCGAGCCCGGCGCCCCCTGGGCCTACCGCATGCTGTTCGTCGATGCTGACTGGCTGCACGCGCGGCTGGGCGTCACCGCGATGCGCTTTGCGCAGCGGGCGCTTGCCGACGCGAACATTGCCTGCCTGGTGGACAGCCTGTGCCGTCCCATCAACGGACCGACCGCGGCGCGGCGACTGGCCCTGGGATTGGAGCGGTTGATGACCCGCTGTGCTGAACCTGCTGCAGCGCCTTTGCACGCCAATAGTGCCGAACTCCAGGCCGCTTTGAGGCGCCTGCATGCAGAGCCCGATGCCGGGATCACCGTGCAGTCCCTGGCCCAGGAATGCGGCATGAGCGCCACGCGCTTCATCCGCCGCTTCAAGGCCGCCACGGGCATGACTCCCGGCAGCTACCGGCTCAATCTGCGCCTCAACGGAGCTCGCCGCCTGCTGGCCCAGGGCGAGCCCCTGGCCTCGGTCGCGCAACAGATGGGCTTTGCCGACCAGGCCCATATGCAGCGCGCCTTCAAGGCCCACCATGCACTGACCCCCGGCAACTACGCCGCGATGCCGCGCTGAGCCGGCAGCTCCTTCGCCAGGGACATTCGCCGCCACGCCGCTTTGGCCGACCATTCGCGGGATACTTGCCGCTTCGATTTTTTCGCACGCCCAAGTCAGCAATGGCCAACTTTGACAGTATTCAGCAACGCGAGACAGGCTTGCAGCAGCACCTGAACTCCGCCCAGATGACCATGATCGCCATCGGCGGCGCCATCGGCACAGGCCTCTTCATGGGCAGCGCCTTTGCCATCGGCTTTGCCGGCCCCAGCGTGCTCATCAGCTACGCCATCGGCGCCTTCATCGGCCTGCTGCTCATGGGATGCCTGGCCGAGATGACCGTGGCCCACCCCACCTCGGGCTCCTTCGGTGCCTACGCCGAGCACTACATCAGTCCGCTGGCCGGCTTTGTGGTGCGCTATGCCTACTGGGGTGCCGTGGTGCTGGCCGTGGGCATGGAGGTCACGGCCGTGGGCAAGTACATGGCTTACTGGTTCCCGGCCGTGGACCCCTGGATCTGGGTGACGCTGTTCTCGGTCCTGCTGGCCGCCGTCAATGCCACCAGCGTCAAGGCTTTCGGCCAGGTCGAGTACTGGTTTTCCATGGTCAAGGTGATTGCCATCGTGGCTTTTATCCTGGTTGCGGCCTATGTGGTCTTCGGCACGCGCCCCGAGGGCGTGGGCTTCGACAACTACTTTGTCGACGGCGGCTTCTTCCCCAACGGCTGGTGGGGCACCTGGGTGGGCGTGATCGTGGCCATCTTCAGCTATCTGAGCCTGGAATCCATTGCCATTGCTGCCGGCGAGGCCCAGAACCCCAAGCAGGCCGTGACCCGCGCCTTCCGCACCACGGTACTGCGCCTGGTGCTGTTCTATCTGCTGTCGCTGGCCCTGATGCTGGCCGTCGTGCCCTGGAGCCATGCAGGCACCGACAAGAGCCCCTTCGTCAAGGTGATGGAGATTTTGCAGATCCCCGGCGCGGCTGCGGCGCTCAACTTCGTGGTGCTGCTGGCCTCGCTGTCGGCCATGAACAGCCAGCTCTACGTCACCTCGCGCATGATGTTCAGCCTCTCGCGCGGCGGCTATGCCCCCAAGGGTCTGAGCAAGCTCAGCAAAAGCGGCGTGCCGCTGGGCGCGATTGCCGTCTCCTGCCTGGGCATGGCCGTGGCCATGGTGCTCAATGTGCTCAAGCCCGAGCAGTCGCTGGAGCTGATGATGTCTATCGCCATGTTTGGCGCCATGTTTGCCTGGTTCATGGTGTTCGTGACCCATCTGTTCTTCCGCCCGCGCTGGCAGCGCGAGCATCCGGGCCAGAAGCTGGAGTTCCGCATGTGGGGCTTTCCCGTGCTGACCCTGGTCGGGGCGCTGCTGATGGCGGGCGTGATCATCACCACGCTGTTTACCAAGGAGTTCCACACCACCGTGCTGGTGGGCGTGCCGTTTCTGATCGTGCTGGTACTGGTCTATGCTCTTTGGTATAGGAAGAAGAAGGTGGCCCCCTGAGCCGCTTCGCGGCCTCCCCCTCTCTAACTTGCCTCGCAAGGGAGGGGGACGACACCATCGCTGCGGGGCGGCCCTTGCTCGGTGTCTCTGACATAGGCTGCGCTACTTGTCGCGCTCCCGCTGAAATACACATATTGCTAGTTGCACCATGACACGCCAGATCTGGGATATTTCTCCTGCCATCCATCCTGCCGCACCGGTGTTTCCGGGCGACACGCCCTATAGCCAGGAATGGGTGGCCAGCATTGGCCCGGGCTGCCCGGTCAATGTCAGCGCCATTCATCTCTCGCCCCATGTGGGCGCGCATGCCGATGCGCCCCTGCACTACGATGCGCAGGGCGCGGCCATTGGCGCCGTCGATCTGGATGCCTTTCTTGGCCCCTCCCGCGTGATCCACGCCATAGGCTGCGGGCCGTTGATCGAATGGCGTCACATAGCGCATGCCATCGATGCCGGCCTGCCCGGGCGTGTGCTAGTGCGCACCTACGAGAAAGCGCCCACCGGCTGGGATGCCGACCTCGCCGCCTATGCCCCCGAGACCGTGCAAAAGCTGGCCGACCTGGGCGTCAGGCTGATCGGCATAGACACAGCCAGCATCGACCCCGCCACCAGCAAGAGCCTGGACAGCCATATGGTGATCCGCCAGCGCGGCCTGCGCGTGCTCGAGAACCTGGTGCTCGACGAGGTCGGCGAAGGCGACTATGAGCTGATCGCTCTGCCGCTCAAGCTCACCGAAGCCGATGCCTCGCCGGTGCGTGCCGTGTTGCGCAGCCTGCTCTGAGGCGCTTGGCGCAAAGAAACCGATGTCCTCGCTGCGAGGCGGCTGCACCGCCCCGGTCTCGGACACAATGGGCGAATCCGAGTCCAGCCATATTTGAATCAGAACCGGCTCTGACGTAGACACAATCATCGTCAGTAGCTATCAAAATGAGAGAAGGAAGACAATGACCACTTTGCAAGACTGCCAGGCTCTGGACACCCAGGACCCGCTGCGCGCGCTGCGCGAGCGCTTTGCCCTGCCCCAGGGCGTGATCTACCTGGACGGCAACTCCCTGGGCGCCCAGCCCAAGGCCGCCGCCGCGCGTGTGGCCGAAGTGGTGACGCAGGAATGGGGCCAGGACCTCATCACCTCCTGGAACAAGGCCGGCTGGATCACGCTGCCCGAGCGCCTGGGCAACCAGTTCGCGCCCTGGCTGGGCGTGGGCCAGGGCGAGCTGGTGTTCACCGACACCACCTCCATCAATCTCTACAAGGTGCTGAGCGCTGCCGCACGCATCGCCCGCGAAGATGCGCCCGGCCGCAAGAAGCTGATCAGCGAGCGCAGCAACTTCCCCACCGATCTCTATATCGCCCAGTCCGTCTGCCAGGAATACGGCCTGGAGCTGGTGCTGCTCGAGCCCGAGGAAATCGCTGGCGCGCTGCAGACCGATGTGGCGATCTCCATGCTCACGCATGTCAACTACCGCACAGGGGCCATGCACGATATGGCAGCCGTCACGGCCGCCGCCCATGCCAAAGGCATTCTCTGCGTCTGGGATCTGTGCCACAGCGCAGGTGCCGTGCCCGTGGACCTCAAGGGCGCCGATGCCGACTTCGCCGTGGGCTGCAGCTACAAATACCTCAACGGCGGCCCCGGCGCGCCGGCCTTTGTCTGGGCGCATCCGCGCCTGATCAACCGTTTCTGGCAGCCGCTGTCGGGCTGGTTCGGCCACGCCGAGCCTTTCAAGTTCGTGCCCGACTACCACCCCGCCCAGGGTATCCAGCGCTATCTCTGCGGCACCCAGCCCATGATCAGCATGAGCGTGCTGCAGTGCGGTGTCGACATCTATACCGAGGCCGAGGCTTTCGGCGGCATGACCGCGCTGCGCAAGAAATCGCTGGCGCTGACCGATCTGTTCATCCAGCTCGTGCAAGAGCGCTGCCAGGGCCATGGCCTGGGTCTGGCGACACCGCGCGAGCATGCGGCACGCGGCTCCCAGGTCTGCCTGACCCGGGAGGAAGGCCTGGGCCTGGACGGCCAGGGCAGCGGCGCCTACGCGATTGTCCAGGCGCTGATTGCACGCGGCGTGATCGGCGACTTCCGCAAGGGCGACGGCGGCACGGGCAGGCACAAGGACATTCTGCGCTTCGGCTTCACGCCGCTGTATGTGGGCTTTGCCGATGTCTGGAATGCCGTCGAGCATCTGCGCCAGGTACTGGAATCGGGCGAATGGCAACGGCCCGAGTTCAATACCGCGCACGCCGTGACCTGAGGGCTTAGGCCCGGGCACAGGCCGGCCGGCATCCGCTCAGGCCCGCGCCCAGCTCCAATTGAGTACGCCCATCAGCGCCACGGCGGCCAGGTCCAGCATCAGCACGCTTTGCTGCACCCAGCGCCGCTGGGCAGCGCCCTGCGCCAGCAGTTGCACCGCCATCTCCACCTTGCCGGGCGAAGCCATGAGCAGCAGCGAGGCACTGACGTTGTGCACCGCCATGAATGGCAGCAGCGGCGCGCCCAGTGCAAGGGCGATCTCGGCCTGCGTGGCCGCAAACATGGCATTGGCCCCGGTATTGGAGCCGGTCACAAAGCCGCCCAGCGCTCCCACAAACGGTGCAGCCAGCAGATACAGCGGCCCGCTGCCGGCCAGCGCCTGCGCCAGCTGCGCGGCCATGCCCGAAACCGCCATCAGCACGCCCAGCACAATGAACAGCGCCGTGACCGGTGCCACCTGCAGCCAGGAGCGCCAGACCTTTGCCAGCGATGGGGGCGCCGGCCGACATCGCGTGAAAAAAGCTGCCGCCACCAACAGCCACAGTCCCGGCGAAGCCAGCCCATGCCAGGCAGCAGGCAGATCCAGGACGCGCAGCAGCGCTGCGGCCGCCAGCACGCCGCCCAGCAGCAGCGCATAGGCGGCCAGCGCACGCCGCCCCGGTGCGCTCAGGGGCGGCTTGCCCGCGTCCGCCTGCGACACGCGCAGGCGCAGCAGATGCCAGCCCACAACCAGCAAAGCGCCGAGCGCCCCCGCGGGCGCCGTGCCGGCCAGGGTATTCATCAAGGCCACGGCCGCCGTCAGAGACAGACCCGACAGCAGGCCCTGCAGCAGAGCCGGCCAGCGACGCCCCGGCGCACTCGCCAGAGCCGCCGCCGCCATGCCGGTGATGACAAACGGAATCACGCTGACCAGGGCCGAAGCCTGACCCAGTTCCTTGAACGGCAGACCTGCCATGGTGGCCGCCACCAGAGTCCCCGGCCCCATGGAGCCCCAGGGAACGGCGCAAAGGCCCAGCAGGCCGATCAGCACCACCTTGCGCGGCGACAGCCCGAAGTGGGCGAGCAGCGGTATGCCTATGGTCACGCCAACGCCGAAGCCGGTGACCGACTCGGCAAACGGCGTGATGCCATGCACCACCAGCAGTACGGCGCCCGTGCCGCTGCCGGCCCTGGCCAGCAGCCAGTCGGCCAGGGCCTTCTGCGCTCCCGACGCGCGCAGCACCTCGGACAGCAGCAGCCCGCCTGCCACGATCAGCAGCACTTCCAGCAACACAGGCGCCCAGTGCATGCCGGCGGCCAGCCATGTTGAAGCGGGCTGCGCAAACGCCAGGGCAATCACCGACAGTGCCACCGCCACACCCAGCGCTGCGGCATGCAGCGAGCGCCAGCCCGCCAGCAGGACGGCGATGACGGTGGCCACGGGCAAGGCACTGATAAACATGTACATTGCATTCATCCTCGAAAAATAATTTCCTATACGCAAAATTATTTTCTCATAGGAAAATTTTCAACACAAGAACAGACGCCATGACAAGGAGCCAGACTTGAACTCCACCACCGCATCGCAGGCATCGGAGCAGGATGCGCTTTTCGGCGCCGCCGTCCGCGCGCGCCGCGCCCAGTTGGGCATCACACTGGATCAGCTGGCCCAGGCCAGCGGTGTTTCGCCGGGCGCGCTATCGCGCGTGGAGCGCGGTCTGCTGGCCACCAGCCTGCGCAATGCCATGGCGATTGCACAAGGTCTGGGCTGCGAGCTGGGCGAGCTGGTGCAAAGCGCGCCCAGTGCGCAGATCACGCGAGCCGGCGAGAATCTGCGCTTTGTCGACGAGACCAGCGGCGTGGAGCGCCTGGCCCTGGCCAGCCCCAGCGCGGGTGTGAACCTCGTGCATTACCGCTTTCCACCGCATGCCGTCTCCAGCCATTTCGCGGCCCATCGCGCAGGCACACGCGAGGTCTTTCACGTTCTCGAAGGCAGCATCGAAGTCTTCACCGCCCAGGAGCAGGTACTGCTGCATGCGGGCGACACGGCCACGCTGGTGGTGGACAGCGAGCACCAGCTGGCCAACGCCTCGGGCCAGCCCGCACGCCTGCTGCTGCTGGTGCTGTCGCCAACGCTCTGAAGCGCTGCCGCCTGTCGCCTCTCAATAGGCGCTGTCGGCCAGCGAGGCCCAGAGGTGCGCGGCCACCAGCGCGCGCCAGGGCCTGAACTGCTCCAGCCAGTCGCTGGCGGCGCGCGCATCGGGTTTGGCGCCACCCGTGAGCAGGCCTATGGCCCGGCGTACCGCCACATCGCCGTGCAAGCTGCCGTCAGGCCAGCCATAGCCGCGCAGCAAGGTGTAATTCACCGTCCACGGCCCTATGCCCTTGACCGCCAGCAATTGCGCCGAGGCAGCGGCCACATCCTCCTCGCTCCAGCGCCCGGCGGCGCTGCGGGCGGCCCAGTCGTCCAGCGGCAGGCTATCGTCGGCGACGGCCTGGGCCACGGCCAGCAGGGTCTGGGCCTTGGCCTGGGAAAAGCCCGTACCGCGCAGCGCGTCCAGCCCCAAGGCCGCCACGCGCTGTGCATCGGGATAAGCGTGCAGGGCCGGCATGCCCCCGCATTGCGCCAGCGGCTCGCCCGCCAGCGCTATCAGCTTGCGCCGCAGCGAAACGGCCACGGCCACCGTGATCTGCTGGCCGGTGATGGCCCAGGTCAGCGCCTCGAAGGGCGTGGGCGAGCCGGGCACATGCAGGCCGGCCTGGCGCGACAGCAGCACTCCCAGCTCGCGGTGATCGCCATGCGCCTGCTCCAGCTGGTCGGGCGCGTAGATCAGCCCCAGCATGCGTTTCACCATGGCTTGCAGCACAGCCCGGTCTGCCTCGGCCGGCTCTGCCTGCGCTGCATGCAAGCTGGCCTGCACCTGTCCGGTCTGCCATTGCAGCTGCAGCAGGGCGGGGCTGCGTTTCCACATGATGGCCTTGTGCAGGCTGTGCGCACCGGCATCGACCCGTTCGGCCAGTTGCAGCTCGTCGCGATCATGGAAATGCACGAATTCGTCAAAGCGGTAACGCGCGGGCAGGGCAATGGAGACTTCAAGCAGCATGCGGTTTTCTATCACACGGGCAGCGCCGTAGCGCGCCTGTGCCTCATTCGTGAACTTAATAGCTGCTGTCGCTCATCAATCAATGGTTTCAGATAGATATCCATTCAGAAACATTGAAGAGCATGCGATAGCAGCTCTCTTTAAGAGAGCTTGATTTGGGCCTGCTGGGCCTCGCGCAGCAGCAGCGCACGCTTGCGCTCCACACCCCAGCGATAGCCCGAGATGCTGCCGTCGTTGCGCAGCACGCGATGGCAGGGTACGGCCACGGCAATCGGGTTGGCAGCCACCGCGCTGGCGACGGCCCGCGTGGCGCTCGGCTGCCCCAGCTGCCGGGCCAGTTCGCTGTAGCTGACGGTCTGGCCGGCCGGAATGCTCTGCAGCGCCTGCCACACGCGCTGCTGAAACGCCGTGCCCTGAATATCCAGCGGCAGGGCCAGCCCCAGCCTGGGCTGCTCCATCAGCGCCACCACCTGGGCCACGGTCTGCTCATACTGGGCATCGGCTCCGATCAGTTGCGCCGCCGCAAAACGCTGCTGCAGATCGTCCACCAGCGCATGCGGGTCATCGCCAAGCAGCACGCAGCACACGCCCTTGTCGGTGCTGGCCACCAGCAGGCTGCCCAGCGAGCATTCGGCAAGCGCAAAGCGGATACGCTGGTTCTGCCCGCGCTTGCGATAGGACTGCGGCGCCATGCCCAGCATGGCCGGTGCGTCCTTGTAGAAGCTGCTGCTGGCTTCATAACCGCTCAGATAGGCCGCATCGGTGACCGACTCGCTGGCCTCCTGCGCCAGCGCGGCACGCACATGCCTGCCGCGATAGGCCTTGGCATAGGCCTTGGGCGTAAGCCCCGTGGCGCGCTTGAAGTTGCGGTGCAACTGCCAGGGACTGAGCCCCAGGCGCTGCGCCAGCGCCTCCAGAGCGGGCATGGGCTCCTCGCTCTCCAGCCAGCGGCAGCACTGGATCATGCGCTCATCGGTTTGCGACATTGCAGCGGCGGTGGAAGGCAGAGGACTGGGCATGGCGTGAATCTCGGCGGAGTGCGTTTTCTGTGATCGGTCTGTGTCTGGCCTGACTTTACGCAAAGCTATGGCAGCTTGCATCCACGTTCTTGCAGGCTTTGTGTGCCCGGATTCGGTTACGCTGCGCGCACCTGTCCATCAACAATGACTTCACCATGACGAATGAATCCTCCGGCTGCCCTATGCATGGCGGCGCCGCCATCGTCCACGACGAGAAAGCCCAGCTCGACTTCAGCCGTGACATGAGCTATGGCGACTATCTGCATCTGGACCAGATTCTCACGGCCCAGCACCCGCTGTCGCCTGCCCATGACGAGATGCTGTTCATCGTGCAGCACCAGACCAGCGAGCTGTGGATGAAGCTGATGCTGCACGAGGTGCGCGCGGCTACGGCAGCCATTGCCAATGCCTCGGGCGAGACCAAGCCCGATGCCTTCAAGATGCTGGCTCGCGTCTCGCGCATCATGGAGCAGCTGGTCAGCGCCTGGACCGTGCTGTCCACCATGACGCCGCCCGAGTACTCGGCCATGCGTCCCTATCTGGCCAACTCCAGCGGCTTTCAGAGCTACCAGTACCGCTGCATCGAGTTTGCCCTGGGCAACAAGAATGCGGCCATGCTCCAGCCCCACGCACATCGCTCGGACCTGCTGGCCCAGGTACAGGCTGCCTACGAATCGCCGTCGCTGTACGACGTGGCCCTGCAGTTGCTGGCGCGCGAAGGCATAGCGGTTCCTGCCGACCGCCTGCAGCGCGACTGGACCCAGCCCTATGAAGCCAGCGAGGGCGTGAAACAGGCCTGGATCACCGTCTACCGCGACCCGCACAAGTATTGGGATCTGTACCAGCTGGGCGAAAAGCTGGCCGATATCGAAGATGCCTTCCGTCTCTGGCGCTTCCGCCACCTGACCACGGTGGAGCGCGTCATCGGCTTCAAGCGCGGCACGGGCGGCACCGGTGGAGTGAGCTACCTCAAAAAGATGCTGGACGTGGTGCTGTTCCCCGAGATCTGGAGCCTGCGCACCGAGCTGTAAGCCGCTTTGGCCATCGCCACTCAGGCTGCCCCTGCTGCTCTTTCGTGACAGCGCGGGCAGCCTGAATTATTTAGGCTCCGTGCAAAACCTAACATCGCAACCAACCGCCCATGCCCTCCGATCACAGCGCCGCCCCGCCAGCGCCGAACACCAGTCCAAAACCCGACTCTTGCGCCTGGGCCATGCTGGTCTGCCTGCTCACGGGCTTTGCACTGAGCCAGGCCTTCAGAACGGTCACCTCCATCATCGCCGATGGTCTGCGCACGGACTTTGGCCTCTCCGCGCAGTCGCTGGGCTCGTTTGCCGGGCTGTTTGCGCTGTCCTTCGGCGTGGCCCAGCTGCTCATGGGCATAGGCATGGATATCTACGGCTTGCGCCGTACCGTGCTGCTGGCCTTTCCGCTGTCGATTGCGGGCGCCGCACTGTCCGCACTCGCTCCCAGCTACTCCTGGCTGATGCTGGGCCAGCTGCTGATCGGCGTGGGCTGCTCGCCAGCCTTTCTGGCCAGCACCATGTTTATCGCACGCCACTTTCCGGCCGACAAATTTGCCTACCTCTCGGGCATAGGCCTTGGCCTGGGTGGGCTGGGCCTGCTGTTTACCGGCACGCCCATGGCCTGGCTGGTTCAGCATATGGGCTGGCGCGCCGGCTTTGCGCTGCTGGCGGTGCTGAGTGCGCTGTCCTGGCTGCTGATTTTCTTCAAGGTGCACGAGCCCGCGCTTCCCGGGGACTCCCAGCCCAAGCCCGGCTTCATGCAGGCACTGCAAGGTTTTGGCAGCCTGCTGCTGCTGCCCCATACCTGGGGCATTGTGCTGCTGGGCATGGTCAGCTATGCCTCGTTTCTCACCGTACGCGGCCTCTGGCTCAGTCCCATGCTGATGGACCGCTACCAGTTTTCATTGGTCACGACCGGCAATGTGGCACTGGCCTGCTCCGTCATTTCGCTGTTCGTGCCTTCCATGTTCGGCCGGCTGGACCCCGGTCCGGCCAGGCGCCGCCAGCGCATCGCACGCTTTGCGCTGCTCATGGCCGCCGTTTTTGTAGCACTGGCCCTGGTCCACCAATCCGTAGGCAGCGTGCTGCTGCTGCTGGCCATGAGTGTGCTTTCTGGCTACGGCACGCTGATCTATGCCGATGTGCG
Organism: Comamonas sp. C11; assembly: GCF_024496285.1. Taxonomy (NCBI): domain Bacteria; kingdom Pseudomonadati; phylum Pseudomonadota; class Betaproteobacteria; order Burkholderiales; family Comamonadaceae; genus Comamonas; species Comamonas sp. C11. Next base: position 4,417,784 of record NZ_CP101743.1, read on the forward strand.
CTCCTCCTACCCGCCGGCCACGACGGGACGCGCACTGTCCATCTTCACCATGGCCATGTTTCTCGGAGCCGCGCTCATGCAGTGGCTGTCCGGCCTGGTGGCAGGCGTTGCGGAACGCCAGAATGCCGACATCTATCAGGCCGTGATGCTGATGATTGCCGCCATGCTGGGCAGCGGTGTGCTGGCTTATCAGCTCATCAAGCCTTCGCCGCTGCTGCTCAAGGCCAGCCACTGAAGCAATCTATCTGACAGGCAGGCACCGGCGCGAAGACCATCCCGGTTATGGTGACCTGTCGCTAGAGCGCGCCCTCATAGAGCCAGGGCACATCCATGATGCGCCCGCCCAGGGCGCGCAGCGACAGATCGCGACCCCAGCGAATAGGCCCTGTCGCATGGAAGATCCGGCCATTGCGCAGCGAGCGTTCCTGCACCCTGGCATTGCGCTGCCAGCGATTCAGCGCATAGCGGCGCAGCCGCAGACTGACATCCAGATCATGCATGGACAGAGCGCCCTGCAACTCGGCTGCATCCTCGATGGCCATGCCCGCACCCTGCGCCAGATAGGGACGCATGGGATGGGCCGCATCGCCCAGCAGGGCTACAAGGCCCTGCGCCATCTGGGTCTCTGACGACACCGGCTGCCGGTCGGCCACCGGCCACAAACGCCATTCACCACCCACATCGGGAACATGTTGAACCAGATCCTGCAGGTAACCACATGCGCCCTGAAGATGCTGCAGCAGATCGGGCAGATTGGCCGAGTGATCCCAGTTGTCCAGATCCTCGGGGGCCGGCCCCTGCACAATGACCACCAGATTCTGCAGCTCGCCGCGGCGCACGGGGTACTGAATGGCGTGCAGCTGCGGACCCAGCCATGCCGTGACCTCGCTGGTGCGCAGGCGCTTGGGCAGGTTGGCCTGATGCACCAGGGCACGGTAGGCCAGATGTCCGGTCACACGCGGCGGGCCATCGCCCAGCATCTGTGCACGCACGGCGCTGCGCACGCCATCGGCGCCGATCAGGGCATCGCCCTCGATGAGCTTGCCGGCACTGGTACGAATGGTGACCACACCGTCCTGCTGGCTATAGCTGCTGACGCACTGGTCGAGGTTGAGGTGAGCCTCTGGCAGAGCCTGCAAGGCCTCCAGCAGAATCTGGTGCAGGTCGGCGCGATGAATGGTGAGGTAGCTGGCTCCATAGCGCTGCACCATGTCTGCGCCCAAGGGCAATCGCCCCAGCTCTTGCCCCGTCACGGCATTGCAGGCTCGCAAGGACAAAGGGCAGGCCACGACCTGCTGCAACGATCGCTGCAGCCCCCATGCCTGAAGACAGCGCACCACATTGGGTCCCAGCTGAATACCGGCTCCAACTTCGGAAAACTGCGCCGCACGCTCGAACAGGCGCACATCCCAGTCAGCCCGCACCGCCGCAATGGCTGCTGCCAGACCGCCAATACCGCCACCCGCAATCAACACCTGCTTGTTCATGGACTCTTATTGTGCCGCTTAGTCGCCAGCATCGAGGAGAACTTTGGTTTGCGCTGCCGCAAACCTTGCAGCCATGAAAAAAGCCCGCCAAGGCGGGCTCTTTCAACGTGCGCAAACAGCAGATCAAATAGCGAACTTTTCGCGATCCTGGTCTGCAATCCACTTTGGCGGCTTGCCACGACCGGTCCAAGTCTGACCCGTTGCAGGATCACGATACTTGGGGGCCACCTTGGCGCCCGCATTGGCGGAAGAGCGCGCACGAGCAGGAGGAAAGACATCTTCAGCAGTCAAGCCGTACTCGGCAATCAGGCTGCGAACCTTGCTCACAGCTTCAGCCAGTTCACGCGAACGAGCTTCGTTGATTTGCTGTTCCAGCTCTTCTCTCTGCTTCAGGAGTTCCTTGTAAGTGCTCATGATTTGCGCTTCTTGGTTGATTAAAGTGACTTCATTATAAATGCCGGAATTTCAAATTCATGATTTTCCGAGTAAGCAAAAACCACAATTCAGAATATTTATAAAATGCAACTACGTGTTAATAAATAGCTATACCGCCTCCGGAACCGCCAATATCTTGGCGATCCGCTTTCATCCAGATCAACCGCCTCGAATATCCAGCCGCCACACAAGACCTTCTCGCCCAGAACGGACCAATGACTGCCTGGGCGGAGAATAAACCGGCCAACGTGTTATGGATCTCCCCAGCCTTCGTCTCGCAATACTCCAATAGTCAGCCTGGCCTTCAATTCAGGAATAGCCAGCAGACCCTCAAGCAGCCAGAATCCGTCTTCTGTGCGAGTTGCACAGGCCTCAGCCTCCTCCAAGGAGCAAAGCTCTCCGGCACCGATTTAGAGCCAGTCACGCGGTGTGGTGATGCTCTGCAGCACCTCATATTTCTCGATGACAAACACCACGCCCAACTTTGGCGCTCAGCTGATCAAGCCATGCCATCCCGCACAGAGTTTCAGGCAAAAATTTCGAAGCCAGCACCTGCTACCACTGCAGGTCCTGCAATTTCTTACCGGCTACCTGCTTCCTGGGCAAGCCGATGATGCCTGTATCTCGTCCGGCGAGCCGCGGGTTACATGAACCAGGAAGGTCTTCTCATCTCTCCATCCGGGCACCGTCAGGCATGGGCCTGCAGAACCCGAAATATCGCCATTTCGCCACCAATGCCATACATATCGACAAAACAGACATCAAATATGCCATATAAATAACGTCCAAATGAAATATGCTTGCGCTGCCTGATGTCCATGCGCTTCCTTCAAACCCACTTCCCCCTTGCTCCAAACCAGCTGCGATTTCTTGCTCGGTCATTGCTGGGCAGGCGAACTCATTAATCCGTAGAAAAGTCAATATGACATGCGTTGAAAATGACAACAAACGCACAAAGGGCTTTGCGATAGATGCAACCCAGACCACGGAGCGTCTTGCTATGCCGAAACCAGCTCCCGACAGGGCAGCCCGAAACGCTTTTGAGCCCGTACCCGGAAGATAATCGTTATAAATGTAATAGCATTTACGACGACAGTCGTTGCCGAAATGTCTGCTGTCTTTTCCTATATTCCCGGAGATATCAGCCAAACGGCCAATCCATCGCTGATCGCAACACCACCCAAATACCGTTGGGCTCCCGATGGAGGTAATTCCCAGCTGTACGAAAGACAGAAACTGTGTGGACTCTCAAGCAACTCCGCCACAGCTTGGGCCCCCTTGCTCACGAGCTTTGCCAAAGCCGGCAATCTTGCCCTGCAACCGCAAGGCCAGTGCCAATTTCGACGCCACATACACCCCGCTTAGCAGTGTCAGCAATGCAAACAGCAGAAAATCCCTGACTCGTCCACCAGAAAGAAGACCATGGCACTTTACTGTATCGGAGACATCCAGGGCTGCGATGACGCCTTCGAGCGCTTATTGCAAACCGTGGATTTTTCCGCAAGTCGGGACACACTTTACGTGCTCGGCGACCTTGTCAATCGCGGCCCCAAATCCGCCGAAGTATTGCGCCGCTGCATGCAGGCCGGCGATGCCATTCGCCCTCTGCTCGGCAATCACGACCTGCACCTGCTGGCTGCAGCCCGAGGCCTTCGCCGTCAAAGCAAGCGCGACACTCTGGCCCAGGTTCTGAGCGCACCCGATTGCGATACCCTGCTGCACTGGCTGCGCCTGCAGCCTCTGGCCCGCTTGCACACCAATGCGCTGGGTGAGAACCTTCTCATGGTGCATGCCGGCGTACTTCCTCAATGGGGTGTGCAGGATGCAATGGCCTTGAGCACCGAAGTTCAGACCGTGCTCCAGCATGCCGACCATGTGCACTTTTTGCAGAATATGTATGGCAACCAGCCCGATCGCTGGTCCGCCGACCTGCAAGGCGATGACAGACTGCGATGCATCGTCAACGCCTTCACCCGTCTGCGTTTTTGCAGTGCTGACGGCGTCATGGACTTCGAGAGCGCTGAATCCGCCGATCACGCGCCCGAAGGACTGATGCCCTGGTTCGATGCGCCGGGCCGGCTCACTGCCGATACGCCCATGGCTTTTGGCCACTGGTCCACGCTGGGCCATATCAACCGGCCCGATCTGATGGCCATGGACACCGGTTGCGTCTGGGGCGGCTGCCTCAGCATGATGAGAATCGGCGAGCGCATGGACGAACGAGAACTGATACAGCTGCAGTGCCCGCAGGCTCAGGTACCTGGCGCCAAAGGCTGAAGCTTCAAAAAAGAAACGCCTGCATCCGCAGGCGTTTTCTGTGGCGCGACGACCCGGTGCTCAGGAAGCCACTACAGGTGCTCTGAACAAGGCAGCGACCTTGCGCTTGGGCTTGATGCTCGCGCTCTTGACCGGGGCGGCATGCTTGCTGTCCCAGGATGCGGTCTCGGCCACGCTGCTGGCCTCGTAGGGCTTGTCAAAGAAGGGATCCACGTTGCCAGGACGCTGAGCCATGCGCGAAGGACGATGCGCATAGCCGCCACGGGGCGCTGCATCGAACTCGCGTTCGCGACGAGGACGATATTCCTCATCGCTGCGGCTGCGGCGTGCCGGACGGAAGTCCTGCATGGGCGCGGGTTCGACTTCAATCTTCTTCTTGATGAGCTTTTCGATGTCGGCCACATTGCGGCTGTCATGGTCGGTCACCAGAGTCACGGCCAGACCCGATGCACCGGCGCGACCGGTACGGCCGATGCGGTGCACATAGTCTTCGGCGTTGAAAGGCACGTCGTAGTTGAACACGGCGGGCACGTCCTTGATGTCCAGTCCGCGCGCGGCCACATCGGTACAGACCAGCAGATCCACCTCACCGGCCTTGAAGGCCTCCAGTGCCTTCAGACGCTCGTCCTGGCTCTTGTCTCCATGCAGTGCGGCGGCACGCAGTCCGTCACGCTCCAGGGCACGCGTCAGACGCGCACAACCCAGCTTGCTGTTGGAGAAGATGAAGGCCTGGCGAATGTCGCGCTCCTTGAGCACGGAGCGAATCGCGTACCGCTTGTCGTCATCCGTGACCTTGTAGAAGCGCTGCTCCACCGTGGACGCCGTCTCGTTGGGACGAGCCACCTCGATGGTCACGGGGTCCTGCAGATAGCTGCCGGCCAGACGCTTGATCTCGGGCGAGAACGTGGCCGAGAACAGCAGCGTGGTGCGGCTCTTGGGCAGATAGGAGAGGATACGCTGCAGATCGGGCAGAAAGCCGATATCCAGCATGCGGTCGGCCTCGTCCAGCACCACATATTCCACCTGATTGAGCACCACATTCTTGGCCTCGATGTGGTCCAGCAGACGACCGGGCGTGGCCACCAGCACCTCGACGCCTTTTTTCAGCTCGATGGTCTGAGGCTTCATATCCATGCCGCCAAACACCACGGTGCTGCGCAGCTTGGTGTGCTTGGCATACAAGGCAATCTGTTGCGCCACCTGGTCGGCCAGCTCACGCGTGGGCAGCAGCACCAGGGCACGCACCGGATGGCGGGCAGGCGATGCCGAGGCGTTTTCATGGCGCATCAGGCGCTGCAGCAGGGGCAGGGAGAACGCCGCCGTCTTGCCTGTGCCGGTCTGGGCTGCGCCCATGACGTCCTTGCCGGTCAATACCACCGGAATGGCCTGCGCCTGAATCGGAGTCATGGACTCATAGCCCATGTCGGCCACTGCGCGTGCCAGGGGCTCAGCCAAGTGAAGATTGGAGAAAGAGCTTGTCATTGAGGGCGTTATTGTCGCACCGAGTGGGTTTTTCGCGTTGGCTTTGTGATTTTCTGCAGACGAAAAGCCTTCGTCCCCTCTGTTTTCGCGCGTAAGAAGCCTTGCCAATATCCCGTGCAATCTATCGGGATAACCCGGATTTCCACATTCTGCAGCCCCAAAAACAAAGGCGTGTGACAGTGCACACGCCTGACTCAAACCCGCTTGTGGCTCAAAGCGACTGAGCTGCGAAGGTGTCGCAGGCCTTGACGCTGCCGGTCTTGTAGCCCTGGGTGAACCAGCGCACACGCTGGGCGCTGGAGCCGTGGGTAAAGCTGTCGGGGCGCACCGTACCCGTGGCTTCACGCTGCAGCTTGTCGTCGCCGATCTGCTGTGCGGCATTCATCGCCGACTCGATATCGCCCTGCTCCAGCCAGCTCTTGGCCTGCTGCGACTTGTTGGCCCAGATGCCGGCCAGACAGTCGGCCTGCAGCTCCAGGCGCACGGACATGGCATTTTGCTCGCGCTCGCTGACACGGCCCCGCATGCTGTCCACCTTGCCCGAGATGCCGAGCAGGTTCTGCACATGGTGGCCGACCTCGTGGGCCACCACATAGGCGCGCGCGAACTCACCGGGAGCGCCAAGCTGGCGGCTCATGGTGTTGAAGAAGTCCATGTCCAGATAGACCTTGTAGTCACCCGGGCAGTAAAACGGCCCCATGGCCGACTGCCCCGTGCCGCAGGCCGTGCGCGTCACGCCGGTGAACAGCACCAGCTTGGGGTTCTGATAATGAGCACCGCCTTCACGGAAGATCTGAGTCCAGACATCCTCGGTTGAAGCCAGCACCGTGGAGACAAACCTGGCCCCCTGGTCATCGCCAGCCGGGCGATGCGCCGGAGCCTGCTGCACCTGGGGCGAGCCACCACCGGAGAGAACGCCAATCGTGGTCAGCGGGTTGATGCCGAACACGCCCCAACCAATCAGCGCCAGCACCACGGTGCCGATGCCGATGCTGCGACCACCAATGGGGAAACCACCGCCGCCACCACCCTCTCCACGGCGATCCTCGACGTTGTCCGACTCGCGGTTACCTTCCCATCTCATGGTGCTTACTCCTTTGCTGTGTTGCACACGGCCTGCGCCGGGTGGCGATATTAAGGGTTGCGGCCTCGACTGGAGGTATCAAGCTGTGCTTTTGCCGCCCCAGTCAAGCTGCAGCGCAGCATTGTTGACGTTTGGACTGGTGTTCAGCGGCCGGCAGGCGTGGACTGAGGCTGGTTGCGGGCCACCTGCTCCTCCACCACATCGACCATGCTCAGAAACAGAAAGGCCACGGCCAGCAGACCCACCACCGCCAGGACGGCCGATGCCCAGAATTTGACCGAAGAGGATTTGCGCGGTGCAGCTGCCTGCTGCTGGCTGGGCTCATAGCTCGCAGCCGAGCCGCCATCCCGCCAGACAGGCTCGACATGACCACGGCTGGAAGGCGCTTGTGTCCAGGTAGGGTCCTTACGTTGCCCGGAGCGGGGAAAAAAGCCAAACATGTGTACGACAGAATCGATGGATAAGACAGTGGCTATTGTGCGCGCAGGCAGCCTTCGCCAGAAGCGTTCGTGCAGCGACATTCTGTCGGTCAACATCGGACCGGGCTTGCAATTCTGTAAGCTCAGAGGCTTGTCCACTGCCTCTATACGACTGCCCATGAATGCCCAGACCCAGCCCTCGACAGCGTCTCTGGACGCCCGCGCCACTGCCGCACTGCTGCCATGGTCCGCCCTGGCCGATGAGATCGAAGCACTTTTGCGCCAGCTGCAAAACAGTTGCAATGTCTCGGTCCCACCACGCATCGTCATGCCGACAGCTGCGGGCAATTGCCTGTTCTGCATGCCGGCCACCGATGGCCAGGTAGTCATGACCAAGCTCATCAGTTTCACGCCAGGCAATGCCCAGGCGGGCAGACCTACCATTCAGGGCGACATCGTGGTTTTTGATGCATCAACAGGAGTGCGTCAGCTGATTCTGGACGGCCCCACCGTCACGGCCAGACGCACTGCAGCCGTATCGCTGCTGGCAGCGCGCCGCCTGGCCCCCAGGCCTCAAGGCGCGCTGCTCATCGTCGGCGCCGGCGTGCAGGGAAGCGCCCATATGCAGGCTTTTGCCCAGGGCCTCGGCACGCAGGAGGTCTGGATTCACTCGCGCAGTGCCAGCAGCGCGCAGCGGCTTGCAGACGAGGCCCGCGACCTGGGTCTGCATGCGCGCATCACCGACGACCTGGAGGAGGCCGCCCGGCACTGCCCGCTGATTGTGACCTGCACGCCCGCGCAGGCCGTGGTGCTGCATGAGGCGGCAAGACCCGATGCCTTTGTCTGCGCCGTCGGAGCCTTCACGCCGCAAATGGCGGAGCTGGATCCCGAGTTGTGCCGGCGCTTTCTGCACCAGGGCCAGATCGTCGTCGACACCGTCGATGCCGCGCACGAGGCCGGCGACCTGCTGCAGGCCGGCATTGACGTGAGCACCCTGCCCACGCTGGCCACCGTGGTGCATCAGGACTGGTCGCGCTCCACGAAGCCTGTGCTCTTCAAATCCTGTGGCTGGGGCGGCTGGGATCTGGCCGCTACCCGCCTGGCCCTGCGCCAACACCTGCTCAGGCAGCCCACCTGAACATCCTCCATTTGCTCATTTTTCAGAAGCATCAAGCCATTGATGAATAAGCAATCCATCCATTCCCAGGATTGCTTTCCCGAGCACTGACTGCGCTGAAAGCGACACCTTCCTGCCGAATTTGTCTCCCTGGTGACAAATCCCAAAAAAGCGGTTTTAATAATACTCATATTGAGTATAAATATTTAACAGCACAACTCAGGATGGAGACGATGACGATCAAAACCGTGGAATTCGACCAGCCCGCCCCAGGCAGCAGCGCCCAGTGCAGCCCAGGCCAGGCCTGGGCCAGGGTGCTGCCGCAGCAGGACAGACAGCAGCAGCGCGAGACGGCGCAGCGCATCAAGGCTCTTCTCAAGGAACGCAATGCCGTCATGGTTGCCCACTACTATGTGGACGGTGCGCTGCAGGATCTGGCACGCGATACCGGCGGCTGCGTGGGCGACTCGCTGGAGATGGCGCGCTTTGGTGCCAACCATCCCGCCAAGACCTTGATCGTGGCCGGCGTGCGCTTCATGGGCGAGACTGCAAAAATCCTCAGCCCCGAAAAGACCGTGCTCATGCCCGACGGCGATGCCACCTGCTCGCTGGACCTGGGCTGCCCGGTCGACGAGTTCAGCCGCTTCTGCGACGCTCATCCGGACCGCACCGTGGTCGTCTATGCCAACACCAGCGCTGCCGTGAAAGCCCGGGCCGACTGGGTGGTCACCTCGTCGGTAGGGCAGGACATCGTGGCCGCCCTGCACGCACGCGGCGAAAAAATCCTCTGGGCACCCGACCGCCACCTGGGCAGCCACATCCAGCAGCAGACCGGCGCCGACATGCTGCTGTGGCAGGGCAGCTGCGTGGTCCATGACGAATTCAAGGCAGACGAGCTGCAAGCCCTGGCCAACGCCCACCCCGAGGCCGCAATTCTGGTTCACCCAGAATCGCCGGCGGCCGTCACTGCGCTGGCCGATGTGGTGGGCTCCACCACCCAGCTGATTGCCGCCGTGGGCAAGCTGCCCACCGACACCTTCATCGTGGCCACCGATCAAGGCATTCTTCACGACATGCGCCAGCGCTATCCGGGCAAGCGCTTTCTGGCTGCCCCGACAGCGGGCACGGGCGGCAGCTGCAAAAGTTGTGCCTTCTGCCCCTGGATGGCCATGAACAGCCTGCCGGGCGTGGAGCGGACCCTGCTGCAAGGCAGCGGTGCCATCGAGCTTGATGCGATGCTGGGCCTGGCCGCCCGCAGGCCCATACAGCGCATGCTGGATTTTGCCGCTGCCCAGCGCCAGCCGATACGCGCCAGCGGCGAGCTGGAACGCGACGCGGCCCTGTTCCAGAACTTCGGTCCAGCCTGAGAAAGGACAAGCACCATGCCTCAATCTCAGACTTGCAGCGATGTTCTCATCATCGGCTCTGGACTGGCCGGCCTGACGCTGGCGCTCAGCCTGCCCAGCAAACTGCGCATCACCGTGCTCAGCAAAAGCAGCGCCGACGAATGCGCCAGCGCCTGGGCCCAAGGCGGCGTTGCTGCCGTGCTGGATCCCGCCGACAGCCTGGAAGCCCATGTTCAGGACACGCTGATCGCCGGCGCCGGCCTCTGCGACGAAGGCGCCGTGCGCCGCATTCTGGAGCAAGGCCCTCAGGCGATCGCCTGGCTGCAGGCCCTGGATGTGCCCTTCAGCACCGATGCAGACGGCCGCCTGCACCTGACCCTGACGCGCGAAGGCGGCCACAGCGCTCGGCGCATTGTGCATGCGACCGACCGCACCGGGCAGGCCGTACACCAGACCTTGCTGCAGGCCTGCCGAGGTCTGAAGCACATCACCTTGCTGCAGCATTGCACTGCCATGGAACTGCTGCAGGACGTGCAGCAGCGCTGCGTGGGTGCCAGCGTGCGCAATGCCGATGGCCAGCTGCAGCCTATGCTGGCCAGCCATACCGTGCTGGCCACGGGCGGCATGGGCCAGATCTACCCCAGCACTACCAATCCGGCCACGGCGACCGGCGACGGCATTGCCATGGCCTGGCATGCGGGCTGTGTCGTGCGCGACCTGGAGTTCATGCAGTTCCACCCCACGGCCTTGCAGGTGGGCGGCCGGTCCGTGGGCCTGGTCTCGGAAGCGCTGCGCGGTGAAGGAGCCCTGCTGTGCCTGCCAGACCGGCAAGGCGGGCCCGGCGAGCGCTTCATGCTGCGCCACGACTCGCGTGCCGAATTGGCGCCGCGCGACATCGTGGCCCGCGCCATCGATGGCGAGATGCGGGCACACCAGTTGCCCCATGTGCTGCTGGACATCACACACCGCAGCCGCGACTGGCTGGCCCGGCATTTCCCCGGCGTCATGGCACTGTGCGCGGCGCACGGCATAGACATTGCCACCCAGCCCATCCCCGTAGCTCCCTGTGCCCACTATGCCTGCGGCGGCGTGCAGGCTCACGTGGACGGTCGCACCGCCGTGGCCGGGCTATGGGCAATTGGCGAGGTGGCCCGCACCGGCCTGCATGGCGCCAACCGTCTGGCCAGCAACTCGTTGCTGGAGTGCGTGGTCATGGGCAGGTCTGCCGCGCTGCGCATGGCCGAACAGCCCCTGCACAAACCTGCTGCCATTCATGGCAGGCCGCACAAGCCCGGCAAGAACCTGAGCGCTGAAAGCCAGCAGGAGATGCGGCAGTCGCTGCAGCAGCTGATGCTGCACAACGTGGGCATTGTGCGCAGCAACCACAGCCTGATTGCGGCGGCCAAGCAACTGGTGCTGTGGCGTTCCCAGTGGCGCGGCGCCGACCCAGCACTGCGCAACCAGCTGGCCCTGTGCAGCCTGATGGTGGACGCTGCGCTGCAGCGCCATGCCAGCGTGGGCGCGCACTGCAATCTGGACTGGCCGGCGCTCGAAGCGGCAGCCGCCTGATCTCGCCCAGCCGCCTCCCGGGAAAGCAAAAAGCCCGCTGTATCCGCAGCGGGCTTTCTGGCGCAGCAGCAGGCTTCAGGCCTTGGGCAGGGTCACGCCATGCTGGCCCTGGTACTTGCCGTTGCGGTCCTTGTAGCTGACTTCGCATTGCTCGTCGCCCTGGAAGAACAGCACCTGGGCACAGCCTTCACCCGCATAGATCTTGGCCGGCAGCGGCGTGGTGTTGGAGAACTCCAGCGTCACATAGCCCTCCCACTCGGGCTCGAAGGGCGTCACGTTGACGATGATGCCGCAGCGCGCATAAGTGCTCTTGCCCAGGCAGACGGTCAGCACGTCGCGGGGAATGCGGAAGTACTCCACCGTGCGGGCCAGTGCAAAGCTGTTGGGCGGGATGATGCAATAGTCACCCTCGAAGTCGACAAAGCTCTTCTCGTCAAAATTCTTGGGGTCCACCACCGTGCTGTGGATATTCGTGAAGACCTTGAATTCGCGGGCGCAGCGGATGTCGTAGCCATAGCTCGAGGTGCCGTAGCTGATGATCTTCTTGCCGTCGACCTGGCGCACCTGGCCAGGCTCGAAAGGCTCGATCATGCCGTGCTGCTCCGCCATCTGACGGATCCATTTGTCGCTCTTGATGCTCATTAGAAGTCCTGTATCGCTTGATTTTTCATAGCGTTGTGCGCTCACAAATCAAGCGCAAGGCCGCTATTTTGCTTGAGAAACAATGGTTTGCTCAATCAGGCGGTCATCTCCGAGGATGATCATGGCAAACAGCAGCTCCTCCAGATTGCGCGCCTGGGCCGTCTTGCGCGCCAGCAGCGGCGTGCAGCCGGGGTTGATGACGACCAGGTCGGCCTCGCAGCCGGGTTGCAGATTGCCGATGACGCCCTGCAGGCCCAGTGCACGCGCAGCGCCTGCCGTGTGCTGCCACCACAGGTGTTGCGGCGACAGGCTCTGGCCCTGCTTGGCATGGCCCTCGCGCCCCACCACATAGGCGGCCTGCATGGTGCGAAACGGCGAGAAGCTCATGCCGCCGCCCACATCGCTGGCCAGGCCATAGAGCATGCCGGCCTGGTCGGCCTTGAGGTAGTCGAAATAGCCGCTGGCCAGAAACTGGTTGCTGGTCGGGCTGATGGCCGCCGCAGAGCGTGTGTCATGCATGAGCTGGCGGTCGGTTTCATCGAGCCAGATGCTGTGCGCATAGACGGCGCGCTCGCGCATCAGGCCGAAGTCGTCGTAGACCGCCAGATAGCTGCGCGCGGCGGGGAACAGCTCCTTGACCCAGGCAATCTCGTCGAGGTTCTCGGCCACATGGGACTGGATCCAGACATCGCCATACCTGGCTGCCAGTTCGCCCGCACCGCGCAGCTGCTCGGGCGTGCTGGTGGGCGCGAAGCGCGGCGTGATCGCATAACCCAGGCGGTCCACGCCATGCCAGCGCTGGATCAGGGTTTCGGTGTCGATCAGGCCTTGCTCGGTGTCGTCACGCACGCCTTCGGGGCTGTTGCGGTCCTGCAGCACCTTGCCGGCAATCATGCGCATGCTGCGCTTTTGCGCTGCCGTCATGATGGCATCCACCGATGCCGGATGCGAGGTTGCAAACGCCAGCGCCGTGGTCACACCGTTGCGCAGCAACTCGTTGATGAAGAAATCGGCCACGCCATCGGCATATTCGCGATCGTGGAAGCGCGACTCGTGCGGGAAGGTGTAGTTCTCCAGCCAGGGCAGCAGACCCGGGGCCGGTGCGCCGATCACATCGGTCTGCGGGTAGTGGATATGCAGGTCGACAAAGCCCGGTGCCAGCAGCTTGCCGGGCAGGTGAATGACTTGCACGCCTTCGCGCTCAAGATACTGGTCGGCCAGCGCCTGCCAGTTGCCCGCAGCCACCACACGCTGCACGCCCGCGGCATCGGGAGCAATCGCCAGCAAGGCGTCGGAGTCATAAACCGCTTGGCCGTCATCGGCGAAGCGCAGCAGGGCACTACGATAGATTTTCATGGACCAGAGCTTACGCGCCCAATCTCGCCTGCGGAACACGGCAGCGCTTATAGAGGCTATACGGCTGCGCACAGGCCAGGGCTAGCGCTATCAATAACAAAGCTGGTTTCGCCTGCAATGCATTGAATTCCTTGCAATTCATATCCAAAAACCAATATCAGTAATCGATAGCAGCTATTGTTTTAGGCAGTTCAACATCCTGAACCCTGCGCTGCAACACCGCCCTGCCCGCAGCCGTATAACTAGGCGGCGCAGCTTCTGGCCACGGCCAGAAAGGCGCGCACCGCAGGCGAGTTCTCGCGCTCGCGGTAGGCCAGCGCCATGTGCACGTTTTCCTTGAAGTCGCGCAGCGCCCTGAAGGCCACGCCCGGCTGATTGAGCAGGCGGTTCGACTCGGGCAGCACCACAATGCCGTAGCCAGCAGCAGCCAGGCTGGTCGCCGTGACGAAGTCGTTGACGCGATAGGCCTCGCGTGCCGAAAACCCGGCCGTCTCGGCCAGCCGCGCCAGCACCTCGGCAAAGCCTTCGCTTTCGTTGATGAACTGCGGCGCAATAAAGGTCTGGCCGCGCAGATCGGCCACGCTGATGGATTCATGGCGTGCCAGCGGGTGGTTCTCGGCCAGCGCCACCATGAAGGGCTCGCTGTGCACGATGACCGCCTTGACCCCCTCGGGGTAGCGACGGCGTGGCCGCAGCAGACCGGCATCGATCTCGCCCTGCTGCAGCGCCTGCAGCTGGCGCGGCGTCTCCATGGCCAACACCTGCATATGCACCTGCTCATGGCCGGGGCGGAACTGCGTGAGCATGCGCGCCAGCACCCCCGAGGTCACGGACGAGGAGATATAGCCCAGCTTGACATGGCCGCTCATGCCCTGGGCCGCCAGTTGCCCGATCTGCTGGGCCCGCTCCATATGGCGCAGCACGGCCACGGCCTCTTCGTAGAGCAGCTCGCCCGCATCGGTCAGCGTGATGGGTTTGCGCTTGTTGCGCTGCAGCAGGCGCACGCCCAGTTGCTGTTCCAGCTGCTGCACCTGCACGCTGACGGCGGACTGGGCCACGCCCAGCTTGTCGGCGGCACGTGAGAAATGCAGCTCCTGGGCCACGGTGACGAAGTGCTCGAGTTGGCGGTAGCTGAGCATGGATTTAATCTGAAATTCTTATTAAAAAATGCATTTAACCCTGTAGATCGTATCAAACAAGAAGTGTTCAATCACACCATTCCTGATTGAAGTACCCACCCACCATGAACGCTACGACCCCCCAGCAACTGATCCAGCCTGCCGCCTACGAGATCAGCACTCATCCCGAGCATCCTCGTTTGCTGAAACTGACGCTGAACGCTGAAGCCCTGAACGCCTTCCTGGCCGATGTGCGCGATATCGACGTGCAGAACCTCGAATACGTGCCCTTCATGCGCTTTCACCTGGCGCGCCGCCTGAAGGCCCACATGGGCGCCGACTTTGGCAAGACGCTGGTGAACATCATCAAGGACCGCAGGCATGGCGGCTTTGTGCTGGGTCTGGAAGGCGTGAGCCAGGATAGCGACGACTACGTGAAGTTCGGCACCGCCATCGGCCATATCCTGGGCCCGGCCAACCACGACTCCATGTCCAACAAGTACTACGCGCGCTTTCTGGTCAAGCACACCGACGCCAGCGACTCCTATCTGCGCCAGGCCTATCGATTGTTCACCATGCACACCGACGGCACCTTCGTGACCGAGGCCACCGACTGGCTGCTGATGATGAAATTCGACGAGCAGAACGCCGTGGGCGGTGAGTCGCGCTTTCTGCACCTGGACGACTGGAGCGAGCTGGACCGCTTCGTGCAAGACCCGCTGGGCGCCAGGCCCCTGCTGTACAAGGCTCCGGGCTCCAAGAACGTGAACGAACGCGTGGAACGCCCCGTGTTCTTCCACGGCGAGTTCGGCCTGTCGATCTCCTTCATCGACCAGTTCGTGCAGCCCGCCAACGACGCCGAAGCCGAATACCTACAGAATCTGTCGGAATCGATGGAAAATTCGCCCGGCACCCGCACCGTCAGCCTGCCCGCTGGCGACCTGGTGGTTCTGAACAACTACTTCTATGTGCACGGCCGCGCACCGTTCGAGCGCAACGAGCAACTGCACCGCGAGCTGATGCGTCAGCGCGGTACATTCGCTCAGTAAACCTTGAACACCTGATGTTTCTGTCACGCCCCCGTGCACCGCAAGTGTGCGGGGGCGTAGCCAGTCAAACCCCTGAATTTCGCTCCCGAGGCGCCCTACCATGGCATCGTCACAAGCCCCTGCTGCAAACGCAGCCTCCGCCCCCAAGGCGCAAGCCGCCTACGGCCAACGCGCGGGGCTTCCCCGTCATCTGCAGAACATCTTGTCGCTGCATGACTTCGAGGCCGCCGCACGCAGGCACCTGCCCCGCCCTCTGTTTGGCTATGTCTGCGGCGCGGCCGAAGACTGCGTCTCGCTGCAGGCCAACCGTGACAGCTTCCAGCAATACGGCTTCAGCTCCAAGGTCATGGTGGACGTGTCCAAGCGCAACCAGAAGGTCGAGCTGTTCGGCCAGACCTGGGACTCGCCGTTTGGCGTGGCCCCGGTGGGCATCAGCGCCATCTCGGCCTACCGTGGCGATCTGGTGCTGGCTCAGACTGCTGCAGCGAATCGCATTCCGGCCATCATGAGCGGCACCTCGCTGATCCCCATGGAAGATGTAGCCAAGGCTGCACCGTCGACCTGGTTCCAGGCCTATCTGCCCGGCGACACCACGCGCATCGACGGCCTGATCGAGCGCATCGAAGCCGCAGGCTTCGGCACCCTGGTCATCACCGTGGACATTCCCGTCTGGGCCAACCGCGAAAACAATGTGCGCACCGGTTTCTCGATGCCGCTGCGCCCCTCGCTGCGCCTGGCCTATGACGGCATCACCCGCCCGCGCTGGATGGTGGGCACCATGCTGCGCACGCTGATCAACCACGGCATGCCGCACTTCGAGAACTCGTTTGCCACGCGCGGCGCGCCTTTGCTGTCGGGCACCGCCATCCGCGACACCTCGGGCCGCGACCACCTGAACTGGAAGAACATCGAACGCATTCGCCAGCGCTGGAAGGGCAACCTCATCATCAAGGGCATCCTCAACGAAGACGATGCCGTGATGGCCACCGATATCGGCGCGCAAGGCATCGTGGTCTCCAACCACGGCGGCCGTCAGCTCGATGGCGTGGTCGCTCCGCTGCAGATGCTTCCCTATGTGGTGGACCGCGTGGGCCACCGCACGGCCGTGATGATGGACAGCGGCATACGCCGCGGCAGCGATGTGCTCAAGGCCGTGGCCCTGGGCGCGCGCATGGTGTTTCTGGGCCGCCCCTTCATGTACGCCGCCGCAGTTGGCGGTGCACAGGGCGTTCATCACGCCATCACCTTGCTGCGTGACGAAGTGGACCGCAATATGGCCATGCTGGGCGCGACATCCATGGCAGAAATCACCAAGGACTGCCTGCGCGCGACGCCGCGCTGATTTGCGGCTGGGCCTAAGATAGAACGCTTGAACCATAAAAAAGGAGAGCGTCATGCCCATGTTTGTAGACCACTCGCCCCCTGGCGAGTGCATTTTCTGCAAGCTCGTCAAAGGGGAGATTCCATCGGCCAAGGTCTATGAGGACGATTTGACCATTGCCTTCATGGACATCGGCCAGGCCACGCGAGGCCATGTGCTGGTTGCCAGCAAGCGCCATGCCGTCAATCTGCTGGAGCTGACGCCCGAGGAAGCCGGCGCCGTGATGCAGACGGCCCAGCGCGTGGCGGCCGCGGTGAACAAGGCTTTCGATCCCGACGGAATCAACATCTTCCAGGCCAATGGCGCGCCAGCGGGGCAGACGGTGTTTCACTTTCACCTGCATGTGCTGCCGCGCTTCGAGGGCGATGGCCTGTCCGTGGTCTGGCAGCGCGAGGAACCGGGCTTTGCCGTGCTGGGCGAGCTGGCCGAGAAAATCAAAGCCGAATTCGCCTGAATCGAATCACTATTAAAAAAAGAGCTTCCAGCGCTTGATGGATAAGCGCTGACAGCTCTTTTGACTTGAAACCGCTATCAATGTGATTCGGCGGTCCTGATGACATCGGCTACTTGCGCCGGCGTCACATCGCCCTTCTGACGACCCCAGCGCAGGCGCATGTAGTTCACCAGATCGGCCATGTCTTCGTGGCTGAGCTGATCGGCAAAGCCGGGCATGGCCTGCATGCGCTCGCCATGGGCCAGATCGCGCTCGGGCAGGCCTTCGCGGATCACGCGCACCAGATTCAGCGGCGTGGGGAACATGGCCGTGGTGTTGGTGTCGAGGCGCAGCGAGGAATGCGGCTGACCCTGACCATCGACGCCGTGGCAGCCTGCGCACAGACCGACGTAGATGCGTTCGCCATTGGCCGAGGTCGGGGTCTGAGGCGCTCCGGCCGCTAGCTTTACTGCGGGCTTCTCCCCCTGCATCAGATAGGCGGCCATGGCCTTGAGGTCGGCTTCCTCCATATGCGCACCCGAATGCTGGAGCACGGGGAACATGCCCATGGTCATCACACCCTGGGGCGAGAGACCGGTGCACAGAAACTGCAGCAGATCCTGCTCGCTCCAGCCGCGCTCGGCCATGGCCTTGGGGCGCAGGTCGGGGGCGTAGGCGCCTTCGATCACATTGCCGGCGAGCGACTGCCTGAGGTCCATGGCAAAGCTGCTGGTGCGCGGTGTATGGCATTCGCCGCAGTGGCCCAGGGTGTTGACCAGATAGGCGCCACGTTCCAGGGAGTTGCTGGCCTCGGGGGCCGGCGCACCCGCAGGACGCTCCAGCGCATTCCACAGTGCGAGGCCGGGGCGGATGCTGAACGGGAAGTGCATCTCCGGCTGGCGGTTGGCCACTTCCACCGCAGGTTGGGCCTGCAGCCAGACCCAGAGCGCATCGACATCGGCGCGCGTGATGTCGTGGTAGCTGGCATAAGGCATGGCGGGGTACAGGTTCTTGCGCCCCGGTGCCATGCCGCGCGCCACGGCGCGGTACAGGTCGTCGGCCGACCACTGGCCTATGCCATGCTCCTTGGAAGGCGAAATATTCGTGCCGTACAGCGTGCCCATGGGCGTGACCATGGCCATGCCTCCGGCCAGCTCGGCGCCCGTGGTGGGCGAGCTGTGGCAGGCCGCGCAGTCGGCAGCGCGAAACACCTGCAGGCCGCGGTCGAACAGCTTCTGCTTTTGCTCGGCACTGATGTTGGCAAAGTCCACCGTGGCAGGCGGCACGCTGCCGCTTGCACTGCCCGCGATATACATGCCGCCCAGCACCACCACGGCTGCGGCGGCAAGGCCTGCGGCGATCTTGGTGAACTTGCTGCGTTGAGCTTTATCCATGACGGCTGACCTCCCGCGTGCGCTGGCCCGTGGTCAGGCCTGGCGTGACCAGAATCAGGTCGCGCACGGCGTGGTAGTAGCGCACATAGCCGGTACAGCGACAGATATGCTTGTCCAGCGCGGCTTCCACGGCTTCTTCCACGGCGTTGGCATCCACGGGCCTGGCCTGCAGCTGCTCCATCAGCACGGTGGCCGAGTTCACAAAACCCGGTGTGCAGTAGCCGCACTGGAACGAGAAATGCTCCAGAAACGCTTTTTGCACGGCAGAGGCCGTGATCTGGCCCTGCTCATCGCTGCGGGCCGCGCCTTCGATGGTGCGCAGGCTTTTGCCATTGAGCCAGGCCACGCCGGTCACGCAGGCGGGCACGGTGTGCGGGCCCTTGCCGGGCTCGTCCACGATGATGGTGCAGGCGCGGCACACACCCTGGCCGCAGCCAAGGCGCGTACCGTTCATGCCCGCATATTCCTGCAGGAACTCGATCATCATCAGGTCCTTGGGCAGCTCATGCGGGCCGGTCTTTTGACCGTTGATGGTGGCGGAAAACTGGATACGTTGCTGCATCACAATGCCTTCTTGATTCGCTCCGCGCTCAGCGGCAGTTGATAGAAGCGCTTGCCGGTGGCGTGGGCCACGGCGTTGGCGCAGGCAGCGACGACGGGGATCATCACCACCTCGGCCATGCCCTTGGGCGGGTCGGTGCGCGAGACCGGAGGCAGCACATGGCCCTCGGCCGTCCACACGGCCAGCTCGCTGGCGCGCGGCAGGTGGTAGCGGTTGAAGTTCCAGCTGCCGTTGCCGGGGCCGCTCGGCCCCAGGGGCAGCTCTTCGTACAGAGCGTGGCCGATACCCATGGCCACGCCGCCCTGCAACTGGCCCGAGACCAGCTCGGGTACGATCTGCGAGCCGCATTCCAGCCAGGTCTTGTGCCCCAACAGCGTGACCTTGCCGGTGCCCGTGGATACGGCCAGTTCCACCAGCGTGGCGCAAGGCGCGTAGTACACCGCGCCCGCCGCCAGACGGTGCACCGGCGGATAGCTGATCTTGACGCGAGGCTGGAAGGCGTAGCCGGCACTGTCCATCGCGGCCTTTTTGGCGGCATCGGCACCATTGCCAAAGCGCAGGGACAGGGCATCGATCTCGGCAGCAAAGCGCTTGCCGCCCAGCTCGAACTCGGCACTGGCCCAGGAGCGGCGATTGAAGGTGTGGACGCAGACACCGGTGACCAGACCCAGCTCATGGGCGCGTGCGGCCAGACGCTCCAGCGTCAAGGGCTCCATGGCGCCGGCCACCAGCTTGCCGTCCTTCCACTCGGCCTCGTCGAGCGAGACCGGCATGCCTTGCAATGGACCGCCAAACGGATTGCCCCAGATGGACAGGGCTGCCGGCCACAGACCATGGGCCAGCAGCAGCTTGGCGGCCTGGCGCGTGGTGTGGGTGAAGTAGTAGGCAGAATTGGAGGCCGATTGCGGCGAAGTGAAGCTGGGCACCCAGTACGGGTCCTGGGACAGGCGATCCTCTTCGGCCTGGGGCGTGGAGTTGGGCTGCTCCTGCGTGTGCAAGGGCATCTCGGGCCATTTCTGGGCCGAAAACTCCACCTCGTCCACAGGGCGACCGAGAAAAGGCTCTGCCGCCAGCATCTGGGCCGTGGTGGTGCCGGTGCCGATTTCCGCCGTGATGTGCTTCATCTTGAGCTTGCCCTCGGGCGATAGCTCGATCAATGCCAGCGCGGCTTCGCCGGCGGTACCAAAGCTTTTTTGCACCGAGGCAAAACCCACGCCGTAGCGCATGCCGGGATTGGCGGCTTCGTACTCGGCCTTGCGTTGGACACGGTTCACCCACACCGGGTCCTTGGCGGCCAGGGCCAGAATCTCGCCGATGCGCAACTGGCCCGCAGGCACGGCGCCCTGGGTGTTGCGCAAGCCTGTGCGCAGCATATTCTTCTGGCGCAGGGCGATGGCGTCCATGCCGATCTGCTCGGCAATCTCATCGACCAGCATCTCGGTGGGGGCCATGGACTGCAGCGTGCCGTAGCCGCGCACCGATCCCGCCGTGACTTCGCTGCTGGGGAAGACGGCCACCGACAGATCGCTCTTGGGAAAGTAGTACACCGACTGCGAGGAAGCGACACCGAGCGTGCCCACCGAAGGGCTGAAGTTCATGGTGCCGCCGCCGTCGCCGCGCATGTCCACCGAGAAGGCCTGGAACTGTCCTTCGGCATCCACGGCAATCGTGGTCTTGAGGTCAAAGGGATGGCGCTTGAGCGCGAACTGGAAATGCTGCCAGCGGTCCAGCGCCAGCCGCACCGGGCGACCTTGCGCATACAGCGCCGCCAGACCCACGTAGAACGGGAAGGAGTGGTGCTCCTTCTGCCCGTAGCCCACCGTGTAGGCGCTCAGATAATCCATTTCCTTGAGCGCAAAGCGGCTGGCCTTGACCATGCCGACCACATGGCCCGCCGTGGCGTAGGGCGCCTGGGTGGCGCCCACCATATGCATCACGCCCCTGCTCTCTTCATACCAGGCCAGGCCGTTTTCAGGCTCCAGCGCGGCAGGCTCCATGGACTGGCTGTGGTAGTCGCGCGAGAAGACCTGGATGCCCTCGGGCGGCTGCTTGAGCAGTTGCTGGATCTGGGCCGAGTACTGCATGGCCTTGCCATGCTTGGCATCGTCCACGCCGGGCCATTGCAGCTCGGGGCCGGTCAGCTGCGGGCGCACGATGCCGTGGTACAGCGGCGCATGCAGATCGGGCTCGTCATGCCTGTCGGCTCCCATGCGCACATAGCGCGCGGCCACATAGGGCTTGCGTTTGGGCGGCGTGGCGGCTGCGCCCCACCGGAAGATGCCCTCGTTGAAGCGCAGCAGGCGCACGGCTTCGCGGTAGCGCTCGTAGTCGTGCCAGATGCCCAAGGCCACGGGCTGTCCCAGCATGGGCGAGACCTGGCCCTTGGGCAAGAAGTAGCTGCCGTAAAAACCGGGCTCGGGCATGTGCACGCCGTCGGCAGCGGCACGCTCGGCGTCCACCAGCACGTCAGGGGCAAAGTCCTTGCCCAGCACGGACAGGTCCAGACCTTCGTAGATACGGTCGGCACGCGGAACCATGATCAAAAGCGCATGGGACTGCTTGTCGGGCCAGCCCGCCATGTCGCGCGCGCGCAGATCGATGGCAAACAGCTTCTGGCCCGTGACCTTGGCCATGCCGTCGCGGCGGTAGCGCAGCCGGCCGCCGTCCATCCAGCCAGCGTCCTGACCGTTTGCCGGCTCGACCATCTGCGCCAGCGCCTGCTCCAGCGGGCGCACTCCGGCAACCACCCCCAGGGCGGCCGCAGCCTTCAAAAAGCTGCGCCGGCTCAAATCCGATTTGGGCACATTCATTCTCCAGTGAGCAAACCGAAGCGGCGGCAGGCCAGCACTCCGGTCGCAATTGACTCGCAGCGCTACCCCGCAACCGGGGCAGCGCTCGGATATCTGCACGTCGGCCGGCACTGCGACCGGCCGTCAAGGCGATATCGTTTCCAAAAAGAAAATCGATTTGGCACTTGAATTTCATCAATCTCATTTATGAATAATTGATGCAATTCCAAATTAACCAAATCGATTTGGGCAAAGTAAAGTATACAAAAACTTCTGCAATGCCTGCCGTGCGTTTCGCAATGACCGCCCGCACTCTTGAGGAATTCCATGGCCGACACGCCCAGCCAACGCATCACCATCTCCGACGTGGCCCGCGAGGCCGGTGTTTCACGCACCACGGTCTCCCACGCGCTCAATGGCCGCGGTCAGGTCGACCCGGCCACACGCCTGAAGGTGGAGGAAGCTGCTCGCAGCCTTGGCTACCGGCCCAATCGCCATGCGCAGCGCCTGCGCACAGGCGGCGCCAGCATGATTGCGCTGATGTCGTCCATGCCGTTCACGGTCTCGGGCGGGCCGTCGCGTTTGGGGTTCTTCATGGAAGTGGCTGCTGTCGCTGCCTCGTCGGCGCTTGAGCGCGGCCTGGTCATGGCGCTGGTTCCGCCCCACAAGCCCGGCCAGACCTCGCTGAACCTGCTCGATATCGACGGCGCCCTGGTCATAGAGCCGCAGGCCCGCGACCCCCAGCTGGCAGAGCTGCTGCAGCAGGGCCTGCCCGTGGTATCCATCGGCCGCCCGGGCGGCGACCATGTCAACGTGCCCTATGTCGATCTGCTGTCGGGTCCGGCTACGCAGATGCTGCTCACGCATATGCTGGCGGCCGGAGCCAGGCAGATAGGGCTGGTGGTCGGCGCCTCGGAGCGCACCTCCTACAGCCAGGCCGAGCAGGCCTATGCAGCCATGGCAGCCGGTCATGGCATGCAGCCTGTGGTGTTGCGCATGGACGAGGCCGAGGGCGAGGACGGCGGCCATGCCGCAGCCCAGCAACTGCTGGGCGAACACCCAGAGCTCGATGCCCTGCTGGTCATGGTCGATGCCTTTGCCGTGGGCGCGGCCCGCTACGCCCAGCAGGCAGGCCTGCGCATTCCCGAAGATCTGATGCTGGCCACGCGCTACGATGGTCTGCGTGCGCGCAGCTGCGAGCCGCCGCTGACGGCACTGGACCTGCATCTGGAAGACATCGCCCAGCAGGCGGTCGATCTGCTGTTCGAGCATCTGCGCGGCGACACCACGAGACGCATGGCCACCGGACCTTTGCCGACCCTGGCACTGCGCCGCTCCACGCAAAGAAAGCCCGGCTGAACCGCTTCAACCGGGCTTTCAATCACCGGACCCCAGGCTATCGGCGCTTGTGAAGACGGCCGCTGCGCCGCTCAGCAGTCACTTCGTCAAGCCGCGGCATATTCCTGAAACACTTCGTCCAGGCGCGCAATCCAGTCCTGCTTCTGCGCCTGGCTGGCAAAGCTCGCTTCCAGGCTGTTGCGCGCCAGCTGATAGGCCTCGGGCGCGCCCATGCCCGTGGCGGCAAAGAGCTGGGTGTAGTTCTCGTTGACATAGCCGCCGAAATAGGCAGGGTCGTCCGAGTTGATCATGACCTTGAGCCCAGCCGCCAGAAGGCGCGGCAGATTGTGATCGGCCAGGTCCTTGATCACGCAGAGCTTGAGATTCGATAACGGGCAGACCGTCAGCGGTATCTGCTCCTTGACCAGCCTCTGCATCAGCAGCGCATCCTGCTCGGACTGCACGCCATGGTCGATGCGCTCCACGTTCAGCACATCCAGTGCCCCCCAGATATAGGCGGGCGGCCCCTCCTCCCCGGCATGGGCCACCAGGCGCAGGCCCAGCTGCTTGCAACGTGCAAACACGCGGGCGAACTTCTCGGGCGGATTGCCCAGCTCGCTGCTGTCCAGCCCCACGCCGATAAAGCGATCACGCAGCGGCAGCGCGGCCTCCAGCGTCTGCAGGGCGCTTTCCTCGCTCAGGTGGCGCAGAAAGCTCAGGATCAGCGAAGAGGAAATGCCCTGCTCGATCTGCGCGTCGCGGCAGGCGCGATACAGACCGTTGATGACGGTCTCCATGGCCACTCCGCGTTCAGTGTGGGTCTGCGGATCGAAGAAGATTTCCGTGTGCACCACATTGTCGGCCACGGCGCGGTCCAGATAGGCGCGCGCCATGTCGTAGAAGTCCTGCTCGTGCAGCAGCACGCTGGCACCCGCGTAATAGATGTCCAGAAAGCTCTGCAGATCCGTAAAGGCATAGGCCGCGCGCAGTGCCTCCACACTGTCATAGGCCAGAGGTATCTGGTTGCGCTGCGCCAGCGCAAAAATCAGTTCGGGCTCCAGCGACCCCTCGATATGCATATGCAGCTCGGCCTTGGGCATGGCTCGCAGCAGCTGTGGCAGACGGGAAGCATCTACGGCAGGCACGGTGTTCATCTTTATTCTCCTTGGCGCTACGCGCCGTTCAATCTCTAGCCTATCAAACCGGCACAGCTCCAGCCATATGGCCAGCCCCGACAGGTCTGCGACTTCGGGCTTGCGACCGCAAGCCCGTGGCGCAGCCTCCCGGCGAGCCGCATGGACGCCCGTCTGGGGAAGGCGGCAAAGCCTCTCAGGCCTGTCTCAGCAGGTTCCGAAGGCGATCTCCTGAGCCTTCAGGAAACGGCGATAGGCCGACGACATGCGGTCGGCCGCCGAGTGCATTTCTGCGCGCGGATCCAGCGGCAGGGCCTTGGGCAGCTGCGACTCCAGCACCGGCTGGTCCTGCACAAAGATGGTGTGCTGGAAGGTCTGCAACTGCTCATCGGTCGATTCGAAGTCCGCGACCGCCAGACGGAACCAAACGCGACTGGTTTCGGGCGTGACAGGGCAGATGAACAGGCCGATCTGCTCGCGCCAGCCCTGTTTGGAAGTGCCCTCTTCGGGAATCTTGGTCAGCACGGCGGTGTAGGCAGCAGTCACCTCGTAGGTGTATTCCACCTCGGCCGCCTGGGTGGAGTGCAGATTGGACTGGGGCTGCACAGCCTTGCAGCCTGTCGCCAGCACGCCGGTGGAGGTGCTCTCCACCTTGTAGGCGGCAATGGCCGTGGCTTCACGGCTGCCCAGCCAGCCTTCGTGCACAAAGCCGAAGTGGGACATGTCGAGGAAGTTCTCGATGATGCGCGGTGCACTGGCCGCCACATCGTAAGGCCCGCAGTTCACCTTGCGCAGATGCTCGTCCGTCTCTGCCGCGAACACCGGCAGCTGGCTGTCGGAAGACTCCAGGCGCACCCAGATCAGTCCGTAGGCTTCCTGCACCTCGAAAGCCTGCACGCGCTGCGATGCAGGGGGTGTGAAATCTGGCACGGCGGGCACCTTCACGCACTGGCCCCCGGAAGAGAATTGCCAGCCGTGATAGGGGCATTCCAGATGCCCGTTCTCCACCCGCCCCATGGACAGGCGTGCACCGCGATGCGGGCAGCGGTCCACAAAGGACTGCACCAGCCCCTCGGCATTGCGCCACAGCACCAGCGGCTGTTCCAGCAGCCGCACGGAAAACGGCGCGCTCACCACATCGGAGGATTGGGCAACAGGATGCCAGAGGGTACGTTCAGTCATGGGGATACTCGTCATTATCGAAATACAAAGGGCCGCTCTGCGGCGGCCCTGTCGCTGCAAGTCGTGTCTGCACAACTGCTAACAGCCAACACTACCCGGCAAACCCCGGGGTCTGCCTGAAGACATGCGCCACAGGCCGCAATCGGTGCGACGAGGCGGCGCCATGCCTGACCAGCAGTGCTTACTTGGCGTCGCCACCTGGCACTTTGCCTTCAACGCCCTTGACGTAGAAATTGATGCCTTTGAGGAAGCCGTCATCGGCAACCTTGTCGGCAGCGATCAGTTCCTTGCCGTCCTGGCCGGTGATAGGGCCCTTCCAGATGGTGAATGTACCTTCCTTCAATCCCTTTTTCACATCCTCAACCTTTGCCTTGAGTTCGGCAGGAATGTCGTCAGCCAGTGAAACGATGTCGATCACGCCCTCCTTGACGCCCCACCAGGTCTGACGGCTGGTCCACTTTCCTTCCAGCGCGTTGCGGGTGGAATCGATGTAGTAAGGCGCCCAGTTGATGATGGACGAGCCCAGGTGAGCCTTGGGACCGTAGGCTGTCATGTCCGAATCCCAGCCGAAGGCACGCTTGCCCTTTTCCTCGGCAGTCTTCAGCACTGCAGGCGAATCGGTGTTCTGGAACAGGATGTCGGCGCCGCCGTTGATCAGGCTGGTCGCAGCTTCGGTCTCCTTGGGAGGGCTGAACCATTCGTTGACCCAGACCACCTTGGTCTTGATCTTGGGATTCACGGACTGGGCGCCCAGGGTGAAGCTGTTGATATTGCGGATCACTTCGGGAATAGGCACAGAGCCCACCACGCCCAGGGTGTTGGACTTGGTCATGCCACCGGCAATGATGCCGGCCAGATAGGCACCTTCGTAAGTGCGGCTGTCATAGGTGCTGACATTGGCGGCGGTCTTGTAGCCGGTGGCGTGTTCCCACTTCACATCGGCGAACTCGGGGGCCAGCTTCTGGATCACGTCCATATAGCCGAAGGTGGTACCGAACACCAGCTTGTTGCCCTGCGAAGCCATGTCGCGCAGCACGCGCTCGGCATCGGCACCTTCGGGCACGCTCTCCACATAGCTGGTCTTGATCTTGTCACCGAACTCTTTTTCCAGGGCTTTGCGGGCCTGGTCATGGGCAAAGGACCAACCACCGTCGCCCACCGGGCCGACATACGCAAAAGCAATCTTCAGAGGCTCCGGAGCAGCGGCCGCAGGAGCGGCAGCGGGGGCTGCTGCCGGCGCAGGTGCTTCTTCCTTCTTGCCGCAGCCCACGAGAGCGGCCGAGGCCACAGCCGTCAGTGCGGCGACCTTGATCAATGAACGCTTGTGCAAATCAGTCATTAAAGTTTCCTTGGAACAAAGAGTGAGGTTTGAAACCGATAGGAGCGCAAGCCCATGGATACCGGTTACACCTTGGGCAATATATGCATAAACTGCGCCAAATTGCAGATAGGTATCCTGAAAACGACAGCGCAAAAAGAAAGGCCCCTCGGGGCCTTTGATCGGACGCTGGTCAGACGTCCCGCAAACAGTGCTTATTTGGCACCAGGCACCTTGCCTTCGATGCCGTTCACATAGAAGTTGATGCTGCGCAGCCAGGCATCATCGGCAACCTTGCCAGCTTCCAGCAGTTCCTTGCCGGTATTGTCCTTGATGGGACCTGTCCAGACGGCGAAGGAGCCGTCCTTCAGGCCGGCGCGGGCCTTATCCACCTTGTCCTTGATTTCCTGGGGCACGTCGTCAGCGATCTTCTTCAGGTCGATGGCGCCTTCCTTCACACCCCACCAGAAGTTGCCGGTCTGCCACTTGCCTGCCAGCGTGTCTTCCACCACCTTGCTGTAGTAGGGAGTCCAGTCGATCACGGCAGAGCCCAGATGAGCCTTGGGCGCGAAGCCGCTCATGTCGCCGTCCTTGCCGAAGGCACGGGCACCGCGCTCCTCGGCCGTCTTCAGCACGGCGGGAGAATTGGTGTTCTGGTACATCACGTCCACGCCGCCGTTGATCAGGCTGTTGGCGGCTTCGGATTCCTTGGGAGGAGCAAACCACTCGTTCACCCAGACCACCTTGGCCTTGATCGATGGGTCTATGCTCTGAGCGCCCAGCACAAAGCTGTTGATGTTGCGCACCACTTCGGGGATTGGCACCGAAGCCACCACGCCCACGGTCTTGGTCTTGGTCATGGCACCCGCCACGATGCCGGCCAGATAAGCGCCTTCAAAGGTCTTGGTGTCGTACACGGCTGCGTTGTCGGCCGTCTTGTAGCCGGTGGCGTGCTCGAACTTCACATCCTTGGCATCGGCGGCGACCTTTTGCACAAAGTCCTGATAGCCGAAGCTGGTGGCAAAGACCAGCTTGTTGCCCTGGCCGATCATGTCGCGCATCACGCGCTCGGCGTCGGCAGACTCGGGCACGCTCTCGACCATGGAAGTCTCGATCTTGTCGCCGAACTTCTCCTGGATGGCCTTGCGGCCCAGCTCGTGCTGGTAGGTCCAGCCGCCGTCGCCGATGGGGCTCACATACATGAAGCCGATCTTGAGCTTGTCGGCAGCAGGAGCAGCCGCAGGTGCGACGGCAGGAGCCGCTGGTGCCTCCTCCTTCTTGCCGCAAGCGGTCAGCACAGCCATGGAAACAGCCGACAGGCCGATCATCTTGATCAGAGCGCGTTTGCCCAGAGTTGTCATTGGAGTTGTCCTCTCGTTATTTTTGAAAAGCGGATTGCACCACATTTGGGCATCACGCTCCAGGGTAGAAGGGTTTTCCCAGGGAGGCCGGCATATTGGCCCGAATCCAGGTCGGATTGCGCGAGATCAGCACCAGCACCACGATGGTGGCCAGATACGGCAGCATGGACAGAATCTGGCTGGGCACCTGAACTCCGGTGGCCTGCAGATGGAACTGCAACATGGTCACGCCGCCAAACAGATAGGCGCCCAGCAGGACGCGGGCTGGTCGCCAGGTCGCAAAAGTCGTCAGCGCCAACGCGATCCAGCCTCGACCCGACACCATGTTCTCCACCCACAGCGGCGTGTAGACCACCGAGATGAAGGCACCCGCCAGACCGCACATGGCACCGCCAAACATCACGGCCATCAGACGGATGCGGCGCACAGGATAGCCCAGGGCATGGGCTGACGAGGGCGACTCGCCGACCGAACGCAACACCAGGCCCGCACGCGTGCGGTAGAGAAACCAGACCATCAAGGCGGCCAGCACGATGGCGCCATATACCAGCGGGTGCAGCGTGAACAAGGCCGGGCCCACGAGCGGCAGATCTGCCAGGCCCGGGATGGAGTACTTGGGTAGCTCAGGCAGCTTGGCCTGTACATAGCCCAGGCCCACGAAAGCCGAGAAGCCCGCGCCGAACAGCGAAAGCGCAAGACCGGTTGCATACTGATTGGTGTTGAACCAGATCACCAGTCCCCCGAAGATGGCGGCCAGCAAGGCCCCTGCCAGCATGCCCGCACCAAAGCCCATCCAGGTGTTGCCGGTGTGTACGGTAGCGGCAAAACCCGCAATGGCAGCGCAGAGCATCATGCCCTCGGCACCGAGATTGACGATGCCCGATTTTTCATTGATCAACAGGCCCAGGGCCGCCAGCGCCAGAACAGTGCCGGCGCTGAGGGTGGAGCCCAGCAGCAGTGCATAGGATTCCATGGATCAGGCTCCCTTCACTGCAGAAATGACGCTACTGGCTTTTTTCGCCGCCCAGCGGATGCGGTAGGCCACCAGCGTGTCGCAGGCCAGCAGCGCGAACAGCAGCAGACCCTGGAAGACGCCTGTCAGCGCCTTGGGCAGGCCCAGGCGCGACTGCGCCAGCTCGCCACCGATATAAAACATGCTCATGAGAATGGCCGAGAAAATCATGCCCACAGGATGCAGGCGCCCCACAAAGGCCACGATGATGGCCGCAAAGCCGTAGCCGGCGGGCACATAGGGCGTGAGCTGACCCAGAGGGCCAGCGACTTCCAGCGCTCCCGCCAGACCGGCTGTGGCGCCGGAAATCAGCAGCGCCGTCCACAGTGCCTTGCGCGAGGAAAAACCGGCATAGCGTGCCGCCGATGGCGCCAGGCCGCCGACTTGCAAGGCGAAACCCGCACGCGTGCGAAACAGGAACGCCCACAGCAGACCAGCTCCCACCAACGAGATGATGACGCCGATATTCATGCGCATGCCCTGCACCAGCCGAGGAATCTGGGTAACACGCTCAAAGCTCTTGGTCTGCGGAAAGTTGTATCCCATGGGGTCCTTCCAGGGACCATAGACCAGATAGCCCAGCACCAGCGTGCCCACATAGACCAGCATCAGGCTGACCAGAATTTCGTTGGCGTTGAAGCGGTCGCGCAGCAAGGCCACGATGCCCGCCCAGAGCATGCCGCCCAGCATGCCGGCGATCAGGATGGCTGGCACGATCCAGGGACCTGTGGTCTTGTCGGCCAGCAAGGCAATGCCGCCTGCAGCCACCGCCCCGATGACGAACTGACCTTCGGCACCAATATTCCAGACATTGGAGCGAAAGCATACGGCCAGCCCCAGTGCAATCAGCAACAAGGGCGTGGCCTTGACAGCCAACTCGCCCAAGGCATAGCCCGATTTGATGGGTTCCCAGAAAAAGGCCTGCAAGCCCTTGACCGGATCCTTGCCCAGCAGGGCGAACAGGCAGACCCCGACCAGCACGGTGATCAGCAACGCCAGAATCGGCGAGCCATAGGTCCAGAACTTGGACGCCTGGGGACGTGGTTCCAGCTTAAGCATGGGCACCTCCCTGCACGACCGCCGCATCCCACAGGCCGCTCATCCATTCACCTATCTGCTGCACCGTGGCAGCCGCTCTATCCACCGATGGACTCAGGCGGCCCTTGGCCACCACATGCAGGCGGTCACAAATCTCAAACAACTCGTCCAACTCCTCACTGACCACCAGCACGGCGCAACCCTGGTCGCGCAGCTTGAGAATCTCGCCCCGAATCTGCGCAGCAGCTCCCACATCCACCCCCCAGGTGGGCTGAGAGATGATGAGCAGACGTGGTTTGGCATCAATTTCACGGCCCACGATGAACTTCTGCAGATTGCCTCCCGACAGCGACTGCGCGGCCGAATTCGGGCCGCCGGCCTTGACGTTGAAGCGACCGATGATGTCCCGCGCCTGCGCCTGCAGAGCCGCCATGCGAATCCAGCCGCCCTTGCCAACTGCGGTCTTGCGCGTCAGCAACAGGTTGTGGGCCAGACCCATGCTGGGCACGGCTCCACGCCCCAGGCGCTCCTCTGGCACAAAGTGCAGACCCATGCCACGGCGCCTGCCCGGGCCCATACGCCCCACGCCTTTGCCCAGCAACTGCACGGCCTCTGCCTCGGAACGCGTGTCCTCGCCGGACAGCGCATACATCAGCTCTTTCTGGCCGTTGCCGGAGACGCCCGCAATACCGACGACTTCGCCCGCACGCACCTGCAGCGCAATGCTCTGCAGATCGACACCGAAAGGGTCCTGGCTTTTGAGCGACAGGCCCTGCACACGCAGCACGGTATCGCCGGTATTTGCACTGCGGTGCTCCAGCTCCGGCGGCTCCGAGCCGATCATCATGCGCGACAGAGAAGCATTGGTCTCGTTGGCCGGGTTGCACTCCCCCGTCACCACACCACCTCGCAACACCGTACAGGCCGTGCACAGCGAGCGGATTTCATGCAGCTTGTGGCTGATGTAGAGGATGGAGCAGCCTTCCGCGGCCAGGCGGCGCAACACCACAAACAGCATTTCCACGGCCTGGGGCGTGAGCACCGAGGTGGGCTCGTCCAGAATCAGCACGCGGGGATTGGTCAGCAGGGCACGGATGATTTCCACGCGCTGCATTTCGCCGACGGAAAGCGTGTGTACAGGACGATGCGGGTCCACCTCCAGCCCGTAATCACGGGCCGTGGCCTGAATGTTCTCGATCACCCTGGCCAGTGCAATGCTCTTGTCCAGGCCCAGCCAGACGTTCTCGGCCACGGTCAGCGTGTCGAACAGGCTGAAATGCTGGAACACCATGGCAATGCCCAGTGCCCGGGCTTCCTGCGGATTGCGGATCTGCACCGGCTTGCCGTCGACCAGGATGGCTCCCTCGTCAGGCTTGACCGCACCATAGATGATCTTCATCAGCGTGGACTTGCCAGCGCCGTTTTCGCCCAGAATGGCGTGGATCTCGCCGGGCTTAACTTTCAGCGATACCTTGCTGTTTGCAACCACAGCCGGGTACCGCTTGGTAATACCCTCCAGCTGCAAACGCGCAGGCGCACTCGCAGATGGGGAATGTGTCGGGGGGGGATTCATCGCTGGATTGTCTCTCAATTCAAATAACAAATTGACTCAAACAGGCTCTACGCGCTGAACAGGAATACGATACAAGCTATTGATTTCGCAGCGTTAGTGCAACGTTGCGAACCACCTCTCGCAGCCAGCGTGTGGCGGCTCCGGCATGCGAACGCGCATGCCAGAGCTGGTAATAGACCAGCGGAGGGAATTCCACAGGGCAAGGCAGTATGGCCAGGGACAGACGTTCGCTGAAACGCTCACAGAACAATCTGCCCGAGGTCATGACAAGCAAGCTTGATGCCACCATGTCGGGAATCAGACTGAAATGCGCGCAGCGTGCCACCACCTGGCGGCTCAAACCCATGCCTGCCAACTGTTCGTCTATCACGCCCAGGGCACCGGGATAGGCCGGGGTCGGCGCAATATGCTCGGCCTGCAGCCATTGCTGTACATCCCAGCCCCTGCGCACTGCCGGATGCTTGGGACTGACCAGACAGACCACCTCGTCCTCGAACAGCTTGGCCATGTGCAGGCCTTCCGGTGGCTGCGGCCAGTTTCCGATGACGACGTCGATCTCGCCATCGGCCAGTTGTCCCTCGTAATGCGCCTCGGCGCTCAGCGGCAGAAAGTCCACCGGGCAATGCGGGGCCTGCGCCTTCATGGCCGACATCAGCCGCGGCAGGAACTGGGGATCCAGATAGTCGCTGGCCGCAATGCGGAAGGTACGAGTCGAGGTGCGCGGATCAAACTGCCGTGCATCGCTGAACAGCCCTTCGGCTGCACGCAGAATGTCTGCCGAGGGTTGCACCATGCGCAGCCCCACATCGGTAGGCTGCATCTGTGCCCCGGAACGCACCAGCAAAGGGTCGCCAGCGAGCTCGCGCAGACGCCGCAGTGCGGCAGACACCGCCGGCTGGTGCATGCCCAGTCGCAGCGCTGCTCTGGAGACGCTGCGCTCCGTCAGCACCGTGTGCAGCACCCTGATCAGGTGCAAATCTATCTTGTCGAACAAGGTCTGGTCACGCATAGGTCACGGCCATCCGGGCGCTTTGGCACGGCCAGCCTCATCCATTTTGTATACAAAGCAGCCGCAGAGCGTAACTCAGTCAGCCCCTTTGAGCAGCCAAGGGATTGCCCTCTAGGCTGTCATATCTGCCCTGAATTCAGCATGCGCAATCCGGCTCAGACCGCCGCAGTCATCACTTCCACGCGGTTGCGCCCTTTGCGCTTGGCTGCGTAGCAGGCCATATCGGCCCCCTTGAAGGCGCTGGCCGCCGTGTGGTAGCTGGCGTCCAGCAACAGCATGCCGATGCTGGCACTCAACATATAGCGCTGCCCCTGATAGGAGCCCTCCCAGTCCTGTATGGCCATGCACAGCAGTTGCGCATGGCGCATTCCCTCCTCACGGCTGATTCCGGCCATGAGAATCGCAAACTCATCGCCCCCAACCCTGGCCACCCAGCCATGAGGGCGTACTGTTGATTCGATCAACCGGGCGATATGGCCGAGCACCTCGTCACCCACTTCACGCCCGCCCTGGCGATTGACCTGAGAGAAGTGGTCCAGATCCACATACAGCACGATGCCATGCGCCTTGGGCTCGCTCTGCGATCGGGCGATGACATTCGCGCCTCCCAGGTTCTCCAGATAGTCGGGAGTCGTATATTCGCGCAGCCATTCCTTGAGCCGCAGAGCAAACGCCGTTCGGTTGGGCAGGCGGGTCAAGGGATCGTGCATGGCTTTCCAGCTCGATTGCTCGCGCAACTGCCGCTGCGTGGTCACATCCTCCAGCTCCCAGACCAGGTATTGACCATCCAGCGCCTTGCCCGACTGCTCCCAGGCCCTGTGCATGCGCTGCATGCTCTGACCATGAATTCGCACCCATATCGGCCTTGCATCCTTGCGTACCAGGCAGACTTCGCTATCAAACTGTCCATAAGTATCCAGAGCCCGCCGAATCCGCCCCATCAGATCCTCGTAGTCGGCATCGCTGGCACACAGATCACGCACAGCCAGGCCCTGCATTTCCTGAGGCTGATAGCCAAGTACTCTGGCTGCCTGCATGCCCACACGCTGCACCTTCGAGCCATGCGTCACGATCAAACCTACGGGGGCATAGTCCATCAAGGTCTGCAACTGCATCTGCAAATCACGCTCCAGCTCGCCATGCGCCTCATATCCACCACCCAGGGCCTGCAAGGCAGTGCGCAGGGTCTGAGCCTCTCCCCAGTCGTGATCGGACAGGCCATGCCACCAGTTGCCCCCCCGGCTGCCCAAGTCCACTTCCAGCATCAGCCCGTGTCGAGAAGCCTGCTCTGCAGAGCGGAACAAGGCCGTCAGCGGATAGGCGATCAGGCAAAGCACCGCTCCAAGCAGTCCAGCCAGTACCAGCAGGGCCGTGGCCAGCCAGCCCATCATCTTGGCCGAGACTCCCGGCACCCATTCCTGAACGTTGCTGACCTTCAGCAGAGTCCATTGCGCCCAAGGCAGCGGCATGGCGCTCCAGAGCTGGCTATTTCTCTGCTCACTGACCGCACCGGTCTGGGCCGTCTTGAGCCAAGCTTGATCCAGCCCTCGAGGTAGCGCAGCATCGCCCAAGGCTGGGGGCAATTGCCACTGCCCTTTGCTGCTGAGGGCCAGCGGACGCAGGTCACGGTCGATCAGCAGCAGCTGGCTACCCGCTTCGGCAGAGGCGACTTCCAGCGAAAACAACACCGACAAAGGCGTCCGGTAGCTGCCACCAAGAACGCCCTGCAACTTGCCTTGCAGATCACGCACCGGCACGACATTCTGAAACTCCAGCTGCAGGCCCGCTTCACCGGGACGCACCCAGGCTTGGGTGATAGGCTTGCCCTCTGCCAACGAACGCTTGAGCACTTCGCGCAGCGGCTCTTCAAGCTGTTCTGCGGCCAGCGCCTGCTCCTGATGCAGATTGACCAGCAACTGCCCTTTTCCATCAGCCAGTTGAAGTTGCTCATACTGCTGTGCCATGGATGTGGGCTGCTTGAGCATGGCCTCCAGTGACTCCTGAGAGTCATGCATATGGCCCGCCAGCACAGAGGACAGACTATGCAGGGGCTTTTGCTGCTGCTCGACTCTGAAGGCCAGCGAACGAGCCGCGTATTCCAACGCCTTGGTCTGCGCCGGCAGCGCTCCGTCCATGACCGCCCGACGCAGGGAATAAGCCACCCAGCCCGCAGCGCCAGCTCCTGCCAGCAGCACTGCAATCATGGCAACAAGCACCATGCTGCGCAGCATGGGGCCTGGGCCTCTGCGTATCCGCCCAGACTGTGGCGCGGCAGCTACCTCCTCTGGCTGCGACGGCGCAACCCATGGCGGCTCTGCTTGCAGGGAGAAGACAGCATCTGACATGGGCCTCAATATAGAGAGCCGATGTCTGCAACCCAACGAGAGGAAACCCCGGAGATTGTCGACAAATGCTACGCCGCAAGCTCCTTCTCAGAGCAGAAGCCAAGCGCTGCATGGCCTGCAACCCGGCCCGGTATTTACCCGAGCGCCAGCACCTCCAGTGCGCCAGGCTTGGGTAATTCAATCACATTGCCTCGCCCGGCAATCAGCCCATGCTCTCGCAACTGCCTGAGCACGCGCGAGAATGTCTCCGGCGCAATACCCAGTTGCGCTGCAATCAGACGTTTGCGTGCCTTGAGGGTGACATGCAGGGCATTGCCATTTCCTCCCGGGCTCGCATGGTTCAGCAGCCACTGGGCGCAGCGAGCTTCGGCGTCCTGAGCCAGGCGACTGACCGCCAGCTCGGTCTGCGAGCAATAGGCCCTGGCCAGATCTTTGAGCAAGTGCTGCACGGCGGGTGCAAGCTCCGCCACAGAGCCTAGAAAGCGCGCCAGAGGAATGATGTAGATGCGCCCAGCCGTCTGCGCCTGCATATCGAGGCAGGAAGGACGCTCCTGCAGCGCAAAAGCGGCATCCAGCCAGGTCGACCCTTCCACCTGCCCCAGTTGATGGCGCATGGCCGAATCCTGCCCGACCCCGAGCATCACGCTGCCGCTTTCCAGATACAGCACCGAATCGAGGGGTTGGCGACGTTGCCTGAGCCAAGAGCCTGGAGCAAAGCTCTCAGGCTGCCCAAACGTGGAAGCGATTTGCGACATGGAGGGCATGGTAAACATGCACCACACTGTGCCGGGCTTTGCCCCGGATCATATTGAGCCAAGTCAACAAGCCAGACCGACCAGCAAAAAGGGCCGCAGTCGAAACTGCGGCCCTTTGGAGCTGACAAGTCGATATTCCAGATCGACAAGGTCGTAAACACAACCCAGCCCCCGGAAACAGACTCGTCCAGGCGCCTCCTATCGCAGCATCTTTTTGCCCCTCGACCATGGATTGCCGATAGCTGTCATTCCTTACCGGACGCAGGAAGCCAGCTAAAGGCAGCAGCCCCTCAGGGAGCGCTGATCGAAATATGGCAGCAGTAGCCGCAGTACCCCTACGTCAAGACAGCCCAATCAGATCAGGCGCTACTGTCGCAAATCATCGCCATTCTTCGATCGGCTGGTATGACGCGCATCTACCAAGTGTGTGCATAGCTGACTCGCAATACCGCGCCCGCTGCAGGCAGGCGGCTGGTGTTGTTGCTATTGCGAAGCAGCTGGCTGTATAGCTGGAAGTAGCTGCGGTTGAGCAGGTTTTCCACACCGAGCGATACGCGGTTCTTGGAATCGATTTTCCATTGGCTGATCAAGTCCACCGTGGTGTAGCCCCTGGTGTCATGGCGCCCAAAGCTGGTCTTGCCATCCAGGCGGTAATCCTTGGAGGCATATGTGCTTGCCTGGATGCGGTGGCTCCAGCTGGCATCGGGACGGTATTCCACATAGGCAGTCAGTTTGAGGGGCGGAATACGATAGCCCGTCATGTCCTGATAAAGGCTTGAGCCCTGCGGGAGTTCACGACCCTTCATCCAGGTAATGCTGCCACCGCTGCTCCAGCGGTCATCGTCGCTGAAGTAGTCGAGGCCACCTTCGATACCCCGGATTTTTTCTTTGGTTCGCAGCAGCGTGAGTCCGTTGTTGAAGCTCTGCACAGCGCCGAGGTCGGAGCTCGATTGAAAGGCTCCCAGGTTGGCAATGACGTTGGAAAACTTCCCGCGCCAACCGACTTCTACGGTATCTGTTTTGACTGCATGCAGGTTGGAGTTGCCGATGTTGAAGCCCGCTGTGGCATTGCGTACCACGACCCCGATATCCGGCAGCTCAAAGCCCTGGCTGAAGGACGCATAGAACTCGTGTCCCTTGACAGGTGCAAAAACCGTGCCCAGGTTGTAAGACCATGAGCCATATTTAACGGTACCGCCAGAGACGGACTGGGGACTGGGCAATTTCGATTGCGACAAAGGGGTGAAGTCGTTGAAGCTGGCCTGAGCCCGGTCGTAGCGCGCCCCGCCCTCCACAGACCACTGATCGCTGAATTTGTGTTGCAACTGGGCAAAGGCGCCAATGCTCCTGGTCGTGACCTGAGGCATATAGATCAAGCGGCCAATCTTGTTGAACACCAGACCTCCACTGGCGTCATAGGCCTTGGGATCAAAGATATCGATCGGCATGTCGGTGCGCTCGTGATTGAAGTCCGCTCCCCAGATCAGCAAGGTGTTCTTCTCTTGTCCTAGAGGTGTTTTGATGGTCAGGCGACCACCAGACACATCGGAGTTCTGCATGGACTGATCGACGTTGGCGCCTCGCACGGGAACGGCGCGTGCGTCGAAGGGCGCAAAGCGCGTATAGAAATCCCGGTAATAGAGTTGAGCTGCCACGGCGCTGCCTGCGAGATCGCGGTTCTCATAGTCAAGACCCAGCATGGTGTTCTTGATCTGGTTTTGATCTGCAAGTACCAAGCCCTTGATAGGCCTGGCTGCAGCCGTACCTGCGGGCAAGCGGGCCACCGAGGGATCGGATGCATAGTCGGTGTCCTGGCTGGCGTTGTAGTGGCTCGCGGAGAATTGAAGCCGTTGATTTTCGTCCAGCTTGAAGCCGATCTTGGCGGACGCGTTGTAAATATCGGAGTCGAACAAGTCTCCCTGGCTGGGCTCGGGTGCAATGCGGCGCCCCTTGGCATCGAATGAGCCTCCGACATGCTTGGCGCCCAGGCTGACGGAATAGTCGACCACATCGCCGCCGCCAGAAAGATAGTGCTGGACTTCGGCTCCAAGTCCGGCGCCTCTGAGTCTGGACAGCGGTGCAGATCCCGTCACTATGGTCTCTGCTTTGGTCTCGCCCGAGGGACGTTTGGTACGCACAGAGATGATGCCGCCTGCTGCGCCGCTGCCGTAGATGGCACTGCTGCCGCGAAGCACCTCGATCTGCTCGATGTCCGCAGGATTGATGTTGGCAAGGTTTCTGGATGAGTCGCGATTGGTGTTCAGTGGAACCCCGTCCACAAGGATAAGCATGTTCCGGCCGCGCAGAGTCTGCCCATAGTCGGTGATTGTGTGGCTGGAATCTGCCATCCCTGGGACGACTTTGCTGAGCATGGTTGCCAGACTGTCGGAGCCTTGCCGAAGTTGCTGAACTTCTTCGGCTTCGAGAATACTGACCTGCCGGGACGGTGCAACGAGATTATTCTGGGTACGTGCCGTCACCGTAACGGCGGCCAGCTCCGGAGAGCCTTGGCCACGGGCGGGCACGGAAGCACTGCTCTTTTGTTCGATGGATGCCTTGGTGGTCCCCGGGACTTCCAGTGCATAGTTGCCTTCACCTAGACGACGCGCACTCAGTCCCGAGCTTTCCAGCAAATGTGCAAAACCGCCATCGACGGTGTGGAAACCAGACAGGCCGGGGGTACGCTTGTCCTTGAGCTTGCTCAGATCCATGCCCAGATTGATGCCCGCCTGAGCTGCAAAGTCCATCAGCGCGGGACCGAGTGGGCCAGCGGCCACCTGATAGGACTTCTGCGCGGGACTGGTAACCGTATCTGCAGCAAAAGCCGCTGGCATGTGTAAACCGATAGCGGCTGTGCCGACGATGGCAACAAGAATTCCTCCGACTGCCGTTGCGACCGGGCGCACTCGCGTCGCTTTGTCGTTCCTGTTGAGTTTCCGGACGTACTTTTCGGGCATTTGCTCAATCCTCTTGGCTGTCAATAAACGGGTCTTGATGCACTTGACAGGCGAGATTGAAAAACAGGACAGCAATTTAAAAGAGTCATCGCTCCGGCCTGAATTTCGGAGGACGGCATGCGAGAACCTGACACTGAAAAACTTCAGGAACGCGTGACGGTTATCCAGTAACGGGTGCGCTGCTGCCTATGGATTGGCAGGGTCCGAGCCAGCAACTCGAGAATGCGATCTGTATCGCGCAAATGGAATGTGCCGGACACGAGCAGCTCAGCAGCACTGGGATCGCAGCGCAGGATTCCTTCGCGATAGCGCTGCAACTCCTCCAGGAAATCAGCCAAACGCATGTTCTCGGCATACAGCACCCCCTGAGTCCAGGCATCGGCGTGGGATGGCAGCGCGGTGAGAGCCCCCACCTTGTGAGCATCGAAGCTCACTTGCTCGCCAGCCTGCACGACAAGGGATTGCCTGGAATCCGCAGGCATTACCTGCACCGCTCCTTGCAGCACTGACAGCGTCGTGCTCCGTGCATGCTTTCGAACGATGAATTTGGTGCCCAGTGCCTGCAGCCGCCCATCGGCAGTCTGGACGACAAAGGGCAAAGTCCTGTATTCGCTCAGGTGTGCGGTTTCCACCAGAATCTCACCTGCAAGATGCTGGATCAGACGTTCTATGCCATCGAACTGAACGCTTATTGCGGAAGCTGTATTCAGCAGCACCTGACTGTTGTCAGCCAATGTCAGTTCGCGTCTTTCGCCTGTTGCTGTTCTGAAGTCCGCATTCCAGGTGCGCCATGGCAGATAGCGGTAGGAGAACCAGCCAAGCATTGGAGTTGCCAGAGCGAGTGCCGATGCACGCAGAATCTGCCGGCGATTTCCTGCAGCACGTGGACGATCCAGAACAGCCATGCCAACTGCCGAGGGAACACTATCCATTCGGAATTTCAGTTGCTCTATGCGTTGCCAGATTTCCTCGTGAGTTGCACTGAGGCTGCGCCATCGGGCAAGCTCCGCCTGCTCTGCTTCGCTGAAGTCCGATGCATGCCGGCGAGCCAGCCATTGAGCGGCCTCATCGAGAATGCTTGCATCGATTGCACTCATTTCAGGCACCCAGCATCACGCGCAGACATTGCCGAAAGCCCTGTGCCATATAGCGGGTGACCGTACGCACGCTTACCTGCATCTGCGTGGCGATCTCCTCATAAGCAAGCCCTTCGAGCTGTGAAAGTAGGAATGCAGTGCGAACTTTCGCTGGAAGCGCTCCCAGCAATGCATCCAGCTCCTCCAGGGTCTCCCGCAAGATGGCTCGAGCCTCTGCGGAGAGCGCGGTGGCTTCAGGCAATAGCTGCAAGGAGGCAAGATATGCCTGTTCGAGCGAGCGGCGTTCCAGGTGATTGATCATCAATCGCCTGGCAACGGTTGTCAGATAAGCCCTGGGTTCTCTGATGTCTTCGATTGCTTGCGTTCTGGCAGTTGTCCAAATGCGCGTGAATGTGTCCTGCGCGATGTCTGCCGCATCATAGCGGTTACCAAGCTTGCGCTGCAGCCAGGAGATCAGCCAGCGGTTGTGCAGTGTGTACATGCTGTCAAGTGCTTCACTGGCGATGCTGTTGGCGTGAGTAGGCACCGAAGTCTCTCGTGCATTGGAAATGCAACGATTCTACATAAATGATACCCATTCTCACTTATTGAAAACCCCGCTGCCCTCCGCCCGGCCCGGCCAAGCGTCATTGCAGCCATGAAAAGCGGTCGCGCAGATGCATCAACTGCGCAGCCGCCGTCAAAGGATCTCGGATCCATCTCTGCTCGGAATTAGCTGGAGCGTCGTCGACCTGGAGGCCAGAGACCTGCCTGCGAACTCCAGCACACCCGCGTCAGAAGTCAATCGTTGCCGACAGCGCAAGCGTGCGTGGCGCCCCCAGTGCCAAGCTGGACAGCAGTGGCATGCCCCAATAGGCCTTGTTGGAAACGTTCAGCAGCGTCGCGCGAAACGTGACAGGGTTGCCGGCAACCTTGGCTGCATAGCGTGCACCGAGGTCGTAGGTCACACGACCTGCCGCCCAAAGGCTGTTGTCCGCACTGATATATTGCTTGGACACCGCCGTTGCATTACCCGTCACAGTCAGCCCCGGAATGGCAGGAACATCCCATTCAGCACCCAATTTTCCCTGCAGCTTGGGGACACCCGTGGCGACTTTGCCCTGATTGACGCCGCCTGCGGTCTGCGTCAGCTTGGGGGCGGTATAGGCAATCCCGCCCATCATGCGTACGCCACGCAGCGGTGATCCCCAGAAACCCCATTCGATGCCTCGATTGCGCTGCTCTCCGCCGAACGAGAAGATATTGGTGACCGGGTCCGTATAGCTGCTGGGACGTGTGATCTCGAACAGACTGAGCGTGTGCGCGAATTCCCCAAGATCAAGTTTGACACCCACTTCTTTCTGCTTGGTCTTGTAAGGCGCAAATACTTCGCCCGCATTCGCCGCAGTCATTGGCGCGGTTGCGCCCTGACTCAGGCCTTCGATGTAATTGGCATAGGCCGAAACATGTTCTGTCGCCCTGAACAGCAATGCAGCAGCAGGCGATGTCGCGCTCTGGTCATAACGCGAGGTGCGCGCCCCCGTGCCGATGTTGAAGGCGTCGCTGACCACTTGCTGGCGGCGCATACCCAGGGTGAGTTGCACGCGATCTTCGGCAAATGACATGGTGTCCGCCAGACCGTAGCTGGCCAGGCGCACCTCGGTGTGCGAGATATGCGGTGCAACAAAGGGCGCTTCCGGCCCCCAGATCGGGTTGTAGAGGTTTGTGGTCCAGTCTGCACCCGGCACGCTGCGGCGACCATAGTCGTCCTGCTTGTGAGCATAGTGCGTTGCATTGAGCGCCCATTCATGCTTGATGGCTCCGGTTTGGAGCCTTCCCTTGAGACCAATTTCGGCCGAACGCTTTTTCTGCTCAAAGGCCAGTTGTCCCATGGCTGTCTTGAAATCGCCCGCCGCGTTGAACACCCGAGCCGACGTCGCCCCGTTGTATTCATAGTCGGTTTTGCTGACGCCGAAGGCCACATAGGCCATTACCTGATCGCTCACATCGAATTCACCGCGCACCATCGCAGCCTTGTCCTGGTTGTGCACATGCGACCAGTTGGGGTTCAGCAAGGTCTCAGGCTTGGGTGGCCTTGGAACGGCCACATCCGGAGCCAGATTGATGCCGCGTATCACGCCGTTCACGCGGTCATCGCTGGAGTAGAAGTCGGCGGAAATCCGGGCTCGGTCGCCGCGCCAGTCAAGGCCCAGCGATGCCAGCCTGGATTTCTTGTCCTGCTGGTTTACCGCCCCTTCACCTCCACGGTAAACACCATTGAAGCGGATGCCGAACTGCTTGTCTGCGCCAAACCTGCGTCCCAGATCAATATGGCCGCCAAACTGCGAATCCGACATATAGGTAGTGGTCAGCCGCGTGATGGGGTCGCTGGCAGCGCGTTTGGGAACCAGGTTGACGGAGCCCCCTACCGATCCTCCAGGGGGCATGCCATTGAGCAATGCGGAC
The DNA here is from genome assembly GCF_024496285.1 of Comamonas sp. C11. Taxonomy (NCBI): domain Bacteria; kingdom Pseudomonadati; phylum Pseudomonadota; class Betaproteobacteria; order Burkholderiales; family Comamonadaceae; genus Comamonas; species Comamonas sp. C11. Next base: position 4,460,287 of record NZ_CP101743.1, read on the forward strand.
GGTCCTTTGAGCACTTCGATGCGCTCGAACATCTCTGGCGTGGTGCGGTAGTAGGGAGCCATGCCATAGAGACCGCCCAGCGTCATGTCGGAGCTGCCGGAAGAGAAGCCGCGAATCGAGTAATTCTCGCTCCATGACGCTGCAACCCCATTGCTGAACACCGTGGGATCGGTGGCAGAGATCACATCGGTAATGGTCTGCGCCTGACGATCCTGCGTGAACTTATCGGTATAGCTGATCGTGTTGAAGGGCGTCTCCATGAAGTCCTTGTCCCCCAACAGGCCGACACGACCGCCGGAATTGACCTGGCCTCCCGCATAGGGAGCAGTGACGGGAGCAATTTTTTCTTGCACGATGACCTGTGGCAGCGTGGCCTCGGCCTCGCTGGTCTGCACTTGGGCATGCGCCGCTCCCGCCAGCTGACTGCCCATGGCCAGTCCCAGCAGCACATAGGGGCACATCACGCTGCGTCGGCACGCAAATGGAGGAGTCGTCAGAGAGTTGAGTGAAAGTAGACCTGGGTTCTTGGGCATACCCGATTCCTGTCGATATATGCATGGCGTTTGTGCGCCGCATGCTGAATAGAACTGCTGGCTGGGTATGAACCTGGCTACGACAAAGAGAGAAGCAATCAGCGCGAATAGCCCTTGAGCACATCGCTAAACAACAGCTTCAGTGAGCTTGGGCTGGCGCCCGTGGTGTACCAGGCATCTGCATCGACAAACACCACGCGCCCGTTCTTCCAGGCCTTGGTCTGGCGCAGCAAGGGATTGGCAATGCCATCGGCATTGATGACGGGGCGGCGCTCCATCACCGCGGTGCGATCCACCACATACAGGATCTCCGGATCCGCCTGCTGGATGAATTCGCTGGAGATGGGTTGCCCATGCAGACTGGTTTCCAGCGCAGAGCTTGCGGGCTTCACACCCAGCGCGCTGAACACAAAGCCGTAACGCGATTGCAGACCGAAGGAGCTGAACGCTCCGTTGTTGTGCAACACGATCATGGCCCGCTCTGGTCGACCTTGCGTGATGCGCCGCACCTGCTGAACCTGTGCATCCAGCTCGGCAGCCTTGGCGCTGGCAAGCCCTTCCCTTTTGAATATTCGGCCCAGGGTCAGCAGATGATTCTTGACGACTTCGATATGTCCCTTCTCGCTGTTCTTGAAGTCCACCTCGTAGTACAAGGCAGGAGCAATTTCAGCCAGTTCCTCGTATTTGCCGGCCTGCAGCGATGTCATCAGGATGAGATCCGGCCGCAGCGCGTGCACACGCTCCAGATTGGGCTGTACGATGGCGCCGAGATCCTGCACCTTGGCGTCGCCCTTGTATTTGGCAAGGAAATGGGGAACGTAGTCCTTCACCATTCCCGCAACGGGCACGCCAAGCTGATCGAGGAAGTCCACCTCGTTCATCTCCAGTGCCGCCACACGCTGCGGCAGACGCTTGATAAGCGTGGTACCCAGCTTGTGGTGGATGGAAATAGGTTCATAGGCGTGAGCCATGCGGGGCGCGGAGGACAAAGCCGCCATGCCGCAAGCAGAGAGCAGGAGTTGCCTGCGCAACGAATTCATGGGTGATCCTCCCTGGATGTGAAGTAATTGCAGAAACAGCCACGCTGATTGCGCGTGATCTCGAAATCCAGCTCGTACAGATCGGCCATGCGGGTCTCGGTCACCACGTCCCGAGCGGGGCCGCAAAAGCGCAGTGCTCCGTTCTTGAGCGCGACTATGTGGTCCGAGTAATTGACCGCAAAGTTGATGTCGTGAATCACCAGAATCACGGTGCGGCCCTGTTCGTCGCAGAGACGACGCAGCGCGCGCATGATCTGTACGGCATGCCTCATGTCGAGGTTGTTGAGTGGCTCGTCAAGCAGCAGCACATCTGTCTGCTGCGCAATCGTCATTGCGAGAAATGCCATCTGCCGCTGGCCGCCACTGATCTCATCGATGAAAGCGTGACGCAGCGGCTCCAAAGACAGAAAGGCGATTGCCTCATCCATGGCTCGGCGATCCTGAACAGTCAGCGCGCCACGGCTATGCGGGAAACGCCCAAAAGCGACCAGCTCTTCCACAGTCAGGCGCATATTGAAGCCGGGGGCCTGACGCAGCGTGGCAACATGCCGTGCGTATTCGGCAACGGGAATTCGGCTGACCTCACGGGCCTGCCACTGAATCTCACCGCTGCTGGGCTCCAGCAAGCGCGCCATCAGCATGAGCAGCGTGGACTTCCCCGCACCATTGGGTCCGATCAGCGATGTGACGCGCTGAGCAGGAAACTCCACGCTCACGTCTGACAACACCGCCCTGCCGCCATATTGTTTGCAAAGATGGTTGACACCTATCATGCTGCACCCCGCTTGCGCACAATCAGTGCCAGGAAATACACACCGCACACCAGATTCACCAGAATGCTGACGGTGGTCTTGTAGTTGAAAACATGCTCCACCAGCAGTTGAGCGACAAGAAAAATGGCAATGGCAACCGCACACCCCAGCGGCAGCGTGACGCGGTGGCGTGCATGCGGCACCAGGGCATAGACGATGTTGGCCACAAAGATGCCCATGAAGGCCGTGGGCCCAACAAGGCTGGTGGACAGCGCCACCAAAATGGCGATCAACGCCAGGTAGAGCTGCAAATACCTGCCATGCGGCACGCCCAGAGAAATGGCCTGCTCACGCCCCAGGGCCAGCACATCCAGCACCGGCAACGTCTTGCGGACCACGACGCAGGCGACCGCCACTGCAATGGCGGCATAGAGCAAAGTCTCTGGCTTGGCACGATTGAAGGATGTGTAGCTCACGCCCTGAAACACTGCAAACTCACCGGGGCTGATGCGCAACTGCACAAACTGGGTGAACGTACCGATCACCATGGTCAGCACCAGACCGAGCAGCAGCAGCACATAGACATCATTGCGTCCGCGGCGCAACAGCCACCATTGAAGTGCCCAGGAGTAGGTCAGCATCAACAGCACGGAGACGAGGAAATTCCCGTGTACGCCAGGCATGCTCAAGCCATGTGTACCCAGCAGCAACAGCAGCATGGCTTGCCACAGCAGATACACGGCCTCGTAACCCATGATGGAGGGCGTCAGAATGCGGTTGTTCACCAGCGCCTGAAACACTATGGCCGACACAGCCACGCAGATGCCGCCAATGACAATCGACGCAAGGCGTACAAGGCGCTTGGGGATCACATAATCCATATCCAGTCCGGAGCCCAGCAGCACAAAAGCAAGCGCCAGGAGCGCAATCGACAGCGCTGCGAGCCAGCAGGTCTTGGTCGACGATATGCGCATCAGCGAAGACCCCGCACAATCAGCGCCAGGAACATCACACCGCCCACTGCACCGGCAGTAAGGCCGATGGGCACCTCGAACGGGTACATCACCAAGCGGCCCGCGATGTCGCAGGCCAGCAGCAGGGATGCACCTCCCAAAGCCACCAGTGGCAATGTGCGTCGCAAGTTCTCACCACAGCGCATGGCAACCAGCTGGGGCACAACAAGGCCCACAAAAGGAATCGCCCCCACGGCAATCACCGTGGCAGAAACCGTCAAGGCCACCAGCACCAAACCGACGATGGCCGTGGCTGCATAACCCAGGCCCAGACTCGTGGCCATGTCTTCACCCATGCCCAGCACAGTGAAGCGGTGCGCATATAGATAGGCCAGCATCACCACCGGCAAAATGATGTAGAGGATCTCGTAATGGCCTTGCACCACGCGGGAAAAGTCGCCCAGCAACCAGCCCTGCATGCTTTGCAGGATGTTGTGGCTGTATGCATAGAACTCGGCAATGGAGGTGAGCACGCTGCCGTACATCAGACCGACCACGGGCACCAGCACCAGATTGCGAAACTGGATGCGCCGGATCACGGCGATGAACAGCAGGCTTGCCATCAGGCAGAACACCAGCGCAAACAGCATCCGGCTCATGGTGCCCGCAGCAGGCATCACGGTCAGCGCCACCAAGATACCGAGCTTGGCCGCATCCAGCCCCCCTGTGGTGCCCGGCTCCACAAACTTGTTGCGCACGATGTGCTGCAGGATCACGCCGCACACCGACAGACCCGTCCCCGTAAGCACCAGCGCCGCCAAACGCGGCAAGCGGCTTGCAGTCAGGGTGAGCCAGGCATCACCGGAGAATGAAAGCAGATCCGACCACACCATCTGCCGCGCGCCCAGCAGAACGGACAGCACGCACAGCACAGCGAACACCAGCAACCAACGCTTGCGCATCACACGGCATCCCCGGACATCTGCACTGCGTCCATGCGCCAGCCTTTGGCAGCGCGGCTTCGTGCAAGAAACTGGGCATAGCGCCCCTGCCTTTCCTTTAGCTGCGCAGGTGCTCCGCTCTCTACAACGCCGCCACCTTCCAGCACCACAATCTGATCGGCCATGGCAATGGTGGAGAGCTGGTGTGCGATCACGATGAGCGTGCGCTGCCCCTTCAGCCGTGCAAGTGTTTGAGCGATGATGGACTGGTTTTCTGCGTCCAGCGCAGCAGTGGCTTCGTCCACCAGCAGGATGGGGGACTCCTTGATCAAGGCCCGGGCAATCGCTATGCGCTGGCGTTCGCCTCCGGAAAGACGTGCTCCGTTTTCGCCCACCATCGTCAGCACCCCGTCCGGCAATCGCGCAATGACTTCATCAAGTCCGGCCTGCTGCGCAGCTTGCAGAACTTGCGTATCGCTGGCGTCCGATTTGCCAATGCGGATGTTGTCGGCAATGCTGCCGCAAAGCAGATAGCTTTCCTGAAAGATCTGACTGATTTGCCCGGCCAGTTGCGCATCACCAATGTCACGGACATCCACGCCTGCGATCAAGACCTCGCCCTGCGTGGTATCGAAGAAGCGGGCAATCAACCGCATCACCGTGGACTTGCCGGAACCAGATGCTCCTATCAGCGCCGTCATGCTGCGCGGCGGCACATGCAAGCTCACACCGTGCAGCACTTCATCTGCAGACCCGGGATATCGAAACCGCACATCACGCAACTCCACGGAAGAATCGCCGACAAGAGCTGCCTGCTTCGCTTGCGGCAACGGCTGCACGGCAAATAGCTCCTGCACTGCTTGCAGCTGCGAACCTGCACTCCTAAGCACTTCTGCATAGCCGGCAATTTCCTGCAAGGGCTCGATAAAACGCACCACAAGCAATAACGCAACCGTCAAGGCAATGATTCCCGCTGTGGACAAGGAGCCACCGGATGCTGCGTTCAAACCGGATATCGCGACCACCAGCAGCACGGCAAAGATCAGCTGCACGGTCCATACACAGAATACGGAGGACAGCGATGACAACACCACCAGCCGCAGTCCGGATTGACGTTGCTCGGTGATGGCCTGCTCCAGAAAGCGCGCGCTGCGGCCATCGCCGCTGAACGCGCGCAGCACGGATTGGGCCTGTGCGAACTCCACCACACGCTGACTGGCTTGGGCAAAGTCACGCTGGAAAGCTGTATTGGCGCGTGCCGACATGGACGATGTCAATGCGAACGATCCTGCAAGCAATGGCAGCGCAAACAGCGCGGTCAGCCCCAGGACCGGACTCACAACCAGAAGTGCAATCAACACGATCAAAGCCGTGGCCGCACCACTGATGAGTGGAGTGAAAACATGCGCTGGCAATTGCGCAATGCCCATCATCCCCTGCGTCACCACATGGCCAATGCGCGCGGTATTTTTCGGCGTATACCAGCCTATGGGCAGGCTCGCCATATGGAGGCCCAGGCGATGGCGTCCGCTTTGCAGAACCGCCACGCCGACACGGATGCCCGCCTGCTCCACTACGCGTCTGGCAATCCATGACAGCAGCACACCCACCAGCAGCGCGCATAGCCAGCCCATGGCTGCACGCCAGTCACCTTGCAACCAATGCGTCAGCAACGGCTGCAGCGCCGCCATCGTCAGACCGCACAGCACACCGTAGGCAACAGCCATCCATGCGTAGCGGCGCAGCAGGCGTGCATCATCACCCAGCAACTTCAAAAAGGTCTTCAGCATGGCAGCTCACCCTTTGGCATCGGGCCGGCATAAGCACCAAGCTGCCACAGCCGCGCATAGAGGCCGTCCTCAGCCAGCAGTTGCGCATGTCTGCCCTGCTCCACGATCTCTCCATCGCGCAGCACCAGAATGCGATCCGCATGCACGATGGTGTCGAGCCTGTGTGCAATCACCAGCAAGGTGCGCCCGCGTGCAAAGCGAGAAAGTGCGTCCTGAATGAAGGCTTCGCTTTCCACGTCTGCAGATGCGGTAGCTTCATCCAGCACGAGAATGGGCGGATTCAGCAGCACTGCCCGGGCAATGCTCAGGCGCTGGCGTTCCCCACCGGAGAGCTGCGCATCCTCGCCCACCACGGAGTCGTAGCCACGCGGCAGCGCCAGAATGCGATCGTGGATGTGGGCTGCGCGGGCTGCGGCCTCGATTTCCTCAATAGTGGCCGATGGACGGGCCAGCGCAATGTTCTCGCGCACACTGGCGTGAATCAGCTGCACTTCCTGCAGCACAAAGCCAATGCGTTGATACAGGGCGGTGCTGGTGATCTGCCGCAAATCGACTCCACCCAGAGTGATGCGCCCTTGTGCGGGATCGAAAAACCGCAGCAGCAAACGTGCCAGCGTGGATTTTCCGGAACCCGAAGGGCCGACCACGGCCGTGACGGTGCCGGGCTGCATGTCGAAGCTGATCCCGGACAGCACCCGATGCTCTGCCGCATACGCATAACCCACTTGCTCGAAACGCACGGCATTGCCTTCAGGATGCGATGGCTGCCCCGGCGCCGGTTGCGGCAGCACCGGAGTGTCCAGCAATGCCAGCACGCGCTGGGCCGCACCGGTTGCACCCTGCAGGTCATGCAGCAAGGTATGCAACAGCAAAAGCGGCGCACAAATACCGGGCGCGACAAGTGCGAACGGCAATACATCAAGAGGCTGCATCCAGCCCATGGCGACAAACGCAGCGCCAGAAGCCAGCACCACACCGAGAACGGTCACAGGCGCAATCAATGCATGCGCACGGGCCATGGAGATCACCAGTGGGCGAGTGAAATCCGTAAATGCACTGGCAAATCCATCCACGGCATCTCTGTAACCGGCGTGGACCGGACTCGCACCACCAAAAGCCTTGATGACCGGAATCCCGCCCGCGAACTCCACCGTAGCGCTGTTGATCCGCCCAAGCCGTGCAACGAACTCCTGCATGTGAGCATTGCTGGCTTTCATTGCGCGCTGGAGAAAAACGAAGAATCCGGGAAATGGCAGCAGCGCAAAGATCGCCATGCGCCAATCCAGCACAAACAGATAAATCACTGCAATCACAATCGCCCCGGCCGCACGCCCCACGGCGGTATAGAAATGCGCGGTCAGGCTGTGCAGCGTCGCGATATCGTCCTGCAGTGCCTGCTTGACCTCCCCCGAGGCGCGGGCTGTGAACCAGCCCAGAGGCACTTGCGATAGCCGCTTGATTACAGCAATGCGCAGATCGTAAGTGAGACGGTTGTCTGCCAGATGCGCGATCAGCTCGGCGACGATCACCAAACCCATGCCCACGAACATGCACAGCACTCCGACAGCGATGCTGACCCATATGCCACCCAAGTCATCAAGCAAGGCTTGCTTGACGATATGCGCGATGACCGCCAGTGGCACCAGCGTGAACATGGTGCCAACCGCAGCGCTCAGACCAGCGAGCATCAAGCGCCCGCGAACAGGCGCGAATATCCGAGCGATCGGCTGCGCGGGTCTGGCAGCAACTGCAAGCGATTCAGAGGTAGACATTCGATATGGAAGAAAGCTATCTCTCACAAAAATGCGAATGAGAAGCCAGATGCGAATTAGTTGCATGATGATAAACTAATTCAAAACGATTCAAGCAATAGGTCTACGGCAAGTGATGTGAATCACCGACAATCTCGCCCAGAGACTGAGAACAAGCGTATGCCCCACACATCCAAGCCCTCGACTCGTGGGAGACCACGCTCCATCACCAGAGAGAAGATTGCAGACGCCGGAATTTCCATCGGCCTTCCTGGCATTACGTTTGTCGGCGTTGCCGCTGCACTGGGCGTCAGCCACATGGCGCTCTACAAGCATGTGCCAAGCCTGGAAGCACTCAAGCACCTGATTGCAGAAGAAATCTTCAAGCGCTGGGAGTTGCCGCAGGCAACAAGCCCTCAGCAGATCGGGCTGGAGGAATACCTCATGGGGTTCACTGCGTCCACACGACAGTTCGTAAAAGCGCACCCCGGCGTCACTCCCTTCGTGATTCGCCGCCTGGCGGCCACACCGGCCATGCTGGAGAAGATCAGCGCCCATCAGGCCCATATTGCACAGGCCTACGGCATCACCAAGGAACAATCACGCTGGCTGCTCTCCACCGTGACCTTCTTTTGCATCTCTGCCGCCGACACGGTGTATTCCGCAGCCCGTCTGGAGCCGCTTGACGAAGCGGACTGGCAACTGCAAGAGGCAGAAATGGAGGCAGAATTGCTGGAGGGAACCCATGCCTTGATAGCAGGGGCTCTGGGGTTACTCGAAAACAGGCCAGACCCCAAGATCGGCGCCCGCATAAACAAGAAATTCGAGTCCTGCGAGACCGGAGGGCAAGCGGCAGAGACGGACAGAGATAGAGCGAAGCTGTGACCGCTCAATAAAGCTCAGTTCTTACGGCTCTTGAGTAGCGCTCATTTGCGTGAACGATCTGTTCTGATGTGAGCTGAGCGTCACCCTGCAATTGGGCCAAGCCAGCCATCACCTCTCCGACCGTAGGTAGATGATTTGGGTCCAGATGACTTTCGCCACACCACAACCGGGCGCGATTGATGGCTCGTCCACAGTGGAACAACACTTCATCGATCCGAATCACTATTGCAGTTTTTGGCAGCTTGATCCCTTCTCGCAACTCTTGCATCAAGTCACCGTCTGATGAAACTCGACCACGTCCATTGATTCGCAAAAAGGTTTCCAGACCTGGGAAGAGAAACAGCATCGCCAACCGGTCGTCATTCTGAAGATTGCGCAAGGAGGCAATGCGATTGTTGCCGGGCCAGTCCGCAAAAGCCAAGGTACGTGCATCCAGTACCCGCACGAAACCGGGAGGACCTCCGCGTGGCGATGCATCCAAGCCATTCCCATCTCCCGTGGCAAGACAGAAAAACGTAGCTTTTGCCAAATATTCCTTGTGGAAATCCATCAAATGATCGAGAACCGCGTTTTGAATTCGCTCCGTTGGGCGCGCGTATAGCCGATTCAGATCAACCATATCTGACTGACTGCTCTTCTGCAATCCTTGATCCGCCGAGTCTTTTGATGAAGGCACGTGAAACTCCTGTGTTTGAGGAAAGTTGCAAGCGTAGGCCTGGGTGATATGGCGGCTGTAGAATTTATCGGCCATTAGATAACTCAAATCCGCCATGTCCGATCTCATGCATCTGTTGGGCTCCTATATGGACTCCCCTGATGGGCCCAGTGTTGTAGCAGCCACTCGGATGCTGGAAAGCGAACTGTCTTCCGAGATGCATCAGCATGCACGCGGTCAATTGTTTGGCTCAATCAAAGGCTTGATCTCCGTGCAGGTCGATGGCGGTTTCTGGGTGGTGCCGGCCATACATGCCGTCTGGCTTCCTCCCCATCATGCTCACGCGGGGCGCTCTTTCGGCCCCTACCATGGCTGGAGTGCCTATGTGACAGAAGCCGCATGCGCCAACCTGCCGGCACAACCCTGCATCATCAGGGTATCGGGCCTGCTGCGCGAAGCGGTGCTGCGTATTGCCAGCTCCATGCCGCAAGCCTCCGATCTATCGAGTCAAGCACAAGCACATATATGCGCTGTGGTTCTGGACGAGATCAGAAGCCTGCCGATTGAGGAGTTTGGCCTGCCTATACCAGCAGATGCGCGTCTGCAGCGTATCGCCAGAGCGTTGATAGCCAATCCGGCCGACGAGCGCAATATCGATGACTGGGCAAGTTTCGGGGCCATCAGCTCGCGCACTCTCAGTCGCAGGTTTGTCAGCGAGACAGGCTTTAATTTCACGGCTTGGCGCCAGCGTGCACGCCTATTGCGATCACTTGAAATGCTGGCCGAAGGCATAAGCATTACAGCCATTGCACTCGATCTCGGCTATGCGAGTATCAGTGCTTACATCAGCCTGTTTCGCCGGACCTTCGGTGAAACGCCGGCATGTTATCGATCACGCTTGAAAGCCGCTTAGCAGGGATAGATTGAGTCCTCAGCCCGAGGCTGACTTCGCACTTTCATTTGCTGCAGTTGTCTCGCTCGACACTGCGTCACCGAGACTTGAGTGTTGAATTTCAATAAAAAAGCGCTCGCAAGGAGCGCTTTTTACGAGGAGAAGGAGCCTAGTCTTTGCCGACGCAACCTGGCTCCACAAAAAGCCGCATGGATACCAGATCGCTGCCTACGACTTCAATTACCCCGAACAGCTGATGATCAGTTCACGGCAGCGCCGGACTCATACCAGGTCTTGATCAGGTTGCGCTCGTCCTCGGACAGTGCGCCAGGATTGCCAAAAGGCATCTTCTTCAGCTGCACCACCTGCTGGTAGATCTGCTGGGCGTGCGACTTCACCGCTTCGGGGGAGTCCAGACGAACCGCCTTTTGCTGGATGGCCGTGCCGTGACACACCACGCAGTGCTGCTGGAAAACGGCATTGACCTTGGCAAAGCCTTCTCCGCCAGCGGCTGCGGGTGCAGCAGCAGGTGATGCGGCTTCGGCTGCAGGAGTTGCAACTTCAGCTGCAGGGGCTGCGGGTGCCGCAGGAGCAGCCGCCACTGGAGCAGTTGCAGCCACAGGAGCGGGCTTGAGCCAGACAAACACAGCCAGCAGAGCAGCTACGCCGACAGCAGCGTAAGGCCAGGGGTGGCTGTTGCGACCCAGCTTGTAGCCGTGGCGCATCACGAAGAACTGGCGAATGGCAGCACCGGCAAACATCATGCCGATCAGCACCAGCCAGTTCAGCTTGTGGCTGTACAACCAGCCATAGTGATTGGACAGCATGGCGAACAGCACGGGCAGCGTGAAATAGGTGTTGTGCACGCTGCGCTGCTTGGCACGTTGACCGTGACGTGGGTCCACAGGCTCACCAGCCTTGAGCGAAGCCACCACCTTGCGCTGGCCAGGAATGATCCAGAAGAACACGTTGGCGCTCATGGATGTCGCGATCATCGCGCCCATCAGCAGGAAGGCTGCCTGGCCGGGAAAAATGTGGCAAGCCAGGTAGGCTGCGATACACACCAGAACCAGAACCATGGCACCGACGGTGGCGTCGCCATTCTTCTTCTGGCCGAAGGTGCGGCAGATGAAGTCATACAGCAGCCAGAAAACCACCAGGAAGCCCAGAGCCGAAGCCACAGCGGCGCCGGTGCTCATGGCATTGGGGTCGCCGGGAGTGACCAGATAGATATTGGCGTTCCAGAGATAGGAGACCGTCAGCAGGGCAAAACCGGACAGCCACGTGGTGTAGCTTTCCCAGTAGAACCAGTGCAGGTGATCCGGCATCTTGGGAGGAGACACATTGAACTTGACGGGGTGATAGAAACCGCCACCGTGCACAGCCCAGAGTTCGCCGTTAACGCCCTGTTTCTTCAGGTCGTCATCCACGGGCGGCGTCAAGCTGCTGTCCAGGAACACAAAGTAGAAGGAGGAACCGACCCAGGCGATCGCGGTAATGACGTGGAGCCACCGCAACAGCAGGCCGGCCCAGTCGAGAATGTAGCTTTCCATAGCTCTCAACCTTGGCAGCGTGGGGCTGCCGAACAACCTGCTCACCACTGCGGGCGCTCTGAGCAGAAGAAAAGGCCGCGCTCCCGGACGTTACACACGGGGCACCGCTGCGACCATTCTGTCGACCGAAAGTGTATGCAATTTTTGCTGCCACAACTCTCGAATCAGGGATAAACCATCCTAGAGATTTCCCTAATACAAGAGCGATATGCAAGGATCGGGCCTGATTTTTAGGGCAGGTAACAGCATGTTTGCGGCAACATGCACCAGATCAGGACATTCCTTGCACCATCAGCTCGCAGGCAAGCGCTGCAGAAGCTGTGCAGCCACCGCCACAGCGATCACCTCGGGCTCCTTGCCGGTAATGCCCGGCACGCCGATCGGGCAGGTGATGTGAGCCAGCTCTGCATCGCTGAACCCTCGACTGCGCAGGCGGCTGCTGAAACTGGCCCATTTGGTCTTGCTGCCAATCAGCCCCACAAAAGGCAGATCTCCTCGCTCGCGCTGGCGCAGCAGGCATTGCGCCACCACCTCCAGGTCTTCGGCATGGCTGAAGCTCATGATGAGCACCTGCGACTGCGGCGGCAGCTGTGCCACCGCAGCCTGCACCGGATCGGAATGCTCGCACTGCACCCCTATCTGATCTTCCACGGGAAAGACTGCATCACGGCTGTCCACCCAGATCACGCGGTACGGCAAGCTGTGCAAGATGCGCACCAGCGCATGCCCCACATGGCCCGCGCCGAACAAGGCCACATATTGCGACGGCTCGGGCATCAGGGCCCGCAGACGTTGGGCATCACGGGCATCAAACCATGCAAAGTGCAGCTCCAGCGCACCGCCGCAGCATTGACCCAGACTGGGGCCAAGCGCATACCGCTGGACATGCTCGCGCAGCGCTGCAGGGTCTGCGTCCCACTGCGCCAGCAACTGGCGCGCCTGGGCAATGGCCTGCCACTCCAGATGACCACCGCCGATCGTCCCCATCACATCGTCGGCGAACACTGCCATCCAGGCCCCCTCCTCACGGGGCACGGAGCCACGAGTGGCCTGTACCTGCACCAAGCACAGCGGCTGCTGCACCAGGCGGTTCAAGATTCCTTGCTGTGTTTCACTCCACATGACCGAACGCCGATTGCTTTGATGACCGATGTTCATGCATTTTGCGAGTCGCAATAGACAGACAAGCGTATGAGCACATTAATCGGATGCATATCCGGACCGGATTTGACGAGTCGTTGCAGATTTTTCACGAGGAGGCGTCAGAATTGCGCCCCCAGGCAGCTGCCTTCGTCCATTTGCGGCTACGCTTGGCGGCATGTCTGAAACCCACGACCCCACCCGCGCCACACCAGCCCGCAGCCCCCTGAACTGGCTGCGGACCGGGATGATGGCTGCCGTTGCAGCGGTGCTGACCGCCTGTCAGATCGCACCTCAAAGCCCATCCATCGGCACGACGCCTGCCGACAAGGCCAGCCCCGGCTATCGCAAGCAGGCCGCCCAGCATCTGTATGAACGCAACTCCGGCCGCATCTACCAAGGCATGCTGCCGCCCATGCTGTATGCGATCGGCGTGCTCCAAGTTCAGCTTGACGGCCAGGGCCGCGTGAAAAACCTGCACTGGATGCGCAAGCCAAGCCATGCCCCCGAAGTGGTGGCCGAGATCGAGCGAGCCGTGCGCTCCGCTGCCCCCTTCCCTGCTGCGGGCCGCAGCGTGACCTATACCGACACCTGGCTGTGGGACAAGTCGGGACGCTTCCAGCTCGACACCCTGACCGAAGGTCAGTTGGGCCAGTAAACGCATCACAGCGATGCAGCGAGCTGCATCGGACAACAAAAAAACCGGCCAAGGCCGGTTTTTTTGTTGCGAAAAGACAGGCGAGGCTTATTCGACCACTTTGGTGATCTTGGTGCCCTGCAGCGATACGCCCGCTTCCAGACCCGCGTTGGTCAGCACATAGCTGGTGACCGGAGCCTGGGCGGTCGTGGTGTCCACGCTGCCGTTGGCACCGATCTTGCCTGCGGCAACGGTGGCATCAGCCCCCACGGACCAGCCGTCGCTCTTGAGGAACTTGTCCAGTGCTTCCTGTGTGTTGAACACATAGATCACAGCCTTGGACTGACCACCGGCTTGCCATCCGATAGAGGCCGCTGTCGTGCTGTAGAAACCACGGTTGTGACCGCCCACGCGCAGCACGCCGCGACCATGCTCCACCCCGACCACAAAGCTGCCGCCAATCACCGACGGGAAGATCAGCACCCCCTTGGCGCGTTGCACCATCTCCTTGGATCCTGGTGCGGTCTGGTACAGGCGCTCCAGAGCTGCATTGGCACGGGTATTGACCGTTGTGGAATCGGCACGGGGAGCCGATGCCGTATCAGGCTTGGTCGTGGTGCAGGCCGTCATGGCCATGGCACCGGCAGCCAGTGCTGCAGCCATCGCAACAGAACGCAGAGAAATTTGACGCATACCTATATCCTTTCATGGGATGAATGTGTAGACACATTTCAGAGGTAGAAGGTCCTGCAGTCCGACATTGAGTCGCTTTTGCACATCCCCCCGATGCAAAGCTGTCAGAAACAGGGTTGGCACGATGCTAGTGCGCAGCGTTGCCGATAAAACTCAGCGGTTACAGCTTGCGCCATTGGCCTACAGAAGGCAAGCGCAGTTGTCGAAAAATACCTACAACATGAACACAAGACAACACTTGGCCTCATCCATAGGCAATCAGACGAATTGTCTGAAACAGGCGCTAGCATTGTTGATATAAGCATCGCGCGGACGACTGGAAATTCATGAAGTTCTGGAATTACTTTCACCACCCCAAGGCAGCTCTGGTTGTGCTGCGTGTCACCCTGGCCCTGCTCATGCTGCTGCACGGCTGGGCCAAGATTCGTTATGGCATAGGCAGCATCGAGGCGAAGATCGAGAGTCTGGGTGCACCGGGGTTTCTCGCCTATGCGGTCTATCTGGGCGAAGTGATCGCGCCCTTGCTGTTGCTGGTGGGCCTGTGGGTGGTACCGGCCGCACTGGTGATTGCCATCAATATGGTGGTGGCATTTGCGCTGATGCACACCCGGCAGATTCTGATGCTCAACAACACCGGCGGCTGGGCGCTGGAGCTGCAGGCCTTTTATTTCGTGAGCGCCCTGGTCGTGGCCATGGCCTATTCCAAGGGCAAATAAGTCCACAAAAAACAGGAGCGGCTTGCGCCTGTCATATCTTGGTTTCAATGCCTTTTCATGCTGAAACCTCGAAATAAAGTACGCAATCCGCTCTTGTTTTTGCCATGTCTCCCTGGTCGAGAGACCTGCGACCCGGTCAGGAGCCGCGATAGGTGGAGTAGCTCCAGGGGCTGACCAGCAGAGGCACATGATAGTGCTGCTCCACATTGGCCACGCCGAAGTCCAGGCTCACCTTGTTCAGAAAGCTGGGCTCGGGCAGTTGCACGCCACGGGCCTTGAAGTAGGCCGCAACATCAAAGGTAAGGCGGTAAGTGCCGACCTTGAGCGTGTTGTTGTCGAATAGTGGCGCATCGGTACGGCCGTCGTGATTGAGCACCAGGCTCTTGATCAGCGTGGCCTTGTCGCCTTCGGTGGAAAACAGCTCGACGGCCATGCCTGCGGCGGGGCAGCCATTCATGGTGTCGAGAACGTGGGTGCTCAGGCCCATGGAAATCTCCTCACAGGCAGTTTGCCACTGCCCTTGGTTGTATCAAACACACGACTTACGCAAAACGGGTTCAGGCAGGACGACTGCCTCAGAAGGCAGGCCGTTGTTGCATTCCTGTTTGCGCAAGCCCTGAAACATCTATGCCATCACAAAGCCTTCCCGCGCGTGAGCGCAGCGCTTTGATCGCTAAAGTGTATACAGTTCTTGTACTCCATCAAAGGCTTTTCTGCCTTGACTTTCAGGCACATAGCCAGCTCTGCCCGGTTGGCTTCTTTATCAGCCTCTATACACTGGCCCGATTCATCAAGCGAACAGGAGACAACGCATGCAATTGCGCAACACCGCCCTGGCAGCCAGCCTGCTCATCGCTCTGGCCGGCCTGAGCGCCTGCAGCAGCACGGCCACGCTAGAGCCCGCCAGCAACGAACGCGCGGCCATCCCTAACGATGCCGCTACCCAGGCTGCAGCACCGGCCGTCACCCAGACCGCCGCCGCCCAGGCAGCCGCTGCCGCATATGACTTCGAGCTGGATGTCTTTCACCCCGTCATCGCCAAGAACGGCATGGTGGCCTCGGAGCAGGAGCTGGCCACACAGATCGGCGTGGACATTCTCAAGGCCGGCGGCAATGCCGTCGATGCCGCCGTGGCCGTAGGCTTTGCGCTGGCCGTGGCCCTGCCCAATGCCGGCAATATCGGCGGCGGCGGCTTCATGATGGTGCACGACGCCAAGAGCGGCAAGGACATTGCACTGGACTTCCGCGAAGTGGCCCCCAGGGGAGCGTCACGCAATATGTATCTGGATGCAGGCGGCAAGGTCATCGACGGCAAATCGCTCTACACCCACTACGCCGTGGGCGTGCCCGGCACCGTGGCAGGCATGACGCACGCGCTGTCGCGCTGGGGCAGCATGCCTCTGGCCAGGGTCATGGCTCCGGCGATTGCGCTGGCGGACAAGGGCTATCCTGTCAGCGTCACCCTGGCCAAGACTCTGGATCAGGAAAAAAAGAACATGGGCCGCTGGCCCGCCACCCAGGCCGTTTTCTGGAGGAACGGCGCGCCGCTGCAAACCGGCCAGAGGCTGGTGCAAAAGGATCTGGCGCAGTCCCTGCGCCTGATCAGCCAGCAGGGTGCCAAAGCCTTCTATCAGGGCGCGATCGCGCAGAAGATCGTCGCGGAGATGGCGCCGCATGCCAATGCCCTCAGCCTGCAGGACCTGCGCGACTACAAGGTGGCCGAGCGCGAACCCGTGCGCGGCAGCTATCGCGGCTACCAGATCGTGACCATGCCCCCGCCCTCTTCGGGCGGCGCGCACCTGATTCAGATCCTGAACATGATGGAGCGCTGGCCCATGAATCAATGGGGTGCCGACAGTGCGCAAAGCGTGCACTACATGACCGAGGCCATGAAGCTCGCCTATGCCGATCGCTCGGAGTATCTGGGCGACCCGGACTTCGTGAAGATTCCGCTCAAGGGACTGATCTCCAAGAGCTATGCGAGCGAGCTGGCTGCAAGCATCAGGCCCCAGCAGGCCAGGCCCGGCAAGGACATCCGGCCCGGCAGGCCCCAACCTTATGAAAGCGACCAGACCACCCATTACTCCGTGGTGGACAAAGCCGGCAATGCGGTGGCAGTGACCTACACGCTGAACACCAATTTCGGCAGCGGCATCGTCGCCAAGGGCACGGGGATCTTGCTCAACAACGAGATGGACGATTTCTCGGCCAAGCCCGGTGTGGCCAATGCCTATGGCCTGGTGGGCGGCGATGCGAATGCCGTGCAGGCTGGCAAGCGGCCGCTGTCATCGATGACACCGACCCTGGTGCTCAAGGACGGCAAGCCGGTTCTGGTCACCGGCAGCCCGGGCGGAGCGCGCATCATCACCACGGTGCTGCAGCAAGTCGTCAATCACATCGACTTCGGCATGAACCCGGCCGAGGCGGCGTCCACGCCGCGCTTTCATCACCAGTGGACGCCTGACGAGCTGCGCGTCGAAAAGGGCTTCAGCCCCGATACGCTGGCCCTGCTCAGGCAATGGGGCCACAAGGTGGCACTGAAGGCATCCATGGGCCGCACGCAGACCATCGAGATCCGTGACGGCCTGCTGCGCGGTGCCTCGGACCCGCGCAACCCTGACGGAAAGACCATGGGGTACTGACGCTGAACAAAAAAAGCCGCGCTCCCCCGAGCGCGGCTTTCACTTGAGGCGGCTGCTGGCCGTACGCTTGGCCAGTGGCCGCCCTCCCCACCTCTCTTTATTCAGCCTTCTGACCGATTTCGAAGTTGGCCTGGATTTCCAGGGCACGCACCATGCCCGAATGATCCCAGGCTGCGCCTCCGTGGGCCACGCAGCTGTTGAACAGTTCCTGTGCCTGAGCCGTGTTGGGCAGGGACACGCCCAACTGACGTGCGCTGGACAGTGCCAGGTTCAGGTCCTTCTGGTGCAGGGCAATGCGGAAGCCGGGATCGAAGGTACGCTTGATCATGCGTTCGGCATGCACTTCCAGGATCTTGGAAGAGGCAAAGCCGCCCAGCAGGGCTTCACGCACGCGGGCAGGATCTGCACCGGCGCGCGATGCGAACAGCAGGGCTTCGGCCACGGCTTCGATATTCAGCGCCACGATGATCTGGTTGGCCACCTTGGCTGTCTGGCCGTCGCCGTTACCGCCCACCAGGGTGATGTTCTTGCCCATCTTGTCGAACAGGGGCTTGACGCGCTCGAAAGCGGCATCGGGGCCGCCGACCATGATGGACAGGGTACCGTTCTTGGCACCGACTTCACCGCCGGAGACGGGAGCGTCCAGGTACTGGGCGCCAGCGGCTTCGATGCGCTTGGCAAAGTCCTTGGTGGCCACGGGCGAGATCGAGGACATGTCGACCACGATCTTGCCGGAGCTGCCCTTCAGGCCGGCTGCCACGCCGTCTTCACCGAACAGCACCTTCTCCACGTCGGGAGTGTCGGGCACCATGATGAAGATGATGTCGGCACGCTCGGCCACACCGCGAGCGGTGGTGCACTGGGTGGCGCTGGTTTCGGCGATGTTGGCAGGCACCTTGCCCACGGTGTTGACGAACAGCTGGTGGCCGGCCGCAATCAGGTGGCCGCACATGGGCGCGCCCATGATGCCCAGACCGATAAAGCCCAGCTTGAGAGACGATGCGTTCATGGTTGTACTCCTCAGTTTTCTTGATACTCAACACGACTTACGCAAAGCGGGTTCAGGCAAGACGACTGTCTCAGGAGACAGGCCGTTGTTGCATTCTTGTTTGCGTAAGTCCTACTCAAATTCGATGGCCGATGGCGCTTTGCGAGCGGGCGCCACAGGCCATTTCATCCGTTCAGGCAGCCACGGCGACCTTGCTCCAGCCGCCGATCTTCTGCAGCCAGCCCAGGCCGGACTCGGTGCCGTTGGCGGGCTTGTATTCGCAGCCGATCCAGCCGTCGTAGCCGATGCGATCCAGGTGTGCGAACAGGAAGGGGTAGTTGATCTCGCCGGTGCCGGGTTCGTTGCGACCGGGGTTGTCAGCCAGCTGGATGTGACCGATGCGGCCCAGCTGCTTTTGCATGGTGGCAGCCAGTTCGCCCTCCACGCGCTGGGCGTGGTAGATGTCGTACTGCACAAAGGCGTTGGACGCACCCACTTCGTCCAGGATGGACAGCGCTTCATCCGTGCGGTTCAGGTAGAAGCCGGGGATGTCGAAGGGGTTGATGGGCTCGATGAGCAGGCGGATGTTGGCGGCGCTCAGGGCGGCGGCAGCAAAACGCAGGTTTTCCACGAAGGTGCGGCGCACCACGGCAGCGTCAACACCGGCAGGAACCTTGCCGGCCAGGCAGTTGAGCTGGGGCACACCCAGGGCGTGGGCATAGGTCACGGCCTTGGCCACGCCGGCGCGGAACTCGTCCACGCGCTTGGGGTCGCAGGCAATGCCGCGCTCGCCCGCGTCCCAGTCGCCGGCAGGCAGGTTGTGCAGAACAATCTTCAGGCCGGTGGCGTCCAGGCGCTCCTTGATCTCTTCCACGGTATGAGCGTAGGGGAAGAGAAACTCCACGGCTTCAAAGCCTGCGTTTGCGGCACGCTCAAAACGCTCGAGGAAAGGTACCTCGGTGAACAACATGCTCAGGTTGGCTGCAAAACGGGGCATGATAAAAGTCTCCGGTAATCGTTAATAGTGGGGCTGGCGGACGCCCAGCAAGGGCCTGAGCCGGCCGCGCCGCCCCGCAGCGAAGGCGTCATCCCCCTCCCGCCAAGAGAGGGGGAAGCGGCGGGGCCGCCTAGGCACAGCCGCTCAGGGGGAGTTTTCCTATCAGTCCAGCAGGGCCAGTGCGCTGGGCGCGTCGGCCTTTTCGGTCGCCAGGTCTTCGAACTCGACCACGTTGTCGATTTCGGCGCCCATGGAGATGTTGGTCACACGCTCCAGGATGCACTCGATCACCACAGGGGTCTTGTGCTCGGCCATCCAGGCTTCGGCCTGCTGCATGGCGGGGGCAAAGTCTTCGGCGCGATGAACGCGAATTGCCTTGCAACCCAGACCTTCAACGACCTTAACATGGTCAACGCCGTAGCCGCGGGTCGCATCACCCTCATCCATGTTGATATTGTCGAACGCCAATTGCACGCAATAGTCGATCGAGAAAGCTCGCTGTGCCTGACGGATCAGACCCAGATAGCTGTTGTTCACCAGCACGTGAACATAGGGCAGCTTGAACTGCGCGCCCACGGCCAGCTCTTCGATCATGAACTGGAAGTCGTAGTCGCCGGACAGTGCCACGATCTTGCGCTGGGGATCTGCCACGCGCACGCCCAGGGCGGCGGGAGTGGTCCAGCCCAGAGGACCGGCCTGGCCGCAGTTGATCCAGTTGCGAGGCTTGTACACGTGCAGGAACTGGGCACCGGCGATCTGCGACAGACCGATGGTGGACACATAGGTGGTGTCGCGGTCCAGGGTGCGGTTCATGCACTGGTAGACGCGCTGGGGCTTCATCGGCACGTTGTCGAAGTTCGTCTTGCGCAGGTACTCGACGCTGTTCTTGCGACCCTGGCACTCTGCCACCCAGGCCTTGCGGCACTTGAGCTTGCCGGCAGCCTTCCACTCCTTGGCGACGGCAACGAATTGCTCCAGAGCCGCCTTGGCGTCGGAGACGATGCCGTAGTCGGGCGCGAACACGCGGCCGATCTGGGTGGGCTCGATGTCCACGTGGATGAACTTGCGGCCCTTGGTGTAGACCTCGACCGAGCCGGTGTGGCGGTTGGCCCAGCGGTTGCCGATACCGAACACGAAGTCCGAAGCCAGCATGTTGGCGTTGCCGTAACGGTGGCTGGTCTGCAGACCGCACATGCCGACCATCAGGGGGTGATCGTCGGGGATGGTGCCCCAGCCCATCAGGGTGGGGATCACGGGCACGTTCAGGATCTCGGCCAGCTCGACCATCAGCTCGGAAGCATCGGCGTTGATCACGCCGCCACCGGAGACCAGCAGAGGACGCTCGGATTCGTTGAGCATCTCTATGGCCTTCTCGGCCTGCTTGCGCGAAGCAGCTGGCTTGTAGGCAGGCAGGGGCTCGTAGGTGTCGATGTCGAATTCGATCTCGGCCAGCTGCACGTCGATGGGCAGATCGATCAGCACGGGGCCGGGACGGCCGGAGCGCATCAGGTGGAATGCCTGCTGGAAGGCACGTGGCACCTGGGCTGGTTCCAGAACGGTGGTGGCCCACTTGGTCACGGGCTTGGCGATGGAGGCGATGTCCACGGCCTGGAAGTCTTCCTTGTGCAGACGCGAGCGAGGTGCCTGACCGGTAATGCACAGGATTGGAATGGAGTCGGCGCTGGCCGAGTACAGACCGGTGATCATGTCGGTGCCGGCGGGGCCACTGGTGCCGATGCACACGCCGATATTGCCGGCCACCGCACGGGTGTAGCCTTCGGCCATGTGGCTGGCGCCTTCGACGTGACGGGCCAGAATGTGGCCGATGCCACCATGGTCCTTCAGCGCTGCGTACAGCGGATTGATGGCAGCACCGGGAACGCCGAATGCAACGCTAACACCTTCTTTTTCGAGCACGCGGACTGCGGCTTCGATTGCTTTCATTTTGGCCATGAGGTCTCCTTCAAACTGAAATGAACTTTAGTCAAGACCCTTGCTTGCCGGAAGCTGCTTGCAGACCATAAAATTTATTCCATCCAAGAATAAATAGGAGATGAGCCCATGGACAGACTCGACGCGATGCACATGTTTGTGCGCGTGGTGGAGACCGGAAGTTTCACCAAGGTCGCACAGGAATTCGCCACCACCCAACCCACCGTCACCAAGCAGGTCGCTGCCATGGAGGCCCGCCTCAAGGTGCGCCTGCTCAACCGCAACACGCGCGGCGTGAGCCTGACCGAAGCCGGCGCGCTGTACTACGAAAAGTGCAAGATCATCGTCAGCGACGTGGCCGAGGCGGAGAACGTGGTCAAGGTGCGCCAGACCCAGGTTCAGGGTCAGCTGCGCATCGGCAGCTCGGTGGCCTTCGGGCGCCGTGTACTCATTCCGCTGGCCATGGACTTCATGAAGCACAACCCGCAGGTGCAGGTCGATCTGAGCTTCGAGGACCGCTACACCGATCTGGTGGCCAACGGCATCGACGTGGCGCTGCGCCTGGGCAAGCTGGCCGACTCCTCGCTGGGCGCGCGCATGCTGGGCGTCAATCCGTGGGTGCTGGTGGCGTCCAACACCTATCTGCGCAAGCACGGCACGCCGCGCCGCCCCTCGGACCTCAAGGAGCATTCCACGCTGATCTACAGCAGCGTGCAGGGCAACGACATCTGGCGCCTGCGCAATGCCAGCGGCGAGCCGGTGTCGATTCCCGTCACCGGGCGACTGCGCTCCAACAACCTCTCCGCCCTGCTGGCCGCGGCCCGCTCGCACATGGGCATTGCGGCCCTGCCGCGCTACGTGGCCCAGGACTCGCTCAAGGACGGACGTGTGGTGGAAGTGCTCAAGACCTGCCGCCTGCCCGAGCAGGAAATCCACGCTGTCTATCCCTCGCCGCGCCTGGTGCCGCAGAAGGTGCAGTCCTTCATCGCCTTCCTTCAGGGTAAATTCGACGATACCTGGTGGGAAGATCTGCCACGAGGGGGCTAGCCCCCCTGAGGCGCTTCGCGCCTTCCCCCTCTCTGTACGCGCTGTGCGCTAACGGAGGGGGACTGCTCCTTCGCCCGAGGCGGCTCTTGCTCGGAGCACTGGGATGGGTAGCGCCAGTTCTACACTGCAGCTATATAAAAAATAGCAGCTACCGCTTGATGAGCAGCAGCTACAGATATTTTTCTATTTGAAACCGTTGAATAGCCTGCGCAAGCAGCTATTCAATTTGATGGTTTCAAAGAATCAGAATTGCGCGGAAGTCGTTGACATTGGTGTGGGTGGGGCCGGTGATCACCAGATCGCCCAGGGCCGAGAAATAGCCATAGGCATCGTTGCGATCCAGGTGATCGCTGATGCGCAGATTCAGCTCTGCCGCGCGCCTGAGCGTGCAGGGCGAGACACGGGCTCCCGCGTTGTCCTCGACACCGTCGATGCCGTCGGTGTCCGCGGCCAGCGCCCAGACCTTTTCCTGACCCTGCAGGGCCTGGGCCAGACCCAGGCAGAACTCGCCGGCACGCCCGCCGCGCCCCTTGGCGGCACCGGGTTGACGCGGACGAATAGTCACCGTGGTTTCGCCACCCGAGAGAATCAAGCAGGGTTTGGCAAAAGGCTGGTCATGCCTGGCCACGGCACGCGCCAGCGCTGCATGGACCTTGCCCACCTCGCGCGATTCGCCCTCCATCTCGTCGGACAGCACGTGCACGGCAATGCCGGCCGCGCGGGCGGCGGCGGCCGCCGCTTCCAGCGACTGCTGAGGCGTGGCGATCAGATGTACCTCATGGCCTTCAAAGCGGGCATCGCCGGGCTTGGGCGTCTCCAGCTCGCCGGCTTGCAGCGCAGCACGCACGGAATCGGGAATGCCGATCTGGTAGCGGTCCAGGATGGCCAGTGCGTCGGCACAGGTCGAAGCATCCGGCACCGTGGGTCCGCTGGCGATCACCGAAGGATCGTCGCCGGGCACATCGCTGATAGTCAGCGTCACCACCTTGGCGGGATGGCAGGCGGCAGCCAGACGACCGCCCTTGATGCGCGAGAGATGCTTGCGCACGCAGTTCATCTCGCCAATCGCCGCGCCGCTCTCCAGCAGCGCCTTGTTGATGCGCTGCTTCTCGGCCAGGTCAATGCCTTCGGCGGGCAGCGTCAGCAGGGAGGAGCCGCCGCCGGAGATCAGGCAGATCACCAGATCGTCGGCCGTCAGCCCCTCGGTCAGCGCCAGGATGCGCTCGGCTGCAGCCAGACCGGCCGCGTCCGGCACGGGGTGGGCGGCTTCCACCACCTCCAGGCGCTGGGCCAGCCCTTCGGGGCGTGGGGGAATATGCGCATAGCGGGTCACGACCAGGCCCGACAGCGGGGCATCCTGGGGCCACAGAGCCTCCAGCGCCTGCGCCATGGAGCCGCCGGCCTTGCCGGCGCCCAGCACCAGCGTGCGGCCCTTGGGCGGCTTGGGCAGATGACGCGCCAGCCCCTCGATGGGCAAGGCATTGCGCACCGCCACGTCATACAGATGACGCAGAAAGCCAGCCGGGTCTTGCTGTGGAACAGGCGTTGCCGCGGCCTGCGCGCGCGAGGATGTATTCTGTGCTTGCATAGCTGCGCATTGTGCATTCGGGCTTTTTTGCCTTACAGAGGGCCCCAAGTCACAACACTGCTGATCTTTGCAGCACCAATGATGCAAGCCCTTGCGCCCATTGGGTTTGCGCGCTTGCGCACAGCTTTCTGCGCCTGAACATCGATACAAACACCATGTTTGGTGAACAGAAACTGTATACAAAACTTGTCTTCAACCGCTATGATGGATTTATGGAAACTTCCACCACCAGTTTCATTGTCGAAAGCCTGACCAAGGCCATCGTCGAGCATCGCCTGATGCCCGGCACCAAGCTGGCCGAGCAAAAGCTGGCCGACCACTTTGGAGTTTCCCGCACCCTGGTGCGCCAGGCCCTGTTTCAGCTTTCGCAAAACCGTCTCATCCGGCTCGAGCCCGCCCGCGGCGCCTTTGTGGCAACGCCTTCGGTGGACGAGGCACGCCAGGTGTTTGCCGTGCGCCGCATGCTTGAGGCCGAAATGGTGCGCAGCTTTGTCAAGCAAAGCAGCGCCGCCAAGATTCGCGCCCTCAAGCAGCATGTGGCTGCCGAGAAAAAGGCCATGGAAGCCAATGACGTGGGCCAGCGCACCGAGCTGCTGGGCGACTTCCACGTGCGCATGGCCGAACTCATGGGCAACGAAGTGCTGGCACAGCTGCTGGGCGAGCTGATTTCCCGCTGCGCATTGATCACCCTGATGTACCAGTCTGCATCGGCGGCCGAGCATTCGCACGAAGAACATGCCGACATCGTGACCGCCCTGGCTGCGGGCGATGCCGAACATGCGGTGCAGCTGATGCAGCTGCACCTGGACCACGTGGAAGCAGGCCTGACCTTCGACCGCGATTTGCCAACGAACGATTTGTCGATGGCACTTTCATCCGTATCCCTATGACTTACGATTCCACCGCCTCCTATCCACGCGACCTGATTGGCTACGGCCGCAACACGCCCCATCCCGAATGGCCCGGCAAAGCCCGCGTGGCCGTTCAGTTCGTGCTGAACTACGAAGAAGGCGGTGAGAACCATATCCTGCATGGCGACCCCGGCAGCGAGCAGTTTCTGTCGGAGATGTTCAATCCCGCCAGCTACCCGGCCCGTCACATGAGCATGGACGGCATCTATGAATACGGCTCGCGCGCCGGCGTCTGGCGCATTCTCAAGGAGTTCGAGAAGCGCAGTCTGCCGCTGACCGTGTTCGGCGTGGCCACGGCGCTGCAAAAGCATCGCGAGCTGGCCCAGGCCTTTGACGAGCTCGGTCACGAAGTGGCCTGCCACGGCCTGAAGTGGATTCACTACCAGAACGTGCCCGAGGAGATCGAGCGCGCCCACATGCAGCAATGCGTGGACATCTTTGAAGAGCTGTACGGCACGGGCGGCGACCACGGCCTGGGCTGGTACACCGGCCGCGACAGCCCCAACAGCCACCGCCTGGTGGCCGATGCCGGCCGCTTCAGCTACGACAGCGATTACTACGGCGACGACCTGCCCTTCTGGATGAAGGTCGCCAAGAGCGACGGCACGACGCACAAGCAGCTCATCGTGCCCTACACGCTGGACGTCAACGATATGCGCTTTGCCCTGCCCCAGGGCTACTCGCATGCCGATCCGTTCTTCCAGTACATGAAGGACACATTCGATGTCCTGTACGCCGAGGGCAATGCCAGCGGCGACAACGCCCCCAAGATGATGAGCATCGGCATGCACTGCCGACTGCTGGGCCGTCCCGGCCGAATTACAGCGCTGCAGCGCTTCCTCGACCACATCCAGAAGCACGACAACGTGTGGGTGTGCCGCCGTATTGATTTGGCTCGTCACTGGGCCGAGCGTTTCCCTTGCAAGGATTGATTGCGACATGGCTTTGACCCTGGAACAACTGAATGCCGCCGATGCGGCAACCGCCACCGACCTGCTCGATGGCCTGTACGAGCACTCGCCCTGGATTGCCGCCAAGGCACTGGAGCAGCGTCCCTTCAAGTCCATGGCGCATATCAAGCACGCCATGGCCAAGGTGCTGGCCGAGTCCAGCGAGCAGGCCCAGCTCGATCTGATCCGCGCTCACCCGGAGCTGGCCGGCAAGCAGATGGAGACCAACACGCTCACCGCCGAATCGACGAATGAGCAGAAGAAGGCTGGCCTGACCAACTGCACGCCCGAAGAGCTGGAGCACATCCGCAAGCTCAACGCCGAATACGGCAAGCGCTTCGGCTTCCCCTTCATCCTGGCCGTACGCGGCGCGCGCGGTCTGGGTCTGAGCAAGGCCGAGATCATTGCGACCTTCGAGCGTCGCATGTTCAACCATCCGGCATACGAACAGGCCGAGGCACTGCGCAACATCCACCGCATCGCCGAGATCCGCCTGAACGACAAGTTCGGCTACGAACCCGTCGAAGGCAACGAAGTCTGGGACTGGCAGGAACGCCTGTCCACCAACAGCGACCCCGGCTACGCCGAAAAAGGCCAGCTGACGGTGACTTACCTGACCGACGCCCACCGCGCCTGCGCCCAGCGCATCAGCCACTGGATGCGTGAAATCGGCTTCGACGAAGTCGAGATCGACGCCGTGGGCAATGTGGTGGGTCGCTACAAGGCCGCCCCAGAATTTGCGGACAAGGGCGCCAAGACCCTGCTGACCGGCAGCCACTACGACACCGTGCGCAACGGCGGCAAGTACGACGGCCGCCTGGGCATCTTCGTGCCCATGGCCTGCGTCAAGCAACTGGCCCAGCAAGGCAAGCGTCTGCCCTTCAACATCGAAGTGGTGGGTTTCTCGGAAGAGGAAGGCCAGCGCTACAAGGCCACCTTCCTGGGTTCGGGCGCCCTGGTGGGCGACTTCAAGCAGGAATGGCTGGAGCAAAAGGACGCCGACGGCATCACGCTGCGCGAAGCCATGCTGCATGCCGGCCTGTGCATCGACGACATCCCCAAGCTGGAGCGTGATCCCGCCAAGTATCTGGGCTTTGTGGAAGTGCACATCGAGCAGGGCCCCGTGCTCAACGAGCTGGACATTCCCCTGGGCATCGTCACCTCCATCAACGGCAGTGCCCGTTACACGTGCGAATTCATCGGCATGGCCAGCCACGCCGGCACCACGCCCATGAACCGCCGCCGCGATGCCGCAGCCGGCGTGGCCGAGCTGTCGCTGTACATCGAAAAGCGCGCCGGCCAGGACGGCGACAGCGTGGCCACCATCGGCCAGCTGAACGTGCCCTCGGGCTCGGTCAACGTGGTGCCCGGCCGCTGCCAGTTCTCGCTGGACCTGCGCGCCCCCACCAACGAGCAGCGCGACGCCATGATCAACGACATCATGGCCGAGATGGCTGCGATCGCCGAACGCCGCGGCCTGCGCTACACCACCGATCTGTCCATGAAGGCAGCGGCTGCACCCAGCGCTCCCGAATGGCAGAAACGCTGGGAAAACGCTGTCGACGCACTGGGCGTGCCCCTGTTCCGCATGCCCAGCGGTGCCGGTCACGACGCCATGAAGCTGCACGAAATCATGCCCCAGGCCATGTTGTTCGTGCGCGGCATGAACGCCGGCATCAGCCACAACCCGCTGGAAGCCTCCACCTCCGACGACATGCAACTGTCCGTGGATGCCTTCACCCACCTCCTCCACCAACTGGCTCAAGAACAGCAATGACCAATATGAATCAAGACAAGCAAGCCACCTACGCCGCCATCGATGCATGGATTGACGAGCACTTCGACGAAGAAGTGAAGTTTCTGCAGGCCATGGTGCAAGTGCCCACGGACACGCCTCCCGGCAACAATGCCCCCCACGCCGAACGCACTGCCGAGCTGATCAAGGGCTTTGGCTTCGACGCCGAAAAGCACGTCGTGCCCGAAGCCGACGTCAAGGCCTACGGCATGGAATCCATCACCAACCTGATCGTGCGCCGCCAGTACGGTGCGCAGGGTGACGGTGGCCGCACCATCGCCCTGAACGCCCACGGCGACGTGGTGCCTCCGGGCGAAGGCTGGACCAAGGACCCCTACGGCGCCGAGATCGAAGACGGCAAGCTCTATGGCCGCGCCGCTGCCGTGAGCAAGAGCGACTTCGCCTCCTTCACCTTTGCCGTGCGTGCCCTGGAAGCCGTGGCCAAGCCCAGCAAGGGCGCCGTGGAACTGCACTACACCTACGACGAAGAGTTCGGCGGCATCATGGGCCCCGGCTGGCTGCTGGAAAAGGGCCTGACCAAGCCCGACCTGATGATCGCAGCGGGCTTCAGCTACGAAGTAGTTACCGCTCACAACGGCTGCCTGCAGATGGAAATCACCGTGCAGGGCAAGATGGCTCACGCCGCCGTGCCCCACACCGGCGTGGACGCGCTGCAAGCCACTGCGGTGCTGCTCACGGCGCTGTACGCCGAGAACGTGAAATACAAGCAAGTCACGTCCAAGGTGCCCGGCATCAAGCACCCCTACCTGAACATCGGCCGCATCGATGGCGGCACCAACACCAATGTGGTGCCCGGCAAGGTCATGCTCAAGATCGACCGCCGCATGATTCCTGAAGAGAATCCCGTGGAAGTCGAAGCCAGCATCCGTGCCGTGATCGCCAAGGCCATCGCCGACTTCAACACCCAGGGCGGCTACACCGGTGAAGATGCCGTGCGCGTGGACATCAAGCGCCTGCTGCTGGCCAACGCCATGACTCCCCTGGACGGCAACAAGCCCCTGGTGGACGCCATCCAGAAGCACGGCGAAGCCATCTTTGGCGAAGTACCTCCTGCAGTGGGAACGCCTCTGTACACCGACGTGCGCCTGTACGTCGAGCGCGGCATCCCCGGCGTGATCTACGGCGCAGGCCCCCGCACCGTGCTGGAATCGCACGCCAAGCGCTCCGACGAGCGCCTGGTGCTGGAAGATCTGCGCCGCGCCACCAAGGTGGTGGCCCGCTCGCTGGTGGACCTGACTGCATAAGCGCTGCCCGCCTTTTGAACGCCTAGCCTTCTCCAGCCTGGATGGAGGTTTTTCAAGGAGCCTGGATTCGTCCAGGCTCTTTTTTTATGCGCGCCCAGGCAGCAGGCCGGCGGGCATTTGCTCGGCATGGCTCAGGTCCACATGGCTGGCCAGAAAATCCAGCACTGCCCGCGTCCTCACCGGCAGCTGGCCGGGCTTGCCCACATACACGGCATGGATGGGCTGCAGATCTCCGGGATTGAAGTCTTCGAGCAGCGCCTGCAACCTGCCCGCGTGCAGATCCTCCCAGGCGTGATAGAGCGACAGCCGCGCCAGGCCCGCCCCGGCCTTGGCCAGATTGGCCATGGCTTCGCCATCGTTGACGCGCAGCACCTCGCCCATGCTCACCGTCACCGCCTTGCCCGCCACCACAAACGGCCAGTGCGGTATGGCCCGCGGATAGTTCCAGCCGATGCGCACATGGCCTGCCAGCTCGTCGGGATGCTGCGGCCTGCCAAAGCGCTGCAGATAGTCGGGCGAGGCCACGATCACCTGGCGCGTGTGACCCAGCTTGCGCGCCACCATGTCCGAAGACGGCAGCTCTCCCCAGCGCAAGGCGATATCGGCACGGGCCGCTATCAGGTCCACGACATGATCGGTAAAGCTGAGGTCCAGCTGCAGTCCCGGCCAGGTACGCATCAGCGGGCCGATCAGTGGCACCAGCAGGCGATTGCCCGTGGACGAGCTGGCATTGATGCGCACCACACCGGTGGGCTGGCCCTGCCGGGTGACCGAGGACTCCAGCGCCAGCCAGTCCGCCAGCAGCTGCCGCCCCTGCTCCAGCAACTGCTCTCCCTCGGCCGTCAGCTCCAGCCGCCGGGTGCTGCGGCGCAGCAGCTGCACGCCCAGCCGGGTCTCGAGCCGGGCCACGATCTTGCTGACGGCCGAGGGCGAGACCTCGCGCAGACGCGCCGCTGCCGAGAAGCTGCCCTGCTGGGCCACCTGTACAAAGGTCTGCAGCTCCACAAAGCGGTCCGCGCTGTGCTCCTGCAGCAAAGGCATAGCCATGGATTTCTTCATGAATCACATCATAAAGATGCGATTTATTCCCCACAGGAACAAATGCATGTCCGCATCAAGGGCTAGCGCGCCTTCTGCCGCAGGTTCACAGTTCAGCCCTTCGCGGAATTTTCACAAGGACGTTTTCATGCCTGCAGCATTGCTTGCGCTGGCCGCCGGTGCCTTCGGCATCGGCACCACGGAATTCATCATCATGGGCCTGCTGACCCAGGTCAGCCAGGATCTTCATATCTCCATCCCCACGGCGGGCACGCTGATCTCGGGCTATGCCGTAGGCGTCGCCGTGGGCGCTCCCGTTCTCACGCTGGCCTCGCGCCGCTGGCCGCGCAAGCTGCTGCTGCTGAGCCTGGTGCTGCTGTTCATCGCCGGCAATGCCGCCGCCGCTCTGGCACCCAGCTATGGCTGGCTGATGGCGGCACGCGTGCTGACCTCGCTGACCCACGGCACCTTCTTCGGCGTCGGTGCGGTCGTCGCCACGCAACTGGTGGCCCCCGAGAAGAAGGCCTCGGCCATTGCGCTGATGTTTTCCGGCCTGACCCTGGCCACGCTGCTGGGCGTTCCCTTCGGCACCTGGATCGGCCAGCACTGGGGCTGGCGCATGGCATTTGCCAGCGTCAGCGGCATCGGCGTGATCGCACTGCTGATCCTGCTGCGCCATGTGCCACGCGCACTCAGCATGCCCAGCCCTCAGGGTCTGACGCAGGAGCTGGCCGTGCTGCGCAATGGCGCCATGTGGCGCGGCCTGCTGTTGACCGTGATCGGCTTTGCCGGCGTCTTCACCCTCTATACCTATATAGAGCCTCTGCTGACCCAGATCACGGGAATGGACAACCGCATGATCGCCTTCACCCTGCTGCTGTTCGGGGCGGGGCTGGCCTTGGGCAACCATGCGGGCGGCAAGCTGGCCGACCGCTTTGGCGTGCAGCGCGCACTGTGGGTGTCGCTGGCCGCCTTGATGCTGGTGCTGCTCGCGGGCCGCTGGATGTTTGCAAGCACGCCCCTGGCGATTGCCTTTGTGCTGCTGCTGGGCATTGCCGCCTTTGCCACTGTCGCGCCGCTGCAGATGGGTGTGCTGCAATCGGCTGGCGAAGCGGGCATGAATCTGGCGTCCAGCCTCAATATCGCGGCCTTCAATCTGGGCAATGCCCTGGGCGCCTGGCTGGGCGGAGCGGTGATTGCACAGGGCCTGGGCCTGACTTGGCTGGCCTGGGCTGCCGCCATGCCTGCTGCAGCGGCGCTGCTCATGGCCAGCCTGGCACCACACCGGGCCAGCTCCGGCCAGTCACCTGCCATGGCGGCAGGCATGCATTAATGGAAGCGCGGCAAGACTGAAGCAAGCGGTGGCTGCCCCGGCGGCCGCTACAACGCATTCCCGCAGCGCATTCCACACCCAAGGCGACCTCGAGGTCGCCTTTTTTGCGTGCGCACCACTTCGGCATGGTTCTTGCACCGCTTTGGCTCCTGTTGCAGCGCAACGCCTCTTGTCGGGTCTCCATGCACGCTTTTGCACGAAGGTGCACCAATTCCGGGCTTGATGCCTTTTTTTGCACCTTCCTCAACGCTAATGCATGCGAGTGATCGTCGCCTGGCAGCCCGCTTTCTTTCACTAGATGTTTCAAGACCCGAAACCTGCGCGCGCATAACCGCAGTCAGATCCCTTGCGATTGCATATCGCACAAGATTTGCTATGAAAAACAAAGCATCTACCGCTTGATATCAAAAGGTTTCAATATGTTTTATTCTGAAAATTAGAAAAACAAAGCGCCAAAAGCTACATATTTGATAGCAATCGGTAATTACCTTAGATGGTTATGCGCGAAAAACATAACTATTGAACTCCTATCCAGAAACTGAATTTTGAGCAGGGTTTACCGCTAGATGCTGTGCGTTATGAGCTGTATACACTTTTTGTATGGATTGCATGCCATTCGCGAATCGCATGCCAACCTGAAGCCAATATAGAGTGAGGAGACATGTTTTTATGACATCCCAAGTGCATCCCGTGGATGAGGTTCTGCCATTTGGCAAGCTCACCGCCTTAGGTCTGCAGCACGTTCTGGTCATGTATGCCGGCGCCGTCGCCGTGCCACTGATCGTGGGCCGTGCCCTGAACCTCCCCCCTGAGCAGGTCGCGCACCTGATCTCCGCCGACCTGTTCGTCTGCGGCCTGGTCACCCTGATCCAGGCCATGGGCGCAACCCAGTGGTTCGGCATCAAGCTGCCCGTGATGATGGGTGTGACCTTTGCCAGCGTGGCCCCCATGGTGTCCATGGCACAGAGTACCGGCGGCAATGCCGGCGCAGGCCTGATCTTTGGCTCGGTGATAGGCGCGGGGGTGATCTCCATCCTCATTGCGCCGCTCATCAGCCGCATGCTGCGCTTCTTCCCGCCGGTCGTGACCGGCACCATCATCGCCGTCATCGGCATCAGCCTGATGCGTGTGGGCATCAACTGGATCTTCGGCAACCCCGTGGGCCCCACTGCCCCTTCCGTGCCCAACCCCGAGCACCTGAAGTGGCTGGCCGAGGCCCAGGCCATGGCCGGCGCCCCCGGCTCCTCGCTGCCCGCCATCCCCAAGGGCTTCTCGGTGCTGCCCACCATGCCCAACCCCAAGTACGCCGATCTGCAAGGCGCTGCGGTCTCGGGCATCGTGCTGCTGTCCATCTTGCTGATCGCTCGCTTTGCCAAGGGCTTCCTGGCCAATATCTCGGTGCTGATGGGCATCTTGATCGGCGGCGTGATCTCCGTGGCCATGGGTCTGATGAACTTCGAGAAGGTCGCCAAGGCCGAGTGGTTCACCCTGGTACTGCCCTTCCAGATCGCCATGCCCGTGTTCGACCCCATCCTGATCCTGACCATGAGCCTGGTGATGGTGGTGGTGATGATCGAGTCCACCGGCATGTTCCTGGCCCTGGGCGACATGACCAAGCGCGACATCACGCAGGACGAGCTGACCCGCGGTCTGCGCACCGACGGTCTGGGTACCCTGATCGGCGGCATCTTCAACACCTTCCCCTACACCAGCTTCTCCCAGAACGTGGGTCTGGTGGCCGTGACCGGCGTGCTCAGCCGCTGGGTCTGCGTGGCCGGTGGCGTGATCCTCATCGTTCTGGGCGTGCTGCCCAAGATGGGGGCTCTGATCGAATCCCTGCCCACCGTGGTGCTGGGCGGCGCCGGCCTGGTGATGTTCGGCATGGTGGCTTCCACCGGCATCCGCATCCTGGCCAACGTGGATTTCCGCAACAACAAGAACAACGCCATGATCGTGGCAGTGTCCATCGGCGTGGGAATGATTCCTCTGGTTGCCCCTAATTTCCGTCAGTGGATGCCCCATTCCATCCATCCACTGATTGAATCCGGTATCCTGCTGTCCTCGATTACCGCCGTGGCATTGA
This sequence comes from Comamonas sp. C11, assembly GCF_024496285.1. Taxonomy (NCBI): domain Bacteria; kingdom Pseudomonadati; phylum Pseudomonadota; class Betaproteobacteria; order Burkholderiales; family Comamonadaceae; genus Comamonas; species Comamonas sp. C11. The sequence continues at coordinate 4,493,787 of NZ_CP101743.1, forward strand.
ATCTTTTCTTTAACGGAGCCGCCAAAGACAACAGCGCTGCCATCAACGCAGCACGTGAGGCTGACGCTCACTAAACGCCAGCCCAAAGCGAACGCTGACTTACCCGCCAGCCCAAGCCCCCTGCCGCCCCACAGTGCGCCAGGGGGTTTGTTGTCGATACAGTTGAAGCAAAACAGACCTGACTCAAAATGCTTCTTGCCATCCGGTAAGCTCCGAGAAGCAACTTGCTGATAAATATTTCGTATGACACAAAACCTGTCCTCCGCCGAACAAGCCCTGCGCGATGCGGCCCGCGAATACCACCGCAGCCCCGTCAAAGGCAAGATTTCCGTCACTCCTACCAAGCCCCTGTCCAACCAGCGTGACCTGTCCCTGGCCTACTCGCCGGGCGTGGCCTACCCCTGCCTGGACATCGAGGCGGACCCCTCCACTGCAGCCGAATACACCTCGCGCGGCAACCTGGTCGGCGTGATCACCAACGGCACTGCGGTGCTGGGCCTGGGCGATATCGGCCCACTGGCTTCCAAGCCAGTGATGGAAGGCAAGGGTTGCCTGTTCAAGAAGTTTGCCGGCGTGGACGTGTTCGACATCGAACTGGCCGAGCGCGATCCCGACAAGCTCATCGACATCATTGCCTCGATGGAACCCACCCTGGGCGGCATCAACCTGGAAGACATCAAGGCTCCCGAGTGCTTCTACATCGAGCAGGAGCTGTCCAAGCGCATGAACATTCCGGTGTTCCATGACGACCAGCACGGCACGGCCATCATCTCCAGCGCCGCCTTGCTCAATGGCCTGGAACTGGTGGGCAAGGACATCGGTGCCGTCAAGGTGGCAGTCTCTGGCGCCGGCGCGGCAGCCATTGCCTGCGTCGACGTGATGGTGGGCCTGGGCATCAAGCGCTCAAACGTCTACATGGTGGACTCCAAGGGCGTGATCTATGAAGGCCGCCCCGGTGGTCTGGACGCTTCCAAGCAGCGCTACGCTCAGAACACCGAAGCCCGCACCCTGGCCGACGTGGTCGACGGCGCCGACGTGTTCCTGGGCTGCTCCGCTCCCGGCGTGCTGACGGCCGACATGGTCAAGACCATGGCCGACAAGCCCATCATCCTGGCCCTGGCCAACCCCGAGCCCGAAATCCGCCCCGAACTGGCCAAGGCCATCCGCCCGGATTGCATCGTGGCTACCGGCCGCTCCGACTATCCCAACCAGGTCAACAACGTCCTGTGCTTCCCCTACATCTTCCGTGGCGCGCTGGACTGCGGCGCCACCAAGATCACCGAAGCCATGAAGCTGGCCTGCGTGCGTGAAATCGCCGCCCTGGCCAAGCAGGACGTCAGCGACGAAGTCGCCGCCGCCTACCAGGGCAAGGAGCTGACCTTCGGCCCCGACTACCTGATCCCCACGCCCTTCGATACGCGCCTGATCCTGCGCATCGCTCCCGCCGTGGCACAGGCTGCCGCCGAATCCGGTGTCGCCACCCGCCCCATCGAGGACATCGCCGCCTACCGCGAAAGCCTGACGCGCTTCGTCTACCAGACCAGCATGTTCATGCGCCCCGTGTTTGCAGCCGCCAAGGCCAATCTGCAACGCGTGGCCTATGCCGAAGGTGAAGACGAGCGCGTGCTGCGCGCCGTGCAGGTTGCCGTGGACGACGGCCTGGCCAAGCCCATCCTGATCGGTCGCCCCGCCGTCATCGAAGCCCGCATCGCCAAGGCCGGCCTGCGCATGCAGCTGGGCAAGGATGTGGAAATCTGCAATCCCGAAGACGACCCCCGCTTCCGCCAGTACTGGGAGACCTATCACAAGCTGATGGGCCGCAACGGCGTCACCCCCGAAGCCGCCAAGGCCGCAGTGCGCCGCTCCAACACCCTGATCGCCGCCCTGATGGTGCACCTGGGTGATGCCGACGCCATGCTGTGCGGCCTGGTGGGTCGCTTCGACAGCCACTTGGCCCATCTGGAAGACGTGCTGGGCCTGAAGAAGGGTGCCAACGAGTTCGCAACCGTGAACGCCGTCATGCTGGAATCGGGAACGCTGTTCGTGGCCGATACCTACATCAACGACGCCCCCAGCGCCGAAGAGCTGGCCGAGATCGCCAAGATGGCTGCCGACGAAGTGGCGCGCTTCGGCCTGCCCCCCAAGGTGGCCTTCCTCTCGCACAGCAACTACGGTTCGTCCACACGCGGCTCGGCCCGCAAGATGCGCGCTGCACGCGACCTGTTCGCCGCCGCCAACCCCGGCATCGAATGCGATGGCGAAATGCACGGCGACGCTGCTCTGGACGCCAACGTGCGCAGCCACTCCCTGCTGGAGTCCTCGCTGACCGGCGCAGCCAACGTGCTGATCTGCCCCAACCTCGACGCCGCGAACATCCTGTTCAACGTGCTCAAGACCACAGGCGGCCATGGCACCACCATCGGCCCCATCCTGATGGGCTGCTCGGCTTCCGCCCACGTCCTGACCCCCTCCTCCACCGTGCGCCGCGTGGTCAACATGACCGCTCTGGCAGCCGCTCAGGCCATCGCACTGCGCAGCTGATCAAACGGCACCTCTCGGGCATCCCGCCCGAGGCAGCAACAAAACGTCCTCAGGGGCGTTTTGTTTTGTGCCATGCCTTGTCTGGAACTTTGAACCCTTGGTTCATTCACAACTGCCTGTAACGCGTGCAGCAAACGGTCATGGCAGACGCCATGATGAAAAGTGAGTGCCAGTCGAGATACAGCAAGCGCCATACGCTATGGTTTTCATAGATAAGGCAAAGATGCGCACAATGCCGAACGGCGCACAATCCTTGTGTAGAATCCTGCCATCCGGAGGTTTGGGTGAGTGGTTTAAACCAGCAGTCTTGAAAACTGCCGAAGGAGTGATCCTTCCGTGAGTTCGAATCTCACAGCCTCCGCCAGATACGAAAGCCAAGTGATTGATTTCACTTGGCTTTTTTATTTTCTGCATCCATCGGTATGCCATTTGGTATGCCATACTGCATTGGCTTTTGTTGAGTCTCTTTAAACCTGCTTGTATGTTTACATTTATCCGGGTGAGGGCGGGGGATTCTCTGCACGAATCCCTGTGAGATGTTGTTGGACATGCCTGAAGCCCAGACAATAAGCGCATGAAGCAAAGCTGCCTGGGCCTGAGCAATGCCACCAAACGCACCGGCAAGCTCGAATTCCTTGACACCATGGAACTGGTGGTTCCGTGGACTGAACTGGTTTCGCTGATAGAGCCCTACGCACCCGATAGCGAACGACGAGGCCAACAGCCCTTTGCAGTGCAAGCCCTGCTGCGTATCCACTTCATCCAGCAGTGGTTCAAGCTCAGCGATCCAGCCATGGAAGAAGCACTGCACGAGGTGCCCGCATTTCGTGATTTTGCAGACCTGTCTCACTGGGACGAACACATTCCCAGTGAATCGAGCATCCTGCGGTTTCGGCAACTGCTGGAGTGCCACAAGCTAGCCGATCAGATCCTAGCCGCCATCAATGCCCTGCTGCAGGCCAAAGGACTGCAACTCAAAGCAGGCACTGTGGTAGATGCCACGCTCATTGCGGCACCGACGTCCACCAAGAACGAAGGCATTGCTCAGGCCCCCGAGATGCATCAAAGCAAGAAAGGCAACGAGTGGTACTTTGGTATAAATAAAAGCCCACATCGGGGTAGATGCCGACTCTGGGTTGGTACACCGCGTGCGAGGCACCAGTGGCAATGTGAACGACGTGATGAAAGCCAACGGCATGCTGCATGGGCAAGAAACGGATGCCTTTGGGAACGCGGGCTACAAGGAGTGAACATCTAAGCAGCGGCGATCGCTGCACAGCTACACACTGATGTTTTCGAGTGCTTCGTTCGGTGCAGAGCGCTAAGGCGGGCAGACTCGCCATATCTCTACTGTTCCTTGCACTTCGTTTATGACGCCGGCGAGCTAGGGTAAATCTTAGCTCTACCTCATTTCTTGCTATGAAAAATCACGGTAGATTTGAATGTTTTCTATCAAATTGACTAGTAAATTAAAAGGAGACATAAATGAAAAAAGTCCGTCATAGCGCACTTGCCGCTTCACTTGTCACTTCCTTTTTAATGGGTGCCGCAATGGCCAAAGAACTACCTACCGTACAGTTCATTGCCACAGGTGGGACGATTGCTATGAAGATCGACCCAGTAAAGAACGCGCCAGTGCCAGCCATCTCTGGCGATGATCTCTTGGCTACGGTGCCTGATGTAGGCAAGTACGCCAAGATCCAGGTAAACAACTTATCCAACGTTCCATCGGACTACATGGGGCCTGAGCGCTGGGTCCAGCTCACTGCTGCTGTGCAAGACGCTATCAACAAGTCAGACGTTGCTGGCGTGATCGTTTCTCATGGCACAGATACGCTGGAGGAAACAGCTTTTTGGCTTGATCTGACAGTGAAGTCCAATAAACCAATCGTCCTGATTGGCGCACAGCGCAACGCCTCGGTTTCAGACTTTGACGGTCCGCGCAACTTGCTTAACGCTGTGCGCATCGCTGTTGATCCCCAATCCAAGGATCGTGGCGCCATGCTGGCGATGAACAACCAGATCAACGCTACCAAGTATGTCACCAAGACACACACTGCCAACGTTGAAACTTTTAAGTCTGGTGAGTTCGGCTTTATTGGTGAGGTCTACCCAGACAAGGTCGTTTACCGCACTAGCGCGATCCGCAATTTAAACTTTCCTATCAAGGCAGATGCAGTGATGCCAGCAGTGGAAATTTTTCCTATGTACGGCGGTGCTGATGGCGTAGCGATCAAGCAGGCGGTGGATCGCGGTGTTAAGGGAATTGTGATTGAAGCTTTGGGTATGGGCAATATGAATGTGCCCATGCTCGATGCAGCCAAATATGCCATCGGCAAAGGTGTGCCAGTCGTAATCACAACCCGTGTGAATAGCGGCCGTGTGATGCCAAGCTACGGTTTTGAAGGCGGTGGCAAAACTTCGTATGAAGCTGGCGCCGTGATGGGAGGTGACTACCGTGCACCCAAGGCGCGTATTTTGCTGACGCTTGCGCTGAATGCTGGCATCAAAGATCGCGAAGCACTGCAAAAATTGTTCGATTAAGAAAAAGACATAGGCCACAACAAAGTGGCCTTTTTTGATTCGGCGAAGACGTTTTGCACGTGTCTCTTTTAGGCTGAATGCTGTCGGCCAACTCAGCATGGTCACCCAAAGCTGTCATTGAATGGAGTCTTCCTTGCAGGTCCGCTCTACACCTCAAAGCTGTCACTGCAGGCTTACTCAAGCCGAGTGACTGCTTTTGCACGTGTTGAGGTGGCGCTGTCGACCCATTGCGGTCGCTAGCAAGATCACTAGCCAGCGTCTGCTCTCGGCGGGAGCGGTCGCTCGACACTGGGCGATCTGGACAAGGTTTGGCCGCGAGTTTGCACGCCGGTTAGCGGTCGTTGGCGAGGGCCTGCGATCGACCCAGAGGAGGCAGTGAACATCGCAGCCCAAAGCGGTCGTTGATTCGCAACCAGGCTGCTCGCGGCTCAAAACGTGGCTGCTGAGAGCCCAGATGCCATACGTTCGCAAGCTATAGTTTGCCAAGCTGAAGTTGGCGATATTTCGCGGGATCTTTATACTTTGACGTTTGAACAAATCTACACCTGCAAGCCGCTTCTAGGAGAAATCAGTGTCAAGAATTTCCCCCAAGGTCCGGTTTATCTCGCAGGTTTTTCGGTCTAAATTGCGTTAGGCGAAGGGGGCCACAGTGCCGAGCAGCATATTCACAGCTCTTCTGGACGAGAAAATTCGAACGTTCGTCGCGGCATATCAGCAGACGGCCCATCAAGTGTTCTTTGACGAACAGAGCAAAAAATTACGACACGCCGGAGAGTATGGTGCATTTCGCGAGTTAGTAGTGCGTGAATTCCTTCGGTTTTTTACTCCAGGTCGGCTTGATATTCACAACGGTTTCATCATCACAGCTACTGACAAAGTTAGCACCCAGTGCGACGTAGTCGTGTACGACGCAAAGAATACCCCGCTGATCGAAAGTGGCGAGCGACAACGCTTCTTTCCAGTTGAGAGTGCGTGTATCGTTGGCGAGATCAAGTCAAGATTGTCAAAGGTGCAGCTGAAAGATGCTCTTAACAAACTAGCCCGCATCAAGGCACTTCGCGAGGAAGTTCCTGCACCGACTGTGTTAAAACGGGATAGAGAAGGGCCGTTTGACCCCGTGAACTATGCATATGATCAACTGCCAACATTTTTGATATGTGAGCGTTTGGATTTCGATCTTGGCCAGTTGCCAAATCAAATTGACTCCCTGTATGACAGCAGTGTTGAAAGAAGGCACCGACATAATTTAATCCTCAGCCTGCAAGATGGACTGATTGCGTATGCTGACAAGGCTAACAAAACTTTGATGTTCCCGGAAGTCTCAGGCCGAATTACGCCAAACGGCTTGAGCCCGCATGAAATGTTCCGGAACCGATTCGTGATTCCTAAACAGGGCGATCTATCGCACATTCGAACCTTCTGCTCATATATGTTTTTGTTGAGCTCGAGTACGACTATTCTTTATCCAGACATTACGTCTTACATGCATTCTGGCAATTGCAGCCTGCATGATCAAGACGGCGCTTAACAAGTGATTCAGCTCAGACACGCAGCGTCATTACGCCGCAGGGCGTACTGGTCAACTCTGACGTTGAGCGTCCGCTTTCATTAGCAGCCACAGGCTTCTTCTGGCCGAGTCGAGGCCACCAGCTTTAGAAACTACTCGCCCTAAACCAGTCAGCAAGGATGTGAACCTTGAGCGACCGCTACCGGGCAATTTAGTTGGTCAAGGGAGCGCATGCACCCGGCCATGAGCAGTCGTTCCATCATTGGTCTTTGGCTACTCATAACAAGCTCCAATCTCGAAATTTTTAAGTCTGCCTAAATATTTTGATTGTGATTGCTTACTCTCAAAATTTCAGATAGATTCGTTTTTATAAGAATGACGAGAATTTTTTGTTTCGTCTAAATCTAGTTAGCACTCTCAAATTATTGTATAAGACTGACATGATATATCAAGATTGGTTGAATGAAGCAAATAGCAAAACAAATGAAGCATTAGTTAGTTGCTTCAATAGCCAACACCTCGACGGATGGAGTGAAAACCATATAACGACTAAAGTCATGGAGTCCATTGAAAGTCTAGGCCTAGAAATAGATTGGACTGACAAGGCTCAAAAAGTACAGTGGGAAGGCTTTAAATTAAAAGGCACGTTGGAAACAAATTTTGGCGATATAGCAGTAATAGTAAAAGTTTGGGTTACAAGTGACCGATTTGTTGAGGGGGTTGCATTTTACGAAGCTAAAAGACAGTTTTTTGATGACCAATGGAGACCGAAAGGTTTTTCATCAATCAAACAAGAACAACTTGCCAACATAATCTCAAAAACACACGCCAGCAATGTATTGCTTTATGATGTGGATCTTGAAAAAAAAACAGCGCGTGCCTCTGCAGTCCCAACTGCACTAGTCGATGAATTGGCAAGAGCCAAATTAGCAGCAAATTCTGGGCGAATACTGCACCAATATGGTGATCTTTGGGTGAAATTTTTAGGCAATAACTTGCTCGGCATGCATTTGGATTTTAGAAAAGAATCAGTCGATGAAATAAAAAAAATGTCACGCGGCGTAGATGGGCCATTAATTGTTATTAATGCCGCGGTTGCCAAAATGAAAATTTTAGAGCCAAAGATCGATAACTCTTTTATAAATAAAAATCTTTATGAAAGATTGACAACACCTAATGAGCCTGAGCCTGCTGTTAAGACGGAACCGCGTAATGATGGCCCAGATGGACCTCGTATGTAGCGATAACAAGGTATAAAGTTTCTCGTTTCACTCACAGGGACAGGCTAAAACCTACCCATCAGCTTAATCGTTATCCTGCCTTTTATTCCCACCCATTTCAGCACATGAATATGCAAATGCCATTTACCTTCTCAAGCGATTATTCGCCGGGTGTTTGGCGTTCGCTCGGGCTTCGCCTGTTGGTGGTTGCGATTGCGCTAGGTAAGTTATTGGTGTTTCTGGACTCTAGCCCTTGTTTCACTAGGGAAGGTAGCTCTAGTTTTCGCAGTTCGTGGCCTTTGCTGTCACATTTGTTTTGATGCGTTGGCTCTAACCCGGCGCTCAAGCAGACCCGCCTTCGGAGGTCGGCTTAGCTTTTCCGTTAGTGATTTGACCGTCCGCTGAGGGTCGATTGCTGGCCGACACGAAGGACCGCTGATGGATGCCTTTGGTTTGTAGCGCTACCCCATCATGTCTGCCATCTGGCGGCAGACCGCTAATACAGCCCAAAGCAGTCGTTCGGAGGCGTACAGCAACTGTCCGCTACTGGCCGAGATGTTGAGTTCATAGCTATGCCAGGAAGCTGACAGTCATAGGGCGGTGGCAGCCGAGCATCACTAGTCGCTCTGGCGAGTCGAAGCCAGCGCATCCTGTGTGCCCCTCAACTCGATGGGAGACCATCATGGGATACACAGGTAATACCGCTCATCGCGAGCCGTGGAACAAGGGCAAGATCGTCGGGCAGAAGGCTCCGTTCAAGCTCAAGGACATCTGGGCGCTGCGCGTAAGGCTTCAGATGGAAGGCCGGGTACGCGAGCTTGCTCTCTTCAACTTAGGCATCGATAGCAAGCTGCGAGGATGCGACCTCGTCGCCCTCAAGGTTCGGGATGTATGCCACGGCGACCAGGTGGCATCGCGCGCGGTTGTCATGCAGCACAAGACTCAGCGTCCAGTGCAGTTCGAGATCACGCAGGCTGCCCGTGACGCCTTGCAAGCCTGGATCAAGCTGGCTGGGCTGAAATCAGAGGACTTCCTGTTTCCAAGCAGGCTGCACGAATCGCCACATCTGGGAACACGGCAGTACGCCCGAATCCTCGGTCACTGGGTTGACGAGCTAGGCCTGGACCGCATGGAGTACGGGACGCACTCGATGCGGAGGACAAAGGCGACACTGATCTACCGCCGCACAAAGAACCTGCGCGCTGTCCAGTTGTTGCTCGGCCACTCGAAGTTGGAGTCAACAGTGAGGTACCTGGGTATCGAAGTAGACGATGCCCTTGAGATCTCAGAACAGACGGAGATTTGAAGTTGTCGCTGGCGGCCACCCTGGAAGCTGCGGCAGGGTGGCCGTCCTCAACGGCCGCAATGTGGCGCTGGGCCAAACTGATACTTTCGGCCAGAACCAGCCGTTGGAGAAATTCCCACAGGCAGCCGCTTCAGGCTGTCTGCAGTCGCCCAATTCAAAGATGCCGATGACTGCTAGTGTCCACAGCAGTCATTGAAGCGCGACCTCTACAAATGTCCGCTGCAAACCTCGAAGCAGTCATTGGACTATCGCTAGTTTCGAGTGACCGCTCTTACCTGGGTCGAATTGGTGCCATTGACCCTAAGCAGAGTTTCGAATGCACGTTAACAACGACTGAAATGCAGCGATTGCAGCTGTCCGTAGCCGCTCGCGACCTGTTGGACACCGCTCCATAACGATCATCCGAGCATTGACGCCGGCAACTGCCCTGCCGTCCGGCTGCTACTCACCCCAGCGCAAACGTCACGGTGTCGTTGCTCTGCCCTGCACTTCATTGCTCGCGCTGACCAGGGCTTTGAGGAACTCTTCGACCAACCTGTACCGCTGTGTCGGCTGTTCGTCACATGTTATCGACATAGGGTGGCTGTAGTTCCTTTAGCTCCTTACGCGCAACCATTTGACGCTAGGCAGGTAGGTGTATGTCGCGTCTCACAATCACTTCTCCCCACTCGTGAAGTCTCATCGGTAGAGCTTCGTTGTCTTCTTGGGTGTCCATAGAGCGGACAGGATTGATAAATTTGACACAGATCAGATAGTCCATAAAATGGACATAAGTCTCATCTTACGAACATGATCGAGATCAAACCACCTCACGGAGACAAGGCATGAACAAGGAAATGTCCGAGACGCTCACCCGCGTCGGCCCCAATACACGGATGGGAAATCTGCTGCGCCGCTACTGGGTGCCAGCATTGATGTCCAGCGAGATCGCCGAAGCGGACGGGCCGCAGGTGCGGGTTCAATTGCTGGGCGAGAAGCTGCTGGCCTTTCGCAATACGGATGGCAAAGCTTGCCTGATCAGCGAGTTCTGCTCTCATCGCGGCGTCTCGCTGTACTTTGGTCGTAACGAGGAGAACGGCATTCGCTGCGCCTACCATGGCGTCAAGTTCGATGGCAACGGCCAATGCGTGGATGTACCCTCTTCGCCGCAATCCTGCGCCCGCATGCACATCAAAGGCTATCCCTGCGTGGAGCGCGGCGGTATTGTCTGGGCCTACATGGGACCCGAGGAACACAGACCCGCTCCTCCGGAGCTGGAGTGGTGCACGCTCCCACCCGAGCACGTGTTCGTCTCCAAGCGCCTGCAGTACAGCAACTGGCTGCAGGCCATGGAAGGCGGCATCGACACGGCCCATGTGTCCTATGTGCACCGCTTCGAGGTGGATACGGATCCTATGCACCAGGGTGTCAAGGCGCTGGATTACATCAAGGCCGATGGCAACGTGAAGTTCGAGATCGAGCAGACGCCCTTCGGTCTGAGCCTGTTCGGGCGCCGCAATGGCGAGCCCGATTCCTATTACTGGCGCATCACGCAGTGGTTGTTCCCCTGGTTCACGCTGATCGCTCCTTTCGGTAAGCATGCGCTGGGTGGCCACGTGTGGGTACCCATCGACGACCACAACTGCTGGGCCTGGAGCATTAACTGGCAGCCGGACCAGCCGCTCACTGAGGAAGAGCGCACCTCCATGGAGGAAGGCAAAGGCATACATGTGGAGTACGAAGCACCCGGCAGCTTCATCCCCAAGGCGAATCGCAACAACGACTACGGCATGGATCGGGTGGCGCAGCGCGAAGAGCGCTCCTATAGCGGCATCTTTGGCTTCTCCGCACAGGACTATTCGCTGCAGGAAAGCATGGGTCCCATCCAGGACCATGCCGCGGAGAGGCTGCTGCCCACGGACAAGGCAATCGTTATGGCACGTCGCATGCTCAATGAAGCGGCCTTGGGCCTCGAGCAGGGCGAAACCCCTCCCGCCCTTGACGCAAGCGAGCAGCACGTGCGGCCCGCGGGCGTGCTACTGCCCCGCGATCAGGACCCGGTGGCCTGGGCTCGCGAGGAGCTGGCAGACGCGACGAAGAAGCCGGTCTTCAGCCTTTGAACAAGAAACGCCACGACAAGAAATGACGGAGACAAAATCAAATGAAGTTCCCCACGACACTCAAGGCCGTCCTGGTCGCCGGCGCCTACATGGCGACTGCGGCCTGGGGCCAGGCAACAGCGCCCTCCGAATGGCGCCCCACCAAGCCCGTACGCATCGTCGTGCCCATTACGGGCAGTACGAATGATGTACTGGCGCGCCTGATTGCGCCCAAGCTTCAGGATGCGTTGGGGCAACCCTTCGTGGTAGAGAACAAGCCTGGAGCTGGCGGGAACATCGGGGCCTACGAAGTCAGCCGCTCGGTGCCGGACGGCCATACCTTGCTGATCGGCTACAACGGGCCTTTGGCCATCAATGTCACCCTGTTTGACAAGATGCCCTATGACCCGCTCAAGGATTTGGCGCCCATCACGCTGGCGGTGAAATCGCCGCAGTACCTGGTGGTCAATCCCGATGCTGGTTTCAAGGATGTGAAGGACTTCATTGCCAAGGCGAAGGCGAATCCCAGCAAGTACTCTTATGGCTCCGTGGCCATGGGCAGCGCCTCGCACCTCACCATGGAGATGATGAAATCGGCGGCGGGCTTCCAGATGACCCATGTGCCTTACCGTGGCGCAGGGCCTGCCGTGACGGACCTGATTGCCGGCAATATCCAGGGCGGCTTCTTTGTTCCGGGCAATGTTCAGGGCTTCGTCAAGGAAGGGCGCCTGAAGCTGCTGGCCTCGACGGGAACAAAGCGCTTTCCCAGCACACCCACGATTCCTACGCTGGCTGAATCCGGCCTCAAGGACTTCGAGGCCACGTCCTGGATCGGACTGCTAGCGCCTGCCGGAACGCCGCCCGTGGTCATCAATACCTACCACCAGGCCATGGTTCGCATCCTCAACTCGCCGGATATACGCAAGCATCTGGACGAGATGGAGTTCGAGACCATTGCCAGCACCCCCAAGCAGTTCAGCGACTGGATAGCCACTGAAATCGTGCGCTGGGGCAAGGTCATCAAGGCAACGAATGCAAAGGCGGATTGAACAATGAGTGAATCCAGAATGGCGGGACGCACCGCCTTGATTACCGGCGCCGGTGCGGGCATAGGCGCCGCCGCCTCCCATCTCTTCTGCCAGGAAGGGGCTGCGGTGCTGATGGTGGACGCGAACGCCGAGGCCCTGGAGCGCACGCGCGAAGCCATTTTGCAGGCCCTGCCTGGAGCCCGGCTGGCATGTGCGACTGCCGATGTGTCAGATGAGGCCGCGGCCGCGGCAGCCGTAGGACAGTGCGTGCAGCAGTGGGGCGGTCTCGATACCCTGGTGAACAACGCCGCCATGCGCAACTACAGTGCCGCAGCCGATGCCACTGCAGCCGAATGGCAGGCCATGGTCGGCGTCAATCTGGTGGGCATGTCCAACTACTGCAGGGCTGCGCTTCCTGCGCTGAGGCAGTCGGGAACAGGCAGCATCGTCAACGTGTCCTCCTGCTATGCGGTCACGGGTCGCAAGGGCATGGCCCTGTATGACGCGACCAAGGCGGCGCAACTGGCCTATACCCGTAGCCTGGCATTCGAGGAGGCCGCTCACGGCGTGCGCGCCAATGCGGTGTGCCCGGGCTCCACGTTGACCGACTTCCACGTCGGCAGGGCACGCAACGCGGGCAAGAGCGTGGAGCAGCTCAGGACGGAGCGCAAGGATACATCGCTCATAGGTCGCTGGGCGTCGCCCGAGGAAATCGCCTGGCCCATTCTCTGGCTGGCTTCCCGCGAGGCGTCTTTCATCACCGGGACCACTCTGATGGTCGATGGTGGCCTGCACATCATGTAACGCCATGGCCTCTACATATCTTCAGGCGCGCGTTCACCAGATGCGCTACGAAGCGGCCGGCACCCTCAGCGTGGAGCTGCGGCCGCTTGCTGCGGCGCAGGAGTTTTCCCAGCCTGTGCAGGCGGGTGCCCATATCGATCTGCACCTAGCCGATGGGTTGATCCGAAGCTATTCGCTGATCAATCCGGGGGAACGCCATCGCTATGTGGTGGCGGTGTCCCTGGACCCGGCCAGCCGTGGCGGTTCACGCTTTGTGCATGAAAAATTGCGGGTCGGGCAAGTGATTCAGATTGGCGGGCCGCGCAATCATTTCCCTCTGGTCGAGACTGCCCCCCATAGCGTGCTGGTAGCCGGAGGGATCGGCATCACGCCTGTTCTGGCCATGCTCCAGAGGCTGGATGTCCTGGGCAGGACGGCGCACCTTATCTATTGCGCATCCAGCCGCGCGAGCGCCGCCTTTGTGCCGGAGATCGAGGCCATCGCTGCCCGGGCCGGCGGCAGGGTGAAGGTCGACTGGCACTTCAAGGATGAAAAGGGTGTGCGTGCCGATCTGTACAGCCTTCTCCAAGGACATGCCGAAGGCGCACACTTCTATGCTTGCGGACCTCTGGCTTTTCTGGCGTCTTATGAAGACAGTTGTCAGAAGCTCGGGCTGGCGCACGTGCACTTGGAGCGTTTTGCTGCCGCACCGCTGGCAGCGCCCCGGACACCGGAAGTCGGCTATGCCGTCGAGTTGCGCAGGACCGGCAAGACCGTGCAGGTGGCTGCGGGGACTTCCTTGCTGGATACCTTGATCAACGCGGGCATGAACCCCGAGTACAGCTGCCGTGAAGGTGTGTGCGGGGCCTGCGAGGTCCGGGTCATCTCCGGCGATGTGGATCACCGCGACCAGATACTGAGCGAGCAGGAGCGGGCGGCGAACAAAAGCATGATGATCTGCGTCTCTGGTTGCCGTTCAGGCAACCTGGTCCTGGATTGCTGAGCGGCATCGGAACAGTGTACGGATGGCAGGTAAGGGCGGTAGCGCCTAGGGAATGCCGCCAGCCGCATGCTCTTCCCATGTGGCGAGCGCTTGTGCGCAGCGCAACCGCCCATGTTCGCTGTCCATCAGATGGACAATTGCAGGTAGAGTATCGGCATGAATCAGAAAACCGTTGACATGTCCGAATCCGATAAATCCGAAGGCGGGGTGCGCGCAGTCCAGCGGGCTCTTGACGTGCTTCTCGCTTTCAGGCCCGGAGATGATGGGTTGCTGGTGGCCGAACTGCTCAAGCGGGTCGACCTGAGCCGGCCGACCCTCTACCGCTTGCTCGATACGCTCAATACCAAGGGGTTTCTCGTTTCCGAGGGCGAACCCCAGCGTTTCCGGCTCGGCCCGGCAGTCGCCCAGATGGCTCATGCCTGGTCCGCAGGCATGAGCTACGAAACCGTTGCCCAACCCATGATGCGCCGCCTGTGGGAGAAAACCCGCGAGACCATTTCCCTGCACGTACATGAGGGTGCTTTCAGGATATGTGTTGCAGAACTTCCCAGCACGCAGCCTCTGAGCTTCAAGCGGGGCGTGGGTTATCGCGAGAAGCTCGTGCGGGGTGCCAGCGGCCGCTCCATCCTGGCGTGGCTGAACGTGGAAAAGCAGGATCTTGGCGCCTATGGTGCGGAAAGCCCCGCCGAAGCCAGGCGGTGTACCGAACAGCTCAAGCAGATCCTCCTCGAAGGCTACGCCACCAGCCGCGATGAGCTCATCCAGGGCGCTGTCGCTATTGCTGCGCCGTTCTTCGACAGCAGCGGCCGCGTGGTGGGATCACTGGGGCTATTCGGTCCCAGCGCAAGACTCGACGAAGAGGTCGTGCAGGGCTATGCCGCGCTGTTAAGGAAAGAGGCTGCACAGCTTTCAGCGGCATTGGGATTCAAGAATCCGACACCATGACCTTCTGCAGTAGTGCTTAGGATTGATCAGAAAACGTCTGTTCATGGTGTTGATTTCCACGCAAACCATGCCCCGCATGGGATGCGGATGAAATCTTGGACTACTGAGAGGTAATTCATGTATTCATACGAAGCTCGAATCCGAGCGGTGACGCTGTACATCAAGCTTGGCAAACGAATCGTAGCAGCCATGCAGCAGGTGGGATGTGCTTCAGTGACGGTAGTCCACCCGCCATCGATCAGCAGTGCGGAGCCGGTCACCATCGCGGCGGCATCGCTGGCCAGGTAGATGAGCCCGCCCAGCACGTCGTCCAACTGCGCATCGGTTGCACTGACGAGCTGTCTGTCGGTAATGTGTTGCAACAGGCTGCTAAAAAAAGACCTCCATTTGGTTGGATGATTCGACTGGGCATAGGGCGGCCTTGATTGTCATATTTCAGGTTCAGCAGATGGCGGTTGTGCTGCTACCTAAATACTCCTCAAAACAAAAAAGAAGCGATTTGCGTGCTCTTGGACTGCATCGCTTCTTTGAGATCGGACCGCCTCAGATGGGGCCTGCATCCACGCACTTAGGGCGTTGAATGGGCTGCTGCCTGCACTTGATGGTCGTTGTCCGCTGCACACCTGAAACCCGTCATGGGCTGCCCCCCGCGTCGATGCTCGCATGGCCGGTATGGGACGGTGACCGTTAGAAAGCGTTGCGACTACGAGCAGTGGCAATCGCTGCAAAGCGGAAGAAGCCTGCGGCAGACAGCTTTCCGGACGTTAGTGCTACCAAAGACATGTTGTAGCTAGGCGGCTAGAAGCAAAATACAAGCGATGATTACCCATCCACGAAGCGGATGCTGAAACTGGCGGCAGCAATCATCTGTACACACCTCATGGAAAGGTGATGGTAACGGCCACTTTAGCCTGCTTCTCGGGCTAGCTCAGAAGCGGTGTACCAGACCCACCTGAACGCCCTTGATCGTGCGCCCGTTCACGTCATCTCCAGTGAGGTTGGATTTCAGCCCTCCCGAGCCCGCCAGTCGGAAGCCAGCGTTGCGTTCGTTCGCCATCCGCTCGGCCAGCGCGAACAGCGTCGTGCGTCTAGACAGGTCGTAGTACATAGCGATCGTACCGCCCTTTGCTCCATACCCCTCAGGGCCGTTGATCCGCCCCCACAACGCGCCTACACGCAACTGCGACATCACCCGATAGTCCGCCGCAATCTGCCAAATCCGGTAGTACCGGCCCACGTCAGCATTCGTCCCTGCTACCACCCCACCTATATTGCTAAGGATAGAGCCAGCATTGTTGCCAGCTACGCTAGCGGTACTGTTGTTGCTGCGCGCAAGGGCCAGGTAGATCTTGCCCTTGCCGTGATCGTAGTTGGCATAGACGCTGTCGTAGCGCACAGGCGCCTTGTATGCTGCGTCATGTGGCGCACGTGCGTACAAGCCCGTGTAGCCTACTTGATACGGGCCATTCATATAGTCGACACCCGCCTGGTAGAGGGCTTGCCGAGATGGAGCCCCGGTTTCCGCCATGGCGTAGTGCAACTCTGCCTGGAGGCCGCCCACGCGAGGCGAGATGTAGGCAATATCGTTGTCGAAACGCGCAGGTACGCCGAAGTTGTTCACCATCGAGCCTAGAGTGCGCCCCGTGAAGTCGATAGCACCGCCGTTATTCAGCAACGCTGTGTTCTGCCGGCCTAGTCGCACCTCACCCCAACCACCACCCAACCCCACCCAGCTCTGGCGGTCGAAGCCGCGCGTGGTTTCGGCCTGTGTCCCGTTGTCGGCGTTGATACCCATCTCCAGCTGAAACTTGGCATGGAGACCGCCGCCCAGCTCTTCCTTGCCACGAAAGCCGAGCCGACTGCGCAGTACGGCACCATCCTCCAACGCGGTGATATTTTTACCGGAGCTGCTACGCAAGTGACTGACATATTGGTCCACTGAACCATAGATAGTGACGGACGACTGCGCCCAGGCAGTTGCTCCGGTGGCTAAGAGAAGTGAGAAGGCAGCGAACTGTCTGCCGCAGCGCGGTTTTAAAGACGAGACACGGTGCATGGATGGATTCCCCTGTGGTTGTATTGCGGGCGGAAAGAAAAAAGGCTCATGTCAATCGACTACGAGATTGCGCTCTCGGATCAATGCAGAAAGCACCTTTGTCTCTGCTGCAATCGTCTTGCGGAAGGCAACCGCGTCTTGCACGACAGGTTCAGTGCCGAGGTCGGCAAAACGCTGCTTGACTTCGGGCTGAGCGATGGCCTTGGCGATTTCCCGCTCCAAACGAACGGTGATTTCGGTTGGTGTACTAGCTGGTGCGAAGACACCGAACCAGTTGCCGAGCTCAACACCCTTAATACCCAGTTCGGCCAACGTAGGTGCGTCGGGAAAGAAGGGCGATCGCTTGGAGCCAGTGACAGCGAGCAGACGCGCACGCCCTTCGCGGATGTGGGAAATGCCGCTTGCAGGATCAAAGTAATAGTCAATTTGGCCAGCCAGCACGTCCTGCAACGCAGGCGCAGCACCTTTGTAGGGTACGTGCACCACATCAACATTGGCCTGTTGCTTGAACAACTCACCAACTAGGTGCATCTGCGTTCCCGCACCACCAGACCCGTAACTCAGCTTGCCAGGAGCTGCCTTGGCCATCGCTACAAGCTCAGTGGCCGACTTGGCGCGCAAATCCTTTTTGGCCACCAGGTAGAGCTGTGCATAGCCTAGGCTGGCCACAGGGCGTAGGTCACGCTCAGGATTCAGCGCAGGCTTGAACAGAAAGGGGTTCGCCGTCTGCACCGAAATAGGTGCCACCATGAAGGTATAGCCATCGGGTGCTGATTTGATGGTCTCGCTAGCTGCAATGTTGCCACTGGCGCCTGGCCGGTTATCTACAACAACAGGCTGGCCCAGCGACTTGGCCATGGCAGCACCCACTACGCGGGCCATGACATCGGTAGAACCGCCGGCAGGAAAGCCCACGACGAAGCGTATAGGCTTGGCTGGCCACATTGCTTGGGCATGGGCTCCAACGCCTGCCTGTAGGCACAGTGTGGCCACCGTAGCGCTCAGCAAGTTGCGGCGCGACAGAAAGCGGGAAAGAGAATTCGTCATAGTTTGTCTCCGTCTTGTAGATAGTTAGGAGTAGGACTTACGCAACTACGCATGCACCAAGGACGTTGCCTGCGGGTAACGTCTTGTTTGAATCGGATTTGCGTAAGTCGAACGGGAGAAGGTGGAAGATCTAGCGCTTCCAACCCGGCATTTCGACTGCGTGGATCAATCGAGTCTCCTGCGCAGTGATCAAATGGCCCGAGGCCTTCAAATAGGCAGGAAAATCCGGGTGCAGATCGCGCGCGCGGCTGCGAAGTTCGTAGTCAGCAAGGCTGTCGTAACCCCACAGATGCACAAACTGGTTCTGTGGCCCCACGAGGCTGGTGTAAAAACCCAGCGGATGCCCCAGGGTCTGTATCAACACTGGCATGGCCAGGGAGTTGAACACCTCCAGGAATTCGGGCATTTTGCGCAGTGCGATGGTATAGACGCGGTGGTCGATCAAGGCCTTTGCACTCATAACGCATCCCCGCCATTCAGCGCCCGATCAGCAATGTGGCTCGCCGTGACATAGCCAAAAGTCATATTCGGCCCGTGGGTGATACCAGCTCCCGGATAGTTGCCCCCCATGATGCTGGCGCGATCGTTGCCCACGGCATACAACCCCTCGATAGTCGAGCCATCGCGCCTGAGCACCTCGCCGACCACGCTAGTGCGCACGCCGTCGAACGTACCCAGATCGCCCATAACAACTTTGACCGCGTAGAAGGGGCCGTTTTGCACTGGGGCCACACATGGGTTGGGTCGGTGCTCGGGGTCAGCCAAATAGCGGTTAAAAGCTGTTTTACCACGGCCAAATATAGGGTCCTCGCCGCGCACCGCGTCCCGGTTGTAGGCTTGTATCGTGGCCTCAAGTCCCTGCGAATCTATGCCCGCTTTGTCCGCCAGTTCTGCTAGCGTAAGGCCCTCGATCAAATAGCCATTGCGCAAAAAGCGGCCTATGGGCATTGGAGCGGGCTTGACATAGCCCATGCCGTACTTGGAGAGAGTGGCCTTGTCACAGACCAGCCACATGGCGGTTTCTGCCAATCCAACGCAAGCCTCTATCATGGCCACCCCTACGTCGTGGTAGGAGTTGGATTCATTGGTAAAGCGTCGACCGTTTTGCAGCACACCAATGACGCCGGGTTTGTAGCGATCCAGCAAATGGGGGAACACGCCCACTTCGCCGTCCCCTAAATCGACCTTACTCACAGGCATCCAGGCTGCTGCGTCTTTGAGGCGAATATCCACCATACCGCCAGCAGCCTCGGCCATTCTTACGCCATCACCGGTATTACCGACTGGCGTTGGGGACAGATGCTCGTGGCCCCGGCGCACATGTGGATAGGCTTGAGCAATACGCTTTGCATCGTGGGGAAAGCCACCAGCGGCTAGTATCACACCATGACGGGCAACGATGCGCCGCTCACCACCCTCCGTGGCTGCAAGGACGCCGACAGCACGATCACCCTCCATCAGCACCTGCTTGGCTGGCGTATTGGTCAGTATGGGAATACTCAGGTCCAGTGCTGACTGTGCCAAACGCGCAGCAAGCGCATTGCCACTGGTCACGTTGATGCCACGCCGGTACAGCAGCAACTCCTTCATGTGCGTCGCCAGTCTCTTCGAAACGTACAAGAACGAAGTCAACGATTTGGTAGCACGGAAGAAATGCTTGAGATCGGCATTAGATGAGTTGAACATCATGCCCATAAAGGTAATGGTCTTGAGCGGCGGCTTAAGCCGCTGCATGTCCTTGCCTAGACCGCGGATGTCATAAGGCTTGGCCAAGATAGAGCGGCCGATGTCCACGCCGCCTGCAGCGTCGGGGTGGTAGTCTGGGTAGAGCGTGGGCACAAACTGCATGGCCGTTTCGCGCTCAAAGAATTCCACCATCTTCGGCCCTTGCTCAATAAAGACGCTGACCGCAGCCTCGTTGTAGTGTTCACCGGTCTCGCCCATCAGGTAGCGACGAACGTCCTGCACCTTGTCTGCCATGTTCTGTTTACGGCCATGGCTACTGAGAGGGATCCACAACACGCCCCCTGACAGCGCAGTAGTGCCCCCGAAGACCGGCTCTTTCTCCAGCACAACCACATCCAGTCCGCGTTTTCGCGCCGTCACTGCAGCGGCTAAGCCAGCTGCGCCGCTGCCCACGACCACCACATCGCATTCGATTGCATTCGACATTGATCTACCTTCCTGATCAGCGTGCTTGGCTAAAGCCGGGGCGTGGCACCATGTCCATCAACTTGGACGACATGCCGCCATCAACCATAATTTCGGCCGCATTTACATAGCCTGCGCGCGGGCTGGCCAAGAAAGCCACTGCATGGGCGATGTCCTCGGCCTCTCCCACACGACCGCTGGCGGTAGCCGCAGAACGCGCCTGTTCCACACCAGGCTGTGCATAGAAATCGGCCGACAGCGGAGTGCGGATCATTCCGGGGCTGATTACATTGCTTCGAACCGCATCAGCCCCCCATTCCACGGCTAACTGGCGCGATAGCAGACACACGCCGGCCTTGGCAGCGCTGTAGGCACCACTGTGGCTTTGCGGAAAATGTCCAGCAATAGAAGCCACATGCACCAGGCTAGCGCCACCGTCTCCTCGATGCGAACGCAGCTGCGCACCAAAGGCCTTGGCAGCCAGCCAGTACCCCGTTAGATCAACGGACAGCACTAGATTCCAATCATCCAGCGTCAACGTCTCAAGAGAGCCAGCGCGTAACACGCCCGCGTTGTTTACCAGCGTATGGGCCGCACCCAGTTCGCTCTCTATTTGAGATGCAGCTGCCTGCAGTTGCTGCTCGTTCGATGTATCGCAGGCTACGGCGGCCACCTGTCGCCCCTGCGCTTTTAGTTGTTGCGCCAGAACCTGCAGCGCGTCAGCATTCTTGTCAATCAGGGCTAGGCGTGCGCCCTGCTTAGCCAGTACCTCAGCAACTGCGCGGCCGATGCCGCTGGCTGCACCCGTTACCACGCAAACCCGGTTCTGTAGTTGCAACCAGCCGGCTTGATCCGTTTCCATCGTCATAGCGACTCCCTTTGAATCCGAAGAATCGCATTCTCTGAGTCCCGGTACGCGAAGTCCTTTGACAATTCATGCAAACAACCGGACTTTTCGTGCGCAGTTATTTCATCACGGGTAATCCCTATAAGCATTACAGCGCATCAGATAGGACATTTCATGCATGACACGTCACTCTACTCCCAGCAGCCGCACGCGCCGTATCCCCAACTACGCAATGTATGGCGACAACGCGCCGGCGGGCGGCAGCAATATGTTTAACTTCGAGTGGATACCCGAGCGCTCCCCGTTGTATGGCTGGGAGATCGACCCTCACGAGCATCAGTCGCTAATCCAGATCCTGCTCATTACAGAGGGCCAGGGCAGCGCATTGTTAGACGATGTACGCTGGCCTCTGCGCGCACCAGCCCTAGTAGTTGTGCCCGAAGGCCGCGTCCACGGATTCGAGTTCAACCCACAAGTCAACGGGGTTGTGGTGACAGCAGCACAAAAACCGCTGGAGGCAATGGCACGGATAGTCATGCCCGATCTGCTGTCCACGCTGCGCAAGCCGCTGGCCATCAACCTGCCTGAGCATGGCCGCTACACGGCGGGCCTGATGCCGTTGTACCTAAGCATAGAGCAGGAATGGCGTCTGGCGGCGACGGGACAAGTCGCTGCAGGCCTTTCACTTATCACCGCGCTGCTGGTGCAGGTGGCGCGGCTCAATGAAACGCTGGGATCGGCAGCCTGGCCAGCACTTTCGCGCAAGTCTCTCCAGTTGGAGAAGTTCAGAAACCTTATCGATGAGCACATACGCCACCGATGGAGTGTGGCGCAGTATGCTGAGCAGTTGGGTGTCAGCGCGGGTCAGCTTTCCCGGCTCACTCGCGAAAGCTTGGGAAAATCTAGCATCGACCTGATTAATGAGCGTGTCCTCATCGAAGCACAACGCGAGCTGATCTACACCAACGCAAGCATCAAACAGATCGCCGATGGCCTTGGCTTCGAGGATGAGAGTTACTTCGGTCGATTCTTCCGTAAGCACTTGGGCGTGAGTCCACAGGCCTACAGAATGCAGGAACTTGAACGCCTATCGCAGGATTAAGAGACGTAAAGAAGCAGCCCTAAAACGGGGCTTTAAGAGGGACTGCATCAGGTCTACACGAACTTATCGTTGCACACAGAAGAGGTCTTCGAGCAGGGTGGACGTCGCTCCTAGAGGAAGCTCGCTTCAATTTTCAGGCACTGAATTTGGCATCAAAGCTCTTGCTTGACCAAGGACATGAACTACTTGTTCTCACATGGCTTGGGGATTCTGCCAACGAGACACTGGCTTGTTTTATGAACCAGCGAGGCTTTTCCGCCGCTCTCTCTGGCCCAGGCATTGAGGTGGTGAAAGGCTGTCATTCCATTGACGACATACTTGACGCACTCTTAGACGCAGCGCTCGTTGAGCAGCCATCGGCTAGCGATTTGCTGGAGGCGGCGAGAAATCTCGAAAGAGAGAAGTGGGACTGGGCACTACCTCCAGAACTGCTCAAGAAGCATACGCAAGTCTGAACCTAGACATTGAAGCAGCCAAGGAATGGGTGACCTCAAATTTCTCAGGAGGTTGAGGGCGGCCTCAAATCTCAAGCGCAACACTGAGAATAGAGGCTCCCATGAAACCTTCAAAGTATCAACAACTGAGCGAATCCGAGAGGTAGATGATTGCCATCTCTCTGCAGAAAAAAGCTCCACATCTGAGCGATCAGTTGCCAAGCGATGGATCGAAGCTTTTACAGGAGCCACATAAGGCGACATTGGGCGAGCGTCGGGTCGGGGTCATGTAGCGGTCGCTCGTAAGTCTGCCGGCGACTGACTCTAACCAGCCTGTACCTTCCGTTCGTGATCTCACTGTGCACGGCTGCTTCTGGCCGGTAGCACTAGTTCAAGTACCTCGCTGACAGCCGACTTCTCCGGTCATGCTCACGTATTAGGGTGTCTGTTTCCTGGCGCATCCGGGCACTCTCACTACCAGTCATGAGCGGCCCTTCACGCCGACGTAACTTTGTGGCACATCAAGTCTGGCAGCACTCAGGCGATGAAGCAGGACCTATTTGGAGACCTACCCCAATCCGGTCTTCAATCAGCGTGGACTCATTACCGAGTATCCAGCGACAGCACCTATGTCAGTTAGAAGGCGTAAAGGCTGTGCAGGTTCACGACCTCCCCCTCCTGCTTGCGCGCGAGAGCCGCAAAGTGGATGAGGTGTAGCGGGTGAAGAACAACAAGAGATCTGAGTATTGGCCGTTGAGCGGCAGTAGACCGCATGAAACTTGACGCACATCAAGAGCAGGCGTCCATCGGTAAGAGTCTCGAAAGTTACACCTGATAACATTGTTTTTCTTCAAACAAAAGAAGAAAAACCCTTGACAGAAACCTCCCAATCTTTCCAGCGCCGCAAGGATTTTCTCTGCCTCACCGTTCAGGACGAGCATGCTATGCGCAGCCTGCACGATGCCCTTGGCAACCAGGCACACGGCTTCGTGGAAGGCTTCTATCGTCACCTGCTTTCCTTTCCTGAGATGCGTGCACTGCTGCCGGACGACGAGGCACTGGACCGGCTCAAGGCGCTACAAATGCGTTACTTTGTCAGGCTCACGGCAGGTACTTATGACGAGGCTTATGGAGATGAGCGCCAACATGTGGGTTTGGCTCATGCGCGTATTGGACTATCGCCCGGCTGGTATCTGGGCGCCTACAGTCACTACCTCACCGAACTCCTACCGCGAATCACCAGGCTGCCCGGACTGACGCCAGAGCAGCGTAACGATGCAATCCAGGCATTGATCAAAGTGGTCTTGCTGGACATCGGACTGGCCATCGATAGCTACATCACACATCGCGATACGCTGATCGCCGAACTTCGAGACTACGGCGCAGCTTTCGCGCACCTGCCCCACGGCACGCTCGTGGTCACGGATGAGCTGGATGTGGTGTTTGCCAACCAGGCCTTCGCACAACTCGCAGGCCAAACACCAATGGCGCTAGCGAAAGGAGACCCGCTACCGGCCTTTATGGATGTAGGCAGCTTACCTGCACTGGTGAAGCAAGCGCTACAGCATCAACATGCCAAGGGAAGGTCGCAACTGCATTTCCACGCTCAAGCATTGGCGATCCCGGTTTCCATCACCGTCCACTCTCTGCAACAGCCCGACGGCCACGCGCAGCCACGGCTGCTGATCACCGTCGAAGATCTGCGCAAGCAGGAGCAACTCAATCGTGACTTGCTCAATGCCCAGGAGGTGGCCAACATCGGTACCTGGCTCTCATACTTTGACGGCAAGCCTTCCCTCACGCCTCAAGCGGCACGTATCCTTGGTTGGCCAGTAGGCCAGCCTTTCGAATTTGCCGATTTACTTGGCTGCGTGCATGCAGAAGACCGCGCATACGCAGATGCACAATGGAAAGAAGGGCTTGCCACCGGCCGTTACGCGTTCGAAATGCGCATCCAGGATGGAACCAGCGTCCGCTGGGTGGATGCGCTGGGCACGATCGAGCGTGACGCGACCGGCAAGCCGGTCCGGGGCTACGGCACGCTACTCGACATCACGGAACGCAAACGGACCGAACAGCGCATGAAGAAGCTGGCATTCTTTGATGCGCTCACAGGGTTACCTAATCGCTTTCACGGCATAGATTTGGCTCAACGCCTGCTCGACATCGCAGGCCAACGAGGTCAGCAGGCCACGGTGCTGTTCGTTGATCTCGACCGCTTCAAGGAGATCAATGACTCTCAGGGCCATTTAGTGGGAGACGACTTGCTTGCTGAAGTGGCAAGGCGGTGCGAACGCACGCTCGGAGGAGACGGTGTGGTGGCTCGCCTGGGTGGCGATGAATTTATGTTCGTGCGCACACTCGCCGAAGGCAACGATGCTATGGCTTTGGCCCATGAAGTCTGCTCAACATTGGCAAGCCCCTTGAGGGTGGACGATCTTTGCTTTGAAGTAAGGGCAAGCGTCGGAGTAGCCCTTTACCCCATGCACGGTCACAGCGTAGACGAGTTGCTCCAGCGTGCCGATATCGCAATGTACCAAGTCAAGACGCAAGGCGGCGGCAATTGCCAACTCTACGATGCACAAATGGGCCACCGGCTCCAGCGGCGCATCGCACTTGGAGCAAAGCTGGAGGAGGCTCTCGCGCAATCACGCTTGGAATTGCACTTCCAGCCCAAGATAGCCATAGACTCGTATGCGTTATACGGCGTGGAAGCGCTCGCACGTTGGCACGACGAAGAATGGGGCTGGGTGAGCCCTGCCGAGTTTATCCCCGTCGCTGAGGAGCGCGGCCTCATCATCGCGCTCGGCGACTGGAGTTTGGACGCAGCAGCTCGTCAGTGGCGTGCCTGGAGTTCTGCCGGCATAGCGCAGCCCCCTGTGATTGCTGTCAACGTATCGGCTGCGCAGATGATGAGTGACGCCTTCTCCGAGCGTGCCTTGGCGATCATGCGCACGCACGACGTGAGCCCACGATTTATCGAATTGGAGATTACTGAATCGGCTCTGATGCATGACCCAGCCAAGGCTAAGCGTGTTGCCTCCCAGCTAGTGGAACAGGGCTTCACGCTATCCATCGACGATTTCGGAACTGGCTACTCCTCCCTGGCGCGACTACAAAGCTTTCCCGTTTCTCGGCTCAAGATCGACATGTCTTTCGTGCGCGGCATGCTCAGCGAGCCTGGCAGTCTCGCCATCGTGACAGCGGTAATCGGCCTAGCCCATGCGCTGAAGCTACGGACGGTGGCCGAAGGTGTGGAAACACAAAGCCAACTCGAAAAACTGCGCGACCTGCACTGCGATGAAGTGCAGGGCTATCTTTTCTCGAAGGCTGTTCCAGCAGCCGAGTTGGCGCGCGACTGGCTGCCCCTTTAGTCCTTCCAAAAAACCATAAAAAAGAATGCCTTATGCGGATCAATTTGCCCGCCACAACCAATGAGTTCACGTTTCCAGAGAGAAGCACTCTGGTCTCAGTCACGGATACCAAAGGTCGTATCACTTACTGCAACCCCGCATTCGTTCACGTGAGCGGTTTCGCACACGAGGAGCTACTGGGCCAGCCCCACAACCTGATCCGCCACCCTGACATGCCTGCTGAGGCCTTCCGCGATTTGTGGCAGACCATATCGACAGGCCTTCCTTGGACGGGCCTCGTGAAAAACCGCCGCAAGAACGGAGATTTTTACTGGGTACAGGCCAACATCACGCCATTGCGTGACGGCGAGCAGATCACGGGTTTCCTGTCGGTGCGCACGCTTCCTGTGCGCGAACATGTGCTTGTCGCAGAAAGGCTCTATGCCACCATGCGTGCCGAGGCGGAAGCTGGATGTGCCGTCCATACGCTACACCATGGTGTCGTACTGCGCCAGAATCTGAGTGGCCGCTTGAAGCGGCTACTGGCTCCTTCTACGTTTGTGCGCCTGCTGCTGGTACTGATGCTAGCTGTAATGCTTCCGCTACTGCTCACGTGGCTGAATGTCCCCTGGCTAGTCACGGGCAGTGCGGCCTTGTTGGCAGTGGCTGTGTCGTCTTTTCTGACTCACTCGCTGGCTATCGCGCCGCTGCAAGAACTTGTGCACGATGCCAATCAGCTGGCCTCTGGAGACCTGTCGCACGCAGTGCGTACAGGTGCCAGCGGCAGCGTCGGTAATCTTCAACGCGCACTGTTTCAACTGAGTGTGAACTTGCGCACTGTGGTGAGCGACGTGCGCCAGGAGGTAGGGCACCTGGAGATTGCCGTGCAGGAAATCGCCAGCGGCAACCACAACCTGTCGTCCCGCACCGAAACTCAAGCCAGCAGCCTGGAGCAGACTGCCGCATCCATGGAGCAGATTAATGGCACAGTGCATAACAGCGCCCTAGCCGCCAGCCGTGGCGCCTGTTTTGCAGAAGAAGCTTCGAGCATCACACAACGCAGCAACGATGCCGTGCAGGCCGTGGGCCAGACCATGCAGAGCATCGCTGAATCTTCACGACACATTGAAGACATTGTGCACCTCATCGAGGGCGTGGCTTTCCAGACGAACATTCTCGCGCTGAACGCAGCCGTAGAGGCGGCGCGTGCGGGTGAGGCTGGTCGCGGCTTTGCTGTGGTGGCTTCGGAGGTGCGCACGCTATCTGCACGTACCACTCAGGCAGCACGCGACATTAAGCAGCTCATCGGCAATTCGGCCGAGCGCGTGGCATCGGGCGCCGCGGCTACAGGCGAAGCGCGTGAGCGCATGGCCCAAGCATTGGCAGCTGTGCAACGCGTAAGTGCTGTGCTGGGCGAAATTAGTACCGCAGCCGTAGAGCAGCAAACCGGTATCTCACAGGTCAACGCTGCTGTGGCGCACATGGACTCGATCACCCAGCAAAATGCCGCGATGGTGGAGGAGCTGGCCGCAGCTGCGCAATCGCTGCGAGGTCAAGTACACGGTGTAAGCAACTCAATGCGCCTATTCCGTCTCGAGCGCGGCGAAGCGCCTTTGTCGCAAGCCAATGCCGTGGAGCTGCGGCAAATAAAACGGCTTCGGTAAATGAAAGAATAGGCAGGGTTTGCCTATCTGACTAGAGACCTTCCAGCCTGCCCACCCGTTCGAGAAACAGATTGTCGATTTCTATCCCGAAGTGACCCAGTGCCCCCGGTGGGAGCCGATAAAAACTTCGACTGGTTTCATGCCGTAAGCCCAAGGCTCTCTCGGTATTCGATGGGACTGACCCCATCCAGTGACGGGTTTGAAGCGAAGAGCGGAAGTTCAGGCAGAGCCCCTTGCAACGTCTGGTATCGGCAACAGCGGGCACAGGCGGGCTCAAGCACAGCGGCGCCTATCAGCGGCCTCAAGCCGTCGTTCGGAAGTCTGCGGTGGTCGACTCCTTCTGGCCGAAAGTACGAGTTTGGCCCAGCGCCACATTGCAGCCGTTGAAGACGGCCACCTGACCGCAGTTTTCGGTGTGGCCGTCAGCGGCAGCTTCAAATCTCCGTCTGTTCAGAGATCTCAAGGGCATCGTCGACTTCGATACCCAAGTACCTCACTGTTGACTCCAGTTTCGAGTGGCCGAGCAGTAACTGCACAGCGCGCAGATTCTTGGTACGGCGGTAGATCAGTGTCGCCTTTGTCCTGCGCATCGAGTGTGTCCCGTACTCCCTACGGTCCAGGCCTAGCTCGTCAACCCAGTGACCGAGGATTCGGGCGTACTGCCGTGTCCTCAGATGTGGCGATTCGTGTAGCCTGCTTGGAAACAGGAAGTCCTCTGATTTCAGCCCAGCCAGCCTGATCCAGGCTTGCAAGGCGTCACGGGCAGCCTGCGTGATCTCGAACTGCACTGGACGCTGAGTCTTGTGCTGCATGACGACAGCGCGCGATGCCACCTGGTCGCCGTGGCATACATCCCGAACCTTGAGGGCGACGAGGTCGCATCCTCGCAGCTTGCTATCGATGCCTAAGTTGAAGAGAGCAAGCTCGCGTACCCGGCCTTCCATCTGAAGCCTTACGCGCAGCGCCCAGATGTCCTTGAGCTTGAACGGAGCCTTCTGCCCGACGATCTTGCCCTTGTTCCACGGCTCGCGATGAGCGGTATTACCTGTGTATCCCATGATGGTCTCCCATCGAGTTGAGGGGCACACAGGATGCGCTGGCTTCGACTCGCCTGAGCGACTAGCGATGCTCGACTGCCACAGCCTTATGAATGTCAGCTTCCTGGCGTAGCCATGAATTCAAGATTTCGGCCAGAACCAGCCGTTGGAGAAATTCCCACAGGCAGCCGCTTCAGGCTGGTTACTGCCGTTCAAGTCCGCAAGACAAATGACTGCTGCTACCGAAAGCAGTCATTGCATCAGGACTTTAGAGAAGGTCAGCTCTACCCTTTAAAGCTGACAGTGGAATCTGACCATTGCCAAGTGACTGCTTTGCCGTGTGCTGACCTGGTGCTATCGACCCAGAGCCGACGTTGGCATGGCTTGTTTGGCTGTCTGCTGTGAAGAACGTTTCAGAGGCCTATAGCCATGACCCAGCCCGACAGCCCGGCCAGCAGAACCACTAATGCTGGCGGAACGCGCCCCACAGTCAGCAGCCCGAATGACAGCAATGCCAGCCCAAAATCCGACTTGCTATGGATCGCGCTCGTCCACACCGGGTCATACAGGGCGGATACCAGAATGCCTACCACCCCGGCGTTGATGCCGGCCATGGCTGTTTGAATGCCAGCGCGATGACGCAGCCCTTCCCAGAATGGCAACGCACCTATGAGCATGAAAAAGGCGGGGAGAAAGATAGTGGCCAGCAGCGCTAGACCACCAATCCAGCCATGCAGCGGGCCGTAGGCGACTGCGCCAAGGTAGGCTGAGAACGTGAACAATGGTCCTGGCACGGCCTGCGCTGCACCGTAGCCAGCCAAGAAGTCGGCATTGCTCACAATGCCGCTAGGCACCACCGCAGCTTGCAGCAGTGGCAAGACAACGTGTCCACCGCCGAAGACCAGTGCGCCGGAACGATATACCCCTTCCAGCAGAGCTATCGTGGACGAGCCCGTGACTGCTGCCCACAATGGCAATCCGACGAGCGGTGCAGCAAACAACAGCAGTGCAACAATGCCCAGCTTGCGCGAAACCGGGTAGCTATGTGCCTGGCCACCGCCAGGTTGAGCTATCTTTAATTGCCACCATCCCAGCAACCCCGCCACCGCGATGGCGGCAACCTGTCCCAGCGCCGAGGGCAAGATCATGGTCAGCAGTGCTGCCAGAATTGCGAGTGCAGCACGGGGTCGATCTGGACACAGTGACTTAGCCATACCCCATACAGCCTGCGCCACGATGGCCACGGCGACAACCTTGAGTCCATGTACCCAGCCAGACTGCGCCAGACCCTGGTATTCAGCGATGCCGAAGGCAAACAGGATCAATGCAATAGCAGACGGCAAAGTAAAGCCCGCCCAGGCTGCCAGCAATCCAGACCAGCCTGCGCGGCCTAGCCCCAGCGCCATTCCGACTTGGCTGCTGGCCGGTCCGGGTAGGAACTGGCACAGGGCTACCAGATCGGAATAGCTGCGGTCATCCAGCCAGCGGCGGCGCTCGACAAACTCCGATCGGAAATAGCCTAGGTGAGCGATGGGTCCACCAAAGGAGGTCAGGCCTAGTTTGAGAAAGGCGCCAAAGACTTCGGCAGTCGTTCCCCGCGCGGGAGTGGTTTCGTGCGACAAGGTGTTGGTGGAATCGGTCATTTGTGCATTGCCTCCCCGGTGAACTCCCGGATGCGCTCCTTGGCCAGCGCCAAGCCTTCTTTGCCCTTGCTCGTGATCGTGTAGAGCTTGCGCACCGTGCGCCCTTCGCGCTCCTGCCGCGAGACAAGGTAGCCGTCCCGCTCCATCTTGTGCAGCATCGGGTAGAGCGTTCCAGGAGACAGGCGGTAGCCGTGATGAGCTAGCTCGTCGATCATCCATTGCCCATAAATTTCCTGTTCGGCAGCATGGTGCAGCACATGCAGGCGAATAAACCCGGACAGAAGGTCGTGGTGCTCTAGTGTGTTTGGTGTTGGTTTTTTTGTCATATCGAATGTCGATATCGAGATTCGATGATAACTCTTGCATGAGCACTTAGTGTGTTTGGCCGATGTCCCTTCTTCCGATAGATCACGCGGGCTTTAAGGTCTGGCTTCTTAAGGCTGGCAGTTGGAGCTGTATCAGTTGGATGTAACTAGGACGGTACGGTAGGGTCTTCTGCCCAGGGGCCCTACTTTGAAAGACTGCTAATCGCCGACAGCACCTATTGGCGGACGGAGGTAGCGGACGCCCAGTATTCCGAGGACAGTCTGTTAGCAAGGGGCTGCTAGTTACCTGAAAGCAGCCATTGGAGAAGCGACCTTCTTGGCGCTCCGAATGACCGCTATCAGGCAGTGACAGGTAGTTCGCCCTGCTGACATGAGCAGTAGCAATCGCTGCAACGCCGACATAGATCTACGAAGCTTGGACGACCGCAATGGGTCGATAGCGCCACTTCATAGCAGGTGAGAGCGGACATTGAGCCTCATCTTGGCTAGCTTGCCCTCACTGTCCGCAACTCACCAGAAACCAGCCAGTGAGGGTTAGCTGCCGATGTACTCGGGATGACTGCTATCTGGCTGAAACCGGCGGTTCGGGCAGCCAACATGAACTGCCGCAACCGCTGCAACGCCGACATAGATCTACGAAGCTTGGACGACCGCAATGGGTCGATAGCGCCACTTCATAGCAGGTGAGAGCGGACATTGAGCCTCATCTTGGCTAGCTTGCCCTCACTGTCCGCAACTCACCAGAAACCAGCCAGTGAGGGTTAGCTGCCGATGTACTCGGGATGACTGCTATCTGGCTGAAACCGGCGGTTCGGGCAGCCAACATGAACTGCCGCAACCGCTGCAAAGCTGACTTAGCTAAGAGAGGACCGCTTCAGGCTGGTTCACGCCGGTCCCATCCTCTCATCCTCCCCCTACATCTGGACAAGCTTCCTCGCAGGAGCTCGCTATTGCTGCGGCCATATCTTGGGGAATTCGTGTTCCTCGTCACGAGTTGTGGACATATATCTGCCCAGCAGATCTTCCTCCCCCGTGGCGGAGATGATGACCCCAGGCTGCTGCATGAACTCTTCCTTCTTGCGCAGGTACCTAACCAGGTCCGGCACGGTATCCAGCTCCTCAAGAAGCAGGTCGACAGTCATCTCATCGAGGACATGCACGAAGCGCCGGCTCTCAAGCGGGTAGCCTATAGTGAAGGGGTTCTCCGCGTGGTCGGTCTTCCCGACGAGTTGGTTGAGCAACATGAGGCTGCCGGAGCTTCCACCTCCGAAGAAATGTCGCGCTGGCAGGTGCGACCCTCGGGTGACTGCGATGAGGTAGTACCGTGCGACGCTCGCGTCGGGTAACTCAATGGGCAACGGCGCTTGGCAAGTCTTGTCCAGGAAGATTCGTTTGGGAAATGCCTTGATGAACTTTTCGGCTCCCGCCAGTTGCCGGACGGATTTGTCGATGGCGTTTCGATACCACCGTGGCCAGGCAACGGAAACATCAACGTTGCTCTGGTAGGCGCAGTCCTTGTCCGAAAACAACAGCACGTCGTTGCCAAAGACGACTAGGAGGTCGCAGAGCTCCTTGCCATCCCCCTTGCCGTTGGCTCGCCCCTCGTCGGTGAAGACATTGGGATAGCTCCAGAGGC
Organism: Comamonas sp. C11; assembly: GCF_024496285.1. Lineage (NCBI taxonomy): Bacteria > Pseudomonadati > Pseudomonadota > Betaproteobacteria > Burkholderiales > Comamonadaceae > Comamonas > Comamonas sp. C11. The sequence goes on from NZ_CP101743.1 coordinate 4,526,038, forward strand.
TCAGAAAGGCCTTACGTGCCAACCCCGCCAGCGCTCGCTCGGAGGCCGTCGTACCGTCTGCTGATGCTGCCTTCTCCCATGCCGTCTCTTGTGTCATGGATGACTAGCCCCCCGTCAATGCGCTGGGTCAGCTGCAGCGGCGGCCGCGGCGGCTTCTGGTGGAGGCTTCTTCTTCCAGAACTTTGCGTAGGAGGGGCCTTCCGACTTAGGCGGGTACTCTGGCTCGGTTACCTTGATGGGCGTAGGCATTGGGAAGTCAACGCCGACCAAGATTGCCTCCCCTTGACCCAGCGTGGGAAGGAAGGCTGCTGCACTACCGTCAAGATTGCCGCAGGCCTTTTCGACGATGTCGCGGTCGCGCTCGTTTATAAGGCGGTGCACGATGAACATACCCATCTGGCTCAACACATCCTCAGGGATGTCACGTGGGCGCTGCGTCGCAAGCAAAGTCGTCAGACCGTACTTTCGACCCTCCTTCGCAATCAGGCCGAATGCGTCGAGCGACACGCGGTTGGCTTCGTCACCGATGGACTTGCTCAAGAACTGGTGGGCTTCATCGAGAACCACCACCGTCGGCATCTCTTGGAACGTTCCGCTCCGAGCCAAGCCTAGAAGATGTCGCCCGATGGCGTTGATGAGCAGCTCGCGCGCGTGGTGCTCGAATGGCAAGTCGGCCAAGCTGATTCTCAGCACGGCATCGTCAGACGCAAAGAACGATTGAATTTCTTCCGTCAGCGCAGCGAACTGCTCCGGTGCGAAGAGGCATCGAAGCGCTGGCGACCGGCTGATGCTGTGAATCTTGGACACCAACGTGTCGCAGTACCCCCTAATCCGCTCATCAGGGGCACCCCAGACTAAATAGTTTGGCTCACGCGCCGTGCCACCACTCTCGTAGACGCACTCTTCGTACACCTGCCTTGCCAAGTGCTTGATTACATACCTCGCACCCTGCGCCTCGACCTGGGCCTCGTTCTTGTTCACTAGATAGTTGAACGTCTTCTTCTCTGCGTTCGCTTTCACGTACAGATGAGGCTCGTTGTCGCCGTTCAAGATGTAGTTTAGTTTCAGGCTGCGCAGGGCTTCCCGTAGTTTCGGAACCTGGGCGCCAGGTGACGGCTGGAAAATCGCGAACAGGTCCGTTTCGGTGAGGTCCCAGTACGGGAAGGCAACAAATTTGCGTATGTCCTCCGCACTTTTTGGTGCGCCGCCGAGATGCACAGAGCGAACGCCATTGGTGAACGTGTGGAACTCGCCACTGGGGTCCACGAGAAGAACCTTGCCTCCAAGCCTGGCGGCTTCCTGAATGATGCGAGCGACGGTCCAGCTCTTGCCGCCCCCGGTCGCTCCCAGTACCGCGCAGTGACGGCCAAACAAGTGGGCCGGGCTCACGTTGACCATCGTGCTCGGGTCATGCGGAAGCGTGGCAAGCTCGACGGCTCCCGCGCTGGAGACGGGCTGCCCCTCGACGATGTGCTTCACAAGAAGCGGATGAGCCGAGAAAACGTGCTGCCCAATGCGGGGATGGAACGGAATCCCTGAGATGACCTTGGCGGTCGCCAGCTCGAGAGTCGTCAGGAGCTGGACAAACCCGATGGGGTTGGCGTCTGAGGGAGCGCCTAGGGAGGGCTCGGCCTTGAGCCGCTCGTTGTCGGGCAGCTTCACCTCGGTGATGCGCCCCAGTACGGCAACCCCTTCGCCCTCTATGAAGATGAACTCGCCGACCTGGCCGCCGAGCACTGCGTATCCTGAGTATTGCCGGGGAGCGACGCCTGCAGCCTTCGGCAGATTGATGCGAGCACTGTCCGGCCCCACGAAGGTGACCGCACCAATGTATCGGCTGGGGTCAAACGGGCTTGTTGCGAGCCTGCCGGTCATCCTGCCTCCCGCATCAGTCGGATGCGCTCGTAGTGCTGCTCGAGGTCGGTTTCCGCCGCAATGTCCGGCATCAACGGAACGGATTGCTCAAAGGTGGCGGAAATGAGCGCCAGGCGGGCATCGCCGTGTTCAATCAAGTACCTGAGCTTTGACAGGTAGGGGTGCTTCGCATCGTTGCCATCCTGGACACCCTTTTCCTTATGTTCCCATGGACCAAGGCCAGGGTCACAGACCACGACCTTGAGATGCAGATTGGAATTGATGGCCGACAGTATTGGCTCAGCCAAATGGTTGTCATTGAATCCAAATCCTAAGACGAGAAGGCCGGTATCCGGCTGCCGCAATGCAGTTTGGAATGCCGACATCATCTCGAGATACGGTTGTTCGAATGACAACTCGTATTTTGTATTTCGCGGATAGATAAGCAGCGGCGACTCAGAGGCGGGGTTTTTTTCAATCTCCCCAGATTTCGTGTTCTTCGTCCAATCTACAGAGCCGTGAAGCTTGTAGAGATGGAAGACGTTCGGAATGAAATCGTGACTGTCTGGGCTGCTTTCTCGTTTCACGATGTCGTACGAGAAGTAGAGCGAGTCGAAGACTTGCGGCGTTGTATGCGAAAAGCCGTCAACGATTACGTAGCGCCCTTTGCGCGCGGCATACTCGAAGCACAGGTCATAGTTGGTTGTAAAGACTTTTGTGCGCAGCTTTCGCGTGGACCGCCGAACCAACCGGCGAAGAAAGTCAGCATGGAGGCCGACCTCGTCTTCAACATCCAAGAAGCGCACGCAATCGCGAACCGTTTGCTCGGCGGTGGCGATGAATCCCGTTATCAGAGCTTTGTCGTCGCCGTCTCCAAGGAACTCTTCGGCAATCTTGCAGTGCGAGAGCAGCGCTTCGATGTTCTCTCCCTTGGCAGCGGGGAAATGCGTTAGCGCAATGACCTTCTCAAAGAGCTCCTCGCGGTTTTCCTTGCATGCGTTCCACAGGTCAGCCATCGTGGGAGCGATGCGCTTCCCAGGCTGTGCTGCGCGTGGACCAGACGCCCCTGGAACTTTCGGCAGCACGTTCACATGTAGGGATGTGCCGAGCCCTGTGAGAACGACAAGGTTGGTGCACCTGAAGCAGTCGGAAAGGTTGCGGTTGATTTCTGCAAGTGCTGGGTCGGGAATGGTGCGTCCGTTGCCATCCTCCTGAGGGTCTTTAACTTCGCGCCACGCTCCCCCATTCCTGTAGGTCAATACTTGCATATCTCAATAAGCGTAAAAAATATCCAAAGTTCCGCGGGCCCAGAGAGCACAACGCGAGCTTCTGCCGATAAACGCCAAATACCGCATGGTAAGGGGCATCGGAGAAATGGTCCCACTCGTTTGAACAACGATCCCCTGTTGCTAAGCGAGACCCCTGCGGTCATGCAGCTTGCATTTGTGCAAACGACAGCGCTGCAAAGTAGGCCTCATCCGGTGTGGCTTGACCATGTGCCTGATGAGGTCGCTCGGCATTGTAGAACTGCAAGTATTGCGCAATCCCACTGCGTGCGGCACGCACGCTGAGATCGCGACGCTTCTCGACGATCGCCTGGCAGTTGTCAACCAAACCCGATGACGGACACAGTTTCCATGAATCCGCTGTCAGTTATTGAGGCAGCAATTCTGGAAGACGGCAGGCTGCAGCTCTTGACGAGGGTGCTGCTTAAATTCCACGGAGGTCGATGACCGCTTGGTGTAGCGTAGCGGGCGCTCCCTACTGCGCGGCCACCGACAACAATCGCGGCAAAGAAGAAGTAGCTTGTAAGGCTGCCCACAGCTGTTCTCCATAGCGATCAAAGGACTGCGGACTCAAGAAATCTGTCGAACTTTAGATCCGAAGAATCGCAGAATTTTAGTGGTGCGACCGTTGATAACAGGGAGTTCTTCCTTGTTGCGCCATCCAATGAGTTCCTGGACATTAGATTGTCCAAACTCGGCGAGTTTGTAGTCCTAGAGTCGCCCAATTCTCGATGTTGGAGCGGAAGCGGCGTTTGCTGAAATGGCCTTTGACCATGAGCGCTTCAGCGCGCGCTATATCCCGATCAAAACGGAGGTAAGCGCGTGAAGTACAGTTCAAACAAAGAACTCGACCAACTGATCCGACAGCTGGTTCGCCAAGGCTGGAGCTTTCGTCATGGTCGCAAGCATGGACGACTCACCCACCCTGACGGATGGCCAACGATGACCGTGGCCAGGTCACCCAGCGACTGTCGTAGCTTTCATAATTTCCGTCATGATTTACGCAAGGCTACCTCATCTTCCATGCCTGACTGAGCCTGCGCAATCAGCCAGCAGGTACTGGACGCCAAGCCCCCAGCCATTTCAAAAACTACTTCGAGCAAATAGGCGACTCTTTTCCCCATTACCACTTCGTCTCAGTGAAGCCAGCCTCAGATTCGCCTATCAGCCCCGTAATACACGCATTGCTTTGCCATGTGCCACACCGTACTTTCGATATTGATCCAAAGCTTCTTTATTTGACCTCAAACAGATAATTTTACTAATACTTTTATATAGTAAAATTTTCTATATATAACACGGAGAAACCAGAAATGGAAGTTAGATTTAGAGTTGCTGATAAAGATCCAGGTCAATTAGAAGATATCCTCGAAGCTTTTAAAAAGAAATGCTCTGCAGATGATCTTGAACAGATATTAAAAAACATGCATGCATACGCTAACGAAGGATTAAATGGAGAAGACTCAACACACTCCAATTACCTTGCAAATTTAATTAAAGGGAAAAAAAATACATACCAAACCTATTTAAATTTCATGGGGATTTGTTTTTATTATCATGACAAAAAATTAACAAACTCTGCTTGGTACTATTATTCCAAGGCTGAATACTTCAAAGGAATTCATGAATCTTGGAATTATATTAAAAAACACGAAGATGCCATTTATTTTAATAAAAATGAAAAAAATAATCCAGAGAAGGAACTCAGTGATCTAGACATAGAGATATCTAATTTTTTACAAGAAAAAATAATGATTCACAGAAGCAAAAAACCGTTAACCCTAATTCATTTATCGCATTTTATCGAAGATTCATTACAAGACGTCTATCTCATAATGAAAAATCATCAAAACAAAAAATCCAGACCAATAACAGATGGAGCAATCAGAAGGAGTATACATAGAATAATTAGAGATGATTCAAAATTAAATCGTCTAATTATTCCAATTTTAAAGTAAGGATAGTATTTTTTGCTAAATGTTTTTTATTACCAATTGGTTGATATATACCCCTGGTATGTGTTATCAAAATTCATTAAGCAATTATCATTAATAAGAAGCATTTCTTTTCTTCCATATTTTAATACTTTCAACTTCCCCAATACCAGAAGATTCCTTATTGCGATATCTAAAATATCTGACTTTCTTAATGATTTAGGCCCATACCTAAGAAGCTCTCCTTTCTCAATGAATTTACTTCCTGTTCTTTGACAACGACCTTGAATATATCTTAATAGCAGATCCACATCTTTTTTTATTCTCACCTCCAACGATTCCTCTCCAAATATTCTTTTAGCCTCATGAAGATGCCATCTAACCATTTCAATAGATGATTGAACAGCCCATGGCTGGATTTTATCTCCAGGCTCAGTGAAATATTGAAGAACAGCTGCGATGCGTATCACCAATTCACCGCTTCTACGCATAAATGCTCTAATTTCTTCCCACTCTCCATGATGATTTAAAACAAAATCAACATTTTTAATATATTGCTCCCACAATTCACACGCACTTTGATCAAAACAAACAACCTCTCTACTGATTTCAGTATTTTCTAACTCTCTAGCATATTTTTTCATTAATTCTCTTACACGTTGATGAAAACCATGCCTTTCCAAATTTTCCTCATTCGCAGGCAGTGGATTCCATCTATAAATTCCAGTGTGTGCAGAGGCTTGCGAAATCAGCATCCGGGGCATCAGTCCAGACTCGACAAGTAAATCACCTTTCTTGCTAAAAAAACGCTCAAAAGTAACATCCTGAGTCAGCATGCATAAAGCAACTCGCCTATCGAGTAATCTTGTAGTTCCTTGAGTTCTGCTCACTTCATTAATGGCAGATCCATCAAAGCGTTTACAAAAGTATGGCATGTCTAATTTATTAAAAATCAGAGCAGCTTCATCCAATGCATAAAACAAAGAAGATGCACCCTCTTTAAATATATCAATGACACCCTTACTTGTTGCATCCTCTATCAAAAATTGATGGTGTATCAATTCCTGATTCTCCCAGCCGGGAAAAACATGCTCGCTTATTTTTCCTCGCTCAAAGTCTTCAAATCCTTTCATCACTTTTTTAAGGATACTGGACTTCCTATCTCCGGACTTTGCAATCACAAAGGAAAATAGGCTAGTTGGCATAATTTCACCATAAGGTGTTTTTACATCAGCTACACCTTGAACAGCTGCAGACATACCTGCAAGCATTACCGGCACAACCATTTCATAGGACGACTGAGTAGCTGCAACTACACGGTCTGCGAAATCTCGCAACATTGCTGGCAGCACATGGACTGGGTAAGGTGAATTCTGAATTAGATAGCTCATTTTTTAATATCCATTACTAAAACCGATGGACGATGATCTCTTTGGACCTGGTTTGTTTTTGGTGAGGTTTTTCATTTTTGAGCAGCCGAAGGTTCTAAAACTCTCAGGAGCTCTCAATTTCATCGTGACATCAAGCTTCGTAAGGTAGCTAGCGTAGGTGCTTAGAATTTTGATCAGTTCCTCATCTCGGTAATCTATATTTCGCAAATATTTACTATCACGTTTACACATACCGAGCACATTCCACACATAGCTCTCATCTCCACAGACATGGCGATTCCAATCATCCGTTATTGCTCTTGAGTGATAGTAAGGATTCTGATGCTTTGACCCATTGAGCGCAATGAGCCAATGGATATGCAGCCCTTTATGGTATCCACACTTAATCTTCCAGGCGTAAAAAGATAAATCCTTACCGAACATCTTTTTCAGTCTTTTCAGCATGAGATTTCTTTTAATATCAACAACTACAAATTCTTCATTAATTTCTTGCTCGGTTTTTAGCCGAAATGGCATACGTGGTTGCTCTATATAAAAGCCCCAATCTATTCGAAGCAAAACGTTTTTACAGTTGATCTCCCAAGACTGAAGTGCCACTTTCATCAACTGGTGATAACGCTCATTTGCATTTCTATAAAAGCTTTTTACTTCTTCACGCAACTCATCTTTATTCAAAGCATCTTTTATCTGTACAACAAAATTATTTAATCCATCAATAATTTCATCTGTACGCTTACCACAAGCCATTTTGAAGTCACGCTCTCCATAAATTACAGGCTCTATGAATCCGATACTTTCAACACTCCCACCATTAGGAGCGGTTGCGGCAACGAAAGCACTGTAGGTCAATTTCATTAAAGGACTGTAATTAATGATAGCCGCGTACTCCTCATCCCATCCCAGCAGTCTAGACTGACTGGCATGATTGAGAATATTTAATATCTGCTGTCCTAAACCTGAAGCACGAGCCCTATAAGTTATACCGCTCTTCTTCTTAAAGAATGGCATTCTTTGGATATCTAATGAAGCTATATTAGCTCCAATGCTGTAATACATTAATTTCTCATGATAGTTTCTTCTATCGTCATAGCTGATAGTAAAACAAGAATCTTGTTTATTCTTAAGTACAAATCTTTGCAGATCAATGAACTTATCTCTTGCGGACATAATAACTCTTATTTCATTAGTAAGTAATGATAGATACATATATGTATCTAGAATACCTAATTAAATTTATTTCTTATCCTGAGGGAATACGGTATAAAACCTTGGTATTTATCCAATATTCCTCACAAGAAGATTAAATTCTTGTGAAAAATTAATTCAGCGATTTAGTACCCCGTTTTATCAACTCGATGTAGTTGAAGACATCCTGAAGCACCCAGCCCACAGCCTTCTCCCCTAGCTTGATGGGCAGGGGAAAGTCCTTGTCGTAGTACTTTGAGGACTTGTTGATCTTTAAGTACACCGTCGAGCGCGAGATGCCCAAAATTTGGAGCAACTTGGGCAAGCGGATCACGCTCATGTTCAGGTTGAAAGTGTCTGCTGCAGGTGTGCTGGCTTGGTTGTCATGCGTTGTGATTTCGCTCATTTTTCACCTCTGTTTTCAATGAGGTGAATTTCACCGGCAATCTCAGAATCAGCCTAACGCGTGACTCAGTAATTTTTTACAGCTTCACGTCTCTTGACTTTCCAGAAAAAACATGAAATACATATAAGTCATTGTTTTTATTTATTTTTTCACAAATTGAACGTAATTTCTCGTATCAATCGAGATCGGGCGAATGGGGCAAATATTTAGTTCCCTTCCTCTGAGAGTGCCAGGCGAAGGACATCATTCGCCCAGCCAGGTTTTTTTTATTGTCAGCAGATCTGTAGGGTTTTTATAAAAAATATCCCTTCCTTCGTCTAGCTGGAATTTGCTCCAAAAAACTTTCTGAGACATAGCAAAACTGAACTCAAAAATTCCTCAATCACATATGACTTAGGCGAGCACATCCATAGTGAGCTCCACCGGAATAAGACAATGAAATCATTGACTTATCTACTCAAATACAGTCTCAGAGGAAATCTATGAATCACGATGCAAGCTGCCCTGCCTGCGGAAGTCGCAAGGTCGCTCAACGCAATTGGGCTAAGAAGCTTTTTGGTGTCTTGGGCACTGCGGCGGGTGCCACCGGAGGCTTTGCCGGAACGATCAGAGGCGCCCAAATTGGTATGACCGCAGGAGCCGCAGCGGGCCCTGCAGGAGCTACTGCTGGTGGTCTGGCCGGTGCTGTTTTAGGCGGAATAGCAGGTAGTGCAATTGGCTGCGAGTTGGGCTCCAGCGTCGGCAAGAAAATCGACCAGCACATGCTTGACAACTTGGTTTGCACATCCTGCGGAAATTCATTTCCTGAAAAATCCGCCTAATTCATCCCCTATTTATCGAAAGTAATCAACATGGCACATCTCGTAGAAACAATGGCCTATACCGGCCAAACCCCTTGGCATGAACTGGGTCACGCCCTGCCTGCTAAGCAAAGCATCGATGTCTGGGCGCAGGCTGCCGGCATGGATTGGCGTATTCAGGAAACGCCAGTACGTTACCTCGCCTCTGATGGTCAGTCTGGCCTTTCAGGTCTTTATGCCGAACCCAAGGAGTTTCCCGAGCAGAAGGTGCTGTATCGCAGTGATACGCAAGCTCCTTTATCTGTTGTGGGGAGTCGCTACCAGGTGGTGCAACCTCGTGAGGTGCTAGAGTTCTACCGGGACCTGACCGAAGTCGCTGGCTATGAATTGGAGACCGCTGGCGTGCTTAAGGCTGGACGCAAGTTCTGGGCTTTGGCCCGTACTGGCAAGTCGGCGGCGCTCAAAGGCAATGACGTGGTCAATGGCTATTTGCTGCTGGCTACGTCCTGTGATGGAACGCTGGCTACGGTGGCCATGCCCACGACGGTGCGGGTGGTCTGCAACAACACGCTGACGATTGCTTTGCGTGATGGTGTGGGAGCCGTCAAGGTGCCTCATAGCACGGCTTTCGATGCTCAGGCGGTCAAGCGCCAGTTGGGTGTGGCAGTCGGTCAGTGGGACAGCTTTATGTACCGCATGAAGACGCTGGCCGAGCGTAAGGTCAAGACCCATGAGGCTATGAACTATTTCCTCAAGGTGATCTGCAACACCGATCAGCATTCCGATATGTCTGTGGGATTGACTAATGAGCGTGCTCTCAAGAAGGTGCAGATGCTCTATGAGGGCCATGGCCGTGGTGCTGAGATGCATGCATCCAAGGACACGGCCTGGGGCCTACTGTGCTCTGTGACCGAGTTCATTGACCATGAGAAGCAAGCCCGCAGCCAGGACAACCGCTTGGACAGCGCCTGGTTTGGCCAAGGTGCCGTGATCAAGCAACGTGCTCTGGATCATGCGCTGCAGCTGGTGGCCTGATGGGTTGACGCCATAGCGATGACTGACTGCAGATCTAGTTGTCCGTGTTTGGACGCATCACACCGTTTTTACGCTTTCTTTTTTCCACCCAACCAAGCCACCTTTTGAGGTGGCTTTTTTATGCCCGCAATTGGCGGGCCAGGAGATTTCGATGTCTGTGCATGTTCTCAAGAATGGCAATCTGGATGCTGGCTCTACCGCTCCCCACAACGCCCCCAACAACGCTCCACGCACGCCCCGCAAGGGCGCTGCTTTGCGCCTGGTCTCCACCAAAGACCTGGAGCGAGATGATTGGCTGGAGGTGCGCTGTACCGGCATTGGCAGCTCCGATGCCGCTGCAGCTATTGGCCTGAACCCCTACCAGTCCCAGCTGGAGTTGTGGATGCAAAAGACGGGCAAGGGTGATCTGCTGCCAGTCTTCGATCCGAATGATGACACCAGCCCCATGTTCTGGGGAACGATGCTGGAGCCCATTGTGGCGGCTCACTACACCAAGCGCACAGGCAACAAGGTGCGCAGAGTGAATGCGGTTTTGCAGCATCCTGAGCATCCTTGGATGCTGGCCAACGTGGATCGTGAAGTGGTCGGCTCTTCGGAGGTGCAGCTTCTGGAATGCAAAACTGCAGGTATCCATGGCGCCCGCCTGTGGCGGGACGGTGTTCCCGAGTATGTGCAACTGCAGGTGATGCACCAGTTGGCCGTGACTGGTTATCGTGCTGCTGACGTAGCTGTGCTGGTCGGCGGTCAGGAGCTGCGAATCTTCCGGATTGAGCGAGACGAGACATTGATTGCTCGACTGATTGAAATGGAGCACGCATTCTGGCAAATGGTGGAGAGCAAAACACCGCCTGCTGGGGATGGTTCGGAGAGTGCAGAAAAAGCCTTGCGTAGTCTCTATCCCAACAGTGCAGGCGATGACGTAGACATGAGTGATGACCCAGAGCTCAATGCCGCGTTTGAAGCCTTGCTGGCAGCACGTGAGCAACTCGATTCTGCACAGAAGCAGGAAGCACGCCTGCGCCAGGCCATCCAGATCCATATGGGAGAAGCTGGCAAAGCAACGTTTGCCTGCGGCGGCAGCGTGACATGGCGGCGCAGCAAGGATGGCCAAGTGTTCAATACGGCGCAGTTCAACAAAGACCATCCAGAGCTGGCCAAGGCCTATATGACCACGCGGGCTGGCGCTCGGCGATTTTGCGTCAATGAAACGTGAGCGGTGACTCACGGCCCTTTTTTATCCATCCCCCTCTGCTCTCTGCGGTTCACAGCCCCAGAGAGCTTTCTTTTTTGGAGCAAGACATGATCAAAGGTTTGATGATCACCCCGCCTGTGATTGGTAGGATTTCGATTGGCAAGGTGGTGGAGAAGAACGGCAAGCGTCTGCCAGAAAAGGACGATGAGTTCACCATCACCACGCAGGTGCAGCAGCGAGGCCAGTGGGTGCTACACCCTTTGGATGAGGCCTTGCGCCAGAGCCAAGCACCTGGTCAAGTTTTCGGCGGCATAAAAGAAGGCGCAGAGCCTTCCGATGTGCAAAGTGAAACGTCAGCAAGCGCTACCCAAACTCGCACAGGCAAACGCTCACTCAAAGACAAGATGGGTGTGGCAAATACGCCAACGGCTGCACCGAGCACTACAAGGCGCAAGCTGCGCAGCATCCCAGTGCGGGTGCTGTTCAATGATCCAGATTTGAACCTCCGAGCTGATTACTGCATGTTTGATCGCAGCACAGCTCGCCCGCTGTGCGTCGGTAATGGCGAGAGTTGCAAGCGCGTGACAGATAAAGGTCTGGAGGAGTTGGCCTGCCCTGGTCCCGATACATGCCGGTTTGGCATGGGCTATTGCAAGCCCTATGGCCGCTTGAACGTGAGTATTGGCGATAGCGATGAGCTGGGCAGCTTTGTGTTTCGCACCACAGGCTTCAACAGCATTCGCACTCTGGCAGCGCGGCTGCAATATTTCGCTGCAGTCTCTGGTGGCAACCTGGCCTGCATGCCGCTGGAGCTCAAGCTACGTGGCAAGTCCACCACGCAGTCGCATCGATCGGCCATCTATTACGCGGACTTGGTGGTGCGTACTGGTGCCTCTTTGAACGAGGCCATTGGGCAAGCCCACACCTTGGCAGCTGAGCGCTTGGCAGCCGGGTTTGATCAGTCTGCCTTGGACGGAGCCGCACGACAGGGCTTTGCCAATGGCAACTTTGAAGATGCGCCCGATGAGGGGGTTGAGATTGTGGAAGAGTTTTGTACCGAAGAGTGCGAAACACCCACCGCCCCTGCTACAGCTGCAGCCAATGAGCACTGGCCCCCTATCGCTCAGGCCAGTCAGCGAAATGGTACGCATAGTCCGTATCCGTAAAAGCAGTGACTGTGACGACCGTAGCACTTAAAGCAGTGTTTCTACACACCGTGATCGCTATAACGGTGTGCTTTTGCACTGTGGCCAAGCATGCTACGAATCGTAACCATTGCGTCCCATGGCAAGCAAACCAATGACCAATGCAGACCGCTCTCCAGTGCTCAAGGCATTTGGGCAGGCCGTGCGTGAGTGCCGAAGCGCGCGAGGGTTTTCTCAGGAAGGTTTTGCGCATTACTGCGGCTTGGACCGCAGCTACATGGGTGGCGTGGAGCGTGGTGAGCGCAATGTGACGCTCGCCAATATGGAGCGAATCATCGCCGCCCTGCACATGAAGCCTTCCGAGTTCTTCCTGGCGCTAGATGCACATTTCCGAGATATCTCCGTGCAGCTGAAAACGGCACATCTCAGTGGCTTCGCACCGAACTTCTTGCAGGAAATCCCCAGGAAATCACCATGAAGCAAAAAAGCTGCATATAGCATTTCTTTTTGAGGCTTATGCAGATTTTAAATTCTTATTTAAGATCAAATTTAAATAGAGGGATACATGAAAAAGCAATTAATTCTTAGCTCGCTTCTAGTATTAGCTGGTTGCAACTCAGCTCCAGGCAATAACGATATTGAAAACTCTCTCAATCAAAAATTTTCCTCTTGTCAGAATATTCAGGTTGTAGACATTCATAAAACCAATGGATACGAGGAGGATGGCCTTTACAAAGTTGAATTCACCTACGGAATTAAACTCAAAGATCCAAGCACTTTAAAATCTATGAAAGAAGAGTATCAAAAAATAGCTCAAGACATGGAAACCTGGAAACAGGAAAGATATGATCTCGTACTTAGAATGGATGAAAATGATGCGGTCAAGGAAAATCTCAGCGATATTGTAGAAGGATCCATGCCAAAAACAGCGGCCTTTTCTGCAGATGGTAAATCTTCTTACTTAACAGAAGAAGAAAGTAGTCAATACAATTTGGCAAAAGAAAAATGGCGTCAAAGCCCTGAATATCTTAAGCACGAAGAAATAAAAGCAGAAGACACAAAACTATTCAATCAACTGAGAGAATTAGAAAACAAGATGCCTAAAGCACATATTTACAGTGCAACAAAGGAATATGTAATCTCTCACTATATCAAAGGTTGCCCTCACGAAATCACCTTAAATATTCTAAGAGGTCTTAATTCCAAGCGAAGCGCTGCTGGATCTAAAGAAGACCCAGAACAGTGGTTTCAAGAATACACCTTAGAAAATCAAGCCACCATTGCAATGAGAAAAACTGAAAAAGGCTGGGTAGCAGCCAAATAAAACAATCCCGAACTGAATTATCTCAGTTCGGGATTAAGTTAATTTTTTCTTTAATCAGTGAATCAAATAACTATTAATAAATTAATTTTCTAATACTTTCTCCATCAAGCCATTAACATCTTTGAATTTTCCGTAAACTGCCGGATTTTCGCCGACAGCCAAAGCTTCAAAGTGCGCGGCCCCGCACTTGATCTTGCCGCCCTCACGGTCACGCAGATCTTCTTCAAACAGGCTGCTTTTCGTCTCAACCACAAAGTACAAACGCTCTTGCCCATCGCGTTCGATCAGCACGGCCCAGTCAGGGTTGTAAGTTCCTAAGGGCGTGGGCACCTTGAACCAGCCTGGCAGTTTCGCGTAAACCCTCGCATCCTCATTTTTCTCTAAGGCTTTAGCAAAGTCACGTTCAACGGCAGAGTCGTAGACCACGTGCTGGTACATAGACTTCTGCGTGTCCTGCACCAAGTTCTTCAGGACGTATCAGGTCCAGAACCCGGTCAGAGCCGGCATTGCTGATGAACTTCATTGTTCCTCATCCCCCGATGATAAGTTTCTTATGATCTGATTATCAAACAGAGGGGACGCAGAGAACGGATGCCTTTCTCAACATTGATCAAGAAGCACATGCCAATGCACGGATGCATCCAAGTTTCAGCCTACACTCTGATGCAACGCAACCACATTGGCCCCACCATTACGCAGTCGATCAAGGCAGTCAACTACATCGAAATGTTCTACAACTCGCAGCGCCGTCATTCGTCGGCAGCGGGGCTATCGCCCATCGAGTTTGAACAGCGCTTTTCCCTCCGGCTCAAGAGTGTCTAGCCAAGCCGGGACGATTCAAGGCTTGCCGAAACGCCTTCCTGGCGCGCCACCAGCGAGACGCTCATGTCGGGCTCATACGTCTTGCGAACCAAGGCGGCCTTCTCGGCGGCCGACCAGCGCCGCCTGCGCTGGTCTCGGGTGATGACCTCAATCGTCTCTGTATACCTAGTCATACGCAAAGTCCTATGTCTATCTAGAAGATAAGCGATGGACCATGCCCGGAGGTTCAGGGGCTAAGGTATCTGTACAGGGTTGCGATGATCACCATTGGCTCGCGGATTTGCTGGTGGACGACCCGATCATGGAGACCTTCCTGCGCATGTCAGTCGAAATTTCCCTGTGTCTCAGGAGAGACCTTGGCTCCGATGAGATAGACAAGCGACAGAAGCGCTGAGCTTACGGCCAGCACGTGGGGAATGTCCTTCGGCGAGGAGCTGATGAGGGACACCACAGTGGGCATGATGCCGCCGAGCGCAAAACCGATGTTCCATGACAAGCCCGTGCCGCTCGCGCGCATCTTAGCCGGGAAGCGTTCGTTCAGGAATATCATCACTGGAGCGATGATCCCTCCCCCTAGCAGCGAGATGGCGGTGGCGATTAGTGTGATCTGCGAGAGCGAGGAAGGCTTTGCGATCAACATGAAAAGGTAGGGCAGGAGCACCAGGCACAGCACGCCAAGGATGTAGAAGGTCTTCTTGCGGCCAATGTTGTCGCTGAGGGCGCCGAAGGCGAGCGCGCCGACAATGGTGCCTACTGAACTGATCATGAGGATGATGGACGCGTTCTCATGCTGCACGTTGGCCACGAGCTTCAGCAGCGTGGGTAGATAGCCTGCGGTGATGTAATAAGTGGCTCCTCCGCCAAACGTGATGAGCAGGTTGATTAGTAGCACGTTGCGGTATTCGCCCGTGAATAGGGTCTTAAGAGGCGAAACCTGCTTTTCAGCGGTGTTCTTCTGCTGGGCACGTTCGGCCTGAAGCTTCTTGAACGAGGGTGTTTCGTCCAGCTGCTTGTACATGAACAGGCCGAAGGCCGTGCTGATAAGGCCCGAGAAGAACATGACGCGCCAACCGATCTGATCGAACCGATCTCCGGGAAAGGCAATGGAGAGCGCGAAGTAGACGATGGATGCCATGAGCGCGCCCATGCCTGCGCCGCCACTTCCTACTAGGCCTGACATGAGGCCCCGATGACGCGGAGAGATAGATTCGGTACCGATGGTGTGCGTGGACGCAACGATGCCACCCACGAACAGGCCCTGCACGATTCGCAGTGCCAGAAAGATCACTGGGGCAAGAATGCCGACCTGATGGATGGTGGGCAACAACCCGAACGCCGCGGTGCTCAGACCCACGCCCACCATGGAGATGAGCAGCGCACGTTTGCGGCCATGCTTGTCGGCATAGGCACCGAACACTGCGGAGCCGAGCGGACGCACAAGCAGCGCGACGGCGAACGAGGCATACACGGCGGCCAACGACAGTGTCGGTTTGTCGGACGGGAAGAACAGCCGCCCGATGATGGGGGCGACATACAGAAGAATGAAGAGGTCAAATAGATCCAGCGCCCAGCCGAACGTCGAGGCGAGACCAGCCATGAAGGCCTTGCGCGATGGGACAGAGACAGAATCGTGCACCATGCTGGCGGCGGCGGTTCGCGGTGGATTACCTGAAGTCGTGTTCATGATGTCTCCTTTATAAGAATGTGTTTGCCCACGTGCACCCGCATGTATGGGGCGCACGTGGGATGCAATCGGTCAGAGACCGATCAGCGGCCTGTCCACTTCGGCTTGCGCTTCTGGTGGAAAGCCTCGACGCCTTCGCGGAAGTCCTCCGAGCTGCGCAGGCGGCTATAGCAGTGGCCTTCCAGCTCGATGGCGATGGACAGTGGAGAGTCTTCCGTGTCGTTGAGCAGCTTTTTGGCGGTGCGCTGGGCCAGGGGCGAGAACTCCAGCAGTTCTTTCACGAGCTTGTCGGTAGTGGCTTCGAGCTGGTCGTCGGCAACGCATTCAACGACGAAACCCCAGTCATAGGCCTGCTGTCCCGAGATGCGGCGCGAGCGCATCACGATGTCCTTGGTGCGCGCAATGCCCACCATGCTTTGCAGGCGAGCGGAACCGCCTGAGCCGGGGATCTGGCCGAGCTTCTGCTCTGGCAGCGCGTATTGCGCGGTAACACTGGCAATGCGGAAGTCGCAGGCCAGGGAGATTTCGAAACCCACGCCGAAACAGTAGCCGCGATTGGCTGCGATGACCGGCTTAGAGCAGCGCGCGGGCGCGGCAATGTTCCAGGCGAGCTTGGAGACGTGCTCGGGGCTTGCATCCAGGAAGCCGCGGATGTCGCCGCCGCTGGAGAAGTGTTCGCCTTCGGCGCGCAGCACGATCACGCGCACACGGTCATCCTCGTCCAGCGCCTCGAAGACCAGGCGCAACTGGTCTCGCTGCGGCATATCGATGATGTTGTAAGGCGGGCGCTTGAGCACGATGTCGGCGCGTTGGCCTTCGGCATCAATGCTGACGTCAAAGCCATTGAGTTGTTCGAGCTTGGTGTGTGCGGCGTGGTTGAGAACTGGCATGTGAAGGATCTCCTTTAGAGTGAATGGGTGGTTACCTGGGAAATGGAATGGGGAAACTGGAGGAGCAGTGGATCGATCAGTGATGTTTCTGGTCACCGCTTTCATCGCGCTGGTATTCGCCCGCGGTCAATTTGCGGCGCAGGACCTTGCCGACGGGCGACTTGGGAATTTCGCTCACGAAAACGTATTCACGAGGGCGCTTGAAATTCGCAAGATCCGTGGCGCGGCAATAGCTGTCCAGCGACTCGCTGTCCACCGTGTTCTTGCGCTTGACGAACGCCACCACACGCTGGCCCCAGCGTTCGTCGTGCAGGCCGGCAACAGCCACTTCATCGACGCCTGGATGCAGGGAGAGCACGGACTCAATATCGACGGGCGAGATGTTCTCGCCACCGCTGATGATCATGTCGTCCACGCGGCCAGTGACGTGCAGTTCACCGTCTTCGTCCAAATAGCCCGTATCGCCGGTGAAGTACCAGCCGCCACGTAACGATTTCGCGTTGGCGTCCGGCCGATTCCAGTAGCCTTCGAAGGCTTCCTCGCTGGCGAGATCGGCAATGATCTGGCCTTCGCTGCCGCGGGGAACGAGTTCGTCCGGGTTGCTTGCATCTAGGCGTACCAAGCGCAGGCGCGTGTTGATACCGGAGCGCCCGGCACTTCCCGGGTTCTTGCGCGCATCTGGGTTGAAGGCAACCGTGTAAACCTCGGAGCTGCCATAGTGGTTGACGAACAGATCTGGCTGGAACGCTTCTTCCAGGCGTAGCAGCAGTGCATCGTGCATAGGGGCACCAGCAAAGCCGAGCTTGCGTACACTGGAAATGTTGGTAGAGGCAAAGCTGGGGTGGGCCAGCATGTCGTGATAGAGCGTT
Source organism: Comamonas sp. C11 (assembly GCF_024496285.1). Taxonomy (NCBI): domain Bacteria; kingdom Pseudomonadati; phylum Pseudomonadota; class Betaproteobacteria; order Burkholderiales; family Comamonadaceae; genus Comamonas; species Comamonas sp. C11. The sequence continues at coordinate 4,543,855 of NZ_CP101743.1, forward strand.
GGCACGAGGTAGAGATTGCTGATGCGCTCGCGCTCGATGATCTGTAGTGCCACCGCCGAGTCAAAGCGCGGCAGGCAGATGAAGCGGCCGTCTACCAGTGCCATGGACAGCAGCGAGCGCACGCCCATAGTGTGGTAGAGCGGCATGACTCCCAGCGAGCGCTCGCCCACGCCGTACAGGTTCTGAGCAACATGGCCCAACGCCGCAGCGCGTTCGTGGCGATGGCGGCGCGGAACGCCCTTGGGTTTTCCGGTGGTGCCGGAGGTGTAGAGCATGAGCGAGAAGTCATCTGCGTTGGCCATGGGCCCCGCGGCCCAGACTGACGAAGCGAGCAACTCGCTGTACGAAATATCGGCGGCCGGACCGACACTGGCGCTGACGTCCACACCGATCCGCAGCACCCCCTGCGCGGCTTGCGACTCGATAACCGCTTGGGCACTGACCTCTTCGAATACCACGGCCTTGGCACTCGAGTCGCTCAGGCAGTAGTCGATCTCTTCCGGCTTGGCGCGCCAGTTCATCGGTGTGACGACAACGCCAAGGAACTGGCAAGCCCAGTGCAGCGTGGCGAATTCCTGACGGTTCTGCAGCACGACGAGCAGGTGATCACCATGCTTGAGGCCCTGACTGGCGAGGCCCTGAGCCACTCGCAGAATCTGTTCAAGCCATTCGGCGTAAGTCAGACGCAAATCACCATCGATGATGGCAACAGCGTTGGGGCTGCGCTCAACGCTCTGTAAAAAGGTACGGCCCAGATCAAGCATCAGATATCTCCTTGAATGTTGTTCTTTGCGTTGCTGGCACGCACGGCAGCAACGTCTAGCACGGCCTGCACGATGGGCGTATAGCCGGTGCAGCGGCATAGGTGGCCTGAAAGCATGTCGCGCACCTGTTGTTCGGTGGGGGAGGACACGCGCGTGAGAAAGTCGGAGCAGGACATCAAGATGCCTGCTGTACAGAACCCACACTGCAACGCGTGGTGGCGCTTGAAGGCGAGTTGCAGATCGTTCAGTTGCCCGTCTTCGGCAAGACCTTCCACCGTATCCACCGCCGCGCCATCCACCTGCACCGCCAGCGTGAGGCAGGAACGCCCGGCGGCACCGTTGATGCGCACGGTGCAGGCTCCGCACACACCGTGCTCGCAGCCCACGTGAGTGCCGGTTGCACCTAGTTCGTGCCGCAGAAAGTCGGACAGCAGCGTGCGTGATTCAGCGTAGCCCGTGCGCTGCACGCCGTTGAGCGTGCAGGTGATCTCCATGCGCTTGGCCCCGCATTGAGCGGCAGGCTTTTCTTCGCGGATCGCCATCGTCTGGTTGTGGTGCTTCATGCTTTGTCTCCCTGTGCGCGCTGCGTGGCGGTTGCAATGCAGCGCACGGCCATTTGCCGCACCAAGTGGCGGCGGTATGCGGCGCTTGCGTGGGCGTCGTCCTGGGCTTCCAGCGACCAGGCGAAGTCATTGATGGCGGATTCCAGCTCCACCTTGGCGAGGCGCGGCCACTCGATGACGGTGGGCCTGTCGGCAACGCCGCCAACACCCAAGCGGATGGCATTGCCGGAAACCGCTACCGCGCAGGAGGCAATGGCGAAGTCACCGTGGCGCAGCGAGAACTCGTCGAATGCGTAGCCCACACCGCTCTCGGCGAGCGGATAGCGCACGGCAACAATGAGTTCATCGGCGGCGCGAGCCGTCATCAACATTCCCTGGAAGAAATCACTGGCCGAGACCACGCGTTGGCCACGCTGCGATGCGAGAACAACCTCGCCGCCCAGCAACGCAAGACACAGCGGCAGCTCGGCGCTGGGGTCCGCATGCGCGACGGAGCCACATACCGTGCCGCGATTTCGCACCTGAAAGTGCGAGATGAACGGAAAGGCGTGCGTGAGCAGCGGCACTTCAGCCGCGAGGCTCTTGCGCCATTCGACACTGGCCTGCGTTGCCGCGGCACCCACTTCCAGGTATCTGCCTTGCACCTTCACATAGTCGAGCGGAGCACAGCGCGATACGTCCAGCAGCAACTGGGGCTGCGCCAAGCGCATGTTGAGAACGGTGATCAGCGATTGCCCGCCCGCGAGGATGCGGGCGTCTTCGCCATGGCGTGCGAGCAGGTCGCAGGCCTGTGCGGCGCTCTCAAGGCGCACATAGTCAAATGCAGCTGGCTTCATGATTGGCCTCCCATGCTGAGCATTGCGAGCAGCTTCTTGAACCAGCCGCCCGATGAGGGGGTCTTGACTGCCTGGCCGCTGGCCTGCCGTCCGAGCTGCTCGAAGAGCTGGCCCAGCACGATCTTTGCCGCGCCTTCAAGCATGCGGCCGCCGACCGCAGCCACCTTGCCGCTTACTTCGGCGCTGTAGTCATAGTGCAGCCGCGTGCCTTCGCCATCGGCCTCAAGCAGCACCTTGCCGCTGCCGCGTGCACTGCCAAGCGAGGAATTGCCGACACCGGCCAGGCGCAGCGAATGCGGCGGATCGAGCTCGGAGAGCGCGATCTCGGCCTCGTACCGGGCCTTGATCATGCCCACGCCCACAGTCACGTCGGCGCGATATCTGTTCTCGCTAATCGCCTGCAGCGAGTGGCAACCAGGGATGACTTTGGCGAGTGCGTCAGGGTTGAGCAGCACGTCGAAGACGACTTGCGGCGGGGCTGCGATCTGCACGACGCCCACAGCCGACAAGGCCTTGCCCTTGCCTCCATTGCCACTTTGGTTCCCGTTGCTGTTGCTGCCACCGGATGGCGCAGATACGATATCCCTCGCTGCACTTGCCAGCGCAGCAGCACCGCTGGCTGGCGGATCGTCGAAACCGATCAGCGCCATCATCTTGTCCGGCGTGAGCGGCAGGCGCAGGTCGCAGGGGCCGAGAGTGGGCGCGAGCGCGTCGGCCACGGCATTGGCCACACACACCGGCGTGCTCATGTTGTTGCCTTCGCCCAGGCCTTTGGCGCCCAGAGGAGTGAAGGGCGAGGGTGTCTCCAGGTGGACGATGACCGGGTCCGGCACCTCGCAGGTGGTGGGTACCAGATAGTCGGCAAAGGTGCCAGACTGAAAGCTACCGTCCCCTGCGTAGCGGAACTCCTCCATCAGTGCTGCGCCGAGGCCCTGTGCGAAGGCTCCGCGAATCTGGCCATCGGCCAGCGCCGGGTTGAGCAGCTTGCCTGCATCGTGTGCGGTCACATAGCGGTCGACGCGCACGCGGCCCGTGGCACGATCGATCTCCACCGCGCAGATGTCGAATGCGAAGCCGTAGGCGGCAGAGGTATTGACGCGGTCCTTCTCGTCAGGCGGCGTCAACTGCTCGGGTGTCCAGAACTCGGTCACGCGCAGGCCCGCCGCCACTCCTTCAGGCATCTGCCCAGGAGCCCAATGCCCGCTGCTCGCAGCGCGGGTGAAGGGCAGCATCCGGGGTTGGCCTGTGGGGTCGCCCACCTTGCCGTCCGCGAACACAACGGCACTCGCCTCGCACGCCAATTGGTGTGCGACGATGCGCGCCACCTTGTCACGCAGCTTGACCGCCGCAAGGTACACTGTGCCTGCAACGGCGCCCGCAAAACGGCTGGAATAGTTACCTGCTGCGACGGACCAGGCATCCTTCTGCGTGTCGAAATCCACGTTGACGGTGATCTGTTCCGGCTTGAGGCCGAACACGTCGGCAACCACCTGTGCGCAGACTGTCATGTGGCCTTGTCCCGCAGGAGCGGAAGCAATCACCACGGTCACGCCGCCCAGCGGGTCGATGCCCACCGTGGCACTGGCGATCGCGCCATTCTTGGGGCCGGCCTTGGCACGTTGCTCTGCCGTCATCACCGTGCTGATGTAGCCCATGTTGGAGATGGACGGTTCCACAATAGCTGCGAAGCCGATGCCGTACAGGCGCCCTTCGGCGCGTGCCTCGTTGCGGCGCTCCAGCAGTTCTTTGAGACCACCTTGCTCGCTTGCCATCTGTAGCGCGAGGGGGTAGTTGCCTGAGTCGAGCAGGGCTCCAGCTGCGGCGCGATAAGGGAAGGCTGCAGGATCGACGAAGTTGCGCTGGTAGAGCGTGAGCGGGTCGATCCCCAACTCAAGGGAGATGCGCTGCATCAGCCGTTCCAGCGCAAAGTACACCTGTGGCCCGCCAAAGCCGCGCACCAGACCTGCTGGCGTGCGATTGGTGAGCACCACACGGTTGCGCACCTTCAGATTGGGAATGGCGTAAGCACCCGTGAGGCAGCCATGCATGCGGTAGAAGGTGGCCGGCTCGGGCGCTCGCAGATAACCGCCCACATCGTCAAATTGGTCATATGAGAGCGCGCTGATGCGGCCTTGCGAGTCCACTGCCGCCTCGATCGTGCACTTGCGCCCCGTGGCCGAAGTCGCTGCGACCAGATGTTCGAGCCGGTCTTCCACCCATTTGACTGGTGCCTTGGCCTTGCGCGAGGCAAGGCACATGAGCACTACGTAGGGAAACACGCTCTGCTTGACTCCGAAGCTGCCCCCTGAGTCGCGCGGCAGGCGGTGGCGCAGGCGCGTGCCGGGAATCTTGAGCGCCATGGCCATGACGCTGTGCAGGGAGTACGGCCCCATGAAGTTGGAGCACACATCGTAGCCCTCATCCCCCGCGAGATGTTCGGCGACCACCACGGCCCCTTCGATCGGAGTGCAGGAGTTGCGCGGGTAATGCACGGTGAGGCCGATGCGGTGCTCTGCGGCAGCGAAAGCAACGTCTGGCTCGCCGTAGGCGAAGTTCCGGTCGCTCACCACGTTGCTGCCCGCAGCGGGGTGCAGTACGGGAGCGTCTTCGGCGACGGCGGACTCGATGTCTGCCGCGACCGGAAGCACCTCGTATTGCACGCGGATGAGCTCCAGCGCATCTTCTGCCACATAACGATCCGTGGCCACCACGACGGCGATGGGCTCGCCCACATAGCGCACACGGTCCTGCGCAAGGCACCAGTGCTCCATGGGAGACTTCACACCGACTACGAAGGGCTGGGTCCAGCGACGCACGTCTGCGCCCGTGAGCACGGCGCGCACGCCCGGCAGTACCTCAGCATCGCTGGTATCGATGCTGACCAGGCTTGCGTGGGCGTGTGGCGAGCGAAGGATCGCCGCTTGCAACGTGCCGGGCTTGACCGCGAGATCGTCACCATAGGAACCGCGCCCCGTCAGCAGGGCTATGTCCTCAAGACGCTCCTGACGGCGACCGACGAATGGCCCCTCGATCACAGCTTGTGTTTGCGTGCTGCTCATAGTCAGCACCTCGCCTGAATCGGTTGTTCAGGCTGCGCGATGTTTGCGCGAGTGAGCCGCATTTGTCTTCCTCCGTGTTCTGCCAGAGCGCGGTTGGGACGCGTTTCTGGGCAGGGAAACTGCTTTCGAAGCAGATGGAGGAACGATAAAAGCCAAGCCCGTAAATACCGTTACCGGGCCGTCTGAAGAATTACCGTGGAGTCTGATTTTTTTGTGCTTTGCAGGTCGCGTGGAGCGATACGCGAAATGACTCCGCGGCGTGCTCAGCGCAGGTCGACCACGTCAACCACTCGTCGGTACTCTTTGGGCGTAGTGCCCAGATGCTCACGGAAGAATCGAGTGAAATGTCCGGGTGCAGAGAAGCCCATATCATAGGCCAGATCGGCAATGGCGGTTTCACCACTGGTAAGCGAATCAATCGCAGACTCCATCCGTAGCACGTTGGCGTATACGCGCGGAGTGAGATTGGTGCTTTTCTTGAAGAGCTCGAAGAAATGCGCGCGCGACAACCCGCACTCGGTAGCGATCACATCCATGTCCAGGTTCTGCCCAGGACTAGCCCGCATCATGGCAATTGCTTTGCGGATGCGCACATCACTCTGCTGAAGACGCAGGCCGCTCAGAAGCGATTGATAGCTGCGCCACTCGGAGTTGCGTTCTATAGTCGCGATCATCAGGTTGAACAACCGCTCTTCAATTTCCGTTGGCGACAGTTCCACCGACAACAGCATGTCGCGCGCCAGTGCATCTGCCGCACGACGTGCAACGACAGGCAATGCCACGCATGGCTGTTGGAAGAAGTGCGGGTGCGCACTCACCATGAGCGTCTGCTGAATGGCAGCAAGCCAATTAGGCTCTATGTACAGGGCCAAGATGACGGTGCGCTCCACCTCGATCCCGTTGTGGTTGTAGGAGTGAGGCTCCCAGGCGTTCACGAGAATGGCGCTGTCGTTGGTGAGGGGCTGCGGCTGCCCGCGCACTGAAAAAAATGTGTCAGCCCCATAGGCCTTAATCAATACATGGCAGTGGTGGTGCGCATGCGCAACCAACAGCATATTCATGTCGAGCAGCGCAACGCGACCAAACTTACCTTGCAAAATTCTGAGTGCTGCCGACATGAGCTATCCGAGAATCTGTTGGAAAGAAGTGCATGGCTTGGCGGCTTTTTACCTATTATTTTCCAGATATGGAATAGGTATTTTTACCAAACACATATAAGTGGCGTTCGCTTTTGAGCCTTGCCGAAATCTGTCCACAGCTTACTGAACCGCCCCTGGATTCGAGGAGGGGGGATGCGGACAAAAACTTGGACTACCAGGAGGTAGTTCATGTACTCATACGAAGACAGGATTCGTGCAGTTGAGCTTTACATCAAGCTTGGCTTGCGTGTCAGAGCCACGATTCGCCAGTTGTGGTACCCAACCAAGAACGCATTGAAAGGCTGGTTTCAGCACTACCTGAAGCATCAGGATTTGCCATAAAGCCAAGCTCCAAGAGCACCGAAATATTCGCTGCAGCGAAGGCAGGTGGCTATTGCTCATTACCTCACCCATGATCGCTGTATTGCTGCAACGATGAAGGCTTTGGGTTATCCGGGTCGAGGAACGTTGACTGCGTGGGTTCGGCAAGACTGCCCCGAGACCAGCAAGATAGTAGGCAGGTCTTGGCCGGCTACAAAGCCTGATACTTTGATGTGTGAGGGCGTGGTGCAACTGTGTACCCGTCAATCAACTGCACAGGAGATTGCGGACAAGTTAGGGGTGTGTAGGGGGACCTTGTACAACTGGAAAAATCACTTGCTTGGCCCTTGTGCCCCTGCCTCGATGAAACACAGTCCAAAGCGATCGCCAGTGTTGGCTGAAGCAGCGCTCAGGCGCCAAGTTGAATCATTGCGCCAGGATGTTCGGCGGCTGAAGATAGAACGTGAGCTTCTCAAGCAGGCCCATGAAATCTTAAAAAATGGGGCTGACATTGATCTGCAAAGGCTGGCAAACAAAGATAAGGCTGTGCTAGTTGAAGCGTTGCACGGGCAGTATGAATTGCCAGAACTGCTTTGCCTTGTTGGCCTTGCTAGAAGCTCGTATTTTTACCATCGTGCCCGGCTGAAGCTGGCTGACAAATACGTTGATTTACGCCGAAGCATCACAGAGATCTTCGACAACAACTACCGTTGCTATGGATATCGCAGGGTGCAGGCATCCCTGCTCAAGGAGTGCACGGGCATCTCAGAGAAGGTGGTTCGTCGGCTGATGAAGCAGGAGGGCTTGCTCGTAGCCAAGCCCAAACGCCGCAGATATAACTCATACCTTGGAGAGATAGGTGCTGCCCCTCAAAACCTCATCAATCGAGACTTCCATGCTGCTGCGCCCAATGAGAAGTGGCTTACCGACATTACTGAATTCCAGATTCCTGCTGGCAAGGTTTACCTGTCGCCAGTCATTGATTGCTTTGACGGGTTGGTGGTGAGCTGGTCGATTGGAACTCATCCCAACGCAAATCTCGTCAACACAATGCTGGATGCGGCCATTGATACTGTTCAAGGCAGCGAGAGCCGCCCTGTGATTCATCCTGATCGTGGAGCTCACTACCGATGGCCTGGCTGGCTCTCGAGGGTCCATGATGCAAAGTTGGTTCGCTCGATGTCTCGTAAAGGGTGCTCACCAGACAACGCTGCGTGCGAAGGCTTCTTTGGAAGGCTAAAGATGGAGCTGTTCTATCCTAACAACTGGCAATCAACAACGATTGAGCAGTTCATTGAAGCTGTCGATACTTACATTCGTTGGTACAACGAAAAACGTATCAAGGTATCTCTGGGACGTTTAAGTCCTGTGGAATACCGGAACAAACTTGGCCTAGCCGCATAAAACCAGTCCAAGTTTTTATTCGCACCTCCCCGCACCTCCAGTGGGTCAATTCTGGGTGGAAATCAACACCCGCTATGTGATTCTGCGGTAGAGCCTGTGGTAGCTTGGGTTTGCAACGGGATCGAGTTCGATGGATATATCCGGATAGTTGCCCCCGGATACGTGCACCCGATCTCGCCCAGCATTTTTGGCTTCGTAAAGAAGCCGATCGGCCTCTCGCAGGGCTTGATCTAATGGCGTGTTGCTGTCGAGCGCTGAAATCCCGAAGCTCAGGGTCAACGTGTAGCCTGATGGGAGAACTTCATTGTTCAAGCGGAGGTCGCGCTGGATGCGAAGGGCAATGGCCTCGGCATCTTTCAGTGAAATCTCCGTCAGCAAAAGCACAAACTCTTCCCCGCCGAACCGTGCGACAAGGTCGTTCTCCCGCACGCTGTCTTTAAGAGTCATTGAAACCAGTTGCAGAACCTCATCGCCGCGCTTGTGACCCCAGGAGTCGTTCACGTGCTTGAAGTGATCTATATCGCAGGCCAGCACTGCCATCGGATAGAGCCGTGTGTCAGCGAGGCGCTGCTGGGCATATTCCTGAAAAGAGCGGCGATTCAGCAACTGGGTCAACGCATCAAGGTCTCGCTCACGTCGTAGCTTGTCTACCGTTTCCTTCGCGGCAATAGCAGTCATCACCAAGCTGAAGAGCAGCGCGAAGTTCAAGATGCTCACCAGCGTTAGGAGCCAGTAGGGCGACTTTGGCAATGACCGAAGATCCGAGTAGCCCAGCAGCCAGATCAAACCGGGCCGAGTAAAGGTATAGGTAGTGAATGCGATGCATAGCCAGAGCAGCAATTTATCGAGCCAGTGCAGAGAGCTCACCCTTGAGCGGACCTGCAGGATAGGGAGCAGTAGAACCAAGCCCGAGCCAATACTGAAGGAGCAGATGCGAGCCCAAGGAAACGGATTCTCCCAGCTGAAGTGATACACAACGGCTAAGGTGACAATGGAGATCTGTAGTGCAATGTGCGGATGCGTTGATACACACCACCTGTCCGCCCAACACTTCGCAAGACACCAGGCGCCGAGCAGATAGATGCTGCCAATCAATAGCGCATAGCGCGTGAGCACCTCCAGGGGAATCAGGGTTTGAGCAGCGAGGGGTAGTGCCGTGAGCGAATAGGCACAGGCTTGCCAAAACAGAAAGCGCTGGGATCGTTGGTTAAACCAAGCAACGATCAAGACGGCAGCAAGAACCAGAAGCGCCAGAGGTGGTGTTAGTACCAACAAGTCGTAATTCGCGAGCATCTGACCAGAGCCTCCCCGATCAATGAGCAATCATTTCAAACCTGAGCGTTAAACGGCAATCTGGAATCTCGATGCACGTGCTTTTGCTTTTTTTCACAAATTATTACACATGCGTAATCTGATAGATAGCTGTCAGACGAACTCTTGTTCTGCGCGCAAAAACTGCCAAAAGTCATCAAAAGCGGCCGCAGTTGCACGAATGAAAATCGTTCCAAATGCGTGCCCTGTTTTCACGACTGACGCTGTGTCCAGACCAGATTTTGACAACTCAGGCAACCACCTTTTTGACCTCCTGAAGCTGAACGTCCAGCCAGTCAGTCTTGATTGCCATCTCCTTGCACTGCAGGGCAGCTTCATGAAGGATGTAGGGCTTGCCGCGTAATGCAGTGCGCTTGGCAGTGCGCAGCCATGCAGCTTCATCGAACGGTTCTGGCGGCTTGCTGTCTGCCTGCTTTGCCTCATTCAGCAGGCCAGGCGCGATACCTGAGACGCGCCAGCCCTTATGCACGGACACTGCATCCGCCTTGGCCGCTAGACGTCGCTGGCGCTCGAGCTCCTTGGGCGCGCATGGACAGAATTCGCGCCCCGACTTGAATGCCTTGGCTTCTCCCATAGTGGCGATAGCCGCTGTAGCCGAGAGCAGGCCTACCCCGGGTATCGCCGCCACACGCTTCATGTCCACGTCAATGCGCAGGACCTCTGCAAGCCTCACCTCGATGGCCTTAATGTCTATCTGCAATTGCTTGATGCGCTGGGCCTGCTCGCGCAGGCTATTGACGGCATACTGTGGAATGCTCTTGGCAAGCGCCTCCAGTGCGAGTTCCAACTCGCCCGACAACGCCTTCTTGCCTCGCGCTAAGGTGGCTCAAAACTCATAGAGTAGCCCCCGCAACGCATTGATCTGCATGATCTTCATCCGCATCAACATCTCGCGCTGACGATGCAAGGTGAGCGTGGCTTGTTGCGCCAGCGTCTTCACGCCAACGAATTTGGTACCCGGCTGCTGGATCGCCAGTCAGATGGCGCGTGCATCTGTAGCGTCGGTCTTGTTGCCGTTCACGAATGGGCGCACGGCTTTGGCATGAATCAGCCGCACGGCATGGCCCTGCGCCGTCAACTCACAGGCCCAGTGGTGCGCTCCGCCGCAGGCTTCGATGCCGATCAAGCAAGGTGCACGGTTGGCGAAGTGCCCTAAAACCTTGGCCAGCTTGAGCTGCTCGTTGACAATCTCGCCTATGCTCATATCCACGGCGTGAAGTTGGAACACGCTTTTGGCGATGTCCAGTCCAATGACCTGCAGCACCGGCCATCTGACCGATGATTTGCCCCGCGCTTTGGGTAGTACAACGATGCATGACGGAACCTCGCTGGTGTTTGTGAAGACATTGGTCTATCAAGCCACGGACACTTTGATACCGTATCCATTCAAGAGCCCAGCTCGTCTAGCGAACAAGCACACTCCCAAAACGGTCACGCTGTTCATCTTTATGCTTCTGCGGCCTTTGAGCTGCCCGTAGGCAGGGAGGCATCCATTACATCTCCTGGTAGTCCAAGTTTTTATCCGCACCTCCGGCGGGTCAGTTCTGCGTGGAAATCAACACATTAACGTTTCATCGAAAGAGAGAGCAACGCTTATGCATAATGAATCTGGCCACACGGCCTTTGACAAGATGCGCTCCCAGTGGCGGTTGATGACGGTTTACGAGCGCTTCGAGCAGGTTGTTGCCATCACGCTGTCGGGCGTCATGTCGATGGTGATTGTGATTTCGCTGATTCAGTTGATTCGGCTCGTCTTCACGCTGCTCGTCATGGATGCACTGAATCCAGTGGATCATAAGGTTTTTCAGCTGGTATTCGGTGCCACCATGACGCTGCTGATCGCGATGGAATTCAAGCATTCGATCGTCAAAGTGGCGCTGCGTAAGGAAAGCATCATCCAGGTCAAGACCGTCATTCTGATCGCGATCCTGGCACTGGCCCGCAAGTTCATCATCCTTGACCCCGACGTTGATCCTGCCAAAGTGGCCGCCCTGGCGGGGACGGTACTGGCCTTGGGTCTGACCTATTGGCTCATGCGTGAACGCGACGACCGGAAGAGCGAGTAATTGGACCATGGCCCTTTATGGTCTAGACGGTCGACACGATGCCAGGTCGAGGCACCGCTGGCTCAATCGCTTTCAAACCGTGTTGCTGGTTTTGAACCTGGTGGGGATCGCGGCTGCCGTTGGCAGTCTGCTGTTGGGCGAGCATGGCCTTTGGCTGGTACTGGCAACATGCGCATTGACCCTGCTGATCGAACCTGTCGTCGCCTCCGCGATGACCTTGCTCCTGTATGGCACCAGTCCCTTGCGCAGCAATGAAGCCTCTGTAATCTGGTCGTTGCTGCGAGCGCTTACAACGCACGCCGGGTTGCCGAACACGCCGGTTCCGTACTATGTGTCCAGCGGCATCGTCAATGCCTTTGCCACCGGCTCCAGCCGCCTTGCCTCCATTGCCCTCACGGATGGCCTGCCCGGCTGGGGAAATCCGGAGCCGTCTTGGTTGCGCACGCATACGGCGGCAGAGGATCGTATCGCGCGCCTGATGGAGTTGGCGCCTCAGCCATCGCAGACCCTGCCGTTCCAAACGGATTATCTCGTGCCAAGGTCGTTCGCCCCGATCTGCCCACCACGCCGGGGCCTGAGCTGCCTTTGGCGCTAAATCACTCGAAAGGAGCCTCCGTCATGTCTTCCCCCGGTCCTTACCCACAACGCCCAGCTCCGGATCATTTCGTCCGGCGGTGGCTCGTCATCACTGCGTGCGTTGCAGCACTCATGCTGTTCTGGCAGTTCCTGCCCGCCATCGAAGCCTGGTTCAGCCCGCGCCAAGCCGCTGAGCGCACCGTCACGCCGCGTGGCGATCTGGCCGCTGACGAACAGGCCACCATCGAGCTGTTCGAGAAATCCCGGGCATCGGTTGTCTACATCACGACGTCCCAACTGGTGCGCGATGCCTGGACGCGCAACGTCTTTTCTGTGCCGCGCGGCACGGGTTCGGGTTTCATCTGGGATGACGCCGGTCACGTCGTTACCAACTTTCATGTGATCCAGGGGGCGTCGGATGCCACGGTCAAACTGGCCGACGGCCGCGATTACCAAGCCGCGCTGGTCGGCGTGAGTCCGGCCCACGATATCGCGGTGCTCAAAATCGGCGTCGGTTTTCAGCGCCCGCCCGCCGTTCCGGTCGGCACCAGCGCAGACCTCAAAGTGGGACAAAAGGTGTTCGCCATCGGCAACCCCTTCGGCCTGGATTGGACACTCACCAACGGCATCGTGTCCGCGCTCGATCGATCGCTACCCGGGGAATCTGGCGGAGTGACCATCGAACACCTGATTCAAACCGATGCCGCCATCAACCCCGGCAACTCCGGGGGGCCGTTGCTCGATTCCGCCGGCCGCCTGATCGGCATCAACACAGCGATCTACAGCCCTTCCGGTGCATCGGCTGGGATCGGCTTCGCCGTGCCGGTGGACACGGTCATGCGTGTGGTGCCACAACTCATCAAGACCGGCAAATACATCCGCCCGGCGCTTGGGATCGAGGTAGACGAGCAGCTCAACCGCCGATTGCAGGCGCTGACCGGCACCCAAGGCGTGTTTGTGCTCCGCGTCGCCCCTGGCTCGGCGGCGCAAAAGGCGGGCCTGAACGGTGTCACCGTGGGCCCCGAAGGCATCGTGCCGGGAGACCGCATCACCGGCATAGACGGCGCTCCCGTCGACGATGTCGCCAAGCTGCTGGCACGGCTTGACGACCGAAAGGTGGGGGATGTGGTTGTCTTGTCAGTTGAGCGGGCCGGTAAGCCAAGGGAGGTGCGCGTGGAGTTGCAACCTGGCGCCTGATCTGAAGTTGAGAACTTCTGGGGATCGGTAAAAAATAACGATGGATGCATCAAGTATTCGAGCCGCAGAAACTTGATGCCCTACACTTTGGTTGCCAAGGCTTTTTGCTTTTGGGCTCGGACCTCTTCTTTCGCTAGTCCTTATATCGGCAGCAGCCAGCAGCTCAGTTCTCTACGCACAGCAGAAGATCACGCTTGCATCTTGAGCCGCTGGTAAGTAGCGGCGGGCTGCCGTTCGCGGCCTAACCGTCACCTCAGGGCGTCTTACAGATAACCGTTATCCGAGTGCCCGCAGCTTTACCAAGCCAAGGGCAAGTATCAGGTGAACAGCTGACGCTGGCGGTGCGTAGAATTACAGCGGTGTCTCGAGGGTCTGCTGCCGGAGATTGCGACTAGGAATTTCCGAACCTGACTGAACTCGATATGGGAGGATAGCGCGGCCTCGGCACTATCTGAGCCTGAGACGATGTACGAGTTCGGCGGGCGGCGAAGCAAACCGAGGCAACTTATTAATTAAAGATCGTGATGGCGCACAACACCCGGTAGACGCCATCGATTCACAGCTTCGCAAGATCGAAGGGCAGAGCCTTGGGTATAAAGTGGCTCGTTTCTTCGATCTTCTGGGGCGGTGATTTACGCGACCTGCAGTGTCGGATAGTCTGTATAGCCCTTGGCGCCACCTGCGTAGAACGTGTTGGAGTCAGGCGCGTTCAGCGGTGCCTTGGCCCTGATGCGTGCGGGCAGGTCCGGGTTAGCGAGGAAGGCGGTGCCAAAGGCCACAGCGTCAAGCTTACCTTCGGCAATAGCTGCCTCTGCCTCATCAGCGCTGTAACCCATATTGCCCACCAACACACCCTTGTACTTTTCACGCGCTACGGGCATGACATCGGCCTTCTGCACGCCGAAGAAATCGGCGCGCATCACGTGCAGGTAGGCCAGCTTGAAGGCATTGAGCCTATCGGCCAGGAAGCCGATGAGGGCCAGTGGGTCACTGTCTTTCATGCTGTTGAAGCTGTTGAGAGGCGACAGGCGCAGACCCACACGTTCGGAACCGATCGCCTGGGTCACGGCAGTGAGTACCTCGAACAGCAAACGTGCACGGTTTTCCAGCGATCCGCCGTATGCATCGGTGCGCTGGTTCGGCGTGTCGCGCAGAAACTGGTCAATCAGGTAGCCGTTGGCGCCGTGTACTTCCACACCATCAAAGCCGGCGGCAATGGCGTTGCGTGCGCCTTGAGCAAACGCAGCCACGATGCCGGGAATCTCTTCGACGGTCAGGGGGTGGGGTACCGCGTGCGGCACCTTGCCTTGGGGCGTATGGATATCACCCTCAATGGCGGTGGCGCTGCTGGAGACAATGGGGGCGCCATCGGCAGCGCCAGGATAGGCTGCGCGGCCAGCGTGCCAGATCTGCATGAAGATGCGTCCGCCCTTGGCGTGCACCGCGTCGGTCACCGGCCTCCAGGCTGCAATCTGCGCGTCGTTGTAGATGCCTGGCTCATTGACGAAGGCCGATGTACCGGGCGCCACCATGGTGCATTCGGAAATCAGCAGGCCGCCGGTGGCGCGCTGGCTGTAGTACTCGGCCATCAGCGCGTTGGGCATGTGGCCAGCGTCGGCACGGGCGCGTGTCAGTGGTGCCAGAAGGATGCGGTTGGGCAGGGTGAGAGAACCTACTTGAAGTGGATTGAATAGCATGCGAATGAAAACCCAGATTAGTGAACAGAAAACAGCGGTAAAGCTAACAGTATTCCCAATACTCAGACCTTTGAAGGGTCACTGAAGACTGCTTTGGCACGGCTGGTGCTTTTGCACCCAACGCACGATGTAGTAGACGCAAGTGGGTAAGCCTTTGCTTCCGACAGTTTCGCGGCAGTCTCAAGCCGTACATGCACCAAACGCCTTTGGTCATCCACCGCGTCGCAACTCCCTGACACCCCGGCCCAGCTTGCGGCGCAACAGGGCCCGCAGGGTCACCCCATCCGAGTACCCGACCTGTGCAGCGACCTGGTCGACGCTGGCGTTTCCGGTGCGCAAGAGATGGACGGCATGCTCCACGCGCAGGTCCTGGAAATACGACAGTGGTGTCTTTCCCAAAACGCTTTGCAGCCGCCGCGCCAAGGTGCGCTCGCTTGTGCCCGCGGCGCTGGCCGCCTCGGCCAGCGAGAAACCCTGCGCGAGCCGACGTCTGGCCCAGCACTCGAAGCGCTCGACCATCGGGTCGGCATGCGCAAGGTGGTCGGGAATCACGAATTCGGCTTGCGAACTGCGTGTCTCGACCAGCAGATAGCGTGCCACCAGGGCCGCCAGCGCCGGACTGCGCCCTCGGATGATGCGCAAGGCCAAGTCGACGTGGGCCAAAGCGGCACCCGCGGTGGTGAAGCGTGTCGAGTTCACGATCATGCGTGACTCGTCCAGCGTGACGTTCGGATAGCGCTGCCGAAACATCGGCCCCAGCCACCATGACGTCGTCGCACGATGCCCATCAAGCAGGCCACTCTCTGCAAGCAAGAAACTACCGGAGCAAGCGGCACCAAGGTGCGCGCCAGCGGTGGACCACTGCTGTAGCGCCGCGACCGCGTCGGGCACGTCGGGGCGTGTGAGTCGAGCCGAGAGCGTGTCAGGCATCTTGTCGCCAAACGCTGGCACGAGCACGACGTCTGGTTCGGGCACACCATGCGCAGTGACCACGGGGACCGTCAAGCCTTGCGCCGTTCGGATGCGACGCCGCACGCCCACCAGCGTGAGCTCTATGCGAGAGGGGGCCTGTGGCAGCGAGCCCGCCATCGCATTGGCCAAGCCTACTGTGTCAGTGAGCGCCGCAAGCCCCAGATCAAACACGCCATCACAAACAAGGATGTGGAGTTTCATGGCAACAATGATATCAATGTTGTCATTATTGCCACTGGAGATGTCTGGCATGAAGACTTAGACTGCAGTCTCGTCGATCCCTTCACCCACTTCTCCATTTACCCAAAGGAATACAGCATGACCAAGCTCGCCCTGTTTGTTCGCCTCGAAGCTAAACCCGGCCAGGAGGCTGCGCTTGCCGACTTCCTGGCCAGCGCACTGCCGCTCGCCAACGCCGAGTCCGGCACCACGGCCTGGTTCGCATTGAAGTTTGGCCCCTCGACATTCGGTGTGTTCGATGCCTTCGCCGATGAGGCAGGTCGCCAGGCACATCTGAACGGCCAGATCGCCGCGGCCTTGATGGCCAACGCTGCGACCTTGCTCAGTTCTCCGCCCAATATCGAGAAGGTCGAACTGCTTGCAGCCAAACTGCCTGCATGACTACCCGGCCTTGACCCCATCAGGTCACGCGGCAGGATGGGGGGTCACACAGCCCTACGTGCGATCCCATCCTCCTTGCTGTCATTCTTGCAGTCCATGCTTCAGGTAGTGCTGATACCAGCCTTTCAATGCGTTCTTGGTTGGGTATCCCAACTGGCGAATCGTGGCTCTGACACGCAAGCCAAGCTTGATGTAAAGCTCAACTGCACGAATCCTGTCTTCGTATGAGTACATGAACTACCTCCTGGTAGTCCAAGTTTTTGTCCGCATCCCCGGTAGATCAATGTGTGAAAACAATTTAATGCAATTGCGGTGAATCGCCCAGTGTGCGCCAACGACCGCTACGCCACACCCCTCAGTAGGCTTACTCACGGCACCCGCTACGGAAGCTCGAACGAAAGCCATGGGCAGTTGCCGCGCGCCCAGACAATGTATTGCTTATTCTCTTTCAGGCAACCCTGCCACTTCCCAAGCCTGCTCAAAGTCATCCCACACTCCCCATCCAATCTCATCACCTTTGAAGCGAACCTGCCACATACGGTCAAGATAAGGCTGCTGCTCTGTAGATGGAAGCTTTTGGATATAGCCCAGCGCTTGGGAAAAAATTACACATAGCGAGTCATAGAAGCTTTTGTCTTCCGATGAGCACCGGTCAAGCGATACAAAAACTTCCTCGCAATAGAAGACACCCAACTCAGCCAATCCCTGAGGCTCACTTAAAGCCTTTTTGTAATCGACGATGGCTTTCTTGGCTTTGGCAACTGACAGCGGTTTTCTAAGATCACTTGGATTGATCCACTGTGTAATCGTGTCCTTATACGGAGCGAGGACATCACCTCCGCCCATTGCATAGCGTGCATGCAAAAACTATTGCGTATCCTTGCTTGAGGAGTACAAATCTTTGACCAACTGCAGTAGCTCAGTTTTTTCTAGGCCAACGAGGTGAGCTTTTAGATCACTCCAACCCACTTTTATCTTTGTCGTCATTTCTTCTTCAAGGACATTGCTTCGAATTCTGCAGCAAGATCGCTTTGCTATAAGCCGTAAAGTCGCCTAAGTGCTTGGTGATCACAGCCTCCACAATCGGTAGCTGCAGCGCTTGGTAGTCATGCACGGCAATATTGCGAAAACCCACCATTTTTTGCATGCTTGTGGCTAAGTCGTGCTCAATCCAGCCAGCTTGGGCCAACAAGGTGAATACGTCACGCGAGCTCTGTGGAATGCCAAGCCTTTCGCGGCGAATCAAGTGCTGCCCCATGTCCAGCGCGGCCTCACACGCCCGCTGCACGTTCAAGATGGCGGCATCCTGGCGTGTGTGGTCCGACGCAAACGTAGTTGGTGACTTTTCGTACTCTTCTTTGGCACGTATCACGCAGCGCTCAATGGTCGCAGCCTTGTTAATCAGTACGTCATCGACCATAGACTGTTCCTGTTGTTTGAATGTCTTTCAACAAATCTGCGCGCGCCTCATCCAACGCAGTTTTTTGACTAAGGATGAAGCTTTCATAGAGTGCTGCTTGGCTGTCTTTTGACCATAAACGCGTACCGGTGGTGATGATGCGGTATTGCATGACCGTGGATGCTGCTCTCAGGTCTAACAAGTCAACATCACACTTCACCAAGTTAGCCAAAGTGCTAGATAACTCCCACAGTGCATCTGCCGGTAAACGCTCATCCATCAAGAGCGCAATATCTAAATCACTATCTGCCGTTGCATGACCTGTGACCTGACTGCCAAAAACATACACAGCAGACAAGCTATAAATTGCTTCTCGAAGATGATCGACGATGCCTTGATAGTTCATGAGGGATTTTGATTTATACGCATTGGTCTTGATTTTTCACCGAATACACTGTACTAGCACGCGTTAACCCCTTGAGGCACCAGCTCTTGGACGCAAGAAGCTTGAGAGCGTACGTTCAGGGACCTTCTTGAGATCGTCTTCCGTTGAAGCCACGCCCACTACAAATGTTGCCCAAGCATTCATCAACTCACGGCGCTGCTCCAACAAGTCAGTACGGTGGTAAGCCGCTTCAACCTTGTCTTTGATCGTGTGCGCTAACGAACGCTCAGCCAGATCTCTAGAGTAACCGTGCTCACTGCACCAGTCACGGAAGCTCGAACGAAAGCCATGGGCAGTTGCCACGCGCCCAGGCACATCGCTTTCAACATTCAACCTGCGCAACAGCGAGGTGATAGCCATATCTGAAAGCTCTCCCCGCACTCTTACTGAAGGGAAAACCAAGCTTTCATGTTGACCCCGTTGCTGCTGAAGAATTTCCATAGCTCTTGGAGACAGCGGCACACGCTGGGTCAGCTTGGCCTTCATACGCTCAGCTGGCACGGTCCAAACTGCATTTTTCCAGTCTACCTCGGACCATGTCATGCCCCGTGCTTCCCCTGAACGGCATGCCGTCAGAATTACAAACTCAAGCAACTGCCGGGTTACATCGACACGCCCTTTTGTACGTAAGTTCTTCTGTACGAAAGCAGGGATCAGCCCCCAAGGCATTGCGGGGTGATGCTGCGTCCGTACAGCTTTGCCTGGCTGCTGTGGCAGAAGATGGGTAACTACGTCCACAGGGTTCGATTGACAGTGACCATGCGCCCACCCCCAAGCCATCACCGTATGGATTCTTTGCTTGACGCGACTCGCCGTCTCTGCCTTTTCCAGCCAAATGGGCCTGAGTACATCCGCAACATCAGCGGGCTGAATCTCAGCCAGTAGCTTTACTCCCACCTTGGGAAAAACGTATTCAGTCAGGGTGTTGATCCATTGCTGTCCGTGCTTTGGATTTTTCCAGCCCGGTAGCAAGTCTTTGTGCAAGATCTCAGCGGCTTCTTGAAAGGTCGGAGCCTTTACAGCCTCGTCTTCCAGCGCCTTCTCGGCCAAAGGGTCTTTCCCTTCCGCCAACGTCACCCTCATGGCAGTAGCGCGCTTGGCGACCTCTGCGATACCAATTTCTGGATACGAGCCCAGGCCTGCATTTCTACGCTTGCCGTTCACCGGGCTAACGTAGCGCAGCACCCATTTACCCCTGCCTTTGGTTTTAGTTGGATGCAGTGCCAATCCCGTCACTCCGCCGTGTGGAATTGCTGCACTGTCAGGTTTGATGTTTCGAGCTTTTGCGTCTGTGATGACAGCCATTGGAGACCTCTATCGGTATGCCATCCAGTATGCCATCGGTATGCCATTTGGTATGCCATTTCGCATTAGATAGAGTTGGACAACTTAAATCAAAACAAAACAAAAGTCATTAATTATCAATAACTTAAAAATTAAAATAAGAAGAAAAAAGATCTAGTTGGACGAATAATTAGCGGACACAGCCTCCGCCAAGATCTAGAGTAAGCTATTGATTTGTAACGATATTTTAAAGAAACAACATACCGTTATACGCTTGGTTATACGAAGTTACTTGCACAAAATATAGGCAAAAACTCCTTAACTACTCTGCACACAAAGCCCTGAGCACCAACCGCTCAGGGCTTTTTTCTGGTTCATCGCGCATTACCGGGGAAGGCTGCGCGAATCTTCAGAAAGAAATAGTCCTGATCGCGGTAGCCATAGGCCCGGCGCTTGATGACCTTGATGGTGTTGTTGATGCCCTCGACAACACTTGTGTTCAACGGATGCCGGCATCGGGCGATGATCCCGTGCAGGTAGCTTTGCAAGCGCTGAGCAAAGGTGCTCAGTGCTGTAATACCGCTTTGGCGCGCTTGCTCACACCAGTGCTGCCAGGCGCGATGCGCCCAAGCCGGACGACGGTAAAACCACAGCTGTTTTAGCTCATCGCGCAAGACGTATACCGCCATTAATGGCTCATTGGCCGCCAGCAGCTCCTTGAGCTGCACTGCTTGTTGAGCCTGCAGCTTGTTGCGATTGCGCAGTAGCAACCAGCGGCTGGACTTGAGCACCTTGCGCGCCAAGGGCTGTTGGCGCAGCAAGTTGGCCTGATCGACACGCACTCGGTCGATAACCTCCCGGCCATACTTGGCCACGACATGGAACAGGTCATAGACGATCTCGGCGTTGGGGCAGTTGGCCTGGATCTCCAGCTCGTAGGCAGTAGTCATGTCGATAGCAACCGCGCGAATGCGCTGGGCAACGCCAACGGGCAACTGCTCGAAGAACTGGCGGGCCGTCTCGCGTGAGCGCCCTTGCCCCACCCACAGCACCTGCCGGCTGATGGGGTCGATGACGACTGTGGCGTAGCGATGGCCCTTGTGCAACGCAAACTCGTCCATTGCCAAGTACTCGATCCGCTCCCATTGCGGCTGCGCGGTAGTGGCCAGCAATAAGGCCTTGTCGATGGACTTGACCGTGTGCCACCCAAGATCGAAGAAGGCCGCGACTGCCTTGATGCTGCTGCTGCGAAGCAACTGGCTGCACGCCTGTGCCAGACGGTCTGTGACGCGCTGGTAGCGACCGAGCCAGCTGAGTTTCTCCAGGCGCGGGCCACCACAGCTATCGCACCACAGACGCCGACGCGGCACATGCAGCACCACCTTGTACTCGAACAATGCCAGATCGCGCACGCGCCGTGTCGTGGTCTCATGGACTTGGCTGCACTGCGCACCGCAGCGCTCGCAATGCATGATGCTGGCCTGCGGCTTCAGATAGATCGACACGGTGCGGCTATCGCCCTGGGGCCACTGCACACGTTCAACCTCGTAGCCCTCCCAGCCGCCAAGAGCCTGCAATAACTTCGAGTCCAGCATTTGATTTGTTCTCCGATGTCAGCTTCGCTGCCGTCAGATTACAAAACGAACGGGCTCATCTCCACGGAATTCCTCGATGAACCTTTTTTCTTGCCTGAAACTCGGTGAGCATGCCTTTCAACAACTGCACATATTCCATCACCTGCAGCGCTGTATCCGTGGCCCAAGCCATCACCTCAACCTGGTCAAGACTTGAGGGCTTCCATAGCCCGTCACACCAGCAGCAACTGACTTCCCATTGGATGGCACTGATGCGCTCAAAAACTGGCGGCTGTAACTGCTCCGCTTTCCAGCGTTTAGCAATGTCCAGTTGCATATGAGCTGGTAGTACACCTTCACCTTGCAGCAGCAAACGCAGCCTCAGTCCTGATCTCCAGCCTTCTTGCCGCAGTTGCACCATGGTCAAGTTGGGCCACGCCGGTGCAGCACCAAACGCACGAGGCAGCTGAATCATCAGCATGGGCTGTCCTTGCCGCAGGTGCATGGCCAATGAAAGCGGCACAGGTTCTGTCATGCCCTGCACCTGCAGTTTGGCCAAGGTGGCGTTGGTTAATTGAGACTGCAAAGTGCGCTTCGCACATCGCCACCATACCAGCCGAAGCTCAGGCACATCGCCCAAAGCTTGGAACAGCCGCTCATGCCACGCGATGCGCCTTGCCAGAGTCTTGGCACTGAGGTCCATGGCCTCGGCCATTTCCTGAACCGCCAGCATGATGTGCCCATGCGCAGGGGCCTGGCCCAACACTCGCCTTGCAAACATCAGCACCCAGGGCACATCGCAGCGCCCGCTGTCCAAGTGCCACAGCAAAGCGTTGATCGTGCCTGTCGGCAGATGTTGTGTGCCTTGCAGGACAGCTTGCGCATCTGCCGTATCCCGCCACTGCAGCCAACTGGCGGCATTGGTAATGCCCTGGCCTTGCAAGAACGCGACAAGACTACGCAAACGCTGCACAGCCTTGATGACAAATGCCGGGGAGGCGATTTCACCTTGCCACAGCAACAGGGCCAACTCAGCATCTTCCTCAGGCCCATATTGTTGCAGCAGCACCTCCAACCGTGCCAAGCTGCCCAAACCCAATTGCGGCACCGCACACCGTGCAAAGGATTGCCATGCAGCGGTGCGCTGACTGATCGGCTCAACCGCCTGCAAAGCCGCATCGGCCAATTCCAGCACCAGGGCCGATTGCAGCTCCATACAGGGCTTGGCTGTATGCACATAGCGCCCAGCTTCGGCGCAGCCGTGAAGTAGCACGGCCACTGGTCACTGAATTCATGCAAAACAGGGGTTTCCACATCCAGGTCGGGCAAGGTCATCACCGCCGCCAGCAAGCGCCGATAACGGTGCCACCTCAAGTGATAAGGGTGCATGGTTGAACTTTCAAAATAGGCACGCCGCAACGGCACCTGAGCGCAGCCTTAAAGGCAAAACACTAGGCGCACCACGTGCACAAGGGAAATCAGGAAAAAGAGAGCGGGAAACTGAAGCCGAGGCTCAAGCCAGTTGGATGGCCGAGCCACGGCGGGCACGCAGACCCACTTGCACCACCTTTTCCAGGGTGGCTTTCTCGGACCAGCGGGCATTGGTGTTGCGTAGCTTTTTGCTGCCCCAATGCTCCAGCAAGGCATTCCAGGGGGTAAGCGACACACCGTCCATCAAGGGGTCTAGCACCAGCAAGGAATGTGGCTTGCCATCGGCATACATCACACCCACTGCCAGTACCCAATGGCTGTAGCTAGGTGAAGTGAAGCGCACCAGGCACACATGGTCAGACTCCAGTGCAGCCACTGTGCGGGCCTCGACATTGCGGCGCAGCTGACGGCACTGCAGTTGTTCAGAAAACGGTGCAAACTGCTCTCTGATGGCTGCACTGCTACAGCCGCTAAAGTACAAAGCTTGGCCCATGGCACTCACTTCCATCAGGCGGGCGTCAAGGTCACTTTCATACAGGGCATCGCGTGACACCTGGCCCAACAGCATCAAAGCCATCAGCACGCAGTGGTGTCCACAAGCCATGTCGTTTTCGCCCTGGCGCAGCAGCAGCTTGTTTTGATGGGCCATTGCACCCGAACGGCCAACACTCAGCTGCGAGTGCACCACAAAGTGCCGCCCCATCAGTACTCCTCGGGTAACAACAGCGTGGTGCTGCTACGGTCAGCCTCCGTAATGATCCACAAGCGTTCTGCCTTGGAAAGCACATACACCGACATCAGCCTGTAGCCGTACTGCAAAGCGTCAGCATTGCTTTGCCTGTCTTCGGCGCAGATATCGCCCCAATCACCCGAAACATGGCGTAGC
Organism: Comamonas sp. C11; assembly: GCF_024496285.1. Taxonomy (NCBI): domain Bacteria; kingdom Pseudomonadati; phylum Pseudomonadota; class Betaproteobacteria; order Burkholderiales; family Comamonadaceae; genus Comamonas; species Comamonas sp. C11. The sequence goes on from NZ_CP101743.1 coordinate 4,567,421, forward strand.
ACAAACGGTAGTGCTGTCAGTTGATGGGTTTCCAGAAGTTCCAATGCCCCAGGTGTGGCCAGTACCTGCCCCAAAGCAAACAAGGGCCTACCAACAGCCTTGTGTTGAGAACCAGGAGAGGGATCGTTCGGGCATGCGGTGGCCTGACTTGTATCAGTCATAGAAAACTCCAAAAGGGAAAAGTGGGAAAGAAGTGCCCTGTGCTGCCCAAGACTTCCCCAAGGCTCACGACCTCAAATTGACAGGCACGGCTACGCCGCACAAGCGTTCAAAACGCATATGCGAGCAAACTACCTGATCAAATCAGACGCACAAAACGGGGGGGAGGAAGCTCAGGACATCGAGCGAGAGAAACAGCTGATCAACAACCAAGCTACTTGGTTGCGCTGCGTGGCACCACTTATGATTATTCTAAATAATATTTAATATCGCATATAAAATATATTTGATATATTTGCATGGATATTTAAATTTTGCAAGGCATGCAAAATAAAAGCTTCAGGCTAAAACAGCCTTCCAAATTCTCTATGCCAATTCCTACTAATGTGACCCGTTGACACTAGCACATACCTGTAGAAGCTTATTTCAGCTATTGACATATAAGAACTTGGCGATTAATTATTCACCTGCCAGAACCTTGCACACCTGCAAGTTTCTATACACATACTCGTCCCATGAGTAAATTCGTACGAAGCGCTTTTTAAATTGAACATCAATCCGACAGACGTCTGGACGCTCCAGGTAAATAGAGCAGTGCTTTGTGGACTCCTCAAAATACCTGCATGTCCCATCACCACGGTCTAAAAAAAGAGTTTCATCGGATAATTGAACATTTTGGCAGCATCTGCCGCACTCAGTACATGGAAATTTCTGGATCACGGAGGTGTATGAGTTGAAGCAAGCGGAGAAAGATATAAAACTATCAACCGCTTGCTGAAGCGGCAATCGTCAGACGTTGATCGCTTCTGCGATTTCATTCACTCGCTTTTGTGTGGACAGCACGAGTTTTCCATCAGTATCCAAAATAGGAGTATCAATCATCGCCTTGATCAGCTGGGCATACTTTACGGTTTTGAAAACCACTTCACGGGATTCTTTGGCGAATGCCTTGAAGTCTTCACCATAGGTGTCAATCACGTCTTCAAGAGATTGCACAGCGCGACGGAGCTCGCGGTTGACCTTGCTGAAAGTGGTGTCTGCCAGCAACGCCACTTCTTGGATGGCTTTCAGAGAGGTCACCACGAGCTTAGCTTCCTCCTGGATCGTCTTGGCTTGTTCCAGGTTGCTTCGCGCTGTGTTCAGCGCTTCTTCTCCCTTGTTGCCCATGATATGACCAAAAATTGCTAATGCTGGGCCTGCAACAATACCGCCCAGAACCATCGTTCCTAGAGCCATTCCGCCCCCACCAGTTGCAATCGCGCCTCCGCCAAGCCATGCTAATGTGGCATTGGTTGCTGCTGCACCACCCAGCGTCGAAATTGCTGTTCCAGTGCTGGCAGTAGCCAACATCATGGTACCGTTGTATGCACCAAATGCGAGTGCAGCACCTCCTGAAACTCCTGCACCTAGACCCAGGCCAGCGTCTTTCAAAGCTTGATAGTCGCCGCGCAAACCACTTAAAGTCTTGTTAGAGAAGTCCTCCATTTTCAGCTTCTCTAGTTCTGGGGAATCAACTAGTTCAACGTTTTTAAGGCGTCCGAACGTAACCAGAAAATCCTCGATGACACCATCGAATGCGCGCAGCTTGCGCTTGCCATACTCTTCCAAAGTCTCGGAGGTCGATTGGCGCTGAACGTCGACCTCACGATTGGCCTTATCGACAGTAGTGCTGGCCTCTTTATTGATGTCGCTCGCGTTGCTTTGATCAATGGCACCACTGACACCTTTATACGCCCCATAGAGAGCTGTTCCAGCGGCGACCGCGCCAAGAATTATAGGTACTGGCATGTTGATTCCTCCTTAGTGTTTATTCAAGAACTAGATTGACGGAGCGTTTAATTTCCTTATGAAGAGCTAGTGCTTGAGCCAGCAATTCGTTGAAGGACTCACCGTCGATACCATACGCCACGCTGGCGACTTGCAGTAAATTTCGCTTTGAGTCTGTCAAAACTCCGCTGAGTCGCATTGCTTCAAAAAGGACGATTCGCGATTTTTTTTCTTCTGCGCGTGAGCTATTTATTGGCTCTGATGATATTTCTTCAGTGATGCCACCGTTTGAAGTAGGAAATGGCCAAGCTCCTTGAGGAGAAAGCCTACCAGGAGCAATCTTATCAAGTTCATGACTAATTATCTTTTGCAAAATAGCCGTTGCGACTTTAAGTCGCTCTTCGTTGTCATTCTGACGTGTAATACGAAGTCCACAGATCTCATCAAGCAATTTTTCGATGACTCCGGTGGAGTCTTTTTCATTAAAATCTTGATCATCTCCATAAATACCTACTGCATTTACCCACATTTCTTTTAGAGAATCGGATATTTTAAACGAGATGTCGCTGAGATCGGTATTTCCCGTAATTTCCTCTTCCGTCTTTCCATCCCATAACAGCGGAGCCTCAAAAGTTTGGAGTAAACGGATTATTTTTAACAATTCCCGCTTTTTTGTATTGGGAAGCGATTGTGCAAACATTTCTATCCTTTGAAAAAAATCAGGTATAAATTTAAAGCTTTAGCGTGTCTGAGCTCAGCATGAAATCTTCAAACTCTTGCATATTCTGAAATTGCAACTTCTGCCCCAGCAACTCAGCAAAATCATTGATAGCTGCGGACATCTCGTCTGCGCTGACGTTTGTATTTGAAATAAGCAACATGCCTAGTGCTTGCGTACCGCTATGTAGCTCAGGCAGCTCTTTTGCCAAAAAAGCATCAAGCTGTGCTTGCTCTGATGCAAGGCGATCGCGAGCCGCTTTCTCAATCGCTTGCGTGCGTTTGAGCATTTGTGCGGAAAGCTCTGCTCCACGCGCTGCATCTAGTGCGCTCTGATAAAAAAGCGACGACATTGCGTAGCCAATCATTCCGCCAATAGCGGCACCTACAACTGGAATAGGTATGGCTATTTGTCCTAGGGCAGCCATCATGCCCCCTGAGAGCATTCCTGAGCCTTTTTCACCCACTTCTATAAGCAGGTCAGCCTCCGTGATTTCGCCTGTCACGTAGCGTTTAACTGAGCTTCCCAAGGAAAGGCAGATGCTCACCGCAAGTGCTGGAGCGTTTGTGGCTGAAAGCGCTCGTAATGTGCCACTGCTGGACTGTTGCAGTGTTCCCTTAATGGCTGATCCAGCAAATCCAGTGGCGTAACCTAGCGTAGCTGCCTTGCCTGTGTCGGAGGCAACGGACACCATCACATCTTTTATATCCTTCTTACCTTGAGCACATTCAAAAATGTTGCGCAGCGTTGAAATGCATGTACCAACTGCTGCTCCATATTTGGCTGCTTCAACCCCTGCGCCATGGCTGGTGCGCGCGATATCTAGTGCTGTAGCCAGTTCGGGGCGCTTACGATAAAAAATCGCTTCGTCAGTCGTGAGCCCACTATCGCGGACGTTCTCTGCAAGCTGCTCATAGTTGTCGGCTTTTGCTCTTAATTCTGCAGCCACCTGAGGCTTTCCAGCACTTTCAACTTTAAGTGCTTGCTCACGCAACTCGCTAGCCTGTTTCTGGCAGTACTCTCCCGCACCCTCGAATTGCTCTGATGGCAACTCCAGCTTTACGCCTCGGTAACGTGCAAATTTGCCATCCTCCTTAGCGATACGCTCAAAGAGTTGATTGCGATCACCCACAAATTTCATCTGTGACTGGCTGCCTTCAACAATCTCGCCATTCAACACTTGCACACGATCTACTACATTGTGATTTCGACCATATTCCGGCAGATCGTCACTACGCCAAGTACGTTGCTCTGATCGCTCGATGATGGCCTTTGCATTGTCACGGCTGGTCGAGGCGATTTCTGCAGAAAAACCCGCTTGTTGCTTGATGTTCTTCGCTGCTTCAGCGGGATCGCTGTTGAGCTTATGCTTAGAGACCTCGGACAGCCCCTTAGCCATCTCTTGGCCGGTTTCGTTGTCCATCCCTGTGTAGCCTTTAACGAACTCAGCGTTCGCACTGCCATAGCGAGAAACTGTCTCGCTGCCAGCCATGCTCACACCTACTCGCTCCATTTCTCTTTGGCTACCGTGTTGAATATTTACGGCCTTCTTTTTATCGGAATTTTCGTTATTCACCCTGCCTCCTTCATATGACGCTGCTTACTGAGGTTTTTGAAACCAGTTTTCAGTCTTGATATGGGTTTGTTTTTAAAGACGGAGACGCACTAGACTCCCAGCGAAATAGTGCATGTCGTAAGCTCGACAACAGGTTCTCGTGCCATTCCGCAGGCTGAACAATCCGCACATGTGGCAACCAATACCGCACCACAGGTAGCAGCTGGTCGATGTGATTGATATGCGTGGTAACTAGCAACGAACCGTCACGATCTTGCCGTTGCTGCTGTTGAGGTAGCAACGGGCGACGAATAAAGTAATACGCTGCCTCTGGGGCCACACGCAACAGGACTTCCGTGGTCTCTTCAGTAAACCAAACGTCGTCCTTGGCGTCGATATATTCCTTGTGGTTGCTCTTTTGTACAAAGAAACTGCCTTGGTCTACCAGTAAGTTTTCGATCAAGCCAATGCTGAAATTTTTCAGCTTTGCACCTTCTTCCGCTGCCAGATACCACACACCGCTTTTGTGAATGAGCTTGTACGGCTGAACGTTGCGCTGTTTGCCCTTGTAACTAAAACTGCATGGGTGTTTTTGCTCGATGGCAGTTTGTAGTTGCACAAAGTCTTGGGTACGCGGACGCAAGTCTTCATGCGCAATTGCCTGCACATGCGTTGTGCGCTGCTGTTCAGGGGTATGAAGTTGTTCCAACAGATAGCGCAAGCTGTTATCCGGGAACAAGTGCTCCGTCCCCGACATACGTGCATAGCCATGCAAGTGCTTGGCTGGGATACTGCTTCGCGCAGTGCGCGTCAGTTGCCACTGACCATTGGCACTTCGCTCAACGATCCCGCACAGGCGCTCGCCAAGGTCGCGTTCAATGGTGCGCACATCCACTTGAAAATCTTGTGCAAGTTGGTGCTTGTCAACTGCATCACCTTGGTGCAGGCGCGCAAGAATTTGAGACAAGCGCTGTGCAAGTTTTTCGCCTTTTGATGCTGAGCTAGCCGAGGTTGAAGCAGACATTCAAGAGCTGGGAAGTAATTCAATGAATGTAACTATAGGTGGCTTTTGAGACAGGTTGTGTCGCACCCAGAATTTCAATACGCCAAGCTGGCTTGTGTGAATCAAGTTGGTTGTGGCTCACTACCTGTTCAGCACTCACAGCTTTGGCATTCATCCATGCCTCTAGGGCGCTAACTAGCTCAGTCAGCTTATGCTGCAGCGAGTTGCTGCAAACCATCAAATGAAGCAATGCCATACTGATCTGGTGCGCCAACGCCTCTTTTTTGCAAGCGTTATTAGGGCTGAGCGCACCACCCAAATCGCATTGCAATGCCGTACGCACACCCATTAGGCGCAACGTGTCTTGCACAGCCTTGGAGCTATTCAAATAGGAAGTACGTTCTGAAATTCTTTGCTTGAACTGCCCGATGCGACGCAGTGCTAACTGGTAGTACAAAGCGATGAAATCCCCATCCAGAGGATCTGCGCCATCAAGTGCCAGGATCCTGGGGCCGAAGTGCGCAAGTGCTGTTGATATTTCTTGGGACAAGTGAAGATCCAGTTCGCACTCACGTACCTGAAATCCTTTTAATCGTGCGTAGAGGTCTCTTATCACAGTATCGCTAGCTGGCATGGAGGCTCTTCCAATACAAAAAGCTGAAGGGAGTTCAAACTTTAGGTGTCGATAACGACAGCATGTGTCGCTTGAGCCTGCCCTGCGACTGCATCGAAGCTGAAGTTGAGTATCAGCAGCGGCGCTGTTGCATAAACCTGCATAAGGGTGAGCCTCCCCTTACCCCAGACGCAGTTATGCCACGCGCACAGCCTCAGGCGTTCCCAGGCAGGTAAACCTGTTGAGGATGGATGCACGGACCTGTAGCTCCGTGACCTGCCGATCGAAGTCTCGGGCCATCACCCACTCATCTGTAGAAGTTCCGATCTGATCTGACAGTTGCTCCCGTTTCGGACGGTACGGCTGTCAGATTAATTCAGCTCTTTTACCTTGTCGTCCCACACCTCCTTTGCATCCATCAGCGTTTGCATCGGCGTCCTGCCGCAGCACATCTTGCCCTGATGCGTGCGCTGGCTGTTGTAGTAATTGATCCAGTCGTCCAGATCCGTTTGCAGCTCGTCGATGGACCGGTAGATCTTGCGCCTGAACGTCACCTGGTAGAACTCCTGCAGGATGGTCTTGTGGAATCGCTCGCAGATGCCATTAGTCTGCGGGTGACGCACCTTGGTCTTGGTGTGTTCAATGTCATTGACGGCTAGGTACAGTTGGTAGTCATGCGTTTCGGCCTTGCCGCAATACTCCGTGCCCCTGTCGGTCAAGATTCGCAACAGCCCCATGCCTTGCTCGGCCAGGAACGGCAGCACCCGGTCATTGAGCAGATCAGCACCTGTGATCGGCGTTTTTGTGGTGTAGAGCTTGGCAGCGGCCCATTTGGAATAGGTGTCCACAAAGGTCTGCTGGTAGATGCGCCCGGCTCCCTTGATCGAGCCCACATAGAAGGTGTCCTGGCTACCCAGATAACCGGGATGGGCGGTTTCGATTTCTCCGCAGGCCAGCTCATCTTCACGCTTTTTCTCCAAGGCTGCCACCTGGGCTTCGGTGAGCACAGCGCCAGTCTTGGCGACCTCGGCCTCCAGGTTTGACAGACGCTGTTTGAAGCTGGCCAGTTGATGGCGCATCCAGATGGATGCGTACACCGGATGGCGACGCAAAGATGCCCCGCTGGCGTAATTCATTGCTGGCACGCAACTGTCCATGCGCTGGCTGCTCCAGGGCATAGGTAATAACGGTCGCTTCGATGGCGTCATCAACCCGGTTCTTGAGATTGGGCTTGCGCCTTGAAGTCTGGATCTGGGCCTCGACGCCGCCTTCTTCGTGGGCATGCTGATAGCGGTAGAAAGTGTCACGGGAGACGCCCATGACTTTGCACGCCTTGGAGATGTTGCCCAGCTCGCTGGCCAGGTTGAGCAGGCCGACCTTGTGCCGGATGATGGTTTGGTTGAAACTATTCATGAGGTTTCTCCGTTGGGCGCTTGCGCGCCCGGATTGATAAAGATTCGTACCCTTATCAAAACGGGAAACCTCACCTGTTGGCAAGGCACACTGTCAGATCAAGTCTGAACTTCTACAACTCATCCATCCGCTTGAAGCAGCCCATCTTGGCTTCCACCAGGCTGCGGCGCTGGTAACCGCTCCATTTCTTCCAGATCGTGCGCCCGAGCTTGCGCGTCGTTCTCAGGATCTCGTTGCGGGCCTGTGCTCCCGCTCTGGCATCGGTCCACGGCTTCGCATTGCGGCGAGTCGGGATGATCGCTGCGGCTTGCCAGCCTCGTGGCAAGTTTGGTGTCATAGGCTCCATCAGCACTTACCTAGCACACGGGCTCGTCAGGTGGCATCCGGGCCAGTAGTTCCGGCAGCATGGGCGCATCGCCAATGGCGTTGTCCGTGATTTCGATGGTGCGGATCTCTAGCGTTTGTGCATCAATACCTAGGTGAACCTTGCGCCGCTGTCGCCGATAGTCAGCGCCATGCTTCTTGGTCTTCCACTCCCCTTCGCCCAGCATCTTCACGCCGGTACTATCGATCAGCAGGTGCAGGCCCGTCTTGTTGGGACGTGCGGGGATGGTCACGCTCAAGGTCTTCTGGCGCCGACACAAGGTGGTGTAGTCGGGTACAGCCCAATCAAGCCTGGCGAGCCGCAAGAGACTCTCAGCAAGGCCTGTCGTTTGTCGCAGAGCTAGACCGAACATGCGCCTGAGCGTCAGGCAGAACTGGATCGCCGCCTCGCTGAACACAGCCGGCCGTCCGCTCCTGCCACTCGATGGAGCCTGCCATTGAAGGTCCGCATCAAGCCATACCATCAGCGAGCCCCGGCATCTGAGGGCAGCGTTGTACTCGGTCCAGTTCGTCGTGCGTTACTTCGCCCGCAGCGGCTTGCTCATGGGCTGCCAAGTCGCGGGATCTCGCATGCATGCCTCAGCCGATTTATGCAACAAGGCCCTTTGATCGCGGAATGACTGCGAATGCCGCCCCCCGCAGCTGGAAGTCTTGTTGCTGAGCCACTCAACTTTGAAGCATATAGCCAGATTCACGCCCCTGTCTGCCGTTGTGATGCACAACACCCAGCCTGCTTAGCTGTGCTACTACCTGCATGACGGTTCCCACACTGACAGGAGTCCCCCGAAGGTATAGCTGGCGATATATCTCATCTCTGCTGAGAGCGTGGGGAGCAGAACTCAGCAGGACTTGAAGCACACCAATTCTGGCGACGGTCGGACGCAGTCCTGCTGCCCTCAACCGTTGCATCAGGCTTACGCTCCTCAACTCTCGGGACCTTCCGGCAATCGCCTCCAGCCGCCTCCCAGGGCCCGGTATAGAGCGATGCTCGCCTGCAGACGCTCCTGACGGATCTGAACGGCCAGATCCCGGCTCTGATGGGCCACACGCTGCACATCCAGCAAGGTCTGCAGATTGTCCGCCCCGGCCTTGTATCGGCTTTCCGCCAGCGAAAGAGCCCTCTGGGCCTGAGCCACTTCCTCCGCCTGAACCACCGCCTGTCTTTCTGCGCCGTCCACCGCATTCAATGCAGTTTGAACATCATTGAAGGCTTGCAGAATGGCCTTGCGGTAGCCGATCACAAGCTCCTGCTTTTGCGCTGCAGCCAGTTCCCGGTTCGAAGCAAGTCGCCCTGCATCAAAGATCGGAGCCAGAATTCCCGCTGCCAGAGACGACAGGGGACTCTGCAACAGCCTGCTGAGCTTTTCGCTCTCGGAGCTCAGGCCCGCAGTCAGCGTCACGCGGGGCAGCATGGCTGCTCTGGCAGCGGCAAGATTCGCATCCGCCGCGAGCAGTTGAGCCTCCGCTTTCGCCACATCCGGCCTGCGTGTTATCAGATCCGCAGGCGTACCCTGGCGAACGCCTGGAATCGCCAGATTCGAAAGACTGGTCTCGCTCACAAGATCCGTAGTCCATTGCCCCGACAGCAGTGCCAGCACCGCGTGTGCATCTGCAATCTGTTTTCGGAGCAAAGCCACAACACGCTGCTGAGCAGCAACCTGGCCACGCTGCTGAGCCAGCTCCACGGAGGTCGCTGCCCCATAACGGGCTCTGGACTCGACCAGCTTCAAGAGCCGCTCGGAAATCTCCAGGTTGAGCTGGGCAATCGAGGCGCGCTCGCGCAAGCCCACACACTGGAGCCATGCCTGGGCGACTGAGGCAGTGACCGTCAGTCTCACGGTCTCACGGTCAAACACGCTGGCCTGCCTGTTGGACTCTGCGGCATCTCGCAAAGCACGCTGACGCCCCCAGAAGTCCAGCTCGTAGCTACTCGACAGGCCCACTCGCCAAGTGCTGGCGTCTCTTTCCGTATGACTGTCCATCGCTGCAGACCTTGTGGCCCCGAAATCTGCATTCAAATCCGGCACCAGGACCGCACGAGCATAAGATGCCCGGGCATCCGCCTGCTGCACTCTCGCGACGGCAGCCGCCACATCCAGACTTTGAGTACGGGCTTGCTCAACCAGTGCGCTGAGCTCCGGGCTGCCAAAGCCGTGCCACCACCCGGCGCTGACTTGTTCGTTTTCCGCCCCCTGCTCCTGCGTCCAGGCATGAGGAATATCGAGAGACACTCCCCAGGTCTCGTCACTGGATTGCGTTGTCGCGCATCCAGCCAGAGCAAGAGCCGCCAGCACTACGTTCCATTTGTACATGCCTACTCTCCCGCCAATGCTCGCACGGGCTCCAGACGCGCCGCCGTCCGGGCAGGCATGAAGCCAAAAACCAGGCCGGTGAACACCGCACAGGCAAATGCCCCCAACATGGCTTTCACCGAAAAAATCACAGGTACGCCCGAGACAAGAAGCGTCATCCCGATGCCCAGCCCCACAAGCAGACCAACGCCTCCACCCACAATGGTCACCATGCTGGCTTCCGTCAGGAATTGGCGCAGGATGTCACGCTGACGAGCCCCAACCGCCATGCGAATGCCTATCTCCCTGGTCCGCTCGCGCACCGTCATCAGCATCACGTTCATGACTCCGATACCGCCGACCACCAGCGAAACTGCTGCAATCAGCCCCAGCATCACGGCCATGCTCTGGCGAGTTGCTGCTTCGGCCTGAATACGAGCTGCTGCATTGCCGATGCCGAAGTCTTCCCGCCCCCCGTGCCGCGCCAGCAGAAGGCTGCGGATCGATCCCTCGGCTTCATGGACCAGCTCCGAGGAGCTGGCCTCCACAACCACGTAATCGGGCTGTGTCTGCGCTTGATAGACTCTCGCGCGCCCCGACTGATAGGGAATGAAGACCATGTCGTCATAGTCCTGGGCTCCGGAGTCAGCCCCACGCTCGCTCATGACGCCGATGACTTCGAACGCCGAGTTCCCGATGATCAGCTGCAGCCCCAGGGGATTGGCCACCTCCGGGAAAAAATGCTGGTGCGCCTTGTGGCCTATCACCACCAGCGGAGCCAGATCGCGGTCCTCCACATCCGTGAAGTAACGCCCCTGGGCCACCCTCCAGTGGTGAACCAGCGGCATCTCCTGGCTGGCTGCAAACACATAGACCTGCTTGTCGGCCTTGCCATAGCGCACCGTGACAGGGTCTCCGATGACGGGCATGACTCTGCGTATCGCCGGCAACTCCCGCATGGCGGCCAGATCGTCTTCGGTGATCTGGCCCGCTGGTCCACCGCTGGCCGGTGGTTTGCTGCCCATATAGAGAATGGCTGTTCCCATGGTGCCCATCTGCTCGACCACTTTGCGCCGTGCGCCTTCACCGATGGCCAGCATGACGATCACCGAGGCCACACCGATCACGATGCCCAGCAAGGTCAGACTGGTGCGTACCCGGTTCATGCGCATGCCCCGCCAGGCACTGCGTGCAGCTTCGGAAATCTCAGCCACCCAGGATATTGCCGACGTTGCGGTGTTGCGCTGCGGGGTCAGCGGAGGCACCTCTGCTCGGCTCTGAATACCATCGGGAGCGCTGTCATTGACGACGCGTCCATCGCTTATTTCGATGACACGCCTTGCCTGAGCCGCAACGTCGCGATCATGCGTAATCACAATGATGGTGTGTCCCGCATCTGCCAGCTCGCGCAGCAAAGCCATCACCTCGGCGCCACTATGCGAGTCAAGAGCCCCGGTCGGCTCATCGGCCAGGATGATGTGGCCGCCGTTCATCAACGCCCGCGCAATGGACACGCGCTGCTGCTGACCGCCCGAGAGCTGGTTGGGACGATTGCCCAGACGCGCCCCCAGCCCCAGAAGCTTGAGCAGGAGCAGGGCTCTTTGCACCCGCTGCTCCTTGGCCAGGCCTGCGTATATCGCAGGCATCTGCACGTTCTCCGAGGCACTTTCACTGGGAATCAGGTGATAGCCCTGAAACACGAAACCGAAGGCTTCGCGACGTAGCCAGGCCAGGGCATCCGAGTCCAGCGTGGACACATCCTTGCCTTGAAATTGATAGCAACCTTCGCTCGGTTTATCAAGGCAACCCAGGATATTCATCAAGGTGGACTTACCCGAACCGGAGCTGCCGACGACGGCCACATACTCTCCCGCGCGAATATCAAGATCAATGCCGTGCAACACGGTCACCGACGGCTGCTCGCCCACTCCGCCATAGTGCTTGCGAATGCCACGCAGCGAAATCAGCGGAACCTGATCCATCGCACTCACCATTGCAGCCACCGCAGACCGCCAGGAATCAGGGTTTCGCCGACGATGACCCGCTCGCCCTCAGCCACGCCGTCGAGCACCTGCACCTGATGGCGACTTCGTACTCCGAGCTTCACGTTTCGCTGCTCAGGCTGCCGCTTGGCTGTCAGCACCCGAACGCTCTGCGATTGCTGATCTTTCTCAGACTGAAGAGCTGTCAATGGAACCGTCAAGGCCTGCTGCGCACTGCCGGTCACAAAGACCACCTGGGCCGTCATTTGCGGCAGCAGTTCCGCGTCCTGGTTATCCACATCGAACAATGCCGTATAGGTCACGGCCTTGGTGGCCGCCGCAGGCGCCGCCGCATTGCCTGCGGCGGGGGCAACGCTGGCAGGCGGCGCAGGCAGCACCTGCCTCACCCGGCTGTTCCACCGGCGCGCCTGTTCCTGACCTGCACTCCCCAGAGTCGTGAAATACACGGACATGTCCGCTCTCACGCGCCGCACGTCGGCCTCCGATACATCCGTCCAGACCGTCATGGCAGTCAGATCGGCGATGCGCAAAATATTGGGTGTCTGATAGGTCGCATTCAGGGTCTGCCCTTCACGTGCATCGACGGACACCACCGTACCGGACATCGGTGCATAGATGCTGGTATAGCCCAGACGCGCTTCGTCAGCCTTGAGGCTGGCCTGTGTTTGCTGCATCTGAGCCTTGAGATGGTCGATGCGCGCCGCAGCCCCGGCGACCTGGGCCTCGGCAATCTGCACATCCTCCTGCCTTGTGGCCTCTTCGGCGGCCAGTTGCTGCTGTCGTTTCAACTGCTGACCGGCAAGCTTCAGCTGCGCCTGCTGCTCCGCGATCTGGGCCCGCAGGCTCGCCAGCGATGCTCTGCCTGCATCCACCGTGGCGCGCTGCACGCTGGGGTCGATCTCCACCAGCAATGCACCTTTCTCGACCCTGGCTCCTGGACTGACCAGCAAACGGGTGATCTGGCCCGAAACCTGCGCCCCTACATCCACATAGGTTCTGGGCTGTAAAGTACCGATGGCAGTGACGGTGGACTCCACATCGCCGCGCTGCACCGCAACACTTTGGTACTCGACCCTGGGCCGACTCCCCCACCACAAGGCAATACCTCCAGCACAGACCAGCAGCAGCCCGAGGCTGCCCCAGCGTTTGATTTGTCCCACCGTCATGAACGTTGCACTTTCCAGAAAACAATTCGCAGTCGCTGCTGAAACCCATGGCCACGGCATGAATTGGAGCGATTGAAGATCAGAAGCCTTGCGGGCTTCAAGGGATCCGTCACCAGAGGCAGCTGACGCCCCCCAGCAGCACCGTCACGGCGGCTGCAACAGCCAGGTGTCGAGCCGACCAGGAAAGCCCCGCGACCGTCGCGAGAGCCCCCAGACTCCAGAAGCCCAGCACGAGCAAGGTGCTGGCCGTTGCACTCCATCCGCGGATGCTCGGTAGCCAGACGGCCAGCAAAAGCAGTCCCCCCAACACACGCAGCGCCATACGATGCGCTGCCGGCACCTCGTCCAGAGATGCCAATTGCGCGTAATGGCGGTCCATGGCAAAAGCGAGAGCCGTCATGCCTCCCATCGAAAGAGCAAAGGCCTGCAAGGATGACTGCCACAAGGTCATGACAGGCTCCCCTGCTTCGCGGCACTTGCATCCGCAGCCACAGGCAGGTCTCTCGACAATTCACGAGCCGACAGTTCACGAGCCATTTGCTTTCGCGCAGGCTTCAGGTTCGATGCCTTGCGCATCCAGGCCCAGGCAGCAGCCGCCGCCACTCCGACAGCAACGGCGAAAAGCTCTACCCCCGCGCTCTCCCAGTCACCATCGAGAAGGTATGCAGCAAGTTGCTCTCCAGTCGTCACGAGATTCAGCAAGGGCAACAGAAGACAAAGCACAGCCAGCGCTGCCATCTGATCACGCCATGCCAGTGGCGGCGACCTCAGCAGCGCATGTGTGAGAGCCAGAATCCACAGCGCAAAGAACACCACCAACTCCCATCTGGAGCGTTGCGAGATTTCGACAGGCAGCAAGCGATTGGCCCACAAAAATCCCACACAGGCGATGCCCAGTCCCGTGATGGCCGCCACATTCGCTGCTTCAATCATCCGGTAGACCGCGGAGGTGCTGGAGCCAAACTCCCCATGATGCTTGGCGCGCCGTTTGACCATGAAGAGAATCGCCCCCGTGGCCATCATGGCGCTTCCGGCCAGCCCGAAAATGAAGTACAGCCACTTCAGCGGTCGCCCGCCATAAGTCGCCATATGCATCCCGCCGATCACCGATTGCGTAAGCGATGCCGCACCGCCATCCACACCTCCTGGCAAGCGCAACTGCTGCAACTCTCCAGTGGCGGCCGAGAACATGGCCATGCCGCTGCTGGGACTGAGACGCTTGCTCAGATCGTCGGCTTCATTCCATCCGTAAATGCCGATGCGTGCAGCTGCATCGCCCGGGTAATCAATCACCACCGCTCGCACCGCTTGCCCGATCAAGGCCTGCCCGCGCAGCACGAAGGACTCCAGATCCGGTACGGGCATGGCCTGACCCGAACGCTGTGGCTTGCCTGGTTCATTCAGCGCCACCTGGAAAGACTTGACGGCTTCGGCACTGCTGCCGAAGTAGGCCGCAATGCCGGCAGGCATGAAGGTCGCGCAGGATATGGCGATGCCTGTATAGGCGATCATGAGCTGGAAAGGAAGCGTCAGCACCGCCACGGCGTTGTGCATGTCCAGCCAGCTTCTCTGCCCTTTGCGAGCGCGGAAGGTGAAGAAGTCCTTGAAGATTCGTCTATGGGTAATCACTCCGCTGACCAGTGCCACCAGCATGGCAAGCGCGGCGATGCCCACAATCCAGAGTCCGAGCTGTCCTGCATGCAGCTGATAGTGGAAATCCACGAAATGATGGCCACCCAGTGTCTGGCGCACCTTGGGAACGTCAGCGGCATCCATGGCACTGCCGGACTTCGGGTCCAGCTGGGCCGCCGCATACTGTCCCTCGTGATCGAACCAGTAGACGCGTAAATCCCCGCCCCCTTGGGAGTCCGCAGGCCACAGCTCCCACATGTCTGCGCCAGGGTGCTGCCGCTCCATATAGGCCATGCCCCATTGCAGACGCTGGCTCAGGGAAGACTGCGCTTGCGGCACGGTGCCCGCCTGCCTGGCCTCTGCTTGTTCATGGGCATGATGCTCGGGGGTCATCCAATGGGTGATGGGCTCCTCGAAGACGGCCAGGGTCCCCGTCAGAAAAACGGCATACAGCAGCCAGGAGAACCACAGGCCGCACCAGGTATGCAACCATGCCTGTGCCTGCCGGAAGCTGCCTTTGCCTGCGCCCGATTCCTTCTTTGCCGGCTGCATCAGCGTCCCTTCAGAAAGATCAACGCTGCGGTGCCAAGAAGCATGCCGATCATCACGATGCCCAGCACGCTCCATATCCGCCGTGGCGATGCCGGAGAAAAAGCCCAAATCACGGCAGCCACGTACCAGAGCCAGCTGGACTGCATGCCCGCCAGAATGGTCTCCACACGAGATTGACTCATCGCACCACATAAAATCACCCAGGCACTGGAGACGGCATAGCCTCCCAGCACTGCAGCAGCCAGACGCGATCCCAGTCCCCAGTCAGAGCGACGCCCATCTGATTGCGACATTGCTACGCCCCGTCAGAAACGGCCCTTGAGCGACACGGTAACCGTACGCTTTTCGCCGTAGAAGTTGCCGTAACCCGCATAGCCGACCGTGCTGTAGTAAGTCTTGTCAAACAAGTTCCCCACATTCATCGCAAGGCTCCAATCCTTGTTGAACGCATAGGCCACACGAGCCGACCAGATGGCATAACCCGGGGAAGTGAAGTTGTACGGCGTCCAGGCTCCGTCATAACGGCCCGTTGCCGGGTTGTAAGCGCTGATGCCCGAAGCCCGGTAGTTCGAGCTCTGCGCCACCACACCGCCGCCCACGCTCCAGCCGCGCAAATCGCCGCTCAAGCGATAGTCCGCCCAGGCCTTGAACAGATGGCGCGGCGTGACCGTGCTGAACTGGGCGCTGTCCTTGCGTCTGTCTTCATTGCTGTTGTAGGTATAGCCCACCGCCAGCTGGAGATTAGGAGTGATTCGCCCCGTCATCTCCAGATCGATGCCCTGGCTCAGCTTGAAGCCGTCGCGGAAGTAGCAGCAACCGCCGCGCCAATCGGTCTGGGGGTAAGCGGGGTCGTAAACGGCCTCGCCTTTTTTATCAGTACGAAACAATGCCGCACTGGCAATCAGATTGGGGGTCAGCTCGCTTTTGACACCCAGCTCGTAGGTACGACCACGCACCGGATCAAGAGGCGTTCCAGGTAGCGGTGCAGAGAATTTTCCGGCCTGAGACTGATAGATCTCGGCGGTGCTGAAATACAGATTGGTGGACCTGGTCAGCTCATGCATCAGCCCCATATAGGGCACAAAGACATTCGACTCCCGGCTGCTGGCCGTGAGCGCACCGCTCATGTCATGCTGGGTATTGCGATCCTGCAGCACATAGCGTCCGCCAAGCACCACGGACCAACGCTCCACGGGACGTAGACGAACGGAGCCATAGAGGCCGCTCTTTTGCGCCTTGGTCTGCGAGCCACTGGTCCAGTCACCGAGCGGATAACCGGGGTCCTGCGGTGGAATCCGGTTGAATACGTCGGCCGGCCCCACTCTGGGCCACAGACTTCGATTGGTATTGCTGTTGCGGTGCTGATCGAAACCCAGGATCACATCGTGGCGCTGACCCAGGGCATCAAAGCTGCCCTGCAAATTGATATCGAAGCTGGTTTCACGCTCGCGTGACTTGGCTTGATGGATCCACCAGTCCGCCCCCTGCAGCGTGACGGGATCCGGCGAACTTTCGATCTCTGCGCCGTTCACGCCTTCATTGAAGCGGGTGTGTCTGAGCTGGGTCTTGAGCAGCCAGTCGTTGCCGAGCTGCTGCTCCAGCTTGGCAAAGACCGTGGTGTTTTCGCGATTGATCCAGTTCCAGGGCGCGCCAAAGTTGGTATTGCGCGCAAAGCCGATATCGCTGCCGTCCGCATAGCGCGGCAGGCTGGCATTGAAGCCCGTATTTCTGTCTTTCTGATAGCTGGCCCCCAGCGTGGCAACCGTGCTGGACGTCAGGTCCATCTCCAGCGCCCCATACAACATCTGCCGCTTGAGCTTGGATGGCGCGGCCATTTCCTTGCGGTCATGGTTCACGGCCACGAAACGGCCACGCAGAGTTCCGTTTTCGTTCAACGCACCCGTGGTGTCGAGCTCGGCGCGATAGTTGCTCATGGTTCCGCCGGAAAGCAGCACCTGCGTCTGACGTTTGGCCTGTGGCCTCTTGTAGGTGAAGTTCAGAACCCCACCAGCCTCACCTGCACCAAACAGGCCGTCGGCCCCGCGCAGCACACTGACGCTGTCGAACTGCGCCATGTCCAGGCTGCGACTGCCCGAGCGAGAGGAGCTGGCAGCACCGCCATCAAACCGGAAATTGGTGATATTCATGCCGCGGGACAGATAGGTCGTATCCAGCCAGGTCTCTTCGCGAGTGATTCCGGTGGTGTAGTTCATCACATCATCGAGCGTGCGCATGGCCTGATCGTCCATGCGCTGACGGGTTACCACCGTCACCGACTGCGGAACTTCACGCAGCGACTGCGCCGCCTTGCCGACCTCCACTCCGCCAGCCACATAGGAGTCCCTGGACTCTCCATATACATTGGGAATGGCCTTCTCCTGCACGGTCACTTCCGCAAGTGTCGATGCAGCATCCTCCTGTGCATGACTGACAAAGGGCAGCAGGCAGACCACACTGACGGCCGCAGCCGTGGCGTGAAGACGAAATGGCAAAGCCCCGACTACGGGGCAAAACGAACGTTCCAGCATGAGCGTTTCAAAGAAAAACCAGGGTGCTTTCTTCAGGCAAGAAGTGCCGAAGAACAAATGACGCTGTGGCTGGAACGGAGATACCGTATAGGGGCTGGCAGCAAAGAAACACAACGAGAATCAATCTCAGTTCTATTTCTTCGCGGATTGTAAAGCTCAGGTAAAAAAAATACCACTGTTTTGTAACACAGTAGCTCCTGTCTCTGCCGATGTATCGCTGCGCATCTGCCAGCCTGTTGTCTGACCGATATACAGCTGATGCTATTTACACACCGGCATCAAGCTGGCGTCACTGCCGCAACGATGCGGTCTGGCGCTACGTGGCGCCTCGCCCGGCGAGGTTCCGATTGATAAGTGGATTTTTGCGAAATGCCCCGTGCTTCTGGCGCATAGAAGATACATGGCATGAGCGTCACTCAATGGAGATAGCAGGCCCGCCTCCAAAGATGGCAGATGCGCATCGTGCACAAAGAAAAAGCCCCGGCTGCATAAACAACCGGGGCTTTTATATCTTGGCAGGGGAAGAAGGATTCGAACCTTCGCATGCTGGAATCAAAATCCAGTGCCTTAACCAGCTTGGCGACTCCCCTAAAGAGAAAGCGATTATAGCGCGGTTTTCTCAACTTTGAGAGAACTCCGGCGATCAGGGCCTGAAGGCGAAAATGCTCAGTGCCTGCCAGGCGCTTCCATCAGTCCAGCGTGACCTTGGCCTCGCGAATGACCTTGCCCCATTTGGCAGTTTCGGCGGCGATGAAACGATCGCACTCCTCCGGCGTCGAACCTTCTGCAAACGTGCCCATGGTCTGCTGCATGCGCTGGGAAATCTCAGGACTGCGAATGATGCGAGTGACTTCGGCGGACATGCGCTGCACGATCTCCTTGGGCACTCCTGCCGGTGCAATCATTGCTGCCCAGGTGCTGCCCATCAGGTCGGGGATGCCTTGCTCGGCAAATGTAGGTACATCGGGCAAAACCGCCAGTCGCTTGTCGCTGGCAACGCCAATCAGACGAATGCGACCGGCCTTGGCAGGCTGGATCAGATTGGGCGGAGGATCGAGGAACAACTGGATCTGACCGCCCATGAGGTCGGTCAGTGCCGGTGCGGCCCCCTTGTAGGGCACATGGGTCATATCCGTCTTGGTCAGCAGCTTCATCAACTCGGTTGTCAGATGCGCGCTGGAGCCGCTTCCCGAGGAGCCAAAGCTGACCTTGCCAGGATGTGCCTTGGCATAGTCAATCAGCTCCCGCGTGGTCTTGAACGGAGCATTGATGGACACTGCTGCAACCAGGGGCGAGATTCCCATCAGAGACACGCCGACCAGATCCTTGCCGGGGTTGTAGGGCAGCTTGGGATACAGCGTGGTGTTGGCCGCATAGGCGGCAATCACCACTCCGAACGTGTAGCCATCAGGTGCGGACTTGGCCACCTGATCCACACCGATGAGACTATTCGCGCCGGGCTTGTTGTCTATGACTATGGGTTGGCCCAGCGCTTTCTGCAAACCCACTTGCAGCAGACGAGCCATCTGGTCGGTGAAGCCGCCCGCCGTGTAGGGAACGACGATGCGTATGGGTTTGGAGGGCCAGGGGCTCTGAGCCCAGACCGAGGGAGCCAGCATGGCGGCGCCGGCTGCGGCGCTTGATTGAAGAAAGCTGCGGCGAGATGTCGAAGGCATGAATGTCTCTTGGTTCTTGCAAGGATAAAGCGCCGCGCGGCAGCGCGACAGGGAAGGGGATATACGTCTCAGTATCCGCGGGTCACGTCCACCAGGTTGAGCAAGGGCTCGCCCGCACGCAGGCGGCGCAGATTCTCCAGGCACTGGCGGGCCACGGTATCGGCCGAGGCCTGGGCCGCAATATGCGGAGTGACAAAGGCCTTGGGGTGCCCCCACACCTTGTTGCCGGGCTGGGGCGGCTCCTCGCGCAGCACGTCCAGCGCGGCGCCGGCCAGATGGCCTTCGTCGAGCAGGGCCAGCAGGTCGTCTTCCACCACCTGCTCGCCGCGCCCCACGTTGATGAAGTAGGCGCCACGTGGCAGCAGGGACAGGGTGCGGCGGTCCAGCAGGTCGCGCGTCTCGGGCGTGAGCGGCAAGGCGCAGACCAGAATATCGCTGCCGGACAGCAGCAGCTGCAGACCCTCGGCACCGCTGTGCGTGGCCAGGCCTGCAATGCTCTTGGCGCCGCGGCTCCAGCCTGCGACGGGGTAGCCGATGGCCTGCATGGCGCCGGCCACGAAGCGGCCGACCTCGCCCAGGCCCAGGATGCCCACGCGGCAGTCTGCGCTGGCGCGTACGGGGCGGCGCAGCCAGTCGCCGGCCTGCTGCTGGCGCGCGAACAGGTCCAGCTCGCGCGTGTGGCGCAGCGCCGTGCCGACCACATACTGGGCAATCTCCACATGCTGCTGCGGATCGACCGTGCGCGCCACGGGCAGGCCGGCCGGCAGGTCGGGCACGGCCAGCAGCTTGTCCACGCCCGCGCTGGGCGCGCACAGCAGCTTCAGGCCCGGATAGGCCGGCAGCACGCCCGGCTTGAGGCTCCAGGCGAGCATGGCCTCGACCGCATCGGCCGGTGCTTCGTCGCGATGGGCCCAGACCTGTACGTCGGGCGCCAGCGCTCGCAGCGAATCGACGATGGGTGCGCCCATGCTCGGGTGGATGTTGACCAGGATTCCCATGTTTCTATCAGTCCTTGTAACTTGGATCGAGACGGTCCAGGCGGCGCAGCAGGCCGGGCCAGGCGAGGCCTGCGCCCTTGCCCTTGGTGACCTGGCGCGACTGGTTGAACGCATCGGCAATGATGGTCTGCGGGATACGCATCAGCTCGCTGCCGCCCGACTGCGCGAGGATCTGGATGCGGCAGGCCGACTCCAGCGTGTACATGGCCAGCACGGCCTCGGCCACGCTTCGGCCGCAGGTCAGCAGCCCGTGGTTGCGCAGGATGAGGAAGTTGCTCGCACCCAGGTCATCGACCAGGCGCGGCTTCTCGTCATCGCGCAGGGCCACGCCCTCGTAGTCGTGGTAGGCCAGACGCACCAGCGGGAAGATGGACTGCTGCGAGATGGGCAGCAGGCCATCCTTTTGTGCCGACACGGCCACGCCGTAGCGAGTGTGCGTGTGCAGCACGCACTGCACCTCGGGCCGGCCGTCATGGATGGCGCTGTGGATGACGAAGCCGGCGGGGTTGACGTCGTACTCGGTCTCCATAAGCGGCCGGCCCTCGTGGTCCACCTTGACCAAGCTGGACGCAGTGATCTCATCGAACAGCATGCCGTAGGGGTTGATCAGGAACTGGCCGGGCTGGCCCGGCACGCGCGCCGAGATGTGGGTGAAGATCAGGTCGTCCCAGCCGAAGTGGGCAACCAGCCGGTAGGCGGCAGCCAGCTCGACGCGGGTCTGCCACTCTTCGGGCGTCACCTGACGGCGGACCTCGGACATTGTGGTGTCATGGCTCATGGGATTTGTCTCGTGATGGGCATCATGGAATGGAAGACAGGCTCAGCGCCCCGCCACGTACTGGTCGCGCAGCTCGCGCTTGAGCACTTTGCCAATGGCGCTTCGCGGCAGCTCTGCGATGAAGCGCAGGTCGGCCAGACGCTGGGTCTTGCCGGCTTGCTGGTTGTACCAGCCCATGATCTCCTCGGGCCGGGCCGGCTGGCCCGTGCGCGACACCACATAGGCCACAGGCGTCTCGCCCCACTGCTCGGAGGGCACGCCGACCACGGCCACGTCGTCCACGGCCGGGTGGGCGCGCAGCTGGGTTTCCAGGTCGCTAGGGTAGATGTTGAAGCCGCCGCTGATGATCATGTCCTTGCGGCGGTCGAACAGGGTCAGGAATCCGTCGGCGTCAAAACGGCCCACATCGCCCGTGCGAATGAAGCGCTTGCCCGTGGCATCGAACCATTCGGCCTCTCGCGTCTTGGCGGGCTGACCGTGGTAGCCGCTCATCATGCTGGCCGAATGGCCCACGACCTCGCCATCCTCGCCCGGGGCGACCTCGCGGCCGTCCTCGTCGATGAGGCGGATGTCATGGCCTTCGGCGGGCCGGCCCACGGTATGCAGCTTGTCCGGGTGCAGATGGGCTTCGAGGATGCAGGTGCCGCCGCCTTCGGTCATGCCGTAGAACTCGGTGAGGCTGCCCGGCCAGCGCGCCACCACATCTGCCTTGAGCTCGGCCCGGAACGGTGCGCTGGTGCAGAACTTGGCCTGAAAGCTCGACAGGTCATGCTCGCTGAACTGAGGCAGCGCCATGATGCGCTGGTACTGCACGGGCACCAGCATGGTGTGGGTGACGCGGTGCTGCTGGGCCAGTTGCAGGTAGCGGGCCGCATCGAACTTGGGCATCAGCACCACGCAGCCGCCACTGCCCAGCGTGGGAAAGAACACCACCAGCGTGGTGTTGGAGTACAGCGGCGTGGCCAGCAGCGTGGTGCCCTCGGGGCCGTAGCCGTAGACGCCGCCCCGGTTGATATGGGTCCAGCGCATGCCGTGCGACTGCACGATGCCCTTGGGCGTGCCCGTGGTGCCCGAGGAATAGATGATGTTGAACGGCGCGGCCGGCTCCACGCTCACGGGCGCGGGCTGCGCGCCTTCGGGCGCCAGCCAGTCGTCAAAGGCCCGGCCGGGAGCGGCGCCATCCAGCGAGATGCATTGCAGGGCGCTGTCGGCAGGCACCAGATCCTGGGCCGCCTTGTCGAGGAACAGGTGACGCGCCTGGGCATCGCGCAGCATGCAAGCCAGGCTCTCGGCTGTGGAGGATGGCGCCAGCGGCGCGACCACCACGCCCGCGCGCAAGGCGCCCAGGAACAGGGCGGCATAGCGCACCGAGTTCAAAGCGCAGATGGCAATGGCCTGACCCGGCAGCACACCTTCGCGCTGCAAGGCTGCGGCCACGCGGTCCATGAGGGCGTCGAGCTGGGCGTAGCTCAGGGTCTGCTGGTCGTCGCGCAGGGCCGCATGGGCAGGCTGCTGGCGCGCATGGCTGCGGATCAGCTCGGCCAGCGTGGTGAAGGGCGCATCGGGCGAAGGCAGGGTAACAGTCATGAGGGGCTCCGTTTCAGGAATTCACGAATCTCAAGCGAACTGCGCCTGCGAGCCCCCGGCCCTGCAGGCGCTTGGGCAGACGGTGGCTTATTTGGCAGCCAGACCCAGGCGTTCGATCAGAACCTTGTCCTTGGCAAAGGCCTCCCTGGCCCATTGCGCATAGTCGGCGCCCGAGCGGTACCAGACGTCCTGGTTGAGCTGCTTTAGCACCTCGACATGGCGCGGATCATCCATGGCCTTCTTGAAGGCATCATGCAGCTTGCGCACCACCGCCGGGTCCATGCCCTTGGGACCTGCCAGACCGTAGGGCGAAGTGGAGACCACGCCATAGCCCAGCTCCTTGGCCGTAGGGACATCGGGCCAGCGCTGGGTGCGCTTTTCGCCAAAGGTCATGAGCAGACGCATCTGGCCGCCATTCACATAGGTGTCCCAGCCCGAGGCATCGCTTTGCGCGGCCACATGACCGCCCAGCAGGGCCTGCTGCAGGTCGGCGTTGCCCTTGAAAGGCACATGATTGAGAGTGACCTTGGCGTTCTCGGCCAGTTCCTCCATCAGCAGATGCGGCGAGGAACCTATGCCTGTGGAGCCGTACTCGATCTTGCCGGGAGTCTTGCGTGCGGCAGCAATGTACTCGTTGAAGCTCTTGTAGGGAGAGTCCGAGCGCACCGTGAAACCGAAGGTATATCCCGAGACACCGATGATGTAGGTGAAATCGGTGACCGGGTTCCAGGCGGTTTTTTGCATATGTGCCATGCGCAGCATGGACATGGGGAACTGGGTGATGGTGTAGCCGTCGGGCTTGGCTGTGCGCGCCATGGCGCCGGGACCCAGCGTGCCGCCTGCGCCGGGCTTGTTCTCGACGATGATGGGCTGGCCCAGCTGCTTGCCCGCGATGTCGGCCAGCGTACGCATATGGCGGTCGGTGGGGCCGCCGGCCGGGAACGGCACGATCAGCGTGACGGGCCGCGCGGGATAGTCGCCGGACTGTGCCCAGGCTGATGCGCCAGTGCCAGCAGCAGTGAAAAAGGCGGCTGTGGCAAGCACCAGGCTGCGGCGGTCAAGGGAAATCTGCATGTCTTGTCTCCTGAATCTCTGAACCAGGTGGGGCCGGGGCACATGCCTTGTGTGCCGCTCTGGCCAGGGCCCGGACACCTGTGTCCGGGCCGCGCATTGCTATGGCAACGCTTAGATCGCCTTCACCAGCTCCGGCACTGCCTGGAACAGATCGGCTTCCAGACCGTAATCGGCCACCGAGAAGATCGGTGCCTCCGGGTCCTTGTTGATCGCCACGATCACCTTGGAGTCCTTCATGCCCGCCAGATGCTGGATCGCTCCCGAGATGCCGCAGGCAATGTACAGCTGCGGCGCCACGATCTTGCCCGTCTGGCCCACCTGCAGGTCGTTGGGCGCGTAGCCCGCATCGACAGCCGCACGGCTGGCGCCGATGGCCGCACCCAGCTTGTCGGCCAGAGGGGTGATCACTTCGGTGAACTTCTCGGCCGAGCCCAGAGCACGGCCGCCGGAGACGATGATCTTCGCTGCCGTCAGCTCGGGACGGTCGCTCTTGGTCACTTCGCGGCCCACAAAGGCGCTCTTGCCGCTGTCGGCCACGGCAGCCGCCGTTTCCACCGCCGCCGAGCCGCCAGTGGCAGCCGCTGCGTCAAAGCCCGTGGTACGCACGGTGATGACCTTGACGGCATCGGCGGACTGCACGGTGGCAATGGCGTTGCCCGCGTAGATGGGGCGCTCGAAGGTGTCGGCAGAGTCGACCTTGGTGATGTCGCTGATCTGGGCCACGTCCAGCTTGGCGGCCACGCGAGGGGCTACGTTCTTGCCCGAGGCGGTCGAGGGGAACAGGATGTGGCTGTAGTTGCCGGCACCATTTCCAGCAAGTGCCAGCACCTGGGCCGCCACGTTCTCGGCCAGGCCGTCCTTGAGGCTGGCGCCGTCGGCATGGATGACCTTGGAGACTCCGGCGATCTGGGCGGCTGCAGCGGCGGCAGCGGCTGCACCTTCGCCAACGACCAGCACATGCACATCACCGCCGCAGGCCTTGGCGGCCGTCACGGTGTTCAGGGTCGCGGTCTTGATCGAAGCGTTGTCGTGTTCTGCAATAACGAGAGAAGTCATTTCAGTCGTCTTTCTCTAAAATTTTTCATGATGCCTGCATCACCCGCGGCCGGCTAATCTGGCGCGGCGCAAGTGCAGGACACCGAGGAAGGGCCGCCCCGCACCGAGGGTGTCGTCCCCCTGCGGGGGATGACGCGAAGCGGCTCAGGGGGCCTTAGATGACCTTTGCTTCGTTTTTCAGCTTGTCGACCAGGGCGGCCACATCGGCCACCTTGACGCCAGCGCCACGCTTGGCGGGCTCGGAGACCTTCACGGTCTTGAGGCGGGGCGTCACGTCCACACCCAGGTCTTCGGGCTTGAAGGTGTCCAGCTGCTTTTTCTTGGCCTTCATGATGTTGGGCAAGGTGACGTAGCGGGGCTCGTTCAGGCGCAGGTCGGTGGTGATGACGGCGGGCGTGGACAGGGCCACGGTTTCCAGGCCGCCGTCCACTTCGCGGGTGACGTTGACCCGGGGCGCGTCAGCCTTGTCGCCGGCGACTTCGACCTTGGAGGCGAAGGTGGCCTGGGGCAGGTCGGCCAGGGCCGCCAGCATCTGGCCGGTCTGGTTGGCATCGTCGTCGATGGCCTGCTTGCCGCAGATGACCAGACCGGGTTGCTCCTTGTCCACCAGGGCCTTGAGCAGCTTGGCCACGGCCAGAGGCTGCAGCTCGACATCGGTCTCGACCAGGATGCCGCGATCGGCACCGATGGCCATGGCCGTGCGCAGGGTTTCCTGGCACTGGGCCACGCCGCAGGAGACGGCGATGACTTCGGTCACCACGCCTTTTTCCTTCAGGCGCACGGCTTCTTCGACGGCGATTTCGTCAAAGGGGTTCATGCTCATCTTGACGTTGGCGATGTCCACACCCGTGCCGTCCGACTTCACGCGGACCTTGACGTTGTAGTCCACGACACGTTTGACGGGTACAAGGATTTTCATGAGAAAGCTCTTTCCTGGTTTTGAAGAGTGAAAGGCTTAGCGGGCCAGGCCCGCGAGCCGCTCGTTGATCAGTGCATGGGCCTGGTCCATGATGCCGGCGATCAGCTGCGCCACCGTAGGCACATCGTTGATCAGGCCGGCCACCATGCCGCAGGACCAGACGCCCGCGTCCATGTCGCCGTCGTGCATGATGCGCGGATAGACGCCGGCCACTTCGGGCGCGATGTCGGCAAAGGTGATGGCCGCGCCCAGCTCGCGCTCCTTTTGCAGCAGGCGCTCGGTCGCCGGGTTGGTCAGCACGCGTTCGGTGTTGCGCAGCGGGCGCATGACCAGGCGGGTGTCGAGCTCGCTGGCCGCCACGATGGCCTGCTTGACGTTGGCGTGTACAGGAGCCTCTTTCGTAGCGATGAAGCGCGTGCCCATGTTGATGCCCTCGGCGCCCAGCGCCAGCGCGGCCACCAGCGAGCGGCCGTCTGCCATGCCGCCCGAGGCGACAAAGGGAATCTTCAGCTCTTCTGCCGCGCGCGGCAGCAGGATGAAGTTGGGAATATCGTCCTCGCCCGGATGGCCGCCGCATTCGAAGCCGTCCACGCTGATGGCGTCGCAGCCGATGACCTCGGCCTTGAGCGCATGGCGCACCGAGGTGCACTTGTGAATCACCTTGATGCCGGCTTCCTTGAGCGCGGGGAGCCATTTCTGCGGGTTGTTGCCGGCCGTCTCGACCACCTTGACGCCGCCTTCGATGATGGCCTTGACATAGCCCGGGTAGTCAGGCGGGTTGACCGAGGGCAGAAAGGTCAGGTTGACGCCAAAGGGCTTGTCCGTCATCTCGCGGCAGCGCGCGATCTCGCGTGCCAGCAGCTCGGGCGTGCGCTGGGTCAGGCCCGTGATGATGCCCAGCCCCCCTGCGTTGGAGACGGCAGCGGCCAGCTCGGCCAGGCCTACATGGTGCATGCCTCCCTGGATGATGGGGTGCTCGATGCCAAAGAGTTCGGTGATTCGTGTCTTCATGTCCGTGTTACTCCACTGCAATGCCCTTGTCGCGGATCAGTTGGCCCCAGCGCGTGTAGTCCTGCTGGATGCGCTGACCCAGTTGGGCGGGATTCTGGAAGGTGGCGATGGCGCCCGCGTGGAGCAGCT
Organism: Comamonas sp. C11; assembly: GCF_024496285.1. NCBI lineage: Bacteria > Pseudomonadati > Pseudomonadota > Betaproteobacteria > Burkholderiales > Comamonadaceae > Comamonas > Comamonas sp. C11. The sequence continues at coordinate 4,594,433 of NZ_CP101743.1, forward strand.
TGTCCTGGATGTCCTTGTCGGCCAGGATCTGCTGGACTTCTGAGGCGATGCGGTCCACCACGGCCTTGGGCGTACCCTTGGGCGCGAGCAGACCGCCCCAGGAGACGGCGTCGTAGCCCTTGATGCCCTGCTCGGCAATGGTCCTGGTGTCAGGCAGCATTCTCACGCGCTGGGGCGAACCCACGGCGATGGCGCGCAGCTTGCCGGCCTGGATGTGGGGCAGCGCGGCCACGAGGTCTGCATACATGATGGGCACCTGGCCGCCGATGGTGTCGGTGATGGCGGGCACGCCGCCCTTGTAGGGCACATGCTGCATGTCGAAGCCGGCCATCTGCTTGAGCAGTTCCATGCTCAGATGGCCGAAGCTTCCGGCGCCCGAGCTGGTGTAGTTCAGCGGCGACTTCTGGGCTTTGGCGTGGGCGATCAGACTCTTGAGGTCGGTAACGTCGGGCAGCAGCGCAGGATTGACCACGATGACGATGGGCAGGTCATAGACCGTAGCCACGGGCGTGAAGTCCTTGACGGTGTCGTAGCCCGCCTTCTTGTACAAGTGCGGCGCCAGCAGCGTGGGCGTGGCCAGCATCATCAGCGTGTAGCCGTCGGCCGGACTCTTGGCGACCTGCACGGCCGCGATGGAGCCCGAGGCGCCGGGGCGGTTCTCCACCACCACGGTCTGCCTGAGGCGCTCGCCCAGCTTCTGGCCCACGATGCGCGATGCGGTATCGGTGGGTCCACCCGCAGGGAAAGGCACGACCAGGCGCAGCATCTTGCTGGGCCAGTCGGTCTCGGCCAGCGCGCCGCCGGCCATGCCGGCCAGCAGCGGCGCTGCGGCCAGGGCCAGAACGCTGCGCCGGGTGGCTCCGGCCTGAGGTGCGGTATTGCGCGTGTACATGAAGTCTCCTCTCAAAGCTGCCCAGAGCGTGCTCTGAGTCGTCGGTGGTGGCCCGCTACCGCAGGCCAGGTAAATCAGTTGTCCATGGCGCTCGCGCCGCCTGCAGCCCATGAAATCGGCACGGCCCAAAGCCAGTGACAGCAAGCAAGGGCCTGAGCCGGCCACGCCGCCCCGCAGCGAGGCTGTCGCCGGCCGCCCGTATGCCCCCTTCAAGGGGGAAGGCGCGAGGCCGCCCAGGCGAAGCGACTCAGGGGGTTCAATCAAGCTTCGCGCCGGCTTGCTCGACCAGCACCTTCCAGATCGGCATATCGCGCTGGTAGTTGTCACGGAAGGCCTGGGGGCTGTTCATCATGGGGATGAAGCCGGCGCCTGTAATGCGCTCCAGCACCTTGGGGTCCTTGATGATTTCACGCAGATGGCCGTATAGCTGGTCCACGACCTCCCTGGGCGTGCCGGCGGGCGCGCCCATGGCCACCCAGCCGTAGATCGAATAGGCGTCGTCGGTCACGCCCTGCTCGAAGATGGTCGGCAGCTTGGGCAGGATTTCCATGCGCTCCTTGCCGGTCACGCCGATGGCTTTGAGACGGCCCGACTCAATGAAGGGCTTGGTGTTGAGCGCGCTGGAAAAGCACAGCTGCAGCTGGCCGCCGATCAGCTCCTGGATCATGGGTGCCTCGCCCTTGTAGGCCGCGTGGTTCATGTCGGCATCCATGGTCTTGCTCATATAGGCACCGGCCAGATGGGCATACGAGCCCACGCCCCAGGAGCCGTACGAAAGCTTGCCCTTGTGCGCCTTCACATAGGCCAGCAGCTCCTTCATATTGTTGGCAGGCACCGAAGGATGGACCACCAGCGTGACGGGCGCCGCGGCGATCTGGCTGATCAGCGCGATGTCCTTTTGCGGTTTGTAGGGCAGTTTGGTATAGAGGAACTGGTTGATCAGCATGGAGGTGCTGAGCGACAGCAGCAGCGTATGTCCGTCGGGCGCTGCCTTGGCCACGGCCTCGGTGCCGAGGATGCCAGCCGCACCGGCCTTGTTGTCCACCACCACGGGCTGGCCCAGGCGCTTGGCCAGCACCTCGCCGATGGTGCGCGCCATGATGTCGGTGGCACCGCCCGCGTTGAAGGGCACGACCACGCGGATGGGCTTGCTGGGCCATGCCGGCTTGCCGGCCTGTGCGAAGGCGCTGCTGGCGCCCGTGGTCAGCAGGCTGCCGCCGCCGATGGCGGCGAGTCCTTGCAGAAGATCGCGGCGTGTGACTGGGATGCTCATGGTTTGTCTCCTATGAAGTCGCTGTCTTTGTTTGCCGTCTTGTGCGGCCTTCAAACTTGCTTTTCAGTTATTTTTGGCTCTATGAGATGCCCGCTGCCTGTGAGCCTGACACGGCCCAACGCAGCGACACCGAGCAAGGGCCTATGCCGGCCGCGCAGCGGCTCAGGGGTGCTTCATGAAGGCTCCTGGGGCAGCGTGAGAACGCCCCTGGCTTGCAGGTCCTGCAGTTGCGCATCATCGAGCGTCAGCAGGCGCTGCAGCACTTCGCGCGTGCCCTCACCCAGCGTGGGCGGTGCATGGCGGATGGGCAGGCGCTGTCCGTCCAGGCGATAGGGCGGCGCGAACACGGGCGTGGTGCCGACCACGGGATGGGGCATGTCGCGCAGCAGACCGCTGCGGCGCGTGCGCTCGCTGGTCAGGGCCTCGTGCAGGCCGGCCACACGGCCGCAGGGAATGCCGGCTGCCGTCAGGCGCTCCAGCAGCAGATCGCGCGGGAAGCTGCCAATCAGTGCCTTGAGCATGGGCAGCAACTCCAGCCGGTTCCTGGCCCGGTTGACGTTGGTGGAGAAGCGCTGGTCCTCGACGATGTCGGGGCGCATGATGACCTGGCGGCAGAACTTGTCGAACTGGCTGTTGTTGCCCACGGCAATGATCAGCGGGCCGTCGGCGGCCTCGTACATGCCGTAAGGCACGATGGATGGATGGGCATTGCCGTAGCGCTCGGGATCATGGCCCAGTTGCAGGGCATCCAGGCCGTAGTAGCCGGTGACCGTGATGCCGCTGTCGTACAGTGCCATCTCGATGAGCCGGCCCTTGCCCGTGCGCTCGCGGCGGAACAAGGCGGCCAGCACGGCCTGGGCTGCATACATGCCAGTTACCAGGTCCACCACGGCCACGCCGAATTTGAGCGGCGGCATGCCTGCCTCGCCATTGAGTGCCATCAGGCCCGCCTCGCCCTGGATCACCAGATCGTAGCCAGGGCGCTTGGCCTCGGGGCCGCTGCTGTCGTAGCCAGCCACTGCGCAGTAGATCAGGTCCGGCTTGATGGCCTTGAGCTGCTCGTAGCCCAGGCCCAGCTTCTCGGCGCCGCCGGTCTTGAAGTTGTGGATGAGCACGTCGAACCGAGGCAGCAGAGCATGGAGGATCTTCACGCCCTCGGGCGTTTGCAGATCCAGCGTGATGGACCGCTTGTTGCGGTTCATGCTGTTGTAGTAGGTGGTCTCGGTCTTGCCGATGCGAATGCCCCAGTCACGCGTGTCATCGCCGCGACCCGGGTGCTCGACCTTGACCACTTCGGCGCCGAAGTCGGCCAGTACCATGCCGCACAGCGGCCCGGCGAAGACGCGGGACAGATCGAGTACTCGCACCCCCTCCAGCGGGAAGTCGATGTCCTGGTTCTGTTCGGTATTGCTGTCGGCCATCTGCCTTGTCTCCTTGGAAAATCTTGGTTTCGTCGAACGCTCAAGCACGCAGTTTGGTGAAATCGGCGCTGCGCTTTTCGAGAAAGGCGGCAATGCCTTCACGGGACTCCTCGCTACCTTGCGAGTTCACCATGTGCTGCGCTTCCAGCTCCAGCTGCTGCTCCAGCGTATTGCGCGGCGCCTGGCGGCACAGGTCCTTGATCAGTGCCATGGCCCGGTCCGGGCCGGTAGCGATCTGGGCGGCCAGCGCGATGGCATCGACCAGCGCCTGGCCGGGCTCGGCCAGGCGGTTGACGGGGCCCAGAGCGTGCATGCGTTCACCGCTGATGCGCTCGCCGGTCAGACACAGCTCGGTCAAGACCTGCCGCGAGACGAACTCGGCCAGAAAGGCCGTGGCGCCGCCATCGGGCGTCAGTCCCACTTTCACATAGGCCACGGAGAACAGGCTGTCGCGGGCGGCCACCAGCATATCGCAGGCCAGCGCCAGCGACAGACCCGCGCCCGCTGCCGCGCCTTCGACGGCGGCGATGACGGGTTTGGGGCAGTCGCGCACGGCGCGAATCAGATCGTGAAGGCCTTCGAGCTTTTCTCGGCGCTGCTCCACGGGCAGTTCGCGGCGCCTGGCCAGTTGGCGCAGATCGCCACCGGCGCAGAAATGCCCGCCCTCGCCCGTGAGCACGACCGCCCCCACGCCGGCATCGGCCGCAGCATCCGCCAGCGCGGTCGTGACGGCCGCGTAGAACTCGGGCGACAGCGCATTGCGCGCAGCCGGGTTGTTGTTGCTCAGCACCAGCACGGCACCTTCGCGGCGAATCAGCAAAGCGTCACTCATTGATGTTCTCCATGTCTAGTGAAACCGCAGCACCTCAGGCGCTGAAGTTCATGCCTGGGTCAAGGCCATGAAACGCGCCAGGTGATGGTCCTCGTCGCCAAACTGGTGGTCGATCATGATCAGTCGCTTGGCGTAATGCGCCAGCGGCAGCTCCCAGGTCATGCCGATGCCGCCATGCATCTGTATGCTTTCCTCGGCCACCAGGGTCCCCACGGAGCCCACGGTGTACTTGGCGGCAGACAGCATCTTCTCGCGCTCGGTGCCCTGGGCATTGTCGATGGCATCGGCCGCATTGATGACGGCAGAGCGCACCTGCTCCACCTCCAGCAGCAGATCGGCCATGCGGTGCTGCAGCGCCTGGAAGCTGCCGATGGCCACGCCGAACTGCTTGCGCGTCTGCAGATACTCCAGCGTGTTCTGCTTGGCCACATCCATGGCGCCCAGCGCCTCGGCAGCCAGTGCCAGCAGGGCAAAGCCCTGCACATGCTCGAGCACGGCATGGCCCTGGCCCTCGGCACCCAGCAGCGCCTCCTCGGCCAGCTGCACATTCTCGAAAGTCAGCTCGGCGGCACGACCGCCTTCCATGCGGCTATAGCCACGCTTGGCAATCCCGGCGGCGTTGCCGTCGACCAGGAACAGGCTGATGCCGGCAGTATCGAACATGCCGCCTGCGGTGCGCGCGGACACCAGCAGCAGATCGGCTTTTTCGCCAAAGGCCACCACGCTCTTGGCGCCGTTGAGCACCCAGCCCGTGGCGCTCCTGGCCGCCGTGGCCGTGACCTTGTTGAGCTCGTAGTGGCTACCCGGCTCATCGTGTGCCAGGGTGGCGATCACGCCTCCTGCGATGATGTCTGCCAGCTGGCGCTTGTGCGCTTCGGTGCCGGCCGCAATCAGGGCCTGGCCCACGACCAGCGCACCCAGCAGCGGCTCGGCCACCAGGCCGCGGCCCAGCGACTCGAACACCACGCTGATGTCAAAGCCCGAGCCACCAAAGCCGCCCTCCTCTTCGGGGAACAGTGCGCCGATCGCGCCCAGCTCGGCAAATTGCGCATACAGCGCGGGGCTGTGACCTTCTGCGCCATAGGCCAGTTGGTTGCGCTGCTCGATGCCGTATTGCTCGGCCACAAAGCGGTTCAGGCTGTCCGCCAGCATGCGGCGGTCTTCGGTGTGTGTGAAGTTCATGACAAATTCTCTCTACCCAATCGAACGAATCGGTGTCGCATGCCACCGCCCGGTTCGCCAGGGATGCCCGGCAAGGGCCTAGGCCGGCCGCACCGCCCCGCAGCGAGGGCGTCGTCCCCCTTGGGGCGTCCGGCTAGGGGCGCCCGGCTAGGGGCGTCCGTCTAGGGGGCGCCCGGCCAGGGGAAGGCGCGGGGTCGCCCAGACGAAGCGACTCAGGGGGTTACAGGTTCACAGGCCCAGAATCATCTTGGAGATGATGTTCTTCTGGATTTCGTTGGAGCCACCGAAGATCGACAGCTTGCGGTAGTTGAAGTAGTTGGCCGAGGCCGTGGCGGCTTCGTCGATGCCGCCCACGGGCGCCTGGTCATAGCCTTCGTACTGGGCCTCGTCGATATAGGGCACGGCATACACGCCCATGGCGCGGCGGATCAGAGACAGGATTTCCTGGCGGATCTCGGTGCCTCGGATTTTCAGCATGGAGCTTTCCGCACCGGGCACGCCGCCACCGGCCACGGCCGCGATCACACGCAGATTGGTGGTCTTCATGTTCTCCAGATCGATCTCGACGCGCGCCATGCGGGCGGCGAACAATGGGTCCTGGTTCAGCGGCTGGCCGTTCTTGTGCACCTTGGCGGCGATGACCTTGAGCTTGGCCAGGGCCGAGATGCAGAAGCCCACGCCCGCAATGCCGGTGCGCTCATACGTCAGCAGATACTTGGCATAGGTCCAGCCCCGATTCTCCTCGCCCACCAGATTCTCGACCGGCACCTTCACATCGGTGAAGAAGACTTCGTTGACTTCCTTGTCACCGTCCAGCGTGCGGATGGGACGCAGCTCCACGCCGGGACTGTTCATGTCCACCAGCAAAAAGCTGATGCCGGCCTGGGCCTTGGCTTCGCGGTTGGTACGCACCAGGCAGAAGATCATGTTGGCGTGCTGGCCCTGGGTGGTCCAGGTCTTCTGGCCGTTGACGATGTAGAAGTCTCCATCGCGCACGGCCGTGGTCTTCACCGAGGCCAGATCGGAGCCCGCTCCGGGCTCGGAATAGCCCTGGCACCACCAGTCCTGCCCGCTCAGAATGCGCGGCAGCCAGTACTTTTTTTGCTGCTCGTTGCCGTACTTGATCAGCACCGGCCCCAGCATGTTGACGCCGAAGGGCACGATGCGCGGGCCGCCAGCCAGGGCGCATTCGGTGTCGAAGATGAACTTCTCGACCGCTCCCCAGCCCGGACCGCCATGCTCCTGGGGCCAGTGATTCGCATACCAGCCGCGCTCGTTGAGAATGGCATGCCATTCATCCTGATCGGCCTTGCTCAGACGCTGGCCGGCCTTGACCTTGGCCGAAATATGACCGGGCAGCTTTTCCTTGAGAAAGCTCTGCACCTCGGCGCGAAACGCCTCTTCCTGGGGGGTGAATTGCAAATCCATTGCTGTTTCCTGGTGATCCATGGCTCATTGCGCCTTCGCAGCCTCTGACACCGGCACACTCTGAACCAGAGATGCCGAGCAAGGGCCTGGGCGGCCCCGCCGCCCCGCAGCGAGGCTGTCGTCCCCCTTTGGGGGAAGGCGCGCAGCGCCTCAGGGGGTCTTAGTAAATCTCGAACAGGCCCGCAGCGCCCATGCCGCCGGCGATGCACATGGTCACCACGCCCCACTTGACCTTGGGGTTGCGGGCCTTGCGGCGCTGGCCTTCGAGCAGGATGTGGCCGGTCAGGCGTGCACCCGTCATGCCGAAGGGGTGGCCGATGGCAATCGCGCCGCCGTTGACATTCAGACGTTCGTTGGGAATGCCCAGCTGACGCTGGCAATACAGGGCCTGCGAGGCAAAGGCTTCGTTCAGCTCCCAGAGGTCGATGTCATCCACCGTGAGGCCGTGACGCTTGAGCAGCTTGGGCACGGCAAACACGGGGCCTATGCCCATTTCGTCAGGCTCGCAGCCGGCCACGGCAAAGCCGCGGAAAGCGCCCAGGGGCTTGAGGCCCAGACGCTCTGCCAGCCTGGCTTCCATCACCACGCAGGCGCTGGAGCCGTCGGACAGCTGCGAGGCATTGCCGGCCGTGATGAAGTTGCCCGGGCCCTTTACAGGCTCCAGCCTGGCCAGCCCCTCCAGCGTGGTACTGGCGCGGTTGCAGTTGTCCTGCGTGGCCACCACGTCGCGGTAGGTGACTTCGCCGGTTTCCTTGTTCTTCTCCATCATGCGTGTGGAGCAGGCAATGATCTCGTCCTTGAACAGATCGGCGGCCTGGGCCGCTGCCGTGCGCTGCTGGCTTTGCAGCGAGAACGCATCCTGGTCTTCACGCGTGATGCCATAGCGCTTGGCCACCACATCGGCGGTGTCGATCATGGCCATGTACAGCTCGGGCTTGTGCTCCACCAGCCAGGGGTCCATGTCGGTGGGCAGGTTGTTGCCGGCCCGGATGCCGGAGATGGTCTCGATACCGCCGGCCAGCATCACGTCCACGCCCTCGGCCACGACGCGACCCGCCGCAATGGCGATGGATTGAAGACCCGAGGCGCAAAAACGCGTGATCGTGGTGCCGGCGATCGACAGCGGCAGCCCGGCGCGCAACACGGTCTGGCGACCCAGATTGCGGCCCTGGAAACCGTCGGGGTTGCCGCAGCCCAGAATCAGGTCCTCGATCATTTCGGGATCGACTCCCGAGCGCTCCACCGCCGCCTTGACGGAGAAAGCTGCCAGCTGGGCGGCGGGAGTGACGTTGAACTCGCCGCGATGCGACTTGGTCAGCGGTGTGCGGGCGGTGGAAACGATAACGGCTTCACGCATGGTGCTTGTCTCTGTGAATGTTGAAAACTATTTTTGATAGCTTCAAGCGCTTGTCATTACTTGCTTTCAGATATTTTTCATACTGAAATCAATACAAATAAAGCGCTAGCAGCTACTTATTTTGATTAATCGCTCAAAAACTGGCACACCCCATCGGCGGACTGCCGAGCAAGGGCCTAGGCGGCCCCGCCGCCCCGCAGCGAGGGCAGTGTCCCCCTCCCGCGAAGCGAGAGAGGGGGAAGGCGCGGAGCGCCTCAGGGGGTGTTACTTATTCAGGCTTTCGAAGTTCCTGCCCTCGGCCACCAGCTTCTGCAGCAGCGGCGCGGGCTTCCAGAACAGCGCGTCTTCCCTGGCAAAGGCCTCGATATCGGCCAGCACCTTGGGAAGGCCCTGCATATCGGCCCATTTCATGGGGCCGCCGCGGTGACGCGGAAAGCCGTAGCCGGAGATAAAGGTCACGTCCACATCCAGCGGGCGCAGTGCAATGCCCTCGCCCACCACCTTGGCGCCTTCGTTGACCATGGCAGCCATGTAGCGGCGCATGATTTCCTCGGCCGTGAACGAACGCGGTGTCACGCCCTTCTTGGCGCGCTCGGCATCCACAATGGCCAGCACTTCAGGGTCGGGCTGACCGATGCGCGCACCTTGCGGGTAGAGATAAAAGCCGCGGCCCGTCTTCTGGCCGAACCAGCCGTTTTCGCAGATGCGGTCGGCAATCTCCACATAACGGGCCTTGGGGTCGCGCGTGGCAGCACGGCGCTTGCGTGTGGCCCAGCCGATATCACCGCCGGCCAGGTCGGTGACCTGGAAGGGCCCCATGGCAAAGCCGAAGCCGCGCACGGCCTCGTCGATCTCGTAGGGGCTGGCTCCGTCTTCCATCAGGTAGTCGGCGGCCTGCTTGTAGGTGGCCAGAATGCGGTTGCCGATGAAGCCGTCACAGACGCCGGCGCGCACCGGCACCTTCTTCATCTTCTTGGCCAGTTCGAAGGCCGTGGTCACCACATCGGGCGCCACCTTGGCGGGCACGACGATCTCCAGCAGCTTCATGATGTTGGCCGGGCTGAAGAAGTGCAGACCGATCACGTCCTGCGGGCGGCTGGTGACGGCGGCAATCGCATCGATGTCCAGATACGAGGTGTTGGTGGCCAGCACGGCGCCGCTCTTGCAGACGCGGTCCAGTTCCTTGAACACCGCCTTCTTGACCTCCAGGTCTTCGAAAACCGCCTCGATCACCAGATCCACGTCGGCAATGTCGTCATAGCGGGTCGATGGCGTGTAGCGCGCCATGATGGCGGCCTTGGCCTCTTCGCTCATGCGGCCCTTGGCGATCAGGCCGTTGTAGACCTTTTCCACATTGGCCTGGCCGCGTGCGATGGATTCGGCATCGCGCTCGATCATGGTCACGACCAGGCCGGCATCCAGTGCCGAGACGGTGATGCCCGCGCCCATGGTGCCGCCGCCGATGATGGCGATCTTGCTGAAGGCGCGCGGCTGGGCGGCGCGGGCCTCGGGAATCTTGGCCGTCTCGCGCTCGGCAAAGAAGGCATGGATCAGACCGGCGCGCTGCGGGCTGTCGATACAGGCCAGAAACTGGGCACGCTCGAACTTCAGGCCTTCGGCAAAAGGCAGATCCAGAGCGGCCTGCACGCAATCGATGATCTTCAGCGGCGAGAACAGGCCACGCGACTTCTTGGCGGTGTCGGCACGCAGCACATCGAGTTCCGCCTGGGCCGCGGCCTTGTCGGCCAGACGGCCCGGCGTGGCGCTGACAGGACGCAGCGGCGCGCCCTGGGTCAGCAACTCACGCGCATAGGCGAGGCCGGCCGCCATGGGGTCCGTGCCCTCTTCCAGCTTGTCCACCAGGCCGGCTGCCAGCCCGGCTTTGGCGCCGATCTGCTGGCCGCTGAGCATCAGCTCGGTCGCCGCCTTCACGCCCATCAGGCGCGGTGCACGCTGCGTGCCGCCGGCGCCGGGCACCAGACCCAGAGAGACCTCGGGCAAACCCAGCTTCGCGCCAGGCAGCGCCAGGCGGTAATGCGCCGACATGGCGATCTCCAGACCGCCACCCAGTGCCGCGCCATGAATCACGGCCACCACGGGCTTGCTGCAGGCCTCGATACGGTTGCAGACATCGGGCAGGAAGGGCTGGACCGCAGGCTTGCCGAATTCGCGGATATCGGCACCAGCGATGAAAGCCTTGCCCTGACCCACGATCACCACGGCCTTGACCGCGGCGCTGGCATCGGCCTGCTCCATGGCTGCCATCACACCCTGGCGCACGGCAGCGCCCAGCGCATTGACGGGCGGATTGTTGACGCTGACGAGCAGGACGTCACCGTCTTGCTTGAGTTCAACGACAGAAGTGCTGGCTTCGGCGGTCATGCATGTCTCCTGAATCTCTTTATGGAATGGGCTTTATTTTTACGACGACAATGTTTTCTAACAATCCCATGAATCATTGACAGACTGTCAAAGAAAATTAGACAAATACGCCATGGACTCCCAATCGCTGACCCTGCTGGTCGAAATCATTGATAGCGGCAATCTCAGCCAGGCAGCGCGCAAGCTCAAGATGACGCGTGCCAATGTGAGCTATCACCTGACCCAGCTGGAAAAGGCGGCGGGAGTGCAACTGGTCAAGCGCACCACGCGCCGCGTGGAGCCCACCGAGATCGGCATGCGTCTTTACGAACATGGGCGCAACATCCACAACGAAATGCTGGCCGCACGCGAGGCCATCACGGCGCTGGGCCAGAGCCTGCAGGGCCGCGTGGGCATCAGCGTGCCCAGCGGCTACGGCCAGATCGTGATGAGCGAATGGCTGATCGAGTTCAAGCGCCTTTATCCGGGCATCGTGCTCGACGTGCTGTTCGAGAACCGGGCCGACAATCTGCGCGACGATGTGGACATCATCGTGCGCGTGATCCAGGAGCCGCCCCTGTCCCTGGTGGCGCGCAGCCTGGGCACGGTGCGCTACCTGGCCTGCGCCTCACGCGAATATGCGCAGACCCACGGCCTGCCCAAAACCCTGCATGCCCTGCGCGCCAGTCCGCTGATCACCGCCGGAGTCACGGGGCGGCAATTGCGCCTGGCCGCCTATCTGGGCGCCGAGCGCCACGAAGTGATGCTGGAGCCCACCATGATCTCCGAGCATTTCCCTTTTCTGCGCGACGGCATCCTGGCCGGTCTGGGGGTAGGTCTGGTGCCCGACTATGTGGTGCAGGACAAGCTGGCCACGGGCGAGGTGCTGAGCACGCTGGACGAGTACCGGCTCAGCATCTTCGGCACCCATATGTATCTGCTCTACCTGCCCAACCGGCATCAGACCAAGGCCGTGCGCACCTGTATCGATTTTCTGCTGGCCAAGGCCCAGCCCGAGGCAACCCAGCTGGCCGCGATGCCCCAGCCCTGAGCGGCAACGCAAGACGCCAGCGACCAGGCTGGCGTTTTCATTCGGACAGCGCTCTCAGGACAGGCTGCGATTCAGATTCTGCTGGCGCCAGCTGCTGGGGCTTTGCTGAAAATGCTTGCTGAACCAGCGCGTGAACGAGCTGTTCTCGGCAAAGCCGGCCTGGGCTGCCGCTTCACTCACCGACAGCTGCGGATTCTGCAGCGCACGCAGCGCTGCCTGGCTGCGCACGGCGTCCAGCGTTTCCTGAAAGCTGGTGTTCTGGGTTTCGAGGTGCCGCTGCAGCGAGCGGGCCGTATAGCCAAGCGCGCCGGCCACATGGGCAATGCTGTGGCGGCCGTGGGGCAGCAGCGACTGCAAGGTGCTGCGCACCTGCTGCTCCAGCGATCTGGCCATGGGCCGCGGTGCATGGCTCTCCATCAGGCTGCGGGCGTGGCTCTCCATCAGGCTGTCGTGATCGGCATCGATGGCCTCCAGATCCTCGTTGCTCACCACGATGCCATCGAAGTCCGAGCCGAACACGATCTCGCTGCCCAGCACGCGGCGATGGCTCATGGTGCTGCCCGGTGCGCTGTGCGAGAAGTGGATGCTGGCCGGGCTCCAGTGCTTGCCCAGCTGATAGCGGCACAGGCTCATCAGCGCCGTGATGCCCAGCTCCACCGGGTGGCGACCCGGGTTCTCGCGCTCGGTATCCAGGTTCAGCTGAATGATGGAATAACGCCCCTGGGTCACCACCTCCGTGCCCACGGTGGTGCTGATCATGTGGTCGTAGTCCTTGAAGGTCTTGAGCATGCTGGAGAGGCTGGCCTGGTGCTGCAGCAGCAGGCTGATCGGCCCGAAGTCGGACAGACGCCAGTGCGATCCCATGAGCAGGCCCAGCGAAGCATGGCCGGCCTGGGCGGACGAAGCCTCGAGCAACTGCGCAAACGCAGCCTCTGGAACCATGAGGTCGGGAGAGCTCAGACAGCTGTGATCCAGCCCCACCTGGCGGAACATGCGCAGCGGATCGATGCCGAGCTCGTTCGCCACCTTGGCGTACTTGCACAGGCTCACACTTCGGATACGGGGCTTCATCGTGACCTGGAAAACGGTTGACCCGGGTCCTGCACAACAGGCCCGGATTTCATGGACGGAGACAGGACCTGGGGTCATTTGCCATTTCGGGCGTTGATGTTTATCAATATCAAGACAAGCAGTCAATCAATGGATACCAGTAGATCGCGACAGATATGACGGTTCGGCGCGCAGATGCGTCCACTTCATGACGACCCGGGCCCGCCCTAGGGTTTTCCTTGCACCCACCCAAGAGGGCAACAAGCTGACGCGTTTGGTCAAGCCCTGCGGCTGTTGCTGCGCCGAAAATTTTTCCATCAGACGGCGGCGCCCTGCATCAAGGCCTTGCCGGGTACTTAGGAGAAGACCATGAAAGTCGAACAACTGACCTGCAGCATCGGCGCTGAGGTTTCCGGCATCCACCTCGGCGATGCGTCCCGCGACAAGGGCCTGGCCGAGGAAATTCGTGCCCTGCTGCTGCAGCACAAAGTGCTGTTCTTCCGCGATCAGGACATCACGCGTGCCGAGCATGTGGGCTTTGCCCGCCACTTCGGCGATCTGGAGGACCACCCCGTGGCCGGCAGCGACCCCGACCACCCCGGTCTGGTGCAGATCTACCGCAGCGAAAAGCGCGAAAACTACGAGAACACCTATCACACCGACGGTCAGTGGCGCGAGAACCCGACCATGGGCTGCGTGCTGCGCTGCATCGAAGGCCCTGCCGTCGGTGGCGACACCATCTGGGTCAACATGGCCGAGGCCTACCGCAACCTGCCCGAGGACATCAAGCAAAAAATAGCCGGCCTCAAGGCCAAGTCCAGCATCGAACACGGCTTCGGCGCCGTCATGCCCGAAGAAAAGCGTCTGGAGCTGGGCCGCCTGCATCCTCCGGTCGAGCATCCCGTGGTGCGCACCCATCCCGAAACCGGCGAGAAGATTCTCTACGTCTGCAGCTTCACCACCCACTTTGCCAACTACCACACGCCCGAGAACGTGCGCTATGGCCAGGACAAGACGCCCGGTGCCAGCATGCTGCTGAACTATCTGATCAGTCAGGCGGCCATCCCCGAGTACCAGGTGCGCTTTCGCTGGAAGCCCGGCAGCGTCGCCATGTGGGACAACCGCTGCACCCAGCATTACGCCGTGCAGGACTACTGGCCCGCCGCGCGAAAGATGGAGCGTGCTGCCATCATCGGCGACAAGCCCTTTTGACAAGCCTTTCTGACAAGCCTTTTTTGACGGGCCAATCCCAGCCGGCGCCGCCGCACCCCGGCGCCGCGACATGGCGCACAACATTTGGCAAAACGCCTGTGCTGCATAAAAAACAATAGCTAGCATCGCCTGACTGACATCGAGGATAGAGACATAGCTGCCTGAAACGCTTTGAAAACAAGCGCAGGCAGCTATTATTTTTTGCCATCACCCGCAACATGGATGCGCGCCCAACCGGGCCCTGCCCTGTCTTGCGCCAATCTCGCCCTGAAGCCGGAACGCAGAACCCAGACCCGGGAGGGGGCGACAGCGTCGCCAGGTGCAGCCTGTCATTGCTGTGCCCCCTGGCGTGCGGAGACTATGTCAGGCCTGCCCTCACCCTGGCCAGGGCCATTTTCCGGGCCCGCCAGAAATCATCCTGGCATGAAAAAGGCCTCCATCGCGGAGGCCGTTTTTTGCGCATGTCGGTTCAGCAGAGACCGCTTGCAGGCGAGGTCGTGATCGCCTTGCCTGCAAGCCTGCCCCGGAAGATCAGGAGGTCTTCCTGAGAAAACCCTGGTTGGCGCCGGGCCGGTTGGGCGCAAAACCGTTGGCGGCCAGGCTTTCCTCCACGCTGTCGTAGAACACGCCGATCTTGCTGATCTCGCGCGCCTGCCTGGCGGTGGCGACAGGACGACCGAACTCGCGCGAGATGCGCACCAGCTGCTCGATCTGCGAGACGGTGCTGGCCTTCTCTGTGCGTGTCTGGTTCCACAGACAGTCCTCGGTGCCGCAGCGCACATGCAGACCGGCGGCGATGCCCCACATGTTCACGGGCAGCACGTTGCGCACATTGCTCTCCACGGTCAGCACGGCGCCATCGGGCACGGCGCGCACAAAGTTGGCCAGGCTGTACAGGCTGGGCGTGTCCATGCCGCCGGCAATCGCCACCCAGTTCATGACCAGCGGGCCCATGTAGAAGCCACGGCGCATCAGGCGCTCCACCGACTCGAAGCTGTTCAGGTTGTAGCACTGGAAGGCGCTCTGGATGCCGGCCCTGGTCAGGCGGCGCACATGCTCTTCCACCCAGCCCGGCTGCGCGGGCACGGTCATTTCCTTGTAGGCATTGAACAGCGTGGGATTGGCGCGCGAGGTGCCCGCAAAGTCCGCATCTTCGGCCTGGTCGGTCACGTTCATCTGCGAGGTGTTCACCGTCACGGTCACCTGATCGGGCACCGGGTCCAGATCGGCCAGCATGTGGCGGGTGTCGTCGGAGAGCCATTTGGCCGCCTGACCTTCGTCCTCGGGAGCAAAGCTGATGGAGCCGCCGACCTGGATGATCATCTCGGGCACGGCCTTGCGCACGCCGGCGATCAGTTCGTTGAACTTGGACAGGCGCTTGCTGCCCTTGCCGTCCAGCTCGCGTACATGCAGGTGCAGCACCGTGGCGCCCGCGTTGTAGCAGTCCACGGCTTTCTGAATCTGCGCCTCCATGGTGACGGGGATGTCCTCGGGAAAGTCCGAAGGCAGCCAGCCCGGGGCATAGGGTGCCGCTGTGATGATCAGGGGTTGCTGGTTTTCGGGGAACAGATGGCCGTCGAGAAAGTTCATGACATGTCTCCAAGTGAATGCGGGCTCCGACGCACAGCCACGGCCGCGGCTTGCCCGCCCTGAGCAATGCCGCCAGGCATTCAAAAGACATGGGCAACAGCGGCCGGCAGGCACCGGGTCGTCGAAATTGAAAGCAATTTCACTGTAGGAGAGCTGTCTGCAAAGCGTTTGCCCCAGGACGCTCAAAGCTTGGCAAAGTGCGCCAGCGCACGCGGGCGCCCCGATGCCTGCTTGCACCGGACCGGCCCGTCGGCCTGCCGCCGCCTTGCTATCGCAGCGGGCCGCCTAGCCGCGCCAGGCAGCCTCGATGGCGGCGATATCGATCTTCCTCATCTCCATCATGGCTTCAAAAGCCCGCTTGGCGGCGGCGCGGTCCGGATCGGCAATGGCCGTGGTCAGCACGCGCGGCGTGATCTGCCAGGACAGCCCCCAGCGGTCCTTGCACCAGCCGCACTGGCTTTCCTGGCCGCCATTGCCGACGATGGCGTTCCACAGGCGATCCGTTTCCTCCTGACTGTCCGTCGCGACCTGAAACGAAAACGCCTCGCTGTGCTTGAAGACAGGGCCGCCATTCAGGCCCAGGCAGGGAATGCCCATGAGCGTGAATTCGACCGTCAGAACATCGCCCTGCTTGCCGGACGGGTAGTCGCCCGGCGCATGGTGAACCGCGCCCACGGCGCTGTCGGGAAAAGTCCGGGCGTAGAACCTGGCGGCTTCCAGTGCCTCGCTTTCGTACCAGAGACAAATCGTGTTTTTGCTGACCATCTTGGCTCTCCTGAACAGGGACTGATGAATGTCTGCAAACCCGCAGACCGCGAACCCCTCTCTATCGAGGCACCGGTGCGCCGATGCGTCGATGCACTGGCGGCATTCGGTGTCCGTGCATTGAAGCCCCATTTCTGCGCCGCTTCAATCCCCAAGTCGGCAGGCGCGTCCCATCTCCACGCAAACAGCATGGCTTCCCGGCTCTGGGCATGGCCCCGGATCGGATCAGTCCATAGCGGCGCAGCCGGCTTCCGGGGCGGGCCTTCATCCGGGGCAGGCCTTCTCCCGGGACGGGCCTGTCCCTGCCGCCGTATCTCGGGCCAGCAAGTCGCCGCCCGGCGCAGGCCGAGCCTGCCTCGGCTAGCGCACACCAGAGCAACAGCGTCTGCTTTATATCAAGTGAACTTCTTTTATTTTTGTCTAGTCATATAATTGACTACACATATATAAGACTGACTCTTGAAACCTACGTCATGAAATTCACTCTGAACGGCCAGGAAGTGGACGCGCAAAGCGCCACTGCCGACACACCTCTTTTGTATGTGCTGCGCAATGACATGCAGCTCAACGGCCCCAAGTTCGGCTGCGGCCTGGGCGAATGCGGTGCCTGCGCCGTGCTGATCGACGGCAAGGTGGCGCGCTCCTGCTCCGTGCCCCTGAAGGCGGTCGACGGCAAGAAGGTCACCACGCTGGAAGGCCTGTCGCCTGACGCCAGCAAGGCCGCCAACGCGCAGGCCCTGCAGGACCGCGCCGTGCTGGATGTCAGCGCCGCCGAGACAAAGGCGCCTGCCACCGCACGCACCTACACCCTGCATGTGGTGCAGCAAGCCTTTGTCGATGCACAGGCTGCGCAGTGCGGCTACTGCACCAACGGAATGATCATGGCGCTGGTCGCCCTGTTCAACCAGCAGCCCAAGGCCAGCGACGAAGAAATCAGGCACGCCCTGTCCGGCCATCTGTGCCGCTGCGGCACCCATGTGGAAATCATGCAGGCCGCCGCGCGCGCCCGCGAGCTGATTGCCAAGGGCCACAGCCCGGCCCTCCCCGCCGCCGGCGCATCCACTACCGCAAAGGCTGCCTGATCATGAAATTCTTCACCAAAGACAATCACGCTCAACTGACCCGTCGCCAGCTGCTCAAGGCCGGCGGCATGCTGATGGTCGGCTCCGTGGCAGGCGGCCATCTGCTGATGGCCCAGACCGCCCCCGAAGCGGCTGCCAAGGGCGCTTTCCCCATTCCCTCGGCCAAGCTGGTGGACAGCTTCATCGCGATTGGCGCCGACGGCTCCGTCACGGCCTACAACGGCCACGTGGACCTGGGCACGGGCGTGCGCACGGCTCTCGGCCAGTTGGTGGCCGACGAGCTGTATGTGGACTTTGCCGCCGTGACCATGGTGCTGGGACACACCGCCCGCACCCCGGACCTGGGCCCCACCATTGCCAGCAACACCATCCAGGTATCGTCCCTGCCCATGCGTCATGCCGCAGCGCAGGTGCGCCAGCTGCTGATCAAGCTGGCCAGCGAAAAATCCGGTGTTCCCGCCGAGCGCATCACCACCCACAAAGGCTTTGTCATCGCCGGCGGCAAGCGCTACGGCTATGGCGAGCTGGTTCAGGGCCAGGATCTGCAGATCGAGGTCGACGACAAGATCGAGCTGCGCAAGTCCGGCTTCGAGTACATCGGCAAATCGGTGCAGCGCGTGGACATCCCCAACAAGGTGCTGGGCGCGCTGACCTATATCCATGACCTGCGCGTGCCCGGCATGCTGCACGGCCGCGTGATCCGTCCTCCCTACACCGGCGCCGATGCCACGGCGCCCCTGGGCTCCAGCCTGGTGTCGGTGGACGAGAAGTCCATCGCCCATCTGCCCGGCATCGTCAAGGTCGTGGTCAAGGGCGACTTCGTGGGCGTGGTGGCCGAGCGTGAAGAGCAGGCCATCGCTGCCATGCGCCAGCTCAAGGTCACCTGGAAGGAATGGAGTGGCCTGCCCGATATGTCGCTGAGCGGCCTGCATCAGACCCTGGTGGACCACGCCAAGACAGACCGCGTGCTGCAGGAAGACGAAGGCGCGCTGCAGGCGATCGAGCAGGTCAAGACTGCACTGACCCGCGACTATGTCTGGCCCTATCACGCTCATGGCTCCATCGGCCCGTCCTGCGCGATTGCCGAAGTGGGCGACGGCCAGATCCAGGTCTGGACCGGCTCGCAAAACCCCCACGACGTGTGCAAGGACATTGCCAAG
The DNA here is from genome assembly GCF_024496285.1 of Comamonas sp. C11. Lineage (NCBI taxonomy): Bacteria > Pseudomonadati > Pseudomonadota > Betaproteobacteria > Burkholderiales > Comamonadaceae > Comamonas > Comamonas sp. C11. The sequence goes on from NZ_CP101743.1 coordinate 4,613,089, forward strand.
CTCATGGACGTGAATGCCGACAACATCAACGTCACCCGCCTCGAAGCCTCCGGCTGCTACGGCCGCAACTGCGCGGACGACGTCTGCTCGGATGCGGTGCTGATGTCTGCCGCCGTGGGCAAGCCCGTGCGCGTGCAGCTGATGCGCGAGCAGGAAGCCGGCTGGGAGCCCAAGGGCACGGGCCAGCTGATTCGCGTGCGCGGCGGCCTGGACGAGCAAAACAATGTGGCCGCCTATGAGCTGCGTACCTGCTACCCCTCGAACAACGCCTCGGCGCTGGCTCTGATCCTCACGGGCAAGGTATCCGCCAAGACCGAAGCCCAGCAAATGGGCGACCGCACTGCCATTCCGCAGTATGAGTATCCCAAGATGCGCGTGATCTCCCAGGACGCCGTGCCCATCGTGCGCGCCTCGTGGATGCGCGGCGTCTCCGCCCTGCCCAATGTGTTCGCCCATGAGTCCTGGATCGACGAATGCGCTTACCTGGCCAAGGCCGACCCCATCGAGTACCGCCTGCGCTATCTCAAGGACCCCCGTGCCGTGGCGCTGATTGCCGAGGCCAAGAAGCAGTGCAACTGGCAGGAAGGCCCGGCGCGCCGCAATGCGGCAGCTGACGATCAGCGCCTGGTCAAGGGTCGCGGCTTTGCCTATGCCCGCTACTTCCACAGCAAGTTCCCCGGCTACGGTGCGGCCTGGGCAACCTGGGTGGTCGACGTGACCGTGGACCGCGAAACCGGGGAAGTCAAGGTCGACAAGGTCTTTGTCGCCCAGGACACCGGCGCCATGGTCAACCCCGCAGGCGTGCGTCATCAGGTGCACGGCAACGTGGTGCAGTCCACCAGCCGCGTGCTCAAGGAGTTCGTCACCTTCGACAAGAGCGGCGTCACCTCCGTGGAATGGGGCGGCTACCCCATCCTGCGTTTTGACGAGCTGCCCGAGATCGACTCGCTGCTGGTCGAGCGTCCCAACGAGGCACCCATGGGCGCCGGCGAATCGGCCTCCGTGCCCAGCGCCGCCGCCGTGGCCAACGCCATCTTCGACGCCACCGGCGTGCGCCTGCTGGAAGTGCCGTTCACGCCCAGCCGCGTGCTGGCCGCGCTCAAGGCTGCCAAGAGCGGCGCCGCCTCGTCCAAGTGACTCCACCGATAAAGAACATAGATATGCGAACGTTCCAAAAGATTCTGGCGGGCGGTGCGGCTGTAGTGGTCGTGCTGGCTGCCGCCGGCCTGGCACTCACCCATCAGGGCGAGATTGCGCCCCAGTCAGCCATTCCTGCTGCCGACTTCACACCCCAGCAGATTGCCAAGGGCAAGCTGCTGGCCGCCATGGGCGACTGCGCTGTCTGCCACACTGCGCCCAACGGCAAGACCAATGCGGGCGGTCTGGCCATGCCCAGCCCCTTCGGCACCATCTACACCAGCAACATCACGCCCGATCTGCAGACCGGCATCGGCAGCTGGAGCTATGAAGCCTTCGAGCGCGCCATGCGCCACGGCGTGGACCGCGAAGGCCAGTACCTCTACCCCGCCTTCCCCTACACGGCCTTCAGCCGCGTGACGGATGAGGACATGAAGGCCTTGTACGCCTTTCTGATGAGCGAGCCCGCCGTGGAGAACCAGCCGCCCGAGACAGCGCTGAACTTCCCCTACAACGTGCGCCGCGGCATTGCGGCCTGGAACTGGCTCTACCTCAAGCCCGGCGTCGTCAAGGACGATGAAAAGCAGGCTCCCGAGTGGAATCGCGGTGCCTATCTGGTCGAAGGCCTGGGTCACTGCAGCGCCTGCCACACACCGCGCAACGGCCTGGCTGCTGAAAAAACGGGTGAGTTCCACCTGAGCGGCGGCAGCGCCGAAGGCTGGGATGCTCCCGCCCTGACGGACAAGACGGCCTCGCCCCTGCCCTGGACCAAGCAGGATCTGGTCGACTATATGAAGACCGGCTTCTCTGCCCGTCACAGCGTGGCAGCCGGCCCCATGGCTCCAGTGGCCCACGGCCTGTCGCAGCAAAGCGATGCCGATCTCGACGCCATTGCCAGCTATCTGATGAGCTACCGCAAGGCCGACGCCGCCCCTGGCGATGCCAAGGCACTGATAGCGGAAAAAACCGCCAAGCCCAAGCTGGCACTCGATGCTGAAGGCTACCGCCTGTACCAGGGCGCCTGCATGGCCTGCCACAAGGCAGACCCCTCGGGCAGCAGCTTCGGCGTGCGTCCCCAGCTGGCGCTGAGCACCAGCCTGCACTCCGCATCGCCCGACAACGCCATCATGGCCGTACTCGAAGGCGTGCAACATCCGGCGCATGCCGACCTGGGCACCATGCCGGCCTTCCGCCATGCGCTCAGCGATGCAGAGATCGCCACCCTGCTCAACACCATGCGTGTCCAGTACGGCGTGGACGAGTGGAAGGACCTGCCTGCCAAGGTAGGCCAGTTGCGCAAGCAGACCCAGGCGCATTGACAGCAGGCGCTGCCAAAGCGCTGCACAGCTCTGCACAAGCCGGCCTTCCCTGTCCTTCAGGCCTCGGAAGGCCTTTTTACGGGTGATCATTTACGGGTAGCGCCGCTACCCGGTGCCCGCCTGATGCTTCAAAATTGCAGCGAGCGAGAGAAACAGAGAAAGCAAGCAATGGACAATATCGACGTCTTGGTACTCAAGGCATTGCGCGACTGGCGTTCGGCCGGTCAGCACGCCTTGCTGGCCACCGTGGTACGCACCTGGGGCTCGTCCCCGCGCCCAGTGGGCTCCATGATGGCCTTGCGCGAGGACGGTCGCGCCATTGGCTCGGTATCCGGCGGCTGCATCGAGGACGATTTGATAGCCCGCCACACCAAGGCCCTGAACCAGAGCCTGGGCATTCCCGACGGCCCGCCGCAGCTGGTGCGCTATGGCGTGAGTGCCGACGAAGCCCACCGCTTCGGTCTGCCCTGTGGCGGCACGCTGGAGCTGCTGCTGGAATTCAACCCCGATGCGGCCAGCCTGCAGCAACTGGTGGCCGATCTGGAAGCCGGATCACTGGTGAAACGCAGCGTCGACTGCAGCAGCGGCGAAGTCCGCCTGCAGACGGCCGAGCACCCCGACGCGCTGGAGTTTGACGGCCAGCAACTCGTCAACCACCTCGGCCCCGGCTACCGCATGCTGCTGATCGGCGCTGGGGCCCTGGCCGAATACCTGGCCACCATGGCCTTGTTCAACGGCTTCACGGTCACCGTCTGCGACCCGCGCGAGGAATACATGGGCAGCTGGTCGGTGGCGCAGGTCAGCACCGTCACCGACATGCCCGACGATGCGGTCATGGCCTTCAAGCCCGATGCGCGCAGCTGCATCGTCGCCCTCACCCACGACCCCAAGCTCGACGACCTGGCCCTGCTCGAGGCCCTGCACAGCCCGGCCTTCTATGTGGGCGCCATCGGCTCGCGCCGCAACAACCACGCAAGGCGCGAGCGCATGATGGAGCATTTTGGCGAGACCGAAGCCTCGCTGGCCAGGCTGCGCGGCCCCATCGGCCTCTATATCGGCAGCAAGACTCCGGCAGAGATCGCTGTGAGCGTGATGGCCGAGATTCTGGCCGTGAAGAACGCCGTGCCGCTGCCCCAGGCCATGTCGGTGGAAGTGGCCAAGCACGAGCATGACATTGCCATGAACGAGGCCGGCACGCATTGCGCCATTCCGCAAATCCTCCAGCCGGGCTCTGCGCACTGATATCCGGCAGTTCAGGCCCGCAGCGCAAAGTCCACGGCCGCTGCAGCATGCAAGGCCGTGGTGTCCAGCACCGGCAGCACGCTGTCTTCGCTCTTGATGAGCAAGCCGATCTCCGTGCATCCCAGCACCACGGCCTGCGCCCCACGGGCCGCCAATGACTCGATGGCACGCTGATAGAGCTTGCGCGACACATCGCTGATCTGGCCCGCGCAAAGCTCCTCATAGATGATGCGGTGCACCTGCGCGCGCTCGGCCTCGCCCGGCACCAGCACCTTCAGGCCGAACTGCTGCTCCAGCCTCTCGCGCATGAACGGCTGCTCCATGGTGAAGCGCGTACCCAGCAGCCCCAGCACCTGCACACCGGCTGCGCGCGCAGCCGCCCCGACCGGGTCGGCTATGTGCAAAAACGGAATCGACACGGCTGCCGCCACCTGATCCGCCACCTTGTGCATGGTGTTGGTGCAGAGCAGCACGCAGTCGGCGCCTCCGGCTTGCAGGCGACGGGCGGCATCGGCCAGCAGCGCCGCCGCGTCATCCCAGCGGCCTTCATGCTGGGCCTGTTCGACAGGGCCGAAGTCCACGCTGTACATCAGCAGCCTGGCCGAGCGCAACGCGCCCAGACGGTCCCGGACACCCTGGTTGATCAGGCGGTAGTACTCGGCGCTGGACTCCCAGCTCATGCCGCCGATCAGGCCTATGACCCCATGCGGCCCGGCGCTTGTTTGCAGGTTTTGATTCATGAGCAGCAGTGTGACGCCGGCTGCCCGCCATCGTCTATCATGAAATTTCAGCCCGCCATGAAGACCCACCTGATTCAGCCTTCGGCAACCGATATGCCAGCCGCGCAGATCCATTTGCTCGGCCGCGCCGCCTACAGCAGCCGCGACCCGGTGCGCATGCATGCGCTGGGCATTGCGCTGCAAAGACAGCAAGGCGTGCACGCGATTGCCTCCGACAGGCGCGTGGACTTCGACACCTGGCCCGGCACCCTGAGCTATACGCCGCCGGGGGTGGAAGTATTTTCCGAATCGGCCACCGGCGGTGAATATCTGGTGCTGCGCTATGCAGCCCATGAGGCCGACGCGCCCGGGCCGTCGCAGCGCATCTCGCGACATGGCCAGCGTGCGGCCTTGCAGATGGCACAGCATCTGCGCCTGCTGCTGCTCAATCCTCGGCCTGACGCCCTGGCCATCGAGCAGGCTGCGCTGCAGTTCATGGCCTGCCGGGATGGCAGCGACTGCGAGGCAGACGCCCGCCCCGGTGCCAGCTATGCGCGCGTGCTGGACCGCATTGCCGCCGAGTTCGAGCGGCAGCTGAGCATTGCCGATCTGTCCGCCATGGTGGACACCAGCCCCTTGCGCTTTCTGCGTGAGTTCACACGGCTCACGGGCATGACGCCACATGCCTGGATCACGGAGACCCGGCTGCAGGCTGCCCGCGCCATGATTCGAGGCGCCGATCTGCCCCTCACGCAGATCGCGCTGGAATGCGGCTTCAACCACCAGTCGCATATGGGCCATGTGTTTCGCAAACACCTGGGGCTGACGCCTGGCCAGTACCGGCAACAGCAGGGCCGGAAACAAACACTCGATCCTTGAATCACCTGCCTGCACGCAGGCAATTCACATACGGTTTCATTGCCGGACACACAAAGTGCGGCCGGCGGCCCGCATCACGCCTCAAGCAGCATTCAGGCAGCGTACCATTGCCGCCTCAATGACGACCGCCAAGAAAAAGAAAACGCCTGCGCGCAAGCGCGGCACCGCTTCCAAGACTGCTCGCTACAGCCTCTCCCGCATCAGGCGCTTTGCCCTGTCTGCGGGAGCCGCGGCACTGGCCAGCTTCCAGATTGCCAGCTGCAGCTTCAATCCCAGTGTTTCTGCCGAAAGACTGCTGGGCCAGGCGCTGGCCGCCCTGCATATCCCCGCACTCGATGCACTCGGCCAGACCCTGCAGGCCTTTCGCAAGAACGGCTGGCCGGATCTGGATGGCCTGCATTCCGGCTCCGGCGCCCACACGCCCAGCGTGGGCGGCAAGGTGGACAAGGCCGATGTCACGGCCACGGCCCTGCCCACGCACTTTGCCCGCTGCCCGCAGTTCTTTCCCGGCGGCAAGGCTCCGGCCCTGCAGTTGCAACCCCGTGAGCGCGAGCTGTGTTTTTCGGGTTTTGCCGTGCTGCACAACGGCAGTACCAAGACCCCGGTGTTCGTCGCCGAGCGCCTGAATCGTCAGGTGCTGCAGCAGGCCCAGGGCTTGCAGCGCAGCGACAGGTTCTATGCCGACGCCCGCCTGCCGCGCGCCGAGCGCTCCGAGCTCGACGACTACAAGCGCTCCGGCTTCTCGCGCGGCCATATGGCCCCGGCGGCCGACATGAGCACGCCCGAGGCCATGGCCCAGAGCTTCAGCCTCGCGAACATGGTGCCGCAGAACCAGGTGCATAACGCTGGCGCCTGGAGCCAGGTGGAACAGGCCACGCGCAAGTATGCGCTGCGCGCCCGGGGCGATGTCTTTGTCTTCACCGGCCCGGTGTTCAGCAAAAACGCCTCCACCATCGGTGAGAGCAAGGTGGCGGTGCCCGATCACCTCTTCAAGCTGGTCTATGACGCCAGCACCGGCAAGAGCTGGGTGTACTGGCAGGCCAATAGTGCCGACACCCGCATGGGCCCGCCCATCAGCTACGAGGAGTTCACGCGCCGCACCGGCATGCCGCTGCTATCGGCAGTGCATCTGCCGCAAGCATAAAAAATGAGCTGACTACGCAATTCATTCAATGGTTTCAATGACATTCAAACTTGAAATCATTGAATGACGAGCGCAGAAAGCTCACTTTTCAATAGCTACACAGCTCCGCAAAGACTGCGGGACTCAAGCCGGCTCGCCCGCCAGCCGTCGCACCACCCCGGATAGCCGCTGGGCCTTCTGGCGGGTGCGCTCATTGGCCATGCCCGTGAAGCCACGCTTGCTGGCCGTGTGGTGCAGCGTATGGCCGACCTGCCGGCGGTACAGCGCACGCGCCCGGTCGCGCATGGTGCAGGCACGCTGCAGCTGCAAGCGGTGCTGGGCCGGGCTCAGCCTGACCAGGGAGGCATCGGACCGGGAAAGGTCGTAGAACTCACACTAGAAAGTGATGACCTTGTCGGCCGCCAGCGTCCAGTCGGCCAGTTCAGGCAGAGTTCCTATTTCCAAGCCTGCAATCAGTGTCAGATCGGCCAGGCCTCGCGCCAGTGCACAGGTACGGCACAGCCTGACGCTCACGCCCTCGGCAACCAGATGCTCGACCATGGCCTGCAGACCGCTGCCAGCGCCATCGTGCTGATTGGGCAGGCCGACCACGGTGGCGTCGGACATCAAAAAGACTTTTACCTCAGGCCTGGCATCATGGCCGCGCAAGGCTGTCGCCACGCGCAGCGCCGACAGGCAGCGCTCGCTGCCATAGGGCGCGGCGTGAACGATGATGACGATTTTTTGTGTCATGGCGAAATCTCAAACAATGATGCAGGGCACAGCGCCTAAAACCGGCACAACCCGACAAGGGGACAGCAAGCCAGCGCCGCCGCGCAGCGAGGCTGTCGTCCCCCTCCGCGAAGCAGAGAGGGGGAAGGCGCTCAGCGCCTCAGGGGGTGTTACTTCCTGATCAGGTATCGAATCGTCGGCCCGTCCTGCTGAATCTCCAGCACCTCATAGCCGTGGTTCCTGGCATCCAGCGGAATATTGTTGATGGACTGCGGGCAGTCCGAGACCACTTCCAGAATCTGGCCCGGCTGCAGGCTGGGCATGGCTTCCAGCGTGGCGACGGCGGGGTATGGGCAGGGCTCGCCCAGCATGTCGAGGCGGAAATCGGGAAGGTATTTGGAGTCACTCATGATGGATTCCTTGAGATTCAGGCAATGCGGGCCGCAGCAGCGGCCAGACGGGATTTTTTGGCAAAGAAACGCTTTTCCCACCACAGCACCAGAGCCAGCGAGATACCCAGCATCACATAGGTCAGCAACAGGCCGCCCTGCGGGCCCAGCGCCTTGAGCAGATTGACCTTGTCGTAACTGGTGGCCAGCACGGGCGAGATGTCGTCCCAGACCAGCGCAAGCAAGGTCGATCCGATCACATTGCCCAGACCCACCCACCAGTAATGCACCTGGCCTTCGACGGCACGGTACATCCAGCCGGTTTCACAGCCGCCGGCCAGCACAATGCCGAAGCCGAACAGCAGGCCGCCGATGACGGCATTGGGGCCGGCCCAGAAAATCTTGGGGTCCATGCCCAGCTGCACATAGCTGTAGATGCCGATGGTGCCCACGGCCATGCCCGCGATGATGGCCTTGGCCATCTGAGTGCGGCCCGTGATCCACAGATCGCGAAAGGCCGATGTAAAGCAAACCTGGGCGCGCTCGATGATCAGGCCGAAGGCCAGACCGAACAGAATCGCCATGCCCAGCCTGGGCGCTTCAGCAGCCTTGCAGATGCCCCAGACCACACAGGCCAGGAACAGCGCCACGCCGATGCGAAAGCGCCGCCTGGCCTGGGCCTCGCTTTGCTCCAGGGGCTTGGGTGCCGTCACTTTCTGCAGCTTGACGGGAATCCGGAACATCGGCAGCAGACTGACCTTGGCACCGGCCAGCGAGCCGATGGCCGTGGCAATGGCGAAGAACCAGGCATGCAGCGAAAACTGCGGAATGCCGGTAAAGAACGCAGCCAGATTGCAGCCCATGGCCAGACGCGCGCCAAAGCCCGCGATGATGCCGCCCACAATGGCCTGAAACACGCGAATACGGTGATTGGGCAGGCGCAGCTTGATGTTGTTGGCCCAGAGCGCAGACGAGAAGCAGCCGACAAACATGCCGATGATCATCAGCCCGTCCACGCGTGTGAGCGGCGTGCCTTGCAGACCAATGACCTTGAAATAGCCCCAATCGGAGAGATCGACACCGAGGAACTGCAGGATATGCCCGCCCCAGCGGGTGAATTCACCGGTCACGGCCCAGAAGGTGCCGGTAATGCCGAAGTAATATGCAGAAAGGACGCCGGCCGCAATCACTGCGGGCACGGGCGACCAGAAACGCACCAGATATTGGTGCTTGAAATCTTGCCAGCTCATTGCCTTGCTTCCTGCCACGCGAAACCGCATGGACGTTTTTCCAGTCGCACCAGCAAAAAAGACGCAAAAACCATTGGCTTTTGCGTCTTCAGCAAGCTGGTGGATGGCTACAAAAGTGGCCCGCTCAGGGGCTAAAAATCAGGGTTAACCCTTGATTCAAACATGGCTGGCGATTATCCATCTGCACTCTGGCACATGCACAAGGCAGCTGTGCTTACCTTACCTTGCTGCTGCGCCACCTGCAGGTGCAGCTGGCTCCACGGCCGCGGCTGCGCTAGCAACTGCAGAGCCGTGCTGCCAGCTGACGGGCAGCAAGGCGTCCAGCCAGTGCATGCGCCAGGCCAGCAACGCGGCGGCTGCCACCAGAGCCAGCACACACAGGCTGTTGCGCAGGCCGTGACTGTCCGCATAAGGGTCGGCAATATTGCGCTTGGCGTTGACCGGTACCTTGGCCGTCTGCGACAGGCTGCGACCCAGGCCCAGGTTGATGTTCATGCGGCCATTGATGGCCCAGCCGCTGGCATCCAGAATCGGCCCCAGGCTGCGCTGACGCAGCTTGAGCCAGGCAATCAGCATGCTGGGACCGGAGATGGCCAGGATAAGGCCCAGTATGGCCACCGGAATCCACGGCCCCAGTTCGATGAACTTGCCGAAGATGCCAACGATCACGGCACTCAGCGAGCCCAGTGCCACGCCGATGGCGGCCACCGTACCCACATCGGTCTTGCGCGCGGCGGCAGGTGCCTGGGCCAGGTCCTTGGGTGCCGTCACCAGCTTGGTCGCGTTGTCGCTGAGGCTGGTATTGACCACATCGTTCTTGGCTGCGGCATGCTTGGCGACCTGCTCCTCGATCAGGCGCAGGAACTTCTTGTAGGGCGAGAAGAAGGCCTGGCCGATGCTGGTCGGGTTGTCGATGAGCTTGACGATGGTGGCGTCCCAGTCATTGCCCGCACGGTCGTAGAACACGCCGTTGCGTCCCACGAACAGAAAGTCCACATCTCCTGCCGTGAAGGCCGCGACGATCGTCTTTTTCTGCCCTTCGCGCTTGCATTCGCAGTAGGCCAGATAGGTTTTGGCCATGGCGGCCAGCGTGGAGTGGGCTGCAGCATCGGCAACCTCCACGGTCAGATCGCAGCTGCGGCCGTCCAGGAACAAGGTTCCGGCCTGAAAGGCCGCGCCTTCGCGGCGATAGAAGCGGGAGAAGGAGACAAAGTTGTTAAGCAGCTCCAGCAGATCGCGCTGCAGGCGGATCAGCTTTTCCAGGGCCATGGCCTGCACGGCATGCTCTTTTTCGGCATCGTCATGGTCCAGCAACTGCATCACTGCGTCTTTCAACCCGCTGGACAGCAACTGCTGAATTTCAACCTCGCTCACTGCGCCCAGCGGCGTGGCCGGGCACTCTGACAACCATTGCTGGCATTGCGCCAGCATGGTCTTGAGCTGATCCCACTGCACCTCGGTCAGCGCCGCCAGCGCTTCGCCGAACACCGGTTGCACGGCCTGCTCGCGCAAGGTCTGCAAGGCAGCAGCCCAGGCGGGGTTGACGCCATTCACCAGCGGCAGGCTGCGCTCGCCGGTCACTGCGGCCAGCGGCAGCGCGGCCAGAGACTCCGATGCATTGCTGAGCACTTGCGTCCCCAGAGCGGCATAGCCTTCTTCCGTGGGGTTGAGCGGTGCCCGTGCATTGGCATCGAACTCCACCAGTCGCGTGCGGGCAAAAAAGTCATCGACTTTGGCCTGCACCGCGTTCACGGCCTCGGCCGCCGCCAGCGCCTGCGCGCGCGGCTGCAGATTGCAACCCAGCTCTGCCGCCCGGGCAAACCAGTTCTGCAGACTTTGCACGTCTTCCCAGAAGGCCTCGGCCTTGCTGCGATCGATGCCGGGCACGCCATCGCTGCCGTCCACCGCACCGTAAAGCTCCTGAATGCGCGCAATCAGACCGGCCAGGGCCTCATCGCCTTCCGCCGTGGCTGCACTAACGACGCCGTCGCCATTGAAGCGCAGGGCCTGCAGCGAGGCCATGCGCTCCTGCACCTGGGCCAGCGTGATGGCTGGGGCATCGGGCAGGCCCGCAAGCTCCAGCACGCGCCTGGCTTCTGCCAGCAACAGCGCACCTTCTTCCGTCGCATCGTTGATGCTGTTCAGCTGCAGCACATCGCCGCCATCGGCCAGAACCTGCGGGTCACGCACTCTTGCCACGGCCCATTCACAGGCGGCCACCAGCTCCGGAGGACGAATACGGCCGTCCTTGCTTTCGTCAATCAAATCCAGCGTTGCGCTGTCGAACTCGATACCTCTGGTGGGACAGGCCAGAGCCACCCACAGCTTCTGATCCAGCTCACCAATATGGGCAATGTCCTGGCCCGTGCGAATCACCACCTGGTCCACCTCGCCGGCGCGGAAAAACTGCCACTCGTACTGCTTGTGCATGAAACTACCAACTCCCAGGCAAGGATTGCCCTTGTCAAAGCGCATGGCAACCAATGGTTGCCTGCACTATCCGCTATCAAAAGCGAGGAGTTTAAAAGTCATTTGCACCGTCTGAATGGTGACATTTGTGAACTCTTGCGCTCCTTGGGGCCGGTTTGCACTCCCTCCCTCTGCCTTGTTGCGCCATCTTGATGGGCTGCTTGTTTTCTTTAATAAAGTACTTTTTTAGATACTTTATTTGCTACACTGCCCCGCAAAACCGCGCCTATGACTGCTACGTCCACCGCCTCCCAATCTCGCGACAAGCTGCACCTGCAGCTGGCCCGGCTGTTTCGCAACAAGATCGCGACGGGAGAGTGGCCCATCGGACAAAGCATTCCCACGGTCGAAGAGCTCGAGGCTCTGCACAGCGTCTCGCGCACCACGGTGCGCATGGCCGTACATGGGCTGATCGATGAAGGCCTGCTGGAGACCCGCAAGCGCGGCGGCACCAAGGTCGTGAGCCAGCCCTACAAGCCCCCATCCTTTTTGCTGCCCACGACCTGGCAGGAACTGGTGGCCTTTGGCGAACAGATTCAGCAGACCACGCTGCAGCAAGCAAATGACTGTGTGCCGCCCATTCCGGCCGGCTTTCCTTCCCCTGGCGAGCTGGCCCCTGCCTATACCTATTTTTTGCGCGTGCACAAGCACGGCGATGCACGCTTTTGCCTGTCCGAGCTGTACCTGGAACAAAACCTCTACCCCAGGCTGCAGGAACAGCTGGAGCGCACCACGCTGGCTCAGGCGCTGGGAAATGATCCTGCGCAGATCGCCACGGCCCGCCAGTACCTGAGCGTAGCCCCGGCCGACGAGCTGATTGCCGAGCATCTGGGCGTGCCGCTGGGCACGCCGCTGATGCAGGCGCTGCGCTGGGCCTGCAATCCACAAGGCTTGATCGTCTACTGGGCCAAGGTACGCTTCATCAGCGAATATGTGCATATCGAAATGGACCTGCTCAAATGACCACCGCCCTGCCCCAAGTCCGGCAGCGCTCCAGGCCCCATAGCGGCCGTGTGGCCTGGATCACCGGCTCCACCAGCGGCATAGGCTGGGCCATTGCCAGACAGCTGGCCAGCGAAGGCGCCGCCATTGCCCTGCATGGCAGAGCCCAGGCGTCTGCCAGCACCGGTGCACAGCTGGCCGAGCTGCAGGCACTGGGTGTGGCAGCCCGCTATTACGCGCTCGACCTGACTGACGGCGAAGCCATTGCCCCCCTGGCCCGGCGTATTGCCGCCGAGCTGGGCGCGGTGGACATTCTGGTCAACAACGCGGGCATGCAGCATGTGGAATCCGTGCTCAGCTTTCCGCCAGACCTATGGAACACCATGCTGGCCCTCAACCTGAGCGCATCGTTTCACACCATACAGGCCTGCACGCCGGCCATGCTGGAGCGCGGCTGGGGGCGCATCATCAATATGGCATCCGTCAGCGGCCTGGTCGGCGTGGCCCACAAGCCCGCTTATGTGGCCAGCAAGCACGGCCTGCTGGGCCTGACCAAATCCGTGGCGCTGGAGCTGGCCACCACGCCCGTGACCTGCAACGCCATCTGCCCCGGCTGGGTGCTCACGCCGCTGGTTCAGGCCCAGATCCAGGCCCTGGCGCTGCGCGAAAACCTGGACGAGCCCACAGCCCGGACCAAGTTGCTGGGAGCCAAGCAACCCTCGCAGGCTTTTGTAACGGTGGAACAGGTTGCGGCGCTGGTCAGCTTTCTGGCCAGCGACAACGCCGCCCAGGTGCGTGGCGCACAGTGGAATATGGATGGAGGCTTTACCGCGGCATGAAAGCTCCACAAGCCAGATCCCATCGATCAGTCATAGATCGGTCATAGATCAACGGCTGGCAGCGCACAGCAGATAAGCGCTGCAGCCTGTTTTTATTCAAATCGTTTAAGGAGACGAACATGGCATTGAACGAAACCCACGACGCCGGCCTGCAAAGCTGGGTCGCCAGCGCCAACACGGGCAGCAGCGACTTCCCCATCCAGAACCTGCCGTTTGCAGTCTTTCGTCGCAAGAGCAGCAGCGAGGCTTTTCGCGGCGGCGTGGCGATTGGTGACCAGGTGCTGGACATGGCGGCCGTTCGCGATGCCAAGGCGCTGGGCGGCGATGTGCAGGCCCAGGTCGAAGCAGCGGCGCAGGGTCAGCTCAACCGCTTGATGGCCATGGGCCCCGCGTCTTGGTCGGCCCTGCGCCTGGCCCTGTCGCGCGCCCTGCGCGCCGGCGCTGCCCAGGAAGCTGCCCTCAAGGCCTGCCTCGTGCCCCAGGCCGATGTGGAATACAGCGTGCCCGCACAGGTGGGCGACTACACGGACTTCTACACCTCCGTGCATCACGCCACCAATGTGGGCAAGCTGTTCCGCCCCACCAACCCGCTGATGGAAAACTACAAGTGGGTGCCCATCGGCTACCACGGTCGTGCTTCCAGCATCCGCGTCTCTGGCGTGGACTTCAAGCGCCCCAACGGCCAGCTCAAGGCCCCCGATGCCGACCCCGTGCTCAAGCCCTGCAACCGCCTCGACTATGAGCTGGAGATGGGCATTTACGCAGGCTCGGCCAATGCCTGGGGCGAGGCCATCGGCATCAAGGATGCCGAAAACCATATCTTCGGCCTGTGCCTGCTCAACGACTGGTCGGCACGCGACGTTCAGGCCTGGGAATACCAGCCACTGGGCCCATTCCTGTCCAAGAACTTCGCCACCAGCATCTCGCCCTGGATCGTGACGCTGGAAGCGCTGGAGCCCTATCGCACGGCCTTTGTCCGCCCATCCGAGGACCCACAGCCCCTGCCCTACCTCAGCTCCGAGGCCAACTCGCAGTGCGGTGCGCTCGATGTGCAGCTCACGGTCGCCATCCAGACCGAGAAGATGCGGGCCGAAGGCAAGGCCGCCGAACAGATCACCCGGACCAGCTACCGCCACGCCTACTGGACCATGGCCCAGCTGATTGCCCACCACACCGTCAACGGCTGCGATCTGCAGCCCGGCGACCTGCTGGGCACGGGCACGCTGTCCGGCCCCACCATGGACCAAGCCGGCGCCCTGCTGGAAATCACCGAAGGCGGCAAAAAGCCCTTGAGCCTCAGCAATGGCGAAACCCGTACCTTCCTGCTCGACGGAGACGCCGTGGTCTTTACAGGCTGGTGCGAAAAGCCTGGAGCCGCGCGCATCGGCTTTGGCGAATGCCGCGCCACCGTGCTGCCCGTGCACCAGGCCTGAGCGCGCCTCGGCCATCCCCCAAAGAACCGGCCTGGCGCCGGTTTTTTGTTGGGAATCTGCCTTCGGCCTACTCGTAACGCCATGACACAATTGCAGCCATGCCTTCCGCTTCGGACACCCCACCCCCTGCGCTCGCCCCTGCCCGCCAGGAACCTGTGCTGGACCAGCCTCTGCGCTCGGACGCCAGCCCCCTGCCTGCCTCCATTGCCGGAGCCTTTGCAGCAGCAGCCTATTCCATGCAGCACAGTCTTCAACACGAGGCCGAGCAGACCGCTGCGCCCGAAGAAGAGGACAGCGGTCTGCTGCCTCAGCTCTATGCCAGCCGCCTGAGCCCACGTTCACGCGACTTTTACCTGGCCCAGTTCAAGCGCTTCGATGCACTGGACCGCAGCCTGCCCAGCTGGAACATGGCGGCCGCCTTGCTGACCCTGGCCTGGTGCAGCCTGCATGGTTTATGGCGCGAGGCTGCGAAATACCTGGCAGCCGTCACGGCAACCGCGTTGATCTGGTGGTTTGGCCTGCGCCCGGCTCTGCCCGAGGCCATGGCCCTGGGCCTGGGCATTGCTCTGTGGCTGGTCGCCGTGGCCGTACCCGGCTTGCTGGGCAATGGCTGGTACTGGCGCAAGATCAGGGCCCAGACGCTGCAGGCGATTACGGACGCGCCCAATATGGCCGCCGCCCATGCAGCCTTGCAGGCGCAGGTCGACGCTCCTCGCAACAGAACCGCAGCCATGCTGGTGCTGGCCCTGCCTGTTGCAGCGGCCGCAGGCGCGGGCCTGGCCTTGCTGCCCGCCGAAAATACGGCGCCGCAGCCAAGTGCGGCACCCGCAGCCATCGCCCGGCCCGCTGCCGACAGCGCCACCGGCGCCGCCGCTCCTCGCCCCATGACAAGCCCGGCGCCGGCAGATCCTGCGGCCACCCAGCCCGAAACCCGACCGCCGGAGCCAGTGCCCCCCCCCGCAGCCGGGACGGGCAGCAGCGCCGGCAAAGCGGCGCCCCAGGCCCCTGCCCCGGTGCCAGACAAGACAGCAGTCCTAGCCGAGCCCAGCGACAAGCCGCCGGCAACACAGGCTGACCGGCCTGCGGCAGAGACCAAAGAGCAGCCCGTAAAAGAGGCCTCGAAGGCGGCGCCGCAAGCCAGCTCGGATCTGGTTCCTGGCAAGTTCTATCTGAATCTGGGCGTCTATTCCGAGGCCGGCAATGCCGACAAGGTACTGGCGCAGCTGCAAAAGTCCAGATTGCCTGCGCTGACGCAGAAGATGGCCAGCAACAAGGGAGAAGTCACCCGAGTACGCAGCGGCCCCTTCGAGAGCCGAAAGCGCGCTGAAAAGGCTGCGCGCAAGCTGCAGGCCGCAAATATCGATGCCGGCATCTTTCAAAGTGCAGAAGGCGCCCACAAGCCATAGACCCTGGCGCCGAAATTGACAATCAAAGTGCAATCATTCCCTTTATGGAATTGCGCATGAAGCTATCAAATTTGCGCATTGCTTTGTTGCACCCGCTTGCACATCAAGGCTTGGTCTGGCATGCGCGAGCACCTGGGGGCGCTATGGTGTGGGGCATGAAGCATCGAACACCCACTCTGCATGTCTCCACCCGCCCTTTGCTGGGTATGGCTGCTGCCAGCATGGCTCTGCTGATGGCTGGCTGCGCCAGCAACGGCATGGTCGCAGGCGGCACGGCCGCCCCGGCTGCGCGTCAGCTGCAGGTATGCCACGCGGAACCGGTACAGATCTATATCGGCCACAACACGGTGGCATCGACGCTGGAAACCATCCGCCAGAAATCCGGCTCCTACCTGCTGCGCGTGCTGCGCGAGGGGCAGCCCACAACCATGGAATACAACCAGGAGCGCCTGAACGTCATCACCAATGACGCAGGCAAGATCACGGCGCTGCGCTGCGGCTGAGCACCCACCAGGACTTACAGGAACATTTCCTGCAGGTCGCTCAGAAAGTCAAAGCCGCGTTCGGTAGGAACCACCCGGCCCAGATCGCGGCTGATCAGGCCCTTGGCCTGGGCCTGATCGAGCCCCTTGGCGATGGCCGACATGGGCAGACCCGTGCGCTCCATGAACTCCTGCAAGGCAAAGCCGCCGCGCAGGCGCAGCGCGTTGAGCATGTATTCGAACGGCAGATCGGCACGCTTGACCTCGTTGTCCTGTGCCAGCGGCGTGCCGGCCAGCGCCATGTCCATATAGCGGGCCGGATCGCGAAAACGCACCTGGCGCACGATTCGGTGGGCAAAACTCAGCTTGCTGTGCGCTCCGGCGCCAATGCCCAGATAGTCGCCGAACTGCCAGTAGTTGCTGTTGTGAAAACACTGGTGGCCGTCCTTGGCATAGGCCGAGACTTCATAGCGCTGCATGCCGGCTCTCCGGGTGCTGGCCGTGATCAGGTCCAGCATCTCATAGGCCGTATCGTCCTCGGGCACCAGGGGCGGGTATTTGGCGAAATAGGTGTTTGGCTCGATGGTAAGGTGATAAATCGACAGATGTGGCGGCGCAAACGACAGTGCCGTGTCCACATCGCGCTGCAGATCGAGCAGGCTCTGGCCGGGCAGCGCATACATGAGATCGATATTGAAGGTCTCGAAATTGTCCGCCGCCTCGCGCACCGCAGCCTGGGCCTGCGCCGCGTCGTGCACACGGCCCACAGCCTGCAGATAGCGGTCGTCAAAGCTCTGCACCCCGATTGACAGGCGGTTCACACCGGCCGCACGGAAGGCCTTGAAACGGTCCTTCTCGAAGGTGCCGGGGTTGGCTTCCATGGTGATTTCGCAATCGGGCTCCATGCGCAGGCGCGCGCGCAAACCGGCAATCAGCTTGTCTATGGACTCGGGCGAAAACAGGCTGGGCGTGCCCCCGCCCATGAAGACGCTGTGCACCGTACGTCCCCAGATCAGCGGCAGTGCGCTCTCCAGATCGGCCATCAGCGCATCGATATAGCGATCCTCGGGCAGCGCCCCCCCCTTGGCCCAGGCATGCGAGTTGAAGTCGCAATACGGGCATTTCTTGAGACACCATGGCAGGTGCACATACAGCGACAGCGGCGGCAAACTTCCCAGCTGCAGCGTGCCGGGACGCATGTAGTGCTGAATGTCGCGCTGCACCGCAGCTTCGGCAGTCTCTGTTTGAGGCTGAATGGGGATCATGGGAAATATGCTTTTCTAGCGTAAACAAAACCGACGCCGCTAAAACTAGCACACCCCAACCAGGGGACAGCAAGCAAGGGCCTAGGCAGCCCCGCCGCCCCGCCTCGAGGGCATCGTCCCCTTCCATAGCGCGCAGCGCGTAGAGAGAGGGGCGCCCGGCTAGGGAAGGCGCGGGACCGCCTAGGCAAAGCGCCTCAGGGGGAGTGCGGTCAAAAACCGCTGGTTATAACCATCTCTCTTTCACCATCGCAATCATCTTCCGAGAAGACAGTCCACGATGGCTGTGCGCATGCTTGAGCTCGGGCTCCATCTCGGCAAAGGTCAAGCCCAGCTCGGGGATCAGCAGTACCGGGTCAAAGCCGAAGCCATTGCTGCCACGGCGCTCGGTCGTGAGCAAGGCCTGCACGCGACCTACTGCAATCAGCGGCTCGGGGTCCTTGGGCGAGCGCACGCCCACCAGGGTGCTGACCATGGCGGCACGGCGGTTGGCCACGCCCTGCATCTGCTCGAGCAGCGCACGCACATTGTTGTCGTCGCTTTTCTCGTAGCCGAACTGGGTGCAATAGTAGGCCGTGTCCACACCGGGCAGACCGCCGAAATGATCCACACACATGCCGGCGTCATCCGCAATGGCGGGCAAGCCGGTCTTCTCGGCCGCAAAGCGCGCCTTGGACAGAGCATTCTCTACAAAGGTGCCATAGGGCTCGGGAGCTTCTCCCTCGAACAGATCGCCCTGGCGGATCAGCTCCACGCCCAGCGGGGCAAACATGGCCTGCAACTCGACGAGCTTTCCGCGGTTGTTGGATGCCAGCACAATTTTCATAATAAAAACCCATGGAAGCGCTTATGGCGCTTGCGCAATCAGCTATTGATTCAGTATTTTCAAGCCAGCGCCTATTGCAGCGCGCAACCGTGTTCAGGTCTTGGCTCTCTGGCGCTGCGCCGAACGGCGTATGGCCTCGTTGATTTCGGCAATCGATCGCTCGATGGCCTCGTCGTCGAGTTCATCCTCGCATTCATTGATCGGCCCCACCTGTATCGTGGACTCGAAGCCCTGATCCTCGATCTCCTGTGTGGAGATGGAAGACGGTTCGAAATTATTCGGTGTTTCCCATACCAGTGCCAGCACGGTGACATTGTCGCTGCCGTCTCCGGCTCGCTTGAGTGCCGTATCGACCAGCATGGGCACGAAATGGGCCACTGCCTTGCCATTCATGATCTGGAGAATTTCCGGCGTCGGCACCGCCCCCCAGAGGCCATCGGAGCACAGCATCAGCTGATCGCCCTCCTCAAGCCGCCTTGTCTCGCTCACATCGAAGATGGGCTTGGAAGGCGAGCCCAGGCAGGTGAACAGCACATTGCGGCTGGCCGGCACCAGCGCACCGGAGACCTTGCGCATCTCGCTATAGGAATGATCACGTGTTCGCTCCACGAGCTGCCCGTCGCGCACCCAGTACAGGCGCGAGTCGCCGCAGTGTATCCAGGTCACCTTGCCGTCCTGCAGCACGGCCGCAACCAGCGTGGTGCGCGGCGTGTCCATCATGCCCTTGGTGCTGGCATAGCGCAGGATCTGGCGATGGGCCTGCAGCAGCGCCTCTTCCAGAAACAGGACAGGCTCTTCCAGCATGGGCTTGGCCTTTTGCTGAAAAAGCGTGGAAACCACCTGCAATGCTATCTGGGCGGCCACTTCGCCATCCGGATGCCCGCCCATGCCGTCCGCCAGCACGAACAATGCCGCCTCCCGCGTATAGCAGTAGCCCATGCGGTCTTCATTGAGGGCACGGCCTCCGCGGCGGCTGAGCTGGAAGACGGAAAATTTCATGGTTTGCGATTGCTGTCGGTCACCGCTCCACGTTCGGAGCCGCCGAGTTTCTGAAGATTCTTCCTGGCGTCATGCACCATGTTGTCAAACTGCATGCGCATGCGCTCCTGCATGCTGAGCTTGGTATAGCGACGCTCGCCTTCGCGGCTCAGCTCTTTTTGCAGCGCAAACACCGACTGCGGCCGCGAGAGCGGATCCATGGCCATGCACCACTCCACCACCTCGATCAGATTGTCCGAATACACGCCGCGCAGCTTGTTCAAGGCAAGGGCCAGTCGGTCCTTGTCCTGACGCTGCGGAGCTTCATTGGGCGGTATGCCCTGCATGCAGGCATAGATGCAGGCGCCAATGGCATAGATATCGGTCCAGGGACCCAGCTGGGAATCGCGCCGGTACATCTCAGGGGCAGCAAAGCCCGGCGTGTACATGGGACGAATGAAGTTGCCCTCCTTGGACAGCACTTCACGCGCCGCGCCGAAATCGATCAGCACGGCCTTGTCGTCATTGGTGATGAAGATATTGGCGGGCTTGATGTCCAGATGCAGCATCTTGTGCTGATGCACGATGCGCAGGCCGCGCAGCACCTCGTCAAACAGAGAGCGGATGGTCGACTCCCTGAACACCTTGTCGGCCTTGAGCTCGCGCGCCGTAACGATGAACTCCTGCAGGGTCGCCCCTTCCAGGTAGTTCATCACCATGTAGACGGTTTCGTTTTCGCGAAAGAAGTTCAGCACGCTCACCACGGAGGCGTGGGAAATCTGCGCCAGCGAGCGCCCTTCCTCGAAAAAGCTCTTGAGCCCGAGGCGATACAGGGACAGTTTTTCTGGCGCCACCATGGGCTGCAGTTCGGCAGGCGCCCGAGTGGCAAGCGAAGCCGGCAGGTACTCCTTGATCGCAACCTGCTGGCCATCGGCGTCCAGAGCCAAGTAGACAATCCCGAACCCCCCCGAGGAAATCCTGCGCACCACCCGGTATCCACCTATTGTGCTGCCCGACGGTAGGGGCGCTGGCTTGGTTTTTGTAGACATTTTTTACCGGTAAACCTCAAGGATGATACGAAACCCGGATAATCGGGAAATTGCAAGCATCCATCAAAAGTCCAATGCCAGTTTACAGCATGACCGGATACGCCAGTGCCCAGCACAGCGCATCCGTTGAGGGTGGTCAAGAGTCCCAGTCCAACAGCCGTCTGGGCCTTGAGATCCGCGCGGTCAATAGCCGCTTTCTGGATTTGTCCTTCCGCCTTCCCGACGAACTGCGCGCCCTTGAACCGGCACTGCGCACCTTGCTCACCGCGCGCCTCAAGCGCGGCAAGGTGGAAGTACGAGCCGCCATCGACGTCTCCAGCAACCAATCCCTGCCCATTCCCTCGGCCACCCAGCTGCAACGCCTGGTGACGCTGCAGGACTCGGTTCAGGCCTGGCTGCCCAAGGCACGCGACCTTTCCGTGGCCGATGTGCTGCGCCTGTGCAGCGGCACAGCCACCGCCGACACGGACTGGAGCGAGATCGCTCCGGCCCTGGCCGAACAGGCCATCACCGAGCTGCTCGCGGCTCGCGCCCGCGAGGGTGAGCGCCTGGCCGACATGCTGCTCGACCGCATCAAGCAGCTGCGCGCGCTGGCCAAGACCGCCGTGCCGCTGGTGCCGCAACTGGTGGAACAGCAGCGTCAGAAGTTCCTTGAGCGCTGGAAAGAGGCCATGGCCCTCGGTGAAGGCTCGGTGGCCCCCGAAGCCGCCCAGGACCGTGCCCTGGCCGAAGCCACGGCCTTTGCCATCCGCATCGACGTGGCTGAAGAAGTCACGCGCCTGGGCTCTCACCTCGACGAAATCGAGCGTCTGCTCAAAAAGGGTGGCGACATCGGCAAGCGTCTGGACTTTCTGATCCAGGAATTGCACCGCGAAGCCAACACCCTAGGCTCCAAATCAGCCACGCTGGAGCTGACCCGCATCAGCGTCGACATGAAGGTGCTGATCGAGCAAATGCGCGAACAAGTGCAGAACATCGAGTAAGCAAGCCCTGAGCGTACCTACCCCGTACGCTCGATTCATGCCCAAAGTCATGCCCAAAGTCATGGACCATCCCGGAAATCTATTTGTCGTGTCGGCACCCAGCGGTGCCGGCAAATCCTCTCTGGTACGCGCTCTGCGCGAATTCGACGCACGCGTCTACCCCTCCGTCTCTCACACCACGCGCGCGCCGCGCGGCCAGGAAAAACATGGCCGTGAGTATTACTTCGTCTCGGACGCCGAATTCGACGCCATGGTCGCCAACAACGGCTTTGTCGAATGGGCCAATGTGCACAGCCGCCGCTACGGCACGGCCAAGAGGTCTCTGGAAGAGCGCATCCAGAGCGGCACCGACGTGCTGCTCGAAATCGACTACCAGGGTGCATTGCAGGTCAAACAGGCGTTTCCCAATGCCGTGCTGATCTTCATCCTGCCGCCCAGCTGGGACGAGTTGCGCGCCCGCCTGGAAAATCGCGGCGAGGACGCCCCCGAAGTCATCGAGCTGCGCCTGAAAAACGCCGAAGAGGAAATGGCGCAGGTCGCAAAATTCGACTTCGTTATAATCAACGAACTGTTTGAGAGTGCGCTCTTTGATCTCAAGGCGATCATCCACGCGCAACGCCTCAAATATGCGGCCCAGCGGCGCCTTCGCGCCGACACCTTCGAGTCGCTCAATATCCCTGAATCCAACTGACCGTTCCCGGAGTTCCTGATGGCACGCATTACTGTTGAAGATAGCCTGGAGCAGATCCCCAACCGCTTCCAGCTCGTTTTGGCCGCGACTTATCGCGCCCGCATGCTCAATCAAGGCCATACCCCCAAGATTGAAACCAAGAACAAGGCCAGCGTCACTGCCCTGCGTGAAATCGCAGACGGCAAGGTAGGCCTGGAAATGCTGAAGAAGGTGCCGGGTTGAGCTGTTGCATCGCAGCACCAAAATAGACAATTAAGCACCGCTCGTCGGTGCTTTTTTGTGCCTATCAGCTTGCACTACATACTTGCAGGCTACATTTAAGGAATATGACAGCGGCCCAGAACTCGACGATTGCTCCTTCCTCTACGGCACCGGCCAAGCCTCAGCGCATGCCCGCTGAACAGGCTGCACGTGTGTCGGCTGCTGCTTTTGAGGGCTTGATGGAGCATCTCGGCTACCTGGATGCCGACAGCGCCGAGCGTGTGCGCCAGGCGTATGTCTACGCAGATCAAGCACATACGGATCAGTGGCGCAGCAGTGGAGACCCCTATATCACCCACCCCATCGCGGTCACGGGAATCTGCGCCAACTGGAAGCTCGATGCCCCTGCCCTGATGGCGGCCCTGCTGCATGACTCCATGGAGGATTGCGGCATCACCAAGCTGGATCTGAAGGAGCGCTTTGGCGAGGATGTGGCCGAGCTGGTGGACGGGCTGACCAAGCTGGACAAGCTGCAGTTCAATACCCGCGAGGAAAACCAGGCCGAGTCCTTTCGCAAGATGCTGCTGGCCATGGCACGCGATGTGCGCGTCATCCTGATCAAGCTGGCCGACCGCACCCACAATATGCGCACCATGAGCGACATGCCGCGCAGCAAGTGGGGCCGCATCTCGTCCGAAACGCTGGAGATCTACGCCCCCATCGCTCACCGCCTGGGTCTGAACCAGACCTATCGCGAGCTTCAGGACCTGTCGTTCAAGCATCTGCACCCCTGGCGCTATGCCACGCTGGAAAAAGCCATCGGCCGCTCGCGTACACGCCGCCGTGATCTGGTCCATCGTGTGCAGGATGAAGTCAGCACCGCTTTTGCCACGCACAGCCTGCCGGTTCGCCTGCTGGGCCGCGAGAGCACGCTGTATTCGCTGTACCAGCGCATGCAGAAGAACCAGCTGAGCTTTGCCAAGGTCACCGACATCTACGGCTTTCGCATCATCGTCCCCAAGACGCTGGACTGCTACACGGCCCTCGGGGTGCTGCACCAGAAGTACAAGCCCATGCCGGGCCGCTTCAAGGACTACATCGCCATCGCCAAGAGCAATGGCTACCAGTCGCTGCACACCACGCTGGTCGGCCCCTCCAGCGTCAGCATCGAATTCCAGATTCGAACGGAAGAGATGAACATCGTGGCCGAGGCCGGCGTCGCGGCCCACTGGCTGTACAAGGCGCAGCAAGGTCATGACTCCGAGCATCTGTCCACCCAGTGGCTGCAGTCCCTGCTCGACATCCAGAACGAGACCCGTGACGCGGCGGAGTTCTGGGATCACGTCAAGGTCGATCTCTTTCCCGATGCCGTGTACGTCTTCACGCCCAAGAGCGAGATCATGGCCATGCCGCGCGGCGCCACGGTGGTGGACTTTGCCTATGCCATCCACAGCAAGATCGGGCATCGCACCACGGCAGCCAAGATCAATGACGAAGAAGTGCCGCTGCGCACCGAACTCAAGAGCGGCGATGTGGTGCAGATCATCACCTCCGAGACCTCCACGCCCAATCCGGCCTGGCTGAGCTTTGTGAAAACCGGTCGCGCGCGATCCAAGATCCGCTCCTACCTCAAGAATGCAGCCCAGACCGAAGCCGGTCAGCTCGGAGAAACGCTGCTGGCCCAGGCTCTGCGTGCCGAAGGCATTGACAGCGTACCGTCGCAGGACGATGCCAACAAGAGCGTCTGGGACGAGATTTTGCGCATCACGGGCAACCGCACGCCCGCAGACCTCATGGTCGATATCGGCATGGGCCGCCGCATCGCCTCGCTGGTGGCGGCGCGCATGACCGCCTTCATGACCAAGCAGGGCGTGCGCCCGGATGCCCTGCTCATCACGCAGGAGCGCTTCAACACGCACAACCGCCCCTTCCAGGGCGCGGTCACGCTCAACGGCGACGAGAGCAGTTCGGTCTATTACTCGCACTGCTGCCGCCCCGTGCCGGGCGACCCGATTCTGGGCTACCTGGGCGGTCAGGGCCTGGTCGTGCACCACGCCCACTGCAACAATGCCATCAAGCTGCGCGAAAAGGATGCCGACCGTTTCATCACGGTGGACTGGTCAGACGACATCACGCGCCTGTTCGAAGCGGGAATCGTGGTCACTGTGCAGAACAACAAGGGCGTGCTGGCCCGTGTGGCGGCCGAGCTATCAAACGCCGAAGCCGATATCGTGCGCGTCGAGATGACCGACGAAGCCGCGATCGGCACCACCGATCTGCGCTTTGTCATCTCCGTGCAAAACAGCGTTCAGCTGGAGAATGCGCTGCGCAATCTGCGTCGCCTGCACTCGGTCATTCGCGCCAGCCGCGTCATGGCCTGACTTCTCTCATGCTCCGCAGGGCCGCCGCGGGCGGCCTTTTTCATGGGCGAAAGATTTTGTTGCATTCTGCGGGCGCTATCCCGTCATGCAACAGCCCCCAGGCCACGACAGCAAGCGACAATGGCATTCATGCTCCAAACCGCACCTTCGCTTCTGAATGTCCGTCAGCCGTTGCTGATCACCGCCGTCGCAGCAGCCCTGCTCGCAGGCTGCGCCACCCGGCCCGAACCTCCAGCAGCGGCGGCGTCCGAACCGGTACAGCCTGCCAAAGCAGAGCAAGCCACCGACGAAGCGGCGATGGAAAGCCCCATACAGGCCAGCAACTTCGCGCACTGGAAGCAGGAATTTGCCCCACGCGCACGCGCAGCAGGCATTTCGGAGCGCACGCTGCGCAGCGCATTGGCCGGAGCCAAGCTGCAGCCCAGCATCGTCAAGCTCGACCGCTCACAGCCCGAGTTCACGCGCACGCCCTGGCAGTATCTGGATAGCGCCGTCTCCGCACAGCGCATCAGGACCGGCAAGCTCAAGATGCAGGAATACGCACCCAGTCTGCAAGCGGCCAGCCAGCGATATGGCGTGCCTGCGCCCGTGATTGCAGCCATCTGGGGCATGGAGAGCAATTACGGCAGCAACTTCGGCAGCTTCTCGGCCGTGGATGCACTGGCCACTCTCGCCTTCGACGGCCGCCGTGCCGAATGGGCGCAGAAGGAGCTGATTGCCGCGCTGCGCATCATCGACAACGGCGACATCGACGCCGCCCATATGATCAGCTCCTGGGCCGGCGCCATGGGCAACACCCAGTTTCTGCCCTCGGTCTTCCTGCAATATGCAGTCGATGCCGATGGAGACGGCCGCCGCGACATCTGGGGCTCCATGGCCGATGTGGCCGCATCCACGGCCAACTATCTTGCAAGCTCGGGCTGGAACCCCGGCGAACCCTGGGGTGTGGAAGTGCGCCTGCCAGCCGATTTCGATTACGCGCGCACCGAGCTTTCCACGCGCCAGAACAGCACTGCCTGGGCTGCAGAAGGCGTGCAAAGCGTGAACGGCCAGGCCTTGCCCGCGATGGCAGGAGCCAGCATCATTGCACCGGCCGGTGCCCGTGGTCCGGCCTTCATGGTGGGCAGCAACTTCCGCGCCATCCTGCGCTACAACAACTCCACCAACTATGCACTCGCCGTGGGCCTGCTCGCATCGCAGCTGGCAGGCAATGGAGGCGTCAGCGCCGAATGGCCGCGCGATCTCGGCGCTCTGACGCGTGAGCAGACACGGGCGCTGCAGACCGCCCTGACGCAGCTCGGCTTTGCCACCGGAGCGGCCGACGGCGTGATGGGTCCGGCCACCCGTGCCGGGCTTCGTCAGTACCAGCAGAGCCAGGGTCTGGCGGCAGACGGCTACCCCACGCTGGAGCTGCTGCAGCGCCTGCAGGCTGGCAATCAGTCTCAAAAACAATAGCTTTTAGCGCTTGTTAATCAATGATTTCAATACTGAAGCTATCCGAAATCATTGAAAACCAGGCGAGTACAGCTCACAAAATAAAAGCGCGGCTTCCACACGGAAGCCGCGCTTTTTTGTTGCTCCTGAACTCAGGATCGCGTTGTGGGCTGAGGATAGCTGACGTCCAGAATCTCCAGCATGCGCACGCCGGCCGGCGTGGCCAAGGCCACCTCGTCGCCCACGCGCGCCTTGAGCAGCGCGCGCGAAACCGGGGCAATCCAGCTGACCTGGTTCTGCGAGCTGTCCGCCTCGTCAATGCCCATGATGGTGATGGTGCGCTCCACGCCCTCGTCATCCACGTAGCTGACCGTGGCGCCGAAAAAGACCTGGTCGCTGCCTGAGTGCACGGCAGGGTCGACGACCTCTGCGATTTCCAGTCTCTTGGTAAGAAAGCGAATGCGGCGGTCAATCTCGCGCAGGCGCTTCTTACCATAGAGATAGTCGCCGTTTTCGGAGCGGTCGCCGTTGCTGGCCGCCCAATGCACGATCTCCACGATCTTGGGGCGCTCGTTGTCGATCAGATCCAGCAGCTCGTCCTTGATGCGCTGGTAGCCCTGTGGCGTGATGTAGTTCTTGCCGCCGGCGGGCAATGGCGGCAGAGCTCCGACGTCTTCATCGTCGTCGCCATCCGATTCTTTGGTGAAAGCCTTGCTCATGAGACCGATCTTCACACAGATCCTGGCCTGATCAGGCCAGGGCTCGTCAAAGCCCGGAAACGAAAAAGCCTCAGAACCTTGCAGTTCTGAGGCTTGTCGTTTGGTGCGGCTGGCAGGAATCGAACCCACGACCCCTTGGTTCGTAGCCAAGTACTCTATCCAGCTGAGCTACAGCCGCTAAGCCTCGAATTATATACAGTTTTTGAAGCTCCTCGGTGAAAACCCGGATTTTTCTTCAAATGCACTAAACCACCATCAGTCCGTCAACAGCACACCTGGCAGAAACGAAAAAGCCTCAGAACTTTTCAGTTCTGAGGCTTGTCGTTTGGTGCGGCTGGCAGGAATCGAACCCACGACCCCTTGGTTCGTAGCCAAGTACTCTATCCAGCTGAGCTACAGCCGCTAAGCCTCAAATTATATACATATTCTGGGGCTTGCAGAAAAGTCTCCCAGGATTTTCAAGTTCCGGACGCCGCTGCACGCGTGCAACCACATGAAAAGCCTGATTCCAAGCACATGCATATGCGCTAATCTCGAGCGCTGAAACCGGTCCGCCAGCAAGCTGCTGGCGGCCTCTGCGATGCCTCGGTCATGGACCCCAAGGAACCAGACCCCGCGCGTCAGGGCAGCCGGTCGCTCCAGGCCACCACGGGCTGCGGCAGTGCATTCAGAACCATCAATGACGACAGACAGAAAACAGGCCTCGCCTTCGATTCCTCCATCCGTGGCCATGTGGGAGCAGTTGTTTCGCCGCAGCGCCAGGCCCTCGCTGAGCCTGCAGGGCCAGATTCGCGAAATGCTGGTCGATGCCATCCTCACCGGCATTCTCGCGCCCGGTGATGCCATCCCCTCAAGTCGAGAGCTGGCCAAGCTGCTGGGCGTGGGCCGCATCACCGTGGTCATGGCCTACCAGCAGTTGACCGAAGAGGCCTTTTTGCTGAGCCGCGAGAGAAAAGGCCATTTCATCCACCCCGATGTGCTGCAGGGCCGCACCGCAGAGCGCAACCCCGGCAATGTCAGGAATGCGGACGCCGAGGTGCACACGGACTGGTCTCGCCGCCTGTGGCTGCGCCCCAGCCTGCAGCGCAGCATCGTCAAGGAAGACGACTGGCAGCAGTTCCCCTATCCGTTTCTCTACGGCCAGTTCGACAAGGAGCTGTTTCCCACGGCCGCCTGGCGCGAATGCTGCCTCAAGTCCCTGGGCGTGGTGGACATCCGCATGTGGGCACCCGATCACATCACCCGCGACGACGACAGCCTCATCCAGCAGGTCCAGACCAAGATCCTGCCGCGCCGCGGCGTCTGGGCCTCACCCGACGAAATCATCATCACCGTCGGAGCCCAGCATGCGCTGTACATGGTGGCCGATTTGCTGATGCGCGAGGGCACCTCCATCGGCATCGAAAACCCCTGCTACCCCGATGCGCGCAATATCTTCAGCAGCCGTACCTCTCAGGTCATCCCCATTGGCGTGGATGGCGATGGGCTGCCTATCGTCAATGCCATGCGCAAGCTCGAGTACCTCTACGTCACGCCCAGCCATCAGTGTCCCACCGGCGTCACCATGCCGCTGGAGCGGCGCGAAGCCTTGCTCGAGGCCGCACAGAAGCACGATCTCATCATCATCGAGGACGACTACGAAAGCGAAAGCAGCTTCGACGAACAACCCATCCCGGCACTCAAAAGCCTGGACCGCAACAACCGCGTAATCTATATCGGCAGTCTCTCCAAGAGTCTGGCACCCGGCCTTCGCGTGGGCTATATCGTGGCCCCGCCCGAGCTGATCAAGGAGCTGCGTGCCCTGCGCCGTCTGATGATCCGCCATCCGTCCACCTTCATCCAGCGCACATTGGCCATGTTCATCTCGCTGGGCCACTACGAAGCCCAGTTGCGCCGCCTCGGCCAGGCCCAGAAAGAGCGTCATGCCGAGCTGACGGCAGCCATGGCTCGCTACCTGCCCCAATGCCGCATCACGCCGGTACGCGGCGGCGGCTCGTGCTGGGTGCAACTGCCCGACCATGTGCCCGCGCAGGCACTGGCTCGCCAGGCCGCCGAGCACGGAGTGCTGATCGAGCCCGGCGATGTGTTCTTCACTTCCACTCGCAACACGGGCAACTTCATTCGCCTGGGCTACCAGTCCATTCCTGCGGGACAAATCGCCCAGGGCATCAAGGCCCTGGCAGAAGCCATGCACTGCATGTAGAGGTGCCAAACAAAAAGCCCCGGACTCAGGGTCCGGGGCTTTTGCTGGTCTCATCAATTCTTGCGCAGCTTGGGCGGTGCCAGCTCGTCTAGCAGGCCCTCGGGACTCATTCCGCGCCGCAACGCCTGGCGCACGCGATAGGCAATCAGCAAGATGCACAGGCTGGCCACACCCAGGGCAAGCGGAGTGCGCTGTTCGGGAATGAAGCCCATGGCCACCACGATGGACAGCATGCCCACAATCGCCAGCCAGGTCAGATAAGGGAAGCACCACATGCGCACCTTGAGCAGATGCGGCGCTTCGCGCTCCAGACGCGAGCGCAGGCGCAGCTGGGAGATCGCAATCAGGATATAGACAAAGATGGCAACCGTTCCGTAGGAGTTCACGAGAAAGGCGAACACCTTGTCGGGAGACAGATAGGACATGACGATGGCACCGTAGCCGAACAATGTGGCCACCAGAATCGCGTACACGGGCACGCCATTGCGGCTGACCTGGGCCAGCACCTTCGGTGCATCGCCGCGTCGCGTCAGCGCAAACAGCATGCGCGACGAAGCATAAAGCCCGGAGTTGAGCGCCGACAGCACGGCGGTCAGCACCACTGCATTCATGATCTGGGCAGCGGCCGGCACGCCCATGGCATCGAGAGCGCTGACATAGGGCATGGACATGCCCGTGGAGTTCCATGGCACCAGGCAGGCCACCAGCAGCACCGATCCCACGTAGAACACCAGCACGCGCAGGATGACCGAATTCGTGGCCTTGGCCACGGCCTTCTGAGGCTCGGCGGTTTCAGCCGCCGCAATCGTCACGATCTCCGCGCCGAAATAGAAGCCGGTCGCGGCCACGGCCCCCGTGAGCACCGGAACAATGCCGTTGGGCATGAAGCCGCCGTTCTGGCTCAGATTGGCGACATGCATTCCGCCACTCCCCGGAGTCAGGCCCAGCACATAGACACCGGCGATGAACAGAAACACCACGATGGCCGCCACCTTCACGGAAGCCAGCCAGAACTCGCATTCGCCAAAGGACTTGACCGAGACCAGATTGGTCAGCGTCATCATGACCAGCAGGACCAGGCTGATGCTCCAGGCCGGTACGTCGGGCAGCCAGTAGCGCACCAGCTCTGCCCCCGCCACCGCTTCGATCGCCACGACGATGACCCAGAAATACCAGTACATCCAGCCCGTCAGAAATCCCGCCAGCTGACCCACGGCGGGCCGGTCGCGCCATGCTTCCCGGGCGTACTCGTAAAAGGAGCCCCCTGTCATGGAGCAGGCCATCTCGCCCAGCATGCGCATGACCAGCACCACCAGCAGGCCGGTGATCAGAAAAGAGATGACAGCCGCCGGCCCGGCCGACTTGATGACCACGCCGCTGCCGACGAAGAGCCCGGCACCGATGACGCCGCCCAGGGCAATCATGGTCATGTGCCGCTGCTTGAGACTGTGCGACAGCCCGTCCGGCGACGAATGCGGATTTCCAATCATTTTTGTCTCCTGTCTTGCCGGCCTGGAAATGCCGGTCGCCACGGCTTTATGTATCGGATCGCGCCTTGCTGTTCATGCAGGCCGTTGCCGTGGTCGTTCAGTTATCTGCTTGAAAATTGTCGTGTGAAGCCCTGCGTGCAACACCTCCCACCGTAAGGCAGGAAGGTGTGCACGCAGGCCTGGCGTGTGTCAGGAAAGCGCCACTGGAGGACGATCCTTGCGGTAGGCGTTCTTGACGGCGATCTTGCCGTCGCGGAAGGTGAACACATCGACCATGCGAGCTTCCACACGCAGGCCGTCGGCCTTGGTGCCTTTGAAGGTGCTTTCAGAAACACCGCGCGCGCCCTGGACAAAATGCTCTCCATCCACCCAGGCGGCATCGGGGAAGGCCTGCCAGGCCAGCTGAAAGCCTTCGCGCACGGCCTCGCGGCCCACGAAGCTGCGCCCCATCAGATCAGGGCCGGCAACGGCGTGAAACTCGCATTCGTCGGCCATGAAGTCCATCAATGCGTCAATGTCATGCCGATTCCACGCGTCGGAGAAACGCGCCAGGAACTGGACATCGGGTTGGGATTCTTGCTTGCTCATATGCTCTCCAGATTGCTGTCATGTCATGGGGGCCGACCATCGCAAAAGCGACCCCTTTCGATCGAAAAATGCCTGAAATTCCGATGGCTCATGGTAGGTAGCACTGGCTCCATTTCGTAGGGCCAGTTGCCGGCTATCGTTAAGTCCAAGACCTTGCCGCGCAAGGCGCGGATACCTCGCGAAATGACGGCGGCGCGCACCGAAAAATGCCTTGAGAAAGTCCGCTTCTCCTCTGAGCGCGACGCTCTGCTGCAGCTCTTGCGGATGCAGACCGAAGCCCGTCGGCAAACGCCTCTTCTGCCGCTTCCTTTAGGTGAAAACGATAGGAGAGCATCAACACGCTCAATGCGGTCATCGCCGCCACAGGCGCAGGGAAAGTTCACGGCCACGCCCGCTGGCTGCACGGGTTTCGGTGGGCTCCAATGCATTCCCTGAGGTTGCGACCGACACAGCCAGGTCATTCCGGCCTGAAGCAGGCCTGCCCGACGAGCGCGACTCTATGGGTCGCCCGGTTGGCAAGAGACTCGCCGCAGCCCACCTGCGGCAATCCCGAGATTCGGATGGCCAGGTTTGCATGCTGGCTCCATCAAAACCTGTGCCGTGGCCCTAACCAGCGACACAGGGGGCTGGCTATGCTGCTCTCGACATCGCAAGCAGTGCATCTGCATTGACTTTGCGTCCATCAATTCCATAGCAATAGAGCGCCGCTTCAAACGCAGCCACACCAGGAGACGACCGCCATGAAAGCCGAGGACATCCGCCCCAGCCATCTGAATCCATACGACCCGCAGTACGACCCCCTGGTTGCAAGAAACCCCGGACATGGCGCCGGCTACGCTCCGACCTACTGGGTAGGGACGGCAGGCCGGCCACCCGAGGACGATGGTCCGGTCTGCGGCGACATGGAGGCCGATGTAGTCATCGTGGGCTCGGGCTTCACGGGCCTGTCCACGGCCCTGTTCCTGGCCCGCGAACACGGCATTCGCGCCGTGGTTCTCGAAGCCAACCAGAGCGCCTGGGGCTGCACCAGCCGCAACGGCGGCCAGGGCCAGAATGCCAGCGGCCGCCTCTATCGCTCGCAGTGGATAGAGCGCTGGGGCAAGGACACAGCCCTGAAACTTGATGCGGAAATCCGCGAAGGATTCGACACGTTCAAAAAACTGGTTGCGGAGTTTCCAGAATGCGAGCCGCAGCCGGGAGGGCATTTGTATATTGCCCACCGCGACAGAAAAATGGATTTTCTGCGCAACGAGACCCGCGTCATGCGCGAAGTCTTCGGCTACGACGCCCGCATACTCAGCGTCGACGCAGTGCGCCGCGACTATGTCGACGACGCCGACTGCCGTGGCGCGATGCATGAGCCCGACGGCATTGGCGTGCATCCGCTCAAGCTGGCATTCGGCTATCTGCGCAAGGCCCGCGAGCTGGGAGTGAAGGTGCATCCCGCCAGTCCCGTGCTGGGCATGGAGACACGCAACGGCGTGCATTACCTCCAGACACCGGGCGGCACGGTCAAGGCACGCGCCGTCGGCTTTGCCACCGGCGGCTATACCAGCAACGGCCTGCACCCCAGCCTGCGCTCCAAAATCATGCCGATTCTCTCGAACTCGCTGGTCACCAGGCCCTTGACGCAAGAAGAGCTGGCCGCCACCAATTTCAAGACCACGCAGGTCATCACCGACACCCGTACCCTGCGCTTTTACTACCGCAAGCTGCCCGACAACCGCGTG
Source organism: Comamonas sp. C11 (assembly GCF_024496285.1). Classification (NCBI taxonomy): domain Bacteria; kingdom Pseudomonadati; phylum Pseudomonadota; class Betaproteobacteria; order Burkholderiales; family Comamonadaceae; genus Comamonas; species Comamonas sp. C11. Next base: position 4,645,985 of record NZ_CP101743.1, read on the forward strand.
CAGATCGGCAGCCGCAGCTCGATCACCGGAGCCGATGCGCCCAATCCGGTCCATATGGCCAAGCTGGTCGAGGGCCTGCACCACAAGTTCCCGGCCCTCAAGGGAATCCAGGTGGACTACTCCTGGTGGGGCTGGGTCGATGTAAGCCACGACATGATGCCGCGCATCACCCAGCCCGATCCAAGGGAAAGCGTCTTCTATGCGGTCGGCTATGGCGGCAACGGCGTGTCGTTCTCTGCGCATGCAGGCCGTCGCATGGCCCAGCGCATCGCAGGTCAGAACCTCAAGGCCTTCGAGTTGCCAATCTACAACTCATCGCTCGAATATCCGAATGTGTTCAATATGGTGCGCTCGGAGGCGTTTGCACCATTTCGCCGCATGGGCCAGCGCTTTCTCTACCACTGGTATCACATGAACGACGAGAAGAGCTGACCCTGCCAGCCGCCGTTCGGGCTTCACGCAACGAAAAGCACCTTCCTCGAGGAAGGTGCTTTTTTTCATCCTATCTGCGGATGCGGTACAGCGCACACCCCGGCGCCCCGGCCACAGGAAAACCGCCTCTCTGGCATGCATATTGCGCAAGCATTCATGCCTCTCGGACAGCCCGATCCTCCCGCATCTGTCTGCGATCAGTGAAACCACCTAAGCCCATGCAGACGTCGCAAAAATGCCCTCCACCAGAACCGAGATATCCCGCGCAAGCCGCGCCATGCAAGGCTTTGCAATGCACGGTCGCGGTGCACGCCAATCCATGCTGCACGCACCATCCGGGACCATGCGCGACTGGACCTAACGATTCACATCAACTGGCCCTACTGGCTTCACAAGGTTGCTCACTACGATCCGCTGAGAAAGCTCTTTGAGCCTCGCGATGCGGCTTTCAACCGGTTCAGCCAGAAGCGGGAATGGGAAAACAGTCAGCAAGAGTGAGCACAGCAAGGGTTCTCTGGTCTAAGTCTTCAACCGATATCGCTCTAACCATGGAGAAATTGGCAATGAAAATGCAAAAACGATGGATGCTGAAAGCGGGTGTTGCGACGGCGGCACTGGCCATGACAGGCTTCGCGCTGGCGCAGCAGAAAACCGTGACCTTCGCCAACCAGGACATGCTGGTGCCTCTGCGCCTGGTCATGGAATCGGGTGAAGTGGAAAAGGAGACGGGCTACAAGATCAACTGGCGCATGTTCTCGGGTGGCGGCGACGTGATACGGGCGATGGCCTCGGGCGACGTGCAGATGGGAGAGGTGGGCTCCAGCCCGCTGACCGCAGCGGCCAGCCAGGGGCAGGACATCAAGCTGCTCTGGATCTCTGCAGACATCGCCAGTGCCGAAGCCCTGGTGGCACGCGATGGCGGCGGCATCAGCAGTTTCAAGAGCATGGAGGGCAAGCGCATAGGCGTGCCGTTCGTCTCCACCGCGCACTACCAGCTGGTCGCTGCCCTGGGCAAGGAAGGCGTTGACGCACGCAAGGTCAACATCATGAACATGCGCCCGCCAGAGATTGCCGCAGCCTGGGAGCGCGGCGATATCGACGGCACCTTTGTCTGGGATCCGGTACTGGCCAAGGTCAAGCAAAAGGGCAAGGTGATTGCCACCTCCGGCTCCATTGCGCAGATGGGCTATCCCACCTTCGAGGGCATTGCCGTGAGCAGCAAGTTCGCCCAGGAAAACCCCCAGTTCATGGTGGCGTTCATCAAGGCCCTGAATCGGGCCAGCGCCCAGGTGCGCGACAACCTGGCCACGTGGACTCCCGATTCGCCCGAGATCAAGGCCATTGCCAAATGGAGCAAGGCCGACCCCAAGGACGTGCCCGCAGCCATGGCGCTTTACCGCTTCCCCAGCGCTGAAGAGCAGCTCGGCGTGCAGTGGCTGGAAGGCGGTGCGGCCAAGGCCATGACCAATACCGCAACGTTTCTGAAGTCACAAGGTCGGATTCAGGAGGTCAAGCCCGACTACGCTGCGTACGTGACCAGCAGCTATGTCAAGCAGGCAATCGGCCGCTGACTGCCCGCCCACGACGGCCAGCGCCGTCGTGGCTCCCAGCTTTGTTTCACATAGGAGGGCAATGTCATGCCGACTCTGGATATACGTGACCTGACCGTCAATTACGAGGTCAAGGGCGGACACTTGCAAGCCCTGGCGCCCGTCAACCTGACCATGAACGAAGGCGACTTCGTGGTCGCTCTGGGTGCATCGGGCTGCGGCAAGACAACACTGCTCAACTGCATGGCTGGCTTTCTGGCACCGTCCAGCGGCCAGATCCTGCTGGACGGCAAACCCATTCAGGGCCCCGGAGCCAATCAAGGGGTGGTGTTTCAGAAGCATGCGCTGATGCCATGGCTCAATGTGATCGACAACGTCGCACTGGGATTGCGCATGCGCGGCATGGATCTGAAGGCGCGCACACAGATCGCCGAAGAGAAGCTGGCCCTCGTGGGCTTGCAGAGCTACGCCAGGCGTGCCGTCTATGAACTGTCTGGAGGCATGCAGCAGCGTGTCGGCATTGCCCGTGCGCTGGCCAACGATCCCGCACTGCTGCTGATGGACGAGCCCATGGGTGCACTGGATGCCTTCACGCGCGAGCAGGTTCAGGAAATCCTGCTGCGCGTATGGCATGCCACCCACAAGATGGTGTTCTTCATCACCCACTCGGTGGAAGAGGCGCTGTTTCTCGCCAGCCGGCTGATCGTCATGAGCCCCAGCCCGGGCCGCATCTCCCATGTCTACGACGACATGCCCTTCTGCCATGAGTTTCTGCGCACCGGCGATGCGCGTGCCGTCAAGTCGCGCCCCGACTTCATCAGGATGCGCGAAGAAGTTCTGAGTCTGATTCACCACCGGGAGCCTGCCAATGTCTGAAGCAGTCCAAATCAACCATCTGCCCACCGCGACAGCGCGCGTGCAGCCCAAGGCCACTGCCCCGCAGGCGTCAGGACCGGTGAAGACCAGTCGCTTCAAGACCCCTGGTGAAGGCTCCAGCCTCTCTATCAGCATCGTCACCGTGGCCGTGCTGCTGGCACTGTGGTTCGCCGCCACCAATCTCGGCTGGATCAAGCCCTTGTTCCTGCCCAGCCCGCAGGCGGTGTTCCAGCAGTTCTATGAGTACCTGACCGGGCAGGCCAACGACAAACCGCTGTGGCAGCACTTCTCGGCAAGTCTGCTGCGCGTGACCGTGGCGTTCTGGCTGGCCTTCCTGATTGCGGTTCCGCTGGGCATTGCGATGGGGATGTCACGCATCGCACGCGGCATCTTCGACCCACCCATCGAGTTCTACCGCCCTCTGCCGCCACTGGCCTATCTGCCGCTGATCATCATCTGGTTCGGCATCGATGAAACGCCGAAGATTCTGCTGATCTTCCTGAGCTGCTTTGCGCCCTTGGCCCTGGCGGCCCGCTCGGGCATGCGCAGCGCAGCACAGGAGCAGATCAATGCCGCCTATTCGATGGGTGCGAGCTACTTCCAGGTGATCCGCCATGTGATCTTGCCGGCGGCCCTGCCCGACATTCTGGTGGGCATGCGCATTGCCATCGGCTTTGGCTGGACAACTCTGGTTGCCGCCGAAATGGTGGCAGCGAACGTGGGTCTGGGTCAGATGGTGCTCAACGCCTCGAACTTCCTGCGCACCGACATCGTGATCATGGGCATCATCGTCATCGGTGTGATCGCCTATGTCTTCGACCTGTTCATGCGCTGGGTCGAAAAGCGCCTGGTTCCATGGAAGGGGCGCATGTAAGTCCGGCCGATTCCCCGACGGGGATGTCTGCGGCAAGCAGACAGCGGGCAGGCATTGCGCCTTCCCGCTTTTCTGTTTTCCGTTTTTTCGGCTTTTCGGCTTTTCGGTTTGTTGCCTGGGCTTGCCCGGCCTTGTGCGATACCTGTCGCACCCTCCGTCCGGGTCATCGCCGGCACAGCATCTCGGCCACCGAAAACAGCAAGGCCTCGTCGACATCGTGCTGCAGATCGACAGCAAGCCTTTGACGGTAGAAGACCCCCAGATCCAGCCCGACGCCCAGGGCGCAGACCTTCACGCCGCCCATGCGCTCCTGGGCGGCAAGAACCTGCCGCAGATGCTGATCCAGATAATGCTCGTCATTGGCCTGATGGGTCGCCGTGTCCATGGGACAGCCATCGGAGACCACCAGCAGGATGCGACGCTGCGCGGTCTGGGCGCGCAGTCTCTGGCACGCCCATTCCACGGCCTCGCCGTCTATGCCCTCTCGAAAGATGTCGGGCTTGCGCAGTGCCGCAATGCCATGCCGGGCGTGACGCCAGGGCCTGGCCCCGTCCTTGAAGACAATGTGCAGGCGCTCGTTGAGACGCCCCGGAAACTGGGGCTGGCCCGCGCGCTGCCAAAGGCGGCGCGTTCTGCCGCCATTCCAGGCGTGGGTGGAAAAACCCAGTATCTCCACGCTCGCACCGGCCATCTCCAGCGCCCGCCCCAGCACGTCGAGCAACAGCGACAGGGGCCTGGCAAAGGTTTTCATGGAGCCCGAGCAGTCCATGAGAATGGTGACTGCGGTCTCGTTGACGGGGCGCTGCATCTCGTCCTTGAAAATCGCACGCTGCTGCGGGTCCGTTACCAACAGGGACAGGCGGCTGCCGTCCAGATGGCCTTCCTCCAGTCCGAAGTTCCAGCCATTGCGCTGCGTGCTGGCCAGGCGCTGCTGCAGATAGCGCGCCAGCCTCCCGGCCTGCTGCAATCCCGAGCGCGCCAGCTCCTCGTCCATCTGCTCCCGGAACTGGGCCAGCTGCAACGCGCGGATCAACTCAGCGGCCTGCACTTCCCTATCGAACTCGCGCGTGAAAACCCGGTAGCTTTGCGCGGTGCCGGCCCAGGCCCGGCTGTCGCCGCTTTGCGCCACGGGCATGCCGTCCTGACTCTGGGACTCAAAGTGCAGAGGCAGGGCAAAGCTGCTGCGCCGCCTGGGGCCACCGGCACCGCGCGGCGCATCGTCCTGCGCCGCACGCACCGCCATTCCAACCCAGCGGCTGACGGCCAGGGCAGGCTCGACAAACTGCTGCTGCCGGTCTCTGAAGCGCCGCAGCCCATCCCAGTGCCGGCCCAGCGGGGAAGCCAGGGACATCCGCGTGGACTCCACCAGATCGGCCATGCGCTCAGGTATCTCATGCCCGGTCAGCCGGCTCCAGGCCGTGATGGCCACCGCAAACAGCAAGATGCCCAGGCTGCTTTCCGTGAGGCCGGAATCCATGAAGGCCTGGCACCAGTTCACAAAGCGCTGGCGCATGTTCTCGCGCGCTCCGGGCCAGGCCTCGGGCACCAGGCTCTCCACACGCAATTGCTCGAGCAGCTCGAACACCATGCGCTCCACCGGGTCCTGGGGCAGATGCGACTGGAACAGGGCCTGGTCGCTCCACTGCAGACGCAGTCCCATGCTGTCGAGCAGGCCGCGCTGATCCGTCTGCTGCACCGGCACCTGGCTATGGTGGGCCGCCGCCTGGGGTATGGGCGTGGTGCCGCGATACAGCGTCTGACCGCTCCATTGCAGGCCGGCGTCGCCCGTGATGGCGCGCAGCATGGCTCCGCCCCAGGCCTCCATGCGGGACAGAGACAAGGAGGTGGGCGTCTGCGTGCTCATGCAAGAAACGCCAGCGCTGGTTCTTCGGGCTGCGTCAGCTCCTGGGCAAAGCAGCGCTGGAAATACTCGCTCACGATGGCGCGCTCGGCAGGCTCGCATTTGTTGAGGAAGGACAGCTCGAAGGCCAGCTTCAGGTCATGGAAGATGGAAATGTTCTCAGCCCAGGTGATCACCGTACGCGGAGACATCAGCAAGGACAGATCCCCCACGGCAAAGCCCTTGCGCGTCAGCCCGGCCAGCGCCACCATGGCGTCCACCTTGCGGCGCCCGTCGGCAGTGGCCAGCTGCGGCACGCGCGCCAGCACGATGGCCGCTTCCTCCTGCGGGGGAAGATAGTTCAGGCTGGTGACAAGATTCCAGCGATCGAGCTGGGCATGGTTGAGCTGCTGGGTACCGTGATAGAGCCCGTTGAGATTGCCCTGCCCCAGGGTGTTCATGGTGGCAAACAGCCGAAAGCAGGGATGCGGCTGGATCACCCGCTTCTGATCGAGCAAGGTAAAGCTGCCTTCACGCTCCAGAACCCGCTGGATGACGAACATCACATCGGGGCGTCCGGCGTCGTACTCGTCAAACACCATGGCCACGGGCCGCTGCAGCGCCCAGGGCAGGATGCCCTCCTGAAACTGGGTCACCTGCTTGCCATCCTGCAGCACGATGCTGTCCTTGCCCACCAGATCCAGGCGGCTGATATGGCCGTCCAGATTCACGCGCATGCAGGGCCAGTTCAACCTCGCCGCCACCTGCTCTATATGCGTGGATTTGCCCGTGCCGTGCAGGCCCTGAACGACCACGCGCCGGTTGTGCGCAAAGCCCGCCAGAATGGCTTGCGTCACCCGCGGATTCAGCCGGTAGGCCTTGTCAATGGCGGGAACATGTTCGCCCGGCTCGGCAAAAGCCGGCACGGTCATGTCCGTGTCGATGCCAAATACATCGCGCACGCTGACGGTGCGGGTGGGCTGCAGCTGGCTCAGGTCAGTCATCATCGGCTTCCGGTGGAACGTCATCGTTAATGCGGGCGATCGCCTCGACGGCCGCCTGCAGCTTGGGAAGAAAGGACAGGGCCTTCTCCTTGGAAAAACGCATGATGGGGGCCTGCACGGCAAGCCCCATATTGGAGTTGCCCTGGGGCGCGGGCACCAGCACGCCAAGGCACAGCAAACCGGGCAGGAACTCCTCGTTGTCGAAAGCGTAGCCCTGCGCCCGCACCTGATCGAGCTCCTGGTCCAGCGCCTCGAAGGTCGTCAACGTATTGCCGGTAAACGCTTCCAGCGGCACATTGGCCAGCAGCCGGCGGCGCTGGGCGGGCGACATCTGGCTCAGGAACAGCTTGCCCGTGGCCGAACAGTGTGCAGGCACGCGCGAGCCCGGATGCAGATAAAAGCGCAGCGGCGCCGGCGTCTCCACACGGTCCAGATACAGGACCTCGCTGCCCGAAAAAGCCGTGATGTTGCAGCTCTCTCCGAGCTCGCGCACCAGCTGGGTCAGCACCGCATGCCTTGCACCATGCGTGGTGTTGTTGAGCAACACGTTCTCCGCCAGTCGCATCAGCCGCTGGCCCGTGCCGTAGTGGCGACCGTTGCCATCTCTTTGCAGGATTCCGGCGCTTTCCAGCTGCGCAAGCATGCGGTGCATGGTCGGCTTGGGCAGCCCTGTCTCTTCCACCATGGTCTGCAGGGTGAAGGGCTGGCTCTTCTGCGCCACGGCTTCCAGCAGCGCAAACAAACGCAGATTGGGCGTGTCTCCGTCCAGGCGAGCCGAGGGGGTGTCTTCGCTGTGCTTCATATCGTTGTCGATCATATTAATTTCCATTTTTCGAGTCAATTTATTCCATAAAAAGAAATTTATTTGCACGAAAACAAAAAAATGCCATAGACTGACATCGTTATTTCTTTTTTCGGAACCATAGGTTTCAAATTTTCAAGGAGACAGAGATGGCTGCAACGGACAATCGTAAAGTGGTTGAAGGCGTTCACAAGATGACCCCTTCGGAAGCATTCGTGGAAACCTGCGTCGCCAATGGCGTCAGCGAGATGTTCGGCATCATGGGTTCCGCCTTCATGGATGCCATGGACATCTTCGCCCCCGCAGGCATTCGCCTGATCCCGGTGGTGCATGAACAAGGTGCGGCCCATATGGCCGACGGCTATGCCCGCGTCTCGGGCCGCCACGGCGTGGTGATTGGCCAGAACGGCCCCGGCATCAGCAACTGCGTGACCGGGATTGCCGCAGCCTACTGGGCGCACAGCCCGGTGGTGATCGTGACCCCCGAGACCGGCACCATGGGCATGGGCCTGGGCGGCTTCCAGGAGGCCAATCAGCTGCCCATGTTCCAGGAGTTCACCAAGTACCAGGGCCATGTCTGCAACCCCAAGCGCATGGCCGAGTTCACGGGCCGCGTCTTCGACCGCGCCATGTCCGAGATGGGCCCGACCCAGCTCAATATTCCGCGTGACTACTTCTACGGCGAGATCGAGTGCGAGATTCCCAAGCCCATGCGCGTGGACCGCGGCCATGGCGGCGAAGCCAGCCTGCAAGCCGCCGTGGATCTGCTCAAGACCGCCAAGTTCCCGGTGATCCTGGCCGGCGGTGGCGTGGTCATGGGCGATGCGGTGGAAGAAGCCAGGCAGCTGGCCGAGCGCCTGGGCGCACCCGTGGCCACCGGCTATCTGCGCAACGACGCCTTCCCTGCCAAGCACCCGCTGTGGGCCGGCCCTCTGGGCTACCAGGGCTCCAAGGCCGCCATGAAGCTGATCGCCCAGGCCGACGTGGTGATTGCGCTGGGCTCGCGCATGGGTCCCTTCGGCACCCTGCCCCAGCACGGCATGGACTACTGGCCCAAGACCGCCAAGATCATCCAGATCGAGGCCGATCACACCAATCTGGGCCTGGTCAAGAAGATCGCCGTGGGTATCAACGGCGATGCCAAGGCCGTAGCGGCCGAGCTGAGCAGGCGTCTGGCCGATGTGACGCTGGGCTGTGACGCCACCAAGGCTGCGCGCGCCGACACCATCGCCACGGAAAAGGCCGCCTGGGAGAAGGAGCTCGACGGCTGGACCCACGAGCGCGACCCCTACAGCCTGGACATGATCGAAGAGGCCAAGGGCGAACGCACGCCGACCGGCGGCAGCTATCTGCATCCCCGCCAGGTGCTGCGAGAACTCGAAAAAGCCATGCCGGCGCGCGTCATGGTGTCCACCGACATCGGCAATATCAATTCGGTGGCCAACAGCTATCTGCGCTTCGACGAGCCGCGCAGCTTCTTCGCTCCCATGAGCTTCGGCAACTGCGGCTATGCCCTGCCCACCATCATCGGTGCCAAGTGTGCAGCCCCCGATCGCCCGGCCATTGCCTATGCAGGTGACGGTGCCTGGGGCATGAGCATGATGGAAATCATGACCGCCGTGCGCCACGACATCCCCGTGACCGCCGTGGTGTTCCACAACCGCCAGTGGGGCGCGGAAAAGAAGAACCAGGTGGACTTCTACAACCGCCGCTTCGTGGCCGGCGAGCTGGAGAGCGAAAGCTTCTCCGACATCGCCAAGGCCATGGGTGCCGAAGGCATCGTGGTGGACCATATCGAGGACGTGGGCCCGGCACTGCAAAAGGCCATCGACATGCAGATGAAGGAAGGCAAGACCTGCGTGATCGAGATCATGTGCACACGCGAGCTCGGCGACCCCTTCCGCCGCGACGCCTTGTCCAAGCCCGTGCGCATGCTGGACAAGTACAAAGACTTTGTCTGACACCCCCTGAGGCGCTGCGCGCCTTCCCCCTCGTTGCACGGCGCCTCTCTACCCGCTTCGCGGGGGAGGGGGACGACACCCTCGGTGCGGGGCGGCGCGGCCAGCCCAGGCCCTTCCTCGGTGTCCCTGGGTTGGGCCGCGCCGGTTTCATGCACCTGAGTGAAGCGCAAGGCCCTCGAAAGCCGACTCCCAGACCCCCTGCGTTGCTCACGCCGGGCCCCGTACTTCCCGCAGGAGCGTTCATGACTCCCCCACTCTCACATGCCGTGGCCGCCGACGATGCACCCGCCACGCCGCGTCCCCATCTCCAGCAATTGATCGACCAGGCCCGGGCCCGCGGCCCGATTCCCGTGGCCGTGGCCTACCCCTGCGATGCAGGCTCTGTGCAGGCAGCCATGCAGGCAGCGGAGGCCGGCCTGATCAAGCCCCTGCTGGTAGGGCCGCAGCAGCGCATCGAGGCTGCGGCTCGCTCTGCCGGTCTGGATCTGTCTGCCGCCGAGATCCACTCCACAGCGGACGACGCCCGCATCGCCGCGGCCCAGGCCGCAGCACTGTGCCGCGATGGCCAGGCCCTGGCCCTGATGAAGGGCAGCCTGCACAGCGACGATCTGCTGGGTGCGGCCGTGGCGCGTGAAGCCGGTCTGCGCGGCAGCCGCCGGGCCAGCCATGTCTTCATCATGGACGTCCCCGGCTACGACCGCCCGCTGCTGATGACCGACTGCGTGGTCAACATCTTCCCCAGCCTGATGGAAAAGCGCGACATCGCCCAGAACGCAGTCGATCTGGCCCATGCCATCGGCATAGTCCAGCCACGCGTGGCCCTGCTGTCGGCGGTGGAGACCGTCAACCCGGCCATTCCCGGCACCATCGATGCGGCAGCCCTGTGCAAGATGGCCGACCGCGGCCAGATCACAGGCGGCATATTTGACGGTCCGCTGGCTTACGACAACGCCATCTCCCTGCACTCGGCGCACAACAAGGGCATAGTCTCCGATGTCGCCGGTCGCCCCGATATCTTGCTGGCCCCCAACCTGGAAGCCGGCAACATGATCTACAAGCAACTGGTCTACATGGCCAACGCCGAATGTGCGGGCCTGGTGCTGGGCATGCGCGTGCCCATCGTGCTGACCAGCCGCTCCGACTCGGTGGCCAGCCGCATCGCTTCCTGCGCCCTGGCCGTGCTGGCCAGCTCAGGGATGCAGCCATAGAGCGAGACCTGAGCAAGGCCCGGCCGGACACCACGGTGTCCGGGCCTTTCTGCCAAGCGCATATCTCCCGCAGACGCCAGAAACGAAAAAGCCTCAGAGTATTTCTACTCTGAGGCTTAACGTTTGGTGCGGCTGGCAGGAATCGAACCCACGACCCCTTGGTTCGTAGCCAAGTACTCTATCCAGCTGAGCTACAGCCGCATTGGCGGAGAGGGTGGGATTCGAACCCACGGTACGTTTGCACGTACGCCTGATTTCGAGTCAGGTACATTCGACCACTCTGCCACCTCTCCTGTGTCGAAGCATCTATTGTAGCCTAAAAAATCAGGCCTTCAGCAAAGTTTTGCCGCCCATATACGAAACCAGTGCTTCGGGCACGGTGATCGAGCCGTCGGCGTTCTGATAGTTCTCCAGCACGGCGACCAGCGTACGGCCCACGGCCAGGCCGGAGCCGTTGAGCGTGTGCACCAGCTCGTTCTTGCCCTGCGCATTCTTGAAGCGGGCCTGCATGCGGCGCGCCTGGAAGGCTTCGCAGTTGGAGACCGAGCTGATTTCGCGGTACGTTCCCTGTGCCGGCACCCAGACTTCCAGGTCGTAGGTCTTGGCAGCGCCAAAGCCCATGTCGCCCGTGCACAGGCTCATCACGCGGTATGGCAGGCCGAGCTTCTGCAGCACGGCTTCGGCATGGCCGGTCATTTCTTCCAGCGCTTCATAGCTCTTTTCGGGATGCACGATCTGCACCATCTCGACCTTGTCGAACTGGTGCTGACGGATCAGACCGCGCGTGTCGCGACCGCCGGAGCCGGCTTCGGAACGGAAGCAGGGGCTGTGTGCGGTCAGCTTGATGGGCAGGCGGTCTTCGGCCAGCACTTCATCGCGCACCAGATTCGTCAGGGGCACTTCGGCTGTGGGAATCAGGTACAGAGCCGCGGTATCGGGCAGGGGCTCGGCATCCTGGCCGCCCTTCTGGGCAGCAAACAGATCGCCTTCGAACTTGGGCAGCTGGCCCGTGCCCTTGAGCGAATCGCTGTTGACAATGTATGGCACATAGCATTCGGTGTAGCCATGCTGCTCGGTCTGCAGGTCCAGCATGAACTGGGCCAGCGCACGGTGCAGGCGCGCGATCTGGCCCTGCATCACGGTAAAGCGGGCACCGGAGAGCTTGACGCCGGCTTCGAAGTCCAGGCCGATCGGCGCGCCCAGATCCACGTGATCCTTGATATCGAAGTCGAAATTCCTGGGCGTGCCGAAGCGGCGCACTTCCACATTGCCTTCTTCGTCGGCGCCCACGGGCACGGACTCATGAGGCAGATTGGGCACGGCCGCCAGCATGGCCTGCAGCTCGGTCTGGATCTGGTCCAGGCGTGTGGCCGATTGTTCCAGCTCGGTCTTCATGGCGGCCACTTCGGCCTTGGCGGCTTCGGCGGCATCCTTTTCGCCCTTGCCCATCAACATGCCGATCTGCTTGGACAGCTGGTTGCGCTTGGACTGCAGCTCCTCCGTGCGCGTCTGGATGGACTTGCGTTCGGATTCCAGCGCCTTGAAGGCTTCCACGTTCAGGAAGGCTTGGGGGTTTTTGCGGGTTTGCAGTCGGGCGACGACTGAATCCAGGTCTTTGCGGAGAAGTTGAATGTCGAGCATAGATGGGGATTTTAGAGCGACTGGCCGCACCCGGCCGGTACACGGGGGATGGCAGCAGTCAGCTATCAAAAGCAAAGCGCCTTACGCACGCTATTCATAGATTTTCAGATAAAAATCATCTGAAGTCATTGAATACCATGCGCAAGGCGCTATGAAGTTACAAGCAGTCAGCTTGTCAGAGCTCAATGTCCGGTCTCGGGCGCCTTGCGCACTTCGATCTCCAGGCCCGTGGCCGCATCGATCTTAAGCCCCTTGGGCAGCGGGAACTTGATGGTTTCCTCGATACCGTCCATCTTGCGCACGGCGACGGCCCCCAGCTGCCGGATGCGGGCGATGACCTCGTCGACCAGCACTTCGGGCGCCGAGGCACCGGCCGTCAGGCCCACGCGGGCTGCATCGGCAAACCACTCTTCCCTGAGCTCGAGCGCGTTGTCCACCATATAGGCGGGCGTGCCCAGGCGATCGGCCAGCTCGCGCAGGCGGTTGCTGTTGGAGCTGGTCGGACTGCCGACGACGATGACCAGATCCACCTGAGGTGCCAGCACCTTCACGGCGTCCTGGCGGTTTTGCGTGGCATAGCAGATGTCCTGCTGCTTGGGCTCGCGCACCATTGGAAAGCGCGCCTTGATGGCGGCCTTGATGCCTGCGGCATCATCGACCGACAGCGTGGTCTGCGTCACCACGGCCAGCTTTTCGGTCTGGCGCGGCGCCACCTTGGCCACATCGCCCTCGTCCTCGACCAGGTGAATGCCTTCGGAGAGCTGGCCCATGGTGCCTTCGACCTCGGGATGGCCCTTGTGGCCGATCATGAGAAACTCGTAGCCTTCCTTGGCCAGCTTGGCGACTTCCACATGCACCTTGGTGACCAGCGGGCAGGTCGCATCGAAGATGGCAAAGCCGCGGCGCTCGGCCTCCTGCTGCACGGCCTTGGAGACGCCGTGGGCCGAGAAGATCAGCGTGGCGCCGGGCGGCACTTCGTCCAGCTCCTCGATGAAGATGGCGCCCTTGGCCTTGAGGTCGTTGACCACAAAAGTGTTGTGCACGATCTCGTGGCGCACATAGATGGGCGCACCGAACTTGGCCAGCGCCCGCTCCACGATCTCGATGGCGCGATCCACCCCGGCACAAAAGCCGCGCGGTTCGGCCAGCAGGACTTCCTTGGCTCCCACCATTTCAATACCCCCTGGCGCTACGCACCACTCGCACGGCATGACACTGGCGCGCTTGAAGCGCGGGACGGCGGCACGGGCCGACCGCAGCAAGGGCCGCCCCGCAGCAAAGGCCGTCGTCCCCCTTGAAGGGGGAAGCTGCGCAGCAGCTCAGGGGGTGTGTCATTTCAGAGCACCCCGATCAGCTTCACTTCAAACGTCACGGGCTGGCCGGCCAGCGGGTGGTTGAAGTCGAACAGCACGGCGCCGTCCTCGCGCACCTGCACCACGGCGCCGGCGTAGCTGCCGCTGCCATCGGGCGTGGGGAACTGCACCACATCGCCTGCGGTGTATTGCTCATGCGGGTCGCCGAGCTCGTTCATGAGCTTGCGGGCCACCCACTGCATCATGTCGGGGTTGCGCTCGCCAAAAGCCTCGCCTGCGGGCAGCTCGAAAGTCGTGTGCGTGCCCTCGGCCAGGCCGATCAGCTTGTCTTCCATGGCCGGCGACAGCTCGCCCGCACCCAGCGACAGCGTCGCCGGCTTTTCGTTGAAGGTATTGATCACATCGCCCGCAGGGCCCGCCAGGCGGTAATGCAGCGTGAGAAAAGAGCCTGCCTGCACGACGGGCAGATCCGAAGGGGTTGCGCTTGTGGTCATGAAAGTCCCGATAAACTGGGCTGCATTGTAAGAGCGAGCCTATAACCTCTTCGCCTCTGCGTTGAGATGGCCGGCCCGCCCCTTCCCCGCCTTGTGCAAGCGAGCACTGACACCCATGCCCATCAAAGACCTGCCCCTGGATGCCCAGCCGCGCGAAAAGCTCGCGCAGCGGGGCGCGGCTGCGCTCTCGGATGCCGAGCTGCTGGCGGTCATTCTGCGCACCGGCATGGCCGGCAAGACGGTGCTGCAGATGGCACAGGAGCTGCTGGAGCTGCCCGGTGATCGCCAGGGAGCAGGCGGTCTGGCCGGACTGCTGGCCGCCGACTACCAGGCTTTGACCGCCGTCAAAGGCCTGGGGCCTGCCAAGCGCGCCGAGCTGATGGCCGTGCTGGAGCTGGCCCGGCGAGCCACGGCACAGCAGCTGCGCGAGCGGGAAGTCTTTTCCTCCCCCGAAGCCGTCAAGCACTATCTGCAGCTGCATCTGGCGGCCAGGCCTCACGAGGTGTTTGCCGTGCTGTTTCTGGACAGCCAGAACCGCTTGCTGGCTCTTGAAGAAATGTTTCGCGGTACCTTGACGCAAACTTCCGTCTACCCTCGTGAAGTCGTGCTGCGCGCCCTGCACCATCAGGCCGGCGCGGTGATCCTCGCGCACAATCACCCCAGCGGCAACGTGCAGCCCAGCAGTGCCGACAGCTCTCTGACCACCACGCTCAAGGCCGCCCTGGCCTTGATCGATGTACGCGTGCTCGACCACATCATCGTCGGGCCGGGCGCTGCCTGCTCCATGGCCGAGGAGGGTCTGCTATGAGCCACGCACACCGCTCGCTGCAGGATCTGGCCGGCATCTCCCGCCATCTCAAGCAGCTGCGCGAACAGGCCGAAGCCCTGGCCCTCGCGCAGGCCGAAGCGCGTGCAGCGCGCGAGCGTGAACGCAATCTGTTTGCGCTCAGCGTCGGCAAGGTCACGCCGCTGCGCTCGCGCAACGAAGTCAGCTTTCTGGAGCCGGCGCCCTCGCCGCTGCCGCTGCAGATGGTGCTGGACGAACAGAATGTGCTGCGCGAAGCCATGAGCGACGAGTTCGATGTCAGCACCCTGCTGGACGTGGACGATCAGCTGAGCTTTCGCCGCCCCGGCATCGGTCTGGACGTGACGCGCAAGCTGCGTGGCGGCCACTGGAGCATTCAGCGCCAGCTGGACCTGCACGGCCTGCGCTCGGACGAAGCCCGCGAGGCGCTGGGCCAGTTCATCCGGCTGTCGCACCGCACGGGCGTGCGCTGCGTGCGCATCGTGCACGGCAAGGGCCTGGGCTCGCCGGGCCGCACCCCCGTGCTCAAGGGCAAGGTGCAGCGCTGGCTGGTGCAGAAGAAAGAGGTGCTGGCCTTTGTCCAGGCCCGCCCGGCCGACGGAGGCGCGGGCGCGCTGGTGGTGCTGCTGCAGCCGGGCAAGCGCAAGCTGTTCTAACAGTTTCAGCATCCAATCTGATAGCCACCTGCACCTATGTGCATTGGGTTTCAGACCTGAAACAGCTTATCTTCCCTGCGGCACGGTGTTGAGCGGCAAGGGCAGCGGTCGCATGTCGCGGCCGTAGATGCGACGTATGCGTTCGGGCACCGTGGGGTGGGACTCCAGCCAGTGTTCGAGCCGGCTGGCATGGGGTGTTTCGGCCAGCAGCATGTGCTGCACGATGCGCTTGTCCAGCCCCTGGTGGCTGCGCGTGTCCTGCTGCCAGCTGCCGTACTGCTGCTCGGCCAGCTCACGCTGCGTGAGCACCTTGCGCAGCACACCGCCCAGGCCGTCCTTGCTGCGCGTCCACTGCACGGCACGGGCATCTGCCAGATACTCGCGCTGGCGCGATACGGCAGCCTTGAGCAACTGGCCGCCGAGCCAGCCGACAAAGCCCGCAGCCTGGATGAAGACGCCGAACCATTGCGCAAGGATGCTGTCGCGCTCGCGCAGGGTCTGGCCGAAGTTGTGAATCAGCTCCAGTCCGTAGACCATGCCGGCCAGCTGCATGTTCAGCCGCGTGTCGCCCTCACGCAGATGGGACAGCTCATGCGCTACCAGGCCTTGCATTTCCTCGCGGCTGAGCTGGTCCAGCGCCCCCTGGGTCACGGCAATGACGGCGTCCTGCGCATCCCAGCCCGCCGCAAAGGCATTGATGGCCTCGGCTCGCGCCAGCACCGCGACCTGGGGCGCAGGCCAGTGTGCCGCAATGCACATTTCATGGACGATATTGCACAGTTGCTGCTCGGCCAGCGAGCTGCCGGGTCTGGCCTCGCGCGCTCCTACGCGCTGGGCCAGTTTGCGACCGCCATGGCGCAGCTGGTCCAGCTCTATCCAGCAGCCGCCCAGCACCAGCAGCAAGGTCACGCCGATATTCACCGTCGCAAAGCCCGTGGGGTAGTCCCAGCCGCCGAATACCAGAGTGCCCAGCCACCAGGCCAGCATCAGGCCCAAGTGCACCGATGCCACCACGGCCAGCACGCACAGGCCGAACACCAGCAGCAACCAGCGCGTGCTGCGCCTGGCTTCGCGCTGTCGCTCCCAGAAACGCATGCGCTCAGAACCTGACCTGAGGGACGGCGCGTTCCTGCTCGCTCTGGGTCGAAGCCAGCATGTCCATATGCACAAAACCCACCAACCGCGCCACGATCAGATCAGGGAACTGTCCGGCCTGGTTGTTGAATTCCAGTACCTCGTCGTTATAGGACTGACGCGCAAAACCGATACGGTTCTCGGTGCTGGTGATCTCTTCGCTGAGCTGCTGCATGCGGGCATCGGCCTTGAGCGTGGGATAGGCCTCGGCCAGCGCCATCAGACGGCCTACCTGACCTCCCAGCACCTGCTCCGCAGCCATCAGTGCCCCCATGGCCTGCGCCTTGCCCGGCGACCGACGGGCCTTGTCGGCCGCGCTGACGGCCTCGCCTCGCGCGCGAATCACGGCCTCCAGCGTCTGGGCTTCGTGCTGCATGTAGCCACGGGCGACTTCCACCAGATTGGGTATCAGGTCATGACGGCGCTTGAGCTGCACATCGATCTGCGCAAACGCGTTCTCCACCTGGTTCTTGTGCGTGCGCAAGCGGTTGTAGAGGGCAATTGCCCAGATCACGATCACCACAACCACTGCCAGCGCGATATATGCCGTCATACCCTCTCCCTGAAAATTTCCTCGCATCATAGCCAGTCCCAGAAAAAAGCCGCCGTGGCCTCTGGAGCCACGGCGGCAGCAATTGCGGCAACGCCGCCTACTTGGACAGATCGAGCTGATATTTGCTCATGCCCTTGCCTGAGCCGTCATCGGCCGCGAGAACAGACACTCCCGACAGGCCTGCGGCCTGGGCCACGCTCAAGGCATTGGCTCCGGAGCTGAACACCACCGGACCGGCCGTCGTCACCTTGGCAAAGCGCCAGCTCTTGGCTGCGCCATTGGCCGCCCTGGTGATCTGCGGGTTCTTGCGCACATACTCGATCACCACATCGCGGTTCGCATCGGGCGATGCCCAGATGGCCGACGAGCCGTCGAGCTTGGGGATGAAGCTGGCACCGCTGGTGGCACGGTAGTTGTTGGTGGCGATCACAAACTCCTGCGCCGTATCCATGGGCTTGCCCAGATAGCTCAGGTTCCTGATGCGGCTGCCCAGCGGCTGGGTCACATCGATCTCGTACTGCACGTCGGCAGTGGTGAACATGTCGAAGTTGTAGCCCGGGAAGCTGCTGATCAAGGGCTGCTCGCTCGTCTTGTTCACATCGATCTGGTTGAAGCGCTTGGCTGCAGCTTCCAGCCAGCTCTTGATGTCGGCGCCGTTGACCTTCACCGCGTACACGGTGTTGGGGTAGAGATACAGGTCAGCCGCGTTGTTGATGGCGAGCGAGCCGGCAGCCACATCGGTGAAGTCCTTGCCGCCCTGGAAGCCGGACTTGAACGGCGCACTCACCGACAGCACGGGCAGGCTGGCGTACTGGGGCAGATTGGCCTTGATGTAGCTGGCCACATAGGCCTGCTGTGCCTGGTTGACGATCTGGATCGCACCGGGGTCGCCCACATCGGCAAACAGCGTGCTCATGCGGAAGTCGGTGCTGCCGATGGGCGTCTTCACATAGCTGATGGCCGCCTGGTGCTGTGTCTCGATCAGCGGCGCCACGGCCGGGTCGGCATCCGCAAACACCGCGGCACCTGCGGCATCCTTGTTCTGGATGTTGCGCAGCTCGCTCTTGCTGCCGGTCTTGGCCACACTCCACTTCTTGCCGTCCCATTGCAGCGGCAACTGGATCACGCCCAGAGCCTTGCCCCAGGAGCTGGCCATGACCGCAGGCACGCCGTTGATGGTGCCAGCCTGGTTGTCCACACCGCTCTGGCTGTAGGCCGGCTTGGCCGACAGATCTGGGAACACGCTGTGCTGATGGCCCATGACCATGGCATCTATGCCCGCCACCTTGGACAGATACAGGCCGGGGTTCTCCATGGTGGCCGAATAGGCCGAGCCGTCCAGACCGCCATGCAGCAGCGCCACCACCACATCGGCGCCCTTGGCGCGCAACTCTGGCACGTATTTGCCGGCAGCTTCCACCGCGCCCTCGGTGTAGACCTTGCCTTCGAGATAGCGCTTGTCCCAGTTCATGATGCCCGGCGTGGTGAAGCCGATCACGCCGATCTTGATGGGCAGCCTGACTTCCTTGCCATCGCTGCCCTTGGCCACCATGGTCCGCTCCAACACGGCATAGGGCTGAACCAGCGGCTTCTTGGTCTTGCTGCTGTAGACATTGGCCAGTACGGCCGGATAGCCGTTGCCCGCGCATTTCTGGCTGGCATCCACGCCGTCCACATCCAGGCCTCCGCCCAGCACCTGGTTGAGAAAGGGCAAGCCGTAGTTGAATTCGTGATTGCCCAGCGTGCCCGCGTCAAAGCTCAGCGCACTCATGGCCTTGTACATGGACAGCTGCTGCGTGCAGGGTATGGGCTTTACCTCGGCCTCGTAGTCGGCCAGGGCCGTGCCCTGGATGGTGTCGCCGTTGTCCACCAGCAGCGTGTTGGCAAATTCCTTGCGCGCTGCACGGATCAGCGTGGCCGTGCGCTCGAAGCCATAGGTCTTGTCTTCGGCCAGCTTGAAATAGTCATAGCTGCGCACATTGAAGTGCAGATCCGTGGTCTCCAGAACGGCCAGCGTCGCCGTGGCAGGCTGCGCGCTGACAGGCGTTGTGCTGCTGTCGTCGCTGCCGCCGCAGGCAGCCAGCAATGCTGCACAGCCCACTGCCGTCAGCACATGGCGGCGTTGCTGCAATGCCGAGAAGAAACCGCCCGAGCGCAGCTTTGCGCCAGGCAAATCGAAATCCTGCATGGTTGACCCTGCTTGTTGAAAAACAGGCAGTGTCTACAGGGCTTTTTACAGCGTCATGAAGGAAATTTGACGCTTTGAAGCCAAGGGCAAGAACTCAGGCGCCGCGATTGCGCATCCAGTCCGCCGTGTTCATGAAGCTGGCCTTGAGACGCGTGCGCAAGGCCTCGGGTACTTCGGTCTCGCCCATGGCCTGATCCATGCAGGCCACCCACTGGTCGCGCTCCTGGATGCCAATGGAAAACGGCATATGGCGCATGCGCAGACGCGGATGACCGAAACGATCCTGGTAATAGTCGGGGCCGCCCAGCCAGCCGCAGAGAAACCAGAACAGCTTCTGGCGCGCGTCATCAAGCGTGCTGCCATGGGCGGCGCGCAGCTCCTTGTAGCCAGGCTCCAGATCCATGAGGTCATAGAAACGGGCGACCAGCTGCTGGACTTTGTCTTCGCCACCTATCCATTCGTAGGGGGTCTCAAACGGGGGCTTTTCTTCAATCTGCATGTGTAGCGGCTTTGCGAGTCAGTCCCGATTGTCGGACATGCGGCATGTCCGTACCCGAGCGCAGGAATGCGAAAACCCCAATGGCCGTCAGCACCGTCACGCCGGCCAACACATCGAGCAAGCTGGAAAAGGCCAGGCCATAGGCCTTGAGCAGCTCTGCGGCTGATGCGCCTTGCATCAGCCCCAGTGCTGCCTGCATATTGCCGGTGACCAGCATCTGGGCCACGGCCGAGCCATGCTGCATGGACGGCCAGATGGCCGTCAGCTCCCGCGCCAGCAGCGCTGCCAGCACCGCCCCGACCACGGCCAGGGCAATGCCTTCGCCTGCCACACGCACGGTGCTGAAGATGCCCGTGGCCATGCCGGCACGCTCGCGCGGAACCACCGTCACGGCCAGCCCGTCCATCAGCCCCCAGGGCAGGCCTATGCCCAGACCGATCAGCAGCAGCGGCGCGGCCATCTGCGTCAGGTCCGAGCCGGGGACGCAGCGGCCCAGCCACAGCAAGCCCATGGCACAGACCAGCAGCCCCGCCCCACAGAGCAAGGCAGCCGACAGCCAGCGCGAGAGCCAGCCCGCCAGCAGTGGTACGAACAGCATGGGCAGCGACAGCACGAACATGCGCTGCCCGGCCGCGAGCGGCGCCAGACCTTCCACGCCGATGAAGCGAAGCGGCAGCAACACCAACAGCACCACGAAGGCATAGGCAGGTGCTGTGGCCAGCAGTTGCACGCCGACAAAGCGCGGATAACGGAACAGCGACAGGTCCAGCATGGGGTGGGCGCTGCGGCGCTCGATCAGTACAAAGGCCGCTGCCGCCAGCAGGGCAGCCGCCAGGGGCAGCCATGTGCGGCCATGCGACCAGCCCGTTTCCGGGACTTGCAGCATGCCCCAGGTCAACAGAGCCAGCGCCAGCGTGAACGACAGCGCGCCCGGCAGGTCCAGCCGCTGTGCCTGCGGATTGCGCGATTCCGGCATATGGCGCAGACCCAGCAGCAGCGCCGCGAATGCTGCTGCAGCCGCGCTGAGCATCACGCTGCGCCAGCCCCAGCTCTGCAGCAACCAACCCGACAGCAAGGGTCCGAAGGCGAGTCCCACACCAAAGGAGGTTCCCACGAAACTGAAGGCCCGGGTACGCCAGGCACCATCGTAGGCCTGGGCCAGGCCGGCCGTGCCTGCCGCCAGTGCAGCGGCCGCGCCCAGTCCCTGCAGCGCCCGCAGCAGATTGAAGCCGATGATGGCCTCCCTGCCTTGCAGGCAGACCTGCAGCAGCACGCTGCCCACCACGACGGCCAGCCCCGCAAGAAACACGCGCCGCCGCCCGTAGACATCGGCCAAGGCTCCTGCCGCCATCAGTGTGGCGCCGAAGCTCAGCATGAAGGCATTGGTGACCCAGTTCAGCGCCAGAGGGCTGCCGCCCAGCGCCTCGCGCAGCGCCGGAAGCGCCACGGCCGGCCCGGTAAAGCTCAGCGGCATGGCCAGAGCAGCCAGGCAGACTGATAGCAGCACCCAGGCAGGCGATGCACGGCGAGCGCAAACCGGAAGATCCGCCTGTGGGCAGGATGGAGAAGTGGAGCAGGACATGGAGGACTGGCTTCGTGAATCAATCAGACATGAACGATAAAAGCGCTCCAATCAAACGAAAATAGCGGTAAAACTCCCAACAATCCCAACCCAAGGTTGCCAATCACCATGGACAGCTTCAGCGGACTTGAGTCCTTTGTACGTGCCGCCGATCTTCTGAGCTTTGCCGAGGCAGGCCGCGCGCTTGGCATCTCGGCCTCGGCCGTGGGCAAGAACGTGGCGCGCCTGGAGCAGCAACTGGGCCTGCGCCTGTTCCATCGCACCACACGCCAGGTGCGCCTGACGCAGGAAGGCACTCTGTTTCACGAACGCTGCCGGCGCATTCTCGACGAGCTGCATGATGCACGCGCGGCCATGCAGGCCGCCGCCCAAGCGCCACGCGGCCGGCTGCGTGTGAGCCTGCCCACCATCGGCTACCGTTTTCTGCTGCCCGTGCTGCCCGAATTCCAGGCCCGCTATCCCGAAGTCGAGCTGGATCTGGACTTCAACGACCATCTGGTCGATGTCGTCGAAGCCGGCCTCGATGTGGTCATCCGTAGCGGCGAGCTGGCCGATTCGCGGCTGGTGGCGCGCCGACTCGGACCGTTTCGCTTCATTCTCGCGGCCTCGCCGGCCTATCTGGCCGAACGCGGTCTGCCGCTGACGCCGGCCGACCTTGCCCGACACTCCAGCCTGCGCTATCGCTTTCTGAACAGCGGCAAGCTCGAGGAGTGGACGCTGCCCGGGCTGCCGGCCATGCCCATCTCCCTGGTCTGCAACAACATGGAAGCCATGCTGGGCGCAGCCGTCTCAGGCCTGGGCCTGGCCTATATGCCCGACTTCCTGGCCCGCGACGCACTGGCGCGCGGCGAACTCAGGCAAGTGCTGGCCGAGCAGCTCACGCATAGCGGGCAGTTCTCGGCACTCTGGCCCTCCAGCCGCCAGCTCTCGCCCAAGGTCCGGGCCTTTGTGGACTTTGCGAGCGAGCGGCTGTTCAAGGGCTAGCCTTAGAACGTGCTTACGATCTCTACGCAGCCGCGTTGGTGCGCAATCGGGATGAGTTCGAAGCGATGGCTCGCCGCTTGCACCGGTGTGCAAGCAAGAGTCAGCGCGCAGAAATCGCCCGATTTCGCTCCAACCCTCCGGGACAGTGTCTTTGCGGACGCCCGGTCAGGGACGCCCGGTCAGGGACGCCCGGTCAGGGGCAGTCTGCGGCGTTGCCTCGCCGGCCGCGCGAATCCTCGCAATAGCACGGCTATTGCTGCGGTATCGCGCGCGGGGGGCCGCCCCCTTCCATCCCATCCCGCAAAGCCTCTGTCGCGGCGCGAGGAGATCGTAGGCACGTTCTTATTCCGCCGCCTGGCGCAGCGTGATCATCACGGGGCGGCTGACCACCTCGCGCAACGCCCACCAACCGGCCAGCCAGGCCAGCAATGCGCCCACCAGCGCGCCCGCCAGAGGTACCCACCAGAGCACATTCCATTCGAAATCGAACACCCAGCGCGCCAACGCCCAGCCCACGGCCAGGGCCACGCAGCTGGCCAGAAAGCCGGCCATCAGGCCCACTCCGGCGAGCTCGGCGCTTTGCACCTGCTGCAGCAGGCCCGATCTGGCGCCCACGGCGCGCATGATGGCGTACTCGCGCGCTCTTTCCTCACGGGTGCCGGTGACGGAAGCAAACAGCACGACCAGACCCGCCACCAGCGTGAAGCCGAACAGAAACTCCACGGCGCGTATGACCTGGTCCATCACCTGCTGCACCTGGGCCAGCGTGCTGCTCAGGTCGACATTGGTGATGTTCGGAAACTCATTGACCAGCGCATTGTCAAAGCCCTTGACGTCGGGCGCGCGATAGGCCGCCAGGTAGGTCACGGCCACGTTGTCCAGATGTTGCACGGGATAGATCACAAAGAAGTTGGCGCGCATGGAACTCCAGTCCACCTTGCGCAGACTGGTGATACGGGCTTCGCTCTCCTCGCCGCCGATATCGAAGCGCAGCGTGTCGCCCAGCTTCAGATCCAGGGTCTTGGCAATGCCTTCTTCCATGCTGATCGCGCCCTGCTCGCCCGCCTGCCAGCGGCCTCCCACGATCTGGTTGTGATCGGGCATGGTTTCGGCAGTGGAGATATTGAACTCCCGGTCCACCAGGCGCTTGGCACGGTCCTCCTCATAGTCATCGGGGCTGACGGCCTTGCCGTTGACGGCGATCAGCCGGCCGCGAATCATGGGATACCAGTCATAGCTGTGCACGCCGGCCTTCTTCAGCGCGGCCTGAAAGTCCTGCGCCTGATCGGGCTGGACATTGATGACAAAGCGATCCGGCGCATTCGCCGGCGTGGCCTTGCGCCAGCTGGCAATCAGATCGGTACGCAGCAGCACCAGCAGCACCAGGGCCAGCAGCCCCACGGCCAGCGAGCTGACCTGTACCACGGCATACACGGGTTTGGCCGATACCTGGCGCGTGGCCATGACGAGCCAGCGCGGCGCCGTGCTCTCATTGACCACCTGTCGCAGCAGCTTGACGGCCAGCCAGGCCAGGCCCGCGAACAAGAGCACGGCTACGGCAAAGCCGCCCACTGCAATCAGGCCCAGCTTGATGTCGCGGCTGGCCACCATCAGCAAGGCCGCAAAACCCGTAACGCCCACACCCAGCACCAGCCAAGATGCTGGCTTGAGCGCCCCCAGATCGCGCCGCATCACGCGCAGCGGCGGCACCTGAGCCAGCTGCAGCACGGGCGGCAGGCCAAAAGCCAGCAGCAGGGTCAGCCCCATGCCCATGCCGAACAATGCGGGCCACAGGCTCGCCGCAGGCAGAGCAGACTCGACCAGTCCGGCCAGCAGCCAGACAAACACATGGTGCACGGCCCAGCCCAGCAGCACGCCGGCCGCGCTGGCGGCCAGGGCAATGCTCACGAACTCCACCACATAGGCCAGAGCGATCCGGCGCTGACTCTGGCCGAGCACGCGCAGCATGGCCGACGCATCGAGATGGCTGTTGGCAAAGGCACGCGCGGCCAGTGCCACGGCCACGGCCGAGAGCAGCGCCGAGAGCAGCGCCACCAGACTCAGGAACTTCTCGGCCCTGTCAAGGGTCTGGCGCATCTCCGGGCGGCCGCTTTCCAGCGATTCCACACGCACGCCGTGCAGGCTCTTGGCCAGTTCCTGCGCCCAGTCCAGATAGTCCTGCGCGCCGCGCCCGGCGTCTGCCTGCGCCGCCACGGCCAGCCGGTAGGTGATGCGGCTGGCCGGCTGCACCAGGCGCGTTGCGGGCAGGTCGGCGCTGTTGATCATTACGCGCGGGGCAAAGCTCATGAAGCCCGCGCCGCGATCGGGTTCGATGGCAATGATGTGCGAGATATGAAAGCTCGCATCGCCCAGCAGCAGCCGGTCGCCGAGCTTCAGGCCCAGCGCCTCCAGCAGCGGCGCATCGACCCAGGCATGGCCGCGTTCAGGAATCGCCCGCACTTCCAGGTCTGGCTGGCCCGGTCCCTGATTCAGGTGCAGCATGCCGCGCAACGGGTAGCCGGGGTCCACGCTTTTGAGCGCCACCAGCCGGCTGGCTCCGCCCTGCTCCTGGCTGGAGCGCGCCATGGTCGGAAAGCTGGCCGTGGCCACGGTCTGCAGCCCCTGCTGCTGTGCCTGCTGCACAAAAACCGCGGGGGCAGGATTGTCGCTGACCACCACCACATCGCCGCCCAGCAGCTGACGGGCGTCGCGCTGCAGGCCGGCTTGCAGGCGGTCGGCAAAAAAGCCCACCGAGCTCAGTGCCGCCACGGCCAGCAGCACGGCCACGATGATCAGGCGCAGCTCGCCAGCGCGCAGATCGCGCCAGAGATTGCGCAGTCCCAGAATCCAGACAGATGATGCTTGCATGGTCTACACGATAGCGCAGCGGCCTGGCGCCATGCCAGAACTGCATGGCAATGCCCTGCTTGAGCGGGACGATAATCGATGCCTTCAGACGGAGACCAGAGCGTGGAAGTGATCTTGGTGGTGGCCCTGGGGGCTGCAGTGGCAGGCTTTGTGCAGGGACTGTCGGGCTTTGCCTTCGGCATGGTGGCCATGTCGTTCTGGGCCTGGGTGCTGGAGCCGCAACTGGCAGCCGTACTCTCGGTATTTGGCTCGCTGACGGGACAGATCATTGCGGCCTTCACCGTGCGCCGCGAATTTCACTGGAAGTCGCTGCTGCCGTTTATCGCCGGCGGTCTGGCCGGCATTCCCATGGGCGTGGCCGTGATGCCGCATCTCAATATGGACTGGTTCAAGTTCGGCCTGGGCTGTCTGCTGGTGCTGTGGTGCCCCACCATTCTGCTCAGCGCCCACCTGCCCCGGCTGACGCTGGGCGGTGGCCTGATGGCCCGCCTGAGCGATGTGCTTGCGGGCCTGATCGGTGGCGCCATGGGCGGGCTGGGCGGCTTCAGCGGTACCGTGCCCACACTGTGGTGCACGCTGCGCGGCTTTGAGCGCCATGTGCAGCGCACGGTGATCCAGAATTTCAACCTCTCGGTGCTGGCCGTCACCATGGCCAGCTATCTGGCCACCGGCCTGGTCAAGCCAGCCATGTGGCAATCGTTTGCCGTGGTGCTGCCCGCAGTGCTGGTGCCTGTGATCTTCGGAACCCGCGTCTACAAAGGCGTCAGCGATGCCCGCTTTCGCCAGATCGTGCTGAGCCTGCTGACCTGCTCGGGCATCGCCATGCTGGCGGCGTCCGTGCCGCGGCTGCTCCTTGCACCCTAACGTAAAACTGCCTACGGCAAGGCTGATCACAAGCCACTACCATCTGCGGCATGAATGCCGCGCCTACCGCCCCCACACCTGAACTGACCGCCTTTGCCCACGCCATCCCCAAGATGGAGTTGCACTGCCACCTGCTGGGCACGGTCAGAAAAAACACCTTCATCGAACTGGTGCAGCGCGCCAAGGCGCCGCTGACTGCCGAAGAGATCGAGGCCTTCTACACGCGCGGCGAGAAGCCCGTGGGCGTGCTGCGCGTGCTGCGTGCTCTCGACGAGTGGCTGTTGCAGACGCCGGCCGATCTGGAGCGCATTACCTATGAATATCTGCAGGATGCCGCCGCCCACCATGTGCGCTATGCCGAATTCTTCTGGAACCCCACGGGCACGGTGCAATGCTCTGGCATGAGCTATGCCGCCGCCCAGCAAGCCATCCTGGCCGGTGCCGCAGCTGCGCAAAAGGATTGCGGCATACGCGGCCGCCTGGTGCCGTCGATCGACCGCGAAGCCCCGGCCGAGGCCGCTGTACAGATGGTGCAATGGATGCTGGAAAACCGCCATGACGATGTACCCGGCATCGGCATCGACTACCGCGAAAACGAGCGCCCGCCCGAGCTGTTCGCCGAGGCCTATGCACTGGCGCGTCGCAACGGCCTCAAGACCACGGCCCATGCCAGCGAATTCGGCCTGCCCTGGAACAACCTGCAAACATCCATTGAGACGCTCAAGGTGGACCGCGTCGACCATGGCTACACGGTCATAGACAACCCCGAACTGGCCAAGCGCTGCGCTGATCTGGGCATTGTGTTCACCGTGGTGCCAACCAACTCCTACTATCTGCGCACGCTGGCACCCGAGCGCTGGGCGCTGGACCACCCGATCCGCCAGATGCCTTCCATGGGCATTCGCATCCACCCCAACACCGACGACCCCACGCTGCACCATGTGGACCCCACAGGGGCCTGGACCAAGATGGTCAGCGACTTTGGTTTTTCGAAGGCCGACCTCAGGGACTTCATGCTCAACGGCATCGATGCGGCCTGGGTAGACGAGAGCGAAAAGCGCAGCCTGCGCCGGCAGTGGAGCGACGAGTTCGATGCATTGAGCGGCACACACCACTTCTAACCAAACATCGCCGCATCACTTGTCCATCAAGCGCTCTCAGCTATCAAAATAGATTCAGGCCGGTGTAACACCGGCCTCCTCTCTTAACAACCACCTGCCCTATGCCGTCAGACAAGCCAGCCAGCCTTGAAGAGATTCAGGCTTCCATTGCCAAGCTCAGAGTCACCGAACAGCAGCTCGAAGCCACCGCGCAGAAGTACGAAAGCAAGATGCAGAGCTCAAGGAAGTGGAACTATCTCGCCGTCGCCATGGCCGTGGTGGTCTGCGCCGTGGCCTGGATCAACCAGGCATCGCCCTGGCTGCGCTGGGGCGTGCTGCCCGTGGTGCTCTTCATGGTGCTGTTCTTCGAAGGCATGCGTCGCCTGCTGGGCGTGACCATGCAAAGCAGCATGCGCCAGCTCAAGACCCAGATCCGTACACTGGAAGCCAGGATGGCCGAAGTACAAGCCGCTGCGACAGATCAGCCATGACTGCCGCCAGACCCGTTCGCGTCCTGATGGTCTGCACCGGCAACATCTGCCGCAGCCCCACTGCCCATGGCGTGCTGGAAAAAATGGTGGCCGATGCGGGCCTGCAGGATCTGGTTCAGGTCGACTCGGCCGGCACGCACGGCTATCACGTTGGCGAGGCCCCCGATGCCCGCAGCCAGCAGCATGCACGCCGCCGGGGCTATGACCTCAGCGGGCAGCGTGCGCGGCAGCTGACAAAGCAGGATTTCGACGCTTTCGATCTGGTGCTGGTGATGGACAGCGCCAATGAGGTGGCGGCGCGCCGCCTTGCCACGCCCGCCCAGCAGCAGCGCATGAAGCGGCTGACCGATTACTGCCAGCGCTTTGACGAGCCCGAAGTGCCCGACCCCTACTATGGCGGCGACCGAGGCTTTGAGCATGTGCTCGATCTGATCGAGGACGCCTGCCAGAACCTGCTGCATACCATCGCAAAGAAAAGTCCACGCTAAAAGGAGCATTCCATGGATTTGCCGAAATTTCGTCTCAGCCCCAATGCCTATGCGCTGGATCTGTTTGTGGCCGAAAGCGGTATCTGCTCCTGTTGCGGCCAGGCGCGTGAGCTCAAGTACAACAGCTCTTTTTACAGCCGCGAAGAGCCGGACTATCTCTGCCCCTGGTGCATTGCCGACGGCAGCGCGGCCAAGCGCTATGAGGGCGAATTCAACGACTACCTGGGCATTGAAGGCGTGAGCGCCGAGCCCGACGAACCTGACAGCATCGTCATGGATCGTGTGCTGCTGCTGGAAGTCTGCGAACGCACGCCCAGCTATCACAGCTGGCAGCAGGAGCAATGGCTGGTGCATTGCAACCAGCCCTGTGCCTTTCTCGGCTATACCGACTACGCCGAAATCCAGACCCTGCAGGCCGAGCTGCAAGGTGATATCGCCGACATGCCCGAGCGTTATCTGCAGGCCATCAGCAAGACCGGTGATCCCGTGGGTGGCTATCTGTTTCGCTGTATGGAGTGCGGCACGCACCGGCTGCATACCGATTGCACCTGAGGCATGAACACAGACATCATGCGGGTGGAGTGCAGCCACCATATCGACGCCAGCGAAGCTGATGCCGAAGGCTTTTACGAGTACTACTACGAGTACGACATCTACCGCTTTACGCTGGGCGGCCTGAGCCTGGTGGTGCGCAGCTATAGCGATACCTGCGAGCAAGCCAGCGTGCTGCGACTGGAAGAAGCTGGCAAGTCACGCCCGCTGCAGCCCAAGGATCTGAAAAGGCCTCTTGTCCAACAGGCGCGGGAGCATCTCCAAGGCCTGGGCAAGCAGGAACTGCGCTGGCTCAACCCCAGGCACGCGCGTTACAACCCGCTTTGAGCAAGCCGCTGAAGCGCTCGGGCTACGACACCCCCGCCTCCAGCTCATGACGGCCGCAGACCCCCTGCACCTTGGCGTCCGGGAAACACCAGGCCATGAAGACGCACATCCAAGCAGATCTGGCTGCTGCATGTGCAAGGCTCCAGGTCCATAAATGCATATGGGCTTGCACAAACAAGGGTGCTCCAAGATGGTTTCCCTGAGGCAAAGCGCTTGCTTGGGCCTCGTTTACGCAAGTCGTGATTTGCAAGCTCAGCCTTCCGTTCGGGCTGGCAGCACCGTGCCCCGGCATTCGCCGAAGCCGATGCGGCGCGCGCCTGCACCTTCGCAGTAGGCGCGCAGCACGACGGTATCGCCGTCTTCCAGAAAGCCCCGCGTTTCGCCGTTCGACAGCGTGATGCGGTTCTTGCCGCCCGTGGTCAACTCCAGCAGGGAGCCGCTCTGCGCCAGGGTCGGCCCCGACAGCGTGCCCGACCCCAACAGGTCACCCGCGCGCAGTGCGCAGCCGTTGACGGTGTGGTGGGCCACGAGCTGCGCCACGGTCCAGTACGCGGCCTCGGCGAAGTTGGAGCGGCTGATCACGTCACCCGCATGTCCCTCTATGGCCATGCGCGCCGTCTGCAGCACCACTTCCATCTGGATGGCGATGGCACCGCGCGTGCGGTTGTCGGCAGAGTCCAGGTATGGCAGCGGATCGGGGTCGCCTTCGGGGCGGCTGAACGGCTGGCGGAACGGCTCCAGTGCCTCCATCGTCACCATCCAGGGCGAGACCGTGCTGGCGAAGTTCTTGGACAGGAAAGGACCCAGCGGCTGGTATTCCCAGGCCTGGATGTCGCGTGCGCTCCAGTCGTTGAACAGCGTGATGCCAAAGACATGCTGCTCGGCCTCCCTCATGGACACGGGCACGCCCTGGGCGTTGGGCTGGCCGATGAAGATGCCCAGCTCCAGCTCGATGTCCAGCCGCGCACAGGGTGCCAGCACGGGCTGAGCCGCGTCGGGCGCCTTGGACTGCCCCATTGGACGATGGAAGGACGAGCCGCTGGCCTGCAGCGTGGAGGCTCGGCCGTGGTAGCCGATGGGCACCCATTTGTAATTGGGCAGCAGCGGGTTGTCAGGGCGGAACTGGCGGCCGATTTCGGATGCGTGGTGGATGCCGACGTAGAAGTCGGTGTAGTCACCCACCTCGCAAGGCAGGCCCAGCTCCACGGCAGACTGGGGCAGCAGCGCTGGCTCCCATGCCGACTGCTTGGTGCTGCCCGCGCGCAAGCCTTCGGAAAGCGCCTGGCGCAGGGCCTGGCGCTCTTGCCGCGTGGCCTGCATCAAGCGGTGCATGTCCGCATGGTCGATCAGGCCGGCGGTGCGCAGATCCAGCACCTGGTTGCCGATGGCGACGCCGATACGCCAGCCGCTGGCGCCCGGCGTGCGGAAACGGCCGAAGGGCAGGTTCTGGATGGGGAAGTCGCAACCCGCAGCGTTGGCCGAGACCACCCAGCTCTGGAGCTGGGGGTTCAAGGTTTCATTCAGGACCGCGCTCATTGCCGGAACTCCCTCTCGTGCAGGAAAGCCGCATGCTTGGGCGCACGCTTGGTCTTGCTCCAGTCTTCGAGCATGTCCCATTTCACGGCATCAAGCCTCTTGATCATGGCTTCCTCGTCCGGGTCGGGGCAGGCCAGTTCGACGCGGTGGCCATTGGGGTCGAAGAAGTAGATGGAGTGGAATGCACCATGGTCCGTCACGCCCAGCACATCGACACCATTGGCCTCCAGGTGAGCCTTGAACTCCAGCAGCTCGGCTCGATCCTTCACACGGAAGGCGATGTGTTGCACCCAGGCCGGCGTGTTCGGGTCGCGGCCCATGGGCGGCTGGGTGGGCAGCTCGAAAAAGGCCAGCACATTGCCGTTGCCCGCATCCATGAAGATGTGCATATATGGGTCGGGCGCCTTGGTCGATGGCACCTGGTCCTCGGCAATGGCCAGCACGAAGTCCATCTTCAGCATCTGGTTGTACCAGAGCACGGTTTCCTTGGCGTCCCTGCAGCGGTAGGCCACGTGATGGAAGCGGTCGATCTTCATGGTGCTCACTCCTTGGCGGTGTCGAGCACGCCGCGGTTGATCTGGTCGCGTTCCATGGACTCGAACAGCGCCTTGAAATTGCCCTCGCCGAAGCCTTCGCGGTAGTTGCCCTTGCGCTCGATGAACTCGAAGAACACGGGGCCCAACAGCGGCTCGGAGAAAATCTGCAACAGCAGGCGTGGCTGGCCGCCTTCGGTGGTGCCATCCAGCAAGATGCCACGCGACTGCAGCTCGCCCACGGCCTGGCCGTGGCCGGGCAGGCGCTTGGCGAGGTTCTCGTAATAGATGTCGTTGGGAGCGGTCAGCAGCGGAATGCCGGCCATCTGCAGGCTGTCGATGGCCGTGGGCAGGTCTTCGCACAACAGCGCAATGTGCTGTATGCCCTCGCCGTTGAACTTCATCAGGAATTCCTCGATCTGGCCACCGCCCTGCTTGGCTTCTTCATTCAGAGGAATGCGGATCAGGCCATCAGGCGCAGTCATGGCCTTGGAGGTCAGGCCCGTGTACTCGCCCTGGATGTCGAAGTAGCGGATCTCCTGGAAGTTGAACAGCTTGTTGTAGAAGTCGGCCCAGTAGGCCATGCGGCCGCGGTAGACGTTGTGCGTGAGGTGATCGACGACCTGGAAGCCGTGGCCCTTGGGATTGCGGTCCACACCGGGTAGAAACTCGAAGTCGATGTCGTAGATGGACTTGCCGTCTTCGTAGCGGTCGATCAGGTACAGCGGCGCACCACCGATGCCCTTGATGGCGGGCAGGCGCAGCTCCATGGGGCCGGTGGGAATGTCCACGGGCTGCGCGCCCAGCTCCAGCGCGCGCTTGTAGGCCTTGTGCGCATCCTTGACACGGAAGGCCAGGCCACAGGCACTGGGACCGTGCTCGGCCGTGAAATAGGCCGCCTGGCTCTTGGGCTCGCGGTTGATGATGAAATTGATGCCACCCTGGCGATACAGCACCACGTCCTTGGAGCGATGCTTGGCCACCAGCGTGAAGCCCAGCTTCTCGAACAACGGCTCCAGCACGCCGTCGGCAGGCGAGGCGAACTCGACGAACTCAAAGCCGCACAGGCCCATGGGGTTTTCGAACAAATCGGTCATGACGAGGTTTCCTGCAAAAAAATGAAATTGATGATGGCGCGATCAGGCGGTTTTATCCAGTGCCTGGACTTCGATCTCAACGCCAACGCCGAAAACCAGCTGGGCCTGCACCAGGCTGCGCACGGGATAACTGCCTTCCTTGAAATAGCTGGCGTAGACCTTGTTGAAGGCATCGAAATGAGCCAGGTCGCTGAGCCAGATATTGGCCTTCACCACGTCGTCCAGCGAGCTGCCCACGGCCTCCAGCCGCGCCGCGATAGCCTTGAGCACGGCATGAGTCTGCTCTTCGATGGGGCCGGTAAGCGGGCGCTTGTCCTCGCCGAAGGGGATCTGCCCCGACAGCATCAGAAAGCCGCCTGCGCGGACTGCGGAAGAGAAGGGCATGCCGCCGGGCGCGGGATAAAAGGTTGCAGTGGAGTTCATCGAAGGGCTCTCATGGTTCAGGGGTTACAACAGGCTGGCGCAAAGGTCTGCGCAAGTCCTCATTCACACGACTTACGCAAATCAGGTTCAGGCAAGCGCTTTTCCTCAAAAAAACAGTCCTGGCGCATCCTTGTTTGCGTAAGTCCTCTTTCAATCAAACCGCAGTCTGCACCAGCCGAACGGGCTGGCGAAAAACCATGCGGTACATGGCATAGACCGCCAGCACCCACACCGGAATGGCATAGGCGGAGGCACGTACTCCGGGCGTGAGCAGCATCACGACCACCACCAGCACCATGGCTGCCAGACAGATGTAGTTGGTCAGCGGGAACAGCGGCGCCTTGAAGCTGCGCGGCGTGCCCTTGGCATCATGCAGCTTGCGATAGTTCAGGTGCGAAATGATGATGATGGTCCAGATGATCACCAACGCCGCCGTGATCAACGAGATCAGCAGCTCGATCACGCCGGCAGGCGCCACATAGTTCAGCACCACGCAGAAGGCAGTGACGATGCCGGGGTAGACGATGGCCTTCACGGGCACACCGCGTTTGTTGACTTCACCCAGCGACTTGGGAGCGTTGCCTTCCTGGGCCATGCCATACAGCAGACGGCTGGAGCTGTAGACCATGCTGTTGTAGACCGACAGCGTAGCGGTGAGGATCACGAAATTCAGCATATGCGCAGCCAGGTGCTCGCCCATACCCGAGAACACCAGCACAAAGGGACTGCTGCTGTAGGTGCCGCCACCGGCCTTGAGCTGGGCCACCAGGTCAGTCCAGGGCGTCAGCGACAGCAGCACGGCCATCGAGCCCACATAGAACAGCAGCACGCGCACCATGAGCTGGTTGATCGCCTTGGGAATGACCTTGCGCGGCTCTTCGGTTTCTGCAGCGGCAAAGCCCAGCATTTCCACGCCGCCGAAGGCGAACATGATGAAGGCAAAGGCCATGAACAGCCCCTTGAAGCCGTTCGGCAGGAAACCGCCTTGCGTCCACAGATTGCTGATCGTCTGCGTGGGATTGTGCGTGGTGGACAGCAGGTAGATGCCGGTGGCGATCATCGCCACCACGGCCACGATCTTGATCAGCGCGAACCAGAACTCAAACTCGCCATAGGCCTTGACGTTGATGAAGTTCACGCCGTTGATAAGCACAAAGCAAACGGCTGCCGTCACCCAGACCGGGATATCGGGCCACCAGAACTGGATGAACTTGCCCACCGCGGTCAGCTCCAGCATGCCCACCAGCACATAGAGGGCCACGCAGTTCCAGCCCGACAGGAAACCGGCAAAGCGCCCCACGTAGCGGTTGGCGAAATAGCTGAACGAACCGGCAGAGGGCTCCTCGACCAGCATCTCGCCCAGGAAACGCATGATGAAGAAGATCAGCAGGCCGCCGATGGCATAGCCCAGCAACACGCCAGGGCCGGCCAGCTCGATGATGCCGGCCGATCCCAGAAACAGCCCGGTGCCTATGGTGCCACCCAGCGCAATCAGCTGGATATGGCGGTTCTTGAGCTTGCGCTCCAGATGCCCGTTGGAAGAAGGGGTATGCATGGTTTGTCTCCTGTTATCTATATCTACCTATGCGGATCCGAAAAGCGCTTACTGCTCGGCCCGGCCACGCCACATATCCCATGCCAGCGTGAGTCCCACGCCGACGTCGCGCAGCGGGCGCGGCGGGATGTAGTTGGCAGTGCCCTCGATGAGGAAGTCGTCGATCAGCGGGTTCTTGCGGCCCAGCGCCAGGTCGGCGATGAGCATGCCGGCAGCGGTGTGGCGCACGATGCCCGAGCCGTTGCAGCAGGACGCTGCCCAGGCGTTGTCGCCAATCCGGCCAAAGGCGGGCGCGTGGTTGTGCGAAACCGCCAGCCAGCCCATCCAGAAATGCTCAAGCTCGATGGCCCCGAGTTGTGGAAAGCGGCGGCGCAGCAGCGCCTGATTCATGGCCCTGGCCTTGGCGCGGCGCCCGTCAGTGGTGCGCAAGCTGGGTGAATACTCGAACCCCTGGCGGATCATCAGCCGCCGGTCGTGCGTCAGACGTACCGTGGAACCCGCCACGCCATGCGCGGGTGTCACACCCCAGGCTGCATCCGTTCCCAGCTGGGCGATCTGGGCATCGCTGAGCGGGTGAGTGAGGCTGGCGAACAGCAGAATCGGTACCTGGCGCTCCTGGTAGACGCCGAATGACTGCGAGAAAGCATTGACTGCCAGAATGGCCTTGCGCGCACGGATGCTGCCCTGGGCCGTGCGGACAAAGGGAGCCTCGCCTTCGAGCTTCGCCTCGATGACCGGCGAGTTCTCGAACAGCTGCACCTGGGACGGCAGGCTGTCGGCCAGACCACGCACCAGCGCCGCAGGATTCATGAGGCGCGTGCCCGGCGTGTAGACGGCTGCCGCGTAGTAATCGGAGCCTATGCGCTGGCGCAGCGCATCACGGTCCAGATATTCATGGGACTCCTGCCAGGCATCCAGATTGCGTGCATAAGGCTTGAGCGACTTCTGCGCCACCTCCTCCGTCACCGCCACGTGGTAGCGGCCGCGCTTTTGCCAGCCACAGGAGATGCTGTGCTCAGCCACCGCCCGCTCCAAGGCATCCACGGCAAAGCGGTTGACGCGGATCACGCGGCGGCCCGCCTCCACCGCGGCGTCCGATGGCGCCGAGCTGTGCGGCAGATCGATCGCGAAGCCCGAGTTGCGGCCCGAGGCGTTCTCCCCCACCACGCCCGCATCCACCACGGCGATGGAAGCATCAGGTTGCTGTTGCGCCAGCTGGCGTGCTGCCGCCAGCCCTGCATAGCCGGCGCCCACAATGACCCAGTCCACCGCCACATCGCCCTGCAGCGGCGCCTTCGGCTGACGAGTTCCCAGCAGCGCGCTCCATCCATTGGTGCGGTCGTCGGCGGGAAGGCGGTAAACAGAGCGTGACATGGCGGTTTCCAATAAGAGCCCTCGGAAGCTGACTCGCTCTCCAAGGTCGCTGATGAACAACAATGGAGGCGGAGTCTAAAACATAAAACATTAAACGTTTAATCTTTATTTATCATGGATTACCCGAGGGTGAAATTACCCAGACAGGCCCATCCAGCCATCAGAGCCGGAGCGTGTAGCATCTGGTGTGGTGCGTCATCGACGCCTTATGAATCACACACGCAGCCCATGAATCAAACAGGAAGCAAAACCGCCCCCCGCCGTACCCAGGCAGAACGCAGTCAGACCACCCAGCGCAAGATCATCAAATCCGCCATACGGCTGCTACAGAAAGTTGGGTTTCAGCAGACCAATCTGCAGGAAATTGCGCGTGGCGCCAAAGTCACGCTGGGGGCGGTGCAGCACCAGTTCGGCAGCCGCCAGGCGCTGATGGAGCAGGTGGTCGATGAAATCATGGCGCCGCTGGCGGCTGCGGGCGCAGGCTGGCCCGAAGATGCCGCGCAGCTGCCGCTGGAGCCGCGCGCTCGCGAATTCGTGCGCAGGGCCTGGCAAAGCGTCTATGCCCAACCCAGCTATGTGGCAACCTGGAGCATGTTTTTCGGCTGCAAGAGCACGCCGCTATTCGAGCGCATCAACGCGCACCGCTCCCAGCATGACCCCGCCTCCTTTGAGCACTTCGTGAAGGTTTTCCCGGAAATCGCCGAGCGCCATCCTCAGCCCAGCCACTTTGCATCTGTGGTGTTTGCTGCGCTGCGAGGCCTGGCCGTCATGCGCCTCTTCGAGATCGACGATGCAGCAGCCGAACATCAGTTGGAGGTGATCTCCCAGATGATCGTGAACGCAGGCACGATCAATCAGGCTTGAGCCGCAGGCAGCAGCGGCTTTCGTCCCCTGAACAAGCCAGGCCCATATTCAGCCAAAGCAAATTGAAACGCTTTCTGCAAAAGCGCTTCATGCCATCAAATATGAAGACCGACCTCAGGCTGTTGACCGACGCCCCCAGTTCATCACGGCCGTGCCCAGCACCGCCATGGCACCGCCGAGCACCATGGAGCCTTCAATGCTCTCGCCCAGCAGCAGGGCTGAAAGCAGAACGCCGATCACCGGCACCAGCGTGATATAGCCCGAGGCGGCACCCGCGCCCAGCGATTTGACGCCCGCGAAGTACCAGGCATAGGCCAGGGCCGTGGAGCCATAGGCCATGAAGACCATGGCAGTCCAGGCCGTGCCACTGGCCTGAAATGCCGAAACCAGCCCCTGCAGGCCTTCCAGCACCAGACTGGTGGCCAGAAGCAGCAAGGCACCGAAAATGGAAGTCACGGTGGTCGCAGCCAGCGCATCCACGCCTGCCAGCATGGCACGGCCGATCAGCGTGTAGCAAACCCAGCAGGCCACGCAGCCCAGAATCAGCATCTCGCCCACCCCTACCGTTCCGTTGAGCAATTGCATGGGATCGCCATGCGAGATGACCACCACGGCACCGCAGGCCGCCAACAACATGCCCAGCGCAATGGTGGCGTTGATGCGCTCCTTGAAGAGCCACACGGCGAACGCCAGCGTGACCACCGGATTGAGCGTGATGAGCAGCGCCGCCTTGCCCGCGGGCAGATGCTGCAGACCCGTGAGGAAAAAGCTGGCGTAGCCGAACACCCCGGTCGCGCCTGCGGCAAACATGCCCAGCCAGGTCTTGGCAGACCAGTGCCGGAGAGCCCCCAGCCCGCCCGAGAAATACAGCCAGGGCAGCAACAGGGTCGCGGCCAGCAAAAAGCGCAGCGCCGATGCTGCCAACGGCGGCATATTGAGCGCCAGAATGCGGCCTGCCGGCCAGGAAGCTCCCCACATCAGGGCCATGCCGAGCAGGCGCAGATGTGCGCTCATCAAAGAGCTCTTGACGGATTCGGAAGTCATGAAGATGGCCAATAAAAAAGCCGCGGCCATTCGATCGCGGGCAGCGGCTCAGATCAGGGATCTGAAGACCCAATATACCCGCAACGGGCGCAGAGGCTGCTCTTTTTCAGTGCGCAGCGCTATGTCTGCACATGCCCCAGCATTGCCGCATGCTTGTGCAGCGCGTCGCGCACCAGAGGCCGCAGCTGCGCAGCCTCGGAAGGCTCATTCAAGGCCGCCAGAATCCGAAGCCGCATGCGCGGTTCCCAGAACTTCTGAATATGCTGGGCAACACCGTCGAGCGCTTCCTCATGTTCGGGCATGGCCTCGAAGAACTCGGCTATGCGATTGGCCATGCGGATCAGGTTGCTCACATCCATCACTGACTCCCCATCTCCAGCTGCGCCGCGGCCAGATGACCGAGCTGCTGGTCGTTGAAACGCTTGTAGCCTTGCTGCCAGCTTGAAGGCTGTGCCACGGGCAATACCTGCACGGCCGTCACCTTGTACTCGGGACAGTTGGTGGCCCAGTCCGAGCTGTCGGTGGTGATCACGTTCGCGCCCGACTCGGGGAAATGGAAGGTGGTGTAGACCACACCGGGCTGTATGCGCTCGGTCACCGTGGCGCGCAGCACCGTCTGGCCGGAGCGGCTTTCAATGCCCACCCAGTCGCCATCGCGGATGCCGCGATCCTGTGCGTCATGCGGATGAATCTCGAGTCTGTCTTCACCGTGCCACTGGCTGTTGGCCGTGCGCCGCGTCTGCGCGCCCACGTTGTACTGCGAGAGAATGCGCCCCGTGGTCAGCAGCAGCGGAAAGCGCTGCGTGACCTTTTCATCGGTGGCCACGTACTGCGTGATGATGAAGCGGCCCTTGCCACGCACGAACTGCTCCTTGTGCATGATGGCCGTTCCCGCCTCTTCGGTGCTGTCGTTGCACGGCCACTGCACGCTGCCCAGGCGCTCGATCTTCTCGTAGCTCACGCCTGCGAAAGTGGGGGTCAGCTCCGCAATCTCGGCCATGATTTCGCGCGGATGGCCGTAGTTCATGGGATAACCCAGCGCCTTGGACAGGAGCTGCGTCACCTCCCAGTCGGCATAGCCGGCCAGCGGCTGCATGAGCTGGGTCACGCGCGAGATGCGGCGCTCGGCATTGGTGAAGGTGCCGTCCTTTTCCATGAAGGACGATCCGGGCAGGAACACATGGGCGTACTTGGCGGTTTCGTTGAGGAAGATGTCCTGCACCACCACGCACTCCATGGCCGACAGCGCTGCCGTCACATGCTGGGTGTTCGGGTCGGACTGCACGATGTCCTCGCCCTCGCAGTACAGACCCATGAAGCTGCCTTCCAGCGCGGCCTCGAACATATTGGGAATGCGCAAGCCCGGCTCGGGACTGAGCTTCACACCCCAGGCGCCTTCAAACTCGGCGCGTGTGATGCTGTCCGAGATATGGCGATAGCCCGGCAGCTCATGCGGAAAGCTGCCCATGTCGCAGGAGCCCTGGACATTGTTCTGCCCGCGCAAGGGATTCACGCCCACACCTTCGCGCCCCACATTGCCCGTGGCCATGGCCAGATTGGCAATGCCCATGACCATGGTCGAGCCCTGCGCATGTTCGGTCACGCCCAGGCCGTAGTAGATGGCCGAGTTGACCTGCCTTCCCTGCGGATGATCCATCGCCCCTCGCGCATACAGCCGCGCCGCGCCGCGTACCAGCTCGGGAGCCACGCCGGTGATGTCGGCCGTGGCCTCGGGCGAGTTCTCCGGCCTGGCAACGAACTCCTTCCATTGCGCAAAGGACTTGGCATCGCAGCGCTCGTCAATATAGGCATCGGCCAGCCAGCCCTCAGTGACGATCACATGGGCCAGCGCCGTGATCATGGCCACATTGGTGCCGGGCTTCAGCTGCAGGTGGTAGTCGGCCTTGACATGGGGCGAGTTGACGAGTTCGATCTCGCGCGGGTCGATCACGATCAACCCGGCGCCGGCACGCCGGGCGTCGCCACGCAGCCGCTTTTTCATGCGCGAGCCAAACACAGGGTGCGCCGCCGTGGGATTGGCGCCGATCACCATGATCACATCGGAGTGCTCGACCGACTTGAAGGTCTGCGTGCCTGCCGACGTGCCATAGGTCTGGCCCAGGCCATAGCCCGTTGGCGAGTGACAGACACGCGCACAGGTATCGACATTGTTGTTGCCGAAGGCGGCGCGGATCAGCTTCTGCACCAGATAGGTTTCCTCGTTGGTGCAGCGCGACGAGGTGATGCCGCCAATCGAGTCCCTGCCATGCTTGGCCTGGATGCGGCGGAATTCGCTGGCGGCATGACCAATGGCCTCCTCCCAGCTCACTTCGCGCCAGGGGTCGGTGATCTTTGCGCGGATCATGGGTTGGGTGATGCGGTCCTTGTGCGTGGCATAGCCCCAGGCAAAACGCCCCTTGACGCAGGCATGGCCTTCGTTGGCCTTGCCGTCCTTCCAGGGCACCATGCGCACCACCTGCTCGCCCTTCATCTCGGCCTTGAAGCCGCAGCCCACGCCGCAGTATGCGCAGGTGGTGATCTCGCTGTGCTCGCTCTGGCCCAGCTCGACCACGGTCTTTTCCTGCAAGGTGGCCGTGGGGCAGGCCTGCACGCAGGCACCGCAGCTCACGCAGTCGCTGGCCATGAAGCCGTCGCCCTGGCCTGCCGTGATGCGTGACTCGAAACCGCGCCCGCTGATCGTCAGCGCAAACGTGCCCTGCGTTTCCTCGCAGGCGCGCACGCAGCGATTGCAGACAATGCACTTGCTGGGGTCGTAGTTGAAATAGGGATTGGAGGTATCGACCTCGGCCCTGGCTTCGCCCTTGAAGTGGTTGGCTCCATCCATGCCATAGCGCACCTCGCGCAGACCGACCACTCCGGCCATGTCCTGCAGCTCGCAGTCGCCGTTGGACGAGCAGGTCAGGCAATCGAGCGGGTGGTCGGAGATATAGAGCTCCATCACGCCCTTGCGCAGCTCCTGCAGCTGCGGGCTCTGGGTGCACACCTTCATGCCTGCTTCGGCAGGCGTGGTGCAGGACGCAGGAAAGCCCTTGCGCCCCTCGATCTGCACCAGACACAACCGGCAGGAACCAAAGGGCTCCAGCGAATCCGTGGCACAGAGCCTGGGCACCTTGATGCCGCCATCGACAGCGGCACGCATCAGCGATGTGCCCTTGGGCACGGTGACCTCGCGGCCGTCGATATGCAGCGTGACCAGTTCCTCGGACAGGCTGGCAGGCGTTCCGCAATCGGTGTTCTTCAGATGTTCCAGCATGGCTCTCTCCTCAGGCGGGGTTCACGGTCTGCACGGGCTCGATACCGAAGTCCTGCGGATAATGCTGCAGCGCAGAGCGCACCGGATAGGGGGTCATGCCGCCCATGGCGCACA
Organism: Comamonas sp. C11; assembly: GCF_024496285.1. Classification (NCBI taxonomy): domain Bacteria; kingdom Pseudomonadati; phylum Pseudomonadota; class Betaproteobacteria; order Burkholderiales; family Comamonadaceae; genus Comamonas; species Comamonas sp. C11. The sequence goes on from NZ_CP101743.1 coordinate 4,686,885, forward strand.
GGCTGCCGTGCTGCATGGTGTCGCACAGGCTCTCGAGCAGCGCCACATTGGCCGCATGCTCGGCGCCGCCTTGACGCGTGATGCGGTCTATCACCTCCACTCCCCGCGTGGAGCCAATGCGGCAGGGCGTGCATTTGCCGCAGGACTCGATGGCGCAGAACTCCATGGCGTAGCGCGCCAGCTGGGCCATATCGGCGCCGTCGTCATGCACGACCAGACCGCCATGGCCGACCACATTGCCTTTTGCGGCATAGGCTTCATAGTCCAGCGGATCGTCCCAGTCCTCGGGCGCCACATAGCTGCCCAACGGTCCGCCCACCTGAATGGCCTTGACGGGCCGGCCGCTGGCCGTGCCGCAGCCAAAATCCTGCACCAGCTCGCGCAGCGTAAGACCGAAGGCCTTTTCCACCAGGCCGCCTTGCGCAATATTGCCTGCCAGCTGGAACGGCAGCGTGCCACGCGAGCGACCCATGCCATAGCCCTGATAGAAGGCCGCGCCCCTGGCCAGGATGATGGGCACGGTCGCCAGCGTGATCACATTGTTGATCACCGTGGGCTTGCCGAACAGGCCTTCGATCGCGGGCAGCGGCGGCTTGGCACGCACAATGCCGCGCTTGCCTTCGATGCTCTCCAGCATGGCGGTCTCCTCGCCGCAGACATAGCTGCCCGCACCCTTGCGCACCTGCAGATAGAACGCCTTGCCGCTGCCGGCCACATTGCTGCCCAGCCAGCCCGCGGCACTGGCACGTGCAATCGCCTCGTTCAGCACCTCAATCGCATGCGGATATTCGCTGCGTACATAGATATAGCCCTGCGTCGCGCCGGCGGCCAGACCAGCGATCGCCATGCCCTCGATCAGGCAGAACGGGTCGCCCTCCATCAGCAAACGGTCGGCGAACGTGCCCGAATCGCCTTCGTCGGCATTGCAGGCAATGTATTTCTGCGGCTCGGGTGTAGCCGCAACGGTCTTCCATTTGATCCCCGCCGGAAATGCCGCCCCGCCGCGACCGCGCAGGCCGGAGTCCAGCACCTGCTGGACGATGGCTTCTGGCGCCATGGCCGCAGCGGCCCTGAGGCCTTGCCAGCCGCCATGGGCCTCGTAGTCCCGCAGGCTCAGCGGATCGACGATGCCCACGCGCGCAAAAGTCAGGCGCTCCTGGCGTGCCAGATAAGGGATTTGTTCGGTCAGCCCATGGCATAGCGCATGGGGCCGTCCCTGCAGCATGCCGGCATCCAGCAGACCCGACACATCAGCCACCTGAACCGGGCCGTAGGCCACGCGGCCCTGTGCAGTCTCGACCTCGACCAGGGTCTCCAGCCACAGCAAGCCGCGCGAGCCATTGCGTACCAGCTCCACCGCCAGGCCTCGCGCCGCGCACTCATGCTGCAGCGCCTGGGCCACGGCATCCGCGCCCACGGCCAGGGCTGCGGCATCGCGCGGCACATAGATGCGCGTGGCAGGAACAGCTTCACTTTCGATAGCTGGCTGCGTTTCATCGGCCTTGGTTTCAAGTTGGTTCTGCTGAATTTCCTCCAGCAGGGCATCAAACCGGTCCGCAGTCATTTGCGCATGGACTTTGCTCTCGTCGACCATCACGGCCGGCGACTGGGCACACAGCCCCAGGCAGTAAACCGGCTCAAGCGTCACGCTGCCATCGGCGCTCGTTCCATGGGCCTGGCAGCCCAGTGCCTCTTGCGCATGGGCGAACAGTGCATCGCCGCCACGCGACTTGCAGGCTTCGGCCCGGCAGATCTGGATCAGCGTCCTGCCGTGCGGCTGCTCGCGCAAATGCGGGTAATAGCTGACAACACCATGGACCTCGGCACGCGAAAGATTCAGGGCCTCGGCAATGACTGGCACAGCGGCACGCGGGATAAAGCCCAGCGCATTCTGCAGAGAGTGCAGCAGCTCGATCAGTGAACCGGGGCGCGATGCATGCTCGGCAATGGCGTGCTCGAGGGCTTCGCGTTCATGGCCACCGAGTGCAGAACCGGCACTGGCGGCTCCGTCGAAGGTGATGGGAATGATCTTCCCTTGAATGGCTGGCATGGGTGTCCCAACTGGCTTTCATTGTGGAAGCGAGGCGGCCTGTTCCGCAGACGCTTTGTCTCTCCTGCCATTTCAAGCCCTGACCGGCAAGCCGTCAAATTCATATTCCTGATTGCACCATTCAATGCGCGAATGAGCTGGCACCCTGCGCCGATGTACTCTCAAGCCCCGCTGCTCCTCCTTGCTGCACGTGCTGCTTTGACGCGGTTTTGCAGCGTCTCGCCCATAGACCTGGCTTGTCGCAAATCACGGTAATTGGCGTGATTTTTGGTAAGCTCCAACGCATCATGATTCACCAGCCATCAGCCATGACGTCACAGGATGGCTATCACTTCTCGGACCAGATCGGCCATCTGCTGCGACGCGTCTATCAAAGGCATGCCGCGCTTTTCCAGCAGTACATTCCTGACTCTCAGCTCACGGCGGCGCAATTCGTGGTGCTGTGCTCCGTGCGTGACAACAAAGGCAGCTCGCTGGCCGACATCGTCAAGGCCACGGTGATCGACCAGGCCACCATACGCGGCGTGGTGGACCGGCTCAAGCAGCGCGAACTGGTGCAGGTGGAGCATGACCGCATAGACCGGCGCAAGGTCGTCATCAACCTCACCGAAGCCGGTCAGGATCTGGTGCACGACATGGAGCCCTTTGCCAAGCAGATCACCGAAAGCACATACGGCAAGCTCAATCCTGCGGAGCGTCTGGCGCTGGATTTCCTGCTCAGGAAGATGCTGGAAGGCAGCGACTCCGAATGAGCTGCTGCGGCCCCAAAAAAGCAAAGGCCAGAAGGAGCAATCCTTCTGGCCTTTTTGCTGAGCCGGCCGCTCAGACCGTCATCAGTCCAGCGCCCGGTTGCGCGACTCCACGTCCACCGCCCAGATCGACAGCGCACCACCGACCAGCATCGCCGACAGCACGGCCAGAGCCATGGTGAAGTGGGTGGCCATGATGGGCGCAATGATGGCCGGGGCGAACAGGCCACCGAAACGCGCCACGGCCCCCGCCATGCCCATGCCGCTGGCGCGCAGGTCGGTCGGGTAGACCTCGGGCGTGAAGGCATACAACGCGCCCCAGGTGCCCAGCAGCGAGAAGCTCATCAGCAGCGTCGATCCGATCACCACGAAGGGCGAGGAGCCCAGGCTGTAGAGCATGCAGCCCACGGCACTGAGCAGCAGAAACCCGATCAGCGTAGGCTTGCGGCCCCAGCGTTCCACGCCATAAGCCGACAGCGCAAATCCGGGCAGTTGCACCAGCGCCAGCACCACCAGGAAGACCTGGCCACGCATGAAGGCAAAGCCTTCGCTGCTGAGCTTGACGGGCAGGTAGACAAAGACGCCGTAGTAGGCGATGGAGATCAGCGCCCAGGCCAGGAACAGCGAGAAGCTGCGACGGCGCAGATCCTGCGAGAACAGGGCGAAAAGAGACTTGCGCTCCTGCTTTTCAGGCTGCAGGGCCGGGATGTCGACCGTGTTTCCGTTGACCTTGGCCACCCGTTGCAGCACCTTGCGCGCCTCTTCGGACTTGCCGTTGCGGTTCAGGTACATGGGCGATTCGGGGATGTAGAAGCGCAGCACCACGCCGATCAGCGCCGGCAGTCCGGTCACGAAAAAGATCACGCGCCAGGCATCCTCGCCCCAATATACGGCCACCAGCGCCAGGATGGCCAGGAAGATGGTGCCCACGGCCCAGAACGACTCCAGCAGCACCAGCCAGCGGCCACGGCGGTCGCTGGGCAGGAACTCGGCCATCATGGTGTAGTCCACGGGCAGCGTGCCGCCCACGCCGATGCCTGTGATGAAGCGAAGCACCAGCAGCCAGGCGAACTCTGGCGCAAAGGCCGAAGCCACCCCCGCAAGGGCGTCGATCACCACGGCCATCATCAGCACCGGGCGGCGGCCTATGCGGTCTGCCAGTCTGCCGAAGACGAAGGCACCGATCAGCATGCCGATGAAGAAGAAGGTGCCGGTCTGCAGCGCCTCGGGCACAGTCTTGCCGAAAGTCTTGGCAATGGACGGCGCACTGAAACCAATGGACAGCACCTGCATGGCGTCCGCCAGCCAGACCAGGCCGAAGATCACGAACAGCCGATACTGAAACTTGCCCACACCCGCAGTCTGGATGCCTTTTTCCACTGAAATATATGTAGATGACATGCAGGAACTCCTTTTTTAGCCATCGCAATTGTTGAATCTGTCTTTCTTGCAAGCACCGCCATTCGGCCCCGGCCTATTCGTGCAGTGCTTTCCACCCATCACACATCCAGAGCGAACCACTCCCTCGGCGCCATTTCCATGGACCGATGAAAAAGATTCCAGATGTCGGTATCTGCATTCAGGCGATGGGCACAGTCCACACGGTCGGCATATCGATAGCTCCGTCCGTGGCTGTCCATCCCCTGTCCCCAGCATCAGATGTCCGGACCCAGACCCTGGAGAGATTCCAGGGCAAGAGATCCATATCCGCGGCATCGCCCGTGCCGCCGCCCATTGCAGCCCCTAGGGCGCATGCGCCTGCACCTGCGCGCGCAGCCGCTTAATCGTCTTCGTATCGTCTGGCCAAGCTTTCTCCTCCGGTGCAAATCGTTGACGCAAATATCCGAGCAGGTCCGCAATCTGCCTGTCGTCCAGGCTGTCCCTGAAGCCGGGCATATAGCCCAGCGCGTCGTCGGCTGGTGTCTGGATGCCGTTCAGGATGACCTGGAGCAGGTTGTCCGGGCTTGCTGCATGCAGGTTGGTGTTCAGCCCCAGCAGCGGCTTGACGCCGAACAATGTGGGACCGCTGCCCGCCTCATGGCAGACCGCGCAGGCGTTCTGGTAGATACGCTCGCCATTGACCTGACGCTCCATCGCCGGGGCCGGCGTGGCCACGGGGGCGGCCACCGTTGTAGCAAGAGGAGCGACGGGCGCGGCCTGGGCCGGTGCGGACTGCGCATCCTGGCCCGGCAGCTCCATCAGATAAGTGGTCATGGCGCGCACATCGGCTTCAGGCAACTGGGCCAGGCCGTGGATGACGGGCGCCATGGGGCCTGCCGCCACGCCATGGCGGGCCGAGAAGCCGGTGCGCAGGTACTGGTAAAGCTCCTCACGGCTCCAGGGCAGCTTGCCGCCGGCCAGATGGTTGAGCGCGGGGGCGCTCCAGCCTTCGGCCTCGCCACCGCCCAGGTAGTGAATGCCGCTTTTTTCGGCACCCAGCGCATTGCGCGGCGAGTGGCAGGCCGCGCAATGCCCCGCGCCTTCGACCAGGTAGGCGCCCCGGTTCCATTCGGCACTGCGCGCGAGATCGGCCTTGAAAGGCGTGGCGTCGTGGAACAGCAGGTTCCAGCCCGCCATGGCCGGGCGCAGCTTGTAGGGGAAGGCCAGCTGCGTCTCGGGCGCCTTGGCCTTCACGGCGGGCTGGGACATCAGGTAGCCGTAGAGGGCCTGCAGATCGCCATCGCTGAGCTTGGCGAAGGCCGTGTACGGGAAGGCCGGATACAGCTGACGCCCATCCTGGTGGATGCCGTGACGCATGGCGCGCTCGAAGGCCGCGTAGGACCAGCGGCCGATGCCGGTTTCCTTGTCGGGTGTGATGTTGGTGGAGTAGATGGTGCCGAACGGCGTCTCCAGCCCCAAGCCGCCGGCATTGGCCGCGCCGCCCGGGGCGGTGTGGCAGACCACGCAGTCGCCCGCAGCGGCCACCAGGCGGCCTCGCTCCAGGGCCTGCGGCGAGTACAGGGAAACGTCGGGCCCGTCGGTCAGCGGCAGGGCTGGCTTCAGTGGCCAGGCCATGGCGGCCATGCCGGCAAGGCCTGCGGCGCCTGCGGCCAGCCAGCCCCAGCCGCGCCCGGGCTTTGCCATGGAGGGCCTGCCCGCCACATCGCCCGCCAGCGCCAGGCGCAGCTGCTCGGGCTGGAAGGGCACTTCGCGCAGGCGTACGCCTGTTGCATGGCGGATGGCATTGGCAATGGCGGCGGCGGCGGGCAGCGTGGCCACGCCATCCAGCGCCAGATCGCCCTGGCGGATGACCGAGACATCGCCGGGCGCATGCTGCGCCAGGTCGGAGCCGGGCTTGGCGATCACATCGAAAGAAGCAGCAGAAGCTGTGGACCCTGCCCAGTCGTCAAAAGCGGGCACCGTGCCCAGCAGCCGGCGCGCATCGGCCAGCAATTGCGGGTCCTGCTGGACGATCTCGGGCCGCGTGCTGGCGGCCTGTACCGCCTGCAGGCTGCGACTGTCATGGCCGGCCACGACACGGATCACTTCGATCTCGCCCGTTTGCGGGTGCACGGCCACCTCGGCCACCCAGGCGCTCCAGGCATGCAGGTCGGCGCCTTGAGCATCCAGAGTCTGCAGCTGGGCAGTGGCGAAGCCCCGCCCCAGCAGGCGGCCACCGGCGTCCGGCTCGCAGGTGTCTTGCCGCGACGCCTGCGCACGATCGGCCACCTGCTGCGCCAGATCGCGCACCGGGCCTTCGGGCAGGTGCTGCAGACGCCATTGCAGCGGATCATGTCCCTGGGCCAGGGCCTGCTCATGCCAATCGCTTTCGCTCACGAAGATCTGGGCCGCATTCAGATCCTCAACACCGGCATGCCGCAGGCTGGCCAAGCCCTTGCGCTCGCGCACTTCGCCGGCATCGAGCACAGTGGCCAGCGCGACGGCATGCGTCAGATCGGGCTGACTCAACAGGCGCGCCATGCTGGGGCGCACAGCCCAGGGGGTGTCGGACAGCAGGTAGGGATGCGGCGATGCATTGCCTGCATGGGCCTGCACTGTCGTGCCGGCTTCAAGCGCCTGCGAAGACCGCAACTCCACGCGCAGCACGAGATCGCGGCTTTCGCCGATCCCCGCAGCCCCGACCTCGCAGGCCACGCTGACGGGCCGACCCACGGCATGTGACAACAGCACCGCGTCGGCGGCCGCATCCATGAGATCCAGCGGGTGCAGGCTGCCAGCCCCCGTCGTCGGCAGACTGAACAGCCGCAACGCGGATTCGGGCCATTGCAGCAGCGCGGCCAGTTCGCGGCCAATCATCTGCTGCACGTCGGCGCCGCAGGGCGGCAACCAGATGCTGGCATGGCCCTCCAGGCACCACGCGACCACGCGCGCAGGGCCTGCAGATCCGGCGTCCGCAGCGGCCATGCGCCAGACATAGCGGCCCGCATCCGGAGACTCGGAGGAATGAGGGACGGGGCGGGCCGCCAAGGCCGCATGCGCGTCAAGCCAGACCGGTGCCAGGCCGGCAAGCGCCTGCCGCGCATGGACGGGTGCCACGGCCACCACGCCCAGAAAATGTTCACGCTGCACGGCGGCCACCACGCCAGCCATGGCCTGCGCCTGGTCCAGCCTCGCATGGGTGGGCACGCTGCCCTGGTAGCGCAGCCCGTCCCAGGCCGCGACAGGCGGGCGCAGCGTCAGGCCGTGCAGCAGGTCGGAAGGCAGGGCTGGGATGTTGTCGGCCGCGTTCATGGCTGGACCTCGCCCGTGCCGGAAGACGGAAAGCTCCGGGGTGCCTGCAGCGCGGCCCGTTCCGCACGCAGCTGCACGGCGCGCAGGGCTGCCTGCATGATTTCCACATGCGTTCCGCAGCGGCACAGGTTGTGGTGCAGCTCGTTGCGCAGTTCCTGCTCGGTGGGGTTCGGGTTGCGACGCAGCAAGGCCTCCACCGTCATGATCATGCCGCTCAGGCAGTAGCCACACTGGGCGGCCTGGCAGTCGATGAAGGCCTGCTGCGTGGGGCCAGGGCACTGGCGCGAGCCCAGACCTTCCAGCGTGGTCACTTCTCGGCCCACAACCGCCTTCACGGGAATCACACAGGAACGTGCGGCCACGCCGTCGATCAGCACCGTGCAGGCGCCGCACTCGCCCAGGCCGCAGCCGTACTTGGGCCCGTTCAGCTCCAGATCATTGCGCAGCACATGCAGCAGCGCCGTCCCGGGAGCTGCCGGTACCTCGCATGCGCGAGCGTTGACCTGCAGGGGAATGCGGTGGGTAAGACTGCTTGAGTGGACTGGGATTTCCATGGGACGAGGCTCTTGCAACTGCGGTTCAGGATGTCGGCGTTCTGCCGCCGGACAGGAGAGGGAGTCTCCCCTGCCCAGCTGGGCTGCGAGTATCAGGCAGTTGCCCTGACCTTGGGCTCGACCAGGGGCGCGTTGAACACGTCATAGCCGAAGCACCAGGACGGATCTTCGTTGGTTCGCAGCCAGGTGTTGTCGTGCGAGATGCGCTGCACCTTGCTGGCCCGCTCGGCGCGGTTGGCTTCATACAGCGCGAAGGCCAGTTCATGGTTGTGCGCGCCAACTTCCTTGAGGCAGCGCGCCAGCATGGCGCCGTCCTCGATGGCCATGGCCGCGCCCTGGGCCATGTGGGGCTTCATGGGATGGCAGGCATCGCCCAGCAGCACCAGGCGGCCACGGCTCCACAGCGGCAGCGGATCGCGTTCGAGCAGCGACCACTTGGTCACTTCCACGGTGGCGTCAATCAGCGCCTGAACTGTAGGGTGCCAGCCCGAGAAGGCCTCGCGCATCTCTTCCTTGCTGCTTTCCAGCCAGCGGTCGTTGAGGTCCCACTTCTCGACAGGCACGCCGGTCACGTAGTACAGCTCGTCGGCCTTGCCGGTAACGAAGTAGGTCATCATGTGGCGGTCATCGCTCCACCACTTCACGCAGGCGTCGAAGGGCAGCATGCCGGCCTTGACCTCGGGCGTGGGGAATACGGCACGGTGGGCCAGGTAGCCCGCGTACTTGGGCAGCTCGGGGCCCAGGAGTTCCTCGCGGATGCGGGAGTTCACGCCGTCGGCGCCGATAACGATGTCGGCCTCTTCGGTCGTGCCGTCGGCGAAGTGCATGACCACCACGTTGCCGCGGTCCTCCACCTTGGTGAGGAACTTGCCGTAGGCCATCACGCTGTCGGGCAGGGCCTCGACCAGCAGCGCATGGAAGTCGCCACGGTGCACGGTCAGGTAGCTGGCGCCGTATTCCTTGACGGCGTAGTCGCCCAGAGGGATCTGGGCCAGCACGTCGCCGGTCTGCCAGTGGCGGCTGTACCAGTAGTCAGGGTGGGAGCCCTGCTCGTTGAGCGCGTCCTCGATGCCAATGCGGCGCAGGATCTTCATCACATTGGGTCCGACGTGGATGCCGGCTCCCAGGCGAGAGAAGCTGGGCGCCTGCTCATAGACGCGGACATTGAAGCCTTCCTGGAGCAGCAGCTTGGCAGCAGCGGCCCCGCCGAGACCGGCACCGACAACGGCGATTCGAGGGGATTGAGACACAGTTTTTCTCCTTGCAGGAATGTTGAAAGCCAGACGGGGCAACCGTTGCTTCGGCGCGTCCATGAATGCTTAAAAGCAGGAAGCGTGCCAGGCAACAAAACGCTTAATTCAGGCGTATACACTTAAATTTTCAAAAATCATGCATGCACCATGGAGCGGCAGAATAAATTGGAATTCACCATTTTTGGTGCAATTTCCGCACCAAATAAGTACAAACACCGAGAAAACTCTCATTTGCAAGTCGGCATATCTTTTGCAAGAATAAAGCGTACACACTCAGTTGATTCTGATCAGAAACCCTCAAAACTCTGCAAAGGCAAGTCATGACCAAAACGTTCCGCATCGGCCAGATCGTCCCCAGCTCCAACACCACCATGGAGACCGAAGTGCCGGCCATGCTGCAGGCCCACTCCGCACTGCGCCCACAGGACCGCTTCACCTTCCACTCCAGCCGCATGCGCATGAAGAAGGTACAAAAGGAAGAGCTGGCTGCCATGGACGCCGAGAGCGACCGCTGCGCGCTGGAGCTGAGCGATGCGCGGGTCGACGTACTGGGCTATGCCTGCCTGGTGGCCATCATGGCCATGGGCAAGGGCTACCACCGTGTCTCGCAGCAGCGCCTGACCGAGCGCACGGCCAGCAATGGCGCCATCGCCCCGGTGATCACCAGCGCCGGCGCGCTGGTGGAGGCGCTCAAGGTCATGGGCGCCAAGAAGATTGCATTGGTGGCGCCCTACATGATTCCGCTGACCCGGCTGGTCATGGACTACGTGGCCGCCGAAGGCTTCGAAATCGTGGACTGGCGTGCGCTGGAGATCCCCGACAACCTGGACGTGGGTCGCCATGACCCCGCCAAGCTGCCCGGCATCGTGGCCGACATGAACTACGCCGATGCCGATGTGATCGTGCTATCCGCCTGCGTGCAGATGCCCTCGCTGCCAGCCGTGGCCCAGGTCGAGGCCGAAACCGGCAAGCCCGTGCTGACCGCCTCCATCGCCACCACCTACGCCATCCTCAAGGAACTGGGTCTGGACCCCGTGGTGCCGGGCGCGGGCGCGCTGCTGTCGGGCGCCTATCCCTACGACAGCGGCACCAGCGCAGCCAAGGCCTGAGGAACACACGCATGACCAGCCACTCCAGCACCCCCAGCACATTCCGCTACGGCGGCAACGTCCACGCCAACGGCATCCGCCAGCACTACCTGCGCTACGGCGGCGCCGAGGACGAACGCGCACAGCGCGACGCCGTCATCCTGATCCCCGGCATCACCAGCCCGGCCGTGACCTGGGGCTTCGTGGCCGAGCACCTGGGCCGCCAGTTCGACACCTATGTGCTCGATGTGCGCGGGCGCGGCCTGTCCTCGTCCGGCCCGGGCCTGGACTACAGCCTCGATGCCCAGGCCGCAGACGTGGCCGCCTTCGCCCAGGCCCTGGGCCTGCAGCGCTGGGCGCTGGTCGGCCACTCCATGGGCGGGCGCATCGCCGTGCGCGCCGCACGCAGCCAGCCGGCCGGGCTCACGCGCCTGGTCATCGTCGATCCGCCGGTCTCCGGCCCAGGCCGCCGCGCCTACCCGGCCGCCCTGCCCTGGTATGTGGACTCCATCCGCCAGGCCACGCTGGGCATGGATGCCGAGGCCATGCGCGCCTTCTGCCCCACCTGGACCGAAGAGCAGCGCCAGCTGCGCGCCCAGTGGCTGCACACCTGCCACGAGCCCGCCATCGTGCAAAGCTTCGAGGACTTCGGCCGTGACGACATCCATGCCGATCTGCCCCGCATCCAGCACCCGCTGCTGCTGGTCACGGCCGAGCGCGGCGACGTGGTGCGCAGCAAGGACGTGGCCGAGTGGCAGGGCCTGGCCCCCCAGACCGAGCATGTACGCGTGCCCAATGCCGGCCACATGATTCCCTGGGACAACGAGGCCGGGTTCTACGTGGCCTTGGGCGATTTCCTCGGCGCGCGGGTGGACTGAATGTCCAACCGCAGCCCACTCCCATCCATCGCGACACCAAGGAGCCGACCATGTCCGTCAGCGATATCGATCTGATCCACGCCTGGAAGCAGGTGCTCACGCTGTCCCGGCTCGAAGCCGGCCAGACCGTCACCGTGCTCACGGGCGCCGACACGCACCCACAGACGCTGCGCTGCGCCATTGCCGCCTCCAGCGAAATGGGGGCGCGCGTCAACCGCCTGGACCTGCCGCCCGTCAATGCCGAAAAATCACTGAGCCGGGACTCGCTGGCCTACCTGGGGACGACGCCGCTGACCGGCAATCCCGCCGCCATCGCCGCGCTCAAGGCCAGCGACCTGGTGCTGGACCTGATGACGCTGCTGTTCTCGCCCGAGCAGCACGAGATCCTGCAGACCGGCACCAAGATCCTGCTGGCCGTGGAGCCGCCCGAGGTGCTGTGCCGCCTGGTACCCACCGAAGGCGACCGCGCGCGCGTTCAGGCCGCGGCAAAGCTGATCGAGGCGGCCGGGCAGATGCACATCACATCCGCGGCGGGCACCGACCTGCGCTGCCGCCTGGGCAGCTTCCCGGCCATCTGCGAATACGGCTTCGTGGACCAGCCCGGCCGCTGGGACCACTGGCCCAGCGGCTTCGTGCTGACCTGGCCCGACGAGGGCGAGAGCAACGGCCGCGTGATCCTGGACCGGGGCGACATCCTGCTGCCCATGAAGGACTACGTGACCGAGCCCATCGAACTCGTCATCGAAAAGGGCTACGTCACGCGCATCAGCGGCGGCCTGCAGGCCGACATCCTCAAGGAGTACATGGCCTCCTACGAGGACCCCGAGGCCTACGCCGTCTCCCACATCGGCTGGGGCCTGCAGCCGCGCGCCCACTGGTCCATGCTGGCCCACTACAACAAGGAAACCCACATCGGCATGGACGCCCGCGCCTTCGAGGGCAACTTCCTGTGGTCCATGGGTCCCAACAACGAGGCCGGCGGCAGCCGCACCACGGCCTGCCACATCGACATCCCCATGCGCCACTGCTCGGTGGCGCTGGACGGCAAGCCCACCGTCATCGACGGCGTGGTGCAGGACGAGGAAGGACTGGCGCGCGCCGCCAAAAGGTCCAAGCAAGGAAAGGACATCGCATGACTACGGCAACCACCAACGCGCAGAGCATCCCCACCAAGGGCGTGCAGGGCGACATCTCCGCCTACGCACGCCAGGGCTTCGGCACGCCGCTGCCGCTCAAGGCCCCCTTCGGCCTGCTCATCATCGACTTCGTCAACGGCTTTGCCGACCCGGCCGTCTTCGGCGGCGGCAACATCCACGAAGCCATAGTCCAGACGCAGCACCTGCTGGCCCATGCGCGCGAGCGTGGCTGGCCCGTGGCGCACAGCCGCATCGTGTTCTCGGACGACGATGCCGACCACAACATCTTCTGCCTGAAGGTGCCCGGCATGCTGACGCTGAAGGAAGACAGCCACCACAGCGCCATCGTGCCCGAGCTGGCCCCGGCCGCTGGCGAATACGTGGTGCGCAAGAGCACGCCCTCGGCCTTCTTCGGCACCATGCTCGCCCCCTGGCTGGCCCAGCGCGGCGTGCAGACCCTGCTGGTGGCAGGCTGCGTGACCAGCGGCTGCGTGCGCGCCAGCGTGGTCGATGCCATGCAGTCGGGCTTTCGCCCGCTGGTGGTGGCCGACTGCTGCGGCGACCGCGCCCTGGGCCCGCACGAGGCCAACCTGTTCGACATGGCCCAGAAGTACGCGGCCGTGATGCCGCTGAGCCAGGCCATCGCCGACACCGACGCCCTCTGCGCAGGCTGATCCCACCGCGCCAACGCGCCTATGGGGCCGGCCCTGCGCAGCCGGCCCCGGAGTGCATAACATGCACAGGGCACGCCTGAAAGCGTGCCTGCGAAGAACACTACCCCATGAACCTGCCCCAGCCCCAAGCCCTGCATGCGCAGTTGCTCACGCGCGCCGACACCCTGCTCGTGGTGCGCCAGCCCGTGGCGCCGCCGCTCCCTGCACCCGGCCAGCCCGGCACGGCCACCGACTATGTACAGTCCACGCCCGAAATCTTCGTCGCCGTACTGGCCGACGACAGTGCCCCGCAGGGCTGGCGCGCCCTGGCCTTCAACGGCCATGTGGACCTGGGTACGGGCATACGCACGGCGCTGGCGCAGGTCGTGGCGGAAGAACTCGAAGTGCCTTTGGCGCGCCTGGACATGGTGCTGGGCCACACGGCCGCCGCCCCCAACCAGGGCCCGACCATTGCCAGCGCCAGCATCCAGATCTCGGCCGTGCCGCTGCGCCGCGCCGCCGCCCAGGCGCGCGAGCAGCTGCTGGAGCTGGCCGCGCAGCAATGGAACGTGGCGGCGGACCGGCTCCAGGCACGGGATGGCACGGTGCGCTTTGCCGATGGCAGCGATGCCCGCGAACTCGGCTATGGCGATCTGCTGCGCGGCCAGCAATTGCAGCTGACGCTGGCCCCGCCCGATCAGGAAGTGAAGCTCAAGCCCGCCAGCGAATACCGGCTCGTCGGCCGTGGCGCGGCGCGCGTGGACATTCCCGCCAAGGCCACGGGCGAACTGAGCTTTGTCCATGATGTGCGCGTGCCCGGCATGCGCCATGGCCGCGTAATCCGCCCTCCGCACCCGGGCCGCGACGGCGGCAGCTTCATCGGCCGCTGCCTGGTAGCCGTGGAGCGGGACTCCGTGGCCCACCTGCCCGGCAACGTACAGGTGGTCACCGAAGGTGACTTCGTCGGCGTGGTCGCCGACCGCGAGGAACAGGCCATTGCCGCCATGCGCGCGCTGCGCGTGCAATGGCAGGCCGTGCCGCCGGCGCCCGATCTGTCTGACCTGGCAAGCCTGGTAGGTGCCATCCGCGCCAACCCTGCCCAGCACCGCTCCCTGGTAGAGCAAGGACCCGTGGATGACGCCTTCACTGGCGCAGCCACCGTGCTGCGCCGCAGCTATGTCTGGCCCTACCAGATGCATGCCTCCATCGGCCCATCCTGCGCCGTGGCTGATTTCAGCGAGGGCCGCCTCAAGCTCTGGGCCGGCACGCAGAACCCCCACATGCTGCGCACCGACCTGGATCGCCTGCTGCAACTGGGCGAGGAGCGGATCGAGATCGTGCGCCTGGAAGCCGCGGGCTGCTATGGCCGAAACTGCGCCGACGACGTCTGCGCCGACGCCGCCCTGCTGTCCATGGCCGTGGGCGCGCCCGTGCGCGTGCAGCTCACGCGCGAGCAGGAGCACCAGTGGGAGCCCAAGGGCACGGCCCAGCTCATGGATGTGAGTGCTGCCATCGACGCCCGGGGCGAGCTGCTGGCCTACGACTTTGCCGTACGTTACCCCTCCAACGACGCGCCACTGCTGGCCCTGCTGCTCACGGGCCGCATACCGGGCCAGCCACGCACGCTGGAGATGGGCGACCGCACGGCCGTGCCGCCCTACCGCTATGCCAGCCAGCGCATCGCCTGCCATGACATGGCACCCATCGTGCGTTCGTCCTGGCTACGCGGCGTCTCGGCCCTGCCCAACTCCTTTGCCCACGACTGCATGATCGACGAGCTGGCCCACGCGGCCGGCGCCGACCCCGTGGACTACCGCGTTCGCCATCTGGACGATCCGCGCGCCGTCGAGCTGATCAATGCCACAGCCCGCCGTGCGCAATGGCAGCAAGGCCATCGCGGAAACCGGGGACAGCCCGGCGCCGACGGCCTGCTGCACGGGCGCGGCATAGCCTATGCGCGCTACATCCACAGCCGCTTTCCCGGCTTCGGCGCGGCCTGGGCGGCCTGGGTCATCGACATCACCGTAGACCCCGCCAGCGGACGCATAGCTGTGCGGCGACTGGTCGTGGGCCAGGACACGGGAATGATGGTCAACCCCGACGGCGTGCGCCACCAGATCCACGGCAACGTCATACAAACGCTGAGCCGCAGCCTGATGGAGAAGGTCGCCTTCAACGAGCAAGGCGTGGCCAGCCGCGAATGGGGTGGCTACCCCATCATCGGCTTCCGCGATCTGCCGCCCATCGAGGTCGTGCTGATGCCCCGCCAGGAGGAGCCGCCCATGGGCGCGGGCGAATCGGCCTCGGTGCCAGGACCCGCCGCCCTGGCCAATGCCTTGTTCGATGCCACGGGCCGGCGATTCTATGCAGCCCCGTTCACACCCGATGCGGTGCGTGCCGTGCTGCATTCCACGCCCCCACGCGGGCAAGGCCAGCCCGCCTGACCGCACTCACTCCTTCAGCGCACCCGCATGCCGCAGGCACTGCACGCGCCAATCGGCATCGTCCTGCAGCTCCAGCGCGGCCAACAGAGCCCGCGTGGGCGCCATGCCCTGCTGAGTCATGAAGCCTATAGGCGTGACCAACTCGGGCGATCGCAGCGGCCGTGCAATCAGGCCCGGCATGTGGCGCACAGTGGCCACCATGGCACCTGGCAGCACCGTAACCATGGCACTTCCATCCCCGGGGATGCTTTCGGCCACGGCCATGACCAGGCTCAGCACGGAATTCGTTTCCATGGCGGGCTGCACTTCGCGCTGCACGGCAGCGAAGGCCTCGTCGATCACCGCACGGTTGTGCATATCGGGCGTGAGCAGACACAGCGGCAGGGCTGCCACCTCGCTCCAGCCGATGTCGGCCCCAAAAGCAAAGGGGCGGCTGTCGCACTGCGTATCCCGGCACAGCAGATAGTAGTGCTCCTGGTACTGCAGCCAGGACTGCAGGCGCGGGCCACGCCTCGGCAGTCTGGCGCTGTAGCCCAGAGCCAGGTCAAGGGACAGATCCTCGAGCCCGGTTTCTATCTCGGCCGAGCTCATGGACAGCACCACGGGCGTGATGCCGGGGTGGCGCTGGCGCAGCATGGCTGCAAAGCGCGTGAGCATGGGAATCGCCGTAGGCACCGCAGCCATGCGCAACAGCCCTTTGAGCTGGCCCGCCGCAGCACTCAGATCCTGCCTCAGCGCCTCCTCGGCCCTGAGCATGGACAGCGCCGTGGCCAGCACCTGCTCGCCCTCCGGAGTCAGCCCGCCAAACAGGCGGCCGCGCCTGACGATGACGGCACCGAACTCATCCTCCAGCGCCTTGAGCGCATTGGACAGTGCGGGCTGCGTGATATGGCAGGCCTGCGCCGCCCTTGCGAAATGGCGGTGCTCATTGAGCGCCACCAGATAACGCATGGAGGTCAGAAGGTTCATCAGGTATTGCTGCTAACCGTGATCGTGGGGAACTTGCTGGAGAAGTCCTTGGCCTTGAGAGCCACCTTCACAGCCAGATCGCGCGCCACCTTTTTGTAGACCTGGGCGGCTTCGCTGTCGGGCTCGGCCACTACCGTGGGCTTGCCGCTGTCGGCCTGCAGGCGGATCTGCAGAGACAGGGGCAGCGCCCCCAGATAGTCGATGTTCTGCTCGCCGGCCATCTTCTTGCCGCCGTCGGCGCCAAAGATATGCTCGACATGGCCGCAGTTGGTGCAGACATGGGCGGCCATGTTTTCGACCAGACCGAGAATCGGCACGCCGACCTTCTCGAACATCTGAATGCCCTTCTTGGCATCGATCAGGGCGATGTCCTGTGGCGTGGTCACCACCACGGCGCCCGTCATGGGCACGCGCTGGGACAGCGTCAGCTGGATGTCGCCGGTTCCGGGCGGCATGTCGACCAGCAGATAGTCCAGATCCTTCCAGTTGGTCTGGCGCAGCATCTGCTCCAGCGCCTGGGTGGCCATGGGTCCGCGCCAGATCATGGCCTGGTCGTTGTTGACCAGCAGACCGATGGACATGACCTGCACGCCATGGTTCTCCAGGGGCTCCATGGTCTTGCCGTCATGGCTTTCGGGCTTGCCCGAAACGCCCATCATCATGGGCTGGCTGGGGCCGTAGATGTCGGCGTCCAGAATGCCCACTCGGGCACCTTCGGCGGCCAGCGCCAGCGCCAGATTGGCCGTGGTCGTGCTCTTGCCCACGCCGCCCTTGCCGGAGGAGATGGCGATGATGTTCTTCACGCCGGGCAGCAGTTGCACGCCGCGCTGCACGGCATGCGAGGCCACCTTGGTGGTGATGTTGACCGAGATATTGCCCACGCCCGCCACGGTCCTGGCTGCAGCGATGAACTGGCTGCGCAGGGCAGGCTGCAGGCTCTGGGCCGGATAGCCCATCTCCACATCGAACGAGACATCGTCGCCGGCAATCTGCAGATTGCGCAGGGCGCGCGTGCTCACAAAGTCCTTGCCAGTGTGCGGATCAAGCACGGTGGCCAGCGCGCTCAGAAGCGCTTGTTCTGTAACAGCCATTGGATTTAGTTTTCCAGAGGTTTCTTCAATGATGGATAGTCTAGCGAAGCTGTCCAACCCCTGTGCACAGGAGACAATGCAGCCCTTTGCCCAAGATTTGAGAGACAGCCCGTGAAATTGAAGATGGCCGAAAATTCCCTGTTTGCAGTCCTGATGCGCTCGCGCTGGTGGATCAGCTTTGCGATCTGCGCTGCGGTGGTACTGGTGTCGCTGGCTGTGTTCCCCAAGGACATTTCGCCTTTTGCCGCTCTGGGAGCCTTCCCGTTCTTCGTCGTCGGCTGCATTGCCTGCTACAGGCAGCTGCGGGCCCCCAGCCCGGCAAGGCTGGAACAGATTCAACAGGTGATCGCAGAGCAGTCCTGGGCCGACTTCAGCGCACAGTTGCAGACGGCCTGGCAATCCGAAGGCTATGAGGTTCAGCGCCTGAACCAGGCCGGCGCCGACCTGCTGCTGACGCGCAACGGCCAGACCAGCGTGGTCGGTGCGCGCCGCTGGAAAGCCGCCGCCCATGGCGTGGAGCCGCTGCGCGAGCTGCAGGCCGCACAACACAAGCTGAAAGCCGATCTCTGCGTTTACGTGGCTCTGCAGCCTCTGGGCGAGAATGCCGCCAGCTGGGCCGCGCAGAATCAGTTGGTGGTGCTGGATGCCAAGTCCATCGCCACGCTGATTGCCAAGAACCAGAAAAAGAGCTGACAGCCACCGAAGTCGTCATCAGGATCGCCCGCGCCCCCAGGCACTATCCCTTGCCTTGAGCACCTACCGCCTGCGGTCCAATCCGGGCACACTGCTGCCATGGCGGCAGTGCAGTTCTCTCCCACCCTCCCCCCCAGTCTTGCCGAAGCAGAGCGGCAGAACTCCGTAGGCCCGAGCTCCAGCATCGGGCAGACCGGCCTGCTGCTCAGCGGCGGCGGCGCCCGGGCTGCCTATCAGGTCGGCGTGCTGGCCGCCATCGCCGAGCTGCGCCGCGCTCGCGGTCTGCAGCATGGCCCCAATCCCTTTCCAGTGCTTGCAGGCACATCGGCAGGCGCCATCAATGTCGCAGCCCTGGCTTGCCATGCCGATGCCTTTGACAGCGCAGTGCGGCGCATGCTGCATGTCTGGGGCCATATGCATACCGAGCAAATCTACAAGGCCGACTCGCTCAGCGTGCTGCGCAGCGGAGCACGCTGGCTGACGCTGTTGTCGCTGGGCTGGGCGCTGGCCCGCTGGAGCCGCATGCGCCCGCGCTCGCTGCTGGACAATACTCCGCTGAAAACCCTGATGAACAGCGGCCTCATGCCTTTCGAGCGCATTCCACAGCTCATCGACAGCGGTCATCTGCACGCCCTTGCCATCACCGCATCCAGCTACAGCAGCGGTCAGCACATCACTTTCTTTCAGACCCGCGAGGCCCTGAGCCCCTGGGTGCGCGACCAGCGCAAGGCCGTGCAGACCCTGCTGACCGCCGACCACCTGCTGGCCTCGTCGGCCCTGCCCTTCATCTTTCCAGCCATACCGCTGCCCATGGACGGACATCTCGAGCATTTCGGCGACGGCTCCATGCGCCAGACTGCGCCCCTGGCCCCGGCCATCCATCTGGGCGCCAGCAAACTGCTGGTCGTCGGCGCGGGCAGACGCCACGAGCCTGTGAGCAGTCAGCCGCAGGTCGATGCCAGCTATCCCACTCTGGCCCAGGTGGCCGGGCACGCGCTGTCCAGCATTTTTCTGGACACGCTGGCTGTGGACATAGAGCGTGCCGAACGCATCAATCACACACTGAGCCTGATTTCACCGGCAGAGCGCATTCACAGCCGGCTGCGCCCTATCGAGGTACTGGCCATCACCCCCAGCGAGCGCATCGACGATATTGCCACGCGCCACATCGACAAGCTGCCGCGGCCGGTGCGCACCCTGCTGGCCACGCTGGGCGTGCGCGCCGGCACGGGCAACCCCATGCGCGATGGCGCGCTGGCGAGCTACCTGCTGTTTGAGCAAGGCTATACCCGTGAACTGATAGCACTGGGCCGCAAAGACGCGCTGGCCCGAAGTGAGGAGCTGTGCGCCTTCCTGGGTTGGCCTCAAGAATGTAACAAATGTTAATGATGCGAAAGAAACCAGGCAAATGATGCGTGAGACACTTTGCATGATCTGCATCATCTTTTCTACAGCCGCCTAGTGACTCCATCCCCACAGCCCATCCGCGCTTCCAAATCGCTCAAGCTTTCGCTGATCCTGCCTTTTGTTGCCCTGATTGCGCTGCTGACATCGGCCCTGGGCATGCTCTGGTACTGGACAGGCAGCAACACGGTGTCCGCCTTGTCCGAGCAGGTGATGGAAGAGAAAGCAGAGCGTATCGCGCTGATCGTGGATCGCCACCTGTACCCGTCCAGCGCCGTGCTGGAGGCTGCGTTTCCCAGCGGCCAGCCCGTAGCTGCCGATATCCGCGAACATATTCCCGACCTGATCTCCCGGCTGTGGGTGGCGACCTCGCTGCATACCCGGCCCAATGACTATGTCTACTACGCCAATATCGCGGGCCAGGGCATTGCTCTCAAGCGAGTGGCTCCAGAGCTGGGCCAGTTGCGCCTCAAGACTCAACCCGGCGTGCACCGCAGCTACTTCAAGGTCGCCGGCATGCATGCCGAGCCGATCTACGAATCCACCGAAACCAATCTGTTCGAGCCGCGCCAGCGCCCCTGGTTCAAGCTTGCGGCGGAGTCGGCCGATGTGATCTGGACTCCTGCCTATATCGACTTCAGTGCCAAGGACCTGGTGCTCACGCGCGCACGCCGCATTATCTCCAGCAAGGGCAGTCTCGAGGGTGTGGTTGCCACTGATATTTCGCTTCGCGCGCTCAACGAATTCGTCAACCGATTGCACCTGAGCGAACATGGCCGAGCCTTCATCATCGAGGCCGACGGCTCCCTGATCGCCGCCACCGGCATGCCCAACATCCACCGGCGCGAGGACGGCAAGCTGGAGCGCATGAGCGTCGCCAACAGCCAGGACCCGCTGATTCAGGCGGTGTACGACAGAATCCAGGGTGCCTTCCAGTCCTCGCCGTCCAGCGGCGCCCCCGGCACGGCCCTGCTCGAGGATGACAGGCACAACCATATTCGCATTGCCTACCGGCGTCTGAGCAATGGAGCCGGTCAGGACTGGATGGCCGTGGTGGCCGTACCGCACAAGGACATGCTGGCCGGCGTCTACCGCCATATGGCCCTGGTGGGCAGTCTGGGCTTGCTGGCCCTGGTCGTGGCAGTCGTCATCGGAACCCGCATCTTCGGTGCCGTGGCCAACGATATGCGCTCGCTGACCCGCGCCGTGCGCAGCGTGGGCCAGGGCGAGATCGACACGCCGATCGAAGTGCAGCGCCGCGATGAAATTGGCGAGCTGGCCCACAATTTCCACCGCATGCGTCACAGCCTGTTTACCGATCCACTGACCGGAGCCAGCAACCGCAGCGCACTGCAGCATATTCTGACCACACTCACCCGCCCCCTGCCCGGCCAGAACATGGCCGCCCCATTCGCCCTGCTGTTTGTGGACCTGGACCGTTTCAAGCCGCTCAATGACCGCTGGGGCCATGACAACGGCGATCTGGCACTGGCCGAGATCAGCCTGCGCCTGCGCAATCTGCTGCGCCCCGACGATGTCGTTGCCCGCCTGGGCGGTGACGAGTTCATCCTCATCCTGCGCGGCGTCAGCGACGAGGAGCAGGTACAGGCCGTGCGCCTGAAGATAGAGCATGCGCTGCAACAGCCGCTGGGCACGCTGCAAGGCATTCCCGAGGGCGAAGCCGTGACCGTGGGCGCATCCGTGGGGCAGGCTCTGTATCCCAGAGATGCCCAGGATGCGCAAAGCCTGCTCAAGGTGGCCGACCAGGACATGTATCGCAACAAAAGGCCTTCGGTGGGCTGAACGCAGCCGAAGGCTATCGCTCCCAATATTGAAGCTGACAACGCTTTGTATACATAGAATTTTTATAGTTTTAATATAGAAAACTATAAAAATAATGCGAAATTAGCTATAAAAAACAAAGCAACCGCCGTTCCCGAACGATCTCGGCGGGCGCCGCAGCAAAACCCGCGCCCGCAGCCTGGAGCCAAGCCCTTCTAGAATGACGGGTTCTCTGTGAAAGCTGTTTCCTCATGACCGCACGCAAACTATTCGTCACCACCGCCCTGCCGTACGCCAACGGCAACTTCCACATCGGCCACATCATGGAATACATCCAGGCCGACACCTGGGTGCGTGCGCAGCGAATGCAGGGCAATGCGGTCAACTTCGTGGGCGCCGACGACGCCCACGGCGCGCCCATCATGATTGCCGCCGAAAAGGCCGGCAAGACGCCCCAGCAGTTCGTGGCCGACATCGCCGCCGGCCGCAAGCAGTACCTCGACGGCTTCCACATCGCCTTCGACAACTGGAGCAACACCGACAGCGCCGAAAACCACGAGCTGTCCAAGCAGATCTATCTGGACCTGAAGAAGGCCGGCTTCATCGAAACCCGCACCATCGAGCAGTTCTTCGATCCAGAGAAGAACATGTTCCTGCCCGACCGCTTCATCAAGGGCGAATGCCCGCGCTGCCACGCCAAGGATCAGTACGGCGACAACTGCGAAGTCTGCAGCTCGGTCTACGCACCCACCGACCTCATCAACCCGTTCTCGGCCCTGTCTGGCGCCACGCCGGTGATGAAGTCATCCGAGCATTTCTTCTTCAAGCTCTCCGACCCACGCGCCGTGGAATTCCTGACCGAATGGACGCAGAACGGCAAGCATGTGCAGCCCGAAGTGGCAGCCAAGATCAAGGAATGGTTCGGCGTGCGCACCAACCCCGACGGCTCGACCAGCGAAGGCCTGGACGACTGGGACATCAGCCGCGACGCGCCCTATTTCGGCATCGAGATTCCCGATGCGCCGGGCAAGTACTTCTATGTCTGGCTGGATGCGCCCGTGGGCTATCTGGCATCGCTCAAGGAACTGCTCAACCGACGCGGCGAAGACTACGACGCCTACATGGCCGACCCCGACCTGGAGCAGTACCACTTCATCGGCAAGGACATCATCACCTTCCACACGCTGTTCTGGCCCGCCATGCTCAAGTTCAGCGGCCGCAAGACGCCGACCAGGATCTGCGTGCACGGCTTCATGACCGTGAACAACGGCGAGAAAATGAGCAAGAGCCGCGGCACCGGCCTCGATCCGCTCAAGTACCTGTCGCTCAAGATGAACCCCGAGTGGCTGCGCTACTACCTGGGCGCCAAGCTCAATGGCAAGAACGAAGACATCGACTTCAATCCCGAAGACTTCATGCTGCGCGTCAACTCCGACCTGATCGGCAAGTACGTCAACATCGCTTCGCGCGCTGCAGGCTTTATCAGCAAGCGCTTTGACGGCAGGCTGGGTCAGGTAAGCGAAGACGGCCAGGCCCTGCTGGCCGCGCTGCGCGAACAGCAAGCCGCCATCGTCGCCGCCTACGAAGGCCGCGACTCGGCCCGCGCTGCGCGCGAGATCATGCTGCTGTGCGACAAGGTCAACAGCTATGTGGACGCCAACAAGCCCTGGGAACTGGCCAAGAAGGAAGGCATGGATGCCCGCCTGCACGATGTGTGCACGACCTGCATCGAAGCCTTCCGCATCCTGACCATCTACCTGAGCCCCATCCTGCCCGGCGTGGCCGCAGAAGTGGCACGATTCCTCATCGTGCCGCCCGAGAGCTTTGCCGACGTGGTCAAGCCCCTGGGCGCGGGCCACCAGATCGGCATCTACCAGCATCTGATGCAGCGCGTCGATCCCAAGCAGCTCGAAGCCCTGTTTGAAGCGCCATCTTCTGCAGGCTCGGGCCAGGCAGCCCCCGCAGCCGAACCCGCCAAGGCCGAGAAAAAGGCCGCCAAGAAGGCCGAGCCCGTGATCGACCCCAATGCCCCCGGCGGTGAGCCGCTGGCCGAGACCATCAGCATCGACGATTTTGCCAAGGTCGATCTGCGCATCGCCAGGATTCTGGAATGCAGGGCGGTTGAAGGCTCGACCAAGCTGCTGCAGCTGACGCTGGATGTGGGCGAGAAGGACGAGAACGGCCAGCCCAGGACCCGCAATGTGTTCAGCGGCATCAGCAGCATGTACCAGCCCGAGCAGTTGCAGGGCAAGCTGACGGTGATGGTGGCCAATCTGGCACCACGCAAGATGAAGTTCGGCCTGTCCGAAGGCATGGTGCTGGCCGCCAGCCACGCCGACGAGAAGGCCCACCCCGGCATCTATGTGCTGGAACCCTTCCCCGGCGCCATGCCCGGCATGCGGATTCATTGATCTCATGATCCCCCCTGAGTCGCCTTCGGCTCCGTCCCCCCGGGGGGACGACAGCCTCGCCGCGAGGCGGCGGGGCCGCCTCAGGCCCTTGCTCGCAGCCCCCGAGCTGGGCTCTTCCCTTTGCATGCCCCGCAAGCTCCCGCGCTTCCTGGCCCTGGGGGCTTTTTGCTTCAGCCTGGCGCTCCCGGGCTGCACCGTGATCGCCGTCACCGGCACCGCCATCAGCGTGACGGCCGGGGCCGTGGGTCTGGCCGCCGATGCCGCCATCGGCACGGCCAAGATCGTGGGCAAGGGCGTGGGCAAGGCTGCCGATGCCATGATGGATGACGACCCACCCGATACCAGCGGCGTGAATATTCGCTACCGCGATCCCTCGGCCACCGCTCCCGCAGCAGCAGAAATGCCGGCAGCGACCGCCAACACCACGCCCTCCGCGCCCTCTGACGGACTGCCGCAGCAATACTGAAGAACCGCCTGCAACCTTTCACAGGAAACCGCATCGTGCTACATATAAGATAGCGAAATGCGGTTTTTTTCATGACCTCGCGCGCCCTCGCAAGCACAAGCGCAGTGCATAACTAAATAACCAATAACTTCCTGTTACACCACCGGGATATTGAGCTTGTCAGAGCTGGCCCGCTTCCTAGAATCCGACTCCATCAGCTCTGCCTGCGCCGCCCCTGCCCAGAAGAATGCCCGACATTCGCCACACATAACAAAGGCCGCGCACATTCAGGCATCGAGGTCATAAATCCCCCACGCGGCCTTGCGTGGGGACAACGGGAGGCCCCATGCGATCGAAACCCTTGCTCACTTCGGCGCGCTCTGCGCTATGGCTGGCTTTTGCCCTGGCAGCGCCGCTGCCCGGCCTGGCCAGCTCTGCCGCCACCTCCTTGCGTGTGCAGGATGTGGCCGTGCTGGCTGCCAGCTGCGCCAACTGCCACGGCCCGGACGGCCGCTCCACGGGCGTCATTCCTCCGCTGCGCGGTCTACCTGAGGCTCATCTGCTGCAGCGCCTGCAGGCCTTCAAGGCCGGCACCGCCAAGGACGCCACCGTCATGACCCGTCTGGCCAAGGGCTACGACGATGAGCAACTCAAAGCGCTGGCCCAGTGGTTCAGCAAGAAGGGCCAGTAAATGCAGATCAATCGTCGTCAAATTCTCGGTGGTGCCGCCGCCGGCGCAGCCAGCTTCGCCGTGCCCGCCATCGTGCAGGCCAAGGCAGCTTCGGCCCATGTGGTCGTGATCGGCGGCGGCTTTGGCGGAGCCACGGCTGCGCGCTATCTGCGCCATTTCGCGCCGCATATCCAGGTCACGCTGGTGGAGCCGGCCGAGCGCTTCCATACCTGCCCCTTCTCCAATCTGTACCTGGCCGGCCTGCGCAGCTGGGACAGCATAGGCCACGGATACGGCGGTCTGCGCAAGGCCGGCGTGAACGTGGTCCATGCAAGTGCCGACCAGGTCCTGACCGACTCCAGGCGCGTGCTGCTGTCCAACGGTCAGGCGCTGAGCTATGACAAGCTGGTGCTCTCGCCCGGCATCGACATGCGCTGGAATGCATTGGAGGGCTATGACGAGGCGGCCGCGCAGCTCGCCCCCCATGCCTGGAAGGCCGGAGCGCAGACCCAGCTGCTCAAGAAGCAGCTCGAAGCCATGCCCGACGGCGGCAAGTTCGTGATGGTCATCCCTGCCAACCCTTTCCGCTGCCCGCCCGGCCCCTACGAGCGCGCGGCCATGGTGGCCCACTACCTCAAGCAGCACAAACCAAAGTCCAAGATTCTGCTGCTGGACGACAAGGATGCCTTCTCCAAGCAAGGTCTGTTCATCCAGGGCTGGAAGGCGCTTTATGGCGACATGATCGAATGGGTCAAGCAGGCCGATGACGGCAAGGTCACACGCGTGGATGCCAAGAACCTGGAAGTGGAAACCGCGTTCGGCACCAGGCACAAGGCCGATGTGCTCAACGTCATCCCGCCCCAGAAGGCCGGCTTTATCGCCGACCGCGCCGGCGTGACCAACGCCAGCGGCTGGGTGCCCGTCAAGCCAGAGTCCTTTGAATCCACCCAGGTCCAGCATGTCTATGTGCTGGGCGACGCCACGATTGCGGCGCCCATGCCCAAGTCCGGCTTTGCCGCCAATACGCAAGGCAAGGTGGCTGCTGCCGCGATTGCCGCCGAGCTGAGCGGCAGCCCCCTGCCTGCAGCGGCCTTTGCCAACACCTGCTACAGCCTGATCGGCACCGACTACGGCATCTCCGTGGCCGGCGTCTACCGCACGGCAGCGGGCAAGCTGATTGAAGTGCCCGACTCCGGCGGCGTGAGCCCCATGAACGGCGATGCCGCCTTCCGCAAGGCCGAGGCCGACTACGGCGCAGCCTGGTACAAGGCGATCAGCGCGGATATCTGGGGTGGGTGAATAGAGGCTTCCCCCTGAGGCGCTGACGCACCTTCCCCCTTCTCTCGTGGCGCTTCGCTTGCGGGAAGGGGGACGCCGGCTTTGCTGCGGGGCGGCCCTTGCTCGCCAGCCCGAGCGAAGGTTCACGCTTCATGCGTCTGGTGCCAATCTCTGCCACCCGCCCTCATCTGCTTTATTGAACGACTGATATGTTGTTGTGGTCTGTTTGTTTGCTGGCCCTGAGGCGCTGACGCGCCCTCCCCAGCGCGTCCCAAGCCGGCAGCAGCCGTATTTCAAGGCGGCGCTGCCGCTTGCCTTGCTTGAGTCATCGATATGTTGTTGTGGTCTGTTTTTCTGCTGGGCATGGCCTTCGGCGTCGCCGCGCGGCTGGGGCGTTTCTGTCTGCTGCGCGGGCTGCGCCAGCAAATGGGGCGAGATACCGAAGTCGCTGCGGGCCAGGCACCTGCATTGCAGGCCTTTGCCCTGGCATTGGCCGTGGCCTTGCTGGCCTCCCAGGGGCTGCAGGCTCTGGGAATGCTCGATCTGAGCCAGGCCGCCATTGCGCGGCCCAGCTTCTCCATGGCTGGCGTGCTGATAGGTGGTTTGCTGTTTGGCGTCGGCATGGTGCTGGCCCGCGCCTGCGGGGCGCGCTCTCTGGTACTGCTGGCGGGCGGCAATCTGCGCTCTCTGATCACCCTGGTGTTTCTGGCGCTGGGCGCGCAACTGGCCATGACCGGTGTGCTGACGCCTCTGCGCCTGTGGCTGCAGGCCCTCGCCCCCCTCACGCTGGCCCAGGCCACCCTGCCCGCCTATCTGTCTTCCCTGAATAGATGGCTGCTGACGCTTGGGCTGGCCTTGCTGCTGCTGGCCTACGCCCTGCTGCGTCCCGGCCTGCGCCAAAGCCGCTTGCAGTGGGGCAGCGCGTTGCTCATAGGCCTGCTGGTGGCTGCCGGCTGGTGGCTGACTGCGCATATCGGGGTCGATGAGTTCGAGCCGGCCCGCCTCACCTCGCTGAGCTTCATCGGCCCGATTGCCGAGGCCCTGCTCTATCTGCAACTGTCCGTGGGACGCGAGCCCGGCATAGGCCTGGCGCTGACGGCGGGCGTGCTCTCCGGTGCCTTTCTCGCAGCCCTTGGCAGCCGCACTGCGCGCTGGGAGGGCTTTGACAGCACCAGCCGCCTGGCAGCCAGCGCCGGTGGCGGCCTGCTGATGGGAGTTGGCGGCGTGCTGGCCGCAGGCTGCTCCATTGGTCAGGGGCTGAGCGGGCTGTCCACGCTGTCGCTGGCCAGTTTTGCGGCCGTTGCCGGCATCCTGCTCGGAGCGCTTCTCAGCCTGCGCCTGCTGCGCCAGCAATAGCGCTGGCTTCGCTTGGGTATTCGCCGATTCCGGATCAGGGCCTGCTCCTAGAATCTCCAGCCACCAGCTCTGCTTGTGCCGCGTGTCGGCTGAGAGGCAATCCCATCGCGCTGCGCCCAAGCTTGCTTCCCTCCCCCGAATCCCGGGCCTCGATCAGGCCCCATTCTCATTAAAGGAGCAATGCTCATGCAACGTCGCCATTTCCTCTGGACTCCGCCCGCACTCGCCCTGGGCGCCGCTGCCGGCCCGGCAATGGCTGGACCCGCCATCATCAGCAGCCAGTCGCCCATCCTGCCGCGCAAGGGCAAAGGTCCGCGCATCGTGATCTGCGGCGGTGGCTGGGGTGGCCTCACGGCGGCACGCTATCTGCGCGAGCTGATTCCTGCTTCCGACGTCGTGCTGCTGGAGCGCAATCCGACCTTCTGGTCCGGCCCCATGAGCAACAAGTGGCTGGTGGACATCGTAGGCACGGACTTCGTGAACCGCGACATGCTGCACCCGGCCAACAAATACGGCTACACGCTGCTGCAGACCGAGGTCACGGGCTTCGAGCGCGACAAAAAGCTGGTGCGCACGGCCCATGGCCTGATCGAGTACGACTTCCTGATTCTCTCGGGCGGCATTCGCAATGATTACGAGGCCTGGTTCGGCAACGACCAGCGCGCCATCGAGTACACGCGCACCCATTTCCCCAACGCCTACATCCCCAACCAGGAAATGCTCTCGCTCAAGAGCAAGGTCAAAAACTTCAAGGGCGGCACGCTGGTGATGACACTGCCGCCTCCGCCGCATCGCTGCCCGCCCTCGCCCTATGAGCGCGCCTGCCTGATTGCCTGGCATATCAAGAAGAACAAGATTCCCGGCAAGATCCTGATTCTCGACCCCAAGCCCAAGATTGCACCTATCGGCGTGGGCTACAAGCAGGCTTTCGAAGAGCTGTACGCAGACATCATCACCCATGTGCCCAATGCCGGCGTCAAGGAAGTGGACCCCTTCAACAAGCAGATCAAGACCGCTGCGGGTGACTTCAGGTTCGACGACGCCATCCTCATGCCGCCCCACCAGGCCGCCGACATGGTCTGGAAGGCCGACCTGATAGGCAAGGATGCCGCCACCGGCAAGCCCACGAGCTGGGCCGACATGCACAATCGTCTGTTTCATGCCAGAAGCGATGACCGCGTGTATTTTGTCGGCGATCTGATGGGCGCGATCTCGCCTCAGTTCGGCCACTACCCCAAGAGCGGCCATGTGGCCAATTACATCGGCAAGATCGTCGCCCGGAACATTGCCGAGCGTGTGGCCGGCAAGGAGGTCGTTGCCCGGCTGCCCGACAACCTCTGCTACATGATGGTCAACGGCGACCCTCAGGAGGAAATTTCGGTGAAGTTCGAATACGAGGTGGACGCCAGCGGCCAGGTCAACCAGACCCAGATCGACATGGACGTGCGCACCTCCGAGCTGGTCAAGGAAGACTTTGCCTGGATCAACGGCAAGTTCGGTGATTTCCTGGGCACTTAAGTCTCCCCCTGAGCGGCTTTGCCGCTTCCCCCTCTCTCTTCGGGAGGGGGACGACGCCCTCGCCGCGAGGCGGCTCTTGCTTGGCGTCTCTCACTTGGAGCCGGTGTGAGTTTTGAAGTTTTGTTAATTGGATTGAAGAGAAGCAATGTTCAAGAACACCACCCGTAGAAGCATGGTGCTGAGCGCGGCGGCAGCCGGGGCCAGTCTGGCTCTGCCCGCATCGGCTCTGGCGCAAGCCAGCAGCGCGGCCAAGACTCCGCTGGTCGGGCCACTGGCGCCGAACCCGGCCGAGTTCAGGAAAGCCATGGAGCAGTTCACGGGCGGCAAGCCAGGCCTGGCCGAAGGCCTGCAGCTGGAGGTGCCCGTGCTGGCCGACAACCCCAGTGCCGTGCCCGTCAAGGTCAAGGTGACGCTGCCCGTCACCGATCAGGACTGGTGCGAGGAGGTCATTGTGCTGGCCGAACTCAACCCCTCGCCGCTGGCCTGCCGCATGCAGTTCACCGCAGCGGCCGGAGTGGCCGAGGCGGCGGTGCGCATACGCCTGTCCCAGTCGCAGACCGTTCACGCACTGGCGCGCATGAAGAGCGGCAAGATACTGGTCGCCAAACAGGCGACGACCGTGGCCGCCAGCGGCTGCGGCATGTGAATCTAGGAATCCCCCTGAGTCGCTTCGCGCCTTCTCCCACAGGGGCACAGCGCCAGCGCCGCAGGGCGGCCTTTGCGCGGCGCTTGCTGGACTCAGGCCCCCTGCTAATTCGGGCATAGCGGCTTCCAGATTCACCCTGGATGCGTGAACTGAAAGGAATTTTGATGAATAAACCACCCCGCGTCTGGGTCAGCAACGCCAACCCCAAGAAAGGCGAAGTGCTGCGCGTGCGCGCGCAGATGGAACATGTCATGGAAAGCGGTCTGCGCACCGACCCGGCCACGGGCAAGGTGCGCCCGCGCAATATCGTGAGCCGTTTCGAAGCCCGGCTGGGCAATACCTTGCTGTTCAGCTGGGAGCCCGGCATTTCGATTGCCCAAAACCCCTATATCGAGTTCACCTTTGTCGCCCGGGAAAGTGGCGAGCTCAATATGCAGTGGAAGGACGAGCAGGGCCAGACGCTGAGTGCGCAGAAGACGATCAGCGTCGCCTGATGACAAGCCCCATGAAAAATGGCTCCCCGCACTTGCCCACTATGTGGGGCCGTGGTCCCTCCAAGAGGGCCTAGGCGGCCCCGGCGTTTTCATCTTGGGGCGGCCCTGCGATGAAAAGCCCCGCCCGGCTTGCACCGGGGCGGGGCTTTTTCATGGATGGCAGGCCTCAGTTGCCCTGATAGCGACCTGGGCGATGGCTGATCCACAGGAACATGCTCATGATCACCGCCGCAAGCACCGAATACGCCGCACGCTCCAGCGGCACGATGGCCAGCGCCAGCAGCACAACAGTGCAGTCGATCATCATCTGCACCTTGCCGGCGCGAATGCCGTAGCGGTCCTGCAGATAGAGCGAGACGATCGTGGCCCCGCCCAGGCTGGAATGGTGCCGCGCCAGGAACAGGCAACCCGACCCCATGAGCAAGCCTCCAGCCACGGCCGCATAGAGCGGATTCAGGTAGTCGATATGGATGAAGCGCGGGCCCACATCGGCCATCAGCGCCAGCATGGCAACCGAGACAAAGGTCTTGATCGTGAACTCCGCGCCCATGCGCTTCCAGGCAAACCAGTAAAACGGCAGATTGATGACGAAGAAGATGGCGCCGAAAGGCAGTCCCGTCACATAGTGCAGCAAAAAGGCAATGCCCGCCGTGCTGCCCGTGAGCAGTCCCGCCTGCGCAAACAGCATCATGGTGATGGAGACAAACAGCGAGCCCGTGAACAGGGCCTGCGCGTCCTCGAAGCGACCATGGCGCAGGCCCGGGCTGACAGACCCGGAAGCAGCGGCGGCATCGATGCTGCCGACCAGAGCAGAGCTGGCGGAAGAAGATAGCGGTGTGGACATGTCGGGTAAGACAGCAAGATTGATGCCCATGATCTCGATAAAGATCGGGGCGAGCCGGCGCGGATAACACCGGGAAACCCCTTAATTTTACGGATGGACTCATGCTGTATGCACATGATTTGCTGCAACGCAACAAATCTCGAAGGGGTATATCAGGCGCAGTTCCGTCGTAGGCTTCAAGCTTTTCGACTTCCATCACTTACAGGACAAGCACTAAAAGCTATCAATTCGGAAGCACCTCAACGCCCTCCGCCACTACAGCACTCATGCCCTCTTCCGACCGAAGGGAAAAAAGCCCTGTCTGCATCATCACAAACAGGGCTTTGAACAAATCAATCGGCTTTGCTGGCGATCAGCCTCGCGACTCGTCGGGCAGGCGTTCGCGGTTGAGTGTGCGCAGCACCCGGCCATCGGAGCCGAAGGTCACTGTGAACTGCATCTCGCGTGTGGGTGGATCGATGTAGTTCCAGTCCCAGTCTGTTTCCTGCTTGAGCTTGTAAGTCATCATCTTGGCGGGCCTGCCCAGCATGCGGCGCACCTCGTTCTCCTCCATGCCGGGCACGACCCTCGCAAACACATGCGGAGCCAGCACCTGACGCAGCGCGCTCATCTTGCCGTCCGTACCTATGGTGATCATGTAGTTCCTGGCACCGGCCGGCTGACGGTTGTACTCAAAGGTGCGCGAGCCATCCTCTTCGTTCCAGATGCGCTCGGGCTCGCCAAACTTCGCGCGCACATCGGCCTCGGTGGACAGGCCTTCCTCCAGCTCCTTGATCTTCTGATCGTCGCAGCCCAGCAGTGCCAGGGTGCTGATCGCCGCCGCCGCCAGGGCCGCCGTCACACGGGAAAAAATATTCATGGGCTTGAATCACAATGCTTGCCAGACAGAATGCGAATTCTGACAGCAAGCCACCCGCGCACGCGCGCCACTTTTGCAAACGCTTGTTAAAACGGAGCTACCCCTCGTGAACACAACCCTTGAGCAACTGTTCTTCCAATTCACCAACGCCGCGCAGGCGGCCCGGGACCAGCAGGACAAATGGCTGATCATCGATCCCGTCTACGAACACCTGGAGACACTGCAGGACGCCGCACTGGAGCAGGTTCTGCCGCATATCCTGACGCTGATTGAAACCTATCCCGAACTGGACTACGGTGGCCCCGGCCCGTTCGGCAGCCTGATCGAGGAGCACCCCATGGCCGCCTACACCCCGGCCTTGCTGGCATCGCTGGAGCGCCAACCCAGCGTGCAGGTGATAGGCTGGCTGGACCGCACCATGCGCGTGGATGAAGACTTTCAGCGCGGCGACCCGAACCCGGTCGGAGCCGCCGAATTTGCAGCCGTGCTGCGCAAGATCGTCGATTCGCCCCTGGCCTCGGACGACTGCAAGGAGTTCGCGCAGATCTGTCTCAAGGATCTATAAGAACGAGCTTGCAATTTCCTCGCGCCGCGACAGAGGCTTTGCGGGATGGGATGCAAGGGGGCGGCCCCCCGCGCGATACCGCAGCAATAGCCGTGCTATTCGAGGATTGGCGCGGCCGGCGAGGCAACGCCGCATACCGCCCCTGACCGGGCGTCCCTGACCGGGCGTCCCTGACCGGGCGTCCGCAAAGACACGGTCCCGCAGGGTTGGCGCGAAATCGGGCGATTTCTGCGCGCAGTCTCTTGCTTGCACGCCGGTGCAAGCGGCGAGCCATCGCTTCGAACTCATCCCGATTGCGCTCCAACGCGGCCGCGTAGAGATCGCAAGCACGTTCTAATAGCCCAGAGCGGGCCTGGCGTCCGCGACGGGCTAAAATCCGCTGTTCTGAGAGGTTTTACACATATGTCTTTCTTCCGTCGCCCCGACTACCGTTCCGACACCACCAACTTCA
Organism: Comamonas sp. C11; assembly: GCF_024496285.1. Lineage (NCBI taxonomy): Bacteria > Pseudomonadati > Pseudomonadota > Betaproteobacteria > Burkholderiales > Comamonadaceae > Comamonas > Comamonas sp. C11. The sequence continues at coordinate 4,719,858 of NZ_CP101743.1, forward strand.
TCAACGACCTGAAGCAGCAAAAGCCCGAGCTGGACAAGCAACAGCAAGCCGGTCGCGCCCTGCTGTGGGACAAGGACGTGAACTATGAAGTCTGGGAAGATCTGCGCGCCGGCCGCGTGGAACAACAGCCCTACGTGTACCAGACCAACCACTCCTGATCTTTTCGATGAAATCAGCCTCCAGCGCTTACTCATCAAGCGCGCTCAGCTCTGCAATCCATAGCAGACCATGAGCGAGGCTGAAGAACAGACCCTGTTGCCGGGCCAGAGCCCGGACGCTCCTGACCCGTCGCCTTCGGTTGTCGATCAGGTGGCTCTTGCACGCCTGTATGGCGAGCCGCTGTTTGCGCTGCCCCAGGATCTCTATATCCCGCCCGATGCGCTGGAAGTCTTTCTCGAAGCCTTTGAAGGCCCGCTGGACTTGCTGCTCTACCTGATCCGCAAGCAGAACTTCAACATCCTCGACATCCCCATGCTGGACGTGACGCGCCAGTACATGACCTATGTGGACGAGGTGCGCAGCCGCAATCTGGAGCTGGCAGCCGAATATCTGCTGATGGCGGCCATGCTCATCGAGATCAAGTCGCGCATGCTGCTTCCGCCCAAGAAGCAGGAGGACGGCGAGGAAGCCGAGGATCCGCGCGCCGAGCTGGTGCGCCGCCTGCTCGAATACGAGCAGATGAAGCTGGCCGCCCAGCAACTGGGACAGCTGCCCACCTACGGGCGTGACTTTCTCAAGGCCACGGTCTATATCGAGCAAAGCCTGCAACCACGCTTTCCGGATGTGGAAATCGGCGAGCTGCAAGCCGCCTGGCGCGACATCCTCAAGCGCGCCAAGCTGGTGCAAAGCCACAAGATCACGCGCGAAGAGCTGTCGGTGCGCGAGTACATGAGCCAGATCCTCAAGCAGCTACAGGGTCAGCGCTTTGTGGAGTTCGAGCGCATCTTCAATCCGGAAAAAGGCTCGACTGTGCTGGTGGTGACCTTTATCGCCATGCTGGAGCTGGCCAAGGAAACGCTGATCGAAATCACCCAGGCCGAAGCCTATGCGCCCATTTATGTGCGTCTGGCCTATACCCCGGTGTGAGGCTTGAAACCGGTTGCAAGGCAACAGTCCTGTAACCCTATGGCCTACCAGAAGTTCAGCAAGGGCTTACATTCACATCCAGGGCTGCTGCGTAGCGGCCCCTTGTTCCACCGCGCTTTGACGCGACACATTCGACATGACATACAGCGTCAAAGAAATCTTCTACACCTTGCAAGGCGAAGGCGGCCAGGCTGGCATGCCCGCAGTGTTCTGCCGCTTTGCGGGCTGCAATCTGTGGACCGGCCGTGAACAGGACAGGCCCAACGCCATCTGCCAATTCTGCGATACCGATTTTGTCGGCACCGACGGCACCCTTGGCGGCAAGTTCTCCACGGCCGACGAACTGGCCGAGCGCATTCTGAGCCAGTGGCCTGCCGACGACAGCCAGCACCGCATGGTGGTGTTGACGGGCGGCGAGCCTTTGCTGCAGGTCGACCAGGCCCTGATCGCAGCCCTGCATGCGCGCGGTTTTCGTATCTCGGTGGAAAGCAATGGCACGGTGGCAGCGCCGGATGGCATTGACTGGCTGTGTATCAGTCCCAAGGCCGGTGCCGACTGGATTCAACGCAGCGGCCAGGAGCTCAAGCTGGTCTGGCCTCAGCCCACGTTCGATCTGGAAGCCATTGAAGCCAGCACCAGGTTCCAGCATTATTTTCTGCAGCCCATGGACAATGCCCAGCAGAGCAGCAATATTGGCGCCTGTATCGAGCAATGCATGCAGCGCCCCGGCTGGCGTCTGAGCCTGCAAACCCATAAGCTCACGGGAATTAGATGACCCCCCTGAGTCGCTTTGCGCCTTCCCCCCAGGGGGACGACGGCCTTTGCTGCGGGGCGGCCCTTGCTGGCCGTCCGCCATGGGGTCCGCTCCCAGCTCAAAGGCCGAAGGCAATGCTCAGCGTCACCGATCACTGATATGCAGTTCACCGTTCACCAGCGTTTTTTCTTCGATGCCGCCCATACCCTGGAGCGCGCTATCGAGACCGAGAGCAGCCGCCGCATTCACGGCCATACTTACTGGGCGGAAGTCAGCGTGAGAGGCCCGCGCAATCCGGACAACGGCATGGTCATCGACCTCGGCCACCTGCGCGCGCGCCTGGAGCTGCTGCGCGATCAGCTCGACCATCACTTTCTCGATGAAGTGCCGGGCCTGGGCAAGCCTACGCTGGAAAACCTCTGTCTCTTCATCGCCAATGCCCTGGCCGACCTCGAGCCTGCGCCCAGCCGCATCCGCGTCTGGCGCGACAGCATTGGCGACGGTTGCGTGCTCGATCTGTCCTGAATACAGCCCCGCATAGACCCCAAAACAAATCCCAAAAAAAGGCCCCGCTATTGCGGGGCCAGCTTGCTGAGAGTCAGAAGGCTTCCCCACCAGGAGGCCTAACTCGGCAAGATCATCAGGCAGGAGAGCGCGGCAGCCGCCGCAGCTCCCTGATGCCTATGCTCTTAGAAATTGTGGCGCAGGCCGATTTCGTAACCCGTCAGGCTCTTGCCCACAGCGGGTGTAGGGCTCAGCGACGAACCCAGCTTGCGGGCAGCCTTGTCGTCGTTGCTCATGCGTGCCACAGCAGCATAGATTTCGGTTCGCTTGGACAGCTTGTAGCCATAGCCCAGGGCCAGGCGCTGGGAGTCCGCATCGTTTTGCTTCTTGTCCTTGTACCAGGTGTAGGCAGCGCGCAGTTCGCCGGCTCCCAGAGGCATCTTCACACCCAGGCTGTACAGGTCTACGCGCTTGCCGTTGCCGCGATCGGAAGCGATCAGCAGCATGGGAGTGACAACGCCGAAGTTGTAGGAGGCGCCCAGATTCATGGTCTTGTAGTCCACGCCAGCAGCAGCCGTACCGCCGCGTGCGATACCGTAGGCTGCAGCAACGTTCAGAGGACCGTTGGCATAGCCCAGTCGCAGGCCGGTGGAGCTGGCCAGGCTGTGGTCGTCGGCCTGCTCGCCAAAGCTGTGGGTCAGCTGACCATAGACGCCGCCCAGCTTGGGCAGCAGATAGCTGATGGCGTTGGAGTTGCGCTTGGGGTTGGAGCCTTCGGAGGTGCCTGCAGCCGAACCGCTGATCAGGTTATGGCCGTTGATGGCCCCCATGCCGGTGTCACCGAAGGCGTGGAAGGTCTCCAGGTTCTGGTAGGCGGGGGTCTTGTCGCGACCCAGGCGGACTTCACCGAAGTTGCCCAGCAGGCTGACGGTGGAGCGGCGATCGAACTTGAAGCCGGAAGCCGTGCCGTCATCCACGCTCAGGCTGCCTTCCAGCCAGAAATCGGCCTTCAAGCCGCCGCCCAGATCTTCCACGCCGCGAAAGCCCAGACGGCTGCTGGAGTTGCCGCCGTTGGCCAGGCCGGAAACGCTTTTACCGGTCGTGGAGATGTGGGCCACCGACACGTCGGCCACGCCGAAGACGGTAACGCTGGATTGAGCCAGGGCACCGGCGGAGACGGTCAGGGCGGCAAGGGCGAGAAGAGTTCGTTTCATGCTGTTCACTGTGTTTGTAGAAATGAGAAAGCCCATGCAGTACGGCTACGGCCTGCCTTGGACGGGCCCCGTCTGGGACTAAAGTCATTAAACAAAGTGAAAATGAAACATTAGTTACAACCCTTAAAATCGCAACAAAACAACAATCACAACGACAATCGTCACATCGTCCTACATGAGCGGCTGGCAGAGCTATCGACATCGGGAATGCGCTGGCGCCGCATTTCCCTGTCAATGCCCTCAATGAACTACATGGGTTTTGCCGATCGCATTTAGACTTGCGTGATTTTTCGCAAGCACAGGCCTGCCCCATTCCAGCAACGCGCAAAGCGCCCCAGAGAGACAACCATGTTCCGCACCCTGCTCAAATCCAAGATCCACCGCGTCAAGACCACGCAATGCGAGCTGCACTACGAAGGCTCCTGCGCCATCGACGAGGATCTGCTGGATGCCGCCAACATTGCTGAAAACGAACAAGTCCATATCTGGAATATCGACAACGGCGAGCGCTTTGTGACCTACGCCATCAAGGGTGAGCGCGGCACGGGCATGATTTCCGTCAACGGTTCGGCCGCTCGCCGCGCCAGCGTGGGCGACCTGCTCATCATTGCCGCCTTCGCCCAGGTTCATGAAAGCGATGTGGCCGAGCACCAGCCCCAGCTGGTCTTTGTGGACGACAGCAACAAACAGGTCGAGCTGCGCCACAAAGTGCCCACCCAGATGCTGTAAAAACGGCTTTTGCCTCCAACACCGAGCGAGAGAACTCCATGCCTCATCTGCATATTGAATACACCGACAACCTGACCGGCCTGAACGAGCGCGCACTGATGCGCGATATCAACGCAGTGGTCTGTTCCCATCCCACCGTTCTCGATGAAGCCGATGTGAAGGCCCGTATTGCCCGCCTGAACATGGACCATGTCTATATCGGTACCCAGCCCGAAAAGCGCGGCTTTGTCCATGTGCACCTGCAGCTGATGGCAGGCCGCAGCACTGAAGCCAAGAAGCAGATGTCGGACGGCATCGCCGAAGTCCTGCGCCGCCTGGTGCCCCAGCCTGCCGATGTGGTGGTGCAACTGAGCGTGGACGTATCCGATATGGACAAGGCCACCTACTTCAAGGGTCGCCTCTAAGTCCTTCACGACTCCCGCAACAGCGCCCGCAGCCCATGCTTGCGGGCGTTGTTGTATCAGGGACGTCGGCTTGAATAGAAATCACCTGCACCAAAGACGCAAACAGCTCTTGAATCATGAGCAGACCTGACCCTCGTCCCCGCTGCCCCCACTGTCACCGGGCGCTGCGCACCTGCATCTGCTCGCTGGCCCAGGCGGTTGCGCACCAGGTGGAGGTGCTGATCCTCATGCATCCCATGGAAGTGCATGAGGCCAAGGGCACGGGGCATTTGCTGCATCTGTGTCTGCCGCACAGCCGGGTCATGGTGGGCGAGGAATTCGATGCCGCCGAGCTGGAAGCGGCTCTCCATGGCAGCTGGGCCAGCTGGGCCGATACCGATGGTGCGCCACGCCACAGCCTGCTGCTCTACCCCGATACCTCAGAGCAGGATGCCGCCCTGGGGCTGGCTGCGGCCAGCCCCCTGCCTTTGCCCTGGCCGCAGCCGCCAGAGCGCCTTCGGCTGGTGGTCATCGACGGCACCTGGCGCAAAAGCCGCAAGATGCTCTATCTCAATCCCGCACTGCAGGCCCTGCCGCGCCTGCCCCTGCGCGACGTGCAGGACTCCGGCTACGCCATCCGCAAGGCCCATCTGCCCGGGCAGCTCTCCAGCTTCGAGGCTGCGGCCCTGGCCCTGGCACAGCTGCACAACTGGACCGCAGATGGGCCAGTCAATGCAACACTGCATGCAGTCTTCAAGCAGTTTGTGGCGCAGCAGCTGCAGCTGCGCCAATGCAATCAGCCGCCCCAAAGGAGCGCCTGAGATTCAGCGGTCAACCCGTTTTCCGGCTCAGCGGTTATTGACCACCTGCTCGGGCAGATCGGCGGACTTGGCGGGATCGGTCACTACCAGGGCAGGGCCGCTGCGCTCACTCTTGCTGCGCTTGCGCTCTGCTGTTCCATCGTCGGCGCTCAGGCTGTCGCGGGTATTTTTCTGCACGGCAATCGCACCGAACAGGGCCAGTGCAAAAGCCATGGCATAGAAACCTTTTTCGCTGAGCTGCAACGTGGCGTTGAAGAGACCTGCGCCCAGAAGCAGCACCGCAATGATCAGCGCCACCCAGCTGATGCCGTAGTAAATGCCGGTCACGGCAACGCCCTCGAGCTTGTCTCGCACGGTTTTTTGCAGCGAGATGGCCGAGTACAGGCCCAGCACCAGCACGGCAAAGTAAAAGCCTTTTTCGTTGAGCTGCATGGCTGCATTCCACAACCCGACCAGGAAGGCGGCGATGCCCAGCAGCAAGGCGGCCCAGGATGCACCGACAAAGGCGGCTGAAGGCTTGTGGCTGGTGACGGCTTGAGAGTTCATGAGCTTGTCTCGGAAGTTGTGGTGAACGGATAGTAGAAAATCCATTCTCTCAAGCCAAGAGATTCTTCACAAGGTATCGCCAGAAGATACCCACAGAGCTGTTTCACTCATCAGCCACTGGCTTGCCTGAACGGGCCCAGCTACGCCCCCGGCGGCAGCGGCTTCATCCGGAGCACGGCCATCTGCCGTTTCATGCGCCACAGCGCCCATGCAGAGGCTTGCGTGAACGCGGCAACCGGGCGCGCAGGCGCTAATCCTCATCCTCGACTTCATCTCCATCCATGGCGGCATTGAGCTCCTCCTGGACATGGGGCGGCATGCCGTCTTCCCAGCCATGCTCGTCGACATAGGCATAGATATCGGGTTGCTCGCCGGGCACGGCCTGCAGCATGATGGCCGGAATCTGCCATTTGGCTTCATCGCCCTTGACGGCTTCGCTGGTCCAGTCATAGCCTGGGTGCTTTTCATTGCCCGTGGGCGAGGCCAGATCGTTGGCCGGATCCCAGCCGATGGTGGCGGGAGCAAGATTGCCCTGTTCAAAGCGCTGGCTCAGCGCCTGCACACGGGCCCAGCCTGAGCGGTTGATGCTGGGTACCTTGTCCTGCGAAGCATAGTGCTGGAAATAGCCCGGCTGCTGATACCAGTACAAGGCCTTGGCAACGGCCGGCTCCAGCTTGGGATGCTTGCTGATCCAGTCCGGCAGCGCGCTGCCGTTGTCGTAGTTCATGGTGGTGACCACGGCCAGCCACTGAAGGGGCGTGGCAGTGTCCAGGAATTCCTTCATCAGGTCCAGATACAGGGCATCAAAGTCGTCGTCATCCATGGCTGAGACTCCTCCAGGTTGCATACATCCGCACGATAACAAACCAGGCCTAGACGATCAAACGAGCATCCAGCCAGCCACGCAGGCTATTGATGAAGGCCCATCCGCTGGCATGGTTTGCCTCTTGCAGCGTCACCACCTGCTCTGTCAGCCTGCCCTGGGACAGGGCCAGTGCCCGCCCCACGCCAGGCAGCAGCCCGCATTGCAGCGGCGGGGTGACCCAGCGCCCATCCAGCTGCACGGCAATATTGCCGCGCGTGCCTTCGGTGATCTGACCGTCCTCGTTGAAAAGCACGATATCGAAAATGCCGGTGCCCTGGGGCTTGAAAGCGTCGTAATGCTGACGTACCGAGGTTTTGAAACGCACCACATCGCTATGCGCCACCGCGTTCGCAATGGGTTGATGTGCCAGCTGCAATGCCACCGGCTGGACCGTGGGCGGCAAGGGCTCGGCCGTGATCTGCACTTCACCCGTGATCGAAAGCGCCAGCCGCACGCGCCAGTCGCCCATGGCATGAGTCTGTCTGGCCATGCACTCCATATCGGACTCCAGCTGCCTCTGCATCAAGGGATAGCGAAAATGCTGCGCCGTGATCTGCAGGCGCGCCCAATGCAAGGCCCAGTTCTGCCAGTGGCCATCCTTGAGCGCCAGGGTTTCGAGAATCTCAAGATTCGTGTTCATGCTCCAGCACCTTCAGAAAAGCCTGCTTGTGTTGCCATTCCATCCATTCATCGGCCGCATTGGCGCTGGCCGTGATGCCGCTGCCTATGCCGCAGCTCAGGCGCCCGTTCCTGAGCACCACTGTGCGAATGGGAACATTGAAAGTTGCGTGAATACTCCCCGGCTTGGCCCCGGGTCGTACCATGCCCAGCGCACCGCAGTAGACGCCACGAGGCGCGGGCTCCAGTTCGCGAATCAGGCGCATGGCCTGGCGTTTGGGCGCCCCGGTAATCGAGCCGCAAGGGAACAGCGCCCCGAATACATCCACCAGCCGCACATCCGAGCGCGTGCGTGCCACCACATCCGAGGTCATCTGCCAGACGGCCGGCAGCGCCTGGACCTGAAACAGCTGCGGCACTTTCACGCTATGCGGCACGGCTATACGCGACAGATCGTTGCGCAGCAAATCCACAATCATCACGTTCTCTGCTCGCTCCTTGGCCGACTCGCGCATGGTTTGCGCAGCCCTCGCATCGGCTTCAGGGGTCTTGCCGCGCGCCGCCGTGCCCTTCATGGGGCGGGTCAGAATCCGCTCGCCGTCCCAGTCGAAAAACAACTCCGGGGACAGCGACAGCACCTGCATGTCACCGCTGTCGACCAGCGCCGCATAGCCTCCGGGCTGGGCCTGCTGCAGCCTTGCAAACAGCTCTTGGGCCAGTGCGGCAGTGTCGGACTCTTTCTCACCCGAAAGCTCTGCAGTCAAGGGGGCTGTGTAATTGATCTGATAGCAGTCGCCCGCCGCAATGGCCGCATGAATGCACGCCACATGGGCATCGAACTGTTCGCGGCTCAGAGCCGTCTGCCAATGTATTGCCGAAGAAGGCACGGGCGGGTTCTGCCCACAGGCAGCCAGCGGCGCGCGATGCAGGCCGAACCAGACCAGCGGCTGACCCGGTGGGGAGGCATGTACGGCATCGGCATAGGCACGGTCAAAAGCTGCAGCCGCCTCGTAGGCCAGCCACCCCACGCACCACAGGCCTTGCTCCGCAGCCTGCTGCACGGCTTCCAGCACGGCTGGCACGTCCTCGGGCCGATGCGCTTGCAAGACCTGCTCGGGCTGGCCAAAGCCATGCTGCAGACGGGCTGCACCCGCCTGCCAGGGAGCGGTGAAATCAAGAACGGTTTTCAAGTCAGATCACCTGCAAGCACACTATCGATATGCGCCGAATGCTATCAAACTTGCTATATCCATCAGCCTGGCATTGCCGGCATAAAAAAACGCGCTGAAGGAATCCCTCAGCGCGCATCCACCAATAGGCCACCTCTGTCGGATGGCTAAGAGAGAACTCTGTTACTTGCCGCCCAGTTGCGACTGGTACTTGGCCACGGCAGCCGTGTAGGCGGGGCTGGCCAGCAGACGCTGGTATTCGGCATAGGCCTTGCGGTACTCGTTGCTGAATTCTGTTTCGACATAAGCCGCAGGCGTGGGCATATAGCCCAGACCTGCACGCTGGTACATCTCAAGGTCGGCCATCACTTCGGCACGACTTTTGCTGGAGGTTACGGAAGTTTGGGGGAGGTCTTGAGCCATGGCAACCGCGGCGCTGGCGGTCAGCACAGCTGCGGTCAACAAACGGGTGAGGGAGCGCATTTTCAATCCTTTCAACGGCGCAGCGGCGGAAAAAGACCTGCCGCGCGGTGCACGACTGAACTATGCGCCCGGCCTCCATGGGCCGTCTGTGCGTTTTCTCACGTAAAAACTCATTTCACATTGCGAGAAATCAATGCGCTTCTTCGAGCAGCAATCGCAGGCCATCGACGCGGCAAAGACGCAGATTGCGCCCCTCACGTCTGAGCAGGCCCAGGCGCGTGAGCCGCGACATCTCGCGTGCGACCTCTTCGCGGCTGGTGCCCAGCATCAGGGCCAGATCGTTCTGGCGCGGAGCCGGCGACAGCAGGGCCTCGTCGTTCTCGATTCCCGCCATCTCGGCCCGCTCCAGCAACTGGGCATGCAGGCGGCCGCGCACCGTGAGGGTTCCCAGGCTGACCACACGCCGCGCCAGCACCCCGGCCAGCTCGCTGAGCCGCTGGACCACGGCCCGCATGACCAGAACATCGCTCATGATCAATGCTTCGAGCTCTGCACTGGAAAGCGATGCCACCAGGCTTTCATGCGTGGCCTGCACCTGCACGGACACATGCCTGACCAGGGACTTGGGCGCGAAAGCACCAAAAAAGAAACCGGGCTCCAGATAACCCAGAATCATGGCCCGCCCGCTGGTGCTGTAGCTGCCGACACTGAGCTGGCCATTGATCAGCATGTATATGCGCTCATCGGTATAGGCCCCGTGCAGCACCTGTCCCGACTCCAGCCGGTGCCAAAGGCATTGCCCCGCCAGCACGGACAGCCTCTCGTCGGACAGCGACTCCAGCCAGCTCACGCTGCGCAATCCCTGCCAGGCAACGGCTGACACAGGCGCTGAAACCGAGGGCTGCGGGAACTCGAGCATGGACATGAACAACCTTGTGCAAAAAGAAATGGAAGGCCGCAGAACGCAGGGCCATGCAATGCATGGCCACACAGCATATTAAGGTGGCTGACAGCAGCCATACCCTTTTTCAACGTGGCGCTGCAGCGCAGCATCGCATAGACTCGCGGGCAAATTTGCCTGCAGGCTTTTCTGCGGGGCCCAGCCATAGACAAGACCAGGAGACACCCCATGACCGCTACCGGCACGCCTTACGGAACCATCCCCCCCTCTTCTCCCCAGCCCCAGCGCCGCCCCGTCAGCCTGCCGCGCCTGGCTCAGATGCGCGCGGCCGGTGAAAAAATCACCATGCTGACGGCCTATGACGCCACGTTTGCCGCGGTGGCCGACGCGGCCGGGGTGGAGTGCATCCTGGTCGGCGACTCGCTGGGCATGGTCTGCCAGGGCCTGCACAGCACCGTAGGCGTGACGCTTCAGGATATGGCCTATCACACGGCCAGCGTCACACGCGGCCTGCACCGCGCCCAGGCCACGGCCTGGGTGATTGCCGACATGCCCTACGGCAGCTATGCCGAAAGTCCCGAGCAGGCCATGCGCAGCGCCTGCCAGCTGATGCAGGCCGGCGCCCATATGGTCAAGCTCGAAGGCGGTGGCTGGACCGCGCCCACCGTGCGCTTTCTCGTCGATCGCGGCGTGCCCGTGTGCGCCCACCTGGGACTGACGCCGCAGACCGTGCATGCACTGGGCGGCTACCGCGTCCAGGGCAAGGACGAAGAGGCCGCCGCTACGCTGCGCCAGCATGCGCTGGAGCTTCAGGACGCAGGGGCCTCCATGCTGGTGCTGGAGATGGTGCCCGCAGCCCTGTCCGCCCAGCTGACCGAGGAGCTGCCGCTGTGCCACACCATAGGCATTGGCGCGGGCAATGGCACGGCCGGCCAGGTTCTGGTGCTGCACGACATGCTGGGCGTGAACCTGGGCAAGATGGCCAGGTTCGTGCACAACTTCATGGCCGATGCCGGCAGCGTCAAGGGCGCCATGGAAGCCTATGTGCAGGCCGTCAAGAATGGCAGCTTCCCCGACAATGCCCTGCACGCCTGGTGAGCCCGGGCTTTTGTTTTTGTTTTCCCCCACTGTTTGAGTCATGCAAATCGTTCACACCATCGCCGACCTGCGCGCCGCACTGGCCGGTCGCGGCCGCCCTGCTTTCGTGCCCACCATGGGCAATCTGCACGAGGGCCATCTCTCCCTGGTGCGCCACGCCCGCCAGCATGGCGATGTGACCGTGGCCAGCATCTTCGTGAACCGCCTGCAGTTTCTGCCTCACGAAGACTTCGACAGCTACCCGCGTACCTTCGATGCCGACTGCGCCAAGCTGCAAGCTGAAGGCTGCGACATCGTCTTCGCCCCCAGGGAGAAAGACCTCTACCCCGAGCCGCAGACCTTCAAGATCCAGCCTGATGCGCAGCTGGCCGACATTCTGGAAGGCCACTTCCGCCCCGGTTTCTTCACCGGCGTCTGCACCGTGGTCATGAAGCTGTTCCAGGCCGTGTTTGCCACCACTGGCGGCGGCACGGCCGTTTTCGGGCAGAAGGACTATCAGCAGCTGATGGTGATCCGCCGCATGGTGCAGCAGTTCGCCCTGCCCATAGAGATCATCGGCTGCGCCACGGCGCGCGCCGACAGCGGCCTGGCCCTGAGCTCACGCAACAGCTACCTCAGCGATGAACAGCGTGTGCAGGCCATGGCGCTGTCCGAGGCGCTCAAGGCCCTGGCAGATGCCGCGCGCCGGGGCGGCAATCTGGCCGATCTCGAAGCGCAGGCCATGGCCGCGCTGCGCGCCAAGGGCTGGGAGCCCGACTATCTGAGCGTGCGCCAGCGCAGCGATCTGCAGACACCGGCCGATGCGCGTGGCGGCGAACTGGTGGCCCTGGGCGCGGCGCGCCTGGGCAGCACCCGGCTCATAGACAACCTGGAGTTCTAGGATTGCGCATCCCTCTTGGCGCTGTACGGCAAGGGCAGCCGGCCCTTGCCCGGCGCCTCTGATTCAGGCCGCGCCAGTGCCCAGTATCAAGAACAATGCAAAGGCGAGGAGCGCCATCAGCACTGGTAGGAGTCCACCGGCGACTGGCTGGGCAGGGCCTGCAGCGCAAGCCCCTGCCCCTTGAGCCGGCAGAACAGGCCGTCGCCCATTTCCAGCTCCAGCACAAAATCCGCATCGCTGGCAAAAGGCAGAGGCAGACCGCGCAGCCGCTGCCCGGCGATATGCAGCTGCGCTTGCCGAACACGGCCTGCGGCGGCCAGGACCAGGGTCAAATCCGCCTCCGAAGCTTTGTCAGTATGCGCGATGCGCCTGCATATCAATAGCAACGGCTGCCACAGGCCCTCGCCGGCCCCGGCTCGTTCACCGTCAAGCACACGGGCAGCGGAAAAGCGGATCTGCAACGCGCCGTTCTGCAGGCTGATTGCCGCGATCTCGGAATCTTCAAGCTCGAAATTCATGCGTCCAAGCATAGCGCTATGGCACCTTGGCAACAGCAGCCAGTGCCGCCGCCGCGCATACTGTCGAGCACCCTATACACCGCCATGAAAGAGGACGCCAATGAGCGAGAAACTGTATCTGGATGATCTGTACGTAGGCCAGAAGTTCGTCAGCGAGGGCTACCCGCTGGATGAGGCGCAAATCATTGCCTATGCCAGGCAGTTCGATCCCCAGGTCTTTCACCTCGACCCCGAAGCCGCCAAGCACACCTTCTTCCAGGGCCTGGCCGCCAGCGGCTGGCATACGGCCTCCATCAGCATGCTGCTGGTGACGCAGAGCATCCCCCTGGCCGACGGGGTGATCGGCGGCGGCATGGAAGAGCTGGCCTGGCCCCAGCCCACGCGCCCCGGCGACGTGCTGCAGGTCGAGTCGGAAATCGTGGAGATCATTCCCTCCCAGTCCAAACCCAACCGCGCCCTGGTGCGCGTGCTCTCCCACACCAAAAACCAGCGCGGCGAGGTGCTGCAGCGCTTCAGGCCCAAGATGGTGTGCTTCAAGCGCCCGGCCTGACCCTTGCGCAGCAAAAGTCCTGGGCACTGCTTAATATCGCCCACCGGCGCTGCCTGCTCTGCACAGGCAGCGCATCACTTGCTGCTGCGATATGAATCCCCATTTTTCCCTGAGCCGATGGCGCGCCGAATGGGCGCCCAGCGTGCCGCGTGAGCTGCTGGCCGGCGCCGTCGCCACGTTTGCACTGATCCCCGAGGTCATTGCCTTTTCCTTTGTCGCGGGCGTGGACCCGGCCGTGGGGCTGTATGCCTCCTTCATCATCAGCATCGTGATTGCCGTGTTCGGCGCACGTCCGGCCATGGTTTCGGCAGCGGCCGGCTCGGTGGCCCTGGTGGCGGCTCCGCTGGTCGCATCGCATGGTCTGCAATATCTGCTGGCCGCAGGCTTGCTGGCGGGTGCCATGCAGATCGTCTTCGGCCTGTGCAGGATGGGCAGCCTGGTGCGCTTTGTCTCCAGCTCGGTGCGCACGGGTTTTGTCAACGCGCTGGCCATTCTGATCTTTTCAGCCCAGCTGCCGCATCTGCATGGCGCCAACACCGCCACCTGGGCCATGCTGGCCCTGGGCCTGGCCCTGATCTACGGCCTGCCCTGGCTGGGACAGAGACTGCAGCTCAAGGCGCTGACCGCCATTCCCTCACCACTGATCTGCGTGCTGGTGCTGACGCTGCTGGGCAGCTTCATGGGTCTGCCGCTCAAGACCGTGGCCGATCTGGGCCATCTGCCGGACAGCCTGCCGCTGCTTGCACTGCCCGAAATCCCCGCGAGCCTCGAGACGCTGCGCATCATCGCCCTGCCAGCCCTGGCCATTGCCATGGTGGGCCTGCTGGAGTCGGTGCTCACGGCGGCGGTGGTGGACGACCTGACGGGTACGCCCAGCAACAAGAGCCGCGAGTGCACGGGCCTGGGCCTGGCCAATGTCTCGGCCAGCCTGTTCGGCGGCATTGCGGGCTGCGGCATGATAGGCCAGGCCGTGGGCAATGTGAAATACGGTGGCCGCGGCCGCCTGTCCACCCTGTTTGCCGGGGTGTTCCTGCTGATTCTCATGGTCGCCCTCAAGCCCTGGGTGTCCCGGGTGCCGGTGATTGCTCTGGTGGCCATCATGGTCATGGTGTCGGTCTCGACCTTCGACTGGAAATCGCTGGGCAATCTGGTGCGTCACCCGCGTCTGTCCAGCTCGGTGATGCTGGTGACGGTGATCATCACCATCGCCACCCACAATCTGGCCGCCGGCGTGGTGGCCGGCGTGCTGCTCTCGGGCGTGTTCTTCACCTTCAAGGTGGCCAATATGCTGCAGGTCCGGGGCAGTCTGAACGAGGCTGGCGATCTCTATACCTGGACGGTGAGCGGCCAGGTGTTTTTTGCCTCGGCCGATGCGCTGATCGAGGCCTTCGATGTGCGTGCCGCGGCCGGCAGGCAGGCCCGCATCGATGTCAGCGGCGCGCATTTCTGGGACATCACCGCCGTGGGCGCGCTGGACAAGGTCCTGGAGCGTCTGCGCCAGCATGGCTGCCGCGTGGAGCTGACGGGGCTGGACGAGGCCAGTCAGCGGCTGATAGAACGCATCAGGGTCTAGGTCCGGCTGCTGAGGAGCGCTTATTTCAGGCGGGTCTGCGACAGGCGCTTGGCATTGGCCACGGCCTTGCGGCGAATCGGCGCCAGGCTTCTGGCCGCCACCTTGTCGGCCGCCACGGGCAGCTTCTGGCCCATGGTCCAGGGGTTGCGCATCCAGGCCAGACACAGTTGCTGCTGCACCTTGAACATTTCAGCCCCCATGGTCAGCCAGGCCTGGCTGAAGGCGACCTGCTTTTCCACCACCATGCGCGTGAACTCCTTCTGATCGCGCGCAGAGAGCACCGGACCGCTGAGCGCCATGCGCGTGAGCCGGTGGTTGATGACCTGAGGCGCGGCCATGCTGATGTCCAGCAGCTCGCTGGCAGTGCGGTGGGGGATGGCGGATTCAGGCATGTGTAACTCCTTGCATTCAGGCGTTTTATTGTGCACCGCAACATAGAAGTTTGCGCAAGCTCACCTGCGAAAGCCCTATCGCCGAATTCAGCGCCTGTGCCCAAGCAGGCTGAGTGCTTCCTGCTCCAGTGCCGCGGTCAGCCAGGGCAGGCCCGCATCGGCGGGCCGGTGCAGCGGCAGCAGCATATGCACCTGAAACGCTATCGAAAACGCCAGCGGCCGCACCACCAGTTGCGGGCCGGCGCAGGCCCGCGCCGTCAGCGGGTTGACGACGGCCAGACCCAGGCCATGCTGCACCATGGCGCAGACCGCAACGGCGCTGGCGGTTTCCAGGCTCAGCTTGCGCTGCACGCCGGCGCGGGCAAACACCGCATCGATCTGGGCCCGGTAGGGATCGTCCCTCGCCAGGCTGATGAAGGATTCGCCTTCAAAGTCCCGCTCGCTCAGCAGCGCCTTCTGCGCCAGTGGGTGGCTGGCTGGCAGCACGGCCACTTCGTCCATGGGCGGCAAGGGCTGGCTGCGCGTGCCCGGAGGTGCATCGGCAAGCTCGGACAGGCCCAGATCGAAGCGCTGGGCCGCCATCCACTCCTGCAGCAGCGGTGCCTCCTGGGTGCTCACGCTCACGGCCACTGCGCCGTGACTGGCATGCAGACGTGCCAGCGCGCCCGGCAGCAAGGCGTGGCTGAGTGCCGGCAGGCACAGCACGCTGAGGCTCGCCCCTTGCGGACGCCCCAGCTCCACGGCGCGGTCGATCACGCGCTCCAGACCCTGCCAGCTGCGCCGCACCTCGTCCCAGAGCAGCAAGGCCCGCGCATTGGCACGCAGCCGGCCCTGCACACGCTCGAACAGCGCATAGCCCAGCAGTTGCTCCATGCGCGCCAGCTCGCGACTCACTGTGGGCTGGGAGGTATAGAGCAGCTGCGCCGCGCCGGTGACGCTGCCGGCCGTCATGACGGCACGGAACACCTCGATATGGCGATGGGTGATGCGCTGCGAAGCTTCTGAATCGATCATGCGCAGAGCATATCAAGATTGAATGATCTTCAAAAATCAAGCTATTGGACTGAATAGGCAGCCGCATGCATGATGCGCGGAACTATTCCCTTTCAAGAGACCGCCATGGCAAACCCCTTCTCTCCCGCACAGCTCTGGAATCTGGCCGATCAGTTCGGCACGCCGCTGTGGGTATATGACGCCGCCACCATCCGCGAGCGCATTGCCCAGCTCAAGGCTTTCGACACCGTGCGCTTTGCCCAGAAGGCCTGCTCCAACATTCACATCCTCAAGCTCATGCGCGAGCAGGGCGTGAAGGTGGATGCGGTCTCGCGCGGCGAAGTCCTGCGTGCGCTGGCAGCGGGCTTCAAGCCCGGCTTCGGCGAGCCTGCCGACATCGTCTTCACGGCCGATGTGATGGATGAAGCGACACTGGCCACCGTGCTGGAGCACAAGGTTCCCGTGAATGCGGGCTCCATCGACATGCTGCACCAGCTGGCCGCCGTGTCCAGGGGCCACCATGTCTGGCTGCGCATCAACCCCGGCTTCGGCCACGGCCACAGCAACAAGACCAACACCGGCGGCGAGCACAGCAAGCACGGCATCTGGCACAGCGAACTCGAGGCAGCGCTGGACGCCATCAAGGCCGGCGGCCTGGTGCTGGCCGGCCTGCATATGCACATCGGCTCGGGCGTGGACTACGGCCATCTGCAGGAAGTCTGCGGCGCCATGGTCAAGCTGCTCGAGCGCACCAAGGCGGCTGGCGTGGACCTGCATGCGATTTCGGCCGGCGGCGGCCTGTCCATCCCCTATCGTGCTGGCGATGCCACCATCGATACCAACCATTACCACGGCCTGTGGGATGCGGCGCGCCAGCAGGCCGAGGCCATCGTCGGCCACAAGCTGGGCCTGGAGCTGGAGCCCGGCCGCTTCCTGGTGGCCGAGTCCGGGGTGCTGCTGGGCACCGTGCGCGCCACCAAGAATGCGGGCAGCAACCACTTCGTGCTGGTCGATACCGGCTTCAACGAGCTGATGCGCCCCAGCATGTATGGCAGCTACCACGGCATGGAAGTGCTGCGCCGCGACGGCCAGAGCCTGCCCGCGCAGGACAGTGTGGTGGCCGGCCCGCTGTGCGAGTCGGGCGATGTCTTCACCCAGGGCGACGGCGGCGTGGTGCTGCCGCGCTCGCTGGCCGGTGCCAGCGTGGGCGACCTGCTGGTGATTCATGACACGGGCGCCTACGGCAGCTCCATGTCCAGCAACTACAACACCCGCCCGCTGGCCGCCGAAGTACTGGTCGATGGCGCACAGACCCAGCTGATTCGCCGTCGCCAGACGGTGGAAGAACTGCTGGCTCTGGAGATTGGTTTGTAACTCCCCCTGAGCCGCTTGCCTGGGCGGCCCCGCGGCTTCCCCTGGCCGGGCGCCCTCTCGCCGGGCGCCCCTCTCTCTACGCGCTGCGCGCTAAGGGAGGGGGACGACAGCATCGCTGGGGCAGCCCTGGCTGCGGGGCGGCGCGGCCGGCTAGGCCCTTGCTTGCTGTCTCTCTCTCTTGCGTCACGCCCCATGATTGAGTTCACGCCATGAATTCAATAGCAGCTAACGTTTAGTCATCGGGGGCTTCAGGCCAAAATCACCTGAAATCTTTTCTCTCGGCACCGCGCAGTGCCCGGCAAGTTCTTTCATGTCACAGCACTCCGCCTCCTCGGTCCATCGCCATACGCTGACGGGCATCGGCTTCACGGTGCTGGCTTGCGCCTGTTTTTCGATACTCGACACGGGCTCCAAATATGCGGGTGCCCTGCTGCCGTTGCTGATGGCGCTATGGCTGCGCTATGCACTGCAGTCGGTGCTGACCGTGGGCTTTGGCGTGGCAAGACACGGGCTGGAGATTTTCCGTACCCGGCGCCCGGGCTTTCAGTGTCTGCGCGCCATCTTGTTTT
The DNA here is from genome assembly GCF_024496285.1 of Comamonas sp. C11. Lineage (NCBI taxonomy): Bacteria > Pseudomonadati > Pseudomonadota > Betaproteobacteria > Burkholderiales > Comamonadaceae > Comamonas > Comamonas sp. C11. The sequence continues at coordinate 4,737,818 of NZ_CP101743.1, forward strand.
GCCTGAGCAATGCGCTGGCCATGCTCAGTCTGCGCTATCTGCCGCTGGCGGAGTTCACGGCCATCGTGGCGCTGACGCCGCTGGCCCTGACCTTGCTGGCCGCTCTCTGGCTGGGTCAGCAGGTCAGCCCCTTTCGCTGGGTACTGGTGGCACTGGGCTTTGCGGGTACGCTGGTCATCCTGCGGCCGGGAGGCGACCAGTTCAGCGGCTGGGCTCTGGTCTGGCCTGCGCTGCAGCTGCTGGCCAACACGGCCTATCAGATCCTGAGCAGCCGCATGGCGGGCAAGGAGCGCCCGCTGACCACGCAGATCTACACCAGCCTGCTGGCCCTGAGCCTGAGCTGCATGGCCCTGCCCTGGGTCTGGCAGTTGCCGGACAGCGCCGCGCTCTGGCTGGCCGCGATTGCCATGGGCGCAGGCAGCGCAGTCGGGCACCTGATGCTGCTCAAGGCCTATGAAAAAGCCAGGCCCGCGACCATCACGCCGTTTCTCTACAGCCAGATTCCCTGCGCGCTGCTGGCAGGCTGGCTGGTCTATGGCCATATCCCCGACCAATGGGCCGTGCTGGGCATGGTCGTCATTGCGCTGTGCGGGGCAGCGAGTGCCTGGCTCAGCATCAGGGAGACAAAGTAGCGCCGCCCAGCGTCATAGAAAAAATAGCTGCTACCGCTTGTATCCATTGAATTTCAGATACGAAAGCACCTGAAATCTATAAATATCAAGCGCTTGAAGCTATCATTCTTTTGGACTTATTCGCCACGCGGATCGCGTGCCATCAGGTGCTGCACGGCTTCGGTGACCGGTAGCTGGCCGTCCAGCAGGGCAACCACGGTTTCGGTGATGGGCATTTCCACGCCGACCTGGCGTGCCCGGGCGAGCACGGTGCGGGCGCTGTACACGCCCTCGGCCACATGACCCAGCGAAGTCACGGCCTGCTCCAGGCTCTTGCCTTCGGCCAGCAACAGGCCCACCTTGCGGTTGCGCGAGAGATCGCCGGTGGCGGTCAGCACCAGGTCTCCGAGGCCGGACAGGCCCATGAAGGTCTCGGCGCGCGCACCCAGCGCCACGCCCAGGCGCGTCATCTCGGCCAGGCCACGCGTGACCAGGGCCGCACGCGCGTTCAGCCCCAGCTGCAGGCCGTCGCAAAGACCCGTGGCAATGGCCAGCACATTCTTGACGGCTCCGCCCACTTCCACGCCCACGATGTCCTGATTGGCATAGACGCGCATGGCCTCGCCATGAAAGGCCGACACCAGCAGCTCGCTCACGCCTTCGTGGGCGCTGGCGGCCACCAGAGCCGTAGGCTGCTGGCGCGCCACCTCGGCCGCAAAGCTGGGGCCGCTGAGCGCACCGCTTTGCAGCTGCGGCGCCACCTGCTGGCAGACTTCATGCGCCATCAGTCCATAACTGCCGGCAGGGGCATCGGCTGCCACGGCCTCGAAGCCCTTGCACAGCCAGACCACGGGCCGGCGGCAATCCTTGAGCTGGCTCAGCCACTGTCGCAGCGCCGCCATGGGCGTGCCCAGCACAATCAGATCGGCATCCGCCACATGGGCCATCACATCGCCGCTGACCACCGTGAGCGCCTCCGGGAAATGGATGCCGGGCAGATAGCGGCTGTTGGCACGATCGGCCTGCATGAGCTGCGCCTGCGCCGGGTCACGCGCCCAGAGACTGACACGGCCCTGCTCCGGATGGGTGGCCGCACTGATGGCCATAGCCGTACCCCAGGCGCCAGCGCCGATGACAAGAATTTTCATACCTGAATTTTGATAGCAGTTTGCGCACAACCCACAAGAAAAAGAGGCCGCTAGGGCCTCTTTTTGCCTGGCTGCCGATTCTTGCACATCGCAGGAATCAGCATTTGCCATCAGCTTACTGGGGCAGCTGGCCTTCGGCCTGTGCTGCGGCAGCCGCTTGCTGCTGCTCGTACATGGCCTGGAAGTTGATTTCGGCCAGGTGCACGGGAGGGAAGCCGGCGCGGGTCACCACGTCGGCCACGTTGCCGCGCAGATAGGGATAGATGATCTGGGGGCAGGCAATACCGATCACGCCACCCATCTGGTCTTCGGGCACGTTGCGGATTTCGAAGATGCCGGCTTGCTTGGCTTCGACCAGGAACACGGTCTTGTCCTGAATCTTAGTCTGAACCGTGGCGGTCACGGCCACTTCGTACACGCCTTCAGCCACGGGAGTGGCTTCCACGCCCAGCTGGATGTCCACGCTGGGCTGCTCCTGCTCCAGCAGGATGGCGGGAGAGTTGGGCTGCTCCAGCGACAGATCCTTCAGATACACGCGCTGGATCTGGAACACGGGGCTGTTGTCTTGTTCGGCCATGATGAGCTAGGTCTTTCAGAAAATCTTGAGAGGGAAATGAAAATGCCTGCGCAGAGGACTAGCACGCAGCTATCCTCACAGCAGGCATTTCCATGAAATAGCACTTTGCATTATGCAGTGACAGCCGGAGGCTGCATCGTAGCAAACAGCACAAAGCACAAATTCATGCCGTTTGGCGGCAGTGGCACGGCAAGTAATCAGCTTTGCAGCAGGGGCAGCAGACCGCCCTTGGCATCCAGCGCCATCAGATCGTCGCAACCGCCCACATGGGTATCGCCAATGAAGATCTGGGGTACGGTGCGGCGGCCGGTGACCTGCATCATGTGATCGCGGGCAGCAGTATCGAAATCGATGCGCACTTCCTCGATCTGTTCCACGCCCTTGGACTTGAGAATCTGCTTGGCACGAATGCAATAGGGGCAGACGGCGGTGGTGTACATCTTCACGGCTTGCATGAGCAACTTCCTTGTAGTTTTTGCAATGCAGCATGCTGTGCTGCAGTCGTCAGAGTTCTCAGTTGCGGCCGAATCAGGCTTTTTCAACCGGCAGGCCGGCATCGCGCCAGGCCTTCATGCCGCCAGCCAGCGCCTGGGCCTTTTCGTAACCCAGCTTCTTGGCCACGGCTTCGGCACGCGCAGCACGGGCGCCCGATGCGCACACCAGCACCACGGGCAGCTGCTTGTTCTTGACGGTAGTGGGCAGCTTTTCCTCCAACTGGCTCAGGGGCAGGTTCCTGGCTCCGTTGACATGGCCGGCTGCAAACTCTTCAGGCTCGCAGACGTCCAGCACCACGGCTTTTTCACGGTTGATCAGGTGCACGGCAGCCGCTGCCGACAGCGAACCGCCTGTCGCTCCGCGCAGTGCGGGCAGCAGCAGCATCACACCCGAAGCCACGGCAATCAGGATCAAATACCAGTTATCAATGATGAATTTCACGTCATTCCTTGGGATGGCAAACCGAACGATTTTAGAGGCAGGCTTGCCGACGGATCGCGCCAGAGGTCCACAGCCCCTTCCCTCGCAAGCCCAAACCCTCTGTTTATATGCCCTACGCCGCAAGTGAGTGCTCTGCACAATCCCCGAAGGGCCCAACAGGAATAGCTTGGTGGCCACCGCTGGGGCCGACCGGCTTACCTTGCCTCAAGCCCGGACAAAGGCCTGCCCCTAAAATGCACGGTTTTGACTTTGTGTCATTACTGCTTTGCTACTTTGAGAGAATCCATGTACAAGCTCGTTCTGATCCGCCACGGTGAATCCACCTGGAACCTTGAAAACCGCTTCACCGGCTGGACCGATGTGGATCTGACTGCCACCGGCGTCGAACAGGCCAAGAAGGCCGGCCAACTGCTCAAGGCAGAAGGCTATGACTTCGATGTGGCCTATACCAGCGTGCTCAAGCGCGCCATCCGTACCCTGTGGCATGTGCAGGATGAAATGGACCGCACCTGGCTGCCCGTGGTGCATAGCTGGCGTCTCAACGAACGCCACTACGGCGGTCTGCAGGGTCTGAACAAGGCCGATATGGCCAAGCAGTATGGCGACGAACAAGTGCTGGTCTGGCGCCGCAGCTACGACGTGCCGCCTCCCGCCCTGGAAGCCACCGACCCCCGCAGCGAACGCAGCGATGTGCGCTACGCCAAGCTGCAGCCCGAGCAGATCCCGCTGACCGAGTGCCTCAAGGACACGGTTGCACGCGTTGTGCCGTTCTGGGACGAGTCCATCGCTCCCGCCATCAAGGCCGGAAAACGGGTGGTTGTGGCCGCACACGGCAACTCCATCCGCGCCCTGATCAAGTATCTGGACAACATCGCCGACGACCAGATCGTGGGCGTGAACGTGCCCAACGGCATTCCTCTGGTCTATGAACTGGACGCCGATCTCAAGCCCATCCGCCACTACTACCTGGGCGACGCCGAAGCCGCAGCCAAGGCAGCAGCGGCAGTTGCAGCCCAGGGCAAGGCCTGAAGAGACCTCTTCACCGTTCCTGTTCAGGCCGCTTGCGCAGTCTGAACAGGGCTGACACGGCAAAAGGCCTGTGGAACCTCATGGGCCTTCCGCCGTCCAAGGTGTATATTGCGAATGGTTTAAGGGGTGCTATGGGTCAAAAAATCAAAATTGCAGGCTGGATCTCTGTGGGCGTGGTCGCCGGTGCGTTGACCACCGTATCCCTGCAGACGCTGGCTCGCGGGGGTGTGACGCCTCTGCCACTTGAAGAAATCCAGCAGTTGTCGGCCGTCTTCGGCCTGATCAAGACCGATTACGTGGAGCAGGTCAGCGACAAGAAACTGATCACCGACGCCATCTCCGGCATGGTCTCCAGCCTGGACCCTCACTCCCAGTACTTCGACAAGAAAACCTATAAAGAATTCAAGGAAGGCACTTCCGGCAAGTTCGTTGGCGTCGGCATCGAGATCACCATGGAAGACGGGCTGATCAAGATCGTCTCCCCCATCGAAGGCTCGCCCGCTTTCCGCGCAGGTCTCAAGACCGGCGACCTGATCACCAAGATCGACGACACGGCCGTCAAGGGCCTGACGCTCAATGACGCTGTCAAGCGCATGCGCGGCGAACCGAATACCAAGGTGCGCCTGAACATCCTGCGAAAGGATGAAAGCCGTAGCTTCCCCGTCACCATCACCCGCGAAGAAATCAAGACCCAATCGGTCAAGGGCAAGGTGATCGAACCCGGTTACGCCTGGATTCGCCTGAGCCAGTTCCAGGAACGCACCGTGGATGACTTTGTCCGCAAGGTCGAGGAAATCTACAAGCAGGAGCCCAATCTCAAGGGCCTGGTGCTGGACCTGCGCAATGATCCCGGCGGCTTGCTGGATGCGGCCGTAGCCATCTCCGCGGCCTTCCTGCCCTCCGATGTGCCCGTGGTCTCCACCAACGGCCAGTTGGCCGAAAGCAAGGCCGTCTACAAGGCATCGCCCGAGTTCTACGCCCAGCGCGGCTTTGGCGACCCCTTGCAACGCCTGCCTGCAGCACTGAAAAAGCTGCCTCTGGTGGTGCTGGTCAACGAAGGCTCGGCCTCGGCCAGCGAAATCGTGGCCGGAGCTCTGCAAGATCACAAACGTGCCACCGTCATGGGCAGCCAGTCCTTTGGCAAGGGATCGGTCCAAACCGTGCGCCCTCTGGGGCCCGATACGGCTCTCAAGCTGACGACGGCACGCTACTACACACCTAGCGGAAAATCCATTCAGGCCAAGGGCATCGTGCCCGATGTGATGGTGGATGAGACTGCAGACGGCGACTTGTTTGCTGCATTGAGCATGCGTGAAGCAGACCTTGAAAAGCATTTGTCCAGTGGACAGGGCGCGGAGGTCAAGAACGACTCACTTGAAAAGGCCCGCGAGGAAGCGCGCAAACGCCTGGAAGAGGAAGCCAAGAAGCCGGCCGCCGAACGCCGCCTGCCGGAGTTCGGGTCTGAAAAGGACTTCCAGCTGCAACAGGCACTGAACAAGCTCAAGGGCCAGCCCGTCAAGGTCAGCAAAACCCTGACGGAGCGCAAAATCGAAGAGAAGCCCGGAGACGCGACGGCTGCAGACAAAAAGCCCGCTGACAAGAAAGCGCCCGAAAAAGGCGAATCCGACAAGAGCAAAAAATAAGCACCGGGTTATGGAACCCGCTCAAAATCAGCCGGGCTTGCCCGGCTTTTTTCTTGGAACCATGGAAGCAAACCGATGAATGACGATCAATTGCTACGCTATTCCCGTCACATCATGCTCGACGAAATCGGCATCGAAGGCCAGGAGCGCATTCTGGCGGCGCATGCAGTGATCATTGGAGCCGGCGGCTTGGGCTCGCCTGCCGCACTCTATCTGGGCTCGGCAGGTGTGGGGCGCATCACCATCGTCGACAACGACGTCGTGGACATGACCAATCTGCAGCGCCAGATTGCCCACACGACCGAACGCATAGGCATGCCCAAGGTGGAATCGATCCGCACTGCCGTACATGCCATCAATCCCGGGATCGAGATTCGCTGCATCCAGCAGCGTGCAACCGAAGCCCTGCTCGATGAACTGCTGCCCGAGGCCAGCATCGTGCTCGACTGCACCGACAACTACAAGACCCGCCAGGCCATCAATGCGGCTTGCGTGCGTCACGGCATCCCCCTGGTTGAAGGAGCGGCCATCCGTGTCGATGGCCAGCTGATGGTCATTGATCCACGCAACCCCGACAGCCCATGTTATGCATGCGTCTTTCCGCCAGAGGCTGAATTCGAAGAGGTTCAGTGCTCAACCATGGGCGTCTTTGCACCGCTGGTTGGACTGATAGGCACCCAGCAAGCTGCAGAAGCACTGAAGCTGATTGTCGGTTTTGGCCGATCTTCTGTCGGACAACTTCAAATGCTTGATGCACGTTCCATGGAGTGGAGTAGGATGAAAATTGCTAGGGTTAAAACCTGTGATATCTGCGGAATGACAAACACAAATTACAAAAAATGACAATACAATGATTTTCTCATGGGCCGTAATTGATTTTCCACATCGAGAATTGAAATGACTCTCATCGCTTGATCCTTGGCGTCCACCTCATCAGCTTGCTAACGTCGTGAAACTGCGTACTTTTTTTGTTGAAGACAATCCCACGATTCGCGACAACCTGATTGCGACGATGGCGGAGCTTGCCGATGTGGAAGCGGTCGGGGTGGCAGAGACCGAAACCGATGCAGTACGCTGGCTCAGCCACAACTCTGACGCCTGGGACTTGGTCATCGTGGATCTGTTCTTGCGCGAGGGCAGCGGTCTCGGCATCGTCACAAGCCTTCAGCATCGACCACAGCAGAAAAAGCTGCTCGTGTTGAGCAATTATGCGACTGCAGATATACGACAGCGCTGCCTTGAGCTCAACGCAGATGCCGTATTTGACAAATCCAACGAAATCGATGCGCTTATCGATTTCTGTATTTATTTAAATACCAGTAAATCTTGAAAATAACGAAAAATAAAAAAGGCTTGAATCTCTCAAGCCATTTTTATTTGGACATCCATTAATCGATCAATCTATTTTTCAGCGCATAGTATGTCAGATCGCTATTTGAGGAAAGCCCCATTTTTTCCATGAGTCTTGTCCGGTAAGTGCTCACTGTTTTCACGCTCAACGAAAGCGATTTGGCAATGTCTCCAGCCGTCTCGCCGCGCGCAAGCTTCAGAAATACCTGAAACTCACGCTCCGACAATTGCTCGTGTGCCGGAACATCATCCTTGCGGTTGAGTTGCTGGGCCAGGAGATCTGCGACCGCCGGCGTCAGGTAACGCCTTCCCAGAGCCACGGTCCGGATGGCCTCTGCAATATCCTGAGGATCGCACTCCTTGTTGAGATATCCGCTGGCCCCCTGACGAATCAAGTTGATTGCGTAATGTTCCTCAGGGTATCCACTTAGTATCAGGATACCCATGTCAGGTGCCTTGGCTCTGAGCATGGCCAAGGCATCTATGCCGCTTTGCCCCGGCATGGACAAGTCCATCAGCAGCACGTCAATTTCATGTTCCCGAACCAAGTCAATGGCCTCCCGCCCATTGCCCGCTTCTCCCACGACCCTCAGATCTACATGTTCCGACAGGAATTGGCGTAATCCCGAGCGAACAATCGCATGGTCATCCACTATGCCTACTTTTATCATGAACACCTCTTTTCATGAAACTGCGCTCATCTCCAGGGCGCATCACATTTTAAGACCCGCACTATGATGTCAGTCGTTGACGCTACCGTTATGCAGAATATCAGGTAATTGCCTTGTAGGTGAGAGGATGTAGATGCGTTGGACCAATATCCGCAAAATTGCAGTCAGCCTGACGATCGCAGTCATTGCGGCAGTCTTAATGGTAAGCATTAATGAGGCAGGCTATAAGCGCTCGTTGCATGCTCTGGACACGCTCACCAAGACGCAAGCCACCAGAGCAAAGCTCAATTTGCTGATGCAGCAAATGCTGGATGCGGAAACCGGCCTGCGCGGCTACCTGCTGACAGGAGAGGAGCGCTATCTCGAGCCCTATAACTCCGCCTCCGCCGCTATCAGCAGCAGCATGGATGACCTGCGCGGCATCTTCATCATGGATCCCAAAGAGCTGGCAACCTTTACTCCGCTGGCCCGCCAGGTCGAGCGCAAGACCAGCGAAATGGAGCTGAGCCTGCGCCTCTATCGCCAGGGCAACGATGAAGCATGGCGCTTTGTGATGTTTACCGACGTAGGCATGGAAAACATGGATGCCATACGGGGCCACATCAAGACCCTGATGGACAGCATCGACCAGCGCGTCAGGTCCAATCTCGCGGATATCGAACAGACGCTGGGTCTGTCACGCCTGGGAATTGCGACAGTGACCGCCCTGGGGATTCTGGGCTTCTTCATGTATCTGCGACAGGCGAATGCGCTGCAGCATTCACATCAGCGCGAACAGGAGATTCAGCGCGATGAACGCAATCGTCTGGAGGAGGTGGTTCGCGACCGCACAGCGGCCCTCACCGAGCTGGCAACCCATTTGCAGCAGGTACGCGAGGATGAGCGGGCGCACCTGGCACGCGAGTTGCACGACGAACTGGGCTCGCTGCTGACCGCAGCGAAGCTGGACGTTGCGCGCCTCAAGTCCAAGATCGACACCTCGACACCCGACGTCTCCGAACGCATCACCCATCTGATCGAGACGCTCAACAGCGGGATTGCACTCAAACGCCGCATCATTGAGGACCTGCGCCCCTCTTCTCTCTCCAACCTGGGCCTGACCACCGCGCTGGAAATCCTGACCCGGGAGTTCGGTGAACGCAGCAACATCGAGGTGGAATGCAGCCTGGAGCAGGTGGACCTGCCTGAATCCACGCAGCTGACGGTCTATCGCGTCGTGCAGGAGTCGCTCACCAACATCGGGAAATACGCCAGGGCCAGCCATGTCATCGTCACGGTGCACAACTATCCCACCTATGTGGCGGTGCAGATCCAGGACGATGGCCAAGGCTTCGAGACGGCCAGCATGCGCCCCAACTCCCATGGGCTGGCAGGCATGAAGCACCGCGTTGAAGCTGTCGGCGGCAGGCTTACCGTGGCATCCCAGCCCGGCAAGGGAACCACTATCTCGGCAGTCATTCCTTTGACAATGGCAAACACCTGAACCGGGTGGACAGGTCAGCGCAGTCCTACATGACTGTCCCTAAATACCCCGACCCTGGTGACAGAAGCTCACCGTCAGGCACGGGCTGCTCAGTTCTCTACAGTCAATACATGGCCACACGGCAATGCCTGTCGGCCTGCATTCGAAAGGAGAAAACCATGTTGCACTACGCCATTGTCTTTCTGGTGATTGCCTTGATCGCTGCAGTTTTCGGTTTCGGCGGTATCGCGGCCAGCGCCGTAGGCATTGCCAAGATCCTGTTTTTTGTCTTCCTGGTCATGGCCGTCATCACCTTCCTGATGGGCCTGGTGAAGAAATAGCAACGGCACCGAATGTGTAGAACTTTGTTCGCTCACATTGCACAAACCACCAGTATTCGCCATGATCACACTCAACTTCTGCCTCCTGGAGGCAGGGTTCCGCAGACAGGCGTTACTGCACGCTGTCACGAAAATTTCTAGATTTCAGGGAGTTCCAAACAATGAGCCAAGCCGTAAAAGACGCCAAGGACACGGTTGAAGATCTCAAGGGCGCCGCCAAGGATGTGGCTGCAGACGTCAAGGACACGGCAAAGCACGCCGCCCAATCCGCCCAGGATGCTGCACACAAGATGTCCGATGCAGCACAAGATGCGGTGGACTCCGGCAAGCAGGCTGCCCAGAAGATGGTCAATGAAGCACGCGACGTGGCCGAGGATGTTGCCGACAAGGTTGAGGACACCGCACGCCGCGCAAGGCGCACAGCCTCCGAGGCGATAGACTCCACGGGGCGTCACATGCGCAATCTCGACGACAGCGAAAACCCGCTGATCGACAACCTGGCCAACCGGGCTCAGGACCTGGCCGAGCGCAGCATCAACTTCTGGGCCGACAGCTCGCACCGCGCACGTCGTCAGTTCAACACCGCAGCGGATGCGACCACCAAGTATGTGTCCGAGCAACCCGGGCGTTCCGTGCTGATCGCCGCCGCGACCGGCGCAGCCCTGGCGACGGCCTTCTTTCTGGGTCGCTCGCGCAGGAAATAACTCTTGGAACGTGCCGACGTTCCAAGCTTTCGCAGGCCTGCTCTGCGCCTTTTCAAAACCAAGGGAGAACCATATGAAGAATCTGACTCGCGCTTTGGCTTTCAGTCTGGTCGCTGCGACGACCGTGCTGGGTACCACGGCCTGTTCGGTTGCCCGTGACCAGCAGACTGTGGGCTCCTATGTGGATGACGCAGGCATCACCACTGCGGTGAAAGCCAAGATGGCCGAAGACAAGAATGTCTCCGCAACCGCCATCAGCGTCGAAACCATGAACGGCACTGTGCAGCTGTCGGGCTTTGCCAAATCCGAAGCAGAAAAAGCCCGAGCCGGCGAAATTGCCCGCACGACCAAGCATGTGCGTGAAGTGCGCAACAGCATCGTGGTCAGACCCTGATGATGCGCGCCTGAAGCAAGACTCTTTCTGAGGGCCTCACTTCCCGCCACAAAGCCAGCTTTTGAGCTGGCTTTGTTTTTTCCTACACCCGGCGGCTGACTTCGCCATTAAAGTGCTCGAATGCAAGTTTTCAACTGCGAAGCCTGCGGGCACCTGATCTATTTTGAAAGCCTGCAATGCGTGCATTGCGGTGCAAGCCTGGCCTTTCTGCCCGATCAGCTGCGCGTCGGCATTCTTCCCTCGGTCGGAGGCCACGACGCACGCTATCGCCCCTGCGCCCACCGCCACAACATCAGCCTGTGCAATTTTGCGATCGAGGCTTCAGACCCGCAGCCACTGTGCGTTTCCTGCCGACAGACCGAATGGCTGCCCGACGGAGGCGATCCCGCCAATGAACTGCGCTGGGCCAAGATCGAGGTCGCCAAGCGCAGGCTGTTCTACACCCTGGCCAAGCTGGGTCTGCTGGACCCGCATGGGCACCGCGTGGCCGAGCCGCGCTTTTCCCTGCTCGCAGACCTTCCCGGTCAGAACCCCGTCATGACCGGCCATGCCAGCGGCATGATCACGCTCAATGTCGTCGAGGCCGACGACGATGAGCGCACCAAACGCCGCCAGGCCTTGCACGAGCCCTATCGCACGCTGATAGGACATCTGCGTCACGAATCGGGACATTTCTACTGGGATCAGCTCATAGCGAACAGCGAGTATCTGGAGCGCTTCAGAGCATTGTTTGGCTATGAGAATCAGGACTATGCCCAGGCGCTGCAGCGCCATTACGGCAAGAATCCGCTGGACAACAGCTGGCGCGGCCAGTTCATCAGCGCCTATGCCACGTCCCACCCCTGGGAGGACTGGGCCGAAACCTGGGCTCACTATCTGCACATGGTGGACTTGCTGGAGACCGCCGCCAGCTACGGCACCTGCATTACCGTGCCGGACATCCCCGGCGCGGGCCAGCAACTCATTCAAAACCCGCTGGGGCCGGTGCCGCCCGATTTTTCGGTGATGCAATCCCAGTGGGTGCCGCTGACCCTGCTGCACAACAGTCTCAATCGCAGCCTCGGTCATGGCGACGCCTATCCCTTTGCCATTTCCGGCCCGGCCTGGGACAAGCTGCGCTTCGTACACGAGACCATCAGCAGCTATCGCAGCAGGGCGACTAGCCAGGGACGCTGAAAGCTCAGACCTTGCGGCCGACCTTGAGCATCAGGCGCTCATGCACGCCCTTGGAGACAAACTTGTCCACATCGCCATTGAGCGTGGCAATCTCGCGCACAAAGGTGGAGCTGATGAACTGATAGCGATCGCTGGGCGTGAGGAACACGGTTTCCACTTCAGGCATCAGCGTGCGGTTCATGCCGGCAAGCTGGAACTCATAGTCGAAGTCCGTCACCGCGCGCAGGCCGCGTACCATGGCCTTGGCACCGCGCGCGAGCACGAAATGCGCCAGCAGTCCGTCAAAGCTCTCCACCTCCACCTGCGGGTAATTGGCACAGGACTCGCGCACCATGGCAATGCGCTCCTCCAGCGTGAACAGCGTCTTTTTGTGATGGCCTGCCGCCACGGCCACGATGACCTTGCCAAACAGCTGTGCAGCCCGGCGCACCACATCTTCATGCCCCAGCGTGATCGGGTCAAAGGTTCCGGGGTAAACAGCAATCAGGTCCTGGCTCATGGCTTATCTCTCTCCTGCGGGTCTTGATGAGGGTGAGGGCTGCTGCAGTGCAGCGTAAAGAGATTATGCATTCAGGCCTGAAGAGTGCTGACCCATGCAAAAAAGAGCTGCTGGCGCCTCTGCTCGAAGCGCCGGCAGCTCCCGGTTCGGCAGCAAAGCCCTACTGCTTCTTCAGCAGATGCGCATGGACGGCGCCCGCCTTCAGATAGCGGTGCAGCGCAAGCCCCATCTCCAGCAGGCGCTCCTCGGCCCAGGCCTCGGGGGCTTCCAGGTAAATGAAGCCGCCGTCGTTCAAGGCCGCGGTGGCAGCCTTGAGCGCAGGCTCGAACAGCTCGGTCTGACCGAAGGGCGGGTCCAGCAAGATCAGATCCTGGCCCGCCACGGTCTTCAGGCAGCTCAGCGCATCACCGCGCTGCACCTTGACCATCCTGGCATCGAGCTTTTGCTGCAGACGCTGCAGCTGCTGCACCAGGGCCGCATCCTGCTCGTTCATGATGACGCTGGTCGCGCCGCGCGATGCGGCCTCGAAACCCAGTGCCCCCGTGCCCGAAAAGGCGTCGACACATTTCCAGTTGCTCAGATCCTGACCCAGCCAGTTGAACAGGGTCTCGCGCACGCGATCGGGCGTGGGCCGCAGGCCGGGCTTTTGTGCCACGGCCAGACGCGTGCGACGCCATTGCCCGCCGATGATGCGAATTTCACCGGCCCCCGTGGCGGCCGGCTTGGCTGCGGCAGGCTGGGCGGCCTTGGCTCCGGGGCGGGCCGGACGGCTGGCTGCCAATTCCTGTGCCTTGCGTTCGGACTCGTGAATCATCTTGTCCAGCGCCTTGCGGCCTGCGGGGGTATGTAGCTTGATGGCACTGCGGCTCATGGCTTGGCTCCGAGAGTGATGGTGACCATGCGCTCGGGCTGGACCATGCGCTGCATCGCCTCCTTCACGTCCTTGGCGGTCAGAGCCTGAACGCGATCGGTCCAGTGCTCCAGATAGTCGAGCGGCAGGCCATTCCAGGCGATATTGGCCACATTGCCCAGCAGCTTGCGATTGCTGTCTATGCGCAAGGCAAAGCCGCCGATCAGATTGTCCTTGGCCGCCTTGAGTTCCTTGTCGCTAGGACCTTCGGCTATGAATTTGCGCAACACGTCCTGCGAGACCTTGAGCGCCTCGGCCGCCTGATCGGGGCGGGTCTGCAGGCCGATGATGAAGGCGCCGCGATCCAGGCCCGGCGAGAAGTCGCTGGAGACACCATAGGTCAGGCCCCGCTTCTCACGCACCTCTTCCATCAGCCTGGAGGTGAAGCCGCCGCCGCCCAGAATGTGGTTGCCCACCATCACGGCGAGAAAATCGGGGTTGTTGCGCGCAATGCCGGGCTGACCTATGAGCACCTGGGCCTGGGCCGACTCGAACGGAATGTTCTCGACCTTGGCTTGCTGCAGGTCCTGTACCTTGCCCACGGCAGGCAGCGGCGGGCAGTCGTTGCCATTGGTGGCCTGCAGCGGTCCCAGCAACTGCTTGACCATGGCATCGGCCTGCTGGCGATTGACCGCCCCCACCACGCTGACCTTGGCGCGGCAGGCGGCAATCAGCTTGCGGTGAAAGTCCTGCATGGCCGAAACATCGATCCGGCCCAGGCTGTCGACCGTGGTCTGATAACCATAGGGCGAGCTGCCGAACACGGCCTTGCGGAAGGCCTTGGAGGCCACGGTGCCGGGACGGGTGTCGGCTTCCTTGATGGAGGCGCTCCAGCGCTCGCGATCACGCTGCCACACGGCTTCCGGCCAGCTTGGCGAGGCAATCTGGCGCGCCGCCAGGGCCACGGCCTTTTGCTGCAGATTTGGCTCGGTCAACGTGCGCAGGCCATAGCTGAAGCTGTCGCGCCCTGCACTGGCGCCAAAGCTGGCCCCCAGGTCGGCCCAGGCCTGACCCAGGCCGTTTTCATCCAGCGCAGGCGCATCGCCAGCCGCCTTGACGCCCTTGGAGGACATCATGGCCACGGCTGTCGCCAGGCCCACCTTGTCCTCGGGATCTCGGCGGCTGCCGGCGTCGAAGTCCACCTGCACATCCACCATGGGAATGCCGGGACTTTGCACCAGCCAGACCTGGGCGCCACTGGGCTGGATCCAATGCTCTATCGGCAGCAAGGCCCAGGCAGATTGGGTTAAAAAACCCATTCCAGCGCTTACTACAAAAGCGCCAGCAGCTATCTTTTTCATAGTTTTCATAGGTTTCTCCGCTGCGCTCAGTGCATGGATTTATCTGCATCCGCCTTGCCCGACATGGGACGCTGGGGCTTGCTACCCGCCGGCAGAGGCTGAGGCACCAGGGTGCCGACAGTAAGCTGGTCATCGCCAAAATATTTGGCGGCCACGGCCTTCACATCGTCAGAGGTGACTTTGCGCAGTTCGGCCAGCAGCTTGTCCTCGGCATCCAGCGGCATGTTCTGGATCCAGTAGTTGCCCAGGTTCTGGGCCTGGCCCATGACGGAATCACGCTCATAGACGTTGGAAGCCATCCACTGCGTCTTGACGCGCTCCAGTTCATCGGCCTGCACGCCCTCATCAGCCACCTTCTTGATCTGGGCACGCAGTGCAGCTTCCACATCGGCCGCGGTCTTGCCCTGGGCCGGAACGCCGGTCAGCATGAACAGGCTGGGCCCGCGCCCCATCATGTTGGCCGAGCTGCCGGCACTGTCGGCCACGCGGCCATTGGCCTGGCCTTCGCCCTGCACCAGGGCGCGCTCCAGGCGAGCGCCGTCATAACCGTCAAGCACGGCAGACAGCACCAGCAGCGCCAGCGCGTCCTTGTCCTCTGGCTGCAGCTTTTCAACGTTCTTCAGGGTAGGCGTGCGATAGGCCATGGCGATAAAGGCCTGCTCGGCAGGCTGCTTGACCTCGATGCGGCGCACGCCGATCTGTCTGGGTTCGGTCTGCGGCTTGCGCTGCGGCAATGCGCGCGCAGGAATGCTGCCATAATACTTCTCGGCCCAGGCACGCACCTGGTTGACGTTCACATCGCCCACCACCACGACGGCCGCGTTGGCCGGCACATACCAGCGCTTGTGGAAGTCGCGCACATCGCCGGGCGTCATGGAGTTCAGGTCGCTCATCCAGCCCACCACGGGGCGGCGATAGGGCGAGGCCATGAAGGTGGCCGCCATCAGCTGCTCCATCAGCATTGCGCGGGGCTGGTCGTCGGTGCGCATGCGGCGCTCTTCCTTGATGACCTCGATTTCCTTCTTGAATTCGGAGTCCGGCCACTGGTTGTTGGCAAAACGGTCGGACTCCAGCTTCATCACGTCTTCCAGACGGTTGGACGGAATCTGCTGGTAATAGCCGGTGTAGTCACGCCAGGTGAACGCGTTTTCCTGGCCGCCCAGCGCCGCCACGCGACGCGAGAAGTCTCCGGGCTTGACGCTTTTGGAGCCCTTGAACATCATGTGCTCCAGCGCATGGGCCACGCCCGTGGTGCCGTCGACCTCGTCCATAGAGCCCACACGCACCCAGACCATGTGCACGACCGTAGGCGCGCGCCGGTCGGGCTGCACGATCAGCTGCATGCCGTTCTTCAGCGTGAACTGCTGCACTTGCGGCGCTGCAGCCGTGGCGGCAGCAGGCACAGGTTGCGACGATGCGCCCGGTGCAGCCAAGGCTGCCCCAGCGCTCAAACAGGCCATTAAGCCCAGTACAGGGAGTGCGCGTACATGTTTCATAGAATGATGCGATTCTAAAAACCCGCCAATGTTCAGTTTTTTCAAGAAAAAGCCCAATTCACCCGATGCGGTGAACACCACGCCCGCTGCCGAGGCAGCCGCGGCGCCCGCTCCTGCTACGCAAACCAGGCCCGCTCCA
Organism: Comamonas sp. C11; assembly: GCF_024496285.1. Lineage (NCBI taxonomy): Bacteria > Pseudomonadati > Pseudomonadota > Betaproteobacteria > Burkholderiales > Comamonadaceae > Comamonas > Comamonas sp. C11. The sequence goes on from NZ_CP101743.1 coordinate 4,754,205, forward strand.
CAGGATACGCCTGCTACGCCTGCCGAAAATGGCAGCAGCTCCTGGTGGCGCAAGCCCTTTGGTGGCGGCGCGACGGCCAAGGCCGGCGAAGATCAGCCTGCTACTCAGGATTTTGTAGCAGCCCCCGAGCCTACCGCAAAGCCGCAAGCCCCAAATTCCCGTCAAAGCTGGATGGAACGCCTGAAAGCCGGTCTGCGCAAGACCGGCTCCAGCATTGCCACCGTCTTTACCGGCACGCAGATCGACGACAGGCTCTATGAAGAGCTGGAGGACGCGCTGCTGATGGCCGACACCGGCGTCAAGGCCACCCAGCATCTGCTGGAAGACCTGAAACGCCGCGTCAAGGAAACCAAGACCACCGAGCCCGCCGCCGTCAAGGCGCTGCTGGCCGATGCGCTGACCGATTTGCTGAAGCCCCTGGAAAAGCCGCTGAGCATCGGCGAGCACACACCGACCGTCATCATGGTGGCCGGCGTCAACGGTGCAGGCAAGACCACGTCCATCGGCAAGCTGACCAAACATCTGGCCGACAGCGAGCAATCCGTGCTGCTGGCCGCCGCCGACACCTTCCGCGCCGCCGCGCGTGAGCAGCTCGGCGTCTGGGCCAATCGCAACACCGTGGAGATCATCAGCCAGGACGGTGGCGACCCCGCCGCCGTGAGCTTCGATGCCGTTTCCGCCGGCAAGGCGCGCAAGAAGGATGTGGTGCTGGTCGATACGGCCGGACGCCTGCCCACGCAGCTGCATCTGATGGAAGAGCTCAAGAAGATCAAGCGCGTGGTGAACAAGGCCGACGGCACGGCGCCGCACGAGGTGCTGCTGGTGATTGACGGCAATACCGGCCAGAACGCCCTGACCCAGGTGCGCGCCTTCGACGATGCGTTGCAGCTCACGGGCCTGATCGTCACCAAGCTCGACGGCACGGCCAAGGGCGGCGTGCTGGCCGCGATTGCGCAGGAGCGCCCCGTGCCCGTCTACTTCATCGGCGTGGGCGAGAAGATCGAGGATCTGGAAACCTTCAGCGCACGCGAGTTCGCCCAGGCCCTGCTGTCCTGAAGCACAAGAACCATAGCTGTCAGCGCTTTATCTATAAAGATTTCCGATAGATTCAGTACTGAAACCCAATAAAGGAGCGCGCAAGGCGCTCCTTTTTTATTCGGTCTTCAGAGCTGAACCTGCTGCTTAAGCCATTTGGCATAGTCGTTCAGGCAGCGCTCGGTGCGCATGGTGATCTGCGGTACCTCATAGCTGTGATGGCTGCGCAGCAGCGCGGTCAGCCGCGGCAGTGCCTCTGGCAGGGTCTTGCAGATCAGCCGCCATTCGGGAGCGGTCTGCAGCACGCCGTCCCACTCGTAATACGAGGTGATGCGCTCGGTCTGCACACAGGCCGCAGCCTTGGCCGCGATCAGCGCCCGCGCCATGTCCTCGGCCTCGGCCGAATGCCCCACGGTCGTCGTCACCACGCACAGCGTGGCCCAATGGCTGTCCTGCGCAGGGGCGGACTTGAGAGTGGCGGTCTGGGTAGATGTGGTGCTCATGCCGCCTAGTCTAGGCCCAAGACCGCCCTGCCCGCCACCGCCCTACACCGGATACAGACCCAGTTGCTGCGCACGCAGCCGCGTCAGCCCCAGCAGTGCATCGGTGAACGGCGTGCTCATGCCGCACATGCCCCCCATCTCGCGCACGGCGCCCACCAGCGCGTCCAGCTCCACCGGCTTGCCGGCTTCCACGTCCTGCAGCATGGAGGTCTTGAAGCCGCCCAGCTTGAGCGTGACCTGATGGCGGTCCTGCGGGCTGTCGGCAATCGGCAGGCCGATGCGCGCGCCGATTTCCCTGGCCTCCAGCATCACGGCCGTGATGAAGTTGCGCACCAGCTCATCGCCCAGAATCCTGTCCGTGGTTGCGCCCGTGATCGCACTGACGGGGTTCATGGTCATATTGCCCCAGAGCTTGTACCAGGCGTCGCGCTGGATGTTGTCGCTGAGCCTGACCTCGATGCCGCCCGCGCGCAGCAGCTCGGCCAGCGCCAGCAGGCGCGGCGTGGGCGCATCGCCGGGCAGGGCCGTGGGCTCGCCGACGATGAGGCTGTTGCCGAAATGACGGCGCACCACACCCGGCGCATCGAGCGAGCAGCTGGCATGCACCACCGAGCCGAGCACCTGCCCGGTGGGAATGGCACGCGCGATCTCGCCCTGCGGATCCACGGCCCTGAGCTGCAGGCCGCGCAGGCCGGCATCCACGCCACCGGCCAGAAACCACCAGGGAACGCCGTTCATGGCGGTCAGCACCAGGGTCTGCGGGCCGATCAGCGGTGCGACGGCACGCGCCACATCGGGCATGGACGGTGCCTTGACGGCAATCACCACCAGATCCTGCACGCCCAGGGCGGCCGGGTCCTGCTGCGCATTGACGGCCACGGTCTCGCTCTCCTCGCCATGCACCAGCGTCAGGCCGTTGTGCTGCAGCGCAGCCAGCGTCTGGCCTCGCGCCACGGCGCTCAACTCGCAGCCGGCCCTGGCCAGCGCCACGCCCAGCCAGCCGCCAATGGCGCCGGCACCGTAGATACAGACTCTCTTCAGACTCATGCTCTTGTCTCTCCTGTCTTATATAGATCTCAAAAACAGTAGCTGCCGGTGCTTTACCGCAAAGCATCTGAAGACCATCCGCCCTTGAAACCAGGCGAGGTCTTCGCGGCCGCTGCTCATTGTTGATACGTTAACAGCAGTATCCACCCGCGCGACACTGAAGGCCGTTGACAGCTTGGCACCCCGCACTGCGCGCCAGGCCAGCTGCCCTGTTCATCGACATTTCAAGGACCGACTCATGAGCTCCAACACCACCGTCGTCAATCTCACAGCCCAGATCACGGCACTGGCCTCCGCCTTGCGCATCGTGCTGGACGCCAGCCCCCAGGCGGCCCAGACACGCGAGCAACTGGCTGCCGCGCTGGACAAGACCATTCACGATGCGCTGGAAGAAGGGGTCTGGGACAACGCCGACGGCGTCAAGACCATCAAGGCAGCGCTGCTGGGCTGATCAGCACCGCACCATCAAAAAGCCGGGCACCAGGCCCGGCAAGGAGAAGCAGCCAACCGGAGAACCCTTCAGGGGCACGCTGGTGGCCACCGAGACCCACGCCGAGCCGCGTGACGCCCAGGCCTTCACGGCCGAGATGGTCGATGCGCTTTTGTGCGACCTGGCCCAGGTCGAGGCCGGCGTCGAATGGCTGCGCGGCGCCGGGAGCGACCCGTTCAGCGAGCTGGTGGTGCCCGCCACCACCATACGTCTGGCCCAATGGGTTGGCCGCGCCATCCGCACCGAGGAAGACCACGCCCACGTGCACTGCCACGACAAGCGGCTGGTGCGCACGGGCCGTCCACGGGCGGCACGGTGCGCATGGACAACCTGCAGGCCGGCTATTGGGCGAAGCTGAGCCAGGGCTTCCGGCGGCCGTGACAGCCGCGCAGGGTCACAGCGAAAGTGTCGAGCCGTCGAACACCGCCAGGCGCTCGATGAAGGGCCCCATGTAGGTCTTCATGGCAACGTGGGCCGGGCTGACCTGATAGGCGTCGTGCGCTCGGGAGTCATCGAAGGTGGACACGACAGCATGGGTGTAGCCCTGGGCACGGGCCGCTTCGTTCGAGCCGAAATGGTAGAGCCGCACGCCTGCGCATTCCTGGCGGATGCGCAAGGCATAGGCCTGCACCTGCTGAAGAAACGCGTGATCGGCCTCAGGCGTGAACCCCAGCATGACGATATGCATGTACATGGACTGTGCTTTCAACAAAGAAATGTCACATGCGCGCCAGCATGCCGCCGTCGATGGCAAGCACATGGCCGTTGACGAACGCGCCTGCGCTGGAGGCGAGGTAGACCACGGCGGGCGCGATGTCGTCCGGCTCAGCCCAGCGCGCCAGCGGTACCGCGTTCTGCAGAAAATCGTCAAAACCTTCGCGCTCCTGCAAACCGCGTGTGAACGCAGTACGCACGAAGCCCGGGGCCAGCGCATTGCTGGTGATGCCCGCGCCGCCGTACTCCACGGCCAGCGCGCGCGTGAAGGCGGCAATGGCACCCTTGGCCGAGGCATAGGCGGCAATACCGGGCATGGTGGCCTGCCCCGCGACGGAGGACATCAGCACGATGCGGCCAAAGCCCTTGCGCACCATGTGCGGCAGTACTGCATGGGCGCAGTTGAAGGCACCGTTCACATGCACGTCGAACAGCGATTGCCATTCGGCCAAGGTCATGTCGATCACCGGCTTGCGGTTCTGGTTGCCTGCGTTGCTGACCAGGATGTCGGGTGCCCAGCCTTGGGCGGCGAGCGCATCGATCGCTTCGCGCACGGTCTCGGCCTGCGATACGTTGAACACGGCAGGGCGCGCTTCGATGCCCTGCTCGGCCAGCAGGCGCACGGCCACGTCGCAACGCTGTGCGTCCAAGTCGTTGATGGCGATGCGCGCGCCCGCCAGCCCCAGATGGTGTGCGATGGCGAGGCCCAGGCCGGAGGCGCTGCCTGTGATGCACGCCACGCGGCCCTGCAGGCCGAAAGTCCGCTCGAAATAGGATGCTGCCATGCGAATGCTTTCTTTCAACGCAAGGCTTGAATGCCTGCGCACACGTTGAGGCTCTGGCCGGTGAAGCTGCGACCTGCGCGCGAGGCGAGAAACAGCGCGGTGTCCGCCACGTCGGCCAAGGGCACTTTCCGATGCAGGGCCACGTTGGCAAGGATTTCGTCGAGCATGGCCGCCTCGCTGATCCGACGTGCTTGTGCCTTGGCCGCCGTCACGCTGCGCGAGCGCTCGCTGTCGACGATGCCGGGCAGGATGGCGTTCACGGTGATGCCGTCGGCGCCCAGTTCCAGCGCCAGGCTCTGCGTCAACCCGATCACCGCCCATTTGGATGCGGCATAAGGCGAGCGCAGCGGATAGCCCAGGCGGCCGGCCACCGAGCTCAGGTTGACAATGCTGGCGCGGGTGGAGGCACGCAGCACTGGTACCGCGCGACGCACGCATAGATACTGGCTGCGCAGGTTCACGGCCAGCGTGTTGTCCCACTGCTGGGGCGTGATGTCCTCTAAGCGCGCCGTGGGGCCGGCAATGCCCGCGTTGTTCACGAGCACGTCCAGTCCTCCCAGCGCGGGCAGGGCGTGATTGAACCAGGCATCCACGTCATCAGGGCTGGAGGCATCAGCGCACCATCCACCGCCCCCGGGCAAGGCGGGCAGTGCCTCCTGCACGGCGCTAGCTGAGATATCGCTGATCTGCACATGGGCGCCGGCCCGGGCAAAAGCCTGGGCAGTGACCAGGCCGATGCCCGAGGCGCCGGCGGTCACCATGACCCGCAGGCCACGGAAATCGTCGTTGTCCATGACGGGTCAGGGCGCCTTGCGCACTTTCTCGATTGTCGCCAGGGTCTCTTTCACGAGATCGGCGCCCAGCTCAGGCTTGTATTTCTCGATCACGAGAGCAGTAGCCCGCACCATGCGCTCCTGTTCGGCGGGCTCGATCTTGTTGAACTTCATGCCGGCCTTGACCAACTCCTGTACCACATCAGCCTCCATCTTGCGGCTGATCGTGCGGTGATAGGCCGAGGCCTCCTTGCAGGCGGAGTCCATGATGTCGCGCTCCGCCACGCCCAGCCTGTCCCAGAACTTCTTGCTCACCAGCACCACGGCGGGCAGGTAGACGTGGCGGGTTTCGGTCAAGTAGGTCTGGATGTCCTGGTACGAACTCGATTTGGTGACCAGGTAGGCACTCTCCTGTCCGTCGATGGCCTTGGTTTCCAGCGCGGTGTAGGTTTCCGGGTAGGGCAAGGGCAGCGGTGTGGCACCCAGAGCCTTGAAGATGTCGATGTACACGCGGTTCTGCAGCGTGCGCAGCTTCAGGTCGCTGAAGTCTTCCAGCTTCCGGATCGGGTGCTTGCTGTTGGTCACCTGGCGGAAGCCGTAGTCCAGGTAGCACAAGCCGATGAGTTTCTTCTCGGGGAATTTTTTGAGCAACGATTGGCCAACCTCGCCATCGACCACGGCGTCGGCTTCCTTCTCGTTGCGGAAGATGAAGGGCAGGTCAAAGATCGCCAGCTCCTTGACGTTGCCTGCGGCGCCCGCGGTGGAAACCACGGACATTTCCAGGATGCCGCCCTGGGCCGATGCCATCGACTGAATCTCATTGCCCAGCGTGGCATTGGGATAACCGGTGACCTTGATCTTGCCATCACTCTTCGTGCCGACGATCTCGGCAAATTTGTCCACTGCCAGGCCCATCGGGTTGTCCTTGGCGACGGGGTAGCTGAGCTTGATCTTGCGCTCCTTGATGTCCTGGGCATGGGCCTGAAAGGCGCCTGCGGCCAACAGGCCTGCGGCGATTGCCAGGCCAAGGCGGCGAATGCGTGGGTGGAATGCGCTCATGGTTTGTCTCCTGCGATGTATCGGGTGGTTTATTTCAGTTCCTGGCCGTCCAGTTCTCCGCCCAGGAACTTGTTGGGCTTGAGGAAGAAGCACAGCACCAGCGCTCCCTTGGGTGAGCGCGCGATATGGCGGTGACCCTTGGGCCGCCAGACGAAGTTACCGGCGGGGTAGACACCGTCGTCGTCCTCGAACTCGCCTTCGAGCACGTAGCTCTGCTCGATCTCGACGTGCTCATGCAAGGCCAGCTCGGTGCCCGGCTGCCAGCGGAACAGTGCCGTCAGCAGGCCGGTGTCTTCGTCCTGCACCAGTACCTTCATGTCAATACCTTTTGTGGGTGTGGGCTTCCAGGGCAGATCGTCCACGGCCATGTTGCGCGAGTCGAGCGGGCCGTACTTGTCGGCGTTGGGCAGGAAAGGGGTCATGAGGGTCATCTTGTGCTCCTTGTTGATCGGGGGGGACGGCTCAGTCCACGATGGCGTTGACCAGCTCACCAATGCCCTCGACGCGGGCACGCATGGTCTGGCCCACCTGCAGGCAGCGTGGCGGGCGCTGGGCAAAGCCCACGCCCTTGGGCGTGCCGGTGGCGATCACGTCGCCGGGCATCAGCGTCATGCCCGCGGAAAGCTGGGCGACGACAGTGGCGACATTGAAGATCATCGAGCTGGTGTTATCGTTCTGGCGCTCCTCGCCATCCACCTCCAGCGACAGCGCTAGCGCATCCGGGTTGGCGATAGCGCTGGCATGCACAACCACGGGGCCGATGGGGCAACTCGTGTCCAGGCCCTTGCCCTTGAACCACTGGCCATGCAGGCGCTGCAAGTCGCGCGCCGTCACGTCGTTGACGATGGTGTAGCCGAACACATGCTCGCGCGCCCGCTCAGCGGGAATGTCACGCCCGCCCCTGCCGATGACGATGGCCAGCTCGACCTCATAGTCCAAGCTGTCCGTCAGCTTGCCGTGGCGCAGCACTTGGCCCCGATGCCCCACCAGCGCCGTGCGCGGCTTGGTGAAGAACTCGATGGCGGATGGAAACGCCTCGGCCGGGCGGCCATTGGCGAGATTGCCCTCGATGATGTGCTCGCGGTAGTTGCGCCCCACGTTGAAGACATTGCGTCCGATCAGGGCAACTGGCGGCAGGACAGTTACGTCGGCGAAGGGCAGCATGCCCGCCGTGCCACCGGCCGCAGCAATGCACTGGCGCGCCAGTTCCACGGCAGCATCGCCGCCCGCGATGAGTTCGTCGACCGACGCTGGTGCGGGCTGAACCGGCCAGGCAGCGGTCAGGTCAAGCACATGTGCGTCGCTCAGCAAGGCACCCAGACGCGGACCATGCTGGGGGTGGAGGAAATTGAGAAATTTCATGGGGGCCAGTTCAGTTGGAGAGTGCTTGGGAAGGCTTGAGCGCCGCTTCCTGCTCGACCGCCACATACAGCTCGTGCACATGGGTACGCGCCAACGCCTCGGCCTGATCGGCATCGCGCCGCTCGATGGCACCGATGATGGCGAGGTGCTCTCGCAGCGAATCAGCGCTGCGATGCAGCCGGGCGATGGTCTTGCGGCGGTAGCTGGTCTGGCGGTGGCCAAAAGAGGCCCACACGCGCTCCAGCAGGCGGTTGTTGGCCAGCCGGATGATCTCGGTGTGGAAGGCGACGTTTGCTTGCGAATATTCCGCCGCTTTGGATTCGGCCGCGCCCGGCTCCAGGAAGGGCTCGAAAATTGCGCGCAGGGCCAGCACGTCGCGCTGCGAGGCATTGAGCGCTGCCTCGCGCGCCGCGAAGCCTTCAAGCTGCTCGCGCAGTTGCAACCACTCGAGATAGTCGCGGTCGCTCACGGGCTGCAGCAGCGCGCCGCGCCCCGGGCGCAGGCTGATGAAGCCCGTACTGTCGAGCCGGATCAAGGCCTCGCGCACGGGCGTGCGGCTCACGCCCAATTGGGTTGCCAGGTCTTCTTCCCGGACACGGATGGGTTCGGTGATCGCGGCGCGCAGTTCATTAAGGTGCGCGCTCACGGCCTCAAAGACACACTGGCTCGTGGGCTTGTTGGATTCTTGGGTACTCATGGCGGATCAGTTGTGCAGGAAGTTCAGCGGCACCATCACGATCGATGGAAACAGCACCAGCAGGAACATGACGATGAACTGGGCGATCATGAAAGGCAGCACGCCCTTGGCGACATCGTCCAGGCGCATCTTGCCCACGCCCGCCACCACGTTCAGCACCGAGCCGACTGGCGGCGTCACCAGGCCGATGGCGTTGTTCATGATGAACAGCACGCCGAAATAGACCGGATCGATGCCCGCCTCCTTGATAACGGGCATCAGCACGGGCGTGAGGATCAGGATGGTGGGCATCATGTCCATCGCCGTGCCAACGATCATCACCAGCACCATGATGGCCACCAACAGCAGGGTGGGGCTGCCCATGAAGGGCTTGAGCAGGTCGACGATCTGGTCGGGAATGTCGGCCACGGTGATCAGCCATGCGGACACCATCGACGCCGCCACCAGGAACATGATGACCGAGGTGATCTTGGCGGCGGATACGAACACCGCATAGAGCTGGCGCAGGTTCAGCTCCCGGTACACCACGGTGGCTACGAACAACGCATATACCGCCGCCACCACGGCCGCCTCGGTGGGCGTGAAAAAGCCGAACTTCAAACCGACCAGCACGATCACCGGCAGGCCCAACGCCCAGGCCGCTTCCTTGAGCGCAAGCAGCTTTTCGCGGGCACTCGACGCGGCGGGCAGCGCCACGTTCTCCTTGGCCGCCACCAGCCACCACACCACGGCGATCGACAAACCCATCAACAGCCCCGGCACGATGCCAGCCATGAACAGCTTGCCGATCGACACATTCGCCGCCACGCCGAACACCACGAAGCCGATGGAAGGCGGAATCACCGGCGCGATGATGCCGGCCGACGCGATCAGGCCGCCCGCCCGCGCCTTGTCGTGCCCCGCCTTGACCATCATCGGCAATAGCAGGGCGGCCAGAGCAGCAGTGTCGGCCACGGCGGAGCCCGACAGCGCCGCCATCAGACAGGCCGCGATGATGGCGACGAAGCCCAGGCCGCCGCGGCGGTGCCCAACCAGCGCAATCGCCAGGTTGACGATGCGCTTGGACAGGCCGCCCACGTTCATGATCTCGCCCGCCAGCATGAAAAAGGGCACTGCCAGCAGCGGAAAGCTGTCCGAACCATTGATCACGTTCTGCGCCAGGATCTGTGCATCGAACAAATCCTGGTGCAGCATCAAGGCCACGCCCGAGAACAGCAGCGCATAGGCAATGGGCATGCCGATGGCCATGGCAGCCAACAGCGCGCCAACGAAGATCAAAACCGTCATTGTCTGCTCCCATCTGTTGCGTCGTCGGTGGCAGGCAGCACCAGGTGCGCGGTTTCTTCCGATTCCTGGACCATCACCAGCTCGGCATCGGTCAGCTTGCCGCTGACCGTCAGCCAGAGCTGGTGCAGCAGGATCACCAGCGTGGACGCACCGAACAGCACGCCCGAAAAATAGAAGATCGATACCGACAGACCGCTGACCGGCGCCTCGGTGCCGCGGTTCACTTCCACTTGACTCCAACTGCCGGCGAGCATCAGCCATGTGATGTAGAGCATCGCCACCTGCGCCAGCGCCAGGCACGCACGCTGAACCCAAGCAGGCAGGCGCACGATCACCATGTCGGTGCCCATGTGGCCGCGCTCGCGCATCACCACCACCGCGCCCATGAACACCATCCAGACAAACAGCCAGCGCGAAACCTCCTCGGAAATCAGCCAGCCGGTGCTGAAGAAATAGCGCAGCACCACGTTGCCGAACACCAGCACCACCATCGCCGCCATCAGCAGCGCGCACGCGGCTTCCAGGGCCCGGCAATAGGCATCCAACAAGCGGCTCATGAACCAGCCCTTCCACATCCAATAGTATGCAATTTCATTTTTTGTATGCAAAACAAATCTTTGGTGTACAGATTCTCATATTGAATGCAAAAATTTCATCTTTGGGTTTTCACTGATTTTTCAAAAACCATTCATTTCGGGCACCGGGAGCAGGCGCGACAATCGGCGCAGCAGCTCGTGGAGCACAGCCGCACCGCCATCTCGTGCGTGCTGCACGGGCAGGACGACCAGCTCGTCGTGGTCGTCGCCCCCCCTGCTCCATCCACGACCATGGCCAGGACATGGAGTACGCGCGCCTGCTGAAAGAGCAGGCCGATGCGCTGGGCCAGGACCTGCTCGTCGTGATGCGCGTCTATTTCGAGAAGCCCCGCACCACCGAGGGCTGGAAGGGCTTCATTAACGACCCGCACCTGGACGACAGCTTCGCCATCAACGAGGGCCTGGAGCGCGCCCGCGTGCTGCTGCTCGACATCCTGGCGCGGGGCCTGCCGGTGGGCACGGAGTTCCTGGACCTGCTCTCCCCGCAGTTCATCAGCGACCTCGTGAGCTGGGGCGCGATCGATGCCCGCACCACCGAGAGCCAGAGCCACCGCCAGCTTGCCAGCGGCCTGTCGTGCCCCATGGGCTTCAAGAACGGCACGGACGGCGGCGTGAAGGTGGCCGCCGACGCCATCCAGGCCGCGCAGGCGCCGCACGCCTTCATGGGCATGACCAAGAGAGCCAGGCCGCCATCTTCGGGACGTGCGGCAACCGCGACTGCCAAGTGATCCTGCGCGGCGGCAAGGCGCCCAACTACGGCGCGGCCGACGTGCAGGCGGCCTGCGTAGATGCTGGAGAAGGCCGGCCAGCGCGCGCTCGCCCAGGAGCTCGGTGGCCAGCGTGAGCAGCTTCTGGTGCGATTCGCTCCAGTGCAGCTTGGTGGCCGAGCCCTCGGGCCCGGGCGGGCCACCGCGCAGCGCATGGGTCAGTGCGCGCCAGGACTTGAGTTGGAGCACATGGCTGTCCACTGCCAGGCGCGCGATATCGCGGCGCAGGTGCGGGCTGTCCAGCATGCTTGTGCCGCTGTCGTCCTGCGTTTTCGCAGCCAGTTGCTTGAGCGCCTCGACCTCCTGCGCAAAACGCACCTGGCGCGGGATGAAGTAAGTGCCGCGCTCGAAGCTGGCCGCCAGCAGCAGCGTGTGGGCGTCGGGCGTGGCGCGCGCCACGTAGTCGGAGGCGATCACCGTGCCCGCGCCGGGCTTGTTCTCGACGATCACCGGCTGGCCCAGCCGGGTGGCCATGCGCCAGGCCGGCGAGGTGCAGGCCGTGATGGCATCGCTGGTGATGATGATTGCTGGCGCCGTCAACGTGCTGGCTGCCCCCTGGGTACGTGTGATCTTCTTCTGAAGCCATAGCTTGCAACGCAGACGTTGCAGGCGCTGTGGCACCATCAAAAAGCCGGGCACAAGGCCCGGCAAGGAGAAGCAGCAAACCAGAGAGTCCTTCAGGGCCGCGCTCAGGCCAGCGTATAGGCCGTCTTCACCGTGGTGTAGAACTCCTGGGCATGGCGGCCCTGCTCGCGCGGGCCGTAGCTGCTGCCCTTGCGACCGCCAAACGGCACGTGGTAGTCCACCCCCGCCGTAGGCAGGTTGACCATGACCATGCCGGCCTGGCTGTGGCGCTTGAAGTGGGTGGCGTACTTGAGGCTGGTTGTGGCAATGCCGGCCGACAGGCCGAACGGCGTGTCGTTGGACATGGCCAGGGCCTCTTCGTAGTCCTTGACGCGGATCACGCTGGCCACGGGGCCGAAGACTTCTTCGCGGTTGATGCGCATGCCGGCTTCGGTGTCCACGAACAGCGTGGGCGCCATGTAGAAGCCGTCCTTGCCGCTGCCCGTGTGGCAGGCGACGCGGCTGCCGCCAGCGGCCAGGCGCGCGCCTTCGGCCTTGGCGATTTCCACATAGCTCAGATCCTGCTCCAGCTGGGCCTGGCTGACCACGGGGCCCATGTCGGTGCCGGCGGCGCGTGCATCGCCGACCTGGATGCGCGCCATGCGCGCCTGCAGGGCCTCGATGAAGGCCGGGTAGATCTTGTCGGTGACGATGAGGCGACTGGAGGCCGTGCAGCGCTGGCCGGTGGAGTAGAAGCCGCTCTGGGCCGACAGCTCCACGGCCTGGGCGAGGTCGGCATCGTCCAGCACGATCTGGGGGTTCTTGCCGCCCATCTCCAGCTGCACCTTCTTGCCGCTTTTGACGCAGGCTTCGGCAATGCCGCGGCCCACGCCCGTCGAGCCCGTGAAGCTGATGGCCGCCACATCGGCGTGGTTCACCAGGGCTTCGCCGATCACGCGGCCCGGGCCCATGACCAGGTTGAACACGCCGGCGGGGATGCCCGAGCGGTGGATGATGTCGGCCAGGGCCCAGGCGCTGCCGGGCACCAGATCGGCGGGCTTCAGGACCACGCAGTTGCCAAAAGCCAGGGCCGGAGCGATCTTCCAGGCGGGGATGGCGATGGGGAAGTTCCAGGGCGTGATCAGGCCGACCACGCCAATGGGCTCGCGCGTGATCTCCACTCCGATGCCGGGGCGCACCGAAGGCACGGTCTCGCCAGTGAGGCGCAGGCACTCGCCGGCAAAGAACTTGAAGATCTGACCGGCGCGGCCGACTTCGCCAATGGCTTCGGGCAGGGTCTTGCCTTCTTCGCGGGCCAGCAGCTCGCCGAGTTCGGCCTTGCGCGCCAGGATTTCCGTGCCGATCTTGTCCAGGGCGTCGGAGCGCGCCTGGATGCCCGAGGTGGACCAGGCCGGAAACGCGGCCGCGGCGGCGGCCACGGCGGCCTGCACATCGGATGCACCGCCCTGGGCGTACGCGCCGATCAGATCGGACAGATCGCTGGGATTGGTGTTGGGGCAATAGCTGTCAGCAGCCGTCCACTGGCCGTTGATCAGGTTGAGATGTGGGGTCATGGATATGCTCTTGATAGAGGAGCTTACTGCGCCTGTTATTCATAGATATCAGCATGAAAGGCATCTGAATTCCTGAATCAAAAAGCGTAACCAGCTCCTGTATTCATAGTCGATTCAACGGGCCCAGCGCAGCACCAGCGGATCCAGCCGGCGGGCGATGTCCAGCAGCTGGCGCCGCACCTCGGGATGCATGGGCGGCCAGGGCGAGCGCGGTGCATCGCAGGTGATGACACCGCCCTCCTTCATCAGCGCCTTGGCGGCGAGGAAGCCGGCCTGGCGGTTTTCGTGGTTGATCAGCGGCAGCCAGCGCTGGTACTCGGCAAAGGCCTTGTCCTTGTCGCCAGCGCGGTGCGCCTCGATGATGGGGCGAATGCCGTCGGCAAAGCCGCCGCCGGTCATGGCGCCGGTCGCGCCGGCTTCCAGGTCGGCCAGCAGGGTGATGGCTTCCTCGCCGTCCCACGGGCCTTCGATGGCTTCGCCGCCCAGGGCGATCAGCTCGCGCAGCTTGCCCGCCGCGCCTGCGGTTTCCATCTTGAAGTAGCTGACCTGTGCTATCTCCCTGGCCATGCGGGCCAGAAAGGCGGGCGACAGCGGCGTGCCCGCGGCCGGCGCGTCCTGGACCATGATGGGGATGTCGATGGCGTCGGACACGCCCTGGTAGAAGGCCTGTACCTGGTCTTCGCCAAAGCGGAAGGTGGCACCGTGGTAAGGCGGCATGACCATGACCATTGCGGCGCCCATGTCCTGGGCACGACGGCTGCGTTCGGCGCAGATCTTGGTACTGGTGTGCGTGGTGGTCACGATCACGGGCACACGGCCGCCCACATGCTCCAGCGCCGTGCGCGTGAGGATTTCGCGCTCCTCGTCCGAGATCAGGAACTGCTCGGAGAAGTTGGCAAGGATGCACAGGCCGTCCACGCCCGAGGCTACCATGAAGTCCAGACAGCGCTTCTGGCTGGCCAGGTCCAGCGTGCCGTCCTCGTGGAAGGTGGTGGGCACGACGGGGAAGATGCCCCGGTAACGGGGATTGGAGAGTGCTGGCATGCTGCGGCTCCTTACTCGATGATGTGGAACTGGTCCAGGTACTCGGTCTTGAGCGTGAGGCCCAGGCCCGGCACGTCGTCGCGCAGTTGCAGGAAGCCGTTGTCGGCAACCGGTTCGCCGTCGAAGATGTACCAGAACAGCTCGTTGCCGACTTCCACGTCGAAGATGGGGAAGTACTCGGCCATGGGCGAGGCCAGCGTGCTCATGGTCAGGTGGTAGTTGTGCATCTGGCCGGCGTGCGGGATCACCGGCACTGAATAGGCTTCGCACAGTGCATTGATCTTGTGCGCCGCCGTGATGCCGCCCACGCGGTTGGTGTCGTACTGCACGACGGAGACGGCCTTCCTGTCCAGCAGCTGCTTGAAGCCGTAGAGCGAAAACTCGTGCTCGCCGCCCGAGATGGGAACGATGTTCATGGCGTTGAGCTCGGCGTAGCCGTCGATATCGTCGGCGATCACGGGCTCTTCCAGCCAGCGCGGCTCGAACCTGGCGAGCTTGGGCAGCATGCGCTTGGCGTACTCCAGGTTCCAGCCCATATAGCACTCCAGCATCAGGTCGGTGTCGTAGCCGATCACTTCACGGATGGCCTCGACGGACTTGAGGTTCTCCTTCACACCTTCCTGCAAATGGGCGGGTCCGTAGCCGAAGCGCATCTTGAAGGCCTTGAAGCCCTGATCCAGGAATTTCTGGGCCTCGTCCTGCATCTCTTTCAGGTCGGTGCGGTAGAGCTTGCTGTAGTAGCAGGGAATCTTTTCCTTGGTGCGCCCGCCCAGCAGCTTGAACACGGGCTTGTTCACGCTCTTGCCCAAGATGTCCCAGATGGCCAGGTCCACAGCCGAGATGGCGGCCATGGTCACGCCCTTGCGGCCCCAGGCGTGGGTGGCGCGGTACATGCGCTGCCACAGGTATTCGTAGTCCCAGGGGTCCTGGCCGATGACCAGGGGCGCCAGGTACTCGTCGATGATGGCCTTGGCTATTCTTGGTGCCAGGGCCACATTGCCCAGACCGATGATGCCGTCATCGGTTTCGATCTCGACCACGGTCCACGAATGGAAGCGGAAGGTGCTCATGGACTCGGTGTTGGAGTACACCAGATCCATGGCGTTGGAGCAGAAGTTGCCCTGGGGCGGAACGGTCTTGCCCTTCCATTCATAGACACGGGCGCGGACGGACTTGATCTTCATACAGACCTCGGGAGAAAAGAGTGAGTGGGACAGGCGGCCCAAGCCGCCCGGGAAATGGACTCAGACGGCTGGAGCGGCCTGGCGATCGCGGTGGGCGACCCCCATGCGTGCGGCAATCTGCAGCGCCTGCCAGGTGGCTTCCACATTGGCCTTGCCCTGGCCTGCGATGTCGTAGGCCGTGCCGTGGGCCGGCGTGGTGATGGGAATCGGCAGGCCGCCCTGCACCGTCACGCCGCGCGAGAAGCCCAGCAGCTTGATGGCGATCTGGCCCTGGTCGTGGTACATGGTCACGATGGCCTGGTACTCGCCGGCCTGGGCCTTGAGAAAGATGGTGTCGGCAGGGAACGGGCCGTGGAACGGCGCATCGCTGGGCCAGTCGCGCGCCTGCAGGGCCTGCACGGCGGGCGCGATGATGTCGATTTCCTCGCGGCCACAGGTGCCGCCATCGCCGTTGTGCGGGTTGAAGCCGGCAATCGCCACCTTGGGAGCAGCCAGGCCGCTGGCGCGCAAGGCGTTGTAGATCAGCTCGGCCGCCTGGCTGATGCGCTCCACGCTCAGATAGCTGGCCACATCCTTGAGCGGCACGTGCGAGGAAATGCGCGAGGTCCAGAGATCGCCCAGCGTGTTGAACTCGCAAAAGTAGCCGGTCACGCCCAGGTACTCGGCAAAGTGGTGCAGCTCGTCCTCATGGCGCAGGCCGCCCAGCTTCATGGCCTGCTTGTTCAAGGGCGCAAAGCAGATGGCGTCGATATCGCCGGCCAGGGCCGCATCCATGCATTGTTCAAGCACCTGCAGCACCGAGCGGCCGCCCGCCGCCCCCACCTGTCCCTGCACCACATCGGCCTGGGCGACGGTGTCCACGGCCACAAAAGCCGGCAGCCGCGTATCGGCACGCTCGCGCGCGGCCGACAGGCCGGCCAGCGGAACGGTTGCGACCTGCAGGCCGGCGATGCGCTGACCCTGCTCCCAGAGCCATGGATCGCCGACCAGCACCAGGTTCGCCTGCTCGGTGGCTTGCGGCCTGGCGAGCAAGCGTGCAATCAGTTCGGCGCCGATGCCACAAGGATCGCCCAGGGTCAGGGCGACAACGGGAAGAGAAGCCTTTCTCATGCTCAGTCCAGCTTGATGTTGTTCTTGCGAATGATGTCGCCGAAGCGCTTGTACTCGGCGAGGTGAAAACTGCCGAAATCTGCCTGAGGCATGGGCCGCAGCTCGGCCCCAACGGCTTCGAGACGGGTCTTGGTCTCGGGCATGGCGATGACCTTGTTGACCTCGTCATGCACCTTCTGCTGCACAGCCTTGGGCGTGGAGGCGGGCATGTAGATGCCGTACCAGGCGCTGATCTCCACGTCGCGCAGGCCCGCTTCGGCCATGGTCGGCACCTGGGGCAACTGGGGGTTGCGCTGGGGCGAAGTGACCGCCAGGGCACGCAGCTTTCCGGCCTTGATCTGGCCTATGACCGAGGGCATGGTGTCGAAGCTCATCTGCACCTGGCCGCTGACCAGATCGACCAGGGCTGCGGCACTGCCCTTGTAGGGCACGTGGGTGATCTGAATGCCTGCGGCATCCTTGAACACCTCGGCGGCGATATGCTGGGTGCTGCCCGTGCCGCTGCTGGCGAAATTGATCTGATTGGGATTCTTCCTGGCCATGGCCACCAGCTCCGCCACCGTGTTGGCGGCAACGGAGTTGCCTACCACCAGCACATTGGGCACCGAGCCGACAAAGGCCACGGGAACCAGATCCCGGTTGTTGTCATAGCCGAGCTTGAGCAGATGCGGCGCGATGGCATGGGCCGTGACCACGCCCATGACCATGGTGTGGCCGTCCGTGGCCTTGGCCGTCATGTCCACGGCCAGCGTGTTGGAGACGCCGGGCCGGTTCTCCACGATCACCGGCTGCTTGAGCAGCGGCCCCAGCCTGTCGGCCACGGCGCGGGCCATGGCATCGGTGCCGCCTCCGGGCGCAGAGCCCACCAGCATGCGCACGGGCTTGACCGGCCAGTTCGCAGAGTCCTGGGCCTGGGCCTGCCAGGGCAGCACAGCGGTGCCGCACAAAGCGGCTATGGAAAGTAGATGACGTCTTTGCACATTTGTCTCCTTGGCTTTTTTATTTCATCGCAGCCCGATGCTAGGGAAGCCGCTGATATGCGTAAACTGAAAGTTATTGATTAATCGATAACCTGAAGCGATAAGAAGCCATGCCATGGGATCGATAGACAAACGCGACAACACGCCACAGCTGCTGAACCGGCTGCGCATGCGTCAGGTGGCCCTGATTCTGGCCATCGACGAGCGCCAGACCTTGCGCGCGGCTGCGGCCCAGCTCGGTCTGACCCAGCCGGCAGCCACCAAAATGCTGCAGGAGCTCGAAGACGCCCTGGGTCAGCCGCTGTTCGAGCGCGTGGGACGCCGGCTGCAGCGCAATGCGGCAGGAGAGCGGGTGCTGGAGTATTTCCGTTCGCTGCGCGGCAATATCGAGGCCCTGAATCGCGAACTGGGCGAGCTGCGCCAGGGAAGCGCCGGACGGCTGGCCGTGGGCAGCATCATGGCCGCATCACCCGGGCGGCTCACCCAGGCCCTGCTGGAGCTGAAAAAGCAGCTACCCCTGCTGGAGCTGGAAGTAGCCGTGGACACCAGCGATCGCCTGCTGGCCCAGCTGCGTGAGGGGGTGCTGGAGGTGGTCGTCGGGCGCATGACCAATGAAGCGGGCAGCGATTGCCGCTTTTGCCCGATCGACGACGAGCAACTGGCCTTCATCGTGCGCAAGGAGCATCCTCTGCTGTCGCTGCAGAGGCCCGGTCTGCAAGCCTTGCAGGGGCATGGCTGGGTGATGCAGCCGCCCGGCAGCCCCATGCGCAGCTTGATCGAGCAGGAGTTCCGCGAGCACAGTCTGCCGCTGCCGCGCGGTCTGATCGAAACCGGCTCCATACTCACCACCATCAATCTGGTGCGAAACTCGAACATGGTGGGCGTGATTCCGCGCACGGTGGCCGATCTTCATGCCGCCCACGGCATGCTGCATATCCTGCCGTATCGGACAAGGCGCAGTCTGGAGGCTTATGGCAGCCTGGTGCGCAAGGACAGGCCCGTCAGCCGCTCGGCACAGATGTTCCTGGATCTGCTGCACCGTCACGACGCAGCGGCCTGAACAAGGACCCAGCCTCCAGCAAGTTCGATTCTGCGCAAGGGCCGCTCCGATCCAGCGCCCCGTGTCTTGGCCCCTCGGATCCAAGGCGCTCAAGTGCAATGCCCAGCCCCTGGCGCAATGCCGCCGCCCGGCGCATGCGCCATCAAACCCGAGGCCTCGATGAACATGGGCTGCGCTTGCTGAAAACGACGCTATCGGTATGCCAGGCCGGCAAGGCCTCGGGACTTTTCTGCTCGCTGTACAGCGCCAGCGATTGAGCATATAGCGTCTGCGCCTGCTCCTCATGGCGAAGGGCCTCGGCCGGCCGCTCTTCAACGTGGCGGCACAGCAATGCTGATCACTCCCGTCAATCTGAAAACCCTTTTCACCGGCTCTAAGGCAGCCTTTCAAGGCGGCCTCAACGAAGCACAGAGCATCTACCAGAAGCCACGCAACCATGGTACCCAGCACAACCGGCACCGAAGAGTATGGCTGGCTGGGCCAGATCCCCGGCATGCGCGAGTGGATCGGCGAGCGCGTCGTTCATGGCCTGGAAACGCACGGCTATCTGCGGGGTGACTGGTTCTGAATGAAGGTGCGACAACTATAGAGATACCCGAAGCAGGCAGTTGCTTCGCACGAGGACTCGAGAACGGCTTGAAAAGATATGAAGTCCCACGAAAACCAGACCTTCCCGGTTGAACATCTAGTCCAGCCAAGGCGCCACATCCCTGCCCATGCGCACAGCCAGCTTCTTCAGTCGGGGAAGATAGCGGGCAAGCAACTCTTCCCTGGCGACAGCAGACTTCGGAAAGACCAGATTCAGACCTCCGATCAAACGACGTCCGCACTTCAATGGCACTGCGACTGCTCCAAACGGCGCTTGCTGATGCCAATCACCATCGCTGATGCCATATCCTCGCTGGCGCGTCTCCTCAATCAAACGCTCTACCGATGCTCTATCCCTTGCCATGGCACCTGTCGCATCGTCACGTTGAGCGAGCAACGAGAGCAAGCCTTCCTTCTCATCTTTGGTGCAAGACGCCAGATAGGCTCGTCCCATCGCCGTGAAGAACAGCGGCAATTTTTCTCCAATCATGCCGCGATGCTGAGACAGCCGGCTGAAACGGTGCGTGCTTTCACGCACAACCATGAAGCCGCCTTCCACGGTCCCCAGATCGCAAGGCCAAAGCAGCTCGGGCACGGCAGCACGCATCAGCGGTAGTGCGACCTGCTCAACCCAGGCATCATCGACAAGCCCTTCGCTAAGGCTGCGCACTGCAAAAGTCAGGTAGTACTGCCCGTCTTTCTCACCCCTGCGCACGAAACCCTCCGCCCGCAAGGTCTCCATCAATCGCTTGACGGTGGTGCGATGAATATCGCATGCCTGTGCCAGTGCCGTGGTTGAAGCGATGCCGCCAGGGGCTCTATTCATTGCCTGCAGCAGAGCCAGGCCTCGCGACAAGCTGCGTACATCCTTGTAGTCATTCATGGGACTGTGCTCAAAGTGCAGATTTCTTGGGAATGCCCAAGTATGAATACCGCAAGCCATACGACGCAATCGCCGGGTGCTCTGCTGCTGCGCTCAAAGAATACTCCGACTCGATGCTCAACCACGCGCAGCTTTGCCATTCATCACCCCGACGCCCACCTTACGAGTCTCACTTCAACGGATTGGTAGCCGGCGCAAGCGGTGACAGCAAGGGTATGCACCTAGCATTATGTGCACCAGGTGCACACTGTTTTCAGACTCCTCGAGTGTTTTGACAATTATCAAAACAGCACTCGATGCGCTCACCAAATACGGAGACTGACAATGAACGCCCCCCAAGAAAACCAAGCGAGCCAAGACGATGCCGATGTCCTGATCATTGGAGCTGGCCCGGTAGGGCTGACACTGGCAAACACTCTGGGGATGGCTGGCGTACGCGTCATCGTGGCAGAGAAGCTGCCGCAGATTATTGACTACCCCCGAGCCATCGGCATTGACGACGAATCGCTGCGCACGCTGCAGGCAGCAGGTCTGTCCGATCAAGTACAGGCACACATCACCCCTCATCACTGGATGCGCTTCTACACCGCCAGCGGCCAGTGCTTTGCGTCCATCGAACCTCGCACCGATGAGTACGGATGGTCCCGCCGCAATGCCTTCATCCAGCCTCAGGTGGACGACATCCTGTACCGGGGTCTGCAGCGCTTTGAACAGGTCCAGGTACTGCTGGATCAGGAGCTGCACAGCTTTATCCAGGACGATGCTGGCGTCACCGCCACTCTCAGGAGTTCCGAGGGCGTAGAGCGCACACTGCGCGCCAAGTACCTGGTCGCCAGCGATGGAGGCAACAGTCTGGTGCGTCGCACGCTGAACGTGCCCTTTGAGGGCCGTACCAAACCCAATCAATGGATTGTGGTTGATGTACGCAATGACCCCCTGGGAACCCCTCATATCGACATGCATTGCGACCCGGAGCGCCCCTATGTCTCTGCAGCCCTGCCGCATGGCATCCGCCGCTTTGAATTCATGGTCATGCCCGGGGAGACCGAAGAGCAGCTCTCAAAGCCGGAGAATCTTGCCCAGCTGATGCGCAAGGTCGTCGCAGATCCAGACAAGGTCGACTACATCCGCAAGCGCGTGTATACGCACAACGCACGACTGGCGGCGCAGTTTCGGGTCGGACGAATCTTGCTGGCAGGCGATGCCGCGCACATCATGCCTGTCTGGCAGGGCCAGGGCTACAACAGCGGTATGCGGGATGCCAGCAATCTCGCCTGGAAGCTGGCCATGGTCATCAAGGGAGAGGCCAGCAGCGGCCTGCTTGATAGCTACGAACAGGAACGCCGCGACCATGCCCGCAGCATGATCCATTTGTCCGAGGTGGCAGGCGACATCTTTGCCCCTGAAAGCCATACCGCAGCCAAAGTACGCGACACGGTGATGCTTGCCCTGAACGCGGTGCCGCCCGTCAAGCAGTATTTCGCCGAGATGCGCTTCAAACCCATGCCGCGCTACGAGCAGGGCGTGGTGCTGCACCACACGGGCACCGGCAATCAAGGAGCCAGGACACCGTTCGCTGGTCTGCTGGACCGCTCGGGCAACACTCCCTTGAGCCGCCTTCTGGGCCTGATGGCGGAAAAGAAGGAGTCTCTGGTGGGGCGTCTGGTGCATGGCCTGGAGACGGCGGCGTCCAGTCCCGTAGGTCGGATGTTCATTCAGCCTCGTGTTGCCACTGCGAACGGCCACTCTGGCCTGCTGGACGACTTTGTTGGACTGAATTTCTGCATTCTGGCCTGGGGTACGGACCCCAGCTATGGCATGGACAAAGAGGCTCTGAATTTCTGGCAGCGCCTTGGCGCTCGCTTCATTCGTGCCATGCCCTCTGGCCAGCTGCTTCATCCAACGCCGACCCGCGATGGCGTGCTGACCGTTGGCGACGAACAAGGCCGCCTCAAGGACTGGTTCAGCGCTCAGGGCAAGTCGGTGGTGTTCGTGCGCCCGGACCGCTTTGTCGCGGCTCTGGCATCTCCGCAGGAGGTCAGCGCTGTCACCCGTCAGATGGCCCGGGTACTGCACTCCCCACTGGAGGCATGAAGATGAGTGATAGCGCCATCGCCACTGCGCGCCGGGCATTTCTTGGCATGTCGCACTCGCCTTTGCTCGGTCTCAATCCTGTCGCGGCAGACGATCAGATCGCCATCGACAAGGCGATTGCTGCGGCGCGCGCGGCAGTTCATGAGTTCGCGCCAGAGCTCATCGTGCTGCTGGGGCCGGACCACTACAACGGCTTCTTCAATGAACTTATGCCGCCGTTCTGCATCGGCAGCCAGGCTACAGCCGTGGGCGACTATCTGTCTCCAGCCGGTCCTCTCAATGTGGCTGGAGAACTGGCCATCGCACTTGCCGACCACCTGATGGATAAACATTTCGATATCGCGGTGTCGCGGCGCATGTGGGTCGATCACGGCTTTTCGCAGGCCCTGCAGTTTCTGTGGGGGGACGAGATGGACACGCCGCCTGTCATTCCCATCTTCATGAATGCAGTGGCCCAACCCGGTATTGCGCGCATGGCCCGATGCAAGGCACTGGGAGAAGGCATTGGCAGCTTTCTCGACCGGTTGCCACAGCGCACACTGCTGATTGGTTCCGGCGGGCTGTCGCACGAGCCTCCCGTCCCGACGCTGACCCATCCTGACCCTGCCGTACGCGAGCGCATTACCGTCCGCTCCACGCCCACAAAGCAGGAGCGCGAGCTCAAGACCGAGCGCGTCAAGGCCGCCGGTCTGGCTCTGGCCAATGGCGACAGCTCGATGAAGCCGCTCAACCCCGAGTGGGATCTGCAATGGATGGACGCCATGGCCAGCGGCCAGCTGGACGGACTATGTGCGATGAGCGAAGCCTCGATCGGCGCCATGGCCGGCAACTCTGCCCATGAGTCCAAGACCTGGCTGGTGGCGCGGTCCGCACTGCCTGCCAACACCCGTCTGCCTTGTCCGGTACGGACCTACCGCGCCATTCCATCGCTCATTGCGGGCTATGGCGTGATGTTCATGCACCACTGATCCTCATTCTTTCATGACTGCCATGCAGACCACCAAGCAAATACAGGCCTGCGCCACGCGGAAGCCACCGCCACCCCCATTGCTCCCCTGCGCGAGGAGATCGCCGACAACGACAGCGCCTATGCCGTGCAACTGGCCAATGTGCAATATGCACAGAGTCAGGGCCGCCGGATCGTGGGTCGCAAGATCGGGCTGACATCCCTTGCCGTGCAAAAGCAGCTGGGCGTGGACCAACCCGACTTCGGCACGCTGTTCGCAGACATGCTCTATGGCGACGATGAGGTCGTGCCCCTGTCGCGGACGCTTCAGCCCAAGGTCGAGGCCGAGGTGGCGCTGGTACTGGCCAAGGATCTGGAGCGACCCGACACCACGCTGGTGGATGTCATCAGCGCCACCGCCTATGTGCTTCCGGCCATCGAGATCGTGGGCAGCCGCATTGCCGACTGGAATATCCGCTTCATTGACACCGTGGCCGACAACGCATCCAGCGGTCTGGTCGTGCTGGGCGCCGTACCGACTGCGCTCAACGCACTGGATCTCAAGCTGTGCGAGATGCAGATGACGCGCAATGGCGATGTCGTCTCCACCGGATCCGGTGGAGCCTGCCTGGGCCATCCCCTGAATGCCGCCGTTTGGCTGGCCCGCCGACTCGCCAGCCTCGGCCAGGCGCTGCGAGCCGGCGACCTCGTGCTGACCGGTGCCCTGGGCCCCATGGTCGCAGTGAATGCCGGCGATCGTTTCGAAGCCCGCATCAGCGGCGTCGGCTCCGTGTGCGCGCAGTTTGAACGGTAAATCTTCTAGAAAGCATTCCCGCCCCCGTTTTCCATTGCTCATAACGATTATTCAGGAGACAAATCATGTGGAATCGACGTCAATTGTTCGCAGCCGGTGCTGCCTCGCTCGCTGCCTGCGTGGGTACACCCGCCATCGCGCAGAATTTCCCCAACCGTGCCGTGACCATGGTCGTTCCCTTCCCGGCCGGAGGCATCACCGATGCCGTGGCGCGTGCGCTGGCAAGCAAGATGGGGGAGCAGCTTGGCAAGCCTGTCATCGTTGACAACCGGCCCGGCGGAGGCGGCCAGATTGCGGCGGCCTATGTGCGCCAGCAAGCGGCCGACGGCCATACCCTGTATGTCGGTGCCACCGAGATGTTTGCCATCAACCCCTCGTTGTTTCGCAATTTCTCATATGACCCGCTGAAGGATTTCAGTCCCGTCACTTCGCTGATCGCTTCGCCGTTGGTGCTTGTCGTCCCTGCCAATAGTTCACTGACCAGCGTCAAGGAACTCATAGCCCAGGCCAAGAGCCGCAAGGACGGACTGAACTTCGCCTCGCAGGGCATGGGCTCCATCGGCCATCTTCTCGGAGAGACCTTCCGCGGCAAGGTTGGCGGAAAGTTCAACCATGTAGCCTACAAAGGCTCCGCACCCGCACTGCAGGATGTGATGGGTGGACAGGTGGACTTCATGTTCGACCCGGTCATCACCACAGCCCCACTGGTGGCCGGCAAGAAACTCAAGCCCCTGGCGATTGCGGCCGACAAGCGTTCGCCACAAATGCCGGACGTACCCACCCTGGCCGAGCTTGGCGTGCCCGGTGTGAATGCCGGCGTGTGGTTCGGTGCCGTGGTCAAGACAGGTACCGCTGCAGCTGTGGTTGAACGTCTGAACGATGCCATCCACCAGGCCATGAAGGACCCTGAAGTGGTCAAGCGTTTTGCCGATCAAGGCATGCAGGCGTTCCCGTCAACCCCGGCCCAGTTTGGCAGCTTCATGCAGTCGGAGCTGACCAAATGGGGTCCTCTGGTCAAGGCCAGCGGCGCTTCGATCGAGTGAGCAGGCAGCCAATGTTGCATCGTCGAACTCTTTTGCAGTCGGCTCTGGGCTTGGGCAGCCTGTCGATCGGCGGCCTCGGCTCGGTGCAGGCCTTTCCCGGCAAGCCCATCACACTCGTGCTGCCGTTTTCCGCCGGCGGCATCAGCGATGTCATGGCCCGAGCCCTCGGTCAGCATTTGGCTCAACAGCTGGGCAAGCCCGTGATTGTTGACAACAAGCCTGGTGCAGGAGGGCAGATTGCGGCCAGCACCGTGCTTCAACAGGCAGCCGATGGACACACCGTGTATGTGGCTGGCACGGCCATGTTTGCCATCAACCCAACGCTGTTCCGCAAGTTTTCCTACGACCCTGTCAAGGACTTCGAGCCGGTAACGTCTCTGGTCACCTCTCCTCTGGTGCTCGTGGTTTCGGCAGACAGTCCTGTCAGGACGCTGAGCGAGCTGGTGGCGCTTTCCCGCAGCAGCAAGCAAGGCCTGACATTTGCCTCACAAGGCCTGGGCTCCATCGGCCACCTGCTGGGGGAGCTGTTTCGCGGCAAAACCGGTGGAAGCATGTCTCATGTGGCCTACAAAGGCTCGGTGCCGGCACTGCAGGACGTGATGACAAACCGGGTCGACTTCATGTTCGATCCCACGAGTTCAACCGAAGCGCTGATCCGAGGCAGAAAGCTGCGCGCGCTGGCGATTGCCTCTGAAAGACGCAGTCCCCAACTGCCCGATGTTCCCACCATGGCGGAGCTGGGAGTGTCCGGTGTCGATGCAGGCGTCTGGTTCGGCGCAGCCGTGCGAAGCGGAACTCCTGCCACGGTGGTCCAGACATTGAACCGTGCGCTGGTCGCAGCCTTGCAGGACCCGGGCATACAGAAACGCTTCGAAAGCCAGGGCATGCAGGCCTATCCGCAAACCCCGGAGCAATTCAGGCAATTCATCCACAGCGAGATCGCACGCTGGGCACCGCTGATCCGGTCCAGCGGAGCCGGCATCGACTGATTTTTTTTCTGAAGGTAAACGCTATGACGCGCAAACTCAAGGCCGCCATCATCGGCAGCGGCAATATCGGCACGGATCTGATGATCAAGATCCTGCGCCATGGCAAGCACATCGAGATGGGCGCCATGGTCGGCATTGACCCCAACTCCGACGGTCTGGCCCGCGCCGCCCGCATGGGCGTGGCCACTACCCACGAAGGCGTGGAAGGCCTCACGCGCATGCCCGGGTTCGCCGACATCGACTTTGTGTTCGATGCCACCAGTGCCGGCGCACATGTGAAGAACGATGCCTTCCTGCGCAGCCTCAGGCCCGGCATCCGCATGATCGACCTGACGCCGGCGGCCATCGGCCCGTACTGCATTCCCGTGGTCAACGGCGACATGCATCTGGACGCGCCGAATGTGAACATGGTCACCTGCGGCGGCCAGGCCACCATACCCATGGTTGCCGCAGTCTCTCGTGTGGCCAAGGTGCATTACGGCGAAATCATTGCCTCGATTGCCAGCAAGAGTGCAGGCCCCGGCACCAGGGCCAATATCGACGAATTCACCGAGACCACCTCCAAGGCGATCGAGGTCGTGGGCGGCGCCACCAAGGGCAAGGCCATCATCATCATGAACCCGGCCGAGCCGCCCCTGATCATGCGCGACACGGTCTACACCCTGAGCGCGCTGGCCGACGAGGCCGCCATTGCCGCCTCGGTGGAGCAGATGGCCGCTGCCGTGCAGTCCTATGTGCCGGGCTACCGCCTCAAGCAGCAGGTGCAGTTCGACCGTATCGACACCCCGATCCGCATCCCCGGCGTGGGCGATGCCCTCACGGGCCTGAAAACTTCGATTTTTCTCGAAGTCGAGGGCGCGGCCCACTATCTGCCTGCCTACGCCGGCAACCTGGACATCATGACCAGTGCCGGTCTGCGCACTGCAGAGCAGATGGCCGAACGCATGCTGGCGACGCTCGCCGTGGCCGCCTGAGGAGACGACACACCATGACGCCAACCAAGAAAATCTACATCTCCGACGTGACCCTGCGCGACGGCAGCCACGCCATTCGTCACCAGTACAGCGTGGAGCAGGCCAGGCAGATCGCCCAGGCCCTGGATGAGGCCCGGGTCGACTCGATCGAGGTCGCCCACGGCGACGGCCTGCAAGGCTCCAGCTTCAACTATGGCTTTGGTGCCCATACCGACCTGGAGTGGATAGAGGCCGTGGCCAGCGTGGTCAAGCACGCCAAGATCACCACCTTGCTGCTGCCGGGCATCGGCACCGTCCACGACCTCAAGGCTGCCTTCGAGGCCGGAGTCCGCGTGGTGCGGGTAGCCACCCACTGCACCGAGGCTGACGTGTCCCGCCAGCACATCGAGTACGCGCGCCAGTTGGGCATGGAAGCCGTGGGCTTTCTGATGATGAGCCATATGACCTCGCCCAAGGCCCTGGCCGGGCAAGCCAAGCTCATGGAGAGTTACGGCGCCACCTGCTGCTATGTCGTGGACTCCGGCGGTGCGCTGGGCATGAACGATGTGCGCGATCGCTTCAGGGCCTTCAAGGACATCCTCAAGCCGGAAACCCAGACCGGCATGCACGCCCACCACAACCTGAGCCTGGGCGTGGCCAACTCCATCGTGGCCGTGGAAGAAGGCTGCGACCGTGTGGATGCCAGCCTGGCCGGCATGGGCGCGGGCGCCGGCAATGCTCCGCTGGAGGTGTTCATCGCAGCCGCGGAGCGCCTGGGCTGGAACCATGGCACGGATCTGTACAAGCTCATGGATGCGGCCGACGACATCGTGCGCCCGCTGCAGGACCGTCCGGTGCGCGTGGACCGCGAAACACTGGCACTGGGTTACGCAGGCGTTTACAGCTCGTTCCTGCGTCACTCCGAAGCCGCAGCGGCCAAATACGGACTCAAGGCCGTGGACATTCTGGTGGAGCTGGGCAAGCGCCGCATGGTCGGGGGTCAGGAAGACATGATTGTCGACGTAGCGCTGGACCTGCTGAGGCAACGCGAAGCCGCCTCCCTCTGATCTTTTCACCATCCTCGCGGTCAGCCAGCCGTGGCTGCCGCCTTCACGGAGTCATTTATGAACGCCCCTAACACGGAAGCCTCCAGTAGTCGCTTTGTCACGATCACCGAGGCGGGACAGCCCCTGAGGCTGCACTACAACGATGTCGGCTCCGGCAGTGAAGTCGTGGTCATGCTGCACGGCTCCGGCCCAGGCGCCAGCGGCTGGGCCAACTTCCACCGCAATATCGAACCGCTGGTGGATGCGGGATACCGTGTCATTTTGCTGGACTGCCCCGGCTGGAGCAAAAGCGATACCATCGTCAGCACAGGCTCGCGATCGGATCTGAACGCACGCTGCCTCAAAGGCGTGCTGGACGCGCTGGACATTGCCAAGGTTCACATCATCGGCAACTCCATGGGCGGTCATAGCGCCGTGGGCTTTGCGCTGGCCAACCCCGAGATGGTGGGCAAGCTCATCCTCATGGGCGGCGGCACCGGCGGCCCCAGCGCCCTCGTGCCCATGCCCGCCGAAGGCATCAAGCTCATCGGCGCGCTGTACCGCGACCCTACGGTGGAGAACCTCAAGCGCATGATGAATGTGTTTGTGTACGACACCAGCAGCCTGACCGAAGAGCTCTATCAGCAGCGTCTGAGCAATATCCTGGCCCGCCGTGATCACCTCGAAAACTTCGTCAAGAGCGCCCAGATCAACCCGAAGCAGTTCAGCGACTACGGCGCGCGTCTGCCTGAAATCAAGGCCAGGACCTTGATCATCTGGGGCCGTGACGACCGCTTTGTGCCATTGGACATCGGCCTGCGCCTGCTATGGGGTATTCCCAACTCGGAATTCCACGTGTTCAGTCAGTGCGGCCATTGGGCACAGTGGGAGCACGCCGAAGTCTTCAACAATATGGTTCAAGACTTTCTCGCACGCTGACCGGCCAGTGAGCCAGCAAGAAGTGGGAGCAAGCCATTGAGATGCATGCCATGCATGGGCAACAGTTCAATGGCTTGTTTGGGATGCGGGGCAGGAATTCAGGTCAGCGGCCCAACCATCCCTGCCTCAGGCAGGCTCCGCCTCCGATTGAGCTAGCTGGATGCGACAGCCTGGCTGTCACACGGATATTGGCATCAATCAAGCGAAATTCCACGTTTCGTCGTCAGGATCACTTCGAAGCATTTCACTCACTGTGATCCTTCTGCGGCTCAAACACATCCGCCCGGGCCATGCTCCGCTAGTGGAAAAGCGCGGCCCTTACCGAGAACGGATTGAATTGCCGTTTTTTGCCACCGAATCATCATCGACATTCAGCAAAGCCGGAATTTCAGCCACCAGTGCATCGATGGCCACCCGCAACTTGCGACGCAATTGCCGTGTCTGCGGCCAGAGAGCATGGATCTCATAGGAGCGGGCCCGATAGTCGGGCAGGATATGTACCAGCTCTCCACGCTTGGCATAGCTGCTCAGCAGCCAGCAGGGTACCCAGGCAATACCGTAGCCGGCCACGGCAGCAGCGGCAATGGCCTGGATATCGTCCATGCTGATCTGGGAGCGCACTTGCAGGCGGTAGTCTGAGCTGCCGCCTCGCCCAGCAACTGGCGAAACATTCCACGGAGCGACGACACCCGAGCGCGAGTAACTGATGACCGCATGACCATCGAGTTCCTCCAGTTTGCCGGGCGTGCCGTGGCGTGCCAGATAGGCCGGGGAAGCTCCGATGCTGATGTGCTGTGTGCCCAGCAGGCGCGCAGACAAGGTGCCGCTGTCATGCAGGGGGCCTATGCGTATGGCCAGGTCAAATCCCTCCTCGATCAGATCCACTGTCCGGTCGCCAAACGACAGATCGATACTCAGCTGCGGATACAGACGCGTCAGATTCAGCAGTATTGGCGCCACGCACAGCTGCCCAAAGCCTTCTGGCACGCTGACCCGCAGGCGGCCGATGGGCTCCATGCGGCCACTGTCCAGATCTGCCTCGGCTTCATCCAGCTCCTTGAGTGCCCGAGTGCAGCGCTCGTAGTAGATCTGCCCCTCCTCGGTCAGGGTCTGGCTACGCGTATTGCGCTGCAGTAGCCGCGTGCCCAGACGTGCCTCCAGCCTCGCAACGGCCTTGCCCACGGCAGAGCGCGTCACACCAAGCCGCTGGGCAGCAGGGGTGAAGCCGCCCGCTTCCACCACCTGCACAAAGGTGGAAACTCCTTCCAGAGGGTCTTGCACAGCCATTTCTATTAGGTCCTTTCATTCCCCAAAAATGGGAAATCAATGCGTGAATTTAAGAATTTTATTCCCATAGACTCGCATTGAACGTTCTGCGTCAGAACGCCGTTTCCCTTTTCTGGAATGCGCAACCATGTCCTCGAATGATGTTGATCTCTTGAACACCAGCCGCCTGGAGCTGGCACCGAACCGGCGCAATCGCATTGCACTGCTATCGGTCTGTCTGGCCGCACTGATGTTCAGCCTTGAAATCTCCAGCGTGCCTGTCATCCTGCCCACGCTAGAGTCCGTTCTGCACAGTGACTTCAAAGGCATTCAGTGGATCATGAATGCCTACACCATCGCCTGCGTCTCGGTGCTCATGGCCACCGGGACACTGGCAGACCGGTTTGGCCGCAAGCGGGTCTTTCTGATCTCCATAGCCCTCTTTGCATTTTCATCGCTGCTGTGCGGCCTGGCATGGAACACGCCGATGCTGATTGCCAGCCGCGTGTTCCAGGGGGCCAGTGGCGGGGCCATGCTGATCTGCCTGGTAGCCGTCCTCTCGCACCAATTTCCACAAGGCGCCGAGCGCAGCCGCGCCTTCAGCACCTGGGGAGTCATGCTCGGCATAGGCTTGGGCTTTGGCCCGCTGATTGGCGGCATGATCGTCGCCCTATCGGGCTGGCGCTGGGTGTTCTGGGTACACGTGCTGATTGCCACGCTGACCTTCTTCCTGGCCGCCATCGCCGTGCAGGAATCGCATGACCCCAAGGCCGGCGCGCTGGATCTTGCGGGCATCGTCACGCTGTCCCTCGCGGTATTCGGCCTGGCCTTCTTTGTGACCCAAGGCTCCGACACCGGTTTTGGCAGCATGTCTGCTCTGGCCGCCATGGCTGTGGGTCTGCTGAGTTTTGCGATCTTTGTGTGGGTGGAACTGCGTGCCCAGCATCCCATGTTCGACTTCTCGGTCTTTCGGGTGTGCAATTTCTCCGGTGCGCTGATGGGCTCCATGGGCATGAACTTCAGCTTCTGGGCGTTCATCATCTACCTGCCCATCTATTTCCAGAGTGCGCTAGGTCAGGATGTCACGGCCGCTGGCGTCTCGCTGCTAGCCTACACCCTTCCCACGCTGGTGTTCCCGGTGGTCGGAGAACGCATCGCCATGCGCTATGGCCCACGCATCGCCATTCCGCTGGGGTTATTCGCCATCGGTCTTGGATTCATGCTGATGCTCGCTGGCAGCCAGCTCGCCCACAGCCACTGGCTTTACATGCTGCCGGGCTGCCTGATTGCCGGCGCAGGGCTGGGCATCACCAACACCCCGGTGACAAATACCACCACGGCAGCGGTCTCCAGCACGCGCGCCGGCATGGCGTCCGGCATCGACATGAGTGCCCGCATGATTACGCTGTCGATCAATATCGCGCTGATGGGCTTCCTGCTGGTGCATGGCGTACAGCAGCATCTGCAAACCGCATTGCGCGATCCTGTCGATGCTGCAGCGCTGCGCGAGGTGGCCAACGGCATTGCCTCTGGCAACCTGCAAGCCCTGTATACCCTGCAGGCAGGAGCTGGCGCCTCCACTTCGCCACAGGCGCTGACAGACATTGCCCGCGAGGCACTGGTACACAGCTTTGGCGGCGTAATGCTCTATGCCGCCATCGCCGTGTGGCTGCTGGCACTGTGCAGCTTTGTGATCTTTTCGGGTCGCAGTGCAGCCCGGTAGCTTTTCTGGCGCTCCAGGCCGATGGACAGTCCAGTGAATGTTACCGCTCGAACGCTATCGGCGAAATGTTGCCGAAGGCAGCCTGGCGACGTGTTGAGTTCTAGACCATTTCGATCTAGAGGACGTCGGTTTTGCCGAGCTGGCCTTCAAGCTTGGCGTCGGACGTCATGGGCTACCAAGGCTGAAGCAACGGGCTTGAAAACTTGAAAGAGCACTCAATGGCCTCCCATAGAGGTGGAGGTGATACGTAGCAGCTTGGCCAACTACTTCGGTGGAGTGGATATCGTCGGGCCCTAGGAGCAGAACCTCGCCAGAGCCCACTGCAACGTGGGTGGTTTCGACGACGATTCCGGACTTAGCGGACTTCGTGTAGAGGCGGTTCAATTCCAAGCCCCGAATGCCCACCACGACAGCCCATGTTTCGTGGCAGTGAGGAGGACTTGTGACGCCAACTCCATCCGAGACAAGATACAGTGCCGGCCGATCCCCAGCGACGGCAAGTTCATAGAGAGCCTCCTCGCCAACTCGAGCTACAGGATAAGGAGCTACTTGCCACATAGGGGAGTTCGCAAGGTGTAGAAGGCTGTCTGCAATAGCCTCGAAATCGACCGCAGACTTTGGCGGCGTGCTGATGCGATCGACTAATTGATGCGCCTGCTCGACTATCGTGCCTGGTGATTGCATCAGAATTCCCCAACTTCCTAACATGATGTAGACCGACTCTGGTTGCGCGAGACAGCAACACTGCTGCGTGATGGCGAAAGTCCATTGGCTCACCCATTCACATAAGTGACTGCTCAGGGCCGCAAGCCAGCCATGAATCGACTCGGTTAAATGAGTCCCCTTTAGGGGGAAATATTCCTGGATATCGACTTCTGAGAGAAACCCGCGAGGTCACATGACGGGTCGTTCGAGTGACAACCTATTTCCTTTCCCCCAGCCTCATTTGATAGACCGCTGCGCTCCAGTACCGCGTACCGCTGCTTTCTCGGCAAATCCACCCCGCAGACTCCAACTGCTTCGCGATCAATCGATTCATGAAGCCATGGCCAAGCAGCAGAACGGGGCCTTCATTTGCGATCAATTGAAGTCGCTGAGCCGCTGTATTAGCTCTTGCTTTAGCTTCTCGGGCAGACTCGACTCCTCCAGAAAAACCGCACAGCCATGCAATCCGGAGAAAAAATGCCCATGTAAATGGGAAAAAAAAAAGCGAGGTCGTCTCCATCTTCCGTGAGGCAACTTCGCCTCGCCAAAAATCTCATCTATAAGATGAGGTCGAAGGCCCAATGCTCGAACAGACGCCAGTGCTCGAGGTGCATTGCTCGAAATGATCACTTTTGCTGTGGCGGCCAAGCCTATGCTGGCCACAGGGACGGGATGTTCTACGATTTCGGATAGCTCGTAATGCTCAATCCAGTACCTCATGTCAAGTGCCGAAACCTTGCCGCCTGGAGCCAAGTTCGGCCGACCGTGGCGCATCAAAATAATTTCTCGATTCATTGAGTGGGAGCAGAGTTAATCGATTGCTTGTCAGCGGTCCAATCAATGGCCGACTTTTAGCCGTCGCATGAGCCAGTTCGCGGTGAACTCGAAGTGCTCTCGCATGTTCGACTCTGCCGTGTGGCCGTCATCTCCAAAGACCAGTTGCGTCACATTGAAGCCGAGAGCGGTAAGAGAAGTAGACTCATTTCTGGATACGAGATCTTCGCGGGCGCCGTTCACCATGAGGATGGGTTTGCGCAACTGCGCCGCGGTGGGCATCTTCAATTGATAGGAGAGTTGGAATGCTTCGTAGTATTCGCACATCGCCTGACGAGGTGTCGTCAGCGGATTCATGTTGGCAAACACGGTGTAGGGAGCGACGATCCATGCAGGCGCTTTCTCGCAATGCTCTTGTCCGAAGCTCGAATCGCTAGGGCCACCTACATTGACAATCGCTTGGTAGAAGTCGTTTCGCAGCCCGCCAAGAGTTCCCAAATAGCCCCCCATACTCCAGCCGTACACGGCCACTCGGCTTGTGTCTAGGTCGTGGCGCGTCTTGATGTAGTCGGCAACCGTGTCCAGCATTGCAGAGGACTCCGGACGGAATCCCAGCGGGTTCTCCCCGGTGTCTGGATTTTCCACAATGAGGGTCGCAAACCCGCGGCCCATGAAGTAGTCGCTATGCCGGATCATCTCCGTCTTCAGGTTGTCAAGGCCACCGAGAATGACCAGCACCGGAGGCTTCTTATTGCTGCTGCTTCGTGTCGACAGTGTTCGGAAGTAGCCAATGAAATCCTTTTCGCCGGTCCTGAATTTGATCCGCTGGAGCGGTTTTCCCAGGACTGCGTAAGCTCGTTCGGTTGCCGACAGATCCGCAATGGGGACCTGCTTGGGCAGTCGATTCATTCGCAGATAGAACGCGGCCTTTTTGTATTCGGCCGATGCACTCTCGCTCTCGCCGCGCGCTTCGGCCGCATGCGCTCGTGCTAGATGCACCTGGGCGGGCTTGCTAAAAGTCGCCTGCCAAGCCGCCTGCGACGGCCCCGCGTTCTCCGGTAACCTTCCAACGATGCTATCGAACGTGCTTGCTTCGATGCCTGCATCCTCGAGCCACCAACAGATGTTGAACTTGAACGAAGGATGCATGCGAGCGATGCCTTCCGGGTACTCCGCCTGTCCTTTCCTGCAAAACTCGGCCATGCTGTCCGCTGCCCTGACGGAGAAGATGCTCTGCGCAGCGGATTGACGCGGGGCAACCGCAGAAAGAACGACGGCTCCAAGGAGCGTCAAGAGTTTCAAGATCAATTTTTCCGTCACAGTCGTTCCTTGTTTGGCTTCGGCAAATCCCCCAGAACAAGGGCGACGAAGAGGTTTACCTGGCGTTATTGAGGTGACGCAATGGGTAGCCAACCATGGCGGCGATACCAAGCGACCGTATCGGCAACAGTTTGCTCAATGGGTCGAAATATCAATTGAAGTTGCTGTTCGCTCTTCGTGTGAATGAAATGACTTCGTCCCGCCTCCTTGCGCATGAGCCGTACCGTCGCCAAGCTGAGTAAGATGGGTTTACCGCTGATCTTCGCGTAGAGTTCCTGCGCCGCCGCCAGGAAATACAGAAGCAAGAAAGGCAAGTTGCGTGTCGGCGTCTTGATTCCCGCGATCTGCCCCACCAAGGGAACCAATTCCTGCATCGTCATGTGGCGACCTGCGGCGAGATAGCGCTCACCGCGCTGGCCGCGTTCCGCAGCTGAAATTTGCGCCTTCGCTACATCGCGAGCATCGACAACCGAGAAGCTCCCTGGCAGCAACCCAGGCAATTTGCCAAGCACCACATCGTTGACAAATTGTCCTGACGAGGTTGGGCCGATATCGGCAGGACCCCACATCCAGCCGGGCAAGACAAAGCTCGCATGCATGTCCGGATGTGTGTCAAGAAAGGCCGATACGACTTGATCGGCCAGTATCTTGCTTCGGTAATAGTCGTCGTCAGCATCTGCTAGGTCACGCAGACAAGTCTCATCGATGGGCGCACCCGGCTCGCCATTCAGCACTGCGATGGATGAAGTCTGAACGAAGCGCCGGATGCCGGCGTCGTATGCCTGCTCAATAAGCTGCTGCGTGCCGTCTACATTGATGCGTTTGAGCTCTTCCCAGTGGCTGCCGCCTTTGAAGTTGTCTCGAAAGAAGGCCGCAGTATGGAACACCACGTCACATCCTTGCAGCGCCCTGGAGAAAGCGGGCACATCTGCCATATCACCCTGCACCAGTTCCACGCCCTTCACTCCTGTGAACTGTTGCATACCTTTGGTTTCCGAACGGACGAGAGCCTTGACGAAGACGCCACGCGCGACCAGCTCACGCACAAGGTTGTTGCCAAGAAGGCCTGTGGCGCCAGTGACAAAAGCTGACTGCGGATTGCTGTACTTTTTCATTTCGACTGATCTTCAAATATCACTTGAAATTTAAATGTACCGCTGGAACTTTGAAATCTCAAGTGATATCTGAAATTATTTTGGCAAGCATTCACACGAGGTCACACAACGATCGATATCTGAATCTCATGTGATATCTTTAAAGCCATGAGCACCACGACTGCAAGAAGACGCCTGACCCGAGACGAAAGCCGGGCACAGACTCGCGAGCACCTGATCGACGCTGCACGGCACTTGTTTGTGACAAACGGGTATGGAGGCGCATCGATCCGTGACATCGCGAACAACGCTGGCTATTCCCAAGGCGCTTTTTATTCAAACTTCTCAAGCAAAGAGGATGTCTTGCTAGAGTTGCTGCGGCGGCACATGGATGCAGAAGCGATGCAACTTACTACGCTCATGGGCGACAACGCGCAGTTGCCCGAGCAAATGCTGGCCCGACTGGAGGCCTGGGCTTCTACCCTCAATCACGATGCTGACTGGTGCATGCTTTCCATAGAACTGCAATTGCATGCGAGGCGTAGCCCATCTTTCGCTACGGAGTACCAAAAGGTTTGGGACAAACACCAATCCGAGATCGGCGGCGTGATCGACCTATTGTTTAAAAAGCTTGGTCGCTCAACTCCTGCCGAGCCTCACGAACTAGCTGCTGCTTTTATGGCACTTTCACATGGGCTTGCACTGCAAAAGACCACCGACCGCCAGGAGCTGACTGGACGCTTGATCATGGTGTTTCTACGTGGATTGATCGCAAGTTCGACACTCGATGGAGCGAAGAAACGGGCATTCAGGCCGGTGCGTGGTGAACCACGCAAGCGAGTGGCCAGTTACGAGGGTGATGTGGCCGTTCAAGACACTTGACGTTCAACGACTGGTGTTGGCGATTGCTGCTGTTTAGGCACTGAGTCACGAACGGTAATCCCCCCAAAAATCCAATACGCGAAGAAGTAGAGACTCTCAAAGGAGAATCTCTACCATGAAGAAATCGCGTTTCGCCGACAGCCAGATCATTGATGCACTCTAGCAGGCAGAGGCCGCTCGGACGGACCCCGAGCTCTGCCGAGAGTTGGGTATCAGCTCGGCGACGTTTTACAAGTGGTGAACCAAGTTCGGTGGCATGGACGCCTCGCTGATGGCGCGCATGAAGGAGCAGGAGGAAGAGAACCGACGCCTGCGCAAGATGTACATCGAGGAGAAGCTCAAGGCTGAGGTCGTGGCGGAGGCTCTTGCAAAAAAGTGGTGAAGCCATCTTGCCGATGCGAGATGGCTCAACGAGCTGTGCAACAACGAGGGCTGTCGATCCGGGCAGCCTGCCAAGCCTTCAAGATCAGCCAGGCCTGCTACTAGGGTGGATTACCAACAAAGTACAAATTCAAGAAGAATCGACAGGCAGGTCACAACCTGCGCCGTCAAAAACCAACAAAAGCTGTGGGAACTTTGTCTTTAGCACTCTCTCTAACGGAGTGCTAATATGAAGATCATGGAAGAAAGGAAACCTGCAATGAAAACTGCCTCCGGCTCCATTGCTACTGCCCTGGCGCCCGCGAACCCCTGGGCGCTGGTACCTCCGCTGGGCAACCTGGATGCCTATATCTCGGCGGTCAATCGTATGCCAATGCTCACCCTTGAGGAAGAGCAGGACTACGCTCGCAAGCTCAAAGAACACAATGATCTGGACGCCGCCGGGCGTCTGGTGATGTCCCACCTGCGTCTGGTTGTCTCCATCTCGCGCCAGTACCTGGGCTATGGCCTGCCTCACGGCGACCTGATTCAGGAGGGCAATGTGGGCCTGATGAAGGCTGTCAAACGCTTCGATCCCGATCAGGGCGTGCGTCTGGTCAGCTACGCCATGCACTGGATCAAGGCGGAAATTCACGAATATATCCTGAAGAACTGGCGCATGGTCAAGGTCGCGACGACCAAGGCCCAGCGCAAGCTGTTCTTCAATCTGCGCTCGATGAAGCATGACCTGAAGTCCGATGCCGCCATGGCCGACGAAGAGCTGGCCCTGCGCGAAACCCTGACTTCGAACGAAATTGATGCGGTTGCTGCAAAGCTCAACGTCAAGCGCGAGGAAGTCATCGAGATGGAAACCCGTCTGGCCGGCGGCGATGTGCTGCTGGATCCTTCTCCCAGCGATGATGGAGAACAGGCCTTCGGCCCTATCGCCTACCTGGCTGATGCCAGTCACGAGCCTACAGCCATGCTTGAATCGCGCCAGCGCGATCATCTGGCAACCGATGGTCTGGTCATGGCCCTGGAGGGCCTGGATGACCGCAGCCGCCGCATCGTTGAAGAGCGCTGGCTCAAGGTCAATGACGACGGCTCTGGCGGCATGACGCTGCATGAGCTGGCTGCCGAATACGGTGTGAGTGCCGAGCGCATTCGCCAAATTGAGGTAGCCGCCATGAAAAAGATGAAAAAAGCGCTGGCCGAGTTTGCGTAAACGCCAACTTGCGCTTCAAGCCTTTAAAAGGCTGAAATGCTGAACCTCAAACCCGGATAATTTCCGGGTTTTTTATTTTTCGGCATTGGTGCATGCTTTCACGCACACCGATCGCCTATCAAGAATTCAAAAGAGACCTGCCATGCCTATTCGCACTTCGCGCATCTTGAAGAACCTGTCCCGCCGCAGCCTGGTTGCAGCAGGAGTCGCCATGGCGGCGACAGCAATGGCTCCGGCCGTC
Source organism: Comamonas sp. C11 (assembly GCF_024496285.1). Taxonomy (NCBI): domain Bacteria; kingdom Pseudomonadati; phylum Pseudomonadota; class Betaproteobacteria; order Burkholderiales; family Comamonadaceae; genus Comamonas; species Comamonas sp. C11. The sequence continues at coordinate 4,792,721 of NZ_CP101743.1, forward strand.
CTGGCAGCCGACAACTGGCCCGACAAGCCCCTGCACCTGATCGTGGGCTTCCCCGCAGGCTCCTCGCCCGACCTGACAGCCCGCGCGTTGGCCGAGCCATTGGAGAAGAAGCTGGGTCAGACCATCATCGTGGAAAACCGCGTGGGTGCTGGCGGCAATATCGCCGGCGAGTATGTGGCCAAGGCAGATGGCTACACCTTCAGCGTGATGATCAACGGCAATATGACCATTGCCAAGATGCTCAACCCTGCAGTGCGCTATGACCCCATCAAAGACCTGCAGCCCGTGAGCCTGATCGGCGTGGCTCCGCTGGTACTGGTGGCCCCTGCGTCGGCCCCACAAGGCAAGGCCTTCATGGAAGCGGCCGCCAAGGCTGGCGACAAATGGAGCTATGGCTCGCCCGGTGTCGGTACCGTGGGCCATCTGGGCATGGAACTGCTCAAGAGCCGCTCGGCCATCAAGGCCGTGCACGTGCCCTATACCGGCTATCCCCAGGTGTTCAACGGCATTCAGGGCGGCGATTTGAAGCTGTCCATGCTCCCTCCGGCACTGGCCATGGCACAGATTCAGGCCGGCAAGCTGCACGGCATCGGCGTGACCTCTGCAGCACGCAGCCCTCTGGCTCCCGGCCTTCCCAGCCTCAAAGAGCTCGGCGTCAACAACTTTGATCTGGAAATCTGGAACGCCGTCGCTGCGCCCAGGTCCATGCCCAAGGCCCATGTGGACAAGCTGGCGGCCGCCGTCAGCGAGATCGTGCGTACGCCCGAGATGCGCCAGAAGCTGTCCATGCAAGGCTGGCAAGCCGTGGGCAGCTCGCCCGAAGGCCTGAGCAACCGCATCCAGCAGGATGTGAAGGCGCTGGGCGCCATCATTCGCGAGCAGGGAATCACGGCGCAGTAAACACGCCCCCTGAGCCGCTTTGCGGCTTCCCCCGAGGGGGGACGACAGCCTCGCTGCGCGGCGGCGCTTGCTCGCTGTCACGCAGATGACGTGCGCCAGTTTTCCTCCATCCCACACGCTGACGCAACTGCGGGTATCAACGAGAGCTACTGCGGCGTCCTTTATCATGCGCCCGACAGGCATGGGTTTACGCTATGCCGTCGGGCGCATTGTTGTATCTAGGGCAGCGCCACCGCTTTTGGAGCCTTCATGGACGCTGGTACCTGGTTCACGCAGCTCAATGCCTGGCAAGTCATGGCATTGGGCCTGGTTTTTTTCGGGGGTATTTATCTGCTGGGCGGCCTGCTTATGGGCGCTCTGACGGCATCTCTTGCCCGTGCCGGTATTGGCAGGCCGCTGGATATACGTCCGCTCAAGCCCGACCAGTTGCAGCGTGAATGGCGCCAGTCCTTTCATTCCATACTGATCTTCGGCATAGGCATGATCGTTCCCTGGGGCTTTCTGCAACTGGGCTGGGCCCAGCTCTCGCCCACCGCCAGTGCCGGACGCATCGCTGTGGAGATCTTTGCGCTGCTGATCTGGAACGATGTGCACTTCTGGATCAACCACCGCCTGCTGCACACGCGCCGCCTGGTGCGCTATCACGGCGACCATCATCGCTCCGTGGTGACCACGCCCTGGTCCACCTACAGCTTTCACCCCATCGAGGCGCTGATGCTGGGCAATATCATCTTGCTGCCCATGTTGGTGCATGACTTCAATTTCTGGTCGCTGGCCTCCGTGCCGGTGTTGAGTCTGATCCTGAATCTGATCGGCCATTCCAACTACGATTTTTTCCCTTCAGTCCCCGACACCCATCCACTGGCCGCCAGCCGCCGTCACCATCTGCACCACGCGCGCCCGGCAGGCAACTATGGCTTTGCGCTGGCCTTCATGGACCAGCTCATGCGCACGCGGGTCGCAGACAACACCCCCAAAAGCTCCAGTCACTGAATGAGCAGGCACCCAGGCCAGCGCCGGTATCCAGTCCTGCGCCACTGGCGGGACTGGCAATCCGTCTTCTACATGCTCCTGCTGCCGCTGCTCGTGTGGTGGCAATGGAGGCATGGCTTCAGCTTCATTCTCTACAGCATCGAGCTGTTTCTGACATTGGGAGTAGGCGTGATTCACCACAACCACACCCATGTGCGCATGTGGTGGGGACGCTGGACCAACCGCTTCACCGACTACTGGCTGACCCTGCTTCAAGGTCACCCCACCTTTGTGTTCTGGCCCGCCCATGTAGCCAATCACCATCGATTTCGCCATGGACCGCGCGATCTGGCACGCACCTACCGGCCTGAATGGGGTGGCGATACCAATCACCTGTGGGGCTATCTGCTTCACCCTGTTCAGGCGGCTTTCGTGCTGTATCCGTTGTTCTTTCGCTGGCTGAACAATCTGCGCCGTCACTGGCCTGGCGCCTTTCGCTACTGCATGGGGCAATACGCGTTGTGGCTGGGCAGCTGGAGCTTCTTTCTCTGGCTGGACTGGCAAAAGGCGTTGATCTTCATCATCGTTCCCCAGTTGCACGGCCTGCATTGGCTGCTGGCCACCAACTATCTGCAGCATGCCCACGCCGATGGCCGACCGCTGACCAGAGCGCAACGCAGTACTCCGAGTATCGAGCTGAACTACGCGCGCAACTTTGAAGGCCTGGTCAACCCCCTGCTTTTTAATATTGGCCTGCACACCGCGCACCATGAATGCCCGCATGCCCACTGGTCCGACCTGAGCGGGCTGCACGAACGCATTTATCGGCAACGGGTCACACCTTCATTGAACGAGGGTGGCCTGCTGCCCTATATGGGACGCGTGTTTGTATTGGGTCTGGTCTGGCCCGCGGCAAGAACCAAGCCGCAGATGCCAACCGACGCTGTGAAGTAAAAACCTGTTGAGGATCTATGCCTGTTGCCTATTCCAACGTCTATCTGCAATCTGCCGGCATGTTTCTGCCCGGCGCCCCAGTGGACAATGCTGGCATGGATGCGTTTGTCGCACCGCTGAACCGCATCTCCGAGCGCATCAAGCGCCGCATCCTGGCCGAGAACGGCATTCAGACCCGCCACTACGCCATCAATGGCGAAGGCCAGACGGTGTTCAGCAACGCCCGCATGGCAGCCGGAGCGATCGAGGAGACCCTGGCTCTGGCTGGCAAGAAGCTCTGTGATATCGGCTTTCTGTCCAGCGGCTCTTCGGGGGGTGATACGCTGATGCCCGGCTTTGCCAGCATGATTCAGGGCGAGATGGCCGCCCCGCCCATGGAAACGCTGTCCGTGCACGGGGTCTGCGCCGCCAGTGTGGGCGCCATGCAGGCCGCTGCCATGGCCGTGGAAAGCGGCGCCCATGCGTTGGCCCTGTCGGTGGCCAGCGAAATGCCTTCGCGCCTTTTCAAGCGTTCGCGCTTTGCAGCACAGGGCTATGACACCGACTTTGACGCCCACTTTCTGCGCTGGATGCTGTCCGACGGTGCGGGCGCCGTGCTGCTGGGCGGCCCCAAGGCCCTGCCCCAGGCCAACGGACTGCGCCTCAAGCTCAAGTGGACGCACCAGCGCAGCTTTGCCGGCGACTATCCCGTGTGCATGCAACTGGGCCTGACGGCCGATCGTGGCACAAGCCATCTGGACTTCCCCGCCTGGAGTGATGCCGAGGCCGCAGGCGCTCTGGCACTGCGCCAGGACATTCGCCTGCTGCCGCACCTGTTCGATGTCTGCATTCACGAATATGCAGCCCTTGCCCACCAGGGCTGGGTTCCCGAACGCGGCATAGACCACTTTCTCTGCCACTACTCGTCGGAGCGCTTCATCCCTGTTGTCGACGAGCTGCTGGACAAGGCCCAGCTCAGCATTCCGCGCGAGCGCTGGTGGAGCAATCTGGCATGGCGCGGCAACACGGGTGCGGCCTCCATCTTCATCATGCTGTCGGAGTTTCTGCAAAAACAGGGCCAGCGTCTGAAGGCCGGCGACACAGTGCTCTGCTTCATCCCCGAGTCGGGCCGTTTCACAGCAGGCTACATGCTATGGGAAGTAGAGCCGGATGCGAATACCGAGCAAACGCCAGAGGCCAGTTTCCGTCGGAAATCTGCACAGTCGACAGCACTGCCGGATGATGCTCTTCCCGATGTATCCACCATCGCCGCCCCCCATGACCCGGCCGCTGCGCCATCGCAACTGGCGCCGCTGCTGACCGAGCTGGCCAGCATCTGGCAGGACTACCGCAGCAATGTCTGGCGCACGCCCCTGCTCCAGCGCATGCGCACGCGCCAGTTGCAGATTACCGACTATCTGCGCTGGATGAGCCACTGGATTCCCCAGGTGCGCGAAGGCAGTCTGTGGATGCGAGAAGGCGCGGCCTCGCTGACCGGTGACTACGCCACGCTGGCCTCGCTGATCGACCTCCATGCAGGCGAGGAGCAGAACGACTTCAAGATTCTGCACAGCGACTATCTGAAGGCCGGCGGCACCGAGACCGACATCAACCGCCTGCGCCGCAACCCCGGCGGCGAAGCGCTCAATGCCTATCTGCACAGCCTGGCTGCCACGCCCAACCCGATCGGCCTGCTGGGCGCCATCTACATCATCGAAGGCACGGGCCAGCGCATCGTTCCCAGCCTGCTGCCCCTGCTGCGCCAGAGCCTGCCGCTGCCGCCCGATGCCTTCCGCTTTCTCGAATACCACGGCGCCAACGACGAGAACCATCTGGAGCGCTGGCTGCTGGCCGTGCAGATGGCGCTGGAGCTGGACAGCGAAGGCACGGCCCAGCAGGCCATACTGCAAACTGCGCGCAATACGGCCGCCATGTACCTGATGCAGTTCCAACATGTGCTCGCCGAGCGATAACGAGAAACAGCAAGAAGCACCGGGAGGATTCATGAAGAACGAGTTCAACGACCATGTCTGGGACGAGCGCGACCCCAGCCCCTGGCTGGCGCTCTACCTCGACCAGAGCACACCTCTGCCCGATGACGTCAAGGCCGCCTGGCTGCGCGACTGCAGCAGCAGCTCGCGCCAGTTCTTTCTGCCGGCCATGCGGCCGCTGGCGCGGCTGTCCATGATCATCATTCAGGCGCTGAAGATCTTTCTGCCCAAGCGCTGGTCGCACTCCATGCTGCTGCACCGCCTGCTGGCCTTCGGCATGAAGAAGTTTCTCTCGCCAGAGGCCAACTGGCTCATCATGCGCCACTTTCACCTGGGCTCCCAGGTGCTGGCCTTCGTCGCCGCCAATGCCCCGACCAAGGTCAGCACCGCACCCTTGATGCCCATGGAAATCGACGATGTGAAGGACGAACTGTTTCTCAAGCACGACCTCAACCTCTTCAACTTCGTGATTCGCCTGAACAAGGCACTGCGTGAGAACGGGCAGGAACTGGTGCCCGTGGCCGAGCCCGATTTCTCCATGATCCGCGAGCCCGATCTCAGACTCGAAGACATGCCGCGCGGGCGCTTCAACGTCATCGACCTGCAAAGCGCCATCGAGCTGTACACGCCCATCTACCAGTTGTTGCTGACCGACAACGACTTCTGGCGCGCCAGCAACTCGCTGCAGCTCGACGAAACCGTTGCCATCTACTGCGCCAAGATCCTGGCATCGCCAGAGCATCTGGTGCTGCTCAACAACAAACACCCCATGGTGCCCCTGTCTACGCTGTATGCGGCTTACCGCCTGGTGCTGCACGGCCTCTCCACCGAGATGCTGCACTCACTGCTGACACGCATGGCCAACGGCGAGCACCCCATTCCCGCGCGCGAGCTAGCCAAGATGCACCAGGCGGCCGAGACGGTGATGGATCAGACCGCCGCACAAAGCTGAGCCATGGACCCACAGAGCAATCGCATCAAAGGCGTTCGCATCGACGAGCAGACCATCTGGCTTGCACTGGCGGATGGACGTGAACTGGCCGAGCCCATCAAGCGGCATATCCGCCTGGAAAGCGCCGCGCCCGATCAAAGGCTGCACTGGGTTCTGACCGACGAGGATCACGGTCTGAACTGGCCGGCGCTTTGGCAGCCGGCTCCCGCAGGCATGGTCAGCGTCTGGGACCTGGATCAGGACAGTCTCTACAACCAGGCCATGGGCGCGCTGGCCTCCGCCCAATGGGACGTCACCCTGATATCCCCGGCCCAGCATCAGCTGGTGGCTCTGTGGCGCATGGAAGCCGATATCAACAACGGCGGCTTTCTGCAGTTTCTGGGCAACTGGGGAGTGGCGAACCATCAGCTCACACTGCAGGCTCTGCATGCCATAGGCGCGCCCGTCACGCAGCAATGCCTGCAAGACATGTTTGCGGTGGTCAGGCGCTTTGAAGACATGCCAGAAAATGTGGACCTCTCCGATCTGCCTGCGCTGCTGACGGACGCCGAACACGAGCAGTTGCAGGAACTGGAAGAAGCCTTCTGGGACTACCCGGAGCCTTTGAACAAGCTCATGGTCATGCACTACGGACCCGCCCAATGAAGTCTGATAACCAATCCGGCAAGACCTATTCGCTGGCATTTCGCAAAGCCCTGGTGGACGAAGCGCTGAATCGCACACCCGGCGGCGGGTTTCCGGAGCTGGAAAAGCGCCACCGCCTCAGGCCCGGCACCCTGTTCGACTGGGTCGATGAGCTGGGCCCGACACCGCCGCCTGCGCCTTTTTCTGCACTGCATTTCTGGATAGGCAATACGCCGCTGGGCGAGCCGGAATTTGCCCGCTACTTTGAACATGCAGACAGTTACTGGGATCTGGAAGTCGAAGACATCGAGGGCAGCAGCGAAGATGTCACAGGCTGCGGCTTCTGCCAGGACCTGGGCAGAAAATTTCTGTTCGACGAAGACCTGCTGCTGGTGATCTGGCTGCCCGAGCCGGTCCCTGTCTCTGCCTTGGTGAGCCACAGCACCCTGGACTCCGATATATCGCTCGCACTCATCGTGCAGGCCTGCGAGGCCCAAGGCATTCGTACGGCCAACGCCATGTTTGTCTATGCCGACCCCTGCGAAACGATCACCGATCCGGACAAGCTCTACAACGGACTGAGCTACATCGGTCTTTTTGACGACTGACGCAGCTCAGACGCTTTTTCCATCTTCTTCATGCAAGACTTGATTGCCCAGATTTCGCAGCAATGGCTACAGCTGCCGGATTGCCAGGCCGAACACAAGGACGCAGCCAGAACACGCATTACCAGCAGCGCGGCAGCCGGCTCCATGGATGTCGAATTCTTTGTGCACCACGGTGGCAACGGTGCTTTCTCGGCCACCAGGTATGAGGAGGCCATGCAGCTGAGTGCGGAGCATCGGCTTCATGCCTGGATCACGCTGCGCGATGTGGCCGGTGAAGTCATACACCATGAGGTCAGCTGCAACCCCGGGCGCTTTGCACATCTGCTGCATGAATGGCGTATAGCGCCTGATGCAGCGCCGGAACAGGTCACCATCCAGGCCATGGCCTGCACTCCATCTCTCGCGGAAACTGAAGCCCGTGCCCCGTCAATGGATCAGGACCTGAACCTCGGCCTGCTGGACCAGCTCGCGGATGCCCAGCAGGCGCTTGAACGGCTCAAGGCCGATGTGGCCGCTGTCGACCTCATGCGCCTGCTTCAATCCTGGCCGCGCGATGATCGTGGACGACCTGCAGCGCGCACCACCGCCATACTCGCGGCCTATGGCCCTGCCACACGCAAGCGCCAGCCCTGCCTGCTGGTTCGATCGGTCATGCAGTCAAAGATGCCCTACTGGCAATTGCGTCTGTCGTCCGAGTTTCTCTACAACTGCCGCCATCAATGGAGCGATGCCCGCTGGCTGTGGTCGCCGGCAGAGCTCCCCAAGGACTCGGCTCTGGAGCGCAAGGCACGCAATCTGATGGCACAAGGCAAGGTCAGCGAGGCCTGCGCACTGTATGGCATCGAACTGCATGAACGCGTGCGTAGACTTGCCGCAGGTCAGTCATTCCAGCGCTTCTCCCCCGCGCCAGAGGCCTGGGGGCAAGAGCTGCGAGCTGCGCTCCTGCAACTGGCCCCGTGGCGTCTCACAGCAGGCCTGCAACGCATACAGGAGCACCTGATTCAGGCCAACCGCAAGCCTCCCCAGCCCGGCAGCTGGGAACGCAAGCTGTTCTGGTTCTCAGGCCAGCGCCAACAGGCGCGCTGGGGCCCCGGAGTGCGCTTCGACAGGGAGGGCAATCCGGCGCTGGACCTGATCGTCACCGCATCCAACGAGCATTTTCCCGAGCCTGACTGGAAGCAGCAGCCACGCTAATCCCGTCAAGCCACTGCCAGCCAGTCCCGCACCTGCTCGGCGGGCATGGCTCGCGAATGCAGCCAGCCCTGGAAAAACTCGCAACCGATGTCGCGCAGCAGCTGCAGCTGATCGAGCTCTTCTACACCTTCGGCCACGACCTCCAGATCCAGCGCATGGGCCATATGCACAATGCCGCCCATCAGTCTGTCCCGGCAAGGCGAGGGAAACAGAAACTCCCGCCCCAGCTTGACGCGCCGCAGCGGCAGATATTGAAGATAGGCCAATGACGAATGGCCGGTGCCGAAATCATCCAGTGCAATCGTCACTCCCAGCCGCGCCAGCCCCTGCAGCACTTCGCTCCCCTGAGCAGGGTTGCTCATGGCCTGGGATTCGGTCACCTCCAGCTCCAGCCATTGCGGCGGTACCTGATAGCGCTGCAAACAGCTGCTGACCTGCTCGACCAGATTCACCTGCCGCAGTTGATAGGCAGAAAGATTGACCGCAACCCGCAGCGGCGTGCCAGCCCTGAGCCACAGCGCGATCTGCTTGCAGGCTGCGTCGAGGACATAGTTGCCCAGAGCCACGATCTGGCCCGAGGCCTCGGCCACCGGAATAAAGCGCGCCGGGCTGACATTGCCCAGCAAGGGATCATGCCAGCGAAGCAAGGCCTCAACAGCCACCACTGTGGCGCTCTCGACCTTGACCTGGGGCTGGTAATGCAGCTGCAAACCACCATAGCTGAGCGCCATGCGCAAGCGCTCGGCCAGTTGCACGCGTTCGGCCATTTCCTTGCCCATGGCGGGCTCAAAAAATACCGCATGGCCGCGCCCCCGGGCCTTGGCGCTGTACATTGCCATATCGGCGAAACGCATCAGGTCGTCACCGGTCTGCGCATCGTCGGGATAAAAGGCAATGCCCACGCTGGCACCAAAATCCAGCGCCAGCCCGTCATGCTTGAAGGGGATGGAGAGCGCAGCCAGTATCTGCTCGCTCCAGAAGCGGGCTCGAGCCGCATTCTCACCCACCAGCAGCACCATGAATTCATCGCCCCCCAGGCGTGCCAGCACGCCCTCGCTGCGCAGCTGGGACTTCAGCCGCCTGGCGACCTCCCGCAGCAGCTGATCGCCTGCTGCATGGCCGTAGCCGTCATTGATGGCCTTGAAGTTGTCGAGATCCAGCTGCAGCAGGGCCAGTGCTTCGCCGTCGGCCTGCGCCAGCTTGAGTTGCTCCTGCAGCTCCTGGCCGAATTGCCAGCGATTGTTGAGTCCCGTCAAGGTGTCCTTGGTGGCCTGGAACTTCAGGCGTTGCTGCATCTGATGCAGCTCCGTCACATCGCGCACAAAGGCAATGGCCAGGCCTTTGTCGTCATCGCCAAAATAGCCAAGAGCAATGTCCACCGGCACGGCATTGCCCTGCTTGCGCTTCAGCCACAGCACACCGCCAAGTCCCATGGGCCGGCGCGATGGCTGGGCAAAGTAGCTGCGCAGGTAATGACCATGCCCGGCCTGAAACTCGGGCGGCAGCAGCATGTCCAGCGCCTGCCCTTCGAGCTCGCCGCGCCCATAGCCTGAAATGGCCTGCATGGCGGCATTGGCCGTCACGATGTTACCGTCGCGGTCCACCAGCAAAATGCCGTCCGGAGCGGCATCCAGCGCCTGCTGCTCACGCCGGCTCAGCATGGCAGAAAGACTCACCCCCTCCTGCCAGGCCGACATGGCCAGTCGCAAACGGCGCTGGCATTCCGCCAGCGCTGGTTCAGACACCGGTTTGAGCATTGAAGAAAAAAGGCACTCGGCCATACACAGACTCCAGATATCCACTCTGGCGTCCCTGCGTGCAGCCACTCCCCATGCTGCATCAACGGCCTGCATGCCCAACTCTAGGAAGCCGGATCGAGCCTTGCCAAGTGTTTGAAGCGCTCACTATGCGCGTGACATCGCACGCTCTCATTGCGCTATATCAAACACCAACATGTAACAATAAATTTCAGAACCCAAAACCAATGCTGCTGGTCGCAACCGCTTCAGCCCAGCAGTGTCTTCACGTCCTGAGTCAGCAACTGCGGCCCCGCGCCGTAGCGCTCGTACACACGCAACCGGCCCTGGGGATCGAAAAGATAGGTACCGGCCGAATGATCGAGGGTATAAGTTCCTTCGACCTTGCCTGGCACCTTCTTGAAGAAAATCTTGAAATCCTTGGCCACGGCAGCAATCTCGTCTGCCGTACCGCTGAGCCCCACAAAGCTCTCGTCGAAATTGGCCAGATAGGCCTTGAGCACTTCAGGCGTATCACGCTCGGGGTCCAGCGACACAAACACGGCCTGCAGCTTGTCGCCATCGGCTCCCAAGGCCTGCTTTACTTCAAGCAGTTCCTGCAGCGTGGTGGGGCAGACATCGGGACACTGGGTGTAGCCGAAGAACACAGCCACCACCTTGCCCGAGAAATCCTTGAGGCTGCGCTTTTTCCCGTGAACATCGGTGAGCGGAATGTCCTTGGCATAGTCTGCGCCCGTCACATCCACGCCCTGAAATTTGGGCTTTTTATCGTCCTTGCAGCCAGTCAATGTCAATGTGGCCGCACCGGCCAGTGTTGCGGCGCCTAAAGCACCGAGTACGCGCAGCACAGCTCGTTTATCCATGGTCAGTCAGGCTAGGTAGTGATCCACCAGCAGCGCAGCAAACAGCAGGCTCAGATGGATCAGGGAAAAGCGGAAGGTCTTGCGTGCCAGCGCATCCGAGTAGTTGCGCAGCAGTGCCCAACCATAACCGCAAAAGCCCAACCCCAGAATCACTGCGGCAAAAAGGTAGAGATAACCGCTCATTCCCACCACAAAAGGCAGCAGACAACCGGCAAACAGCACCAGGGTATAGAGAAACACCTGCAGTCGCGTGAAGGCATTGCCATGCGTGACCGGCAGCATGGGCAGACCGGCGCGACGGTAATCCTCCACACGGTACAGCGCCAGCGCCCAGAAATGCGGCGGCGTCCAGAGGAAGATGATGAGAAAAAGCAGCAGGGCTTCATGCCCTACCTGTCCGGTCATCGCCGCCCAGCCCAGCACGGGCGGCATGGCACCCGATGCCCCGCCGATGACGATGTTCTGCGGCGTCAAAGGTTTGAGTACCAGGGTATAGATCACTGCGTAACCAATGAAGGTGGCCAGCGTCAGCCATAGCGTGAGAGCATTCACGGCCAGCAGCAAGATGGCGGCACCTGCTGCGCACAGCAAGGCCGAAAACAGCAAGGCCTGGGAATGCGAGAGCTCGCCGCGCGCCGTAGGCCGCCAGGCCGTGCGCTTCATGCGCGCATCGATGCCGCGCTCGACCAGGCAGTTGAACGCCGCTGCTGCCGCAGCCACCAGCCAGATGCCTGCGCAGGCCGCCAGCATGCGGCCCCAATCCTGCCAGCCGGGAACGCCCGGCACGGCCAGCACCATGCCGATGAAGGCGCAAAAGACGATGAGCTGCACCACCTTGGGCTTGGTCAGCGCGTGGTACTGTGCCCAGCGCGAAGAAGCCGCCATGGCGTCTGGAACAGCACCTTTCAAATCCGAGATTTCTGCCTGCATGCGGACCTCCTCGCTGACCATGATTCAGATCGCTGATAGCGCTTGCGAGAGCCGGCTATCGCGGGCTTCAACAGCTATTTCTGCACCGTGTCGGCCGTGGCTCGCCCAGCCTCGTCCCACGAGGCGGAAGCGCGCAGCAACCGCTCCAGATCGCGCTTGGCCTTGCCTGCCGCGGCTTTGTCCATGCTTGCCGGAAAGCGCATCATCCAATGGCCCTGCGGATCGACCACATACAGATGCTCGTCCAGCGCATGCCCGGCCTCGGGCTTGAGCCAGTTGCCGATGACTGCTGCAGGTACACGTAACGTTGTGGCTTGCTCGGCAGCCGGCAAGATTTTTTCAGGCACGGGCTGCTGGTCGCTGATGAGCCAGACCCAGTCCAGCCGGTCTTTTTCACGACCCAGGGTTTCACGCAGCTGGCGCTGCAGATAGAGATGATCCTGACAGCGCTGTCCGCAGTCCCCGGCACTGGTGCTGATCAGCAACCACTGGCCCTTGAGGCTGTTCAGATTCACGCTGCGGCCGTCCAGCGTCGTGGCCTGCACTTCGGGCAGGCCGGGCTGCTCGGCAATCAGCTCGCCATAGCTGCGCTGCTGCGTAGGACGCAATACGTAGTAGGTGAAGTAGGAGGCCAGCACCGGAGCTGCACAGACCAGCAGCACGGCCAGCATCTTCCAGCGACCGCTACGCGCCTGCTGCATCTGCCGTGTCTGGCTCTGCGCGGGATCGGGCAGGCTGTGAACCGCAAAGCTCAGCGGTTCATCACTGTGGCCGCGCTGCGTGGCGGCCGGGGTAATAGCGTCGGACGAGTTGAAACCAGACATAGAGCAACACCACCAAGACACTGAGTCCGAACCACTGAAATGCATAGCCGTAGTGCTTTTGCACACCGGCATTGATCTGCGGCCAGTCGCGCTGCAAGCCTTCGCTGGCGCTGCCGCTTTGCACCACGCTCAGCCCCAGCAGCGGCAAGCCGCTTTGCTGCGCCCACTGGGCAATGTCTGCATTCTGTCGGATGCGCGACTTTTGCCCATCAGGGTCTGCCCCGCCATGGGCAGCCTCCAGCTCCATCAGCCTGGATGGCGGCGCTTGCAGCCTGCCCTCGATGCTGACCATGCCTGCAGGTGTCTGCACCTCGGGCAGGACGGCGCGGTCCATGAAATTGCGCGGTGCCCAGCCACGCTGCACGACGACGACCCTGTGTCCGTGAGGCGCATTCAGCCTGAATGGCGTGAGCACGTAGAAGCCGGCCCGGCCCTGCATCTGCCGGTTGTCCAGAAACACGGTCTGCTCGGCCAGCCACTGGCCCTGCAGCTGCACAGTGCGATGCAGCAGCTTCGCCTGCTGCGCTACGTCAATGGATTCGGCTGCCAGCGGCACCTCGGCGGCCAGCTCTGCGTTATGCCAGGGCTGAAGCGCCTGCTGGCGCTCGATGGCATCAAAGATGGCCTGCTTCTGCGCTGCCCGGCCCAGCTGCCAGACGCCCAGCGATGCAGTGACGGCCACGCAGGCCAGGGCCGCCAGGGAGATCAGGAGAAACCGCCAGAGGTCTGGAAATCGGGAAATGCGCACCAGATAATCCGTTCATGAAATTCGTGATCATTCTCGCTTTTCTCGCCATTTTGGCGAGCCTTGGCAGTGCGCTGTTCTTCATGATGCGCAGGGGCGACGGCAGCGAAAGCTCGGAGGCCGACGATGCCGAGCGCAGCCGCAAGATGTTCCGCGCCCTGGCCCTTCGCGTGGCTTTGTCGATTGCGCTGTTTCTCTGCGTTCTGCTGGCTGCCAAGATGGGATGGATACAGCCCACGGGCTGGCAGCCCGGGCAATAGCCGGCTTGCTTGAGCGCTTTTTGCGCTCCCAAAATAAAAGCGCCTTGCGCCTGCCTTTCATGGAGTTCAGCGTTGTTTAATGCTGAACTCCATGCCGGCCTTGCGCAAGACGCTTCTATTTTTGAGAGTCTTACATCCAGTACACGAGAATGTAAAGAAAGACCCAGACCACATCCACAAAGTGCCAGTACCAGGCCGCACCTTCAAAGCCGAAATGGTGCTTGTCGGTAAAGTCTCCCTTCATCAGACGGATGGTGATGAAGAACAGCATCAGCATGCCCACCAGCACGTGGAAGCCGTGAAAGCCCGTCAGCATGTAGAAGGTGGAGCCGAATACGCCCGAGTTGAGCTTGAGGTTGTAGTCGTTGTAGAGATGGTGGTACTCGTAGCCCTGCACGCACAGGAAGACAAAGCCCAGAATCACCGTCATCCACATGAAGCTGATGCAGCGCGCCCGGTTGTTGACCTGCAGCGCATGGTGGGCGATGGTCAGCGTCACGCCCGAACTCAGCAGCAGCGCCGTGTTGATGGTGGGCAGCCAGAACGGCCCCACGGTCTTGAAGGGCTCGACGATATTCGCGGGCGACGCCGTGGCACCGGGGGCAACGCTGGGCCACACGGCCTGGAAGTTGGGCCACAGCAGCTCGTTGGCCAGACTGCCCAGCGCCGGCACCGAGTGCGCGCGTGCCCACCACAGCGCGGTGAAGAAGGCGCCGAAAAACATCACCTCCGAGAAGATGAACCAGCTCATGCTCCAGCGGTAGGACAGGTCGATCTTGCGGCTGTTGAGACCGGCCTCGCTTTCGCGCGCCGCATCGCGGAACCAGACAAACAGCACGGCCAGCCACCAGACCAGACCGACGAACAGGGAATACATTCCCCAGTCATGACCATTGATCCAGGTGCCTGCGCCCAGAATCACAAAGAACAGACCGATGGCCGCCATCACGGGATGGCTGGATTCGGCTGGCACATAGTAGTAAGGGGTTGCGCCCTGCGGGGTTGCACTCATCACTCGGCTCCTGACTCTGTTGATCGTTGTTTTGACCGACGCTCCACTATCACTTGCACTGCATTCGCCACACCTGTTTCAGCAAAGGCTAAACGACCAGGTTGACGATCCATATCAACGCTAATACCAAGGCAAAAATCGCCACCAGCCCCACGGCAATCACATGCAGCGGCGTGATGCTGGCGAAATCCTTTTCGTACTCCTTGCCCTTGCGCACGCCCAGCATGGCCCAGGCGACGGCCACAATGCTTCGCCAGAATCCGGTCTTCTTGACATCCTGTGTCATGAGCTGCCTCCTGGCGTGACGACTGCAGCCGTGCTGCCTTCGGGCGCTGCCGGGGTCTTGCCACCGACCTCGAAGAATGTATAGGACAGCGTGATGGTCTTCACATCCTTGGAGATGCGCGGATCGATGACGAAGGCCACCGGCCACTCACGCTTCTCGCCGGGCTCCAGCGTGTACTGCGAAAAGCAGAAGCACTCCAGTTTGTTGAAGTAGGCCGTGGCCTGGCGCGGCGCATAGCTGGGGATGGCCTGAGCAGCCATGCGCCGGTTCTGCACGTTCTGGAATTCGTACATCACCGTGGCCAGCTCGCCGGGGTGGACCTGCACCGAACGCAGGGCCGGCTTGAAGTCCCAGGGCCCGCGTGCATTGGCATCGAACTCCACGGTGATGGTGCGGCTGGTGTCGATCTGGCTGTTGGGCGGAAGCTTCACGTCGCGGCCCGCCACGCCGGCACCGGGCACCTGCTTTTCGGACAGCGACAGGATGTTGATGCCCGTCAGCTCGCAGATATGCTTGTAGATGGGAATGAGCACATAGCCGAACGCAAACATGCCCAGGGCAACGATCGCCAGCTTGCCCACCATCTTCGCGTTTTCCTTGGCTATGCTCACCTCAAGCTCCTCCAATCGGTTGCCATCGGGCTGCCTCAATGCAGCCAGGCCATCTTCACCACAAAGCCGATAAAGAACACGGCAGCCGTGGAGGCCAGGATCAGTCCCAGCCTCAGGTTCGCCTTGCGCTGTTCCTGCGTCGTCATATGCGCCTCCTCAGGCTATCACCTTGGTGGCGGTTTCATCGAGCTTGGGCGGCGTCTCGAAGGTGTGGAACGGAGCCGGAGAAGGCACTTCCCATTCCAGGCCTTCGGCCGCTTCCCAGGGCTTTTGCGATGCCTTCTCGCCATGACCGCGCATCGCGGGCCAGACGACGAACAGGAAGAAATACACCTGCATCAGGCCGAAGCCAAAGCCGCCGATGGAGGCAATCATGTTGAAGTCGGCGAACTGCATGGGGTAGTCGGCATAGCGACGCGGCATGCCGGCCAGTCCCAGGAAGTGCATGGGGAAGAAGGTGATGTTGAAGAAGATCAGCGAGCCCCAGAAGTGGATGCGGCCACGTGTCTCGGAATACATCACGCCCGTCCACTTGGGCGACCAGTAGTAATAGCCGGCGAACATGGAGAACAGCGAACCGGCCACCAGCACATAGTGGAAGTGAGCCACCACGTAATAGGTGTCCTGCAGCTGGATGTCGATGGGGGCCATGGACAGGATCAGCCCCGTGAAGCCGCCCATGGTGAACACGAAGATGAAGCCCACGGCGAACAGCATCGGGGTTTCAAAGCTCATGGAGCCGCGCCACATGGTGGCCGTCCAGTTGAACACCTTCACGGCCGTGGGCACGGAGATCAGCATGGTCGCGTACATGAAGAACAGCTGACCCGTGACCGGCATGCCCGTGGTGAACATGTGGTGCGCCCAGACGATGAAGGACAGGATGGCAATGGCCGCCACGGCATAGACCATGGAGGTGTAGCCGAACAGCTTCTTGCGGCTGAAGGCTGGCACGATCTGGCTGACGATACCGAAGGCCGGCAAGATCATGATGTAGACCTCGGGGTGGCCGAAGAACCAGAAGATGTGCTGATACATCACCGGATCGCCGCCGCCCGCAGGATTGAAGAAGCTGGTGCCGAAGTGGCGGTCGGTCAGCGTCATGGTGATGGCTCCGGCCAGCACCGGCATCACGGCAATCAGCAGATAGGCGGTGATCAGCCAGGTCCAGGCAAACAGCGGCATCTTCATCAGCGTCATGCCTGGCGCACGCATGTTCAGGATGGTGACAATGATGTTGATCGCGCCCATGATGGAGCTGGCACCCATGATGTGCATGGCAAAGATGCTGGTGTCCATGGACGGGCCCATCTGCAGCGTCAGCGGCGCATACAGCGTCCAGCCGGCCGCCGGCGCACCACCGGGCATGAAGAACGAGCCCACCAGCATGATGCCGGCGGGAATCAGCAGCCAGAAGCTGAAGTTGTTCATGCGTGCAAACGCCATGTCGGACGCACCGATCTGCAGCGGCAGCATCCAGTTCGCGAAGCCCACGAAGGCCGGCATGATGGCGCCAAACACCATGATCAGCCCGTGCATGGTGGTGAGCTGGTTGAACAGCTCGGGGTTGACGATCTGCAGACCGGGCTCGAACAGCTCGGCACGGATCAGCATGGCCAGGATGCCTCCCACCATCAGCATGGTGAAGGAGAACAGCAGGTACATCGTGCCGATGTCCTTGTGATTGGTGGCAAACAGCCAGCGGCGCCAGCCCGAGGGCATGGCGTGGTGATGGTCGTCGTGCCCATGGTCGTGACCATGGCCCTCATGGGTGTGGACGGGAGGAACTACGGCGCTCATATTCTTTTCTCCAATCGGTCTCTATACCCGGGGCTTACTTCGCGGCCGTGATGTCAACACGGCGTGCCTGCTGGTCCGAGCCTGCAGCAGCCGTGATGGTCTCGGGCTTGCGCAGCTCGATGCGGTCTCCCGCAATGCCGCTGTCCTCCAGCAGCTTGGCCACGGCCTTGGCTCGCTCCTTGGCCAGCTCCGCGTTCTTGTCGGCATTGCCGGTGGAGTCCACAAAGCCCGACAGGGCAATCTTGCCGTCCTTGTGGGCACTCCAGTACTCGGCCGCCTTCTTCACCGCAGCCTGAGCCTTGTCGTCCAGCACGCTCTTGCTGGTCTCGAAAAAGACCTGATAAGGGCCGGCATCGCTGGCCGCAGCGGCTGCGCCTTGCGCAGGGGCGGCGGAGTCAGCCGCAGGAGCTGCGGGTGCAGTACTGCCTCCGCCTTCAGGAAACTTGCCGCCACGCGCAGCCACGAACTGGGCGGGCTGCACCAGCTGGCCGGTCTGGTTGCTCCAGTGGTTCTTGGCAAAGGTCACCACTGCAGCCAGTTCGGTGTCGCTCAGCTGCTTCCAGGCCGGCATGGCACCGTTGGCGCGGCCTTCGAGCACGGCATGCATCATGTCGGCCGTGGGGCCCAGCACCACGGGACTGCCGTCCAGCGGCTTGATGGGACCGGCCCCCTTGCCATTGGCCTGGTGGCAGGCTGCGCAGTTGGCTGCATAGACTTTTTCGCCACGTGCCACCAGATCGGCCAGCACCCAGACCTTGTTCGGATCATCGGCCTTGGCGGCCAGCTTCTTCTTTTCTCCGGCCACCCAGGCGGTGTAGGCTTCGGCAGACAGCACCTTCACGTGAATGGGCATGTAGGCATGTTCCTTGCCGCACAGCTCGGCACACTGGCCGTAGTAGTCGCCGGTCTTCTCGGCCTTGAACCAGGTATCGCGCACAAAGCCGGGAATCGCATCCTGCTTGATGCCAAAGGCCGGCACCATGAAGGAATGGATCACATCGTTGGCCGTGGTGATGATGCGCACCTTCTTGCCCACCGGCACGACCAGCGGGTTGTCCACCCTCAGCAGATAGTCGTTGGGCGCCTTGCTCACATCGCCGCTGTTGGACATCTGGCGCTGGGCGTTATCCAGCGTGGAGATGAAGCCCAGGCCTTCGCCCTCTCCGCTCAGATAGTCATAGCCCCATTTCCACTGATAGCCGGTGGCCTTGATGGTGAGGTCGGCATTGGTCGTGTCTTTCTGTGCCACCAGCACCTTGGTGGCAGGCAGCGCCATCAGAATCACGATGATGAAGGGAGCCACCGTCCAGGCCACCTCCACCTTGACCGACTCATGGAAGTTCGCGGCCTTGGCTCCCTGGGATTTGCGGTGCTTCCAGATGGAATAGAACATCACCCCGAATACCGCGATGAAGATCACCGTGCAGATGATGAGCATCATCCAGTGCAGCCAGTGCTGCTCCACGGCAATGCGTGTCACAGGCGGATGCAGATTGAGTTGGTTGACGGCAGGGCCTCCCGGCAGATCCTGCGCCGCATAGGCCATGGAACTACCCCACGCCGCCAAGGCCAAACTCCAGGGAACCAGCTTGGTGGAAATGTTTTTCATCGTTTTCACTTACCTCTAAGCCTCAGTTGTCCACTCGCTCACACCGCTTCGTGCCGCTGCCGGCCAGAAGGCTGTGACACTCACACTACCTCGCGAACTTCAACGCAGCATGCCCCAGAATTTGATAGCACTGTCTGCGCGCATTCACTAATGCATGTACCGGAAACTCATGCCAACCGGGCTTGCGCAGGCAAGCCTGACCGGACTTGAAACTCGTACTGGCAAGCGCATCTCACGGCAAGTGCCGGAGATGGCTGAAACTGGCCTGACAGCCAAGACAGAAGGGGAGAAGATGGGACGCTCCTGCACCGCGGCCACCGCCGGGCACAGGGATGCGTCAGCGCAGCAAAAGGCTGGCTTGTGGTGATGATGAAATGCGAAAACCGGCCGCTGTCGAACCCGCTGGCCAGTCCCCTTGGCAAAGCGAAACACCCGATATCTCCCCTGGCGGCTTGGGCCGCACTGTCTGTTTTCCTTCAGGCAGGAGAGAAGCCCGAAGAATTGCTGCTATCCATGAAATAACTTGGAGAAATTGTAGGCAGCTTTGTGTCGAATCAATGACCGGAAAACGACAGATGTGCTATCGCAAACCCGCGTTGCGTGGCTGCTTGAGCATGGCCTTCATGTCTTCCAGCGACACGGCGCTATTTGCTTCCAGACGCAGCTTGGGCTGCGGTTTGTAGGCGTGGCCATAGACGATCTCGAAGGTCAGCGAGAGCTGGCCATCGGGCTGCTTGTCGGCCCAGCGCTCCTCGATTTTCTGCAGCAGCCCGGCCTTCCAGCCACGACCGCGCAGGCCGGCAAAACGCCCGGGGTGCAGATTGCGGCCCAGTTCGCGCAGCTCCTGCAACAGACGCTGTGGCGTGGCAAAGGTCAGGGTGATGCGCTCCATGTCCATCACCGGTTCGGCAAAGCCGGAGTGCACCAGCATGTCGCCCCAATCATGCATATCGGTAAACGTATGACCTGCCGGCCCCCAGCCCAGTTCGGCGTAGAGCCGATGCAGTTGCTGCACGGTATCCGGCCCGAGGCAGGAGAACATGACATAGCCATCGACCTTGAGTGCCTTGTGCCAGCGCTCGATCAGAGTCTGCGGATCGGCTGCCGTATGCAGCAGCATATTGGCCCAGAGCATGTCCATGCTGCCGTCTGCAGGCGCGGTCATGTGAGCAGCAGCCCCCTTCCAGCGAGAGAGCTGCCACCAGCGGCTGCCGAGCTTGTCCTGCGCCACGACCTCGCGGCGAGCCACGGGTTCATAAATCGTGCATTCGGCCTGCGGATAGCGCTCGCGCAGCAACTGGTGTGCCTGCATGCCGCCGCGCACCGGCTCCCAGTGGCACCATTTCTCAGGCGGCTTCACTATCCAGTCCAGGCGCTGCTGCATGCGACTGGCCACCTCTTCGTGCAACCAGGGGGACTCGGCCGGAGCGGCCATTTGCCAATGGTTTGCAGCTGCAGAATCGATTGTTGGAGGCAGGACGTGGGACATGGGCAGACAAAAGCAGGCAGAGAGTCGAGCAAGCGAGCCGCTCGCCAACTGCCGGAGTGAAGATCAATGCGGCGCGAGTATATTGATTCCATGCCCGACCTTCATGCGACATGGCTTTCACACCTTCGCCGCCAGCAGCAGCGTTGGCTGGATGCCTTGCCCAGCCAGTGCGCAGTCTGTGGACGCTGGCCGGGGCCACGCGTCTGCCGCGACTGTCATGCACGCTGGGCTCTGCACAAGCACCGCTGCCACAGCTGTGCCCTGCCGCTGCCTGCACTGGTCAGCCTCTGCGGCAACTGCCTCAAGCAACCACCCCGACTCAAGCGCTGCACCGCCGCGCTGGACTATGCCTACCCCTGGCAAAACCTCATCACACGCTACAAATTTCAAGCCGATCTGGGGCTGGTGCGCAGTCTGGGCAGGCTGATGGCCAGTCACCCCGAAGTCAGGGAGCTGCTGCGGGCCTGCGATGCCTTGCTGCCCATGCCGGCCTCCAATGAGCGCGTGCGCGAGCGCGGCTTTGACCACAGCCTGCTGCTGGCACGCTCTCTCTCGGAGCAATACGACAGCCCTTTGCCCTTGCTGAGCGAGGCTGTGCAACGCCAACATCTGGAGCTGCCCCAACATGCCTCCAGCCGGGAACAAAGGCTGCGCCAACTGCGCGGCATTTTCAGCCTCGCCCCGGCTCGGCAGGCTCTGGTGAAAGGACGGGAGATTTTGCTGCTCGACGACGTGATGACCACCGGTGCCACGCTGGATGCACTGGCAGACTGCCTGCTGTCGGCCGGCGCTGCATCGGTAAGCGCCGTCGTGCTGGCACGCACGCCTTGACCCATATTCGCCAGTCTGGAACTGCGCAGGCGGCAGCGTGGGTAACAGCCGGACTGCACAATAGCGCCCCATGTTTCATATCGTTCTTGTGGCGCCCGAGATCCCACCCAACACGGGCAATGTCATCCGTCTGGCTGCCAATACGGGTTGCAGCCTGCATCTGATCGAACCGCTGGGCTTTTCCATGGAAGACCGGCATATGCGCCGCGCCGGACTGGACTATCACGAGTACGCCAATGTGGCCCGCCACGCCAGCTGGGACGTCTTCCTCGAAACCTGTCAACCGCAGCGCGAGCGCATGTTCGCCATGACCACGCATAGCAGCAGTCCGGCCCATACCATGGAGTTCAAGGCCGGCGACTGGCTGGTCTTTGGTTCTGAAAGCAAGGGCCTGCCGCCCGAAGTGCGCGCCCAGTTCCCCAACGAGCAGCGACTGCGCCTGCCCATGCTGGCCTCTCAGCGCAGCCTGAACCTGTCCAACGCCGTGGCCGTGACGGTGTTCGAAGCCTGGCGCCAGCAGGGTTTCGCGGGAGCTGCCCTTGCGGAGCCCAAGACGGCTCTTTAAGTTCCCGCTTATTGTCTCTATTTTCGGAACAATAAGTTGCGCAACAGGGGGTTTTTCTCGCAATTAGATCGTCCTAAAGTACGACTCATGGACTTGCAGCCGACCGACGATATCCGCCAAGACTGCAGGCCCGATGTACCCAAAGGACGAATCATGAAATACGCCAACCGCCTCGCCATCGTTGCCACTCTGGCCATGTCCGCCGCCGCTGCACAGGCCGCAGGCTTTGACTTCACCGGCGATCACTACCCTCCCGAAGTTGCAGGTCAATCCACCCTGACCCGTGCTCAGGTCAATGCCCAGGTGCAGGACGCCATGGCCAAGGGCCAGCTGCAGCTCGTTGGCGATGCCTATCTGCCCCTGTCCCAGCAACAGCAATCCAGCAACCTCAGCCGTGAGCAGGTGCGCCAGGAAACCATTGCCGCAGGCAAGGCCGGTTTGCTGGACAACTATGGCGAATGACAGACTCTGCGCAGCACCCTGCTGTGCAAGGTGCGGCTCAATAACAAAGCCCCAAGGCATAAGCCAGGGGGCTTTTTTCATGGCTTGAAAATTACTCCGCGAATCAGGCCGCGGCACCAAAGCTGCGCGCCAGCGACTCGGCCACGCACACAGGCTTGTCGCTGCCTTCGCGCTCCACCGTCACCAGCCAGGTCATCTGAATGCCCTCAGGCTCGATGCGCTCCGCTGCCTGCAAGGTCATGCGAGCCCGCAAGCGGCTGTTGACGGGCACGGGAGCCATGAAGCGCACGCGGTTGAGCCCGTAGTTCACCCCCATCTTGGCGCCTTCGATCTTGAAAGTGCCTTCGAAGAACTTCGGCAGCAGGGACAGCGTGAGAAAACCATGGGCAATCGGTGCACCGAACGGCCCCTGGGCCGCACGCTCGGGATCGGTATGAATCCATTGCTGATCGCCTGTAGCGTCGGCAAACATTTGAATCTGGGCCTGGGTGATGGTGATCCAGTCGCTGACGGCGACTTCCTGCCCAATCGAGGCCAGCACTTCGGAGTAGGAGCGAAAGGTTTTCATGCCC
This sequence comes from Comamonas sp. C11, assembly GCF_024496285.1. Classification (NCBI taxonomy): domain Bacteria; kingdom Pseudomonadati; phylum Pseudomonadota; class Betaproteobacteria; order Burkholderiales; family Comamonadaceae; genus Comamonas; species Comamonas sp. C11. The sequence continues at coordinate 4,815,511 of NZ_CP101743.1, forward strand.
CCAATGTAGAAGCCCCCTGCCCTGCGCCATGTCTGACGCGGGACAAGGGGCTTACCCTAAATCATTCGATCCAATATACCGCTAGCTCAATCTACTCATACACTGGCAGCTATGCTTTTCAAAGCGGCTCAGGCTTCGCTGGAGCGCTGAACAAAAAACAGGCCAGTGCCCACGGCCATCAGCAGGCCGCCGAAGACGCGGTTCTGATTGCGCATGGCGCGTGCGCTGCGCATCAGACCACGCAAGGCGCTGGCACCTGCTGCATAGCTATGCATCACCGTGGTGTCCACAGCCAGCATGGTCACGGCCAGAATCGCCAACTGAGGGGCCAGAGGACGGCTGGTGGTCATGAACTGCGGCAGCACGGCCACCATGAAGATGATGCCCTTGGGATTGGTGGCATTGGTCAGAAAGCCCGTCAGCACGCGCTTTTTGAGACTGGCCTCGGGCACGGCCTCTTGCGTTGCCAACGGCGAGCCACCGGAACGCCACTGGCTGATGCCCAGATAGATGAGATAGCCGGCGCCCACGATCTTGACGGCGTTGAAGGCCCACTCGGACGCCATGAGCAGCGAGCCCACGCCGGCACCTGCTATCAACAGGATGAGCAGCAGACCAAGTTGCAGACCCATGATGGTGGCGCTGGTCTTGCGCACACCGTAGGACAGGCCGTGGCTCATGGACAGCACGGCACCCGATCCAGGCGAGACCGCAATGATCCAGGAGGCCACAAAAAAAGCAAACCAGGTGTGCAAATCCATACTCACTCCAAACGCCGATCTAAAGCGCCAGTCACAAAGCGCCTATCTTAAAAGTTGCGCTGCCGACTTGCAGACGCATGGTTGACCAGGCGCTATAAGCACCAGGTAACCATTCGTCCCATTTTTCTTTCTGTCAAAAATCTGACGCCTGGTTGCGGGTGCCAAAATGGAATCTTTCTAGGGTTAACACCACATAACATTCCCATGGAACACGGCTCTCCCATCTGGCTGACTTACGGCTTCATCTATCTTACGGCGGCGGTTCTGGCTGTCCCCATCGCCAGAGCCCTGGGCCTGGGAGCCATCATCGGCTACCTGGGCGCCGGCATTGCCATGGGCCCCTGGGGTTTTGGCCTGGTGCGCAATGTGGACGACATCCTGCACTTTGCCGAATTTGGCGTGGTGCTGATGCTGTTCGTGATCGGACTTGAGCTGCAGCCCAAGCGCCTCTGGGAGCTGCGGCGACCGATCTTTGGCTGGGGCATGGCGCAAATGGCGGTCTGCACCGGGATTCTGTTTCTGGCCGCCTGGGCCTTTGGTCTGTCCTGGCGCGTCAGCCTGATTGCGGGCATGGGCCTGGCACTGTCGTCAACCGCTGTCTGCCTGCAGATCATGGCCGAACGCAATCTGATGCGCACTCCCAGCGGACAGGCCGCCTTCTCCATCCTGCTGTTCCAGGACGTGGCGGCCATCCCCATCCTGGCGCTGATTCCGATTCTGGGCGCTTACAAGGCCGCCCATGCCAGCCACGGCGACAGCCATGTCTGGCTGGCCATTCTCAAGACCGTGGGCACGATTGGCGCCGTCATCATTGGCGGCCGATTGCTGCTGCAACCGCTGCTGCGCTGGATTGCGCGCAGCAAGACCCCCGAGATCTTCACCGCCACCTCGCTGCTGCTGGTCGTGGGCATTGCCATGCTGATGACGCAGGTGGGCCTGTCCATGGCGCTGGGCGCCTTCCTGGCCGGTGTGCTGCTGGCCGACAGCGAATACCGCAGCGAGCTGGAAACCAATATCGAGCCGTTCAAAGGGCTGCTGCTGGGCCTGTTTTTCATGGCCGTGGGCATGAGCATTGACTTTGGCGTCATCCTCCAGTCTCCCTGGGCCATGGTCGCCATGGTGACGGGCTTTATTGCACTGAAGGCAGTGATGATCTTCGGTCTGGCTAGATTCATGCAGATTCCCTGGCGCGAACGCCCGGTGTTCACGCTGATGCTGGCGCAAGGCGGCGAATTCGCCTTTGTGGTGTTTCAGACCGCGGCGCAGTACAAGGTGTTTCGCCACAGCGTGTCTTCCATGCTGGTCGCGGCCGTGGCTCTGTCGATGCTGCTGGGCCCGCTGCTGCTGGTGCTGCTGGACAAACTGCTGCTGCGCCGCTTTTCCACCATCAAGGATGAGGAATGCGGCTCCGACAAGGCCAAGGAGATCTCCGAGCCTCAGGACTCGCCCATCATCATTGCCGGCTTCGGCCGCTACGGCCAGATCGTGGCTCGCGTGCTGCTGGCCCAGGGCATACGTCCGACCATCCTGGACCACAGCGTGGAAATGCTGGAGGCCGCGCAGATCTATGGCCACCGCGTGTTCTACGGCGATGCCACACGCATGGACCTGCTGCGCATCGCAGGCGCGGCCCAGGCCCATGTGCTGGTGATTGCCGTCGACACCACCGAGCAGTCCCTCAAGATAGCCAGTCAGGTGCGCAAGCATTTCCCCAACCTCGAGATCGTGGCCCGTACCCGTGACCTGGATCACTGGTTCCGCCTGCGCGATCTCGGGGTCGAGCATGCCCAGCGCGAAGTCTTCGAATCCAGCCTGATCTCGGCCCAGTCGGTGCTGGAGCTGCTGGGTCAGAGTCCGGCCGAAGCCAAACGCATCACAGCACGATTCAGGGAGCACAATCTGGCGCTGGCCGAGCGCATGTACCCGCATTACAAGGACAAGAACCAGCTGATTGCGGTGGCCAAGCAGGGCCGCCAGCAACTGGTGGAGCAGATGGCCAAGGAGCGTGCAGATCTGCTGGCCGACAACGCCGATGCACCCGATACGCCCCTGGCCAGCGAGCAAGACCACAGTCCGGCCGACGCTCGGCAGCCGTGATACGCTGCGCGCCATCATGTTCAACCCCAGCCAAGCCGACGTACGGCGATTTTTTTGCGGTGTGCGCGCCAAGATGATCAGCGGCGCGCCCATGGAGGCCATCGAGACGCTGGCCAGCCTGTGGATAGACGAGCACCCCGAGTACTTCGACGAGCTCTCCGACGTGGATGCCGCCGTGGCGCGCAACTACGACGCGGAGACCGAGCGTACCAACCCGTTTCTGCACCTGTCCATGCATCTGTCCATCAGCGAGCAGTGCAGCGTGGACTCGCCACGCGGCATACGCCAGGCCGTGGAACTGCTGACCAGAAAGCGTGATCTGCATGACGCCCATCACGCCGCCATGGAATGCCTGGGCCAGATGCTCTGGGAAAGCCAACGTTCGGGACGCCCGCCGGATGGCGAGGCGTACGTCGCCGGAGTTCAGCGCCTGGCCACCACTGACGGCCGTTTTAAAAGTACCCCCTGATGCGCCGCGCAGCCTCCGCAGGGAGATGACACAATCGCGGCAGGAGGGCTCCAGCTCTGCCTCCCAAGCCCTGCGTACCGGGCCCCTGAGCTGCATACCGTTGAGAAAAAGCAAAAGCCCGTCTTCACGGGCTTTTGCTTTTTCTGAGACAAGGTCTATTTCTGGCCCAGGCGGAAGTGCGGCTGCGCCACTACCTGCATCTCGCTGTCCAGGCTACCGATGTACTTGGCGAGCTGCTGCAGCTCGTCGTTCTTGAACTGCTTGGCAATACCCGCCATCACGCCATTGCTGCGCCCGATGAGCGAATTGCCATCGGTTTTGTATGACTGCAAGGCGCGGAAAACATAGTCCGAATACTGCCCCGCCACCTTGGGGTAGGACGGGTCAATGGGTTTTGAAAAGCCTTCACCGTGACAGGAGAAGCAGGCACCTTTTTGCAGCAGCGCCGTGACGGCCGGGTTCGCCTCCTTGGCCTTGCCATCCTTGGCCTTGCTATGACCTGCATAGAAGGCCGCCACATCGGCCATGTCCTGCTCGCTCAGCGAGTCTGCAATGCCACGCATGGTGGGGTGTTTTCGTTCGCCTTTTTTATAGGCATTCAGGGCCGAGACGATATAGGCCTCATTCTGCCCGCCGATCATCGGCACCTTGTAAACCTCAGGGAAACTGGCCTGATAGCCAGTGATGCCGTGACAGCCTATGCACATGGCGATCTTGCCTTCGCCGGCCTTTGCATCGCCCTTGACAGCCTGAGCGTTTGCGATGCCGGTCACTGATGCGACAACTACTGCCAATACCGTGGTCCAAGTTTTTATCATTTTGCGCGCACAATCCTTCAAGAGTTCAGACGGGTGCTCAAATGCCTTGCTGCAGTGCAAACGATTATGGCAGTGAGAATTTCGCACGCTTATCAATACTTACGCTGATACCGCCCATGAAGTTTCAAGGTTCCGACAAATACGTGGCCACGCAAGATCTGATGCTGGCCGTCAACGCCGCCGCTACCCTGCAGCGCCCTCTGCTCATCAAGGGCGAGCCCGGCACGGGCAAGACCATGCTAGCCGAGGAAGTGGCTCAGGCGCTGGACATGCCGCTGCTGCAGTGGCATATCAAGTCCACCACCAAGGCACAGCAAGGCCTGTATGAGTACGACGCCGTGAGCCGCCTGCGCGATTCGCAGCTGGGCGACGAGCGCGTCAAGGACATTCACAACTACATCGTCAAGGGCGTGCTCTGGCAGGCCTTCACTGCGGAGCGCCCCGTAGCCCTGCTGATTGACGAGATCGACAAGGCCGACATCGAGTTCCCCAACGACTTGCTGCGCGAAATCGATCGCATGGAGTTCTATTGCTACGAGACGCACGAGATGATCCGCGCCAAACACCGCCCCCTGGTGTTCATCACCTCGAACAACGAAAAGGAACTGCCTGACGCATTTTTGCGCCGCTGCTTTTTCCACTACATCAAGTTCCCCGATGCCGACACCATGCGCCAGATCGTGAACGTGCATTTTCCCAAGCTGCAGGGCGAGTTGCTGAGCGCCGCCATGAAGGTCTTCTACGATGTGCGCAATCTGCCCGGCCTCAAGAAAAAGCCTTCGACCAGCGAGCTGATCGACTGGCTCAAGCTGCTGGTCGCCGAGGAAATTCCTGCATCGGCCCTGCAATCCGAGGAAGGCAAGGTCAGCGTACCGCCCCTGGTTGGCGCACTGCTCAAGAACGAACAGGATATGAGCCTGTTTGAAAAGCTGGTCTTCATGAACCAGCGCAACCGCTAACCTTCCTGAAGAACCGAGGAGACACAGCCCATGAGCACCGCACAACAACTGCTGCTGGAAGGCGGCTCCGACGCCATCGGCTTTGTGGGTGGAGCCCTGCTGGGCTGGGGCCTGTCCCATGTGCTGGGCCTTGACCTGTTTGCCCAGGGCTATGGTGCCGGCAGCATTGCCGCCATCGCCATGGTGGGGCTGGGCGGAGGCCTGGGGCTCAAGCTGGCACGACTCTGGCGCAGCAAGCGCAATCCACTTTGAGTGAGCAAGCTATGACCTTTGTAGAACCTGTGACCTTGCGCGACCGCGGCGTGCGACTGGAGCCGCTGGATCTGAGCCATGAGCCTGGACTGGCTGCGGCCGCAGCCGATGGAGAGCTGTGGAAGATTCGAGTGACTTCCGTGCCCGAGGCTGACGAGGTGCGCAGCTATATCGAAACCGCGCTGCTAGGCCGCGACCAGGGCCACCGCTTTGCGTTCGCCGTGCTCGACGATGCCACCGGCAAGGTGCTGGGCACGACCAGTTATCACGACATCGTGCCAACCATTCGCCGTGTGGAAATTGGCTACACCTGGTATGCCAAAAGCGTTCAGCGCACCCATGTCAACACTTCGGCCAAGCTGCTGCTGCTGGCCCATGCCTTCGGTACGCTGGGCTGCCATGTGGTGGGCTGGCGCACGGACAACTTCAACTTCGCCAGCCAGCGCGCCATCGAGCGGCTGGGAGCCAAGAAGGATGGCGTGATTCGCGGCCATGCTCTGCGCCGCGACGGCACGATTCGCGACACCGTGATGTACAGCATGCGCAGTGGCGAATGGCCTGAAGCCCGTGCACAACTGCTCTACCTTCTGGAGCAGCATGCACCCGCTGCATAAGCGCTGGAGGCATTTTTCATGCTGATCGATTTCTTCTATACCCTGCGTGCTGCCAAACTGCCTGTGTCGGTCAAGGAATTTCTGGCTCTGCTGGAAGCACTGGACGCGGGCATCATCGGCCCCAAGAGCGAGGATCGCTGGAGCCTGGACGACTTCTACCACCTGGGCCGAACCATTCTGGTCAAGGACGAGAAGCACTACGACAAGTACGACCGCGCTTTTTCCGCCTATTTCAAGGGCGTGGAGATGCTGGCCGACCTGACCAAGGAAATTCCGCAGGACTGGTTGCAAAAGCTTCTGGAGCGCGAGCTCAGCCCCGAGGACAAGGCCAAGATCGAAGCCATGGGCTGGGACGAGCTGATGGAGACGCTCAAGAAGCGCCTGGAGGAGCAAAAGGAGCGCCACGAAGGCGGCAACAAATGGATTGGTACGGGCGGCACCAGCCCCTTCGGTCATGGCGGCTACAACCCCGCGGGCATACGCATTGGCGGACCGGGCCGCAACAAGAGCGCCGTCAAGGTCTGGGAGCAGCGAGCCTACCGCGACTATGACGACACCCAGGAATTGGGCACGCGCAACATCAAGGTCGCTCTGCGTCGCCTGCGCAAGTTTGCGCGCCAGGGCAGCGAACTGGAATTGGACCTGCCGGACACCATCCGCTCCACGGCAGCCAATGCGGGCTATCTCGACATCAAGATGATTCCCGAGCGGCATAACAATGTGAAAGTGCTGCTGCTCATGGACGTGGGCGGCACCATGGACGAGCATATACAGCGCGTGGAGGAGCTGTTCTCAGCCGTGAAAAGCGAGCTCAAGCATCTGGAGTTCTATTACTTCCACAACTGTGTCTACGACTTCATGTGGAAGAACAACCGCCGCCGCTTTGCCGAAAAATTTCCGACCTGGGACATCATTCGCAAGTACAACAAGGACTACAAGCTGATCTTTGTCGGCGACGCGACCATGAGCCCCTATGAAATCCTGCAACCCGGCGGCTCGGTCGAATACATGAACGAGGAACCCGGTGCCGAGTGGCTGCAGCGCCTGACGAATGCCTTCCCGCACTTTGCCTGGATCAATCCGGAGCCACAGGGCGTATGGCAGTACCGCCAGAGCATCAGCATCATCCAGCAGCTGATGGGGGACCGCATGTACCCTTTGTCGCTCAAAGGCTTGGAAGACGCCATGCGCATGCTGTCAAAATAGGGGCATGCCCCAGACCTTGCCCTTGAAAAAGCCGGCCTTGAGGCCGGCTTTGCTTTTGGGAGCCGCCTTGCTCCTCAGCGGCTGCAGCCTGCTTTCCCCCAAAGACAAAGAAGCCGAAGCCCTGGGCATCGACACCAGCGGCCCCCCCGCCTTCACTCTGGAAGTCGATGCCCCAAAACAAGTCCGTGCGCTGCTGGAGCAGCATCTTGAACTCAAGCGTTTTCGCCACCAGCCCGATCTGCAGCGACGCGAGCTGACGCGCCTGCTGGGTGCGACCGATGCCAATGTGCGCGAGCTGATAGGCACCCTGGGCTATTTCAGCCCCACGGTGACCGTGGAGCTGACCGATACTCCCGAGGAGGAAGCACCGCGCAAAGTGGTGGTCAGGGTCGATCCGGGCCCACCCACCATCATTGAGAAATCCGAGGTGCGTTTTGCCGGCATCAATGCCAGCGACGAGCTGGGAACCTCTCAGCGCCTGCAGATCGAGGAAACCTGGCCGCTGCAGGCCGGCGAGCAATTCTCGCAATCGGCCTGGAGCAGCGCCAAGAGCGGTGGTCTCAAGGAGTTGCAAAAGCGCCGTTACCCGCTGGCCCGCATAGATACCAGTCTGGCCGATGTGGATGCCGACACCAACAAGGCCCAGGTCAGCGTGAGCTATGACCCCGGCCCAGCCTATACGTTCGGTCCGCTGCAGATTGATGGTGCCGAGCGTTACGACCCGGTGCGCACGGCCCGTATTGCGCGCCTTCCGGAAGGTCAGGAATATGACTTGCAAAGCATGCTCGATGCGCAACAGCGCCTGGTCAGCAGCGGCTATTACGACTCGGTATTTCTCTCCCTGGCCGATTCGCCGCAACAGGCCGCTACCGACGCTGAGCGCGACGAACAGCGCAAGAATCAGGGTGCAGCCATCACCTCGCCGGTAATTGCCAAGGTGCGCGAAGCCAAGCTGCAGAAATGGGTGTTTGGTGTGGGTCTGAGCACGGACACCGGACCTCGTCTGTCCATCGATCACACTTACAACAAGGTCCCCGGTCTGAACTGGCGCGCCGTCAGCAAGCTGCAGCTGGACAGGAAGAACCCGCTGATCTCCACGCAGCTGGTCGGCCTTCCCGGAGAGGATCTCTGGCGCTGGTTTGCCAGCGGCAAGCTCGAACGTGCGCCTGCAGGCGACTTCTACACCAACAGTGCACAGATGCGCTTTGGCCGCTCCAAGGCCGAGGACCGCATAGAGCGCAATATGTACCTGCAGTACGACTACGCCAAGACCCAGGGCGCAGGTGCTCCGCCCGGTGCCTCCTCGCTGTTGGCCAACTATGGCTGGACGGCCCGCTATTTCGACAACAATCTGCTGCCCACCTCGGGCTTCGGCCTGGCCCTGGAGGCTGGTGCTGGCACCACGCTGACGCCGCAGCGCTCGCCGTTCGGGCGCCTCACTGGGCGCTGGCTCAGCCTGATACCGCTGGGCGAGCGCGACGAGGAAACCAGGCGCCACAGCCGCCTGCAGCTCAAGGCGGGAATCGGCGCCGTCATGGCCAAGAAAGATGTGGATCTGCCCACCACCATCATGTTTCTGACGGGTGGCGACAACACGGTGCGCGGCTACGGCTATCAATCTATTGGCGCTCGCACGGAAAACGATCGTGTGATTGCGGGTCGCTATCTGGCCATGGGCAGCGTGGAATGGCAGCGGCCCATCACCATCAAGGGCAATACGCAGGACTTCGAGCACGCCGTTTTCATCGATGCCGGCACCGTGGGCGATGACATCAACCGCCTCTACACCCGCGTTGGTTTTGGCACCGGCATTCGCTGGAAAAGCCCGGTTGGCCCAATTCAAGCAGATCTCGCCTGGGGCGCACAGGAGCAGCAACTGCGCCTGCACCTGCGTCTGGGCTTCACGTTTTAAGCATGGCAGAACAAAACACCTCCCCTCCCGCCAAGGCCTCCTCTTCGCCTCTCAAACGCCGCCGCTGGCTACGCGCGCTGGGCTGGACCTTTGCAGCGACCCTGCTCGCCCTGGTGGCGGCGCTTGGCAGCCTGCTGTGGTGGATTGGCAAGGACGACTCGCTCAACCAGACGCTGCAGCGTGTGGCCGGCTGGATGCCTGCAGACCAGTCCCTGGTCGCCAAAGAGGTCACGGGCAGTGTCAAGAACGGCGGCCGCATCGGCTGGCTGCAATGGCAGAGCCCGACCATGAAGGTCGAGGTCAGGCAAGCTCAGATCGGCTGGCAGTTCAGGCCTTTGCTACTGTCGCGCACGCTCAAGCTGGGCGAGGTTCGTATTGCCGAGTTGCACATTGCCAGCACCCACGACCCCGACAAACCCGCCAGCGAACCGCTGCAGTCGCTGACCCTGCCCGTGAAGATAGAGCTGCCCTTCAAGGTCGACCAGATCATCTGGCAAGGCCCGCCCGAAGCCGTGGTGCAGGACCTGCACGGTCGCTATGAATACACGGGAACCAACCACGAACTCAAAGTCAGCAGCCTGCGCTTTGCCCAGGGCACCTATCAGGCCCAGCTGAAGCTGCAGGGCGCCGCTCCCATGGCTATGCAGGCCGAGGCCACCGGCGATGTGCAAATGCCCAACCCATTGGACAAGGACGGCGACGCCGGCGCCACCATTGCCGTGCAGGCCAGGGTGACAGCCGAAGGCACGCTGGCCACCGAAGCGGCGAGGCTGGAGATCAAGGCCAATGCCAGCGCCGAGATCTCCGGCGCAGACCGTCAAGGCAAAACAGCTCTAGCCCCCGAGCAGAGCAGCAACCGGCAGCCCTCAGGCTCGAAGTCCGGGCCAGCTGCAGACACTCCCCCCATGCAGGCGGATGTGGCGGCCAGCATCATGCCCTGGCGCGGTCAGCCGCTGCTGGCTGCCAAGGCCCAGCTACGCAATCTCGATGTCTCTGCATTCTGGCCTCAAGGACCGCGTACCCTGTTGACCGGCCAATTGCAGGCCGGCCCCGACGAAACGGTAGCTGCCGCTACGAACCTGGAGGCTCAGCCCTGGAACCTGAGCACCAGCTTCAGCAACGCGCTGCCCGGCCCCTGGGACCGGCAGCGCCTGCCCGTGGCCGAGCTGATGGCCGGAGTCCATTTCGACGGCCAGCAATGGCAGGTCGACGACTCTAGTATCCAGATCGGCAAGGGCAAAATCGCGCTCAACGGTCAGTTCACGCCGAGCACCCGGTTGTTTGAAGGCCTGGCGGTCGTGGAACAGCTCAACCCGGCCGATCTCTACAGCACACTGGAAGCCGCCCCTCTGGAAGGCGAAATCAGCGCCAAGGCTGTGCAAGCCGAGCCTGGCAGCGGCGATGCCGCTGCCAGCAAGATTGTGTTTGCCGCCAATCTGCATGCAGTGGACGGCAAGCGCGACAACAAGACGCTGCGCATTCAGACCCTGGCTGCCAAAGGCCAGTGGCAGGCCCCGCTGCTGCAGCTGGAGAAACTACAGCTAGAAGCCCTGCAGGCCAGCGTCGACGCCCAGTCCGTGGAGTTCAATACAGAAACCCAGCAGGCCAAGGCTCGACTCAAGGCTGCGGTGCCCGGTGCGCAACTGAACTTTGACGGGCAGATGAGCCCTGCCAGCGGCACTGTCCAAAGCCAGCTGCAGCTCAGCTCCATGAGCACGCTCACACAATGGCTGCGCAAACTGCCGGGCGTGAAGGACCCGCTGGGCGGCGCTCAACTCGATGGCAGCGCAGATTTGCAACTGGCTCTGAAGGGCGGTTGGGAAAACCTGCTCAAGCGCTTGAGCGCCTCCCATGGCGCGGCCATTCCCGCCAGTGGCTTGCAGATCCAGGCCAAGCTGCGCGCCGAGAAGATTCGTTATCTGCCTGCCGGCACCGCAGTCGACCAGGGTGCCGTCTTGCCTGCGCTGGCACTGAACATTGACGGCAGCCCCGAAAATGCCAGGATCGGTCTGACCGCGCAGGCCCAGCAAGCTGGCAAAAGCATACAGATCGACACCGCTTTGCAAGCCGGCCTGACGGGCGGCAAGGGCACGGCACCGCTGGACTGGCAAGCCAGTCTGCAAAAGCTGCAGGCCCAGCTCACACCCGACAAGAACAAGCCCGCCCCCTGGGTGGTGCAGTTGCAAGCCGGAGCCCCCGTGCTGATCAAGCAGCGCACCAGTGGCAGCACGGTGCTGAGCACCGTCTATCAGTTCAGCGCCGGCAAGCTGCAGATCACGCCCCCGAAGTTGGGCATCAGGCGTACCAGCAGCGAGCCGCTGGCACCTGCGCAACTGGCATGGGATGATGGCTCCGTCACCCGTACCGGCAGCGGCCAATGGGGGCTGCGCAGCGCAGGGCAAGCCCTTGGAATTCCGCTGGCCTGGGTCGATGCATTCAGCCTGGGCGATGACGATCCACCGCTGGAGGCAGCCGGCATTTCCGGCGACCTGAGCTTCAACACGCGCTGGAACCTGGACACCTTGGGCAAGGATCTCAAGGCCGATCTCACTGTCGAGCGTGCCGCAGGCGATCTGCGGCTGGCAGTAGACGATGGCTCCAGCACTACCGTCATCCAGACTACCGGCCCCACCGCCACACGCGCTGGCGGCACACGCACGCGCCAGATCAGCGGCGCAGGCATGCGCTCGCGCATCAAGGACATTCGCCTCAACGTGCAGGCACAGGGTAGTCAGGTCAACGCCAAGCTGCTCTGGGAGAGCGAGCGTGCAGGCAAGCTCAGCGCCGACCTGCGCACCCAGCTCAGCTATCAGCAGGACCGCTGGACGCTGCCCGCCACGGCGCCTCTGTCCGGTCAGTTGCACGCCAATATGCCAGATATGGGACTGTGGGCCCTGTTTGCGCCACCAGGCTGGCGCATTCAGGGCACGCTGGCGGCGGACGCCAGCATCAGCGGCACCTTGCAGGACCCCAAGTGGCAGGGCGATATCAAGGCCGATGGACTCAATATCGTGTCTCTGCTCGATGGCGTTGACCTGCGCGACGGCATTCTGCGTGCCAAGCTGCAAGGCACCAGACTGGACATCACCGAACTGCGCCTCAAGGGCGGCAAAGGCAGCCAGGCGCGCATTCTGGGATATAGCGGCAACCTGACCCGTGCCCCCGAAGACGGTGGCCAGCTCACCGGCACGGGATATGCCCAATTCACACCGCCGGGTACAGGGAGCGAGTCAGGCCTGAGCATGAATCTGCAGGCCAAGGCCAGCAAGCTGCAGGTACTTGTGCGAGCTGACCGCCAGGTCAGCGTCTCCGGCGATCTGCAGGCACGACTGGAGCAAAGCCAGTTCACGCTGCGCGGCGACCTCAGCGTCGACAGAGCCTCCATCATCCTGCCCGAGGAATCCGCACCATCGCTGGACAAGGATGTGGTCGTGCGCTCGGCGGCATCGCGCAAGGCCGAAGAGGAAGAACGCCACCGCGCCGAGCAACAGGCCCGCAAGGAGCAGGCCCGGGCCACGCCGCGCAAGGTACCCGACATTCTCGTCAAGCTCGACATGGGCCGTGACTTTGCTCTGCAGGGCTTTGGCATCACCACGCGGCTGCTGGGCCAGCTCGAAGTACGAGGTGCCAGCTACATCGGCGGCCCGCCCAGCGTGACTGGAGAAATCCGTACCGAGCAAGGTCGCTACCGGGCCTGGGGCCAGTCGCTGAATGTGGAAACCGGCCTGATCCGCTTCAATGGTCCCTATAACAACCCCTCGCTGGACATACTGGCGCTGCGCCCGAATATTGCCGTCAAGGCTGGCGTGCAAGTGCTGGGTACGGCCAGCGCACCACGCGTGCTGCTGTACTCGGATCCCGCTCTGCCCGATGCAGAAAAGCTCTCCTGGGTGGTCATGGGCCGTGATCCCGCCTCTGGTGGGGCCAGCAGCGCCTTGCTTCAGCAGGCCGCCATGGCCTTGCTGGCCGGCGGCAACAGCTCAAGCGGCAAGATTGCGGGAAGCCTGGGTCTCGATGAGGTCGGCTTCAAGGGCGGCGGCGACGGCACGGATGCTGCAGGTGCTGCACTGACCATGGGCAAGCGCATCTCGGACAAGCTCTACCTGACCTACGAGCAGAGCCTGTCGGGAGCCATGGGCATCATCTACATCTTCTACGACCTGTCGCGCAGCGTCACCTTGCGCGCTCAGACCGGCATGACCAGTGCCATGGACATCGTCTATACCGTTCGCAAGGACTAAGCATGAAAACATCCCTAACCCCTTTCCTCGCATACGATAAATGCTATCAATTTTGCTATGCCACGCAACCGCACCGCGCTTGAGCAAGCCGCAGGCAAGCTCATACTCCGCATCCAGCAGGAATGGATTCTGGAACTGGGTGAGCCTGCGGCCGCAGACAGCGAGCAAGTCATGAACCGCGCCCATGACTTGCTGCAGGCCGCATCGGCCCGCCGGCCCGGCCTCGGGCTGCAGCAGCAGTCGATCGAAGAATTTCTGGGCAGGCAATGGCTGCACGGCCATCCTGGCGTGCAGCCATTCGTCAACGATCTGGCGGCGCTGGTGCAGTCCTGATCCATCTATTCAGGCCCTCAGCGGCCTGCTGCCACGCCTTATTTGACGTAGGAACGCAGCACCTTCACGACCAGTTCCAGGTCCTGCTCACGCTGCTCGGCCGTCGCGGACTCGGCGCCCAAATGCTCGCGCATATGGCCTTCAAGCAACTCCAGCATCAGGCCATTGACAGCCCCGCGCACAGCCGCCAGTTGCTGCAGCACCACGGCACAGTCCCGCCCCTCTTCCAGAGCCCGCTCCAGTGCCTGCGTCTGCCCCTTGATGCGGCGAATGCGCGCGAGCAATGGTTTTTGATTCGAAACGGTATGCGACATGGGCAGGAATTGTAGTCCTCATGCCTGCGCGGAAAATATACTGGGGTAGAGTATATAAAAACAAGCCAGCCATGACCTCATACACCGCCACCCCATTTACCCGACAGCACTCCCATAGCTTTGACCAAGGCAATCCGCTAGGTGAAAAAAATGCCAAGCAGGCCATGTTGCTGACGCTTGCCATGATGATGTTGGAAATCACCGCCGGCTATTACTTCAACTCCATGGCCCTGCTGGCCGATGGCTGGCATATGAGTTCCCACGCGCTGGCGCTGGGCCTGTCCGTCAGCGCCTATGCCGCTGCGCGCAAACTGGCCAATGACAGACGTTTCAGCTTCGGTACCTGGAAGATAGAAATCCTGGCGGGCTACACCAGCGCCATCTGCCTGTTGCTGGTTGCCGGCCTGATGGCTTTTGAATCCATACAACGCCTGCTCTCGCCTGCCGCCATTCACTATCAGCAAGCCATAGGTGTGGCAACTCTTGGCCTGCTGGTCAACCTGGCCTGTGCCTGGCTGCTCAAGAACGGGCACCACCATCACCACGGCCATGAGCCTCACCACGAGCACGACCATGCACATGGCGACCTGAACCTGCGCTCCGCCTATCTGCACGTGATTGCAGATGCGGCCACATCGGTCATGGCCATCGCAGCGTTGCTGGGCGGCATGCTCCTGGGCTTTGCCTGGCTGGATTCGATCATGGGTCTGGTCGGCTCCGTGATGGTGGCCATGTGGGCCTTAGGCCTGCTGCGCGATAGCAGCCGCGTGCTGCTCGATGCCGAAATGGATGCTCCCGTCGTGGAAGAAGTGCGTGAAGCTGTTGCACAGGGTCCGCAACCCGTCAACATCACAGACCTGCATGTCTGGCGCGTGGGCAAAAACCACTATGCCTGCATCATCGCAGTCGAGGGCGCTGCCACGGTCACACCGGACTACATCCGCCAGTTGCTGTCGGTACACGAAGAACTCACCCACGTCTCCGTCGAAGTCAACCGCACAGAGCAGGCATAAATACGTCGGTTGAAATCCGCAGGCTGGTAACGCAGGTAGAATCCAGCGTCCCTCCCCGTAGTTCAATGGATAGAACGGTCGCCTCCTAAGCGACAGATACAGGTTCGATTCCTGTCGGGGGGACCAAATTCAAGGCCGCGAAGGTTCACCACCTTCCGGCCTTTTTCTTTTTCCTCTCGACAGTGGCAATTTTATTGTCCACCGTAGTCCACTGAAGTGCACGGCAATCCGGGGGTATCTGGGGGTACATCTGGGGGTACATTTTTCTAAACTGGGGGTACATCCAAATATCACCCATTCAAGACAGCACCAGGGGCAGGCCACCGGCCCAAGGCACCCCCTCCCCCCAAAACCTGCGCACGTAAAAATTTCACGAACCAGTCGGTTTCCGGTCTATGCGTTCTCAGACTTTCTTACCCCCCTACCCCTGCATACCCAGACTCAAACCCCCAGGGGGTAGTTTTTCCTGTCCATGAATTGCCGCCTAAGCGCTCGGTTTCCGATGGCACTGCGTCAAAGTTTTGACCCACCCCCACCCCACGCAGTAAGCCCCCCTACCCCTTTTTTCCCGCATTTTGCAAACGGAGAGTACCGGTCGGTCTAGAACACTCGGGCCTGCAAATTTCCGATAGCCCCTCCCCATTGATTCAATTGATGAATAAATCATCACCACCATGCCGCGAACTTTCTTCGGGGTATCGTTAAAAAATCTTGGGGACATTGGGGACAAATGCAAAAACAACACCTAAATCATTGTCATCATTAATAAAATCTGTCCCCAAATTTCTTGGGGACAGATGATTTTTGCTTGGGGACATTGGGGACAAATTGCCTATTTCCGGGGATAAATCGCCCTAAAAGCCACTCAAGAGGCGCATTCATGCATTGAAGCAAGCGCGGCACCTGTTTTTCTTGGTGCGGCTTTCTCGCTTGCCTTCGCGCACTCACGCCGGATTATTTATTCCATCGCGGAATTAAATCCCCCTGCGCCCCACACGGCGCGCGGCTGCCCACCTTGCGGCATGCACACGCATGCATAGGCACAGGACAAGCAGCCCAAGCCGCAATGACTGGCCGTACCGTGCAGCCTCATGTACAGGCACGGCTACCGCCGTGCAAGGCAACGATGGGCCGCCTGTTGCTACGCACAGGCACCCCGGCCATGCCCATGCATGCTGCAGATAGCAAAAGGCCCAGGGCTGTGAACCTTGGGCCTTTGTACTGCTATGCCGGTGCATGGCGGCTGGCGCTGGCGACTGGCTATATGTCCAGCTCCATGATGGCGGGGCTGATGCGATAGCACCAGGTAGGCCCCATGCCCGGCAGGCGCGGCTTGGCATCGACCTCCCGGCCCTTGTCCGGCTTGAGACAACCATGCTGCAGCAGAACCTTGCACACCGCCTTGTGGTCAAAGCCTCGGCATATCTCGGTGCGGAACACTTCGGGCAGCACAAAGTATTCAATGCGGGTCTGCTCGCCATCAATGGCCGTCAACTCGTCATAGATTTCCTTGTCGGCGCGCGGCGTGTAAACCGTCTTCTGCACTTTAATGGGCTGCCCCTCTTCATCAATCAGACGCCGGAATCCGGCCCGCATCAGCGTCTTGGCATTGTGGTCATCCATGGCCCTGTGCCACCAGGTAAAGCGCCCCTCGCCGTGCGCTTCCAGGAAGCCGCGCACCTGACGCAGCATGGCCTTCACCTCACCATTGCCAGCACCACCACGAGCCTGCAGCCAGGCATCAAAGCAGGCCTTGGCCGCGTCTTCGCTCTCACCTTCATCCCAGCCCGTTAAGGCCGCCTCAGTAGCCAGCGCGCCCGCCACACCCACCAGGGCAAAGCGCGCGGCCACGCGGGCCACCTGGCCACTGGCACCGCTGGGCACCCAGGCATAGGACAGAACTGCAGCCGCATCACGCACACGCCGGGCCAAGGTATCCGAATGCTGGGCCGCCCACTGCAGGAAGGCATGGCCCACGGCACCATGGCACTGCCCCGCCTCACGCGCCAGATGGGAAGAGAAGGCCGCACCATCACCCAAGCCATGCAGACACTCAAACGCGCCCATACCAGCGCCAGCATCAGCGGGAATATCGGCCATGCGCACCTCTTGCCCTGTGCGTGTTCGCTTGCCGCCCTCGGCCATGTGGTCGGCCAGGCCCAGCTCACCCGCACTCAAAAACAGCAAGCGCCAGGAAAGGCGGGAGCGTGCTGCACCGTTACGCGTGGCGCGCGCCTTGCTTTGCTCATTGGCCAGCATGTAGGCGCACTCGCCCGCCACCTTGCCTTCAACCTGCGCCAGCTCATCCAGTATCAGCAGGCTATCGCAGTGCTGTGCAGCAATAGCCTCAAGCGCGTTATCCGTGGTGCGCCAACGCTGCATATAGCTGGGGCCACCGTACACGCTGGCAGCCAGGCGCAGCGCCGTGGTCTTGCCACTAGAGCTATCTCCCCGCAAGTGAAACCCGCCAGATTCCATACCCGCAGGACGCAGCAGCGGCCCCGCAAAGGCACAGGACACCGCAAACACTAAGCGGCTATTGCCAACGCACAAGCGGCCTATACGGTCTGTCCAGTCCTGCGCCTCGCGCTTGATACGGAAGGTGTTTTCCATCTGGTTTTCAGACTGGAACACGATGCGCTCAGCATCATCGCCAATGGTTTCATGCGGCAGCACAAAGGCGCGGCCATGCCAGCCTATGCGGTCTGTGCAACTGGCGAACTCTTCGGGCTTGCGCGTCTGTATGTACTCGGTCAGCCGGTTGCGCGCTGCTGGCGCTGTGGCAATGCGTAGGCCCATATTCAGCAGAGCGGCTCGGTATTCGCCACCATCCCCACTCAACATGCGCGCGGGCATGGCCCACTGCTTTGGCACACCTAGGGGATCAGCAAAGGTCAGCAGATAGCCCCAGCCTGCGCCCTCTTGGTTACGCGTCAATGCCTCCACATGCAGCGCAGAGCACAGCCACAGCGGGCGGGCCGGGTTGCCGTCCTTGTCACGACCATGAAACCACACACCGCCGTCATCCAGGGTAAAAGGATCATCCCAGCCAGGCGCATCGTCTGGATCATTTGCCTGGCCTTTGCGCTTGCCGCCGCGCCCGCCACCATTGCCACCGCCTGAGGCAGAACTACCAGAACCACCAGCACCAGAAGAAGGCAGGCCAGCGCCACCACCTTGACCAGCACCAGCATCATCGCCACCCGTCCTGGCATGCAATGCATCAATGGCTTGCTGTACACACGTCTGCACAGCCTCTAGGCCGTGCGCTTGGTGCATATCGTTGAAGTCTTTGCCGCCGTCCGGCAGCTCAATAGGAAACACGGCCACACCGCCCACAACGCGCGCCACGGCTTCGGCCTTGTCACGGCCAGGGTTGCGGCCTGTACGGGCTTGCGTGCCCGTATCGTCATCACCGCACACCACCACCAGCGCGCCCGCGTGCTGCTCCTGCAGCGCCTTAGCTACATGCATCAGGTTGCCAGCATCAAACGCAACCACTACCGGCCAGCCTGTGGCCATGTGCAAGCTGGCCGCCGTGGCATAACCCTCAGCCACCAACACCACCGCAGCGCCAGCCAGATCACCCAGCACATGCCACAGACCCGACTTGCGCCCACCCTTGCCCAGGAACTTGTCTGTCCCCTTGGCTGGCTTGACCGGCGCAATGCGCTGCACATTCCACAGCCGGCCATCGACATCGCGCAGCGGCACCAACAGCCAGCCATCAGCCCCGTAGCGCACGCCAAAGCCTTGCACACCCTTGCGCACCAGGTAAGCGCTGGAGCCGATTTCACTGGCACTAGCCCACAGTGCCACAGCATCGCCCGCTGCTGCCTCTTGCGCGGCCTGTATCGCGGCATCCTCGGCCTGCAGGCGCTGGGCTCGCTCCTGCTCTTGCTGCTGGCGCTGGGCAGCGCTCACAGGCTTGGAGTCTTGACCCTGGCGCGGTAGCTTGAAGCCGTGCTGCTTGGCCAGGTAGAGCAAGGTAGACACACCCACACCGCCCCCAGCCTTGATGCTGCGCCAGGTGCTGCCCACGGCATTGGTATCAAAGCCGCTGCCAGCGCCCGCCTCGCTCCAGTCGCTAAAGAGCTGCAGACCCGTATCGTCTGGGTACTCGCTCTTGATCGCCATGCCCACGCGCGCCCATTCGTCGCGCGGCAGGTTCGCTGGCACAAAGCTCAAGGCATTGCGCAACAGCTCGGGAGTGATTGTGGTTTGAGACATAGACATTCAATTACGGACGCCAGGCCAAAGGCCGCAGCAACTCCAATTCCGCAGCCTGCGCATAACGCACGCTGTCGCACAGCACCCCAGCCTCTATCTGCTTTCGGTGCAGCGCTTCCATCAAAGGCAGCAGACGCTCAACACTCTCAGCAGGCAGAGCCTTCAACGCCTTGAACACATCGCCCAATTGGCGGTCAGCATCGGCACTGGCCATCAAAAATTTCATGCTCCGATCAGCAATCAGGCCACCAACATCACCAGGCGCAACATCAGCCCGCTCGAAGAGCGGCTTGAACAGCTCCACGTTTTGGTACTCCATCCAAACTTGCAGAATCTCGGCGCGCTCATCCTTTTTCATCGCACCCGCTCTGACGTTGGCACCACTCACCACGCGCTTGTATTTATCGGCAAGCTGCAGCCGGTAAGCCACCGACGGCGATGCAGGCAGCGCAGGCACTGCATAGACGGGTTGATTCGCTGCGTCCTGCTTCATGCTTGGGCACCTCCAATACGCTCCTGCACCCAGGTCAACACAGCCGACTCAGGCCAGGCAACCATGCGACTGGTGACATACACGCAGCGGGGAAACTTGCCCTCTTTCATCAACTTGTAGATGGTGCTTTTCTTGCACCCCGTAGCGGCCTCCACATCAGCCAGGCGCAACAAGCGATCACGGGGAACCACAGGGCGGGCGGAATGAACTACTTGCATCACAGACCTTTCAACGCCATCAACGCCAGCGCACCAACACGGAGCACCTTGAACGCAGACAGTCATTGAGGGAAAGTTTTCACGGCATGAGGTACGGCAGTCGCCCGGCAGCAGTCCGGCAAAGTCCGTATAGAGCACGGTGAACACTGGCGAACAACCAGATCTGCAGGACGTTGCCGGGCAAACTGAAGGGCATCAGGCAGCTTTACCGCCACGGCCACCCATGCCACTCCAAGGCGTTGCAGGGGCTTGCTGCTTTTCTCCCGTCGCTTGGTTGAAGTCGTGCTTTTTCAGCAACTCCCCCACCGTAGAACGCACAGCTCTTAGCTCGCCCGCTAAGCGGCCCAATGCACCGCGCCCCTGCCCGGCCTGATGCTCTTCATGCAATCGAGCCGCCAGGATTTCCACATGTCCTGGCAACCACACTGGGCGCTTCTGAGCTGCCACGCTGGCGAACTGCAATCGATACCGCACCAAGGAAGGCCAATCGATCACGTCCTGAACCTCAATAGCTGGCGCTGTATCAGCAACGACATCCGACTGCACCGCAGCAACTGCACGACCCCAGCCCCAAAGCTCGTATGCAACAGAGACTGGCACCGCCAAACGGCTCAGAGAGCGCACAAATCGCTGACACCGCTCCTTCCAATCCCCAAGGTTGATGTAGTAATCCTCGCGGTACTTATCCTCCCAAAGTCTTGGCAATTCGTTCGCCTTCGCTACTCCCTTCATTGCCTTGCAATACTCCACCCAGCCAGCACGGTAAAAGGGATCAGCATTTGCCACATACCCCGGCCAGGATTCAGCCCACACGTCAGCCATCTCCCTAACCGTGCCCATGGAGTAGGTGTGCCCATATGAAAACGGCATATCCCCCCAAACATCAACAGCCGCAGGGTTCAGCTTGTCGCCAAGAGATAGTGGATATGCGTAGCCCTCATGGTTGAGCAAATACAGCACTTGACGCCGGTACGGTGAGTCCGCCTCATCCCATTGAATCAATGGACTGAAAACGGCGTACACCGATTTATCCCTCGGCCATTCCTTTTTGAAAGCCATCCAGTGCAGTGCCTCATCAAGCCGCAAGAGTCGATCATTGACACCAGGGCCACAGCGCTGCAGACCGTAAGGGCCAACGACCTCAAAGCCTTCTTCCGGCTCGATCTCCGCGCTACCTGCGTCTTGCTCAATGCCAGCCTCCATATGCACACCTCTTTAAAAGAAAAACGCCAGTACTGTGTACACGTATGCACAGTGCTGGCGCTGGTTTACCGACTGGCAACGCGTGAATGCAGGTGCGTTGCCATATCGCTCACAAGCCGCAACCCATTGAGCAAACTCACCTGGTTGGAAAGAAAAAACATCAGGCGCGGCAGATCATCTGAATCCTGAAAACTCCCTGAGTCAGCATCTGCAGCAACCAGGCAGCCGATACCTTCAGTCAGATCCTCAAGCTGCATTGCGAGCGTGCCCGCAAACTCAGACACATTGCGCTCAAGCCAAGTCAGCTCTTTCTGGGTCAAGTGAGGTGCAGCACGTACCAGAAGCAAATCCAGCAGGACTCGCAAACTGAACGGAGACATTTGTTCAGCCTCTGGGGCTGGTGCGCTCTTTGTCATTGGGCACCGCCTTTCTCAATGTCGCTACGCATTTCTGCATAGGCGCAGTCGGCAGAATCTGCGGCATCAGAAGCAAGATAACGCCCGATTTCAGCCAAACGTTTTGCATGCAGGCCAGCATCTGGAGCGTTAGCGATGCACACGAAAAGGTGTTCAAGCCAAGTCAGGCCCTCACTGGCTAAACGGATTGATTCCGCATGCATGGTCATGGATCGCACACTCATGCTGCGCCCCCTGCCTTTTCAAAGCCTTGACCGCAATGCCAAAGGCCCATGCCGCCAATAATTCCACCGCCCGTAGCTTCATCAGCCAGGCAGCCCACACCCTGTGCCAGCGCCTGTGCGGCATCGACCAGGCGGGCGCGCTCCCAATCTTCCTCACAGGTCTGAGCAACCAGCAGCAAGCCATTGAGTGCGGCCATCTGGGTTGCAATGCTCTGCATGAGCATCTGCAGTTGCACCAGGTTGTAGCCATCTCGGTCATTGTTTTGCGTTGCCATGGCTCAGCCCTCCATGCACAAGGACAAGCCACGCAGCGCGGCAAGGGCCTGCACGGCCTTGCGTCGCGCGCCGGGAACATTGGCGGCAGGCTGGCGCAGGTAGAACACGGCCATGCTCAGCGCGTTATGCGCATCGGCGTGCAGCTGGATAGGATCAAGGGCGCCCGTAGTGGGCAAGATGGGCGCAGCCTTGCGGCTGGCCAGGGTGATTGCGGTCATGGTCTGGATTCCTTCGAGAATCAAGCGAACCACCATTGCGTTTTCAAGCGCAGCAGGTGGACGGGATGTTGAAAACACGCTCGAAGACGTGCGGCCATCCTTACGGGTAGACCCATCCCGCCCGTAACCATGGGGGAGCGATGCAGGCGCACCAGTCCCCAGAATTTGGGCGTGACAAAACCCCGCTTAATGGTGGGGGTTGCGACCTCTTCGAGTTTGGTGTTTTCAAGCACCGGGCCTCTCGGCTTGCCACGATTGTGCCATGAAGTACGGCATGAGCGCCAAGCTTTGATTTGGCTTTTCTGTTCAGGTTTGAATCTGAGTGCGCAGTGCAACCTCATTGAGGACCTTGAACTGGTTCAGCACACGAGTTGAAAGGTCATTCACATTGGGCACTTTGATACGCACAATCAATGCAAAGGGGAGCGCACTTGGCTGCTGCTCTGCGGGCAGCAATTGACCATCGGTGCCCTTAAGAGCGCTCTCGTCGCTAGCCCCCTCTTCCCGCCCTTGATAGCGGATCACAAAACACGGATCTGTCATCTCGCTAACAGAAATGCGGCGTTGATGATGCCTGCAAGTTTCCCATTTCAATGCGTCTGCACGTAAGTCTTGTTCAGCGTCATATTCCGTCTTACTGAAAAAACTCTTCGACTTTTTACCGTCTGGCTGAAAGCGAATCTCAAGGCCAGCTCTGGTGTAACTCACGGGATGAGCTGGATCAATGGGTGCACGATAGGTAAAAGTTGCCGCAATAGTAGGCTTGAGCTCCAAGGGCAATCCTGCGGGCAACGGAATCTTCGCTTTCAAAGGCATTCCTTTAGCAATGAGGCCTTGGTACATAACCACAATCTCATCATCCGGCGAATAAAGGATGTCTTCGACCGCAGCAGGAAGCACCCCCCAACCGACCTCCGTCTGATCATGCTTATATGGGTTGAACTGCGCACGAGAAACCAGCAAAGCATGCAACATGATCGGATCTAGCGACTCATGCACAGTAGCCTGCACACCTGCTGCAAGACGTAAGGCTAAAGGCGCTGCGTAGCTGGTCCCTGCTCGATGGCGTATGACATGAGCGGCTGGATCGACAATACGCATCAAATCCGTTGCAGAGCCCCCAAACGCTACTGCATCTGGCTTAACCAACCCCGGGCTTCTCCCTGGCCCCAAGCAGCTGTAGAACGCCCGAGCTGCTTTGCCATGATGACCATCGCTAGCCCCCACAGCAAAGGCATTGACCGCGTCCCCCGGCGGCTGAATACGCCCCAGATCACGCCCCTCATTGCCATCATTACCGACAGCAACGGTCATGAACAAATCGCCAAAGGACAAAAAGTCATCCAATCGAACAGTCCATTCGTGCGGATCATCATCGAAGATGGGTACACGAGGGCCCAAACTCAGATTCGCCAGCGAATAAGGGCGCCCGCTGTCTCTTGCAGCCTGCAAAGTACTGATGATTCTGTCGATAACATCAGCTGCCTGCATATCGCCTGAGGTACTGGGCAATACACGCACATGATCGACATTGCAGTATGGGGGGGCGATCGTATGCTGTGTCGGCTCAATCGCACCAAACAGAAAAGCAGAGGTAACAGCCTGACCATGCTCCAGTTGATTGGGCTGTGCTGCTGCTAGATCCGGGGCATCAAGAGCATTTACCCATGGCAACAAATTCGGCGTGAAGCCCCCATCAAAAATCACAGCCCGCATGGACTCATCGACAGCCGCCTCAGTAGGAAGCGACGGAGCAAAAGCCAGTGAGCGAGTCATGCCAGAGTCTGGAGCGATTGGATCATCCGTAAGCACCGGCATGTTACGGATGGCTCGTAAGTGGGTGAATGACTCAACAACCCCGATAAACTCTTGTGCCGCGTCAGCCTTGATTTGCAAAGGCAAAAACGTCAGCCCTCCAATTGTTCTGGCGCGTTGATCGTCAAAACGGGCATTCAGTCCACGAGCTAGATCAAAAAATGCCCGGTTGATATCCAAATCATTGAGCGATGCGTGCAAAACGACCTCGACGTTACCGTCGAATTTCGTGAAATTCAAACCATGCTTGCGATCCTGTGGAGAAAAAGGATCAATGCTTTCCAAGCAAACGAAACAATCTTGCACCTTCTTGGACGTCTCCGTATCCGCTAGCAACGCCGACGCCCGCACATAGCTTTCGGCTGTCCCTGCCACGATGAGCACTGCCGTCGGCAAACGCCTTGGAGGTTTACCTCTCACCATCTTGCGCGGGGTGATATCCACGGCACGAGATCCTATAAGCCGCAGCCCAGCATTGCCTAACAACGAGGTTGGGAAATAGCTTTTAGCCAAGAACTCGGGATGGATAGTGATCTTGGCAGCGATCTCGCTGCGAGGTGCCAGCTTGGGGTTTTGGTGCAAGGCGGTCTGGGCCAACTTGTCCAGCATCGGCCCAAAAAGGGAACGTTGCTGCTCAATGGTGTAGGGCCTTGGCTTAGGCCGGCTATTGGCTTTCCAGTCCCCATTTTCGATGAGCTTTTCACCCTTACCAATCAACAGATTCCCTTTTGACTCAGCCATGATCGTCTCCCTGAATAGTTTTCAAATCTCGTAACACAGTGGTATGAGTAGTACGAAGCTGCTTGGCGATCTGATGGGAGCTATGCCCTGCACTATGAAGCAGGCGAACCATCTCTCGACGCGTTTGAATAGTCGTTTTCTGAGTACTCTGCTCCTGCGCACACAACTGCAGTGCTGTGGAGAAATCCATCTGATCCAACAGGGCGCGTTTCCTTGCCTGCATGACCAAGCGAGTTACGTCCGATAAAGGCCGCCCTTCAAACTTGGGGGCAAGTGCAGTTGACAGTGGTCCGGGTACATCCAGGGTCCTAAGGATCTGTGCAATTTGAGATCTCGCAGGAGCAGGAAAGCGAATATTCAGCTCAAAACGGCGCAGCATTGCCGGGTCTAAGACGTCCTCGAAATTGGTTGCTGCAACCAGCAAAGAGGGGCCATTCCACGAATCCACTGCCTGCAGTAATACGTTAACAACCCGCTTCAGCTCACCTATGTCCTGCAAGTCATCACGCCGCTTTCCCAGAGCATCAAATTCATCCAGAAAAAGCACGCATGGTGTGGCCTGCGCATAGTCGATCACCTGAGTGATGTTTTGCCCTGTTTTCCCAAGATAGCTGCTGATAGTGGAAGAGATATTCAAGGTAGCCAAAGGCAGCCCCAATTGCTGGGCAAGCCAACGCGCTGCCAAGGTCTTCCCTACGCCAGGCTGACCATGCAGAAGAACGCTTCGTACCGGTGTAAGACCAGCAGCCTGCAGCACTGAAAGTGACGACCACTCAGTGGTGATCCGGTGCAAGTCTGCCTCCACCGTATCAGACCAAATAGGCTCCTGCTGAAGCAGTGGAGCCTCTTCTATGGCCAAAGCCTCGGGCACATTTGGCCGTGAAGCGACATTGGGAGCAAAACGCGTCAAGGAACTTGGTGCAGCGCTCAGGCCTGCAGAGATGGCCTCCGACAGCTCAGGGGAAGTCCTTCGTATCAACTGCGCGAGCCGCATACCCCGAAGCCTGAAGCGCGTGGCGTGGCCACCTGCACCTTCCTGCATCAGTGCAGCCCACTCTTTTTTTAATTCTTCTTTCATGGTCATCTAGTGCACTTTGGAATATTTTGGAACATAGATGCAATTATGTTCCAAATTCACCAGGAATTGAGCACTCGATTTCAAAGTCTTAGCTTTGAAACCTCAAGAGCAGCTCAATAGCACGCGCAGTGCCCTGAAGTTCTTGCCTGCAAGGGGTGCTGCTCCAGGGGAATGCCTTTCGCGTGCATTTCCCGCACTGTCCGCCCACATGCACCACCGTGCGGCCCAGCGCCAGCACAGGCCAGCCAGACGCAGGTGCGCGCCATTGGCCCAAGCCCCATCACCCAGGCTTTGCCGCGCCTTTTTCTGGAGCCATGCACGCGCCCAAAAGCCAGATGCAGCACAAGCAGGCAAGAGGCCACAAACAAAGAGAAAAAGGTAAATATTTCATATGAAGAAAAACTCTTCCTTATGTCCCCAACTTGATCCCACTTTGACCCCAAAATGTCCCCAAACTATTTGATAGCGCTAAATCCTTTATTCATGAGTGTTTCAAGGCTATAGGCTTTTCAGGCAACGCCGTGTCCCCATGTCCCCACAGAAAATCATCTCCTACGCAAGTTGATTTGCCTTTCGGGCCGCGCCGCCGCCTGGCATGGGGGCACAAAAAAGCCGCCTCGGTGGGCGGCTGCTGGACTGAGTGCAGGCGTGTGGCTGGCGCTGCTGGCTGGGTCTGACCTGGCCAAGCTACCCGGCGCGCTGGCGCAGGTGCAGCACCTTGCCGGTTTTGCAGCCCTCCAGGTAATCGGCCCACCATTGCAGCAGCTTGGTGCGCTCGGCCATGTAGGTGCTGCGGTGGTAGGCGGCCCGCACTTCGTTGCGTTCCTTGTGGGCCAACTGGCGCTCAATCACATCAGGCCGCCATCCGGTTTCATTGGCCACGGTGGAGAACAGCGCCCGAAAGCCGTGGGCTGTTGCCAGGTTCTTATAGCCCATGCGGGCCATGGCTGAATTGAAGGTGTTCTCGCTCAGTGGCTTGCTGGGATAGAAGGGACTGGGAAAGATCAGCTCACGCCCGCCGCTCAGGGTATGCATCGACTGCAGCAGCTCCAGGGCCTGACTGGACAACGGGATGCGGTGCTCTTGCCGCATCTTCATGCGCTCGGCGGGAATGGTCCACATGGCTGCATCCATGTCCACTTCATCCCATCGCGCACCACGCACCTCGCCTGGGCGTGTGGCGGTCAGCATCAGCAGGCGCAGGGCATGCACTGTGTGGGGGTCACCGTCGTAGGCATCCAGTTGCGCCAGGAAGGCGGGCAACTCTTTCGCATCGAGCGCGGCACGGTGCTTGACTTCACGCGGCTTGAGGATTTCGGCGGGCATCAGGTCCAGCATGGGGTTGCTGTCCACACGGCCATGGATGACGGCCCAGCGAAAAATCGCCTTGACCCGCTGCAGCACCCGCCCGGCTTGCTCGCCTGCGCCGCGCGCCTCGACAGCCTTCACGGCATTCATCACCTCCAGCGGTTTGATGCTGGCCAGCGGGCGGGCGCCCAGCGCCTTGAGCACGTTGCTCTCCAGCGATGCATGGATGCGCTCTCGCGTCTGCTGCTCCCACCTGGCCGACTGGTGCTCCATCCATTCATTGGCCACGGATCGGAAAGTGTTCACAGACTCATGCACGGCTTTGGTCTTGGCTGCCTTACGCTGCTCGGCTGGGTCATCCCCCGACTGGATGACCTGGCGCGCCTGGCTGGCCAGTTCTCGCGCATCCTTCAGGCTCACTGCTGGGTATACGCCCAGCGCCAGCAGCTTTTCCTTACCTGCAATCCGGTACTTCAACCGCCAGTAACGGCCACCGGCAGCAGTCAAATCCAAAAACAAGCCTGCGCCATCAAAATATTTGCCTGGCTCAGACAAGGTGCGCAGCTTGGCGTCGGTCAGCTTCATGGGGGTATCCTCGGCAGTCTGGGGGTACATTTGGGGGTACATTTCTAAATCACACCCAGACTATCAAGCATTCATGCGGGTTTCAAGCCTAAGTGTGAGTTCTGTCGGGGGACCAAATTCAAGGCCGCGAAGGTGCATAACCTTCCGGCCTTTTTCTTTTTTCCCTCTCTAGACTTCAATTTGAAGTGCGCCGAAGTCCGTAGAAGTGTGCTGCAATCCGAGGACTTCTGGGGGCTCATTTGGGGGCACATTTTTAGGAATTGGGGGACATTCCAAATGCCCTCAGCTTTTGCCCCCAGGCTTCATCTCCCCCGCCCGTCGCCCAACCCCTGCCCGCGTCGGCGTGAATATAGACCAGCCCTTGTCTGGCGCTGGTATATGGGCCATGCTTTTCGACCCAGGCAGCCAGACAGCGCCAGGAATACTGGCCGCTCAATGCAAAATAATGTCCATACGCGTGCGAACTTCGCAATCAAGCCTTGGCACGGGGCGTGAAGAGATGGATGGTTTCGCCGCGGGCAAGCATCTCCACCAACTGAGCGATGCGCCTGGCACGTGTCTCGGCTCTCGCGGCCGTCTGGATACGCCAAAGTATCGCGTAGCGATTGGAAGCGTTGATGCTTGCAAAGAAGGCCTTGGCCGCCGGCTCGGCTTCCAGTGCAGCCAGCAGATCCTCAGGCACAGTGGACGTACGCGCACTGTCATAGGCCCGCGCCCAGCGCCCGTCAGCCTTGGCTGCCTCTATCTGAGCCTGACCCGGGGCCTGCATCCGGCCCGCTTCAATGAGTGCCTGTACCTTGTTGACATTGATTCTTGACCAGACGCTGCGCGCGCGCCTCGGCGTGAAGCGCTGAAGATAGTGCTGGTCGTCAAGACTTTTCTTCTGTCCATCGATCCAGCCCCAGCACAGCGCAATCTCCACCGCTTCGGGGTAGGTGACACTGGGCTCGTTGGCGCCTCGCTTGGCGATCTTGAGCCAGAGGCCTTCGGAAGCAGCGTGATTCTTCTTCAGCCAGGCCTCGAAGGCTTTGGCGCTTTTGAACAGCGTTGGAGCAAGTTCGAGCGGGACGATGGATTTGACGGTAGGCATCACCTGGACCTATGCGACATGAGCACCAGCGTGGCTCGTGACATAGAGACAGGAGCCTGATGGATGGTACGGCAGGGCAAGTTTAACCAGATCCCCAGGCCTGTGGCAGTCGCAAAATGCCCCACACCCTTGAGGCCCCCCGATCAGGGACTTGAGCAATCACCACAACTGCGCAAGCAATCCTGTCAGTCCTGCCGCCACAATGACGTAGATGACATTGATCTTGAAGCGGAGCAACGTGATGCCTGCTGCCAGCCCAATGGCAATCGACGGCCACTCTATGTGTCCTGCGAAGCCTTGGGGCCAAATGACATGGTAGGCAAAGAAAACCGCCAGATTCAGGATGACACCCACGACCGCAGCGGTGATTCCAGCCAATGGCGCAGTGAATTTCAGCTTGCCATGGGTGGACTCGATAAAGGGGCCCCCCAGGAAAATGAAGAAGAACGACGGCAGAAAAGTGAAGAAGGTCACTATCACTGCTGCGACGACTCCTGCGAACAGCAGCGAATCCGCACCGAAGATTGCTTTTGTCCAGCCGCCCACAAAGGCCACAAAGGACACCACCATGATGAGAGGGCCCGGAGTGGTCTCCCCCAAAGCTAGGCCATCGATCATTTGTGTTGCAGTCAACCAATGAAAGTTCTCCACTGCGCCCTGGTAAACATAGGGGAGCACCGCATACGCGCCACCAAAAGTCATCAGCGCGGCCTTGGTGAAGAACCACCCCATTTGTACCAAGGGTGACTTCAGGCCAAACGCCGTGGCGAGCACGCCCATAACGCTGCCCCAAAGCGTCAGGCAGACCAGCGACACCATCCAGAATCCTCGCCAGGAAAATTGTGCATGCGGCGGAGTTGGAGTGTCGTCATCGATCAATGCAGCCCCGAGTGGCTGACTCGCCTTGCCTTTTTCATGGCTGGAACCACCAAAGGCTTCAGGTCGCAATTTGCCACCGATGAAACCGATGACTGCAGCCGCAATGACGATGAGCGGAAACGGAACATTGAACGCAAAAATGGCGAGAAACGCAGCAGCTGCAATTCCCCAATGCCAGCGGCTCTTCAGCGACCTCGAACCCACTCGGTAGGCTGCCTGTGCCACAAGCGCCGTTACAGCGGGCTTGATGCCATAGAAAATGCCCGCAATGACCGGCATGTCGCCGTGGGCCATATACAGCCAGGCCAGAGCAATGATGATGAACAGCGATGGCAGGACAAAAAGAACCCCTGCAAAAATTCCGCCCCATGTCCGGTGCAGCAGCCACCCCAGATAGGTTGCAAGCTGCTGAGCCTCTGGCCCGGGCAGCAACATGCAGTAGTTAAGGGCGTGGAGAAATCGCTTCTCGGAAATCCATCGGCGGCGGTCTACAAGCTCCTCATGCATGAGTGCAATCTGACCTGCGGGACCACCAAAGCTGATGAATCCAAGCTTCAGCCAGAAACGCAGCGCTTCTGAGAGCGAAAGAGAGGCCGGCGCAACCGGATCGGTAGGCCTGGGTAAAACGGTGTCCATAAAAACTCCATAGAGAATATCCAGCTCTTGGACGGGACACCGTCTACCCTTGCGGGACGGGAGGCTGCTTTCCCGATACGGAAATTCTAGCCCAGTCTCCTGTGCTCTCATACACGCCGAAGACAAAGTCTGCAGCGACCGAGAGCAGCGCCAGTACGTAGAGCAGAGCTGTATTTGCTGTGTGCTACAAGGAAATGCATTTGAGTCCTCAACGCCCAGAGCTCCTTCGCTGCAGATCTCTCGCGCATACGAAGGCGCCGAGCGCCGAAATTCCCCCCTTGAAGCACGCCGCAGCTCGGATCGCTAGAACCGCATCACCGATGGAGCTGCTTTCAATATTCAGGCCGCTTCCACAATCGACGAGACATCCAGCACATACATCTGGCGCTGGCTCTCATGCACCGAGTCAATGCATACCTCCTTGCCATCACGGCTCCAACGTGGATGCAGGTCACAGCGGTTTTCCTTGCTCAGTTCCGGATTGGCATAGAAACTGCCCAGATTGCGACGCTCTCCGGTCTGCATGTCGAAAAGGAACAGAAAGCGTTCGTGTGTCCTGTCGTCCGGATAGGTGTCACTCAGCATCCAGCGGGTGCTCACCGGCGAGAATGTCATATGGCCATTTTCCACCAGTACGTCGCGGCCAATCACTTGCACCTCGCCTCCTTCAACGTCGTGATAGAGGTGGTAGTGAATCTCGCCGGCATGCGGCCCCCAGACAATGATGTGCTCGTTGTCCTGCCACAGGGGATGGGAGATCTGGCATTCCGACTTTTCATAGTCAAACGTGCCTACGGCACTGGGGTCGAAGTCGTCGGCAAGCTGCGGCAGCGGATGATCCGAGCACTCCATCAAGCGGATGTCCGAACCGTCCGGATTCATGGTGATCAGGCGATGCAAAAAGCAGGTCTCATCCTTCACACGCTCTGTCCAACGATGCAAAAACAGGATGCGTGAAGAAGCCGGGTTGATCTCGATATGGCTTACCCAGTGAATGGCCTTGTCCATCGACGACACATGATGGAATGCCTTGAGTTGCGCATAGCTGACCAGCAATCGGGAATCGCCTGTCGCCAGCTCCATGCGCCAGATGCCGTCGTCGGGGGGCCAGAGGCAATTCAAAAGGCTGGCCGGGCTCGCTGTAACCAATGGTCTCGTGCGTGATGTACAGACGCCGGTAATTGACCGACAGCGCCCAGGCACTGCTGGGCGCTACCACATACACGGGCATGGGCAGAACGCGGCGCTCCTGCGTATCCACATCCAGCACCACGGCGCCAAAGCCTGGGTAACGAGCGGACATATCGCCCGTGCGATCGTTATAGATCAGCTTGCGGCCCAGCTCTGCGGCAAAGGCTAGCCACTCAAGAAAACTCCAGCGTCAGATGACGGCGAACGCCAAATGCGCCTCAAAGGCCTGCGCCTGCAGCCGAGCACATGCGCATGGATGCGGTTGAATTCTGGCGATAGTCAGAGGGCCCCTTGCCGGGCCCTGCATTTGATCGGCACCATGCGGCCGATCTCGACCGTCAGATCCAGTCCTTTTCCTCGGATGGTATTGGGCCCGTTGCTGTAAACGAATCCGGAGCCGCTTGGCTGCTGTGGAAGCTCTACGCCTTGACCGCCGCGTATCAAGACTGCCTTGTTGTTGGCAGGCGAGAAACGCACCGAAATGGATTCTCCGTTTGCACAGGTGAAGGCAACTTCTCGGTCTGCATCTTGAGACGGTGCAGAGCTGCAGGCACTGACGGCGATTGCTGCGAACATGGCAAGCCCGATGACTTTCATAGACTTCTCCCGTGATATTTCAAGGCCAGACTCAAGCAGCCATGAAGAACTCTGGTGTCTTGTAGCACTTCCAAAACTTGGCTGATCGCCTTTGGTCTTTGTCTCGACAGATTGAAATGCACCAACCCGCTACAAGCTCCTACAGTCGGACCGCAACGCGAAGCGGAACTGGATTGACGCATACCTGAGCTCAGGCTGAGCTCACACGCCTGTCGCGCTCCTTGTCCCGGTAAAGGCGTGCTTTTTCAGCATACATGGCCTTGTCCGCCCCTTGAACAATGGCCTCTATAGGCGTGCCTTCCTGGCCACAGGCATGGCCCATGGAAACCTGGATGCTGTGACCCGGATAGAACTGATTGTTCAGCTCCAGCAATGACAAGATGCGCTCCTGCAATGCCACGGCACCGCGCTCATCGGTTCCCGGCAAAAGGACGACAAACTCATCGCCGCCGATGCGGGCGGCGCAAGCCGGCGCATCCACCGCCTTGGAGAGAACTTCCCCCATACGCCTCAGCATGGCATCGCCTGCAGTATGGCCATGCTCGTCGTTGACGACCTTGAGTCCATTCATATCTATGGCAAGCATGGACAAGGGCCAGGGCCCTTTGCGCGACAGTCTGTTCAGCTCTTCGGTATAGAAAGCGCGGTTGCGCAACTGGGTCAACACATCATGCTTGCCCAGGTATTCAAGATAAGCCTCAGCCTTCTTGCGAGCGGTGATATCCACGAGTGACAGCAGCACCAAGCCCCATTTTTCCGCATGGCTGCTCATGATGGCGAACTCCATATGAATATGGAGCACATCGCCGGCCAGCCCGTAGTTCACCACCTCCCGCTGCTGCACCAGCTTACCTTCCCAAAGGTCTATCAGCTGCTCGGCAAACGAATCATACATTTCGCCCCTGAAAACCTTGGACAGATTCTGCAGCAGTTGCTGCTTGCTCTCGGCACCGAACATCTGCAGCGTCTGGCGATTGACATCGAGCACCTGGATTTCCTGCATGCAGCGGGTCACGAATTCCGGATGCACTTTCAGAAAAGTCCGGAAATCGGTGATTCCGCGCGCTCTCACATCGTCCATCAGGCGCTTGACCACGCTGAAGTCCTCGACCCACAGCGACACCGGCGAGTACTCGAACAGGTCTCTGGAGTATTGCTCGCTGCGCTGAAGCTTCACCGTGCTCTGCACCTCCGTCGTCACATCCTCCAGGGAGACCAGCACCCGGCTCCAGCTTTTCTCGTAGCCCGGCAGCACACGCGCCCTCACCTGCACATCAAGCCGCCGTCCATCCAGGGCATAGTTGACCGAGCGGGTCTCGAAATTGAGCGCACCTTCCCAGAGAGCGACCAGTTCGCTCATGATGCTGTCGAGCATGTCGCCGCGAAAGACCTCGTTGAGCCTGCTCTTCAGGGTTTCCTCATCTGCGGCCTTGAACAGGTCAAGCGTGTATTGATTGACCCGCAGCACCTTGTAGGACTGACTGCAAAGCTTGAGCCGCTCCGGATCTTCTTTGAGAAAACTGAGCAGATCGCTCACGCCCTGCGCCCGCCATTGATCGAAAATCTGTCTCAGGCCGCTGTAATCCTCCATCCAGAGCGATACCGGGGCCAGGTTGAACATATCCTCGAAGTCCAGACCTTCTGCGAGCGAATTTTTCACAAACGATACCTCCGCCAACGATTATTACCGAGACTTCAAGCCTGCACGCAGCCCCCTTTTGCAAGGTCGACCGACTGTCGTGCAGCCATGAAAAAGACTCCCTGGGAGTCTTTTAAAGTCAGATCACCTCAGGCAGTCTCTGCCTTGCGGCTTTCACTTTGTACATCGCAGCATCGGCTTTCTGCAAAGCATCATCCACATCGGTGTCATCGGGCATCAAACAGACCATGCCCACGCTGGCTCCTGCGTACTCGATCTCACGTCCGTCGGCCAATTGCAAGCTGGCGGCAGAGGCTTTGCTCAGTCGCAACTGCATCTCCCTGATCACGGCTTCAGCGTCTTCATCCAGCAAAGGCCCTGCACCGACCATGACGAATTCATCGCCACCGAAACGAGCCAGCATGTCACTGCTGCGCAGTCCTGCTCGCAATTGCTCGGCCATGGCACGCAGCAACGCATCCCCAGCCTCATGACCAAACTGGTCATTGATCTGCTTGAAGCGGTCAAGATCCACAAAGCCTACGAGCACCCATTCACGGGTGCGGCGGCAATGAGCAATGAGCCGGTTGAGCTCCTCGGTCACGCAGCGACGATTGGGCAATCCAGTCAGGGAATCGAGCATGGCCAACGAGGCCAGCTCCTCGTTGGCATGCTGCAGCGATCTCACCAGTTGCTCGCGCTCGGCAAAACCTGCAATGATCTTGGCAAACAGGCGCAGCAAATCCTCGGCCTCTGCTGCCAGCGCGACGGAATGGTCGCTGGCTGCACACAAAGTGCCGAACAGCGCACCATTGGAAAAACGCACGGGCGTGCTCACATAAGTCTGGATACCCAGTTGACGCGCTGCATCCGAGTCGCCCCAGCACTCGCCGACATTGTCAGTAAAGGTACGCCCTTCATCGAGCGACCGCTTGCACAAGGTGTCGTGCCAGGGCACCTCCAACCCTTCAGGAATCTTCATTCCTCCCGTATTGAGGGAGTACAGAACATTCTGAATACCACGTGCCTCATCCACGGTGGTGAGATAGGCCGACTCCAGATCAGTCACTTCCACCATGATTTCCAGCAGAGGTCGCGTGAAGCTGGGCAGATTCTGAGATGCGGAGACGGTCTGGGAAAGGCGTTGAATAATTGATGGCATGGTGCAATTTGGGGGTACGGCCGCACGACAAGTGCAGCAGCTCAAGCAAAGCCGAAAGTCTAGGCATCATCACTTTCATTCGACTGAGACTATCTTTCAATCTTGCAATGAAAACCAGATCCCAACGCCCATATTTTCAAGCAATCGATTGTCAGACTAGGACTGAGGCCACAGGACCCTGACACGCAAACCGCCCAGTTGCGGCGACTCGTCAAGCCACAGCTGGGCACCGCTGCTTTGTGCAATGCTTTGCGCAATGGCCAGGCCCAGGCCACTGCCACCGGCCATGCCACCAGCCCCCTGACCGCGCACAAAACGATGCAGGACCCGCTGACGCTCGGCCGGTGCAATGCCGGGGCCCGAGTCTTCCACCACCAGTGCACGTCCGTGCTCGTCCTGCAACCAGCCCACATCGACTCGTCCCCCTGCGGGAACGTATTTGATCGCGTTGTCCAGCAGATTGCGCAGTAACACCGCCAGTGCCTCGGCGTCTGCGGCCACGCTGAATGCGGACTGCTGCTGCGGGTCTTCACTCAGGCCCATGTCCAGCCCCTTGGCCTGGGCAGCCGGCGCGGCATCAGCCAGGGCCTGCTCGACCAGCACGCGCAAGTCAGCCAGCGGCGCATCTTCAGTCTGTGGCCTGGCTTCCTGCCTGGCCAATGCAAGCAACTGCTCCACCAGTCGCCTGGCGCGCTCGATCCCTTGCGCCAGACGGGCCTGCGCCGACTCGCGCTCGGCACTGTCCGTCGCTTTGCGCAGCAGCTGCAATTGCAGCTGCAACGCGGCCAGCGGCGAGCGCAGCTCATGCGCAGCATCTGCCACGAAATTCTGCTGGGCCTCAAAAGCCTGCCGTACGCGATGCAGCAGGCTGTTGAGCTCCTCTACCAGCGGGCGCATCTCATCCGGCAGATCATGCTCCGCCACGGGTGCCAGATCCTGGGGCTGACGCAGGGCCAACTCCCTGCGCACACGCTGCACGGGAGTCAGTGAACGGCGAATCACCCACCACACGGCCAGCGCCAGCAGCGGCAACAGCAACACCACAGGCAGCAAGCTGCGCCAGGCGGCTTCACGCGCGAGCATCTGACGCACGCGCAT
The DNA here is from genome assembly GCF_024496285.1 of Comamonas sp. C11. NCBI lineage: Bacteria > Pseudomonadati > Pseudomonadota > Betaproteobacteria > Burkholderiales > Comamonadaceae > Comamonas > Comamonas sp. C11. Next base: position 4,851,597 of record NZ_CP101743.1, read on the forward strand.
GTCCTGTGCGATCTGAATCACCTGAGAGCGTGTCTGCAGTGAGAACACACGGTAGGTCGTGCCACGCGCAGGCACATCGGCAAAGCCCAGCACGGCCATCTGGGGCAAGGCATCGCCCAGAGCCGACTCGAAGATTCTCAGTCCCTCATTGGTCCAGACCTGGACGATGAACTCGTTGTTTTCATCTTCGGGCGGCGTTCCCTGCGGCCTGCCTTTGGCATCGAACGGCAGACCCGCCCGCAGCGCAAACGCCGTCTGCTGCATCTGGTAGTCGAACAGCGTATCGGTCTGCGCCAGTGCATTGCGATAGGCAAACACCCCTTGCAGCACGGCCACCATCAAAATCGCCATGCCGATGAAAAGCAACAGACGCCCGCCCAGCGAGCCAGGTAGCTTCAACCGCCGAAATGCTTGGTTTTCGCTCATGGCCTGGGCACCATATAACCAAGACCGCGCACATTGAGCACCGCTGCAGCGCCGAGCTTCTTCCGCAACCCGTGGATATAGACCTCCACCGCATTGCTGCTGACCTCATCGCCCCAGCCATAGAGTTTGTCTTCGATTTGCTGACGTGACAGCGTGGCCCCCGGCCTTGCCAGCAATGCCTGCAACACTGCCCATTCACGACCAGACAAAGTAACCGGCTGGCCATTCACGCTGGCCTCGCGAGTATTGGGGTTCAGCATGACGCCGCCATGTTCGTACACCGCATCCAGGTGCCCCGCAGCACGCCGCGTTAGCGCGCGAATGCGGGCCAGCAGCTCATCCATGTCATAGGGTTTGATGACATAGTCATCGGCCCCGGCGTCCAGCCCCGCAATGCGGTCACCCACGGCGTCCCTGGCGGTTGCAACCAGCACCGGCGTGGCATCCTTGCGCGCACGCAACTGGCGCAGCACCTGCAAGCCATCAAGCTTGGGCAATCCCAAATCGAGCAGCACCAGATCGTACTGGTGGCCATGCAAGGCCGTATCGGCCTGGGCTCCATCCTGAACCCAGTCCACCACATAGCCCTCACCGCGCAGCAGCGCCAGCACGGCCTGGCCGATCATGGTGTCATCTTCAACGAGCAGTAAACGCATGGCGCAAGGATAGCGCCGCCACAGCAGGAATGCCCAGCACCAGAAACAAAGGGTGCATCGCACGCAGCCTGCATGCCCGCAAGGCGGCAAGCGAGGCAGCCCCACCCCAAGCGGGCAAGCCGCCACCTCACATGAGGGGCTGCCGGTTACACCGCAGCTTCGATGCCGGGCATCGCCATGCGAGCCTTGGTCAATGCCATGCCCAGGTTGGCGGTACGGCGACAGACAAAGACTGCCACATAGTCGGGCACTGCCTTGCTACGCAGAAAGACGTGAATCAGGTTATCGCTGTTGACGATGATTTCCTGAAAATAGTGGTGACCATCATCACTGAGGCCGCGCGAACGCTTGAACAAGGTCTCGATCATGGAGATATTGGGGCCGTTGAACAGGTCGGCCGTAGCCGCCGCCACCAGATCAATCACCTCACGCGGATGGGAGTCCACGGTGCGAATCGACAGCAACATGCCCGAAGCAGCATCCACATAACCAGCGGCCAAGCACTCAGGGACCGAAGCCACGGCCTTCGTCAATACGGTATCCAAACTCATTACGCTCTCACTTTCCTGTTGCTAATCTTTCGTGTCATGGCCGTTTGCAGTCCGCAGCGGCCATGCTTTGGTGGTCTTGAAAACATCACGCCATCTTTTGCAGCAGTGCGTTTTCGAATTCATAAAGAAGCGCTTCCTGCGCCTCGGATTGCACATACTGAGCATCAATCAATCGCACACGGCGCAGCGCCTCTTCGGCAGTCAGGCCCTCGCGCACCAGCCAGGCGGCAAGCACGGTTCCGGTGCGGCCCAATCCGGCAAGGCAGTGCACGGCAAGCACTTCTCCACGGCGCAGGGCGACCGACATGCGTGCCAGCAGCATCTGCATCTGAGCCACTGTCGGTGGCTCTTGGTCATAGACCGGCAGGTGAAAGTTCTTGAGCCCATTGCGGGTCAAGGCATCCTGCGGGAAGTCCTTTTCCGTCAGCGTGATCAGCATGGTGATACCGCAACGGCTCAGAGCTCTGAGGTCGGCGTCCATGTCGTGCACCACGCCCGGCCAGGGCGTACCTGCCAGCCTCCCTGGCACCAGCCAGGAAAATCCGTTCGGGCCGCGGCTGGCTGGCATGGCATTTTCAGCAGCCAGCAATGGCTGCATTTCCATCAGCACAGCCGCATTCGGGGTGCGAGGCTGATAGCGGGCTGCGGGGGACAGGCCAGATGACGCGACCGCTGCCGGTTGCGGCAGAGCAGGTTCAGGCGCAGAGACCGACGTTGACGCAGGCAGCACGGGCTCCAGTTTGAGGGGAGCCACGACCTCACTCACGACCGCCGCAGATGCAGGCAGGTCGGAAAATTCGGCAATGGCCGCCAAGGCAGCGGCAGGCAAGGGAGGTGGCGGCAGCACATCGTCGGCCAGCTCATTCAAGGGGGTACCCGGCATGGGGACAGCGCAGCTGCCGGTACGCAGGAATTGCTGACCGGCGGCACTGAGCGGCCGCTGAGTGAACGCAGCCATTGCTGCGGCTTCCTGGATACGCCCGCCTGCGAGCAACAGCATCTGCTGCGCAGCAGCCTGGGCATGCTGCTGCTGATGCGTGATCAGCAGCACACTGCGCTGCTGACCGATCTGCCTGATCACGTCCAGCAGCAAAAATGCCTCATAGCCCTCCAGCTCGGCCGTGGGCTCATCGATCATCAACACCGCCGGCTTGGCCCAGGCCTCACGCAAAATGGCCACGGCGCGTTGCTGCACCGCACTCAACAGCATGGTGGGCTTGTCCAGCATCTGGGCCAGCTCGGCCAGTCCATAGTGCTGCAGCTGCTCGCTCACCCAATGGCGCCACTCCAGTGGCGCACGCGGATCCCTCTGGCGCGCCTTCTCGATCAGTGCATCCAAGGTGTTGGCGCGCATGAGCCGGGCATGCTGCTGTACCAGGCCCGGCAAGGCCTGCACGCCGTTGGCGCTCCAAGGCATGTCCAATGGCCGATCGGCATAGACCACCTGTCCCCAGCTGCGAAAGCGCGGATTGCTCGCATTCAGCCCGGCCAGCGTGCGCAGCAGCGTGGACTTGCCCGTGCCCGCAGGACCCAGCAATGCGGTTACGCCTGATTGCGGCAGCGTGAAATCCACTTCAGCCAGAACCACACGTTGACCAAATGAAGCGCCCAGGCCTTGCACCTGCAGACTGTGTTGCTGATTCAAAAACTCCTCCCGTCGCAACGCCTGCTCCGAGGAGCCGTCACGATGTATTTGCGGTCAAGCTGAATCGCCACCACATGACGTCAAAAAGACAAATGAATACGTCAACTCGACAGTCTATGGCATTACCTCTCCTGAAACTCGTTACTTCTTGAAATATGACAACATTATGTAAAAAATCATCGGATATTCATTTATTCATATATTTTTTGTTTTAAATCAATAAAAGCAGATAAAGAAAAACCGCAACCCGGGAGGTTGCGGTTTCTGCTTATTAAGTGCGTCTATCAGCCCAGTCGCACCGGCACAAAGATTTTGTTGCCATCACGCCAGATCAGCACAGCCACGGTCTTGTCCGCTTTGGCGACTGCGGCCCGCACCTCATCGATATTTCCGGCAGGTGCGCCATTGATGGACAGCAGCACATCTCCCTGGCTGATGCCTGCTGCTGCAGCCGGGCCGCTGGCCTGAGCCACCAGCAGGCCGGTGTCCACACCAATCTGCTTTTTCTCCTCTGGCTGCAGGGGGCGCAGCGCCAGTCCCAGCTTGCCCTTGTCTCCATCGGGTGAAGACTTGGCCACCTTCACCGCCTTATCGCTGGCATCGCCCAGGGTCGCACTCAGAGTCTTGGATTCACCCTTGCGCCAGACTTCCAGCGTTACTTTCTGCCCCGGCAAGGCCTGGCCGATAAAGGCTGGCAGATCGCCCGAACCAACAACGGGCTTGCCATCCACCTTGCGCACCACATCGCCTGGTTCCAGTCCGGCCTTGGCGGCAGGGCCATTCTTTTCGACACTGGCCACCAATGCACCTTCGGGCTTATCCAGCTTGAAGGAATCGGCAAAGGCCTGATTGACCTCCTGCACACTCACGCCCAGCTTGGCATGCTGTGCCTTACCCGTTGCCTGAATCTGCTGTTGCACTCGGGTTGCCAGTTCGATGGGAATCGCAAACGACACCCCTTGATACCCGCCCGAGCGGGTGTAGATCTGGCTGTTGATACCCACGACCTCGCCCTGTGCGTTGAACAGCGGGCCCCCAGAGTTTCCGGGGTTGATCGCCACATCCGTCTGCAGAAAAGGCACAAAGGAGTCGTCAGGCAGAGAGCGCCCCTTGGCACTCACCACGCCAGCCGTCACGCTGTTCTCAAAGCCGAAGGGCGAGCCGATCGCCAGCACCCAGTCGCCCACACGCAGCTGGCTGGTCTGACCCAGCTTGACCGTGGGCAGGCCGCTTGCGTCAATCTTGAGTACCGCCACATCGGTCTTGGGGTCGGCTCCCAGCACCTTGGCCCTGAACTCGCGACGGTCGTTGAGCTTGACCGTCACCTCCTTGGCGCCATGCACCACATGGGCGTTGGTCAGAATCACGCCATCGCTGGACACGATAAAGCCCGAGCCCTGTCCGCGCATGGGTGTATCGGGCTGCTGCGCACGTGGCCCCATGCCCTGACCACCGGGCATGCCTGGAATGCCGAACTGGCGGAAGAATTCAAAGAAGGGATCGTCGGGGCTGATGCCCGGGCCCTGTTGCTGGCGTTCGCTGGTCTGGTCGCCTTCATCGTCGCTCATGGCACGAGAGGACCCCACCACGCTGATATTGACCACGGCCGCGCCGTTGCGCGCCGTGATATCCGCAAAATTGGGAGCATTCACCGTAGGCAGGTTAAGCGCTGCGGGCTGCGCAGCCGCTGCAGATTGCGTCACCTGCGCCTGGGCAGCGCTGCGGGTTCCCACCAGGCCGGCGCCGGTGGCGCCCAGTGCGCCAATCGCACCTGCAGCCACCAGAGCCATCACCAGTCGGCGAGGTGTGGACAGAATTGTGTTCATGGTCATCCTTTCAAAAAAGCACCGGATCGGTGTCGTTGAAGGGAAGTTTGAACGTCCACACTTAGGCGAGACTTAGGCGCTTGAGGTATTCACCAATGCACCTGGGCCAGAAGCAGCCTGCATCTGCAGTTCAATGAGTTCAGGCCATTTTCAATCTGCCACCTGCCTCGTTCAGATCAGCTCCAGCACCAACTCTGGCGGGCGACAAAGCTTGGCCCCCTTGGGGGTGACCACAATGGGTCGATTGAGCAGCACCGGATGCGCAGCCACGGCCTGAATCAGCTGGACATCGCTGACCGCTGCGTTATCCAGGCCCAGTTCCTTGAACTGAGCTTCCTTGGTACGCAACAAGTCACGCACCGCAACGCCCAGGTGTGCCACCAGCTCTGCCAACTCTGGCGCCGTCAGCGGCGTGGCGATGTAATCCACGATATTGGGCTCGATGCCATGCTCGCGCAGCAGCGCCAGCGCGCCGCGCGAATTGCTGCAGCGGTTGTTGTGGAAAATGGTGATGTCAGGGCGATTCACGGGGGTGTCTGTACTTGTGCTCATGGCTGCAGTGTAGCCATGCCAGCCACCAATGGCCCCATGCAGGTCCATGCCTGCGTGGTCTGCGGCCAGGCCCGCCGACACACTGAGAAGGTACTTTCAGACCACGCTGAACCCTGAGCTTGGGCACACAGCGCGGCCTTGTGGCTGCACTCTTCACGTCGCGCGCACCAGATGCCCTTCAACAGCGCAGCAGACCTGATCTGCCTCAGGCACCGGTCAATACATCTCCCACGCACAGGTACTTGATTTCCACATAGTCATCAATCCCGTGATGCGATCCTTCACGGCCCAGGCCCGACTGCTTGACGCCACCGAAAGGCACATGTTCGGTTGCCAAAATACCGACATTCACGCCCACCATGCCGAACTCCAGCTCTTCACCCACACGGAAGATGCGGCCCACATCACGGGTGTAGACATAGCTTGCCAGGCCAAACTCGGTCACATTGGCAGCGGCAATGACTTCCCGCTCGGTATGAAAGCGCAACACCGGAGCCAGCGGCCCAAAGGTTTCCTCACGCGCACAGACCATGCCGGCCGTGACATCGGCAAGGACCGTTGGCTCAAAGAACTGACCGCTGCCCAGATTGCTCAGGCGGTTACCGCCCGCCACCACGCGCGCACCGCCTGCCAATGCATCGTCAATGTGGCGCTGCACCTTCACCAGAGCAGCTTCTTCAATCAGCGGCCCCTGCACCACGCCATCCTCAAAACCATTACCCACACGGGCCTGACGGACGCGCTGCGCAAATTTTTCGACAAACGCCTCATACACACCGTCCTGCACATAAAAACGGTTGGTGCAGACACAGGTCTGTCCAGAGTTGCGAAACTTGCTGGCAAACGCACCTTCCACAGCGGAATCCAGATCTGCATCGTCAAAAACGATGAAGGGTGCATTGCCACCCAGCTCCAACGACAGCTTCTTGACCGTGGGTGCGCACTGGGCCATGAGAATACGACCCACTTCCGTGGAGCCAGTAAAGCTCAGATGACGCACGATGTCGCTCGCACAAAGCAGGCGGCCAATGGCAATGGAGTTGTTGCTGTCGGCACACAGCACGTTGATCACACCTGCCGGAATACCAGCGCGCACGGCCAGCTCGGCCGCTGCCAGTGCAGTCAATGGTGTCAGCTCTGCCGGCTTGACCACCACGGTGCAGCCCGCAGCGAGCGCCGGAGCGACCTTGCGGGTAATCATGGCCAGAGGAAAGTTCCAGGGCGTGATCGCGGCGCACACGCCAATAGCCTGGCGCAACACCAGCAAACGGCGGTTGTTGTCAAAGGTGGGCAGCGTCTCGCCGTTGATGCGCTTGGCTTCTTCCGCAAACCACTCCACAAAACTGGCGGCATAGGTCACTTCACCGCGAGCCTCAGCCAAGGGCTTGCCTTGCTCCGCCGTCATGATGCGGGCCAGATCATCCGCGTTTTGCTGGAGCAGATCGAACCAGCGGCGTAGCAGCTGGCTGCGCTCCTTGGCGGTCTTGCGACGCCATTCCAAGCCTGCTGCTTCGGCTGCATCAATAGCCTGCTGGGCCTGCTCTACTGTCAGGTTCGCTACATCAAGCAGATGCTCGCCCGTAGCGGGGTCATACACAGCAAAGCGTGAAGGGGCGGACAGCCACTGCCCATTCACCAGTGCATCGGCACGCAGCAAAGAGGGATCTTTAAGCGCCAGCAGAGGGCGTGAAACATTGTTTTGAGTCATTTTTATATGATCAGTTCTGCGGAAAGAATGCCGCTGACGCAACAAAAGAGTACAGGCGCAAAGTGATGCTGCAAGCAACAGCGGCCATCACGGTAGCCAGGCACCGCCCGACATTGCCAGCGCGCACGTTTGCCCGCTCGCGCTGCCAACTGCCGGACATCAGGCCTGCCCACTGGTGTAGTCGCGCAGGAAATGCAGATTGCGCTGCGAGGTGAACGACGGGATGGTGCAGCCAGGAGCCAGAATGAAGTTCTGACTGCCCACCTGCTGCAGGCAGTCATCGATTTCTGCAGCGATTTCGGGCAGTGTGCGCTCCTGAATGCGCGTTTCGTCGATACCGCCCATCAGACACTTGTCGGTCATGGCACGCAACTGGGACAGGCTGGGGTTGGTGGGCAGACGATCCGAAACACTGAGCACTTCAAAGGGGTAGCCGCCAATGCGCTCCATCTCCAGCGCACTTCCATGCACGTGCAGCACGCGTGCCATGCCTTCGGCGGCCTTCAGCACGGCAACCGTAAAAGGCTTCTGGAATTGTTCATGCTGCTCCTCGGTGGCCCCACGTGCCATATGAGCAGGCATGGCTCCGTTGATAGACAGGAACATGCCCTCAATACCCAGTGCCTTGACGGCAGCCATGTACTCGCACATCACCTCGGTCACGACTTCCAGCGCAGCCAGCGCCTCGCCGCGATGGGCATACATGCGAGGGCCTTGAGAAAAGCCGATATTGCGCACGATCTGCTGGAAAGGCTCGAAACCGGTCTCGAGCAGCGGTGTCTCCGGGCAGGCATCCTGAATGCGCTGCAGACATTCGAGCTGGGCCACAAAGCCCGGGTCCTTGAGCGAGATGCGCGTGTAGGCACGCAGGCTCTCGGCGCTGTCCAGAGTCTGCACACCCGCCGGCACGGGGTAGCGATAGTCATTCATGACCTTGAGCACATCCCATTGGTACTCGCGCAGAAACTCAATATGCAGGTCGGCGGACTTGCTGCCGCTGAGGTGGTCGGAGAGAAAGTGCACCCATGCCGTGACAGGTGCTCGATCGACAGGCTGGCCTTTAACTGCAGCAAGAAAGCGTTGACGTTTATTCATGTTCCGGGGAAATCTCAAAAAGGGAAAGCAGGCAGCTTGGAGCTGAAAAAAGCGTTCTGAACCATGCGCCCGCGTTTACTGGGATTGCACATTCGCACCGCGCAGCAGCTCACCCACCGTGGCCATGCTGTCTTGCAGACGCTTTTGGTAGGCCGCTGGCGATGCGCTGGGTGCAGGGAACATGGCCTGGCCTTCCACCGCAGTACGAAACTCAGGGTCAGCCACAACCTTGCTGATCTCGGCATACAGCTTGTCCAGGATGGGCTGGGGTGTACCACCGGGCGCTGCCACACCAATGCGGGTCACAAAACGGTAAGAAGGAAAGCCTGCTTCGGTCGTCGTGGGCACTGCGGGCAGCATGGGAAGGCGCTGGGCCGATGTCACCGCCAGTGCCTTGAGCTTGCCGGCCTGAATATGAGGCAGCGGTGTCTGGGGCAGATCGAACATGACCTGTATGCGCCCTGCCAGCAAATCCAGGATCGCCTGCGATGCACCCTTGTACTGCACGTGATTGAGTTGCACCCCGGTCTGGCTCGAGAAGTTCTCACCTGCCAGATGCAGGGTATTGCCCAGCCCGGCCGAGCCGAAGTTCACCTCTGCTGGATGAGCCTTGGCATAGTCCACGAACTCTTTCAGGGTGGACGCCGGGAACGACTTGGGCACGGAGATCACCAACGGCGACTCCACCAGGTTGGTAATGCCGGAAAAGTCCTTGACCGGGTCAAAAGGCAGCTTCTTGTTGAGAGCCTGCAGCGAGGCATGGGTCAGCTCACCAATCAGGTAGACGGTGTAGCCATCTGGCTTGGCCTTGGACACATGCTCGGCAGCAATGATGGTGTTGCCACCGGGACGGTTATCCACAATGAAGCTGTGCTTCATGTTGTCACCCATCTTGCGTACCAGCAGTCGTGCGACAAAGTCGGACGAGCCACCGGCAGCGTAAGGAACCACGATGCGAATCGGCGTATTGCCGGCGGGGTAGCTCCCTGCCTGGGCCTGCGACAAAGCCGGGGCTCCAGCCAGCAAAGCGGCTGCACCCCATGCAAAGCTGCGACGTGTAATCGAGGACATGCTTGTCTCCTTGGAGTTCGTTAAAAATTATTCAAGGGTCATTCGAGCAGTCGGCGTTTATCCAACTGCAACTAAAGCCCGCTCTGTATCTGGAATCAGCCGTTCGGCTGCCTCCAGCGCCTGACACAGATCAGCGGCCAGATCACCGGCATCCTCCAGCCCTGCATGGATGCGCACCAGCGGCCCCTTCAGATCCCAAGTCTGGGTATTGCGCCTTGGTGCGTCCATGGGTAGCACCAGGCTTTCATAACCGCCCCAGGACAAACCAATACCAAACAGCTGCAAGCTGTCGATGAAGGTCGCCAGGGCCTGGCGTTCCATAGGGCGCAATGCAATCGAAAAGAGTCCGCTGGCACCGGTGAAGTCACGCTTCCACAAGGCATGGCCTGGGTCCTGCGGTAGCGCAGGGTGCATGACACGCTGCACCATCGGATGCTGCTGCAGCATCTGCGCCAGGTGCAGCCCTGTGGCCCAGTGATGCTGCATGCGCAATGGCAGCGTACGCATGCCACGCAGAGCCAGGAAAATGTCGTCCGGCCCAATGGTCTGACCAAAGTCCTGCACGCCCTTTTGCAGCAGCGGCCAGGCCCGCTCGTTGGCAGTAGCCACACCAAGAATGGCATCCGAATGGCCCACGATGTACTTGGTTCCTGCCTGCACCGAGACATCCACACCATGCTCGAAAGGCTTGAAGAACAACGGTGTGGCCCAGGTGTTGTCCATCACCACATAGGCACCAACGGCATGAGCCTGCGCGGCAATGGCCGGAATGTCCTGCATCTCGAAAGTGCCCGAGCCTGGAGCCTCCACAAACACAACACGTGTGCTCTTGCGCATCTGTGTGGCAATGCCCGCACCGATGCAGGGATCGTAGAACTCGGCTTCGATTCCAAAACGTGCCAGCACGCGCTCGCTGAAGGCGCGGGTCGGGCCGTACACGCTGTCGGGCAGCAATACATGATCCCCTGTACTGACCAGCGCCAGAATGGCGTGCGTGCAGGCGGCCAGACCGGAGGGCAGGACGATGGAGCGAAAGCCCCCCTCAGCTTCGGCCATCGCTTCTTCCAGTGCACCCGTGGTCGGCGTCCCAAACCGCCCATAGGAGGCATAGGGGTTGTCAGGCCGCTTGCGACTCTCCCACTGCGCAAGGCTTGTCGAGATGATGGTGGAGCCTCGGTAGATCGGCGTATTCACCATCCCATGGTGAAGCTCTGGCCGGCGTGCGGCATGCGCCAAGAGAGTGGAGGCCTGGTGTGCAGTGGACATGTAGGAGGGCATCAATTAAGTCTTGTAATGCCTCCAGTCTAGGAACTACCCGTTAGAAAAGGGATTTAATTCTCAGACTGCTATTTTTAATTCATGCAAAATATTTCTAAGAATATTTATTCTTTGAGTAAAAATTTTTCATGGACCGCATAGACATAAAAATCCTATCCTTGCTTCAAGAGGACTCCAGCCTCTCCTTGCAGCAATTGAGCGAAGCTGTTCACCTCTCCTCCACACCGTGCTGGCGGCGGCTGCAGCGACTTGAGCAAGAGGGCTATATCCAAAAGCGCGTGGCCCTGCTATCGCCACAAAAGCTCAATCTAGGGGTCACGGTCTTTGTCTCCATTCGCACCACCCAGCACAACGATCAATGGATGCACAAGCTCACGCGAGTGATTGACGACATTCCCGAAATCGTGGAGTTCTATCGCATGAGCGGCGACATCGACTACCTGCTGCGAGTGGTCGTGCCCGATGTCCAGAGTTATGACGCCGTGTACAAACGCCTGGTCAAAGGCATAGAACTCTCAGGTGTGTCATCGAGCTTTGCCATGGAGCAAATCAAGTGGACTACCGCCCTGCCGCTGGACTACATTCCGATGTCCAAATCCTGAAGACAGCATGGCCTGCAAAGAGCTTCTGCTCCAGGCAGACTTGCAGCCTTCATGCGCTGCGCAGGCAGTCCACCTCGGTGTGCAAGTCCTTGGCCCAGGCGCGGCGGTCGCGCCCTTGTGCGCTCTGCGCCTCGCCATAGTGCACCACGGCAATCAGCTGGTCCGAGCAAAGCACGCGCCAGATGGAGCCCAGCAGGGTCTCGTCGCCCACATAGGTGGCGGCATAGCTGGTGCCGCCTGTCTTGCCGTCGACAAAGCGCAGCCCCACGGGCTGCACCGGCGCATCGCATTGCACGGCGGCTTCGAGCAGATTGGAGTGAAACGAGAGCAGGCTGCGTCCATCGCCCGTCGTCCCTTCTGGAAAGACGGCAAGGATTTCGCCGCGCTTGAAGGCCTCTGCCATGGCTCCCACCATGCGCACCGCATCGCGGCGCGAGCTGCGCTGGATGTAGAGCGTGCCCGCAGCCGTCGCCAGCGTGCCGATGATGGGCCAGCCCTTGACGTCGGACTTGGAGATAAAGCGGCAATGGCGCGCCGCGTGCAGCAGCGGAATATCGAGCCAGGAGATATGGTTGCTGACCATGAGTACCGGCCCTTTGGCCGGTGGCTGCCCCTTGATCTCCAGCTGAACACCAGCGCGCAGCAGCAAGGTTGCAGCCCATGCCTGCACATGCTCGTGCTGCTGCAGATAGTGCAGCTGTGGAAAGCGAAACGCCACGATCCAGGCGCCCTTGGCCACATGGGCCAGCAGACGCAGTCCGCGCCATACCGCACGCGAGCCGGTTTTGATTTTTTGCAAGCCGTTTGCCATGATTCTCGAACAGTGTAGCGGCTCGTTGTGACTCAGTTGCTGCAACTTGAAACCGGCAAGCGCCTAAGACCGGCACAATGCAAAGTCAGAGGCACCGAGGAAGCGCCGCCGCGCACCGAAGGTGTCGTCCCCCTCCCGATGCAACGCATCGAGAGAGGGGGAAGCGGCAAAGCCGCTCAGGGGGAGCCTATCGTTGATAAGCGACAGCGCCGTCAACGATAGTCGTTACCACACGCACCGGCAGTTCGTAACCGTTGAATGGCGTGCTCTTGCCCTGGCTTTGCAGCGCCTTGGGATCGACCGTCCACTCAGCCTCGGGGTCGACGATGCACAGATCTGCCACGCCGCCCGCATTGAGCTGCCCCAGCTGGGACTGCTGCTCGCCCAGGGCGCTACCCAGCACGGCCACGGGTGCCGAAGTCACGACAGCCAGTGCGCGGTTCAGCGGCACCTTGTAGTCGCGGCTCCACTTCACGGCAATGGACAGCAGCAGCTCCACGCCGGTCGCACCGGGTTCGGCTTCGGCAAAAGGCAGCACCTTGGCGTCTTCGTCCACCGGGCAGTGATCGGAGACCAGCGCATCGATGGTGCCGTCAGCCAGCGCGGCAGACAGCGCATCGCGGTCGCGCTGCTGGCGCAGCACGGGCACCACACGGGCGCTGCTGTCGAAGTAGCCGATATCGTTCTCGGTCAGCAGCAGCGAATTGATGGACACGTCGGCGGTCACGTTCAGACCTTCGGCCTTGGCTCGGCGCACCAGCTCCACGCCGGCGGCGCTGGAGATGCGGCACAGGTGAACCCGGGTCTGCGAGCCACGGATCAGCTCGAAGATGGTGTGCAGCGCAATCGTCTCTGCCGCCACGGACACCCCGGCCAGACCCATGCGGGTGGCCAGCGCGCCGCTGGCGGCCACGCCCCTGCCCAGATCCTTGTCCTGCGGGCGCAGCCACACGGCATAGCCAAAGGTGTTGGCATAGCTCAGCGCACGGCTCAGCGTGGTGATGCTGGACAGCGGCACATCCGCCTGGCCGAAGGCCACGCAGCCGGACTCGGTCAGCTCGGCCATCTCGGTCAGCGTTTCGCCCTTGAGCCCCACGGTCAGCGCACCCATGGGGAACAGGCGCGACTTGTGCTGCTTCTCGGCACGGAACTTGAGCATTTCCACCAGGCCCTGCTCGTCGAGCACGGGCTCGGTATCGGGCGGGCAGACCAGGCTGGTCACGCCGCCGGCCACGGCAGCCGCCATCTCGGACTGCAGCATGCCCTCATGCTCGTGGCCGGGCTCGCGCAGGCGCACAGCCAGGTCCACCAGACCGGGCAGCACCCACTGGCCGGAGGCGTCGATTTCACGCTCGGCCACAAAACCTTCGGGCACCGTGCCGATGGCGGCGATCACGCTGCCATCGATGGCGATATCGGCCTGCTGGTCGAAACCTCGTGCCGGGTCCATCACCCGGCCATTGCGAATCAGAATCTTCATGGTTTGGCACCAAATTGGCTTCCAGCGCTTGCCACACAAGCGCTAGCAGCTACAAAAATACTACTTATCTGAAAACCGGCGCGCTCCAAGCCAGGGACGCCAGGCAAGAGCCGCCTCGCAGCGAAGGCGTCGTCCCCCTCCCGCGTAGCGAGAGAGGGGGAAGCCGCGCAGCGGCTCAGGGGGTGTTCAAGCCTCATTCCCCGCAACGATCGACATGACAGCCATGCGCACGGCGATACCGAAGGTCACCTGCGACAGGATCACGGCCTGCGGGCCGTCCACCACGGCGGAGTCGATCTCCACGCCGCGGTTGATGGGGCCGGGGTGCATGACGATGGCATCGGGCTTGGCCAGCTCCAGGCGCTTTTCGGTCAGGCCGAAGCTCTTGAAGTATTCCTGGCTCGAGGGCAGCAGCGCCCCGCTCATGCGCTCGTTCTGCAGGCGCAGCATGATGATGACGTCGCAGTCCTTGATGCCCTCCTCCAGATTGTGGAAGACGCGCACGCCCATGCTGGCCATGTCCGAGGGCACCAGGGTGCGCGGGCCTACCACGCGCACCTCGGCAGCGCCGAGCGTGGTCAGGGCGTGGATGTCCGAGCGTGCCACGCGCGAGTGCAGCACGTCACCCACGATGGCCACGCGCAGATTGGAGAAGTCCTGCTTGTAGTGGCGGATGGTGTACATGTCCAGCAGGCCCTGGGTGGGGTGGGCATGGCGGCCGTCGCCGGCATTGACCACATGCACATGGGGCGCCACATGCTTGGCGATCAGATAGGGAGCACCGGACTCGCTGTGGCGCACGACAAAGATGTCGGCCGCCATGGCCGAGAGATTGTCGATGGTGTCCAGCAGGGTCTCGCCCTTGCTGGCCGAGCTGCGCGCGATGTCCAGGTTGAACACGTCGGCCGACAGGCGCTTGGCCGCAATCTCGAAGGTGGTGCGGGTACGCGTGCTGTTCTCGAAGAACAGATTGAACACGCTCTTGCCGCGCAGCAGAGGCACCTTCTTGACTTCACGGTCGTTGACGCTGACGAAGTTGCTGGCCGTGTCGAGAATCTGGGTCAGGATGTCCTTGGACAGGCCTTCGGTGGAGAGCAGGTGGATCAGCTCGCCGTTCTTGTTGAGTTGGGGGTTGCGCTTGTACAGCACGATCAGGCCTCTTGAATGCGGAAGTGGAAAACACCGCCCTCGTCGCGCGCCAGCGCCAGGGAACGGTCGGCCGGCAGCGCCACGCGCGCTGCGGCAAAGTCGGCCTGGATGGGCAGCTCGCGCCCGCCACGGTCCACCAGGACGGCCAGTCGCACGCTGGCGGGACGGCCGTAGTCATAGAGTTCGTTGAGCACGGCGCGCACGGTGCGGCCGGTGTAGAGCACATCGTCGAGGACCAGCACATCGGCGCCGTTCACATCGAAGGCGATCTGGGTCTGGGCGCTGGAAGCCATGCCGCGCTGGGCAAAATCGTCGCGGTGCAGCGAGGAAGACAGCACGCTGGGCTTGCCCTTGAGGTTCAGATCCTTGTGCAGGCGCTCGACCAGCCAGGCACCGCCCGAGGTGATGCCCGCCAGACGGGTATTGGGGCCCATGATGCGCTGCACGCCGCGCAGCAGCTCGCTATACAGGGCTTCGGCGTCCAGGATCAGGCTGCCCTGACCCGCAATGGTTTCACTCATGGGAGACTCCTCAAAAACTGTTCAAGAATGATGCAGGCCGAAGCCGCGTCGGCGTCGCGTGCGCCACCCGCCAGGGCTTCGGTCGTGCTGTAGCGTTCGTCCACCTCGTACACCGGCAGCTTGAAGCGGCTTCTGAGCTGGCGGCCGAATTTCAGGGCCCGGGCCGTGTTCTCGTGGGCCGCGCCATCGGGGTGGTAGGGCACGCCTATCACCAGGGCATTGGGTTGCCACTCGCGGATCAGCTTTTCCACTGCGGCCAGGCGTGCATCCGCCCCTTCGGCCTTGATGGTGGGCAGCGGGTTGGCGCCGCCCAGCACGCGGTTGCCCGAGGCGCAGCCCGTGCGCTTGATGCCGAAGTCAAAGCCCAGGAACTGCTGGAAATGGGCCGGCAGCTCGGGCTTTTGCGGTGCGGGCGCCGCCGCAGACCTGGCAGCCGCATTTTCGGCCGAGGAAAAAGTCGAGGAAAAGGCCGCATCGGCGGCCTTGTTGGAAGAGGAAATATCGTTCATGCGCGACCCGACTCCGGGGACAACATCCAGCGCTGCAGGCCCAGCAGGCCCAGAGCGCGGTCATAGCGCTCGTCCACCGGGGTGCTGAAGATCACCTCGGGGTCGGCTTCCACGGTCAGCCAGGCGTTTTCGCCGATTTCGGATTCAAGCTGGCCCTCATCCCAGGAGGAATAGCCCAGCGTGACCAGCACGCGCTTGGGGCCGGCGCCGTCCGACAGGGCTTCGAGCACATCCTTGGAAGTGGTCATCTCCAGGCCGCCTGGAATGGTCATGGTCGAGGCATAGGCCGATTCGTTCTCTGGTGCGCCTTCGATGACCATGGGCTCATGCAGCACAAAGCCGCGATCGGTCTGCACCGGGCCACCGGTAAAGACCTGCTGATCACGCAAATCATCGCGCTTGAGACCCAAATCCACTTTTTGCAGCAGGCCTTGCAGGCTGAGCTTGGAGGGCTTGTTGATAATCAGACCGAGCGCGCCACGCTCGCTATGCTCGCACAGGTAGACAACGCTGCGCGAAAACGACTCATCTTCCAGGCCGGGCATGGCAATCAGGAAGTGGTGCGTCAAGTTGATAGGCGCAGATTCTGCAGACATACGGCGATTTTACTGGCGATCCATGACTCCTTCTTACCCTGTGGGCTTGATCTGGCTGCGGCGCGACCTGCGTCTGGCCGATAACGCAGCCATTTATCATGCATTGCAGCAATGTGAAAAGCTGTATTGCGTCTTTGTCTTCGACGACAGCATTCTTGCCGCCCTGCCCCGCGCCGACCGTCGCGTGGAGTTCATCTGCCAGAGTCTGACCGAGCTGGATGCCGCCCTGCGCGAGACTGCGGGACGTCCGCAGACAGGGCTGATCACGCAGCGCGGCCTGCCCCAGGACATCATCCCGGCCCTGGCCCGGCAGTTGGGCGCGGGCGCCGTCTTCTGCAACGACGACGACGAGCCGGCGGCCCTTGCCCGCGACGCCCAGGTGGCGCGCAGCCTCCAGAGCCAGGGGCAGTTGCTGCTGCGCTTCAAGGACCACCGCATCTTTGCGCGCGACGAGGTGCTGACTCAAAGCCTGTCGCCGTTCTCGGTCTTCACGCCCTACAAGAACGCCTGGCTGCGAAAGATCACACCGTTCTATCTCTCAGCCTACCCCAGCGAGCGCAATCTCGCTGCCAGGCTGGCCGATCTGCCGGACACCGAGCGCCGCCCGATCCCCTCGGCTGCGGATCTGGGCTTTGCCCCGGACACGCTGGCCGGCCTGCGCCTGCCCACCGGCGTCAGCGGCGCGCGCCAGTTGCTGGCCGATTTTCTGCCGCGCCTGCCACAGTACAAGGCAGCGCGCGACTTCCCGGCCCTCAAGGGGCCCAGCTATCTCAGCGTGCATCTGCGCTTTGGCACCGTCTCGATACGCGAGCTGGCCCGCCTCGCCCACGAGGCGGCTCACAACGAGGACTGGTCTGCCGCGGCACGCGAAGGTGCGGCCACCTGGCTCAGCGAGCTGATCTGGCGCGACTTCTACTTCCAGATCCTGGCCCATCAGCCCTATGTGGTGGAACGCAGCTTCAAGCCGGCGTATGACGCTATCGAATGGGAGACGGGAGCCGAGGCCGACGCCCTCTTCGCCGCCTGGTGCGAAGGCCGCACCGGCTACCCGCTGGTCGATGCCGCCATGCGCCAGCTCAATACCAGCGGCTATATGCACAACCGGCTGCGCATGGTCACGGCCAGCTTTCTGGTCAAGGACCTGGGCCTGGACTGGCGCCGGGGCGAGGCCTATTTCGCCGAAAAGCTCAATGACTTCGACCTGGCGGCCAACAACGGCGGCTGGCAATGGGCGGCCTCCACGGGCTGCGATGCCCAGCCCTGGTTCCGCATCTTCAACCCGGTGACCCAGAGCGAGAAGTTCGACCTGGACGGCAAGTTCATAGCGCGCTACGTCCCCGAACTGACGCCCTTGCCGGCCAAACTGCGGCATGCTCCCTGGCTGGCCAAGCCGCTGGAACTGGCCGAAGCTGGTGTCGTGCTTGGAAGCAGCTACCCGTTGCCAGTGGTGGATCATGCTGTCGCCAGAGAGAAAACGCTGGCGCGGTATGGGGTTTTGAAGAAGGACTCCTGAGGTTTTTTTCTGCTTGGCTGGCGACAGAGGCCGGGAATTCGCCCCGGCCTCTGCATCAAAAACAAACCACAACGCGACAAGAAGCGCACACCAAAAACAGAAGCGGCCTGCACCAGCTCCTTAAAGGTTTCAGATCATTTCCAATCTAAAACCCATAAATAACAAGCGCAAGCCGCTCCCTTATCAGTAGCAAACCTTATTCGGCTACAGCTCCCACCCCATCCACCACGGGCCCGCCAAGCGGGCTGCGCTCAGGTGCGGGGCCGCTGCGCTGCAAAGCGTAATGCTGGATCAGGCCCAGCAGCTCCTCATCGGAATAGGGCTTGCCCAGATAGTGATTGGCTCCCAGGTCACGGGCCATTTCACGGTGCTTTTGGGCAATGCGTGAAGTGATCATGACCACGGGCATGCCTTCGAGCTTCTGATCGGCGCGGATATTGCGCAACAGATCGAAGCCGTCCATGCGCGGCATTTCGATGTCGGACAGCACCAGGGTCGGGCGCTCGTCCTGCAAACGCTCCATGGCTTGCAGGCCGTCGGCAGCCAGCGTGACGCGGTAGCCTTCGCGCTGCAGCAGACGCTGGGTGACGCGGCGCACGGTGATGGAGTCATCCACCACCAGCACCAGTGGCACCGTGGTCTGTGCCGCTTCGGCGCCCAGCAGATCGGCACCGCCTGAACGAGCCTGCAGTTCGCCAGCGGCTGCGGCCTGCTCGGCCCTGGCCAGCATGGCTCGCACCTGCTCGCCATGGACGTTGGCCAGCGCCACCGGGTTGTAGATCTGCACCACGGCCCCCGAGGGCAGCACCGACATGCCGGTAAGCCCTGGCAGACGCGAAAGCTGCGGACCCAGGTTCTTGATCACCACTTCCTGGTTGCCCAGCACTTCGTCCACATGCAGCGCCACACGCTGCGAGGCACTGCGCGCTATCACCACGGGGCGCGTGCGCCCGAGGTTTTCCTCACTGCGCAGAGAGGTTTGCCACAGCGCGCCGGCCCAATAGAAAGGCATGACTTCGCTGCCGTCCTGGAACTCCTGCTTGCGGTAGCTGTCCTCCAGCACATCGACGGGCACGCGGCGCACGATTTCCACCAGATTGGCGGGCACGCCCATCGACACGGCGCCCATGCGCAGCATCACCACCTGGGTCACGGCCGTGGTCAACGGCACAACCAGACGGAAGGCGCTGCCACGGCCTGGCTCGGTATGGGTTTCGATACGACCGCCCAGAGCATTCACTTCGGAACGCACCACATCCATGCCGATGCCGCGGCCGGCAACACCTGTCACCTCGGTGGCAGTGGTAAAGCCCGGCTCGAAGATCAGGCGCCCCGCGTCTTCAAGCGTCATATGACGCTCGTCGGTCCACAGCTTGAGACTGATGGCCTTGGCGCGAATCCGCTCCAGGTCCAGACCAGCCCCGTCGTCTTCCACGGACAGTGCCACATCGTTGCGCTCCTGACTCAGCACAATCTCGATGGTGCCCACGGCCGGCTTGCCCAGCTCCTGGCGCCGCTCGGGCGACTCGATGCCGTGAGCCACGCAGTTGCGCAGCAGATGCTCGAAGGCCGGCATCATGCGTTCCAGCATGCCGCGGTCCATTTCGATGGTGCCGCCCAGGATGTTCAGGCGCACCTGCTTGCCCATTTCCTTGGACGTCTGGCGCACCACGGCATACAGACGCTCGGCAAAGGAGTCGAACTCCACCATGCGCGTGCGCAGCAGATCCCGCTGCAGATCACGTGCCTGCCGGCCCTGAGCAACCAGATCGTCTTCGGCAGCGGCCAGATCCCGCTGCAGATTGCGCTGCACGGTCGCCACGTCGTTGACCGATTCAGCCATCATGCGCGTGAGTTCCTGCACGCGCGTGAAGCGGTCGAACTCCAGCGGATCGAAACCGGCCGCCGTGTCCTTTGACAGGGCCAGACGCGACTGCATCTGACTTTCGGCCTGGACCTCGATGTCGCGCAGCTGCGCGCGCAGTCGCTCCAGGTTGCCCGTCAAGTCATTGAGCGCCGAACGCGCCTGCGACAGCCGCGCATCGACACGCGAGCGGGCAATCAGCACTTCACCGGTCTGGGAAATCAAGCGGTCCAGCAGTTGCGCCCGCACACGTACGGTCTGCTGCGACGCAGGACGCGGCACCACCGGAGCCGGCAGCTCAATGGCCTGCTCAGAATCTGCGGCAGTCTTTTCTCCGGCCTGAGCTTCCGCTGCTGCTTGCGCTACACCAGACCCCGCCACACTCAGATGCAGAGGCGCCTGAGCAAGAAGATCGTCCAGTTGCGCCAGTGGCTGCTCGGGCTCCTGCTCACCGGCCATGCGCAGCACATCGAAGCTGGCTTGCAAAGCGTCAAAGCTGCTCAGCAGCGGCTCGATCGCGTCGGCTGCGGGACGCTCCTGGTCAATACGCTCCACCGCCGACTCCAGGCGGTGGGCCATCTCCCCCATGCGCATGGCACCCGCCAGGCGGGCACTGCCCTTGATGGTGTGCAAAGCGCGCAGGGCTTCGTTGCGAGCCTCATCCAGCGTCGGGCGCCCATGCCAGCGGCGCAGTGCAGCACCGAGCTTGGGCAGCAGGTCGATGGCCTCTTCCTCGAAAATGGGAAACAGGTCGGCATCGACCTGATCGAGCACATCGATATCGTCTTCGTCATCACCGGCATGCACCGCCAGAGCAATGGCTTCATCGATGCGGCGCTGCAGCTCTGCCTCATGCTCCACGCTGCCTACGGCAGGCACCATGGAATACGGTGCCTGATCCGCGGCTTTTACCACGGCATCCAGCAACGAGTCGGCTGCCGATGCTCCCGCTTCCTCCTCGGCCACATCCTTGAGTCCATCACCCGCAAGCTCGGGCAAGGCCCCATCCTGCGAAAGCTCGGCAGCAAAGTCCAGCGGCAAGTCCTTGGGATCTGCAGGCAGCTGCAGCGCCTGCACCTCGGGCCACTCTGCCTCATCCAGCTCGGACAGCTCAAGATCGGCAGTTTCAGCTGCTGCACCGACATCGATCGGCGTATTCAGGATTTCACGCAGCGCGTCTTGGACAGCGGGCAAGGCGTCCTTGAGGAAACCTGCCGCAAACTGATGCAGCAAACGACGCACTTCATCGGCTGCGGTCACGCATTGCTGAATCTGCAGCGCACCGGCATAGCCCTGGGGCTGGAGATGCAGCAGCGCATGTTCGAGCAAACGCGCCAGCTCCGACAAGGCCTTGAAGCCCACGGTACCGGAGCTGCCTGCCAGGGAATGCGCCAGCGCGATCGCATCATCGGGAATGGTGGCAGCTGGCTCTTGCGACCACTGCTGCAACACCTCACCCAGACGCTCCGACCACTCGTCTGCTTCGTTGAGATAGACGTTGTACAGGGCTGCGCTGATGCGCAGCCCGTCAATATTGCGATAGCCGTCGTCCTGCTCACCTGTCTGCTCGAGCACCGCCTCAGTCGCCGAGACTTCGGGCTCTGGCACCTGAGCGGGTTCTTCGGCCACAACTGGACCGGGCACGCCATCCAGCAAGGCTTCAATGGCCTCCAGCTCGATCACGGCCTCTGCCGACGGCAGCTCGAGCGCCATCTCCACAGCGGTCGGCACCCCGGTAGCCACGTCCATGGCAGGGGGCTCCACGGCAGTCTGCATGTCTATGGCAGCCTGCTCGCTTTCACGCATGGCCGCTTCGAAGGCGGCGAAGTCCAGCTCCTGCAACTCTTCTGCCGCAGTGCTTTCCTGCAGCGAAGGCTGAACCTCCCCTGTGCCCTGCATCCGCTCCGGCTCGGGCCCTGCCGCCGACTCCAGAGCAGGCAGTGCGGACGCTTCGAGCGCATCGGGTGCCTGAAGCTGATGCAGCAGATCGTCAGGAATATCCAGCTCCGGCAAGGCAAAGTCGGCTACAGCCGCCTCCCGCTCGGCCACCGGCTCCTGATCTGGCAGTGCAGACAGTTCTTCTTGCGGGAACTCCAGCTCCGGCATCGCAAATACAGGCTCGATCCCGGCAGGCAGTGCATCGGGCCCGGGCTCTGCATCTGCATCTGCATCTGCAACCACGGCCTGCGGCTCCTGTGGCCACTCCAGCTCGTCGATCAGCTCGGGCACTGCTGGCAACTCGGGCTGCTCCAGCACAAGTTCATCCGCAGCAGTTGCCCCCTCGGCCATGTCCGGAGCCGACTCCAATCGCTGGGCACGCTCGCCACGACGCGGAACCAGAGCCACCTCGGCGCGCTCGCCTTGCAGGCGCATGGCGTCTGCAGCGGCACGGAAGGCCGTGGCCGACCAGTTCTGCGCCTGCTGGTTCTCGATATCCTGTGCCCAGACGGCAAAGGCCTTCAGGGCATCCTGAGCCAGCTGCTGCATGGCCTGCGGCATGGGCCGCTGCTCTGCCAGCCATGCATTGAGCATCTGCTCCATGGCCCAGCCGGCTTCACCAAACTCATCCAACCCCACCATGCGCGAGCTGCCTTTGAGCGTGTGGAACGCACGGCGCAGCGTGGTCTGCTCGCTCAGATTGCCGGGCTCCTCCGCCAAAACCTTGAGGGCCTGCAAGCCGTTATCCACGACTTCGCGGGCTTCCTCCAGGAAGATGGACAGAAGCTCATCGTCGCCATCCAGATCTACAGTATTCAGTTCGGCTGCCGGCACCATAGCAGCCGCAGGCACGCCCGCAGGAGCTGCGACTGCCGCTGCCAGATCCCGAGCGACATCCGCCTCGTCAGTTGCCTGCTTGCCCGACTGCATGCCCGCAAACACCTGAGCCATGGCGTCGGCCAGCGCATCGGAGCCCACGCCGGCCGACTCTGCCACGGCTGGTGCGGGTGTCGCCTCAAACTCGGGCAAGGCACCTGGCTCGGTCACTGCCCACGGCGGGGTGTCCTCGTCCTCGATGGGCCTGACTTGCAGCTGCTCTGGCTTCACCACAGCAGCGGGAACTGGTCTCACTTCGACAGGCGGTGGCGGTGCGGCGACCGAGGGCTCCACTGCCGGAGCAGCAATCACGGCAGCCGACGCGACCGGAGTCTGTCCAGAAGACGGTACGCCATCCATGGGAATATCCACGGTGGGACGGAAGGCTTCGGGGCCGCGACTGCGGCTATGGCCCATGACGATGCGCAGTTCGTCCTTTTCCTCGTCATAGACGAACAGCTTGCGCGCCATATTGCGCTGGTAGCTGAGCATGTCGATGAGAAAGCCCATGGCACCGAGACTGCTGCCCAGCTTCTCGAAGATGCGAGGCTGGTTCTCGACCGTCACCTCGCCAAGCATCAGGTGCTCGACAGTGTCACGCATGCGCTGCATGGCGGTCGCGGCCTGCTCGAATCCCAGCACCGACAGCACACCACGCATTTGCGCCATCTGGCCCGGTACCGAGGCCAGCACCGAGGTGTCCGCGGGATTGCGAAAGAACAGATCCAGCTGCTTCTCTGCCTCGCCAAGGGTGATGCGCAGCTCGCCAACCACCGAGCCCATGGTCTGCTGGTCGCTGGCCTGGCGGTAGAGCTCCTCCATCCAGATTTCCAGCGGCTCGGACTGCGCGCCATGCAGCGCCGCATCCAGACGCTGGACCAGCACGCTGGACTGGGCGGCCTGTATTTCGTCGTCATGCCCGGCCGTCATGAAGCTGGCCTGCAGATACAGTACCGCGGTCGCCACCTCCATGGCCAGCTCGGCCGGTGGCGGCTCGCCGATGCGCTCCACCGTCTCCGCCACACGAATCAGCGCGCGCGCCAGCCCATGGCTGACAGGCTGCAGCTTGACCAGCGACTCCGATACCAGCCCGAACTGCTCGGCCATGGATCTGATCTTGCTGCGGTCGCCGCCGGCGACCGCTGACCATGTCTCGGCGGCAGCAGCAATGCGCTTGCGCGCCTGCACCAGCACCGAGGGATCGAAGCGGCCATAGCGTGCCACGTGGTAATCCACCACCGGCATGTGCTCCATGGCATATGCCTCGTGCACGGCCTTGAGGCTGTCGCCGGCCTGCTCGCGGGGTCTGGCCTGCGCACAAAAGAACATCAGGTCCTGCATCAGGCGTGCGGGTGGCAGGCTGTCGCCCTTGGCCATGCTGGCGTACTGCATGAGCACGCGCGAAGCCATGCGCTTGACGTAGATATCGGCAGTGATGAGTCCACGAGCCTGGCCATCGAAGAAGGCCGCAGCGATTTTCCAGAAACTGCGCGCCGCCACATCCTCGGCCTGGCCGGCCGCAAAGCGCCGGCAAAGCTCGCACATCTGGGCTGCCGCCTCGCGGTCGTCGCTCTTGACCATGCGCAGCACCACTCCGTCCAGCATGGCACGTGCATGTGGGCCATAGGCCAGCGGCTCGGGCATGGTCCCGGTCCAGCGGGGCTCGCGCGCACGGCGCTCGGCAGGCCATAGGTCAGCCGGGTGGGCCTTGTCGTTGCCGGCCAGCACCTGGGTCTCACGGTACTGAGGAAACAGGGCTACAGCCGAGACCTGCTGACCGGCCAGAACGGCCTCCAGAAATTCCATCAGCGCAAAATGTGTGCGCTCCAGCGTGCTCGCCGCTTCCTGCGTGCAGTATTCGGGACGCTGTACAAAGCGGTTGACCGCAGCCTCCATGCTGCGCAGCACCTGAGCCGGGGCGGTGACACCCACCATCTCCAGAGCGCCACAGGCCTGATGCAGCTGCTGGCGTGCAATGCGCAGTGCCGATGTATCCAACTCCTCTAGATCAGACAAACGGGCCGCATCCGCATCGCGCATGAAACGGCTCACAGCCTTGGTCGCGGCCTCCAGCGACTTGCGCACTTCATCGAGCACCCAGGCCAGCGGGCCCAGATCCTGCTCTGCAGTTGCAGACATGGCTGTACGTATTGGCGAGTCGTCAACCACTGACATGCTCTAGTTCCTTAACCCTCAAGGGTCGTGCATTTTTATGAGAGAAAGAGCCAGTCAAATCAGGCAATCTTGAATCGGGAAACAGACTGACGCAGCTCTTCAGCCATGTGGGAGAGCTCTCGCACCTGCTGCGCAGTGGTGCGGGTTCCCTCACCGGTTTGCTCGGTCACTGCAAAAATGTGCTGAATGTTTTCCGCCACGCCGTTGGCCATATTGGCTTCACGTGATGTGGAATTGGAAATCTGCTCGATCAGCTCGGCCAGTCGGCGCGACACGCTGTCGATTTCAGACAGTGCAGTACCAGCAGAGTCGGACAGACGAGCCCCCTCCACCACACCCTGGGTAGAGCGCTCCATAGCGGCCACGGCATCCTGGGTGTCGGTCTGAATGGCCTTCACCAGCGCAGCAATCTGTCGCGTGGCGTCTGCGGAACGTTCCGCCAGGCGCTGCACTTCTTCCGCCACCACCGAGAAGCCACGACCGGCCTCACCGGCGGACGCGGCCTGAATGGCGGCGTTCAGCGCCAATACGTTGGTCTGCTCGGTAATGTCCGAAATCAGTTCGGTAATTTCACCGATCTCCTGGGACGACTCACCGAGACGCTTGATTCGCTTGGAGGTATCCTGGATCTGATCGCGGATGGAGTTCATACCGCCGATGGCGTTCTGCACAGCCTTGAGACCCGAGTCCGCAGCCTGCAGCGATTGACGTGCCACCTGGGCCGATTCCTGGGCCTGAGCCGAGACATTGTTGATACGGCCGGCCATGTCCAGAATCGACTTGCCGGTTTCGCGAATCTCATGCAGCTGCTCGTTCGATGCTGCCAGCAGCTCGGTCGACGTGACGTCCACCTGCTCGGTGGTCTGGGCCACGCGGGTCACCGTGTTCTGCACCGATCCCACCAGAGCGCGCAACTCTTCCACCGTGTAGTTCACCGAGTCGGCAATCGCGCCCGTGATGTCTTCGGTCACGGTAGCTTCCTGCGTCAGATCGCCCTCGGCCACCGATTGCAGCTCGTTCATCAAACGCAAAATAGCCGCCTGGTTGGCGTCGTTGATGCGCTTGGCTTCCTGCTCCTGCAAACGGGCATCGACCTGGTGGCGCTCGGCTTCCTGCTGGCGCGCCCGGCTGTCCAGCAGCTGCACACGCGAGATGCCGATAGCGCTCAGAACCGCGGCCAAAATGGCGACTGCCAGCAGCGCCAGCTGCAGCATGCTGGCCCCGCCCAGCCCCTGCAGCGCCGTCTGCAGCTGCTCGAGCTGCTGGCGCAGCGGTTCGCTGTCATTGTTGATGCTGGTCTGTGCTTCGCGGGCCGACACCAGCCCTTGCAGATTGCCCAGAATGGCGCTGGCCTGGGTACGTGTATCGTCGTACTGCTTGATCAGCGTCTCCAGCTGTTCACGCACCTGGGGATCGCGTGCCGCCGACAGCCGCATTTCAGCGCTGCCGTTGAGCAGACCTTCGGAGATTTCCTTGAAGGAGTTCAAGTCCTTGCCCAGCAGGAAAACGGCCTCGGGGCTCACGCCCTCCAGGGTCTGGAATTCGTTGGCAGACTTGGCAATACGCTGAGTCAACATCACCAGCTGACCGGCAGCAGAGATCTCGGCCGCGCCGGCGCCCTGCTGCAGCTTCAGCGAAGAGATGGTTTCCGCGGTTTCCAGCAGATCGGAGGACTGACGGTTGATGGTGCGCAGCGCGTCGCCCACTTGAGTCAGAGTCTTTTGCTGCCCGAGAATCAGACCGGCGCTCTTTTCCGCCCGCTCCGTCAGGGTGCTGATGGAGCTGAGCTCGTCCTGCAAGCCACCGCCCAGCGCGTTCACGCCCAGATCGGAATCGCCGGCAGCCAGCGCTCGCACGTTGCGCGCCAAAACACCGACGCTGTCCTTGACGTCGGCAAACGCAGGAGCGGCCCCCGTCATGGCGATGGAAACCGACTTGGCCAGACGCTGCGACTGCATCAATGCCTGACCGGTTGCCGCCAGTTGCTGGTTGGAGTTGCCCGCTTCGCGCAGCATCCATGCCGACAGCACCACCAGCACCAGCACCGAGCCGCCCAGCAAGGTAAACAAGGTGCGCTGATGCTTGGCAGTCGTGGCCGTGCCAAGAATAGGCAGGCTCACCAGTTCGTCTGCCCGACCTGCCTCCTCGACACCGAAGACGGAAGGTGCCCCCTGCACGCTGTTGAGCGATCCGTCGTACATATCCTGTACGACCGTGTCTCCCATCATGCCGCTATCACCACTGACGGCAGCCGCGATGGGCTTGCGTCGGAACAACTGATTTATTTTCTGTGCAAAGGACATAGCGCTGTATCCAGGAACCTCAAGCACGAATGCTCAAAAATTTGGCGGTTTGAGACAGGGACTGCAATTTCAGCTCCTGCCAGCGGCGGCCGCTCGCATCGATATGGACGGCTCCGAAGAAACTCGGGGAATGCTCAGGCGCAGGCTCGGCCTTGGAAAACGCGTCCGCGGCACGCAGGCCCAGCAGACGATCGACCAGCAGAGCCGCGTTGACCTCCAGGGCAGGGTTGAAGGCCAGCAGACTGCAGTCCATCAGTTCCTGCTCATTGCGGACATTTCCATGACCCAGCAATTGAGCCAGGTCCACCACCCCCATCAAAGCACCGCGCAGATTGGCGATGCCCAGAAACCAGGCCTGTGTGTATGGGACGGGCTGAACGCCGGTCCAGGGAAAGATTTCTCCTGCCTGATTCAGCGGTAGCAAATAATCCCGTCCGCCAGCTTGCACTGCCAGCCAGGCAGCAACGCTGACGCCTTCGCTGCGTGCTGCCTGCAGGCGCCCGGCCAGACGGGATTGAAGATCTCGGAGGGCTTCACGGTTCGCCATAAGCAGCGCAGCTCGTTATAGCGCTGCGATCTTGGCTTGGAGCTCGGCGGCATCCACGGGCTTGGTGATATAGCCACGTGCGCCCTGACGCATGCCCCAGACCCGATCGGTTTCCTGATTCTTGCTGGTGCACATGATGATGGGCACATCGGCATACAGGGGATCGCGAGAAATGGCACGCGTCAGCTGAAAGCCGTTCTGTCCAGGCATGACTACATCCATCAGGATCAGGTCGGGCTTGTCTTCGGCCAGGCGCTTCATGGCTTCCTCGCCATTTTCCGCAGTACGCACCTGCATGCCCTGCCTTTGCAAAATATCACTCAGAGCCATCAGCTCCGTCTTGGAATCGTCAACGACCAGAACTTTTTGGATTGTCATCATGCAGCTCCCACATCTGCAGCTTGCAGCGCGAACTGTTGTACGGCTTGCAGCAATTGATCTTTGGTAAATGGTTTGGTCAGATAGTCTTGGCAGCCCACCATGCGACCTCGAGCCTTGTCGAATACACCGTCCTTGGATGACAGCATCACGACGGGCGTATTGGCAAAGCGAGCATTGCGCTTGATGATGGCGCAGGTCTGATAGCCATCGAGCTTGGGCATCAGAATGTCGCAGAAGATGAGCTGGGGCTGGTAGTCATTGACCTTGGACAGGGCATCGAAGCCATCATCGGCCAGAAGAACTTCGTGACCACCTTGCTTGAGGAAAATTTCAGCGCTGCGGCGGATGGTGTTGCTGTCATCCACGACCAGAACGCGCAAAGGCGCACCAGATGCTGTCACGGTGAAATTCCTCCCAATACGGTCGTTGATGGAGTGAGCGGCTCTTGCACTCAGATTTCCACCATTTCAAAATCTTCTTTGCGTGCACCGCATTCCGGGCATGTCCAGTTCATGGGCACATCTTCCCAGCGGGTGTTTGGAGCAATTCCATGTTCGGGGCAACCTTGGGCTTCGTCATAAAGCCAGCCACAGGTCAAACACATCCAGGTTTTAGGGTCAGTCACAGCTTAAAGGGGCTTCACATAGAATGCAACGATTGTATCTAGTCACAACCCCGGCTCCCACCCTTGCATTCCCGGGTGCAAACTGGGGTGCGCCATGGCATTGAACCCCATCTCCCCCACTCCCCCTCGCCGCACCCGCCAGGAAGAAGCGACAGAATCAGCACCCGTCTGCGTGCTGTCTTTCAACAGCAGTGACCCCAGCGGAGCCAGCGGGCTCTCGGCCGACATCGCCACCATCTCCTCCATCGGCGGTCATGCACTGCCGGTGGCCTGCGGCGCCTACGCCAGAGACACGGCCCGCATCTACGAGCACTTTGCACTCGACGATGACGCGGTGACCGAGCAGGCACGCATGGTGCTGGAGGACATTGCCGTCACCGCCATCAAGGTCGGCTTTGCAGGCAGCCCTGCCAACCTGGCCGCCATTGCCACGATCTCATCGGACTACCCCGACATTCCCATCATCAGCTACATGCCGGACCTGTCCTGGTGGGAGGATGACAAGCAGGATCAGTACCTCGACGCGTTCAAGGAGCTTGTCCTGCCTCAAACCTCGGTGTTGGTTGGAAACCACAACACGCTGTGGCGCTGGCTGCTGCCGGACTGGGAAAACAGCCGTGCGCCTACGGCGCGCGACATCGCCATGGCCGCTGAGGCGCTGGAAGTGCCTTATGTACTGGTGACAGGCATCCCCCTGCCCGACCAGTTCGTGGACAACGTGCTGACCACGGCCCAGTCCGTATTGGGCAACAGCAAGTACGAGATGTTTGACGCCACGTTCACAGGTGCCGGTGATACCCTGTCCGCAGCGATTACGGCCCTGCTGGCCACCGGCAACGACCTGGGCGCAGCAACCCTGGAGGCGCTGGAATACCTGGACCACAGCCTGGATGCCGGTTTTCGCCCCGGCATGGGCCACTATCTGCCGGATCGTCTTTTCTGGGCCCAGCCCACCGAGGACGAGGAGTCCGAAGACGAGCAGGCCGAAGACTCCACCGATGACGAACCCGACTCCAAGCCGATTGAAGGCTTTGTGATTCCCTCTCATGACACAAAACACTGATCTGAATATCGCATTGTTCGAACGCGCCAAGGGCGTGATCCCCGGCGGCGTGAACTCGCCCGTGCGCGCTTTTGCCGCCGTGGGCGGCACGCCTCGCTTTGTGAAGCGCGCCCAGGGCGCCTGTTTCTGGGACCAGAACGATCAGCAGTTCACCGACTACATCGGCAGTTGGGGCCCCATGATCCTGGGCCACGGCCACCCCGAAGTGGTCGAGGCCGTGCAGGCCGCCGTGCTCGAAGGCTTCAGCTTCGGCGCCCCCACCGAACGTGAAGTCGTGCTGGCCGAGAAGATTCGCTCCCTCGTGCCCAGCATGGACATGGTGCGCCTGGTCAGCTCCGGCACCGAAGCCGGCATGAGCGCGCTGCGCCTGGCGCGCGGCTACACCGGCCGCAACAAGATCATCAAGTTCAACGGCTGCTACCACGGCCATGCGGATGCCCTGCTGGTCAAAGCCGGCTCGGGTCTGGCCACCTTCGGCGCCTCTTCCTCGGCAGGTGTGCCTGCCGATGTGGCCAAGGACACCATCGTGCTGGAGTACAACGACGTTGCCCAGCTCGAAGAGGCCTTTGCCAAGATGGGCAGCGACATTGCCTGCGTCATCATGGAGCCGATTGCCGGCAATATGAACTTTGTGCGCGCCTCGGTAGACTTCACCCGTCGCATCAGCGAGCTGACCCGCGAGCATGGCGCGCTGCTGGTGTATGACGAAGTCATGACGGGCTTTCGCGTGGCCCTGGGCAGCGCACAAAGCCTGTATGCCAGGGAAATCGAAGGCTTTGCGCCCGACATCACCGTGATGGGCAAGGTCATAGGCGGCGGCATGCCCATGGCGGCCTTCGGTGCCCGCCGCGAGATCATGGAAAAGCTCTCGCCGCTGGGCCCCGTCTACCAGGCCGGTACGCTGTCAGGCAACCCCATTGCCACGGCCTGCGGCCTGAAGACGCTGGAGCTGATCAGCCGTCCCGGCTTCCACGCCGAGCTTCACCTCAAGACCGGCCACCTGATGCAGGGCCTGAAGGCCGAAGCCAATGCCGCCGGCATTCCCTTCAGCGTGGACTGGCAAGGCGGACTGTTCGGCTTCTATTTCCTGCCCGAGCTGCCCACGCACTACGCCCAGGTCATGAAGACCGACGGCAAGGTCTTCAACAAGTTCTACCACGGCATGCTGGAGCGCGGTCATTACTTTGCTCCGGCGCTGTATGAGGCAGGCTTTGTCAGCGCGGCGCACAGCGACGAAGACATCGACCGCACCATCGAAGCGGCACGCGAAGTCTTCAAGACACTGTAAGTCCCCGCCCGCCCACCAGGCCCTGCAGCCCATGTCTGCAGGGCTTTTTCATTGGTGGCGGCAGACTGTGCCAGCACCGGCGGTCCGGCGTTTCACAGCCACGTCATGGACGCTTGCCACGCTCGCGTTTTTGTCAGCAATGAAAGCACCATGACCGACGAATCCAGCAAGCCGACGCTGCACAATCTGCTCAAAGACACCACCGCCGAAGCCAGCGACCTGAACCGCCGCCGCTTTGTGCGCCAGATGGCCTGGGGAGCCGGCGCCATGACCGTGCTGCCGCTCGCGGCCTGCGGCGGCGGCGATGACGGCAAGCCGACGACGGAGCCAGCCATCCCCAAGGTCAGCTTCGCCCATGGCCTGGCCAGCGGCGACCCGCTGTCCGACCGCGTGATGCTCTGGACCCGCATCACCCCACCCGCCGGCCACCAGGCGGACATTCCCGTGCAATGGGAGCTGGCCAGCGACGCGGCGTTCGCCTCCATCGTGGCGCGCGGCGAGAGCAGCGCCACCGCAGCCAGGGACTTCACGGTCAAGGTCGATGCCGGCGGCCTCAAGCCTGCCACGGTCTATCACTTCCGCTTCCGTGCCCATGGCGTGACTTCGGCTGCGGCGCGCACGCGCACCCTGCCAACCGGCTCCGTGGCCCAGGTCAGGCTGGCGGTCTTCTCCTGCGCCAACTATCCGGCCGGCTACTTCAATGTATACGCCGATGCGGCCAGGCGCAGCGACCTGGACGCCACGGTACACCTGGGCGACTACATCTATGAATACGCGCGCGGCGGCTACGCCTCGGCCCAGGCCGAGGCCATGGGCCGCCTGGTCAATCCTGCCGGAGAAATTCTCTCGCTGGCCGACTACCGCGAGCGCCATGCCCAGTACAAGAGCGATGCAGACCTGCAGGCTCTGCATGCTGCCGCGCCCATGATTGCCATCTGGGACGACCACGAATTTGCCAACGACACCTGGAGTGCGGGAGCCGAGAATCACCAGCCCGGTGAGGGCGACTTTGCCATGCGCAAGGCCGCCGCCATGCAGGCCTACCACGAGTGGATGCCCACGCGTACCGCGAGCGCCGAGCTGATCTATCGCAGCTTCGACTTTGGCGATCTGGTCTCGCTGCACATGCTGGACACCCGCGTGATAGGCCGCGACAAGCAACTGGACTATGCCGATTTCATGACCTCTGCCGGCATCGACTCGGCGGGCTTCGCCACGGCCATGGCGAGCCCCACGCGCCAGTTGCTGGGTCAGACCCAGACACAGTGGCTGCAGCAGCAGATGGCGGCCTCCCGTGCCACCTGGCAGGTGCTGGGCCAGCAGGTGCTGATGGGACGCATGAACATTCCCGCGCCCATACTCATGGAGACCATTCAAGCCGGTGCGGGCGTATCGGTCTCGCAGTATGCAGCGCTGGTGGCCAAGGCACAGACCGCACCCGCGACGCTCACGCCTCAGGAGCAGGCCATCCTGGCCCAGCCCTCGATTCCCTACAACCTGGACGCCTGGGATGGCTATCAGGCCGCGCGCGAGACCGTTCTGGGCTCCGCGCGTGAGCTCGGCAAGAAGCTGGTAGTGCTGGCCGGCGACACGCACAACGCCTGGGCCAGCGAGCTGCAGGACATGAACGGCAAGGCCGTGGGCGTGGAGTTTGCGACCTCCTCGGTCAGCTCGCCGGGCTTTGAGGAATATCTGCCGGGCGAAGACCCCGCCACGCTGGCCGCTGCGCTGCAGCAACTCATCAAGCCGCTCAAATACTGCGACACCTCGCGCCGCGGCTATATGCTGGTGACGGCCACGGCGGATGCCTGCCGCGCCGACTGGGTGTATGTGAACACCATCAGCAGCCGCCAGTTCACGGCCAGCACCGAAGCCTCCATGAAAGTCATGGCCAGCGCTCCGGGGCTGCTGGTCAAGGCCTGATCCCCGGGCCCGCAAGGCGGGACAAGCCCGCCCTCAGGGTCGCTGAAAAGCGGCTCTGGCGCGCTCCACTTCAGCTCTGGTGATGCAGCCCGGCGCATGGTCGTTGACCATGCCCATGGCCTGCATCAGCGCATACATGGTGGTCGGCCCGACAAACTTCCAGCCGCGCTTCTTGAGCTCCTTGGACAGGGTTTGCGACTCCGGCGTCTGGGCCTGAATGGTCGTGCCTGTCGATGGCACAGCCGGCTGATAGCGCCAGAAGAACGCGGCCAGCGAGCCTTCGGCCTGGACCATTTCGATGGCCCGCCGGGCGTTGTTGATCACGGCTTCGATCTTGCCGCGGTGGCGCACGATGCCCGCGTCCTGCAGCAGGCGCTGTACATCGGCCTCGCCAAACTGCGCCACGCGATGGAAATCGAAACCCGCAAAGGCCGCGCGAAAGTTCTCGCGCTTGTTGAGAATGGTCAGCCAGCTCAGGCCGGACTGAAAGCCTTCCAGACAGAGTTTCTCGAACAGGCGCTGGTCGCTGTCCACCGGAAATCCCCATTCGCGGTCGTGATAGTGCACATAGCCCGGCGTGGCCAGACACCAGCGGCAGCGCTGCTGGCCATCTTCGGCGGACTGGGTGGGGGAGCGGGTCGGCGTGGTCTCGGTGGGTTCGGTACTCATGCCCAGCACTCTAACCAATGCAAAAGCCCTGCAGAACGCTCTCTGCAGGGCTTTTGTTTTGATAGCTTCTGACGCCTGATATCAAACGATTTCAGAGATAAAACATATTGAAATCGATGAATATAAAGCGCTAACAGCTCACTTTTTATCTGCCTGGGCCAGGCGCGAATGACGCATGCCATAGGCCATATAGATCACCGCACCCAGCGCCATCCAGCCAAGAAAGCGCAACCAGGTCAGCGTGGTCAGATTCAGCATCAGATAAAAGCACAGCAGGGCCGAGAGCACTGGCAGCACAGGCACAAAAGGTACGCGGTAGCCGGCTCCGGCGTCGGGACGCTTCTTGCGCAGCACCAGCACGCCGATGCTGACCAGCACAAAGGCCGACAGCGTGCCGATGTTGATCATCTCCTCCAGCAGCTCCACCTTGGTAAATCCTGCCAGCAGCGCCACGATCACGCCCACAGCCAGTTGCAGGCGAACCGGCGTCTTGCGCCTGGCCGATGTCACGCCCCAGCTGCGCGGCAGCAGGCCGTCGCGGCACAAGGCCAGCAACACGCGCGAGCTGCCCATCAGCAGCACCATGACCACGGTGGTCATGCCGATCAGCACCCCCACCGAGATGACCTGCGCCGCCCAGCCGGCGCCCACGGCAATGAATGCAGTGGCCAGCGACGGGTTCTCGGCCCTGGC
The DNA here is from genome assembly GCF_024496285.1 of Comamonas sp. C11. NCBI lineage: Bacteria > Pseudomonadati > Pseudomonadota > Betaproteobacteria > Burkholderiales > Comamonadaceae > Comamonas > Comamonas sp. C11. Next base: position 4,885,931 of record NZ_CP101743.1, read on the forward strand.
CAGTGCCGTATAGGGAACCATGCCGGTCAGCGCCAGCGTGACCAGGATGTAGAGCACAGTCACCAGCACCAGCCCGCCGAGAATGCCGCGTGGCAGCGTGCGCTGCGGGTCCTTGACCTCTTCGGCCGAGGTTGCCACCACATCAAAGCCCAGGAAGGCGAAGAACACCAGCGATGCGCCCGAGATCACGCCCAGCCAGCCGTACTGGCTGGGCTCGGCACCGAACAACCAGGCCAGCATGGGCTGCCCCCACTGGTCACCGCTTACGCGATGGGCCACCACGGGCAGCTGTGCGCTGGGCACAAAAGGCCTGAAGTTGTCGGTGTTCATATAGGTGAAGCCGACGACGATCACAAACACGGTGATCGCCAGCTTGATGACGGTGAACAGGTTGTTGACCTTGGCCGAGACCTGGGTGCCCGCAATCAGCAAGGCCGTGAACACGGCCACGATGAAGAACGGTCCCCAGTTCAGCGGGAAGCCGCCGATCTCGACGCTCTGCGCAATCTCCAGTCCTGCCGTGGAGAACACGGCCGACAGATAGATACCCCAGTACTTGGCCAGCACGGCAGCGGCCGAGATCATCTCCAGCAGAAGATTCCAGCCAATGATCCAGGCCAGGCCCTCGCCCAGCGTCAGATAGGTATAGGTATAGGCGCTGCCCGTGACGGGCACGGTGGAGGCGAACTCGGCATAGCACATGATGGCAAGCGCACAGGTCGCGGCCGCCAGAATGAAGGAGAAAATCACGGCCGGCCCGGCAAAGCTGCCGGCTGCGCGTGCCCCCACCGAGAAAATCCCTGCGCCCACGGCCACGGCCAGGCCCAGAATCATCAGATCGAAAACGCCCAGCGTGCGCTGGAGCTGTCGGCCCGGCTCGTCGGAATCGGCCAGCGCCTGTTCAATTGTTTTTGTTTTCAGCCACTGCATGCATATCCCCGGGCTCTTAGCCACGCTTTTGGCGCGGCGTCTTCGGCCCGGTCCTTTTGGTCAAAAAGGCATCCTAGGGATTTCACCGATGACGCGCAGATTCCCTGCAGCATCACCAGTCTATCTGCATGTTTTGTGCAGGCCTGGCTGCACACCCATCTCAAAACAGACTAGTCAGGCCCGCGCTTCACGAAGCCTGCACCGCGCTCAAAAATCGCGCTGCAGTCCTGCATGCAAGCGAGCACTGACGCAGGATTCAAAAAGACCCGAGGCAGAGCGATCCTGCCCGGCTCAGATACGCGGAGGCTGTGGCGGCACATCGGCCGGGCGAATCAGCAGGCAGAGCACCGGCACCAGCATCAGCGCCGTGACCACATCCAGCACATGGTGCTGATGCACCAGCATGGTTGAGGCGCAGATGGCCGCGCTCCATAGCGCAATCAGCAGACACAGCCCCCTGCGACCACGATGCCATTGCGCCTGGTAGATGGCCAGACAGGTCAGCGCCGTGTAGACGATGTGCAAAGAGGGCAGCAGATTGTGCGGCTTGTCCACCAAGAACATGGTCGCAAAAATGCTGCGATAGGGCTCGAATTCGGGAATCGCGCGCTCGAAGGCCAGATTTGCCGGGAACAGCACAAAGATCAGACCGCAGATCAGCGTACCCAACACCTGGCGCTTGCCCAGCGCCGCCGTGCCGGGCTGCCCCACCAGCCAGAACGGCAGGGCCAGAAACGGGAAGAACGAGAAATAGACAAAGATGAATTCCGGCACCAGCGGAATCATGGCATCCCAGCGCGTGATGAAGTCATAGCGCTGATCGCGCAGGCTGGCCAGCCAGTTGGCCGTGGGATAGATCGCGTAAGTGGCGATGTTCACCCAGATGGCCCAGAAGACAAAGCCACGCTGACGGGCCAGGTCATGCACAGGCCTGTGCAAGGCTTGATCGGTTTGACTCAGCACAGGTGCGGGCGCGGGTTTTCTCATGTGACGATTATGAAAGCAAGGCCGGCCACCGTGCGCAGGCTGCAAAGCAAAAAAGGCCACCAGCGCAAAGCGCTAGCAGCCCTTGAATTCACGCCGGATCTCAGCGACCCGGCTTATCGAGCCTCAGCCGATGGCGCCTGAGCCGACAGCACCCAAAGGGCCATCTGCAGAGAATCGGCCTCACTGATTTGCGGGTGGCGCGGCATGATCACATTGCCCCAGACACCCACACTACCGCTGCGAATCTTGGCCGCCAGATAGCTCTGGGCATCGAGTTGCGAGCCGTACTTCTGTGCGATCTCCGTAAATCCCGGGCCCACAAATTTGCGGTCCAGACCATGGCAGCGCATGCAATCTGCGCCCTCCACCAGCTTTCGGGCCGCCGCCAGCTCGGGCTTGGCAGCCACCAGCGCATCCGCCGCCTTCTCGGCCGTGCTGACCCGCATGATGCGCCAGCCAATATTGGCCACGCCCAGGGCCGACGCCAGCATGACCAGCCCGATCAGCCAGCCAATCCAGCGCGGCCTGGGCGGATAGTTTTCTTCGTCGTCGATAGGATCAGTCATACCAAAGCAGATTCGCAAAAAAGTATGGCCGGCAGACGCCAGCCATTGAGCACATCACCCCAACAGACATGTCCTATCAAAGGGACAGCGAGCAAGAGCCGCCTCGCAGCGAGGCTGTCGTCCCCCTCCCGATGCCAAGCATCGAGAGAGGGGGAAGGCGCGATAGCGCCTCAGGGAGAGCAATCAGTGCCTGAAATGGCGCACGCCGGTGAAGACCATGGCCACGCCACGCTCATTGGCCGCATCGATCACTTCCTGGTCGCGCATGGAGCCGCCAGGCTGGGCCACGCAGGTAGCGCCCGCATCGACCACCACATCCAGACCGTCACGGAAGGGGAAGAAGGCATCCGACGCCACGACGGTGTTCTGCAGCGACAGCTTGGCGGCTTCGGCCTTGATGGAGGCGATGCGGGCCGAATCCAGGCGCGACATCTGACCTGCGCCCACGCCCATGGTCATGCCGTTCTTGCAGAAGACGATGGCATTGGACTTGACGAACTTGGCCACGTTCCAGGCGAACAGCAGGTCCTGAAGCTCTTCGGGGGTAGGCTGCTTGACGGTCACGACCTTGAGGTCGGCCAGCTTGAGCTCATGGTTGTCCGAGGTCTGCAGCAGCAGGCCCGAGCCGATGCGCTTGGACTCGATGGCGTTGCGGCCGTTGTCCCAGTCGGTTGCGCCGCCGGCGGGCAGAGCGATCTTCATCAGGCGCACATTGACCTTGGCCTTGAAGATTTCCAGGGCTTCGGCGCTGAACTCGGGAGCCATCAGCACTTCGACGAACTGCTTGGACACGGCTTCGGCAGCGGCCTTGTCCACAGCGCGGTTGAAGGCGATGATGCCGCCGAAGGCGCTGGTGGGGTCAGTCTGGAAGGCCTTGGAGTAGGCTTCGAAGGCGTTGGCACCCACGGCCACGCCGCAAGGGTTGGCGTGCTTGACGATCACGCAGGCAGGGGTGTCAAAGCTCTTGACGCATTCCCAGGCCGCATCGGCATCGGCGATATTGTTGTAGCTCAGCTCCTTGCCCTGCAGCTGCACGCCCGTGGCCAGCGAGCCGGGAGCGGGGTACAGATCGCGGTACCAGGCGGCTTGCTGGTGGCTGTTTTCACCGTAGCGCAGATCCTGCACCTTGATGAAATGGCCGTTGGACTGGCCGCCGAACAGGGCGCGCTCGGGCACGTATTCTTCGCTGAGCTTTTCGTCTTCGAACTTGACCGAGGACAGGTAGTCGCTGATCGCACCGTCGTACTGGGCAATGCGGTTGAAGGCTGCCACGGACAACGCAAAACGCAGCTTGTCGGACAGCTTGCCGTTCGCCTTGAGTTCGGCCAGAACGGTTTCGTACTGGTCGGCGGCGGTCAGAACGCCCACGTCTTTCCAGTTCTTGGCAGCGGAACGCACCATGGCGGGGCCGCCGATATCGATGTTCTCGATGGCGTCGGCCAGCGTGCAGCCAGCCTTGGCCACGGTAGCTTCGAAGGGGTAGAGATTGACCACCAGCAGGTCGATGGTCTCGATGCCATGTTCCTTCAAGGCAGCCATGTGCTCGGGCAGTTCGCGGCGAGCCAGCAGACCACCGTGCACCATGGGGTGCAAGGTCTTGACGCGGCCGTCCAGCATCTCGGGGAACTTGGTGACTTCGGCCACTTCGGTCACGGGCAGGCCCACGCCTGCCAGCAGCTTGGCGGTGCCACCGGTGGACAGCAGTTGCACGCCCAGGGCGTGCAGGGCTTGCGCAAATTCGACGATACCGGTCTTGTCAGAGACGGAGATCAGAGCTTTCATGGGCGTCAATTCAAAGTTTGGATAAAAACAAGCTGAAAGTGCAGATATATCAAGCGCTTGCAGCTATGGATTCAGTAGCATCGTCGTTCAGAGCAACTCGTGATCGACCAGCTTTTTGCGCAGGGTGTTGCGATTCAGGCCCAGCCATTCGGCGGCGCGCGACTGGTTGTTGTCGGCCTGGCCCATCACCACTTCCAGCAGCGGTTTTTCGACAAGACGAATCACCATGTCGTAGACATTGGCCGGTGTTTCGCCCTCGAGATCGCGGAAATAGCCCTCCAGGCTATCGCGAACGACTTGTTCTAAATTCTGATTGCTCATGCAGCCATTTCTGCCGGTTCGTCCAGCTCGCTGCTTGCTTCAGCAGCGGCCGTGGCCGCCGGGATCCGCTCCATCTGCTGCCCCAGGGCATCCAGATAGTCGGCCACGGCCTGCCATTGCACCGCACAGTCCTCAATAGTGTTGATGTGTTTTCTGAACTCTTCCCCGCCCGGCAGAGCTCGCAGATACCACGCAATATGCTTGCGGGCGCTGCGCACGCCGACTCCCTCGCCATACAGGCTGTAGTGATCTTGCAAATGTTCGAGCAGCAGACGACGCAGCTCGGCCACCAGGGGGGGAGCCAGATGCTCTCCGGTGGCCAGAAAGTGCGCGATCTCGCGAAAGATCCACGGTCTGCCCTGAGCTGCACGGCCGACCATGATGGCGTCTGCCCCCGTATAGGCCAGCACATCGCGGGCCTTTTCGGGGCTGTTGACATCGCCATTGGCCACCACAGGCACTTTGACGGCCTGCTTGACGGCCGCAATCGTGTCGTACTCGGCAAAGCCCTTGTAGCCTTGCTCGCGCGTGCGGCCGTGCACGGTCAGCATCTGGATGCCGACATCTTCAAACTGGCGCGCCAGCAGAACTGCGTTCTTGTGCGTATCGCACCAGCCGGTGCGCATCTTCAGGGTGACTGGCACGTTGTAAGGACGTGCGGCCTCCACCACGGCCTGGGCAATCTCCACGGCCAGCGGCTCGTTCTGCATCAGGGCGGAGCCCGCCCATTTGTTGCAGACCTTCTTGGCCGGGCAGCCCATGTTGATGTCGATGATCTGCGCGCCGCGCTCGATGTTGTAGATGGCAGCCTCGGCCATCATGAGCGCTTCGGTGCCGGCAATCTGGACCGAAATCGGCCCAGGCTCGCCTTCATGGTTGGCACGGCGACTGGTCTTGAGACTGTTCCACAAGTCCTTGCGGCTGGTCACCATCTCGCTGACCGCATAACCGGCTCCCAGTGCCTTGCACAGCTGGCGAAACGGCCGGTCCGTCACACCCGCCATGGGAGCGACAAACAGACGATTTGCCAATGGAATATGACCAATGTGCAGGGCGGGCATGGAGAGAATTTGGTTTCTGCGGCAGGTAATGTCTGACACAGACCGGGCGCTGGAAAAGAGGGAACAATTATACCTGCTCAAATTTTCAGCAAAACCAAACTCCATGCATCACCCTGTGAGGCGAGTCACTATCGAGCAATGCACCACCGGCGTCTCAGTTTTTACGCACCGGCATATCAAAGTACTGCTCGGGATAGGGCTCGCTGACCAGCGTGTAATGCCACCACTCCTCTGGCAGGTTCTTCCATCCGTTGCGCTGCATCAGGCTGCGCAGCCAGCGGCGGTTGTGCTGCACATCCGGCGATTGCTGGGCATTGTCGGTATGCGACTGCTCGTCAAACAGATCGAAGGGCGTGCCCATGTCCACTTCGATTCCGTCGGCCAACGGCCCGCGCACCAGCTTTCTGGCGCGCTTGGCATCCACCACCAGCAGCGTCATGTCCACGGTGCTGGCACGGCTGTGACCCGATTTCTCGGCGATGTAGCCACGCTTGAAGAGCTCGCTCTTGGGCACGCGCGGGTAATACATATCCTTGTTTTTCTGATCGGCCATATCGCGCCCCCAGCGCACAAAGTCGTCGACGGCCGCCTGGGGTCGGTAACAGTCATAGACCTTCAGAGCCAGACCCTGTCCTGCCAGTTCCTTTTGAACAGTTGCCAGAGATTCGGCGGCCACGCGGCTGAGCCAGCAAACCCCGGCTTCATAGCCAGCCACGGGGCGGCCCATGAAGTTGTGCTTGGAGACATAGCGCATGTCCTGCTTGATGCCGGGCGCCAGCGTCGCCAGCGGCACCAGATCGGCAGCCGCCGTGACCGCTGGTTTGGCATCAAACGGCACGATGGTCTTCATGTTCGGTGCGCAACCAGCTATCAAAAGCAAAACGACCGCCAGGCCTGCTGCCTGACTCGATCGCATCATTTTTTTTAGAGGGCTGAAAGCCATTCCTACTCCCATTGATCTGGCGTTACCGGATAACACCCGTGTACGCATTTGAATAAGAAACCATATATCAACAGCCTGCAATCAGGCTGATGACCGAGAAATGACAGGATGCAAAGTTCAGGGAATTGAGCGACCCGCCTAAACTAGCCGCCCTATGGAAGCGTGGATACATCAGTTGCTGCAATGGCTGGCCCTGCCGGAGCTGGGCCTTAGCACCGTGTTTGTCGTGGCCCTGGTCTCTGCCACCCTGCTGCCGCTGGGCTCTGAGCCGGTGGTGGCCGCACTGGTCTCAGCCAACCCCGATCTGTTCTGGCCCGCCATTGTGGTCGCGACGACTGGCAACACGCTGGGTGGGGCCATCAGCTGGTGGATGGGACTGGCCGCCAAACAGGCCTGGAACAAGGCCAAAAAGCTGCGCCGACATGGAGAGCCGCCGCCCCAGAACATGCACCACAAGTCACGCTGGAACCGCGTCGCCCGTTACTGGCTGCGCAAATACGGCGCCAAGGCCTGCCTGCTGAGCTGGCTGCCCGTCGTCGGCGACCCGCTATGCGCGGTCGCCGGCTGGGTGCGCCTGCCTTTCTGGCCTTGCGTCGCCTATATGGCAGTTGGAAAATTCCTGCGCTATACCTTGATGACGGCAGGCCTGCACCAGATCATCCTGCGGTTTTTCTAGATCAGAACTCGGTGTGCAAACGCACAGCCAGTGCGTTGACGGGCCCACGGTCCGCGTTGTATGCAGGGTTACGGATATGCTGCCAGTCAAAGCTGATGCTGGATTGTTTGCCGATCCCCACGCTGTAGAACATCTCGAGAATATTCTCGGGCTTGTAGTTCAGACGCCCATCCCCAATGAACGGCCCCACCCCGCCCTCTGCCTGATACTGGCGGTGTGTGGACGAGAGGAAATTGCGCGCCACGCCTATGCCCAGCGTATCGTTCGCCCGTCCCCATCTGCGCCCCTGGATCAGCAGACCCGCAGAAAGAGAGCGGTCGATTTCCGTGAAGGCATAGATTTCCGTCTTGCCATCGGCCCAGCTGCCACGGGCAAAAAGACCCACGTCCTCACTCAGCGCCTGCTCCAGGTTGATGCCGAAGCCGTGCTTGCTTCTGGCACCGTAGCGCGCAACATTCAGATCCGGCACCGCCCCGGTCTGCGCCGCCAGGCTGAGTGCATCGTCATAGCGCGTCATCACGGCATGGTTGCGGAAGACCAAAGCACGCAACTTGCCCGGCTGGCCCGCCAGCGTGTGTGCGTGGGCTACTTCCAGCTGATCGCCGTAGTGTTTGAAAATTCGATAGTCCAGCGGCTGGCCGTTGGGCTCCTTGGGCTGGATGAAGCGACCGAAGCGCACCTCCCAGTCGTCGTGAAACCACTCCAGCACCGCTCCCCAGCTGTAACCTCTGGCATCGGCGGCATAGTCAAACGCGCCTTGAGTCATCAGCGACCAGTTCATGAACTGCGTGCGCGGATCATGGCTGTAGCGGTTGTCGTCAAAGATATCGATGACCGCCAGATTGCCCACCGTGAGCACAGTACGACGCTTGTCCACCGTGCCCGCCAACTGCCTTGCCTCTGACTCCACCGCCTCTTGCTCACCGCCATGACTCCAGGTCTGGCGCAAGAATGCACGGGCGCGATAGAGCTTCAACCTTGCTCCCGAAGTCTTGGCCAGTTCCCCATTGGTAAAGCCACCCAGGCCTGCCAGTCCCGACAGAGGAATGCCCTGCGCGCCTTCCAGATCAAGATAGACCTCCCCTCCGGCCCATGGACGGTATCCGAGAGATGCAGTGGTCGTGAAGGAGTAGCTGCGCTCGCGCCCTGGCAACAAGCTTTTCTCGCCGGTATAGGGTGCAGAAAAGGACGGCTTGCGCTGCCAGACATAGGTGGCCTGGAACTTGGCATTCCACTTCTCAGGCTCTGTGTTTCCCCCACCCGCATCAGCTGCTGATGCTGTTGCAGAGGCTGCTTCACTGCCTGCATGGACTGGCTCTGCACTCTGCTGCGCATGAGCAGTCGGCCCCCATATCATGCACAAGGACATCAAACTGCCCGTGCAAAGCTTGCCGAAACCCATTTTGTTATTGAATGTTCTTTGCTGACGCATTGACCGCTCCTGGCGAGCCCGCCATTGTGAACTGGCAAACCCGCACACGCTCCAGAAAATTCATGCGCAATCTGCACATGGAAACCGACACGAACAATTTTTACGTTCGCCGTACAGGCACCCGCGACGCCTGCTGCGCCTGCGAAGTGCCAGCCCGGCAGGCCAACCATGCGGCTACCATCAGCGGATGCCCAGCTTCTCCAGCATGCGCACCAGCTCGGCAACCGAGCCAGCTTCCATCTTGCGCATGGCTTGAGATCGCCTGACTTTGATGGTGATTTCGCTGACATCCAGCTCTCCCGCGATCTGCTTGTTGAGCAGGCCTCGCACCACGCCAATCAACACCGACTGCTCCCCACTGGACAGCGAGTTCCAACGCGAACGCAACTCCAGCAAATGCCCATCCTGCGCACGACGCTGGCGATCAAGGGCAATACCTTGCTGTATGGCATCCAGCAGATCCTGATCACGAAACGGCTTGGTCAGAAACTCTATGGCCCCGGTCTTCATGGCCTCCACGCTCATGGGAATATCGCCATGGCCGGTGATGAAGATGGTAGGAAAACGCAGTCCCTGCTCCAGCATCTGGCGCCTGAACTCCATGCCGCTCTGGCCCGGCATGCGAATGTCCAGCACAAGGCAGGCCGGCCCCTCGGGCGGGCTCAGCTCCAGATGGGCGAGAAAGTCGCGCGTCGCACCGAAGGCAGACACGGCCAGACCCACGGAGAGAAGCAAATCCTCGATGGCCGCGCGCACCGAGGCGTCGTCATCGATCACATACACGGTTTCGAGCTCAGCCAAGCTTGTGTCCTCCTGATACGGGATCACCCGATGCGACGAAAGCCGCGATGGTCACATGGAACACGGCGCCGCTGTGCCCGTCCTCGCGGTCCGTGGCCCAGATGCGGCCACCATTGGCCTCGGCCATGTGGCGACTGATGTTCAGCCCCAGACCCATGCCCTCACGCTTGGTGCTCCAGAAGGCATCGAACAAATGGCTTTTGGCCAGCGGCGATAGCCCCACTCCCGCATCGGTGACTGTCAGCACCAACTGCTGGCCCAAGGCCTGGGTAGCCACGGCAATGCGCCGCTGCACGGCCGGCGTGTCCTGCATGGCGTCCATGGCGTTGAGCAGCAGATTGCCCAGCACCTGCAAAAACTGCACTCGGTCGCACCAGGCCGGCGCCAGACCCGGCGCCAGTTGCAGGTCCATGGCAATGGCGCGCTGGTTCAGGTCCGCGCCCGACAGATTCACCATCTCGCGCACTGCCTCGTTGAGATCGAACTTCTGCTTGCTCGGTGCCTCGCCGCGCGCCATGGAGCGGATACGCGCAATGACCTCGCTGGCGCGCCGCGCATCACCCAGGATGCGCTCCAGCGCCTGGCCGGCTTTTTCGAGATTCGGTGGCTGCTGAGCCAGCCAACGCTGGCAGGCATTGCCGCTGGTGACGATGGCAGCCAGCGGCTGGTTGACCTCATGGGCGATCGAGGCCGTCACCTGTCCCAGGCTGGTGGCCTGAGTGATGCGCAGCAGCTGGGTCTGTGCTGCGTGGGCCGCATTCTGGGCGGCCACCATCTTCAGGCCCAGATAGGCCGTGATGACGATGGCCAGGATGCTGATGCCCGTGTTGATGAGTCCGGTGCGGTAGGCGCCAGCCGGCGTCAGCGCAAAGCTGGCCAGGGTGAGCGCTATGCACAGCACCGTGGTGCCTATCACCAGGCGCGGGCTGAACCAGCGCACCGCCACGAGGATGACGGCCGTGTGGAACACGGCGGCGGCCACCGCGTACTCGGTCAGCGTATCCAGCGCGAAGATGGCTGCCATGGTCGCTGCCATGCCGGTCAGGATCAGGGCCCGGCGCAGATGCAGGAAGCGTTGCGGTTTGGCTGTCATGGCATGCAGGGCGGAGCTCAGGGCGTGAAAGACCCGTTGATTGTGGCTCAAGATGCGCGCACGCCAGCCCCGCCCGCCTACTCCACTTATCACAGCGCGGGCCGCTGGCCTATGCTCAGTTGCAGATCGACCGTGGCCTTGGCCAGATCAGCATCGGCCTGCAGATAGCCGAGGTAGGCATCATCGGCCGAGCGCTGGGCCGACAGCAGCTCCAGCAATGAAGCCTGGCCGTGACGGTAGGACAGTCGGATGCTCTCGAGCACGCGCTGCGCATCCGCCAGCACATTGCTGCGATAGCGCTCCACATTCTCCTGCGCCGCCGCGAAACGGAAGTAGGCGGAGCGCACATCAGCCTCGGCCTTGTGTTGCGACTGCTGCAGCCCCAGCATGGCCTGGGTCACGATGGCCTCGGCCTGCAGCACCTCACCGCGGTTCAGGCGCGAGAACGGGATGGGCATGCTCACCGAGACCGACAACATGCGCGAGCGGTTGTTCGCATCGAAGACATTGCCTTTGGCATCCACACCCGCAGACGTGGCTGGTATGGCGGTCAATCCCACGGCCAGCGTGGGATTGACCCAGCGGTTGGCCTGGGCCAGGCCTGCATTGTCGCGCGCATTGTCCAGCATGGCCTGGGCCACGCGCACATCACTGCGCACCTGCAGGGCCTGGACCACCAGGGCGTCAATGTTCTTGTCGTTCGCAAAGGGCTGGAAATCGCATTGCAGATCCTCGGAGCCGAAGACCTCCGAGAGCTTGCGCCCCAGCGGCACGCTCAGGGCCAGACGTGAGGTCTGGGCATCGGCCCGTGCCTGCGTCACGTCGGCCTGGAACTGGTCGCGCTCCACGCGAGACTGCCGCCACTCAACGGTGCCGACGTCGCCGGCCTTGCGTCGCACCTCGTTGGCCTTGACTACATCGGACAGAGCATTGAGCGTCTGCTCCTTGCGCTCAAGCGCCTGGCGATCGCGGCAGGCCTGTGTGAAGTCCTGGGCCGCATCGGAGAACAGCTGGGTGCGGAATCCCTCGACCTCCGCCTCGGCCAGCCGCACCTGGCTGCGTGCAGCGCGAATGCGAGCCGAGCGCTTGCCGCCGGTCTCCAGCTCCATGCTGAGTTCATAGGTCCGGTTCTGCGGGCGCGGCAGGCCGCTATTGACCTGCTCGCGCGCAGCTCCCAGCGAGAGCTGGGGATCGGGTCGTATGCCCGCGATGCCGACGCCAGCCCGGGCTGACACCACGTTCTGTTGCTGGGATTGCAGGTCCAGGCTGTGCTGCTCGACAGCGCTCAGGTAGTCGCTGAAGTGCAGCCCGGCGGCGGCGGCAGGCTGCGCCGCGGCCTGGGCCAATGCCGTGCCACCCAGGCCCAGCGCCACCAGCAGCAGAGCCAGGCGCTTGAGGGAAAGAAAGGGAAATTGCATGGTGCATCCAAGTTTGTAGATATTGCGTGAACCCGAGCTCAGGGGGCCATGCGCTCCGCAGTGGCGGTGGCAACGGGGGCTGCATCCTCGTCGCCGAGTTCCCCGCGCTCGGCCGCCCGCCGGCGCTTGCGCTCAAGCGCACGCTGGGCACGCAGCTCGATCACGTAATAGAGATTGGGCAGAAGCAGCAGGGTAAGCAGGGTGGCGCTGGCCAGCCCGCAGACCACCACGGTGGCCAGCGGCCGCTGCACATCGCTGCCCAGGCCCGTAGCAAGCATGGCCGGCATGAGACCGAAGGCCGCCACCGTGGCCGTCATAAGCACCGGGCGCATACGGCTAGATGCCCCCTCGAGCACGGCCTCGCGCAACTCCAGACCGTCCTCGCGACGCAGCCGGTTGATCTGCGAAACCATCAGCACGCCCGACAGCACGGCCACACCGAACAGCGCAATGAAGCCCACGGCACTCGAAACATTGAGCATCATGCCGCGCAGATGCAGCCCGGCAAAGCCGCCGATCATGGCCAGCGGCACCACGCCCAGCACCAGCAGCGGCTGGCGCAGATTGCCGAACTCGCCAAACAGCAGCACCAGCATGATGCCCAGCGTCAGTGGCAGGATGACCAGCAGCCGTGCCTCGGCACGCTGCAGGTTCTCGAACTGGCCGCCCCACTCGATATGGATCTTCTGGTGGTCGTACTGGAGCCGGGCATCGAGAGCCTCATGCGCATCCTTGAGGAAGCCTGCTAGATCACGGCCGCGCACATTGAGCTTGACCAGGATGTGGCGCTCGCCGCCCTCGCGCACGATCACGCTCTGACCCACCGTGGTGCTGATGCGCGCCACATCGGCCAACGGCACATGGGCACCGTTGGCAGCGGCCAGACGCAGCGCACCTATGGCTTCGGGGCTGCTGCGAGTACCGGGCGCGAAGCGCACCGTCATGTCGTAGCTGCGTTCACCCACATAGAGCTGGCCTATGGAGGCCCCGCCCACGCCCGTGGAGATCAGCTGGGCAACATCGGCCGCGTTGATGCCGTAGCGCGCGGCAGCCGCACGGTCCAGGTCTATGCGCAGATTGGGCAGCGGCGGCTCGATGTCCACGGCCACGTCGGCCGCACCGGGCACCTTGGACAGAATGCCCACCATCTCGTCTGCCACGCGCCGGTCCTCGTTCAGGTCCTGGCCGTAGACCTTCACGGTCAGATCGCTGTGCGCACCCGAGAGCTTGTCCTGCACGCCGTCGATCATGGGCTGCATGAAGCCCACGGTATAGCCGGGCATCTGCTCGAAGCGTTCGGCCATCTTGGCGATCAGTTGCTGCTTGTTCAGGCCCGACTTCCATTGGTCGTAGGGATGCAGGCCCACGCTGGCCTCGATGTGCGAAGGCGTCCAGTAGTCGGTGCCGTCGTCGTTGCGGCCGGTCTGGGTCACGATATAGGACACCTCGGGGAACTGCAGAGTGGCCCGGCGCAGCTCGTCGGCCATGTCGCGGGCTTTGTCCAGCGTGATGCCGGGAGGCATCTGCACTTGCAGCCAGATCGAGCCTTCGTCCAGATAGGGCAGGAAGTCGCGGCCTATGGTGCCGGCCAGCAGCACCAGCGCCACCAACGCCGCCGCTACGGCCCCCACCAGCCAGCGCATCTGCCCCACGGCGACGCCGAGAAAGCGGTCATAGCGCTCGCCCAGAAAGCTGAGCACGGGGTTGTGGAAGATCTTGCGCGGACGGCGAAAGGCCAGCCAGGCCAGGCCCGGCGTGAGCAGCAGTGCCACGGCCAGCGCCCCCACCAGTGCCGCCCCAACGGCACTGGCCATGGGCGAGAACAGCTTGTACTCGATGCGCTCGAAACCGAACAGCGGCAGATAGGCGGCTGCGATCACGCACATGCCGAAGAAGATGGGGCGCGCCACCTGCAGCGTGGCCGAGATGGCGTCGCGCGGCGTCAAGGGCTTGTCCTCCTGGGCCTCGCGGCGGCGCAGAATGTTCTCGACCACGACCACAGCACCATCGACCAAAATACCGAAATCTATGGCTCCCAGCGACAGCAGATTTGCCGGAATCTTGGCGTGATGCATGAACACAAAGGCCAGCAGCAGCGCCATGGGAATCGTCAACGCCACGATCAGCGCCGCGCGCGGGCTGCCGAGGAACAGCAGCAGCACCAGAGTCACGACGATCATGCCTTCGGCCAGAGTCTTGCCCACGGTATGCGTGGTGCGCTCGATCAGCGTGGTGCGGTCCAGATAGGGCACGACCTTGACGTCGGGTGGAAGCAGCTTCTCGTTGAGCTCCTTCACCGCAGCATGGATGCCTTCCAGCGCCTTGGAAGGGTTCGCGTCCTTGAGCAGCAGCACGATGCCTTCCAGCGTGTCGGAGTTGTCGTCCTTGCCCAGAATGCCGCGGCGCTCCACGTTGCCATAGGTCAGGCGCCCCAGGTCCTTGACCAGAATCGGCGTGCCGTTGTCCGAGGTCTTGACCACCACATTGCCCATGTCGTCGAGCGATCTCAGCAGGCCCACGCCGCGCACCACATAGGAGACTTCACCACGGTCTATGACGCTGCCGCCGCCGCTGGCGTTGTTGGCATTGAGGGCCTCAATCACCTGGGACAGGGTCAGCCCGTACTGCAGCAGGTGCGCGGGGTCGAGTTCGAGCATGAACTGCGTGGTCAGGCCGCCGAAATTCGTCACATCCACCACGGACTGTGCTTTCTTGAGGCGCGGAATCACCACCCACTGCTGCAGCTCGGACAACTCGCGCAGGCTGTGAGTGGGGCTTTCCAGCGTATAGCGGTAAACCTCGCCCGTGGGTGAGCTGTAGGGGTCGAGCGCAGCGCGCGCGCCATAGGGAAGATCGACCTCGTCCATGCGCTCCTTGAGGCGCTGGCGCGCCCAGTAGCCGTCGACCCCGTCCTCGAACACCACGGTGATCAGCGACAGGCCGAACAGGCTGCGCGAACGCAGTACATGCATGGCCGGTGTGGCCAGCAGCGCACGCTCCAGCGGAATCGTGATCTGCTGCTCGATTTCCTCGGCCGCCAGACCCGGCACCTGGGTGACGATCTGCGAGGTCACATCGGCGATATCGGGATAGGCCTCGAGCGGCAGCTGCTTCCAGCTGAACCCGCCATACAGGGCCGCAAAGATGAAGATCAGCCACACCACGCCGCGACGTGCAAAACTGAGATTGACGATGCGCTCGATCATTGCAGCAGCACTCCACCGTTGACGACGATGCGCTCGCCGGACGCCAGGCCCGAGCGGATCTCCACCTTGCCATCCTGCTGCGCGCCGACCTGCACGTCGCGTGGCTCAAAGAGGGCGCCCTTGTCCGTGCGCCCCTTGTCTACGAAAATCCGTGAGCTCACATTGCCCTGGAGCAGCGCCGTGGTCGGCACCATGAGGGCGTCACGACCCGGTCCGTCAAAGCTCACGCGCGCAAACATTCCCGGGCGCAACCGCCCTTCGCGGTTGTCCACGGCCACACGCACCTTGACGCTGCGCGTGGCGGCATCAACGATCTCACCCACGTATTGCACACGGCCTTCGAGCCTGAGGTCGGGATAGGCGGTCAGCGCGATATGCGCCTCCTGGCCCACGTCCACATGGGCCAGGTCGCGCTCGGGCACGCTGGCGCTGAGCCAGACCTTGCTGAGATCGGCCACGGTCATCACCGAGGCATTCACGTCATTCCAATAGCCGCCCTGCGAGCCCGCCATTTCCACCACGCGTCCGCTGATCGGCGACTTGATCACATAGCTGCCCCGCGAGCTGGCCTGCACATCGGCGCCAAGCTGAGCCAGGCGGTCGGTCGCAGCGCGCGCATCGGCGCTGGCTGCGGCCAGCGCCTGCTGCGCGGCCTCGTAATCCTTGCGCGCCGCGATCTCGGCATCAAACAGCAGCTTCTGGCGATCGAACTCCTGACGCGCCAGCAGCAGCGCGGACTGGGCCTTGGCATTGTCCGCCCGAGCGACCGAGATGTCGGAGGAGTCCATGGTGATCAAGGCCTCGCCGACCTTGACCGGGTCGCCAAGCTGTCGATGCAGACGCACCAGCCGGCCCGCGACCGGAGGCGTGATCTTGACCATCTTTTCAGGCTCGGCCTCGATATTCGCCGGCGCCGAGATCAGGGTTTGGACCTGCTCCTGGGTGGCTTGTGCCAGCTTCAGCTGCGCCAGCACGGGAGATTGCGACGGCACCACGACCAGATTGCCTTCGCGGTACAGCGCAGTCTGGCTATCGGCAGCAGCGGCCGGCGTCTGCTTGTCGCCATTGCAGGCAGCGAGCGCCAGACACAACAGCAGGCAGACAGCCCCCACGGGACTGCAGGAGTTCAGGACTTGTTTCATAAGCAGCAAACAGTGGCATCGATATGGCCAGGGCAGGTCCCGGCCCAGGATTGATCCTGTCTCGCCCTTGCAACTTCTTGAATGCAGAAGCAGCTTTGCAGCAGGACAGAGAAGCGGGAGAGCATGGGGAAGCCGCGCGCCATAGCGCCGTCAAGGAATGGGCATCCAAGGGGGAACTTCTCCATGCGATGGGCGGCAAAGCATGCCGCCGTGGCGCCAGGGTCTGGAGCCCTGATCCCCGCCTTTGATTATCAAACCCGCCAGTCGACAAAGCGAGCCTGCCTTGGGAAGAGAGGCTTGGCTTTTGGTTGGTCCCAGCTATACCTTCGTATAGCGAACCCGTCATATGCCTGAAACAGAACAGGCCACCTTTGCAGGTGGCCCGTCACGAACATGGGCGTCTGGCGTCGGCCTGCACTCAATCAACCGTGAGCCCGAGCTGCGCGGTCACGGCCGCATAGCGCTCGATATCGGCGGCGATGAGCTTGCCGAACTGGGCAGCGGACTCCCCGGCCGGCGTATAGCCCTGCTCGCGCAGCGCCTGCAGCATCTCGGGCTCGGCCAGTATCTGCGTCAGCACCTGGTGCAGACGGGCGATCACAGGCTCCGGCGTGGCAGCCGGCGCCAGCAAGCCATGCCACTGCTCTACGGCAAAACCAGCCAGGCCCTGCTCGGCCATCGTGGGGACATCGGGCAGGGAAGCGACGCGGGCCGGTGCCGTGACAGCGATGGCCCGCACGCGGCCTGCAGCTATCAGGGGCGCGGCACTGCTGGCCGTGACCACGGCCACAGGTAGCTGTGTTGCGGCTACTGCAGTGATGGCCGGGCCGCAACCCTTGTAGGGCACATGCTGGAGGTTTGCATGGGCGGCCTGGGCCAGCATCTCGCCCGCCATGTGCTGGGGCGTGCCGTTGCCGCAGGAGGCAAAGGACAAAGGCTGGCCAATGGTCGCTCCAGCCAGCGCATCGTACAGATTGCGCACGCTGCTTTGGCTGGGCACCACCAGCACCGAAGCGATGCTGCCGACGTTGAATACAGCCTTGAAGTCCCGGCGCGGGTCGAAGTCCAGATGCCGGTAGACACCGGGGTTGATGGCAAACGAGCTGTTGACCATCAGCAGCGTGGCGCCGTCGGGTGCTGCCTCGGCCACAGCGCTCGCACCGATATTGCCGCTGGCGCCTGGCCGGTTCTCCACCACTACGGATTGGCCCAAGCGCTGCTGCATGGCAGCGCCCAGGCGGCGCGCCAGCAGGTCCGTGCCGCCCCCAGGCGGAAAGGTCACAACGATGGTGATGGGCTTTTCAAAACGGACTACCGCCGAGCCAGCGCAGGCATGCCAGATTCCCGCAGCCGTCACCGCCAGCGATGCAGCAACCGGTACCGCCCAGCTGCGGTACTTCTTCAGCATGGCCTTCATCAGTACACGCCCCAAGCAAGGGGCCGCAAGCAAGTGCCGCCGTCCCACGAGGCTGTCGTCCTCTCATGGAGGGAAGCGGCAAAGCCGCTCAGGGGGCAGGCCATCAGGCGTCAAGCCCTATATCGAGTACGCGCGCGCTGTGCGTGAGCCAGCCCACGGCAATCTGGTCCACGCCCGTGGCAGCCACTGCGGGTGCGGTTTCGGGGGTAATACGCCCCGAGGCTTCGGTAATGGCCCGGCCCTTGCACATGCCGACCGCAGTGCGCAAATCATCCAGGTTCATATTGTCCAGCAGCACCACATCCACGCCCAGTTGCAGCGCCACATCCAACTGGGCCAGCGTATCCACTTCCAGCTCGATCTTGACCATATGACCCACGCCGGCACGAGCACGCCCCACAGCCGTGGCAACATCGCCGGCCAGTGCAATGTGGTTGTCCTTGATGAGTACGGCATCGTCCAGGCCAAAACGGTGGTTGCTGCCGCCACCGACACGCACGGCGTACTTCTGCAAGGCTCGCAGGCCCGGCATGGTCTTGCGCGTGCAGGTCACCCGGGTGCCAAAGGGCTTGATGGCCTGGGCAATCGAATGCGTGGCGCTGGCCACGCCGCTGAGATGGCAAAGGTAGTTGAGCGCCGTACGCTCGGCCGTGAGAATGGCTCGGCTTTTACCGCGAATGCGGGCAATCTCCATGCCTGGCTGCAGCAGCGTGCCGTCTGCGCAGCGAACGTCAAACTCCATGTGTGCATCCATCAGCACAAAGGCCAGACGAGCCAGATCAAGTCCGGCCAAGATGCCATCCTGCCTAGCCACCAGACGCAGCTCGCCCGCTGCATCTGCGGGAACAATGGTGTCGGTGGTCAAGTCTGCGGCGCGTCCCAGATCTTCCAGCAAGGCCATGCGTACCAGCGGCTCCAGCATTACATCGGGCAGGGGAGGAACGGGCAAGGCTGCAATTTTATTAATGCTCATTTTGAGTATTTTTAGTTCAACAAAAAGCGCAAAGACTTCCAGATCGCTTTCAGGCCTTACGCAAACCGACTTATGCTAAATCTGAGCATTATTTAAGTCAAGCCGCCCCCACAGTGAAAAAAGTCCTGCATCCAAAGAGTGCGTCAGGGGCTAATGACTTCTTGCCAGCGGCAGCTTGTTGCCAGCTATGGCGCGCTCCAGCATTACATTGCGCCGGAAGCGGAACAGCTTGGCCGGGCGGCCCGCACCTACGGCCGTCATCTGGCCGGTTTCCTCAACCAGCGCCTGCTGCTCGATCAGGCGCCGGAAGTTCTGCTTGTGCAAGCCGCGCCCCGCCAACGCCTCCACCGTCTGTTGCAACTGCAGCAGCGAGAATTCCTCGGGCATCAGTTCAAACACCACGGGCCGATATTTGATCTTGGCGCGCAAACGGGCCATACCGGTAGCCAGAATGCGACGGTGATCATTACTCATCGCGGCACCGGGCAGCAATTCGGCTGCGCGTGCTTCATCACCCTCGCCCCAGGCTTCGGGCACCACAGCTGCCTCAAACAGCAGCTCGTAGCGCTGCAGAACCAGTTCCTCGTTCCATTCGTGCTCATCCAGACCAAAAGTCATTGAAGCTCTTTGCCATCGTGCGCTTCTGGCTACACTATCTGAAGCAGCGTCACTCCATGCATGCAGCGCTGGCGCAATGCGCTCGGCAATCACGCCGGGCATACCGTCGCGCCAGTCCTCCCATGGGAAGTAGCGATACCAGTCCTGCCAGCCCGGCTGTGCGGCGCCGACCTCATCCAGTTCCTGAGTCAGCGCCAGATAGCTGATGGAGATGACATGCATGCCCAGCTGCTGCGAGCGCTCCCGGTCTGCGAAGGTGTAGAGCTGCTCCACAAAGCCCAGAGGATGGTGGGTCTGTTTCTCCACCCAGGCACGCAAGCTGGCCTGCAGCGAGCGGTGGTTGCTGGTAAAAGGCCCGGCAGGCAAGGCTCGCCCGGACCCGGTGGTCAGGATACGGGGCTGGCCACCCGTGACGGCAACCAGCACTGCCACCAGATCGGCCTGCACGGAATGCAGTTCGGAATTGTTCAAACCACTCAAAAGCTATGAAGACGAGGACAGGGAGGAAGAGCAAATTCTACGGTGAGGCGGCCCCTGTCCAAGGCTTATCCGGACTCTTCCCCGAAAAGGTCAAGGAATCGCCCTGCGCCAGCAATTCGGGCGCTTGCACCAAAGGCATGTTCATCGACCCCGTGGCGATGGCCACCTGATTGCGCCCCCTATGCTTGGCCCTGTAGAGCGCCGCATCTGCGCGCTTGAGCAGATCATCCTCGGTTTCGCCTGGCTCCCAGAGCCCAACCCCTAAAGAAATGGTGAAACGCCCCACCTCGGGATCGGCGCATTCCGCCACGGCACAGCGAATGCGCTCTGCCAATCCTGCGGCCACACCGAGGCTGGCATCCGAGAGGATGATTAGGAACTCCTCCCCGCCCCAGCGCACGGCATGGTCATAGCGCCGAACCTTGCCGGAAAGCACCTGCGCCACCATCTTGAGCACGCGATCTCCGGCAACATGGCCAAAACGGTCGTTGACCCGCTTGAAAAGATCGATATCGCCCAATATCACGCCATAAGGCCGCAACTGATTCTGAGCCTGGAGCTGGTTGCGCTTGAGCTCGGTCTCGCCTGCATGGCGGTTGAGCAGGCCCGTCAGCTTGTCGCGGTTTGCGCGCTCGCGCAACTCCATCTCTCGCTGCACCATGCGGCTGATGTCCTTGGATGCCCCCACATAGTGGCTGATCTCCCCTGACTCGTCGCGCAGAGCTGCAATGCTTTGCTCGGCGTAGTACACGCCGCCGCTTTTGTGACGGTTGATGAAGGTGGCGCGAAAATTGTGGCCAAGACTCAATGCTTCCTGCAACTGGGCATAGAACTCCGGCTCATGCAGGCCCGAGCGCAGCATCTCGGTGGGCTGACCCAGCAGTTCCGCCGCGCTATAGCCCGTGAGAACTTCAAAAGCCTGGTTGACAAAGACGATGGTGGAGTCGCGATCCGTGATCAAGATGCCGTCATTGGTCGCATTCAATGCCCTGGCGAGCAGCGCGCGCTCTTGCTCGGCTTGCACACGCTCCGAAATATCGCGCTGCACCGCCACAAAATGCCGAATGACGCCCTTCTCATCACGCACGGGGGAAATATTCCACTCCACGTGGTAGGTGCAGCCGTCCTTGCGGTAATTCACCACACTGCCCTGAAATGGCAGGCCTTGCTCCAAAGACTCATGCAAGCGCTGCAACACCAGTTGATCCGTCAGCGGCCCCTGGAACATGCGCGGCGAGCGACCCAGAAGCTCTGCTTCGGTGTATCCGGTCATATCGCACATCGCTGCATTGCAGTACTCGATGACAGGTCCCTCTCCACCCAGCCTGGCATCGGTAATCATCACTGCGCAAAAGGACTGAGCCATGGCGATCTCCAGCAACTGGCCGGTGATCGTTCGCTTTGCAATGGCATTGGCACGAATCATGTTTGAACCTCGAGCGCGCTTGCAGTCGTGAAGTCTCATTATTCGTTACTTTGCGTCACTTGCGTATACCAAAAACATCAGCATCTCAGCTTGTCCACGCCGAGCTACCCTCGGCTGTGCAGGCACCAAGCCATAAACCGGAATCAAAGCCCAAGCATCTCGTGCTCCAAGCTGAAAAAAGGCGCAACGTCCCGGCCTCTGACTGGGAAGGTGCGCCACTGGACTCTCTGTCAGACCGCTTTCCAGAAAATATAGTCGGCCTGATACTGCACGATCTGCTTGCTGCCCAGATTCGCAGCTCCGCAGGCCATGCTCGGCGCGACGCCCCCCTTGGTTGCCACACGCTGGATATAGGTCACCCCCTGCATGGCTCCCATTCCGGTGGCAGGATTGGCCTTGACCAGCTGCAGCGGGATATTGCCCGCTCCGGCAGGAGCCACGGCAAGCTGCGTGGCAGTGACCTTTGAGCCGTCGTTGTTCTCCCAAGTCGCTGGCGGCCCCCAGTATTTGCCGATAACCGTGCCGCTTCGCGTTTGCAGCTTGGCATCAGGACCTACAAACACCCATTCGTGTTCGGCTGCCATGTCCTTCTTGGCCCGACACTCATAGGTGATCTGGCCAACACCCACGGTCTCCATGGCCACTTTGTGTCCGGCGGGCACTTGCACGGAAACCGGAAGTTCGGCTTGTGAATACATGGAGTGAGAGCCCATGGATGAGCAAGCGCTCAGGCCAAGCGCGGATAGGCACAGAGCGGTTAGCGAAAGTGTGTGTCGGTGCGTCATGATGATTCCCTCAAACAAAGTGAAAAAAATGCATTGGGCTCGACCGCCCGGTACTCGGGGCTTCGCCAAGTCAGCCGCCAAATGACAAGGCATTGCCTGGCAAGGGGCGGCCGAGAGCCGAGATCAGGGCCGTGTAGTGCATGGTTTCATCGGCGGCCAGGCGTCCTGCGACCTTGGCCAGGTCACGGTTTTCGAAAGCTGGAATGACGCCCAGATAGGCATTGGTCGCGCCAAGCTCCAGTCGTGCGGCCAGATTGAGCACGTCGGCCTGACTCTTGAGGGTTGCGGCCTTGAGAGAGTCGGCATAGGTCTGCATCGAGGCCTCGGCCACCGGCTTTCCGCCCATCTTCTGGATGGTTGCAATCAACGCGTCACGGTGGGCCTTGTGGTGGCTCTGGAACAACACGGCCACATCCAGAACGGGCTTTTGCAGCAGCCCGCTGCCGGCACCCAACTGGTAGGCGTTGATGGCCTCATGCTCCAGTCCCAGGGCCACATTGAGGATGGATACATCCTTGGCTGGATCATTGCTCATGCCTTGGGCCAGGGCCTCGTTGCCTGCCAGCATGGCGACCGCCACGGCTGACAAAGTGCCGGTGGCGCCAAGAAATCCGCGACGCGAGGCCCTGGGCGAGGCATGGCCTTCAAACAGATGGATGCTCATGATGACTCCTAATTGGATGTGGGGATCTGTCGGCCTTTGCGATGTCCGACACTTGGAATACGCATCCTTTGGCGCGGTGGATTCA
Source organism: Comamonas sp. C11 (assembly GCF_024496285.1). NCBI lineage: Bacteria > Pseudomonadati > Pseudomonadota > Betaproteobacteria > Burkholderiales > Comamonadaceae > Comamonas > Comamonas sp. C11. The sequence continues at coordinate 4,908,737 of NZ_CP101743.1, forward strand.
AGTTTCTGAAAATTTTTTCAGCCATTTCGCGCGTTGTCCAAATCCAGTGGCTGGGTTGCTGCGTATAGGTGATTACCAGGAACTGCAACATGCCTTGGCAGTTATCCAACAGCACAACATGAAGCAGGTCCTACTGATCAAAATGGCTGCATGAGCGCCCAAACACCGGACAACCAACTGATGGACTTGATCGACCGCGTAGCAGCCCGGGATGAGGTTGCTCTCAAGCTGCTGTACGACCAGACCGCCTCGCGTCTGTATGGCCTAGCTTTGCGCATACTCGGAAACAAGGAGTGGGCCGAGGATGTGCTGCAAGAGAGCTTTCTGGGAATCTGGCGCAGTGCGGGGGCCTACCGGGACTCACTCAGCCCACCCCTGGCCTGGATGGGCATGCTGGTGCGCAGTCGGGCCCTGGACTTTTTGCGCCGGCGCAGAGCCGAGCGCCTGCATCTCAATGTACCGATTGAGGACTTTGAGGAGTTGCCCCAGGACAAGGACGCGCAAGGACCAATGCAATTGGTGGAGGCCAGTGAACAAGCCGTGGTCTTGCACCAGTGTCTGGAAAAGCTGGAGCAGCCACAGCGCCAGGTGGTGAGCCTGGCCTATCTGAATGATTTAAGTCATAGCGAACTGGCCAGCAGCCTGAAACTGCCGCTGGGCACCGTCAAGACTTGGATGCGCCGAAGCTTGGAACAGTTGCGCAAATGCATGGCGCGCCACGTCTGAGTGCCAGGAGTCGACATCATGAATCTGACCCAAAACCCTGAATTACTTGACCGCCTGGCTGCCTCCTATTCACTAGGAACTTTGCACGGAGGGGCACGCCGTCGCTTTGAGCAACTGGCACGCGAGTATCCTCAGGTGCGTGCGGCAGCCTTGCTGTGGCAAGGCCGCTGGTCGGCCTTCTCCGAGGTTCAGACTCCGGTACAGCCCGATGCGGTGGTCTGGACACGCATTGCCAACCTGCTGCAGGCCGAAACAGCTAGAGCCAAGTTGGCCCGACAGCGTGAAGCCGCATCGAAGTCGGCATGGCCGACACTCGCGTGGTGGCGTGGGCTGGCACTGGCAGGCGGTTTGGCCACGGTGGCGGCTATCTCGGTGGGGCTTTGGTCGCATCAAGGGCTCAGGGATGCATCGCACCAGAAATTGTCTGCGTTACAGACTCGGCTCCAGCTGGCGCAGGCTGAATTGCAGGCGGCGCCCCAAATTCAATATGTGGCGGTGCTCGCCGATGGCAAGGCTGATGCGTCCATGCTGGTGACCTTCGATCCCCGGCACCAGCAACTGGTATTGCAACGCGTGAGCGGCTTCAAGGAGGCTGATAACAAGTCTCTTCAATTGTGGGCCTTGCCTCAGCAGGGCGCGCCACGTTCCCTGGGGGTCATGGGTGATGGAAAGCTTGAGCAACTCACTGCGCAGGAGACAGACGTGAAAGCAATCCCGGCCCTGGCCATCAGCCTGGAGCCCAAAGGCGGCGTCCCCAGCTCAACGGGGCCGACTGGTCCGGTGCTGTTCAAGGGCGCGCTCATTCGCCGAGATCTCTGATTCCCGTCTCCATTGACACTGCAGCGAACTGTGTCCGAGCTGTCCAGAACCATTGAGGCTCCACGGCTGCCATAAGTAACGAGGCCTGTGATTGCTTTCCGCTGCAAACACGGTGTATCAGTCTGCTCCCCGAATGAGCGCTTCTAAATGCTTGGCAAATGCGCGGCCATCCTTCAGGCCTCTCGGAGGCGCAACATACGCTGCAACATCGCTCTGTATGACCACAGTCAGGACATGCTGACGCGGCCGCCCTGTATGGATGTAGCGACTACAGCCCTGATCTTCAGGCCAGCATCAACTCATCTTCCGGCAGCCTCGTGACAACTCAGCACGGCCAGGGTGGCCCGAGCGTTGAGATTGCAGGCACCAAATGCGCTTGATACTGCGTCAGCTTCGGACGCAGTACCTGCAGAACAATCTACAAAAATCGAGCATGGCTGAGCGTCGGGAGCGACAAGGCGTCGAGACGGCTATTGCCGCTCCCCTGCTTGCTATTTGCTCATGGTGCCCCTTGACATTCCTTCCTTACCCATGGCGTCCTTGCTCATCTTGTCCTTGCCCATGTGGTCAATAGAGGATTTTCCGTCCTTGGTCATTGCACCCTTGCTCATGCTCATGGAATCCTTGTGCTTGGAGTCCTTGTCCATGGAAGGCTTGTCCATGCCCATTTGATCTCTTCCCATTGGCTCCTTGGTCATCGCATCGGCTGCAAAGGCCGAAGTGACGCTCAATGCCAGACACATGGAAAGCGCGGTGGTGATGAATGCGTGTTTCATGATGGTACTTTCTTGGCTCAGGTGGAAAAAGACGGCATGTGCCGAAGTGGGAACAGGAGAAATCGGATTGAAGAGGTGTTTCCTCAGCTACCGCCGAACCAGTTGTAGCCCTGGTCTTCCCAGTAGCCGCGGTTGAAGGAGTTGCTCACGAAGATGGCCCGTATGTGCTTGGGATTCTTGTAGCCCAGCTTGGTAGGCATGCGAAGCTTCATCGGGAAGCCGTATCTGGATGGCAGAGGCTGTCCATCCCAGTCGAGTGCAAGCAGCGTCTGAGGATGCAGGGCGGCCGCCATGTCGATGCTGGTGTAGTAGTCATCGACACATTGAAAGCCTACATAGCGGGCACTGAGGTCAGCTCCCACTGCTCGTAGAAAGTCACCAAAGCGTGGACCACCCCATTTGCCGATGGCGCTCCAGCCTTCCACACAGATGTGGCGCGTGACCTGCGTGTACTGCGGCAGCGCGCGCAGCTCGTGGAGCGTCCAACTGCGCCTGTCGGCCACAAGACCTGTGACCTCCAAAAGAAAACTGGCTCCATCCACCTCCGGGACCCTGCTTTCAGCATAAAAAGCATTGAAGGGAAATGGCCTGGTGATCATGGATTCGGGGTAAGTGGGTGCAAGACGCGACGAGTCGAACAGCCAGCCCTGTATACGATCATTGAAGCGCGATATCCGGGAGAGCGCCTCTTCTGCTGTGGCGTTGTCGTCGATGCTGCATCCACTGAGCAGCCCGATACCGCCCAGCGTGAGACCTCGTGCCAGAAACTGCCGACGCGTTGATTGCGACAACTGCCTGCCGATCAGACGACTAGCCTCGGCAACCACTACTTCACCGTTGTCCCGATGCCAGAGGGATGTGCTCATGTCGTGCTCTCCTTGATCGCAGGGCGGAACGTCGGGCGGCCCAGCACCATGAGGAGCAAAGAGCGCGGAACCAGTAAAACCATGAGAAGATGAACGGCAACAAAGCAGACAATGGCCGCCATGCAGTAAAAATGAATGCGTCGTGCCATGTCGTAGCCACCCAGAAGCTCGCGCAGCAGCGGAAACTGCACCGACTTCCAGACCACCAAGCCACTGAGCACCAGCAATATCAAATCTGCAACGGCAAACAGGTAGGCAACGCGCTGCAGCTGGTTGTAGTGACTCAAGTCCGAATGCGACAAACGTGCCGTCAGTGCGAGCCAGGTGTCACGCAATATGCCGCGCACAGTGACGGCAAGCATGCGGCGCGCAAACCTGCCCGTGAACAGATTGAGCAGCAGATAGGCAAGTCCATTGAGCACAAACAGCCACATACCCGCGAAATGCCATTGCAGTGCGCCGCCCAGCCAGCCGCCCAGAGTGAGGCCAACAGGAAAGAAGAAGTCAAAAATGGGCGAGGCGTTGTAGATTCGCCAGCCGCTCATCACCATGACCAGCACGGCTAGTGCATTGATCCAGTGGGTCATGCGCAGCCACAGCGGCTGAACTGTGGCGCTGCGCTTCGACGGTTGATGTGCAGGAGAAGGCATGAGCGCATTGTTTTGCGCACCTGATCTCGAAGTCCTCACCGAAAGTTCAAAAAATCGTGATAGTTCGGCAAGCGCCGTTGATGAAACGAATCGAGCTGCTTCCACTAAGTGCTCAGCAATTGCCTTTGTTGTCAGTAGGACTCTGCAAACTTGCCGAATGCATGCCTCCATGCTTCAGGGCAATTGCAGTACAGCCAGGGCCAAAGGCTTCCAGCCTATTTCTCGAGGGCTCACACTCCCCCTTCCTCTTGAACGACAGGGCTGTCGAGGATTCGCAGTTGAGCAAGGTTGCAGAACCCATGTCTGCGACGACTGACTGGCCGGTCGCTCTGCTTTTCAGCAACTGGGCTCGGCTAGATGTCGGCATCAGACACCCCTGGTTGCGAGAGCGCTTCAAGCTTGACCAGGTTAAGGCGGATTGCTCGGGTTGCCTGATCAATGATGATCGACTGCATCAGGCCAGAAGCAACCGGTTCACGGCTCTCACTCAAAGCTGGGCGCAGTCAAGGCGACCGCAGCTCCGCTCTCGACAAGCGCGAATGCTCATCTCCCGGCCTCCCTGGCTTTTCAGCAGGAGTTTTCGACATGCGACGACCGAGAACATGCGGGTCTTTATAGAATCGGGCATGGATATCGACAAGATCAAGGGTCGCCTGACCTTTCTGCAAGAAGCGGAAAAGCTCAAGAGCGTGCTCCGAAGCGCACACACGTCGACAGGCAGGACGGAGAGTACCGCCGAACATACTTGGCGCCTGTGCCTGATGGCGATGACATTCGAGGACGAACTGGCCGGCATGGACATGCTCAAGCTGCTGAAAATGTGCCTTGTGCATGATTTGGGCGAAGCGATTCACGGAGACATTCCTGCCATCGAGAAAGACCAGCATCCTGACAAAAGCGAGCAGGAAAAGGCCGACCTGCTGCATCTCACACGCTCTCTCGATAAGTCGCACCAAACCGAGATCCTCTCTCTTTGGCAGGAGTATGAGGATGCCGCATCGCCCGAAGCCAAAGCCGTTAAGGCACTGGACAAGCTGGAGACCATTCTTCAACACAATCAAGGGGTCAATCCGGCCGACTTCGACTACGGTTTCAACCTGACCTACGGTCAGAAACACACCAGTGCCGAACCTTTGTTTTCATTGGTACGCGGGATCCTCGACGAAGGCACACGCCAGAGAATGGCCGAAGCCTCCCGCAATCCTGAGCAATCGCTCTAGGCCGCCGTCACGCAACTTGCCGGCAAGGCATTTTCTTGTCTGAGAGGGCGTTGTTGCACAAACACCGAGCCTGCGCCCTGTAGGCTCGGTGCATGAGCCAGCCCACACCCAAGAAACGTTATCGCACTACCGACTGGAAGCAGTACAACTCCACCCTGAAGGCTCGTGGCCCCCTGACGAGGGCAATTTGCGTGACCAGCAATGAAGTAAGTGATGCTGCAGTCATCGCCGATCTGCTCAAGCAAGTCCCACGCAACGAAGCTGTGCTCAATGCGGCTGTCGCCGCATGCCGGCGTTTGGGTCGAAGGATGTGGAAAGTGTGGAGCCATTACCACCGGAAAAGCTTGGTGGAGACCAAAATGAACTGCATCAGACGACTGGGCGAGCGGGCGATGTCCAGAGCCCTTGAACGACAAGCCAATGAACTGCACATCCGCGCAGCCATCCTCAATCGGTTCACTGAACTAGGGCGTCCGCAGACAGTGGCCGTGGCATAGCTGCGTCTGGGGTCAGGGGGGGTAACTCAACCTCGGACGGATTTGAATACGAAGGACTTCCCGCCATCTTGGCCTGCTGGATACGCAGTGCCACGATGGATCGGCAAGCCAATTTCTTCGTCATTCATCAGGAGTCGTGGCATGCAAACCATTGTCCGTGTTGGGGTAGATCTCGCAAAGAATGTGCTGCAGGTCCATGCAGTCGATGCTCAAGGGCGGATGGTCACTAACCGGGCCATCCAGCGCAGCGAGTTCTTGGCATGGTGTGCGCCATTACCTGCAGCGTGTCTGGTGGCCATGGAAGCTTGTGGTGGTGCGTACCACTGGTGTCGGCAGTTGCTGTGCATGGGCTTGGATGCACGCATGATGGCAGCGGCACGGGTTGCACCCTATCGCATGCAGGGCAAGAGCGGCAAAAACGATGCCAATGATGCGGCTGCCATTTGCGAGGCAGCCAGCCGTCCTCAGATGCGCTTTGTACCCGTGAAGACTCCAGAGCAGCCGGGCATCCTGTGTGTGCATCGGCTGCGCGAAGGGTTCAAAGAGGAGCGCACAGCATGCATTAACTGTAGAAGTTCCGATCTGATCTGACAGTTGCTCCCGTTTCGGACGGTACGGCTGTCAGATTAATTCAGCTCTTTTACCTTGTCGTCCCACACCTCCTTTGCATCCATCAGCGTTTGCATCGGCGTCCTGCCGCAGCACATCTTGCCCTGATGCGTGCGCTGGCTGTTGTAGTAATTGATCCAGTCGTCCAGATCCGTTTGCAGCTCGTCGATGGACCGGTAGATCTTGCGCCTGAACGTCACCTGGTAGAACTCCTGCAGGATGGTCTTGTGGAATCGCTCGCAGATGCCATTAGTCTGCGGGTGACGCACCTTGGTCTTGGTGTGTTCAATGTCATTGACGGCTAGGTACAGTTGGTAGTCATGCGTTTCGGCCTTGCCGCAATACTCCGTGCCCCTGTCGGTCAAGATTCGCAACAGCCCCATGCCTTGCTCGGCCAGGAACGGCAGCACCCGGTCATTGAGCAGATCAGCACCTGTGATCGGCGTTTTTGTGGTGTAGAGCTTGGCAGCGGCCCATTTGGAATAGGTGTCCACAAAGGTCTGCTGGTAGATGCGCCCGACTCCCTTGATCGAGCCCACATAGAAGGTGTCCTGGCTACCCAGATAACCGGGATGGGCGGTTTCGATTTCTCCGCAGGCCAGCTCATCTTCACGCTTTTTCTCCAAGGCTGTCACCTGGGCTTCGGTGAGCACAGCGCCAGTCTTGGCGACCTCGGCCTCCAGGTTTGACAGACGCTGTTTGAAGCTGGCCAGTTGATGGCGCATCCAGATGGATGCGTACACCGGATGGCGACGCAAAGATGCCCCGCTGGCGTAATTCATTGCTGGCACGCAACTGTCCATGCGCTGGCTGCTCCAGGGCATAGGTAATAACGGTCGCTTCGATGGCGTCATCAACCCGGTTCTTGAGATTGGGCTTGCGCCTTGAAGTCTGGATCTGGGCCTCGACGCCGCCTTCTTCGTGGGCATGCTGATAGCGGTAGAAAGTGTCACGGGAGACGCCCATGACTTTGCACGCCTTGGAGATGTTGCCCAGCTCGCTGGCCAGGTTGAGCAGGCCGACCTTGTGCCGGATGATGGTTTGGTTGAAACTATTCATGAGGTTTCTCCGTTGGGCGCTTGCGCGCCCGGATTGATAAAGATTCGTACCCTTATCAAAACGGGAAACCTCACCTGTTGGCAAGGCACACTGTCAGATCAAGTCTGAACTTCTACACATTAACCGCATTCGAGGCTTGCTCGCCGAGTTTGGCGTTGTGCTGCCGCAAAGCCCCCAGAGCCTTGCGCCCCCATTTGCACGATATCTTGGAAGATGCGAGCAATGACATCGCAAAGCAGTCTCCTGGCACACGACTGCATTGTGTCGATGCGTAACAGTCGCAAAACGTGCCGTTGTTGTCAATCGATTCTGCGATCTGCTGATTCCAGGGCCTCACTCCATATCAGACCCTGTGACGCCGCATACCGGAGCAAATTGCAGGTTCTGCAACCTCGCGCTTGGCAACCGTGCCCCACCTCTGGCATCCCTTGGCCCCAGGTTGTCAAGAACCGGCAGCTACCGTGAGCTGCACACACAGACATTAGCTTTAGCATTGGCTTGGCTTGTAAACCCAATCTGCCTGCAATAGGCTTTGATACCTCCTGTCAACATCTGTGAAGTGCGCATGGCGGATCATCACAGCCCAATTCAGGAGGCTCGTCCCTGATGGCGCGTGCGATGTCAGCGGCGGTGTGTATGGGTCGCGCGCAAGGAGACTCTGATGTCTCATTTCTCGTTCGCTCGCTCGGCCAGCCTCGTCGCGCTGGCAGTGATTCCTATGGCATCCTGGGCCATCCACGGCACCGAAGGTGTCGAGTGGGGAGCACCGCCTCCGGTTCTCGCCAAAGGAGCCAAATTCGCGGTACTCCTAGGTGACCCCAATCAACCCGGCCCTTATGTGGTGCGTCTGTCCGTGCCCGCCGGCTATCGCGTCTTGCCGCATTGGCACAGCCAAGCCGAGAACGTGACCGTCATCTCGGGCACGGTCATGATCGGAATGGGCGACAAGTGGGACTCGAAGGCACTCAAAGTCCAAAAAGCCGGCAGCTTCGGCTCGATTCCGGCCAAGACCAATCACTTCGCCATGTTCAAGGTTCCAACAGTGATCCAGATCCACGGAGAAGGCCCATTCGACCTGAACTACGTCGATCCGGCAGATGATCCGCAAAGGCGCACAAGTAAACCCAGGTTGCACTCCCAGCGTGCTCTCGGTGGGGCCGCTGGCGTGCCCCTCGTGCAGACCAAGCGCATCAAGAACAGCTTGGCAGATGGAGATGGCATCGTTCCCGGTCAGCACCGTTGACACAAGGCATTTGACATTCTCATGATGTCAGGGTTGAGACTTGACTCACAACCTTGAAAGGAGCATGCAATGACTGCTTTTCGTGTGACCGATATGACATGCGGTGGCTGCGCGGGGCGCATCAAACGATCAATTGTGGCCATGGATGACAAGGCCTGTATCGAGTTTGAGCTTAAGGAGCGAACCGTGCTGATATCGGGAACTGCATCTGACGCCGAGTTTGCAGAAGCCATCCAGGATGCGGGGTATACGCCTGAGCTGATTGATCCGGCCACCGCCCAGACAGGCAATGCAGGCCCAAATACTGCTTGATGCAAATGCCGGGCAGCTCATCCCGGTGTTCATGCTGCGGTGGCGATGAGGCACCCTCATGAGCTTCGACGACGACTCGGATAATGAGGAGACCGATTGGATCAAAGGGTCTCGCCAAAGCGATCGGTTCATCCCCTGAAGTGCAGGTGCATCCATCGTGCTCGTTATGACTCCCGGCGCTTCATATTGCGATTGCAACCCCGGTGATCCTCCAGGGATGAATTGAAAGCGGCCTAAAAGGCCGGCTTTCATTCTGGGAAGCACGCGACAGCACGAGCAGGACATGGATCCGGAATGCTACGAGCAGCATTTCGGTCCATTGCCCAGTTTTTTCCTCAAGGTGCCAGAACCAGATCCTTGGTGGTCACACTGTTGGCGGTTGTCAGCGTCACGGCTGGCGCTGTGGTCTGAGTGGTGTAGCCGGCAGCGCTGCCCAAGATGTTGTACTTGCCTGCGGCAGCGGTGTCTGCAGTGAACGCCAAAGGCCCGCTTGCGACGTAAGGTGCCTTGTTGGGTGCCAGCAATGGCAGGTTCAGGCTGTAGCTTGCATTGGCAGGATCAACCAAAGTCCATGCAACATCAAGCCTCTGACCTGTGCCGAGTACCTGCTGGGCATTCACATCAGCATCGGTCAAAGGCGTATTGGATGTGTTTGTCACCTTGCCCGCAACAGTCGCCGAAGCAGATGCCGGCAGTGCAATGGGGGCCGTCGATGCGTTGAGCGTGGTAGTGCCAGCAGCGATCGAGACAGGAATGCCAGTCACTGCGGCGGTGGTCAGGTTCTGGCCTGCAACGACGACGGTGTAGTTGGTGTTCTCCGGCAGGTAGGCCAGTACGAACTTGCCTGTAGTGGCGTTGGGCACGGTGGCACGCAGGTTGTTGTCCGGGTCGCGCGTGGACACCACGACGCTGGAGGCCAGAGCAGGATCCACATAGCCCACAATTGCTGTAGTCAACCGCTTGATGACGGCCACCACGGGCTTGAGGTTGTAGTTGCCGGAGTTACCTGCCTTGACAATGGACTTGCAGGCATCGAAGTCCAGAACCATATCGGCGACCTGGCCGCCGGTGACATTGAAGTTGGCCTTGAGCTTGAAGCCGCTTTGTTGACCGCTGGGAGTGGTCAGTGCGATCTCGTTGGTCGAACCCGACAGCACCAGTGCATTGGCCAACGGATTGGCAGATGTCGGGTTGGAAGGATTGTCAGCCAGCACCAAGCGGACCTGCTGGTAGTTGCCAGCCGGTAGCGGCAACGAACCCAATTCCTGCAGCACCCCATTGGTCAAGCCGAGCAGGTCGATGCGCTGGGCAGGAATCGTCAACTCGCTCCAGCCAGAATCAGTGGTAGCTGCCGTAGCACTCTGATGCACGCGGATTTTGGTGACTGTGACATAGACATGGTCGTAGCCACATGCCGGAGCGTCGGTCATGGCCAGCTTGAGCGTGCCTTGCTGTGGAGAGCTATCGCCACCACCACCGCCGCCACATGCTGCCAGGCCGGCAGCAATCAAACCCAGACCCGTCCAGCACAAGGCCTTGACAGGCCGAAATCCATGCAAGTTACTCATACGGTACCTTTTTGAAAACAAAGACAGCGCAATGCTAGGAGTGCCCTTGGATACAGTGTTACGACTCGTAGAACCCTGCATTCGAGCCGGTCTCTGAGCAGCTCCAATCATGCTCTACCTTCGGTAACAAAGCTATTGAAACCTGCCTCCATATGCCACGGTCATCGCCGAAAATAGGACATGGTCAAGGTGATTCAGGTATGGGGGTCCATGAAGGCTCGGATGCCAAGCCTGCATTGCCGCCATCGAACAACATTGATAGAGAAGTACAGACAAAAGCCATGCTGCGCAGCAAATTGGGAACACTGCTGGTGGTCAGTGCGGCACTTTCTTGTGCAGCAGTATTTGCCCTGGATGCCCAGGGCAGCATCGCGAACCTTGAGCTCTGGATAGCTTTGGCAGTCCTGCTACTCCTCAGCGGTGCAGTCCTGATCGTCTTGGGTCAGAACGACTAGCCCCTTGAGGCCGAACGGCGCTGTTGCCTGCATCAATCACGACGACTAGTTCCAGGCCCTGAGCAAAAGAAATAGTGACGCCACCGAGATCCCGCCGATCGTTCTCAAGGTCCCCTGCATCTCTCTGTGACATACGGAAGATCCAAAGGATTCATATGAAAAAAGCGCTAACGCTGGTCGCCACAGCTTTGCTGCTCAGCGGCTGTGTCGTGTATCCGAACGGCTACTACGACGACGGATACAGAAAGCCTCATCCTCATGGGTGCCCACCTGGGCAAGCCAAGAAAGGCAACTGCTAGCACTGAGCCTCCCAGTGTTCAGCCCGTATATTGCATGGAACGCTCGAATCTGCCAGCACCTGGGCGTTGTACAAGGCCAAGACGACAGGTCGCAACAAAGTTGTTGTATTCACCCAAAGTCCGACACAGCGAGCAGCAGACTTTCAGGACACAGCGAAAAGCCATAGCCAGTCCCTGATCTGAAGCGGTCATGGAGGCGGCACCGGTGCTGATGTTCGATGAACACAAGAAAGAATGACGAAAGATTGCAATACCGCTCAACAATGTCTGCGTTGTCCTGGCAGCAGCAAAGGCTGCAACGGATCTTGCCGACGGCCAGAAGCTGTCTGTCACAAACTTCAGCTTTTGCGCTGGTGAGCTGCATTACGATCGACGCGAAAACTGCCACTACGTTCCCAGCGAGCCAATCGACCGACATCAAGTTGAGGAGCAGGATGCATGTGCATTGGCTGCTCAGATTCCCGGTCACCACAGACAATCTTGAGAGACCATGCTCAGCCTGGATTGCTGGAGCGTGATCTGCGAGCTCCAGGGAGTCCAGGCTGAGAGCACTGCAGCCACCGGCCCTGCGGGCATTGTGAATGCGGCGCTAGCTTCGCATCTAACGGTCAATTCAGCAGGAGTGAAGAGATGTCATATATCGATGGTTTCGTGATCGCTGTCCCCACCGCCAACAAGCAGAAGTTCATCGAGCACGCGCGCAAGCTCGACCCGATATTCATCGAGCTGGGCGCAATCAGGGTGATCGAGGCTTGGGGAGATGACGTCCCCGATGGCAAAGTCACCGACTTCCGTCGCTCGGTTCAGGCCACAGCCGAGGAGACAGTGGCTTTTTCATGGGTCGAATGGCCGGACAAGGCCATGCGCGACGCAGCCATGAAGAAGATGATGGAAGACCCACGCATGGACCCATCCGCCCCCGGTAACCCGCCCATGCCCTTCGACGGCAAGCGCATGATCTCTGGGGGTTTCGAGCAAGTCGTCGAAGTGAAGCCCTGAGGTCTGATATTCAGCTCATTGAGCTGTCAGGTTCAAACCCAGGCGACATCACCCTCTCACCAGCTGCTTGATGCAATGCAGCCTGGTTTCCCGGTGATCCCCGCGCCAGCCATGGCTAGCCGGCGTCCAGAGCGACTGCATAAAGACATCGCCCTTGCGCATCCGGGCATTCTCTCCTGGGGATTGATGGGTGTGGCGTGACGGCATGCAGGGGCTGTGCGTCATGAGCTCCACGAGCCGTGACGGTCAACCGCTACTTATTGCCGTGGGTTGTACCTGCAATTGTGGCAGTACCGCCGCCCCGGGAATTTGAGTCCGATGGGCTCAGCAAGCAGAAGCGGCCCGCCCTCGCTGGATTGATGCGCCACTTGCCGATACCGGCTATCGCCACCTCCGGCACAAAGCCGGAGCTGAGCGATGCCTTGTACTGCGTCCCGTTGGTGTTCGATAGCGGGGCTGGACTACCTCCGCGACACTGATTGATTCAATAATGCAGCCGCAGGCATCTGCCAGATGCGCCCTTCAATGACGATAGCACCTGGGCACACATGGGCATCCAAATGTGGCCGGGGTGCATGTCAATCGTGCTTATTTGGGAGAGAACAGGAAGTTCATCACATCGCCGTCCCTGACGATGTATTCCTTGCCTTCGGCGCGCATCTTGCCGGCATCCTTGGCACCCTGTTCGCCCTTGAAAGCGACGAAGTCTTCAAAGGCAATGGTCTGGGCACGAATGAAACCACGCTCGAAGTCACCGTGAATCACGCCCGCAGCCTGGGGAGCCGTAGCGCCGACACGCACAGTCCAGGCACGCACTTCCTTTTCACCGGCGGTGAAATAGGTCTGCAGGCCCAGCAGCTTGAAGCCTGCACGGATCAGGCGGTTCAGGCCAGGCTCTTCGAGACCCAGCTCCTGCAGGAACATATCGCGGTCTTCGTCTTCCATCTCGGCCATTTCGGCCTCGATCTTGGCGCAGATGGCCACCACGGGTGCGCCCTGAGCTTCTGCATATTCCTTGAGACGATCCAGAAAAGGATTGTTTTCAAAGCCGTCTTCGGACACGTTGCCCACAAACATGGCGGGCTTGGCAGTGATCAGACAGAAAGGCTTGAGCAGGGGCGCATCTTCCTTGGACACCGACACCACACGGGCGGGCTTGCCTTCATTCAGGGCTTCCTGAATGGGAGTCAGCAGTGCCACCAGCTTGGCGGCTTCCTTGTCGTTGCCGGACTTGGCGGCCTTGCTGTAGCGGTTCAGAGCCTTTTCCACCGTGGCCAGGTCGGCCAGGCACAGCTCGGTCTGGATGACTTCGATGTCGGAAATCGGGTCCACCTTGCCGGCCACGTGGATCACGTTGGGATCTTCAAAGCAGCGCACCACGTTGACGATGGCGTCGGTTTCGCGGATGTGGGCCAGGAACTGGTTGCCCAGACCTTCACCCTTGGAGGCACCGGCCACCAGGCCGGCGATATCCACGAACTCCACGATGGCGGGAACAATGCGTTCAGGCGAGATGATCTCGGCGAGCTGATCCAGGCGCGGATCAGGCACTTCCACCACGCCGGTGTTGGGCTCGATCGTGCAGAAGGGATAGTTCTCGGCGGCGATGCCGGCCTTGGTCAGGGCGTTGAAAAGAGTGGACTTGCCCACGTTGGGCAGGCCCACGATGCCGCATTTGAGGCTCATGGAAATTCCTTATGTATCAATGCACTACCCGGCACCACACCCATGTGGCGGAAGTGCCCGATCCGCATCGTCGCGAATCCGGTTCTTTTGAAGCGTGACCCATAGGCACTCTGTTCACCCAGAGTTTTGTCCCGGTTTGGCCACGGAAAGCCCCCGATTGTAATGACCCGGCAATCTCTGCTCATCTGCGGTAGATTGCGCCGCCGTTCCGGCCAGAAGGCAAAAAAGCCTGCGCAAAGACAGGCTTGGGAGAAAAAATCCGGGAAATGTCGGATCAATCAGCGGTCAACGCCAGCGAACTCTGTCGCATGGGGCCAAACAGTTGCTCCAGCCCGGCAGTCTCCTCCAGCCGTCGGAACTGGGACTGCGGACTGCATAGATACTTGGTCATGCAGGGAGTCCGACAGTTGCGCATCAAGGCGGGCACCTTCTGGGCAAACTCCAGCACCCAGTCTCCGGCCTCACAGCCAATATGGCCATGACCGTCCGGCAGACAGAAATCTCTGTCAGGGGCACGAAAAGTCAGGCGAGCGATCTTTCCGGCAAAAGCACTGCTCCCGGTGAGAACCACGAAATCGCCAGATTTGAATTCAGCCATGCCGCCCTCCCCTCGTTGCTGCTGCCAATGGCTTTATTGGACACTGGTTCTGCTGCATCACTATTACAGGTATGCCCCTGGTCTTAGAGGGTCAAAGGCCTACACCCTCAATCAAAGCGCAGATTGCCCGCCAGTTGCTGGCCCACAGCCAGCTCTGCTACGGCATCCGCAACGTCCGGCAAACCCAGCACTATGGCATTCATACCAAAAGTAATAGCACCATCCACACGCGGATCTTGGCGATAAATGGAGATTGAATCACCCACTGCCGCGCCGGGTATGGCAGTGTCGGGATCTATATCGGGAATCGGGCAGCGCGTACAGGGCTTGCAGGGCAGCAGGCTCAGACCGGGCAACTGGGGCAGCTCCAGCTGTTCCACTCGATCTTCGTCATGGGCCTCGATATCGGCAATCACGATATTCGGACGAAAGCGCCGCGCATCGACAGCTGCCTCACCGGCCTGCGTCAGTCGCTGATTGAGCTCGTCCACGGCCGACTGACTGAGCAGCAGCAAAGGGTAGCCGTCGGCAAAATGCACAGGAGCATCGCTATCGCCCACCCAGCGTTCGCTGGCCCGACGCGGTTGCGAACTATCAAAGCGCACCAGATGGCAGTCCTCCGCCAGAGCCCGACTCAGCCAGCAGCGTGCAGGTGCGGCCCATTCACCGAGGTCCCAGGCATCGACCGTATCCTTCCAGACCCGCGCACGGCATTTGCCGCCCTGTACCAGCAAAGGAATCTGCAAGCTGTCCATACCCGGAAAATGCAGCAGCAAGTATTCATCCGTAATCTCGGGCCGGATCAGCGCCATGCGCGGATGACTGCGCTGGGTCAAGAAATCGCCATTGGCATCGACCACCATCCAGTGCCTGTCCCATTGCAGGCCATGGCGCGAGAGCTCGGCCTTCGGCACGGCAATACCGGCGCAGGATTTGACGGGGTAGATCCACAGTTCGGCAATCCGGCCCTGCACGTCATAGGCGGTGTCGGTCATCACATCTCCTTCGATTACGGATTCTTCATCATTTTGCCGCCAATCCCTTGCCCGACATCCGCAGGCCGCTATCAACAACATAGTTGCCCGCAACGGGTGGTCAACGGGCCTGAGGTTTCCTCTATGAGCGCAGGCCCTGTCCGCGCCTCCTACAATGCCGGACATGGCGCAAACCTTTGATGTATGTATTCGTGGAGCCGGCATTGCGGGCCGGACCTTGGCTCTTTTGCTGGCGCGTGAGCGTCTGCGTGTCGCGCTGGTGGTGCCGCCGCAGGCCAGGTCACAGCACAAGGATGTGCGTGCCTATGCGCTCAATGCCAGTTCCAGGGCCGTGCTGCAGTCGCTGCGCTGCTGGCCTGACGACGAGGACGCCACACCCGTGCTCGGCATGCAGGTGTTTGGCGATCTCGACGGCCAGGTTCAGTTCAATGCAGCGTCCCAGGACGTGCAGGCCCTGGCCTGGATCGTCGACGTGCCTGCTCTGGAACAGCGCCTGGCCGAGGCCGTGCGATATCAGCCCCAGGTGGAGATCGTCGCGGAACCCGTAGAGGCAGCCCTCACCTCCGTCTGCGAAGGCCGCCACAGCAGCTCACGCAGCGAATTCGGCGTGGAGTTCTCCGTCACGCCCTATTCCCAACACGCAATTGCCACACGCCTGCGCTGCGAGCTGCCCCATGGCGGCATTGCACGCCAGTGGTTCACGCCCGAAGGGATTCTGGCCTTTCTGCCTTTGGGCGGACCCGACGGTCAGGAAGTGGCCGTTGTCTGGTCGCTGGAGCAATCGCTGGTGCCTGACTGGCTGGAAAGCGACGAAGAAAGCTTTACCACCCGCCTGCAGTCCATCAGCCAGGATGCGCTGGGCCAGCTGGAGCTGGTGGCCGAGCGCGCCACCTGGCCGCTGCAGCAGGCAGTGGCCGACCGCTGGTGCGGACCGCTGGACAGGAACAGCCAACAAAGCTGGGTGCTGGCAGGTGACGCCGCCCACAACGTCCACCCGCTGGCCGGCCAGGGTCTGAACCTGGGCCTGGGCGATGTGCAGACTCTGGCACGCATCCTTCAGGAGCGCGACTACTGGCGCAGCCCCGCCGATCTGAAGCTGCTGCGCCAGTACGAGCGTGAGCGCAAGGCATCTCTGGCCCCCATGGGCCTGGCCATGGACGGGCTGCAGCAGCTGTTTGCCCGCCCCGAAGTGCCGGTGCAGATGCTGCGCAACTGGGGCATGAAGGGTTTCGAGCGCAGCGGCCTGCTCAAGTCCTGGATGGCCAAGCAGGCCATGGGTCTGCTCTGAGAAGACGGCTCAGGGAACCCTTGACTCAGTCCGTACTCCAAGCATCAGCCCTGCCGTCCATGCATAGTGGATGGCAGCCGAACTCATTCTTTCCACGCTGCAGCGCACTGCAGCGCACGACATCTTCCATGAAACTTGCTGCCTGCCTGCTGGCCACCGCCAGCCTGACCTTCGGCCTGAGCGTGCACGCCCAGGACGCCAACCTCAAGAAGACGCTGACCGAGCGCATTCCCCAGCTCGAAAAAATCGACGAGGTGCGCTCCACCCCCATGAGCGGCCTGTACGAGGTCCGCGTGGGCACGGACATTTTCTACACCGATGCCAAGGGCAACTATCTGATTCAGGGCGAGCTGATCGACACCAAGGCGCGCCGCAACCTGACCGAAGATCGCATGACCCAGCTCACGGCCGTGGACTTCAAGCAGTTGCCCATCAAGGACGCCATCACCATCGTGCATGGCAAGGGCGAGCGCAAGATGGCCGTGTTTGAAGACCCGAACTGCGGCTACTGCAAGCGCTTTGAGAAAGACCTGCAGAGCGTGGACAACGTCACCATCTACCTCTTCCTCTACCCCATCCTGAGCCCGGACTCGGCCGAAAAGTCGCGCAATATCTGGTGCGCCAAGGATCAGGCCAAGGCCTGGCAGGATCAGATGCTGAACAGCAAGAATGCCGCTGCCGCCCAGTGTGACCCTGCCGCCATCCAGCGCAATCTGGCTTTCGGCCGCAAGTACAAGATCACCGGCACCCCCACCGTGATCTTCTCCAACAATGTTCGTGTGCCCGGCGCCATCTCGGCTGCCGAGGTCGAAAAGCACCTGGCCGCCGCCAAGTAATCTCTGTCTCATTGCCGGAGCAGCGCACACCTGATGCAGTTTCAGGCGCGCTGCGCTAGGTTCGCATGCTCCGGCCCGCATTTCTGGAGCTGCCATGACCTCTGTTCTCAACGCATCCGGCATTCGCCCCGACATCCGCTTCGCCGTGCAGGCCAGCGCGGTGGACGCCCATCTTTTCGATGTGCAGCTGCATATCGCCCGGCCTGCGGCGCAGCAGCTGCTGTCGCTTCCGGTGTGGATTCCTGGCAGCTATCTGGTGCGCGAGTTTTCCAAGAATCTGCAGGGCTTGAAGGCCACGCAGAACGGTGAGCCCGTGACCGTGCAACAGCTCAGCAAGAATCAATGGGAAATTGCCTGCAACGCAGGATCAGCATGCGTTATCAGCTATCAGATTTGCGCCTATGACACTTCGGTGCGCACGGCCTGGCTGGATCGCCGGCGTGGTTTCTTCAACGGCACCAGCCTGTGCCTGCGCGTGCATGGTCAGGAGGACCGCCCCCATGCGCTGGAGCTGCTCGGCAGCCCCGCCACGCAGGACTGGCAGGTGGCCACCGGCCTCACGCCCGCGCAAGTCGATGCCAACGGCTTCGGCCTCTACACGGCTGCCCATTACGACGAGCTGGTGGACTGCCCCGTGGAGATGGGGCGCTTCTGGCGTGGCAGCTTTGTAGCCGGAGGCGTGCTCCACGAATTCGTGGTGGCCGGTGCCGCGCCCAGCTTTGATGGCGAGCGCCTGCTCGCCGATACGCAAAAGATCTGCGAGGCCGAGATCGCCTTCTGGCATGCCGACGGCAGCCAGCCGCCCATGGATCGCTATGTCTTCATGCTCAATGTGGTCGATGACAACTATGGCGGCCTCGAGCACCGCAACAGCACGGCACTGATCTGCGGCCGCCGCGATCTGCCGCGCAAGGCAGAGGCCAAGGCCGGCGAGGGCTACAACACCCTGCTGGGCCTGATCAGCCACGAGTACTTCCACACCTGGAACGTCAAGCGCCTGCGCCCGGCCGAACTGGCCCGCTACGACTACGAGCAGGAGAACTACACCGAGCTGTTGTGGTTCTTTGAAGGCTTTACCAGCTACTACGACGATCTGTTCCTGCGCCGCGCCGGATTGCTGGACAACAGCCAGTACCTCAAGCTCGTCACGCGCACCATCAACCAGGTGCTGCAGACGCCGGGCCGTCTGGTGCAGTCCGTGGCTGAGTCCAGCTTCGACGCCTGGGTCAAGTACTACCGCCAGGACGAGAACACTGCCAATCACACGGTCAGCTACTACACCAAGGGCTCGCTGGTTGCGCTGTGCCTGGATCTGGCCCTGCGCGCCAACGGTACGGGCAGCCTGGACGATGTGATGCGCAGCCTGTGGCGCTGCAGTGAAGGCGGCCCCATCAGCGAAGCCGATGTGCTGGCCGTGGTCAGCAAAGTGGGCAACCCCGAGATTGCCGGACAGCTGCAAACCTGGGTGCATTCCACCGAGGACCTGCCGCTGCGCGAGCTGCTGGCCCGGCATGGCATCAATAGCAAGGCCGAGCCCGCACAGCTGGCGCAGAAACTGGGTCTGCGTGTCCAGGAAAACCATAGCGTGCAGATCAAGACCGTGCTGCGCGGCGGCGCTGCCGAGCAGGCAGGCATGATGGCTGGAGACGAATGGCTGGCCGTCGAGGCCTATGGTCAGCGCTGGCGCATCAGCAAACTGGACGATGTGCAGCTGTACGCGGCCGGCTCCAATCAGCTCACGGCCTGGGTAGCACGCGACCAGCAGATTCTGCAGCTGACGCTGAACACGGGCGGCCTGCTCGCCAAAGCCGCCAGCGAGGATGCAGATAGCGCCAGCCCCATCAGCAATCTGGGGCTCGAAATCAGCGACAAGGCCGCCGCAGAGCGCTGGCTGGCGGGCATTGCGGCCTGAGCCCGGCCCCGAAGTGGCGCTGCTGTGCGACAGCCGGCAGCCAGACTCAGCGGTTATTCTTGGCAGCAGCCATTCATTCTTTAGCAGGAGACAAACTTGGCCTACGAAACCATCGAAGTCCGCGTGGAAGCGGAAAAAGTCGGCGTCATCACGCTGAACCGTCCCAAGCAGCTCAACGCCCTGAACGACCAGCTCATGGACGAACTCGGTGATGCGCTCAGGAAGTTCGATGCCGACAAAAGCATTGGCTGCATGATCATCACCGGCAGCGAACGTGCCTTTGCCGCTGGTGCCGACATCGGTGCCATGGCCAAGTACAGCTTTGCCGACGCCTATGGCGGCGACTACATCACGCGCAACTGGGAAACCATTCGCAGCATCCGCAAGCCCGTGATTGCCGCCGTCAGCGGCTTTGCCCTGGGCGGCGGCTGCGAGCTGGCGATGATGTGCGACTTCATCATCGCTGCCGATAACGCCAAGTTCGGCCAGCCCGAGATCAAGCTGGGCGTGATCCCTGGTGCCGGCGGCACGCAGCGCCTGCCTCGCGCCGTGGGCAAATCCAAGGCCATGGACATGGCTCTGACCGCCCGCATGATGGATGCCAGCGAGGCCGAGCGCGCCGGTCTGGTCAGCCGCGTCGTGCCTTTTGACAAGCTCATGGAAGAGGCGCTGGGCGCCGCCATCATCATCAGCGGCTTCTCTCAGCTGGCCGTGATGGCTGCCAAGGAGTCCGTGAACCGTGCGTTCGAAAGCGGCCTCTCCGATGGCGTGATGTTCGAGCGCCGCCTGTTCCATGCCCTGTTTGCCACCCAGGACCAGAAGGAAGGCATGGACGCGTTTGTGAACAAGCGCCCCGCCAACTTCACCCATCAGTAGGCACCAGATTTTTCGCAAGAAATTTCAGCAAACCGCTTGAAGCAGCTATTTTTTGCATATAATCGCTGTCTTCGGTCGTATAGCTCAGTTGGTTAGAGCGCAGCATTCATAATGCTGATGTCGCAGGTTCGAGTCCCGCTACGACCACCAGACAGGAAACCGCAGTGTTTGCAAAAGCACTGCGGTTTTTTCTTTGTCGCAACGCTCGCTGCAGTCTGCGCACAAAAATTCCCAACTTGGCTGCCAAGGCCATTTCTTCCTATACAATTGCGGGCTGTCGGTCGTATAGCTCAGTTGGTTAGAGCGCAGCATTCATAATGCTGATGTCGCAGGTTCGAGTCCCGCTACGACCACCAAATCCATGCCCCAGTTGCTCACGCAACTGGGGCTTTTCGCTTTTTACAGAGGCGACATTGCGCCGCACTGCCCTTTCTGCCCCGCAGAAATCAACGCAGTCCGCGCCGCCATGCTCCAGCCGCTCAAACCTCCCCTTCAAGGACTTTTTCGTGCCCGTTGCACCTCAAGGATGCTGCACGCACGCTGCGTGCCCGCGCGCTGGTCTTGCGCCCAGCGAGGACCTGCTTTTTTCTGCAAAAGCCGGCCTGCAGGCACCCAAAGTCCGTCTTCGCTCAAGGACTCTCCCGTGACCACACAAACCACAGGCGCCGTGGCAGGCATAGCCGCGCCCGCCGCTCCAACAGAAGTCAACGGATACAGCTGGAAAGCACTCATGGGCTCGGCCGTCGGCTACGCCATGGACGGCTTTGACCTGCTGATTCTTGGCTTCATGCTCTCGGCCATCTCCAAGGACCTGAACCTCACGCCCGGCCAGGCCGGCTCTCTCGTGACCTGGACCTTGATCGGCGCCGTCTTCGGCGGCATCGTCTTCGGCATGCTCAGCGACAAATACGGCCGCATCCGCGTGCTGACCTGGACGATCGTGCTGTTTGCCGTCTTTACCGGTCTATGCGCATTTGCACAAGGCTACTGGGACTTGCTGATCTACCGCACCATCGCCGGTATCGGCCTGGGGGGAGAGTTCGGCATCGGCATGGCACTGGCCGCCGAGGCCTGGCCCGCACGCCATCGCGCACGCGTCTCGTCCTATGTGGCCCTGGGCTGGCAGCTCGGCGTGCTGGGCGCAGCCATGCTGACCCCGCTGCTGCTGCCCTCCATCGGCTGGCGCGGCATGTTTCTGGTCGGCGTGATTCCTGCTGTCGTGGCCTGGGTCATCCGCAACAAGCTGCATGAGCCCGAAGTGTTCGTGGCACGCAGCAAGAAAGAGCAGCCCTCGGCCATGCAATGCCTGAAGCTGCTGATGAAGGACAAGGCCACGCGCAAGATCAGCCTGGGCGTGATCGTGCTGACCTCGGTGCAGAACTTCGGCTACTACGGCATCATGATCTGGATGCCCAGCTTTCTGTCCAAGCAGATGGGCTTCAGCCTGACCAAGTCGTCGGTGTGGACGGCCGTCACCATCGTCGGCATGTCGCTGGGTATCTGGGTCTTCGGCCAGTTGGCCGACCGCATCGGCCGCAAGCCCACTTTCCTGATCTTCCAGGTCGGCTCCGTGATCTCGGTGCTGGCCTATTCCCAGCTCACCGATGCCACGGCCATGCTGTGGGTGGGAGCCATCATGGGTCTGTGCGTCAATGGCATGATGGGCGGCTATGGCGCCGTCATCAGCGAAGCCTATCCCACCGAGGCCCGCGCCACGGCTCAGAACGTGCTGTTCAACATCGGTCGCGCCGTCGGCGGCCTGGGCCCGGTCGTCATCGGTGCGCTGGCCATGGCCTACTCCTTCCAGGTGGCCATTGCCCTGCTGGCCGCCATCTATGTGCTGGACATGCTGGCCACGGTCTTTCTGATTCCCGAACTCAAGGGCAAGGAGCTTCATTAAAGATAGCTGCCATTGCAGATCCATCAAGCGCCAGAGCCTTAAAGCCTGGCGCTTTTTTATTGCCGCCGGGGCCCCTCACGTGGGAGCCCGGCGCAGGGTCAGCGGCCACACGAAGTGGACATGTGTGGGGCTGAGCACCTTATCTGCGCTGCCCGAACACTTCGCTGACCAATTCCCGCAGCCACTGGTTCGCGGGCTCCTGCGCAAAGCGCCAGCTCCAGTGCAGAGAGACATCGAAAGCACTCTCTGGCAGATCGGCCTGCAGCACCACATATCCGCCCTGTGCTTCAAAGGTCTCGGCAATCTCGGCGGGCATGATGACGGCCAGATCCGTCTGATGCACGATGGAAGGCACGGCCATGAAGTGGGCCGCCGACAGCCGCACCTGATCCTGCAAATCGAGTTTGCGCAGAATGCGCAGCGTCTCGGAATGCGAGCGCACCGCCACATAGTCGAGCCCGCGCAAATGTTCAGCACTCAGCCTCTCGGTCTTCAAATCCTTGAGCACCGGATGCCCCTGACGCAGCAGCAGGGCGTAGTGATCGGACAGCAGCACCTTCTGCTGCGTGCCCGTCACACCAGGCAGAAAGCCGATGGCGATATCCAGCGAACCGCGATCCAGTGCATCGGCAATCTCGCCCATGGGCATGGGCAGGGTTTCCAGCTGCACATGGGGCGCCCGGCCTCTCAAGGCCTGCATCAGTGGTGGCAAGAAGCGCGCCTCGCCGATGTCGCTGAGGTGAATGCGAAAGCACTGATTCGCCTGCAAGGGATCAAAACTGTGTGCCTCTGCCAAAGCCACCTCCAGCGTTGCCAGTGCAGTTCTTACCGCCTGAGCCAGCCGCTCGGCACGCGGCGTGGGGCGCACTCCCCCATGCATGCGTTCAAACAGCGGATCGCCCAGCAAATGGCGCAGCCGCGTCACCGCCTGACTGGCTGCGGGCTGGGAAAGACCCAGCTCCTGCGAAGCGCGGCTGACGCTGCCGTGGCGGAACACCGCATCGAAAACACGCAACAGATTGAGATCCAGACCTGATATATCCATTAAACGAATATCTCTTAGATGAATTATTCAATTGCTGGAAATTATCTCCAAAGGCAGGATTGATGCCAACAGTGCCAAGGCCCAGTGCCAGCCCGATCCAAGGAGAATTTTTTGCCCGCCAACACCGCCCCCAATGCCCAGACCGCCGAAGTCTTCACCGTACGCCATGCCGTCATCAACATGCTGCGCGAGCTGGGCATGACACGCATCTTCGGCAACCCGGGCTCCACCGAGCTGCCCCTGTTTCGCGACTATCCCGAGGACTTCTCATACATCCTCGGCCTGCAGGAGACCGTGGTCGTGGGCATGGCAGACGGCTATGCCCAGGCCACGCGCAACGCCAGCTTCGTGAACCTGCACTCGGCCGCCGGCGTGGGCCACGCCATGGCCAATATCTTCACGGCCTTCAAGAACCGCACGCCCATGGTCATCACGGCCGGCCAGCAGACGCGCTCGCTGCTGCAGTTCGACCCCTTCCTGCACTCCAACCAGGCCGCCGAGCTGCCCAAGCCCTATGTGAAGTGGAGCTGCGAGCCCGCACGCGCCGAGGACGTGCCCCAGGCCCTGGCGCGCGCCTACTACATCGCCATGCAGGAGCCGCGCGGCCCGGTCTTCGTCTCCATTCCCGCCGATGACTGGGATGTGCCCTGCGAGCCCATCACACTGCGCAAAGTCGGCTTCGAAACCCGACCCGACCCGCGCCTGCTGGACAGCATAGGCCAGGCGCTGGAGGGGGCGCGCGCACCGGCCTTCGTGGTCGGAGCGGCCGTGGACCGCAGCCAGGCCTTCGAAGCCGTCCAGGCCCTGGCCGAACGCCACCAGGCGCGCGTCTATGTGGCGCCCATGAGCGGGCGCTGCGGCTTCCCCGAGGACCATGCGCTGTTCGGCGGCTTCCTGCCGGCCATGCGCGAGCGCATCGTGGACAGGCTCTCGGGCCATGACGTGGTCTTCGTCATCGGCGCACCAGCCTTCACCTACCACGTCGAAGGCCACGGCCCCTTCATCGCCGAAGGCACGCAGCTGTTCCAGCTCATCGAGGACCCTGCCATCGCCGCCTGGGCCCCCGTGGGCGACGCGGCCGTGGGCAATATCCGCATGGGCGTGCAGGAACTGCTGGCCCGCCCCCTGGCACGTCCGCGCCCTGCGCTCCAGCCCCGGCCTGCCATACCCGCCCCGGCGGCACCTGAGCCGGGCAAGCTGATGAGCGATGCCTTCCTCATGCACACACTGGCCCAGGTGCGATCGCGTGACAGCATCATCGTCGAGGAGGCACCTGGCTCGCGCTCCATCATCCAGGCCCACCTGCCCATCTACGCTGCCGAGACCTTCTTCACCATGTGCAGCGGCGGACTGGGCCACAGCCTGCCTGCTTCCGTAGGCATCGCGCTGGCCAAGCCCGACAAGAAGGTCATAGGCGTCATCGGCGACGGCTCGGCCATGTACGCCATCCAGGCACTGTGGAGCGCAGCCCATCTGGGGCTGCCGGTCACCTACATCATTGTCAAGAACCGCCGCTACGCTGCCCTGCAGGATTTCTCCAGGGTGTTCGGCTACCGTGAGGGCGAGAAGGTCGAGGGAACGGACCTGCCCGACATCGACTTCGTGGCCCTGGCCAAGGGCCAGGGCTGCGACGGCGTGCGCGTCACCGAAGCAGCGCAGCTGCCCCAGGTTCTGCGGGACGCCCTGCGCAGCCCGCGCGCCACGCTGGTCGAGGTCGAGGTCGCCTGACCCGGCATCGCACCCTCGGAGACAAGACATGCACAACACACAAGAGCCGCAAGCGGCCACCGTCGGCATCCTGGGAGCGGGGGCCATGGGCACCCTGTTCGGCACGCGGCTGGCCCGGGCCGGCATCCCCGTCACGCTGGTGGATGTCAACGCGCAGCTGCTCCAGACCATACGTGAGCACGGCGTGCACTGCGAGACCGACCAGGGCCCGCTGCACGCCGACGTTCAGGCCCTGCAGGCCCATGAGCTGACGCAGCCGCCCAAGCGCTGGCTGATCTTCACCAAGGCCGCCCACACCCAGGCCGCGCTGCAAAGCATTGCCCATCTGATAGGGCCTGGGACCCTGCTGCTCAGCCTGCAAAACGGCATAGGACATATCGAGACCCTGCATGGATTTGCCGATGCCCGGCAGATCGCCGTGGGCGTGACGACATGGCCGGCACGGTTGCTGGCTCCAGGAAAAGTGAGTTCGCTGGGCAGCGGCAAGATTCGCTTCATGCCGCGCACCGGACAGGTGGACGCCGGCTTCCAGGACTTCGGCGACGACCTCAACCGCGCCGGACTGCATTGCGAGATCGATCCCGAGGTCGAGACCGCCATCTGGGAAAAGCTGGCCTTCAATGCTGCCTTCAACGGTCTGTGCGGCATCACGCGCCAGCCCGTGGACGGACTGGCCAGCCCTCTGGGCCGCAGCCTGATCCGCGAAGTCCTGGACGAGGTCGTTGCCGTGGCTGCGGCCAACGGTATCGCTGTGGACGCCCACCGTATCCAGGCCACGGTGGAGGACGCCCTGAACCACCATATGGGACACCAGCCATCGCTGCTGCAGGACCTGCTGGCGGGGCGCCCCACCGAAACCGACTCCATCCACGGCGCGGTGGTGCGCGCGGGCGAGCGGCATGGCATCGCCACGCCCATGACACGTACCCTGCACCGGCTCATCAGCATGACGCAGCAGCGCACGCCATAGAACCAGGACTCGGCGAAGACGCATCAAAGGCTCGGGAAAAACAGCAAAAACAAAGAGAAAGACAGCAGGGACCGGGCCCACGGATTCAACAACAAGGAGACAACATGCGCAGAACCTTTCTCAAAGCCGGCGCTGCTTGCGGTGTACAGCTCATGCTGGGTAGGGCCCACGCCCAGCAGGCGTCCGGCAGGCCCATGGAATGGGTGGTCGGCTTTGCCGCAGGCGGCGGCTCGGATGCTGTGGCTCGGGGTGTAGCCGAGGCCTGGGCCAAGCCTATCCATCGCAACATCGTGGTGATCAACAAGCCGGGCGCCGGCACCAACATCGCCGCAGAATATGCGGCGCGCTCACGCGACTATGGCAACCTGGTCTTCACCGCCGACTTCGCAACCCTGGCCGCCAACCCGCATCTGTTCCCCAAGCTGGCCTACAACGCCGAGCAGGACTTCGTCCCCATCAGCCTGCTGGCACGCTTTCCGCTGCTGCTGGTCGTCAACAACGAATTGCCGGTGCGCAACTTCCAGGAGTTCGCGGCCTGGGCCAAGGCCAACCCCAGCAGGCTCAGCTATGGCTCTCCCGGGCTGGGCACCCCACACCATCTGGCCACCGAACTGCTGGCCCAGAAGATGGGCGCGAAGATGACCCACGCACCCTATCGCGGCGCCGGCCCGGCCATGCTGGATGTGATCGGAGGCCAGATTCCCTTCATGCTGGTGGACAGTGCCGCAGGCCTGCCCCACATCAACGCCGGCAAGGTCCGTGCCATCGGCGTGGCCAGCGCGCAGCGGCTCAAAAGCCTGCCCCAGACGCCCACGCTCATCGAGCAGGGCGTGGCCGGCTTCGAGGCCTTCGCCTGGCAGGGCCTGGTCGCTCCCAGGGGCACGGATGACGCCACCATACAGATATGGTCCAGGACGCTGCAGGAAACCCTGAAGACGCCGGCCGTGCAGGCCCGCTTCGAGGCCCTGGCCCTGGAGCCCCTGCCCAGCACTCCCGAGCAGATGCGAGAGTTCTGGCTCTCCGAGAAGAAGCGCTGGGGAGAGGTCATCAAGACCGCAGGCATCAAGCTGGACTGATCGATATCAATGACAAACAGGAAAACACCTATGGAGACCCCTATCACTCAACGCCCCTCTGCACACAGGCCGCTGCGCGCCCTGATCGCCAAAGGCTGGGCCAGCCTGGGCATGGCGCTTTGCCTGGCACCGGCCGCCCAGTCACAGACATGGCCGGATCGTCCCATCCGCCTGATCGTGAACTTCGCTCCTGGCGGCGCGGCCGATGTGATGGGGCGCGCTATCTCGCCCACCATGAGCCAGGTGCTGGGCCAGTCCGTGGTGGTGGACAACAAGCCCGGAGCCAACGGCAATATCGGTATCAGCGAAACCGTGCGCTCTGCCAAGGACGGCTATACGCTGCTGCTGAGCAGCGGCGGCGGCATCAGCATCAATCCGCTGATCTACAGCAAGCTGCCGTTCAACCCTGAAAAGGACTTGATCCCTGTGGCGGCCGTGGCACGCGTGCATGTGTTTCTGGAAACCAACCCCAGTCTTCCCGTGAGCAATGTGCAGGACTTCATCAAGCACCTGCAGGCCAATCCTGGCAAGCTGTCCTACGGCTCGCCAGGCCCGGGCAGCTCGCCTCATCTGGCCGGTGAAATGTTCAAGCGCGCAGCCAAGGTCGATGCCAGCCATATTCCCTACAAGGGAGCCGGTCCTGCCCTGACCGATGTGCTCAGCGGTCAATTGCAATACTGGTTCGATCCGGGCCCGGGCCTCAAGCAGGTCGAGGCCGGCAAGCTCAAGCTGCTGGCCATAGGCAGCCCGCACCGATCGCCTCTGTACCCCAAGGTACCCACGCTGGCCGAAAGCGGCCTGCCGGGCTTCGATGCCGACACACTGTTCGGCGTCTACGCGCCGGCCGGCACGCCCGCCCCCGTGGTGGATGCCGTGCGCGCCAGCGTGATCAAGGCACTGGAGCAAAAGAGCGTGGTCGATGTGATCCAGGGTCTGGGCGCCACGCCCGAGCCGCGCATGAGCCGCCAGGACTTCGTGGACCACCATGCCAAGGAACGCGCCCGCTTCGCACCGCTGATCAAGGAAATCGGCTTGAAAGTGGACTAGGAAATATCAGTTCAACGTGGGAGTCCGGTTGCCCGAAAACTCCCTTTGACCGCCGGTCTGAAAGGATCGGCGGTCTTTTTTCGGTTTACGCAGACAAGAATGCTCAACAGGCCTGCCTGCCGACAAAACACCAAGCCAGATCCGAATTTGCGCAAATCGTGTTTCAGTGAGAGGCCACCGCCACGACTACCGCAGACTCGGCCACCTCCAGCCAGACATTGTCATTGGCCACCAGCCCGCTCATGGCCGGCGCAAAGCCCACGATCTGAGCACCCCAGCTCAAACGACAGATGGCTTCGTCGCAAGCCAGGCTCTCTTCCGTCACCGTGGCCGCGCCATAGGTCGCGCGCTGCACCACGGCAGGCCAGATATTGATGGGCTGCGCGGCCCCCGCAGGCCGCTCCTGCCCCAGCCAGACCTTGACGGCCGTGGCCTTGCACAGCGCCAGCACCTGCACACCGGGTGCCAGACCCAGCAGCTCATAGCTTTCGGGCGTGATGCGCGCGGCAATCGTCCAGTCCGAGCCTGCATCGCTTGCAGCACGCAGCCAGACACGGATCTGCCCGCCTATGGACTCGACCTTGAGCACACTGCAAGGCCACTGATTGCGCATGCTGGTCATCAGGCCCAGATTGGGTTGCCCGCCACCTGGCGTGCCGGCCTGCATGCGCTGCAGCAACTCGCTGCGCAAGTGCATCATGGCCTCGGCCGCATGCAGCAACTCCTCGCCCGCCGGCGTGATCTGTGCGCCGCCGCCCCCGGCGCCGCCCACACTGCGCTCGACCAGCGGCACGCCAGCCAGATTGGTCAGGGTATCGATGGCCTGCCAGGCCGCCTTGTAGCTCACGCCCACGTCACGTGCTGCCTGAGAGATGGAGCCGCTTTGCGCAATCCCGCGCAGGATGGCAATGCGACGGTCGGCCATGTCATAGCCCAGCGCCTGGGAAACCGAGTCGGACGACAGCGCGCCACCCGGCACAGCCTCGTCGCCGGCCATATCCAATTGTTCTTGTTCGAAATTTTCTGTGTCTGACATAGACCGCCATCATGCCCTGACAGCCAATTTCCCCGCTCGACCTCAGTTGTTCATTCACGCTACACTCGCTATTCCATTAATGAATAGCGAAATTTCAATGACTCAGATCACTGCCCGCTCCACCGGTTTTTCCTTTCAACTGGCTCGCTCTGCGGCCGTGATCGGCACAGTCGTGCTGGGCCTGTGGTCTGCGCAGGCGCAGGCCGCTGAAGTGGCGGTCGCCGTGGCAGCCAACTTCACCGCGCCCATGAAGAAGATTGCGGCCGAGTTCGAGAAGGATACCGGCCACAAGGCCGAGCTGTCGTTTGGCGCCACCGGCAAGTTCTACGCCCAGATCAACAATGGCGCGCCCTTCGGCATTCTGCTGGCCGCCGATGACACCACACCCGAGAAGCTGGCCAAGGAAGGCAAGGGCGTGACCGATTCGCGCTTTACCTATGCCATCGGTACGCTGGTGCTGTGGAGCCCCAAGGCCGGCTATGTGGACGACAAGGGCGATGTGCTCAAGAGCGGCGACTACAAGCATATCGCGATCGCCAACCCCAAGCTTGCTCCTTACGGAACAGCTGCCATGGAAGTGCTGAACAAGCTCGGCCTGAGCGCACAGGTGCAGCCCAAGGTGGTGATGGGCGAGAACATCGCCCAGACCTACCAGTTCGCTGCCACCGGCAATGCGCAGCTGGGTTTTGTGGCGCTGTCCCAGGTCATGGAGAACGGCAAGATCCGCGAGGGTTCGGCCTGGCAGGTGCCCGGCAATATGCATGAACCCATCCGCCAGGACGCCATTGTGCTCAACAGCGCCAAGGACAACGAAGCCGCTGCGGCTCTGATGAAGTACCTGCGCAGCCCCAAGGCACATGACATCATCCGCTCCTATGGCTATAGCTTCTGACGCTTGACCGGCAAGTCCTGGCGCTCAAACCAGTCCGCTCTACCCTTGGCGCTGCTCGGCTAAGCTGGGCGCTCCAAGGGTCTTTTTTTACGACTTGCGCAAATTCGGATCGGACAGGGTGCTTTGCCGATAGAAATGTCCGTTGTGCATGCTTGTTTGCGCAAGTCCTGTTTTTGATTCCATGCAACTGAATGCCGAAGACTACGCAGCCATCTGGCTCACGCTCAAGCTCGCGGGCGTGACTACCGTGCTGCTCATGCTGCTGTGCACGCCGCTGGCCTGGTGGCTGGCCCATACCCGTTCGCGCTGGCGCGGCCCGATCGGTGCCGTGGTGGCACTGCCGCTGGTGCTGCCGCCCACCGTCATCGGCTTTTATCTGCTGGTCACCATGGGCCCCAATGGCCCCATCGGCAAGCTCACGCAGGCCATGGGTCTGGGCAATCTGCCGTTCACCTTTGCCGGTCTGGTGGTGGGCTCGCTGATCTACTCGATGCCGTTTACCGTGCAGCCGCTGCAGCGTGCCTTCGAGGCGCTGGGCTCGCGCCCCATGGAGGCTGCGGCCAGCCTCGGCGCCAGTCCGCTGGACCGCTTTCTGACCGTGGCCCTGCCGCTGGCGCGCCCCGGCTTCATCACCGCTGCCGTGCTGACCTTTGCCCACACCGTGGGCGAATTCGGCGTGGTGCTGATGCTGGGCGGCAATATCCCCGGCGTGACACGCGTGGTCTCGGTACAGATTTACGACCATGTGGAAGCCATGGAGTACGGCCACGCCCATATGCTGGCGGCCGGCATGGTGGTGTTCTCCTTCATCGTGCTGCTGGCTTTGAACTGGCTGCAACCCAAAGCGGAGCGCCGCGCATGACAGCCACCAGTTTCATCACCGCGCAGCTCAGGCTGAGCCGGCCCGACTTTGCACTCGATGTGGATCTGCAGCTACCCGGCCAGGGGGTCACGGCCCTGTTCGGGCCTTCGGGCTGCGGCAAGACCAGCTGTCTGCGCAGCCTCGCCGGGCTTGAGCGGGCGCAAGGTCGCGTCACCGTCAACCAGACCGTATGGCAGGACGACGCCAGCCGGCAATGGCTTCCCACGCACCAGCGCGCACTCGGCTATGTGTTCCAGGAGGCCAGCCTGTTTGCGCATCTGTCGGTGCAGCGCAATATCGATTACGGTCTCAGGCGCACGCCGCAGGAACGCCGCAAGGTCTCCAAGGAGCGGGCCGTTGAGCTGCTGGGCATCGCCCATCTGATGGATCGCATGCCCGCCACGCTGTCGGGCGGCGAACGCCAGCGCGTGGCGATTGCAAGAGCGCTGGCCACCAGCCCCGAAGTGCTGCTCATGGACGAGCCCCTGGCCGCGCTCGACGCCCAGCGCAAGGCCGAAGTCCTGCCCTATCTGGAGCAGCTGCAGCGGCATCTGCGGATTCCCGTGATCTATGTCAGCCACTCCATGGACGAGGTTGCGCGCCTGGCCCAGCATATGGTGTTGCTTGGTGCGGGCAAGGTGCTGGCGCAGGGCTCCGTCCCCGAGTTGCTATCCAGCCTCGATCTGCCGCTGGCCCATGGCGACGTGGCCTCCAGCGTGGTCCATGCCACGGTGCATGACCATGATGCTACCGACCATCTGAGCACGCTGATCTTTGACGGAGGCCGGCTCCAGCTCGTCATGGCCCGTCCGCGCGAATTGGGCAGCCAGGTACCGCTGCGCGTGCAGGCGCGCGATGTCAGCCTGAGTCTGCTCAGGCCCGAGGGCAGCAGCATTCTCAACATCCTGCCGGTGCAGGTGCTGGGCCTGCGCGAGGATGGGCCGGGGCAGGTCATGGTTTCGCTGCAGGCGGGCGACACCCGGCTGCTGGCCAGAATCACCCAGCACTCGGCCAAGGCCTTGCAGCTGAAGACCGGCATGCCGGTGTATGCACAGATCAAGGGAATGGCGCTGCTGGACTGAGCGCAGCGCATCCGCCCCTTGCCGGCAAGGAATGCGCCTGCTGACTATCATCAGCCCATGACCGAGTCCGCCTGCCCCATCCCTGCCCAGCCGATAGCACCGCTGCACACCCATGCCGTGAGCTTCTTCCACGCCGGGCAGCAGGAGCGGCAGGAGCGCGTGCTGGCGGCCGAGGTGCCGATCGCGCTGGTCTTCAACGGCATCTCGCATGCGGTGATGATGGGTTCGCCCACCGATGTGGAAGACTTTGCCCTCGGCTTTGCGCTGACCGAGGGCATTCTGGACAGCGTTGCCGATTGCTACGGCATCGAAGCCCGCCCCGTGTCTGCCGCGGCAGCCGGCCTGCCCGAAGGCATGGACGGCATGGAAGTGCAGCTCGACATCGCCTCGCGCTGCTTTGCGCGGCTCAAGGACAAACGCCGCAGCATGACGGGCCGCACGGGTTGTGGCGTCTGTGGAGTCGAGAGCTTTGCGGCGCTGGACCTGTCGTTTGACGCCCTGCCGCCCCAGGACTGGCTGGAGCGGGTCGACGCAGCCACCGTGCTCAAGGCGATTGACGCCCTGCCGCCACACCAGATTCTGAATGCCGAGGCCGGCGCCATCCATGCCGCAGGCTGGGCCACGCTGGCGGGCGACATCACGGACGTGCTCGAGGACGTGGGCCGCCACAATGCGCTGGACAAGCTGGTCGGCCGGCTGGCGCGCACGGGCCGCCTCGGCGAACCCGGCTTTGTACTGCTGTCCAGCCGCGGCAGCCATGAACTGGTGCGCAAATGCGCCAAGGTCGGCATCGCGGCGCTGGCCACGATTTCCGCGCCCACCTCCATGGGCGTGCGCATGGCGGAGCTGACGGGCCTGCGCTTCTGGGGGCTGTGCCGCCCGCCCCGGGCGGTTCTCTATGCCGCCGGCGGCAAAGCCTGAGCAAGCCCTGCTGCCAAGCGCCAGCCTCTAGAATCACGGCATTGCGGCCATGACTCCAGCTCTGACCGCCCCACGATCAGCCCCTGGATATACACCATGAACCGCTGCACCACCACCCGCTTCAGCCGTCGCCTTTGGGGCTGCGCCCTGCTGGCTGCCGCCGCCAGCGCCAGCCTGCCGACCCTGGCCCAGGGCCTGGCATCGGACGACACACGCAACTTTCCGCCCACGGCGCAGTTCGGCGAGCTGACGGTCACCAATTTCCCCGAAGTGGCCATCAACGGCACGGCCATTCGCACGACGCCGGGCTTTCGCCTGTTCAGCCGCGAACGCAGCCTGGTCTTTGCCAGCAACTATGCAGGCCAGAAGCTGCTGGTGGGCTATGTGATCGAGCCGCAGACCCAGGGCCTGCACACGGCCTGGATCCTGACCCCTGCCGAAATCGAGAAATACAAGCCGATCCAGCCGCGCACCCTGCTGCAGCGCGTTTTCGGCAGCTGAGTCCGGCCAACGCCGGCCGCTATTGATTTCAAAGCTGCTTGCGCCTTTTCTGCAAGCATTTCGAATCATTTACCTGTTCAAACCCAGTGATGGCGAGCGCCAGCCGCTATGACTTCGCGCTTGCAGACTCTGCAAGCCCCGCACCCGACAACACCTGACAAGAGCGCCCTCATGAGCAAGAAAGTCTTTATCAAAACCTTTGGCTGCCAGATGAACGAGTACGACTCGGACAAGATGGCCGATGTACTGGGCGCGGCCCAGGGTTACGAGCCCACGCAGAACGTGGACGAGGCCGATCTGATCCTGTTCAACACCTGCTCGGTGCGTGAGAAGGCACAGGAAAAAGTATTCAGCGATCTGGGCCGCATCCGCCACCTCAAGGAAAAAGGCGTGCTGATCGGCGTGGGCGGCTGCGTGGCCAGCCAGGAGGGTGCCGAGATCATCAAGCGCGCTCCGTTTGTGGATGTGGTCTTCGGTCCCCAGACCCTGCACCGCCTGCCCGAGCTGCTCAATCAGCGTGCGGCCAAGGCCAAGCCCCAGGTCGATATCTCCTTCCCCGAAATCGAGAAGTTCGACCACCTGCCACCGGCACGCGTGGAAGGCGCTTCGGCCTTCGTCTCCATCATGGAGGGCTGCTCCAAATATTGCAGCTACTGCGTCGTGCCCTATACGCGCGGCGAGGAAGTCAGCCGCCCGTTCGAGGACGTGCTGGTGGAAGTTGCGGGCCTGGCCGAGCAGGGAGTGAAGGAAATCACGCTGCTGGGCCAGAACGTCAACGCCTACCTGGGCAAGATGGGCGACAGCAGCGAGATGGCCGACTTCGCGCTGCTGCTGGAATATGTGGCCGAGATTCCCGGCATCGAGCGCATCCGCTACACCACCAGCCATCCCAACGAGTTCACACCGCGCCTGATCGAGGCCTACGCCAAGATTCCGCAGCTGGTCAGCCACCTGCACCTGCCCGTGCAACATGGCAGCGACAAGATCCTCATGGCCATGAAGCGCGGCTACACGGCCATGGAATACAAGAGCACCATCCGCAAGCTGCGCGCCATCCGCCCCGATCTGGCCATGAGCAGCGACTTCATCGTGGGCTTCCCCGGCGAGACCGAGGAAGACTTCCAGAAGATGATGAAGCTCATCCACGACGTGCGCTTCGACAACTCGTTCAGCTTCATCTTCAGCCCCCGCCCCGGCACGCCTGCGGCCAATCTGCACGACGACACGCCCCACGAAGTCAAGCTGCGCCGCCTGCAGGAGCTGCAAGCCGTGATCAACACCAACATCAAGGAGATCAGCGAAGAGCGTGTCGGCACGGTGCAACGCCTGCTGGTCGAAGGCGTGAGCAAGCGCGACGGCAGCGAGCTGATGGGTCGCACCTATTGCAACCGCGTGGTCAACTTCCCCGGCAACGAGCGCTTGATCGGCCAGATGGTGGATGTGAAGATTACCGAAGCCAAGGCTTACACCTTGCGCGGCGAAGTACTGGTCAAGGATTGACAGCCCGACAGTCCCTGGCCTCATCCACCAAAAGCCTGCCTGCAATGCCAAGGCAGGCTTTTTTCATGACTGGTTATAAATTCTGTAACAAATGGTGATGCCTTGCCGGATGGCACACGCCTCTTCAATCCGCCGCTAGGATGGTGGTCTATTGGGGCCAAGCTGCCTCGGATTGAACTCTGGACACCATGAACCAAACTGCCGCACTGCAGGGCGATTCCATCTACGCCCTGCTGGACCAAGCCCATGAGCTACTGAACGACTACAACGACGACAAGCCCGGCAGCATCAGCCGTCAGGACCGCATCGCCGCGGCGGTGGAATTGATGGGGCAGCAGAACTTTGCCCCCGCCACCGTGCAGGAGCTCGAGCGCATTCACGACTTCTGGCTCTACCTCGATCAGCCCGAAGCGGCCAACAAGCTGCTGCAGCAGCATCGCGACACCGCCCTTGCCGCTGCCGACGAACTGAGTCCCGCAGAAGCTGCGCTGCGCCTGAGCCTCAGCGACATCCAGAGCCGCATGGGCTTTGACCAGTCCTCCGCGCAAGCCCTGCTGGGTGCAGCGGCACAGGCCATTGCCCGGCTGCCCGAGGATGTGGACAGCGACAACTACTGGCATGGCTGGCACTGGATGGCCTCTCAGCTCCAGGCCTGGGAAGCTGCGGCCACAGGCCTTGAGCTGCAACGCGCACAGGAGCGTCGCAACCCCGATCTGGCCGAAGATGCGGCCTATCTCGATGCCATCCTCTGCGTTCGCAAGGCGGAAATGGCCCAGAAAAGCGGCCACGCCAGCGAGGCCGCCAGCCTGGTGCAGAACGCCATCAATCTCCTGCGCGATGCCGCGCCCGACCAGCAGGTGGACTTTGACCGCTGGATGACGCTGGCCGACCATGTGCTGCCGCTGGCCCCGCAAAGCCTGCCAGCCCTGCTCATGGCCTGTGAGCAACAGCTCGCCCGTCTGGAGAACCCGCCACCATCGCAGGCCGTCAAGGCGCATCGCCAGGTCAAGATCGTGCGGCTGCAGGCCCAGGCCTGCGCTCAGGCCGGTCAGCTGGAGGCGGCGCTGCAGCTGGCCCCTCAGGGACACTTCGGACTGACGGATGACTCGGGCGATCCCTTCACCGCCTCCTGGCTGGGCTGGCTGGAGCAGACCGGGCGCCTGAAGCAAGCCGCCGATCTGGCGCTTCAGAGCGTGCTCCACGCTCGTCCCGTCTCGGCCGTAGCCGCCTTCGAGCTGGCCAAGAGACAGTTCAGCAACGACCCGGAAAACGCCATCACCTGGGCCCTGGTTCTGGCCATTGGCCAGACCGACGAGGACATGCGCCAGCTGCTCGCGCAGGAAGAGAGGCCCCTGCACCCGGCGGATTTCTATCTGAACATGGTGCGCGCAGCCCAGCCGGCGCATCCGGTGCTGGCCTTGCTCGACGGCCTGCGTCTGGCACGCAAGCGCCAGATGGAGCAGGCTCTGCCGCTGCTGGAAATTGGCGTGGGCCAGCACCCCGAGATGGCCGACAGCGACAAGCTGCCCGCGCTCTGGGCTGCCCGCTTTGCCGCGTTGCCGCTGGAAGAAGCGCTGGCTCGGCCTTTTCCTCAGGGCCATGGCGCGCACTGGTGCTACGCCGCCGGCGTGGTCCTTGACGATGCAGACGATCTGGCACCGCTGATGGGTGGCAAGAAGAAAGTGCCTGCGCAGGAGGTGCGCGAGCCTCTGGTCGTGCGCTACTACGAGGAAGGTCTCGCCCGCTTCGAGCATTTCTGGGCGACTGGCCAGGGCCGCTTCAAGGATGGCGACCTGCATGTGTACTCCATGCTCTGCAACAACCTGGCCATCAAGTACCGCTTCATGGACCGCTACGACGAGGCCGCCGACCTGCACCACAAGGGACTGGGCAGCAGCCCGTTCGCCGAGCATCACAACGGCCTGCTGTGGTGCGCCGTGGGCAAGGACGACGATGCGCAGACCGTGGTCGAGGCCGAGCGCCTGTGGCATTTCGCCCAGGAGCATGGCTACAGCCGCCATGAGCCCACGCGTTATTTCTCCACCGTCGCCCTGTCGCTCTACAAGCTCAACCGCGATGACGAAATCAGCATCTGGATGGAGCGTCTGGACCAATGGTTCCACGACCTGGATGAGGACGAGCAGCGCGACGTGCGCCGCAACTACCTGGCGTCCTTGATGTCCATGCTGGACTTTTTCTCCAGCACACGCCCCGAGCTGGTGCTGCCGCGCCTGCGCATGCATCAGCAAGAAGTCATTGCGCTGCAGGACTGCTATCCGCTGCGCCGCCTGGCCTGTGCGCTGGAAGCCTACCCCGAGCTGCTGGAAGAATCCGTGGCACTGCACAAGCAGGCCAACAGCTATCTGGACAAGGATGACGACGAGGATGAGCGGCGCATGTCGCTGTCCGGCATAGAGCGCGCCGAGCGCAAGCTGGCCGAGCGCGACGCCCAGGCCGGCGCTGCAGCATCGGGTCGCAAACCATGGTGGAAATTCTGGTGAATCAGGTCGTCGAAAAAGCCGCTGCCGCCAGTGCCTACAAGGCACGCGATGTCGTCAACGCCCCGGCCATCAAGCAGCGCATCAAGGAGCGCAGCGCAGAGCGCGGCGACGCAGCCGACGTCGCGGCCTGGCTGGGCAACCATTTCTACCGCCATGTGGTGGGCAATCTGCAGGCCGACGAGCCTGCCGTGCTGCGCATTGCCGACGCCCGGCAGTTGCAGGAGCTGGCGGGTCGGCAGGAGCCGCCGGCCTGGGCGCTGGAGCGGCTGGCGCGCAGGCAGGCCGGCTTCGAGCTGCCCGACCTCTGGTGGGTGCAGCCCGACAGCGCCGCCCTGCTCGCGCTGGAGACACGGCTGGTGGAATTTCTCTCCACCCGCAAGGGCACCTCTCTCGAAGGCAAGCTGCAGCGCGTGAACTGCCCACAGGCGCTGGCGCGCTGGACGCTGGAGCATCTGGCTTTCGAGAAAAAACAGAACAGCGGCCGGGTTGAGCATAGCCAGAGTGCCGTGCGCGGGCTGCTGCGTGGCCAGCACGGTACCTTTGTGGAGTTTGACGGCACAAGTGCGCAGATGCGCCAGGAAATGGCCTATGAAAGCCAGATGATGGGCCACTGCGTGGGCCAGTTTGCCAACCGCAAGTCCTTCAGCGGCGGCTATGGAGAACATTACGCCGAGGGACTCGAATCGGGGCGCATGCGGCTGTTCAGCTACCGCACGGGCACGGCCCAGCCCCGCATCACCGTCAATGCCTATGTGCAAAAGGACGGCAAGCTTCAGATCGAGCAGATCAAGGGCAAGCAGAACCGACCGCCGATTGCACGCTATATGCCCGATGTGGTGACTCTGCTCAACCATCTGCCGCTCAACGACGAAGTCCCCGAAGACGCTCTGTCCATGGGCATTGTGCGCCGCCCACCCGAGCTGCTGCAGGCCCGCCCCGAGCTGGCGCCCTGGTGCTCGGTGCAGGAGCTGCAGACCGACGACGAGCAACTGTGGCTGATGCAGCAGCACCCTGCCCTGCTGCCTCGGCTCAATCTGCAGTCACCACTGATGCAGTGGATGGTGGCGGCACGCAAGGATTCGCTGGACAGCGAAGTCATTGAACGCATGCCCAAATCCGCCGCACTGAAACAGAGCTTGCTGATGGCCAGAAAGCGCCCCGGTCGACCAGGAGTTCGCACATGAGCGGATGGACGATCTTTGTGCTCATCGTGGCCCTGATCTACTGGGTGCTGCGCGGCGGCTTCAAGCGCCTCAAGGAGGCCAAGCAACGCGGCGACATCATCAGCTACCAGGCGGGCAGTCCGGAGCGCAACTGGGCCCTGGCCCTGGCCCACCCCATGGCCTACCACGCCATGCAAGGTGGCTTTGCCAGCGATCTGCATGGCGCTGACGAAGCGCTGGCCAGGCAGCTGCGCCCCATGATCCTGCACCATCTTGGCCTGCGCACCGACCTCAGCGACGAACAGGTGCGCCAGCAACTGCCCGATGCACTTCGCCAGCGCTGGTTCATGCTGGATCTGCAGCGCCTGCAGCGCAGCGACGACGTGCGCGCCGCGATGGCGTTTGCCTGCGCGCGCGTGACCTTTTTTGTGCGCAGCGCCAGGCTGCTGGAATGGACGGACGAAGCCCTGCATTGGGATATCCTTCAGCTCAACGCCCAACGCGCCCAGCAATGCTTCGACAGCTGGCTTGCTTTCGGCCAGGCCTATGCACAGGGCCGCGCTCAATGGCTGGCACAAGGTCGCAGCGATGTGCTGGGCAAGGCCTTCACGTCCGAAGAAGTGGCGCAATGGGTGACGCAGGAGCAGCACCCCTGGCATGCGATGAGCTGGAATCTGCCGCTGACCGGCGATGAGGCAAAGCCCGCCTCCGAGCCTGCGGCACAAGTGTGAGACACCCGCAGAAACCGAGGGACTGCCAGGCAGTCCCTTTTTTACATCCGCAGCGCAGGCGTTCAGGCAAAGATGCTTCGGGCTTCCGTGAATCGCTTGGCGAAGTACACATTGTCCATGCGTACCCGCTGCACCGTTCCGCCGCTGGACGGCGCGTGCACAAACTGTCCGTTGCCCACAAAAATTCCCATATGGGAATAGCGCCCGCCCAGGGTGTTGAAGAACACGAAGTCGCCGCGCATCAGATCGCGTCCATCCACCGGGTTGCTGGCCTGCGCCCATTGCGATGTGGTGCGGGGCAGGCGGATTTCCGTGATGCCCCCCACGGCCCACTGAATCAGACCGCTGCAGTCAAAACCGCCTTCAGGCGAGTTGCCGCCATAGGTGTAAGGCGTGTTGACCACCAGCATGGTGCGTGCCAGCAGCGACTCGCGCAGCTCAGCATCCAGACTCAGGGCATTGGCCGGGCGCGCGGAAGATCCGCCTTGCGCAGCAGGCCGGGGCCTGTCTTTGGTGGTGGAACACCCTGCCAGCACCGCAAGCAGCGAGCCCGCCAGCATCAGCGCGCAGCGGCGCTCCAGACATTGAGGCAGAGCTTGCCGCTGACCCGCCTCCACGAAAGTCCTGTCTTGTAGCTTCATGGAAAGGCATGTTCTCAGAAAGCCGCCCAAACAGCCACCGTCTACCCACAATTACTGCGCTTCTTTACAAAAAAGTGAGCTACTCTCGCTTGTCATGCCTTTGATTCAGATGCATTTCTCATCCAAATCCATAAACAACAAGCCAAGCAGCTCACTTTTTAAACACCCTTAGAAACTGACACGCCCCAGGAAAGGGACAGCCAGCAAGCGCCGCCGCGCAGCGAGGCTGTCGTCCCCCTTGGGGGCGCCCGGCCAGGGGAAGCCGCGCAGCGGCTCAGGGGGGGTGATCAATTATCAGAAAGGCAGCTTGGGCATGCCGCCGCCGCCCATCATGCCCTTCATGGCTTTCATGCCGCCCATCTTCTTCATCATCTTCATCAGACCGCCGCCCTTGAACTTCTTCATCATGGTCTGCATCTGCTCGAACTCCTTGAGCAGGCGGTTGACTTCCTGCACCTGCACGCCGGCGCCGTCAGCAATACGCTTTTTGCGCGTGGCCTTGATCAGGGCGGGGTTCTTGCGCTCCTTGAAGGTCATGGAACAGATGATGCCTTCCTTGCGCTTGATCTCGCGCTCGGCCTTGTCCATATCGACCTGACCGGCCTTGCCGGCCAGCTCGGCGGGCAGCTTGTCCATCAGGGTCGAGAGACCGCCCATCTGCTTCATCTGCTGCAGCTGGGCCAGAAAGTCGTTGAGGTCGAAGCCGTCACCGCTCTTGAGCTTCTCGGCCATCTTCTGCGCGGCTTCCATGTCCACGCCCTTGGTGACCTGCTCGACCAGGGCCACGATGTCGCCCATGCCCAGCACGCGCTGTGCGTGGCGGTCGGCATCAAAGACTTCCAGGCCGTCGATCTTTTCCGAGACACCGGCAAACTTGATGGGCGCACCCGTGATCTGGCGCACCGACAGCGCCGCACCGCCGCGCGAATCGCCGTCGAGCTTGGTCAGCACGATTCCGGTCAGCGGCAGCGCTTCCTTGAAGGCCTTGGCGGTGTTGACCGCATCCTGACCCTGCATGGCATCGACCACGAACAGGGTTTCGACGGGTTTGAGCGTGGCGTGCAAATCCTTGATTTCGGCCATCAGCAGCTCGTCGATGGCCAGACGGCCGGCCGTATCCACCAGCAGCACATCGAAGAAATGCTTCTTGGCGTAATCAATCGCGGCCACGGCGATATCGTGTGGCTTCTGGTCGGGCGTGGAGGGAAACCACTCGGCGCCAGCCTGGGCCGTCACGGTCTTGAGCTGCTCGATGGCCGCGGGACGATACACGTCTCCCGAAACCGTGAGCACCTTTTTCTTGCGCTTTTCGATCAGATGCTTGGCCAGCTTGGCCGTGGTCGTGGTCTTGCCTGCGCCTTGCAGACCCGCCATCAGAATGACGGCGGGAGGCTGGGCATTGAGGTTGATGTCGGCCACGCCTTCGCCCATGGTCGCCGCCAACTCCTTGTTGACGATGGACACCAGCACCTGGCCGGGCTGCAGCGAGCTGATGACTTCCTGACCCAGTGCCTTTTCCTTGACGCGGGCAATGAAGTCGCGCACCACGGGCAGGGCCACGTCGGCCTCCAGCAAGGCCATGCGCACTTCGCGCAGCATGTCCTGCACATTGGACTCGGTGATGCGGGCCTGGCCGCGCATCTCTTTGACAAGGCGCGAGAGTTTATCGGTGAGTGCGGAGGCCATAAGCAAAAAGCATTCGAAAGTTATGGATGGACGGAAGTCGTGCGCGAGCGCGCAGCACGACTCTCCGGGCAGCTTGCGGGCCCAGCTCAGGCGAGGCGAAGCTGCATGAACAGGCATTTTACCCGCTGCCCTTGATTGACGATGCCCCGCAGACTTGTCCGTGATCTGCCTCAGGCGTGCAAAGTCGCTCCGCTGTGCTCCACAGCG
The DNA here is from genome assembly GCF_024496285.1 of Comamonas sp. C11. NCBI lineage: Bacteria > Pseudomonadati > Pseudomonadota > Betaproteobacteria > Burkholderiales > Comamonadaceae > Comamonas > Comamonas sp. C11. Next base: position 4,950,515 of record NZ_CP101743.1, read on the forward strand.
CCCTCGAAAGAAACCGGGCCGGCCCTGAATCTCGAGCAGAATCGAGCTACCCTGAGAGTCCTGACTCTTGGTGGAAGACTGGCCTGCGGGGCGGGAAGCCTGGAGACATCGTCCGACCGGAGAAAATCCTTGAAGACCGGGCTCAAGAGCCGACGATCTGCCCTGCAAACGCTCAAACCCGCGCTCATGACCGGGTTCAGGCAGTGCTTTATACGCAAAATTGACGGACGGCAGCGGCCTGCAAAAGATGAGTGCGGGCCAGCGGCACTATCATAGAAAGCATGCTCTCCCAACCGCTCACTGCAGCTGGCCCCATTGGCTGGATCCTGGCCATGGCAGCAGCCATTGCCTACGCCATTCCTGCACTTGCCACCCAGCGCCTGCAAGAAGCCGGTGCCCGTCGCTGCCTGCGCCTGGCCTGGGCACTGCATGCCCTGCTGCTGGGCTGGGGTTTGCTTGGCGAGCTGCCGCACTTCGGCTTTGCTCCCGCACTCTCGATCACTGCCTGGCTGGTGCTGACCGTCTATGTGGTGGAGCAGCAGCTCTACCCGCAGCTGCGCTCGCGCTGGCCGCTGTCCATCCTGGGAAGCGTGGCCGTGCTTCTGGCCGTGGTGTTCCCCGGCACACCGCTGCACGTCAACGCCTCGCCCTGGCTGCCTCTGCATCTGGCTCTGGGTATTGCTTCCTACGGCCTGTTTGCCGCAGCCGTCGTTCATGGCGCGCTGATGAGCCATGCCGAGCGGCAGATGCGCCAGGGCGGCGACCATGACAGCGGACTGCCGCTGCTGACGCTGGAGCGGCTGACCTTCCGTTTTGTCGGAGCGGGCTTTGTGCTGCTGACCGCCACACTGGCCGCAGGCTGGCTGTTTGGCGAACAGCTCTATGGCAAGGCATGGGTGTGGAATCACAAATCCATTTTCTCCCTGCTGTCCTGGCTGGCATTTGCCGTGCTGCTGTTCGGCCGCAAGCGATTCGGCTGGCGCGGCCAAAGCGCCGTGCGAGTTCTTTATATCGGCGCCATCTTCTTGCTGCTGGCCTATGTCGGCTCGCGCTTTGTGATTGAAGTCCTGCTGGAGCGCGCAGCATGAAGTATTTGCTGGTCCTGCTGGTCGTGGTGGTGGCTGTCGGAATCTGGCGCAGCAAGCGCCGCGCAGAAGTGGCTGAACAGACCAGGCCTGCCAGTGTCCCCAAGCACGCACAGACCATGGTAGCTTGTGCTCACTGCGGCCTTCACCTGCCGCTGGCTGATGCCGTGAGCGACGCCTCGGGCAAGATCTTCTGCAGCGCGGAACACCGCCGCCTGGCCCAGCAAGACACTGAGCGCCACTGACCGCATGGTGAACTCCGCCTCGCCCTGGCAGCACACCGCCATCCCGCTGGATGCGGCCATCAGCCGGCGCGCAGACGCCAGCCTCAACGCCCCGTTCGTGCGCCTGTGGCAGGCTTTCCTCAGCGGCCGCGTGCTTCTGGCGCTGGCCCTGGTGCTGCTGCAGACACTGAATCTGCAGCTGCAGAACATCAGCTCCCCCCTGGCCTGGCTGATCTGCTTCACCTATCTGACGCTGACCGTCGTGCTGCGCCTGACTGCCGGACGTCATTTGCCGGCGCCTCGCGCAGCCCTGCAATGGCTGCCCGTGATCGGTGTCGACATTGCCGTGATCTTTCTGCTGCAGCTCTTTCAGGTCGGCTCGCTCAACTACACCGCGCTGCTGGCCATTCCCGTCCTGATCTCCTCGGCCCTGGGCGGACTGATGCTGGCCTTTGGCACCACGGCCAGCATCACGCTGCTGACGCTGGCCTACACCTTCTGGCAATACCATGGCGGCCTCAACGACGGCGCCCAGTCTTATTACCAGGCGGCTTTTTCCTGCGCCGGCTATTTCTGCGTGGCCTATCTCACGCACGAGCTGGCCAAGCGTGTCCGGCGCGAGCGCTCCCAGGCCCTGTTCAACCGCTTGCGCACTCAGACCCAGGAGCAGGTCAACAGTCTGGTGATCAACCACTTCTCCGATGGCGTGCTGGTGGTCGACTCGAGCTTGCTGGTTCTGCAGGCCAACCCAGCTGCCTTGCAGCTGCTGGGCCTCGCCATGGATCACCCCCAGCCTTTTTCCCTGCAGGCCCACAGTTGGTGGGAGCCGCTGGCGCATTCAACACAAGCCAGCTTTGCCCATGCCCGCCCACTGTCCGCCACGATTCACCTGCAGGCTCATGAACGACACGGCGCCACGGGCATGCATGTGCGCACACGCATCACCGAAGTTTCGGCGCCCTATCTGGACGAGGGGCCACAGGCGCAAGCCAGCCATTCGCTTTGCGTCATGTTTCTTCACGACCTGCGCGAAATGGAAGCGCAGCTGCGCACCGAAAAGCTGGCCTCCATGGGCCGTATGTCGGCTGCCGTAGCCCATGAAATACGCAACCCGCTCGCGGCCATCACCCAGGCCAATGCGCTGCTGGCCGAAGACCTGGCGAGCCAGCCCGGCCCCCAACAGCTATGCCGCATCGTGGGGCAGAATGCCGACCGACTGGCCCGCATCGCCGAAGAAATCCTCAACCTGGCGCGCGTGCAGCAGGGCACAGAAACCCATCAGGGCCAGTCGCTGCCGCTGGACACCCTGCTGGCCCAGATCAGCCATGAATGGCGCATACAGGCCACTCCGCCGCGCCAGCTTCTGCTGCGGCTCAATGCAACGGCCCGCCATATCCTGTTCGATGAAGAGCATCTGCGCCGCGTGCTGATCAACTTGCTGGACAATGCCCAGCGCCACCGCAGCCATGCCGACAATGAGGCGGGCCTGCAGCTGATCAGCGGCCACGGGCCCTTGAACGGTCGGATCCAGGGTCTCGCACCGCAGGACGACACCTGCTGGTTCATGGTCTGGAGTGATGGGGCACCGCTGGAGTCCAGCGTCGAGCGCCATCTGTTCGAGCCGTTCTTCTCCTCTCAAAGCCGCTCCAGCGGCCTCGGACTCTATATATGCCGCGAGCTGTGCCAGCGCTACGATGCCTCCATCAGCTATCAACGCCTGGCTCGCAAAACACCGCAAGGCGAGGTGAACGGCAATGCCTTTATCGTGACTCTGCGCAGCGGCCCTTCATCCCTCGCGAGCCACTCTCTGTTTGACTCGATCATGGTGTAAGCCCAGTGACATCATCGCCTCACTCATCCGCAGCGGCCAGCATTCTCGTGGTCGATGATGAACCGGATCTGCGCACGCTCTACGAGCTGACCTTGTTGCGGGAAGGCTACCGCGTGGAAACCGCGGGCTCGGTCCAGGAAGGCATGACTCAGCTGCAAGGCCGCAATTTCGATGTCTTGATTACCGATATGCGCCTGCCCGACGGGATCGGCATGGAGCTGCTGCTGCAGCTGCGCGATCAGTCGCGCAGCGAGCGCTGCATCGTCATGACGGCCTACGGCTCTGCCGAAAACGCCGTCGAGGCCCTGCGCGCGGGCGCGTTCGACTATCTGACCAAGCCCGTGGACCTGCGCCAGTTCCGCCAGGTCGTGGCCTCGGCCGTGCAAGGCATTGGCGCAGTGCTCAAGCCCGGCAACCCAACGACCAGCGATAGCTCGGCGGCCAGCGGCACTGGTGCGGGAACGCCAGCTGGCGCCCTGGAGGCTCTGGTTGGCCAGTCTCAGGCCATGCAACTGGTCAAGCAGCGCATTGCCAAGGTCGCCAAAGGTATGGCTCCCGTGCTGATCCACGGTGAATCCGGCACGGGCAAGGAACTGGTGGCACGCGCCCTGCACGGCTGCAGCCAGCGGGCCGACGGTCCCATGGTCGCAGTCAACTGCGGTGCCATCCCGGAAAGCCTGCTCGAAGCCGAGTTCTTCGGTGCCCGCAAGGGCTCCTACACCGGCGCCACCCAGGACAGGCCCGGCTACTTCCAGGCCGCACAGGGCGGCACCTTGTTTCTCGATGAAATCGGCGACCTGCCCCTGGCCATGCAGGCCAAGCTGCTGCGCGCCATTCAGGAACGCAAGATTCGTCCGCTGGGCAGCACCCAGGAAGAAGCCGTCGATGTGCGCATCGTCAGCGCCACCCACCGCGATCTGGGAGCGGAAGTGCAGGCCGGCAATTTCCGCCAGGACCTGTTCTACCGTCTCAATGTCATCGAAATCGAACTGCCCGCGCTGCGCGAGCGCCGTGAAGACCTGGGCCAGCTATGCCAGGCTTTGCTGCAAAAGCTGGCCCGCGAGTCCGGACTGGCTACGCCGGAGCTGGACGACATCAGCCTGAGCCAGATAGCCCAGCTCCCGCTGCCTGGCAATGTGCGCGAGCTGGAGAACGTGCTGCACCGCGCCATTGCACTGGGCGAGGAAGGCCCGCTGCGCCTGCCCGAATCCGGCGTTCCGGCCGAGGGCACTGGTGTGGCGGCAGCCGCTTCCTCGGACGCTTTGGCATCGAGCGCACCGCCGCCGCAAACTCAGCACGCAGGCAGTCCGGCCACGCTGCCGGAGGATCTGCAAGGCTGGCTGGATGAACAGGAGCGCAGCATCTTGGTCAGAGCCCTGCAGGACAACGGCTTCAACCGCACAGCCACGGCGGCCAGACTGGGCATCAGCCTGCGCCAGATTCGCTACCGCATCGACCGTCTGGGCATAGACCTGCCGGCCGAAGGCAGCAAACACCAGAGCGACAATGTCTGATCCCGCACCCCATTCTCCATCCTTGCCGCTGCCACAGCAGCCCTGGCAGGCCGGCTGGTATGGTGCGGCGCGTCCGCTGAGATCTCCCAATTTCGGCCCTCGCCCCGTGGATGCGCAGATCGACCTCGTCGTCATCCACTCCATCAGCCTGCCTCCGGGCCAGTACGGTACAGGCGCGGTGCAGCAGCTGTTCACCAATCAGCTGGACTGGGACGCCCACTCCTATTACCAGGGCATTCGCGGCCTCGAAGTCTCGTCACATTTCTTTATCACGCGTCAGGGCGAAATCTGGCAGTTCGTCAGCTGCGACGACCGTGCCTGGCATGCCGGCGTGAGCCAGTGGCGCGGGCGCGAGCGCTGCAACGACGACTCCATCGGCATCGAACTCGAAGGCCTGGAAGGCCTGAGCTTTGAAGCTCCGCAGTACCAGGCCCTGCAGCAGCTTTGCATAGCCATCGCGGCGCAATATCCGGTGCGCTACATCGCCGGGCACGAGCACATCGCCCCCGGGCGCAAGCAGGACCCCGGACCCGGTTTCGACTGGCAGTGGCTGCAGCAGCAGCTGGCCAGCGCAGGCAGCACCCGAAGCTGGAAATTCCCCCCCGGTCCGGCAGACTCAGGCACTGCCTGAAATCTTCATAGCATCTCCCGCCTTTCAGCCGTCGATTTCATACATATTCGTAGCTGAAATCTTTTACTGGCAGGCGCTATGTGCTCCTCATTTTGAGAATCCCAAGCATCCATCGTTGCGGGGCTTCGAAACGGCATGTCAATGGCGCGCGCGCAACAACTGTCGCCTGCATCAAACACGCAAATTTTTTACATATTTCCGGCCCGATCTGCCGCCGCGCGCAACCGCGCCACAGGCCTTTATTCATGCGGGATGAAGTCATTTTTGCGGCTGTCAAGCGACGCTAGAAATGCCAGATTCAGTAGTTTCATCAGGTCGCTCGGATTTAAGCGCGATACACTACCGGTAGTGTTTTGAAGAGCCTCAGACCCCATATCTAGTGTTTACAAGTTGTGCACACCCTGTGCAAACCATGTGTAAACCGAGGCGCCGAATCGTGTTTTTGATGGCCTGCCCACAGTGCAGGCCTTTGTCTGCCTATCCACATATTGACTCAGAGGAACTTATGCAAGAAGCGTTGAACTCACTGCCTTCTGCCGCACCTGCCGGTGCAGCCAATTCTTCCTCCCCCAATGACAGCTATCAGATCATCCGCCGCAGCGGCGATGTGGTGGCTTTCGCGCCCCAGAAGATTGCCGTGGCCCTGACCAAGGCATTCCTGGCTGTGCGCGGCGCGCAGGGCGCAGCGTCTGCCAGCGTGCGCGACACCGTCAACGAACTGACCGAAGGCGTGGTGCGCGCACTGGTGCGCTCGCGTCCCGATGGCGGCACCTTCCATATTGAAGATGTGCAGGACCAGGTCGAGCTGGGCCTGATGCGCGCCGGTCATCAGGACGTGGCCCGCGCCTATGTGCTGTACCGCGAGCGCCGCAACCAGGAACGTGCCGAGCAGAAGAAGGCCGCCGAAGTGGCCGCCGCTGCCGCCGCCAAACCCGTGCTGCATGTGACCGACAACGGCCAGCGCGTGCCCCTGGACCAGGAGCGCCTGGAGGCTCTGATCGTCGCTTCCTGCCGCAATCTGAATGCCGACATCCAGTCCGCGCCCATCGTGGCCGAAACCCTGCGCAATCTGTACGACGGCGTGCCTCTGGCCGAGGTCTACAAGGCATCCATCCTGGCCGCCCGTACGCTGATCGAAAAAGACCCTGACTACACCTACGTCACCGCCCGCCTGCTGCTGCACACCATCGTGCGCGAAGTCATGGGCCGCGACGTGCAGCCCGCAGAAATGCAGGCCGCCTATGCCGACTACTTCCCCGGCTTTGTGCAAAAAGGCGTGGACAACGAGCTGCTCAACCCCGAGCTGCTGAACTACGACCTGCCCCGTCTGGCCAAGGCCCTGAAGGCCGAGCGCGACGAGCAGTTCGACTACCTGGGTCTGCAGACCCTGTACGACCGCTACTTCCTGCACGTGCGCAAGACCCGCATCGAGCTGCCCCAGTCCTTCTTCATGCGCGTGGCCATGGGCCTGGCGCTGAACGAGCCCGACCGCAACGCCCGTGCCATCGAGTTCTACGAACTGCTGTCGTCCTTCGACTTCATGTCGTCCACCCCCACGCTGTTCAACAGCGGCACGCTGCGCTCGCAGCTGTCGTCCTGCTACCTGACCACCGTGCCCGACGACCTGGACGGCATCTACGAATCCATCAAGGAAAACGCTCTGCTGTCCAAGTTTGCCGGCGGCCTGGGCAATGACTGGACCCGTGTGCGTGCCCTGGGCTCGCGCATCAAGGGCACCAACGGCGAATCGCAAGGCGTGGTTCCCTTCCTCAAGGTGGTCAACGACACGGCCGTGGCCGTGAACCAGGGCGGCAAGCGCAAGGGCGCAGTCTGTACCTATCTGGAGTCCTGGCACCTGGACATCGAAGAGTTCCTGGAGCTGCGCAAGAACACCGGCGACGACCGCCGCCGCACCCACGACATGAACACGGCGAACTGGATTCCCGACCTGTTCATGAAGCGCGTGATGGAAAAAGGCCAGTGGACCCTGTTCTCGCCCGCTGACGCTCCCGATCTGCACGACCTGTACGGCGAAGCCTTCGAGAAGGCCTACACCGCCTATGAAGCCAAGGTCGACAGCGGCGAGCTCAAGCTGTTCAAGCGCGTGCCTGCCGTGGATCTGTGGCGCAAGATGCTCTCGATGCTGTTCGAGACCGGCCATCCCTGGATCACCTTCAAGGACCCCTGCAACATCCGCTCGCCCCAGCAGCACGTGGGTGTGGTGCACTCGTCCAATCTGTGCACCGAGATCACGCTCAACACCAGCGACACCGAAACCGCGGTCTGCAACCTGGGTTCCGTGAACCTGGTCCAGCACATCAAGGACGGCAAGATCGACCACGACAAGCTGCGCAAGACCGTGAACACGGCCATGCGCATGCTGGACAACGTGATCGACATCAACTACTACGCCGTGCAAAAGGCCAAGGACTCCAATCTGCGCCACCGCCCCGTGGGCATGGGCCTGATGGGTTTCCAGGATGCGCTGTATGAAATGCGCACCGCCTACGCCAGCCAGGGCGCCGTCGAGTTCGCCGACGAGGCCATGGAAGCCATCTGCTACTACGCTTACTGGGCGTCGACCGAGCTGTCCAAGGAACGCGGCACCTACTCCACCTTCAAGGGATCGCTGTGGGATCAGGGCATCCTGCCCCCCGACACTCTGAAGCTGCTGGAAAAGGCCCGCGGCGGCTATGTGGAAGTGGATCGCTCCGCCAAGCTGGACTGGGACGCCCTGCGCGCCAAGATCGCCAAGGACGGCATGCGCAACTCCAACTGCGTGGCCATTGCCCCCACCGCCACCATCTCCAACATCGTGGGTGTGGATGCCTCGATCGAGCCTTCGTTCGGCAACCTGTCCGTGAAGTCCAATCTGTCGGGCGAATTCACCGTCATCAACCAGTACCTGGTGCGCGACCTCAAGCGTCTGGGCCTGTGGGACGACGTGATGGTCATGGACCTCAAGCATTTCGACGGCTCGCTGCGCGCCATCGACCGCGTGCCGCAAGAGATCAAGAACCTCTACGCCACCGCGTTCGAAGTCTCGCCCGAATGGCTGGTGGAAGCCGCCTCGCGCCGCCAGAAGTGGATCGACCAGGCCCAGAGCCTGAACATCTACATGGCCGGTGCATCGGGCAAGAAGCTGCACGACACCTATATGCTGGCCTGGCTGCGCGGTCTGAAGACCACCTACTACCTGCGCACCACCAGCGCGACCAATATCGAGAAGTCCACCGTGCAAAGTCGTGTGCTGAACGCCGTGTCCTCCGGCGCTCCTGCTGCTTCGGCTGCCCCCGCGGCCAAGCCTGCGGTGAGCGCACTGGAAGCCGCTGCCGCTGCTGCACGTGCCCAGGCACCCGCCACGGACATCAAGTTCTGCGCGATTGACGACCCTGGTTGCGAGGCTTGCCAGTAACTGGCAACACCCCCTGAGGCGCTCCGCGCCTTCCCCCTTCCTCGCTACGCGGGAGGGGGACGACACCTTCGCTGCGAGACGGCTCTTGCTCGGTGTCTTTGGGTTGGAGGGCGCCAGTTTTCAGTGGCGCTTATTAAATAGATAAATCAGAAGGCTGGATGTTGAATGCACTGCACCCAGCTTTTCCCTTGAAGGAATAAATCATGCTGAGCTTTGACGACGACACCTTTGCCCCTTCCGCCACCAGCGCAGAAGCTGGCGCGTCCACCAGCACCCACAAGCGCGTGAATGCCGCCGACAAGCGCATCATCAACGCCAAGACCGACGTGAACCAGCTGGTCCCCTTCAAGTACAAGTGGGCCTGGGAAAAGTATCTGGCCACCTGCGCCAACCACTGGATGCCGCAGGAAGTGAACATGACGCGCGACATCGCGCTGTGGAAGGATCCCAACGGTCTGACCGAAGACGAGCGTCGCATCGTCAAGCGCAATCTGGGCTTCTTTGTGACGGCCGATTCGCTGGCCGCCAACAACATCGTGCTGGGCACCTACCGCCACATCACGGCGCCCGAGTGCCGCCAGTTCCTGCTGCGCCAGGCCTTCGAAGAAGCCATCCACACCCATGCCTACCAGTACATCGTGGAGTCGCTGGGTCTGGATGAATCGGAAATCTTCAATGCCTACAACGAAGTCCAATCCATCCGCGACAAGGACGAGTTCCTGATCCCCTTCATCGAAGCGATCATGGACCCCAACTTCCACACCGGCACGCCCGAAACCGACCAGACTCTGCTGAAGTCGCTGATCGTTTTTGCCTGCCTGATGGAAGGCCTGTTCTTCTACGTGGGCTTCACGCAAATCCTGGCCCTGGGCCGCCAGAACAAGATGACGGGCGCTGCCGAGCAGTACCAGTACATCCTGCGTGACGAGTCCATGCACTGCAACTTCGGCATCGATCTGATCAACCAGCTCAAGCTCGAGAACCCCCATCTGTGGACGGCCGAGTTCAAGCAGGAAATCACGGAGCTGTTCCAGAAGGCTGTGGAGCTCGAATATCGCTATGCCGAGGACACCATGCCACGCGGCGTGCTGGGCATGAATGCATCCATGTTCAAGGGCTATCTGCGCTACATCGCCAACCGTCGCGCCACGCAGATCGGTCTGGAGGAACTGTTCCCCGGTGAAGAAAATCCCTTCCCCTGGATGAGCGAAATGATCGATTTGAAGAAAGAACGTAACTTCTTTGAGACACGAGTGATCGAGTATCAGACCGGAGGCGCACTTTCTTGGGATTAATTGCTTCTAAGCAGGCACAATGCGAGTCATGACTTGCTTCACTTCATTGCTACAAAAAACTGAGATTTTTGGCGTGAAGCAAATTTGTGTTCCTAGCGATGCGTAACTCCACATCGCTTTGAATCGTCCGGCACTGCAAAGAACCGGACGTCTTATGCAAATCAACGAAGGAGAAAATGATGGCAACTGCGAAGAAGACGGCCGCCAAGGCCACAACCGAGAAAAAGACACCTGCCAAGAAGGCGGCCGCGCCCAAGGCTGAAGCTGTGAAGAAGGCAGCTGCAACCAAGACCGCCGCCCCCAAGGCCGCTGCTCCTGCCAAGGCTGCACCCAAGAAGGCTGCAACCACTGCCAAGGCTGCTGCTCCTGCAAAGGCTGCACCCAAGAAGGCTGCAACCGCTGCCAAGGCTGCTGCTCCTGCCAAGGCTGCACCCAAGAAGGCTGCAACCGCTGCCAAGGCTGCTGCTCCTGCCAAGGCTGCAACCAAGAAGGCTGCAACTGCTGCCAAGGCTGCTGCTCCTGCCAAGGCCGCCCCCAAGAAGGCTGCAACCGCTGCCAAGGCTGCCGCTCCTGCCAAGGCCGCCCCCAAGAAGGCTGCAGCTGCTGCCAAGGCTGCTGCTCCTGCCAAGGCCGCCCCCAAGAAGTCTGCAACTGCTGCCAAGGCTGCACCCAAGAAGGCTGCAACCGCTGCCAAGGCTGCTGCTCCTGCAAAGGCTGCACCCAAGAAGGCTGCAACCGCTGCCAAGGCTGCTGCTCCTGCAAAGGCTGCACCCAAGAAGGCTGCAACCGCTGCCAAGGCTGCTGCTCCTGCAAAGGCTGCACCCAAGAAGGCTGCAACTGCTGCCAAGGCTGCTGCTCCTGCTAAGACTGCACCCAAGAAGGCTGCAACCGCTGCCAAGGCTGCTGCTCCTGCTAAGACTGCACCCAAGAAGGCTGCAACCGCTGCCAAGGCTGCTGCTCCTGCCAAGGCTGCACCCAAGAAGGCTGCAACTGCTGCCAAGGCTGCTGCTCCTGCCAAGGCTGCACCCAAGAAGGCTGCAACTGCTGCCAAGGCTGCTGCCCCTGCCAAGGCTGCACCCAAGAAGGCTGCAACTGCTGCCAAGGCCGCTGCTCCCAAGAAGGCTGCTCCCAAGAAGGCTGCCGCACCTGCACCTGCACCTGCACCTGCACCTGCACCTGCCGCCGTGACCGAAACCACTGCACCCGTGGCGCAGACCCGCCTGGCACCTCAAGCGGCCTGGCCCTTCCCCACAGGTAACAAGCCCTGATCGGTTCGCTGACCTGCACGCCATAAAAAAGCCCGAGCTCTCTTGCGAGAGCCGGGCTTTTTTACATGCACCGCGATCAGTACCCTCAGGGCACCGACATCGCATCAGGGCTGGAAGTCCAGCTGATAGTTCTGCGGGCCGCGTTGCGCAATCTTCAGCGCCCCCAAGCGGTTGCCCAGTTCGGCGCAACGCAGCAGATCCCAGCCACGCTCCAGACCAAACAGGAAAGCACCGCGCCAGGCATCGCCACAACCCGTGGGGTCGACCACGGCGGCGGGCTTCACCGGCGCCACCAGGGTCTTCTCACCCTGCTGCCAGACTTCGCAGCCTTCGGCACCCAGGGTCACGACCAGGCCGCGCACCTTGCGCGAGATCTCGTCAAAGCTCAGGCCCGTGCGCTCGCTGAGCATCTTGCCTTCATAGTCGTTCACTGCCACCCAGTCGGCCTGCTCGATAAAAGCCTTGAGCTCGTCGCCATTGAACATGGGCAGGCCCTGACCCGGATCGAACACAAAAGGAATCCCTGCGGCCTTGAACTGGGCGGCGTGCTCGATCATGGCTTGACGGCCATCGGGAGCAATGATGCCGATCTTGACATCGGCAGCCATGTCGGCGGTGATGCGGTTCTCGTGCGCCTGCATCATGGCGCCTGGGTGGAAAGCCGTGATCTGGTTGTTGTCATGGTCGGTCATGATCATGCACTGCGCGGTGTGCGTGCTCTGCAGCTGACCCACATGACGGGTCTCAATGCCCAGCTCCTTGAAGCGCTGCACATAATCCGCACCGTCACTGCCCACCATGGCCATGGGGTGTGCATCGCCACCGAGCAGTTTCAGGCTATAGGCAATATTGCCGGCACAGCCACCAAAGTCGCGGCGCAGCGTGGGCACCAGAAACGACACATTGAGGATGTGCAGCTGGTCGGGAAGAATCTGGTCGGCAAAACGACCTTCAAAGGTCATGATGTTGTCGAATGCCAGCGACCCGCAGATCAAAGCGGCCATGGTGCGTTCTCTTTCAGAAATGAATGAAGGGTGGCTTGCGCCAACAAGGATGTACAACGGGCATTTCTATTGACGAGACACCCTGCCTGATCCGAATTGGCACAAGCCGTATTAGGGATAAAAAACCAGCGCCCGGTAGCCCGCCACTGCAGCACCGAGGTCCTGCACCTGCACAGGAACGTTCACGCTCCACTCCTGGCGGGCATGCAGCTGCTCCGGGGCACCCAGCAGCCGCAGGTCGACCACCCGGCGCAGCAAAGGCCTGTCCTGTGCATCGGTCAAGGTCAGCTCGGCCATGGGCATGGCCACCGGCACATCGGAGCGGTTCTCCAATGTCAGGCTCCACTGGTACTGATGGTCATCGGCCAGCTGCTTGAAGCCCGAACCGCTGATCACCACATCGGCAATCGCGCGGCGGGCCTGCAGCTCGCAACCTGCCAGACTGCAGGCCTTGGCCAGCACAGGGGCCAGCGCAGGATATTGCGCAGCCAGCGCATCGCGCTGCAGCCAGGCATATTGGCCCACAACACCGACAACGGCTACCAGCGAGCCCAGCACCAGCGCCACACGCATGCCTGCAGAGTGCCAGAACGCCTGCCGGCGGGCCTGACGCACAAAGCCAGGTTCATCGCCAGCAATGGCAGCAAACTCATCCTGATCCGCATCCGTGACAGCCTGCGCCCGGTCCCTGGCGGGTTGTATCGCGCCGATATCGGCATGCAGCAACGCCTCCTTCGAGACGGCTTCGGCCTGGACCTCGTCCTTGAGGTCCTGCGCGGCCTCGGGCATCAGGACCTCGCTCGGCGGCGGCTGCACAAGCAGTTCCGGCTCCGGCTCGCTCGCTTCCGGATGAGGATCATGCTGAGCAGCTGCAGCATCCTCTTCAGCCAGAGGACGCGCCTGATCGACAAACGAGGGCTGTGCGTCCGCCATTCCGGGCATGGACCCGGACGGCTCGGATTCGGAAACCACATCGGCAGGCTCTGCTGCCGGTGCGGCTTCTGCGGCCTGAGCAACCGTCGCTGCCGCGTCCACCGAATCCGACGCCAAATCCTGCAAGGCCTCAGCCTTCTGCATGTCGGGGGCGGGAGCATCCGCGGCATCCTGCTGCGACCAAACCGGCGTCCGTTGCTCTCCGGCTTCCGTCGGATGCACCTCCTGCATGGCAGGCATCTGCGGCGCATCAGCAGCTTCCGGCTGCAGCAGCTCGTCGGGCACGGACTGCAATTCCTGCGAGGCATCAAAGACGCTTTGGCACATCCCGCAGCGCACCCAGCCCTGCGAGATGCGCAGCTGGTCGGCGACCACTTTGAAGCGGGTTCCACAGGAGGGGCAACGGGTGACTTGACTCATCAGGGTTCAATTGTAGGCAGCAACCACCCGCACACCTGCTGGCTGCGGGTTTGCGTCGCAATCAGGCGGCTCGCTGTGCCGTCATGAGAATCCAGCCGTCTTCGCTGTCGGCCACCTCCAGCTTGAGATAAGGCGCATAGGCCTCCTTCAGCTCGTCGGCCTGGCGCTCCAGAATGCCTGCCAGCACCAGATTGCCGCCAGCTTGCACACGACCGCACAGCAGCGGCGCCAGCACCTTGAGTGGCGTAGCCAGAATATTGGCCAGCACGGTCCGGTACTCGCCGCCAGCCGCATCTGGCAGGCCGGCCCTGACTTCCACATGGTTGGCACTGGTGTTGTAGTTGGTCGATTCCACGGCCGCGGGATCGATGTCCACCGCATCCACATCGGTCGCGCCGAACTTGGCTGCACCAATGGCCAAAATGCCAGAGCCGCAGCCATAGTCCAGCGTGCGTCCCAGGGTGCCCTTGGGCTGGCGTGCAATCCAGCGCAGACACATGCGAGTAGTGGGGTGGGTGCCGGTACCGAAAGCCAGGCCCGGGTCCAGACGGATGCTGACCTTGGCCTGCTCGGGCAGTTCATGCCAGGTGGGCACGATCCAGAACTCGGGCGTGATATCCACGGGCTCGAACTGCGACTGCGTCAGGCGCACCCAATCCTGCTCGGGCACGGGCTTGAGGGCGAGAATCTTGCAGCCCTCAAAAAAGTCCTGCGGCAGCAGCAGATCACGCGCCTCGGTGGCTGCGGCTTCGTCGGGATAGAGGGCGATCACGCGGCTGCGATTCCAGCCTTCCTTCGGTGCGGGCATGCCAGGCTCGCCGAACAGTGCCTGCTCGGCTTCGGTCTGCGCATCGGCATCTTCGACGGATACGCTCAATGCATCGAGTGCATCCAGCGCTTCGCTAATGGTTTCGACCCGATCTTCGGGGCACAGCAGGCTCAGCTCGAACATGGCCATCCTTTCTAGCAACTGCGTCATCCATGCCGGCTCAGGCCTGATGGAGAGAACGCACTTGTACTTTCCTGAAAAACGAAAATGCTGGCCTCCGTTGCCAGAGGCCAGCATGGGAACTCAGAGCAGCAATGCTCCTGATCTCATCGCTTGTTGGGCGTGCGATGCGTCAGCCACTCTTCCAGATAGTGGATGTTGGTGCCGCCTTCCATGAACTTGGAGTCGACCATCAGATCCTGGTGCAGCGGAATATTGGTTTGGATGCCTTCCACCACGGTCTCCAGCAAGGCCGTGCGCATGCGGGCCATGGCCTGCTCGCGGGTATCGCCATAGGCAATGATCTTGCCGATCATGGAGTCATAGTTGGGCGGCACGAAGTAATTGTTGTACACATGGGTGTCAACACGCACGCCAGGACCGCCGGGAGCGTGCCACATGGAGATGCGGCCTGGCGAAGGGATGAACTTGTACGGATCTTCGGCGTTCACACGGCACTCGATGGCGTGCCCCTTGAACTCGACCTGGCGCTGGGTGAAAGGCAGCTTCTCGCCGGCAGCGATCATGATCTGGGTGCGCACGATGTCGATGCCCGTGATCAGCTCGGTGATGGGGTGCTCCACCTGCACGCGGGTGTTCATCTCGATGAAGTAGAACTCGCCGTTCTCGTACAGGAACTCGAAGGTACCCGCACCGCGATAGCCGATCTTCTTGCAGGCCGCAGCGCAGCGCTCGCCGATCTTCTCGATCAGACGACGGGGAATGCCGGGAGCCGGAGCTTCCTCGATCACCTTCTGGTGGCGACGCTGCATGGAGCAGTCGCGCTCGCCCAGATACACGGCGCTCTTGTGCGTATCGGCCAGCACCTGGATTTCCACGTGAC
The DNA here is from genome assembly GCF_024496285.1 of Comamonas sp. C11. Taxonomy (NCBI): domain Bacteria; kingdom Pseudomonadati; phylum Pseudomonadota; class Betaproteobacteria; order Burkholderiales; family Comamonadaceae; genus Comamonas; species Comamonas sp. C11. The sequence continues at coordinate 4,965,967 of NZ_CP101743.1, forward strand.
GTGGGTTCTGCAGGTACTTTTCCATGTAGACGGCAGGATTGCCGAAAGCAGCGCCGGCTTCCGCCTTGGTCATCTGCACGGCATTGATCAGCGCAGCTTCGGTGTGCACCACACGCATGCCGCGACCGCCGCCGCCGCCCGAGGCCTTGATGATCACGGGATAGCCGATGGTCTTTGCAATGCGCTTGATGAGTGCGGGATCATCGGGCAGTTCGCCGTCCGAGCCGGGCACGCAAGGCACGCCGGCCTTGATCATGGCTTGCTTGGCCGACACCTTGTCACCCATGGTGCGGATGTTCTCGGGAGTCGGGCCGATAAAGGTGAAGCCGCTCTTTTCCACACGCTCGGCAAAGTCGGCGTTCTCGGACAGGAAGCCGTAACCGGGATGGATGGCTTCCGCATCGGTCACCTCGGCAGCCGAGATGATGGCCGGCATGTTGAGGTAGGACAGCGGGGAAGGAGCCGGACCGATACACACGGCCTCGTCGGCCAGCTTGACGTACTTGGCATCACGGTCGGCTTCGGAGTACACCATCACCGCCTTGATACCCAGCTCACGGCAAGCGCGCTGGATGCGCAGGGCGATCTCGCCCCGGTTGGCAACCAAAATTTTCTTAAACATGAAGTTCCTCGCAGCTTGGTGCCTGTGCCGCGGCACAGACTACTGCCAATGACTCAGTCGCGCAGCCAGTGGCTAGCGCACATCGGCGCTGCCATGCGAACTGCACGCAACGCCTCATGATCTATCACTCGATCACGAACAGAGGCTGGCCGTATTCCACAGCCTGGCCGTTTTCACCCAGAACGCGAACAATGGTGCCGGTCTTGTCGGCTTCGATTTCGTTGAGGATCTTCATGGCTTCAACGATGCAGATGGTTTCGCCTTCCTTGACCTGGCTTCCCACATCCACAAAGGGCTTGGCGCCAGGGCTGGAGGCACGGTAGAAAGTACCGACCATGGGTGACTTGACCACATGACCTTCTACAGCAGCAGGGGCAGCGGCCGCCACGGGAGCCGCGGCAACGGGAGCTGCCGCCAAGGGGGCAGCCATCACAGGAGCCGCTTGCACGGGGGCTGCAACGTATTGGTGAACCACACCTTCGCTCTTGACGATACGGACCTTGCCCTCTGCTTCGGTGATCTCCAGTTCCGACACATTCGATTCGGACACCAGATCAATAAGGGTCTTGAGTTTTCGCAAATCCATGGGAGCTCCAGCGACGTATTTCTAAACAGGGCGCGAATTTACCTCAAATTCGGCCTTCTGCGTGCATTGGCAGATATTTTTCACTAACGTCGCCATGGAATTTAGTTACCTACACTTTTCTGACGACAAGAGCAATGTTCATTCGCTCTATTTGCTCCAATCTGTCAGATCTTCGCTGGAAAGCTCACCTATTTTACGTTGCCGCACTTGCCCCTTGGCATCAAAAAGAACCGTGAATGGCAAGCCTCCCTGCAAGTTCCCCAGGCTTCTGCTCAGTCCCAATCCCCCTTGCATGGCGATGGCCACGGGGAATTGCACAGGCTGACGCTGCAAAAAACGCAGCACGGCTTCGGATTTGTCAACCGCGAGGCCAACGACCTGAATACCTTTTGCACCTTGCTGCGCCGCAAATTCGCTGAGCATGGGCAGCTCCTTGACACAGGGCGGGCACCAGGTGGCCCAGAAGTTGACCAGCAAGGGGCGCCCCTGGAAACCAGCCATGGCAAAAGGCTTGCCATCGGGCGTTTCAAAGGTCTGACTCCACAGTTGCGCCTCGGCGCCAGGGCCCATGGCCTGAGGCTGGCTGCGCCACCAGGCCACACCGGCGCCGCCCCCGGCCGCCACGGCAGCCACTGCGCCAGTCAGCCACAGGCGGCGCGAGCCATTGGTCGTCTTGTTCTCAGAGGTGTTTTCACTCATTGCAGCTCTCCTGCAGCAGCTTGCGCAAGGCCTTGGCATCACCACGCGGGCTGCGGCCATGGCTGTCGGCCTTCATGGCACCGCGCATATCATCATGGTCGTAGACCAGCAGATGCACGCCCACGGTTTCATTGATCGGCTTGCACAGTGCGTGAATGGAAAGTGCCTCGACCGGCTTTCCCTGAAAGCCTGTGACCGTGCTCGGCTCGTATTGCACATGGTTGTTGATGAGTGCTATTTCGGCAGACTTGGGATCATCGCAGAACAGCTGCAGATAGATATCAGACAGCCGCGTGGCCGTGCCGCGCCAGACTGCTCCGGCCAGATGCGGGCGAAACTCCTGCAGCCTGTCCATCCAGACCAGGGCCAGCTCGCGCAGTGCCTGCAACTCCTGCGGCTGGGTGTCGCCGCAGAACAGCTCTATATATTCACGCACCGCTTCTTCAAGCTGGTCGTTGTCAGGCAGCGCCGTGCGGCCGGGCAGGCCGAGCTGACGCACGGCCCGTTGCTTGGCCGGACCCCATTCGAGGCCTTCCTCCACCACCAGGCGGGCCGCTGTCTGAGCGATTTCAGCAGTCACGTTATCCAAACTCATAGCGCTATTTCATCACGCCCGCCGCAGCAGGCGCGGCAGGTCATGCTTGCATTGTGACCCAGATGAATGACCGCACTTTGACCTGGACCGTACAGACCAAGGTTTTGATAGCTGCCAGCGCCCGTTTCGTATCGAACTGAAAGTAAAAATACATTTAGATCCATATAAATCATGCGAAACCAGCTATCAATTTGATAATAAAGGTTACCGTCAGTGCCCAGGCGGGGCATGGCTTGCCTCCAGGTCATGCAGGCAAACGTAGAATCCCCGGCCATGCACATACATATTCTGGGCATTTGCGGCACCTTCATGGGAGGCCTGGCCGCCTTGGCACGAGAAGCTGGTCACAAGGTGACGGGCTGCGATTCCGGCGTTTACCCGCCGATGAGCGATCAGCTGCGCCAACTGGGCATTGAGCTGATCGAGGGCTATGGTGCTGACCAGATTGCGCTCAAGCCCGATATGTATGTGGTCGGCAACGTCGTCAGCCGCAAACGTCTGCCCGACGGATTGCCCAAATTCCCGCTGATGGAGGCGATTCTGGACACCGGCGCCGCCTATACCAGCGGCCCGCAATGGCTGGCCGAACATGTGCTGCGCGGTCGCCATGTGCTGGCCGTGGCCGGCACCCACGGCAAGACCACCACCACATCCATGCTGACCTGGGTGCTTGAGTGCGCAGGTCTGCAACCCGGTTTCCTGGTCGGCGGCGTACCGCTGGACTTTGGCGTCTCCGCCCGCCTCGGTGCGGCCCAGCGCCCCGTCGCGGGCCCTGGCCCCGTCGGGGACGAACCCGTGTTTGTGATCGAGGCCGATGAGTACGACACCGCCTTCTTCGACAAGCGCAGCAAGTTTGTGCACTACCGCCCCCGCACGGCCGTGCTCAACAACCTGGAATTCGATCACGCCGACATCTTTGACGATCTGGCTGCCATCGAGCGCCAGTTCCACCACCTGATACGCACCGTGCCGTCAACCGGCCGTGTGGTGAGCAATGGCCTGGAGGAGAGCCTGACCCGCGTGCTGGCCCAGGGCTGCTGGAGCGAAGTGCGGAGCTTCGGCTCGGCTGTCAGCGACTTCAGTGCCGATGGCGATCCCAGCGACTTTGCCGTGCTGCACCGCGGCAAAAAAGTGGCGCAACTGCGCTGGAGCCTGACCGGCGTGCACAACCAGCTCAATGCACTGGCCGCCATCGCTGCTGCCGACCATCTGGGCGTCAGTGCCGAGCTGGCTTGCGAAGCCCTGTCGCGCTTTCAGAACGTCAAGCGTCGCATGGAGCTGCGCGGCACGGTCAACGGCATCGAGGTCTATGACGACTTCGCCCACCACCCCACCGCCATCCGCACCACCCTGGACGGCCTGCGCCGCAAGCTCGGGGCAGAGGCCCGCATCCTGGCAGTGTTCGAGCCTCGCAGCAACACCATGAAGCTGGGCACCATGAAGAGCCAGTTGCCCTGGTCGCTGGAAAGTGCCGATCTGGTCTTCTGCCACACTGCAGGCCTCGACTGGGATGCCGCCGAAGCACTGGAATCCATGGGCGTAGGCGCCGGCCAGCGCGCTCAGGTAGCAGCTGATATCGAGACCCTGATAGCGCAGATCAGTGCCGTCATCCGCCCCGGTGACCATATCGTCTGCATGAGCAATGGCGGCTTTGGCGGCATCCACGCCAAGCTGCTGCAAGCACTGAAATAAGCCCTCCCAAAAAGCAAATGCCCGCTCAACGCGGGCATTTTTCATTGTTCGGGCACTGAGCAAGCCAGAGACGCCAAGCAAGGGCCGCCCCGCAGCAAAGGCGTCGTCCCCCTGGGGGGAAGCCGCAAAGCGGCTCAGGGGGGGTCAATAACTAATCGACATCGCCGGCACATCCACCCGGATCAAGGGCTTGGACAGCACAGCATGCGCTGCCAGGGCATAGCTGTTGCGCCAGTCTTCGTTGTCAAACAGCTCGGGGCGATTGCGCGCTTCACGCGCCACCACCACCAGCTTGTCGGCCAGCAACACCTTGCCCGTGGCCCGCAAAGGCTCGCACTCGAGCGAGACAAACTGCTGATCCAGCCAGCGTCGGCCTTCGTCCGAACTGATAGGGGACAGGGACTGGGTATCGACCCGGTATTCACGGTCGCCATCCAAAACCACGATTACTTCACTACGCATAAATCTCCTCTGACCTGGTGACTCTTGCACCATTCGTTGTCGTGGCCACAGCTTAATAGTGACCGCGGTGCTGAAGACGCTGCAAGCTGACGGCTTGCAAACAGCTGCGGCAACCAATGCATGGCCTGAAAGACTTGCATCAAGCATCACAGTGGTTACAGGAACATGGCATGCAAAGCAATGAAAAATCTTTAAATTTCATAGCATTGCCTGCATGCTTGGCATGAATATAAGGGCAAAACCGTCTTTTTCAAGTGTCATTACGGACTCGTAACCCGCCAGTTATCTCCATCCAGGCTCCTGCCTTGAAAATGTGATGAGAGGACTTACATACTGGATAGATTTTTGACGAATACCCGTTTGCAGGCCTTGCAACGCCTTCAGGAACCATCACCATGACCGCTGAAAACATCCACAAAGAAATACGCGAGCATCTGCAACAACTGGAGGCCGAACTGCAGGTCCAGAAGCTCTGGTCCGCCGTAGCCCCAGACCCCAAGGCACTGGAATCCACCACGCCTTTCATGTACGACACGCTCAAGCTGCACGAGTGGCTGCAATGGGTGTTCATCCCGCGCCTGCACGCCGTGATCGATGCCAAGGGCAGCCTCCCCCACCAAAGCCATGTCTATCCGCTGGCCGATCACGAGTGGCAGCAGCGCACCGACTTTGACAAGCAGCATCTGCTGCGCCTGCTCAACCGCATCGATGCCACGCTCAACGGCTGCGAGATGACGCCGGAGCCGGCACCGGACACCAAGCACTGAGCCGGCAGGCGAGCCGCTCCACGCCATCTGGAAAAACAAACAGGCCACAGGGAACAATCCCTGTGGCCTGTTTCGTTCATGCCCGCTCTGTCGATCAGGCGAGCACTTCGGCTTCCTGCTTGCAGGCAGCCGCAGCCGCGCGGCGCTGGCTCACGGCCTGCGACAGCTCCTGCAGCGTTGCCAGGGAATCGTCCCAGCCCAGGCAGGCATCGGTAATGCTCTGGCCGTAGGTCAGATCGCAGACCTCATCCTTGCCGGGAGTGAACTTCTGCGCACCGCCGACCAGATGACCTTCGATCATCACGCCGAAGACGCTGCTGGAGCCACCTGCAATCTGAGCCGCGATATCACGGGCCACATCCTTCTGGCGCTCATGCTGCTTGTTGCTGTTGGCGTGGCTGCAATCCACCATCAGCGAAGGCGTGAGGCCCGCTGCCTCCAGATCCCGGCAGGCGGCTGCCACATGCGCCGCATCGTAGTTGGGCGTCTTGCCACCGCGCAGAATCACGTGACAGTCCTGATTGCCGCCCGTATGCACGATGGCGACCTGGCCGTTCTTGTGTACCGACAGGAAATGGTGACCTCGGCTGGCCGACTGAATCGCGTCGGTGGCAATGCGGATATTGCCGTCCGTGCCGTTCTTGAAGCCAATCGGTGCCGAAATGCCCGAAGCCAGTTCACGATGCACCTGGCTTTCCGTGGTGCGGGCACCGATGGCGCCCCAGCTGATCAGATCGCCGATGTACTGGGGCGAGATCACGTCCAGGAACTCGCTGGCCGCAGGCACACCCAGGCGGTTGATGTCGATCAGGAGCTGGCGCGCAATGCGCAGGCCTTCGTCGATGCGATAGCTCTGATCCAGGTAGGGATCATTGATCAGTCCCTTCCAGCCCACGGTGGTGCGGGGCTTCTCGAAGTAGACGCGCATCACCACTTCCAGCGTGTCCTTGTACTGCTCGCGCACCACGGCCAGACGGCGGGCATAGTCCAGGGCAGCGGCCGGATCGTGAATGGAACAAGGGCCGACGATGACCAGCAGACGATCATCCTGCGCACGCATGATGTTGTGGATGCTGCGGCGGGTGTCGCTGATCAGCGTCTCCACGGCAGTGCCGCGAATGGGGAAGAAGCGGATGAGGTGCTCTGGAGGGGGTAACACTGTGATTTCCTTGATACGTGCGTCGTCGGTCTGACCTGTCTTGGGAGAGCCGGCGCGATACCAGGAATCGGTGGCGGAAGTGTTCAGAGCAGTCATGGCAATCTTTCGTGAGGTGTTTGATCGTTGAAAACCGGGGGTGCTGAAACGTAGGGGTGAAAAAAAACCGCCGGGCTTTGCAGCTTCGGCGGTTCTTTGGGAGGTGTTTGCAGGGTGCGCGCGTTTACCTCTCAGCCGCCGGGGGCGAGAACCAAAAGTAAAAGAAATAGGCGCGTTGCGTTTGCATGTCTTTCAATGTAGCACAGCTCTTTTGCATTGCAACATCAGCAGCTCGCACCGCTGTTCTGTCCAAAACAGGCTTTCCCTCTGAAATGGCGCATTTTTCAAAATTCATCCAAATGCACTATTTCTGCGTTTTTTCTTGTTTTTCAGAATTTTATTGATATTAATTCCAATTTACCAAGAATCAATGCAATTTTTCAGCGAATCAACAATATTCAAGATCAACCCACAAAACACCGTACAAAAACCCTGCTGCCCGGCGACCTACAGCGTCTTGCCACAAGCTTTGTTGCCGCAAGCGGTCTGTGGCGAACGGTTTGCACCACGCTGAAATGAAAAAACCCCGCTCTGACATGCAAAGCGGGGTTTGGTGCTCGCGGCGGGCAGAGCCGCCATGAAATCTCTCTATCAGGCCGTGCCACCAACCGTCAGCCCATCAATGCGCAGCGTAGGCTGACCCACGCCCACAGGCACGCTCTGGCCTTCCTTGCCGCAGGTACCCACACCCGAGTCCAGGCGCATGTCGTTGCCTATCATGCTGATGTGCTTGAGCGACTCCGGGCCGCTGCCGATGATGGTCGCGCCCTTGACGGGGTACTGGATCTTGCCGTTTTCCACCCAGTAGGCTTCGCTGGCGGAGAACACGAACTTGCCGCTGGTGATGTCCACCTGACCGCCGCCGAAGTTGGTGGCGTACAGGCCCTTCTTGATGGAGCCGATGATCTCCTGCGGATCCTTGTCGCCACCCAGCATATAGGTGTTGGTCATGCGCGGCATGGGGATGTGGGCGTAGCTTTCGCGACGGCCATTGCCCGTGGGCTTGACGCCCATCAGGCGCGCATTCATCGAGTCCTGGATATAGCCCTTGAGAATGCCGTCCTCGATCAGCACATTGCTCTGGCTGACATGGCCTTCGTCGTCCACGTTCAAGGAGCCGCGGCGATCGGCAATCGTGCCGTCATCCAGCACGGTCACGCCCTTGGCGGCCACGCGCTGACCGATGCGACCGCTGAAGGCGCTGGAGCCCTTGCGGTTGAAGTCACCTTCCAGACCGTGGCCCACGGCCTCGTGGAACAGCACGCCGGGCCAGCCCGAGCCCAGCACCACGGTCATCACGCCTGCCGGTGCGGGACGCGATTCGAGGTTGACCAGGGCTGCATGCACGGCCTCGTCCACATACTGGCTGATCTGCTCGTCACTGAAATAGGCAAGACCGAAGCGACCGCCACCACCGGAGGAGCCCACCTCGCGGCGGCCCTTCTGCTCGGCGATCACCGTTACCGACAGGCGCACCAGCGGGCGCACGTCAGCGGCCAGCGTGCCGTCGGCACGGGCCACCAGCACCACATCGTATTCACTGGCGAGACCGGCCATGACCTGCACCACGCGCGGGTCCTTGGCGCGGGCCAGCTTTTCCACCTTGCCCAGCAGCTCGACCTTGGCCGTGCTGTCCAGCGTGCTGATGGGGTCCAGCTCAGGATAGAGCGAGCGGCTTTGCGCAATCTTCTGCGCACCCGCCTTGACGCGGCGCGTCTGGGTGGCGCTGGAGATGGAGCGCACGGTACGTGCGGCATCCAGCAGCGAGGCTTCGGAAATGTCGTCGGAATAGGCAAAAGCCGTCTTCTCGCCACTGACCGCCCGAACGCCTACTCCCTGATCGATGGAGAAGGAGCCGGTCTTGACGATGCCTTCCTCCAGACTCCAGCCTTCCGCGCGGGTGTACTGGAAGTAGAGATCGGCGTCATCCACCTGGTGCGAGCGAATTTCGGCAAGCGCACGCGCAAGATGGGTTTCGTCCAGGCCGAAGGGCTCAAGCAGCAACTGACGGGCCGTGGCCAAGCGTTCGATGGTGGGTTCGCGGGAAATCATGAGAGCATTGTAGAGATAGCTGCAAGCCCTGACTTGTCTCGGGCTGCGCATAAAAAAGAGCGGAATGCTGCCCCACCAGGCTGAACAACATTCCGCTCCATTCACTTAGCTTCGCACTTGCCGGGTTCCGCCCTGCCCGCTTTGCATTGCAGAACCCCACCTGGGTCTTTGCCGCTCCCGCTTGATCGGTCTTCTGACCCCCCCAGAACCGTTTGTAAACGCTGTTTACAGTCGAAGCAAGACCTTGGACGGAACTACTGACATTTTTCAACGATCTAAACGCGCTGCCCCGACGCGCAGTTTCACATAAAACTATTACTCAAAGCTTTCAGGACATGGGATAGAAGCTCTCCTTTTAAGAGCATCCAAGCCCTATCACGGGTCTTCACGAATGGGGAATATGCCCATCACCGCCGGGGAGTTGCCGCTGCGCCCGCGACACCGACATCAGCACACCCAGCGCCAGGCCCAGCGTGACCATGGCCGTGCCGCCATAGCTGATGAAAGGCAGAGGCACACCTACCACCGGCAGGATGCCGCTGACCATGCCCATGTTCACGAACGCATAGGTGAAGAAGATCATGGCCACGGCAGCTGCCATCAGTCGGCCGAACAGCGAGTTGGCATTCATGGAAATGGCCAGCCCGCGCCAGACAAGCAAGAGAAAGCCGACGATGATGAACAGATTGCCTATGAGGCCGAATTCCTCGGAATAGGCGGCAAAGATGAAGTCGGTGGTGCGCTCTGGAATGAATTCCAGGTGAGTCTGCGTGCCCGCCATAAAACCCTTGCCCCAGACACCGCCCGAACCGATGGCGATCATGCCCTGAATGATGTGAAAGCCCTTGCCCAGAGGGTCGCGCGTGGGGTCCAGCAAGGTACAGACGCGTGTACGCTGATAGTCATGCAGAAAATACCAGCTCACGCCGTCGGCACAGAGCTGGGGCTCGAACCAGACGATCAGGAAGATGCCGACCAAGGCCAGCAGCACGGGGGGCACGATGAGCTTCCAGGGCAGGCCGGCAAAAAAGATCACGGACAGACCTGCAGCCATCACCAGCAGCGAGGTGCCCAGGTCTGGCTGCTTCATGATCAGGCCCACAGGCACCATCAGCAACACAAAGGCAATGACAAAGTCCGAGGCGCGCAGATTTCCCTCGCGGCGCTGGAACCACCAGGCCAGCATCAGCGGCGTGGCGATCTTCAAAAGCTCGGAGGGCTGAATCACCACTCCCACATTCACCCAGCGCGTGGCCCCCTTCTTGGTGATGCCGAACAGCGCCACCGCCACCAGCAACACCACGCCCAGGGTGTAGAGCGGCACGGCTACCTTCATCAGTTGCTGGGGGGATATCTGGGCCAGCACGAACAGCAGACCCGCCGCAATCAGCATATTGCGGCCGTGGTCCACAAAGCGCGTGCCGTGATCGAAACCCGCCGAGTACATGGCCAGCAGCCCCGCCCCTGCCAACATGGCGATAAAGAGAAGCAACAGGAAATCAAAGCCGCGAAACAGCGGAACAATGCGTTGCAGCAGCGAGGGCTTATCGAATTCGATGGCGGACATGGGCCGCAATTATCGTGGGAGCCGACCGCCGTGCAGCTTGCAGGGTTGAGCTTTGCTGACGACTCAAGTCGGCCCAGGCTCATTCCCCCCGCCATAGGCCTTCTCCCCTGATAGGCTTGGGGCAGACAGTCCACAATGACCGAGACAGAAGTGTTTTTTACCAGAGGAGATTGCCGCTATGACGACCACCCACCTGCTGTATCTGCATGGCTTTCGCTCCTCCCCTCAGTCCAACAAGGCACGCATCATGGCGGACTATGTGGGCGCCAGGCATTCCAAGGTACGCTGGTGGTGTCCTCAGCTGCCGCCCTCGCCGCGAGAAGCGGCGGCCGTGATCGCCGAGGGCATCGCCAACTGGCCACGCCAGAACATGGCCGTCATGGGTTCGTCGCTGGGTGGCTATTACGCCAGCTGGGTGGCCCAGCTGGCACGCTGCAAGAGCGTGATGATCAACCCCGCCGTCAACCCGGCCCGCGACCTGGAAAAATACATTGGCGAGCAGTCCAGCTGGCATGACCCTGAGGAAACCTTCTTCTTTCGCCCCGAATACATTGAGGAATTGCGCCAGCTCGACACCCGCGCCATGACGCCGGCAGCACCCGAGATGGTGTTGATCGCCCAGGGCGACGAGGTGCTGGACTGGAACGAGATGAGCGAGCGCTACCCTCACGCCCTGCAATTGGTGCAAGAAGGCGGCGACCACGCCCTGAGCAACTTTGCCGAGTATCTGGACCGGATCGACGAATTCCTGGCCTTGGCCTGACCCCCTCGGCGACTCCATGCGCCGCCCCAGGGAACGGCTGTATCGCTAAACGCCCACTGTTCGCAGCCCTTACCGCGCGGGTGCCGCGTCTGATATTGACCGATCTCAAGCATGAACTGAATCACTTCTGAGCGCCGAATGTTCGGCTCGTGGGAAAATGCGCGGTTATGCACGCACTGTTTGAAGAAGCCGGCAAATTTCTGGCCGGGCGCATCCTCTCCGAAGCCGAATCCTCTGCCCAAGTCGAGCTGGACTCGGGCAAGCGGGTCAAGGTCAAGGCCGCCAATATCCTGCTCAAGTTCGAGAAGCCGGCTCCTGCCGAGTTGATCGCTCAGGGCCAGGCCCAGGCCGCCGAGATCGATCTGGATCTGGCCTGGGAGTTTGCGCCCGAGGAAGAGTTCGGCTTTGCCGACCTGGCGCGTGACTATTTTTCAGAATCCGCGACGCTGGCCCAGCAGGCCGGTGCGCTGTTCTGCCTCTACGACGCACCGCACTATTTCCGCCGTGCGGGCAAGGGCCGCTTCAAGAAGGCCCCTGCAGAAATCCTGCAGCAAGCCCTTGCCGCCATCGAGAAGAAAAAGCAGATTCAGGCACAGATCGACGCCTGGGCCGAGGAACTGGGCCGCGGCGAGTGCCCGCAGGCGATCCGCGAGCAGCTCTACAAGATTCTGTTCAAGCCCGACAAGAACGCCCCCGAATACAAGGCCGTGGTCGACGCCAGCCGCGCCACCAAGCTGGCCCCGCTGGAGCTGCTGCACCGCGCTGGCGCCATCGACTCGTCCTACCAGTTCCACTGGAAGCGCTTCCTGTTCGACAACTTCCCCAAGGGCACAGGCTTCCCCTCCGTGCAGGCTCCCCAGCCACCGGACGACCTGCCCGTGGCCGATGTACAGGCCTTCTCCATCGACGACTCGGCCACCACCGAAATCGACGATGCGCTGTCCGTCACCGGCCTGGGCACGGGCACCGTCACCGTGGGCATCCACATTGCCGCTCCCGGTCTGGCCATCACGCCCGGCGGCGAGCTGGACAAGCTGGGCCGCGCCCGCCTGTCCACCGTCTACATGCCCGGCTACAAGATCACCATGCTGCCCGACGACGTGGTGCATATCTACACGCTGGACGAAGGCCGCTCCAACCCCGCCGTTTCTCTGTATGTGCAGATCAACGAGGAGACGCTGGAGACCATCTCCAGCGAAACCCGTCTCGAGCGCGTGCCAGTGGAAGTCAACTTCCGCTACGACAAGCTCGATCACATCGTCACCGAGGAATGGCTGACGGACTCCTCAATCGAAGTTGAAAACACGCCCGATTCTTTGCTGGGAAAGCGCAAGGAGCTCACCTTTTTGCAGCGCTGGTCCAAGTTCCTCAAGGCCAATCGCGAAGTCGTGCGCGGCAAGCCCGAGAACTTCAACCGCCCGGACTACAACTTCCGTCTCGTCGGCAACGACGGCGCCGAGCCCAACGGCAGCGAGCAGGTGCAGATCACCGTGCGCAAGCGCGGCGCGCCGCTGGACCTGATCGTGGCCGAGGCCGCCATCGTGGCCAACAGCACCTGGGGGCTGATGCTGGCCGAGCACGGTGTGCCCGGCATCTACCGCAGCCAGGCCAGCCTGGCACCCGGCGTCAAGGTACGCATGAGCACCAAGGCCTTGCCGCATGCCGGTATCGGCGTGAAAGCCTACTCCTGGGCCACCTCGCCGCTGCGCCGCTATGTGGACCTTGTCAATCAATGGCAGATCATTGCCTGCGCCCGCCATGGCAAGACGGCTGCCCTTGCAGCGCCCTTCAAGCCCAAGGACGCCGAGCTGTTCGGCATTATCAGCAGCTTTGACGGCGCCTACAGCGCCTACAACGGCTATCAGGCCGGCATGGAGCGTTTCTGGACACTCAAGTATCTGGAGCAGAACGGCATCAGCGAACTGACGGCCAGCGTGTTCAAGGAAGGCCCCAACGGTTCCTTCCTGGTGCGCGCCGACAATCTGCCTCTGGTGCTGCCCGTGCTGGGTGCGCAGAACCTGCCGCGCGGCGCCCATGTTCGCGTCAAGCTCGGCGAGATCGACGAGATCTCGCTGGACATCTCGGGGACGCTGATCGAACGCCTGGATGCAGGAGCCGAGGCCGAAAGCGAAGATGAGGACAGCGGCGAGGACGATGAAGAAACCGTGGCCGGCCCCATCTCCATTGCAGTGGACATGAACGAAGCCGATCCCGCTGCAGACCAGCCCAAGTCCTGACCTCCACACCTCATAGCCCTGACGCTGCCGTGAAACTGCCCACCTCTCTTCGACGACTGAGTACGCTGCAGCTGGCGCTAGGCGTTTCCATCGCCATCCATGCCGTGCTACTGGCCATCCGCTTCGTGGACCCGGAACGCTTCGAGCGCGTGTTTCAGGACACGCCGCTGGAAGTGATCCTGGTCAACGCCCGCGCCAACGAGACGCCGGACAAGGCCCAGGCCATTGCCCAGACCTCGCTGGCTGGCGGCGGCGATGCCGACCAGGGCCGCTCCACCAGTCCCATGCCCTACTCGGCGCTGACGACAGTGGGCGATGATTTCGAGGAAAAACAGCGCCAGCTCGATGCCATGCAGGAGCAGCAGAACCACTTGCTGACCCAACTGCGCCAGCAAGTGGCCGCGCTGCCCCCCATAGACCCGCGGCTGAGCGCCGACAACAAGGCCCTGGAGGCACAGGAAGAAAAGCGCTTGCAGCTCATCAAGCTGCTGGCCGAGATTGAAAAGCGCATCAACGAAGAGAACGCCCGCCCCAAGAAGCGCTATATCAGCCCCGCCACCAAGGAGGCCGTGTATGCGGTCTACTACGATGCGCTTCGCCGCAAGGTGGAGGACAAGGGCACGGAAAATTTCCCCGAGCACAAGGGCAAGAAGCTGTATGGCGAGCTGGTCATGATCCTGACCGTGAACCATGACGGCCGCGTGCTTTCCACCGAGGTTGTGCAGGGCTCGGGCAACCGCATGCTCGATACCCGTGCCGAGGCCATCGCCCGCGCCGCCGGCCCCTACGGCCACTTCGGCCCGGCCATGCGCTCCAAGGCCGATCAGATTGCCGTCGTCTCGCGCTTCAGGTTCACGCGCGAGCAGACACTGGAAACAGACATAAGGTGACCCCCTGTGCCGCCTTCGGCGTCTTCCCCCGCTTTCGCATCGCTTCGCTTGCGGGCGGGGAACGCAGCCAGCGCGGCGGGACGGCCCTTGCGCATCTGCCTCGGCTTAGGCTTGGCCGGTTTCACAGGCCACTGTCCCAACGCGTATCCAACTCTGCTCAGCGATTTCTTTCAGCCTTTTTATGACCAATACGCTTGATGCCTACTGCGTCATGGGCAACCCCGTTGCCCATAGCCGCTCCCCCTGGATTCATGCCCGCTTCGCCGAGCTGACCGGCCAGCCCCTCAGCTACGACCGCGCCCTGGTGCAGCTGGATGGCTTTGCCGACTTTGTGCGCGACTTTGCCGCGCGCGGCGGCAAGGGCTGCAATGTGACCGTTCCCTTCAAGCTGCAGGCGGCCGAGCTGGCCACCAGTACCAGCGAGCGCGTGCGGCTGGCTGGTGCTGCCAATACGCTGGTATTCGGCGCCAACGGCATTCATGCCGACAACACCGATGGCCTGGGCATCGTCGCCGACATCACCCGCAATGCCGGTGTGCCCATCGCCGGGCGCGATGTGCTGCTGCTGGGTGCGGGTGGCGCCGCCGCTGGAGCCCTGGGCTCTATGCTGGAGCAAAAGCCCCGCCGCCTGGTCGTGGTCAACCGCACTCATGCCAGGGCTCAAACGCTGGTCCAGCAGCATACGGACATTGCCACGCTACATAAAGTAGAGCTGCTAGCACTTGAAAGACAAGTGCTCGAGATCGATCTGACCCAAAATTTCGACATCGTCATCAACGCCACGGCCAGCAGTTTGGCTGGGTCTGATGTGCCCGCGCCCGCCAGCGTGCTGCACGCACGCAGTCTGGCATACGACATGATGTACGGCCCCGCCGCCCAGAATTTTCTGGACTGGGCCAGCAGCCACGGCGCGCTGGCGCGTGATGGCCTGGGCATGCTGGTGGAGCAGGCTGCTGAATCCTTTGCCTTGTGGCGCGGCGTGCGTCCGCCGTCTGTGCAGGTTCTGGCCGAGTTGCGTGCCTTGCTGCAAGCCGAAGCGGCACATTGAAATCACCACGCACCATGAAAGCTCTTGGCCGACTGCTGTTGCTTGTGCTCTGCGCAGGGCTGTTGCTGCAATTATTTTTTGCAGCACGCATCGCAGTCATGGCCTGGTTGGATCCAGAGTCCACCAGCTATCAGCGCTCCGAAGCCTGGCAGCTTGCGCACAGCAGCGAGGGCCTGCGCTGGCGCCAGCAATGGGTGGACTACGGCCAGATCTCCAGCCACCTCAAGCGCGCGGTGATTGCCTCCGAAGATGCCGGCTTCATGGACCACCACGGCGTGGAATGGGATGCCGTTCAGAGGGCCTGGCAGCGCAACGCCAAAGCCGAGGCCAGGGCCATGCAGGCAGAAAAAGCCGGAAGCAACAGCAAGCCCGCCAAGGTCTATGGTGGCTCCACCATCACCCAGCAGCTGGCCAAGAACCTGCTGCTGTCGGGCGAACGCAATTTTCTGCGCAAGGGCCAGGAGCTGGTGCTGGCGCAATTGCTGGAGCTGATGCTGAGCAAGCAGCGCATTCTGGAGATCTACCTCAACAATGTGGAATGGGGCCAGGGCGTATTCGGCGCCGAGGCCGCCGCCCGGCATTACTTCCGCAAGAGTGCCACCCAGCTCAATGCTGCGGAGGCAGCGCGACTTGCCGCCATGCTTCCGGCGCCCAAGCGCTTCGAGAAAATGCCGCAATCGCGCTATCTGGTGCAGCGCAGTCGCACGATTGCACGCTATATACCGATGGTGACGCCTCCCTGAGGCGCTTCGCCTGGGCGGCCCCACGCCTTCCCCCGAGCAGAAGGCAGCATCGCCGCGAGGCGGCTCTTGCTTGCTGCCACCCGCATGGAACGTGAAGGTTTTGTACGTGGATAATCGACAGCCATGCGAATTCTAGGAATCGACCCTGGCCTGCAGACCACGGGCTTTGGCGTCATCGACATGGAAGGCCAGCGCCTGTCCTATGTGGCCAGCGGCACCATACGCACCAACAAGATGGAGCTCGGCGACCTGCCGGGCCGTCTCAAGGTGCTGTTCGACGGCATCTCGGAAGTCGCCTCGCGCTACCAGCCCGAGGTGGCTGCCGTGGAAATCGTCTTCGTCAACGTCAACCCCCAGTCCACGCTGCTGCTGGGTCAGGCCCGTGGTGCGGCGCTGACGGCCCTGGTCAACGCCAATCTCGCGGTTTCCGAATACACCGCCCTGCAGATGAAAAAAGCCGTGGTAGGCCATGGCCGCGCAGCCAAGAGCCAGATTCAGGAAATGGTCAAGCGGCTGCTGCAACTGCCCGGTCTGCCTGGTACCGATGCCGCCGACGCGCTGGGACTGGCCATCACCCATGCCCACGCGGCTGCCGCCATGGGACTGATGGCCAAGTCCACCGATCTGCGCCGCAAGCAACATGCCATGTACCGGAGCGGACGGGTCTATTGAGCTCGCCCTGAGCCGCTTCGCGGCTTTCCCTTCTCTCTTTGGAAGGGGTCGGCAGTTGCGCAGCAGGATGGCCCTTGCTCGCTGCCTTCGAGTTGGAGCGCACACCGTTTCAAAGCTCTGCCTGATACAAAAAAGCCGTGACATGTCACGGCTTTTTTGATGGTCTGATTTGCTTAATAGGCGCTCAGCACCATGGAGGCGATCACACCTGTGGCAATGGCAACCAGCAGATAGTCGCCGCCGTTCTGAATCCAGTGGTAGCCACGCGGCGGTGCCGACAGATGATGGCCGCGCCAGTCATTCACCACATAGTGCTGGCTGCGGTATTGCGGCGGCACGCGACTGCCCTTGTACCAGTTATGGTCGGGACCACCGCCACGGCGACCATTGTCGTGATGATCGGCACGTCGGTCATCACGCCTGTCATAGCGCTGCTCATGCCGGCCACGATCATCATGGCGACCGCCATGGCGCATGTCCTGCGCTCCATGCCCATTGCCGCGACCAGGCGGTGGGCCGGGCTGCGCCTGGACGGCCAGACTGCCCAGGCCCAGGCAGGCGGCAACGGAGGCAGAAAGAATGCGGGTAGTCAAACGGGACATGGGTACTCCTTTGTCGAATCGTTTCGGTCAACAAGGTGTGCGGCCAGTCATGGCGGCCGCAGCAGAGCCATCTTTACCCAATTTCGGTACCGCAAGAAGTGAGCAACTGCCGATTTACCACTTTTTGCGCGCTGTTTACAGAACAGAAACCTATGAAACGCCGAGCCGGATTTGGCAAGCCGCTATCAATATTCATTAACTCTCAGAGGATGCGCCCGACAAACATCACGGCAAAAAAGGCGAGACCGGCGATCACCGTCCACTTGAACAGCAAAAAACCAAGGCGCTTGTAGTGCGCCTTGCCGGTTCCCAGATAGAAGGCAAAGCTCAGTGCCGAAGCCAGAATCAGCAAGGTGGCCAGCCAGCGAAAGATCAGCATGGAGGTCTACCAGGCCTGGGCGGGCATGGCAAAGCCCTGGGGAGCCTGGCGCTCGCTCTCAAAGGTCACGAGCTCCCAGGTCTCGGGCTGAGCAATCATGGAGCGCAGCAGCTTGTTGTTGAGGCCGTGACCCGAGCGAAAGGCGCTATAGGCACCGAGAATGGGCTTGCCGATCAGATACAGGTCACCGATCGCATCAAGGATCTTGTGCTTGGCAAACTCGTCGTCATAGCGCAGGCCGTCGCTGTTCAGGACCTTGTAGTCGTCCATGACGATGGCGTTGTCCAGCCCGCCTCCCAATGCCAGGCCGTTGTTGCGCAGCATTTCCACATCCTTGGTGAAGCCGAAGGTGCGCGCACGGGCGATATCACGTGTGTAGTTGTCCAGGCCCATGTCGAACTCCACGCACTGCCCCGTCGAATCCACGGCGGGGTGAGCGAAGTCGATCTCGAAGCGCAGCTTGAAGCCGTGGTAGGGATCGAAGCGCGCCCACTTGAGGTTCTGGCCTTCGCCTTCGCGTACCTCGATCGGGCTCTTGATGCGGATGAAGCGCTTGGGAGCCTTCTGCAACTCGATTCCGGCGCTTTGCAGCAGAAACACGAACGAGGACGAGGAACCATCGAGAATCGGCACCTCCTCGGCAGTGATGTCCACATAGAGGTTGTCGATTCCCAGACCGGCGATGGCCGACATCAGGTGCTCCACCGTATGTACCTTGGCACCGCCGCTGCCGATGGTCGAGGCCATGCGCGTGTCGGTCACGGCCTCGGCGGAAATGGGGATATCCACAGGCTCGGGCAAGTCCACACGACGGAACACGATGCCGGTATCAGGCTGGGCAGGGCGCAGCGTCAGCTCGACTCGCTGGCCGCTGTGCAGGCCCACGCCTACGGCACGGGAAATGGTCTTGATGGTACGTTGCTGAAGCATGCTGGTATTTTAAATGGGACAACCCCGAGCCGGCTTACGCCGACCCAGGGTTGTCTTAATCGCTGCGATACAGCGAACCGATGGGCCTTC
Organism: Comamonas sp. C11; assembly: GCF_024496285.1. Taxonomy (NCBI): domain Bacteria; kingdom Pseudomonadati; phylum Pseudomonadota; class Betaproteobacteria; order Burkholderiales; family Comamonadaceae; genus Comamonas; species Comamonas sp. C11. Next base: position 4,984,618 of record NZ_CP101743.1, read on the forward strand.
AGTCCTTAACGAACCAAAGGCCTTTGCGGCTGACCTCTCAAATACTGGCGAGCACCAACTCAGAGATGCCGAGCAAGGACCTGGACGGCCCCGCCGCCCCGCACCGAGGGTGTCGCCCCCCTCCGGCGCAAAGCGCCAGAGAGAAGGAAGCGGCAAAGCCGCTCAGGGGGTGCCGGGCGGTCAGTCCGCCTGCTTGCGCAGGAACGCAGGGATCTCCACATCGTCCATGCCGCCAGATGCCAGGGCGCTCACACGCTCCGAAGCCTGGGTGCGGTTGGTACGCCAGACGCTGGGCACATTGGTGTTGGCCGTGCCGTATTCCATGCCGCCCAGGGGAGGCAGACCTACGGCCACGTTGTCGGTACCGGTACGCAGACCGCCCTGCACCACCTGGATGTTCTGGCGACGCACATTGGGACGCGACAGGCCGGTGGCCACCACGGTCACACGGATTTCGTCGCCCAGCGAGTCATCGTAGGCAGCGCCATAGATCACATGCGCATCGGGAGACGCGTAGGCGTTGATGGTAGACATGGCCAGACGCGACTCGGACAGCTTGAGGCTGCCCTTGGCTGCGGTGACCAGCACCAGCACGCCCTTGGCGCCGGACAGATCAATGCCTTCCAGCAGCGGGCAGGCCACGGCCTGCTCGGCAGCGATACGGGCACGATCAGGACCGGCGGCCTTGGCCGTGCCCATCATGGCCTTGCCGGGCTCACCCATCACAGTGCGCACGTCTTCGAAGTCGACGTTCACATGGCCGTACTCGTTGATGATTTCGGCAATGCCGCCCACGGCGTTCTTCAGAACGTCATTGGCATGGGCAAAAGCCTCGTCCTGGGAGATATCGTCGCCCAGCACATCGAGCAGCTTTTCGTTGAGCACAACGATCAGCGAGTCCACATTCGCTTCCAGCTCGGCCAGGCCGGCGTCAGCGTTCTGCATGCGGCGGCCGCCTTCCCACTCGAAAGGCTTGGTCACCACACCCACAGTCAGAATGCCCATTTCCTTGGCCACTCGTGCGATCACAGGCGATGCACCGGTACCCGTACCACCACCCATGCCTGCCGTAATGAAGAGCATGTGCGCGCCTTCGATGGCAGCGCGAATATCTTCCACAGCAGCTTCCGCAGCGTCGCGGCCCTTGTCGGGCTTGCTGCCGGCACCCAGGCCGCTGCCACCCAGATGGATGGTGCGGTGGGCGCGGCTGCGCAACAGAGCTTGAGCATCAGTATTGGCCGTAATGAATTCGACGCCCTGAACGCTGCGTTCAATCATGTGGTCGACGGCGTTGCCGCCGCCGCCGCCGACGCCGATCACCTTGATCTGCGTGCCTTGGTTGAATTCTTCGGTTTCAATCATGTCGATAGGCATGGTGGTGCTCCTGTTCTCTAGTGGTGGTTTGTCGCTGCTGTGGAAAAGAAATTTCGAACTCTTGAGGTCTTCGCGGTCTTCGTCGTCGATACCGCGAAAAATCCATCTGTGGTGGTCCGGTGATGAACATGCGATAAGCGCTCATATCAGAAGTTCCCCACGATGAAGTCTTTGAACCGGCCAAAAGCAGTCTTCATGGAACCGCTCTTCTGGGCCACCTTGTAGCCACGCAGACGTGCCAGGCGTGCTTCATCGAGCAGGCCCATCACCGTGGCGGCACGGGGCTGGGCGACCATGTCGGCCAGCGCACCGGAATATTTGGGAAGCCCGCGACGCACGGGCTTGAGGAAGATGTCTTCGCCCAGCTCGATCATTCCAGGCATGACGGCGCTGCCGCCAGTGAGCACGATGCCCGAGGACAGTACTTCTTCGTAGCCCGATTCGCGGATGACCTGCTGCACCAGCGAGAAGATCTCTTCCACGCGGGGCTCGATCACACCGGCCAGGGCCTGCTTGCTGATCATGCGCGGGCTGCGGTCGCCCAGGCCCGGCACTTCGACCTGGGCATCGGGATCTGCCAGCAATTGCTTGGCGTAGCCGCTCTCGACCTTGATGTCCTCGGCATCCTTGGTAGGAGTGCGCAGGGCCATGGCGATGTCGCTGGTGATCAGGTCACCGGCAATCGGGATCACGGCCGTGTGGCGAATCGCACCGCCGGTGAAGATGGCAACATCGGTTGCGCCCGCACCGATATCCACCACGGCCACGCCCAGCTCGCGCTCGTCGTCGGTCAGCACAGCCTGGGCCGACGCCAGCGGGTTGAGCAGCAGTTGCTCGACTTCCAGGCCGCAGCGGCGCACGCATTTGATGATGTTCTCGGCCGCGCTCTGGGCGCCGGTCACGATATGGATCTTCGCTTCAAGGCGAATGCCGCTCATGCCGATGGGCTCGCGCACCTCGTGGCCGTCAATGACGAACTCCTGCGCCTCGACCAGCAGCAGGCGCTGGTCGGACGAGATATTGATGGCCTTGGCGGTTTCCATCACGCGGGCCATATCGGTGGACGAGACTTCCTTGTCCTTGATGGCCACCATGCCGCTGGAATTCAGACCGCGGATATGGCTGCCCGTAATGCCGGTGCACACGCGCTGAATCTTGCAATCCGCCATCAGCTCGGCCTCTTTGAGCGCCTGCTGGATGCTTTGCACGGTCGCATCGATGTTCACGACCACGCCGCGCTTCAAGCCGTTGCTGGGGGCTACGCCCAGCCCTGCCAGCTTGAGCTCGCCATTGGACATGACCTCGGCCACCACCGCCATGACCTTGGCCGTGCCGATATCCAGCCCAACAATCACATCCTTGTATTCTCTTGCCATATCAGCTTCCGCCCCCGGTAGGTTCTGTCTTGTCTTTGTGTGCGCCTTGCATGTCTGTTCCCCTGCTCCCGCTTATCGTCTGGCCCTGGCAGCAGTTGCCGGCGCGGAGGTTCCAGTGGTCACGCCCTTGAGTCGCAAGGCATAGCCGTCTTCGTAACGCAGGTCTGCAGACTCCAGTGCCGCAGCCGAGCGCTTGTATTGAGAGGTGATCTGAGGCAGCGTGCGCACAAAGCGCTGCACGCGCTGCAATATGTCTTCGGTGGTGCCGCCGCCCAGTTCCAGCAGCGCATCGTTGTCCAGCACCAGCGTCCAACTGCCACGCGCATCCAGAGTCAGGCTGTCCAGCGCCACATCGAGCGGCTTCAAGGCCGGCTCCAGCGCTCGATACATCTGCAGAACACGCGGGGCCGAGCCCTCGGGGCCTTGCAGACGCGGCAGACCTTCGCGGTCCAGTTCGCCCAGATTGGCTTCAAACACTTCACCGGCCTTGTTGACCAGACCGGTACCGGTCTCAGCCCCCCAGAAGGCCTCGGCCACATGCTCCTTGAGCGCAACGCGCAAGCCGTTCGGATACTCGCGGCGCACCTGCGCCTCCTGCACCCAGGGCACTTGCTCGAATGCGTGCTGGGCCGCCTTCAGGTCCATCGTGAAGAAGTTGCCTTTGAGCACTGGCGCCACATTGGCACGCAGCGTCACGGCGTTGTTATGCACCAGCTCGCCTTCCACCACGATGCGGCCGATATTGAAGGCCGGAGTCCGCATCAACCACCACCCCACGGCCATCACGCACGCCGTCAAGCAGCCCATGAACATCACCGTGGCAGTGATGTTCATGAGCTTGACGTCGAACGGGACGACGGCTGTGGGGTGGTTGCGGTTCATGGCAGCTCCGCTTCTCCATCCAGCGTGCTCATGGCCAGGATGCCAAGGCACAGGTTTTCGTAGCTCACGCCGGAAGCGCGCGCAGCCATGGGGACGAGAGAATGCCCCGTCATGCCTGGAGAGGTATTGATCTCCAGCAAGAAAGGCTTGCGGTCGCTGGCGCGAATCATGATGTCGGCACGCGCCCAGCCACGGCAGCCCAGCGTACGGAAGGCTTTCTCCACAATGCGCTGGATCTCGGCCTCCTCGGCAGCCGGCAGGCCGCTAGGGCAGTGGTACTGCGTGGTATCTGTGAAGTACTTGTTCTGGTAGTCGTAGTTGCCTTCGGGCGCCACGATGCGGATCACCGGCAGCGCAGCGGCCTTGGCTCCCGTGCCCAGCACGGGGCAGGTGGTCTCGTCACCGGCAATGAACTGCTCGCACAGCACTTCTGCGTCGTACTGGGCCGCCAGCTCGTAGGCCTTGGCGCATTCGTCTGCATTCATCACCTTGGTCAGGCCGATGCTGGAGCCGTCGCGTGCGGGCTTGACGATCATGGGAGCGCCCAGGGCCTGCAACGCGTCACGGGTGGCTTCGGCCGAATCGACCATGCGCCAGTCCGGCGTGGGCAGGCCTTCAAAGCGCCAGATGCGCTTGGTCATGATCTTGTCCATGGCGATGCTGGAAGCCATCACGCCCGAACCCGTATACGGAATGTCCAGCAACTCCAGCGCGCCCTGCACCGTGCCGTCCTCGCCGTAGCGGCCATGCAGCGCGATGAAGCAGCGGTCAAAGCCTTGCACCTTGAGCTGGTCCAGCCCCTGTTCGGCGGGGTCGAACTTGTGGGCATCGACACCCTTGGACAGCAATGCGGCCAGCACACCAGCGCCGGACATGAGCGAGACCTCACGTTCGGACGAGCGACCGCCCATGAGCACGGCGACCTTGCCCAGCGCCCTCACGTCGATATTTGTACCAAACATGCTCATTGCGCGCTCCCTGCGGGCGCAGCCAGCTCTTGTTTCTGAAGCATTTCAACCAATTTCCCAGGCACGGCGCCAATCGATCCGGCCCCCATGCACAGCAATACATCGCCCGCTTGCGCATTGGCAGCGATGGCTGCCGGCATATCGGCAATGTTTTCCACAAATACAGGCTCGACCTTGCCGGCCACACGCAAAGCGCGAGCCAGGGATCGACCGTCGGCAGCCACGATGGGGGCCTCGCCTGCGGCATAGACCTCGGCCAGCAGCACGGAATCGGCACTGCCGATGACTTTCACGAAGTCCTCGAAACAGTCGCGTGTGCGGCTGTAGCGGTGTGGCTGGAAGGCCAGCACCAGGCGCTGGCCCGGGAAGGCGCCGCGTGCCGCAGCCAGCGTGGCAGCCATTTCCACGGGGTGATGGCCGTAGTCGTCGATGACGGTGAAAGTGCCGCCATTGGCAACAGGCAGTTCGCCATAGCGCTGGAAGCGCCGTCCCACCCCCTTGAAGCCTTCCAAGGCGCGCAGCAGCGCCTCGTCGGAAATTTCGAGTTCCATGGCCACCGCTACGGCAGACAGGGCGTTGAGCACGTTGTGCTCGCCAGGCAGGCTCAGCACGACTTCCAGGTCGGGGTAGCTCTGGCCGTTCTGGCGGCGCACGGTAAAGCGCATGCGACCGGCTTCGGCACGCACGTTCACGGCGCGCACCTGGGCATCTTCGGCAAAGCCGTAGGTCGTGACCGGGCGCGCCAGCTTGGGCAGGATCTCACGCACGGCAGGGCTGTCGACGCAGAGAATGGCACGCCCGTAAAACGGCATGCGATGCAGGAAATCGACAAAGGCCTGCTTGAGACGGCCGAAGTCATGGCCGTAGGTTTCCATGTGATCGGCGTCGATATTGGTGACGACGGCCATCACAGGCAGCAGGTTCAGGAAAGAGGCATCGGACTCGTCTGCCTCGACCACGATGTAGTCGCCCTGGCCCAGCTTGGCATTCGCTCCGGCACTGTTGAGCTTGCCGCCGATCACGAAGGTGGGATCCAGACCGGCCTCGGCCAGCACGCTGGTCACCAGGCTGGTGGTGGTGGTCTTGCCGTGCGCGCCGGCAATGGCGATGCCCTGCTTGAAGCGCATCAGCTCGGCCAGCATCAGGGCACGGGGAACCACAGGAATCTTTTTCTGGCGGGCCGCCAGGACCTCGGGGTTGTCGCCCTGCACGGCCGTGGATGTCACCACGGCATCGCTGCCGTCAACGTTCTCGGCCGCATGACCGACAAAGGTCTTGATGCCCAGGCCGGCCAGGCGGCGCAGCGTGGCGCTGTCAGCCAGATCGGAGCCTGAAATGGCGTAACCCAGGTTATGCAGAACCTCTGCAATACCGCTCATGCCGGCGCCGCCAATACCGACAAAGTGAATGTGATGAATGGCGTGTTTCATGCTGCCAACTCCTCACAAGCGGCGACCACCTTCGCGGTGGCATCAGTCTTTTGCATTTTCTTCGCGAGTTCAGCGCGCTCCAACAGCGTCGCACGCTGCATATTTTGTAGCATTTCCGCCAACCCTTGGGCGCTCAAAGTACTTTGCGGCTGTAACCAACCGCCACCGGCATCCACCAGGAAGCGGGCATTGCTGGTCTGGTGGTCATCCACCGCAGCCGGGAAGGGTACATAGACCGCTGCCGCCCCTACGGCGGCGATCTCGGTCACGGTGCTGGCACCGGCACGGCAGACGACGAGATCGGCATCCGCAAAAGCCTTGGCCGTGTCGTCGATAAAAGGAGTCAGCTCGGCCTGCACGCCGGCAGCCTGATAGTTGGCACGCAGCGCATCGATCTGGGCCGTACCGCTTTGGTGCAGCACCACGGGGCGCTGATCGGCAGGCATCAGGGCCAGAGCCTGGGGCACGATCTCGTTGAGCGCCCTGGCGCCCAGGCTGCCGCCCACCACCAGCAGCTTGAGTGGGCCGCTGCGCCCGGCAAAGCGCTGGGCGGGCTCGGCCTGCTCCAGAAACGCTTGACGCAGCGGATTGCCCACCCATTCGCCCTTGGCAAATACCTTGGGGAAAGCCGTGAACACTCGCTTGGCAACCTTGGCCACGACCTTGTTGGCCATGCCGGCCACAGAGTTCTGCTCGTGCAGCACCACGGGCACCCCCGAAGCCGCAGCCATCAGGCCACCGGGCACGGTGAGGTAACCGCCCAGGCCGATGACCACATCGGGCCGCACGCGCTTCATCACGGCTCGCGCCTGCGCGAATGCCTTCGCCAGCTTGAACGGCAGTTGCACCAGGGTCTTGAGTCCCTTGCCGCGCACACCGCCAAATTCGATCAGCTCCAGCGCAAAGCCCTGGGGCGGCACGATGCGCGACTCCATGGAGCTAGGCGCGCCCAGCCAGTGCACATTCCAGCCTCGCGCACGCAGCTCCTGTGCCACGGCCAGACCGGGGAAGATATGACCGCCGGTACCACCGGCCATCACCAGTGCCGTGCGCGGCTTGTTTGGCTTGATGAGCAGGCTCATGCGTGGCCTCCCTTCATCAGCAGCTTGTTTTCGTAGTCGACTCGGAGCACCACAGCTATCGCAATCAAATTCATCAAAATGGCCGAACCGCCAAAACTCATCAACGGCAGAGTCAGGCCTTTGGTTGGCAGGGCGCCCAGATTCACGCCCATGTTGATAAAGGCCTGGAAGCCCATCCAGATCGCCACGCCCTCGGCCACCAGCCCGGCAAAGACACGGTCCAGCGCGATGGCCTGACGGCCGATCAGCATGATGCGGCGGGTCAGCCAGAAGAAGACGGCAGCAATCAGCAGCAGGCCGACCAGACCAAACTCCTCGCCGATCACGGCCAGCAGAAAGTCGGTATGCGCCTCAGGCAGCCAGTGCAGCTTTTCCACGCTGCGACCCAGGCCCACGCCAAAGATCTCGCCCCGCCCGATGGCAATCAGCGCATGCGAGAGCTGGTAGCCCTTGCCCAGCGCATGCTTCTCATCCCAGGGATCGAGGTAGGCAAAAATACGCTCACGACGCCACTCCGAGGTGGCGATGATCATGCCGAAGGCCAGCACCACCAGCAGTGCGATGATGAAGAACATGCGCGCATTCACGCCACCCAGGAACAGAATGCCCATGGAGATCACGACGATCACCATGAAGGCCCCCATGTCTGGCTCGGCCAGCAGTAGCACGCCCACCACGACCACAGCCAGGCCCATGGGCAGCACGGCGCGGAAGAAGCGCTCCTTGACCTCCATCTTGCGCACCATGTAGTCGGCCGCGTAGATCAGGATGGAGAACTTGGCCAGCTCGGAAGGCTGGAAGTTCATGATGCCCAGCGACAGCCAGCGCCGCGCGCCGTTGACCACCGTGCCCACATGCGGGATCAGCACCGCCACCAGCAACACGATGGAGATCAGAAACAGCTTGCGAGCCACCTTCTCCCAGACATTCATGGGCACCTGGAAGGCCAGCAGCGCGGCCACAAAGGCCATGCCTATCGACATGGTGTGACGCAGCAAAAAGTGATAGGGCTCGATCTTGCCGAAGCGCGGGTTGTCGGGCATCGCAATCGATGCCGAATACACCATGACCAGACTCCAGGACAGCAAGGCGATGACGACCCAGATCAATGCCTGATCCAGCCCCAGTACGCTGGCCGGAGTGCGGGTGGGACGGTCGTACAGCGGCCCGCCTACGCGCACAGGCAGCACGTCGATGGGCCGTTCCTCTGCGCTGCGGAACCACGAGCGCATGCGGCTGGAGAGGCTGGTCAGGAAGGCGGCTGTCATGCGCCGTCCTCCAGTTGCTGGCCGGCTTCAAGCGCCAGCTCACGCACCGCTTCCACAAACTGGTGGGCGCGGTCCGCATAGTCCTTGAACATGTCCATGCTCGCGCAGGCAGGCGAGAGCAGCACGGCATCATTGGCATGGGCCAGGCGTGCGGCCTGCTGCACGGCGTCCTGCATGCTTGCAGCATCGACCAGGGCCACGCCGGTGTCGCCAAGCGCCTCGCGAATCAGCGGCGCGTCCTGGCCGATCAGCACGGCCGCGCGCACATAGCGCGAAACGGGGGCGGCCAGCGGCGTGAAGTCCTGGCCCTTGCCCAGACCGCCCAGAATCACCACGATGCGGTGGTCCGGCCCCAGGCCCATGAGGGCGGCCACGGTGGCGCCCACATTCGTGCCCTTGCTGTCGTCGAAGTACTCGACATCGCCCACCCGACCCACGGGCTGCACGCGGTGCGGCTCGCCCCGGTATTCGCGCAGGCCGTAGAGCAGCGGAGCAAGCGTGCATCCCGCGCCGGTCGCCAGCGCCAGGGCCGACAGCGCATTGATGGCGTTGTGGCGGCCGCGGATGCGCAGCGCATCGGCAGGCATCAGGCGCACGATGTGCAGATCGTCTGCGTTCTTGCCCTTGCTGGTTTCGTCGGCCTCGTGGGCGCGCACCAGCCAGGTCATGCCGTTGACCACTTCCAGACCGAAGTCACCTGGGTGGCGCGGCATGTCGCCGCCAAAGGTGACATGGGCGCGCTGAAAAGTCTTGCCGCGCTTGCCGGGCACCGCCACGGGCGCGGGCAGCATGGCCATGACGACGGGATCTTCGCGGTTGAGCACCATCAGAGCCTGCTCGCCGAAGACATGGGCCTTGGCATCGGCATAGGCCTGCATGCCGCCATGCCAGTCCAGATGGTCCTGGGTGATATTGAGCACCGTGGCTGCCGTAGGCTCGAAGCCGTGGCAGTCGTCGAGCTGAAAGCTGGAGAGCTCCAGCACCCAGGCCTGGGGCAGAGTCTCGGCATCGATGCGCCCGGACAGGGTATCGAGCAGCGTGGGACCGATATTGCCGGCCACGCCCACGCTCAAGCCCGCATGCTCCAGCAGCTGACCGGTCAGCGAGGTGACCGTGGTCTTGCCATTGGTGCCGGTGATGCCCAGCACCTTGGGCGCATAGCCATGGGCTTCGCGCAGGCCCTTGAGCGCAAGGGCAAACAGATCCAGTTCGCCGCCCGTGGGCAGGCCGATACTGCGCGCGGCATTGAAGACCGGCGCCACGCTGGCCGGGCTCAGACCCGGCGAACGATAGACGGAGCTCAGGCTCTGGCCGTCGACCAGAGCCGCCGTGAATGCGCCGGCGACAAAGCGCGCGCCGGGCAGCTCGGTCTGCAGCGCAGACAGATAGGGAGGGGCTTCACGCGTGTCGGCCACCGTGACCTCGGCACCGGCACGCACGCACCAGCGGGCCATCGCTATGCCCGAGATGCCCAGACCCAGAATCAGCACGCGCTGACCCTGCAGGTGCTGGGCCGCGCCTTGCGGCCAATGCACGGGGACAGGCGGCAGCTCCACCGCCTCGTGCTGCTCGGCTTCGGGCTGCGGCTCGGCGGCAGTCACTTCGGCGTCGGCGGCATCGGAGATGCTGGGGTCGGCAAAGATCTGTGCCACAAAGGCGGCCGCATCCCTGGCTGCCGTCAAGGTGGAGATATCGGGCACCGGCTCTGCATCCAGCGTCTTGGCGATGATGACAGGCGCTTCCATTTCAGGAGCTGCTTGCACTTGCTCCTGAATCACTTCAACCAAGTTTTCGTCCACAAGACTTTGCAGCTCTGCGGAAGACGCTTGCATTTGCATAGCACTCTCCTCCTGCAGCAGAGCTTGATCGTCGAGCTTGAGGTCTTCGTCTTGCATGGCGATTACCTCAGCTTCAGGGTGGACAGGCCCAGCAGGCACAGCAGCATGGTGATGATCCAGAAGCGGATCACGACCTGGGTCTCCTTCCAGCCGCTCTTTTCAAAGTGGTGGTGCAGCGGCGCCATCTTCAGCAGGCGGCGGCCCTCTCCATAGCGCTTCTTGGTGTACTTGAAGTAAGTCACCTGCAGCATCACCGAGATGGCTTCCGCCACAAAGATGCCGCCCATCACGGCCAGCACGATTTCCTGGCGCACGATCACGGCAATCGTGCCCAGAGCAGCGCCCAGCGCCAGCGCACCCACATCGCCCATGAAGACCTGGGCGGGGTGTGCGTTGAACCAGAGAAAGGCCAGACCGGCGCCCGCCATGGCGCCGCAGAACACCATCAGCTCACCCGTGCCGGGGATGCTGGGAAAGAGCAGATAGCGCGCATAGGTGGCGTTGCCGGTCACATAGGCGAAGATGCCCAGGGCTGTGCCCACCATGATGACGGGCATGATGGCCAGACCGTCGAGGCCGTCGGTCAGGTTCACGGCATTGCTGGCGCCCACGATGACCAGATAGGTCATGACGATGAAGCCCAGCACGCCCAGCGGATAGCTGACTTCCTTGAAGAAGGGCACCATCAGGCCGGCCTTGGGCGGCAGGTCCATGGAAAAGCCCGACTGCACCCAGGAGACGAACAGCGCAAACACCTCGGCATTGCTGTTCTCCGAGATGCAGAACACCAGATACAGGGCGGCCAGCAGACCGATGACGGACTGCCAGAAATACTTCTCGCCCGAGCGCATGCCCTCGGGGTCCTTGTTGACGACCTTGCGCCAGTCGTCCACCCAGCCAATCGCACCAAAGCCCAGCGTGACCAGCAGCACAATCCAGACAAAGCGGTTGGACAGGTCAAACCACAGCAAGGTGGACACGGCAATCGAGAACAGAATCAGCACCCCACCCATGGTCGGCGTGCCGCTCTTGACCAGATGGGTCTCCATCGCATAGCCACGCACGGGCTGGCCGATCTTGAGTGCGGTCAGCATGCGGATGGCCTTTGGGCCGATCCACAGACCGATCAGCAAGGCGGTGACGGCGGCCAGCACGGCACGCAGAGTCAGATACTGGAAGACGCGCAGGAAGCCGAACTCCGGCGAGATTCCCTGCAGCCATTGAGCAAGCATCAGCAGCATGCGGCCTCCTCGCAGTTGCCCTGCTTCTTGTCTGCGCAGGCCTCAATGCTCTGCACCACTTGCTCCATCTTCATGAACCGCGAACCCTTGACCAACACGCTACCTACCTTGGGTAAAACTGCGCACACCGCCTGCTGAAGGGCGGCCATGCTATCAAAATGCCTAGCGCCACTGCCAAAGGCAGAGGCCGCAAACGCGCTCTGGTCACCCAGAGCAAAGAAATGGGCAATACCTGCCTGCTGCGCCAGCGCACCGGCCTCAGCATGGAATTGCGGGCCGCTATCGCCGACCTCCCCCATGTCGCCCAGCACCAGCAACTGCGGCGCGGGCAGCTCGGCCAGCACCTCAATGGCGGCAGCAACCGAGTCGGGGTTGGCGTTATAGCTGTCATCGACCACCGTAACGCCTTGACCATTGATCTGCACAGCCAGTGCGCGCGAGCGACCCGTCACAGGCTCGAAGCCGGAAAGCCCCTGTGCAATGGCAAGCAAAGGCACGCCGGCGGCATGGGCGCAGGCAGCTGCAGCCAGTGCATTGCGCACATTGTGGCGGCCGGCAATATGCAGCTGCACGGCAGCCACGCCTTGCGGGGTGTTCAGCGCAAAACTCCAGGCGCCGTCGGCCCAGACCACATCGCCAGCAAAAACCTGGGCACCGGCAACCGCCTCGCCAAACATCAGGCAGGGGCGACCGGCGCTCAGCTCGGTCCACAGCGGCGTGTATTCATCTCCAGCTGGGAAGATGGCCACGCCGTCCTTGGGCAGAAAGCGCAGCACCGAACCGTTTTCACGCGCCACGGCTTCCACCGTACCCATGAATTCCTGGTGTTCGCGCTGAGCGTTGTTGACCAGAGCCACCGTGGGCTGGCCGATGGCAGCCAGCTCGGCAATCTCGCCGGGGTGGTTCATGCCCATCTCCAGCACCGCAATGCGATGCGCGCCCGTCATGCGCAACAGGTTCAGCGGCATGCCGATGGAGTTGTTGAAATTGCCACGCGTGGCCAGCGCTGCCTCGCCCTGCCCGCCCACATGCGCGCGCAGGATGGACGCGATCATCTGCGTGACCGTGGTCTTGCCATTGCTGCCGGTCACGGCAATCAGTGGCAGATCGAACTGCGCGCGCCAGGCCCGCGCCAGCGCGCCCAGCGCCAGCAGCGTATCCGGCACTTCGATGCCGGCCATGCCTGCAGCCTCCAGCCCATGGCTGGCAATGGCAGCAACGGCACCGGCGGTCTGCGCCTGAGGCAGAAAATCATGGGCGTCAAAACGCTCGCCCTTCAGGGCCACGAACAAGTCCCCATCCTGCAGCGTACGCGTGTCGGTGTGCACGCGTGCCAGTTCAAGCTGGCCGTTGCCGACCAGGCGGGCTTGGGGGATATGCGTCTGGATCAGCTCCAGCGCTTTTGCCAGGGTCATCATGACCGGATCTTTCCTTCGCGGGCTGCGAGCGCCTTCTGCGCCTCAGCCATGTCGGAGAACGGATGGCGCACGCCCTTCGTCTCCTGATAGTCCTCATGTCCCTTGCCGGCAATCAGCACCACATCGCGCGCATCGGCACGGGCAATGGCTTGGGCAATGGCCGCCGCGCGGTCGGCCTGAACATGCAATGTCTCGCCCGCCTGCATGCCGGCCAGAATCTGGTCGATGATGCTTTCGGGCACTTCACTGCGCGGGTTGTCGCTGGTGACGAAAACGCTGTCGGCATGCACCTGGGCGGCCTGGCCCATCAACGGGCGCTTGCTGTTGTCCCTGTCGCCGCCGCAGCCGAACACGCACCACAGCTTGCCCTGACGCTGGCGCGCCGCAGGCCGCAAGGCGCGCAGGGCTTTCTCCAGCGCATCGGGTGTGTGGGCATAGTCCACGGCCACCAGAGGCTGGCCGGGCTTGACGATCTGCTGCATGCGACCCGGCACAGGCTCCAGATGGGCGCAGGCAGCCACAGCCTCTTCCAGCGTCAGGCCCAGGCAACGCAGGGCGGCCAGTACCCCCAGCAGATTGGAGACGTTGTACTGACCGACCAGACGCGTATTCATGCGCAGGCTGTGACCGGCTTCCAGCACGGTAAAGCTCAGGCCCTCGTCGCCCAGACCGATGTCCTTGGCCTGCAGGCGTGCCGGCCCCTGGATGGAGACGCTCCACACATCCATTGCGCGGCCTTGCAGCCTGGCCCAGAGCCTGGCGCCGTGTGCGTCATCGATATTGACCACGGCCGCCGGCAGGCCGGGCCAGTCGAACAGCTGGGCCTTGGCCTGCCAGTAGGCCTCCATGCTGCCGTGGTAGTCCAGGTGGTCCTGGGTGAAATTGGTGAACAGAGCCACGCGAATCTTGCTGCCATCCAGACGGTGCTCGACGATGCCGATGGACGATGCCTCGATGGCGCAGGCCGCGAGGCCCTGGTCGGCGTAGCTGCGGAACACGCGCTGCAGCAGCACCGGGTCCGGCGTGGTCATGCCCGTAGACTCCAGCGCAGGCGGTACGCCCACGCCCAGGGTGCCCACCAGCGCACAGCCGGTGCGAGCCTTGAGCGTCACCTTGGCCAGCGCATGGGCCAGCCACCAGGCTGTGGTGGTCTTGCCATTGGTGCCGGTCACGGCCAGCACGTCGAGCTCGCCACTGGGATGAGCAAACCATTGGTCGGCAATCAGTCCCGTCGCGGCCTTCAGATCCTTGAGAGCGGCAATACGGTCGCCGCTCAGGTCAAAGGCCTGCAAGCCTTCGGCCTCCACCAGCACGGCGGCAGCTCCCTGCTCCAGAGCCTTGCCCACGTAGGCTCGGCCGTCAGCGGCTGCTCCGGGCCAGGCGACAAAAGCATCGCCTGCCTTGACCTTGCGGCTATCGGTCTGCAGGTCACCCTGCACACGGCTGCGCAGCCAGGCAACGGCCTCGGCTGCATTGTTCAGGATTTGAATCTGGGTGCTCATAGCACAGGCTCCTCAGCGGGTGCAGCCACGATCTGAGGCTTGACTTCCTTGTCGGGCTGAACGCCCATGAAACGCAATGTCTGCTGGACCACGTCCGCAAACACGGGGCCGGCCACCGTGCCGCCGTAGTAGGAACCGGCCGTAGGCTCGTCCACCATCACGGCCACAATGATGCGCGGCTTGTCGATGGGAGCGATGCCCGTGAACCAGGCGCGGTACTTGCCTGCGGCATAGCTCTTGCCCACCTGCTTGCGGGCAGTGCCCGATTTTCCGCCGATGGTGTAGCCCTCGGCCTGGGCCTTCTGGCCGGTACCACCAGGGCCTGCGGCCAGGCGCAACATGTGCAGCACCGCCTCTGCGTTTTCCTTGGAGATCACGCGCACGCCCACGGGAGGCTCGTTCGTTTTCAGAATCGTCGAGGGAATGACATTGCCCTCGTTGGAGAACACGGTGTAGGAGCGCGCCATCTGGAACAGCGAGGCCGACAGGCCATAGCCATAGGACATGGTGGCCTGCTCGATGGGCTTCCAGGTCTTCCAGGCACGCAGACGACCCGAGACCGCGCCCGGGAATTGAATCTGCGGTTTCTGGCCAAAGCCCAGAGCACTGAAGTACTCCCACATCTCCTGGGGCGAGAGCCTTTGCGCGACCTTGGTCGCGCCCACGTTGCTGGACTTCTGGATCACGCCCTCCACCGTCAGCGCGCCGTAGTTGTGCGTGTCGGTGATCGTGGAGCCCGTCACCGTATAGCGGCCAGGTGCGGTATCGATGATGGTGGACGGCTTGACGCGCTTGAGCTCCAGTGCCGTGGCAATGGTGATGGGCTTCATGGTCGAGCCGGGCTCGAAGGTGTCGGTCAGCGCGCGATTGCGCAGCTGCTCGCCCGTCAGGTTCTTGCGATGGCCAGGGTCATAGCTGGGATAGTTCGCCAGGGCCAGCAGCTCGCCGGTGTGCGCATCCATCACCACCACGCTGCCGGCCTTGGCTTTTTGCGACTCCACCTGCTGCTTGAGCTTCTGGTAGGCGTAGTACTGAACCTTGCTGTCGATGGACAGCTGAATGTCCTGGCCGTCCTGCGGCGGCACTTCCTCGCCCACGCCTTCGACCACACGGCCCAGGCGGTCCTTGATCACGCGACGCGAACCGGGCTTTCCGGCCAGCTCCTTGTCAAAGGCCAGTTCCATGCCTTCCTGACCATGGTCTTCCACATTGGTGAAGCCCACGATATGCGCCGCCGACTCCCCTTCGGGATACTGGCGCTTGTATTCCTTGCGGTTGTAGATGCCCTTGATATTGAGCGCCACGATCTTCTGGCCTACATCCCAGTCCAGCTGACGCTTGACCCAGACAAAGGTCTTGTCCTCGACATCCAGCTTCTCCATCAGGGAGCGCAGCGGCATGTCCATGAGGCGCGCCACTTCCTTGAGCTTCTGCTGGACTTCAGGATCCTTCAGATCCACGTCCTCGGGAATAGCCCAGATGCTGGCCGCCGGCACGCTGGAGGCAAGGATCAGGCCGTTGCGATCCAGCAAACGGCCCCGGTTGGCCGGCAGCTCCAGAGTACGCGCAAAGCGCACCAAACCCTGACGCTTGAAGAAGTCGTTGCCGAAGACCTGCACATAGGCAGCACGCGCACCCAGGCCCACAAAACCCAGCGCCAGCGCAGCCACAATGAACTTGCTGCGCCACAGCGGCGTCTTGGAGGCCAGCAAAGGGCTGGTGGTGTAGAGCACGCTGCGTGTCATCGCGCCGCTCCCGCTGCAGTCTCCTGCACGTACTGGGTGATTGCGGGGGATGCCGGCTTCATCTGCAGCTTTTCTCGCGCCACGGTCTCGATGCGCTGAGGCGTGGCCTGAGCACGCTTTTCTACCTGCAAGCGCAGCTGATCGGTCGCCAGCCGACGCGCCTCTGCCTCGGCGCGGTCCAGCTCGGTGAACAGGCGACGCGACTCATACTGGGTATGCACCAGAAAAATGGCGCTGGTCATGACCGCCAGCAGCAGCAGCAGGTTTATGCGCAGCATGGCAGCCCTCCCGCAGCCATGCGCAGAGCGGCATGGCGATGCATCATGCAGGCACCTCGGTGCGCTCGGCGACGCGCATCACGGCGGAACGCGAACGGGGATTGGCATCCACCTCGGCAGCACTGGGCTTGATGCGCTCCAGCGCCTTCAGACGCATGGGCGTGGGAGGCGCAAACGGTGCACGGCGGTCGTAGACCTCCTTGGAATGCTTGGCAATGAACTGCTTGACGATGCGATCTTCCAGCGAATGGAAGCTGATCACGGCCAGACGGCCGCCGGGGGCCAGCACGCGCAGACTGGCTTCTAGCGCTTGCTCAAGCTCCTGAAGTTCGGCATTGATGAAAATCCGAAGAGCCTGGAAGGTCCGTGTTGCCGGGTTCTGCCCAGCCTCGCGGGTCTTGACCGCGCCAGCCACGAGTTGGGCCAGCTCGGCAGTGGTGCGTAATGGGCCCTGGCTTTCGCGCCGAGCAACAATCGCCTTTGCAATGGGGCCAGCAAACCGTTCTTCGCCGTAGTCACGTATCACCTCCGCAATCTGCTGCACTTCCGCGTCTTCGAGCCACTCGGCCACGCTCTGACCACGCGTGGTGTCCATGCGCATGTCGAGGGGGCCATCAAAGCGGAAGCTGAAGCCCCGGTCCGGGTTGTCGATCTGGGGCGAGCTCACCCCCAGGTCCATCAACACGCCCTGCACACTGCCTTCGGGCAGTTCGCCCAGATGGCGAAATCCTTCATGCCGAATCGAAAAACGCGCATCGGTGATGCGCGCCGCCTCAGCAATTGCGTCCGGGTCTTTGTCGAACGCGATCAAGCGCCCCTCCGGCCCCAGCCTTTGCAAAATGAGCCGGGAATGACCGCCTCGACCGAACGTCGCATCGACCCACTGGCCGGCGGGCGGCTCGGCGGCACCACCCAGCAGGGCGTCCACGGCCTCATCCAGCAAGACGGTGATATGTTGCAACGGCTGATTCACAAGCACTTCCTACAAAACAAAATCCTGGAAAGCCGCCGGCATCGGTTGCTGGCGCGCTTCCGCTTCGCGCATTTCATAAGTGGCCTTGTCCCAGACCTCGAAATGCGCCCCCATGCCCAGCATCAAGACCTCTTTGGTCAGACCTGTGGCCTCACGCAACTCGGGCGAAATCAGCAGCCGACCGGTTGCATCCATCTCCGCATCCATGGCATTGCCCAGAAAAATCCGCTTCCACCACTGAGCCGTGATCGGCAGTTGCGCGACACGTTCGCGAAACTGCAGCCACTCGGGGCGCGGAAACAGCAACAGACAGCCATCGGGATGCTTGGTGAAAGTGACCTGCCCCTCAGCCAAGGACAAAAGGGCGTCACGATGCCGGGTCGGCACCGAGAGCCGCCCCTTTCCATCGAGATTCAGCGAAGACGCCCCTTGAAACACGGCAAGTTACTCCGGTCATCTGGAGCCGCTCGTTCCCCCAAAATGGGCACGAGGGCAACTTTCACCACTTAATTGCACTTTTTTGCACTGTATCAGCAATTCAAGGTGAATCCAAACCCGAAGGAACAATTATTTGCAATGAAATCAAGTACTTAGAGAGAAAAAGAAAAGCCTTATTCTGAAAATACCTTTCCTTTACAAGCACTTAGCAAAGTCAATGCAAGTGGACTCTCATTAGGGAGCGTCAATTGCAACCATTCAATTCAATGGAAAGAACTGATTTAAGTCTCGACCTTCTCCTACAAATGCAAACTGCCCGCACAGGCGGGCAGCTCGCTTCAAGCGCTCAGTTCCTCAAAGAATGAAGCGCGACAGATCCTCATCCTTGCTCAGCATCTGCAGGCGCTGATCCACATAGGCTGCATCGATCACCACGGTCTGCCCCGAAAGCTTGGCCGCATCGAAGCTGACCTCGTCAAGCAGACGCTCCATCACTGTGGACAGGCGCCGCGCACCGATGTTCTCGGTACTCTCGTTGACGTCAAAGGCAATCGTCGCCAGACGCGTGATGCCCTCTGGCTTGAACTCCAGAGTCACGCCTTCGGTCGCCAGCAGCGCCTGATACTGCTTGACCAGGGAGGCGTGAGTCTGCATCAGAATCGCCTCGAAGTCCTGTACCGACAGAGATTCCAGTTCCACGCGAATGGGAAAGCGCCCCTGCAGCTCGGGAATCAGGTCGCTGGGCTTGGACAGGTGGAAAGCACCCGAGGCGATGAACAGAATGTGGTCAGTCTTGACCACACCGTACTTGGTCGAGACGCTGGTGCCTTCGACCAAGGGCAGCAGGTCACGCTGCACACCCTGACGCGATACATCGGAGCCACTGGTTTCCTGGCGCGTCGCCACCTTGTCGATTTCGTCGATGAAGACAATGCCGTTTTGCTCGGCATTGGCAATGGCGCGGGTCTTGACGTCTTCCTCATTGACCATCTTTGCGGCTTCCTCATCGGTCAGCAGCTTCAGGGCCTCGGCGATCTTGAGCTTGCGCGTCTTGCGCTTTTCCTGGCCCATGTGGCTGAACATGCCGCGCAGTTGCTCGGCCATCTCCTCCATGCCCTGGGGGCCCATGATCTGCACCTGAGGCATCTGCTCGGCGATGTCGATCTCGATTTCCTTGTCGTCGAGCTGACCTTCACGCAACTTCTTGCGAAAAACCTGACGCGCCGTATTGTCTGCCGGTACTTCGCCGGTGCGGGCCTGCGGGATCAGCACATCGAGAATGCGCTCCTCGGCAGCATCTTCGGCGCGGGCGCGCATCTTCTTCATGTCCGACTCGCGCGTCTGCTTGACGGCAACCTCGGCCAGATCGCGGATGATGGCATCCACATCCTTGCCCACATAGCCCACTTCGGTGAACTTGGTCGCCTCGACCTTGATGAAGGGGGCATCGGCGAGCTTTGCCAGGCGGCGCGCGATCTCCGTCTTGCCCACGCCCGTAGGGCCTATCATCAGAATGTTCTTGGGCGTGATTTCCTGGCGCAGGCCCTCGGGCACCTGCTGGCGGCGCCAGCGATTGCGCAAGGCAATCGACACCGCGCGCTTGGCACCATGCTGGCCGACGATGTGCTTGTCCAGCTCGGAGACGATCTCCTGGGGAGTCATGGCAGAAGACATGTGAATTCTCAGTCAAATATGCTTCTAGCGCCCATCCATAAAGCGCCAGCAGCTATCAATTCGGATAGTCGAGGTGCTTACAGCGTCTCGATCGTGTGATTCATATTGGTGTAGATGCACAGCTCGCCGGCAATCGCCAGGGATTTGCGCACCACATCCTCAGCCGACAGCTCGGTATTGTTCAGCAAGGCCTTGGCGGCAGAATGCGCATAGGCACCGCCGGAGCCGATGGCCACGATGCCCTGTTCGGGCTCCAGAACGTCGCCATTGCCGGTGATGATGAGCGAGGTCGTAGCATCGGCGACTGCCAGCATGGCTTCGAGCTTGCGCAGCACGCGGTCGGTACGCCACTCCTTGGTCAGCTCGATCGCGGCGCGGGTCAGGTTGCCCTGGTGTTTTTCCAGCTTGGCCTCGAAGCGCTCGAACAGCGTGAAGGCATCTGCGGTTGCCCCCGCAAAGCCCGCCAGCACCTTGCCGTGATAGAGCTTGCGCACCTTGCGCGCCGTGCCCTTGATGACGATATTGCCCAATGTGACCTGACCATCACCGCCGATGGCGACTTGCACGCCCTCGGGAGTCTGGCGGCGCACGCTCAAAATGGTGGTGCCGTGAAACTGTTCCATCTGGGGCAGATGGGGGCAGGCAAGATCGACCTCAAGAGGTCCAGAAAAATTAAATTTGCAGCGCTTGCCGTGGACAAGGCCTCAAAACAGCCCAGCTCCAGCCAGAGACGCAGCCCTCTTCGGAGATGCTGCACAGCCACTCAGGGAGCTAGTCCCGTCTTGGAATCACCTGTGCATGCTCCTGAACGCCAACAACATTGAAGAACACCGCAAGCAACTGGTGCAACTGACTGAACTGCAACACGTGGCCCAGCTCCTGCATCTGCGCAGCCCAGTTCAGCACCGAGCCTGCGGCAGCAAAGTCCATGCGTACCAGGCGCGTGCAGTCAATGGCAATGGCTTCGCCAAGCTTGGCCTTTTCCTGAACCTCGGCCAGCCAGGGCAATGCATCGCCGTCGATCACGCCTTGCAGCGCAAAACGCGGCTGACGCTCCTTCCAGAGCATGCCTGGCTGAATCGTCTCCGGCCCCAGGAGCCGGCTATCTTTGGCACGCAGGTTCTGCGCCTGCCCTTCATTCGAGTATGCACAGACTGGATCGTCCCACGAGGGTGGTGACAACTCGTAGGTCACGCAATAGTCCAGCGCCGTCAGCTCAAATTCGTCCTGCAGATGCATCAGGCGCTGCATGGCCAGACGCAAATACCACCAGTCCTGATCAACGGCGCGATCACCGGAAGGGGTGTGCTTGCTGAGTACGGCCTGCAATCTTTCATGTCCGGCAAAGACCAGTGATCCTTTTTCGTCGGCCCATCGCTGGGTCGCATCCAGCAGCGGCTTCTTCACACCAGGGTCGAGGCTCTCCAGGGCGCTCCAGTCCATGACAGAGCTGCCGGCGCTGCGCGCCTTGCTTGCCAGCAGCGCCTTGAAAGCAGGCTCATCCAAATGCACAGGAGCCTGCCAGCGAACGCCGGTCTGCACTGCTGTGGCATCCGGCGCGGTTTCGCCAAGCCTGCCCGCCTGCTGCGGCATCACAAACCATTGCGGGGCCGAACGACCGAAACGCGCCACAAAGTCCATGGCTGCGTCTTCAAACTGAGCCTGCATGCCTGCTGCGCGGTACATATCCAGCAGTGCCAGCCAGACCTGCAACTGCGCCGGCGTATCCTGAGCACGCTCGGCGATCAAGGCCTTGAGACTGGTCTCGGCTGCGACGTTGTCACCGCTGGCAAACACAATCGCTGCGTCCTCAAGCGCAGCATCATGCTCGAAGCGCGCAAAGGATGGCGGAACCATGTTGATATCGGTTGGAGCCGAGACCTCGGTCGTGGCAAACGCCGGCGAAAAGTCTGTCTCGCCACGCAGGCCCGGCAAAGCCACAGGATTGCCCAGTCGACTTGATGGCGGCAGTTCCAGATCGCTTGGCAGCACATCCTGAAGCAGAGGCAGCGTGCTGATCGAAAGCGGCTGGCTTTTAAATACCGAAGGCATGCTGCCTCCGCCCTCAGGCAGTTGCAGCGGCATGGTCGCGGCATCAGCGGCCAGCTTGCCGCGCCACCATTGCTGGGCCATCTGCGCTTCGATCTCGTCGATCTTCTTGATGGTTTCTGCGCGCTCGCCCGGCACGGAGCTTTGGGCAGTCTGCAAAAAAGCGGAAGGCGCTAGTGGGGTCAGCGTCTCGAGTGGAGCCCTGGCAGTCACCGCCGTCTTGGACAACTGAGCCTGGCGCAGCTTGCGCAGCTGGTCAAACTCACGCTTTCGCACAAAGTCGTTCTGGCGCTTGCGCTCCAGCATTTCCTTGAGCGCCTGCTTGCTGTACTGACTTTCTTCGCTGTCCTGGTTGAGATTCTCCAAGTCGGACCAATTCACGGTCGGGTGGCGCACAAAACGCACCACCTTGGACAGCAACCCTCCCGACTTGTTTTCTTCTTTTGCCATGGTCCTCTACTTTGCTGCCTGCAGCCCCTCCAACGCCTGACGCAGATCAATCGCCGTACATCTTCTGCTTGAGTTCACGGCGCTGCTGGGCTTCCAGCGACAGTGTAGCCGTGGGGCGAGCCAGCAGTCGTCCCACACCGATGGGCTCGCCGGTCTCGTCACAGTAGCCGTAGTCACCTGCATCAATGCGGGCAATGGACTGATCGATCTTCTTGAGCAGCTTGCGCTCGCGGTCACGGGTGCGCAGCTCGAGAGCGTGCTCTTCCTCAATGGTGGCACGATCGGCAGGATCGGGCACCACGACGGTGTCTTCACGCAGGTTTTCCGCAGTCTCGCCCGCATTCACATGCATATCGTTCTTGAGCGCGACCAGCTTGCGACGGAAGTAGGCCAGCTGGGCGTCGTTCATGTAATCGTCATCAGACATGGCCAGCACTTCAGCATCGGTCAGCTCCTCTACCGACTTGGTCTTCCAGGCGTTGGCCAGCTTGGGATCTTTCTTGGGCACAGCTTGCTTTGTGTTGGTCATTGCTTTCGTATCTCTCATGGTTGCCGCTGCCCTGGCTGCCGAAGCTGCCAGGGGCGGAACATCTGTTTCAGGCTGCCGCGCTGGAGGCGATGCAGAACGCTTGGATCTGGACGATTTGGAAGATTCTCCCGCTGCTGCAGGTACCAGCACCGGGTTGTCCAACGCGGCGTCCACCAAAGAGGTCTCGACGCTGCGGGGGTGCACAGCCGCTGACGCAGCTTTGGCTGCAGCCTTGGGCAGATTACTTTTCACAGCGGTCACGTCCTGTCTCCTTACAGTACAGAGCCCTTGCAGGGCCGGATTGCTCCAACACCCTCTTTAGGGCCGGCATTGTAGCCACGCCAGTCCCCCCAGCCCGGCTCCGTTGCACATACCCCACAATTTGCAACAAAGCCTGCGCCTGTTTCGGTCAGTTTGCGAGAAATAACAGACAAACAAAACGGCCTGCTTGGCAGGCCGTCAGTCATTGTCAGCAAACCGTTAGCTTTCGCCGAAACAGCCCCCAAACCAAGGGTTTACACCAGGCATTGATCCAGTCCCTGGCGAAGAATGTCCTGCGGCAGGTCGATGCCGATGAAGACCATTTTGCTGACTCGCTTTTCATCGGCTTCCCACTCGGGCCCCAGATCGCTGCCCATGAGCTGGTGCACGCCCTGGAAGATGACCTTTCGGCTGGTGCCCTTCATGTCGAGCACGCCCTTGTAGCGCAGCATCTTGGGGCCGTAGATATTGACGATGGCGCCCAGAAAGTCTTCCAGCTTGGCCGGGTCGAACGCGCGATCGGCGCGGTAGACAAAGCTCTTCACGTCATCGTCGTGATGATGGTGGTGCGGGTGAGTGCAGTGCTCGCCATGCTCGTGGTCATGGTGATCGTGGCCGCAATGCTCGTCGTGCTGATGTTCATGATCGTGCTCGCATTGGCCATGGTCATGGTCGCAAGCGCTGTGGTCGTGATGATCGTGGTCGTGATCATCTTCCTTGAGGAAATCAGGGTCGATGTCCAGCTTGGCGTTCAGGTTGAAGCCACGCAGGTCGAACACTTCGCTCAGGGGCACATCGCCAAAATGAACGGCACGGATGGGCGCACGAGGGTTCATATGTTTGAGGCGATGGATCAGCGCCTCCTTTTCCGCATCCGTCACGAGATCGGTCTTGGACAGGAACATCTGGTCGGCAAAGCCCACCTGGCGGCGCGCTTCCTGGCGGTCGTCGAGCTGCTGATTGGCATGCTTGGCATCCACCAATGTGATGATGGAGTCGATCAGATAGGTCTCGGCGATCTCGTCATCCATGAAGAAGGTCTGGGCCACGGGGCCGGGGTCTGCCAGGCCGGTAGTCTCGATCACGATGCGGTCGAAGTCCACCAGTCCCTTGCGGCGCTTGGCAGCCAGCAACTGCAAAGCCTCGCGCAGGTCTTCACGGATGGTGCAGCAGATGCAGCCGTTGCTCATCTGCAGAATCTGTTCTTTGGATTCGGTCTTGAGAATATCGGTGTCGATGTTCTCCTCGCCGAACTCGTTCTCGATCACGGCAATCTTCATGCCGTGGGATTCGTGCAGCACGCGCTTGAGCAGCGTGGTCTTGCCCGAGCCCAGAAAGCCCGTGAGGATGGTGACTGGAATGAGAGCCATGCGTTGAAACCTCTTGCTGCGGCCAGCCGCCACATGCGGCTGTCCAAAAAACACGGGCGGCGCATCCCTATGCGCGCTCCGGTGATAACAGCTGGGGAGTGTAGCGGTGCTTTCAAGCGCGCATGGGCAGCAGGGACGGCAGAAATTTCAGCAAGAAATCGCCTCCATCAATTACCCAATAATCATTTCACGCTATCAAATCAGGATTCTTCAGTCTTGTTCTTCGTCGTCCGGCTTGCGCAATGGGCCGAACGTCTCGCCGACACTGCTGCGCTGCGCACGCGGGTGGGCTTTTTCATAAGCCTGGGCCAGATGCTGGAAATCCAGCCGCGTATATATCTGCGTGGTGGCAATGCTGGAATGCCCGAGCAGCTCCTGTACGGCACGCAGATCGCCACTGGACTGCAGCATATGACTGGCAAAGGAATGACGCAGCACATGCGGATGCACGCCAGTCGCAAGCCCCGCCTGCTGGCCTCGCCGCTTGAGACGTGACCAGACCGACTGGGCGCCGAGCCGCTCGCCCCGGCGGCCGACGAACAAGGCTGCTTCATCCTGTGCCTTGAGCTGTGCGGCCCCGACCAGCGCGCTGCTGCGCAGCGCCAGCCAGCGCTGCAAGGCCAGGATCGCCATGCGCCCCACGGGCACGATGCGTCGCTTGCTGCCCTTGCCCTGAACGTGGGCATCGCCCGCCTCCAGGTCGATCCAACCCCTGCCTTCATGCCGACTCTGCTGGTCGGGCCGCAGATCCAGCCCCACCAGTTCGGCCACACGCAGGCCGCAGCTGTAGAGCAGCTCGGTCATCGCGACGTCGCGCGCCTCCATCCACGGATCAGCTTCGGGGTTCTGAAAACTGGCCAGTTGCACGGCGTCGTCCACAGCCAGTGCCTTGGGCAGGGGCTTGGCAGCCTTGGGGCCGCGCACGCCCTCCACGGGATTGAAAGGCACCAGCTCCCGCTGGGCCGCCCAGCGAAAGAAGCTGCGCCAGCCCGAGAGAATCAGTGCGATGCCGCGTGCACTGCGGCCGGCGCCATGCATTTGCGCAGCAAAGCGGCGGATATGCGATGGCTGCAGCGTCAAAAGCTCCTGAGCTGCCGCCTGCGCAAAGCTCCGCAGCTTGATCAGGTCCAGCGCATACAGCGTATGCGTGCGCTCGGCCAGGCGCTTTTGCACACGCACATGCTCCAGATAGCTATGGACAACTTCCGGAAGCTGCGCGTACTGCTCCTCAAAAGAGGGCTGCTCGCGCTCTTGCATCGGCATCTACACCCTTTTGCAGCCTCAGCCGTGCGCCAGCGTCAGCGCAGGAGCGCGCATGCGCGAGAGCGATGCACTGGCCAGCTCGGAGATGCGTGAAAGGAATTCAAGGCCCATGGTGGCATCGAAGCGAAGCGGGTCGGGCGAGCCCAGCACCAGCATGCCAAAGGCGTTGGAGGTGCTGTCCATGGCACCGTCATGCAGGGTCAGCAGCGCGACCGACTGCACCGCATTGGGGTTGGGCAGCCAGGTCACGGGTTCGAAGCCCATATTGGGGCCGCAGAACGGCATGGTCAGAGACGAGGCAAAGGCCTTGGCATCATCGCTCACTCCCATGGTGTAGACGGTGCCGCTGTGCGCGCCCGCCACATTCCACAGACGCAGTGCGACCTGGGGTACATCAAACGTGTGCTGCAGGCTGGCGGTTAGCGCATGGGGCAGCTCGCGCAGGTCCTGCACCTTGACCAGGGCATGGGTCCACTGGTGAATCTTGTTGGCGATGGATGCGTTCTCGCTGCCATGGCGCACCATGTCCATGATGCGATGCTCCAGACCCTTGATCTTTTCGCGCAACATCTCGGCCTGACGTTCCTGCAGGCTGACGGCACGTGGGCCGTGGCCGCTGATCAAACGCACGCCCGTCAGCATCTCGGCGTGGCGCTCGAAGAAATCGGGGTTTTCCTGGAGGTAATCGGCAATCGACTCTTCGGTCATGGCGGTATCGGTCAAGCTGTTCATAAAGTATCAGGTATGTCGATCTGGCCTTCAAAAACAAATTCGGCAGGGCCTGTCATGCGCACGCGATCCTGCGCACCGCCAGCCCATTCAATGGTAAGCAGACCACCGCGGGTATGCACATCGACGCGCTGGTCGAGCAAGCCCCAGCCAATGCCGGCCACCACGGCGGCACAAGCCCCCGTACCGCAGGCCAGGGTCTCGCCGGCACCGCGTTCATAGACACGCAAGCGGACTTCACCGCGGTTGAGGATCTGCATGAAGCCGGCGTTCACACGCTGAGGAAAACGGGCATGGTTCTCGATCAACGGGCCGTGCAACTCCACCAAAGCGGCATTCACATCGTCCACCAGTTGCACCGCATGCGGATTGCCCATGGAAACGGCTGCTATCCAGACTGTAGCTGGCTGCAAAGGCGTGTCGAGCGTCAGAGGCCATTTTTGTGTTGACCCCAAGGCTTCTGGCTCCAGACCGCCGGTCGTGAACGGCACCTTGGCCGGATCCAGCTGAGGCGCCCCCATATCGACCGTGACGCGGCCATTGCCATGAATTTCGGGGGCAATGATGCCCGAAAGGGTCTGTACGCGAATCACGCTCTTGTCGGTCAGACCCTTGTCATGCACATAGCGCGCAAAACAGCGTGCGCCGTTTCCGCACTGCTCGACCTCGCCACCGTCGGCGTTGTGGATGACATATTCAAAGTCCACGCCCTCTGCGGGAGCCGGACGCACCGTCAGGATCTGGTCGGCACCCACGCCAAAGTGACGATTGGCCAGGTAGCGGTACTGGGCGGTGCTCAAGCCCAGGCGAGCCTGGGTTTCGTCGAGTACGACAAAGTCGTTGCCCGCACCTTGCATCTTGGTAAAGCGAATCTGCATGATGCCGCACATTATCGCGCCGGGCGCAGGATCTGCGCCATGCCATGGGATCAGCGATACAGCTTTTGCAACAACTCCATGAGCTGCACCTGCTCGGCAGCACTCAGATGCGAGATGGCACGGGTCTCGCTGCTCTTGAGCTCGGGCTCGGCGGTGTCCACCAGTTCGCCCCCGGCGGCGGTCAGGTACAGCCCTGTGGCGCGCCCGTCGCGCGGGTGCGGACGCCGTTCCAGAAAGCCGCGTTTGCCCAGCGCATCGATCATGCCCACCATATTCGGCGGCAGCACGGCCAGTTGCTGACAGAGCTGGCGCGAGGTGATGCCCGGATTGCTGCCCACCAGAGACAGCACGGAGAACTCGACGATCTTGAGGTCAAAACGCTCCATGCAGCGCATGAAGACCCCCACCAGAGCCAGCGAGGCGCGCCTGGCGTTGTAGCCCAGCAGGGACTCCAGAAAGCTGGCATTGACCTGATCGACGGCAAAAACCTCGGCACTGTCCCTGGGCTCCTGCCCCGAGCCCGGAACGTCCGAGCCGGCCTCTCTGGAGCGCGTGCCGCGCAAAGAGCGTGCAGGTCTGGAGTCTGGTTCAGCAGTCTTGTGAGCGAGCATTGGCGATGTCAACTTCGAAGGCAAAAGAGCAATCCAGGAGCGCGATGAAAAGACTGCAATTGTGCCGGCATTGCTCGCATCTTGCAGCCATTTAGATCAATGCGCGGAGGTGAACAGCTGGTTGCCATGTACGACGGAAGCCTGCGCCCACTGCGCCTTCATCAGAGTCAGACGCCAGTCCATTTCGGGCAATATGCGCTGCTGCACCTGCTTGCAGGGGCCTCGCCAGCGCTCACTATCGCCCCCCGCCGTGGCCGCAATACGTGCCCACGCCCAGCCCAGCAGCACCACGGCCACGCAGCGCAGATAGTCGTCGGCCACGCGCCAGGCCAGGGTGTCATCTTCCTTGCAGGCCTGCGCCAGCACCGTGGTGAAGTAGCGCAGCTGGGCCAGGCAGCGCAGCACTTCTGCATCCAGCGTCCGACTTGCATCCAGGCTGTTGCGCAAAGTCAGCAGCCATTGCCCCATGGCCTGACCACCGTCCGGCAACACCTTGCGCACCAGCAGGTCGATGGCCTGAATTTCATTCGTGCCTTCGTAAATCATGGCCACGCGCGAATCGCGCACGATCTGTTCTATGCCCCACTCGCGGATATAGCCGTGGCCACCGAATACCTGCAGACAGGCGCTGGAACCCTCGAACGCCTGCTGGGTCCAGGCCGCCTTGAGGACGGGGGTGATCAGACTGCACCATTGCTGGGCCTGATCACATGTCTTGGCATCTTCGGCATGTCGCGCCACATCGAGATAAATACCGGTCTGGTAGGCGAGCACACGCCCGCCATCCACCCAGGCGCGCTGCAGATCGAGCGTACGGCGAATGGCCGGATGCTCGATGATCAGATCCGCTGCATCATTCGGGCCACGCGAGGCCGGCACCGCCCCCGGTGCACGCATCTGGCGGCGTTCCAGCGCATAGGCATGGGCCTTCTGGCATGCCGCATCCAGCAAACCTATGCCCTGCAGCGCCACATGCAGACGCGCGGCATTCATCATGACAAACATGGCGTTCAGGCCCGCTCCGGGCTGACCGATCAGCCAGCCGGAAGCTGCATCAAAGCGCATCACGCAGGTGGGGCTGCCGTGCAGGCCCATTTTCTCCTCGATGCGCTCGCAGACCACGCTGTTGCGCTCGCCATCTGACAATAGCTTGGGCACGAGAAACAGCGACAGGCCCCTGGGCCCTGCAGGGGCCCCGGGCAGACGCGCCAGCACCAGATGCACGATGTTCGCGCTCAGATCATGCTCGCCGCCCGAAATGAAAATCTTGCTGCCGCTGATCTCGAAGCGCTCGCCCAGCTCGGATTCGCCAGCCGGCACGGCCTGCGTGCGCACCTGCCCCAGGTCGCTGCCCGCATGGGCCTCCGTCAGACACATGGTTGCCAGCCACTCGCCGCTAGCCACCTTGGGCAGATAGACGCTCTTCAAGGCCTCGCTGCCATGGTGCTTGAGGCACTCATACGCTCCATGCAACAGACCCGGTGCCATGGTCCAGCCATGGTTGGCAGCGCTCAGCCATTCATAGAGCACGCCTTCCAGCACCCAGGGCAGCCCCTGGCCGCCATCCTCCTCGGCACAGGCCAGTGCAGGCCAGCCAGCCTGCCAGAAGTCCTGATAGGCCTGGGCAAAACCAGGCGGTGTGGTGACCTTGCCCGCTGCAAACTGCACACCGACCTCATCGCCTTCACGCGACAGCGGCGCCACCACCTCGCCCACCCATTTGCCGGCCTCCTCCAGCACCTGCTGCATCAGCCCCCGGTCTGTTGCCACATGCGCCGGCAGGCGCTGCAATTGCTCATCGGCCTTGAGCACATCAAATAGAAGAAACGCGTTATCGGCACTGGCGGGCAAATAGGACATACAAAACCGGCTGCCAAGCAGCAAATAAAAATCTCTGAAGGCTGCCCCATTCATGCCGAAGAGCGGCCCAAGCCAGGGATGCCAAGCAAGGGCCGCCCCGCAGCGAGGGCATCGTCCCCCTCCCGCGCAGCGAGAGAGGGGGAAGCCGCAAAGCGGCTCAGGGGTGATCAGGTATCAGCCGTAAACCCAATCTGCTTGACCAGCGGGCCCCAGCGCTCGAACTCGGCCTGCTGCGAACGGGCCATTTCCTCGGGCGTGGAGCTGGTGGCAATCAGACCGACCACACCCACGCTTTCCTTGAGAGCCTCGCTCTTGAGCGCTGCCGTGATGGCCGCATGGGCGCGTGCACGCACTTCGGCGGGCGTCCTGGCATTGGCATAGAAGCCGAACCACTCCTCGGCCGTCAGATCGGCAAAGCCCTGCTCGGCAAACGTGGGCACATTGGGCAGATAGGGGTTGCGCTGCGGACCGCTGGTGGCCAGCACGCGCAGCTTGCCGGCCTTGTAGTAGCTCAGGAAGTCGCCGCTGGGGCCCATCACGGCAGCAATCTGTCCACCGGCCAGATCGGACACTGCAGGCGCCGTGCCACGATAAGGCACATGGCTGAGCTTGATGCCCGAACGCAGGCTGAGCAGGGAGCCGATCAGATGCGGCTGGGTGCCGGCACCGGGGCTGCCGAAGCTGGCCTTGTCGGGGTTGTTCTTGCACCAGGCCAGGAAGTCCTTGAGCGTCTTGACCTCGGCCGGCACGGCGGGACCGACAGCCAGACCGTGGTGCATGATGGCTCCGATGGAGATCGGCTCGAAATCCTTGGCCTGATAGGTCAGCTTGCTGTAGATATGCGGGTAGATGGAGAAGGCCGAGACCTGGGACAGCACGATGACCGAGCCATCGCCCACGGAGTTGCGCAGATTCTCCAGCGCGATGCGGCCGCCGGCACCGGGCTTGTTTTCCACCACGCCCATGTTCTTGGAGTAGCTGGTGCCGCCGATCTTTTCCGCCACGCGTCGCGCCACCGAGTCACCGGCGCTGCCTGCGGGGAAGCCGTACAGAATGCGCACCTGCTCCAGCGGTCCACTGCCCTGTGCATAAGCATTGCGGCCGGCGATGCTGCCGAATGCGGCCAGCGCGGCACCAGCGCCCAGGCCTTTGACGAAATTGCGACGATCTTGCATGTTTGTCTCCTCTATTGTTCGATCGCTATGTGCAGGCTTGAGCCTGTCTGAAAAATCCCGACCCGAATGCTATTCGATACCGAGGGGTCATCAGGAATCGCCTGTAAAACCGATCTGCTTGACCAGCGGTCCCCAGCGCTCGAACTCGGCCTGCTGCGAACGGGCCATTTCCTCGGGTGTGGAGCTGGTGGCAATCAGGCCGACTACACCCAGACTTTCCTTGAGCACGTCGCTCTTGAGCGCTGCCGTGATGGCCGCATGGGCGCGTGCACGCACTTCGGCCGGTGTCCTGGCATTGGCGTAGAAGCCGAACCATTCTTCGGCCGTCAGATCGGCAAAGCCCTGCTCGGCAAACGTGGGCACATTGGGCAGATAGGGATTGCGCTGCGGCCCGCTGGTGGCCAGCACGCGCAGCTTGCCGGCCTTGTAATAGCTCAGATAGTCGCCGCAAGGCCCCATGATGGCGGCGATCTGTCCGCCCACGACGTCCGAGACACCAGGGGCCATGCCACGATAAGGCGCATGGCTGAGCCTGACGCCGGAGCGCAGGCTCAGCAGCGCCCCCAGCAGATGCGGCTGACTGCCGGCACCGGGGCTGCCGAAGCTGGCCTTGTCGGGGTTGTTCTTGCACCAGGCCAGGAAGTCCTTGAGCGTCTTGACCTCGGCCGGCACGGCGGGACCGACAGCCAGACCGTGGTGCATGATGGCTCCAATCGAGATCGGCTCGAAATCCTTGGCCTGATAGGTCAGCTTGCTGTAGATATGCGGGTAGATGGAGAAGGCCGAGACCTGGGACAATGCAATCACCGAGCCGTCCCCCACGGCATTGCGCAGGCTCTCCAACGCGATGCGGCCGCCGGCACCGGGCTTGTTTTCCACCACGCCCATATTTCTGGTGTAGCTGCTGCCACCCATTTTTTCGGCCACACGGCGAGCCACCGAGTCCCCCGCGCTGCCTGCCGGAAAGCCGTAGAGAATGCGAACCTGCTCCAGCGGGCCTCCACCCTGGGCATAAGCACTGCGGCTGACGATGCCGCCGAATGCGGCCAGCGCTGCGCCAGCGCCCAGTCCTTTGACGAAATTGCGACGACCTTGCATGACTTGTCTCCTGCTTGAAATACGGACTCTTCGGTCCTGTGGAATCAATACCTGCCTCAATCTTTGGCACTGAGCTGGCTCTGGCACTCTCCAGGCCAGAGACATCGAGCAAGGGCAGCCCCGCAGCGATGGTGTCGTCCCCCTTGGGGGAAGGCGCAGAGTGCCTCAGGGGTAACACTTACCGAGGAGCCATGCGCAGCGCACCATCCAGGCGAATCACCTCGCCATTGAGATGATCGTTGTGCACGATATGCACGGCCAGATCTGCAAACTCCGAAGGCTTGCCCAGGCGCGAAGGAAAGGGAATGGATGCCGCCAGCGACTGCTGCACAGGCTCGGGCAATTCCTTCATCAACGGTGTGGCGAACAGGCCTGGAGCCACGGTGCAGACACGAATGCCGTGCTGGGCCAGATCACGCGCCATGGGCAGCGTCATGCCGACCAGGCCGCCCTTGGATGCGCTGTAAGCCTGCTGCCCCACCTGGCCGTCAAAGGCAGCCACCGAGGCGGTATAGAGAATCACACCACGAGCACCGTCCTCCAGCGCTGCCAGCTTGGCGCAGCGTGCGGCAAACAGTCGCGTCATGTTGTAGCTGCCGACAAGGTTGACGCGAATCACGCGCTCAAAGTCTTCCAGCGGCGCGGGCTCGCCGTCGCGGCCGATCACGCGCTTGGCCGTACCGATGCCGGCCACATTCATGAGAATGCGCGCATCGCCACCCCATTGCTCGCGCACGGCATCCAGCGCAGCCGTGACGCTGGCCGCATCGCAGATATCGCACTCCAGCGCCAGTCCGCCGATCTCGGCAGCCACCACCTTGGCCTTGTCGAGCTGGCGATCCAGCACGGCAACCCTTGCCCCCGCGGCAGCCAGTGCACGCGCCGTGGCTTCGCCGAGGCCCGAGGCTCCCCCGGTCACGATGGCAATCTGATCCTGAACTTGCATATCACTATCCTTTCAAAAGCTGCTTGCGCTTTCTGTTATCGGGCTCAAGCCTGTTCTGGCTCAGAGATTGGGCTTCAGGATCAAGGCCAGCGTTTCGTCATACAGGCCGGTCACCACATCGGCGCGATGCTGGAGCACGGCGCGCTGGTTGATGGAGCCCTTGTCCGTAACCTCGCCCAGGTCCAGCGATGGCGGCTTGACCGCAGCCACCGCACGCGCAATGCGGGTGGCACTGCCAGTTGCCGTCTGCGCCAGCTGGTTCAGAACCGTCTGCAAATGCTGCTGCACGGGCTCGCTGTGCATGATCTGCTCCAGCGTCGCCCCCGCTTCCAGACCGCTCAAGGCCGCACAGGCCGGGGTCCCGAAAACGATGGCACCGACCTCCTTGCGATCCAGGCCTGTCAGCACCACGTCCTGAATATAGGGGGCGCCCGCGTGAATGATCCTGGCGCGCAACGGCCCCACGTTGACGAATGTGCCCGTGGCCAGCTTGAAGTCTTCGGCAATGCGGCCATCGAAGCGCAGGCCCTGGTTTCGATCCTGCGGGTCGCGCCACTGCACGGCGTCGCCGGTGCGGAAATATCCGTCCTCGTCAAACGCCTCCTGCGTCGCTTCAGGCGCGCGCCAATAGCCGGGCGTGACGTTCGGGCCGCGATAGCGAACCTCCAGCTTGCCATCCACGGGCGCCAGCTTGAGCTCCAGACCCGGCACCGGTACGCCCAGGTCCCCGGAACGCACGTCGGGACGGTTGATGAACAGGGCCGATGGCGAGGACTCGGTCATGCCCAGGCCGGTTCCCATCACGATGCGCTCGCCACACTCGGCCTCCTGCGTGCGGTGCAGGCTATCCCAGACGGGCTGCGCCAGAGAGGCTCCGGCGTAGAAGAACATCTTGACGCGCTTGAGCAGGCTGCTGCGCAACTGCGCATCGCTCTCCATGGCACGGGCGATGTATTCGAAGCCCGTGGGTACGTTGAAGTAAACGGTGGGAGAGATCTCGCGCAGATTGCGCAGCGTCTCGGCAATGCCCGCCGCCGTAGGCTTGCCCTCGTCGATATAGACAGTGCCGCCGTGATAGAGCGCGAGGCCGATGTTCTTGTTGCCGCCGAAAGTGTGATTCCAGGGCAGCCAGTCCACCAGCACGGGCGGGCCTTTGACCATATCGGGCATGGTCTGGGCAATCTGCTGCTGGTTGGCGCACCACATTCCATGGGTGTTGATGACGGCCTTGGGCAGCTTGGTCGATCCCGAGGTGAACAGGAACTTGGTGATGGTATCTGGCCCGGTGGCCTGCATGGCGGCATCCGCCGCAGCCGTGTGCTCGGTCGCAAGCAGGTCGGCAAACAGGGTGCAGGTCTGGGCATCGACGGCCGGCTGGCGGTACACCACCTCACAGCCCTCGGGCAGCACGGCGCGTACCGCCTTGTCATAGCGCGCAGCATCGGCGGCAAAGATCAGGCCGGGCGTGAGCGTGTCGACCACATGGCGCAGCTTGGCGTAGTCGGTGCTGACCAGTGAATAGGCCGTGGAGACCGAGCAATAGGGCACGCCTGCATACAGGCAGCCCATGGCCAGCATGGCATGATCCAGATCGTTCTCGCTGAGGATGATGACGGGACGCTCTGCCGAGAGCTTTCTGTCCAGCAAGGACTGTGCAATGCTGCGCGCCGCTGCCAGCGTCTGGGCATAGCTGATGCGTTGCCAGTCTCCTGTGCTGCCGTCGGCCAACCGCTGCCGCTGGGCGATGAAGGTCTGCTGCGGCGTGGTCTTCGCCCAGTGCACCAGCCTGTCGGTCATGCGCGCTGCGTGCTCTGCCAGCGCCTGGTCGGAGCGCACGTAGAAAGTGCCGTCGCCTGCCTCCCTGACCTGGATGCTGCGCACGCCGAACTCCAGCTCTCGGTAGCGGGGCCTGCTCCCCTCTGCCACCTGGCCGAGGGCCTGCATGGCTGTGTCTGTCTCCTGCATTGTCTTTGTCTCCACAGCTTTGTTTTTCGAGAGTGCTTTCAGTCCTTGCTGACCTTGGCAGCCCGCCCGGACAGAAATTCCTGCAAACGAAACTTGGCTTCTGGCGCGCTCTGCGCCACGGCGGCCATCAGCGCTTCGGTCATCAGACCCTGATCGGCGGGCTGATCGGCAATCCGGGGCAGCGCGTGCATCAGGGCGTAATTGGTCATGGGGGCGTTTTCGGCAATGCGCAAAGCCAGTTCCACGGCCTTGTCCAGCGCATGCCCTTCGGGCACCAGATATTGCGACAGACCGATGCGCTCGCCTTCTTCCGCCTTGTACACACGACCCGTGAACATCATGTCAGCCATGCGCGCCGCACCGATCAGGCGCGGGATGCGCACCGAGCCGCCGCCGCCGACGAAAATGCCGCGCGAGCCTTCGGGCAAGGCATAGAAGGTGCTGCTGTCGGCCACACGGATATGACAGGCGCTGGCCAGTTCCAGGCCGCCGCCCACCACGGCGCCATGCAGGGCGGCGACCACGGGCACCGCGCCAAACTGCACCTGACGCAGCGCCTCATGCCACATGCGCGAGTGCAGAACGCCCTGGGCCGCATCGCGCTCGCTGAGCTCGCTCAGATCCAGGCCGGCGCAGAAATGCGGTCCATCGCCATCCACCACCGCCGCACGCACACTGGCGGGCAGATTCATGAACACATCGCGCAGACCCAGCACCAGCCCATCGGACAAGGCGTTGCGTTTGGCGGCACGCATCAGACGAATGACGGCAACCTGCCCGGCTTCGCCGCGAAACTCAACTGCAATTTCTTTATGAGTCATAACCATTCCTTTTGCATCATTATTGTTATTTAAAATAACTAAATGCAAGACATCCCAGGCCGTTTGCTCTCAGTGCTTTCCCCGATTCGCGCAGCTTGAGCGCACAACTAGTCCAGGTGTGATATTCACGAACGCGGCGACTTCGCATAATGTGACCTCATGACATCACCCAGCCAGCCCCGCCCCAGCCAGTTGCTTCAGCCCCAGCGCGCGCCAGTTCCCGTGCGCGAAGCTTCCACGCTTTTGTTGCTGCGCGACTGCGCTGATGGCAATGGTTTTGAAGTACTGATGACAAGGCGTGCCGATCAAGGCATTTTTGCCAATGCCTATGTTTTCCCCGGTGGCGGTCAGGAAGATGAAGATGCAGCCCCAGCCAGTCATGCACTGGCGCGCGTGCGCCCCGGCATGATCGCCGAGGCGGGTGACGAACGCATTACCCAGGCTCTGACAGGCATTCGCGAGACTTTTGAGGAGTTGGGCATCCTGCTGGCCTATGACCAGGCCGGCCAACCCGTTCCTCCTGCCCAAGTTCAGCAACTGGACCGCAAGGCATCGCTGTATGAGCAATGCAGTGCGCGTGGCTGGACGCTGGCAGTGGACCAGCTCTGGTATCTGGCGCACTGGACCGCACCACTGGACCTGCCCAAGCGCTTTAACGTTCCGTTCTTTGTGGCCCGCATGCCCGAGGGGCAGACGGCGGTAGCCGACGAAAGCGAGCAGTTCGAGCCTACCTGGATTTCTCCACAGGATGCGATTGCGCGCTTTGAAGAGAAAAAGCTGTTCATCCTCTTTCCCACCCAGCGTACATTGCAGCGCATCGCTCACCTGCCCGATACCCAGGCCGTGATCAACGCCCTGCTCAACGAGAAGCCGCTGTGGCAGGCCTGCCCCCGTGGCGGCCACCTGAAAGGCAAAGACACACGCCATATCGAAACCGATATGGCCTATGGCGAGCTGGAAATGGTGCTGCCCGACGGCCACGGCATTCACCATCTGGACTGGCAGCCTGAAAAAGCCGTGCCGCTGCGCAAAAACCTGCTGCGCCTGACGGCCCCCAACTCCGGAATGATGACCGGCCCCGGCACCAACAGCTATCTGGTCGGCGATGCACATACCGGCTATATCGCCATCGACCCCGGACCGAACGATGCCGAGCATCTGCAGCGCCTGCACGATGCCGCCGGCGGCGATATCCGTTTCATCGTCTGCACCCATTCCCACCCCGATCACTCGCCGGGTGCCGCGCCGCTGCAGGCCATGGTCCTGCTCTCGGGCCACGCCAGGCCGCCCATCATGGGCCTGCCTTCAGCGCCCACGGCACGTACCAACAGTCGCTTCAGACCCGAGGTGACGCTACAGGACGGGGAGCGCATCACGCTTAGCGGAAAAGGGGCAGAAGGCGAGATCACGCATACGCTGCAAGCCATCTTCACACCAGGCCACGCAGCCAACCACCTGTGCTTTCTGCTGGAGGAGGACGCGCTGCTATTCAGTGGCGATCACATCCTCAATGGCAGCACCACCGTCATCAGCCCGCCGGACGGCAATATGATCGATTACCTCGATTCGCTGGACCGGCTGCATGCCATGTGCCTGGAGCATGACATTCGCTACATCCTGCCCGCCCATGGCTATGTGCTCGGCTTTGCGCGTCATCAGATCACCCGCCTCAAGGCCCACCGCCTGGCACGCGAGGCCAAGGTGCACCAGGCCATGCGCACCAAGCCGGACGGCAGCATTCAGGACTGGGTGGCGATTGCCTACGCCGACACGCCGCAGGCGCTGTGGCCCGTGGCCCAGCAATCGCTGCTGGCGCATGTGGAGCGCATTCAAAAGCTCTGCCTTGGCAGATAGCGCGCCGCAACCGACGCGCTAGACCTGTGGACAACTAGGACATGGCCGGAGCATTAAGCTCTCGTCATGTCTGAATCCCTGCCTGAACAAGAAAGCATCCGCCTGGCCAAACGCGTGGCGGAGCAAGAACAATGCTCGCGCCGCGAAGCCGAGCTCCATATCGTCGCGGGCAATGTCCAGGTGGACGGCAAAGTGGTGCAGGTGCCCGAAACCCGCGTGCACCCCGATCAGGTAGTGATCCTGCGCAAGGATGCCAAGCCTGAAGCCATTCCGCCCGTCACCATCCTGATGAACAAGCCTGCTGGCATGACCCAGGGCCCGGCCTATGGCCGCGTGCGCAGCGCGCATTCGCTGCTGAGCGAGGATACCAAGGCCAAGCTGGACACACCCATGCCCCAGCTGGTGCTGGATCATCACTTCAGGAATCTGGAGTCGTTTCTGACGATTCCCCTGCCCGCCAGCGGCCTTATCGTCTACACCCAGGACAAGCGCGTGGCACGCAAGCTGGCCGAGGAAGGCATGTGGCTGGAGCAGGAAATCATCGTCGGCGTGGAGGGCCGGATCATTGAAGATGGCCTGGAAATTCTGTACGAAGGTTTACCTATCCCTGGCGGCAATGGCCATCGCCGCATGCCCCCCTGCCATGTGAGCTGGCAAAGCGAAAACCATCTGCGTTTCGCTCTCAAGGGCATTGCGCCCGAAGAGATCGAGAAGATGTGCGCCGCCATCGGCCTGACGGTGGTCAACATGCGCCGGCTGCGTCTTGGCCGCGTCTCTCTGGCCAAGGTGCCCGAGGGTCAGTGGCGCTATCTGATGCCCTGGGAAAGGTTCTGAACGGATTGGCGCCTTAGCGCCAATAACTGCTCACCAGTCTGCGCACGCTGGCTGCGGGGGCATGACCGCGCACCCACTGCCGTATGGCTACGGCCATGGCCTGACCGCCAGCAGCCCATAGCTGCGTGCCTTGGGGCTGCGACCAATCCTGCTGCTGCAGCCAGGCCAGCACCGCCGCGATGCCCTCCTCCGATGCCCCCGGCCTGCCAGCGCAGAACCAGGTGACATGCCGCTGCAACTGCGCGGGCAGCGCCCCGCACTCCTGCGGCGAGTCGACCCAGCACCAGGCATACGCCTGCCGGCCAGGCTGGGAGTCTTCCAGAATGCGGGCCACAGCAGGCAGGCCACAGGCATCCGCCAGCAGTATCAGCCGGTCGGCCTGAGGCACTCTGCCGCCCGAAGGGCTGAGGACACCGACCTCATCGCCGGCCGCAGCCGTCATACCCCATCGCACACCGGGCGCCAGCGGCCCATCACCCTCCCGCGCATGCAGCAGCACGTCGATATCGATGGCACGCGTCTGCGGGTCCCGCGCCCGGATGGTGTAGCTGCGGCGTGGCAGCCCGGGAGCTCCGTGTGGCCAGAGCAGGCGGCCGTCAGCATCTATGGGCGGCCACTGGGGCATAGCGCCCGGAGTCGGCAGCAGCAAGCGCACATGCAGGCCGTCCGGAGCCAGATCCTCGAATCCCTTCTGCGCCTGGGCCTGCAAGCGCAGGCGCCGCATATGCGGCGTCAGCACCTGGTTGCTAAGCACGCGCCAGACATTCAGGCTCGGACTGTCGCCCGCGCTCCCGCTCTCCCTGTCACTCTCCCAGGCAATACACCATTGCACGGCGGGAATGCACAGCTG
Organism: Comamonas sp. C11; assembly: GCF_024496285.1. Taxonomy (NCBI): domain Bacteria; kingdom Pseudomonadati; phylum Pseudomonadota; class Betaproteobacteria; order Burkholderiales; family Comamonadaceae; genus Comamonas; species Comamonas sp. C11. Next base: position 5,023,648 of record NZ_CP101743.1, read on the forward strand.
CTCGGCAAACTGCTGCAGGTGCTCGCCCAGGGACAGCTGCATCAGCTGCGCCATGCGCCCATCCACGGCCTGCAATTCGCAGGCTATGCGCGAGCCCCCCGCAAGGCGCAGCTCCAGGCTGCCCACCTGGTCGAGTTGCAAATGCACCGAGCCTGGTGGCTCGGTGTGCCGGACCTGGACCTCCTCATCCTCCAGATGTGCGGCAAACCAGCGGATAAAGGCGGCGGCATCGGGCAGCTGCAACTGAGCGGACGCAATGTGTGCTTCGAATGTCATGCGGCAGCCTCCACGGATCCGCCACTGGTGCAGCGGTAGCTCAGCAACAACCTGGCCACGGCCAGCCAGCTGAAAACGGCCAGCGCGCTGGTCACGGCAAACAGGCCCGAAAAGCCGAACTGCTTTGCGATGAAACCACCCGCCATCGAGCTGAGCATATAGGTCAGAAACTCCGCACAGGCCAGGATGGTGAAGTCCGTGCCCGGCTGCGAATGGCTGGACGCCGACATGAACAAGGCATAGAGCGCGACCATTTCCATGTAGCGCAAAAGGCTGAGTGCCACGGTGAGCCCGACCAGCGGCAGATCCGAACCCAGCCAGTGCAGCGAATGCAGCAGGAACAGAGCAAAAACCAGGGTGCGTATGCCGCTCAATGCCAGCAGCACCTGCTCACGGCTGCGCCAGCGCAGCCACAGTGCGGCCAGCGCGCTGCCGGCCAGACCCGCAATGGCTGCCCCAGCGCCACCAAGCACCCCCACCTGGCCCAGCGACAGCTCGTTGTGCAGCAGATAGCTGCTTTCCATGGAGCGCTGCATGCCTTCGCTGAGCCGGAAGACCACGGCCAGCGCCAGCACCGACAGCATACCGGGACGCTGCAGGAAGTTGCGCAGACTGGGCCCGGTCTTTGCTCGCCCGGGCGCTGCTGCCGCCGGCATGCGCTCGGGGTCGGGCTCGGGCTCGGCCATCCAGGGTAGCGTCAGCAGCGGCAACAAGCACAACGCAGCCATCAGCAGCAGTGCCGGCTGCCAGCCCAGGCGCTCCATGAGCACCAGAGACAGGGAGCCGCCTATGAGCACCCCGCCAGCCACCGCAGCCGCCTGTATGGCATTGCCACGACCCAGCTCGGTGCCGCGCAGTTGCTGTGTGGCATAGCCGTCGGTAGCGATGTCCTGCGTGGCCACGGACAGAGAGATCAACATGCCGATGGCAACAATGGTGGCGATGGGTACCTGCGGTCCACACAGCGCCAGCAGCACGACGCCGGCTGCCGTGGCCAGTTGGGTGCAGAGTATCCAACTGCGCCTGTGGCCCCAGTCCAGGGGCTGCCAGCGGTCCACGAAGGGAGCCCAGAGGAATTTGAGGACCAGCGGCAGCATCAGCACCGACAGCATGCCCACCTGCTGCAAAGGCATGCCGGCCGCGCGCAAGGCAGCCGGCACGGCCATGATCAGCAGATAGCCGGGGATTCCCTGAGCAATGTACAGAGCCACGAGCACGGTCCAGAACCCACGCGGGCGGGCATGGTACTCCTGCATCAATACTCCACACGGTAGTTCAGCGTAAAGGTGCGCCCGCGCCCCTGGAAGGCAAAGGCCTGCGGCGAGACGGCTCCCACGCCGTAGAGCGCCATGGCGCGCTGTGACCAGGTGGTGAGGTACTGCCTGTCCAGAAGGTTCTGGATGCCGAAGTTCAACGTGCCCAGCGACAGCTTCACGCTGCCCAGCAAGTCCATGGTGGTGAAGCCCTTGATGCGCTGTGCACTCTCATCCTTGAGCCTGAACTGGTGCGTCGCCTGCAGTCTGAGCTTCCACGGCGATGGCGCCCATTGCACATAGGTACCGAGCTTGGACGGGCTCGCCGTCATGATGCTCTGCCGCGACCACTCCCCGCCCTGGCGCGTCTGCGAGCGTATCCACAGCCAGTTGCCGCCTGCACTCCACTGCGAACCCATGGCGTAGTCCAGCGAGCCCTCGATGCCGTAGTTGCGTCGTCTTTCGTCCGCCACCTTGATGGTCACGTTGTTGTTGGCATTGTTGATCTGCAGCGTCTGGTCTGACCATGCGTAGAACAGCGCCGCCTGCAGCTTCAGGGGACCGCCATGCGTCTTCCAGCCCCATTCGAGCTGGCGTGTCTTGATGCCCTTGAGCGGAGATCCGGCAGGATCGATGCCGCTGACCAGTTGCCAGCGCGAACCATTGAGCGTGTAGTTGCCCTGGCCGTAGTACTTGGCAGGATCGGGAAGCTCGAAGCCTTCGGAGTAGCTGAGCCAGGTACTGTGGGCCTTGCTCAGCTCATAGGTGGCCCCCAGGTTAAACAATCCGACCTTGTAGCTGTTCTTGCCGCCGCGGATGACATCGGCCGTCGTTCCACGGCCCAGCAGCAGGAAGAGCTGCTGGTTGAAGCCCACGAAGTCGCCCACCTCCAGGCCCATGTGCTGGTAGCGCAGCCCGCCGCTGAGGGTCAGCTCGGGCTTGAACTTCCATTCAGCCTGGGCAAACAGCGCCGTCGTATCGACTCGATAACCCGGATAGCGCCCCGTGCTGCCTATGGCGCGGTTCACCATGCCTCCCGAGGCCATGACTTGGCCTGTATCGAACACGGTCGCCGATCCGTCGAAGGTTTCGCGGTCCCAGTCCAGGCCGTAGCGCAGGCTGACATTCCCCCAGGATTTGGCCAGTGCGGACTTGAAGCCCCAGCTGTCCGTGTTCTGGTGCGAGGCGGTGACCACGGAGCTGGGAAACGGCGCAAAGTCCATCTTCTCCTTGCGCCAGAAGCTCTGGATATAGAGATTCTGGCCGCCGAATACCTGCTCTACGTGGTAGTCCGCGTTGAACATGGCACGCTCTGTCTGGGGCATCACGTCGCTGACAAAGCCACCGCGCTGCTCCAGCAGCCCGGGCCTGCCGCCGAAGATGCCCGCGAGATTCGGCCCCCCATAAAGATAGGAGCCACCGTCGAACCTGTTGCGGTAGTACTGAGCGCCGAGGCTCAGGCTTTGCCGCGCATCGATCTTGAGCTGCAGGTTACCCATCAGATCCACGATGCGCGTATTTTGCGCATCGGTCTGCGCGATGTCGGTACGCACCGGATCGCCCTTGCCGTCATAGAAACTGCCGTTTTGCTGCAGCGCGATGCCCAGCCGGGCCTGAACGCGGTCATTGCCGCCCGCGACGGACTGAGCGAGTCGGTACTGATGATCACGGCTGCCCTGAAACCCGGAGGTCACGCCCAGCTCGCTGCTGAAACGCGTGGGCGCATCCGAGGCCTTGCGCGTGATGATGTTGATGACGCCGCCGGTCGCTCCGCCGCCATAGAGGGCGCTGGCACCGGCAAGCACCTCGATGCGCTCGATGTTGAACGGATCCACGGCATCCAACTGCCGAGCCGTGCCGCGCGAACTGTTGAGTGACACACCGTCGATCATTACCAGCATGGTGCGTCCGCGCAGGTTCTGGCCAAAATTGCTGCGCGACTGCCCTCCCAGGTCTATACCCGGGACCAGCTGGCCCAGGGCCTCCTGCAGATTGCGGCCAGCGCCCAGTTGTGCCTGGAGCTCTGCATGCTCGATCACCTGCACGCTCGCGGCCAGTTCGCTGCGGATCTGGGGGGCAGCCGAAGCGCTGACCTGCTGCTCGGATAGCACGACCTCGGTCTGCGCCGCCGCCCCCCCTGCCACGACAGCCGTCACCACGACGGCCACTCCCTCCAACAACCCGATTTTTCTCATCTGGATACCCACATTGAATGCACGAATAGCCCCAGAAGAATAAACAAACGAGAATGAGAATTCTTTTCTTTTGAGAACAATCTCCGCCACCATGTCCATCAATCCCTCGTTCCTAGGCAAAGAGCAGGCACTTGCCGGCTGGCAGCAGTGCATCTGGTCGCATGCAGTCAGCGACCAGATGTTCGAGGAATGTGTGCGCCCGGCACTGACCGTGCGTCACGTCCCTGCGGGCCACTACCTGTGGTGCAACGACGACGCCCCACGCGGCTGGGTCGGGGTGCGGCGCGGTGCCGTGAAACTGTGCATGCCGGACGAGGACGGGCGATCCATCACGCTGTGCGGCTTTGCCGGCAGCTGGTTCGGCGAAGCCTGCCTGCTGCGCCAGGGCGCGCGCATGGATTGCGATGCCGTGGCCCTGCACGATCTGACCATGCTGACGCTGGCGGCTCCGGCCTTTCACCGTCTGCGCCTCGAATCCCCGGCCTTCAGCCAGTTCCTGCTGGAGCTCATGGCGGAACGCAACCACCAACTCATGCGCCTTATCTCGGCTCAGCAATGCAGCCACATCACCAGCCGCGTCGCCCAGTGCCTGGGGGCCTTGATCACGCCAATGAACTTTCCGTTCCCCGATGCAGGTCAGCTCAACATCACACAAAGCGAGCTGGCCGACTTCTGTCGTGTCTCGCGCTCGCGCTTCAACGAAGCGCTGCTGGAGCTGGAACGCCAGGACCTGCTGACCGTAGGTTACCGAAGCGTACAGCTCAAGGATGTAGAAGGGCTGCGAAGATACGCGACATAGCGGCATGACCCAGGACGGCATTGCGGCCGATCTCGGACTGAGCGCTGCCCCGGTCAAGACCTGTCGCAACCGCGCCTTTGCGCGGCTCGATATCCACCACCGCCATCAGCTGTTCGCGCTGATGGTGGAGTGAATGCAGGGGATTCGCCGGGGCTGTGCCCGGCCTAGGAAGAAAGTGTGAAGTGCGCCGATAAGCCGGATTCTGTGCACAACGGTTGCCCGCCATGTGACCGCCATTAATCTTGGCCATCAGTCGCCTGATGGCTCGGTGCTACCTACCCGCACACTCCGGGGGCCCCGTCAACGTGTGCCTACTTGGTATTGCTGCGCGTAGAGATTGCCCGTTTCACCCTGGTTGGTCTGCCTTGCGGCACTCCTGCCAGACTCGTCTCTGTTGCTCTGATCCTCACCTCACGGTGGACAGCTGTTAGCTGCTACGCCGCCCTATGCAGTCCGGACGTTCCTCCAGTACGGTCTTTCGACCCAACGCAAGCGTTGGCCTTTCGGCTAGTACCAGCGGCGGTCTGGCGCACTTCACGGCGCGCATTATCCCGCGTTCAGAAAGAACTTGCACAGAACTCGCGCCTGAACTGCTCTGGCGGCAGGCCTGATTCGCGCTGGAACATGGCAATAAAGGCCGATGGCGTGCTGTAACCCAGGTCGTAGGCAATCTGCTGCACGGTGTGACCGACCTCCAGCGCGTCGATCGCCTGCAGATAGCGCATGCGCTGGCGCCATTCACCCAGACTCATGCCCAACTCACGCTGGCAGTGACGGGCCAGGGTTCGTTCCGTCATGTGCACGGTTTCGGCCCATTCGGCCAGACTACGGTGGTCGTCGGGGCGCGACTGCATGGCATCCAGCACCTGCACCAGCGCGGGATGCCGGGCCACGGGCAGAAAGCTCAGCTCCAGCGGCGTGGCACGCAACTGGTCATGCACCACCCGGGCCAGCCGCAGATCGGAGTCCGTCACCGGGATCTGCACGCCCCTGGCTCCGAAGTCCGCCAGCACGGCTTTGACAATGGGTCCAAGGCGCATGCAGCCCGCCGTCTGCGGCAGGTCCGCACACAGATCAGGGGCAAGGTAGACGGAGCGGTACTGCACCGCATGCTGAAGATAGCAGCTGTGCACCACACCCGGCGGAATCCACACCCCGTGCTGCGGCGGGCACAGGATATGACCCGTGGGCACGTCCATGCTCAGACTGCCGTGGGCCGCATAGTTCAGATGTCCCCAGCGGTGGCTGTGCGGCGGAGCCTCGCTGTGTTCGCCGAACTCGTCATAGCGGAAGTAATAGCTGCCAGGCACTTTGTCGGTGTCCAGTATCTGTACGGCATGGCGCTTGGCGGCCGGGCCGGGAGTCGGGGCTGAGGCAGGCATGGGTTCGTCCGGCTTGAGTTATGAAATGTCCGAAATCAGCAATGCGCTTCAAATACGTCAAGCGCATCATAAGCACCTCAAGGAGTTTCATATGGGTGCATACCTATTACCACTGGGCGCGGTGCTGATCTGGTCGGTCAACACCGTGGTCAGCAAGCTGGCCGCAGACAGCATCAGCGCGGCCGAGATCGGGTTCTTCCGCTGGCTGGTGGCCGCCGTGCTGTTCACGCCCTTCGTTCTGCCCTCGATCTGGCGCCAGCGCGCCGACATCAAGCCCCTGCTGCCAAGAATCGTCGTACTGGGCGTGCTGGGCATGGTCATCTACCAAAGCCTGGCCTATTACGCCGCCCACTTCACCACGGCCACGCATATGGGCATCATCGGCTCGCTCACGCCCATGCTGGTGCTGGCCCTGGCCGTGTTCATGCTGGGCCAGCCGCTCACGCATGGCGGCATCTGGGGCTCATTGCTGGCGATCCTGGGAGTCGCGCTGGTGGTTTCATCGGGCCGGCTCAGCCATCTGGCTTCCGAGGGCCTGAACCTGGGCGACGCCATGATGTTCCTGGCCATGCTGGCCTATGCGGTCTACAACATCCTGCTCAAGCGCTGGCCCATGCCGCGCCTGGCCACGGTGCAGCTGCTGTATCTGCAGGTGCTGGTTGCCGTGATCGTCCAATTGCCGCTCTATCTCTTCTCGCCCAAGACCGGGCTTGACGCCAGCAACCTGCCGCTGGTGGGCTATGCCGGCATCATGGCCTCCATCGCCGCGCCGCTGCTGTGGATGAAGGCGGTGCAGACGCTGGGGCCCGGGCGATCGAGCATGTTCTTCAATCTGATCCCGGTCTTCACCGCCCTGATCGCTGCATTCGCCCTGGACGAACCCCTGGCAGCCTACCACGCCGTGGGCGGCATCATGACGATTGCCGGCCTGCTGCTGGCCGAGCTGTGGAAGGCTCCGCTACGCGCGCGGCCCGCCTTGGCCTGCAGTGCTAAAGCAGCAGATTGAGAATCGCGTAGCTCATCAGCGACAGCAGACTCACCACGAACACCAGCATGACCCAGGGGCCCCAGCGCTGCTCGCGCCAGGAAAAACCGACCAGCAGGCCCACGCAGCAGGCCCCCAGCAGCATCAGAATTGTGTTGAACGTGAGCAAGAACAGTCCTCCCTCAAACAGACTTCGTTCCATTGTTCCCGATTGCAGGCCCCAGGGGAAACACCATCGCCCCCAGGCTTGATGTGAATCAATCCCCAATCCCTGACAGCAGGCGCAGACCGGAGCTTTGAGCGGCCCGGCAGCGCGATAGGGTGCGCATAGAACCTAGGGTTTCCCCGCGTTTTATCGGTGCACGCCTGCCTCATGCCGGTGCACAGCCCGCACCACCTCTGCTCATAAGAATTTGCATTCAGGGCCGCTCAGAATTTCTTGTTGGACAGCCCCTCGCTGCCTTTCGATACTGCCGCCACAGGAACACCGGCCCGCGCCGCATCCCCATGTTCCAAGACACACAGGAGCGCCAGCAAAAGCGCTCCATGTGCCCGCTGCACTTTCGCATACAGGAGACTCCCCATGAGCAGCCCGGCTTCCGCCACCCACCCTCTTGCCGGCCATGCCGGTGCGCACGTGCACCCCGACATGGACGCCACCTACCGCAAGATCACCTGGCGCCTGATCCCCTTTCTGGTCTTTCTCTTTGTCCTGGCCTGGATAGACCGCGTCAACGTCGGCTTCGCCAAGCTGCAGATGCTGCAGGACCTGCAGTTCAGCGAGGCCGTCTACGGCCTGGGCGCCGGTATCTTCTTCATCGGCTACTTCCTGTTCGAAGTGCCCAGCAACCTGCTGCTGGAGAAGATCGGCGCACGCAAGACGCTGGCGCGCATCACCATCCTCTGGGGCGCGGCCTCCATGGCCATGGCCTATGTGACCACGCCCACCATGTTCTATGTGCTGCGCTTCATCCTGGGCGTGGTCGAGGCCGGCTTCTTCCCCGGCGTGGTGCTGTATCTGACCTACTGGTTCCCGGCCCGTCACCGGGCCCGCATCAATGGCTTGTTCATGACCTCGTTCGCCATCGCCGGCGCCGTGGGCGGCCCGATCGCGGGCGCCATCATGAACGGCATGCAGGACGTGGGCCATCTGGCCAACTGGCAATGGCTGTTCATCCTTGAAGGCATCCCCTCGGTGATCGCAGGCTTCTTCGTGCTGGCCTGGCTGCCCGAGAAGCCCGAGAACGCCAAGTGGCTGAGCACCGCCGAGCAGCGCGCCGTCACCGCCGCCGTGGCCCAGGAAAGCCAGCAGGGCCACAAGCAGCATTCCTTCGTCGACGCCTGCCGCAACTACCGTGTCTGGCTGTGCGCCGCCGTGTACTTCTGCATCGTCAGCGGCAATGCCACGATCGCCTTCTGGTCGCCGTCCATCATCAAGGAGATCGGCATCCAGAACAATCTGCAGATCGGTCTGATCTCGGCCATTCCCTTTCTCGCCGGCACGCTGGCCATGGTCTGGAACGGCATGCATTCGGACAAGACCGGCGAGCGCCGCATGCACAGCGCCATCCCCGCACTGATCGCCGCCGCAGGCCTGATCCTGACAGGCATGTTCCTGCACAACGCCCTGCTGGCCCTGTGCGCGCTGACGCTGGCCTCCGTCGGCATCCTCGCCGCCTTCCCCGTGTTCTGGTCCATTCCCTCGGCCTTTCTGGCCGGCACGGCGGCCGCAGGCGGCATCGCCCTCATCAACTCCATCGGCAACCTGGCCGGCTTTGTGGCGCCCTACATGATTGGCGCGCTCAAGACCAGCACCGGCTCACTGTCCTCGGGGCTGTACTTCGTGGCCGCGCTGGAGTTCCTCGCCGCCTTCCTGGTCGTGCTCTTCGTCAAGAAGCAGTGACCTCCTGACGCTGCCTGCGCAGCGCCGCCATGCGGGGCCCACGGCCCCGCCTTCCCCTTTTTGAGCTTTCCGCCATGCAACTGCAATTCACCACCCCAGAAGGCCAGACCCTGGCCCCCATCTTCGACACCCTCATCGTCGCCGGCTGGGCCGGCCGCGACCATGCGGCCATCGAGCACCATATCGAGGAGCTGGCCGCGCTCGGCATTCCGCGCCCCAGCGCCGTGCCTCTGTACTACCGCATCGCCAGCAACCAGCTGAGCCAGAGCAGCCTGCTACAGGTGCTGGGCCCGGACTCCTCGGGCGAGGCCGAGGTCTTCGTCTTCAGCCATAACGGCGAGATGTTCGTGAGCCTGGCCTCGGACCACACCGACCGCAAGCTCGAAGCCTATAGCGTGGCCTTTTCCAAGCAGGCCTGCATCAAGCCCGTGGCCACACAGGCCTGGCGCTTTGCCGATGTGGCCGGCCACTGGGATGAGCTGGTCCTGCGCTCGTGGATCGTGGAGGACGGCCGCGAAGTGCTGTACCAGGAAGGCACGCTGGCCAGCCTGCGCACGCCCCAGGACCTGATCGCAGGCTACACCGGCGGCCAGAGCCAGCTGCCCGAAGGCAGCGGCATGACCTGCGGCACCATGGCCGCCATCGGCGGCATACGCCCTGCCACGCAGTTCGCCATGGAGCTGTACGATCCGCGCAGCCAGCGCAGCATCCGCCACCGCTACCGCAGCGAGCTGTTGGACATCGTCGCCTGAACACGGAGCTACCCATGACTTCAGTCTCTCCCCGCCTGGACCAGATCTCCGAGCGCCTGGCCCAAGGCCAGACCAGCGCCGTGCAACTGACCGGGCAGGCCCTGGAGCGCGCCGCGCAAGGCGAAGGCCCGCGCGTGTTCACACGCGTGCTGCGCGAGCAGGCCCTGGCCGAAGCCCGCGCCAGCGATGTGCTGCGCGCAGCCGGCCTGACACGCTCGCCCCTGGAAGGCCTGCCGATCTCTGTCAAGGATCTGTTCGACATCGCGGGCCACCCCACGCTGGGGGGCTCCAGGCTGCTGGCCGATGCCGCACCCGCCACGCAGACGGCCGAAGTCGTGCAGCGTCTGCGCCGCGCGGGCGCGGTCATCGTGGGCACGACCAATATGACCGAGTTCGCCTACTCGGGCCTGGGGCTGAATCCGCACTACGGCACGCCGCGCAATCCCTGGCAGCGTGATATCGACGGCGGCCGCATTCCCGGCGGCTCGTCCTCGGGCGCGGCCATCTCGGTGACCGATGGCATGGCGCTGGCGGCCATCGGCTCGGACACCGGCGGCTCGGTGCGTATTCCCTCGGCGCTGTGCGGCATGACCGGCTTCAAGCCGACGGCGCGCCGCGTGCCCATGCAGGGCGTGCTGCCGCTGTCTGCCAACCTCGACTCCATCGGACCGCTGGCGCCCAGCGTGCGCTGCTGCGCCGCGCTGGACGCGGTGCTGTCGGGCCAATCGCATGGTGAGCTACGCGCGGCCTCGCTGCAGGGCCTGCGCCTGCTGGCGCCCACGAATGTGGTGCTGGACGGCATGGACAGCGCCGTGGCCGCGGCCTGGCAGCGTGCGCTGTCGCTGCTGTACGCGGCCGGCGCGCAGATCACCGAGGCCGTGGTGCAGCCCTTTTCCGAGCTTGCGCAGATCAATGCCAAGGGCGGCTTCACCGCCGCCGAGGCCTGGGCCTGGCACCGCAGCCACATCGACGATGCCGGCCGCCTGGCCGAATACGATCCGCGCGTGGGCACACGCATTCTGCGCGGCAAGGACATCAGCGCGGCCGACTACATCGAGCTGCTGACGCTCCGTCAGCAGTGGATTGCCCGGGTCCAGACGCAGATGGCCGATCACGACCTGATGCTCATGCCCACGGTGCCCGTGGTCGCGCCGAAGATTGCCGAGCTTGAGGCCAGCGACGAAGCCTATTTCGCGGCCAACGGACTGATGCTGCGCAATCCCACGCTGATCAACTTCCTCGACGGCTGCGCGATCTCCCTGCCCTGCCACCGCGCGGGCGAAGCGCCCGTGGGCCTGAGCCTGGCCGGCCTGGCCGGTCAGGACCAGCGCCTGCTGTCGGTGGCACTGGCCGTAGAGGACTTGCTGGCCCGGGCCTGATTGCGGAGCAAAAAACAGGAGCTGCAAGCGCTTGACTGCAATCGATTTCAGATAGAAAACACCCTGAAATCGATAGGTATCAGGCGCTAGCAGCTCCTTTTTTATTCAGTATTGAAGCCCACCCCAATGCACGGCAGGCATTGGCGCCCGCACCATCTGTGCCTGCTCCTGCGCTTTATGCATCCCCTGCCAGACGGGTACCCGGCAGCCGCGCCACGGCCTGGCCATGGTTCAGCGCAAACGCCGTGGCCACCTCTTCGGCGGCGCGCACCACGGTTTCGGCCAGCGGGTTCTGGTGATCGTTGCGCCAGCAGGCCACCAGCGGCAGCGAGGGGAACTCGCGATCCACGCGCAGCAGGCGCAGGCGCTGCTCGGCCAGCTCGCGCTGGATGATGGCCGGCGGCACGGCCGCCACGCCCAGGCCGTCGCAGACCACACGGATCATGGTCGCCACCGAGGCAATGCAGTTCATGTGCGGCGAGGCGTTGCCCTCGGCGCTGAACAGCTGCTCGATGACCGCATACGGCTCGGAGCCGCGCGCAAAGCTCATGATGGGAAAAGCCGCCAGCTCGGCCAGGCTCAGGGTCTCGTCGCCTATGCCCAGCTTGGGGCTGCCCACCCAGGCCATGGCGAACTCGCCCAGCGACAGATTGGCAATGGCAGCGCCGGACACGGGCTTGGCCTGCAGCGAGACATCGAGCTGGCCCTTGAGCAATTGCTCCGACATATGGATGGTGGTGTCGCAGGCAATCTCCACCTGCAGCCGCGGATAGCGCTGCTGCAGCAGCGCGAGAAAGTCGGGGAACCAGCTGTGCACGATGGATTCGATGGCGCCGATGCGGATCACGCCCGCATAGGCCTGCTTGTCCAGCATGTCCTCGCGCATCTCGCGCATCAGCCTGAGCATGCGCTCGGCATGCACCAGGGCCTTGGCGCCGTCGGCCGTGAGCGTGACCTCGCGCACGCCGCGGTCGAACAGGCGCACGCCGAACTCCTGCTCCAGCGTGGCGATGCGGCTGGAGACGGCGGCCTGTGTGGTGAACAGCCGCTCGGCCGTCATGCGGAAGTTGCGCAGCTCGGCCAGCAGCACAAAGGTTTCCAGAAACCGTAGATTCATGGGCCGATGTTAATCACCGCCTGCGGCCTTGCCCACTTTTCGGGTCATATCGATATAGCCCATTCGCAGAACGCTTGCGTGCACAATGCTCTGTGTCTGCGCAGACCGCCTGCGCTGCGATCCACTGTCCCACCATCCCTTATTCGCGGAGGTCCGATGAGAGCTGACAACATTCTGCAAACGATTGGCGATACGCCCGTCATTCACATCAACCGTCTGTTCGGCAGCAATACCAACGTCTGGATCAAGTCCGAGCGCAGCAACCCCGGCGGCTCCATCAAGGATCGTATTGCGCTGTCCATGGTGGAAGACGCCGAGAAATCCGGCGCGCTCAAGCCCGGTGGCGTCATCATCGAGCCCACCAGCGGCAACACCGGCGTGGGCCTGGCCCTGGTCGCGGCCGTCAAGGGCTACAAGCTGATCCTGGTCATGCCCGAGAGCATGAGCATCGAGCGCCGCCGCCTGATGCTGGCCTATGGCGCATCCTTTGACCTGACGCCCAAGGAAAAAGGCATGAAGGGCGCCATCGCCCGCGCCCAGGAACTGGCCGCCCAGACGCCCGGCTCCTGGATTCCCCAGCAGTTCGAAAACCCCGCCAACGTGGCCGTGCATGAGGCCACCACGGCCCAGGAAATCCTGCGCGACTTCCCCGACGGCATCGACGCCTTCATCACCGGCGTGGGCACAGGCGGTCACCTGTCCGGCGTGGCCAAGGTGCTCAAGGCCAGGTTTCCCAACCTCAAGGTCTATGCGGTGGAGCCCGCTGCCTCGCCCGTGATCTCGGGCGGTCAACCCGCGCCCCACCCCATCCAGGGTATTGGCGCCGGTTTCGTGCCCAAGAATCTGGACGTCAGCCTGCTCGACGGCGTGATCCAGGTGGAGGCCGAGCCCGCACGCGAATACGCGCGCCGTGCCGCTCGCGAGGAAGGCCTGCTGGTCGGCATCTCCTCGGGCGCCACGCTGGCCGCCATTGCCCAGAAGCTGCCCGAGCTGCCGGCCAGCGCCAGGGTGCTGGGCTTTGCCTACGACACGGGTGAGCGCTACCTGTCTGTGGAAGGCTTTCTGCCCAACGCCTGATCGCAACCCTCAGCCATGAAAAAACGCCGCTTGTTTGCGGCGTTTTTTCATTCAAATCGATCTCCAGCCCTTTAGGTACAAGCGCCAGAAGCTATCAATTTCAAGAGACTACCGCTTTACCAAGGGCAGTCATCCAGACGCTCGTAGTCCTGCACGGTGGTGAATTCCGAAGAAGCTTTCCTGCCCGCGCTCTTGTCGGCCGGACCTTTGCTGCTGACCTGGAAATGCGTGGCAGAAAAACGCCGCACCTCGATCACGGCGGGCGGCGCCTTGAACAAGGACTGCTTGGCCGCCGACTTGCGCAGTATCTCCTTGCTGGGCACGGGGCAGCTGAGCTGCAGCACCGCCAGCTCGTCGCTATTGGTCTGCAGCAAGCCCTTGCAGCTCATGCTGTCGTCCTGGGCCAGAAAGGCCTGCAAATCTTCCGCAATGTCCTGAGCCTTCAGGCAGCCCTGCTCAGGCGCGGATGACGCAGCGCCTTGCTTCGGCGCAGGCTCGGTACGGGTCCTGACCTGCCACAAACCCGGCTCTATGGACTGCAAGACCTTGAGCTGGGCCATGCCCCCCCTCGGCCGCAGCACCCGCGGATTGCGCCCACACCGCGCCGGCACAGCAAAGACTTGCCGTCAGCGCGGCGGCTGGAAGAAATCGGGTTGATGTGTTGTACATGGCCGAAGTCCGGGTCCATGCGGGCCTGATCTGCGTCATCCTTTATCCAGCGCCACAGCGGCCAGCATGCGCACGACCTGCGCCATGCGCGCATAGTCCAGGCGATCCCAGGTATCCGTGCTCTGGTGGTAGTGAGGGTTGCGCATGAAAGAGGTGTCCGTGACCATGATGGCCGGATAGCCGAGCCGCCAGTAATTGAGGTGATCCGAAAAATCCACACCCTGCACAAAGCGCGGCGAGTTCAGCGAATACACGCCCAGCGGCTGACCGGCATCGGCCGCCGCGCGCATCACGGACTTGGTGTGACGCATGGCACCAAAATTCTTCAGCTCGCCGATCAGCGCGATGAAATTGGCCTGATCGGGATAGAACCAGCCCAGCGCCGTCAGAGGATAGCTCTGGCTGCCGGGCGCATCGCTGTAGTAGCCAATCATCTCCACCGACAGCATCAGACGCACGGCGCGACCGCTGTCCTGCAGCGACCTGGCATGGCGGTAGCTGCCCATATCGTCAGTGCGAAAGTTGGGCGGCTCCTCCAGCGTGTAGAACACCAGCTCCACCGGCTGCGTCGGCGGGTTCGCTGCCAGCACCCGGGCCAGCTCCAGCAGTCCGGCCACACCGCTGGCGTTGTCGTCGGCGCCTGGGGTGTGCGTGTCCGGCGTGGGCCCGGCAGCAGATGCCGTGCTCACACCATGGCTGTGCTCATGCTCGGTCAAGGCGCTGTCGTAATGCGCCCCCATGACCAGCAAGGGCGCAGCATTGTCCTGCGGGCCAAAGCGGGCGATCAGGTTTTCGTACTCCCGGCCATCCACCTCGAAGCGCTGCCGCTGCGCCGTCACACCCGACTGCGCCAGCTGGGCCGCAATATAGTCCGCGGACTTTTGCAGAATTTGCGGCTGGTCAAAGCTGCGGCCCAGAAAATCCTCGCTCAACACCCGCACATGCGTCTGCAGGCGTTCAGGCGAAATCTGCAGCCCCGCAGGCAGGGAGACGGGTGCAGTCTGCGCCACGGGCTGGGCCAGCATGCAGCCGCCGATACCGCTGACGGCCACCAGCGCGGCAAGCAGGGCCGCCGTGCCTCTCACCCATTTGCGGGATGTGCGGGGCGTGTGGGGCGATGAAGATGCGGGGCGGGATGGGATGGATTGCGGCATGACAGAGGTGGCTGCGGATTCAAGGGCACATTGCATAAGCGGTCATCCACGCCACTTTGCACCAACTGAGCCGGCTCCCCTACCATCGGCGCCAGAAGTGCCACACGCATGTACCGGGAGTATTGCCATCTTGTTCCGATTTTTTGAAAAGCAGGTTCCACCTTATCCAGCACAGGAGCCCAAGGTCCCGCCCAAAGGTTTTTTTGCCTTTGTCTGGGCCTGTACCCAGGGCATGCGCGGCTGGATTGGTCTGATGACCCTTACCTCGGCACTGCTGGCAGCCTACGAAGCAGTGCTGTTCGCCATCATGGGCCGCGTGGTGGATTGGCTCGGCACGGTCTCGCCCGCCAACTTCTGGGCCGAACAGCAGTCCACGGTGCTTGGCATCGCCGCCATCCTGCTGGGCAGCGTGGTGCTGCTGGCCCTGCACACCACCGTCATGCACCAGGTGCTGGCCATCAACTTTCCCATGCGGCTGCGCTGGGTGTTCCACAAGCTGATGCTGGGCCAGAGCATGTCCTTTTATGCGGACGAATTTGCCGGCCGCATCACCACCAAGATCATGCAGACCGCGCTGTCGGTGCGGGAAGTGGTGTTCATGGTGGTGGACGTGTTTGTGGGCGTGGGCGTCTACATGATCGGCATTCTGATCCTGGCCGCCAGCTTCGAGTGGCGGCTGATGATTCCGTTTGCACTGTGGTTCATCGCCTATGCCGCCGCCTGCTTCTATTTCGTGCCGCGCCTGGGCCATATCGGCAAGGAGCAGGCCGATGCGCGCTCCATGATGACGGGCCGCGTCACCGATGCCTATACCAATATCGCCACCGTCAAGCTGTTTGCCCACACGCGCCGCGAAGCCGAATATGCGCGCAATGCCATGGAAGCCTTCAAGGCCACGGGCTATGCGCAGATGCGTCTGGTCAGCCTGTTCGAGATCACCAACCACCTGATGATTGCCCTGCTGCTGCTGGCCAGCGGCGGAACGGCTCTGTATCTATGGACGCAGGCTCAGGCCTCCGCCGGCGTGGTGGCGGCCGTGATTGCCATGGCGCTGCGGCTGATGGGTTACTCGCACTGGGTGATGTGGCAGATGACGGGCCTGTTCGAGAACGTAGGCACCATCCAGGACGGCATCACCACGCTGACCAAGCCTCGTGCCATCGTCGATGCTCCCGACGCCAAGCCGCTGCAGGTCACGCGAGGAGCGATTGCCTTCGAGGATGTGAGCTTTGGCTACAAGGTGGGCGGCAAAAAGGTGCTGGACCATCTGAACCTGCACATCCGTCCCGGCGAGCGCATCGGCCTGATCGGTCGCTCGGGCGCGGGCAAGTCCACGCTGGTCAATCTGCTGCTGCGCTTTCACGAGCCGCAAGGCGGGCGCATCACCATCGACGGCCAGGACATCCGCAGCGTGACGCAGGACAGCCTGCGCAGTGCCATCGGCATGGTGACGCAGGACACCTCGCTGCTGCACCGTTCCATGCGCGACAACATCCTCTATGGCCGCCCCGACGCCAGCGAAGCCGAGATGCAGGCCGCCGCCGACAAGGCCGAGGCGTCGGACTTCATTGCCACGCTGACCGACCTCAAGGGTCGCAGCGGCTATGACGCCCAGGTGGGCGAGCGCGGCGTCAAGCTCTCGGGCGGCCAGCGCCAGCGCGTGGCAATTGCGCGCGTAATGCTCAAGGACGCTCCGATTTTGCTGCTCGACGAAGCCACCAGCGCGCTGGACAGCGAGGTGGAAGCTGCCATCCAGGAAAGCCTGGACTCGCTGATGGACGGCAAGACCGTGATCGCCATTGCCCACCGCCTGTCCACCATCGCCGCCATGGATCGCCTGATCGTCATGAACGAAGGCCATATCGTGGAGGAAGGCACACACCAGCAACTGCTGCAGCGCGGCGGCATCTACGCAAAGCTCTGGGCGCACCAAAGCGGCGGCTTCCTGGCCGACCAGGACGAAGCCGTGCAATAAGCCGGCCCAGCTGGCATGACTTGTGGCGCTTGATATGCGGCTCATCAGGCTCTTTCTTGAGGGCACCAGCAATTCGAAGGGGAGCCTGGCTCCCCTTTTTTGGCTGCGCTGCAGCAGCCATGCAATGCCCGGCACGGCGCCATGCCTTCGAGCCCTATCCATCGCTGTAGACGCTGCTGCGGATAGCCGACCAGCAGCGGCCAGCCGAACGGCCGGGCGGCTTGTCGGCGGAATGTCTAGTCCTGATCAATGGATTGTGTTGTTGGGCCGAAAGTCTCAGCGCTACAATCGACCGCATGTTGCGTGCAATCCAGAGACTTTCTCTGCGGAGCGCATTGCTGCTGCTGATCATGGCGGCGCAACTGCTGATACCGCTGCTGCACGGCCACTTCGGGACTCCGAATCAATCTGGCCTGCATGTGCACACGACACCTTCCAGAATTGCTGATTCTCATTTCCATCTGTTCACTGGACACGACTCTCTCAGTGACCACGATGTCCATCAAGCTCAATCCGAGCCTTTTGAAGTTGACGTGCAAAATGCACTGCAACCGCTAGATCTGGTCCCTGTCCCACTGTTGGCCGTTATTGGCCTCACTCTGCTGACTTGGGGTCTGCGTGCCTCGCTCATGCGTTGCACTGCCGCAAGGCCCACATCCCCTCCCGAGCCGGCGCACAGGCTTTCACGCTGGCAAGGTCGCGTCATACGACCATCCCCGGCCCAAGCTCCGCCTCAGTTTTCCTGACCTCCCAAGCCTTTCACAGGCTTGCCAGCATCCATGCATACGCACGGATGCATGTCTTTTCTTTTTCCGGAGTCAGGAATGCTCTTCCACCAATGGCTGTTGGCCGGCGCACTTGCGCTGCCAGTCGCAGGCATGGCCGCCGAGGCCGTGTCTCTATCCCCTGAGCAGGCGCGTACCTTGGGCGTGCGCTTCCAATCCATCCAGAGTTCTGGCGAGCTCAATATCTCGGCTCATGCGCGTGTGGTTCTGAAACCCGATGCCCAGGTCGTTGTGGCTGCGCCTTATGCGGGGGCGCTGCCACGTGTGCTGGTAGCTGTAGGCCAGTCCGTGCGAGCGGGTCAGCCCGTGGTGACTTTCACCAGCCCTCAGCTTTATGAAGCGCGTCGCGCAGTGGCGGAAGCCGAGTCACAGTCGCGGCTGGCACAGCAATCCCTGACGCGAGACCGATTGCTCCATGAAGACGGAATCATCGCTGCCAGTCGATGGCAGTCAACACAGGCACGAGCCACAGAGGCTGCGGCCATGGCCCAAGCCCGACGCGCCGAGCTGGCTGCCAGTGGTGTGAAACTGGCTGGGAATGAGGCGCAGTTGCTGGCAACGCGTGCCGGCATTGTGACTGAAGTAATGGTCCAACCAGGCGCGCGTGTCGATGCATCGGCACCCTTGGTGAGAGTGGCTGATCCCAAGGCGTTGGAACTCGATTTGCTACTGGGTCGAGAGGTCCCACTGCCCGCCGTAGGTGACAGTGTGCAGGTCATCACTCGCGGCGCCGCAGGCCGTGTCGAGGGTATTGCGCCAGTTGGCGACGGTAGCGCAGGGATGCGTGTGCGTGTTGCGCTAACCAAGAGCGGGGATCTGCGCTTGGGAGAAAGTGTTACAGCCCTATTGACGCTGAAGGATTCAGACACGGACAAGGCGCAGTCGAAAGCAGGCAACCGTCTGCGCATCCCCGCCTCGGCACTGGTGTACTGGCAAGGCCAGACCGGTGTGTTCATCCGCACGGACAAGAGCGTGCGCTTCGCCCCCTTGTCGGTGGAAACCAGAGACGAAGCTACAGCCGTGGTGCGCGGAGTGCTTCCAGCAAATGCGGGGATTGCGATTGCAGGTATCGCTGCGCTCAAGAACCTGCTGTCCGGAGGTCAGTGATGCTGGCCAGGCTGATCGATTTTTCGCTGCGTCAGCGAGCTCTAGTGCTACTCGCAGCACTGGCACTGGCACTGGCCGGCGCCTGGGCCTATGTGCATCTACCCATAGATGCGTTCCCCGACATCTCACCAACCCAGGTCAAAGTGATCCTGAAGGTGCCGGGCATGACGCCTGAAGAGGTGGAGCAGCGCGTCTCCACCCCCGTGGAACAGGAGCTGCTTGGTCTGCCGCACAAGACCATCGTGCGCTCGGTTTCCAAGTACGGCATCAGCGACGTGACTGTGGACTTTGCCGAGGGCACGGACGTTTACTGGGCTCGCCAGCAGGTCTCCGAAAGGCTGGCCGGCATACAGCGCGACCTGCCTGCTAGCGCAGAAGGAGGGCTGGCCCCCATCACCACGCCGTTGGGCGAGATGTTCATGTTTACGGTTGATGGCGAGAGCTACTCTCTGGCCGAGCGCCGACGTGTGCTGGACTGGGTGATAAGGCCGGCCTTGCGCACTGTCGCCGGCGTTGCCGACGTGAATGCCTTGGGTGGCGTGGTACGGAGCTACGAGGTGATTCCCGACCCCGCGAGGCTGCGCGCGCGTGGCGTGGCCTTGGAGCAGTTGCGTCAGGCACTCGACACCAACAATCGCAACGATGGAGCAGGCCGACTGGACCGAGGTGAGGAGCATTGGGTGGTACGCGTGGAAGGTGGCGTGCGCGGGCTCGACGATTTGCGGGCCGTCGTGATCGTTCCGGCCAGAAACGGACAGGCCGCAGCCACGGTAGGTGATGTGGCCACGGTACGCCTGGGCGAGGCCACTCGCAACGGCGCCGTGAGTCGTGATGGCCAGGGCGAGGCCGTCCAGGGACTGGTTCTGGGACTGCGCGGCGTGGATGCTCGCAGTCTGGTCGATGCAGTGCAGGCCAGACTGGACGAGCTGGTACCGCGCCTGCCCAAAGGGATGAGCATCCAGGTGTTCTATAACCGGGGCGAACTGGTTTCGCGTGCCGCCGGCACCGTAGTGCGCGCATTGGTCGAAGCCAGCGTGCTCGTAGTCGTCATCCTTTATCTGTTCCTTGGCGGCGTGCGCGCTGCATTGGTAGTGGCCGCCACACTCCCTCTGTCCATGCTGGCCACATTCCTGCTCATGCGCTACGTGGGCCTGACGGCCAATCTGATGAGCCTGGGTGGTCTGGCCATCGCTTTGGGCATGTTGGTGGATGCCTCGGTGGTGGTGGTGGAGAACATCGAGACAGCACTGGCTCACAGTCAAGAAGATGCGTCTTCGGCAAAGTCCGTGGACCGTTTCGGCTTGATCCGGGATGCCGTATCGGCAGTGTCTGCCCCCATGCTGGCAGGCGTTTCCATCATCGCCATTGTGTTCCTGCCGCTGCTGACGCTGCAAGGCCTGGAAGGCAAGCTGTTCGCGCCAGTCGCCCTGACCATCGTTCTGGCCCTTGGCGCGTCTGTACTCATCGCATTTACTGTTGTTCCGGCGCTGGCTTCACTGCTGCTGCGCTCGCATTCCAGTGATGCCCCCTGGCTGATGCGAAAGCTGTCCGGCGGCTTTGCCTGGCTACAGGCCTGGAGCCTGGCGCACCGGCGCACGGTGTTTGGCATCGCACTGGCGACGCTGGCCGGCGCAGCGGCCCTGTATCTGTCAGTGGGAAAGACCTTTATGCCAACCATGGACGAAGGCGATCTCATCGTGCAGCTGCAAAAAGCCCCGTCAATTTCACTGACCGCATCGCTGGATATGGATCAGCGCGTGCAACAAGCCCTGCTCGAAGGCGTCCCGGAAATCCGCTCCATCGTGGCGCGCACGGGCTCGGACGATCTGGGGCTGGATCCCATGGGCCTCAACGAGACCGACACCTTTCTGGTGCTCAAGCCACGTGCTCAGTGGCGTGGCAGCAAGGAAGATATTGCAGATGCCATCCGCCGCGTGATGGAAGGCTTTCCGGGCCTGATCTACGGCTTTACGCAGCCCATCGAGATGCGCGTGTCCGAGATGCTGACCGGCTCGCGAGGCGACGTGGCCATCAAGATCTTCGGTACCGATCTGGCCAAGATCGATGCCGCGGCCCAGGCGATTGCTGCACGCATGCGCACCGTCTCCGGCGCCTCCGAAGTCATTGCCCCCAGCAACAGCGGCGTGCAATATCTGCAAGTCGTTCTCAATCGTGCTGCACTTGGCCAATCCGGCTTTTCTGGTGATGCCTTGCAGGCCCAGCTACGCGCATTGATTGAGGGCGATCGTATAGGCATCGTGCCCGAAGGCATGGTACGTACGCCGCTACTGCTTCGTGGCGGAACGACACTGCGGCAATCGCCCGAAGGCCTGGCAAGCCTTCTTGTGACCGCCCCCGATGGGACCACCTGGCCACTCACTTCGCTAGCGACACTTTCCCCTCAGGACGGACCAGTACGTATCGACCATGAGGACGGAGCGCGCTTCGCCGTGGTTCAGGTCAATGTCGAAGGACGCGATCTCGCAAGCTTCGTAAGCGAGGCCCAGGCATCTTTGACTGCCGACCCCGCACTCAAGGATCTGCGCATTGTCTGGGGCGGCCAGTTCGAAAACCAGCAGCGCGCGGCCGCCCGCCTTGCGTTGGTCGTTCCTGTGGCGCTCTCGGCGATCTTCGTGTTGCTGGTTCTCACCTTCCGCTCAATGCGACAGGCCTTGCTGGTCATTGCCAACATTCCGTTCGCACTAGTGGGAGGCATGGCCGCATTGCGCATAAGCGGCGAATACCTGTCGGTGCCCGCCTCTGTGGGCTTTATTGCATTGCTGGGCATTGCCGTGCTCAACGGCGTGGTGCTGGTTTCGCACTTCAACGCACTGCTGGCGTCGGGGATGGAGCTGACCCAGGCTGTACGCCAAGGCGTGCGCGACCGCCTCAGGCCTGTGCTGATGACGGCCTGCATCACGGCTCTGGGCATGGTGCCGCTGCTGCTGGCTACTGGCCCTGGCTCGGAAATTCAGCGTCCGTTGGCCGTCGTCGTGGCGGGGGGATTGATCAGTTCCACGGCTCTGACCCTGCTGTTGTTACCACTGCTGTTTGAGCGCTTTGGCGTAGCACGCAGTGCTAGGGAAGTTCAAAAATGAAAGCTGCAAACGCTTTCTGCAACAGAGCCCACGGTAGCTCCAAATCGTATTTTCTGAGTTTGCCTATGAAAAATCGTCTGCTTCATGCCTGTGCCACAGTTCTATTTTTTACGAGTGCAGCCCAGGCTCAGAGCTACCTGCCTTCGGAGGCGGCGGTGCGCATGGCGGTAGAACAGTCGCCTACCGTGCAAGCAGCCGACGCAGCACGAAGGGGTGCTCAGGCTCGAGCCGACGGTCTGCGCGTGGGCCCCCATGAAACAGTAGTCCGAGCTAGTGGTCAGCGCCGTTGGACCCATGATGGCTCCGGCCAGCGATTCACCGAAGGCCAGATTGCCATCGAGCGACCGCTACGACTCTGGGGCAAGGCAGCCGTCGACGCCGAGCTGGCCGAGGCAACGCGGACCACCGGCCTGCTGGCAGCGCAGGACGCCCGGCACGAGACTGCACGCCAATTGCTGGCCTTGTGGTTTTCGGCTCAGCGCTCTGCTCAGGCCCGCCAGGCGGCGCAGGACAATGCCGATGCCGCTGCAGAGCTTGCAAGCATCACCGAGCGCCGTCTGCGCGCGGGCGATGCGGCCCGGCTTGAAGCCGAGCTGGCAGCCGCCGAACAGGCCCGCATGCAGGCTGCGCTGGCCGCAGCAGAGGCCGCGCGGGCCTCGGCGCAGGCCGAGCTCTGCTCACGCTTTCCCGACCTCTGCCCTCTGGCCGGCATTTCAATCGACGCAAGCGCGCTGCCCGCACTCCCGAACGGATCGGAGGCTCAGCTGCGCTCACGCTACATAGAGCACAGCCATGAGTATTTGCTGGCCCTGTCCGAGGAAACTCTGGCGCAGCACCAGGCCCGCCGCACGGATCTCGAGCGCCGCCCAGACCTCACTATCGGTGTGTTTGCCAGCAGCGAGCGTGGTGGTGCCGAGCGCATTGCAGGCCTCAGCATCAGTCTGCCACTGGGCTCCGCCCACCGGGCTTCCCAGGCTGCGGCCGCGCTGGCCGATGCCGATGCAGCACTGTCGCGTCGCCTGGCGGTAGCCAGACGCCTGGGGGCGGACTTCGATGTGCTCTGGAGTCAGCTGAATGGCAGGCGAGCTGCAGCCGCGGCGCAGGTCCGAGCGGCGACGCTTCAGCGCAGTGCGACCGACCGCGCAATGCGCGCCTATCGTGCCGGCGAGTCCGGCTTGGCCGAGCTCCTGGCTGCGCGCCGTGTGCTTGCCGACGCAGCGCTGGCCGAGCGCATGGCACGCATGGACACGCTGGAGAGCGATAGCCGCCTGCGCCTGGACCTGCATGAGCTCTGGGACTTTGACGATTGATCCCTCGCCAGACAGTGCGATGCCTCCGTGTGCCGGCACCTGCGGCTGCCGGCGCTGATCGGGCCAGGACCGAGAATGTCGGCCCTGCCAATTCCTGCCGGCTCGTCCCGGCCAGCGCCGGAACCAGGGATACCAATGACGCCATGGGTGAAGTCTTGCAAATCGAAGCCGAACAATCAGGCGCTGATAATGCGAGACAGCAAGAGGTCAATGCAATGAGCCCCACCTACGGCAAACTGAAACCCATCGATTACGCACAAGCCTCAATGACTTTTGCTCTCAAAGATGGCTCGATCTCCGGAGTTCAGAACCCTGAGACAACAGAGCTGATCAGTGCGGAGCGCTTCAGCGAATTCATCAATCACCTCTACGATGCGGCTTCTTTGCCGCAGGCCTGGGTTCCCTGCCTGGAGGTGATTCGCACGCATATGCGCAGCAATTTTGCAGTGCTGATCATCCGCCAGACCGAGGGAGACAATATCGGTTTGGTGGTCACCGCATCCGGAGGGCTCGAGGGCTTGCTTACGCACGACGTCTACAGCGAGCACAGTCCTTTCCTTGGCATGCCCAAGGAGCAATTCACGACCATTCCGGACCTCATGTCTGAGCACGAGTGGCGCAGCTGCATCTATTACAAGGACTGGTGCCGTCTGCACAATATTTTCCATGTGATGGCTGCAGATATCGTGACCACGGATGGCAGTGTCTACGGCCTGCGGATCACACGCCCCGAGTCGGAGCCCGCCTTCAGTCAGCGGGATCTGGATCTGGGGCGCATGCTCATGCCGCACATCCGCCGTGCGCTGAACATGCATCTGGCACTGCACCATGATCGTCAGGTCATGTCGCTGTACAGCACCGTCACGGCTCGCTTGATGGTGGGTGTCGTCATCCTGGACCAGAATGGCCGATTGCTGGAAAGCAATCCTGCGGCCAAAGGCATTCTCGATGCTCAGGATGGACTCAGGATCTCCGGCGGCATGCTGGAGGCTGAATATGCCAGCGACAACCGAAAGCTCCAGCGCTTGGTCAAGGATGCCTTGCTGTCATCCCAGGCATCGACGTCCGTCATGACCGAAGGCATCTCGATTGCCCGCCCTTCGGGTCAGCTCAACTGGGGGCTTGTGGTCCAAAGCATTTCCTCGGGCGAAAGAGCGGAGGGAAAGAGCCGTCCCTGCGTCGCCGTGTTCATGCGCAACACGGATGGCAAAGCCGATCCTTCCACACATCTGGCGCAGCAGCTGTTTCAGCTCACCTCTGCAGAAACCTCGCTGGTGATACAGCTGACCCATGGTTTGACACTGGAGGAGGCTGCCAAAGAGCTGGGCATTCGCCTCAATACCGCAAGAGCTCACCTGCGCTCCATCTTCTCCAAGACCGGCGCACGCCGTCAGAGCGAGCTGGTACGGTTCTTTCTCAATAGCGCGGCCTGGCTGGGAAGCAAGAGCGACTCCTGATCCTCGCGCAGCAACCGCGCCCCAGGCCTTGTGCGGTCCGTCCTCATCGCCCTGAAGCAGCGGGACAGGCAAGGCTCCTCAGCGGTCTGCGGGCCGCCAGGGCGCTGCCGCAAAGGCCTCGGTCACCCATTGCCTGAATGCCTTCATGACGCCGGTGTTGTACCGCCCCGATGGGCGCACCAGGTAGATGCCTCCGGCTTCCCCCAATGTCCATTGCGGCAGTATGCGGACGAGTTCTCCAGCATGGATGGAGGGCATGAGGTGCCAGTCACTGCCGGCGATGATGCCCACACCTTTGAGAGCCGCATGAAGCAGCGCTTCATTGTCGTTACTGAGGATGGAGCCACTGACGCGCACCGATTCGGCAACACTGGCGACCTTCTTTCCTGCCGGCTGAACCAGCCGCCATTGCGGAAAGTCCAGCAGGCCGGTGTAGCCCAGGCAGTTGTGATGAGCGAGATCCGCAGGCCTGCTTGGCGCTTCATGGCGCTCAAGATAGCTGGATGATGCACACAGAAGGCGGTACTGATCACATAGCCGCGTGGCAACCAGCCGGCTGTCCGCCAGATTGCCGATACGTATGGCGGCGTCAAAACGCTCTCCCACAATGTCCACGATGCGCTCGCTGTACTCCACTTCAAGCGCAACCTCCGGGTAGGCCAGGGAAAAATCCGCCAGCATGGGGCTGATCCACCGCCGCCCCATCGTCGCAGGCATGGACAAGCGCAGGCGCCCCCGTATTTCCTGCGCTCCCTGCGCCGCTTCCTGCTCTGCATCCCGAATCAGATGGGCAGCCTGGCGCAGCTTTTCGACAAGTCGCCAGCCCTCGTTGGTGAAATGCAGTTGGCGCGTGGTGCGCTCCACCAGGCGCACGCCCAGTCTGCGCTCGAGAGCCTGCATGCGCTTGGAGAGCACCGAAGGGTGACGCGCCAGCAATCGTCCCGCAGCGGCAAACGAACCCTGGTCTGCCAGTGCGACCAGCGTGGAGAGCTCATCCGTGTGCTGGCTGTCGAATATCTCCATGGTGTCTGTAGCGATTCAGGGGGTGAGGATGATCGAGCCTTGCGAGCGTCCTTGCTCCAGGTCTGCGTGCGCCAGGGCTGCGTCCCTGAGCGCGTAGCTTTTCCATATGCGAGGCGTGAGTATGCCGCCTGCGATGGCATCCAGCACGTCCTGCGCACGGCTCTGATACTCCTCTGTCGTTGCCGTATGCGCGGCCAGAGACGGACGGGTCAGAAACAGCGAGCCCTTGGCATTGAGCACGGCCACCTCGACGGCAGGCGGCAGGCCCGATGTGGCACCAAACGACACCATCAGCCCTCTGGGTCGCAGGCAGTCCAGCGAAGCCAGGAAAGTGTCTTTTCCGATGGAGTCGTAGACCACATCCACCTTTTGGCCCTGCGTGGCCTGCATCACCTGGGATGCCAGTGTCTGCGCATCAAAGACAAACACCTGGTCGCAGCCTGCCGCCTTGGCGCGTTCCACGCTGGCGGGCTTGGAGACGACGCCCAGAACCTGGGCGCCCAGATGCTTGGCCCAAGCGCACATCAGTTGCCCCAGAGCCCCCGCTGCGCCATAGATCAGCACTCGGCTGCCCTGCTTCACCTGGCCGGTGGTCTTGAGCAGGTACTGGGCCGTGATGCCCTTGAACAGGACCGATGCGGCAGCTTCGTCCCCAAGTGCGTCCGGAAGCCTGATCAGACGGTCAGCGGGGAACAAGCGCGCGCTGGCATACGCGCCCAGCGGCCCGGTGGCGTAGCCGACCCGATCGCCTGACTTCAGGCCCGACACCCCCGAGCCCACGGCGGCCACAATACCCGCGCCCTCAAGGCCCAATCCCGAAGGCAATGCAATCGGGACCATGCCCTTGCGCTGATTGACATCCAGAGGATTGACACCGATGGCGGTCTGCTCGAGCAGAACCTCGCCCGGCCCCGGCAACGGCAGATCCAGCTCTTCGAGCTGCATCACTTCGGGTGCACCTGAGCTGTAGATTCGAATGGCGAGGGCCATGGCTTTTCCTTGCGAATGATGAAGCAGCCATCGTATTCGTGCCATCTACGTGCATCAACATGAGCGCATGCACATAATAAGTGCATGTGGTGCAGCAATATCCACCTCAAACCCTGAGCTTGCTCCGAAGTCTCGAAGCAGAGTGCCACTGTCACGCCGCCTGTTGCGAGACAGGATAGCCAGTCAGCTGAAACGAAATCAGACGCCTGAAGCGAAAGAAGTTTTACAAGAAAGCTTGATCGATGAGCATAGAACTCCCCAAACACGCACAGCAGCAGGCCATTGCCTCCATAGAACGCTATTTCCGCGAAAACATGGACGAACCCATAGGCAATATGCAATCCGGTGCCCTGCTGAATTTCTTTCTCGCGGAAATAGGCCCCAGCATCTACAACCGTGCCGTGGCCGATGTGCAGGAGAACCTGCAGGCCCGGCTGCAGGAGCTGGACTATGAAGTGGGCAAGGAAGAATTCAGCTACTGGACGGCCAAGCGCACAGGCAAACGCTGAAATGATTCCTGCCAGACGCCTGCAAGCAGCTTTGCTGCCAGGTCAGCCGGCTCCGACTGCGGCGGCGTTGGAGAAACTGGCTCATGCCCTCAGGGATGAAGGCATGAGCCAGGCCGCGCTCTACCGCCTGTTCCAGGCCGAGCATGCACGCTCGGACCTCGACGAACCGCGCCTGGAGGCGCTGGCCGAGACCATGGATTTGATCTGGGGTGGCGGCTGGGCCAAGGGCCATGCATTGTTCGAACAAGAGCTGTCGCAAGCACGGCTGGATAGCGAATAAGACGGCGCCTGCACCCGCCAGTCGGCCCGGCTGGCATACCATCGCCGCATGCGTCTTCTTCATACCTCCGACTGGCATCTGGGCCAGCACTTCATGGGCCGCAGCCGTCAGGCCGAGCATCAGGCCCTGATCGACTGGTTGCTCACCCAGGTCCAGACCCATGCCGTGGATGCCGTGCTGATCGCCGGCGACATCTTCGACACCGGAGCCCCACCCAGCTATGCACGCGAG
Source organism: Comamonas sp. C11 (assembly GCF_024496285.1). Lineage (NCBI taxonomy): Bacteria > Pseudomonadati > Pseudomonadota > Betaproteobacteria > Burkholderiales > Comamonadaceae > Comamonas > Comamonas sp. C11. Next base: position 5,051,354 of record NZ_CP101743.1, read on the forward strand.
CTGTACAACCAGCTCATCGTACGCCTGCACGACGCAGGCACGGCCTTGCTGATGCTGGCGGGCAATCATGACTCGGTCAGCGTACTCGATGAAAGCCGCGAGCTGCTGTCTTACCTGGGCGCCCAGGTGGTCAGTTCGACCGGTGATGAGGCCCGGCATGTGGTCACGCTGCCGCGGCGTGGCACAGCGCAGGAGCCTGGCTGTATCGTCTGCGCCCTGCCCTTCATCCGCCCGCGTGATGTGCAGCAAAGCCAGGCCGGTCAAAGCGCACAGGACAAGCAGCAGGCACTGCAAACCGCGATTGCGTCCACCTACCAGCGCGTGTATGCCGCCGCCCTGCAGCAGCAACAGGCGATGCAGGCCGCCCAAGGCAAACTGCTGCCCATCATTGCCACCGGCCATCTGACCACGGTGGGTACCAGCAGCAATGAATCGGTACGTGAAATCTATGTGGGCGCACTGGAGGCCTTTCCGACCAATGCCTTCCCGCCGGCCTGCTATATCGCCCTTGGCCATATCCACAAGCCGCAGCTCGTCGGCGGACTCGATCACATCCGCTACAGCGGCTCTCCGATCGCCCTGGGCTTTGACGAAGCCAGACAGGCCAAGCAGGTACTGCTGGTGGATCTGGATGCCGACGGGCTGCAGGCCGTCACCGCCCTGCCCGTGCCGGTGTTCCAGCCCATGGCCTCCATCGCCGGCACTCTGGCGCAGATGCCAGAGCTGCTGAAGTCTGCCGCCGCGCAAACCCGCAACAATCTGCCTGTCTGGCTTGAAGTCACGGTAGAGGAGGACGACTATCTCACCGACCTCACAGCGCGCGTGCAGGCCATGGCCGAGTCGCTGTCCGTGGAGATTCTGCGCATCAAGCGCCAGCGCAGCCAGGCTGCTGCACCGCTGTCCGGCGAGGCCCGCGAGTCGCTGGATGAACTCACCCCGCTCGATGTGTTTGCGCGCCGACTGGCCCAGGAGAGCCTGGAGCCGCCGCTGCAATCGGCGCTGACCGAGCGCTATCGACAGGTGCTGCACGGTCTCCATGACGAGCAAGGAGCAGCGGCATGAGAATTCTCAAACTGCGGCTGAAGAACCTGAACTCGCTCAAGGGCGAGTGGAACATCGACTTCACCGCAGCCCCTTTTGTCGACAACGGCCTGTTTGCCATCACCGGCTCCACGGGCGCTGGCAAGTCCACACTGCTCGATGCCATCTGCCTTGCGCTCTATCACCAGACGCCCCGGCTCGACAGCATCAGCGGCAGCAACGACATCATGACGCGCCACACCGGTGAGTGCGAAGCAGAGGTGGAGTTCGAAGTCAAGGGCGTGGCCTATCGCGCCTTCTGGAGCCAGCGCCGCGCGCGCGGCAAGCCGGACGCAGCCCTGCAAGCTCCCAGGGTGGAGCTGGCACTGGTAGCGGACGGCAGCATACTCACCACCCATGTCAAGGACAAAACCCGGCGCATCGCCGAGATCACCGGGCTGGACTTTGCGCGCTTTACCAAGTCCATGCTGCTGGCCCAGGGAGGCTTTGCCGCCTTCTTGCAGGCCACGGCCAATGAACGCGCCGAGCTGCTCGAAGAACTGACCGGCACCGATATCTACGGTCGCATCTCCCAGTCCGTTTTCGAAAGAGCGCGCGACGCCCGCCAGGCCCTGGAAAAGCAGCAGGCCCAGGCCCAGGGCATGCAGCTTCTGGATGCCGGCACGCGCGAGCAGCTGCTGTCCCAGGCCGCGCTGCTGCAGACCGGCTTGACGGATCTGCAGGCACGCCACCGGCAACTTCAAACCGTGCAACGCTGGCAGGCACAGACCATGCAGGCCATGGAGGACGTGGAACAGGCGCGCAATGCACAAGCGAACGCCCAGCAAGCGCTGAGTGATGCCGCGCACGATTTGCTGCGTCTGCAGGCCCACGGACCTGCGCAGGCAATCCAGCCCATGCACCATCGCTGGCAACTGGCACAAGACCAGCAAAGCGAACAGGCCGCGCAATTGCAGCAACTGCATACCCTGCGGCTGCAAGCCCAAAGCGTGCAATGGCATCAACACCAGCAGGCCCGGCAATTGGCTGGCGATCAGTTGCAGCAGTCAAGGCTGCAGCTGCAGTCTGCACAGGCCCAGCAGGCTAATTTGGCCGTATGGCTGCAGACCCATGCCAGCCACGCCCTGCTGGGTGAAAACCTCAGCGGCTGGCGCGAGCAGCTGCAGCAAGGCCAGCAACTGCAACGGCAAACCGTTCAGGCAGAAGGCCAGATGACGCAGTTGCAGAAGCTCGCCCGGCAACTACAGCAGCAAGCAGATGAACAGACGCAGCAATCCACGCAGTCGACACGGCAAGTCTCCCTGACGCGGCAACAGCAGCAGGCCGCAGAGCAGGCCCTGCAGCAGCAACTGGTCGCGCACGGCAGCTTGCCTCAGTTGCGCAGCCACTGGCAAAACGCAGAGCGCCAGCTGCATCACTGGCAGCAGTTGCAGGAGCATGCCGCGCTGCGCCAGCCCCTGGACGTGCAGCAGCAGCGCAATGCGCAAGCCTTGAACTCCGTTGGTTCCCGCATTCAGGAGCAACTGGCGCAACGCGATGACTTGCGTGCGCAGTACAAGGCGCTCAAGGAAAAGGTGGCCGACAAGCAAGCCCTGCTTGACCAGGAGCGCCTCATCCAAAGCCTGCAAGAGCACCGCGCCGCGCTGCAGCCCGGCGAAGCCTGCCCGCTGTGCGGGTCTCAGGATCACCCAGCCATCACCGAATACGCGGCGCTGGATGTATCAGCCACTGGCGCTGCGCTGCAGCAGGCACAGAGTGAACTCGAGTCCCTGCAGCGCCAGGGCGAGCAGCTGAACACCGCGCTGGCCACTGCCCAGGGTCAGCAGCAGCAACAGCAGGAGCAGCACCAGGCCATTGCCCAGCAGATTGAAAAATGGCTGGCACGCTGGGCTGACTTGCGCGCGCAGAGTGTGGTGCCGCCGGACGAGGCTGCATGGCAACAGCCCGATGCACTGCGCACCGCTTGCGCTGAAGCCGGGCAGCAGATTGCGCAGCTGCAGCAGAACCTGGCCGATGCCGAAACTGCCGAACGCCAGCTGCAACAGGCCAAAGAGGCCTTCCAGGCGGCCCTGCAACACCAGCAGCAGATCGAGCATGCACAGGCCAGCACCCAGCAGGCTCTGCAGAGCAATCTGACGCAGCAGGAGCAGACCGCTCAGGCACTGCAAGCCTTGATGCAGCAGGCCTGCGGCCTGCAGACCCGCTTGCAGCATGCCCTGCAGACGGCAGGCTATGCATTGCCCGAGAGCGCGGACACGACAGACTGGCTGGCTGCACGCCAGCAGGAATGGCAACAATGGCAGCGCCAGCAACAGGCAATGCAAGAGCTGAGCCAGCAGATCGACCTGCTGCAACGCCAGGTAGAGCAAGCCGCGCAAGATGCAGAGCACTGGCTGCAACGCGGCCAGGCCCTGCCAGACCTGTCCGCCGACGCCATCGCCTATACAGTGCCAGCCGCCGCCACGCTGCATGACTGCAAAACCATGCTCGAGCAGACAGCGCAGCAGCTGGCCACGCTGCAAGGTCAGACAAGCCAGGCACAAGCCACGCTCGAGCAGTTGCAGCAATCGACGCGGCAGGCCCAGGCCGAATGGCAGCAAGCGCTGCAGGCCAGCCCGTTTTCCGACGAGGCTCAATACACTGCAGCCCTGCTGTCCGATGCCGAACAGCAAGGTCTGCAGGCACTGAGCAACCAGCTTCAGGGCGCGGCACAACGCACGGCGACCTTGCAGGCAGACGCCAGCCAGCGCCTGACCGTACTGCAAGCACAGGCGCTAAGCGATGAAGCACCCGAAGCCATTACCGAGCAGATTACCCAGCTGGAGACCGAACGCGCCCAGCAGGCCGAGCAACTGGGCGCCCACCGCGCCCGCCTGGCGGACGACGACCAGCGCCGCGCGGGCCAGCAAGCCCTGCTGGCCCGGATTGCCGAGCAGGAACAGGACAGCGATCTCTGGCAACACCTGGACAGCCTGATCGGCTCCGCCAAGGGCGACAAGTTCCGAAAATTTGCCCAGGGGCTGACGCTGGACCATCTGCTGCATCTGGCCAACCGGCACCTGGAGCGCCTGCACGGCCGCTATCTGCTGCGGCGCAAGCCCACGGGCGAGCTGGAACTGGACATCGTGGACGGCTGGCAGGGCGATGTGGCGCGCGACACGCGCACGCTTTCGGGCGGCGAGGCCTTTCTCGTCAGCCTGGCACTGGCGCTGGCACTGTCGGATCTGGTCAGCAGCAAGACCTCGATTGACTCGCTATTCCTGGACGAAGGCTTCGGCACGCTGGACGGCGACACGCTGGAGATCGCCCTGGCCGCACTAGACGCACTCAACGCCAGCGGCAAGATGATTGGCGTCATCAGCCATGTGGAAGCGCTCAAGGAGCGTATTCCGGCGCAGATCCGCGTGGAAAAAGCAGCCGGAATCGGCTACTCCAGACTGGTGATCTGAAGCCTGGCTCAGGTGCCGGGCGGAGGTGGCGGCATCATGCCGCCGGGCCGCCCCGGACCTCCTGGCCCAACCGGGCCGCCTGGCGGCATGGAGCCCTTGACCTGGCAGGGCCTGTCGGCAGTCTCGCTGCGCACCACCACGGTCTTCGATGCCAGCATCACCCCGCCCAGGTTCTGCACATCGAAGACATAAGGCGTCTTGTCCGGCTCCTGCCCGACCACGTTGTCCACATCCAGGCGGGTATCGGGCTGGCCCTTGTCCTTGTAGAGCGGCGCCTGCGCAAAGATCTCGCTGTTGAGCGCATCGCTGAACAACAGCTGGCTGGTCAGCCACGATGCAGCGCTGTCCGCCGGATCGTAGCTGCCCTGCAGAATGCGAAAGTGCACATGCACGGCACGGCCGCGATACCAGCCGGGGTAACAGCTGTCGAAGCGCGCCACGCCATTGCCGTCGGTGCGCTGATAGCCGCGAAAGAACTGCTTGTTCACATCGGCGGCATCGTTGTTGCACATGCGGTGAATCTGGCCCGAGTAACCGCCCGTGTGATTGGTATGCCAGATCTCCACAATCGTACCCGCCACCGGCTCGCAGCGATCGTTGACCACACGGATCTGCATATGCAGCGGCAGGCCATCCCAGCCATCGCTGACATCCATGCGCTCGGGCGACAGCGTGTGGCAGGGGCCTATGGTGGCCTCGCAGGTAAGGCGGCAACCGCCCGCCAGCCCGGCGGCAGCAAACGGATTGATGCCGCGCACGGCAGCGGTGATGGCCTTGGTGCCGCCACTGAGCCATGGAACAGCGGCCTTCGTCGTGCCGGCCGTGGCCGGCGCTGCTGCCGAACCGATTGCGGCGGGCGCGGCACGACCGGGCAATGGCATGAAGGGCAGTGCCCCCAGCAGGGCTGCGGATTGCCGCAGCCAGCTTCTGCGCGAGGTTGCGCGCGTGGCCGGTACAAGCGTTTCGGATGAGGAGTGCGGCTGTGTCATGGGCGGCAAGGACTCGTCTGTGAATCGCACCATGCTAGCGCCGCAGCCACCAACGCAGTCAGCGACTGCCTCATCTTTACCGATGCTATACAAAAATACGATCCATGCCTTTACCGTAAAGCGCCACCCGCTACGTTTTTTGATGGTTTCACCGATCAGGCGCCAAGGTCACCCCTCCCATGCCGAGCCGGCCCAAGGGCTTTGGCTTACCATCCAGACCCTTGCTTGATAGGTACAAGCCATGATCCGGATCGCAGAACTCAAACTCCCTCTCTCGGCGGTTGAATACCACCCCGAGAACCACACCGAATACCAGCCCACGGACAAGCTCACGCAGCTTGCGGCCGAGCGCCTGGGAATTGCGGCCGCCGCCATTGCCGAGCTGCATGTGCACAAGCGCAGCTTCGATGCGCGCAAGGCAGAACTGCTGGCCGTCTACATCGTCGACATCACGCTGGCCGACGAGAGCCAGGAGGCCGCGCTGCTGACGCAGTTTGCCGACCATCCCCATGTCAATCCCACGCCCGACATGAGCTGGAAACCCGTGGGCCAGGCCCCGGCGGATCTGGACGAGCGCCCCGTGGTCGTGGGCTTTGGACCCTGCGGCATGTTTGCCGGGCTGGTGCTGGCCCAGATGGGCTTCAGGCCCATCGTGCTGGAGCGCGGCAAGACCGTACGCGAGCGCACCAAAGACACCTGGCGCCTGTGGCGCAAGCGCGAGCTGACACCTGAGTCCAATGTGCAGTATGGCGAAGGCGGCGCCGGCACCTTCTCCGACGGCAAGCTCTACAGCCAGATCAAGGACCCGCGCCATCTGGGCCGCAAGGTGCTGACCGAGTTCGTGACCTATGGCGCGCCGCCTGAGATTCTCTATGCGGCTCACCCCCATATCGGCACTTTCAAGCTGGTCAAGCTGGTCGAGGGCATTCGCGAGGAAATCGTGCGCCTGGGCGGCGAAATCCGCTTCGAGCAACGCGTGACCGATGTGCAGATCGAAGAGGTCGACGGCCAGCGCCAGCTGGTCGGCCTGCAGGTGCTCGACCAGGCCACCGGCCAAAGCTATGCGCTGCCCACCCATCATGCCGTGATGGCTCTGGGCCACAGCTCGCGCGATACTTTTGCCATGTTCTACGAGCGCGGCGTGGCCATGGAGGCCAAACCCTTCTCCGTGGGCTTTCGCATCGAACATCCGCAAAGCGTGATCGACCGCGCCCGCTGGGGCAAGGATGCCGGCCATCCGCTGCTGGGCGCTGCCGACTACAAGCTGGTACACCATGCCAAAAACGGCCGCGCCGTCTATAGCTTCTGCATGTGCCCCGGCGGCACCGTGGTGGCCGCGACCAGCGAACCCGGGCGCGTCGTCACCAACGGCATGAGCCAGTACTCTCGCGCCGAGCGCAATGCCAATGCCGGCATGGTCTGCGCCATCAGCCCAGAAGACTACCCGCAGGACGCCGAGAGCTTTGCCTGGGCCTTTGACGGCAAGACCTTTGGCGTCGAAAAGCTGCAAAAAGGCGAGCATCACCCGCTCTCCGGCATTGTGCTGCAGCGCCAGCTGGAGTCCAAAGCCTATGTGCTCGGCGGCCAGAACTACAGCGCGCCCGGCCAGCTTGTGGGCGACTTTGTGGCCGGCAAGCCATCCAAGGAGTTCGGCGAAGTTCAGCCCTCCTACAAGCCCGGCATCAGTCTCGGCGATCTGCACCAGGCCCTGCCCGCCTATGCCATCGAAGCCATGCGCGAGGCCCTGCCCGCCTTTGGCAAGAAGATTCGCGGCTACGACATGCAGGATGCCGTGCTGACCGGTGTGGAAACCCGCACCTCGTCCCCGGTCAAGATCGGCCGCGGCGCCGACTTCCAGAGCGACAACACGCGCGGTCTGTACCCTGCCGGCGAAGGCGCCAGCTACGCGGGTGGCATTCTGTCGGCCGGTGTGGACGGCATCAAGGTCGGCGAGGCCGTGGCGGCGGCGATCCTGGGCGTGGCCGTTCCCTCGTCGGGTGCGCGCGGCTCGGGCGGCGCTCTGTAAGCCACCCGGCCTGCCTCGTTGCTCCCCAGGCATGCCAGCCCCCGGCTGACTGCCTTTGAGGGGCGCGAGCACACCGGCGGTCATGGCTCTTACAAGTTTTTGGACGCTGACTGACATTGCCCGAGGTCTGGCATCGGTACGCTGAGGGCTTCATCGCACGTCAAGCGTCACCATGAAACCTCTGCGACTCGCCCCTGCCTCTGCAACCCTGGGACTGGCCTGCTGGCTGGCTGCCGCCAGTGCCGGCGCACAGACCAGTGATTCCACTGCTGCAGCAGACACTGCTGCCGGCAAGCCCTCTGCGCTGTCGGGCTGGATGTTTGGCTACGCCCCCCTGGACTGGCATTTTTCCGATGCCAAGAAGGAAAACGATTTCGAGCCCGACGAGCAAAAGCATGCCTATGTCTGGCTGATCCAGGCCGAGAAGGAGCTGGACGAACGCCATATCGCGGGCTTTGCCTATTTCAAGAATTCATTCGGCCAGCCCAGCCAGTACGCCTACTACGGCTGGCGCTTCAGGCCGTTTGACAGCGTGCCTGGCCTTTTCTTCAAGGTCACGGGCGGCATCATTCACGGCTACAAGTTTCCGTACAACAAGAAGATCCCGTTCAACAACCGGCATGGCTGGGGCATCACGGCCATTCCGGCCGTGGGCTATGACTTCAACCGCAACTGGGGAGCCCAGATCAATGTGCTGGGCAATGCCGGCGTGATGTTCCAGCTCAACTACACGGTTCGCTAGGTCACCAGGAGCGCCCTGTCAGGCTCCGCGCAGCCTGGCAAAGTCGGGCGCACGCTTTTCCAGAAAGGCCGCAATGCCTTCGCGGGACTCCTCGCCGCCCTGGGCCTCGACCATATGATCGGCCTCCAGCGCCAGTTGCTGCTCCAGGCTGTGGCGGTGGGCCACCCGGCACAGAGCCTTGATACGCGCGGTCGCCACCTCCGGCCCCTGGGCCAGTTGCCGCGCCAGTTCCAGCGCTTGGGCCAAGGCCTGGCCCGGCTCCGCCAAACGGTTGACGCAGCCATGCGCATGCATGCGCTCGCCGCTGATGCGCTCGCCCGTCAGGCAGAGCTCGGTCAGCAACTGACGGGACATGAACTCGGCCAGAAACGAGGTCGCACCACCGTCGGGGGTGAGGCCGACCTTCACATAGGCCACCGAGAAAACCGCCGACCTTGCCGCCACCAGCATGTCGCAAGCCATGGCCAGAGACAGGCCCGCACCCGCAGCAGCGCCCTCCACCGCCGCGATCACGGGCTTGGGGCAGTCGCGTATGGCACGAATCAGATGGTTGAGATCCTCGAGCCTGAGACGGCGTTCGGCCAGCGGCATCTCGCGCCGCGTCGCCAGCTGGTTCAGATCGCCGCCAGCGCAGAAATGACCGCCCTCGCCCGTGAGGATCACGGCGGCCACCGAGGCATCGGTGCCGGCCGCACGCAGCCCTTCCATGACCGCGTGGTAATACTCGGGCGACAGCGCATTGCGCGCGGCCTGGTTGTTGTTGGAGAGAACGAGAACAGCGCCTTCGCGGCGGGTGACAAGAGCAGGATTCACGGCAAGCCTCCTGCACCCGACTCTAGCGGCGCAGGCACGGACCGCCTAGCGGGCCAGTGCCATCTCTTGTCACCTAGCGGACGCCCTCAACGGCGCGGTCCCCAATGGCCGCCGCCATGATGCCAGCCACCAGGGCCATGGTTCCAGCCCCCTTCATGCCAGCCGTAGCCAGGACGTGGCGGCATGGCCCAGCGACCGGGACGCCAGTTGTAGCGTCCGCCGCCCCAGCCCCAGGAGCCGCCGATCCAGACATAGGCCGGCGAGGGAGCCACCGGAATCACCTCGTTGATCAGGGGAGGCGGGGCCATGGGTGCATAGACGTCGCCTGCGACCACCTCGGTTCCATAAGCCGGATAGGCCGGCGCCACCACACAGCCCGTAAGCAGGGCCGCCGAGCCGCCCAGCAGCAAGACCGGCAGCAGGCGGCGGGTCATGGTTTGAGAGATGAAGGACATCACAACTCCTGAAAGTCCGGGGACATGTATATGCTCTTACAACGCAAAAGCCCCTGTCGGTTGTTGACAGGGGCTTGTGAAGCAGCGGTAAAGACCGGCTACTGCCGTTTACACATGTGTACGCTTAGCGGGCGTTTTGCAGTGCAGCAATGCGCTGCTCGATGGGCGGGTGGGTAGAGAACAGCTGGCCAATGCCGCCGGCAATGCCCATGGCCGCCACGCTCTTGGGCAGCTCGCCCGGATGCATGCCGCCCAGACGGGCCAGCGCATTCATCATGGGCTGCTTGCGCCCCATGAGCTGTGCGGCACCCGCGTCGGCACGGAACTCGCGCTGGCGCGAGAACCAGGCCACGATCATGGCGGCGACAAAGCCCAGCAGGATATCCAGCACCACGGTGGTGATCATGTAGCCGATGCCGGGGCCCGAGCTTTGCTCGTCGTTGCGGCGCAGGAAGGAGTCGACCGCATAGCCGATCACGCGCGAGAGGAAGACCACAAAGGTGTTCATCACGCCCTGGATCAGCGTCATGGTCACCATGTCGCCATTGGCGATGTGGGCCACTTCGTGACCGATCACGGCCTCGACCTCTTCACGCGTCATGCCTTCCAGCAGCCCCGTGGACACGGCCACCAGGGCCGAGTTCTTGAAGGCACCAGTCGCAAAGGCGTTGGGCTCGCCCTCATAGATGCCGACCTCTGGCATGCCGATGCCGGCCTTTTCGGCAAAGCCGCGCACGGTGTTGACGATCCAGGCCTCATCGGCGTTGCGCGGCTCGTTGATGACCTGCACACCCGATGTCCACTTGGCCATGGGTTTGGAGATCAGCAGCGAGATGATGGCGCCGCCAAAACCCATGATGAAGGCAAAGCCCAGCAGGGCGCCCAGGTTGAGGCCGTTGGCAGTGAGGTAGCGGTTGACGCCCAGCAAGCTGGCGACGATGCCCAATACCGCCACCACGGCGATATTGGTCAATAGAAATAAGGCAATACGTTTCATCGAGGGTGTACTCCACACAGGGGACAAAATGGCCAGAACCCCTGAGGCACCGCCTGTGCAGGACGAATGCGCATCAAGCCAGCTCTCTTTCTGGCAGTACCCGTTGTTGTGTTGTTTGTGCGGTACGTGGGGCTCGGAAAACTAGAGAGTCATCATAGAAGGAAAAGTTCTGGTTCTGCAGGCACCAGTCCGGGATTCCCAATATGGGAATTGGTAGATAGGGCTTGCTGGCGAGATTGCAAGACTGGGTCCGCAACTGATCGTCCAGCCAGCCGTCGGCCTCGGCCGGCGACGCCAGGCCCGGAGCCTGCTCCTGCGGCACGCAGATCACATGTGCGGTGATGGCCTTGCGCGGCCGGACCAGCTTTTCCAGCAGGGCATGGCCTATGGGCAGAAAGCGCGCCTGCTGCCACAGCGCACGCCGGGCCACGAACAGCTCCTGCCAGCGCTTGTCGCGCAGCGCATCGCACAGTGCCTGAGGCGCGAGCAGCAAGCCGCCGTTTTCGTCCAGCACCGTGATCGAATCGCGCAGGCGCCCGCGCTGCGCTCCCACGCCCTGGCGCGCGATCTCGGCCGCCTGCAGCGCATTGAGCCGCTGCTTGAGCAGCGGCCAGTGCAGCCAGATCAGGCCGTTGAAGAAGTCATGCAGATTGTCGCGCGTGGGAATGCACTGCTCACGGTGGATGAAGGCCTCATAGGCCTGGCCGGGAGGCAGCTGCAGCTGATCGACGAACCGCCATCCCGGCAGCAGTCCGTGGGCTGCAGCCACCTCCTGCAAGGCCCTGGCCACGCCGGCACCATCCAGCACCTGGTCATGCACCTTGCGCCCCAGCTCTTGCAGCGGTGCCAGCCAGGGCGCCTGCCAGTCAACGGCCCAATCCACCGACTGCATTGCGGCTGGCTGCATCAAGGCAGCACCTCGTCCTGATGCCCACGCAGATCGCGCACCGCCACGCGGGCCGTGCCCTCGTCGCGCAGCTCGAACACCTGGGTCGCGGCCATGAGCTTGGTCAGCGAGGCATAGCCATAGTTGCGCGCATCAAACGACAGCTTGTTGCCTATATGCGTACCCACCGCCGCCACCCGTGCCCAGCCGGCCTCGTCCTGCGTCGCCTTGACGGCATCGCGCAGCATGGCGATGAGTTGCCGGTCTTCCTTGAGCATGTGCGAAGGCACGCGCAGCGTGGTGCAGGCGGGTGCGGCCACACCGGTGCCGCCAGCCACCCGGCCATTGCCGGCGTTGGGGCTCGATCCCTGCGGCTGGCTTGCCGCGGGCACCGCACGTGGCACGGCATCGGCCTCCAGAGCCTCGCGGCGCTCGCTGCGGCTGACAATGCCATCGCCCAGCTCCTTGAGCGCATCGAAATACAGAAAGCGCGAGCAGGCGTTGACGAAAGCCCTGGGCGTCTGCTCCGCACCGAATCCATAGACGGCAGCGCCCTTGGCGCGCAAATGCATGACCAGCGGGGTGAAGTCGGCGTCCGAGGAGACGATGCCGAAGGCATCGGGCTTTTCGGTATAGAGCAGCTCCATGGCATCCACCGTCATGGCCATATCGGTCGCGTTCTTGCCCTTGGAGTAGTCGAACTGCTGCATGGGCCGCACGGCGTACTCCAGCAGCTTGCTCTGCCAGCCATGCAGACCGACCTTGGTCCAGTTGCCATAGGCACGGCGGATATTGATCAGGCCGAAGGTGGACAGCTCGGTCAATATCTCGTCAATCATCTCCGCGGGCGCGTTGTCCGCATCGATCAGCAAGGCAATCCTGGGCTGGACATCGTTGGGCATGCAATCTCCTGAGCGCTGTTTGGCTAAGCCTAACCGAGGCCATGCTCAAAGCCAAATTAAAAAAGGAGCAGCTTGCGCAACTCCTTTATTGATTTCAGACCGAAAACACTTGTGATTCAAGTGAACACAGGCGCTTGCAGCTACTGTTTTTAATCCAGCATCTTCCAGGGCAGGGCTTCGCCGAAACGTAGCGGCTTGAGCTGCGCCCCTTCGCCGTATTCAAAGCTCACGGGCGGCGTCCAGCTTTCCTTGACCAGGGTGATGGTGTCGGTGTTGCGGGGCAGGCCGTAGAAGTCGGCGCCGTTGAAGGAAGCAAAGGCTTCGAGCTTGTCCAGGGCGCCGGCGCCGTCGAACACCTCGGCATACATCTCGATGGCGGCATGTGCGCTGTAGCAGCCGGCGCAGCCGGTGGCGGCTTCCTTCAGGTGCGCGGCGTGAGGAGCGCTGTCCGTGCCCAGGAAGAACTTGCGGCTGCCGCTGGTGGCGGCCTGCACCAGCGCCAGACGATGGGTTTCGCGCTTCAGGACCGGCAGGCAATAGAAGTGCGGGCGCACGCCGCCCAGGAAGATGGCGTTGCGGTTGAACAGCAGATGCTGGGGCGTGATGGTGGCCGCCAGGAAATCATCGGCTGCGGCCACGTATTCGGCGGCTTCCTTGGTCGTCACATGCTCCATGACGATCTTGAGCTCGGGGAAATCCTGGCGCAGAGGCTTGAGCTGCTGCTCGATGAACACGGCTTCGCGGTCGAACAGGTCGATGCTCTGATCGGTCACTTCACCGTGCACCAGCAGCACCAGGCCTTCGCGCTGCATGGCCTGCAGCGTCGGGTAGATCTTGCGCAGGTCGGTCACGCCATGGTCGGAGTTGGTCGTGGCACCTGCGGGATAGAGCTTGCAGGCCACCACGCCGGCCGCCTTGGCTCGCACGATTTCCTGAGGCCCCAGGTTGTCTGTCAGATACAGCGTCATCAGCGGCTGGAACTGGCTGCCTGCAGGCACGGCCGACAGAATGCGGGCGCGGTAGTCTGCAGCCATCTCCGCCGTGGTGACCGGGGGCTTGAGGTTGGGCATGATGATGGCACGGCCCATCTGGCGGGCAGTGTGCGGCACCACGCAGCGCATGGCATCGCCATCGCGCACATGCAAGTGCCAGTCATCGGGGCGGGTAATCGTGATGGTCTGAGTCATGGCCGACATTGTCCCATCTTCGCTGTCGACAGGCCCGCACTCAAACCCATTCGTGCCCTGCCCCGGACCTGCGCACAGCGCAGTCATGGGTCCACCTCTTGGGTATTTCCCAGGCATTTCTCTGGCATTTGGCGCTGAAATCCTCAAAAATGAGGTCAAGGAGGAAGTCTCATGTCTGTTCCTCAAGCTCTGGCCGGGACACCATTCCGGACCGACTTTCTCAGCGCCAGCGACGCAGCCCGGCTGGTCGCGCGCATCGGCATCACCCAGGTGCTGCGCCTGATCAGCCAAGCCCTGGAGGCCGACTTCGGCCGCTGGCAGGACTTCGACAAAAGCGCGCGCACAGCCGCCCATTCAGCCAGCGGCGTGATCGAGCTGATGCCGGTGGCCGATGCGCAGGACTACGCCTTCAAATACGTCAACGGCCACCCGCACAATCCGCGTCTGGGACTGCCCACGGTGATGGCCTTCGGCGCGCTGGCCGATGTCGCCACCGGCATGCCGCGCTTTGTCAGCGAGCTGACGCTGACCACGGCCTTGCGCACTGCCGCCACATCCGCCATGGCCGCGCTCCATCTGGCGCGCGCCGGCAACCGCAGCATGGCGCTGATCGGCAATGGCTCGCAAAGTGAATTTCAGGCTCTGGCCTTCATGGAGCTGCTGGGCGTGCGCGAGCTGCGCCTGTTCGACATCGACCCTGCAGCCTCGCAAAAGCTGCTGCGCAACCTGCAGCCGTTCCTGCCCGGCTTCTGCGCCACGGCCATCGTCTGCACCAGCGTGCGGGACGCAGTGGCCGGCACGGACATCGTGACCACCGTCACCGCCGACAAGACCCGCGCCACCATCATCCCCGGGCATTTGCTGGAGCCTGGCATGCATATCAATGCCGTAGGCGGAGATTGTCCCGGCAAGACGGAGTTCGATGCCAGCGCCCTGCAACGTGCACAGGTCTTCGTCGAGTACGAGCCGCAGACGCGCATCGAGGGCGAGCTGCAGCAAATGCCGGCCGACTTTGCCGTGACCGAGCTCTGGCGCGTGCTGCAGAAGCTGGCGCCGGGCCGGACATCGGATGCCCAGATCACCCTGTTCGACTCCGTGGGCTTCGCACTGGAGGACTACTCGGCGCTGCGCACCATGCACAGCCTGGCACGAGCCGCGGGCCTGCTGTCTCAGATCGAGCTGGTGCCGGAGCTTGCCGACCCCAAGGATCTGTTTGCCATGGTGAGGCAGGCATCGAATCCCCAGATCATCAATCTTGCGGCCCGTAAGACGGCCTGAAGCGGAGCGGCTCATGGCATACACATCGTCCACACTGATCGGTCTGCCCACCGATATCGGCGCCTCGCGCCTGGGCGCGGCCATGGGGCCCGATGCCCTGCGTGTGGCCCAGCTGGGCCCGGCTCTGGAACGGTTGGGCGTGCAGGTCAGCGATCTTGGCAATCTGAGCGGCCCCGCCAACCCGCGTGGCGCGCGCGATGCCCAGGGTCTGCGCAATCTGGCCGAATGCCTGAGCTGGAACCGGATCGCCCATGACACGGTGCTGCAGGTGCTGCAGCAAAACCGGCTGCCCATACTGCTGGGTGGCGACCATACGCTTGCCACAGGATCCATCAGCGCCGTGGCCCGCCATTGCCGCGCCACGGGCAAGCAGCTGCGCGTGCTCTGGCTCGATGCCCACTCGGATTGCAACACCCCCGAAAGTTCGCCCACGGGCAATCTGCACGGCATGCCGGTGTCAAGCCTCTGCGGACTGGGGCCGGCGGAACTGGCCTCGCTGTCCGGCGCGACTCCCGCCCTGCCCGCCTCATCGTTCTGCCAGATCGGGCTGCGCAGCGTGGACGAGAGCGAAAAGCACATGATCCGAGAGCTGGGGCTGGAGGTCTACGACATGCGGGCCATCGACGAGCTGGGCATGCGTGAAGTGATGCGCCGCGCACTGCTCACCTTGCTGGGACGCAACGACAGGGACATCCACCTGCATCTGAGCTTTGATGTGGACTTTCTCGATCCTGACATTGCTCCCGGCACCGGCACACCGGTACGCGGCGGCCCCACCTACCGCGAGGCCCAGCTGTGCATGGAAATGATTGCCGACACCGGCCGTCTTGCCTCGCTGGACATTGTGGAACTCAACCCGGCGCTGGACCTGCGCAACCAGACGGCGGAGCTCGTGGTGGACCTGGTGCAAAGCCTGTTCGGCCAGAGCACGCTGATGCGCCCCGCGCCGCAAGCGGCGCCGCGCTGAGGCAGGCACAGCACGAGCCACAGGGGGATCAGCCGCCGGCCGCCGGCCGCCTGGCGCAGGGCCTCGAGGTCGTGGATGGTCACGCACCCGTAGGCTGCATTGATCACGCCCATCTGCTCCAGCGTGCGCAACTCCTTGTTCACGGTCTGACGCGAGACCGCCACCATGGCTGCCAGATCGCCCTGCGAGATGCGCAGGTTCAGGGCCTGGCCGCCTTTTCGATGGCCTTGCCGTGGATCAGCGCCAGCCGCGCCAGCGCATCGGCCACATGTTGGCGGTATGGCCCAGAGCCCGGCGTTGCTGGGTGGCGATCTGCTCATGCAGGCGCTCCAGTACCAGCATGCAGACATCGCGCCACAGCGCCGGATGCGCATCCAGCACGGTCATGAACGCCCCGCCCGGGGCACGAGCACCGTGCCCTCCTGCACCACAAAGTGATAGACGAAGCAGGTGTTGCCCAGCATGCGCACCAGGCTCACGATCTCTCCGGGGCCGTGCAGGGACAGCACGAAGCGCACGCCCGCCGCATCCACGCCCTCCACCGCCAGACGCCCCGAAGCCACCACCAGCACCTCGCGGCGCGATCGCTCGCCGACCATGAGAGGCGTTCGCTTGTCATAGCGCCTCAGCCGCGCCACGGCCACCACTTCGTCCAGCACGTCATCCGGCCAGTGCCTCATCAGCGGGCACAGCCTCAGGGCACGCCGTATCAGCGCCACGGAGTCGTCTGCAGGGTGGTGTTTGCGAGGCATGGATCTGTGTGCGCGGGAGAACAGGCTCCGGGTTAGTCCCGGGCTCGAGTGCCGCCAATTGTCAAAGCGTTGACAGAGTGCCAACCGCACTGGTTCGGATAGTAGCAGTCACACCGCAGCGCAAGGCTATGCGCCCGTGCAAAAGCACAAACACAGGAGACATATCGTGAAGCACAAGCAATGGCTGGCCGCCGCAGCCTGGACCATATTCGGCAGTGCCGCCTGGGCGCAGAGCAGCGTGGAGATCTTCGGCGTCATGGACGTTCACCTCAACAGCGCCCGATCCGGGGCCACGCGGCTGACACGCCTGGAGGACGGCGGCAGCGCCGCCTCGCGCATAGGCTTTAGCGGCTCCGAGGAGCTGGGCGGTGGCTGGCGCGCCCGCTTCATGCTCGAGGCCGGGGTCACCGGCAGGGGCACCATTCCCGCCTCTTCCCTGGCCTTTACCCGCCAGTCCTTCATCGGCCTGAGCGCGCCCTGGGGCCACGTCGAGATGGGCCGCATGTACACGCCCATGTTCAGCGCCCTGTTCCGCGCCGATCCATTCAGCATGAATGCGCTGTTCTCTCCCACCAACCTCGGCTATAGCACCGACGGCCAGCCGCACCTGAAGGCCTTTACCGCGCGCGGCAGCAATCTCGTGCGCTACCGCCTTCCCGAAGGCCAGCCCTGGGTGCTGGACCTGGCCTACTCCTTCGGCGAGGTGCCCTCGCCCAACAGCAACAACGCCCGTCTCTACGGCGGCACCGTGGGCTGGAACCAGAAGCCCTTCTTCATGGCCTACAGCGTCCAGAACTCCACAGAAGGCAGCGCTGCAGCGCCCGTGGCCACTCCGCGCACCAGCCGCTACCAGACGCTGGTGGTCAGCTGGGAGGCCATGCCTAAGCTGCGCCTGAGCGGCAGCTACAGCCGAGCCAGCATCAACCAGGCCGGTACGGGCAACGCCCACCTCCTGCAACTGGGCACGGAGTGGCGCGCGACCTTCACGTCCAGGGTGCTGCTGTCGGTGGCACGCCGCAAAGTCGACGGCTCCGAACGCCGCCAGACCGCCTGGGCCCTGGGCTACGACCACTACCTGAGCAAGCGCACCATGCTGTACGCGCGCTGGCTGCAACTGAGCAACGAGGGCGGTTCCTCGGTATCCATCGCCAATGTGCCCGTGGTGGCCGACAGCGGCAACGGCGTGCGTTCGTTGGCACTGGGCGTTCGCCACAACTTCTGACAGAGGAACTTCATGCAGCCATCCATGGACTTCGATTTCGCCGGGCTGGATGCCCTGTTCTCGCCACGCTCCATTGCCGTCGTCGGCGCCACCGACTCGCCGCAGCGCATAGGCGGCATTCCGCTCGACTACCTGCTGCGCTTCGGCTACACGGGCCGCCTGCATGCCGTGAACCCGCGCGTAGCCACGGTGCAGGGCCTGCCCGCCCACGCGCGGCTGACCGACATCCCCGAGCCCGTGGATCTGGCCATCGTGGCCGTACCCCAGGCCCATGTGACTGCGGTGCTCGAGGACGCGGCTGCGGCCCGCGTGCGCTCCATGGTGCTGTTCTCGTCGGGCTTTGCCGAGACCGGCACCGAAGGCGCAGCGGCCCAGCAGGCCCTGCAGGAACGCGCCCGCGCAGCCGGCATACGCCTCATAGGCCCCAACTGCCTGGGCTTCATGCGCCCCGGCCACCAGACCTATGCCACCTTCTCGCCCGCCCCCAATGCAGGCTGCGTCAAACCCGGACGCATAGGCCTGGTCAGCCAGTCCGGGGCCTTTGGAGCCTATGCCTACAGCATGGCGCGCGAGCGCGGTCTGGGCCTGTCCCTGTGGGCGACCACGGGCAACGAAGCCGACGTGCAACTGGCCGACGGCCTGGCCTGGCTGGCCCGCGATCCGCAGACCGATGTCATCATGGCCTACATGGAGGGCTGCCGCGACGGCGAGCGCCTGCGCGCGGCCCTGGCGCTGGCGCGCGAGCGCGGCAAGCCCGTGATCATGTTCAAGGTGGGCACCAGCGAGCTGGGTGCGGCTGCGGCCGCCTCGCATACGGCATCGCTGGCCGGCAACGATGCCGTCTATGACGCCGTGTTCCGCCAGTACGGCGTGCTGCGCGCACACACCATCAGCGACTTCTTCGCGCTGGCGGCCAGCGCCTCCATCGCACCGATTCCGCGCAACCGCTCCCTGGGCCTGCTCACCGTCTCGGGCGGCGTGGGCGCCATGATGGCCGACGACGCCAGCGCCGCCGGTCTCGACGTGCAGCCCCTGTCAGAGGCCGCTCAGCGCCAGTTGCTCGAATGGGTGCCGTTTGCCGCGTCACGCAACCCCGTGGACATCACGGGCCAGGTCACCAACGACGTCACCCTGCTCGAGCGCAGCGCCGAGCTGATGATGCAGGACCGGAACTTCGCGAGCTGGCTGGGATTCTTCGCCGCGGGCGGCCTGTCCGACGCGTTCTGGGCCGTGCTGCGCTGCCTGGTGGAAAAGCTGCGCGCCGCCCACCCCGACACGTTGCTGGCCATCTGCACGCTGTGCTCCGACGCGCGCCGCACCGAGATGGAAGCC
Source organism: Comamonas sp. C11 (assembly GCF_024496285.1). Lineage (NCBI taxonomy): Bacteria > Pseudomonadati > Pseudomonadota > Betaproteobacteria > Burkholderiales > Comamonadaceae > Comamonas > Comamonas sp. C11. Next base: position 5,070,392 of record NZ_CP101743.1, read on the forward strand.
CTGGGCTGCCTGGTGTTCTCGGACCCCAGCGCGGCCATACGCTGCATAGGCGCCCTGGCCTCGCTGGCCGATGCGCCGCGCGCCGCGCCGCTGCCGTCGGCTTGCCCGGCCCAGCCCACACTGCAGCTGCCCGCGGGCAGCCTGTCCGAAGCCCGCAGCATGGAACTGCTGGCCAAGGCCGGCATGCCCGTGGTGCCCCACCAGCTGGTGCGCACCCAGCAGCAGGCGGCGCAGGCCGTGCAGGCCATGGGCGGCACCATTGCGCTGAAGGTGGCCAGCGCCGACATCGCGCACAAGTCCGAGGTCGGCGGCGTGGCGCTGAACCTGCGCACGGCCATGGATGCGGGCGCCGCCTTCGAGCGCATTCTCGCCAGTGCGCGCCAGGCACGACCCGAAGCGCAGCTGGACGGAGCGCTGGCCGCGCGCATGGTGCACGGCGGCGTCGAATGCATTGCTGGCGTGCACCGCGATCCGGTGTTCGGCCCGGTGCTGATGTTCGGCCTGGGCGGCATCCACGTCGAAATCCTGCGCGACGTGTCGCTGCGCGCACTGCCCATCACCAGGGACGATGCCCTGGCCATGGTGCAGGAGCTGCGCACCTTCCCCATCCTGGCCGGCGCGCGCGGCAAGCCGCCCGCGGACCTGCAGGCGCTGGCCGATGCGCTGGTGGCCCTGGCCGACTTTGCCCAGCGCTGCGGCGACACCCTGTCCAGCGCCGAGATCAACCCGCTGATCGCCCTGCCCCGGGAGCAGGGCGGCTGCGTGGCGGTCGATGCGCTGGTGATAGGCGCCGACCGCTGCACAGTCCCAGCCCGCTGAGCGCGGCCCGCATGTCCTCTGCCCCAACCCAAGGATTCGCATGAAGACCCATCACACCCAAGCCCCGGCCGCTGGCGGCCGCAACGACGGCGCCATGCAGGGCCTGCCTGCAGGCAGCTGCGCAGTCGGTTCCACCACCGGCAACACAGGCCTGTCCCGGCGCAGCTGCCTGCTGCATCTGGCGGGCCTGGCTCCCGCACTTGCTCCCGTATTCGCCCTGGCTCCGGTCGCCGCACGCGCCCAGGGCAGCTACCCCAGCCGCCCCGTGCGCATCATCGTGCAGTTCGCGGCCGGCGGCTCCTCCGACATCCTCGCGCGCGCCCTGGGCGACGGCCTGTCCAAGCGCCTGGGCCAGCCCGTCATCGTGGAAAACCGCAGCGGCGCGGGCGGCATCATTGGCACGGACCACGTGGTCAAGAGCGCTGCCGACGGCTACACCCTGCTGCTGACCGTGCCCGGCCCCATCGCCGCCAACCTGGTGCTGTACAAGAAGCTGCCCTACGACCCGCGCACCGACCTGCGCATGGTTTCGGACGTGGCCGGCCAGCGCACCGTCATGGCCGTGCACTCCTCCGTGCCTGCCAAGACCTTTGCCGAGCTGATCGAGCTGGTGCGCAAGGCGCCCGGCGACTACGCCATGGGCTCCTGGGGCGCGGGCACGCAGCCGCACCAGATACAGGCCTTCATGGAGCGCAAGTATGGCGTCAAGGTACTTCACGCCGCCTACAAGGGCGAAAGCCCCATGGTCTCCGACCTCATCAGCGGCATGATCCAGATGACCTCGGCCTCCATCTCCACGCTCAAGCCCTATATCGAGTCCGGCCGGCTGCGCGCCCTGGCCGTGCCCGGCACCAGCCGCGCCACCGCCCTGCCCGACGTCCCCACCTTTGCCGAACAGGGCTTCAGGGACGACGTCTACACCTTCATGGCGCCCACCTCGCTGATGGCTCCGGCCAAGACGCCCGACGCCATCGTCGAGCGCATAGGCCGCGAAGTGGCCGTGGTGGTCCGACAGCCCGAGATGCTGCGCCGCCTGCAGGAAATGGGGGCCGACCCCATAGGCAACACGCCCGCCCAAGCCGCCAGCGACTACCAGTCCTACCTGCCCGTCGCCATTGCGCTGACCCAGTCCACCGGCGTGCAGCCGAACTGAAGCCCCGCACTCTTTCCCGAACGCCTTCCTGTTCCTTTTGCAAAGGTAGATTCCATGACCCAGTCCATCACGACCCTGCAGCACGCGCGCCAGGCCCTGGCCCGCTCCATAGGCCAGGCCGCCTTCGTCTACGGCTACCCGCTCACCGAGACCTACCGCACCTGCGCCCCGGCAGCTCGGCCGGCTCGGATGTGCGCGCGCCCATGAACACGCTGCACCATGCGCCGCGCCCTTCCACCCACGAGGACCGCGACGTGGTCACTCCGGCCAACGACCTGCTGTATTCCATGGCCTGGCTGAACCTGGAAGGCGGCCCCATGCTGCTGACCATTCCGTCCTCGGCCCGCCATCCAGGGCGCTACTTCGTGCTGCCGCTGTACGACGCCTATACCGAGAACTTCGAGAACCTGGGTCCGCGCAACTGCAATCCCGAAGGCGAGACCGTGGTCCTGCTCGGCCCCGGCGGCCAGGTGCCGGCATCGATGTCCCATCTGCGCGCGGTGCACTGCCCCACCCACCTGGTCTGGCTGATAGGCCGCATCCTCGCGGGCGACGAGAGCGACTGGCCCGCAGCAGCTCGGGGCGGCTGCCGTCCCTGCCCGAGGTGCCCTCCATGACCGAGGCCGGCTACCCATTCAAGAACTACTCGTGGTACGGCATCTTCGCGCCGGCCAAGACCCCGCCGGCCATCGTCGCGCAGCTCAACGAACAGGTGCTGCGCGCGCTGCGCGACCCGGCCCTGATCCAGCGCATGCGCGAACTCAACTTCTCGGACCTGCCGCTGACCACGCCCGAGCAATTCACCCAGACCCTGCGCCAGGACCTGGACGACTGGAGCCAGCTGGTCAAGGAAACCGGCGTGCAGCTCGACTAGCGCGCCGGCCTGGCCCTGCCTGATGCAGGCAAGTTCACATTAAAAAATAGGAGCTGTCATCGCTCACCAACCAATAAATCTGAATACTTTTATATCCATATTTGTTGATTGACAAGCGATTCCAGCTCATCTTTTTTTCAAACCTTCTCATGACCGGACCATGAAAAAAGGCGCTCACGAGGAGCGCCTTGGGCCCAGAGGGCAGCAGCATCAATGCTGCAGGATCTTGTTGAGGAATTCCTTGGTTCGCGGCTGGCGATTTTCGGGATGGCCGAAGAACTCTTCCTTGCTGCAGTCTTCCAGAATCTTGCCGCCCACGTCCATGAAGATCACACGGCTGGCCACCTTGCGCGCAAATCCCATTTCGTGGGTCACGCACATCATGGTCATGCCTTCGTTGGCCAGGCCCATCATCACGTCCAGCACTTCGCCCACCATTTCGGGGTCCAGTGCCGAAGTGGGTTCGTCGAACAGCATGACGATGGGATCCATGGACAGAGCGCGCGCAATGGCCACGCGCTGCTGCTGACCGCCGGAGAGCTGGCCGGGGAACTTGTCCTTGTGAGCGGTCAGGCCCACGCGGTCCAGCATCTTGAGGCCACGGGTCTTGGCGTCGGCAGCACTGCGGCCCAGCACCTTCATCTGTGCGATGGTCAGGTTCTCCGTCACCGACAGGTGGGGAAACAGCTCAAAGTGCTGGAACACCATGCCCACGCGGCTGCGCAGCTTGGGCAGATTGGTCTTGGGATCGTGCACTGCCGTGCCGTCCACAAAGATCTCGCCCTTCTGGAAAGGCTCCAGCGCATTGATGGTCTTGATCAGCGTGGACTTGCCGGAGCCCGAAGGGCCGCACACCACCACCACCTCGCCCTTGTTGATATTGGTGGAGCAATCGGACAGCACCTGAAAGCTGCCGTACCACTTGGAAACGTTCTTGAGTTCAATCATTTTTCACTCCGACTTTTGTCAGTGATCCATCGCAGCGCCTGCAACGGGCTCGGTCAGGCCAGCCCGCAGCCGAGGCCGTCGTCCCCCTTGAGGGGGAGGGCGCGAAGCGACTCAGGGGGTGTTTCATCGAATAATGGCGATCTTCTTGTGCAGACGCTTGACGAACCAAGACAGTGCAAAGCAGATCACAAAATAGGTCACGGCAGCCGCCAGATAGGATTCGATGGGTCGGCCGAAGTTCTTGCCGGCGATTTCGAAGCCCTTGAGCATGTCGTAGGCACCGATCGCATAGACCAGCGAGGTATCCTGAAACAGGATGATGGTCTGGGTCAGCAGCACGGGCAGCATGTTGCGGAAGGCCTGAGGCAGCACCACCAGACGCATGTTCTGACCATAGGTCATGCCCAGCGCCTGGCCTGCAAACACCTGTCCACGTGGAATGGACTGGATGCCGGCACGCATGATTTCAGAGAAATATGCTGCTTCGAAAGCCACAAAGGTGATGATGGCCGAGGTTTCAGCGCCGATGGGCTTGCCGATGAGCATGGGCATCAGCAGGAAGAACCACAGAATCACCATCACCAGCGGGATGGAGCGCATGCCGTTGACATAGATGGTGGCAGGCAGGTCCAGCCACTTCTTGCCTGACAGGCGCATCAGCGCCAGCAAGGTGCCGAAGAAGATGCCGCCCAGCGTGGCGATCAAGGTCAAGGACACGCTGAAATACAGCCCCTTCAGCACAAAGTTGCTGAACAGGTCCCACGAGAAAAACGACCAGTCGAGGTTGAGATTCATATCAGTGGCCTCCACCGCTGGCTGCAATCAGGCCGGGAACGCGAGAACGCTTCTCGATGAAGGCCATGATGCGGTTGATGATGAAGGCTGAAATCACATACAGACCTGTCACAGCCATATAAATTTCGACGCCACGGGCCGTCTCTTCCTGGGCCTGCATGGCGAACATGGTCAGTTCGGCCACGGACACGGCAAACGCCACGGACGAGTTCTTGAACACGTTCATGGCCTCGCTGGTCAGCGGCGGAATGATGATGCGAAACGCCATCGGCAGCAGCACATAGCGGTAGGTCTGGAAGGTCGTGAACCCCACGGCCATGCCGGCATATCGCTGGCCCCGCGGCAAAGCCTGAATACCGGAGCGCACCTGCTCGGCGATACGGGCAGAGGTGAAGAAACCGATAGCGAACACCACCAGCACAAAGCCCGGCAGGGACTTCATTGCAGGGAAGATGGCCGGAACCACGTGGTACCAGATGAACACCTGGACCAGCAACGGAATATTGCGGAACAACTCCACCCAGGCATTGCCCAGGCGCACTATCCACGGACGATCGGGCAAGGTACGCAAGGTACCAATGACTGCGCCCAGCACCAGAGCGATGACCAGCGACAGCAATGCCACCGACACAGTCCAGCCCCAGGCCGACATCATCCAATCCAGATAGGTGATGTCACCGTTCTTGCCAAAACAACTCTGCCCGACCTCTTGGGTAATGGTGTCCTGACAGAACACCTGCCAATCCCAACTCATACGAGCACCTCTTTCATTCTTGGTTTATGAGGGCAAACGCTCACACCGGCCCTCGCAACAAAAAAGCCCCTTCTAACCGCTTGGCAGAAGGGGCGGTACACCTATAGGCGGGATTACTTGACTTCGTAAGCTTCCATGGGCTTGTCGTTGGGGTGAGCCCACGCATCCTTGGTCGCTGCCGACAGTGGCAGACCCACCTTCACGTTGTTGGGAGGAATGGGCTGCAGGAACCACTTGTCGTACAGCTTGGTCAGAGAACCATCCTTGATCTGACGCACGATGGATTCGTCCACAGCCTTCTTGAAGGCGGGATCGTCCTTGCGCATCATGCAGGCGATGGGTTCCACCGACAGCACTTCACCCACGATCTTGTAATCGTTGGGAGCCTTGGACTTGGAGATGTTGGCAGCCAGGATGGAGCCGTCCATGATGAAGGCATCGGCGCGGCCGGTTTCCAGCATCAGGAAGCTGTCGGCGTGGTCCTTGCCCATGACTTCCTTGAAGGTCAGGCCGTCAGCGCGCTTGTTCTTGCGCAGGGTCTGCACGGAGGTCGTACCCGTCGTGGTCACGATGGTCTTGCCGTTCAGATCCTTGATGCCGGTGATGCCGGAGTTGGCACGGGTGGCAATACGCACTTCTTCCACATAGGTGGTGAAGGCGAAGGCTGCATCCTTCTGGCGAGCCGTGTTGTTGGTTGTCGAGCCGCACTCGAGATCCACGGTGCCGTTCTGCACCAGGGGAATACGGTTTTGCGAGGTCACGGGCTGGTACTTCACTTCCAGCGCGGTCAGGCCCAGTTGCTTCTGGATGTCCTTGAGGATGCGCTCACCCATTTCGGTATGGAAGCCTACATATTTGCCATTGCCCAGCGTATAGCCCAGGCCGGACGATTCACGCACGCCCAGAGTGACGCTGCCGGTGGACTTGATCTTGGCCAAGGTGTCATTGGCCTGGGCAAACACGGTGCCAGTTGCCAGTGCGGTTACGGCGATGGCCAACAAATGCTTCTTCATACGGATCTCCTATTGGTAAGGACCAAAAACGCTTGCCACTCCTTAACGCATCGCCCTTTGTGAGGGTAGACAGGTTGCGTTAACAAATGTACTGCACACATTGTGCAGTCATGAAGATGGCTGAAATGCAATCATTTCTAAGACTTTTCCCGTAGGTAATTCAGGATGGCAACCACCTACTCACCGCCTCAATCTTGTATTGCAAAGCAGCACCTCTTTTTGTGCAAGCTGCGAACTCTAATGCTTTCGTGATTTCACAAGCCAATGCCGATGGCAAAAATCCTTATGCGCAACTTGCATATTCAGTATTAACCCGATGCATAACATTAGGGTTTTCACCAGGAAAATGCCTGAAATCACGACAAGCTGGTCACACAAGCAAAAAAAGGGCCAACTGGCCCTTTTGGAAGAAAAGCAACACTCGATCAGGTTACACAGCCTTGACCTCGCCACCCGCAATCTCGCCCTGCTCCTTGAGGAAGTTCCAGAGCGCGGCCGCTCCTCCCTGCGGGGCATCGCCCGTGGGTTTTTCCCGATAGGCCCGTACTTCCATGTCCATCTGAAAACCGGTCACGCCTTCCGGCACGGCACGCACCAGTCGACCGGACTCCAGATCGCCGCGTACTGCGCTGTAGGGCAGAAAAGCCACGCCATGACCTTCCAGCGCCATCGCCTTGAGGCCTTCGGCCATATCGGTTTCATAGACGCGCTCAAGGTGCACGGCCTCGGCCGCCTCCTTGAGGATCAGCTCCGTCACGCGACCCAGATAGGCACCAGCGGCATAGCCCAGGTAAGGCAGCGGCTGCCCCTGGCGGCCGGGCAGGACAAAGATGGGGTTGCCGTTCTCGTCCGGCTTCGAGTAGGGAGCCAGCACCTCATGCCCCAGGCTCACCATCTCATAGCGCGAAGGGTCCAGCTGGAAGGGCTGGGAAGAGTGGTAGTAGGCAATCAGCAGATCGCAGCCACCTTCCACGAGACGCATCACCGCATCATGCACATTGAGTGCAAACAGACGGCTGCGGAAAGGGCCGAACTTCTCGTGCACGGCCGAAACCCAGTTCGGGAAGAACGTGAACGCCAAGGTATGCGGCACGGCAAAGCCCACCATGCCCTTGCCCGCACTGACATGGGCACGCAACATGGTGCGGGTGCTCTGCAAGGACTGCAGTATCTCCAGCGCCTGCTCGTACATGGTCTTGCCTGCTGGCGTCAGGCGCGTCGGATACGAGCTTCTGTCGACCAGATCCGTGCCCGCCCAGGCCTCCAGCGCCTGGATACGGCGCGAGAACGCAGGCTGCGTAACGTGGCGCAGCTGGGCCGAGCGGCTGAAACTGCGGGTTTCAGCAAGGCTGACAAAATCTTCAAGCCATTTGGTTTCCATAGACTCTCATTATCCGCTGCCCTGCACCAAAGCTGTGCAACGGAGGTAATCCTTGTTGGCTAGTAAACGGGACAAAACACGGACTCGACGATGAGCCATGCCTTGGTCAACAGACCCTAGGGTAATGCCTGCCGCCGGACGTAAGTGCTGCGACATAGATACCTTGATAATATTTGTTCACATCTATCCGGTGTGTCTACTCGCTCCAAGCCATCCCGGCGCACAACGCCGTGAAGGTCAAGGAACAACATCAGGACTTACGCAAACAAGAATGCAACAACGGCCTGCCTCCTGAGGCAATCGTCTTGCCTGAACCCGTTTTGCGTAAGTCGTGAACATAAGGGCATTCTCATCGAGTGCGCGCGGATCACGCCATTCAGGCGAGCTGCCCTGACTCCTGTGTGTTTTTCTGACTTTCCGCGTTCATGTCCTCCACTCCTCCCGAGACCGATGGTGCAGCCGATGTCGGCACGCGCCCGGACGAGCCCCGTTCCCTGCGCATTGAAGACTGGCTGACCGTGATCATCATGGCCGCTCTGGCCCTGATCACGTTTGCCAATGTGCTGGTGCGCTACTTCACCAACTCCTCCTTCGCCTGGACCGAGGAAATTTCCGTCTTTCTGATGATTTTGCTGGCCCTGGTCGCAGGCTCTGCCGCCGTGGCCCGCAATCAGCATATCCGCATCGAGTTTTTCTCGGACAGCGGCTCCGTCCAGCGCCGCAAGGCACTGGCCCGCTTCGGCTCTCTGATGGTGGCGCTGCTGTTTGCCATCATTGCCGTGCTCAGCGTGCGCGTGGTCTGGGACGACTTCCGTTTCGAGGAGACCTCGCCCGGCATCGGCCTGCCCCAGTGGTGGTATTCGATCTGGCTGCCCGTGGTCTCGGCACTGATCACCGTGCGCGCCATCGGGCTGTTCATCCGCCAGGGCAAGCCCGGTGCCTTCCCTGACGAGCCCGTGGAAAAAGACCACAGCAAGGAGATCGCATGATCGCCACCTTGCTGTTTGTGGCCTTTCTGGGCCTGATGTTCATCGGCGTGCCCATAGGCGCGGCCCTCGGTCTGGCCGGTGCTGCCGCGATTGCCCTGGCCAATGCAGATACGCAGTGGTTCGGCCTGCTGGCCGTGCCGCAGAATTTCTATGCCGGGCTGGGCAAATATCCGCTGCTGGCCATTCCCATGTTCGTGCTGGTGGGCTCCATCTTTGATCGCTCGGGCGTTGCCTTGCGACTGGTGAACTTTGCCGTCGCCATCGTGGGCCGCGGCCCCGGCATGCTGCCGCTGGTGGCGATTGCCGTGGCCATGTTCCTGGGCGGCATCTCCGGCTCCGGGCCGGCCAATGCAGCGGCCGTGGGCGGCGTGATGATTGCCGCCATGAGCCGCGCCGGCTACCCCAAGAGCTTTTCTGCCAGCGTGGTCGGAGCGGCCGCAGCGACGGACATCCTGATTCCGCCTTCGGTGGCTTTCATCATCTACTCGGTGCTGGTGCCCGGTGCTTCGGTGCCGGCCCTGTTCGCGGCCGGCATGATTCCCGGCGTGCTGGCGGGTATTGCACTCATCATTCCCGCCGTGTGGATGTCGCGCAAGCACAAGATGGGCGCGCTCGAAGCCTCCATGCCGCGCCCGCCGTTCTGGAAGAGCCTGCGCGAGGCTTCCTGGGGTCTGGCAGCTCCGGTGCTGATCCTGGGCGGCATGCGCATGGGCTGGTTCACCCCCACAGAAGCCGCCGTGGTTGCCGTGTTCTACGGGCTGTTCGTCGGCATGGTGATTCACCGCACCATCGGTGTGCGCGATCTCTTTCCGATTCTGCGCGAAGCGGGCGAGCTGTCGGCCGTGATCCTGCTGGTGGTGTCGCTGGCCGGCATTTTTGCCTTCTCGCTGTCCACCCTGGGCGTGATCGATCCGGTGGCCAATGCCATCGTGAATTCCGGTCTCGGCGAATACGGCGTGCTGGGCCTGCTGATCCTGCTGCTGATCACGGTGGGCATGTTCCTGGACGGCATCTCGATCTTCCTGATCTTTGTGCCGCTGCTGCTGCCCATCATGAATCACTACCACTGGGACCCCGTCTGGTTTGGCGTGATCCTCACCCTCAAGGTGGCACTGGGCCAGTTCACGCCGCCGCTGGCCGTGAACCTGATGGTCAGCTGCCGCATTGCGGGCGTGCGCATGGAGTCCACCGTGCGCTGGGTAGGCTGGATGCTGCTGTCCATGTTCGCCGTGATGATTCTGGTGATTGCCTTCCCCCAGCTTGCACTGTGGCTGCCCGCAAAGATGGGCTATTGATTCCGGCAGTTGCGGCCCTGGAGGCCGTAACTGCTCATTCCTGCTTTCCGGTTTTTTCGTTTCTAAAAGGGAGACAAACCAAATGAAACTTCGTACCTTCCTCGCATCCGCCGTGGCGACCGCCGCCGCACTGGCCTTTGCATCGCCCATGGCCATGGCCCAGGCCAAGTACAAGAGCGAATACCGCATGTCCCTGGTGCTGGGCACGGCCTTTCCCTGGGGCAAGGGCGGCGAGCTGTGGGCCGACAAGGTGCGCGAGCGCACCCAGGGCCGTATCAACATCAAGCTCTATCCCGGCACCTCGCTGGTGCAAGGCGACCAGACGCGTGAGTTCTCCGCGCTGCGCCAGGGCGTGATCGACATGGCCGTGGGCTCGACCATCAACTGGTCGCCCCAGGTCAAGTCGCTGAACCTGTTCTCCATGCCCTTTCTCTTCCCCAACTTCAAGGCCGTGGATGCCGTGACCCAGGGCGAAGTGGGCCAGGAAATCTTCAAGACCCTGGAAAAAGGCGGCGTGGTGCCTCTGGCCTGGGGTGAGAACGGCTACCGCGAAATTTCCAACTCCAAGCACGCCATCAAGACGCCTGCCGACCTCAAGGGCATGAAGATCCGCGTCGTGGGCTCGCCCCTGTTCCTGGACACCTTCACGGCCCTGGGCGCCAACCCCACGCAGATGAGCTGGGCCGATGCCCAGCCAGCCATGGCCAGCGGCGCCGTGGACGGCCAGGAGAACCCGATCGGCGTGTACATGGCGGCCAAGCTGCAGTCCGTGGGCCAGAAGCATCTGACCATGTGGGGCTATATGAACGACCCGCTGATCTTCGTCGTCAACAAGGACGTGTGGGCCAGCTGGACACCGGCTGACCAGGCCATCGTCAAGCAGGCTGCGCTGGATGCCGCCAAGGAAGAAATCGCCATTGCACGCAAGGGCCTGGTCGAGGCCGACAAGCCCTTGCTCAAGGATCTGGCCGGCCTGGGCGTGACCGTGACCACACCGAACGCCGCCGAGCGCGAAGCCTTTGTGAAGGCCACGCGCCCCGTCTACGACAAGTGGAAGAGCCAGATCGGCGCACCGCTGGTCGACAAGGCCGAAAAAGCCATTGCCGCCAGCCAGAAATAAGCTCCCCCTGAGCCGCTACGCCTAGGCTGCCCCGCGGCTTCCCCCTTTCTCTTCGGGAGGGGGACGACACCCTCGCTGCGGGGCGGCCCTTGCTTGGTGTCACTGGTTTGGTCCGCGCCAGCTTCATGACGCCGCAGAAAGTCAAAATCCCCGCCAGAGCGATCTGCGCGGGGATTTCTTATTGCTATGCATATCAAAGCTGATAGCGCTTATTAACAAATGATTTCAACAAAAAATTTATCTGAAATCCTTGAAAATCAAGCGCAGAAAGCTTTCAATTTAATAGCACACATTGCTTGCCATCAGATTGGCGAAACCAGCGGTTTGCCGTCCAGGTGGTTCCGCATATTGGCGATGAAGCGATCCACCGAGTTCTGCACCGCCTCAGGCGACCAGCCACCCACATGGGGCGTCAGCACCACGGCGTCAAGGTCGATCAGCTCCTGCGGCGGCAGCGGCTCGCTTTCGTAGACATCCAGCCCGGCACCGGCCAGACGGCCTGCGCGCACGGCTTCGGCCAGCGCCCGGGTATCGACCACCGAGCCGCGTGCGATATTCACCAGCACGCCTTTTTCGCCCAGTGCCTCGAGCACCTCGGCATCGATCAGATGGCGGGTAGCTGCGCCTCCCGGCGTGGCCACCAGCAGCACATCGGCCCAGGTGGCCAGCGCCAGCAGATCATCAAAGTACTGGTGCTCGACGCCCTCGCGGGGCTTGCGGTTGTGATAGCCGACGGGCATGTCGAAGGCGGCCGCGCGCCTGGCGATCTTGGCGCCGATCTGGCCCAGACCCACGATGCCCAGGCGCTTGCCCGAGACATTGGCCGGCAGCGGCAGGGCCGAGCGCCAGATGCCGGCGCGCGTGGCCTTGTCCAGCTTGACGATGCCACGCACCGCGGCGATCAGCAGACCCATGGCGTGGTCGGCCACGCAGTCGTCGTTGGTGCCCACGCCATTGCCGACGGCAATCCCGTGCGCCTTGGCATAGGCCACGTCGATGTTCTCGTAGCCCGCGCCCATGGCGCAGACCAGCGACAGCCCGGGCATGCGCTGCATCTGCGCGGCCGACAGGCCCGTCGCGCCAATCGTGCACACGCATTGCACGCGATCACCGTGGGCGGAGATTGCGGCCTCGGCCTGATCGGCATCAGGCGCATAGATCACATCAAAGTCGGCAAAGGTCTGCTCCATCTGCTGCAGATGGGCGGGGACCTGGAGATTCAGAACTAGCAGGGCAGGCTTCATGGCGGGAACACAGCGCTCTGGCTTCACACAGCGCTTTCATGGAAAAAGCCTATTTTGAGCATGCTGCGCCAGCCCTGCCCGTGCATGGTCAAAGCCTGCCCGATCCGCCCTTCACAGATCCAGCACCAGGCGACCGGACTTGGCACGCGAGCAGCAAGGCAGGAACTGGTCGTTGGCCGCCTGCTCGTCTTCCGTCAGATACATATCGCGGTGATCGGGCTGGCCCGAGATGACGCGCGTCAGGCAGGTTCCGCAGACGCCCTGCTCGCATGAAGTCTGGACGCAGACGCCGATGGACTCCAGCGCCTGCACCACGGTCTGCGCCGGCGTGACACGCACCACCTGGCCGGTGCTGGCGACTTCCACCTCGAAGCTCTCGTCGTCGTCGCGGTGCTCCACTTCGGCAGCAAAGAACTCGTAGTGCAACTGCTCGGCAGGCCAGCCCGCCTGCCGTGCCGTGTCGAGCACGGCGTCCATGAAGCCCTTGGGCCCGCACACATACAGATGCTGACCCTGCTCTCTTTGCTGCAGCAATTCGCTCAAGCCCAGCGACGACTTTCCATTCACGTCATCCACATGGATCTGCGCCCTGGCGGCCCATTGCGCAGCCTCGATGGTCTGGGCAAACGCCATGCGTTCACGCGAGCGGCCGCAGTAGTGCAAGGCGAAATCCGCACCGTCACGCGCCAGCTTGCGCGCCATGGCCAGAATCGGCGTGATGCCTATGCCGCCTGCCAGCAGCAGGTGCTTGCGGGCCGGCGCATGCAGCTGGAAATGGTTGCGCGGCTGGCTGATGGTGATCTGCTGGCCGGCCTGCAGCTGCTCGTGCACGGCCGCCGAGCCACCGCGCGAGGCGGGCTCGCGCAGCACGGCAATCACATAGCGATCCAGCTCTGCGGGATCGTTGCTCAGCGAGTACTGGCGCACCAGCCCCCCGGGCAGGTGCACATCGATGTGCGCCCCCGCACTGAACGGCACCAGGCTGCTGCCTTCCAGAGCCCGCAATTCCAGGCTGCAGATACCGGCTGCCTGCTCCTGCTTGTGCGCAATGCGCACCTCGAACGTGGTTTCACTCTTCATCTCGGGTACTTCTCTTTTCCTTTTGCGTCGCTAGGCCACCGCCTGCGCTGCTTGCGCACCGGCCTGGCGCAGCCTCTCGATCACGCGCCGCGCACGATTGGGACCCACATCCACGTGGATATCCACCACGGCGCGTGAGCCAAAGCGTTGCTGGTTGCGGAACTGGGCTTCGATGACCACCTTGTCTTCTTCGAAAGTGGCCGCCGTCTGATCGATCACCAGCTGTGTCGTGTCCTGCATCTGCGGATGCGGATTGGTCGCAATCGTCCAGAAGTAATGCGCGCTGGTCTCCGTCTCCGGGGTCACGCCGTGAAAGCCGCGCATATGGAATCCTTCGCGCGCCGGATTGTCCAGCCTGTCCTGGCCGGCATCCATGGCACCGGTCCAGATACGCACATGCGAGGGGTGGAATTCCACTTCCTGCCAGCGGTCGATGCGGCCCTGAAAAGGCCAGGCCTGCGCATAGGTGGGCGGGGGATCGGAGTCCGGCATCCAGCGCACGACCTTCACGCTGTCCCCGTCCTGGCTGACCTTGAGATCCGCGTTCATATGGACCCTGGCGTTGCCGCCGATGGTCTTGAGATGCACATAGCCCAGATGGCTCAGATCCAGCAGGTTGTCGTGAATCAGCTGGTACGGTGCGTCGTAGTGGTACACGCCACCGCCAAAGCGGTATTGCGGGTCGCTGTGCACGGCGTAGGCCGGCGGCTCGGTGCCCGGCACGGAATCCGGCGTCGCGCCCATCCAGATCCAGAGAATCTGGTCGCGCTCGCGCAGCTCGAAGGACTTCACGCAGGCCTTGGCCGGAATCCGTTCCTGGCCCGGTATTTCGAGGCACTGCCCCTCATGGCTGAAGAGCAGGCCATGGTAGCCGCAGCGCAGACCCGCAGCCTCCACCGTACCGCAGGACAGCGGCAGCTCGCGGTGGCAGCAGCGATCCTCCAGCGCCGCGACCCGACCATCCGCCGTGCGGAACAAGACCACGGGCTGGCCCAGCAAGGTGCGCGCCACCGGCTGCTCCTTCAGCTCCCAGGCAAAGCCTGCCACATACCATTGATCCAGCGGAAAGGCCGGCACGGCCGCGTTCATGGGTTGAGAAGTCTGGTTCATCGAAGTCTCCCTGGTCAATGAGCGGCTGCAACTGTCTCGGACACAGCGCGCCTGTCTGCAGCCTGCGGGCCGGCAATGCGGTGCATGGACACGATGACGGCAGCCAGAACAAACGCCATGCCATAACCCAGGTACAGCTGATCGGGCGACCAGGCCGCATCCAGCAGGCCGCCGGCCACCAGCGGCGACACAATCGCACCGATGCGGCCGATGCCTATGCCCCAGCCCACACCGGTGGCGCGCACATCGCTGCCGTAGACCACCGGCGCAATCGCATAGAGGCCGGCCACGCAGGCATTCACGAACACGCCGATCAGGAAGGCCAGCGTGTACGACATCCACAGCGCACCGGAGCTTCCCACCAGAAAGCACAGCAGCACTGCCGTCACCAGCATGAAGACCGCCAGCGCACGGTGAATCGCAAAGCGCGCCGCCAGCAGGCCCAGCAAGGTCGCACCGAGAATGCCGCCCAGGCTCAGCAGCACGCCCGTGGTCACGCCCTGCTCGGGCGTCAGGCCCGAGGCCGCCAGCAGCTTGGGCGTCCAGCTCATCACGAAATAGAAGCCGAACATCACCGAGAAGAAGGACAGCCAGACCAGCACCGTAGGGCGCAGCAACTGGGGAGACAGCAGCTGCAAAGGGCCCATGCGCTTGCTTTCGCCACTGCCTGCAACCACGGCCTGAGGCAGGGAGCCCAGTGCGGGCAGGCCCATCTTGCGGATCAGTGCATTGAGACGCTGCAGCGCATTGGCGGGCCGCTTGACCAGCAGAAAGTCCAGTGACTCGGGCAAGGCAAACCAGGCCAGAACCAGCACCGCGAGCGTGGAAAAGCCGCCGAACATGAAGACGGAACGCCAGCCATGGTGCGCGAGCAGCCAGACCGCGATACTGCCGCCGATGGTCGCGCCCAGCGCATAGCCGGTCGATTGCAGCGTGACCGCCAGACTGCGCCAGCGCAGCGAGGCATATTCGCTGGCAATCACATTGCTGCACGCCAGAATGCCGCCCACGCCCAGGCCCGTGATCACGCGCAGCACCGCCAGCTGCGTGGGCGTCTGGCTCCAGGCCGACGCCAGCATGCCCAGCCCGGACACGGCCAGGCACAGCAGGATCAGGGGACGGCGCCCCAGCCTGTCGGCCATGGGCGCCAGCAGCAGCGAACCTGCGGCCATGCCGAAGAGGCCGGCACTGAGCAAAAAGCCCAGCTCCGAGCCGCTGAGCTTCCAGTGCCCGGACACCGCCGAAGCCGTGAAGGCCATCACCAGCACGTCAAAACCATCAATCATGTTCAGGGCCATGCATACCGCGATGACCGACCATTGGAAGGTCGTCATGGGCCGCTGGTCCAGATGCGCGCGCAAATCCTGTTCCATCGTTGTCTCCTTGTTTCTTATCATTCATTCAGCATACTGAATCACATTCAGTTTACTGAATGAAACCTTGATCCAGCACAAGTGGATTCCCTAGTCGTGCCGGTTCACAGCCGGCGCTGGCCGGCGTGATCGTGGTGAAGCCGCCGCGCCAGAACGGGCTGCTAGCCGTTGATCGCCGCTTGCTCGCCGGTTTCAGTGCTGTCGTGCAACTGCACGAACTTGCGCAGCAGGCGCTTGAACTCCGCCTGCTCCTCGGGCTCCAGCGCGGAAAGCATGCGCTGCTGCAGCTCGTAGACATTGGGCACAAATGCGGCCAGCATGGCTTCGCCCTCGGTGGTCAGACTCAAACGGCGCTGACGCCTTGGCAGCAGCTCGCGATGAATCCAGCCCTTGCTTTCCAGACGCGCAGCGATATCGGCCGTGGTCGAGTTGTCGAGTGCGACAAGACGCGCCAGCGTCACCTGGTCGATGCCCGGAGACTCTTGCAGCATGCGCAGGATGGCGTACTGAACCGGCGTCACATCGGGGCCCAGCACTTCTCGAAACAGCAGCGCAGCAATCTGCTGGGCTCGTCGAATCAGATGACCTGGCTGGTCGTAGAGATCCAGGGAAAGCGGGTTGGGTGTGGTGGGCGATTCCATGCAGCAGCGTAGCAAGGGCAGCGCTGACTATGGACAACGCTGACTCCGATTCGGGGAGCTGCAAGATTACTCCATCTACAGACATGATCTGCCCCGCCTGCCGCCGCTCAAGCCAGCGCCGCAACGCCCGACTCGTTTTTTTCCTCGTCAATCAGGCGCTCGATGATCTTGCGCGACTGCACGCCGCCGGCATCGATATTGAGCTTGAGCAGCTGACGCTGCGGATAGTCCTCGAGATTGCGCTGCTGCAGCTCCAGCATCTCCAGGTCTTCGCTGAAGATCTTGTGCTGGCCCTGCTTGATGGCCGCCGTCACCGATGCATCGCCGGGATTGAACTTGCGCGCCATGCCCCAGAAGTACCACATGCTGCCATCGGTCTCGGGCGTGATGAAGTCCACCACCATGCTGTAGACCTTGTGCTCGTCCGCGGCGTCATAGCCGCCCTTGCCGGCATGTGCCACACCCACTTCGATCAGCACATGGCTGGGAGGGGTGAAGCGGCAGACCTGCCAGCGGTCCACAGGCACTTCATCGGCCAGGCCATTGCTGCGCAGAGCCATCTTCCAGAACGGAGGCGCCTCGATGTTCTCCATGAAGCGGCTGGTGACCACCTCGCTGTCGCCTATGACCTCGGTCTTGCAGGGCGTCTCGTCGATCTCGGCCTGACCGATGCTGCTGGCATGCACATAGGTCTCATGGGTCAGGTCCATGAGGTTGTCGATCATCAGGCGATAGTCGGCCTTGATGTGGAACAGGCCTCCGTCATAGGCCCACTCGGGGTTGTCATGCCATTGCAGATCCGGGATCAGCGCCGCATCGGCCGCCTCCTTGTCGCCTGGCCAGACCCAGACAAAGCCGTAACGCTCTTCCACCGGATAGCTCTTGATCGCAGGAAAGCCGCGCACGCGCTGACCGGGCATGGCAACCGTCTTGCCGTCGCAGCCCATCTCCAGCCCATGGTAGCCACAGACCAGCTTGCCTTCGCAGACGCGGCCCAGCGACAGCGGCGCGCCGCGGTGCGGGCAGAAATCCTCGACGGCGGCCATCTTGCCTTCCTGGGCGCGGTAGAAAACCATGCGCTCACCACAGATCTGGCGCCCCAGCGGCTTGTCCGTGACTTCGGCAGCCGTGGCAGCGACATACCAGGTGTTGCGAGGATAGGTGGGCTGTGCTTGCTTGCTCATCTTGGGTGTCTCCTTGTATTTATCGTCAGTGTCTGGTGCGGGGGCAGTCTGCTGCGCCGAGCGACGGCCTCGGACCGGCCGTCAGCGGCTGGCGCGAATCAGTTGCGCACCGGGTACGCGCGTGGTCTCGGGCGAGCGCATGGCTTCGCGCAGATTGCGCCGCGCAATGCGCGAGTGCTCTTTCATCAGCGCCTCGGCACGCGCGCCTTCGCGGTGCTCGATCGCGTCTATCACTTCGCGGTGCTGCTCCTGCGCAAGCATCAGGCTGCGCAGGGCGCGCGGCGACTCGGAGTCGGCCACCACAAAGCCCGAGGGGGAGGCAAAGGGCAGGCGCTTGACCCGCTCCAGCTCGCGCTGCATGAAGCTGCTGCCCGACATCTCCAGCAGGATGTCGTGAAATTCGGAGTTCAGGGCCACATAGGCGGAAAACGCTTCGTCGCCCCAGTTCTGGGCATCCAGCACACGGTCGATGGCATCCAGACAGCGCGTGGCTCGCGCCAGCAGGGCCTCATCCACCCCGCGCTCGGCCGCCATGCGCGCCGCCAGGCCTTCCAGCGTTCCGCGCAGCTCGATGGCGTCCGACACATCGGCCTCGGACAGCACGCGCACCTTGTAGCCGCGCCCGCCAGCCGTGGCTTCCAGCATGCCCTCCTGCTCAAGCCGCATCAGCGCTGCGCGTATGGGAGTACGGGAGATGCCCAGACGCTCCGCCAGCACCAGCTCGGAGATGCGCTCGCCGGCCGCCATCTCGCCGGCAAGAATCATTTCGCGCAGCTGCAACTGCGCCTTCACGACCTGGGAATGGTTTTCTTCCGCTGCAGCAGCGGGGGCAATGGAGGGTGGCATGTCTCGCGGGGTATTTAGTTTTTGGCAGACGGAAGAAATGTATACATAAAAATCAAAAAACAGCGATTTAATTGCAATTCCAAGGGTAAACACCTAACAACATGTATACATACAAGCAAAGCCGTCAAAAAAGAAAGCCACCCGAAGGTGGCTTATCAAACGTCTGGCAAAAGGTGACCGCACTCAGGCAGGAATCTCCGATGACTCCGCCTGGTTGAGCTGCATATTCCACATGCTGGAGTAGCGCCCTCCGGCGGCAAGCAGCTCTTCGTGCGTGCCGCGCTCGATGATGCGGCCGCTGTCCATGACCAGGATTTCATGCGCCTCGACCACGGTGGACAGGCGGTGGGCAATGACTAGCGAGGTCTTGCCTTGCGCCGCGCTGCGCAGCTCGTTTTGGATGGCGCGCTCGTTGGCGCTGTCCAATGCCGAAGTCGCTTCGTCGAAGATCAGGATCGGCGGGTTCTTGAGCAGGGTGCGCGCAATCGCCACGCGCTGCTTTTCACCGCCCGAGAGCTTGAGACCGCGCTCGCCCACACGCGTGGCATAGCCCTGGGGCGTGCGCTCGATGAAGTCATGAATGCGCGCAGCCTTGGCCGCTGCAACCACCTGCTCCTGCGTGGCGCCCGGCTGGCCATAGGCGATGTTGTAGGCCACCGTGTCGTTGAACAGCACCGTGTCTTGCGGAACAATGCCCACGCAATGGCGCACGCTGCTCTGGGTCACCGTGCGTATGTCCTGTCCGGCAATGCGCACATGGCCGCCCTGCACGTCATAGAAGCGAAACAGCAGACGCGCCAGCGTGCTCTTGCCCGAACCCGAGGGGCCGACCACGGCCACGGTCTTGCCTGCAGGAATGGTGAAGCTCACATCATGCAGTATGGGCCGCGCGCTATCGTAGGCGAACTGCACGTTTTCAAAGCGCACCTCGGGCGGAGGATTGGTGATCTGCAAGGGCTGTGCGCCAGGCGCATCGGCCACTTCGCGCTCTTTGTCCATGAGCGTGAACATGCGGTTCAGGTCGGTCAGGCTCTGCTTGATCTCGCGATAGATCACGCCCAGAAAATTCAGCGGGATATAGAGCTGGATCATGAAGGCATTGATCATGACCAGATCGCCCAGCGTCAGCCTGCCGTCGACCACGCCCTGCGTGGCCCGCCACAGGATGGCCACCAGCGCTGCTCCGATGATGAGCTGCTGGCCGCAGTTGAGCATGGACAGCGTGGTCTGGCTCTTGAGCCGCACGCGGCGCAGGTTTTCAAGGTTCTCGTCATAGCGCGCGGACTCGAACTGCTCGTTGTTGAAGTACTTGACGGTCTCGTAGTTCAGCAACGAATCAATGGCCTTGGTATGGGCCGCCGACTCCTGGGCATTGGCCTCTTTTCTGAAGCGGGTGCGCCACTCTGTCACGGTAACCGTGAAGCCGATATAGAACACCAGCGCTGCCAGCGTGATGACGGCAAACCAGATGTCGAAACGCACGGCCAGAATGCCCAGCACCAGCGCCATCTCAATCAGCGTGGGCAGGATGGAGTAGAGCGAATACGAGATCAGCGACTCGGTGCTGCGCACGCCGCGCTCGATGTCCCGCGTCATGCCACCGGTCTGGCGCTCCAGGTGAAAGCGCAGGCTCAGGGCATGCAGATGCTCGAAGGTCGACAGCGCGATCGAGCGCGATGCGCCCTGCGTGGCCTTGGAAAAGACCAGATCCCGCAGTTCGGTGAACATGGTCGAGGAAAAGCGCAGCAATCCATAGGCCGCCAGCAGACCCACGGGGACCACCAGCACGGCCTGCGCCTGCCCGGGCTTGATATCCAGCGCATCGACCAGATGCTTGAGCAGGATGGGCACGCCCACATTGGCCAGCTTGGCGCAGATCATGAACACCAGCGCTGCCAGCGCATGCCATTTGTAGCGCCAGATATAGGGAAAGAGGCGACGCAGCGTGGCGCCGTCTGACTGGTTTGCCGCTACCGCGGCTTCTTCTGGGGTTGCAGGTAACTGTGAACGCATTGTGGGGCTGTGTCGCCCTGCAGGCAGTCGGAGCCGCGGTAGAGGGCGTCTATTTCTATGACGGGAATCTGGGTACCCGCGAATTCTGCCTGTCCCGTCACTTTTGCGCTCACCCAGACCAGGGTGAAGGGCTGCAGCAACTGTCTGTCATAGGAGCCAGCACCGCAGGCCTTGAAGAAGCTTGCCTCGCGCGGCCAGGTCAGAAAGCCCTGCTCGCTGAACTCGGCATGCAGCAGAACCATGCAATCGCGCTGCTCGCTGGCCGACTCTATGGTGCGCAGCCCGCCAGCCCAGCAGACACGCGCATTCAGCGCACCGGCCTGCAGGGCCTGCCTGGGAGTCATTGCAGTGAAAGGACCGGCCAGCGCTGCCGCGCCGGTCAAGGGTTCCGGATGGCAAGAGGGCTGCACGGCCTGCACAAGCGGCTTGAGCGGCGTTGCAGATGTCACAGCGTCTCTGTCCAATATTGGGGCTTTTACCGGATGGCTGCTGCAGGCCGCAAGCACGACACTCAGGCATCCGAAGATCCACCACAAACACCGCTGCATAGTTACCCCCTACTTACTTGCCCGAACCGTCGTTAGTGGCTTTTTCTCGCCAACCTGGTAGAAACCCGATGTTGAGGGACAATTCAATCTTTCCATTCGTGTCACAGATTTCCATGCCCCCCCGTTCGCCCGACCTTCCCAGCGTTGCCCTGCCCGCCGACAAGGAACTGGTTCTCAAAGTCGTGCCCATGCCTGCCGATGTCAATGCCAATGGCGACATCTTCGGTGGCTGGGTCATGGCGCAGGTGGACCTGGCCGGCTCGGTGCTGCCGCAGCGCATCAGCCACACCCGCATGGTGACCGTGGCCGTCAACGAATTCATCTTCAAGCAACCCGTGCGCGTGGGCGACATTCTGTCCTTTTATGCCGGCGTGCAGCATGTGGGTCGCACCTCGGTCGCCGTGGATGTGGAAGTCTTTGCCGAGCGCTTTTCCGACCAAGGCAAATATGTGAAGGTGACCGAGGCTCGCCTGACCTATGTGGCCATTGATGCTACCGGCAAGCCCCAGTCTCTGCCGGATACCGAGCAAACACGTGCCTGGCGTGAAAAAATCCAGGCTCAGGCAGCCGCCAAGAGCTGATACACGTCATCGAGCATGAAAAAAGCGACCCCTGAAGGTCGCTTTTTTCATAGGCTGTGCGCAGAGATTCAGACGACTGCAGCGCTACCCGTCGTTTCGGTGCTGCTGGCCACAGTCCCCACCTGACTGCTGGTGCTGCCGGCACTGCTCTTGCTCCAGGCCGAAGCGGAGGCATTGCTGGCACTGCTGGTGCCGGAACGGGTTCCCGCTTCGATCTGTCCCGTCAGCTCGCCACCCTCTTCGATCACCACCTTGCCATAGCGGATCGTTCCGCTGACCTTGCCGGAGCCATAGATCACCAGCTTTTCACGCACCGTGAGGGTGCCGTCGAACTTGCCGTGGATTTCTGCAATATCGATCTCGGCCGTGCCGTGAAACGCCCCCTGCTCGGCAATCTTGATGACGCGGGAGTTCATGGTCGCCTCGACCGTTCCTTCCACGACCAAGGTGTCGCAGTCCGTGATTTCCACACCCTTGAGCTTGATGTTCGGACCGACGGTCAGCTTGCTGCCTCCGTTTTCCTCAGCAACAGGCGCGGTGGGAGCTGCAGTCGCAGCCGCACGCATGGGGCTGGATGGTGCCGTGCCGAGGCCCGCATTACTCAGGGAGCTGGTGCCCGATGTCGCAGCGCTATTCGCTGTCGAAAGCCCGGTGACGGAACTGCGTGAAGGAAAGTTATCGTTATCGCGTTTGCCGAAGAACGGGTTTTGCACAGCCATGGCAGGAATCTCCTAGTCAGAAAGTGCCATCCTATGCAGCATAAGTAGCAACATTTACCGTCATCTCGCAATAACGGTAAGCAAAGCTTTCACAAGTTTCAGTTACTTGCATGCATTGCCTGATCTCACACAATGAAAGATTTGGCTGCATCCGGGCAAGCGTTCACTTGCCTGTCTTTGAACACTTTTTGCTGCCAGTCCATATTTCGCTGGCGCTTTATGCTCTCGTTTCAGAGATCGTCAAGAGACGATATAGGCCGCTGTGCCGGTAGACAGCAGCTCGCCATCCATCGACAGAAACTCCATCTGGGTGTTCGCCACCCGCGAGCCCAGGCGCAGCACTCTGGCAGTGAGCAGAAATTCCCTGCCGATGCCGGGACGCATATAGTCCACACGCAGATCGATCGTGCCCAGCCGGGAAAAACGATGCAGTCTTTGCGCGGGCGTATCGTCCATATGCTTGGCCGCAATGGCCGCCATCACTGCCAGCCCGCCCATGGAATCCAGGCCGGCGCTGATCACGCCGCCATGAATGCGCTGATAGGCCGAATGTCCGATCAGATCAGGTCGCATGGCGATACGCCCCTGCACCAGCGTGGGCGTGATCTCGCCGATCTTGAGCCCTATGGTCTGATTGAAGGCCACGCGCGTTTCAAAGATCTCGCGCAAGCCGGAGATGAACTCCGGCTCGAACTGCACGGCCTCGGCAGCCTCCTGCGCTGAATTGAGGGACGGTACGGGCCTGGATGTCATAGGCAATCCTGAAAAACGGTCAAAGAAAAATCGCCCTGCAACGGGCGATTCTCAGATCGGCACTGGTACAAGCTGGCGAAACTGAGCTGGATTCGGCGCATGCCGAAATCAGGATGACGCTTTGGGTAAAACCGCCACCCATCGCTGCGCTCGCCTTGCTGCCGCAATGTCTGACTTCAGCACTGGCTGAAGTCAGGGTGGCGTTTTTGGCGAAATCGCCACCCATCGCTGCGCTCACCTTGCTGCCGCAATGCCTGACTTCAGCACTGGCTGAAGTCAGGGTGGCGTTTTTCCATGAAAGCCGTCAGTGCTTCCTTGGCCGCAGGCTCGCGCAGCATGCGGGCGAAGACTGCGCCTTCTTCCACGATACGCTCGCCCACTGCCTTGGCCTGGCCGCCCTTCATCAGGCGCTTGGTCTCGATCAGCGAGGACAGGGGCTTGCGCGCCAGCTTCCTGGCCTGGGCCTGTGCCACGGCATTGCATTCGCTGGGCGGCACCACGCGGTTGATCAGGCCTACCTCCAGAGCGGCTTCTGCCATGAAGGGCTCGCCCAGCAGCAAGGCTTCGGCGGCGCGGTGATAACCCAGCATCTGGGGCAAAAGCAGGCTGGATGCAGCTTCGGGGCATACGCCCAGGTTGATGAAGGGCAGCGAGAATGCGGCGTTATCGCCGGCATAGACCAGATCGCAGTGCAGCAGCAGTGTGGTGCCAATGCCCACGGCCGGACCACAGACGGCAGCAATCAGAGGCTTGGGGAAGGACGAGACTTCCTGCAGGAAACGCCACACGGGCGCATCGGCCCCCATTGCACCGGGGGTTGAGGCCTGCTTCAGGAAGTCCGCAATATCGTTGCCTGCGCTGAAGATGGCGATGTCGCCCTGAAACACCACCACGCGCACGCCTGCGTCAACCTTGGCGGCGGCCAATGCATCCGCCATCTGGGTATACATGGCCTCGGTGAAGGAGTTCTTCTTCGCCGCACGGTTGAAGGTGATGGTGCACACGCCCTCTTCGGTGTGCACCAGGATGTCCTGGCTATCCTGGGTATTGCTCATGATCTTGCCTTGTGAATGATGTGAACAGCTTGCCGGTCTCGGCGCGCTATTCCTTGTAGTAAACAATCTG
Organism: Comamonas sp. C11; assembly: GCF_024496285.1. Taxonomy (NCBI): domain Bacteria; kingdom Pseudomonadati; phylum Pseudomonadota; class Betaproteobacteria; order Burkholderiales; family Comamonadaceae; genus Comamonas; species Comamonas sp. C11. The sequence continues at coordinate 5,094,750 of NZ_CP101743.1, forward strand.
GTGGCTGGTCGCCAGCATCTGGCCGGACTGGCTCCACAGCTGGGCCGTCTGGTCAAAAAAGCCGTTGCGGAACTCCTGCCCGCGCGCCTGCGCCAGCAGCAGTCCGTCGCCCGCCTCGGCCAGTTCCTCGCGTCCGGCATGGAAGTAGACCGTGATGGACACCGTACCCGCTGGCACGCGCTTGGAGCGACGCAGCCACGCCCGCGGAAAGAACACGTCGGAGACCGCAGCCAGCGACGCGAAATCCAGCGGACGCGGCGGATTGTCTCTCACCCAGAGCCGCGTCAGGCTGTCGCGCTCGGCCCCGTCCTCCTCACGCGGCAGGATTCCGTCCACAAATCGCATCTCATAGCGGGTCAGCCACTCTGAGGCCTTGAACAGCGGCGGCACGCGCTCCACCTCGGCGGCAGCCCGGACCTCGGGCATGGGCATATCGCTGACGCTCCAGGTCTGACGGCGTACCGCAGTCACGGCCGTGGCCGTGGTCACGATCTGCGGCTGGCCCTGGGCATCGGACTGGGTAATCGTCAGCAGCCAGTGCTGGGTGGAGCGGTTGGTTCGCACCGGGTTGGCGTCGATCTCGAAAGCACCCGGCCCCACGGCTGCCGCATAGTTGACGGTGATGGACAGCGGATCGCCCAGGCACTGCGGATGTTGCTGAATGGCCTGCACCAGGCTGGCCGCCGTGATGCCGCCGTAAGGGCCGACCATATTCCAGTAATCGGGCGAGGCCGTTCCCTGGTACTGATTGGGCACTCCCGTAGCGCTCAGCGCCACGGCACGATCAAAGGGGTGGAGGTCTGTGCTCATGATTGGCAGTGTTGCCCAAGGGCGGGAATGAAAGCCGTCAAACAGGTGACTCAAGCGGCCCGAACAAGGGTTTGCCTGGGCCACGGTCACCGTCGCGCCAGCTCTGCAGCAATGGCAACAGGGGCTGCCACAGTAGCTCACGCATCTCTTCCTTGAAATACCCCAGATGGCCTATGCGTCCGGCAGGAGCCAGCCTCGGGTCCACTCGCTCCAGCGTGCTGGGCGCACTTTTGTACCAGTCCACCAGCGATTGCACGCTGGCCAGCGACATCATTTCGTCATCCTCGAAATACAGCGCATGCAAGGGGTAGTGGGCTGCCGCATAGGCCTCGGCCGCCCAACGCCCCTCCACCCCCATGGCGTACAAAGGATTCAGGCACCAGCGACGCCATTGCCAGATCACGCCTGCCGGCAGATCGCCCACGATGCCCAGCTTGCGCCCGGGAAACGCGCCGTACAAGGCAGTGACCAGCGGAGCGACGCCCCACCAGAACAGCCGGACCATGCGCTTGGTTGGCGCAGCGTTGTCGCGCCAGTAGCCGCTGCCGCTGCCAACGGACAGCAAGCCGTTGATGGGCAGGGGAATGGAGGCCAGGCCCGGCAATTGCGAGCCCACGCTATGACCGATCCAGATCAGCGGCTGCAGGGGAAACTGCTGCTTGAGATGCGCTGCCACCAGTTCGCAGTCCTTGGCCCAATCCAGCAGGTCGGCCCTGGCGTCGCGCAACGGCACTTGCAGCGACAGGCCATGGCCACGGTAGTCGAAGGTCGTGACGCCATAGCCGTGCTCCGCCAGCCAGCGGGCAAAGGCCTGGTAATAGCTTTGCTGCACGCCCATGGCGCCAGCCACCACCACCTGCGCCAGCGGCGCTGTCGCCCTGGGCTGACACTGGCGCAGCACCAGATGGGCCGAACCCACGGAGATGGGCAAGGCCATCTCCGTCCATTGCACGGCGGCTTGTACCGGAACCTGCACGGAGGCTTGCGACTGGGCGGTCTGCATGGCAGCTGCGGCGTTCAGACGCGCTCGAAAATGCCGGCCGCGCCCTGACCCATGCCCACGCACATGGTCACCATGCCGTACTTGAGCTGCTTGCGTTGCAGCGCATGGACCACGGTTGCGGCGCGGATGGCGCCGGTCGCCCCCAGGGGATGGCCCAAGGCAATCGCGCCGCCCATGGGGTTGACCTTGCTCTGGTCCAGGCCCAGGGTGTTGATGACGGCCAGGGACTGTGCTGCAAAGGCCTCGTTGAGTTCGTACCAGTCGATATCGTCCTGCTTGAGACCCGCATAGCGCAACGCGGCGGGAATGGCCTCGATAGGGCCAATGCCCATGATGGCGGGCGGCACGCCCTTGCTGGCATAGCTGACGAAGCGCGCCAGCGGCGTCAGGCCAAAGCGCTTGACGGCATCGCCGCTGGCAATGATCAGCGCGCCCGCACCGTCGCTGGTCTGCGAGCTATTGCCCGCCGTGACCGTGCCGCGCGCTGCAAACACGGTGCGCAGCTTGGCCAGACCTTCGAGGCTGGTATCGGGGCGCGGGCCTTCGTCCAGACTCACGGTGCGCGTGCTGGCCACGGTCTCGCCCGTGGCGATGTTCAGCGTGCGGTCGGTGACTTCGATCGGCGTGATCTCGGCCGCGAAATCGCCGGCCTGCTGCGCCGCAATCGCGCGGCGGTGCGATTCGAGTGCAAACGCATCCTGCGCCTCGCGCGAGACCTTCCACTGCTGGGCCACCTTCTCCGCCGTCAGGCCCATGCCGTAGGCAATGCCCACATCGCCATCGCGCTCGAAGATGCTGGGCGAGAGGCTGGGCGCATTGCCCATCATGGGCACCATGCTCATGCTCTCCACGCCGGCGGCAACCATCACATCGGCTTCACCGACGCGGATGCGGTCCGCCGCCATGGCTACGGCCGACAGGCCGGAGGCACAGAAACGGTTGACGGTGATGCCGCCGATGCTGGTGGGCAGTCCCGCCAGCACGGCACCGATACGCGCCACGTTCAGGCCCTGCTGGGCTTCGGGAATCGCGCAGCCGCAGACGATATCCTCGATCGCCTTGGGGTCCAGGCCAGGCACCTGGGCCAGCGCCGCCTTGAGCGTGGTGGCCAGCAGATCGTCGGGACGGTAGTTGCGGAAAAAACCCTTGTGCGAGCGACCGATGGGCGTGCGCGTGGCAGCAACGATATAGGCGTCTTGTACTTGTTTCATGACCAAATTCCTTGGTTGTCTCTTAGCTCTTTAACCTGTGTGCAAGGCTTCAATTGCTTCGCGGCGCATATCAGCAGCCAGCGAGCAAGGGCCGCCCCGCGGCGTTGCTGGCGCCCCTTCCCGCAAAGCGAGAGAAGGGGGAAGGCGCGCAGCGACTCAGGGGGATGCTCATATCAATTGCGTACCGGTTTGCCAGTGTTGAGCATTCCGAGAATGCGTTCATGGGTCTTGGGGTGGGCAATCAGATGGCAGAAAGCCTTGCGCTCCAGGCTCATCAGATAGGCCTCATCCACCAGCGTGCCGGCATCGACATCGCCGCCGCAGACCACATTGGCGATCAGGCCCGCAATATGCTGGTCGAACTCGCTGATGAAGCCGCCATCGCGCATATTGACCAGCGAGCCCTTGATCGTGGCCTGGCCGCTGCGGCCCGCCACGGGGAAGCTGCGCTTGTGCGGCGCACGCCAGCCGCCAGCCGCCATGGACTTGGCTTCGTTGATGGCGACAAACAGCACCTCGTCCTTGTGGGCCACGATGATGTCGCTGTCCAGCAGATAGCCGAGCTTGCGCGACTCCAGCGCGCTGGTGCCCACCTTGGCCATGGCCGCAGCCGTGAAGCCTTCGGTCAGGAAGGGCAGCAAATCCTTGCCGGTGCTGGTGGCGGCATTTTCGGCAGCGCGGCGGGCGATATAGGTCAGGCCGCCGGCGCCGGGAACCAGACCCACGCCGACTTCCACCAGGCCGATATAGCTTTCCATATGGGCCACGCGGCGCGCCGAGTACACCGCCATCTCGCAGCCGCCGCCCAGCGCCAGCCCGTGAATGGCCGACACCACGGGCACCTGTGCATAACGCAGGCGCAGCATCAGGTTCTGCAGCTCCTGCTCGATGCTCTCGATGGCGTCCGCTCCACCGATCACAAAGGCAGGCATGGTGGCCTCCAGGTCGGCGCCCACGCTGAAAGGCGCATCGCCGGACCAGATGACCATGGCGTCGAAGTCGCTCTCGGCCGTATCCACCGCCTCCATCAGGCCTTCCATGACTTCGGGGCTGATGGCGTGCATCTTGTTCTTGATGCTGGCAATCAAGACCCGCTTACCGGAGGGGCTCCCATCCTCGTCCAGCGTCCAGGTGCGCAGCGCCCTGGTTTCGGCAATCGTCGTGCCAGCCGTCTGCCAGTCGGGCAGATCGGTTTCACCCAGCAGTTTCTCGGGGAACAGCTGGCGCTCGTACACCGGCAGCACACGGCGCGGCACGAACCTGTTCTGCGCAGGACTCCACGAGCCATTGCCCGTATGCACGCCGCCGGCCTCGGCCACCGGACCTTCGAAGACCCACTGGGGCAGCGGCGCCTTGCACAGCGCCTTGCCGGCGTCGATGTCCTCTTGCACCATCCTGGCCACCTCCAGCCAGCCGGCTTCCTGCCACAGCTCGAACGGGCCCTGCTTCATGCCGAAACCCCAGCGCATGGCCTGGTCCACATCGCGTGCGCAATCGGCAATGGATTGCAGGTGCACGGCGGCATAGTGGAAGCTGTTGCGCAGAATGGCCCAGAGGAACTGCCCCTCCTTGCCCTCGGCATTGCGCAGCAGCTTGAGTCGCTCTGCAGCGGGCTTCTTGAGCATGCGGCCGTAGACCTCGTCGGCCTTGCCGCCTGCGGGAATGTAGTCCTCGCTGTCGAGCTCGAACTGGAAGATGTCGCGGCCGACCTTCTTGTAGAAGCCCTTCTTGGTCTTCTGGCCCAGGTTGCCCAGCTCGATCAGCTTGGCCAGCACGGGCGGCGTGCCGAAGCTGCCGTAGAAGGGGTCGGTCTCCAGGCTCAGATTGTCCTGCAGGGTCTTGACGACATGGGCCATGGTGTCCAGACCCACCACGTCGGCAGTGCGGAAAGTGCCCGAGGAAGCACGGCCCAGCTTCTTGCCCGTGAGATCGTCCACCACGTCGAAGGACAGGCCGAAGTTCTCGACTTCCTTCATGGTGGACAGCATGCCGGCAATGCCGATGCGGTTGGCGATGAAGTTGGGCGTGTCATGCGCACGCACCACGCCCTTGCCCAGCGTGCTGGTGACAAAGGCTTCAAGCTGATCCAGCACCTCGGCCTGCGTGGTGGGCGTGTTGATCAGCTCCACCAGCTGCATATAGCGCGGCGGGTTGAAGAAGTGGATGCCGCAAAAGCGCGGCTTGATGGCGTCGGGCAAGGCCTCGGACAGCTTGGTGATCGACAGGCCCGAGGTATTGGACGCCAGCAGCGCATGCTTGGCGACGAAGGGCGCGATCTTGTGATACAGGTCCAGCTTCCAGTCCATGCGCTCGGCAATGGCCTCGATCACCAGATCGCAGCCCTTGAGCAGCTTCATATGCTCTTCGTAGTTGGCCGCCTGGATCAGCTCCACATCATCGGCCACACCGATAGGCGAAGGCTTGAGCTTCTTGAGATTGGCAATGGCACGCTCTGCAATGCCGCTCTTGGAGCCTTCCTTGGCGGGCAGGTCAAACAAAATGACCGGCACCTTGACGTTGACCAGATGGGCGGCGATCTGCGCGCCCATCACGCCCGCGCCCAGCACGGCGACTTTTTTCACATTGAATCGGGACATGAGCTATGTTCCATTAAGGGCCAGCGGCCTTGCCACGGACAAAACACGGGACTGGGGCGCTGGCTGTTTTTTGTCTTGAGATTTACTGAACGCGAATCCAGGTCTGGGTACGCCAGAAAGGACCGATGGAGCCACGCACCTCCAGCTTCTGGCCTTCATTGACGGGCGTCAGGCGCACGGTATAGGTCTTGCCGTTTTCGGGATCGAGAATCCTGCCACCTTCCCAGACCTCCTTGCCCTCGACCTTTTTGACGCCGCTGATCAGCGTCATGCCCACCACGGGCTTGTCCTTGAGCTCGTCCTTGCACTCGGTGCACAGCGCATTCGGGTCTGCGCCCTTGCGCAGCAGGGCCTCGACCTTGCCTGTGACCACGCCGCCGGCCTCGGTGATCTTCACCTGCGCCTTGGGCGTGTTTTCCTTTTCATCCATGCTGCGCCAGGTGCCTACGGGCGACATCTGCGCCCAGGCGGCCGACATGCTGCCCGCTACCAGTACAAGAGCTGCTACCGCTTTGATCTTCTTCATTTCCGAGTCCTTTATATTCAAAACAAGGTATGAATAGGCGCATGAAGCTACTCTTTCAATAGCGAAGCAGCATGCGCCTGCGCAGCATCAGGCCAGGGCCGCGTCGCTGTCCATTAGCGACTGGCTGCCGGCGCGCGCGGTGCGCATCAGCGTCGCCGTCTCGGGGAACAGCTTGGCGAAGTAAAAGCGCGCGGTCTGCAGCTTGCCCTGGTAGAAGGGATCTGCATTGCCGGCCGCGATCTCGCGCAGCGCCACCTGGGCCATGCGGGCAAACAGGTAGCCAAAGACCAGATGGCCGGCCACACGCAGATAGTCCACGGCGGCTGCGCCGACTTCGTCGGGGTTCTGCATGCCCTTGAAACCGATCTCGGTGGTGAACTTGGTCATCTGCTCGCCCAGCACGGCAATGGGCGTGATGAACTCGCTCATCTTCTCGTTGACGCCTTCTTCTTCCACCAACTGGGCGATCAGCTTGCCGAACTTCTTGAGCGTCGCGCCCTGGTTGCCCAGGATCTTGCGACCCAGCAGATCCAGCGCCTGGATGCCGTTCGTGCCTTCGTAGATCATGTTGATGCGCGCATCGCGCACAAACTGCTCCATGCCCCATTCCTTGATGAAGCCGTGGCCGCCGAAGACCTGCTGGCTCAGGGTCGTCGCCGCCCAGCCGTTGTCGGTGATGAAGGCCTTGACGATGGGCGTCAGCAGGGCCACCAGCTCGCCGCTGTCCTTGCGCACCTTCTCGTCGGGGTGGTGCAGCTCCTTGTCCAGCAGCAGGCCGCAGAAGGTGGACAGCGCGCGGCCGCCTTCTGCATAGGCCTTGGCCGTGAGCAGCATGCGGCGCACATCGGGGTGGACGATGATGGGGTCGGCCGGCTTGTCCTTGGCCTTCACGCCCGACAGGCTGCGCATCTGCAGGCGATCCTTGGCATAGGCCAGCGCATTCTGGTAGGCCACCTCGGTCAGTCCCAGCGACTGGTTGCCCACGCCCAGACGGGCCGCGTTCATCATCACGAACATGGCCTGCAGACCCTTGTTGGGCTCGCCCACCAGGGTGCCGATGGCGCCGTCGATATTGATCTGGGCCGTGGCATTGCCGTGAATGCCCATCTTGTGCTCCAGAGCACCGCAGAAAATCGGGTTGCGCTCGCCCAGCGAACCATCGGCCTGCACCTTGAACTTGGGCACGACGAACAGGCTGATGCCCTTGGAGCCGACGGGCGCATCGGGCAGACGCGCCAGCACCAGGTGCACGATGTTGCTGGTGAAGTCATGCTCGCCGGCCGAGATGAAGATCTTGTTGCCGGTGATCTTGTAGCTGCCGTCCGCCAGCGGCTCGGCCTTGGTGCGCAGCAGGCCCAGGTCGGTGCCGCAATGGGGCTCGGTCAGGCACATGGTGCCGGTCCACTCGCCGCTGGTCAGCTTGCCCAGATAGGTCTTCTTCTGCTCCGGCGTGCCATAGGCATGCAGAGCCTCATAGGCGCCATGCGACAGACCGGGATACATGGTCCAGGCCTGATTGGCGCTGTTGAGCATTTCATAAAGCGCCGAATTGAGCACGAAGGGCAGGCCCTGGCCGCCATACTCCGGATCGCAGGACAGTGCCGGCCAGCCACCCTCGATGAACTGCGCATACGCCTGCCTGAAGCCCTTGGGCGTGGTGACCTCGTGGGTCTCCTTGTTCAGCGTGCAGCCCTCTTCGTCGCCGGAGATATTCAAGGGAAACGTGACATTGGCCGCAAACTTTCCCGCCTCCTCGACCACCGCGTTGATGGTGTCGGCATCGACCTCCGCGTACTTGGGAATCTGCTGATAGGTTTCGGTGACCTTGAAGACCTCGTGCATAAGGAATTGCATGTCACGCAGTGGCGGGGTGTAGCTGGGCATTTGTCGTCTCCTGTGATGGTTGCGCGTTGAACGGTTTGCTTTTGGGGTTGGAACTGACGCGGGTTGTGAATGGCGTCAGGCGGCTGGCGGCTCGCTGGCATAGCGCGCCAGAATGTTGTTGAAGCCTGCATGAGCCCGCTCTATCGAGCCCTCGCTGTGCAGAAAGCGCGCCTCGTAATGCAGGGCAAGAATCAGGCCGTGAATTTCAAACAGCAACTGGCTGGCATCGGCATCGGCACGCAGATCGCCGCATTCCTGGCTTTGCACAATGGTGCGGCGCATGGCGGCCAGCCAGGTGCTGACGGACTCGGCCAGCGCATCGCGCACCGGCCCCGTGCGATCGTCAAACTCCACCGCTCCGCTGATATAGATGCAGCCGGAGTCGATCTCTATGGAGGTGCGCTTCATCCAGTTGCCAAACAGCGCGCGCAGACGCGGAATGCCGCGCGGCGCCTCGATGGCAGGATAGAAGACTTCCTGCTCGAAACGGTCGTGGTACTCGTGCACCACGGAAATCTGCAATTCCTCACGCGAGCCGAAATGGGCAAACACACCTGATTTGCTCATGCCCGTGAGTTCGGCAATCGCGCCAATGGACAGGCCTTCAAGGCCGATATGGGTGGCCAGATTGAGCGCAGCCTCGACAATCGTGGCCTTGGTTTGCTGACCTTTTGCGAGTGATCGGCCCGCAGACTTGGTGGCAACCCCCTCCACGGCCTTACTGGGGCTAACCACAGCTTGCGCCTCGGCGTGCAGCTTGCGAGACTTTGCGCTGGTCTTACTGCTCGCAGCCCCCCCGCGACCAGCCGGGTGCGCCACATCCCGACCTGCGGGCGAAGTTGAAGAACGGGAAGCAGAGGACGAGGCCATGAAACTCTCAATAAAACGAACGTTCGTTCTATTTTGCACAATTTCCGGCCGGTTTTGAATCCATCAAGGGTAAATACTTAGCCCCTCCTGCCCTGGTTTCTCGCGGACTTTCTCCCGGCAGCCGACCACAAAAAACGCCGCCAGTCCAAGGACTGCGGCGTTCCTGAAGGATTGTCCGGGAAGAGACTCAGACCACGACCATCATGGCCAGGCTGGCATCCAGGTGTTCGGTGGGCAGGCGGCGGAAGCCCGAGCGGGCATAGCGCTGCAGACGTCCCAGCGCAAACGAAGTCAGCACACTGGCCGCCACCGATGCTTCGGCCGTCGGTGCAGCAGAGCCCATGGCGCCTGCGGCAGGGCGCAGGCATTGACGCAAGGTGGACTCGATACGGTCAAAGAACTGGTTCATGCGGGTCTGCAGACGCTCGTGCTCGAAAACAATGGCGTCGCCGACCATCACGCGCACCATGCCGGGATTCTTTTCGCCGAACTGCAGCAGCAATGCCACCACGCGGTTGGCATTGCGCACGCCCGTGACCGGATCATGCGCAGCGTCGGGCACATCACGGCCCACGATCTGCTGCACCAGCGTGAAGACGGACTGCTCGATGAACTCGATCAGGCCTTCGAACATCTGGGCCTTGCTGGCGAAGTGACGGTACAGAGCCGCCTCGCTCACGCTCAAATGGGCAGCCAGGGCCGCCGTGGTAATGCGGTCCGCGCCCGGCTTTTCCAGCATGGAGGCCAATGCCTGCAGGATTTGCTCGCGGCGTTCACCGGGCTTGGGACGCTTGCGCGCAGGAGCCATGGCGGGAGCGGCAGGACTGTCCTCCGCGGGATTTTCAATATTGGAAACAGGCGACAGGACTTCAGACTCAGACATAGGCGACTCAGTATTTATTAGCAATTTTCTCACAGCCAGTTGCACTGTTAAGCACACGACTATCCTTACCGGCAGGCGTCAGGTGCGTCAAACCAACCTTAATACACAGCAGGCTTGCGGTCTCCACCCCAACTTTCACCCCCCGCTCTCACCAACACGCAAGCGTAACCGAGAAATTAACCTTTGAGAGCTTCAGATACCTCATGACTGCCTTCTGAAACTGATTGAACCGGAATTTCAAGTCTTACTAATAAGCCTTTACCGAAACTTCCATCTGCAAAACTCAGTACACCTTGATGCAATTGCGTTATTTCATCGGCAATTGCCAGGCCCAGACCGGTGCCTTCTTCAATCACCCCCTGGGCGCGATAGAAACGCTGGGTAATCTGGCTGCGCTCTTCCTCGGGCACGCCGGGCCCGTCATCGTCAACCTCGACAAAAGCCCATTGCTGCACACCTTCCATCTGCAGCAAGCTGGCGTCGTCCGTGCCCACGGGCCGGGGGCGCAGACCGCAGCGCAAGGTGACGCTGCCGCCTCTGGGCGTGTACTTGATGGCGTTTTCCACCAGGTTGGAAACCAGTTCGCGCAGCAACCAGCTATGGCCCCAGACCGATGCTGGCTCGACCTCGAGGCCAAAGTCCAGATGCTTGATCGAGGCACGATCGATAAAGGTCTCGAGCATGCTCTCGCAGAGTTCCTTGAGGTCCACCTCCTGCAGTGGCTGCACCTCGGCATTGCGCGCATCGGCACGCGACAGGGCCAGCAGCTGACGCGCCAGCTGGGAGGTGCGCCGGGTTGCATCGCGCAGTTGCTCGATCTGCTCCACCGTGAGCACGACCTGCGCCTGCTCACCCGTACGCTTGGCCAGGCGCCTGGCCTCCTGCCCGCTCAGGGCCCAGGCCTCCACCTGGGTCTGCAGGGCCGCCAGCGGCGTGCGCAGTTGATGGGCCGCATCGGCGACGAAACGGCGCTGGCCTTCGGCCTGGGCATTGACCAGGGAGAACAGGCGATTGAGCGAGCGCACCAGCGGGCGGACCTCGGCTGGCGAGGTCTGCTCGTCGATCGGGCTCAGATCGCGCGGCGAGCGGCGCTCCACCGCCTGAGTCAGCTTGTGCAGCGGCTTGAAGGCCCGGCTCACCGACCAGTAAATGGCCACGGCCGCGCCCGCAATCAGCAGCAGATTGGGCAGCAGCACATGCATCAGCAACTGGCGCACCCATTGCTGGCGCACATCGCTGCTGTCGGCCAGCATGACGACCATCTCGCCGGCGCCATAGGTTTCGGCCTTGAGCACGGCAACGCGATAGGTCACACCGTCGTGCTCCTGGCTATGGAATTCCGCCGTGCCGGTCGCCGGCACATCGAAGTTGATCCAGGTATCGCCTGCCACCACATTGCCTTGCAGATCGCCCACGGCATAGCCTGCTTCATCGCCCTGATTGCGCAGAAAGTCTTCGACGCTTGGCGTCAGCGACACCAGCGGCGGCGTACCGTCCGCAATCGAGGGCGCAAGCACCGAATCGGCCAGGGCCGGCAGCAAGCGCAACAAGCGCTGGTCATGCTGGGTGGAGGCCTCATCCGCAGCGCTGTAGCTGAACCAGCCACCCATGGCCGCCAACAGCATCAGCGGCACCAAAAGCAGAACCAGCAGCCGAAAACGCAGATTGGCAGTCATTAATGTTTATTGAATGAGAACTCGGAGTATTCAATTTTTATAGCTTCAAGCGCTCTATTAATAACCAATTCAGATATATAAATAACCAAACTCCATATCAATCAAGCGCTGACAGCTATCAAATAGAGAATCAAACGGATTCAGGCATCAACTCCAGCCGATAACCGAAACCGCGAATGGAGCGCAGGGCCACGCCATGCGGCTCCAGTTTGCTGCGCAGGCGGGACACATAAACTTCCACGGCATTTGGCGTAATTTCACGGTCCCAACCGGTCAGGGCCTGAAGCAGCTTTTCCTTGCTGGCGGGCTTGGGGGCATTGAGCAGCAGATACTCCAGCACCGTCCATTCACGTGGCCCCAGATCGATGGGCAGCAGTTTGCCTTCGGTTTCGCCTTCCTGCGGCAGCTGGCGTGCGCCGGCGCGGCGGCCCGCCGTATCCAGTTCGATACAGCCAAAGTTCAGGACAGCCGAAGTCGCCGCCTGGGAACGGCGCATCAGCGCACGCAGGCGCGCCAGCAACTCGGGCAGCTCAAAAGGCTTGACCATATAGTCGTCAGCGCCCCAGTCCAGGCCTTGCACCCGGTCCTGCAGCGCATCGCGCGCCGTGAGGATCAACACCGGCATGGCCTTGCTTTCCACATCGCTGCTGCGCAGACGACGCGTCAGCTCCAGGCCGTTGATGCCCGGCAGGCCGATATCGATCACCGCCACATCGAACGCTTCCTGGGCCAGCACTTCCAGCGCACGCTCGGCACTGCCCACCCAGTCCACCGCATAACCGGCATCGGAAAGACCCAGCTTGATACCGCTGGCCACCATCACATCATCTTCCACCAGAAGCAAACGCATAAAGTCCTACCTCGCTCAAAAACAAAAGCCGCCCAAAGGCGGCTTGCGGCGGAGTCTTGAGCGCGACTCCACCCGGGAAAGCCCTGCGGCGATGTTAACGCCATATGTGAAAAGTCACTCGAGAAGAGCAACCACATGTCAGGGCCAGACAGGCTCATCAATGGCTGCGAATCATCGTGCCATACGCTTGGTCCGTCAAAATTTCCAGCAGCATGGAATGCGGCACGCGTCCATCGATGATGTGCACCGCATTCACCCCCGCCTTGGCAGCATCCAGAGCACCCGAAATCTTGGGCAGCATGCCGCCGGAAATCGTACCGTCGGCAAACAGCGCATCAATCTCGCGCGCCGTCAGATCCGTCAGCAGATTGCCGGCCTTGTCCAGAACGCCCGGAGTGTTGGTTAAAAGCACCAGCTTTTCAGCTTGCAACACTGTTGCGAGTTTGCTTGCAACCACGTCGGCGTTGATGTTGTAACTTTCGTTCTCCTCACCAAAACCGATAGGGCTGATCACCGGAATGAAAGCATCGTCCTGCAGTGCCTTCACCACACTGGGGTCGATGGCAACGATGTCGCCCACCTGACCCACATCGTGCTCGATGCTCGGATCCTTGTTGTCCAGCATCTTGAGCTTCTTGGCACGAATCAAGCCACCATCTCGCCCCGTCAGGCCCACGGCCTTGCCGCCGGCCTGATGGATCAGACCCACGATGTCCTGCTGCACCTCGCCGGCCAGCACCCACTCCACCACTTCCATGGTCTCTTCATCCGTGACACGCATGCCCTGAATGAATTCACCCTTCTTGCCAAGACGACCCAGCGCCGCTTCAATCTGAGGCCCACCACCATGAACCACCACAGGGTTAATACCCACCAGCTTGAGCAACACCACATCTTCCGCAAAGTCGGCCTGCAAGGCAGGATCGGTCATGGCGTTACCGCCATACTTGATGACCATGGTCTTGCCATGGAACTTGCGGATGTAGGGCAGTGCTTGCGCGAGGATTTCGGCTTTGTCGCGGGGGGCGATCTGGGTGGTGGGGTCAATGGTGGTCATAGATCAAGGCTCTGTCCCATGGGACAATGTTCAAGTCAGATGGGCTGCATTGTGCCGCAAATGCTCTTGGAGACGAGCAAGATGCCAACTTCCCCGAGTCAGCCTCCCACGATATAAAACAATTCCACGTCCACTCACTCCATGAATTCGATTATTTTCTCTGTTCAAGAGTTATTCAGGTACGACGCGTTCCTTGCAGGTCTGGCCTCGTTTATTACCTGCGTGTTGCTGGTTACCACCAAGAAATGGCATGGCAGCTTTTCCATGGACTCCAGTAATGGAGTACAAAAAGTTCATACCACCCCAACGCCAAGAATTGGCGGTATCGGGATTGCGATAGGCGTCTTTGCCGGCTTTGCTGCCTCGAGCCATGGCTCAGCTGCAGCGGAAAAGAGGATGATTCTTAGCGCCATTCTCATGGCCGGACTCCCCGCCTTTATTTTTGGTCTTCTTGAAGATTTGACCAAAAAGGTATCGGTAAAAATCCGTCTGCTTGCCACCATGGCCTCTGGCGTCCTGGGCTGGGGTATTACTGGCACATCACTCACCCACATCGATATCCCCGGTCTTGACTTCTTACTGGGATTTACCATCATCTCCGTCATCTTCACAGCCGTGGCTGTTGGCGGAGTTGCCAACTCCATCAACATCATCGATGGACTGAACGGCCTGACCGCAGGCACTGCAATGATTATTCTTGCTGCCTTCGGTATCATCGCAAGGCTGGTAGGAGACATCCCTCTTGCATTTACCTGCTTGATCATTGCAGGTGCCGTCGCAGGCTTCTTCTTTGTCAACTGGCCCAAGGGCAAGATATTTCTGGGCGACGGAGGGGCCTACTTTCTGGGATTTACGCTAGCATGGATTGCCGTGCTGCTCCCCGAGCGCAATCACTCCGTTTCTCCATGGACCAGTCTGCTGATTTGCTCCTACCCCATCATCGAAGTAGGCTTTAGCATCTTGCGGAGATCTCTCCGAGAAGGATACAGCCCGACCGAACCGGACTTCTTCCACTTGCATTCGCTTGCCAACAAACGCTGGGCGCGAAAAATATTCGCCAATTTCTCGAAGCCTATGCAAAACGGACTGACGTCACCTTTTCTCTGGATTTACGCAGCAATACCTTGCTTGCTAGCTATTTTCACCTACCACAGCAAGACACTAACTGCAGCCTCCTTCATCTTCAGCTTTGTTTGCTACCTTATGTTTTACAGCAAGCTCGCATTTTTCCGCTGGATGCCAAGGCGTTAAACACGATCAAACCAGCGCCAAATATTTCCTTACGATCTCACTCCTAGAATATCTTTTACGCAAATTATCCCTGGAAGACATATTACCTTTCTGCATAGAGATTATCTGTACCAAATCTTCAGAACTCTTAAAATATTCAAGTTCGTTATCCGTTGTAAACCGATTGAAGTCCACATCAAAACATAAAATTCGGCAATCGTAAAAAAGCATCTCCACCAGTGATGGATTGGTGCCTCCTACACTGTGGCCATGCAAATAAATTTCACAAGACTGACGCAATTCCGCCAACTTCGTAGCGTCATAGATAGGGTCCAAAAGCCTGATTTTAGGTTGCCCTCTATATTTTTCACGAAGATTCCTCGCATAGGGACTGTGATTCCAGTTCCCAACCACGGTATATAAATCAAGCCTTGAATTCAAGGCCCCCTCGATGAGTATATCGAGATTATTCTCGGGTTCGATTCGGCAAATTGTCAATGCATGGCCTTTTTGCATCTGAACACCGGATATCCTCTTTACATAATCCCCTGGATAGGCGATCAGTGAAGATTTAGAGACATACGGCCTCAAGATATAGGCACGCAGACCCTCATTATCGTAAATAATCTTATGAGCAAATATCTGCGACATTCCATCCAGCAAGCGGAGTATTAATCTTTTAAACTTTCCGAACTTACTGCGACGCCATTCAACACCATCAATATTGACAATGATTTTCTTACCAGAAAGATCACACATCAAACGAAAAATCGGAAACCATAATCCACCAGAAACGCCCAGAAAAAAAATATGAGAAGACTGCTTAAAAACCTTTAGAAACGCAAATGCATCATGAAAAATTGACGAGCCACCATTGGCTTTGATAGGGACAAATATCCTTTTCATCCCCTGGAAATCTCGAGACTGATCTTCCTGGTATGCCGAGGCATCGCAGGTAACAAGCACCTCAGAGACCTCCTTCGCTATCTCTGGCCCGCAATGCTCGAGGAAGGCCTCAAACCCCCCATATCTGTTAGGAACGCCAACACTACCTACAAATGCAATACGCAGCTTTTCAGTTTTCATTTTCTGTTGTTCAAAAGTTTCCACTACCACGTCACATTCTGAAATCTTCTGATGTTAATCATGAGCTTGAGATAGAACAACTCCCAGGCACTTACATCCTTATCAAAATATTCTGAAGCTTGTATGAAAAATCTGATGTTGTTCTTCAACCCCAAGATCTTTCTCATCAAATACGAGCCATTGACACCCAGCGCACCTAGAACATTCGAATGATGCTGACGATAAAGCATTGTGGGGGAACTCACCCATGACACTGCTCCATGCTTCGAAGCCAATACTGCAATCAACTGATCATGGTGTATCTTGAAATTTACTTCCTGCTTTATATATTTTTTTATACACTTATTCAGCATCATTGTGCAACCAGTCACAACATTTTGCGCCAGTAGTTTCTTCCAATCCAGGGCAATATTTGGATCGAGTTTTTGAGTTCTCCATAGTGATTCACTCAAAACATTCAAATGAGCATCGACGACTTTCAGATCTGTAAATACCAGAACAGGCCCCCCCTTCTCACAAGAACTCTCTATCTCCTTCATTTTCATCAGACATTTTTCCACTTTATCGGAGCACCAAACGTCATCTTGGTCACAGAACATAAAGTAGTCCGCACTGGAAAAATTCAATAATCTCAAGAAACTCTTGGAACTTCCCAAATTGACATTCTCATTGAAATACTCAATTTTCCCGGGAAATCTATCCATATAATCAAATATTATTTCCCGAGTGGAATCGACCGATCCATCGTCTCTTATGATTATCTTTATATTCTTATGACTTTGATGCAGCAGCGAAAGCAATTGTTCTTCAATAAATTTTTCACCATTATAGGTAGACATCAATATATCAACAGAATCCATTACCACCTCCAAATAATATTTAATACCTGAAATTAATCAATCTATTTTTCCAAGTAATAGTCAGTGATAATAGATTTTTTCTCATCGATTTTCAAAAATCGATCCTTTTGATCTTCAAAAAGGTAATTAGTATATGGTGCATAGGTAGCACTGGTTGCAGGAGTTTCCATCATCAAGAAAAGCTTCGCAACAGCAAAGACCACGGGGATAACAGAAAGAAGCAGCCTGGAGAATCTTCCAAAAAATATGGGAATAAAAGAAAATGCCAGAGCTATACCTACAAAGAAATAGTACCCGAATCGGGTCACAAATTCATTTATTTCAGAACCCAATATACTAATCAGCAAGTAACAAAAAAACAGATTTATCAGCACAGCATCACGACGGCAAAGATTTTTGTAAACTTGGTATTTAAAAATAATCATAAATAATAACAAGATGCATGGTATGGATATCGTCAATCCGAACTCACGCGGATAATTCAAATACTCATGCATCGCCACCACCTTCACCAACAGCCATGAAGGTAAAGACACCATTTCGGCAAATGCAAGTGACACAGATATCAGTGGCAATGGGAAAACCATCGTGAGTATATAAAGAAACAAGACGATCAACATCTGGTTCCTCGAAAATCTCATTCTCAATATCGGCACTATAAACAAGAGCATCAAAGCACCAATATGAAAGAATGCACCAACCATATTAATGGCAACGTACTTCCACAGTTTACCGTCAATATATTTAATAGAATATAGAAATATATAAAAAGACAACGACTGCCTCAATATATCAAACTCTCTAAACATCGCCAGCGAAATAAAAACCAGCAAAAAAGAGAATTTATATTTCAGCCTGTTTGATATAATAAAATTATACAGGGATAATATATTGAATAATGAAATAGAAAAGATGAGCCCCTGAAAACCCACCCCCAAAGACTTGAAAACAGAATTTAGGAATCTGTAACCAAAATCCAAAGGAGCGAATTCAAGAGAAAAGAATACTGGGGCGCTAGCTTCGCCTTGCAAGACACGAGCAATAGGCTCTACTTGATCATAAAAGGAGTAATATACACTCCAATCAATACCAACATCAAATCTAAAGCCATAGAAGAACAGCAGAACTATAAATGAAAGGATAAGAAAAATCGCATCCAACCTTTTGTTGGATCGGAAATACTCAAGAAAAGCCAGAACACCAAAAAAACAAAAGAGCAAGTAGTATGGAATCATGAATTCTATGGCTTACTTAATTGAAAAATCATTATCCACTCATCCAATTTTAAGCACGCGATTCTTTATTTATTGGATGATCTTAGTCTCTCCCTCAGGGCAGAAAGCTCATTGTTACAAGACAAATTCAATCTATCAATAATCTCTCTATTCCTCAATCGCATCATATTGAGATCATCTGCATCGGGAATTCTTCCCGATATAAAATCATCCAGCAATATGTACCTGAATCCCATCTCACTAAAATCCCCAATATCAGGGGATAAAACTATTGGAATCACGCCCCAATGGAAATATTCAACCAGCTTTGTGGGGCATGCAACTTTATTTACTGAGATAGAATCACGGAGTATGAAGCCAAATTCACTTTGCAGGTAATATGTTGCAACATCCTTTGGAGCCACGGCAAAACTGGAAAATTGACTGACTTTTGCATCTGCAGCAAGCTGAATCAGTTTTTTATAATCACTTGATAAAAAAGTGAACTTGTAATTGCTGGCTCTGGCTGCAGCACTCAGCATTAATGGAATATTTTGCCAGGGCTGTACGCCACCCGCATAAATCACAGCGCCCAACTCTCTCCTCGATGAAAGAACGCTCTCAAGAGAACCTCTCTCGTCATCTATTTTCGGCAAGATCGCAATGATTTTATCTTCAGAATTATCTCTTTTATACTTATCTCGAAAATGCGCTTTCATTGCATTTGTCACAAAGACAGCTATCGAGCTTTTTTTTATGGCGATTCTCTCGACATAACCAAAAATCCTTGCACGCCATTTCTTATCTGCAACATGCATTTCCTCAGGAACAATACCATGCATGTCTGTAATCGTATTCGACAACCAGTAGGCTGGTATGGCTCTCAGCGCATTATAAACAGAGTGAATATATACGACTGAAGCATTCTTAAAATATCTCAATATTGTGAAGAAATGCAGAAAAATATTCAACTGAATAACGGTCGCACAACCTATTTCAGTCTTTCTCTTCCGAATATTTCCAGCCAAAGAAATGTCCAAATATATGCGAGGAACATCATGAACCAGCGCATCGATCCAGGCAATTCTTTGTGTAAACCCATCCTTTTCATTCATCATGGATGGAAATCTCGCGACAAAGACAATCATATATTTACTTCAGAAAATTCAGAACTGAGGTCAAGATATGCTGACTCGATGTTCCGTCGCCATACGGGTTCTTGCTCTCGGCCATCTTTGCATACTCTGAATCACTCTCCAAAAGCTTCGTAACTTCTGCAACGATGCGCTGTTCATCAGTGCCAACCAACTTGGCAGTGCCGGCAGTCACGGCTTCTGGACGCTCCGTCGTATCACGCATCACAAGGACAGGTTTTCCCAATGCAGGTGCTTCTTCTTGAATTCCTCCACTATCGGTTAGTATGATATTTGATCTCTTCATCAAATATACAAACGATAAATAGTCCTGAGGAGCAAGAAGATGAATATTTGGTTGATTCGTCAAAAATGTCTCGACCGGACCCTTGACATTGGGATTCATATGAACTGGATAGACGATCTCTATGTCTTCTCGCTGAGAGAGTTTAAGCAGACTGAGGCAGATCGACTTCATGCCATCACCAAAATTCTCACGACGATGCCCTGTTACCAGTAGCATTTTCTTTCGGGAATCCAGAAAATCAAATTTCTTAGATAAATCACTTTTGATATTGGCCTCATTATCAATATAATCACTGATAAACAACAAGGCATCAATCACTGTATTCCCTGTAATATCCACCCATTCCTCCGGAACGCTTTCAGCCAGTAAATTAGCCTTGGCTTCTGCTGTTGGTGCGAAATTAAGCCTGGAAACGAGACCTGTTACACGACGATTAAACTCTTCAGGCCAGGGAGACCATATATTATTTGTCCGCAAACCTGCTTCTACATGACCGACTGGCACCCTCTGAAAAAAACATGCCATTGCAGCCGCCGCCGTCGTTGTCGTATCTCCATGGACAAGAACAAGATCTGGCTTCCATTCACGCAAGATCTCAGAGGTTCCATTCAGCGCTTTGGTTGATATTTCCGCCAAAGTCTGGCCGCTGGTCATGAGATTCAAGTCATAGTCCGGCTCTATTTTGAAAAGTTCCAGCACCTGGTCCAGCATTTCACGGTGCTGTGCTGTTACACAGACTTTGGCTTCAAGGCCATCATTCGCCTGAAATGCTTTGACGACAGGGGCCATTTTAATGGCTTCAGGCCGAGTTCCAAATACGAACAGAACTTTTTTCATTTATTTCACTTAATGTTATGCCAAGAAGAATAGCTCACGGAAATATGATATTTTCAATCATAATCATGATGACTTCATACTTTCCATGGAGGAAATTTTCTTGAACACAAAAACATACATGCCAATCCAGTAGAGCAGATAACTTATTGCATACGCAATACATGCACCATTAGCGCCATACTTGTTTACAAAGAAGAAGCTCAAGGAGCTTATACACAAAGCAAACAATATCTCCGAGATGATGCACTCCTTGATAAAGGATCTTCCGAGCATAATGAAGGAAATTAACCAGCTTGCAATTTTTAGATTATCTCCGATCATTTGCCACGCAAATAGATCACGCATCGGGTAGAATTCTTCCGTAAATACGATCTTGACCGCCAGATCTCTGAAAACATAGATCAGGAGACTACCAAGCATTGTCACCGGAATTATTATCTTGTACCCCTGGTAGATCTCCGCCTTGATCTCCTTCGCCCATTTCAGCTCTGAGAGCCTCGGAAGATAATAGACACTGAGCGTTGTCGTAACCATCATCAAATAGGCCGTACTCAACCGCCACATGGCCTCCCAGTGTCCAGCACTGATCCAACCGTGTGTTTCCCCAATATGATTGCGTATATAAATCTGGCTGGACTGTGAGCACACGGCCGTCACCAAGGCAATCGCAGTATATTTTGCAAGATTGATTGCAATTTCTTTATCGATGGATCCCACAAGGAATTTGAATCTGAACCAATCTGCCTTGACGCATATCCACAACGTGACAAAAAAAGCTAGCGATTGATAAACAGCCAGTGCAATCAACGCGCCATACAGTCCAAAGCGAATGGACATCAGGCTCGTTGCACCAAATGCAAACAAGCTACCAAATATGTTTGCAACCACATAGCGTCGAATGTCTTTTTTTCCGTTCAATATTGCCAACAGCAAGCTATTGAATACAAAGAAAACTAGAGTCGCTCCAAACCACCCAAAAACACCGCCGTAATCATCACTTTTCAAGAACCATTGAGAAAGATATTGACGAAATATAATAATCAAAATACCGGTAGCAATAGATCCAATTAACGCAATAGACCCGGCGGCCCGCCATACGGCTCGCTGCCTTGCTTCATCGGCATAATATTCAGCGGTATATTTTGTAACACCAGTGTTGATAGCGCCACTGGCAAATGTGGTGATCACCTGTACCGCATTCTGGAATTGTCCAATCGCGGCATAACCTGCTGGCCCTACATAAATAGCAAGGACTTTGTTGACGCCCAGCAATGTCAGCATCTTTATGATCACTGCAATACCATTGAGTATGCTGGTTTTTATTAATGTCATCGAGGGCTACTCAACATAAAGGAACACCCCAGGTATCGGGCCTACACAGGCCGATCTGGGGCGAGCGCTTAATTTCAAAGAGAAGCAGATATCTTTCAAATCGAAAAATATCGTTTTACTCTTTATCACGAAAGTCGATCTTCAATCCATTTGATTGATCATGTCGCCAGATTTGCGATAGCCGCCACCCGGTTCATGGCCTCATGCAGCACCGCCAGCAAGCCCAGTCGATTGGCCCTGAGCGCAGGATCTTCGGCATTGACCATGACCTGCTCGAAGAACGCATCAACCGAGACACGCAATGCTGCCAGGGTTTGCAGACTGGCGGTGTAATCACCTGCTGCAAACTGTTGCTGGGCTTTGGGCGCCACCTGCTGCAGCACGGCATACAGATCTTTTTCAGCTTGCTCCGCCAGCAGCGCCTGGTTCACCTGGGGCTGAACGTCGGTTTCCGCCTTCTTCAGGATATTGCCCACACGCTTGTTGGCTGCGGCCAGGGCCGGAGCTTCGGGCAGCGCCGCAAAGGCACGCACGGCCTCCAGGCGTTTTTGCACGTCGGACAGGCGCTGGGGCTGCAGGGCCAGCACGGCCTCCACTTCCTGGGCGCTGTAACCTTGTTCGCGGAACATATTGGCCAGGCGGTCGTAGATGAATTCGACCAGTTGGGGCGTGGCGTCCTGGATCTTGTCACCAAAGGCAGGCAAGGTGCTGACCAGCAGGGTTTCCAGATCCAGCTCCAGATCCTTTTCGACCAGCATGCGGATCACGCCCAGTGCATGACGACGCAGGGCGAAGGGGTCGCGGTCGCCGGTGGGAAGGTTGCCGATACCGAACATGCCGACCAGGGTTTCGAGCTTGTCGGCCAGGGCCACGATGACGCCGACATCGCCGCGCGGCAGTTCGTCGCCGGCGAAGCGGGGCTTGTAGTGGTCTTCGATGGCATCGGCCACGGCCAGATCCAGGCCGTCGTTCTGGGCGTAGTAGCGGCCCATGATGCCTTGCAGTTCGGGGAACTCGCCCACCATGTCGGTGACCAGATCGGTCTTGGCCAGCATGGCAGCCTGGTCGGCCAGACGGCCCAGCTCGGAGTTGCCCAGTTGCTGGGCAATGCTCTTGGCGATGGCGCGTACGCGGGCGATGCGCTCACCCTGCGTGCCCAGCTTGTTGTGATAGACGACCTTGTCCAGCTGCTCGACGCGGCTGGCCAGGGTCTTTTTGCGGTCCTGGTCGAAGAAGAACTTGGCGTCCGCCAGACGGGGACGCACCACACGCTCGTTGCCGCCGACCACGGCCGAAGCGTCCTGGGGCTGGATGTTGCTGACGATCAGGAACTGATGGGTCAGCTTGCCATTGGCATCCAACAGCGGGAAGTACTTCTGATTGGCCTTCATGGTCAGAATCAGGCATTCCTGGGGCACGGCCAGGAATTCCTTTTCGAATTCGCAGACCAGCACATTGGGACGCTCGACCAGGGCTGTCACCTCGTCCAGCAGGGCTGGGTCGTCGATGGGGCGCACGTCGCCGCCAATGCGTTCGGCAGCCGCCTGCAGCTGGCGGGCGATATCGGCCCGGCGCTCGGTGAAGCTGGCGATCACGGCGCCCTCTTCGCGCAGTTGCTCGGCATAGCTGTCGGCGTTCTGGATGACCACGGGGTCCACAGCAGCTTCAAAGCGGTGACCATGCGTGGCAGCGCCGGCGGTCAGGCCCAGGGCCTTCACGCCGATCAGCACCTGGGTGCCATGCATCACGACCAGGCCATGGGCCGGGCGCACAAAGTGCACGCTGGTCCAGCCGTCCTGCAACTGGTAGCGCATGACCTTGGGGATGGGCAGCTTGGCCAGCGCTTCATCCAGCGCCTTTTGCACGCCATCGGTCAGCAGCACGCCCTTGGCCGTGGATTCGTAGAACAGGGCTTCGGCCTTGCCCTCGCCCAGGCGCTTCAGGGAGGCCACTGCGGATTCGTCGGCCCCCAGGGCCGCCAGCTTTTTCAGCAGTGCAGCCGTGGGCTTGCCCTCGGCATCCAGCGCCACGGAGACAGGCATCAGCTTTTGCGAGACAGCCTTGTCTTCGGCCTGGGGCAGCACTTCGGTGATGTGCGCGGCCAGACGGCGGGGAGAGGCGTATGCGGTCAGGCGCGACTCGGTCGATGCCAGCAGTCCCTGGGCCTTGAGCTGCTCGAAGATGACAGCGGCAAAAGCGTCGCCGAGCTTTTGCAGCGCCTTGGGCGGCAGCTCTTCGACAAACAGTTCAACCAGTAGATTCGATGCGTTCATGATGATTTTGATAGCAACCAGCACTTTCTAGATCAAGGCTGGCCGCTGAAATTTTGGGATATGGGTCGAAATGAAGCCTGAAGCCGCTTAAGCAGCCTTCTTCGCTGCCTGCTCTGCGGCCTTGGCCAGTTCGGCCAGCACCTCGTCGGCGTGGGCCTTGGGGGCCATGGGGAAGCCCAGGCGCGCGCGGCTGTCCAGATAGCTCTTGCCCACGGCGCGCGCCAGGTTGCGGATGCGGCCGATATAGGCTGCGCGCTCGGTCACCGAGATGGCGCCACGGGCGTCCAGCAGGTTGAAGGTATGGGCGGCCTTGAGCACCTGCTCGTAGGCGGGCAGCGCCAGCTGGGCGTCGATCAGCTGATTGGCCGAGCCTTCATGGGCCGCAAAGGCACTGAACAGGAACTCGGCATTCGAATGCTCGAAGTTGTAGGTGGACTGCTCAACCTCGTTCTGGTGGAACACGTCGCCATAGGACAGGCCGTCGGTATAGACCAGGTCGTACACCGATTCCTTGCCCTGCAGATACATGGCCAGGCGTTCCAGGCCGTAGGTGATCTCGCCCGTGGCGGGCTTGCAGTCGATGCCGGCGACCTGCTGGAAATAGGTGAACTGGGTCACTTCCATGCCGTTGAGCCAGACTTCCCAGCCCAGGCCCCAGGCGCCCAGCGTGGGGTTTTCCCAGTCGTCCTCGACAAAGCGGATGTCGTTCTTCTTCAGATCGAAGCCCAGGGCTTCGAGCGAGCCCAGGTAGAGCTCGAGAATATTGTCGGGTGCGGGCTTGAGCACCACCTGGAACTGGTAGTAGTGCTGCAGGCGGTTGGGGTTCTCGCCATAGCGGCCGTCCTTGGGGCGGCGGCTGGGCTGCACATAGGCAGCCTTCCATGGCTCCGGGCCGATGGCGCGCAGAAAGGTCGCGGTGTGCGAGGTACCGGCGCCGACTTCCATGTCATAGGGCTGGAGCAATGCGCAGCCCTGTTCGGCCCAGTAGGACTGCAGTTTCAGAATGATTTGTTGGAAGGTCAGCATGACTTGTATACGTTCGCGCGTCAGCAATCACTGGCGATTGCGGGCGGCATCTTCATTAAGAGGTGTTCTGGGCGGTATCGACCGCATAAGCGGTAGATTCTAAGTCTGTGCCACTGTTCACGGGCGTAGTCTGTCTGCGCGGCCCCACAGCGGGCATTTTCACGAAGCGGCCCGGGCCGGTGATTTCAAAATGTGAAAGGCAAAACGCTAGCGCTTACCGCCGATGAATAGACAGATGCAGCATCAATTGCCCCTGAAACTATTGGATAGCGAGCGTAGTACGCTCACTTTTTAACAATTTCCGCGCAACTGCCATGCATCCCGGAACCGGCTGCCGCGGTTTGCCTCCTAGAATGATTCCTTTCCCGTCATCCTCTTTCGGAGCTCGTCATGGATTTCATGAAAATCATCACCAAGCAACTGATCGAAATCATCGAATGGACCGATGATTCGCGCGACACGCTGTCGTATCGCTGGCCCGATGAAGACAAGGAAATCAAGAACGGCGCCCAGCTCATCGTGCGTGAGTCGCAGCAGGTGCAGTTCGTCTCCGAAGGCCAGTTCGCAGACCTGTTCAACCCGGGTCGCCATCTGCTGACCACGCAGAACATCCCGGTCCTGTCCACGCTGCGCGGCTGGAAGTACGGCTTCAACTCGCCCTTCAAGTGCGATGTCTACTACATCAACACGCGCTTGTTCACTGGCAACAAATGGGGTACTTCCAACCCCATCATGATGCGCGACAAGGACTTTGGCGTGATCCGTCTGCGCGCCTTCGGTACCTATGACTTCCGCATCACCAACGCCGCCCTGTTCCTCAAGGAAGTGGCGGGCACGGACCAGAACTTCCGCATCGACGAGTTTGCCGACACCATGCGCTCGCGCATCGTCAGCATCTTCTCCGAAGCCCTGGCCAAGGCCCAGGTGCCGGCACTCGATGTGGCCCAGCGCTACAGCGAGCTGGGCGACGCGCTGCTTCAGCTCATCAACCCGGCCGTCAGCGAGAAATACGGCCTGGAAATCACCAGCTTCCTGCTGGAGAACGTTTCCGTGCCGCCCGAGGTGGAGCAGGCCATCGACAAGCGCTCCAGCATGGGCGCCATCGGCAACCTCAACGACTATGTGAAGTACCAGATGGGCCAGGCCATGGCCAATGGCGGCGAAGGCGCTGCGGCAGCCACCATTCCGGCCACCATGGCCATGGGCTTCGGCATGGCCCAGGAAATGATGAAGGGCATGCAGGGCGGTGGGGCTGCAGGCGCCCCGGCCGCCGCTGTGGCAGACCCCTTCTCGCCGGCCGCGGCGCAAGCCGCACAGACACCTGCCGCCCCGGCTGCCGCTGGTCTGCAGGTGCTGACTCCCGCCCAGGCGGCCCAGGTGCTGGGCGTGGCCGAGGCCGACGTACTGGCCGAAATCCAGGCCGGCAACCTCAAGGCCCGCCAGATCGGCAGCCAGTGGCGCATCGCCCAGGCTGCGCTGGACGAGTTCCTGCGCGGCTGATTCGCAATCCATGGCATCGGGTGCACGTCATGAATGAACACAAACCGGTTTTCATCAGCACCACTCCGGTACTGGCATCGCTGGACATGGCGCGCACCGTGGCTTTCTATGCCCGCGTGCTGGGCGCCAGAACCGTTCACGCCCAGCCCGGCGAGTACGCCATCGTCTCTCTGGGTGGACTGGAGCTGCATTTCTGGGCCTGCCAGGACCCGGAGATTCCCAGGCAGACCAGCTGCCGCATCCAGGTGGCTGGCATTGCCGCCCTGCATGCGCAGTGCCTGGCCGAGAATGCGGTTCATCCCAATGGCGGTCTACGCCAGCAGCCCTGGGGCACCCTGGAATTCAGTCTTCTCGACGAGGATGGCAACTGCGTGACCTTCTACGAAACCCATCCCGCCGCTGCTGCCGCCTGAACCCTTTTTTGCCGTGGCCACACCCGCTTCCTCCTCTCGCTCTTCCGGATCTGCATTCACCCCTGTCTCCGAGACGGCGCCCCCCTCCATGGTGGGCCGGCATGTCTGCCCCGAATGCGGCGGCAATCTGGAGTGGAATGCCAAGGCACAGTCGCTCAAATGCCCATACTGCGGCACCGTCGTTCCCTGGAGCGAGCAGACACAGCCCGAGCTGGGACGTGCCGTGGTGGAGCAGGATCTGGCCGAGGCCTTGCGCAACCCGGCCAGCGGTCGCGGCTGGGGCTCGGACGAGCGCTACGAGGTGCAATGCCAGAACTGCCGCGCCATCTCCGTGTTTCTCGGCAAGAACGTGGCCCAGCGCTGCGACTTCTGCGGCTCGCCGGCCATCGTCGCCCATGAGGAGCGCAGCGACGCCATCACGCCGCAGAGCATCCTGCCGTTCAAGATCAGCGACGGCCAGATTCGCGACAAGATCCGCCAGTGGTATGGCAGCCGCTGGTTTGCGCCCAGCAAGCTCAAGAGTGCCGCGCTGACAGACACGCTGCACGGCGTCTATCTGCCTTACTGGACCTTTGACGCCCATGCCAGCGCCCAGTGGTGGGCAGAGGCCGGTTATTACTACTACACCACCGAGTCCTATCGCGACGGCAACGGCAATCTGCAGACCCGCCAGGTCCAGCATGTGCGCTGGGAGCCGGCCTCGGGCAGCCTGCAGCATTTCTTCGACGATGAGCTGGTACCCGGCACCGTGGGCGTGCACGCCCATCTGCTGCGCCAGGTGGAGCCCTTCCCGACCACCACCGATCTCAAGCCCTACAGCCCGGAGTTCGTACGCGGCTGGACGGTGGAGCGCTACCAGGTGGACCTCTCCAAGGCCGCCAGGATCAACGAGGAAGATATGGACAGCCAGCTGCGCAGCATGTGCTCGCGCGAGGTGCCGGGCGACACGCAGCGCAATCTGCAGGTCCAGCGTCAATACTCGGGCCGCAGCTTCAAGCACACGCTGGTTCCGGTCTGGCTGGTCGGCTACACCTATGGCAGCAAGACCTACCAGATCGTGGCCAATGGCTATACCGGCCAGATTGCGGGCGAGCGGCCTTACAGCTGGGTCAAAATCCTATTTGCCGTACTGGCCGCCATCCTGCTCGTCATGCTGATTGCACCGCTGTTCGTGCAACAGTGATCGCCTTCCATACCTGCCAGAGACGCTGAGCAAGGGCCTGAGCCGGCCACGCCGCCCCCTCCCGCGTAGCGAGAGAGGGAGAAGCGGTGGGGCCGCCTAGGTGGGGCCGCCTAGGTGGGGCCGCCTAGGTGGGGCCGCCCAGGTGGGGCCGCTCAGGGAGTGACTACCAATTTCCCCAGACTTCCTCGGCCAGGCCAAACGCCGTGCTTGCGCCCGAGCCACTGGTCACCGCCACCACGCGTGTCGCTGCATCGGGCGCTTTGACAAAACAAGGGGCTTCGGCACTGGAGGGATAGATGCCCGTCCAGCGCTCCACGACCTGGGCCTTGTCGATATGCAGTGCCTCGTTCATATGGCGCAGCATGAGCTGGTCGACGGCTTCGCTGGCAAAGGGCTGGGGCGCGCTGCCGTAGTGGTGCGAATCGCCGACCACCAGCGAACCATCGGCGCTTTGCACGGCAATCAGGTGGATGCCGTGCCTAAGGCTTTGCGCCTCCTCGCGCTCCAGCTGAGCGCGCAATGCAGCGGCTTCGGGCAGCGCGCTATAGCCCTCGTAGCGCACCAGGCTCAGATCCCCCATGACCGATCCTTCGAGCTTGAAGCCCGCTTGCGGCTTGACGCGCAGCATCTGCAACTGGCACAGCTGCACTTTGTTGTCAGCCCATTCGCTGGCGAACAGCCCGCCTGGATCAGCGTTGTTGCAGACCACCACGCGTTCGGCGTGATAGCGGCCACGCGAGGTGGTGACGCGCGGCGTTGCCACTTCCGTCACGCTTTCGCTATAGGCGAAATCCACTCCCAGCGCCTGCTGCAACCACAGTGCCAGTTGCGGGATGGCCGTGCGCGACTCCACGCGCAGCTCATGCGGACTGTAGAGCACGGACTGCAGCCCGTCGGTGCGCAGCGCCGGATGACGCGCCGCGGCCTGGGCGGGTGTCAGCAGCTCGCAGCCTTCGCCCATTGCGGTTTGCATAAAGGCCTCAAGCACCGCTGATGCTGCAGGGCGGCGTGCCGTCAGCCACAGGCCGGAATGAAGGACATCGATACCGGCCTTGGGTGCAATCTCGGCCCAGACATCGCGTGAGCGCATGGCGCGCTGCCAATGAGCACCGGCGCGCTGGCCGGTAATGGTGACAAAGCCGAAGTTGCGAATCGACGCGCCAAGGCTGGCCCCGTCGCGCTCTATCACCAGCACGGAGCGGCCGCGCGTGGCAGCGGTATAGGCATGCGCCAGGCCGACAATGCCGGCGCCGACAACGATCAGGTCGTAATTTTTCATAACGTTACAGAAAAAGCAGACAAGCCAAGCCCCTGCCGCAGCGCCCAGGCGATGCAGCAAGAGACGTTCAGGGAATCAAGTGATGTGGAGAGCGCCTCAGCGGTGGCGCCAGTGCTGGGTACGCCGCTGCAGCCAGGCATCCAGCAGCGCAATCAGCAGGCGGCCGGCGGCTGCGGTCGCGAAGATCAGCGTGGCCATGGCCGCGGCGGGAGCGATATCGCCCGCGTCATCCATGGCCAGCACGGCCACCGAGGCCAGTGTGGTTTCGGGCGAGTACAAAAAGACCACTGCCGACACCGTGGTCATGGCATTCACGAAGAAGTAGCCCGCCACCTGCATCACTGCAGGCAGGCACACGGGCAGGTGCACGCGCCACAGCAGCGTCCAGAACGGCACGCCCATGGAATCGGCCACGCGCTCGTATTCGGCGTCCAGTTGCTGCAAGGCTGTGAGCTGGGTGATGTGCGCCACCGAGAAAAAATGCGCCACCGAGCACAGCACCAGAATGCCCATGGACCCATACAGAAAGTGCAAGGGATTGCTGCCCGCATTGAAGAACAGGATATAGCCCAGACCCAGCGCCAGCCCAGGCACGGCCATGGGCAGCGTGGCTACCGCGTGCAACCACTGGCGCGCGCGGCCCCAGCCCGTGGGCCTGGCCACCAGATAGGCGCTCAGAAAGCTCAGCACCGCGCCCACCGCCGCCGTGGCCACGGCCATGGTCAGCGAGTTGGCATAACTGGCCCAGCCACCACCATCCATCAGGTCGAACTGATAGTGCTTGAAGCTCAGGCTCAAGTTGTAGGGCCAGAAGCTGACCAGGGATGCCAGCACGGCCACGCCCATCACCACCAGCAGCGCCAAAGCCAACAGGCTGCAATACACCAGCAGCGCGCCGTCGAGCGCTGCGCAGGGCTGCGGCACCAGGGGCACGGCCCTCACGCTCATGGCAGCGGCCTGCCGGGCCCGCAAATGACGCTCGGCCGCAAAGGCCAGGCCCGCGGGCACCAGCAGCAGCATGGCCACCACGGCACCCATGGACAGGTTTTGCTGGCCAATCACCTGCTTGTAGATATCGGTGGCCAGCATCTGCGTGTTGCCGCCAATCACCTTGGGCACGCCAAAGTCGGTGACCACCAGGACGAACACCACTATCCAGGCAATCATCAGCCCATAGCGGCTGGCTGGCAGCGTGACCTGACAGAAGCTGCGCCAGCGCCCCGCGCCCAGGGTGGCGGCGGCCTCATACAGGCGCGCATCGCCCGAGGCCAGCGTGGTGCACAGAATCATCAGCGCATGCGGAAACGTCCACAGCACCGAGCCAAGAATGATGCCAAACGGCCCGTAGGCCGAGTCGCCCGGCAGCCAGCTCTTGAGCAGTCCCTGGGCGCCAAAAAGATAGATCAGGCTGATGGCCATGAGCAGCGACGGCGCCAGCAGCGGCACCAGGGCAATGGCGCGAAAGAACCTGGCCAGCGGCATGCAGCTGCGCATCACGCCATAGGCATAGCCATAGGCCAGGGCCACACACAAGGTGCTGCTGACGGCGGACAGCCACAGGCT
Organism: Comamonas sp. C11; assembly: GCF_024496285.1. Taxonomy (NCBI): domain Bacteria; kingdom Pseudomonadati; phylum Pseudomonadota; class Betaproteobacteria; order Burkholderiales; family Comamonadaceae; genus Comamonas; species Comamonas sp. C11. The sequence goes on from NZ_CP101743.1 coordinate 5,125,353, forward strand.
GTTGAACAGCGACTGGCCTACGCCCGGTGTTTGCGCATAGGCAAGGTATTGGGCCAGGCCCGAGAACTTGCCATCGGCCGACACAAAGCTGCGGCCCAGCAGCGCCCCCACGGGCAGTGCGATGGCCACCAGCAGCGCCCCCAGCAGGCCCAGCACCGACAGGCCCAGCCACAGCTTCTCCCAATGGAAAAAACGTGTTTGCCGTAGCGCCGCAGGGCCGCTGCCTTGCTGCCGGCGTGCTGCCGCTGCGGGCGCATAGCCCCCCACGGGCATCGCAGAAGAAGAGGCATCCATGCTTATGCCGCCTTTCGCAAGATCTCTGGCGCTGCCAGCGACTGCAGCGCAGCAGCTGGCAACTCAACCAGCACCTCGCCCTGCAGCCAGTCGGGCAAGCGCGCGTCGTGGCGCAGCGGCCATTGCACATCGATCTGGCATTGCAGCGTGGGGCTGAACACGCGCACCAGCACCAGCGAGCCCAGGAATGAGGTCTCAACCACCCGTGTGCGAAACAGATTGGGCAGTGCTGCAGGCTGAGCCGGGTGCAGCACCACGCTTTCAGGTCTCACACCTACCAGCAAGGGATCACCGGCCTCAAAGCCGGCAGTACAGCATTCAAGCCGCCCCTCGCCCACGCGCACCGCATTGCCCGACTCGGCCACGGCGGGCAGCAAGTTCATGCGCCCCACAAAACCGGCCGCAAAGTGACTGACGGGTCGGGCATAGAGCTGCTCGGGCGAGCCCTGCTGCTCGATACGACCCTGGTGCATCAGCACCACCCGGTCGGCCATGGAGAGCGCTTCTTCCTGGTCGTGCGTGACCATCACGCAGGCAATGCCCAGCTGACGCTGCAACTGGCGGATTTCGCTGCGCAGCTCGGTGCGTACCTGGGCGTCGAGCGCGGACAGCGGCTCGTCCAGCAACAGCAGACGCGGGCGCGGCGCCAGTGCGCGGGCCAGCGCAATGCGCTGCTGCTGGCCGCCCGACAATTGCGCCGGGTAGCGCTGCGCCTGCGCGTCCAGGCCTACCAGAGCCAGCATCTCCTGCACCCGGGCCTGCACTTGCGCCGCAGGCTGGCCCATGAGACCAAACGCCACATTCTGGGCCGCCGTGAGGTTTGGAAACAGCGCGTAGCTTTGGAACACCACGCCAAAGCCCCGGCGCGCGGCGGGCCAGCGCGTGATGTCCTCGCCCTGAAACAGGATGCGGCCCGCGTCGGCCTGCTCGATGCCGCACAGAATGCGCAGCAGGGTGGTCTTGCCGCAGCCCGAAGGGCCCAGCAGGCTGACGAACTCGCCGCCCTCCACCAACAGGTCAATGTCGCGCAGCACCGGGGTGTCTTTGTACTGCTTGGCGATATGTTCTATGCGCAGCATCTGCAATCACTTTCAACGTGCAAAAAATTCCAGAGACCTGCTGCGTAGAACTGGCGCTGACCCAGCTCAGAACTGCCGAACCAGGGCCGCCCCGCAGCGAGGGCAGTGTCCCCCTCCGGCGCGCAGCGCCAGAGAGGGGGAAGCGGCGGCGCCGCCCAGGCAAAGCCGCTCAGGGGGTGATTACTTTCTTTCCGCCTTGGCTTCGTACCGACGCGACCATTCGGCCAAGATACGATCGCGGTTAGCCGCTGCCCAGTTGAAGTCGTTCCTGGCCAGGCGCTTTTCCAGATCGGCCGGAATGAACTCGTGCTTTTCCTGGGCCTCGGGCAAGGCCAGCACGGCAAAGTTGGCGGCGTAGAGCTTGTTGGCATCGGGCGTCACCGCCCAGTCGGCCAGGGCCTTGGCCGCGTCCTGCTTTTTGCTGGTCTTCAGAATGGCCGTGGCTTCCACATCCCAGCCCAGACCTTCCCTGGGGAAGACGATGTCTATGGGCGCGCCATCCTTCTTGGTCTTGTTGGCCCGGTATTCAAAGCTCAGGCCCACGGGGAACTCGCCAGCGCCGGCCTGGCGGCAGGGCTTGGAGCCGCTGTGCGTGTAGACGCCGATGTTCTGGTGCAGCGCATCCATATAGGCCCAGCCCCTGTCCTCGCCCATCATCTGCAGCCAGGCTGCCACCATCAGATAGCCCGTGCCGCTGGACGCCGGGTGGGGCATGGTGATCGCGCCCTTGAATTCGGGCCTGGTCAGGTCGGCCCAGCTGGCAGGCGTGGGCAGCTTGCGCTTTTCGCCTTCCACGGTGTTGAAGCAGACGGCGGACGACCACAGGTCCATGCCCACCCAGGTCGGCGTGGCTGCCGCATCGCGCATGGTGGAGCGCACCTTGGTCAGGTTCCTGGGCGCATACGGCTGCAGCATGCCTTGCTTGTCCAGCAGCATCAGCGAAGTGGCGGCCACGCCCCAGATCACATCCGCCTGAGGGTTGGCTTTCTCGGCCAGCAGGCGCGCAGTGATGATGCCCGTGCTGTCGCGCACAAACTTCAGCTCGATCTCGGGATGGGCTTTTTCAAAACCCGCCTTGTAGGCCTTGATCTGGTCGGCCTCCAGGGCCGAATACACCAGCAGATCGGTCCTGGCCTGGGCAGCGGAGGCCAGGCCCAGCAAGGCCGTGGCAAAGGCAATCAGGGTGAAACGGCGAGTGGCGGGTACAAAAGCGTGGCGCATGGATAACAGTCCCTTGGATTGATCGTTGCCGCCCGACCAACGCGGCCGTTTGCGACATGAGGGAACTGTAGAAACTCACTGTGAAACGCTGGTGTCACAGAACTGAAATCTGCCAAGGATGTCATCAGCAAACTTTGTAGTCATCGCGCCGCGCCAGCGTCCGACATCGATATGCTATTGATTCGAAAGCATATTGCGCTTTATCTGCGTCATATTCATAGAGAAAACCATCTAGATACAACCGCATATAAGCGCAAGACGCTATTGAAATTAAAGCAACTCATCCGCATTGCCGGCTGCAGCGTTCATGTTGAAATCCGGGTACAGCTTTCTTGAAGACTTGCTCATGTTTGCCACACAGCTCAAATCCTTTTTCTGGGTCGCCCGCCTCGGCAGCATCACCCAGGCAGCACGCCAGCTGGGGCTGAGCCAGCCCACGGTGACGGCGCAGATCAAGGCCTTGGAGGAGCAATATGAGGTCGAGCTGTTCACGCGCCAGAGCGGCAGGCTGGCCATCACCGATGCGGGCCTGAAGCTGCTGCCGGGGATAGAGAAGCTGCTGCTGCAATCGGCCCAGATCGAATCGGCGCTGCGCCAGTCGGGCCATGTCAACCAGGGCCAGCTGCGCATAGGCGCCACCGCCCCCTACTATGTTCTGGACATCGTCAAGCGCTATCAGCAGCAATATGCGCAGGTGGAGGTGAGCATCGTCAATGGCAATTCGCGCCAGATGATTCAGGCACTGGCCGAGTACCAGGTGGATCTGGCAACGTCTTCGCACCTGGACACCGATCCGCGCCTGCTGCGCCTGGAACTGGGGCGCGACCCGCTGGCCCTGGTCGTGCACCGGCAGCATGCGCTGGCCGCGCAGAAGGCCGTCGACATCAGGGATCTGGCAAAGAACACGCTGATCCTGCGCGAGCGCGGCTCCATGACCCGGCAGATGACCGAGCAGATGCTGGAAGCCGCCCAGGTCAGCCCGCAGCGGATTCTGGAAATTGCCAGCCGCGAGTCCATACGCGAAGCCGTGATTCGTCAGATGGGCATCAGTGTTTTTGCGCGGCACGAAGCATCGGCCCACCCTGAACTCGTCGTTCTCGATCTGGAAGGCGAGGTGCCTTGCCTGCCCGAATACCTGTACTGCCTGCGAGAGCGGCGCGATGCGCAGCTGATTCAGCCATTTCTGCAGCTGGCCGCATCAGACCAGACTTAATCGAAAAGTTCGGCCTGCTTGAATGCGGGCTGATTCCGGTCCTTTTCGGACAAGGAAAAATCGATATCGAGCTGGGGCCACGCAATGGCTATATCCGGGTCACTCCAGAGCAGACCCCGATCCGACTCCGGCGCGTAGTAGGCCGTGGTCTTGTAGACAAAGTCCGCCGTGTCGCTGAGCACCACAAAGCCGTGGGCAAAGCCCGGCGGAATCCAGAGCTGGCGGTGATTCTCGGCACTCAGCTCCGCTCCCACCCATTGCCCAAACGTGGGCGAGCTGCGGCGGATATCCACGGCCACATCAAACACCGCGCCAGAGATCACACGTACCAGCTTGCCCTGGGCATGAGGCGGCAGCTGGTAGTGCAACCCACGCAGCACGCCCTTGCTGCTGCGGCTGTGGTTGTCCTGAATGAACTCGTAGTTCGTGCCCGTGGCCTGGTTGAAGAGATCCTGGCGAAAGCTTTCCAGAAAAAAGCCGCGCGCATCCCCAAACACCTTGGGCTCGATCAGAAAGACATCGGGAATGGCCAAAGGCGTGAACTTCATATGCGCACCTTTTCCTTGAGCACCTGCAGCAGATATTGTCCGTAGCCATTCTTGACCAGAGCCTGGCCCAGCTTTTCCAGCTGAGCGGCATCAATCCATTTCTGGCGATAGGCGATTTCTTCCGGGCAGGCCACTTTCAGGCCCTGGCGCTGCTGCAAGGTGGCAATGAATTGCCCCGCTTCGAGCAGACTGTCATGGGTGCCGGTGTCCAGCCAGGCATAGCCTCGGCCCATCAGCTCGACATTGAGCTTTCCTTGCTGCAGATACATGCCGTTGAGATCCGTGATCTCCAGCTCGCCCCGCGCCGAAGGCTTGACCTGCTTGGCCAGCTCCACCACCTGCTCGTCGTAGAAGTACAGGCCGGTGACCGCATAGTTGCTCTTGGGCTGCTTGGGCTTTTCTTCGAGCGACAGCACCTTGCCGTCGACATCGAACTCGGCCACGCCATAGCGCTCGGGGTCTTGCACATGGTAGGCAAACACCGTGGCGCCGTTCTGCCGCGCATCGGCTTTTTTGAGCAGCGGCTGGAAGTCGTGGCCGTAGTAGATGTTGTCCCCCAGTACCAGGGCGCTGGGAGCGCCGTTGAGGAATTTTTCGCCAATCAGGAAGGCCTGCGCCAGGCCATCCGGGCTGGGCTGCACCTCATACTGAAGATTCAGGCCCCACTGGCTGCCGTCGCCCAGCAACTGCTCGAAGCGCGGCGTGTCCTGCGGGGTGCTGATGATCAGAATGTCCCGGATGCCCGCCAGCATCAGCGTGCTCAGCGGGTAGTAGATCATGGGCTTGTCGTAGATCGGCAGCAGCTGTTTGCTGATGGCCAGGGTGGCGGGGTGCAGACGGGTGCCGGAGCCGCCAGCCAGAATGATGCCTTTGCGCTGTGTCGTCATGATGAATCAATGGATGGCTTCAAACGCCTTGCAGATAGGCACCTGAAGCGAGTTATTGGAAAATTACAGAATTTCGCGCAGCATGCGCTCCACGCCTTGCTGCCATGCGGGCAGATGCAGTTGCATGGCCGCTTGCAGCTTTTGCGTATCCAGACGCGAGTTCAAGGGCCGCGCGGCCGGTGTCGGGAAGGCCGTGGTCGGCACGGCAGCAATGCTTTGCACCTTCCAGTCCAGATCCGGTCGCAGGCTTTGGGCGCGCTCGATCACATGGCTGGCATAGGCATGCCAGTTGGTCTCTCCTGCCGCAACCAGATGGTAGAGACCGCCATCGCCTTCATGAGCGCTCACATGGCGCACGGCATGGGCCGTGACATCGGCGATCAGATCGGCGCCGGTGGGGGCACCCCATTGATCGTTGATCACGCTGAGCGCTTCACGCTCCTGCGCCAGGCGCAGCATGGTCTTGGCAAAGTTGCCACCACGCGCTGCATAGACCCAGCTGGTGCGAAAAATCAGATGGCGGCAATGCGTGGCCGCAATCCGCTGCTCGCCCTCCAGCTTGGTGCGGCCGTAGACCGATAGCGGCCCGGTCGCATCACTCTCCTTGCGTGCCGCACTGCCGGAGCCGTCGAAGACATAGTCGGTGCTGTAGTGCACCAGCAGGGCGCCCAGGCTTTTGGCCTCCAGCGCCATGACCTCAGGGGCTTCGGCATTCAGGCGCAAGGCCAGATCCGGCTCGCTCTCGGCCTTGTCCACTGCCGTATGCGCTGCGGCATTGACGATCACATCCGGGCGCACGCTGCGAATGGTCTGCGCCAGTGTCTGCAGATTGCCGATATCACCGCACAGGCCATTTCCATCCACATTCACGCTCTGGCGATCCAGCGCAATCACCTCGCCCAAAGGCGCCAGACTGCGCTGCAGCTCCCAGCCGACCTGGCCGTTCTTGCCCAGCAGCAGCAGCTTCATGCCAAAGCCTCGCCGGTGTACTGCTTTTGCACCCAGTCACGGTAGGCACCCGACTGCACATTGGCCACCCACTCGGGGTTGGCCAGATACCACTGCACGGTCTTGCGAATACCGGTCTCGAAGGTCTCGGCCGGCTTCCAGCCCAGCTCGCGTTCGAGCTTGCGCGCATCGATCGCATAGCGGCGATCATGGCCGGGGCGGTCGGTCACATAGGTGATCTGCTCGGCATAGGCCTTGCCATCGGCGCGCGGACGCAGCTCGTCGAGCAAGCTGCACACGGTCTTGACGATATCGATATTGGCCTTCTCGTTCCAGCCGCCCACGTTATAGGTCTCGCCCAGTTGGCCGGCCTCGAGCACACGGCGGATGGCGCTGCAATGGTCGCGCACATACAGCCAGTCACGCACCTGCATGCCGTCACCGTAGATAGGCAGCGGCTTGCCGGCCAGCGCATTGACAATGACCAGCGGGATGAGCTTTTCGGGGAAATGCAGCGGGCCATAGTTGTTGCTGCAGTTCGTCGTCAGCACCGGCAGGCCGTAGGTGTGATGCCAGGCTCGCACCAGATGGTCAGAAGCCGCCTTGCTGGCCGAGTACGGGCTGTTGGGCTCGTAATTGTGCTCTTCGGTAAACGCGGGGTCCGTGGGTGCCAGCGTGCCATAGACCTCGTCGGTGGAGACATGCAAAAAGCGAAAGCCGGACTTGGCCTCGCCCTCCAGGCCATTCCAATAAGCGCGCACCGCCTCCAGCAGGCGGAAAGTGCCCACCACATTGGTCTGGATGAAATCCTCGGGGCCATGAATGGAGCGGTCCACATGCGACTCGGCCGCAAAGTTCACCACGGCGCGAGGCTGGTGCTGTGCCAGCAGTTGCGCCAGCTGTGCACTGTCGCCGATATCGGCCTGCACAAACACATGGCGGGCATCGCCCTTCAGGCTGGCCAGATTCTCCAGATTGCCCGCATAGGTCAGCTTGTCGATATTGACCACGGGCTCATCCACATGTGCCAGCCAATCGAGAACAAAGTTGGCGCCGATAAAGCCTGCACCGCCAGTTACAAAAATCATGGAAACAGCCTCAAATCAAAATTCGAATCATCGCGAGGAGCAATGCACTCAAGCCCAGCGCTTTTCAGCCATCACCAGCAAGCCATCAAATATCAGGTTGTTGATCAGCTCGAAAGGCCTGGTCATGCTGGGAGACATTTTCCAGCCGGCACCGCCAGCCATGATGCACATGGGTTCTGCGCCGCAGTGTTCTGCCAGATGCTGGTACATGCGCTCCACCGCACCTGCAATGGCATAGGTACCGCCGCTGGTCAGTGCATCGCTGGTGTTCTTGGGAAAGCATCGGACTTCACCGGTCGGCACATGCAGGCCCGCAGTTCCGCCTTCCAGGGCCCTGAGCATGATGCCATGCCCAGGAATGATCAGGCCGCCCAGAAAATGACCTTGCGCGTCCATTGCATCGACCGTCACTGCGGTGCCCACCATAACCGTGATCAAAGGCCTGGCCTCGCCCAATTGCAACATGTGGTGACGCGCACCAATCATTGCCACCCAACGGTCCGCACCTAGCCTAGAGGGGTGGTCATAGCCATTGGTCACCCCTGCTTCTGCGATGGAGGGGACTACCCATTGAGGCTCGAGATTCCAGCCCAGCATGAGTTCGATCTGCTCGTGCACACGGCGTCTTGCCGTCTCACCGGCAACCACGCAGCCCAGCATGCGCTCTGGGGCCGGCAGTCCGGCCCAGGCACCTTCTGCCAGGCGCTCGATATGCTCCAGGAACTCCGCTCCATGGGCCAGCAATGCAGCACCTGGGCGATGATCTTCATACATGGCCCACTTCAAACGGGTGTTGCCAATGTCTATGGCCAAAAATGTCATGCGGCGGATTATCAGCACTTTTCCCCTTGCCAGACAGCCTCTTGTCACATTCATTACAGGCGGGCAGGAAATTGTCAAAGAAAGCGCAGAGTCCATATCCTGCAAGGATTCATTTCGATTTCCCGTTAAAGTGAACCGCTTTCTTCCACTACTTTTGAGGAGTCGAAACCATGGGTCTGTTCAGTTTCATCAAGGAAGCCGGAGAAAAACTGTTTGGCGGCAGCGACGCACATGCAGCGGCACCGACCGAAGACTTGAATGTCAAGGCAGCTCAGGCGATCGCCAGCTATATCAATACCCAGAATCTGGGCGTCTCCGATCTGCAGATTCAATTCGATGCTTCTCAAGGCAAGGTCACAGTCAACGGCACAGCTCCCACTCAGGCTGTCAAGGAAAAAGTGACACTGTGCTGCGGCAATGTGGCCAATGTCCAGTCCGTGGACAACCTGATGGCGGTCACCAACCCCGAGCCCGAAGCCCAGTACCACGATGTGGTGCGCGGCGACACCCTGTCGGCCATCTCCAAGAAGTACTATGGCGATGCCAACAAGTACAACGTGATTTTCGAAGCCAACAAGCCCATGCTCAGCAACCCGGACAGGATCTATCCCGGCCAGAAGCTGCGTATTCCGGCGCTGTAAATACGGCCCTGTAAATACAGTTACACATAAAAGCGCTCCGAGGAGCGCTTTTTTTCATTCGTGACAAAGCTAGACTGCAGCTTATGAAAACTCTGCTCACAGGCGGTGCCGGCTATATCGGCAGCCATACAGCCATCGAACTGATCAGTCACGGTCATGAAGTCGTGATTTTTGACAACTTCAGCAATAGCCACCCTGAAGCTGTTCGTCGTGTGGAGAAGATCACAGGACGCACCATCCCCGTGATTGACGGCGATGTACGCGATCAAGCTGCACTTGAGAAAGCCTTGCAGGAGCACGGCATTGACAGCGTTGTGCACTTTGCCGGTAAAAAAGCGGTGGGCGAGTCTTCTGCACAGCCAGTTGACTACTACGACAACAATGTCAACGGAACCCTGGTTTTGCTACGTGCGATGCAAAGCCTGGCGATACACAAGCTTGTTTTCAGCTCGTCGGCCACCGTCTACGGGACCCCCCAATACCTGCCCTATGACGAAAAGCACCCCACGGCGGCCATGAATCCCTATGGGCGGACCAAGCTCATGGCCGAAGAAATCCTCACCGACCTGGCGCACTCGGACTCCCATTGGAGCATTGCCGTTCTGCGTTACTTCAATCCCATCGGAGCACATCCCAGCGGGCTGATTGGCGAAGATCCGGCAGATATTCCCAACAACCTTCTACCCTACATCGCGCAGGTTGCAGTAGGAAGACGCGACAAGCTGCAGATTTTTGGCGGCGACTACGACACACCGGACGGCACCGGCGTGCGAGACTATCTTCATGTCGTGGATCTTGCCCGCGGACATGTCATGGCCCTGGAAAAGCTTCAACCCGGGGTCATAGCCTTCAATCTAGGCACAGGCAAGGGCTTGAGCGTGCTGGATGTTCTGCACGCCTTCGAGAAGGCCTGCGGCAAGGCGATTCCGTACAGCATCACCGAACGACGCCCTGGAGACCTGCCAAGCTACTACGCCAACCCCGACCTCGCCCTGAAAACCCTTGGCTGGCAAGCCGAGCATGATCTGGACACCATGTGTGCCGACACCTGGCGCTGGCAAAGCCAGAACCCCAACGGCTATCGCTCGGCCTAGAAGCTACCGACCAAGCCCTGCGCATTACTGATGCCAGGGCAGGCCGCGCTTGCGCCAGCCACCCAACAGGCCTCGTTGGCCGTTGGCATCAACGTCGCCCTCAAAACCTTCAAGAATGTTGTAGGCCTCGATTCCCAGGCCCGCAGCACGCTGGGCTGCAGCAACAGAACGCACACCGCTGCGGCATAGCAGCACCACTTTCTTGCCCTCGGGTACCGCTGCTCGCAACTCGGCGTCAAAGTTCTGGTTGGCAGCCATGCCGGGCCACTGCTTCCAGGCCACGGCAACAGCGCCTGGCACCTTGCCCACCCACTCGCGCTCGGCATCGGTGCGCACATCGACCAGAACCGCTTCACCAGCCTGCAGCCATTGCCAGGCCAGCTCCGCCGGCACATCGCCAGCATAGCCGGCAGCGGGTTGGATTTGGGTTGTATTGCTCATTTCATTCCTAGTCTCGATCATTGCCGCTATTCCCAAACCGGCAAAGGCCTGTCTCTCAATGCTCTGCGCAAGTGCTTCCAGTCGGGCAGCACCTGAGCCACCACAGCCCAGAACTGCGGGCTGTGATCCATATGATGCAGATGGGCAAGCTCATGCACCACCACATAGTCGATGATTTGCGGGCTGTGCTGCATCAACCGCCAGTTCAGACGAATGATCCCGCTGCTGTTGGCACTGCCCCAGCGCGTGCTGGCACTTGTCAGGCGCAGCGCATTCCAGCGCACGCCCATGAGTGCGGCAAAGTGCAGCATGCGGGCCGTGAAATAGCTGCGTGCCTCGCGCAGTATCCAGTCCTGAACGGCAGCGCGCACCTGGGCTGCCGGTGCCTGCGGCGGCAGGGGAAGATGCAGACTTTGCGACCCATCGATCCCCTGCTCTCGATGCGTCTGGCGAGTAGCCAACGGAGGTGATGCCCCTCCTGTCAGCCGCAAGGTCATGGGCTGCCCCAGATAGTCCAGCACGCCTCCATCCTGCCAGAGAATGCGCGCTTCCTGCTTGATCTGCTGTCGCTGTCCGGCTTCCTGCAGCTTGCGCACAATCCAGCCGGCCTTGGTCTGCAGCGCTGATTCGATCTCGCACATGGCCACCCATTGCGGAGCGGTGACTTCAAGCCCTTGCTGCCCTACGCTGAAGCCGATGCTGCGGCGCGCCGAACGGCGCAGCAGATAAGCCACCTCATACCCTTGCAAGCGGGCGCTGTGGCTGGCTTCTGGATGTACCAGAAGTGCGGGCTCTGCAGGCAGCTCGTCCTCTTCAGAATCAATAGCGCCCACCGAAATACTGACGGGCGCTACAGGCCGACTATTCTCAAATTCCAGCTCGGATTGATCCAAACGCCGTTCAATGGCTTCAGGGCCGCTGGGCCGGCGCTTGCGCGGCACCAACCCGCCCTGCCTATCCCCCACCACAGGCGGCACCAGCCATTGCCAAGCTTGCTGCAAGCTATCGCCTGTGGACATGGGCAGTTTTGCCTTATTTGCGGTAGGCCTCGGGGTCCAGGCGCTGCATTTCGGACTCGATCCAGGCCTCGACCTCGACCATCAGCTCGTCATGCTTGCGGCCCACCGAAGAAATGGGCTTGCCTATGGAAACATCCACCACGCCGGGCCTTTTGATGAAGGCCTTGCGCGGCCAGCACTTGGCCGAGGTAACAGCAATCGGCACCACGGGCGCCCCCGTAATGATGGCCAGACGGGTGGCGCCGGTCTTGTACTCGCCCACCTCTCCGCGATTCACACGTGTCCCCTCGGGAAACATGATGACCCAGATGCCTTGATCGAGCAGGCGCTTGCCTTGCTCCACCACCTTGTGAAAGGCGCGCGAGCGCTGGGCTCGGTCGATGTGGATCATGTCCAGTGCACCGATGGACCAGCCGAAGAATGGCACCTTCAGCAGCTCCTTCTTGAACACATAGGCCAGCGGGCGCGGCATGATGGCAGGCATGAGAAAGGTCTCGTACGTGGACTGGTGCTTGACCAGCAGCACCACCCCCTGACTCGGGTCCGCAGGCAGGTTCTCCATGCCGTGCACCTGATACCGGACCCCCATGATCACGCGGGCGCTGTCCACCGAGAGCTTGAGCCAGGCGCGGGCAGCGCTGTATGCCTTGGCCGATGAGCCGCTGGTCCACTTGGCCAGCAGCACCGCGATAGTGTAGGGAATGACGGTAATAGCCATCCACAACATGTGGAGGACGGAGCGAATCAGGGACATGACAGCAATCGAATGACGTGAGCACAGACCTGAAGCCTGGCCCATTGATTTGGCACGGTTATCAACAAGAAACATAGCAGCTTGCGCCGCTCTTTCCTGCAGTTGAGTCTATTTTGACCTGAAACCCGGGCTCAATGCGGGGCAGGCGCCGAATCCAGGGGTTGAGCATCCTCACCGCCTCCCAGCGGCAGCAGCATATTCACCACGGCCTCCAGATCTGGATAGCGCTCGCTGCCTTCAGGCAGGTCGGCGTCGCTGCTGCACTCGGGCCTGGCGGTGGACTCCACAAACACCAGGTGGGCGCCCAGAGCCTTGCCCGCCTGCAAATGCTCGACGCCGCTGCCAATGGCCCAGATTTCATGGCCTTCCGCACCGTAGCGATCGGCAATCTGCTCGAACAACGCTACGCCTGGTTTACGGCACTGGCAGTCTTCATCGGGAGCGTGCGGGCAAAAAAACACTGCCTCCACCCGCGCGCCGACTGCAGCCATCTCCCTATGCATCTTGGCGTGCACGGCGTTGAGCTCGATCACATCGAACAGCCCGCGACCCAGCCCAGGTTGATTGGTGGCGACCACCACATGCCAGCCGGCACGGTTCAGGCGCGAAACGGCCTCCAGCGCACTGGGGACAGCAACCCATTCATTGGGCCGGCCAATGAAGCCTTGAGCGCCCCACTGGTTCAGGGTGCCATCACGGTCAAGAATTGCGATCTTCATGGGGGAGACAGTAGTCGACGACAGAAAAAAGCCCGCTTACCTCAAGGCCAAGCGGGCTCGCGATCCAAGACTCCGGCGCTTACTGCCCTTCCCAGCGCTTGAGCACCAGGGAGGCATTGGTGCCGCCAAAGCCAAAGCTGTTGGACAGCACGGTCTTGAGCTCGGCATCGCGGGTCTGGGTGACCAGAGGCATATTGCCCAGCAGCGGGTCAGGCGTGTCCACGTTCACCGAGCCGGCGATAAAGCCCTTGTTCAGCATGATCAGGCAGTAAATTGCTTCCTGCACACCGGTCGCGCCCAACGAATGGCCGGTCAGCGACTTGGTGGACGAAAACGGAGGTACCTGGTCACCGAACAGCTCGCGCATGGCACGCACTTCCTGCATATCGCCCACAGGGGTCGATGTGCCGTGGGTGTTGATGTAGTCGATGGGCGCATCCACGGTTTCCATGGCCTGCTTCATGCATGCGATTGCGCCGTCGCCCGAGGGAGCGACCATGTCTTCGCCGTCGCTGGTGGCACCGAAGCCCACCACTTCGGCCAGGATGTTGGCACCACGCGCCAGCGCGTGCTCCAGGCTTTCCAGCACCACCGCACCGCCGCCGCCGGCGATCACGAAGCCGTCACGGTTGGCATCGTAGGCACGCGATGCCTTTTCGGGCGTCTCGTTGTACTTGCTGGACATGGCACCCATGCCGTCGAACAGCAGCGACATGCCCCAGGACAGCTCTTCGCCACCGCCGGCAAACATCACATCCTGCATGCCCCAGGCAATCTGCTGGGCTGCTGCACCGATGCAGTGGGCCGAGGTGGAGCAGGCCGAGGTGATGGAGTAGTTGATGCCCTTGACCTTGAAGTTTGTTGCCAGGCAAGCCGACACCGTGGAACTCATGCAGCGTGTGACCTGGTAAGGGCCCACGCGGCGAATACCTTTTTCACGCAGCGTATCGGCTGCCTCGATCTGATTGGCCGGCGAGCCTCCGCCCGAGCCCATGATCAGACCGGTGCGCGGGTTGCTCACCTGTTCGGGCGTGAGACCGGCTTGCCTGATCGCGTCTTCGAGAGCGATCTGCGAATAAGCCGCAGCATCGCCCATGAAGCGCAACTGCTTGCGGTCGATGCGCGCCTCGATATCGATCTCGGGAATGCCTGCCACCTGCGAGCGCATGCCCAGCTCCGTGAACTGGGGCATGGCCTTGATGCCGCTCTTGCCCTCGCGCAGCGAGGCCTCCACCGTTGCCAGGTCATTGCCGATGCACGAGACAATGCCCGCGCCGGTGATCACTACCCGCTTCTTGCTCATGCTGCCGTTCCCTTGGCATCACCTTCACGCAGGAACAGACCCACGCGCAGGTCATTGGCCACGTAAATTTCCTTGCCGTCGGCCAGCAGGCGTGCGTCGCCGATGGCCATGTTCAGCTTGCGCTTGATCACTCGCTTGATATCAATTTCATATGTCACGAGTTTGACATCGGGACCCACTTCACCGGTGAACTTGACTTCACCCGCACCCAGGGCTCGACCGCGACCTGGCAGACGCAGCCAGGTCAGGTAAAAGCCGATCAACTGCCACATGGCGTCCAGGCCCAGGCAACCGGGCATGACGGGGTCGCCCTGAAAGTGGCAATCAAAGAACCACAGATCGGGCTTGACGTCCAGTTCCGCAACAATCTTGCCCAGACCGTGGGCACCGCCGTCCTCGGAGATATGTGTGATGCGATCGAACATCAACATGGGAGGCAGGGGCAGACGTCCGCTATCGGCACCAAACAGCTTGCCTTCGCCGGACGCGATCAGTTGTTCGTAGGAAAAAGATTCAGCCATTCTCTCAATTGCTCCGCGGCAGCCTGTGCAAGCTACCTGTTACTCTGTATTTTGGGTGACGGGACCCGCGCCCGCTGCGCGCGCCCACTGCGGGCGGTACAACCTGGGATTATCAAGGCTCGCGCCCCTACCCGGGACACAATACCCGTTTTCAGGCCCAAGACTCTGCCACAAATGACACAGCCGCTGATGCCGACGTGGCTTATTCCGTGCGCGCCACTACGCCTTCCCCGGCCTTTTCGAGGACCGCCAGGCCAGCGCACAAAGCGCCAGGCACAACAGCGTCAAAGGCAGCAGGCCCAAGGCATGTACCCAGCGCGCATAAGGTGTCAGCCCGTCGCGCCCCTGCACCCGGCCCTGCAACACTGCACGTTCGAAAGGTGCCAGTGCTTTCACCACTTGCCCTTTGTGATCGATCACCACTGTGGCTCCGGTGTTCGTTGCGCGCAACATGGGACGCTCGAACTCCAGCGCGCGCATGCGGCTGATGGACAAATGCTGATCGATGGCCACGGAGTCGCCAAACCAGCCGATATTACTCAGATTGACCAGCACCGTGGGTGCCGTCGCCGCATTGCCGAAATGGGCCGCCAGCTCTTCGCCGAACAAATCCTCGTAGCAGATATTGGGTGACAGGCGCTCGCCCGCCCAGCTCATGGAAGGCTGGCCCAGTGCGCCGCGATTGAAGTCGCCCAGCGGAATATCCATGAGCTCGGTGAACCAGCGGAACATGGGTGGAATGAACTCGCCAAACGGCACCAGATGGTGCTTGTCGTACTGATATGCCTGAGCCTGCCCTGGCAACCAACCTTCGACCGTATTGGTAAATCCCTGGTCCCAGTTGCCCAGCGGAAGGCCCACCAGAGCCGCACGGCGGGATTCCTTGGCGACAAACGGTGCGCGCACAAAGTCCAGATAGCCTTCAGGAAGCTGCTGGGGCAGCAGTGGAATCGCTGTCTCGGGCGCCACCACCAACTGGGCGCTGGCGTCATGCAACTGCTGGGCATACCAGCGCAGTGCCACCACCACGCCCGAGCCCATTTCAAACTTCTCATCCTGAGGAATATTGCCCTGCAGCAACTCCACGCTCATGCCGGGCTGCTGACCAGGTGCTTCAATGGCAGCATCACGCGACCACCACAGCCCGCCCCAGACCAGACCCAGTGCCACCGCAGATGCAAGGGCCGGCTTGAATTTCAGCAATGCCGATCTGCTCTGCATGCGCCAGACCAGCAGCGCCAGCCAGGCTGCAGCCCAGGCCGCCACAAACCCCGCTCCGTAGACGCCAATCCAGCGCGGCAGCACGGCCAGCGGGCCTTCCACATGGGCATAGCCGCCTGCCCCCCAGGGGAAACCGGTCCAGAGCCAGCCACGCGCCAGCTCGGCCAGCGTCCATAGTGCAGCAAAGACCATCGCTGACAATGCATCCGGCGCCTTTGCCAAACGCTTGAAACACCATGCAGCCACGGCGTAATAGCCGCCCAGAAAGCCCGCCAGCGCCAACACGGCGGCCACCGCCAATGGCGCCGCCAATCCGCCATAGGTGTGCATGGAGATGAAGAGCCACCAGAAAGTGGCCGCCAGCCAGGCCGTGCCGAACAGCCAGGCCCGGCCCGCCGCCTGAGCGGCGGTACGGGCAGCCAGCAGCGCATGAACCAGCACCGCCAGCGACAGGATCTGCAGCCACCACAGCGGACGGCCATAGCCTCCGACCAAGCTCAGCCAGCCGTCGCCCTGGCCGCGAGCCCAGGGCCAGGCCAGAGAGAAGGCCTGCAGTCCGCCTGCAATCAGCATCAAAAGCCAGCTCATCCAGCCTTTAGGCCTGGCAGCAGCGGTCTGAACGGTAGAGGCAGTGTTGGTCATAGGAATCAGCAGGCACTAACAAAACACCCAACCGGGCGGTTGGGTGAATTCAAGCATACGAAGTATCGCCAAGACTTGTGAAAACCAAGAGGCACAACCAGTATTTCCACCGGCATCACACCAGGCCTGCCCCGAATTTGCGCAGGTCGCGATCAGTTGCGAACCAAGCTGTCTGGCGAAGGATCGCGCACCACCTTGAACCAGCGCACCGCGCCGCCCTTGGTATGGAGCACGGTGAACTCCAGCCCGCCCAGATGAATCTGCTCGCCGCGCTTGGGCACATGGCCGATTTCATGGGCAATCAGTCCACCAATGGTATCGAACTCGGCATCGGGGTCGCTGGCATGCAGCGAAGTCTCGAACTCCTCGCTCACATGCTCGATGCTGGCATCGCCCGCAACACGATAGCTGTTGTCGGCCAGAGCAAAGATATCGCCCTCGTCCTCGGGGATGTCAAACTCGTCCTCGATCTCGCCGACGATTTCCTCCAGCACATCTTCAATCGTCACCAGGCCGGCCACACGGCCAAACTCGTCGATGACGACGGCCAGATGATTGCGATTGGCGCGGAACTCACGCAGCAGGTCGTTCAGGCCCTTGCTCTCGGGCACGAAGACGGCAGGGCGCACCAGAGCACGAATGTTCAGGGTGGGAGAGCGCTGCAGCTTGAGCAAATCCTTGGCCATGAGAATGCCAATGATGTTCTCGCGCTCGCCCTGGTAGACCGGAAAGCGCGAATGCGCCGTGGTCAGAACCTGGTGCAGGATTTCTTCATACGGAGCGTCGATATTGATGAGATCCATGCGTGGCGCGGCCACCATGACTTCTCCGGCGCTCATGTCGGCCATGCGAATCACGCGCTCCAGCATGACACGCGACTCGGTGCCGATGACCTGATTGTCTTCGGCTTCGGCCAGGGTTTCGATCAGTTCATCGGGAGACTCCGGTGCTGGATGGATGAACTCAGCCACCTTTTGCAGGAAGCTTCGCTTGTCTTCCTTCTCGGGAAGTCGCGCAGGATGGGGGTCAGACACTGTCTTGGAGTGCAGGACGTGCGGTAGTCGAACAAGTCACCAAGAATAACGGATTGTGTTGACAGACGGCTTGCTAGCTCACAAAAGCCATGAGCGGCTGTCACCGAGCACACTCAGTCAAAGCTCTTTTGATATCTGCTTGCGCTTGTCTTTATTGGGCTGCAGCCTTGCCGGCTTCACCAGACGACTTACTCGCCTGATTTGTGCCGGCCTTCCTGCACACCCTTGCGCACTTCCTGCACACCGGCCAGGAAAGCCCAGAAATTGACGGCCTGCTTCTTGAGCTGATAGTCCATCTCGCCCAGATGCTCGGTCACCAGGTCGCTGACATGGGTCTCGAAGTCGGCAGGCGGCAGCTCCAGATAGGCTTCGGATTCCGAACCTTCTCGCTTGACCGTGGCACCCGCATTGCGCGCAATCTTGAGCATGGCCGTGTTCTCGGACAGCGCATGGATGAACATCATGCTCACGTTCTTGCTGCGCGCATGCAGCACTGCACGTGCAAACAGACGTGCCCCCAGTCCCTTGCCGCGCGCACTCTTGAGCACGGAAACGCCAAATTCTGCGCATTTCTCATGCTCGGGGTGGCCGGCAAAGGCCAGATGCGCCATGGAGATCAATTCCAAGCGGCGGTTGAAGATGCCGAAGATATCGTCGCGCTCGAAATCGAGCTGCTCGACATAGCGGCGCACCTGCTCGTCGTTGGCCGCATAGCCAAAGCGCAGATAGCGATCACGCGCATCCAGCTTGAGCAGATGCTTGGTGATGCGGTCCCGGTGGCGCGGGCTCAGCGAACGGATGGGGACCAAGGACGGCGAGCGACGCTCGGCGCCATGGGACTTGCCCATGTCTCGCAGCCAGCCGGAGCCGGCCTGCCAGGGCGATGTCAACCAGTCTTTGGGGAGGTTCATAGCCTGAAATATAGGTAAAAACCCGAGGTTTCACAAGCCACATGTTGCATTGCAACAATCCTGTAAGGATTTTCCGCTAATTCAACACCTTAGCGTCTGTTTCCGGCTAGGTCATGGTCCGAATGAAGGACCTCTACGAAGGCCTAGAGCGGCACCGCCGTCGTGACCTTGACCCGGTCCATGACAAAGCTGGTTTTGCAATCCTGCACACTGGGGTGTTTGAGCAGCGTGTCCATGATGAAACGACTGTAATGCTGCATGTCCGCCACCACCACCCGCAGCAGATAATCCATCTCGCCAGTGAGGGAGACGCACTCCACCACCTCGGGCCAGGTCTGCACGCTGGCGCGGAACACATCCATGGGATTGCGCTTGCTGGTTTCGGTGTATTTTTCCAGACGCACATTGATATAGGCTGTCAGCCCCAGGCCCACGGTCTCGGGCTGCACCAGAGCCACATAGCGGTCGATGACACCGTTTTCCTCCAGCCGCTTGACACGGCGCAGCACGGCGCTGGGCGACAGCCCAACCTGCTCCCCGATGACGTCATAAGTTTCTCGGCCATTGGCCTGCAAACGGCGCAAAATCGCCTTATCCAGTTTGTCGATGGTGTGCATGGAACTCATGGCGGCAGATTATAAAAACAGCGCAGTTTTTATTAATGGTTAACCCTTGATAACCATTTAAGTTGCACGAAATCAATTTTTTACGCAATTTTCATGCAATGAGCTGTTTGCAGCCAAGGCATTTTTGCATGAAGCTTGTCCGCGCCCTGTCCTACAGTGCATCCATCGTCGACACCTGTTCTTCATGTGTTGCACCCCTACCCGATGGAGACCTCTGCCATGAACGCCCCGCTGACCCAAAGCAACGCCAGCCAGTTCCAGACCTGGGACAACCCCATGGGCACGGACGGCTTCGAGTTCGTCGAATACGCGGCCCCCGACCCCGTGGCCATGGGTCAGTTGTTCGAGCGCATGGGCTTTCAGGCCATCGCCAAGCACCGTCGCAAGAACGTGACCCTGTATCGTCAGGGCGAGATCAACTTCATCATCAATGCAGAGCCAGACAGCTTTGCCCAGCGCTTCGCGCGTCTGCACGGCCCCAGCGTCTGCGCCATCGCCATCCGCGTCAACGACGCCAAGTACGCCTATGAGCGCGCAACTTCGCTGGGTGCCTGGGGCTATGCCCAGCAGGCGGCCCCCGGCGAACTGAGCATTCCCGCCATCAAGGGCATTGGCGACTCCCTGATCTATTTCATCGACAAGTGGCGCGGCAAGAATGGCGCCAAGGACGGTGACCTGGGCAATATCAGCTTCTTCGATGTGGACTTCGAGCCTCTGCCCGGTGCCGACCTGCACCCCGAGGGCCTGGGCCTGACCTATATCGACCACCTGACCAACAACGTCTACCGCGGCCGCATGGCCGAGCTGGCCGAGTTCTACGAGCGCATCTTCAACTTCCGCGAGATCCGCTACTTCGACATCGAAGGCCAGGCCACAGGCGTCAAGAGCAAGGCCATGACCAGCCCCTGCGGCAAGATCCGCATTCCCATCAACGAGGAAGGCAACGACAAGGCTGGCCAGATTCAGGAATATCTGGACATGTACCACGGCGAAGGCATACAGCACATCGCGCTGGGCTCGACCAATCTCTATGACACCGTGGACGGTCTGCAGATGAACGGCATCAAGCTGCTGAATACCAGCGAGACCTATTACGAGCTGCTGCCCAAGCGCATCCCCGAGCTGCAGGAGCCCATTTCCGAGCTGCTGGCGCGCAACATCCTGGTGGACGGCCAGCCCGGCGAGCTGCTGCTGCAGATCTTCAGCGAAAACCAGCTGGGCCCGATCTTCTTCGAGTTCATCCAGCGCAAGGGCAATAGCGGCTTTGGCGAGGGCAATTTCAAGGCCTTGTTCGAGACCATGGAACTCGACCAGATGCGCCGCGGCGTGCTCAAGACCTGAGCCACATCAACGAAGAGCCTGCCATGCGCCACCTCGGCCTGCACCCGCCTCATCTGCTCGCTTGCAGGATGGCCGGCGTGGGCTCTGGCGCTACGCAATACATCAAAAAGATACCAATGGTTACCACTCTATCGAACGGACTATGTGGCAGCCGATTTCCGTCCCTATACTTCCCGTCATGCTGCACTGCCGCATCCACGCCTGGCGTGAGGCGTTGCAGCCAGCTTCAACGCCCGGAAGGATCCAGTGTCGCGACCACATCAGCCACCCGCTACAGCCCCAGAGGACTGCAGATCGCCGGGGATGGACGCGCCTGCCGACACCTGGCGCCTTTCCCGCCGCCAGGCCATGTCCCTGGCAGTGGCCTCAGCGACCTCTCTGATCGCGGACAGCGCGCATGCTGCCAGGGATGCGAGCGCCCTGCCATCGAATTCCAGCCGCAGCCGCAACGAACTCTCGCTGGTAGTGCCCTATGCTGCGGGCGGGCCGCTGGATCGGGCGGCGCGCAAGCTGACGCAGGAAACCACGGTCCTGGGCAATATCAATGTGCTCAATGTCGCAGGAGACGGTGGTGCCACGGGTGCAGCCATGGTGGCCAGAGCGGGAGCGCGCGATCCCATGCTGCTGATGGGCGCCGTGGCCACACATGCCATCCTGCCCTGGCTCAACCCCCAGTTGCCCTACGATCCGCTGCGCGACTTTCAGCCGCTGACACTCGTGGCCCGCATGCCCCATGTGCTGGTCATGCGCAGCGAACTGGCCATGCAGTGGCGCATCTACACACCGGAAGATTTGCTGCGCTTCATGTCCAAGCACCGGCAGCCTCTGCGCTATGCCTCGGCGGGCAACGGCAGCATCGGTCACATCGCGGGCCAGTGGTTCCAGTCGCTGACCCAGGTTCCGTTGCAGCATCTGCCGTTTGGCGGGGCCAGACCGGCTCTGTCGGCCCTTCTCGAGGGCACGGCCGATCTGATGTTCGACAACATCGCATCGGCCCTGCCTCATCTGCGGGCCGGCAGGCTCAAGGCCATTGGCGTGACCTGGCGCTCGCCGCTGCCGGCTCTGCCGGAAGTGCCCAGCCTGGACGACAGCATCAAGGGCATGAATCTGACCACCTGGTTCGGCATCTTTGCCACTGCCGGCATCACGGACAGCCAGGCCAAGCGCTGGTCGGAGGCTTTTGCCCAGACGCTGCAAAGGCCCGATATACAGCAGTACTTCGACGCCATGGGCGTGGTGCGCGACGACCTGCGTCTGCAGGACTTTGCCCGTCTGGTGCAGGCCGAGCATGCGCGCTACGGCCAGCTCGTCAAGCGCGCCCAGATACAGATGCACTGAGCCAACGCCCAGCTCGCATCTCCTTTTCCCTGCTGCGCCCCGGCCACGAGCTCTGGCTGCAGCTTTCGCGACCCCTCATCTCAGGGAGTGCCCTATGAACAGCATCCAGAACAACACCGCCATGACCGGCGGCATCGGCGCGGCCCCCGTCGTCTATGGCCAGTCCGATCGCCCGCCACGTGGCGACTACACACGTGCCCATGCCGACTACACCTGCACGCAGGACTATGCCGCCTATACCGAGGCCGAGCATGACACCTACCACCGCCTCTACGAGCGCCAATCCGCGCTGCTGCCGGGCCGCGCCAGCCAGCATTTCATCGACGCCCTGCCGTCGCTGGGCGCAAAGGAACGCATTCCGCGCTTCGAGGAAGTCAACGAGCGACTGTTCAAGGCCACGGGATGGGAGATCGTCGGCGTTCCGGGTCTGATTCCCGAGGTACCGTTCTTCTCGCTGCTGGCCCAGCGCAAATTCCCGGTCACGGACTGGATACGCAAGCCCGAAGAGTTCGAATACATCGTCGAGCCCGACATCTTTCACGATCTCTTCGGCCATGTGCCGCTGCTGTTCAACCCCGTCATGGCCGATTTCATCCAGGCCTACGGAAAGGGCGGCCTCAAGGCCGCCGAGCTCGGCGCCTGCGAGATGCTGTCGCGCCTGTACTGGTACACGGTGGAATTCGGTCTGATCCGTGAGAGCGGCGGCGTGCGCGCCTATGGCGCAGGCATTCTCAGCTCCGTGGGCGAGCTGGAGTACAGCGTCAACAGCCCGCAGCCGCATCGTCTGCCGCTGCAGCTGGAGCGCACCATGCGCACGCTCTACAAGATCGACACCTATCAGCAGACCTATTTCGTGATTGACGACATGCCCCACCTGCTGAACCTGGCCGATGCCGACTTTGCGCCTCTGTACGAGCAGCTGCGTCAGCTGCCCACCATTGGTGCCAAGGAGCTGCTGCCCGGCGAACAGCTGATTTAGTCAGCGGATGTATACCAGCACGGGCCCCGGCAAGCACGAGGTCAAGAGCCGAATTTTCAGATGGAAATTCGGCTCATGTCCTTTTCCGGAAAGCGCATAAAGCTCCATTTTCAATAGCAATCAACGCAGAATATCCAGGCTGCAAGCCCTGCATGACTTGGCTGCGACCTGAAACCCTGACCGCAGCATTGCACCTATAGTGAGCGCCAGAGGCAAACTGCCGCCCACTCACTTCTTCACAATGCAATACCGCTGCAACCAACTGCTGCGCTGGCTTTTAGCGCTCCAACTTTGCATAGGTCTGGCCGTCGCGGCCGAGCTGCCCGCCAATGGCGATATCCAGACCACGTCCATCGCCCAGATTCAACAAGCATCGAACACCCTGGACAAGGTACGCCAGTCGCTCGATGACGCCGACACCTCCGAGACGCTGCAGGCACTGTCCGAAAAAGCCCTGCAGTCCAAACGAGATGCCGACAATGCCGTCACGGCGCTGGAGCCGCTGCTCAAGCAGCTCGACGCTCGCATTGCCCAGCTGGGGCCGGTGGCCGAAGGCAGCGAGGAATCCCCCGAACTGAGCCTGCAGCGCAAGGATCTGGCGCAGCAGCACAGCGAGCTGGACTCCGCGCTCAAGCGCGGCAAGCTGTTGTCCATGGAGGCCAAGCAGACCACGGACAGCATCGAGAAGATCCGCACCCAGCAGTTCAACGCACAAATAGCCCGCAAAGTGGCATCGCCGCTGTCGCCTTCGCTGTGGAAGCAGTTTGCCGAGCATCTGCCGACTGACCTGCAACGCATTGCAGCCCTGGCACGCCAGGGCCGTATCAGCTTTACTGCAGCCATTGCCGAACATGGCTGGTCGGCGACGCTGACCGGCATCGCCCTGGCACTGTTTGTGATGTTTCCGCTGCGCATCGGCCTGCGCTATGCGGGCCGCAAATTTGCGGCCTCCGAACGCGCGCCCAACGGGCGGTTGCGCCGCACGGGTCTGGCCGTCTGGATGCTGGTAGTGGGCACGGCACTGCCCGGCCTGGCCAGTCTGGTATTCATCGAGAGCCTGCGCTCCATAGACGCGATTGCACCGCGCCTGCAGACCGTGGCCGATGCCTGGATTCAATCCTCATTTGTCGCCGCCTTCTTCCTCTCCGTCAGCGCCTGCCTGCTGGTGCCCAAGCGTCCGACCTGGCGACTGCTCAACATCGACGACATCGCCGCCCCTGCGCTCACACGCTTTGCCTGGGGAGCCGCCGGTCTGACCTGGTTCTCCATGATGCTCAACGCGGTGGACATTGCCGCACGCACCAGCGCCGTCAGCAGCGTGGCCCTGGACGGACTGATTGCGCTCGTCTATGCCTTGCTCATCATGTCGGTGCTGATGGTCATCAACAAGCAACGCAAGCGCCAGCAACTGGCCGAGCGTGAGAAAGCCGCTCACCATGGTGACGATTACCGGCCTGCGGCAACCAGCCGCTGGCTGATGCTGGCCTGGCTGGGCGGGCATCTGACGGTGCTGGCCGCGCTCATCGCAGCGCTGATCGGCTATCTGAACTTCTCGGTATTCGCAGCCACGCAAATGGTCTGGATCACCGTGGTGGTTCTGGCGACCTCGCTGCTGATGAAGTTTGTCGACGACCTCTTTACCTGGCTGTGCTCCAGCGAGAGCCGTATCGGCCAGGGCTTCGCTGCCGGCACGGGGCTCAGGCCTTCGCGCCTGGAGCAGGTCGGCGTGCTGCTGTCGGCCTTCACGCGTGTCTGTCTGTTGCTGCTGGGGCTGATGGCGCTGATCGCTCCCTTCGGCAACTCCAGCAGCCTGATCGTACTGGCCGATACGCTGACCAACGGCCTGCCCGTGGGCGACTCCTTCCTGCGTCCCATGACGATTCTGCGCGGCCTGCTGGTGCTGGTGGCGGGGCTGACGCTGTTTGGTGCCTTGCAGCACTGGCTGGTCGAGACCTTTCTGCCCAAGACCGAGCTGGATATAGGCGCACGCAACTCCATCAGCACCGTGGCCCGCTACATGGGCATTTTGCTGTCCGGCCTGTGGACACTGGCGGCCCTGGGCATAGGCTTCGAAAAAGTGGCGCTGCTGGCCAGCGCCTTGTCCGTCGGCATCGGCTTCGGTCTTCAGGCCATCACGCAGAACTTTGTCTCGGGCCTGATTCTGCTGGCCGAGCGTCCCGTGAAGCTGGGGGACCGCGTGCGCATCGGCGATCAGGTCGGCGACATCCGCCGCATCAGCGTGCGCGCCACCGAGATTCAGACCGATGACAAATCCACCGTCATCGTGCCCAATTCGGAGTTCATCACCAAGTCCGTGCAGAACCTGACCATGGATGGCGCGCTGGGCCGCATCTCGATCGCGTTCTCGGTGCCGCTGAACACCGATATCGTCAAGCTGCGCGAGGTGCTGCTGGGCCTCTATGCCGAGCATGAGGCCGTGCTGAGCACCCCGGCCCCTTCAATGTATGTGGACTCCATCAATGGCAGCGTGGTCAACATCACCAGCTTCGGCCATGTCTCCAGCTCGCGCAATGTCTACAGCACGCGCAGCGATCTGCTGTTCGGCCTGCTGCAGCGCTGCGCCGAGCAGAAGATTGCCCTGGTTTCCGCCACCGACATCCACCTGATTCAGGACCCGCAGGCCCGCGCACCCGCATCGGCTGCTGAGGCCCTCCCCTCGGCAACCTGATGCTGCCGCTGCCGCGCCGGCGGTCGCCCCTGCAGTTGCGCCTGCAACTGCAGGCAGTGCTGCCAGACCCGAGGATCAAACAGCAGTTGCATATGCGCTGCATCGTCGACCTGATGACATTGCGCATTCGGCAAGATAGCAAGTTCGGAGGGGAAGACGATGTTGTCGCTGCTGCTGCACCAGCAGCTGAATGACACATCCTCGGGCGGCGGCCCCAGTTGTTGCAGCCAGTCGCTTCCCTCGCGCATGTCCACGGCCGGCAGGCGCTGCGCAAACCGGGCCAGCCAGGCGCCGCCATGCGGCGTGGCCACGGTGACCACATGGGCTGCATGGCGCGCACGCTCGTCGGCATCCAGGCGCTTGAGCCAGGCCCGCACCACCAGACCGCCCATGCTGTGCGCGACCAGAAGCGGCGCGCGATGCGTGCGCTGGACAATCTCCTTCACGCATCTGTCGAGATCGTCCACCATGGCATCGACAGGACTGCCATGCGCAGGCTCCAGCGTCATGGCCATGCAGGGAATGCCGCGTGCCTTGAGCCTGCGCAGCCAGACGGCCCACACGCCACGGTTGCAGAAATAGCCGTGCACCAGTACCACGCCCACCTGTCCTTGCACCTGCTCGCCCTCTCGATCCTCAGGCGCTCCATCGGGCTCTGCATGTTCGCCAAAAGGAATCTGCCAGCCGAACAGCCGCCAGGCCCAGCGCCACTCCGACAGCCAGGCCCGCAGCACGACCATGGCGGGCGGCAGCGGCAATCCACGGCGGCGCAGCACCGCACGCATCATCAGCATCTGCGTGCCCAGTTGCAGCCCGGCCCCGCTCGCAATCAGGCCCGCGCCCAGCAGTGCCACAGCAACTGAGCGCGACCACCAATAGCTGCACCAGAGCAGCAGCGCCAGCCAGCTACCCATCACCACACAGCGCCAGAACCAGGTATTCAAAGCGGCACCTCCTAACGCGCAGCGTAGCAAGCATGTCGTTCAACGCCTAGGACAAGCCCCCGTAGACCCTGACAGAGCGCATCCGCAGAATCAGCCGCAGCGCAGGTTTTGCACGCTGGCCTTCTTTGTTCAACCCGCCGCCCGCTTCCCAGGACGACGTGCGGCTTATGCAAGGTACCTCTTCTATGGACGCTGCCGCTCCCTGGTTCAAGAACTATCCGCCCAATGTGCCGCACGATGTACAGCCCGAGCAGTACCGCTCGCTGGTACACCTGCTCGAGGAAGCCTTTTCCCAGCATGCAGAGCGTCCGTTTTCGGTCTGCATGGACCGCTGGATGAGCTATGCCGAGCTGGACAAGCTATCCGCACAGATGGGGGCCTGGCTGCAGAGCCTGGGCCTGGAGCCAGGGGCACGCGTGGCCATCATGCTGCCCAATGTGCCGCAGTTCGCCGTCAGCATGGCCGGCGTGCTGCGCGCAGGCTTTACCTGCGTCAACGTCAACCCGCTCTACACCGCGCGCGAGCTCGAGCATCAGCTCAAGGACTCGGGGGCCACGGCCATCATCATCCTGGAGAACTTTGCCCACACCCTGGCCCAGGTGCTGGAGCGCAGCCATATCCGTCATATCTGCCTGACCGGCATGGGCGATCTGCTTGGCGGCCTGTATGGAAACTGGATCACCTTTGCCGTGCGCCACCTGGCCAAGATGGTGCCGGCCTTTGACCTGCCCCTTGGCTCGGATTCAGGCGCAGGCAGCCAGCAGCGCCAGGTCACCCAGTTCAGCAAGGCGCTGACCGAGGGCGCTGGACGCAAGCTCATCCCCAGCACGGCCACGCTGGACTCGATTGCCTTTCTGCAATACACGGGCGGCACAACAGGCCTGTCCAAGGGGGCAGTACTGACCCATCGCAATATCGTCGCCGCCACGCTGCAGGCCCATACCTGGTTCACCCCTGCGCTGGAAGGCAGGGTCAAGGCCAATGAGACCCACATTGTTGCGGCCTTGCCGCTCTATCACATCTTCGCGCTCACCGTGAGTCTGTTCGCCATGCGACTGGGAGGCAGCCTGAGCCTGATCCCCAACCCGCGCGATATCCCGAAATTTGTGAAGGTGCTCAAGAAGCGGCCCTTCCATGTGCTGCCTGCCGTGAACACCTTGTTCAATGCGCTGCTCAACAACCCGGATTTCCGCCAGCTCGATTTCTCGCAGCTGTTCATCTCCCAGGCCGGCGGCATGGCGGCGTCCGAAGGCACGGCGCGTCAGTGGCAGCAGACCACGGGCTGCGCCATGATCGAAGGCTGGGGCATGAGCGAGACTTGTGCCATAGGCACGAACAATCCCGTGACCAACAAGGAGTTCACAGGCACCATAGGCCTGCCTCTACCTGGCATCTCGGTCGCCATCAAGGACGATGAAGGCCGCAACCTGCCCAACGGCCAGGCCGGCGAGCTGTGCATCAAGGGCCCCAACGTCATGCACAGCTACTACAACCAGCCGGCAGAGACCGCCAAGGCCTTCACGGCCGACGGCTATATGCGTACCGGCGATATCGGCGTGCTGGACGACGAGGGCTACACCCGCATCATCGACCGCAAAAAGGACATGATGGTGGTCAGCGGCTTCAACGTCTACCCAAACGAGCTGGAAAACGTCATCTCCATGTGCCCCGGCGTGCTCGAATGCGCAGCCGTGGGCGTCAAGGACGATCAGCAGGGCGAATCCATCAAGGTCTATGTGGTGCGCAGCGACCCCTCGCTGACGGAAGACCGGGTCATGCGCTACTGCCAGGAGCAGCTGACAGGCTACAAACGGCCACGCTATATCGAGTTCCGCGACGAGCTGCCCAAGACCAATGTGGGCAAGATCCTGAGGCGCGAGCTGCGGTCGAACTGAGTTTTTTCAGAAAATTTACGAGTTTTCCCGAAGGTCTCCAAAGTTGCTGCTAGAATTGCGGTCTTCGGGTGATTAGCTCAGCGGTAGAGCACTGCCTTCACACGGCAGGGGTCACATGTTCGATCCATGTATCACCCACCAGTTATTGCGTGATTAGCTCAGCGGTAGAGCACTGCCTTCACACGGCAGGGGTCACATGTTCGATCCATGTATCACGCACCAGACAAAGCCTCTTGGGACAAAGTCCCAAGAGGCTTTTTCTTTGGCCGGCCACATTTAGCGGCCCATTGCATAATGGTTCTTCCGCAGCAGGCCCCGCCTGACAACAAGAAGATCACTATGAGAGAGACACCCACCCTGGCCTGGAGCGACGCACTGCTGATGGGCCACGGCGCCATGGACGAGATTCACGAGGAGTTCGTGCAACTGGCGGGCCGGCTCGAATGCGCCAGCGACGAGCAGTTGCCCGGGTTGCTCCAAACCATGGAGGCCCATCTGCAGCACCACTTTGCCGAAGAGGACCAGTGGATGCTGAGCACCGGCTTTCCTCCACGCGATTGCCATATCGACGAGCATGCGGCCGTGCTCAAGTCCGTGGCGGAAGTCCGCGTCAAGCTCGCCGACGGCAATGTCGCGCTCTGCCGCGATCTGACCAAAGCCCTGGTGGACTGGTTTCCCGGCCACGCTACGCATCTCGATTCAGCCCTGGCGCACTGGCTGTCCAAGCAACGCTTTGGCGGCAAACCCGTGGTGATTCGCCGCAACATCCTGTCTTCGGCCGAATCGCACTGAGCAGCACTGAGCAGCCCCTCCGCGCGACAGCTGCATGATGAGCGGCCTGCTAGGCTTGAGCAAAACACAAAGCACCGCACAGGAGACCAGTTCGATGAATGCATCCCCGGCAATGCATGTCCCACTGCCACCCGGCATGACCGTGCTGGAGCGCGGCTGGCTGTCGGCCAACAACATCGTCTTTGCCGCGCAGGCCGGCGATGCCGAAGGCGCTGCCGTCATCGATACCGGCTATGTCACGCATAGCGCGCAAACCCTGGCGCTGATCGAAAGCACACTGGCAGGTCAGCCGCTGACGCGCATTCTCAACACCCATCTGCACAGCGACCATTGCGGCGGCAATGCCGCACTGCAGCAGGCTTATCCACAGGTGCAGACCTTGATCCCTCCGGGTCAGGCCGAACAGGTACGCAACTGGGACGAGGCCGCCCTCAGCTATGCCCCCACGGGCCAGGAATGCCCGCGCTTTGCCATCACCGGTCTGCTGCAGGCCGGCAGCACGGTGCGCCTGTCGGGCCGCGACTGGCAGATCCATGCAGCCCCCGGCCATGATCCGCATTCGGTGATTCTGTTCGAGCCCGACAGCCGCATCCTGATCTCTGCCGATGCACTATGGGAAAACGGCTTTGGCGTGGTCTTCCCCGAGATCGAAGGCATTGCCGCTTTTGACGAAGTCACCACCACCCTGGACGTGATCGAGCGCCTGGAGCCCCGCCTTGTGGTGCCCGGACACGGCGGCTTGTTTGGCGATGTGCAGGCGGCTCTGGGCATTGCCCGCAAGCGGCTGGCCAGCTTTGTACAGGCGCCGGAGCGCCATGCCAGCTATGCCGCCAAGGTGCTGCTCAAATACAAGCTGCTGGAGTGGCAAAGCATCAGGGTGCAAGAGCTGAAGAACTGGGTTCATGCCACCCCCTATTTCGGCACCCTGCACCAAAACTACTTCGATGCCCAAACGGCACAGCAATGGCTGGACAGCCTGATCGAGAGCCTGGTGGCCAGCGGCGCGGCCGAGCTGCGGCGCGATGCAGCCGGTACTCCCATCCTGCTCAACCGCTGACGCGGGTCGGATGACGCACGATCAGTGAAGCTCGATGGCGGCAGGAAGAGCATCGAGTGCTCGGCGTCCCAGGACTGCGGATCAGGAAGGCGGTTGCCTCCTCAGTCATTCGCGCTCAGTTCCTCGTGGTGGGCGGCCTCGCCCTGCTTCCAGTAGGACGCAATCCGCATGCGCTTGGGATTGGCACCGGACTTGGCCAGAATGCGCTTGCGCAGATCGGCCATGGCACGATTCTCGCCCGCCGCCCAGACAAAGCCGTCTCCTTCGGGCAGTTCCAGCGCATCCACCGCATCGGCCAGCGAACTCACCCACTGCAGGTCCAGCGCAGCAGCGCTGCTCCAGCGGCGCTGGTCTGCCGGGTTGCCGATCTGCACCCGCACGATGGCGCGGCTGCCGGCCGGCAATTCCGCCAGGCGGCGCTCCATGGCGGGCATGGCGCTTTCATCGCCCAGCAGCACATGCCAGTCCAGATCGGCGGGCACGACCAGGCTGCCGCGCGGGCCGGCCAGACCCAGCCACTGACCGATGGGGGCTGTGCGCGCCCATTCCACGGCGGGGCCCGAGCCATGCTCGGCGAACTCCAGCTGCAGCGTGTTGCGGGCGGCGTCGTAGTTCAGCGGCGTGTAGTCGCGCATGGTGGGGCGCTCGCCGGCTATATGCGGGCGACCGTCGACCATCTGCGGCAGATTGGGCCTATCCATCCCGGCCTGAGGCAGGATGAGCTTGGTGTGGTCGTCAAAGCCAGCGCTGACAAAGCCTGCCAGTTCGGGGCCGCCCACGGTCAGGCGGATAAAGCCGGGGCTGAGCTGCTCGCGCGCCAGCAGCTGCACATGGCGGGAGCGGAATTCGTGGCGTACACGCTGCATGATGGACACTGTCTCGTTGTTGGACATGATTTTCATTAAGTTGATAAAGTCCACCAAATATCCCTTAATAAGTTGACTAAGTCAACAAACAACCTTTCCCACCATGAGTTCATCCATCGCCGCCGATGTGTTTGAAGTGCTGCACGATCTGCTGCACCTGTTTCGCGCGCGCCTGCTTGAGTCGCTTGAAGCAGTGCAACCAGGGCTGACCTTCAACGAATTCCGCATCCTCATGCACACCGGTCGCCACCCCGGCATCACGCAAAAGGAACTGGTCGAGCACAGCCACACCGACAAGGCCCAGATGGCGCGTACCCTGGCCCAGTTGCAGGACAAGGGCTGGCTGGAGCGCTCGGCCAGCGAATCCGACAAGCGCGTGCGCTGCCTGCAGCTCAGCGCCAGGGGGCAGCAGTTGTTCGATCAGCTCAGACACCGGCGCGAGCAGATAGCCACCGAGCTGCTCAGCGACTTTCCCGAAGCCCAGCAGGGCTTGCTGCATGGGCTGCTGCTGCAAGCCAGGGACAGCGCCCAGGCTACGCGACCGTAAAGACTCTCAAATAAGAAGCATCCGGCGCTTGCTGCTCGATGATTTCAATGCTCTAGCAACTTGAAACACATATAGGAAAGGCGGCAGTAGCTCTCATATCCGAAGTGAAGCGAGTGCCCGCCTACCCCGACCATGTTGCTGTGCAACAACGCCAGACATGATTCTCCGTAAATTTTCGCAAAGTTTTATTAAGAATCATTATCATTCAATGAATTCGTACCCGAGTACGCTTCAGCCAGCCAGGACTTCGCCCGGACGCCACCCGTGTCTGCGGTCGCATCACAAGTGCAGACAGCCCGTACCAGCCAGCCATCTGTCTTCACTCCTAGTCCTTTCAACATGGCTCAATCCAACATCTATATCCAAAGCCGCAAGCATTCCGCAGGCCGCTTGCCTTCCTCCGCCGGCCTGGTCGCCTGCGCCACCGTGCTGGCCGGTGCCACCCTGGCACTGCCGGCTCTGGCCCAGTCTGCGGAAACCGCACTCAAGGAAGTCAGGGTGGAAGGCAATGCCGACACCGGCTACACACCGGGCCAGCTGTCCTCGCCCAAATTCACCCAGCCGCTGGTCAACACCACCCAGACCGTCAACGTCATCAAGGAGCAGCTGCTGCAGGAGCAAGGCGCCACCACGCTGACCGAGGCGCTGCGCAATGTGCCCGGCGCCGGCACCTTCTACGCAGGCGAGAACGGCAACACCAGCACGGGCGACGCCGTCTATATGCGCGGCTTCGACAGCTCCAGCAGCATCTATGTGGACGGCGTGCGCGACATCGGCTCGATCTCGCGCGATATGTTCAACATCGACCAGGTCGAAGTCACCAAGGGCCCGGCCGGCACGGACTACGGCCGCAGCGCGCCCACCGGCGCCATCAACCTGGTGAGCAAGCAGGCCAATCTGAACAACGGCTTCGGTGGCTCGCTGGGCCTGGGCTCGGCCAGCTACAAACGCGCCAGCATCGACCTGAACCGCGTCGTCAATGCCGAGACCGGCACGGCCGTGCGCCTGAACGCCATGGCGCAGGACGCCAATGTGGCGGGCCGCAACGGCATCGAAAACAACCGCTGGGGCATTGCACCTTCGATTGCCTTCGGCCTGAATTCGCCCACCCGCGTGTTCGTGAACCTGCTGCACATCAAGCAGAGCAATGTGCCCGACGGCGGCGTTGCCACCATCGGCCTGCCCGGCTACACCTCGCCCGACGCTGCAGGCTATGCAGGCCGCCGCGCCTTTCTGGATTCGGCAGCACGCGTCAACAGCAAGAACTTCTACGGCACGGCCTCCGATCACGACGATGTGACGGCCACCATGGCCACGCTGAAGGTGGAGCATGACTTCACATCCACCACCAAGCTGCGCAACACCACGCGCTGGGGCGAGACCAAGCAGGACTATCTGCTCTCGGCCATCATGGGCCAGGGATATTCTGTGGACGGCGTGCTCGGCAGAAATGGTCTGCAGACTCCCAATCCCGCCGATCCATCCACATGGTCGATGGCGCGCCTCATCAACACCAAGGATCAGGTCAACCGCATCCTGACCAATCAGACCAATCTGAGCACCAGCCTTGCCACCGGCAGCGTGCTGCATGATCTGAGCCTGGGCCTGGAGCTGACACGCGAGGAACAGACCAATTACGGCCTGGCCGCCTCGGGCTCGGTACCCAGCCGGGTCAGCGTGTACAACCCCGACGCCAGCGTCACACTGCCTGCCTATGTACGCAACGGCGCCGACAGCAAGGGCAAGACCGACACCGTGGCCCTGTATGCCTTCGACACGCTGAAGTTCAACGACCAGTGGCAAGCCAATCTGGGCCTGCGCCTGGACCGCTACAAGACCTCGTACAACGCCATGGCGGTCTGCACGGCCACCTCGACCACCCAGCCCTGCGGCAGCAAACCTGTTGGCACCGTGGTGCCCACCACCTCGGACGGCCTGAGCAAATCCGGCACCTTGCTGAGCTGGAAGGCAGGCCTGCTCTACAAGCCCGCCCCCAATGGCAGCGTGTACATGAACTACGCCCTCTCGCAGCAGCCCCCGGGCGGCAGCAACTTTGCGCTGTCGGCCGCCGTGAACAATGCCGCCAACCCGAATATGGACCCGCAGAAGGCCAAGACGCTGGAGCTGGGCAGCAAATGGGAGCTGATGGAAAAGAATCTGATGCTCAGCGGCGCGCTGTTCCGCACCGAAGTAACCAACGAGATCGTCACCAACTCCGACGGCACCGTGGGCCAGACCGGCAAGAAGATCGTGCAGGGCCTGGAGCTGGGCGTGATCGGCCAGATCAACAAGGCCTGGGGCGTGAGCGCGGGCTACACCGTGCAGAACACCAAGGTCGACACCGGCGCCCTGGTGGCAGCCGACGCCAGCAACGGCCTGACCTATACGCCCAAGAATGCCTTCAGCCTGTGGAGCACCTACCAGTTGCCCTTCGGCCTGACGATCGGCGGCGGCGCGCGCTATGCGGGCGGCCTCAAGCGCGGCACCGACGGTGCCGTGGGCACGCCCAACCACACGGACGCCTACTGGGTGTTCGATGCCATGGCCAGCTACCGCGTGAACAAGAATCTGGACATCCAGCTCAATGTCTTCAATCTGTTCGACAAGGACTATGTGGCAGCCATCAACAAGAGCGGCTACCGCTACTTCCCCGGCATTGCACGCTCGGCCCGTCTGACGGCAAACTTCAAGTTCTGATTGGAAGTTCTCCCCCTGAGGCGCTCCGCGCCTTCCCCCTCTCTGGCGCTGAGCGCCGGAGGGGGACGACAGCCTCGCTGCGCGGCGGCGCTTGCTCGCTGTCTCTTGCCTGGATCGCGCCGTCTTCAGCGACAGCGATCCACTTTCCGACTTGCAGCCTCGCCCAAGCGGGGCTTCTCCATTTCAAAGAATTCTCACCATGATGCTGCATATCCCCCATGTCCTGAGCCGCGAGCAGGTCGCCAGCATGCGTGCCGCCATCGATGCCGCGGACTGGGTCGACGGCCGCGCCACCGTGGGCAGCCAGGGCGCCCAGGTCAAGCGCAACCGGCAACTGCCCGAGCACTCGCCCGTGGCCCAGGAGCAGGGCCGCATCATCTTGCAGGCGCTGGCAGCCAGCCCGCTGTTCTTCAGCGCCGCCCTGCCCGCGCGCACCATGCCGCCGCTGTTCAACCGCTACAGCGACAGCGAAACCTACGGCCTGCATGTGGACGGCGCGGCACGCCGGGTCGCGGGCTCCGAGCAGTGGCTGCGCACCGATGTGTCCTGCACGCTGTTTCTCTGCGAGCCCGAGGACTACGAGGGCGGCGAGCTGGTCGTGGTCGACACCTACGGCACGCACGAGGTCAAGCTGCCTGCGGGCGATCTCATCCTCTACCCCTCCACCAGCCTGCACCGGGTCGAGCCCGTGACTCGCGGCGAGCGGGTCTGCTCCTTTTTCTGGGCCCAGAGCATGGTGCGCGACGACGCGCGCCGGGCCCTGCTGTTCGAGATGGATCAGGCCATCACCGGCCTGCGCGGGAAATTCGGCGAAACCGGGGAGACCGTGAGTCTGACCGGCCACTATCACAACCTGTTGCGGATGTGGGCCGAAACCTGAGAACGTGTTCTGGAACCGGCTGAACTGCTCAGGGCTTGTGCTTTTCGGCGCAGCCGACCAGGTGGTTGTGCATGCTGGTCATGCACTGGTACATATCGCGCGAGCGTCCCGTGGCGGCCTTGCAGTCGCTGACCGTGGCCTGCGAGCGCAGCTTCACGAAGTTGCCCGCCGAGCTGTCGTACTGGGCCTGGGTGATATAGCCGCCCCTGAGATTTTTCTGGCCGTTTTCCAGCATGGTCTCGATCTGGCTGCGGATGTTGTCCACCGCCAGCGCGCAGTTCAGCGCCACTTCCTTGCCATCGACCTTTCTCAGGCCCTGGGCCAGACCGTCGGCCATTTCCTGAGCGCCCTTGGGCAGCTTCCTGGTGCCGTCTGGATTGCGAGCCTCAGGTCCTTCGCCAAAGCGCCCCGCGCCCGCACCCGAGCTGCCGTTGGGCGAGACCTTGACCCGCGATGCATCCGCCTGCTGCGGAGGCAACTGCGAGCCGTAATGCGTCTGCCCCTGCGCATCCACCCATTTGTAGACTGGCTGTGCCATCAGGGCACCGGCCCAGACCAGTCCCAGCGTGGCGATGAACACGCGGACTCTTGCTGCTGACATTGCGTCTTTCTCCCTCACTCGGTATGGGTCTGCCATGCGCAGAACCGATATTTGTAAAGAAGTGTAAACAATAATCAGGAATATAAAAACAGGAGCTGCCTGCGCTTTTTCACCTTTGATTTCATACATAAAACAGTTTGAAATCGATGAGTGAAAGGCGCTGACAGCTCCTGATTCAGAAGCTCATGTCGCTCGTGAAGCGCTCAGCCTCAGAACTTCATGTTCGCCGTGATCCAGAAGGTACGCCCGGCCTGGGTCACACCGGACACCGAGGAGCCGCCCTGGAAATAGCTGTTCACCCAGGTCGGCGTGCCGTTGATGCTCACCTGCTGGTACTTGCGGAAATCCTTGTCGAACAGATTGAAGATGCTGGCGTTGATGCTCAGGCTCTTGTTGACCTGATAGCTGCCGCCCAGATGGAACAGCGCATAGCCCTTGATATCGCCCACGGCATCGAACACGGCCTTGTTGGCGGAGCTCAGATTGTCGTAGGAGCCGCTGAAGCGCGGGCTCTTGCTGCGGTACTCGCCGCGTGCCCACAGGCGCCACTGGCCGGTCGGCGTCCAGTCCAGCTGGGCGCTGGCTATGTGCTTGGCGGTGTTCGCCAGCTGGCCGTTCTTGCGGCCTCCCTCGATCACCTCGCTGTTGGTCCAGGTGTAGCCGGCCTTGACGGCCCAGTCCTTGGCCAGCTGGGCGCGGCTGCTCAGCTCCAGACCCCAGGTCTTGGCCTTGTCCACGTTGATGGAGTAATCGGCCGTGGGGTTGAAGGCGCAGCTGGAGATGGCCGAAGTCAGGCAGGAGCCGCCAGAGGCGATCTTGTCCTTGACATCGTTGTGGAAGAAGGTGGCCGCGCTGGTCCAGCCTGCCTTGTTGTCGAACAGGGCCGACAGCTCCACATTGGTGCTGGTCTCGGGCTTGAGGTTGGGGTTGCCGATATTGATGGTCTGGCCCTGGCCGCTAATGCCGCTGACACCGTCGATCAGCTGATTCAGGCGCGGAGCCTTGAAGCCCTGGCTCACGCCGCCCTTGAAGGTCCAGTTCGTCGTCGCATCCCAGACCAGATAGGCCCGCGGGCTGAACTGGCCGCCAAAGGCGTCATGGTGGTCATAGCGGCCGCCCAGCGTGGCGGTCAGGCCCTGACGCAGGCGCCACTCGTCTTCCACGAACAGCGCCCACATGGTCTGCTTGTGGCTTTGCGGCAGCAGGCCATCCTTGAGCTTAGCATCCCAGAACTGGCCGCCCACGGTCAGCATATGGGCATCGCCCACGGGCGCCACCAGCTTGCTGTCCAGCACCAGATTGGTGGTCTTCAACTCGCGATCGGCGCCAGCACGCGGGTCGCCCTTGGGCACCGAAGCGCCGGGAATGGTGCGGCCAATGGTCTCGGTTTCGGTGTGCATCAGGCTGCTTTCCAGCGTGCCGAAGCCCAGGCGGCCGGTATGACCGATGCTGATCTGATCGCGGTTGAAGCGCAGGGCGTCGCGGTAGCCGGGCAGCTTGCTGGGGTCGGTGATGACCGCATCACGGCTGCCCAGACGGCCATCTTCGTTGTTGTACCAGGTGCGGCCCTGATCCACATCCAGCCAGATGTCGTGATAGCGGTTGGGCGTCAGCGTCAGCTTGGCACCCAGGCTGTGCTGGCGGCTTTGAGCCGGCGCGGGGTTGCGTGCCTGTGCGGGCTGGGCGGCGCCAGGGGCCAGCACCCAGTCGGAAGCATCGCGGTTGAAGGTGCTGCCGCGCACGGCCAGGCCCAGCACGTCCTGCTTGATGGGGCCGTTGATGTAGAAGCTGCTCTTGTACTGATTGCCCCATTCGCTGTCTTGCGGAATGCCGGCGCCCACGCTGACTTCGCCGCCCCACTCCTTGCTGACCTTGCGCGTGATGATGTTGATCACGCCGCCCATGGCGTCCGAGCCATAGAGCGTGGACATGGGGCCGCGAATGACTTCGATACGCTCGATGGCCGACATGGGCGGCATGAAGCTGGTCAGTGCGGCGCCGAAGCCGTTGGGCGTGACGTCGCCCGCCACGTTCTGGCGGCGCCCGTCGATCAGGATCAGCGTGTAGTCGCTGGGCATGCCGCGAATGCTGATATCGAGACCGCCGGTCTTGCCGGTGCCGCCCATCACATCAATGCCTTCCACGCCCTGCAGGGCTTCGGCCAGATCGCGGAAGTTCTTGGTCTCAAGCTCCTGGCGCGTCACGACGGAGATGGAGGCCGGGGCATTTTTCAGCTCCTGCTCGAAGCCGGAGGCCGAGACCACCACCTCCTCCATGGTGGACTCCCTGGCTTGGGCAAAAGCATTGCCCGCACATGCGGCGGCAGCGGCCAGGGCCAGTAAACGGGGTTGCCAGCGAATATGGCGGGCGCGGCTGAAAGCTGCGTTGGACATGATGACTCCTCGGCCTGCCTCGGGCAGGTCGTTCACAGATACGGGTAGGAAGCGGCGGCCCGGTGGGCCTTCTGGACAGCTGGCAGGCAGCTAAAGGGAGACAAAGCCGAGGTTGTATGTGACGTTATGGGCTCTGACGGTTGCAATTATGTACTTTTGTAAACGCAAACCAATCTCATTCGCCATCTGTTTGTAGGTTATTTGCCTACATGAGACTTTGCGTGCTATTTCACGCGCGCCTCGGCGCGGGTCTTGTTTGAGCACTTGAAGCATTCAATAAAAAAGCGCTCTGCACCTTTCAGGCAGAGCGCTTTTCACTATCATCAAATGAGCAATCAGCTCATCAAGACACCCGCCTATGGCAAGTCCTTCATGGTCTCGGGATCATTGGCCGGGCGCGGGCCTATGGTGCCCAGTCGGCTTTTGAGCGACTGTGGCTGGCCGGTGATCAGCGCCGCATAGTTGGTGGTGTTGGAGAGCACCTTCTTCACATAGTCGCGGGTCTCGCTGAAGGGTACGTTTTCGGCCCAGATGGCGGCATCCAGCGTGGGGCCGTTGCGCCAGTTGCGCGGGCGGCCCGGGCCGGCGTTGTAACCCGCGGCAGCCAGCGCCATCGAACCCTCGAAGTCGTCCAGCGCCAGCTTGAGATAGGAGGTGCCGATGGTGATATTGGTGTCGCGGTCGTTGATCATGTCGGGGGTGAAGCCCGTCATGCCGATCTTTCTGGCCGTCCAGCGCGCCGTGGCCGGCATCACCTGCATCAGCCCCGAAGCGCCCACGCCCGAGCGGGCATCCATGATGAAGCGGCTCTCCTGACGGATCAGGCCATAGACATAGGCCGGGTCCAGCCCGATATTGCGCGACTTGGCCAGCACCGTATCGTGATAGGGCATGGGAAAGCGCTGCTTCCAGTCGGCAAAGGTCTTGGTGCGCTCGCTGGTGTTGATGCAGCGATCCCAGACCTGGCGCTCGCAGGCCAGATCGGCGGCCGCATACAGTTCGCGATCTTCCATGCCGCCGGGCTGGTGCAGATTGGTGGAATAGTTCCACTCGCGCACGCCTTCGCTGCGCAGTCCCATGCCGATGGCATACAGGCTGCGGCTCAGGCCTGGGTTGCTGCGCGCCGCCGCCTTTTCCTGCGCCGTCAACGGCGCGGGCGCGGGCGGCACGGTGATGCGCTGCCCGATTTCCTCCAGCGCCAGCTGCTCGTAAAAGCTGTGGCTGCCGGCCGTGTCCTCCAGCAGCTGACGGGCTTCGGCTTTTTCCTCGGCATTGGGGCGGCCCGCCAGCATGGCTTTGGCTTTCCAGTAGGACCAGGTCGGGTCGGTGCGCTCCGGCCCCATGGCGTCGATGGCTCGGCGCACGGCCTTCCAGTCGCCGGCGCGCAACGCGGCACGGGCCTTCCAGCCCAGCAGGTCGTCGCTCAGGTCCTCGTTGCGGCGCACCTTGCCGAAATAGCTATTGGCATCGGGCGAGAGCTTGAAGGCAGCCTGCTTGCCGGCCACGGCCCAGGCCCAGTTGCGCTCCTCGCCGTTGAGCTGGGCACCCCAGCCACCGTCGATCTGCGTGGCTGCCGCATCGGGGTCGCTGGCCGCCATGCGGATCAGCGCCAGCAGGGCCAGCTCCTTGCGCTCGCGGCCGCGCGCCTTGCTCTGGCCTGACAGGTATTTGGCGGGCGAGGCAAACACCTGCGCCACCTGGTCGGCGGCCTCGGGGGCGACTATGGCGACCGCATCACGGGCAGCCTTCTGGCGATTGTTTTCGGTGGCCACACGGGCACGGCGCCAGACATCGGCGTCGTTGATCAGCTTGTTCGCATACAGCTGGCCGGCGGCCGTGGTGCAGCCGTCATCGGCATCCTTCTGTGCCAGCCACAGATCGCGTACCTGCTGGCCCACATTGGGCGCGCCCCGGCCTTGCAAGGCATCGGCAAGCAAGGCGTAGCAGGTGACCGACCTGTCGTCGCGCATGCGGAACCTGGGATAGACCTGGCTGAAGGTGTTCCAGTCGCGCTGCTTGCCCAGCAGCAGCAGCCAGTCGTTGCGCAGGCGGTCTTCCTGGTAGGTACCGGCATAGCGGTTCAGAAAGCCCTGGATTTCATCGGGCGATGCGCTCTCCAGCCGGTTCTTGAGTTCCCAGTAAGCGGCCCAAGGTTCGAGAGGGTGGCCGGCAGCCTGGGGCAGGAGCTGGGTCAGCGCCGTCTGATTGCGGCTGCGGAATGCTTTTTGCATATCCAGCAACACGGCGTCGCCCGGGTTTTGTGCCTGCGCAAACGGAGCAGCTACAGTCAACAGGGAAGCCGCACAAAGCGGTGTCAAAATCTTCAGCCAGTGCATGGAGGAAATTATCCGATGGACAAAGCAGCGTTACGCCGCAAGTTGATTGAACTGCGCCTCAACCTTCCAGATCGCCTGCAACGCGCCGATGCGCTGCAGCAGGTGATGCGCTTTTGGCTGATGGAGCGGCCCGATACCGTGATTGGTGCCTACTGGCCCATCAAGGGTGAATTCGATCCGCTGCCAGCCCTGCATCGCTGGAAGGAAGATGGCGAGCTACAGGGTACTCCACAAAGGCGCAGAATCGGGCTGCCGGTGATAGACAAACAGCGCAAGACGCTGAGTTTTCACGCCTGGTACCCCGGTTGCCCGATGGAGGAGGACGCCTATGGCATTCCCAAGCCCAAGGATACCGAACTGCTGGTGCCCACGCTGCTGTTTGTCCCCTGCGTAGGCTACGCGGCCGGCGGCTACCGCCTCGGCTATGGCGGCGGCTTCTATGACCGCACGCTGGCCGAGCTGAGCCCGCGCCCCTTCACCGTGGGTCTGGGCTACACCAATGGCTATGTCGATGACTTCCAGCCCGAGGCCCATGACCTGCCGCTGGACGCCATCCTCAACGACAACGGCGTGGTCTGGCCTGTCTAACCCTTGAATCGCTTTGATCGCTTTGCCATGAGTCGTCCCCGCAAAAACATTCCCCAGCGCCGCTACCGCCAGCGCCCGCCACTGACCGTGATGCAGCTGCCGCTCACGCACCCCGAGGTGCTGCGGCTGCAAGCACATATGCGCCGCCATGGCGCGCTCGGCCTGACACCGCGCCAGCACGATGCCATCTGGGACTTTCTGTTCGAGCGCCCGGAAAGCCAGGCCTGGCTCAGCCAGATGACGGCACAGATCCAGGCCGGACAGATCGCCACGCGCCCCAGCGCCTGAGTCGGGCCGACATCGTGAATGCTCCTCATTGAGGAGCGTTTACCGCTTTCATTCAAAGGACTTCATAGCTTTTTCAGCCTGAAGTCCTTTTTGATAAAGCACAAGCAGCTATCGATTTCAGGACGCCGACTGGCTGGCGCGCCAGTTCCGCCAGCCCGATGCACGCAGCTCGCAGGCCGGGCAGCTGCCGCAGCCATAGCCCCAGTCGTGCAGCACATCACGCGTGCCCTGGTAGCAGGTGTGGGTCTCGGTGCGAATCAGCTCCACCAGCTCGCTGCCGCCCAGATCATGGGCCAGCTGCCAGGTCTGGGCCTTGTCCAGCCACATCAGCGGCGTATCGATGCGCAGCCGGCGCTCCAGGCCCAGGTTCAGCGCCAGCTGCTGGGCCTTCATGGTGTCGTCGCGACAATCGGGATAGCCCGAGTAATCGGTCTCGCAGACTCCGGTGACGATCACCGTCAGGCCGCGCCGATAGGCCAGCGCGCCGGCCAGCGTCAGAAACAGCAGATTGCGGCCCGGCACAAAGGTGTTGGGCAGGCCGTCGGCCTGCATGGCAAAAGCCACATCCTCGGTCAGGGACGAGCCGCCGATCTGCTTGAGCACGTCGAGCGACAGCACATGGTCCTCGCCCAGACGCGGCGCCCACTGGGGAAAGCGCTGAGCCAGCTGCTCGCGCACGCCGGCGCGCACCTGCATCTCCACGCTGTGGCGCTGGCCGTAGTCAAAGCCCAGCGTCTCCACACGCTCGAACATGGCCAGGGCCTGGGCCAGGCAGGTGGTCGAGTCCTGGCCGCCCGAGAACAGCACCAGCGCGCCCTTGTGGTGACCGGCCCCGGCCACCTGAGCGGCCGGGCTTGCAGAAGAAGTCGAAGTATTTGCCATAGTGCTGCAATTACATCATCCGCCGCGCCGCCCAGGCATGACCGGGGAATCAAAACACACAGACCGCCAGGCCCAAGCTTGATAAGCTGCTCGGCAAATCACACAGGAGTCCGCCATGAAGCTCTATATCGGCAACAAGAATTACTCGTCCTGGTCCATGCGCCCCTGGGTGCTGATGCGCCAAAGCGGCATCAGCTTCGAAGAGCTCACACTGCGCTTTGACAGCTTTGCGCCCTACTCCAGCTTCAAGCTGCAGGCGCTGGCACTCGCACCCACCGGCAAGGTGCCACTGCTGGTCGATGAGGGACTGATCATCTGGGACAGCCTGGCCATCTGCGAATACCTGGCCGAGCGTTTTCCGGAAAAGCATCTATGGCCGCAGACCGTGGCCCAGCGCGCCCGCGCACGCAGTCTGGTGGCGCAGATGCACAGCGGCTTCGGTGCGCTGCGCAGCCTCTGCCCCATGAATATCGAAGCCCAGCTGCAGGAGACGGGCGCCCGGCTCTGGGCCGAGCATGCCGATCTGCGCAGCGATGTCCAGCAGCTCGAAGAACTCTGGACCCCGCTGCTGAGTATCGCCAGCGGCCCCATGCTGTTCGGCCAGTTCAGCATTGCCGACGCCTTTTTTGCGCCGGTCTGCATGCGCATCAACAGCTACGGCCTGCCGACCTCGGCCCCGGTACGCGCCTATATACAGCGCATCACCCAGCTGCCCGCCACCCAGGAATGGATTCAGGCGGCTCTGGCCGAGCAGGACTTTCTGCAGTTCGAAGAGCCTTATCGCCAGCAGCGCTGAGTCCGTAATCCCGCAATCGCGGTATCTGCACGCCGGCTCGCAGCCACTACCATTGCAGCATGAGTGAATTCAAGGTTTTCAAGGTAGGCGGCGCAGTGCGCGATGCATTGCTGGGCCTGCCCGTCAACGAT
This sequence comes from Comamonas sp. C11, assembly GCF_024496285.1. Classification (NCBI taxonomy): domain Bacteria; kingdom Pseudomonadati; phylum Pseudomonadota; class Betaproteobacteria; order Burkholderiales; family Comamonadaceae; genus Comamonas; species Comamonas sp. C11. The sequence goes on from NZ_CP101743.1 coordinate 5,168,419, forward strand.
ACGGACTGGGTGGTGGTCGGCGCCACGCCGGAGCAGATGAGCGCGCGCGGCTTCGTGCCCGTGGGGCGCGACTTTCCGGTGTTTCTGCACCCCCAGACCCATGAGGAATATGCGCTGGCGCGCACCGAGCGCAAGAACGGCATGGGCTATCGCGGCTTTGTGGTCCACACCGCCGCCGATGTGACGCTGGAAGAAGACCTGGCGCGGCGTGATCTCACCATCAACTCCATCGCCGCTCCCGCAGACTGGACAGGCAACGGCGACCTCAAAGACCTGGTGGATCCCTACCACGGCCAGCAGGATCTCAAGGATCGCGTGCTGCGCCATGTGACCGATGCCTTCCGCGAAGACCCGGTACGCATTCTGCGTCTGGCCCGCTTTGCGGCGCGCTTCACCGATTTCTCCGTTGCGCCCGAGACCATGGAGCTCATGCGCGAGATGGTGGCGGCCGGCGAGGTCGATGCTCTGGTGCCCGAGCGCGTGTGGCAGGAAATCAGCCGCGGCCTGATGGAGCCCCAGCCCTCGCGCATGTTCGACATGCTTCGCGAATGCGGAGCTCTGGCCCGGCTGCTGCCCGAACTCGACAAGCTCTGGGGCGTGCCCCAGCGCGCCGAATACCACCCCGAGATCGACTGCGGCATACATGCCATGATGGTGCTGGACATGTCGGCCCGCTTGCAGGCACCGCTGTCCGTGCGTTTTGCCTGCCTCTGCCATGACTTCGGCAAGGGCAGCACGCCGGCCGATGTGCTGCCCCGCCATATCGGCCACGAACAGCGCAGCGCCCGCCTGCTGCTGCAGGTCTGCGAGCGCTGGCGCGTGCCCAACGACTGCAAGGAGCTGGCCGAGGTCGTGGCGCGCGAGCATGGCAACATCCACCGCAGCCACGAACTCAATGCCGCCGCCCTGCTGCGCCTGCTCGAGCGCTGCGATGCCATACGCAAGCCCCAGCGCTTCGAGGAAGCACTGCAGGCCTGCGAATGCGACGCGCGCGGACGCCTGGGCTTTGAAGAGGCTGCCTATCCGCAGCGCCAGCGCCTGGGCAATGCCCTGAAGGCGGCGCTTGCCGTGGAAACCGGTCCGGTCGCCCAGGCCGCAGCGCAGCGCGGCCTCAAGGGCAAGGCCATTGGCGACGCAGTGAGCAAGGCGCGCGAGCAGGCGATTGCCGCCTATCTGGAAAGTGGTACCTAGCAGTCCGCGCACCGAGGTGCTAGCGACAGGGATGGGCGCGGCTTGAGTTAAGTCAAAGAAGGTATGCTGCAGCCATTGCACAGTACGAGATGGCCGCGACGGTTCGCTCCGCCAGGGCCATGCAGCGGGTCACGAAACCGGCTGCAACACCCATGCCATACCGGCATGGTTCTTTGACAGGCAAGTGTCCGGCCTACAGGTCTGGGCCTTGCCTTCTACTTCAAGGAGGTGCTCTGATGTCCTTACCCCAGACCATGAAAGCCGCCGTGGTGCGTTCCTTCGGGAAGCCGCTCACGATTGAAGAAATGCCGGTGCCCCGACCGACAGACGATCAGATCCTGGTCAAGATCGCTGCTTCCGGCGTCTGCCATACCGATCTGCATGCGGCCGAAGGCGACTGGCCCGTCAAGCCTCATCCGCCCTTCATTCCCGGCCATGAGGGCGTGGGCCATGTGGCTGCGGTGGGCAAGAACGTCAAGCATGTCAAGGAAGGTGATCGCGTGGGCGTGCCCTGGCTGCACAGCGCCTGCGGCTTCTGCCGCCACTGCATAGGCGGCTGGGAAACCTTGTGCGAATCTCAGACCAATACCGGCTATTCGGTCAACGGCGGCTTTGCCGATTACGCACTGGCCGACCCCAACTATGTGGGCCATCTGCCCTCGAATGTGGGTTTTGTCGATATCGCTCCCGTGCTCTGCGCCGGGGTCACGGTGTACAAGGGCCTGAAAGTCACCGACGCCAAGCCCGGCGACTGGGTGGTGATTTCCGGCATCGGCGGCCTGGGCCATATGGCCGTCCAATATGCCAAGGCCATGGGCTTCAACGTCGCTGCCGTCGACATCGATGACAGCAAGCTCGCCCTGGCGCGTCAGCTGGGCGCCGCTGTCACCGTCAACGCCATGAATACCGACCCGGCGGCCTATCTGCAAAGAGAGATCGAAGGTGCCCATGGCGTGCTGGTCACCGCCGTGTCCCCCAAGGCTTTCGAGCAGGCGCTGGGCATGGTGCGCCGCGGGGGCACGATTTCGCTCAACGGCCTGCCGCCCGGCGACTTTCCGCTGCCGATCTTCTCCATGGTGCTCAAGGGCATCACGGTACGCGGCTCCATCGTCGGCACGCGCCTGGACCTGCAGGAGTCGCTGGACTTTGCTGCTCAGGGCAAGGTCAAGGCCACCGTATCCACCGACAAGCTGGAAAACATCAACGACATCTTTGCCCGCATGCACGAAGGCAAGATCGAAGGCCGCGTGGTGCTGGACATCGCCGCCTGAGAGTCCGACCGGCCCCTAGCCGGGGCCGGCTCCCGCGAAACCGCCGCTCAGATCACCGAACGCACCCAGCGCACGATCTCCGAGGCCGGCAGGGCCCCGGAGATGCGAGCCAGTTCGCGGCCTTCCTTGAAGACCACCATGGTCGGAATGCTGCGTATGCCCAGCGGCGCGGCAGCCTGTGGATAAGCCTCGGTATCGAGCTTGGCCAGTTGCGCCTGCCCCGCCAGTTGCTGGGCCGCCTGGGCAAAGGCCGGAGCCATCATGCGGCAGGGGCCGCACCAGGGAGCCCAGAAATCCACGACCACGGGCAACTGGCTGCGCCCGGTGTGCCGTGCAAAGCTGTCGCTGTCCAGGGCCACGGGCTCGCCCGTCACCAGCGCCTGATGGCAGTTGCCGCAATCGGGCTGATTGCCCAGCTGGTCGCTGGCGATGCGATTGGTGGTGTGGCAATGAGGGCAGACGTAGTGCAGGGATTCGGACACAGGGGCAACCTTTCTTTGGCAATGCCTGACGGTGCCAGCAGGCACTGCTCGGGCTCAGGTCCGTATGTGCAGCCAAAGCCTGCAGATTCAAGTCGGCCCGCCTCAGAACGTGTTTACGTTCTCAGAGCTTCACAAAGCGGGCAATCAGCGCCGCCACCACGCTGAGCAGCACGGTGCTGGCCACGGGCAGAAAAAATTCCTTGCCGAACAGCCTAAAGCGGAAGTCGCCGGGCAGACGCCCCAGCCCTATGCGCTGCAGCCAGCCGTGCAGCCCGTTGACGAGCAACAGGGCCAGAAAAATGACGATCAACCAGCGAATCATGGTGCGAAGTGTACGAGCTGCAGGCTCGCAGCGTGGCGCCTGGCCTGCTCAACGGCGTCACAGCGCGGACATAAAGCCGACCTAAATTGCAACAGTCCGAACGGGAACGGCTTCAAAAACAACATGCAGAGATGCACGCCCGTTTTTCAGCCCCTTTACGACTAAAGACGCATTTCATGCAAAACCCATCCCGGCTTTCCCTGGCACCCACTGTTGCGCTGGCTCTGGCCTTGAGTGCATGCAGCACATCGCCCACTACGACGGCAAACAGCAGCAAGATCGACAACAGCGCACTGGCGAGCACCCAGTTCCGCCAGCATCAGACCACCTATGGGCTGGTGTACCGGCTGCCGGCTGACGCCATGGCCATCATGGACAGCCAGGTCACCCCGGTGGTCAGCGAGCATTTGCACAAGCTCAAGCTCACGCAAGAAGCCAATACCTTCAATCTGCCCCATATCACCGTAGTGCACATCCACAGTGCAGATCCCGGGACTCCGCAGAAAATGCTGATGGCCCTGCCCGCATTGCCTCCCGTGCTCAAGGACGTGCAGCTCAAGACCTTCTACACCACGGAAGCGGCCAAGGGAGCTGGCAAGCCCTGGTGGCTGGATCTGGGTGTGGTCAAGTCGGGGGCGGCCTATACGTCCATGATGGATTTCAATACCCGCGCCACCACGGCCATGGCTCCGCTGCGAGACGGTCCGCTGCCGCGCGTCACCGGCCCGGTCTACGCCAGGATGAGCGATTCCGCCAAGACCATGGTGCAGACCGCAGGCGTGAGCGGCATCAATCAGCTGCAGAACGACAAGCTGGTCAGCAGCCACAATCCGCACAACACCCTGGTTTATAGCGAAACGCCTTTCACCCCCGAAATCGAACGCGCCATGAACGACACCACCTCTCGTCTCAATCGCGTGTTGCCTGCAGGCTTCACCACCACGCTCGATACGCTGTCTGTGGTGGAGTTGAGCTTTTCCGGCAATGTGCTGCGCGAGATCTATCGCATCAACCTGGCCGACGGCAAAGCCTATGACGTGCGCAACGGCAGCCCGGTCAGCCGCTGATCGCAAGACACAAAGGTTTCAAGCCTCCAGCCCAGAAAAATAAGCGCCAGTAGCTATCAATTTGATAAAAACTGGCGCACTCCAAGCCAGAGACAACAAGCAAGCGCCGCAGCGCAGCGAGGTTCTCGTCCCCCTTGGGGAAGCGGCGCAGCCGCTCAGGGGGTTACAACCGATATGTGCGGTCGCCCTGCACAAAGCCCAGCGGCGTCCAGGGCTCCACGCCCTTGGACAGGGCAACGACCTTGAACAGCTCACCCATCTCGTGCTCCATGACCAGCTTGGAGGCCATGGAGCGGGCCTTGATGCCGGCAGCATCGAGCCTGGGCGCAAGTCCGCAGTTGATGAGAAAGTGCGCCTGGTTGGTATAGCCCAGCACGTCGAAGCCCGCATCCTGGGCCGCCACGGCCGTGCCCGTGAAATTGACGTGTGCCGTGATGTCCTTGAGGCCGACCAGCACCAGCGGATCGTTGTCCACCTGATGCTGGTAATGGCAGACCAGGGTCCCCATATGGCGCTGCTCGTGGTAGTACTCGCTCTCGCCGAAGCCGTAATCGATGAAGAAGGCGGCACCGCGAACCAGACGCTCGCCCAGGGTGTGGATAAATGCCTCGCCCTGGCGGTGGATTTCGGTCAGGAAATCATGCGGGCCGCCGATATCCACAGGCGGGCGCAGTTCGGTGGGACGGTCCTCCCAGGCAAAGGCCGCTTCATCGCCGTCACCGCCAAGCACCACGCCGCGCTCATGCCATTGGCCCCTGGTGCGCTGCAACAGCTGCACCGGCATCGCATCCAGCACCTCGTTGCCGATGATCACGCCTTCCATGGCCTCGGGCAGTGCATCCACCCAGCGCACCAGATGCTCGTACCTGGCCAGCGCCAGTTTCTGGCGCGCGCGCAGCGTGCCCGATAGATCGACGATGGTGTAGCGCTCGGGCAACGCGCCCTGAGCCGCCAGCTCATCAAGGATCTGCAGCGCCAGCGCGCCCGTGCCGGCGCCGAACTCCCAGATCTCGCGGGTATTCGTTTTTTGTAGCGCTTCCCGCAACTGGGACGCCACCAGTTGGCCAAAAATAGGTGAAATTTCAGGCGCCGTCACAAAGTCACTGCCCGACTCCGGCATGGCGCCGAACTTGGCCGTTTCGTTGGCGTAATAGCCCAGGCCCGGCGCATAGAGCGCCAGCTCCATGAAGCGGTCGAAAGGCAGCCAGCCGCCCACGGCAGCAATCTCCTTGGCAATGCGGGATTGCAAGGCGCTCGTTAAACTTGAGGGTTCTGTCGTCACAACCCGCATTTTCCACGAATGTCCTCACCCGCCCAACCACGCACAGTATTGGTGACCGGTTCCGCCCGTCGCCTTGGTCGTGACATGGCCCTGGCCCTGGCCCGCGCGGGCTGGCAAGTGGCTGTGCACTATCGCGATTCCCACGAGCAAGCCATGCAGACCGTGGCTTCCTGCGCCCAGTTGTCGGGTGACAGCGCGGCTTTTGACGCGGACTTCTTTGACGAGGACTCGGTGCGCTCGCTGGTGCCGCGTGTGGTGGAGCGCTTTGGCCGCATCGACGCCGTGGTCAATAACGCCTCGCTGTTCGAACATGACGATGCCCAGAGCTTCAGCTATGTGGCGCTGGAAGCGCATCTGCGCAGCAACACGGGCGCGCCCATATTGCTGTCCCAGGCTCTGCACGCCCATGTGCAGGAGCGCGTGGCGGCAGGCGAAGAGTCCGCCCAGGGCGCCGTGGTCAATGTGCTGGACCAGAAGCTCTGGAACCAGAACCCCGATTTCCTGAGCTACACCCTCTCCAAGGCGGCTCTGGAAGCCGCCAACACCATGCTGGCCCTGGCGCTGGCTCCGCGCGTGCGCGTGGTGGGAGTGGCGCCGGGCCTGACGCTGACCAGCCATATGCTGAGCCAGGAAAAATTCGAGGCCCTGCACGCCATGAGCCCGCTGGGACGCTCCTCCTCGCCCGAGGACATTGCCGCCGCCGTGTGCTTTGCACTGGAAAACCGATCCATGACGGGCACCACCATGCTGGTGGACGGCGGCCAACATTTACAGCGCTTCGAGCGCGATTTTTCGATGATGTGAGCCCACCGAGGCCGCACCCTTTTCCATGACTTCCACTTCCGGACAACAGATTCTCACGCTCACCGGCCTGCGCTTTGATGCCAGCCTGGGGATTCTTGCGCATGAGAAACAAGAGCCTCAGCCGATCCAGGTCGACGCCGAACTCAACCTCGGCCCCCAGCCCCTGGCTCCGCGCGATGACGACATCCTCCATGTGCTGGACTACCGCAAGGTGCGCCAGATCATCATCGACGAATGCACCTCCGAGCATGTGAACCTGCTCGAGAGCCTGATCGGCAAGCTGGCCCAGCGCCTGCTGCAGCTGCCCGGCGTGCGCGGCGTGCGTGTGAAAATTGCGAAGCTGGAAATTTTTGACGACTGCGAAGTAGCCATTCGCATCGAAACCGGACAATGGTGAACCCCATGAATGCAGTAAACGACAACCCCTGGATTGCCGAAGAGGCAGAAGCCGCCGATGCTGCGGCCGCAGAGAACGCCAACGGCGACGAAGCCGCCAAGCCCGGCAAGATCAAGATCGAACGCGAACAGATCAAGCTCGAGAAGCGCCTGTGCCGCGAAGTGGGCAAGGCCATCCTCGACTACAACATGATCGAGGAAGGCGACAAGGTCATGGTCTGCATGTCCGGCGGCAAGGACAGCTACACCCTGCTCGACATTCTGCGCAAGCTGCAAAAGCGTGCACCCGTGAAGTTCGACATCGTGGCCGTGAACCTGGACCAGAAGCAGCCCGGCTTCCCCGAGCATGTGCTGCCCGAGTACTTCCAGAGCATCGGTGTGGACTACCACATCGAGAACCAGGACACCTACAGCGTCGTCAAGCGCGTCGTGCCCGAAGGCAAGACCACCTGTGGTCTGTGCTCGCGCCTGCGCCGCGCCATCCTGTACAAGGTGGCCGACCAGCTGGGCTGCACCAAGGTGGCCCTGGGCCATCACCGCGACGACATCGTGCAGACCATGATGCTCAATATGTTCTACGGCGGCCGCATGAAGGGCATGCCGCCCAAGCTGGTCAGCGACGACGGCAAGCATGTGGTGATCCGTCCCCTGTGCTATGTGCCCGAGAAGGACACGACGCGCTGGGCCCAGTACCAGAACTTCCCCATCATTCCCTGCAACCTCTGCGGCAGCCAGGACGGCCTGCAGCGCGTGGCCGTGGGCAATATGCTGCGCGAGTGGGACAAGAAGTTCCCCGGCCGCATCGAGAGCATGTTCCGCGCCATGGGCAATATCGTGACCACGCACATGATGGACCCCCAGCTGCACGACTTCAGGAACGCCAAGGCCACGGGCATTGCCGATCCCAACGGCGACATGGCCTTTGACCATGAAGAGCTGCCAACCATGGCCGCCCTGCCCGGTGGAGTACAAGTGGTACAACTGTCCTGAGCGGACTTTTGAACTAAAACCGGACCCTGCTGTCCAATCAAAGGCCCATTCCATGGGCCTTTGTCGTTTTCAGAGAAATCATCATGAACCTGCGCAAAACCTCCTTACGCTGGATCGGCCTTGTGGCCCTGACTGCGACGGCACTGCTGGCCGGCTGCAGCACGGTGCGCGAGGTCAACAGCACGGTGCAGAGCTTTTCCGCACTGAACACCATCCCCGTGCCAGCCACCTACCGGCTGGAGACCCTGCCCTCGCAGCAAGGCCAGCTGAACTTCGCGGCCGTGGAAGCCCAGGCCCAGCATGCGCTGGCCCGCGTCGGCCTGACGCGCGATGATTCGCGCGCCAGCCTGGTGGTGCAGATCAGCGCCCTGGCCCGCTATGCGCGCGACTGGGCCAGCTGGCCCTACTACGACCCCTACTGGGGTCCGCGCTGGGGCTGGGGCATGAGCTACGGCCGCGGCTTCGGTTGGGGCTTCGGCGGCAGCATGATGTTCAACGAACCGCCGCTGGAGTATTACCGCGCCGTGAGCATCGTCATGCGCGACATCAAGACCCAGCAGATCGTCTACGAAACCTCGGCCCAACGCCAGGATGTGTGGACCGACGACCCGGCCATCTTCGGCATTTTGTTTGATGCGGCGCTGACGGGCTTCCCCAAGCCGCCGCAGGGCCCGCGCAATGTGCGCACCGTCATCCAGCCACCGGCAGCTCAGCCTGCCAGCGGCACGCCTGCAGCACCCGCGCAGCCCGCCACACCGGCCACACCGGCCACGCCAGCCACCCCGGCCAACGCGGCACCGGCACGTTGATTTGCAATCTTCAACAGTTGCCGGGCCTGCCGCGTGCTAACGTGCTGCTCGGCTTTAACCGGGGCCTCCTGCCTGAGCCCTCGCCATGAAAAGGATGACTGTCATGAAGAAACTTGCTCTCTCCACCCTGCTTTGCGCCACAGTGGCCGCGGGCTCCTTCAGCGCCCATGCCAGCGGCCTCGGCGATGCCTTGCGCGGCCAGTTGGGCGGCGCGGCCGAGAGCAGCTCCAGCGCCTCGGGCCTGGGCGGCATGCTCGGCGGCTCCGGGGGCTCTTCGGCACTGTCGGCCCTGGGCCTGGGCAACCTGAGCTCCGGAACGGCCAGCAATGCCGCAGGCGTCCTCACCTACTGCATGAAGAACAACTACCTGAACGCCGACAAGGCCGCCCAGGTCAAAAACCAGTTGCTGGGCAAGCTGGGCCTGGGCCAGAAGGAAGAGCCCAAGGACCAGGGCTACCAGAACGGTCTGATGGGCATGGTCACGGGCGCCGACGGCAAGAGCTTCAGCCTGGACAAGGTCAAGAGCAACCTCAAGGAAAAGGCCTGCGACTTTGTGCTGGACAATGCCAAGTCACTGATCTGACACCAAGACATGGCAGCTGGCGCTTGAAGCGCAAGCGCTGCAATGACCAAAGGCCTGCGACCGTGATTGCAGGCCTTTTTTCTTGGCGCGCACTCCTGCTGCGCCGTGAATTGCGCACAAGAAGCGAAGTAAAACACGGAGCGCCGGTTCATGCGACAGAGCCATATTGCGCCATGACTCGCTTTATCTGTTGCGCCACGTGCTCTTGCCGCTCCTTGTTCATGCGCGATTTGATGGATGCCACACTGACTCCGCCAATGATGTTTCCCATGGAGTCATGTAACGCGACGCCTACGCCAATCACGCCTGAAACCGCATAGTTGCCGATCACTGCATAACCGTCTGCGCGGGCCTGTGCCACCATCGCTTTCAGCGCCGGCATCGAGAGATCACGGTAATAAGGCAGACGCTCTCTGTTGGTGCGTATCAGGGCATCCGAATCTCGCGCGGGCATGGCCGCCAACATGGCCAAGCCGCCAGCGCCGACACCAATCGGCTGCCGATGGCCAACGCTTACAGCCAGGGCCTGGATCGGGTAGGTCCCAACGGCGCGACCAATGCATAGCGTATCGAATCCGCTTTGCACGACAAGAAACGTCGCATCGCCAGTGGTCCGCGCGATCTCCTCAATCAATGGGCCGTATGTGTGCTGCACCGGCATCTCATTGCTTGAGGCTGCGACGAGTTGCTGACAGTACTGGCCGAGCACATAGCGCTTTCCGACTTCGCCTTGCGTGATCAGGCCTTCACGCATCAGACAGGCCATCAACCTATGTACCGTGGGCAGCTCCAAGTCAGAAAGCTCCGCAAGGTCCGTCAGACGCAGTCCCGATGGGTGATGTGCGGCCACCAGCTTGAGTAGCCCCAAGCCTCTTTCCAAAGTTTGTGTTCCGTGCGCCATTTTTCCAATATGTGGAAACTTAGTACTAAATATGGATCTGATCCTATTCTTTGTCCAGAGATAAGTTTTTTGCAAATGGACTTTTTTATTCCATATATTGGAATTTAAGAGTGCCGAAATCTCGGAGACATTCGATGGACGTATTCATTGCTGGTATTTCTCATACGCCGCTGGGCCGGCATCTTGACAGGTCTGTCAAGGCACTCACGCACGAGGCCGTTGCTGGAGCTCTATTGGATGCAGGCCTGCCTCAAGGGGAAGTTGAAGCGGCATGGTTTTCCAATGTGCGGCAAGGACAGATGGAGGCTCAAAACTCCATTCGAGGTCAGTGTGCCTTGACCGCCATGGGGTTCAGCGGCATTCCCATCTTCAATACAGAGAACGCATGTGCCAGCGGCAGTTCCGGCCTCTTTCAAGCCTACGCAGCCATCAAGGCAGGCCTATTTGATGTTGCACTCGTCGTAGGCACAGAAAAGATGTTCTACCCGGAAAAGCGGCAAGCCATGATGCAAGCATTTTTCGGTGGCACCGACATTCATGAAATGCAGAGCACTTGGCAGGGACTTCTGCAAATCGGCGAAGGCGTTGGGCCGGCCCGCGTGGACGGGGGGGACTGGAAGCAGCAAAGCTTCTTTATGGACGTGTATGCATCACTCGCACGCATGCACATGAAAATGTATGGAACCACGCAGGAACATATTGCGCACGCAGCCGCCAAGAACCACACCCATTCGGCACTCAATCCGCTGGCCCAGTACCGTGCACCGATGAACGTCCAGGAGGTGCTTGGTACTCCACTCATCGCCTGGCCTCTCACGCGTGCCATGTGCGCACCAATCTCTGACGGCGCTGCAGCCGCAGTGGTGTGCAGCGAGCGAGCGCTGTCCAGAGTGAACCGGATACGTGCGATCCGAGTACGTGGCATAGGGGTGTCAAGCACCGTGCATCGCGCACCCGAAGCACTTGAATCCCACTGCGTGTCCCTGGCTGCCGATCGTGCCTATGCCGCAGCAGGTATTAGCGCAAAGGATATCGATGTCGTTGAAGTGCACGATGCTTCGAGCTTTGCGGAGGTTTTGCAGATAGAAAACCTCGGGCTCTGCGCTCGCGGTGAAGGAGGGTTTTACACCGTCAGCGGAGCAACCACCCTGGGTGGCGAGTGCCCCGTCAATGTCTCTGGCGGCCTTGTGTCGAAAGGGCATCCCATCGCGGCTACAGGCATCATCCAGTTGCACGAACTGGTTACCCAGTTGCGTGGCGAAGCAGGGGAGCGTCAAGTACAAGGCGCGCGTATCGCAGTCGCAGAGAACGGAGGTGGCTTCATCCGGGTTGAAGATGCTGCAGCCGTGGTCACCGTACTGGACAAGGCTTGAAAAGGCGAAGGCATATGACTCCAATCGACTTTTTTCACGCAGCAGCCTTGCGTTATCCAGATGCGCCAGCAGCCTCAGAACTCAGCGCCGATGGTCAAGCTACGGAACATGTCACATTTCGGGAGCTTGCTCAACGGGTGAACTCTGTCGCGGCGGCTTTTCAGCGCCTTTCCGGCAGCAAACGCCCCAGAGTGGCAATCGCATGCCGAAACAGCATGGCCATGCTGGAGAGCATTCTTGCAATTTATCAGTGTCGCGGTGTGCTGATTCCCTTGACGCCCAAGAACCCCGAGGCCGAACTGCGCCAGCAGATTACGGTGGCATGCCCGGATCTCATCGTGCTGGACCAGTCGGCTGAAATCCTGCGCACCGCTCAGTCTGTGCCGGTGATGTTCATCGGCCAAAGAAAGTCTGATGCGGATTTCGATGTTCATGCACAAATCGCTCAGACGACAGATTCCGTGCCAGAGATTCAGGAGGCAGATAGCGAGGATATCTTCGCCATCAAATTCACAGGCGGATCCTCCGGTCGTCCCAAGGCCGTTCTGCAATCTGCGCGCTGCATCAACACGATGGTTGTGTCACTGCGCCAAGTCTACAAACTACGGAAGTCGGAGCGCTTCCTGCTAAGTCCTCCCATGACGCATGGAGCTGGCACCTTTGTTCTTCCGGTGCTGGCTGCAGGTGGATGTCTGCTGATCATGGATGGTGCAAAGGCAGGACAACTGCTCGATGCCATGTCTCTACATGATGTCAGCGGCACTTGGGTGCCACCCACCTTGCTCTACCAAATGCTGGACGAGCAGGCGATTCGGCCGCGAACGCTTCAAAGTCTCAGGAACCTGCTGTACGGAGGAGCCGGCGCGACCCTCGAGCGCCTGCAGCAGGCACGGGAACTTCTGGGGCCCGTGGTCGGCGTGACCTATGGCCTGACCGAAGCGCCTGTGATCATTGCAGGCATGCCTGGCGACGATGGCGCCTTGAACGAGAACCTTGGCAGCGCCGGCAAGGCTGGCCCGCTGACCAGATTGGCGGTCATGCGGCAAGACGGCAGCCTTTGTGCTGCACACGAGCTCGGAGAAGTTGTTGCTCGTGGTGATTTGCTCATGAGCGGCTACATGGATATGCCGGATGAAACCAGCCAAGTGCTTTCAGGCGGGTGGCTAAGGACCGGCGATATCGGATATCTCGATCAACGCGGCTATCTGTTCATCAAAGGGCGCTCCAAGGACGTGATCATCAGCGGCGGATTCAATGTCTATCCATCTGATGTAGAGGATGTGTTGGCACGCCATGACGACGTGGCTGAAAGCGTCGTCTTTGGAATTCCCGATGCGCATTGGGGTGAACGTGTCGAGGCCGTCGTTGAACTCAAACAAGGGCGCACCAGCAGCAATGACGCGCTGCGCACCCATGTACGTGAGGCACTGGGGGCTGTGCGTACTCCCAAGACCATTCACATCATTGACCAGTTGCCCAGAAGCTCATTGGGCAAGGTGCAAAAGCGCCAGCTCCGGGATGAGCTCATTCAGAAATTCCGCTCGGCTTAAGGCCACTTCACACTAAATCACTGGAGGATGACGATATGAAAAAGCGCACATTGATCCGCATGGCGCTGGCAAGCGCCGCTACAGGAATGGTTGCGCTAGGTTTCAGTGCACACGCGGACACCTACCCAAGCAAGCCCATCAAATTCGTGGTTGGGTTCCCGCCTGGGGGTTCCACAGATCTTGTGACGCGCATTGTTGCCGCACAGATGTCTGAAGAGCTGAAGCGGCCCGTCATTGTCGAGAACAAACCTGGCGCCGGCGGCAACATCGCCTCTCAGTTCATCGCGAATGCGCCTGCGGACGGCTACACCATTTATCTAGGCACCTTGGCTACCCATGGCATCAATCCGGTGTTGCAGAAGAACCTGCCTTTCGATCACATCAAAGATTTCACCATGATCACCCAGTTGGGCTACTACACCAACCTGGTACTGGTGAACCCATCCACGCCGGTGAAGACTCTTGGCGACTGGATAAGCCATGCCAAGAAAGCGCAACACGCGATGAATTTTGGCTCGCCAGGTGCCGGCACTTCACCGCACCTTACCGGGGAGTACTTCAAAATTCTGACCGGCGTGAATCTGACACATGTGCCATACAAGGGCAGCGGCCCCGCGCTCACCGACCTGGTGGGAGGGCAGATCGATGTGATGTTCGACAATCTGCCTTCGGCGCTGGGGCTGGTGAAGGCAGGAAAGCTTCGTGCTCTGGCCATCACTTCTCGCGAGAGGGTCCCGCAACTGCCAGATGTGCCTACCGCAGCCGAATCCGGACTACCGGACATGGTCGTGGATGCCTGGGTTGGCGTGATGGCGCCAGCCCATTTGCCCCGCCCTATCCTGGATAAGCTGCACAGCGCCATTGCCAAAAGCGTTGCCAATCCCCAGGTTCGCGAAAAGCTGGAGGAAAGAGGTGTGACCATCCGGACTTCTCGACCCGAAGAATTTCTGGCCTACGTGAAGTCGGAAAACGCAAAGTGGGCCAACGTCGTGAAAATTTCAGGTGCCGTAGCGAACTAATTCACAAGCCAGGGCCGAGCAAGCGGGGGACGTGCCTGATCCCGAGTTTGATTGCTCACGCCCAGAAATGGAAGATTCACGCGCGTTTCCAAGGAGCAACTAGAAACCCCCCAGGTTTCCCCCTGTGCAAAGCATGCTACTGCCGACATAGGCAATGGCATGCTTTGTTTGCAAGACAATGACTGCCTTACAAGACAACCTACGCTGAACGAGCCTAGACATGCACGCCACGCGCATCATTGCCATCCGGCACGGAGAGACGACCTGGAACGTCGATGGACGCATCCAGGGGCATCTGGATATTCCCTTGAACGACACCGGCCTGTGGCAGGCCGAGCAGGCAGCCCAGGCGCTGGCCGACGAGAGCATTGCCGCCATCTACAGCAGCGACCTGCAGCGTGCCCATGTCACGGCGCAGGCGATTGCCCAGAGATCCGGTGCCCCGCTGCACACCACCGCCGGCCTGCGCGAGCGCTGCTTCGGCGATTTCCAGGGCCGCACCTTCAAGGATGTGGAAGCCACCCAGCCCGAGGACGCCCAGCTCTGGCGCACGCGCAACCCGGCCTATGCCCCGCCCGGCGGTGGCGACTCGCTGCAGGCCTTGCGCGAACGCATCTTTGCCACCGTGGACGGGATTGCGCGCCAGCATGAGGGCGAGCAGATCGTGCTGGTCGCCCATGGCGGCGTGATGGATGTGCTCTACCGCCTGGCCACGCGCCAGGACTTCCAGACGCCACGTACCTGGGAGCTGAGCAACTGCGCCATCAATCGCCTGCTCTGGACGCCCGACGGCCTGTCTTTGGTAGGCTGGGCAGATACCGCACACCTTCAGCAAGGCAGCCGAGATGAAGCACATTCCTGAGCATTTGCAGACCCTGGTCGGCCAGGCCGTCAAACGCATAGACACACCCGCCCTGGTCATAGACCTGGACGCCATGGACCGCAATATCGAGCGCATGGCCCGCTTTGCCCAGCAGCATGGCGTGCTCTGGCGCCCGCATGCCAAGCTGCACAAAAGCGCTCATATCGCCCATCTGCTCGAGCATGCCGGCGCCTGCGGCCACTGCGTGCAGAAAGTCAGCGAGGCCGAGGCACTGGCTCAGGGCGGCATCACCAATATCTTCATCAGCAACGAAGTCATTGGCCTGACCAAGCTGGCGCGCGTGGCGGCTCTGGCCAAGGCACTGAATGCACAGGGCGGCCGGCTGGCCCTGGCCGTGGATTGCGAGGAAGGCATCACCCGGCTGGCGCGGGCCCTGCAGGATGCGCAGGCAGGCGATGCGGCCATGGATGTGCTGGTGGAAATCAATGTCGGCCAGAACCGCTGCGGCGCAGAGCCCGGCGAAGCCGCCCTGGTGCTGGCACAGGCTATTGCGGCCCAGCCCACGCTGCGCTTTGCGGGTCTGCAGGCCTACCATGGCGGCGCCCAGCATCTGCGCAGCGCCGAGGAGCGCAGGGCAGCCATCGACCAGGTGCTCAAGCTCGTCAACCGCACGCGCCATGAGTTCGACCGCGCCGGCCTGGCCATACCGCTGATCACGGGTGCCGGCACGGGCACCATGGTCAACGAGGCCGCCAGCGGCATCTATGGAGAAATCCAGCCCGGCTCCTTCCTCTTCATGGATGCAGACTACGCGGCCAACCAGCGCGACGCGGCCCAGCCCCTGTTCGAGCATGCGCTCTACGTCAAGACCCAGGTCATGTCGCTCAGCAGCGGGCATGCCGTCTGCGACGCCGGCCACAAGGCCCATGCCATAGACTCAGGCCTGCCCAGGCTGCATGCGCTGCCGCCTGAAAACGCGCTGCGCTTTGCCAACGGCGGCGACGAGCATGGCGTGCTGCACCCCGATGCCGATGCCGGCAACCACAGCGGCTGGCTGCCCGCGCTGGGCGAGAGCCTGTGGCTGATTCCCGGCCACTGCGACCCCACGGTCAATCTGCACGACCATCTGATCGGCGTGCGCGGCGGACGGCTCAAGGGCGTGGTCGAACGCATCTTCACCGTGGACGGGCGCGGTGCGCTGACCTGATTCGCTCCTGCTCCGGGCCTTGATTGCTATATAAACAAGAGCTTACAACGCATTTCATAAAATGATTTCAAGGCATAAACAGCCTGAAACTCATATATGAAAGTCGCCAGCAGCTCTCTTTTTATGAGCCTTCAGGCCACCATCCGTCGGCACGGCGCTCCATGCGCGGGCAGTCGTAGGCCGCGACCACGGGGATGGCGCTGCCATCGGCACGCACCAATTTCTGCTGCCACTGCGTGCCCTGGCGCATGGCCACGGCGATGGCCACCACCTCGGCGCCGCAGCGCTCCAGCAGCTTGAGGCCGGACACCATGGTTGTGCCCGAACTCACGGCATCGTCCACCACCAGCACGCGCTTGCCAGTGATCAGACTCAGCTGATTGGGGTCGATATAGAGCAGCTTGCCCTTGCCCGGCGTGGTGATGGAGCTGACGGGCTCGGAGAGCTCGTCGCGGTACCAGTATTTGCGCGAATAGCCCAGCGGCACATAGCGGCGGTGACCCAGGTGGCGCGCCACCAGCGGCGCGAAGGCCAGGCCCAGCGTGGGCAGGCCTATGACCACATCGAAATCATGCGCCCCCGCGCCTTGCGCCATATGCAGCGCTAGTTGCTCCACCACCTCCAACGAGGCCTGATTGGCAATCAGGGAGGCCACGCAGCGGTCCGGTGCCGAGCCATCGGCCGTGGGCATGCCGCGCAGCGGCAGCAGCAGATAGCGGCCGTCGGGCAGTCTGGCCGGGTAGCTCTTCGCATAGGGCGGCAGCGGCGACTGGGGCAGCTCGGCCTCGGTGACGATGGCTTGCCAGTAGTCGGTCGTCGCGTCGAAGCCGGGCAGGTTCTGGCCGCAAAGATCGACCACGGATGCAATTTCACTCATACAAAACTCAGTCGCGGCGCAGATAGCTCTCGGCCAGCTTGACCCAGAACGAGGCCGTGACGGGCAGCAGGTTGTCGTTGAAGTCATAGGCAGCGTTGTGCACCATGCAGCCGCCCTCGCCCATGCCGTTGCCGACGATGAAATAGTTGCCGGGAACCTGGTTGAGCATGATGGCGAAGTCGTCGCTGGCCTGCAGCGGCTGCAGATCGGGAATCAGCCATTGCTCACCCGGAAATTCGCGTGCCACACCGACTGCGAAATCGGTCGCGTTCTTGTCGTTCATGACGGGCGGATAGCGCCATTTGTAGTCCACCTCGGCCGTGGCGCGGTGCACGGCGGCCTGGGCATGTGCCATGGCCGTGATGCGCTCGCGCAGCTGCTGGCGCACCTCGGGGCAACGCGCACGAATGGTCACGCGCAGCTCGCAGGTTTCCGGAATCACATTGGGCGCATCGCCCGCATGGATGGCACCGATGGTGACCACGGCCATGTCGTTGGGGTCGATCTCGCGCGAACGAATGGTCTGCAGCGCCAGCACCAGATGCGAGGCCACGACGATGGGGTCCACGGCCACGTGGGGCATGGCGCCATGGCCGCCCTTGCCGCGGATGGTGATGATGGCCGTGTCCGAGCTGGAATACATCACGCCCGAGCGGAAGCCGAACTGCCCGGCCGGGTAGCCGGGTTCGTTGTGAAACGCGTAGAGCGCATCGCAGGGAAACAGCTCGAACAGGCCCTGCTCCACCATCTTCTGCGCACCGCCATGACCTTCCTCGGCGGGCTGAAAGATCAGATTGAGCGTGCCCTGGAGCTGGTTCTTGTGCCCGGCCAGCACCCTGGCTGCGGCCAGCAAGGTGGCTGTGTGACCATCGTGGCCGCAGGCATGCATCTTGCCGTCGTGACGGCTGGCATAGGGCAGGCCCGTGGCTTCACGGATAGGCAGTGCATCCATGTCGGCGCGCAGGCCCAGGCGCTTGCCATCCAGGTGATCGCCGCAGCGCAGCGTCCCCACCACGCCGGTGTCGCCCAGGCCGCGATGGACCTCGTAGCCCCATTCGGCCAGCCTGGCGGCCACGATATCGCCGGTGCGGTGCTCTTCGTAGGCCAGCTCGGGATGGGCGTGCAGATCATGGCGCAGGGCCAGCATCTCGGCCGCCACGGCCGCCACTTCGGGCAGCACGGGCGGGTGGATCTCGGCATGCACCGGGTTCAGAGGCGCGACCATGGCTTATTCCGCCTGGATGTTGGCCGACTTCACGATCTGGGCATAGCCGGCTTTTTCCTTCTTCAGGAACTGGACGAAGCTGGCCTGGGTGCCGGAGCCGGGCGTGGCGCCACCGTCTTCCAGGCGCTTGCGCACATCGGGCATCTTGAGCACGGCATCGAGCTCGGTGGCCAGGCGCGTGACCACGGCCTGAGGCGTCTTGGCGGGCACGAACAGCCCCGTCCAGGTGTTGAGGTCAAAGCCCTTGAGTTCGGCCGTCTCGCCAAAGGTGGGCACAGCGTGGATGGCATCGATGCGCCTGGCCGATGTCACACCCAGACCTTCGAGCTTTTTCTGCTGGATCATGGGCACGGCACTCACAGTGGTGAGCATGCCCACATCGACCTGGCCGCCCATCACGTCGCTGGTGATCTGGGCGCCGCCGCGGTAGGGCACATGCACCAGCTTGATCTTGGCGCGCTCCTGCAGCATTTCCATGGCCAGATGCAGCATGGTGCCCACGCCCGAAGTGGCGTAGGTCAGCGATCCGGGCTTGGAACGCGCCAGTGCAATCAGCTCGTTCAGATTGTGCGCCGGCAGGCCGGGACGGGCCACGGCGACCACCGGGGCGATGGTGGTCAGCCCCACGGGGGTCAGATCCTTTTCGGCGTCGTACTTGACGGCGGAATTCACCAGCTGGGCAATGCTGATGGGGCCGTCAAAACCCATGAGCAAGGTGTAGCCGTCGGCCGGTGCCTTGACGGCCTTGCTCACCCCGAGCACACCGCCGGCGCCAGGCACGTTGTCCACCACGATGGACTGGTGCAGGCGCTCGCCCAGCTTCTGGCCGATCAGGCGTGCCGTGGTGTCCACATTGCCACCGGCGCTGAACGGCACGATCAGCGTGATGGGCTTGGTGGCAGGCCAGGCATCGGCGGCGGCAAGAACGGGAGCGGAAAAACCGGCCGCAGCCATCAGGGCGGCGGTCGCGACAAGAGAGCGGCGTGGTATGGACATGTACAGGCAGCAGTGGGTCACGGGCACCTCGCCGCAACATGCGGACGGCGGAGTGCCCGTGCAGGCCGGCGGGTCAAGACAGCTTGCCGACCGGGGATATGCGCGAAATTATCGGTTCGCTTCTCGCGAAATGTCATAAATAAAACTACTTAGCAATCGATGCTTACCCCTGAAAACCTCTGATCCACGATCTCAAAGCATTGCCTGTCGGGCCATCAAGGCACCGGCGGTCTCGGCTACCAGGGCCGCCACCGCCTTGCCTGCCAGAGTGAAAGGACGCTGACTGCTGGTAGCCAGCACCACATGCTGACGAAACACCCGCTCCGCCAGCGCAATGGCTGCGAGGCTGCCACAGGCCAGCTCCTCGCTGACGGCATGGCGCGGCAGCAGCGTGGCGCAGTCGTGCCGAGCCAGCATGCTCTTGAGGATCACCGAGGAGCTCCCCTCCAGGATCACGTTCAGGCTCAGCCCCTGTCGGCCTGTCTGCTCATCGAGCAGGTTGCGGATGGCGTTGGGAGGCACCGGCAGCACCAGCGGCAGGCGCTCGAGCGTCTGCAGGGCCAAGCTGACCGGCAGGGCCGTATCCGCCGGCGCCAGCATGCGCTGCAGCACACGCTGGCGGCCCACCACGCAGATCTGCGCATCGGCCAGCTTGCGGTAGCTGTTGCTGCCTCTGGCCCGGTAGCGGTTCAGGATCGCCATGTCGATGCGGCCCTGGCTCAGCGCCACCTCCATGTCTCCGCTATAGCCCTCTATGACGCGCAGCCGGATCTCGGGAAAGCGCTGCGCCACCTCGCCATACAGCGCCGCGGCCATGAAGCCGGCCACACCCGGCACCAGGCCCAGCGTAACCAGGCCGCTGGGCACACCGTTCAGCTCCTTGCCCAGGCGCACCAGCGCCTCGGCCTCGGACAGCAAAGCCGAAACGCGCGGCAGCATCTGCTCGGCCAGTGCCGTGGGCTTGACGCCGCGTCCGGTGCGATAGAAAAGCGCGCCGCCCAGTGCGCGCTCCAGTTCGGCGATCTGCCGGCTCACGGCCGACTGCGCCAGTCCACGCTCGACGGCCGCGCGTGTCAGGCTGCCGCCCTGGATCGCAGAGGCCAGCGTCCTCAGCGACTTCAGTGTCAGCAACTCCAGGGCTTCGGTGGCGTGGGTCATGGCAGCTTCTGCATCCATCTGAAAACGAGATATCTGATTCTCATATTTCTGGTTGGCTCGCGGCTAGCTGTTTCCTACATTGACCTGCAGGAGACATGCACACCATGAACGGACCTCTCACCGGACTGCGCGTCCTGGACATCGCCACCATCATTGCCGCGCCCTCGGCCGCGGCCCTCCTTGCCGACTACGGCGCCAGCGTCGTCAAGGCCGAGCTGCCCGGCGCAGGCGACGGCATGCGCGACTTCCCACCGCACAAGGACGGCAAGCCTCTGTGGTGGAAAGTGACCAACCGCGGCAAACGCCTGGTCACGCTCGACCTGCGCAAGCCCGAGGGCGCCGCGCTGCTGCTGCGCATGCTGCCTCAGTTCGATGTGCTGATCGAGAACTTCCGCCCCGGCACGCTGGACCGCTGGGGCCTGAGCAAAGAGGCCTTGTGGCAGGCCCAGCCCAGCCTGGTGATACTGCGCACCACGGGCTTCGGCCAGAGCGGCCCCTACCGCGACCGGCCGGGCTTTGCACGCTTGTTCGAGGCCATGGGCGGCCTGACCTACATCAGCGGCGAAGCCCAGGGAGCGCCCATGCACTCCGGCTACCCACTGGCCGACAACGTCGGCGGACTGTTCGGTGCGGTAGGCGTGCTGGCTGCGCTGTGGCGCCGCGCCCGCAACCCGCAGGCCCCGGGCGAGGAAATCGATCTGTCGCTGACCGAGGCCACGCTCAAGCTGCTCGAGTTCCTGCCCATCCAGCACGAGCAGCTAGGCACCGTGTATCAGCGTTCGGGCAATGCCAACCAGTACTCTGCACCGGCTGCGGTCTACCGCACTGCCGACGGGCAATGGGTATCACTGTCGGGCAGCACCAATGCCATGTTTGCCAACAACTGCCGCGCCATAGGCCGGCCCGAGCTGATAGACGAGCCATGCTTCGCCAACAACCGCGGCCGCGTGCAGCATGCCCAGGAGCTGAACGACATCTTCGCGGCCTGGTGCGCAGCACATCCGCTGGCGGCGGTGCTGGCCGCCTTCGAAGCGGCGCAGGGCACCATCGCCCCGGTCTACGGCATCGACCAGATCGAGGCCGACCCGCACATGCGCGCTCGCCAGGCCCTTTGCGACGTGCCCGACCGGGACTTCGGCAGCGTGCGCATGGCCAATGTGGTGCCGCGGTTCGCCCGATCGCCCGGCCGCATCCGCCACGCCGGCGGTTCACTGGGGCAGGACAACGAAGCGTTCTACCAGGGCGAGCTGGCAATGCCTGCCGCCGAACTGGCCCGCCTGCGCGAGGCAGGCGTCATCTGAGGCGAATCTGAAACAAAGGAGACCCCATGTCGATTCCCGAATCCCACCACCCGCTTGTGCGCCTGTCGCCCGATGAAGCCGCACTGCTTGAGCGCGTGAAAACTCTGGTGGCCGAGCGCATCGGCCCGGACGCCGAGCGCGTGGCCCAGCAGGACGTCTTCGCCTGGGATACCTTCCGGCTGCTATGTCGCGAAGGCATCGTCGCCACCGCGTTCCCGCGCACGCACGGCGGCAGCGAGGCGTCGATGATGCTGCGCGTGCGCATCATCGAGGAAGTGGCGTCCGTGTGTTCGACGGCCGCTTCGCTGGTCACAGGCACCGACCTGTCATCGCGCCCCATCGTGGCCGGCGGCAGCGAGGCGCTGCGCAGCGCGCTGATCCCCGACCTGGCCAGCGGCGCACGCCAGTCGGCCTTCGCACTGACCGAGCCCGGCGCAGGCAGCGACGTGGCGCGGCTGGGAGCGCACTATGCACCTGCGCCGCAGGGCGGCTGGACGCTCAATGGCCAGAAGAAGTTCATCACGCGCGCCAACGTAGCCGACATGTTCGTGGTGGTGGCGCGCCAGGCGGACGGTCCCGGCGGCGGCCGCGGACTGAGCGCCTTCGTCGTACCGCGCGACACGCCCGGCATCACGGTATCGCCGGTGATTCCCAAGCTGGGCTGGTACGGCGTGCCGATCGCGCTGGTCAGCTTCGACGACGTGCACATCGCGCCGGAGCACCTGCTCGGCAAGGAAGGCGAAGGCATGGCGCTGGCTCAGGACACCTTGCTGCGCGCACGCATCGGCCACGCTGCGATCGCGCTGGGCCGCGCCGCAGGTGCGCTGCAGATTGCCGCCCAGTACGCCAACCAGCGCCAGGTCTTCGGGCAGCCGGTGGGTGCGCACCAGGGCATCCAGTGGATGGTGGCCGAGATGGCGGCCCAGATCGAGGCCGCACGCTGTCTGGTCTACAGCACCGCGCAGCGCTACGACGCAGGCGATGCCGACGTGGCCATCCATGCATCGATCGCCAAGCTGCATGCCACCGACCTGTGCATGCGCATCGTGGTCGACTGCCTGCAACTGCTGGGCGGCAACGGCTACCTCAAGGCCTTCCCTCTCGAGCGCTTCCTGCGCGACGCCAAGATGAACCAGATCGGCGAAGGTACCAGCGAGATTCACAAGACGCTGATCGGCCGCCATGTGCTGCGGCGCGCCGCCGCGCTGCCGCAGCACCCTTGCCTGGACATGGAGCCGGAGCTGTGGACATGAGCAATGCACTGACCAACGACCTCTGCCGGCGGCTGGGCATACGCCTGCCCATCTTTGGTCTGGCCCACCGTATCGAAGTGGCCGCCGCGATCTCACGGGCCGGCGGGCTGGGCGTCTATGCCGCCGCGCGTGACGGCCCGCACGAGCTGCAGAAAAAGCTGCGCCAGCTGCGCGAACTGTGCCCCGAACACCCGGTGGGCGTGGACCTGCTGCTGCCCACCGGCCTGCCCGAACACGACGACCGCGCAGCCGTGGCTGCCGCGCTGCCCCAGGTGCACAGGGATTTCGTGCAGGGCCTGTTCAGGCAATACGACGTGCCGCCCGCCACCGAAGGCAGCTTCTTCTCGCAGTACGTACGCTCGCAGAGCCTGTTCGAGGAGCAGGTGGACGCCATTGCGGGCAGCGATATCGATGTCTTTGCCGCCGGCGTCGGCACGCCGGTGGAGGCGCTGGCACGCATCAAGGCCCGCGGCCTGCACACCATCGCCCTGGTCGGCAGCGTGCGCCATGCGCAAAAGGCGATCGCAGCCGGGGCCGACATCCTGGTGGCCCAGGGCTATGACGCGGGCGGCCACACGGGGCCCATCGGCACCTTCACGCTGGTGCCGCAGATCGTGGCGGCAGCCGAGGGCCGGCCAGTCATCGCGGCCGGCGGCATCGGCACCGGGGCGCAGGTGGCGGCCTCGCTGGCCCTGGGCGCGCAAGGTGCCTGGCTGGGCACGCTATGGCTGGGCACGCGCGAGCACGAAATGCCGCAGGCGCTGGCGAAGAAGCTGATCAAGGCCGACAGCGAAGACACGGTGATCACGCGCGCCCACAGCGGCAAGCCCTGCCGCGTGCTGCGCAGCGCGTTCAGCGACGCCTGGGCACAGCCCGGCGCACCCGAGCCACTGTCCATGCCCTACCAGCAGGCTCTCACCGGCGATCTGCTGGCGGCGGTGGAACAGCACCAGATCGGGCCGCTGATGTACGAGGCTGCGGGGCAGAGCGTGCACTGGCTGCGCGGAATCGAGCCCGTGGCCGCCGTGATGGACCGCCTGGTGACCGAGACACGCCAGACCCTGCAATCAATGGCGGGTTACATCGCCTAGAACCGGAGAGACGAGCATGGACCGTCGGCAATTCCACCTTCACCTTCACCTGTTGCTGGCCGGTCTGGTGCCCGGCATGGCCCGCGCCGGCACCTCGCCAAGCCATGACGGCTACCCCGATCGCCCGATCCGCATCGTGGTGCCCTATCCCGCAGGCGGCGTCGTCGACGTGGTGCTGCGCGCCGTCTGCGACCCGCTGTCCAGCGCACTGCCGCAGCGCATCGTGGTCGACAACCGCCCGGGCGCCGACGGGCGCATCGGCATCGATGCGGTGGCCAGGGCCCCGGCCGACGGCTATACGCTGCTGGCGGCGTCCCCGATCCTGACGACAGCCGAGCACCTGATGCCCGACAGCCGGCTGCGCAGCAGGGATTTCGTCGGCATCTGCGGCATCGCCTCCGCGCCGACGGTGTTCGTGGTGCACGACACGGTGCCCGCCAGGACGCTGAAGGAGTTCGTTGCGCTGGCGGCCCTCAGACCGGGCGAGTTCAACGCAGCCAACCCCGGCACCGGCAGCTCTATCCACCTGGCGCAGGAACTGTTCTTCGAGCGCACCGGCATCCGCTTGACCAACGTGAGCTACAAGGGCCAGCCGCCGGCGCTGCTGGACCTGGGCTCCGGCCTGCTGCAGTTCGCGCTGATCTCGCAGAACCTGGTGCTGCCGCTGATCCAGTCCGGCAAGGTACGGGCTCTGGCTGTCAACGCCGCAGCGCGCACGCGCTCGCTGCCCGAGGTACCCACCATCGCACAGGCCGGCTATCCCGATATCCTGGTGCAGTCCTGGTACGGCATTGGCGCACCGGCGAAGACGCCCGTGCCGGTGGTCGAGTGGCTGAGCCAGCAGTTCCAGCGCGCGCTGGCGACGCCCGAAGTGCGCGCGCGGCTGGCTGCCACCGATGCGGAAATCCTGGCGCTGGATGCGGCACGCTTCACCGAGCTTATCGCCGTGGAGACCAGGCGCTGGGGCGCGTTGATCCACAAGCGCGGCATACGGTTGTGAGCGCCCGCGCCAAGAGCCGCAACTAGGGAAGATGCGAGGCGCCGCGCGCCGCGCCCTGCCCACAATCGATGACCATGCTCTCCCCCAGCCAAGTCATCGTTGTGGCCACGCCGGTCTTTTTTGCATTGATTGCCGTGGAATGGGCCGTCAGCCTCAGGCGCGGGCGCAATGCCTATGCGCTGGCCGATGCCATCAGCTCGCTGAACCTGGGCGTCCTGAGCCAGACCAGCGCCGTCTTCACCAAGCTGCTGACGCTGGGCATCTACACCGTCGTGGCCAGCCATGTGGCGCTGATCGAGGCCGATGCCTTCTGGCTCAGCCTGCCGGGCTGGCTGCTGGCCCTGCTGTTCTACGACCTCTGCTACTACTGGCTGCACCGCATGGGTCATGAAGTGGGCGTGCTCTGGGCCGCCCACGCCGTGCACCACCAAAGCCAGGCCTACAACCTCTCCACCGCGCTGCGCCAGACCAGCTCCGGCGCGCTGCTGGGCTGGATCTTCTATCTGCCCATGGCCCTGGCCGGCGTGCCGCCGCTGGTGTTTGCCGTGGTCGGGCTGATCGACCTGCTCTACCAGTTCTGGGTGCATACCGAGCAGGTCAGGAAGCTGGGCTGGTTCGACCGCTGGTTCTGCGCGCCCAGCAATCACCGCGTGCACCATGCCGTCAACGAGCGCTATCTGGACCGGAACTACGGCGGTATTCTCATCGTCTGGGACCGGCTCTTTGGCACTTACAAGACCGAGGACGACGAGGAGCCCTGCGTTTACGGCACGCGCGGCCTGCTCAAGAGCTGGGACCCGCTGTGGGCCAACTTCAGCGTCTACCGCCAGCTGGCGCATGACAGCTGGCACGCACGCAGCTGGATGGACAAGGTCCGCGTCTGGTTCAAGCCGCCGGGCTGGCGGCCAGCCGATGTGGCGCAGCGCTTTCCCAGGCCCGTCTTCGATCTGGACGAGCACCGCATCATCTATTCGCCTCCCATGGGCACTGGGCTGCGCTGGTTTGCCGGCCTGCAGTTCGCGGCGCTGGTTGCAGGCACTTCGGTCTTTCTCTGGCATGCCGACCAGTCGCCGCTGGCCACCAATCTGATCTGGTTCGGCGTGCTGCTCACCGGGCAATGGGCTCTGGGCGCTGCCATGCAGGGACGCATCAGTCTGTGGCTGGCGCTGATGCTGCAAAGCGGCGCACTGGCCACGGCCACGGCGGCGCTCGGTCTGCAGCCATGGCATTGGCTGTTCAAGCCCGCCACCATGGTTTTTGCTCTCATATGCATAGCTTCTTGCGCAAGTCATGCCTTGCACACAATGCAAAACCTGCCTCAAATACATGTTCAAGTGCTGCTGGCTGCTATTGTTTTTTCCATGGCTGGCGATGTCTTCCTGATGCTGGACGGACAGCTGCAAACCGGTCTGTTCATTCCCGGCCTGATCAGCTTTCTGCTGGCCCATGTCTGCTATGTCGCGCTGTTCAGGTTTGATGTGACCTGGTTTGCCGATCGCCGCGCACTGCTGCTCGTGGCTGCGATCGGCGCCACCATGTATGTCTTTCTCTGGACCCATGGCCTGCCCGCCGCCCTGCGCCTGCCCGTGGCCGCCTATGTCGGCGTCATCGCCCTGATGGCGGCGCAGGCCTGGGGACGCTATCGTCAACTGCGCAGCCGCGCCGCACTGCTGACCGCCCTGGGCGCCAGCTTTTTCATGCTCAGCGACTCCATACTGGCCATCAACCGTTTTGTGCAGCCGCTGCCCTGGTCCTCGGTGAGCGTGCTCGGCAGCTATTACGCCGCACAGGCCCTGATCGTCTGGGGCTGTGTGCGCCAATGGGCCGAGCCTGCAACCCGCCAGACCCCGACGCAATTGCAACTGAAAGCCACCTAGGGTTGACCCTGAACCCGGTCTGGACCGATAATCGGCAGATCGCAATTTCAGGAGTCCCCACGTGGACAGTGCCAGTTCAACCAGTGATTTATCGCACGCCGCAATGGCTGCGAAGCTGGCCGACTGACAGACTCCCCCGGATCGGGAGTCGTCATCGACCGCCCCGCATCCCTTGCCCCGCGCCCCTCGCAACTTGCTGTTTGGCTTCCCGACGTTCGGGGCGGCCTGCCGTGCGTAGCACGGGTAGAGCCCTCAAGCTCGCAAGCTCTGCTCATCACTGAGTTTTCGCGTCGCCATCCGCTCCGGCCTCCCGTCGGTTCATGGCCGCGCCAAAACGTTTGTGCCGCGCTGCCGCCTGGCCCGCTCCCTCAACCAATGAGGAGAAAGCCATGAGCAACCGCCTGACCCGCTCTCTGCACCAGCTGCGCCCTCTGCTGCTGCGCGCCCGCGCCACGCCCCGTCCGGCAGCGTCTGCCGCACCGGCAGCCTTGCCGCAAGCGCTGGAACGGACGCTGGAACTCGATGCACTGACCAGTTGGCCCACGCATCGCATCCGCAGCTTTCTGAGCAGCCGCATCGTGCGCTGATCCGACCCATCGCGGACCGGCTCCAACCCGCATTTCATTCACTTTTAACCAAGGAACACGTATGGATCCCGACCCTAGCCGATCTTGCAGCGCGCCCCGTGCGGCGCGCTGTCAAGCCATTGGCCTGCGTGTGAGCTTGATGGCTACACGCAGGGACTGGAACCCCGTCCCGGGGCTGGACGCCTGATGCAGTAGCAGCGGCGGGCAGCTCCCGGGCCACCCCAAGGAGTATGCCCATGCAACGCCTCGCCTGGCTGCGCGTGCTGCAACGCAGCCGCCCCGCCCCCCGCTTCAATGACTCTACCCGCCACCATGGCCTGACCCATGCCGTGATCTCGGCACTGACAGAGCGCCGCACCGACGTGCTGCGCCACCTGGTCGACCGCCATGCCGCGCCCATCATGGCCCGCGCCATGGCCAATCTCAGCATCCGCCAGCGCGCCGATGCCCTGTCGCTGCTGACCCAGGAGCAGCGCAGCCGCATCGACAACCAGTTGCGCGCCAGCCAGGCACAGCGGCCCTGGAAACGATTCGGCACCTCCGGCAAGACGCTGCACTGACAGGAGGCCGTGATGCAGACTCTCAAGAACCTGTTCCGGGCCTTTTTGCGCAGCCACCGCCTGGCCGGCCTCTTCGGGCGCCGGCCGATGCCCGCTGGCGGCCCCTCCACCGCCGTCACCGTGCCACCGGCACAGGTACAGGCCCTGCAATCCGCCGCCTGCAGCCCCGTGTCTGGGCTGCTGCAGCAGCTGGACACATCGAGCCGGGGCCTGAGCCCCGAGCAGGCCCGGCAGCGCCAGCTGCGCCATGGGCCCAACGAGGTAGCGCATGAAAAGCCCCTGCCCGCATGGCAGCACCTGTGGCATTGCTACCGCAACCCCTTCAATCTGCTGCTGACGCTGCTGGCCGTGGTCTCCTATGTCACCGAGGACGAGAAAGCCACCATCGTCATCGCCAGCATGGTGCTGCTGTCCACGCTGCTGCGCTTTGTCCAGGAGGGCCGCTCCCGGCGTGCGGCCGCGCGTCTGCAGGCCCTGGTGAGCAACCGCGTCACCGTGCGCCGCAAGACCGATGCATCGGCCGCAGACTTTCGCGACAGCGGCGGAGGCCATGACACCTCGCTGTCCGAGCTGCCCATGCGCGAACTGGTTCCCGGAGACATCGTGGCCCTGTCGGCCGGCGACATGATCCCGGCCGACTGCCGCCTGCTGTCCGCCAAGGACCTGTTCGTGAGCCAGGCAGCCATGACCGGCGAATCGCTGCCCGTGGAAAAGGATGCGCGCACCTTGGCTGCCCTGCAGGCGGGCCAGTTGCTGGAAGCCGGCAACCTGCTCTTCATGGGCAGCAATGTAGTCTCGGGCACGGCCATGGCCGTGGTCGTTGCCACGGGCAACCAGACCTATTTCGGCACGCTGGCAGCGCGCATCACCCACCAGGACCGCACGGCCACGGCCTTCGAACAGGGCGTGAACAGCGTCAGCTGGCTGCTGATCCGCTTCGCGGCCGTGATGGTGCCCGTGGTGCTGTTCATCAACGGCTACACCAAGGGCGACTGGGGCGAGGCCTTTTTATTCGCGCTGTCGGTGGCCGTGGGCCTGACGCCCGAGATGCTGCCGATGATCGTCACCTCCACGCTGGCCAAGGGCGCCGTGGTGCTGTCGCGCCAGAAGGTAATGGTCAAGCGCCTGGACGCGATTCAGAACTTTGGCGCCATGGATGTGCTGTGCACCGACAAGACCGGCACGCTGACGCAGGACCGCATCGCGCTGGAGCGCCATACCGACGTGCAAGGCCGTCCCAGCGACGAGGTGCTGCAGTTCGCCTACCTCAACAGCTACTACCAGACCGGGCTCAAGAACCTGCTGGACCGTGCCGTGCTCGAGCATGTGGAGCTGCACACGCGGCTGCATGTCAACGAGGACTACCGCAAGGTCGACGAAATCCCCTTCGACTTCCAGCGCCGGCGCATGTCCGTGGTGGTAGCCGAGCGCGACCACCACCACGAGCTGATCTGCAAGGGCGCGGTCGAGGAAATCCTGCAGGCCTGCACGCATATCCGGGACAGCGGGCCAGACAGCGAGACCGTGCAGGCCCTCACGCCCGAGCGCCGCGAGCAGGTGCGCGCAGTCACCGAAGGCCTGAACAGCGAGGGGCTGCGCGTGGTGGCCGTGGCCATGAAGGAAGTGCCGCCCGACAAGAACACCTACGGCATCGCCGACGAGTCCGGACTGACCCTGATCGGCTATGTGGCCTTTCTCGACCCGCCCAAAGAATCCACCCAGGCCGCCATTGCTGCGCTGCTGCAGCATGGTGTGACAGTCAAGGTGCTGACGGGCGACAACGAGCTGGTGGCACGCAAGGTCTGCCGCGACGTGGGCCTGCAGGTGGACGAGGCGATTGTCGGCAACGACATCGAAGCCATGGACGAGGAGCAGCTGCGCCGCACGGTGGAGTCACACCTGCTGTTCGCCCGCCTGACGCCGCTGCACAAGGAGCGCATCGTACGAGCACTGCGAGCCAACGGCCATGTCACGGGCTTTATGGGCGACGGCATCAACGACGCGCCCGCGCTGCGCGCCGCCGATATCGGCATCAGCGTCGACAGCGGTGTGGACATCGCCCGCGAAGCGGCCGACATCATCCTGCTGGAGAAAAACCTGATGGTGCTGGAGCAGGGCGTGCTCGAAGGACGCCGCACTTTCAGCAATATGCTCAAGTACATCCGTATGACGGCCAGCTCCAACTTCGGCAATGTGTTCTCGGTGCTGATCGCCTCGGCCTTCATCCCGTTCCTGCCCATGCTGCCCATGCAGCTGCTGATGCAGAACCTGCTCTACGACCTGTCGCAGATCGCCATTCCCTTCGACAACGTGGATGAGGAAATGGTGGCCAGGCCGCTGCGCTGGGACCCTCAGGACCTGGGCCGTTTCATGCTTTTCTTCGGCCCCATCAGTTCGCTGTTCGACGTGCTCACCTTCGCGCTGATGTGGTTCGTCTTCCACGCCAGCACGGCCGCAGAGCAAAGCCTGTTCCAATCGGGCTGGTTCGTGGTGGGACTGCTGACGCAGACG
Source organism: Comamonas sp. C11 (assembly GCF_024496285.1). NCBI lineage: Bacteria > Pseudomonadati > Pseudomonadota > Betaproteobacteria > Burkholderiales > Comamonadaceae > Comamonas > Comamonas sp. C11. Next base: position 5,198,925 of record NZ_CP101743.1, read on the forward strand.
CTGATCGTGCACATGATCCGCACGCCCAGGATTCCCTTTGTGCAAAGCCGTGCCTCCTGGCCCTTGCTGGCCGCCACGGCGGCCATCATGGCCACTGGCATCTTCCTGCCCATGGGCCCGCTGGCGGAGAATTTCAAGCTGCAGGCCCTGCCGCTCGGCTATTTCCCCTGGCTCATCGTCATATTGCTGGCCTATGCTGTGCTGACCACGCTGCTCAAGCGCGTCTATATCCGCAAGTACGGCTGGTGAGCTCCGAGCCGCTTCGCATCTGCCCCGCAGGGGGATGCAGCAGCCCGGGCCGCATGTTTCATGAACCCAGGCATTGATCAACCGGCAATAACAATCACAACTTCATGCAATCCCTACAGAACTTCAATCTGCTCGCCACGCTGAACACAGTGCTGTGTCTTCTCGTGGCCTTTGTCTGCGGCAGCATCATCGGCCTTGAGCGCCAGATACGCCAGCGCACGGCTGGCCTGCGCACCAATACCCTGGTGGCCGTGGGCGCTGCCGTGTTCGTCGACCTGGCCATGCGCGTCTCGGGAGCAGACGGCGCCACGCGCGTCATCTCCTATGTGGTTTCGGGCGTGGGCTTTCTGGGCGCGGGCGCCATCATGAAGGAAGGCGCCAACATCACGGGGCTGAACACCGCCGCCACGCTATGGGGCTCGGCCGCCGTGGGCGCCTGCGCGGGCGCGGGCCTGCTGCCCGAGGCCGGCCTTGCCACCTTGTTCGTGCTGGCCAGCAACACCTTGCTGCGCCCCGTGGTCAACTACATCAACCGCCATCCCGTGGCCGAGCATGCCAGCGAGGCCACCTACTATGTCTATGTGATCTGCGGCCAGCAAGCCCAGGCCGATGTGCGCGAAGGCATGCAGGAGCTGCTGGAAGCGGCCAACTACCCGGTGCGCACGGTGGAAAAGCACGAGATCCCACCGCACAATACCGAAATCGAGGCCGAGCTGTTCGCCACGGCCGTGCATGCCGAGGAGCTGGACCAGGTGGTCACGCAGATCGAAGCCTTGCCCGGCGTGCTGCAGGCCTTCTGGAACGCCGGACCGCAGAATAATTGACCCCATGAGCCGCTACGCGGCTTCCCGCTGCACCTCGCCCCCAAGGGGGACGACGCCCTCGCCTCGTGGCGGCCCCGCCTGGGCGGCCCCGCCACGAGGCGGCTCTTGCTCGGCGTCTCTGGCATTGGCCGTGCCAGTTCTTGGCCACGCCGGTTTTAGCGGCAGCGCTTACGTGGCCGAATCGTCTGCGGGGACCTGCAAGCCCAGATGGCGGTAGGCTGCCTGCGTGGCCATGCGCCCGCGCGGCGTGCGCTGCAAAAAGCCTTGCTGGATCAGATAGGGCTCGATCACATCCTCGATGGTGCCCGATTCCTCGCCGATACTCGCGGCGATATTGTCCAGGCCTACCGGGCCGCCGTCGAAGCGATGCACCACGGCCTCGAGCAGCTTGCGGTCCATGATGTCAAAGCCCTGGGGGTCCACATCGAGCATGGCCAGCGCCTTGTCGGCAATCTCGCGCGTGATGCGGCCGTCGCCCTTGACGTCGGCATAGTCGCGCACGCGGCGCAGCAGGCGGTTGGCGATACGCGGCGTGCCGCGCGAGCGGCGCGCAATCTCGAAGCAGCCTTCCTCGTCAATCGGCGCATTGAGCAGGCCTGCGCTGCGCTTGACGATGCGCGAGAGTTCCTCGGAGGTGTAGAACTCCAGCCGCGCCACGATGCCGAAGCGATCGCGCAGCGGGTTGGTGAGCATGCCGGCGCGCGTGGTCGCGCCCACCAGCGTGAAGGGCTGCAGGTCAAGCTTGATGGAGCGTGCGGCCGGGCCTTCGCCGATCATGATGTCGATCTGATAGTCCTCCAGCGCCGGGTAGAGGATTTCCTCTACCACCGGGCTCAGGCGGTGAATTTCGTCGATGAACAGCACATCGTTGGGCTCGAGATTGGTGAGCAGCGCCGCCAGATCCTTGGGTTTTTCCAGCACCGGGCCGCTGGTCTGGCGCAGGTTCACGCCCAGCTCCGCCGCGATGATGTGGGACAGCGTGGTCTTGCCCAGGCCCGGCGGGCCGAACAGCAGCACATGATCAAGGGCCTCGCTGCGCTTCTTGGCGGCGCCAATAAAGATCTCGAGCTGCTCGCGCGCCTTGGCCTGGCCCACATATTCGTCGAGCTGCTTGGGACGCAGGGCGCGCTCCAGCGCCTCTTCGCCCTGGGACGAATGCCCGGCCGAGACCATGCGCGGCGCAACCGCCTCGGGGTCGGCGGCCGCGCTTCTGGCCTTGCGTGCAGGTGCGGGGCTGGCCGCAAATTCGTCCACATGAATCGTCATGGCGGCAATTGTGCCCCAAGCCAGGTCGGAGCACTGATTAAAAATACAGGGGAAAACAAAATCCCACAGTTGCAGCTCCCACGTTGATGGCCGGCCCCGGGCTTTGCGCACAATGGCGGCAAAGACCTCAGGAGCTTTTTCATGCGTATTCACACCCTGGCCTGTACGGCCGCCCTGTTTTGCCTGTCCGTCTCGGCCCAGGCCGCGCTCAAGCCCGGCGATGCGGCCCCGAGCTTCAAGACGCCCGCCGCCGTGGCCGGCAAGGCCTTTGACTTCGATATGGCCGAGGCGCTCAAGAAAGGACCGGTGGTGCTGTATTTCTTCCCCAAGGCCTTCACCCAGGGCTGCACGCTGGAAGCCCATGCCTTTGCCGAAGCCACGCCCCAGTTCGCTGCCATGAAAGCCACGGTGGTGGGCATGTCGCATGACGATATCGACACCCTCAAGCGCTTTTCCACCGAGGCCTGCCGCGACCAGTTTGCCGTGGCATCGGACCCGAAGGCCGTCACCATCAAGGCCTATGACGCGGGGGCTGCCGCCAACCCGGCCAGGGCCGACCGCATCTCCTATGTGGTGGGCCAGGACGGCAAGGTGAAGTTCGCCCTTGTCAGCAGCGACCCGCTGGCCCATGTGGTGCAGACCAAGGCAGCCGTCAAGCAGCTGCAGGGGAAATAGGCCCGGCCCTCGATCACTGTGCCAGCCAGTTCCCGATCTGGCTGCTGAAGGTCCGGTCGAAGCGGCTGTAGACGTCGGAGCCGCCGCTGACCGTGCACGAGCTGCTGCCGCCTGACAACGTGCCCACGACGCGTCCGCCCGCAAACATGGCCGAGCCGCTGCTGCCGCCTTCGGTCACGCCCTTGCTCCAGCCAACGTTCACAAAATCGCTCTGGGCATTGCCTGGGTTGCAGGTGATGCTGCCGGCGCTCAAGCTGCAGTTTCGGTAGCTCTGCACCTGGCCTTCGCTGTATTTGAGCAAGTCTCCCTGCGGGTGATGCAGGCCGTATATGGCCGTCCCCGTCACCGCCGTTCCTCTCGCATCCCAGCCGGCCAGAGTCGCACCGGCGGGCGCTGCGTCATTGAGCCGCATCAGCGTGGCATCGTGCGCCGCCGTCGCATACAGCAAGGTGGCACCGCGCTGCAGCGCCGTGGTCTGGGCAGTGGGCTCGAAGCTGTTGCAGCTGGCCGAGCGGAAGAACCAGTCCGTGCGCAGCGAGGTGGCCGATGCCTGGGTCGAGATGCAGTGATTGGCCGACAGGAAATACGGCGTTAAATCGCGCCGCGTGTTGTTCAGCAGAGTGCCCGTGCAGTAGTAATAGCGATTGTCGGAGCCCACATAGGTCATGCGCGCCACGGCATTGCGCTCGGTGGCGTACTGATCGGCGCAGCTGGCATCGAGCTCGCAACCCGCGGCATCGCCCACATTTCTGGGCACGAGGCTGTCGCGCAGCTCCAGCTCCGTGGGCAGGGCCAGGTTGACATAGGCATGGGTGAGCGTGGGAATGGCAATGCGCAGCTGCGATGTCGACAATCCTGCAGGCAGTCCAATCTCCAGCGTGACCTCATCGGCTCCCAGATCGGGGGTCCACCAGATGCCGGCCGCCCGGGTGTCGCCGTCGGCGCGGCGGTTGCGCGCAATGGCCTCATTGATGGCCTGGCCCGTGGTCTCGAACCCGGTCTTGCTGCGATCCTTGCGGTACAGCCTGAGTTCGGCGGCATCGGGCATGGCATCGACCACCAGGCCCAGCCGCAGGCCATGGGCGCCGGCCGAGGTGATGCTGATCGCCGCCACCTGCCCTCCATCCGGGGTCTGGGACCAGTGCAGCGCGCGCGCCATATCGCCTGTGGACTGCAGCGAAGACAGCTCGCGCGGCGCCCCGATCTGCATGGGCAGGCCGGGCATGGGCATGACCGGCGAAGGTGCGTCACTCCACTGCGGCAATGCCAGGCTGACGGCCTTGGGCCGCACCGCCACGGATGCCACCGCCACGCCTTTGGTCGCCGCCGCAGCCTGGGCAGCAGGTACGACCAGTGAATCCAGCACATTGGCCGTGGGCGGACCCGAAGGGGGACTGGCCTCTGGCGAGCCGCCAATGATCGCACCATTGCCGCCTCCGCTCCCTCCGCCAGGGCCGGGCCCGGGGTCCGGAGCACTGCCTCCCCCCCCACCGCCTCCGCAAGCGGTCATCAGCACCACCAGCATCAAGCTGGCGCATCGAGAGGGAATGCGCCTACCCTGTGTCCACCCATGCATAACGTGTTCTCCAAGACCGGCACAGGGCCAGCGATGCTATTTGGTCAAAGCCTTGAGCGCGAGCTTAATGCCCTCGCTCACCCCTACGTCGGGTGGGAGTTTCTTGAGGGCTGCCGAGGCTTCCTTGTCCGAGTAGCCCAGCGCCATCAGTGCCTGCAGGATATCGTTCTGGTCGTTGTTGTTGGCAAACAGCGACTGCGCACCGGTATCCGCGCCGATCTTGCCCTTGAGCTCCAGCAGCAGGCGCTCGGCGGTCTTCTTGCCGATGCCGGGCACCTTGACCAATCGCCCTGCTTGCTGCTGCGATACCGCGTCCGCGAGATCATCGATGCTCATGCCGCTGAGCACGGCCAGTGCCATGCGTGGTCCTATGCCGGTGATCTTGATGAGTTCGCGGAAAGTCTGACGTTCGCGGGCCGTTGCGAAGCCGAACAGCAGCTGGGCGTCTTCCCGCACCACAAAATGGGTCAGCAAGGCTACCTTGGCACCATTGGCGGGCAGGTTGTAGAAGGTGCTCATGGGCACCTGGACCTCATAGCCCACGCCGGCGCAGTCCACCAGGACTTCGGGCGGGTTTTTTTCCAGCAGCGTTCCAGTCAATTTGCCTATCATTGAAATCCTTTGCCGCACCGTGCGGCGATTCTTTTGAGAAATTATCCGCGTGATCCTGCGCCATACCTTCACACCCCATAACAATACGCGCCTGACCCATCTCTGCGGCCCGGCAGATGCGCATCTGCGCACCATCGAGATCGCGCTGGGCGTCAAGATCGCTCACCGTCACGAGCAGTTCAAGATCGACGGCCCCAAGGCCAAGGCCAATGAAGCACTGGAGCTGCTTCAGGCTCTCTATGAGATCGCCGACTATGTGATTGCCGAGGATACGCTGCAGCTCATGCTGGCCGGCGATGTCGAGATGCTGGAAGCCGACCTGACGGCTCCGCAATTGACTACGCGCCGCGCCGATCTGCGCGCCCGCACGCCCAATCAGGCGCTGTATCTGGAAAATATCGCCAATCACGACATCAGCTTCGGCATCGGCCCGGCCGGCACGGGAAAGACCTATCTGGCCGTAGCCTGCGCCGTGGACGCGCTGGAGCGCAGCGCCGTGCAGCGCATCGTGCTGACCCGACCCGCCGTGGAAGCCGGCGAACGCCTGGGCTTTCTGCCCGGCGACCTGACGCAGAAGGTGGACCCCTATCTGCGCCCGCTGTACGACGCGCTCTACGATCTGATGGGTTACGAGAAGGTGCAGAAGGCCTTCGAGCGCAATGCGCTGGAGATCGCACCGCTGGCCTTCATGCGCGGACGCACGTTGAACAACGCCTTCGTGATCCTGGATGAGGCGCAGAACACCACGCCCGAGCAGATGAAGATGTTTCTGACCCGCATCGGCTTTGGCGCCAAGGCCGTGGTCACGGGCGACGTGAGCCAGGTCGACCTGCCCAAGGGAGCGCCCAGCGGACTTGTCGATGCCGAGCGCGTGCTCAGGCGCGTCAAGGGCATCTCCATCAACCACTTCACCAGCGCCGACGTGGTGCGCCACCCGCTGGTGGCGCGCATTGTGGACGCCTATGACGCACGCGGCCGCGTGTCCGAAGGCACTTCGGCCCCCAAGCACCGCAGCAGCCCTCGCACGGCACGTCCGCTGCCAACAGCAGACGAGCTTTAATCAAAATTAATAGCTACTAGCGCTTACTATATAAGGGCTAAAAGCCAAAATGACCTTGAATCAACTGCAACTATCGCTGCAATTCGGCCCCAGCGCCGAGGCCGCCGCCCACCGCGAACTGCTGAGCCGCAGCCGCGTCACGCGCTGGATCCGCCATGCGCTGGCCGTGGATGCCGAGATCACGGTGCGCATCGTCGATGCCGAGGAAGGCCGCAAGCTCAACCGCGAGTACCGCCAGAAGGACTACGCGACCAATGTGCTGACCTTCGACTATCAGCAGGAGCCGACCGTGATGGCCGATCTGGTGCTCTGCGCCCCCGTGGTGGAGCGCGAGGCACAGGAGCAGAACAAGAGCCTGGAAGAGCATTACGCCCATCTGCTGGTGCATGGCACGCTGCATGCCCAGGGCTGGGATCACGAGACCAGCGAGGAAGACGCGGAAGAGATGGAGGCTTACGAGACCGACATCATGAAGGAGATGGGTTACGAAGACCCTTACGCCAAGTAAGTCACGACAACTCCGGCCATGATCATCCCCCACTGGAGCCGCCCCCTGGCCTGGCTGCTGGCCTGGGCCCTGGTAGCCATTGCGGGCGCAGGCTGGCTCGTGCATGCGCGGTTGCTGGCCTTGGAGGATGCATTCGTGACGGATGCGCGCATCGTGCACCGGCTGCTGAGCCAGCGCGCCGTGCAACACGATGCGGTGATGGCCATGCTGCCCCTGCTGCAGCCACCTGCGGAAGACCAAAGTGCCAAGGTAGCCCTGCCGCTGCCGCGCCTGCCTGCTGCCTATCCGCAGATCATCGAGGTACTGCGCCGCCTGCCGGACAGCAGTTGGCCGGCTGACTGGCCCCATGACCTGGGTGCCGCGCTGGATATGGCCGAGGCGCGCTCGCTGCAAAGCGGCCATGCCGAACTGGCCCGGGCCGACCTGCCCAGAGGCCGGGTATGGCTGGCGCTTGCTGGCCCAGCCGCCGACCACGCCCTGCTGCTGGATCTGCATGCCACCATTCCCTGGGACGAGTGGCCCATGGATGCCCAGACCAGTCCAGTGCGCGTGCGGCTTCAGTATCAGGGACAGGTCTTTACCGTGCAGGCCGGGCGGCAACTGGAGCGCGGCTGGCATTACGACTTTCACAAGCTGCTGGCCTCGCAGAGCCAGCCTTTCGATGTGATGCTGGAGCGCGACGTGGGCTGGAGCGAGCTGCCCTGGGCCATCATGCTGGCCTGGGCGGCGGCCAGCGCTGCAGCAATGGCCGCGCTGCGCACCCTGCGGCGCCAGCGCGTGGCCACACGCCGGGCAGAAGAGCTGTTGCGTCTGGGCCAGGTCGCCCGCCTCAACCAGCTCGGCGAACTGGCCGCGGGTATGGCACATGAACTCAACCAGCCGCTGACCGCGCTGCTGGCCAATACCCAGGCGGCGCAGCGCCTGCTGGGCGATGAGGAGCCAGATCTGGGCATGGCGCGCCATGCCATGAATCAGGCCGTGGCCCAGGCAAGGCGCGCCAGTGCCGTCGTGGGACGCCTGCGCCGCGTGGTCGAGCGGCCCGATCTGTCAGGTCAGGTCCAGACTCTGCCCCTTCCCACCGCCGTGCATGATGCACTGCACCTGCTGGAGCCCGAACTGCGCCGCCGCAGCATTGCCGTGCAGGTGGATGCACCCGCAGACCTGCCAGCCGTGCGCGCCGAGCCTGTGGCCTTGCAACAGATCATCCACAACTTGGTGATGAATGCGCTGCAGGCCATGGAGCAGACCGAGCCCGGCCAGCGCCGCTTGCGCCTCACGCTGAGCCCCCAGGGCGCGCGAGTCCTGCTGAGCGTGCGCGACACCGGCCCCGGCGTCGCGCCCGAGGCGCGAGCGCGCTTGTTCACGCCGTTCTACACCACACGCTCCGGGGGCCTGGGATTGGGCCTGTCGCTGTCGGAAAGCCTGGCGCAGGCGATGGGAGGCGAGCTCACGCTGGCGTCCCCCTCTCCTTCGCCAGCCGACTGGCCTGGAGCCGAATTCCATCTGCTGCTCCCGCTGGCCCACCAGCCTTGAACGCGCCATGACCTCTTCCCTCTCGCCCTTGATTCACCTTGTGGACGACGATGCCGCCGTGCGCGACAGCCTGGCTCTGCTCATAGGTACGGTAGGCCTGCGCGTCCAGACCTGGGCCGATCCGCATGCCTTTCTCGCCGAATTCGACCGCAGCGACGTGGGCGCCATCGTGCTCGACGTGCGCATGCCTGGCACCAGCGGGCTGGCAGTGCTGGACAGGCTGGTGGCACAAGGGGTGGATCAGCCTGTGATCATGCTCACGGGCCATGGAACCGTGGAGATGTGCCGCCGCGCCTTCAAGGCCGGGGCTGCGGAATTCCTTGAGAAGCCGGTCGATGACGAGCTGCTCATCGAGGCGCTGCAAGCCTCCGTGCGCCAGCATGTGCGCTCGCGCGATCGCCACCAGGCCGACCGGCAGGCGCGCGAGCGTTATGCACAGCTCTCGAGCCGCGAATGCGAGGTGCTGGGGCTGATCGTGGAGGGCCTCACCAACAAGGAGATCGGCCGCGCGCTGTCGCTCTCGCCGCGCACGGTGGAGACCCACCGCGCCAACCTGTTCGCCAAGCTGGAGACCGACTCGCTGGCCATGCTCATCCGGCGCTACGCGGCCCTGGTCGAGGACGCCGCTCCGTAGTTCTACGGAGGTAGGCGCGTAGCCTGCCGCATGGACGCCCGGGTGGCGTTTTTCTACAGTTGCGTTCATACCCATCCACCCGGAAAAACGCATGAAGCACACTCTGACACTTGCCGCCCTGACTCTGGCCACCCTGACCGCCGGCACCGCCAGCGCCCAGGCCGTGCGCACGGAAAAGACTATGTCGCTGGAGCTGGCCAACCAGATCGCCGCCCAGTCCGTCGCGGCCTGCACCGCCAACAGCTATGCCGTGACCGCCACCGTGGTCGATCGCGCCGGCGGCGTGCGCGCCGTGCAGCGTGCCGACAATGCCGGCCCGCACACCGTGGAAGCCAGCCGCGAAAAGGCCTTCACCTCGGCATCGGCCAAGGCGCCAACGCTTGCCATCATGGAAAACTCCCAGAAGAACGCCGGTGCAGCCAACCTCAAGGACATCCCCGGCTTCCTGCTGCTGGGCGGCGGCGTGCCCGTGAAAGTGGGCAATGAGGTGATCGGTGCCGTGGGCGTGGCCGGTGCACCCGGCGGCCATCTGGACGACCAATGCGCACAGGCAGCCCTGGCCAAGGTGCAGGACCTGCTGAAGTAATCGGATCTAGGATTTTTCGTGAAATTTCAACGTATTGTCCCCCTGCTGATCCTGACTGTCGCTGGCAGCGCTTTTGCCGACGATAGCTACTACGGAGCCCTGCGAATCAATTCCGCACGCTATCAAGCCCACGACATGGACTCCAGCGCCCGCCCCGGCCTGGGCCAGTTCGTGCCTGGCGACGAGGCGAATACCGCAACAGGAGGCTCCCTGGCCCTTGGTTATCAGCTCCCGTCGAACTGGCGCGTGGAAGCCGAGTACACCCTGCCCAAGAACAATGAGTTCACCAGCGGCTCCACCCGCTTCCCCACCAGCTTCAACCACCACCAGATCCGCTCGCAGCGCCTGATGGTCAATGCATACAAGGATTTCCCCCTGAGCGCCCGGTTCTCGCTGTACGGAATGACCGGCCTGGGCCTGGCCCGTGTGGAGTCAAGCGGCTGGCAGGGCAATCCGGGCCGTCAGTACATCAGCGACACCCAGAACAATCTGGCGTACTCCGTGGGTTTTGGCGTCAGCTATTCGCCTATCCAGACGCTCAGCATCGACCTGGGCTGGCGCTATGTCGACATGGGCCAGGCCAAGAGCGGAGCCAACAACTTCGCCAACGTCCGCGGCCTGCAGGACGAGCAGATGCGTGCCAAGCTGACGGCCAGCGAAATCTCGATCGGCCTGCGTTACAGCTTCTGACCCGGTCCTCTCGAGCAAAAGAAAAGCGGCCTAGGCCGCTTTTCGCTGGTGCCTGACACCGTTACTCCACGCTCAGGCCAATGCTGCGCACCAGTTGGGCAACGCGCACATCTTCGGTCTTGATCTGTTTGGCAAACACTTGTTGGCCCTCACCCACGGGGGTGATGCCTTGCTGCAGCAGGCTCTTGCGCAGCTCGGGGTCCTTGAGCGCCTTGTCCGTATCCTGGGCGATGGCCTGGACCACGGCAGCGGGCGTGCCCTTGGGTGCGAACAAACCGAACCAGGCACCAGCCTCAAAGCCCTTGTAACTCTCGGCCAGGGCCTGCACCTGGGGCAGCAGGGCGTGTCGCTGCAGACCGGACACGGCCAGCGCCGTGAGCTTGCCGCTCTGGATCTGGGTGAGCGCCGGAGCGATCGCAATCAGCATCACATCGACCTGGCCGGCCAGCACATCCTGCAGGCCCTGAGGGCCGCCGCGATAGGGAATATGCGTGGCGAAAAAGCCTGCGCGCTGCTTGAACTGCTCCATGGCCAGATGCTGGGCGCCGCCCGTGCCCGAGGAGGCATAGTTGATCTTGCCCGGGTGGGTCTTGGCATAAGCCACAAAGTCCTGCAAGGTCTTGAAGCCCTTGCGGGGATTGGCCACCAGCACGAAGTCGGATTGGCCCAGCTTGGTCACCGGCACCAGGTCGTTCTTGACGTCATAGGGAAGGTTGCGCTGCACATTCGGCATGATGGTGATGGCGCTGTCGCCGCCCACCAGCAGGGTGTAGCCATCGGGCTGGGCCTTGACTACGGCATCCACGGCCGAGACACCGCCGGCCGCGCCCTTGTTTTCCACCACGATGGCCTGCTTCCAGTCCCTGCCCACCAGATTGCCCACCTGACGGGCCAGCAGATCCGGGGCGCTGCCGGGGCCGTTGGCCACCACCAGCCTGACGGAGCGAGCCGGAAACTCCGGCTGCTGAGCCATGGCTGCGCCCGATACACAGCTTGCAGCCAGCATGGCCCAGGCGGTGCGGGAAAGGAAACGGGGCAGATTCACGGCAAAACTCCTTAACTAAGGAGTTGATTGTCAAAACAATCACTTATTCCTCAAAATACCGTTTTCACATTCTTTTATTTCCAAAAATAATTAACTGCGCAAGAAGCGATACAGGCCATCGCCTAAGATCACGCACACAACAAGGCGCAAAGCCGATTCCCGGAATCAGGAGACAAGAACATGGAGAACCTGGGCCACCTCGCCCTTTTGCTGGCCGCAGCTTTCACGGCCGGCGCGCTCAACGCGGTCGCCGGTGGCGGCAGCTTTCTGACCCTTCCCGCGCTGGTCTTCACCGGCGTGCCGCCCGTGATTGCCAATGCCACGGGAACCGTGGCCCTGCTGCCGGGCTATATGGCCGGCGCCTGGGGCTTCAAGGACGATATGCAGTCCCCGCCGGGCCTGTCCATGAAACAGGTGGTGGCTCTGTCCCTGATCGGCGGCTCCGCCGGTGCGGCGCTGCTGCTGTTCACGCCCGACGCCACCTTCCGCAAGGTCGTGCCCTGGCTGCTGCTGGCCGCCACCGCCATGTTTGCCTTCGGGCCGCAGCTGCGCGCCTGGGCTGCGGGCAAGAACGCAGCCCATGCCACCCCATCGGTGGCCAAGGCCGCTGCAGGCATGCTGATCGTGGCCATCTATGGCGGCTACTTCAACGGTGGCCTGGGCATTTTGCTGCTGGCCTTGTTCGGCCTGCTGGGCCAGACCTCGCTCAACGCCATGAACGGCATGAAGAACCTGGTCTCAGCCCTGCTGACGGCGATTGCCGTGGTGATCTACGCCGTGGGCGGCATTGTGGAATGGAAGCAGGCCCTAGTCATGATGGTGGCCGCCACCCTGGGCGGCTATCTGGGCGCCCGCGTGGCGCGCAAGATTGCACCCCATGTCCTGCGCTGGGGCATTGTGGCCACGGGGCTGGTGATGGCAGGGCTGTTCTTCGCCAAAGGCTGAAGCGCCGCCCAAAGCAAAAAGCCTTCTCGTGACCGAGAAGGCTTTTTTGTGAGCACGCAGCGCTTGATAGATAAACGCTACAGGCCAACTTGACTGATATTTTCAGAGCAGACGAGCCTTGACCGTCTTGCCCTTGACCTTGCCTGCATTGAGCTTTGCGCAGGCCGCCGAAGCAATCTTGCGATCCACGGCCACATAGGTGGAAAAGTCGTTGACGCTGATCTTGCCGATCTGCTCGCGGCTATAGCCGAAGTCGGCGCACATGGCGCCCATCACGTCGCCGGCGCGGATCTTTTCCTTGCGCCCGCCGATGATCTGGATGGTCATCATGGGCGGCAGCAGCTCGCCACCGGCGGCAGGCGTGAGCTCGTCCACGGGGAAGAATTGCGAAGCACGGCCTTGCAACTGCTCGATCTTGCCAACGCTGCCCATCTCGTCCATGCTGACCAGATTCAGCGCCAGCCCTTCGGCATCGCCACGGCCGGTGCGGCCGATACGGTGGATATGGACCTCGGGGTCGGGGGTGACATCCACATTGATGACGGCAGACAAGTCGGCAATGTCCAGACCGCGCGCCGCCACATCGGTGGCGACCAGCACGCTGCAGCTCTTGTTGGCAAACTGCACCAGCACCTCGTCGCGCTCGCGCTGTTCCAGCTCGCCGAACAGGGCCAGAGCGCTGAAGCCCTGGGCCTGCAGCTCGCTCACCACATCGCGGCATTGCTGCTTGGTATTGCAAAAGGCAATGCTTGATTCGGGACGGAAGTGCGCCAGCAGCCTGGCCACCGTGCCCACTTTTTCTCTAGCACCGACTTCGTACCAGCGCTGCGCGATCTTGCCCGCGCTGTGCTGGGTCGCAACCTTGACGGTCTGCGGATCGCGCATGAAGCGGCTGGCCAGCGAGGCAATGCCATCGGGGTAGGTGGCCGAGAACAGCAAGGTCTGACGATCCGCCGGACATTGGCGCACCACGGTTTCGATATCGCCGAGAAAACCCATGTCCAGCATGCGATCGGCCTCGTCCAGCACCAGGGTCTTGAGGTTGCCGATGTTGAGCTTGCCGCGCTCCATCAGGTCCATCACGCGTCCAGGCGTGCCGACGACGATGTGAGCGCCGTTTTCCAGCGAGGCGATCTGGTTGCGCGAGGGCACGCCGCCATAGACGGTGACGACCTTGATATTGTCCTGCGCACGCGCCAGGCGGCGGATTTCGGTGGCGACCTGGTCGGCCAGCTCGCGCGTGGGGCACAGCACCAGGGCCTGGACGGCAAACCAGCGCGGGTTCAGGCGGTCGACCATAGGCAGGCCGAAGGCAGCCGTCTTGCCGCTGCCGGTGCTGGCCTGGGCGATCAGGTCCCTGCCCTGCAGGGTCAGCGGCAGGCTGGCGGCCTGGATGGGCGTCATCTGCGCATAGCCGAGCTGCTGGAGGTTGGCCAGCATTTCGGGGGACAGGGGCAGCGCCGAGAAAGCGGTGGAATCAGAGGCCTGGGCGGCGCTGGTGGAGGTATTCATGGGAGCGGATTATCCCGGGCCTGCGCCACAAAAGCCTTGAGCCATCGCTATTCACGGTGCCATTTGCGGGTTGCCCCTCTTCAATCCGGGGCAGACATGCTCCTAGTCTGAAAGCGCGGTCTTCATGGGCCGCCTCTGTTTGAAGCCAACCACAGACCCTCACATGCACCCTAGCCTTACCCGCAAGTTCTGCGTCGCCGCCGCGCTGGCCGCCAGTCTGACCTCGACCCAGGCCGCAGAGCTGGATCCCCAGCCGCTCAAGCCCCAGCTGCAGCAGCTGATCGCCAAGATATATCCGCAGCTGCGCGGCATCTACGAAGACCTGCATGCCAACCCCGAACTGGGTTTCCAGGAAACGCGCACCGCCGCCAAGCTGGCTGCCGAAATGCGCAAGCTGGGATTTGAAGTCACCGAGGGCATTGGCAAGACCGGCCTGGTCGCCATCTATCGCAATGGCGCGGGTCCCACCGTCATGGTGCGCACCGAGCTGGACGCCCTGCCCATGGAGGAAAAAACCGGCCTGCCCTATGCGAGCAGGGCCAAGGCCCAGTACAACGGCAAGGAGAGCTTTGTCGCCCATAGCTGCGGCCACGACATGCATATGACCAGCTGGCTGGGAACGGCCCAGGCGCTGCTGGGTCTGAAGAATCAATGGAAGGGCACGCTGATGTTCGTGGCCCAGCCGTCCGAGGAAACCGTGACCGGTGCCAAGGCCATGCTCGCCGATGGCCTGTTCCAGAAGTTCGGCAAGCCCGACTATGCCTTTGCGCTGCATACCGGCTCCATGCCTTATGGCATGGTGGGCTATGTGGCAGGGCCGGCGACCTCCAATTCGGACTCGCTGGACATCACTTTCCATGGCCGTGGCAGCCACGGCTCCATGCCGGACAAAGGCATTGACCCGGTGCTCATGGCCTCGCGCTTTGTGGTCGATGTACAGGGCGTGATCAGCCGCGAGAAAGACCCCATGGAGTTCGGAGTGGTCACCGTGGGCGCCTTCAATTCGGGCAGCGCGGGCAATATCATTCCCGACCAGGCGCGGCTGCTGGGAACGATCCGCAGCTACAAGAGCGAGGTGCGCACCAGAATGCACGAAGGCATAGAACGCACAGCCAAGGCCGAGGCCGCCATGTCGGGGGCTCCTGCGCCCGAGATCAAGCTGGTCAAAGGCTCGGATGCCGTGGTCAACGACGCGGCACTGGTAAGCCGCACGGTCAGGCTGTTCAAGGCCGCGCTCGGCGACCGCAATGTGATCCCCATCTCGCCCATCACGGCCAGCGAGGATTTCTCGGACTTCATCAATCAGGGTGTGCCATCCATGTTCTACACCCTGGGCGTGTACGACCCCAAGAAGGTGGCCGAGGCCAGTCAGCCCGGTGGCAAGCCCCTGCCCTTCAATCACTCACCCTTCTTCGCCCCAGAACCCGAACCCACGTTCAAGACCGGCGTGGAAACCATGACGCTGGCCGTCATGAACGTGATGCAGTAACCGCAAGCCAGCCCCGCCATCGGGGCTGCCGTCACTGCATTTGCTGCAGATTGCCGATGCGCACCAGCATCTCGGTGAACATCTGCATGTCCGTGCGCAGATCCGGCAGCTCCTGATACTCCAGCGCATTGTGGGCCGTGTACTTCTTGCCGGGCATCGCCGGACCGAAGTTGATGGCGTTGGGCATGAGCTTGGCCGTGGTGCTGCCTGCGGTAGGCACGGGCCTGGCATCCAGCCCCGTGGTGTCGCCAAAGATATTGAGCAAGGTGCCCAGCCACGCGCCCTTGGGGTCGCGGGCCATCCAGTTGCCCTGGGTGTACTGCACGCTGACCGGCACCTTGGCCGTATCGCTCCAGCGGGCAATGCCCTGCTCCACCTCGGCGCGCAGCTGCTCGGGCGTCTTGCCCCGCGGCATGCGCGCATTGGCCGTCACCTCCAGCCTGCCATCAACAGGCTTGATGAGATTGGGCGATAGCGTGAGCGGCCCCATGAAATCATCGGCATAGGCAATGCCCAGTTGCCGGCCCAGATAGTCCAGGCCAAACACGCCATTGATATAGCGCACGGCCTGACTGTACTGATTGGGCTGCAGCAGCGCCGCGCCCTGCTCCGGCATCAGGCTCTGCTGCAGGAACAGCGCCAGGCGCGGCACGGGATTGACCCCTTCTTCAGGACGAGAGCCGTGGGCCGACGCGCCGGTGACCTTGACCGTGACCTGGCCTTCTGCGCGCTGCACGTCGATGGCGAACTTGCCCTGCGCCTCATGCCGATGCACAAAATCATCCTTCTCCTTCGAGAGCCGCTGCGCGATCAGATCCAGCGCAGCCGCATCGGTGGCGGAGACAGTGGCGGAGGCCGTCTGCGCAATCGAGTTGGCCGAGGCGGCGCCGCTCATGGCGGTGATGGCAGGCTTGGCGGCATCCACGGCGGCATCCGCAAACAAGGCCTTGAGCGCGCCCGTGCCCTTTTCAGCGACCACGGCCGGATACTTGCTGTCCAGCACGATGTTGTACTGGGGCAGCGCAGTCTTGCTCTGGTAGTACTTCATGGCATCGCCGCCGGTTTCCTCGGTGGTCTCTATCATCAGGCGAATGCTGCGCGAGAGCGGCAGACCGCTGTCCTTGACCGCCTTCATCGCATACAGGACGGTGGCGATAGAGCCCTTGTCGTCAATCGTGCCGCGCCCATAAAGCCGATCACCCACGCGGGTGACCTGGAAAGGGTTGATCTGCTTGCCGTCCAGTACCCATTCGGCAGGCACCACCGGCACCACATCGGCATGGGTCAGAATGCCGAACTCGGTCGCCTCGCTGGCGCGATTCGCCGCATTGGCCGGCAGCGTCACCTCAAAGATGCGGTTATCCACATTGCGAAAGCGCAGCCCGAATTCGGCAGCCATGGATGCAACGAGCTTGCCGAAGTCCAGGATGGCCGGACTTTCATGCGGAGGCACCTTGGGATCGCGCACCGTGGGCAGCGCCACCATGCGCTGCAGGCTCTCCAGTACCGCTGTCTCCTGCGTCAGACGGTTGTATACCCCCAGCAATCTGGCGATATCCGCGAGCTCGCCATCCGACAGCGTCTGGCCGCGCGTATAGCGCTGCACGGCCGTCGCCACGCCAGGCTCGACCCTGACAGCCTGCTGCACAAAGGCCTTGAAGGATTCGTGCGGGGTCGCAGCGGACGATGCAATCAGTGCGTCCAGCACGGGTTTCTTCAAGGTCTGCGCCTGGACGGGCAGGCTGGCGCCTGCCAGACCCAGAATCAGACCGGCGGCGATGAGGGACAAAGAGGGCTTGCAGGATTTCTTCATGGACAGCTTTTTTTGATCTCGTGGTGATGAATGTGGTCTCAGGCCGGCTTCGCCTATTCCTGAGGCTCCATGCGCATGGGGATGGTCACGGGCCCGTCATTGACCAGATGCACCTGCATGTCGGCGGCGAACTCTCCGGTCTGAACCTGAGCGTGGGCCACCCTGGCCTGGTCCACAAAGTATTCGTAGAGGCGTCGGCCTTCGTCGGGCGCGGCGGCGGCGGTAAAGCTGGGGCGATTGCCGCCTCTGGTGTCGGCCGCCAGCGTGAACTGGCTGACCACCAGCAGTCCTCCGCCAATGTCCTGCAGGCTTTTGTTCATCTTGCCTGCCTCGTCGCTGAAGATGCGCAGCTTGAGCATCTTGGCCAGCAACTTGTCGGCCTCGGCCTCGGTATCGCCGCGCTCGGCACAGACCAGCGCCAGCAAGCCCTGGTCGATCTGGCCCGTAATACGACCGTCGACCTCCACGCGCGCCTGCTTGACGCGCTGAATCACACTCATCATGTACTGAAACCTTCCTTGGCCGTGCCTTGTGCTGCGCCGCCCAGCTCTCCGTCAGCCACTTCGCTGACCGTGTTCATGCCCATGGGCAGCAGCTCGATGCGGGCATAGAGGCCGGGAATGGCCTCCAGCAGCGCGACTTCAATCTCCGAGCGCAATTGTGCCGCCCGCTGCACGCTCCACTGGCCGGGAACATGCATATGGAAGTCCACAAAGCTGCGCTCCCCCGCCTGGCGGCTGGAGATGTTGTCAAAGCTCACACCCTCGTTGCGCTTGGCATAGCCGTCCAGCAACGTGTCAATCCTGAGACGCCGCGGCGCGTCCAGCGCCTGATCCATCAGTCCTTGCGAGGACTGCCAGACCAGTTGCACGCCCTGCACGCAGATATGCACGGCCACTGCCAGCGCCACCAGTGCATCCATCCACAGCCACCCCGTCAAGGCTGCGGCCAGCAAACCCACCACCACGCCCACCGAAGTCCAGACATCGGTCAGCAGATGCCGCGCATCGCCCTCCAGTGCCATGGAGCGGTATTTGCGTGAAGAGCGCAACATGACCCAGGCCAGCAGCCCGTTGAAGACCGTGCTGAGCACCGACAGCATCAGGCCCCAGCTCAACTGCTCCAGTGGTTGCGGGTTCCACAGCCGCGACAGCGCCGCCCAGGCAATCGCCAGGCTGGCGCCTATGACCAGCACTCCTTCGAAACCGGCCGAGAAGTACTCCGCCTTGTAATGTCCATATGGGTGCTCGGTATCCGCGGGTCGCTTGGCCACGGTCACCATGGTCAGCGCAAACATGGCACCGGCCAGATTCACAAAGGACTCCAGCGCATCGGACAACAGCCCCACCGACCCGGTCAGCCACCAGGCCAGTGTCTTGAGCACAATGGTGAGCAGCGCCACCACTACGGAGAGGCGCAGCAAGTTGTGCGGCTGCAGCCATTGTGAATGTGTTGAAACGTCAGATTTGGACATGTTCAGGTTCTAGGGCCTCTATATAACCAAGCGCTTTGATGTATCAATAGTCTTTGCAAGTTGTCTATAAAGCAATTCAGAATCCCTTATCGTGATGGACATCTCATGTTCGAGGCTGACCTGATTCCTATATAAATACTCCCAGAAAAAAGGGAGGCGCATGCCTGATACGTTGATAGCACAGCAACCGAGGGATGAGGACGCCATTCTTCGACTGGTGGCCGATACAGCGCCCGCTATGCTGGCTTATTTTGATGCCGACACACGCGCCTGTCGCTTTGCCAACGCGCGCTATGCAGAGCACTTTGGTCACACCATGCAAAGCATAGTGGGCATGGATGTGCGTGACATTGTGGGCGAGCTGGTCTGGACACAGATCGAACCTTATCTGGACTCCGTGACCGTCGACAACACACAGACGCTGCGCTACACCCGTCAGGTCGAAAACGAGATTGGCCGGCTGCAGCACATCGAGGCAGTACTGCGCCCCCATGAAGAAAAAGGCGTACTCAAGGGCGTTGTGGCGCTGATGACCGATGTCAGCCACCACCATCTGGCGTCACAGCAGATACGCGACAGCGAAGAGCGCATGCGCAAATTCGCAGCGATCACCACCGAGGCCATCGTGCTGCATCGTGACGGAATCATCACGGACGGCAATGACGCACTTGCCCGGCTGGTTGGCTACTCGCTTGACGAGCTGCGCGGCACGCCGGTTCTCGACTACGTGGCACCTGAAGCGCGCCTGCGGGCGCTGCAGAACATGCGCAGCGAGCGAGAAGATCGCCTCGAGTCCGTGATCATTCACAAAAACGGCCAGCTCATCCCCGTCGAGATAGAGGCTTCCACCATGCCAGGAGAAAAGGACAGGCATCGCATCGTCCTGCTGCGCGACCTGACCGCAAACCTCCAGACCCGCCAGCGCATGGACTATCTGACCCAGCATGACCTGCTGACACATCTGCCCAACCGGGCACGCCTCAACCATTTGCTGGCCGACGCCATCGCCAGGGCTGCCGGCGAGCAATCGCGGCTGGCGGTGCTGTCGCTGGACCTGGACCAGTTCAAGGCAGTGAATGATTCGCTCAGTCATCAGGCAGGGGATCTGCTGCTGTGCGAGCTTGCAAAGCGGCTCCGAAGCACTGTAGGTGCTCAGGACATCGTGGCCCGCACCGGCAGCGACGACTTTGTGGTCGTGCTGCCCGACAACCCCGGCCTGCTGGAGACGGAGGCCCTGCTGACGCGGCTTCGGGCCACGGCAGAGGCTCCCTACCTGATCGAAGGGACTCAACTGGTGATCTCCGTGAGTGTCGGCATCGCCATGTATCCCAAGGACGGGAAATGTCCGGCGTCCCTGCTGAGCAATTCCGAGGCCGCCATGCAGATGGCCAAGAGTCACGGCCGCAGCTTCTCCCAGTTCTACACTCCTGCGCTCGAAAGCCGGGCCACACGCATGCTGATGCAGGAGCAAATGCTGCGCAACGCCGTGGAACGCGGTGAGTTCGAGCTGCATTACCAGCCGCAGACCCTCATGCAGACGGGCAAGCTTTCAGGCTTCGAAGCCCTGGTGCGCTGGAAGCACCCGCACCGTGGGCTGGTCTCGCCCGACGAGTTCATCGGCTTTGCCGAAAACCGGGGGCTGATCGCAGCAGTGGACCGCTGGGTGCTCTATCAGGCCTGCCGTCAAGCCCGTGCCTGGCAGCAGCAAGGATTCCCCCCCATCCCTGTGGCAGTCAACCTGTCGGCGCAGGAATTCCGCCAGCGCGATGTCGTCAAGGAAGTGGCGCAGGCACTGGCCGACACGGGGCTGGACGCCAGCTATCTGCATATCGAGGTCACAGAAACCACGCTGATGCTCTCGGGCAACCAGATGCAGCAGACTCTGCATGCCCTCAAGGCACTGGGCGTGGGACTGGCGATCGACGATTTCGGCACCGGCTACTCGTCTCTTGCCTATCTGCGCAAGCACCCCATAGACCGGCTCAAGATCGACCGTTCGTTCGTGACCGATCTGCCCCACAACCCGGATGCAGCGGCCATTGTCAATGCCATCGTGCAGATGGGCCAGAGCCTGCATCTGGAGATTCTGGCCGAGGGTGTGGAAAGCACTGAACAGCTGCAACTTTTGAGAGAGATGGGCTGTGCCATGATGCAAGGGTTTCTCGTGTCAGCGCCATTACCTGCCGAGCAGGCTTCGGCATGGATGTCGCAACACTGTCAACTGCTACAAAGACAATAGTGCATGGCCTCGAATACACCGACACCCTCTCATAAAAGCAGCAGCATGTTTCATACAGATGCCCCTCAGGCATTGGCCCATGTTCAGCAGCTGTACCGCGAGCAAATCGACCATCTGCGAGCTGCCATGCAGCGTTTCGTGGCGGGTGAAACTCCGGCTGCGCCCATCCATGCCTACTACCCGTTTGTACGCATCAAGACCACCACGGTGGCGCAAGCCGATACCAAGCTGACCTACGGCTTTGTGGAAGGCCCCGGCACCTACGAGGCCACGCTGACCCGGCCCGACCTGTTTGCCAGCTACTTCGGCGAGCAGCTGCGCCTGCTGATCCTTCACCACCAGGTCCCCATCGAAGTAGGCCTCAGCGACAAACCCATCCCCATCCATTTCTCGTTCGCCGACAACGACCATATCGAAGGCTCGCTCTCGCTAGAGCGCCGCATGCTGATGCGCGATGTGTTCGATCTGCCGGATCTGGAATCCATGGACGACGGCATCGCCAACGGCACCTGGCGCGCGGCGGCCGGCGAGGCCCTGCCTCTGTCGCTGTTCACCGCGCCGCGCGTGGATTACTCGCTGCACCGCCTGCGCCACTACACAGGCACGGCCCCCGACTGGTTCCAGAACTTCGTGCTGTTCACCAACTACCAGTTCTACATCGACGAATTCATCCGCCTGGGCCATGCCGAAATGGCCAAGGAGGACAGCGAATACATCGCCTTTGTCGAGCCCGGCAATGTGGTGACCCGCCGCGCGGGCCTTCCCGCGGAAGCCGTCGACGAGCTCGGGAATGCGCCGCCGCGCCTGCCGCAGATGCCGGGCTACCACCTGGTGCGCGCGGACAACAGCGGCATCACCATGGTCAATATCGGGGTGGGCCCGGCCAATGCCAAGACCATCACCGACCATATCGCCGTGCTGCGCCCTCATGCCTGGATGATGCTGGGCCACTGCGCGGGCCTGCGCAACAGCCAGCAACTGGGCGACTATGTGCTGGCTCACGCCTATGTGCGTGAAGACCATGTGCTGGACGAAGAACTTCCTCTGTGGGTGCCGATCCCGGCGCTGGCCGAAATCCAGGTCGCGCTGCAGCAGGCCGTGGCCGACGTGACGCAGATGGAGCGTGTCGACCTCAAACGCATCATGCGCACCGGCACCGTGGCCAGCACCGACAACCGCAACTGGGAGCTGCTGCCCGACAACCTGCCTCAGCGCCGCTTCAGCCAGAGCCGCGCCGTGGCGCTGGACATGGAATCGGCCACCATTGCCGCCAACGGCTTCCGCTTCCGCGTGCCCTATGGCACTTTGCTGTGCGTCAGCGACAAGCCGCTGCACGGTGAGATCAAGCTGCCCGGCATGGCCAACCATTTCTATCGCGAGCGTGTGGATCAGCACCTGCGCATCGGCATGCGTGCCGTCGACATACTGCGCGAAGGTGGCTCCGACCGCCTGCACAGCCGCAAGCTGCGCAGCTTTGACGAAGTGGCCTTCCAGTAAAGCCCAGCCATGCCGGAGACCGACCAGTTTTCCATGACATTGATGGTGGCCGTCAATTTGATGACGGTCGCTTTTGCACTGCCATGGTTTATGGGTCAGCAAATGAGCCGGGCAACCAGAAATGCTCAGCAATTCCTGCTGTTGCAGGGGCTGGCCTGGCTGCTCGTCTTCTGCGCCGGGCATGTACTACCCTTCACATGGAATGCGCTGCTGTCGATCTCCAGTGCCGCTGTTGCAACCAGTGCGCTGTGGCAGCTGCACAAAGCACTCAAGGGCTGGCTTGGACCTCGCAACAAGATACTCACCCGTTCCCTGGCCGTGCTGTGCCTGCTGACACTTGCGGGCGTGCTGGTTCTGATTGAGAGCAAGCCCTACCGGCTGGCCTGGTTCAATGTCGGCTACGGCTTGAGCCTTGCCACTCTGGTCTGCCTGAGCTTATCGCCGCAAACCAACTCCGCCACTGCCTGGCGATACCTGCTACTGGGTGCAGGCCTTTGCGTCGCAAGCATTCTGGTTATACGCGGCTACTTCACCTTGCACGCTCCCTGGCTGCACAGCTTTGCAGAGGAACCCAGTCCACATATATTGCTTTCGTGGCTGATCCCCATGGGTTCCGCCATTCTTTTCGTATCGATCCTGATGGCCTGCCGTGACGAAGAAGTCCGTCAGCGATCCGCAAACTCACCAGAGGACAGCCTGACCGGCCTGCCGCTGCGCCAGGCCATCAAGAACCAGGCCCGCGTCATGCTTAACAGAGCTCGGCGCGAAGGCCTGCCGCTGGCCTTGATTCTGATCGACATGGATCACTTTTCCCAGGTCAACAGCCGCCATGGCTATCAGGCTGGAGACGCGGCGCTGCAGCTCATGTCACGCACTCTGCGAAAGCAGATGCGCGGCGACGAGGTCGTAGCCAGATGGAAGGGGGAATCCTTTTGCCTGCTGATTCATGCCGACCAGTTGGGTGTCATGTCGCTGCTGACTCGCATCCAGTCCGCATTCCAGATCGGCGCGCAGTACGAACTGCAGATGGATCTGGACTTCAGCGCGGGTTGTGCCCTGGTCCCCTCCGCCTGGAAGAGCCTGAGCCTCAACGAGCTGGCCAGTCATGCCGGCGCCGCCCTGCAACAGGCCAAAAATCAGGGCCGGGGAAGGGTGGAATGCTCCACTCTGACGCCTCCGCCCGACGAGGATCATGCACCCTCCGACCTGGCTCCGCTGACCTGATTCAGCACTCGGCCTTGATCAGATCGGACGCCTTCTCGGCAATCATGATGGTCGGCGCATTGGTATTGCCGCTCACGATGCGCGGCATGACCGAGGCATCGACCACGCGCAGCCCTTGCACCCCATGCACCCGCAACCGTGCATCGACCACATCCTTCGCGCCAGGCCCCATGCGGCAGCTTCCCACGGGGTGATAGATGGTGTCGGCGTAATTGCGGATGAACTGCTCGATCTCCGCATCGCTGCGCGCCTGTGCCGAATGCTCCAGCTCCCGCCCCTCGAAACGAGCCAGCGCAGGCTGCCCGAGAATTTCGCGCATGCGGCGTACACCGCACACCATGCGCTGCATATCGTCGGCCTCGGCAAAGAAGGCCGGGTCTATGAGCGGCATGGCTCTGGCATCGGCACAGGCCAGCTTCACGCTGCCCCGACTTCTTGGCTGCAGCAGACATACATGGCAGGAATAACCGTGGCCCAGCACCGTCTTGCGACCATGGTCGACCAGCTTGCCCACCACAAAATGCAGTTGCAGATCGGGCGCGTGCTCCTGCGGCCGGCTGCGGATAAAACCGCCTGCCTCTGCAAAGTTGCTGGTCAGCATGCCCCTGCGCTCATGGCGCCAGCGTCCTATGCCCTGCCAGACATTCCTGAGGCCGGCAAGCGACAGACCAAAGCTGTCCGTCATCTGCGGGCCGTCCACCACTTGCACCACATCGGGGTGGTCATGCAAATGCTCGCCGACACCGGGAAGGTGATGCACGACATCAACGCCTGTTTGCTGCAGATGCTCGCCCGGCCCTATGCCCGAGAGCATCAGCAACTGCGGCGACTGCAGTGCGCCGGCACAGAGCAGCACCTCGCGCCGGCAGCGCAGTTCCCGGGTCTGACCACCCTGCACATACTCCACTCCGACAGCTCGGCGACCTTCCATCAGCACCCGCAGCACCTGCACTCCGGTCAGGATTTCCAGATTGGGCCTGCTGCCTCGCACCGGGGTCAGATAAGCCTTGGCCGCACTGCAGCGCTCGCCATTGCGGTGCGTGACCTGGTACAGGCCTACTCCCTCCTGAATTTCACCATTGAAATCGTGGTTGTGCGCATGGCCGGCCTGCACGCCCGCCCGCACAAAGGCCTGCGCCAGCGGGTTCGGATCGCAGAGATCGGAGACATGCAAAGGGCCGCTTGCGCCATGCAGAGCATCTGCACCGCGCGTATTGCATTCGGCCTTCAGAAAATAGGGCAGAACATCGCTCCAGCCCCAACCTGGATTGCCCTGAGCGCTCCAATATTCGTAGTCCGCAGGCTGGCCACGCAGATAGATCATGGCATTGATGGAGCTGGAGCCGCCCAGCACCTTGCCGCGCGGCTGGTAGCCTCGCCGACCATTGAGACCGGCCTGCGGCACCGTGCTCATGGCCCAGTTGAAGTTTTTCTGCTTGGCCATCAGCGCCAGCCCTGCCGGGCAATGGATCAGCACGCTTTTGTCTTCGCCACCAGCCTCCAGCAAGGTCACGGTGACCTGCGGGTTCTCGCTGAGTCTGGCGGCCAACACCGCACCAGCGGAGCCGCCTCCCACCACCAGATAGTCACGCATGTCGGCACTCCTTTTGCCGCGAATTCTGACCAGCGGTCTGCAGCAGCGAAACGAGAAATAACACGGTCGTGCAGAAAAACCTGTCACCGTTATGACTCCTAACACGCCAACCATGCCCGACTAGGGTCAAACCCGGTCAGAACCGGGATAACATTTTCCAGTTCAATCGCACTTATCTGAATGGAGACAAAAAATGGCAATCCAAACCGTAGGCATCATCGGCGCCGGCACCATGGGCAACGGCATCGCGCAGGCTTGCGCCGTGTCTGGCATCGACGTGGTGATGGTGGACATCTCCGACGCCGCCGTACAAAAAGGCCTGGCCACCGTGGCCGGCAGCCTGGACCGCCTGATCAAGAAGGAAAAGATCAGCGAAGCCGACAAAAACGCAGCGCTGGCACGCATCAAGACCTCGACCAGCTACGACGATCTGAAATCGGCCCAGTTGGTGATCGAAGCCGCCACCGAGAACTACGAGCTCAAGGTCAAGATCCTCAAGCAGCTCGATACCCTGCTGGCACAGGACGTAATCGTTGCCACCAACACCTCGTCCATCTCCATCACCCAGCTGGCGGCCGCCACCCAGCGTGCCGACAAGTTCATCGGCATGCATTTCTTCAACCCCGTGCCCATGATGGCCCTGGTGGAGATCATCCGCGGCCTGCAGACCAGCGACGCCACCCACGATGCGGTCAAGGCCTTGTCGGAAAAACTGGGCAAGTCGCCCATCACCGTCAAGAACGCTCCCGGCTTTGTGGTCAACCGCATTCTGGTGCCCATGATCAACGAGGCCTTCCAGGTGCTCAGCGAAGGCACGGCCTCGGCCGAGGACATCGACGCCGGCATGAAGCTGGGCTGCAACCAGCCGATTGGCCCGCTGGCCCTGGCCGACATGATCGGTCTGGACGTCTGCCTGGCCGTGATGGAGGTCTACCTCAAGGAATTCGGCGACAGCAAGTACCGCCCCTGCTTCCTGCTGCGCGAAATGGTGGCCGCCGGCCGTCTGGGCCGCAAGACCGGCCAGGGTGTTTACACCTACTAAATCGCCGGCCTTCAGGTCTTGTGCGCGACTGCAGCGGCTGCGACAGCCGTCTAAGGTTGCAGCAGGAGACCTGCCATGCAAATCGACCAGCCCAGCCCTCCACCCGAGGGCTGCATTTCCTGTGAAGTCCGCGGCCATGTGCTGCTGATAGGCATCAACCGTCCGGCCAAGCGCAATGGCTGGACGCCGGCCATGTTCCAGCAACTGGGAGAGGCCTATACCCGACTCGACGACGAGCCTGAGCTGCGCGTAGGCCTGCTCCATGCTTTCGGCGATCATTTCACGGCGGGGCTGGATCTGCCCGTCATCGCCGAATTCATGAAAAGCGGCCAGAAGGTCATCCCTGCAGGTCTCGTGGAGCCTCATGACTATGGCCTGCCCGGCTATCGCCGCCGCACCAAGCCCATGGTCGCCGCCGTCAAGGGCATCTGCTTTACCGTCGGCATAGAACTGATGCTGGGCGCCGATATCGTCGTCGCTGCCGACAGCAGCCGCTTCGCACAGATGGAAGTGCAGCGCTGCATCATGCCCACGGGCGGCGCCACGCTGCGCATGCCCGAACGCGCCGGCGTGGGCAATGCCATGCTGCATCTGCTGACCGGCGACGCCTTCGATGCGGCCGAGGCCCTGCGCTGCCACTTTGTGCAAAAAGTCGTGCCTGCTGGCAAGGAACTGGACGAGGCTTTTCGCATTGCCGAGCGCATCGCCGCCCAGGCGCCGCAGGCCGTGGTGGCCACGCGCCTCAATGTCCTCAAGGCCATAGAGCTGGGCCAGGCCGCTGCCGTGGCCGATTTCATTCCCGTGCAGCAGCGCCTGGCCAACAGCGAGGACGCCGCCGAAGGCGTGCGCTCCTTCATCGAGAAACGCCCAGCCCGTTTTACCGGTCGTTAACCCCAAGTCCAAGAGGTGATGATGAGTTTGAAGTCTTTTACGCGCAAAACGCTCGCCCCGCTTGCGCTGACAGCTATGGTTTCTGCAGTCCATGCGCAGGCTGCCGCACCCGCGTTGCCCGACCCGGCCAGCACCAGCGTGCAGGCCATGGGCTGGATGCAGGGCTTTCCGCCCGCTGCCGACAAGCTCATCACCTTCGACAATCCCGTGGGCAATACCTTTCCCCGCATACGCTGGACCTTCTCGCATATCCGCGAAATCACGCCCACGGCCAATGTCTGGCGCGGCCCGGGCGCTCCCAGCGCCCTGCGCTCGGCTCCGGTCGACATCGAGCAAGTGCGCTTCAAGGTCATGGGCACAGGCGAGGAGCTGACGTTTGCCCAGGCACTGGAGCGCAACTACACCGACGGCATTCTGGTCATGCACAAGGGCCGCGTGATCTATGAAAAATATCTGGGCGCGTTGGAGCCGCAGCGCCCGCACCTGGCCATGTCGGTCACCAAGTCCTTTGTCGGCACCCTGGCCGCGCTGCTGGCCCATGAAGGCACCATCAAGCCCGAGGCACCGGTGACCGACTATCTGCCCGAGATGAAGAACACCGCCTATGGCGACGCCACGGTGCGCCAGGTGATGGATATGACGATCGGCGTGAAGTACTCCGAGAACTACGCCGACCCCAAGGCCGAAGTCTGGGACTACGCCCGTGCCGGCGGCATGATGCCCCAGGGCAAGGACTATGCCGGCCCCAGGAGCTTCTACGAATTTCTGCAGACCCTGCAGAAAGAGGGCGAGCATGACCAGGGCTTTGCCTACAAGACAGTCAACGCCGAAGTCCTGGCCTGGATCGTGCGCCGCGCCAGCGGCAAGCCTCTGGCCCAGCTGCTGTCCGAGCGCATCTGGAGCCGCATCGGTGCCGAGCAGGACGCCTACTTCATGGTGGATCGCATAGGTACGGAATCGGGCGGCGGCGGCCTCAACACCACGCTGCGCGACCTGGCCCGCTTCGGCGAGCTGATGCGCAACGAAGGCCGCGCCGCCAGCGGCCAGCAGGTGCTGCCCAGGGCCGTGGTTCAGGACATCCGTCGCGGCGCCGACCCGGCCAAGTTTGTCAAGGCCGGTTATGCCACGCTGCCTGGCTGGTCGTATCGCAATATGTGGTGGGTCTCGCACAACCCCAACGGGGCCTATATGGCGCGCGGCATTCACGGTCAGGCCATCTACATCGACCCCAAGGCCCAGATGGTGGTGGTGCGCTATGCCTCCCACCCGATTGCGGGCAATGCGGGCATAGACCCGACCAGCCTGCCCATGTACCAGGCGCTGGCCGATGCGCTGACCGCCCGTTAGGCACGAGACAGCTTCAGCCGCGACAGGCTCCGCTCACGGAGCCTGTTTGCATTGCTCCGAACCTCTGCACTGTCTCCTGCGGCTTGGCGATCTGCAAATTAAATTGCACACAATTTAATTGTCTGCAATAATTCACCCCATGCGATCCGATGACGACCTTCTCCCCGACAGCTCCGAGCTGTTGCGCCTGGACAATCAGGTCTGCTTTGCGCTGTACTCGGCATCGCTGGCCATGACCAAGCTCTACAAACCCTTGCTGGATGCCATAGGCCTGACTTACCCTCAGTACCTGGTCATGCTGGTGCTCTGGGAAGGCGACCAGCTCACGGTCTCGGAACTGGGCGAGCGCCTTTACCTGGATTCAGGCACGCTGACGCCCTTGCTCAAGCGACTGGAAAGCACAGGCCTGCTGGCACGCCAGCGCGATGCACAGGACGAGCGCCGCGTGCGCATTGCCCTCACGGATACCGGCCGGGCACTTCGCGCCGAGGCCGAAAAAATACCTGCCTGCGTGCTGCAGAGCACGCAGTGCACCCTGCCCGAATTGCAGGCTCTTACGGGCCAGCTCGGCACACTGCGCGCAAGGCTGGCACCACGCCGCAGCCACTCCTGACGATTTCCTCCACCCGCCCGCATTGCCGGGCACTCTCGCAAAGGAAGACACCATGGCCCAACTCGACAAGGTTCTCTACACCGCCCACGCCCACACCACCGGCGGCCGCGAAGGCGCTTCGCGCACCGATGATGGCCGCCTGGACATCCAGCTGAGCTCGCCCGGCGGCGCCGGCAAGGGCACCAACCCCGAGCAGCTGTTTGCCGCCGGTTACTCCGCCTGCTTTATCGGCGCCATGAAGGCCGTGGCCGCTCGCCAGAAGCTGGCCCTGCCTGCCGACCTGTCGGTAGACGCAGAAGTCGATCTGGGCCCCGTGGGCGAAGTGTTCGGCATCGCCGTTCGCATGAAGATCAGCCTGCCCGGCATGGACAAGGCTGCGGCCCAGCAACTGGTGGACGCCGCTCACAAGGTCTGCCCCTACTCCAACGCCACGCGCGGCAATATCGGCGTGACGCTGACCATCGCCTAAAGCGACTCAGGCCACAGGGCACCGGGCGCTGCCGCATAGCGCCCGGTGTCCAGTTCGAAGACGCCTTCCAGCGTCAGCGGCCCGGCAATATCGGCCGTCTCATAGCGGGCCAGCGCCAGCTGCCTTGCCTCGAAAACCGGCAAGTCCTGGGTCAGTGCCAGCAACTTGTCCACAGCCTCTCGCAGCGGTAGCCGCCTCGCATAGTGGCCCAGGGTCACATGGGGAACATAGCGCCAGCCCGGCGCGGGCTCCAAGGGCACCAGCGCCGTATGCAGGCGCTGCAAGCATTCTTGCCCCCGCCCGATACCGAGATAAGGCACGGTAGTGAAGCTGCCTGCTCCCGCGAGCTGCACGGAAAACGGACTCATTCCTAAACTTTGCAGCACGGCGACATCGGCGCGCAGCGCCAGCCGGTCATATTCCCGCGCCGCATGCTCGTCCCCGCCCCGGCACAGCCCCCTATAGGCCAGCGTGACATGCGGCTGGCGCGCATGGCGCGGCAGCAAGGCATCACCGAGTCTGGATCTGGCCTGCTGCAGCAAGGACTCCAGACCATGGCCTTGCAGCATCACCACCCAGACGGCGCACCACGGGCAGCCTTTGTGCCACTCGGCAAAATCCCGGTCCTCGC
The DNA here is from genome assembly GCF_024496285.1 of Comamonas sp. C11. NCBI lineage: Bacteria > Pseudomonadati > Pseudomonadota > Betaproteobacteria > Burkholderiales > Comamonadaceae > Comamonas > Comamonas sp. C11. Next base: position 5,228,963 of record NZ_CP101743.1, read on the forward strand.
AGGGCTGTGAAAGTGCTTCGCTCTCTTGCATGCGGGCAGTGTGCCAGCTTAGGCAACATGCGCGGCACCCGCACTGTTTTCCAGGGATTTCCGGCCGCCAAGATCAACCTGAGAGTCGGCAGCAGCTATCAAATCAAAAGCAATTTTGCCGACGTATGCGCTATGCCGTCCGGTTCGCAAGAGCCTGTTTGAGCCTGACAATGCGGGGATGAGCGATACCCAAGACCCTTCTCACCCCTATGCAGACCTCACGCCGGACTGCGTGATCGATGCGCTGTGCAGCACGGGCCTTATGCCGGACGGGCGGCTGACGGCGCTGAGCTCCTATGAAAACCGCGTCTATCTGGCCCACCAGGACGAGGGCGACAAGGTCGTCGCCAAGTTCTACCGCCCGGGACGCTGGAGCCGTGCCCAGATCGAGGAAGAACATGCCTTCTCCCAGGAACTGGCGGCTGGCGAGGTTCCCGTGGTGGCGCCACTGGCGCTGCAAGGGCGGACCGTGCATGAGCATGCGGGCTTTCTGTTCAGCATCAGCCCCTGGCGCGGGGGGCGCCGCCCCGAGCTGGACGACTGGGAGGTACTGGAATGGATAGGCCGGTTTCTGGCCCGCATCCACACCGTGGGGGCAACCCAGCCCTTCACGCATCGACCGGCGCTGAACCTGAAAAGCTTCGGCTACGAATCCATGCACTATCTGCTCGAGCATGAGGTCGTCGCGCTCGAAGTGCGCAGCCGCTGGCAGCAGGCTTGCGAAAAAGCTCTTTCATTGATAGCGCCATCCGCAGATGGATTAAGCGCTGCAGGCCATTTTGGCTTGCATTCTGCGACGCAGATTCGGCTGCATGGCGACTGCCACCCGGGAAACATTCTCTGGACGCCGCTGGATGACGAAGGCCACGGCGGCCCTCATTTTGTCGATCTCGACGATGCACGCAGCGGTCCCGCCGTGCAGGATCTGTGGATGCTGCTCTCGGGCGACCGCGGCCAGCAGACCCAGCAGCTGTCGGCCCTACTCGAAGGCTATGAGCAGTTCCGCAGCTTCGACCGGCGCGAGCTGGCATTGATCGAGCCGCTGCGCACCCTGCGCCTGCTGCATTACAGCGCCTGGCTGGCGCGCCGCTGGCAGGACCCGATCTTTGCCATCAACTTCCCCTGGTTCGGCAGCACCGACTACTGGCAGGGTCAGGTGGACATGCTGAACGAACAGATAGAAGCCATGCAGCAGGAGCCGCTTTACGCGTAAGGCGGCCGCTAGCAGCGCCCCTGCAAGCGGCATTCGGGCACGAGCTGCCCGCGCGCATCGCGCCATTGCACGGCATCGCCGCTCTGCACCGGGGCAGCGGGTGGCACTGGCTGCACCTCTGGCGTCTGCGGGCGATTGGGATCATGCAGCACGGTGGAGGATCCCACCCCGACACCCACGCTGGCACCACCCACGCCGGTGGAAGCGCCGACACCGGCGCTTCCCAGTACCTGCCCGCGCTGGTTGACGCCTACGCCCACACCGACAGGCCCGACGCCCGTACCGACGCCTGCGCTGAGACCGCCGCTGCCAAGGCCCACGCCCACGGAAAACGGCCCCACCGGAATCCCGACGCCCACGCCAGCTCCTACGGAGCCGCAGGCGGGCAAGGCCAGCACCAGAGCTGCGGCGCAGACCGTGCCCAGGATTCTGTGATGACCGGGCTTGATGGTGACTGGCATGGAATTCATCTCACTGACTCTCACTGACGTTTGACAGCCGCATTGTCACCGGCCGTGCCCGCAAAAAGGTTATCAATCAGCAGCTCGACCAGCGGCTTGAGGGCCAGCTTCTGCGAGCCCTCGGAGGCCAGCAGGTTGTTGTGCACCAGCGCCATCCAGAACGGGCTGGCCAGCAGCTGGGCACTGCGGCTGACCGAGCGGGTCCTGAGCTCCCCCTCTTTCACGGCCAGCGCCAGCAAGTCCTGCACATAGTTCTGCCAGGCATCAAAAGCCAGCTCTTTGTACAGTCTGGCCAGCTCGGGCGCATGCCGTGCCTCGCTGAGCACCAGACGTGCCAGCATGCCGCGCTCGCTGCTGTCCACCGCCTCCAGCGTCGGCAGCAGACTGCGGCGCAGAAAGGCACGCACCGTCTCGCCCTTGCGTCGCCTGAGCGGCTGATAGACGGCCGAGTGCCGCAGTGCGTGCTCCACCACGCCCCGCAGCAGCTCGTCCTTGGATGGGTAGTAGAGATACAGCGTGCCCTTGGCCACCTGCGCGCGGCAGGCAATACGCTCCATGGTGCTGCGTGCCACGCCGCACTCCACGAACTCGGCCAGCGCGGCCTCTGCAATCTGCTGACGGGTCTGCGCTGTCTTGTTGAGACTCGGTCCACGCGTGCGCCGCTGACGCTTTGCCGGTGTGCCGATATCCGGGTCTGCACAAGGGGCAGCCGCCGCACCATCCGCCATGCGCTGACATCCTTTTCTAGAATTCATAAAATTGACCAATTAGTCATTTTTAATAATTCTAGGTCAAGCCGACTAGCCCACACCGGACATGCGGATGACTGCCCCACCCATGCATTTCCCAATGCAATCCCGTCTGAGTCCCTATGCCTGGGTCTGCTTTTCCATGTGCGTCGGCGTCATGGGAACGGCGCTTGCCAGCCCGCTCTACCCCCTCTACCAGCAGGCCTGGGGGCTGCAGCCCAGTCATATCACGCAGATCTTCGTGACCTATATGCTGGGCGCCTTGATCAGCCTGCTGTTCCTGGGCCGTCTGACCAATCTCTTCGGTTTTCTCAAAGTGCTGCGCCTGGGACTGATGGTGATGACCGTGGGGGTCATCGGCTCGGCCCTGTCCTGGAATGCCTGGAGCCTGGGTGCTTCCCGCTTCATCATCGGCCTGGCCTCGGGCCTGATCACCACCTCGGCCTCCATAGGCATGACCCAGCTCAACAATAAGGGGGACCTGCAGCGTGCTGCAGCGACCACCAGCCTGACGATTGCCTTCGGCTTCGGCCTGGGGCCCGTGGTTGGCGGCCTGATGGCGCAATGGGTGCCTTTCCCCCTGGTCAGCAGCTATCTGCCGCCCATCGCACTGAGCTTTCTGGGCATCCATGCACTGTTCAGGATCAAGCTGCCTGCAGCCACTGCGCCCGTTCACAGCACGCCCGGCCTGACGCTGAAAGATGTTCTGCCCAGCATCTCCCAGCCGCGCAAGCCTTTTCTCTACCACTATGCGCTGGGCTGCATGGCGGCGTTTTCCGCCTTCGGCATGTTCAGCCTGTTTGCCGCCATGGCCCCCAGCTTCATGGCCCAGATGCTGCCCTGGCACGGACCTGCGGTCTCGGGCCTGTCCATCGGCGTCATCCTGTTTCTGTCGGCCGGCATCCAGCTCATCGCCCGGCCCTATCCCACCAAGCGGCTGATCATCATCGGCTTCTTCGCCCTGGCGGCGACCAATGCCCTGCTGGTTCTCAATCTGTTTGCCGGCTCGCCATGGCTGTTCGCATTGAGTGTGCTGAGCATGTCCTGCGGTCATGCACTGTGCAATCTGTCGGGCATGGCCGTGGTCAACAAGGTCTCCAAGCCCGTCAACCGCACGGGCCTGCTGTCCACCTATCTGGTCGTGGGCTATGTAGGCACCATCGTCCCCATCCTGGGCATGGGCTGGCTGTCCGACCATATCGGGCTGAGGGGTGCACTGATAGCCTTCTGTGCCTGTCTGGGCCTGCTGTCGACATTGCTGGGCCTCATCAGCACAAGGGCACGCGTGCTGCCCGTGCCGCGCCAGTGAACACGGCTATCTGAAATGCGGGCCGGCCCCCTGCGCCGCCAGACAGTCATGGTCGTTGCGCAGCGGGCAGGCCTGCAGAGACAGGCAGCCGCAGCCTATGCAGGAGTCGAGCTGATCCCTGAGCTGGGTCAGCATGGCAATGCGTGCATCGAGCTGTGACTGCCAATGCAGGGACAGACGGCTCCAGTCGGCCTTGCCGGGCACGCGGTTGGCCGGCAGATGGGCCAGTGCCTGCGCAATCTCGGCCAGGGGCACGCCCATGCGCTGAGCCACCTTGATCACGGCCACCCGTCTCAGCACCGCTCGCGCATAGCGGCGCTGGTTGCCCGCAGTGCGCGCACTCTCGATCAAGCCCTGCCGCTCATAGAAATGCAGGGCCGATACCGCCACCCCGCTGCGGCTGGCGACCTCTCCCACGCTGAGGTCCGGCATTCCCTCGGCCTCGGCCACCAGGCCGTTTCCGCATCCATTCATATCGCCAGTCTCTTCACACTGCACAGTCACCTCCCGCTGCATTCCCGTTGTCCCTGTCTGGCCCGCCATGACCGCAATCCTTTGTGGTCATACAAACCTCTTGACCTCAAGCTTAGTTGAGGTTTAACAATTCCAGCAGCTTTCGGAACAAAGGCCTGCCGCTGACGGGCCCCGCCGGACAAGCCTTGCCTGAAAGACTTTCATGGACGCCAAGCCCAGTTTCATTGCCCAAACCTCTGCCTCGCAAACACACTATCTGCAGCCCGCCGGTCTCTATGACAGCCTGCCCAATGGCTACACCCATGTGGTCACCGTCCAGGAGCCGCTGCGCTGGCTCTTCGTTTCGGGCCAGGGCGGAGAAAACGCCCTGGCAGAGCTGCCCGACAGCTTTGCCCAGCAGGCCGCGCAGGCTCTGTCCAACATCCAGACCGCCCTGGCCGCCGGCGGCGCGGACATGGGCCATGTGCTCAAGCTCACCGTGCTCATCGTCGATCATTCGCTGGAGCGCTTCGAGCACTGGCAAAGCGCCGTGAGACAGCATTGGGGCAGCGGCGAGCCCGGCGACAGGCGGCCGCGCTTTCCGGCCTGTACGCTGATTCCCGTGCCCAAGCTGGCCCTGCCCGGCATGCTGATCGAGGTGGAGGCCACGGCGGCCCTGCCCAAGGAGATGGACGCCAAAGCCGCCATTTCCACCTGACTCCCTTGCATCTGAGCGCCTCATGAAAACCACAACACCAGCGGCCACCACAGTCCTCTCCAGAACCACCCTGCTGCTCATGGCCACGGCCTGCGGTCTGTGCGCGGGAGCCAATTATTTCAACCAGCCCTTGCTCAACTCCATGGTCCAGCATCTGCAGATCAGCGATGCCCAGGCCTCCAGCACCGTGACCATGGCCCAGGTCTCCTATGGCCTGGGGCTGCTGTTCCTCGTGCCGCTGGGCGATATGCTGGAGCGCCGCCGCCTGGTGCTGAGCCTGATGCTGCTGGCCGCCTGCGGCATGCTGCTGTCGGGCATCAGCGGCCTGGCCGGCAGCTTCGCGCTGCTCGCCGCCGGCACCCTGATGGCCGGCGTGTTCTCGGTGGCCGCCCAGGTGCTGGTACCCATGGCCGCCGCCTTTGCCGCCCCCGGCGCCAGCGGGCGTGCCGTCGGCCTGGTCATGAGCGGACTGCTGATCGGCATTCTGGCCTCGCGCAGCGTGGCGGGGATTCTGTCCGATCTGGGCGGCTGGAGCACCGTCTACTGGGTGGGGGCCATCAGCACCGCCTTCATGGCAGTGCTGCTGGCACGGGCCCTGCCCAAGGCGGCACCCGCCGCTCCCGTCAGCTATGGCGAAGTCATGAAGTCCCTGGGGGATTTGCTGCGCCGCCATCCGCGCCTGCGCAGCCGTGCGCTGATCGGCGGCACCGGCTTTGCCACCGTGAGCGTGCTGTTCTCCACCATGGCGCTGCTGCTGGCAGGGCCGGGCTTTGAACTCTCGGACCTGATGATCGGCCTGATAGGCATCGTGGGCATTGCCGGCGCGCTGATGGCCAATGTGGCCGGACGCATGGCCGACAAGGGACTGGAGCAGTCCGCCACACTGGCCGGCGCCATTCTGATGCTGCTGGGCTGGCTGTGCCTGTGGCTGGGCGGCAGCAGCATCTGGTGGTTTCTGCTGGGTCTGCTGGTGGTCGACGGCGCCCTGCAGGCCCTGCACATCAGCAACCAGAACGTGGTCTATGCATTGGCGCCCGAGGCCCGCTCGCGCATCAATGCCGTCTATATGACCACATACTTTCTCGGTGCCTCCCTCGGCTCGGCACTGGGCTCGTGGGCCTGGCTGACCTTTGGCTGGACCGGCACCAGCCTCATGGGCGGCCTGCTGGGCCTGCTCACCCTGGCCATGGTGCTCTGGGATCGCAGCCTGCTTGCACGTTCACGCAGCTAATCAATTTTGATAGCTGGTAGCTCCCTACCCATAAGCGATACAGCCATAAATCATAAAAATCCCCGCAGAGCCACCACTCTGCGGGGATTTTTATCGGGGTAACCGAACCGCTCAGGCCAGCAGCGCGTTCACACGCTTGACATAGGCGGCCGGATCTTCGGGCATGCCGCCTTCGGCCAGCACGGCCTGGTCGAACAGAATCTGGGCCAGATCGTTGAAGTGGACGGAGCCGTCCAGCTTCTTGACCAGGGCGTGATCGGGGTTCACTTCCAGCACCGGCTTGGACTCTGGCGCGGCCTGGCCGGCCTGCTTGAGCAGGCGGGCCAGTTGCAGGCTCATTCCGCCGTCGCTGACCACCAGGCAGGCTGGCGAGTCGACCAGGCGGCTGGTGGCGCGCACGTCTTCGGCACGGTCCTTGAGTGCTTCCTTGAGCTTGGCCAGCACGGGCTTGAAGGCTTCGGCGGCTTCCTCGGCGGCCTTCTTCTCTTCCTCGTTCTGCAGCTTGCCCAGATCCACGGCGCCCTTGGCCACGGACTGCAGCGGCGTGCCGTCAAAGTCGTGCAGATAGTTGAGCGCCCACTCGTCCACGCGATCGGTCATCAGCAGGACTTCGATGCCCTTCTTCTTGAACACTTCGAGCTGAGGGCTGTTCTTGGCCGCAGCCAGGGTGTCGGCCGTGATGTAGTAGATCGCGTCCTGACCTTCCTTCATGCGTGCCTTGTAGTCGGCAAACGAGGTGTTCAGGCCTTCATGCGTGGTGGTGGCGAAACGCAGCAGCTTGGCAATGCGCTCCTTGTTGCCGAAGTCTTCGCCCAGGCCTTCCTTGAGCACGGCGCCGAACTCGTTGTAGAACTGCGTGAACTTGCCTTCCTTGGCCTTGTCCTCTTCGCTGACGACATCCTGCACGCCATCCGCAGCATCAGCTGCGGCTTCATGCCTGTCGTGCCGCGCCAGGTCTTCCAGCATCGAGAGCACGCGCTTGGCCGAGCCGTCGCGGATCAGGCGTACATCGCGGCTTTCCTGCAGCAGCTCGCGGCTCACGTTCAGCGGCAGGTCGGCAGAGTCGATCACGCCCTTCACAAAGCGCAGGTATTGGGGCATCAGCGCCTCGGCATCGTCCATGATGAAGACGCGCTTCACATAGAGCTTGATGCCGGCGTGCTTGTCACGCTGGTACAGGTCGAACGGGGCCTTGGCCGGGATGTACAGCAGCTGCGTGTACTCGGTATTGCCTTCGACACGGTTGTGGCTCCAGGTCAGCGGGTCCTCGAAATCATGGCTGATGGCCTTGTAGAACTCCTTGTACTGCTCTTCCGTGATGTCCTTCTTGGCGCGGGTCCACAGGGCGCTGGCCTTGTTCACGGTTTCCCATTCGCCGGTCTTGACCATCTCGCCGGGCTGATCGTTCTCGCCGTCCTTCCACTCCTCCTTTTCCATCAGGATGGGCAGGCTGATGTGGTCGGAGTATTTGGAGATGACCTGCTTGAGCTTGTAGCCGTTGAGAAACTCCTGGGCGTCGTCGCGCAGGTGCAGGATGATGCTGGTGCCGCGCTGGGCGCGCTCGATCTGCTCGATCTCGAAGTCGCCCGTGCCGCCGCTGATCCAGCGCACGCCGGCCGATGCCGGCGCACCGGCACGGCGGGTTTCCACGGTGATCTTGTCGGCCACGATGAAGCCCGAGTAAAAGCCCACGCCAAACTGGCCGATCAGCTGCGAGTCGGCCTTCTGGTCGCCGCTGAGCTTTTCCATGAAAGCCTTGGTGCCGCTCTTGGCAATCGTGCCCAGATTGTCGATGGCCTCCTGCTCGCTCATGCCGATGCCGGTATCGGTGATGGTCAGCGTGCGGGCAGCCTTGTCAAAGGAAACGCGCACTTCCAGCTCGGGCTGATCGCCGTAGAGGCTGGCGTCCCCCAGCGCTTCAAAGCGCAGCTTGTCGCAAGCATCCGAAGCATTGGAGATCAGCTCGCGCAGGAAGATTTCCTGGTTGGAATACAGCGAATGCGTGACCAGGTGCAGCAACTGGGCCACTTCGGCCTGGAAGGAATGAGTTTGCTTTGTCATGTCTTTGTGAGCGAAAAACTGAAATCAAAAGCCGCCCGGAGATCCTCTCAAGGCGATTCGCAGTCATAGCTAGGGCCTGCCCCTGATATTTCAAGGGCTATTCGCGCAAGAAAAAAGCGCAAGCACTTATTCCAAAAGAATAGCTGCTTGCGCCTATCAATAAAGGGCCAGAGGCCAATTTCACTGAAAAACTGGCGCACCCCAAGCAAGAGACACCGAGGAAGGGCCTGGGCGGCCCCGCAGCCCCGCACCGAGGGTGTCGTCCCCCTCCCATAGCGCGCAGCGCGTAGAGAGAGAAGGGGGGAAGCCGCAAAGCGGCTCAGGGGGAGCTTAGAAACTCTCGTGTGGAGCCAGATAGCGCCATTGGCCGGTGGGCAGATTGCCCAGGGTCACCCCTCCGATGCGGATGCGCTTGAGGCCCACAACCTTGAGGCCGACCTGCTCGCACATGCGGCGAATCTGGCGCTTCTTGCCTTCGGTCAGCACAAAGCGCAGCTGCTCGGGGTTTTGCCAGTCCACCTGTGCGGGCTTGAGCGGCTGCTCGTCCAGCGACAGGCCGTGGCGCAGCAGGGCCAGCTTTTCCTCGGGGAAGACGGACTGAACATCCACGTCGCGGTCGCCGAAGGTCACGCGCACCAGGTATTCCTTGTCGACTTCCGAGTCCTCGCCAATGATCTGGCGCGCCACGCGGCCGTCCTGCGTCAGCACCAGCAGACCCACGGAGTCGATGTCCAGACGGCCGCAGGGAGCCAGGCCCTTGAGTTGGCTGAAGTTGAAGCGCGTCTTGCTGCGGTCTTCGTTCCAGCGGTTCTCGTTGGTGATCAGCACCACGGCAGGCTCATGTCCGTCCTCGGCCTGACCGCTGACATAGCCCATGGGCTTGTTCAGCAGGATGGTGACCTGCTGGTCCTGCCGCTCCTGAGCCTTCTGGTCGATCTCGATCCTGTCGCCGGGCACCACATTCTGGCCCATGGTCGCGACTTCGCCGTTGACCGTGACCCAGCCGTTTTCCACCCACTCGTCGGCCTCGCGGCGCGAGCACATGCCCATGTCGGCAATGCGCTTGTTGATGCGGATGGCTCCGGGACGATCGTCCTGGCGCGCTTCCACTTCGGGCGCACGCTTGACGGGAATTGCGCGATCCGAGCCATCGGCTGCGGGGCGATAGGTGCGAATACCGGTGGTGGGCCGGCGTGTGGCCTCCGACACAAACGAGCCGGGGATATGGCGCTTTTCAGGCTCGCCACCACGCTCGTCGCGGCGTTCGCCACGGCGCTCGTCGTTGCGGCGGTCGTTACCGCGGCGGTCGTCACCGCGACGGGCATCCCCGCGACGGTCGTCACGATCAAAGGAACGGCCTTCGGGACGGTCACCGTAGCCACGGTTCTGTGGACGATCACCAAAGTCGCGGCCTTGCGGGCGATCGCCACCACGGCGCTCGCCATCACGGGGCTGGTATTCGCGGCGGCCACCTTGAGAGCGGTCTGGGCGACCAAAACCACGGTTTTGCGGACGGTCACCAAAGTCACGACCCTGAGGACGCTCATCGCGGCGACCTTCAAAGCGATCACCGCCACGACGTTCGCCGTCGCGTGGACGGAATTCACGGCGCTCGGCACCTTCGGAGCGCTCAAAACGGCCCTGTTCAGGACGGCCAAAACCGGACGAACGTGGACGGTCGCCAAAGTCACGACCGACTTGCGGACGGTCATCACGGCGGTCGTCACGGGGACGAAATTCACGACGCTCTCCGCCTTCGGAGCGCTCAGAGCGGCCCTGGTCGGGACGGCCAAAACCGGACGAACGTGGACGCTCACCAAAGTCACGGCCGCCTTGAGGGCGGTCATCACGGCGGTCGTCACGGGGACGAAACTCGCGGCGCTCGCCGCCACGCTCGCCACCGCGATCACCATCACGCGACTCGCCATAGGGGCGGAAACCGCGGTCACCGCCGCCAAAGCGGCGCTCGCCGCCTTCGGCAAAGCGGTCATCGCGATCGGCGCGGGGACGGCGCTCGTCGCGCTGCGAGAAGCCGCCTCGACGCTCATCGTCGTCACGAGCAGGACGGCCGCCGTCCGGGCGACCAAAGCCGGAAGTGCGGGGGCGCTCGTCGCGCTCACGCTGAGGGCGGGCGCCACGTTCGCCACGCGGGCCTTCACCGCGCGGGCCGCGATCGGTACCGCCAGCGGGCCTGGAGCCACGGGCTGCCGCAGGCTTTTCGGCCTTGGCTGGCTTGGCCGGTGCACGCAAAACAGGGCGCGCCGACGAGGAATCCGAGGGCGCAGAGGAATTGCCAGCACCAGGGGCGCCGGACTCTTTAGGAGGTTTGACTGACATTTGGACGTAATTGTCTCGCGACGCGCGGGCGCGAGGCGAGAGTTATCCACAATTCCAGCGCGGAGCTAGGTTATAGGACGTCCCTCAGGCAAGCGCCTTGCGAGACGCACAGAACTCACCATGCCGCAGCGCTTCCAGGTCCAGTACGCGCAGGCCGCCATACTCGATCTGTATCACGCGCTCGCGCTGCAGCACGGACAAGGCCTCGTTCACACGCTGACGTGACAGGCCGACCAGATTGGCCAGCTCCTGCTGGGTGATGCGCAGAATCTGCCCCACGCCGGGATAGAGCAAGGGGTTGAACAAGGCAGCCAGAGTGCGCGCCACGCGCAGATCGGGGTTGCTCATGCGGTCGATCTCGCGCGCCGCGATGAACTGGCCCAGGCGCTCGTTGAGCTGGTTCATCACAAAACGATTGAAGCCTATGGAGTGATCAAGCAGCCAGTGGAACATGTCTATGGGCAGGCCTCCCACAACAGTCTTGCGGATGGCCTGCACGTTGTAGCGATAGGGCTCGCGCTTGATGACCGTTCCCTCGCCAAACCAGCCACCGGGAGGCAGACCGGCCAGCGTCATGCTGACTCCGTCGGCGCTTTCGGTGTTCATCTTGAGCAGGCCGTCGACCACGCCAAACCAGTAGGTAGGCGGGCGACCGGTGCGGCAGACATAGTCGCCCGGCTCGGCATCGCCGACAAGCAGCACGCGTGCCACATTTTCACGCTCTATGGGCAACAGAACAGGCCACCAGGGAATGCCATCGAGTTCTGAGCTCAAAGGCTTGCGCCGCCTTTGATGCAGGGACAGTTCTTGACTCATGCCCAGAAGCATTGCCAAAGCCGCGCTGGCGCAACAGCGGGATTTCCACGAGGCAGTAAATGCGCCATTTTCAGCAGCATTTGTTACAGCGGATTTTCACTATGCAGGCTTTCCCTCAAATTGTCGTCAAACAGACATCCTGACGTCAAAGTCGCTCATAGCATGTCTGCAAGACTTTCGTGAAGGGTAGCCGCGGCGGCTCCAACCCCAACCAAGAGGATCAGGCATGACAACCACGTTCCCGCAATTGCTGCTCAAGCACGCGACAGAACGCCCCGATGCGCCCGCCCTGCGCGAGAAAGAGTATGGCATCTGGCAAACCTGGAGCTGGCGCGAAGCCGCACAAACCGTACGCCACATGGCCTGCGGCCTGCGCGCGCTGGGGCTTGAAAGTGGCCAGAATCTGGCGTTCATCAGCGATAACCGGCCCCATGTCTACATGGGCTTTCTGGCCGTTCAGGCCTGTGGCGCAGTGCCCATTCCGCTGTACCAGGATGCCGTGGCCGCCGAGATGCGCTTTGTGATGGAGGACGCTGAGATCGCGTTTGCCTTCGCCGAGAACCAGGAACAGGTGGACAAGCTGCTGGAAGTTCGCGAGAGCGTTCCCGGCATTCGTCACATCATCTATGACGATCCGCGCGGCCTGCGCAAATATGATCAACCCGGACTCATCAGCACCGAGGAGCTGCTGGCCAAGGGCAAGGAATGGGATGCACAGCACGCGGGAGCCTATGAGGCCATGGTCCAGGCCGTCTCGCCAGGCGACGTCTCGGTCATCCTCTACACCTCGGGCACCACAGGCAAGCCCAAGGGGGTGTGCCAGACCCACGCCAGCTTTGGCGAATCTGCCCGCGGCGGCGTGCAGACCGATGGCCTCAATGCCTCGGACAATGTGATCTGCTATCTGCCGCCGGCCTGGGTGGGAGACCATCTGTTCTCGTTTGCGCAATGGCTGGTGGCGGGCTTCACCATCAACTGCCCGGAATCCGCCTCGACCATCGCCATCGACCTGCGCGAGATCGGCCCCAGCTACTACTTTGCTCCGCCGCGCATATTCGAGGGCATGCTGACCTCGGTTTCCATTCGCATGGAAGATGCCTCGCCGCTCAAGCAGTGGATGTATGCCAAGGCCATGGAGGTGGCACGTCGCGTAGGCTCGGACATCCTGGACGGCAAGAACGTCAGTGCCATGGATCGCCTCAAATACCAGTTGGGCAGCTTGTTCATCTACGGGCCGCTGCGCAATGCTCTGGGCCTTTCGCGCATCCGCGTGGCCTATACGGCAGGCGCTGCCATCGGCCCCGAGCTGTTTCGCTTCTTCCGCTCCATCGGCATCAACCTCAAGCAGCTCTACGGTCAAACCGAAACCTGTGCCTATGTCTGCCTGCAGCGCGACCGCCAGGTGGAGCTCTCCAGCGTGGGCCAGGCCGCACCGGGCATCGAGCTCAAGATTGCCGACAACGGCGAGGTGCTGGTCAAGGGTGTGTCCGTGCTCAAGGAGTACTACAAGCGCCCCGACGCCACGGCCGAGGTGATCGACGCCAGCGGCTATTTCCATACCGGCGATGCCGGCGTGATCGATGCCAACGGCCAGTTGCGCATCATCGACCGCGCCAAGGATGTGGGCAAGACCAGCCGCGGCGCCATGTTCGCGCCCAACTACATTGAGAACAAGCTCAAGTTCTTCCCGCATATCAAGGAAGCCGTGTGCTTCGGTCATGGCAAGGACGAGGTCTGCGCCTTCATCAATATCGACTACGAGGCCGTGGGCAACTGGGCCGAGCGCCAGGGCCTGCCCTACGGCGGCTATGTGGACCTGGCCAGCAAGGCCAAGGTGCTGGAGCTGGTGGCCGACTGCATAGACAAGGTCAACGCCGACCTGGCCAGCGAGCCCGGCATGGCCGACACCCAGGTGGCGCGCTTTCTGGTACTGCACAAGGAGCTGGACCCCGATGACGACGAGCTGACCCGCACCCGCAAGGTGCGCCGCAACTTCATCGCCGACAAGTACGGCGTGCTGGTGGAGGCGCTCTACACCGGCAAGCAGCAGCAGTTCATCGAGACTCTGGTGAAGTTCGAGGACGGCCGCACGGGCAGCGTCAGCGCCACGCTGACCATCGTCGAAGCCAAGCTCCACCCGGCTGCCGCCTGAGAGGAATTTTCATGAATACAAGAACCAGCGGCGACGTGATCCTGGACATCAAGAACATCAGTCTGCGTTTCGGCGGCGTCAAAGCCTTGACCGATATCTCGTTCAATGTCAAAGAGCACGAGATTCGCTCCATCATCGGCCCCAACGGCGCCGGCAAGAGCTCCATGCTCAACTGCATCAACGGCGTCTACACGCCGTCCGAAGGCTCCATCACCTTTCGCGGCCAGACCTTCAGTCATATGAACAGCCGCCAGGTGGCCGAGATGGGTGTCGCACGCACCTTCCAGAACCTGGCGCTGTTCAAGGGCATGAGCGTGATCGACAACATCATGACCGGCCGCAACCTCAAGATCAGGAGCAACATCCTGATGCAGGCCCTGCGCATCGGCCCTGCACAACGCGAGGAAATGCAGCACCGCGAGTTCGTCGAGCACATCATCGACTTTCTCGAAATCCAGGCCTATCGCAAGACTCCCGTGGGCCAGCTTCCCTATGGCCTGCAAAAGCGCGTGGATCTGGGCCGTGCCTTGGCCATGGAGCCTCAGGTTCTGCTGCTGGACGAGCCCATGGCCGGCATGAACGTGGAAGAGAAGCAGGACATGTGCCGCTTCATCCTTGACGTGAACGAAGAGTTCGGCACCACCATCGTGCTCATCGAACACGATATGGGCGTGGTCATGGACATTTCGGACCGTGTCGTGGTGCTGGACTATGGCAAGAAGATCGGCGACGGCGCTCCCGATGAAGTACGCAACAACGAAGACGTGATCCGAGCCTACCTGGGCGCAGGCCACTGAAGGAGCAGTCATGGGATTTTTCTTAGAGACATTGTTCGGCGGCCTCATGGTGGGCACGCTGTACGCACTGATCGCCATCGGCTTTGTGCTGATCTTCAAGGCCTCGGGCGTCTTCAACTTTGCGCAAGGCGCCATGGTGCTGTTTTCGGCCCTGGCCATGGCGCGCTTCTCGCAGTGGATTCCCGGCTGGCTGGGCCTGGAGCCGGGGCTGCTCGGCAATCTGCTGGCCATCGTCGTCACCCTGGCTCTGATGGTGGGCGTGGCCTGGGTGATCGAGCGTCTGGCCCTGCGCCATCTGGTCAACCAGGAGCCCATCACCTTGCTGATGGCCACGCTGGGCATTGCCTATTTGCTCGATGGCCTCGGCCCCATGGTCTTTGGCAGCGAGGTCTACAAGATTGATGTCGGCATGCCCAAGGACCCGGTCTTCATCATGGACAGCCTGTTTCAGGGCGGCGTGATGATCAGCCTGGAAGACCTGTATGCGGCCTGCATTGCAGCCATCCTGGTGATCTGCCTGAGCCTTTTCTTTCAGAAGACCAAGACCGGACGCGCGCTGCGCGCCGTGGCCGACGACCACCAGGCCGCTCAGTCCATCGGCATTCCGCTGTCGCGCATCTGGGTCATCGTCTGGTCGGTGGCCGGCGGCGTGGCTCTGGTGGTCGGCATCATCTGGGGCAGCAAGCTGGGCGTTCAGTATTCGCTGTCGCTGGTGGCTCTGAAAGCCCTGCCCGTGGTGATTCTGGGCGGCCTGACATCACTGCCCGGCGCCATCATCGGCGGCCTGATCATCGGCGTGGGAGAGAAGCTCTCCGAGGTCTACATCGGCCCCATGGTGGGAGGCGGCATCGAGACCTGGTTTGCCTATGGTCTGGCCCTTTGCTTTTTGCTGGTACGGCCCCAAGGTCTGTTCGGCGACAAGATCATTGACCGCGTCTGAACGGGGAGAACAAGAATATGTTTTATCGTGAAAACGGCCAGTTCAAGACCAGCTACGCGGCAGATCAGCAGATCTTCGGCGTCGCCCAGGACCGCTGGGTCATCCTGCTGGTGCTGGCCTTCGCCTTCCTGGCCATCCCCTTCATTGCCAGCGACTACACCTTCCAGGCGATTCTGATTCCCTTTGTCATCATGTCGCTGGCGGCGCTGGGACTCAACATCCTCGTCGGCTACTGCGGCCAGATTTCGCTGGGTACCGCCGCCTTCATGGCCGTGGGTGCCTATGCGGCCTACAACCTGCAGGCCCGCATTGAAGGCATGCCTTTGCTGTTAGCACTTCTCGGCGGTGGCGTGGTGGCCATGGCGTTCGGCGTGGTGTTCGGCCTGCCCAGCCTGCGCATTCGCGGCCTGTATCTGGCCGTGGCCACGCTGGCCGCCCAGTTCTTTGTGGACTGGCTGGCGACCCGCGCGGCCTGGGTGACAAACAACTCCTCGTCCGGCTCCGTCAGCGCCAAGCCCCTGGCCATTCTGGGCTGGGCCATCGATACGCCCATGGAGAAATACCTGCTCTGCCTGGCAATCCTGTGCCTGCTCGGTCTGGCCGCCAAGAATCTGGTGCGCAGTTCGGTAGGTCGTGAATGGATGGCCATGCGCGACATGGACGTGGCCGCTGCCGTGATCGGCATCCGCCCCACCTACGCCAAGCTATCGGCCTTTGCCGTGAGCAGCTTTATCGTCGGCGTGGCCGGTGCGCTCTGGGGCTTTGTCCACCTTGGTGCCTGGGAACCCGCTGCCTTCAGCCTGGATCGTTCGCTGCAGCTGCTGTTCATGATCATCATCGGCGGCCTGGGCTCTGTGGTGGGCAGCATCTTCGGCGCCGCCTTCTTCGTGCTGCTGCCCCTGCTGCTCAACCAGGTGCCCCACTGGCTGGGTCTGCCGCTGTCCACGGCCACGGCAACCTATCTCGAGCACATGATTTTTGGTGCGCTCATCGTGTTCTTCCTGATTGTGGAACCCCACGGATTGGCCAAGCTCTGGGCCACGGCCCGTCAGAAGCTGCGTGTCTGGCCATTCCCGCATTGATATGAAACACCTCCTGAGTCGCTACGCGCCTTCCTCCTCTCTCGCTTCGCGGGAGGAGGAAGACATCCTCGCGGCGGGACGGCCCTTGCTCGATGTCTCTGAGATGGCTGTTGCCAAATCCAAAGACAGTTTCCAATGCCTGAGCCCTAGCTCTTATTAATCAAGACACCACAGAGTGCCTGTCCGGGACCCCGTCCCATACAACCCAAGGAGACAGTTGATGATGTTCAAGAAGATTGCGATTGCCGCCGCCACCGTGGCAGCCGGCATGGGTGGTTTGATGGCCTCGCCTGCGGCTCAGGCCCAGGAGCAGTTCGTGCCTCTGCTGGTGTATCGCACGGGCCAGTTCGCGCCCCTGGGTATTCCATGGGCGGACGGCAAGCAGGATTACCTCAAGCTGGTCAATGCCAAGGGTGGCGTCAACGGTGTGAAGATCAAATTCGAGGAATGCGAAACCGCCTATGACACGGCCAAGGGCGTGGAATGCTACGAGCGCCTCAAGAACAAGGACGGCGGCGCCTCCGGCTTTGACACTCAGTCCACGGGCATCACCTTTGCCGTGACCGACAAGGCTCCTGGCGACAAGGTGCCGGTAGTCACCCCAGGCTATGGTCTGTCCCAGTCCGTGGACGGCAAGGTCTTCGAGTGGAACTTCCCGCTGCTGGGCAACTACTGGACGGCCGCCGACTCCATCGTGCAGGACATTCTGAAGAAGGAAAAAGGCAACCTCAAGGGCAAGAAGATCGCATTGGTCTATCACGACTCGCCTTATGGCAAGGAGCCGATTCCGCTGCTGGAAAAGCGCGCCGCCAAGGATGGCTTTGAGCTGATCAAGCTGCCCGTGACTGCCCCCGGCGTGGAGCAAAAATCCACCTGGCTGCAGATTCGTCAGAACCGCCCCGACTATGTGCTGCTGTGGTCGGCCGGCGTGATGACGCCTACGGCCGTGCGTGAGGCGCAGGCCACGGGCTACCCGCGCGAGAAGATGTATGCCGTCTGGTGGGGCGGCTCCGACCATGACGTCAAGGACATCGGTGCCGGCGCCAAGGGCTACAACACAGTGACCATCCACAACACGGCCGAGAGCGACAAGGTGCATGGCGACATCAAGTCCATGCTCTACGACAAGGGTCAGGGCACGGCCAAGGACGCCAAGGAACTGGGCCAGCTGGCACATACCCGCGGCATGGTGATCTCCATGCTGCAGGTAGAGGCCATCCGCACCGCTCAGGAAAAGTTCGGCAAGGGCAAGGTCATGACACCCGAGCAGGTGCGCTGGGGCCTGGAGAACCTGAACATGACGCAGGAACGCCTGAACGAGCTGGGCTTCGGCAAGATCATCCGCCCCTTCAAGACCAGCTGCGACAACCACCTGGGCGCCGACTGGGCCCGTATTGCGACCTGGGACGGCGCCAAGTTCAAGGTGACTTCCGACTGGTACCAGGCCGACAAGTCCATGGTCGATCCGCTCTACAAGGAGTTCGCGGACAAGTACGCCAAGGAAAAGAACATCAAGGTAAGGACCTGCACCCCCTGAGGCGCTTGGCGCCTTCCCCCTCACTGGCGCCAAGCGCCTGAGGGGGACGACATCCTCGCTGCGGCGCGGCCAGCCCAGGTCCTTGCTTGATGTCTCTGACCAAGGCTCACTTCGTCGCAACCGGGTTTATAAAAATCAGCCTCAAGCGCTTATCCATGAAGTGCAGACAGCTATCTATTTTGAGTTACCAGGTGACCGCATGACCGATATCGCGCACACAGTTTCCACTTCCGCCCAGACCGCACCGCTGGTGGAAGTCAATGGCATCGAGGTCATCTACAACCATGTGATCCTGGTGCTCAAGGGCGTTTCGCTACAAGTACCCCACCAGAGCATCGTGGCCCTGCTGGGCGGCAATGGCGCGGGCAAGACCACAACGCTGCGCGCCATCTCCAATCTGCTCAAGGGCGAGCGCGGTGAAGTCACCAAGGGCGGCATCACGCTGGAGGGAGAGCAGATCGCCAACCTCTCGCCGGCCGACCTGGTCAAGCGCGGTGTGGTGCAGGTCATGGAAGGCCGGCACTGCTTTGCCCACCTGAGCATTGAAGAAAACCTGCTGACGGGCAGCTACACCCGCACGGACAAGGGCGAGATTGCCGCCAATCTCGAGAAGGTCTACAACTACTTCCCGCGCCTCAAGACCCGACGCACCAGCCAGGCCGCCTATACCTCGGGCGGCGAGCAGCAAATGTGCGCCATCGGCCGCGCACTGATGAGCAACCCGCGCATGGTGCTGCTAGACGAGCCCTCCATGGGCCTGGCACCGCAGATCGTGGACGAAGTGTTCCACATCGTCAAAGACCTCAACAGCAAGGAAAAAGTCACTTTCCTGCTGGCCGAGCAGAACACCAACATGGCGCTCAAATACGCCGACTACGGCTACATCATGGAAAGCGGGCGCATCGTCATGGACGGCTCCGCCAAGGATCTGGCCAGCAACGAGGACGTCAAGGAGTTCTACCTGGGCGTGGGCGGCGGCGAGCGCAAGAGCTTCAAGGACGTCAAGAGCTACAAGCGAAGGAAAAGATGGTTGGCTTGATGGCGGCCCCCTGAGGCGCTTCGCGCCTTCCCCCGAAGGGGACGACCGCCTCGCTGCGTGGCGGCGCTTGCTCGCTGTCTCTGGCTTGGTGCGCGCCAGTTTTTAGCTTGCGCCCATTGACTTCCGTTTTGCTTGCAGATTTTCTCTACAGGATTTGCCATGAGTGATTTCTACGATGCCCTGGAAACCCGCAGCCCCGAACAGCGCGAAGCCGACTGCATGGCCAGCCTGCCGCTGCAGATTGCCCATGCACAGCAGCGCTCCAGCGCTTTTGCCGAAATTCTCAAAGGTGTGGATGCATCCCGTATCACCAGTCGCGCAGCGCTGGCCACCTTGCCTGTGACGCGCAAGAGCGAGCTGCTGGAGCGCCAGGCCGCACAGCGTCCGCAGCAGATTTTTGGCGGATTCAATGCCATAGGCCTGGGGCATGACATGCCCAGGCTGTTTTCCAGCCCCGGTCCCATCTACGAACCCGAAAGCCGCCGCCCCGACTACTGGCGCATGGCCCGCTCCATGTACGCCGCAGGCTTCAGGACTGGCGAGCTGGTGCACAACTGCTTCAGCTATCACTTCGTGCCTGCTGGTTCGATGATGGAAACCGGTGCCCAGGCCCTGGGCTGCACGGTGTTCGCGGGCGGCACGGGCCAGACCGAGCAGCAGGTGCAGGCCATGGCCGATCTGCGGCCCGCAGCCTATGTGGGTACGCCCAGTTTTCTGAAAATCATTGTGGAAAAGGCCCTGGAGATGGGAGTGAAGCTGCCCAGCCTGACCAAGGCCATGGTCAGCGGCGAAGCCTTCCCTCCCTCGCTCAGCCAATGGATGCGCGAGCATGGCATAGATGCCTACCAGAGCTATGGCACGGCCGATCTGGGCCTGATTGCCTATGAGACCAGCGCCCGTGAAGGTCTGGTGCTGGACGAGGGCGTGATCGTGGAGATCGTGCGCCCCGGAACCGGCGACCCTGTGGCGGAGGGCGAGGTGGGCGAGCTGGTCATCACCACGCTCAACCCCGACTATCCGCTGATCCGCTTTGGCACGGGTGACCTCTCGGCCTATCTTCCGGGAACCTGCCCCACGGGTCGCACCAATGCCCGCATCAAGGGCTGGATGGGCCGTGCCGACCAGACCACCAAGGTGCGCGGCATGTTCGTGCATGCCAAACAGGTGGCCGAGGTCGTCAAGCGCTTTCCGCAGATCGTCAGGGCCAGGCTGGTGGTGACGGGTGAGATGGCCAACGACCAGATGCAGTTGCTGGTTGAAACCACGGAAACCGCACCGGGCTTTGCCCTGCAGGTGATCGACGCCTTGCGCGAAGTCACCAAGCTGCGCGGCGAAGTGCAGATGGTGTCTCCCGGCAGCCTGCCCAATGACGGCAAGGTGATCGAAGACGCGCGCTCCTATCAGTGAAGCTCTGGAGAGCTACCGGCATTCGGCTGGCTCTGCGGCCTAAAGGTTTTGCACTGGGACTTGAGCTTGGCCAAGCCCCTGCGCATGTGTCGCCAATACGCGACAGGCAATCGGTTTGCTTTAACGCAAACGCAATGTGATCGCCCGCTCCATCAAGGGATAACACTTAGAAAATAACAAAAACCCCACAGATTAGCGCTACCTAGAATCCGGCTTTACGTCACGACAAGCCAACCGTCTTGGTCTGCTTGCACATTATTTTTAGGGAGACACTATGAAAACTATTTTCAAGATCGCCACCATCGCTCTGGCCGCCACCGCCGCCATCAGCAGCCATGCCGACAGCTACCCTGCCGCTGGCAAGACGATCACGATCATCGTGCCTTTCACGGCAGGCGGCCCCACCGACAAGGTGGCACGCGACCTGGCCGAATCCATGCGCAAGCAGCTGAACAACGCCACCATCGTCATCGACAACGCAGACGGTGCCGGCAGCACGATTGGCACGGCCAAGGCAGCACGCGCACGCAATGACGGCTACACGCTGCTGCTGACGCATATCGGCATGTCCACCATCCCGACGCTGTACCGCAAGCTGTCCTTCAACGTGCTCAACGACTTCGAGTACGCCGGCATCATCAACGATGTGCCCATGACACTGATCGGCCGCCCCACCCTGCCCGCCAAGAACTTCGCCGAAGTCAAGGACTGGGTCAGCAAGAACCAGGGCAAGGTGAATCTGGCCAACGCCGGCGTAGGCTCGGCCTCGCACCTGTGCGGCCTGATGTTCCAGGCCTCGCTGCAGCAGGACATGACGCCGGTGCCCTACAAGGGTGCGGCTCCTGCGATTGCCGACCTGATGGGCAACCAGGTGGACCTGCTGTGCGACCAGACCACCAACACCACTTCGCAGATTGCCGCCAAGAAGGTTCAGGCCTATGCCGTGACCACTGCCAAGCCGCTGACCACGCCTGCACTCAAGGACCTGCCCACACTGCAGTCCCTGGGCCTGAAGGACTTCAACGTGACTATCTGGCACGGTCTGTACGCCCCCAAGGGCACGCCTGCCGATGTGGTGCAAAAGATCAACGAAGCCATGAAGGCTTCGCTCAAGGACCCCGAGTTCATCAAGCGCCAGGAAGCCCTGGGTGCCGTGATTGCCACCGACGACCGCACCAACCCTGCGGGCCACAAGAAGTTTGTGGAAGCCGAAATCGCCAAGTGGGGCAAGGTCATCAAGGCCGCCGGCATCTACGCCGACTGAGAACGCACGATCCGTTCAACGCAAAAAGCCTGCATCTGCAGGCTTTTTTGTTGGGGCGGCCAGAAGGCGACTGGACTTACCAGGTCACTTCCTTGCCATCGGCGGCGCTGCGCCTGAGCATGTCGACAAAAGGCACGATGCGCTGGCCCAGGGCCACGCCATCCTGATTTGCAGGCACGGCATCCTCCTGCGCTTCGTCTTGCGGCTGCGCACGTCTGGCCGCATCTTCGGCGGCGGCAGCCTCCAGCGCGACGATGGCGGCCGGAATCTGCTCCACGGTGATGATTCCATGCACCTCATCGGGCGACTTGCCGATGATTTCCAGCAGCTTGCGGCCGTTGGCGTCCAGCATGATGAGGTCTGCCGTGGCACGCGATTTGAATTTGTAGGGCATGGAGCGGTTCCTTCAACGGTAGATGTATTCGCGGTTGAAAGGATAGCCGCTCTGCGCACCCGCCATCGCACCGCTGCGCAGATCGCCATCGGGTTTGCTGCACAGCATCTGATGCAACGCAATCCAACCATGCTCGAAGCCCATGGCCGAGCCCGCCAGATAAAGACGATAGGCACGCAAAGCCTTGGCGGCTTTTTCCTCGTCATACTGGGCTTGCAAGATGATTTGAGCTTCGCCCAGCCTGGCCTCCAACCCATCCGACCAGGCCCAAAGCGTGCGCGCGTAATGCGGGCGCAAGTTCTCGGTATCCACCATTTCCAGTCCGCTGGCCGCCAGATCATGCAGCACGCGGCTGACATGCATGAGTTCGCCCCCGGGAAAGATGTAGCGGTTGATGAACTCGCCCATACCGGCACCCAGCTCCACATTGCTGACACCGCCCGCCGTGATGCCATGGACCAATGCAAGACCGCCAGGCTTGAGCATGGAATAAATGGTTTCGAAGTATCCCTGCAGATTGGCGCTGCCCACGTGCTCGAACATGCCGACCGAGCCGATCTTGTCGAACGGCTCCACATCACCCATTTGCCGGTAGTCGCGCAACTCGACCCGGACCTTGCCCTGCAGGCCCTTCTCGGCGATCAGGTGCTGCACATGCTCGAACTGGTTGCGCGACAGCGTGATGCCATGGGCTTGCACGCCGTAATGCTCGGCCGCCCAGAAGATCAACCCGCCCCAACCGGAACCGATATCCCAGAAGCGCTCGCCAGGCTGGAGCTTGAGCTTTTTGCAGATGTGATCGAGCTTGGCCTCCTGCGCCTGGGCCAGGCTCATGCCCTGCTCCTTGTAGTACGCGCAGGAATAGACGCGGCGCGGATCCAGCCACAGCGCGTAGAAGTCATCGGAAAGATCGTAATGAAACTGAATCTGCTCGGCATCACGCGTCAGCGTGTGCATGGCCAGCGATCTGGCCTTTGAAACCGTCTGCCCCAACCACGAGGGTGTATGGCTGACCGGGTCGCCGCGCAGCAGCCCGGCAGCAGCAGCCATGATGTCGCGGGAACTGCCCTTGACCTCCACCCAGCCTTCGACGATGGCCGAGCCGATCGAGCCGATCTGGCCGTCCAGCAGCGCCGCAACAGCCTTGGGGGAGCGAAAAATGAGTTGAACCGCACTGCGTTCAGACCCGATGCGCTCGCCCGATGGAAGTTCTACCGATGCCGTCACAGGAAGTCTTGCTAGCAGCGGCTCCAATGTGCTCAACAGGTTTTTCATGAAAACCATTGTTCACATCGACTATGGCAGGGTCAAGACGGGAAACTTCTCCAAACCCAGAACGGCCTTGGGTCCGAAAAGACCTCAGCTACTGGCCTTCACCAGTTTTTCATAGGCTTTGAGAGTGCCGGGGGCTATAGACTGCAGCACTTGCTCATAGGCCGTCTTGTGACGCGCCAGCAAGCGCATGGAGGCAACGGTGCGGCTGCGGCAGAACCAGTGGCAGGTGTGTTGCATCAGCATAAGCTCGGCTGTCATGGTGAAAGCTCGGCGCTTGCGCTCTTCCTCGTCAGTCGCATCCCCCACACGGGCAGCCGCCAGTGCCTGGGCATGAAGCTTCATGGTCTCGCGCACATCCATGGTGGCCGACGGCAAAACCCGAGCCATATAGGGCAACGCCAGCGGCAGGGTGCTTGCACGCGTCTGCTCGGCCGGCAAGGTGGCGAATTCATCCGCAAAACGCTGAAACTGGCTCACCAGACTGCTCTCGGTATTGGCCAGCACGGGCCAGATCTGTTCACGCCTTTGCGCATCCTTCTCGCCGATGACACGCAAATATCCCTCCATCAGATTGGCCATGAGCTTCTCGATCTGAAAGCGTGCCAGATGCTGCGCCAGAAGCTGGGTGTGCTGACGCTGCTCCTGCTTCTTGAGCACGTAGAGCACGGTGGTGACAATGATGGCGAGCGTTAGAAAATCCATGAAGCGAAACCAGACAGGCGGACAAGCGCAATGAGAAAAAGGATGAGTGTAGTCAGCCTGAGGGCTTTGCTGGGAATTAGTGCCGCAATTGCAGGCCTGACGGGCTGCAGCAGCGCCGGCTATTACTGGCAGGGTTTCAAGGGACAGATGCAGATTCTTCAGGCCGCACGGCCTATTGATGAATGGCTCGCCGGGGAAAGTACCTCCGCAGGACTGCGTCAGCGCCTGCAGACCGCGCAACAGATGCGCCGCTTCGCCAGCCGGGAGCTGGCTCTGCCCGACAACGCCAGCTACACCCGCTACGCTCAGCTGCAGCGCCCGTTTGCGGTCTGGAACGTGGTGGCGGCCCCGGCCTACAGCCTGGAGATGCACCAATGGTGCTTTCCCGTCACCGGCTGCATTGCCTACCGAGGCTACTTCAGCAAGAGCGACGCACAGGCGCAGGCACTAACGCTTCAGTCCCAGGGTTTGGAAACCAGCGTCTATGGCGTGCCTGCCTACTCCACGCTAGGCTATCTGAACTGGCTGGGCGGCGATCCCTTGCTCAGCACCTTCACCTCCTGGCAGGAGGGCGACTTTGCCGGCCTGCTGTTCCACGAACTGGCCCACCAGTTGCTGTATGTGAAGAATGACACGGCCTTCAACGAATCCTTTGCCACCACGGTGGAACGCATGGCCACCCCCTTGTGGCTGCACAGCCATGCCAGCGCCGCCACGCAACAACGCTGGCAACAGAGCCTGCAGCGGCGAGAGCTATGGCAGCAGCTGACGCGCGAGACCCGTCAGCGCCTGCAACAGATTTATGAGCAGAAAAATACTGAAGCCTTTGATGCCAAAGTGCTGGAAGCCATCAAAAGCAAAGTATTTGACGAATTCCGTGCCACTTATGCGCAGCTCAGGGCGCAATGGATTACCACTGACGAGCCCCTGCTGACCAGCCTCGCCCTGCGCGAGCAGTATTACCGGCGCCTGGCCCAGACCGATGAATGGGTGGCCCAGGCCAACAACGCCAGTTTTGGAGCCCTGGCCGCCTATGACGACTGGGTGCCGGCCATGACTCGCTGGTGGCAGCAACTGCGCGGCGAAGGCCCGGCCACTCCCGAGACCTGGCGCGGCTTCTATGCCCAGATGCGCGAGCTGGCAGCCTTGCCTGCTGAAGAGCGCAAGCTGCGGCTATGTGCCCAATGGGGAGAAGCTGCAAAAACAGCGACTCAGTGCCAATAAATACCTCAAATTGGCATAAAACAATTTTTTACAAGGGTTAACCATGTAGGAGGCTTCAGCGGTTTTTAAGAAAGTCCCGCCAGACTTCTCCGATACCTATTTTTTGCCGTCTGCTGTGGCCACCAAAGACTCCGTTTCTGCCCCATTTTTCAAGGGGCTTTTTCAACCTCGCACGCCTCAGTTCATCGCTCTGGCCCTGGCCATCTGGCTGACACTGACGGCCAACTGGGCCCTATGGCTGCGCCTGCCTTCCCTGGATGGCTATCACGGCAGTCTGGCCCTGCTGGCCCTGCGGGTTGTGCCGCTGGTGCTGGGCGCCAGCCTTCTGCTGACCTCTTTGTTTGCCTGGCCGCGCTTTACCAAGCCGCTCTGGGTTGCGCTGCTGCTGGTGGCGGCCAGTTCCCAGTACTTCATGGTCAGCTACGGCACCGTGATGGACAAGGGCATGATTCACAACATCCTGCAGACCGATGCCCGCGAAAGCTCGGACTTGTTCAACATCAAGCTGCTGGCCGAGGTGTTGATCATCGCCATACTGCCAGCCATCTGGCTGTGGAAAACCCCGCTCAAACGCGCCAACAGCGTCTGGCGCAATATGCTGCGTACCGCCTTGCTGCTGCTGGGCGGCATTGCCCTGATAGCCGCATCGCTGGCCGTTTCGTACCGCGATCTGGCCCCCGTGGTGCGCAACAATCTTTGGCTGCGCTACATGATCAACCCGATCAACCCCGTGCTCTCGGCCGCATCCGTGGCGCTGGACCCCATACTCAACAAGCCCAAGCCCTTTGTCAGCATCACGGGTGGCGCAGCTCTGGGTGCCAGCTATGCCGCAGTCCAGAAACCGCCGCTGCTGGTACTGGTGGTTGGCGAGACGGCACGCTCAAAGAACTTCAGCCTCAACGGTTATGAGCGCGATACCAACCCCGAGCTGGCCAAGCGCGATGTGCTGAGCTGGCGTAACGCCCGCTCCTGCGGCACCAGCACCCGCGAATCGGTGCCCTGCATGTTCTCCAACCTGGGCCGCGAAGGCTTTTACGCCTCCAAGGTCGAGCATGACAACCTGCTCGACGTACTGCAGGCCGCCGGACTGGCCGTGCTTTGGGTGGACAACCAGGCAGGCTGCAAAGGCGTGTGCAAGCGCATCCCCATGGCCGATACCGCCGACAGCGTGAATACGCCGGCCGGCAAGGCGCTGTGCGCCCAGGATGGCGAATGCCTGGATGCCCTGCTGCTCAGCGGCCTGGACGAGCGCATCGCCAAGCTGGACCCCGCACGCCGCGCAAAGGGCCTGGTACTGGTCATGCACCAGATGGGCAGTCACGGCCCCGAGTATTTCAAGCGCTCCACTGCAGATCTCAAGGCTTTCAAGCCCGAGTGCGCCACCAATGCCCTGTCCAGTTGCTCGCAACAAAGCGTGGTCAATGTCTACGACAACTCCATTCGCTATACCGACCACTTCCTGGCCCAGACCATAGACTGGCTCAAGACCCAGCAAAACCAGTTTGAAACCGGCATGTTCTACATGTCCGACCATGGCGAATCGCTGGGCGAGCTCGGTGTCTATCTGCACGGCATGCCTTACGCCATGGCGCCCGACGATCAGAAACATGTGCCCATGATTGCCTGGCTGGGAACGCTGGGGGCTCGCACCGGCTTGAATCAGGCCTGCCTGAGCAAGACGCTGGATCAGCCGCTCTCGCACGACAACCTGTTCCATACGGTAATGGGTTTGATGGATGTCACCTCGCCAACCTACAAGCAGCCTCTGGATGCATTTGCCAGCTGCCGCACGGCCAGCTAGGCATTGACTGCGAAGCACAAAAAGGCCAGCCGGATCGATGATCCGGCTGGCCTTTTTCGTTCTCAGGAGCAGCGTTGACAGCGCTCAGAAACAATGCCTCACTCGCCCTGGGAGCCGCGACGCGCCCAGCCCGTGGTGTGCTTTTCCAGCAGATTGAACAGTTCGTACATCACCATGGCCATGGCCCCCACCACGATCAGCCCCGCAAAGGCCAGACCCATCTGCATGGAAGAGCCGGCGGAGACCAGCAGATAGCCGATACCCTCGTTGGCAGCCGTCATCTCGCTGACCGTGGTGCCGACGAAGGCCAGCGTGATTGCGACCTTGAGCGAGCCGTAGAAATACGGCAGGGAACGCGGCAGGCCGACCTTGATCAGCACGTCCCAGCGCTTGGCCCCCAGCACGCGCAGCACATCCTCCAGCTCGGGCTCCAGCGTGGCCAGACCCGTGGCGATATTGACCATGATGGGGAAAAAGCTGATCAGAAAGGCCGTGAGAATGGCCGGGCCCGCGCCGATGCCGAACCAGACCACCAGAATCGGCACGAACGCTGCCTTGGGCAGGGCGTTGAAGGCCGTCATCAGCGGATAGAACGCCGCATAGGCCAGGCGCGAGGAGCCGATCAGAAACCCCAGCAGCACGCCCACCACGATCGCCAGTGCAAAGCCCGCCATCGTCACCCAATAGGTGCGCCAGGCATGCATGGCAATCGTGCCCGCAAACTCATAGAGCTGATGGCCTATGGCCCAGGGGCTGGGGAAGATGAATTCCGAAACGCCGAAACCCGAACAGATGATCTGCCAGAGCAGGACGATCAGCAGCAACAGCAGCCAGGGTGCCCAGCGCTCGGCGGTTTTTTGATGTTTCATGATGCGCCTTATTGAGGAATGGCTGCAGCGGTCTCGGTGCCGCTTTTGCGCAGGGCGCCAATGTGGCCGCGCAGCTCGTAGACGATGTCCGAGAACTCGGGGGTGTAAGTGAGCTCCAGATCACGCGGTCGCGGCAGGTCGATGTCGCGGCGCACCACGAAGCGACCCGGGCTTTTGCTCATCACATAGACGGTATCGGCCAGGAACACGCTCTCGCGCAGATCATGCGTGACCAGAATCACATTGAATTTCTGCTCTGCCTGCAGGTCGCGCAAGATGCACCACAGCTCCTCACGGGTGAAGGCATCGAGCGCGCCAAAGGGTTCGTCGAGCAGCAGCATCTGCGGCTCGTGAATCAGAGCGCGGCAGATGCTGGCGCGCTGCTGCATGCCGCCGGACAGCTGCCAGGGGAATTTGCGTTCATAACCCGCGAGTCCGACCTTGCCCAGCAGCTCTATGGCACGCGACTCGTATTCCTTGCGCTTTTGCTTGAACTGCGAACGGTGCGGCTCCACGATCTCCAGCGGCAGCAGCACATTGTCCAGCGTGGTGCGCCAGGGCAGCAGCGAGGACGACTGGAACGCCATGCCCGATATCTTGAGGGGCCCTGTCACGCGCTGGCCATCGACCGTGATGCGGCCCATGGACGGCATCTTCAGGCCCGTGGTGAGCTTCATGAAAGTGGACTTGCCGCAGCCCGAAGGACCGACGATGGCGATGAACTCGCCACGCTGTACCGTGAGGTCGATGGCCTCCACCGCAAAGTGGTTGGCCTGCAGCAGCTCTTCGTTATAGGCCAGCCAGACGTCCTTGAATTCGACGAAGGGCCGGGCAGCTTCTGTATCTGATGATTTCATAAAAGCAGGCTGTAGCGCCCGTCAAAAAAGCGCATCCAGCTATCAATCAATGAGCAATTACTTTTTGGGAAATACGTCGAGATCCGCGACTGGCGGCAGAAAGCGGCCGTTCCAGAGCGTCTCGGGGTTCACGCGTGTCTTGGTCGCATAGACGTCCGAGATCTGGGACGCCATCAGGGCCATGCGTGTGGGGCTGACCTGGCCAAAGCCTTCACCACGCGCATCGGCGGTGTTGATCACCGTGTCGATCGCCAGCTGCAGGCGGCGGGTTTCCAGAGCGGTGTTGACGATGCCGTCGCGCTCCTTCACATAGGCGATGGCGGAGCCGGGGTTGGCCATGACTTCCTTGGCGCCCTTGCTGAAGGCCTTGAGGAAGGCACGCACGGCTTCGGGGTTCTCGCGCACCAGCTTGGCGCTGGCGATGATGGCGTTGCCATAGAGCTTGACGCCGTTGTCGGCAAACGGCATGACCGCCACATCGGCCGCCTTGACGCCACGAGCCTCCAGGTTCAGCAGCGAAGTAAAGGTAAAGCCCGTGATGGCATCGATATCGCCGCGCACCAGCATGGTCTCGCGCAGCGGCGGATCCATGGTGGTCCATTGCACATCGCCGACCTTGTTGGCCTTGGCAAACAGCGGGAAACCGCGCCGACCGGCATCAAACACCGGTGCTCCGAGCTTCTTGCCTGTCAGATCCGCAGGCTTGGCAATGGCGCTCTTCTTGAGTGCCATGACCGAGGCCGGCGTGTTGTTGTAGACCATCATCACGGCCACGGGTTTGTCCTTGACATCGGGGTTGTTGGCATGAAACTCCATGAGCGCGGCCAGATCGGCAAAACCCATGTCGTAAGAGCCCGATGCCACGCGCTGAATCGCACCGCCGGAGCCGCTGCCGGCGTCCACCGTCACATTCAGACCTGCAGCCTGAAAATAGCCCTTGGCGACAGGTTGCAGAAACAGCGCCGCTGGCCCTTCGAAACGCCAGTCGAGCTGGAATTTGATGGGCGTGGCGGCAAAGGCAGCAGTGGCGCTGGCAAAGCTGCCCAGGGCCAGAACGGATTGCAGGAACAGGCGCTTGGTTTGCATGGTGGCTTCCCTCTCTCTATGTCAACGAGTTGTGGTTGGATTCATGTCGGCGCTCAGACCTTCCAGGCGCCCTGGTGCGAGCTGCTGGCCTCTTCGATCAAGGCCGGCCCTATGCATTCGATGGCGTGCGAAGCGGCCTGGAACACATCGCGGCAGGACAGCTCGGCATCCTTCTGGTCGAGCCGCTCGCCGCGGAACACGCGCAGCCGCTCCGCATCGATGCCATAGACCACGCGGCCAATGGCGGACCAGAAGATCGCGCCGGCACACATCACGCAGGGCTCGGCAGACGAGTACAGCGTGGCGCCCACCAGTTCATCGCGTGAATGCAAGGGGCTGGCCAGGCGGATGGCGGACAGCTCGGCATGGGCCGTGCAATCGCCGCTCTCGCCGTTGGCATTGCTGGCCTCGGCCAGAACACGCCCGTCGGCAGCCACGATCAGCGCACCAAACGGCCGGTTGCCGCGCTCGCGCGCCGTATCCGCTAGCGCAATGGCTTCGCGCAAATAGCGACCATCGGTGTCATTCAAGGCCTGGGCTGGAGGCAAGGACATGGTTGATTCCTCCTCAGACCTTGAGCATGCGGGCCGACCTGGCGGGCAGCATGCTGCTGTTGAACAGTGCGTCGGCAGATGGCGTGGTCTTGAGCGCAAAGGTCTGCACCACACTGTCCAGCTGCTGCTCCATCAAACGCTTGCTGAAGTCGCCCAGTCCATGGCTTTTCGTGTCTGCCGCGGCCACGTACTGTGCGGTGATGGACCAGCGCTCCAGCTCCAGCTTTTCATCGAGAATCGACTCACGCTGGCGCACGGCGGCAATGCCTGCTGCGGGGTTGGCAAGGCATTCCACAATCGCACGGTTGGTGGCGCGCAGGAAAGCGGCCACGACCTGCGGCTTCTCGGCGATCAGCTGGCTGGACGCGAGAATCGCATTGCCATACAGATGAACGCCTGCATCGCTGTAGCGCAGTATGGAAAGCTCCTCGGGCCTGAGGCGCGCAAACAGCGACACCGCCGAGTCATGGAAGTAGGTGGCGGCATCCACATCGCCACGCACCATGACGTTGTCTCGTGCCGAGAACTCCGTTGTCGACCAGGCAAACAGATCGGCGGGCAGGTTCTTGCGCCGCGCCACCATGGGCCAGGCACGGCGCGTGGACTCCACCGCCGCTGCGGCAACCTTCTTGCCCTTGAGGCTTCCGAAGTCCGAAGTGATGCCCCGGTCCTTGCGCCCGATGATCACAAAAGGCGCGCGGTTGTAGTACTGGTAGACGGCCTGCACGCGAGGCGTGCCGGCATTCTGCGCATTGAACTCGATCAGCGAGCTGATATCGCCCAGTCCGAGCTGGTAGGCTCCGCTGGCGATACGAGTAATCGAAGCCACCGAGCCCGACCCTACGTCCAGACTCACATCCAGCCCCTCATCGCGGTAGTAGCCGTTTTGCTGTGCCAGAAAGAACGGCGCCGTCTGGCCGTTGACGCGGAAATCCAGCGTGAATTTCAGCGGAGTCAGCGACTTGCCCTGGGCATGGACCCAGGGTGCGCTGCAAAGAGGCAGGGCAGCAAGGAAATGGCGACGTTGCATGGCGGAACTCTCAGGTCTCTGGCGACAGGAACGCCAGCAGCAGCCGCTGCTGACAGGACTTGAGCAATTTCCGGGCACTGCACGCGGATGCAGGCTGAACGCTTCTACTCGTTCAACCATCTAGCAATTGGCGTGCCTGCTT
Organism: Comamonas sp. C11; assembly: GCF_024496285.1. NCBI lineage: Bacteria > Pseudomonadati > Pseudomonadota > Betaproteobacteria > Burkholderiales > Comamonadaceae > Comamonas > Comamonas sp. C11. Next base: position 5,260,493 of record NZ_CP101743.1, read on the forward strand.
TTGATTTCCGTTTGTCGGGTATCAACAAGGTGCACGCCCGAGCAGCGCATGCATGGATTCATGCACGGCAGTGCACCAGTTTGAAGCCATGCACCAAAACCAAGAGCACCTGTGCCGTGGTGAATGGCTGGCACGCTGCTTGCTGCACTCAAATCAAGAGTAGAAGCGTTCAGCACGGTGCTTCTGACCATCGCCGGTCAGCAGCTTCGCGGGTCATTGCTCTTGAAGTGGGTGCGGCAGACAGCCGCGCCTGGTATCCACACTTCAGATGCCCGCAGCCCCATGCCCCACTGGCAGCGCCGGTGCCTGAAGTCATCGCAAGAGAAATTCTTATGCAGACCATGACCAGCCACTCCTACAGCCTTGACGAACTGGACAAGGAAGCCCGCATGGGCGGGCAAGGCGCAGAAACCTCGGCGCGCGAAGTTCGCGTCATAGACATCAGCGACTTCGAGCAGCGCAAGCAGGAGATTGCCGAGCAGATCTGGAGCGCTTCGGTGGAAATCGGCTTCTTCCAGGTTTCCGGCCACGGCATAGCCCAGGCCGATATCGACGCCGCATTCGGCAGGGCCGAACAGCTATTTGCCCTGCCGCCCGACACCAAGGCGCAATGGCCGCTATCGCGCAACGCAGGCTGGGAGCACAAGGCGCAGATCCGCCCCTCCACGCGCACCCCCGACCAGAAAGAGTCCTATCAGGTCACACGCCCGCGCATGCAGGGCCTTTGGCCCAGCGAGCAGGAGCTGCCCGGCTTCAAGCAGGCCACGCTGGCCTTTGAGCACCAATGCTGGCAGGTGGGCATGCAGTTGCTGTCCTGCTTTGCCTACAAGCTGGGCTTTGACGAGGAGTTCTTCACCCGCGCACATGACCCCGCCGTGCCCAGCTACCAGAGCACGCTGCGCATGCTGCATTACTTTGCCGTGGACCCTGCTCTCAAGGACGAAATCGGCCTGTGGCGTGCAGGCGCACATACAGACTTCGACTGCCTGACACTGTTGTTCCAGCGCGCCGGCCAGGGCGGGCTGCAGGTGCTGCCCGGCAAGGAGGCCGAAGCCCAGCAATGGACGCCCGTGAAGCCCGTGGACGGCGTCATCACCTGCAATATCGGTGACATGCTGATGCGCTGGAGCGACGACCAGTTGCCCAGCAACTTCCACCGCGTGCACAACCCGCAGCCCCATGAGTACCAGGGAGCCCGCTACAGCCTGGCCTTCTTCTGCCAGGCCAATGAAGATGCGGTGATCGAAGGGCCGGCAAAAAAATATCCGCCTATCACAGGGGCGGAATATTTGCGTCAGCGCATCAGCGCCAATTTCTCGAACAGGTACTGACACCCCTGGGCCGCCCTGCCGCTTGCCCAAGGGGGACGACCCCTTCGGGGCCGAGCGGCCCTTACTCCGAGTCCCTGACTTGGAGGTGCGTCAGTTTCCAGCCCCCGTCTTTGGCGCAGTGTGATGTGGTCTGAATTGAAACGACAAGGCCCCGGAGTGCAGGGCCTTGTCAGCGATCAGGGGCGGCGCAGATCAGCGCAGCGACTCGATGAGATCGATGTACTGCTGCTTGGCCTCATCCGGCGTCGTGCCTTCCAGCTTGGCCCAGGCATCCCACTTGGCGCGGGCCACCATGTCGGTGAAGCTGGGCTTCTTGGCTTCGTTGTCACCCTCGGTCGCCTGCTTGTACAAGGCATAGATCTTGAGCAAGGTGGCGTTGTCAGGACGCTCGCCGAGCGAGGTGGAATTCTTGACGGTCTCTTCAAACCGGGCGTTCAGATCGGACATGAAAGGTCTCCTGGGCTTTAATAGTCGAGGCCAGTGTAGCCAAAATTTCACCAAATTAGAACGACCGTTCTTTTTATTTCACAAAGTACTGCAACGCCGGCAAGCAAGCAGCCCTTTGCGACACGCCAGCCCTCCAACCCGCCTCTTCGTGATTCGCCTTGCGGCAGCAGCAACGGACAGCCTTCAGAACATCATGCGCAGACCCAGATCAAAGCCCAGCGCACTGCGCGGCTGCATGCCCGGGCTGTTACTGTAGGCTGGCTGCGGCATGATGACCGGGCTGCTCACGGCCAGCGGCGTCACACCCATCACCGCAGGATTGTTGTGTCCATTGCTCACGCTGATACGTGACACCGTGGTGTAGAGCGCCGTGCGTTTGGAGAGGTTATGCACATAACCCAAGGCCAGCTTGTTCACCGATGCGTCGCCAGTTCCCTGCCCATTTTTGAACTGCACCCTGGCCACCGACGCCCTGAGCTGATGCAGTCCGACAGGGATTTGCACACCAGCCAGAAGCCCGTCATAGCGGTCTGTGGCACGCACATCGCTGCGCGCATTGCGCACCTGCGACCACTCGCCCAACACGCGGACCGGACCGAAGTTGTACGAGCCTCCCAGGTTCAGGGACTTGATGGTTTCCTTGCGGCCATTGAAAGTGCCCAACATGCTTTCGCCATAGCCCAGTGCGATATCGGCGGGGCCGCTGGCCCAACCTATGCGGCCTCCCGCATAGCGGCCGCGCCTGGCGTCATTTTCCGGGAAGGCATACATCAGCTGACCATAAAGTCCGCCCAGCCCTGTCGGCAGGTGATAACCGATGGAGTTGTTCGCGCGCAGATAATTGTCCGTGCCTGCCGACAAACCGTTGCCCAGCAAGCGTTCGGGCAGCGTGCCGCTGGTCTGCGTACTCAGCGCACGGTTGATGGCCAGGTTGCTGCTGACCACCGCCAGCAAATTGACGCCCACGCCGTTGACGGAATAGGGATCAAAGGCCCAGTCATTCAAAAACGAGGGCGTGTGATCGCGCCCAAGGCGCAGCTCGCCCCAGTTGCCCGTCAGGCTGACGGTGGAACGTCGCCCAAAGTTCAGCGCGCCGCCGCCCGTGTCGTTGGTCACAGGCGCTTCCAGCCACATGCTGGCAGACATTCCAGCACCCAGATCTTCAACGGCACGAACACCCAGACGGCTGGCCAGATTACCCGAGGGCGAGAGCGCCCAGATAGCCTGACTGGCCGTGCGACCGGAGCCATCCCAGGCATTGCTGCGCACCATGTAGCGGCTGACGCCTGCGTCCATGACACCGAACAGCGTCACGGATGACTGAGCGCTGGCCAGACTGCTGGCGGACAAGGCAAGAAAACTCCAGATATAACGTGAAATACGTGGCATGTCATGTCTCCTTTTCGTTATGAATTCGCGGTCTTGATCCGCGAAATCACTCTAGAAAAAGAAGGCTGCAGCCCTTGTGCAGTTGATGCCATCCATTGCCTATTTGGTGCCATGTGCCCAAGGTGAAATCCCTAGGAATGTCGCCCTGCCAGATCGTCAATATCAGACAGAAAAAGCCGGCGCCTTGGAAAAGGTGCCGGCACAGATCTTCGCAATGGCTTTACGCGCCCGACATTTGCACCCGGCAGCTCATGGCACGAGTACCGTGGCTCCCACGGTCTTGCGCGCTTCCAATGCGCGATGGGCTTGTGCCGCCTCGGCCAATGCAAACTCCTGCTGCGGCTCGCTCACAATGCGCCCCGCCAGCACGTGCTCGAACAGCTCTGCAGCCATCTCCAGCATATGTGACCGGGGCTGGATGTAATGCATCATGGCCGGCCGGGTCATCCAGATCGAGCCTTTGGCGGCCAGCAGCGACGAGTCCACCACCACGGAGCCGGAAGAGGTTCCGTTGCTGACCAGCGAGCCACGCGGCTGCAGGCAATCGAGCGAGTCCATCAGTGTGTCCTTGCCTACAGAGTCATAGACCACGGGCACGCCCTTGCCTGCCGTGATTTCCTTCACTCGCTCGACGATGTTTTCACGCGAAGTCACGATGGTGTGCGTGCACCCGTTCGCCCTGGCCAGTTCGGCCTTCTCATCCGTGCTGACCGTACCAATCATGTTGACCCCCATGGCGCGGGCCCACTGACAGGCAATCAGGCCTACGCCTCCGGCAGCTGCGTGGTAGAGAATGGTTTCACCGCCCTGCAGCGGATAGACCTGACGGAACAGATATTGGGCCGTCATGCCTTTCATCATGAGCGTGGCTGCAGTACGGTCTGAAATTCCGTCGGGTAGCGGAATCAGCACTTCTGCAGGCATCACACGTGCCTGTGCATAAGCACCTTGTGGACCGATCAGATAGCCAACGCGGTCACCCACCCGGATATCCGTCACACCCGTTCCGACGGCCTCGACCACACCGACGGCATCCGAGCCCAGTCCGTTGGGCAAGGCCAGCGGGTAGCGCCCGCAGCGGAAGTACACATCGATGAAGTTGAGCGCGATATAGCTATGCCGCACACGCGCCTGGCCTGGGCCGGGGTCTCCCACGGCAACGTTTTCCAGTCGCAGAACTTCTGGACCGCCAGTCTCGTAAAAGCGAATGGCCTGAGTCATGAAATGCTCCTGTCTCTATTGTTCACCGCTAGGTGCAGCAAGCGCTGCAAAGCAAGAGTCCGGGCACCCTCAGTCGCAGACATGCCCGGGCCGATTGACAAGCCGACTCAGTTCAGCTTGATGCCGAAATTCCTGACGATCTCGCCATTGCGCTGGTATTCGGCCTGCAGTTCCGTGGAAAGCTGCTCCAGCGTTCGCTCCTGCTTGGTAGGCTCGAAGCCGGTGGACAGATAGCGCGCCTGCACCGCCTGACTGGCGTTGACCTTCTGCAGCGTAGCGTTGATCTTTTCCAGCAACGGCTGCGGCGTCTTTGCCGAGGCAAAGACGCCAGCCCAGTTGCTGAAATCAAGCTCCGGATAACCCAGCTCGGCCATCGTCGGCACATTGGGGAAATCGGGCAAGCGGCTCTTGTAAGCAACGGCCAGCAGCTTGACCTTGCCGCTGGGAACCAGCGGTTTGGTAGTCACGGAGCCGTCGAACATCAGCGGAATCTGGTTACCCATGATTTGTGCCAGTGCCGGTGCAGAGCCAGGGAACGGAACATGTTGCATATCCAGGCCGGCCTTCTGATTCAGGATCACCCCTGCGTACTGCGATGCCGTCCCCTGACTGTAGGAGGCAAAGGACAGCTGACCCGGATGGGCCTTGATATAGGCAATAGCCTCCTTGGCATCCTTGGCCGGGAACTGGGGCGAAGCAATGAAGACCATGACGGAGCGTGCCATCTGCGAGACGGGTCTGACATCCTTCATGGCATCAAAGCCCCCCTTGAGCACATGCGGAACTTCGGTCAGGATATTGGTCACCGTCACCAGCAGGGTATTGCCGTCCGAGGGCTGGGACAGCATGTATTTCACCGCCATGGCACCGCCGGCACCGGGGCGGTTTTCCACAATCACAGGCTGTTTGAGCTCATGCGCCAGCTGATCGCTGATGATGCGTGCAAACACATCGATCGTACCGCCGGGCGGCGCAGGAACAATGAGCTTGACAGGCTTGTCGGTGAAAGCGAGGGCGCTGCCCGCTGGCAAAGCTGCAGCCAGCGCAATGGACAGCAGGACTGGAATGCGTTGCATCGTGCGCTCCTTTGAACTCAGGCGACTTTGCGCAGAAAACCCTGCTGAGCACCGTTGCGATTCGGAGCAAAGCCGTTCCGAGCCAGACTTTCCTCCACCGTGTCGTAGAACACTCCGATCTGGCAGATCTCGCGCGCCTGGGCAGGAGTGGCGATGGGGCGGCTGCATTCCTTGGCAATACGCACCAACTGCTCGATCTGCTCCACCGTGCCCATTTTTCGGGTTCGGGTCTGATTCCACAGATTGTCTTCGGTGCCGCAGCGCACATGCAGGCCCATGGCAATGCCCATGAGATTGATGGGCAGCACGTTCAGCACCGATGCTTCCACCGTGAGCACCGCACCGTCGGGCACGGCGCGCACAAAATTGGCCAGGCTGTAGACGCTGGGCTGGTCCATGCCGCCGCCGATGGCCACCCAGTTCAGCACCAGCGGACCTTTGTAGATGCCGCGACGCATCAGCCGCTCAACCGACTCGAAGCTGTTGATGTTGTAGCACTGGAAGGCACTCTGAATGCCGGCCGCACTCAGGCGGCGTATATGTTCTTCGGCCCAGCCCGGCTGTGCAGGCACGGTCATTTCCTTGTAGGCATTGAACACCGCTGGGTCCTCCATCGAAGTACCCTGGATATCCCGCGCATCGAACTGCTCCAGAATGTTCATCTGCGAGGTATTGATAGTCACCGTCACCTGATCGGGCTTGGGGTCCAGCTCGGCCAGCATGTGGCGGGTATCGTCGGACAGCCATTTGGCGGCCGCGCCATCGGTTTCGGGTGCAAAGCTGATCGACCCCCCCACCTGGATGATCATGTCCGGGACGCGGGCACGCACGCCGGCAATCAGCTCGTTGAACTTGGAAAGCCGCTTGCTGCCGCGACCGTCGAGTTCACGCACATGCAAGTGCAGCACCTGGGCGCCGGCGTTGTAGCAGTCCACGGCTTTTTGAATCTGCTCCTCCATCGTGACGGGAATTTCGCCAGGGAAGTCCTCCGGCAGCCACGAAGGTGCATAAGGAGCTGCAGTGATGATGAGAGGCTGCTGATTTTCGGCAACCAGGTGACCGTCGAGGAAATTCATGATGGTGTCTCCGTTGTTATATGAATGCCATGCCCGCGCTCAGAGCCTCGCGTACAGCTGTGCTTGCACTGAACGGCCAGGTTCTGCGCCTTGCCACAGGCGTTTTCCGATACTCAAAAAGTCGGTGTGCCAATGATTCCGGCACGCTCCATCTTTCGATGGCTGGGCGGGTAGTCCATCACCGCGTAATGCTGTGTCGCGCGGTTGTCCCAGATGGCGATGCTGCCGGGCTCCCAGCGCCAGCGGACCTGGTACTCGGGGATCGCGGCCTGGCTGATCAAGAACTGCAGCAGACTGGATGAGCCCTGGGTGAAGTCCTGGCCCACACGCACATTGGCGGGCGTGTGGAAGTTCGTGAAATGAGTGGTGAAGCCGCTGACAAACAGCACTTTTTCACCGGTTTCCGGGTGTGTACGCACCACCGGGTGCTCCGCATCGGGAAACTGCGCCTTGAGGGCCAGGCGCTTTTCCGCAGGCATGGCAGCGCCAAAGGTGCACTCAATGCTGTGGCGTGCCCGCAGCGGGGCTATCACGTCCTTGATATGCGATGGAAGCATCTCGTAGGCCAGCGCCATATTGGCCCACATGGTGTCGCCGCCAACCGGCGGACATTCAACGCAGCGCAGCACGCATCCCATGGGCGGCACCTCGCGCCAGGTGGCATCGCAATGCCAGGAGTTTTCATACCGGTCCAGCGGCTTGTCCGGCGTCTTGTAGATCTGCACCAGACCGGGATGCTCAGGGTCGCTGCCGACCACCGGGTGGTCCTCCAGCTCGCCAAAACGCCGGGCAAAACCGACATGCTCGGCGCGACTGATACTCTGGCGACGCAGGAACAGCACCTTGTACTTGAGCAAGGCCGCCTTGATCTCAGCGAAAAGCCCATCATCGCGCAGCGCATCCGCCAGTTGCACATCGACCAACTCCGCGCCTATGGCACAGGTCAGAGGGTTTATCTGCATCACTGTCTCCTACACTTTTTGAACCCAGGCTTGTTGCTAGTTTCTGCCGCCCGGTAAGTCCACTGTAGAAAACCTGTGTCACATAGGTTGTGCATTTCATGCCGCACGCTATGCATCTCATGCCAAAATTTCTCCGACTTTTTGCGTGGAGCAGTCATGGTCACTTTTGTGCGCGCGGCATCTCTGACGAATTTCTCGGAACTATTCAGCGAACTGGGAGGAGACCCTGAAGCGGCATTGCGTCGCGCCGGCCTGCGCCCAGCCGTGGTGCGCGAGCAGGATCAGCTGATCGATGCTTTGACGGCCGGGCGCCTGCTGGAAGAAGCTGCAAGCATCACGGGTTGCGAAAACTTCGGCCTGCGCATGGCGCAATCTCGGCAGATTTCAAACTTCGGTGTCGTCAGCCTTTTGTTGCTGCACCAGCCCACCTTGCGCAAGGTGCTGGGCACGCTGATCGAGCATGTGCACATGCTCAATGAGTCGCTGGTGATTCATATGGACGACGCCAATGGCGTCGTGGTGCTGCGCGAAGAGCTCACCCTGCCGGAGGCACTGCCTCAATCCATGGAGCTGGCAATCGGCGTGCTGTTTCGCACCTGCAACCTGCTGCTGCATGAGCAATGGCGCCCGCTGCGGGTCTGCTTCAGCCACCCCGCGCCCGGCGACATCGGCCTGCACAAGCAGATGTTTCGTTGCCGCGTGGAGTTCGATGCGGACTTCAACGGCATTGTGTTTCGCACCGAGGACCTGGATGCTCCCAACCCCATGGCCGACCCGGTTCTGGTGCGCTATGCCAAGACCATGGTGGACACCACGCAGCAGGGCCGTCAGGCCTCCGTCGGCCAGCAGGTGCGCAAAGCCATCTATCTCATGCTGCCCTCGGGCAATGCCACCTGCATCTGCGTGGCCCAAGGTCTGGGGCGCAGCGTACGGACCCTGCAGCGCGAGCTTAGCGGTGAAGGCCTGAGCTTTACCGACCTGCTGCAGGAGGTTCGTTCAGATCTCGCCCAGCGCTATGTGCGCAACCCTGACTACCCCGTGGGCCAGATCGCGACCATGCTGGGCTACAACAGCCACAGTGCCTTCACACGCTGGTTCAGCACGCTCTTTGGCTGCCCGCCCGAGGTCTGGCGTGAAAGAAATCTTCCACCCAACCCGCAACGGCCGGCCCAAGCCTTCAGCCGCGCGTAGGCTGGTCCAGCCAGCGCTGGGCCAGCTTGACCCAGAAGGTCGCTCCCAGCGGAATCAGCGCATCGTTGAAGTCGTAGCTGGGGTTGTGCAAGGTACAGGGGCCGCCGCCATGCCCCAGGGCGCGATGATCACCATCGCCGTTGGCGATAAAGCAGTAGGCACCGGGCTTTTCCAGCAGCATGAAGGCGAAGTCCTCGGCCCCCATGGATGGCTCTTGCGGCACCACACCGGCATCGCCCAGAATCTCGCGCATCACGGCCTGGGCAAATTCGGCCTCGGGGGCCGTGTTGATGGTCGGCGGGTAGTTGCGCACGAACTCGAACGTGCATTGCGTGCCATGTGCGGCACAGACGGCTTCGCTGATCTGCTGCATGCGCTGCTCGATGAGGTCCAGCACCTCCAGCGTGAAGGTACGCACCGTGCCCTGCAGCTCCACGCTGTCCGGCACGACGTTGGTTGCCTCGCCGGCATGGACCATGGTGACCGACACCACGCCCGCCTCGATGGGCTTGACGTTACGGCTGACGATGGTCTGGAAGGCCATGATGAGCTGGGCCGCCACGGGCACCGGATCCACCACCATATGCGGCATGGCCGCGTGACCGCCCTTGCCGCGCACCACGATCCTGAATTCGTTGCTGGATGCCATGGCAGGCCCTGCCCCCACGGCCATGGTGCCGGCCTTCATGCCCGGCCAGTTGTGCATGCCAAACACGGCCTGCATGGGGAACTGCTCGAACAGTCCATCGTTGACCATCTCGCGGGCACCGCCACCACCCTCCTCGGCAGGCTGGAAGATGGTGTAGACCGTACCCTCGAAGCTGTCGCGATGTGCGGCCAGATATTGCGCCGCTGCCAGCAGCATGGCCGTGTGGCCGTCGTGACCGCAGGCATGCATCTTGCCCGCATGGCGGCTGGCATGGTCAAAGGTGTTGAACTCCTGCATGGGCAGGGCATCCATATCGGCACGCAGGCCGATGGCTCGGCCGCCATTGCCGCCGTCACGGCCATGAATGATGCCCACCACACCGGTCTTGCCCAGACCGCGATGGATCGCTATGCCCCATTGCTCCAGTTTCGCCGCGACCAGATCCGAGGTCCGTATTTCCTCGAAACACAGCTCGGGGTGGGCGTGGATATCGCGACGCAGCGCGGCAATCTCAGGGGCGCTTGCTTGAAGTTCGGGCAGCAGGGCCATGCGCTCTCTCCTTGGGGTCATCAATGGCAAAGATGCCATGATGGCTCAAAGCGAGAGAGCTTGCGCCCTGCACGCCTCTAAGCCTCACACACGGACCTTGCCGTCGCCCGTGAGCATGGACAGCTCGACAAAACGCGGCTTGCCGGCCTGTGGGCGGAAGGCGATGGGAAAACCCGCCACCTGCTGGCCGTTCATGGCCTCCAGCGCCGTCACCAGACCATCGCGCTGCAGCCGGCCAGCGGCAGCGGCAGATTTAAGCGCCTCACCCACGACACGGGCGGCCAGATAGCCCTCCATGCTCGAGTAATCGGGCTGCAGCGACGCACCGCTTTTCTGCAGGGCTGCCTGAAACTCGCGTGCCAGGGGATGCGAGGTCTTGAACGGCGATGGCACGACCTGGGTGACCACCACCCCCTCGGCATCCTTGCCCAGTGCCTGCGCCAGTGCCGAAGTGCCCACGAACGAGACGTTGTAGAACTGTCCGCCATAGCCGGCCTGGCGTGCCGCACGCACAAAGGCGGCACTGGCCGCATAGGTGCCGACCTGCACGATCACATCGGCACTCAGCGGCACCAGGGTCTTGACGGCCTTGGCCACATCCCGGGAGTTGCGCTCCACCGTAGCGGCGCCCACGGGCTTGAGACCATGACTTTGCAGCGCCTGCGTCACCCCCTCGAGACCGGACTGCCCGTAGGCATCGTTCTGGTGAAACACTGCGATCTTATTTAGCCCCAGCGAGACCAGCTGCCTGACCATGAGAGCGGTTTCATCGGCATAGGAAGCACGCAGATTGAAGACCGCCTGGGCGAGCTTGGGTTCGCGCAGACCGGCCGCCCCTGTCAGCGGCGCAATCAGTGGCAGCTTGGCCTTCTGCAGCAATGGCAGTGCGGCCATGCTGGTGGGCGTGCCCAGGTAGCCGAACAAGGCCATCACATCGTCGGCAATGAACTTCTGGGTATTGGCCACACAGCGTTCGGGCTCGTAACCGTCGTCCAGCGTGCGCAGCTCCACCTGGCGACGGCCGATGCCGCCCTGGGCGTTGAGCTGATCGAAATACAGCTTGGCACCCTGCACAAACTGCATACCCAGCTGCGCTGAAGGGCCGCTCAGCGCGCAGGACTGTCCAAGCACAACGGGCCCACTCGAATCCTGGGCATAACTGGCGCCGGTCCAGTTCCCGGCAGCCACAACTGCGCCAGCAGTCATGAATTGACGACGATTCCACTCCACTCGCTTGTCCTGCATTGCTCTCGATCTCTCTCTACGGGCTACTCATTGCCACGGGCTGGATCAGCCCGTTTCTGGGGTCTTGCATCTCAGGTTTTTTGACATGGATGCGCGCCGCATAATAGGCCCACAAAGCGGTCTCCAGCCGCAAACCGCTCCAGATTTTTCGAGCCCACGACATGCCTCATATCGTTCAAGTACGCGGCGCCTGCCCGCATGACTGCCCGGACACCTGCGCCCTGGTCACCACGGTGGTCGATGGCACGGCCACCAAGGTGCAAGGCAATGCAGAACACGCTCACACGGGAGGCGTGCTCTGCGCCAAGGTCAGCAAGTACACCGAACGCACCTACCACGCAGGGCGAGTGCTGCAGCCTCTCAAACGCAGCGGCCCCAAAGGCAGCGGCCATTTCACCCCCGTGAGTTGGGACGAAGCACTGAGCGATATTGCCCAGCGCCTGCACGGCATCGCTCGGCGCGCGCCCGAAGCCATACTGCCCTACAGCTATGCCGGCACCATGGGACTGGTGCAGAGCGAGAGCATGGACCGGCGCTTTTTCCACCAGTTGGGCTCCAGCCTGCTGGATCGCACCATCTGCGCCAGCGCCGGCAGCGAGGCGCTGGCCGCCACCTATGGCGGCAAGCTGGGCATGCGCGTGGAATTCTTTACCGAAAGCCGGCTGATCCTGATCTGGGGCAGCAACAGCATTGCCAGCAATCTTCATTTCTGGCGCTATGCGCAGGAAGCCAAGCGCCAGGGCGCCAAGCTGATCTGCATAGACCCGCGCAAGAGTGAAACCGCCGACAAATGCCACGAGCACCTGCAGTTGCTGCCCGGCACCGATGCGGCACTGGCTCTGGCGTTGATGCACGAGCTGATCGTGCACGACTGGCTGGACCATGACTACATTGCCCAACACACCCAGGGCTGGGACGCACTCAAGGCCAGAGCCTTGCAATGGCCGCCCGAGCGTGCGGCCCAGGTCTGCGGCCTGACGGTGGCGCAGATCCAGTCCTTGGCACGTGACTACGGCACGACCAGGCCAGCGGCCATTCGCCTCAATTACGGCATGCAGCGAGCACGCGGCGGCGGCAATGCCGTGCGCGCCGTGGCCTGTCTGCCGGCTCTTGTCGGCGCCTGGCGCCATCGCGCGGGCGGGCTGCTGCTGTCCGCCTCGGGGGTCTCGCCTTTCAAGCGGGCTGCGCTTCAGATGCCGCAGTTGCTGGGAGAGCGTCGCCCACGCACGCTGAACATGAGCCAGATTGGCGATGTGCTGCTGCATGAGGGCGGCGCCGGCTTCGGCCCCAAGGTGGAAGCCATCATGGTCTACAACAGCAATCCCGTGGCGGTGGCGCCAGAGTCGGCCAAGGTGGCCGCGGGCTTTGCGCGCGAAGATCTGTTCACCGTGGTGCTTGAGCATTTCTTGACCGACACCGCAGACCATGCCGACTACGTGCTGCCCGCCACCACGCAGCTCGAGCATTGGGACATCCACGGCAGCTACGGCCATACCGATGTGCTGCTAAATCGCCCGGCGATTGCCCCCCAGGGCCAGGCGCGCAGCAACGCGCAGATCTTTCGCGATCTGGCCATGCATATGGCCAGGCTGGACTCCGCTTTTGCAGCCGCATATTTTTCTGAGTCTGATGAATCTCTATGCCGCACAGCAGTCTCGGACACTGCTATTGATTTTGAAGAGCTGCTGCAACAGGGCTTTGCCCATATCCCGCTGCCCGATGCGCCGTTTGCCGAAGGCGGCTTTGCCACGCCATCGGGCAAATGCGAATTCGACAACCCCGCCCTGGCCCGGTTGGGCATCAACACCTTGCCCGACTATCTGCCCAATTACGAGCCGCCCACGACGGCCTACCCGCTGGCCATGATCTCGCCACCCGCACGCAACTTTCTCAACAGCAGCTTTGCCAATGTGGCCAGCCTGGCCCGCATGGAAGAGCGTCCGCTGCTGGAGATGCACCCCGATGACGCAGCTGCGCGCGGCATTGCCGACGGTGACCGGCTGCGCGTCTTCAACCGGCGCGGCGAGCATGTCTGCCACGCCGCCGTCAACGGCCGTGCTCGCGCCGGTGTGGTGGTGGGCCTGGGCATCTGGTGGCGCAAGCAGGGAGCCAACGGCACGAATGTGAACGAGCTGACGCATCAGCAGCTCACAGATATTGGCCGGGCGCCCTGCTTCTACGACTGTGCAGTAGAGGTAGAAAAGTTCAAGGAGTTGTCTGCCTGACACGCCTGCATGGTGGTTGACCATGAGCAGGGCCACGGCGCGAGCAACCATAATGCAGACACTCAATGAATATGCGGCCGGGGTCTGCGCCTGTCAGAGCACACAGGTACAGCGCAGAGCCGCCCAGCTCTCGCGACATCATCTGTGAAGAAATCTCTCCCCTGGCACCGCCGGCTTGCGCCTAACCGGCTTGATTTGCGTCGACTGATACTGGCCCTGACCATCTGCAGCGCGCTGATACCGTTTCTCAACACTTTCTATGCCGGCTATCTGGTGCAGCGCCAGCAACTGATCGACAACACGCTCGAAGGTCACCATGCCTACGCCACCAAACTGGCCAGGAGCACAGACGATTTTCTCCAGTCCGCCCTCCAACAACTGGAGTACAGCGCCAATCTGATGGGGGCGCACATGAATGACGTTGAATATCTGGCCAAAGAGGCCACGCGTCTGCGCCTGCAAACCAAGAGCTTCAACTCCGTCACCATCATCGATCCCACGGGGTATGTGCTGGCGACATCGCCCGAAACCCTGCAGATCAAGGGGAAGACGCTGCAAAGCGCCGGAGTGACACAGACATTGAGCACGCGAGGGCCCGTGATCAGCCAGCCCTATATGTCCACGGCCGGCAACTACATCATCTTTGTCTCTCAGCCCATTTTCGACCCTCAGGGCGAATTCCTCGGGGCAGTGGGCGGCAGCATCTACCTCAAGGAAGACAGCATCCTCGACACCCTGTTGGGCTCGCACTTCTACCAGGATGGGACCTATGTCTACGTGGTGGACAAGAACAAGCACATCATCTATCACCCCGACAACAATCGTATTGGCGACCAGGTGATCAACAACGATGTCATCAACGCCGTGATCAGGGGCGAGTCGGGTACGGCGCCGGTCGTCAACAGCAAGGGAGTGGAAATGCTGGCCGGCTATGCCGTCATTGATGCCTCGGGCTGGGGCATTGTGGCCCAGCGTCCCAAGGCGGCCACACTGGCCCCGCTCAACAAGCTGATGCGCTCCGTGCTCTACAAGACCCTGCCCATCGCCCTGCTGATGCTGGTGGTCATCTGGTGGAGCGCGCGCCACATTGCCAGCCCGCTGCGCCAACTGGCCAATGGCGCTCACGATATGGACAAGCCCGAGACGGCGCAGAACATTCAGGCCGTCAAGTCCTGGTACTTCGAGTCCTACGAGCTCAAGAAGGCCATGCTCAAGGGCCTGAGCCTGCTGCAACGCAATATCACCAAGCTGCGCGAGGATGTGAACACCGACCCGCTGACAGGCCTGGGCAATCGCCGCCATCTGGAGGCTGCCATCACGGCCTTCCAGACGCAAGCGCTGCCGTTCTCGGTGGTTGCCATCGACATCGATCACTTCAAGGATATCAACGACGACTTTGGCCACGATACAGGCGACGAGGTGCTCAGACAGCTCGCACGCACCATGCGCGAGGTCTCGCGTGTCGATGACCTGCCCTGCCGCGTGGGTGGCGAGGAGTTTCTGCTGCTGCTGCCCGGCACGGCTCTGGAGGCCGCCACCCATGTCGCCGAGCGCCTGCGCCAGATGGTCGAGAAGATGGAGATGCAGCATGTGGGCCATATCACCATCTCGCTGGGCGTGGCCCACTGGCCCGACACCGACCCCGATATCAAGGCCGTCTTCCAGCAGGCCGACGTCATGCTCTACGCGGCCAAGCGGGGCGGACGCAATCGTGTCATGGTCAGTGAGGCCAGCGAGCCTCCCAGCGAGCTCTGAACCCGGCGACACCGTAGTTCCAGTCCACTCTCAAGGCGTATCCGCTGTCACAGCCGATACGCTTTTTTTGAGCTCATTGTGTGACTTCTCTGCACCAATTTGGCCATTAATGCTTCAAATTAGTGAGCATGCACCATACGCTTCAAGAGGATCGAGCGCAGATTGCTCTGAATTACATAACAAGTAACTGATTTCATTGAACTAATACCTCGAGCCCCTGCCCTGGCACAGCTCTTGCTGAAAACCCTTGCCCCGCAGCCCCGGATGGACAGCGGAATACACAACAGCAAAGGAATTTCAGATGCCAGAGCCAAGCAAGCATGTCAGTCGCAGACAACTGCTCTCGATGATCGGAAAGGTCGCGGGCGGCAGTGCCATGTATCAAGCCATGAGTTCACTGGGCTATGCCGCCGAATCGCATTACAGCGGTCCGGTCAAGCTCGGCAACGCCAAACCTGGCGCATCGGTTCTGGTGCTGGGCGCTGGCCTGGCAGGCATGGTGGCAGCCCACGAGTTGCGCGCGGCCGGCTACAAGGTGCAGTTGCTTGAATACCAGAGTCGCGCTGGCGGCCGCTGCTGGACGCTGCGCGGCGGCGATGAGTTCAGCGAACTCGACGGCACGCGCCAGAAAGTGGGCTTTGCCAAGGGCAACTACTTCAACCCCGGCCCCTGGCGCGTGCCCTACCACCACCATGCGATGCTGGACTACTACAAGCGCTTCGGCATCAAGCTCGAGGCCTTCAACCAGGTCAACTACAACGCATATCTGCACAACAGCAAGGCCCTGGCCGGCAAGCCCCAGCGCTTTCGCCATGTGCAGACCGATGTCTATGGCCATGTGGCCGAGCTGCTGTCCAAGGCTACCAATCAGGGCGCACTGGACCAGAGCGTCAGCCGGGAAGACAAGGAACGCCTGCTGGAGAGCCTCAAGGCCTGGGGCGTGCTGGACAAGGAGTACCGCTACCGCGCCAGCAATGCGGTCAGCGATTTCCGGGGCTACGACATCGACCCCGGCGGCGGCCTGATGGCGCAGGCCAAACCTTCGACGCCCATGGGCCTGCACGAGCTGCTCGAGTCCAATTTGTGGCGCCAGATGGGCGTGGGCAATATCTACGAATTCCACAGCGCCATCTTCCAGCCCGAAGGCGGCATGGACATGCTGGCCCAGGCCATGGCGCGCGATCTGGGCCCGGCCATACGCTACAACGCAAAGGTCACCAGGATCGCCCAGAACGACAAGGGCGTGACCGTGGACTATGTGGACGCCCTCAAGCCCGGCAGCACGCTGCAGGCCCGCGCCGACTGGTGCGTGTGCACGATTCCGCTGTCCATCCTGAGCCAGATCGAAGTGCAGGCCGGCAGCGCCATGCAGAACGCGATTGCTGCCGTGCCCTACGGCAGCTCCATGAAGGTCGGTCTGGAGTTCAAGCGCCGCTTCTGGGAAGAGGACGAACGCATCTACGGCGGCATCAGCTACACCGATCTGCCGATCCAGCAGATCTCCTACCCCTCCACCGGCTATATGGGCAACGGCCCCGCCGTGCTGCTGGGCGCCTATGCCTTTGAGAACTCCAACAGCTACCGCTTCTCCTCGCTCAAGCCGGCCGAGCGCGTTCGCCTGGCGCTGGAGTACGGCGCGCAGATCCATCCGCAGTACAAGCAGGAGTTCCTCAACGGTGTGTCGGTCGCCTGGCATCGCATGCCCTGGATCAACGGCTGCTTCGGCAACTGGACCGATGCACTGCGCGAGCAGCACTACAAGGATCTGGCACAGATCGACGGTCGCCTGGTGCTCGCGGGCGAGCATGTCTCGTACATCCCCGCCTGGCAGGAAGGTGCCGTGCTGTCTTCGCTGGACGCCATCCAGCGTCTGCACGCCAAGGCCTCCAGTCTCTGATCGCCCATGTCAGCCACAAGGAACTTCACCATGCACATATTGCACCGTCTTTGCGCCACTGGCGCCCTGGCCCTGGGTCTCTCCGGCGCCGTCCTGGCCCAATCACAGGGCATGAAAACCCAGGATGTGAAAAACCTGCAAACACTGCAATCTGCAGCCGTTCTCTCCATCTCGCCCGCCGATACCCAGGCGCTGATGCAGAACTTCTCTGTGGTCCGCCCACGCTTCAGCCAGAACGGCGGAGAGACCCTGTACCAGGCCATCTGCCAGGGGTGCCACATGGTCAAGGGCGAAGGTGCCAAGGGCGCGGGCTTCTACCCGGCGCTGGCCTCCAACCCCAAGCTGGCAGCCGCTGCCTACCCGGCCTCGGTTGTCATGAACGGCCTGCACGGCATGCCGTCCTTTGCCAGCAAGCTGTCCGATGAGCAGATTGCCGACGTCGTGAACTATGTGCGCAGCAACTTCGGCAATCAGTACCCGGACAAGCTGTCTGCCGCCGACGTCAAACCCTTTCGCATCACCCCATAAATCCATTCAGGAGATCACATGAGCATCCCATCCATCTTCAAGACCGCAACCACTGCCGCCCTGCTGGGCGCTGCAGTCCTGCTCACCGGCTGCGCAGCCACCACCTCCGGCGGTGGCGATGTCCTGCGTTACAAGACACCGGGCTCGACCTTCCCCATCGCCGCAGCCGTGGAAATTCCCACCGATGCCCGCACTGTCTACCTCTCGGGCAAGGTACCGCCCGTGGTGGACAAATCCAAGCCCGCCGGCGATCCTGCTGCCTATGGCGGCGACACCGAAGGCCAGACCGTGGCCATCCTCAAGGGCCTGGAAGAGCAGCTCAAGGGCATGAATCTCGGCATGAGCGATGTGGTGAAGATGCAGGTCTTCCTGGTGGCCGATCCCGCCAAGGGCAACAAGATGGACTTTGCCGGCTTCATGCGTGGCTACACCCAGTTCTTTGGCACGGCTGCCCAGCCCAACCTGCCCGCACGTTCTGCCTTCCAGATTGCAGCCCTGGCCAACCCGGCCTGGTATGTGGAAATCGAGGTCGTGGCAGTGCGTGCCGCCAAGCCCGTCAAGTAAGTCACGCGCCGGCCTTGCATTCATCGCCGGCCCGGTCAGCGATGAATGTCGATTCCCGCGCTGCTCAGTGGGAGGGGAAGCCCGTTTCCTGCTGGGCGCTGCGCGTATCGAGCGCCAGGAAATGGTGAACCACGGGCTTGTCCGGCCCCTGGTGGTAGCGCAAAGCGGCGGCCTGCAGATCGGCGTCGGCCTTGGACACGCGACCATGCTGGCGCAGGTGCTCGGCCCAGGACTCGACCAGGAACCACTCGATCACCCGGCCCGGCTCGCCGGTGTGCTCGGCCACGCCCCAGGCATAAGCCCCATCGCGACGGCGCTCCTCGGCCACTTGCTGCATGGCCTGGAAAAAGGCGGTCAGGTCTTGATGCGCAATCCGGTACTCGATCTGAATCATGACCGGGCCGCGGTCGTGGGCCACGGGTTCAGCCAGCAGGGGCTCGGGCCAGTGGTTGGACGGCTGCAGATCGGCCTCGCCAGTGGGCAGCTTCACGCGGTGGAAAACCAGGGACACCAGCACCAGGCCAACGGCTCCGATCAGCAGCGTGACCGGCAGGCCCAGCAGGCCGGCGATCAGACCCCAGCCCAGACTGCCCAGCGCCATGGCGCCGTTGAACACCATCAGGTAGATGGCGAGACCCCGGCCGCGCACCCAGTTCGGCAGCACCGCCTGGGCCACGCCGTTGAGCGTGGTCAGCGCAACAATCCAACCCAGACCCAGCACCAGCATCAGCGCCACTGCAGCCCACTGGGGCGGCGCCAGGCTCAGCACTGCCATCACCACGGCAGTAACCACCGAGGCCAGCAACACCAGACCGTCGGTATCGAGGCGCTTGCGCAGCTTGGGCAGCAGCACGGCACCCAGGATGGCACCGGCACCCACTGCACCCAGCATCACGCCATAAAAACCGGCCGTGCCGCCCAGCATGCGGCGCGCCACCAGGGGCAGCAAGGCCCAGACCGAGCTGGCGAACAGGAAGAACACAGCGGCGCGCAGCAGCACCACATGCAGTTCGCGGCTGGCACGGGCATAGCGCACACCGGCCCGGAAGGCGCCAAAGAACTGCTCGTTGAGCGCCGAGGCCTCGGCCTTGGGACGCTTCCACCAGATGAGGGCAGCGATCACGAACACATAGCTGAGCACGTCGAGACCGTATGCCGCTGCGGCGCCGAAACTGGCCAGCAGCAGACCACCGGCGGCCGGGCCGATGGCACGGGCGATGTTGATGCCCAAGGAATTCAGGGCCACAGCGCCCTTGAGTTCGCTGCGCGGCACCAGCTCGGGCACGATGGACTGCCAGGTCGGCCCCATGAGGGCGGCACCGATGCCGCCGACAAAGGTCAGGGCCACCAGGTATTCCACCGTGAGGGTGTTGGTCTGGGCCAGCACCAGCAGCGTGCCGCTCACGGCTCCCAGCAGCACCTGCACGGCGATCAGGAAGCGGCGACGGTCCAGGATGTCGGACAGCACGCCGGCCGGGATGGCCAGCAGAAAGACCGGCAGCGTGGCCGCCGTCTGAATCATGGCGACGGCCGTGGGGCTGGACGAGAGTTCGGTCACCATCCAGGCGCTGGCCACATCGCGCATGAAGCTGCCGATATTGCCCAGCACAGTGGCGGCCCACAGCACGGCAAAGACGGGAATGGCCAGGGGTGCGAAGCTGCCCGAGGCGTTTTTTCTGTTATCCGGCATGCG
Organism: Comamonas sp. C11; assembly: GCF_024496285.1. Taxonomy (NCBI): domain Bacteria; kingdom Pseudomonadati; phylum Pseudomonadota; class Betaproteobacteria; order Burkholderiales; family Comamonadaceae; genus Comamonas; species Comamonas sp. C11. Next base: position 5,280,291 of record NZ_CP101743.1, read on the forward strand.
AGCCTCCGAGATCGTGCCAGGCGACGAGCAACATGCCGCCGACCAAGCCCCAGTGTTCAAAAAATGCGTTGGCAGCACGCTGGCGCTCGGCCTGCGGCGCTGCCCAGAAGCGGTCTGCCAGCAAGGCCGCCAGCACGGTGAATCCGGCCAGGGCCAGAGCCCCCAGCCAGCGGTACCAGCCCGTAAGGATCAGGGCCGAGGCCGCCAGCTGCAGCACCAGAGCGGCGGCTGCGATGGGTGCGGCCGGGGTCAGGCCCAGGGCCTTCACCTCGGCTACAGCCCCGCGGAAATCCCGGGCCTTGTACCAGCCACCCTGCAGGTAGGCCACACACAGGCACAGCAGGGCCAGCGACTGCACCCAGGGGGCGGTGGCTGCAGCGCGCAGCGCCTCACCCATGTCACACCGCCCAGCAGGCGCAGCCCAGCGCGCCCCAGAAGCCCTTGAGATCGGCCACGGGCAGCTTGCTGCTCCAGGCCGTGGCATGGGCATGCCCGTGCAGATTGCAGTTGCTGGCGCAGCCGCAGCTGGCAGCGGCGTTGCGCATCACGGACTGCAGCGGCGCGCCTTCCTGCACTCCCCAGGCGCCGTAGCCCTTGAAGGTGCGCACGGGGGACCAGTCAGGCATGGCCAGGGGCGGGGCCGATTCATCGAAGTCGGCGAAGGCGCCGACGCCGTAGACCACCTTGCCACCCACCACGGTGAGCAGGGCCGATGTGTCGGCAATGTCGGACTCGGGGCAGGCGAAGAAGTCGCGGTCGGGCACGATCAGGTCGGCCAGCTGGCCCACCTGGATGCGGCCTTTCTTGCCCTGTTCGTTGCTGAACCAGGTCACGTTCTCGGTCCACATGCGTAGCGCCTGGTCGCGGCTCAGGCAGTTGCGCTGGGGCGTGAGCTGCAGGCCGCCCACGGTCTTGCCCGTGATGAGCCAGGACAGCGAAACCCAGGGGTTGTAGCTGGCAACGCGGGTGGCATCGGTGCCGGCTGACACGTTGACGCCTTTTTCCAGCATGCGCTTGACGGGCGGCGTGGCCTCGGCCGCAGCGGCGCCATAGCGCTCGACGAAGTATTCGCCCTGGTAGGCCATGCGATGCTGCACTGCCACGCCACCGCCCAGGGCCGCAATACGGTCGATGGACTTCTCGGAAATGGTTTCGGCGTGGTCGAAGAACCAGTTCAGGCCGGCCAGGGGCGTGTCCTGGTTCACCTTCTCGAACACATTGAGCGCGCGGTCTATGGTCTCGTCGTAGGTGGCGTGCATGCGCCAGGGCCAGCGGTTCTGGGCGAGGATGCGCACCACTTCTTCGAGCTCGCCTTCCATGCCGGGCGCCAGCTCGGGCTGGGGCTGGCGGAAGTCCTCGAAGTCGGCGGCCGAGAACACCAGCATCTCGCCTGCGCCGTTGTGGCGGAAGTAGTCCGTACCCTGCTTGTACTGCGAAGTGGAGGTCCAGCGCAGAAAGTCGTCCTTCTCTTCCTTGGGCTTTTGCGTGAACAGGTTGTAGGCCAGGCGGATGGTGAGCTGGTCGGCATCGGCCAGCTCCTGAATCACGTCGTAGTCGTCGGGATAGTTCTGCATGCCGCCGCCAGCGTCAATGGCGCCGGTCACACCCAGACGGTTGAGTTCGCGCATGAAGTGGCGTGTCGAGTTGACCTGGTAGTCGCGTGGCAGCTTGGGCCCCTTGGCCAGCGTGGCGTAGAGAATGGAAGCATTGGGTTTGGCCAGCAGCAGGCCCGTGGGGTTGCCGACGCTGTCGCGCAGGATCTGGCCGCCGGGCGGCTCGGGCGTGTCCTTGGTGTAGCCCACGGCACGCAGGGCGGCGGCATTGAGTAGGGCACGGTCGTACAGATGCAGGATGAAGACCGGGGTGTCGGGCGCCACGGCGTTCAGCTCGGCCAGCGTGGGCAGACGCTTTTCCACAAACTGGTGCTCGCTGAAGCCGCCTACCACGCGCACCCACTGGGGCGCAGGAGTCACATCCACCTGCGCCTTGAGCATGGCCATGGCATCGGCCAGGCTCTTCACGCCGTCCCAGCGCAGCTCCATGTTGAAGTTCAGGCCACCACGGATCAGATGCAGGTGGTTGTCGATCAGACCCGGCAGCGCACTGCGTCCGCCCAGATCGATGCGTTGGGTCCGCGCGCCGGCCAGGGGCAGGACTTCGCGGTCGCTGCCGACGGCACTGAAGCGCCCCTGGCTTACTGCCACGGCCGTGGCTGTGGGCTTGCTGTGGTCCAGCGTGGTGAAACGGCCGTTGAACAGGATCAGATCGGGGGTGGAGGGCTGGGTCATGGAGGTCTCCGGTGGTTCAGCGACGCGAAGAGTGCGCCAGATTTCGTAGCGAGCAGACCGAGATCGCATTGAGGACCGCTGCCGTACATGCGCACGGCGATAACCGAAGGTGCAAGATCGGTCTGCGCAGTAGAAAGATGATGTGCTCTTTTTAGCCTTCGTGGGCGCCGAACATGGTCTTGGCGTAGGTGATGCCGATGCCGTAGCCGCCACCCAGCTTCTTGGCGATGCCTGTGGTCATGTCATAAGTCTCGGTGCGGGCCCAGTCGCGCTGCATTTCCAGCAGGTATTGCAAGGACGTGATGGGCTGGGCACCGGCCTGGACCATGCGCTCCATGGCGCGGTTGTGGGCTTCGGTGGAGATGTCGCCGCAGGCATCGGCAATCACGAAGACCTCAAAGCCCTGGTCCAGCGCCGACAGGGCCGGTCCGACGATGCACACGCTGGTCCACAGGCCGGCCAGCACGATGCGGGGCTTGCCGATCTCGTTGACCTTGCGGATCACGGCCTCGTCTTCCCAGGTATTCATCGAGGTGCGATCCAGCAGGGACTGACCGGGGAAAGGCGCAGTCACTTCCTCGAACATGGGGCCGGAGAAACTCTTTTCTGCCACGGTGGTGAGGATGGTCGAGGCTCCGAAGCCGGCGGCAGCCGAAGCGACCAGGGCGGCGTTGGAGCGCAGTTGTACGGGGTCGATGGAGTGCGTGGCAAAGGCCATCTGCGACTGGAAGTCGATCATGATCAGCGTGTGGTCATGGGGGTTGAGCAGCTTGGCACCGGGCTTGGCGACGGCGATGGGACGGGCGATGGAAGCGTTGGCGTTGGTCATGGTGAAACTCCTGGGTAAAGCGTGAGCGAGAGGCTGCAGGGGAAACAAGAAAGCAGAATGAAAACCGGGGTGTGAAAACTGTTGCTTACAAGGTGGGCAGTTCGCGGGGACGCAGATCAAAGACCAGCACCTCGGCACCTTCTCCCTGATCGAAGCGCAGGGACCCGGCGTTGCGGATGCGGGCGCCGTCGCCTTCGGACAGACGCTCTCCGTTCACGCAGAGGCTGCCGCGGGCCACATGCACATAGACATGGCGCTCGGGCCCCACATCGAGTTCGGCGGACTCTTCACCGTCGAACAGCCCGGCATAGACCCGGGCGTCCTGGCGCACGGCCAGCGTGCCGTCCCGGCCTTCGGGGGCGATGATCAGGCGCAGGCATCCGCGCTTGTCGGCATCGTCCACATGGACCTGCTGATAGCGTGGAGCGGCGCCACGCTCTGCGGGCACGATCCAGATCTGCAGAAAGTGCACCGGGTCCTGGGCCGAGTGATTGAACTCGCTGTGCTCCACACCGGTGCCGGCGCTCATCATCTGCACGTCGCCGGGACGGATCACCGAGCCCGTGCCCATGGAGTCCTTGTGCTCCAGGGCGCCATCGAGCACATAGGAGAAGATTTCCATGTCGCGGTGGCCGTGGGTGCCGAAGCCCTGACCGGGGGACACATGGTCGTCATTGATGACCAGCAGATCCGAAAACCCTTGCTGGTTGGCATCGCGGTAGTGGCCGAAGGAGAAGGTGTGGCGCGATTGCAGCCAGCCATGGTTGGCGCGACCGCGGTGGCTGGATGGGCGAACTTCAAGCATTTTTCTCTCCTAGACAATCGATGGTGTTCACACTTTCTGCTGCTGGCCTGCCGGCCTTGTTTTGCTGCATTCCGTGTGGCGATGAATGAAGTATCCGTGGCCTGATATGCGGTCATGCTGAAAGAAAATCCTCTCAATCATCGATAATTTCGATGATTATTTTTCAGGCACCCAATATGCTCAAACTCTCTCTGGAAGCCATCGAACTGGTGGACACCATTGCGCGCCATGGCTCGTTCGCCGGTGCGGCAGAGCGCCTGCACAAAGTACCGTCAACCATCTCCTATGCCGTGTCCAAGCTCGAGGAACAGCTGGGGCTGAACCTGTTTGTGCGCAACGGCCCGCGCGTCAGTCTCACGCCAGCGGGCGAGGAACTGCTCAAGGAAGGGCGCTGGCTGCTGGCGGCCGCGCGTCAGCTCGAATCTCGGCTGCGCCAGATCGCCACGGGCTTCGAGACCGAAGTGCGCCTGGTGCATGACTCGTTGATCCCCACCAGCGCCTTCGGCGCCGACATTCAGGCCTTCGAGGCGCTGAACAGCGGCACGCGTCTGCGCATCGGCAGCGAGACGCTGACCGGCACCTGGGAAGCCCTGCGCGAAGGCCGGGCCGACCTGATCGTGGCTGCGGGCGAAGGCCCGGCCGGCGGCGGCCACAAGGCCGTGGCCGTGGGCCAGCTCGATTTCGTGTTCTGCGTGACGGCCAGCCACCCGCTGGCGCGCCTGGGCCGGCCACTGGCGCGCAGCGACCTGCTGGAACACACCGCCGTGGTGGTGGGTGACGGCGCGCGCTCGCTGACCGACCGCACCGTGGGCCTGCTCACCGGCCAGCGACGCATCACCGTGCCGAGCATGCAGGCCAAGATCGAATGCCAGGCCGCCGGGCTGGGCCACGGCTTTGTGCCGCGCGCCTGCGTGCGTGTGGAGCTGGAGACCGGGGTGCTGGTGGAACTGGCGGTGGAAGAGCCGCGTCCGCCCGAAACCTTCTGGCTGGCCTGGCGCAGCGATGCCCGCGGCCGGGCCCAGCAATGGTGGCGCGAGCGCCTCAGCCGCCCACTGCTGCCCGGCATACTTCCCTACTGAAACGGCCCTGCAACGCAAGCTGGCAGGGCCGTGGTGATGTGAGCCGACGAGGTCTGCGGCAACGGTTCAAGCCATGCCCGGGACCTCGCGAAGCTCAGGGACGGGACTCTCAGTCCAGCTTCACGCCAGCCGTCTTGATGACCTCACCCCAGCGCTTGGCTTCGGTGCGTGCCATCTGGTGGAACTGCTCGGGCGTGCCGGGAAGGGCTTCCATGCCGAAGTCGGCCATGCGCTTGACCACATCGGGGTCCTTGAGGGCTTTTTGCAGGTCTGCATTGAGACGCTGCACGATGGCTGGCGGCAATCCCTTGGGACCCAGAATGCCCTGGAAGGCGTAGACCTCGGAATCCTTGAGACCCAGCTCGGCCAGCGTAGGCACGTTGGGAAGATTGGGCACGCGCTTGGCCGTGCCTATGGCCAGGGCCCGCACCTTGCCGGACTGAATCACGGGCAGGCCCGATGCCAGATCCAGGAACATGCAAGGCACCTGGCCGCCCATCACATCGGCCAGCGCGGGCGCGGCGCCCTTGTAGGGGATATGGGTCAGACTCGTGCCGGTGCGGTTCTTGAACAGCTCCATGGCCAGATGGTGGGGCGAGCCATTGCCGGGCGAGGCGTAGTTGAGCTTGCCGGGGTTGGCCTTGGCATAGGCCAGGAATTCCTTGAAGTCCTTGGCTTCGAATGCGGGGTTGACCACCAGCGCCATGGGGAAGCGGCTGATGCCGCCCACATAGGTGAAATCCTTATCGGGGCTGAAAGGCAGCTTGCTGAACAGGTGCTCGTTGAACGCCAGGATGGCGTTGTCGGCCGACATGATGGTGTAGCCATCAGGCTTGGCCGCAGCAACGAGCTGGCCGCCGATATTGGTCGAGGCGCCCGGACGGTTGTCCACCACGATGGTCTGGTTCAGCGTCTTGCGCATGGACTCGGCCACGGTGCGGGCCAGCACATCGGTGCCGCCTCCGGGTGGGTAGGGCACAACCCAGCGCACGGGGTTGGCAGGCCAGTCCTGCGCCATGGCGAAGGGGGATGCGGCAGCAGCCGAGCTGGCTGCCACGGCAGCCAGGAATTGACGACGATCCATCGTTTGTCTCCTTGAGGGTGATGTAGGGGGGTTGTGGAATGATTTTTGGACCCCGCCAGGCTGCCTTTTTCTATTAATTGATAGCTGCCTGCGCTTGTCTCTATTCGGTTTGAATCGGTTTTGACTCCGATTTCTGTATGGGTGGCAGTTTGAAGCTCACGCGCTCGACCTGATAGCCTTTCTGACGCAGCAGCTCGGGCAGCCCCATGGGCCCGACCATATGCAGTGCACCCACGGCAGCAAACACGGTCTTGCCCTGCTGGAGCTGACGAACAATGCCATCTGCCATGCCCGGATTGCGTCCATCCATGAGGCGCGCGTACTTGAGCCGATCACGCTCGGTCTTGATGCAGTCGCACCAGTCGGCATAGTTCTCCAGCTGTTTTTCGTTGCCGCTGACCCAGATATTCGCCAGTTGCTGCAGGATTTCCGGAGCCTTGGGGTCATCAAGCTGGTCCAGCCCGTCGCGCACGCTTTCCTGCACCTCCAAGGGATCGTCGGAAAGCAGCTCCTCGAGCTGGGTCTGCGCCGACTCCAGCCCCACCACAGGCTTGTGCAACGCATGGGCCATGCCTGCCAGCAGCAGATCGGCGCCAAACTCGGCCACCAGTCCCTGCTTGCGGCCCAGTTGGCTGACCAGGCCCAGCAGTTGGGCGTCCGGACGTTGTGTGCTCAGATGCTCGGCACAGGCCTGCTTTCGATGCTGCGCCAGCCGGGCCTCCAGCTCTGCGGGCAGCGCAGGGGCATCGACACGGGCCTGGAAGCCTTCAATCAACTGCTGCATGACCTGCGGATTCAGCACATCGAGCTCCAGCGCCAGCAGGTCCACCCCGTACATGGAGCGCACGATGGTGCGACCGGGCAGGATCCACTCCCGCTTGCCCACATGCAAGGTGCCGTAAAGCCAGCTGGTGCGCTCGCCGTCCTGCACGCGCCAGAGCAGGCCCCTATCCTGCACATGGGGGGCCATGGCCTGCACTTCGGCCGGTGTTGGCGGGCTGAACGGCGGCGGGCAACTGGCAGCAGGTTCGGCGGCTGGTTCTGCCGCCATGGACAGGCCCGTCAACAAGGCGAGCGCCATGGCCGGCACGGCCTTCAGAGGCAAAATCCAGCGCGAGAGATTAAGACTTGGCATGGGCATGACGACTGCAACGAGAGCTTAGTCTTCGGAGCTATCCACAGGCTGAGCTTCGTGCAAGTCATCCTTGCTGCCGCCGGGCGGCGCAATGTTCTGGTCGATGGCGCCGAAGATGCTCTGGCCGTCCTTGCCCTTCATCTCGATGCGGATGGTGTCGCCGAACTGCATGAACTCGGTCTTGGGCGTGCCGTCCTGAATGGTCTCTATGCAGCGCTTTTCGGCAATGCAGCTATAGCCCTTGGGCCATTCCATGCGCTTGTTCTTGCCGCTGCCGGTCTCCACGCCCTTGTTGCTCACCGTGCCGCTGCCCACGATGGAGCCGGCACGTACATTGCGGGTCTTGGCGATATGGGCGATCAGTTGGCCGAAGTGAAAAGTCATCTCCTCGCCCGCATCGCACATGCCGACCTTGCGGCCGTTCCAGGTGCTCTGCAGCGTCAGATGCAGGCGGCCGCTCTTCCAGGCATCGCCCAGCTCGTCCAGTGTCACGGCCACAGGGCTGAAGGCCGTGGCGGGCTTGCTCTGAAAGAAACCAAAGCCCTTGGCCAGTTCGCCGGGTATCAGATTGCGCAGGCTCACGTCATTGGCCAGCATGACAAGACGGATGCCGCCCAGCGCATCCCTGGCATCCGTACCCATGGGCACATCGCCGGTGACGACGGCAATCTCTGCCTCGAAGTCTATGCCCATGGCCGTGCTGGGCACGATCACATCGTCGCAGGGGCCGATAAAGTCATCGCTGCCGCCCTGGTACATCAGCGGGTCGGTGTAGAAGTTGGCCGGCACCTCGGCATTGCGCGCCTTGCGTACCAACTCCACATGGTTGATATAGGCCGAGCCATCGGCCCACTGATAAGCTCGCGGCAGCGGTGCCATGCATCGCCGGGGATCGAAGGGAAACGCGTGGCGGGCCTTGCCGTTATTGAGCTCGTGCGACAGATCCTGCAACTGGGGGGCCATATAGCTCCAGTCATCCAGCACCTGCTGCATGCGGTTGGCAATGCCGGTGGCATAGCAGGCCTGGCTCAGGTCGCGCGAGACCACGATCAGTTGTCCGTCGCGCGAGCCATCCTTGTAGGTTGCCAGTTTCATTCTCTGTCCCTCTGCTCACGGCAGCGGTGCTGGCACAATGCCTGACAACGCTAGCCAAAATTACGATTGGTTAAATTGATTTAACTAAACAAAACACAATTCTATTGCAATGGAAAAGGAACGCGCAGGGATTCAGTCGGTCGAAGTGGGTTTCTCCCTCATCGAAGCGCTGGCGCAGGCCAGCGGCCCGCTGATGCTCAAGGATGTCGCCGCCGCCGCCGGCATGAGTGCCGCCAAGGCGCACCGCTATCTGGTGAGCTTTCAGCGCATCGGCCTGGTGGCGCAGGACGAGCGCAATTCGCGCTACGACCTGGGTCCTGCGGCACTGAAGATCGGTCTGGCCTCGCTGGCCCGCCTCGACCCGGTGCGTCTGGCGCGGGAGCGCATTCCGGCGCTGCTCGAGACCCTCAATCACACGCTGGCCATTGCCGTCTGGGGCAACCATGGCCCGACCATCGTGCATTGGGAGGAATCGGCGCAGTCTGTCACCGCCAATCTGCGCCTGGGCGACGTCATGCCCATGCTGGCCTCGGCCACGGGGCGCTGCTTCGGCGCCTGGCTGCCACGCGAGGCTACGGCCGCGTTGCTGGAGCCCGAGATCGAGCGTGCACGCAAGGCCAGACGCCAGGACCTGCCCCAGACCGAAGAGGCCGTTGCGGACATGCTGGCCGAAGTCCGTGCGCGCGGCACGGCCCGCGTGGTCGATACCGTGCTGCCGGGCATCGTGGCCTTCTGCGTGCCGGTCTTCGATGCCTCCGGCCATATCGTGCTGGGGCTTATGACCCTGGGCTCGCTGGCGACTTTCGACCCGGACTATGGTGGAGCCATCGACGCGCCGCTGCAGGCGGCCGCCCGCCAGCTCTCCAGCGATCTGGGCTGGCGCGCCGCTCCCGGCCACTGAAACCCGCAATCTCCGAATCACGCTCATGGGCCGCTCCCCTCAGGCAAGCCAGGCACGCAAGACACTGCTGCCCATCACCGGCTTGGTGCTGGCAGCCCATGGGCTGTTGCTCTGGGGCCTGCCCGAACTGAGCCCGCCGGACAAGGCAGCGGACGACCAGATCGTGATGGAGACGCGTATGCTGCAGGCGCCTCCTCCTCCGCCTGCACCCGCAGCGCCCAAGCCGGCTCCAACTCCAGCTCCGGCGCCTCAACCCAAGGCTGCACCCCGTGCGCCAGCGCCGACTCCTGCTCCCGTGCCAGCTCCCGTACCGGACGAACAGGAGTCGGCGTCAAATCCGCCTCCAACTCAGGAGCAACAAACGCAGGAAGCGCCTGAAACAGAAGCACCCGCCAATACAGGGCAGCCCGCTGCTGCTGCAGAGCCGGTTCCCGAGCCCATGGCCGAGCCTCCCGAAGCCAATGCTGCCGACACGGCCCGCCCCATCCAGGTCACGCCCGCAGGCAGCGCGCCGCTGCCGCCAGGCTCTGTACTGCCCGTCACCCTGCCCAATTCCGCCACGCTGGAGTTCAACGCCTCGGGTCAGGTCAAGGGTTTTCAATACTCGGCCGGCGCCCAGCTGCAATGGCAGCATGACGGCCAGTACTACCAGGCCAGACAGTCGATCAGCATGTTCTTGCTGGGCGAGCGCTCCCAGACCAGCGAGGGGCTGATCACGCCCAAGGGCCTGCAGCCGCTCAATTTCAGCGACAAGGGGCGCAAAACCCAGTCCGCCGCCTTCGACGTAGCCGACGGCAAGGCGCACTACAGCGGCGGCCAGACCGATGCGGCGATTGGCGATGGCGTGCAGGACCGCCTCAGCGTGTTTCTGCAGCTCTCGGCCCTGATGGCTGCCGCCCCCGAAAAATATCCGCCAGGCACACTGATAGAACTGACCACCAGCAGCGCACGCTCAGCCGTGCGCTGGCAGTTCCGCGTGGGTGCCAGCGAGGCGCTGGAGCTGCCATTTGGCAGCGTCATGGCGCTGCGTCTGGACAAGCTGCCCGGCAAAAGCAGCAGCGACCAGCGCGGATCGGTCTGGCTGGCACCGTCCATGCAATACCTGCCCGTGCGCATCAAGCTCACCCAGGGACAGGACGACTTTGTCGACCTGCAGCTCAAGAAATATCTGCCCGCGCCGCAATAGCCTCCATGCCGTACCCTGGCATAAACCCCGAGACCACTGCGCCCAAAGCGCTCACTCACCTCCCTGCCAAGGCCTGCAACCTGCATCGGCTCGGGCTGAACGCTGTCGCGCCGTTCAAGGACTTGCCTACTACAGATCGGGAAAGCCGGTTGCCCACAACCATGTCCAATCCATGGAATACTGTGCCCAAGTGCCAAGAGCAGGCATTTCCACCTTGAAATGCGGCACCCTGTCGCCATATCCATGGCAGGCATGCTCATAACGGAAGTGAAAGGAGGAACACCATGCAAATGCTTTACGACTCTGAATCCTTTGCGGTGCTCCATCTGCGTCCCGATATGGAGGCAGACGTTCCGGCAGGCACAGCCAAGGCCGAGATCCAGCAAGCCCATCAACTGCCGCGCCACGGCTTCGAGATCGTGGACAAGCGCTCGGGCAAGGAGGTGTATCTGGACGGCTCCTGGGCCGAAATGTTCCAGAAGCAGATCCTCGCCTGGCAGCAGGACGCCCCCACCGAGGAGGAAGTGGAAGAAATTCTCGACACCTACACGGGCCTGGCCCAGCAGCCTGTCGTGGTTCACTAACAGCACACAGCGCAGGGTCCCAAGAAGGGAGTTCGCGCCAGGCCCGCCGCAGGTTCTCTGCAGCGGGCCTTTTCTTTGGGCGCGGCCATTGCGCGCACCCTGGTGCTTTCACTGATCCGCAGGCTGCGCTTGCTGCCTAGAATCGCCGCACAGGTTCAAGATTTGAAGACCATCTGTGAGATGGTCTTGTCGCGCCTGTATGGTCTGCCGGCCTCTTGCAGAAACACAGGAGGCCAGCATGCAGACCAGCATCCACAGGGTTCGCGGCGTTCAGGATGTCATCGCCTACATCGACGCACGCCAGGGCATTTCAGGCCGCGCCGGCACCATCTGGTGGCTGGCACTCGGCGGACTTTTCCTCGACGCATTCTCCAACTCCGCACTCAGCGTGGGCCTGGGCCCCATGACGCGCGACCAGCAACTGACGCCGGCCGAAGTGGCCTGGATGACGTCGCTGGCCTCCTGGGTGTCCATTGCCTTCAATCCCATCGGCGGCTGGATGGCCGACCGCTGGGGCCGCATGCGCCCCCTGGTCATCGCCAAGGTGCTGGCCGTGGCCGGTGCGCTGCTGGTCAGCATGGCGCCCGACTACGCCACCATCCTCTTCGGCCGCTTCTTCGTGGGCGCGGCCTATGGCATCGACTTCGCCATCGCCATGGCGGTGCTGGCCGAGTTCACGCCCGCCCGACTCAAGAGCCGGCTCAATGTCTGGCAGGGCATGTGGTACATGGCCGTGTGCAGCAACCTGGTGCTGGCGCTGTGGTTCCATTCCTGGGATGTGGGCGATTCGCTGTGGCGCTATTCGGTGGCCGCCACGGCGGTGTTCGGCCTGTTCATCCTGGGCATGCAGGCTGCGCTGCTGGTGGAAAGCCCGACCTGGCTGGCACGCAAGGAAAGGCTGGATGACGCCGCCCGCGCCATGACGCGCATCTACGGCGCCCGTGGCCACCGCTTCGAGGCCGCGCCGCCCGCCGAACGCCTTCCCGTGCTCAACCCGGCGCGGCGCGGGCTGGCCAATGTACTGCTGATCTTTCGCGGCATCTACCTGCCGCGCACGCTGCTGGCGGCCACGGTGCAGATAGGCCAGTCCATCCAGTACTTTGCCGTGGGCTGGTACCTGCCGCTGATCAGCGCCTCGCTGTTCGGCAAGGACTTCCGCGAGGCCACGCTGGGTGCGCTGGTGTTCAACGTGTTCGGCATCGTCGGCGGATTCCTGTCGCCCGTCATCGGGCGCCGGCTGGGCCTGCGGCGGGCCTCGGCCTTCGGCTTTGCGCTGGTGTTCCTGATGCTGCTGGTTCTGGGCCTGTTCAACGGCCGCATGCCCATCTGGCTGGCCGTGGCCGTGCCCTCGCTGTTCATCCTCTTTCATTCGGGCGGGCCCGGCGCCAACGGCAAGAGCCTGTCCACGCTATCGTTCCGCAGCGAGCTGCGCGCGGGCGCCAATGGCGTGATCGGCGCGCTGGGCGCCATGGGCGCGGCGCTGGGGCTGCTGGTGTTCCCGCTGTTCCGCCAGCAGTACGGGCTGGAGAACACCTTCCTCATCCTGTCCGTGGTGCCGCTGCTGGCCAGCATCGTCTGCTTTTCCATCCGCTGGGACCCCACGCGCACCACAGTGAACCCCGACGACGAGCCCGGCGCGCCCCAGTTCGCGGACGACGCCGCCCCGCCCGCCAAGATCGCTCAAACCACCGCCTGAAAGAGAGCACTCCATGCACCATGAAGCCGTGATCCTCTGCATCGACGAAGGCACCTCGGGCACGCGCGCCGCCGTCGTGGGGCGCGACGGGCAGGTGTCCGCCCAGGACTATCTGCCGCTGGAAATCCACTGCCCGCGCCCCGGCGTGGTCGAACAGGACGCCGACCTGCTGCTGGAGCGCACGCTGGACGTGTGCCGCCGCGCCATCGCCCGCGCCCAGAGCAGCGGCCAGCAGATCGTGGCTCTGGCCATTGCCAACCAGCGCTGCTCGGCCGTGCTCTGGGATACGGCCACGGGCCGTTCGCTGGCGCCCATCATGGTCTGGCAGGATGCGCGCCACCGCGACGAACTGGCCCTGCTGGCCGGCGACTGGGATGCCCGGCTGATCCGCCACGCGGGCCGGCCCGTGGGCGTGCGTTCGCCCTACCTGTGGGCCGCGCACAAGCTGCGCGAATGCCCGGCCGTGGCCCAGGCCTGGCGCCAGCGGCGGCTGGCCTTCGGCACCATCGACTCCTGGCTGCTGTGGCATCTGTCGGATGCGCGCGCCGTGGTCACCACGCCCACCAATGTGACCTCGGGCAACGCCTATGCGCTGGGCGAGCACCGCTACCTGCACGACTGGCTGGACGCGCTGGAGTTTCCCGCCGAACTGCTGCCCCGCCTGTGCGAGGACGTGCAGGACTTCGGCCGCACGCGCACCGAGCTCCTGGGCCTGGCCGTGCCCATCCTGGCCTGCGCGGGCGACCAGCATGCGGCGGCCGTGGGCCTGGGCTGCCTGGAGCGCGGCCAGGCGCTGTGCGTGCATGGCACGGGCAGCTTCGTTGATGTGCTCACGGGAACAAAGCTGCCCGCGCATGACGCGGCCCATGAAAGCTCGCTGACCATGACGGCGCGGCGCATGGGCGGTGTCTCGCGCTATGCCATCGAGACCTATGTGCCCACCACGGGCTCGGCGCTCAACTGGATCTGCGAGAAGCTGCAGTGGTTCGACAACCCGCAGCAGATCAGCACCCTGGCCCGCGAGGCCGAGACGCCGGCCGACCTGGTCTTCATCCCCGCGCTCACCGGCCTGCGCCTGCCGGCCATGGAGCCGGGCGCGCGGGCCTCGATCTCGGGCGTGTCCATGGCCACCTCGCGGCCGCAGCTGGCGCGCTCCATCCTCGAAGGCATTGCGCATTCCGTGGCCTCCTGCGTGCAGGCCGACGAGGCGGCAGCAGGCACCGAGGTGGGCGAGCTGCTGGTGGGCGGCGGCCTGTCGGGCAGCGATGCCCTGCTGCAGATCCAGGCCGACCTGGGCGGCCTGCCCGTGCGACGCCTGACCGATACCGACAAGGCCAGCCTGCGCGGCATCGCCTTCATGGCCGGCAGCGCGGGCCTGCTGTGGGACGGGCTGCCGCAGGCCTGCGCCACGCTGCGCACCGAAGCGGTCTTCGAACCGCGCATGGCGGTCGACGAGCGAAGCGAGCGCCGCAGCATCTGGCGCGCCCGCGTGGGCGACGAACTGGCCCGCGCCCGGGCGCCCGGGCGCGCCGCCGCCCTGGAGGGCCGCGCATGATGCAGTGGCCCTTCGGCAAGGAACGCAGGGACAGCGCCATGCTGACCCAGACCGCACCGCTGCAGCTGCAGCGCGCGGACCAGCTCGCGCGGCTGGGCGACGAGGCATTCGACCTGCTGGTCATCGGCGGCGGCATCACCGGCGCCTATGCCGCGCTGGACGCCAGCCTGCGCGGCCTGCGCGTGGCCCTGGTGGAGAAGGACGACTTCGCCTCGGGCACCTCGTCCAAGTCCTCCAAGATGGTCCATGGCGGCCTGCGCTACATCGAGCAGGGCAACCTGGGACTGGTGCGGCACTCGCTGCTGGAGCGCCAGCGCCTGCGCCGCAATGCGCGGCACCTGGTGCAGCGCCTGCCCTTCCTGTTTCCCGTGATGGAGCGCGACGGCGTCTTCGACGCCCGCCTGGCCAAGGCCTTCGGCAGCCTGCTGTGGACCTATGACCTGGCCGGCGGCTGGCGCGAAGGCATCCTGCACCGCAAGCTCGGCAAGGCCGAGGTGCTGTCGCACTGTCCGACCTTCCGCGAAGAGCAGCTCCTGGGTGGCTACATGTACTTCGATGCGCGCGTGGACGATGCGCGGCTCACGCTGGCCGTGGCGCGCACGGCGGCCTTCCATGGCGCGGCCGTGCTCAACCATGCCCGGGCCACCGCCATCACGCGCAACGCCCACGGCGGCGTGGACGGCGCCATCGTCCAGGCCGATGGCCGCGAGATCACGGTGCGCGCGCGCAGCGTGGTCATGGCCACGGGCGTCTGGCTGCGCGACTGGGATGGCCGCAGGCCCGACCAGCAGGCGCAGCTGCACGTGCGCCCCGCCAAGGGCGTACACGTGGCCATTCCCTGGCTGCGCATACGCAACGACTGCACCGTCACCATCCCCGTGCCGGGCCGCAGCCGGCGCGCCACCATCACGCGCTGGGGCGATGTCTCCTACCTGGGCACCACCGACGAGGACTATGCGGGCAGCCTGGACGACGTGCACTGCACGCGCGCCGAGCTGGACTTCCTGCTCGAAGGCGCCCGATCGGCGCTCAAGGTGGACCTGTCGCCCGAGGACGTGGTCGGCTCCATCGCCGGCTGCCGCCCCCTGGTCGGCCCGCCCGGCGGCAAGACCGTGGAGATGAAGCGCAACCACGAAATCCATGTGGCGACCGACGGCCTGGTCACCATCGTCGGCGGCAAGCTCACCACCTCGCGCCATATGGCCGAGCAGACCGTGGACGCCGTGGAAAAGCTGCTGGGCCGGCGCACGCGCTGCACCACCACCTCGGCCTTCCTGCTGGGCGCGGCCGGCTACGACGCCCAGGCCATCACGGCCACGGGCGGACTGTCGGCCCATCTGGGCGAGCGCTACGGCACGGAGGCGCGCTTCGTCAGCGACATCCTCGACGCGCATCCCGCGCTGGCCCGGCCCATCGTCGAGGGACTGCCCCACACCGAGGCCGAAGTCCTCTACGCCGCGCGCCACGAAATGGCGCGCACGGTGGAAGACGTGCTCTCGCGCCGCATGCGCGCACGCCTCATGGCGCGCGATGCATCGGCCCGCGCCGCAGCGCGCGTGGGCGACATCCTGGCCCAGGAACTGGGGCTGGCACCTGCGCAGATAGCGCAGCAGATCCACGACTACCGCCGCGCCATGGAGCGCGAGAAACAGATTTTGATGGGAGACATCCAATGCTGAGCAAAGACGCAATCGCCCGTGGCTACAACCGCCGCAACTACGTGGTGGGCGCCCCCACGACCCCAGGCTGGGCAGCGCAGGCCGCACCCGCATCCGAAGGTGCGGCCACTGGCAGCCCCTGCGGCCTGCAGCACAAGCCAGTGGCCGTGCCCGAGGCGGTGCTCGCCGCACTGCGCGCCGCCTGTGACCGCGTGCAGACCGAGCGCGCCGACATCGTCGCCGGCACGCGCGACTGGTGGGCACGCACCATGGTGGCCGAAACCTCGGGCCACCCGGCCACGCCGCAGGCCGTCATCGCCCATGCATCCACCGTGGAGCAGGTGCAGGCCGTGATGCGCATTGCCGATGCACATGCCATTCCCGTCACCGTCTCGGCCGGGCGCAGCAACGTCACGGGCGCGGCCCTGCCCCTGCGCGGCGGCATCGTGCTGGACCTGTGCGCGCTCAACCGCTTCATCGCGATGGACGAGCAAAGCCAGATCGTCGAGGTCGAGGCCGGCATGTTCGGCGACGTGTTCGAGGAAGCCATCCAGCGCCGCCACGGCATGACCATGGGCCACTGGCCCTCGTCCTTCGGCATCAGCACCGTGGGTGGCTGGGTGGCCTGCCGGGGCGCAGGCCAGTTGTCCACGCGCTACGGAAAGATCGAGGACATGGTCCACGGCATGGACGTGGTGCTGGCCGATGGCCGCCTCGTCACCGTGGGCGGCTACGCGCGCGCGGCCATCGGGCCGGACCTGCAGCAGCTGTTCATCGGCTCGGAAGGCACGCTGGGCGTGATCGTGCGCATCCGCTTCAAGCTGCACCGCCTGCCCGACCACGGCCGCGCCATCGCCTATGGCTTTGCCAGCTTTGCCCAGGGCCTGGAAGCCTGCCGCCAGATCCTGCAGCAAGGCGCCAACCCCGCCGCGCTGCGGCTGTATGACGCGCTGGAAAGCGGCGTGCAATTCGGCCGCAGCGACCTCAACGTGCTGCTGATCGCCGACGAAGGCGCGCCCGAGATCGTCGATGCCGTCATGGCCATCTGCGAGCGTGTGTGTGCACCTTTGGGTGAACGGCTGGACGGTGCCGCCACCCTGGAGCGCTGGCTGGACACGCGCTACCTGACCGGCAAGAGCGCCGAGGGCTTCAAGAAAGGCCCGGGCTTCGTCGCCGACACTCTGGAGATGTGCGGCCCCTGGAAAGACCTGCCGGCCATCTACGAGGAAGTGGTCGCCGCGCTGCAGGCCATCCCCGGCACCCTGGCCGGCTCGGCCCACCAGTCGCATGCCTATGTGGATGGCGCCTGCCTGTACTTTTCGCTGCGCGGCGAGGTGGCCGTGGACCAGCGTGCCCATTGGTACCGCGCGGCCTGGGACGCGGCCAACGCCGTGCTGCTGCGCCACGGCGCCACGCTCAGCCACCACCACGGCGTGGGCCTGCTGCGCGCGCCCTACATGCGGCAATCGCTGGGACCGGCCTTTGCCCTGCTGGAGGCCACCAAGCGCATGCTGGACCCCAAGAACCTGCTCAACCCCGGCAAGCTGGGGCTGGACCTCTGACATGGGCCGCCCGGACAACTCCCTGGGTGCGCGGCTGGCGCGCCGCCCCGTCATCGCCACCCTTTACGGGGCCGAGCAGATGGACGCGCTGCTGGCCAGCCAGGCCGAAGTCGCCATCGTCGCCAACATCGAACTGCGCCGCCTGCGCTCGGTGATCTCCACCATCACCGGGGCGGGCAAGATCGCCATCGTCAACATCGACAGCTGCGACGGCATCTCGCCCGACAAGGGCGGCGTGGACTACCTCGTGGACCTGGGCGCCAGCAGCCTGCTGTCCACGCGCGTGGCCACCATCCAGCGCGCCAACAAGGCCGGGCTGCTGACCATGCAGAAGGTCTTCGTCACCGACCGCTCCACCTGGCCGCGCAGCATCAAGGCGGTGGAGCAGAGCGACCCCAACCTCGTGCAGATCATGCCCGCCCCCATGCTGGCCCATATCACCGAGGCCGAGCGCCGCATCCTGCCGCCGCTCGTGGCCTCTGGCTTCGTCTGCAGCCAGGACCAGGTGCAGCAGGCGCTGGCCGGTGGGGCGATTGCGGTATCTACCAGCGACAGTGGGCTGTGGTGAGGAGCGGCTGCCAGGGTCATGGTTGGCCAGCATCCGTGTGGAGCACTCGCCGAGACTCCTGCCTGCGTCGAGTGCTCTCCAGCTCTTTTTGAAGCAACTCGGCATCCGGCAATACCATCCGGTAGTTGGCCGCCATCGCCTTGGTCGACAAGCCATCCAGCGCATACCGCGCCAAGGCATGGCCCTTGTCGGCGCACAGGATCAGGCCGACCGGCGCGGCGGCAGATTTGCCCGCTGCCGCAGGTGTCCTCCTTGTCATTGCGTCACCTTCACGGCACAGGACAACCGGAGGGTTGCCTTCCGACAGCCCGGCCCTGCGCCTCAGCTCCCTCGCCGGCTCCGCATCTTCACGCGCTCCACCAGATCCTTGAGCAGATCGAAGTGCAGACGCATGTGCTTGAGCGAGTGGCGGTAGCGTGAGCGAGGCAGCTTGAAGGCCTTGTCGGCAAGCTGAATGGCGCTGGCCGCCATGTGCCATTGCTGCTCGAATGCCGCATGGTCCTGCGGCGGATCGGCCTGCATGCGCCGAATGTGTGCCAACGCAAGTTCCACCGCGCATGCCACTTCGAACTGGCGCGCATTGCGTCCCCGCTTATCGTGGCAGGCCAGGGGAAAGCGCCGCCAGCGTGCTCTCCGCCATGGACAGCGAGACATGCATGGCCTATTGCCAAGTTGGCCAGGTGGGGGATGGGGTGGCCTTCTCTGTTTCTGGGCAAGGCAGCGCATGCGCTGCCACGCGGGCAGCGTTTTTGGAGGAGGTCATGGGTCAGCCCTCCCGTTGGTGGAGAGGGCTGATGGAGACAGGCTCGGCATGATGGCCGGCCAGGGAGACGGAAGACATGGTCTTGATTCCTGCGTGAACAAGACCCCGATTGACGGTGGGGGCTGCAACGCCGGTTCAGGTGTTTCTACGCACCGGGCCTTTCGGCTTGCCGCCAAGTGTAGCGATACAAGCTGCTCTACTGCACCGTCCGGCCCGGCAGGCGCCCGCGCGCCTCCACCCAGCGGAACAGCGGCGCCACCAGCAGCAGCACGGCAATCAGCCGGCAGACCTGGAAGGCCGTGACCACGGGCACGCCCAGCTGCAGCACCTTGGCGGTGATGGCCATCTCGGTGATGCCGCCCGGCGAGGTGCCCAGCAGCAAGGTTACCCAGGGCAGGCCTGTGGCAGCGTGCAGCAGCCAGGCGAAGCCCGCGCAAACCGCCATCAGCCCCACGGTACCCAGCGCCACCATGCCCAGCCAGCGCGGAGCGGTGTGCAGGAACTCACGTCGAAAGCGCACTCCCAGGCTTACGCCGATCACCAACTGGGCGGCATTCATCAGCCATTGCGGCACGGCAGACAGCTCCAGGCCGGCCATGGTCAAGCCCATGGATACGGCCAGCGCACCCAGAAACCAGGGATTGGCACGCCTGAGCCTGAGCATCAGCAATGCCCCGGCGCCAGTGGCCAGCGCCAGCCAGGCAAAGCCCGGCCATTGCACATTGCGCACGCTGGGCAGCGTCAGGCCGGGGTCGCCCTGCAGCCCCGCCCATTGCAGGGCAAAAGGAATGCTCACCGTGACTATCACCAGCCGCAGGCTGTGCGCCGCAGCCACCAGATCGGTGCGCGCATGCTCGCGCTCGGCCAGCAGCGTCATCTCCGAAGCCGCACCTATCGCCCCCGAGAAATAGGTCGTGGCGCGCAAGCGCTCTTCGTCCATGCCCGGTTGCCCCAGCATGGAGGGGGCCTGCACGCGATACAGCCAGCGCCCGAAGGCCCAGCCCAGCAACAGGGCCCAGGCAATGGCCAGCGCAATCGCCCACCACAGACCGGCGACCAGCTCGGTCACCGCAGGCGTGAAATACAGGCCCAGAGCGCCGCCTATCGTCCACTGCCCCAGATCGCGCAGCCTGGCCCAGCTTTGGGTGGGCGCCCCGCCTATCGATAGCAGGGAGATGGAAATCAGCGGACCCAGCATCCACGGCAGCGGCGTATGCAGCACCAGACAGAGCTGGGCTGCCAGCCATGCCAGCAGCAAAGTAGCGGCCACACGGGCCAGAAACAAGGGGGGAAGCAATACGGACATGTGCACGGGAATCCGGCAAGGCACGACAATGGACGCGCGACAGGGGCAATGCCCCGCAGTATCGCGGCAAAACTCGGTGGGCAAAGCCGGTGGGAAATCTACAGCTACGAAGCCATGCCCCGTCTTTCAAGATTGGACTGCTCAAACCATGTGGACTGCATCTCAGGCATCTATGCGCCTGAAGCCTCATTCTTCGCGCCCCGCGCTTTCTTTTCTGGCCACGGCAGCCGCATTGCTGCTCGGCGGCTGCGCCCATCAGACCAGCACGCTAACCTCCAGTGCAGACTGGCAGCAGACGCTGGCGCAATGGACCGATGCCCAGGTCATCGCTCTTGGCGAGCAGCATGACCAGATTGCCCATCATCAGTGGGAAGCACAAACCGTGCAGCTGCTGGCGGCTGGGCAGCGCCTGGGCGCGCTGGTGATCGAGATGGCACCGGCCGGGGGCAGCACGGCCAGCCTGGCCACCACAGCGACCGAAGAGCAGGTGCAGCAGTCACTGCAATGGCAAAGCGGCGCTGCTGGCGGTGGCTGGCCCTGGCAGGACTATGGCCCCATGGTGATGAACGCCGTGCGCGCCGGTGTACCCGTACTGGGCGGCAATCTGCCGCGCGCGCAGATGAAGCAGACCATGGGCCAGTCCCGCTATGACAACCACCTGCCAGTCCCGGGCTGGCAGTTGCAGCTGGACGCCATCAAGGATGGACATTGCGGCCTGCTGCCCGAGTCCCAGTTCGCCCCCATGGCCCGCATCCAGCTGGCCCGCGATGAATCCATGGCCAAGGTCACGGCCACCGCCGTGCAGCAATTGAGCCGGCCCGGCCAGTCCGTGCTGCTGGTTGCGGGACGCAGCCATGTGCGCAGTGATATCGGCGTGCCCACCTGGCTGCCCAAGGATTTGAGGCAGAAAGTGGCGATAGCCCAATCGGATAAAGCGCCAACAGCTATCAGTATGAAAGCAGACAAGCTGCTGACACTGGCGGGCAATGCCTCACAGGACCAATGCGCCCAGTTGCGCGAGCAGTGGAAAGGCCGCCCAGCCCCCCAGACACGGGCCAACTGATCTGCTCAGTCCAGCAGCCCCTTGTTCCTGAGGGCCTGCTCCAGCAACCGCGCCAGCCGCTCATCCGGCAACTGGGCGGTGTAGTTCAGCGTGTGAAACCAGGGGTTGGGGTGCACGGTCTCGAAGTCGCAATCCAGCATGAGGCGATAGCCACTGCGGGAAGGTGGGTGGTCCGTCAGGTATTCAGCCAGCCAGTCCTGCAGCCAATCGCCGCAGTCATCGAAGTTGTCGCAACCGAACACGGCCTCCACCAGCCTCAGCGGCAATTTGAAAGTAAAGCTCTGGGCCGGGTGATAAGGCTGGCAGGGCGGGCACATGGCTGAGTTCATCAAGCTGTCACGCCGCTCTGCACATCGACCAGGGGCTGGCCGGCGCCTGCTTTTCCAGCAGCCGCGCAAAGTCCTCCGCCGGCAAGGGGCGGCTGCAGAAATAGCCCTGGAAGAAGTCACAGCCCTTGTCTTGCAGAAAAGACAGCTGCTCCTGCGTTTCCACGCCTTCGGCCAGTACCTTCAGGCCCATGGCATGACCCAGGGCAATGACCGAGCTGCTGATGGTCATATCGTCCGCGCTGTGCGGAATGTCACGGATAAAGCCCTGGTCGATCTTGAGCAGATCGAGCGGGAAGCGCTTGAGGTGCGCCAGCGACGAATAACCGGTGCCAAAGTCATCAATGGCCAGACGCAGGCCCAGCTCGCGCAGGCGGTTGAGCACGGCCAGCGCCTCTTCGGGCTTTTCGGCCAGTGCACTTTCGGTGATTTCCAGCTCCAGCAGGCTGGCCGGAAAACCCGACTTGTTGAGCGCATCGGCCGTAGCCCCGGCAATATCGGTCAGCAAAAACTGGTGCAGCGAGACATTGACTGCAATCGTCAGATCGGGCAGACCGGCAGCACGCCATTGCTGACCCTGACGACAGGCCTCACCCAGCACCCACAGACCCAGCTGGCCGATGACGCCCGAGTTTTCCGCCACGGGAATGAAACGGGCCGGCGAGATCAGGCCTTCCTCTGGGTCCAGCCAGCGCAACAGGGCTTCAGCCCCCATCAGGCGCCCCGTCGCCAGCTCAATCTGTGGCTGGTAATACAGACGCATATGGCCCAGCTCCAGCGCACGGCGCAGGCGCGCCTCCAGCGCCAGGCGCTCGCGGGCGGCCTGGGTCATGTTCTCATGGAAGAAGCACCAGGCATTGGAGCCTCTGGCCTTGGCTCCATACACCGCTGCATGGGCGCCCTGCAGCAGATCGTCGGCTGTCAATGCATGGTCGGGATACAGACAGATGCCTGCGCTGACGCTGACCACCACCGACAGGCCATCTGGCGTGGTCCAGGGCTGGCCGGCTGCTGCCATCAAGCGCTCGGCCACGTCCACCGCGCTGTCGCGACCGCAAATGGATTGCGCCACCACGCAGATTTCATCGCCCGCCAGGCGGCCAATGATGTCGCCGTGCCGCAAAGCACCCTGCATCTGCACAGACACATGCCTGAGCACCTCGTCGCCGATGGAGTGGCCATAGCTGTCGTTCACGTCCTTGAAGCGGTCGATATTGAACAGCAGCACGGCCATGCGACGGTTGGTGCTCCGACTCAATTCCACCGCCTCGCTCAGCATGCGCGTGAATTGAGAGCGGTTGGGCAGACCGGTCAAGGTGTCGCGATGGGCCAGAAACTCCAGTTGCTGCTCGCGCGCCTTCTCGGCCGAGATATCGGTGAACATGCAGACGTAATGCGTCACCTTGTCGTTGGCATCCTTGACCGCACTCAGCGACATGCGCTCGGGAAAAACCTCTCCATTCTTGCGCCGATTCCAAATTTCGCCCTGCCAGTGCCCTGTGGCATGCATGCTGGCCCACATGGCGTCATAGAAGGCCTTGTCATGTCGGCCGGACTTGAACATGCGCGGCGTCTTGCCCAACATTTCCGCTTCGCTGAAGCCCAGCAGCTTCGTGAACGCGTGGTTGACCGAGAGAATTCGGCTGTGTGCATCGGTCACCACCACACCTTCGATGGTGTTGTCCACCACCGTGGAAGCCAGGCGGCTGCGCTCATCGGCCTCGCGACTCGCAGTCTGGTCGGAGAGCAGACCCGAGATCCGTATCAGGCGTCCGCTCTCATCCTTGTAGGCCTGGCCGCGTGCGCGGAACCAGCGATACAGACCGTCAAAGCACAGCAGACGTGCCGTCAGCACCAGCATGCTGCCCTGCTCCAGTGCTTGCTCGGCCTGGGCGCGCGCACCTGCGGCATCTTCGGGGTGCAGGCGCTGTTGGAAATCGAACTCCCGGGCTAGATCCTGGCCCTGATAGCGCAGCAAGGCACTCATGCCCGTGGAGAAGTTCAGCCGCTGCTCGAGCGCGTCCCACTCCCACACGCCATTGCCGCTGCCCTCCAGCGCCAGGCGCAGCATGGTCTCGCTGCGCATCATGGCCTTGCGCGCACTCACCATCTCGCTGAGGTCCTGCAGCACGCAGACCAGGGCCACCGGCCCGTCCACACCCGAAGCCGCCACGCGGCTGGTGGTGCACAGCACGGGCGTAACCTTGCCGGTGCCGGCATTCACGCATTGGCGCAGCACCTGGAAGTAATCGGTGCTGCCGTCCAGCAGGCGCTGCAGCTGCAGAGCAACCTCGTCCTGGTCATTCACCGGCACCAGGACGCGAAAATCCTGACCGCGCAGCGACTCGACGCTGCAGCCCAGCCAACCCGCCAGCTTGGCATTAGCCCAGACAATCTCGGCACCGCCCACATGCACGCGAGCCATGCCGGCCGGTGCGTGGCGCACCACCAGCTCCAGCTCCTGCGCCGTCTCCCGGCCACGCTGGTCGGCGCGCGCCTTGCGCTGCATGAACCAAAGTGCAACCAGCGCTGTCGCCAGCAACCAAACAATGAACAGGCCTATCTGCCAACGCAGAGACTGTCGATTCAGCGATACATCAAAATAGCCGAGCACGCCCGCCTGCGCCCCCAACCAAAGCATCCCCACGCACAAATAGAGGGTGACAATCACCCAGGGTGTGAGCGCAGAATGCCCCTCCTCGCTTTTCATGAATTTCCTTTGTCCGCAGGGTCCTCGCCTTGCTGCGACAATTGCCGAGCTATGACCCAAGCCTATATTTTGACTTTATCCTGCCCAGACCGACTGGGCCTGGTGCATGCCGTTTCCGGATTCTTGCTTGAACAAGGCGGCAATATTGAAGAAGCAGCGCAGTACAACGACCCGGTAACCGGTCTGTTCTTCATGCGCGTGCAGTTTGCCTGCGATGGCAAAGACGCCGCCTCTCTAAAGGCATCCGTTGCCGAATTAGCTGATCAATATCAAATGCAGTGGAGTTTGCACTCCAAGTCCGAGCGCATCAAGACCGTCATCATGGTCAGCAAGGAAGGCCACTGCCTCAACGACCTGCTGTTCCGCTGGAAATCGGGCCTGCTGCCCATCGAGATCAAGGCCATCATCAGCAACCACCGCGAGTTCTATCAGCTGGCGGCCAGCTACAACATCCCCTTCCATCACATTCCCGTGACTGCCGCGACCAAGGCCCAGGCCGAAGAGCGCCAGTACGAGATCATCGAGGAGGAAGGCGCCGAGCTGGTGGTGCTGGCGCGCTACATGCAGGTGCTGTCCAACGACCTGTGCAAAAAGCTGGCCGGCCGCGCCATCAATATCCACCACAGCTTCCTGCCCAGCTTCAAGGGCGCCAAGCCCTACTACCAGGCGCATGACCGCGGCGTGAAGCTGATCGGTGCCACCGCCCACTATGTGACGGCCGACCTCGACGAAGGCCCGATCATAGAGCAGGACGTGGCACGCGCCGACCATACCGACACCGTGGAGGACCTGACGGCCCGTGGCCGCGACACCGAGAGCCAAGTTCTGGCCCGTGCCGTGAAGTGGCATAGCGAGCGCCGCGTCATTCTCAACGGTCACAAGACCGTGGTGTTCCGCTAAATCCCTGGGCTTGGGATTGATCATATGACCCGCAGCCCCGGCGCCTTGAACAGCATTACGGCCAGGCGGATTCCGCCGATACAGTGCCTGCTCACCTTCGAGGCTCTGGCGCGGCTGCGCTCGGTCACGTTGACGGCGGAGGAGCTGTGCGTCACGCCCAGCGCCGTCAGCCACAGGGTCAAGCAGCTGGAGCAGATTCTGGGAGCGCGCCTGTTCGGCCGCACGGATTTCTCGCTGACCACGGATGGCAGCTCCTATCTGGCCCATGTGCGTGAAGGCCTGGGCGCCTTGCAACGCTTTCCGGGAGCGTCAGCCTCGCCTGGGCGCAGGCGCCTGAAGCTGGCCGTCACCCCCACTTTTGCGCGCGTGATCCTGATCCCGCGCCTGCGCCAGTTCACCGAGGCCTATCCCGAGATCGACATTGCGCTGCAGGTGTCGATTCCGCTGCTGGATGTGATCGGCGAGGACGCCGACCTGATGGTGCGCTTCGGCGCCGGCCACTATGCCGATGTGGAGCATATCGAGCTGGCCCGCGACACGGTCACACCGCTGGCCTCGCCCAGCTTCATCCGCGAACATGGCCCGTTCGAGCGCCCTGAAGACCTGGAAGGCATGCCGCTGCTGCGCAGCCCGCTGGAGCCCTGGCGCACCTGGTTCGCCGCCACCGGCCTCGACATGGCCGAGCCCAACGAAGGCTCGCAGTTCAACGATATCGGCCTGATGTGCGATGCCGCGTCGGCCAGCATGGGCATAGCCCTGGTACGTCACAAGCTCGGCGCCCCCTGGCTGGAAAACGGAACGCTGGTACGCCTTTTCGATGTCGATGCACCCAGCCCGCACGCTCACTACCTGTGCTGGAAGACCGGCATCATGGACCGCTGGGAATGCGCTGCCTTCGCTGAGTGGCTGCGCAAGGCGATGGGCTGAGCTGCCCCCGCGGCTTCGCTGCGGCACAGCTCTTGCTCGCCGTCCCTGGCCCGGCGAGCAGTTCGTTACACGGGCTGCTCGATGGATAACGAAGATGGAGCACCCACGGCATGAACCTGCAGCCCAGGCTGTACCCCGGCCTTGACCAGAACCAGGCCCTCAACAGAGAAGCGTCCTCGCTGCTCATCCGCGCCCTGGCCGGCACGGGCAAGACGACCACGCTGGCCATCAAGGCCGCCGACCTGATCCGCACCCAGGGCGCACGCAACGTGCTGATGCTGGCCTACTCGGAGGCCGGCATCAAGGCCATTCAGGCGCGCCTGGACCGGCTCTCCGCCATGCCCCTCGAAGGCCTGCATCTGCTCACTCTGGAGCATTTTTGCGCCCGCCTGCTCGAAGAGCAGGGCGACCCTGTACCCATGCTCTCCTCCGGCCTGGAGAAGAATCTGCTCATCCAGCAGGCGCATGAAGCGCTGTCGCAAGAGGCCGAGCGGCATGCCGAGCTCGACATTCCCGAGCTGGCGGACTACTTCGCCCGGCCTCTGGACATCAGTGCCTTCCTCGCTTTCGAGGCCCAGGCCAAGCAGTGCATGCTGGAACTCGACATCGACGACAGCGGCCTCGGCGCGCTGGCATATTGCCGAGACAACGCCCTGGACTACGGCCTGTACCGGCTGCTGCGCAGCTATGAGCGGCTGCGCGCAGGCCCCACCCAGGAGCCACTGTTCTATGCACCCGGCGACTGCACCTATGCGCTGGCCTGCCAGCTGGCCGCACTGGACTACGATGCAGACTTCCCTTTGCTGCAGGGTCGCTTCGAAGCCGTGCTGTTCGACGAACTGCAGGACCTGGACGAGGCCGCGCTGCTGGTGCTGCGCCATCTGGCGCGCGGCAACGGGCGCTTCATCGGTGTCGGCGACTTCAACCAGCACATACTGCCTGGCGCCTCCTCCATCTTTGGCGACAGCGCCCAGCGCATACTGCAGGAGCTGCCCGCGGGCACCGGCCAGGCCACGCTCAACACGACCTATCGCTTCGGCCCCGTCATCTGCCAGGAACTGAACCGGCTCTTCGGCGTGGAGTTCGACGCACATTACCGCAACGCCTCGGCCTGGTTCGAACATCGCCATGGCGATGACGAGGACTGCGCCCGGCAATTGCTGGATATTCATGCCGCCGTGGCCCGTCAGCCCCGCAAACCGCAGGATCCGCCGGCCGTGTTGCGTGTCATCCTGCATTCGCCCGAAGATTCGGTACTGCTTGAATGGCTGTTCGCCCACGAGGGCGTGCACTATGCCTGCAAAGGCATGCAGCGCTTCTACCAGCGCCGCGAAATCGCCCTGGTGCTGGCCATGCTGTGGGCCATGCAGGGCTGCAGCGGCGGTGCGCTGCTCTCGCAAGGCATTCTGAGCAGCGCTGCCGAAGGTCTGATGCGCTATGTGCGCCATGCCAGCCCGCCCGACCGGGATCTGCTGGCCAACGGCCTGTTCGACATGACTGCACTGGGCGACGCCCCGCCGGAATCCGACACGCTGCGCATCGCCGCCGAACTCATGGGACAGCAAGCCGCCATGCGCCGCTTCCTCGCCGCCTACATCGCACCAGACTCCCCCTGTGCCCGGTTGCTGGCCCTGCCCGCCGACCAGTGCGCCGATGCGGGGCAGTTGCTCCGGCACCCTCTGTTACGGCAGTTCTTTGCCCAGGCCCCCATCAGCCAGGACGAACTGGGCCAGTGCCTGGCCAGCCTGCAAGCGCTGTCGCGCATCTGCGCCGGGCTTTCCGTCGATGAATTCCTGGGCCGCCTCAGCCTCATGGTCCAGTCGAGCATCGCGCAGCATCAGCGCCATGAAAAACCCAGCTTGCAACTGCTCACGGTAGAACGCAGCAAAGGCCATGAATACGAGTATGTAGCCGTGCCCTTTGTCAATTCCAGGCACTTCTCGCCCAATGCGAGCGACCCACAGCGCAACATGCTCTACGTCGCCATGACCCGTGCCAGCAAGCGCCTGTGGATACTGGAGAGCAGATGACGACGCAAGGCCATGGGACGATGCAGATCAAGCCCGTATCTCATAAGCGGGTCAAAACACCATAACGTCGCACCCAGCCGACATGGCCACAGTTGCCCTCTCCCACTCTTGTTGCAAGCCTCCCACCATGGGCTCACGACAACGAGGAGGAGACCCATGCAAACCCCATCGCGCTGCGCCTGGCTACTGGCCGTCGGCATCACCGCCAGCCTGACCCTGCATGCGCAGGAGAACAAGCTCACCATAGGCGCCAGCTTGCCGCTGTCAGGCCCGCAGGCCGAGGCCGGCAAGGAAGGGATGAGCATCATGCAGGCGCAGGTGGAGGCATTCAACAAGCAGGGAGGCCTGGGCGGCAAAGCTTTGACACTCAAGGTGCTGGACGATGGCTACGAGCCACAGCGCGCCGCCAGCAATGCACGCCAACTGGTCCAGGAAGGAGCCCTGGCCCTGCTCAACTGCTGGGGAACGGCCAGTTGCACAGCCATGCAACCCGAGGTACAGCAAGGCCAGACGGCCCTGGTGGGCGTGATTGCCGGAGCCGGCAGCATGCGCCAGCAACCGGGCCGTTTCATCTATCCGCTGCGCGCCAGCACCCAGGCTGAAATCGCGGCCATGCTGCAGCAGATGCAGACCATAGGTCTGCGGCGGATCGCCATCGTTCACCAGAACGACGGCTTCGGCAAAGACAGTCTGCAGATTGCCCTGGCCGCCTTTGCCGCCAAGGACCTCAAACCCGCCATCACGCTGGCCGTGGAAGCATCGGGTGCCAATACCCCTGACCTGGCCAGGCAACTGGCCGCCCTGCCCGATCTCCAGGGCGTCATCGTGCTGGCGGGTGCCCCTGCCAGCATAGGTCTGATCACCATGGCCAGACAGGCTCATGTCACGGCGCCTTTCTACAACCTGGCCGCCCAGGCCAACCGCGCCGTGGTGCAAGGGCTGGGCCCTTATACACGCGGCATTGCCTTCACCACCCTGGTGCCCAGTCCCTGGAAAGGCGCGGTTCCGGCCATCAAGGACTACCAGCAGCTTCTCGACCACGGCGGCATGCCGCCTGCCTCCTATCTGGGCCTGGAAGTCTTTCTCAATACCCGAACCCTGCTGGATGCGCTGCGTAAAGCTGCGCCCACAAGCAATCGAGCGGGCTTGCTGGCCGCCCTCGACGCCATGGGCGAGATTCGCTACGGCGCCATGCATCTGCGCTTCACACCGCCGCGCACCGGCTCCAGCTATGTGGGGCTGACCATGATTGATGCGAGCGGTCATTTCAGAGAATAAATCAACTTCAAGTCTTATTCATCAATCGTCAAAAGCTATCGTTTCAAGAGCAAATATCATCATCATCGCAAAGCATTTCAAGCAGCTTTGCAATAAAGCTCACACCAATGCGCGGGCGCATCCCCTACATTTGCAGGCATGACGTTCGCCAGCACTTTTACCGATCTCGTCGCCACCTCCAGCGCAGCGGCCAACGCCGCGCACCACCCGCCCGAGCAGTCCGAGCGTGCTCGGCGCCAGGCCGAGGTGGTGGAGGCCCTGCGCCCCCATGTGCCGGCGCATGCCCTGCTCTATCAGAGCGAAGACACCACACCCTATGAGTGCGACGGACTGACGGCCTACCGCCAGCGCCCTCTGCTGGTCTGCCTGCCCGAGACTTATGCACAGGTGCAGGCTGTGCTCAAGGCCTGCCACGCCATAGGAGCGCCCGTCATTGCACGTGGCGCGGGGACGGGGCTTTCGGGCGGTGCCATGCCTCACCCCATGGGCGTGACGCTGTCGCTGGCGAAATTCAACAAAATCCTCAAGGTCGACGCCTACAGCCGCACGGCCCTGGTTCAATGCGGCGTGCGCAACCTCGCCATCAGCGAAGCCGCTGCCCCCTACGGTCTGTACTATGCGCCCGACCCCAGCAGCCAGATCGCCTGCACCATCGGCGGCAACGTGGCCGAAAACTCGGGCGGCGTGCACTGCCTCAAGTACGGGCTCACGGTGCACAACGTGCTCAAAGTGAAAGGCTTCAGCATCGAAGGCGAGCCCGTCGAGTTCGGCTCGGATGCTCTCGACACCCCCGGTCTGGACCTGCTGGCCGTCATGATAGGCAGCGAAGGCATGCTGGCCGTGGTGACCGAGGTCACGGTCAAGCTCGTGCCCAAGCCCCAGCTGGCGCGCTGCATCATGGCCAGCTTCGACGATGTGCGCAAAGCGGGCGACGCGGTGGCTGCGGTGATCGCGGCCGGCATCATTCCGGCGGGTCTGGAAATGATGGACAAGCCCATGACGGCCGCCGTGGAGGACTTTGTGCGCGCCGGCTACGACCTCACGGCAGAAGCCATTTTGCTTTGCGAGAGTGACGGCACGCCCGAGGAGGTCGAGGAAGAAATCGCCCGCATGAGCGAAGTGCTGCGCCACGCCGGCGCCACGGCCATCACCGTCAGCGAAAGCGAGGAAGAGCGTCTGCGTTTCTGGAGCGGACGCAAGAACGCCTTTCCCGCCAGCGGCCGCATCAGCCCTGATTACATGTGCATGGACTCCACCATTCCGCGCAAGCGTCTGGCCGACATCCTGCTGGCAATTCAGGAGATGGAGAAGAAATACCAGTTGCGCTGCGCCAATGTATTCCATGCAGGAGACGGCAATCTGCACCCCTTGATCCTGTTCGATGCCAACAACCCCGACGAACTGCACCGCTGCGAGCTGTTCGGCGCCGACATTCTGGAAACCAGCGTTGCCATGGGCGGCACGGTGACGGGCGAGCATGGTGTGGGCGTGGAAAAGCTCAACAGCATGTGCACCCAGTTCACCACGGCCGAGAACGCCCAGATGTTCGCGCTCAAGGCGGCGTTTGACCCGCAATCGCTGCTCAACCCCGGCAAGGTGATTCCCACGCTCAACCGCTGCGCCGAGTACGGCAAGATGCTGGTGCGCGGCGGGCAGATTGCCCATCCCGATCTGCCGCGCTTTTAACCGCCAGCAGAGCCATGCAGCGCAAATACCGATTGATTCTGAGTCTGTCTGCGCTGTTGCTCATGGCTGCCAGCCCAGGTGCGCATGCGCGCGGCTATGTCTCCACCGGCAAATGCGGCATCTATCCGCGCCTGGCCATCACCACCCCCGCCGGCACCTGCGTGGGGTTGATTGCCGACGAGGCCCATGGCCTGCGCTTTCCGCGCCGCGTGCTGGAGATCGCACCGGGCCGCCTCTGGGTGCTGGACATGGGCAACTGGATGCCCCAGGTGGGCCAGCTGATCGAGCTGCGGCTGCCGCCTGACGCCGCCACAGCCGCCAATGCCAACACCACGGACAGGGCCGTCGAAGCCAGAGTGTTGCTGAGCAAGCTCAACTACCCTTCGGGCATGGTGCGCGGGCCGGACGGAAAAATCTATATCGGCGAGGCCGACAAAATCTGGCGTGCCGCCGTTCCCACGTTGGGCCAGCCGCCGCAGCCCGAGGTGCTGGCAGGCAATCTGCCCGCCGACGGTGCCCATATGCTCAAGGAGCTGAGCTTTGCGCCCGATGGCAGCCTGTACGTCAACATGGGCAGCTTCAGCGACAGCTGCCGTGGCGAGGATCAAAAGCAGCCCATGCCCTGCCCCGAACGCACGGGCGCCATGCCGCGCGCTGCCGTCTGGCGCATGGTGCTGCAGGCTGGCAAGCAGCCCGTCAAGGAATTCAAACCCTTTGCCAGCGGTCTGCGCAACTCCATGGCGCTGGCCGTGATGCCCGACGGCCCTGCGGCAGGCACCGTCTGGCAAGGCGAAAACAATATCGACTACCGCGACCCCAGGCAGCCGCCGGAGGAGCTCAACCTGCTGCACGCGGGTGCCGACTACGGTTGGCCTTACTGCATAGGCGCACGCCAAAACGCACAGGGCTATGAAAAGCGCTTTGACTGCAGCAAGACCGAGGCACCGCATATGCTGTGGCCCGCCCATGTGGCGCCGCTGCAGATGCTGGCCACGCCTGTGGGCAGCGCATTTGGCGGGCAATTGCTGGTGGCCTGGCACGGCCAACGCGCAGACGGTCAACGCCTCGTGGGCTTTGCGCGCGACGACAAGGGCCGGCCCTCTGGCAAACCCATTCAATGGCTGAGCAACTGGGACGCCAGGCCCGGACTGCGTCCCGGTGGCCGCCCCACGGGCATGGGCCTCGATCATGCGGGTCGCCTGCTGGTGGTCGAGGATTTCAACCGCAGCCTGCTGATGCTGATGAGTGAAGCGGGCACGGCGCCAAGACCCAGGTAAACAGGTAACCAGGTAAGGTGCTCAGTTCAGCAGATCGCGTCCACGCGCCAGAAACCTCGCGTACTCCTCGTCGGGGACAAACAGGCCGCCCGTGGTCCAGACAATATGTGTAGCGTTAGCCATGTGCGGCAGCAGCTTCTGGCGCTGCAGATAATCCTGGCCCGCAACACTCTCCAACAAGGCACGCGGACCGCTAAAGCCTGCTGCGGCCGATGGCTCGATCTGCAGCCCCTCTCTATCCTTCAGCAGGCACAGATGGCGAAACAGGGTTTCGTCCTCCACAGTGAAAACTCCGCCGAGAAAGCCACGCACCACGTCGGCCGCCAGCTCCGATGCACGCGGCACTGCCAGGCCATCGGCCTCGGTCTGGTTGTTCAGGCCCAGCTCATAGACCGAAGGATGGGTATCCAGACCGGGCAGCGCTGCAGCACCGGCCAGCATCTCAATCATGAAGCAGGGCGACTGCACGGGCTCGGCAAAAAAACAATGCGCATTCGGTCCGAATGCCTGCTGCAGACCCAGGGCCACGCCGCCGGGCGCCCCCCCAACGCCGCAAGGAATATAGACAAACAAAGGATGCGTTTCATCCACGGCAATCTCGTTCTCTGCAAGTTGCGCGACCAAGTGCGGAGCCGCCGCCGCATAGCCAAGCAACAGCGAAAGCGAATGCTCGTCATCCACAAAGTGACAGTGCGTATCCTGGTCGGCCAGCGCGCGGCCTGCGGCCACGGCCTGGGCGTAGTCGCCGGCGTGCTCCACCACCTGCACGCCACGCGCACGCAGGCGCTGCTTTTTCCACTCCTTGGCATCGGCAGACATATGGACCGTTGCCTTGAAGCCCAGGCCCGATGCCATGACGCCAATCGACAGACCCAGATTGCCCGTGGAGCCTACCGCCACCTGGTACCTGGCGAACACCGCACGCGCAGCATCGGACGCCAGTTGCAGATAGTCGCCATCGGCCAGCAGGCCATGCTGCAAAGCGATCTGCTCCGCATACTCCAGCACCTCATGCACGCCACCGCGTGCCTTGATGGAGCCCGCTACTGGCAGGCTGTGATCGGCCTTGAGCCAGAGCCGGCCCAGTTGCTCGGGCAGCTGCAAAGCCTGCTGCATCTGCGGCACGTGCAGCAGCGCCGACTCAATACGTCCGCCAGATGCCTGTAACTCTGGAAACAGTTGCGCCAGCAAGGGCACAAAGCGTTCAAAACGCTGTACAGCCTGCTGAACCTGGGCTGCGTCTATAGAGTGTGTGGACCGAGCACTCTCACTGCGCCCGGCCCATAGCGTGGGCCGGGCATCACGCAGGTCTTCAACAAGGTCGCGCAGTGCGGAGAAAGTCATGGCAGGCATCCATCGTCATACAAGAGCGCCATATTAGGGCCAATGGTGCAGGCCAGACAGGTCCGCAAAGGCGCAGCATGGTCGCTATACCTCGCCCATGGCCGGATCGCTGATTGTGTGCTGACCGGTTTCCACGCGGCCGGCAAAGCGCCGGTAGTACGCCGGATCGCTGTTGCAGGTCACGGCAAAGTCATACCACTGGCCACTGGCCTTCAGCTCCCAATGCCTTTCGGCGCTGGCGGCGGCGGCAACGCTAACCGTCCAGGGACCGTCGCTGAGGTAGGCCATGGGTGTGATGGTGAACACCGCAGCCTGAGTGCCCTTGTTCATCAGATCCACGTAGACATTGCCATTGGCGATGTCGTAGCAAACACGCACCTCGGGGGCGGCCTGTGTACTGCCCAGGCGATTCAGGTCGCCCTTGAAGTGGCGGTGAAAACCGTTGGGCCCCAACACCCAGAGGTCGTACTTGCCGAAATTGTCGCGCAAGGCATCCCAGGTATCGGACAGCGTCTTGCCCGCTTCCACCATATAGCGGCGCGGCGTGCGATCCAGCTTGTAGCGGTCGTAGACATGGAAGACGGCCGCCTGCGTGCCGGTGTTGGCAAACACCAGCTCCACCGGGCCGTTGCTCTGGCAGCGCGCACTGGTATGCAGCTCGTAGGGCAAGGCCCGCGACGGACGTGTACCGACTGCCTGCAAAGGCAGCTGCATATCGCGCGGCACTGGCACGGCGGGCAGCTTTTGCTGATCGGCACGCAGCTGGTCGGCGACATCGCGGGTGGAGCGACCGGCCAGCACGGGCAGGGTCTCGTTGTTCGGCGTCTTGAAGTTGAAGGTACTCAGAAGATCTCCACATACCGCACGACGGAACGGGCTGATATTGGGTTCCTTCACGCCAAAGCGTGCCTCCAGAAAACGCAGCACCGACGTATGGTCGAATACCTGAGAATTGACCCAGCCGCCACGACTCCAGGGCGAGATCACATACAGCGGAACTCGCGGCCCGGGACCATAGACACGGCCATCGGGGGCGGGCTGGCTGCGGCTGCCTTCCGGAGCGCCATGCGTGAAGTACTCGGCCTGCAGATCGGCTTGCGGCAGCGTGGTCTTGCCTGCATAGGTCTTGTCGGCGTTCTGCGATGGAGCCGAGGGCGAAGGCATATGGTCGAAATAGCCGTCGTTCTCGTCGAAATTGACCAGCAGCACGGTCTTGCTCCAGACCTCGGGATTGGCCGTCAACGCGTCCAGCACCTCCTGCAGAAACCAGGCGCCCTGCACAGGGCTTGATGGACCGGGGTGTTCGCAATAGATGGACGGTGCATTGACCCAGGACACCTGCGGCAGCCTGCCTTCACGAATATCGCGCTTGAAAGCGTCCAGGTATTCCTCGGGCTTGTTGCCGGGCAAGGTGTTGGCCACGCCTTTGTACAGCGGGTTGGCAGCGTCGTCGCTGGCCGCGTCATAGGCATGGTAGGGCAAGGCCTGGCCGGTGTTGGTATACGGCGCATTGGGCGCGCCGCCACTGGAGACGGGAAAGCCAGAGGCCAGATTGGCGCGACGAAAGCTCTGGAACGCCCCCAGCATGTTGTCGCCCCACTCGTCGGGCATGTTCTGGTAGCTGATCCAGCTCACCCCGGCTTCCTGCAGCCGCTCGGCATAAGTCTTCCATGTGTAGCCGGTGTTGGCGTCGCTGGGCACGCCGTTGATGGCATCCCACTCGTTATTCACGAAAGCCACGTTCTGGGGCACGGCACCGTTGGTGCCCGTCATGTGGAATGAGCGGTTGGCATCGGTGCCGGTGTGCATGGCGCAGTGGTAGGCATCGCAGATCGTGAAGGCATTTGCCAGCGCGAACTGGTAGGGCAGCTCCTGCTCCTTGAAATAGCCCATGGAGGTGTCCGTCTTGGCCACGGGCCAGCGCGACATGCGGCCGTTGTCCCAGGCCTGCTGACTGTCCAGCCAGGAATGGGGAGTGCCGGAAACGCGCTGCGCGTTGTTGGCCGTTCCGTCCAGATGGTAGGGCGTGATGACCGTACCGTTGGCACGCTCCTGCTGCCAGACCTTGCGGCCGTTGGGCACGGGAATCGTCATCCGGTCGCCAAAGCCGCGCACCCCTTTGAGGGTGCCGAAGTACTGATCGAAGGAGCGGTTTTCCTGCATCAGGATCACCACATGCTGCACGTCCATGACCGTGCCTGTGACATTGTTGGCCGGAATGGCCAGCGCACGGCGGATGCTCGGAGGAAACGCTGCCAGTGCGGCAGCGGAAAAGGCGGCGTTCTTGCCGGCCTGCAGAAGGTTGCGTCGCGAAATCATGGTGAAGCCTTGTCTGTCACCGCGCTCAGGGAGCACAGCGCATCTCCGGCTTGGCCGGCTCGGTGGGGGTCGTGGGATTGCTGGGATTGGTGGGGGTCGTCGGGGCAGGCGGGCTGTCATCGCTGCCTCCACAGGCGGCCAGCGTGGCGGCCGTCAGGCAGACGAGCGCCAGCGCCTTGATCAAACGCTTGTTTTGCATGGAGTCTTTCACTTGGATGTCGACAGGTTTCGACCGGCAAGAATCTAGGAAAAGCTCGTGTCATCCCGATGACGTCCGTGTTTCAGTGCGTTTACTCACATCGGTCCAGCGCTCAGAATTCGCGAGCCTTGCTCGGCACGAAGCGCCATGCAAAAAGGGCCGATGCATTCGCATCGGCCCTGTGCAAAAGACATTGCAACGCCGGTCAGAGCGCTGACGCTTGCATGGCTATTGGCGCTTCTGGTAACCGAGTCTGTACAGCAGCGGCAGCACCAATAGCGTCAGCACCGTGGACGAGAGAATGCCGCCAATCACCACCGTGGCCAGCGGCCTTTGCACCTCGGCCCCCGTTCCCGTGGCAATCGCCATGGGCACAAAGCCCAGCGATGCCACCAGAGCCGTCATCAACACGGGACGCAGACGGGTCAGCGCTCCTTCGGTGACGGCCTGTTCAACGCCCATGCCCTGCTCGCGTAGCGAGCGGATACAGGCAATCATCACCAGACCGTTGAGCACGGCCACGCCGCATAGGGCGATAAAGCCGATGGCCGCCGAAATGGACAGCGGAATGCCGCGCAGCCACAGCGCCGCAATCCCGCCCGTCAACGCAAACGGAATGCCGGTGAAGACGATGAGACCGTCGCGTACATTGCCGAACATGGCAAACAACAGCGTGAACACCAGCACCAGCGCCACGGGCACCACGATCATCAGGCGCTTGCGGGCGGACTCCAGGTTCTCGAAGGTTCCGCCCCAGCGCGTCCAGTAGCCTGCAGGCAACGCAACGCCTTCAAGTTCCTGCTGGGCCTGCGCCACAAAGGAGCCGATATCTCGCCCGCGCACATTGGCGCTGACAACGATACGACGCTTGCCATCCTCGCGGCTGACCTGGTTGGGCCCCGGTGCCAGCTCCACCGTCGCCACCGATGACAGCGGCACAAAGCCCAGACGCCCGTCGCCGCCGCGCGGCAGCGCGATCGGCAGGCGGCCTATGCCGTCCAC
This sequence comes from Comamonas sp. C11, assembly GCF_024496285.1. NCBI lineage: Bacteria > Pseudomonadati > Pseudomonadota > Betaproteobacteria > Burkholderiales > Comamonadaceae > Comamonas > Comamonas sp. C11. Next base: position 5,317,446 of record NZ_CP101743.1, read on the forward strand.
ATCGCTGCGCATGGCCTCGGGCAGGCGAACCTGGATGGCAAAACGTCGATCTCCCTCGAATACCGTGCCGGCTTCACGCCCGCCAAATGCCGTGCTGATGGCATCTTGCACATCGCCCATGTTCAGGCCGTAACGCGAGGCTTTTTCGCGGTCGATCTGCACCGTGAGCATGGGCAGACCCGTGGTCTGCTCGACCTTGACCTCGGAGGCGCCAGGAATCTTCTGCAGCATGGCGGCTACGGCCTGCGCGGACTTTTCCAGCTGAGCCATGTCGTCGCCGAAGATCTTGACGGCCACATCGCTGCGCACGCCCGAGATCAGCTCGTTGAAGCGCAGCTGAATCGGTTGCGATAACTCGTAGTTGCTGCCCGGAATCCTTTCCACAGCCTCTTGTACGGCAGCCAGCAGATCGTCACGCGAGCGTGCCGGATCGGGCCATTGCTCACGCGGCTTGAGCATGATGTAGCCATCCGAAATATTGGGCGGCATGGGGTCGGAGGCAATCTCTGCAGTGCCGGTGCGCGCAAACACTCGCTCGATTTCAGGGAACTGCTTTTTGAGCTCGCTCTCGATCTGCATCTGCATCTGCACCGACTGCGTAAGGCTGGTGCCCGGTATGCGCAACGCCTGGATCGCAAAGTCGCCTTCATTGAGATTGGGCGCAAACTCGCTGCCCATGCGCGTGGCCAGCAGCAGACTCAGGGCGACAATGACGCTGGCCGCCGTCAGCACCACTGCAGGTGCATGCATGACCTTGTCCAGCACCGGCGCATAGGCACGGCGCGCCCACTCCATCAGACGGTTTTCCTTCTCGGCCACCTTGTCGCCCATGAACAGCGCAATCGCGGCAGGGATGAAGGTGATAGACAGCAGCATGGCACCCAGCAACGCGATCACCACCGTCAGCGCCATGGGGTGGAACATCTTTCCTTCCACACCGGTGAGCGCAAAAATGGGCAGATAGACCACCATGATGATGAGCTGACCGAACAACAACGGACGCCTTGCCTCCCTGGCTGCCGCAAACACTTCCTCGAAACGTTCGCTGCGGGTCAACGATCGGCCTGCTGCGGCCTGCGCATGGGCCAGCCGACGCACGCAGTTCTCCACGATCACCACCGCACCGTCGATGATGATGCCGAAGTCCAGCGCCCCAAGGCTCATCAGATTGGCGCTGACGCGCATCTGCACCATGCCCGTAAAGGTGAACAACATGGACAGCGGAATGATGAGCGCCGTGATCAGCGCTGCCCGCAGATTGCCCAGAAACAGGAACAGAATCGCCACGACCAGCGCCGCACCTTCGATCAGGTTCTTCTTGACCGTGGCAATGGCTTTGTCCACCAGATTGGTGCGGTCGTACACCGTCACGGCCTTCACGCCAGGCGGCAGGCTTTTGTTGATCACCTGCATGCGCTCATGCACCGCCTGCGCCACTGCGCGGCTGTTCTCGCCAATCAGCATGAACACCGTACCCAGCACCACTTCGCGACCGTTGTCCGTGGCAGCCCCCGTACGCAGCTCGCGGCCCAGGCCCACATCGGCCAGATCGCGCACGCGAATCGGCTGGCCTTGCGCCGACCCCACGATGACTTCGCGAATATCGGCAATGCCCCCCACCTGCCCCGGCGCGCGGATCAGATACTGCTCGCCCTGGCGCTCGATATAGCCCGCGCCCACATTGGCGTTGTTGCGCTCCAGCGCCGCGATGATGTCGGCCAGCGTGAAACCATAGGCCGCCAGCTTTTGCGGCTGCGGCGCCACCAGATATTCCTTGGCGAAGCCGCCAATGGAGTTGATTTCGGTCACGCCCGCCACATTGCGCAGCTGGGGCTTGATGACCCAGTCCTGAATCTCGCGCAGATCCATGGGCGTATAGGGCGACCCGTCGGGTTTGGTGGCGCCCTCATCGGCCTCCACGGTCCACAGATAGATCTCGCCCAGCCCCGTGGAAATAGGCCCCAGCGCAGGCGCGACGCCCGCTGGCAGGGCATCGCGCGCCTGCTGCATGCGCTCGTTCACCAACTGGCGTGCAAAGTAGATGTCCGTGCCGTCCTTGAACACCACGGTCACCTGGGACAGGCCGTAGCGCGACAGCGAGCGGGTCTGCTCCAGCCCCGGCAGGCCGGCCATCAGGGTCTCTATGGGAAAGGTGACGCGCTGCTCGGTCTCCAGCGGCGAATAGCCGGGCGCCGAGGTATTGATCTGCACCTGCACATTGGTGATGTCGGGCACGGCATCGATGGGCAGGCGCTGGTAGTTGTAGATGCCAAGGCCCACCAGGGCCAGCGTGGCCAGCATGACCAGCCAGCGCTGGGCAATGGCAAAGCGGATGATGCGCTCAAACATTCAAACTCCAAATATCTTCATCTGCCCTGCCACACCGGCGCAATCCAAACCAGAGACACCGAGCAAGAGCCGCCTCGCGGCGGGGCCGCCCAGGCGAGGGTATCGTCCCCTGGGGAAAGGCGCGCAGCGCCTCAGGGGGTTCCATTCAATGCACATGCTCGGCTGTTGCCTTGCCAAGCTCGGACTTCAGGACGAAGCTGCCGTCCTTCACATAGCGCTGGCCTGTACTCAGGCCCTGCAGCACTTCGGTGTTCTGGCCATCCGTCTTGCCCAGTTTCAGGGCCTGCGCCTTGAAGCCGCCGTCCACCGGCACGAACACCACGGGCTTGTCGCCGTCGATCTTCTGGATGGCCGCACTGGCCACCGTCACCGCCGCCTTCTGGCCGGCGGCCGTCAGATCCACATTCACGAAAAGGCCCGGACGCCAGATGCCATCCGGGTTGTCCAGGGTGATGCGTGCCGGTGCCGTGCGGGTTTCCTGCCCTATCAGGGCGCCCACATAGGCCACCGTCCCCGTGGCTTTCGATTCAAAGGCCGTCGCATGCACAGTGGCCTGTTCGCCCACGCGCACAAAGGGCAGGTCGCTGGCAGCCACCTTCATTTCGGCCCAGACCGAACGCAGGTCGGAGATGGTGAACACGGCCGTGCTGTCCTGCACGGCCTCGCCCACGGAGAGATGCTTTTCCACCACCACCCCATCGAAGGGCGCGCGCAGCTCGAAGCGGTTCAGCGCCCCGGCAGAGCCCGAGCCGGCACCGATCGCAGCCAGCTTCTGCTGCGCATTGGCGGACGCGATTTCGGCCTCGCGCAGTGCCTGCTGGGCCTGCAGATAATCCTGCTCGGCCGAGATCTTTTCCTGCCACAGCTGCTTTTCGCGCTGATAGGTGGTGCGCGCCAGTGCGAGACGCTTTTGCGCGGCCATCAGCTCGCTGCGCTGCTCGGATACCGCAGGGCTGGTGAGGGTGGCCAGCAACTGACCCTTCTTCACCACCTGCCCCAGATTGGCCACCACGCTCTCCGCCACGCCGGCCACCCGCGGCACCACATGGGCCGTCCTGTCCTCGTTGAAGCGAATCTCGCCCGGCAACTGCAGCATGCTGGCTATCAACGCCGGGCCGGCCTCGGCCAGCGCCACGCCAGCAGCCTTGGCACGCTCGGCATCGAGCTTGAGCAGGCCTTCATCCTCATCATCCGCATGAGCGGATTCGGGCTTGACTGCGGGTTTTCCGGTGCCTGCTGCCTGTTCATGCCCAGGCTCGCTGTCATGGTCATGCCCCTCTTTTTCGCCATGCTCATGCCCGTTCTTTTCTTCATGGGCATGACTCTTGTCTGCAGCGCCGTGACCATGGCCTTCGGCGCTTGCAGCCGCTGGCTGCGTACCGTAGACAATCGCTGCAGCAGCAGCCGCACCGAGCGCCAGAATGATGGCGATGGCAATCGCCGTGCGGCGGGGCTTGGGAGATGTGGAATTCATGATACGTGCTTGTTCCTACTCAAGACCGGGTACATCGCCCAGTTGGCGGGTGATGTCGGCAGCCGCCTGATGGGTTGCCACCAACTGCTCCAGATATAGGCTGCGTGCCTCGGCCAGCGTGCGCTGGGCATCCAGAACTTCCAGATAGCTGAACTTGCCCAGGGCAAAGCCCTTGGCTGCAACTTCGTAAGCGGACTCGGCCGCCGGCAGGACCTGCTGCGCCAGTTGCTCGGCCTGGGCCCGGCTGGTCTGCAGCTGCTCGCGTTGCTGCTGCAACTGTGCGTACATTTGCTGGCGCGTGGCCATCAGCTCGTCCTCTGCCTTGTCGGCCAGACGCAGCGCCTGCAGCTGATTGCCGCGGTTGCTGTCCAGGATCGGCAGCGGCACCGAGACACCCACCACCAGCTGATTGCGTCCCACTTCCTGTGCACGCTTCATGCCCAGACTCACGCTGGGGTCAGGCAGGCGCTTGGCACGCTCGAGCTCGGCGACGGACCTGGCTTGAAAAACGGCCTGCTGCGCGCGCAGCATCTGCGGTGAATGCTCCAGCTTTTCCAGCATCAAGCCTTCATCGGGCAACACCGGCAGCTGCGCCAGCTCCCCCACCGCGCTGCCAAATGCCGCAGGCTGCGCTCCCCACAGCGCCGCCAGCTGCTGACGTGCCACACGCAGGCCGGAGCGCGCTTGCGCCAGCGCCAGCTCGGCACTGCTCTCGGCCACGCGGGCCTTGGTTTCCTCCAACGGAGCCACCTTGCCTGCCAGCACGCGCTTGGCCGCAGCATCGCGGGCACTGCTGGCAATCTCCAGCGTCCTCTGGTGCAGCTGCACGCGTTGCTGGCCGGCCAGCACATTGGCAAAAGCCGTTCGCACATCGGCACGCAAACCGGCCTGCGCAGCCTCCAGCTCGGCCCTGGCCAGTTCGCGACCATGCCCGGCTGCCTTCATGCGGGCCTCGCGCTTGCCGCCGATCTCTATGGACTGGTTCCATTGCAGAGTTATGGACCTGGTTTCGCGGCGCGTGTCTTCCTGCGAATAGGCCAGTTCGGGATTGGGTCTGGCGCGACTCTGGATCAGCGCCCCCTCGCTGGCCGCCAGGGCCTGCGCTGCCGCCCGCAGACTGGGGTTGTGCTCCATGGCCAGCGCCAGTGCGGCCTGCAGGCTTATGGGAGCAGCTGTTGCCGCTGTTGCTGCTGCTGTTGGCGCAGCTTGTTGCGCCCAGGCACAAGGCACAAAAAGGCCCAAACCGCTGCCCAGCAACACAGCGGCCACCTTGGTGATGAATGTCATGGTGATGCTCCGCCGGCATGCCTGCCCTTCCATTGGCAGTCTTGTGCAAGCGGAGCAAATCTAGCCTCGCGGCCCCCACAGGGTTCTGACCTCAAGATGACAAATTTGTCATCTTCGCAAACGACCGACTTGCTCGACAATCTACGCATGAAGCTTCTAGTCATCGAGGACGAAACCAAACTCGCCGAATACCTGCAAAAAGGCCTGGGCGAGGAAGGCTTTGTGGTCGATGCCGCACACAACGGCATTGACGGCCTGCACCTGGCCACCGAGCAGCCCTACGACCTCATCATTCTGGACGGCATGCTGCCCGGCATAGACGGCCTGGCCGTGCTGGCGGCTCTGCGCCAGTCCCGCCAGACGCCGGTGCTCATGCTCACGGCCCGCGCCCAGGTGGAGGACCGCGTCAAAGGACTGCAGGCCGGCGCCGATGACTATCTGGTCAAGCCTTTTGCATTTTCAGAGCTGGTGGCCCGCATTCATGCACTGCTGCGCCGTGGCCTGCAGGCCACGGCCACGCCCGAAGCCACGGTGCTGCGCATGGCCGATCTGGAGCTGGATCTGCTGCGTCACCGCGCCACGCGTGCGGGACAGCGGCTGGACCTGACGGCCAAGGAGTTCAATCTGCTGAGCCTGCTGCTGCGGCGCCAGGGCGAAGTGCTGTCGCGCACCGAGCTGGCCTCCCAGGTCTGGGACATGAACTTCGACAGCGAAACCAATGTTGTCGAGGTCGCCGTACGCCGCCTGCGCCTCAAGCTCGACGCGCCGTTCGAGCTGCCCCTGCTGCACACGGTGCGCGGCATGGGCTATGTGCTGGAGCTTCGCCTCGATGCCTGATAGCAGGTGCTCACCATTCGCGTAGAGCGATCAGTTCCTCCACATCCGCATCTTCAAAACCATAAGCCTTGGCAATGGCCTCGAAGTCAGCCGCAATGCATTCACGTGCCGCCGTTTCCATCTCGCTGCCCTGCTCTTCGAACTCCTGCTGCAGATCGTTGAAACGCTCGGTCGCAGCGTGGGTCAATCGATACAGCTGCTCCAGGTTCTGCGGCTTCTGCTGCTCTATCTGCAGGCAGAGTTCTCTCAGAATATCCTCGCCCTTGCGCACCAGTTCTTCGGGAAAGTAGCTGTCCTCGTACATCTCCAGCAAGAAGGCGTAGTTGTTCATGATGGCGTTACCAAGACTCATGGTCCGTTCCTTTTTCCAGCAAACCGCAAACAATGAATCTTCCAGCATAGCAGCCACTCATGACCGCTGATCACGTCTCTCCAAGCGCTCCTCAGATCCCGAACCTGAGCCGCCGGCTGTCGCGCTCGCTGGCCCTGCAGACCATGCTGGGCCTGGGCCTGGTCTGCGTGGCCGTGTACTGGGGTAGCTGGCTGGCACTGGCCCAGCGCCAGCAGGAAAGCCTGGAGCAAAAGCAGGTCACGGTGACGCATCTGCTGCAACAGGCCCGTGCCAACCGCTCTGCGTCCAGCATGCAGCACATGTTGTCCGACTTTCTCACGGGCCACGAGGATATGTCGATCCGCGTCAGCTATGCCAGCGGCGCGCTGCTGTTCGAGAAACTGCACCAGCCCCTGGACGATGTTCATAGCGCACGGCGCAGCTTCAGCGTCGTGCTGCCAGCCCATGCGGATCAGCAGGAACAGCAGCTCGTGCAGGTGCTGCTGATGCTGGACCGCCGCCCCGACGATGCCCTGCTGCGCCAGCTGGCCTGGATTCTGGGCCTTGCCGCCGTCAGCGGTGCGCTGCTGGTGTCGCTGTTCAGCGCCTGGCTGGTGCGCCGCGGGCTGGCACCTCTGCATTCGCTGGTGGAGCAGACCCGGCAACTGGGCGCCAAGGATCTCACGCACGACTGGCAGACCAGGCTTGACGACAGCAACCAGCCCCAGGAGCTGCGTCCGCTGATTGCACAGTTCAACGCGCTGCTGGAGCGGCTGGCAGTGGCCTACCGGCAGATGGAGGCCTTCAATGCCGATGTGGCCCATGAGCTCAACACCCCTCTGACCACGCTCATCAGCAGTTGCGAGCTGGCTCTGCGCAAGCCCCGCGATGCCGACGAGCTGCGCGATATCCTGGCTTCCAATCTTGAAGATCTGCAGCGCATGGCCGGCATCGTGGCGGACATGCTTTTTCTCTCTCACGCTGATCGCGGCGAAAGCGCGCACCGCATTCAGGTGGCCAGCCTGGCCAGCCTCGCGGACGAAGTGGTGGAGTATCACGAGGCAGCGCTGCAGGAAGCAGATCTGCAGGTGCGGGTGCAGGGCGATGCACAGGCCCAGGTCGATGCGCGATTGCTGCGCCGGGCGCTGTCCAATCTGCTGGGCAATGCCACCCGCTATGCCACGCCGGGAAGCTGCATAGAGATACAGATCAGCACGCCGCAGGCCGGTCAGGTCACGCTGGCGGTGCAGAACCAGGGCCAGGCCATTGCCGCCGAACACCTGCCCAGGCTGTTTGACCGCTTCTACCGCTCGGACGCAGCCCGCAGCCAGGCCGATCGCAACCATGGCCTGGGCCTGTCCATCGTGGCCGCGATCGCGCGCATGCATGGCGGACAGGCGTTTGCACGCTCCGACCTGTCCGTCACCAGCATCGGGCTGAGTCTGCCTACGGGTCAGGATGCGCAAGCCCGGGCGCCTGTTTCATCCGGCAACCAGGTGTAAATACCGGGGATGCCCACAAGCAGCACCGCGCGGGGATGACATGGAGCAGCGCGGTCAGGCCGCAAGATGGCCGGCCGTGCATCGCTGAAAGGAAACACCATGCATTGCTTGAGACATGCGACCGGCCTGGTCCTGGCTGCCAGTGCAGCTCTCGGCCTGCCCGCTCTGGCTCAGGGCCGGATTCCCGATATGCAGCAGGCCGGCGCACTGCGCTATAGCTGCGGCGGCATAGGCGAGGATGAATCCACGCTCATGCGCGCCGCGATGAAGGACTACCCGCTGTCGCTTTTGTTTGCGCAAAAAGACGGGGCCTATCTGGCCAATGTGGCGGTCGAGGTCAGCTCCGGCAAGGACAGCAGCCGCTTCACGGCCAACGGCCCGGTCTGCCTGATCCAGTTGCCCGCCGGAAGCTACAAGATCACGGCTACCACCAAGGATGGCGCCAGCCAGACCCAGGCGGCAGAGATCGGCAAGGGCCCGCATCAGCTGGACTTCCGCTACTAGCGACAAGCCGCTGGCCGGTGGCGGCAATGCCCCGGGGCCGTCCAGGGGAGATGCGCGCGGGCGCGCTCCGCGAGGCCAGGCAATGAGGACAATAAGCGCCATGTCCCAAGATCAAGACGCATCCACCTATCAGGCCCATCTGCAGGCCGGCAACGCGCTGGTGCAGCAGGCCCAGAAGATTGCCACGCAGGACTTCGAGCAGGCCCGCGCGCTCTGGCAGGCCGCCGGCAAGGAGTTCTACCTGGCGCACAAGGCCGATATGAGCGAGCCCGAAGCCGCCTTTCGCCTGGCACAGGCCTGGATGGCCGAGGCCCATGCCCTGCAGAAGGAAGAGAACAAGAACGCGCTGGTCATGTGGGCCAACGCCGCTGCGCAATGCGAGCTGGCCTTTGACCTGGAGCCCGAGAACGGCCGCATCGCCATGACGGCCGCCAGCTGCCATCTGTTTGCCGGCCAGGCCGATGCCGCCAAGGCCTGGCAGCTGATTGGCAAGCAGCTGCTGCCGCCCGAGCCTTCCGCGCCCGCCGCCTGATATTTTTTGCTAGCTTGCAGCGCTTAATAACAAAGGGTTTCAATGCTTTTATGCATTGAAACCCTTTATTCATTGGAGAAAGCAGCTATTAAATTAATGCTCTCTCAAAAAGCCTGGCGTTCGAGCGCGGTGCGAATCTGCTGCGCATTGGCCCGCATGGCCTGGGGGCCGCTGCTGCCCAGCAAATACCAGATCTGCGGATCGACGAACACCACTTGCTGCTTGCGGCCTGCACGGGTGTTCTTGATGGTGTCGTTGTCGAACAGCTCACGCGACGGCAGAACCAGCTGGCCGTCCTTGTCCCGGGTGCTGCCCGTGCCTGCATTGCGGTCGATCACGAACAGCCATTCCGGGTCTATCCTGGCGATATCGTCCATCTTCAGCGCAATCCCGCGCGCCTGCGCCGGATCTGCGGGCAGGGCTGGCTTGACGCCCAGCACGTCATGCAGCAGACCGAAGCGCGAGCCCGGCGTCTGGGCGCTCATGTTTTTGTTGACGGCCAGCACCAGCAGGCCCGGTGCTGCCTTGGCCGCAGCAGCGCGGGTGGCTTCCACATCGCTTCGCACCTGCTGCATGAGCTGCGCGCCCTGCGCCTGCTTGCCCCAGAGGCTGGCCAGCAGGTTCACATTGCGCTGCATATCGCCCAGCAAGTCCTTGCCCGAGGTGCTCAGATCCAGCGTGGGTGCGATACGGCTCAGCGCTTCGTACTTGCCGGCCGAGCGGCCGGCCACCACGATCAGATCGGGGCGGATGCGGCTCAGCGCCTCGTAGTCGGGCTCGAACAGCGAGCCCGACACCTGGTAGCGGGCATCGGCGTAACCGGCCAGATAGGCGGGGAAATGGGCCTTGGGCACTCCCGTCACCGGCAGCTTGAGCGCCTGCATGGTGTCCAGCGAAGCCAGGTCGTACACCACCACGCGCTGAGGAGCCAGGGGCAGCTCGGTCACGCCCCTGGCATGCTCGACCTGGATACGGGCGGGCTGGGCCGCCTGCGTTTGCGCCCAGGCGGCGCCGGCCATCATCAGCAGTGCCAGAGTGGTGGCGCGACGACTGATCAGTTGTTGCATGAAGAACCTTGAAAAGCAAAACAGAAGAAAAGTCGGCAGCCCTTGCCGCGCATCCCGACAACGGCTGCGATGACCAGGATCAGAACTTGACGTTCATGCCCAGCCAGTAGCGGCGGCCGTCGAGCACGGTGTCGTAATTGACACCGTCATAGATGACCTGCTTGTCCAGCAGGTTGTAGATACCCGCATACAGCGTGACGGTCTTGTTGAGCTTGTAGGAGCCGCCCAGATCCAGCATGGTGTAGCTCTTCTGGGTGAAGCTGCCCGAGGATGCTCCGCCCGTGGGCGCGCTTTCCTTGCCGCGGTAGGACGCCTTGAGCCAGCCATTGAGCTGACCCGTTGGGCTCCAGTCCAGCGAGACATTGAACAGATGGCGCGGCAGCTGGTTCAGCGGCAGGCCGGCAAACTCGCCGCTCTTTTGCTCGGACTTGGTGAAGGTGTAGTTGGTCTTCAGGCGCAGCGCCCTGCTCAGCTGGGTGCCCAGCGAAGCCTCCAGGCCACGCGTGATGGCGTTGTCCACATTGATATTGGTAGTGGGCACGCGGCCCGAGCTGTTGAGCGGGCCGCAGCTGGGGCAGGCCACGCGGGTGATCTTGTCCTCGAACTCGTTGTCGAACACCGTCAGTCCTGCCGTAGTGCCGGCGCCGCTGTCGTAGAGCACGCCGATTTCCTTGGTCAGCGAGGTTTCGGGCTTCAGATCGGGGTTGCCGTAGATATTGCCGCCACGGCTGCTCTGGCCCCAGTCACCCACGGTCTGACGCAGCGACGGCGCGCGAAAGCCCGTGGAGACGCCGCCCTTGACCGTCCACTGCGGGGCCAGATTCCACACGCCATACAGGCGGGGGCTGACCTGGCCGCCGGCCTGGCTGTCATGGTCGTAGCGCAGGCCGCCGGTCAGTGCAAAGTCCTGGTGCAGACGCCATTCGTCCTCGGCAAACACGGCCCACTGGCTGCGGTTGATGCTGGTGCGGCTGGCATTCGGCAAGGTGTTGGTGGTGGTGTCCGTCAGGTCCTGCTCGTTGTAGCTCACGCCCGTGGTCAGCAGATGACTGGCCCCCAGCGGCGCCACCCAGCTGCTGTTGAACACCGTGTTCTTGATGGTCATGTCGCGCGACAGGTTGCGCGTCTTTTCCTGCTGCAGATAGGTGTCCGAGGACGCCCAGCCCCAGCGTCCCTTGTGCTGCAGCGAGAAGTTGCCGCGCTCGAACTTTCGGTCGCTGAGTGCAGCCGTGGCCGCCAGCGTCTTGCCCGGCGTCGAGGTGTAGTGCTGCTTGCCCGTGCCCAGCTCGGCAATGATGTCGTGGTCCTTGTTGGGCGTCAGCGCCAGCTTGACGTTGAGCGCGCGGTTGTCGTAGTCGTTGTAGCCGTTGAGGATGTGGTCCTCGCCGCGCTTGTTGTAGTTGCCGTAGATGCTCAGGCCCAGCAGATCGGTCTGTATGGGGCCGGACAGATAGAAATTGCTCTGGTAGATATTGCCCGAGGAAGAGCGCTCCTGCAGCGTGGCCTCGGTGCGGATGGAGCCCATCCACTCCTTGGCCACCTTGCGCGTGATGATGTTGATCACACCGCCCATGGCGTCCGAGCCGTAGAGCGAGGACATGGGGCCGCGCACCACCTCGATGCGCTCTATCGCCTCCAGCGGCGGCACCCAGCTCTGGTCGGTTCCGGTGGAGCCGTTCGCCTGGGTTTCTCGGGTGTTGGTGCGCTTGCCGTCCACCAGGATCAGGGTGTAGTTCACGCCCATGCCGCGCAGGCTGATGTCGTTGGAATTGTTGTCCGAAGGCACCAGATTCACGCCGGGCACATCGCGCAGCGCATCGTGCAGATTGTTGTAGCTGCCTTTTTCCAGCTCTTCGCGGGTAATGACGGAAATCGAGGCCGGCGCATCCTTGATCTCCTGCTCGAAGCCCGAGGCCGTGACCACCACTGTCTCCAGAGATTTCTCCTGCGCCGCCGTCAGCCCATGGGTCAGCAGGCCGGCAGCCGCCAGCGCCATGCCCAGCATGGGACGCAGCGACCGGCAGGCTGTGGACAAAGGACGGGAAGACGAAGAGGCGCAGGCCGTGGCGAAGCCTGCAGCAGCGGCTGCATGAATTTGCATGATGAGTTTGGACAAAGATGCACATCGACCAGGCACGGCTGCGCCCCATGGCCAGAGCCACGGACAGCAGGTACAGGTCAGCGAAGCATTCGCACTGTTGGAGTGATGAAGAAGGCAATCACGATCTGCGCATGAGATCGTCGTGGCTACACCATGCAGCGGGGCATGGCGGCATGCGGCCATTCAATGGGCATGCCTGGCTGGGTCATAGATTGCAGCAAGGTCTTCTTGTTGCGAATAGTTCTCATTGTAAACACAAACAGCAAGCATTCGAAAGAATTTTTACTGTTAAGTACTTTGACCAGGCTAGAACCAGCATCGCCCGGCATCTGCATGCGCTGCTGCGTCGTGAAATGGCGTTATCCCAGCCAGGCCAGCAGGCTGCGCCGCAAGGCTGCGGCATGCGAGATGAGAAACAGCAGCAAGCCTATGGCGCCGCCCACCAGCGTGCCGTTGATGCGTATGTACTGCAGATCCTTGCCGATATGCGCCTCGATCAGCGTGGCCAGCTGCTCGGCATCCCAGCGCTGCACGGTGTCCGCAATATGGCGGGCGATGAACTGCGAGACATCAGGCGCCAGCGTGGTCGCCCAGCGCTTGAGGCGCTCGTTCATGGACTCGCGCAGCGCCTCGTCATGCGCCAGTGCCTGGCCCAGCCAGCGCCCCATCACGGCGGCGCGGCGTGCCATGGCCGAATTTTCGTCGGCCAGATCGCGCTCCAGCCGGGCGCGCCAGCCGGCCCATAGCTCGCGCAGATAGACCGCCAGCTTCTCGTCATGCAGCAGATAGTTGCGCAGTTTTTCCACCTTTTCTGCGTAGGCTGGGTCATTCTGAAGTCCGTCGATCAGGCGCTGTATGGACCCGTCGAAGGCCTCGCGCAGACGGTGGCCCGGGTTCTGGGCGACATCCTGCAGCAGGCTGTCCAGAGCACTGGCAATCAGGCTGGCGCCCTTGTCGCTGAGCCAGTCCGTGGGCAGCATTTTTTCCTTGATCGGATGCTCGCGCTTGAGCCAGACCACGATGGTCTGCGCGATCAGCACATGGGTCTGCTCCTGACGCAGCACGCGGCTGATGCGCGCCAGCACATCGTCGAGCACCTCCTGGTGGCGCCCGCCCGCCGTCAGCCCCGACAGCAGAGATGCCGCCGCGCGCGACAGATCCACATGCTGCATCACGGCCTTGAGCGACTGGGTCAGAAACTTCTCTACCTGCTTGTCCTGCACCATCTCCAGCGCGGCCAGCGCCAGCCGCGCCACCTGCCGGCCCAGCAACTGGCTGTTGGCGGCAGCCGTCAGCCAGTCGGCCAGCGCCTGGGCCGGGTTGTTGCGCTCGATCAGCGCCACCAGCGAGGGCGCGTCGAGAAACTTGTCGCGCACGAAAGTGGCCAGGTTGCGCCCTATGCGATCCTTGTTGCGCGGGATGATGGCCGTGTGCCGCCCCACCAGCGGCAGCGGAATATGGCGAAACAGAGCCGAGACCGCAAACCAGTCGGCCAGCGCCCCCACCATGGCGGCCTCGCAGATGGCCCGCAGACACACCAGCCACAGCGGCACGGCCTGCCCCTCCAGTCCCCAGCGCGAGCCCGCCAGCGCCGTGGCGATGAAGCCGGCTGTCACCAGCAGCAGCAAAATCAGCGGCAGCCGCTTGGCGCGCTGCAGGGACAGGCGTTGTTCTTCGGTGAGCATGGCGCAAGCATAGGCGAGTCGGGCCGGCTCGCCTATGCCTGCGGTACTGATGACGGCGCATTGCCTGTCATGCGCCATTGCGACAACAGGAGGCAGGCTTTTGCAATTGCACCGAAAATAGCGCTCTTGTATTCCCTGACTCTCGAAAAAACATGACCGAAGCCACCCGCCCCGAACTGCCCGACCATCTGTCCGTTGACCCTCGCAGCCCCCACCATGTGGCCGCCGTGTTCGAGCACGACATCGGCATCCGCTTCAATGGCAAGGACCGCTTTGACGTCGAGGAATACTGCGTGAGCGAGGGCTGGGTCAAGGTGCCCGCCGGCAAGACCCTGGATCGCAAGGGCAAGCCCCTGCTGATCAAGCTCAAGGGCACGGTCGAAGCGTACTACCGTTGACTCCCTGAGGCGCTTTGCGCCCAGGCCCTTGCTCGATGTCTCTCACTGGGCAATCGCCCAGTTCAAAGAGCAATGAGCCTAATCGCCGCCTCAATAGAGAGAGCTGCCTGCGCTTTATTTACATGAATTTCAAATGCTTTAAGTACTGAAACCTAGTAATAACATGCGCTAGCAGCTCTTTTTTTATGAGCACTCAAGCGTTCAAGCGTTCAAGCGTTCAGCCGATCAGGCCAGAGCTTCGGCCGGGCCGAAGAACTCGTAATGCACCTGGGACTCGGGCACGCCCAGTTCGCGCAGCGACTGCTTGACACTGCGCATGAAGCCACGCGGGCCCAGGAAGTAGACATCGGCATCGCGCGACTCGGGCAGCCACTGGGCCAGTCGGTCAGTGCTCAGCAGGCCCTGGGCATCCACCTCGTCGCCCGCGTCCGCCTGGTCGTAGCAATAGCGGCGTGTGAGCTGCTCGTGGCTGCTGGCCAGCGCATCGATCTTCTCGCGGAAGGCATGCACTCCGCGATCGCGCGCGCAGTGGATGAAGGTGATCTCGCGCCCCGTGGGCAGCGCGGCCTGCAGCATGGGCAGCGTGGGCGTGATGCCCACACCACCGCTGATCAGAACCAGGGGCTTGGCATTGGCCTGCAAGGTGAAATGGCCGGCGGGCGGGAACAGCTCCAGCGTATCGCCCACTTGCAGCTGGTCGTGCAGATGGTTGGAGACCTTGCCGCCGGCCTCGCGCTTGACGCTGATGCGATAGCTCTTGCCGTTGGCAGGCGCCGACAGCGAGTAGTTGCGGCGCTGCTCCAGGCCGTCGACCACCACGCGCAGACCGATGTACTGGCCTGGCTGATGGGCAATCACCGTGCCGCCATCCACCGGCTCCAGATAGAAGGACGTGATCTCGGCGCTTTCGGCCTCTTTGCGCACCAGCTTGAAGGCACGCGCACCGCGCCAGCCGCCTTCGGCTGCCGCAGTCTGCTCGTACACCGCGCGCTCCGCACCGATCAGGATATCAGCCAGCTGCTGATAGGCGGCGGCCCAGGCGGCGATCACCTCATCCGTAGCAATCTCCGCCCCCAGCACCTCGCGAATGGCGCGCAGCAGGCAGGCACCGACGATGGGGTAATGCTCTGCCTGCACCTGCAGCGCCACATGCTTGTTGATGATTTGCGCGGGCAGATTGCCCAGGTTTTCCAGGCGGTCGATGTTCTTGGCATACATCAGCACGCTGTGCGCCAGAGCACGCGGCTGGGCACCGCTTTGCTGATGCGCCTGGTTGAACAGCGGGCGCACCTCTGGATACTCACCCAGCATGGTCTGGTAGAAATGCGTGATCAGGACCTCGCCGCCGGTTTCCAGCAGCGGTACGGTGGCCTTGACGATCTCGCGTTGACGTTCGGTAAGCATGCAAATCTCCTGGTTGCTGCCTTGCCAGCTGCAAGGCTTGTACCAGTCAGTGCAAGCGGCGTGCCAGCCTCAATACCACTGCAAAACAATGGCTTGCAGAAATATGCGTCAATATGACATTGCTCAATTGATGTCTTATTGACACCCAACGCTGTCGTTATGACAACATCCCATATTCTCAACGCTGTCAGCCCGCTGATCGCCGATCTGGCCCAGGACCTGCCCGAGCGCGAACGCCTGCGCCGCCTGCTGGCCGCGCTGCGCAATCTGCTGCCCGCCGATGCCGTCGCCCTGCTGAAGCTGGAAGGCGAATGGCTGCGCCCGATGGCGATCGACGGCCTGATGCCGGACACGCTGGGCCGGCGCTTTCGCCTGGGCGAGCATCCACGCTTTGCCCAGTTGCTGGCGGCCGGCCAGGCCATGCGCTTCGAGCCCGACAGCCCCCTGCCCGATCCCTATGACGGGCTGGTGGCGCACAAAGGCCAGGCCATCACCGAGCTGCATGTGCATGACTGCATGGGCTGCGTGCTGCAGCTGGGCGGCCTGCCCTGGGGCCTGCTGACACTGGATGCACTGGAGCCGGGCCGATTTGCCGACCCCGCGGCGCTGGCCATGCTGCAGGCCTTCAGCAATCTGGCCGCAGCCACCGTGGCCACGGCCGAGCGCGTGCACCAGCTGTCCCAGCTCGCGCGCAGCGCCAGCGGCACTGCCAGAGCGGCCGCGCCGCAGGAGCGCGGACTGCAGGGTGCAAGCCCCGTCATGCGGCAGCTGCAGAAAGACATTGCCCTGGTCGCAGCCAGCGATCTTTGCGTGCTCATCACCGGCGAAACTGGCACCGGCAAGGAACTGGTGGCCCAGGCCGTGCATGCGCAGTCGGGACGTGCCGGCAAGCCCATGATCAGCATCAACTGCGCGGCCCTGCCCGACAACCTGGTCGAGAGCGAGCTGTTCGGCCATGTGCGCGGAGCCTTCACCGGAGCGCTGAGCGAGCGCAGCGGCAAGTTCGAGCAGGCGCATCAGGGAACGCTGTTCCTGGACGAGGTCGGCGAACTCTCGCTGCCCGTGCAGGCCAAGCTGCTGCGCGTGCTTCAAAGCGGCCAGCTGCAACGCCTCGGCTCCGACCGGGAGCATCATGTGGATGTGCGCGTGATCGCTGCCACCAACCGCGACCTAGCTGCAGAAGTCGGCGCAGGGCGCATGCGCGCGGACTTCTATCACCGCCTCAATGTCTATCCGCTCAATGTGCCGCCGCTGCGCGAGCGCGACAGCGACGTGCTGCAGCTGGCGGGCTATTTCCTCGAGGAGAACCGCTCCAGGCTCAGGCTCGGTGGCCTGCGCCTGGATGCGGCCGCACAGGCGGCCTTGCTCAATCGCAGCTGGAGCGGCAATGTGCGCGAGCTCGAGCACTGCATCAGCCGCGCCGTGCTCAGGGCCCTGAGCCGCAATGACGGCAGCGCCAGCCGCGCCGGCGCCAGGCTGCGCATCGTGACGCTGGGACTGGCCGATCTCTGGGAGCGGGCCGAGGCGCCAGCCGCCGCACAGGCCCCAGCGTCCATGGAGCCGGCCACACTGGCGGTGGCGCCCGAGGCCGGCCTGCGCGCCGCCGTCAGCGCCTATGAACGCCAGCTGGTCAGCTCCAGCCTGGCCCGCCACCAGGGCAGCTGGGCCGCCGCAGCGCGCGAGCTGCAGCTCGATCGTGCCAATCTGCAGCGCCTGGCCAAGCGGCTGGAGATCGACAGGCCTTGATCAGCGGCCCTGGATGCCCAGCAGCTCCACATCAAAGTTCAGTGTGGCATTGGGGGGAACGGCACGGCCCGCGCCGCGTGTGCCGTAGGCAATGGCTGGCGGGCAGGTGAACTTGGCCTTGCCGCCGACCTTCATCTTCTGCACGCCCTCGGTCCAGCAAGGGATCACGCCATCGAGCGGGAATTCGATGGGCTGCTTGCGTGCATAGGAGCTGTCAAACTCCTTGCCGGTATCCGGAAAGTAACCGCGGTAATGCACCTTGACGGTGTCCGTCGCCTTGGGGCTGAGGCCCGTGCCTTCCACCAGGCTTTCATAGATCAGCCCGCTGGCGATGGTGACCGGCGCAGCATGAACCACTGCGCCAGCACCCATGGCCCATACAAGACCGATCATGGAGATTGCTTTTTTCATATCGGATGCGCTGAATGAACAAAACCCGACTTTAGTACGAAGTCGGGTCGAAAAAATGTCACGACAGCCATACGGCCAGCCGCACCACCTCAGGTCCGGGCAATGCCGATATCGTCCAGCGCCTTGGACAGATGCGCCACGGAGCGATCCGAGTCATGCCATTTGTCCAGGCCGAACAGGCCGATGCGGAAAGTCTTGAAGTCCGGGCCTTCATCGCATTGCAGCGGCACGCCCGAGGCGGTCTGCAGGCCCACCTTGAGGAAGGCACGGCCGCTCTGGATTTCCGGGTCGGTGGTGTAGCTGACGACCACGCCGGGAGCCTTGTAGCCCTCGGCGGCCACGCTGGGAAAGCCGCGCGACTGCAGCAGCTCGCGCACCTTGCGCCCCAGCTCCATCTGCTCTTCGCGCACCTTGGCAAAGCCGTACTCGCGCGTCTCCAGCATCACGTCGCGCAGGCGCAGCAACGCATCCGTGGGCATGGTGGTGTGATAGGCGTGCTGCCCTTTTTCGTAGCCCTCGGCAATCTGCATCCACTTCTTCAGGTCGCAGGAGAAGCTGGAGCTTTGCGTGTGCTCTATGGCCTCGCGGGCGCGCGCCGAGAGCATGACCATGGCGCAGCAAGGCGAGCTGCTCCAGCCCTTTTGCGGTGCCGAGATCAGCACGTCCACGCCGGTTTTCTCCATATCGACCCACATGGCGCCCGAGGCCACGCAATCGAGCACGAACAGCGCGCCGACCTCGTGCGCAGCGTCGGCGACGGTGCGCAGGTATTCATCGGGCAGCATGATGCCGCTGGCCGTCTCCACATGTGGGGCAAACACCACCTTGGGGCGCTCCACGCGAATGGTCTCGGCCACATCGGCTGCCGGGCATGGCGCCCAGGGGTCCTGGCTGCCCTCGCCCTGCTTGCGCGCCTTGCAGACCACGGAGCCGCCGCCCAGGCCCGCATCGGCATCGAAGATCTGCGTCCAGCGGTAGCTGAACCAGCCGTTGCGCACGATCAGCACCCGCTCGCGGTTGGCGAACTGGCGCGCCACGGCCTCCATGCCGAAAGTGCCGCTGCCGGGAATCAGCACGGCCGTGTGGGCGTGATAGACGTCCTTGAGCATGCCCAGGATGTCCTGCATCACACCCACGAACTTCTTGGACATGTGGTTGAGCGCCCTATCGGTGTAGACCACCGAGAATTCGAGCAGGCCATCGGGATCGACGTCGGGCAAAAGTCCAGGCATGGGATATCTCCAATCGCAAATACTGAGCAGTCAAAAACACCCCGAAGCAGCCACTGGGCGGCCGGGGCGCTGGTGCAAGACTTTCAGCTTAGCATGAGCCGGAATATGGTTTTGCGTATGGAGTTCATATCAAAAACATGAGCTTCAAGCGCTTTGTATATCGGAGATTGAAGCTGATTAGATGCTGAAACCTTGATACCTTCATCAGCGTTTACCATGTGTCCACAAAGCGGCTTTCACCCTCGCGCAGGCGCGCCCCGGCCAGGCCACGCACCAGCCAGGCACGGGTCTCCGCGGGGTCGATGACGGCATCGACTTCCAGCGTGGCCGCCATGTGCATGGCCTCGCCATGTGCGTATTGCTGGGCCAGCAGTTTCTCGAACAGAGAATCGCGCTGCGCTCCCTCGGGCAGAGCTTCGAGCTCCTTGCGAAAGCCCAGCCGCACCGCCCCTTCCAGACCCATGGCGCCGAACTCGCCCGTGGGCCAGGCCACATTGAAGATGGGCGCATGAAAGCTGCCCGCCGTCATGCCCATGGCGCCCAGGCCATAGCCTTTGCGCAGCACCACGCTGAAGTATGGGACGCGCAGCTTGGCCGCCATGACGAACAGCCGGCTGACATGGCGCACCTGGGCGGTTTTCTCGATCTCGGGCCCCACCATGAAGCCGGGCGTGTCGACCAGGCTGACGATGGCGATGCCGTGGGCATTGCACAGCTGCATGAAGCGCGCCGCCTTGTCGGCCGCGTCAGCATCGATGGCACCGCCCAGATGCCCCGGGTTGTTGGCCATCAGCCCCACGGGCCGACCCTCGATGCGCGCCAGCGCCGTGTGGATGCCGACGCCGAAGCCGCTTCTCAGCATCAGCAGGCTGCCCTCGTCCACCAGCCCGGTCATGGCGGCGCGGGTGTCGTAGGCGCGCAGACGGTTCTCGGGCACGACCTGGCGCAGCAGGCGCTGATCGGGCTCGGACCATTGGTCGATGCGGCCCTGGAAGAAGGACAGATAGTGCCTGGCTGCAGCCACGGCCTGGGCCTCGTCGTCGACCAGGATGTCGATCACGCCGTTGGCATGCTGCACGCTGGCGGGGCCGACTTCCTCGGGTTTGAAGACGCCCAGGCCGCCACCCTCGATCATGGCCGGTCCGCCCATGCCGATATTGCTGCTGCGCGTGGCGATGATCACATCGCTGCAACCCAGCAACGCGGCATTGCCCGCGAAGCAGCGGCCATGGGTGATGCCCACCACGGGCACCTGACCCGAGAGCGCCGCATAGGCCGCGAAGGTATGCACATGCAGACCCGCGACCACGGGCGTGTCGGTATCGCCGGGCCGGCCGCCGCCACCTTCGGCAAACAGCACCACGGGCAGCTTCTGCTGCAGCGCGATGCCCAGCATGCGGTCGGTCTTGGCGTGATTGCGCGCACCCTGGGTGCCTGCCAGCACCGTGGCGTCATAGGACATGACCACGGCACGCGACCGCTGCGCGCCGAACTGCGCGGCATTGATGGAGCCCATGCCAGTGACCATGCCGTCGGCCGGCGTGTTGGACACCAGATCGTCGAGGCTGCGGCGGCGTGTCTGCGCGGCAATCGCCAGCGCTCCGTATTCGATGAAGCTGCCTTCATCGCAGAGATCGGCAATGTTCTCGCGCGCACTGCGGCTGCCCTGGGCATGGCGCCTGGCCATGGCATCGGGCCGCGCTGCATCGAGCGTGAAGCCATGGCGGTCCCTGACGCGCTGCAGATCGTCCCTGATGTGGTCAGGGTCCTGCAGCTGCGCCTGCACCTCGGCATGCGCCGCATCGCCCTGTGCGGGCGCAAGCACCAGCAAGGCCTGGTCCTGCGCTACATAGCTGCCGGGCTCTGCCAGCAGTTGCAGGACATTGCCTGCGGCCTGGGCCAGCAGCACATGCTGCATCTTCATGGCTTCGAGAATGCCAAGCTCGGCGCCCTTGGCCACCGTCTCGCCCACGGCCACGGACCATTGCACGACCCTGGCAGGCATGGGGGCCAGCACAGCATTTTCAGGAGCTTGCTGCGCTTGAAGCACATTGATTTCAGATGTAAAGGCATCTGAATTCTTTGAATGACTTGCGCTTGAAGCTATCTTTTCCGCAGCCTCCACCAACTGCGGCAGGACCTCTTCCAGCCAGCGCGTGTGCACCGTCTGCTCCAGCATCTCGGGCCGCAGGGCCAGGGCCTGCAGCAGCGGCAGATTGGTGGCAAAGCCCGTGATGCGGCAGTCGGCCAGCGCGCGCCGGGAGCGGCGCAGCACATCTTCGAAACGCGGCGCGTGGCTGTGCACGACGAGCTTGGCCAGCAAGGTGTCGTAGTGGGGCGACGGACTGGCACCCTGCTGCGCATGGCTGTCCAGGCGTATGCCCGGCCCTTGCGGCCAATGCAGCTCGGCAATGCGGCCGCTGCCGGGGTGGGAGTGGCCCTGGGCATCCAGGGTTTCGGCATTGATGCGCCACTGCATGGCATAGCCGCGCGGCCGGGGCGGGGCATTCACGTTCAGGCCCAGATCGGCGAAATGCTCGCCGGCCGCAATGCGGACCTGGGCCTGCACCAGGTCGACGCCGAAGACCTCTTCGGTAATCGTGTGCTCCACCTGCAGGCGCGGGTTGGCCTCGATGAAGACATAGGGCAGGGACTCGGACTGCAGATCGACCAGAAACTCGAACGTACCCAGGCTTTCGTAGCGCAGCCTGGCCGCCATGCGCAGTGCATCCTCGGTGATTCGCTCGCGCAGCGGCTGCGTCAGGCTGGGGCTGGGCGCAATCTCCACCAGCTTCTGGAAGCGCCGCTGCAGCGTGCATTCGCGCTCGCCCAGCGCCATGGGCCATTCGCTGCCGTCGCCCAGCACCTGAATCTCGATATGGCGCGCCCCGCTCATCAGCCGCTCGACATAGACACCGTCCACGCCGAAGGCTGCCTGCGCCTCGCTGCGGCAGCGCTGGTAGGCAGCCGCCACCTCGTCGGCCCCGGTGACCGCACGCATGCCGCGCCCGCCGCCGCCGCCGATGGCCTTGATCATGATGCCGCTGGCACCGCCGGCCTGCTGGCGCGCAAAAAACTGCTGGGCCTGCTCCAGCGTCACGGCCTCGGTGCTGCCGGGCATCAGGGGCACGCCGCATTGCTGCGCCAGCGCACGGGCTCTGGCCTTGTCGCCAAGCAGCGCCAGCTGCTCGGGCGTCGGGCCGATAAACCGCAGCCCGGCTGACGCACAGGCGCGCGCAAAGTCCGCGTTCTCGCTGAGAAAGCCATAGCCCGGGTGCAGCGCGTCACAGCCATGCTGCTGCGCGATACGCAGCAGATGTGCGCCATCGAGATAGGCTGCCGGGCCGCTGGCTCCCAGTGCCTGCGCCTCGTCTGCGGCCTGCACATGCGGGGCCTGTGCATCATCGGCGGCGTACACCGCCAGGCTGGCAATGCCCAGCTCCTGCAGCGCTCGGATGATGCGCAGGGCGATTTCACCGCGGTTGGCGATCAGGACTTTCTTGAACATAGGACTCTCGTTTGAATAGCTTCTGGCACTCACCAACCAAGGGTTTCACCCACTTTTGGCGCAAAGATTCAGGGAATGTCTCTGAGCAATCTGCGCAATACCTTCCCTGCACCTGTGGCCGGCAAGGCATCGATGAAGCGCACCTCGCGCGGGGCCTTGTAGCTGGCCATGTTTTCCTTGCTCCAGGCCAGCAGCCCGTCCGCCTCCAGGCTTTGCCCCGGCTTGCGCACGATGAAGGCGCGCACGACCTCGCCTTTCTGGGCGTCGGCAACGCCGATCACGGCCGCCTGGGCGATGGCCGGATGCTTGATCAAAATGGTCTCCACCTCCTCGGGGAACACGCTGTAGCCCGAGACCTTGATCATTTCCTTGAAGCGGCCGATGAAGGTCAGATAGCCGTCGGCATCGAACTTGCCCATGTCGCCGGTATGCACCCAGCCATTCTTGAGCGTCCTGGCCGTGGCCTCGGGCTTGTTCCAGTAACCCTTGAAATTGCCCGGGCCGCGAATGATGATCTCGCCCACCTCGCCTGCTGCCAGCGGCGCGCCGGTCTCCGGATCTATCACCCGGATCTCGTTGCCCGGCGCGGGCTTGCCATGGGTGCCCCAGCGGATGGCATCGCCGGGCATGAAGGTATCCATGGTGTGGGTTTCGGACAGGCCGTAGGCCGCCTCGCTGGAGATGGCATTGGGTGCGAACCGGCGCCATTGCTGCGCCAGATCCTCGGTATAGGTGATGCCGAAGCTGGTGACGGTGTTGCGGCGCAGTGCGCTGAAGTCCATCTTCTCCACGCCGGGCACCTGCATCAGCGCCACATTCATGGGTGCAATGCTGTACCACCAGCTGACGCGGTACCGCTCCAGCGCCTGCGCCACGGCCAGCGGATCGAAGCGATGCAGCAGCACGCAGGGCGCCCCCGAATGCACGGGCATGTTCACGCCCATGGACATGCCGGCGATGTGATAGAGCGGGGCCACAGCCAGCAGGACATCCTCGGCGCTGACCCCGGTCACCCGGGACGCGCCGGCGGTCTTGTAGGCGGCCGCGCCAAAGCTCAGCATGGCGCCCTTGGGCAGGCCCGTGGTGCCCGAGGTATAGGTCATCAGCGCCACCTCGTCCATGTCCACCTCGACATGGGAAGGCCTGGCACCGCTGTGCATGAGATCCCAGAACGACGTCACATCGGCAGGCAGCGGCTGCACGGGGGCCTGCAGTTCGGCAGGCAGGGGCAGCGTGGCTCTGGCGGGCAGCCAGTCGCCGTAGCGCACGGCCAGCACATGCAGCAGCGCGGTGCTGCCGCGCACCTTGTCGACCACGGGCAGCAGCACATCGGCTGCGATGATGACCCTGGCCTGCAGATCGTTGAGCTGATATTCGAGTTCATGCTCCTTGTTCAGCGGCCCGCAGGGGCAGACGATGGCGCCGATCTTCTGCACCGCGTAATGCGCGACGATGTACTGCGGACAGTTGTTCATGAACAGGGCGACGGGCTCGCCCTGCTTCACGCCCAGTTGCTGCAGATGCGCGGCCACGGCATCGCTGGCCTCATCCACCTGGCGCCAGCTGATGTGCTGTCCGTACCAGATATAGGCATCGCGCTCGGGATGCCGGCGCGCGTTGCGGCGCAAGGCCTCATGCAGGGGTATGAGGATCTCGGATTCAGCCATGGTTGTCTCCTGGGTGTCTCGTGAAGACCGGGCAACGGCGCCACTTAAGAACGTGTCGACGTTCTTAGAGCTTTCTCAGGGATTGCCTTAGGGCAATCAGCTGCTCGGCGTCTTGTCAATGTATACCTGTCGGTAGAACAATGCTACCCATTGGTATAACGAATGCGACACACGCAAACCCTCATGCCCGCCACGTCCAGAAAGACCGAAAAAAAGCCGGCTGCGCCCGTGGCGCCGCGCGGTCGCCAGCGCCTGCCCACTGCCGGCTCCGACGAGAAGCGCGAGCGCATTCTCAAGGCTGCCGAAGCCCTGTTCGACCGCTATGGCTATGCCAACACCACCATCGAGCAGATCGTGCAGGCGCTGGGCGTGACCAAGCCCTTTGTCTACTACTACTTTCGCAACAAGCAGGAGATCTTCGAGACCCTGTGCTGGGCGCCGACCGAGGCCTGCTTCACGGTGCTGGACTTTGCGGCCGACGACCCGAGGCCCGCCCATGAAAAAGCCATCGACGGCCTGCAGCGACTGATCGCCGCCACCATTGCGCACTACCCTGCGGGCTTCTTCCCCTACCGCGAACCGCAGGCGTTCAGCCCCGCCTATCTCAAGGCTTCGCGCAATGTGGCCCAGCAGTTCTACAAGCAGTTCTGCGCCCTGCTCGACGAAGGCCGCGCCAGCGGGCATTTCGATTTCCGCGACACCCGCATCACCGCCCAGGCAGCCTGCAGCCTGCCCGGCTTCCTCTACAACTGGTATCAGCCTGGCGGCAAGCTGGGCCCGGCCGAGATGGTGGTCGAGCTCACCGACCTGGCCTCGCGGGTGCTGGGCCTGCGCACTGCCGCGGCTCCTGCTCGCAAACGCGCGACCAGGGCCGCGCCGGCGCCGGCACCACAGAACCCTTCGCCCCCCAGGCGCCGCAAGAGCGCTTCCTCCACCAGCCCCAGCGCCAGCTGAGTGCCCCGCAGGCAAAGGCGCCATTCCAACTCCCTGGAGACAAGACCATGTCCATTCGCTTCCCAGCCCTTGCGCTGGCTGCCAGCTTGTGTGCCGGCACCGTATGCGCCCAGACGGCAGAGCCGTTCAAGATCGCGTTCATCGACCCGCTCTCCGGCCCCTTCGCCAATGTGGGCGAAGTCATGCGCAACCATGTGCTCTATGCCGTCGATGATGTGAATGCCAAGGGCGGCCTCTACAACGGCGCCAGGTTCCAGCTGCTGCAGTTCGACAGCAAGCTCTCGGCCCAGGAAAGCCAGAGCGCGCTGCAGGCCGCCATCGACCAGGGTGCACGCGTGGTGGTGACGGGGGGCTCGGGCTCATCGGTGGTCACGGCGCTGGTGCAGGCGGCAGCGCGCTACAACCAGCGCAATCCGGGCAAGGAGGTGCTGATACTCAACCACAGCTCCATCGATCCCGAGCTGACCGGCAAGTCCTGCAGCTTCTGGCATTTCATGTTCGATGCCAACACGGCCATGCGCATGCAGGCCATTGCCAACTACATCAGGACCCAGCCCGAGATCCGCAAGGTCTTTCTGCTCAACCAGGACTACGCCCACGGCAAGCAATGGGCCAGCTTCGGTCGCAGCATGGTCGGCAAGGCAAGACCAGACGTACAGTTCGTGGGCGAGACCCTGCACCCCATGGGTCGCATCAAGGACTTTGCGCCCTATGTGGCCAAGATCAAGGAAGCCGGAACCGATTCAGTCATCACCGGCAACTGGGGCCAGGATCTGGCCCTGCTGCTCAAGTCCGCCGGAGATTCGGGCTACGACCTGCGCTACTTCAACCACAGCGCAGGCGGCTTTCCGGGCACCGTGACCTCCATTTCCCAGGCCAGGATCGGCCAGGTGACCTGGGTCGCGGAATGGCACCCCGGCATGGCCGACCGTGCCCAGGCCGACGCCCGGGCCAGGGAGTACAAGACCAGGATGAGCCAGGACTTTCTGGCCCCGCGCATGGACCTGGTGCCGCGCATGCTGGCAGCTGCCATGGCCAAGGCCCAGTCCACCGAGCCTGTGAAAATTGCCAAGGCCCTCGAAGACATGCCGATGGACACCATCTTCGGCCCCGTCAGGATGCGCGGCAAGGACCACCAGTTGCTGCTGCCCCAGGTCGTCAATACCATCGCCCCCGTGGATGGCAAGCTGGTCAAAACCGGTTGGGAAGGCACGAACTACGGTTTCAGAACCGACGCTGTCTATTCCGCCCAGCAGCTTGACCTACCGACCGAATGCCAGATGAAGCGACCTTGAGCAAAAGACTGCAACACAGCAACTGAAGCTTGAAACCGGCGCGCACCAAGCCAGAGACAGCGAGCAAGAGCCGCCTCGCAGCGAGGCTGTCGTCCTCCCTCCCGAAGAGAGAGGGGGAAGCCGCTACGCGGCTCAGGGGGTGGGCGTACCGTAGGTACGCCTTCCAAATATCCCGCTGCCCACCCGCACCATGGTGCTGCCAGCCGCCACGGCGGCTTCCAGATCGCCGGTCATGCCCATGGACAGCGTGTCGAAATGCTCCAGCCCCGCGAGTCCGCTGCACTTTATGGCATCAAAAATCGATGCAGCCCTTTTATGGACTGCGCATTGCGCTTCGAAATCAGGAGTATCGTCGGGAATGCTCATGATGCCGCGCAGCTGCAGATTGGGCAGTTTCACCATGGCTTCGGCCAGCTCCAGGGCATGCTCGGCCACGACGCCGGACTTGGTGGCGCCGCCATCCACATTGACCTGGATGCAGACATTGAGCCGTGCCATGCCCAGGGGGCGCTGGGCCGAAAGGCGCTCGGCGATCTTGAGCCGGTCCACGGTCTGGGCCCAGTCGAAATTCTCGGCCACCAGCCGCGTCTTGTTGCTCTGGATGGGGCCTATGCAATGCCATTGCAGCGCCTCGCCGCCCGCCAGCTGCATGGCGCGCACTGCGGCGATCTTCTCCACGGCCTCCTGGATATAGTTCTCGCCAAAGCTGCGCTGGCCGGCCAGCACCGCCTCGCGCACCGCATCCGCGCCAAATGTCTTGGAGACGGCCAGCAGTTGCACCGATGTCACGGGCCGGCTTGCACTGGCGCAAGCGGCTGCGATGCGGGCATGAATCTGCCCCAGATTGTTTTCAATCGTCGTCATAATTGGCGCCAGAGTATCAAACCAGAGAGGGATCTCCGTGGATATCACGCAATTGCTGGCATTCAGTGTCAAGAACAAGGCTTCGGACTTGCATTTGTCGGCAGGCCTGCCCCCCATGATTCGCGTCCACGGCGATGTGCGTCGCATCAACATCGATCCGCTGGACCACAAGACCGTGCACGCCATGGTCTACGACATCATGAGCGATGCCCAGCGCAAGCAGTACGAAGAGTTTCTGGAAGTGGACTTTTCGTTCGAGATTGAAGGCCTGGCCCGTTTTCGTGTCAATGCCTTCAACCAGAACCGCGGCGCGGCGGCCGTGTTCCGTACCATTCCCAGCAAGATCCTGACGCTGGAACAGCTCAACGCCCCCAAGATCTTCTCCGACCTGGCCCTGAAGCCGCGCGGCCTGGTGCTGGTGACCGGCCCCACGGGCTCGGGCAAGTCCACCACGCTGGCGGCCATGGTCAACTACCTCAACGAGACCGAGTACGGCCACATCCTGACGGTGGAAGATCCCATCGAATTCGTGCACGAGTCCAAGAAATGCCTGATCAACCAGCGCGAAGTCGGCCCCATGACGCTGTCGTTCGCGGCAGCGCTGAAATCCGCGCTGCGTGAAGATCCGGACGCGATTCTGGTCGGCGAAATGCGGGACCTGGAAACCATCCGCCTGGCCATGACGGCGGCCGAAACCGGTCACCTGGTGTTCGGCACGCTGCACACCTCGTCGGCGGCCAAGACCATCGACCGTATCATCGACGTGTTCCCGGCCGAGGAAAAGGAAATGGTGCGCGCCATGCTCTCCGAGTCACTGCAGGCCGTGATCTCGCAGACGCTGTGCAAGACCAAGGACGGTCAGGGCCGTGTGGCCGCACACGAGATCATGCTGGGCACGCCCGCCATCCGCAATCTGATCCGCGAGGCCAAGGTGGCACAGATGTACTCCACCATCCAGACCAGCCAGAACATGGGCATGCAGACCCTGGACCAGAACCTGACCGATCTGGTGCGCCGCAACCTCATCAGCCCGGCCGAAGCGCGCAGCAAGGCGAAGATTCCCGAGAATTTTCCGGGATGATGCCTCCCCCCTGAGCGGCTTTGCCGCTTCCCCCCAGGGGGACGACGCCCTCGCCGCGAGGCGGCTCTTGCTCGGCGTCTCTCACTTGGGCTCTGCCAATTTTGACGCTGCCTCAAGGAACGATCATGGAACGCGATCAGGCCAGTAAATTCATCAACGATCTGCTCAAGCTCATGGTCAGCCGCAACGGCAGCGACCTGTTCATCACTGCAGAGTTTCCGCCAGCCATCAAGATTGACGGCAAGGTCACCAAGGTCTCGCCCCAGCCGCTGAGCCAGCTGCATACGCTGGCCCTGGCGCGTTCCATCATGAACGACAGGCAGGTGGCGGACTTCGAGCACACCAAGGAGTGCAACTTCGCCATCTCGCCGGCAGGCGTGGGGCGCTTCCGTGTCAATGCCTTCATGCAGCAGGGCAAGGTCGGCATGGTGCTGCGTACCATTCCCACCACCCTGCCCACGATTGACGGCCTGGGCGTCCCACAGGTGCTCAAGGAAGTGACCATGACCAAGCGCGGCCTGTGCATCCTGGTGGGCGCGACGGGCTCGGGCAAGTCCACCACGCTGGCCGCCATGGTGGACTGGCGCAACGAGAACTCCTTCGGCCACATCATCACGGTGGAAGACCCGGTGGAATTCGTGCATCCGCACAAGAACTGCGTGGTCACGCAACGCGAGGTGGGGCTGGATACGGAAAGCTGGGAGGCCGCGCTCAAGAACACGCTGCGCCAGGCGCCCGATGTGATTCTGATGGGCGAAATCCGTGACCGCGAAACCATGGAGCACGCGATTGCGTTCTCTGAAACCGGCCACCTTTGCCTGGCCACGCTGCACGCCAACAGTGCCAACCAGGCGCTGGATCGCATCGTCAACTTCTTCCCCGAAGAGCGCCGTCCTCAGCTGCTGATGGATGTGTCGCTGAATCTGCGGGCCATCATTTCCCAGCGCCTGATCCCCAAGCAGGACAGCAAGGGCCGTGTAGCCGCCATCGAGGTGATGCTCAACTCGCCGCTGATCGCCGACCTGATCTTCAAGGGCGAGGTCGTCGAGATCAAGGAGATCATGAAGAAAAGCCGCAATATCGGCATGCAGACCTTTGACCAGGCGCTGTTCGACCTGTTCGAATCCAATCTCATCACCTACGAAGATGCGCTGCGCAATGCAGACTCGGTCAACGACCTGCGTCTGCAGATCAAGCTCAACAGCCAGCGTGCCCGGACTCTGGACCTGGCGGCCGGCACCGAGCATCTGACTATCGTTTAAGCCCTCAAAGGCGCTGATACGCCCTGCCCCGGGACACCGCAGGGATGCGGTGCCACCCAGGCTCTTGAAAGCAGCCGCTACCATGCGTCGCCACCGGAGCCATGCACTCCGGCGCTACCATGATCGAACTGTTCCGCACCAAGTCTTAGAGGATTCCATGAGCACAGCCACCATCGCCTCCCGCAGCTACGCTGCTTGCGCTTCCACTCCTGTGGCCTTTCTGGGCCTGGGTGTCATGGGCTATTCCATGGCCGGGCACCTGGCTGCGGCGGGCCATCAGGTCACGGTCTACAACCGCACGGCGGCCAAGGCCGAGGCCTGGACCGAGGAATTCCCCGGCGGCAGCCATGCGACCACGCCCCGTGAAGCCGTCAAGGGCGCACGCATGGTCTTCTCCTGCGTGGGCAACGATGACGACCTGCGCTCCATTGTGCTGGGCGACGACGGCGCCTTTGCGGGCATGGAGCCTGGCGCCGTCTTTGTCGATCACACCACGGCCTCGGCCCAGGTGGCACGCGAGCTGTATGCCGAAGCACGCAAACGCGGCCTGCACTTTATCGATGCCCCGGTATCGGGCGGCCAGGCCGGAGCAGTCAACGGCCAGCTCACCGTCATGTGCGGCGGCGATCAGGATGTATTTGACCAGGTTGCCCCGGTGGCTGACGCCTTCTCGCGCGCCTTTACCTATATGGGAGCATGCGGCAACGGGCAGCTGACCAAGATGGTCAATCAGATCTGCATTGCGGGCCTGGTCCAGGGACTGTCCGAAGCCATTGCCTTTGGCCTGCGTGCCGAACTGGATGTGGAGAAGGTCCTCGATGTGATCGGCAAGGGGGCCGCCCAGAGCTGGCAGATGGACAATCGCGGCAAGACCATGGCCGTGGGCAAGTTCGACTTCGGCTTTGCCGTGGACTGGATGCGCAAGGATCTGGGGCTGGTGCTGGCCGAGGCCCAGCGCAATGGCGCACGCCTTCCCGTCACCGCGCTGGTGGACCAGTTCTATGCCGATGTACAGGCCATGGGTGGCAATCGCTGGGATACCTCCAGCCTGATCCAGCGCTTGCGCTGAGCCGCTGCGCCATGAAAAAAGCCGGACTCGAGTCCGGCTTTTTTGACCGTCAGTTCGCCTCAGTTCATGCTGGAGCGATCCTCGACCACAGGGGCGGCCTTGGATGTTGCTGCAGCCAGTTCATCTTCGGAGATGACCTCGAACAGGCGCACAACCTTGCTTACATCGTTGACGCCACGGGCAATCTCGGCAGCCCGCTTGGATTCGCGCGGCGTGACTATGCCCATCAGATAGACCACGTTGTTCTCGGTCACGACCTTGATGGCCGAGGATGAAATGTCCTTGGCGTTGACCAGACTGGCCTTGACCTTGGTCGTGATCAGAGAATCCTGGGAGCGCTGACCCAGAGTGGCCGTGAAAGGCGCGACCTCGATCTCGTTATAGACCTGGCGTACCGTGGATTGTTCGCGCACCAGCTTCTCGATGGTCGCCTTGTCCGTCGCATTGCCTGCCTGGCCGGTCAGCAGCACTACACGGTTGTAGCTGGTGGCGCTGACGCGGGCCTTGTCGCCCATCACCTCGCTGATGCGATTGCCTGCACGCAGCTCTATGCCCTGGTCCTCAACCTGAGTGCCGGTGGTGCGCCTGTCCACCGCCGACATGCCGGCCACAGCGGCACCGCCACCCACCAGAGCCACGCAACCGCTCAAGGCACCGCCCAGAGCGGCGACGGTCAGGGCCGCACATGCAACACGGGTCCACTTCAACTTCATAAAGGCATCTCCTGGTCACCAAGCAGTTGAGAGTCCACACCATCGGCCAGACAGTGCAGGATCAAGGTATGGGTTTCGCGCACACGCGCCGCACGGTCGTGGGGAACGCAGATCAGCACATCGGTCTCGCGCACGGCGGTGGCCAGATTGCCGCCGGTGCGGCCTGTCAACACCACGGCCATCATGTCGCGCTCGTGGGCGGCTTCCAGGGCCTCCAGCACGGCCGTGTCGTTGCCGGTCACCGACATAAGCAGCAGCAGGTCGCCGGGCTGCCCCAGCGCCCGCACCTGACGCGCCAGATACTGGCTGGCATTGCCGCCCGAGCCCGTGGCTCCCACGCTGCCCAGCAGGCCGCCATCGGAAGTCAGGGCCACGGCCGCCAGCTCGGGACGATCGCGCTCGAACCCTGTCACGCACAGGGAGGCAAATAACTGGGCATCGCTGGCCGAAACACCCGTACCGCAGGCCAGCACCTTGCCGCCGCCCGTCACGCAGGCCAGCATGGCCTGTACGGCGGAAGCAATAGGTTGGCTCAGCGCCTGGGCGGCCTGGTACTTCAGGTCGGCACTGTCGATGAAATGCTGTTGAATTCGTTGCTCTAGCATGGAGGCCCGATGATACCCGCCACCTGTTATCTCTTTGGTAGCAAACCGTTATTTGCGCATCAGTGTTGCGCACAACTATGACGCGGCGACTAAAGCGCCTCGAATGCCGCTTGGAGCCACTCGATGTGCATCTGGGTCCCGGAGCTGTCGACCAGCACCACATCAAAGCGGCATGGCGGCGCTGCCGCAAGCCTCATCAGATAGTATCTGGCGGCCAGCACGATGCGCTGCTGCTTGAGGCGGCCGATGCTGCCGCCGGCACCGCCGAAGCGCTCGGTGTTGCGGCTGCGGACTTCGACGAACACCAAAGACCCGTCGCGGTCACGCAGGATCAAATCGATTTCGCCGCCACCACGGCCCGGCGTCCGATAATTGCGCTCGACAAGCTTCAGGCCCCGCGTCTGCAAATGGGCCAACGCGGCATCCTCGGCCTGCTGCCCACGTGCGGTTGTGCTTTGCGCCGGCTTGGGCCGCTTTCCAAGGAAATCCATTGACTACCTCTTTCGCCTCTGCACTGACTGCCGCACATGACGCGGCCGCTTCCCAGCATTATCCGCAGGGAGCCCTGTATGTGGTGGCGACGCCGATCGGCAATCTGGCCGACATCAGCCTGCGCTCGCTGCATGTGCTGCAGATCGTGGACTGCATCGCCTGCGAAGACACGCGCCACACCCAGGGCATGCTGCGCAGCTACGGGCTGGACCGCCCCGGCAGCCAGCTGCTGGCCGTGCATCAGCACAACGAGGCAGAAGCCGCACAACAGGTGATCGAGCGCCTGCAGCAAGGTCAGCGCATCGCCTATGTCAGCGATGCAGGAACGCCCGGCGTCAGCGACCCGGGCGCGCGCCTGTGCGCGGCGCTGCAGGCCGTTGGTCTGCGCAGCATTCCTCTACCCGGAGCCAGCAGTGTGACATCGGCCATCAGCGTGGCCGGTGCCGTCACGCCGCCACAGGGCGAAAGCGGTTTTGTGTTTGCCGGCTTCCTGCCCACCAAGAATGCCGAACGGCTGGCTGCCGTGCAGAAGCTGGCTGACCAGCCGCGTTGCACCGTGCTGCTGGAGGCGCCGCATCGCATCATCGAGCTGGCCCAGGCCCTGGCCCTGCTGGGCGAGCGTCGCGTCACGCTCGCGCGCGAGATCACCAAACAGTTTGAAGACATCGCCAGCATGCCGGCCCACGAGCTGGCAGCCTGGCTGCAGGCCTCGCCGCAGCGCGTCAAGGGCGAGTTCGCCATCGTGCTGCACCCTGTGACGGTACAACAGGAGTCGGGCGAGGCCGAGCGCGTGCTCAAGCTGCTGCTGGCCGAGTTACCGACCAGGACGGCCGTGAAACTGGCCGCCGAAATCACGGGAGCCAGCCGCAACACGCTCTACGACCGGGCGCTGGAGCTCAAGCGGGCTGCCGAAGAAGAATAAGCGCGTCAACCGGGCGCGGCACCAACCAGAGACGCCTGGCAAGGGCCGCCCCGCAGAACAGGTGTCGTCCGTAGCGGCTCAGGGGGCTTCAGGCTCAGGCGTAGGCCAGACCGGTTGCCACACCACCAAACAGGTCGCCTTCGACCTGCGGCACATCGGGGAAAGCGACGCGCAGCGCATCGCGCAGGGTACGCAGGGCCGACGAGCCGCCGGTCAGATAGATGGCGTCTGGTGCCGCCACGCCGGCCTGGCGCACACAGTCCTGCGCGCATTCGACCACCTGCAGCAGCAAGCCCTGCAACTGCTCCTGCAGAACCTCCGGGGAGATGGCCGCTGGCAGGTCCTGCTCCAGCCAGTCCAGCGCAATGGCCGAGGCCGCATGGCTTTGCGAAGCCGCAATCTTGGCCTGCTCCACCGCATCGGCCAGCCTATGGCCTTCGCGCCAGTCCAGTACCTTCATCAGGCGCTGGTGCAGTTGCTGATCGCTGTAATCGCTCTTGAGGCCGCGCGCCGAAGCCAGGGCCTTGGCCGTGTACAGCCACTGGATCAGATGCCAGGTGGAGAGATCGAAGAACACGCTGCTGGGCACCTCGCGCCCGCTGGGGCCGATGTGCTTGTAGCCCAGCAGCGGCATGACCTGGGCCACATTGAGGCGATGGTCGAAATCCGTGCCCCCGATATGCACGCCGGTGGTGGCCAGAATGTCCTGGGTACGGTCGACATGCCCGGCCTGTTGCGGGCCGAGACGCACCACTGTGAAGTCCGAGGTGCCGCCACCGATATCGACCACCAGCACCAGCTGTTCCTCACCCAGGCGCTGCTCGTAGTCCAGTGCCGCCGCAATCGGCTCCAGCTGAAAGCTGACTTCACCCAGGCCGGCAGCGCGCGCCGCAGCGGCCAGGGCATCCTGCGCCTGGCGGTCTCGCTCCGGGTGCTCGTCGACAAAATGCACGGGACGCCCCAGCACCACACGCTCCGGCAGACGGCCGTCCAGCGCCCGGCGCGCCTGATCGGCCACGCGCTTGAGAAAGATCGCGATGATGTCCTGATAGCTGACGAGCTGCTCGTGCACCGCGGTCTTTTCCAGCAGCAGGCTGCTGCCCAGCAGGCTTTTGAGGGAACGCATCAGACGCCCTTCCTCGCCTGCCAGGTACTGCTGCATGGCATCGCGACCGAAATGCGTGCTGTGCTCTTCGGTATTGAAGAACAGTGCCGTGGGCATGCCGGTGGCAGCGCCTTCCAGCGGCAGCAGACTGGCGGTCTTGCCAGGCAGGCGATAGGCGGCAGCAGAGTTGGAGGTTCCGAAATCGATGCCCAGAGTGGCAGGCGTGAGAGCTGTGATCATGAAAGGCGGCGCTGCACCACGCCGGCCCGCAAAGGCTGACGCGGCCGCAACGAAAACGCCCACTGGAGTGGGCATGGGTGTCAGCGGGGGCGCTATTCTAGCGCCCCTGTTATTGGACCTAGGCGGCGGCGGTTTCCACCTCGATCCCGGAATGCGGTGCCAGTTCAATGCGCACCCCATGGGTGGCCACTTCGTCCAGCCCCTCTGCTGCTGCCTGCTGCGGCACTGACAGCACGACCGCATAAGGGCCTTCACCGCGCGTGGCCAGTCTTTGGGCCAGGGGGCCCGCAGCCCGCATGGGTGCGGCCAGCACCAGCTCGGTGGCGCCCAGACCCAGCGACACCTGCTGCGTGTTGTCGTCGGCCGAGACCCGCAGCGGGCCGACGCTCACTGCATCGCCGAGCAATGCCCGCCAGCGCGCCAGGCTGGCCTGCAGGTCCTGCACCGCCACCTCCAGACGGGCCACGCCGGTCACGCCATTGGGATGCACGCGGGACTGGCCTTCGGGCACGCGCAAGACTCGCGGCGTCAGGTCGCCGCACAGAAACGGAAGATCCTGGCTGTGGGCGCGTGCATTGCGCCAGCGCAGTTGCTCTCCGTCGGGACGCAGACGTCCGCCTTCATAAGGGGCTTCATAGCCAAGGCCGCGCGCCTGGGCCGCTGCCACCACGGCGCCGGTCTCGGACGGCAGCAGGGCGAAGTCGACCAGCCCCTCGCCGTGCTGCTGCAACTGCTGCCACCAGCGCTCCTCGGGCGCTGGCGCACGCCAGGCAATGAGCTCGAAATAGACGCCGTCGGCAAAGACCACCAGGGCGTTGTGCGTGGAGCGGCCTGGGTGCTCGCCGCCGCGCAGCACGTTGAAACCCAGGGACTGATAGTCGGCAATCGTGCGCTCCAGGTCCTGGACCGCGATGACGATATGGTCGAGTGGCAGGCTCATGCAAAAGTCTTTCTAAAGGTTATCAGGCCGCCAGGCGCTCGGGCGCGCTGGAGTCGGTATGGCGCACTTCGGCGCGGATGGACTGGGGGCTGCGCAGCAGGTTGAGGATGGGGCAGGTTCGCTCCACGGCCTCGAACAGCGCATCGATCTCGGCGCGGCTGGCCGGCGAATCGATATGCACGGTGTAACCGATATCGTGCGGCCAGATCGGCGTCGCTTCGTGGCCGGGCTTGCCGCCGCGCGGGTCGATGATGCCCGTGACCTCGACCTCCAGGCTCTCCAGCGGCACCTGGCGCTCGGCCGCCTGGATCAGAAAGATATGGGTCACGCAGGTGCCCAGCACGCCCAGTTGCAGCTCGGGCGAGCTGGGGCCCAGGTTGTAGCCTGCGAAATCGGGCGGGCTGTCGCTGATGACCTGGTGTTCGCGGATGCGCAGACGGCGCACACCGCTGCGCCCCTCGGCACGCACGCTGGCCTTGAGTCTGGCGGCCTGGGCCGTGCCCGCCGCAATGGCGGCGCTGCGTGCCAGCACGGCGGCGCGTTTTTCGGAAAGATATTCGTTGAGATGACTCATGAGCGGGCTTTCGATAAAGGAATGCCAGGCCATTGTTGTGAGAGCGGCGCGTCGGGCCAACAAAGGAATTCGTCTGCGCTTATGCGCGCAGCAAATATGCAGGCTCACGCTGCTTAGTTGTTTTTCGCATAACGATGCTACTCAATATATGAGCACAAATATTTGTGCGTCAATAGCATGAGAACCATGAATCCGGTCGGTCGCTGCGGCGATGCGTCCGGAACCTGAGTTTTCAGCGCCATGTGGCGACGAGGTATGAACGTGTTTTTCCCTTCGCAGACGGATCCATCGATAAAACAGCCGGTGCACAAGCCGGCCCAACGCCGAGCCCTATGGGCCGCAGTGGCGGTACTGACGGGCGGCATGCTGCTGGCCGGCTGCTCCAGGCAATCCGGCACGGCCCAGGCCGGCGCCTCTGCGGAACCGGTCCAGGGTGGCACCCTGGTCTACCTCGAACAGCAGGCACACACCAATCTCTATCCGCCTGCCGGGGGCTTCTATCCCAACGGCGGTGTGCTCAACCAGATCACGGACAAGCTGACCTATCAGGACCCCGAGACACTGGAGATCCAGCCCTGGATCGCCGAGTCCTGGACCGTGAACGCCGATGCCACCGAGTACAGCTTCAAGCTGCGCTCCGGCGTGAGCTTCTCGGACGGATCGCCGCTGGACGCGGCCGCCGTGGCGCGCAACTTCGACACCTATGGCCTGGGCAACAAGGCGCTCAAGCAGCCGGTTTCCGAGGTCATCAACAATTACGAACGCAGCGAAGTCGTCGATCCGCTGACCGTGAAATTCTTCTTCAAGAAACCCTCGCCGGGCTTTCTCCAGGGCACTTCGGTGATCGGCTCGGGCCTGGTCTCGCCGGCCACGCTGGATCGTCCATTCGAGGAGCTTGGCGATGCCACGCGCATCATAGGTTCGGGCCCCTTCGTGGTGGCCAGCGAGACCCTGGGCAAGGAGCTGGTGCTCAAGGCGCGCAAGGACTACAGCTGGGGCCCGGCCAAGCTGGCCCACCAGGGCCGCGCACGCCTGGATGAAGTCAAGTTCATCGTCACGCCCGAGGACAGCGTGCGCATAGGCGCACTGCTGGCCGGCCAGGCCGGCTTCATCCGCCAGGTCCAGGCCTATGACGAAAAGCGCGTGGAGCAGCAGAAGTTCGCCATCTATGCGCCTTCCACGCGGGGCGTGAACAACAGCATCGCCATCCGTCCCGACAACGCCCTGGTGGCCGATCTCAAGGTGCGCCAGGCCCTGCTGCATGGCACCAATACCAAGGAGATTGTGGAAACCCTCTTCTCGCCGCGCTACCCGCAGGCACGCTCGGTGATCGCCTCCACGGCAGCCGGCTATGTGGACCTGTCGGCCAAGCTGGTCTTTGACGAGGCCAGGGCCAGACAATTGCTTGACGAGGCCGGCTGGAGCCTGGGCGCCAACGGCCTGCGCCAGAAGAACGGCCAGGACTTCGTGCTCTCGACCTACGAATCACTGCCCCAGCCGCAGAACAAGGAAACCCTGCAGCTCGTGGCCCAGCAATGGGCCAGGTTGGGCATCAAGCTCAATGTGCTGGCCGGAGACTCGGGCAGCCGCACGGTGGACACGCTGGACCCCGACAAGACCGGCGTGCTGCCGGGCATGGTGGGCCGCGCCGATCCCGACGTGATCAAGAGCAATTACTACCCGAGCAACCGCAATGTACTGCTGCAAAAAGGCGGTGTGAGCCAGAAGGTCAAGTCCTTCGAGGACGGCAAGCTCAACCGCCTGTTCGATGCTATTGCTGCCGAGACCGATGCCAACCGACGCCTGGCGCTGACCGGCGAGGTGCAGAACTATCTGATCGATCAGGCCTATGTGATCCCGATCTTCGAGGAGCCCCAGGCCTTCGCGGGTGCGACCTGGGTGCGTGAGGTGGGCTTCGAGGCCGTGGGCCGTCCCAGCTTCTACAGCACCTGGCTGGCCAAGCGCTGACAAAGGAATCGCCCATGCCTCGCCACTATCTGCTTGGCCGCATCGCACAGGCCGCCCTGGTGCTGTGGGCGGCTTTCACCGCCTCCTTCATACTGCTGCAACTGCTGCCGGGCGACGCCGTGCTGATCAAGTTCCTGAACCCCGAGCTGGGCCTGGGCCCGCAGGAGATCGCCGACATCCGCGCCGCCTATGGCGCCGACCAGCCCGTCTGGCAGCAATACCTGCACACGCTGGCTCAGTTCCTCACGGGCCATTTCGGCTACTCGCTGCAGGCCGGCGTTCCCGTGAGCCAGGGCCTGGCCACCAGTCTGCCGCCCACGCTGCGCCTGGCGGCCCTGGGCTTTTCCACGGCGGCGCTGCTGGCCATCGCTCTGGCGGCTGCGGCCAGCCTCGCGCCTCTGGCCTGGCTGCGCAATGCCCTGCAAGCCCTGCCATCGGTCTTCGTCTCCGTGCCCGTTTTCTGGCTGGGCATCATGCTGATCCAGGTGCTGTCCTTCCGTCTGGGCTGGATTCCCGTCATCAATCCCGGCCCCTGGGAAGGCCTGGTCCTTCCCACGCTGACGCTGGCCATCCCCATTTCGGCGCCACTGGCCCAGATCCTGCTGCGCAATATCGACACCATGCTGACCCAGCCCTTCGTGGCCGTGGCGCGCGCCAAGGGCGCCTCTCGCGCCTGGGTGCTGCTGCACCATGTGGCGCGCAATGCCTTGCTGCCCACCTTGACGATTGCCGGCGTGCTGTTCGGCGAGCTGCTGGCCGGTGCCGTGGTCACCGAGGCCGTGTTCGGCCTCAACGGCCTGGGCACGCTGACCCAGCAGGCCGTGGGCAACCAGGACACGGCCGTGCTCCAGGCCGTGGTCGTGGTCTCGGCCGCCGCCTTCGTGCTCATCAACCTCGCCGTGGACCTGCTCTACCCGCTGCTCGATCCTCGTTTGCGTCATTCTGTGGAGAACCGGGCATGAACACCGCCGCCTCGACCGCCATTCCCAAGCCCCTGGCATCCGGCGTCGCATCGTCCGCAGCGCCCAGGCTGGCGCCCTCGCCGGCACCGGCCGCAAAAAGCCTGCGCCCCGTCCTGATCGATCTGCAAAGGC
This sequence comes from Comamonas sp. C11, assembly GCF_024496285.1. Taxonomy (NCBI): domain Bacteria; kingdom Pseudomonadati; phylum Pseudomonadota; class Betaproteobacteria; order Burkholderiales; family Comamonadaceae; genus Comamonas; species Comamonas sp. C11. Next base: position 5,356,659 of record NZ_CP101743.1, read on the forward strand.
TCAGGCGCCTGCCGCCCACGCAGGCCCTGGCATGGCTGGTGATTGCCACCGCCGCGCTGTGGGCCCTGGTTCCGGGCTGGTTTGCCCATCAGAACCCCGTCGTCGGCCAGGCCGGCCAACAGTTGCTGGAGCCCGGCCTCGCGCACTGGCTGGGCACGGATGCGCTGGGGCGTGATCTCTGGGCCCGCGTGGTGCATGGTTCGGTGCACTCCTTGTCGGGTGCTTTCCTGGCCGTGGCCGTGGGCCTGGTGGCAGGCACGCTGATCGGCCTGCTGGCCGGTGCCACGGGCGGCCGTGTCGATGATGCGCTGATGCGCTTCGTCGACGTGCTGCTGGCCGTGCCCTCGCTGCTGCTGTCGCTGACCATCATCATCTTGCTGGGCTTTGGCACCATCAATGCTGCCATCGCCGTGGGGGTGGCATCCGTGGCCGGCTTCGCGCGCCTGGTGCGCTCGGAAGTGGTTCGCGTGCGGCGCTCCGACTATGTGGAGGCGGCCTTCGGCAGCGGCGGACGCTTTGCCGCCGTACTGTGGCGCCATGTGCTGCCCAATTCGCTGACCTCGGTGGTGGCCCTGGCCGCGCTGCAGTTCGGCTCGGCCATCCTGTCGATCTCCACGCTGGGCTTTCTGGGTTACGGCGCGCCGCCGCCCACGCCAGAATGGGGTCTGCTGATCGCCGAAGGGCGCAACTACATCGCCACCGCCTGGTGGCTGACCACGGCGCCGGGCCTGGTCGTGGTGGCCGTGGTGCTGGCCGCCAACCGCATCGGCGCCTCCTTCGCGCGGAGGCCGGCATGAGCGCCCTGCTGCAAGACCGACCCGCCACGGCAATCCCAGCCTCTGCTGTCGCCCCGCTGCTCGAAGTCCAGGACCTGGTCATCGCCTACCGCGACCACAGCGGCCAGGAGCAGCGCGTGGTCCACGGCCTGTCGTTTTCCGTGGCGCCCGGCGAGGTCGTGGCGCTGGTCGGCGAATCGGGCTCGGGCAAGACCACCACGGCCCAGGCCGTGATCGGCCTGCTCGCCGACAACGGACGCCGCGAGCAAGGCAGCATCCGGCTGCAAGGCACCGAGGTCTCGGACTGGAGTGCCGCGCGCTGGAACAGCATTCGCGGCCGCGTGCTCAGCCTGGTGCCCCAGGATCCGACCACCTCGCTCAACCCCGTGCGCACCGTGGGCGACCAGGTCGGCGAAATCCTGCGCATTCACGGCCTGCGCGACCGCTCTGCCATCGAGGCCCGCGTGATCGACCTGCTGACGCGCGTGGGCCTGTCACAGCCCGCCCTGCGGGCGCGCCAGTATCCGCACGAGCTGTCGGGCGGCATGCGCCAGCGGGTGCTGATCGCCATCGCCATCGCGCTGCGGCCTGCGCTGATCATCGCCGACGAGCCCACGAGCGCGCTGGATGTCACGGTGCAGCGGCGCATCCTGGATCTGATCGACGAGCTGCGCCGCGAAACCGGCACCGCCGTGCTGCTGGTCACCCACGATCTGGGCGTGGCCGCCGACCGCGCACATCGCCTCATCGTCATGCAGGGCGGCCGCATCCAGGAACAAGGCCCGACACTGGAGCTTCTGCGCAATCCGCAAAGCGCCTATACGCGCCGCTTGCTGTCTGATGCTCCCTCGCTCACGCACGCCCCTCGTCGCACTGCGCCATCGGCGGCGGCAACTGCCCAAGACTGGGCCATCGAGGTCGAGGACCTGATCCACGACTTCCAGGCCCCCGGCCAGGGGCGCGGCGTTTTCCGTGCCGTGGACGGCGTGTCGCTGCGCCTGCGTCGGGGCTCCACGCATGCCATCGTGGGCGAGTCGGGCTCAGGCAAGACCACGACCATACGCGACATCGTGGGCCTGGCACGCCCTACATCGGGTCGCATCCGCATCGCCGGCGTCGAACTCACGGGCCTGCGCGGCGAGGCCCTGCGCCAGCTGCGCCGCCGCGTGCAGCTGGTCTACCAGAACCCGTTCAGCTCGCTGGACCCGCGCCAGCGTGTCTTCGACATCATCGAGGAGCCCCTGCTGAACTTCGACCCGCTGCCGGCCGATGAGCGCCGCCGGCGCGTGCACGACATGCTGGAGCGCGTGGGCCTGCCGGCCGGCGTGCTGCAGCGACGCCCGCATGCGCTCTCGGGCGGCCAGCGCCAGCGCGTGGCGCTTGCGCGCGCCCTGGTGCTTCAGCCGCAGGTGCTGGTGCTGGACGAGGCCGTTTCGGCCCTGGACGTGACCGTGCAGGCCCAGATCCTCGCCCTGCTCGCGCAGCTGCAGCAGGACCTGGGCCTGAGCTATCTCTTCATCTCGCACGACCTTGCCGTGGTGCGCCAGATCGCCGACACGGTGTCGGTGCTGCGCGCAGGCAAGGTGGTGGACGCAGGCAGCGTCGAGGACGTGTTCCTGCACCCCACCAGCGACTACACGCGCGAACTCAAGGACGCCATTCCCGGCAAAAGGAGCATTGATTTTGTCCCCCACCCCGCCTGACACTCTTGCTCGCGCGCGCCCTGCACCGCGCCTGGGCTTCTTCAGCCGCCTGCTCGATGAGGTACCGGCCGGCGAACGCTACCGCCTGGTCACCGAGCAGATCGCCCATGCCGAAGCCCAGGGTTTCGACTCGGCCTGGATCGCCCAGCATCATTTCCACGAAAGCGAGGGCGGCCTGCCCTCGCCCTTTGTCTTTCTCTCGCATGTGGCGGCCCGCACGCGGCGCATCCGTCTGGGCACGGGTGTGGTCACGCTGCCGCTGGAAAACGCGCTGCGCGTGGCCGAGGATGCGGCCGTGCTGGACCTGCTGTCGAGCGACCGCCTCGAAGTGGGTCTGGGCACAGGCGGCACGGCAGAGTCCTTCGAGGCCTTCGGCGTCACAGGCAGCGAGCGCGGCGCGGTCTTTGCGCGCAACTTCGCCGTGCTGAGGGATGCCTGGGCCGGGCGCGTGCTGGCAGGCGGCGTGCGCCTGTACCCCGCAGCCCCGCAACTGCTGGAACGCGTCTGGCAGGCCACGTTCTCGGTCGAGGGCGGGGCACGCGCCGGCGCCAGCGGCGACGGCCTGATGCTCTCGCGCACCCAGCCCCGACCCGGGGGCCGCCCCCGGGCCACGCTGTCCGAGATACAGAACCCCATCATCGAGGCCTATCTCGCGGCCCTGCCCGCAGGACGCGCACCGCGCATCCTGGCCTCGCGCACCCTGCTGGTTGCCGACAGGCGCGAACAGGCACTGCAATGGGCCGAGGCCGGTCTGCGCCGTTCGGCCCAGCGTCATGCGGCCCTTGCCTCATCCGCGTCCACGCAATGGGCAACGCGCGTCGATCCGCAGGCGCCGCTGCAGCAGCTCATTGAAGCCTATGACGTGCATGTGGGTACGCCCGAGGAGGTGATCGCCTCGCTGCGCGCCGACACGGCGCTGGCGCAAGCCACCGACATCGTGTTCCAGGTCCACTCCATCGATCCGCCGCACCAGGGCATTCTGCGCTCCATCGAGCTGACGGCAGCCGTCGTGGCGCCGGCTCTGGGCTGGCGCCGCAGCGAGGCCCCCGCCGGCGCTTCACACCCCCCAGTCCGGACCGGACTGCTTCAAGCCGCATGACCATGAGCAACACCGCACAGACCCGCTTTCCCGAAGATGTGATCGACCATCTCGCCGACATCGCTGCAGGCAGCACGCTGGATCAGGTGCGCCGCCACCGCAGCGAGGCACGCACCCAGGCCCAGCAAAGCTTTGCCGCGCTGTTCACCCCCGCCGAGCCTGTCGCAGGAACCGTCTCCCTACGCGAGCGCCTGACGCTGGCCGCCTTCACGGCAGGCCTGCATGGCGAGTCACGCAGCGCCGGCTTCTATGCCAAGGCCCTGGCCACCGAAGACGCGGAACTGGCCGCCGCCGTGGCCAGCGAAGTGGTGCGCGGGCGCGCTGCCAGCCTGCAGGCCGGCAGCGGCCCGCACGGCCCCTACGGGATCTATCCGGCCGGCCCCTTGAGCCGCGAGGACCAAAGCGGCCCCAGCTACGCCGTGGACCCGGCGCATGCGGCTTTGCTGGGCCCGCGCCTGAGCGCCGCGCTGGCCCATGCCCATCTGCTGGCCTACCACCCACGCGATGCGAGTGCCCAGGCCTTGCTGGCGCTGCAGCAGGCCGGCTGGAGCGAGACCGATATCGTCATCCTGTCCCAGCTCGCCTCTTTTCTGTCCTTCCAGATCCGCCTCGTGGCGGGGCTGCGCGCGCTTGGCGCACGAGCTGCAGTCACCACGGCATCTTCCACCTCAGCCCTGCAAGCCCAGCCATGACAACCACGCACAACACCTCACCCCAGGTCTTCACCCAGGAACAGCTCGACTGGCAGCCATGGATAGCTCCTCTGCAGGAGAGCGAGCTGAGCGAGCGCCACCATGCGGGGCTGGTGGACGCGGCGCGCGCGCGTTCACCTTATTTCCGGCTGCTGGCGCGCGACCCCGACACGCTGGGAGCACGCACGCGCACCGACAAGGACATCTTCTACAACCCCGATGCCGGCCTGCCGCGCGCAGAGCGCGAACTGGCAGCAGCCGCAACCTCACGCACCAACGGCTGCATCTACTGCGCTTCGGTACATGCGCGCTTTGCCTCGCATTTCTCGCACCGCGCAGCCGATGTGCAGCGCCTGCTCGATGAAGGCACGGGCGCCGACCTGGGCCCTCGCTGGAACGCCATCGTCGCCGCCGCCGTGGCCTTGACGCAGACGCCGCCCGCGCTGGAGTCCAGCCATATCGATGCACTGCGCGCCGCCGGGCTCGACGATGCCGCCATCTCCGATGCGCTTCACGGTACGGCGTTCTTCAACTGGGCCAACCGACTCATGCTGTCCCTGGGCGAGCCCTTGCACACGGCCACCTGAGGCCGTAGTCACCACAACCCCAGCAGCTTCCACCAGACAGCGCCGACGACAGCGAAGATCAGCAGCTCCAGCACGCACATGACAGCACCTACGCGCCACCAGACACCCAAAGTCACATAGCCGCTGCCGAAGATGATGGGCGATGTTCCGGTCGCGTAGTGCGTCAGCGTCATCATGATGGCCGAGCCGGCCGTCATCATCAGCATGAAGGGCACGACATAGTCGGCAGGGATCAGCTGCGCACCCACGGTCAGAAAGGCCAGCATCATGGCGCTGATATGGGCGGTGGTGCTGGCAAACAGATAGTGCGAGAAGACGAAGACGCCCACCAGAATGGCAGCCACAGGCAGCCAGTCCAGGCCGCTGGCGACGATGGCATTCTTCAGTCCATCGGCAAACCAGGCGACCACCCCTAGCTTGTTGAGCTGCTCGGCCAGCATGACCAGGGCACCGAACCAGATCAGGGTGTCCCAGGCACTTTTCTCGGACAGCACGTCATCCCAGTCGATGGTGCCCGTGATGATCAGGGCGAACAAACCGAGAAACGCCACCACGGTCGGGTCCAGCGTAAAGGCCGGACCGAAGAGCATCTGCGGCACATTCGCCCACAGCAGCAGCATCATGCCGAAGGTTCCCAGCATGACACGCTCCTTGCCCGACAGCGGGCCCATGCGGGCCATCTCGGCACGAGCGTACTCCACGGCATTGGGCGTGGCCTTGAGCTCGGGAGGCGACAGCAGATAGACCGCCAGCGGCATCAGCAGCAGACACAGCAGGCCTGGCAGCAGCATGTACAGCGCCCAGCTTGTCCAACTCAGATGCAGGGACTGACCCGTGGCCTTGGCCACCAGGTCCACGACCAGAGGATTGGGCGCCGTTGCGGTCAGGAACATGGCCGAAGTGATCGGATTGGAATGGTAGTTGACCAGCGCCAGATAGGTCCCGACCTTGCCCTGTGTACCCTTGGCCGGGTCCGATTCGAAGGCGTTGGCAATGGACTTCATGATCGGATGCACGATACCGCCGCCGCGTGCCGTGTTGCTGGGCGTGAACGGGGCCAGCACCAGCTCACAGATCGCAAGTCCGTAGCCTATGCCTATGGTGCGCTTTCCCATCAGCGCAATGAACAGCAATCCGATGCGGTTGCCGAGCCCCGTTTTCTTGAGGCCGCGCGAGATCAGAACAGCCACCACGATCAGCCAGATCAAGGGGTTCGCAAAGCTGCTCAGCGCATCCGTGATCGCCCCCTTGGAGGAACTGGAGGTCACCTGGGACAGCGACACGATGACAATCGCCATCAGAGCCATCACGCCTATGGGCATGACCTTGAGGATAATCGCCACGATGGTTGTCAGAAAGATGGCCACCAGCTGCCATGCCTTGGCATCCAGCCCAGCCGGCACCGGCGTCAGCAGCAGACCGATCAGCACCAGGGTGGCAATCAATGCAGGCACCAGCCGAAACGGCACGGCCGATTTGAGGTAGCGGAACATCGAGACGATTTTCTCGAACATACAAGTCCTTTTCTTTACCTGCAGCGCATCGAGACACCATACCTCAGCTCGGAGAAATCCAGGAGACACGGACGGGCATTGGTGGTCGAGTCGCAGACTGGCATCATGATGCAGTGCCGCACAGCGTCGACCCCAGGCCGACGTTCACCTTATCGACATTTGATAAGCATCAAGACTTGTAGAAGCAAAATCAACGGCCGGACTCGGGGTATGCCAGCATCCGGGTCTGGGACAGACGTCCATGGATTGAGCAGGAGAGCCACCCTACATGCCAGCGAATCGATTCTTGCCCGATGAATGGGAAAACCGCCTTGAGGAAATAGACCTGGAGATCCTGCATCAGGCAGCCATCTGCAAGATCCGGCTGCTCGGCCCCGGTGCTGTCGAACGCGTGCTGGCCAACGATGCCGGCATCTGCGGTGCCGAACATGAGACGGCATTCAGGACCTTGCGCGGCCTTCTCTATCTGCACTACACCGAGGTACTGCATATCAGCGAGGTGCTGAGCCCGGAAATCGCCCAGGTGATCGCCGACCGCGTACGCGAGCACCTGCGCCGCCGCTCAGGCACGCAGTCAGGGGTATGACGAGCTAAGGCGGATGCTGCCTTCTGGCCCATGGAGAAAATGGACAAAAAAAAGGTCACGACATTGTCGTGACCTTTTTCAATTTGGTTGCGCGAGAAGGATTTGAACCTCCGACCTTTGGGTTATGAGCCCAACGAGCTACCAGACTGCTCCATCGCGCGGTATTTCCAAATTATAGCAGGCTTTGCAGCCTGCCCTGGCTTATTCAGCTGCTGCAGCGGCTTCTTCAGCGCGCTCGACCAGCTCCACATAGGCCATGGGTGCATTGTCGCCCACGCGGAAGCCCATCTTCAGGATACGTGTGTAGCCACCGGGACGCTGAGCGTTGCGGGGACCCAGCACGTTGAACAGCTTGGTCACGCTGTCGCGGTCGCGCAGACGGTCGAAAGCCAGACGGCGGTTAGCCACGGTATCAACCTTGGCCAGAGTGATCATGGGCTCGATCACGCGACGCAGTTCCTTGGCCTTGGGGACCGTGGTCTTGATTGCTTCGTGCTCGATCAGCGAGTTCATCATGTTCTGCAGCATTGCCTTGCGGTGTGCAGAAGTGCGGTTCAGTTTGCGGAGGCCGTTGCCGTGACGCATGGTGCTTTTCCTTTGCTCCCCGTTTTTATCCGGAGATCTTTTCTAAATTAAATCAGGCAGCCGTATCAGGTACTGCCCGAGGCACTTGGACTTTGCCAGATCAACTCCGGCAAAGTCCTCTATTGTAGCAATTAACGCTTTTCCAGGCCAGCGGGTGGCCAGTTTTCAAGCTTCATGCCCAGAGTCAGACCGCGGGAAGCCAGAACTTCCTTGATCTCGTTGAGCGACTTACGACCCAGGTTGGGAGTCTTGAGCAGCTCGTTTTCGGTACGCTGGATGAGGTCACCGATGTAGTAGATGTTCTCTGCCTTGAGGCAGTTGGCAGAACGCACGGTGAGCTCGAGCTCGTCCACAGGACGCAGCAGGATGGGATCGAACGACGTGGCAGCACCGCGGCCACCGGCAGGAGCGTCGAACACGCTGGCGATATCGCCACCGTCGAGCTGGGCAAACACTGCCAGCTGCTCCACCAGGATCTTGGCGGATGCGCGCACTGCGTCTTCAGCGGTGATGGCACCGTTGGTTTCGATTTCCAGAACCAGCTTGTCCAGATCGGTACGCTGTTCCACACGTGCGGATTCGACAGCGTAGCTCACGCGCTTGACGGGCGAGAACGAGGCGTCGAGCACGATACGGCCGATCGACTTGGTCGATTCGTCACCATAGCGGCGCACGTTGCCGGGCACATAGCCGCGGCCCTTTTCCACCTTGATCTGCATGTCCAGCTTGCCGCCTTGCGACAGATGGGCGATCACATGATCAGGGTTGACGATTTCTACGTCGTGGGGGGTCTGAATGTCACGGGCAGTGACAACACCTTCGCCATCCTTGCGCAGGCTCAGGGTGACTTCGTCACGATTGTGCAGCTTGAACACCACACCCTTGAGGTTCAGCAGGATGTTCGTCACATCTTCCTGGACACCGTCGATGGAGGAGTACTCATGCAGCACCCCAGCAATCGTCACTTCCGTCGCTGCGTAACCCACCATGGAGGAGAGCAGAACACGGCGCAGGGCATTGCCCAGCGTATGACCGTAGCCACGCTCAAACGGCTCCAGAACAACCTTGGCACGGTTGTGACCAAGTTGCTCGACATTGATTGTCTTGGGCTTCAGCAAATTCGTTTGCATGCAGACTTCCTCTCAATACCCTCGGCTCGTTACACCGGTAAGGCTGGTGAAGCACCCACGGCGCGATGCCTCGCGCCGTGGGGACGGTTTACAGAAATGTCGCTGCTAAAGATTAACGCGAGTACAACTCAACGATCAGGGATTCGTTGATGTCAGCTGCGAATTCATCGCGGTCAGGAGACTTCTTGAAAGTACCTTCTGCCTTGTCAGCAGACACTTCAACCCATGCGGGGAAGCCCACTTGAGCAGCCAGTTGCAGAGCCTCGACCACGCGAGCTTGCTTCTTGGACTTTTCACGCAGAGCAACCACGTCGCCTTCCTTCACGGAGAAAGAAGGAATGTTTACGGACTGGCCGTTCACAGTGATAGCCTTGTGCGACACCAGCTGACGTGCTTCAGCGCGAGTGGAGCCGAAGCCCATGCGGTACACGACGTTGTCCAGACGCGATTCCAGCAGCGACAGCAGGTTGGCACCAGTGTTGCCACGCTTGCGGTCAGCAGCTTCGAAGTAGCGGCGGAATTGCTTCTCCAGCACGCCGTACATGCGCTTGACCTTCTGCTTTTCGCGCAGTTGCAGACCGTAGTCGGAAGTGCGCTGACCGGAAGTGCGGCCATGCTGACCAGGCTTGGTGTCGAACTTTGCCTTGTCTGCGATGGAGCGACGTGCGCTCTTCAGGAACAGATCGGTGCCTTCGCGGCGGGAGAGTTTTGCCTTAGGGCCAATATAGCGTGCCACTTGATTTCCTTTGTGTCATCTACCGTGCGCAAACACGGGAGCCGCCCGCGATGCAAATGCACCTGGGCGGCGGTGGGCTTGATAAAAAATTAGATACGACGACGCTTTTGAGGGCGGCAGCCGTTGTGGGGAACCGGAGTCACGTCCGAGATGGAAGTGATGCGGATACCCAGAGCACCCAGGGCGCGAACCGAGGATTCACGGCCAGGACCGGGACCCTTGATTTCGACTTCCAGGTTCTTGATGCCCTGTTCGATAGCAGCACGACCGGCCACTTCCGAAGCAACCTGAGCAGCAAAGGGAGTCGACTTACGCGAACCCTTGAAGCCCTGGCCACCCGACGAAGCCCACGACAGAGCGTTGCCTTGACGGTCGGTGATGGTGATGATCGTGTTGTTGAACGAAGCGTGCACGTGCGCGATGCCGTCAGAAATATTCTTACGGACCTTCTTGCGAACGCGAGCAGCTGCGTTGTTTGCGGGAGACTTAGCCATAATGATCTTTCAATCTCTTATTTCTTCAGAGCCGCAGCACCCTTGCGCGGACCCTTGCGAGTACGGGCGTTTGTGCGGGTACGTTGACCGCGCATGGGCAGGCCGCGACGATGACGGAAACCGCGGTAGCAACCGATGTCCATCAAGCGCTTGATGTTCATCGTGGTTTCGCGACGCAGATCACCTTCCAGAGTCATGGGATTCAGGAAGTCACGGATCTTTTCCAGATCAGCGTCCGTCAGGTCCTTGACCTTCTTGGAATACTCGATACCGCATGCTTCGCAGATCTTGCGAGCTGTAGTGCGACCGATGCCATAGATGGCAGTCAGGCCGATTTCAGCATGCTTGTGCGGCGGGATGTTAATGCCAGCAATACGTGCCATATTAGTCCTCTAATGCTTTCAATCAACCTTGGCGCTGCTTGTGGCGCTGGTCAGTGCAGATCACGCGCACAACACCTTTGCGGCGGATGATCTTGCAGTTACGGCAGATTTTCTTGACCGAAGCCGAAACTCTCATTCTTTTCTCCTAAAACTTTCCATCCACTATCGGCCTATCGACCCGGAAACAATGCCCGCGATAGATCGATGGGCGTCTACTAACTTTTGGCAGGCTGCCCCCTCGGGCAGCCTTGTCATCAAATACCAGCCTTAAAGTTCGCTTTTTTCAGGAGCGACTCGTATTGCTGCGACATCACGTAGTTCTGCACTTGCGCCATGAAGTCCATTGTCACGACCACGATGATCAGCAACGATGTACCACCGAAGTAGAACGGAACGTTGTACTTCAGGATCAGGAATTCGGGCAACAAGCACACGAAGGTAATGTAGATCGCGCCAGCCAGGGTCAGGCGAACCAGAATCTTGTCAATGTAGCGGGCTGTCTGTTCGCCAGGACGAATCCCGGGGATGAAAGCGCCACTCTTCTTCAGGTTGTCGGCAGTTTCCCGGCTGTTGAAAACCAGGGCCGTATAGAAGAAGCAGAAGAAAATGATCGCGGCAGCATAAAGGATGACATAGATTGGCTGACCAGGGGTCAACGTGCTCGCAATATCCTTCAGCCAGCGCATGGATTCTCCTGCACTGAACCAATTCACCACCGTAGCGGGCAGCAAGATGATCGACGAAGCGAAGATGGGAGGAATCACACCTGCCATGTTCAGCTTCAGTGGCAAGTGCGAAGACTGACCACCGTACACCTTGTTGCCGACTTGTCGGCGTGCGTAATTCACCAAGATCTTGCGTTGACCTCGTTCGACATACACGACGAAATACGTCACGGCTGCCACAACGAGAACAATGAAGATTGCCGCCAGAATGCTCATGGCACCGGTGCGCACCAGCTCCAGCAGACCGCCGATGGAACTCGGCAGGCCTGCGGCGATACCGCCAAAGATCAGTATCGAGATACCGTTGCCCAGACCACGTTCAGTGATCTGTTCACCGAGCCACATCAGGAACAGGGTACCGGCCGTGAGACTGACCACCGCAGTCATGCGGAAGCCAAAACCAGGGTTCAGAACCAAGCCTGCGGAGCTTTCCAGGGCAACAGCAATTCCCAAGGACTGAAACAGCGCCAGGCCCAGAGTGCCGTAGCGGGTGTACTGGGTAATCTTGCGACGACCCGCTTCACCTTCCTTTTTCATCTGCTCGAATGTCGGGACCACGTAGGTCATGAGCTGCATGATGATCGATGCCGAGATGTACGGCATGATCCCCAGTGCGAACACTGTGAAGCGCGAGAGCGCTCCACCCGAGAACATGTTGAACAGATTGAGAATGCCGCCCTGCTGGCCAGAGAACAGCTGCTGCAGCTGCGCTGGGTCGATGCCCGGAACGGGGATATGCGCCCCGATGCGGTATACGACCAGCGCAAGCAACAGAAAAACCAGACGACGACGCAGGTCGCCGAATTTTCCAGTCTTTGCAATTTGAGCTGCGCTAGTAGCCACGGATGTCTTCTTTCAGAACTTTAATCAGGCGATGCTGCCACCGGCAGCTTCGATGGCAGCCTTGGCACCGGCGGTAGCGCCGATACCGTTGAGCTTGACAGCCTTAGTCAGTTCACCGCTCTTGATGATCTTCACCACCTTAGCGATAGAGCCAACCAGACCGGCTTGCTTCAGAGCAGCCAGATCGACTTCGGCCAGGCCGAGCTTATCCAGCTCGGACAGGGTCACTTCTGCATTGAACTTCAGCAGATGCGACTTGAAGCCACGCTTGGGCAGGCGACGCTGCAAAGGCATTTGACCGCCTTCGAAGCCCACCTTGTGGTAGCCACCCGAACGCGACTTCTGACCCTTGTGACCGCGACCGGCAGTCTTACCCAGACCAGAACCGATACCGCGACCCACGCGACGCTTGGCGTGCTTGGCGCCGTCTGCAGGCTTGATGCTATTGAGTTCCATCATCAATCCTTTCAGAGAACCTTCACCAAGTAGGCGATCTTGTTAATCATGCCGCGCACTTCAGGAGTGTCCTGCAGTTCGCTGACGCTGTTCAGCTTGCGCAGACCCAGGCCACGCACAGTCGCACGGTGCGACTCTTTGGTGCCGATGGGGCTACGAACCAGCTGAATCTTGACAGTTTGTTGTGTTGTCATGTGCTGGACTCCGATCAGGCGGTGAAGATGTCTTCGACCGACTTGCCGCGCTTTGCTGCCACGTTCGCAGGGGTCGTGGAGTTCTTCAAAGCGTCGAAAGTTGCGCGAACCATGTTGTAGGGGTTCGACGAACCGTGGCTCTTGGCCACGATGTCGGTGATACCCACCACTTCAAAAACAGCGCGCATAGGGCCGCCAGCAATGATGCCGGTACCCTTGGGAGCTGGGTGCAGCTCGACCTTGGCAGCGCCGTGATGGCCCTTCACCGAGTGGTGAATGGTGCCGCTCTTGAGTGCAACCTTCATCAGGTTGCGACGGCATTCTTCCATCGCTTTTTGCACGGCAGCAGGCACTTCCTTGGACTTGCCCTTACCCATGCCAACGCGACCGTCACCGTCGCCAACCACGGTCAGTGCAGCGAAGCCGAGAATACGACCGCCCTTCACAACCTTGGTGACGCGGTTGACCGCGATCATTTTTTCGCGCAGACCGTCGTCACGACCTTCGTCTTGCACTTTGGGGGAAAATTTAGCCATTTGTATCCGCTCCGCTTAGAACTGCAGGCCCGCTTCGCGAGCGGCTTCTGCCAAAGCCTTCACGCGGCCGTGGTATGCAAAACCGGCGCGGTCGAAAGCCACTTTCTCAACGCCAGCAGCCTTAGCCTTCTCAGCAATGCGCTTGCCGATCAGCGTGGCGGCGGCCACGTTGCCACCCTTGCCAGCGGCGCCGAGTTGCGAACGCACTTCGACTTCTGCAGTGGAGGCCGAAGCCAGCACGGTAGTGCCGTCTTCCGAAACCACGGAGGCGTAGATATGGAGATTGGTGCGGTTCACGCTCAGACGTGCAACGCCTTGCTGGGCAATGCGGATGCGAGTCTGACGGGCACGGCGCAGACGCTGCTCTTTCTTGTTCAACATCATGCAGCTCCTTACTTCTTCTTGGTCTCTTTGATCACGACCTTCTCATTCGCATAGCGAATGCCCTTGCCCTTGTAAGGCTCGGGAGGACGAACGGCACGGATCTCAGCAGCCAATTGACCGACCACTTGACGGTCAGCACCCTTGATCACGATCTCAGTCGGAGTGGGGGTAGCGACAGTGATGCCGGCGGGCATCTCGAAGTTGACGGGGTGCGAGAAGCCCACAGCCAGGTTCAGCTTGGAACCTTGTGCAGCGGCCTTGTAGCCCACGCCAATCAGCGTCAGCTTCTTCTCGAAGCCTTCAGTCACGCCCTTGACCATGTTGTTGACCAGCTGGCGGATGGTACCGGCCAGGGCGTCAGCTTCACGGGAATCGTTGGCGGGAGCAAAGGACAGCTTGCCGTCGTTGTTGCCGATGGTCACCAGGCCGTTCAGAGCCAGCGACAGATCGCCGCCCTTGCCCTTGACCTTGATGGTTTCAGCGTTGATGGACACATCCACACCTGCGGGGATGGTCACAATAGCTTTTGCTACGCGAGACATTTCAGTATTTCTCCTTAATGTCCGTTAGGCCACATAGCACAGCACTTCACCGCCGATACCGGCAGCACGTGCTTTGCGATCAGTCATCACGCCCTTGGGAGTAGTGACGATGGCCACACCCAGGCCGTTCTGGACCTGAGGAATTGCGTGACGACCCTTGTACACGCGCAGGCCGGGACGGCTCACACGTTCGATACGCTCGATCACAGGGCGACCGGCGTAGTACTTCAGGGTAATTTCGAGTTCGGACTTGCCACCTTCGGACTTCACTTCGAAGCCGTCGATATAGCCTTCTTCCTTCAGCACTTGTGCGATGGCAACCTTCACCTTGGAGGAAGGAGCCGACACAGTGGCCTTGGAGACCAGTTGTGCATTGCGGATGCGGGTCAGCAAGTCAGCGATGGGATCACTCATGCTCATGTTTAATCTCTCCTGCTTGCTTACCAGCTGGCCTTGGTGACACCGGGGATGTCGCCAGCAAAGGCCAATTCACGCACCTTGGCACGACCCAGACCGAATTGGCGGAAGGTACCGCGAGGACGGCCAGTGATCTCGCAACGGTTACGCTGGCGAGTGGGGTTCGAGTTACGGGGCAGCTTCTGCAGACCCAGGCGAGCGGCGTCGCGCTCTTCGTCGGAACGCTTCACGTCGCCGGCGATTGCCTTCAGTTCTGCATACTTGGCAGCATACTTGGCTGCCAGCTTTTCGCGCTTCAGTTCGCGCTGAATCATTGCTACTTTAGCCATGCGCCACCTCAGTTCTTGAAGGGGAATTTGAAAGCGGCGAGCAGTGCCTTGCACTCTTCGTCGTTCTTCGCTGTTGTCGTGATGCTGATGTTCAGACCACGCAGAGCGTCCACCTTGTCGTACTCGATTTCGGGGAAGATGATTTGTTCTTTGACGCCAACGTTGTAGTTGCCGCGACCGTCGAACGAACGACCCGAGATACCACGGAAGTCACGCACGCGGGGCAGAGCCACGGTCACGAAACGGTCCAGGAATTCGTACATCTGAACGCCACGCAGGGTCACCATGCAGCCGATAGCTTGGCCTTCGCGGATCTTGAAACCAGCGATAGCCTTCTTGGCCTTGGTCACCACAGGCTTCTGACCAGCAATCTTGGTCAGGTCAGCCACGGCGTTGTCCATCACCTTCTTGTCGGCCACGGCTTCGCTCACACCCATGTTCAGAGTGATCTTGGTCAGACGGGGCACTTCCATAGCGGAGGTGTAGCCGAACTTTTCCTTCAGTTCAGCCGCGATCTTTTCGCGATAGAGTTTTTGCAGTCGTGCCATGTGTTACTCCTTAGGCGGCGATTTCAGCGCCATTGGACTTGAACACGCGAACACGTGTGCCGTCGGCGTTCACCTTGATGCCCACGCGATCGGCCTTGCCGGTCGCTGCATTGAAGATAGCCACGTTGGATTGGTGGATAGGCATGGCCTTTTCCACGATACCGCCGGTGGTGCCCTTCATGGGGTTAGGCTTGGTGTGCTTCTTGACCAGGTTGACACCGTCCACGATCACGTGGGAGTCATCCTTGCGCAGAGAAACCACGCCACGCTTGCCCTTGTCACGGCCGGTCAGCACGATAACTTCGTCGCCCTTGCGAATCTTGTTCATGGTGCTATTCCTTTAGAGAACTTCAGGGGCCAGCGACACGATCTTCATGAACTTTTCGGTACGCAGTTCACGAGTCACGGGGCCAAAGATGCGGGTGCCGATAGGCTCCAGCTTGGCGTTCAGCAGCACGGCGGCATTGCCGTCGAACTTCACGAGCGAGCCGTCTGCACGACGGATGCCCTTGGCGGTGCGCACCACCACAGCACTGTAGATCTCGCCTTTTTTGACGCGACCACGAGGAGCTGCTTCCTTGACGCTCACCTTGATGATGTCGCCAACACTTGCGTAGCGACGATGAGAACCGCCCAGCACCTTAATGCACTGAACAGACTTCGCGCCGGTGTTGTCGGCAACCTCTAACCGAGATTCTGTTTGGATCATTTCAATATTCCCAACTTGCTCCAGCAACGCTCGACAGCCCCAGAGTCTTCTCAAGGGCTGATCAAGCAGCCGGTCAGTCTTGGGCCCGTCGTCCACCTTCCGGACCATTCCGGAGGGCTTCCCGCTGGGCAGAAAGTTCCACGCTTTTAAACGTGAAGCAGGAGATTGTCGCAGGAAATCCTTTGTGCGTCAAGCGTTTAGCCTGCAATACCCGCACTGATTTCACTGGCGCAAAGCCTGGCAGACAGGCCCTCGCACTTGCAACCAAAACAATAGCATGCTGCGCAATTAGCACATTGATTTCAAACAATAAATTACCTGAAATCAACAGCCATCAAGCACTGCCAGCTCACATTTCCAAGAGAGCTGCGAACCGCAGCCTGTTGCCCATACGCCACGCCCCGCAGGGCGGCCGCGCAGATCAGCCCTGGACGGGCAGATATTGGCGGGTCAGGGCCAGGAAGTCGTTGAGTTGCACGTCCTGGGCCAGCTCCTCGGTCAGGATGGCCGCCACGCGGGGCGCGATCTCGGCCGCCTTGCGGGCATCGAGGAAAAGCAGGCGACTGCGGCGCGCCAGCATGTCCTCGACGGTGCGCGCGTATTCAAAGCGGGCGGCAAAGCGCACCATGGCCTCCGAGAGACCATCCATCAGCCAGTTCTGCGCACCAGGCAGCGCAGCCACGGCAGCGGCATCCGTGCCGTAGGAGTGCAGGCCCTGACTCTGGTTCATGCTGTGCGTGACGGCCGCCTCGGCCGGCGCCCCCACCAGCGGCAGGTTCACGGTAACCCCGGCAGGACGACCGGGCAGGCGGCCGATCTGGAAGCATTCGGCCAGCACATCCTCGGACATGGCCCGGTAAGTCGTCCATTTGCCGCCGGTGACGGTCACCAGGCCGGTCTTGCTGGACATCACCGTGTGCTCGCGGCTGATCTTCTTGGTGTTCTCGCCGTCATCGTCCTGCGGCTTGACCAGCGGGCGCAGGCCCACCCACATGCTGCGCACATCGGCCAGCGTGGGCTGTCGATTCAGATACTTGCCGGCCTCGCCGAGAATGAAATCCAGCTCCTCGGGGAAAGGCAGGGGTTCGCGCGCCAGGTCGTTACGCGGCGTGTCGGTGGTTCCCAGAATCACCTTGCCCAGCCACGGCACGGCAAACAGCACGCGGCCATCGGCCGTCTTCGGGATCAGCAGCGCATGATCCGTGGGCAGGAACTCGCGGTCCACCACCACGTGCACCCCCTGGCTGGGCGCAACCATGGGCTTGACGGGCTTGCCCTGGGCCTCGGCATCCTGCTGGCGAAACAGATCCACCCAGGGCCCCGTGGCATTGACCACGCACTTGGCGCGCACGGTGAAGTTGCGACCCGATTCCGCATCGCGGCAGATCAGCCCGGCAATCTGCTGCCCCTCGTAGATCAGCTTTTCCGCCGGGCAGTAATTGATCAGCAAGGCGCCCTTGGCCGCTGCGGTACGCGCCAGCGCCAGCGCCAGACGCGCATCGTCAAACTGGCCATCCCAGTACTTGACCCCGCCCTTGAGACCTTTTTGCTGTACGGTCGGCAGGTATTTCACGGTCTTGGTGCTGGAGAGGAATTCGGTAGCCCCCAGGCCGGCCTTGCCGGCCAGCGCGTCATACATCTTGAGGCCGATGCCGTAGAACGGCGTATCCAGCAGCTTGTACGAGGGCATCACAAAGGCCAGAGGCTGGGCCAGATGCGGTGCGTTGTGCAGCAGCGTGGTGCGCTCGTGCAGCGCCTCGCGCACCAGGGAGATGTTGCCCTGCGCCAGATAGCGCACGCCGCCATGCACCAGCTTGGTGGCGCGCGAGGAAGTGCCCTTGGCGAAGTCCAGCGACTCCAGCAGCACGACCTTGAAGCCGCGCGCCGCCGCATCCACCGCCACGCCCAGCCCCGTGGCACCGCCGCCCACGATGGCCAGATCGAAGCTTTCGGTCTGCGCCAGGCGCTCCAGCAGTTGTGCACGCGTTGTAGCCAAGGGTTGAGTGGACTGGTTCATGGAACGACTTCTGCGGTGATCGCCGTGCCGCCACCATCACGGATGGGACGCACACAACGAAGAATAAATTTCAGATCGAATATTTTCGCTCTTTTTCGCTTTTTGTGGGCGCCAACCCCTGAATATCGATTCGTTTTCGCGCGATTCAAGCCAAAACCGCTGCTCCAGCGCCACTCCGGCCAGGCCGCAACATCGGCAATCGGCGCGCTTGCACACACTCAATGCATGAACTGCATTCTTCTTGTCGTGCCAATTGTTACTGCTGCAACAACTCACCACGATGACATATAACCGCAGCTTGCTGTCAGACTTCAGACTCGACGCGGATTCATTTTTGTTTTTTACCGGGCAATTCCATAGAAAATCACCCTATTAGAGGTTCGTTTGGATTCGCTCACAATCCCTGCACTGCCCGCTGCGGCTGGCGCTCTCCCCTATAGAGCTCTTCATCTGCAGCCCGTCCATGCGCCAATAGCACCTATATAACCAGTCATCAGTCATGAACAGCAATCCCCGCCAGTTGCAGCTTGTCGAAGAAGTCCGCGCCCGCCAATCCACCTCGGTAGAGCAACTGGCCGAAATCCTCGGTGTCACGCTGCAAACCGTGCGCCGCGACATACAGAAGCTGGCCGATGCCGGACTGCTGGTGCGCTTTCATGGCGGCGTGCGCGTGCCCAGTGCCACCGTGGAGAACCTGGCACATACCCAGCGCCAGGTATTGCATGCCGAAGGCAAGATGCGCATTGCACGCGCCATTGCAGAGGCCATTCCCAACGGCTGCTCGCTGATTCTCAACATCGGCACTACCACCGAAGCGGTGGCCCAGGCCCTGCTGCAGCACAAAGGTCTGCGTGTCATCACCAACAATCTCAATGTCGCCGCCATCCTCAGCAGCAATGCCGATTGCGAAGTCATCGTCGCCGGCGGCGTGGTGCGCACACGCGACCGCGGCATCGTGGGCGAGGCGGCCGTGGACTTCATGCGCCAGTTCAAGGTGGACATTGCCGTGATCGGCATCTCGGCCATCGAATCGGACGGCAGCCTGCGCGACTTCGACCTGCGCGAGGTCAAGGTGGCCCAGACCATCATCGGCCAGTCGCGCGAAGTCTGGCTGGCCGCCGACCACAGCAAGTTCAGCCGCCAGGCCATGGTGGAGCTGGCCCGCCTGAACCAGATCGACCGCCTGTTCACCGACGTGCCACCCTCCGCGCCCTTCGATGCCCTGTTGCGGGATGCCGAGGTGCAATGCACCATCGCCCAATGAACGCGGCCCCCTATCTGATCCGTCCTGCGCTGCCCGAAGATGCCGCGGGCATTGCCGGGCTGCTGCATGACATAGGCTGGTTCAAGGCCTACGAAAGTCATTCCGCGTCCCAGAACACCGAGGCCGTGAAGGCACTGCTGGACGAGCTGCAGACCGGGCCGGAGCGCTCTCTGATGCTGGTGGCGCAAGACAGCCAGCAGCACATTCACGGCTACTGCGCCGTGCACTGGCTGCCGGTCGCCGTGCTGCAAGGCTGGGAAGCCTATGTGAGCGAGCTGTTTGTCGCCGAGGCAGCGCGCGGTGCAGGCCTGGGCCAGCAACTGCTGGACGCGGCCACACAGGCAGCGCGCGAGCGCCATTGCATACGCATCTGGCTGGTCAACAACCGCGAGCGCCCTTCCTATGTGCGCGGCTTTTATTCCCGGCAGGGCTGGAGCGAGCAGGCCGAAATGGCGCGCTTTGTGCTCCCCCTCTGAACCTCGGACAACTCATGACAACCTATCTGCTCGCCCTGGACCAGGGCACCTCCAGTTCCCGCTCCATCGTCTTCGACACGCAAGGCCGCATCGTTGCCTCGGCCCAGCTGGAGCTGCCGCAGATCTATCCACAGCCGGGCTGGGTGGAGCATGACCCGCGCGAGATCTGGCGCACCCAGCTGAGCACCGCCAAGGAGGCGCTGGCCAAGGCGGGCCTCAAGGCTGGCGATATTCGCTCGGTAGGCATTACCAACCAGCGCGAGACCACCATCGTCTGGAACCGCAAGACCGGCGCCCCCATTCACCATGGCATCGTCTGGCAGGACCGCCGCGCCGAACCCACCTGCGTGCAGCTGCGCGAAGCCGGTCACAGCGACGCCATTTTGCAGAAAACCGGTCTGCGCATCGATGCCTATTTTTCAGGCACCAAGCTCAAATGGCTGCTGGACAACGTGCCCGGCGCACGCGCCGCAGCACAGGCCGGCGAGCTGGCCTTCGGCACGGTGGATTGCTGGCTGATCTGGCAGCTGACGGGCGGCAAGCGCCATGTCACCGATGTGAGCAATGCCAGCCGCACCATGCTGTTCAATGTGCACAGCAACCAATGGGATGCCGATCTGCTGGCCCTGCTCGACATCCCTGCGTGCCTGATGCCCGAGGTCCTTCCCTCGGCCGCCGACTTCGGCCAGACGGCCGACGAAGTGCTGGGCGGCTCCATCAATATCGGCGGCGTGGCCGGCGATCAGCAAAGCGCGCTGTTCGGCCAGGCCTGCTTCGACGCGGGCATGGCCAAGAACACCTACGGCACGGGCTGCTTCATGCTCATGCATACGGGCAGCAGCTTCCAGACTTCGAGCAACGGCCTGCTGACCACCTCGGCCGCCCAGGCAAGCAGCCAGCCCCAGTTTGCGCTGGAAGGCAGCGTCTTCGTCGGCGGTGCCGTGGTGCAGTGGCTGCGCGACGGCCTGCAGGCCATCGAACACAGCGGCCAGGTCCAGCAACTGGCCGAAAGCGTGCCCGACAGCGGCGGCGTGATGCTGGTGCCGGCCTTTACCGGCCTGGGCGCCCCCTACTGGAAGCCCGATGCGCGCGGCACCATCACTGGCCTGACGCGCGGCACGACGATGGCCCATATCGCCCGTGCGGCCCTGGAATCCATTGCCTACCAGAGTGCAGCCCTGCTCGGCGCCATGAGCCGCGACGCCGTGGCCACGGGCGGCACGCCGGTCAGCGAGCTGCGCGTGGACGGCGGTGCCTGCGTCAACAATCTGCTGATGCAGTTCCAGGCCGATCTGCTGGGCATTCCCGTGGTGCGCCCGGCCTGCGTGGAAACCACGGCTCTGGGTGCAGCCTATCTGGCCGGCCTGTCCAGCGGCGTCTATCAGAGCACCGAGGAGCTGTCGGCCTTGTGGAAGGCCGAGCGCCGCTTCCTGCCCACGCTGGGCAAGGACCGCGCCGACGAGCTGATGCAGCGCTGGGAACAGGCCGTGCGCCAGACCACGGCACAGTAAAGCCGCTGCACTGGGCGCTGGCCAGGCAAGCGCCCAAGCCATCAAAAAAGGGATGACAAGGCATCCCTTTCTGCTTGGGCAGCAGCCGCGTTGCACGCTCAGTCTTCGTCACCCAGCAGCGCCTTGTGGATCACGGCGCCGATGATGGCACCCACGATGGGGGCCAGCCAGAACAGCCACAGCTGCTCCAGCGCGATGGCCGGCCCAAACAGCGCCGGGCCGGTGCTGCGGGCGGGGTTGACCGAGGTATTGGTCACGGGGATGGAGATCAGATGGATCAGCGTCAGGCACAGACCGATGCTCATGCCCGCAAAGCCCACGGCGGCTTTCTTGGTGGTGGAGCCCAGGATCACCAGCAGAAACACGGCGGTCAGCACCACCTCGGTCACCAGCGCCGCCGCCATGTTGAACTTGCCCGGCGAGTGCTCGCCATAGCCATTGGTGGCCAGATCGGCCACCTGGGCACCGGCCTTGCCGCTGGCAATGAAGTACAGCACGGCTGCCGCCGCGATGGCCCCGAGAACCTGGGCAATGATGTAGCCGGGCAGCTCGGCAAAGCGAAAGCGCCCCGCCACCGCCAGTCCGACGGACACCGCAGGATTGAAGTGGCCGCCGGAGACCGGGCCGAAGGCATAGGCGCCCGTCAGCACCGTCAGGCCGAAGGCAAAGGACACGCCCAGCAGGCCGATGCCCACTTCGGGAAAGGCCGCTGCCAGCACCGCGCTGCCGCAGCCGCCAAAGGTCAACCAGAAAGTACCCAGAAACTCTGCCGACCATTTTTTGACATTGGATGCCATGATTGCTCCCTATTTCGGATGGGCGTCGTCCGAGCCGCCCCACGCGGCACGGAACCGCTGGCATCTTAGAAAGCGATCGGCGAAAAGTACAAGGCACAAATGTGAACAATCCACGACAGCTCCGGCTTTGGGGCCTCGCGCTGATCTGCGCCAGCCTCGCTGCCTGCACGACGGCGCCGTTCGCACCCAGCCGCATCTGCAGCACGCCCCAGGCCCGCCCCTGGTCGCTGCTGGGGGAGATCCGCTGGCCACATGACCAGCTGTTTGCCGGCACTACCGTGGGCGGGCTGTCCTCGATCGACTACGACGCGGGCAGCAATCTGTACTACCTGGTCAGCGACGACCGCTCCACCCACGGGCCGGCGCGCTTTTACACGGCGCGCATCGAGTACGACGCCGGCGGCCTGTATCGGGTCACCATGCAGAGTGCCCAGCCGCTGCTCAGCCCCACAGGACGCCCTTACCCCAGCGGCCGCCAGCCTGGGCCCGGCATCGCGACCCCCGACGCAGAGGCACTGCGGCTTCTGCCTGGAGGGCAGTCTCTGCTGTGGAGCAGCGAGGGCGACTTTGCGCGCGGCTTCGGCCCGCAACTGCTGCAATCAGGCACGGACGGGCGCTGGCAACGCGAATGGCCGCTGCCACCCGGGCTGCGCCTGCCGGCCAGCAAGTCCGAGGGGCCGCGCAGCAACTTCACGCTCGAAGGTCTGGCGCTGAGCCAGGATGGCCGCACCCTCTGGCTGGCCATGGAGGCGGCGCTCAGGCAAGACGGGCCCCTGCCCGCAGCAGGGCAAGCGGGCGGCCCGGTGCGAATCACCGCCTATGACATGGACACGCAGCAGCCCGTGCGCCAGATGGCCTATCTGCCCGACGCCCTGCCCACCGGCCTGTGGCTGCAGCACCGTGCCA
Organism: Comamonas sp. C11; assembly: GCF_024496285.1. NCBI lineage: Bacteria > Pseudomonadati > Pseudomonadota > Betaproteobacteria > Burkholderiales > Comamonadaceae > Comamonas > Comamonas sp. C11. The sequence continues at coordinate 5,379,598 of NZ_CP101743.1, forward strand.
TCAACGGCATCAGCGATGTACTGGCCGACGGCCCCGAGCACCTGCTGGTGCTGGAGCGCTCCTTTGCGCCACCGCTGCGCTTTGGTGCACGCATCTACCGCATCAGCACCCATGCCGATGCAAGCAGCGATACGCTGGGCCAGACTCGACTCGTGCCGGGCAGCTACCGCCCCGCAGACAAGGAATTGCTGCTGGACCTGGCCGACGCCGGCCTGCGATCCGTGGACAACCTGGAGGGAATGAGCTGGGGGCCGCGGCTGCCCGATGGCCGACGCGTGCTGCTGCTGGTCAGCGACAACAACTTCAACCCCGCCGAAGTCACCCAGTTCGTCGCATTGAGCGAGGAGCGCGACCGCTGCGGCGCAGGTTTATAGTGCCGTTCTGCGCCTGGAATCCGAACACAGGCTTGCCAACTTGCTGCATCGCAGAGCGAATCGAACCATCATGAGCCAGACTGACCACTCGACCACCGTTTTCCCTCCCATTGCCTTCATCGGCGGCGGCAATATGGCCAGTGCCATCATCGGCGGCCTGATCCGTCAGGGTGCTCCAGCCAGCGGCATCACCGTGGTCGAGCCTTTTGAGGCCACACGCGCTACGCTGAAGAGCAGCTTCGGTATCGACGCCCTGCCCGCCGCCACCGAGGCCCTGCAAAACGCCCAGCTGGTGGTCTGGGCCGTCAAGCCCCAGAGCTTCAAGGAGGCGGCGGCTCCCGTCGCCAGCCATGCCCGCAACGCCCTGCATCTGAGCGTTGCAGCCGGCATCACCACCAACAGCATTGCTGCCTGGACCGGCACCAGCCGCATCGTGCGCGCCATGCCCAATACCCCGGCCCTGGTGGGCAAGGGCATGACGGGCCTGTTCGCCCGCCCCGAGGTCGATGCCCAGGGCAAGGCCCTGATCGAGACTGTGATCGGCAGCACCGGCGAGTTCATCTGGGTGGACAAGGAAGAGCATCTGGATGCCGTGACGGCCATCTCCGGCTCCGGCCCGGCCTATGTATTCCTGTTCCTCGAAGCCATGACCCAGGCGGGCGTCGACATGGGCCTCAGCGCCGAACAAAGCTACAAGCTGGCCGTGGCCACGTTTGCGGGCGGCTCGGAACTGGCGGCACGCTCCAGCGAAAGCGCCGAAGTGCTGCGCCAGCGCGTTACCAGCAAGGGCGGCACCACCTACGCGGCCATCACCCATATGCAGGAGCAGAAGCTGCCCGAGCACTTCATCGAGGCCATGCGCAAGGCCCAGATCCGCGCACAGGAGCTGGCCGCCGAGTTCGGCAAATAAAAAACCGGCCTCGGCCGGTTTTTTGAATCTTTCTGACCTCAATCGTTTGTCAGTCAATCGATTCAAGCTATCAGAACAGGACTATCTCAAAGCAAACCCAAGCGCCACGCCTGCAAAGATCGCGGCGCCAATCCAGTGGCTCTTGCTGAAGGCGACAAAGCAGCCTTCACGCGTGCGATCCTTGATCAGACTGAAATGCCAGACGATCTGTGCCGCCGCCACGCCCATGCCCAGCCAGAAGGGCCAGCCCAGCCGATAAGGAGCCAGCACCCAGGCGATCAGACCCCAGCACAGGACAAAGAACAGCATGATGGCCGCGACATCGAAACGGCCCAGGGTGATGGCCGAGGTCTTCATGCCGATCTTGAGATCGTCATCGCGGTCCACCATGGCGTATTCGGTGTCATAGGCCAGCACCAGAAACATATTCGCCAGCCACAGCGTCCAGGCCGTGGTGCCGACCTCACCGGTCACCGCCGCAAACGCAATCACGATGCCGAAATTGAAGGCAATGCCCAGAAAGGCCTGAGGCATGGCAAAAAAGCGCTTGGTGAACGGGTAGAGAATCGTGAACAGCACGGCAGGCACCGACCAGGCCACCGCCTCCCAGCGGGTGGACAGCACCAGACCGAAGGCCACCAGCGCGAGCACCAGGCCGACCATGGCGGCTTCCCTGACCGAGATCTGGCCGCTGGTGATGGGGCGCTGAGTGGTGCGTTTCACATGCCTGTCGAAGTCGCGGTCGGCAATATCGTTGATGGTGCAGCCCGCGCTGCGCATCAGCACCGTGCCCAGCACAAAGACCACCAGCAGATGCCAGCCCGGAAAGCCCTGGCCGGCCACCCACAGAGCCACCAGCGTAGGCCAGACCAGCACCAGCCAGCCCGCGGGACGGTTGAAGCGGATCAGATCCAGATACAGCGACAGCTTGGAGCGCGGCGAAGCAGGGATGGAGGCGGACATGAGACGGGTTCCGAAAGGCAGGGGATCACGACCGGGCCCCAGGCCGCGGTCAGCGCAGCGGCAATTGTGCCTCGGCCTGCAACGCCCGGAGGGCGCCGCCCCCATGCTCGACACGGTCTGTCAACCAGAGCACCAGAGCCGTCCAGCCCAGACCCAGGCACAGACCCGCCAGCACATCGCTGGCATGGTGCACGGACAGCAGCACGCGGCTCAAGCCTGTGCTCAGGGCCAGCAGAGCCGCCACCGCAAAGACCCAGGGCCGCCAGTGCGGCGGCAGTCGGCGAGCGACCAGCCAGGCCAGCATGCCGAAAATCGCAGCCGTGCCCGCGCTATGGCCGCTGGGAAAGCTGAAGCCGGCCTCATAAACCAGACCGTCCAGCGGACGCGCACGCTGCAAGGTCCCCTTGATGAAACGCACCCACAGTCCCGTACCGGCCACGGCCACCACCCAGCTCAGCAGTTGCAGACCCTGGCGCCGCCACAGCAACCACAGGCCCACGACCAGGCTCAGCAGCCCCATGACGCGCAAATCTCCTAGCATGGTCCAGCCCTGCACCAGGGGCTGCAGACTGGGCGGCAGGCCTGCGCTCACCGCGCGCTGCAGCTTCAGATCCAGGGCCATCAGCCCCTGCGGCGACTGAAGGGACTGGGACTGCTGCACGCCAACGACCAGCAGGGCCAGAACAGCGCCAGCCAACCCAGCCACCACCAGCAGCCAGTTGCCGCCAGGCCTGAGATCCGCGCTGCGGTCCTGCCACAGCCACGCGGCCCGGCCCTGCGCACGCCAGCGCAGCATGCCGGCCGCGAGCAGCAGCAACAGCAGCAGCACCCAGATGGCATGGCTGTCCACCCACTGCGCCAGCAGGACCACGGGAGTCGCCGCAGAAAACACAGGCATTCCTTTCAGGAGCAAAAGCGAAAAAGCCCTGACGGGCCTCTGGAGGCGGGCCCGTCAGGGCTTGGAGAGTCCGCGCGAACCACGGCCCGGGTGCGGCTCACTCCTCGAGCAGGGAGCGCAGCATCCAGGCGGTCTGCTCATGCACAGCCAGGCGCTGGGTCAGCAGGTCTGCAGTAGGCTCGTCGCCGGCCTTGTCCGCACGGGGAAACAGCTGACGGGCCGTGCGCGCCACGGCCTCGTGGCCCTGCACCAGAATGCGCACCATCTCCAGGGCCTTGGGCGGCTGCGCCGGTGCGTCGGGCAGGCTGGTGAGCTTGCCGAACTGTGCATAGGAGCCAGGCGCATGGTGGCCCAGTGCACGGATGCGCTCTGCCACGGGATCGACGGCATTCCACAGCTCGGTGTACTGCGCCATGAACATGGTGTGCAGCGTGTTGAACATGGGCCCCGTGACGTTCCAATGGAAGTTGTGCGTGGTCAGATACAGCGTATAGGTGTCGGCCAGCAGCGCCGACAGCCCCTTGGCAATGGCGGCGCGATCCTCGTCGCTGATGCCTATGTGGATGCCTGCGGGCACCTGCGACGCGGCGTCCGACTTTTGTTTCTGCGATTTGTCCTTGCCTTGCTTGGTCATGCAATCACCTTTCAGGTTTAACGAATCCAGACTCCCGCCTTCTTCGAGCCGCTAAAGCCACGCTTACTGCGACAGGCGCTGCACTCCCGGCAGCGGGCAGGCGTATACGGCATTGCGCAGCGCGGCAATCGCCTCATAGCGCGTGAAGCTGCGCCGCCAGGCCAGCACCACACGGCGGGTGGGCGGCGCAATGCCGTCTTCCTCATGAATCGGAAGATAGCGAATATGAGGCTCATCGGCGCGGCGACGGCGCTCAATGGGAGCCAGTGCATCCTCGGGCACGGACAGTCGCGGCACCAGGGTCACGCCCATGCCGGCTGCCACCATGTATTTGATGGTTTCCAGCGAAGAGCCTTCGAAGGTGCGGCGAATGCCTTCGGAGTTGCTGGCATAGCGCGCGAATTCGGGGCAGACCTCGAGCACATGGTCGCGGAAGCAGTGACCCGCACCCAGCAGCAGCATGGTCTCGTTCTTGAGATCCGTGGTAGACAGACTCTTCTTCTGCGCCAGCGGGTGGGTGCTGGGCACGGCGGCCATGAAGGGCTCGTCGTACAGCGGCGCCAGTGCCAGGCCGGTATCCGGGAAGGGCTCGGCCATGATGGCGCAGTCGATCTCGCCCGTGCGCAGCATCTCCAGCAGCTTGACGGTGAAGTTCTCCTGCAGCATCAGCGGCATCTGCGGCGTCATATTGATGGAGTTGCGCACCAGATCGGGCAGCAGATAGGGGCCGATGGTGTAGATCACGCCCAGGGTCAGAACGCCTGAAAGCGGGTCCTTGCCGCGCTTGGCGATTTCCTTGATCTCGTTGGCCTGCTCCAGCACGCTTTGCGCCTGGCGCACGATCTCCTCGCCCAGCGAGGTCACCGAGACTTCGCCGGCACTGCGCTCGAAAATCTTGACATCCAGCTCTTCTTCCAGCTTCTTGATCGCCACGGACAGCGTAGGCTGGGACACATAGCATGCTTCGGCGGCGCGGCCAAAGTGCTTTTCCCGCGCAACGGCCACGATGTACTTCAATTCGGTAAGAGTCATAGAGAGGGGGTCTTTGGGATTCTCAATAACAGCATTGATTCATCCTGTTTTTGCATTCAATCACAAATTGCCAAGGCAAAAGATTACATATATTCCTGCAAAAACGTAACTCTTTACGTCTTCAAACGCAGGTTTGGGTATTTCAGGCCTTCAAATATTCGGCCTTTCCACCCAGCCAGCGGCTGACATGGCGTGCAGCCAGCGCAGGAAACTGCTCAAGCATAAGCGGTGCCAGCTCGCGCGCCCAGTCCAGCAGCATCACGTCCTGCTCGAGATCGGCAAAGCGCAGCATGGGGGCGCCCGACTGCCGGGCGCCGAGAAACTCCCCCGGGCCGCGAATCTCCAGATCCCGCCTCGCGATCTCGAAACCGTCATTGGTCTCGGCCATGGCACGCAGGCGCTCCTTGCCGGTATCGGACAGTCGCCCGTTGTCATTCACCGAATACAGCAGCACACAGGCCGAGGCTGCAGCGCCGCGCCCCACACGGCCGCGCAACTGGTGCAGCTGCGAGAGGCCGAAGCGCTCCGAGTGCTCAATGACCATCAGCGAGGCATTGGGCACGTCCACGCCCACCTCGATCACCGTGGTGGATACCAGCACCCCCATGACGCCGGCAGAAAACAGCTCCATCACGGCCTTTTTCTCGGCCGTGGGCATGCGCGAGTGCAGCAGACCCACCATGACACCGGGCAGCATTTCGCTCAAATATTCATGGGTGGCCGTGGCATTCGACAGATCCAGCGCTTCGCTCTCCTCGATCAGCGGGCAGACCCAATAGACCTGACGCCCGCTGGCGACCTGGGCACCGATGCGCTCGATCACCTCGTCCTTGCGGCTGTCCGAGATCAGCTTGGTGACGATGGGCGTGCGCCCTGGCGGCAGCTCGTCTATGGTTGAGACATCGAGGTCGGCGTAGTAGCTCATGGCAAGCGTGCGCGGAATCGGTGTGGCGCTCATCATCAGCAAATGCGGCTCCATTCCCGTGGCCGCGAGCTTTTGCCGCAACGCCAGGCGCTGGGCAACGCCAAAGCGGTGCTGCTCGTCGATCACGGCCAGGGCCAGATTCTTGAACTGCACCTGCTCCTGAATCACGGCATGGGTGCCCACGACCAGCGCCGCCTCGCCGCTTTCCACCAGCGCCAGCATCGCGGCGCGCTCCTTCTTCTTCTGGGCACCCGCCAGCCAGGCGACCTTTTTGCCCAGCGGAGCCAGAATCGGCTCCAGCCAGCCGACCAGCTTGCCGAAATGCTGCTCGGCCAGGATTTCGGTCGGAGCCATCAAGGCGCATTGCCAGCCGGCCTCGATACAGGCCACGGCAGACAGTGCTGCCACCACCGTCTTGCCCGAGCCCACATCGCCCTGCAGCAAACGATGCATGGGAATACGGCGCTCCATATCGGCCCGAATCTCTCCCACCACTCGCTGCTGCGCCCCCGTCAGGCCAAACGGCAGCTGCGCCAGAAACTGCTGCGTCAAATCCGCCATGCCGGCCTGCGGCCTGAGCACGGGCGCGCGCAAGCGGGCACGCTCGCGCTTGGCCTCGTACTGGGACAGCTGCTGGGCCAGCAGCTCTTCCGCCTTGAGTCTCTGCCAGGCCGGGTGGGAATGGTCCTCCAGAGTGACCAAGGCCACATCGGGCGTTGGATGGTGAAGAAAAATGAGCGCATTGCGCAAGTCATATGCCGGCTGCAGTCCATTTTGACCATAGAACTGCGCGATGGGAGGCGACTGCCCCGGTGGCAAGGTCTCGGACAGATCGGCACGCAACAGCGCCGAGGCAATGGCCCGGCGCAGATACGCCTGGGGCAGACTGGCAGTGGCGGGATAGACCGGTGTCAGCGCCGTGGGCAGCTCGCCACCCGCCACCCGAAATGCAGGGTGCATCATCTGCCGCCCCCAGAAACCGCCCTTGACCTCGCCGCGGATGCGCAGACGCGCGCCGGGCGCCATGGTCTTTTGCTGTGACGGGTAGAAGCTGAAGAAGGTCAGCAGACAAGTGCTGCTGCCATCATCCACGGTGACCTTGAGCATACGCCGCGGGCGCAGCTGCACCTCGCTGTGCGTGACCGTGGCTTCGATCTGCACCGTCTCGCCATCACGCGCGTTCTTCAGCAGCACGATGCGGGTTTCGTCCTCATAGCGCAGCGGCAGATGCAAAGCCAGATCGATATCGCGCGTCAATCCCATCTTCTGCAAGGCCTGCTGCGCCGGGCTGACGGTCTTTTTGGGAGCGGCATCCTGGTCCATGCCCGCCTTTTTCTCACGAGCGGCAGCGCGCTTGACAGCAGACTTCGGCTCGGCAACAGGCTTTTTTGACACAGACAACTGAGACTCCTTGACTACACTCCCCGCGACAGGGAAAGCAATGTATGTATATACAGCATATTCAGGTATGCAAACAACTGCCTCCAGCGCAACAACGTCAAAATCGCTACCATTCTCAAATTGTTACTGCGTGTTTCCGTAGAAATTCATGTTGAAGCGAGTTGATGTCGAGCACCTGCGCCCGGGAATGTTTGTGCACGAGTTCTGCGGCTCGTGGATGGAGCACCCCTTTTTGCGTGCCCGCCTCCTGCTCGATCAGCCCAGGGACCTGGAACGCCTGCTTGCCACCACCATCCGCCAGGTGTGGATAGACACCGGCAAGGGGGCCGACATCGCCCCCGACATCACGCCCGCAGAAGTCTCTGAGTCGCCAGGCGACGAAGCTGTGCCAAGCTCGCCGGTACGGCCCACCAGAACCAGCGTGGAGTTGCAGCAGGCCCGTCAGATCATTGGGCAGGCACGTGATGTGCTCAAGACCATGTTCAAGGACGTTCGCCTGGGCCGCCCGCTGGACCTGCCTGCCTCAGGCCTGCTGGTCGACGAGATGGCCGAGTCGATCAAGCGCAACCCCCATGCCCTGATCAGCCTGGCGCGACTGAAGACTGCGGACAACTACTCCTATATGCACAGCATTGCGGTGTGCGCGCTGATGATTGGTCTGGCACGCCGCATGGGTCTGGACGAGCACCAGGTGCATCAGGCCGGTATCGCAGGCCTGCTGCACGACATCGGTAAAAGCAGAGTACCGCCAGATGTTCTCAACAAGCCTGGGCCGCTGGATGCCGAGGAATGGGTCATCATGAAGTCCCACCCTCGCTGGGGCTACGAAATCCTGCTGCCTCAGGGGCTGGACGACGCCGTTACCGACGCCTGCCTGCATCACCACGAAAAAGTCGACGGCACGGGCTATCCCGACGGACTGAAGCAGGACGAGATCAGTCTGATGGCGCGCATGACGGCAGTCTGCGATGTCTATGACGCAATCACCTCGGATCGCCCCTACAAGCAGGGCTGGCACCCGGCCATCGCGCTGCAGCGCATGGCGCAATGGGCGCCCCATCATTTCGACAAGGCCATCTTCGAGCAGTTTGTCCAGACGGTGGGCATCTACCCGCTGGGCTCGCTGGTGCGACTGCAGTCGCAGCATCTTGCCGTGGTGCTGGATGTCTCGCCGAGCTGTTTGCTGACCCCGAAAGTGCGGCGCTTTTACTGCCTGCGCCAGCAACGCCGCATCACGCCCGAGATTCTCGACCTGGCGTGCCCCCAAGCGAACGACAGCATCGTCGGGCGCGAAGACCCTGCCGACTGGCCCTTCAGGAATCTCAACGAGCTCTGGAACCCAGCCGCTGCTCAGCCCTGAAGCCGGCAGCCCTAATGGCGATTTGCGACAATCGCCCACTTGTTTGATTGAACTTGGAACGGGCCTCGTACGGCCCTCAAGCACCGCATGTCTTCCTGCACCCGTGAATTCACACTCAGCGATTTCGACTTCGACCTGCCCGAATCACTGATTGCTCAGCATCCCACCGCCGTTCGCAGCGCCTCGCGCCTGCTTGACGGCCGCAGCCTCCCGGCCACCGACCGCATCTTCCGCGAACTGCCCGATCTGCTACAGCCCGGCGACCTGCTGGTCTTCAACGACACCAAGGTCATCAAGGCGCGCGTCTTCGGCGAAAAGGCCAGCGGCGGCAAGATCGAACTGCTGGTCGAGCGCGTGCTGCAGAACAACGAGGTTGTGGCCCATATGCGCGTGAGCAAGAAGCCCTTGCCTGGTGCCAAGATCCATCTTTGCGGCGGCCTCAAGAACGGCGGTTTCGAAGCCACCCTGCTGGGCCGCTGGCCGGACGAGAACGGACCACTGTTCCATCTTTCCTTCAAGGGCAACCAGGGCGAATCGCCCTATGAATTGCTGGAGCAGTTCGGCCACCTGCCTCTGCCGCCCTATATCGAGCGCCAGCAAAACGCCGAGCATGATCCGGATGAAAAGGAAGACAGCGAGCGCTACCAGACCGTGTTCGCAGCCCACCCTGGTGCCGTGGCCGCACCGACCGCCGCCCTGCATTTCGACGAGACCGTTCTGGCCGCCCTGCAAGCCAAGGGCGTGGAGCGCGCCAGCGTCACCCTGCATGTGGGAGCCGGCACCTTCCAGCCCGTCAAGACCGAAAACCTTGCCGACCACACCATGCACAGCGAGTGGTACGACATTCCCCTGCCCACATTGGCTGCCATGGAGCGCTGCCGCCAGCGCGGCGGCCGCATCATTGCAGTGGGCACCACCACGGTGCGCACGCTGGAGTCCTGGGCCAAGTACGGCAATATCAGCGGCGACACCAGCATCTTCATCACCCCGGGCTTTCAGTACCAGGTGGTCGACATGCTGATCACCAACTTCCATCTGCCCAAAAGCACGCTGATGATGCTGGTCAGCGCTTTTGCGGGCTATGAGCACATCATGGGCATGTATCAGCATGCGATTGCCCAGCATTACCGCTTCTTCAGCTATGGAGACTCCATGCTGCTGGAGCGCCAGCGCTGATCTGCAACACATTGGAGCCGCTGTGCCGGCTCCTGGCATAAGGAGTTACAGAAACACTGGGGTCAATCTTTTCTTAGTGGTAGATTTCATCGTTTTGTCAAAGTGCTTATTCATTTAGAAAAAATCAATGGAAGTTCAAACCCCACAAGATGAAGAGCTGGATCTGCTGGATCTTTTGGTCACTCTCGCAGAAAACTGGAAAATTCTGATTTTCGGCCCGCTGCTGGCTGGCATCGCGGCCTATGGAATCGCCCTGGCGATCCCCAAGACCTACGAGAGCAGCGCATCGGTTCAGGTGGAGCGTGCCGGCTCCAGCTTTACCGCCCCCATGGCCGCCAGCCTGGCGATGTCTGCGGACGTGCTGCAACAGATTGCCCCCGTTGCAGGCCTGGACGATGGCCTGACCAAGGAGGAAATCTATAAAAAGCTCAGCAAGCGCATCACCGTCAATGTCGGCAAGCAGGACAAGCTGCTGAATATTTCAACGCAGGCCAAATCGCCCGAAGCGGCTCAAAAGCTCAACCAGGCACTGCTGGACACCTTGTTTCCTCTGAGCAAGCCACGCGGCCTGGAAAAAAAGCAGCTGGAAGTGCAGTTGGCCTCCGAAAAGACGCGCCTGGAGGAGTCCCTCAAGCTGGAGCATGACACCTCCGCCAATCTCTCCTCGGGGAAAAGTGTCACCGAAGCCACCAGCCGCCTCTATGGCGAACTGCTGACCGCCAACAGCAATCGCCAGAAGGGGATTCTGGACATGGAGCGCCGCCTTGAAGGTCTGGACAGCGACGATGTGATCCAGATGCCGACCCTGCCCGAGCTCTCCATCAAGCCCAAGAAGCCCATGCTGGCCATTGGTGCGGCCGTGGGCACCGGCTTCCTGCTGCTGCTGTTTGTCTTCATCCGGCAAGCGCTGCGCACCGCCAAGGAGTCTTCGACCGAGCAGGCCGAAAAAATTGCGCGTATTCGTAACGCCATGCCCTGGTAATCCGTCTTCACCCCATCCAGTGCCCGCACCTCACAGTGCGGGCATTTTTATGGGCGTCACAACCCAGGCCGGCAACTTCATCCCCCTAGAATTCCTCGCTTCTCTTGTCGCAATTCGCTACGGACATGCTCCCCAGCTGGCTCTCTCCCACACTTTCCCCGTCAGCGCAGTCGGCCATCCGCGGTGTTCTGCTCACCATATTCGCCTGTGCGCTGTTTGCCGTTCTGGATAGCGCCACCAAGTTCACGGGAACACTGCTTCCGGTTCTCATGGTTCTGTGGCTGCGCTTCACGGCCCAGGCCCTGGTCACCAGCGTGCTGGTTTTACCTCGGCACGGCTTTTCGGCACTGAGAACCCAGAACTTGAGTTTTCAGCTTCTGAGAGCGATCTCGGGGCTGTTGACCACGGTCTGCGCCTTTTTCTGCATAAAGAACATGCCTTTGGCCAATTTCACGGCCATCTGGTCAGCGGCTCCGCTGTTTATCGTGGTGGCCTCGGCGCTATTTTTCAAAGAGAAGGTCAGCCCTGCCCGTTGGTCGCTGCTGGTGATCGGTCTGCTGGCAGTGATTGCCATCGTCCGACCGGAAAACGATGGACAGCCCTTGGGCCTGGCCGCTCTGTGGCCGGTTGGTCTGCTGGTATCGGGCACCACCTACCAGGTTCTCGGAAGTCGCCTGTCGCGCCTGGATTCACCTCCTACCACCCAGCTTTACTCGACCTGGCTGCCCTTGCTGCTGACCACGCCTCTCATAGGCTTTGTATGGCAGCCCATCGATGACTGGCAGATCTACGCAGCGGCAGCTGTGATGGGCCTTTGCAGCGGCATTGGCCACCTGATGCTGCTGCAGGCATACACCCACGCCACGCCCGCAACCGTGGCGCCTTTCCTCTACAGCCAGATCGGCTTTGCCATGCTGATGGGCTGGCTGTTTTTTGGGCAGCTTCCCGACAGCACATCGCTGCTCGGAATGACGGTGGTGACGCTCAGCGGCCTGACGGGCGTCTGGCTTGGAATCAGGGAAAAGCGCTGAGACAGCACAATCTGGCCATCTCAATAGCCGTGTCTGAGCTTGAACTCCCTGGCCTTGCCGAAGTGCCCGTTACCGATAAAGGGCACGGGAGGCCTCAGAGCCGATAGCGGCGAAGGGTGGTTGCTCATCAGCACCAGATGGCCACGATCCTGAGGAATGAACACACGCTTGGACTGGGCGTGCGAGCCCCAGAGCATGAAGACCGTGGGCCGCCCCTGCTCGGCAACATGCCGGATGACGGCATCGGTCAGCTCTTCCCAGCCTTTTTTGGCATGGCTTGCGGCTTGCCCTTCTTCCACCGTCAGACTGGTGTTGAGCAGCAGTACACCATGCTGAGCCCAGCTCACCAGACTGCCACCAGGCTGGGGAAAAGCCGGAAACGGCGTACCCAGCTCGCGCTGCATTTCCTTGAAGATATTCTGCAGCGATGGCGGCACGCGCACCCCGGGTGCGACAGAAAATGCCAGGCCCTCGGCCTGCCCGCGACCATGATAGGGGTCCTGCCCCAGGATCACGACACGCACATCCTCTGGCGGTGTCAGCTCCAGGGCCCTCAAGGGAGCCGGGGGAAAGATCACTGCGCCGGAATCCAGTCTTTGCTGCAAAAACTGCAGCAGCCCCTGGCCTGTGCTCCCTGCAAAAAAAGAGTCGACAACAGTTTTCCAGTCTGACGAGACAGGCCAGTCCTGCGGATCTGCACTCATCAACTGGGTAGGCGCAGCGGTGTTAGCACTCATGCTCTGGCTAGTGAAGTTCATGCGTGGATTTTCTCAACTTCCGCAGCCATCTCGAAGGATTTCCTCAAGGGTTCCCACCTATTTGGAGGCTCAAAATACCTGATTTCAGTGAGTGACACATTCTGACAATTTGCAAAGAATCGATTCCAACATAGCTGACCACTTGGCGGCTCGGGCTCACAAGGAGTTATTCATGCACACCTCTTCTGCCACTCACTCACAAGCCTCTGCCACGCAGGCCTTCTTTTCCTGTGCCCGTCCCGCGTTCACCTTGAGTCCCCAGGGCTTCAAGTTTGCTGACTGGGAGCTGAGGCTGCGCTCGCGCAGCCTCATCAGCGCTGCCGGGCATGAGGTGGGACTGACCAAGAGCGAATTCTCGCTGCTGCTGGCCCTGCTCAAACGTCCCAGGCAAATCATGAGCCGTGAGCAGATCATGGATCTGACACAGGCCGAAGATGATGTCTTTGACCGTGCCATTGATGTGCAGATGCTGCGCTTGCGCCGCAAGGTCGAAACGTCCGGCCGCGCGCCCACGCTGCTCAAGACCAAGCGTGGCGTCGGTTACTTTCTGGATGCCGATGTGCAGGTTCTGCGCTGAACCGGCACAGCCGCCCACCGTTTACTGAAACAACTGGGCCAGGGCCTCACCCGGCTCGCGGGCACGCATAAAGGCTTCGCCCACCAGGAAGGCGTCAATGCCCGCATCACGCATGGTCTTCACATCGTCCCGGCTCAGGATGCCGGACTCGGTCACCAGCAGGCGGTCGGCGGGCACATCCTTCTTGAGGGCAATCGTGGTCTGAATATCGACCTCGAATGTGCGCAGATTGCGGTTGTTGATGCCCACCAGCGGCGTCTTGAGCTTGAGAGCGCGCTGCAACTCCTCGCCGTCATGCACTTCCACCAGCACATCCATGTCCAGGCTGTGCGCAATCTGCTCCATCTCGGCCATCTGCGCGTCGTCCAGGCAGGCGGCGATCAACAGCACGCAGTCGGCGCCCATCACACGCGATTCGTAGATCTGATAGGGGTCGACCATGAAATCCTTGCGCAGCACCGGCAGCAGCGTGCTCGCGCGGGCCTGCTTGAGATAGTCGGGTTGCCCCTGGAAGAACTGGCGATCGGTCAGCACCGACAGGCAGGCAGCACTGATCTTGCCATCGCCCACCATATAGCTCTGGGCGATATCGGCGGGATCGAAATCGGCTCGGATCACGCCCTTGCTGGGGCTGGCCTTCTTGACTTCGGCGATCACGCCGGCCTGTCCCTTGGCAATCTTGGCACGGATGGCGCCCACGAAATCGCGCGTGGAGACACGGCTTTGCGCATCGCGGCGCATCTCGGCAAACGGCACGGCCTTCTTGGCGGCAGCAACTTCCTGGACCTTGACGTCGCAGATTTTCTTGAGAATGTCAGACATGGTTTTCCTTGTTGGTGGCGTCGGCGCGCAAGACCTTCATGATGACGCGGTGCATGCCTATGCCCACCACGATGAACAGCAGGGAGACACCCAGCACGATCCAGGTGCCGGCATCACTCCAGATGGGCGCATCCAGCAGGCTCATGCCGCAGCCTGGCCGAGCTTTTGCGAATAGGCCACCAGCTCCTGGAGCTTGGCCAGTGCCGCGCCGCTGTCGATGGCCTGTTGTGCACGCTCCAGGCCCTCTTCGATCGAGCCGGCCACATTGGCGGCATAGAGGGCGGCGCCGGAGTTGAGACAGACGATATCGCGTGCCGGACCTTGCACCCCCTGCAGCACGCCCATCAGCATGGCCTTGGACTCCTCGGGATTGTCGACCTTGAGCGAGCGCGTGCCCGCCATGCGCAGCCCGAAGTCCTCGGGATGGACCTCATACTCGCGCACCACGCCGTCCTTGAACTCGCCAACCAGCGTGCCCGCGCCCAGACTGATTTCATCCAGGCCATCGCGACCATAGACGACCAGCGCATGCTCGGCACCCAGGCGCTGCAGGGCACGCACCTGAATGCCGACCAGGTCTTCGTGGAACACGCCCATCAGGATATTGGGCGCGGATGCCGGGTTGGTAAGCGGGCCCAGAATGTTGAAGATGGTGCGCACGCCCAGTTCCTTGCGCACAGGGGCCACGTTCTTCATGGCCGGATGATGGTTGGGCGCAAACATGAAGCCTATGCCCACATCGCGTATGCAATCGGCGATCTGTGCGGCGTTGAGGTTGATGTTGACGCCCAGCGCCTCCATGGCATCGGCGCTGCCCGACTTGCTGCTGACGCTGCGTCCGCCATGCTTGCTGACCTTGCCGCCCGCCGCCGCGATCACAAAGGTAGAGCAGGTGGAGATATTGAAGGTGTTGGCGCCGTCGCCGCCGGTGCCGACGATATCGACCAGATTCCTCTTGTCGTGCACGTTCACCTTGTTGGAGAACTCGCGCATCACCTCGGCCGCAGCCGAGATCTCGCCAATGGTTTCCTTCTTCACGCGCAGACCCGTGATGATGGAAGCCGTCATCACGGGCGAGAGCTCGCCGCGCATGATCATGCGCATCAGATGCAGCATTTCGTCATGGAAGATTTCACGATGCTCGATGGTTCGCTGCAGCGCTTCCTGGGGAGTGATCATTGCAATACCTCACTATGCTTTTGGGAGCTTTTTACGCATACCAATACTTGATTTCCTATTGTTTTTATTCTGAAATCAAGCATTGACATGCGCTAGCAGCTATCAATAAATCTGTGGTTATTTCTGGTCGAGAAAGTTCTTCAGCATGGCATGGCCATGCTCGGTCAGAATGCTCTCGGGGTGGAACTGCACGCCCTCGATAGCCAGTTCGCGATGACGCACCCCCTGGATTTCACCATCTTCGCTGGTTGCGGTGATTTCAAGGCATTCGGGCAGCGTGCTCCGGTCTATGACCAGAGAGTGATAGCGGTTGACCGTGAACTGCCTGGGCAGGTCGGCAAACACGCCCTTCTGGTCGGTGCTGATCACGCTGGTCTTGCCATGCATCTGCTGGCCCGCCCGGATGATGTCGCCGCCAAAGGCCGCGCCGATGCTCTGGTGCCCCAGGCACACGCCCAGAATCGGCAGCTTGCCCGCGAAATGCTTGATCGCCGCCACCGAGATGCCCGCCTCGTTGGGCGAGCAGGGGCCGGGCGAGATCACCAGCCGCTCGATGCCTTCGCGCGCGATCAGCGCCTCGACTTCGGCCACCGTGGTTTCGTCATTGCGCACCACGGTCACCTCCGCGCCCAGCTCGCCAAAGTACTGGACGATGTTGTAGGTAAAGCTGTCGTAGTTATCGACCATCAGCAGTTTCATGGTCTTACTCCCCTGATTTCCTGGGTTCACGCAGCCGCGCAAATTCCTGGTGTTCGTAGGCGATGCAGGCTTCCATCAGCGCGCGATAGACGGTCTCCATCACATCGGGCTGGCCGCCCTCCTGCGCTGTGCGCTCACGCACGCGGCTGACGATGGCTTCGATACGCGCCTCATCGCGCACCTGGCCCACGTCACCCTTGATGCGCGCCGCCTGCTGCATATAGCCGATGCGCGTGACCAGCAGCGGCACGAGTACATCGTCTAGCGCATTCACATTGCGGCGTACATCTTCCATGGTGGTGCAGTGCTGCACCAGATCAATGGCTTGGCTCATTCCAGACCTTCCTCAACCAGTTCTGCGGCGCGCAGCAGGGCGCGGGCCTTGTGTTCTGTCTCTCTCCATTCCAGCTCGGGCACGGAGTCGGCCACCACGCCGGCAGCGGCCTGCACATAGAGCACGTTGTCCTTGATGACGCCGGTGCGGATCGCAATCGCCAGATCCATGTCGCCGGCAAAGCTCAGATAGCCGCAGGCGCCGCCGTAGATGCCGCGCTTGCTGGGTTCGAGCCGGTCGATGACTTCCATGGCATGCACCTTGGGAGCGCCCGTCAGCGTGCCGGCGGGGAAGGTGGCCTTGAAGACGTCCATATTGTCCATGCCGTCCTGCAAGATGCCTTCCACATTGCTCACGATATGCATGACATGGCTGTAGCGTTCCACGGCAAAGGCTTCGGTCACCTTGACGCTGCCGGTCCTGGCAATGCGGCCGATATCGTTGCGCGCCAGATCGATCAGCATCACATGCTCGGCACGCTCCTTGGGGTCGGCGATCAGCTCCTGCTCGGTGGCCTTGTCGGCCTCCACCGTATTGCCGCGCGGACGGGTGCCGGCCAGGGGGCGAATCGTGACCTTCTGGCCATCGGGCGTGCGCTCCTGGCGCACCAGGATCTCCGGGCTGGCCCCCACCACATGGAAATCTCCGAAATGGTAGAAGTACATATAGGGACTGGGGTTGAGCGAGCGCAGCGCGCGGTACAGCGACAGCGGCGAGGCCGTGAAACGCTTGTGAATGCGCTGGCCCACCTGCACCTGCATGAAGTCGCCCGCCGCAATCAGCTCCTTGGCCTTTTGCACGGCGTCCAGATAGTCCTGCTTGTCGAAGCTGCGCTCTGCGGGATAGCTCTCACCGGCTCGAATCTGCGGCGCGCTGACGGAATAGCGCAGCTGGTCCTTGAGCTGGCGCAGTCGCTTCTTGGCGCGGGTATAGGCTTCGGCCTCGCCGGGGTTGGCATAGACGATGAGATAGAGCTTGCCTGAGAGGTTGTCGATGACGGCGACCTCTTCGCACTGCAGCAGCATGATGTCGGGCGTGCCCAGGCTGTCGGGCGGACAGCTGCTCTCCAGCTTTTTCTCGATGTAGCGCACGGCGTCATAGCCGAAATAGCCGGCCAGACCACCGCAAAAACGCGGCATGCCGGGCGTGACGGCAACCTTGAAGCGCTGCTGATAGGCTGCGATGAAGTCCAGCGGATTGCCGCCGGCTGTCTCCACCACCTTGCCATCCGTCACTACTTCGGTCCTGGCTTCAGGGCCAAAGCCCGAGGCGCGCACAAAGCTGCGTGCCGGCAGGCCGATGAAGCTGTAGCGGCCGAAGCGCTCGCCGCCGACGACGGATTCCAGCAAGAAGCTGTACTTGCCGTCGCCATTGGCATGGGCCAGCTTGAGATAGAGGGAAAGCGGGGTTTCGAGGTCGGCAAAGGCCTCGATCAGCAGGGGGATGCGGTTATAGCCTTGGGCCGCAAGTGATTTGAATTCCAGTTCCGTGATCACGGGAGAAGCTCCGGGAGTCATGGCGCATGGTGCATCTGCACGGATTGACTACGGGCAGATGACGCGTTTGAAGAAAGGATGCGCCGGTTCATTCCAAGTGGCCCGAAGTATGCAACGCATGGGGCCGCGGGGTGCACGCCGGGCTCGTGCCGGGTGCTTCAGCAGTTCAGATGTGCAGGCTTACGCCAGGGCCAGGCTCCCCGGTCTCCACAACCTGCATTGAACGTGCGATGAATGAACATGATGCGGACAGTGTAGCGCATAGCGCCGCCGCGCAAACAATAGCGCACTGATGCCGTGCAACGCCCCCTTGCTGGGGACAGACCTGATTGCAGCAATCACGGACAAAAACAAACATACCGCTTTCACCGGAACGCTCGCCCACGGCGTGCAAGCGAAGCGGTCACCAGAACTGCTCGGCCGGAAATCACGAGGAGACAGCCATGCCCAGTGCCCGTTTGATGCCAGCCTTGCTGCTGGCAGCCGCTCTTGCCTGCCCGGCCTCTCAGGCACAAGGCATGCCCTCCGAACCCGTGAAACTTCACGGTGTCATCTATGCCCCCAGCTTGCAGTCCCAGGGCAGGACGCTGGAACTCAATGGCGCAGGCACCCGCTACAAGGCCGTCTTCAAGGTCTATACCGCCGGCCTGTACCTGGAAAAGCCGGCACGCAGCCTGCAGGAAATCGCCGCCCTGCCCGGCCCCAAGCGCATCAGCGTGACCATGCTGCGCGATATCGACTCGGCCGAGCTGGGCAAGCTGTTCTCGCGCGGCATGGAAGACAATATGGAGCGGGCCGCCTTCTCCAAGCTGATTCCGGGGGTGATGCGCATGAGCGAGATCTTCACCCAGCACAAAAAGCTGCTCGCAGGCGAGAGCTTCATGGTGGACTGGCTGCCCGGCCAGGGCGCCATCGTGACCGTCAAGGGCCAGCCTCAGGGCGAGGCCTTCAAGGAGCCCGAATTCTTCAACGCCCTGCTGGGCATCTGGCTGGGTCCCAAGCCCGCCGATCAGCAGCTCAAGAAAGCGCTGCTGGGCGAGGCTGGCTGACTCACTTGAGCAGCTCGCAGTAATAGTTGGGCAGTGCAAACAGTGCGCCGTGCACCTGCTCGTTGTAGTACTGCAGATCCCGCACCTTGCGCTGCCTGAGGCGTTCGGCCAGCTGCGGCGCCTTCAGCTCCAGCGGATCGAGCTCATCGGAGGCCACAGCCAGCCCCCAGTAAGCGCCGTAAAGCGGAATATAGAGGCCGTAGCAGCGCACCACGGCAAACTGCTGACGCAGGCTGCGCACCAGTTCGGTCACCTGCGGGCCGTGGAAGACGGGGCTGCCCAGATGCAGCACCAACGCGCCGCCCGGAGCCAGCACGCGCTTCATGCGTGCCAGCGCGTCAGGCGCATACAGGGCGCTGGCAGGGGTGTCGGGATCGGTCAAATCCATCAGCGCCAGATCGAAGCGCTCATCCGTTGCCTCCATCAGGGCCAGACCATCGCCTATGCAGACCTCGACACGGGCATCATCGAGCGCACCGCGATGCACGGCTTGCAGATGCTGGCGCGAGAACTGCACCACGGCCTCGTCCAGCTCTGCCAGCACCACGCGCTCGATGCTAGGGTGCTTGAGCAGCTCCTCGGCGGCCCCGCCATCGCCGCCACCCAGAATCAAGGCCTTGCGCGGCGCGGGATGGGCCATTGCGGCCGGGTGCACCAGGGCCTCGTGATAGAAAAACTCCTCGCCCTCGGAGGTCATGAAGCGATCGTCGAGACGCAGCACCTTGCCGAACTGCGGCGTCTGCAGCAACTCCAGCTTCTGATACGGGGTCTGCAGCGTCTGCAGCGCCGTGGCGCGGTAGCCAAAGCGTGCATGGGGCGCGAGCTGCTCCTGGGCCCAGCCGGATTCGGGCCCGGGTACAGGCTCCACGTCATGGTCTGCCGGCTGCGCCATGCCTATGTCGCCGCGCATCAATTGCTGACGCAACACCTTTTTGGGCGCGAAAGCGTCGATCACGCCTTCCATCAGACTGCGGGCCTTGCCCGAGTTGTCGGCGGAAAAATTGCACACATAGACGTCGATGGTGACACTGCCCGTCTCGGGCCAGGTATGTATGGCCAGATGGGACTCCGCCAGCAACACCGTACCCGTCACCCCGCCGGGCTGGCCTTCATAGGGCGGGAACTTCACCCAGGTGTCATCCACGAGGGTCAGCCCCGAGGCCGCAGTCTGTTCGCGGCAAAGGCCGGCGATGGCGTCGGCATCGAGCATGTAGCGCTCGGAGCCTGCGCATTGGTAAAGGTCGGCAGTCAGGTGCAATCCGTGCATGTGGCGTGAGTCCCCCTTCGTTCTCTGCCGGCTGCAAGGCAATGCACGAGCCGACATTGGTTCAAGCAAAGCAAATGACTCTAGCAAATATGCTTATCCGCACTCTTTCTTGCCAGATATGTGGACCAACAGGCGACATCACACCACAAGCTGCTCCAGCGAATCCAGATGGGCCCTGGCCTCGACCGCCGTGATGGGCTGGCCGTGGTTGTAGCCGTAGGTCATCAGCACCACGGGGCAGCCGGCGGCATGGGCGGCCTGGGCATCGTTGCTGGAGTCACCCACCATCAGCGTGCGTGCGGGTTCGCTGCCCAAGGCCTTGCAGGTCTCGACCAGCGGCATGGGGTCGGGCTTTTTGCGCGGGAAGGAGTCGCCACCGAACACACAGTCGAAAAAGCCGTCCAGTCCCTTGGCGGCCAGCAGGGGCTGGGCAAAGGACAAAGGCTTGTTGGTCAGGCAGGCCATGCGCAGGCCCAGGGACTGGAGTGCCCGCAGACCTTCGGCCACACCTGGATAGACATCGGCAAACTGGCCGTTGATGGCCAGGTAATGGTGCTCATAACGCTGCCAGGCCTGGGGATACAGGGCATCGATGTCCGGTGCCTCCACATGAGCCAGTACGGAACGGATCAGGTGCTCGCTGCCCTTGCCCACCATGTTTTCGATGATCTGCGGCGCTATGGCCGGCAGTTGCAGATCGGCCAGCATGCGGTTGAGCGCTTCGGCGAAGTCCCCCAGCGTATTCACCATGGTGCCATCGAGGTCGACCATGACGGCATCCAGTTCCAGAGCGGCGGCGGGAGCAGGCAGATTCAGCTTCATACAACTATCAATTCAATAGCTGCATGCGCTCATCAATATTGGGCTTGCAGCCAAAAATACTAAAACCCTCATATCCCGACTCCAAAAGCCGCGCTCGTGCATCAAGCGCAGCCGAAGCCAGGACAGCGAGCAAGACCCAGGCGGACTTGCCGCCTTGGTAAAAAGGAGCTGCCCCCGGTGCAAGAGGCGCAGTTCCTCAGGGGAAGTTACGCAAGATTCTTGCGCATGGTGTCGATGACAGCCTTGTAATCCGGCTTGCCGAAGATGGCACTGCCAGCCACAAAGGTGTCGGCGCCGGCATCGGCCACGGCGCGGATATTGGCTTCCTTGATGCCGCCATCCACTTCCAGGCGAATGTCCTTGCCAGAAGCATCGATCAGCTTGCGGGCCTTTTCGATCTTACGCAGCGTGCTGTCAATAAAGCTTTGACCACCAAAGCCTGGGTTCACGCTCATCAGCAGGATCAGATCGATGTCTTCGATCATCCAGTCCAGCACCTCCAGCGACGCTGCGGGATTGAACACCAGACCGGCCTTGCAGCCGTGGGCCTTGATGTTCTGCACGCTGCGATGCACATGCGGCGATGCATCGGGGTGGAAGCTGATGTAGTCGGCACCGGCCTTGGCAAAGGCGGTGGCGAGATCGTCCACGGGCTGCACCATCAGGTGCACATCGACGGGCACGGGCTTGCCATCGGGTGTGACCGAATGAGGCTTCAAAGCCTGACAGATCATGGGGCCGAAGGTCAGGTTCGGCACGTAATGGTTGTCCATTACGTCAAAGTGGATCCAGTCGGCGCCAGCCGCAATGACATTACGCACTTCTTCACCCAGACGGGCGAAGTCGGCTGACAGGATGGAGGGGGCAATACGGTAGGTGGGGCTCATGGTTTGCAATTGTCGCAGTTACCATTAGCTCATGCCGATGAATGAGTTTCTGGTCCAAGTCCAGCCCGCCTACCTGCCCGAGCAATCCGCCCCGGCTGCAGGCGTCTATGTGTTTTCCTACACCATTACCATCACCAACACGGGTGAGGTGCCGGCGCAGCTGATTGCGCGGCACTGGATCATCACCAACGAGTTGGGTCATGTCGAAGAGGTCAAAGGCCTGGGCGTGGTGGGCCGACAGCCGCTGCTGCAGCCCGGCGAATCCTTCGAGTACAGCAGCGGCTGCCAGCTGCGTACGCCCACGGGCACCATGCGGGGAAGCTATCTCTGCGTGAACCACGAGGGCGAGACCTTCGAATGCGAAATTCCGCTCTTCGTATTGCAGATGAATGAGTCCGGCGACCCCATGCCCATGCCCGAAAAGCGCGTTCTGCACTGAGGCGAGTACCCACATTTGCATGAAGAAAAGCACTCTTGATCTGCCCGGCCTGCTCGCCTCCCTGGACCCCAATGCAGGCCTTGCGCAACGCCATCTGTGGCTGATTTATCTGGCCGAATGGATTCGCGCGGCGGAGCCCTCTGTAGAAGGTGCCGTGCAGCGCGTCAAACAGGTCGTCGAGGCCTTCGAGGCTGACCCCGAAGCCCTGGCCCGGCTGCGCCGCTGGAGCCAGACGCTGATGGAGACGGTGGACATCACCGCCCTGCTGGCCGATTTCGGCTTTGCGCCGCGCACCGCCATGGCCAGCGAGGTGGCCGAGCGCCTGCGCTACAAGCTGCTGCCCAGCACACCGGAGACCGAGGACGCCTCCGAGCTGTTCATGCTGGTCTTTCCCGACCGCTTTGACGCCCGCTGGCTGCATGCGCTGGACAGCCAGCTCATGGCCCGCATCACCACCTTGCTGACCCCGCAGCAGCTCGAAGAAGGCGTGAGCTTCTGGGAGCGCAACCTGCTCGACGCCATCACCTATTGCGCGGGCCAGATTCTCTCCACGGGGTTTGCCCCAGAGCTGCGCCTGCGCATGAGCGAGCAGGCGCGCGAGGAAAAGCCGTTTCATGCGCTGATCCACGATGTGGAAAACCTGCGTGTGGAGGTCATGCTGCCGCTGCGCACCACCGACAGGCGCGACGCCGCAGCCGCCCAGCTGCGCGAGCGGCTCGAGGCCTGCCGCGCCGCCGTGTCCTCGGTCTACTCCTATGTCGAAGCCGAAGGCATTTCCGTCGGCCTGATCTTCCGCCTGCGCCAGGTGCGGGCGCGCATTCTGCGCATTCGCCGCCTGCTCGATTGCCTGCTGGCAGAAGACCGTGCCTACGAGACGTCCGAGCTGCTCTCCAACCTCGTGGCCGTGGGCATAGAGCGGCGCAGCGTGCGCGCGCTGATGTCCACCAACTCGTCGCTGCTGGCGGCCAAGGTGGCCGAGCGCAGCGCCGAAACCGGCGAGCACTACATCACCCGCGATGGCAGCGAATACCGCAAGATGGTGGCCAAGGCTGCGGGCGGCGGCCTGGTGATGGCCTTCACCACGCTGGCCAAGTTTGCGCTGTATGCGCTGGGCCTGTCCGTCTTCTGGTCTGGGCTGGCAGCAGGCGTCAACTATGCCATCAGCTTTGTGCTGATCCAGATGCTGCACTTCACGGTAGCCACCAAGCAGCCTGCCATGACGGCGCCGGCCATGGCCGCCAAGCTCAAGGACATCCAAAGTGATGGATCCATCCAGGAGTTCGTCGATGAGGTCGCCCATCTGGTGCGCTCCCAGGTGGCCGCCATCCTGGGCAACGTGCTCATCGTCTTCCCCGGGGCACTGCTGCTGTCGCTGGGCTATGCCTATCTGGTCGGTCATCAGGCGCTCAGCACCCCGCATGCGCGCCAGGTGCTGGACTCGCTGAGTCTGCTGGGGCCGTCCGTGCTCTTTGCCGCCTTTACCGGCGTGCTGCTGTTTGTCAGCAGCCTGATTGCCGGCGGTGTCGAAAACTGGTTTGTGCTGCGCAATATCGATTCGGTGATTCGCTACAACCCGCGCATCACCCGCTTTCTGGGCACGGCTCGCGCGGATCGCTGGGCGCGCTTCTTGCGCAAGAATGTCTCCAGCCTGGCATCCAATATCTCGCTGGGTTTCATGCTGGGCCTGGTGCCTGCGTTTGCGGCCTTCTTCGGCCTGGGACTGGAAGTGCGCCACGTCACGCTCTCCACCGGCCAGATCGGCGTCGCCGTGGCATCCCTGGGCTGGGAGGTGCTGCATGACGACCTGCTGTGGTGGGCCGTGGCCATGCTGCCCTTCAATGCGGCGCTGAATGTGGGGGTGAGCTTCTACCTGGCCTTCCGCGTGGCCCTGCGTGCCCACAACGTCAGCGGCGTGGACCGTTCGCGCATCTACAAGGCCATACGCCAGCGCTTCTGGCGCAGGCCGCTGAGCTTTTTCTGGCCTTGACCTTTAACCGCCGCCGACCAGCGGCCCACCAGGCCGCAGCATCGCGGGCGGCCAGAGATTTCATGGGTGAATTCGATCTGATCCGCCGCTATTTCCAGCGCCCCGTACGTCGCGCCGCCCTTGGCGTGGGCGACGACTGCGCGCTGCTGGCCCCGACCTCCGGCATGCAGCTGGCCATCTCCAGCGACATGCTGGTCGAGGGCCGCCACTTCTTTGCCGATGTGAACCCGCGCCTGCTGGGTCACAAGGCTCTGGCCGTCAACCTCAGCGATCTGGCCGCCAGCGGCGCCAGGCCTCTGGCATTCACACTGGCCCTGTCCCTGCCCAGTGCCGATGAAGCCTGGATCAGCGAGTTTGCAGCCGGTCTGCTGGCCCTGGCCGATGCCCATGAATGCGAGCTGATCGGCGGCGACACCACGGGCGGCCCGCTCAATATCTGCATCACCGTGTTTGGCGAAGTCCCTGGCGGCCAGGCCTTGCTGCGCAGCGGCGCCAGGGCCGGCGACGAGATCTGGGTCAGCGGCAATCTGGGCGATGCACGCCTGGCACTGGAGGCCATGCTGGGCCATGTGCGCTTGCCTGCCGAGCTGCTGCAGCAGACCCGCCAGCGGCTGGAAGCACCGACGCCACGCGTAGCCCTGGGCCTGGCGCTGCGCGGCATTGCCAGCAGCGCGCTGGATGTCAGCGACGGCCTGCTCGGCGATCTCGGCCATATTCTGGAACTGTCCAGCGTCGGGGCCACGGTAGACAGTCGCTGCGTCACGCGCTTGATGGCTGCGGCCGCCTATCCGCAAAGCGGTGCATGGCAGTTCGATTCAAAGCTGCAGCAGCAATGCACACTGGCAGGCGGCGATGACTACGAGCTGTGTTTTACCGCCCCCGCAGCTTGGCATGACCAGGTGCTGGCGGCAGGCGCAGCCAGCAGCACGCCGGTGCATTGCATAGGCCGTATCGATGCCGAACCGGGCCTGCGCGTGATCGACGCAGACGGCACCCTGCAGCAAAACCGCTGGAAATCCTTCGACCACTTCGGCAGCTGAACGCCGAGCACGCGGACAGGAGGCGGCCGGCACCTGACAAGCGGCGCGCCAAGAGCCCTGGGTTAAGCTCAAGCCCTCACTGTCCACAAGAGCTGCCAATGCGTTCAAGCCGTCTTCTGCCCGTGTCCATGGTCTGTGTCGCAGCTGCTTTGCCCGGGATCGCCCTGGCCGACGCCAGCAGCCTCAGTGTCTCTGGCAATCGCGCGCCCATCACAGAAGTCACGCTCTATCCCGGCATCGCCGCCGTACAGCGCGAGGCACGCATCGACGCCCAGACCCGCCTGCTCAGCTTTGAATGCCTGCCCGCCAGCGTGGATACGCAGAGTCTGCAGATCAGCGGCGACGAAGGCGTGCGCGTGGGTGAGATCAAGACCCTGATGCAGTCCAGGCAGATGGCTGCCAAGGAATGCACCAGCCCGCTGGACCAGCAGATTCGCAGCCTTGAGGATCAGCTCGCGAACATCGAGGCCGAAGAAGGAGCAGCCAGGCTGGTGGGCGATTTTCTGCAGGGCATGAGCAAGCCCGGCGACGACGCCAGAATCAACCCCGCTCAGATCGCCGGCACCAGCCAGGCCCTGCGCCAGACCAGCCGCGACAACAGCCTGCGTGCTCATCAGATTCAGCGCCAGAAGCAGGATCTGCTGGCGCAGTTGCAGCCTCTGCGCCAGGAGCGCGACCGCACGGGCTCCGAGCAGTCTCAGGTCATGAAAGTCAGCGTGCAGCTGGCCAGCGCACGCGCTGCCAATGTGCGACTGAGCTATCAGGTGCGCGGCCCCAGCTGGCAACCCAGCTACCGTGCACAGCTGAACACTGCCAGACAGCAGGTGCAGCTGGAGCGCCAGGCCCTGGTCGTGCAGGCCAGTGGCGAGGACTGGAGCAATGTGCGCCTGCGCCTGTCCACCGGCCAGCCCGGCCGCAGCACCCAGGGTGTCATGCCGCGCCCCTGGGCAGTGGATATCGCCCAGCCACTGCCCCCCGCCGCTCCGGCACCAGCCCCCGTCGCCATGCTGGCGCGCAGCGGAGCCAAGGCCATGCGCGAAGAGGCAGCGGCATCCGACTTGCCGGTGCTCGATGTCTCCAGCATCGACACGGCCTACAGCACGCAATTCATCGTGCCGTACAAGATCAGCGTACCTTCCAGAGCCGAGCGCATCACGCTATCGCTAGGCCAGGAAAATCTGGCCGCCAGCTTGCTGACCCGCACCGCGCCAGCCATGGAAGAGGCGGCCTATCTGATTGCCACGTTGCAGGCTCCGTCGGGCATCTGGCCCGCAGGCCCGGTAGCCCTGTTCCGGGACGAGGCACTGGTTGGCAATGGCAGACTGGACTTTGGCAACGCCCAGGCGCTGGCCCAAGGGCTGTCTTTTGGCCGCGATGAAAATGTCGTGGTGCGCCGCCTGCCTGCGCAAGGCCATACCGGCAGCGGCGGCTGGGCCAACAGCAAGACCGAGCGCAGCATCGTGCGCAGCTACGCCGTGGAAAACCGCCACAACCAGCCCATCGCACTGCAGGTGCTGGACTCAGCCCCTGTTTCGCGCAACGAGCAGATCAAGGTGCAGTCGCAGTACAGCCCGCAGCCCGCCACCACCAGCTGGAATGCGCAAAACGGCATGATTGCCTGGGAGCAGAATCTGGCCGCCCGCAGCACGACCCAGTTCCAGGCCACGCACCAGATCCGCTTCCCCGAAAACCAGCCCATCACCGGCCTGCAATAAGGTAGCGCGTATCATCACTTCATGACGGATGATTCATCAAACAGCGCTGCAGCGCGTGCCGATATTGCGCAAGAAGCTATCAATAACAAAGCACGCCCCGGCATGAGTGCGGCGGGAATCGCCCACCCCAGCGTGAAGTTCATGCTGCAACACCCGGCCCATCTGATTGCTCTGGGCTTTGGCTCCGGCCTGCCCCGCGTCGCCCCCGGCACGGTGGGCAGCCTGTGGGCCTGGCTGGCCTATCTGGTGCTGGCACTATGGCTGAGTCCGGCACAGATCGGCTGGCTGATTGCCGCCAGCATTCCCGTAGGCTGGTGGGCCTGCACCGTCACCGCAAAGCATATGCGCGTGGCCGACCCCGGCCATATCGTCTGGGACGAAGTGGTCGCCATGTGGATTGTTCTGTGGCTGTGCGTGCCCATGGGCTTCTGGGGTCAGCTCACCTGCTTTGCGCTGTTCCGCTTTTTTGATGCCGTCAAGCCCCAGCCCGTCAAATGGGCCGACCGTCTGTTCAAAGGCTTCGGCCTGCGCGGCGGCTGGGGAATCATGTGGGATGACCTGGTAGCCGCTTTCTGCACCCTGTTGGTGGTCGCCCTTTGGCGACATTTCTTCTGACTGTGCAAGCCATGGAGGAGACGATGAGCAAACAAGAAGCCCATATCGGAGAACTGGTGCAGCAGCTGGCAGCCAGACTGACCGAAAAAGGCTGGATGCTGGCCACCGCCGAAAGCTGTACCGGCGGCATGATTGCAGCGGCCTGCACCGATCTCGCAGGCTCCAGCCAGTGGTTCGAGCGTGGCTTCGTGACCTACTCCAACGAGGCCAAGACCGAGATGCTGGGCGTGCCCGCCGAGCTGATCGCCAGGCACGGCGCCGTCAGCGAAGAAGTCGTGCGTGCCATGGCAGAGGGCGCCATCCGTCACTCACGCGCCCAGGTCAGCATTGCCGTGACGGGGGTTGCGGGCCCGAGCGGAGGCTCTGCCGAAAAGCCTGTGGGGACGGTTTGGGTGGGCTGGGGCGTTCACAACACCATCCATAGCCAGTTGCTGGAGCTGAGCGGCAGCCGCACCAGTATTCGCCTGGCGAGTACCAGCCAGAGCCTTCAGCACCTGTTGTCTGCCATCATTCCACCAGCACCACATGGCGCCCAATGCAATTGAGCTGAGCGCCGATATCTGTCTGGGCCAGATTTAACCCCAGCAGATTCAACACCAGATTCAACACTGCATCCAGCACCGAAGTCAGCGGGGCAAGAACCAGGGCCAACAAAGCGCCAAGCAAGCCCAGCTGGTCGGTCAGAGACTTTATCAAGCTATCAACCAAGTTGCTCTGATATATGGTTGCCCATTTGGCAGGCTCACTCAGATTCGGAGGATTCTGATAGTCCAGCCTCTGGGCTTTGGAAACCACCGGTATTGTTATCTCTACAGGTATTGTCAATTTGGGAACCAGAGGTAGCGGAAGAATGTCGACCGCGCCCTTCAACGCAACCGTTCCAACTCCCGTCACGCCATTCACGGTCATGCTTTTCTGAGGCGAGCACGTATGATCCGTCAGCAAGGCACTGCCTTGCGCCAGCTTCACATCCAGAGACAGACTGGCAGCGACCAGCGCCAGATTCAGTTTCAGCCCGGTCACCAGATCGATCTGAGATGTCTTGGCCTCAATCCTGTCTCTTACCGGATCACCTATTGCGCTTTGGGGCGGTTCAATCACTTTCAGATTCAAACCCACCCCCACCAGACCCAGGTTGACATTGACGCCGACCTTAGCCGCATTCTGGCTGTTGGCGAGTTGCGCAACACTAGTCACCAGGTCCAGAACATTCACATCCGTTCTCAACGCCTCGGATCCGAGCCCTGTGCCCAGCTTGAGAATATCCTGCAGTGCAATTTGAATATTGCCGACCCCCAGCGCCAATGCGTTGAGCGCATTGACAGCCGCCAGACTGCCTTGCTGTGGCAAGGCATCCAGCATTGCCAGCATGACCTTGTCCAGCGTGACCTTGGTCTTTACGACCTGGTCGTAGTCACCGACATTCAAGCCAGCCCTGACTGCCAGGGCATCAAAAAAACTCAACAAGCTGATATTCGAATTGGCAATGCCCTGCCATCCGGCAACACCGAGATTGATCTTGCCTCCAAGCAATCCGCCCACCACGGCGTCCAGGAGGGCAGACCTTTCCGTATCCAGTGTCAACAGGGTCGAGCGCACGGATAGTCTGGCGATCCTGGCCGACTGCATTGCTGTGGCCTGGGCCGATATCTGGCGCCCGCTTTCAGCTCCGGCTGCAAAGACAAACAGGAACGGCACTGTCCTCTGAAAAGACACCCGGCACGCATTGATATCGCTGACCTTGCTGGCGCTGCCAAAGAAGGGGCTTGCGCTTTTGTCCCAACGCCCGGCCTGTGCAGTCACGAGCTCGGAAACCACGCTACCGTTGAGCCGCAGATTTCTCTCTGCATTGGTGCGACAGGAGGTCTGGTCCAGAGCACCACTGGCGCCCGCCAGAGCCGCCAGATCCGCAATCTTCTGCAGCTCGCGCCTTTGCCAGAACACATTGCCGATATCGATGGTTGCCAGGCAGATCACGGCAATCATCAGCCAAAGCGCCCCCAGCGTCGCCACGGAACCCGATTGGCGACGCATGCGAGCACGGCTCAGGCCTGTTGCAAATGACTGCATGCAAGAACCCTGTGGCCGCCTAACGGCTGCCGCCGGCTTTACTGCTCACCTGTGTTTCCGAGCTTGCCGGGATCTTGTGGGTAAAGCTCTCCAGATAGCGCTGATAGCTGCGCTGGGCCACATCGCTTGTCACGGGATAGGCGTTGCGCGATGCGTGCTGGCCGCTGGCCTGCAGCGCCAACAGATAGCTGGTGGCGTCGCCCACACGATTGCTTGCCGGCGGTGTCAGGGAAGCATTGCCGGGAGCCGGAGTCTGCGTCACTGCGGCCTGTGCAGTTGCTGCGGGCATCGCTGCCGCACTTCGGGGTGCACTCATATCGCTCACGCCCGTACCGGAGCCGGTACTGCCGCCGGCCTGCGCCAAGGCGGCCGAGGCCATGCCGAGAGCCATCAACGCCAGGGTGAATGCGCGGGCCCGTTGGGTGAATGCTGTCTGCGTATTCATGGGGACTCCTTGAAGGTTCAGGGCCAGGCACGCTCGGGCGCACTCTGCTTGGCAGAAGCTGCAGGCTTGCTGCCGGCATCTTCATCGGGTGTTTCAAAGAACAATCCACTCGCCGCTGCGCGCTGGGGCAGCATGGCTTGCACGACCTGTTTGCCGCCGGATTCACCGGCCTGGCGAACGGCGACAGGATGTGCCGCAGCCATCACCACTGCAGCCTCCGGCAACGATCTTGTCGCTCGCGCGGGCTGGCGCGCGATCACGGGCTGCGCTGCAGGCTCGGCGCGCGAAGCCGGTGCCGGCTGCATCTGCTGCAGCTTTGCGGGCATTGCCTCCGTCAGCAAAGACTGTGCCGGCTTGTGTGCCTCCTGCCTGGCGGACAGAGAAGCCGTCGCCACGGTCGCCTCCAGCAGCGGCGCCGTTTTCGCTATCAAGACAGGAGCCCTTTGCGCCTTATCTGCGGTTACTTCAGGCTGCTTTGGTACTGAGGTCCTTTCCAATGGAACAGTAGCTGCTACATCGACAGGAGCATCTGATGCCTGCACAGGAACAGGCGGCGCGTAGGCATAGGTTTGCGGAGCCGCCTGCATGAATTGGCTCACCCCCTGACCGGGGTGACGCGGCCTTCCTGCATCAAAGCTGCTGCCGGAGACCATCCACTGACCACCGCTGGGCGCCCGCTCCACATTCCGCGCCACCAGAGGCTGCGCTTGGGGCCGCGGCAACACAGCGGTAGGAAATGGCACAGACTCCGCTGCCTTGACTACCACTACCGGAGCCTTGGCGGCCTCAGGCTCCGGTGCGGACTTTTTTGCGGCGGGCACCTCCTGCGCTGCAGCAGGCTCCGGCACTTCGGCGGATTTCCCGGAACTGACCACGGCCTCGGGGGCCGTCTTCACTTCCGGACGGGAAAGGTTGACAACCTTGCCGGTCGCAGTCGCGGCAGGCTTTGCTGCTGCCAGGCTTGCAGTCCTCGCCCACTCCCCGGCCTGCTCCTTGACCAGTTGCTGGGTCTGTGCGTCCAGCTTGCGCTGGCGCATGAATTCCTCGGCCTGCGCGCTCTGGCCGCTGACCATCATGAACAGGCTCAGATTGACGTTGACCTGCGCATCCTCGGGATTGAGCTGAGCCGCCTGCATCAGGGGAATGCGCGCTGCGTTCAGATCATGCGCACGCAGATAGGCATAGCCCAGATCGGTCAACAGGCGCGAGTCCACAGGATTGCTCATGCGCGCCTGCTCCATCTGCTGAGCGGCACTGCGAAAGTCGCCCTGCTCTGCTGCCACACGGCCCAGGCCATAGCGTGCAGCACCATCCTTGGCGCTGCCGAGCAGGCCCTGGTAAATGGGGATGGCCGCACTGAGCTGACCCACCTGACGCAATGCATCGGCGCGCAACAGCCGCGAATCGCTGGAAGCGCCCCATTGCTTGTCCAGTGCATCCAGGTGCGCGATGGAGGCATACCAGAGCGACTTGGACTGCATCTGCTTGACCAGAGAGAGGTAGGTGTCCTGCGTGTCGACCACAGCCTCCTTCTCCAGCGGCATGTCTGCCGCAGCCTTGGCCGCCGGCGACAGCGCGGGCTGGTTCTGCCCCAGCAGATTGCCCACGCTGGAGCAGCCCGCCAGCAGTGCCATGGCTGCGGTCGCCAATGGCAGCATCAGATATCGGCTTTCTTTTTTCATTTGTTTATCCCCCCCAATGCCTTCATCACGGCCAGAAAGCCGGGTCCGGCAGTCACGATGATCAGGGCCGGAAGCAGCGTCAGGACCATGACGCCTGTCATCTTGACCGAGATCTTTCCTATCAACTCCTTCATCTTGGCCTTGCGCTGCTCGCGCAGACGCTCGCCAAAAATGCGCAGAGGCTCCTGCACGGCTCCGCCGTATCTGTCGATCTGAATCATCAGCGATGTCAGATTGGCCAGGTTGTCGTTCTGATAGACCTCGCTCATGCGAGCAAAGGAACGCTCGCGCGTGCTGCCCCGGCTGTACTGCTGATTGGCCAGCTGTATCTCTCGCGAAAGCACGGGCATGACATTGCCGAAATCGGAGCCAATGACCTGCAGGGTCTGGTCAAGACTCATGCCCGTGCCTTGCAGCAAGCCCAGCAAATCGACAAACAAAGGCAGCTCGCGGGCAACGCTGGCCCTGCGGCGGCGCGCCACGCTGCGCAGCACCCATTTGGGAAGCAGGAAACCTATGGTGAATGCTGCAAACAGGTAGAGCAGAAAATGCTTGTTACCTGAAAAAACAAAGGCAGCCAGCAGTAAAAGCAATACGGAAACCACGCAGCGTGCTATCAGGTATAGCAGCTGCGCGCGAGTCGATCCCCAGCCACATTTGCTCAGCAAAATGCGGTCTTCCTGCGCCACCAATGCCTTGCCCAACGATGTATTGAGCCAGTGCGCAGGCAGTTCGCCATCGCCGTTGAGCGAGCGCAGCAGATCTGCGGGCTTGGAAGGCACTGCAGCCCCGTTCGCGGCAGCAGCACCGCTGCGGCTCAGTGCATCCTGCACCACCTGACTGCTGCGCTCACGGCGCTGATGCGCATAGGCAATCAAGACTGCACCGATCAGCGCAGCCAAGGCCAGAAATGCCACGCTCAGCATCAGCAAAAGACGGGATGTCTCCATCAATCGCCCCCCTCGTCGAGCTTGGCCATGCGGTAGAGCAACAGCACACCAAAGACCTGCAAAGCAGCCGCCGCCCAGATGATGTTGCGACCACTGGCGTCATTCCACATGTTCAGAAAGTAGCTCGCATTGAAGGAAATGATCAGACAGCATACGGCCACCGGCAGCAGGCTCAGCACCCAGGCCGACATGCGCGTTTCGGCTGTCATGGCAGACAGATCCTGCTCGGCCTGCTCGCGGTCTCGCATGAAATTGGCCACACGTTCCAGCAGCAGATCAACCCGGCCACCATAACGAACGCTGATGCGCAGAATGGCGGCCAGCAAATGCAACTCGTCCAGTCTTGTCTGTCTGGCCACATGGGCCACCGCGTTCTCCAGGTCCATGCCCGCACGAGCCAGACTGGCAGCTTTTTCCATGATCGATTGCAACGGGTCTTTGGTGCTGGCCGCTGCCATCTGGAAGGCCGCCTGAACGGAGTTGCCAATCGTTACCAAACGCACCGTGTTGTCAAGAAAGCCGGGTAACTGCTGCGTGAGCCTGACGCGAAACTTCTGCGCCCGCGCGTAAAGCCAAAAGAAGAAGCCAATCCCCAGCACCACCAGCGCGGCACTACCGGCCAGCCAGCCGACCGCAAGACCAACTGCCAGAAACGTCGCAGCAATCAGGACCAGCCCGCCATAGAAAACTCCGGCACTAACTGTCCCCAACAAGATGGCGGGAACCGGCCAGCCGGTTCTTTTCTCATTGCCCAGCAAGGCATCCGCCACCGAGCCATCAAACGCCGATGCCGCTGCATCCTTGGTGACAAACCCGGCGGCGGCGGCCGCGCTTTTTTCCAGGCTCTGCTCCAGATGCCTGGTCATACGCTGTGTCCTCTGCTGCCGACGGGCAAACATCCACAGTGCCACGGCGGCTGCAGCGATCAGCAGCGCCAGACTCAGGAGCAAAAACGCATGGCTAGCCATGGCGCAGTCCCGAATGGTTTGCGCCGTTGCCGCCCGCGTGCTGCAGCACCGCACGATAGCGCGCCAGCTTGGGCGTATGTGGCACCATGCCCAGCGTGGTCCAGCGCTCCAGATCCTCGCCGTCGGTCTGCGGCAGCAGCTCGTGACGATAGAGCTCCTGCGTGGCAATCACGCTATCGGTGATGCCCGTGACTTCGGTGATCGATGTAATGCGCCGTTTGCCATTGGGCAGGCGGCTGATCTGCACGATGAAATCGAGCGCATTGGCAATCTGGCGGCGCAGGCTGACCTCGCTGCCCTGAAAGCCCGCAAAGCCCGCAAGCATCTCCATGCGGTGCAGACACTCGCGAGGAGAGCTGGCGTGGATGGTGGCCATGGAACCGTCGTGACCGGTGTTCATGGCCTGCAGCATTTCCAACACTTCCGCGCCGCGCACCTCGCCCACCACAATGCGATCCGGGCGCATGCGCAAGCTGTTGCGCAGCAGATCCCGAATGGAAACCACTCCAGCGCCTTCAAAGCCACCGGGACGGCTTTCCATGCGCACCACATGCGGGTGAGGCAGCGTGAGCTCGGCCGTGTCCTCAATCGTCACCACCCGCTCATTGGCGGGGATAAAGCCCGCAATCGCATTGAGCATGGAGGTCTTGCCGCAGCTGGTGCCGCCGCTGATGAGAATATTGCAGCGCTCGCGCACCGCCAGCTCCAGCAAGCGAGCCATGCCTTCGTCCATGGTGCCGAAATCGACCAGATCCTGAACGCGCAGCGGATCATTGCGAAACTTGCGTATGGATACCGCCGGCCCATCCAGCGACAAGGGCTCTATCACCACATTGATACGCCCTCCATCCGGCAAGCGCGCATCGACCATGGGCGTGGATTCATCAAGGCGGCGGCCCAGCGGGGAGATGATGCGGCGCACGATGCGCAGCACATGGGCGTTGTCGGTGAAATGCAAGGCCTCCTGCTGCAAAATTCCCTTGCGCGAGACAAAGACGCGCTGATAGCCGTTGATCAGAATGTCCTCGACCTCCGGGTCGGCCATCAGGTCATCCAGCGGCCCCAGCCCGGACAGCTCCTTGTTCAGGGCCTGCGCAATCCATTGCACCTCCTCGTCATTGACGGGAAAGCGCTGCTGACGCACAAACTGCTCCAGCTCCTGGTGCACAAACTGGCGCACACGGCTGGTTGACCACTTGGCAAACACCGCACCCAGTTCCTCCACACGCGTGAGCAAATGCTCGTGTGCGACGTTCTTGATCAGCAGCAGCTGCTTGGAGTCCGAAAAATGACTGCTTTTTTCGGCGAAAACAATGTCCATGCTCATTCGCCTCTCCTCAATCGCTTGGCCCATTGCCCCAAAACTCCCGACGCTGGCGCCGCGACCTTGTCAGCCACCACCGCTCCGCTCAGCAATGCTCTGGCCATGCTTCTGACACAGGTCACATAGGGATCACCGCGCAGCGATTGCGACAACAGCTGACCGCAGCTGGCGGCATTCAGCAAAACCGTGGACCGATCCGGCACCACATGCAGCAATTCCAGGCCAAGGCGCTGCGCGACCTCTTTGGCGGGCAGGCCGGCTTGCGCATTGAAGCGGTTGAGCACCAGCTTGAGCGTGCTGCGACTCACGCCCTTGGCATCAAGCTCCTTGAGCATCTGCGCCGTAGACACAATGCCTCCCAGCGACTGGTCGCAAACCACCCAGCCCTGCCCGCTCTCGCGCAGCAAGGGCGCCAGAAAATCAGCCTGCACCATGCCGCCCAGATCGATCACCTGCACCCCAAGCAGGCTTTTGAGCGTGTTGACGACACCCGCTGCAGCCGCAGGGCTGACTTCGCGCAGCATGCCCAGATCGGAAGGCCAGGCCAGAGTCACAGTGCCTGTGGAGTGCTTGGCAAAGGCCGATTCGATCAATGTCGCGTCCAGGCGGCGCGTATTCTGAACCGCATCCACAAAGCTGAAGTCACCCGCGATGCCCAGATACAGCAAGCCATCACGTGCAGGCAAGCCCAGGTCCAGCAATGCTGCATGTGCGGACTCATCCAGCGGCAACTGACTTGCGCCAAACGGCCTGGCAACCTGCTTTCTGTTCTTGCTGCCTCGCACGTCATAGGCATGCATTTCCTGGAGCATCACGGCCAGATGCGTTGCCAGCGTAGTCACACCCATCCCTACACGTGCCCCCAGCAAAGGCAGGGAGAAGCCTTTGGTTTCCGGCTCCAGCGCCACCGTCGCAGGCAGCTGACGGCGTTCATGCATCTGATGCCTGATGGCCGCATTGGCCTCGGCTTCGGACGCATCCCAGTCAATGAATTCAACCACGCCACAGCGCAGGGCCGCACGCATGGAAGCGGGCTCGGCAGCAGAGCCGGACCCCATGATCACCACGCCGGGGAAACTGGCGCGCAAATCGCTGACCAGGACGATGGCAGCCTCCGTCATGGGAGTCGAGAAATCCACCACCACCACGCCAAGCCCAGGCGCCGAAATCGCAGTGTGAAGCGTTGCCAGATCGCCTGCCACCGGTATCACTTCCGCATCGCTGCCCAGAGCACTTGCCAGCCAGAAAGCGTGCGATGAGGACTGCGTTACCAGCACCACGCGTGCATTGCCGCGCACCGCCCCTGGCTGCGCGGTATTGAGCTGGGAAGAGTCCATGCGCATATTCATGTCTCTACTCTGGCACTCAGCGCGAGAAGCCCGGCGCCACGCTGGACGACAGGCCACCCGCCACCCATGGACCCCACACCGCAGGATCACGCTGCTCGGTGCGCCCGGGCAGCAGCGGCTCCACATTCACATCGCGAGCCAGCGGCTTGACAAGGCGCGGAGTCACCACAATCGCCAGCTCGCTCTCCTTTCGCTGAAACTCCTGACGCTTGAACAGCACACCCAGAATCGGGATATCGCCCAGCAAAGGAACCTTGTCGGTACCCGATGTGGTGTTGCGACTGACCAGGCCGCCAATCACAAAGCTCTCGCCGTCACCCAGTTCCACCGTCGTGTCGGCACGGCGAGTGGTGATGGACGGAATGGTCGCGCTGTTCAGAACTATGGTGTTGGCGTAGTCCAGTTCGCTGGCCTCAGGCGCCACCTTGAGCACGATGCGATCGTTGGACAGCACCGTGGGAGAGACCGTCAAGCCGATGCCGTAAGGCTTGTACTGAATGGCCACCATGCCCGTGCCTGCAGGCACGGGAACCGGCACCTCGCCGCCCGACAGAAAGTTGGCGCTCTGGCCGGACAAGGCCACCAGGGTCGGGGCCGCCAGCACCCGCGCCAGATTATTGCCTTCGAGCATGCCGATATTGACACCGATGCCGGCCTTGTCGAACTGCATCAACAGGTTGAAGGCCTGAGTCAAAGGGTTGGCGGTCGCGCCTGTCGTGGAGCTCCCGCCGCCTGAGCCATAGGAGCCCCGCCCAAAAATGCCAAAGCTGAAGCCAGAGCTGTTGGGAGAGGTGCTGAACAGATTGAGACCCACCTTCTTCATCTGGGTCTTGTTGAACTCAACCACCTTGACATCGACCTGCACCACATTGCTTTTGAGCTGGACGCTGGAGAGATCGACGGTCTTGGCCTTGTCGGCGGATTGCGCATTCGCCAGCTCGCCGGCAAATTGCTGCTCTATCAGGCTGGAGGCCTTGGCCGTGCGCAGTTCCACCCGCTGCTGCACATTGAGCATATAGGTCTGCGCCTGCGCTTCACCACGCGGCCAGACCATGAACGATGTGCTGCCAGGCTTGAGCGGATTCAGCAGGATCTTGGCGGCAGCCCCCTTGCCCGCACGCTTGATATGCACCGCCGCAATCGTGTCGTCGCCGATGGCAATGCGCTCCACACCGCCGGGCAGGTCCAGCTCATGCTGCGCGCCCATCACGAGCTTGATTTCCCTGGATGCTGTTGCTCGCTGCGCTCTGCTTTCGCCCGCATTGGGCACTTGCTGCGCAAGGGCCGGGACAGTGACGGCACTCAAGGACAGGCCGTAGAGCAGATACAGCGGCTTCAGCGAAAAGGTGCGGGATGCGATTGAAACAGTCTTGTTATTCATAGATCAGTACCGCACGGTTTGGGAGTTGGCACCACGCACGAATTCAACGGGCAGGGAAGAGTCTGCGGAGGCAGTACGTGTGCGCGGCACAGCAGGCTTGGCAACCCCGGCTGTCATGGGCCTGGCTGCACTCATGCGCGCGACCGAAGTGCCTGCAGAACCAGCCAGGCTGCTCATGGCCACACCAGCCTGCGCTGCGTCAGCACCTTCCAGAGGAGCGGCAACAGCTCCCTTGGTCATGGCGACGGCTAATACGCCGGGCAGTGGAGCAAACTTCTCCCTATCCGGCTCTGTCATATCCGTGGGGTTGCGCAACGCCAGAAGCAGACTGCCATTGGAGCCGCCCAGCAGCAACTGACTGACCTCGGCCACCGGCACCGCAAGCACCGCAGTTCGGGCGTTGTCAGGGCCATTGGCCTGCTTGCCCTCTGTTTTCTCCACCGAGCTCAGAGCATCCACCGATGCCGCACCATAGGCCAGCACGCGCTTGCGCGAAAGCAGCAAACGCGCCTGGCTCTGGTCGATTTCATTGCCATCGCGGCGCAGCGCAAAGAACACATCGACAAAGTCACCAGGTCTGATGCGATTGCCAGCGCCAATGCTTTCATCGACCTTGACTGCGACCGCACGCTCCCCCTCCGACAACTTGAGCGCCAGGCCGGTCGCCATTTGCCCTTGGAGTACGGGTGCGCCTTTGGGAATGTCCACCGCAGGAACCGAGCCGACCGCAGCCTGAACCTCGCCATAAGCACCATCGGGCTTGGCGGGCAACGGCATGAGCTGCAGATCCTCGGCCTTGAGTGCCTGGCCCGCGGGAATGGCCTGCGCGGCCACCACCACGCTCAGGCTGGCATTAGATTGGCTGCTGCTGGCGGAAGTTTGAGCCTGAGGGTCCGGTGCCTGAGGAGCCCTGGCAAGCATCCACCCATAAACACCCAGAGCCAATGCCACTGCCAGCAAAACCCCGACCGCGATCTTTGCGACATTCACCATAGATTTCCCTCTTATTACTTGGCTTCAAAGAGCAAGGCTTTATCGTTTTCAGTCAATCAAGCTAATTTGTGCGACGGCTCTCCCCCGCAAGAGATTGGGAGTGGGCAGGCTCAACACAGACCCCAGCAATCTCGGGATCAGCGGTGCGGTGGCGTAGTTGTAGTTCACCTGCATGGTCACGCAGTTCACCAGGCTGGCATCGTTGGAGGCAGTGAAAGATGCTGAACCTGTACCACAGAGACCAGGCGTGGCATGCAAGCCCGCAGCATCGCTGACACCTGCGCTGCAGCCCGCAGAACCCAAGCCTGCACCCATTCTGGAAAGCCAATCCGTCGCCAAGGCCGCAGTGGCACAGGCTGCAGTCAAACGTGCCTGCAACTGGGCTGGCTTGGTCATCGCGGCGCCCGTGGGAACGGAGGGATATCGCACTGCGGCTCTTGCCCCTTCGGCGGCAGCCAAGGTCAAGGTCTGCTGTGCGGCAAAGATCAGGCCATAGGTGATGATGGCGTAGAAAATCAGGAAGAAAATGGGAAAGAGAATGGCAAACTCAATTGCTGCTGCACCTTGCTGCCTTTTGAATTGCATGACCCCCTCCTTTCCTCTTGCTATTTATTCAGCATCAGAACAATCACCGTTGCCATGGAGAGATAGGTCACATACGGAATGAACCTTCTCTTGTTTTTTTGAGTACCGTCGTCCCAATTAATCGCTGGAGAGAAAAAATACTTCAAATGACTTCGAACAATGAATCCATGAGCCACCGCAAAACCGCAACTCAACGCCCAGACGAGCAATAACAACTCCCAACCCAGCCAAGCACCGAGCGCTGCTGCGAACTTCACATCTCCGGCAGTCATCACCCCAAAGAAATAAAACACCAAGAGAACTGAAAATGCCAGAAAACAACCAATAAAAGCACCCTCAACAGAAATATTGACAGAGCTTGCTTCAGGAAAAAGGAAAGCAGTAATAAATGCCAACCCTAATCCTGAAACAGATAAATAATTGAAACATTTTCTATATCTGGCATCACAGACTGCCGAAGTGCACAGCCATGCCAGAAATACCATACCCATTACGGTATTTACCCACCAATCGCGGTAAGAATATTACCCAAAAGCGTATTGATCCGGGTTCCAAGGCCGGTAACAGCACCCACAATGACAGCGGCAATCAGCCCCGCGATCAGGCCGTACTCAATCGCCGTTGCACCTTCTTCATCACGCCAGAATTTGATGATTTGGTCTTTCATGACTAGCTCCTTCAACAATCAGGTTTGTAGATCGCTGTGGCTGTTTTCGACCACCGCGGAACCAATCTTACGAAGCCAGAAACATCTTGAAATATTTGAAATAGCTATCAACAACTATGCAGCATAGTTCTCGGCAATTTCAACCACCGTGCAAGCAAGCACTCCCACATCAAAAAGACCAATAAAAACAAAGACTTCACAGGACGCAGGGAATCATCTGAAATTTTCTTGACTCTTCCCTCACATATGTCTTCCGGTTCAATCTACGCAATCTTCATTTATTTCCTACGGATTAATAGATTTCGTCCTACATTCAATAATCGGGTTAACCCTTTGTTTCAGATGAAAGAACAAAAAGGCCTGCAGACAGCAGGCCTTTCTGAAACAAAAGAGATTGCTCGATAAAGTGATTCGGAAATCACTGCAGGGCTTTAATCAGTTTGAGAGCAATGTCCTGCAGCGGTGGCTGCAGTTTTCTATAGCAGTCGAGCAGGCGCTGCTCATCGCTGGGTAGCGATGCGGTCTCGGAATGCAGACCTGCCATCAATTCCAGCGCCGTGGTCTGCAGCGCAACGGCCAGTCTTGCCAGCGTGTCATTCTTGAGAGTGCGAATGGCTCCCGACTCGATCTGCGAGATGGCGGATGCAGTGACATCCGCCATCTGCGCCAGGCGTCCCTGGCTCAAACCCAGCGCCTGTCGCCGGGCGCGTATGCGCTCACCTAAATGCGTCATCTATCCCACTAACTCACACTACACGCCAATGCCTGCGCAAATGTCACGCGGCCTTTATTTAGTTTGAGCCTCCCGACAACCAAGACGCCTTGATAGCGGGCTCTGCAACGCCGCTGTCCCTAACTCGGGACAGCAAGCAAAGACCGCTCTGCAGCGGTGCTGCCGCCCCTTGACGGGGCTGATCAAAGAGTCTCAGGCGGAGGCTCTGGTCAGGCCCCGTGGCACTTCTTGAACTTCTTGCCGCTACCGCAGGGGCAAGGGTCGTTGCGGCCGGGCTGCTCGCCCTTGACGATGGTTTCCTGGCGTGGGCCCATGCTCTTCCACAGGCGGTACAGGTCATACACGGCCCAGATGGCTTCGCCAAAGGCATCCACACGCTCCTGGCTGGTCGAGGCAGGACCGGCTTCGTCGTACAGATTCAGAGCCGGCTCGTCCGTGTCGTCCTCGGTCAGGTTGACGATGAACTCCATGGCCGCGTCCAGCAACTGTGCTGCTTCCTTGTCGCGTGGCGCAGCCCATTCGTCGGCCCAGTTCTCCACCACGAACATGAAGCCCAGCGCCCACACTTGCGAGAACGAGGGCACTTCTTCGCCAGCCAGCTCGGCCTGCTCGGCTTCGGGCAGGATGGCGATGGCGCCGCGCGTATCCAGCGCTTCGGGCTGGAAGGCTGCGTCGTCGGCCAGGGACTTGATGTCGGCGTCCAGTTGCTCGCGCACTTCGGCCAGGCGCAGCTCGAACAGCTCCATGAAACGTGCCTGCTGGGCCTCGTCCTTGAAGACTTCCAGCTTGGGCAGAGGCTGGCCTTCGGCCACTTGCAGGGCTTCACCATCGCCCAGCAGCATGGGCATGTATTCGGCAGCGGCAATGGGGCGGCGCGTGCAGACCAGAGCGGTCAGGAAGCCGTCACAGAATTCCCACTGGGGAATTTCGTCGCCGCGGGTGCGCAGTTCGTCGAGCAGCGCATCCAGCTCTTCGAGCTGGTCGTTGCTCAGTGCGCCCTCGGGCATGTCGGCGAGTGCCGCATCTTCTGCGGCGGAGTTAGGTGCTTGTTCTTGCATAGGGAAAGGCTTTTATGATGGCCCGGACCGTTTCATCACTATCGAAGTGCAGGGCCGGGAGATGGGGCTGGGGGCAGGATGCTCCCGTACGGGCTGAATTTTAGCGGGCCACCATCAACACACCCTGCCATGGGAGTATCTGCAGTGCATCGCTTCTTCAATAGTCTGCCTCTGCGCTATAGCGCGCTAACCATTTCGGTGGTCGTACTGGGCACCACGCTCTACACGCTGACGACAGCAGACAGGGGGCTTGGGTGGCTGATCGCTTCGGGCCTGTTGGTGCTGCTGGGCATCTGGGATCTGCTGCAAAAGCAACATGCCATTCTGCGCAACTACCCCATCATGGGACATTTGCGCTTCATCTTCGAGTTCATACGCCCCGAGATTCGCCAGTACTTCATCGAAGGCGATACCGAGGCCCAGCCGTTCTCGCGCGCCCAGCGCTCGCTGGTCTATCAGCGTGCCAAGGGCCAGGTCGACAACCGGCCGTTCGGCACCCAGCTCGACGTGAGCCAGCAGGGGTATGAGTGGGTCAACCACTCGCTGCAGCCCACCAAGCTCAGCTCGCATGACTTCCGCCTCTGGATTGGCGGCACGCAGGAGCAACCAGCTGAAGGAGTGGATCCCTGCACCCGCCCCTATCACGCCAGCGTCTTCAATATCTCGGCCATGAGCTTTGGCGCGTTGTCGGGCAACGCCATCCAGGCGCTGAACCAGGGCGCGAAGATGGGCGGCTTCATCCACGATACGGGCGAAGGCTCGATCAGCCAATACCACCGCATGCATGGCGGAGATCTGATCTGGGAGGTGGCCTCGGGCTATTTCGGTTGCCGCAATGCGGACGGCACGTTCAGCGAAGAAAGATTCGTCGCCAACGCTACCGACCCGCAGGTCAAGATGATAGAGATCAAGCTCAGCCAGGGCGCCAAACCCGGCCATGGCGGCATGCTTCCTGGAGCCAAGGTCACTCCCGAAATTGCAGCAGCACGCGGCATACCGATTGGCGTGGACTGCATTTCGCCATCCAGCCACAGCGCATTTTCCACCCCTGTGGAGCTGATGCAGTTCATCGCCAGGCTGCGCCGTCTTTCAGGCGGCAAGCCCACGGGTTTCAAGTTCTGCGTCGGTCACCCTTGGGAATGGTTTGCCATGGTCAAGGCCATGCTGGAAACCAATATCACGCCCGACTTCATCGTCGTCGACGGTGCCGAGGGCGGAACGGGCGCTGCGCCTGTGGAATTTGTCGACCATGTGGGCGTACCGCTGCAGGAAGGCCTGCTGCTGGTGCACAACACGCTGCTGGGCGTGAACCTGCGCCAGCGCATCAAGATCGGTGCGGCAGGCAAGGTCATCACGGCCTTCGACATTGCCCGCATGATGGCCCTGGGTGCCGATTGGTGCAATTCGGGGCGCGGCTTCATGATGGCGCTGGGCTGCATTCAGGCCCAGAGCTGCCACACAGGCACCTGCCCCACGGGCGTCACCACGCAAGACGCCGTGCGCCAGCAGGCGCTGGTCGTGCCCGACAAGGCCACGCGCGTGGCCAGCTTCCACAAGAACACCTTGCATGCGCTGCAGGAGCTGGTTCAGGCCGCTGGCCTCAGGCATCCCAACGAGATCACGGCCCACCATATAGTGCGCCGGCTGGACGACACCCAGGTCAGCCTGCTGTCCAACCTGATATTGCGCGTGGAGCCGGGCTGCCTGCTCAAGAACCTGGAGCGCCAGCACAAGGTCTTCCAGAACTACTGGCCGCTGGCCACGGCACAGAGCTTTCAGCCGCTGCACGAGCCCGTGTTGCGCCCTTCTGCTGCGGGCAGTTCCGACAACGCGGCACAATCGCAGGCTTTTCCCCAGCGCAACGGCATCTGGACCTGAGAAGCCAGAGCCTCGCGCGCCTGACAGACCCCACGCCGTGCCATCTCAGGATATTTCCACCCAAGAGCAGATGCCATCTGCGCATAACGCCATCGATTACCAGGCATTCCTGCGCGAGCATCTGGACCAGCCCCATAGCATCATGCGCTATGAACTCGCGCATGAAACCCTTTGGGTCAAACGCGCCAACAAGGGCAACCCGGCCCTCAACTACTGGCTGCTGAGCACACTGGCCAAGCTGTTCAGGGCCGCCGTGCTGCAGCCCGTGCCCAACCCCGGCGGGACCGAATCCCTGCAAACCGAGGTGCGCCGCCTGCGCAGCTTCATGGCCAAGGGCCTGCGCGTGCCGCAAGTGCTGGCCACGGACGACCAGGCCTTTGTAATGCGCCATCTGGGCCGCCCGGGCGAAGAGGCGCCGTCCCTGAGCAATGCCATCGAAGACGCGATTGCCCAGGGTGCGCAGGCCACGCTGCAGCTCTGGCAAAGAGGCCTGGAGGCCATCGAGCAGGCCCATGCCAGCGGCGAGGTACTGAGCCAGGCCGTAGCGCGCAATATGGTGGTCTGCGCCGATGGGGTCATAGGCTTCATCGACTTTGAAGACGACCCT
Source organism: Comamonas sp. C11 (assembly GCF_024496285.1). NCBI lineage: Bacteria > Pseudomonadati > Pseudomonadota > Betaproteobacteria > Burkholderiales > Comamonadaceae > Comamonas > Comamonas sp. C11. The sequence goes on from NZ_CP101743.1 coordinate 5,423,660, forward strand.
GCTGCCCATTTGCCGCAAGCCGTCTGCATGGCGCGCGATGCGCTCAACTACGCCCAGTCCACGGCACTGTTTCTGCAGCAGGCAGGTGCGCTGGAGCAGGCCCGGCAGGCCTGGCTGCAGTTTGTGCAGCAGCTTCCCGCCGAGGCCCGGCAGGTACTGGAGCGCACCGTCAACAAACTGAGCTGGGTGCGCTTTCTGCCCCGCAGCAAGAGCCTGGGGCGCGACACCCTGCGCGTGCTGGCGGCCCATGACTTGCTGACGGCCACCTCACACTCCGCCTGAATGCAATCGAATCAATAGCTATCAACGCCTTCCCCTGCTGGGCTTAAAGCCTGAAATCCATGAAAAAAGCCCCGACCTGATGGCCGGGGCTTTTTGGCATGAGGCCTGTGCTCGCTCAGGCGTGAGCGGACACCGCCTCGTTTTCTTCCTTGCCTGCCAGAGCAGCATCCAGCTTTTCGTAGTCCAGCGCGCTCTCCCATTTGGAGACCACCACGGTAGCGACGGCGTTACCGATGAAGTTGGTCAGCGAGCGGCATTCGGACATGAAGCGGTCCACCCCCAGAATCAGAGCCATGCCGGCCACTGGCACCTCGGGCACCACGGCCAGGGTCGCTGCCAGGGTGATGAAGCCAGCCCCCGTCACACCCGCCGCGCCCTTGGACGACAGCATGGCAACCAGCAGCAAAGCAATCTGGTGGCCCAGGGTCAGATGGGTATCGGTCGCCTGGGCAATGAACAGAGCAGCCAGCGTCATGTAGATATTGGTGCCGTCCAGGTTGAAGGAATAGCCGGTAGGCACGACCAGACCGACGACGGACTTGCTGCAGCCGGCTTTTTCCATCTTGTGCATCAGCGAAGGCAGAGCCGATTCGGAAGACGATGTGCCCAGCACCAGCAACAGCTCGTCCTTGAGGTACTTGATCAGCTTGATCACGGAGAAGCCGCAAAAGCGCGCCACCGCACCCAGGACCACCAGCACGAACAGGGCCGAGGTGATGTAGAAGGTCAGCACCAGCTCGGCGAGGTTGACCAGCGAGCCCAGACCGAACTTGCCGATGGTGAAGGCCATGGCGCCAAAGGCACCGATGGGAGCGAACTTCATCACGATGTTGACCAGCTTGAACACGGGCTTGGTCAGGGCTTCGAAGAAGCTCAGCACGGGCTTGCCGGCCTCGCCGACCAAGGCAAGGGACACGCCGAACAGCACGGCCACCAGCAGCACCTGCAGGATGTTGTCACCCACGAATGGACTGATCAGCGTCTTGGGGATGATGTCCATCACGAAGCCGGTCAGCGTCATCTCGTGCGACTTGGCCACATAGCCCTTGACGGCCGTCTGGTCCAGGTCGGCAGGGTTGATATGCATGCCGGCACCAGGCTGCATCACATTCGCCACGATCAGGCCCACAACCAGCGCCAGCGTGGAAAAGGTCAGGAAATACGCCATGGCCTTGCCGAACACACGACCCACGGCGCTCAGGTGCGTCATGCTGGCGATGCCGGTGACGATGGTCAGGAAGATCACCGGCGCGATGATCATCTTGATGAGCTTGATGAAGGCATCGCCAAAGGGCTTCATGGCTTCGCCGTAGGCGGGCTCGAAGTGCCCCAGCAGCACGCCCAAGATGATGGCGAACACCACCTGGAAGTAGAGCTGACGGTAGAACGGCAAGTGCTCGCGCGGAGCAGATTCTGTGGGCAGAGTGTGCACGCTGCATCTCCAAAATTGCGGGCGCACCACCGTGGTGCGCCGAATTGCTGCCGTTTGTACTCCCGCGCCCTTTTTGTGCCGATAACCCATTGGTATTAGGTCGGGACGCGCTCCCTGGGAGAGCATGCACCAACTTAGGGAAATCCCTAGGCCTCAGAATCCGCACTGAAACTGCTCCAGAGCCACACTGGGCTCCTTGATCACCCGACCTCGTCATGCGTCTTGCGCGAAACCTTGCCCGAAACCGACTGTTTCTGACCCTTGTCATCGTCCTCAGCGGCATGCTGCTGAGCATGTGGGCCGCCAGTCGCGTCGCGCTGCAAACCTCTTTGCACGATGAAAGCGAAAGCGTGCAACGCCAGCTCACGCTCTATGCCCAGGCCATGGTGCAGCGCGTGGACCGCTACCGCACCCTGCCCGAGGTGCTGGCGCTCGATGCCGAACTCAAGAGCGCGCTCAGCCACCCGCTCAGAGCCACCGAGGTGGACAGGCTCAACCGCAAGCTGGAGCAGGCCAACGGCGCCAGCCGAGCTTCCACGCTGACCCTCATCGACAGAAGCGGCAAGGCCGTGGCCGCCAGCAACTGGCGCGACTCGCACAGCAATGTGGGCGAGGACTACAGCTTTCGCCCCTATGTGACTCAGGCGCTGAACCAGGGCAGTGGCCGCTTCTATGGCATCGGCATGACCACGGGACTGCCCGGCTACTTTCTCTCCCAGGCCATTCATGATGATGACGGCTCGGTGCTTGGACTCATCGCCATCAAGATCCTGTTTCAGGAGCTCGAAGGCGAGTGGAGCCAGTCGCCCGACATCGTCTTCGCCTCGGACGAGCATGGCGTGGTCTTTCTCTCCAACCGCGACGAATGGCGCTACCGCCTGCTGGAGCCGCTGTCCAGCAGCGACCAGCAGGAGGTACGGGACACCCATCAATACGCGGGCCAGACTCTGATTCCGCTCGGCTATCGCACCAGCCGGCAGCCTGCGGGCATCGGCATGCTGGCGCATTTCAGCCAGCCTCCGCTGGTCGACCCCATGCTCTGGCTGCGCATGGAACTCCCCGAAAGCCAATGGCAGCTGCACCTGCTGCACGACATCGTCCACAGCCAGACGGCCAGCCACTGGGCGGCAGTGGCCGCTGGCGGCCTGTGGCTGGCCGCCTCGCTGCTGGTACTCTATATCCGCCAGCGCCAGCGTCTGGCTGCCCTGCGCCAGCGCAGCCGCAAGGAGCTGGAGACCGTTCTGCACCAGCATGCGCAGGAGCTGCGCACCGCGCAGGACGGCATTGTCCAGGCCGCCAAGCAGGCCGACACCGGACTCTCGCGCAGCCTGCAGCATCTGCCGCAAGGCGTGGTGGTCGTGGACCCACAGCTGCGGCTGGTGGCCTGGAACTCGCGCTATGTGGAGCTGTTCCGCTACCCGCCCGAGCTCATGCATGTGGGCCAGCCCATTGAGGCTCTGATACGCCACAACGCCAGGCGCGGCCTGCTGGGCAAGGGCGATGTGGAGCCTGCGATCCAGCGCCGCCTCCAGCATCTGCGCAGCGGCAGCCCTCATCTGCACGAAAGCGCCAAGGGCGACGGCACGGTGCTGGAGATTCGCGGCAACCCCCTGCCCGATGGCGGCTTTGTCACCAGCTATGCCGACATCACCAGCTACAAGAACACGGCGCGCGAGTTGCGCAATCTGGCCGATACGCTGGAAAAGCGCATTGCCGATCGCACCCGGGACCTGGCCCAGGCCAAACAGGAGGCCGAGCGCGCCAACCGCTACAAAACCCGCTTTGTCGCCTCGGCCGTGCATGACCTGCTGCAGCCGCTGAATGCGGCGCGCATTTTCACCAGCCTGCTGCCCACCTATCTGCACGATGAGGCAGGCCGCCAACTGGCCCAGCGGGTGGACAAGGCACTGGCCTCTCAGGACGCCATTCTCACCAGCCTGCTCGACATCTCGCGCATGGAATCGGGCCAGCTCGAAGTCCGTGTACGTGACTTCGCGCTCAACTCCTTGCTGGAAGTGGTGCACAACAATTTTGCACTGCAGGCCGAGAACGAGGGCCTGAGCCTGCACTGCATGCCCAGCCGGCTGATCGTGCGCAGCGACGAAGCCCTGCTGCGCCGCATATTGCAGAACTTTGTCTCCAACGCCATCCGCTATACGCGCAAGGGCCGTATCGTCGTGGGCTGTCGCCGCCAGGGCGACCAGGTGCGCATCGAGGTGCATGACCAGGGTCCTGGCATCCCCCAAAGCCTGCAAAAGGAAATCTTCGAAGAGTTCCGCCGCCTCGACGAAGGCCATGCCGACGACCGCGGCACCGGCCTGGGCCTGGCCATCGTGGAACGCCTGGGCAGATTGCTGGACCATGAGATCGGCCTGCGCTCCACCCTGGGCAAGGGCAGCGTCTTCTGGGTCAAGGTTCCACTGGGCCAGGCCGCTGCATTGACGCCGGTATCGCAGCAGCCTTCCCCCAGCGCTCGTGTGGAAAGTCCGCTGCAGGGCGGCACCGTCTGGTATGTGGAGGACGATCCCGCCACCCGCGACGCCACCTGCGCCCTGCTCGAGCGCTGGGGCTGCGACGTGCCGCTGGCCGCCAATGCCCCCGAAGCCCTGGCCTACGCAGCGCCCGGCAATGCCCCGCAACTGGTGCTGCTCGATGTGCATCTGGGCCAGCTCTACGGCCCCGATATCTATGCCCAGCTCTGCGAGCGCTGGGGGCAGCAGCCTCCCGTCATCCTGCTGACCGCTGAAGGCGATAGCACCCTGCGCCGCCAGGCTGCCGAACGCGGCTGGGGCTTTCTGGCCAAGCCGGTCAGACCGCCGGCGCTGCGGGCGCTGATGAGCCAGACCTTTTTGCGCGGACGAGAAGGCGGGAGCGCCTGACAACCAAAGTCATTTCCAGCTGCGGTGCTTTCAGTGCATCGAACTCTCGCTATCAATTCAGGACCAGCACCGGTCTGCACGCCATGACTGCGCAAGCCGAGCGGCGGATTCTTCGATATGCTGCAACAGCCTCTGCGGCTTTCAGGCACGCGGGCCGTTCAACCCTGACAGAGACAGCATGCACCATCATCCCGTTGAATCCGCCGTTCCGCCCGGCAGCCGCATCGCACAGCGATTGGCCGGGGCCAGCTTTCACGACTCCTGGAGCATCGTCTCGGACGCCACAGGCCTGTCTGCACTGGACCACTTCATTCTTGCCGCGCGGAAAACGCCGCGCTGGATTGAAATCTGCATGCGTGCGCGCAATCTGGTCGGCGGCCTGGTGGGGCTCAAGAACCTGGGCACCTTGTCGGCCCTGAAGCCCGGAAAACCAGCAGCCAGCTACGGCCCCGGCGACAGGGTCGGCATCTTCACGGTGTTCGAGAACACCTTTGATGAAGCCCTGATCGGCGACGATGACAAGCATCTGAAAGTCGTGCTCAGCATTCACCGCAAGAGCGACATCCGTTCCCTGGACACCGTCATCACCGTCACAACCGTCGTGCATGTCAAGAACGCACTGGGGCATCTCTACATGCTGCCCGTCAAACCCATGCACAGGCTGATCGCTCCTGCCGTTCTGTCCTCCCTGGGAGGGCCAACCCATGCAGCATGAGGCGACACACCTGTGCATGCCTGCTCTTCCTTAGACGGTTGCAGAAGACATGCGCGACTACGACAGCCTGGCTCATCGACACGACAGCAAAGACATGTGCGTGGAGAAGCCCATGTCACTCATTGCCAATCTGATCGGCTTTGCGCCTGCAGAGGAAGACTTGCACTATGCGCTGGGCTTTTATGCCGGAGGCAGCGGCATTGACGACCGCCTGGCTGTGCGCTGCCGGATCGATCTCGCTCATTGGCCCGATGTGGTCAGCAGGCTGCGTCTGAAATCCGTGCATGAAGTATCGTGCGACGCCGACTGGCAAGAGGACTTCCTCTGGCTGATCGATGCGCAAGATGCCCAAGGCTCGCTCCCGACCCATTGTCATCGCTTCATCAATGCGGCGAGACAGGTTTTTCAGGACGAGGTCGATCATCGCTGGGAGATCTTTTTCTCCCACGGCAGCGATATCAATGCATGGTGTGCGGTCTGGCGTAGCCAGGAGCATCTGAACTATCTAAGCTTCGATCAAGGCTGACATCCCGGTGGCGGCCCGTCTCAACACAAGGGGTCGCCAGATGCTGAAATCCTATCGTGCCAGCTGCCATTGCAGCCGGGTTCAGGTTGAAGTCGGCCTGGACCTGAGCCAGCCCAGCTATCGCTGCAACTGCTCCATCTGCAGACGCAGCCGATTCTGGCCCGCCATCGCCAGCCCCGAAAATTTTCGCCTTATTACGGGCGAGAAGGAGCTCACACTCTATGTGTTTGGCTCGCAAAAGAACCAGCATTTCTTCTGCAAACGTTGCGGCATCCGCGTCTTTGGCGTGGGCCACAACACGCCGATAGGCCAGATGTACGGCATCAATATCGGCTGCCTGGAAGAGCTGTCGGAGGAGGAGCTGTCGCGAATTCCCGTCACCTATGTCGATGGCATGCACGATCGCTGGGACACGACGCCGGAGTTTTTTGCGCACTTGTAGCCATCGAACTGCGACAGCGGCATGCCGCTGCAAGCGGCACAAAAATGAGGCAAAACACCTCGAACCATTACCAGAAAAGCGCAGCAAGCTATCAAAACTGAGGGACCTTGAGGCACCAGGGCAATCAAACCTCGTGATCGTTTTCCAGGCTCTTGACCAGCACGGCGGCCTGGGTGCGTGAATAGCATTCGAGCTTCTTGAGAATCGCCGTCACATGGACCTTGACGGTGTTTTCGGCCAGGCCCAGTTCGTGCGCGATCTGCTTGTTGAGCAGTCCGTCGGCAATGCACAGCAGCACGCGAAACTGCTGGGGCGTGAGCTGAGCCAGGCGAGCGGCCAGGGCCGCATCGGCCTCCGAGCGCTCGGCCACCATGGAGGGAAAGCTGATATCCCCGCTCAGCACATCGTCAATGGCGGCACTCATATCGTCTGCAGCAGCAGACTTGGAGATAAAGCCTGCCGCCCCGAACTGCTGGGCGCGACGGATGATGCGAGGGTCGTCATTGGAGGAGATGATGATCACCGGAACCTGCGCATATTCGCCGCGCAGATGCAGCAGGGACGAGAAGCCGCGCGCTCCGGGCATGGCCAGGTCCAGCAGCACCAGCTCGATTTCAGGATTCTCCTGCATCGCTGCGCCCAGGGTCTGGGCGCTGGCCGCCTCCACAATGCGGAATTGCGGAAAGCGGTCGTGCAGCACCTGGATCAACGCTGCGCGAAACAGCGGGTGATCGTCGGCAACGAGAAGAGTGGGCTCGGACATGGCCCGCAGTCTGCCACGGCTGGCACGGCGCTGCATCTGCAAAAACGCATATCCCGCAGCGCCCGGGCCTGTCCGTCACCCAGGCTGCGGCCCACTGAGTCTGGTTGTCAATCGAGCTTGATGTTGTTGGCCGTGATCACGCGCCCCCATTTGCTGCGCTCGTTGCTGACGAATTTCTCCATCTGCTCGGAGCTGCCGGGCATGGGCTCGACCCCCATGGCTGCCAGACGGGCCTTGGTGCGAGTGTCGGCCAGTGCAAACTGCAGCGACTGGCTGAACTTCTTGACCACCTCGGCCGAGCTGCCCTTGGGCACGACGATGCCCTGCCAGGCATAGCCTTCGAAGCCCTTGAGGCCCTGCTCCTGCAAGGTGGCGACCTTGGGCAGCACATCGATGCGGGCCGGGCTGGCCACGCCTATGGCCTTGAGCTTTTTCTCGCCGAGGAAGGGAATGATGGTGGCGCTATCGGCCCACATGGCAGGAATCTGGCCGCCGATCACATCCTGTACTGCCGGCGCAGCACCGCGATAAGGAACATGGGTCATATTGCCCAGACCGGCTTCTTCGCGAAACAGCTCGCCAACCAGATGATGAGGGCTGCCCAGGCCGGCCGAGCCCCAGCTCACGCCGGTCTTCTGCTGCTTGGCCCAGGCGACAAACTCGCTCAGATTGCTGACCGGCACATCGTTGTTGACCACCAGCAGCATGGGAAAGCGCACCAGCATGCCCACGGGCTTGAAGTCCTTTTCGGCGTTGTAGTTGAGCTTGCGGAACAGAAACGGATTGGCAGCCAGCGTGGCGAAGTCGGCCGTGAACATCAGGTTGCCGTAGTCATGCGAGCGTGCGCTGTACTCGGCCGCGATATTGGTTCCCGCACCGGGCTTGTTGTTGATGACGATGGGGCGCTCCAGATTGCGGCCCATGGCTTCGGCAATCACGCGGGCCACCACGTCGGAGCCCCCGCCTGCGGCGTAGCCTATGACCCATTCCAGGGGCTTTTCCTGCGCCATGGCGACCGGCCCTGCAGCCCATGCCAGCGTCGAGCAGGCCAGTGCGGCCAGAAATTTTTTGCGTTGCATCATCCTTGTCTCCTTGATTCATGGCCCCTTGAATAGATTTTGGTGACGGGGCCTTTAGGGGATGGCGCAGCTGCCGCCAGGCCGGCGGCTTGCTGCATCTCAAGCGGCAGCGTGTACCGGGGCAACCGGTGTCACGGCACCGCGCTCGGCAGGATCTGCGCCGGCAGGAGGGAATCCTGCGCTGGCGCGGGCCAGTTCGAGCGCATGCAGCAAGGTCTCTTGATGGCCGATGTGATTGGCCAGCAGCAGCACCAGGCGGGCATTGAGGGCGTGGCTTTGCGCGGTTTCCAGGCCCTGATGCGTGGTGATCAGGGCTTCATAGAAATCGTCGCAGGCCTGCAGATTTGGATGGGTGGACAGCAGCATGGCGGTCTCCTGAAAAGAAGGGAATCCTCTGGGGTATTTCATTGCAAGGCGCCGCTGGCTTGCAGCAGCGCGGCACGCACGCCAGCCTCGTCAGGACGGCGCCAGCGCGCGCAGACATGCTGGTCGGGGCGCAGCAGATAGCTGGTGCCCGGCCGCGCATCCAGGCGCTGCGCCGCCAGACCCTGCACATCCAGCAGATCGGCTCGCGCGGCCCCGGCATCGCCCTCGGCGGCTATCGAGAGATTGAGCACACCGGTCAGCTCGCGCGCCCAGTCCGGCGTGGGGCCGAAATGCAGCAGCGTGAAGTCCGGGCCCAGGGCGCGCAGCAGCCAGGTGATCTGGCTGTCGCCGGGACGGCGCATGGGCGCGTCGCTGAGCACGGCGCCGGGCAGTTGCGAACCCGCGAAGGCCTCGCTGTCCGGCGTGTTGAGCGGCGAGTGATGCAGCGTGGCCGGCACCGACAGACGCCCGCTGTTGACGATGCGACGCGCAAACTCATGCTCGCGCGCCAGCTCCAGCGCCGCATCGCGAAACAGGCGGCTGATCTCGCTCTTGGGCGTAATGAAGTCGGTGGCGCGCGTGGAGTTGCGGATGTTCTCGTCGGCCGCGTATTCGCGCTCGGCACCGTACGTCGCGATCAGCGCAGCGTCGGCCTGGCCGCGCAGCACGCGGTCGAGCTTCCAGGCCAGGTTCTCGGCATCCTGCACGCCGCTGTTGGCGCCGCGTGCGCCGAAGGGCGAGACACCATGCGCGCTGTCACCCGCGAAGACCACGCGGCCGTGGACGAAGCGGTCCATGCGCAGGCAGGCAAAGGTGTAGACACTGGCCCATTCGAGCTCGAAGTGCGCGTCCTTGCCCAGCAATGCACGGATGCGCGGCAGGATGTTCTCGGGCTTTTTCTCCTCCTCGGGATCGGCCTCCCAGCCCAGCTGGAAGTCGATGCGCCAGACATCGTCGGGCTGGCGGTGCAGCAGCACGCTCTGGCCCGGATGAAATGGCGGATCGAACCAGAACCAGCGCTCGCTCGGGAAATCCGCATGCATCTTCACATCGGCAATCAGAAAGCGGTCGCGGAAGATGCGGCCATGGCTTTCCTGGCCCAGCAGGCCGCGCAAGGGCGAGCGCGATCCGTCGCAGGCCAGCACCCACTGGACATCGATCCGGTACTCGCCTTCGGGCGTTTCCACGGTCACCAGGGCTCCGTCGTCGCGCGGCGCCAGCGCCGTGACCTTGTTGTGCCAGCGCAGGTCGATCAGCGGCAGCTGCAGTGCGCGCTCGACCAGATAGGCTTCGGCGTAATACTGCTGCAGATTGATGAAGGCCGGGCGCTCGTGACCGGCTTCGGGCAGCAGGTCGAACTGGTAGAGCGACCTATCCCCGGCAAACACCTTGCCCAGATTCCAGGACACGCCCTTGTCCACCATGGACTGGCCCACGCCCAGGCGGTCCCAGATCTCCAGCGTGCGCTTGGAAAAGCAGATGGCGCGCGAGCCCGTGGACAGCTTGCAGTCGTTGTCGAGCACCACCACCGGCTGGCCGCGCTGGGCCAGATCGATGGCCAGCGACAGGCCCACGGGCCCGGCGCCGACGACGACCACGGGGTGGCGGGCCGGGACATCGGCATCCTGGTCTGCATGCCGCCGATAGGGAATCTGGATGGACTGGATGTCGGCGGCGCTGCCGCGCAGGGCGTCAGGAGCAATGGCTGGAGTGGACATGGCGTTCATCGGTGCGCAAACCTTGAAAAGCGTGGATCTGTTTCTTGGGGCAAAAGCCGCCCCTCCGGCTCTTTGCGACCGGATTCAAACTCTATTTTTTTGATAGCTACTACCGCTTGTCAGTCAATGAATTCAATGCTGCTTCCATTTGAATTCATTGCGATCAAAGCGCAAGCAGCTCCTGTTTTAGATAGCTTCGCAGTAGACCGCCGCACCTGCGCAGGAGACTGCCAGCCGGGCGGCCCCGCAGGCGATCAGCCTTCCAGCGCCAGCCACATCTCGCGGTCGCGCTCGGCGGTCCAGATGCGCGGGTCGGCGTGGCCCGATGCCTCGTCATAGGCGCGCGTCACGTCGAAGGGCATGCAGTGGTTGAAGATCACCCAATGGCCGTATTTGGGCTGCAGCTTGGCAAAGGCCGCCTCGTAGACCTTGCGCAGGTCCTGCCTGGCGTCGGCACCAGCCTTGACCTCGGCCCACAGGTCGCTGATGAAGCTGCGCGTTCCCGCCAGGCCGGCCTGCACTTCGGCCGCGTTCTGCAGCGCCGCGCCGCGGCCGGGCACCAGCTTTTCGGGCTGGAGGGCGGCGATGGCATCCAGCGTCTGCGGCCAGTCCTGGAAGTAGGCATCGCCGGCATAGGGCGTGGCATCGAACTCGACCAGATCGCCACTGAACAGCACCTTGTCCTGAGGCAGCCAGACCACGGTATCGCCCTTGGTGTGGCCGCGGCCCAGTTGCAGGATCTGCACCTCGAGCTTGCCCAGCCACAGCGTCATCTTGCCGGTGAAGGTCATGGTCGGCCAGGTCATGCCCTCGGGCACGCTCTCGACGTTCTGGAACAGGCGCGGAAAGCGGCCGATCTCGCTGGCCTTGTCCTGCTCGCCGCGCTCGACGATGAGATCGTAGGTGTCCTGGCTGGCAATGATGTGCTCGGCGCCATAGGCCGAGGCTCCCAGCACGCGCACCGCGTGGTAGTGCGACAGCGTGACGTATTTGATGGGCTTGTCCGTGACCTCGCGAATGCGGCGGATCACGTCCTCGGCCATGACGGGGGTGGCCTGGGTGTCGATGACCATCACGGCGTCGTCGCCGATGATGATGCCGGTGTTGGGGTCGCCCTCGGCCGTGTAGGCATAGGCATGTTCGGAGAGCTTGTCGAAGCTCACCTTCTTGACTTCAAGGTCGGCGGCGGAGGCAAAGGTCTTGGTGCTCATCGTTGCAATCTCTTTGTTTTAAACAAATGCATTCAGCTTTATCGAATTTCCGAATGCTAGATATAAATTCAACATTGCACAATCGATTTGTCATAGTGAAAAACCCTTGCGGCTTTCCAGCCGCTTTTACACCGTCACAATGCCGTCATGCCTCATGCCAACTCTTCTTCGACCGACGCCCGTTTGATGCTTGAATCCAGTGACGACGAACCCGCGCGCGCACCGCGCGGCATACAGAGCGTGGAAGTCGGCGGCCAGTTGCTCAAGGTGCTGGCGCGCACGGGCCGGCGCATGGCGCTCAAGGATCTGGCACGCGAGGCCGAGATGACGGCGGCCAAGGCCCACCCCTATCTGGTGAGCTTTTGCAAGCTGGGCCTGATGGAGCAGGATCGCGTCAGCGGCCACTACGGCCTGGGGCCGCTGGCCATCCAGATGGGGCTCATCAGCCTGCAGCAGGCCGATCCCGTGCGCATGGCGATTGCCGAGCTGCCCGCCCTGGCACAGGAGGTGGGCTACACCGTGTCGGTGTCCATGTGGAGCGGCCAGGGGCCGATCATCATCCGTGTCGAGGAAGGCCCGACCCATGTCTATGTGGCCATGCGCCACGGCACGCCGGCCTCCCTGCGCCATACCGCCACGGGCAAGATTTTTGCGGCTTTCGGCGACCCGGCCCGTATCGCACCGCTGCTGCAGGCCGAAGGCCACAGTCTGGACGAACCGGCGTTTGCCAAGGAACTGGACTCCATTCGCCGCAACCACCTGAGCGTGGTCGAGAACCAGTTGCTGTCGGGCGTGAGCGCGCTGGCGGTGCCGGTGTTCGACGGCTTCGGCCAGTTGGTGCTGGCGATTGCCGCCATCGGTCCTTCGGTCACGCTGACGCTGGACCCCGCCGGTCTGCCGGCACGGACACTGCAGACCCAGGCCCGTCAGCTGTCCCTGCGCCTGGGAGCCCCGGCTGTACTGACCGGTGCCTGATCACAGACCTGGACTCGGTAGCCCATCGAAGCGCTGATACTGCGCGCCTCTTCGCACACAGCCTGGGCAATCTTGCCCTGCGGATCGGGGTCGAAGCCGCCGCTGGCCCCGAGCGCGCAGAGCACGGCCACCACATGGCCGTTGTAATCGAACAAAGGCGCTGCCACGGCGCTGATGCCGGGTAGATTCAGGTCGCGGATCGCCGCACAGCCGGCCGCGCGAATCTCGCTGCGCAGCTGCTCCAGCGGCTTGCTGGCATGCAGCAGGCGGCGATGCTCCGGGCTGGCGGCATCCAGCTCACGTGCCAGCAGCGCCTCGACCTCGGGCTGCGGCTCCATGAAGGCAAAAAATGCCCGCCCCGTGGCCGACCACAGCATGGACATGACCGAGCCCACACGCACATTGACGGTAATGGGCAGGCTGGGCTCTTCAAAACGCACGATGGTGGGCCCCATATTGCCCATGACCGCGACAAAACTCGTGACCTGCAAGGACTCGCGCAGATGCTGCAAAGCGGGCTCGGACATGCGCACAGGATCGTTCTGGCGCATCGCAGCCAGGCCGATATGAATGGCCTCACGCCCGAGCGCGTACTGGGTGCCGCCACGGTCCTGCTCCACCAGGCCCTCGGCCATGAGACTGGCCAGATAGCGATGCACCTTGGCAGGACTTTCATCGACGGCAGCACCGATGGCCGTGAGACTGGCACGCCCGCCCAGCCCGGCCAGTGCCTTGAGCACGGCCAGACAAGTCTCTGCGGCCTGCACACGCTGGCGACGTTGATCCGGCTCTTGCCGGGCATTCTGCGACGCCACTCTTGCGGCTGGGCTGGCTGCTTGCCGCTTCGCCATAGCCAAAGTCTTCTTCTCGATTTTCATAGCTGGTTGCGCCTGTCTCGTAAGCCGTTGAAGACATTTTCACGCATGTCTGGTGCTGACTCTCGGGTAATCCCTTGAAGCATATTTACGCTATGCGTATAAAAATTACGCAAAACAATTTCCGTATTAAAGCGGAACCGCAGGCGGAGTGAAGCTTGGTTAACCCGCAGGCAAACAACACCACAGCCCAGGAGACACCCTCAATGAAAAAACGCCTCTTCACCGCCTCGGTTCTGGCCACCAGCATGCTCTGGCTGGCCGCAGCCCCCGGCACCGTCATGGCCCAGGACAAGTACCCAAGCAAGAGCGTGCGCTGGATCGTGCCCTACGCCGCAGGCGGTGGCTCGGACTTTCTGGCCCGCACCATAGGCCAGGCCTGGGGCGCCCAGGCCCATCAGCCCATCGTCGTGGACAACCGCCCGGGCGGCAACACGGCCATCGGCGCCTCGGAGACCGCGCGCGCACCGGCCGACGGCTATACCGTCCTTTCGGCCGACAACGGCACGCTGATCTTCAACCCCGTGCTCTACAAGAGCCTGAGCTACAACCCCGGCAAGGATCTGACGCCCGTCACGCTCATGGGCCGCTTTCCCATGATTCTGGTGGCCGGCCCCGCCGAGAAGGCCAAGACCGCCAAGGAGTTCATTGCCGCGGCCAAGGCCAGTGCCGAGGGCGTGAACTACGGCTCCGCCGGTGCGGGCAGCCCCCATCACCTGGCCATGGAACTGCTGAAGTCCGAGGCCGGCCTCAAGCTCGCCCATGCGCCCTATCGCGGTGCGGCTCCGGCGCTGGCCGATGTGGCGGGCGGTCAGATTCCCGTGATGATGGTGGACCTGGCCGCCGGCGCCGGCTTCATCAAGGGCGGCAAGGTGCGTCCGCTGGCCGTGGCCAATGCCACGCGCCTGCCCCAGCTGCCCGATGTGCCCACCTTCGGCGAGCTGGGCCTGCCCGGCGTGCAGGCTGCGGCCCTGGTCGGCATGGTGGCCCCGGCCAAGACACCGGCCAACGTCGTCACGGCGCTGAACAAGCAGGTGGTCGCCGCCATCAACGAGCCTGCGGTCAAGCAAAAGCTCATCGACTTTGGCGTGGAGCCCGTGGGCAACACGCCCGAGCAGTTCCAGGCGCTGATCCACAGCGAAAGCGCACGCTGGCAAAAGCTGATCAAGGACCTGAACATCACGCTGGACTGATTGCCCCGCTGATCCACGCCGCAGAGGCTGGCGGCAGGCCGCCTCTGCGCTCTCGTCCGATGGCTTATGCCATCTCCTGCCTCTTTGCGTTTGCGAGCGAGCCATGACCACTTCCACCCCCAGTCGCTGCCCCATCGATCACAGCCAGTTCGGCAAGCCCACCGGCCAGAGCGGCCCTACGGGCTGCCCCATCAGCCACGGTGCCGCCAGCTTCGATCCCTTTGCCGACGGCTACCAGCAGGACCCGCCCGAATATGTGCGCTGGGCACGCGAACAGGAGCCGGTGTTCTACAGCCCGCAGCTGGGCTACTGGGTGGTCACGCGCTTCGACGACATCAAGGCCATCTTCCGCGACAACCTGACCTTCAGCCCCTCGATTGCGCTGGAGAAGATCACGCCCACGGGCGATGAGGCCAATGCCGTGCTCGCCAGCTATGGCTTTGCGCTGAACCGCACTCTGGTCAACGAGGACGAGCCCGCCCACATGCCGCGCCGCCGCGCGCTGATGCAGCCCTTCACGCCCGAGGAGCTCAAGCACCACGAGCCCATGGTGCGCCGGCTGGCCCGCGAATACGTGGACCGCTTCATCGACGACGGCCGCGCCGATCTCGTCGATCAGATGCTGTGGGAAGTACCGCTGACGGTGGCCATGCATTTTCTGGGCGTGCCCGCAGACGATATGGACACGCTGCGCCAGTACAGCATCGCCCACACCGTCAACACCTGGGGACGACCGCAGGCCGAGGAGCAGGTGGCCGTGGCCCATGCCGTGGGCAACTTCTGGCAGCACGCGGGCCGGATTCTCGACAAGATGCGTGCCGATCCCGACGCCGAGGGCTGGATGCAATACGGCATCCGCAAGCAAAAAGAGCTGCCCGATGTCGTCACCGACTCCTATCTGCACTCGATGATGATGGCCGGCCTGGTCGCCGCGCACGAGACCACGGCCAACGCCACGGCCAATGCCGTCAAGCTGCTGCTGCAGCACCCCAAGGTCTGGCAGGAGATCTGCGCCGATCCCTCGCTGATACCCAATGCCGTGGAGGAATGCCTGCGCCACAACGGCTCGGTAGCCGCCTGGCGGCGCCTGGCCACCAAGGATGTGGTGATCGGCGGCCAGGCCATTCCGGCCGGCAGCAAGCTGCTCATCGTCACCTCTTCGGCCAACCACGACGAGCAGCACTTTGTCGATGCCGACCTGTTCGACATCCACCGCGACAATGCCAGCGATCACCTGACCTTCGGCTACGGCTCCCACCAGTGCATGGGCAAGAATCTGGCGCGCATGGAAATGCAGATCTTCCTCGAGGAATTCACACGCCGCCTGCCCCATATGCAGCTGGCCGAGCAACGCTTCACCTATGTGCCCAACACCTCGTTCCGCGGCCCCGAACACCTGTGGGTGCAATGGGATGTGAGCCGCAACCCCGAGCGCGCCAACCCCGCCGTGCTGGCCGAGCAGCAGCCCGTGCGCATCGGCGAATCCTCGCAAGGCGGCGTCAGCCGCAGCATGCTGGTGGAAAGCACCGAGCTGATTGCCCAGGACGTGCTGCGCGTGCGCCTGAAGGCGCCCGACGGGCGCGACCTGCCACGCTGGACCCCGGGCTCGCATATCGACCTGCACTGCGGCGACACGGGCATCTCGCGCCAGTACTCGCTATGCGGCGACCCGCAGCAAGCGGATACCTACGAGATCGCCGTGCTGCGCGAGGAGCACAGCCGTGGCGGTTCTGCCTGGATACATGGGGCGCTGCAGGCCGGCATGAAGGTGCAGATGCGCGGCCCGCGCAACCACTTCAAGCTCGACGAAGGCGCGCAGCAGCTGATTCTCGTCGCCGGAGGCATAGGTATCACGCCGGTTGCGGCCATGGCGGCTCGCGCCCAGACCTTGGGCATCCCCTATGAAATCCACTACAGCTGCAGCCAGCGCGAGCGCATGGCGCTCCTGGATGCATTGCAGGCACGGCATGGCGAGCGCCTGCAGATCTATGTGGGCGCGGAGGGCCGGCGAGCCGACTACCAGGCGCTGCTGGCTCAGGTCAGGCCAGGCGCACAGATCTATGCCTGCGGTCCGCAGCGCATGCTCGACGGCCTGGCGGAGGCCTGCCGCCACTGGCCCGAGGACAGCCTGCGCGTGGAGCATTTCTCCAGCACCCTGGGAGCCCTCGACCAGGACAAGGAACACGGCTTTGAGGTCGAGCTGCGCGAGTCCGGTATCACGCTGCAGGTGCGCAACGATGAGACCCTGCTCGATGCACTGCGCAGCGCCAATATCGATATCGAGTGCGACTGCCGCGAAGGCCTGTGCGGCTCCTGCGAGGTGCCTGTGCTCGAAGGCGATATCGACCATCGCGACATGGTGCTGACCCGTGCCGAGCGCGCGGCATGCACGAAGATGATGAGCTGCTGCTCTCGCGCCAGGACGCAGGAGTCCAGAATCGTCCTGGCGCTGTAGCGTCCGAGGCGGGCAGCCCCAGGCGGGCAGCACCCGGGCGGGCAGCACCCTGCCGGAGGCTGCCGCAGGCCATGCATGGCTTGTGCCTAGAATCACAGCCCATATGGGCCTGTTGCAAATATTGCTGATTCTTGTGTGGGCGCCGACTGCAGCGCTCATCGCCTTCGTGGCCACCAGCTGGCTGGGCCATGGCGTGCAAGCCATCTGGAGCGCCGTGACTCGCGCTCAAGCCGACGAGCGCTCGACCTGGCCGCTGCTGCTGGGCGGCGTGGCGGCCCTGGCTGGCATGGTGGGGGCCGTCATCACCTTTCCGGACCAGGCCGTCATGCGCCATGCGTTTGACAAGCTGCTGGGCTATGGCTCCACACGTGTGGAGATCACGCTGCGCCAGGACGATGCCGCCACGCGCCAGGCCCTGCTGGAGACGCTGCGCCCCTTCATGGAGATGGGCGGGCGCGAGATCCGCTACCGCGTCTCCACGCGCCACGGCAGCTATACCGAGACCGACGAAGTGCCCAGCTACTACCGCTTCGAGAACGGGCGCCTGGAGATCGCCACAGGCGGCATCGTCAGCAACGACAGACTGTCCGTGATGCAGCCCGGCTTCAAGGCACTGGCGCAATTTCCCACAGCCGGCTCCATTGACGCCAGCGTGCCGGCCACAGTGAGCCTTGGCAAGGCACGGATAGCAGCGGAGATGCTGCCGCGCACAGCCATGCTGGTCCACGGCGATGCCGCCAAGGAATTGCCAAGCATGCTGCGCCCCGCCGCCCCGGCCCGTTGCCATCTGGAGGTGCAGGCGCTGTTCTCCACGGATGCCTTCAGGCTGCTCATGTTTGCGGGCCGGGCCTCGGGCGATGTCAAGATCCACACCGGCCCCGATACCGCCCTGCGCGACACGCAGTACCAACTGGTCGGCATGGGCCTGGTGCCGGGCCGCAACGGGCGCAGCGTCAAGGAGCTTGAGACCGATGCCACCCGCATCTATGGCGTGCTGAGACTGCTGCCGCCGGACCTGAATCTTGATGTCATGGACTGCGATACGGCGCTGGGACGCATGAGCGACCCGGCCCTGGTGGCAGCCGCCATGCTGTCCACGTTTCCCGGCCTGGAAGGACGCGTGAATGGCATAGAGATCACGCCTTCAGCCTCCTTCTCGCCCTGGCACCACCGGGGCTGGACGGCCGTGCCGCCCGGCACGCGCTCGAAAGGCGGAACGCGAGCCGAAGCGGGCACACGCAGCTGCTCGCTTGAACAGCACCGCCACACGCGCGCCCGACTGGCCATGATCGAGGAGCTCTGCATGGAGCGCGATCCTCAAAACGGTGGTGCCGCCTGCACCCAGCTGCGCAAACGCCTGAACTGGACCCAGGCCGAGCTGGCCCGGTGCACCGGCCGATCGGCACCTTGAAACCCTGGCCTGCAACAGCGCCCAAGCTACTAGGGATGCCGGGCTGCAGCAGCCGCAGATCGGCCGGTCGCTGGCTCACATGGACCAGATTCTCGGCGTGCCGCCCTGCAGACCCCAGAGTTCTTTTCTCCAAAATATCCACACTGTTTTCCACAGCATCATCACAGGCTCCACCACAGGTGATGCACAGCGCAGAACCAGCATGTTTTCATTCGGGGCGGTGACACCGCTCAACACCGCCGGAGCGGCCTTGGCAAGCAGCTCCTGCGTGCCTTCCAGCAAGGCTTCGCGCTGATGGCGTGCCATGGCTGAGCCGCTGGCAAAGATCAGACTGCCCAGGCAGCGATGCCCGGCCAGTCCCAGATCGCCATTGAGCAGCAGCTCGTCCTGTGCATCGATCACGCCGCGCTCCAGAAAACGGCCCGGCCATTCGATGTGCTGCTCGAACCTGCCGGACTCATAGGGCTGGTCCGCCAGCGGCAGGCCCAGCGCCGTCACATCCCAGGTCAGCAGCTGAGCGTCTTCGGCGAGATCGAACTCCAGCTGGTTGACAGCATCGCAGGCGTTGTACGCAATCGCCTCCAGCGGCAGCCACTCCAGCCTCGCACCGGGGTCCAGGCGCAGCCGGGTGCGCTGCATGGCCTGCTTCCCGTTGCTTTTGTAAAAGCGCGTGGCACCAGGCGTGGTGACCAGCGTATGCGCACCTTCTGCGACATGGACATCAATGTCCAGCACATCGCCGCCCACCAGCCCGCCCGGTGGGTGCACCAGCACGTTGTGGCAGATGGCCGGCCCCTCGGGATACAGACTTTTGAGGATGCGCAGCGGACCATCGTGCGTGAAATGCACCGAGGTCTTGCCGGCCTGCAGGAAATAGTTCAGCGCCAGTTGCGCATGCCAGGTCATCGTCTTTCTTGCCTCTTCAAGCAGGCCTGCCGCTCAGGCCCGGGTAGCTCAGCTCTTTTGCTTACTAACTCATGAAAATTCATTCGTTGTTGCAAGGCTGCCGCGCTTCTACAGTCTTCAGCACGCCAGCCCGCAAAGCGCATGGCGATTGACTTCAGGAGCTTTCATGTCGGCCAGTACCGTAACTCATTCCCGCCTGCATCGCACTCTGGCCCCGTGGCTGACATCGATGGCGGTGCTGTGCTGCACGCTGGCAACGAGCCCTGCTGCTGCGCAATCGGGCGGTGCAGCGGCCTCGGCCTGGAAGCCCAGCAAAGCCACGGAATTCATTGTCCCCAGCGGAGCCGGCGCTGCGCTGGATCAGGCAGCCCGCAAGCTCACCGAGCTGCTGGCACGCGAGGGCCATGCACCGCAGTTCGTGGTCAGCAACAAGGCCGGCGCGCATGCGATCGCCGCGCTGGAGAGCCTGCACCGCCACCCTGGCGACGCCCACACGCTGATGACGCTGAGCACCAGCTACTGCAACAGCCTGGCGCAGAACGCCCTGCCCGCGCATCTGCAAAAAGGCACGCCGCTGGTGACCTTGCTGCGCGAGTTCACCACCGTGGTCGTGCGTGCGGATTCGCCGCTGCGCAATGCCCAGGATCTGATCACCCAGCTGCGCAAGGACCCCGAGAAATACTCCATCGGCATCGCCACCACGCTGGGCAATCACATCCATCTGGGCGTGGCCCAGCCCTTGCAGCAAGGCGGCGTGAATATCCAGAAACTGCGCATCGTGCCCTACAAGTCCTCCGCCGAATCCATGGTGGCGCTGGCAGGCGGGCATCTCGATGTGGTTTCGGCCACCACGCCGAATCTGCTGCCCTATCTGCAGTCGGGCCGCGTGCGCGTGCTGGCGATTGCCGCCGACAAGCGGCTTGAAGGCGTGTTCGCCCAGTCGCCCACCTGGAAGGAGCAGGGCATCGACTATGTCAGCGACTCGTTTCAGGGCGTGATGACGGCACCCGGAGCCAGCGCCGCGCAGCAGGCGTACTGGGTGAATGCGCTGCGCAAGGTTTCCGAAACCCGGGAGTGGAAGGACTTTGTGGCGCTCAACCAGTGGGAGCCCGTGTTTCTCGGCCAGCAGGACACCGCCCGCGCCCTGAGTGCACAGGTCGAACGCAGCCATGCGCTTCTCACCGAGCTGGGCCTGCTGCCGGCCAGCACCTCCCGTATTGCCCAGGCCCGTTGAAGCCTCGCTCTCATCAGGAAAAATCCCATGAACATGCCCCTGCCCCACGCTCCGCTGCAGCATCTGGACGAACGCCTGAGCTCCGCAAGCAACATCACTCCGCATATCCGCATCGCACCGCAGTCGGCGCATATCGGCGCGCTGATCAGCGGCGTCAATCTGAAGCAGGCCTTGAGCGCCGCCGAAGTGCACACCATCCGCTCGGCATTGCTGCGCTGGAAGGTGCTCTTCTTTCGCGACCAGCACCTCAGCCATGAGCAGCAGATCGCTTTTTCGCGCCAGTTTGGCGAGCTGACGCCCGGCCATCCCGTCTTCGGTCATGTCGATGGCTTTCCCGAGCTGTATTCGATTGCCAAGCACCGCAAGGCCAACCGCCACAGCGGCCAGGCCGAACAGCGCCCCTGGACCGGCTGGCATGCCGATGTGACGGCCGCCCACAACCCGCCGGCCGCATCGATTCTGCGCGGCGTGACGATTCCGCCCTATGGCGGCGACACGCAATGGACCAATCTGGCCGCTGCCTACGAAGCGCTCTCCAAACCGCTGCAGGTCTTTTTGCAGGGCCTGCGTGGCGAGCACCGCTTCAGCGCTCCGCAAGGCGCCACGGCATCGCAGGAATACCTGGATCTGGTGCGCGACAACACCCTGATCAGCGAACACCCGCTGGTCACGATCCACCCCGAGACTGGCGAGAAGGTGCTCTACATCAGCCCCGGCTTTCTCAAGTCCATCGCGGAACTCTCCACCCGCGAATCGCGCGTGCTGCTGGAGCTGCTCTGGGAGCACGCTGTCAGCAGCGAGTTCACCGTGCGCTTCAAGTGGGAACCCGGCTCGCTGGCCTTCTGGGACAACCGCTCCACGGCCCATGTGGCACCACAGGATATCTTTGCGCTGGAGTTCGATCGCCAGCTCTATCGCACCACGCTGGTGGGCGAAGTTCCCCGGGGCGCGGACGGCCGCGCCAGCACTGCCATACAGGGCAATCCGGTGCTGGCCGCGCACGGCGCAGCGTATTGACGAAATGAGTTGTCCTGCGGGCATGGCCTGAGGCTTTGAGGTGCCGCTTGCGGCACCTTTTTTTCTTCGCCCGATATTCAAATCGCCACCAGCGAGCGCACATTCTTCTCCTGCATCTCGCTGCCCGGGCCCGATGCGATCACCTCGCCGCGCTCCATCACCACATACTGGTCGGCCAGCTCCTCGGCAAAGTCGTAGTACTGCTCGCACAGCAGGATGGCCATGTCGCCGCGATTGGCCAGCATGCGGATCACGCGGCCTATGTCCTTGATGATGCTGGGCTGTATGCCCTCGGTGGGCTCATCCAGGATCAGTATCTTGGGCTGCGGCGCCAGCGCGCGCGCAATGGCCAGCTGCTGCTGCTGCCCGCCCGATAGATCGCCGCCACGGCGGTGCAGCATCTGCCCCAGCACGGGAAACAGCTCGTACAGCTCGCCCGGAATCCGGGTGCCTGCCGAGCAGTAGGACAGGCCCATGCGCAGATTGTCTTCCACTGACAGCCGCGAGAAGATTTCGCGCCCCTGGGGCACATAGCCGATGCCGCTGCGCGCGCGCTCATAGGGCGTCCTGCGCGCGATATCGCGGCCCTGCCATTCAATGCCGCCGCTTCTGATGGGAACCAGCCCCATCAGGCTTTTGAGCAAGGTGGTCTTGCCCACGCCGTTGCGGCCCAGCAGCACCGTGACCTTGCCGATCTCGGCCGTGAAATTCACGTCACGCAGGATGTGCGAGCCGCCGTAGTACTGATGCAGGTTCTGAACTTTAAGCATTTTGACCTCTAACGCTTACACAGCAAGCGCAAGCAGCTATCCAATTTGATTAACCCTCAGCGCTCATCGGGCCGGAGACACCGAGCAAGAGCCGCCTCGCGGCGGGGCCGCCCAGGCGAAGCGTCTCAGGGGGTTACCTCCCAAGGTACACCTCGATCACGCGCTCGTCGGCCTGGACCTGGGCCAGCGTTCCCTCGGCCAGCACCGAGCCGTCGCAGAGCACCGTGACCTTCTCGCTGATGGTGTCGATAAAGCTCATGTCGTGCTCCACCACCATCAGCGAATGCTTGCCTTTGAGGGTGAGAAACAGCTCCGCCGTGCGCGCTGTTTCCTCGTCGGTCATGCCGGCCACGGGCTCGTCGAGCAGCAGCAGCCTGGGCTCCTGCACCAGCAGCATGCCGATCTCCAGCCACTGCTTCTGGCCGTGGCTGAGCAGACCCGCCTGGCGCGTGACACTGGCCGCCAGATGAATGGTGTGCAGCACCTCGGCAATGCGGTCCTTTTGCGCGCCGCTGAGCTTGAACAGCATGGAGGAGGCAATCCCCTTGTGGGTCTTGAGCGCCAGCTCCAGGTTCTCGAACACGCTGAGCTGCTCGAACACCGTGGGCTTCTGGAACTTGCGGCCAATGCCCATGGCGGCGATCTCGGACTCCTTGTAGCGCAGCAGATCGATGGTGGACCCGAAAAACACCGTGCCGCTATCGGGCCGGGTCTTGCCGGTGATGATGTCCATCATCGTGGTCTTGCCCGCGCCATTTGGGCCGATGATGCAGCGCAGCTCGCCGGGTGCGATATCGAGGTTCAGACCCTTGATGGCCTTGAAGCCGTCGAAGCTCACATGCACGTCTTCGAGGTAGAGGATGCGGCCGTGGGTCACATCCACTTCGCCGGCCACCACGGGGCGCGCCAGACTGGCGTTGCGCCCGCCGGATTCGGTGCGCAGCGCGGCTTCGCGCTGCTGGTAGGAGGCCAGGCGCTGCTCGCCTTCCTGCATCAGATCGGGGGTCATGCGCGGGCTCCTTTCAACGAGTCTGCGGCTGCGCGTTCGCTGGCTTTGCGAGCCAGGGCAGCAGCGGCTTGGTTGAGCTCGGATTGCGTCTGCGCATTGCGCTTCTCACGCCACTGGCGAAGCTGCTGCGGCAGGCGAATCAGTCCTCCCGGCATGAACAGCGTCACGACGATGAACAGCGCACCCAGCACGTACAGCCAGTATTCGGGTGCGGCCACGGTGAGCCAGCTCTTGCCGCCATTGACGGCAAACGCGCCGATGATGGGGCCGACCAGCGAGGCACGTCCGCCCACGGCCGTCCACACCGCCATTTCGATGGAATTGCCCACGCTCATCTCGCTGGGGTTGATGATGCCCACCTGGGGCACATAGAGCGCGCCCGCCAGGCCGCACATCATGGCCGAGATGACCCAGATCGACAGCTTGTAGGGCAGCGGGTTGTAGCCGCAGAACATGGTGCGCGATTCGGCATCGCGCACGGCCTGCAGCACGCGGCCGTACTTGCTTCTTATCAGCCAGCGCGAGAACAGAAAGCAGCCCAGCAGCGCCAGCCCCGACAGCGCGAACAGCAGCACATGCATGGCCTGCGAATTGACTGAATAACCGACCAAGGTTCTGAAGCCCGTGAAGCCGTTGTTGCCGCCAAAGCCGGTCTCGTTGCGGAAGAACAGCAGCATGGCGGCATAGGTCAGGGCCTGGGTGATGATGGAGAAATACACGCCCTTGATGCGCGAGCGAAAGGCGAAGTAGCCGAACAGCCCGCCGATCAGGCCCGGCACCAGAAACACCAGCAACACGGTGGCGGCAAAGCTGCCCGAGAGCGCCCAGTGCCAGGGCAGTTCCTTCCAGTCCAGAAAACCCATGAAGGCGGGCAATGCCTCGGGGCCTGCGGCCTCGCGCATCAGGTACATGCCCATCACATAGCCGCCCAGTGCGAAGAACAGGCCGTGGCCCAGGCTCAGGATGCCGGTATAGCCCCAGATCAGGTCAATCGCCAGCGCGCAGATGGCATAGCACATGAACTTGCCCAGCAGGCCCAGCATGTAGTCGGAAAGGTGCAGCGCACTGTCCTCGGGCACCCACAGATTGAGTGCGGGAGCCACGGCGCAGACCATGGTCAGGGCCAGCAGAAATGCCGTCCAGCCCTTGGCGGATAGCAGCGGCGCGGGCTTGGGCAGTTCGATGGGTATGAATTGGGTTGTCATGTCAGTTTTCCCTCAAGTCGAGCAAGGCACATGGCCTGCGCAGCTGGCGCGGTCCAGGTACGAGACACCGAGCAAGGGCCGCCCCGCAGCGAGGGTGTCGTCCCCTGCCCGCAGCGCGCAGCAATGCGAGAGCGGGGGAGGTCGCGAAGCGACTCAGGGGGTGTTTCATGTTTCCGCACTCCGGCCCTTCAAGGCAAAGATGCCTTGCGGACGCTTTTGAATGAAGACGACGATGAACAGCAGCACGGCGATCTTGGCCAGCACGGCCCCGGTCCAGCCTTCCAGCAGCTTGCTGAGCACGCCCAGACCCAGAGCCGCGTAGACGGTGCCCGCCAGTTGCCCCACACCACCCAGCACCACCACCAGGAAACTGTCCACGATGTAGTTCTGCCCCAGATCCGGGCCCACGTTGCCGATCTGGCTCAGGGCGCAGCCGGCAAGACCGGCGATACCGGATCCCAGTGCAAACGCATAGGTGTCGGTGCGTGCCGTGTTGACGCCCACGCAGGAGGCCATGGCGCGGTTCTGCGTCACACCGCGCACAAACAGGCCCAGCCGCGTTCTGGCGATCATGAAGGCCACGCCCGCCAGCACGGCGAACGCAAAGACGATGATGGCGATGCGGTTCCAGGGCAGCGTGAGATTGGGCAGCAGCGCAATCCCGCCGCTCATCCAGACGGGGTTTTCCACGCCCACGTTCTGCGCCCCGAAAAGGCTGCGCACGGTCTGCTGCAGCACCAGGCTGATGCCGAAGGTAGCCAGCAGGGTCTCCAGCGGGCGACCGTAGAGAAAGCGGATCACGCCGCGCTCCAGCACCGCACCCACCAGCGCCGAGGCCAGAAAGGCCACAGGAACGGCCACCACCAGATACCAGCCAAACCAGGCCTCGGACAGCCAGCGCTGGAATGCGACCTGCACCAGGTAGGTGGCATAGGCACCGATCATGATCAGCTCGCCGTGCGCCATATTGATGACGCCCATCAGGCCGTAGGTGATAGCCAGACCCAGCGCCGCCAGCAACAGCACCGAGCCCAGGCTGATGCCACTGAAGATCGCCCCCAGCCTGTCGCCCCAGGCCAGGCCTTCGGCAATGCCGGCCAGCGCGGCCTTGATGGCTTTTTGCACGCCAGGGTCGGACTCTTCGGACAGGCGCTGGTTCAGCAGCCGCTGCGTCTCCGGCGTCTGCTGGCGCGACAACTGCTCCACCGCCTTCAGACGCTGCTGCACCTCGTCGCTGCCCAGCAGGCTGGCAGCCAGGCTGCGCTCCAGCAGGGCTCTGACCTGCCCGTCCTGTTCAGTAGCCAGCGCTTTTTCGATCAGGGGAAGTCGCCCCGCATCAGGCTCGGAGGCCAGTTGCTCGGCAGCCTTGCGGCGCGCCTGCACATCGCTGCTGCCCAGCGCCAGCGCTGCCTGCGCCGTGTCGATGACGGAGCGCAGATAGTTGTTGCTGACGACCTCCTCGGCATCGGCCGGGAGTTGGGCGGCCCGGCCGGTCACCGCATCGCTGACCGCATCGCCGCTGACCACATAGGCCCGGCCCTGGGACACGCGCACCTCATCGTCGGACAGCGCCTTGAGATAGGCAGCGAGGCGACCGCCGTCGCTCTGCGCATCGGGTGCCAGCACGGCCTGATTGATGGCCTGCACGCGCTGCTCGGAATCGTCTGCCGCCGCCATGGCATAGGCCTGCTCGGTCGTCAGCGCGTGACTGGCAAAGCTCAGCAAGGAGCCCAGCCCGGCGGCCCATACCAGCCGCCATGACTTGCGCAGTAGTTTCATAAAAGAATCTCGGATATTTAGCGCTGCATCCGTTGCCAATAAATCGCAAGCAGCTATCTTTTCAGGACTGGAGAGCCCACCAGACCTCTCCAGCCCGAGGGGCGAATCAGGAGCTCTTGCCGTTGGGCTCGTCCTTCTTCTTGTCGTTGCCTTCGATATACGGGCTCCAGGGCTGGGCCTTGATCGGCCCCTTGGTCTTCCAGACCACGCTGAACTGGCCGTCGGCCTTGATCTCGCCGACCATCACGGGCTTGTGCAGATGGTGGTTCTTCTCGTCCATCTTCAGCGTGAAGCCGCTGGGTGCTGTAAAGGTCTGGCCGGCCATGGCCGCGATCACCTTGTCGGTATCCGTGCTCTTGGCTTTCTCCACGGCCTGCTTCCACATATGGATGCCGACCCAGGTGGCTTCCATCGGGTCGTTGGTCAGAGGCTTGTCCTTGTGGCCCGCGATGTTCTTGGCCTTGGCGTAGTCACCCCACTGCTTGATGAAGGCCGTGTTGGTCGGGTTCTTCACGCTCATGAAGTAGTTCCAGGCGGCCAGATGGCCGACCAGAGGCTTGGTGTCCACGCCGCGCAGCTCTTCCTCACCCACGCTGAAGGCCACGACCGGAACGTCCTTGGCCTTGAGGCCGGCATTGCCCAGCTCCTTGTAGAAGGGCACGTTGGAGTCGCCGTTGATGGTGGAGATCACGGCGGTCTTGCCACCGGTGGAGAACTTCTTCACATCGGCCACGATGGTCTGGTAGTCGCTGTGGCCGAAGGGAGTGTAGGTTTCCATGATGTCGGAATCCTTGACGCCCTTGGACTTGAGGAAGGCACGCAGAATCTTGTTGGTGGTGCGTGGGTACACATAGTCCGTGCCCAGCAGTACAAAGCGCTTGGCACCGCCGCCTTCCTTGCTCATCAGGTACTCGACAGCGGGAATGGCCTGCTGGTTGGGCGCGGCGCCGGTGTAGAAGACGTTCTTGGAGAGTTCCTCGCCCTCGTACTGCACGGGGTAGAACAGCAGGCCGTTGTTCTGCTCGAACACCGGCAGCACGGACTTGCGCGACACGCTGGTCCAGCAGCCGAAGACCACGGCCACCTTGTCCTGGGTGATCAGCTGCTTGGCTTTTTCGGCAAACAGCGGCCAGTTGGAGGCCGGGTCCACCACCACGGGCTCCAGCTTCTTGCCCATCACGCCGCCCTTGGCATTGATGTCGTCGATGGCCATCAGCACCGTGTCCTTGAGCACGGTCTCGGAGATGGCCATGGTGCCCGAGAGGCTGTGCAACACACCCACCTTGATGGTGTCTGCAGCCAGCACCTGAGAAGTCAATCCCAGGCCCAGAGCCATGGATGCAGCCAGTGTTGTGAGGGTTCCGCGACGATTCATTTCAGCACTCCCAGGAGGTTTTGTTCGGTCACATTGACCGCAAAAACTTAAGTGCAATTACCGTGCCAGCACCACCCGCCATGGCTTGCTCACTGCATACGGCGGCGCTGCTGCCGCTTTTTTGCAGAGCCCGGGCCGAATGCAACTTTGTGCGATCAGCATTGGCCAGATGCAGGCACCATTGCAGTGCCGCATGCACCAGATGCAGACCGCGCAAACCAACCGGCACTATTGAAGTGCACGGCAGCCTGTCGCCTCAGACCGGCTGCAGGCACGCCGGCAAGGCCGCGCTGCGCAGCTTGCCGGGGCACGGATCGAGAGCGGTCTTGGTCTTGGCCTGCACCGCATAGACATGCAGCTTGCTGATCTGCACGCCAAATCGCCGCCTCGCGGATGCCTTGCAGAATCTGCTCTCCGGTGCGAAGGCCGACGCAATGCCGCTTCATCAATGCACGGCAAAGCGCAGCAGATACTCGTAGCTGTTCTCGGTTGTCATGGGGTCGCCCTGCACAGGCTGACGCAGTATGGCCTGCAGCGTATTGCTGCCGACAGCAGGCGTCATGGTCGCCTGCCCTTGAGCGTCCGTCATCGTGGGAGAGCCTCTCTCTCCCCAGGACAGCCTCACGCCAGACTGCGGCTTGCCATGCAGCAACACCTGCAGCCTGAGCGGCTGACCGGCATGGGGAGACTGTCCCTGAAGCGGTACCACCTCGAACATCTGCCCCAGGGGCTTTTGCATGACGGCACCCCAGCGCACCACGGTCTTGTGGAACTTGCGCGCATGCACGCCGCGCACCGCACCGGGATTCTGGTCCATGGGCAAAGGCAGCATGGCGCCCTCGGCACCCGTACTGCTGAAATAGCCGTTATCGAGTTCCACTGCGATCAGTGCAGCACCGGCATCGGGCTTGATGCGTATGCCGCCCTGCACATTCTGTACGGTACTGGGCACTTCACGGCCGCGCAGGTCATAGGCATGCACCCGCTGCAGCTTGGCCGGATCGAAGGCTTCTGTCCTGCCGTCATGACCGCCAAACTGCATGACATAGCCGCCCTGCGCGTCAGGCTCCAGCCAGACGTTATGGGCAGAGACCGGATGTGCGCAGAGCAGCCAGGCAGCGGCCGTGGTGCACAGAATGCGCGCGATGATGTCTTTACGTGTCCTGCAAACAGACATGGAAGCTCCGAAAAATCATAAGAAAAACTGCAGGCCCAGCTGCACGCTGCGCGGTGCACCGGGCGCGACCAGACGCTGTCCGGCAATCATGGTGGTGGTACTGGCATAGCGGGTGTTGGCGGCGTTGCGCAGCCACAGGCTCAGGCGGGCATTGCGCGCCAGACTTGCGGGCAATCGGTATTGCAGACCCAGGTCCAGCCAGCGATAGCTGTCGGCCCATTCGGTATTGCTGGCGTTGATGGGCACACGCCCCACATGGCGCAGCAAGCCATGCACGGTGACATCGCCACGCGGCATCCAGCGTGCATGCAATGTGCTGGTGTATTCGGGCACGGCCACCACGCGCCGGCCCAGCAGTGCGGCGTTAGCGTTCTGCGTGACTTCGGAGCGATTGTGGCCATAGGCCCATTCCACATGCCAGTTGCGGCTGGGCAGCCAGTGAAGCTGAAGCTCGGCGCCCTTGCGTACGGTCGCTCCCAGGTTTTCGTACACGCCAGGTGCCGTGTTGCGTATTTCATGGCTGGAGCTGATGCGGTAGAGCGAGGCATCGATCAGCCAATGGACCGATGGCTTCCACTCCACGCCCAGCTCGCTCTGGCGAAAGACATTGGCATGCAGATCGTTGTTGCGCAGCGCGTATTTGGCAAAGTCGCTGGGCAGCGCAAAGCCCTGCGACCAGCTGGCACGCACGGCCGTCCTGGCATCGAGCTGCGCCAGAGCGCCCAGCTTGGGGCTGGCATGGCTGCGGCCCTGCATGCGATTGCATTCATCGCCACCGGCCTCCGCCGCCAGCAGGCGGCAGCGGCCGTCAAAGTGGTCCCAGCGCAGGGCCGCCGTGGTCTGCAGCCAGGCCGCTGGCTGCCAGCCAAGCTGGCCGTAGATCGCCGTGTTGTCGAGCCGCGTATTGCGATCATCCAGTGCAGGACCGGTGCGCCGGCGGTCGACCAGGCCGTCCCAGTAGCCATAGTCCGTGGACTCGCGCACCTGCTCCAGGCCCAGCATCCAGTTCAGCTCGCGCGCCGAAAGAAGGGACTTGCCGCCGAGATTCAGTCCCGCACCCAGCACGCTGCGGTCGTAGCGCTCCTCGCGCTGCATCCAGGTGGCGCTGCGCGGGCGGGTGAACCAGCGCACAAAATCCTGCTGCGTGCCGTAGACAAAACCCAGCAGCCGGGTATCTGCATCCAGTGTGTACTGCGCATCCAGGCGCAGCGTGCCAAAGTGCTTGTCGGCACCATCAGCCACCACGCGGCGGTCCTTGCCCTGTGGGTCCTGCCGCCACTGCGCTTCGGTCAGATAGCCGGGCGAGTCGCCACGCGCCTCATGCCAGCGACCGGACAGCGAGATATCGAGCTTTTCATGCACATGGTGCTTCCAGGTGCCGCTGAGGGTGCTGCGCTCATGGCGCGAGGCGGGCCGCGCACCATCACCGCGTGCATGCTGGGTCGCCAGGTTGAGCTGATCGCCGCCTTCCAGCTCGCGCCCGAGAGCAGCCTGGGCATCGAGCATGCCGTGCGAGCCGGCGCTGACCTCGAACTCCGCATAGCTGCCGTTGCGCCGCGTGCGCAGCTCCAGCAACCCTGCGCGGTTGTAATTGCCCTGCAGCACCGACACGGGACCACGATAGACATTGACCTTGTCCAGCTCCAGCGGCACCACCACGTTGAGATCGAAATAGCCATCAGCATGCGACATGGCTTCGTTGAGCGGGATGCCATCCAGTGTGGCGGCCACATCGCCGCCATGGCCGCCGCCGCCAAAGCCGCGCAGCACCAGCCCGTTAGCCACACCGCTGAGCTGGTAATGATTGACATGCATGCCAGGTACCTGGCTCCACAGCGATTCCACCTCCTGTCTGGGTTGCTCGCGAATTTCGTCGCGCCTGAACTCGGTGACGGAAAACGCGCGTTGTGACTCATCCAGCGCCTGGCCTTTAACCAGGGCATTCACCCTCACCTCGGGCAACACCTTGTCGCCTTCCTCGGCTGTTTGCGCTTGTACGGCTGAAGCCATCCACAGCGTACCGCCCAAGGCCAGCACTCCGAGTCTTGTCGTGGCACCCAGGCCCTGAGTGACTCCCCTATTCAATGCTCTTTTGTACATGCACCAGAACAGCAAAGTTCGTGCCATGCAATGCACCACAAAGCAACATCGCTGCCTCGCCGATACGCCGTGGTGCACAACCGCGTGCCGGCAGCACCAACAAGGTGCAAAACATCTGAGGCGGCTTGCCTGCAGGCTGGTAACAAAGACTGGCCTTTGGCATGGCACTTGCTACATAAAAGGGCATGAAACTGACTCCTCGCGTTCATTCAGCCCTGCCGGATGCGCGTGCCGACTGAGGGATTGAAGACGATGGAACTGACACCACGCGAAAAAGACAAGCTGTTGATCTTCACTGCAGCCCTGCTGGCCGAGCGGCGCATGGCCCGCGGCCTCAAGCTCAACTACCCCGAGGCCGTGGCGCTGATCAGCGCCTTTGTGATGGAAGGCGCACGTGACGGCAGGACCGTGGCCCAGCTCATGAGCGAAGGCCGCAGCGTGCTGACCCGCAACGATGTGATGGAAGGCATCCCCGAGATGATTCCCGACATCCAGATCGAGGCCACCTTCCCCGATGGCACCAAACTGGTCACCGTGCATGAGCCCATCGCCTGAAGCAGCATCCAGAGACTTCCAAGCCTTTCAGCCATCAAACCCTTATCCATCAAGCGCAGATAGCTATGAAATTCAATAAGCTCCTTGCCACCACAGCCGCCGCGGCGACTGCACTGCCCCTGTCAGCGCTCGCACATATGGGCTCCGATGCAGGCGGCCATCACCACTTTCTCGACAGCCTGGGTCATGCCTTTGCCCACCCGTTTACCGGCGCTGACCATCTGGCCGCCATGCTGGCCGTGGGTGCCTGGAGTGCGCTGACCATGCCCGGCCTGCGCACTGCCTGGCGTGCACCAGCGGCCTTTGTGGCCCTGCTGGTGGCGGGCGCCGTGGCCGGCTTTGCCGGCCTGTGGGTGCCGGGCGTGGAGCCCATGATTGCAGCATCCGTGCTGGTACTGGGCCTGCTGGTGCTGGTTCAGCAAAAAATGCCCTGGGGCGTTGCCGCCGCACTGGCTTCTGTGTTTGCCTTCTTCCATGGCGCTGCGCACGGCTTTGAGCTGGCCGGAGACAGCGGCCTGTCTGCCGTCGGCGCACTGGTGGGCATTGCTCTGGGCTCGGCCACACTGCATGTCGCAGGCATGGTGCTCGGTCATGCCCTCATGCAGCGCCACCAGTGGGCAGCCCGGTTCGGCGGTGCAGCCACCGCCGCGCTCGGCGCTTTCATGCTGACGAAACTGGCGTGATATGAAACACCCCGGCACAACGCAGCACAAGGCCTTTGCGCAAGGAGGCGAAAGATGATCCCCGGCGAACTGCTTCTTGACGAGGGCAGCCATGCACTCAACCCTGGCCGCCACACGCTCACGCTGGTGGTGAAAAACGCCAGCGACCGGCCGATTCAGGTCGGCTCGCACTATCACTTCGCCGAAACCAATGCGGGCCTGGATTTCGACCGCGCCGCCGCCCACGGCATGCGCCTGAATATTGCCAGCGGCATGGCCGTACGTTTCGAGCCAGGCCAGCAGCGCACGGTGGAACTGGTCGAGATCGGCGGCGACCGCCAGATCTATGGCTTTCGCGGTCTGGTCCAGGGTGTGTTGCCCGCAGTTGCCGGGGACTGACCGGTCATGCTGATGCTGTTTGCTTCTGCTTTTGTGCTGGGCCTGGTGTTCAATGCCGCGCCCGGCGCGGTGTTTGCAGAGACCGTGCGCCAAGGTGTACGCGGCGGCTATCGCCCGGCACTGGCGGTACAGCTTGGCTCCCTGGTGGGCGATGCGAGCTGGGCCTTGCTGGGCCTGGCCGGCATTGGCCTGGTCATGCAGGTCGACGCCTTGCGCTGGCCGATTGGTCTGTCGGGCAGCGCCTACCTGCTCTGGCTGTCCTGGGACAGCTGGCAGGCCGCGCGTACCGAACACCGGCTCGATGTCTCGACCACCGCCGCCGCCACGCAGAAACAGGCCCTGCGCCGCGGCATGGCCCTGTCGCTGAGCAACCCGCAGAACCTGGCCTACTGGGCCGCCATGGGCAGCGCCCTCGGGGCGGTGGGAGTGACCCAGCCCAGCGCCAGCGATTACGGGCTGTTCTTCGCGGGATTCATGACTTCGTCCCTGCTCTGGTGCTTTGTCTGCGCGGCCTTGGTGGATCGACTGTTCCGCCGGGCTGCCGCGCACTGGAGCCGTTTTACCTACCGCTGCTGCGCCGCCCTGCTGCTGGCCCTGGCACTGGGCACATTGCGCGACCTGGTCGGCGCAAGCCCCGCCGCCCTGCCACCCGCAGCCCAGCAGCAGCCCCTGCGCTGAACACCTGAATCGGAGATTCCTCAATGGCCACCATGGACCGACGAGCCTACGCAGAAACCTTTGGCCCCACCGTGGGCGACCGCCTGCGCCTGGCCGACACCGAACTCATCGTCGAGGTCGAAAAAGACTACACCCTGGCCGCTGGCGGCTATGGTGAGGAAGTGAAGTTCGGCGGCGGCAAGACCATCCGCGACGGCATGGCGCAAAGCCAGCGCACACGCGACGGGACGGGAACAGGGCCCTCCGGCGGTGGCTCGGTCGACACCGTGCTGACCAACGCACTGATCCTGGACCACTGGGGCATCGTCAAGGCCGACATCGGCCTCAGGGACGGCCGCATCGTGGCCATAGGCAAGGCCGGCAACCCAGACACCCAGCCGGGCGTGAGCATCATCATCGGCCCGGGCACGGAAATCATCTCCTGCGAAGGCAATATCGTCACCGCAGGCGGTATCGACACCCACATCCATTTCATTGCCCCGCAG
Source organism: Comamonas sp. C11 (assembly GCF_024496285.1). Taxonomy (NCBI): domain Bacteria; kingdom Pseudomonadati; phylum Pseudomonadota; class Betaproteobacteria; order Burkholderiales; family Comamonadaceae; genus Comamonas; species Comamonas sp. C11. The sequence goes on from NZ_CP101743.1 coordinate 5,457,333, forward strand.
CAGATCGAGGAAGCACTGACCAGCGGCGTGACCACCATGATCGGCGGCGGTACCGGCCCGGCCACCGGCACCTTCGCCACCACCTGCACGCCAGGCCCCTGGCATATGGAACGCATGCTGCAGGCCGCCGACGCCTTCCCCATGAATCTGGGCTTTCTGGGCAAGGGCAATGCCAGCCTGCCCGGCGGCCTGCACGAGCAGATCAGTGCCGGCGCCATCGGCCTCAAGCTGCACGAGGACTGGGGCAGCACGCCGGCAGCGATCAGCAACTGCCTGGATGTGGCCGAAGACACCGACACCCAGGTCGCCATCCACACCGACACGCTCAACGAGTCCGGCTTTGTGGAGGACACCGTGGCCGCCTTCAAGGGCCGCACCATTCACACCTTCCACACCGAAGGCGCGGGTGGCGGCCATGCGCCCGACATTCTGAAAGTGGTGGGCGAGGCCAATGTGCTGCCCAGCTCCACCAACCCCACGCGCCCCTACACCATCAACACGCTGGACGAGCATGTGGACATGCTCATGGTCTGCCACCACCTGGACGCCGGCATTGCCGAAGACCTGGCCTTTGCCGAAAGCCGCATCCGCAAGGAAACGATTGCGGCCGAAGACATCCTGCACGACATCGGTGCGATCAGCATGTTCAGCTCCGACAGCCAGGCCATGGGCCGGGTGGGCGAGGTCATACTGCGCACCTGGCAGACAGCGCACAAGATGAAGCTGCAGCGCGGCGCCCTGAGTGGAGACGGCGCGCGCAACGACAACTTCCGCGTCAAGCGCTATATCGCCAAATACACCATCAATCCCGCGATTGCCCACGGCATCAGCCACGAGGTGGGCAGCATCGAGGTGGGCAAGTGGGCCGATATCGTGATCTGGAAGCCCGCCTTCTTTGGCGTCAAACCGTTTTGCATCCTCAAGGGCGGCAGCATCGCCATGGCGGCCATGGGCGATCCGAACGCCTCCATTCCCACGCCTCAGCCCGTGCATTACCGCCCGATGTTTGCAAGCTTTGGCGGGGCGGTTGCCAGGACTTCGCTGACCTTTGTATCCCAGGCAGGACTGGCCACCGGCATCGGCCAGCGCTTCGGGCTGCACAAGACCTTGTCGGCGGTCAAGGGCATACGCAATGTGAAGAAGCAGCACATGATCCACAACGATCTGGCGCCGCATATGGAGGTGGATGCCCAGACCTATGCCGTGCGCGCCAATGGCGATCTGCTGACCTGCGAGCCCGCGGTCAGCCTGCCCATGGCGCAGCGCTACTTCCTGTTCTGAGCGGTGTTGAGCTGAAACTCCGTATCCGGATGCTGCATGCCCTTGCCCTCAAACCAGGCCAGCCAGTCACTGACTGCGATCTCCGGCGCAGCGCTCACGGTGGCGGGCAAGGCCTCGTACACCAGCAAGGTGATGGACTGCTGACCGCCCTGGGTCAGCATCACCGGCAGGGTCAGAATGCGCTTGGCGTATTCGCCCAGGTCCTCGGGCCAAAGGCCTTCGATGCGATCCATGGCCTGCTCCAGCGCTGCGTCCATGGGGTAGACCTCGGCCAGCACGGTCTGCGAGCCTTGCAGCCTCAGGCCCGGGTACCAGCCCAGGTCATGCAAAGTGCCGGTCAGCTGGGTCCTGCCGACACAGGCTATGCCTGGCCGGAGCCTGGCAATATCGTTGATGCCACCGGCACGCAAAGTGCCATATACCGCCACATAGACCGCGCCACAGCCCTGCCAGTCAGCAGACGCATCATGCAAAGAGGTCGGGGCCGCCATTTCTGCCGAAGTTTCCAAAATAGTTGTCATCTTGCTCGAACCATCAAAATCACCGGGATGCGCAGCACATGCAACATGCGCGCCAATCTGATTCGGGCTTTTTATTTCATTGTGAACTCACCATGCTGACTGCCAACAAACTGCTGCTCCAGGGTCAGGGCCTTTCCGCCGTCATCCTCAAACGCGCCGCGTCCGTGGAACTGGACTGGGATCTGCGTCAGAAGAGCCGCTTTGCCGCCACCGACAGCCAGGGTCGCGAGCTGGCCGTCTTTCTGCCACGCGGCCAGGCCGTGCGCGGCGGCGATGTGCTGGTGGCCGAAGACGGCAGCCTGATCCGCGTGCTGGCCGCACCGCAAAAAGTGCTGCACATCACGGCCTGCGCCGAGCATGGCACGCCGTTTGACCTGATGCGCGCGGCCTACCATCTGGGCAACCGCCATGTGCCGATCGAGCTGCAGCCCGACCATCTGAAGATCGAACCCGACCATGTGCTGGCCGATATGCTGCGCAGCATGCATATGACGGTGGTCGAAGCAGACCTGCCTTTCGAACCCGAAGGAGGCGCCTATGGCGGCCATGTGACCAATGATGGCCACAGCCACCATCATCATGGCCATGGACACTCGCATGACCACGCCCACTGAGCCACTGCTGGCTCTTGGCGCGCAGAGCTTTCTGCAGCTGATGTGGCTGGCCTCGCCGGCCCTGCCCATCGGCGGCTTTTCCTACTCGGAAGGGCTTGAAGCGGCCATCAATGCGGCGCTGGTCACAACGGAAGCAGAGGCCGCCGGCTGGCTGGTGCAGCAGTTGCATCTGACCCAGTCGCGCGGGGACATGGCCGTGATTGCACAGGCCATGCCGGCCTGGAAGAGCGCTGATCTGGCGCGTATCGCCAGCCTCAACCAGTGGGTAAGAGTCACCCGCGAAACCAGCGAGCTGCGCCTGCAGACCGAGCAGATGGGCCGCTCGCTGACCGAGTGGCTGAAAAACCGCTACGCCGATGAATCCGTCCCACTGGCCTGCGTCCACTGGCTGGCCGCTCAGGATGCCTGCTACCCTATCGCCTTCTCGCTGGCGGCCCAGTGCACCGGCGCCACGCCGCGCGATGCACTGCTGGCCTATGCCTTTGGCTGGGCAGAGAACATGGTTCAGGCCGCCATCAAGACCGTGCCCCTGGGCCAGAGCGCCGGCCAGCGCATCCTGGCGCGACTGACTTCAGAGATTCCCGCCGCCGTCGAATACGCGCTGGCGTTGCCGGACAACGCAAGACAGGCTTTTTCGCCCATGCTGGCCATTCTCTCGGCCCAGCATGAGCACCAGTATTCTCGACTTTTCCGTAGCTGAACTTTCATCCGCCATGTCTGCACTGTTTGCCGCCACACCCCAGCCACCGTACTACGCCGCCATCTTCACCTCCCTGCGCACCCAGGCGGACCAGGGCTATGGCGAGATGGCCGACCGCATGGTGGAGCTGGCCAGCCAGCAGGCAGGCTATCTGGGCGCCGAAAGCACCCGCGACGCCCAGGGCTTCGGCATCACCGTGTCTTACTGGGAAAGCGAGGAAGCCATTCGTCAATGGAAGCACAACGCCGAGCACCAGATCGCCCAGGAAAAAGGCCACACCACCTGGTACCAGCATTTCGAGCTGCGCATTGCCAAGGTGGAACGTGCCTACGGCAAGGCCCGCTGATCGCAACCCTCTCATTCACCAAAGAACTCACCATGTCGACCGCACTGCACCATATCCCCAACCGCACCAAGAAGCTGCCGCCGCTGCGCGTGGGCATAGGCGGGCCCGTCGGCTCGGGCAAGACCACGATTCTGGAGATGCTCTGCAAGGCCATGCGCAGCAAATGGGACCTGGTCGCCATCACCAACGACATCTACACCAAGGAAGACCAGCGCCTGCTGACCATCAGCGGCGCCCTGCCCGCCGAGCGCATCATGGGTGTGGAAACCGGCGGCTGCCCGCACACGGCGATTCGCGAGGATGCCTCCATCAACCTGGAAGCCATTGACCGCATGCTCAAGGACTTCCCCGATGCCGACATCGTCTTCATCGAATCGGGCGGTGACAACCTGGCTGCCACCTTCAGCCCCGAACTGTCGGATCTGACCATCTACGTGATCGACGTGGCAGCAGGCGAGAAGATTCCGCGCAAGGGCGGCCCCGGCATCACCAAGAGCGATCTCCTCGTCATCAACAAGACCGACCTGGCTCCCCATGTGGGCGCCGATCTGGACATCATGCGCAGCGACACCATCAAGCAGCGCACCACGCCCAAGGGCCTCAAGCCCTTTGTGATGACCAACCTCAAGACACTGGACGGCCTGGACGAGGTAGTGGCCTTCATAGAGAAACAGGGCCTGCTGACGGCCTGAGCACTTCTTTCGGGACGAAAAAAAGCCGCCTGGAGCGGCGGCTGTTTCTCGAACCAGTGCGTGATTACTGGTTGGCCAGATCCAGATGGAACTCGCGAGCTTCCTGGATGAATTCGATCAGGGAGTTGATAGCTTGGCGCATGATGAACTTTCTATGAAATCAAGAGATGCACTTCAAGCGATGGACAGCACGCATCTCATGTACTGTCATTCGCGGGTTAAACCTTAAGGGTTAACCCTTGTAGATAAGTATAAACCACTAGCTCCATTTTTGCAAAGCCCGTCCTGCGCAAAGAACGCCAGACTCGTCAGTGCACTGCCCTGAAGTGCTCGCTCACGCAGTTGCAAGGCCTGTGCAGATCAATGTTTGCGAGATTCCTGCATCAAAATTGCCGCAGAACGCTGTACTTTTCACCAGTACGTCACCGAATTTGCCCGCCGACTGCTACGCTATGGCCTGTTGACAATATTTGTGGCGGGCTCACAACTCCCGCAGGTGGAAAGTGGAAATGGCGCGAGATTGTGGTTTGCAGCAGATGGACGGGTTTGCGTCCCATCGAGTGAATGCCGACATCCAGCCCGGCCGATATGCAGCGCCCGCCTTCCGCCGCAGCGGAGTGCGCGTATGAACTCCACGCTGTCCGGCCCCGGCACGACCGACTCCTGGCATATCACCACCATGAACCCCGCAGAAGCCCCCTGGCATCTGCTGCTGCTGGCCGACCCCTCACGCGAGCGCATCAAGCGCTATCTGCCCGGATCCACCTGCTTCGGAGCGCGCCAGACGACCCAGTTCACGCCCAGCGGCCTCGGCGCCCTGATCGGCGTATGCGTGCTGGTCCCCGAGGGCGACGGCCGCCACAGGTGGGAGCTGATGAACATGGCCGTGTCCACGGCCTGGCAGAGCAAGGGCATAGGTTCGGCCCTGCTGCAGCGCGCCATCCGTGAGATGCGCGAACGCGGCGTGCAGCAGCTGGACGTGGGAACTGGCAGCTTTGGCGACCAGCTGCTGTTCTATCAACGCCTGGGTTTTCGCGTCACCGACATCGAGCGCGACTTCTTTTTGCAGAACTACACCACCCCGCTATGGGAGCGCGGCGTACAGCACAAGGACATGCTCAAGCTGACGCTGGAGCTTTGATGACACGGGCGGCCCGCCCAATGCCCAAAAGGACTACTCGTTGAAAAGAACAAGAGGCGCCTCGGCGCCTCTTGTCCATCCAGCCTCGTTTGTCCGGCGTCAGGCCACCTTGAGGCGACGCGCGCGCACGGCGGCTGCCAGTTGCTCCAGCACCGGAGCCGTCTGCTCCATGCTGATGCAGGCATCGGTGAGCGAAACGCCGTATTGCAGCTCCTGCCCTTCGACGATGTCCTGACGGCCTTCATGAATATGGCTTTCGATCATCACGCCGGTGATGCGCGTGTCGCCCCCGGCAATCTGCTGGGCCACATCCGCCGATACATCGATCTGGCGGCGATGCTGCTTGCTGCTGTTGGCATGCGAGAAATCGATCATCACCTGCGGATGCAGGCCGGCTTTTTCCAGCACTTCGCACGCGGCCTGGACATGGGCCGCGTCGTAGTTGGGAGCCTTGCCGCCGCGCAGGATGATGTGGCAGTCCTGATTGCCGCGTGTCTCGAAGATCGCACTCTGGCCCATCTTGGTCATGCCCATGAACGCATGTGAGGACTGGGCGGCCAAAATGGCATCGCTGGCCACCTTCACGCCGCCATCGGTGCCGTTCTTGAAGCCCACAGGGCAGCTCAGACCGCTGGCCAGCTGGCGATGGCTCTGGCTCTCCGTGGTGCGCGCACCAATCGCGCCCCAGCTGACCAGATCGCTGATGAACTGCGGCGACAGCAGATCCAGGAATTCCGTGCCGGCCGGCAGGCCCAGCGCCAGCACATCGAGCAGCAGGCGGCGCGCCAGCTCCAGCCCTTCGTTGACGGCAAAGCTGCCATCGCGGTACGGGTCATTGATATAGCCCTTCCAGCCCACGGTGGTGCGCGGCTTCTCGAAGTAGACCCGCATCACGATCAGCAGATCGTCCTTGAGCGCATCGGCCTGGACCTTGAGCTGGCGCGCGTAATCCATGGCCTGATCGTGATCGTGAATGGAGCAGGGTCCGACCACCACCACCAGCCGGTCATCCTGGCCATGCAGCACACGCGAGATGGCGGCACGGCTGGATTCGACCAGCTGCTGCGCCTCTTCGGTCACGGGCAGCCACTCTTCCAGCAGTGCCGGAGTCAGCAGCGGGCGCACGATCTTGATGCGTGTGTCGTCAATGCGGGTCTTGTCCAGCGTGGTCAGTTTGGGCTGGGCCTTGCGGGCCGAAGCTGCGCCGGGATGCAGGGGCGTCGTGGAGGATGTCATACCGTTATTGTCGCGCCATGCGCTTCACCCCACGCGTTCGTCCACCGCCGCCATACTGCCGACTTTTCACGCCAGGAGATCGGGTACGACCTCCGCACGGAACTGCAGCGCTGGCCGGGACGAAGCCCGGGCATTCATTCCGCCGACAACTTCATCAGCACCAGACCGCTGACGATCAGGACAGCCGCTCCCACGCGCATGGCGCTGAGCTGCTCGCCCAGCACCGTGACGCCCACCAGGAATGCACCCACGGCACCGATACCGGTCCATATCGTATACGCCGTGCCCAGGGGCAGCGAGCGCATGGCCACCGACAGCAGACCGAAGCTGGCGATCATGGCCACGATGGTGATGGCGCTGTATTTGAGGTTGGTGAAACCATGGGACTGCTTCATGGTGAAGGCCCAGACCACCTCCAGAGCGCCGGCCACCAGCAGATAAACCCAAGCCATAGAAAACCTCATTGAAGATCGAATGACCAGGCCGTCCCGGCAGGAATACAGGCCATGCATCGCATCGCCTGGCAAGGTCGTCCCTGCGGCATGAATCCTAATCCGCATGGGCAAATCCGGGCCAGCCATGGGTGGTTCGGCCGCCACAACCATGGGCCGGTGTATCGTTGGCTCCGGCCGGCGGTGCCTGCGGATTCCATGTGGCAGTGCAAGGTTTGGCGGACTGCGACGGACTTCGCGGGCCCGATGCCGGCAGAAGCGGCGCCATGGCGCTTATGGATGCCCCGCGCACAACACAGGCGGTGCGCAGCACCTTCTGACCCGCTAGGACTGCGCCATGCAGGGACAGAGCTGATGCACGGCAATGGCACACTGGACGGCTTGTGCCATGCCCGCCCATTGCCATCATGCTTTCAGGATTGAACCACCTCACTCTGGCCGTCACGGACCTCCAGCGCAGCATGGACTTCTACGTGCGCGTGCTGGGCTTTCGTCCACGCGCGCAGTGGGATATGGGCGCCTATCTGCAACTCGGCGATCTATGGCTGTGCCTGTCATCAGACGAACAACGAAGCCAGGCCCGCGCCTCTGGCTACACCCACTATGCATTCACCATTGCCCAGCAGGACTTTGCGCACCTTGTGGAGCATGCCAGGTCGTGCGGCGTCCGGGAGTGGAAGAGCAACCGCAGCGAAGGCGATTCCTTCTACTTTCTGGACCCGGATGAGCACCAGCTCGAAGCCCATGTCGGTTCGCTGGAAAGCCGCCTGGCGCAATGCCGCTTGCGGCCTTATGCGGGCATGCGGTTTTTCGACTGAGCCAACGAGCAGGCAACGGAGGCAATACTCAGGCAAAAACAGGTGCAAGAGCCTGTTTGACACAGCAGCTCCAAGTAGCGCTGCCAGTCGATACCGGGGTGCACGCCTTGCTGCGCCACACTAGGCGGCCAGCCGCTCCTCTTCCATCACCACCACATTGCCAACTGTCGCGCCATAGTGCGTTGCCACGCGCTTGCGCTGCTTGAGCACGGCCCTGTCCTTGCTGACCAGCAAGGCCTTGTGCTGGCTGGCCAGATCGAGGAAATGCTGATCGTCGGGGTCGGTGCAGGTAAAGCGGATCTTGGGTGCAGCGGACACATATTCGACGGCTGCATCAAAAGCGGCCATCACGCCTTCGGGCGTCTTGCCGTAGTAGCTGACGCGCGGTGCAATCTGGCTGTAGTGCAGCACGCGGCCCAGCTCGATGCGCTGGGCTTCATCGGCAATCCAGCGCACTTCGCCACGGGCGACCAGTTCACGGATGGCGGGGATATCCGGATCGTCAAAGATCAGCATGTCCAGCACCACATTGGTGTCCAGAATCATGGGACGCGGCAACGGGCCGTCGTAGCCGGCGTTGCAGGCCGGCCAGCGCAGGGGAGCGATCTTCATTGAGGCCGGCCTTCCGGCGATCCGTTCTGAGCGGCATCGTCCGCAGGCTTGCGTGGCTTGACCGCGCCCTTGATCATGTCGAAGCGGAACAGACGGCACTCGATAGGGCCGTTCCACATGGGCGTGCGGCGCGACTCCTTGAGGCGCATCTTGCTGGGCAGCTTGAGATCGGGCGTCAGCATCCAGGCGCTCCAGCCGCTGTAGTTCTTCTTCCAGTGGCTGGCCAGCTGGTTGAAGAATTCGCCGCCGTCCTCGGTCTGCGCGGTTTCACGGCCTGCGCGTTCGACCTGGCCCATGCGCTCCGCCGCATTGCGGCCTGCGCTGCCAGCTGCCGCGATACGCTCGCCGTAGGGCGGGTTCAGCAGCATCATGCCCGGCTGCTCGCAGGGCGGCATGCGCTGCAAGGCATCACCGCCGCGCAGGCTGACGGTATCGGACACCCCTGCACGCTCGGCATTGCGCTGGGCAAAGTCCACCATGCGGAAGGCGATGTCAGAGCCGTAAATGCCCACCGGCGATTCGGGCAGGATCTGGCTCTCCGCCTCATCCAGCATGGCTTCCCATACATGGCGCTGAAAAGGCACGAGCTTCTCGAACGCAAAGCGACGCAGAATGCCGGCCGGAATCCTGCGCGCGATCTGCGCGGCCTCGATCACCAGGGTACCGCTGCCGCAGCAGGGGTCGTACAGCGGCTGGGGATTGTCTCCATGCGGGTTCCAGCCCGAGGCTGCAATCATGGCTGCGGCCAGGGTTTCCTTGAGCGGGGCATCGCCCTTGTCTTCGCGCCAGCCGCGCTTGAACAGTGCCTCGCCCGAGGTGTCGATATAGATGGTGGCACCGTCGGTCGTCAGGTGCAGGTGCACGCGCACATCGGGGTGATGGGTCTCGACGCTGGGGCGCACGCCGTTGCGCTTGGCGCGAAAACGGTCGGCAATCGCGTCCTTGACCTTGAGCGCCGCAAAGTTCAGGCTGGTCAGCGGGCTATGCTGGGCCGTGACTTCGATCTTGAAGGTTTCCTTGGGCGTGAACCAGATCTCCCAGGCCACCTCGCTGGCGGCACGGTAGAGATCGTTCTCGCTGCGGTACATGGTGTGCGACAGCTCGATCAGCACGCGCTGAGCCAGACGGCTGTGCAGATTGAGCAGCATGGCATCGCGCCACATGCCGCGCAGCATGACGCCGCCCCGGCCCACGAGCAGATCCTGCCCGCTGGCGCCGGTGATGGCGTGGACCTCGTCGGCCAGAAAGCCCTCGACGCCGGCGGCGCAGGGCAGAAACAAATGCAGTTGGTTCATAGAAATCAGTGCGCGCCAGCAACGGCGCAGGCGCCGGACGCTCACGGGAGCCTGTTGTGCGCTTTACAGGGCATAAGCATACGCGCTAGGCCTTTTCCGGTGCCCGCGCACGACAAGCGTTGCTCTACAGATGCACGCAGGGCCCAAGGCATGATGCCAGGCCAAGGAGCAATGACGACATGGAAGAAATCAGCTGGAACGACTTTATGAAGGTGGAGCTGCGCGTGGGCCGCGTGCTCCAGGCCGAGGTCTTTGCCGAGGCTCGCAAACCTGCCTACAAGCTGCTGGTGGACCTGGGCCCCGAGCTGGGCCAGCGCAAGTCCAGCGCACAGATCACCGAGCATTACCGGCCCGAGGACTTGATTGGCCGCCTGGTGGTGGCCGTGGTCAACTTTCCGAAGAAGCAGATTGGGCCTTTGATGAGCGAATGTCTTGTGACCGGTTTTCACGATGCCACGGGAGCCGTGGCCCTGTGCGTGCCCGACAGGGAGGTGCCGCTGGGCACACGCCTGCTGTGATCGGCATATTCAGAGGCAAAATGGCCACCAGCCATTCTCCTGCCTGCGGATACTGCTATGAATATCAGCTTCAACCCTCTGGTGCGCGTGCGCACCGTCACTGCCTTTGTCAACCTGAGCGCCGATGAGGCACATTGGCAGGCCGGCCTGACCCAGGCCAAGCAGCAATGCGATGCCGTGGCCGATGCCATCGAGGCCCGGGGCTATCAGGTGCAGTCCATCCGCATCGTGAGCAACCCGTTCGGCGAATACCTGAACGTCTGCGGCATAGACAGCGCCCTCGCCGGCCTGCAGCGCATTGCCGAAACGCTCAACACCATCAACACCGGCAAACGCCGCATCCGCTTTGCCGTGGGCGAAGCGCGCAATGCGCAGGAAGTGGCCCTGCTGCCGCAGCTGATTGCCGCCTACGGCGACCTGTGCAACGCCTGCGTGAACATCGATCTGGATGAACACGGCTTTCTGCAGACCGACTTGCTGGCCCACAGCGTGCAGGCGATTCAGCAAATCGCGCGCACCACGCCGCGCGGCGAAGGCAACTTCAACTTCACGGTCAACTTCAACTGCGCGCCCGGCATTCCCTATTTCCCGGCCAGCTACCACCGCGGCAAGCACCACGGCGCCCTGGTGCTGGGTCTGGAGACGCCAGACCTCATGGTGGCTGAACTGCAGCAGCTGCAGCAGCAGCGCCTGCAGCTCGATCACGCGGCGTGGTTCAGGCTCGCATTCGAGCGCCTGAGCCAGACCCTGAACGAGCATGCCACTGCCATCCAGCGCTGTGCCGACGGCGTGACGCTGGCCGAGGGCTGGCATATCGCGGGCATGGACACCTCGGCTGCGCCGTCCAAGTCCTGCGCCTCCATGGTCGATGTCTACCAACTGCTGGGCGTGCCCTGTTTCGGCGCCAGCGGCACGGTGGAAGCCTCGGCCCTGCTGACCCGCGTCTTCAAATCGGTCAGCGGCGTGACGCAGATCGGATTCAGCGGCCTGATGCTGGCCGTGACCGAGGACGAAGGCCTGGCCCAGGCCAGTCTGAATGACGAATTCGATATCCGCGCCCTGCTGACCTATAGCAGCGTCTGCGGCATCGGCCTCGATACCGTACCCGTGCCGGGCGACAGCAGCGCCGAGCAGATCGCTGCCGTCATGCGCGATACGGGCACCATGGCTTTTCGCCTCAACAAGCCGCTGACTGTGCGCCTGTTCCCCGTGCCGGGGCTCAAAGCGGGCGACAGAACGGCCTTCGAGAGTGCCGATCTGTGCAACTGCGCCGTACTGGCTCTGCCTTGAGCATCTAACAGGCGGGCTGCTGCGCCTGGCCGTCAAGCGCCGGCAGCTATTGCTTTTGATATTCCCCTACCCCGGTTCTGTTTGACCTGCCCCCATGGTGGCCGCCGGGGTGCCCCCGGTAAAATTGGCTCTTATGGCAAAAATTATCGTTCTGGCACTGGTGCTGCTTTTCTTTGGCTGCGGGCTGTACATGCATCTGCGCGGCAAGGTGCGCCACAAGGTGCTGCGCCAGCTGTTTGATCACTCCACGTTCACGGCGCCGTTCAACGTCTTCATGCTGATGTTCAGCAAGGTACCGCGCACGCCCTACCTGCCCACCAGCACCTTCCCCGAGCTGGCACCGCTGCAGGCCAACTGGCGTGAAATCCGCGAGGAAGCCGTCAATCTGCAAAAGAACATGCAGATCAAGGCCGCCGCCAACAACGACGACGCAGGCTTCAACTCCTTCTTCAAGACCGGCTGGAAGCGCTTCTACCTCAAATGGTACGGCGACGCCCACCCCTCGGCCATGGAGCTGTGCCCCAAGACCACGGCCCTGGTGAAGTCGATTCCCAGCGTCAAGGCTGCCATGTTTGCCGAGCTGCCGCCCGGCGCCAAGCTCAATCTGCACCGCGACCCCTATGCAGGCTCGCTGCGCTATCACCTGGCCGTGCTGGCCCCCAACGACGACCGCTGCATGATCGAGGTCGACGGCCAGCCCTATAGCTGGCGCGAAGGCGAAGGCGTGATCTTCGACGAGACCTTTATGCACTGGGCCGAGAACCGCAGCGAGGGCAACCGCATCGTGCTGTTCTGCGACGTGGAGCGTCCCATGACCAATGGCTTTGCCCAGTGGCTCAATCACTGGCTGGGCAAGAATGTGGTGGCCGCCGCCAGCTCGCCCAACAACGAAGGCGATCCGCGCGGCATGATCAGCAAGCTGTTCAAGATCTCGTTCTATGCGGGCAAGTACCGCCGCGCCTTCCGCAACTGGAATCCGACCTTCTACAAGATCCTCAAGTTCGGACTGATGATCGGCGTGCTGGTCTGGTTTATCTGGTGGCTGGTTTCTTGATAACCCCCTGAGGCGCTACGCGCCTTCCCCCTGGCCGGGCGCCCCCAAGGGGGACGGCGGCATCGCCGCAAGGGCGGCTCTTGCTCGCTGCCCCTGACTTGAGAAATGCCTTATCAAGGCTCCCGCCCTAAATGCAGAACAAGAAAGCCGCTGTGCGATGCATCAGCGGCTTTCTTGTTTCTGCGGTGCCCTACAGCGCCTTGCGCAGCGTGGTCGTCGGTATCTTGAGCTGCTCGCGGTATTTGGCGACGGTGCGGCGCGCGCACTCGATGCCCTGCTCCTTGAGCATATCGGCCAGCTTGGCGTCCGATAGCGGCTTCTTGGCATCTTCGGCATCGACGAACTGCTTGATCAGCGCACGCACGGCCGTGCTGGAGGCACTGCCGCCGGTTTCCGTGCCCAGGCCCGAGCCGAAGAAATACTTGAGCTCGAAGGTGCCCTGGGGCGTGGCCATGTACTTGGCCGTGGTCACGCGGCTGATGGTGGACTCGTGCAGGCCCAGGGTGTCGGCGATATCGCGCAGCACCAGCGGGCGCATGGCCAGCTCACCATGCACAAAGAAGTTCTTCTGCCGCTCCACGATGGCTTCGGAAACACGCAAGATGGTGTCGAAGCGCTGCTGGATGTTCTTGATGAACCAGCGCGCCTCCTGCAGCTGCTGCTGCAGCGCCGCATGGCCGTCGCTGTTCTTGTGGCGGCGCAGCACACCGGCATAGATGTCGTGCACGCGCAGACGCGGCATGACCTCGGGGTTGAGCTGCACGGAAAAGTCCATCCGGCCGGCGCCGGCCCGCACCGGACGCACGATGACATCGGGCACCACGATATGGCGTTCCACATCGACAAAGCGACGCCCCGGACGCGGCTCCAGTCTGGCAATCAATGCCATGGCCTCGCGCAGTTGCTCCTCGCGCGCGCCGCACAGGCTGGTGAGCTTGCGCAGATCGCGCCGCGCCAGCAGGTCCATGGGCTGCGCACAGATGGCCTGCGCCAGCAGCAGCCGGTTCATATGCGCCTCGGTCGTGCCCTCGTCCTCGGCGGTGCGGATCAGGTCGCGCAGCTGCAGCTGCAGGCACTCGGCCAGATCACGCGCGCCCACGCCCACGGGCTCCAGGCTTTGCAGCAGCTTCAGAGCAATGACAAAGTGCTGCTCCAGCTCCTCGCGCTCTTCCAGGTCGTCGCCGGCTAGGCTCTGCGCCAGCTCCTGCAGGGAATCCTCGAGATAGCCGTCGTCGTTGAGCGACTCGATGAGAAAGCGCAGTGCCGCCATGTCCGCCGCGCCCAGATGCAGGCTCAGCGCCTGACGATGGAGAAAGTCGGTCAGGCTCTGGTGCTCGCGCGCCAGATCGATGGCATCGGTTTCGTCATCGCCATCGCGGTTGCGTGTGGAGCTGCTGGCCGAGGGCGTATCCCACTCGCTGCTGGATTCGCCGCCCCATTCCCCGTCCTGGCCGTCCATGCCGTCGGCCTCCCAGTTCAGCGTTTCCGGGGTCTCGGCACTTGGCGTCTCCGCTATTGTTTCAGCAGCTGCTTGCGTTTGCTTCGCATCATTTTCAGCATGAATACTGTCTGAAGTGTTGTATTCACTTGCGCTAGCAGCTACATCTACAGGAGCATCTCCCGTAGATTCGGCCTCATCGCCAGCACGTTCCAGAAAAGGGTTGTCGACCAGCATCTGCTCGACTTCCTGCGCCAGCTCCAGAGTGGAGAGCTGCAGCAGCTGAATGGATTGCTGCAGCTGCGGCGTCAGCGACAAATGCTGCGAAACGCGTAGCGAGAGACCTGGCTTCATCGAGGCGCGGCTCCCAGACAATCATTGCAAACGCGCACAGTGCCATGGGTTGGCAGCCGGGTCTCCCCAGGGCAAACCCCGGCGCAGCCGGTCAGGGTCCCTTCCGGGGGCAGCGACCACACAAAGTGAAGGAGCGTGGGGGTCATCACATTCTGAAATGTTCGCCCAGATAGACGCGGCGCACATCGGCGTTCTCCACGATCTCCTCGGGCGTGCCTTCGGCCAGCACATGGCCGTCGCTGATGATGAAGGCGTGGTCGCAGATGCCCAGCGTCTCGCGCACATTGTGGTCGGTAATCAGCACGCCGATGCCGCGCTCCTTGAGGAAGCCGATGATGCGCTGGATCTCGATCACCGCAATCGGGTCGATGCCGGCAAACGGTTCGTCAAGCAGGATGAAGCGCGGTTGCGTGGCCAGGGCTCGGGCAATTTCCACGCGACGGCGCTCACCGCCGGACAGAGCCAGTGCCGGCGACTGGCGCAGATGCTCGACGCGCAGCTCCTGCAGCAAGCCGGTGAGGCGCTTTTCGATCTCGCCCTGCGTCAGCGTCTTGCCCTGCTCGTCCTTTTGCAGCTCCAGCACGGCGCGCACATTGTCTTCCACGCTGAGCTTGCGAAAGATGGAGGCTTCCTGGGGCAGATAGGACAGGCCCAGACGCGAGCGTTGGTGAATCGGCATGCCGCCCACCGGCTGGCCGTCGATGAAGATCTCGCCGCCGTCGCTGCGCACCAGGCCCACGATCATGTAGAACGATGTGGTCTTGCCCGCGCCGTTGGGGCCGAGCAGACCGACCACCTCGCCTTTTTGCACGGACAGGGACACATCCTTGACCACCTTGCGGCTGCCGTAGGACTTGGCCAGATGCTTGGCTTCCAGGCGGCTGTCGGACTCGCCGCTGCGGCTGCTGGAGAAAGTCGGCTCGCTCATTTCTTCTCGTCGGCTTTCTCGCCGCCCAGCGTCATGCTCTGGCGCAGCTGCGTGCCAGGTGTTGCAGGCTTGGGCTGGGCTCCCGGCGTGCCGTCCTTGGGCGCCATGATGGCGCGCACACGACCGCCCTGCCCCACGGAGGAGCTCGGCAGGCCGCCGCTGGTCTTCTGACCATCGACGGTATAGACGTCCGTGATGTTGTTGTAGACGATGATGGAGCCCGTGACCTGATCGCTGAGCTGACCGCCACGGTAGCGGCGCATCTCGCCACGGCGGATGAACTTGACGATATCGGCCTTGCCGTCGTACTCGATGACTTCGCCTTCGCCCTCGATGAACTCCTCGGGCTGACCGGCCACGGTATCGCGCTTCTGACGGAAGAATGCTCGCTTGCCGGCCTCGGCCTTGATCACCCCGTACTGATAGCCCTCGGCATCCTGCCGCACATCGAGTTGGGCGCCGCGCAGCACGATGGAGCCCTTGGTCATCACCACATTGCCGGTAAAGACACTGGTCTGCTGCAGCTCGTCATGACGCAACGCATCCGCCTCGATATTCATGGGCTTGGCGCTGTCGGCTTTTTCGGCATGGACAATGCCGGTCGCTGCTGCCAGGGCGCAGGCCAGCGCAAGAGGTATGAGTGTTTTTTTCATGGAAGGCACGTTTCTTGCATCCATTGTAGTCATTCCCTTTTTGCAACTTGCGTAAAAAACACCCACAAAAAAGCCCGCACGGCGGCGGGCTTGCTGGGCATCAAACGTCACTGGCGTCTGCTGCCTGATCTCAGGCCTTGCGGCTGGAGGCGATCAGCGCATTGACCACGCGCAGCACATTGTCCATATTGCCGGCCCTGGTGCCGTCCGTGTAGTAGCGGCCGGCCACACCCATGGCGGGCACGCCTTCCACGTCATACTCGTTTTGCAGCTGGGCGGCCTTGCGCGCCTGATTGGCCACGGTGAAGGAGTTGTAGACCTCCTTGAACTTGGCCAGATCCACGCCCTGCTTGCCGACCCAGTCAAAGATGGCGTCATCGGTCTTGAGCAGATTGCGATCCACGTGAATGGTACGGAACACCTTGGCGTGCAGCTGGGGCAGCAGGTTCATGCCCTCCAGAGCGTAGTAGAGCTTCTGCTGCGGCACGAAAGAGGCATTGAAAGCCACGGGCACGCGGCGAACCACCACATCGGCAGGCTGGCTCTTGGCCCAGGCTTCGAACTGGGGCTCGAAGACATTGCAATGCGGGCAGCTGTACCAGAAGAACTCGACCACCTCGACCTTGCCGGCCGGCGCGCTCACGCTGGCGGGCTTGCCGAGCTTGATGTAGTCCTTGCCTTCTTTGGGCGCAGCGCCCTGGGCCCAGCTGGAGGAGGCACCCAAAGTCAGGGCACCGGCAGCAGCTGCCGAGGCAGCCAGAGAGAATTCGCGACGTTTCATCTAAAAAAACTCCTGTATCAGGTCTGCAGTATCAGAGCCCAGCGGCCCCAAAAAGTTCAGCAAAGTCCTAAATCTCGCACCCGCTGTCTGGGACGCCTCGGGCCGCAGCCTGAGGGATCCGCAGAGAGAGGCTGCACAACGCCTCGCAGGGCCGATTATCGCGCTGCACGCACCAGGGTCGAGTCCACGCCCGCGCCATCAAGCTTGCCCTTGAGCTGCTCCGCGTCGTCACGCTTGCTGAACGGCCCCACGCGCACGCGGAAAACGGTGATGCCGTTCTGCTCACGCTCGCTGATGCGCGACTCCCAGCCCAGCATGGCCAGCTTGGCACGCTGCGCTTCCGCTTCGCTCTGGCCGCGGAAAGCACCGGCCTGCACAAAGTAGTTGAATGCAGAGTCCGAAGAGGATGCAGTCTGCGTGGCCGCCTTTTCCTTGTCTGCACGCGCCTTGTCTGCCTTGTCGGCGGCGGCGGAGCGTTCCTTGACCAGATCACCCAGCGGATCGCCCGATGCGGGCTTGGCCGTCTTGTCCGGCGTCGCTGGTGCCGGCGGCGTGGTGACTCCGCCGGTTGCAGTAGGCTGTACCGCAGGCGTGGGCGGCGACACCGTCACGTCGCTCGGAGGAACTGGTGGTGTCACCGGGGGAGGCGCAGGCTGGCGGCTCTGCAGCGGTGCGTTGGGATCCCAGTTCTTGTTGCGCTCGGCCTCGGCCGCATCGCGCTGAGTGTTGTTTCCACCCTTGTTGAGGAAAGGCACCGGCACCTTGGTCACATAGATGGCCACGGCCAGAGCCGCAGCCAGACCGATGACCATGCCAAAGATAAGCCCCAGGATGGTTCCACCGCGTTGCTGGTTCTTCATATCAGTCGCTTAACGCTTTCTGCTTCAGTTATTCCATTCTCAGACCCATCGGCCACTGACAGGCAAGGCCGGCAAGGCGACCGATGGACAGGAAACTGGGATTACATGCGCTCGGGTGCGCTCACACCCAGCACCGCCAGCCCATTGTGCAACACCTGGGCCGTGGCAGCGACCAGGGCCAGACGTGCGAGCTTGACCTTTTCGTCGTCCACCAGAATGCGCTCGGCGTCGTAGTAGCTGTGATAGCTGGAGGCCAGATCGCGCAGATAGAAGGTCACGTCGTGCGGTGCATTGCCTTCGGCAGCAGCGGTCAGCATCTCGGGGTACTTGGCCAGCAGCAGCATCAGGGCCTGGGCCTGCGGGCCTTCCAGTGCGGACAGGTCCACATCCTTGAGTGCCGCCAGGCCGGCACCGCCGGCTTCCTGCCAGGCGCGCAGCACGGACTGGATCCGCGCATGGGCGTACTGCACGTAGTACACGGGGTTGTCGTTGTTCTGGGCCACGGCCAGATCCACGTCGAAGGTGTACTCGGTGTCGGGCTTGCGCGAGAGCAGGAAGAAGCGCACCGCGTCCTTGCTGGTCCACTCGATCAGATCGCGCAGCGTGACGTAGGAGCCGGCGCGCTTGCTGATCTTGACCTCTTCGCCGTTGCGCACCACGCGCACCATGGTGTGCAGCACGTAGTCGGGGTAGCCCTCGGGAATGCCCACATCGGCAGCCTGCAGGCCGGCGCGCACGCGGGCGATGGTGCCGTGGTGGTCCGTACCCTGAATGTTCACCACCTTGGTGAAGCCGCGCTTGAACTTCTGGATGTGATAGGCCACATCGGGCACAAAGTAGGTGTAGCCGCCGTCGGTCTTGCGCATCACGCGGTCTTTGTCGTCGCCGTAGTCGGTGGACCTGAGCCACAGCGCGCCGTCCTGCTCATAGGTCTTGCCGTTGGCGATCAGGCGGTTCACGGTCGCTTCGACATGACCGTTTTCATAGAGGCTGGACTCGAGGTAGTACTCGTCGAACTTCAGGTTGAAGGCCTGCAGGTCCTTGTCCTGCTCGTTGCGCAGATAGGCCACGGCGAACTGGCGGATGTTGTCGTAATCCTCGACATCGCCGTTGGCGGTGAACTCGCGGTCATCGGCCTTGATGGTTTCCTTGGCCAGGAAAGCCTTGGCGATGTCGGCAATGTAGTCGCCGTTGTAGAAATTCTTGGCCAGCGGGTTTTCGCTGTCGGTGGGCCAGCATTCGTCACCGGGCTTGAAGCCTTTGGCGCGCAGCTGGGTGCTCTTGGTCAGGGTGTCGATCTGCACGCCCGCGTCGTTGTAATAGAACTCGCGGTGAACCTTCCAGCCCTGGGTGGAATAGAGGTTGCTGATGGCGTCGCCGATCGCAGCCTGGCGGCCATGGCCCACATGCAGAGGGCCGGTGGGGTTGGCGGAGACGAACTCGACGAGGATGTTCTCGCCGCGATCGGCCTGGTAGCCGAACTTCTGGGCTTGCGCCAGCACTTCGCGCACCACCTCCTGCTTGGCAGCAGGCTTGAGGCGGATGTTGAGAAAGCCCGGGCCCGCGATTTCAATCGCATCCACCCACTGCTGGAAGGCTGCGGTAGCCTCCAGCGCGGTCTTGAGCTGCTCGCCCAGGGCGCGCGGGTTGGCCTTCAGAGGCTTGGCCAGCTGCATGGCCGCCGTGCAGGCGAAATCGCCATGGGCTGCCACTTTGGGGTTTTCAAACGCAGCGCGTGCGCCAGCGCCGGGCGAGAGTGTTTCGAGCTCAGCAGCCAGGGCTGCGAGCAATTCCTGTTTGACGGAGAGCATCGCGGGATTTTACGTGCCGGATTCAAGTCCTGCCGAATCGCTGGCGCCACACCCTTGTTCCAGGGCCGGTTCACAGGCTGCAGGGCCGCATCCGCATGTCTCGCCGGCCATACACAGCCATCACGCAAATGAAAGTCATTCTCGTTTAAACACGGAATGCAGGCCAAGCTCACGTTCAGCGGCGAGCTCAGCCGCTGCTGGAGCCTGAGCCTGTCTGCCGGCGACACCTTCAACCGCAACATCTACGAGCGCGACATCAACAACCAGGGCCTGGACTTCAATACCTACACGCCCAGGCACATATTGCGCCCCTGGATCACCTACCGGCTGCCCGGCGCCTGTAGTGCCGTGTGGAGCAGCTATGTGCGCTACCAGATCAACAGGCAATGGCAGGCCTCGCTGACTCTCAACAATATGTTCGACAAGCGCTGCTACACCTTGATCGGCAACCAGGTCAACAGCAGCCACCATGGCAATCCACGTAAGGTGATGCTGACGCTGCGCGGCAGCTTCTGAATGCCGCAGACGTGAAAAAGGCCGCTTTGCAGCGGCCTTCGCCCTTCGCACGGCCCGGCACAGGCCTACATGCCGCGCGCCCAGAAGATGGCAACCACGGCGATCACCGGCACCACATGGCCCTGCCACATCACCCATTTGCGGGTCTGCTTGATCTCTTCGGGCGCCGGCAGCCGGCCGCTCGCATCCAGCGTCTTCTTCCAGCGGCGGAAGGTCAGCGTGGGCTTGAGCGAGAGCACAAAGGCGATGACGAACAGCGTCATCTTGAGGTGGAACAGCGGCGAGGCCGTATAGGCACCCATGCCCTTGACGCCCCAGACCAGGCGCGCGATGCCGGTCAGCAGCAGGATGACGGCGGCAATGCCGTAGATCATGTCCAGCCGCGCCAGACGCTGCACCACTGCGGCATTCATCCATTCCACACGGCACAGGGCGGCCTGGCTGGTCAGAAACACCACCAGGGTCAGGATCGCCAGCAGATGGGCGCTGGCAAGAACAGCTTCAAAGGTCATGGCTTCACAGTAGAAAAAAGGACGGGTTCAGCGGCCTGTATCAGGCCACGGCGACCAGTCCATTGTCTACCGTTTCAGGCCCGCTCAGAGATCCACGCCGAGACGAAAGAAGTCCGGCTGGTTGTAGTGGTGCTTGAGGTAGTCGATCCACATGCGCACGCGCAGCGGCATGTGCTTGCGCTGGGGGAAGACCACGAAGATACCGTTGGGAGGTGCGGCAAACTCTTCCAGCACGGGCACGAGGCGGCCAGCGGCGATCTCGGCCTCCACCTCCCAGGTGCTGCGCCAGGCAATGCCCCAGCCTCCCAGGCACCAGTCGTGCAGCACCTGACCATCGGAGCAATCCAGCGGGCCACCCGGCTTGAAGTGCACGACTTCGCTGGTGCCGCTTTCGGGATGCGGGATGCGGAAGGCCCAGCCCCTCGTCTGCGAGGCGTCGGACGACAGCGTCAGGCAGTCATGCTGGGTCAGCTCGCTGGGATGCTTGGGCGTACCGCGGCGCTCCAGATAGCCGGGCGTGGCCACGCACAGGCGGCGGTTGTCGGCAATGCGCACGCTGACCAGGGCCGAGTCCGGCAGATCACCCACGCGCACCGCGCAATCGAAGCCCTCTCCCGCCAGATCGACCACGCGGTCGCTGAGGTTCAGCGAAATGGTGACATCGGGATGCAGGTCGCGGAAACGCGGCACCAGCGGCGCCACATGGCGGCGCCCGAAACCGGCCGGCGCCGTGATGCGCAGATGGCCCGTGGCCTTGACTCCGCCGGCCGACACGCTGGCCTCGGCATTGCACACATCGGAGAGCAGGCGCTGGCAATCTTCCAGGAAGGCGCTGCCTTCATGCGTCAGCGAGATGCGGCGCGTGGTACGCACCATGAGCTTGACGCCCAGATGCTCTTCCAGAGCGTCCAGACGGCGCCCCATGATGGCGGGCGCCACACCTTCGGCCTTGGCTGCAGCCGTCAAGCTGCCCCTGGTCGCTACCGATACAAAAGACTCAAATGCCTTGAGTTTGTCCATGACCGCTGCTCCTGTCTGGTCCGTGTTGTCTCCTGCTGCGGTAGCGTGCACTATTAATACAAGAGCACATACCGCACAAGCAGTCTTGATTTCTCAAATGTTTTTATCGAAAGTTCTTTAAACAAGAGCGCTGAGTGCTATCACTATAAAAGTCATCAATCAGCGCTGCACGCCTGTCCCGCATGCGACTTCATTGCGATATATCTTACTTAGAAGTCACAAGTTGCCAGTGAATCTTTGATGTTTATATATGTTTATATCAAAATTTACCGTTTTCCCTGAGGCAGGAATATCGCTTATTCGCCAGCGCCATGAGCTTTTGGGCGCAGCCAGACGTTAAACCTATGATTTGCAAAACACATTTACAAATCCGCTGCAGCCCGCCGTCATGAGCTTTTCACCCGCTTCTGCCGCCCAGCTGGCCGATCTGCTGGGCCGCTCCGGCCAGGGCTGTGCGCTCTGGAATGCCGAAGGGCTGCTGCTCATGGCCACTCCCGCCTGGTGCCAATGGCTGGATGTGCCCGAGGGCGCAAGCCCCATCGGCCAGCCGTTGCAGGGTCTGCTGCCTGCCCAGACCTGGCAAGTCCACGGCCCGCGCTTTACCGCCGCCGCCCGAGGCTTGCACCAGGAATATGACGATATACGGCCCGGTGACGCCGGTTCGCAGCACCACCGCCGCATCCAGCTCACGCCCGGCGCCGCCGATGCCCAGGGCCGGCACGAGGTGCTGATGCTGCTCAGCGACATAGGACGCGAATATGCGTGTGGCGAAGTCGTTGCACGCCAGCGCGAGCAGCTGCAGGCCTTGCACGAGCAACTGCGCAGCAGCCGCCAGGACGCGGGCGAGCTCGACAGGCTGCGTACCCTGCTGGACTGGCGCACGGCCATGCTGAGCGAACACAACGAGATGCTGCAACTGCTCTCCCATGAAATCCGCCAGCCGCTGAACAATGCCTCGGCTGCCATGCAGGCCACGCTCAAGGCCATCGAAGATCTGCATCTGGCCGATGCCGCGCCTGCCGCCAGGGCCTTGCTGCGCGCCGAGCATGTGCTGCAGCAGGTGATAGGCACACTGGACAACACCCTGACCGCCGGCACGATCTTGGCAGCGGGCGGCAAGGCCGGTGCCTCCAGCGAGACCGATCTGCCGACATTGATCAAGCTGGTGCTGCACGATATTGCAGCCGACCTGCGCCCGCGCATCGATGTGCAATGGCTGAGCATGGCACGCACCGTACAACTGCATCCGGCGCTGATGCGGCTGACGCTTCGCAATCTGCTCAACAACGCCCTGGCCTATGCGCCCGCAGATACCCGGGTGCAGCTGCGCATCTCCGAGTCCGACGAACCGCTGGCGCTGATTCTGGAAGTCATGGACCAAGGCCCCGGGATTTCCGAGGAGCTGCTCCCGCGTCTGTTCGAAAAAGGCTCGCGCGGCAACCACAGCCACAGCCGCCCTGGTGGCGGTCTGGGCCTGTTCATCGTGCATTCGGTCTTGCAGCTGCACCAAGGTACAGTACAAGCTCTGCCGCACAGCCCGCATGGCACGATCATGCGCCTGGTCATTCCCCAAGGTCTTGCCGAATGAGGTCCGCCGCCCATGCTGCCTGCCACTCTTGCCCTGGTCGACGACGACACCGAGTACTGCGAATTTCTGGCCCAGCATCTGCGCGGCCAGGGTGTGGAGGTCACGGCATACAGCGACAGCAGCGACCTGCTCGCCGACGATGCTCCCTATCGCTTTGATTTCTATGTACTGGATCTGATGCTGCCCGGGGTGGCAGGCACCGAGCTGCTGCGCATCATCCGCAAGCGCAGCCAGGCGGGCGTGCTGATCGTCTCGGGGCGCCTGGGGCCCGAAGTGTTTGCCGAGGTCATCAATGCTGGTGCCGATATGTATCTGACCAAGCCCGTGACCTTCGAGCAGGTGGAACTGGCCGTGCGCGCCGTGCACCGGCGCATCATGACCACGGCCCGCACGGCCACGGCCTGGAAGCTGGACAGCCGCCGCAGCCTGCTGACCGCTCCCGACGGCCAGAGCGTGGAGCTGGGCGCCACCGACCTGATGCTGATGGAGTGCTTTTTGCAGGCCCAGGGCGAAACCGTAAGCCGCGACCATATCCGCAGCCTGCTGACCCATACCAGCGCAGCCGAGTCCGACAACAACCTGCACGCTACCATCTACCGCCTGCGGCGCCGCATCGAAAAGGCGACGCCCGTGGCCGTGCCGCTGCAGTCCCAGCAGAAAGTCGGTTACCAGTTCCGCGCTCCCTTGATCGCGGCCTGATCAATCCGGCGCGGCGCAGAAAGCAAGAACGGGCCTCCAGGCCCGTTGCGTGCCTTCAGACCGGCTGCATCACATGACGAACCTGGACTCCACATCCGAGACCTTGCGCCTGGCCAGGGCCAGGTTGGCACGGCCGTTGTCCAGCACGTAGTAGATGAAGATGCCGTTGATCTTCTCGGCAGGGCGCAGGATGTGATACTGCTTGCCCAGGGTGATCAGAATGTCTTCGATGCTGTCGTTCAGACCCAGGGACTTCATGGTCTTCATCTTGGCGCGCACCACTTCGGTATTGCCCGCTGCGGCCAGCTCCAGGTCCACGCCGGAACCTATGCTGCCCAGCAGCATGCCGCTGTTGTAATCCACCACTGCCGCGCACATGGCGCCATCCAGGGTCATCAGATCTTGCAGGCTTTCGTTCAGATTCGCCATCAGGAGCTCCTTGGTAAAGATTGGCTGGCCGATATCGGAAGATGCTCAATTTGTTTCAAGATTAACAAATCATTTCTGAGCGCGGATATCGACTGATGACAGACAAAGCCTTGTCATTTGATGGCGCGCACTTACTTCAGAAACAAAGATCAGACACGTGAAAACACCGTCAAGCGATTGAAGCTATTGCTTCGGGAGAGACCTCGCGCCGCCTCATCCGGTTTCTGCAAACCATTGCTGAGCCAGTCACCACCGCAGCCGCCGCGCATATCGGTCAGAACTGACGAGCTCTGGCGCCTTTGCTACTTAAAAACGCATAAACCCCAGAGACTCCATATAAAAACATCATGAGTTCTGAACTATTTAGGCTATTTATGTACTCAAAAAATTCAAATACAGTCTCCACACATGCTGCCCATGATGGGCAACGACTCCTGAATCCTGAGACATCACAACCAGAGGTTTCCAATGACTGATCGCACCCAAGTCCACGGCCTGCAAGTCGCCACCGAGCTGTACAACTTTGTGAACACGCAAGTGCTGCCTGGCACGGGCGTGGACCAGGACACCTACTGGAAGGGCTTCGACGCCATCGTGGCCGATCTGGCGCCCAAGAACGCAGCCCTGCTGGCCGAGCGCGATCGCCTGCAGACAGAGCTCGATACCTGGCACAAGGCCAACCCCGGCCCCATCACCGACATGGTGGCCTACCGCAAGTTTCTGACGACCATCGGCTATCTGGTCGAGTCCCCCAAGGATGCCAAGGCCACGACAGAAAACGTGGATGCCGAGCTGGCCATCCAGGCCGGCCCCCAGCTGGTCGTCCCCATCCTGAACGCCCGCTACGCGCTGAACGCCGCCAACGCCCGCTGGGGTTCGCTGTACGACGCGCTGTATGGCACGGACGCCATCAGCGAAGAAGGCGGCGCTGAAAAAGGCAAGGGCTACAACCCCGTGCGCGGCGCCAAGGTCATCGAGTTCGCACGCAACTTCCTCGATCAGGCCGTCCCCCTGGCCTCGGGCTCGCACAAGGATTCCACCGGCTACGCCGTCGAAGGCGGCAAGCTGGTCGTGTCCCTGAAGGACGGCAGCAAGACCGGCCTCAAGGACGAAGCCAAGTTCATCGGCTACCAGGGCGATGCTGCGGCTCCCAAGTCGGTGCTGCTCAAGAACAACGGCATCCACATCGACATCATCGTCAACAAGTCCACCCCCATCGGCAGCACCGATGCTGCCGGCGTGGCCGACGTGGTGGTCGAGGCCGCCCTGTCCACCATTCTGGATCTGGAAGACTCCGTGGCCGCCGTGGATGCCGAAGACAAGGTCAACGGCTATGCCAACTGGCTGGGCATTCTGAAGGGCACGCTGACCGAGTCCTTTGAAAAGGGCGGAAGGGTCGTGACCCGTGGTCTGAACCCCGACCGCGAATACACCGGCGCCGATGGCAAGCCCGTGAAGCTGCACGGCCGCTCGCTGATGTTCGTGCGCAACGTGGGCCACCTGATGACCAACCCCGCCGTGCTGTGGGGCCCCGAGCAGAAGGAAATCCCCGAAGGCATCATGGACGCGCTGGTGACCACCGCCATCGCCATCCATGACCTCAAGGGCAACGGTGCCAACGGCATCAGGAACAGCCGCACCGGCAGCGTCTACATCGTCAAGCCCAAGATGCACGGCCCCGCCGAAGCCGCTTTTGCCAACGAGCTGTTCGGCCGCGTGGAAAAGGTTCTGGGCCTGCCCGAGAACACCGTCAAGCTCGGCATCATGGACGAAGAGCGCCGCACTTCGACCAATCTGAAGGCCGCCATTGCAGCCGCCCCGGCACGTGTTGCCTTCATCAACACCGGCTTCCTGGACCGCACCGGCGATGAAATGCACACCGCCATGCATGCCGGCCCCATGGTCCGCAAGGCCGACATGAAGACCTGCGCCTGGCTGCCCGCCTATGAAAAGAACAATGTGCTGGTCGGCCTGAACATGGGCCTGCGCGGCCGCGCCCAGATCGGCAAGGGCATGTGGGCCATGCCCGACCTGATGAAGGCCATGCTGGAGCAGAAGATTGCCCAGCCCAAGGCCGGTGCCAACACCGCCTGGGTGCCCTCGCCCACCGGTGCCACCCTGCACGCCCTGCACTATCACCAGATCAATGTGGCCGACGTGCAAAAGGGTCTGGAAAGCCCCAACGCCGACGCCGAGTGCGACGAGCTGCTCAACGCCATCCTGCAAGTGCCCGTGTCCACCAACCCCAACTGGAGCGATGCGGAAAAGCAGCAGGAAGTGGACAACAACGTGCAAGGCATCCTGGGCTATGTGGTGCGCTGGATCGACCAGGGCGTGGGCTGCTCCAAGGTACCCGACATCCACAACGTGGGCCTGATGGAAGACCGCGCCACGCTGCGTATCTCCAGCCAGCACATCGCCAACTGGCTGCAGCACGGCATCGTCACCGAAGCCATGGTGCGCGACAGCTATGCCCGCATGGCCAAGATCGTGGACGAGCAGAACGCCGGCGACGCCGCCTACAAGAGCCTGGTGGCCAACCCCGATGGCGCAGCCTATCAGGCGGCTCTGGATCTGGTGTTCAAGGGCAAGGAACAGCCTTCTGGCTACACCGAACCCCTGCTGCATGCCTGGCGCCTGAAGGTCAAGGCCGGCGCTTGATGGCCTGGCAAGGCTGCTCCTGAATAAGGAGTGGCTTTCGCTTGATATCAATAGATCTGGAAGGCATTTCTACCTGATCCTATTGATTCAAGCGCGCAAGCAGCTATCCAAAAAATGCACTCCATGTCAGTACATCGAGTGCATTTTTCTTGGCCTCCCCACTAGCGCAGCGGTATGGCTTCTACACTGCTGCCATGCCCATCGATCCCCTCATAGACGCCAGCCGCTGCCCTCTGTGCGGCCAGCACAACCAGTGCGCCATCAGCGCCGGCCTGCCGCCGCAGAGCTGCTGGTGCATGCAGACCCCGGTTTCCCGGGACGCGCTGGAGAAGCTGCCCGCAGACGCACGCGGCAAGGCCTGCATCTGCCCCGCCTGCGCGCGGCCGGTCGTCGACGATTCCAACCCCGCCTGATCCTGCGTTCACCGCTTTGCAGTTCGGGCATTCCACATCAGCAAGGAGACCTTGATGCCCACCTATCGCATTGAACTGTTTGAAGGCCGCAGCGTTGAACAAAAGCGCAAGCTGGCCGAAGAAATCACCCGCGTGACCACCGAGGTGCTGGGCAGCGCGCCCGAGTCCGTGGACATCATCATCACCGACGTGCCGCGCCACAACTGGGCCACCGGCGGCAAGCTCTGGTCGGAGCAAGGCTGACCGGCCCGGACGGCTCTTGACCCGCCCGGCCTTATGATGGACCTTTTTCCCCAACCCCAAGTCAGCAAGGAAACCTGCACATGCCCACCTACCATGTCGAAATGATGGAAGGCCGTACCGTCGAACAAAAGCGCAAGCTGGTCGAAGAAATCACCCGCGTCAGCGTTGAAGTGCTGGGCGGCTCGCCCGAATCGGTGGACATCATCATCACCGACATCAAGCGTCACGACTGGGCCACCGGCGGCAAGCTCTGGCTGGACCGCGAATAGGCCATCGCCGCCCTCTTGCACAAAGCAGCTTAGGCTGCTTTTTTCATGCCGGCCCGAGTGCGGTTGACGATCTCGGCCATACAGCACCATCATTGACGAGATCGTCCATAGATTCTTGGGCTATAAAGCTTTTTTGCTTGAAAGATATGACGAAGCCATGTGCCAGCTGCTTGGAATGAACTGCAACACGCCTACCGATGTGCGCTTTAGCTTCTCAGGCTTCACGCAGCGCGCAGGCAACACCGGCGACCACACCGACGGCTGGGGCATCGCCTTCTTCGAAGACAAGGGCCTGCGCCACTTCGTCGATCACGAACGCGCCGTCGACTCCCAGATCGCCAAGCTCATCCGCGAATACCCGATCAAGAGCACCAACGTCATAGCCCATATCCGCAAGGCCACCCAGGGCGTGGTCAGCCTGCAGAACTGCCACCCCTTCGTGCGCGAACTCTGGGGACGCAACTGGGTCTTCGCGCACAACGGCGATCTCAAGAACTTCGCCCCCAAGCTTCATGCCCACTTCCAGCCCATTGGCAACACGGACAGCGAACAGGCCTTCTGCTGGATCATGCAGGAGCTGTGGAAGTCCCATGCCGGCGTGCCCAGCATCGAAGAGCTGACCCACACCCTGCGCGAGCTGGCCGCGAAGATCGCTCCGCACGGCACGTTCAACTTCCTGCTCTCCAACGGCGAAGCGCTCTGGGCCCATGCCACAACCCACCTCTGCTACATCGAGCGCAGGCATCCCTTCTCCCAGGCACAGCTGTCCGACGAAGACCTCAGTGTGGACTTCTCCCGCGAAACCACGCCTCAGGACAAGGTAGCCATCATCGTCACCACCCCTCTGACCCAGAACGAGCAATGGGTCCCCTTCCAGAACGGCGAGCTGAGAGTGTTCGTTCATGGCCAGGCGGCGCCTTATTGAAGTGCGCCAGGCCGGAATTGATAAATAAAAAGAGAGCGCCTAGCGCTCTCTTTTTATAGGCTTCCGGTATTTTTGCAGCTGCAATGCTTTGCCAGCCTACGACAAGCGCTCCTCATTTTGAATCGCCCAATAAAAAACCCCGTAATCTTTCGACTACGGGGTTTTCACTGTAAGAGCCTGACGATGACCTACTTTCACACGGGAACCCGCACTATCATCGGCGCTAAGTCGTTTCACTGTCCTGTTCGGGATGGGAAGGAGTGGTACCAACTTGCTATGGTCATCAGGCATAAACTTTTTGTCAGATTGACGGCGCCTCGATTAACTTCTTAATCTCGCTCACCTTCAGTCCAACGAATTCATAGAGTCTTCAATCAGCTTTTCGATTGCGCCTTTTCGGCATAACTAGAACTTGCGTTCTGTCTTTATTTTTCCAGGCTTACCCAAAGTTATAGGGTCAAGCCGCACGGGCAATTAGTACTGGTTAGCTTAACGCATTGCTGCGCTTCCACACCCAGCCTATCAACGTCGTGGTCTACAACGACCCTTCAGGGGGCTCAAGGCCCCGGCAGATCTCATCTTGAAACGAGTTTCCCGCTTAGATGCTTTCAGCGGTTATCTCTTCCACACTTAGCTACCCTGCGATGCCACTGGCGTGACAACAGGTACACCAGAGGTGTGTCCACTCCGGTCCTCTCGTACTAGGAGCAGGCTTCCTCAAATCTGCAGCGCCCACGGAAGATAGGGACCAAACTGTCTCACGACGTTTTAAACCCAGCTCACGTACCTCTTTAAATGGCGAACAGCCATACCCTTGGGACCGACTACAGCCCCAGGATGAGATGAGCCGACATCGAGGTGCCAAACACCGCCGTCGATATGAACTCTTGGGCGGTATCAGCCTGTTATCCCCAGAGTACCTTTTATCCGTTGAGCGATGGCCCTTCCATACAGAACCACCGGATCACTATGTCCTGCTTTCGCATCTGCTCGACTTGTCAGTCTCGCAGTTAAGCACGCTTATGCCATTGCACTATCGTCACGATGTCCGACCGTAACTAGCGTACCTTCGAACTCCTCCGTTACGCTTTGGGAGGAGACCGCCCCAGTCAAACTGCCTACCATGCACTGTCCCCGATCCAGATAATGGATCCAGGTTAGAACCTCAAACGCACCAGGGTGGTATTTCAACGTTGGCTCCATGCGATCTAGCGACCGCACTTCAAAGCCTCCCACCTATCCTACACAGATCCGTTCAAAGTCCAATACAAAGCTACAGTAAAGGTTCATGGGGTCTTTCCGTCTTTCCGCGGGGAGATTGCATCATCACAAACATTTCAACTTCGCTGAGTCTCAGGAGGAGACAGTGTGGCCATCGTTACGCCATTCGTGCAGGTCGGAACTTACCCGACAAGGAATTTCGCTACCTTAGGACCGTTATAGTTACGGCCGCCGTTTACTGGGACTTCAATCAAGAGCTTGCACCCCATCATTTAATCTTCCAGCACCGGGCAGGCGTCACACCCTATACGTCCACTTTCGTGTTTGCAGAGTGCTGTGTTTTTATTAAACAGTCGCAGCCACCAATTTTTTGCAACCCCTTTGAGCTCCGTTTGTACAACTTCACTTACTTGGGGTACACCTTCTCCCGAAGTTACGGTGTCAATTTGCCGAGTTCCTTCTCCTGAGTTCTCTCAAGCGCCTTAGAATACTCATCTCGCGCACCAGTGTCGGTTTGCGGTACGGTCGTCAATAGCTGAAGCTTAGTGGCTTTTCCTGGAAGCAGGGTATCACTCACTTCGTCTGCAAGCAGACTCGTTATCACCCCTCATCTAAGCCTGGCGGATTTGCCTACCAGGCACGACTACAGGCTTGAACCAACATATCCAACAGTTGGCTGAGCTAACCTTCTCCGTCCCCACATCGCACTATTGATCGGTACAGGAATATTGACCTGTTTCCCATCAGCTACGCATCTCTGCCTCGCCTTAGGGGCCGACTCACCCTACGCCGATGAACGTTGCGTAGGAAACCTTGCGCTTACGGCGAGGGGGCTTTTCACCCCCTTTAACGCTACTCATGTCAGCATTCGCACTTCTGATACCTCCAGCATCCGTTACCAGACACCTTCACAGGCTTACAGAACGCTCTCCTACCACTTGCAATAAATTGCAAATCCGCAGCTTCGGTAACTGGCTTAGCCCCGTTACATCTTCCGCGCAGGACGACTCGATCAGTGAGCTATTACGCTTTCTTTAAATGATGGCTGCTTCTAAGCCAACATCCTGACTGTTTTAGCCTTCCCACTTCGTTTCCCACTTAGCCAATTTTAGGGACCTTAGCTGGCGGTCTGGGTTGTTTCCCTCTTGAGTCCGGACGTTAGCACCCGGTGCTCTGTCTCCCAAGCTGTACTCGTCGGTATTCGGAGTTTGCATAGGTTTGGTAAGTCGCCATGACCCCCTAGCCTAAACAGTGCTCTACCCCCGACGGTAATACTTGAGGCACTACCTAAATAGTTTTCGGAGAGAACCAGCTATTTCCAAGTTTGTTTAGCCTTTCACCCCTATCCACAGCTCATCCCCTAATTTTGCAACATTAGTGGGTTCGGACCTCCAGTACCTGTTACGGCACCTTCATCCTGGCCATGGATAGATCACTTGGTTTCGGGTCTACACCCAGCGACTAGTCGCCCTATTCGGACTCGATTTCTCTTCGCCTCCCCTATTCGGTTAAGCTTGCCACTGAATGTAAGTCGCTGACCCATTATACAAAAGGTACGCCGTCACCCCTAAGGGCTCCGACTTTTTGTAAGCATACGGTTTCAGGATCTATTTCACTCCCCTCCCGGGGTTCTTTTCGCCTTTCCCTCACGGTACTGGTTCACTATCGGTCGATGATGAGTATTTAGCCTTGGAGGATGGTCCCCCCATATTCAGACAGGGTTTCTCGTGCCCCGCCCTACTTGTCTGCAGCCTAGTACCACCGATCGGTTTTCACATACGGGACTATCACCCACTATGGTCGGCCTTTCCATGCCGTTTTGTTAACTGATCGACTATCACTGCAAGGCTCTTCCGAATTCGCTCGCCACTACTATCGGAATCTCGGTTGATGTCTTTTCCTCTGGGTACTTAGATGTTTCAGTTCTCCAGGTTCGCTTCGTGCACCTATGTATTCAGTGCACGATACCTCTTGCGAGGTGGGTTCCCCCATTCAGAAATCTCCGGATCAAAGCTTATTTGCCAGCTCCCCGAAGCTTATCGCAGGCTATCACGTCTTTCGTCGCCTATCATCGCCAAGGCATCCACCATATGCTCTTAGTCACTTGACCCTATAACTTTGGACTCTCTCGTCGAGAATCAAAGCCTGGTGTTCAAAGACTGGTGAGGTCTTGCACCTCACGCGTTATGCCGTAATGTGAATATCTTTGGCTGCATCTTTCGACGCAGCTTAGAGAATATTCGTCATTACTAGATAAATTTGCATTCGCAAAATATCTGTTTTGACGCAATCAAAATGTTGCTGGCGGCACGGTGCACAAACCTTGGTTTGTGCTTTCCACCAGCAACGCTGATTTCGACTCTATGAATTTTTAAAGAACAGCCAATTGATCGACGTTTCGATCAATACAAAAGCAGTCTTTGCAAGACTGCTTTTGTATTGGGAAGCCTTCGATTATAGCACCATTAGCGCTATCATTTTTGGTGGAGGATGACGGGATCGAACCGACGACCCCCTGCTTGCAAAGCAGGTGCTCTCCCAGCTGAGCTAATCCCCCGGGATCCTCTGACCAGATATTGGAATCTTGGTGGGTCTAGTTGGGCTCGAACCAACGACCCCTGCGTTATCAACACAGTGCTCTAACCAGCTGAGCTACAGACCCATTCCATGCAGCCCGCTGTCACTCAGCAGGCCACCTGGCTTGTTCCAACAACCGATAAGTGTGGACGTTCAATTTGAAGCAGCATTTTTCCAGAAAGGAGGTGATCCAGCCGCACCTTCCGATACGGCTACCTTGTTACGACTTCACCCCAGTCACGAACCCCGCCGTGGTAAGCGCCCTCCTTGCGGTTAGGCTACCTACTTCTGGCGAGACCCGCTCCCATGGTGTGACGGGCGGTGTGTACAAGACCCGGGAACGTATTCACCGTGACATTCTGATCCACGATTACTAGCGATTCCGACTTCACGCAGTCGAGTTGCAGACTGCGATCCGGACTACGACTGGCTTTATGGGATTAGCTCCCCCTCGCGGGTTGGCAACCCTTTGTACCAGCCAT
The DNA here is from genome assembly GCF_024496285.1 of Comamonas sp. C11. NCBI lineage: Bacteria > Pseudomonadati > Pseudomonadota > Betaproteobacteria > Burkholderiales > Comamonadaceae > Comamonas > Comamonas sp. C11. Next base: position 5,490,283 of record NZ_CP101743.1, read on the forward strand.
TGTATGACGTGTGTAGCCCCACCTATAAGGGCCATGAGGACTTGACGTCATCCCCACCTTCCTCCGGTTTGTCACCGGCAGTCCCATTAGAGTGCTCAACTGAATGTAGCAACTAATGGCAAGGGTTGCGCTCGTTGCGGGACTTAACCCAACATCTCACGACACGAGCTGACGACAGCCATGCAGCACCTGTGTGCAGGTTCTCTTTCGAGCACCAAACCATCTCTGGTAAGTTCCTGCCATGTCAAAGGTGGGTAAGGTTTTTCGCGTTGCATCGAATTAAACCACATCATCCACCGCTTGTGCGGGTCCCCGTCAATTCCTTTGAGTTTCAACCTTGCGGCCGTACTCCCCAGGCGGTCAACTTCACGCGTTAGCTTCGTTACTGAGTCAGTTAAGACCCAACAACCAGTTGACATCGTTTAGGGCGTGGACTACCAGGGTATCTAATCCTGTTTGCTCCCCACGCTTTCGTGCATGAGCGTCAGTGCAGGCCCAGGGGATTGCCTTCGCCATCGGTGTTCCTCCGCATATCTACGCATTTCACTGCTACACGCGGAATTCCATCCCCCTCTGCCGCACTCTAGCCTTGCAGTCACAATGGCAGTTCCCAGGTTGAGCCCGGGGATTTCACCACTGTCTTACAAAACCGCCTGCGCACGCTTTACGCCCAGTAATTCCGATTAACGCTTGCACCCTACGTATTACCGCGGCTGCTGGCACGTAGTTAGCCGGTGCTTATTCTTACGGTACCGTCATGACCCGGGGATATTAGCCCCAGGCTTTTCGTTCCGTACAAAAGCAGTTTACAACCCGAGGGCCTTCATCCTGCACGCGGCATTGCTGGATCAGGCTTTCGCCCATTGTCCAAAATTCCCCACTGCTGCCTCCCGTAGGAGTCTGGGCCGTGTCTCAGTCCCAGTGTGGCTGGTCGTCCTCTCAGACCAGCTACAGATCGCAGGCTTGGTAAGCCTTTACCCCACCAACTACCTAATCTGCCATCAGCCGCTCTAGTAGCACAAGGCCCGAAGGTCCCCTGCTTTCATCCGTAGATCTCATGCGGTATTAGCTACTCTTTCGAGTAGTTATCCCCCACTACTAGGCACGTTCCGATGTATTACTCACCCGTTCGCCACTCGTCAGCATCCGAAGACCTGTTACCGTTCGACTTGCATGTGTAAAGCATGCCGCCAGCGTTCAATCTGAGCCAGGATCAAACTCTATAGTTCGATCTTGAATTTAAAGTCTTTCGACTGCTCACTCACTTGACGGAATCAAGAAGAATAAATTCTTCCTCATTACTGTTTTTGTGAGCGTTTGATAACTCCGAAGAGTTTGTTCCGAAGAACTGGCTGCTTGCCCTCAAACGCCCACGCTTATCGGCTGTATTTTTTTAAGGAACCGAGTGCAAAATCAGAAGAACCGATCTTGAATCTCGTTGCTTGCTGCGATCAGCGAAGCCTTCTATTGTAGCACTGTTTTCACAGCACTTTTGAAACGTTTTTGCGTTTTCTTCTCACCCCTTAGCACAAGGAGGGAGAAGAAAACGCCTGGCGTGAGCCAGGCGTTTTGGCGTAAGAGCCTGACGATGACCTACTTTCACACGGGAACCCGCACTATCATCGGCGCTAAGTCGTTTCACTGTCCTGTTCGGGATGGGAAGGAGTGGTACCAACTTGCTATGGTCATCAGGCATAAACTTTTTGTCAGATTGACGGCGCCTCGATTAACTTCTTAATCTCGCTCACCCTCAGTCCAACGAATTCATAGAGTCTTCAATCAGCTTTTCGATTGCGCCTTTTCGGCATAACTAGAACTTGCGTTCTGTCTTTATTTTTCCAGGCTTACCCAAAGTTATAGGGTCAAGCCGCACGGGCAATTAGTACTGGTTAGCTTAACGCATTGCTGCGCTTCCACACCCAGCCTATCAACGTCGTGGTCTACAACGACCCTTCAGGGGGCTCAAGGCCCCGGCAGATCTCATCTTGAAACGAGTTTCCCGCTTAGATGCTTTCAGCGGTTATCTCTTCCACACTTAGCTACCCTGCGATGCCACTGGCGTGACAACAGGTACACCAGAGGTGTGTCCACTCCGGTCCTCTCGTACTAGGAGCAGGCTTCCTCAAATCTGCAGCGCCCACGGAAGATAGGGACCAAACTGTCTCACGACGTTTTAAACCCAGCTCACGTACCTCTTTAAATGGCGAACAGCCATACCCTTGGGACCGACTACAGCCCCAGGATGAGATGAGCCGACATCGAGGTGCCAAACACCGCCGTCGATATGAACTCTTGGGCGGTATCAGCCTGTTATCCCCAGAGTACCTTTTATCCGTTGAGCGATGGCCCTTCCATACAGAACCACCGGATCACTATGTCCTGCTTTCGCATCTGCTCGACTTGTCAGTCTCGCAGTTAAGCACGCTTATGCCATTGCACTATCGTCACGATGTCCGACCGTAACTAGCGTACCTTCGAACTCCTCCGTTACGCTTTGGGAGGAGACCGCCCCAGTCAAACTGCCTACCATGCACTGTCCCCGATCCAGATAATGGATCCAGGTTAGAACCTCAAACGCACCAGGGTGGTATTTCAACGTTGGCTCCATGCGATCTAGCGACCGCACTTCAAAGCCTCCCACCTATCCTACACAGATCCGTTCAAAGTCCAATACAAAGCTACAGTAAAGGTTCATGGGGTCTTTCCGTCTTTCCGCGGGGAGATTGCATCATCACAAACATTTCAACTTCGCTGAGTCTCAGGAGGAGACAGTGTGGCCATCGTTACGCCATTCGTGCAGGTCGGAACTTACCCGACAAGGAATTTCGCTACCTTAGGACCGTTATAGTTACGGCCGCCGTTTACTGGGACTTCAATCAAGAGCTTGCACCCCATCATTTAATCTTCCAGCACCGGGCAGGCGTCACACCCTATACGTCCACTTTCGTGTTTGCAGAGTGCTGTGTTTTTATTAAACAGTCGCAGCCACCAATTTTTTGCAACCCCTTTGAGCTCCGTTTGTACAACTTCACTTACTTGGGGTACACCTTCTCCCGAAGTTACGGTGTCAATTTGCCGAGTTCCTTCTCCTGAGTTCTCTCAAGCGCCTTAGAATACTCATCTCGCGCACCAGTGTCGGTTTGCGGTACGGTCGTCAATAGCTGAAGCTTAGTGGCTTTTCCTGGAAGCAGGGTATCACTCACTTCGTCTGCAAGCAGACTCGTTATCACCCCTCATCTAAGCCTGGCGGATTTGCCTACCAGGCACGACTACAGGCTTGAACCAACATATCCAACAGTTGGCTGAGCTAACCTTCTCCGTCCCCACATCGCACTATTGATCGGTACAGGAATATTGACCTGTTTCCCATCAGCTACGCATCTCTGCCTCGCCTTAGGGGCCGACTCACCCTACGCCGATGAACGTTGCGTAGGAAACCTTGCGCTTACGGCGAGGGGGCTTTTCACCCCCTTTAACGCTACTCATGTCAGCATTCGCACTTCTGATACCTCCAGCATCCGTTACCAGACACCTTCACAGGCTTACAGAACGCTCTCCTACCACTTGCAATAAATTGCAAATCCGCAGCTTCGGTAACTGGCTTAGCCCCGTTACATCTTCCGCGCAGGACGACTCGATCAGTGAGCTATTACGCTTTCTTTAAATGATGGCTGCTTCTAAGCCAACATCCTGACTGTTTTAGCCTTCCCACTTCGTTTCCCACTTAGCCAATTTTAGGGACCTTAGCTGGCGGTCTGGGTTGTTTCCCTCTTGAGTCCGGACGTTAGCACCCGGTGCTCTGTCTCCCAAGCTGTACTCGTCGGTATTCGGAGTTTGCATAGGTTTGGTAAGTCGCCATGACCCCCTAGCCTAAACAGTGCTCTACCCCCGACGGTAATACTTGAGGCACTACCTAAATAGTTTTCGGAGAGAACCAGCTATTTCCAAGTTTGTTTAGCCTTTCACCCCTATCCACAGCTCATCCCCTAATTTTGCAACATTAGTGGGTTCGGACCTCCAGTACCTGTTACGGCACCTTCATCCTGGCCATGGATAGATCACTTGGTTTCGGGTCTACACCCAGCGACTAGTCGCCCTATTCGGACTCGATTTCTCTTCGCCTCCCCTATTCGGTTAAGCTTGCCACTGAATGTAAGTCGCTGACCCATTATACAAAAGGTACGCCGTCACCCCTAAGGGCTCCGACTTTTTGTAAGCATACGGTTTCAGGATCTATTTCACTCCCCTCCCGGGGTTCTTTTCGCCTTTCCCTCACGGTACTGGTTCACTATCGGTCGATGATGAGTATTTAGCCTTGGAGGATGGTCCCCCCATATTCAGACAGGGTTTCTCGTGCCCCGCCCTACTTGTCTGCAGCCTAGTACCACCGATCGGTTTTCACATACGGGACTATCACCCACTATGGTCGGCCTTTCCATGCCGTTTTGTTAACTGATCGACTATCACTGCAAGGCTCTTCCGAATTCGCTCGCCACTACTATCGGAATCTCGGTTGATGTCTTTTCCTCTGGGTACTTAGATGTTTCAGTTCTCCAGGTTCGCTTCGTGCACCTATGTATTCAGTGCACGATACCTCTTGCGAGGTGGGTTCCCCCATTCAGAAATCTCCGGATCAAAGCTTATTTGCCAGCTCCCCGAAGCTTATCGCAGGCTATCACGTCTTTCGTCGCCTATCATCGCCAAGGCATCCACCATATGCTCTTAGTCACTTGACCCTATAACTTTGGACTCTCTCGTCGAGAATCAAAGCCTGGTTTCAAAGACTGGTGAGGTCTTGCACCTCACGCGTTATGCCGTAATGTGAATATCTTTGGCTGCATCTTTCGATGCAGCTTAGAGAATATTCGTCATTACTAGATACATTTGCATTCGCAAAATATCTGTTTTGACGCAATCAAAATGTTGCTGGCGGCACGGTGAGTATTTTTCAACTCTTTCCACCAGCAACGCTGATTTCGACTCTATGAATTTTTAAAGAACAGCCTATTGATCAAAGATCAATATAAAAGCAGTCTGATGCAGACTGCTTTTATATTGAATTTGGTTTTTTCGCTTTCACTCTGCTTTTGCTTCGCTTGCGCTTCACATCTGCTGAGCCAACGATTATAGCACCTTTGGGCGCTATCATTTTTGGTGGAGGATGACGGGATCGAACCGACGACCCCCTGCTTGCAAAGCAGGTGCTCTCCCAGCTGAGCTAATCCCCCGGGATCCTCTGACCAGATATTGGAATCTTGGTGGGTCTAGTTGGGCTCGAACCAACGACCCCTGCGTTATCAACACAGTGCTCTAACCAGCTGAGCTACAGACCCATTCCATGCAGCCCGCCGTCACTCAGCAGGCCACCTGGCTTGTTCCAACAACCGATAAGTGTGGACGTTCAATTTGAAGCAGCATTTTTCCAGAAAGGAGGTGATCCAGCCGCACCTTCCGATACGGCTACCTTGTTACGACTTCACCCCAGTCACGAACCCCGCCGTGGTAAGCGCCCTCCTTGCGGTTAGGCTACCTACTTCTGGCGAGACCCGCTCCCATGGTGTGACGGGCGGTGTGTACAAGACCCGGGAACGTATTCACCGTGACATTCTGATCCACGATTACTAGCGATTCCGACTTCACGCAGTCGAGTTGCAGACTGCGATCCGGACTACGACTGGCTTTATGGGATTAGCTCCCCCTCGCGGGTTGGCAACCCTTTGTACCAGCCATTGTATGACGTGTGTAGCCCCACCTATAAGGGCCATGAGGACTTGACGTCATCCCCACCTTCCTCCGGTTTGTCACCGGCAGTCCCATTAGAGTGCTCAACTGAATGTAGCAACTAATGGCAAGGGTTGCGCTCGTTGCGGGACTTAACCCAACATCTCACGACACGAGCTGACGACAGCCATGCAGCACCTGTGTGCAGGTTCTCTTTCGAGCACCAAACCATCTCTGGTAAGTTCCTGCCATGTCAAAGGTGGGTAAGGTTTTTCGCGTTGCATCGAATTAAACCACATCATCCACCGCTTGTGCGGGTCCCCGTCAATTCCTTTGAGTTTCAACCTTGCGGCCGTACTCCCCAGGCGGTCAACTTCACGCGTTAGCTTCGTTACTGAGTCAGTTAAGACCCAACAACCAGTTGACATCGTTTAGGGCGTGGACTACCAGGGTATCTAATCCTGTTTGCTCCCCACGCTTTCGTGCATGAGCGTCAGTGCAGGCCCAGGGGATTGCCTTCGCCATCGGTGTTCCTCCGCATATCTACGCATTTCACTGCTACACGCGGAATTCCATCCCCCTCTGCCGCACTCTAGCCTTGCAGTCACAATGGCAGTTCCCAGGTTGAGCCCGGGGATTTCACCACTGTCTTACAAAACCGCCTGCGCACGCTTTACGCCCAGTAATTCCGATTAACGCTTGCACCCTACGTATTACCGCGGCTGCTGGCACGTAGTTAGCCGGTGCTTATTCTTACGGTACCGTCATGACCCGGGGATATTAGCCCCAGGCTTTTCGTTCCGTACAAAAGCAGTTTACAACCCGAGGGCCTTCATCCTGCACGCGGCATTGCTGGATCAGGCTTTCGCCCATTGTCCAAAATTCCCCACTGCTGCCTCCCGTAGGAGTCTGGGCCGTGTCTCAGTCCCAGTGTGGCTGGTCGTCCTCTCAGACCAGCTACAGATCGCAGGCTTGGTAAGCCTTTACCCCACCAACTACCTAATCTGCCATCAGCCGCTCTAGTAGCACAAGGCCCGAAGGTCCCCTGCTTTCATCCGTAGATCTCATGCGGTATTAGCTACTCTTTCGAGTAGTTATCCCCCACTACTAGGCACGTTCCGATGTATTACTCACCCGTTCGCCACTCGTCAGCATCCGAAGACCTGTTACCGTTCGACTTGCATGTGTAAAGCATGCCGCCAGCGTTCAATCTGAGCCAGGATCAAACTCTATAGTTCGATCTTGAATTTAAAGTCTTTCGACTGCTCACTCACTTGACGGAATCAAGAAGAATAAATTCTTCCTCATTACTGTTTTTGTGAGCGTTTGATAACTCCGAAGAGTTTGTTCCGAAGAACTGGCTGCTTGCCCTCAAACGCCCACGCTTATCGGCTGTATTTTTTTAAGGAACCGAGTGCAAAATCAGAAGAACCGATCTTGAATCTCGTTGCTTGCTGCGATCAGCGAAGCCTTCTATTGTAGCACTGTTTTCACAGCACTTTTGAAACGTTTTTGCGTTTTCTTCTCACCCCTTAGCACAAGGAGGGAGAAGAAAACGCCTGGCGTGAGCCAGGCGTTTTGGCGTAAGAGCCTGACGATGACCTACTTTCACACGGGAACCCGCACTATCATCGGCGCTAAGTCGTTTCACTGTCCTGTTCGGGATGGGAAGGAGTGGTACCAACTTGCTATGGTCATCAGGCATAAACTTTTTGTCAGATTGACGGCGCCTCGATTAACTTCTTAATCTCGCTCACCCTCAGTCCAACGAATTCATAGAGTCTTCAATCAGCTTTTCGATTGCGCCTTTTCGGCATAACTAGAACTTGCGTTCTGTCTTTATTTTTCCAGGCTTACCCAAAGTTATAGGGTCAAGCCGCACGGGCAATTAGTACTGGTTAGCTTAACGCATTGCTGCGCTTCCACACCCAGCCTATCAACGTCGTGGTCTACAACGACCCTTCAGGGGGCTCAAGGCCCCGGCAGATCTCATCTTGAAACGAGTTTCCCGCTTAGATGCTTTCAGCGGTTATCTCTTCCACACTTAGCTACCCTGCGATGCCACTGGCGTGACAACAGGTACACCAGAGGTGTGTCCACTCCGGTCCTCTCGTACTAGGAGCAGGCTTCCTCAAATCTGCAGCGCCCACGGAAGATAGGGACCAAACTGTCTCACGACGTTTTAAACCCAGCTCACGTACCTCTTTAAATGGCGAACAGCCATACCCTTGGGACCGACTACAGCCCCAGGATGAGATGAGCCGACATCGAGGTGCCAAACACCGCCGTCGATATGAACTCTTGGGCGGTATCAGCCTGTTATCCCCAGAGTACCTTTTATCCGTTGAGCGATGGCCCTTCCATACAGAACCACCGGATCACTATGTCCTGCTTTCGCATCTGCTCGACTTGTCAGTCTCGCAGTTAAGCACGCTTATGCCATTGCACTATCGTCACGATGTCCGACCGTAACTAGCGTACCTTCGAACTCCTCCGTTACGCTTTGGGAGGAGACCGCCCCAGTCAAACTGCCTACCATGCACTGTCCCCGATCCAGATAATGGATCCAGGTTAGAACCTCAAACGCACCAGGGTGGTATTTCAACGTTGGCTCCATGCGATCTAGCGACCGCACTTCAAAGCCTCCCACCTATCCTACACAGATCCGTTCAAAGTCCAATACAAAGCTACAGTAAAGGTTCATGGGGTCTTTCCGTCTTTCCGCGGGGAGATTGCATCATCACAAACATTTCAACTTCGCTGAGTCTCAGGAGGAGACAGTGTGGCCATCGTTACGCCATTCGTGCAGGTCGGAACTTACCCGACAAGGAATTTCGCTACCTTAGGACCGTTATAGTTACGGCCGCCGTTTACTGGGACTTCAATCAAGAGCTTGCACCCCATCATTTAATCTTCCAGCACCGGGCAGGCGTCACACCCTATACGTCCACTTTCGTGTTTGCAGAGTGCTGTGTTTTTATTAAACAGTCGCAGCCACCAATTTTTTGCAACCCCTTTGAGCTCCGTTTGTACAACTTCACTTACTTGGGGTACACCTTCTCCCGAAGTTACGGTGTCAATTTGCCGAGTTCCTTCTCCTGAGTTCTCTCAAGCGCCTTAGAATACTCATCTCGCGCACCAGTGTCGGTTTGCGGTACGGTCGTCAATAGCTGAAGCTTAGTGGCTTTTCCTGGAAGCAGGGTATCACTCACTTCGTCTGCAAGCAGACTCGTTATCACCCCTCATCTAAGCCTGGCGGATTTGCCTACCAGGCACGACTACAGGCTTGAACCAACATATCCAACAGTTGGCTGAGCTAACCTTCTCCGTCCCCACATCGCACTATTGATCGGTACAGGAATATTGACCTGTTTCCCATCAGCTACGCATCTCTGCCTCGCCTTAGGGGCCGACTCACCCTACGCCGATGAACGTTGCGTAGGAAACCTTGCGCTTACGGCGAGGGGGCTTTTCACCCCCTTTAACGCTACTCATGTCAGCATTCGCACTTCTGATACCTCCAGCATCCGTTACCAGACACCTTCACAGGCTTACAGAACGCTCTCCTACCACTTGCAATAAATTGCAAATCCGCAGCTTCGGTAACTGGCTTAGCCCCGTTACATCTTCCGCGCAGGACGACTCGATCAGTGAGCTATTACGCTTTCTTTAAATGATGGCTGCTTCTAAGCCAACATCCTGACTGTTTTAGCCTTCCCACTTCGTTTCCCACTTAGCCAATTTTAGGGACCTTAGCTGGCGGTCTGGGTTGTTTCCCTCTTGAGTCCGGACGTTAGCACCCGGTGCTCTGTCTCCCAAGCTGTACTCGTCGGTATTCGGAGTTTGCATAGGTTTGGTAAGTCGCCATGACCCCCTAGCCTAAACAGTGCTCTACCCCCGACGGTAATACTTGAGGCACTACCTAAATAGTTTTCGGAGAGAACCAGCTATTTCCAAGTTTGTTTAGCCTTTCACCCCTATCCACAGCTCATCCCCTAATTTTGCAACATTAGTGGGTTCGGACCTCCAGTACCTGTTACGGCACCTTCATCCTGGCCATGGATAGATCACTTGGTTTCGGGTCTACACCCAGCGACTAGTCGCCCTATTCGGACTCGATTTCTCTTCGCCTCCCCTATTCGGTTAAGCTTGCCACTGAATGTAAGTCGCTGACCCATTATACAAAAGGTACGCCGTCACCCCTAAGGGCTCCGACTTTTTGTAAGCATACGGTTTCAGGATCTATTTCACTCCCCTCCCGGGGTTCTTTTCGCCTTTCCCTCACGGTACTGGTTCACTATCGGTCGATGATGAGTATTTAGCCTTGGAGGATGGTCCCCCCATATTCAGACAGGGTTTCTCGTGCCCCGCCCTACTTGTCTGCAGCCTAGTACCACCGATCGGTTTTCACATACGGGACTATCACCCACTATGGTCGGCCTTTCCATGCCGTTTTGTTAACTGATCGACTATCACTGCAAGGCTCTTCCGAATTCGCTCGCCACTACTATCGGAATCTCGGTTGATGTCTTTTCCTCTGGGTACTTAGATGTTTCAGTTCTCCAGGTTCGCTTCGTGCACCTATGTATTCAGTGCACGATACCTCTTGCGAGGTGGGTTCCCCCATTCAGAAATCTCCGGATCAAAGCTTATTTGCCAGCTCCCCGAAGCTTATCGCAGGCTATCACGTCTTTCGTCGCCTATCATCGCCAAGGCATCCACCATATGCTCTTAGTCACTTGACCCTATAACTTTGGACTCTCTCGTCGAGAATCAAAGCCTGGTTTCAAAGACTGGTGAGGTCTTGCACCTCACGCGTTATGCCGTAATGTGAATATCTTTGGCTGCATCTTTCGATGCAGCTTAGAGAATATTCGTCATTACTAGATACATTTGCATTCGCAAAATATCTGTTTTGACGCAATCAAAATGTTGCTGGCGGCACGGTGAGTATTTTTCAACTCTTTCCACCAGCAACGCTGATTTCGACTCTATGAATTTTTAAAGAACAGCCTATTGATCAAAGATCAATATAAAAGCAGTCTGATGCAGACTGCTTTTATATTGAATTTGGTTTTTTCGCTTTCACTCTGCTTTTGCTTCGCTTGCGCTTCACATCTGCTGAGCCAACGATTATAGCACCTTTGGGCGCTATCATTTTTGGTGGAGGATGACGGGATCGAACCGACGACCCCCTGCTTGCAAAGCAGGTGCTCTCCCAGCTGAGCTAATCCCCCGGGATCCTCTGACCAGATATTGGAATCTTGGTGGGTCTAGTTGGGCTCGAACCAACGACCCCTGCGTTATCAACACAGTGCTCTAACCAGCTGAGCTACAGACCCATTCCATGCAGCCCGCCGTCACTCAGCAGGCCACCTGGCTTGTTCCAACAACCGATAAGTGTGGACGTTCAATTTGAAGCAGCATTTTTCCAGAAAGGAGGTGATCCAGCCGCACCTTCCGATACGGCTACCTTGTTACGACTTCACCCCAGTCACGAACCCCGCCGTGGTAAGCGCCCTCCTTGCGGTTAGGCTACCTACTTCTGGCGAGACCCGCTCCCATGGTGTGACGGGCGGTGTGTACAAGACCCGGGAACGTATTCACCGTGACATTCTGATCCACGATTACTAGCGATTCCGACTTCACGCAGTCGAGTTGCAGACTGCGATCCGGACTACGACTGGCTTTATGGGATTAGCTCCCCCTCGCGGGTTGGCAACCCTTTGTACCAGCCATTGTATGACGTGTGTAGCCCCACCTATAAGGGCCATGAGGACTTGACGTCATCCCCACCTTCCTCCGGTTTGTCACCGGCAGTCCCATTAGAGTGCTCAACTGAATGTAGCAACTAATGGCAAGGGTTGCGCTCGTTGCGGGACTTAACCCAACATCTCACGACACGAGCTGACGACAGCCATGCAGCACCTGTGTGCAGGTTCTCTTTCGAGCACCAAACCATCTCTGGTAAGTTCCTGCCATGTCAAAGGTGGGTAAGGTTTTTCGCGTTGCATCGAATTAAACCACATCATCCACCGCTTGTGCGGGTCCCCGTCAATTCCTTTGAGTTTCAACCTTGCGGCCGTACTCCCCAGGCGGTCAACTTCACGCGTTAGCTTCGTTACTGAGTCAGTTAAGACCCAACAACCAGTTGACATCGTTTAGGGCGTGGACTACCAGGGTATCTAATCCTGTTTGCTCCCCACGCTTTCGTGCATGAGCGTCAGTGCAGGCCCAGGGGATTGCCTTCGCCATCGGTGTTCCTCCGCATATCTACGCATTTCACTGCTACACGCGGAATTCCATCCCCCTCTGCCGCACTCTAGCCTTGCAGTCACAATGGCAGTTCCCAGGTTGAGCCCGGGGATTTCACCACTGTCTTACAAAACCGCCTGCGCACGCTTTACGCCCAGTAATTCCGATTAACGCTTGCACCCTACGTATTACCGCGGCTGCTGGCACGTAGTTAGCCGGTGCTTATTCTTACGGTACCGTCATGACCCGGGGATATTAGCCCCAGGCTTTTCGTTCCGTACAAAAGCAGTTTACAACCCGAGGGCCTTCATCCTGCACGCGGCATTGCTGGATCAGGCTTTCGCCCATTGTCCAAAATTCCCCACTGCTGCCTCCCGTAGGAGTCTGGGCCGTGTCTCAGTCCCAGTGTGGCTGGTCGTCCTCTCAGACCAGCTACAGATCGCAGGCTTGGTAAGCCTTTACCCCACCAACTACCTAATCTGCCATCAGCCGCTCTAGTAGCACAAGGCCCGAAGGTCCCCTGCTTTCATCCGTAGATCTCATGCGGTATTAGCTACTCTTTCGAGTAGTTATCCCCCACTACTAGGCACGTTCCGATGTATTACTCACCCGTTCGCCACTCGTCAGCATCCGAAGACCTGTTACCGTTCGACTTGCATGTGTAAAGCATGCCGCCAGCGTTCAATCTGAGCCAGGATCAAACTCTATAGTTCGATCTTGAATTTAAAGTCTTTCGACTGCTCACTCACTTGACGGAATCAAGAAGAATAAATTCTTCCTCATTACTGTTTTTGTGAGCGTTTGATAACTCCGAAGAGTTTGTTCCGAAGAACTGGCTGCTTGCCCTCAAACGCCCACGCTTATCGGCTGTATTTTTTTAAGGAACCGAGTGCAAAATCAGAAGAACCGATCTTGAATCTCGTTGCTTGCTGCGATCAGCGAAGCTTTGAATTCTATCACAAATTTGCCGCCTTATTTCTTTCAGGTCGACCAGCAAAAAATTTGCATTTTGCTCAGTGAAGCCTTGCATTGTACACAGATTTTGGCAGGCCAGACAACATCCGCACGGACATCCAGACAAAGAACCCCGGCAGGCAAAGCCTGCCGGGGTTCTTTGTCGCTTCTCAGGTGCTAGAGGCCTGCTCCAGTGCATCAACAAACAGCGCCGCCACATCGCAGCCGGTCTGATCAAAGATCTCCTGGAAGCAGGTGGGGCTGGTCACATTGATTTCGGTGACGTTGTGACCGATGACATCCAGGCCAATCAATAGCAGGCCACGCTGCACCAGACGCTCTCCAATGAACTCGGCAATGGCCTTGTCCTGCTCCGCCAAAGGCTGGGCAACACCCTTGCCGCCGGCCGCCAGATTGCCGCGCACCTCATTGCCCTGCGGAATGCGGGCAAGGCAGAACGGCACGGGCTTGCCGCCGATGATGAGCACCCGCTTGTCGCCATGAGCGATGTCGGGCAGGAATTTCTGCACCATGACACTGGTGGAGCCGCCCTGGTTCAGGGTTTCGATGATGCTGCCGAGATTGCGGCCGTCTTCGCCGACCCGAAAGATGCCCATGCCGCCCATGCCGTCCAGCGGCTTGAGAATGATGTCCTTGTGCTCTGCATGAAAAGCACGGATGTCCTGGGCGCTGCGCGTGACCAGGGTGGGCGAGATGAACTGCGCAAACTCCATGATGGCGAGCTTTTCGGGATGCTCGCGCAGTGCGCTGGGTTTGTTGAAGACCTTGGCGCCCTCACGCTCGGCCTGACCGAGCATGTGCGTGGCGTAGAAGAACTCGGAATCGAAGGGCGGATCCTTGCGCATGACGATGGCATCAAAGTCTGCCAGTGCCGTCAAAGCGCTTCGTGTCTCCTCGAACCAGCGGTCTTGCTCCCCGGTCAGGCTGATATGGCGCACCTGCGCCATGACCTTGCCGCCGCTTTGCCAGGAGATATGGCGGGGCTCGCAGGCCACGATCTGGTGACCTCGGCGCTGAGCCTCACGCATCATGGCAAAGGTGGAATCCTTGTAGATGGCAAAGGATTCCAGCGGATCGGCGACAAACAGTATTTGCATGGTGAAGAACTCTAGCGGTTGATACAGGCATCATGCCGAGCCGGACATAACACCACAATATGACGGCTGATACTCAGGCCTTGCGGGCTCGCAGGCTCTGGACAAGGAGGGCAAGGCTGCCCGCAACCACCCCCCAGAAGGCGGAGCCCACCCCTGCGATGACAACGCCGCTGAGCGTGACAAGAAAGGTGATGAGCGCGGCCTCTCTGTGCTTTTCTTCCTTGAAGGCCGTAGCCATGCCACCCCCTATGGAGCCCAGCAAGGCCAGTCCGGCGATACAGGCCACCAGCTCCTTGGGGAAGGCCGTCAGCAGACCCGTGACGACTGCACCAAAGATAGCTATCAATATATATAGCAGTCCGCACACGGCAGCAGCGGTGTAGCGCTTGTTTCTATCTTCATGCGCCTCATCTCCCATGCAGATCGCCGCCGTAATTGCACTGAGGTTGAGGGCATAGCCACCAAAAGGCGCCAGCAGCAAGGTCGCCACGCCCGTCATGCTGATGACCTTGGACACCGGTATCGGATAGCCCGTGGCACGAATCACCGCCACGCCTGGCAGATTCTGGGAAGCCATGGTCACGACAAACAGGGGCAAAGTCAGACTGATGAGAGCCTGCAGCGAGAACTCGGGTGCCGTATAGACCGGCATGGCCAGCCCGCCATGCACGGCCGACCACTGCATCTGCCCGCGCAGCGCCGCCCAGGCGGTTCCGGCCAGCAGGGTGATGATGACCGCATAGCGCGGAGCCATACGCCGCGAAAGCAGATAGGCGAGCAGCATGACCAGTACCAGCGACAGATTGGTCTCGGCCGCAGAAAAGGCCTGCATGCCGAACTTGGCCAGAACGCCGGCCAGCAGGGCCGACGCAATTTCCATGGGGATGCGGTTCATGATGCGCTCGAACCAGCCAGTCACCCCCACCAGAATGATGAGGGCCGCACTGACGATGAAGGCACCGATCGCCTCCCCCATGGAGAAACCACCCGCCAGCCCGGCGGTCGCCAGCACCGCCGCCCCTGGAGTGGACCATGCAACCATGACCGGCATGCGCAGAATCAGCGACGGGAGCAGCGAACACAGACCCATGCCCAGGCCCAGCGCCCAAATCCATGAAGTGATTTGCTCAGGCGAGGCATGAAATGCCTGCGCCGCCTGAAACACCAGGGCTACCGAACTGGTAAAGCCCACAAGCACGGCCACAAAGCCTGCGGCCACGGCGGCAGGACTCAAGTCTTTGAAAAAGCGCATCCGTGCATTCTGGCACCAGCCCCGCCAAAAAAGATGCACCCCGCGTGAGCGTGAATGATGAAGCCCATCATCACTTCTAAATCAATAGCTATCAGTGCTTACTGATAAATCACCAAGGCATGTTTGACTCAAAGTATTTACAGCTCGATCTTGGAGCCCAACTCCACCACCGAGTTGCTCGGCAGGTGCAGGAAATCAGCAACCCGGCTCGCATTCTTGTGCATCTGCGCAAACAGCTTTTCACGCCAGTGCGCCATCGAGTTGTTCATGCGCGGAATGATCACATCACGCGACAGGAAATAGCTGGTGGACATGGAGTCCAGCTTGCAGCCTTGAGTACGCAGCTGCGCTAGCGCAGCAGGCACATCGGGCTCGTTCTTGAAGCCGTAGTGAATGATGACTTCCCAGCAATCGCCCCCTAGCGACTCCGCCTCCACCCGCTTGTCCATCCCGACCCAGGGCACTTCGTGGTTGCGTACGGTCACAAAGAGATTGCGCTCATGCAGCACTTTGTTGTGCTTGAGGTTATGGAGAAGCGCATGCGGCACGGTGCCGGGCTCCCCCGAGAGGAAAACCGCCGTACCGGGCACGCGCGTGGGCGGATGGCGCCAGGTGGATTCCAGAAACTGACGCAGATCCAGCGCATCCGCCTGCAACTTCTGATGCAGCAGCTCGCGCCCGCGGCGCCAGGTCATCATCAGGGTAAAGACCGTGCCGCCGATCAGCAGCGGGAACCAGCCGCCTTCAAACAGCTTGAGCAGGTTCGAGGCGAAGAAAGCCAGATCCACCACGAAGAAGAAGCCCGTTGCCAGCAGGCACAAAGCCAGCGAGTAGTTCCAGCGATAGCGGATGACAAAGAAGGTCAGCATGGTGGTGATCAGCATGTCCAGCGTCACCGCAATACCGTAGGCCGCCGCCAGATTGCCGCTATTGCGAAACAGCAGAACAGCCAGCGCAATCGCCACAAACAGGCCCCAGTTGACCAGTGGCATATAGATCTGACCAGTCTCCTTCACACTGGTGTGGCGTACTTCAAAACGTGGGAAGTAGCCCAGCTGAATGACCTGACGCGTCACGCTGAAGGCTCCCGTGATCAGCGCCTGCGAGGCGATCACTGTGGCCATGGTGGCCATGATGACCAGCGGCAGCAGCGCCCAACTGGGTGCCATCATGAAAAATGGGTTCTTGACGGCCTCGGGATTGGCCAGCAGCAAGGCGCCCTGACCAAAGTAGTTCAATGTCAGCGCCGGCATGGCAATGCTGAACCAGGCCAGGCGGATCGGCTTCTTGCCGAAATGCCCCAGATCGGCATACAGCGCCTCGGCACCGGTCACACAAAGCACGACCGAGCCCAGAATGATGAAGCTGATGCCCGGGCTGTTCCAGATGAAGCGGACCGCGTAATGCGGGCTGAGCGCGGCCAGGATTTCCGGATGCCCCATGATCTGGTGCACGCCGAGCAGGGCAATACAGGCAAACCAGGTCACGGTGACAGGGCCAAAGAATTTGCCTATGCCTGCTGTTCCGCGCTTTTGCACAAAGAACAGCAGAAACAGAATCACCAGCGTCAACGGAATAACGGCCTTGGTGAAATGCGGCGAGATGACTTCCAGGCCCTCGACCGCCGAGAGCACGGAAATCGCCGGAGTGATAACGCCATCGCCATAGAAGAGCGAAGTGCCGAACATACCCACCAGAAACAACGTGCCGGACAGGCGCGGCTTGTCCTTGACCGTCTGCGAGGCCAGGGCCAGCATGGCCACCAGTCCGCCTTCGCCGTTGTTGTCGGCGCGCAGCACCAGGGTCACGTATTTGAGGGAGACGATGACCGTGAGCGTCCAGAACAGTACCGATAGCACGCCATAGACGTTGTCCGGCGTGAACGGCACATAGCCTGAGCCGAAAACCTCCTTGACCGAGTACAAAACACTGGTTCCGATGTCTCCGTAGACGACACCGATCGCGCCCAGGGTCAGGGCGCCTAGCGAGGATTTCGAATTTTGCACGGCTCAGGAAGCGACTCGTAAGGCAGTCACCAAGTGATGAATTGTCGGCATTGTGCGCTGTCCTCAGCGCCTGCGAAATCAGTCGTAGATTTCTGCGTCGGGATTAGTGGCTTCCAACTCGTAGCTGGCTGCCAACATGGCCAAACGTGCTATCACGCCATACATATAGAAGCGGTTGGGTGCGCTGGCGCCCGGACGTGCGCTGGCCTGAGGCAGGTGGTTGCTCTGCTGGAAAGCCAGGGGCACGTAGCCCGCACCGGGGGCATTGAGGTTCTCGTCCTCACCGCGTTCGGGGTGCATGCGGTAGAAACCTCCCACCACGTAACGATCCATCATGTAGACCACGGGCTCGGCCACGGCGTTGTGCATGCGCTCATAGGTCAGCACGCCCTCCTGCACGATGACGTCATGCACGGTCTGGCCATCCTTGATGACGCCCATCTTGTTGCGACTCTTGCGCGGCAGCGCAGCCAGTTCCTTGGCGTCGCGCACGGTCATCACGCCCATGCCATAAGTGCCGTTGTCGGCCTTGACCACGGCAAACGGCTTTTCCTTGATGCCATATTCCTTGTACTTGCGGCGCACCTTAGAGAGGATCACGTCCACCTGCTCGGCCAGGGCCTCCATGCCCGTGCCTTCGGCAAAGTCGATGTTCTCCACATGGCCGAACAAGGGGTTGATCAGCCAGGGATCGATGCCCAGCAGCTTGCCGAAGCGCTTGCCGACTTCCTCATAACTCTGGAAGTGACGGCTCTTGCGGCGCACATTCCAGCCTGCATGCAGCGGCGGCAGCAGGTATTGCTCGTACAGCTCCTCGATGATGCCGGGCACGCCGGTGGAGAGGTCGTTGTTGAGCAAAATGGTGCAGGGGTCGAAATCCTTGAGGCCCAGACGGCGCTTGCTGCGGATCACCGGCTCCAGCTTGATCTCGTCGCCCAGCGGCAGCGTGATGGACAGCGTCTTCTTGATCTCGGGGCTGATGGAGCCGATACGCACATTGAGACCCGCCATGCTGAAGATGCGCTTGAGCTGCAGTACGCTGGCCAGATAGTGGGTGTTGCGCGTGTGGTTCTCGGGGATGATGAGCAGGTTGCGCGCCTCGGGACATATCTTTTCGATAGCAGCCATCGCAGCCTGCACAGCCAGTGGCAGCATTTCATCGGTCAGGTTGTTCCAGCCGCCTGGAAACAGGTTGGTATCCACCGGTGCCAGCTTGAAACCCGCATTACGAATATCCACCGAACAGTAGAACGGCGGCGTGTGCTCCATCCATTCCAGGCGGAACCAACGCTCAATGGCAGGCATGGAGTCAAGAATGCGCTGCTCAAGTTCGTTAATGGGGCCGGTCAAAGCCGTGACGAGATGTGGAACCATAAATACCCTCAGGAGACGATGGTGGGGGGCAATTGTAGAGATTGAAGCATGAGATAGGTGTTTTCCCCAGTCTTTGTTTCAACGACGCCAGAATGCCGGTGACAGCAAAGCCATGAAACTCAGTATCTCGAGCCGCCCCAACAGCATGCCCAGAGTACACACCCAGATCTGGAAATCCGTCAACACCGTGTAGTTGGATGATGGGCCAACCGCGCCCAACCCCGGCCCCGTGCAGTGCACGCTGGCCAGCACGGCAGAGAACGCGGTCAGAGGGTCGAGATCGGTCAGCAACAGCACCATGCTCAGCACAATGACGGTGGCACCGTAAACCAGCATGTAGGCCAGCACCGAAAAAATCATCGGGTTATCTACCACCGCATCGCCCAGCCGCACCGGCTGCACGGCTCGCGGGTGCACCAGACGTGTCATCTCACGCCTGGCCTGCTTGACCAGAATCAGCATGCGCACCATCTTGATGCCGCCTCCGGTCGATCCCGCACTGGTGGCCACCCCCGACAGCAGCAACAGCAAAACAGGAATGAACACCGGCCAGGACAGATAGTCCGTGGTGGAAAAGCCCGTGGTCGTGGCTACCGAGACGGTGTGGAACATGCCGTTGCGCAAGGCATCGAGCGGGCCATAGACACCCTTGATCCAGAGCAGCAGCGCCACCAGCAGACCCGATCCCACCAGCACGCCCATCGTGGCGCGCATTTCGGGGTCGCGCATGAAGCTATCGATGCGCCCCTTGCGCATGGCCACGAAGTACAGCGCAAAGTTGCAACTGGCCAACAACATGAACAGCAAGGCTGCAGCCTCCAGCAGCGGCGAGTTGAAATAGGCGAAGCTGGCATCGTGCGACGACAGCCCACCCAGACTCACCGTGGCGAACATATGCATCAGCGCATCCAGCGGCTGCATGCCACAGACCCAGAAGGTCAGAAAACAGCCAATGGAAAACAGCGCATATACACCCCACAGGCCTTTGGCTGTCTCGGTAATACGGGGCGTGAGCTTGGTGTCCTTGACGGGGCCTGCGGCTTCCGCTCTGAAAAGCTGAGCGCCACCGACACCGAGCAGCGGCAGCACGGCCACGGCCAGAATCAGAATCCCCATGCCCCCCATCCACTGCAGGAAGGTGCGCCAGACGTTGATAGAAACCGGCAGCTGGTCCAGACCGCTGAGCACCGTGGCCCCGGTTGTCGTCAGGCCCGACACGGCCTCAAAGTAGGCATGGGTAAGGCTGATGGAGATGCCCACCCGGTTCAGCCCCATCATCAGCGGCACCATGGCGCATAGCGGCAGCACCACCCAGACCAAGGTCACCAGAATCACGCCATGACGCGCTTGCAGATCCTGCTTGTGACGGTGCAGCCCCCCCCACAGCAGCAGGCCCACGCCGACCGTCAGTCCGATCGACCATGGATAGATGCGCCAGATGCCGTCCTGCGTGAACCAGGAGATGCCAAAGGGCAGCAGCATGGCGCCGGCAAACATGATCATCAGCATGCCCAGCACACGCAGGACAGGGAGCAGGTCTTTCATGAGCTCAGCTTAGAAAAAGGTGGCACTGACGCGAAACAGGTTTTCCACGTTGCGCACCAGTCGCTTGTTGGGCAGGAAGAACACCACATGGTCGCCGGATTCAATCACGGTATGGCTGCGCGGAATGATGACCTCGGCCTCCTGTGCCGCGCCTGCCACTTCCTCGCAGGTCT
Source organism: Comamonas sp. C11 (assembly GCF_024496285.1). Taxonomy (NCBI): domain Bacteria; kingdom Pseudomonadati; phylum Pseudomonadota; class Betaproteobacteria; order Burkholderiales; family Comamonadaceae; genus Comamonas; species Comamonas sp. C11. The sequence continues at coordinate 5,510,681 of NZ_CP101743.1, forward strand.
TGCCTTCCGGAATACCCCGAACGATGAGACCGATATGAACTTCCTCGGGCAGGCGCAGCTCTTCCACCTTACGCCCCACCACACGCGAGCTTTTGCGGTCGCCGCGCGCCACGATCTCCAGTGCCTCGGCAACGCCGCGGCGCAGGCTGTGCACGGCTTGCACATCGCCGCGGCGCACGTAGGCCAGGAACTCGCCCAGCATGGCTTGCGCAGGCGATAGCGCAATATCGATCTGCGTGCCGTGCATCAGGTCGGCATAGGCACGGCGATTGATCAGCGACAGAACGCGGCGCGCGCCCATGCGCTTGGCCAGCAGGCTGGACATGATATTGTCCTCGTCATCGTCCGTCAGCGCCAGAAACAGATCCACCTCTTCGATGCCCTCTTCCTCCAGCAAGGCCTCATCGGTGGCATCGCCTTCCAGCACCAGCACCTCGGCAGGCAGCACCGACGACAGGCCCAGGCATTGCTGGGCATTGGACTCGATGATCTTGACGTGAAAGCGCCCGGGCGTCTGCGCCAGCTTCCTGGCCAGTCGCAGGCTGACCTGACCACCGCCCGCAATCATGATGCGGAACACCGGCCGGCTCGGGCGACCTTCCGGCAGGTTGATGACCTTGAGCGCCTCGGACACATGCTCGGTCGCAGCCAGCATGAAGACCTCATCGCCGGGTTCTATGCGCGTAGCCCCGTCGCAGCGCACAAACCGGTCGGGTTCATCCATGAAGCGCCGATAGATGGCCACGATGCGCATGGCCAGCTCCGGCATGCGCTCACGCACCTGGGCAATCTGCAGGCCCACGGCAGGCGCACCGGCGCGTGCTCGTACCGAGGCCAGAGCGGCCCGACCGCCCGCAAAGGCACGCACCTGCATGGCCTCCGGGTACTCGATGAGCTTGCGGATGTAATGGGTGACCGATTCCTCGGGACAGATGATGCGATCGACCGCAAAACCCTCCTTGCCCAGCACCGGGTCGTCCACTGCAAAGCTGGACGAGCGCACCCGTGCAATGCGGGTCGGAATCTCGAACACCGTCTGGGCAATCTTGCAGCACACCAGGTTCGTTTCGTCCATGGAGGCACAGGCAATCAGCAGGTCGGTATCCTTGGCGCCCGCTTCAGCCAGCACCTGGGGATCGATGCCGTTGCCGACCACGCCGCGCAGGTCGAAGCGAGACTCCAGCTCGCGCAATGCTCGCGCATCCGTGTCGATGACGGTGATTCCGTTTTGCTCGGATACCAGACTTTCGGCCACACTCTGGCCTACGCGCCCGGCACCCAGAATAATGATTTTCATGGTGTTATGGAAAGGGATCCAAGCTGCGGCATTGAGTCATATCCGGAAAAAGTCCGCGCCTGCGGCTTCTGCGGCAGACGAACTTCAGGAACGGACTTCGCCGTCGCCCAAGACCACGTATTTGAGCGAAGTCAGGCCCTCGATGCCCACCGGCCCACGCGCATGGAACTTGTCGGTGCTGATGCCGATCTCGGCGCCCAGTCCGAACTCGAAGCCATCGGCAAAGCGGGTGCTGGTATTGACCATGACGCTGGCCGAATCGACCTCGCGCAGGAATTTCTGTGCGTGCAGGTGATTGGTCGTCAGAATCGACTCCGTATGGTGGCTGGAGTACTTGTTGATGTGGGCGATGGCCTCGTCCACGCCGTCCACCAGCTTCACGCTGATGATGGGAGCCAGATATTCCTCGTACCAGTCCTGCTCCACCGCCTGGGCCAGCTTGGCATCCTTGACGGTCTGCAAAATGGCCAGTGCCTCGGCATCGCAACGCATCTCCACCCCCTTGGCCGCATAGACGGCACCGATTCTGGGCAGGAAGTCTGCAGCCACGGCACGTGCCACCAGCAGGCTTTCGCTGGCGTTGCAGGGGCTGTACTTGTTGGTCTTGGCGTTGTCGGCCACCTTCACGGCCATGGCGATGTCGCAGGGATCATCCACATAGGTGTGGCAATTGCCATCCAGATGCTTGATGACGGGCACCTTGGCCTCGCGGCTGATACGCTCGATCAGGCCCTTTCCGCCACGGGGGATGATGACGTCCACATAGTCGGGCATGGCGATGAGCTGGCCCACGGCGTCACGGTCGGTGGTCTCCACCAGCTTGACGCCGTCTTCAGGCAGGCCTGCCTCGGCCAGCGCCTGGGCCACCAGCCTGGCCAGCGCCTTGTTGGAGTCAATCGCCTCCGAGCCGCCGCGCAAAATGCAGGCGTTGCCGCTCTTGATCGAGAGGCTGGCCGCTTCGATGGTCACATTCGGGCGGCTTTCATAAATCATGCCGAACACGCCCAGGGGCACACGCATCTGGCCCACGCGAATACCGCTGGGCATTTGCTTGAGGCCGCTGATCTCGCCAATCACATCGGGCATGGCAGCCAGTTGCTCGCAACCTTCTGCACAGGTCTCCAGCACCTTGGGCGTCAGACGCAGTCTGTCGACCATGGGGGCCGACAGACCGTTGGCCACGGCACGCTCCAGATCGCGGGCATTGTCGATCTGCAGCGGCTCGACGTTCTCGCGCAGCAGACGGGCCAGCGCCTTGAGTGCTTTGTTTTTAGTAGCTGCAGACGCACGCGCCATCAGTGCAGAGGCGGATTTTGCCTGTACACCGAGGTTGTGCATGTATTCGACGGTATTGAGCGCGTTCATAGCGTGATTTTCGCCGAGATAAGCAAGTTGCGCAGACAAGCCCGACCATGAGGGGGTTTATGGCCCTGCTGACACCTACACTCGGCCTCTGAATCGCAAGGAGACCTATGAGCCACAACACCACAGCGCTGCAGGAAAGCGCCCGCCAGCTCCAGCAGCTGCGCAGCGGATTCGAGCAGCTTGCCCATTCGCAGATCAGCGCCAGCGCCCTCGGCCAGCAGGCACGCGCCGCGACCACACTGCTTGAGGCACTGCCGCCACGCTATGGTGAGGTGCTGCTCAATCTGCTGGACCGGCTCGAATCCAGCGCGCTGTTCACCGAGGAAAGCTGCTCCTTCAGCCAGAAGGACCTGCTGGACAACCTCCGCGCCTGGGCGGACAAGGCGCAGATACAACTGGAGAAGGTGCACTGAGCCGAGCACAACGCCAAAAACCGACTCAGCTCTAGCGCGAGGGACACTGAGGAAGGGCCTGCGCCGGCCGCGCCGCAACAAAGGTGTCGTCCCCCACCCGCAAAGAGAGGGGAGATGGCGCGTTGCGCCTCAGGGGGGGTTCCCTATTGTCGCCAGCTGCATGGCCAGCTGACGCAGGGCCTGCCAGCTGTCGCGTGGCCAGCCCGCGCTGGGCAGGCCTTTGACAATGCCGTCCACGGCATGGGCAGCCTGCAGCAGCTCGGCTGCGCGTGCATCGCTGACACGTGGGAGCAGCCGCTCCATCAGCCTCTCCTTGGGGCCCCAGATGCGGTTTTCGCGCAGCGCCATGGGCAGAGGCTTGCCGCCCGCCATGGCATCCTTCACGCGCTTGATGTTGCGAATGTCCTCGGCCAGCGCCCAATGCACCAGCACCTCGGCCTCGCCTTCGGCCTGCAGGCCGTCGAGCATGCGCATGCTGCGCGCCACCTGCCCCGAGAGTACGGCCTCGGACAGCTTGAACACGTCATAGCGTGCCACATTGAGCACCGCCTGCTCCACCTGTGCCAGGCTCAGCTCGCCCTCGGGGTGCAGCAGGGCCAGCTTCTGGATTTCCTGGTGCGCGGCCAGCAGATTGCCTTCCACGCGGTCGGCAAAGAACTGCAGCGTGCGCTGGCCCTCTTCACCTGCGGCCACACGCTGGTTCTGCAGCGCCAGCCGCTGGGCAATCCAGTGCGGCAGCGCGCCACGCTCCACCGGGTCGACCTGGATGGAGACGCCATTGCCGTCCAGCGCCGCAAACCAGGCCCCGGTCTTGGTGGCCTTGTCCAGGCGCGGCAGACTGATCAGGGTCAGCGTGCTGTCGTTGCCCTGGGCGCTGCTGGCCAGCTGCTGCAGCGCAGCACTGCCATCCTTGCCGGGTTTGCCGCTAGGAATGCGAATTTCCAGAATCTGCTTATCCGCAAACAGGCTCAGGCTGCCGCCGGCCGCCAGCACGCCACTCCAGTCAAAGTGAGCGCCCATGACGGTATAGCTGCTGCGCTCGGTATAGCCCTGAGCACGCGCCGCTGCACGAATCGCGTCGGCCGCTTCCTGCTGCTGCAAGGGCTCGTCGCCATGCAGCACATAGAGCGAGCGCAAGCCCTTGGCCAGATGGGAGGGAAGCTGATTCAGCGCAAGCTGCATGGAGAAGAATTTTCTATAAAAAGCATCTGAAACGCCCTGAGATCAAGCGTCAGAAGCTATCAAATTTACCGAACCAGCACTGACAACTCGCAGGCCCGGGTGGAGCCGCTCAGCAACTCAGAGAGGGTTCAAGACACTTGCATGCTCTTGACTGCGGCCAGACGGCGAATGATCTGCTGCACGATGTCGTTGCGCATATCCTTGTTCAGCATTTCTTCTTCTACTGCCTTGGACAAGGCGTTGGTTTCGTTATAGGTCACGTTGCGGATCTGGCGAATCTCGACCGGCTCGATCAGCTCATCGCCGCCGGGGGTACGCAGCGAGAAGCGCACTATCAGGCGCAGCTCGATTTCACGCACCTGACCGGCCACGTTGGAGCCGATGATCACGCGCTGGGCCTGCTCGCTGATGATCTGGCAGATCACTTCGGCGGTATCGGGCGAAGCCGGGTCCTTGACTACGCTCAGTTGGTCGCTGCTCGATTCCAGACTGCGACGCAGCAAAGTGCCCACGGGCGCACCGCGCCCCGCCTGCACATAGATGGAGCGAAACACAAAATTAGGCGCTCCGCGCAGGCGAAAGCCGCAAGCCCCCAGCAAAGGCGTCAAGGCCATGGCGGCCAGCAGCGTACGTTTTTGCATCAACTGTCCTTTTATCTTCAACCCGAGCAGCGAATTCGCCGCCCTGCTGCGAGCACCGCCTCTTGCGCCAGGGATAGCAAGCAAGGGCAGCCCCGCAGCGAGGCTATCGTCCCCCTGGGGGGAAGGCGCGAAGCGCCTCAGGGGGAGTCATTTACACAACAATATTCACCAGGCGGCCCGGCACCACGATGATCTTCTTGGGTGCACGGCCTTCGGCAAACTTCTGGTACTCCTCATTGGCCAGCGCGGCCGCCTCGATGGCAGCCTTGTCGGCGGTGGCGGACACCAGGATCGCACCGCGCAGCTTGCCGTTGACCTGCAGCACCAGCGAGATCTCGTCCTGCACCAGGGCCTTGGGATCGACCTGCGGCCAGGGGGCATCGAGCAGATCGCCCAGGTGGTTGGCATAGCCCAGCTCGCTCCACAGCACATGCGCCAGGTGGGGGGTTGCAGGGTAGAGCACGCGCAGCAGAATGCCGAAGCCTTCGATCAGCGCCACCTTGGCACCGGCGTCATCCAGGGCCTTGAAGTCTTCCAGCGCATTGATCATCTTCATCGCGCCGGAAACCACGGTGTTGTACTGCATGCGCGAGTAGTCGTACTCGACCTGCTTGAGAACGTTGTGGATTTCCAGACGCAGGGCCTTGGCTGCCTTGCCGAATTCCACATCGTCCAGCGACTTGGCACCGGCCACGCCCTGCACGGCGGAAGCCATGTCCATGGCTGTCAGCTTGCTGCCGAAGTTGTAGACGCGGCGCAGGAAACGATAGCTGCCTTCCACGGCGGCGTCGTTCCACTCCAGCGTCAGCTCGGGGGGCGAGGTGAACATGGTGTACAGACGTGCGGTGTCGGCGCCGTACTTCTCGATCAGGTCCTGAGGGTCCACGCCGTTGTTCTTGGACTTGGACATGGTGCCTACGCCCTCGTAGTCGATGGCGGTGCCCACGGGCAGCAGGCCGTCGGCGCTGTCCACTTCGATCTTCAGCTTGGCGCCGATGATCTTGCCGGACTCGTCGAACACATGCTCCACATCCTTGGGCCAGAAGTATTCCTTGGCGCCCTTGGCCGTGCGACGGCTGTAGATATGGTTGAGCACCATGCCCTGGGTCAGCAGCTTGGTGAAGGGCTCGTCGATCTTGACCAGACCCAGGTCGCGCATGACCTTGGTCCAGAAGCGCGCATACAGCAGGTGCAGGATGGCGTGCTCCACGCCGCCGATGTACTGGTCCATGGGCATCCAGTAATCGGCGCCGTCGGCCACCATCTGCTCGCTGTTCTTGGCGTCGCAGTAGCGCATGAAGTACCAGGACGAATCCACAAAGGTGTCCATGGTGTCGGTTTCACGGCGGGCAGGCTTGCCGCAGCAGGGGCAGACCACGCCGGCGTGGAAGGCCTCGGACTTGACCAGTGGATTGCCGGAGCCATCGGGCACCAGATCCTGGGGCAGGACCACGGGCAGGTCCTTCTCGGGCACGGGCTGAGGACCGCAATCGACGCAATGAATGATGGGGATGGGGGTGCCCCAGTAGCGCTGACGGCTGATGCCCCAGTCGCGCAGACGCCAGGTCGTCTTGAGCTCGCCCAGGCCCTTGTCGCCCACAATCTTGGCCACGGCCTGCACCGCATCCTTGTGGTTCAGTCCGTCGAGGTCGCCGGAGTTGATCAGTACGCCGCGCTCCTTGTCGCCATACCAGTCGCTCCACTGCTTGTCGTCATAAGCGGCCTGGCCTTCCACGGCTACCACCTGCTTGATGGGCAGTCCGTACTTGTTGGCAAAGGCGAAGTCGCGCTCGTCGTGGGCGGGAACACCCATCACGGCGCCGTCGCCATAGCTCATCAGCACATAGTTGCCGATCCAGACTTCGACCTGCGCGCCGGTGATGGGGTGGGTGACGAACAGGCCCGTGGGCTTGCCTTCCTTTTCCTTGACGGCCAGCTCGGCCTCGGTCGTACCGCCCTTTTTGCACTCCTCGATGAAGGCTGCCAGCTCGGGGCTGGCGGCCGCAGCGTGCAGCGCCAGCGGGTGCTCGGGGGCAACCGCGCAGAAGGTCACGCCCATGATGGTGTCGGCACGCGTGGTGAAGACATACATCTTGCCATCGCCAATCAGTTCGCCTGCAGCGTTCTTGACCTCATGCGTGAACGCAAAGCGCACGCCGGCGGACTTGCCGATCCAGTTCTCCTGCATCAGGCGCACCTTGTCGGGCCAGCCATTCAATGTGGCCTTCTCGTTGCCGACCTGCACATGGTCCAGCAGCTCCTGCGCGTAATGGGTGATGCCCAGGTAGTAGCCTGGAATCTCGCGCTTTTCCACCAGCGCGCCGGTACGCCAGCCGCGGCCGTCGATGACCTGCTCGTTGGCCAGCACGGTCTGATCCACCGGGTCCCAGTTCACCACCTGCGTCTTGCGGTAGGCAATGCCTTTTTCCAGCATCTTGAGGAACAGCCACTGGTTCCACTTGTAGTACTCGGGGTCACAGGTGGCGACCTCGCGGCTCCAGTCGATAGCCAGGCCCATGGCCTGCATCTGCTTCTTCATGTACGCGATGTTCTCGTACGTCCACTTGGCAGGCGGCACCTTGTTCTTCAGCGCAGCGTTCTCAGCTGGCAGGCCGAAGGCATCCCAGCCCATGGGCATGAGGACGTTGTAGCCCTTCATGCGCAGCTGGCGCGTGAGCATGTCGTTGATGGTGTAGTTGCGCACATGGCCCATGTGCAGCTTGCCGCTGGGGTAGGGCAGCATGGAGCAGGCGTAGTACTTGGGCTTGCTGCCGTCTTCGCTGACGCGGTAGGCGTCCTTGGCTTGCCAGTGGTCCTGCGCGGCGCGCTCGACCTCGATGTGGTTGAATTTTTCTTGCATGGTGCAGTGCAGTGGCCGCCAGCCCCACTTGGGACCCGGCAAGGTAGAAATCTGAAATCAGCAGGGATTTTAGGCTGCCCGACCGCTTGCGCCGTTTTAGCCCTGCATGACCGCAGAACCCGCTGCGCCATCCCTGCGGCCTTCCTGCACGCCACGCTGGGAAATACGGCTTTGCGTAAGCTAGTGGTTGTTCACAAATTGCTGAACTTTTTGCACGGCTGGCAATCTGACTGGCCTGTTTCCGTGCCCGACGCCATCGCCTGCCTTCTGCCCGAAGTTGCCAGACTTGCGCTCCTGCCCTGGTCCATTCTTCTGAGGAGCTGCTCTTGCTTTCCCGCTGGTCTTTTGTTTCTGACTGGAACCCCGCCATGCAAATGCTGGCCTCGCTCTGCGTCCTGGCCCTGACCGCCCTCGTGGCCGGCTGGCTGACCCAGTGGCTGGGGCTCAAGGTCTTTCGCCGTATGCGCGACACCCTCAGGACAGGCTGGGCCCAGATCCTCATGCACGACAAGGTGCTGCGCCGCCTGGCCAAGGTCGCGCCCTCGCTGATCGTGCAGTTCGGCGTGCAGGGCGTACCCCATCTGGAGCCGCGCTGGACCACGCTGATCACCAATGTGGCGGTGGCCTTCACGCTCTACCACCTGGCGCGGGCGCTGTGCGATCTGCTCAACGCCATGAACGAGGCCCATGAACGCGACGAGGCACGCAAGGCCGCCGTTCAGACCCACTCCATCAAAAGCTATGTGCAGCTGGGCAAGCTGCTGGTCTGCAGCTTTGCCGTGGTGCTCATCGTGGCCACGCTGATGGACCGCTCGCCGCTGCTGCTGCTCTCGGGCCTGGGCGCCATGTCGGCCGTGCTGATGCTGGTCTTCAAGGACACCATCCTCTCCTTTGTCGCGGGCGTTCAGCTCGGCAGCAACGACATGCTGCGCGTGGGCGATTGGATAGAGATGCCCCAGGTCGGCGCCGACGGCTTTGTGACCGATATCGCGCTCAATACCGTCAAAGTGCAGAACTGGGACAAGACCATCACCACCATTCCCACCTGGCGGCTGATGACGGACAGCTTCAAGAACTGGCGCGGCATGTTCGACTCGGGCGGACGGCGCATCATGCGCTCGCTGAACCTGGATGCCAACACCGTGCATCTGCTCTCGCCCGAGGAACGCGCAGGCATGGGCCATATCGCACTGCTGCAACCCTACTGGAGCGAGCGCGACGGCCTGCAGGCCATGCCCGGCGCGGCCGAGGCCGCCATGCCAACCCAGGCCATCGCTGCACACCAGGTGACGAATCTGGCTGCCTTCAAGGCCTATGCCTACGCCTATCTGATGGGCCATCCGCGCATTGGCAAAGGCCCGGGCATGTTCCTCATGGTGCGCACCATGGAGACATCGCCCACGGGACTGCCGCTGCAGCTGTTCTGCTACACCAACACCACCGTCTGGGTGGAGTACGAAGGCATACAGGGCGAAATCTTCGACCATCTGATCGGCGTGCTGCCGCAGTTCGGGCTGACGCTGTACCAGCGCTCGTCGGACTACGGCACCCACTATCCGCCCGCCCGCCCCGATGTAGTAGCCCGTTAATACCTACAGCGCGCCCTGACTGCCCACAATGGCCTGACCCAACCACAAGGAGACAGACCATGGCAGGCAAGAAGATTTTGATGATTTGCGGCGACTACTGCGAGGACTATGAAACCATGGTCCCGTTCCAGGCACTGCTGGCCGTGGGCCATACCGTGCACGCGGTCTGCCCGGACAAAAAGGCCGGCGACCAGATCAAGACCGCCATCCACGACTTTGAAGGCGCACAGACCTATAGCGAAAAGCCCGGCCACAACTTCACGCTCAACGCCACGTTTGCCGATGTAAAGCCCGAGCAGTACGACGCGCTGGTCATCCCCGGCGGCCGCGGCCCCGAGTATCTGCGCGGCTATGAAAGCGTGCGCGCGGCCGTACGTCACTTCTTCGACACCAACAAGCCCGTGGCCGCCGTCTGCCACGGCGCGCAGTTGCTGGCCGGGGCCGGCGTGCTCAAGGGCCGCACCTGCTCGGCCTACCCCGCCTGCCGCGCCGAGGTGGAACTGGCCGGAGGCAGCTATGCCGATATTCCCGTCGACCAGGCCCATACCGAAGGCAATCTGGTCAGCGCCCCGGCCTGGCCTGCCCATCCGGCCTGGATCGCCCAGTTTCTCGCGCTGCTGGGCACGAAGATTTCACACTGAAATCGGCCTCCAGCGCTTTCCCATCAAGCGCAGAAAGCTATCAATTCAAGAGTTCTCCTCTTGACGCCGCAGTCACCGGGCCACACCATGGCCCGGTTTTGTTTTGGAGAGTCGCGCCATGTGCCAGGTCTTTATCAGCGCCGATCCCCAGCTCTGGGCCCACCGGGCCCGCTCCATCCGGCTGCATGGAGTGGCGACCAGCATCCGGCTGGAAAACCTGTTCTGGCAGGTCCTCGAAGAGATTGCCACGCGAGACGGCTATACCGTGCCCCAGCTCTGCACCAAGCTCTACGACGAACTGCTGGCCGAGCGCGGAGCGGTGGACAACTTCAGCTCTTTTCTGCGCGTGTGCAGCACCCGCTACCTGGCGCTGCAGCTGTCGGGCGAGATTCCGCAGGACATGGGCATACCGATCCGCTCGCTGGGCAATGCCTCGTCACTCAAGTCCTCCAGCCCGCAACTCACGCACTGAGGCTCAGCGCAGATACACGGCCTCGAGTCGCAGCAGCACACGCCCCTCGGCATCGCTGAGCACCAGTTTCTGCCCCTGCACGGCGTAGCTGCTGACCTGGGCCAGGGTTGCCACCAGCAGTTGCTCCCGGCGCATGCCCTGCACACAGGCCATGCGGGTGCCGCCCACGACCGAAAAACGCAGCCAGCGCCCGTCCAGGCCGTAGCTGCCGCGCAGGCGATTGCAGCCGCCCGCGCCATGAAAACGGCCGCTGCCGGTCTCCAGCACCAGATGTGGCTCGGGCTGGTTGTCATAGACACTGACATGCGGGCCGTCACCCAGCTGCACCAGCTTCCAGTAGGTATCGAGCAGCGGTGCCGGCACGGCGGCCATGGCTTCGCCCTCGGACGCTTCGGGCGCTGCATCCGTAGCGCCGACTGCCAGGCTCCCCAACATCAAGAGTGCGCTCAGTGCCGGACGAAGAAAGGTGCGCAGGCTCGGGAAAGCAGTCATCACAAACACCTTTGCGGCCTTCAACGCGTACAGAAAAAACGCTTGCAGCTCATTTTTCAGGAGTCTCAGACACTTGCGCAAGCATCTGTTCACCGCGCACAAAGCTGCAGGCCACCGCATTGGTACAGCGCCAGATGGCCTGCCCCGCCAGTGGCCCGCGCTGCATCAGCAACTTGCGCAGCGGCCATTCGCATTGCGGGCAGACCGGCACAGCATCGACCCGCCCGGGCCGCACCGGCTCTGCAGCCTCTGCCGCAGTGTCAACCAACCTGGCAGGAGCCGCAACGGCTGGCCGGGTGGGCTGAGCCTGCGCCGACAGATCCCTCTCGACTGCGGCCGAAGGCGGCGCCGGCATGACAGGCTCCAGCAGAATATCCACGGTCTCGGGCGCGGGCGGCTTGACCAGCTGGGCTGCGGCTTCCGCTACCGGCTCCAGCCTGGGTTTGCGCGCCTTGCTGGCCGCCTGCAACTGCCGGACATGTGCCACATGCCGCCTGTCGGTGGCACGGCCGGGCTGCAGCCGCAGTTCTTCAAGCTTGTCCAGCAGCGCCTGCATTTGCTCGGGGCTCCACACAGGCTGGGCAAAGCTCTGGATATGGCCGACAAAACCAAGGCCGCGCGTGACGTGAGCCGGCATCTCGGTCTTGAATTCGCAGTCGCCCACAAAGGCGATCACCGAGTGCAGATGCTCGGGCGCAATGTCCAGCAGCGACTGCAATGTCTTGATGTGCTTGTAGTTCTGGCGCAGCGGGTTCTGGAAGCGGCTGCGTTTCCTGAAAATCTGCTGCGTCCATTCACGCTGCTTTTCAGTGCCGAAAATCCAGCCCTGGAAGTTCTTGGTTTCCAGCACGAACAGGCCATAGGGCGAGAAGATCAGATGGTCGATCTGCGTGCTGCCGCCATCCGCCGTGGGCAGGGTAACGTTGTGCATGTCCACATAAATCAGCGGATTGAGCCGTCGGCGGATCGCTGCCTGCACGGCCCGCTCGCCACGCCAGCCCTTGAAGCGCGGCGAGCGCAGCACGCCCACCAGCACCGCGAATGCCAGCGCCAGCCCCAGATAAACAAAGAGGCCCTGAAAGGCCACTGAAAAGATCTGATCCATCGCGAGTCTCATTCAACGCAAGCAGCAAAAACTGGCGTGCCCCAAGGCAAGGGACAGCGAGCAATGCCTGGGCGCCCCCCGCCACCGCGCAGCGAAGCTGTCGTCCCCCTCCCATAGCGCGAAGCGCGTAGAGAGAGGGGGAAGGCGCAAGCGCCTCAGGGGGAGCCTTCAATTCAACGCCATGCTCAGCTTGCGGCGATAGCTGTTGACCAGCGCCGTCGCCTCGTCCTGCTCGGCGCTGCTCTTGCCCAGCAGCTCGATGCCGCCACTGGTCTTGCCGGGCACGGCGTCCTGCTTCTTGGGCTTGGGCGGGGTCAGCAGCTCCAGCACGCCGACGATGAGCTTGCGCGCCGCCTGCTCGTTCCAGGTCTTGTCGCGCATGATGATTTCCAGCAGTTCGTCCATGGCGTCGGTCCACTGGCTGTGTGCCAGCAGGGCGCGCGCCCGGCCAAAGCGGGCGTCGAAGTCGCGCTTGTTGGCGGCGATGGCGGCATCATATTTGGCCAGGTCAGCATTGTCGTCCTGCACCGCGAACTCCAGCGCCTTGAGCCACTGGTTCAGCGCTTCGAAGCGCAGCGGCTGGGGAATGCGCTTGATGGGCTCGGCCAGCAGGGCCGCAGCTTCCTCGAAGCTGCCGGTGGCGATCAGCAGGCGCACATAGTCAAAGCGCGCATCGTCGTTGGCCGGGTCGGCCGCCAGCGCATCGGCCAGCTTCTGCAGCGCCGCCTGGGTGTCGCCGGACTCCAGCAGGGCCTGGGCTTCGTCGGCATCGGCCTCGGCCGTCAGTTCGCCTTCGGAGGGCAGATGCTTGTCCAGGAACTCGCGCAGCTTGCCTTCGGGCTGGGCGCCCATGAAGCCGTCCACCGGCTTGCCGCCGATCATCAGCACGCAGGTCGGGATGGAGCGAATGCCGAACATGCTGGCCAGCTGCTGCTCCTGATCGGAGTCGATCTTGACCAGTTTGAAGCGACCTTCATAAGCGACTTCCAGCTTCTCCAGCACCGGGCCCAGCGTCTTGCAGGGGCCGCACCAGGGCGCCCAGAAGTCCACCAGCACGGGCACGGCCATGGAGGCGGCTACGACTTCGGCTTCAAAATTCTCGAGGGTGACGTCAATCATGTGATTCCCAATGCTGCTTGTGCGCTGCCACGCGGGCAGCGGCGCTGAAAAGTCTGCGAACCGGCCACTCCAGCAGAGTGCCCACCGCACGATGCTGCGATTCTCCACGCAAATGCGCGAGCGCAAGCCATAGACCAGAACGGAGCGGGTCTTTGCTACTCAGATGGGAGCAGCTTGCGCATGTTTCAAGGTCGATTCAAGGTGTTTTATGTCGACAATCAATGAACGGCATGCGCAAGCAGCTACGGTTTAAAGAGTGACCGCCACCACGGTGCCTCACGCCCCTGGGCTATATTGTTCGCGAACCAAGGAGCGCAGACTTGATTGAAGTTTCACAACTGGTGTTTGAATATCCGGGCCACCGCGCCCTTGACGGCGTGAGCCTGTCCATCGCTGCGGGCAGCGTGACGGCACTCGTCGGCCCCAACGGCGCCGGCAAATCCACACTGATGCGCTGCATTGCCGGACTGGAGCAGCCGCTGTCTGGCCATATCCGCGTCAAAGGCCTGTCGGTCGAGGAACAGCCGCGCGAGGTGCACCGCCACCTGGGCTATCTATCGGACTTCTATGGCCTGTACGACCGACTCAGCGTGATGCGCTGCCTGCAGTACTCGGCCCTGTCCATGGGCGTTGCACCCGGTGACGTGGATGCCCGCGTACGGCAGGTGGCCGCCCAGCTGGGCCTGACGGAGCTGCTGCACCGCCACCCGACCGAGCTCTCGCGCGGCCAGCGCCAGCGCGTGGCGATCGGCCAGGCCATCGTCCACCAGCCCGGCGTACTGCTGCTCGACGAGCCGGCCAGCGGCCTGGATCCCGATGCGCGCAGCAGCCTCTCCACGCTGTTTCGCCAGCTTCAGGCCCAGGGCATGACGCTGATCGTCTCCAGCCACATCCTCAGCGAGCTGGACGAGTACTGCACCCATATCCTGAGCATCCGCGACGGTCGCATCGAAAGCCATGAGGCACTGCAGAACGCCCACGGCCCGGGCCAGCCCGCCGCAGTGGGTCAGCAGCCCCAGCTCTATGCGCTGGAAGTGGCCATGGAGCAAAGCGAAGGCCTTGAGGCCCGCCTGCGTCAGGCACTGCTGAGCACCTCGGTGCAGGACTTCGACACCACGGGCCGCCGCCCGATCCAGCTCTGGCTGCCGGCCGCCGCCAATGCTCGCGCCCAATGGCTGGCCCAGCTGGTGCAGGCCGGCATTCCGGTCGCCGCACTGTACCCGGTGCGCGAGCGGCTGCAGGACCGCTATGCCCGCACGGCTCAGGCCCGCGATACCGAAAGTCAGGAGCAAGCATGAGCCAACACAATCCCGAATTCCAGCGCCAGCTCTGGCTGAACTGGCGCCCCTCGCTGCTGGCCTGGAGCCTGGGCCTGAGCCTGCTCATCCTGGCCCTGCCCTTTGCCCTGTCCTCTGCCAAGGGGCTGCCCGGCATGCTGAGCATGACCGCCATCGCCGGCCTGTACCTGGCCGCCATCATCTATGGCAGCGTGCTGGCCGGGCGCAGCCTGGCCGAGGAAGCCAGCCAGAACACCTGGGACTGGCAACGCCTGTCCGTGCTCACGCCCTGGCAGATGGCCTGGGGCAAGCTGCTGGGCGCCACCTTGCCTGCCTGGCTCTATGTGCTGTGGTTTGCGCTGGCCGTGGCGGGTGTGAGCCACTTCTGGGCGCTGGAGCCCCTGAAGCTGCAGCACACGATTGGCCTGGCCGTGATCTGGGGCCTGGGCCTGCAGACCTGGGCCATGAACTCCGTGCTCATGAGCTGGGGACTGAGGGACAGGCCCATCAATCGCCGGCGCGCGGCACTGCTGCCTTTGCTGATCCTGTTCTTCGCACCCGGCCCCTTTATCGACCATGTCTACAAAGGCATGATGGACGTCGACGTCGAGCCCGTCTTCTGGTGGGGCCTGAATGTGGGCGGCCTGGGCCTTGCCTATCTGGCCGGAACCCTGGTGCTGGGCCTGGGGCTGCTGGCCCTGTGGCGCCAGCTGTGCACCCGGCTCGATGTACGCACGCTGCCCTGGGCCTGGCCTCTGGGCCTGGCACTGGCGGGATTCTTCGCCGCCGGCTCGCTCAATCTGGGCATTGCCGAATTTTTCAGCAGCACCGCCTGGATCGCGCTGATCGGCACCGCCTATGTCGCCCTGCAGCATATGGACCAGCATCTGCGCGCCTGGCGCCAGGTGCAATGGTCGGCCAGCCGCCAGCGCTGGCGCGAGGCGCTGGAGGCGCTGCCGCTGTGGCCGGTCAGCCTGCTGCTGGGCTTTGCCATGGCCTTGCTGCTGCTGTTCGCCCCCCAGTCACTTGAGGCGGCCATCAGCGGCAAGCTCAACAGCTTTACCTTCTATCTGTGCCTGCATCTGCTGCGCGACTGCCTGCTGCTGACCGGCTTTGCCCTGCTGGCGGGCAGACTCAAGTCCCCCCTGGCCTCGTTTGTCGTCACCTGGCTGATCCTCAACATCGCCGCACCGCTGCTGGCCTATGGCATGGGCGGCCATACGGGCGCCATGTTTGTTCAGCCCGTGGTGGCCATGTGGATGAGCTCGCCGGACGGCATAGAACAAGTCGGCGCCTGGGTCAGCTATGTGCCCTGGGCTTCTCTGAGCCTGCAGATCCTGGTCACGCTGGCCTGGGTCATCCATGTCTTCAGGGACCGCGTGCTGGGCTTTGCACGCGATAACGCGGCGGCCCACATCCGGGGGTCATAGTTGCTTTGCCCGGACGGCTATGCCCCACAGTCGACCGGCAATGCAGCGAAACCGTAAAATCAGGGGTTCCACTAGGCCGGGCGGCAGCGCCCTGAAGAACATGAACCCCATCCAAGTTGGCGTGGTCATGGGTTCCAGCAGCGACTGGGACACCATGCAACACGCAGTTGCCATCCTCCAGCAATTCGGTATCGCTTTTGAAGCACAGGTCGTATCGGCCCACCGCATGCCGGACGACATGTTCCGCTTCGCCGAAGCTGCGGCCGACCGAGGCCTCAAGGCCATCATTGCCGGCGCCGGCGGTGCTGCCCACCTGCCCGGCATGATTGCCGCCAAGACCACCGTGCCGGTGCTGGGCGTGCCTGTGGCCAGCCGTCACCTGCAGGGTGTGGATTCGCTGCATTCCATCGTGCAGATGCCCAAGGGCGTGCCCGTGGCCACCTTTGCCATCGGCAATGCCGGTGCTGCCAATGCGGCCCTGTTTGCCGTGGCCCTGCTGGCCAATGAAGATGCCGAGCTGCGCAAAAAGCTCGAAGCCTTCCGCGCCGAGCAGACCGAAGCGGCCCGCAATATGACGCTGCCGGTGAACGCATGAGCAAAGACACCGATGTGATCCTGCCCGGCGCGACGCTGGGCGTGCTGGGCGGCGGTCAGCTGGGCCGCATGTTCGCCCATGCCGCTCAGGCCATGGGCTATTTCACCGCCGTGCTGGACAAGGACGAGACCAGCCCCGCCGGTCTGGTCAGCCACCAGCATGTGCGCACCGGCTACGAAGACGCCAAGGGCCTGGCCGAGCTGGCCGGACTCTGCGCGGCCGTGACCACCGAATTCGAAAACGTGCCCGCCGGCTCGCTGAACAAGCTGGCCGAGAGCCTGCCCGTATCGCCCGCCGGCTCGGCCGTGGCGATCGCCCAGGACCGCGCTGCCGAAAAAGCCCACTTCGTGAAATGCGGCGTGCCCTGCGCCCCCTATGCCGTGATCGAGACGGCCGAGCAGCTGGCGGCCGTCAACGACGCACTGCTGCCCGGCATCCTCAAGACCGCACGCATGGGCTATGACGGCAAGGGCCAGATCCGTGTCAAAACCCGCGACGAGCTGATCAAGGCCTGGGACGAGCTCAAGCAGGTGGCCTGCGTGCTCGAAAAAATGCTGCCGCTGGCGCATGAATGCTCGGTCATCGTGGCCCGCGGCCGCAATGGCGACATCGTCAACCTGCCCGTGCAGCGCAATCTGCATCGCGACGGCATTCTGGCCGTGACCGAGGTCTACGAAGGCAACGTGCCCGCAGCGCAGGCAGAGCAAGCGATTGCCGCCGCAAAATCCGTAGCTATCGGCCTCGACTACGTGGGCGTGCTCTGCGTCGAATTCTTTGTGCTGGACAACGGCCAGCTGGTGGTCAACGAGATTGCCCCGCGCCCGCACAACAGCGGCCACTACAGCCAGAACGCGATGGATGTGTCGCAGTTCGAGCTGCAAGTGCGCTGCATGACCAATTTGCCCCTGGTGCAGCCGCGCCAGCACAGCGCCACCGTCATGCTCAACCTGCTGGGCGATCTGTGGTTCAGGAACGGCGACAGTGCGCAGGCTCCGGCCTGGGACCAGGTCCTGGCACTGCCAGGCGCCCACCTGCATCTGTACGGCAAGGTCGATGCCAAGCCGGCCCGCAAGATGGGCCACTTGAACATCACCGCGGCCAGCCCCGAAAAAGCGCGCGAAACCGCTTTGAAGGCGGCCGAGATCCTGGGCATTGAAGCGTTCTGATAACACCCCCTGAGCGGCTTTGCCTAGGCGGCCCCGCCGCTTCCCCCTAGCCGGGCGCCCCTCTCTCGCTACGCGGGAGGGGGACGACGCCCTGAGCGTAAGGGGCGGCCCTTGCTCGGCGTCCTTCGCTGATGCTCTGCAAGCGCAAAAGCACCGCACATACGGCGGCGCAGTGCATGAAAGAGGAATTGAAATGATCTTGGATGGAATGCTGGAAGCCTCGGTGCAAGCCGCTGCGGTTGCGCTGCAGCAAGGCCGGCTGCTGGGCCTGCCCACCGAGACGGTCTACGGCCTGGCCGCGGACAGCGACAACGACGCCGCCGTGGCGCAGATCTTTGCCGCCAAGGGCCGCCCGGCCAACCATCCGCTGATCGTGCATGTGGCCGACGCCGCCGCCATCACCCGCTATGCCAGGGAAGTACCGGTCTTTGCCCAGCAACTGATCGATGCATTCTGGCCCGGCCCGCTGACCCTGATCCTGCCGCGCCTGCCGCATGCCGCCAGGGCATCGACCGGCGGCCAGGACAGCGTGGGTCTGCGCTGCCCCTCGCACCCTGTGGCCCATGCGGTGCTGCAGGCCTGCCAGCAGCTCGATCCGCCGGTCTGGGGCGTCTCGGCCCCCAGCGCCAACAAGTTCGGCCGCGTCAGCCCCACCACGGCCGAACATGTGGCCACCGAGTTTGGCGAAGAACTGCTGGTGCTCGATGGCGGTGCCTGCGAAGTGGGCATTGAATCCACCATCGTCGACTGCACGCGGGGCGTGCCCGTGCTGCTGCGCCCCGGCGCCATCACACGTGACGATATCGAGCGTGCCTGCGGCCTGCGGCCGCTCTCGAAAGAAGAGCTGACTGCGGATACCCCACGTGCCTCGGGAACGCTCTTGGCGCATTACGCGCCCAACGCCAAGGTGCGGCTCATGGATGCCAGGCAGCTGCAATCGGCGCTGGACATCCTGGGCAGGGATGGCAGGAATATTGCCATCTATCACCGCAGCCCCCTCAATGTCACAACGGCCCAGCTGCTGCTGCGCCGCATGTCCGACGAGCCGCGCGACGTGGCCCGCGAGCTGTTTGGCATGCTGCGCAATTTCGACGACTGGGGCGCCAAGCTGATCTGGATCGAAACCCCGCCCGACACCGCCGATTGGGAAGGTGTGCGCGACCGCCTGCAGCGTGCGGCGGCTGCGGGCTGAGCGGCCGCTTAGCTGATTTTCAAGTAAAGATACAAATTTTTATTCGTTTTCTTTATTAGAAACCCTCTCTAACCTTGCTTGCTTCAAAGCAACTTCAAAGGTTAGAACCATGGGAACCCGTCGCGACGCGCTTGGCAAGCTTCTGTCCATCAGTGCTGCATCCCTGGGCTTGGCGGCTTGCTCGCGCTCCGACAACCAGGCCAGCAGCGATACGACCCGCACGGCACAAAATGGCAAGGTCGTTCCCTTCAACTACCCCGACAATCCCTCTTTCGACCTGATCTATCTGGCCGACAGACTGGGCTACTTCGACGGGACCTCCACCCGCCCCAACTACGTGGGCAAGATTGCCGCCCCCCAGATCATTCCGCTGGTCGGCACGGGCGACATCCATTTCGGCTCGCGCATGGTGCCGCTGGTGATTTCGGCCATTGCGGCCGGGGCCGACATGAAGGTGATTGCCGCCGGCAGCAAGACGCTGCAGGAGGCGCCGCATATGAAGTACTTCGTGCGCAAGGATTCGGGTATCCGCACGCCCAGGGATCTGGAAGGCAAGACCATAGGCTTCAACAGCTTCGGCGCCTGCGCCGAGTTTGTCTCCAAGACCTATTTCCGCGAGCACGGCGCCGATGTCAACAAGATCAACTTCCTGGTCGTTCCCGACAACCAGGGCGAACAGGCCGTGATCGGCCGCAATGTGGATCTGGCCATCATCCACCCACCCCATTCCGGCGGTGCCGAGGCCAACCCCGAGCTGCAGCGCCTGTGGACCGACTACGACCTGGACCGCGGCCTGGGCGGCATGGCTCCCTACAGCGTCAATGGCAAGTTTGCGCGCGAGAACCCACAGGCCGTGCGCGATGTGGTCACCGCCATCGCCAAGGCCGGCAACTGGGTCAACGCCAACACCGACGAAGCGCGCCGCTACACGGCCGAGCGTCTGGGCATGGAGCTCAGGCATGTGGAGCGCTATGCCTATGTGGACGACCAGGTCATCACCGAGCCGCCCATCCAGTACTACATCGACGTGCTGGAGCGTGAAGGCAAGCTGCAGCCGGGCAAGGTGGCAGTCAAGGATGTGTACACCAACGAGTTCAACCCCTTTGCCAAGGGAGCAGCGACATGAGCACGGCCCGCTCCGCCATCAAGATCCGGGCACGCGATGTGCGCATGGACTTCGCGATTGCCGACGAGCACGGCCGCAAGCAGCAGATCGCCGCCCTGGAGGACTTCAATCTCGATATCCGTGAAGGCGAGTTCTTCACCCTCCTCGGGCCCTCGGGCTGCGGCAAGTCCACGTTTCTCAACGTGCTCGCCGGGCTGGCGCGCAAGACCGGCGGCAGCATCAGCATCGACGGCCAGCCGGCCAGCGGCATCAACCGCGAGCAGGGCGTGGTGTTCCAGGGCTATGCGCTGTTTCCGTGGCGCAGCGTGCTGGAGAACATCGAGGTCGGGCTGGAGATCCGCAAGATTCCCAAACGCGAGCGCCGGGAGACTGCCGAGCAGTTTCTGCACCTGGTGGGCCTGGCCGGCTTCGGCCAGCGCTACCCGCACGAACTCTCGGGCGGCATGCGTCAGCGCGTGGCCATCGCCCGCTCCCTGGCCTATTCGCCCAGCCTGCTGCTGATGGACGAACCGTTTGCCGCCCTGGATGCCCAGACACGCGAAATCCTGCAGTCCGAGCTGCTGCGCATCTGGGAACAGCGCAAGACCACCATCGTCTTCATCACCCACAGCCTCGATGAAGCCATCTATCTGTCGGACCGCATCGCCGTCATGACGCACCGCCCCGGTCGCATCAAATCCGTTCTGGACATAGCGCTGCCGCGTCCGCGCCCCGCCGAGATACGCCACGCCCCGGCCTTTGTGCAGCTGCGCGAACAGGCCTGGGATGTGCTGCGCGACGAAGTCGCCTTTGCCAGCGGCCACCGCCAGCAACCGCTGGCACCGCTGCTGCCCACCGCCCCTGATTTCAGCCTGGCCTTGCGAGGATTTGCCATATGAGCCAACTGGCCGCCTCCCCATCCCGGCGCCCCGGCAAGCCGGTGTCGCCGCCTTCCTCCCGGCAACTCGGGCTCCAGTGGCTGGAGCGCTCGGCCTGCGTGCTGCTGTTCTTTGGCATCTGGGAATTCCTGCCGCGCGCGGGACTGGTCAATTCGGCCTTTCTCAGCCCGCCATCCGCAGTTCTGGCGGCCATCGTCCAGCTGGCGCAGAGCGGCCAGTTGGGCAAGCATGTGGCGGCCAGCCTGCAGCGCTCGCTGGCAGGGCTGATTCTGGCCGTCGTGGCAGGCGTGGCGCTGGGCCTGCTGATGGGCGTGGTGCGCCGCTTCCAGGCCTTTGTCGACCCCTTGCTGCAGCTGTTCCGTCAGGTCTCTGCCCTGGCGCTGTTTCCGGTCTTTCTGCTGTTCTTCGGCATCGGCGAGGCCTCCAAGATCGCCATCATCTTCTGGGCCGCCTTCTGGCCGGTGCTGCTCAACTCCATCAGCGGCGTCAAGCAGGTGGAAAAGCTGCTGATTCATTCGGCGCTGTCCATGGGGGCCTCGCGCGGCTTCATCTTCTTCAAGGTCATCCTGCCGGCGGCAGCACCGTCCATCTTCACCGGCATCCGGCTGGCGGGCGCCTATTCCATCACCGCGCTGGTCGCCGCCGAGATGATCGGCTCGCATGCAGGCCTGGGCTTTCTCACGCTGAACTCCCAGGAGATCTTCCAGATCCCCAGCATGTACGCCGGCATCGTGCTGCTGGCCGTTCTGGGCCTGGCTCTCAACTATGGGCTGGCCTTGCTGGAAAAGCGCCTGACGCGCTGGCGCAGCGGACTGGAATTTCATGAGTAGCGCCACGCAATCCTGGCTGCGTCTGGTCCTGGCCGGCACTGCGCTGGCAGCCGCTGCCGCTGCCGCCGGCGCTGGCGTGCTGTGGCCGGCACTGCCGGATCTCGGCGGCACGGAGGCTGCAGGCCCGGTGCTGCAGCAGGCCCGGCGCCAGGGCATGCTCCATGTGGCCCTGCGCAGCTATGCACGCCCCTCCCTGCCCGGCGCACCCCTGCCGCCAGAGCCCGATGTCTACGACCTGGCCCTGGCGGACTGGCTGGGCCGGCAACTGGGCACCAGCGTCAGAATCACCCCCGCAAGCGATGCCGACCTGGTGCTCGAAGGCGTGGCGTCACAGGACGGCCCGGTCGCTGCCGATCGCCAGACCGGCGGCAGCTATATGCCGCAGAGCCTGCAACTGCTGGTGCTCAAGCAGCAGGCCTCCCTCTGGAGCCGCCATGCTCCCGGTCACTGGAGCTCCTGGCTGCCGCATGTGAGGCAGAAGGCCGCCCCTGGACCCACGGCCTGCGTCGCCATCGGTCAGGCCTCTGCCAGCACCTTGCAGGCCCAGGGCCTGCAGCCTCTTTTCGCGCCCTCCAGCATTCATGCGGTCAGCGATTTCCTGGCCGGCAAATGCCATGTTCTGGCCGAGTCGCCCGATGTCATCACGCGCCTGCTGCAACAGGACAGCTGGCGCTTCTACACCCGTCTCGGCAACCGCTTTCGCACCACGGATCAGGCCCATATCCGTCTGGCCAGGGCCGATGCGCAGTCGGCCCGCTGGCTGCAGCAGGCTGTCCAGCAGTGGCAGCGCAGCGGCCTGCAGCAACGCGCGCAGGACAACCGCGTCAGCACGATTGCGCTGGAAGCTTCCTTGCTGGAAGACGGAGCCATCTGCCACTGAGCGTCCGCCTCTTTTCCGCTACCCACCTTCTTCACCATGTTCTCCAGTCACTTCAACGATGTACTAGTCGCCCTGGAAAAAACCGCCGTCGCACGCGACCGCCAGGGCGGCCATGCGGCAGCGGAAAAAGCCTTGCTGCGCGATGCCGGCCTGCTGCGCCTGGCGATCCCCCGCGAGCATGGCGGCGATGCGCTGAGCTGGCCCGACATCTACCGCCATGTCCGGGCCCTGGCCGCAGTCGACAGCGCCCTGGCCCATGTGCTGGCGTTTCACCAGCTCCAGGTCGCCACCGTGCTGATCTATGGCTCGCGCCAGCAGCAGCGCCTCTGGCTGCGCCGCACCATCGACGAGCACGGCTGGTGGGGCAATGCGCTGAACCCGCGCGACACGCGCCTGCAGGCCCAGCCCCGAAGCTCGGAGCCGGCCGGCGGCTATGTGCTCGACGGCCTGAAAGGCTTTTGCTCGGGCACGCGCGGCTCTCACTACCTGACGGTATCGGCCAGCGTGGCCGGGCACGCACAGCCGGTTCTGGGCCTGCTTGAGACCGCCTCGCCCGGCATTGCCGTCAAGGACGACTGGAACCCCATGGGCCAGCGCCAGACCGACAGCGGCTCGGTACAGTTCAATCGCGTCCAGCTTCCCGCCAGCGCCGTCATGCGCGACGAGACTGCCGAAGTCACGGCCTTTCATACGCTGCGCAACTGCCTGGCCCAACTGGTGCTGGTCAACCTGTTTGTCGGCGTGGCCCAGGGCGCACGCCGGCAGGCTCGCGACTATGCGCGCGAACATGGCCGCCCCTGGCTGGGGTCGGCAGTGGAGCGCGCCACCGACGACCCCTATCTGCTGCGCCGCATGGGCGAGATGCAGGCCCAGATTTCGGGAGCCGCCCTGATGGCCGATCACGGCGCAGAGCTGCTGCAAAAAGCCTGGCAGCGCGGCCCTGGGCTGAGCGCAGCGGAACGCGCCGAGGTCGCCATCGCCGTCTTCGAAGCCAAGGTCATGGCGCATCGCTGCACCCTGTTCGCGACCCAGGAAATGTTCGATGTGGTGGGCTCACGCGGCACCCATGCCGACCTCGGCTTCGACCGTTTCTGGCGCAATGTGCGCACCCATACCCTGCACGATCCGCTGGACTACAAGCTACAGGCCCTGGGCCGCTGGGCCGTGCATGGCGAGGAGCCTTCGGCCCAGCACTACAACTGAGCCGCGACACAAAAAAATCCGGGACCAGCCCGGATTTCATGTTTCGGCCTTGCCGCCTCAGAAGCGGTAGCCGATGGCCAGGTTAAACACATCGGGATTGAGCCTGACGCTGATGCTCTGGCCCGAAGACAGATGGATCTTGGTCTTCAGAAAGCTCTTGGCGTAGGACGCATCCACGAACCAGCGTTCGTTGAACTGGTAGACAAAGCCCAGTTGCGCCAGGGCACCAAACTTGTCATCCAACTTGGCGGTGGTCGGATTCGCCTGGGTGCCCCCTGTCAGGCCGTTGAGCGTGGCCGTGGTCTTCTCGCCATAGAAATGGGCATAGGTCACGCCCAGGCCCACATAGGGACGAAATGGCGCATTGGCTTCATTGAAGCGGTACTGCAACATCAAGGTCGCGGGAACGGCCTTGGTGCTACCCAGCTTGCCCACGCCGGCAATCGAGCCGGCTCCCGACAGGTCATGCTTGAAGGGCGTTGCCAGCGGCACGTCCAGCGCCAGATTGTCGGTCACCATATAGGTGATGCCGCCGCCCAGCTGGGTGTTGCTGCCGGCGTCGACCTTGGTGTTGGGAAACGATGGCGCCGACAGATTGCCGCTGCTCACATCGGGCGCCAGATGGGTCACGCCCACACGCGCCATCCAGCTTCCGGCCGATTGGGCGCTGGCCAGACCGCAGGCCGCCAGCGCAGCAGCGGCTGCAATGATCCGCACAGAAATTTTCATGGTTTTGTCTCCTTGTTATTGAGGTGCGGACGGATTTACAGCCAGCCCTTCTGGGCCAGAGAGCGGGAAACCAGCTGGCTCATTTGCTGATGGCCGTAAGGCGTGGGATGGAAACTGTCGGCAAAGACATGGTGCTGCCACCAGTCAGGGCTGGATTTGCCGGGTGTGGCACTCAAGGCCGCTGCCGTGCAGGTGGGGAAGGTATAGGTGGGCAGGCCGCTTTCGTCCACGCCGGTGATCGGGCAGACCGGGTCCTTCACGTTGTCGAAGTCGTACTGGGCCGGGTTGCTGATCTGGCTCTTGAACTCGGTGTAGAAATCGACCACGACCACCTGGGACTGGCCTGCCAGACTGGCTGCCAGCTGGTTGTTGAAGACCTGTACCAGGGCATCGAATGACGCTTCCTGCTTGGCGGCCGCAGCAGCCCCCTGATCCCCGCCGCCTGCGGCCTGGGCAATGCTGGCCAGGACCATCTGGAAGCGCGGTGTCTTGGTGATGGCGGGAACATTCAGCACGGCCACACGCGTGGCGCCCTTGGCGACCACATTCTGCGCAATGGAGCCGGCCAGAGTCTTGGCCAGGGTCTGCAGATAGGCACCCGCCGCCAGGCCGGCAAACTTGGAGGCATCGCCTCCGGCCTGGGTCATCAGGGCCGTGGACGTGCCCGGAGCCTTGGAATCCAGCCAGGCCACCATGGCGTTCAGCGGCTGCGAATTGCCCTTGGCCGCGGCAATCAGCGCCCCGATCACGTCGGCTGCATCGTTGGCGCCGCCATCGATGACGACGAGATCATCAGCAGTGAAACCGGCCTTGGATGCGGCCTGGATCTGAACCAGAACCGACTTGGGCGATGTCGGCGCATCCAGCGGGTTCACGCGGCCACCACCGACTGCGTAGTTGGTGCAGGTGGCGACTTCCTGATAAGTCGTGAGATTCTCGTCACCGGCACGAAAGTGTGCGCACAGGCTCTGGCTGAACTGGTCGGCAATGCGCTCAGGCCAGATCATGGTCGAGCCGGCACCGGTGGGCGCCGAGCCCTGTACCGTGAACTTGAAGCCGAAGGTGCCGCTGTCCGAGAGGCTGTCGCCCATGACCTTGACCGAGGTGACCTTGGCCTTGGGGGTGGTATCGGCGCCGCCTCCGCCACCGCAGGCCGCCAACAGGCCCACCGTTGCCATTGCAGCCGCCAAGAGTTTGAGTTTGCTTGCCAAGATGATGTTCTCCTGAGGTGTTGTGAATCGCACGGTCGTGCTTTTTTCCTCAGCGTCATCCTAGCGACACTCATCCCCGCGTTGTTATCGGGCAATTACCGATGGTCGGACAAAAATCCAACGCCCAATAACCTGATCAGCAGGCTGTCACGCAACAAAAAACCGGACCAGGGTCCGGTTTGTCGAGGCTGGCAGAGAACTGGGATTGAGCGGCGATTGAGCAGGGATAGAGCGTCCGCCCTCCTGGCGACTACTGGGCCGCCGTCCA
Organism: Comamonas sp. C11; assembly: GCF_024496285.1. Taxonomy (NCBI): domain Bacteria; kingdom Pseudomonadati; phylum Pseudomonadota; class Betaproteobacteria; order Burkholderiales; family Comamonadaceae; genus Comamonas; species Comamonas sp. C11. The sequence continues at coordinate 5,536,642 of NZ_CP101743.1, forward strand.
GTCCACCAGAGCATCCCAGGCCGTGCGCGCCGCGGCCGCATTGGCATGGTTGGCCATGGCCACCAGCACATAGCGCTGGCCGCTGGCACCGTCGACATAGCCGGCCAGCGCCGCCGAGTCGCGCAGGCTGCCGGTCTTGAGGTGGGCCGCGCCCGCAAAGCGGCTCTTGCTGCGGCGCAGCGTGCCGTCCACGCCGACGATGGGCATGGAGGAGACGAACTCCGGCATCACGGGCGAGACCCAGGCGTTCTGCAGCATCTGCCCCAGTCCGCTGGCCGTGATGCTGGCATTGCGGCTCAGGCCTGCGCCGTTGTCCACCACAGGCTGCTCGGCATTGCCCCAGCGCGCGGCCCACCACTGGGCCAGCGACTGCCTGGCGGAGTCGAAGCTGGCCACGCCGGTGCGCTGCATGCCCAGGGTGAGCAGCACATGCTGGGCCATGATGTTGTTGCTGTATTTGTTGATGTCGCGCACCACTTCGGACAGTGCCGGAGACTCCAGCTGGAATGCCGGCTGCAGGCCCTGGGGCACGCTGCCGTCGCGCACGGCGCCGGTGAGCTTGCCGCCCAGCTCACGCCACATGCCTTCTATGGCCTTGGCTGCAAAGCGCTCGGGCTGCGCCGGTGCGATGGACCAGCTCTTGTCGCCGCAGCTTGCCGGATAGCTGCCATTGAAGGCGATGCGCTGCGGATTGTTCATGTCCAGCTGCATCTTGCTGCGCCAGTCGCCGCAATCAGAAGTAGGAGCAGCCAGCGCAACTGTCTGCTGGTTTTCCATACCGAACATCGGTGGATCGTATTGAATACGAGCGACACCAGCTCCTGTATCAGGAGCAATATTCAGCGCCACGGCCTTGTAGTTGATCAGCAGCGCATCGGGCGAGGCGTTGTAGGGCCGCCAGGGCTCGTTGTCGAAGACCGCCGCATCATGCGCGGGCAGCTGAAAGGCACTGCGGTCCAGCACGATATCGCCCACGATGACCTTGATGCCCATGCCTTGCAGGCGGCGCAGCATCAGCCACAGGCGCTCCAGCACCAGCTTGGGGTCGCCCTGGCCCTGGATGTAGAGGTTGCCGCGCAGGGCGCCATCGACCACCGGGCCGCCCAGGTAGACGGGCGTGCGCCAGACATAGGCCGGACCCAGCTGGTCGAGCGCCGCATAGGTGGTGACCAGCTTCATGACCGAGGCCGGATTCATGGCCTGGTGCGTGCGCCAGGCCAGGCTCGGTGGCGATCTGCCATCCACATTCATCACCAGCAGCGATACGGCCTCGCGCGGAATCTTGGCGCGTTGCAGCGCCGCGTCCACGGCGGCGGGAATGCGGGTGTCGGCAGGCAGGGACTGCGCCAGCGCGGGCTGGGCCAGCAGCGCCAGCAACGATGCGCCCAGCGCACTCAGGGTCTTGCGAAGAAAGAAGGGGGTCTGCAGCATGGGGCCAGAGTCTACGCCGGGCTTCGCCCATGCCGGGCATTGGCAGCGCCCGCGGCAAGCTGGCGGCGGGCGTCCGATAATGCAGGGCTACGCTGCCCTCTTCTGCAGCCCAGTGCAGTCCAGTGCAGCCCTTATTGCGCTCCAGCCCGCCCGCGGCTGACGCCCCGCCGAACATGAATCTTCTCGCCATCGACACCAGTACCGATACCTTGTTTGTTGCCGTCCAGCGTGGCGATGCCATCTGGCAGCACAGCGGGCCGGGTGCGCAGCAGTCGTCGGCCCAGTTGCTGCCAGCCATCCGCCAGCTCATGAAGGAGGCAGGGCTGAGCTTTGCGCAGCTGGACGCCATTGCCTTCGGGCGCGGTCCCGGCTCCTTCACGGGCCTGCGCACGGCCTGCGCCATCACCCAGGGTCTGGCGTTTGCCGCCAAGGTTCCCGTGCTGCCCGTGGACTCGCTGCTCACCGTGGCCGAAGAGGCCCGTCATCTGCATGACTGCACCGAGGTCGAGGCCGTGCTCGATGCGCGCATGCACGAGGTCTATCACGCCGCGTTCCGCTATGTGGACGGCCAGTGGATCGAGCCCGAGGACTTCGGCCTGTGCGCCCCCGAGGCGCTGCAGGCCGCAGCCGGCCATGCCGTGGCGGGCAATGCCCAGCCCGTCTACCCCGAGCTGCTGGCACCCGCCGCCCGCCATGTGCACGCCATGCCCACGGCCACGGCCATGCTGCGCCTGGCACCGGCACTGTTGGCAAAAGGCTGCGCGGTGCCGGCCGAAGAGGCGCTGCCGCGCTATATCCGCGATAAAGTGGCAAAAACCACGGCCGAACGCGAAGCCGAGAAGGCCGCCGCTGCCACTGCCTCCGACGCCGCCTCCCGATAAGCACCTCATGACCTTGCCCAGCAGCTCCACACTCGCCACCGACGCCAGCACCCAGGATGCGGCATCCCTGGTGCATTTCGAGCCGCTGTCCGCGCTCTGGCTGGACACCCTGCTCCCAATCGAGGAGCAGGCCTATGTCCATCCATGGACGCGCGGCAACTTCCAGGATGCCATGGTGGCCGGCTACCAGATACAGCTGCTGGTCGATGCCGATCACCAGTTGCTGGGCTACTTTGTCGCCATGCAGGCGCTGGACGAGGTGCATCTGCTCAATATCACCGTCAACCCGGCATGCCAGCGCCAGGGCTGGGCGCGCGTGCTGCTCGATGCGCTGGCGCTGTGGTCGCGCCAGCAGAATGCCCAATGGATCTGGCTGGAAGTGCGCGAAAGCAATGCCCGCGCCCGCGAGGTCTATCTCAGGCACGGCTTTGCCGAAGTCGGCCTGCGCAAGAACTACTACCCCAACCCCAACGGCCCGCGCGAACATGCGGTGCTCATGAGTCTGAAACTATGGCCCTGAACCTGGACGCCCGCCAGCGGGCCATGCTGGAAGCCATGGGCATCACCGTCTGGTTGCCCGAGCCCGTGGAACCCGTGGCAGTGGCTGCTGTCACTGCAGTCGCCGCCGCACCGTCACCGGTCGTCGAGCCCCTGCCCGTCGCGGCACCGGCAATGCGCGTGGCGTCGCCCGCCCCCGTGAGCCCACCCGTGGTGCAGGCCGCCGCGCCCGCAGCCGAGGCAGCACCGGCCCAGCCGACCAGACCTGCCAGTCCGCCGCCCCAGAATCTGTCCGGCCACCGGGCGCACGAACCGCGTCAGTTTGTGCAGCAACCCGCCGCAGGCCCGGCAGGCGAGCCCGGCCTGGGCTGGACCATTAGTCCCGCCCAGCTGGTCTACCCCCATGCGCCTCAGCATGTGCACAGCGCCGGGCAAGGCGGCTGGCTGATCCTGCTGGAGCCTGCCGCCAACCCGCCCCTGCTGAGCCCGGCGCAAAGGCCTGCGGCCGACTGCGCCCAGACGGCTCTGCAGGGCGATGCCGCCAGGCTGCTGGACAATATGCTGCGCGCCCTCGGACTGCAGGAAAAACCGCGCGTCTTCAGCGCTGCGCTGCACCGCGCGCCGCCCGATGCCGATCTCAGCCATGCCCAGGCACTGCAACCCGCGCTGGAAACGCTGCTGCGCGAGCTGCGCCCCGACTGCGTGCTGGTCCTGGGCCTGGCCAGTGCACGCGCCGTGCTGGGCCGTCATGATGCGCTGGGACGGCTGCGGGCCGAACCGCACCACATAGCGGGCGTGCCCACGGTGGTGACCTACGACCCCAACTATCTGCTGCGTGCGCCGCAGGCCAAGGCCGGAGCCTGGGCCGACCTGGTGCAGGCCGACGCGTTTACCAAGGGGCTGTGACAGGCGGGCGACAAGCCCCGCTTACCCACTCTCCCAACTATGACGCACGCGACATGCTGCAGTGCAACGTAGCATAATCACTCGCTTCGAATTATTGAAAGACATCCGTGGAAACCTACCCTAGTTGGTAGCTTTCAGCTCCCGGTGAAGACTGTGGGGGTTGAAAGCGCCCTGATCCCTGCAGAACCTCAAGAACAACCGGGAGTGAGCTGATGCTCAACATCTTTACGCTAGCCAATGGTCGACTCGTTCAGGAAGAAATCGAGTCCCTGGCAGACCTTGAACGCTTTCGCCCCGTCTGGGTCGACCTGGAATCGCCAACCCTCGAAGAAAAGCGCTGGATCAAGCAGCACTACGAGCTGTCCATCCCCGAAGATGCGATGGACGACGATATCGAGGAGTCGGCGCGTTTTTACGAAGAAGACAATGGCGAGCTGCATATCCGCAGCGACTTTCTGATCGACGACGACGAAGACCCCCGCTCGGTGCGCGTGGCCTTCATCGTCAACCAGCACAACGCAGCGCTGCGCAGCCATGGCGTGCTGTTCTCCATCCATGACGAGGATGTGCCTGTCTTTCGCCTGCTGCGCATGCGGGCGCGCCGTGCGCCCGGCTTGATCGACGATGCCAAGGATGTGCTGCTCAAGCTGTTTGACGCCGACGCCGAATACTCGGCCGATACGCTGGAGCGCATTTACGACGACCTGGAAAAAGCCAGCAAGATGGTGCTGTCCGGCGATGTGACCGACGAGATGGCCAAGGAAGTGCTGGGCGCGATCGCCCGCCAGGAAGACTTGAACGGCCGCATCCGCCGCAACGTCATGGACACGCGCCGCGCCGTGAGCTTTCTGATGCGCTCCAAGATGCTCAATGCCGAGCAGTTCGAGGAGGCGCGCCAGATCCTGCGCGACATCGAGTCGCTGGACAGTCACACCGCCTTTCTGTTCGACAAGATCAACTTCCTGATGGACGCCACGGTCGGCTTCATCAACATCAATCAGAACAAGATCATCAAGATCTTCTCGGTGGCCAGCGTGGCCTTGCTGCCGCCCACGCTGATTGCCAGCGTCTACGGCATGAACTTCAAGTTCATGCCCGAGCTGGAATGGGAATTCGGCTACGGCTACGTGGTCGCCCTGATGATTCTCAGCGCCGTCGGCCCCATGCTGTACTTCCGCAAACGCGGCTGGTTGAAATAGCCCCCTGTGGCGCTACGCGCCTTTCCGTTGCACGGCGCCCCACAAGGGGGACGACACATTTGCTGGGGCAGCCTTTGCTGGGGCAGCCCTTGCTGGGGCAGCCCTTGCTCGGTGTCTACTCAGATGCGCCGCACCAGGTTCAAGGCGTTTCCCGTCAAAAAAGGAGCTGTTTACGCCTGACTGACGGTCATCTCAGACTCCAAAGATGCTGAAACCCATAAAAAATGAGCGCCAGGCGCTCCTTTTTTGCAAGCGCATCACGATGACTGCGCTTCGGCGCTGCGCTCGCGCACCCAGAGCACGATGCCGCACAGCATCACGATCACCTGCGTGCCTATCAGCGCAGCAAAGCCCGCGAAGAATCCCGCACCCACGCCGCCGCGGGCCGACAGCGCGCCTATCACCGCACCCATGATGGCCGGCATGAAGCCCGCGACCAGGCTGCCCGCGCCGTTGACCACGCCATAGGCACTGGCCACATGCTCGGGCCGCGCGCAATGCTGCACGGTGCTCGGAATGGCCGGGCTCATCAGCCCCCAGCAGAAGTTGGCGGCAATCAGGCAATAGGCTGCCGCATAGCGGTCTTCCATATGGATGGCCAGCCACACGGCAATCGCCACGCCGAGGCTGCCGAAGACAAAGATCAGCGGCACCTGCCGGCGCGCGATGCGGTCGATGATCATGCCGCCGACGAAGACCGCCGCCACGCTCGCGTATTGCGGCAGCGAAGCCAGCCAGCCCATCTCGCGCATGGAAAAGCCGCGCGACTCCTTGAGATAGGCGGGCAGCCAGTTGCTGCTGCCCCAGAGATAGGACAGAAAAGCCGCCGTGAGAATGGTGATCAGCCACAGATAGCGCGTATGCATGGCACCGCGCACGATCTGGCCGACCTGGCCCACGGCCTCGCCCAGCGACTGGGGCTTGGGCATGCCGGTGTCCACCTTGGGCATGCGCACAAAGGCCCAGACCAGCGGAACGCCCAGCAGCACGTTGATCAGGCCCAGCACATGGAAGGAGGTTTCCCAGTTGTGGCCCACGACCAGGTAGCCGACGAAGGGATAGCCCACCGCCAGGCCCAGTCCGGTGCCCATATTGACCAGGGAGTTGGGTTTGCCGTTCTCGCGGCTCTCGAAATGCGCCTTGATGTAGCTGCCGGCCAGCGAGAACAGCGGCCCCTCGGACACACCCAGCAGAATGCGCGATGCCAGCAGCAGCCCGTAGCTGTTCATGGCCGGCGACAGAAAGGTCACCACACCCCATAGCAGCAAACCGGCAAACAGGCTGCGGCGCACGCCGAACAGCGCCGCACAGAACGGCGTGAGCACAAAGGACGAAACACCGTAGCCGACCATGAAGGCCGTGGCCAGCAGGCCCTGACGCGTTCGGTCGTCGGGCGTGAGGCCGATATGCGACAGAAAGTCGTGATCGGTGATGAGGACCGAGATATTGATCCGATCCACGTAGGAAATGGCGACGATCACGAACAGCGTGACCACGCCCCACCAGCGCAACGAGCGTGAGTCTTTCATGATAGGAGTCCGGCTAGCGTTGAGAGAGAAAAAAGCCGGGACCGGCACCCGCCGGCCCCGCCAGGGCGCACGTCCTGGCGGGCGCGCGGTACGGCAGCCCTGCTGCTGCCGAAACCCCGTGGCCGGCCCATGCCGGCCCTGCGGGGCAGGATCAGAAGAAGTGGCGGATGCCCAGTTCCAGGCCGTTCGCGTTGCCGCCCGGCGTGGTGCCTGGAGCGCTCAGCCCCTGCACGCCGATGGACTTCGCCGCCGAGCCCTTGTTCTTCAGGAAGGCATAAGTGCCGTAGACCTGGGTGCGCTTGGAGAGGTTGTAGCCATAGCCCACGCTGATCTTGTTCCAGTCCGCATTGCTGCCGGACAGGTTGTAGTGGCCGAAGGAGGCTCGGGCCTCGCCATTGCCCACGGGAGCGGTCACGCCCAATTGCACGGCCGTGATCTTGGTGCCGCCGCGCTTTTCCGAGGCCCACAACAGCATGGGCTTGGCGACCCCGAAGTCGTAGGACAGGCCTACATTGTTCGCCGTCAGATTGGTGTCGCTGGTGTTGCCATAGAGGCGGCCCGTGGCCAGCGCGCCGTTGAAAGCGCCCTGGCGATAACCCAGGCGCAGGCCACGGTAGTCACCCTCGCGCTTGTTGGGGGCGCCGCTGGGCTGCTCGCCGAATGCCAGCTGAGCCTGGCCGTAGAAGCCACCCAGGTTCTGGGGCAGGAAATAGCTCACTGCATTGCTGATCTGTATGGGCGCACCGCCGGTCGAGGGAACGCCCGGAATACCCAGCATGGTGAAGGCACCGGTGCCGCCCACGCCGTTGGTCAGGAAGGGATCGAAGATCAGCGTGTTCAGAAAGGTCGCCGAATCATCGCGCCCCAGGCGCACCTCGCCCCAGTCTCCCATCAGGCTGACTGTGGAGCGACGGTTGAAGCTCAGACCGCCGCCCGAGGCCTTGCCGGCGCCGCTGTCCACATCCAGGCCGGCCTCCAGCCAGAATCCCGCCTTCAGGCCCCCGCCCAGATCCTCTGTGCCTCGAAAGCCCAGGCGGCTGATGTTGGCACCGCCTGTGGAAAGGCCGGTCTTGGAGGCTCCAGAGCCGCCCAGATGGGCAACGCCGACGTCGACGACTCCGAAAAGCTCGACCTTGGACTGCGCAAAAGCCGCGCCGGGCAAAGACGCCAGGCAGGCTAGCGCCACGCCGAGGGCCGGCGTATGGATGGATTTCATGGTTTATCTCCTCTAGGGGTGGTGGTTTGTCTTCAGTTGCTAGCCCAGGGCCTTGCTCGTCAATCCAGCAAGGTCCAACTCAGGGACACCGATGAGGGCGCGGGCCTGCCGCGCAGCCCCGCGCCGAGGGTGCCGTCCCCCTCTCCCGCAAAGCGGATATAGAGAGGGAGAAAGCGCGAAGCGACTCAGGGGGCGTCATATGTCCAGGACCAGGCGCTCGCTCTTGCAGCCGGAGACGCAGACCATCATGACCTTGTTGGCGGCGCGCTCCTTGGGGCTGAGCACCGAGTCGCGGTGGTCGGGCACCCCTTCGAGCACGCGGGTCTCGCAGGAGCCGCAGACGCCTTCGCAGCAGCTGTGGTCCACATCGATACCAGCGTCCAGCAACGTGTCCAGCAAGGACTTGTCGGGCGTGATCTCGATGAAGCGGCCGCTGCGCTTGAGCTCCACCGTGTAGTTGCTGCGCGCATCGGACGATGCCTTGACCTCCACCGGCGTGAAGCGCTCGATGTGGGCGTTGGCGTGACCGAGCTCGGCGCAGAACTTCTCGAAGGCGTCGAGCATGGGCGTCGGACCGCAGGAGTAGTGGTGCAGGCCCGCATCGGGTGCGCGCTGCGCCAGCAATGCCCGCAGATCGGGCGGGCCGCCCGCTTCCGCATCGAAATGCAGCTGCAGCGGCATGCCCAATGCCTGCAGTTCCTCCAGAAAGGCCGCGCTCTTGCGCTCGCGCGCAAAGTACAGCATCTCGAACGAATGCCCCAGGCTCTTCAAGCGGCGTGCCATGCACAGCATGGGCGTGATGCCGATGCCGCCGGCCACCAGCACCGAATGCGTCGCCGTCTCGTCGAGCGCGAAGTGGTTGCGCGGCTCGGAGATGGTGATGGGCATGCCCACGCGCAGCGACTCGTGCACGCAGCGCGAGCCACCGCGGCTGGCGCGGTCACGCAGCACACCGACCACGTAGCGGTGGCGCTCGCTGCTGTCGTTGGACAGGGAATAGCTGCGCACCAGCCCGTTGGGCAGGTGCAGATCGATGTGCGAGCCGGCCGTGAAAGCCGGAAACTCGCCGCCATCGACCGGGCGCAGCTCCACGCTGATGGTGTCCTGGGCCTCGAAGCGCAGCGTGTGCACAAAGGCCTGCAAGCTGTTGCTCATGATGCGATGCCTTCGTCAATCTGTTCCTGGGCCTGGCGGCGCAGGTGACGACGCAGGCGCACCAGGCCGATGTCGTGCTGGTAGAGGTTCTCGCGCTCGTTGGCGTCGGCTTCCATCTGCTCCATCATGATGCGGTCCTGCTCCAGCACGGCCCAGTGGCGCGCCTCGAGGCGGTTGCGGTAGAGGAAGCGCCAGGTGTCGCGCATCCAGCCCTGCACCTTGCGCGCACGCCAGAAGAACACTGCGCACAGATCGGCGCTGATGGGCGTGACGCAGGCGACGATGGCGAAGTTGCCGCCGGGGCCGCCGGTCTTGGGATAGGGAATCTCCAGGCGCATCCACTGCACGCCGGTTTCGCCGTATTCGGTCCAGTCGAAGTTCACGCCGCGCTGGCCGACCTTCTCGAACACAAAGCCGTGATCGGTGTCACGCACCTGGAAGCTGGCCTTGCTGTCGCCCTCGGCCATGGAGTGCGACTGCTTGTGCAGGAAGGTTCCGTGCATGGGATCCATGACGTTGTCCAGTGCATAGCGGTAGTCGCTGCGCCACTCGGCATAGCACAGGAAGTTCGAGTACTCGGCAGAGCTCAGCTCCTCGGGCAGGCTGAACTCGGGAGCCTCGTCCACATGCTTGTCGCTGTTGTAGAGAAAGATTGCGCCATGCATCTCGCGCACATGGAAGGCCAGCGCGGCGCGCGAGCCTTCGAGCTTGCAGCCGGGGCTGCCGGGCACCTTGGTCACCGTGCCGTCGCAGCGCACTTCCACGCCGTGGTAGGGGCAGGCCAGGCGGTCGCCCAGGATCACGCCCTGGGACAGCGGCGCGCCGCGGTGCGGGCAGTGGTCTTCCAGTGCATGGACCTGGCCGGCGGCATCGCGCCACAGCGCGATCTTGCGGCCGAAGCGGCGCAAGGAGACGGGCTCGGTCTTGACGAAATCCGAAGGGCAGACTGCATACCAGAGGTTCTTCAGACCCGTGTTGAGCAGACGGTCCACCGGATCGATGGTGATGGTTTGTACGTTCATGGAGTACTCCTGTCCTGTTCTGTCTCAATAGCCCAGACGTGCCATCAGGGCCTGGAAGCTGTCTTCGGTCCAGGGCTCGCCGTTCTCGCCGGCGGGGCCGCTGCGGTTGATGTAGGCCACCAGTTCGGGCAGCGTCTGCACGCCCTCGCCAAAGGCACGCTCAATGGAGTCGCCCAGCAGGTCCTCAAACAGGGTGGAGGCGCGCTCGCGCGCCTGATGCGGCTCGAGATATCGATCAGCGGCCATGGTTCTCTCCTTCGAAAACTGTCTTGAATCGTGGTTCGGTTTCATTGCCCGGAGCGCAGCGCGTCAAACTGCCACAGCCCGACCCCAGGGACACCGAGGAAGGGTCCGGGTCAGCTGCACCGCGCCACACCGAGGGTGTCGTCCCCCTTGGGGGCGCCGTGCAACGGGAAGGCGCGAAGCGACTCAGGGGGTAGGTCATTCAATCAGCCCGGATATCCAGGTCCTTGATCAGCTTGCCGAAGCGGTTGTAGTCGGCAGCGTTGGTCTTTTCCAGACGTGCCGGCTCGCCGCCTGCAGGCAAAGCGCCGAAGGCCGCCATCTTGCTGACCACATCGGGCATCTTCAGAATTTCATTGAGATGGGTGTTCAGCAGCTTGACGGTCTCGGGCTTCATGCCCTTGGGACCGAACAGGCCTTGCCAGGCCGACACTTCCACGTCCTTGACGCCCTGCTCGGCCAGCGTGGGCACATTCGGTGCCAGCGGACTGCGCTGTGCATCGGCCACGGCCAGCACATTGACCTTGCCGCCTGCGTAGGGCGCGATGGGGCCCCAGGTCATGAAGGTCGTGGGCACATGGCCGCCGATCAGGTCGTTGACTGCGGGCGCCACGCCCTTGTAGGGAATGTGGGACAGCTTGGTGCCTGCGGCCTTGTTGAACATCTCGCCCAGGATGTGCATGGGCGAGCCGCTGCCGGGGCTGGCATAGGTCAGGCCGTCGCGCTTGCCCTGGCTCGCCAGGGTCTTGATGTCCTTGATGCCCGAGCCCTGGCTGGCGGCCACGAACATGGGCTGCACGCTGGTCTGCACGATGGGCGTGAAGCCGCCGAGCACGTCGTAGCTCGAACCCGCATTGGTCTTGAGCACGAACTGGGCGATGGCAAAGGTATTGGGTGCCAGCAGCAAGGTGTAGCCGTCGGGCGCGGCCTTGGCCACATGCACGGTGCCGATGGTGCCGCTGGCACCGGGCCGGTTGTCCACCACCACGGGCTGGCCCAGTCGCTGGCCCAGCTTCTCGGCATACAGGCGTGCCATGGCATCGGTATCGCCGCCGGCCGGATAGGCCACGACGATGGTGATGGGCTTGCTCGGATAGGCTTGCGCCAGCGCGGAACCGGACATCTGGGCTGCAGCCAGCAATGCAGCAGCGATAACTACCTGGCGACGAATGTTTTTCATGAAATTAGCCCGTGGGGTTGTGGTTAAGCCTCTAGCCAGCCAGAGGATCTGGAGAATTCGCTCACATCAGAGACACCGAGCAAGGGCCTGAGCCGGCCGCACCGCCCCGCAGCGAGGGTGTTGTCCCCCTCCCGCGAAGCGAGAGAGGGCGCCGTGCACACGGGGGAAGGCGCGAAGCGACTCAGAGGGTGTTTCATTTCTTGTCTGTCAGGAACTTGCCGTCGGCAGCGCCCACGCCCTTCTGCCGCCGGGTGTTGCCGTCCAGGCCGCCGTCGATGGCCCATTCGGCGAACACTGTCGGACCGGGTTCGAACTCGCGCGGCTGCCATTCGGCCGTGAGCTGGTCCTCGTCGGCGTAGTACTCGACCAGGGCACCGGCCGGATTCTTGAAGTACCAGAAATAGGCCGAGGACACGGGGTGGCGACCCGGGCCGAGCTGGGTGTCCCAGCCGCAGCGCGAGATGTGCATGCCGCCGCCGAAGACCTCGTGGATGTCTCGCACCGTGAAGGCCACGTGGTTCAGACCGGCATGCTTGTCCGGGCGCTGCAGCAGGAAGATGTCGTGGTGGCCGCCATCGGGCGCGGTGCGCAGAAAGGCGCCGCGCTCGGGGTAGCGGTCCGAGGCCGCGAAGCCGAAGTTCTCCACATAGAAGCGCTCGCAGGCCTGCACATCCTTGACGAAGAACACCACATGGCCGACCTCGATAGGCTGGGCGCGTTCATAGGCCGGGCTGGCCTGGTTGATTCGGCCCTTGCGGTCCCAGGTGTTGTACTCGGCGCTTTGCATCTGCACATCGCGCTTTTGCGTGAGCTGCAGGCGCACGGCCAGGCCGTTGGGGTCGGTGCAGCCGATACGTCCGCCGTTCGGGCCACCCTGCTTCACAAAGCCCGGCAGCTGCGCAATACGGGCTTCGTAAAGCGCCAGGTCGGCTTCGCTTTCCACTCCCCAGACCACTTCGCGCAGCGTGGGGCCGGGCTCGATGGCGGGCGGCAGATCGGGATGCTCGGTGGCGGCCACGATCACACGGCAGCCGTTCAGTGTCTCGAACACCAGCCGGTCGGCCTGCTCCTCGGCCAGGCTGAGGCCCCAGTCGAGAAAGAACTGGCGGCAGGCCGCCAGGTCGTCGGCGCCGTAGCTGATTTCGTCAATGCCCAGTACGCTCATGTCGTGCTCCTTCAATTCGCCCAAGCGATGGGGCTCTCGTTCAAACCCCAGTACATGCTTTTCTGCTCCATGTACTGCTGTATTCCCAACCGCCCCTTCTCGCGCCCCAGGCCGCTGTCGCGCCAGCCGCCGAAGGGCGTGGAGATGGAGAACTGCTTGTAGGTGTTGATCCACACGGTGCCGGCCTGCACCGCGCGGCCTATGCGCCATGCGGCCTTGTAGTCGCGCGTCCAGATGCCGGCGGCCAGCGCGTAGACGCTGTCGTTGGCCTGCTCGAGCAAGGCCTCTTCGTCATCGAAGGGCATGGCCACCAGCACAGGGCCGAAGATTTCCTGCTGGCAGATCTGGTCGGTGTTGCTTACGCCTTCAAGGATGGTCGGGCGGTAGTAGTAGCCGCGCTCGTACAGCGCGCCCTCGGGGCGGTGGCCGCCGGTGCGCAGCCTGCCGCCTTCGGACAGGCCCAGCTGCACATAGCTCTCGATGGATTCGCGGTGCTTGGCGGTGATCAGCGGCCCCATCTGGGTGCGCTCGTCGGCCGGATCGCCCACGCGTAGCGCGGCGGCCTTGGCCGTGAGGCGCTCCATGAAGTCGCCATAGAGCTTGCGTGCCACGAACAGGCGCGAACCGGCAATGCAGGATTCGCCCGAGGAGCTGAAGATGCCGTAGAGCACGCCGTTGACGGCATGGTCGAGGTCGGCGTCTTCCAGCACCATGGTGGCCGACTTGCCGCCCAGCTCCAGAGAGACGGGCATCATCTTGTCGGCAGCGATGCGGGCGATGTGCTTGCCCGTGGAGGTGCCGCCCGTGAAGGACACGCGCTTGACCAGCGGGTGCTTGGTGATGGCGTCGCCAATCACCGAACCGCGGCCGGGCAGCACGCTGACGATGCCCTTCGGAACACCCGCTTCCTCGCAGATCCGGGCCAGCTCCAGCGCCAGCAGCGGCGTGGCTTCGGCGGGCTTGACGACCACGGCATTGCCGGCCGCCAGCGCGGGAGCGAGCTTTTGCGCCTCGCTGGCGATGGGCGAGTTCCACGGCGTGATGGCCGCGACCACGCCCATGGGCTCATAGACGCTCATGGTCATGAAGTCGCCACGCGACGGCGTGATGGTCTCTTCCATGGTCTCGCAGGCTGCGGCGAAGAACTGGAAGGTGCCGGCAGCGCTGGCTACCAGCGCGCGCGTCTCGCTGATGGGCTTGCCGTTGTCCAGGCGCTGCAACTGGGCCAGCGGCTCGGCACGCTCGCGGATCAGCTGGGCCACGCGATGCAGCACGGCGGCGCGCTCATGGGGCTTCTTCTGGGCCCAGCCGCTGGTTCGGAAGGCATGGTCGGCCTTCTCGATGGCCTCTTGCACATCGGCCAGGCTGGGGGCGCGCAGGCGGCCCACCACCTCGCCGGTCGCGGGGTAGAGCGTGGCGGACTCGTCGCCGCCGCCAAGACGCCATTCGCCGCCGATATTGATGGGGAGCAGTTCTAGGTTCGACATCGTGAAGCTCTTTCGTTCTTGCTGGTCGTGCTGGCTCACTGAGCCTTGGTGGTGGCCGGGATCTGGTCCAGCTTGTTCACCGGAGGGCCCGAGAACGTGGTCTTGAAGCTGCCGATGGCGCGCATGTCGATCTCGAGCAGGAAGGGCCCCTTCTTGCCCCAGGCGTCTTCCAGCACCGCGGGCAGCTCGTCGAGATGGCTCACGCGGGCATGGGGCAGCTTGATGGACGCGCACAGCTGGGCGTAGTCGGGCGTATGCAGCTCCACATAGCAGCGGCGGCCGCCGTAAGAGGCGTCCTGGATGTTCTGGATCACGCCATAGCGCTGGTCGTTCATCAGCACGATCATGGTGTCGCACTCTTCCTGCACCAGGGTGGCAAGCTCGCCCAGGTTCAGGATGAAGCCGCCGTCGCCGGCCAGGCCCAGGGTCTTGCGACCCGAGCCGCTTTCGGCCGCGCCGATGGCCGCACCGATGGCCATGGGCATGCCCATGCCGATGCCGCCGCCCGTGGCGTGCACGCCGGCGTTGGGAGCGAAGAAACGCAGTTCGCGGTTGCCCCAGGTGCTGTTGGAGACGGTCACGTCGCGCACCCAGTTGAAGTTGCGGCCCACGGCCTGCTGCAGCTGCTGCACCAGGGCGCTGTAAGGGCCCAGGCCGTCGCGCATGGTGGCCACGACTTCGTCGTGCACCTGGCGCAGGTCGGCCAGCAGCTCGGGGTCGGCCTTGTAACCGCGCGCTTCCAGGCGGTCGGCCAGGCCGCTCAGGGCCAGCGCCGAGTCGCCGCAGACAAAGCCGTCATCCATATAGCAGCGGCCTTGCTGGGCGGCGTCCACATCGATGCGCAGCAGCGGGCGCGGCAGCTTGAGTTCGTACTTCAGCGTCTCGTTGCTGCGCAGGCGCGTGCCCACGGCCAGCATGGCGTCGCAGCGCTGGTAGAAGGCTTCGACGGGCTTCTGGATGTTGTAGGCGCCCAGGGATGCGGGGTCGTCTTCGGGCACGATGCCACGGCCCTGGCCGGTGCTCACGATGCCGAAGCCCAGGGCCTTCAGACGCTGCACGGCAGCGCCGGCATGGCGGGCGCCGCCGCCCAGCCACAGCAGCGGGCGCCTGGCCTTGGCCAGTTGGTCGGCCAGCGCGTCGAGCGCGGCCTCGCCGGGAGCCAGCACGGCCACCGGCAGGGGCGACAGATCGGCGGGCATGGCTATCAGCGCCTGCTGGATGTCGATAGGAATCTCCACACTGACCGGGCCCGTGGGAGCGGTCATCGCGGTCTGCACCGCGGCCTTGAGCGTGGACAGGCAGGTCTCGGCGCTCAGCACGCGGAAAGCGGCCTTGGAGACGGACTTCAGCATGGTCAGCTGGTCCGGCGCCTCGTGGATGTACGACAGCTTCTTGTCCAGGTACTGGGTCTCGATCTGGCCCGTGATGTGCAAGAGCGGCGTGCCGGCCGTATAGGCCTCCACCAGGCTGCCGGCGATATTGCCCGAAGCCGGCCCGGTGCTGGTGATGCACACGCCCAGACTGGAGGTGGAGCGCGCGCAGGCATCGGCCATATTGCCGGCGCCGGCCTCGCCGCGCGCCATCACGAAGCGCACCTTGCCGCGGGCAAACATCGCGTCGAGGATGGGCATGTTGTGGATGGAGATCACCCCGAAGGCGGCCTTCACGTCGCAGTGCTCGAGGAATTCGGCAACGACGGCGCCGACGGTGATTTGGTTTGCGGTGGATGTCATGTTCTGGTCTGAATTTCGTTAGTGGTCGAAGCCGGCGCGCCTCATGCACGGGAGGCCAAGCAAGGGCCTAGGCGGCCCCGCCGCCCCGCAGCGAGGGCGTCGCCGGCTGCCCGTACGCCCCCCTCCCGCGTAGCGAGAGAGGGGGAAGCGGCGCAAGCCGCACAGGGGGTGCTACGCATATCTCGAAAGGCCACCGGAGACATCGATATGGCTGCCGGTCGTGTATGACGACAAGGGCGTGGCGAGGTAGAAAATGGCGCGGGCGGCTTCAGCGGGTGAGCCCAGGCGACCCAGTGGAATGGACTTCTTGCGGGCCAGATCGGCGCTCCACTGCTCCCAGGTCTGGCTGCGGTCCTCGCGGGCATCGAAGCGGCGGCGCCACTGGCCGGACTCGATCAGGCCGACCAGGATGCCGTTGACGCGCACACCCTTGGGGGCGAACTCGGTGGCCATGGAGCGCACCAGGTTCTTGAGGCCGGCGCGCGCCGCCGAGGTCGCAACCATATGCGGCTCCGGCTGGGAGGCCAGCAGCGAGTTCACGCAGACAATCGCAGACTCCGTGCCGCGCTCAAGCTGGGGCAGAAAGGCGCGCGTGGGATGCAGCACCGAGAAGAACTTCAGGTGCAGCTCCTCGGTCCAGGCTTCATCACTGGTGTTCTCGAAGGTGGAAACGCGGCCCTGACCGGCGTTGTTGATGAGGATGGAAGCCGGGCCCAGAGCCGCTTCGCTGGCGCGGGCGAACTGCTGCACCTGCCCGGCATCGAGCACGTCGCAGGCCTGGGCGAACAGGCGCTCGCAAGCCTCGGGGTGGCGCTCCAGCAGCTGCTTGACGGCCTGCTCCAGACGCTCGGGGTTGCGGCCGCACAGGGCCACGCGGGCTCCCTGGGCCAGCAACAGCTCCACGGTGGCCAGGCCTATGCCCGAAGAACCGCCGGTGACGACGGCCGTGGCGTCGAGTTTGAAATCATGCATGGCCGCCTCCTGCGCGCCTTGAAGTGATGGACAGAACCTGCGCGCTGGACTGCGGCCGGTAGTTGAGCAGCTCCGACAGTTCGTCGGCCGCCGCGCAGACGCGCGGCACCAGCTCCGTCTGGCGCCCGGGGTCGATCTGGGCCGAGGCCAGAGTCACACCCAGGGCCGCGATGACGCGGCCGCTGTGGTCGCGCACGGGCGCGGCGATGGTGGAGATCGAGCTTTCGTAGAAGCCCGCACCGGCCACATGGCCACGCCCGCGATCGGACTGAACCAGGTCGAAGAGCTCGATCACGGTCTTGGGCGTATTGGGCGAATGGCCTTCCAGCTGCTCTTCGGGATAGAGGGCTCGCAGCTCTGGCAGCGACAGATCGGCCAGCAGAATGCGACCCAGCAGCGTGGCATGGGCGGGCAACCGCGTGCCCACGCGCACCGAGCTGGTCAGCGGTGTCGGCGGTGTGACCTTGGCCACATAGACAATGGAGCGGCCGTCGCGCACCACGATGTTGCAGGGGAAGCGGATTTCCTCGCACAAGCGCGCGATCACGGGCTGGCCCAGCTCGGTCAGGTCCATGGAGGACAGGAACTCGAAGCCCAGGCGCAACACTGACAGGCCCAGCCGGTAGTCGTTGCCGCCCTCGGCGCGCTGCAAAAAGCCCATGCTCTCCAGCGTGTTGAGCATGCGGAACACCGTGGCGCGCGGCAGCTGCAGGCGACGCGCCAGCTCGGGCGCGCCCAGCGTGGCGTTGTCGCGGCCGAACTCCTGCAGCAGGCGCAGACCGCGCTCCAGCGCCGGCACCATGTACTTGTCGGAGCCGCCGTCCGGCGCGCCACCCGCATCTTCAGGAATAGTGGAAGCAGACATATCCAACTTTCGGTTCATTCCAGCTTGTTGCACCCAAGCTTGAAGCGCCCCCGCTGCATGCACCGTTTCCGTCGCCAGAGACAGCAAGCAAGGGCCGCCCCGCAGCGAGGCTGTCGTCCCCCTTGGGGGAAGGCGCGCAGCGACTCAGGGGGCAATTCATATCAATTCAAGACGAAGCCGCCGTTGACGGGCAGGACCTGCCCCGTCACAAAGCGCGCACCGTCCGACAACAGATAGGAAACGGCACCCGACACATCCTCGGGGCCCTGCTCGCGCTGCAGCGCGCGCTGGTCGATGTAGAGGCGATGGCGATGCTCGGGCACGTACTCGGTGGCCTCGACCAGCACCAGGCCCGGCGCCACGGCATTGATGGTGATGGCATCCGCGCCCAGCTCGCGAGCCATGGAACGCGTCATGGCCATCACGGCGCCCTTGCTGGCCACATAGGCCATCAGGTTGGGAGCGCCCCACATGGCGGTGTCGGAAGCCAGATTGACGATGGCTCCGCGCCCGCTGTCCTTGAGCGCCGCACGGCAGGCACGGGTCATCAGCCAGACGCCGCGCACATTGACGTTCATCACCTGATCCCACTTTTCCAGGGCGATGTCGTCCATGCCCTTGCCGCCGGAGTCCGTCACGGCCGCGTTGTTGACCAGGCCATCCAGACCGCCGAGGGTCTGCACGGCCTGCTGTGCGCACTGCTCGATGGAATCCGGGTTGCTTGCATCAAAGGCGACGCCGTGAGCCTCGAAGCCCATGGCGCGCAGCTTGGCAACGGCTTCGCTCAGCAACTCGGCGCGCAGATCGGCCATCACAAGCTGCGCCCCCTGCTGGCACAGCGTCTGCGCAAAAGCAAAACCCAGGCCGCGCGCAGCGCCGGTCACAAGAATCCGGCGCCCAGCGAGCTGACCGGTGGAAGGCATGGTGTTGAGGGTCATCTTAAACCTTGTTTGTTTCAAATATGAAATGACACTTTTTTCTTGAAACAAGCCTGCAGTTTAGTGAGCCTTGTTTTGAGTCAATACCCGGAGAAACCCGTAGTCCCCACCCCACAGCGACACATGGGCGTAAAAAAACCGCGACAAGCGCGGTTGAAAGGAAAACGAGGCAACAAAAGGTATCCAGTCTGCAACTGTGTGCAGGCCAGATCGAAGTTCATCAACATTGATAGCTTCTAGCGCATGTCAATAACAGAACTTAGATTTGAAACATCATGAAAGCCATGCTTAACAAGCGGTAAAAGCTATCAATAAGCTAGCAAACAACTCTTTCCTTCGCAGGCGTCAGGCGCAGAAAGTCCAGCACCACGCACTGCGCGTAGCGGCTTGCCACCGTGCGCACAAAATCCGAAAAATCCACATGCGCACTGTCGTCCGCCCGGTCCGAGATGGTGCGCATCGCGGCAAAAGGCGTGCCGTAATCCAGGCAGGTCTGGGCCACGGCAGCGCCCTCCATCTCCACGGCCAGCACGGCGTGGCCGGCGGCCTCCAGATCGGTTCTCAGCTGCGCGCTGGCCTGGCGCGAACTGACAAACTGATCGCCGCTGGCAATCAGTCCCTGATGCACGCGGGCCGAAGCATACGAAGCCGCGATGCCGGAACGAACCGCCGAGTCGGCGGCCTGCGCCAGCCGGTCCGTCGCCGCCTCGTCGCAGGCCAGGGTGCTGCGGCCATAGCCGGGCAATTGCCAGCGCGGAAAGATCGGCGAGGCATCCATGTCATGCTGCACAAAGCTCCGGGCGATCACCACATCGCCCACGTTCACATCCGCGCCGATGCCGCCCGCCACGCCGGTGAACAGAATGCCGCGCACGCCGAAGCGCTCGATCAGCGCGGCGGTGGTGGTGGCAGCGGCCACCTTGCCGATGCCCGACAGCGCGCACACCACCTCGTGACCATGCAGTCGGCCCAGCCAGAAGTCGCGCCCGGCATGGCGCAGGCATTGCATGTCCTGCATGGCGTCGACCAGGCCGTGTTGTTCTTCGGCAAGAGCGCTGAGAATGGCAAGCGTCATGGATGGGGATACTCCGGAACATGGGCCGGGCGGCCCTGGTGAAAGCACAAAAGAAAGTACAAGGAAAGCACAAAAGCGGCACCAAGCCGCTTTTGGGGGATGCGCAAGAGGCGCGATTAGAGCACGAGGGCTTACTGCGCCTCGATCTCATGACTTTTGATGATGGGCGCCCAGAGTCCGGTTTCCTTGCGGATCAACTCGCCGAAGGCCTCGCCCTTGACCACCCAGGGCGTCATCCCCTGTGCCTTGAGCTGGTTCAGTGCTGCCGGGGTCTTCAGAATCTTGTCGATATCCTCGCCCAGTTGCTTGACCACCTCTGCAGGCGTGTTCTTCGGAGCCAGCACGCCATACCAGGAGGAAATGGCAATCCCCGGCACGCCAGCTTCGGCCAGGGTCGGCACATTGGGCAAAAAGCCCGAGCGCGAACCATCGGTCACGGCCAGAGCGCGCAGCTTGCCCGACTGCAAATGTGGCAGCACGGTGGGCAGATTGGCCACGATCATGGGAATGGTGCCGCCCAGCACATCGGTCACGCCCTGGGCCGAGCCTTTGTAGGCCACATGCATGATGTCCGCGCCCGACTTGTCCTTGAACAGCTCGCCGGCCAGATGCAGGCTGGAGCCCACGCCGGGCGAAGCGTAGCTGATGGAGTTGGGCTTGGCCTTGGACAGCGCCACCAGCTCCTGAACCGACTTGGCCGGCACCTGCGGATTGACCGCAATGACATTGGCCGTGCGCCCCATGGAAGCCACGGGCACGAAGTCGCCGAACACGCTGTAGGGCAGCTTGGGCATCAGCGTCGGGTTGATGGTCAGATTGCCCTGAGGCACGACCAGCAGCGTATGGCCGTCGGGCTTGGCGCGCTTGACCATGTCGATGCCGATATTGCCGCTGGCGCCGGGACGGTTATCGACGATGGCGGCCTGCTTGTAATGCTCGGTCAGGCCGGTCGCCACAATGCGCGCCAGGATGTCCACAGGACCGCCGGCGGGGAAAGGCGCGATGACGGTGAACTGCGCGGCGGAAAGCTGCTCGGTGGCAGTCGCCGCATGGGCGACGGGCAGAGCCAGGACGCTGGCCAGCGCCAGGCAGGATTTGAGAAAGTCGGAGCGTTGCATGAGGGTTCCAGAGGATGGAGATGTCAAGCCGGCCGAGGTTCGATGCGCGCCCTGTTTGATGATGCGCAAGGAAAGATTCGCACAGGCGTGACACCATGCTGATGTGGGAGAGGTCTGCGTGCAGGTTTCAGCAACAAGCAAGAGAGGTGCCAGGGCCGGTGGCGCGCATGGCACCCCTGGCCTGGCGCCTGATCAGATGGCCAGCGGCGCCACGTTGTTGAGTACCGAGCGCACGACGCTGTACACCGTCAGCGCCGATGTCTTGGGGTTGGCCGCCAGCGGCTTGCCGCGCATGGTCAACTCCATGGCGCCGAAGGCGCCTCGGGCCTCGACCTGGTGCACGTTCTCGTGAACGCCAGGATCGGCAAACAGACGCACCATGGTCTTGTCCAGCCCCAGTCCGGCCAGCGACAAGGTGGCCGCCACATTCGCATTCTTGGGATAGAGCTGCGCGGCCTCGCGCGCCGATCCCTCGAAGATGCAGAAGGCCTCGGTCAGGCTGTCCAGGTCGCAGACCTGCTCGGCCGGGGTACCGCTCCAGGCCTTGGGCGGCTTGCGGCCCGTGTAGACCACCGTCTCCAGGCCGCCGACACGCGCCGCAGCCAGGGCATCAATGCCGCCGATGGCGCCCGACAACAGCTGGGCCTGCGTGTTGCCGGCCTCGGCCGCAGCCTGTACACGCTCGGCCATGCCCGGTGCGCTCAAGGCGCCTATGGATGCGATGACCGCAGGAATGCCACGCGCCAGCGCCGGCAGCACATGCTCCTCAATGGCGGCATGGCCTGCGCATTCCACCAGCAGATCCGGCACCGCATCGCTGGGCAAGGCCTGCAGCAGCTGCGCCTGTGGCGCCAGGCGGGCAGCCGTCTCGCGCACGGCTGGCGTGATCTCGGGAACCAGTACCCAGCCCACCTGCAACCGGGTATCTCCGCTCAAAAGCTCCAGAACACTGGAGCCAATCGCGCCGCAGCCAATCAAAGCAATATTTTTCATCTCTAGACTCCTGAAAAATGCGCTGGCCCGGCGTGATCTGGGTCAGCGCAAATGGTCCGGGTGCTGCTGGCGCAAATGAGCCGACAGAGTCTCTGCCGCCTCCAGCACCTTCTGCACCCAGAGCTGGGTTTTTTCGGGCCCCAGCTCGGTAAACGGAATGGCCATACCCAGCCCCGCAACCACCTGCCCGTCTGCGGCGCGCACCGGCGCTGCAATACTGGAAACGCCAGGCTCGTAAAAGCCCTCTCCCATGGCATAGCCGCGCTCGCGATCCTCGGCCAGCAGGCGCAGCAGCTCGTCGACGTTGCGCGGCGTGCTCTCGGAGAACTGGGGCAGTTCCTCGCCGCCAAACACCGAGCGCAGCTGCACGCCATCCATGTCATGCAGCAGGGCTCGCCCAAGCACCGTCGCATGCGCCGGCAGACGCGAACCCACGCGCACCGCACCCTGGAATGCTCCGGACGGAGTGACGCGTGCCACATAGACCACGGAAGTGCCGTCGCGCAATGCAAGATTGCTGGTCATGCCCAGCTCATCACACAAGGCCTGCAACACAGGCTCGGCCAGTTGCGCCAGCGGCTGGGTGGACAGATAGTCATAACCTAGGCGCAGCACGGCCAGACCGAGCCGGTATTCGGTTCCGCTGCGCTGCAGATACCCCGAGCTTTCAAGCGTGGTCAACATGCGAAACACCGTGGAGCGCGGCAGCTCGAGGCTGCGCGCCAGCTCGGGCGCACTCCAGACCGGCTGCTCCGGACCAAAGCAGGCCAGCAGGCGCAGTCCTCGATCCAGGGCTGGCACGGTGTAACGATCTTGTTCGTTGGTTGAAATCTCAGGGGTTTCGCTCATAGCAATCAGCTGGTATTGGGGCAATAGCTTTGGTTCAACAAAGATGCCAGCCTATGCGCGACCTCCATTGGTTGTTCCACGGGTGAAGCATGACCGGCAGCCGCAAGCGTACCGTAGTGCGCGCCCAGCAGTTCGGACCAGGACTTGCAGGCTGCAGGTGTGGTCACCACATCGTGCTCGCCGACCCAAACCTCGACCGGCATGCCCAGCCTGCCCTGTGCCTGTGCCAGATCGCTGCCGCATAGCAGCTCGACCGCCTGCGCATAGCCCTGCGGCTGCATGCGTGCCGTATTCCAGCGCACCCATGCACGCACGGCTTCAGGAGCCTCGGAGGACACCAGGCGCTGATCGATGACGGCCGCCAGACCCGCGACCCCCTTCTCGGCCAGCGAAGCCAGACGACCCTCGCGCACCTTGGCCTGCTGCTCGGCCTTGGCCGTCGCGCCGTAGCCGCCCGCCGGGCTGATGA
This sequence comes from Comamonas sp. C11, assembly GCF_024496285.1. Classification (NCBI taxonomy): domain Bacteria; kingdom Pseudomonadati; phylum Pseudomonadota; class Betaproteobacteria; order Burkholderiales; family Comamonadaceae; genus Comamonas; species Comamonas sp. C11. The sequence continues at coordinate 5,559,566 of NZ_CP101743.1, forward strand.
GCACCAGTTGCTCGACCAGTCCCGGCGCGGCCATCAGCGCCAGCCTGGCTGCCATCAGGGCGCCCAGCGAGTGCCCGACCAGGATGCAGCGCCGCACGCCCAGCACCAGCAGCGACTGGGCCAGCGCATGCGCATAGTCGGCATCGGCAGGCGCCGATTGGACCAGCGGCGTCGACACGCCATAACCGGGGGCATCCCAGGCCAGGACACGCACTTTGTCAGCCAGCTGCAGCGCCACATCCAGCCAGGATGCGGCCCCGGAGCTGATGCCATGCAGCAGCACCACCGCGAAGTCGGAGCTGGCGTCGCCTGCCTCGCGCCAGGCGACCTGGACGCCCTGGGGAAGCTTCACCAGTCGCTCGGGAAAACCGGTCTGCAGCAGCTGCAGTTTCAGCGACAGCAAATCCTCGTGCATGACAAAGCTCAGCGCTTGATCTTGGCCAGAGGATGCTCGGGCGGATAGGTCGGGGTGACGGGCTTTTTGGCACCCAGCATCACGCACATCAGCGCATCTTCATCACCGACATTGATCTCTTCGCGGTACACGCCGGGCGGCACCGAAACCACATCGCGATCGGTCAGGATGGTCTCGAAACGCTCGCCGTCCTTTTCCAGCACCAGCTTGAGCTTGCCGCGCATCACGAAGAACACTTCTTCCACATCGGTGTGCAGATGCGAAGGGCCTTCATGGCCGGCAGGAATCACCATGGTGGAGAAGGTGAAGTTTTCCGACGGAATGGTGTTGCTGTCGGAGGCCACGCCCGTGCCGCCCGTGCCGATGTAACGCATCTGGCCGCGGCGGTATTTAGGATCAAAGTCGGCCTGGAACTTCAGGGCATCGAAGTCGTACTTGCGCGTGGCAAAGCGTGCAATGCGTGTGCTCATCCAGTCTTCAAAGCTGGAGCCCTCGGGGCGATCCCAAGTACGGGCGCTGTTGTCTTGTGCGATCTCGCTCATATGTCTCTCCTGAAACCGTTGGTGAACACAAAAAGCGATCTGCCTTTTGTTTTACTAATAAAACCAGGTTCATTTGGCGAAACAATTATAAGAAGACTTGCCCGATATCAACAAGCACATTTCCTTGTCGGTGCGGTGGAGACCGGTTTGGGCATGACGTTTCGCCCCGGCCAGCACAGGCAGCGAGCTGAAAAAAGGCGCAAAAAAAGGAGCGCCAAGCGCTCCTGTGAACTCGCCTTGAAGGACAAGATGAAAACTCTCAGGCGTCGCGCAGCTCCCTGCGCAGGATCTTGCCCACGGGCGTCTTGGGTAGATCGGTGCGAAAGACGATGTGGCGCGGACGCTTGTAGCCGGTCAGATTGGCTTGGCAGTAATCGCGAATGGCCTGCTCGGTCAGTGCCGGATCTTTCTTGACGACGACGAGCTTGATGGCCTCACCGGATTTCTCGTCGGGCACGCCGACCACCGCGCATTCCAGCACGCCGGGGCAGTTGGAGACCACGTCCTCGACCTCGTTGGGGTAGACATTGAAGCCGCTGACGATGACCATGTCCTTTTTGCGGTCCACGATCTTCACAAAGCCTCGCTCGTCCATGGTGCCGATGTCGCCGGTGAGGAAGTAGCCATCGGCCGTCATGACCTTGGCAGTCTCGTCGGGGCGCTGCCAATAGCCGGCCATGACCTGGGGGCCCAGCACGGCGACTTCGCCGGGCTGGCCGGGCTCGTTCACGTCCTGGCCGTCACTGCCGACCAGCTTCACATAGGTGCTGGGCAGGGGCACGCCGATGGTGCCCGAGTAAGCCGTGGCCGTGACCGGGTTGCAGGTCACCGAAGGACTGGTTTCCGAGAGGCCGTAGCCCTCGCAGATGGGGCAGCCGGTCTTCTTGAGCCACAGCTCGGCCACAGCACTCTGCACGGCCATGCCGCCGCCCACCGAGACCTTGAGATGGCTCCAGTCCACGGTGCCGAAGTCGGGGTGGTTGGCCAGTCCGTTGAACAAGGTGTTCACGGCCGGAAAGCTGTGGAAACGGTGCCTGGACAGCTCCTTGAGCGTGGCCTTGAGATCGCGCGGATTGGGGATCAGCACGGTCTTGCCGCCGGTACGCATGGCCAGCATCATGTTCACCGTGAACGCGAAGATGTGATAGAGCGGCAGCGCACAGATGCTGGTGGGCTGTTCACCGGCCGGCACCTTCTTCATGGCGGGCTCGTTCCAGGCTTCGGACTGCAGCACGTTGGCGATGATGTTCCTGTGCAGCAGCACGGCACCCTTGCTCACGCCCGTGGTGCCGCCCGTGTATTGCAGCAGCGCCATGTCGTCGGCCTTGAGCACCGGCGCGTTCAAGGTCGCACCGCGACCCTTGGCCAGTGCGTCCTTGAAGCGCACGGCACCGGGCAGGCTGAAGGGCGGCACCAGCTTCTTGACGGAGCGCACCACGTAATTGACCAGCATGCCCTTCAGAAGCCCCAGCTCGTCGCCCATGGCGCAGAGCACGATGTGCTGCACGGCGCTGCCATGCATGCCGTCCTGCAGCGTCTTGGCGAAGTTCTCGATGATGACGATGGCCTTGGCGCCCGAATCCTTGAGCTGATGCTCGAGCTCGCGCGCCGTGTAGAGCGGGTTGACGTTGACCAGCACATAGCCGGCACGCAGCACCCCGGCCACGGCCACCGGATACTGGGGAATATTGGGCATCATCAGCGCAACACGGTCGCCGCGCTGCAGCCCCAGGCTTTGCAGATAGGCGGCAAAGAGCTTGCTCTGCGCATCGACCTGGGCGAAGGTCAACTCCTTGCCCATGAAGGAATAGGCCACCTTGTCGGCATGCTTGGCAAATGCCTCCTCCATCAAGGCCACCAGCGATGGATACTGGGACGCATCGATGTCCGCAGGAACTCCCTCTGGATATGCTTTCAGCCAAGGACGGTCACTCATTCTTCTGTCTCCGTGTCTTATCGTCTGATCCGGCCATTGTGATAAAAAGCACGGTCGTTCGATACTGTAGTAACCCTAGGAAACAAGCCGGGTCACCTTGGTAACAGAAGTCATAAGCCATGAAAAAAGCCCGCAGGCAACAGGCTGCGGGCTTTGAATGTTTTCTGCCTCAAGCGCTTACTGGTAAAGCGCTGACAGCTATCAAACTTGAGTTTACTTGACCAGCTGGGCCAGATCGCCGGCGGCGTATTTCTTGGCCATTTGCTCCAGGCTGTAGCCCTTGATCTTGGCGCCCTGGCCTTCGCAGCCGAACTCGATGTAGCGGGCCTTGCAGACTTGCTTGGCCGCTTCGCGGGCAGGCTTGAGCCATTCGCGGGCGTCGAACTTGTCGGGGTTCTCGGCCAGGAACTTGCGCACCGCGCCGGTCATCGCCAGACGGATATCTGTGTCGATATTGATCTTGCGCACGCCGTACTTGATGGCTTCCTGGATCTCTTCCACGGGCACGCCGTAGGTTTCCTTCATCTTGCCACCGTACTGGTTGATGATGGCCAGCAGCTCCTGGGGCACGGAGGAGGAGCCATGCATCACCAGGTGGGTGTTGGGGATGCGGGCATGGATTTCCTTGACGCGGGAAATCGCCAGGATGTCGCCTGTGGGCTTGCGGCTGAACTTGTAGGCGCCATGGCTGGTACCGATGGCGATCGCCAGCGCGTCCAGCTGGGTGGCCTTGACGAACACGGCAGCTTCTTCGGGGTCGGTCAGCATCTGGCTGTGGTCCAGCTTGCCCTCGGCACCGATGCCGTCTTCTTCGCCGGCTTCGCCGGTTTCCAGGTTGCCCAGGCAGCCCAGCTCGCCTTCCACGGTGGCGCCGATCTGGTGGGCCATGGCCACCACCTTCTGGGTCACGTCCACGTTGTAGTCGAAGGACGAAGGCGTCTTGCCGTCGGCCATCAGCGAGCCGTCCATCATCACAGAACCGAAGCCCAGGTTCAGCGCGCCCTGGCAGACTTCAGGCGTGGTGCCATGGTCCTGGTGCATCACCAGGGGGATGTGGGGATACATCTCGGCAGCAGCCTGGATCAGGTGCTTGATGAAGGGCTCGCCGGCGTATTTGCGGGCGCCAGCGCTGGCCTGCAGGATCACGGGCGCACCGACTTCGTCAGCCGCCGACATCACGGCCTGGACCTGTTCCAGATTGTTCACGTTGAAGGCGGGGATGCCATAGCCGTTTTCAGCAGCATGGTCCAGCATTTCGCGCATCGAGATCAAAGGCATGGTGGGTTCCGTTCAAAGTTTTGAGAGGCAACGCCCCCGGCGATGAATCACTGCAGTGCGCCGCACGACAGCTGTGGTCCGGGGAAAGACCAGCGGCCACGCTTCGGTAACCGCTTAGTAACCGGGTATTTTAACCGGCTAGCGGTATTTCCATGCGATAGCAGGTGGTGAAGCCTTGCGGTGCCTCGGCCACCATGAAGCGCCCGCCATGGGCCTGCATGACGCGGCTGACGATTTCATGGCCCAGATGCAGACTGTCCACGGGCGGCACATGGACCGGCGCGGCATCGCGCCTGCCGTCATCGCAGACCTGCACCCAGGCCAGCGCACGGGTCGAATCAAGACCGGCCTGCACCTCGATCTGTGTGCCCGTCGGCGTGTGGCGCACGGCGTTTTCCACCAGGTTGCGCAGGGCTGAGTCGAGCAGCAGCGCATTGCCGCGCACAGGCAGCTCCTGCGGGGCGTCCACGGAGATCATGTCTTCACGCTGCCAGGCATGCTGAGCTTGTGCCGCCGCCACATCGCGCACCACATCGGCCCAGTTCACGGGCTGCAAAGGCGCATCCAGCATGCCGCGTCCAGCCCGGGCCAGGGTCAGCAACTGATCGAGCACATGGCCGGCATGCAGGGCGTCCTGGCCAATGCGCTGCAGCGCGGCCTGCATGACAGCAGTATCGGTCTGCCCCCCCGACTTCAGTGCCTGGGCCTGCAAAGCGATGGAGGCCAGCGGCGTGCGCAGCTCATGGGCCACTTCATTGGCCAGATTGCGCTCGCGCTCCAGTGCCTCCTGCTGGCGGTCGAGCAAGGTGTTGATGGAGCTGACCATGGGCGAGAGCTCGCGCGGCACATGGGCGTCGGACAGGCGCTGGTCGCGGCCCAGATCCAGCGCCTCCACGCGTTGCGTGAGCTGATTGAGAGGACGCATGCCGCGGCGCATGGCCACACCCAGCGCAATCACGATCACGGGCAGCAGCCAGAAGCCCGGCTCTATCATCTGCATGGCGATGTCGTCGGCCAGACTGTCGCGCTCGGCCAGGTCGATCATCACCGTGACCTTGGCTGTTTTGTCGTGGCTCCACTGGGTATAGCTGCGCCAGGCCTTGCGTTCATCCGCGCCAATCGTGGCAAAGCCCTGCTCGATGTCGAAATCCGGCAAAGGCGCCTGTCCGGTGCGCGAGATCAGCAGTCCTTGCGCATTCCAGAGCACCACGCTCAGCGACTCCTGATAATCGTGGGCACGCAGCCCAGGCGGACGCTGCACCGGTGTCGAATCTCGCACAGGAACATCGTCCTGCACATGCCAGTTCAAGGTCAGCGCAGCCACTCCTGCCAGGTGTCCGTCGGTCAGCTCATCGGCCTCGTGCACCCCGGTCTGGTAGCCCCAGATGACAAAGCTGCCCCAGACCAGCGCCAGCGCGCCCAACATCCAGGCCAGCAGATTCAGCTGCAGCGAGCTGCGGCGCATGCCGGTCTGCGGCATGGCCTTCACTCCTGCTCCTGCGGCATGAAGTAGCCCACGCCGCGCATGGTCACAATGATCTTCTGGCCCAGCTTCTTGCGAAGATGATGGACATAGACCTCCACGGCATTGCTATCCACCGTATCGCCCCAGCTGTAGAGATGCTCCTCGATTTGTGGGCGCGACAGCACCCGCCCGCGCGCAAGCAACAAGGCCCAGAGCACGGCAAATTCGCGCGGTGAAACCTCCACCTTCTGCCCCGCCTGCCTGATGGTGCGGGCAGCCGGGTCCACCTCCAGATCCGCATGGCGGATCACCGGCGATGCCTGACCGGCCGCGCGGCGCATCATGGCACGCAAGCGGGCCTCCAGCTCGTCCATGTCAAAAGGTTTGACCAGGTAGTCATCGGCGCCCAGATTGAGCCCCGCGACCCGGTCCTGCACCTGATCGCGTGCCGTGAGGATCAGCACCGGCGTGGCCGGATCCGGCAGTTGCGGCACGCCGGGCCGGCCGGTCTGCTGGCGCAGGCGGCGCACCACCTCGCTGCCATCGCCGTCGGGCAGCCCCAGGTCCAGCAACACGGCATCGAAGCGCTCGGCACTCAGGGCATGCCAGGCCTCGGCCACGCTGGCGCACACGTCCACCGCATAGCCGCGCTGCATGAGATTGGTTCGCAGCCCCGCTGCAATGCCTTCGTTGTCTTCGACCACCAGAATTCGCATGCACGCATTGTGCGCGGCAATCCCCAATCCACTCAACTGGCCGGTCAACGCCGATGCACACCTCCCCTGATCGCGCATGGGCTTGACATCCGCAAGCCAGCATTTCGCCTTAACATCGGCCACCCTCCATTGCCGCAGCCTGCCGCAGCGCCTTCATGTTCTTCTTCGATCCGTTTCTGTTTGCGCTGTTCAATGCCGATGCCCAGACGCACTGGTTCAGCATCCAGCTGGCACGTTCGCTCTCGGCCTGGTTGCCCAATCTCAGCGGCGCTCTGGTCCTGCTGGCCCTGGTGTTCGGCTCACCGGCAACACGTCGCACCATGCTGATGCTGCTGCTGTCCATGGCCACGGCCTGGCTGATCGCCAGACTCATACGCTGGGGCTTCCCGGCTCCGCGCCCATTCCAGCTCAATCTGGGTACGCTATGGATTCAGCATGGCGGACGTGCCGGCTTTCCCAGCCTGCATGCCAGCGGAGCCTTTGCCCTGGCCATGGCCCTCAGCCTGGGCGCAACCCGCCACCGCAAGCCGCTGGTCTGGCTGGCCTGGATAGCCGCCATCGGCATCGCCTGGAGCCGCGTCCATCTGGGGGTGCACTTTGCCTCCGATCTGATGGCCGGCGCGCTGGTAGGCATCAGCGGTGCCCTCATCGTCTGGCATATCGCCTTCCAGCTGCGCCGCCGCCGTCATCTGCGCGTCATGCCGCATCTCAGACGCCTGCGCAGCGCCTGGACGGCCCAGGGCTGAGCATGCTCTTAAGCGCTTGTTAAGAAGCGCTTTCTATCGTGGCGGGCATGAAGTCGTCCGCCCCCTCGATCCCTTACCCTCCTCTTCGCCCAGCCTCCTCTCCAGCCCTTCTGGGCTGGACTGTCATCGCCCTGGCCTGCGTACTGGCCTGGGACATGAGCGCCCTGGACATGCCCATGGCGCACTGGTTTGGCAACCGCCAGGGCTTTGCTCTGCAGAACGACTGGTTCATGGTCAATATTGCCCATGAAGGCGCGCGCAAGCTGGCCTGGATCATCGTGATGGGGCTAAGCCTGGCGATCTGGTGGCCCGTCGGCTGGCTGCGCAACGTGCCTTATCCGCGCCGGATACAGTTGGTGGTGGGTTCATTGATCGCACTCGTCGTCATGACCCTGATAAAACGCATCAGTGTCACCAGTTGCCCTTGGGATCTCAGCGATTTTGGCGGCGTGGGCCACTATGTCTCTCACTGGGCCTGGGGAGTGACAGACGGTGGCGGCGGCCACTGCTTTCCAGCCGGCCACGCCTCGGCGGGTTTTGCCTTCATCAGCGGCTACTTTGCGCTGCGCCACGACCTGCCGCGCGCCGCGCGCCTGTGGCTTGCTGCGGCCCTGGTGGCCGGTTTTGCCCTGGGCCTGGCGCAGCAGATGCGCGGCGCCCACTTCATGAGCCACACCCTGTGGACCGCCTGGCTTTGCTGGACGGCCAGCTGGTTTTGCGATCTGCTGACCACCCGCCGCCTGGCGCGCCAGGCACCGGCGGATACAGCCATGTCTCCCGACGAGCTGCTTGCCCAGGACTGAGCGCAGCACACATGCAAAGGTCATTCATGCTGCTCTTCGATGCCCCCGTATTTCACTTTCTGAATGCCAACACCCAGAGCCCGCTGTGGTGGATTCAAGCCTCGCGCTTTGCCTCCAACTGGTTGCCCGGCCTGTGCGCCCTGCCCGTGATTGCTGCCATGCTGGCGCTTGCCAAGGGCTGGCAGCGCAGCCTGCAACTGGCCTTGCTGTCCATGGCATGTGCCTGGCTGGCCTGCCGTCTGATTCGCTGGGGCCTGCCCATGCCCAGGCCGGCGCAACTGGGCATGGGCATGCAGTGGATAGCACATGGTGTCAGCGCCAGCTTTCCCAGCATGCACGCCGCCGGCGCCTTTGCCCTGGCTCAGGGCATCAACCTGGGAGTGGGCAGACACCAGCGCTGGCTGGTTGTTGTCGCATGGCTTCTCGCCACCAGCGTGGCACTCAGCCGCGTGGTGCTGGGCGTGCATTTCCCGTCGGACGTTCTGGCCGGCATGCTGGTCGGTGCCGCCAGCGCCGTGCTGGTCTGGCGCAGCGCCCTGCAGATTAAACAAGCCCGGCGCCGCCAACGGCTCAAGCGCCGGCTGCAAACCCAGATCGGCTGAGGCACGCTATCAAAACAAAAGCTGCCAGCGCTTTATCCATGAGCACTGGCAGCTTTTTTGATGAGGCATGCGTCAAGTCAGAGGCATCGAGCAAGAGCCGCCTCGCAGCGAAGATGCCGTCCCCCTCGGGGGGAAGCGGCATAGCCGCTCAGGGGGCTTATTCCACCCGGCAGATCTTGAGCATATTGGTACCACCGGGCTGGCCCATGGGTTCGCCGCAGGTGATGGCGTAGACATCGCCGGACTGCACGATGCCGCGGGCCAGCAAGTGGCCCTTGGCCTGGTCCAGCGCCATGTCACGCTCTGCGCTGGTATCCATCAGCAAAGGACGCACGTTGCGATACAGCGCCATCTTGCGCTGCGTGGCCAGCTTGGGCGTCAGGGCGTAGATGGGGATATGGATGCGATGACGGCTCATCCACAGCGCGGTCGAACCGGAGTCCGTCAGCGCCACAATGGCCTTGGCACCCAGGTGATGCGCGGTGAACAGCGCGCCGATGGCGATGGCCTGGTCGGTACGCTTGAACTGGCTGTTGCTGAAATCGGCATCCTTGACGCGGTCTTCGGCCGCTTCCGCAGCGGCGCAGATGGCGGCCATTTCACGCACAGTCTCCAGCGGGTATTTGCCGGCAGCGGTTTCGGCGCTCAGCATCACGGCATCGGTACCGTCCAGCACGGCATTGGCCACGTCGCTCACTTCGGCACGGGTGGGCACGGGGTTGGTGATCATGGACTCCATCATCTGGGTTGCGGTGATCACCACCTTGTCCATGTCGCGCGCCATGCGGATCATCTTCTTTTGCAGCGCGGGCACGGCGGCATTGCCCACTTCCACAGCCAGATCGCCACGGGCAACCATGATGCCGTCGGAGACCTTGAGAATCTCTTCCAGACGCGGAATGGCCTCGGCACGCTCGATCTTGGCGATCAGGCCGGGCCTGTGGCCGTACTGGGCAGCGGCCACATTGCACAGCTGGCGTGCCATTTCCATGTCGGTGGCGTTCTTGGGGAAGCTCACGGCCACGTAGTCGGCCTGGAAGGACATCGCGGTCTTGATGTCTTCCATGTCCTTGGCGGTCAGTGCGGGAGCCGTCAGGCCGCCACCTTGCTTGTTGATGCCCTTGTTGTTGGACAGCTCGCCACCCAGCTTGACGACGGTGTGCACCTCTTCACCACGTACTGCGTCCACGGTCAGCACGATCAGACCGTCGTTGAGCAGCAGCACATCGCCAGCCTTCACGTCACGGGGCAGCTCCTTGTAATCAAGGCCCACGCCGTTGATGTCGCCGAGTTCGGTGCGCGATGCGTCGAGCACAAAGCGCTCGCCTGGCTCGAGCATGACCTTGCCCTCGGCAAACTTGCCGACGCGGATCTTGGGACCCTGCAGGTCGGCCATGATGGCCACTTCGCGGCCCGCACGCTGTGCGGCTTCGCGCACCATGGTGGCACGGTCGATATGGTCCTGCGCCTTGCCATGGCTGAAGTTCAGGCGCACGACGTTCACGCCTTCGCGCACCATTTGTTCAAGCAGTTGCGGATCGCTGGAAGCGGGGCCCAGTGTGGCGACGATCTTGGTAGCACGACTCACTTGCATGAAATGTCTCTCTCGCGATGGAATGTAATCGGGTTTCAATTCTGGCACGAATGCGGTTACATGACTGCATCTTGCACAGCACTGCAGCACCAGGCAAGCGCGTCGCAGAACAGAAAAAACAGTAGCTTCTTGCGCCTACCCATCATTGATATCAGGGTAAATAAAGCTTGAAATGTTTATATTTCAAGCGCTTGCAGCTACTGATTCGGAAGCATAAGAGGGAAACTTGCAGCCGAATCGACAAGCGTTGTGCAGCGCATCAATGGCAGCGTCGAAACAGTTTTGCCCGGCAGGTTCAAATGTGCAGGCCTCAGATCAGCCCGTGGGAGAGCAGATAGGTCACCACATGCGTGAGCATGGCGGCCTCGAGTCCGTAGCGCCAGAGCATGATGCCCGCCAGCAGTCCATAGACGCTTTCACACACCAGCAGCTGCAGTACGACCGGCGCCGGCAGCTCGCCGACCATGGTCCAGCCCAGAAACACCGGAATGCAGCCGGACAGCAGGGCAGCCAGCGCGATGGCCGACCAGCCCAGCCGCCAGTCCGGGCGCTGCCGGGGGCTGCCGAAGGCCTTCCACAACATCCACATCACGCCCGTCAGCATGCCAAGACGCAACAGCAACTCTTCGGTAATCGCGCCGTATAGCAGCTTGGGCCATAGCGGCAGACCGTAGACCGGGTCCACAAAAGACATGCTTTCGGGCCAGAGCACGGCCAACGTCACCAGCCAGGCGGCACCGATCACGCCACCGGCCACGCCGGGCAGGCTCAGCACGCGTACGCCACGCCAGGGCATGCGCCCCTCGGCCAGGGCATGAATCAATGGTGCACTCAAGCCCAGCCTCGGGCCCAGACTGACCCCCAGGCCCACGCTCAGCGCCAGCAGGATGCTCAATCCCGCCGTCGCGGCCCAGCCAACCACAATGTCGGAGCCGCCACTCGCCAGAACGGCCAGCCAGGCCGGCGGCGTCGTCCAGGCCAGCGCCACCACACCCGGCAGACCCAGCAACCAAAGCAGCAAACCCATGCGCGCGACAGACTGTGGCCTGGCAGCTGTGCGATGAGACAGGTGGGCAAAGGTCTGCGGCATGCTGAGCTCCGGTTCAAGCCTCTCAGTCACGCATCAACGCTTCGATCTCGTCGACCTTGACCGGCACGCCGCGAGTGATGAGCTCGCAGCCGGTTTCGGTGACGATGGCATCGTCCTCGATGCGGATACCGATGTTGTGGAACTGTTCGGGCACACCAGGTGCCGGACGCACATAGATGCCCGGCTCTATCGTCGTGACCATGCCGGGGCGCAGGATGCGGCTGGGGCGATTGGCAATGGTTTCACCAGAGATCGGGTCCTTGCGCTCGCTGACCACGCCCAGCTCGCTGGGCTCCACATAGCTGCCGCAGTCATGCACATCCATGCCCAGCCAGTGGCCGGTGCGATGCATGTAGAACTGGAAGTAGGCACGCGACTCGATCACATCCTCGGCCGTGCCGTACTTGGTACGGTCCAGCAGTCCCAGGTCCAGCATGCCCTGGGCCAGCACGGCAACAGTGGCGTCATGCGGGTCGTTGAAGCGCTTGCCGGCCTTGGTGACGGCAATCGCCGCTTCCTGGCTGGCCAGCACCAGCTCATAGAGCGCACGCTGCGCTCCGCTGAACTTGCCGTCGGCCGGGAAGGTGCGCGTGATGTCGCTGGCATAACCATCCAGTTCACAGCCCGCGTCGATGAGCACCAGCTCGCCCGCGCGCACCGGCGCCTTGTCTGCCTGATAGTGCAGCACGCAGGCATTGGCACCGGCGGCCACGATGGAGCCGTAGGCCACGTACTGCGAGCCATGCTGGCGGAACTCGTGCAGCAGCTCGGCGTCCAGATGATATTCACGCACCTCCTCGCCATTGCGGATCATGCGGGCCGAGCGCTGCATGGCACGTACATGGGCCTGGGCACTGATCTGCGCGGCGCGGCGCATGATGTCCTGCTCATGCTCGTCCTTGAGCAGACGCATTTCATCGAGCAGCGCACAGGCGTCGCCCTGCTGTGTGGGACAGAGCACGCCAAAGCGCGAGCGGGCGCGCACCTGGCTGAGCCAGCCTTCGACCTGTTCGGCCAGGCCCTTGTGGGTGGCGAAGGGGAACCAGACACGCTCGCGGTTTTCCAGCAGGCGCGGCAGGCGGGAATTGATTTCATCGCTGGAGCAGGCCTGATCCATGCCCAGCCTGGCCTTGGCCGCCTCGGGGCCCAGGCGGTAGCCGGTCCAGACCTCGCGCTCCAGATCCTTGGGCTGGCAGAACAGCACGCTCTTGCCGTCGCTGGTCAGCACCAGGCAGGCATTGGGCTCACTAAAGCCCGTGAGGTAGTAGAAGTAGCTGTCGTGGCGATACAGATACTCGGTATCGCGGTTGCGATGCAACTCGGGAGCCGTGGGGATGATGGCGACACCGCCGTCGCCCAACTGGGCGGCCAAGCGTGCGCGGCGTTGGGCATATACAGAAGTCATGGGCATATCGTAATGCTGGCCGGGCATCTGTACATCAGCTTACATCTGCGGATGTCAGCTATTGCGCTCCTGCCCCTGTGTCGATCTGAATCCGGTGGTCAGCAGCGCCATCGCATCATCGGGCACCAGGACCTCGGGCTGGCTCGCGCGCCAGCCCGACCAGAGCAGACTTGCGCCCGACAGGATCAGCAGGCCGCAGACCAGCCACTCCACCAGCCTTTTGGGCCAGGCGGGCGGATGTCTGGCACTCCACCAGGTCACGCCCGTGACGACAGGAAAGGCCAGCGCCGTCCAGCCCATGACCGCCCAGTTCAGCTGTCCCTCCACAGCCACCATGGCAGCGCGCAGCAACGAGCAGGAGACAAACATGGCAAACAGGCAGTGGCGCACCAGCATGCGATCCAGCGGCTGACGATAGAGGTGATAGACCATGGGCGGGCCAGGCGTGGCAAACAAGCCACCGAGCAGTCCCGACGACACGCCGGCCACCCACATGGAAACGGGGCCCGAGGGCTGGTCCAACGCCTTCTTCTGCATCAGCAGCAGCATGGCGCACAGCACGATCACCAGGCCCAGCAGCATGCGCAGGCCGTTGAGCGTATTGCCGCTGAGCCAGTGCAGCAGCAGCACACCGCCGACCACGCCCAGCACGCTGCTGATGAGCATGGGCTTGAGCATGGCCCAGTCCGGCTCGAAGCGGTAGGCGCGCATATAGCTGACGCCGTTGATGATGGACAGCAGACAGGCCACATTGGCCGCATCGGCAATATTCATCAGGCCAGTGGCGCCTGCCACGCCGACAAAGATCAGCCCGAACGCGAAGCCCGTGAGGTTCTGGCAGAACGCGGCCAGCCCCACCAGAGCCATGAAGAAAACGATTTGCATGCACTCACCCGATGACGGCCACAAGAGGAACTGTGGATTTGCATCCGGTTGCGCCAGTCAGAAAAGTAAAAAGCATAGCAGATGCTTGCCATGGCAAGCATTCGTGCAATCCACAGGGATACGCCTCAACTCATAGCTTCATGCGCATTGCTGGCATGAGTTCCAAGGCAGTTTATGGAGCAAGTATTTTGATCTGCTGCGCCGACCATTCGACCAGCTCGCCACGCTGCGCATGCCAACCTTGGGGCGCGAAATCCGGCCAGTGGCAAAGCAGCTCGCGGGTTGGCACATCCCAGAGCCAGCACTGCCCTTCGCCCACCACCAGCAAGCGACCGTTCACGCAGTGCAGGTGCCGGGCGCGCGGCAAGCCGGGCATGGGCCAGAGCTGGCCCGCATGGCCTTCCTCGGGCACAGGCGCATGGATATCGAAGATCACTACGCCCGGCGCATGCAGGCAGTCGCCAAACCCATCGTCATCCCAGTTGCCCACGTTCCAGATCGCGACGCGCGAGTCATCCAGCCACACGCAGGGCTGGTCCCAGCCCTCGCCCTGCGCCAGCCGCTTGCGCGAGGGGCCGTCTTCGGACTCCCAGCGGTTGCCATCCAGCCAGGCAGACAGCGACCACACGACGGGAATGCCCACGGGCGCCCAGACCCAGCCGTCGTCCAGCAACCATTGCTGCGCAGGGCTAGGCAGAAGACGACCATGGAAATAGTCCAGATAGTGCGGCTGCTCGAACGCCAGCCCGTCGCGCTCGGTCAGGTTCTCGCCCGTCGCGCAATCCATGGCATCGAGCCGGTTCCACTGCGTGCGGTGAATCAGCACATCGCGACCCTGATGCCGAATAAAGGCGATGGAAAAAGGCACGGTTTTGGGGTGGTAGTCGCCCCCGAAAAGCTGCGCGATGCGCTCACCGGTACGCAAGTTCACCAGCACGCCCCATGTACCGCCATCATTGGCAATCACCGCGTAGTCGCCACTGAGCGCGCAATGTACTTTGAAGCCATGCGGCCAGTGCGGCGTAGGCGGTGTGGGTTCCGGCAAGTCCAGCAGCGCCAGTTGCTGGCTCCGCCCGTTTGGCAGCTTCAGCGCATGCAAGCCACCGTCCCGGGTCAGCAGCAGCAACTGCCCCCAGCCAGCCTGCGCAGTGCAGGCATGGACGATGTGCGGGCCTGGCCAGTCGATGCTGCGTGCGCTCAAGTCTCAGCCCTGGTTGAGCTGGGCCAGTCGCTCGGGCGTGCCCACATCGACCCAGCGACCGCGGTAGAGCGAGGCACCCACCCGGCCTGCCTGCATGGCGCGGCGCAGCAGCGGGGCCAGCGGCTCGCGCAGGCCCTCGGGGTTTCCCGGCTCCACATCGAACCACGGTGCTGCAAACAGCTCGGCTTTCAGCAGCGCAATCGTGCTGTAGGTATAGCGTGGGCGCTCGTCGTCGGCAGGCAGGTCCAGCGCCTTGCCGTCCTCGCTCAGGCCAAAGTCGCCACGCGGATTGTGTGCAGGATTGGGTACCAGCCACAGGTGGGCCAGTTCATCGCTGTGCGCAAACGCCTGGGCAGCCTTCGCCGCAAAGCTGAAATCCGGCGCATAGACATCGCCTGCAGCCAGCCAGAAAACCCGGTCCAGCTGCGGCAGGGCGCGGCTGATGCCTCCAGCGGTTTCAAAGGCTTTCTCGGGCTCCGCCGAATAGGAAAGCAATAATTTCGCACTCGCGCCCCCATCGGGCTGCGGCACAAATTCATCGCCGAAATACCCAGGAATCTGCGCCCCCAGCCAGCCGGTATTGATGACGACTCGCGGCACGCCGGCAGCCAGCAGCGCCTGCATGTGCAGCTGCAACAGCGGCACACCCTGCACCTTGAGCAGCGGCTTGGGCGTGACATCGGTCAGCGGCCGCATGCGCTCGCCCCGGCCTGCGGCCAGCAGCATTGCAGGGGGTTGCACCAGGAGGGAAGCAGCGTTTTCTACAGTCATTGCAATCAGCTTGTCAACATGGTTTGAGGTGCGCAAGACACCTGTTTCTGGGGTTGCACTGTAGAGCATTGACCCGCATCCCGCCTGCGAAAATTGGGCCTCCATTAAAATAATGGGCTTAGCAGAATTACCCCTCCTTTTCGGAGCGCCCTGATGGCCAACACTCAAAATATGGCGAATGCAATCCGTGCACTCGCAATGGATGCCGTTCAACAAGCCAATTCCGGCCACCCCGGTGCCCCCATGGGCATGGCCGACATGGCCGTAGCGCTGTGGAGCCGCCACCTCCAGCACAACCCCGTGAACCCTCACTGGGCCAACCGCGACCGCTTCATTCTGTCGAACGGCCATGGCTCCATGCTGATCTATGCGCTGCTGCACCTGAGCGGCTACGACCTGCCCATCGAAGAGCTGAAGAACTTCCGTCAGCTGCACAGCAAGACTGCAGGCCACCCCGAAGTGGGCATCACCCCCGGCGTGGAAACCACCACCGGCCCTCTGGGCCAGGGCATCACCAATGCCGTGGGTTTTGCACTGGCTGAAAAGCTGCTGGCTGCCGAGTTCAACAAGGACAAGCACGAGATCGTCGACCACCACACTTATGTGTTCCTGGGCGATGGCTGCCTGATGGAAGGCATCTCGCATGAAGCCGCCGCCCTGGCTGGTGCCTGGAAGCTGAACAAGCTGATCGCCCTGTACGACGACAACGGCATTTCCATCGACGGCAAGGTCGCCCCCTGGTTCATCGACAACACGCCCGAGCGTTTTGAAGCCTATGGCTGGAACGTGATCCGCGCCGTGGACGGCCACAACGTGGACGCCCTGGACAAGGCCATCGCCGCTGCCAAGAAGAGCGCCGACAAGCCCACGCTGATCTGCTGCAAGACCCATATCGGCAAGGGCTCGCCCAACCGTCAGGACACGGCCAAGGCCCACGGCGAACCTCTGGGCGCCGAAGAAATCGCACTGACCCGCGCGGCTCTGGGCTGGACTCATGGCCCCTTCGAGATCCCTGCCGAGGTCTACACCGACTGGAACGCCAAGGATCTGGGCACCAAGGCCGAAGCTGCCTGGAACGAAAAGTTCGCAGCCTACACCGCTGCCTTCCCCGAGCAAGCCGCCGAGTTCACCCGCCGCATGGCTGGCGATCTGCCCGCCAACTTCGGTGAAATCGCCGCCAAGATCGCCTCCGACGCCCATGACGCCGGTGCCACCGTGGCCAGCCGCAAGGCCAGCCAGCTGGCCCTGGAAGGCCTGACAGCTGCCCTGCCCGAGCTGCTGGGCGGCTCTGCCGACCTGACCGGCTCCAACCTGACCAACACCAAGTCCACTCCCTCTTTCCGCGTGGATGACAAGGGTGCCGTGGTCAAGACCGAAGAAGGCCAGATCGGCCGCCACATCAACTACGGTGTGCGCGAGTTCGGCATGGCCGCCATCATGAACGGTGTGGCGCTGCACGGCGGCTTCATCCCCTACGGCGGCACCTTCCTGACCTTCTCCGACTACAGCCGCAACGCCATCCGCATGGCCGCCCTGATGAAGCAGCGCGTGATCCATGTGTTCACGCACGACTCCATCGGCCTGGGCGAAGACGGCCCCACCCACCAGTCCATCGAGCACGCAGCCTCCCTGCGCCTGATCCCCGGTCTGGACGTGTGGCGCCCCGCCGACACCACCGAGACCGCCGTGGCATGGACCGTGGCCCTGAGCCAGAAGAACAAGCCCACAGCCATGCTGCTGAGCCGCCAGAACCTGGCTTACTCGCCCAAGAGCGAAGACGCGCTGGACGACATCGCCTGCGGCGCCTACGTGCTCTCCGAGCCCAAGGATGTGGGCCTGAAGGGCAAGAAGGCCCAGGCCGTGATCATCGCCACCGGCTCCGAAGTGCAGCTGGCTCTGGCTGCCCAGAAGCAGCTGGCCGAACGCAAGATCGCCGTGCGCGTGGTCTCCATGCCCAGCACCACGACCTTCGACAAGCAGGATGTGAAGTACAAGAAGGCCGTGCTGCCTGCCGGCCTGCCCCGCATCGCCGTGGAAATGGGCGTGACCGACTTCTGGTGGAAGTACGGCTGCGCCGCCGTGGTCGGCATCGACACCTACGGCGAGTCCGCTCCCGCAGGCGTGCTGTTCAAGCACTTCGGCTTCACCGCCGAGAATGTGGCCGATACCGTGCAGGTCGCCCTGCAGAACGCTGCCAAGTAAGCGAAAAAGGGGCCTCGTGCCCCTTTTTTCCGGCTGAAGTTTGCTTACCCGCAGTTCTCAGCCATCCGGACCAGGCCTCAGGGAGCCGAGTCCGGGCACAATCCGCTCCGGTTTTTCATTACTCACTATCTACGAGGCAACTATGACGATCAAGGTTGGTATCAACGGCTTCGGCCGCATTGGCCGCAACGTGCTGCGTTCCGCAGTGCAAAACTTCTCCGACATCGAAATCGTCGGCATCAACGACCTGCTGGAGCCTGACTACCTGGCTTACATGTTGAAGTACGACAGCGTGCACGGTCGTTTCGACGGTGAAGTTTCTGTCGAAGGCAACACCCTGGTCGTCAACGGCAAGAAGATCCGCCTGACGCAAGAGCGCGACCCCGCCAACCTGAAGTGGAACGAAGTCGGCGCCGACATCGTGATCGAGTCCACCGGCCTGTTCCTGACCAAGGAAACCGCCCAGAAGCACATCGACGCTGGCGCCAAGAAGGTCATCCTGTCCGCTCCTTCCAAGGACGACACCCCCATGTTCGTGTTCGGCGTGAACCACGGCACCTACAAGGGCGAGGCCATCATCTCCAACGCTTCCTGCACCACCAACTGCCTGGCTCCCGTGGCCAAGGTGCTGAACGACAAGTGGGGCATCAAGCGCGGCCTGATGACCACCGTGCACGCAGCGACCGCCACGCAAAAGACCGTGGACGGCCCTTCCAACAAGGACTGGCGCGGCGGCCGCGGCATTCTGGAAAACATCATCCCCTCCAGCACTGGCGCTGCCAAGGCCGTGGGCGTGGTGATCCCCGAGCTGAACAAGAAGCTGACTGGCATGTCCTTCCGCGTGCCAACGTCTGACGTGTCCGTGGTTGACCTGACCGTTGAGCTGAACAGCGAAGCCACCTACGAAGAAATCTGCGCCGAAATGAAGGCCCAGTCCCAAGGCGCTCTGAAGGGCGTGCTGGGTTACACCGAAGACAAGGTCGTCGCCACCGACTTCCGCGGCGAGACCTGCACCTCCGTGTTCGACGCCGAAGCCGGCATCGCCCTGGACAAGACCTTTGTGAAGGTCGTGTCCTGGTACGACAACGAGTGGGGCTACTCCAACAAGTGCCTGGAAATGGTGCGAGTGGTTGCCAAGTAATCTTCGCAGATTACAAGCAAAATCAGGCTCTAGTGCTTATCTGATAAGCACTGGCAGCTATCAAAAAAGCCAGCATGGGACGCCATGCTGGCTTTTTTTCGTCCCACAAGACCGGAGCCAGCCGGAGCATGTCTCGGATACATTTGTAACACGCAGCCACCACCAACGCCCAAGAGCGTGAAGCGCTGCCACTTCCTCAGACAAGGCCGCCATGTTTATTGCAATTCCTCTTGAGAACAAGCCTTCATGGCGCAGCCCGCCCTGGATGACGGTGCTGCTCATCGTCATCAACTGCGTGATCTTCTGGGGCTGGCAGGCGCCCGAGGAACATGCCGTGGAAAAAGCGGCCCAGCAATATGCCCAGACCGCTTTGCCAACGTTGGAACTGCCACCATTCCTGGCCTATCTTGAGGAGCAATCCGCCCAAGGCAGCAAGCGCTTCGACCAGCAAACGCTGCAGGCCGTGCGCAAGCTCTATCAACACAAGGCCTATGCCCAGCTCTATGCGCTGCTGTGGCAGGAAAAGAAATTCCGCCAGCACCTGCTGGACGGCCAGGTCATCACCGCCAGCCACCCACGCCATGCGCAGTGGCAAGCTGCACGGGCCGCCTTCGCGCCCCATGAGCCGAGCGGCAGCTTTACCGAGCGCTGGTCCATGAGCTATGAGCCGAGCGCGGGCTGGCAGCCTCTGCAGGCCTTCACCTCCATCTTTCTGCACGGCAGCACCAGCCATCTGCTGGGCAATATGGTGTTTCTTTTCCTGTTCGGCTTCACGCTGGAGCTCGCCCTGGGCTCCTTCACCTATCTGGCTTTTTACGTGGTCGGCGGTGTGGGGGCATCACTGTTTGCGCTGATGTTCTATGCCGGCATGGGCGGCTACGGCCTGGGGGCCTCGGGCGCGATTTCAGCGCTGATGGCCATGTATGCGGTGATGTACCGCATGCGGCGCATACGCTTTTTCTACATGCTGCTGTTCTACTTCAACTACGCCACCTGGCCGGCCCTGGTCATGCTGCCGGTCTGGATGGGGGTGGAGTTGCTGCAGCACCTGTGGGGCAGCAAGCAGGTGGCCTATATGGCCCACTTTGGCGGCCTGCTGACAGGGGCGGTGCTGATGTGGGTCTATATGCGTTTGCAGACGGTGGAGGCTCCCGTCAACGAAGAGGAACTGGCCAGGGCCGCCGCAAAGCCGCTGGCCGATGCCGTGGCCCGTGCGCAGCACCTTACCGACACCCTGGAGTTCGGCCGTGCTGCGCCAGCCTGGCGGGAGGCCGCGCGGCTGGCCCCCAAGGACCCCGCCATTCTGAAGGCCTGGTTCGAAAGCTCGCGCCATCAACCCGCCAGCGAGGACTTTCATGCTGCGGCACGACGCATCTTCAAGCTGCCGGCCACCACGGACGCCGAACGCCAGCTGCAGCTGGCCAGCTATCGCAGCTATCAGCAGCGCGCACAGCCCGGCATGCGCATGAGCGCCGACACCATGCATGGACTGGTGCGCAGCTTCGTGCGCCTGGGCGCCCTGCCCGAGGCCGAAAAGCTATGCCGCTCCCTGCACAAGCTGGCAGACCATCCCCAATGGCCGGCAAGCCTGCTGCTGCTGGTCAACGGACTGGCCCAGGCCGGACGCGTTCAGGAAGCCAAAGCCTGGCTGCCTGTGCTGCAGCAATCGGCTCCAGAGGAAGCTCTCACGCGCTGGCTGGCACAGCAGCGCTAGCCAACGCCTCGCCGCGCTCAGGTCTTGGCTTCCAGCTCCTGCAGCTCATCACGCAGCACCCACTGCGCCTCCTTGGTGCTCTCGTGCTCGGGAAAGAGCTGCTTCATGCGCATGTAAACGGCCACCCCCTGCATGGGCTGCTCCATGCCCTGCTTGTAGGCGCGCACCACCAACTCCAGCATGAACGGAATCAGGGGGCTGCCGGCAAAGCGCTTCTCAAAATCCTTGGCCAGGATCAACACATACCTGGGCTTGCCGGCCTTCCAGGCCTGCTGTGCCAGCTCGTAGCTGAGCTGGGCCGAGTCAGGCTTGAAGTCCGGCTTGCGCTTGACGCAGCTCACCCAGGCCTCAAGGGCCTCGCTGGCGCGCTGCTGAGCAAGCAGCATGGGAATGAAACGCTGGCCCAGCTCCGCCAGGGCATCCGCGCGTTCGGTCAGCTTGAGCACCCGGAAGTAACGGCGGCAATCGGGCAGGCTCTCATAGTCCTCCCGCTGCCATTCGCGCGCCTGGTTCACAGCCTCGTCCATCTTGTTGTCCTGCACCAGTCTGGCCACCAGCGCATCGCGACGCTTGGCCTCCAGGGCCGCAGGGTCGATCTGCACGGTCGCAGGCCCCTCAGGCGCTTGTACGGGATCGATATCCAGAGCCGCATGGTGCTGGTACATGACATAGCCGATCATGGCCGCCATCACCCAGCTGAAATAAATCATCACAAAGCTCACCAGGGGCAGTACCAATCCGGGTGCCGCAACCTTGAGCAGCATCGCCAGGACCATGGGCGAGCCCTGCTGCAGCAGAAACAGGAAAAAGCACAGCAGCAGATAGGACTTGCCGATACCGAAAATCGTCGCCAGCAGCTCGAACGGATTAACGGCCGAGCTCAGGCTGTTGGTATTGATCAGCACCATCCAGGTAGCAGGAATCAGGAAGGCCACCAACAGATTGGCAACCACGCCCAAGGTCAGGCTGCGGGTCGCCATAAAGCCCACAAATATCCCGAAAACGACGAGCACCCCGAAAAATTTCCAGGGCAGCCATTTCCAGTCTTCATCGACCTGACTGGACCGGAAATCGGAACTATGGGTAATTCCACGAGATGCGAGTGCCGAAACCTTGAATGCATAACGGCTGA
The DNA here is from genome assembly GCF_024496285.1 of Comamonas sp. C11. Lineage (NCBI taxonomy): Bacteria > Pseudomonadati > Pseudomonadota > Betaproteobacteria > Burkholderiales > Comamonadaceae > Comamonas > Comamonas sp. C11. The sequence continues at coordinate 5,581,204 of NZ_CP101743.1, forward strand.
CTGCCAGCATCAAGCCCAACCCCACAAACAAGATTCCAATCCACCCGAACATCAAGCCATAACTGCATGCCGACAGCAGCAATGCATAGAGCAAAGGCTCGGTCTGCAGAGGAAACAAGAAGAAGCTATTGAGCTTTTGCCAGAACGGAGGGATTTTCCACTCGGAAGAATCACCTTTTTGGTGAACACCATGTATCGAATTCAATGCCTGCTCTCCCACTCTCGGTTTGATGAATCATCTGCAAGCCCGCTTGCAATGACCGAATCCGCTCTGGTATTGCCCGATTTTTCTTTGAAATCGGGTCATTGCGGAATTCTGCGGTAGAAATTCGCCCTGTATCCAAATACCGATAAACAGCTGGCATATTGCTTTTTTCGCTTGCCAGAAACCCCGTAAATGCTTTTGCAGCCAAGCCGGCCTGCGCAACCGCCTTGAACCGTGGACTCAACCGATAACGGATAGGACTGCAAGGATTGCAGGCAGCGCTTAAAGTGGCCCAGGTTTTATGGAGAAGCAGCGAATGATTCACAGCGCACACGCACAAAGCAGCCCCACCCCGTACCGCATCACCCTGACCGATGCCCAAGGCCATGTCTGGCATGCCGATGAACCCGTGAATGATGGCGGCGCCGACTCCGCCCCCAACCCCATGCAGCTGATGCTCTCGGCCCTGGGAGCCTGCACGGCCATCACCCTGCATATGTACGCGGGTCGCAAGCAGTGGCCGCTAAGCCATGTCGATGTGGATCTGCAGCTCAACCCCGATGGCAAGCCCGCGGATGCCAACCAGATCACGCGCAGCATCACCCTGCATGGCGAGCTGGACGACGAGCAGCGCCAGCGCCTGCTGCAGATTGCCAATGCCTGCCCCGTGCACAAGCTGCTGGAAGGCAAGGTTTCCATTCCCACCGCTCTGACCGAAGCCGCGCAGGCATGAAAAAAGCACCTCACGCACTCGCTGTGTAGGCTCGCCTCCTGCCGGAAAGCCAGCTTCATCCTTGGGACTGCCCGGCGATAAAAAAGGTTCATCGCGCATTACCGGGGAAGGCTGCGCGAATCTTCAGAAAGAAATAGTCCTGATCGCGGTAGCCATAAGCCCGGCGCTTGATGACCTTGATGGTGTTGTTGATGCCCTCGACAACACTTGTGTTCAACGGATGCCGGCATCGGGCGATGATCCCGTGCAGGTAGCTTTGCAAGCGCTGAGCAAAGGTGCTCAGTGCTGTAATACCGCTTTGGCGCGCTTGCTCACACCAGTGCTGCCAGGCGCGATGCGCCCAAGCCGGACGACGGTAAAACCACAGCTGTTTTAGCTCATCGCGCAAGACGTATACCGCCATTAATGGCTCATTGGCCGCCAGCAGCTCCTTGAGCTGCACTGCTTGTTGAGCCTGCAGCTTGTTGCGATTGCGCAGTAGCAACCAGCGGCTGGACTTGAGCACCTTGCGCGCCAAGGGCTGTTGGCGCAGCAAGTTGGCCTGATCGACACGCACTCGGTCGATAACCTCCCGGCCATACTTGGCCACGACATGGAACAGGTCATAGACGATCTCGGCGTTGGGGCAGTTGGCCTGGATCTCCAGCTCGTAGGCAGTAGTCATGTCGATAGCAACCGCGCGAATGCGCTGGGCAACGCCAACGGGCAACTGCTCGAAGAACTGGCGGGCCGTCTCGCGTGAGCGCCCTTGCCCCACCCACAGCACCTGCCGGCTGATGGGGTCGACGACGACTGTGGCGTAGCGATGGCCCTTGTGCAACGCAAACTCGTCCATTGCCAAGTACTCGATCCGCTCCCATTGCGGCTGCGCGGTAGTGGCCAGCAATAAGGCCTTGTCGATGGACTTGACCGTGTGCCACCCAAGATCGAAGAAGGCCGCGACTGCCTTGATGCTGCTGCTGCGAAGCAACTGGCTGCACGCCTGTGCCAGACGGTCTGTGACGCGCTGGTAGCGACCGAGCCAGCTGAGTTTCTCCAGGCGCGGGCCACCACAGCTATCGCACCACAGACGCCGACGCGGCACATGCAGCACCACCTTGTACTCGAACAGTGCCAGATCGCGCACGCGCCGTGTCGTGGTCTCATGGACTTGGCTGCACTGCGCACCGCAGCGTTCGCAATGCATGATGCTGGCCTGCGGCTTCAGATAGATCGACACGGTGCGGCTATCGCCCTGGGGCCACTGCACACGTTCAACCTCGTAGCCCTCCCAGCCGCCAAGAGCCTGCAATAACTTCGAGTCCAGCATTTGATTTGTTCTCCGATGTCAGCTTCGCAGCCGTCAGATTACAAAACGAACGGGCTCATCTCCACGGAATTCCTCGATGAACCATAAAAAAAGCCCTGCAGTCACCGGCAGGGCTTTGGTCGCTGTTGTGTGTAACTTGATTACACCGTCACCTCCAGCGCACCCACTTCCACATAGTGTTCGAACTCACGTTTGGCCAGTGATGCGGTTTCGGGCTGCTGGTCCTCGGGGTCGACCCAGGACAGCACATAGCTGGCGATGGCGGTATCGACCTTCATCTCTATGCCCATGGGAATCTGCTCGGACGGACCATCTCCGACACGATGCTCCACCTTGCCTGTGACACGAGCGGCAAAGTGCTCGGGGTACAGCTGGATCTCGACTGCCGAGATCTGGTTGCCTTGAGTGCTGTGTTCGTTCATGTTTATTCCTCCTGCAGTTGTTAGGTCGCTGCGCACGAATTGCGCCACGTGAAAGCCACTGCTAGCGGCCTACGCCTTTAACTTAGCCGACTCCTGGCGGAGTCCTTGTCAGCCTATTGGCTGAATCCTCACAGTGATGTAACTGCGTGCAAGGCGTTGCTGCATTCTGCCGTCTGATTGCGCGAATACCGCATATCCCTGACACTCGAATCTCTTCGCCGTCAGGATTTGTCATGAGTGAATCAAAGAACTTACAACGTCTGCCCACCCGTATAGCCGATGTCGGCGGCATCCCCATCCACCGTGCCATTCCTCAGGCCGCGCTGCGCAAAGTAGGGGCCTGGTGCTTCCTCGACCACGCCGGCCCGGCCGTCCCCCCTCCACCCGGCATGCAGGTCGGGCCCCATCCCCATATCGGCCTGCAGACTTTCACCTGGATGATCGAGGGCGAGGTGCTTCACCGCGACAGCCTGGGCAGCGAGCAGATCATCCGCCCCGGCCAGGTCAATCTGATGACGGCTGGCCGCGGCATTGCCCATTCCGAAGAAGCCCAGACACTGGGCGTGCATGCAGCCCAGTTGTGGATTGCCTTGCCCGACAGCCATCGCAATACTGCGCCCCGCTTCCAGCATTATCCCGACCTGCCCAGGACCGAGATCGGCGACTTTGCCGTAACCGTGCTGGCCGGTGAAGCCCTCGGTCTGGCGGCCCCCGCAGAAGTCCACTCCCCGCTGATGGGCGTGGACCTTCTGGCCTGCGGCACAGCCGGCCAGGCGTGCGCCACCATGCCGCTGCGCGCCGACTTCGAGCATGCGGTGATGAGCCTGTCAGGCGAGGTGAAGGTTGAAGGCCAGGTGTTGCCCTCGCAGGAGCTGATCTATCTGCCTGTGGGCACGCGGGAAGTGCAGCTGGAATGCACGCCCGGCAGCCGCCTCATCATCATCGGGGGCGAGCCCATGGATGAAGCCATCTTGCTGTGGTGGAACTTTGTGGCCCGCACCACCGAAGAGATGCAACAGGCCCAGCAGCAATGGGAGGCGGAGGCGGCCACCGATGCGGAACTCGTCAACGGACAGCCACGCCGTTTTGGCAAGCCCGTGGCCTCGCCTCTGAAGTCGCTGCACTCTCCCTCACTGGCTGGCGTCAGCCTGCGCGCCTCCAGATAAGCCTGCCGGCGCTTATTCAATTCGCACCAATTTGGTGCGAATTGAATTTCTCAAAAAGAAGAATAAAAGCATCTTTGCAAGATTTTGGTGGATTTTGGAAGCTTTTAGAGACAACGCACTCTCTTCAAGCGAAGACAAGCCAGACGTTATGCATGAAACGTTTGGACTCATGCACGCCAAGCTTTCATAATCGAGCCAACGCCCTGGCCACGAGAATGCGACCGCCGCTTCTCGTCCGGGGCGTTGCCACGTCCTGCCCAACTCAACTTTGCAAAGAAAGCCGATCAATGCGTCAAGAACATGACTTCATTGGCATCAAAACCATCCCTCCCGACGCGTACTGGGGCGTTCATTCCGCACGCGCAGTGGAGAACTTCCCCATTACCGGTCACTCGGTCGCGCACATGCCCGAGCTGATCCGCGCGTTTGCCTTTGTCAAAAAGGCAGCGGCCCAGGCCAATCTGCAGTTTGGTGCCATCAATCTCAAGCAAGCCACCGCCATCTCCCAAGCCTGTGATGATCTGATTTCCGGCCAGCTGCACGAGCAGTTTGTGGTCGATGTGATCCAGGGCGGCGCCGGCACCTCCACGAATATGAACGCCAATGAGGTGATCGCCAACCGTGCACTCGAGCACCTGGGATTGCCCAAAGGCACTTACGACATGATCCACCCCAACGATCACGTCAATGCTTCGCAGTCCACCAACGACTCCTACCCCACAGCCGTCAAGCTTGCCACCTACGCTGGCATCCAGAAGCTGCTGATCGCCCTGACCGAGTTGCGCTCTGCTTTCGAAGCCAAAGCCGGCGAATTCGCCCATATCCTGAAAATCGGCCGCACACAATTACAAGATGCCGTGCCCATGACTTTGGGCCAGGAGTTTTCCGCTTTTGCAGCCATGATCGCCGACGATGAAAAGCGTCTGCGCGAGTCCGCCTATCTGATGACCGAAGTGAACATGGGTGGCACTGCCATCGGTACCGGCATCAACGCTCCCGTAGGCTACGCAAGCGCCGTGACCAAGGCCTTGGCTGAAATTTCGGGCGTTCCCGTCGTCAAAGCCGGCGATCTGATCGCCGCCACGGGAGATACCGGCGCCTTTGCCGACATTTCCGGTATCTTGAAGCGTGTTGCAGTCAAGCTATCCAAGATCAGCAACGACCTGCGCCTGCTTTCCTCGGGCCCTCAAGCAGGTGTGGCAGACATCAAGCTGCCGGCGCGCCAGGCCGGCTCGTCCATCATGCCCGGCAAGGTGAATCCCGTGATTCCCGAGGTAATGAACCAGGTCTGCTTTGAAGTGATAGGCAACGATGCCGCCATCACCATGGCCGTGGAGGCCGGCCAATTGCAGCTCAACGCCTTCGAGCCGCTGATGGCCTGGGCTCTGCACAAAAGCCTGAGCCACCTGAGCAGCGCCTGCAAGACGCTGCAAGTCAACTGCGTGGAAGGCATTGTGGCCAACGAAGCGCTGCTGGATTCCCGCATTGCCGAGTCGGTGACGCTGGTGACGGCGCTGAACCCTTTGATCGGCTACGAAAAGGCCGCCAAGATTGCCAAGACCGCCATTGCCAACGGCAAGCAGATTGCCGTGGTGGCGGAAGAACTGGGCATCATGAGCCGGATCGAAATGAACAAGCTGCTGGTCGCCGACAAGCTGACCCAGGCCGGCGCATTGACCGCCGCATAAGCACGCTCTTTATCGACAATGCAAAAGGGCATGTTCGCCATGAACATGCCCTTTTTGATTGATATCGTTTTAATAGCTTTCCACGCCTGGTTTCAGAGGGCAGAAAGCCAAAAACGCTTCATATTCAAGCCACTGCGGCATTCTCGTCACTGGGGTCATCCACGCCGCGTACGCTTTCACGCAGATTTTTGTCCTTGAGCTTGCCAAGATCAGTCTCCACCGCGCGTTTGAGCTTTTCAATCGCGGCGCTGAAGGCCTCCTTGACCTTTTCGGCTTCCGCATTCACTGCGATGGGGGGGCGACCTGTAGCCCGGGTCTCGAGCACACAGCGTTTGCCTGGGCCACCCGTGGTCTTGAGGGCATCAACGCCCGTGAGGAAGACCTCCACACGCACCACATACTCCTTCAGGCGGGCCAGCTTGGCATTGATCTCCTCCTGCGCCCATTGAGCCAGAGACTCTCCACCCTGGATGGAATCGTCGGCATGAACCTGTACTTGCATGCAAATCCTCCTAGTCACCAAATGCCGCAACCGCTGCGGCGAAATCTGTAGGGGTGCCATAAAGGCAGGCGAAAACATCGTAACGCCAGAACCTTGTTCTGCCCATCGGGGCTTGTTACGCCAGTAAAGGACAGGGGCTTTGACCATTGTGGAGGCAGCTTCGCCCTGATTTGAAAGAGATAGCAACAAGGGTAGGCTCTACGAGCTTTGCCCTTGAGCCAAAGCAAAAAGTGCTGGCCGGTGATTTGCAAAAAGTAAGCGTTTTTACGCCTAGGGCCGTCAGTTAATGCCAGCCTTCGATTCAGGCTCGGCCACAAAGCCGATGCGCGTCAGGCCTGCTGCGTGGGCCCAGCCCATGACCTGTACCACGCGACCATAGGGAACGCTGGTGTCGGCGCGCAGTTGCACTTCGGCCTGAGGATTGCGCCGCCCCAGCTCTTCCAGTTGCTGCTGCACTGCCGCATCGTCCGCCACGGCCCCCTGAATCCAGATTTCGCCGGCAGGGCTGACCTCCACCATCAAGGCATCGCTCTTGCTCACGGCAGCCTGCTGCACTGCTGCCTGCGCCTTGGGCAGCTGCACGCGCAAGGTGGCTGCCAGCATGGGAGCAGCCAGAATGAAGATCACCACCAGCACCAGCATCACATCGACCAGCGGTGTGACATTGATGGTGTTGATCGGAGTTTCCGCCCCTTGACGGCGGCTCATGCGACCGAATGCCATGATGCCGTCCTTTAAGAAGCATCCACGCCGAACTGGGCATGCAGATCATGTGCAAACCCTTCCAGCACAGCCTCCAGCTGGCTGGCCGAACGCCCCAGCAGGTTATAGGCCAGCACAGCAGGCAAAGCGACGGCCAGACCGGCGGCCGTCATGACCAGGGCTTCACCCACAGGCCCGGCAAGCTGAGCGATATCGACCTGACCACTGCCCGCCAGCGTTCCCAGCGCATGGTGAATGCCCCAGACCGTACCCAACAGACCCACAAACGGTGCCGTTGCACCAATGGTGGCAAGCAAGGTCTGACCCCACTGCAGCTGGACGGATGCCTGGCCCAGAGCCTCACGCAGGCTGCGCAGCAGGCGCTGGCCCTGCGTCGCGCTTTGTGCCAGAGAGCCTTGCGCAGCCATTGCGCCCTGCGCCACGGCATCGGCCATGGCCTGCACCAGCCCCTGTCTATCCAGAGCCTTGACCTGCGCCATGGCCTGGACCAGATCGGGCATCTGCCAGAACGCAGCCACGGCCTGCGGCACGCTGCGACGCGCCACGGCCATAAACCAGAGCTTGTAGAGGATGACCACCCAGCTGAGCACGGACATCAGCAGCATCAGGGCCGCCGTCGCCCACGTGACCGCATCGCCCTCTGCCAGCCATTGCCACATTCCTGCAGACATCGCTCACCTCGCTCCCAGAAACAGCAAGGGGCCGTCACGGCCCCTTTGCAAATTGCGCGGTCAGCGCAGATTCAGCACATCGTACATATCGTACTGGCCAGTCTTCTTGTCGGCCAGATAGGCCACGGCGCGCAGGCTGCCGTTGGCATAGCCTGCACGGCTGCTGGACTTGTGCGAGATCTCGATGCGCTCGCCGGTACCGGCAAACAGCACGGTGTGATCGCCCACGATATCGCCGCCGCGCACGGTGGCAAAGCCAATGGTGTCGGCCTTGCGCTCGCCGGTGTGGCCGAAGCGCTCATACACGGCGCGATCGGCCAGCTTGGTGCCCTGGGCTTCGGCAATCACTTCGCCCATCTTCAGGGCCGTTCCAGAAGGTGCGTCGACCTTGTGCTTGTGATGGGCTTCGACGATCTCGATGTCGTAGCCACCTTGCTGCAAGGCCTTGGCCGCCATCTCCAGCAACTTGAAGGTCACGTTCACGCCTACGCTCATATTGGGGGCGAAAACGATGGAAGTCTTCTGGGCAAACTCGGCGATCTGCGTCTTTTGCTCATCCGAGAAGCCCGTGGTGCCGATGACCACGCCAACGCCCAGATCGGCCGCAACGGCCAGGTGCTCCATCGTGCCTTCGGGGCGCGTGAAGTCGATCAGGCAGTCGGCCTTCGACAGGGCTGCGCGCACATCGCTTTCGATCTTCAGCCCGCTGGGCTTACCCAGGAATGCAGAAGGATCGGTGCCGATGGCAGGGCTGTCGGCGCGGTCCAGTGCTGCAGCCAGCACGCAGTCGCTGCTGTTCAGAATCGCTTCGATCAGCATATGGCCCATGCGGCCGGAGGCACCCGCCACAGCAACGCGCTGAGGGGTGGGGGAATGGGTGGTGGATGCGGTCATGGCGCTATCACTCGATCAAATGGAAGACGGCAGGATCGCATCCACACCGTCATAAAAAGAGAGCATCCACCGCTTTCTGCAAGCGGGGAACAACCTGTTCTGATGCTTAACGCGATTCCAGCGGTGGATAGCTGGTGGCGGCAGGCGGCAGATTGGCCGCAGCCTGCTCGGCTTCGGTGTTATTGCGTGCGGGGTATTTGGCCAGTTGAGCTTCGCTGGCTTCCAGCTGCGGAACCTTGGGCGTGCCCTTCATGCCTTTGAGGCTGGCCACGAAATCGGCCTCGGAGGGCATCTCGTCACCTTCGGCGCGCGCAAAGGCGTCGCCATTGAAGAAGACGGTGAGCTTGCGGATCTGCGACTCCACACCAGGGCGATTGATGGTGAACACGTATTCCCAGCGATCGCCGTGGAACACGCTGGTCACGAGAGGTGTGCCCAGGATGTCGCGAATCTGCTGACGGCTCATGCCGGGCTGCAAGGCCTCGACCTGCTCCTTGGACACGAAATTGCCCTGCACGACATCGACCTTGTAAGGAGTGACGGCATTGGCGACACGGTGCGCGGCGCCATCGATACTGTTGCAGCCGGCCAGTGCCGCTGCGATTGCCAACGTCAGGGCCAGACCTGCGCGGCTACGGGCTTGAACATGCATGGGTAATGGCATAGGGATATGATCGGGTTCATTGTAGCGGCAGGCCCCGGAGACACTTGGAGATTCCCTTTATCTGCGTGTAAAGCTTCTCCTTAAACAAGTGGGTCCAGCCTTCCATGTGCCCGTAGTCCACCAAGAGAGCCGACATGAAAAATATTGATGAACTCAAAAGCACGGGCCTCAAAGCCACTTTGCCGCGTCTGAAAATCCTGGAAATCTTCCAGAAGGGCGCCCAGCGCCACATGACGGCCGAAGACGTGTTCCGCGTGCTTCTGGACGAGCGCTCGGATATTGGCCTGGCCACGGTTTACCGCGTGCTGACCCAGTTCGAGCAGGCCGGCATCCTGATCCGCAGCAACTTCGAAAGCGGCAAAGCCGTCTATGAGCTCAACGAAGGCCAGCACCACGACCACTTCGTCTGCACCAGCTGCGGCAAGGTCGAGGAGTTCTATGACGCCGAGATCGAGAAACGCCAGAACCTGATCGCCAAGGAAAAGGGCTGGGTGATTCAGGATCACTCCATGGCGCTCTACGGCCAGTGCGCCGAATGCGCCACACGCGCCGCCAAGTAAAAACGCAAAACGCGACGGTGAATCCAGGGGCAGGACATGCAGATGTCTTGCCCTTTTTACATTTGGTGAGAACTTCTTCACATAGCTCCATCAAGCCTCAAACCAAACGCGAGCCGGACTGCGTATGCTGCAGTCATTCCCGCGCTTGAGGAGACCCGGTTCATGCGACTGCTACCGTTTTCACCTGTCCAGGGGCTGCTCTGTCTGGCCGCCCTCGCCTTGACCGCCTGCGCACCGCTGGCTCCCTCATCGGGCCGCCCCAGCCCCGAGGTGCTGCAGACGCTGAGCAGCAGCGCCCTGCCCGACAAGCCCAGCGCGCTGCAAAGCCAGCAATGGCTGGACAGGGTCACCTGGGGCGCCACCGACCATGATGCGGCCCGGCTGCAGCAGCAAGGCCTCAAGCGCTGGCTGGCCGCTCAGCTCAGCCCGTCCTCCGCGCCCATGCCGGCCGAGGTGCAGCAGCACATCGATGCCCTGGGCATCAGCCAGAAGCCCATGGCGCAGATCCAGCGCGAAATTGCCGACCAGCGCCTGGCCATTCGCAACAGCCAGGATCCGGAGGAGGCCGCCAAGCTGCGCAGCGAGCTGCAGCGCCAGCTCAATCAGCTCGGTGCCGAAGCCCAGAAACGCCAGATCTGGCGCGCGCTCTACTCGCCCCACCAGTTGCAGGAGCAAATGACCTGGTTCTGGATGAATCACTTCAACGTCAGCACCCGCAAGGGCGATGTGCGCATGTGGGTGGGCGACTACGAGGAGCAGGCCATTCGCCCCCATGCGCTGGGCAAATTCCGCGAGCTGCTGACGGCCAGCATGCGCCATCCGGCCATGCTGCTGTATCTGGACAATGCCAGCAATGCCGCCGGGCGCATCAATGAAAACTACGCGCGCGAACTGCTGGAGCTGCACACCATGGGCGTGGGCAGCGGCTACACCCAGGCCGACGTGCAGGCCATGGCCCATGTGCTGACCGGTGTGGGCTTCTCCACCCGGGAGGCCGATGCCCCGCCACCCAGGCTGCGCCCCGAACGCCAGGGCGACTATCTGCGCCATGGCTTCTTCGAATTCAACCCCAATCGCCACGATTACACACCCCAGGTCTTGCTCGGCAGGCCGCTGGAAAAAAGCGGACTGGCCCAGGTCAACGAGGCGGTAGACCGCATCGTGGCCTCGCCCGTCACTGCGCGCTTCATTGCACGCAAGCTCTGCGTCTATTTTCTCGGCGACAAGCCGCCCCAGGCCGTGGTCGAGCGCACGGCCCAGGCCTTTGAGCGCAGCCATGGCGATATCGCCGTCACTCTGGCCACGCTGCTGAGCGACCCTCAGGCTCAGCAGTTCGGCCAGGGCTTCAAGGACCCGGTCCACTATGTGCTGGGCGCCACACGCCTGGCCTACGACCAGCGCGTGGCCAGCGACGTGTCCCCGGTACAGAACTGGCTCAACCAGCTGGGTCAGCCGCTGTATGGCCACGAAACGCCCGACGGCTACCCCGTGACGCAATCGGACTGGTCCAGCTCCGGCCAGATGAATGCCCGCTTCGAGGTGGCAAGGCAGATTGGCAGCCGCGGCGCGCTGCTGTTCCGCAACAGCCCGCAGCAGCCGCTGGAGAAGCCGCCCTATCCCGACCTGGACAAGCGCGGCAGCGTACAGGCTCGCGTGCCGGCATTGGGTGTCGCCACACGCGCCGCACTGGCCCAGGCCAGGAACCCGGCGGACTGGAACAGCTTTTTCCTCTCCGCCCCCGAAATGATGTACCGCTAAGGAGGGCAGCCATGCAAAGACGTCAATTTCTCAGCCTCGGCGCTGCCCTGCCGCTGTTCTGCCAGCTGGGCCAAGGTCTGGCCGCTCCCTTGCAAAGCGGCTCGCCCCGTTTTCTGCTGGTCTTTCTGCGCGGCGCCTACGACAGCAACAGCCTGCTGGTGCCTACTCACAGCGACTTCTACTATCAGGCCAGGCCCAGCATCGCCATAGCGCGCCCGGGATCGGCCGATGGTGCCCTGGCCCTGAACCCTCAATGGGGACTGCACCCTGCATTGCAAAGCAGCCTGCTGCCGCTGTACGAACAGGGCCAGGCCTGTTTTGTGCCGTTCGCAGGCAGCAACGACCTCTCGCGCAGCCATTTCGAAACCCAGGATTCGATCGAGCTGGGCCAACCCCAGGAAGGCGGAAAAAGCTATCAGAGCGGCTTTCTGAACCGGCTGACCCGGGTGCTGCAGGCCGACAGCCAGAGCCGCACCGGCCTCAGCCCCATGGCCTTCACCGCCCAGTTGCCGCTATGCCTGCGCGGCAGCGCCCAGGTGGCGAACATGGCGCTGGCCTCGGTGCGCAAGACGGCCGTGGACGAGCAGCGCAGCCAGATCATTGCCTCCATGTACCAGGGCTCGGCACTGGAGACGCCGGTGCGCGAAGGCTTTTCGGTACAGCGCGCCGTGCAGCGCAGCATGCAGGAGGAAATGGACCAGGCCGGGCGCAATGCCATCAGCGCCAAGGGCTTCAGCCTGGTAGCCCAGCGCATGGCCCACCTGATGCGCGAGCAGTTCGACCTGGGCTTTGTCGATATCGGAGGCTGGGACACCCATGTCAATCAGGGCGCCGCCAGCGGCAACCTGGCCAACCGGCTCAGCGATCTGAGCCAGGGCCTGGCGACTTTCGCCGACTCCATGGGAGCCGAGGCCTGGCGCCATACCGTGGTGGCCGTGATCAGCGAGTTCGGCCGCACTTTCCGCGAAAACGGCAACAAGGGCACGGATCACGGCCATGGCACGGCTTACTGGTTTCTCGGCGGCGGCCTGTCGGCCCAGGCCGGCGGCAAGGTGCTGGGCGAGCAGATCGAGGTCACCGAAAAAGCGCTTTTCCAGAACCGCGACTACCCCGTGCTCAACGAATACCGCTCCCTGCTCGGCGGCCTGTTTGCCCGCATGTACGGCCTGAACGCAGCGCAGCTTCAGCAGATCTTTCCGGCCTCGCAGCCCGGCAGGCTGCAGCTGGTCTAGAACGACTCGCCGCTTTCCATGGCGCGGCGGTGGCGCATCACGAATTCCTGGTAGGTGTCGATGCCGCGCAGCTGCAAAATGGCATTGCGCACTGCGGCTTCCACCAGCACGGCGATGTTTCGGCCCGCCACCACCTGAATCACCACCTTGCGCACGGGCACGCCCAGCACGTCCTGGGTCAGCGGCTCGGCGGGCAGGCGCTCGTATTCGCGCTCCATGGTTTCCTTGCGCACCAGATGCACGATGAGCTTGAGCCGCATCTTGCGGCGCACCGCCGTCTCGCCAAAGATGGCGCGAATATCGAGCAGGCCGATGCCGCGCACCTCGAGCAGGTTCTGCAGCAGCTCGGGGCATTTGCCTTCGACCGTGGTCTGGTTGATGCGGTACAGGTCCACCGCATCGTCGGCCACCAGACCATTGCCGCGCGTGACCAGCTCCAGCCCCAGCTCGCTCTTGCCAAGGCCCGATTCGCCCGTGATCAGCACGCCCATGCCCAAAATATCCATGAACACGCCGTGCATGGTGATGCGATCGGCGAAATGCTTGGACAGATAGGCACGCAGCACGTCGATGACGAAGGCCGACTGCTCCTTGGTGGAGAACAGCGGGATATGCGCGCGCTCGCACATGGAGATCAGTTCGTCGGGCGCGTCCTGACCATCGGCCAGCACCAGCACCGGCGGCTCCAGCGTGACGATGCGGGCAATGCGGCGCAGGCAGTCCTGCGAGGTGGCATTGGTCAGATAGGCGATTTCACGCTCGCCCAGCACCTGCAGACGGTAGGGATGGATGTAGTTGAGATAGCCCACCAGATCGGCACCCGAGCGGGCCGAGCGCACGGCCATCTCGTCGAAGCGGCGCTCGGAGGCGCCCAGCCCCGCTATCCACTGCCAGCGCAGGCTGGAGTTGCGAAATGCCTCGAACAATACATCGGCACTGATGGCGCTGGGTCTCATGGCAAGGCCCTGTCAGTCAAGAAGAAGGGCCAGGACTCAAGCCTGGGAGTTGATGGAGGACTGCCAGCTGTCGATCATGCCGTGCAGCTGCTGCGCATCGGTGGACGACTTCAGGCGCTCGCGCAACTGGCTGTCGCTGAGCAGCTCGGCGATCTCGGAGAGGATTTCCAGGTGCTTTTGCGTCGCCGCCTCGGGCACCAGCAGGAAGATCAGCAGCCCGACCGGCTGCTCGTCGGGCGCATCGAAGCCGATGGGGTTGGCCAGCTGGAACACTGCCGCCATGGGAGCCGTCAGGCCCTTGATGCGGCCATGGGGAATGGCAACTCCATGCCCCAGGCCGGTGGAGCCCAGGCGTTCGCGTGCGAACAGGCTATCGGTGATCAGGGCACGAGACAGACCATGCAAGCTCTCAAAGAGCAAACCCGCTTCCTCGAAAGCGCGTTTCTTGCTGGTGACATCAACGCTCACAAGCACTTGAGCGGCGGGAAGGATAGAAGCTAGGCGATTCATGGTGTGATCAACAATTATGCACCGCAGCGCTGAAAACCGTGGGGAAACCCTGATCACCATCAAAAACCGCCCCGTAGGGCGGCGCTTTTAGCGTTGTAACAAGGCGACAGCCCTGCAACAAACCGGCGCAAACGCTGGGCTTGCGCCTCGCTTTCATCAAGCTGACACCTGCGCCAGCCCCAAGCCCCCGGCATCGAGTCGCTTGGCTGTGGCACGCGGGCCTTGCTGACGAGTCTTGTAGCGCATCACCACACGGTCGAGCTTGTCGGCCAGGGCATCCACGGCGGCATAGAGGTCGAAATGCTGCGTCTCCACGAACAAGTCTTGCCCTTTTACGCGTACCGTGCAACCGGCGCGCTGTCGTTTGTCTTTTTCCTTTTGCTTGTGGACTGTGAGCAGCACCTTCACGTCCACGACCTGATCGAAGTGCCTGAGAATGCGTTCCAGCTTGGCCATGACATAGCTGCGCAGCGAGGGAGTGACCTCCAGGTGATGCCCGCTAATCGTCAAATTCATAACAAAACACTCCTTAGCTCTCGGTGAAATCACTGCGGTTTCACAGCACCTGATGGCTGTGCCGCAGCCTGGCAGTTCGGAATGCGCATTCGTCTTTGCTGTGAATCCACTATGCGCCCGCCCCACGCCAAAGGCAACGAAATGACCGTGATAGCGCAGGCTAGTCAGGGGCCTTGTTTGGCGGTTTGATGACAGGCGGTTTTGACGCCACAATGAGTGGCTTTGGCTGGCATGCGGGGGATACGCCTTCATGCCCCATGGCCCCGATCGCAGCAGGCGCGCACTGGCAAAGACCGTGACCGTCCAAACCCCTGCCTGCGCCATTAAAATCGCGTTTTTACGCAGCCGCCTCTCGGGCCTGCGACGCTGGCAGCCCCCGGGCTTTCAGGCGCCTGCTGACCGACTGCACGCCTGAATTGCCTGACAGCCCTATCTCGACCATGACCACCCAGCCCTCCGCCCTGCATACCTCCAACATTGCCTCGCTGCCCCTGCTCGCACGTGGCAAGGTCCGCGACAACTACGCCGTGGGCGACGACCGCATCCTGATGGTGGCCTCGGACCGCCTGTCTGCCTTTGACGTGATCATGGGCGAGCCCATTCCCGGCAAGGGCGTGCTGCTGACGCAGATGGCGCTGTTCTGGTTCGACAAGCTGGGCCATATCTGCCCCAACCACCTGACCGGCGAAGCCCCCGAATCCGTGGTCAAGCCCGAGGAAGTCAAGCAGGTCGAAGGCCGCTCCATGCTGGTCAAGCGCCTCAAGCCCGTGCTGATCGAAGCCGTGGTGCGCGGTTATCTGGCCGGCAGCGGCTGGAAGGAATACCAGGAATCGCAATCGGTCTGTGGCGTGAAGCTGCCCGCCGGCCTGACCAACGCGGCCAAGCTGCCCGAACCCATCTACACCCCCGCGGCCAAGGCCGAAATGGGTGACCACGACGAGAACATCACCTACGAGCGCACCGTGGAAATGGTGGGCGAACAGCTGGCAGCCCAGATCCGCGACACCGCCATCCGCATCTACAAGGAAGCGGCCGAGATCGCGCTGACCAAGGGCATGATCATTGCCGACACCAAGTTCGAATTCGGCCTGACCGAAGATGGCACCCTGGTGCTGATGGACGAGGTGCTGACCCCCGACAGCTCGCGCTACTGGCCCGTGGAAGGCTATGAGGACGCGCTGGCCAAGGGCGAGAACCCTCCCAGCTACGACAAGCAGTTCGTGCGTGACTGGCTGGAGCAGGCACAGGTCAACGGCAAGGCCTGGGACAAGAAGGCTCCCGCGCCCCGCCTGCCCAAGGAAGTGATCGACAGGACGGCGGCCAAGTACCGCGAGGCGCTGGATCGCCTGACCGCCTGAGCGATCAGTCCCAAGCAGACAAAAGGCCCCCGGAATCGAAATCCGGGGGCCTTTTTTGTTTTGATAGCTGCTTGCGCTTTCAGACAAGGGATTTCAGCTCGAAATAATGCTGAAATCCTTTGTGAGAATACGCTGACAGCTATGTTTTTAATGGTGGTGGCCGTGACCGCCATGCACATGCTTGTGGGCGATTTCTTCTTCGGAGGCCTCGCGCACATCGTTGACCACCGCGCTGAAGCGCAGCGCGAAACCGGCCAGGGGATGGTTGCCGTCCAGCAGCACCACGGGGCCCTTGATCTTCACCACGTTGTAGATCTGGGGCAGGCCCTGATCGTTGGTGCCGCGCAGCTGGCCGCCCACCTTCACGCCCGCAGGGAATTCACCCTTGGGAATGGTGCGCTTGAGGCTTTCGTCGCGCTCGCCGAAGGCGTCCGCCACGGCCAGATCCACGGTCACGACATCGCCTTTTTGCTTGCCGTCCAGAGCGGCTTCGACCTTGGCGAAGATGTTGTCATAGCCGCCGTGCAGATAGGCCACATCGCCCTTGTCCAGCAGTTTGACGGCCACGCCGCCCGCGAGCAGCTCGTGAATCTTGTAGTTGATGGTGACGGCAGTGTCTTTGGTGATGTTCATGACAATGGATTTCGAGTGGTGCGGTGCCTGAACCCGAGTCAGGCATCGCGCAAAGCTGTCATTGTCGGCGACTCGGGCTATTCCAGTGTCACGCCCGTGGCCTTAACCACGCCGCGCCATTTGTCCACGTCGGCGCGGATCTGCTGTGCAAAGGCCTCGGGCCTGCTGGCCACGGGCTCGGCGCCCAGGCTGCGCAGTTGCCGGGTCACCTCGGGGTCGCGCACGGCCTGGGCAACTGCGGTCTGCAGCGTGTCGAGCACCGCCTTGGGCGTTCCCGCCGGCGCCAGCAGGCCGAACCAGCCCGAGACCTCGTAGCCGGGCACGCTTTCGGCAACGGTGGGAATGTCTGCCGCCCCGGGCCAGCGCTGTGCCGTGGTCACGGCCAGCGCCCGCAGCTTGCCGCTGCGCACGAAGGCGATGGTGGACGGCAGGTTGTCGAAGCCGGCCTGTATCTGCCCGCCCACGAGATCGGTGAGCATGGGCGATGCGCCCTTGTAAGGCACATGGGTCATGTCCACGCCCGCCATCATCTTGAGCAGCTCGGCGCTCATGTGCGGAGAGCCGCCGGGGCTGGTCGAGCCGAAGTTGATCTGCCCGGGCCTGGTCTTGGCCAGCGCCAGCAACTCGCCCAGGGTGCGCGCGGGGACGCTGGGATGAACCACGATGATGTTGGGCGTGCTGGCCACCACGGTGACGGGCGCGAAGTCCTTGACGGCGTCATAGGGCAGGTTCTTCTGCAGCGCCGAGTTGATGCCGTGCGAGCTGGCCGTCCCCATGACCAGGGTGTAGCCGTCGGCGGCGGCCTGGGCCACGGCCACCGAGCCTATGGCACCGCTGGCGCCGGCCCGGTTCTCGACGACGAAGGGCTGGCGCAGCCGCTCGGACAACTGGGCCGCCGCCAGCCGCGCGATGATGTCCGTGGTGCCTCCTGCCGGATAGGGAACGATGATGCGCACGGGCTTGACGGGATAGGCCGGGGCCTGCGCGAAGGCCACGGCCGTGCAGGCCGCCATGGCCAGCGCTGCGGCGGCAGCCAGAGCGCGAAACAGTTGCGAGGTCATTGCGGTGTCTCCTGGTGGTGTTTTTTGGAATATGCGGTGGATGCCCGTGCTGGATGTCGGTGCCAGCTCAGCCTGGCGCACGGCGGCGCAGCAGCGGAGCCAGCGCAGCGGGAACGAGCAGCTCGAAGCCCAGGATGGCCGCCGACAGCGCCTTGCCGTAGTTGTCCACCGACAGGCTGCGCGAGACGCCGCCGCCCAGTGCACCGTGCGCCACGAAATTCAGCGCGTGAAGGTTGTCGGCCTCGTAGCGCAGCACCTCGCCGGTGATGGCCGGGCCATGAAAGGCCTTGAAGCGTTCGGCGCTCAGCTGCTGCTTGAGCAGCGCATAGAGCTCGGGCTCGTAGGCAAACACGGCGATGTTGGAGGTATTGCCCTTGTCGCCCGAGCGCGTATGTGCCACCTGCTCCAGCGGCACCCGGATGTCCTGGTTCATGTCCTGCATGCTTTGCTCTCCCTGCTCAGCTCGTGAAGTAGTCGATATGCGCCGTCACCTGCTCGCGCGGCACCAGCGAGGACCACACGCCTATCACCTCGCGCGTGCGCTCCTGGTGCGGCACTCGCTTGCCGGTGTGGGCAATCCCCGAGACCGCCATGCCGTCCACTTCGCGCCCCACCTTGACCGCCTCCTCGCGCGAACGGGTGCGTGCCGCCACGCGCACGGCCACTTCATAGGGCTCGGGCGCATCCGCCGGCGTGGCAGCGCCATGCACGGCATTCAGGCCCAGGAAGTCGATACGCACCTCCTCGGCATCGAGCTTGACGATGCGCAGGCGCTCCTCCAGGATGCGCCTGGCCAGCTGGGCGCGGCGCAGCGCGCCAGGGCCGGCGTAGAAGAACATGTCCTCGCCGATGAAGCCCTCGGTGCATCCCATGGAGACCTTGAGCGTGGATGTGCGCGGCTTGCCCGTGAGACCCGTCACGCGCACGCGATCGGGCGCCAGTTGCTCGATGCGAGCCTGCGTGAAGTCGACCACCACATCGGGCGTGATGTAGTTCGCCGGGTCGTGCACCTCGTAGAGCATCTGCTCCTTGACCGTCTGCAGGCTGATCATGCCGCCCGTGCCGTCCACCTTGGACAGGGTCACGCCGCCTTCGGCATCGACCTCGGCGATGGGAAAGGCCAGGTTCCAGGGATCGGGCACGTCCTTGAGGCCGGGGTCCGCAAAATACCCCCCGGTGATCTGGGCCCCGCACTCCATCAGATGGCCTATCGCACTGCCGGCACCTATACGCTCATGGTCCAGCAGGTCCCAGCCGAACTCATGCACCATGGGAGCCAGGAACAGTGAAGGATCGGCCACGCGGCCCGTGACCACGATCTGCGCGCCTTTCGCCAGAGCGTCGACGATGGGAGCGGCCCCGAGATAGGCTTCGGCCGAGATCAGCGAGTGGGCAATGCTCTGCGTGGGCGCACCTGTCTCCAGGATGGTGGGAGCCAGCGACAGCACGCGGTCGGTGATCAGGCTGCCGCCCACGGCCGCCACCTTGACGCCGGTGATGTCCAGCTCGCGCAGCAGCTCGACGATGCGCCGGGCCGCACCCTGCGGGTTGATCCAGCCCTGGTTGGAGATGATGCGCGTGCCCTGGCGCATGCATGCAGGCAGCACGGCTCGCATGCGGTCGTCGAGATAGGTGTCGTAGCCCGGAAAGGACGGGTCCCGTCTGGCCCTGACCTGCGCGGCGGAGACCGTGGCCTCGGCCATGGTCTCGAAGCACAGGTAGTCGAGCCGGCCATGCTCGGCATTGAGGGCGGCGGGCTCGATCCGGTCGCCCCACCAGGCGGCTCCCGCGCCTATGCGCAGGATCTTGCTGTCATTCATTGCGCTCGTCTCCGTTGTTCCCCCAGACCCGGGGGCTGAGACCATTCTGTACAGTCGTTTTTCAAGAGACAACGCATGCGCGCGCACAGCGCATGTGAATCAATTTCACAGGGGGCAAAGACCTTAGATGGACCAGTTCGGCGAGATGACGGTATTCCTGCGCGTGATCGAGGAAGGCAGTTTTTCCGGTGCCGGCAGAAGGCTCGAGCTATCGCCTTCGGCGGTGAGCAAGCTCATCGCGCGTATGGAGGCACGCCTTGGCGTGCGGCTGTTCGAGCGGGTTGCCGCAGCCATACGCCTGACCCAGGAAGGCGAGCGCTTTCGCACCGCCAGCCAGCGCGTGGTGCAGGCCATGGAGCAGGCCGAGGCTTGTGTGCGTGTGGCCGATGCCGAAATCTCGGGCACGGTGCGCATCCATACGGCGCTGACCACGGCCAAGTACCTGGTCGCGCCACGCCTGCACCTGCTGCTGGACCGGCACCCGCGACTGCACCTGGACTTCGTCCTCGGCACGGAGCGCGGCGACTTCGTGCGTCAGGGCATAGACGTCGCCATCCACAGCGGCAGGCCTACGGAGCAGACGCTGATCGGCCGCCCGCTGATGCTCAGGCCTTGGGTGATAGCCGCGGCGCCGCAGTACCTCCAGCGTTTCGGCCATCCCGAGCAGCCCGAGGACCTGCTGCAGCACCGCTGCCTGAACTTCACCATACGCACGCAGTGGAACCGCTGGACTTTCCACGAGGAAGGCGGGCTCAAGACCATAGACATCCCCAGCCACATCGGCGCCAACCAGGGCGAACTGTTGCGCAGCCTGGCGCTGCTGGGCCACGGCGTGGTGCGACTGGCCCACTTCCATATCGCCGCCGACCTGGAGCGTGGAACCCTGGTGCCGCTGCTGCAGCAGTTCCAGGAGCGCAGCGAGGACGACCGCTTCTACCTGCTATATCCGCGCGGCAGATCCCTGGCACCGCGCGTGCGCGCCGTAGTGGATTTCCTCGCGGGAGAGTTCGGCTGAGCGGGCATCACCCCAGGCATTGCCGCGCGCAGTCGAGCAGGCAGAGCGCCCTTGGATCTGGGCACCCGAGCAATACCGGCCTGGCAGGTGCTCAGGGAGCAGGGCCGCACGCCGGAGGCGGCCAGCTTCACGCCCTGAGCCTGGCCATATCAGGCCTGGGGAGGCTGCTCGTCGACGTCGGCGCCAGGGTAGCGCGCAAAGCGGCGATTCTCGGTGCCATGCACCGGATCACTGTCCTTCCAGGGCCAGCCGCCGAACTGGGTGCGGCGATAGTCCTGCATGGCCTGCATGATCTCCTCCTGCGTGTTCATCACAAAGGGGCCATATTGCGCCACCTTCTCGCCAATCGGCTTGCCCTGCAGCAGCACCAGTTCTGCACTGACATCGCCGGTGTTGACCAGCTCCAGCTCGCGCTGAGCGTCGACATGCATGGCCAGATGGTCGTTCACGGTTTCGCCACCCACAGTCATGCTCTTGCCTACGAAGAAGTAGAGCATGCGGTGAGTTTGCTCACCTGCAGCCCTGGGCAGGGTCCAGCGGGCACCGGGCTCCAGCTCCAGCGTCCAGATGGCCACATCGCTGTCGGCCTGGGAAGCCCAGGATTCGGGTGGTGGCTGCAAGGCCTTGCCCGCACCGTCCAGGGCACCAGCCACCACGGTGACGGTGGTTTTGCGGCCCGCCGCATCGCTGAAGCTCTGACGAGGAATCTGCTCGTTCCAGAACATGGTGAAGTGGGGCTCCACCATCTTGTTCCTCGCAGGCAGGTTCAGCCAGATCTGGAACAGTTCAAGCGGATTGGGCTTGTCGCTGCTCAGCAGCGGAAACATCTCCGAGTGCTGGATGCCCTTGCCGGCAGTGAGCCACTGCACATCG
Organism: Comamonas sp. C11; assembly: GCF_024496285.1. NCBI lineage: Bacteria > Pseudomonadati > Pseudomonadota > Betaproteobacteria > Burkholderiales > Comamonadaceae > Comamonas > Comamonas sp. C11. The sequence goes on from NZ_CP101743.1 coordinate 5,602,473, forward strand.
CCGCCGCCGAAGCGCGCGGCTGCGCCCAGCGAGTCCGCATGGTCGATGCGACCCTTGCGCACCAGGGTCACGGTCTCGAAGCCGCGATGCGGGTGGCCCGGGAAGCCCGGAACCGGCTCGCCGTGGTACATCGAGAAACCGTCCCTGGCACTGAAATCGCTGCCCATTTCGCGTCCCTCGAACTCCACGGCCTGCACGCCCATCTTTCCGTTGCTGGCCGGATAGCTGTCATCGTGGTGAGCGCAGAACAGGAAGGGGTCCAGGCAGGGCCAGCGCGGACCCAGGGGGGCACTTTCCAGAATGGGTGGGCGATTCGTGGTCATGGAGTTCTCCTCTTGAGAAGCCGCTGCCAGCTGCAGGGCCTGAAGTCTCGAAGATAAGGCCGGCCCACGGGTTTGAAAGACATCACCACTGGGACAGTACTTGCCGCTTTTGCAACAACGGCAAGCCTGTGCCGCCCGAGCCGGCGCTCAGCCGCGCGGCGGAATGTTCAGGCCTTTTTGCGTCGCCGGGCGGGCCATGAAGGCCTTGAGCACGCGCTGCAACTCGGTGAACCCGCTCCAGCCCACCAGCTCGGCGGCGTTGTAGCCGTTCTCGTCGACCATATTGCGCACCCAGGGCCAGATGGCGATGTCGGCAATCGTGATCTGCTCGCCCATGATCCACTCGCGGCCCTGCATGCGCTGCTCCAGCACGCCCAGCAGGCGTTTGGACTCGTTGATGTAGCGATCGCGCGGGCGCTTGTCCTCGAAGTCCTTGCCCGCGAACTTGTGGAAGAAGCCGACCTGGCCGAACATGGGTCCCACGCCGCCCATCTGGAACATCAGCCACTGCAGCGTCTCGTAGCGCGCCGCGGGGTCTGCGGGCAGCAGCGGGCTGCCGCTCTTTTCGGCCAGGTAGATCAGGATGGCCGCCGACTCGAACAGCGCCAGCGGCTTTCCGCCCGGGCCTTGCGGGTCGATGATGGCGGGAATCTTGTTGTTGGGGAAAGTGCCGACAAACTCCGGCGTGAGCTGGTCATTGGTCTGGAAGCTGACCAGGTGCGCCTCGTAGGGCAGCTGCATCTCCTCCAGCGCAATCGACACCTTCACGCCGTTGGGCGTGGGCAGCGAGTACAGCTGGATGCGCTCGGGGTGCTGCGCGGGCCATTTGCGGGTCACGGAAAAATCGGCGAGGACTTGGGGTTGCGTCATGGGTTTCCTTCGGAGCGTGTTGGCAATCTCTGCGGCCCCGCATGGGGCTGTCGGCGTGGCCTGGCAAGCCACGACACAGAGCGCCCGAGCATCCTAACGGTTGTCATGCGGCCTTGCAGGCAGCGCTGCCGATGGCTGGGATGGCCAGATGCGGGTACGCAGATTCCCTCATCGAAGCCAGTGCCTGAGCCGGTGATATTGGGTGTTTGATAAAAAAGTGAACCACGGAGACATCACATGCATCAGCTTCCTGGCAGGCCCGATTCTTTTTTCACCGGCACAAAGGCGCCTGCTTGCACTTTGCTGCGCCGACGGCAAGTGCTGGGCCTAGGCGCTACCGCGCTGGCTGCAGGGCTGATGCTGGCCAGCGGTGCGACCGCTGCCGCAAGCTTTCCGGAGCGCGCCGTGACGGTCGTCGTGCCATATTCGCCGGCCGGAGGCGTGGACATCGTGACCAGGCTGGTCACCACGCCCATGGCGGAGTTTCTGGGTCAGTCCATCGTGGTGGAAAACAAGCCCGGAGGCGGCACGAATATCGGCATGGCGGCAGTGGCACGCTCCGCGCCCAATGGCTATATGCTGCTGACGGCCTCGAATACGCTGACCACCAACAAGGCACTGTACTCCAAGCTCAGCTTCGACCCGGCAGTTGACCTGATTCCGGTAGGGCGCATCGGCGAGGCGCCACTGGTGGTCGTGGTCAACGCCAGGTCACCATACAAAAGCCTGGCCGAACTGATCGCAGCGGGCAAGGCCAAGCCCGGCGCCCTGTCCTATGGCACGGCAGGAGTGGGCAGTTCGGGCCATATGGCAAGCGCCTTGCTGGAAAGGGCAGGACAGTTCAAGGGCGTCCATATTCCCTACAAGGGAGGATCCACCGCAGTGACGGACCTGCTGGGCGGGCGTCTGGACTTCATGGCCATCAATCCGCTGGAAGTCGCGGGCCATGTGAACAGCGGCAACCTGCGCGCACTGGCGGTGCTCAACAAGAATGGCTCGCGCCTGCTGCCCCAGGTGCCTACTGCACGCTCCCTGGGTGTGGATGTACAGGCCACCGTATGGTGGGGCCTGGTAGCCCCCAAGGGAACGCCCGAGGCCGTGATCCAGACGCTGAACGCCGCACTCAACAAGGCACTGACCACGCCTGCGGTCACCCAGACGTTGGCCGATATGGGCGCCACGCCCCTGGGAGGAACACCGGCACAGTTCGGCAGCTTCATCCAGGCCGAAACCCGGGAACTAGGCGACGCCATCCGGGCCGCCGATATTCGCGCGGACTGATGCCGGAGAAGGCCGCTCAGCGCAGCAACTGCCAGAACATCTGCACGCAGGGTGATGGCGCCTGCTGCATGCTGACCAGCGCGATGCGCGAATGGCGCGCGGCGTCGGCCAGCGGCTGCAGCACCACGCCGGGCGGGCAGATGCGTTCATAGACGCTGGGCACGATGGACAGCCCCAGGCCGGCGGCCACCAGCGCCAGCATGGTCGAGGTCTCGCGTGCCGGCTGGGCGATGCGCGGCACAAAGCCGGCCTCGCTGCACAGCGCCAGAATATGTTCGTGCAGACCACCGCCCAGTACGGCCGGATGCAGCACAAACGGCTGGTCGGCCAGGCTGCTCAGAGCCTGTGCCTGGCCCGCAGCCGCCTTGGCATGTGCCACCGGCAGGGCCAGCTTCAACTCGTCGCGCCACAGCGTCTGCTCCCGGATCGGCACGGGGATGCGAAACGTCGGCGAGGGGCGCATGAAGCCGATATCGATCTGCCCGGCCGTCAATGCCGCGATCTGCTCGCCCGTGGTCATATGCTGCAGGTCCAGCTCCACCTGCGGGTGGCGGCTGCGAAAGTCGCGCAGCATAGTGGAGAACTCCTCAAACAGCGGCACCGATGCCGTGAAGGCGATGCGCAGCCGCCCCGCCAGACCATGGGCCGCCATGCGCACCAGCTCGCCGGCCTGCTGGTGCAGCTCCACGATCTGCCGCGCCTTGTCCTGCAGCAGCAGGCCTGCCGGCGTCAGCGCCACGGCACGGCGCGAGCGCTCGAACAACTGCGCCCCCATCTCCTGCTCCAGCAGACGGATCTGCTGGCTCAGCGGGGGCTGGCTCATATGCAAGCGCTGGGCCGCACGGCTGAAATTCAGCTCCTCGGCCACAGCCAGAAAACAGGTCAGACGGCGCAAATCCATAGGACGATTTTCGTATCAAGTCCAGACGCAAACGGTATTGGACGCAAAGACCGCAGCTTTTCACAATCCGCTCAGCCGCAGAAGCCATGACAACCGTAGCTGTCTGCGTTGATTCAATAAGGGTTCAAGGCCTATCCAGACCAGCCCGATACAGAGAGACATTGATGAAGCCGTTTCCCCTTTTCACCGTCCGCCGAGCCCTGCTGATCAGTGCCGTGGCCCTGGCCGCAGGCTGCGCCCAGCAACCGGGCAGCACGCCCAAGGAGCCCGTGCGCCTCATGACCTCGGGTGGCTTCACTGAAGCACACAAGCTGCTGGCGCCGCAGTTCACGGCCCAGACCGGCCTGGCAGTGGAGTCGGCCTATGGCTCGTCCATGGGAGCCTCGCCCACCTCGATTCCCAATCGCCTGAGCAAAGGCGAGAAGGCCGACGTGGTGATTCTGGCACGCGGCGCGCTTGACGATCTGGCCGCCAAGGGCCTGGTGCGCAACGGCACCCAGATCGACCTGGTGCGCTCTGCCGTGGGCGTGGCCGTGAAGAAGGGTGCCCCCATCCCCGACATCAGCAGCGAGGACAAGCTGCGCCAGGTGCTGCTCAACGCCAAGAGCATTGCCTACTCGGCCAGCGCCAGCGGCACCTATTACGAAACCCAGATGCTCAGGAAACTCGGCATTCACGATCAGGTCATGCCCAAGAGCAGGAAGATCGTGACCGAGCGCGTGGGCACCATCGTGGCGCGAGGCGAGGCCGAAATCGGCCTGCAGCAGGTCAGCGAGCTGCTGCCCATCGAGGGCATCAGCTATGTCGGCACCCTGCCCGATTCGGTGCAGCACTACACCCTCTTCTCGGCCGGCACGGCCAGTACCTCGACCAACCCGCAGGGGCTGGAGCAGTTGCTCAAGTACTACACCTCGCCAGCCGCCGCCAAGACGATTCGTGAAACCGGCCTGGAGCCCATTGCCAAGCCCCGCTGAGCATCGCACGAACCCGCAAAAAAGCCCGCCAGGCAAAGCCTGCGGGCTTTTTTGTCACCGCCAGCTCAGCGCTTGCTGCCCGGGCCGGCTTTCTGCACCAGGGCCACGGTCAGCCCCTGGGCGGTGACGGTAATGGCGCCAGGCTCCATCGCCAGCGCATCGACCAGGGCCAGATCCTGGTCCTGCAGCTGATAGAGCACCACCTGGCCCATGGCCTGCTCGGCCAAGGCCGTGGCATAGGTGCCCAGCATATCGCTGAGCGCGGGCGACAGCCCTTCCATGCTGAGCTGGTTGACCTTGATCTGGTAGGCGCGCAAGGTGCGGTCGGTGGGTTCATAGCGCAGCGCGAAATCGACATTGAGCAGGCCGCTGTACTGCTCCTTGAGCACCTTGCCGCTGAGCTCGGCCGGAATCACGGCGTTGAGCATATTGCGCTCGGGCAGCATGCTCAGCTGCGGCGCCTTCAGGTCCAGATGCAGCAAGCCCGCCACGGGGAACTGCCTGGGGAAGCGCCTGGCCAGCATCTCCTGCAGCTTCTGCTGGCTCACGCTCACGCTGCTGGGCACGGACTTGCCCGAGCAGCCTGTGGCAGCCATTCCCAATCCCAATACTGTCACCGCCAACCATGAGCGCCGATTCATCACGACCACCGAACTCCGTAAAACCTGATTCAAAACCCGTGCAAACGCCTGATAAACCAACGCTGTCAGCTATGGTTTTTGAGTACTCCATTGTCTCCGAGCCTGCTATTCCACAGAGTCTCGATGGATGATTGCAGTTCCCCATCTGACGCAATCTGCAGGTAAAAGACTGTTATCTAACGTCCGACGCCATCCGGGGTTGACTGTCAACGCAAGCAGCTGTGCATGCACAATGATTCGCATGACCGCATATCCCTCTTCCCTCAGCCATGAGGCACTGACAGCCGCCGCCCAGGACACCAGCCTGCCCGAGCAGATCCTGACCCAGTGGTTCGGCAGCGCCAGGCCCGGCAATGCCGATGCCCTCAAGCACAAGGCGCAGTGGTTCACCAAATCGGCAGCCTTCGACGAGGCGCTGCGCCAGCGCTTTGGCACAGCGGTGGAAGCCGCTCTGGGCGGTGCGCTGCAGCACTGGGCAACCCAGGGCCCATGGCAGCAGCTGGCGCTGGTGATCCTGCTGGACCAGTTCACGCGCAATATCCACCGCAACACCCCCAAGAGCTTTGCCGGTGACGCGCAGGCCCTGGCACTGGCGCTGCAGGCGGTGGACTCCGGCGCAGACCGGCAACTGCCAGAGGTGGCCCGCGTCTTCATGTATCTGCCGCTGGAACATGCCGAAGACCCGGCCATGCAGCAACGCAGCGTGGCCGCCTTCGAGGCTTTGCTGGAGAGCACCACGGACGCCGAGCTGCGCGACTATCTGGCCGGAACGCTGGACTACGCCCATCGCCATCAGGCGGTGATAGCGCGCTTTTGCCGTTTCCCGCACCGCAACCACATTCTGGGCCGCGCCAGCACCGCCGAAGAGGCCGAGTATCTGGCCCAGCCCGGTTCAGGCTTCTAGGGCGATCACGAGCCGCGCGTAGCCTCGCGCAACGCGGGCTCCTGGCGTGGCTTGGGCTGGCGCTCAGGTTTTTTGCCCGCCCCCAGGTCGCGGTGGCGCATGGCCCAGCGCTCCACTGTGTAGAACGACAGCGCCGACAGCGCGGTCGAGATCAGCAGGCCGACGACCACGGTCACGGGCCAGGAGTAATCGGCGCGCAGATAGCGCACCACCGGGTAATGCCAGAGGTAGATGCCATAGGACAGCTGGCCCAGCTTGATGAGCAGCGGTGCCGTCAGCATTTCATAGACCAGTCCCGCGGGCTTTTGCACGGCCAGCAGAACGACCAGGGCCGCGCATTCCACCACCGTGATACCCCAGACCATGGCGTGCTGGTTGTCCCATTCCAGCTCCATGATCAGCGGCACGGCCAGCACAAACCACATGGTGTAGGCGCGCAGCGACTGCAGACGCTCTATCCATCGAGGGTGCTCCATCATCAGCGCCGCCAGCAAGGCGCCCGCCAGCAGCCCCGAGGCCCGCGTATCGAAACGGAAAAAGATTTCGTAGAACTGCTGGCCCTGCACCACCCAGAAGATGCGCCACAGCGTGCTCAGCAGCCACAATGCCAGCAGCGGTGCCCAGACCCGGCCAGGCGTGGCCTTGCGCAGCAGCAGGACCAGCAGCGGCGGCCAGATCAGATAGAAATGCTCCTCCACCGACAGCGACCACATGTGCAGCAGCGTGTCTGGACTGTCGAAGAAAGCAATGCCGTAGTCGGCCAGGTAGAGGATGGAGACCAGGGCGTCCGAATAGATATCCGTGAGGTCTGGCCAGATAAAGGGCGCGAACACGCAGTACGCGACCAGAAACAGCGCCAGCGCAGGCATGAGACGGAAGAAGCGGCGGCGGTAAAAGCGCCAGTAATCGAGCTTGCCATGCTGCCGATACTCCATCAGCAGCAAGGAGGTGATCAAAAAGCCGCTGAGCACGAAGAACAGATCGACGCCGAAGAAGGCGCCATCGAACATCGGGGCATGTGCATGCGAGAGCAGCACCAGCACAATGGCTATGCCTCTCAATCCATCGAGCGCTGGGTTGTAGCGCAGCTTGAACGCCGACTCCACCAAAACCGGACACCTTTCCTTTCGCCCAGGCACGGGCCGGGCTTGCAGACAAACAATCACAGCCATGCACAAGACATGGCTGAAGCAGTATTCAGAGTTTGAGCAAAGAGGCAGTAACAGCTCTTTGCAGCGACCCGGGGGTCACTGAGCGCATGAAAACGCGCTCGGGGGTGCCGGAACCTGGCAGGCGATTTGTCTGCTTCAGCTCACTGACGGTGAGACGGCAGATTGTTATGAATGCCCACAGCCAGACGGCTTGGCGTCTGTTGACAGGTGAACAGACCGGGCCAATTTGAACAGATTTTTGCCGCCGCCCCAAACCAGAGGCAGAGCTTGCCGGGCTCTGGCAGGGTCTTGGCAAGCCGTGTTAACAATTAAGAACAAAAACAGCACGCCGCGCTCCACCCATCGGCATCATCAGCTATCAAATTCGAAGCTTCAGGATGACTTGCGGCGCCCGCAGGCGGGTGCACTCTGGTGAACATCGCGCCACAGCAGCATCTCGGCCACGCGTTCGGACTTGTCGTCATCAAAGCCCAGCTTCTGCGCGCGCTCGGCGGGGTTGGTCCAGGTGCCGAACAGCATGTCCCACAGCGGCAGACCGTAGTTCTGCGCATGGTGGCCATGCTGATGGTGCACGGTATGCATTTCCGGGCGCTGCAGCACATAGCCAAGCCAGCGCGGCGTGCGCATGTCGGCATGGGTGAACAGGTCGAAGGCCGCCGTCAGTCCCAGAGCCACGGCTGCCGCCGCCGGGCTGGCACCCAGCACCCAGTAGCTGGAGATCACGCTCAGCAGCATGGCAGCGCAGGAGTCCAGCGGGTGGGCGTAGAACGAGGTCAGCACCTCGATGCGACGCGCGCTGTGATGCAGCTGGTGAAACACGCGCCACAGCAGGTCAGAGGCATGGGTGGCGCGATGCCACCAGTAAAAGACAAAGCTGGTGATGAAAAAGCTCAGCAGCCCCACCAGCATCGGGTTCCAGCGTGCGCCCACATCCAGCAGCGCATGCTGGCGAATGCGCTCCTCCAGCAACCAGCCCAGCACCAGCGTGCAGACCAGCGTCAGCGCGCCCAGGGCGCTGCTGTAGATCAGCCAGCGCCGGTCGCAGAGATTGCGCGAGGCAGGCGCAATCACCTCGCGCGTGAAGACTGCCACGAACAGCAGCGCAATCAGCGGATAGACCAGGTACTCCAGCACGGCAATCATTCCCCCTGAGGTTTGCCATGCAGTCTATCGACTGGCGCCGCTCCAGTGCTTTATTGGGGCAATACGAACTGCTCCAGCGGCGTGTCGTTGGGCGCGGCCAGCTGTTTCTTGAGCACCTCGCCCATAGGCAGGTTCAGGTTCACGTTCTTGGGCGCAATGGGCTGCATGAACCATTTGTTGTAGAGCTTGTGCAGCTCGCCCGAACGGATCATCTGCAAAATGGCGCCGTCCACGGCCTTCTTGATCTGCGGGTCGTTCTTGCTGAACTGGATGGCAATCGGCTCGGCACCGATCACCTCTCCCACGATCTTGTAGCCCTTGGGATTCTTGCTCTGGCCGATCACGCCGGCCAGCATGTTGTCGTCCAGCACAAAGGCATCGACGCGACCCGACTCCAGCATCAGAAAGCTCTCGAACTGGTCCTTGCTCATCAGCGTCTTGAAGTTCAGCTCGTTGTCGCTGGCGTACTTGCGCAGAATCTGCACCGCCGTCGTGCCCGTGATGGCGCCCACATTGCGCCCCTGCAGCTGCTTGAAGGAGGTGATGCCCGAGTCGGCACGCACGGCCATGCGCACCTCGCTGACATAGGTGGTCAAGCCAAACGCCACCTGCTTCTGGCGCGTTAGGTTGTTGGTCATGCTGGCGCAGTTGAAATCGGCCGTGCCGTTGTTGATCAGCGGCATGGTGTTCTGCGGCGTCAGCACCATGTATTTGAGCTGGGCCCGGGGCGCGATCGCATGCACCACACGCTCGCAGAGGTCCATGTGATAGCCGACGAACTTCTCGTTGGCACCGATCGCGTAGGACATGGGAACTGCTGCCTCTCTTACCCCCAGCACCACGGTGCCGCCAGCCTGCCAGCGCTGCAGCGTGGGCGATGCGGACAGATCCACCGCCGTATCGATACCGGAGCCGATACTGGAACTCGCCGCTTCGGTCTTGCCCGCAGCCATGGCCGAACCCGCACATACCAGCGCTGCTGCCAGACCACCCCATTTCAACGACTTGCGCATCACCCACTCCCGAAAAACAAAAGCGCCGAGACCTCTGGTCATCGGCGCTATCACCCACCCGATCCGGCACACACCTCATGCAGTCATGAGGCCCTGGCCCGATTGTCCGTGTTCGCTTATTGCTTTGAGTGGAATGCTTATGCCTGCACGGCGCTTCATGCGTCGCGTTTGGCGGGGGGCGTCCCCATCAGTTCACGCAGGCGCTGGTGGATGCTGTCGGCCTCATCGACCGGCTGCTGGTGCTTGGCCTGCAGATAATGCTCGGTGAACACGCCCAGATAGCTCTCCAGCACGCGGCCGGCCTGCATATCGCCGGCATCGCCCACCAGTTCCAGACACAGGGCCGCCACCTCGCTGGTGCAGAAATGGTCGTCGCGCTTGGATCTGCGCAACTGATAGCGCGAGATCAGGTCCGGGTGCAAGCTGAGCACGGGAAAGCCATCGAGATACGGGCTTTTGCGAAACATCTTGCGTGCCTCGGACCAGGTCGCATCCAGCAGTATGAACAGCGGGCGCCTGCCGGGCTGCAGCGCGCGGCTGTCGCCGCCGTCCAGCGTCTCCACCACACGCTCGGCAGGCTCGGCATATTCGCCGGGAAACACCACATAGGGCTGCCATTGCGGATCGGCCAGCAAGGCCTCCAGCTGCGGATCCACCTCGGTGCGCGACCAGCCAAAGGCATGGGTGTCCTTCACCACATCGGCAATCAGCCAGCCCGTGTTGCTGGGCTTGAGCGGCTCGGCATCATGCATCAGCAGGCAGAAGGCCGCGCGCGTGGCCAGCTCGGGGCGCAGCGCGCACATGCAGTGCGAGGGGCGCAAACGGCAGCCCTCGCAGCGCTCGCCCTTGGGGCCGCCACGCGCCAGAAACGGACGCGTGCTGCGCGCCAGCCGGGCCTGGCGCAAGCGCGAGACGGCATGCGGAGCCAGCGTGGAGGCAACGCTTTTCTGCGGGGTCAGAGCGGCGGGGGACAAGGGCATGGAAACGGGCAAGACGGACACCAGCAGGTTCAGACAGATGCCCGGATTGTCCCGTCTTTGCCAATTCCAGTGCTGATGCTGCAGGAGCGCCTGCTTAGTCGCAGTCGCCCTGCTCGAAGGTCGGACCACGGCCAAAACTGAACACCGTGGGCCCGGCATTCCTGAGTCCGGCAGAGATCACGCTCCTGAATCGGTCCGGCTCACAGTTGAAACGTGTGTCCAGCACATAGTCCTCGGACTCCGCCTTGACCATGGCATCGCGCCAGGCGGCAGTCGCATTCAGCACCTTGCCGTCCACCATGGGGGCCTGCACCGAGTAATTGATGAAGTTGGTCAAGCGCGAGCCCTTGGCCTCCAGATAGACCACGGGGTCGGCGGCATTGCCGCACAGCGTCAGGCAGTCAGCGTAGTAACGGCTGTCCAGCAAAGGCTCGAAGCCGCCAAAGGTCAGATCGCCGAGCTTGATGTCGGGCTGACCCTCGGACACGTTCAACACGCTCTTGAGCGAGAGATTGCAGCTGGGCGCGATATCGATCTCGACAGACTCGATCACCTTGTCGGCCTCGTCGCTGACCAGGGTGATATCGCAGCCGTCGGTGCGGAACTGGTGGCGGTGGAATTCCGAACGCATGGCCGGGCCGGCAATCTTTTCCACATAGGCCAGATTCATGCCTATGGTTTCGGTGCTGAACAACTGGTCGATCACGCGCTTGGCCTGGGCGGCAGGCTGTGCAGGCGCGGGCGCCGGTGCAACGGCCGGGGCCTGTGCCGGGGCTTCAGTCTTGGAGTCCGAGCAGGCCAGAAGCAGGGCTGCGCCAGCCATGGCAGCGGTCCAGGCTGCGCAGCGTTTGATCCAGCGATAAGGCATCTGCATATCCTTGTGAGTTCGCAAGCCCCGCAATATAGGTGCAGGCCCCGAAATCACCAAGAACAAGAGGCTTCAGCTCCCAACGCACTCCAGCTCGAACAGCGGCATATCGGCCTGACGACTCAGCCATACGCCGCCGCCCAGCTCCTTGAAGTGAGGCTGCAGGCCGCGGCGGTACAGCTCGGCACGATGGCGATACAGGCGCGGGTCGGTCAGTTCCTCGTCGATGATGTCGCGCTCGTAGTCCTCACGTGCCACGGCCTCGATGTAGAGAGCGCCGCGCGACAGCCGGCCCAGATTGGCCAGTGCCTTTTTCAGATCTGCCGGGCTCAGATAGGGCAGCACGCCCTGGCAGATCACCAGATCGAAAGGCTGGCCATCTTTGGGCTGCCAATCCACCACCGAGCCCTGCTCCCAGCCATAGCGCTCGCACAGATAGGGGCTGAACTCCACGCCCTGATACTGCACGCCCGGGAAATGCGTCTGCATCGCCTCGCGCCACAGGCCTATGCCGCAGCCCACATCAAGCACACGCTGCACGGGCACGCGCAGATACGCAAGATACGAGCAGACAAACGCACCCAGCCGCCGCGCGTGCTCTGGGTCGATCACGCTGGTCTTCTTGTCAAAGTAAAAGCGCTGGTAATACGCCTCGTCAAACCACTCGTTGCTTGCTGATTGCACGCAGCCTCCTTCAAAAAACAAACGGCGCCCGAAGACGCCGCACGGCTTGGCTATTCTTGCGCCTGAGCCTTGGCGACTGGCGCACTACAACGCAGAGACGCCAAGCAAGAGCCGCCTCGCGGCGATGGCGCCGCCCTCCTTCCGCGAAGCGGGAAAAGGGGAAAGAGGGAAGGCGCGCAGCGCCTGAGAGGGTTAAACCCGGCCCACTACCGACCAGCCCTTGCGCTGATCCTGCTTGTTGTTCTCGTAGTCCCACACCGTGCCGCAGCGCTCGCAGACATAACGGGTCACCGTCGCCGTGCTCGAGCCTCGCTCCTCCTTGCGGTTGCCGCGCTGCATCAGTTCGGCATGGCCGGGGGCTTTGCGCCAGTTGCGCTGAATGCCGGCACAGGCGTCGCACAGATGGTCTTCGGCAGGAGTGGAGGTGTTGGTCATGAAAAAACTACTGAATGTGGTGCAGACCCCGGACGTCTGCCCGCGCTGCAAAACAGCCATTGTGCCGCCTGCCCCGGTTTTGCACCGGGGGCCAAAGCAGCATCACCGCTTGCAGGTCGGGCATGACCGCGCCCCATATTGCCATTCGGGGCTCAAGGCCTTGCCCTGAAAGCGCAGAAAGCTCCTGTTTTTGATCCCCACCGCTGAAGACAAAAAAGGCCGCTTGCGCGGCCCTGGTTCAGTCGGCCTCAATCAGGCCTTCGCGGGGCGATAGGCCAGACAGATCTTGTTGCCGTCGGGGTCGCGCAGATAGGCCAGATACATGGAGTCGCCGCGCCAGCCCGGCGCGTCCTCGATAGACACGCCGCCCGCTGCCAGGCCCGCCGCATGGGCCGCATTCACCTGATCGGTGGACTGTGCCAGAAAGCCCGTGGTCGCGCCATTTCCCGAGCTGGCCGACTCGCCGTTGATGGGGGTGGAGATGGCAAACACGCCCGTGGGGCTGCGGTAGAAGAAGCGGTTCTTGTTGGCAACGCCGGGCGCAATGCCCAGCTGACCCAGCAGTGCGTCGTAAAAGCGCTTGCTGGACTCCAGATCATTTACACCCAGCATGATGTGGCTAAACATGGTTGTCTCCTGGAAAAGCCCTGTTTCGGGCGAAGATGGGAAATAGGCAAGCCATCGTAACGGGAGCTTGCCGTCCTCTTCTGTCACCCATTTTCAGCCCACCATGCTGCCAGACCATTTCACCCCGGTTCCCCTGGACAAGTCCTACCGCCTGCTCAATCACGGCCCCACGGTCATCGTCTCGGCCCAGCATGCAGGCGAGCGCAACGCCATGAGCGCTGCCTGGGTCTGCGCGCTCGATTTCGCACCGCCCAAGATCAGCGTGGTGCTCGACAAGGCCACGCGCACGCGTGCGCTGGTCGAGGGCAGCGGCCTCTTCGCCCTGCAACTGCCCACCGTGCCCCAGGCCGCCCTGACGGTGGGCATAGGTACGGACAGCGCAGCGACCGAACCTCACAAACTCGCCAAGCATGTAGTGCAGCTTTTCGACGCACCGGGCCTGGCTGTACCGCTGGTGGCAGGCTGCGCAGCCTGGCTGGTCTGCAAGCTGATCCCCGAGCCGCATAACCAGCAAAGCTATGACCTGTTCATCGCCGAAGTCGTGGCAGCCTGGGCCGACGAACGCGTGTTCCGCAATGGACACTGGGAGTTCGGCTCCGCGCCTGCCGAACTGCGCACCCTGCACTATGTGGCGGGCGGGCAGTTCTTCGCGATTGGCGAATCGGTGCTCGTGAAATAGAAGGTTTCATGGCTGCATCGCTTATGCATAAAGCGATGGCAGCTATCAAAATAATTCGCACTTTGCCGTGACAGCCACTGACACCCTCAGGCGCCCTGGCCCGCAGCGCCTGCGCACCCGGGTATTTGTAACCGCCTTGATTTAGACTGCATCACTGACTGACATATCAAACAACCCGTGACTGCAGGTGCCGTACCGCCGCATAGGGCAACGATCTCTGCTATCAATCACCGTGAAGTGACAGGCCATGGCGCAAGAGTTTTTTGATCCCGTGCTGTTCATCAAGGAAGATGCGCCGACGTCGGTCGATCTGTCGCAGACACCGTTTTTCTGCAATATCCACGGGTTCCCGCACTATTGCGCAGAGCTGCCCACAGGCTTGAAGCTGATGGAGCCTGCCACCAGCGATCCCAATGCCGCCCTCGGCAACGCATACCGCGTCCTTTCTGCGACCACCACCTACCCGGACCCCAAGTACGGCAATCAGACCAGACTGGAGTTCCAGGCCGATCGGGTCGAGTACAAGGCCATTGCAGCCACGCATAAAACTGCAGCGGCATTCGGCATGACGCTGATAGAGCCGGGCCAGGGAATTCGCATCACCAGCCCACAGCCGCATCTTTCGCTGGTCGACTATGAGTACGGCATGTTTGCCGGGCACCGCTCGCCCTATGAGGGCACCGGCTACCGCCTGCTGGGCAAGGTCTGTACCGACCTCGAGCATCACGATTTCCCGCATGTCTTCACCTCCATCGACCCGCACCTGCCGCTGGTGATTTCGGTGGGAAAGTACTGGCCACAGCAGCAGAAAATCTGTCTCGCCGACCTCTGGCTGCCGCGTGGCATGGCCTTGTATGTGCCTCCCCGGCCCAATCTGCCCGGGCAGACTTGCCTGGATCTGCACGGCAACCGCAATGCGGCCCTGGCCTGCTGGCGCGGGATAGAGCGATCCAGCGTCAAAACCCAGACCCTGCTGCAGACCGAGGGCGGCTATTTCTACTGGTTCTGGAACGAGCTGCCCACCACCCACCCTCTTCTCGATCTGACAGGAGCGTCCCATGCTTGAAGCCCGCCCCCGCCTGCGTACCCTTGAACCCGACACGGACAACGGCCTCTACCAGACGCTGCTGGAGTCCACCCTGGCGATTCCCTTCAAGATTGACTGGACCACGAAGAAATACAGCTATATCGGCCCGCAGATCGCTGATCTGCTGGGCTGGAGTCCCGAGAGCTGGGAGACCGTGAACGACTGGGCCGAACGCATCCACCCCGACGAGCGCGAACAAACCGTCTCGCGCTGCGTGGAGCTTTGCCTGGCTGGCGTGGATCACGAGGCCGAGTACCGTGCGCTGACCAGCGACAACCGCTTTGTCTGGGTCAAGGAAGTCGTGCATGTGCTGTGCGACAAACAGGGCCAGCCCACAGCGCTGATCGGCTTCACCTTCGACATCACAGAGCAGAAAAAATCCGAGCATTTGCGGGCCGAGCTCGAGGCCCAGAAACTCTCCAACGCGCGCCTGCAGGAGCGCCTGCGCCTGACCCACGACCTGCACGACGGCCTGGGCAGCGAGCTGGTCCATATGATTGCGTCCGTCGAGCAGGGCAGCGATGCCCTGACCCGGCCCCAGGTGCTGTCCATGCTCAAGCTCATCCGCAACGATCTGCGCCAGAGCATAGACAGCAACGCCTCGGTCCAGGTGCGCGTGCCCGCCACTCCACAGGAATGGCTGGCCCCCTTGCGCCGCCGCTTCAACGACCTGTTCGAGGCCCTGGGTGTGCGCTGCGACTGGCAGTTTCCGCAAAGCTGGAGCCAGCCACCCAACGCGCTGCAATACCTGGCTCTGACCCGGCTGATCGAAGAGGCGCTGACCAACGTCATCAAGCACAGCCAGGCCCGTCATGTGCGCCTGTCGCTGGTGCAGCCTCAAGCGCAGGAGCTGCTGCTGGAGATCGAGGACGACGGCGTAGGCTTCGATGTGCAGGCCGTGGATGCGTCGGGCCTGGGCCTAGGCATGCGCTCCATGGCGGTGCGCATTGCGCGGGTCGGTGGACTGCTGGGGATTGAGTCGTCGCCGGGGCGGACTGCTTTGACGGCGAAGGTGGTGTTGGGGGCTGAGAACTGAGCTTTTTTGCGCTTTAGGGCTTGCCTAGCTTACGGCTATAGCTATTCTTTTTAGCACCTTGCTTGGTTTGAGTTCTGAGGCCGGGTCTCGCCCCGGCAGGCGAGTTACTTTCGTGTTCACGCACGAAAGTAACCAAAGAACGTGCCCCGACTGTCCGCGTCCCTACGCTTCGCTACGCGCAAACCTGCGTCACGCCATTCAGTCTGCGGTGCGGCAAAACTCGCTTTGCGCTGCGCGCGCCGCTCAAACAGGTTGCCGCAAGTCAGAGCACGCTGCATTGGCACTCTTCGGTGCCAATGCCCGCAGCCCGAACCGCGTGCCGCAGGCACAGACACACGGGTGAATGCGGGTGGCCTGCGAGAGCTATGAGCAAATCGGGCTGTAACGCTTATTCAGCAAACGCAAGCAGCTATCAAAAGCACAAAGAAGCTATCCCGCATCCGGTATTGCCCCTTTTGCCCACGCCGGCGACGGCAAGCTCTTGGGGCTGGCAGTTGCACCGCAGAGTGCAACTGCATCGTCATCCAATCTGCGGCGACCTGTTTGAACGGAGCGCTGAAAGCGCGAAGTGAGTTTTGCCGCACAGCCCCAAGAGCTTGACGGCGCAGGTTGCCCGCAGCGAAGCGGAGGGTCGTGGGCAGCAGGGGCTGGCTCTTTGCCTACTTTCTTGCGAAGAAAGTAGGTCGGCTGGCGGGCCGAGACCTGCCTTCTGTCAGCCGACAAGGCATGTCCCCGGAACAAAAAACTCAAGCCAAATCGAACTTAGCACAAGGCAAACCAAGAGCTGACAGCTATCAAAACAAGAAGGGCATGCGGCCCACCAAGAACCACATGCCCAATCAGCCTCAAACTCAGGCGCACAAAGCGCCATCAGCTATCAATATTCGAGGCAGATCTTGCCGAAATGCCTGCCAGCGGCCTGGTGCTCGAAGGCCGCCACCATCTGCTCCAGTGGATAGCGGCTGTCGATCACGGGTTTCCAGCCGAAGTTCTCCAGCGCGCGCACCATGTCCTGCTGCTGCTCGCGGCTGCCGACGATCAGGCCCTTGAGGGTTTGCTGCTTGCGCATCATCTCCACCGTGGGCACGGCGCCCGCAAAGCCGGTCAGCACGCCGATCAGCGCGATATGACCGCCCACGGCGCAGGCGCGAATGGATTGAGGCAGGGTACCGGGGCCACCGACCTCGACCACGATGTCGGCACCGCGACCGCCGGTGGCGGCCAGCACGGCGTCGCCCCATTCGGGCTGCTCCTTGTAGTTGATCACCAGATCGGCCCCCAATGCCTTGAGCTGCTCGGCCTTGGCCGCGCTGGAGGTGGTGGCGATGACGGTGGCGCCCATGCTCTTGGCCATCTGCAGCGCAAAGATGGAAACGCCGCCCGTGCCCAGCACCAGCACGGTGTCGCCGGCCTTGAGATGCCCGTCCACCACCAGCGCACGCCAGGCGGTGAGGCCGGCCGTGGTCAGCGTGGCGGCCTCGGCATGGCTCCAGCCCTTGGGTGCATGGGTAAAGCTGGTGGCGGGCAGGTTCACGAACTCGCGTGCAAAGCCGTCCACGCCGTCGCCGGGTACGAGCTGGAAGTCGGAGGGCACATGGCGGCCCGACAGCCATCGCGGAAAGAAGGTGGAGACCACGGCATCGCCCACGGCAAATTCCGTCACGCCTGCGCCCACGGCCGTGACCAGACCAGCGCCGTCTGCCATGGGAATGCGGCCGTCGGCCGCCGCGCCGGGGCGGCGCACCACGCCCAGGTCGTGGTAGTTGAGCGAACTGGCGTGAATACGCACCTGGATCTCGCCCGCAGCAGGCGCCGCAGGTGCGGGCAGGTCGACAAGCTTCAGGTTTTCAAAACCGCCGGGGGCGGCCAGTTGCATGACTTTCATGGAGTGCTCCTCAAGAGGGTGAAACAGATGCTCTGCATGGTGCCGTCTATGCACTCCAGCCGCCAGTACCAACATATTTGTTGGGTAGTATTAAAAATGTAAGCAATGCATGACTACGGGCCGGCGCTACGATGTTGGCGTCCAGAACTGCAGCGAGGTGCCCATGAAACGATTGAACAGCAAGAGCGGCTGCGCCGTGGAGGTGACGCTGTCGGTCATGGGCGGCACCTGGAAGCCCATCATCCTGTTCCAGCTGCTGCATGGCAAAAAGCGCTTTGGCGAGCTGAGCCGTGCCATCCCCGGCATCACCCAGCGCATGCTGACGCTGCAACTGCGCGAGCTGGAAGAGGCCGGCATTGTGGAGCGCACGGTGTATGCCGAAGTGCCGCCGCGCGTGGACTATGCGCTGACCGAGCTGGGCCGCAGCCTGCAGCCGGTGCTGATCGCCATGCGCAACTGGGGCATCGCATACAGCAAGAACTTTGCTCAGGCCGAGGCCGAGCCCATGCATGACACAGATCAGAACAGCGCAAGCTGCCTTCCAGACTTGAAGCAGAAACAGGCTTGAACGCCTACCCATCAAGCGTCAACAGCTATCAATTCCAATAAATCAACAGCAAAAAGCCCGCAGGCTGCAAAAGCTTGCGGGCTTGGGTCTGAAGCAGCAGGGCTTACTTGCCGGCGGTCAGCGTGGTGTAGCTGTTGATCAGGTTGCGGTAGTCAGGGATGTGGTTGGAGAACAGAGTCCCCAAGCCCTCGATATCGTTGCGCCAGTCGCGGTGCAGCTCGCAGGCCGCGCCGAACCAGGTCATGAGCTGGGCGCCGGCCTGCTCCATGCGGCTCCAGGCGGCCTGCTGGGTCATGCTGTTGAAGGTGCCAGAGGCATCGGCAATGACGAACACCTCGAAGCCTTCTGCCAGTGCCGATAGCACGGGGAAAGCCACGCAGACCTCGGTCACCACGCCGGCCACGATGAGCTGCTTCTTGCCCGTGGCCTTGACGGCCTTGACGAAGTCCTCGTTGTCCCAGGCATTGATCTGGCCGGGACGGGCGATATAGGGAGCCGTGGGAAATTTCTGCTTGAGCTCGGGCACCAGGGGCCCGTTGGGGCCGGTCTCGAAGCTGGTGGTCAGAATCGTGGGCAGCTTGAAGTACTCGGCCATGTCGGCCAGGGCCAGCACATTGTTCTTGAACTTGTCGGGGTCGATATCGCGCACCAGGGACAGCAGGCCGGTCTGATGATCCACCAGCAGCACGGCGGCATTGTCCTTGTCGAGGCGAATATAGGGTTTGTTGCTCATGACGATCTCCTTCAGAGGTAGTGGAGGGGGTGAGGAAAATCAAACGCGCCGGGAATCCAGCACTTCGTGGTTCTGGATCACTTCCTGCGCCTTGGCGTAGCTTTCAATCAGCAACTGGTAGTTGGGGAAGATGCCTGTATAGGCCTGGGCCCACTCGGCCGCGTCGTCGCGGTTCCAGGTCTTTTGCAGCTCCGAGGCCACGGCCGCGGTATCCATGGGCACCACACCGGCCTGCAGCATGCGGGCCAGAGTGATTTCCTCGGCCATCTTGGAGTAGGTGCCCGACGCGTCGATGACGGCAAACACCTGGTAGCCATCGGCCACGGCAGCGATGGAGGGAAAGGCCATGCAGACGCTGGTGATGGTGCCGGCGATGATGAGCTGCTTCTTGCCCGTGGCCTTGACGGCCTTGACGAAGTCTTCGTTGTCCCAGGCATTGATCTCGCCCTTGCGTGCCACGTAGGTGGCGTGAGGTGCGTTCTGGTGTATTTCGGGAATCAGCGGACCGTTGGGGCCCTGAGGCACGGAGGCCGTGGTGATCACGGGGATCTTGGCCAGCGAAGCGATCTTGGCCAGCGTGCTGGCCAGACGGCGCAGCGTGGTGAACGGCATATCCTGCACGGTCTGGAACAGGCCGCTCTGGTGGTCGATCAGCAGCATGGCCACGTTGTCGGGATCAATCACGGGCTTGGCGCCGTTGAAATTGGCGGGGATGGCTGCGGTCTGGATGCTCATGGAAGTCTCCTTGGAGTTGGGTGCGAAGGCAGAGGTCTCGCTCCCCGGCCGCATCGCTGCAGGGCCGGGGATACGGTGGCACTGAGGGCTCAGTGGTTCGGCACGGCCGTGGGCGCATGGCGCTCGGCCGCCGGAATGCGGCCGAACTGGCCGCTGCGGAAGTCCTCCAGCGCCTGCTGGATTTCCTCGTCGCTGTTCATGACGAAGGGGCCGTAGCCGACCACGGGCTCGTCAATCGGCTCGCCTGACAGCCAAAGCAGCGTGACGTCGCTGCTGGCTTCCAGATGCACGCTGTCCGCAGCGCGATCCATATGCACCAGCTGTCCGGCGCGGGCAATCTCCTGTCCGTTGACCAGCAGCGTGCCGTGCAGCACCACCAGCGCCAGCGTGCGGCCGGCCCGGGCCTGCAGCTCGGTGGCTGCTCCGGCGTTCAGCCTCACATCCCAGACATCAATGGGCGTGAAGGTCTTCGCCGGGCCGCGATAGGCAGGCCCCTCGCTGCCAAGGTAGTCACCGGCAATGACACGCAGATGACCCGCACCGTCCGCCAACGCGACCTGCGGGATGTCGGCATTCAGCAGGGTCTGGTAGCCGGGGGCGGACATCTTGTCCCTGGCCGGCAGGTTGACCCACAGCTGCACCATCTCCAGCGGGCCGCCGCTCTTGGCAAAGGCTTCGGAGTGGTACTCCTCGTGCAGGATGCCCGAGGCCGCCGTCATCCACTGCACGTCGCCGGGGCCGATGGTGCCGCCGGCGCCCGTGGAGTCGCGGTGGGCCACTTCACCCTCGTAGACGATGGTCACGGTCTCGAAGCCGCGGTGCGGATGCGTGCCCACGCCGCGCCGCACCGTGGTGGGCGTGAAGTTCTGGGGACCGGCGTGATCCAGCAGCAGAAAGGGGCTCAGGGCCCTGCCGTGGTCGCCATAGCTGAACAGCGAGCGCACCGGAAAGCCATTGCCCACCCAGTGGGGTCGGGGAGCTTCGTAGACACCCAGGATTTTCTTGAGCATGACATTTCTCCTTGCGGCTGGCCTGCGGTCCCTGTGGATGCCGCAGGCGTTGAACATGGAGAAAGTATGAATTTGGAACGATGACTTGAGTAGCCCACAATATTCAGCCTCAGAGTTCTATTTTTAAAACGATGAAGCTGCCCGATCTCAACGAGCTCTACTACTTCGCCCAGGTGGTCGAGCATGGTGGATTCGCACCTGCAGGCCGCGCCCTGGGGCTGCCCAAGTCCAAGCTCAGCCGCCGCGTGGCCCTGCTCGAAGAGCGCCTGGGCGCGCAATTGCTGCTGCGTTCCACGCGCAGCTTTGCCGTGACCGAGGTGGGCAAGCGCTACTACCAGCACTGCCGCGCCATGCTGACCGAGGCCGAGGCCGCCGAAGAGTCGGTGGCGCTGGTGCATTCCGAGCCCTGCGGCAAGGTGCGCATGAGCTGCCCCGTGGCCTTGCTGGCCTCACGCGTGGGTCGCATGCTGGGCGAATTCATGCGCCAGTACCCGCGCGTGGAGCTGCAGGTAGACGAGACCAACCGGCGCGTGGACGTGGTCGGCGAGGGGCTGGATCTGGCCCTGCGCGTGCGCCCGCCGCCGCTGCAGGACAGCGATCTGGTGCTGCGCACGCTGGCAGAGCGCCGGCAATGCCTGGTGGCCGCACCCGAGCTGCTGCAGCGCCTGGGTCAGCCCGGCGGCCCCATGGACCTGTCGGCCTGGCCCAGCCTGGACATGGGCGGCCTGCAGGAAACCCACCGCTGGGTGCTGCACGGACCCGACGCCGTGCGCGCCGAGGTCAGGCACCAGCCGCGGCTGGTGACGCAGTCCATGCTGGCCCTGCGCGATGCGGCTCTGCTGGGCGCCGGGGTGGTCCAGCTGCCCAGCATGTTCGTGCGCGAGGACCTGCGCAGCGGCACGCTGGTGCAGGTGCTGCCGGGCTGGGAGCCGCGCTCCGAAATCATCCACGCCGTCTACGCCTCGCGTCGCGGTCAGCTGCCCGCCGTGCGCGCCCTGCTCGACCATCTGGCCCAGTCCTTCAGGACCTTGTCGGAAGAATGAGCATCAAAACCGCCTGCAGCAATTTCTGGGTAAGCGCCGCAAGCTATCGAAACGATAGCTAAAGCATCAGCCCAGAGCCGCCTGGATATCGTCCGCCAGCTTCTCGGGCTTGTCCTGGGGCGCGTAGCGGCGTATCACCTGCCCGTCGCGGCCCACGAGGAATTTGGTGAAATTCCATTTGATGGACTTGGTGCCCAGCACGCCCGGCGCTTCAGAGGTGAGCCAGCGGTACAGCGGATGCGCACCGTCGCCGTTGACTTCGATCTTGTGCATGAGCGGGAAGCTGACGCCGAAGTTCAGCTCGCAAAAGCTCGCGATCTCGTCATCCGAGCCTTTTTCCTGGGCACCGAACTGGTTGCAGGGAAAGCCCAGCACCACCAGGCCCCGGTCCGCATATTGCTCGTGCAGTGCCTGCAAGCCTTTGTACTGGGGCGTGAAGCCGCAGGCACTGGCGGTATTCACGATCAGCAATACCTTGCCCTGGTACTGCGACAGAGGAATGCTGCGCCCCTGGATGTCGGTGGCTTCAAAGTCATAAACGCTGTTCGCCATGCTGATCTCCCGCCAAAGTGAAGCCCCAAGCTTAAGGCCGTCGGCAAAACATCTCACCATTGGAAACAAGCCTGCGCAGCCACGCCACGGAGACAATACCGGGGCTGCGACCATAGAAAAACCGATCCCCGCAAGCAGAGCGCCTGTTTTTTGGGCATTCTTCGCAGTCTTGCCTTCTTGCGGCCCTTGGCGGGCTGCCTTGCAACGTGCGTTTGTCCTTGAACGAATTGAAAGAAAAATGGGTAGCTCAGGCCACGGCTCTGTGGATGCGCGCTCGCGCCAGCACTGCCGGCCAGCGCATTGCGGCCCTGCCCTGGTGGCGTCGCTGGCCGACGCGGCGTGAATGGCGGTGGTTTGCCGCGGCCTTGCCGGTGCTGTTTGTCGTCTATGTGCTGCTGCTGATTCCGTTCACGCCCAGCATCAGCGACATCCGCAAGGCCAAGCTCGAGCAACCGGCCCAGATCCTGAGCGCCGACGGCAAGCTGATCGGAGAGTTCAAGCGCAGCAACCGCCAGTGGGTGCCGCTGGAGCAGATTTCGCCTGCCGTGGTCAAGGCACTCGTGGCCACCGAAGACCATCGTTTCTACGAGCACCATGGCATGGACTTCACGCGCACCGTGGGTTCGGTCATCCATACGCTGGGCGGCAATCCCCAGGGCGGCTCCACCATCACCCAGCAGCTGGCACGCAATCTCTATCCCACGGAAATCGGCCGCGCCCGCAATGTGAACCGCAAGCTCAAGGAGGCGATCACGGCCTTCAAGATCGAGGCGCTCTACACCAAGGACGAGATTCTCGAGACCTATCTGAACACCGTGCCCTTTCTCTACAACGCCTATGGCATAGAGATGGCGGCGCGCACCTATTTCGACAAGCCGGCGGCCAAGCTCACGGTGCTGGAAAGCGCCACGCTGGTGGGCATGCTCAAGGGCAATGCCTATTACAACCCCGTGATCAACCCCGACCGCGCGATTGCCCGGCGCAACACCGTGCTGAGTCAGATGGTCAAGCGCGGCGAGCTCAAGGACGATGAGTTCGAGCGCCTCAAGAAGCGCCCCATGCGTCTGGACTTCGAGCGCCAGGAGGAACCCACGGGCATGGCGCCGCATTTTTCCCAGCAGCTGCGCAAATGGCTGATCGCCTGGGCCGACAAGCACGACTACAACATCTATACCGACGGTCTGGTGGTGCGCACCACTCTGGATTCGCGTCTGCAGACCTGGGCGCAGCAGGCCGTGAACCGCCAGATGCATACGCTGCAGGGCATTGCCAACAACAACTGGAGCCACCGCGACGGCTGGAGCGCCGAGAACGCCCTGGTGCTGCAACTGGTGCGCGAGACGGAAGCCTTTCGCAAGCTCGCCAGAAGTGGCAGGCCTTCCGACATCAGCGAGGAAGAGGCGCTCAAGAAGCTGCTGGCCGACAAGGCCTTCATGAGGCAGCTGCGCGAGGACAAGACCCGCGTGCAGGCCGGCTTTCTGGCCATAGACCCGCGCACCTCGGCCGTTCTGGCCTGGGTGGGAAGCCGCGACTATGCCCAGGATGCGTTTGACCATGTGGCCCAGGCACGCCGCCAGCCCGGCTCCACCTTCAAGCCCTTTGTCTATGGCGCAGCCCTGCAGCGCGGCGCCAGGCCCGATGACACACGCAAGGACGAAGCCGTGGAAATCCAGCTGCCCGGCGGCGAAGTCTGGCGCCCCAGCGACGCCGTCGAGCCCACGGGCGTGCCCATGAAGCTCAGCGATGCGCTGGCCTATTCCAAGAACACCATCACTGCCGAGCTGGGCCAGGAAGTGGGCATGGACCGCGTCATCAAGCTGGCCCGCGGCCTGGGCGTGCGCCAGAGCCCGCTGGAGCCCGTGCCTTCGCTGGCACTGGGCTCCAGCCCCGTCACGCTGCTGGAAATGGTCAACGCCTACGGCAGCATCGCCAACTCCGGTCGCTACATCCCGCCCCAGCTGGTCACCCGTATCGAGAATGCCGATGGCGAGCTGCTGGCCGAATTCACCCCGCCCAAGCCCGATCAGGTCTGGGACGAGGAGGAGAACTACGGTCTGCTGGAGATGATGCGCGCCGTGATCGACAAGGGCACGGGCCGCGCGATTCGCAAGCAGTACGGCATTCGCGCCGATGTGGCCGGCAAGACCGGCACCACCCAGGGCAATGCCGACGGCTGGTTCATCCTCATGCACCCGCAGATCGTGGCCGGCGCCTGGGCCGGCTTCAACGATGCGCGCATCACGCTCCGGAGCGACCAGTGGGGCCAGGGCTCGCGCAGCGCCCTGCCCATGGTGGGTGACTTCATGTCGCGCGCCATGCGCAGCCCGCTGCTCAATGCCAAGGCCCGGTTCACCGAGCCCAACACCAGCCACTGGTGGAGCGATCTGGTCGGCCGCCTGCGCGACAAGGTTCAGGAATGGAGCGGGCCCGCAGATGAGGGCAACGACCCCGATCGCACAGCGCCGACAGCACCTACCCATCCAGCGCCCAACAGGAGCAATGGCAGCGAGGTCGACATCATAGAGAGCACGCCTGCAGCGCCGCCCTCGACCGGCGGCCAGCCGGCGCCGGCCGACAGCGGCGCCCAGCCGCCTGATCTCGACAGCAGCCCCGGACTGGCACCCGGCGAGATGATGCAGGCACCGGCCAGAACTCCCGCGCCTTCAAGCTGGAGCGATATAGGCACACCGCTGCCGCCAGCGGCGCCGCTGAATGTGCCGCAAGACAGCCCATAGCGCGGTTTTCAGCCACATGCCCCACTGGGCTGTCGAATAACTGGTCCAATTGCAGACCGATACCCGCCAGCAGGCCTCCCACCAGGAGGCCGCTGGCGGATTTGTTTTCGCCGGGCATGAAACCCACATGCCGAAAGCGCTGCGCCGACCCGGAGCCGACATGACCGCCAATACGCCAACCATCGTCACCTTTGCCATCTACCTGCTGGGCATGCTGCTCATAGGCTGGGCGGGATACAAAGCCACGTCCAACCTGTCCGACTACATCCTGGGCGGGCGCAGTCTGGGCTCGGTGGTCACGGCCCTGTCGGCCGGGGCATCGGACATGAGCGGCTGGCTGCTCATGGGCCTGCCCGGGGCGGTGTTTGCCACCGGCCTGTCGGCCTCGTGGATTGCCATCGGTCTGTGCATCGGTGCCTGGCTCAACTGGCGCTTTGTCGCGGCACGCCTGCGCGTCTATACCGAGAAGGTGGGCAATGCGCTGACATTGCCCGATTACTTCACCAACCGCTTCGAGGATGGCAGCAGCCTGTTGCGCATCGTCACGGCGCTGGTGATTCTGGTGTTCTTCACCGTCTACTGCGCCTCCGGCGTGGTCGCCGGCGCCCGCCTGTTCGAGTCCATGTTCGGCATGGACTACCAGACAGCCCTGTGGGTAGGCGCCGTGGCCACCATGGCCTATGTTTTCATCGGCGGCTTTCTGGCCGTGAGCTGGACCGACACCATCCAGGCCTCGCTGATGATCACCGCGCTGATCATGGCGCCGCTGATGGTGATCTATGCCGACGGCGGCGTGGGTGCCAGCAGTGCCATCATCGAAACTGCGCGCAGCGGTGCCTTCGATATGTTCCAGGGCCAGGGAGCGATCGCCATCGTCTCCTTGCTGGCCTGGGGTCTGGGCTACTTCGGCCAGCCCCACATTCTGGTGCGCTTCATGGCGGCCGAGTCGATCAAGACCATTCCCAACGCACGCCGCATCGGCATGAGCTGGATGGTGCTGTGCCTGGGCGGCGCCGTGGCCGTGGGCTTCTTCGGCATTGCCTTCTTTGCCAGCCGCCCCGATATCGCGGTGAACGTCAACGGCAACCATGAACTCGTGTTCCTGGAAGTCGCCAAGCTGCTGTTCAACCCCTGGATCAGCGGCGTGCTGCTGGCCGCCGTGCTGGCGGCCGTGATGAGCACCCTGTCCTGCCAGCTGCTGGTCTGCTCCAGCGCCCTCACGCAAGATATCTACAAGACCTTTCTGCACAAAAACGCCAGCCAGAAGCAGCTGGTCTGGTTCGGCCGCGCCATGGTGTTTGCCATTGCCGTGATAGCCATCCTCATTGCGCAAGACCCCAAGGCCAAGGTACTGGGCATGGTCAGCAATGCCTGGGCCGGTTTTGGCGCCGCCTTCGGCCCGCTGGTGCTGATTTCCCTGCTCTGGGCCCGCATGACGCGCAACGGCGCGCTGGCCGGCATGGTTGTGGGCGCGGTCACGGTGCTGGTCTGGCAGCATTACCAGTGGTTCAGGCTCTATGAAATCGTTCCCGGGTTTACGTTGTCCGCTATCGCAATCATAGTGGTCAGCCTGCTGGACAAAGGACCTTCGGCCACGATCACGGCCAAACACCGCGAGGTGGAGGCTGAAATCGCTGCCCACGGCGAATAAACGCTGTCACCCCCCTGCCCAAGCCCTGCCCGGCCATGCCGCCAGGGCTTTTTTGTCGTCGAAAACCGCTCTCCAGGCTGCACAAAAAATAGGCGCAACTTGCATTTTCAGGGCCTATCCGTCACACTTGCGGGTCGAAATTTCAGGCATTACCTGAGATTCTGAAAGGTTTAGTGAATGCTCAAGGCCGCTGCAGCCAAGGTATATCAGACGGGTTTAGCGTTGATGCTGGGTGCCGCTTTTGCGCTGGCATCCCCTGCGGCTTTGGCGCGAAAAGCGCCCGAAGTCGGTGCCACCGTTCCCGGCTTTGAGACCGTGAGCCTGGCCGATCTGCCGCGCGAAGGCCGCACCACCTATGGGCGAATCCTCCAGGGCGGTCCGTTTTCCAGCGACAAGGACGGCACAGTTTTCGGCAACCGTGAGCGCATACTTCCGCGCCAGGCCAGAGGCTATTACCGCGAATACACCGTGCGCACGCCAGGCGCGAAAAACCGGGGTGCACGACGCATAGTCTGTGGCGGCTTGCAGCCCCAGGTTCCCGATGCCTGCTTCTACACTGGCGACCACTACAACAGCTTTCAGCAAATCGTCCAATGAAGTTAAAAGATGCCCTCCAGGCCCGCCATACAGCGGCTTTTGACCTCTTGAATTCCGCAGCGGCGGTTTGCGCAGACAGCCTGCAGCGCTGTCAGTACCGACTCTGCCACCAGTTTTGATGTTTTTAGAAAGAATCACGGAGATGGACACGCCACTTCGTAAGCCCTCGGAAACACCGTTGCGCAATGTTCGCCCGAACATCGTGCAATCCATTCGCGCCTATCGCATTCCTGATCTTCAGGCAGCAGCAGAGGCGCTGGGCTCCCATTTCCTCTATGCCAATCTGGCCCATGCCCAGACCAAGGCCGATGTTTTCGAGCTGCTGTCCACCCAGTTCTACCTGCCGGCACACTTTGGCAAGAACTGGGATGCGCTTTATGACTGCATGACCGACCCGATCAACAAATCCGGCCCGCAACCCGGTTTTGTGGTGGTGCTCGACCAGATTCCGACCACTCCCAAGTTCGACAAGGAAGTGCGCGAGCAGTTGCTGGACGTGTTCCGCGATACTGCGGACTTCTGGGCAGAGCGCAAGATTCCCTTCCGCTGCTTTTACTCATTCCTGTAGGTCGGCTGCTGCGGCGCACACAACACAAAATGCCCGCCTTGAATGCGGGCGTTTTTGCTTTCAGAACCAAAGGCTCAGGCGGGGCGGCCCTGAGCTGCGGCCTTGAGTTGCATCCACTTGCCCATTGCAATCACCAGCACGGCGCCACAGGCGGCCGCTGCGTAATGCGCCCAGGGATTGGTCCGTACAAAACCTTCGAGCATATGGTCGCTGGTGATGGTTTCGCCGGCCACCCAGCCAATCAGTGCCGCGCCCAAAGTGACGATGGCCGGAAAACGCTCCATCAGCTTGATCATCAGCGTGGAGCCAAAGATGACCAGCGGAATGCTGATGGCCAGGCCCAGAATCAGCAGCAGCATATCGCCGCCCGCTGCAGCAGCCACGGCGATCACATTGTCCAGACTCATGACCAGATCGGCGAGCAAAATGGTGCGAACGGCAGCCATCATGCCCTGCCTGGCCACACTGCCGGAATCCTCTCCTTCATCTTCGCCCTTGAGCAGGCCCACGCCAATCCACAGCAGCAGCAGGCCACCGATCACCTCGACGAATGGCAGCTGCATCAGCTTGGCTGCCACCACTGTCAAGGCAATACGCAACACCACGGCGGCGCCGGAGCCGAACAGCACCGCTTTCTTCTGCTGCTCCGGCGGCAGGCCACGTGCGGCCAGAGCGATGACCACCGCGTTGTCACCCGAGAGAATGATGTTGATCCAGACGATCTTGAACAAGCCGATCCAGAAATCGGCACCGAGCATGGCATCCATGGAAAATATTCCTGAGTTCTCTGTCCGTTGCACCTTTAACGGACAAACGCCCGGCATTGCAAAGCCAGGCGTGATCAATGCAGGGAAGTTTAGCCAACTGCCTCTTGGAGCCGCTGTCGGCGTATTGCTTCTGACGTCATGGGAATTGCAGGCCACGGAGTGCGCCTCCGCTTTGCGACAGGCACCCCAGACCCCTCAAATTACCAGTTTTCAGTGATAGCCAAGCGACTTGATCTCGGTAACAGTGGGATACGAAAACCAGCGGCACCTCATACAATATGGCAGAGACTTTTTCCCTCCCTACAGAGTCCATTCTCCCCAGCCCCTTGATCGTGGTGGAGGATGAGCCGTTGATCCGCAATCGGCTGGAAAGCATTTTGCATGGCCTCGGATATGCGGATGATGCTCTCATCTTTGCTGCAACCCTGGGGCAGGCACGCGCCCGGCTGGCGGAGCATCCGGTCGCCATGGCACTGGTGGACCTGGGCTTGCCCGACGGCAGCGGCATAGAGCTGATCAGCCAGTTGCGCGCCGCCGACCCCGGCATGGGAATTCTGGTCATCTCGGCATGGAGTACTGAAGACGCCATTCTCTCGGCGCTGCGCGCCGGGGCCAACGGCTATGTGCTCAAGGAGCGCGACGACCTGGAGGTCACCCTGTCCATACGCAGCGTGCTGCGCGGCGGCGCGCCCATCGACCCTTTCATTGCACGGCGCATCATTGCCGAGCTGCAGCCTCCCCAGCCCACGGAAGCGCACAAGGAGATGCCGCCCGAAGCCATACTCAGCGCCCGCGAAATCCAGATCCTCAAGCTGGTTGCAGACGGCATGACCAACCGGGAGATCGCAGAGTCGCTCTTTCTCTCGCGCTACACCGTGGAATGCCATGTGAAGAACATCTACCGCAAGCTGGCCGTGCCTTCGCGCACCAAGGCGGTCAGCGAGGCCCGGGCACGCGGTTTGCTTAGCTGAATGATCAAGCGGCCGGCTCTCATGCTCCGCCTGATATTTGCGCTCGTCATGGGCTGGAGTTGCGGCGTGGCCTGGGCACAGGAGCTCAGGCCTCAGGACCTGCTCTGTGAACCGCGCATTGTGGCCCGCCAATCGGCCAAGGCACTGCCCGAGGGGCCTCCACCCGATGCGGCCTTGCTGCAATGGGTGGATGTGCAGGGGCTGGATGACTGGACTCAGCGCTGGCCCGGCTATGACGGTGCAGCCTGGTACCGCATCGATTGGGAGAGCCCCTGCGGGCGCGATCAGCCCGTGGCGCTGGCCGTCGTCAATATCGTGATGGCGGGCGAGGTGTTCGTGAATTCAGAACTGATCTGGCGCGATCAAGCGCTGGTGGAGCCGCTGAGCCGCAGCTGGAATATGCCACGCTACTGGCTGCTGCCCAAGGCGCTGCTCAAGGAGCAGGGCAACAGCATCTGGGTGCGCGTCCACGGGCTCAGCAGCCAGACGCCAGGCCTGGGACGGCTGCGCATAGGCCATCCAGCCGAACTCAAGCAATGGACGGCACAAGCCACCTGGAACCTGCGCACCATTTATATGGTCTGCATCACGGTCAGCCTGGTGCTATGCCTGCTGTTTTCGTTTGCCTGGCTCCACAACCGCAATCAAAAACTCTATGGCTGGTACGCACTCAATCTGATGTGCTGGGCACTGATGCTCTGCTTTATGGTCATGACTGATCCCTGGCCCTTCAGCAGCACGCCGGCCTTTGCCAAGGGAAATCTTCTGGCTTTCATTGCATTTACCTACACTTTCTGCATTTTTACGCTGCGTTTTGCGGAGTTGCGCCTCATACGCCTGGAACGTACGCTGGCCGGCATATGCAGCCTCTGTGCTGTATTCGCACTGTCTGTGCCCGATGCACAGGTAGCGCTGAGCCGGGCCGTCTGGCTGCTGATGTTCTGTCTTTGCGCTCTGGTCTGCCTGCTGTTTCCACTGCGCGCGCTGCAGACACGCACGCCAGCCCACATCGTTTTCAGCCTCTGCTTCGTGCTCTACCTGGCCATCGGCGTGCATGACCTGCTGCTGCTGACCAAGGCCTTGGATCACAATCTGACGCTGATTCCCTACACGACCTTGCTGAGCATGCTGGTGATCGCGTGGTTGCTGGGGAGACAGGTCGTGTGGAATATGCGCCGCATCGAGCACTTCAACCACGAACTCAGTCTCACCGTCACACAGGCCTGTGACGACCTGAGCCAGACCCTGGAGAGGGAACACCATCTGGCTCTGAGCCACTCCCGCCTGCAGGAGCGTCTGCGCATTTCCCAGGATCTGCACGACGGTCTGGGCGGATCTCTGGTGCGCTCCATTGCCCTGGTCGAGCAGAGCAGCACCCCTTTGCCCAATGCCCAGGTTCTGTCCATGCTCAAGCTCATGCGTGACGACCTGCGCCAGATGATTGATACCGGCACCAGCGCCGCCATCCAGGTTCCCGAGACACCCATGCAATGGCTTGCTCCGCTGCGCCACCGCTTTGCACGGCTGTTCGAGGAGCTGGACATTCAGGTGAAGTGGCGTCTGCCCGAATACTGGGCTCACGCGCCCAGCCCCATTCAGTGCCTGACGCTGACCCGTGTGCTGGAAGAGGCATTGACCAATGTCATCAAGCACAGCCGCGCCAGCCAGGTCCAGGTTCGGCTGGAGACTCCCGACTCCAGGGAGTTGCAGCTGCAGATCGAGGACAACGGCACAGGCTTTGATTTGGATAGCACACAGATCAACAGCATGGGCGTTGGCATGCGCAGCATGCTGGCGCGTCTGGAGCGCCTGCAAGGCACTCTGGTCATACAGTCACGCCCCGGCCGCACCGAACTGCAGGCGAGCCTGCCACTGTTCGGCAAGGTACAACGCCACACCTGAGTACAGAGCTCCGCGTCGTCTCCCCAGAGCGTCTGGCAACTGCGCTATGCTTTCTGCATGCCCCTGCTTATCGACGGAACACCGTATGAAGACGGCGTCTTCAACCTTCAGCTGACGCCGGACGCGCCGCACAGACTCAAAACCAGCCCCGGTCAGGGCAGCCTGACCCTTGGCCCCAGGAAGCTGTTGAAAACAGCGGACCTGTGGCTGCCTGTCGACGCCTGCGTGCTCTGGTCCTGCTTCGACCCCTTTGCCACGCCCGCAGGCTCGCCCTGGCCGCGCAGCTTCTACTACACGGGCAATGACAGCGGCTTCTTCACGTGGGCGCAACTGCGCCCTATCGAAAACTTCAGCTGGCACCCGCAGCTGCTGCAGGATGTGCATATCGACGCCAGCCAGTCACAGATTCGCGAGCTGAGCATTCATCTGCAAGCGGGCAATCAGGGCCACATCCACCTGAAGCTGCCGCAGCAGGGCATGCGCCTTCATCTGCAGGGCAATCTGGAGCAAATCACCGTCACCGCAGGCCTGCCTGAAAGCCTGAGTTTGAGCCCGGCCACCAGCAAGAACCCGGCCGACGAAGCCTTCCAGCTGCCCGACATGGGCTGCCTGAAACAGGTCACCACGCTGGAGCTGAGCAATGGCGCAGGAAAACAACCCATTTCGCTGCAAAACCTGCTGCAGTTTTCGAAGCTGGACTCGCTCTCCCTGTGGGGTAATCACAGAGATTTGGCCCAGCTTTCTTCATGCACGCAGCTCAAGGCGCTATCACTGCGTTTTATGCGCAATCTGTCGGGACTGCCTGCGCTGCAAACCTGGCCGGAGCTGGACTTCTTCATCGCCTACAACGTGGAAGAAGCCGCCGGAAAACGCCTGCGCCAGCAGCTCAAGGAGCGCACCAAGGCACGACCCTGGGCCGGCTACACATCTGTCAGCCAGCTGCGCAAGCCTGAATGGTGGGCCAAGGAATATGGGCGGCCATTTTCGGGCTGGCCCGCAGCCCGCGCCAGGATTGCGCATGCAGCTTACGAGCTGGCCGAACGAGAAATTGGCAAAGCCAGCAGCCTTGGCCATGTGCAAGCTGCACTGACGACCTTTACCGCCCGCTTCAACACAGTCAAAGGCATTGAAACCAGCGAGCGTGAAGACCTGGGGCTGGCCGTGCAGCAACTGGCACAACTGCCTGCGGCACTGTCACTGAATCTGACGGATGAGCAGGCCCAGCGGTGGTTTGATGAAAACCGCGACTACTAGCGATTACGGAGCGGCCGCAGGATCGACCTGTGCAATGATGCCGCCGCCAAGGCAGACATCGCCGTCATAGAGCACGGCGGACTGACCAGGGGTGACGGCCCATTGCGCTTCGGGAAAGTCCAGGCGAAAGCCTGCATCCGTGGCCTGGGAAATCAGCGCAGGCGAATCGGGCTGACGGTAGCGGGTCTTGGAGCCGTAGGCCTTGCCCTCGGCCGGGGCATGGCCGGCCACCCAGCTGACCTGATCGGCCAGCAAGGCATGCGACTGAAGCAGTGGATGGTCATGGCCCTGCACCACGCGCAGAATGTTCTTGTCCATTTCCTTGCGCGCCACAAACCAGGGCGCATGGTCGCCCGCACCACGGGCGGCGCCCTTTTCCTTGACGCCGCCAATGCCCAGACCCGAACGCTGGCCCAGCGTGTAGAAGGACAGGCCCACATGCTTGCCCAGCTTGCGGTTGCGGTCGTCCAGGATGAGACCCGGCTCCTTGCTGATATAGCGGTTCAGGAAGTCGCGGAACGGGCGCTCGCCAATGAAGCAGATGCCCGTAGAGTCCTTCTTCCTGGCATTGGGCAGGCCGATCTCTTCGGCGATGCGACGCACCTCGGTCTTGTGCAGCTCGCCCACGGGAAACATGGCCTTGGACAGCTGGGCCTGGTTCAGGCGGTGCAGGAAATAGCTCTGATCCTTGCTGTTATCCAGGCCCTTGAGCAGCTCGAACAGCTGGGTGGACGGATTCTGGCGCACGCGTGCATAGTGGCCGGTGGCGATCTTTTCTGCTCCCAGGCGCATGGCGTGGTCCAGGAAGGCCTTGAACTTGATCTCCGCATTGCACAACACGTCCGGGTTGGGCGTGCGACCGGCCTGGTACTCGCGCAGGAACTCGGCAAACACGCGGTCCTTGTAGTCCGCGGCAAAGTTCACATGCTCGATCTCGATGCCGATCACGTCGGCCACGGCCGCCGCATCGACAAAGTCGATATTCGACGAGCAGTACTCGCTGTCGTCGTCATCTTCCCAGTTCTTCATGAAGATGCCGACGACCTCGTGGCCCTGCTTTTTGAGAAGATAGGCGGTGACGGCGGAATCCACACCGCCCGACAAACCCACCACGACACGCTGCTTGTTGCTCATAGGTATGCGATTATCCCAGCGCCCGTCAACTGCTGCGGGCGTGAGGATTTGCCATGGAACTGCGCCAGCTACGCTACTTTGTACGAATTGTTGAACTGGGCTCCATGAGCCGGGCAGCGCTGGATCTGGACATGGTGCAGTCGGCGCTGAGCCAGCAGATCAGCCGCCTGGAGTCCGAACTCTCGACGCGGCTGCTGCAGCGCACACCGCGTGGCGTCACTCCTACCGAGGCCGGCCAGGCCTTTTTCCATCAGGCCCAGCTGACCCTGCGCCATGCCCAGCAGGCCATTCACGCGGCCCAGCAGGCGCGGCTGTCGGGTGCCGTCAGCATCGGCCTGTCGCCCACGATTGCCAATGTGCTGGGCCTGCCGCTGATGCGAGCCATGCGCGAGCGCTACCCCGAGGTGAGGTTGCACATGGTGTCGGCCCTCTCAGGGCATCTGACGAGTCTTCTCAACGCCAGACAGCTGGATCTGGCCATCCTTTTCGATACTCAGAGCGCCAGACGATGGAGCGTGATGCCTCTGCTGGAAGAGCAGCTGTTTCTGATCCAGTCGCGCCAGCAACCGGTGGCGCCGCAGATTCAGCATGAAGTGCCCATCAGCCTGGAGCAGCTGCAGCAAGTGCCGCTGATCCTGCCCTCGGGCAGCCACGGCCTGCGCAGCTCCATCATGGCCTCGTTCACCAGTGCCGGTTTCCAGTCGCAGATGGCCATGGAGATCGACTCGCTGACCCTGCTGATGGAAGCAGTCGACGCCGGCATGGGCGCCACGGTCCAGCCCTGGTCAGCCGTGGGCATGTACCGTGATGCAGCCGAGCGTTTTCAGTGGTCCCAGATCGCCGATGACTCGGTGCGGCGCAAGGCCGCCCTGTGCAGCCTGTCGGACGACGAGCTCTCGCCAGCAGCTCTTGCTGCCCGCGTAGTGCTGATGGATTACGCACGCCAGCTGGTGCAGTCAGGGGGATGGGTGGGGGCTAAGCTGGTGTCCTAATAGGCACCTCGGGAATACCCAAAAGCGCCAAATATTCCCAGCTCGGGTCATAAAACTGCGAATCGCGCGTTGAGTCTTGTTCGTCGCCCTCGGGCACCACAATAACCATGCCTTGGCGCGCTCTGGTGAGCAGCACCCGGTAGGCATTCAAGCGATAGCGTTGATCGACCTCTTGCCGAATCTCTTGCCACCGCGTGCCGCTGAAGCTGCGAAAGCGCCAGGGGGCGGATGGGTTCTGGGGCTGGTACATCAAATCGCCATCCCAAACCACCATGGTCCAATCCAACTCCAAGCCCTGCACATCGAACTCACTGCCGGCATCTTCCAGGTAATAAGACGATCTCACGTCATTGGCATCGTTCAAGAACCATGCACAAGGGTCGATCTTCACGCCCATATTTAAGCCCAAGGGCTTGATGCGCTTGGCGCCCGAGGAGGCCAACGCCCCATAGCGCTCGCTGCCCCGTGCCTTGCTTTTAAGCCACTGCTTGGCCTGTGCCAACGAGCGCGTGCGCACGATGGGGTAATGTTTGAGCACTTGCTGCAGCTGCGCTTTTGCCTCAGCAATCTCGCCAGCCATCACGGCGGCGATGGCTTGTGACAGCCGCTCTGAACGAAAAGATCGTAGCGATACCCCTAGGTGCAATGCGGGCGAGCGCACGATTTGACTATGTTTTAGCTCTGACAACTGAAAGCTGTGCAGATAGCTGCTGTTCTCCAATGGCACGGGAAGATAGATATCCCAATGCGTAAAGCGGTCCCGCAGCGCGCGCAGCCATTCCTCCAATCCGGCTTCGCCGGTGTTGATTTCTTGGCCTCCGCCAATTAAGCAAACAATGGCAGCCCAGCCCTCGTGCCTGTCCATCACATCAATCAAAAAAGCTGGCTCTGATTGGTCAAAGTCGGGCTCGTTGCGCTTGGTGCGCATGAACTTGCTGGCTTGCTCGCGGTCCCATGCGCGCTGGGCTTCATCAAAAACTACCACCCGCTCAACAGGCGCCGCCTCGCTTTTAAGGTTGTCATCTCGAAAATGGTGAATGTTTTGGATAAACGCCTTGGCTTTGCGCTCTGCATCGTTTTTTCTGACGGGCTGGGCGCTTTGCTTGCTTTGCAGCACTTCATCGCGGGCCAACGCCTCTCGCAAAACATCCACCAAGGGGCCATTGCCCGACAAGAACACCGCATGCTCTTGCTCATCAGCATCATGTTTGCGGCGCTCGCACACCAAGTTCAGCCCCGCCAAAGTCTTGCCTGCACCTGGCACGCCAGACACAAAGCAAATCACCTTTCGCTTGAACTGCCGCGCACGATCAATCGCCGCCGTCAACGCCTCGGTGGTAGCTCCTAAGTTCTCTGCCCCGGCTTCGGAGTGCGTAATTTCCTCCACCCCATGACCTTTGTAGAGGGCTTGCGCGGCCTCCACAATGGTAGGCGTTGGCCGGTATCCGGCAGCCAGCCAGGCTGCATAGTCCAGTTCAAGCCCTGCTGCAGACTGCGCGAACTTCGCCAGCACCGCGCGCAAACTGTCGGTATTGGCTTGGATGACAGGGTAGATGCCATCCACTGGGTAGGTATAGGCCTGCTCCACATCCGGCGCAGCAGTCGCTACCAAGATGGGTGCAATCACTGCCGTATGGCTGCCCCCATGAAAGTTGCGCAGGTCCAAGGCATAGTCCAAGACCTGTGTTTGCGCCGCCGCGTCGTATTGCTTGGCGCCCACCTTGAACTCCAGTACCGCCACTTTGTTCCCCAAAAGCAGCAAGTTATCCACGCGCCGGCCAATGCGGGGGATGACGAACTCAAAGCCGATCATGCCCTCCATACTGGAGTCGAGCGCCTCGCGGAGAATTTCGATCTGCTGCTTCCAAGCCCCCATTTGCTCCGTCGCTACATCACCTTCGGATGCGATGGAAAGTTGCCCCAAGATGGTATGGACTGAGGCAGCAAAAAACTCCTGAATCGTGGCGATATATGCAGCGCGCTGGGAAGGTTTTTTCATTTCTAAGGGCGATATTCAAAACCGTTTGAGCATAGCCCGCGCACGGCGATGCGAGCTGCTTCGGCGTCAATTCATCACAAATAGTGATACCCCTATCCCCTCCCTCTGCTACACGGGTGACGCGGCACTCACTACATTCCGGTTCAATACTTGTCTGACGGTGTCCCCTCTTTCACGCGGGGTCGCCGCCTGCGCTCGATTCCCCCACGTTGAATCGCCACCGGCCCCGTGGCAGCCCATCATGAAAACTGAAGCCTTTGACACCGATGTACTCGTCATCGGTGGCGGCAACGCCGCCCTGTGCGCCGCGCTGATGGCGCGCGAAGCAGGCAGCCGTGTGCTGCTGCTTGAATCTGCACCGCGCGAATGGCGCGGCGGCAACTCCGGCCACACCCGCAATCTGCGCTGCATGCACGATGCGCCCCAGGACGTGCTGGTCGAGGCCTATCCCGAAGAAGAGTACTGGCAGGACCTGCTCAAGGTCACGGGCGGCCTCACCAACGAGCATCTGGCACGCATGGTGATCCGGGCCTCCTCGACCTGCCGCAGCTGGATGCGCAGGCATGGCGTGCACTTCCAGCCACCGCTGTCGGGCGCGCTGCATGTGGCACGCACCAATGCCTTCTTCATGGGCGGCGGCAAGGCGCTGGTGAATGCCTATTTCCGCAGCGCCGAAAAGCTGGGCGTGGAGATCCGCTACGAGTCGCCCGTGGACAAGCTCGAAATCGAGAACGGCCGGTTCCAGGCCGCCTGGGTCAAGACCAAGGATGGGCGCCAGCGCATCACGGCCAAGAGCTGCGTGCTGGCGGCGGGCGGCTTCGAGTCCAACCGCGAATGGCTGCGCGAGGCCTGGGGCCAGAACGAGCGCGGCGAATGGCCGGCCGACAACTTCATCATCCGCGGCACGGCCTTCAACCAGGGCGTGCTGCTCAAGCATATGCTGCAAGAGCAGCAGGCCGACGGTCTGGGCGATCCCACGCAGGCGCACATGGTGGCCATCGATGCCCGCGCTCCGCTGTACGACGGCGGCATCTGCACGCGTATCGACTGCGTCTCGCTGGGCGTGGTGGTGAACCGCGATGCCCAGCGCTTTTATGACGAGGGCGAGGACTTCTGGCCCAAGCGCTATGCGATCTGGGGCCGCCTGGTGGCCCAGCAGCCCGGCCAGGTCGCCTACTCCATCATCGACAGCAAGGCCATAGGCCGCTTCATGCCGCCGGTGTTCCCTGGCGTGAAGGCCGACTCCCTGCCCGAGCTGGCACAGAAGCTGGGGCTGGATGTGGACCGCTTCATGGCCACCCTCGACGCCTACAACAGCAGCTGCAAGGTCGGCCATTTCGACCATACCGCGCTGGACGACTGCCACACCGAAGGCCTGGCTCCCGCCAAGACGCACTGGGCTCGCCCGCTCGACACCGGCCCCTACTACGGCTATGCGCTGCGCCCCGGCGTGACCTTCACCTATCTGGGCCTGAAGGTGGACGACACCTCCGCCGTGCGCTTCAGGGACCAGCCCAGCCAGAACCTGTTCGTGGCCGGCGAAATGATGGCCGGCAATGTGCTGGGCAAGGGCTACACGGCCGGCGTGGGCATGTCGATAGGCACGGCCTTTGGCCGCATTGCCGGACGCAATGCTGCTCTCGCGGCTGCCGGCAAACCCGCTATCCATGGTGCCGTCAAGGACGAGGTCTAAATCATGAGCATCCAATCCCTGCAAGAATTGGGCAAGGAAGCCCAGACCCTGGCCACCGGCAAGGTGATTCCCATCCTCCCCGCCCCAACGGAAACCGCTGCCGAAGACGAGGTGGCGCGCGTGATGCAGATCTGCAATGCCTGCCGCTATTGCGAAGGTTTCTGCGCCGTGTTCCCGGCCATGACGCGCCGTCTGGAGTTCGGCAAGGCCGATGTGCATTACCTGGCCAACCTCTGCCATAACTGCGGCGCCTGCCTGCACGCCTGCCAGTACGCACCGCCGCATGAATTCGGCATCAACATCCCCAAGGCCATGGCCGAAGTGCGCGGCCAGACCTATGCCGACTATGCCTGGCCGCCCGCCTTGGGCAGGCTGTACCAGAAGAACGGCCTGACCCTGTCCCTGGCACTGGTGGCCGGACTCTTCCTGTTCCTGGCGCTGGCCGTCGCGGCGCAAGGTGGCATTGGCCAGCTGTGGAACGGCAATCTGGGCAACAACTTCTACAACCTGTTCCCGCACAACCTGCTGGTCGGCATCTTCGCGCCGGTGTTCCTGTTCGTGGTCTTCGCGCTGTTCATGGGCGTGCGCCGCTTCTGGAAGGACGTCAAGCCCGCCACCAGCAATGTGGATGTCAGCGGCCCCGCCGCTGCCGAAGCCACGCATGACGTGCTGCGCCTGAAATACCTGGACGGCGGCCATGGCGACGGCTGCCACAACGAGGACGACGAGTACACCTTGAAGCGCCGCCGCTTCCACCACCTGACCTTCTACGGCTTCATGCTGTGCTTTGCTGCCACCGGCCTGGCCACGGTCTATCACTATGTCTTCGATCTGCCCGCTCCCTACGAGCTGCCCAGCCTGCCCAAGATTCTGGGCGCCCTGGGCGGCGTGAGCCTGATGATCGGCACGGCCGGCCTGTGGATGCTGAACCGCGCTCGCCACCCGCTGCATGGCGATGCCAAGCAAAAGCCCATGGACCTCGGCTTCATCGCCCTGCTGTTCCTGGTGGCCGCAAGCGGTCTGGCGCTATGGCTGGGCCGAGGCACACCCGCACTGGCACTGCTGCTGTGTCTGCACCTGGGTGCCGTGATTGCGCTGTTTGCCACCCTGCCCTACGGCAAGTTTGCCCACGGCGTGTTTCGCACGGCTGCGCTGCTGCGCCACAACACCGAAAAGCGCGAGCCCAGCCCCATCGGCCTGGGCGCTGATTGAGCGAAGCCCCATGACAGGCACGCATGCCGTGCCTGCTTTCAGAAAAAAGCCGGATTACCGGCATTCCTTCCCCCGACCAAGGAGACATCCCATGATGAACAAACGCCATTTCCTGCGCGCCACGGCCGTGGCCGCCTCCCTGCTGAGCCTGGGCTCGGCGGCACAGGCTGCACCCGACTGGCTGCCCAACAAGCCCGTGACCCTGGTCGTGGGCTTTGCCGCTGGTGGAGCCGCCGACGCAGCGGCGCGCATGATTGCCAAGAAGCTGGGCGAGAACATCGGCCAGACCGTAGTGGTGGACAACAAGGGCGGCGCGGGCGGCAATATCGCCCACCAGTTCGTGGCCAAGGCCCCGACCGACGGTTCGGTGCTGCTGTTCGGCTCCATCGGCCCGCTGACGATTGCGCCCCACATCATGAAGGTGGGCTACAACCCTTTCACCGACCTGGCACCCATCTCGGGCGGCGTGAACTTCCCCAATGTGCTGGTGGTGCACAAGGGCGCGGGCGTGAAGAACCTGGCCGAGTTCGTGGCCAAGGCCAAGAAGAGCCCCGGCAGCGTGGACTATGCATCGACCGGCGCGGGATCGGCCTCGCATCTGGCGGGCGAGCTGTTCAACCAGCGCGCTGGCGTGGAGATGGTTCACGTGCCCTACAAGGGCGGCGCACCGGCCCTGCAGGACCTGCTGGGCGAGCGCGTCACCTCCTACTTCGCCGCACCCCCGACGGCCCTGCCGCATATCGAGACCGGCAAGCTGATTCCGCTGGCCACCACCGGCCTGACCCGCCCCGCCTACATGCCCAATATTCCCACCGTGGCCGAAGCGGGCTTCCCCGGCTTCGAGGCGCTGAACTGGTATGCCTTCGTCGCCCCCGGCAAGACCCCCACGCCCGTGCTGGACCGCTGGAACCTGGAAATCGTCAAGGTGCTCAAGGACCCTGCAGTGGCCGAGGCGCTCAAGGTCCACGGCCTGACACCCCAGCCCACAACCCGCACCGAGTTCGCGGCCTTCATGAAGAAGGAATACGAGCAATGGGGCAAGGTGGTCAAGGAACGCAAGATCACCCAGAACTGAGAGCGTGCTGGCAGTCCTGCTGGCGCCGATGCATAAGGCATGAGTGGGACGCAGCCCAGGTCGGGGACGGCGAGCAAGGGCCTCGCCGACGGCACCATGCCACGGGGAAGCCGGGCAACAGCTCAGACGGTGATGGGCTTTTTCTCCACGGGAGCCGCAAAGCCCACGCACAGACGGTTCCAGACATTGATGCAGCCGATCGCGTAGCTGAGCTCCACGATTTCGCGCTCGCTGAAGTAGGGGCGCAAGGCCTCGAAGTCCTGCGGCCCGGGATGGGCCTGGCTCAGCTGCGTGCAGCGCTCGGCCCAGTTCAGCGCGGCGCGCTCGCGCATCTCGAACAAGTCCACCTCGCGCCAGACCACCACGCTGTTGATGCGCTGCAGGTCCTCGCCGCGCGACAGCAGCTCGCGCACATGCATGTCCACGCAGAAAGCGCAGCCGTTGATCTGCGAGACGCGCAGATAGACCAGCTCCAGCAGCTGCACGCCGAGGCTGGAGCGCGCGATCAGGGCGTTGAGGCCGGCCTGCGCCTTGTAGAGCTCGGGGGCCAGCGCACGGAAGTCCAGGCGCGGCGCGGGGATGGCAATAGGGTTGGCGGCGGGATTGGCGATGTCGGACATGTGAATACTCCTTGAGGGACATTGCAGGCCCGCCCCAGCGGCCGGCCCATACCTCTTAGACGCGGCAGCGCTGCGGTTTGTGACAGGCCTGGCCGTTCATCGCCGGGTCATCAATAAACATAGCTTCTATCGCCCGGTGCAAAACAAATTCAGCAATAAAGCCATCTGAATCTGTTGATTGACTTGCGGTAACAGCTATTGCTTTCTTCGCCTTCTGCGACGGGCGTCGCCCATCAGGCCATCAGGCACCCGGCACGAGCACGCGGGTCAGCTTGTCCGGATTGCGCAGCGTGTAGATGCGCCGGATCAGACCGTCCTCGACCAGCAGCGTCTGCACCGACTCCACCTGGCCATCCACGCAGCGCACCAGACCCGGCAGGCCGTTGACCCGCGCCAGATGCAGGGTCTGCTCCTGCCCGTCGCGGCGCAGGCGTCGGGCCGTGGCGAAATACAGCAGCGCCAGGCGGCGCCCGGTTTCCAGCACGCGGCCAAAGGAAGCCACCTTGCCGCCGCCGTCGCTGATCAGCGCGGCATCGGGCGCGAAGAGCGCCTGGATCTGCGCCAGATCGCCGCCCCGCGCAGCCTGGGCAAAGCGGCGCAGCAGCTCGGCATGGGCCTGTGCGGGCGCCTCGAAGCGCGGCCGTCCGGCCTTCACATGGGCACGCGCGCGGTGCACCAGCTGGCGGCAGGCGGCCTCGCTGCGGCCCAGCGCCTGGGCCACTTCGGCATAGTCGGCATCGAAGACCTCACGCAGCAAAAAGGCCGCGCGCTCCTCGGGCGTCAGCTGCTCCAGCACGAACAGCAGCGCCGTGGAGACGTCATGGGCCTGCTCCAGCAACTCCTCGGCCGAGGGAGCGGCCTCGGTCCAGGGCTGGACCAGCGGCTCCGGCAGCCAGAAGCCCGCATAGTGCTCGCGCTCCACACGCAGGCGCCGCAGCCGGTCTATGGCCAGCCGCGTGGCCGTGGTCACCAGCCAGGCCTCGGGCTGGGCAATGGCGGCGCGCTCGCTGTCCTGCCAGCGCAGCCAGACATCCTGCACCAGGTCCTCGGCCTCGGCGCGCTGGCCCAGCATGCGGTAGGCCAGCCCGAACAGGCGCGGGCGATGGCGCTCGAAATCCTGCAGTCCCGCATCGGCGGACGGCGCAGCGTGGGAAGTGGGGCTCACGTGATGTCTCCTGCAAATAGGCCGGGCCAGCCACCCAGTGTGACAGGCCCCAAGCCTTAGACGCAGAACCAGCGCACTTTGTGACAGGGTGCCGGCTTAAAACCGGCGCGCCCTGAGCCAGAGACACCGAGGGAGGGCCGCCCCGCACCGAAGGTGTCGTCCCCTTGGGGGGAAGCGGCGCAGCCGCTCAGGGGGGGGACCTCAATACCCCACCGCGCACCCGTCCTTGCGCGGATCGGAGCCCGCGATGTAGTGCTCGCCCTCGCGCAGCACCAGCTGGGCGCCGCCAAAGGCGAACACGCCATGGCCGGCCTCGACGCTGACCTCATGGCCGCGTGCGCGCAGCTGCTCGACGACGGCGGCATCGAAGGACGGCTCCACGGCCACGCCCTTGCCGCCGGTCACGCGCCAGCGCGGTGCATCGGCCGCAGCCTGCGGGTTCTGGCCGTAGCGCAGCACGCGCAGCGCCATCTGCAGATGGCCCTGGCTCTGCATCGGGCCGCCCATGACGCCGAACGCCATTTGCGGCCTGCCGTCGGCATGCATGGCAAAGGCCGGAATGATGGTGTGCGAGGGGCGCTTGCGCGGGCCGACCTGGTTGGCATGGCCAGCCTCGGTGCTAAAGCCGTGGCCTCGGTTCTGCAGGCTGATG
This sequence comes from Comamonas sp. C11, assembly GCF_024496285.1. NCBI lineage: Bacteria > Pseudomonadati > Pseudomonadota > Betaproteobacteria > Burkholderiales > Comamonadaceae > Comamonas > Comamonas sp. C11. Next base: position 5,645,604 of record NZ_CP101743.1, read on the forward strand.
CCCGTGCCCGGCACGACCACGCCCGAGCCGAAGCCCATGTAGTTGGACTGGATGAAGGAAACCATCATGCCGCTGGCATCGGCCGCCGCCAGGTAGACCGTGCCGCCGGGACGCGGTGCGCCATAGCTGGGCAAGCTGGCCTTGTCACGGTCAATGAGCTGGGCGCGTTCGCGCAGGTAGTCGCGGTCCAGCAGTTGCGCAGGAGTGACGCGCATATGCTCCAGGTCGGCGTTGTACTGGTGCAGGTCGGCAAAAGCCAGCTTCATGGCCTCGATCTGCAGGTGCACGCTGTCCACGCCGTCCAGCGGCTGCGATCCGATCGGATCGCCACCCGCACCCAGCTCGTCCAGCATGCCCAGCGCCATCAGCGCCGCAATGCCCTGGCCGTTGGGCGGAATCTCGTGGATCACCGAGTCGCCGAACTTCTGCGACACCGTTCCCACCCAGTCGGCCTGGTGCGCGGCCAGGTCTTGCTCACTCATCACGCCACCGCAGGCCCGCGAATGCTCGACCATCTTCCTGGCCAGCGCCCCGCGGTAGAAGGACTCGCCCATGGTGGCGGCAATCTCCTCCAGCGTGCGCGCATGGGCTTCACTCCTGAATACCTCACCGGCCCGGGGCGCGCGGCCGCCTGGCAGAAAGCACTCGGCAAAGCCGGGCTGGTCGCCCAGTTTCTTGCCGCCCAGCTCCCAGAGCGTGGCAATCGTGGGCGAGACCGCGAAACCGTTGCGTGCATAGGCTATGGCGGGCTGGGCCACCTGCGCGAAGGGCAGCTTGCCGAAGCGCTTGGACAGCGCCACCCAGGCCGACACGGCACCCGGCACGGTCACGGCGTTCCAGCCCTTCTCCGGTATGCCGCCCAGCTGGGCAAAGTAGTCGGGCGTCCAGCCCGCAGGCGAGCGGCCCGAGGCGTTGAGGCCGTGCAGCTCCTTGCCGTCCCAAACGATGGCAAAGCCGTCGCTGCCGATGCCGCAGCCCGTGGGCTCGACCACGGTGAGCGTCATCGCCGCGGCCAGCGCCGCATCCACGGCATTGCCGCCTGCCTGCAGCATGGATAGGCCGGCCTGCGCGGCCAGCGGCTGCGAGGTACTGACCACGTTGCGCCCCAGCACCGGCGAGCGGTGCGAGGCATAGGGAAGCGTCCAGTCCTTGACGAGGTCGGTCATATCTAAGTCCGATCAGTGATTCATGGGCGTGGCGTCTAAAGCTGACACGCTCCAGGCCAGAGGCATCGAGCAAGAGCCGCCTCGCGGCGAGGATGCCGTCCCCCTCCCAGGGGGAAGCGGCGCAGCCGCACAGGGGGTTTCATACGTCATTCCAAAGTAATGTGGTTGTCCCTGATGACCTTGGCCCAGCGCGCGCTGTCGGCCTGCACCATGGCCGCGAACTGCGCGGGCGTCTGCGGCTTGGCGGGCTCCACGCCCTGCTTGGCCAGGCTGGCGATCACCTCGGGATTCTGGATGGCGCGGTTGAAGGCCTGGTTGATCCGGCCGACCAGCTCGGGCTTCATGCCGGCCGGGCCGTAGACACCGAACCAGGTGACCGAGGAATAGCCTGGCAGGCCCGATTCGGCCACCGTGGGCAGATTCGGAGCCAGCGTGCTGCGCCTGTCGCCGGTCACGGCCAGGGCACGCAGGCGGCCGCTGGCCACATGGGGCATGCCCGTGGGAATGGAGTCGAACAGCAGATGCACCTGGCCTGCCGCCAGATCGGTGATCGATTGCGCGGTGCCCTTGTAGGGCACATGGGCGAGCTGTATGCCGGCCTGCGCAGCGAAGGCGGCGGTGTTCAGGTGCACGATGGTGCCGTTGCCGCTGCTGGCGTAGTTGAGCTTGCCGGGATTGGCCCTGGCGTAGGCCATCAGCTCCTGCACGCTCTTGACCGGCAGCGAGGGCGTGACCAGCAGCACGCTGGCCGCGTCCGCCGTATGCGCGATGGGACTGAAGTCCTTGTCCGCCTTGTAGGCCAGCCTGGGCATCAGATGCGGCGAGATGGCATGCGTGCTGCTGGTGGTGAACAGCAGCGTATAGCCGTCGGCCGCCGCCTTGGCGGCCTCGGCCGTGCCTATGGTTCCGCCGGCGCCGGGCCGGTTGTCGATGACCAGTTGCTGGCCCAGCTCCTGCGATACGCGCTGCGCGATCACGCGTGCCACCAGATCGGTGGCGCCGCTGGCCGGAAACGGCACGATCACGCGCACCGGTCGGCCGGGCCAGGCGGCCTCGCCCTGGGCCAGGGCCGGCAAGGCCAGCAAACCACCTGCCACGGCCGCAGCGGCCTGAAGCCACTGTCGGCGCGTCGTTGAAACAGTAAACCGTGCCTGCATGGCAACTCCCGCAGAAATGGAGGGCTGGCCGCTGCCTGGCGACCATCGAACGGGAGATCTTAGAAAACCGGGGCATTTGCCGCTATCTGCAAATTTGCAAGCCATCGTTGCCGAAAAAGCAAACCGGGCACAATGGCGATTTGCTTTCACCGACTGCCATGCCCGAGTCCCGCCATTTGCTGCTGCAAGACACCGCGCTGCGCTACTTCCACGAAGTCGCACAATGCGGCTCGCTGAGCGAGGCTTCGGCAAGACTGCATGTGGCGGCCTCGGCCATCAGCCGCCAGATCGCGGCGCTGGAGGCGCGGCTGGGTACGCCGCTGTTCGAGCGCCACCCGCGCGGCATGGTGCTCAACGCCGCCGGCGAGATCCTGGCCGATCATGCGCGCCGCGCGGGGCTGGACGCCGAGCGCGCGCTGGACGAGATCAAGGCCTTGCAGGGCCTGCGCAGCGGCAAGGTGCGCATCGCCAGCTCCGATGCCTTCGCCAGCGAATTCCTGCCGCGCCTGTGCGCTGCCTTCCAGCGCGAGCACAGCGGCATCGTCTTCGAGGTGACGGTGCTGCCCACGCACGAGGTTTCCGGTGCCGTGCGCACCGGCATGGCCGACATAGGCCTGTGCTTCAGCCGGGCCCCCGAGCCCGGCATCACCGTCGCCTGCCGCGTGGCCGCGCCCGTGCTGGCTCTGGTGGCATCCGGCCATGAGCTGGCGCAGGAGCGCAGCGTGGCACTGGCCAGGCTGGTGCGCTATCCGCTGGCACTGACACCGCCCAGCACGGCCGTGCGCCAGCTGCTGGACGCCGCCTGCAGCCGCCAGGGACTGATGCTGGTGCCGGCCCTGGAGAGCAATCACGGCAAGACGCTGCTGAACTTTGCGGCCCAGGGCACGGCGGTTGCCGTGGCCAGCGAAATCGCCGCCCGCGACATGGTGGCCACAGGCGCGCTTGTGGCCGTGGCGCTCAGCGACCGTGGCATGGATCTGCGCGATATCGAGGTGCAGACCCTGGCCGGCCGCACGCTGCCGCATGCGGCGCAGTCCTTTCTGGAGCTTTTGCAGCTGCGCCTGCCTGCCGCCTGGTAATACGGCAGCCGCTCGCGCCGACTCAATCCGGCTTGGGGCGCAGTACCAGCCATAGTGACAGCGCAATCAGCCCGCCCCCCGTGGCATGAGCGACGGTCAAGGACTCATCGAGCAGGGCCCAACCCCAGAGCACTGCAAACACGGGCACGATAAAGGTCACGGTCAGCGCCTTTTGCGGGCCTTCATCGGCAATCAGCCGGAAATACAGCACATAGGCCAGAGCCGTGCTCAGCAAGCCCAGCAGCGCCACATTGCCCCATGCCAGCAGAGGAGCGGCCTGGAGCCTGGCCAGCATGCCGGGCTCCAGTGCCATGTCGATGAGCAGCGCCGGCGTCAGCACCACCAGCGCACCGAGCTGGCTGATGAAAACGGCGGCGCGCGTGTCCACGGTCGCATTGGCACCGGCCAGCCTGAGCGTCAGATAGCTGGAAAACGCATAGCAGACCGTGGCCACAAAACAGGCCGCCATACCACCCAGCACGGCACTGCTGAGATCCAGCGGCCCGGCCTGGGCCAGCACCGCCACGCCGCCAATCCCGAGCAGCACGGCAGCCACACGCGCGGGCGTAATCGCCTCGGCAAACACCAGCGCCCCCACCACGGTAGCAACTAGTGGCGTGGTGGCATTGAAGATGGCGCTATAGCCCGATGGCAGCACCTGGGCCGCCAGCGCGTACATGAGAAAGGGGATGCCGGAATTGATGACGCCCAGCCCCAGCAAGGGCCAAAGATAGCGTCCCGGCCTGGGCCGGTAGCCCATGGCAAACAACGCTGCGCCAAGGCCCAGCGCTGAAAACAGGCCGCGTCCCACGGCCGTGGGCACGGCCCCCAGATGGGGTACGGCCACGCGCATGAATAAAAAACTGCCGCCCCAGAGGGCGGCCAGTGTCATGAGTCGGATCAGGCTGGCAACAGACATACAGGGCATTGTGCACAGCCCCGGCCTGCACGCCTGTGACAACTGCCGAAGGCCAATATCAGTGAATCTGCACCAGCACATCGTCCAGCGTGGCACCGGCCTCTTCGGGCACCGGGCGCGTCAGCTGCGGCACCTTGTAGATGCTGGCATCGGCATGAATGAGGCCTATGTCATAGCGCTGGCCGGCCAGATAATCACCCACCGACTCCAGCACGATGGGGCTGCGATGCAGATGCTCGGTGGCCTTGAGCTCATCGAGCGAGAGCCAGACGCTGCGCACGATGCCGTCGTCCAGACGGCGCTGGGCATGGTGCATGCCCAGATCGCCCGTGAAGGCAAAGCGCAGATAGGTGATGTCCGAGCCCGTGCGCGTGCGCACAAAACGGTTCATGTAGATGCCGACCAGGGCCGTGGGCGTGAAACTGTAGGCTGTCTCCTCCATGACTTCGCGCACACAGGCATCGACAGGGCTTTCGGAAGGGTCGAGATGACCGGCCGGCGTGTTCAGACGCAGTCCATCCGCCGTTTGTTCTTCCACCAGCAAAAAACGGCCATCGCGTTCGATGATGGCCGAGACAGTCACATTGGGTTTCCAGCGATTGGGCATGGCCGGCATTATCCTTGTCCCGAACCGACGATGTGTCAGATAAATCCCACCATATAGAGCGCTCCTTCGCCGTAACTGGCCAAATGTTGCTGCTGCGCAGCATTTGTCACGGATTCGACCACATAGCCTTGACGCTCCCAGTAAAGCCGTGATCCCTGCACCGAAACCAGTGCCGTGCGCTGCACGCCGCGCGCTCTGGCCTGCGCCTTCAGGGCCTGCACCATGCGCCGCGCCAGGCCCTGACCGGCCGCAGCCTCGGACACGGCCATATCGTGCAGATAGAGCACGCTGGCGTCGTCATATTCGGCAAAGTCGCCATTGAGCGGCGTGATGGCTCCGGGGCGCGACCAGTAGGCCGCCAGATAGGCCACCAGCTCGCCCCCCTGCTCGGCCGCCCAGGAACAATGCCCGGCGGTGCGCAAACGGCGCACAAACACCTCGCGCGGCTCGGCAAAGTCCGCGCCATAGCAATGCTGCTGTATGTGCATCACGGCATCCACATCGTCCGCGCCCAGCGCGCGCAGCAGGATTGGCATCGATCCGGACATCAAATACTCTCAAATCAATAGCTGTCAACGATTACCAGTCAATGGCTGGCTACCAGTTTCAATCAAACTCAGGCACATAGCTTAGCAAGCCGTTCATCTCGCAGCAGTGTGTAGGCGCTATCGCAATAGTAATGATTCTCAATTTGAAATTCGTATCGACCCTCCCTACCATTCATACATCGCTCAGGGAGAAACAGATGACACGCTTGATCAAGACATTGCGCCAGAACCAGCTCACGCTGACCAAGACCGCCAGCTACTACGTGATCCACATCACCGTGGCCGCCTGTGTCGCCTATGCCGTGACCGGCAATCTGATTGCCTCGCTGACGCTGAGCCTGCTGGAGCCCACAGTCCAGGCCTTTGCCTTCTTCTTCCATGAAAAAGTCTGGGAGCGCCGCCTGAAGAAACGCGAGCAGCAAGGGCTTGCCGGACAAGCGCTGAGCGCCTGAGAGCCGCCTATGAACACCGACCACCCCGCCACTTTTGCGCAATGGCTGCTGCGCTCCCTGGCCACGCTGGGTGACTGCAACGGCAACCTCAATGACTTGTAGAAATCATGTGTACAAGCCTTGGCATAAGCCATGGATAAATCCTGAATATCCCAGCGCCATTCTGCTTTTTTGATATTCGATGTACAGAAGCCCACGAGACCGGCTCTCCGGCGCCATTGCCACCTGTGGATAAATCCTGCAGCACACGCCCATGGGTTTGCGGCTATTTGCCAAACCGGGCCCAAGGCCAACAATGGCCGGGAATCCAAGGAGTTCCCATGCAGCTTGCAGACCGCCAGACATCCGCAGACCTCGCGCGCCACGACGAACAATGGCTGAGCGCCCACTGGATGCCGTTCACCGGCAACCGCAACTTCAAGGCCAGGCCCCGCATCATCACGGGCGCCCAAGGCGCCTACTACAGCGATGCCGATGGCCGGCGCATTTTCGATGGCCTCTCGGGCCTGTGGTGCTCGGGGCTGGGCCATGGGCGCCGCGAGATCGCCGAGGCCATTGGACAGGCTGCGCTGCAGCTCGATTACGCTCCCGCCTTCCAGTTCGGCCACCCGGCCTCGTTCGCGCTGGCCAACCGCATCGTGGCACTGATGCCCCAGGGGCTTGAGCATGTGTTCTTCACCGGCTCGGGCTCGGAAGCCGCCGACACCTCGCTGAAGATGGCGCGCGCCTACTGGCGCGCCAGGGGCCAGGGCACAAAAACCCGGCTGATCGGCCGTGAAAAGGGCTACCACGGCGTGAACTTTGGCGGCATCTCGGTAGGCGGCATGGGGGGCAACCGCAAGATGTTCGGCCAAGGGATCGAAGCCGACCATCTGCCGCACACCCAGCCGCCACCGGGTTCGTTCTTCAAGGGCCAGCCCCAGGCCGATGGACGTGCCCTGGCAGACCGGCTGCTCGATCTGATCGCCCTGCATGACGCCAGCAATATCGCCGCCGTGATCGTGGAGCCCATGTCGGGCTCGGGCGGGGTGGTGATTCCGCCCGCCGGCTATCTCCAGCGCTTGCGCGAAATCTGCACCCAGCACGACATCCTGCTGATCTTCGACGAGGTCATCACGGGCTTTGGCCGCCTCGGAGCGATGACGGCGGCCGAGGCCTTTGGCGTGACGCCGGACATCATGAATATCGCCAAGCAGGTCAGCAATGGTGCCCAGCCGCTGGGAGCCTGCGTGGTCTCGCCCGCCATCTATGACCAGTTCATGGCAGCCGGAGGGCCTCAGTACATGCTGGAGTTTGCCCACGGCTATACCTATTCGGCCCATCCCGTGGCCTGCGCGGCAGGCATTGCCGCACTGGATCTGCTGGAGCGCGAAGACGGCCCGGGCCGCGTGCGCGCGCTGGCCCCCTTCTTCGAGCAGGCCGTGCACAGCCTCAAGGGCGCCAGGCATGTGCTGGACATCCGCAATATCGGCCTGGCGGCAGGTCTCACGATCGCCCCGCTGCCCGGCGAACCCGCCAGACGCCCTTACGAGATCGCCATGAAATGCTGGGAAGCCGGCTTCTATGTGCGCTACGGCGGCGACACGATTCAGCTGGCGCCGCCCTTCATCAGCGAGCAGGCCGAGATCGAGCGGCTCATCAACGCACTGGGCGATGCGCTGCAGGCCACCGACTGAATTATCAAATCAATAGCTTCAATCGCTTACCACGCAAGCGATTGAAGCTATTTTATCCAATTTCAGGAAAGCCGTGCCGCCAGGGCTTCGAATTCGGCGACAGGCACTTCTTCCGCGCGGCGCTGCAGGTCGAACTCGCCGGCAAAGCCCTTGGTTTCCAGCCACTTGCCCAGGGTGTTGCGCAGGATCTTGCGGCGCTGGCTGAACGCCACCTGCACCAGCTCTTCCAGCAGCTTGGGATCGAGATCCGCAGGCTGCTCGCGCGGAATCATGCGCACCACGGCACTGTCCACCTTGGGAGGCGGATTGAAGCTGCCCGGCGGCACGAACAGCACATCTTCCATGGCGTAGCGCCACTGCAGCATCACCGACAGACGGCCATAGGCCGAGGTGCCGGCGTCGGCCACCATGCGGTCTATGACCTCTTTTTGCAGCATGAAATGCTGATCCTGCACCACATCCACCTGCTCCAGCAGATGGAAAAGAATGGGGCTGGAGATGTTGTAGGGCAGATTGCCGACCACGCGCAACTTGGCCACGCCCAGACGCGCAGCCAGCGCACGGAAGTCCACCTTGAGCACATCGGACTCGACCACATCGAGATCGTCGCGCAGACGCAGACGGGCCGCCAAGTCGCGGTCCAGCTCGATCACGGTGAGCTTGCCCAGGCGCTCGACCAGGGGCTGGGACAGCGCCATCAGGCCGGGGCCGATCTCGACCATGGGTTCGCCCGCCTTGGGGTCGATGGCCTGGACGATGTTGTCGATGATGGCGCCGTCGGTCAGGAAATTCTGGCCGAAGCGCTTGCGGGGAATATGTTTCATGAATGCGAAAGCGGTGCCTGGGCACCGCTTGGAATGGGGAGGAGCTCCGATGCCCGGTGCACAATCATGACACTACCGGGCACTCAAGCGGATTGAATGGACTTATTGGGGTGGCTCGCGGTATTCCACAAAGGCCTTGCCGCGCAGCTCCTTGAGCCAGGTTTCGTAGTCCTGTTCGGCCTTGCGATCGCGCACCACGTTACGCACCATTTCGCGCTGTTCGCGTTCGGTGAGCTTTTCCTGGCGACGTTCGATCAGCTGAATCAGGTGCACGCCGAAACGCGACACCACGGGGTTGCTGATCTGGCCGGGCTGGAGGCTGTCGAGCACTCGCTCGAACTCGGGCACGAACTGGCCTGGCGAGGACCAGCCCAGATCACCGCCATTGCGGGCGCTGCCGTCCTTGGAGAACTCCTGCGCCAGTTGCTGGAAGGTGGCCTGACCAGCTTCCACACGGCGCTTGTAGTCCTCCAGGCGCTTGGCCGCCTGCGCTTCGGTCATGCCCTCACCCACGGTCAGCAGGATATGGCGGCTGTGGTTCTGCGTGATGTACACGGGCGCACCGGACTGGGACTTCTCCAGCACCTTGAGCACGTGGAAACCGGCACCCGAACGGAACGGGCCGACGATGGCGCCGACCGCCGCATTGCCCACTTGCTGAGAAAACAGCTCGGGGTAATCGCTCATGAGGCGCATGCCCATGGCGCCGCCACCCTGGCCATTGGGCACATCCGAGAACTCACGCACGGCAGCGATGAAATCGGGATTCTTGCGCGCCGCTTCTGCCGCCTGCTTGGCCTTGGCTTCGCGCTCCGCCACCACGGCAGGGCTGGCGTTTTCCGGCACGGTGATCAGGATATGACCCAGATTGGCTGCCGCACCAGCCGCCGCATCGCCGGGGCGCCTTTGCTCCTTGAGATAGCGATCGATGTCGGCTTCCGTGACCTTGACGCGGCCATCCACATCACGCTCGCGCACACGCTGCATCAGCATCTGGTTGCGGATCTCCGAACGGAACTGCGCTTCGGAAATCCCTTCGGCCTTCAGGCGCGACAGCAGGCCGGCCTTGTCGGTACTGTTCTGGCGCGCCACATTGGCCACGGCCTGATCGACCGTCATGTTGTCAATGTTGATGCCCGTGTCCTTGGCTTCCTGCAACTGCACGCGTTCGACAATCAGGCGCTCCAGCACCTGGCGGGCCAGCTCGCTCTGGGACGGAAGCTGGCCGCCCTGCTCGGTCACGTTCTGCGCCACGCGCGCCATGCGCGCACGCACTTCGTTATTGGTGATGGGCTCGGAATTGACCACGGCCACGATGTAATCGGCCGAGCGAACACCCTGTGCGGCTGCCGGAGCCTGACGCCCCGAGGGCTGGGCCGTAGCCTCCAATGCGCGCGAGATGGAGGAGTCCTTGCCAGCCTTGGCCTTGCTGCCGGGACTCTTCAGGCCCTGGGCCTGTACACCGGCAGCCATTACAGCCAGTGCCACGGCAACAGCACATGCATTGGATGTCTTGGAGAAAAAACGCATGAAAAAAGCCTTGATTAATCGTAATTGGTAAAGCGGCTGGGCGGAGTCACCGCCTCACGCAAATATTGATAGCGCGGCACATTCTGCTTGAGGCTGGAGGTGGGATCGGCACCAAAGCTCAGGCGCGAGAAGCCCACGAACTCCATCTGGAACAGCAGACGCAGATTGGACTGGATGAACGAGCTTTGCAGACGCTCCAGCACCACACGGCCAATCCAGCAGCAACCGTCGTATTCCAGGCCGACCACGGTATCCACCAGCTTGTTGTCCTTGATGGAGTAGTTGAGGCGGCCCACGGCATACCAGCGGCCACCGCCCTGGCCGCGACCGGCGCCCAGTTCCTTGCCCTTGTCACCCCAGAGGTCGTTGATGGGCCATTGCCAGCCCACGTCCACCAGCTCGCTGGAGGGCTTCTTGGTGACCGTATCCAGCTGCGTGCGGTAGCCAATGTTGAAGGTGCGATAGTTGCCCGGACTGTAACGCACCGTAGCCGTGGTACGCACCGTGCGATTCAAGTCCTTGTTGTACTGGGTCGTGCCTTCCAGCGACCACTTGTCGGTCCAGTTGAAGGCCGCGCCCAGCAGGATATCGGACAGCTTGCTGGTGGCAGCCACCTCACCGGGCAGCAGCACGCGCTGATCGGACAGGCGAACGCGCTGGGCCACGGCGAACTTGAGCTTTTCTGCGCCGCTTTCGGGGTCGATGAAGCGCGAGGTCGCGCCCAGCGTCATCAGGTGGTTATCGGCAATGCGGTCCTGACCGACATAGTCGTTCTCGGAAAAAATACTCGCGAAGTTGAAATCGCTGCGGCCCGTATCGTAGAGCGGCAGCATGCTCTGGTCGCGATAGGGCGTATAGGTGTAGAAGGCCCGGGGCTCGAAGGTCTGCAGCAGATTCTTGCCGAACCAGGAGGTGTCGCGCTCGAAGATCAGGCCGCTGTCCAGGCTGAAGGTGGGCAAGGTCCGGTTGGCGCTCTTGCTGCCATTGCTCATCAGCTGATCGGTCTGATACATGGAGGTATGCAGCATCAGCTTGGGCGTGATGAAGGCGCCGGGAGACAGGAATGGCCGGCTCAGCTGTGCCTGCACATAGCTGCGCTGGCCGTTGTTGCCGACCTGGCCCGTGATGGGGCGAATCAGCTCGAAGCGTGTGGTGTCGGCCACCACGGAGAAATCCAGTCCATGCGGCAGGTCCAGCGGCGTGTAGCGGTACTGCAGCTGCGGCACCATGCTGTAGGGCGGCGCAATCGGCGAAGTCACATCCTGCTGCACCTGGTAGCGCAGCACATTGAGGCTCAGCACCCCATCGCCCTTGGCCCAGCTCAGATTGGCCGTGCTGGGCAGCAGGCGCTGGCGCAGCGCCACGGGAGCCAGGCGGAAGTCGCGCCAGTAATCACCGTCGCTGACGCGGTTCAGATTGAGGTTCAGCCCCAGACCGCCGACCGGCGTATCGAAGCTCGCACGATGCTGCCAGGAATAACCCCAGCGATCGCGGTTGCGCAGATTGTCGCCCGGCATGTAGCTGGCATAGGTCTCGCCCGAGTAGCTGGGCTCCAGATAGCGGAACTGTCCCGTCAGGTTCACGCCGCGCTTGGTCATCAGCGTGGGCGTGATGGTCATATCGCGATTGGGGGCGATATTCCAGTAATAGGGCTGTGAATACTCGATGCCGCCGAGCTTGTCCATGCCTATCATGGGCGGCAGCAGGCCCGATTTGCGCTTGTCCGAGAGCGGAAAGCTCATGCGCGGCACGGGCAGGACGGTCACGCCCTTGAACTTCAGGGACGCACCCTCGGCCACCCCCACCTCTTCGGCCATGTCCAGATGAATGGTCTTGGCCTCGAGCACCCAGCTCGGCTCCCAGCTGGCCTCGTCATCGCGCTGGCAGGTGGTGTAGGTGGCGTCATGGACGACCGAACGATCCTTGTCGATGAAATCCACTCGCGAGGATTCGCCATGGCCGCCCGTGGCCAGAAAGCGATAGTTGGCATTGTCGAACTGGCCCTTGAAGGCATCCATCTGCAGATCCAGCACCGTCCCCTCGTAGACATTGCCGGCCTGGTTGATGTGGACCGAGCCCACGGCGTTGATCCTGTCGTCCGGAACCGCATAGTCGAGCTTGTCCGCGCGGATCATGGTGTCGCCGCGGCGCAACTCTGCCTCGCCATGAACCGAGGCCTTGATATCGGGCTGACCGGACAGGCTGTCACCTTTGATATAGATGGGCTGCTGGTCGCGCACTTCCTGAGGATAGCTCTCCTGCAACAGACTGCTGGACTTGAGTTCCAAGGCTGGCAGCTCGCCCGCGACGCTGGAGGAGGACAATCCGCTCGCAGTGTCGGCGGACTGGGCATGGACTTGCATGCCAGCACCCGCCCATGCCAGTGCCACAGCCCATGCCAGAGGACGAATCACCGGCCGAGCAGCTCCCGCACGCGTCGAACGGGCAGGGCAGGCAGGTAGGAAATCTCGCGGATGGGATGGGGATTGCACGATGATCTTGAACGTCAAAAGCGCGCGTGCCCTGGCACACGTCAACAGAAAACCGAGAGCCTAGCACCACTGTCCACAGATGCGGCGGCATCGGTTTGTAAAATCCGATTATCCATGACCGCTCCTATCACCCCCACAGTTGGCGTTGCCTGGGCAGATTCTGCCCGCCACGCCGCATTCGACGCCTGGCTGGCACCGCTGGCTCAAAAGCACCAGCTGCTTCCCGCAACCCTGCGCCCCGCTTCGGCCGATGCGAGCTTTCGCCGCTATCTGCGCCTGGATCGCAGCGATGGCAGCAGCCTGATCGTCATGGACGCGCCACCAGACAAGGAAGATTGCGCGCCTTTTGCCAAGGTTCAGGGCCTGATGAACCAGGCCGGCCTGTGCGTGCCGCAGATCCTGGACTGGGACGCCGGTCACGGCTTCATGCTGCTCAGCGACCTGGGCGGCCAGACCGTCATCGAGGCTCTGAACCCCGAAAAACCCCAGGATGCCGAAGCCTGGTACCGCTCGGCCATCGAGGTGCTGCTGGACTGGCAACTGGCCTCCAAGGCCGGCAATACCGGCAGCTTGCCTCTCTATGACGAGGCCCTGCTGCGCCGCGAGCTACAGCTGTTTCCCGACTGGTACATCGCCAAGCACCGCCAGTTCACGCTGGACGACAAGCAGCAGGCCCTGCTCGGCAAGACCTTCGATCAGATCGTCGCCCATAATCTGCAGGCTCCCTGCGTCTATGTGCACCGCGACTTCATGATGCGCAACCTGATGCAACCTGTGTCCAGCGGTGCGCCGCTTGGCGTGCTGGATTTTCAGGATGCCGTCTACGGCCCCATCACCTATGACATCGCCAGCCTGCTGCGCGATGCCTTCATCAGCTGGGAAGAGGACTTCATCATCGACATCACCATCCGTTACTGGGAAAAGGCCCGCAAGGCCGGCCTGGTGGGCGCCAACAGCGCCAGCGGCTGGGGTGATGACTTCGGGGAGTTCTACCGTGGGGTTGAATGGATGGGCCTGCAGCGCCACCTCAAGGTTGCGGGTATCTTTGCGCGCCTGACGCTGCGCGACGGCAAGCCCAGGTATCTGGCCGATGCGCCTCGTTTCATCCACTACATCCGCTCCACCTGCAACCGCTATCGCGCGCTGGGCCCGTTCCTCAAATTGATCGACGAGATCGAAGGCATCCAGACGCAGGTGGGTTACGCCTACGGGCGGATGTGAACACACCCCCTGAGCCGCTTTGCGGCTTCCCCCTCTCTCGCCTTGCTTCGCAATGCGGGAGGGGGACGACGCCCTGAGCGTAAGGGGCGGCCCTTGCTTGGCGTCCCTGAGGTGATTCAGCGCCAGTTTTGCGAGCCACGGACTCTGCGTGGCACCATGAATCACGAACCCCGAATTTTTCCCTATGCCGCGCTATCACTGCCCTATTCCACTGCACATCGGCAACGAGCTGGACCTGCCTGCAGGTGCCGCCCGCCATGTGCAGGTGCTGCGCCACCAGCCCGGCGATGTCATCACCCTGTTTGAGGGCCAGACCGGCAACGGTTTTACCGGCGGCGAGTTCCAGGCGACCATCACCCACATGGGCCGCAGCGATGTGAGCGTGCGCGTGGACAACCACAGCCCCGTCGAGCGCGAAGCCGCACGTGCCGTGCACCTGGTCGTCGGCATGCCCGCCAACGAGCGCATGGACTGGCTGGTGGAAAAAGCCACCGAGCTGGGCGTTGCCAGCATCCAGCCCGTGATGGCGGCGCGCAGCGTGCTCAAGCTCAAGGGCGACCGTGCCGACAAGAAGATCGAGCGCTGGCAGTCGATTGCCGTCTCGGCCTGCGAGCAATGCGGCCGCAACCAGGTGCCCGTGATTCACGCGCCCCAATCGCTGGCCGACTGGCTGCGCAGCCAGCAAGCCGCAGCGGCCGATGCGACGCGTCTGGTGCTGTCGCTGCGCGAAGGCAACCAGCCGCTGCGTACCGCCGCCGGCGATGCTCAGGCAGTCTGGGTGCTGCATGGCCCCGAAGGGGGCCTGACCGCCCAGGAAGAAGACTGGGCACTGGAGCAGGGCTGGAAGCCTGCCAGTCTCGGCTCCCGCGTGCTGCGCGCTGAAACGGCATCGGTTGCCGCCCTGTCCCTGCTGGCCCTGGAGTAAATCAATGAGCAGCTGTCACCTCTCTCTGGCCAAGCCCGAGTTTTATCTGCAGAACTTTCGCGTGGAGGCTCCCGAGTCTCTGCCTGAAGCCGTGCTGACCCCCAGGCGCATGGGTCTCATCATCGTCAATGCAGCCGCAGAATCTTCTGCAGCGCTCTTGGGACGTACGTTTACCGCTCCTGAAGAAGGAGCACCCGCACTGCCGGTGGAACGGCTGCTGGTGCCGGCCAGCTTCGGCCTGGTGCCGCACTGGGTGAAGTCGGCCTCGGACGGCCGCCTGCGCGCGCTCAAGCTGGTGAATGCAAAGATAGACAATCTGACCACGGGAACGGCGTTTCGCGATGCCTGGCTGGCAGGCCAGCGCTGCATCGTGCCGCTGCAGGCCTTTCAGGTCGACGACCTGCGCCCCGGCAAGCCCCTGCCGACCCGTATCACCCGCGTGGACAACCAGCCCATGGGCGCCGCCGGCGTCTGGGCGCGCTGGGTGGGCGAGGACGGCGAGGTCATCGTCAGCTATGCCCTCATCACCATCAATGCCAATGCCCATGCGCTGATGAACCGCTACGGCCAGCCCGGCAACGACAAGGCCATGCCCGCCATCCTCAACGAAGGCGCATACGACGCCTGGCTCAATGCCAAGGTCAACAAGGCCAAGGAGTTTCTGCGCCCCTACCCTGCGGAAAAACTGCGTGCCAACCCCGTGGAAAAAGGCCGCAAGCAGCCGCCACAGCAGTGGTAATCAGGGGGCTGGAAACTGCTGCTCCAGCCACTGCTCGAGCCGCGCAAACACGGGGGCTGCCAGCTCGGGGCTCTCGTTGAAGATCTCGTGATAGGCCGCCTCGAAGCACTGGGCCTGCACCAGATCGCGTGGCGCCTGGGCGGCAAAGGCGGCACTGCCGGCCGGATTGACCAGCTTGTCCTGTCCGGCCCATAGCAGCAGCGTGGGCACGCACCAGGCCGTGGCCTTTGACAGCACATGGCGGCCGCCCTCGGCCATATAGCGCGCCAGCCGGGCGCTGATGCGTCTGTGCTGCAGTGCATCGGCGTCATAGGCCTGGACCACTTCGGGATCATGCGAGAGATGCGCGGACTGCACGCCATTGGCTACACGCAAATTGGGCAGCAGCCTGGGCAGGCTCGCCACCAGCGCCTTCTGCACTCCTGACAGATGCAGGGCCAGCGCCGGCGAGGACAGCACCAGCCCGTCCACATGACGCAGGCCGGACGCGACAAAATCCGCCGCCACCAGTCCACCCAGGCTGTGCCCCAGCAGCACCAGGGGCTGATGCTTGGGCATGGCTGCACGGGTAGCGTCCACCACCACCGCCAGATCGTCGAGCAAGCGCATATCGCTGGTCAGGCCGCCCTGCGGCCCGCCCGACAGGCCGTGGCCGTACTGGTCATAGGCCCGCACCGCAAAGCCCCAGTCATTGAGCCGCTGCGCCAGCGCGGCATAGCGGCCGCTGTGCTCGCCCAGGCCATGAACCAGCAGCACCTGGGCACGGGACTTGGCGTGCGGCGCTGGCGGCCAGTCGCGCAGCGCAAGCTGGGTGGCGTCCGATGCGGCCATATGCAGCAGCCGGGACGTATGGGTACTGGAATCGGTGGGCGTCATGCGCGATCTCTTCAAGCTGGCAAGAGCTTGCAGGATGCAGCCGCCGCCAGCGCACGTCAACCATGGCAGTCCTCGGTCCGACCACAGAAAATCGACAGCGCCAATCTCAAAAAACAGCTGCCAGCACCTTGAAAATCAGCACTGGCCGCTGTTTGGCAATGACTCTTCAAGCCTGCGCCGCCTCGGTCTGATGGCGGGCCATGGCGGCAATCACCTCGGCCACCGACGCCGTGAGCTTCTTGGCATAGGGCACATGGAGGAATTCGTTGGGGCCGTGGGCATTGCTCTTGGGGCCGAGCACGCCGCAGACCATCATCTGCGCCTTGGGAAAGCCCTTGCTCAGCATGTTCATCAGCGGAATCGTGCCGCCCTGGCCGATATAGCCGCAACTGGCGCCGAAGTGCGCCTGGCTGGCGGCATTGAGCGCGTTCTCGAACCAGCCGTCCATGCCCGGCGCATTCCAGCCGCTGGAGCTGGAAAGGCCTTCCCAGGTCACCCTGGCCTCATAGGGCGCGTTGTCCTCCAGCAAAGCCTTCATCTCCTGCACGCAGGCTGCGGCATCGACCAGCGGCGGCAGGCGCAGGCTGAGCTTGAAGGCCGTGTAGGGGCGCAGCACATTGCCGGCATTTTGCAGATTGGGCATGCCCTCCACACCGGTCACGCTCAGCGTGGGCTCCCAGGTTCGGCGCACCAGGGCCTGGACCGGATCGGTGGTCGTGGGCAGGGACACACGGGCCGAGCCGCCGCAGTCGTAATGCGCCCAGGGAAAGCGCGCATAAGCGTCCTCGCCGAGGATCTCCGCCGTGGCGCGGATCTGCGCCATGCGCTCGGCCGGCACCTCGCAGTGAAAGCTCTGCGGCAGCACGCGGCCATTCTTGCTGTCCTCGAGACGATCCAGCACCTGGCGCATGATGCGAAAGGACGAGGGCACCACGCCCGAGGCATCGCCCGAGTGCACGCCCTCGGTGAGGATCTGCACCTTGAGCGTGCCGCTGGCCATGCCGCGCAGGCTGGTGGTCAGCCACAGCTGGTCGTAGTTGCCGGCACCGCTGTCCAGACAGATCACCAGGCCCACATCGCCCAGACGCGGGCGCAAGGCATCCACATAGGGCAGCAGATCGGCCGAGCCGCTTTCCTCGCAGGTCTCGATGATGGCCACGATGCGCGGATGGGGCACATTCTGGCGCTTGAGCTCCTGAATCGCCGCCACGCTGGCATAGACCGCATAGCCGTCGTCGGCGCCGCCACGGCCGTAGAGCTTGCCGTCCTCGTACTTGGGCGTCCAGGGGCCCAGATCGCTGCGCCAGCCTTCGAACTCGGGCTGCTTGTCGAGGTGGCCGTACATCAGCACCGTGGGGCTGGTCGAGGCCTTTTCGGCCGTGCCTTCCACCTCGAAGAAGATGACCGGCGTGCGCCCCGGCTGCTGAATCACTTCCAGCGTCAGCCCGGCCACCTTCTGCGCCTCCACCCAGGCCGCGGCATTGCGCAGCACAGTGGCGATATGGCCTTGCTGCTCCCAGTCGGGGGCAAACATGGGCGACTTGGCGGGGATGGTGATGTAGTTGGTCAGCTCGGGGACGATGCTCTGGTCCCACTGCTCGGTGATGTGCTGCAGCGCGTCCTGTGGCTGCAGCAGATTGGTGGGAGTACGTGCGTTCATGGTCGGCTCCTTCAGTGACGGGGCTACGAGCCATGACGGGCCCGCGCCATGCCCGTGATTGTGCGCCAATGCCGGTGCCTGCGCCGCAGGCATTGACATGGCGATCAGGGTTTAGCGCAATGCCAGCGCCCCCCGCTCCAATTGAAAGCGGGAAACCTCCGTCAGCAGGCTTTCGGCCTGTTGGCGCAGCCCCTCGGCAGCGGCTGCGCTTTCCTCCACCAGGGCAGCGTTTTGCTGCGTGGCCTGGTCCATCTGCATGACAGCCTCGCCGACCTGGGCCACGCCTGCACTCTGCTCGCTACTCGCGGCGCTGATCTCGCCCATGATGTCCGTCACGCGATGAATGGCACTGACGATCTCGTCCACGGTGTGACCTGCCTGGTCGGCCAGCGCACTGCCGTCTGCCACGCGTTCCACGCTGGCAGTGATCAAGGTCTTGATTTCCTTGGCCGCATCGGCGCTGCGCCCCGCCAGGGCGCGCACCTCGCTGGCCACCACGGCGAAGCCTCGGCCCTGTTCACCGGCGCGTGCAGCCTCCACGGCCGCGTTCAGTGCCAGGATATTGGTCTGGAAGGCGATGGCGTCTATGACGCCGATGATGTCGGCAATGCGCGAACTGCTGGTGTTGATGTCCTGCATGGTCTGCACAACGCGCGCTACTACGGCACCGCCCTGCCGGGCCACTTGCGAGGCGTTCTGCGCCAACTGATTGGCCGTCTGGGCGCTATCGGCGTTCTGGCGCACGGTGGCGTTGAGCTGCTCCATGCTGGCCGCCGTTTCCTCCAGCGCGCTGGCCTGGCTTTCGGTACGTGCAGACAGGTCGGCATTGCCCTGAGCAATCTCACTGGATGCATGTTGCATCTGCACCGATGCGCCGTGCACGCGCTGGACCAGTTCGCGCAACGCGCCGCGCATGGTTTGCAGATCGGACATCAGCCCCCGGGCCATGCCGCCCGAGCTCCCATCGGTCAGATCGCCATCGGCCACGCGGCGCAACGCCTTGCGCGCATCGGCCGGGTCTCCGCCCAGCTCGCTGCGCAGCGTGCGCACCATCACCCAGAGCAGCGTGGCCGAGATGACCACGGCCAGCAGGGCCAGCAGACCCGACCACAGCTGCATGCGCCGGGCGCTGGCACGGGTGGCCGCATGCGATGCTTCGGCCGCATCGCGGGCCGCCTTGAGCTGTTGCAGCACGGCTTCGCGCAGCTTGCGCCATGCCGGAGTTTCCCGGGTCTTGAGCGCGGCGGCAGCGGTGTCATAGTCCTCGGCCGCCAGAGTCACGATCTGGTCCTGCGCTTCGGACTGTGCCTGGCGCAAGGCCTTCAGGCTCTTGACGGCGGCTTCCATGGCCGTGCCCTGCACGCGCTGGCTCAGATCGTCATAGGCGGCGTCATAGGCCCGACGGGCATTGCCCAGGTTCTGCACGGCCTGCCCGTCCGACGGATCCATCACGATATTGCGCAGTGCCTGGCCCGATTGCAGACCCTGGGCATACAGCTCCTGCAACTGCGCCACCACGGCCTGGTTGTTCCTCAGGTAGTCGTTGAAATCGGACTGTGTGCGGGTCAGCCCCCACTGACTGCTGAGCAGCGCCAAAACAAACAAGGCTGCAGGTGCAGCCGAGCAAAAAATGAGACGGGAACTAAAACGCATGGCAAGGCGCGCACCGACCGAAGCTTCGGCGCATTGATTCGGATCAAAAAGAAAATAAGCAGTTGATTATGAATCAAATGCTTACATTTTTTGCATTGCGGCAGCAGCAGCACCGCCGCCTTGCCGCAGGAGTGCTGCCATCTCAGATTTCAGAGCTTCTCGCGCTTATCAGGCAATGAATTCGATGTGAATCACTACCAGATTCATTGCCAATGAATCGTAATTAGCTACTGTTTCAAGAGCATCCATCAGGCATGCTCGAAGTGGAACACCGCCGTTGTCGCCAACAAATTGGGCAGGCTCCTCACCACCTGACCGTTTTGCAGACCGAAGGAGTCGCGAATGCGCAGGCGGTTCTTGGTGGCCAGCACCTCGAAGTCCTTGTAGGTGCCCACCCGGATATTCGGCGTGTCATACCACTGGTAGGGCAGGCGACGCGTGACCGGCATGCGCCCGCGCAGCACGGAAAAGCGATTTTGCCAATGGGCAAAGTTGGGAAAGGCAACCACGCCTTGCTTGCCGATGCGGGCCGTCTCCTGCAACATCACCTCGGCATTGCGCAAATGCTGCAACGTGTCGATCTGCAGCACCACATCAAAACTGTTGTCGCCGAAGATGGCCAGGCCGTCCTCCAGATTGAGCTGCAGCACGTTCACGCCGCGGCGCGTGCAGGCCAGCACATTGGCGTCGTCCAGTTCCACGCCATAGCCCGTACAGCCGCGCTCGCGCACCAGATGCTCGAGCAGCGCGCCGTCGCCACAACCCAGGTCCAGCACGCGTGCGCCCTCGGGCACCAACTGGGCAATGGCTTTCATGGTGGTCAACTCGGTCATGCGGCTTCTCCTGCGCGTTCGGCGGTGTTCAGTTCTTTGGCAATGCCTTCAAAATAGGAGCGCATCACGCCCATATAGCGTGGGTCATCAAGCAAAAACGCATCATGACCATGGGGGGCGTCGATCTCGGCATAGCTGACGTCGCGGTTGTTCTCCAGCAGCGACTTGACGATCTCTCGGCTGCGCGCCGGGGCAAAGCGCCAGTCCGTCGTGAAGCTCACCAGCAGGAATCTGGCCTTGGCCACGGCCAGCGCCCGGGTCAGATCGCCATCATGGGAACGGGCCGGATCGAAATAGTCCAGTGCGCGGGTGATGAGCAGATAGGTGTTGGCATCGAAGTAGCCGCTGAACTTCTCGCCCTGGTAGCGCAGATAGCTCTCGATCTGGAACTCCACATCCTGGGTGCTGTACAGGTAATCGCGCCGATCCGGCGCCGGGCCGCCCCGAGTCGGGTCAGCCCCCTCAGCGGGGAGCGCTGAGGCCCTGAGGCTGCGGCCGAACTTCTGGTTCATCACGTCATCGCTCAGATAGGTGATGTGGCCTATCATGCGCGCGATGCGCAGGCCGCGCGCGGGCACCACGCCATGCTCGTAGAAATGGCCGCCGTTGAAATCCGGATCGGTCACGATGGCACGACGCGCCACCTCGTTGAAGGCAATGTTCTCGGCGTTCAGATTCGGCGCGCTGGCCACCACCACGGCATGGCGCATGCGCTCGGGATAGCGCAGCGACCAGGACAGGGCCTGCATGCCGCCCAGGCTGCCGCCCAGCACGGCTGCGAGCTGCTGGACGCCCAGGCGGTCCAGCAGACGCGCCTGCGCATCCACCCAGTCCTCCACCGTCACCACGGGAAAATCCGCACCATAGGGCTTGCCCGTGGCCGAGTTGGTGTGCATGGGGCCGGTAGAGCCGAAGCAGGAGCCCAGATTGTTGATGCCGATGACAAAGAACTTGTCGGTATCGACGGGCTTACCCGGGCCGATCATATTGTCCCACCAGCCTTCGCTCTTGGGCTGGCCCTCGTAGCTGCCTGCTACATGGTGGGAGGCATTGAGCGCATGACAGACCACGATGGCATTGCTCTTGTCGGCATTGAGCTGGCCATAGGTCTCGAAGGCAAGGTCGTAATCGGCGATGGAGCCACCGCTCTGCAAGGGCAGCGGCTCATCAAAATGCATGAACTGAGGTGTCGCGATGAAGGACATATGAAAAAACCCGGCATCGCTAAAAACGAGGCCGGGTCGGTGTACTGTCACTTCGCGGACGGGTCTTTAGCTGGATTTATAAAGCGCCCGCAAGCTTTGGCAAATCGGCGCGTGAAAAGTGCAGTGTACTGCATTCATTGCACCGAGCTCAAAAGGAGACTGTCAAGGCTGTCCAAGCCTTTTTGAGCCTTGTGCAAATGGCTATGCGTTTGGTAGTTTCACACTTTGGTCAGGAGCGCCGCCACACCCAGCACCAGGAAGATCACGGCGCACACACGGTGAATCGTCTTGATCGGCAGCTTCTTGGTGATCTTCTCGCCAAACCACACCACCGGCGCATTGGCCAGCATCATGCCCAGCGTGGTGCCAGCCACCACCCAATAATACGACAGGGGGTACTTGGCGGCCAGGCCCACCGTGGCCAGTTGGGTCTTGTCCCCCATCTCGGCCAGGAAGAACAGCATCAGCGTCGTACCAAAGACACCCCAACGCCCGGCGCCATTGCCGGTGTCGTCATCATCCAACTTGTCGGGAATCAGCATCCAGCCCGCCATGAGGATGAATGAAACCCCCAAGATCCAGCGCAGCACGTCGGGACCTAGCATCGTGGTGATCCAGTTGCCCACGGCGCCGGCCAGAGCATGGTTGACCAGCGTCGCGACAAAAATACCAGCCACGATGGGCAGGGGTTTGCGGAACTTGGCCGCCAGTACCAATGACAGGAGTTGGGTCTTGTCCCCCATTTCGGCCAGGGCGACGATGGAGGTGGATATGAGAAAAGCTTCCATGATGGGGATAGACGGCCGGAGTTGCCACAACGCATTGATCACGCACCGACTCCGGCCTATCTCTTCATAGGTTTTCTCGGTGCGTAATCAATGGTCTCGACCGGTCGCACCACGCATTGCACGCGGTACCGCATGCGCCATAGATCACGAGGACCCAAGTCTGTTGACGCATGCATCCGGCAGACAGCTGCCGAACGGCCTACTCCCCAAAGAAAGTAGCCGTCATTCTACATGCTTAACCCTGTAAGACATCTGCGTATTTGGATATTCAAAATTTTGTATTTCAGGGTAACTCCCATCAGGACAATGTTGTTACAAGCACGAAATTTGATCTTTTCGTAATACTACGGCTTCTCTTGTGACTCATAATGCTTGAGTCTTTGTCTGGAAAGCAATTTCTGGATGGGGCAAGTGCGTTAGCGTCTCTAATGTTGTCATCCAAGGCTGACTCCCTAGGGCTCCATCGCGTTTTCAAGTTTTTTCAGGAGTCCAGCATGGGCAACAAGCTTTACGTAGGCAATCTGCCTTATTCCTTCCGCGACCAAGATCTGCAAGACAGCTTCAGCGAATTCGGCACTGTGAACAGCGCCAAGGTGATGATGGAGCGCGACACCGGCCGTTCCAAGGGCTTTGGCTTTGTGGAAATGGGCAGCGATGCCGAAGCACAAGCCGCTATCCAAGGCCTGCACGGCCAAAACCGTGGCGGCCGTGACCTGGTCGTGAACGAAGCACGTCCCATGGAGCCCCGTCCTCCCCGTTCCGGCGGCTTTGGCGGCGGCTTCGGCGGCGGCCGTGAAGGCGGCGGCGGTTTCGGCGGTGGCCGTGGTGACGGCGGCTTCGGCGGCGGCCGTGGCGACGGCGGTTACGGCCGTCGCAATAGCTACTAATCAGTTATTGCCTATAACAAAAAAAGGATCTTCGGATCCTTTTTTTGTTGCTAAACGTTAGCAATGCGGTTTTCGAGCATTTATTTTTTTCATTGTTCTCCGTCATAATTCCTTTCTCGGGCATTTCCCGTTCACAAGCGAATAGGTGTTTAGGATTTTTTGCATGTTTTCCCATGGATATGCAGTGGACGTCCTGAATTCGATCGCGCCATTGAAGCATTGAGGAGCTAGGAGTTATTAATGGGCAATAAGCTGTATGTCGGCAACCTTCCTTATGGTGTGCGTGACAACGATCTTGAGCAGGCGTTCAGCCAGTTTGGAGCCGTAGCAAGTGCACGCGTCATGATGGAACGAGACACCGGCCGCTCCAAAGGCTTTGGTTTTGTGGAAATGGCCAGCGAAGCAGAAGCACAAGCTGCCATTCAAGGCATGAATGGTCAGCCGCTCGGTGGTCGCAGCCTCGTCGTGAATGAGGCACGCCCCATGGAACCCCGTCCCCCTCGCACCGGCGGTTATGGAGGCGGCTTCCGCAATGAAGGCGGTTTTGGCGGCGGTAATCGCGACGGCGGTTACGGTGGCCGCAATGAAGGTGGTGGCTATGGCCGCAATGAAGGTGGTGGCTATGGTCGTGGTGATGGCGGCGGCTACGGCGGTGGTGGTCGCGGCGAAGGCGGCTTCCGCAGCCCCTATGGCTCAGGCCCACGCCACGGCGGTCGCGGCGGCTATGGTGGTGGCAATAACCACGGCGAATGAGTTTCTTTTAGCAACTCAGCAATAAAGGCACGATAACGTGCCTTTATTTATTTCCGAAGACATTCAAATGCATAGTCATTTTCTCAATGCCTTCCACTCAATCCTTTTTGAGATGCCTGGGCTTTCTGGTTTTCCCCAGAGTCAATCTATCCCACAGATAAGTGGGCAACACCCGCATCATGCTGCCGACAATCCTCATCTGCCAGGGAATAATCGCATATCTGGCTTTGCGCTCGATAACCCGAAAGGCACGCCTTGCGAACTCCTCGGGCGGGAGCAGAAAAGGCATGGAATACGGATTATTTCTCGTCAACGGAGTGTCCACATAGCCAGGCAATAAACTGGTCACAGAGACCCCGGATTTCTGCAACTCAACGCGCAGACTCTCACAATAAGCAATGGCCGCCGCTTTACTGGCTGAATATGCGGCATGGCCGGGCAAGCCGCGAATACCCGCCACACTGCAAATACCCACCAGACGCCCGGAGCCGCGTCGCACCATGGGTGCAATAAATGGCTGGAAGCTTGCAGCCAACCCCATGGTGTTGCAGGCCAGCACCTGCTGCATGACCTCAAGATCCTCACGCAAGGAGGTATCCACGCCCCAGCTGACGCCCGCGTTGGCGATAACAACATCGGGCAGACCCTGGCGCTCAAGACAGGCCTTCGCGGCACCGCAGATGCTGTCGATGTCCATGACATCCGCGCCATAGACTGCGTAGCGGGATGCGTCCATGTGCCTGGACCGCGCCCATTGCTCCATGACTGCGGTACGTCTTGCCACCAAGGCGATCGACCAGCCCATCTGGTAGTAGTGCCAGGCCAGGGCCTGGCCTATGCCGCTGGAGGCACCGGTGATGTAGACGAGTCCGGCCCCATGCCCTGCCATGATTTACGGCTTTTGGCTGGGCAGGATGACACCCTTGACCCGCCCCTGCATCTGCAGGACCTGATCAAGGTGCGCGTACTGCATGCTGTCACCCGTAAATCTGTCATTGCCACGGGTCATGACCACAGACTTGTCAGTGCTGACGCGCTCGTCATTGGGCCAGATTTGCAGGAACTCGCTCTCCAGCCGCATGGCGGGCAAGGCCTTCTGGGTCGCAGTTGCAGGCACCGGATCGCGCTGAATGACGGCCTGGCCGAACATCTGGATTTCCGAGCCGTCGCCATTGCTCAATGCCCGGTTGGAGCTGCCCACGGTCTTGCGTCCATCAGGCGTGAAGCTCAGCATGCGTGCGTCGTAGACTTCCAGCGTATCGGTATCGGGAAAGTGCTCACCTGTCGTGCCATTCAGGCGATTTTTGAGGCGGCCCGATGCTTCGAAATTCTTGATGACGAAGTCTTTGAGGAAATAGTCCGGATCGTGCCTCACGGCCTTCTCCGCGCCACTGACAATCGGCTGGGGAGCATTGCGCACCAGCCACCAGGTGCCCAGCGCCAGCAGGCCCATGATGAGCACCGGGAGGTACATCGAGGCCTTGTCGCCCACACGGCGCCATTGCCCGCTCATGAGCCATACCCCGAAAGCAGCGCCGCATAAGCACCATTGGCGGCCAGCAGCAGATCACAGAACTGCCGCACCGCCCCCTCTCCGCCATTCTTGGCACTGACCCAGTCCGCCACATGTGATGCCTCGTCATGGGCATTGGCGGGTGCGCAAGAAAAGTGGCTGCGACGCATGACGGGAAGATCGGGCCAGTCGTCCCCCATGGCGGCGGCCTGCGGCCATTGCAGACCCAGTTCAGCCAGGATGGACTCGGCAGCCGGCACTTTGTCCTCCGTGCCAAAGCGCGCATGTTCAATGCCCAGTTGCTTCAAGCGCAAACGCAGCGGCGCGGAATCTCGCCCCGTCACCACGGCCGGCGTGATGCCGGCCTTTTGCAACATTTTCAGGCCATGACCATCCAGCGTATGGAAGCGCTTGAGGACCTCACCCTCACCCGAGAAGTAAAGGCCGCCGTCGGTCAGGACGCCATCCACATCGAAGAAGGCCACACGAATTCCCTGAGCCTTGAGCAACAGCTGTGGGTCCCATTGCTGGCGGGGTGTCAGAGCAGGTCGGTTCATCAAATCACCTTGGCACGCATCAGATCGCGAATATGCACCACACCCTGCAGGCGCTGGTTGTCATCGGCCACCAGCACTGCGGTAATGCCATGTTCTTCCATCATGCGTGCCGCAGCCACCGCCAGCAGATCAGGCTTGATCGTCAGAGGCCTGGCATGCATGACGTCCTGCGCCGTGCGGCTGCGCAGATCCACGCCGGCTTCCACACAGCGGCGCAAATCACCATCGGTAAAGATCCCCACCAGCTCACCGGATGCGTTGACCACGGCGGAGCAACCCAGGCCCTTGGCACTCATTTCGCGCATCAGGGCCACGCTGCTCACATCCTGGGCAACCTGGGGCACATCGACACCACGACGCATCACATCGCGCACATGGGTCAGCAGGCGTCGCCCCAATGCTCCTCCGGGGTGTGAGCGCGCAAAATCCTCGGCACCAAAGCCTCGGGCATCGAGCAAGGCCACGGCCAGCGCATCTCCCATGGCCAGCTGAGCCGTGGTGCTGGCAGTGGGTGCCAGGTTCAAGGGGCAAGCTTCCTTGTCGACATGGGTGTCCAGCACCCAGTCTGCATGCTTGGCCAGTGTCGATTGCAGACCGCCGGTCACGGCCACCAGGGGCACGCCCATGCGCTTGATGGCGGGCAACACGCCGGTCAGCTCATCGGTCTCGCCGCTATTGGACAGAGCCAGCACCAGATCGTCCTGTGTCAGCATGCCCAGATCGCCATGACTGGCTTCTGCGGGGTGCACGAAAAAGGAGGGGGTCCCTGTGGACGCGAGCGTCGCAGCCACCTTCCGGCCCACATGCCCACTTTTGCCCATGCCCATGACCACCACACGGCCCGGCAGCTGCAGAATGCGCTGAACCACCGCCGTGAATGCGCCATTGAGGCGCACCGACATCGCACGCAAGGCAGCGGCCTCTATATCCAGGGCCTCGCGGGCCAGGTTCAAAGCTCGCGGTGCGTCGATCAGACGCGAATTGGCAGCATCAGAATTCATGCCCGGATTTTAGCCAGCCCATGCTTGCCGGGCCGCAGGCAACATCCCTTTGACCCGCATTTCAAGCCCGAGCCCATACACTGGCGAGCATTCAAAAACTCAGGCGGCCACATGCAAACTTCCACCAGCGTCAACGACTATCTGCGTGACCATATCCGCACCGTGCCGGACTGGCCTGCGCCGGGCGTGCAATTCCGCGACATCACGCCTTTGCTGCAAGATCCCAAGGTCTTTCGCATCATGACCGATGCCTTTGTTCATCGTTACATGGACCCCAAGCTGCGCCCCGACGTGGTTGCCGGCCTGGATGCACGCGGATTTATTCTGGGTGCCGTGATCGCCCACGAGCTCAACGTCGGCTTTGTGCCCATCCGTAAAAAAGGCAAACTGCCCTTCACCACGGTGGAGGAAACCTATGAGCTCGAATACGGCAGCGCTACCGTGGAGCTGCACACCGATGCCGTCAAGTCCGGCGACCGTGTGTTGCTGATCGACGATTTGATCGCCACCGGCGGCACCATGATGGCCGGCAAGAAGCTGCTGGAAAAGCTGGGGGCTACCGTGGTGGAAGGCGCAGCGATTGTGGATCTGCCGGAACTGGGCGGCTCCAAGCACCTCAAGGACAGCGGCCTGCCCCTGTTCACTCTGGTTGACTTTGCAGGGCACTGAGCAGCCCCGCAACAGCCCTGGATCAGCGCAGCTCTCCGTACTGCGTCGTGCCCAGAGAGCCCAGTCCGGACACGGCAAATTCGCCGCCCTCCTCATGGCCAGAGCCAGGGCCCAGCAATGGCGCCTGGCGTGACTGGCGCACACTCGCGGGCGATGCAACAGCCATGGCCACTGCCTGCTTGAACGCAACCATTTCCTGCGCGTCAATGGGCTCGAAAGAGCGGCCTGAATATGCTGCAACCGGAGCATGGCGTGGAGCCTTCGCCGGGGGGACAGCCCCGTCAAACTGCGTCTGCGCAAAATCAGGGCTGGCAGCGCTTTGCAGTTGCCCGTTCACGCGCCAGTAAACGGCGTGAACCCCTGCATCCATGCGGGTTCTGGCGAGCTCGGCAATCAATGCCTCGATACGTCTTTGCTGCGGAGCATCCGCGGCGTATGCAGGAGCCAGATCCACCATCACGACAAAGCGCTGGCCGACGCTGTCCAGCGAGAGCACCTTGAATTTGTATCCGGCCGAAAGAATGCCGACCCTGACCATGGCTTCGCGCACGATGGCGTACAGCTGCTCGCGTCTGGCAGAGCGCTCACGGCGCTGCGACTGACGCGCTACTGCATCATCCTCGTGACGCGGTGCTTGCCTGCTACCTTCTCGGCGAGGCCCGCGAGAAAACCATCGGAACAGGGACATGAGCACACTCGAACAAGCAGGATTTACAACGAGACACATTCTGCCTCCATGTCTGGAGCAGCTCGTGACATTTGCTGGAATATTAGCCTTTGTCCGACGTGGATCAAGCCGCCAAACCGGCCGGAACACAAAAAATCTTCACTCAGGTGCTGGCCACCCGGCGACGACTGTCCCCTGCGCGGCGGGCCAGCACCTGACCTGCCATGGTCAGCAGCGCCAGGGCCAGAGCAGGCCGACGGTTGGCAATTTCGGAATAACGCAGCGCTGTCAGACACCATAGACGGCTGGGCGCTGCGGCCTGAACCGTGGCCTTGCGTGGTCGATGGGCGAAAAAGGCTCCCTCCCCCACAATCGCCCCCGGCCCCACCAAAGCCAGGCGGATTCTTTCTTTCGAATCCTGGTAATGCACGCTCAGCGAGCCGTACTCAACCATGTACAGGTTGCGATCCAGCGCCCCTTCTGCAAACAACACCTCGCTTGCTGCCAGATTGATCGGCTGCAGATACGGCGCCAGCAACTCCCATTGAGCGGCACTGAGCACGTTTTGAGCGGTATCGGTGGCAACCGAGGTCGTCATCGCCTGGATCAGCGCCGACAAATCCTGAGGTGTTGAAGCGAACATAAGCAGTGGGTAGAACGCGAACGCCGCATGCCATCCGGGTGGACAAGTCCGGATACACATCCCGGCCGCTCAGGGTAAAAAAATTCATAGCGCGCCATGGCTCACCATCAACGCAGGCTGAATGCTAAGCGACTCTGACAGTTCCGCCAATCACTTGCGGTGATGAGTAGCTTCTACTTCCGCAGAGCGTCTGCCTCTTCATCCGCGTCAAAGCAAAAAAGGATCGATGATTCGATCCTTTTTGATAGCCTACATTGCTCTTCCCATTTGGGCTAGCGCAATTTCTCAAGGAAATCAGCCATGGGCGCGCTTTTCCAGGATCTCGAAGGCGGGCAGCTTCTTGCCCTCCAGCACTTCCAGGAAGGCACCGCCGCCGGTGGAGATGTAGCCCACGTCCTTTTCAATACCGTACTTGGCAATGGCCGCCAGGGTGTCGCCACCGCCGGCAATGCTGAAGGCGGGGGACTCGGCAATCGCCTGGGCGATGACCTTGGTGCCATTGGCAAACTGGTCGAACTCGAACACGCCCACGGGGCCGTTCCAGACGATGGTGCCGGCCTTCTTGAGCTGCTCGGCCAGCAGGGCTGCGGTTTCCGGGCCGATGTCCAGAATCATGTCGTCGTCGGCCACTTCGGTGGCCTTCTTGACGGTGGCGACGGCGTCGGCAGCAAAGGTCTTGGCGGTGACCACATCGGTGGGCACGGGCACATTGGCACCACGGGCAGCCATGGCGTCGATCACGGCCTTGGCATCGGCCACCAGATCGGGCTCGGCCAGGCTCTTGCCGATCTTCAGACCGGCAGCCAGCATGAAGGTATTGGCAATGCCGCCGCCCACGATGAGCTGGTCCACCTTGTCGGCCAGGCTCTTGAGGATGGTCAGCTTGGTGGACACCTTGGAGCCTGCCACGATGGCGGCCAGAGGACGTGCAGGCGCGGCCAGGGCCTTGTTCAGCGCGTCGATCTCGGCCGACAGCAGCGGGCCGGCACAGGCTATGGGGGCGTATTCGGCGATGCCGTAGGTGGTGCCTTCGGCACGGTGAGCGGTGCCGAAGGCATCGTTCACAAAGATGTCGCAGAGCTTGGCCAGCTTCTGGGCCAGCTCGGGTTTGTTCTTCTTTTCACCCACGTTGACACGGCAGTTCTCCAGCAGCACGACCTGGCCGGGGGCAATCTGCACGCCGTCCACCCAGTTGGCGACCAGGGGAACATCGCGACCCAGCAGCTCGGACAGGCGCTTGGCCACGGGAGCCAGCGAGTCCTGGGGCTTAAATTCACCTTCGGTGGGGCGGCCCAGGTGACTGGTGACCATCACGGCAGCGCCGGCCTTCAAAGCCATTTCAATCGCAGGCACGGAAGCGCGCACACGCGTGTCTTCGGTGATTTCACCAGCGTCGTTCAGGGGTACGTTCAGGTCGGCACGGATGAAAACACGTTGACCCTGGGCCTTGCCCTGGGCGCACAGATCGGAGAAGCGGATGATGTTCATGCAGCAAAAAAGCGACTCCGAAAGTCGCCCATACAAAGGTTGGAAAACACAAAATCTGCCTGCATTCTAGGGCGATCGCCACTTTCAGGCATCGCTTTTACACGCTTACTCGACTCAAAAACAGGAGCATCCTGCGCGCTCTGTAACTTGGTTTCAAGCCATTTCACAGACAGCCCATATGAAAACAGGAGCACGCAGCTCCTGTTTTCTCTGGTCTTGGAGCTACCAGCCCAAACCGATGTGCAGAGGCAGATAAATCGCCATGCCCAGAGCAATGGTGCCAAGAATGCTGCGCTTGTAAAAAAAATACACCACCGAAGCGGCCAGCGCAGGCAGTCGAGCATCGGCCAGACTGTTGATCAGCTGACCATTGCTCATCACGATCTCGGGCGCAATCACCGCCGCCAGGGCCGCCAGCGGCGCGTATTTGAGCCCGCGCTTGAGCCAGTCGGGCAGCGGCAGTTCACGCTCGGGGATCATGAAGAAAGCACGCGTGACCAGCGTGATGAGGGCCAGACCGATGCAGGCAACGATGACCCAGAAACTGCTCATCATGACCGATCCTCCTCATTTTTCACCGCAGGCAGCCGGCTGGCCTGCTTTTGCAGTTGCTCGGCCGTCAGGCCTGCAGCCACCGCAGCTGCGATCGCCACCAGGATATTGAGCTTGAGCGGCAGCGCAAAAGCCGCCACGGCTGCCGTACAGGCCACGATGGAGGCCACCCAGGTTGCACGGTCCTTGAGCATGGACAGCAGCACGCCCAACAACGCCAGCACGCCGGCAAAGCCCAGCCCCCAGGACAGAGGAATCTGGTCGGCCAGGAAAATGCCCAGCGTGGACGGGATCTGCCAGGCCAGCCAGTTGGTCAGCGCCGCCCCCCAGAAATAGGGCAGTTGCTCGGGCTGCGGCCTGGCCTCTGGGTAGCGACGCATGAAGTTCACGAAAATCACGTCGCCGCTGAAATAGGCGACCGCCAGACGGTGACGCAGACTCAGGTTGGCGAAATAGCTGCGCCACATGCTGGACAGGATCACAAACCGCAGGTTCACGCAGATGGCGGTGAACCAGACCACCCACAGCGGAGCCCCTACGGCCATCAGCGGCAGCACGGCCAGCTGGGCACTGCCCGCATAGACGGTCAAACCCATGAGCAGCGCCAGGGGAACGGACAGACCGCTTTTGACCATGGCCACACCGGTCACCAGGCCCCAGGCGGCGATGCCCAGGGCGGTGCCGCCCATCTCTTTGGAGCCGACCCAGAAAAACGGATCCCTGACTATCGATTTCGCACGCTGCCCCAGCGTGAGCGCCATAGCCGTCATACCTTGCCAGCACCCTCACCCAGTTGCGCGCCTGCGGGCAGCTCGAAACCGCGCAGAAAATCGCCTGCGGCCAGACGCTTGCCACCGGCACGCTGCAAAAGCGTCATATTGAGCACGCCGCTGCCGCAGGCCACGCGCACCCCCTGAGCATCGGCCGACAGCACCATGCCTGGCGCTCCGGAGCCTTCCTCGGCACTGGCCTCCCAGACCTTGATGGCTTCGCCGCCCAGGCTGGTGGCACCGCCGGGGAAGGGATTGAAGGCACGCAGGCGGCGTGCAATGACGCCGGCACTTTCGCTCCAGTCGATCAGGCTCTCGGCCTTCTCGATCTTGTGTGCATAGGTCACTCCATCGGCAGGCTGTGGCGTGCGATTGAGACCTCCGCAGGCCGCCATTTCCAGCGCTTCCACAATCAGACGACCGCCCAGCGTGGCCAGCTTGTCGTGCAGACTGGCCGTGGTGTCGTGCGCAGCAATCGGCAGACGCTCGATCACGCACATATCGCCGGTATCCAGGCCGGCATCCATCTGCATGATGGTGACGCCGGTTTCGGCGTCACCGGCCTCGATGGCGCGATGAATCGGCGCTGCACCGCGCCAGCGCGGCAGCAGGCTGGCGTGAATGTTCAGGCAGCCCAGGCGCGGCGTGTCGAGCACCCATTGCGGCAGGATCAGGCCATAGGCAGCGACCACCATCACATCGGCCTGGGCAGCATCGATCGCGACCTTGGCGGCAGCGGCGTCTTCGGGATATTTGCCGTCCAGACGCAGGCTCAGCGGCTGGGCCACTGCAATGCCATGCGCCAAGGCGCACTGCTTGACGGGAGAGGCTTGCAGCTTCATGCCGCGCCCCGCAGGACGGTCCGGCTGGGTCAGCACCAGCGGAACTTCAAAACCTGCGGCCAGCAGACTCTCCAGGGCCACGCGCGCAAATTCGGGCGTACCGGCAAAAATGACTTTCATGGAACTCACAAATTAAAAAGGCAGCCGTCGGCTGCCAGGTCTTCAACGGTGCGGCTCTCTGAGGTACATGCTCTCATCGGTGAACATGACCTTCTGCACCACACCTTGCGGGTCTATGTGCACATGGGCACGCCGACCAAAGGTATTGTCCAGAAAACGGTAGGTCCAGATGTCACCTTTGAAGCTGTAGACCCCCTCGACTATGGCGGGCGGGCCGAACATGCGATAGACATCGTCACGGGTATCCACGCCGTTGCGCAGTGCAAAAAAGTGCGCCGTATCCAGCACCTGCTCCACACGCACCAGCTTGTGCTGGGCATCGAAGTCCATGTGATAGACCTGCTGACCGGCAGGCTGCTGGCTATAGACCAGGCGCTGGCCGCCCTCGGGCAGAGGCACGACCAGAGTGGGCTTGCCCATGCCTTTTTCCACCTCGGCCTGCGGCATGCCAGGCTTTTGCCACTGGGGCACCATGCAACCCGCCAGCCCCAATGCCAGCAGACTGGCAGTCAACAGTGTTTGCAGGCGAGGCAGGGACATGGACACTCCGATCAGGCCCTCAGGGCTTGCTTTTGGGCCTTGACCAGCTTGGTCTTGATGCGGTTGCGCTTCAGCGGCGAGAGGTATTCGACAAACACCTTGCCCAGCAGGTGATCCATCTCGTGCTGGATGCAGATGGCCAGCATGCCTTCGGCGTCGATCTCACGGCTGTTGCCGTTCTCATCCAGGGCCTTGACCTTGACGGCAATGGAGCGCTCCACGCCGTCGTAGATGCCGGGCACGGACAGGCAGCCTTCCTCGCCCAGCTGCTTTTCCTCGCTGGCCCAGAGAATCTCGGGGTTGATCAAAGCCATGGGCTCGTTGCGCTTCTCGGACACGTCGATCACGATGACGCGCTCATGCACGTCGATCTGAGTCGCGGCCAAGCCGATGCCCTGGGCGTCATACATGGTCTCGAGCATGTCTTTCACCAGAGTCTGGATGCGCTCATCCACCTGCGCCACGGGCTTGGCGACCTTGTGAAGACGGGGATCGGGGTAGCAGAGGATGGAAAGAATGGCCATGGTGTCTCGGTAAATCTGTCGTTATTGTCCCAACATTTGACGCCAAACGCTTGTCACACCCTCAATAAACATTGATCTATCGAGGCCTTGCATCGAGAATTTCGACACATTTGTAAGACTTGTTGGCTGGCTATGCCAAGATCGGCCACAGTGCGGCGACACGAGGGACGCTGCAGCAAACGAATCCCGCCAGAAGGAATTTCATGACCGCATTTGCCACTGCACGCGCCTTGAGCATTGGAGCCACATTGCTTGCAGCCCTGACTTCGGTCCACGCCCAAAGCTATCCTGTGACCGCCACCCAGCGCTCCACCGCACAGCAGGTCGCTCAGCAAGGCATCCCCGAGAACGAATTGGCGCCCAACGCTCCCGCGCAGTACACCGTCAAGCGCGGCGACACGCTCTGGGGCATCTCGGGCATGTATCTGCGCCAGCCCTGGCGCTGGCCCGAGCTCTGGGGCATGAACCTCTCCAGCATCGCCAACCCTCATCTGATCTACCCCGGCCAGGTGCTGTATCTGGTGCGCAGCAACGGTTATGCCCGCCTGTCGACCACGGCTCCCAACGGCGGTTCCGAGGTAGTGCGTCTGTCGCCGCAAACGCGTGAATCGTCACTGAGCGACCTGGCCCTGCCCACGCTGCCGCCGCATCTGATCGAGCCCTTCCTGGCCGAGCCGCTGGTCGTGGACAGCCAGGCCCTGACACAGGCGCCGCGCATCATCGCCACCCAGGACAAGCGCGTGCTCATGTCCAATGGCGATCGCGCCTATGTGCGCAACTCCGGCGGCGCGCTGGTAACCACCGGCAAGGGCCAGCCCGCGAGCTACCGCATCTTCCGCGATGCCACTCCACTCAAGGACCCTGTCACAGGGGAAATCCTGGGCTACGAAGCCAAGTACCTGGGCAGTGCCACCGTGGCACGTGGTGAAACATTGCTTGAGTCCGCACCAGGCCAGCCTGTACAGACGGCGCCCGGCACGGTGGACATCACTCGCTCCAAGAACGAGATCCGCGCAGGTGACCGTCTGCTGCCCTCGCCCGAGCAGCAGTATCTGAGCTATGTGCCCCATGCCCCGCGCCAAGCGGTGGATGCCGCCGTGGTCTCCATCTACGGCGACTCGGTAGGCTATACCGCGGCCCAGAACCAGGTCATTGCCATCAACAAGGGGGCCCAGGACGGCATGGACGTCGGTACGGTGCTCGAACTCGTCAGCAAGGGCAATGTCATCGTGGACAAGACCAGTCCCAGCCGTGACCGGGTGAAGCTGCCCGATGAGGCCAATGGCTATGCCATGGTCTTCAAGGTGTTTGACCGGGTTTCCTACGCGCTCATCACCACGGCCCAGCGCGGAGTGCATGTGGGCGATGGCCTGCAGTCGCCCCTGCCCTGAATGGAGCATGAGCATGGTGTCGCCCCCTTCACAAGATGCGCACCATGCCCAACCCGATGCCGAAATTCTGGCTTGGCTGCGCCTGCTGCTGACACCGGGTCTTGGACGCACCACGGCACGCCGCCTGCTGGCCAGAGCCGGTAGTGCAGACGCGGTCTGGCGGCTGCCGCTGTCCACATGGGCGGAATGCGCCACTCAGGCTCAGATCAAGGCTCTGACAGAGCTCCCGGCAGACTGGGAAAAACATTGCAGCATCCTGGCTCGATGGCTGACCTCGCCCGCACCGGGCATCTTGCACACCGCGATCCATCTGGGCAACTCTCAATATCCGGACTGCCTGCTGCAGACCGAAGATCCGCCCCTGCTGCTGTTTGTCCAAGGTCCAGCGGCACTGCTGGCATCTACCCGGCCCTGGTTTCCCTATCCCGCCACCCTGGCCATGGTGGGCAGCCGCAATCCATCCGCCCAGGGCCTCATCAATGCGCGCAGCATGGCCAAGGCCCTGGCCGAGCAAGGACTGTGCATAGTCTCAGGTCTGGCACGCGGCATCGATGCAGCCGCCCATGAGGGAGCACTCCAGGCCCGGCCAGGCCCTAGCCCCTGCACGATTGCCGTCGTCGGCACCGGACTCGATCAGGTCTATCCACGCGCTCACGCCAAGCTGGCACAGCAAATTGCCCTCCATGGGCTGGTCATCAGCGAATACCCGCTGGGCAGCGAGCCCCTGCCCCGGCATTTCCCTCAGCGCAACCGCATCATCTCCGGCCTGTCGCAAGGCACCCTGGTGGTGGAAGCCGCCCTGCAGTCTGGCTCGCTGATCACGGCCCGCCTGGCCAACGAGCAGGGGCGTGAAGTCTTTGCCATCCCCGGCTCCATCCACGCGCCGCAGGCCAAGGGCTGCCATGCGCTGATACGCCAGGGGGCCAAGCTGGTGGAAACCGCTGACAATGTGCTAGAAGAACTTCAAGGACTGAAGCTCGCACCGGCCAAAGCCGAACAAGCGCAGGAAGCCATCAGAAGTAAAGCATCGACACCGGATAACCCGTTGCTGCAGGCGCTGGGCCATGACCCCATGACACTGGAGTCATTGAGCGATCGCACGGGCTGGGATGCCGCCCATTTGCAGGCGCAGCTGATGGAACTGGAACTCGACGGCCTGGTCGCGCGCCTGCCTGGCGGCCTGTACCAGCGACTAACGCAAGGCTGAAGCGTCCCGGACAGGTATATCCCGACAAGGCGACGCCAAGCAAGGGCCGCTCCCTTCCCTGGCGCAGCGCATAGAGAAAGGGAAAGGATGCAAAACACCTCAGGGGCTTAGGCCAGTCTTTCCGGATTCGCCTGAATTTTCTGCAGTGCATCGCGCGTGGCGCGCACCGTCAGGGCTTCGGCATCATGCACCGCGAGCAAGCCGGCCTGCAGATAGGTCGCCATGCGTTGCGCCTGCAGCAGATAGCAATGTCCATCCAGCGAGGCGAACAAATGCAGATGCTTGCGACGGCTATGCCAGACATATTGCACCTGCACACGGGCACCGTTGTGATCCAGCGTGAACCAGCGGCCGCTTTCCAGCGACTGAGCCCACTCCAGCATGGCGGGCTCCACCGGGCTGTCAGTGTTGGGAATGACGTTCAGATCGCCCGCATCCACGCCCAGCATCAGCTCTATGCTCTCGCTGGACAGCGGCATATCGTCGAGCTTGCCGTCCTCGCTGATGTATTTTTCCAGCTCCGCCAGGCGCTTGGCCATGGCCTCGATGCGCTCGGCCGGAATGGCTGCCGTCTTGGACATGAAGGCCTGGGCCAGCGTATCGGTCAACACCTTGATCGCGGCAGACTGTGCATCGCCGGTCACGCTCACCAGCTCCAGTCCTTCACGCAAGGTCTGCAGCAAGGTCGGCAGGCCCTGGATGACACGCGCACGCTCCTGGCGCAAGGGCTTGGCGCTGGCCGACCAGACCAGCTCGCTGGCCGCCTGCTTGAGGCGCATGGCCCGCGCATCCTTGGCGCCATAGCGCACGGTGGCCATGGCCAGCACATCGGCCCAGGATTTGAAGAGAAAGTCTCGCACCTCTTCGCGCACCGGCATATCGGTGAGCATATTGCGCAGCTCTATGGTGTATTGGATGGCCAGCGTTTCCTTCTGCTCCACCTGCTGAGCCACGCTGGTGATCTTGGCCGTTGACCGGTTCTGGGCAAAGTGCCTGGTGAGGAATTCCTCGAACTCGCGCAGCACCAGCGCAAAGACCTTCTGCCCGGTCTCGGGGTACTGCTCGATCACCTGGACCACGCGGCGGATCTCGGTCTCCAGCGCATTGCCGTTGATGCTGCTGGCATCGAAGCCCATGACGCAGGAGCCCATGCGGTCGATCAGCTTGCGCGCCGGGTGGTTGAGATCGCTGAAGAACTGCGGCTCGGCCAGGGCCACGCGCAAAACGGGGACCTGCAAGCGCGCGAACCACACGCGAATGGACGGCGGCAGCCGGTCTTCCGAAAGAATGCTCTGGAACATCAGCGCGACCACCTCGATGGTCGCCTTCTCGCTCTTGGTCTCGGCCTTTTGCTTCCAGTCAGCCGAGCGCTCGCGCACCAGGTTGACCAGCTGGCCGATCGCTGCCGGGCTGTAGTCCATGGCGGGCATGGCCATGGCCGAACCGGCCGCAGACGGATACTGGGCCTGGAGTTCGGCCGCCATCAGCTGTTGCTGCTCCTGCAGCGCCTGCGCCAGAGCGGCAGACGCCGGAGGCATGGGAACGACAGGCGCGCCAGGCATCAGACCCGGAATGCCGACCGCAGGCTGGCTCAGCACCTGGCGCAGCTGATTCATGGCATCCAGCGCGCGATGTCGTGCCCGCGCCAGCATGCCCAGGCCGGCGCTGGCGCCTGGCGGCAGGGCAATGCCCGGAGCCATCCCGGGCCCGGTTCCCAGACCGGCAGCCATACCGGCCGGCATGTACTGCATGGCAGAGTTGGCCCAGCCCGCATCGGACGCATTGCCATAGCCACTGCTTGCGCCCAGATGCATGGCACCGGTGGACGGGCCGCCCTCGGTACGTCGCACGCGCAGCGGGGCATCCTGGGCCTTGCTGACACCCTTGGCATCCAGCAGCTTGTGCAGGATGCTGTATTCGGACTCCATCAGCGGTGCCAGCGCATTCTGCAGGGGCTCCACGGCCCTGAGCAAATGCTTGCGCTCCATGCCGCTGCCCAGCCATTGCTCGACCAGATGCAGGCAGATGGTCTCGGCACGGAACATGTCCCGGGAAGCCAGTTCATGGCCCTCCAGGGCCTGGATACGCAGGCGCATGGCCTCGAAACCGGGCTGCAGCGTCTCTCCCATGGCCAGAGCCATGCGGGAGGCAAGAATCTTGTTTTCGACGACATCGTCGCTGAGCAGCTCGAAGGTCAGCGGAGCCGAGCCCGACGAGCTGCTCTCCGTACTACCGGAGGGCGGCTTGCGCGCAGCCTGCTGCAGCGCCTGAGCGCCTGCCTGCAACCAGGCGTCCTTGTTCTGCTGAAAGCCAACCCAGGCCTCGCGCCATTCCTGCATCTCCTTGGCCGTGGTGACGGCACTGCTCTGGCTGGAGAGGAATTCATCCAGCTGCTGAGCGACCTTGGGCAGGCCCTGACAAATGCCATGGACCCAACGCAAGCGCGCCTGCCAGCCCAGCTGTTGCGGGGCCGCAGGCGCGGTGGAGGAAGACTGCGAGAGAGCCATTCCGTAAGTGTAATGGCGGCAGAAGCAGTTACGCCCCCGCCGCAATGGTCAAAACTTCAGACCACGGCTCCCGCATTGGGATCATTGGGATCTTGCGACCCGGGCTTGGCTGGAGCCTTGACCAGATCTTCGCGCTTGACGCCCAGCCACATGGCAATGGCAGCCGCCACGAACACCGAAGAATAGATACCGAACAAGATACCGATCGTCAGCGCCAGCGCAAAGTAATGCAGGCTGGGGCCGCCAAAGAAGAACATGGACAGCACCATGGCTTCGGTCGAAGCGTGAGTGATGATGGTCCGGCTCATGGTCGACGTGATGGCGTGGTCGATCACCTCGTGGGTACTGAGCTTGCGGAACTTGCGGAAGGCTTCGCGGATACGGTCGAAGATCACCACGGACTCATTGACCGAGTAGCCCAGCACGGCCAGCACGCCTGCCAGCACGGAGAGCGAAAACTCCCACTGGAAGAAGGCGAAGAAGCCCAGGATGATGATCACGTCGTGCAAGTTGGCAATGATGGCCGCCACACCGAACTTCCACTCGAAGCGGAAGGCCAGATAGATGATGATGCCCAGCACCACCATGCCCAGCGCCATCAGGCCGTTGTGCATCAGCTCATCGCCCACCTGCGGGCCGACAAACTCGGTGCGGCGCAGCGTGACCTCGGCATCCTCGGCCTTCAGTGCAGTGATCACGCGCTCACTTTGCTGAGCAGTCGTCACGCCCTTTTGCACGGGCAGACGAATCATCACATCCTTGGATGTACCGAAATTCTGGACGATCACATCGGCATAGCCGAGCTTGGAAACGGTTTCACGCACCTTGCCGATGTCGGCAGGCTGGGTGTAGGCCACTTCCATGACCGTACCGCCCGTGAACTCCACGGACAGATGCAGGCCGCGCGAGAACAGGAAAAAAACGGCCAGTGCAAAGGTGATGAAGGAGATCGCGTTGAAGACCAACGCGTACTTCATGAACGGAATGTCTTTTTTGATGCGGAAGAACTCCATGATCTTCCTCCTTAATTGTTGCCGCCGCGACCGGCCACGGAACGGTGACCTTCACCCTCAGGCTTCCAGACCTGACCGATGGCGAGGCTCTTGAGCTTCTTGCGACCGCCGTACCAGAGATTGACCAGGCCACGCGAGAAGAACACGGCCGAGAACATGCTGGTCAGAATGCCGATGCAGTGCACCACGGCAAAGCCACGCACCACCCCAGAACCAAAGGCCAGCAGTGCCAGACCCACAATCAGCGTGGTCACGTTCGAGTCCAGGATGGTGTGCCAGGCATGCTCGTAACCGGCATGAATCGCCGCCTGGGGCGAGGCACCGGCACGCAGCTCTTCGCGAATGCGCTCGTTGATCAGCACATTCGAGTCGATGGCCACACCCAGCGCCAGCGCCATGGCGGCAATGCCGGGCAGGGTCAGCGTGGCCTGCAGCATGGACAGAATGGCCAGCAGCAGCAACACGTTGATGCCCAGAGAGATCGTGGAAATCACGCCGAACAGCATGTAATAGACACACATGAAGGCAGCAACGGCCACCATGCCCCAGACCACGGAGTGGATACCGCGGTCGATGTTGTCGGCACCCAGGCTTGGGCCGATGGTGTATTCCTCGATGATCTCCATGGGCGCAGCCAGCGAACCGGCGCGCAGCAGCAGCGAGGTGTCGTTGGCTTCAGCCGTAGTCATGCGACCCGAGATCTGCACGCGGCCGCCGCCGATTTCGCCACGAATCACGGGAGCCGTCACCACTTCGCCCTTGCCCTTTTCGAACAGGATGATGGCCATGCGCTTGCCCACGTTCTCGCGCGTCACGTCCTTGAAGATGCGCGCGCCCTTGGCGTCCAGCGTCAGGTTGACGGTGGGCTCCTGGGTCTGGCTGTCAAAGCCGGGCTGGGCATCCGTCAGGTTCTCGCCGGTCAGCGTCACCTGCTTTTGCACGATGATGCTCTGGCCGTTGCGGTCCAGGTATTTCTCGGAGCCGAAAGGCACGGGGCCGGAGCCCATCTCGGCAGCACGCGCTTCGGCGGACTCGTCCACCATGCGCACTTCCAGTGTGGCAGTACGGCCCAGAATGTCCTTGGCCTTGGCCGTGTCCTGCACGCCGGGCAGTTGCACCACGATGCGGTCAAGGCCCTGCTGCTGGATCACTGGCTCGGCCACGCCGAGTTCGTTGATACGGTTGTGCAGCGTGACGATGTTCTGCTTGAGCGCCTGCTCCTGCACCTTGCGCAGAGCTTCAGGCTTGATCGAGGCTACCAGCTTGAAGCCCGTGCCGTCAGGCGTGGAAGTGGCCGCCAGATCGGGGAACTGGTCCGCGATCAGATTGCGCGCCGCCGTCAGCGTGGCTTCGTCGCGCACGCGGATGGTGACGTTGTTGCCGTCGCGGCTGACACCGCCATGGCGGATATTCTTGTCGCGCATCGAAGAGCGCAGATCGCCCGCATAGCTCTCGGCCTTCTTGGTCAGGGCCGCCGCCATGTCCACCTGCAGCATGAAGTGCACGCCGCCACGCAGGTCCAGACCCAGATACATGGGCTTGGCGCCGATGGCCGTCAGCCAGTCGGGCGAGCGCGACACCAGGTTCAGCGCCACGATGTAGGAAGGGTCGGTGGGGTCGGAGATCAGGGCCTTCTGGATGACGTCCTTGGCCTTGAGCTGCTCGTCGGGCGTATCGAAGCGGGCGCGCACCGAGGAGCCTTCCAGCGACATCGATGTGGCTTTGACACTGGCCGCGCTCAAGGCGGATTCCACCTTTTGCAGCACCGCGTTGTCCACCTTGACGGTGGACTTGGCCGAGGACACCTGCACG
This sequence comes from Comamonas sp. C11, assembly GCF_024496285.1. Classification (NCBI taxonomy): domain Bacteria; kingdom Pseudomonadati; phylum Pseudomonadota; class Betaproteobacteria; order Burkholderiales; family Comamonadaceae; genus Comamonas; species Comamonas sp. C11. Next base: position 5,687,410 of record NZ_CP101743.1, read on the forward strand.
GCAGGCGCTTCACCAAAGAAATTGGGCAGGGTGTAGAGCACCCCCACCAGCAGCGCGATCACGATGATCGCGTACTTCCAGACCGGGTATCGGTTCATGATCGCGCTCTTTTTTTTACAGCAACGCACAACGGGTACGCGCACTCTGGTCGAGCGCCGTACCCCTCAAAATCCACAGCGGACAGGCTTACTTGGCCGTGCCCTTGGGCAGCACTTGCACCACAGCGGAGCGCTGGATCTGGACTTCCACGCCGGAAGCCACTTCGATGTAGATGAATTGCTCGGCCATGCGGGTCACGGTGCCGATGATGCCGCCGGCGGTAGCCACTTCATCACCCTTGGCCAGCGCGTCGATCATGGAGCGGTGTTCCTTCTGGCGCTTCATCTGGGGACGAATCATCACGAAGTACAGCACCACGAACATCAGCACCAGAGGCAGCATGCCGGTGAGCGAACCCATGAAGCCGCCTTCAGCAGCGGCGGCAGGAGCGGTCTGGGCGAAAGCAGAAGAAATGAACACGAAAAAGACTCCGAAAGAGTGAATTTGTCAGGAATAGGTCCCGGCAGGCGCGCACTTGCGCGATCTCGCCAGGTCAGCGGGACATTGTATTCGGCTGGCTTGTACCCAAGATTGGCATGGGCTGCCGCGCAGCACAGGCATTCCCTGATGCGATGGGGACCTCCCGTCCCACATCAACAAAGCCTGCAAAAAGCATAGCTATCAGCGCATTGCCTGTATTGTTCTGTGATTGTTTTATATTTGAATATCACTCAATACAGGCGCTGGCAGCTATCAAATCCAGATAGCCCACTGCCAGCATCGCCTCTGGCCTGAATACAAAGGCCGGGTCGCCCCGGCCTTGTTGTGATGCGCCTCGGCGCAATTAGTTCACTGCCATCAGCTTGACCGCTGACGCAGCAGGTACAGCCGAGCCATTCCAGCGAGTCATCAAGGACTGCCACTTGATGCGCGCAGCCGCCAGATGGTGCTCTTTGACATGACCGTAGCCTCGAATGTCTTCGGGGATGGAGGCGATCTCCACGGCCAGCGCCAGCTTGTCGGCCGTCAAGCCCGTCAGCAGGGTTTCGATGCACTGGCGGTATTCGACGATCAGGGCGCGCTCGGTACGGCGCTCCTCGGTGCGACCGAAGGGATCGAGCGCCGTGCCGCGCAGTCCCTTCATGCCGGCCAGCCAGCCCATGGCCTTGCGCATCCAGGGGCCATAGGACTTTTTCAGCAGATGGCCCTGCTCGTCCTTCTTGGCAAAACCGGGGGGCGCCAGGTGATGGACGAGCTTGTAGTCGCCCTCGAACATGTCGCTGATCTTCTGGGTGAAGGCCGCATCGGTGTGCAGACGCGCCACCTCGTACTCGTCCTTGTACGCCATGAGCTTGAACAGATAGCGCGCCACGGCCTGGGACAGGCGCGTGCCATGCGCCAGCGGCTCCTCCGCGGCGCGCACCTTGGCCACGAAATCGCGGTACTGCCGGGCATAGGCCGCGTTCTGGTAGGCCGTGAGGAACTCCACACGCTTGTCCAGCATTTCCTCCAGCGACGGCTTCTTGACGAACTGGATCACCTGCGATGCCTGATACAGAGCGCGCACGGCCTCCAGATCATGGGCGCAGCGGCGGCCCCATTCAAAGGCCTCCTGGTTGCGCGCCACCTGCACGCCGTTGAGCTCCATGGCGCGCATCAGCGAGGCATGGCTGAGCGGCACCCTGCCCTTTTGCCAGGCGTAGCCCAGCATCATGGGGTTGGCGTAGATGCTGTCGCCCAGCAAGGCCGTGGAGGCCTTCTCGGCGTCGAAGCTGCCCAGGGCGCCCTGGCCCACGGCCTCGGCCAGCGCCGTGGCGCAGCGTGCGGCAGGCGACTGCCAGTCGGGATTGCCCACGAAGGTGGCCGTGGGTGCGGCATGGCTGTTGAGCGCCACATAGGTGCGCCCCGGCTGCATCACGGACAAGGTGGTGGGCGTGGCCGCCACGATGGGGTCGCAGCCTATGACCAGATCGGCCTTGGCCATGTCCACCTTGGTGGTGTAGATGGCATCGGCGCGGTTGGCGATCTGGATATGACTCCAGGTGGAGCCGCCTTTTTGCGCCAGACCGGCCGCATCCTGGGTGACCACGCCCTTGCCTTCCAGGTGTGCGGCCATGCCCAGCAGCGAACCGATGGTGATCACGCCCGTGCCGCCGACACCGGCCACCACGATGCCCCAGGCCTGCTCGGCCACGGGCAGGACGGGCTCGGGAATATGGGGAAGGGCCTCCAGGCTGCCCTTCTTCTCCTGCCTGGGCTTCTTGAGCTGACCGCCTTCGACGGTGACAAAGCTGGGGCAGAAGCCCTTGACGCAGGAATAGTCCTTGTTGCAGCTGTTCTGGTTGATGCGGCGCTTGCGGCCGAACTCGGTCTCCACGGGTTCCACCGACAGGCAGTTGGACTGCACCGAGCAATCGCCACAGCCCTCGCAGACCAGCTCGTTGATGACCACGGTCTTGTCGGGCGTGCTCAGCGTGCCGCGTTTGCGGCGGCGGCGCTTTTCGGTGGCGCAGGTCTGGTCGTAGATGATGGCCGTGCAGCCCTGGAGCTCGCGGAACTGGCGCTGGATCGCATCCAGCTCGTCGCGGTGGTGCACGGTCACGCCCTCGCCCAGCTTCACGCCATCGTATTTCTCGGGTTCGTCGGTGACGATGACCAGCTTGCCCACGCCTTCGGAGAGCAGGCTGTTCATGATCTGCAGCACCGAATGGCCTTCGGGCCGCTCTCCCACGCGCTGGCCGCCCGTCATGGCCACGGCATCGTTGTAGAGCACCTTGTAGGTGATGTTGGTGCCGGCGGCAATGCTCTGGCGTATCGCCAGCAGCCCGCTGTGGAAGTAGGTGCCGTCACCCAGATTGGCGAAGACATGGGCTTCCTTGGTGAAAGGCGCCTGCCCCACCCAGGTCACGCCCTCGCCGCCCATCTGCGTGAAGGTGCTGGTGCGGCGGTCGGGCATCCAGGTGGTCATGTAATGGCAGCCGATGCCGGCCACGGCGCGCGAGCCTTCGGGCACGCGTGTCGAGGTGTTGTGCGGGCAGCCGCTGCAGAACCAGGGCGTGCGGTCGCCGGTCGAGACTTCCTTGGCCGCCTTGATCGCCGCTTCGCGGGCGTCGAGCACGGCCAGACGCTGCTGCATGCGCGTTTGCACATGCTCGGGCACGCCCAGCTTGTTCAGGCGCTGGGCAATGGCGCGCGCAATGATGGCGGGAGTCAGATCGGCCGTGGGGCGCAGCAGCCAGTCGGTGCTGGGGTTGGGCAGCGACCATTCGCCACCATGCTCGTCGCTGAACTTGCCCACCACATTGGGGCGCACGTCGTAGCGCCAGTTGTAGAGCTCTTCCTTGATCTGGTATTCGATGACCTGGCGCTTTTCCTCGACCACCAGAATCTCCTGCAGGCCGCGCGCGAAATCGCGCGTGATCGTGGCCTCCAGCGGCCAGACCACGTTGACCTTGTGCAGCCTGATGCCCAGCTGGTGGCAGGTGTCCTCGTCCAGCCCCAGGTCGGCCATGGCCTGGCGCGTGTCGTTATAGGCCTTGCCGCTGGCGATGATGCCGAAGCGGTCGCTCGGCCCCTCGATCACGTTGTGGTTGAGCTTGTTGGCGCGCACATAGGCCAGGGCTGCGTACCACTTGTAGTTCATCAGCCGCGCTTCCTGCTCCAGCGGCGGATCGGGCCAGCGGATATGCAGGCCGCCGTCCGGCATCTGAAAGTCTTCGGGCAGGATGATGTTGACGCGATCCGGGTCCACCAGCACCGAGGAAGAGGACTCCACCACCTCCTGGATCGTCTTCATGCCCGACCACAGGCCCGAGAAACGGCTCATGGCAAAGGCATGCAGGCCCATGTCCAGGATGTCCTGCACATTGCTGGGGAAGAAAACCGGCGTGCCGCAGGCCTTGAAGATGTGGTCGCTCTGGTGCGCGGCCGTGGAGGACTTGCTGATGTGGTCGTCGCCCGCAATCGCAATCACGCCGCCATGCCTGGCCGTGCCCGCCATATTGGCGTGCTTGAACACGTCGGAGCAGCGGTCCACGCCCGGCCCCTTGCCATACCAGATGCCGAAGACACCGTCGAACTTCTTGGTTTCGGGATAGAGATCGAGCTGCTGCGTGCCCCAGACGGCCGTGGCGCCCAGCTCTTCGTTCACACCGGGCTGAAAGACGATGTGATTCGCCTCCATATGCTTTTTGGCCGCCCACAGGGACTGGTCGTAGGTGCCCAGGGGCGAGCCGCGATAGCCGCTGATGAAGCCCGCGGTATTGAGCCCGGCCTGCGCATCGCGCAGCCGCTGCAGCATGGGCAGGCGGACCAGGGCCTGCACACCGCTCATAAAGGCGCGGCCGCGGGCCAGGGAATATTTGTCGTCCAGAGTCACAGACTCCAGGGCGCGACGGACTTCATCGGGCAAAGGGGCATTCATGGCTTGTCTCCATGTGGGTGACCACCCGTGGCAGCTGTTGGCTACCAGAGCAGCATATTGCTTTGGGCATTCCTGCGCCAGAGGCACGGAACGCAACTTGTTTGAGCAAAGTTTAAGGAAAACACCCCGAATAGAGCTTTCTTTTTATTGCCGGGATTAACCTAGTTTTTGAAAGAATATTGCTGTAAATTGCGAATCATGAACCAACTTGATCGCTTCGACTGGGCCATCCTGAATGAGCTGCAGATGGATGGCCGCCTGACCAATGCCGAGCTGGCCCAGCGTGTAGGCCTGTCCGCCGCGCCCTGCTGGCGGCGCGTGCGCGCGCTGGAGGAGTCGGGCTATATCACCGGCTATCACGCCACGCTGGACCGCCACAAGCTGGGCCTGGGCGTGCTGGCCTTTGTGCGCGTGGATGCCGCACAGAACACCGCCGACATCACGCTGCGCATGGAGGAAGCCATTCGCCTGCTGCCCGAGGTCACCACCTGCCACTACATCAGCGGCGCGGGCACCTTCGAGCTGCAGGTCGTGGCCAGGGATCTGGAGAGCTTTTCCGGTTTCGTGCGCAATGTGCTGCTGCGCCTGCCTAACGTCAAAGACGTGCACACGATTTTTTCGCTGGGCGAGGTCAAGTCCAGCAGCGCGCTGCCGCTGCCCAGCACGCTGACGCACGCCTGAGTGCCGCCCGCGCCAGCCCGGCGGCACTCAAAAGTGAAGCATATGCCGCTTGGTTCATCGCAAATGCAGATTCAATCCATATTGAAATCCTTGTCCATCAAGCGCTAAAAGCTCACTTATCAATAGCATCCAGCGCATGAGCATCACTGGGCGCCGGGCCGGGCAGGTTTGAGAAACTACGTATTTGTCAGCACAACTTTCCTGCTACAGAATCGTGTCCCATGGCCCACGATGATTCCGCAGCACGCGCTCCCCAAAATCCAATAATTTCAGAATCCGGCCAGGTCCCTGCAGGCAAGCTGCTGGAAGATCCCTCGGCCATGCATGACGGAGGCGCGCCGCCTGCCGCGGCCCCGGGCGTCTGGACACCACTGGCCACACCCACCTTCCGCATGCTGTGGATGATCTGGATGACGGCCAATATCTGCATGTGGATGAACGATGTGGCGGCCGCCTGGCTGATGACATCGCTGACCACCTCGCCCGTGCTGGTGGCGCTGGTGCAGTCGGCCTCCACCCTGCCGGTCATGCTGCTGGCCCTTCCCAGTGGCGCGCTGGCCGATATCCTGGACCGGCGCCGCTATTTCATCGTCACCCAGTTCTGGGTGGCTGCCGTGGCGCTGCTGCTGTGTCTGGCCGTGCTCTCGGGCCAGCTGACGCCCTATCTGCTGCTGGCCCTGGTGTTTGCCAACGGCATCGGCCTGGCCATGCGCTGGCCGGTGTTCTCCGCGCTGATCCCCGAGCTGGTGCCCAAGCACCACCTGCCTTTTGCGATGGCGCTCAACGGCGTGGCCATGAATGCCTCGCGCATCATCGGCCCGCTGGTGGCCGGGGCCGTCATCGCCAGCCTGGGCAGCGCCTGGGTGTTCGTGCTCAACGCAGCTCTGTCCATCGTCTCGGGCTTTGTGCTGCTGCGCTGGAAACGCCAGCAGCCCGCCAACCCGCTGGGCCGCGAGCGCCTGGGCTCGGCCATGCGCGTGGGCCTGCAGTTCATCCAGGAGTCGCCGCGCATGCATGCCGTGCTGCTGCGCACCGTCTGCTACTTTCTGCAGGCCGCCGCCATCATGGCGCTGCTGCCGCTGACGGCCCAGCGCCTGGACCACGGCACGGCCAGCAGCGGCAGCGCCGGCACCTTCACGCTGCTGCTGGCGTCCATGGGCGCGGGCGCCATCCTGGGCGCCATGCTGCTGCCGCGCATACGCCAGATGCTGTCAGGCGAGCGCACGGTGCTGGCCGGCGTGGCCGCGCAAAGCCTGGCCACGCTGACCGTGGCCTTCGCCCCCCATATCGCCGTGGCCGTGCCGGGCATGATGCTCTCGGGCCTGGCCCTGCTGGCCACGGCCAACACGCTGGGCGTGGCCGCGCAGATGGCCCTGCCCAACTGGGTGCGGGCACGTGGCATGTCCATCTACCAGATGTCCATCATGGGCAGCACGGCCATCGGCGCCGCCATCTGGGGCAAGGTCGCCAGCCTGGGCTCGGTGCAGATCAGCATGGCCGTGGCCGCCGTCAGCGGGCTGACGGCGCTGCTGATCGTGCAGCGCCTGAACCCGGACCGCGACATCGAGGAAGACCTCAGCCCTTCGCGCGCCTTCACGCCGCCGACAGCCGCGCTGCCGCCCGAAGCCGGCCGCGTGGTGGTGACCATCGAGTACCTGATCGACCCGGCCAGGGCCGGCGCCTTCCGCGATCTGATGCAGCTGAGCCGGCGCAGCCGCCTGCGCCAGGGCGCGCTGGCCTGGAGCCTGCTGCACAGCATGAGCCAGCCCGAGCGCTTCGTGGAGCAGATCACCGACGAGTCCTGGACCGAGCACCTGCGCCGCTTCGAGCGCGTGACGACGGCCGATGTGGCGCTGCGCGACCGCAAGCTGAGCTTTCACAAGGGCAAGGAGCCGCCCGTGGTGCAGCGCTACTTCACCGACGCTCTCTAAAAGAGAGCTTCCAGCGCTTTCAACACAATGATTTCAGATAAATATTTACTGAAATTCATTGACCAGAAAGCGCTGGCAGCTCCTGTTTCTGCATCAGCGCAGATGCGGCGCCGATCCGGCCAAGGCCTTGGGCCAGAAGGCCCAGAGCTTGAGCGGCTGCTTGATGCGGCCCGCCACATCACCGGCCTCGGCCCCCCAGCCCATGAAATAGTCGGCGCGCACGGCGCCCAGAATGGCGCTGCCCGTATCCTGCGCGAACACCAGGCGGTTGAGCGATACCGTGGGGCCGGGCGTGGACAGCCAGACCGGCGTGCCGTAGGGGATGCTGTTGCGGTCCACGGCAATGGAGCGGCCCGGCGTCAGCGCCACGCCCTGCGCTCCCTTGGGGCCGAACTGGGCATCGAAGTCGTTGAGCGCCTCCTCGCGGAAGAACACATAGCGCGGATTGCTCCAGAGCATCTCGTTGACACGCGAGGGATTGGCGGCAATCCAGGCACTGATGCCGGGCCAGGTGGCATCGCGCACCAGGTTCTGATCGAGCAGCCAGCGGCCCACGCTCTTGTAGGGCTGATCGTTGGTGCCGGCATAGGCCACGCGGATCATGCGCTGGCGGCCGTCGGCCTCGGTCAGCATCAGCCGGCCCGAGCCCTGGATATGCAGCACCAGCATGTCCACCGGGTCGCGCAGCCAGGCAATGGCACGGCCGGCCAGGGCGGCCTGCGCCTCGGGGTTGGTATCGATCTGCTGGCGCGTGAACCAGGGCTTGCGCTTGCCAAAGCCCTGTGGGACCTGGTAGATGGGCACGTTGAAGCCGTTGCCCTGTACACGGCGCGCCTCGTACAAGGGCTCGTAATAGGCGGTCAGCATGCCGTCGGGGCTGCCCGTGGTCGCTTCGATGCGATAGGGCTGCAGCGTGTTGATCATCCAGCTGCGCTGCTCGTCTTCCGAAGCAATGCTCAGCCTTCGCACCTCGCCGCACAGATTGGCAAACACGGTGCTGGGACGCTCGCAATTCTTGATCCAGGCATTCCAGGCCTCGTTCAGGGAATCCTGGGGCACGCCGGGCAGCTCGCCCCAGTCCACCGCCACCCAGCGGCTTTTAGTCGGTACATTGGCGGTGAACGGCGGCTTGGCTGCGGAAGCCGGCCCGCCATGCGGAGCCATCTCGGGCACCGATGCCGGGTCGTTTTGCTGCTTGGTGGTGGTGCATGCCACCAGGGTTCCTACAATCAGCGCCAGTGAAGCACGGCGCAGGAGATGGAAATTCATGGGTCTGATTTTGCTTGAAGCACTGCTGGCATTGGCCATTTTGGTCGCTATTGTGTGGTGGACCATGTTCTCAGGTCGAAAAAAGGGTGAGTTGCCGGCCCCGGTCGAGCCGGCGCCGCACAAAGAAGTGCTTGCAGACCCCGAACAAGATCGCTCTAATCGAGCTTAGCCCATGGCGCTGCAGCCACTGCAGCGCGGGCTGCATGTGACAATCTTTTGCATCAGAAACCGCTCGCTGGCCCGCGTCCTACTTTTTTTGCCTTCTCTTGGCAGTACGCTCGTGGCCTTGCAGCTTTTACGCGAAGCTGGTTTGCAAGACCCTCCGGGTCGTTCATCAAACTAAGGAGTTTTCTATGCGCAAGCAAATGGCTGTGACGGCCGCTCTGGCCTCTGCATTGTTGATCACCGGCTGCGCCAATACCGGCGGCATGTCGGACACCACGCGTCGTACTGCGACCGGTGCAGGCGTGGGCGCACTGGGCGGCGCTGCCATCGGCGCCATTGCTGGCGGCCATGCCGGCAAGGGTGCACTGATCGGTGCCGGTGTCGGCGCCCTGGGCTCCTATATCTGGTCGCAAAACCTCGAGAAGCAAAAGCGTGAAATGGAAGCCGCGACCCAGGGCACAGGCGTGGGCGTGACACAGACCGCGGACAACCAGCTCAAGCTGGACATCCCCAGCGACATCTCCTTTGACACCGGCCGCGCCGACATCAAGGGCAACTTCGCCCCCATCCTCGATCGCTTTGCCGAAGGTCTGCGCAACAACCCCAACGCAGAAGTGCGCATCATCGGTCACACCGACAGCACAGGCTCCGATGCCATCAACAACCCTCTGTCGCTGCAGCGCGCCGAGAGCACCCGCAACTATCTGACCTCGCGTGGCGTCAACGGCGCCCGCATCCAGGTGCAGGGCATGGGCTCGCACCAGCCCGTGGCTTCCAATGCCACCAACGAAGGCCGTGCGCGCAACCGCCGCGTGGAAATCTTCGTGGGTGAACGCGCTCCTCAGTAAGACAGGCACCAGCCAGCAAAAAGCCCCGCAAAGCGGGGCTTTTTTCATGCCGCGAAGGTTTGCGCTCAGGCGTTGCGCAGCAGATTGGCCAGCTCGACGGCCGACTTGACCTGCATCTTGTCGAAGACTCGCGCCCGGTGCACTTCCACAGTGCGCACGCTGATATCGAGCTGATCGGCAATCAACTTGTTCGGCACGCCCTCGACAACCAGTTTCATCACGTCTTTTTCCCGATCGGTCAGCTCGTCCAAGCGGCTGCGCACCTCTTCGCGCGCCTGCAAGGCAGCCAGATGCTCGGCAGACAGCGCCAGAGCCTGCTCCACACGGTCCACCAGCGCGTTGTCGGAAAACGGTTTCTCGCAAAAATCGAAGGCACCGCGCTTGACCGTATCCACGGCCGTCGGAACATCGGCATGTCCGGTCAGAAAGATCACGGGCATGGCCTCGATCTGGCCGCGCTCCAGCATGCGGTTGAACAGCGACAGGCCGCTCATGCCCGTCATGCGCATATCGAGCAGCAGGCAACAGGGCCGGCGCGTCACGGGGCTGGTCTGCAGCACGGCCTGCTCGAATTCTTCGGCGTTGCGATAGCACTCGCTCAGCAATCGGCGCGAACGCAGCAGCCATGCCAATGCCTCTCGGACATCGGCATCGTCGTCCACAACGTAGACGGTAGCGTCGGTTACAGGTTCCATGAAGCCTAGTTCTCTCTGGGTTCCCTGTGGGCCGGAAGCGTGAAGACAAACTCCGTGCCCTGCGGGAGGTGCGGGCGGTAATCAAGGTGACCACCATGTTGCTCCACCACCGTGCGGCACAGGCTCAGGCCCAGGCCCATGCCTTCGGCGCGCGTGGTGAAGAAGGGGGTGAACAGCTGCTCGGCGACTTCCGCAGAAATGCCGGCGCCGCAGTCCATGATGGAAAATTCTACCCAACGCGCGTTATTACCGTCAGAACTGCGCCTGACAGCCATGGTCAACACCCTCTCCTTGAGCTCGGGCAGGTCCATGGCCTGCATGCCGTTGCGCGCCAGATTGAGCAGGACCTGCTCGACCATGGTGACATCGCACAGCACCCCAGGCAGATCGGGCTCCAGCTCCAGTTGCACCGTTGCATTGAGCTTGTGCGCCTGCAGATAGACCAGAGGCATGACGGCATCGATCAGCTCCACGGGCGGCACCACCTCTCTGGACTTGTCTCGCCGGCGCACGAAATCGCGCACGCTCTTGATGACCTTGCCCGCGCGATCGGCCTGAAAGCTGATGCGCTCCAGAGCCATTCGCAAGTCCTTGAGATGCGGGGCATGAGGGTCGGCAGGCTCATGCTCCAGCAGATTGAGCGAACCCGTGGCATAGCTGGAAATGGCGGCCAGCGGCTGCGTCAGCTCATGGCTGAGCATGGAGGCCATCTCGCCAACGGTCGCAAGGCGTGCCGTGGCCTGCAGACGCTCCTGTGAGGCACGCGACATCTCCTCCATGCGGCGCTGCTCGCTGATGTCGATGAAGGCGCTCATCCAGCCCGTGTGCTGGCCCTGGGCGGTGATCAGCGGTGCCTCGAAAATCAGCACCGGAAAGCGCGAGCCGTCCTTGCGCATGAACACGCTCTCGTGGCCCTGGCGCGGTGTGGGCAGCAAGCCGGCAAGACGCTGATCGCGCCGGCTCACATATTCCTGGGCCAGCTCGGGCGGCCAGTAAGGCGCCACATTGAGACCCAGCAGCTCCTGCGCGCTGAAGCCCACCATATTGCAAAAGGCCGGGTTCACATAGGTGATGCGGCCCTGGAGATCACGTGCACGCATGCCCGTGACCAGGGAGTCCTCCATGGCCTTGCGAAAGGCCAGCGCATCGCCCAGATCGCGTTCCGCGCGCAGGCGGCGGCGGTTGTCGCGCACCAGCACCACCACCACGGTCACCAGCGCGATCGACATGCCGGTCACCAGCGCCGTCATCACATTCGGAAAGACGCTGGGTGCGTGATGCCAGCTGTCCATGCGCAGCACCAGGGTGTTGCCGGGCAAATCCAGCAACTGCTGGGCCGTGAACATGCGCGAGCCGCGCCAGGCCGCCCCCACCATGGCCAGACGCGTGCCGTCCGGCTCGGTGAACGAAACCTCCTGGGTGCGCGGCAGGGACTTGCCCACCTGGGCCAGGAGAATGCCTTGCAGGCTGTAGGTGCCCAAAACATAGCCCACCACATGGCCGTTCTCCGTCAACGGCATGCAGACCTGCATGGTCTCCGTGCCCAGGCCCTCGCCCAGCAGCTGGAAGCGGCTGGGCGAATACGACGGCCCGTTGACGCGCCTGGCCTGGGTACAGGTCAGTGCCTCGCCCGAATGCAGCTCGGGCAAGTGGCTTTCGTCCTCGACCAGCAAGGTGCGGTAAGGCGTCTCGGCATGCTCGATGAGGCGCATGTTTTCGCCCCGCCACTCGATGCGCATCAGGTCGCGGCGCTGCTGCAGCAGCTCGGTCGCATGCTCGCGCCAGGCGGCATGCTTGCTGCTGTAGGCGCTCAGCGCCAGCAGGTCCTGCAGATTGCGGCCCAGCGCTGCACGGATATCGCCTACGGCATTGGCGGTATCGCGCTCCAGCTTTTCCTGCACCTGCGATGCTTCATAGCGCCCGGCCAGCCAGACCATGGTGACCAGCATGCTGACCACCAGTGCCACCAGCAAGGTCCATAGCGACCAGCGCTTCCAGGCCATGCGCCAGCGCCGCCAGGGCCAATGGGCAGGATGGTCCTCGGGCAGTGCGTCAAGCGCGGTATTCAGCGGATCAGTCACAGCACACGATGGCTCAGGGCCGGCAGTTGCTGGCGCACTTGCAGCAAGCGGTCACGATTGAGCTCTCCCGCCACCACACCGGTGCCGCTGGCCTGGAGGCTCTGCACCTCGCCCCAGGGGTCGATCAGCAGACTGTGGCCCCAGGTGCGGCGACCGTTTTCATGCAAGCCGCCCTGGCCCGGTGCCAGCACATAGGCCAGGTTCTCTATCGCCCGCGCCCGCAGCAGCACCTCCCAGTGCGCCTGGCCCGTGGTGTAGGTGAAGGCACTTGGCACCAGCAGCAGATCGGCCCCCTGTGCGCTGAGCGCACGATACAGCTCGGGAAAGCGAAGGTCATAGCAGACACTCAGACCCAGGCGCCAGCTCACGCCATTTCTGGCCTGTATGTCGCAGACCACGGGCTGGCTGCCCGCCTGCACCACGGCGGCCTCGGTATAGCTCTCGCGCCCGTTGTCGAACTGAAACAGGTGGATCTTGTCGTAGCGGGCCACGCATTCGCCCCCGGGCGAATAGACCAGGCTGGTGTTGAGCACATGGCTGTCGTCAGCGGCCTGCAGCGGCAGCGTGCCGGCCACCACCCACAGCTGCAGCTGCCTGGCAGCCCCGGCCATGAAGTCCTGGATCGGCCCTTGGCCAAAAACCTCCCGGTAGGCCAGCTTGTCGGTGTCCCTGGCTCCCATAGCACAGAAATACTCGGGCAGCACCACCAGCTCCGCACCCAGGGCGGCAGCCTGCTGCATCAGGCTGCGCGCCTGCACCAGATTGGCTGCGACGTCCTGACCCGAGACCATTTGTAGAGCGGCAATCTTCATGGCTTCTCCTCTGAGCTTGGAGCGGCAGCGGGCTGCTTGCCGACATCGTCGGCACCGACCTTGGGCACGCTGCGCCTGGGCAGCTCGGTCACCTGCGGGTCTTCCCAGCTGCCGTGGATATGGAACTCCTTGGTCGTGGCCGCAATCAGCGGGCCACGCAAAATCATCTGGGCCAGAAAGCTGCTCAGCCCCACCACGGGATTGATGGCCGTCGCAACCAGGGAGGCGGACAGGGCGTTGATCTCCGGCACCACCACCACATGCAGGTCCTGGGTTTCCTTGTCGATATCGGCAGAGCCCTCCATCAGCACGGCCGCATTCACGCCCTTCATCTGCATGTTATTCGTCTTGGCTATGCCGCGCTCTATGGTGACATCGCCCCGCATGAAGTCGAACGAGAAGCCGTTGCGGAACACGTCGCGGAAGTCCAGCGTCAGTCGCCTGGGCAAGGACTGCAGGCTGAGCACGCCCAGCAGCTTGGCCAGTCCCGGATCGGCCTTGAGGAACTGGCCTTTTTGCACCTCCAGATGCACGGCGCCGGACATGGTCTTGAACCCCGGCGTCACGGGCGCTCCTGTCCAGCTGATTTCACCCTGCAGCTGGCCCTGTCCATTGGCAACCACGCCAGGCATGTCAAAGCGATTGAGCAGCTTGCCCACATCGCGCAGATTGAGCTGGAACTGCAGCTGGGTCTGACCCGGGTGCTTTTTGTCACTGGAGCGCAGCCCCCAGGATCCCTGGGCCGTCAACGTCGCCTCGGGCGTGCTGATATTGAAGCGCGACAGCTGCCATTCGCGCTGTCCCGCACCGCCGGACAGCCCTTGATTGCGCGCCACCACATCCAGCTTGCCCAGCGAACGCTTGCCCAGCTGGAAGTCGTCCACACTGACCTGCAAGGCCGGTAACTCGCGCACATTGCCGGTCTGTTCCGCAGCAGCATCCAGCCCTTCGTCCGGGCCGTCGGGAATGCTCAGACGCGAGAGCCTGGCGATGACAAGGCCGCCCGGCTCCTGCGCAGATGGCTCGCGATACTCCACACGCCCCGCCAGATCGCGTGACTGGATCTGGTTGGTCCAGACCTTGTTGGCATGGCTGAGCTGCAGGGATACATCGTGCAGCGAACGGCCATGGAGCCTGACCTCGCGCGCCTTGAGCCCCAGTTGCTGCGGCACAAACTGGCGCCAGCTCTCTTCCTCGGTACCGGGGCTATCGGCAGCCCCCCCTGCGCCATCGGGCCACAAACGACTCCAGGCATCCAGATCAAGCACCGGCAACTGCACCCTGGCCTGCAGGCCGGCAGCCGGCAAAGCGGCCTCCGCCCTGCCCGTCTCCACCAGCTCCAGGCTGCCGCGTGTGATGCGGGCCTGAGCCCCGCTGATATCGCGCTCCAGCAAGGCGGCGGCCTGATTGCCCCATTGCACGCTGAACTGATCGGTCAGCGGCTTGGCCACGGCTGGCACCGTGCGGTTGACACGCAGGGCCAGGGAGCTGTCGGCGGCCTTGCCCAAGGGCGCCGGCAACATGACCGCCATGCCCTGCAGGTCGGACTGCAGACTGATTTCCGGCACGCTGTGCAGCACCTTGATCTGCAAGCCATAACGCGCCTGGCCTTGCAGATGCCTGCCCAGAGCCACCAGTTCGCTCATCTCCTTGGCGTCACGCAGGCCCTGGGCCGTGGCAATACCGTCTATGCGCACTTGCACCGGAGCCGTGGCGGCGTCGGCGGCAGGCTTCATGCCGCCCTCGATGCGCACATCACCGCCCAGCGCTTTGGCTTGCACACCCGAGAGCTGAAAGCCGGTTTCCGAAAACTGCACATTGCCGCGCAGTTGACTGAGTGTGGGCACCTCGGGCATCAGCTGCAGCGTATTGCCCGCCAGCGCCACTTCACCCTGAACCTTGCTGCGCTCCATATGCATGGTGGGCAGATGCAGCCTGAGGCTGAGCCTGGCGTTGCCCGTGGCCTTGCTGCTATCCAGAGCATGGGCGGTCAGCGCAGACAGCGCAGAGCCTTGAACCAAATTCAGCATATCGCCCAGGGCTCCATGAGCCTTGGCGTTGACCTCCACCTCGGTCAGGTTCCAGTCGGCCACTCCGGCCTGTGCTTCATCAACCACGATGGCGGTATGTCCCAGAAAGCCCTTGGCCTTGCGCACCTGCATGGAGTTTCGATCGAACACCAGCTCGCCCGACAGCCTGGTCAGCGGCGGCCAGGGCTTTTCGCCGGGCCCGAGCAGATAGCCGGGCACGAACTGGTAGTTCACATCATGCACCTGGGCGCTGATGTGGAACTCGCCCTTGCCCGGCTTTTCAAACGGCACATGCTCGAGCTCGCCCTTGACGCGGAAGTTCACCGCGCTGGCCTGACCCGTGGTGATGGCCTCGCGCACATAGCGCAGCGCATCGCTGCCCAGATCCTGGGGCAGATAGCGATAAATGCGTTCACCCTTGGCGCGACTGAGCTGCCCTTGCAGATCCAGCAACCCCGGAAAGCGCGGCTGCTCCTTGGTCCCAGCACCGGACTGCCAGCTGGCCTGGGCCTGGCCGGCCGTGTCCTCATTGGCGAAACGCAGCCGGGGCACTTGCACCTTGATGGACTGCCCCTTGTCCAGCAACTGCCAGCGCACCAGGCTGTCGAACTGGTCGAACGGGATGTCGGGGTCTTCAAACACGCCGGGAAAGCTCAGCATGGCCTGATTGGCGGCCGGCGCCTTGGTCAGCGTGGCCTCGCCGCTGTCCTGGTCCAGGCTGAACTTGCCGCTCAAGCCCCGCACGCCGGGAATACCTATGCTGTGCGGGCCCTCCTGCGAAGCCTGGGAACGCAAGCCCAGCTGCTCGAAGCGCCCCGAAGCCTTGTACTGCGCCAGCTGCTGCAGAGGTCCGCGCCATGACAGCTTGAGATCACTCAGCTGTCCTGCCGGCGCAAGCGCCCTGAGCTGGGTCTGCACGGACTCCGGCAGGGGCAGACGCTGCAGCATCTGCGCCGCAATGGCCAGGTCGATGCCATCGGCCTGAACGTCGCCATGCTCGCCCTGACTGCCCTGCTCGGAAGCGCCGGTCGGTACATAGCGCAGGCTGAAATCGCCTCTGGGCCAGTTCAGCCCGTCATCGGCCGTGAACTGCAATCCCTGGACGGAAAACTGGTAACCGTTCTGATTCTTGGCCCGCAAACGCCCCCGCAAGGCCTGCAGGGCCAGGGGCTCGGGTCTGTCCCGCCATTGCAGCTGCAGCGCCTGCACCGCGACATCGGCCACCCCGCCAACGGGCTGTCCGTGATCCACATCCAGCCAGGCCCTGACCGAGCCCTTGCCCTGCTGCAGCTTCCAGTCCTGCGGGCCCAGATACTGGCCCAGATGCGACAGGTCGATATGCGTGAAGTCCAGATAGGCCTGCCCGCTCCAGCGCTCCAGACGCCCTTCATGCACCGACAGCAAAGGCTCCTTGAAGTTGCCCATGACCGTAAAGCGCTGGCCCCAGCCCTGCGGAGGCGTGGCATCCAGCCGCAGGGAGTGGTGCCAGCGCTTGTTGCGCAGCACCAGATCCACATCCAGCAGTTGCAAGGGCGCGGCATTGCGCAGTTCGTCCACCCACTGCAGCTTGCCGCCGCGGATGGCGATTTCGGGCTGGGAGAAGATCCAGTCGGAGTCGGTTCCCTGCCCCGGATCGGATGACACGGCAATGCCGGCCACAAAGATCTGGCCGTCGGCATCGCGGCGGACCGTCAGATCCGGCCCTTCCAGATATATCTGCTCGACGCCCAGGGTCATCAGCGAATGGGCAGAGACCGCCACCACCACCTTGGGCAGCAGCAAGGCCTCACTCTTGTTCGCAGGGTCATGCAGGACTACATCGCCCAGCTCGAAAGTCGGCACCAGACCCGAGCGGTAAGCATGCAGCCGGCCAATGGAAACCGGTACACCCAGGGTGCGTGAGGCCAGGGATTCCAGCTCGGGGCGCCACTGTTCGATTCGCGGCACAATCCAGAAATGGAGCACCCCCCACACGGTGGCCAGCAGCAGCCACAGGCTCAGGACCAGTCCCAGAGACCACCGTGCCAAGCTGGCCAGCCTATGAATTTGGCGAGTTGGGAGTGGTTTCGGTTCGATCATCGGTGGCCTAGCAATGGCAGGAATTATGACCGGCGCCCCCGTGCGCGTTTCGGTAACCACACGTTGCCGAGCTGATTACCTGCCTGCCTGACACCATTTTTTACGGTCCGCATGCAGTCCCCAGAGCAAGCAATGGCAGAAAACGCCCTCAATGTTCCTTCCCCGGCCCAGTACTCGCGCTTTGTGCAGCGTCTTCACCGCCGTTACGAGAACTGGTTTGACGCCTTGCCGCCGGGAGCCCCCGACCGGTCTCTGATGGAGCAGGCCCTGGGCACGCTGCAGTCGCGCGGCCTGGATCTCTCCGCTTCACTGCGCGTGCTGCGCCAGCTGGTGATGGAGCGCATCATCGTGCTGGACTGCGAACAGGGCGCCGCTCTTGGCGTGGTGACCAAGGCCGTCACCGAGCTGGCCGAGCTGGCCCTGGATCGTGCCTGCACCCAGGTTCGTGCCGAACTGGATGCCCGGCACGGCGCGCCTCAGGGGCCGACAGGTCAGGAAGTCCAGTTCTGGGTCATAGGCATGGGCAAGCTAGGTGCCCGCGAGCTCAATGTCTCCAGCGATATCGACCTGATCTACGTCTACGAGCATGACGGCGACACGCGGGGCCAGGCCGACGGGCGCGGCGTCATTTCCAACCACGAGTACTTCGGTCGTGCTGTCAAAGGCATCTTCAGCCTGATCGGCGACACCACCGAGCACGGCTTTGTCTTTCGCGTCGACCTGGCCCTGCGGCCCAACGGCAATTCCGGCGCCCCCGCCGTCTCGCTGTCCTCGCTGGAGGAGTATCTGCAGATTCACGGCCGGGAGTGGGAGCGCTTTGCCTGGCTCAAGAGCCGCATCGTGGCGCCGCTGGCCGATATCCAGACCCCCAACGTCCAGGCCCTGCGGGGCGTGGTGCTGCCCTTTGTGTTCCGCCGCTACCTGGACTATGCGGTGTTCGACTCGCTGCGCAGCCTGCACCGCCAGATCCGCGACCACGCTTCCAAGCGCAGTGCGGGCCATCCCGAGCGCGCCAACGACGTCAAGCTCTCGCGCGGCGGCATCCGCGAGATCGAATTCATCGTGCAGCTGCTGCAGGTGGTGCGCGGCGGCCAGTTCCCCGAGCTGCGCCGTCGCCCCACGCTGGAAGCGCTGCAGCGCCTGGTGCAGGCCAATCTGATGAGCGCCGAGATTGCCGATGCGCTGAGCCGTGCCTATGTCTTCTTGCGCCAGGTGGAGCACCGCATCCAGTATCTGGACGATCAGCAGACCCATGTGCTGCCCACACGCGACGATGATCTGCTGTGGATTGCCCGCACCCTGGGCTATGCCGATGCCTGCGGCTTTCTCCACCAGCTGGACGAGCACCGCGAGCTGGTGGCACAGGAGTTCGACACCTTGCTCGGCGGCGACTCCCAGCAATGCAGCAACGGTCACTGCAATGCCGCCAAGGGCGCGGCAGGTGGACCGCCCACGCCCAGAGACATCGAAGACCTGATCGAGGCCCTGCCTCCCTCACTGGCCGGGCAGATCGCCGACTGGCGCAGCAATACCCGCATCAATGGCCTGCGCGACGAGGCGCGGGCCCGTTTGTTCAGGCTGGTGGAACGCACCTCGCAATGGGTCGAAAGCGGCCAGTCCAGCGAGGAAGCCGCCAAACGCTTTCTGCAGTGGCTGGAACCCTTGCTGCGCCGCGAAAGCTACCTCGCCCTATTGCTGGAACGCCCGGCAGTTCATGAGAGGTTGCTACATCTTTTGGGAGCAGCACGCTGGCCTGCACGCTACCTGCAGCAACACCCCGGGGTGATCGATGAGCTGGCCAGCGATGCCATCCTCAAGGAGCGCTTTGTCGCAGCAGACTTCGAGCACGAGCTGGCCATGCGCCTGGCCGCCCTGCAGTCCACGGGCGAGGACGACGACGAAACCCTGCTCAATCTGCTGCGCCGCGCCCACCATGCCGAAGTCTTCCGCACGCTGGCACGCGATATCGAAGGCCGCATTACCGTAGAGCAAGTGGCCGACGATCTCAGCGCCCTGGCCGACAGCGTGCTGCGCATCACGGCCCAATGGTGCTGGAGCCGGCTCAAGAACCGCCACCGCGATACGCCACGTTTCGGCATCGTGGGCTACGGCAAGCTGGGCGGCAAGGAACTCGGCTACGGCAGCGATCTGGACATCGTCTTCGTCTTCGATGACGACGATGAGCGCGCCCCCGAGGTTTACGCAGCCTATGTGCGCAAGCTCATCAACTGGCTGACCGTCAAGACCGGTGAAGGCGATCTGTTCGAGATCGACACCGCGCTGCGCCCCAACGGCAACTCGGGCCTGCTGGTGACCAGCTTCGAGTCCTATGCCAATTACCAGCAGCAGCGCGGCAGCAACACCGCCTGGACCTGGGAACACCAGGCCATGACGCGAGCCCGCTTTGTGCTGGGCAGCCGCGACTTTCCCTCACCTGCAGGTGAGCCTGCGACCGATCTGCACCTGCATCAGCGCTTTGATGCGGTGCGCGAAGCCGTCATCACCGCGCCGCGCGATGCCGCTGCACTGCGCAGCGAGATTGAAACCATGCGTGAGCGGGTGCGTGGCGCCCACCCGGTACGCGGCGGCCTGTTCGACGTCAAGCACAGCCCCGGCGGCATGGTGGATGTGGAATTTGCCGTGCAGTACCTGGTGCTGGCCGAATCCGGTGCACACCGCGAGCTGATTGCCAATGTGGGCAATATCGCCTTGCTGCAGCGCGCCGAAGACTCGGGCCTGCTGCCCAAGGCAGTGGGCTATGAAGCCGCCAAGGCCTACCGCGAGCTCCGTCGCCTGCAACACGTGGCAAGACTGGATGAGCGCTCCGGACAGCTGGAACCCGAGCAGGCCCAAGTCCAGCGTGAAGCGGTACTCAAGCTCTGGACTGCGGTGTTCGGGCCTGTCGCCTCAACACAAAGCAGCTAGCTGCTCCAGGGGCCTGGAAATTGGTGAGCGCCCGCTTTTCGAGGCACTGGCAGCATCCATCAAGATTTGCCTACAGGCATTGCCAAACTGTTACAAAAATGAAACCCACGGGGGCTGGAACTTCTGCAACAGTGTCTTATCTGATAGTCAAGTGCAATGAACTGACAGGTCTGCATTCACCAATTTCCAGTTGCGAAGCCCTTGGGTACGCCCATTGAACCATCCCCGGAGCGCTTCTCCTCCCTCCCTCTCTTAATTCGTTTCGGGATGCTTCGCAGCTTTTTTATGCCCCAAAAAAGGCCACTTTCGAGTGGCCTTTTCTTTGACGGCATGCAGCCACTCAGTGGGGCACGGTGTTCACAAAGCTGGGGCGCGCCGCCAGCTTGGCCAGCAAGGCGGCCAGGTTCGGATGCTCGGCACGCCAGTCCATCTCGGGAAAGCGGAAATCCAGCCAGGCCAGAGCGCAGCCGACGCTGATATCGGCCAGCGTCAGATGCGTGCCGCCGCAGCAAAACGGCTTCTCGCCCAATCCCTGCGACATGACCTTGAGCGCGGCCCGGACCTTGCCCATCTGGCGGTCCATCCAGGCCTGGCTGCGCTGCTCTGCGCTGCGGCCGGGCCAGGTGGCCTCCAGCCGCACCAGAACGGCGGCATCCAGCATGCCGTCGGCCAGGGCCTCCCAAGTCTTGACCTCGGCGCGCTCGCGGCCCGTGCCCGGAATCAGCTTGCCAACCGGCGAAAGTGTGTCCAGGTATTCGACGATGACGCGCGAGTCGAACATCGCCTCCGTGCCGTCCATCACCAGACGCGGCACCTTGCCCAGAGGATTGCCAGTACCGGGTGAAAGTGCTTCCTCCCAGGGGTTCTCTTCGACGAATTGATAGTCCAGCTTCTTTTCGGCCAGCACGACGCGGACTTTGCGCACAAAGGGGCTGGTGGTGGAGCCTATTAGTTTCATAGCAGCGGTTCCATGACACGAGTCACCGGCGACGGGCCGGTGCGATGATTCTATGCGCTGGCATGACGGCACGGCTGCCGCCGCACAGGGCTTGTAGGCGTGCCTGCCACAGCCGCCGAGCAACCCAGCGCTGCGTGCGACTGATGCAGCGCACCTACAATTGCGCCACCATGAACCTGTCCTCCCTCACCGCCATCTCTCCCTTGGACGGCCGCTACGCCGCCAAGCTGTCCGCACTGCGCCCCATCATGAGCGAATACGGCTATATGCACCGCCGTGTTCAGGTCGAGGTGACCTGGTTCATCGCCCTGTCCGATGCCGGCTTTGCCGAATTCCCCGCGCTGTCGGCCGAGTCGCGCGACTATCTGCACGCTCTGGTCGCCAATTTCTCCGAAGCCGATGCAGACGCCATCAAGGCCATCGAGAAGACCACCAACCACGACGTGAAGGCCGTGGAATACTGGATCAAGTCCAAGTTCGACGGTCGCGCCGAGCTGCAAAAGGCTGCCGAGTTCGTGCACTTTGCCTGCACCAGCGAAGACATCAACAACACCAGCCACGCACTGCAGATCCGCGTCGGCCGCGACACCGTGCTGATGCCCGCCATCGACGGCATCATCGCCAAGCTGCGCGAGATGGCCCACCTCTACGCCGAAGTGCCCATGCTCAGCCGCACCCACGGCCAGACCGCCTCCCCCACCACCGTGGGCAAGGAGCTGGCCAACGTGGTCGTGCGCCTGCAAAAGGCCGCAGCCAACATCGCCGGCGTGAAGATCCTGGGCAAGATGAACGGCGCCGTGGGCAACTACAACGCCCACCTGTCGGCCTGGCCCGAGTTCGACTGGGAAGCCTTCAGCCAGAGCGTGGTGGAATCCGCCGAGCCCAAGGGCCTGGGCATCAGCTTCCAGCCCTACTCCATCCAGATCGAGCCCCATGACTACATGGCCGAGCTGTTCGATGCCATGGCGCGCACCAACACCATCCTGATCGACCTGTCGCGCGACATCTGGGGCTATGTCTCCCTGGGCTTCTTCAAGCAGCGCCTGAAGGCCGGCGAGATCGGCTCGTCCACCATGCCCCACAAGGTCAATCCCATCGACTTCGAGAACTGCGAAGGCAATCTGGGCATGGCCAACGCCATGCTCAAGCATCTGGCCGAGAAGCTGCCCATCAGCCGCTGGCAGCGTGACCTGACCGACTCCACCGTGCTGCGCAACATCGGCGTCGCCTTCGGCTACACCACGCTGGCCTACGCCTCGCTGATGACCGGCCTGAACAAGCTGGAGCTCAACGAAGAGCGCCTGCAGGAAGACCTGAACCACGCCTGGGAAGTGCTGGCCGAGCCCATCCAGACCGTGATGCGCCGCTATGGCGTGCAGGGCGCCTACGAAAAGCTCAAGGAAGTCACGCGCGGCAAGACCGTGCTGGCCGAAGACCTGCACCGCCTGATCAACGGCCTGGAAATTCCCCAGGCCGACAAGGACCGTCTGCTGGCCATGACGCCTGCTTCCTACATCGGCAAGGCAGCCGAGCTGGCCAAGCGCGTTTAAGCAAAACTCCCCCTGAGGCGCTTTGCGCCTTCCCCCTCTCTCGCTTTGCTGCGCAAGGCAGGAGGGGGACGACACCCTCGCTGCGGGGCGGCCCTTGCTCGGTGTCCCCCTGATTGCGCCGCGCCAGTTTCCAAGACTGTGCGCGTTGGGACTTGATCTAGCAGCCCAACACACACCAACAACAAGTTTTTATGGCCATCAAGTCCACCATCTTCAAAGCCAATCTGTCGATTGCCGACATCGACCACAACTACTACGCCGACCACAATCTGACGCTGGCGCGCCATCCCAGCGAGACCGACGACCGCATGATGGTGCGCCTGGTGGCCCTGGCGCTGAACGCCTGGAAGCTGCAAGACCTGTGCAATGGTGACGGCACGCTGGGCTTTGGCATTGGCTTGTCCGACCCTGACGATCCGGACGTGCACATCACCGACTACACCGGCCAGAAGCGTCTGTGGATCGAAGTCGGCCAGCCCGACGAAAAGCCCATCACCAAGGCCTGCAACAAGTCGGACCATATGCTGGTCTACCCCTTCAACCACGCCGCCCATGTCTGGTGGAAGGGTCTGGAAGGCAAGCTGGCCCGCCAGAGCAAGCTGGAAGTGCACTACATCGACTCGGAAGTGGCCCAGCAGCTGGGTGCGCTGGCCGAGCGCAGCATGCAGCTGCAAGCCACGATCCAGGAAGGGCAGCTCACGCTGTCCAGCAATCTGGGCACGGTGTTTGTCGAGCCCACGCGCTGGAAATAAGCTTCAGAAACTCTGGCCGCGTCGCTCCGCCGCGCGCTCCGCATAGCGGGTGAAGCGCCAGGAATCTCCCTCGACCGTGATGCGACGCCATACGGCACGCTTCTCGGCGGGCTCCATGGCCGTCCAGTGCTGCACCTCGTCGAAGCTGCGGCCGCAGCCCTTGCATTTTTCATCGCCCTGGCTTGTGGAGCAGATGGCAATGCAAGGCGTATCGGGCATGGTGTCGAACCAGACCAGCCAGGCCGCCATGGCATGTGAGGGAAAGCCCTCCACCGCCACCTCGGGCTCGCATTCATAAATCATCAACGCATACACCTCGGCCAGGGCCTTGACCTCGGGTGCCAGCAGCACGCCGTCGGGCGATGGAGCGCGGCCTCGCCAGTAATTGATGGCAGCTTCGATGTCGGTGATGTGAATGGCAGTCATGAAGCAGGCATCATAAGCCGCTGCCATGAGGCCTGCGCCAGCAAGGTTGCTGCATTTTTGGTAGCTGCCTGTGCTGTGTGCAAAGGCGTCGCAAGACTGCCGCTCAATATAAAACCTGTGAACTAGATGGGGTTTGAAACTTGAAATCCCATGCCTGCTGTGTTGAAATGCGCAGCTTCGAAGGGGAGTAGCTTATCGGGCGCATGCTTTGCGTCATGAGCGGATGGTCGTCAATACGAAGCGCAAGCTTCCGGCCATACGGTTTGCAGTCAGGCTGCAATCGAGCAAGACCTTTGATAGGCCGATGACGGTCAATCAAAGTGTCTGCCCCTGCACGATTCCTCGCGCGGGTTTGCGCTTCGACTTACGTCACCTTGGTCTTCACCCGCTGGCGTCAAGTGCCAAACCTTTGCAGACTGCACCGGCGGCATTCCACAACGAGGAAAAATCACATGGATCTGGACTTTCTGACCCACACGCCCTTCTGGATTGCGCTGGGCCAAATCATCATCATCGACATCCTGCTGGGCGGCGACAACGCGGTCGTGATCGCACTGGCCTGCCGCAAGCTCCCCCCCGAACAGCGTCGCAAGGGCATCATCTACGGCACTGCCGGTGCCATCATCCTGCGAATCATCCTGATCGCCTTTGCCATGGTGCTGCTGCAGCTGCCCTTCCTGAAGGTCGTGGGCGCCATACTGCTGATCTGGATCGGTATCAAGCTGATTGCTCCCGATGACGAAGGTCACGACAACATCGAAGGCAGCGACAAGCTGTTTGCCGCCATCAAGACCATCATCGTCGCCGACCTGGTGATGTCCGTGGACAACGTGATCGCCATCGCCGGCGCAGCCCAGAGCTCGGGCGACCACCAGATGCTGCTGATCGTGCTGGGTCTGCTGATTTCCGTGCCCATCATCGTCTGGGGCTCGCAGCTGGTCATCAAGCTGATGGAGCGCTTCCCCATGATCATCGTGGCCGGCGGCATGCTGCTGGGCTGGATTGCGGGCGGCATGTTCGTGACCGACCCCGTGTTCGTGAACACCGACAAGTGGCTGTGGATGCCCAAGCTGGGCACGACCGATGCACAAGGTCTGGCCGAGATCTCCAAGACCCTGTACTGGGCAGCCCATATCGGCGGCGCACTGCTGGTTCTGGCCCTGGGCAAGTTCATTGCCAGCCGCCGCCCTGCGGTTGCAGCCCACTAAGTCTGGAAAACCCAGCAATTCGTGAAGGAATGCGGGAACTGAGCGCAGCCTTCACGACTCACAATAGAAACAAGTCGGCACATTCCTACAGAGGTGCCGCATTCTTCAACCTTCGTTCCCGTTAGGACGCACTTTGAACCCCATCATTGTTTACGTGGATGACGCCACATACGCCCAGCCTATGCTCGAGGCACTGGCGGGATCGAGCCAGGCGGCTTCCTCCCACTGGTTGCTGGTGGCCTGTGCTCCGCGCATGACCCACCGTGTGAGCAAATGGGTCAGCCATCGCGCTCGCGAGAACTGGCGCGGCAAATGGGCCGACAAGCTGTTTGCGGCGCTGATGCCCGTGATGGCGACGACAGGAGGCAAGGTCACCGCCGTGCTGGCCAAGGGCCCGCTGACCGAGCTGGTCGCCGAGCTGCAGCAGGAACATGGCGCAGCGCAGATCATCGACGCCCGTCGCCCCAAGCAGGAGGCCGTGCAAGCCGCTCCCGTCAAGGCCAACGCCAAGACAGGCGCCACCACCGGCGGCCGCTGGAATCTGCCCGGCACCATGGCAGCGATTGCCGCCATGATGGGCTTTGTGATCGACGACTCGCTCTCGATTTAAGAGCTTCAAGCACTCTCTGAAAAGCCTTGCGCGGCCAACACCTCGCAAGGCTTTTTTATGATCTGCCGCGATGACCGCAGACACAGCCTGCTGCTATGCTGGTCGGCATGAAAATCCTCGTCAAATGGCTTCTTTGCGCGGCGGCTCTTCTCGCGGTCGCCTATGTCTACAGCGGCGTACAGGTACAGAGCTTCGGCTCGGCCATGATTGCGGCCCTGGTCATCGGCCTGCTCAACACCATCATTCGCCCCATCCTGGTGATACTGACGCTGCCCGTGACCATCATCACCGTGGGTCTGTTCCTGCTGGTGGTCAACGGTCTGATGTTCTGGATGGCTTCCGGCATCCTCGGCGGCTTCCATGTCACCGGCTTCTGGGCCGCCATGCTGGGTGCGCTGATCTACTCGGTGCTGGGCCTACTTATTGACCGCCTTGTCGCGCAGCTGTTCCCGGAGTAACTCTTCCACGGCACGCAAACGCGTGTCGATGATGGAAGCCTCGAAGTAGTCGGCACCGGCGCCGGCCTTGCGGGCCAGATCCTGCGCGGCCTTGAAGCGATCCACCGCTGCCGCGTAGTCGTAGTGCGCCACCTGGGCCTCTGCTTCGGCCCTCAAAGCTCGCATTTCCTGGCCCTGGCTACGCCACACGCGCGCCAGCGTCTGCCAGGCCGAGCCATCGCGGGGATGGTCAGTCACCCAGGTCTGCAAGGGGCTGGCCATGGGACCTGCCTGGTTGAGCCTGAGCAGGATTTCGGTCTTGAGCAACAGCTCTGGCCTGCGCGGCGCAACCCGCTCCACTACGTCAATCGTGGCCAAACTCGGCCCGGCCTCGCGCGGCCCGGCCAGATTGCCGCTGGCCGTGACCCTGGGCGCCGCCTGGGGCGCATTGCCGGAGTGCAGTGGCAAGGCAGCCAAGGCCGCCTGCGGGTTGTCGGCCTTGAATTCAAGCTCGGCATTCAGCCATCTGGCCTGAATATTCGCTGGTGCGTTGCCCGCCGTCGCCGCGAGCAGCCGCTGCACCATCTCGCGCGCCAGCGGCCAGTCGCGCAGATACATGGCACTGAGCGTGGCCGCATAGAGCTGAGCGACCTGCTCGAACTGGCTCAGACTGGAAAAACTGCCGGAACGCGGCAGCCTGGCCCACTGGCGGCGCACCTCGACACCCTGGTTGGAGATCACTCGGGCACGGGCCGCCATCATCACATGCTCCAGCGTCGGCACGGGGTCGGCCGCACGCTTTCCTGGCGGAATGCGCGAATCCATGTCCGCGATACGCTGGGTGGTCAGCGGGTGGCTGCGCAGATAGGGCCAGCTGCCGTTGTCATTGAGCCGGCTGGCCTGCTGCAGCTTGCCGAACATGCTCACAAAGCCCTGGGGGGCAAAGCCCGCAGGAGACATCAGGCTGTAACCCATGCGATCCGCCTCGCTCTCCATGGCGCGCGAGAAGTTCAGCTGGTTCTGCATCACGGCCGCCGGACCGCCCATCATGATGGCCATGGCCGCATCGGGGCTGCGCGTTGCCGCCAGGGCGCCCAGCAGCATGGAAGCCAGCATCAGCGGCGTCTGCTTGCCTTGCTGCGCCATCATGCGGGCAATGTGGCGCTGGGTGATGTGGCTGGTTTCATGGGCGATGACCGAGGCCAGCTCATCGCCGCTGCTGACCACGCCGATCAGACCCAGATAGACGCCCATATAGCCGCCCGGCAGCGCAAACGCATTGACCTGGCGGTCCTTGCCCAGGAGCAGCGTCCAGGCAAAGCGCTCCTCAAGCTCGGGTGACAGCTCGCCATTCTTGCGCGCCGCATCCTGCAGATGCAGCCAGATGCCCTCTACGTACTCCTGCAGCACCGGGTCATCCAGATAGTCCGGATCGCGGTAGAGTTCGCGGGCGATGGAGTCACCCAGACGCCGCTCCTCGCCCGTGGTCAGCGACGAAGCGCCGTCGCCCAGGGTCGGCAAGCCCGCCGCCTGCGCAGATGAAGTCAATGGGGAAACGGCCTGAATAGCTATCAAAACAGAAGCTGTCAGCGCTTTTAGAATATGAACTGTACGCAGTTTTGGCATCAAAAATGGCATGGCAATCACAGCATTGCCGGCATACGGATCTTCCATATGCCGACCGTTCAACACCCCACTATGATGCCTTGATTGATGGAGACGGCGATATGCCCGCCTGGGATGCCCAGGTAAAGCCGCCATTCCATCACCGCTCAACCGTGATTGGGCGGCAGAACCCAAGCCGTCTGCCCCCGGAAAGAACCGCCATGTCCTCTCTTACCCACTTCGACGCCCAAGGCCAGGCCCATATGGTGGACGTTGGAGCAAAGCCCAGCACTCACCGTATTGCCGTGGCCGAAGGCCGCATCACCATGAAGCCCGAGACCCTGGCCATCGTGCAAACCGGCACAGCCAAAAAAGGCGATGTGCTCGGCGTGGCCCGCATTGCCGCCATCATGGCCGCCAAAAAGACCAGCGACCTCATCCCGCTGTGCCATCCCCTGGCCCTGACCCGTGTCGCCGTCGAGTTTGAGCTGGAGCCGGAATCCAATTCCATCCTTTGCACCGCCACCGTCGAGCTGAAAGGCCAGACCGGCGTGGAAATGGAAGCCTTGACCGCCGTGCAGGTCGGCTTGCTGACCATCTACGATATGTGCAAGGCAGTGGACAAGGAGATGGTAATGGGGGGGGTCAGGGTGCTGGAGAAGCGGGGGGGGAAGTCGGGGAGCTGGGTGGTTTAGAGCGTGTTTACGTTCTTTACGCGGCCCGAAGAGATCGTAAACACGCTCGCTCTTATCCGGAATGGCAGACTTGGAGAGCAGTCAAATCTTAGATATCACTCAAACAGATTGCCGGAGAAATGAAGAAGGACCTTCAGCCATTCCGTAACCGCATCTGCCCGTCCGCTCTCGCTTCCTCTCCCTCCTTTAATGATGGGATTTGGAGCTCGACGCGTAACCTGATCAGTCAACCTCAAGTACCAAATAGGGAACCTGGCCTTGAACAAAGGCATCGCGCGAGTCTGCATCAAAGAACTTGGGCTGGTGGTCACCCACCAGCACGATGCGCAGGCCGGGCAACGGATGACGCAACAACGCCCCCTTCAACGACTGCATGAAGTCATACAGCAACGCAGCATGTGCACAGCGCGCCCCCTCCAGTTGCAACACGGGGCATACCCGATCTGGCACATCGGGGGAACTCAGATCGCCCAGCTTATAGGGCGTATGCGAATTAAGCGTCATCCAGTAGCTGAACTGCCGCCCTGGCTCGTGCAATGTCTGTATCACACGGTCAGCAATGCTGTAGTCACAAACGCCCGGCATATTGGAACAGAGCCTGCCGTCTGCGATTAGCTCAGGCAGGAAGGATCTCTGTGCAAAACCGATTTGCGGATACCAATTTCCGTTTCGATACATGCGGGGCGAGGCTCCATTAAAGGCCCGTGTTTGCCAGCCCTGTGCGCGCAGGCGATTGGGCAGGCAGTTCTCGGCTTGCGGCACATCGTCGATGCGTAACGTCTGTGGGATCAGGCCGCATAGCTCCCGAAGCTCCCCCTGCAAGGTAGAACCTTGAGAATGGACTGTGCCCGTATCCAGTTGTCGCAAACTTGGGACACGCCATAGATCGCGCCAGAATTGATTCTCCACTTCGTCATGCGCCAAACCCCAGGACTCGACCACTATCAGCAATAGCTTGTCGGGCATCGCTGTCCCCTGGCTTAGATCACCAAGCCGACTCACGGCGGACTGTTTTGGCTCGATGGGCCTGAATACCCCCACATCCGGCGCATAGCCCTCTTCGTAAAAAGCCATCGCCTGCCGCATGAAGTGACTATCCAGCACCCAAGACCCAGCTAGCTTGGCCTGGCGAATACCGTAGAGTTTGCTCTCCGTATGATTGAAGCCGTCAAGCCTGGGCACAGCCACCGCAACACCCGTAATCACCAACACCCACACCAGCATGGCCCGTCCCGGCGACCCGACATGGTGAACCCTCACACACAGCCAGCCCCAAGCCGCTAAAGCCACCAAGCCTGTGATACCAGCCAGAATCCAGTTGGTATTGGCATAAGGCAAAAAAACCAGCAATTCCAGCACATCGCTATAGTCTGACGAAAGATTGACCTGCGCAAAAGCAAATAGAAAATCTGCCAACCACAGCAACGCCAAGCCTGCCGTAAACAATAGCGGCCTGCCGCGCGCAATCAAAGCCACCAGTAGAAACTCAGCCCAGAACCAAGGTCGGTAGACCTGAAGCACCAGTGCTGTTGCCAAGCCCGGCAGCATAGGCAGCAACAGCGAACCCAGCGCAGCGCTGACGGTTTTCCACTTCCCCACAAGCACCTCACCGTGCTGCATGTTGATTCACTCCATCGATCAATGTACGTACTAGGAAATCAGAGACCAGCGTGGGCGGATTTATCTCACCACTGCCCAACCAAACCAAGAAATTACCGGCCTCGTCCATCACAAATAGCGCCGCCATGCCGTAAAGATAACCGCGCTGCTGCCATACCGTGACGTCACCCAGCCGGCGGCGTTCCAGAAAGCCATCCATACAGCTCTCGAACAGGGTTTCGTTGCAGGGAATACCTGGATCGTGCATACCGCGCGCAAAGTCCAGAAGGGTGCGGTTGTCGGCCGCAAAGCGGGCTAGTCCCTGGGCACTCCCTGTCATGCCCATGGGCGCGCGCAGTGCCTGCCAGTCAAAGTGTTCTACAAACTCCGGCCCACGCATCTCGTTGTGCATAAAGTTATAGGCAATGGGTGAATCCGCCTCATCCATATAGCCCAGCCCATAGCGTGATAGATGCATATCCTGCTCCAGCGCACTCCACAGACTGGGGCCCATATGCTTTTCATAGGCCGCAGCGGCCAGGCAAAAGCCCAGATTGGCATAGGCATGACGTGCACCTGGAGTGAATTGCAGCAGCGTGTCCGCCAATTTCTCAAGCTGCCCGGGGCACCAGGGCTTTTGGTCATCAATGACCATGGGATCCTTGGCGCGCATACGGTCAAAACCCGCCGAATGGTTGAGCAGGTGGCGTATTTGTATTTCAGCAATGCGCGGATCACGGAATGGCGGTGTCAGCCCCAGCACCTGAACCAGAGGCAGGCTCATCCAATCTGCCCGGCCCAAGGCTTGCTCATGGGTCACGCCAAAAAAAGTCACCAGCTTGGACAGGCTGGCAAGACGAAAGCGCGTATCAGCCGTCACCTGCTTGCTGATCATGGGATGACCTTCCCAACCATTGACACAGCCAGACAGCACGCCGGATTGACCAACAAACGCAATCTGATTGGCCGGGGAATCCAGCTTTGTGGGAAGTTGCTGCGCCAAGGCTTGCAGCCAAGCCGGAGCAGTTGCATCACAGCGCGTGGACAACGCCGCCAGATGACCTGTGACCGGATAAAGCCAGCGCCTGACCATATTGCGATCTGTCTCCCAAGCCAACCAAGGCAGAAAGATGATGCAAATTAGCAGCAGATAGGCAACGGAACGGCGCAGCATTTCCAACAACTCCATAAAAGAAGCGCCCTGTACGGGCGCTTCTTTTAGCTAAGTTTCAAGAGAAACCAGGGATCGCGAATTAGGTACCAGAAGCAAAGGTTGCGGAGCTGCTAGAACAACCAGCAGGGCGATATTTTGTGTCAACAGTTGTTGAGCAAACCCAAGCTCCAGTGGTGGCCTGGCGAGTCCAAGTCAGTGTATTTTTTCCGGTAGTCGTAAGTGCTACTGCAGCATTGGTACCAAATGTGGCCTCGAGCGTTGCATCAGTACTGGCATCGCCAAGATTCGCCATCAAGCCAGTGCTGATCTTAACTGCCGTAGCGGCGCCAAGCAGGTTGCTAGTAGTCGAACCCAGATTGCATTCAGTCGCTGCAGGTGTTGTGTTGGTCGAAGCGACAGGAGTCAACTTACCATCCAGAATGCAAGCCTCAGCAGCCGTGCGCAACGCGCCGACCTCGGACATCACACGCGAGACTTGGGACTTGGCCACATAGGTCTGGTATTGGGGAATGGCGATGGCAGCCAGAATACCGATGATCGCCACAACGATCATCAGCTCGATCAGGGTGAAACCCTTTTGAATGGAACGCTTCATTTCAAACTCCCTAGTTGGATGAGACATGAAGTACCAAGCAAGCTGCATGCCAATAATTTGGCAGAGGCAGGTCATATCCAAGACGACACGTTTGGCAACATGAAAGCGAGTTTGCGTAACAGTTTTGGCATTCCCGTCACAAGTAATGACAAATTTGTCAGACTCTTGGCACAAGTCAAGCCGGCCTGTCACTCCACGACAAAGCGCATGGTGCTTCCCGCCAGGTCCACCGTGTCGCCATTGAGCAGCGGCACAGAAAGAGGGCCCACCACCTGACCATTGAGCTTGAGGTCTTCGCTTGCGCCCTCGAGTTGGGTGAGCACAAAGCCATGGGGCTTCTGGGTGATGGAGGCGATGGCTACACCGGGCTTGCCCAGGGTGGTGACGACCTTGAAGAGAGGTATTTCCCTGCCGGCCAGGCTGCCGGTGAGCATGCGAATCACCGCGTGGCGCTCAGGCAGCGCGGCGAGCGAGCCCTGGATGGTGGAGCTGAAGCTGGAGATTTCACCAAACCCGGAGGGGCTGGCGACTTTGGCATAGCCGCTGTCTGCCTCTTCGGAGATATGCGCCAGCGCCTTTTTGCTGCTCTGGGCAGACGACGGGGCACTCGAACCGGCAATCACGGTATCGAGAAAGCGGATCTTGTAGCGCCCGATGTCGAGCAGGTCGCCGTTGAGCAGGTCCTGCTTCTGGACGGCGCGACCGTTGACATAGGTGCCGTTGGTGCTGCGCAGGTCTTCAATGCTGACCTTGCCGCCAGAGATGGTGAGCACGGCATGCTCGCCGCTGACCGCCAGATTCTCGATCACGATGTCGTTGTAAGGACGACGACCCAAGGTCGTGCGCTCCTTGGTGAGCTGTACTTCCTTGATGACTGCGCCGTCGATTGAGATGACCAAAGTCGGCATGCTCGAAGCTCCTGAGGAAACGCCAAGTCCTGCTTGGCTGCACTGGCTAGGACCACTCCACTTGAGTGTGTGACTCAGCGCTCAATCACCAATCGTAACTGAATGAAACGCGCTTGCATGCTGCATCTTATTTCACTAATTCGATGAAGCCAGCTAACCGATTGAAATTTTCAACCTTGCTGCCATTCGACTGCAGCATCTTTGGAATCGCACCCGCAATCTATCAAGTCGCCATATAGGAAAAAGCCCGCGCTCGTTGAAAGCGCGGGCTTTTTGCAAATCTTTGCAAAGTGGCGGCTGCCACCTATCCGTGATTTAGAACGGGATATCGTCATCCATGTCGTCAAACCCCGAAGCTGCACGCTGGGGGGGAGGAGCCATGGGTGCAGGAGCAGGACGCTGCTGCATGGGTGCCGGTGCGGGGCGCTGCTGCATGGGAGCGGGAGCCTGACGGCGGGGTGCTTCGTAGCTGCTTTCGCCATAGCCGTCATCGCTGCCATAGCCGCCTTGCTGCTGACCACCACCCTGGCGGCTGCCCAGCATCTGCATGGCGTCGGCACGGATTTCGGTGGCGTAGCGTTCCTGGCCGGAGGCCTGGTCGGTCCACTTGCGGGTGCGCAGGCTGCCTTCCACATAGACCTGGCTGCCTTTGCGCAGGTACTGGCCCACGATTTCGGCCAGCTTGCCGTTGAAGACCACGCGGTGCCATTCGGTGGCTTCGCGGTTTTCGCCGGTGTTCTTGTCGCGCCAGCGGTCTGTGGTGGCGATGGTCACATTGGCCACCTGATCGCCGCTGGGGAAGGTGCGCATTTCGGGGTCACGACCCAGATTGCCGACGATGATGACTTTGTTGACGGATGCCATAGAGATACCTTTTCAAAAAGTGGCCCGGGCAATTACGAAAGGTCCCGAACCAATGAGCCTCGTATTTTGCCCCAAGCCAGCCATGACGAGCACGGGATTGCCCTATATCCCATCACGGCGATACATGGTGCAGGGGCCACTGCGCACGAGCAGCCGAGCAAGAGCAGCCCCGCTACGAGGGCTGCGTCCCCCTCCGCGCAGCAGAGAGGGGGAAGGCGGGGCCGCCTAGGCGCACAGCGCCTCAGGGGGTGTTGCTGCAAGTCAGTGGCGCCCCAACGGGCGCAGCGGCCAGGTCACGAGCAGCCACAGGGCAACGAGCACGGCCGTCATGATGAACAGGCCCGGCACGCCCGCAAATTTGGCGACTGCACCACCGACAGCGCCACCGGCAAACAGGCCCAGCGACTGCAGCGTGTTGTAGGCCCCCAATGCCGCACCACGCAGCGGCGCCGGAGCCATGCGCGAGACCAGGCTTGGCTGGGTGGCTTCAAGAGCATTGAAGCCGCAGAAAAACAGAAACATCAGCAGCGCCATGCACCAGACCGTCGGAATGGTGCCACTGGCGGCCAGCATGCCCAGACCGATCTGCACGACCAGTACCAGACCGATGGCCCCCAGCAAGGCCTTGCGCAGCTTTCCCTTGCGCTCCATGGAGAACAGCAGGCCCATGGCCAGAAAGGACAGCAGCACGGCCGGCAGATAGATATGCCAGTGCTGCTCCTTGGCCAGACCGGCCTGCACCAGCATGGCAGGCACGGCCACCCACATGGACATCTGCACGGTATGCAGAATGAAAACGCCAAAATTCAGGCGCAGCAGATCGGACTGGCCCAGCAGCTCGCTGAACCGGCCCTTGGGCGCATCGGCATGCTGCCTGGGCTCGGGCGGCACCACCCACAGCACCACGGCAATGCCGGCCAGCGCCAGCGCGCAGGTCAGGCCGAAGATGCCGGACAGGCCGATCCAGGCATTGAGCAGCGGCGCCAGCACCAGCGCCAGTGCAAACATCAGCCCAATGCTGCCGCCGACCAAGGCCATGGCCTTGGTACGCACGCCATCGCGCGTCAGGTCGGCCAGCAAGGCCGTGACAGCGGCAGACACGGCACCTGCGCCCTGAATGGCACGTCCGGCCATCAGGCCGGTCAGCGAGTCGGCCATGGCCGCAATCAGGCTGCCGGCCGCAAACACCAGCAGGCCGGCGACGATGACACGCTTGCGGCCGATACGGTCGGAGGCCAGACCGATGGGCAACTGGAACAGGGCCTGGGTCAGGCCATACAGGCCCATGGCCAGGCCGATCATGGCCGGGTCGTCACCGCCCGGGTATTTGCGTGCCTCCAGCATGAAGACGGGCAGCACCAGGAACAGGCCCAGCATGCGCAGCGCAAAGATCAGCGCCAGGGCGCCGCTGGAGCGGCGTTCCTGGGAGGTCATGGTGGTGGAGGATTTGTCCGTGCCCTGCGTGCCCGCGCTGGGGGAGGTATTGATTTTTTTCACGCTCAGATTTTGCCAAGAGTCAAAGTCTTATGCCCAGGTTAACTAAATCACTGCCGGGCAAAAGAGAGGAAATAAAACCGTAGATTGTCCGTGAACCTGGATCATCTAGTCACGCGCAAGCCCGTCTGACTATCATGGAGAGTTTTCCCCGTCTGGAGCGCCCGTGTCCCTGAAGCCTGATTCGCCCTCTGAAGTCCACGATGACAGCCTCTATCTGGGCCGCTCTCTGGCGCAGACACGCATCGCCATTCGCGGCGCACGCACGCACAACCTCAAGAACATCGATCTGGACATTCCCCGCAACCAGCTGGTGGTGATCACCGGCCTGTCGGGCTCGGGCAAGTCCAGTCTGGCCTTCGATACCTTGTACGCCGAAGGCCAGCGCCGCTATGTGGAGAGTCTCTCGGCCTATGCACGCCAGTTTCTGGGCCGACTGGACAAACCCGACGTCGATCTGATCGAGGGCCTGTCGCCCGCCATTTCCATCGAGCAGAAGGCCACCAGCCACAACCCGCGCTCCACCGTGGGCACGGTGACCGAGATCAACGACTATCTGCGCCTGCTCTACGCCCGTGCCGGCACACCGTTCTGTCCCGACCACAATCTGCCGCTGCAGGCCCAGACCATCAGTCAGATGGTGGACAGCGTGCTGCAGCTTCCCGAGGACACCAAGCTGATGATCCTCGGCCCCCTGGCGCGCGAGAAAAAGGGCGAGTTCGCCGAGCTTTTCGTGCAGCTCCAGGCCCAGGGCTATGTGCGCTTTCGTGTCGACGGGCAGATCTACGATGCACAGTCCCTGCCCAAGCTGGAGAAGAACGAGCGCCACAACATCGATGTGGTGATAGACCGCGTCAAGGTCCGCGAAGACATCAAGCAGCGCCTGGCCGAGAGCTTCGAGGCCGCCTTGCGCGCCGGCGGTGCCGATGCCGGCGGCCGCGTCATCGCGCTGGAGATGGACGGTGGCAAGGAACATCTGTTCAGCGCCAAGTTCGCCTGCCCCCTCTGCGACTACTCCCTGCCCGAGCTGGAGCCGCGTCTGTTCTCCTTCAACTCGCCCATGGGTGCCTGCCAGGCCTGCGACGGTCTGGGCAACAGCGAGGCCTTCGACCCCGACCGCGTCGTGCCCTTCCCGTCGCTGAGTCTGGCCAGCGGCGCCATCAAGGGCTGGGACAAGCGCAACAATTACTACTTCTCCATGCTGGAGAGCGTGGCCAAGCACTATGGCGTGAGCACCGAGACGGCATTCGAGGACCTGCCCGAGAAGGTTCGCGACGTGATTCTCTTTGGCTCGGCCGACGAGTCCATGGAGTTCAACTATGTTTTCGAGAGCGGCGAACGCAAGGGCGAAGCCTTCATCAAGTCGCATCCGTTCGAAGGCATCATCCCCAATATTCAGCGCCGCTTTCGCGAGACCGAATCCCAGGTCGTGCGCGACGATCTGGCCAAGCTGCGCAGCATTCGCAAATGCCCCGAGTGTGAAGGCACGCGCCTGCGCCGCGAAGCGCGCTTTGTGCGCGTGGGCGATGGCGAGCAGGCCCGCTCCATCTATGAAGTCAGCCATGCCACGCTGGCCGATGCGCTGGGCTGGTTCAAGCAGTTGAGCATGGCCGGAGCCAAGGCCGAGATTGCGGACAAGATCGTGCGGGAGATCGCCTCGCGCCTGCTCTTCCTCAACGATGTCGGCCTGTCCTACCTGAGCCTGGACCGCAGCGCCGACACGCTCTCGGGCGGCGAGGCCCAGCGCATTCGCCTGGCGTCTCAGATCGGCTCGGGCCTGACGGGCGTGATGTATGTGCTGGACGAGCCCTCCATCGGCCTGCACCAGCGCGACAACGACAAGCTGATTGCGACACTCGAGCACCTGCGCGATATCGGCAACAGCGTGATCGTGGTCGAGCACGACGAAGACATGATGCGCGCAGCCGACCAGATCATCGACATGGGCCCGGGCGCCGGCGTGCATGGCGGTCGCATCATGGCCCAGGGCAGCTACGAAGACATCAAGGCCTGCCCCGATTCGCCCACAGGCCGCTACCTGAGCGGCGTACAGAGCATTCCCGTGCCCAGGCAGCGCACCGCCTGGCTGCCCGTGCTGCGCAAGGACAGTGAAGCCGAAGCCAGCCAAAGCGCATCGCGCTTTCCCGTCACGGCCGCCAAAAAGCGGGAATCTGCGAGCAAGGCGCGCACCGACCTTCAGGCGCTGACCGTGCAAGGCGCGCGCGGCCACAACCTCAGGAACGTGACGGTGGACTTCCCCGTCGGCCTGTTCACCTGCGTCACCGGCGTCTCGGGCTCGGGCAAATCCACCCTGGTCAACGACACGCTGTATGCCGAAGCGGCACGCCAGATACACCGCGCAGGCACCGAGCCGGCGGCGCATGACGATATCGCGGGCATCGACTATTTCGACAAGGTCATCAATGTCGACCAGTCGCCCATCGGCCGCACGCCGCGCAGCAACCCGGCCACCTATACCGGCCTGTTCACGCCGATCCGCGAGCTGATGGCCGAAACCAATACCGCCAAGGAGCGCGGCTACGGCCCCGGGCGTTTCTCGTTCAATGTCTCGGGCGGGCGCTGCGAAGCCTGCCAGGGCGACGGCGTGGTCAAGGTGGAGATGCATTTTTTGCCCGATGTCTACGTGCCCTGCGATATCTGCCACGGCCAGCGCTACAACCGGGAAACACTGGAAGTGCAGTGGAAAGGCCGGAACATCTCGCAGATTCTGGAGATGACGGTCGAAGACGCCCATGCCTTCTTCAAGGACGTGCCCAGCATTGCGCGCAAGCTGCAGACCCTGCTGGACGTGGGCCTGTCCTATATCCGCCTGGGCCAGAGCGCGACCACGCTGTCGGGCGGCGAGGCCCAGCGCGTCAAGCTCGCACAGGAGCTGTCCAAGCGCGACACCGGCCGCACGCTCTACATCCTCGACGAGCCCACCACCGGCCTGCACTTCGCCGACATCGCCCTGCTCCTGAAAGTGCTGCACCAGCTGCGCGATGCGGGCAACACCATCGTCGTGATCGAGCACAACCTCGACGTCATCAAGACGGCCGACTGGCTGATCGACATGGGTCCCGAAGGCGGCTCGGGCGGCGGCCAGGTCGTTGCCCAGGGAACGCCCGAAGACATCGCAGCCAACCCGGCCAGCGTGACGGGCCGCTACCTCATGCCCTATCTGCACAAGACCTCTGTCAAATCCAAAGCCAAATCGGCCACAAACCAAGACTGATAAAGTGCAAGCAGCTATGCAAACCATAGCTACTTGCAGCGAGGAGAGAAACAATGCAGAAAGATATCTGGGATTTCGTCATCGTGGGGGCCGGCATGGCCGGTGCATCCGCCGCCTGGCAACTGGCGCAGTCGGGTGGCGATACTCCGCCTTCCGTGCTGGTGCTGGAGCGCGAATCCCAGCCCGGCTATCACACTACCGGCCGCTCGGCCGCACTGTTTGAAGAGCATTACGGCCCCGCCCAGGTACAGGCCCTGACCCGCGCCAGCCGCGCCTTCTACGATGCGCCACCGGCCGGTTTTGCCGAAGCTCCCATCCTCACGCCGCGCGGCGTGCTCTATGTGGGCACGGCCGAGCAAAAGGATCTGGTCGATGCAGCCTATGCAGAAGCCACCATCCACTCCCCCGAGGCCCAGCGCCTGAGCGCCGAGCAACTCAAGACCCTGGTTCCCGTGCTCGATACCGAGGTCTTGGTGGACGGTTTTCTGGACACCGGCGCACGCGATGTCGATGTGCACGGCCTGCACCAGGGCTATATCCGCGGCCTGCGCCAGCGCGGCGGCGACCTGTGGTGCAACGCCGAGGTCCAGGCCATCACCCGCGTCAACGACTGCTGGCACATTGCCCTGCCCCAGGGGCTGAGCCTTCGTGCCAAGGTCATCGTCAACGCTGCCGGGGCCTGGGTGGATGTCGTGGCCGCCATGGTGGGTGCGGCTCCCATCGGCATCACGCCCAAGCGCCGCAGCGCCTTCACTTTCCCGGCCCCCGAAGGCATGGATGCCACGCACTGGCCCGCCATCATCAGCGCCGATGAAAACTGGTACATCAAGCCCGACGCCGGCCAGTTGCTGGGCTCACCCGCCAATGCAGACCCCGTGGCACCGCACGATGTCGTGCCCGAAGAGCTGGACATTGCCACCGGCATCTATCACATAGAGGAAGCCACCACGCTGCAAATCCGTCGCCCCTCGCATACCTGGGCCGGCCTGCGCAGCTTTGTCGCCGATGGCGAGCTGGTGATAGGCTGGGATGCCTCGCCCACGCCTGTGCCGGGCTTTTTCTGGGTCGCCGCCCAGGGCGGCTATGGCATCCAGAGCGCCGCCGGCTACAGCCTGCTGGCACGCAATCTGCTGCTCGGCGAAACGCTGGATGCGGCGCTGGCCGCGCAGAAGGTGAATGTGGGGACGGTGTCGCCTGCGAGATGCCAGCGAGTGCATCAGGATTGATAGCGGGTAGCGCTTGATGAGTTTGGGCTATTGCCTGATTTTTGCCTGATTCCCGTGCTGAGGGCGGGTCTCGGCCCGCCGGCCGCCCTTCTTTTCTTGCTCGTGCAAGAAAAGAAGGCAAAAGAACACGTCACGACTATCTGCGTCCCTGCGCTTCGCTACGGGCAAGCCTGCCAAAGCCATGACGAAATCAGGCTCTAGCGCTTATCTGGATTGCAGCAACAGCTATTAATTTTTCAAAGAAGCTATCCCACATTCGGTATTGCACCTTGTGCCCACGCCTGCGAAGGCAGCCTGTTGTGGCGCGCAGTTGCACCGTAGAGTGCAACAGCATCGTCATCACTTTTACGGCAACGTGTTTGAACGCCGTGAGTTTTGCCGAACAGCCACAAGAGGTTGACGGCACAGGTTACCCAGTAGCGTAGCGAAGGGGGCGTGGGCAGTAGGGGCGGTGTTCTATGCCTACTTTCTTGGGGGCGGCCCCCCGCCACCGGCAAGAAAGTGAGTCGGCAAGGCGGGCCGAGACCCGCCCTCTGTCCTGCAATCAGCAGAAAAAACAAAAACGGCCTGCGCCCCAGAGGCACAAGCCGCTTCCCAACCTAGGCGACCTCAGGCCGCCAGTCAAAGCAAGATCAGTTCTCGATCTTGGCGAACTGAACAATCTTCGAGTACTTGGCAATCTCGGTATTGATGTACTTGCCGGCATCCACCTTGGGATCGGCCACCACATTGCCGGTCTCTTCCATCTTCTTGCGGAACTCGGGCGAAGCCATGGTGTCTTCCAGCGCCTTCTTCAGCTTGGCGGCGATGGGAGCGGGCAGGCCCTTGGGGGCC
This sequence comes from Comamonas sp. C11, assembly GCF_024496285.1. NCBI lineage: Bacteria > Pseudomonadati > Pseudomonadota > Betaproteobacteria > Burkholderiales > Comamonadaceae > Comamonas > Comamonas sp. C11. The sequence continues at coordinate 5,727,558 of NZ_CP101743.1, forward strand.
ATCAGCGCAAACCAGCTGTTGATGTCCACGTTCTTGAACTGGGGCAGCTCGGACAGGGCCGGAATATCGGGGGTGATGGCCGAGCGCTTGGCTTCGGTCGTACCCAGGGCCACGACCTTGCCGGCCTTGATATGGGGCAGGCCCGAGGACAGCACGAACACGCCGAACTCGATGTTGTTGCCCACCAGGTCGGTGGTCAGCGGCGCAACGCCCTTGTAAGGCACATGGGTCATGTGCAGCTTGCCCTGCTCCTTGACCAGCTCGCCGGCCAGGTGCAGCGCCGTGCCCACGCCGGAGCTGCCGTAGCTGAACTTGTCGGGGTTCTTGGACACCAGGCTCACGAACTCGGCCGCGTTCTTCACGCCGGCCTTGTGCGATGCGACCAGCACCATGGGCTGGGAGCCCACCAGACCGATGGGAGTGAAGTCGCCAATGTTGTACTTCACGGCCTTGTTGATGAGCCTGGCGATGGCCAGCTCATTGTTGGCGCCCACCATGATGGTGTAACCGTCGGCAGGGGCCTTGGCCACTTTTTGCGCACCGATGGCGCCACCGGCACCACCCAGGTTTTCCACCACCACGGGCTGGCCCAGATGCTTGGCCAGGCCGTCGGCCACCAGACGACCGACCAGGTCGGTGCTGCCGCCGGCCGGGTAGCCCACGACCATGGTGATGGCCTTGCTGGGATAGTTGTCGGCGGCGATGGCAGGCACTGCCAGGGCAGCGCCCAGCAGCAGGCCCGCAGCGATGGCGGTACGGCGGAGGATGTTTGTGTTCTGCATGAAACTATTCCGAATCTGTATGAGGCAATTGTCCGAATACGGAGAGAACCTTTCAGTGCCGATCTGGCACATTTCAGTGCCATTTCAGCACATCAAGGTACTCCCGGGCAAATCGAGAGGGAGCAACGTCGTCAGGCGCTCGATACCGGCTGTTGTTTTTCAAGCTTCAATTCTGGCCGCAGGCAAAAAAGGAGTGACTGCTCATTTACTGACCGGTGATATCGGTCCAGAACTGCTCCGCAGCGGTGCTCAGGCGGCGTTTGGGCCGATAGAGCCGCACATCGAAATGCACGTCCAGACTGCCGTCGCCGGCCAGCGCCAGACGACCGTCCTGGCAATCGCGCTGCACCATGGACCATGGCATCCAGGCCACGCCCAGACCCTTGAGCACGTACTCGTAATTGGCATCCGCCGAATCGCATTCGATGCAGCGGCGCAGGCGCGGCCACAGCGGATGGCTGGCCAGATGGTCTTCGGCCAGCCGCCCCAGCGCCATGCTGTGCGAGAAAGCCAGATAAGGCACGGGGCTGGCACCGGGCAGCAGGGCCTGCGCCAGTGCAAACAAGGGCTTGCCTTCGGCATCGGCCCGGGCCACGGGCACCAGCTTGTCGCTCATCACCGTCAGATAGCTGAACTGACGGCCATCCAGCCGCACGGCAATGGCCGCATGGTGATAGAGCAGGGCAAAGCTGACCTCGCCGCGCTGCAGCATGTGCACGGTTTCGTCGAGTGTGCGGGTGACGATGCGCATCTCCGCCGTCTGCAGCACGCTGCCGTAGCGCGCCAGCCAGTCGGCCACGATGGTGCGCGCCAGGGTACGTCCCGTGGCCAGCGTGATCACATGGGCCTGCCGACCAGCCACGGCCTGCAGCTCGTCATGCGACTGGGCCAGGGTACGCACCATCTGCTCGGCGGTGTCGCGAAAGGCTTCTCCGGCCGGGGTGAGACGAACCGGCCCGCCGCCCGCTTCGATCAGCGGCGTTCCAGCCCATGCCTCCAGCGCACGAATGCGCCGGCCGAAGGCGGGATGGGTGACATGGCGCAGCTCCGCCGCACGCGTGAAGCTGCGCTCCTGAGCCAGAAGCAGAAAGTCTTCCAGCCATTTGCTTTGCATGGCCAGAGCCTACCCTGGCTCAGCTCTGGGCTGCAGCCTGCAGCGTGGCGCGCGTGGCGATGGCGGCTTCGCGTGCAGCCTTGGCAAAGTCGTCGCCCTGCCCTGCGTACAGAATGGCGCGCGAGGAGTTGATGATGATGGGCCCGCCGCCGATGCGGGCCGCCTTGACGGTTGCCACGGCATCGCCGCCCTGTGCACCCACGCCGGGAATCAGCAGCGGCAAGGTGGGAGCCACGGCACGCACGCGCTCGATCTCGTTGGGACGGGTTGCCCCCACCACCAGGCCCAGCTGGCCGTTGGTGTTCCAGGGACCCTGGGCCAGCTTGGCCACATGCTCGAACATATGGGGGTTGCCAGGCACATCGGCCAGGACCTGGGCCTGCAGATCGTCACCGCCGGGGTTGGAGGTGCGGCACAGCAAAAAAGCTCCCTTGCCCTCGTACTTGAGATAGGGCGTGATGGAGTCGAATCCCATGAAGGGAGAGAGCGTCACGGCATCGGCGCCATAGCGCTCGAAGGCTTCCTTGGCGTATTGCTCGGCGGTGGAGCCGATATCGCCGCGCTTGGCATCCAGAATCACGGGCACATGGGGTGCCACGCGACGCATGTGCTCCATCAGCTTTTCGAGCTGGTCTTCGGCACGGTGGGCGGCAAAGTAGGCGATCTGGGGCTTGAAGCTGTTGACCAGATCATGGGTGGCATCGACGATTGCTGCACAGAAGTCGTAGATCTTGGACGCATCGCCCTTCATGGCACCGGGAAAGCGGCTGGGTTCGGGGTCCAGACCCACGCACAGCATGGAGTCATTGCGCGTGGACGCGTCGCGCAGCATGTCGATAAAAGTCATAAAGGGGGATTTTAATTGTTCACCCCTTCCAAGCCTTGCCACAGGTTTTGCAGCAAGACGTCAAACTTGGCACACACCAGTGGAGAGACAGCGAGCAAGGGCCTGGGCGGCCCCGCCGCCCCGCAGCGAGGCTGTCGTCCCCCTCCCATAGCGCGCAGCGCGTAGAGAGAGGGGGAAGGCGCGAAGCGCCACAGGGGGAGAAAGTCATCCCGGGGGAGATAATCCAGCCCCATGCCTTCGTTCACGCCCAAACAGCTCATTCTTCTCGTTCTGCTCACCATCGTCTGGGGCCTGAACTGGCCGGTGATGAAGCTCGGCGTGCAGCATTTTCCGCCGCTGAGCTTTCGCATGGTCAGCATGTGGATAGGCCTGCCGATTCTGGCCCTGCTTGTGATCAGCCAGCGCTTGCCGCTGAACATACCGCGCAGCTACTGGGGCCAGCTGGCCAAGCTCACGCTGTTCAATATGGTCCTCTGGCACTGCCTGATCATCATTGCCATCCCCGCGCTGTCCAGCGGGCGCGCGGCGATTCTGGGCTACACCATGCCCATCTTCTCGGCCGTGTTCGGCAGCCTGTTCTTCAAGGACAGGCTGGGCGCACGCGCCTGGGCCGGCGTGGGAGCAGCCTTCGCCGGCGTGCTGCTGCTGCTGTGGCATGAGGTTGGCGCTCTGGGCAGCAAGCCCCTGGGCGTGATGCTGATGCTGATCGCCGCCGCCGGCTGGGCCTGGGGCACGCAGCTGCTGCGCCGTACCGAGGCACCGGTGCCGCTGATGACGCTGTCGCTGTGGATGGTGGCCATCACCACCGTGGTGCTGACCGTGCTGGCCTTTGTTTTCGAGCGCCAGCAATGGCATATGCCCGACCAGAGCGCCCTGGCTGCCATCGCTTTCAATGGTGTGCTGGTGCTGGGCTTTGCCCAGGCCGTGTGGTTCTATCTGGCCCGCAGCCTGCCGCCCGTGGCCTCCACGCTGAGCGTGATGATGATTCCGGTGCTCGGCGTTTTTGTGGGCGCCTGGTGGCTGGGCGAGGTCTTGCACTGGCAGGACTGGACTGCCGTCTGCCTGATGGTGGTGGCAATTGCTTCGGTGCTCTGGCCTGCCAAAAGCAGCCGTTAGTTCGCAGGTGGCTGCGTTTTGCACACGGTGTAGCGCAGCTCGGCCATTCCCGGGCCCATCTGCTGCACGGACTGCAGCTGCAGCACGGGACTCAGTACGCGGCGCGGGAACAAAGGCTTGCCACGGCCCAGAGTGGCCGAACCGATCTGCACAATCACCTCGTCCAGCAGGCCCGCGTCATGGAACTGACCTGCCAGATCTCCACCCCCCACGATCCAGATGTTCCTGTCGCCGGCTGCAGCCCTCATGCCTGCCAGCACGGGCCGCACATCGCCGCTGACAAAACGCACATCGGCTCCCTCTATCAACGGCAGCTGGCGGCTGGAGAAGACCCAGGCAGGCTGCGCATAAGGCCAGGCCGCGCCGGTTTCCCGCTTCACAGCATCAGCGTTGCGGACCATCCACTCATAGGTGGACGAGCCCATGGCCAGCGCACCGACCTGTGCAATAAAGCCCGGATAGCTGGACTCCGTCAGACTGCCCAGGGGAAACAGCCAGTCCAGGGAGTCGTCCTCGGTGGCAAGAAAGCCGTCCAGGCTGGAAGCGGTGTAGTACTGGGTCTTCATGATGGGCTGTAGTTTGCCTTGAAGGCGCTGACTCGGTTGGTTACAGGCCCGCTATCGAGAAAAATCAGTCTCGGTAGCATCCACCATTGCGGCGCTACAGCGCCTCAAAAGGCCTCTTACTGTGCCGGGGGCAGATTCCGTGCCGTGGCCAGCATGGTGGCGCACAGCAGCTCCTGTCCTTCGCGGCAGGAAAACACATCCGCCCGGGCCACTGTCAGCAGCTTGCTGGCCTGGATGACGCGGCCACGTGCCAGCAAGCTCGTGCCATTGGCCGCCGCCAGGTATTTGATGCTGCAGTCGATCGTGGCATTGAACCAGCCAGTCGGCAGCAGCGTCCCTGCCGCCGATACTGCGGCAAAGTCTGCGACGGCAAAGACCGGCGTTGCCTGCAACTGGCCGGGCTTGAAACTCAGACTTTCCTGGTAGGGCAGACAGAGATCGACCTCGCCCGGCTCTATGCGCTCAAAGCGCAGTTGCAGCATCTGCGCCACTGGCATGGACAGCACCAACGCCCTGATATCTCGGGCAAAGTGTTCGTTCTGCGGTGTCATCACTTCCTCCTGCTCCGGCCGGATGAACCGGCCTCGTCACTGCCGCGCGCACGAACACGCGGAAATCCTGGCTTCGAGGCTGGCTGCGGCTCGCGCTCGCCGAACCATGCGATATGTGAAACCAGGTGCTTGCGCAGTGCGCGCCGCTGGGCAATCTCCGCATCCAGTTCGGCAATGCGCTCCGCAAGCCTGGCAATCATCTGGGCTGCCGTCAGTGTCTTGCGACGATAGGCCGGCAGCACTTCGGCGATCTGCGCCAGAGAGAAGCCACATTGCCGCGACATGGCGATGAATCGCAGCTCGCGGATCACGCTGTCATCGAACTCGCGGTAGCCGGATGGGCGCCGACTGGCGGCAATCAGGCCCAGACTCTCATAGTGGCGAATGGCGTGCACGGACACACCCGACAGGCTGGCAAGTTCCGATATCTGCATGGCGACAAGGCTAACAAGCCTGGGGTTACACGAAGGTTGGAAGCCATGGTCACACAGTTTGTCGTCCGTGCTGCGGCCATAAAAAAACGCACCGTGGAACCACGGTGCGTTTTTTGGGGAAAGACTTCCGGGGCGATCAGGCCGCGGCGACTTCCTTCTTGATAGAGCGTGCCTGCATGAACTTGCCCAGTCCGACCACCAGCACGGCGCCCGCTGCAGCAGCGGCATAGTGCAGCCAGGGGTGAGCCATGGTGTAGCCATGCAGCAGGTTGTCGTTGACGATGGTCTCGCCACCCACCCAGCCGATCAGCGCCGCGCCCAGCGTGACGATGACGGGGAAGCGCTCCATGAGCTTGATCATCAGCGTGGAGCCGAAGATCACCAGGGGAATGGAGATGGCCAGGCCCAGGATCAGCAGCACCATATTGCCCTGGGCGGTGGCGGCCACGGCAATCACGTTGTCCAGGCTCATCACCAGGTCGGCGATCAGGATGGTACGGATGGCGGTCATCATGGAGCCATGGCCCTTGGACTCGCCCTCGCCGTCTTCGTCGCCAGTCAGCAGCTGATAGCCGATCCACAGCAGCAGGCAGCCGCCCACGACCTGCAGGAAGGAGAGCTCCAGCAGCTTGGCAGCCACCACGGTCAGCACGATACGCAGCACCACGGCGGCGCCGGAGCCGAACATGATGGCTTTCTTTTGCTGTTCAGGGGGAAGAGAGCGCGCGGCCAATGCGATGACCACGGCGTTGTCGCCGGAGAGGATGATGTTGATCCAGATGATCTTCACCAGGCCGATCCAGAAATCGGCGCTATTGAGCATTTCCATGATGACTCCACTGTTTTGAATATGAAAGCGCCGCATTGCGCGGCGCTTTCTTTTAAGAGTGGAGGCAGTGTAGGGCGCGAAGCCCATCTTGCCAGTTCGTAATACTGCGTAAATTCAACGCTGTATCACGAACTTTTGCACGGGCTTACTTCTTCAGCAGGCCTTGCAGCAGGCGACCCATTTCGGAAGGGTTGCGGGTGATGGTGAAGCCGCACTCTTCCATGATGGCCAGCTTGGCGTCAGCCGTGTCGGCACCGCCGGAGATCAGGGCACCTGCGTGGCCCATGCGCTTGCCGGGAGGCGCAGTCACGCCGGCGATGAAGCCCACGATAGGCTTCTTCATGTTGGCCTTGCACCACTGGGCAGCTTCGGCTTCGTCGGGACCGCCGATTTCACCGATCATGATCACGGCATCGGTGTCGGGATCGTCGTTGAAAGCGCGCATCACGTCGATGTGCTTCAGACCGTTGATGGGGTCGCCACCGATACCGACGGCGGAGGACTGGCCAATGCCCAGTTCGGTCAGCTGAGCCACGGCTTCGTAAGTCAGCGTGCCGGAACGGGACACCACGCCCACGCGGCCCTTCTTGTGGATGTGACCGGGCATGATGCCGATCTTGATTTCGTCAGGCGTGATCAGACCGGGGCAGTTGGGGCCCAGCAGCAGGGTCTTCTTGCCGCCGGCAGCTTCCTTGGCCTTCATCTTGTTGCGCACTTCCAGCATGTCGCGAACGGGGATGCCTTCGGTGATGCAGATGGCCAGGTCCAGATCGGCTTCAACGGCTTCCCAGATGGCAGCAGCAGCGCCTGCGGGAGGCACGTAGATCACGGACACGGTAGCGCCGGTTTCCTTGGCAGCGTCCTTGACGGAACCAAAGATTGGGATGTCGAAAATCTTTTCGCCAGCCTTCTTGGGGTTCACGCCTGCCACGAAGCAGTTCTTGCCGTTCGCGTATTCCTGGCACTTTTCAGTGTGGAACTGACCGGTCTTGCCAGTAATGCCCTGGGTGATGACCTTGGTGTCTTTGTTGATAAAGATCGACATGTTTCTATCTCCGGGGCGTATTACTTAACGGCAGCAACGATCTTGGTCGCTGCTTCAGCCATGGTGTCGGCAGCGATGATGGGCAGGCCGGAATCCTTGAGGATTTGCTTGCCCAGTTCTTCGTTGGTGCCCTTCATGCGCACGACCAGAGGCACGCTCAGGTTCACGGCCTTGCAGGCAGTGACCACGCCGGTGGCGATGGTGTCGCACTTCATGATGCCGCCGAAGATATTGACCAGAATACCCTTGACTTCAGGGTTCTTGAGCATGATCTTGAAGGCTTCGGTCACCTTCTCGGCCGTAGCGCCGCCGCCCACGTCCAGGAAGTTGGCAGGTTCGCCGCCGAACAGCTTGATGGTGTCCATGGTGGCCATGGCCAGACCGGCGCCGTTCACCAGGCAGCCGATGTTGCCGTCCAGGGAGATGTAGGCCAGATCGAACTTGGAGGCTTCGATTTCGGCAGCGTCTTCTTCGTCCAGATCGCGGAAGGCCACGATTTCGGGGTGACGGAACAGGGCGTTGGGGTCAAAGTTGAACTTGGCGTCCAGGGCCATCAGGTCGCCCTTGGAGTCGCAGTTCAGGGGGTTGATTTCCACCAGCGACGCGTCGGTGTCCATATAGCACTTGTAGATCTTGGCGAACAGATCCACGGCCTGGTCCACGGACTTGCCTTCCAGACCGATGGCAGCTGCCACCTTGCGCGATTGCGCTTCGGTGATGCCGGTCAGGGGGTCGATCATCTCGGTGATGATCTTTTCGGGAGTGGAGTGAGCCACTTCCTCGATGTCCATGCCGCCTTCGCTGGAAGCGATCAGGGCAACCTTCTGCGTGGCACGGTCAGTCACCAGCGACACATACAGTTCGTTCTTGATGTCGGCGCCGTCTTCGATGTACAGGCGGCGAACCTTCTGACCTTCAGGGCCGGTCTGGTGAGTCACCAGTTGCATGCCCAGGATCTGCTCGGACAGCTTTTGCACGTCCTCGATGGACTTGGCAACCTTCACGCCGCCGCCCTTGCCGCGGCCACCAGCGTGGATCTGGGCCTTCACCACCCACACGGGTCCACCCAGCTTCTGGGCTGCTTCAACAGCCTCTTGCACGGTAAACGCAGGAATGCCACGGGGAACGGGCACACCAAATTGGCGCAAGATTTCCTTGCCTTGGTATTCATGAATCTTCATGACTTTGTCTCTCTGAACTGAGGGGAAATACCCGCTTGCCACCGACTCGGGGGAGCCTGGCCATCGGGTTCATATGACATGGCGAGCAGGAATGTACCATGCTGCACCGCGCAAAACGACACCTGAACATGCGCAGAATCCACAATTTCACGCAACTTTGTCGTGTTCCTGAAACAGCTGCAATGCCTTGAATTCTTTAGGGAAATTATTCCTACACGATATCTTTTCTTCCCGCAACTTTCTTATGTCTTATATACGAGTTAAGGACATTGAAGCAGCGGCTGGCAATGTGCTGACAACCGCGAATAGCTGCTACGTCTACTGGGCCATTCGCGCAGGACTTGCCTAAAAGACAGGCAGTGCACATCCCTGACGAGATTCAAGGACAATCACCGCTCGGAAAGCGGCAATGGTGCCGCAGGCAGCGGCATAGAAACCAAGAAATGCGCGCGCCGGTGCAGGAGAAAATGCAATGGCAAAAGTCTTTATTGACGGAGAAGCAGGAACCACGGGTCTGCAGATCCGTGATCGTCTGGTCGATTTTGCAGGTGTGGAACTGGTCAGCATCGACCCCGCACTGCGCAAGGACCCGGCTGCCAAACGCTCTCTGATTGCCGGTGTGGATCTGGTCATCCTCTGCCTGCATGACGATGCCGCCCGTGAAACGGCAGCCATGGTGGACTCCATCACCGCCGAGACCGGCCGCGCCATCAAGATCATCGACGCCTCCACCGCCCATCGCACGGCCGCAGGCTGGGTCTACGGCTTCCCAGAACTGCGTGCCGGCCAGCTCGACGCAGTGAAGAGCGCCACCCGCGTCTCCAACCCCGGCTGCTACGCCACGGGCGCCATCGCCCTGCTGGCACCGCTGGTGGCTGCCGGCCTGATTCCCGCCGACTACCCCGTGAGCCTGCCCTCCGTGTCCGGCTACACCGGCGGCGGCCGCACCATGATCGAAGCCTATGAAGGCGGTGATGCCGCCCCTTACGAGGCCTACGCGCTGGGCCTGTCGCACAAGCACATTCCCGAAATCCTGCACTACACCGGCATGACCCGCCGCCCCGTGTTCATCCCCGCCGTGAGCAACTTTGCCCAGGGCATGCTGGTGCAGCTGCCGCTGCACCTGGATCTGCTGCCCGGCGCACCCAAGGCCGCCGACCTGCACGATGCACTGGCCAGCCATTACGCCCAGACCAACACCAGCGCCAACTGGGTCAGCGTGCTGCCGCCCACGGACGACAACAAGCTGGCCGCCGACACCCTGGCCAATACCAACAAGCTGGAGTTGCGCGTGTTTGCCAACGAGCAATACCGCCAGGCCGTGCTGATCGCGCGTCTGGACAATCTGGGCAAGGGTGCCAGCGGCGCCGCCGTGCAGAACCTGCAGATCATGCTGGGTCTCTGAACACGCCCCGCATCTGCTGAAACGGCCCTAAGGGCCGTTTTTTATTGACTTCGCGGCGACGATCAGCACTTGGCCCCGCTCCGGACAAACAATAAAATCAATAGCTTGCAGCGCTCTTCGGCCAAGGAGTTCAATGCAGAAGATGCATCGAATCATTGTCTATATTGCGCACAGAGCTCCTGTTTTAAAAGCGCATCCTCATGAACCCCACTGAAGCCGCCGCCCGGCGTGCCACGCTCATCGGCCTGCTGGCCGTGCTCTGCTGGAGCTGCACCGTGGGCCTGATGCGTGCCGTGGCCGAGCCGTTGGGCGCCGTCGGCGGCGCGGCCTGCCTCTACACCATGGCCGCCATCTGCATTGCCGCAGCACGCGGGCGCAAAGGCTGGCGCGAGCTGGCACGCTGGCGCAGCATGCACCCTGCCTATCTCTGGGGCTGCGGCCTGCTGTTCGTGGTCTATGAAATCTGCCTGTCCGTAGCCGTGGGCCTGGCCCACGACCGCAGCCAGGCCATGGAAATCGGGCTCATCAACTATCTCTGGCCCAGCCTCACCATCGTGCTGGCTGTGCTGTGCGGCCAGCAGGCGGCTCGCTGGTGGCTGTGGCCAGGCGTGCTGATCTGCCTGTGGGGTCTGGCGCGCGTGCTGGGCGGCGACAGCTTCAGCCTGCCGGTCATGTGGAGCCATGTGCTGGGCAACCCGCTGGCCTATGGCATGGGTTTTGCGGCCGCCCTGCTCTGGCCGACCTACTCGCTGCTGGCGCGCCGCTATGGCGCAGGCTTCAACGCCGTAGGCCTGTTCGTGACCTGGACTGCCATCGCACTGTGGCTCAAATGGCTGATGCTGGGCGAGCCACAGCCCATGCTCTGGACCTGGCTGACCGCCGGCCAGGTCTTGCTGGTCGGGGCGCTCACGGCACTGGGCTACAGCTGCTGGGAGCACGGCATCCAGCATGGCAAGCTGGCCCTGCTCGCTGCGGCGTCCTATTTCACGCCCGTGCTCTCGGCGCTGATGGCCAGCGCCCTGCTGCAGGTGCTGCCGGGCTGGAGCTTCTGGCAAGGCGTGGCACTGGTAACGCTGGGTTCGCTGGTCTGCTGGTGGGCAACGCGCAGCAGCCGGGATTAGGCCGGCACCGCGCCCGCCCGGGCCCTCAGACCGTCAGCCAGATGCCCAAGCCGAGCACGGCGGCATGCCCGGCCAGCAAGATCCACAACAGCGTCCAGGGCGGCTCGGTCAGAGCCTGCAGCATCTCCTGGATGCGGGCGCCCAGAAAGGCGCGCAGCGCCGGATCGTCCTTGCCGCCTTCGCTGCCCCACTGGGCGCGCGTGTGGCCCCATTCCTCGAGCAGGTCGGCCAGCGGCAGGCGATTGAGCACGCTGCGCACCACGAACTGCACGGCACGCCCGTTGCCCACCCAGGGCTGCAGATGCTCCATCGCCGCGCCCACGGTGAGCAGGTCGGCCGCCTTGTGCAGGGCCTGATGGGCACTGGGCAGGGCCTCGATGCGCTGTGCCAGCATGGCCGCCAGACGCTCGGCCAGGCCCTGGCCGTAGCGCGCCACCAGCTTGCCTGCCGCGCGGGCGCGGCCCAGCTGCAGACCGACCATGAGGTAGGCGGGGATGATGAAGATCAGCACCACGGCCACCAGCAACGGGGGCGACATCAGCAGGCTGATCACGGCGCCGTAGATGCCGGTATGCGCCGAGGCATGAATGCCTTGGCCAGAATCGGCCATCAGGCGGGAGAAATAGAACACGGCCGCGCCGCAGCCCAGCACCAGGGCTAGCAAGGCACCCAGCATCAGGCCGCCCAGCAGCGATTTGCCGGCACTCAGACCCACGCGCAATGCGGACGGAGTATCAGAATTCGAGGCAGTTGAGGGCATGCATTGTCCTTTCCGTCACGGAGTCAAACAGTCGCCGGCTACGTGCAGTTCTCAGCCCGCGTCATCACTTTCGTCGAACGCCGAGTATGGAGCCTCGCGCAAAACCCGCGATGCCACGGCAGAAGAAAAGCCGCGCGAAGCCATGAAGCGCAGCTGTTTGGCTTTTTCCTTGATATCGGCAGGCGGCGTACCAAAGCGCTTGCGCCACAGCTCGCGGGCGCGTTCCAGCTCGGTATCGCGCAGTTGCTCGCTCGCGTTGCGCACCACTTCATCGTCCAGCCCTTTGCTGCGCAACTCCTGCACCAGCCGCGCCGTGCCAAAGCGACTGGACTTGCTGTGAATGACGGAATCCACCACCCGCTGCACGCTGATGAAGCCGCGCTTTTCCAGCTCGTCGAGAATGGCCTGCAGGTCATCACCCTCTTCCACATAAGGCGCCAGCTTGCGCTGCAGCTCCAGCCGCGAATGCTCGCGCTGCCCCAGCAGCTTCAGGGCTCGGCCTTTGAGTGAAAGCTTGGCAAAGCTCACGACACATCTCCAGAAACAAAAAGGCGCAGGACGAACCTGCGCAAAGATGGCAAACCTTTTGAGCAATGAGGCCCGCACTCAAACACTGGCGCTCACCAAGCCAGGGACATCAAGCAAGGGCCGCATCGCAGCGAGGATGTCGTCCCCTTTCGCGAAAGGCGCATAGCGCCTCAGGGAAGAATCAGCCTTCAATCACTCCGTCCTTGTCCACCTTGCCCTTGCCGCCCTTGGCAGGCTTGGCTTCGGCAGCCGCTGCACCTTCCACAGGCAGCAGCTTGATGCCCAGGCTATCGCGCACCTTGTTTTCGATTTCGATGGCCAGCGCGGGGTTCTCGCGCAGGAACTCACGCGAGTTGTCGCGGCCCTGGCCGATTTTTTCGCCGTTGTAGGCATACCAGGCACCGCTCTTTTCCAGAATCTTGGCGTTCACGCCCATGTCCAGAATCTCGCCTTCGCGGCTGATGCCTTCACCAAACAGAATGTCGAACTCTGCCGTCTTGAAGGGGGGCGAGACCTTGTTCTTCACGACCTTGACCTTGGTTTCGTTGCCGATGGCCTCGTCGCCCTTCTTGATGGTGCCGGTGCGGCGGATATCCAGACGCACGGAGGCATAGAACTTCAGCGCATTGCCGCCGGTGGTGGTCTCGGGCGAACCGAACATCACGCCGATCTTCATGCGGATCTGGTTGATGAAGATGACCATGCAGTTGGTCTTCTTGATGGTGGCCGTCAGCTTGCGCAGGGCCTGGCTCATCAGGCGGGCCTGCAGGCCGGGCAGGGCGTCGCCCATCTCGCCTTCGATTTCGGCCTTGGGCGTCAAGGCGGCCACCGAGTCGATGACGATCAGGTCCACGGCACCCGAGCGCACCAGGCTGTCGCAGATTTCCAGGGCCTGCTCACCGGTGTCGGGCTGGCTGATCAGCACGTCGCTGAGGTTCACGCCCAGCTTCTGGGCGTAGCTGGTGTCCAGCGCATGTTCGGCGTCGATAAAGGCGCAGGTGCCGCCCTGCTTCTGCATCTCGGCAATGACCTGCAGCGTCAGCGTGGTCTTGCCCGAGGATTCGGGACCGTAGATTTCGATCACGCGACCACGGGGCAGACCACCTACGCCCAGAGCGATGTCCAGACCCAGAGAGCCGGTGGAGACGACCTGAATGTCTTCGATGGCTTCACCTTCGCCGAGCTTCATGATGGTGCCCTTGCCGAACTGCTTTTCGATCTGGGCCAGGGCTGCAGCCAGGGCTTTGGCTTTTTCGCTGTTGGCGTCGTTGGTCTTGGCGATGGCGTTCATATCAGGCTCCGGAGTAGGTGAATGACTGTCTGTGGCCAGTCCTGTTTTTGCATTCAGGCTGGATGCTTGAACAGTAGTTTAGAGGCCAATACTGCATATTTATTTAAATATTTAGTCAGTTTGCCTTACTATTTATCCATGTCAGAAATAGCCCCCGTCACCCCGCCCGCCGATGCCTGGCGCCAGACCCATCTGGGCCGTTTGCTCGGCCATGCCATGCGCCGCTTCGATGCGCGCGTGCTGCAGCTCATGGCGCGCGCAGTGGAGGTGCCGCTGGCGCTATCCAATCTGGCGGCGCGCGACAAGGTGGGGGCAGCCCATATCCACATCACACGCCATCTGTCGCTGGCTGGCGACCGGCTCACCGATCTGGCCGACAAGGCCGGTATGACCAAACAGGCCATGGCCGACTTGGTGACGCAGTGCGAAGCCTGGGGCCTGGTCACGCGCGAGACCGACCCGCATGATGCGCGCGCCAGGCGCGTACGCTTCACCGATGCCGGTCTGGCCTGGTTGCAGGCTTTTCACGACGCCGTAAGCCAGGCCGAGGCCGAGTTTCGTGAAGCCGTGGGAGCGGATGTGGCCACCGTGGTCGCGCTGGGCCTGGAAGCCTATGCCGAAGGCTACTGAGATTCGACACCTGTAAGCGGCTGTCGAGAATTGCCCCGAACAGCCATGGGCCATCCCTACAATGGCAGCAAAAGTGCAAACAGGCACACATAACAAGCAGGAGACACACATGCGCATACTGATTGCCGAAGACGACCAGGTGCTGGCAGACGGCCTGCTGCGCACGCTGCGCAGCTCGGGCGCCGTCGTCAGCCATGTGGCCAATGGCAGCGAGGCCGATACCGCCTTGCTGACCAGCAGCGAATTCGATTTGCTGATTCTCGATCTGGGCCTGCCCAAGGTACACGGCCTGGAAGTGCTCAAGCGCCTGCGTGGGCGCGGCGATGCGCTGCCGGTGCTGATTCTCACGGCCGCCGATTCGATCGAAGAGCGCGTACAGGGCCTGGACTATGGTGCCGACGACTACATGGCCAAGCCGTTTGCGCTGTCCGAGCTGGAAGCGCGCGTGCGCGCCCTCACGCGTCGCGGCATGGGCGGCGCCAGCTCCACCATCAAGCACGGCCCGCTGGTCTATGACCAGACCGGCCGGGTCGCCACCATCGACGGCAAGATGGTGGAGTTGTCGGCGCGCGAGCTGGGCCTGCTGGAGGTGCTGCTGCAGCGCGCAGGCCGTCTGGTCAGCAAGGACCAGCTGGTGGAGCGTCTATGCGAATGGGGCGAGGAGGTGAGCAACAATGCCATCGAGGTCTATATCCACCGCCTGCGCAAGAAAATCGAGAAAGGCCCGATCCGCATCGCCACCGTGCGCGGCCTCGGTTATTGCCTGGAAAAGATAGCTCCCCCCTGAGCGGCTGCGCCTAGGCGGCCCCGCCGCTTCCCCCGAGGGGACGATGGCCTTTGCTGCGGGGCGGCCCTTGCTGGCCATCCCTGAGTTGGAATACGCCAGTTTTACAAGCATGAAAATCTTTCAGCGTGAGCAGCGATCCCTCTTTGGCGAGATCCTCGACTGGATGCTCACGCCACTGCTGCTGCTCTGGCCCGTGAGCCTGGCACTGACCTGGCTGGTGGCCCAGGGTCTGGCCAACAAGCCCTTCGATCGCGCGCTGGAGTACAACGCCCAGGCCCTGGCCCAGCTGGTCATCGTTCAGCGCGGCAAGGTGCAGTTCAATCTGCCGCAGTCGGCCAGCGAGATCCTGCGCGCCGATGAATCGGACACGGTGTTCTTCCAGGTCAGCGGCACCAGGGGCGAATATCTGGCCGGCGAGCGCGACCTGCCCCGCCCGCCCGCCGTCGACGAGGACACGCCCACCGGCTCGGTGCTGCTGCGCGATGAGGAATACAAGGGCATCGATCTGCGCGTGGCCTATATCTGGGTGCGCATGCCCCTGCCCGGCGAGCCCAACGCCCTGGTGCAGGTCGCGGAAACACGCGAAAAGCGCAGCGTGCTGGCCACGGAAATCATCAAGGGCGTGATGCTGCCGCAGTTCGTCATCCTGCCGCTGGCCGCCCTGCTGGTCTGGCTGGCGCTGGCGCGCGGCATCAAGCCGCTGCACCGGCTCGAAGAACGCATACGCGCGCGCAAGCCCGAAGATCTCTCGCCCATCAATCACAAGGATGTGCCGCTGGAGGTGGTGCCGCTGGTCGATTCGGTCAACGATCTGCTGCAGCGCCTGCACGACTCCATCGCCACGCAGAAACGCTTTCTGGCCGATGCGGCCCACCAGCTCAAGACCCCGCTGGCAGGCCTGCGCATGCAGGCCGACCTGGCCCAACGCGAGGGCACCAATACCGAAGATCTCAAACGCTCGCTGGCGCAGATCGGCCGCTCAAGCATGCGTGCCACGCATACTGTCAACCAGCTGCTGGCACTGGCACGGGCCGAGAGCGCCGTGCCCGCCATGCAGGGCTGCAACCTCGTGCGCATCGTCACCGACGTGGTGCAGGACTGCCTGCCGCGCGCCATGGACAAGCACATAGACCTGGGCTACGAGGGTGCCGGTGCCAGCACGCCCGGCGTCTGGCTCAACGGCAATGCCACGCTGCTGACTGAGCTGGTGCGCAATCTGGTCGACAACGCCATCAACTACACACCATCGACCAACGAACAGCCAGGCATGGTCACCGTGCGCGTGCAGGCCGATCATTTCGGCCAGATCCTGCTGCTGCAGGTCGAGGACTCCGGCCCCGGCGTACCGCTGGGCGAGCGCGAACTGATCTTCCAGCCCTTTTACCGGGCACTGGGCTCCGAAGCCGACGGCTCCGGTCTGGGCCTGCCCATCGTCATGGAAATCGCCCGTCAGCATGGGGCGCAAGTGCTGCTGCAGGATGCCAGGCCCGGTCATGCCCCACCGGGGGCGCTGTTTACCGTGCGCTTCAAGGCCATGCCGGGACAGCAGTGAAGCGCAACCTAAAAATGCACCAATTCGGTGCCAGCCAAGGCTGAAAAACTGCGCCAGGCTTGGCTTTGCGCCCGCTTGCCCCGATTCCCGTAACGGAAACTGCGTATCTGGCAAGTTCTCGCTTACCCTAGAATCAATTCGATCATGGGTTGTCTGAAGAGTCGCTAGTTGCGCCGCGCAAGACAACAATTTGGAATCACTGGATCCCGGGAGCTTTTTGATGCAACGACGTCAATTCATCTACACCGCCGCTGCGGCCGCAGCCGCTTCTTCTTTCTCCGGCATGAGCATGGCGCAGGACACATCGCGTCCTCTGCGCATCGTCGTGCCCTTCCCCGCTGGCGGCCCTACCGACATGGTGCCCCGCAACATGCAGGACGTGCTGATCAAGCTGCTGGGCGGCCAGGCCGTGGTGATTGAAAACAAGGCCGGTGCCGGCGGCTCCATCGGCATGGCCGAAGTGGCTCGCGCCACCGATGGCGTGACCTTCGGTATCGCCACGATGTCCACCCATGGCGTGAACCCCGCCGTGTTCAAGAAGCTGCCCTACGACGCGATCAACGACTTCGTGGGCGTGACCGAGATCGTCAAGGCTCCCGGCGTGCTGGTGATCAACCCCAAGCTGATTCCCGTGAAGACTTTTGCCGAGTTTGTGGCCTACCTCAAGGCCAACCCCGGCAAGGTGTCCTATGCCACCCCCGGCAACGGTACCATCGGCCATATGTGGGGCGCCCAGTTCCTCAAGAGCACGGGCACCGAAATGCACCACATTCCCTACCGTGGCTCTGCACCGGCCATCAACGACGTGCTGGGCAACCAGGTGCCGGTCTACTTCGACCAGGTGAACTCGTCCCTGCCCCATATCAAGTCGGGCAAGGTGCGCGCCCTGGCCGTGTCCTGGCATGAACGCCTGGACGTGCTGCCCGATGTGCAGACCTATGCGCAGGCCGGTCACCCCGATCTGAACGAGCCTTCCTGGTTCGGCCTGGTGGCCCCCAAGAACACGCCCGCCGCACAAGTGGAACGTGTGCAAAAAGCCATCATTGCCGCACTCAAGGACCCCGCCGTCAAGCAGCGCATGGCTGCTCAAGGCCTGTACCCCTCGGGCACATCGAGCGCCGACTTCACCAAGCAGATCGCCAGCGAAGTGGCCAAGATGAAGAAGCTGGCCGCTGTCGCCAATATTCATCTGGACTAAAACAGGAGCTGGTTGCGCCCGTTGCAACTGGTTTTCCAATATAAAAGGCCTGCAAATGCAGGCCTTTCTTGCGATAGCAGCTACGAAAATTACTTGGCACAGGCCTGCAAGGCCTTGGGCAACAGATTCTTGCCAGCCAGCGCCGCCACTTCGTTGCGCAAGGTCCGCGTGGCCTTGGGCAGACGCAACGCATAGGTCGTCACATCGGGGCGCTCCTGCACCACGCGCGCGGTGCGCACGCCCTGGCGCGCGAAAGTGGCCAGCTGGCGCTGGGCGGCTTCTTCCGTCGAAAAACGCCCCAGCGACAGACCGGGCTCGAAACTGCCGCCGGCGCGGTCGAAGTCGATATTCATCAGGCGCAGCTCGCCGCGCTTGCGGTCCATGAATTCGGCGTCGGGGAACTTGCCCATATAGACCATCCAGCGCCCGCCCTGATGACTGGCCACCAGCTCCCAATCGCTCTTGGATTTGCCCGCCAGCGCGCGGCGAATGCTGTCGGCCTGCGCCTCTTCGATACCTGAGGCCTGATAGCAGGCCTCGGGCTCCTTGATGGCTGTCTTGGCATCCTTTGTGTCCTTGCCGTCCTTGCTTTCCCTGGCCGCGGCAGTGACAGCCTCGGGTTTGCCATCCGACTTGCTTTCGGGAGCAGCAGGCGGTGCGCTGTCGTCCACGGCAGGCGCTTCGGGCTCCGGCTCCGCCGTCTTTGCGGGTTCGGTGGCCGGAGCTTGTGCCGCTTCGGGCTGTTGCAGCACCAGGGAATCCGGCCTGATCTGCTCCTGAAGGCGCTGCGGCTCGGACTGCAACTCCGGTGCCAGCCCCATGCCGGCCAGATAGCCGTGGCTCCACATGTAGTAACCCGCGTTGCCCAGCAGCAAGAGCAGAAAAACGATTCTCAGCATAGGTTTCTCACATCAGTTATCCATGGGCTGCAGCCGCTCGCGGGCAGCCGGGCAAGGTCCTGGGCGGCCCCGCCGCCCCGCAGCGAGGGCTGCGTCCTTCTCCCCTGGCGCGCAGCGCGTAGAGAGAGGAGGAAGGCGCAAAGCGCCTCAGGAGGTGCTTCATTTCAAGCCTGCAGCGGGCTGCCAGCCGGACGCACGCTGATTTCAGAACTGGTCACGGCTTGCAGCCCGGTCGCGGTACGCACCAGAAAGCCGCCATCGGCAGCCACACCCTGAGCCATGCCGCTCGTGCCGTCGCTCAGATTCACCTCGCGTCCGGCCAGCAGATCGCGCTGGGCAAAGCGCTGCATCAGCGGAGCAAAGCCATGCAGGGCAAAGCTCTGCACCTCGGCCACCAGATTGGGCAATATGCAGGCCAGGGCCGTGGGCGCGTCCAGTGCGGCATCGAGCTCCTGCAGGCAGGCCGGGGCCGTGCGCATGCCGTCACCGGGACGGGGGCGAACATTGATGCCGATACCGATCACCACATAGCGCGGGGCCGTCATATCGTGCTGCTGGCCGCCGACAAAGCTGGCGGTCTCGATCAGAATGCCGGCCAGCTTGCGGTCGCCCTCCAGCCACAGATCGTTGGGCCATTTGATGCCGATCTTGGGCGCGCCCCCCGCAGCGGGAAGCTGGGGCTGCAGGCTCTCGGCCACGCTCACACCCACCGCCAATGACAGCCCCGACCAGTCGCGCGGTGCCAGCGGCAGGCCCAGCGAGAACATCAGCGAATCACCGACGCCGCTGACCCAGTTTCGGCCCAGGCGGCCTCGGCCCTGGGTTTGCTGCTCGGCAATCAGCAGCACCGGATCCGTCAGCCCGTCGCGCGCGCGGCGCATGATTTCGGTATTTGAGGAATCGATGGTCGGCAGCACCTCGACCGTGAAGCCCGGCAACTGCGGTGCAATGGCTTCCCACAAGGCTTCGGCATTCCAGTGAATCGGCTGAGTCATTTCTATCTATCCAAATCTAAAAACTGGCGCAACGCAAGACAAAAAACTGACGCGGCCCACACCAGAGACGCCAAGCCAGGGCCATCCCGCAGCGATGGCATCGTCCCCCTCCCGCGAAGCGAGAGAGGGGGAAGCGGCGGGGCCGCCTAGGCAAGGCCGCTCAGGGGGTGCCGTGAGGCATCGGAGGTTTCCAGCCCCTTTTCGGCGCCAGCATGGTGCCGCGGCAGTTCGCAGCGCCGCAGTAGCAGGCATATTCAGCCTTGAGCTTGGCCGTATAGCGCTCTTCCACCATCAGGCCGTAGTCGTAGTTCAGTTCTTCGCCCGCTGCAATATTGCGCAGCGCCACGATATAGACGCGACCGTCGATCTCGTCGGTGTAGCAGTTGGGCGCGCAGCTGTGGTTGATCCAGCGCGAGGAGTTGCCCTTGTGCGTGGCATCTATCACCCGCTCATCGTCGACCTGAAAGTAAAAAGTGTGATTGGGCTGGCTGGGATCATGCGGATGACGATCCTGCGCCTCCTGCCAGTCAATCACTTCACCCACGTACTCAATAATGGTTTCGCCTTCCGCAATATCCTGCGCGGCGAAAACGCCTTTGCCATGAACGCCGGAGCGCCGGGTCTGGATGCGGCGGCCGGTTGAAGAGGCCAGTGATGTGCGGGGCATGTTTTCTCTGATACTTTGAATATGCACACATGTGCGCATGCGCGCGCGTGAGAAGCGAATTGTATGAGCCTGAGTTTTGATTCGGGTTCAGGTGGTTAATGACGACGAGAACACACAATGACTAAAACCCTGGTGATTGCAGAGAAGCCTTCTGTCGCACAGGACATCGTCCGTGCGCTGACCCCGGTGGCAGGCAAGTTCGAAAAACACGATGACTATTTCGAATCCGACAGCTATGTGGTGACCAGTGCGGTCGGCCACCTGGTGGAGATTCAGGCGCCCGAAGAATTCGACGTCAAGCGCGGCAAATGGAGTTTTGCCAATCTGCCGGTCATTCCCCCGCGCTTCGACCTCAAGCCCGTGGACAAGACCAAGACCCGCCTGAACGCCGTGGTCAAGCAGGCCAAGCGCAAGGATGTGACCGAACTCATCAACGCCTGTGACGCGGGCCGCGAGGGGGAGCTGATCTTCCGCCTGATCGAGCAATACGCGGGCGGCGCCAAAGGGGGCCTGGGCAAACCCGTCAAGCGCCTGTGGCTGCAGTCCATGACGCCGCAGGCGATTCGCGACGGCTTCAACAATCTGCGCAGCGACCAGCAGATGCAAGGCCTGGCCAGCGCCGCGCGCAGCCGCTCCGAAGCCGACTGGCTGGTGGGCATCAACGGCACGCGCGCCATGACGGCCTTCAACTCGCGCGACGGCGGCTTCTTCCTGACCACCGTGGGCCGCGTGCAGACGCCCACCCTGTCCCTGGTGGTGGAGCGTGAGGAAAAGATCCGCAAATTCGTCAGCCGCGACTATTGGGAAGTGCACGGCACTTTCGACGCCCAGGCCGGCCAGTACCTGGGCAAGTGGTTCAACCCGCAGTGGAAGAAATCGGACGATGCCGAGGCCAAGGCCGACCGCCTGTGGAACAAGGCCGAGGCCGAAGCGATTGCCGCAGCCGTCCAGGGCAAGCCGGCCACCGTCACCGAGGAAAGCAAGCCCACCACGCAGGCATCGCCCCTGCTTTTCGACCTGACCAGCCTGCAGCGCGAGGCCAACGGCAAGTTCGGCTTCTCGGCCAAGACCACGCTGGCGCTGGCGCAAAGCCTGTACGAACGTCACAAGGCCCTGACCTACCCGCGTACCGACTCGCGCGCCCTGCCCGAGGATTATCTGCCCGTCGCCAAGCAGACCTTCGACATGCTGGCCACCAGCGGCATGCGCCATCTGGCGCCGTTTGCCCAGCAGGCCATCAACGACAACTACATCCGCCCCACCAAGCGCGTGTTCGACAACAGCAAGGTGTCGGATCACTTTGCCATCATCCCGACCACCCAGGCCCCCTCCGGCCTGTCGGAAGCCGAACAGAAGCTGTACGACCTGGTCGTGCGCCGCTTCATGGCCGTGTTCTTCCCCAGCGCCGAATACCAGGTCACCACGCGCATCAGCAAGGTGGAGCAGCACAGCTTCAAGACCGAGGGCAAGGTGCTGGTCAAGCCGGGCTGGCTGGCCATCTACGGCAAGGAAGCCGCCAACGAGGTGGAGGACGCCAAGGAAGGCGACAAGGGCCAGCCCCTGGTGGCCGTGCAGCCCGGCGAGCAGCCGCGCACCCACCACGCCGATGTCAAGGGCCTCAAGACCAAGCCGCCGGCACGCTACTCCGAAGCCACGCTGCTGGGAGCCATGGAAGGCGCCGGCAAGCAGATCGACGACGACGAGCTGCGCGAAGCCATGCAGGAAAAAGGCCTGGGCACGCCAGCCACGCGCGCGGCCATCATTGAAGGCCTGCTGACGGAAAAGTACATGCTGCGCGAAGGCCGCGAGCTGATCCCCACGGCCAAGGCCTTCCAGCTGATGACGCTGCTGCGCGGCCTGGAAGTCGAGGAGCTGTGCCGTGCCGACCTGACCGGCGAATGGGAATTCAAGCTGTCGCAGATGGAAAAAGGCCAGCTCTCGCGCGAAGCCTTCATGCAGCAGATCCAGGCCATGACCGAGAAGCTGGTCAAGAAGGCCAAGGAATACGACCGCGACACCATTCCCGGCGACTACGCGACGCTTTCCACACCCTGCCCCAACTGCGGCGGCGTGGTCAAGGAAAACTACCGCCGCTATGCCTGCACAGGCGCCAATGGTGCCAGCGAAGGCTGCGGCTTCTCGTTCACCAAATCGCCGGCCGGCCGCACCTTCGAGACGGCCGAGGCCGAGCAACTGCTGCGCGAGCGCCGTATCGGCCCGCTGGAAGGCTTCCGCTCCAAGGCCGGCTGGCCGTTTGTGGCCGAGGTCGCCATCGTGCGTGACGAGGAAAACAGCAACTTCAAGCTGGAATTCGACTTCGGCGACGACAAGGACTCCGAGGACACGGGCGAGATCGTGGACTTTGCCCACCAGCAAAGCCTGGGCCCCTGCCCCAAGTGCGGCTCGCCCGTGTTCGAACATGGCGCCAACTATGTCTGCTCCAAGGCCGTGCCCACGCTGGCCCAGACCACGCCCAGCTGTGACTTCAAGAGCGGCCAGATCATTCTGCAGCAGCCCATAGAGCGCGAGCAGATGAGCAAGCTGCTGCAGACCGGCAAGACCGATCTGCTGGAGAAGTTCGTCTCCAACCGCACGCGCCGCAACTTCAAGGCCTTCCTGGTCTGGGATGGCGCAGCGGGCAAGGTGAACTTCGAGTTCGAGCAGCGCGAAGGCAAATACCCGGCGCGCAAGACGGCTGGCGCTGCAGCGGCCAAGACCACGACGGCTGCCGCCAAGAAGACAGGCACGGCAGCCAAGAAGACCGCCGCCAAGACAGCGACCAAGGCGACGACCAAGACCGCTGCGGTGAAGAAGCCCCGCACCGTGAGCGCCACGCTCAAGCCCAGCGCCGACCTGGCCGCCGTGATCGGCAGCGAGCCGACCTCGCGCCCCGACGTGATCAAGAAGCTCTGGCACTACATCAAGGCCAACGGCCTGCAGGATGCCAAGGACAAGCGCGCCATCAACGCCGACGCCAAGCTCAAGCCGGTGTTCGGCAAGGAGCAGATCAGCATGTTCGAGCTGGCCGGCATCGTGGGCAAGCATGTGAGCTGATCGCCAGCCCTGCCAAGCTGACACACAGAGACCGCCACGGCTTGCCGCTGGCGGTCTTTTTCATTTCAGGCAGCGCAGCGCAAGGCGTTCAGATAGCCATATATGGCCGTGTTGGCGCGCTGGCGCAGCAAGTCCAGATCCGGCGGTGCATCGGCGGCCAGATAGCTGTGATTGAACAGGCCGTACAGAATGCACTGGCTCACCCGTGCAGCATCGCGCACCGGGTAGTCCGGGGGCAGATCGACGGCCTGCTCTATGGCTGCGGCCCAGGCATCCACACAGCGCTCGAACATCTTGCGATAGGCCTCGGAAGTGGAGTAGTGACGCTCCAGCAGATAGTGGGCACCCCATTCATCTGCCCGCTCGCGGTGCGCCTGCAACTGTGACTCGATCACCGCCTCGGCAATCTGCATCAGCGGCTGGCCCGAATGACTGCCGGTCACGCCGCGAATGCCCAGCAGCAGCGACTTGGAGCGCAGATGCAGGCAGACCTTGGCCAGATCTTCCTTGCCCGAGAAATACTCGTAGAAGCTGCCCAGCCCTGTGCCCGCCACCAGGACGATCTCGCGCACGGTGATTTCCGCGTAACTGCGCTCAAGCAAAAGCCGAACAAAGGCGTCCTGCAGGGCCTGAAACGTCTGCCGCGCGCGGGACTGCAAAGGGCGGCGACGCCCTGCTGTCGCGGTGGAAGGAGTGCGTGGTTTCATGCTGGCCAAATCCGAACACCTTTTTTGCACGGTTTCCTAGAATTTTTGACAGGTACCTCGATGCCATTGTGCATTGCGGCCTGGCGAATAAAAAATCCTTATGAGAGGACGGAGACAAGCATGCACCCTCGTATTACCACTCCCCTGGCGGCAGTGGTTCTGGCCTGCGCATCACTCGTTCACGCGCAGCCGGCCACGACAGTGAAGATTGCCTCGCTGGATACCATGAGCGGCCCCATGGCGGGATTGGGCCTGAATATACTCAAGAGCTTCCAGTACAGCGCCAAGCTTGCCAACGAGCAAGGCTGGGCCGGTGCCGTGAAGTTCGAGATCGTGCCCTTCGACAACCGCCTCTCCGCACAGGAGGCGCTGAGCCTGCTCAACTCCATCATCGGACAGAACATCCGCTATGTGGTGCAGGGTGCCAGCTCCTCGGCCGTGGGCCTGGCACTGCAGGAAGCCATCGAAAAGCACAACGGTCGCAACCCCGGCAAGGAAATCATCTACCTGAACTATGCGGCCCAGGCACCGCAGATGACCAATGCCAGGTGCAGCTACTGGCACTTCCGCACCGATGCGAATTCGGACATGAAGGTGGCCGCGCTGACCTCCTATCTGGCCGGGCAAAAGCAGGTGAAGCAGGTCTTTCTGCTCAACCCCAACTATGCCTATGGCCAGGAAGTCTCGCGCGCCGCACGCAGCATGCTGGCGGCCAAGCGCCCCGACCTGAAGATCGTGGGCGATGACCTCCACCCGCTGGGCCAGGTCAAGGATTACTCCCCCTATATCGCCAAGATCAAGCAATCCGGGGCCGATGCCGTCATCACTGCGGACTTCGGCGCCGATCTGGCGCTGATCGTGCGGGCTGCTCGCGAAGCGGGTCTGAGCGCGGACTTCTACACCCTCAACGGCAACAACTTCGGCGTGCCCAGCGCCATGGGTGCAGCTGGACAGGGCCGGGTCAAGCTGATCTCGGCCTTCAGCCCCAACTCTGAGCCGCTGATGAGCAGCCCGCTGCTGCCGGGCTTCAAGCGCCAGTTCAACGAGGACTTCATCAACGGCCTGGGCCACAACGCCATGCTGATGCTGGCCCAGGCCATGCGCGAGGCCAAGTCCGTGGAACCTGCCGCCGTGGCGGCCAGGATGTCGGGCATGCGCTTCGAAGGCCTCAACGGCCCCGTGGAAATGCGCAAGAGCGACCACCAGGCCCAGCAACCCATCCATGTGCTGAGCTGGGAAAAAGTGGACGGCAAGACGGTGGTGCATGACCAGGAAGGAACGGGCCTGGGATGGAAGCCCGTCAGCACGGTTTCCGCACAGGCATCCAGCCTGGACACCAGCTGCACCATGAAGCGGCCCTCCTGAACCGCCTGCCTGGCGTACCCCAGCAATCACAACGCCCTGAGCCCCTCTGCGGACAGGGCCACCCACCTCAGAAGGAGGAGACATCATGACTGGCATCCATCCCCATAACCAGGCTCCGGAGCTCAAGGACTACAACGTCTACACCAGCGACCCGGTGCTGCAGCGTGCCGTGACACGCGGCGGCGCACAGTGGCGCGACCCGGAGCTGCAACGCCAGGGCGCGGAATATGGCGCCGAAGCCACGCTGCGCGCCGCAGAAGAAGCCAACCACTTCGAGCCCGAGCTGCACACGCATTCGCCCTCGGGCGACCGTATCGACCAGGTGCGCTTTCACCCCGCATGGCACCAGATGATGACGATTGCACGGCGCAACGGCATCTCCAACCTGCCCTTCACCGACCAGCGGCAGACGGCCTGGCCAGCCTATGGTGCATCGCTGTTCATGCACAGCCAGATCGAGTCCGGCTCGGGTTGCCCGACCACCATGACCAAGGCCAGCATTCCGCTGGTGCGTATCAACCCCCAGCTCAATGCGGTGCTGGGGCCGCTGCTGGAATCCACCGATTACGACGCGCGCGACATTCCCGCAGAGGGCAAGCGTTCCATCACCGTGGGCATGGGCATGACGGAGCGCCAGGGCGGCAGCGATGTGCGCAGCAACACCACGCGTGCCGTGGCCTTGAATCCATCGGGCAGCAGCGGTCCCTGGGGCGAGGAATACCTGATCACCGGCCACAAATGGTTCTTCTCGGCCCCCATGTGCGACGGACATCTGGTGCTGGCCAAGACCGAGGAACGCGGTCCCACCTGCTTTTTCGCGCCGCGCTGGCGGCCCGACGGCAGCAAGAACGCCATTCACATCCAGCGCCTCAAGGACAAGGTGGGCAACCGCTCCAACAGCAGCAGCGAAGTGGAGTTCGACAACGCCTGGGGCGTGCTCATCGGCCAGGAAGGGCGGGGCATTTCCACCATCATCGAAATGGCCACCTACACCCGTCTGGACTGCGCGCTGTCCAGTGCCGGCTTCATGCGCCAGGCACTGGTGCAGGCCCTGCACTACACGCGCAACCGCCATGCCTTCGGCCTGCCGCTGGCCGAACAGCCGGTGATGACCGGCCTGCTCGCCGACATGGCACTGGAATCCGAAGCTGCCACCTGGCTGGCCATGGATCTGGCTGCACGCTTTGGCTCCGAAGACGCCCTGGATCAGGCCTGGCGCCGCATCGTCACGCCTGCCGCCAAGTTCTGGAACTGCAAGCGTGCCGTGGGCTACACCGGCGAAGCCATGGAAGTCTTCGGCGGCAACGGCTATGTGGAGACCGGCCCCATGGGGCGCTTGTTCCGCGAGGCCCCCGTCAACTCCATCTGGGAGGGCTCGGGCAACGTCATGTGCCTGGATGTGCTGCGCGCCATTGCCCGCAACCCGGAAGACGCCCATCTGCTGCTGGACCATCTGCGTGAAGTCGGTTCAGAAGAGGCCGTGCTGCGTGCGCAGGTGGACAAGCTGCGCCAGGCCGTCACCCTGCCTCCGCAGGAGCTGGAGCGCGAGGCTCGCCGCTTCACCCAGCGCCTGGCCATCACGGTGCAAGCCACGCTGATGCTGCAGCATGCAAGCAGCGACAGTGCTGCGGCCTTTCTCGGCAGCCGCTTCGACCCGGACTGGGGTCCGGTGGCAGGTGTTGCCTGCGGCAGCAACGACCCGGCCGCCCTGCTGCGCAATGCCTGGACCGGCTGAGGAGGACGCCAGCCATGATGAATTTCATTTCCCTGCTCGACCAGCAGGCGCGCACGCGCCCCGAAAAACTGGCCCTGCGCGCCGACGGCCAGGACTGGAGCTATGCCGCACTGGCCGAGGCCAGCCATCGCGCCGCTGCCGTGCTCCGCGCGCAAGGCGTGCGCCAGGGCGACAAGCTAGGTCTGCTGTGCTTCAACACCCCGGGCTTTGCATTCGCACTATTCGGCGCCTGGCGGCTGGGTGCCGCCGTCGTGCCCATCAACCACAAGCTGCAGGCCCCGGAAGTTGCATACATACTGCGCCACTCAGGCGCACGGCTGTGCATTGTGGATGGAGCGCGCGCATCGCTGATCGCAACGGTACAGGCCGAACTGCAGCCG
This sequence comes from Comamonas sp. C11, assembly GCF_024496285.1. NCBI lineage: Bacteria > Pseudomonadati > Pseudomonadota > Betaproteobacteria > Burkholderiales > Comamonadaceae > Comamonas > Comamonas sp. C11. Next base: position 5,755,097 of record NZ_CP101743.1, read on the forward strand.
GAGGCAGAACTGCGCTGGCTGAGCACGGCTTCTGCCGCCGAAGGCGTGGACTGCTTCGATGAGCTGCTGGCGCAGGCCACCCCCTGCTACGACGAGCATGGCCATCCGGCACCGGAAACGCTGGCCGAAATCCTCTATACCTCGGGCACCACGGGCCAGCCCAAGGGCTGCCTGCACAGCCACGCCAATGTCTTCCACGCAGCCCTGTGCACGGCCGCCGCCACCTCGCTGTCGCCCATGGAGCGCACGCTGATCGCCATGCCCATCTGGCACTCGTCGCCACTGAACAACTGGTTTCTGGGCACCTTGCTCATGGGCGGCACCGCCGTGCTGATGCGCGAATACGCGCCCAGGGAGTTTCTGGAGACGCTGCAGCGCGAGCGCATCAGCTTCACCTTCGGCGCACCGATCGCCTTTCTGGCCCCGCTGGCCGTGGTGCCGGATGTGGCCAGCTACGACTTCAGCGCCATTCGACTGTGGACCTATGGCGGCGGCCCCTTGGGCGCGGAGATGGTTCGCAAGCTGGCCCAGGCCTATCGCAGCGACCGCTTCATGCAAGTCTATGGCATGACCGAATCCGGCCCGCTGGGCAGCATGCTCTATCCCGAAGAAGCCTTGACCAAGCCGGGCTCCATCGGTCGCAGCACCATACCCGGCGTGGAACTGGAACTGCGCCGCCTGGATGGCAGCCTGTGCGGCCCCGACGAGGTGGGCGAGATCTGCCTGCGCTCCGCGGCCATGATGCAGGGCTATCTGGACAGCCCTGAGGCCACGGCCGCCGTGCTGGACGACCAGGGCTGGTATCGCAGCGGCGACCTGGCGCGCAGGGATGCGGACGGCTATCTCTACATCGTGGACAGGCTCAAGGACATGATCGTTACGGGTGGCGAGAACGTCTACTCCAAGGAGGTGGAAGACGTGCTCTGCGCCCACCCCGATGTGCAGGACGTGGCCGTCATCGGCCGCCCTCATCCCGAATGGGGCGAGACCGTGGTGGCGGTGCTGACCCTCAAGCCCGGCAAGTTGCTGGAGCAGGAGGCCCTGCGCGAGTTCATGGCCCCGCAGCTGGCGCGCTACAAGATTCCGCGCATCTTCGAGTTCCGTGACACGCTGCCGCGCACCGCGACCGGCAAGCTGCTCAAGCATATGCTGCGAGGCAGTGCGAGCGGCCATTGAGTGCCAAGACACTGTCGCAAGACGGCTCTAGTGCAGGTTCGGCGCCGCATGTCCCGGGCATGCGGCGCTTTCCGTCCGGGCCGACGCTCCTGGTGCCGCGCCCGGGTAACACGGATGACATGGACGGGTCTTTGCAATCCGCTATAAGCAGTGATATGCAACTGAACCACGACCTGCTGACGGAGCGCCCGGCGCGCCAAGTCTCCCTCTCGGGAGCCTCCAATTTCCGTGATCTGGGCGGATATCGGGGCCTGGACGGCCGCCGCCTGCAATGGGGCAAGCTGTACCGCTCTGCCCATCTGGCGCATCTGACGCAGCAGGACCTGGAACAGCTGCAAAAGCTGGGCATCCACCGCAGCGCGGACTTTCGCGGCGAAGGCGAAAGCGCGCATCTTTCCTATGACTGGCCCAGGATCGAGCGCCATGCCCTGGTCGTCGAGCCCACGGTAGTGCAGCGCGCCCAGTCCATGATGGAGCAGGGCCGCAACCTCAGCAGCCGCGATACCGAGGAGCTGATGCATGACACCTATCGCAGCTTTGTGAACGTGTACGGCAATCGCTTTGCACAGTTCCTCGCGCTGCTGCAGCTCAGCGATGCACCGCTGGTCTTTCACTGCACGGCCGGCAAGGACCGCACAGGCTGGGCCGCAGCCCTGCTGCTGACGGCCCTGGGCGTGGACGAGGAGCAGATCATGGAAGACTATCTGCTGACCAATCAGTACTTCAAACGCCCGGCCCAGATGTACGGCCAGCTGTCCGAAGAGGCACTGGATGCGCTGTGGCGCGTGCAGCCGTCCTACCTGATGGCCTCGGTCGATGTGGTGCGTGCCCAGCATGGGAGCGTGGACCGCTATCTGAGCCAGGTGCTGGGTGTGGATGGCGCCGCGCGCGAGCGGCTGGCCAAGCTGTATCTGGAGACCTGATCAACTTTGATAGCTGCAAACGCTTTCCCTGTATAGGTTTAACCCAATTTCAGGCATAACAAGCTGTTACGGCAGGGTATCCCGGGCCCGCTACCATGGGGCCACAAGCCGCAATGGATGCGGACAAGGAAATCAGATGCGCAAATGGCTCTCCCTGGCCGCAGCCGCCGCCACGCTGGCGCTGACGGCCTGCTCCGGCACCATGCCGGCCTCCTCCAGCTCCAGCGGCTCCGGCGGCGTGGAAATCTTCGGCACGGTGGACGCAGGCGTCAGCCGTACCTGGTAAGCCCCGCCGCAAGGCACAAAAAAGCCCGCCCTGCTTGCTGCAAGGCGGGCTTTTGCTTTGGCGCGCGATTAACGGCTGACGTTGGCGTCGGCCACGGTCAGCGCCGTCATGTTCACGATGCGGCGCACCGTGGTGCTGGGAGTCAGCACATGCACGGGCTTGGCAGCCCCCAGCAGCACCGGGCCCACGGCGATGCCGCCGCCAGCAGCCTGCTTGAGCAGGTTGTAGCTGATGTTGGCGGCATCGATATTGGGCGAGACCAGCAGGTTGGCATCACCCAGCAGCGTGCTGTTGGGCATGAGCTTGGCGCGGGCCTTGCCGTCCAAAGCCACATCGCCGTGCATTTCGCCATCCACTTCCAGCCAGGGCGCCTGCTCGCGCAGCAGCTCCAGAGTCTGGCGCATCTTGATGGCGCTGGGCTGGTTGCTGGAGCCAAAGTTGGAGTGGCTCAGCAGCGCAGCCTTGGGCTTGATGCCGAAACGCATCATTTCCTCGGCAGCCATGATGGTGATCTCGGCCAGTTGCTCGGCCGTGGGGTCGTAGTTGACGTGGGTGTCGACCAGGAACACCTGACGCTCGGGCAGCAGCAGGCCGTTCATGCAGGCATAGGTGGCCACGCCGCTGCGCTTGCCGATGACCTGATCGATGTAGTTCAGGTGCACATTGGTGTTGTTCCAGGTACCGCAGATCAGGCCATCGACCTCGCCCTTGTGCAGCAGCATGGAGCCGATCAGCGTCAGGCGGCGGCGCATTTCGATCTTGGCGATGGGCGCGGTGATGCCCTTGCGCTCCGTCATGCGGTGATAGCTCTGCCAGAAGTCGCGGTAGCGCTCGTCATGCTCGACATTGACCACGTCGTAGTCGGCACCTTCCTTCATGCGCAGGCCGAACTTCTCGATGCGCTGGGCAATGATGGCGGGACGGCCGATCAGTGTCGGGCGCGCAATGCGTTCGTCCACCACGATCTGGGCCGCGCGCAGGATGCGCTCTTCCTCGCCCTCGGCATAGGCCACGCGCTTCTTGGTGGCCTTTTTGGCGGCATGCACGATGGGCTTCATCATGGTGCCGGAGGCGTAGACAAAGGTCTTCAGATGCTCGCGGTAGGCATCCATGTCCTGGATGGGGCGCTTGGCCACACCGGCTTCGGCCGCAGCCTGGGCCACGGCGGGTGCCACGATCAGCATCAGGCGCGGATCGAAGGGCTTGGGAATCAGGTACTCGGGGCCGAAGCTCAGCACCTCGCCCACATAGGCGGCAGCCACTTCTTCGGACTGCTCGGCCTGGGCCAGCGCGGCAATCGCGTGCACGCAGGCGATCTCCATCGAGGTGGTGATGGTGGTCGCACCGCAGTCCAGCGCACCACGGAAGATGTAGGGGAAGCACAGGACGTTGTTGACCTGGTTGGGGTAGTCCGTGCGGCCCGTGGCGATGATGGCATCGTCGCGCACCGCCTTCACATCTTCAGGAATGATTTCCGGGTTGGGGTTGGCCAGCGCGAAGATGATGGGCCTGGCCGCCATCTTCTTGACCATGTCCTGTTTGAGCACGTTGCCGGCGGACAGGCCCAGGAAGGCGTCGGCGCCCTCGATCACCTCACCCAGCGTGCGCAACTCGGTCTTCTGGGCAAACAGTGCCTTGTCCGGGTCCATCAGCTCGGTACGGCCCTCATAGACCACGCCGGCGATGTCGGTCACGAACACGTTCTCGCGCTTCAGGCCCACTTCCAGCAGCAGGTTCAGGCAGGCCAGAGCCGCGGCGCCGGCACCCGACGCCACCAGCTTGACCTCTTCGATCTTCTTGCCCGCTACCTTGAGCGCATTGACCATGGCGGCTGCCACGGTGATGGCCGTGCCGTGCTGGTCGTCGTGGAAGACGGGAATGTTCATGCGCTTGCGCAGCTCGCGCTCCACGAAGAAGCACTCGGGTGCCTTGATGTCTTCGAGGTTGATGGCGCCGAAGGTGGGCTCCAGGGCAGCAATCACGTCGACCAGCTTTTGCGGGTCCTTTTCGTCGATTTCGATATCGAACACATCGACGCCGGCGAACTTCTTGAACAGCACGCCCTTGCCCTCCATCACCGGCTTGGAGGCCAGCGCGCCGATGTCGCCCAGGCCCAGCACCGCCGTGCCATTGGAGATCACGCCCACCAGATTGCCGCGGCTGGTGTATTTGAAGGCCGCAGCGGGGTCCTTGACGATTTCCTCGCAGGGTGCAGCCACGCCGGGCGAGTAAGCCAGAGCCAGATCATGCTGATTGGCCATGGGCTTGGTTGCCGTGATGGCCACCTTGCCGGGCTTGGGGAACTCGTGATACTCCAGTGCCGCCTGACGCAGCAACGCACGTTTGTCAATCGAGGTAATGGGCTTGGTATCGGACATCAGCGGTCTCCAGCTCGCAAAGTAAGTCATCCGCAGTAAGGACTCTCTATGGGCACATTACCCGGCCCCTGTGCTCTTGCGGACGATGAAATCGGATTTTGGATTGTAGGCCGAGCGCTATCAAAAAAAGAGGGGTTGCAGCTCGGCGTTTAAGGTCAAACAGCCATGACTGTTCAATAACGATGCAAACGAAATCATAGCATTATGCAAATAATGCATAGAGCACAGAGATATGATTCTTGCTGACCTTTGTTTGCCTGCCTCTCTGAAAGCTCCTGCCCATGCTGCCCCGCCACAACGACCCGATTGCCGCCATCGCCACCGCCCCCGGGCGCGGAGCCGTTGGCATTGTGCGAGTCTCCGGCAAAGGCATTGCTGCGCTGGTACGGACGCTTTGCGGCAAGGAGCTGAAACCGCGCGAAGCGACTTATCTGCCTTTCAGGGATGCGAACGGCTCGCCCATAGACCATGGCCTGGCCATCTACTTTCCCGGCCCGCACAGCTACACGGGCGAGGATGTGCTGGAGCTGCAGGCCCATGGCGGCCCTGTGGTGCTGCAACTGCTCCTGGCGCGCTGCCTGGAAGCGGCCCAGAGCGCCAATGAAGATGGCAAGCCGGTGCTGACTGGGCTGCGCCTGGCCCAGCCCGGCGAATTCACCGAGCGCGCTTTTCTCAACGACAAGATCGACCTGGCCCAGGCCGAGGCGATTGCCGACCTCATCGATGCCAGCACCGAAGCCGCCGCACGCAGTGCCAGCCGCTCGCTGTCGGGAGCCTTCTCGCAGGAAATCCATGTGCTGCGCGATGCCCTGGTGCATCTGCGCATGCTGGTGGAAGCCACGCTGGACTTCCCCGAGGAGGAAATCGACTTTCTGCAGAAGGCCGACGCCTTTGGCCAGCTGGAGCGCCTGCGCGCCCAGGTCACTGCCGTGCTGGCACGCGCCCACCAGGGCGCGCTGCTACGCGAAGGCATCAAGGTGGTGATCGCCGGCCAGCCCAATGCGGGCAAAAGCTCGCTGCTCAACGCACTGGCGGGGGCCGAGCTGGCCATCGTCACCCCGATTGCCGGAACCACGCGCGACAAGGTCCAGCAGACGATTCAGATCGAGGGCGTGCCCCTGCATGTGATCGACACCGCAGGCCTGCGTGACAGCGATGACGAGGTGGAGCGCATTGGCATTGCGCGTGCCTGGGACGAGATTGCAGCGGCCGATGCCGTGCTCTTCCTGCACGACCTGACCCGCGTGGAACAGGCCGACTATGCGGCGGCCGATGCCGATATCGCCCGCACCCTGCAGGACAAGCTGCCCGCGCAGGTGCCGGTCATCCATGTCTGGAACAAGACCGATATGGCGGCTGCCGACGTGCAGTCCCGCCACACCGCCCTGCTCAATGCCGAGCAGATCGCCTTGTCGGCCCGTACCGGCGATGGCCTGGATGCGCTGCGCAAGCGGCTGCTGGAAGTGGCGGGCTGGCAATCCGCCCCCGAAGGCCTGTACCTGGCCCGCGCCCGCCATGTGGAAGCCCTGCAGGCCGTGGATGCCCACCTGGAGATGGCCGACGAGCAGTTGGCGGCGCCATCCGCCCATCTGGACCTGCTGGCCGAGGAGCTGCGCCTGGCCCAGCTGTCGCTGAACTCGATTACCGGCGAATTCAGCTCCGACGACCTGCTGGGGGTGATCTTCTCCAGCTTCTGCATCGGCAAGTAAGGCAGCAGGCAGGCCCGCCGCCTTGTTCGAGCGGGCATAAAAAAACGCCACCTTCTCAGGTGGCGTTCTTGTTGGCACTGGCGCCGTGCTTACTTGCCTTCGGCAGCCTTGCCGAACTTGGGCAGGTTGAACTGAGGCGGCACGCCCATGCGCTTGTTGATGATCCACTGCTGAGCGATCGACAGAATGTTGTTCGTCAGCCAGTACAGCACCAGACCCGAGGGGAAGAAGAAGAACATCACGCTGAACATCAGCGGCATGATCCACATCATCTTGGCCTGCATGGGGTCAGGAGGAGCGGGGTTCAGGGCAGTCTGCAGCAGCGAGGACAGAGTCATCAGCAGCGGCAGGATGAAGAAGGGATCCGGCACCGAAAGGTCGTGAATCCAGCCAATCCAGGGCGCGTTGCGAATTTCCACGCTGGACTGCAGCACCCAGTACAGAGCCATGAAGACAGGGATCTGAATGACGATGGGCAGGCAGCCGCCCATGGGGTTGACCTTCTCCTCGCGGTAGATGCGCATCATCTCCTGCTGCATCTGCTGGGGCTTGTCCTTCAGACGCTCGCGCATTTCCTGAATGCGGGGGTTGATGGCCTTCATCTTGGCCATCGAGGAGTAGGCCTTGGCGTTGAGCCAGTAGAAGGCAATCTTCAGCAGCACCACCAGGGCCACGATGGACCAGCCCCAGTTGCCGATGAACTTGTGCAGTTCCGACAGCAGCCAGTACAGAGGCTTGGCCAGAATTGTCAGCCAGCCATAGTCCTTGACCAGTTCCAGACCGGGCGAGAGCTTTTCCAGCATGGGCTCGACCTGAGGGCCGGAGAACAGACGCGAGCTCACGGTCTTGGTCTGGCCGGGCTCCACGGTGCCCACGGGCGTGATCATGCCCACGGCGTAGAGGTTGTCACCCACCTTGCGCACGAAGTTGTCGCGCTGGATGCCGTCGGCCAGCAGCCAGGCGCTGGCGAAGTAGTGCTGCACCATGGCCACATAGCCATTGGAAGATGCCTTGTCGACTTCGGCCTTGCCGTTCTCGATGTCCTTGAACTCGACCTTGTGGTACTTCTTGGCTTCGGTATAGACAGCCGGACCGGTGAAGGTGGAATAGAAGCTGGACTCATGCTCGGGCTTGTTGCCGTCGCGCACCAGTTGCATGTACAGCTGGGGGTTCACGGCGGCAGAGCCGGTGTTGACCACATCGTGCTGCACATCGACGGCATAGGAGCCGCGCTTGAGCGTGAAGGTCTTGACCAGCTTCACACCACCCAGATCGGCGGACTCGAAGCGCACCTGCACGCTGTCCTGACCGTCCTTGAGCTCGCGCTCGCCGGGCATCACGGTCATGGGAGTCTTGTGCGTGGGGAAGTTGCCGCCGATCAGGCCGGTCTGTCCCAGGTAGACGCGCTTGGCATTTTCCTCGAACACCTGCATGAGCTTCTTGTCATCCGCGGTGTCGGAGTACTTGAGCAGCTCGGAAGCCTTTAGCGTGCCGCCTTCGCTGTCGAAGGTCAGGCGCATCACATCGCTGCCCACGATCACGTCCTGACGGGGCGTCGCGGCTGCCGCGGGCTGAGCTGCGGCATTGGCAGCACCGGGCACGTCGCCAGCAGAGGCGGCAGCGGCGGGCTGGGGCACGCTGACGTCAGCAGGCTTGACATCAGCCGCAGCAGGCGCGCTGACCGTCTGCGGCGATGGGAAGAAGGTGGGCTTTTTGCCGTTATGGATTTGCCACTTGTCCCAGAGCAAAACCATGGAAAAGCCAAATATCACCCACAGTATGGTGCGGCGAATATCGTTCATGAAGACTTCTTAGGTGAGGAAGGTTGGGTGGTCGCGGAAGAGTCCGAGGCATCGTCCAGAAAGGAAAACAGCCTGGGCTTTTGCTGTGGCACGGGATCATGCCCTCCGTCACACCACGGATGACAACGCGCCAGCCGGCGCACCGTCAGATAAGAGCCTACCGCAGCGCCGTGTTGCTCCAGCGCTTGAAGGGAATAGGCCGAGCAGGTCGGCTCGAAGCGACAGGCCGAGCCCAGCCAGGGACTGAGCAGCAGCCTGTAGCCACGCACTACAGCCATGAGCAGTCGCTGCATCATGGCTGGTTCTCCGGCTGATTAGCTATTGAATCAGTAGCTTCTTGCGCTCTACCATCAGTGGCCTGAGGTGAATTTTTCTTCAAATCCACCTCCGCCTCAGCGACCTGACGGGCCTGCGTCAGGCGGCGCGCCCCGGTCGCAAAAAGCTGTTGCAGTTCCTTGCGGACCGCTGCCTTGAGCTGATCAGAAGTTGCACTGACGAATTGCTTACGGTCAAACCCCGAGCGCAGGCGCACCACATAGGAAGCACACAGCAGGGCGTCTTCGTAATCCGAGGACACCGCATAGATCTGGCGCTTGATGGTGTGGCGCGTGACCGAGCGGCGTGCCCAGCGCTTGGGCACCATGGCACCCAGCCAGGCCTGCTTGCGCACGGCACCAATGCCAAACAGGGCCTGCGGATCGTTCGATCCGGGCCCTGTCCTGGGGTTGGCAACCATGTCGGGAACCTCGGCCACCAGCTCCATGCGATGCAGGGCGAAGTGCGGGGTACGGGCAATCGTGCCCGCGGACATGGTGGCCTGGAATTGCGGACGCGTTTTCAGCCTTTGCATAGGAGAGCCTCCGTTCAGAGGCCTTCAGCGCAGCGAATGAGCAGACCGCTAGCCAACGCCGGCCTTAGACGGCCAGACGCTTGCGGCCCTTGGCGCGACGTGCGTTGATCACGGCACGGCCACCCTTGGTCTTCATGCGGACCAGGAAACCGTGGGTACGGGCGCGGCGGATCTTGGAAGGTTGGTAAGTACGTTTCATGTTGGTTCCTTGAGAAGGTTCAGTATTTGCGTCGGCAAGGCGCCATGTTTGCGCCCGACCATTCCGGTTTTGCGCCGCACACTGTCACCGCCAAATCCGATATTTTTTCACATGCCGTGCATGTCATCGGACCAGAAGGCAACAAACGGAACAAAGCACCCGCCACAGCGCCTAAAGCAACTGGGCGCGCGCGCACAAAAAAGGCGCCCGGCTCATATCACCCTGAACACATTCAGGGAAACCGGGGATTATCACAGCGTTGCGCCTTTGATGCAATGACCCTTGAATTTGCTAAGGACTCACGGGGTATCCCGTCAAGCACCTGCACGGCCCGGAGATTCTTTACAAACAGCAGGCTGCCGATCTATTAGGATGTGCAGCCTATAGCGCACCGGAGTCGGGGACAGCCTTCTGATATTTTGTGGATAACTTCCGCAAAAGCTACAATACCAACCCCGCAACTGTTCCTCCTATCCACAATTAGACTTTTGACA